>CAVWGO010000009.1:0-29650 GCA_963754595.1 uncultured Acidobacteriaceae bacterium | reverse complement strand
GTGGATTTCATGAGTAGCTAACCTGGCTTAGCTACTCAAAGAGCCTTGTCCAATTACCCCAGTCACAACACAGATCTCTATCAATCGAGAAGAGTTAACCCCAAACCGCTTGCGGCGCCATGCGATACTGGTCTGCGAGAAGGCCGTTGCTCCACAACAGGAGCCACCGGCCTTTTCCATTTCGCATCTAGGAGCGCATCCCATCATCAACCGCCGCGATCAGGCGAACCGCCTTAACGCCCTCAGGTCCACCGGCCCTCTCACGCCGGAAGGCAAAGCTGCCTCTTCCCAAAACAACCGGAAGCACGGCTTGGCCGCCAACATCTTTGAGGTCTTGCCCACCGAATCGCAGGACGACTTCGAAGCCTACGCCGCCGAACTTGAAGCTGACTTCCGCCCCAATACCCTGCTCGAGAGAACCCTCGTCACGCGCATGGCCCAGCACTACTGGCTCCAGCGCGCCATCCGCGCCAAAATGGCTGCTTTCTCCTCCCGTTCGGCCCGGTTATCGAGAACAAGGTGCTTATGCAGTCCATGAGCCTTTATATGCGTTACCAGTCGCTACACGACCGGGCTTTTCACAAGTCTTGGCCGAGCTGCAAAAGCTGCAAGCCGAAAAGCGTCGCGAACAGATCGATACAATTCGCCTGGAGAAGGCGAAAGCCGTTCCCGTGAAAGCGAAACGTTGGTCTCCGGCAGTCGCCACGGGCGCCATCAGCCACTGCCGCCCCGGCCAATGCTGCAACCGCCACTGAAATACCGCCTTGACGCGTCCAGCGGACGCAAGATCTTTGACAACCGCATATCGCAACACCCGGTCCTGCCCTAGGTCTACCTGAACCACCCGCCCCGGCTTACGTGACACGGAAGCCGAAGCAAGACAGGCGTAACAAACGCTCCCATCTTACCTAAATTGGCTTCGTCCTGCAAACCTGTGTCTATGCCAACTCAACTCCCGACAATCGCCGGCATTCCGCCAACAGCCGATCCTGCAATGCCACATCCCGCGTCGCCGCCAAAGGCTTCCGCTGCTTCTGGTGATAGAAATATTGCCCGGTCACCGTAGCCTCAGGGTCGTCGCTCACCGCCAGCCAAGCCTGCGTGCGGCACCCGGCCTCTAAATCGTCGGGCGCTCCGGCACCACCCATCTTCGTCGGCACCCAACCCGGTTCGAGCGCATTCGAGAGCACGTCAGGCCAGCGGTGCGCCACGCCGAACGCCAGCAGCACATCATGGAACTTCGTATCGGAATACGCTTGCTGTCCTTGCCACGGCCGATGCTCCCACGTCAAATCTTCCAGGCTGGTATCGCCGCTTTTGTGCAAACCGGAACTGAGATACACAAGACGCTGCGGCCGATGAATCAGCGCGGTCAAAATATACGGGGCCAGCGTGTTTACCGCGAACACATGCGGAAGCCCGTCTTGCGTGGCGATCCGTTTCGGCTCCTGGTAACCCACGCCCGCGTTGTGGATCACGGCTTCAAACTGGCCAAGCTTGTTCACCTGATCCGCTACTTCGCGAGTCTGGGCGATGCTGGCCAGATCGCCAACCACCACCGTCTCCGCTCCTGGAACACCAGCCATGGCTTCCCGGCCTCTAGCCTCGCTGCGGGCATGCAGAACAACCGTGTGCCCCTGCTGCACCAGTCGTTGAGCCGCCATCCGGCCAAGCCCGTCGGAAGAACCTGTAATGAATACACGCGCCATATCTACAATTGTGGCGAACGCCAGATTCCGGACTGCACGGCGTGGGATATAGAATGAGTTCGCTCTACGCAACTTATGACTAAGTGGACTCGACGAAGTTTTGTAGGATCGCTGTCGGCCGCCGCAACAGCGGCATCCCTCGCAGCTCAAGATCGACGCAGCACTCAACCGAAGGTCAAGATCACCGACCTGCGATGCGCCATCATCGGCCGCAATCCCGTCATTCGTATCGTGACGGATCAGGGCATCTCCGGCTATGGGCAGGCCGAATCGTCCAAGCTCTACCTGAAACCAATGGTTCTCTTTTATAAAGACTACCTGCTCGGTGAAGATCCAACCGACGTTGAGCGAGTGATGCTGAAAATCCGCAGGCTAGGCGCCTTCAAACCATGGGGAGCGGCTGTGAGTGCGATCGAGATTGCCTTGTGGGACATTGCAGGCCAAGTCGCCGGAGTGCCGGTCTATAAGCTGCTCGGCGGCAAGATTCGAGACCGTGTCCGCATCTACAACGGTGGCTTCCGGCCGCCCATGACCGGGCAGATGCCGCAGGACTACGCCGCCAATGTTCAGCAGATGAAAGAGGCGAAGGAAGGCTTCACGCTGATCAAGATGGCCGTCGGCTTTCATAACCCTGGGATGATGGGTGCCATCCCAGGTATGTGGTACGACGAGCCGCGCAAAGGCGCCTCCCATCCCGACCGCGGCCTCATGACCGAAGAAGGACTCGATCATGTCATCTCTTGCGTCGAGGCAATGAAGAAAGTCTTGGGCCACGAGGTCGGGCTTGCCCTCGACTGCGGCCCCGGATGGATGATCAAGGACGCCATCACCTTCGCGCGAGCCTGCGAACCCCTGCGCATTACCTGGATTGAAGATATCCTTACGGGCGACTACACTCCGTACCCCAACGCAGAACTCTTCCGTGACCTGAAACAGGCGACCTCGGTGCCCATCCACACCGGTGAAGAAATCTATCTCCGGCAGAACTTTAAAGACCTGATCGAAAAACAGGCAGTCGACGTAGTGGGTCCTGACCCGGAAGACGTAGGCGGCATCGCCGAACTCAAATGGATCGCGGAATACGCAGACATTCACGGCATCTTAGTCGCTCCACATGGCATCTTCGATGGCCTTATCGGGCTCGCTGCACACGTCCACATGGCTGCCGCACTACCGCAAAACTATATTGCCTTCGAGTACCCCTTCGGCCAGCCAGACTGGTGGTACGACATCGTCGAAGGCCTGCCCAATCCCATTGTGAAAAAGGGCTTCATCGATGTGTGGGACCGTCCAGGGCTCGGCGTCACGTTCAAGGTAGCAGCAGCGAAACAGCACTTGGCGGATGACGACCGTCAGTTCTTCGACTAGCTCGCGCCCGATCAGTTTTGAACTGAAGTTTCGTTGGCCGCTATTTCGGGATCAAGCGTTCCACTTGGAGCAATTTCTGTCGCCAGCAGTCTGGCCATGTGAGCCGCACCGGTGTCCGTGAAATGAACCCAATCGGCGAAGAACTCATGCTGATTCATACGCGCCTCAGCATCGATCAACTTGATCTGGCGAGCGGCCGCTTCCTGCCGGATCACAGCGTTCATTCGCTTTTCAAAGTCCAGAAAACCCGATTCCGCAAGGGTGGGTTCCATCCGGCGCCAAGCGATCAGCCTGGGGCGTTCATCGGGATCCACCGAGTCTCCAAAGTAAGTGGCGTGAGTGACTAGCACACACCGGATATTGTTTTCCTGCAATTTGTCAAGCAGGTTAACTAAGTCCTCGTGAAAACGGGAAACGTTGGCTTCAGGAACTTGCTGACGAACCGGCCTATTCCGCACCGTCTTCCAAATGTGGTATTCGAACCGCAAATCGTTTACAAACGGCGGCAGGGTGTCCATCAGATTCCAGAGTTTAGGCCAGAGCCGGGACTGAAAAGACGAGTCTTGTTTCACCCAATCGACAGGTTCACGACCGTCCGCGGGAGGATTGATATAGGGGAGGAAACTGGGGTAGACAAGCGCTAACTCCGGCTGAATTTCGTCAGCGATTTGGGGTACCCTCCCGCCGGCCGCATTCAATGATTGCCCTGCGAAGGCGACGTTTTGTACCTGGTATCGGTCACTGCCCGCGCGAGCATTCAACTCTCGTTCGAGTTGGCGCGGATACTCCTTGCCTTCCGACTCAAATAATCCGAATGTTTCCGACGCCCCAATGGTAACGATGCGCTCCCGGTCGGCGCGAGGCTCCGGGCTCCGGTACCCAAGCTTGTTGAGCTTGTACTTCAAGTAACGCCCATGCGGGCGGCCTATGACGCCGATGTCGTCATAGGTGAGCATGGTGGACATATCATAACGGCCAAACAGAGGCGCGCCGTAAGTGAGTGCCTGGTCTATCCGGACGCACATTTCCCATGCTCCGAAAAACAACACGACGCAGAGCGTACATCGCAAAATCCTTCTGAGAATGCTCATATCAGAATTGGAAGTAAATGAACGATTCGGGAAGGCCACCACGAAACAGAACCAGGTAGAGCAAAGCCGCGTAACAAACCACCCGAACCTCGACGATTCTCCAGGCGAACCGAAAAACTGCGAGCTGATTCGCGAAGTAAACGATCAGCGGCATGGCAATCACTGGCAATGCAAACAAGAACACTCGACTGGCTAGAGCGTAATCAAGACCTTGCAACGGGTGCAGTAGTGCCCCCGTCATCTGGGAAAGTTGGCCCAATGAGTTGGCACGAAAGATAAGCCAGCCGAAGCACGTTAGCTGGAAAAACAACGCTACGCGCGTCCAGTAAGAAACGGTGGACCATACCGGCGATCTTGGCACCTGACGTTGAGGCAGCACTTGCTGGACGCCACGGTGCACGGCCAGCAGGGCGCCGTGATAGAAGCCCCACAGTACAAAGGTCCAAGCGGCGCCGTGCCATAGACCACCGATGATCATGGTCAGCATCAGATTGCGGTACGTCTTCGCGTTGCCTTTGCGGTTACCGCCCAGAGGGATGTAAAGGTAATCCCGCAGCCATGTGGAAAGGCTGATATGCCACCTGCTCCAGAAGTCGCTAGGGTTGGTTGCAAGATAAGGCAGGTTGAAGTTCAGCATGAACTCAAAACCCATAAGCTTGGCCACCCCTCGAGCAATATCCGTATAGCCCGAAAAGTCACAGTAAATCTGAACAGCGAAAGCATATGCGCCCACAATCACATGGAAGCCATCGGCCCTTGGTTGAGCGAAGATCTGATTAACGATAGGCGCCAGATTATCGGCGACGAACACCTTCTTTACATAACCCCATACCATCAGGTTCAGCCCGGCTCGGACCTGATCGGCCGTTACCCGCCGCTTATTCACAACCTGAGGCAACAGGTTGTTTGCGCGTTGGATCGGTCCGGCCACAAGATGGGGGAAATAAAGAACCGCTAGTAAGAAGTCAGCGAAGCTCCGGGTCGCGTGGAGTTGCCCCCGATAGACGTCGATGGTATAGCTCAATGCTTGAAAAGTGTAGAACGAGATCCCGATTGGGAGAATGACGTTAAGCGTCCACAAGGTCGGGTGCAGGCCTATACCAGCCAGAAGGTCATGAAGGCTCCCTGTGAAGAAGTTGAAGTACTTGAAGAAGCCAAGTAAACCAATGTTCGCGACCACGCTAGTTACAAGATAGGGTTTACGCGCTGACTTCGGTTCGCCCGCTTCTACAATCTGCTCCATGCGTTTGGCGCACCAGTAGTCGATAGAAGTGGAGACTAGGAGCGGCGCAAGGAAACGCCAATCCCAGCAGGCATAGAAGAAGCAACTCGCTGCCAGCAGAAACCGGTTCTGCATCGTGTGCGACAGCCGGTAATACACGAGCAAAACAACAGCGAGGAAGCAGAGAAAGTTGAATGAGTTAAAGAGCATCAGCCAATTGCAACTGGATTGACTTAAGATTCATTACCCAAAGGGTTACCAGTTTCACTAAGACAGGCGGCAATAAGCCGACCCCTCCTGTTAAGCGCTACTGAACAACCAAGCTGAAATAGTGTAGCACGCGGGTAGTGGAAATCCATAGCGCTTGGGGTGCGGAGACTTGCATAGGTGGGAGTGCAATGTGATCGTCATCTTCGTCCGACATACTGTCAGCTGATGTTACGTTCTGCGCTGTCTCTGTTCTTGCTCTTCTGCCTTGGACATGATGTGTCCGCGCAAACAGCCGCTATGCAGTACATGAACGACAATCGACCGGTGGCCGATGCCCATAATTGCTACCCGTACGACGGCCGCTGGAACGACCGGGTCGATCGCGCGCTGAAACTCGGCTACCCCATCGCAATCGAACAGGATCTGGCGTGGTACCTCGATCCTGCCTCCGGCAAAGGCCGGGTAGTTGTGAGTCACTCCAAAGAGACCAACGCTCAGGATCCCGAGGAACGCCAATACTTCTTTGAACGCGTTCGGCCGCTGATCGAAAAAGAGTTAAAGCAGGGCGACCCTGCGCGGTGGCCCATCATCATTCTTCACTTCGATTTCAAAGATCTGCAAACCCCTCTGCTCGAAGCGGTCTGGGACTTGTTGGGTGACTATGAACCGTGGATCACGACAGCGCTCAAAGGCACCGACCCGCACCAGCTTGCCGCCTTCGATCGCAAACCGATCTTGGTTTTGACGGAAGATGCCGATGCGCAAGAGAAGGTGTTCTTCGATAACGTTGCGGTCGGGGCACGCCTTCGGGTGTTCGGCTCCGCGCACACCAATACTCCGAAGACTGAGAACCAACAGCAGCTGATTCACTTGGCGGCAACTTTGCCCCCCGACCAGTTGCTGACGGAGCGCCCTACGAACTACCGCCGTTGGTGGAACAACTCCTGGTACGAAGTGGAAGAGGGTGGCCAACCAAAAGCCGGCGCATGGACCGCGCAGGACATGACTCGTTTGCGTGCGCTGGTAGATCATGCACATGCCCTCGGCTTTTGGATCCGTTTCTACACGCTCGATGGTTTTACACCGGAAGAAGGCAAAGCAAATGGCTGGCTCGCAGGCTACAATTTCGGTTCTAAAGCCGCCGCCGAAGTGCGTTGGCGAGCTGCCATTGCCGCCGGTGTGAACCTGATTGCCACGGACCAATACGAGGATCTGGCGGCTGTGGTGAAATCCTCCGCCAAGTAGCCTCATCTTATCCGGCGTGAATACCGGTTCGGTCCGTCACCACACAGCTTACGTAAACGGAATCAAAATGCATTACGTAGAGGCGGGCGAAGGGCCGCCCGTGGTGCTGCTGCACGGCTTTCCGGAAACCTGGTACGCCTGGCGCCGCCAGATCCCGGTACTCGCCTCGCGCTTCCGTCTGATTGTGCCCGACATGCGCGGCTATGGTGAAACCGAGAAGCCGTACGGCGGTTACGACAAGCGCACGATGGCGCAGGACATCTACGAGCTGATGCGCCATTGCGGAATCGCCCGCGCGCCCATCGTCGGACATGATCGCGGTGCACGCGTGGCTACACGCTTCGCGAAAGACAAGCCCGAAGTGGTGGAACGCCTGGTGGTGATGGACAACATTCCCACCCGCATCATCTTCGGACGCATGAATGCGGAGATCGCGCGCGGCCACTGGTTTTTTCTATTTAATAACGTGCCGGACTTACCGGAAGCCCTAATCGCGGGCAGGGAAGAAATCTGGCTCCGCTTCATCTTCTCCAGTTGGTGCTACAACCCTGAACTCTTCACTGACGAAGAGATGGCCGTCTACACGAAGGCATACTCGCAGGCCGGGGCACTCCGAGGCGCTTTCTGCGACTACCGGGCCGCACCGCGAAGACGTCGCGCAGGATGAAGCAGACATGAACGTGCTGATTGAGTGTCCGACCCTTGCCATCTGGGGAGAGGACTTTGTGAGCGGCGGCAAAATGTGGGACTTTCGCGAAGTCTGGTCCAACATGGCGCGGCACATGAGTTACTTATCCATCCCGCAATGTGGGCATCTGCCCCACGAAGAAAAACCGGATGCGGTCAACGCCTCGCTGCTGGCCTTTCTTGATTCCTGGCACGGCAACAAATAGGCACGCAGCAAGAGCTACGATTGCACCGCTACTGGCTCCACAGGCACGGCCACTTGCCCCAACGGAAGCAGCACTTCGAATCGCGAGCCTTGGCCGGGTTCACTGATCACCCGAATCTCGCCGCCATGCGCCTTCACAATCGCAGACACGAAACTGAGGCCGAGACCCAGACCCTTTTGCGGGTTTGGATCTGGCACCCGGTAGAAGCGATCGAAGATGTGCGGCAGGTGATCGGGCGGAATGCCAACGCCAGAATCCTCCACCACCAGTCTTGCCGTGCCATCCGTGAGCTCGGCAAAGGCTCGCACCCAGCCGCCTTGCGGCGTGTATTTCATCGCGTTTGCCAGCAAATTCGTGATTACCCGCTCCACCTGAGTGCGATCGATCTCGCACAGCACCGGGTCTGTCAAAGGTTGAGTCAGCCGGATGCCTTCCATCTCAGCGGGAATCTGAAACTGATCCACAAGATCGGTGACCAGCTGATTCAAATCCAGAACATTCTTGTTCATCGGAATCTGGCCCGACTCGGACTGCGAAAGTAGCAGCAGCGCTCGCACCAGGTTGGAAAGTCGCTCCACATCCTGCAGCGCGTTCTCCACGGCTTCCTGAAGCTGTTCCTTTTCCTTTGCGGTGAAGAGCGCCACTTCCAGCTGCCCTTGAATGGCGGTTAAAGGCGTCCGCAGTTCATGCGAAACGTCCGTCGAAAACTGACGTATCTGATCGAACGATGCCTTCAAGCGGCCGCTCATGGCATTGAATGAGTCGATTAACCGGTCCAGTTCGTCGTCCGCGCCGCGCTTCGGAATCTGCAGGCCCAGATTAGACCCCGTAATTCCCTGTGCTGCCATGTCCACCTGATGCAGCACCTTCAAAGCAGTCCCGGTGCTGTACCAACTCACAATGAACGTAGCGATCAGTGCAATGGGCAGGAATAAGAGGAAGTTCCGTTCGAATCCATACAGCACCTTGCGGTCTTTGATGAGGCTGCGCCCCTCTGCCAGATACCACTTCTTGCCCGTGTCTGGGTCCGTAATGGTACTCGAGAGTAGTTGGTAGGGAATCCGGTTGTGTCCGACAACGGTCCGGATCACAGGCTGGTGCGTGATGGCCATCTGCTGCAGATCGGCCTCGATCGAAGGCCTGCGGATCAGCAGTTCGTCACTAGGGGCGCCCTCTTTCGGTTCGCCGCGCTCATCGGCAATCTCGTAGACGCTCTTCAGTGCGCCGACGGTCGCTTCTTCTTCGGGATCGGAGTAGTCGACGTCCCAGAGAAGAATGCCTTTCTCAGCATGAATGTAGCCCTTCAGCGCGCCCATTTGATCATGCAGCGCTTCTTCGCTCTGATTTTCGAGAATGCTCTGCAGCGTCTTGGTTCCCACCAGGCCCACCAGTGCAAGAACCACTGTCAGCAGCAGCAGGAAAGTGAAGGCAACGCGGACGCGAAGCGTCCGGACGAAGCGCCGCAGTTGCGTCAGTCGTCGTTTCACCTCCATGAACTACCTACGCCAGAACAGGTTCGGAGGACGCCGATTGATGCTGGCCGGCTTCGGGGATATCCAACATGTAGCCGATACCGCGCACGGTGTGGATCATACGCGTCGGGAACTTATCGTCGATCTTGCTCCGGAGGTGCCGGATGTAAACATCAACGATGTTAGTCAGGCCGTCGTAGTCCATGTCCCACACATGCTCCACAATCATGGTGCGGCTGAGCGGACGGCCGCGATTGCGCATCATGTATTCGAGAATGGAAAACTCTTTGGGTGCGAGTTCGATATTTTCGTTGCTCCGCGTCACGCGCCGGCGAATGCAATCGAGACTCAGGTCGCCGACGGTCAGGCGCTCTGGCGTGGGTTGGCCGCGGCGCAGCAGCACCCGGGCGCGCGCCAACAGTTCGACGAACGCAAAGGGTTTTACCAGGTAATCGTCTGCGCCTTGCTCCAGCCCTTTCACGCGATCGTCGACAGAATCGCGCGCACTCAGGATCAGGATCGGGGGAACCGTCTTGCGGTTCTTTACCTTTTCGAGTACTTGCAATCCGTCCATATCGGGCAAGCCAAGGTCCAGGATGACAAGGTCGTACTCGGCGCCATGCACACGGTCGATTGCCTCACTCCCGGTATGCACGACGTCCACTGCGTAACCGGCACTTTCCAAACCGCGCGACAGAAAGTCGGCGATTCGCTTTTCATCTTCCACCACTAGTAAGCGCATCAGGTTTGATCTTATTGCTTAAAAGTCTAGCGAACTCAATCGCCAGAGGCATGGCTTGGCGCGACCTGTGGCCGCGCAGGCTGAAAGAAAGCGCCCACCGTCTTAAATCGAGTTTGCAGAAGCGAGATCAGGGTCATCAGTCCAATCAGCGCAATGGTATATGCAATAACCTGTGGCACGGTAAGAGCTTCTTTCCAAATGCCAAACCACCGTCCGTACACCAGCTCAATATGAACCCAATACACCACCAGCGACGTTGTGCCGAGTTGGCGAAAGAGGCTCCAGCGCTGGCCGGCTCCCAGATTCACCCACAGGTAAGACAAGGCCAGCATGCAGAGCACCACGCCCAGCTTGATGGCAACCAGTCCAGGGCTGTCCAGCCAGAAGTCGCTCTTGGCGTAAACCGAGTACGGCAGATTCGATAAGAAATGCGCGAGTACTGCTATCCCGAGACCAACCGCCAGGGTCCATAGCATCACCTGCTGCATCTGCTCCTTCTTCACAATGCGCAGAACGCTGCCCGCGGCCAGGCCGAACGCCAGGAAAGAACCCCAGGGGAAGAAGCCGAAGTAGTTGTAGTCGGGGAGAATGTAGGCGCGGAAGACCCAGGGGATGGCGCTGCTTTGAACTTGGGTCATTACTGGCGCCAGCAGCGCTACCAAAGCGCCCAGAATGGTACACAGCCGGATTCGCTCGAAGGTTGTGAAAACGGCCATGGGCGCGAAAACTAACATCGCAAACCCCATACAGTTCAGGATGTCCACGCGAAGAATCTCACTCGCCGGGCTGGTTGGAAAACCGGTTACGTACATCTGTAACCTGAACAGAAAAGCAATGATAAACAAGTAGCGCGAGCGCTTTAGAGCGCCCCAGATGCGCTGCCAGTTGCTGCCGCCCTGCCGTTCCTGACTGTCCATCAGGAACGCATAGGTGATTCCGGTCAAGAAGAGAAAGATAGCCGGAGGCAGTCCGCCCACGAATTGGGACAGCATATAGGGGCCGCCCGTACGCAAATCCGTCCGCGTAAACGAATTGAAGGTATGCCCTTGCAGCATGATGAGCGCAGCCAGGCCCCGCGTCCAATCTATGAACGCCAGCCTGCCTGCGGCCTTCTTCTGCTGCGGCTCACTCATCTTCGGCTCAGTCCCTGCCTGCCTAATCCCGTTGCTGCTTCGCGCCTTTCGGCAGCTTGAATTCCAGAGTCCCGCTGATTGCCGGCTTCAGGTTGATGTTCGTGTACGTTACCTTGCGCCAGTTTCCGGGTGTATTCGCATCCGGTTGCGGGTCAAAAAACTGCTGCTGAATGGGATAGCCAGCGTCGTCGGGAATCCACAAATCCACCTTGGCAATCTTGGCCAGCACGCTCGGATCTTTAGGCACCAGTTCCAGCTTGCTGGCTGGGCGGTTGCCCACATTGTCAGCGCCCGCATACTTGATGGTGTAAGCCTGGGCTAACTCAGTTCCGGAAGAGCCGAACCCCAGCAGCAGTAACTGATTCGCCATTTGGCTGTTGCTGCCCAGGTCGTACTTCTGGTAGGTATTCAGCTTCGGGTAGTAGATCTCCACATACTTGCCTAGCAGCGCCAGTGTTCTCTGCTGATCGGCGCCGGTGAACGCAATAATCGCGCGCACATCGCCCGGCTTCAGCTTCTGCATTTGGAGATGACCGGACTCTGTCGAGTTGTCCTGGATGACGGCAGTGTAAGTCACCATCTGTACATCCGCCTCCATGCTTTTGAAGGCAGGCGCAGCCTTATCCATACGTGCCATAACGCTTTCCAGCGTCTCCGCCCGGCCCAGGGCGCAAACGAGCGCGAAAACACAGAACACCCGCAGCGTATGTCTCATGTTCCTAGGCTATAGACGGCGCAACTAGGGCGCAGTGTACGCGATGAAGCCTTTGATCTCGCTTGCAGCGCCATCTCGAATCGGTTCTACCCGGACTACGTGCCAGTTCTTACCGGTTTTCTCTTTTATCGAGCGCTGGGCTCGTTCCGCCCACTGCCCTTCCGGCAAACTTGCCATTACGTCAGGCGCGAGAAAAACACGGTTGACGCCGTGATTGGCGGAAAGGAGAACGACGTTCGACCCGCTTGGCTGATCGTGAAACCATTCACGCGGAGTAGCAAAAACGAAAACAAGAATCAGGCCGACGACAACGTCGTACTGCCAGCTGGCTCGCGGAAAATCCCAGAAAATCATCCGCTTTCCCAGACTTGGACCTGTAGAAACGGAGCTGTTTTGACCGCTATTCACCAGTCCCAGGGTAACATTGTGTACCCTCCCGCAGGCAGTAAACGTTCCGGCGGATGCACGCTGGGCCTCGTATTCCGCTCTAGTACTTACGCATCACCGCCAGCACGCGTCCCTGGATTTGCAACTGTGCCGGATGCACGTAGATGGGTTCCATGGCAGCGTTGGCGGGCTGAAGTCTTACGCGGTCTTCATTCTCGTGGTAGTAGCGCTTTAGCGTTGCATCGGTTCCATCTAGCAGCGCCACAACAATATCGCCGTTCCGGACCTTATCGGTGCGTTCCACCAGCACGAAGTCCCCATTGCAGATATGGTCCTCAATCATGCTCTCGCCGCGTACCTGCAAAGCAAACGTTTCTTCGGTGCCGGCGAAATCGGCAAACTGCAGTGTCTCTTCGTTCGGAATTGCCTCAACGGGCGCGCCGGCTGCAATCCGGCCAAGCAGAGGCACAGCAGGATACGTAACCGGCGCTGTTTCCCTTTGGCGAGCTTTCTCTTCCGTATGGAACCGTTCTGCGATCTCAAGCGAGCGGCTGTGGTTGTAGTTGCGGCGGACGTAGTGTTTCGTCTCGAGCGCTTGAATGTGCTTGTGAACGGTTGCTAACGAGGCAAGTCCCAATCCTTCCGCGATCTCTTCGTAACTGGGGCTGTATCCGTGGTCCGAGATGAACTTGTCCAGATAGTCCATCAATTCCTTTTGGCGGCGCGTAAGTGCCATGGGAAGTTCGCCTCCTCCCAATAGTTTGGGCGAATAAATAACGAAAGTCAAACAGAAAACATTTGGGTGCGGCGTTTTCTCAGCCACCAACCTGCCAGTCTTCGCTGAGTACCGCCTACTGTCGCAAGAATGAGCACCTTGATCACAAGCGCTTACACTGTGTTCAGGTGTAAATCACCTACACACATACCATTGCGTTTCGAAAACAGATGACCGAGTTTGAATCTGCATTGACGGATCGAGTGCTTCTCTACGTTGAGGACGAAGATGCAGCTGCGTTCCTGATGGAAACGGCACTGCAAGAAGCGGGCATACAGGTACGTATGTACAGAGTTGCGAATGGCGAACAGGCAATCTGCTTTTTGCGGCGCGAAGGCGATTATCGAGCGGCTCCGACGCCTGATCTAGTGCTGCTGGACCTAAACCTGCCGAAGGTGGACGGTTTCCAGGTGCTGCAAGCAATCGGTCGGAACGGAAAGATTCAGCCGGTTCCGGTAATTGTGTTCACGTCGTCTTGCTTAGCAGCAGACCGCACCAAGGCCTTGGCGCTGGGGGCAGAGCAGTTTGTTACCAAGCCTTTGAGCCTGGACGATTTCGTGTCCACCGTCACGCGAATGTGTTCGCGGTTGAATTAGCACTGGCCGGCAGCGCGGGGTCAATTGAAGTTCATGCCGCACATGCCACTTTGGCACATGCCGCCGCCGCAACCGCCCGCCGGAGCAGGACTGGCGCAGCTTTCCGCTGATTTTGCACCACCCGACCGGGCCGCGAAGGTGGAATATTCGGTTTGGACGTGATCCTGGCCGCATGAAGGGCATTGGACCGCGTCCGACGCGCTGCTGCGCCGCACCAGCTTTTCGAAACGGGTTCCGCAGTCGTTGCAAGAATATTCGAAGATCGGCATAACTCTACGCTAGCAACGCCGTAACCTGAGAGCAATTTCCTGCGAAACTTAAGGTAACTATGCGACGCAGAACTTTCTTGGCCAGTCTTTCTTTCGGGGCCCCCTCAGTGGTGGCTCTTGCCGGCCGGATTGCCTGGAGCCGGGACAACGGTCAGGAAATCCGCTTAGTTGACTTCGACGAGGCGGGCAAGCGGAAAGGTGTGATCACGGTGGAGAAAGTTCACAAGTCGGACGAAGAGTGGCGCAAGCAACTCACCCCGGAGCAGTTTGAGGTGACTCGCCACGCCGGTACCGAGCGGGCATTCACAGGCAAGTACTGGAATAATCATGAGCATGGCATCTATCGCTGCATCTGCTGCAGCACGGCGCTATTCTCGTCGGACACGAAGTTCGAATCAGGAACAGGTTGGCCTAGCTTTTACCAGCCGATCGCAAAGGAAAACGTCGCCACGGATTCAGACAGCTCGCTCGGCATGCTCCGCACCGAGGTGCGTTGTTCAAAATGTAATGCACATCTGGGCCACGTATTCGATGATGGGCCGCGTCCCACCGGCTTGCGCTATTGCATGAACTCCGCTTCGCTCGAATTCGTCAAAACTTAACAGACCGGGCGCGGTATCGCGATATCGTAATTAGTGAAGGCGAAGATAACAGCAATGTCGACGCTAAAGGAGATGTATGCACCCCTGGAAAGTGGCTCTGTTCGCGACGGCTTTATGCGCGTTGTCGTTCGTCAGCTGCAATAAGTCTGCGACCGACGATGCAATCGCCAACGACATAAAAGCGAAGCTGTATTCCGACCAGACCACCAAAGCTGCCAATATCAACGTGGCAGTAAAGGGCGGCGCCGTTACGTTAACGGGAGATGTGCCCAGCGCCGACGTCGCGCTGGAAGCAATGCGGGTGGCGAACGGAACGCCAGGCATCCGGAGCGTTGCCGACCAGTTGACAATGAATGGCTCGCCTGCAGAGGGCCAGTTGCCGAATGCAGGTAACAATACGGCTCAAACCTCCGGCAACACACCGCAGACTTCGGGTAACACAGCACCGGCGCCCATGGCTTCGGCCGTACCGCCCGCAGGAAGCAACACACCTTATTCGCAGACACCGCCGGTTTCTGCGCCAGCCGCACAGCAACAAGCTCCGTCGCCACGGGCGAATGTGGCAGCCGTTCCCCCGCGCGAAGAACGCGAGCCCGTTCCGGTAGAGATCCCGACTGGATCTGAAATTGCTGTACGTACTATCGATGCAATCGATTCGAAGACCGATCAGCCTGGACAGACCTTCCGAGGCAGTCTGAGCTCGCCTTTGCGCGGGGATGGACGAGTACTTATTCCCGCGGGAGCCGATGTCACGTTGGAACTAGCTTCGGCCAAAAGCTCGGGCAAGTTCGTCGGCCGCTCCGAGCTGGAAGTGCGTTTGTCGAGCATTCAGTACCACGGGGCGCGCTATCGGGTCGACAGCAGCGCCTACACGGAGAGCGGCGCCTCGCGCGGAAAACAGACGGCGGTTCGATCGGGCATTGGCGTAGCGGCGGGAGCCATTATTGGAGCGATCGCGGGCGGCGGTAAAGGTGCTGCAATCGGTTCACTTGCCGGCGGCGGCGCAGGCGCCAGTACCGGATTTTTCACGCACGGCCCAGCAGTGAAGATCCCCTCGGAAAGCGTTTTGACGTTCCGCCTGAACGCCCCGCTTACGATTGAACACAGATAGGCCCGCGCCAAGCAGTAAAGCTTTGGCTTTACGCACGGTGGAAGATCATGCTACGGCGCGAATCATCCGCGCAGGCAGCATGATGATGGCAGCAACCAGGCTAAGCGCACCTTCCACCGCAATGCCTGCCAGTCGGAACGGTAGTAGGAATAGCCAGGCGATTGGATAAAGTACCAGCGCGACCAGCGCCAGCGGCCAGCAGACGACAAACAAGAGACACCAGAGCAGGAACTTGATCATGTGCGGACTCGCTTTTTCTAATACGCAGCCGAGTGGCTAAAGTTCCGCGCCGGAGCGACGCCCACTCGCTGGCATAATTCACGAAAGAATGTCGCCAATCCGCGGCTCGCGTCTTCGTCGTCCACAATGATTGGCTCCACGCCGCGCTCTTCCAGGATCTTCTCCTGAATCTCGTCACGGCGCACCAGAACAATGTAGGACATTGGCTTGCGCGTCGATTCGCTGTGATGAGACCAGAGCTCTCGCAGCTTGTAAAGCAGATACCGGATGTTCGGATCGGTAAGGCTGTAGCCAACAAAAAGCAACGGTCTCGCCAGACTGTCGGAGCGCAGCCGGATGTCGAGTGGCTCTTCCAGGCTCATGCGCCGCAGGAAGCTCGATTCCGTCAGAACAATCGAACTCGGGTCTTCCAAATCGCCGTGGAACTTTATTATTTCGGTCTCGTCCCGTTCAGTCCGGGCCAGATCTGCCACTCGGACGATCTTGCGATAGGGTTTGCCTCGCGACGCGAACGCTCGCTCAATCCAAGAATCATAGTTCGTCGTGTAGATGACCGGAAAATCAAGATCCACGATGTCGCTATGCGCCTCTGAGCTCTCAATCGAAAGGTCGCCGGGGTGCCATGTCTGGCGCATCCAATCATCCAGTTCGCGTTTCTTCGCGGTCTTTAACAGGTAGTATTCGGCGAGAACGGGAAAGTCTGTGTTGGACGGCTCCGGAATGCCTAATTCTTGCGCCAAACGCTTCGTAAGAACGTCAAACAGAGGGAGCCCCAGACTGCAGGAAAGCCCTGCACCGGCGAATAAGATGGCACGTCTCCGTTGAATGGCGGTGACTAAAGTATCTGGAATCTGCACGTGCTATTCCTTCCGGGTACCGCTCTGGCTCTGGCGACCCTTCCAACGTCAATCGTACAGACCGTCTGCGCCCATGACAAGAGCCAAACACAGCAGTGGTAAGCTAGCTTCGCGTGCAGCGGTTGCTCGAAGCTTTGGCCGATGAACGGTCTTCTATTTCGCTCGACATCGCGGCACTGGAGCTTGCCGCCATTGAGTTTCCGGGCATTGATATTCAGGCCTCTTTGTTGCGGCTGGATAACATTGCGGAGCAGGTGCGCTCCCGTCTGGCGGGTGACGCTACCGGCCTCGATTTCATCAAGGCCCTGAATGAACATCTTTTCGAGACACTCCAGTTTCGCGGCAACGACGAGGAGTATTTCGACCCGCGCAACAGTTGTCTGAACGCTGTTCTCAGCCGGCGAGTCGGGATCCCGATTACCCTTTCCGTGGTGTACATCGAGGTGGGCCGCCGCCTGAATCGTCCTGTATACGGCGTCGGCCTGCCCGGTCACTTTATCGTCGCTTATGAGGATGCCGAGGCGCGCTATTGGATCGATCCGTTCCATTGCGGCCGGATTCTTACGTTTGCAGACTGTGCAACGCTGGCGAAACAAACTTCCGGGCTCGATCTGCGGTCGAACCCGGCGGTGCTGGCGCCGGTGAATAAACGACAGATTCTGGTGCGCATGTTGAGCAACCTGAAAGCAATCTACCTGCGCGGCCAGGCGTTCGACAAGGCAAAACAGGTACTCGATCTGCTGATCTCCGCAATGCCAGATTACGCTGAAGAGTACCGCCACCGCGGCTTGATTCACCTGCGTTTGCTGAACCATCGTGCCGCCAAGTCGGATCTGGAGACATACCTCAGGCTGGAGCCTCAGTCGCCCGAACGGGAACAGGTAGAAAAGCATCTGCTGCTGATCGAGCGTTGGAAGGCCGGGCTTAACTAAGCGGCGCCTTCGAGTTCTCGCATCCGTCCGGCAATCAGTTGTAGGTCTTGCACCAGCAAGGCATACTCTTCGTCATACCGCTCCGGCATGCGAAGGATTGCCGAGGGGTGAATCGTGGCCACAATCTCTTTTGCCCAGCGATGCGGGAAGAACTTGCCGCGGTCCGCTGTGATGCGAAACTCGCGGCCCATCAGCGACTGTGCCGCCGTCGCTCCCAGGCACACCACCAGTTCCGGTTCAATGGCTGCGATTTCAGCTTCCAGCCATGGTTTGCAGGCTGAGATTTCAATGCCGGTCGGCTTCGCATGGATACGGCGCTTGCCGCGCTCGATCCACTTAAAGTGCTTCACCGCGTTGGTGACGTAGATCTTCTCCCGCGGCAGACCAGCGTCCTGCATCGCTTTGTTCAAGAGTCTGCCGGCCGGGCCAATAAACGGCAGCCCCTTTTGATCTTCCTCATCACCCGGCTGCTCGCCCACCATCACCACCTTCGCGTCTTGGGGTCCGTCACCGAAAACAACTTGAGTTGCGCGCGAGTACAACTCGCAGCCATGACATCCCGGCGCTGCGGCCCGTAGAGACTCCAGGTCCTTGCTCTCCGGTAGCCATTCTGCTGCCGATGATTTCTGATTCATTGCCATGTTTAAAACCCTTGTGTCCGCTTGTGACAGGAGCGCTGGAATGAGTTGCGCCTCCGGCAGCGTGGCCCAATGCCGGGTCGGCATCTCAGCACGCATCGCCTTCAGATTGACGCGCGCCGGGTTGAAAATAGCGGCGTAATAATCGCGCCACAGATCCTCCAAAGCATCGCCCGCAGGAGCCTGGTTGCGGGACACGCCCGGCCCAAAACTAAGGGTGGCCAGATCCCAATGCGCACAGCGATCCGGAGTGAGAATCGACCAGCGCATGCTTCCGAAGCGGTTGCGAAACCAGGGTGCCATGGTTTCCACAATGTGATGATCGGGCCGGTGCCAAGCCACAAACACTTCGGGATCGCTCCCTTCCACGCGCCGGAAGCGAACAAAAGCGGTCATCTTATGCTCGTCCCGGCGAATGGCTTTTTCCATTAGCTTGAGCCTGCGGACGTCGTCATCGATATCGATTGCAAGCAGGTGGCGCTCGCCGTGGGTGATGCGGAAGAGTACGCGGTAGAGCAGACTCCAGCGATCGTCGTCGCGATGAAGCGCAACTCTTTCTGCCAGTCGCAGGAACTCCGCCGGTACAGACGCGGCGCGCTGTGCCAAGGGAATCTCCTCGCCGAAGAGCGCGCCGGTAGAGCCACTCCACAGCAGATTTTCGGGCCGGACATCTGCCGCCAGTAAGCGGCGGGCCGACTCTCGCCAGGAAGCAAAATCGGTGGCCTCCGCGGCGATCACAATTCACCCGTGCGGGCCGTTGCCGCTGCCTCAAAAAGTGAGAGCTGTTGTGTCTGCGGAGCTACGCGTTGCGGCAACTGGGGCGAATCGATTTGTAGGGCTGCCGGATTATGGTCCGCCGTTACAACAAAGAACTGCGACCGCTTGACAGGAATTTTCAGCTTCCCCAGGTCGGCTAAAGTGAGCGAGCGAAAGCGCCGGAGTTGCAGAATTCGCTTCACATTGCGCACGCCGAAGCCTGGAATCCGAAGCAACGCGGCCTTGCCCGCTTTATTCACATCCACTGGAAAGAACTCGCGGTGGCGCAACGCCCAGCCGAGCTTCGGATCTTTATCTAAGGGCAGATTGCGATCGGCCGGGGTAGTGAGCTCGTCGGCAGAAAAGCCGTAGAAACGAATCAGCCAATCTGCCTGATATAGCCGGTGTTCGCGAACCAGTGGGATCGGCTTCAACGGCAAGCCCGGATCTGCGTGCGGGATAGGGCTGAATGCCGAGTAGTAGGCTCGCCGCAGCCGGTGAGTCTTATACAAAGTTGAGGATTTCTCAAGTAGCACTGCGTCCGGCGCATCAGTGGCACCCACGATGAATTGCGTGCTTTGACCAGCCGGCGCAAACCTTGGAGACTGCCCGGCGCGGTTCGTCTGATCTTTTGCCGCGAGAATACCGTTAGCGATCTGCCGCATGGAGGTCTCAATCTCGCCGTGATTCTTCGCTGGTGCCAACTGCGCCAGATCGGAGTCGCGCGCCAGTTCAATGTTGGCGCTTAACCGGTCTGCCCAGCGGCCAGCCTGCAGCATCAATTCCTCCGATGCGCCTGGCACCGCTTTCAGATGGATGTAACCGTGAAAGAGCTGCTCGGTCCGCAAGAGCTTCGCCACGCGCACCAGTTGTTCCATGGTGTAGTCCGGGCTCTGGATCACGCCCGAACTAAGAAATAAGCCCTCGATGTAATTGCGTTTGTAAAACTCGACGGTGAGGAAGACCACTTCTTCCGGCGTAAACCTAGCGCGCTGTGTATCGCTGCTGATGCGGTTCACGCAGTAGCTGCAGTCATAAACACAGTAGTTCGTTAACAGAAGCTTCAAGAGCGAAACGCAACGGCCATCCGGGGTGTAGCTGTGACAAATACCCATGCCCGTGGTGTTGCCCAAGCCGCCCTCAGCACGGGCGCGTTTTGAGCCGCTGCTGGCGCAGGAGGCGTCGTATTTAGCCGCATCCGCCAGAATGCGCAGCTTTGCTTGAACTTCCATTTCGCCTCTTATTCGACGTTAACGCACACAGGGGAGAGGCAAGGAATTCTGCTTAGGCGTAGCGTTGCAGTATGGCGGGCAAATTCTGCGAAAAGGCGGAACGGGCAAGCACGGTATCGCACCCTCTTTCCTGCGCTGCCTTAATCAGAGTTGTTTGGACATGCGACACGAACCCAACCAGAGGTGTGTCGCGCGTATCCTGATCGCCTTTCAAGCTCTCAATAAACCGCAAGGGGTCCATCGTTGTTGTATTTAAATCCAACAGGATGACCGCAGGCCTAGTGCGCGCCTGTTCCATCGCGTCTTCAGAGGTCTTCGAGAAGTTGATTTCGAAGCCTGCGCTTTTCGCAGCGCTCTGAATTTTTACCATGAACATGAGGTCGCTGACAACGGCGACAATCTTACGGCTCTGTTCTGTTGACATTCTCCTCGCAATTCGTGTTCACACGAAAAGAACCATTCCGACCTATGATCATAAGAGATAGATCATGAGCGTTCTTGTCCAACCAGTCCAAGAGGCGAATCCGCTGCAAGACCCGTTGCGCTTCGACCGGCGAGTTCCGCCGTGTGCGATGGTGATCTTCGGCGCTAGCGGAGACTTGTCCAAGCGCAAACTGCTGCCTTCTTTGTACAGGCTGTTTTACGAGCGCCGGATCTCGCCCAATTTCGCTGTGATCGGCAGTTCACGGACACCCATGTCCGACGATCAGTTCCGTGAGCGGATGAAGGAATCGGTCTCGAAATTCCTTGAAGACGCGCCGTTCGATGAGGATGTTTGGACGTCATTTGCGCAATGCCTCTTCTACGTCGCGGGCGATTTGAACGATCCGAAAGCATACGAAGGTATTGGACAGAAGCTTGCTGAGGTGGAAAAGTCGCACGAGACTGCGGGCAATGTTCTGTTCTATCTTTCCACTCAGCCCAGTTACTACGCCGAGGTAATTACTTCACTAGGTGATCACAAGCTTAACCATGGCAACGGCTGGCGCCGCGTCATTATCGAGAAGCCGTTTGGCCATGATCTGGCGAGCGCCCGCAAGTTGAATGAAGAGATCCACAAGGTATTCGATGAGGCGGAGATCTATCGCATCGATCACTATCTCGGCAAAGAGACAGTGCAGAACATCCTTGCGTTCCGGTTTGGAAACGGAATCTTCGAGCCGCTGTGGAATCGCCGCTACATCGATCATGTGCAGATCACGGCCGCTGAGTCGATCGGCGTGGAAGGCCGCGGAGGTTATTACCAGGAAGCCGGCGCTCTGCGCGACATGATCCAGAACCACTTGAGCCAAGTAATGGCGACAGTGACCATGGAGCCGCCGACCATTTTCGATGCCAACAACGTACGCGACGAGCGAGCAAAGCTTCTGCGCGCGGTACGCGTGATGAAAAACGAAGACGTTCCGAAGTATGCGGTCGCGGGACAGTACGGTCCGGCAAAGGTGGGGGGCCAGGATCTGCCGGGCTTCCGGCAAGAACCGAGTGTTTCGCCGGACTCCCAAACCGACACATACGCGGCCGTAACCTTCTTCATCGATAGCTGGCGCTGGGCCGGCGTGCCGTTTTATATCAGAACCGGAAAGCGCATGCCGAAGCGCGTGACCGACATCGCCATTCAGTTTCATGCGCCGCCGTTGGGATTGTTTAACCAGGAGACACGAAGCGGCCTGGTGGCTTCGCCCCGGCCAAACCTGCTGATTTTGCGTATTCAACCGGAAGAAGGCATCTCGCTGAGGTTTCTGTCGAAGGCACCTGGCAGCGGCATGCGCGTGCGGCCCGTATCGATGGACTTTAACTATGGTTCCAGTTTCGGCGAACGCTCGCCTACCGCTTATGAAACGCTGTTAGTTGACGCTATGGCGGGTGACGCCACGCTTTATACTCGGCAAGACATGGTCGACGCCAGTTGGCAAATTGTAGAGCCCATTCTTAATGTTTGGGCCAACACTACCTTCGACTTCCCGAATTATCCATCGGGAACCTGGGGGCCAAAGGCTTCCGACGAGATGCTCGCCCGGCAAGGGCACGTTTGGAGAGTTCCATGAGTTCCTCAGTCATTTTTCCTGCCCAGCCAGAGCAGATTCTAAAAAGTCTTGGCAAGCTGTGGACGACCCTCGGCCAGGAGGAGAAGCAGCACGGTAAGCCGACCGTCATCCGGGCGTGCGCCATGACGCTCATCGTTGCTACGGATGAGGAAGACGGCGGATTCTTCGCTTCGCAGACCATCTCCGAGTTGATGCATGAGCATCCTAGCCGCGGGATTGTACTCGCCGTTTCGGAGAAAGCGGAACGTCCTATCGAAGCTCGTGTGTTGGCGCAGTGCTGGAAGCCGTTCGGCAAGGCTCAGCAGATTTGCTGCGAGCAAATCGAAATTACGACCCGGCCGGAGAGCTGGCCGAATGTCGGTCCGACGCTGATCGGCCTAACGGCCGCCGACCTGCCCGTTATTTTGTGGTGCCGCAGCCGGGCTGCACTCAGCCCCAATGCGACTCGGCACCAGATCGCGGGTCTCGAAGCCGTGATGAGCCTTGCGACCAAGGTAGTGGTCGACACAGCCCGCGAAGACTTGCCGACGGCCTTCGACCTGATCCACGAATGGCACAGCAAAGGGCGTGTAGTCGCGGATCTCGAGTGGACCCGGCTGACACCGTGGCGACAACCGATCGCGCAAATCTTCGACAACCATGCGCGCGAGAATCAATTTTCGGCGTTCGACCATGTCGAAGTTGCTTATCTCGACGACACTCCGTCTGCGTCGGCGCTGTACGTGGCCGGTTGGTTGGCACGTCCGTATCGTGCCAAAGTTTCCCTGGTGAAGGCGGAAGGTAAGGGAACAGGAATTCAGCGCATTACCTTGCATTCCCCTTCCGAAACGATCGATTTCGAACGAAGCGGCGACGACTGCATGACTTTGAAAAGCACCAATGGGCGCCAGCGCAAATACAGTTATCCGACTGAAAACATTTACCAGTTGATGAACGAGGAGTTGGCCGTGACCGGGGGCGACAGAACGTTCGACACTGCGTTTGAAGGCGCGCGGGAGCTGGTTCGTGGCCGGTAGCGCCATCGCTCCTCAAGTTAAAGTTGCTGCAACTGCGGCGGAATCGGCAGCTACCTGCGCGCAGTACATCGCGCAGCAGTTGAAAGAGGCGCTTGCGGCGAAGGGCCGTGCCATGTTCGCGATATCGGGAGGAAACACCCCCAAGGCGATGTTCCACGAGCTCGCGCTCGCCGGCTTGGATTGGTCCAAAATTCATCTCTTCTGGGTGGACGAGCGTTGTGTTCCACCCACAAGCGACAGCAGCAACTACAAGATGGCCGGCGCGACCCTCATTGGCCCGGCTAAGATTCCTGACGTCAATGTGCATCGAATCTACGGCGAGTTGCCGCCGGAAGAGGGCGCCAAGCGATACCGTGAGGAGATTGCGCGCGTGTTCGGCATTGCAGCCGGCGAGATTCCGGTATTCGATGTTCTGCATCGGGGCATTGGCGACGACGCCCATACTGCGAGCTTGTTCCCGGGCGAGCCGCTGATCGAAGACCGAACCCACGTGGCAGCAAACGTCTGGGTGGAAAAGATGAACATGCATCGAGTGACACTGCTGCCGGCCGTGCTGCTGGCAGCAGAGAATACAATCATTCAGGCAGAGGGTGCATCGAAAGCAGAGCCAATCTACCAAGTCCTGTATGGCCCTGACGATCCCATGCGCTTCCCCTGCCAGCTGGCGACACGTGGCTCCGATCGAGCCGTGTGGTTCGTGGATGAGCCGGCTGCGGCGAAAGTTAAGGATAGATAGCCGTTCCGCCATTGCTCTCCTGCCTGGCTTGGTGGTGCTTTGCTCCTGTTCCAGGGAGGTACCGCCGCCTTCGCCGCATGTTATTCACTCGCCAGTCAACCGGTTGGTGTTCGCGGGTGACGTCATGTTTTCGCGTGCGGTGCGCCGTTCGATGCTCGCCGCCCGCGATCCTGCGTTTCCTCTTCGCAAGATCGCCTGCACGTTGAAGCAAGCAGACATTGCTTTCGTTAATTTAGAATCGCCCTTTTCCGATCGTGGCCGCTACTTTGAGGACGGTCTGATTTTCCATTCGGCACCCGGCGCGATTGCGGGCTTGGAATTGGCTGGCATCGGCATTGTCTCGACTGCCAATAATCATGCTCGAGACTGCGGCCCTTACGGCGTTGGGTTCACGGTCGACTGGCTGCAAGCTCACCATATAGCAGCATTAGGCAGCAGTCAATCTGAAGACGCAACGCATCTGGGAGTTATCCTCGAGCGCAACGGTGTTCGCTTCGGATTCCTTGGCTACACGTTCGATCAGCAGAACGGCAACTGGCACGACATCGACACCCGCATTGCGCTCGCGGACCCGTCACGCCTGGTAGAGGACGTGACAGCGCTCCGCAAGCGATGCGATGTAGTCATCGTCTCTATGCACCATGGTGCGGAGTATCAGTCGAAGCCTAACAAGGCGCAGATCGCGTTCGCGCACGCTGCTATCGACGCAGGGGCAACGATTGTCGTCGGCCATCACCCGCATGTGGTTCAACCCACGGAGCGATATCGAAGCGGATGGGTCTTCTACTCGCTAGGCAACTTTGTGTTCGATCAGTTCCAGAGACAGGCAACGCAGCACGGAGAATTGGCAGAGATAACTTTTGAAGGGACCCGAGTTCTGGCCGTTGCAACAGTCCCCATTCGGATAACGATTACCGGGCCAGAACTCGAGTAAATACCTTATTCGCCGGTTGGCGCTTCTACGTGGCCACCGAATTTTGAGCGCATGGCCGATAGAACCTTTTCTGCGAAAGTGTGTTCCTGACGCGATCGGAAACGCGTGAACAAGGCCGAGGCAAGCACCTCTACCGAAACTGCTTCTTCCAGCGCCGCCTCGATGGTCCAGCGCCCTTCACCCGAATCCTGCACATAACCGGTGAAGTTCGACAGCGACGGATTTTCCACCAGAGCCATAGCTGTCAGGTCGAGCAGCCACGACCCGATGACAGAGCCGCGACGCCACACTTCGGCGATATCCGCAACATTCAACTTGAATCGCTGGTCGGGCGGCAACTGCTCGGAATCTTTGTGCAGCATCAAGTCGAAGCCTTCGGCGTAGGCCTGCATGACGCCGTATTCGATACCGTTGTGCACCATCTTTACGAAGTGGCCCGACCCTGGGGGCCCACAGTGAAGATAGCCCTGCTCCGCAGTGCCGGGCATCTTGTCACGGCCGGGAGTGCGAGAGATGTCACCTATTCCAGGCGCAAGCGTTTTGATAATCGGCTCGATGGTTGCGAACGCCTGATCGCTGGCGCCCACCATCAGACAGTAACCGCGATCGATGCCCCAGACGCCACCACTGGTTCCAGCATCCACGTAATGGATTCCACGCTTAGTGAGTTCGGCCGCCCGGCGAATGTCGTCTTTGTAGAAGCTATTACCGCCATCGATGATGACGTCGCCTTCTTCCATTTGCGACGCGATTGTCTGGACGGTGTCTTCTGTGGGCTTGCCTGCCGGCACCATGCACCAGACAACACGAGGTTTTGCGAGCTTTTTAACGAGATCCTGCAAGGACGAGGCACCCTGTGCGCCATCCTTCTCCAGCTTCTGAACGTTCTCCGGGCTCAAATCGAACACCGCGCATGTATGTCCCCCGCGCATCAGACGACGCGACATGTTCGCGCCCATGCGTCCGAGACCTACAACACCAATCTGCATGTGTCTCCTTTACCTTGAATGATTGTCGCAGCCTCCTGTAAGACCCGATGGCGAAGCGCAAGTTTCCTGCTGCGAGCGAAATTCCGGTGCATACAATGGAGTCGCGTTATGCTCCGCTTCCCGCCGGCTTCGCTGTTGATGATTGCAGGTGTGCTCTTTGCGTGTGGCTGTAACCGGACGCACGTCACGACTGTGGCAGTGATTCCGAAAGCCAACGAGAACATCTTCTGGCAAACAGTGCATGCGGGGGCAGTGAAAGCGAGCAGGGACGACAAGATCAATCTGATCTGGAACGGCCCAGCTTCAGAAACCGACATTGCGGGGGAGATGCAGATTGTTGAGACGATGATCAATCGTCACGTCGATGCCATTGCGCTTGCACCCTCCGACCAGTCTGCGTTTAAGATTGCCGTTGATCGCGCGGCGGCAGCGGGCATCCCGGTGGTGATCTACGATTCCGGTGTGCGATCGACAAATTATCGGACCTTTGTCGCGACCGACAACTTTGCCGGCGGTGCGATGGCAGCCGACCGTTTGGGTGAAGTGCTGCACGGAAAGGGACGTCGCTATAGCGGCGACCATACCGGGCGGCGCCTCTACGGTGGCGCGAGAGACGGGTTCCGGCAGGAGACGCAGTGCAAGTTCCCAGCGATCCGGATTCGGATGAGCGCTTTGGAATGGCCAGCGTGGCCCAGTCGCGAACCGTTGCGAAGAACATGCTGACGGCCCATCCTGACTTGAATGGAATCTTCGCTTCGAACGAATTTGGCGCGGAAGGTGCAGCTCAGGCATTGAAGGCGCGGGGCAGCAAAGCGAAGTTAGTTGGTTTCGATTCCAGCCAAATGCTTATCAACCTGATGCAGGCCGGCTGGCTAGATTCTCTGGCCATAGAGGATCCCTTCCGGATGGGCGCCACGGCAGTAGCGAGGCAGTGAAGGCGATCTGGGGAGAGTAGACTCCGAAAAAAGTTGCTCTCCTCCTCGCCTGGTCATCTCCGGCAATTATTTAGATCCGGCGATTCAAGCGCAGTTATTCCCAGATCTCGCCAAGTATCTTGGACGTAACGGCTATTAGTATTAGTGCCGGTAATAGGCGTTGAGTGAGTCGCCTGATTGCGGATCACGATTGCTATAAATGCGATGGTCTGGCCGTTTACGGCGTGATCGCCTGGCTGGGCTAACAGCACGCCATTCTTGAACAGCCTCGATCCAACCGCTGGACTGGCGCGAAGGCCAAAGTGACCAGTATTAGAGCCGCTGACGGCGCCGGCCGGGACTTCTCTGTTGGCGAAGAGCGGAGCTGGGCCGCTTCCGGCTACGCGGTAGCAAGCCTGAATCAGGTCGCCTGACTTGGGAACCGCAACGGGAAGGAAAGTGACCGTTGTGCCCGAGACAGTGTAATGCACACCATGTGTTTGTACCAGGCCGTTGCGATAGAGTTCCAGGCTACTGGCGGGAACGGGAATAGCGCTCTATGTGTAAATGGGATTGCTGCTGTTTACAGAACCCGCAGGCATCTCGCCATCGATGAAAGCGGTGTTGACACTGCCGTTGCCGCCGCCGGATCGCAGCTCAGTGACGGCTTGGGTCAGGCTGGTCAGTGAAGAGCTTAGCCCTGAAATCTGGCGCCCAGCGTGGAGAGAGTGTTGCTGTTTGTCGCCACAGTGCCATTGAGTGCGTTCACGGTGGAGTTGAGCGAAGTGGGGGTGCTGCCGTTGGCTGTTACGGTTCTGCTTAGCGCGTTCTACGGTCGAGTTCAGTGTAGCGAGCGTGTCGCCGTTCGTAGTCACCGTGCCTGGCTGAGTGCGTTTAAGGTGGAGTTGAGCGAAGCGAGCGCGTTACCGTTAGTCGTCACGGTTCCGCTGAGCGCGTTTACAGTGGTGTTCAGTGTACCGAGCGTGTTGCCGTTTGTCGCCACCGTGCCGCTGAGTGCGTTCACGGTGGAGTTGAGCGAAGCGAGTGTGCTGCTGTTACTCCCCACGGTGCTGCTTAAGCTATTCACTGTGGTTTGTAAGGAGTTGAGCGTGCTCGTGTTTGTAGTCAGCGTGCTGCTGAGTCCGTTGACGGTCGTCCCAAGAGTGCCGAGTGTGTTGCCGTTTGTCGTCACAGTCCCGCTCAAGCTATTGACGGTGCCGGTCAAGGAAGAGACGGAGTTGCTGAGCGTATTCAAGCTAGTGCTTAAGCCAGTGACTTGACTGATCGCGATTGGTAAGGTCGCATACTGCGTTCCAGAAGTGCCGCCGCTTGTGGACCCGCTGCCACTGCCGCTGCTTGTACCGGCAGAACCCGAGGTCGTGGAAGTGCGGACGCCACTCACCGAAAGCGCATTTGTGCTCGGCGGCACAGCCCAGGTTTCGGTCCAACTAGTGGTTCCATTGCTGCTGTAATAAACCACCTGATAATAGGAGCCTGCAGCGGCTGTTGTGGATGGCACCAGCAGCACCGAGAGCGCGCCGTTGTAGATGCGGGCCGAGGTGCTTAAGGGAGAAACAGTCCCGCTGCTCGGCGTGGAGAATCCCACCCAGGTGATAACGACGGTGCCGTTGAAGGGCGTGCCATCAGAGTTGTAGATCGTATCGCGAATTTGCGTCAGGTTACTTTGTGCCCAAGCGCAAGCCGTAAGAAGTGTTGTTAGTAAAAGGATCGAAAACAGGTTCCGGAGTTTGCCCATGAATGCCTCGCTTCGAAGTAGCTGTAGTGCTACGAGCGATCTCAGTCAAGCATGGGAGCAGAGTTTAGGTCGGCTGCCTTGGGGCGGCAGCGAGCCGTCACCTCGCCTGTAAACAGCTGATTAATTGAGGGTTGAAGGAATGTGGGCGAAATTGTGTTTCCCTGTGAACGCGCCCACAGCCGGTCGGCAACACCGGAAGATATGCCGCTTTAGATCAGACGTCCGCCCGTGGCGTTGATGCGTTCGGCGTTGAGGTAAGGCCGCAGCGCCTCGGGAACCAGCACGCTGCCATCCGCCTGCTGATAGTTCTCGACGATCGCCACCCATGTGCGCCCGATCGCCAGGCCGCTGCCGTTCAGCGTGTGCACGAACTCGCCTTTCTTCCCGTCCCTTGAAGCGGATGTTCGCGCGCCGCGCCTGGAACGCCTCGAAGTTCGAGCAGGAGGAGATCTCCTTGAAGGCGTTCTGCCCCGGCAGCCACACTTCGATGTCGTACGTCTTCGCCGACGAGAAGCCCATGTCGCCGGTGCACAGCACCATCGTGCGATAGGGCAGCCCAAGCCGCTCTGCAGCACCTCTTCGGCGTCGGCGGTCAGCCTCTCGTGCTCATCGTAGCTCTGCTCCGGCCGCGTGAACTTCACCAGTTCGACCTTCTGAAACTGGTGCTGGCGGATGATGCCGCGCACATCCTTCCGTAAGACCCAGCCTCGCTGCGGAAGCACGGCGTGTAGGCGCAGTAGCGAGATCGGCAAGCTCGTCCGCCGTCCAGCGTCTCGTCGCGATACAGATTCGTGACCGGCACTTCGGCGGTCGGGATCAGCCACAGATCGTTCCCTTCGCACCTTGAAAGATCTGCCGCGAACTTCGGCAGCTGCCCGGTGCCGTACAGACTCGCCGATTCACCAGAACGGCGGCAGCACCTCGGTATACCCATGCTCGCGCGTGTGCAGGTCGAGCATGAAGTTGATCAGCGCGCGCTCCAGCTTCGCGCCCAGGTCCCAGTACACGGCGAAGCGCGCGCCGGTGATCTTCGCCGCGCGTTCGAGATCCAGAATGCCCAGGGCG
>CAVWGO010000008.1:0-14774 GCA_963754595.1 uncultured Acidobacteriaceae bacterium | reverse complement strand
TCCCGCGGTCGGAACTGAAACAAACCATCGCGAACGCCTTGTACTTCTTTATGGCATAGCGGGGGCCACCCGTGATTCGTCCTGCTACACGAGACCTTCTGCACTCTGCCGCGAGGCAATCGTCGTTCCAGCACCTTCTGCAGCGCGTAACCCGAGGTGACAATGGTCCATTTACGCTTTCGGGCCTGGTTACCACGGCTAAAGCTCTGTACTCGGTGCTGCTGTACGAGGCTACCGAAAAGCCGCAGTTCATCCTGGTGGACGGCAACAAAGAGGCTGAAGCTCTGCTGGAAGCACTCGAAGTGTTCTTCGAAATGTTCTTCGAGGGGCGCGATGTGCCGGGTCCGCAGCTCATCCCCGCGCTGGATCTGCTGCCGCACCAACGGCTATCGCCGCACGACGAGATTTCGGAAAAGCGAGCTGTTGGATTGTGGCGGTTGTCGGCCCGGCGGATACCGATCACCGTAGTGCCGGTCGCGTCGGCACTGCTCCGGACCGAATCGGCTGAGTTCTACCGGCAACTCGCATTGACGCTTCGTGTTGGCGAAGAACTGTCGCTCGAAGATCTGGTTCAACACCTCGAGAGCATTGGCTACGAGCGCCGCGAACCGGTGGAAATGGTGGGCGAGTATTCGCTTCGCGGCGGCATCTTCGATGTCTTCCCAGCTGAGTCTTCGCGTCCCGTCCGTGTCGAGTTCTTCGGTGATGAGGTCGAATCCATCCGGCAGTTCGATGTGGAGAGCCAACGCTCTGTTCTCAAAGTCAACGCGACCACCTTATTGCCGCTGGCCGAATATCCGCGCTCACGTTCTCTGCTAAGAGAGTTGGCCGAAGCAGCGGAGGCAGTATCGCTGGACCTTTCAAACCCAGGCGAAGTATTTCCCGGTTGGGAGTTTCTGGTACCACTTGTCCGGCCCCGCGAACATAACATCTTTTCGCTGCAGCAGGATGCACTGATTCTCTTCGATGAGCCGCAAGCTTGCGCCTCCGCCGCCGAACGGTTGTGGCAACGGCTGGATCATCCCGACCGCCCTGCCCCGCTTCCGCCCGAGAAAAACTTCGCACGCTGGGAGGAACTGCAGTCGCGCTTCAAGAATCGCGTGCAGGTTAATCTTCAGGAACTGGAGTTGTTCACCGAGGGCGACGCGGCAAACAGCTTTCACATCCGCACGCTTCCGTCCCTGACGTTCAAAGGCAACATGGCGGTTGCGGTGTCGGAAGCGAGAAGCTTCATCAACGCAGGAAGTCGAGTTGCATTCTTTGCGCCATCAACCGGCGAGATCGAACGGCTGGCCGATGTTCTGCAGGAATACAGTGTTCCGTATCAGTTAGGAAATGATCCGTCTGCCGGTGCACGGCCTTCGCTGGTGGAGCGGGCCTACCACGCCGGCGCGCTCTCCAGCACTTACCTGATCAAAGGCTGCGTCCGGCGCGGCTTCGTGCTGCCGGATTCCGATCTGGCCATCTTTGGCTCAGAAGACTTATTCGAAACGTCGGATCTCATCGCCAGGCAGCAGACAACGAAGAGCAGCATGGCGGCATTCGCGGCCGACATCGCCGACCTGAAGCCGGGGGACTTTGTGGTGCACGCCACGCATGGCGTGGGGCAGTTTCTTGGCATCCGTGAAATTGCACAAGGCGAGCAGAAGGGCGATTTCATGGTGTTGGAATACGCGGGGGAATCAAAACTATATGTTCCTCTAACGCGGCTTGACCTGGTGCAGAAGTTTCGCGGGGCCGGAGAGGCAAAGCCGCATCTGGACCGGCTTGGCGGCGTCACGTGGGAGAAAACCAAGTCGCGTGTCCGGGCGAAAATGCGTGACATGGCGGACGAACTCCTAAAGCTCTATGCACATCGGCGCATGGCCAAAGGGTATTCATTCTCGCCGGACAGCAACTGGCAACGGGAGTTTGAGGATTCCTTCGCGTACGCGCCCACAAAAGACCAATTGACCGCGGTCACCCAAATTAAGAACGACATGGAGGGTGAACAACCGATGGACCGGTTGTTGTGCGGCGACGTGGGATTCGGTAAGACCGAAGTCGCCATGCGGGCTGTGTTTAAGGCGTTGGGTGATGGCAAGCAGGTAGCCGTTCTAGCGCCGACCACGGTGCTCTCGTTTCAACACTTCGAGACCTTCAAAAAACGCTTTCAGTCGTTTCCGGTGCGAATCGAACTGGTTAGCCGGTTCCGCACCGCAAAAGAGGTGAAAGCAGTCTTGGACGATGTCGCGCAAGGAAAGGTGGATGTACTCATTGGCACCCATCGCGTGCTGTCGAAGGATGTCGAATTCAGTGACCTTGGCCTGCTGATTGTCGATGAAGAGCAGCGCTTCGGTGTGCGCCACAAAGAACGGTTGAAGCAGATGCGGCACAACGTCGACGTGTTGACCATGTCGGCGACGCCTATTCCCCGTACCCTGCATATGTCGCTGCTGGGTCTGAGAGACATGTCGGTGATCGAAACCCCGCCCAAGGATCGACTGGCCGTTCAAACAGTAGTGGCGCACTTTAATCCCGATCTCATCAAAACGGCCATCGAGCAGGAACTGGCCCGCAGCGGCCAAGTTTATTTTGTTCACAATCGCGTCGACACCATCTTTATGCGGGCGGGCTTTATTCGCGAGCTACTGCCGAATGCCCGCATCGGGGTGGGACATGGACAGATGGGCGAATCGGAACTCGAGAAGGTGCTGCTGGGATTCATGCAGCACGAATACGACGTGTTTGTCTGCACCACCATCGTCGAGAACGGCCTGGACATACCACTCGCGAATACGATCATCATTGAAAATTCGGAGCGCTACGGCCTTAGCGAGTTGTATCAATTGCGAGGGCGAGTGGGACGGTCGAACCGGCGCGCGTATGCGTACCTGCTGGTGCCAGCAGACACGCAGTTGAGTGAGATTGCACGAAAGCGCTTGGCGGCGCTGAAGGAGTTTAGTGACCTCGGAGCGGGCTTTAAGATTGCTGCTCTCGATTTGGAACTTCGAGGTGCCGGGAATCTACTGGGCGGTGAACAGCACGGGCACATCGAAGCTGTTGGTTACGACACGTACGTACGACTCTTGGAAGAAAGCGTACGGGAACTGAAGGGCGAAGAAGTACCGCTGGAGATTCATTCAACTCTAAACCTCGGATTAGACATCCGCATTCCGACCACTTACATAGCCGACGAGGCGCAACGGCTTCGGTACTACAAACGAATCGCGGACATTCGCGATGATGCACAATCGAAGCGGGTCCTGGACGAGATGTCAGACCGCTACGGACTGTTGCCGGAGGAAGTCCGGAACCTTGTGCAGTTCGCTCTGCTGAAGAGTTTTGCAGAGCGCACTGGCATCGAATCCATCGACCGGCGGCATGGCTTTGCCAATATCAAGTTCCATCAACAGAGCAAAGTGAACCCGCTGAAGTTGATGGCACTCGTACGCAACACGCAAGGAGCCCAGTTTACGCCTGCGGGAGTGTTGAAGATCCCAATGGAGACAACCCTCGTCGCGCCGCAATTACTTAGTGCACTGCGTGCTGCCATTGAAGAACTGGCGGACGTAGAAGCCGAAGTCGCTAATTAGGGACCGACTTGCGCGCGCTTGCGCTCTTGCCGCCTTCTTTCCCAGTTTTGGACATTAGGCCAAAATTCATACAGGAAGGCGCCGATAGCACCTTCAGCCGAGACCGTAAGAGCGCGTTCGAATGTGAGGTCAGCGCCGCGATCGCTCGAGGGATAGTAAAGATTCGAAATTCCCCCAGCCGCGATGTTTCCGAGAATGTTTCCATAGTTCGGAACCCAGCCGCCGCTGTCGGACCTTGCTCGGACCGTGCTGAGCATGGAATATACCAACCGTTGCCTGAAAGTTCCAGTGCCTTTCCTGAAGTACCGAGGATCCTCGTGCAGTAGGCTCGGCAAGAGCGCATTGCCGAGGATCGCTCCGTCGAAGCTGTCCAGATACGATGCCCCAAAGCGTTTGGCGTAGCCTTCCACGCCCTGGTGGTAGCCCGGAAAACCATTATCAGCTTGGGACACGCCAGCGTCGATCGCAGCAAACACAAACTGGAAAGGGTCGGTTGTGCTTTTGAATGCCAGAGCAAATTTCTGCTTTGCGGTCAAAGGCTCGGCATTCGAGATGCCGGTCGTGTTGAACTCCGGAATAATACCCAGAATCCGCTGCCGCTCCTGCTGTTTCAGCTGTTCCTTGGCGACTTCTCTGCGCTGCGCTTGACTCATGGGCGGAGGCGTCGAAGGCTCGGGCGGCCCGGAAGACGAGACAACCTGTCCGGGAGTAGGTGAGCCTTGTGGATTGTTAACGGACTGCTGCGAGTATGCGGGGACGATCGAAGTAACGGTCAGGAAGGTGGCAAGCGTGCAGATGCGCCCAAATGAACGCACTACCGCCTGCGGCGAAAAAAAGCCTGTGGAGAGCAAATTGTTGGGCGTGATTTGTAGTCGCAAAGTTACAAGCGCACCGGCGGGTAAAAGAGCGGTTTGGTCAGAAGCCCTCCCACACAAGTGCCGGGAACGAGGCTTGAATCACATATCCCATCGATTGATACAGACGAACGGCATCCATGTTCGCGCAAGTGACTGTGAGGCTTACGCTTTGTGTGCCGCCCTCAAACAGCCGAAGCGCCGTCTGCCGGACCATTTCGTAGCCGAGGTGAACACCGCGAAGTGCAGGTAACACGCAAACCTGCGTAATGTGCCCCGCTTTATCGCTCACGTGGCTGGCGAGGCACATTCCACACACCCGACCGGTGGACGCATCCAGCGCTAATAAAGATGCTTCGGGCGCAAACCGACCGCATCCCGGATAGCGAACGATGTTGTTCAAGAACTGCCGGGCGCCCGGAATGTTTCGATACTGATCGTTTATCTCGCTATCGACGTGACCGCGGTAGGCAGCCGACAAGAGGTGCGCCATGTCCTCCATGAAGCGGTCTTCCCAGCGAACGAAACGCACTCGGAACGTTGGAACCGTTATCGGCAAGGCGCGAATAGCAGCGTGGTTTGCCTCCATGTAGAAACGGTCGTGCCGCAGAAGATGAGAATGCAGAGGAAACGCTGCGGCTCCAGGTGGGGTGCGAATCAGCATCAGCTGAGATTCTATGCGGCGCAGGCCCGGAGTTTGCACAAGCGCCGAGACCACAGCGCGCAGAAGGTGCAGTTCCTGAGCCACGCCCGCGTACTCGTCGCGAACAAAGAAATCTCCAATCAGACCTTTGCGCGCTTCGCAAACATAGTATGAATAGCCGATAAATTCGCCATGCAAGCGCAAGGCATATCCGTACAGCGCACGCAATTGCAGAAAGCGGCGCAGCAGATCGGCAGACGGCCGGAAATCCCAGCAGAAGCGGCGTTTCCAGACGTCGATTTCGGCTGCCAGAAGCGGGTCCAGGTCGTTGGGCCCCAGTTGTGTTAGCTCCACGAGCTCGGGCAGTGCGGTCTCAGGGAGCGCAGACATTCGGCAATATCTAGGCGTGCAGAACGCTCGAGCCCACCAAAGCTGATTCGCGCTGCAAGAAGTTTCCGATATTCCTGGTGGCCTGACGAGTCCGGTGATTGTTTTCGATCAAGCTAAACCGAACGAAGCCTTCGCCCATAGGGCCAAAGCCAATCCCGGGCGAGACAGCTACCAATGCTTCCTTCATCAACATTTTCGCAAATTCCAACGAGCCCATCTCACGGAATGGCTCGGGAATTTGCGTCCATACAAACATGGACCCCTTGGGCGGCTCTACATGCCAACCGGCGCGGGCAAGTCCTTCCACAAGAACATCGCGCCGAGAGCGGTAGGTATGGCAGATCTTCCGAGGTTCGTCACTACACTCTCGCAGCGCAATGATAGAAGCGATTTGAATTGGCTGGAAGATTCCGTAATCCAGGTAGCTCTTGATCCTGGCGAGAGCGGCAATCAGCTTGCGATTCCCAAGGCAAAAGCCAACCCGCCAACCCGCCATGTTGTAGCTCTTGGTCATGGAGTAGATCTCCACCGCATGTTCGGCCGCTCCGGGAACCTGCAAAATGCTCGGCGGACGATAACCGTCGAACCCGAGCTCGGCATATGCGAAATCGTGAATGATATAGGAGCCGTATTCGCGAGCGATCTCCACGATCTCCCGCATAAAGTCCAGATCGACACAGACGGTGGTGGGATTGTGCGGAAAGGAAATCAGAATCACCTTTGGCGTTTTGGCAGCCGTCCGGTAATGATCACGTAGGGCCTGCAGAAAGGTGGCCGGGTCCGGCATCGGCAGCATCACAGCTTCACCTTCAGCCATGATTACGCCGTATTGGTGGATCGGATAGGCAGGATTAGCAGAGACCACCGCGTCCCCTGGACCGATGATCGCGAACAAGAGATGTGCCAGCGCGTCCTTGGCTCCGATGGTGACAATCGCCTCCGTATCGGGGTCGAGCGAGACGCCATACTGCGCCTGATAACGATCGACGATGGCGCTGCGCAGGTGTGGAATACCCTTTGAGAGCGAGTACCGGTGATTGCGCGGATTGCGAGCCGCTTCCACCAGTTTATCGACGACTGCTTGCGGGGTCGCCCCATCCGGGTTTCCCATGCCCATATCGACAATGTCTTGATGGGCTGCTCGTGCTTGTGCCTTGAGCTCGTTGATGACAGCAAATACGTAAGGCGGGAGCTTTCTGATGCGGTAAAACTCGTCCGACGGCAGCGGCATGATTTCTTAACAGTCTAGCTCGTCAGGGAGCACCGGACGAAGCCATTCTGAAACAAAACCAATACGAAGCGTTTGGAATTATCGATGATGGCCACCGCCACCGGACGAGTGGCTGCCCCCGGAGGCGTGACTCCCACCGCCGGAGTATCCGCCACCGCGATTGCCACCGCTGGCAACATGCGGTTGCGACGTATGGGTATTTGCCCCATAGGACTGACCGCCGCCGCCAGAATGTGACGGCGCGCTGTAGCGGGGTGCCTGGTAGGAACCGAATCCGCCGCCGCTAGCGTGATAGCCGCCATTCGAATTACCCCACGACGGTCGGGGCGATTGCGAGTAGCTGGGGCTAAAACTGCGTCCGGACGGCGCTTGTCCGTGCTGCTGCCAATTTTGAGCCGGTCTCTGCGCATACGAAGCGTTTGGCTCCGACGAGCCATGGCCCGCTTGTCCAAAGTTGTGCCACCCACCTGAAGACGGTGCTTGGGCCGTGAAATTTTGACGCACGCCTGGGCTGTGCCCTGGATCTCCAAAGCTGTGCCAGGCGCCCTGCGAGCGGCTCGCTTCAGCACCGAAAGCACCACGAGCATTGCCGCCGTAGTACCCCGAGCGACCCACCCCGGCAGAGCCGACGAAGCCGCCGTGCGCTGCTTGCTGCGAACCAAAAAACCCGCGTTGGCCAACGGACGAGAATCGCTGGTTCGCGAAGGCAGTGCGGTTAGAGAAGGCGAAGCTGGTGCGACCGGGCGTTACCGGTATCCGTCCGCCAATGAAGCTCGCGTGCGCCAGTTGGTTTCGGTCGGCGAAGCCATACCGGACGTTGTGCAAGCCGAATTGGCCGCGCGATGCGAAGATTGCCCCGCCACGAAAACCTGCATTGCGGTACGCGCCCCAGACGCCACCGCGATAGCCATACCCTCCGAAGCCGCCGCCCCGATATCCGGAACCCCACCATGGGTGAAACCGCTCGAAAGGCGCCAGCGCTACCCATGCTAGCCCTGCGCCAATGCCGAAGAAACCAACTAGCGCCGGCGACCAGTAAGTCGCAGCTCCGACCGATCCCGGCCACCAGCACCAGCCGCGCGAGTCGTTGTAGAACCAGCGGCCATAATGATAGGGAGCCCATCCCCAAGGAGCTGCGTCGACCCAAGTCCAGCCGTAATAGGGTTCGTACGTCCAATCGCCGTTGCTATATGGCGCCCAGTCCGCCGACGGCGTTTGCGGCTGCCAGACTTGACCATACTGCGAACCGACCCAGGAGCCATACCGGTCAAGATCATCCGCTCCATCGACATCGGGATTGACGTAGCGATAGCTTTGCGATGCCAGCAGCTGACGGTCCCGTTCACGGCTCCACGCTTCCAGTTGATCGAATGCGGGCGCGGAAACCCATTGGTACTCCACATGGGAAGAATCGCCACGGATCAGCAGGCTTTGTCCCGGATTCAGCGGTTCGCGGCCATTTGCGCTAAGCACTTCGGCCCGGCCGGACCGAACCGTCACTTGAGTGGTGCCATCGTCGTAGACGGAAATGCGGAACTCGCCGGTTCCGGCGGCGCGTACACCCACACTCGGAGTGTCGATCTCAACGTCGTTCGAAGCTGGACGCAGAACTCGATAAAGAACAGTGCCAAGCCCTAGTTGGATTTGCGCTCGATGATAGCGAAGGTCCGCGAAACCCAATGCGGTACTCGGAGCTAGCCGCACCGCATCGCCCGAGTCGAGTTCCACCTCGGCGCGACCGTTCGGAGAGGTTTCGACATGATCCTGAGTCAGCAAGGGTGCATTTATGGCACCGGCAACGGCTTCGCCCGTGTCGCCTCGACGAACATTGACTTCGCCATCCGCGATGCTGAGGCGGGCCACCCCATGATCCCTGTCAGCGGGATCGTATTCGGGCTCGTTCCCATTCGGTCCCGATGCTGCCGGATCACCATACGGCGAACTTGCACCAGAGGAGGGATTCCCGCCATACGGCGCGTTTGAAGACCCTCCGTAGTTTGGTTCTGGCGGATAGGCTTGCGCCATCTCATGGTCTGGCGGCATCGACCAATAACCCGAATCATTCGCCGTTTGGTCTTGCTGGCCGCTGGATTGTCCATAGACACGCGGCAGTGCCGGATTGAGAACCAACAAGCTGAACGACAGGAGATAGGCAACAAGCGCGCGGCACATAACAATGCCACTTCCAGATCACGCCACAGGCCAATCGTTAAGCTCTTCACTCCCAAAGGCTAACGGCTGCAACCAGCTTTAAGCGCCTGGTTGAAATGCACCAACACAGGCCAGGATTGGCCATTCACCTACACGGGACTGTCAGTAAGGCAGCAATATCTTGAACACAGATCCGTGTTGGCCGTCGCTTTCGACCCAGATCTTGCCGTGGTGCGCGTGCGCTATTTTTCGGCAAAAGGAGAGCCCAAGGCCAACCCCGGGAATATCCTTTCCGTGTAGCCGTTTGAAAGGCAGAAAAACCATCTCTTGGTACGCCGGCTGAATGCCCCCGCCGTTATCCCGGACGGAGACTTCGATACCATCCTCCGTCTCCTCGCCGGAAATTTCGATATGTAGCTGGTTGGTTCCGCGATACTTGATGGCGTTGTCGATGAGGTTGTCAAACAGAACGGTCCATTGCGACTCGTTGATATTTGCTTCCGGCATATCGGCGCTAATTGAGACTTTGGCTTCGGCCTGCTGTATCGCACGCTGTTGATTGAGGACCGCCACCTGTGCGATTACACCGAGCTTCACCATCATTTTGCGAGGCGCCACATCGATGCGCGAGTAGGTATTCAAGCGGTCGATGATGGCAACGGCGACCCGCACCCCCTCGGTGATGTACTGACCAAACTCTCCAAGCTCTCCGTCGGCGGGAACGTGACGCACAAGCAATTGCGCGTAAGCAGACACCGAGCGCAACGCCTCTTTCACGTCGTGACTGGCAGCGTAGACAAACCCTTGAAGTTCTTCTTTGGCGGAAGTAGCCGCGGCTTCGGCTTGCTCCGCACGCTGCTCGGCAGCAGTGAGTGCGTCTTTTAGAGCCGTTATGTCTTCATCCGACTGGTCGCTAGCACCGCGGGTGCCCGCTGTTGCCATATCTGTGTTGTACCCCCAACTTCAGGCGGCTTGTTGCAGGCCCAAGCGCTCCAGCAGTGCATTTGCGTCGGGGTCGCGGCCCATGAACTGCCTGTAAAGTTCGGACGGATCCTGACTGTTCCCGCGTTCCAGAATGTTCTGGCGGTAGGCCTTCCCGGTCTCCGCGTTGAAGATACCTTCTTTCCGGAAGCGCGTGAAGGCATCGGCGTCCAGGACCTCAGCCCATTTGTAGGAATAGTAGCCTGCGCCGTACGCCACCGGGCTCGCGAACAAATGCGTAAAGCTGGCAATCATGCCATAGCCTCTCGGTAAGGCAGCGGGCGCGAACTGCTGCAACAGCTGGCGGGCGTATTCGAGTACGTCGCCATGGTGCGCCGGATCGAACTCGCGATGCAGTTTCAAGTCGACCAGAGCGAAGCCGAGTTGCCGCATCTGACCGTTGGCGCTGCGAAAAGTGCGGGCGCGCTTCATCTTCTGAAACAAGTCTTCCGGTATCGGCTCGCCCGTTTCGTAGTGGCGTGCGAACAGGTTCAGCGCGTCCCGCTCCATGGTCCAGTTCTCCATGATCTGCGAGGGTAGTTCAACGAAATCCCAGGGAACATTGGTACCAGCCAGGCTTCGTACAGGCACGCGGCTCAAGGTATGGTGCAGCAGATGACCGAACTCGTGGAAGATTGTCTCCACTTCGTTATGCGTGAGAAGAGACGGTCTGTCGCCCACGGGAGGAGTCAGATTGCCGCATATGAGGCCCACGTGGGGTTCGTTCTTGTCTGGATTGCCAGTGATGAGCGAATCCATCCAGGCCCCGCCGCGCTTGTTCTCACGTGGGAACCAATCCGCATAGAAATCGCCTAGCAAAAGGCCACTGGCGACATCTTTCACCCGGTAGTACTTCACCGCCGGATCCCACGCCGGGACACCCGGTTCCTCCACTACCTGTATTCCGAGAACCCGGCCAAAGATATCGAACATGCCGGCGACTACTCGGTCGAGCGAAAAATACGGCCGCAGCTCCTCTTCATCGAAGTGGTAAAGCGCAAGACGCTGCTTTTCGGCTACATAGCCAACGTCCCAGGGCTCCAGACCCTCATAGCCCAGCGTGGCCGCAAACGCGCGCAGTGCTGGTTTTCCGTCTCAAAAAAGGGTTCCGTTTTGTCGCGCAGAACTTCCACGAACGCCTGGGCTTTAGCGCCTTGACCTGCCATACGCTCTTCCAGCACCAGATCGGCAAAATCGTGGTAACCCAACAGGCGTGCCTTTTCGCGCCGCAGCTCCAGAATTTCCACAACCAAAGAACGGTTATCGTAGTCGCCCTGCGTTCCCCGGCGATTAGAGGCTTCCCACATCTCGCGGCGAATTGCCCGGTCGTCTAGATATGTCATAACGCGGCACGTAGCTAGGAGCCTGGAATGTAAAGCGCCATCCATCTTTCTGCTTGGCAAGGGCACTTTCGCGTGCAGCCGAACGTGCGGAAGCGGGCAAGCCAGCCAGCTTCGCTTCGTCTGTAATTAGCAGATCAAAGCATTTGTAGCGTCGAGAACATGCTCAGCGAACTTAGTAGTCGCCTTGGTGAGCGCTACGTCAAGCTCTTCGAGCTTCTTCTTTCCAGCGGCATCAAGATCAGCGCCAGCACGCCGAAAACCCGTAACGGTCTTTTGCAGAAAGCGCCGATGAACGCGCTCCAGAGTCTTGGCACCTGCACTTTCGGCATACCGCTTTCACGGCGGACCATAAATTCGAATCGAGTGGAATGGAAGTATAGAAAGAGCTGACAGGCTCTTGAATCGCGTTATAAGCGGCGCGCAGTTCCGGCGTTGTCGCAACCGACTCGAGGTGGCGGACAACTGTCATCGCGTAGTCCAGGGGATCGGTAGCCCGATCAAGCGCCAGCAACACGCTTTCGTAGGTGCGTGGTGTTTCGGGGGACGCCCACGCTTTCATGCGTTCGCGCATCTCCGGCAGAAGACGTTGCGATACCGGGTACTACTTGCTCCGCGCGAATAGCGCCGAAAGGGATGGGGCGCTGCTCAACCAGAAGTGGATTCGCTGCGTTCTGATCTGACATGGAATTTGTTACCAGACACGGCATGGATGTGCCGCGTACATCTTGTCGCCCGGCCTTGCAACCAAACGCCTCGCTGAACTCGGGCGAGTTTGAAACCACCCCGTTGACGCGAAATTGGGCCGGCGAATGCGGGTCGGTCTGCACTTGCTCGCGTTCTGCCTCTGGACGTTCGTTGTCGCACCAGACTTGTGCAAAACCCAAAAAGAACTGCTGGGGCGCAGTGTAGCCATCCTGCTTTCGATCCGGAGCAATGGATCTCTTCGCCAGTTGGTCCATCAATGCTAGATAGGACAGCCGAATGCCCCCGTTGTCAGCGGTATTCTCTCCCAACGTGAGTTGCCCGTTCACATGCACGGAAGGAAGCACCGTGAAATTGCTGTATTCATTCACGTAACAGCCCGCTAACTGCGTGAACTGGGCGGCATCGGATTTCTGCCACCAGTCGGTCAGATTGCCGTCAGCATCGAATTTGCGGCCCTGGTCGTCGAAGGCGTGCGTCAGTTCGTGGCCGATAACGGTTCCTATAGCCCCATAGTTCACGGCGTCGTCCGCTTGATTCGAATAGAACGGAGGCTGCAGGATACCGGCCGGGAAATTTATGTTGTTCTGCGTCGGATCGTAATACGCATTCACTGTGGGTGGCGTCATACCCCACTCCATGCGGTCGACGGGCTTACCGATCTTATTCAGATCGCGGCGGTTTTCATATTCGTTGGCGCGATAGTAATCGCCAAAGTAGTCGTCTTTCGTGATCGTGACACCTGCGTAGTTGCGCCACTTCTCGGGGTAGCCGATTTTATCCGCCACTGCGTGCAACTTCACCAACGCCTGCTTCTTGGTTTCAGGCGTCATCCAGCTTAGCGACTCAATCTCGTGCCCCATCTGAGTTTCAATTTCGTGTACCAGTTGAAGCGTCCGTTCTTTTCCTTCTTTGCCGAACGTACGCTCAACGAAGATGCGTCCGAGTGCGTCGCCGAGTTCACTGTCCGTAGTAGTGACACAACGCTTCCAGCGCGGCCGCAGTTGTTGTTGCCCGCGCAGAGTACGCCCATAAAAGTCAAAATGGGCATCCACGAAGGCCTGCGGCAACAAATTAGAGCTGGCGTTCAAGTACTGAGATTTGAGGTAGAGCTTAATCGTCTCCAAGTCCCCGGCTGTTGTCAGCGTGTTAAAGGCCTTGAAGAAATCGGGCTCATCCACGTTGATCTTGTCCATCGTCGGTGTCTTCAGATCCGTGAAGAACGCCGCAAACTGAAATTGGGGAGTGAGTTCCTGAAGGGCACTAGGCGGCATCTCGTGAACCAACAGATCCGGGTTCCGCATGCTGGTCACGTCCAGCGACGCTTTGGCGAGTGTAGTCTCTAAAGCCATTACCCGCTGAGCATCGGATGCTGCGGCCGACGCCGGTGTACCCGACAGCGTGAAAAGCTTGGCAAGCAGGGCCACATACTTCTCTCGGATCTGCTTCGACTGCGCATCGTCACGAAAATAGTAATCGCGTTCCGGCAGACCCAGACCGCCCTGACCGAGATCCCCGATCGTCATACGCGCATCCTTAGGATCTGGAGACGAACCGAAGTTGAAAAACGCGGGCACCTGTTCTTCGTGCAAATGCGCCAGTTCGGCAACCAGCGTATCCATATTGTTGATGTCGCTGATACGCTTCAACTCAGGTTGGAGAGGAGCTGCGCCGCGCTGCTGAATGGCGGCCTCGTCCAGGCAGGCGTCGTAAAACGCACCGATTTTCTGGTCATCGGCGCTGCGGTTTTGATTCTTTGCGGAGTCTTCCAGAATGCCGCGCAACGTTACCTCAATCCGCTCATGAAGCTCGTTGAAGCGACCCCACGCTGCCTCGTCTGCCGGAATTGGGTTCTCTTTCCGCCAGGTCCCGCAAGCGTATTGATAAAAGTCCTGACAAGGATCCGCCGCTTTATCAATCGCGCGTATATCTAAACCGGAAGGCTGCGCTTTCTGTTGGAGTATTTGCTGAGCGGTCAGCTGTGCCGGAGCCAGCGGCGCGGCGCACGTCAACAGAACCGAGAAGGCGAGCGTACGCAATAGGGACACACCGGCGCGCCTTACCAAACGCGGCATCCTTGCGCGGCGACCATCGGCGTACCGGGCCGAACATCCCCACGCTTTTCCAAACTCAGGCATATTCTTCACTACACCATCCACTCGGAAACGTCCTGGCGAGTGCGGGTCCGTTTGCGCCAGCCGCAATGACTCCTCCGGACGGGCATTCTGACACCACAACTGGGCATAGCCCAGGAAAAAGCGCTGTTCCGGTGTGAACCCTTCCACCTTCTCGTCTTTGATACTGCCCTTTTCAAGCGCGCTGGAAAGAGCCATAAACGCCAGCCGGAGACCGGCATTATCGGCACCATTCTCACCGAGCGTGAGGCGTCCGTTCAAGTTCACTCCAGGAACCGGACTGAAACCTTTGATATTCGTTCGACTATGCAGTCCGACGCGCCTTCTTGAATTCCGCTTCGTCCTGCTTGGTCCACCAATCGCGAAGATTGCCGTCCGCATCGAAACTGGCGACCCTGGTCGTCAAACCCATGCGTGAGTTCATGACCGATCACCAGCACCAATAGCCTCCGAAATTCACAGCTTCGTCGCGGCTCACCGACTATAGAACGGTGGCTGCAAAATACCTGCGGGGAAGTTGATGTTGTTCCTCGGCGGGGCTGTAGTAGCGCTGATAGTGGGCGGCGTCATTCCCCACTCGTTTCTATCGACAGGATGGCCGATCTTGTCTAAGTCGCGCCGGTCCTCAAAAGCGCGGCAGCGCCGGATATCTCCCACCAAGTCTCCTTCGACGATCTTGACGCTCGAATAATCTCTCCACTGCTCCGGATAGCCGATCTTATTCGTCACTCCATGCAGTTTGACAAGCGCCTGTTTCTTAGTGTCTTCG
>CAVWGO010000007.1:852500-1033468 GCA_963754595.1 uncultured Acidobacteriaceae bacterium | reverse complement strand
GGGCGCCGGCGATATGATCTACGCCTTCAACGTTCCGGAATAACGACGGAACCTCACATCTGAGGGCTAAACAAGGAAACAGGCGCGAACTCCACGATCTTCCAAGAGTTCGCGTTCCTTGCTAAGCGCACGTGCACTTCTTGACGCCGTTGAACGCTTTGGTCGCTCGATTGGCTGCGCAAAGTGAGCGTCCAATCCAGCACCAGCGTTGTCTGGTTCGGCTTATCGACCTCATCCATCACGTCGGCCTCGTTAGTAAGCAGGTAAGACGCGACTAAGTTCGATAAAGCATTCGACAGGTCGTTGTACTGCGGGCAGCTAGGGTCGAACACGCTCATAGCGCCTGCGGCATCGTTATCGCCCAGCGCTGAAGTCATGCGCCCAATCACCTGCAACGCATCTTGCGCCTGATCCGCGCGAAGCTCAAAGCCCAGCAAGATCCCGCCCGCCAGGAAACCCTACGTCCGATAACTGCCATTGATTTGAATGTAGCCTTCGGTGAGATCGCAAGTGAAGAAACGCGCGCTTCTCCGTGTCCCTTACCGGCATGCACGATTCGAATCCGGACTTGGGAGTCGCCGAGTTTGGCCTTCATACTCGGCCTCATCGAAGTCGGCCGCCAGACCGCCCTGACAAACCGGCACCCGTTGCAGGAACACGGCCATGTTAGCCGGATCGAAAACAACGCCAGAATATCCGGCGGCAGCACAGAATGCGGCCCCAGTTCGGATCGCTGCCGGCGATCGCCGTCTTCACCAGCGGCGAATTGGCGATGGCGCGAGCGACTGGCGCGCTTCTTCATCGCTGTGAAGCCCAGACGCGCGATCATGATCAGCTTGCGCGCGCCTTCGCCGTCGGCGGCGATCTGCTCCGCCAGCTCCTCCATCACGCTCGTGCAGCGGCTCTTCGAACTGGCCGCGCGTCCTTCTCGGTCAGCTTGACGCCTGACGCGCCGTTGGCCAGCAGCGACCACGTTCGTTGGTCGACATATCGCCGTCCACCGTGAGCGAGTTGTAGCTGCGCTCGATCGCACGCGCGCCAGCATCTTCGCAGATCATCGCGGCGCGATGACGGCGTCCGTCATGACGAAAGCCAGCGTCGTCGCCATGTTCGGCTGGATCATGCCGGAGCCTTTTGTCATGCCCGCGATACGCACGTGCCTTCCGCAAGCTGCACCTCTTCGGACGCGGTCTTCAGCCGCAGTTCCGTGGTCATGATGGCGCGCGCCACATCTTCAAAACTGTCGGGCTCGACAGATCGCCGACCAGGTTCGGCAGCGCATCGGTGATCAGGTTCGGGTCCAGTTCCACTCCGATCACGCCGGTCGACGCGGGCAAGACCTGCTTGGCCGCGTATGCGAGTGGCTTCGGCAACCGCCTTGCAGCGAGGTCAGCGCCACCGCTCGCCGGTCGGGTGGCGCAATTCGCGTTCCCGGCGTTCACCAGTATGCGCCGACACTTTGCCCCGCGACGCTTTCAGATGCTGCCGTGCAAGTCGCACCGGAGCGGCTTGCACCACGTTGTGTGTAAAAACTGCGGCCGCTGCGGCGGGCGTATCCGAGACAATCAGAGCGAGGTCGTCCTGCTCTGATCTTTGCGGATGCCGGCGTAGGTCGCCGCATAACGATAACCCAGCGGAAGTTCAAGCCGTGTCTCCCAAACTCTCGCTGTCCGATCAGCTCGTAACCGTTTAAGAAAGCTTCGGCGCGTCATACGCTTTTTGCCTGCCAGCTGTACTTCCAGCAGTTCGAGCGCGGTGCCATCGCCGCAGCCGACGAACAAGTCGTCGTTTCTTCGACCTGCAGTTCGCCCGGGCGCACGGCACCGGCTGTCAGCAGCCAGCTGCGTGCCCGTAATGAGAAGTGCGCTGACCGCGAAAGGTGGTGTAAGCGCCCGGCCACGGCGTAGAAGCCGCGCAGCCGATTGTAGATCTGCTGCAGCCGCTCAGCGGTCCAATCCACCAGCCCATCCTCTTTCTTGAGAATCGGCGCGAGCGTCGCCTCCGCATTGTTCTGCTTCTCGCGCGACGATTCGCCGCTTCGAATCTGCCGAATCGTCTGCACCAGCAATTCCGCACCCATCGGCGCCAGGCGCGCGCTCAATTCCGGCGCGGTCTCATCCGGCCCGATCGCCGTCTCCGCTTTCAGCAGCATGTCGCCGGTATCCAGTCCCGCGTCGATCTGCATGATGGTCACGCCGGTTCCTGTCTCGCCGTTGGCGATCGCCCATTGGATCGGCGCGGCGCCGCGATATTTCGGCAGCAGTGAAGCATGCACGTTGATAATGCCGTGCGGCGGCAAGTCGATGATCGCTCTGCGGAATGATCTGACCGTAGCCGACCACCACCATCAGCGTCCGCCGCAGCGCTCGCAGTAGTTCGACACTCTCCGGCCGCCGGATGCGCTCGGGCTGATGGACCGGAAGCCCAGCTGCAGCGCCGCTTGCTTCACGGGCGATGCAGCTCAGTTGCTTGCCGCGGCCCTTTGGCCGGTCGGGCTGCGTGAACACCGCCGCCACCTCGATGCCCGCCTTCGACGAGCGCCTGCAGCGATGGGCACCGCAAACTCCGGCGTGCCCAGAAAGACGACACGCATCGCATGCGCGCGCTTAATCCCACTCGCCGGCTTTTTGCAGCTTCTTGATCTTGCGCCGGATGATGTCGCGCTTCAACGCACTCAGATGATTGATGAAAAGAATGCCGTTCAGGTGATCGATCTCGTGCTGAAAAGCCCGCGCCAGCAGTTCCTCGCCTGTCGAGTTCGATCGACTTCGCCCTTCGCGTTCTGCGCGCGTACCTTCACTTTATTGGCGCGCGTGACCTGCTCGCGAAAACCCGGGAATGCTCAGGCAGCCTTCTTCACCGGTCTGCTTGCCTTCCTTCGAAGATGACCTCCGGATTGATGATCACGATCTTCTTCGTCTTCGTCCTCGCCGACGCTGATATCGATCACCGAGATTCGCTTGCGACATGCCGATCTGCGGCGCCGCCAAGCCCGACTCCCTTCGCGGCATACATCGTCTCCCACATGTCCGCAATCAGTTGCTTCAGTTCCGGCGTGTCGAATTCGGTCACCGGTTCGGCACTTTTGCTCCAGTACGGGATCGCCGTACTTCACAATCTTTCGAACCATCTACTTCAGTCTAAAACGCTCTTCACCTGGTCGAGATACCCCTCGTAATTGCGTTTCGTTTCGCGCAAGCGAATCGCCGCCGAATTTCTCAAGAAATGCCTGCGCCAGCATCAGCGCCACCATCGCTTCGCCGATCACGCCCGCCGCCGGCACCACCGCCACATCGCTACGCTCGTAGGCGGCCAGCGCCGGTTCACGGGTCGGCAGATCCACCGATTCAAGCGGCCGCCGCAAGCGTCGAAATCGGCTTCAGCAAACCCCGCACGACCACGTCCTGGCCGTTCGTGATGCCGCCTTCAAGCCCGCCGGCGCGGTTCGAGCCGCGGTGAAACTCGCTGTGCCTCCTTGTCGTAATGGATGGTGTCCTGCACAGTCGAGCCGTAAGACCGCGCGCCCTCTTCCGCGAGCCCGATCTCCACGCCCTTTCACAGCTTGAATCGAGACGATCGCCTGCGCCAGTCTTCCGTCCAGCCGCGTATCCCAGGTGATGTGAGAGCCCAAGCCCGACCGGCAGCCCATGCGCCACTACTTCAAAGACGCCGCCGATGGTGTCGCCGGTGCGGTAGGCGACGATCCACCGCCTCTTTCATGCGCGCTTCCGTTTCCGCATCGACGCAGCCGAGCAGCACCTCGTCGCGCTCGCTGACGGCTACAATCTCGTCCCAGCGGCCGGCGCTCCAGGCGCACCGGCCCGACCGCCACCACGTGGCTCAACACCTCGATGCCGAACTCGCTGCAGAAACGTTTTCGCCAGCGCGCCCGACCGCCACGCGCGCCGTTGTTTCCCGCGCGCTGGCCCGCTCCAGGATGTAACGCGCATCGGGAAAGTTGTATTTGATGGCGCCCGGCCAGGTCCGCGTGCCCGGGCCGCGGCCGCTCCACCGGCTTGCCTTTGCCCGGTTCGGCGTCTTTCGCCTCCACCGGCAGAGATGCCGCTCCAGTTCTTCCAGTCTTTGTTCTCGATCAGAATGGCGATCGGGGAGCCCGATGGTCTGCGAATGCCGGACGCCCGACGACGATGTGCACCTGATCGGTTTCGATCTTCATGCGGCCGCCGCGGCCGTAGCCTTGCTGCCGTCGCCACAATTGCCGGTCCAAATAAGCAATTCACCGGCACGCCCGCGGGCAATCCCGTCAGCGTCGCCACCAGGCACTCCCCATGCGACTCCCCGGCTGTTTCAAATCGCAGCATTTTCTATGCTTTTCATCCTACCGGAGTGGGACAATTAGTCCTGAACGCAGTCTCCTCATCATGGCGAGTACCATTGCGGCCCGCCCGCTCAGCCCCGTCCTCTCCACCGTGTCCGCGGCCCTTCGGCGTCACTATCTGGCGCTGGTATTGGAACAGTTGCCGTGGGCGCTGACCGCATTTTTTAGCGGGTTGGCGCTGCTGCTGGTTCTTGGTACGCGTTACCTGCATCCGCTCTGGCTCTTGCTGTTCGCCGTCGGCGGCATCGCTCTAGCGGCGGTGCGCATCTACGGTCGCCGGACGAACAGCTATGGTGTGGCACAACTGCTCGATGACCGTCTCCAGCTCCACGACTCGCTTTCAACGGCTTGGCACATTCTAGTCAGCCCGCCGCTGCGGCTCCCCGAACCTGGGCGGTGCAGATCGAATCCGCCGAAGCGCTTGCGCAATCAGTCGACCCCCGTTCGGCCTTCCCGGTCCACTTTCGTCGCGTGTGGTTTCTCCCGGCTTTCTTGACTGTCCTCTGCTGCACTCTGCTCGCCTTGCGCTGGGGACAAGTCTCCACAGCTCGATCTGCATCGGCCGTTACTCCCTGCAAGCCTGCAATCGATGCTAGACCGCACCGGCGCAGAAGCCGCTGAGGAAGATCAAGCAGCAGGCCCGCATGGGCAGAAGTCCGCCGATGCCGATTTGCAGTTGCCTGAAATGCCGGGCACACCGCCGCGCACCGACAAGCCTTCCTCATCCGCTCAGAATGGACAGCCTACCGACCCGCACAGCGGCTCGAACTCGCTATCCGATGCCAAGCCCGACTCGCAGAGCCCCGCATCGCAGAACGGCAATACATCATCGCCCAGTGCAAAACAGGATCCATCGCACGCCAGCAGTGTTCTCGATCGTATGAAAGATGCCCTCGGCGGTATGGCCTCAAAGCTGGAGCAAGCCGTCAAGCCGAAAGATGCAAGCAGCCAGAAAAATTCGAACGACGGCCAGAAATCTCCCGGCGACGATGAGTCACAAGCTTCACAGCAATCCGCAAAAGATCGCAGCGAGAAAAAGGCCGGTAGCAAGAGCGACAAGCAAGGGGACACGTCAAAAGGCGAAAGCAACTCCGACGCTCAGGCGGTAGAAAAGAACCAGCCAGGTCAACAGGGCGACGCCACAGCATCGAACAACGAGCATGGCAACAATGCCCAGTCCGGGGCCGGCCGTAACGACGGCCGCAAAGAAATGCAGGACGCCGAGCAATTGAAGGCTATGGGCAAGCTAGCGGAAATCATCGGTAAACGTTCGGCTTCGCTGACCGGCGAAATGACCGTCGAGAAGCCTTCCGGTGCGCAGCAACTGAAAACGCAGTACTCTAACCAGAACGCGGTGCACAGCGATGCGGGCGGCGAATTGCATCGCGACCAGATTCCGATAGAGTATCGCGATTTCGTCCGCACTTACATGGAGCAGGTGCACCAGAATCCACCGCCTGCTCCAAAAGCGGCGGCTGCTGCCACGCACTAACTGCTACCGTTTATCGCGGCTTTCCAGAACCGACTGCGCAAAGTAATTCACCACTTTCGATTGGTCGCGCGCTGTTTCCACAAAGGCGGCGCGAAGTAGCTGATCTTTTCGGTTGAATACGGTCCGCCGAATCTCTTCCTGCACCCGTGGATCACTCAGCTCGCGCTGCCCCGCCATACTCTTCCCCAGAACTTTGATAATCCGGTAGCCTTCGGGCGTGTGGATGATCGGCGAAATCTGGCCCGGCGCCATGTCCATAATCACTTTGCGTAACTCTGGATTCGCCTTGTCCAGCGCCGATTCCGGCACGTTCCCCAAGTCGCCGCCGTTGGGCGCATAGGCAGGATCTTCTGAATAATTTTGCGCCAACGTCGCGAAATCCTCACCCTGCTTCAGCCGCAGCTGCAGCATCTGAATTTTGTTGCGCGCCTGCTCCTCGGTTTGAGCTTTGTCGCTCTTCAGATTGTGTACATTCGGGTCCGGCGCCGGCGTCACCAGGATCTGCGCCAGGTGAACAGTATTCTCCGGCACGTTATAAGTCGATTTATTCCCGTTGTAAAACGTGCTGACTTCCGCATCGGAAACCGATATGTGTGCACCGATCTCTTTGTTAAAGAGTTTCTCGACGCTCAGATCACGCCGAATCTGGGTCTTCAGATCTTGCGGCGTCATCTTGCGTTGGCCCAGCAGTTTCTGAAACTGTTCTTCCGAGTAGCCGGCCTTTAATTCGCTGAACTTTGCATCCACATCACCGTCGGACGCCAGCACACCATTCTTCTCCGCCAGCTGGATATAGATTTCCTGGTCGATCAGTGCTTGCAGCGTGTTCAGGCGCAGCATTGTGGTTTGATCGTCGTTGCCTTTCAGCGGAGCATTCGGGTACTCGGCCGCCATCACCTGGTTCAGACTCGTGTACATCACCGGACGCCCGTTTACGGTTGCCGCTACATCTTTTGAGACTGGGCGTTTGCAACCCGTAAGAACAATTGCCGCCGCAAATCCGCACAGCGCGGCGCTCCGCAGCCACCGCTTGGGGTGGTTCGTGTGTATTCCCATCAATACGCTTTGACTTTCTTGATCTCTTCCACCAGCGCCGGCACAATTTCGAAAAGGTCACCCACTACGGCGTAATCCGCTAATTCGAAGATCGGCGCGCTCTCGTCTTTATTGATGGCCACCACCGTCTTTGAACCCTTCATGCCCACCAGATGCTGAATCGCACCGGAGATGCCGATGGCAAAGTAAACTTTTGGGGCAACCGTCTGCCCGGAACTGCCGACTTGCCGCTCCATAGGCAGCCAGCCGTTATCGCAAATCGGTCGCGACGCCGCTAACTCAGCGCCCAATGCATCCGCTAACGCCCGCACCACCGAAAGGCGGTCTTGGTCCTGAATGCCTCGTCCTACCGCCACAATTAAGCCGGCCGAACCCAGGTCTACTGAGCGCTGTGTCTTCGCGGTACGGTGCCTCCGGACGCGAGCGCAGGGACGATTGCTCCAGACTCACTGTCGCTCGTTGCACCGGCGCCGAGTCGCTCCCCTGTTCCGCGGCGCGAAAGGCGCCAGCTTGCACGGATAAAAACACCGGCTCTCCATCCGCACGTACGTCGGCTTGCAGCTTACCCTGAAACAGTTGCCGCACACAGAGGAGCGTCGCTCCGTCCATCCGTGCGTCCACCACGTCGCTGATCAAAACCTTCCCGAAACGCGTGGCCAGCTTCGGCGCGTAATCACGCACCTGATATGTATGCGGAAACACCACGGCTTTCGGCTTCTCCGCACGAATCACCTGTTCCAGCGCACTCGTCCACGCATCCGGCGTATATTCGCGAAGTAGTGGATCGTCGGCCGTCAGCACCGCCGCTACTCCATACCGCGACGCTTCCGCCGCCACCGCATCCAGTTCCGCGCCCGGCAGCACTGCGCGCACGTCCGTTCCAAAACCGGCTGCAATCTTCTGTGCCGCCGCAATCGCCTCGAACGATACACGATTCCACTTACCGTCACGCTGCTCCAGAATCACCAGCACGCTCATAGCACGCGCACCTCATGCCGAAGCTTCTCCACCAGCTCATGCGCGATGCTCTCGGGAGTACCGGTCAGCACCTGGCTTTGCTTCTGTCGCGAGGGCGGGTACATACGCTCTGTGCGCGCACTGGCCGACATCGTCCGACTGGCGTCGGTCGTTCTTGCATCAATCGTTCGAAGTTCTTTCGTCTTCGCCTTCTTAATACCCATCAGAGTCGCGTATCGCAGCTTGCGTATGCCCGATTGAATTGTCAGAACTGCCGGCAGCGGCAACACTACGTGTTGATACCATCCGTCCTCCAGTTCGCGCTTCACACGCACCGCGCCATCCTGCGGCTCCACTTCCATCACAATCGTCGCGTGCGCAAACCCAAGCAGTTCTGCAACAATCACTCCGGTCTGCCCATAGCCAAGATCGTCAGACTGCAATCCCGTTAGCAGAAGATCGGCTTTCTCCGGCCGTATGGCTTCGGCCAGCAACTGCCCGATCGCTAGAGCATCCAGACTACCCGCCTCTGAGAGTTCAACGTGAATGCCCTCGGTCCGCGCCTTTCGCCAGCGCCTCCCGGATCGTGGATTGTACCCGCGCCGGTCCCGCCGACAGCGCCACCACTTCGCCGCCCAGCTTGTCGCGCAGCTGCAGCGCTTCTTCCAGCGCATACGCATCCGGCTCATTCATCTCAAACGCCAGGTCCGATTCATCCAAAACGGCGCCGCTTGCATCCGGCCGCAGCGCCGAGTCGCGCACCGGCACCTGCTTCACCGCAACAATAATCTTCATTTCGCTAATTGCACTTCCAGTATGCCAAGGCGCGGCCAGCCGTTAAAGTTCGCTGGCTTCCGCTGCCATCTCGTTCAGCTTCAAAGTAGTGCGCCAATTTCGTGTAGTTCCCATGATGCCCGCCGCTTTTAGACGCGCATCCAGATAGGCAGGGAACTTACTTTTTCCAAAGCCGGTTGGGACCGATAGATAGAGGTCTTGGCCGCTCACGGAAAACGTATCGGGGGCGAACCGCTGAAACGCCACGTCGTCCAACACGCCCGGCTCTACCTTGGCTGAGAGAAACACCACGTGCAAATCTTCAAGGCCTGGATTCTGTGGAGTGAAAGGATTGCTGCTCGCCACCGTTCGCATCTGCTGTGCTGTCCTTAGCACCACTGGCACCCGAAATCCGAACCGGCCTTCAATCATTGCCGAAAGCGCTTGTGGCGTGACTTGTGCCGCCCGAAACACGGCATTCCCACTTTGGATGTACGTGCGTACCTGCTCGTAACCAGCGGCGGTCAGCACCTCCGCCAGTTCTTTCATTGGTAGCCTGTTCCTGCCCGCTAGGTTCACGCCGCGTAACAAAGCCACATAGGTATTCATGCCGGAATTTGGAACACGCCGTCAGGCAAACCCGCCACCTCCGTCTCGAGCGCGAACAAGCTACCGGCCAATCGTTCGCTTGGCATTTTGATCGCAGCCGTCGTAATGAACAATGTGCTCATGGACGGTCCGCCGAACGTGCAGTTCGTCGCATTGCTGACCGGCAGTTCCACCACTCGGTCCACCTCGCCACTGGGCGCAACGCGAACGATACAAGCGCCTCCGTATCGGCAGTTCCAGACATAGCCGTCCCTATCGATTGCCGATCCATCCGGAGACCCGCGCTCAAAATCGCAGAAGAACCGTTGTTTGTCTGCGATTAAGCCGCTGCGGCCGTTGTAGCTGAACTTCCACAGCGCATTCGCGAGACTATCGCCGAAATACAGCGTCGCGCCATCCGGGCTCCACACCAGCGTGTTCGCGATACCAATCTCTTGTTGGCGAACATCGGCGTCGCCGGTTCCAATGACCCGGAACAGCTTGCCGTCTTTACCACCGGCTTCGCCTGCCGTACCATCCACACGGACGTTGTTTCGCATCGACCCCACCCAAAGCGCACCCGCCGGGTCCGCTGCGGCGTCGTTGCAGCGCACCTCGGGCCACCCCGGCAATCGAAACGGACCGGGACGCCGTGTGTCGGTCGCCGGTTCCCAAAACAGGGTGCCCGAACCGATCACTAACAGCAGCACCTGGGGCCGTGACGTCCGGACGACTGTAGTCACAGGCTCGTCAAAGAACCAGCTACGCACCGCGTTCGATTCGCTGTTCCAGCGGTGCACAAGAAAGCGGTTGATATCGGTCCAGTACACGGCCTGCTCATCGGAATGCCAAAGCACTCCCTCTCCGCACCAATCCCCCACTGGCGCCACACACCGTACGGCATCTCGCATCTTTAAATTCTCCTTGCATCCTATACTCGATGCATCTTACTAACGGCATGCCGGTCTCTCCCTTTACCAAAGAAACGCTCACGTTCTTGCGGCAATTGAAGCTTCACAACGAGCGCGATTGGTTCCTGGCGCATAAAGCGGATTACCACGCGCACGTTCAGCAACCAATGCAGGCAATGGCTCGTCAGATGAACGATTATCTCGGGCGCATGGCACCCGAATATGCTCTTCCCGATCCGAATAAGGCACTCAACCGTATCTACCGCGATATCCGGTTCTCCCACGACAAATCGCCTTACAACACGCAAGTTAGCGCACTCTTTACTCGTCGCGGCCTGGACAAGAAGCTCGGAGCGGCAGCGTACTTTGCGCTTTCCCCAACAGATGTCACTCTGGCAGGCGGTCTTTATTCACTCGACGGGCCGCATCTCGTCCAGGTCCGCACGTATCTGTCCGAACATCACAAGGACATGGCGCGCCTGTTGGCCAACCGGAAAACGAAAGCAGCTTTCGGTGAGCTGGAAGGCGAGCAACTCACACGCGTCCCCAAAGGATTTCCAGCCGACCACCCAGCTCAAGATTTGCTTCGCCGAAAGCAATGGCTTCTGCGCCATACTTGGCCCGCCGCGTTCGCCCTAACAGATGATTTCGTAGGCGAGATCGAGCAGGGACTGATAGCCCTTATGCCTTTCTTGCAGCTTCTCAACAACTCTTTTCAAAACGTCGCTCCGCATATCCTGAGCAAAGCAAGCGACTCTCGGTTAGGCGCTTCTTCGCTTAGCCGCAAGAGTTCGTAATGCTCGCCATTTTCTAGCGACCAGTTCCGCCAATGTCAGCGCGATGGCGAGGCCCAGCACGCCCGGCCAGAGTTCAGAACGAACGTATGCCACGCGTCCATCAGAATCGAAGATTCGGTCTGGGGTGGCATCGAACTGCCCTCCCGTGAAAGCCGACAGCTGACGCAGTAGCGGTTCGTTCACGCCGCGAACCTGCAACTCTTCGTCAGCACGGTAAAGTCCAATCTCCGGAAAGAGGCGCGACTCTTCCAGAGGTCGAATGCGATACAAGCCGAGCTTCGCCGCGACGTGCAGGTCGCCCTCGTAAACACCTGCCGCGGTACGCCGAAGCGTTACCTGCTGCGCAAACCCGGCCGGCCCCAAAACAAACATCGGCGGCACTTTCGCGGGCTCATTCACGCCCGGCGCCAGCCGGTATCGAATCTTGAACTCGTTATCCGCTGCGTCGAAAACAGCACTCGCTTCAGTCTCCTCGCCATGGCCCACCAGATCGCGGGTAACGTTCGTCCAGAACTTATCGAAACCTGCCCAGCCAATCCACTGGTCGGCCCATCGGCTTTTCGCATCTGAAGTAAACACCGCTGCCCGGCCAAGCCCATACTGCCAGCGAACATACAGCGGATCGTGCTTCTCGGCATCTATGGTCAACAGCGTTTGCGCGTCAGGCTTTGCTTCAAACCGCGCATACCCTTTCAGCGGCGGCGCATGCGCAAAATCCACGCCGTCCAGGACCTCCGCTTTTTCTGCCACCAGCGGCACCAGCGGTTTCTCCACCGCAGTTGAACCGGTATAATCCTGCACGTCCTTCAGCAGAATCTGCTCTAGACCCTGTGGATTGTTTAGGAAGTAGCTGCGGCCGCCCGACAGCGTCGCGATCTTTTCCAGGTATGGGCGGTTCACATCCTGCCCTAAGCCAACCGTCGAGATGGTGACCTGATGTGCCTGCGCTTCCCGCGCCATCTCGAGACTGTCGCCTTCCTCCGAAATGCCATCGGTCAACAGAACCACATGCTTGTAAGCACTAGTGGTTCGCGTCACTTTGCGATACGCTTCCGCTAGAGCAGGCGCAATCTGCGTACCGCCATCCGGCATAATGCCCGAGATCAAATGCTTGATCGTCTTCTTGTCGGTGGCTTTGCGCATCGGCACGGCCCAGGAATAGGAGTTGTCGAACATCAGCACGCCAATCGTGTCCTTCTCGCGCAGATGGTCGACGACGCCGATGGCCGAAAGCCGGGCTAAGTCGATCTTGCGCCCTTCCATGGACGATGACTTGTCGATGATGAGGGCAACGCAAATGCCTTCCGGGCTTCGCGGGGGCGCCAACTTGGCGGGCAGCACTCGGTCGAGAGCATCCGCCTGCTTGTCCTCCTTGTAAACCTGATGTTCACCGCCGATCAGCAGCAGTCCGCCGCCCTGCGCCACATAGCGTTCTATGTCCTCCTTTTGCCCAACTGGCATCGTATTCAGATCGATGTTGTTAAGCACCAGCAACTGCAAATCGTGCATCGCGGTCGTGCAATAAACCGGGATCGGTATCTACCGTGAACTGGTCGCTTCGTAAAAGGCTTATGAAGTTCTCGCCGGTACCCGCAACATCTTGCGATAGATAAAGTACGCGAGCGCGTTTCAAAGAAACCGGCTGATCGAAGTGAACGCTTCCCGAATCGCCCGCCGAAAGTGTTCCCGAGATGATGGCCGTGCCATTTGTTTTCAGCCGCGCCTGGGCGCGCACCACATTGGTGCCTTTCTGGAGCGTGATTGACTGAGTTCCTAGCACCTTGCCTTCCGCTTGCAGCGACAACGATGCTGGCCCGGCAGCGGGCGCTTCGACAGTAACTGAAATCGGTATCTGCTCTCCTGCATATGCCTCGGCCGGCATCGCGACGGAGCTGATGGTCACGTTGGTTAACGATCGGCCACTCAGTGGAATCGTATCCACCGGGACGTGCATGTGTCGGAGTTCTGCAATGGCCCGCGCGGTGCTGCCCTGGTTTTCGTTCCCATCGCTCAGCAGCAGTAGTCGCGGCACGTAACCCTCGGGAACTGCCGCTACGCTTTCCGTTAAGGCCGCTTCTAAGTCCGTGGCGCTCGTGTCAGTTTTATTAGCCACCGGCACAAACACACCACCCACGGTTACCGCGGCCGCCTCCGCAGGACGCGGTCTCGCGTCGAATGGCACGACCGACAGCCAGTTTCGCCCGCGCTCGCGAACAAGTTGCTTCACAACCGTAGCGGCTCTCGAAACGGCGTCGCTCCCGATACTGGCCGAAGTGTCAACCAGAACGATAGTTCCGGTTTTCGCGGCCGGCATCCGAATGCTTGGGACGACCAAAGCAGCCAGCACGGCCGCAAGTCCGGCGACCTTTAACGCAACTCGCGTTTTCCCAGCATGCTGTGCAAAGATAATCCACTCCGTCAACAGCAATGCGCCGCCGATGATGGCGAGCACGCGCCAAAGCGGCAACTCGCTCGCGATTGCTTTGGCACGCGGCGGCAATCCCTCCGCGGCACCGCCCGGCTTCCATGTGTAAGCGGCCACTTGCGGCAGCGTCAGCCAAAGAGTCTGTTCGCGCTGGGCGGAAACCACTCGCACCGTGACCGGATTCTGCACATAGAATTGAACGCGGGCATCGCGCACCGTAAAAGGCAGCGCCGTGCCTGCGTCGGTGGTGACGTGGACAGACTCTTGCTCAGATTGCTCAATCGGCAGCGTCACCAGTCCGACGGGCCGGCAAGACACACTAGGGACATCAAAGGCTTCTGGTCCCAACCAACGCAACAGATGCGCCACCAGCAGCGGACTCGTGACTTGATAACGCAAGCTCGGAGCCACAGGATCGAATCCGATGACTGCCCGCCGTGTACCGTCCGGCTCAGTACGAGCGACGACCACGGGACCATTGGCGACGCTGGCCATGGCAAGGTCGCCTTTGAAAGTCTCATACACATTGCTTTCGGGCAATCTCAGATCAGCCGCGTGCAGCCCTTCGACATTCCACTCGTTAACCAGCTGGTTTCGGACCGTCGCGCGGAGCGGCAGCGGAGAGTTTTGTCGCGGCGGATGCACGTAGAGCGTCGCATGCGCCGGTGGAGTCGCTGGCGCAAATTGATCCAGGACTATCAGGTCGGCGCTCACACTGCCGGCGTATTGCGAGGGTGGAAAATACTGCACCGTCCAACGCCGGTTCGCACCCAGCAGCGGTCTCAGAACTTCTGGCCGCGACGTAAACACTGCGATGTGAAGCGCACGGTTCGCAGGCAGGCGGATCGAAGCTTCTGCACCATCGCCTGGTTGCACTGCAGCCCGGAGTTCCCCGCCCGAAGTCGTGACGAACGTGTATTCCGCCTCGCGCTCTTCCCCCGCTCGCAGTCGCAACCGTCGCGCAGTAAATGTGCTCGACCCGAACTGTACGAACAGACTTGTGTCCCTCGCCTGGTCATCATCGTTTCTGATAGAAACCGTAGCCGTCCACTCGTGCGCATTCAGCCCGGGCCGCGCATCCAAGTTCACGATGTGAATGGAAGGGGCTTTCGATTGGACCGTCAGTAACCGCAGCGGATGTACGTCTTCATGGACCGGCTGTGCAACCCGCCCGGGTCCGTCGTATACAAGTTCGCCAGCTTCGCCTGTCGGCCAGAGAAGCGCCTGCCTCGCAAATTGCAGCGCATGCTGGAGATTCAGTGCCGAGTGCGAGGCAGTTGCCTGCCGGATGCTCTGCTCCAGTTGTGTTCGATCGCTGGTGAACGAAGTTATTGGTGTCACCAGGCCATCGACTTCGACCAGCATCACCCGATCTGTCGCCGGTAGCCTTTGCACATATTGGCGCGCTAGCGTCTTCTCGTCGGTGAGTACGCTGGCCGACGACGTATCAATTAGCAGCACGTGGTTGCGTACCGGACGCTGCGCCCCGCCCCAGTGGATCTGGGCGATGGCCAGACACAAACACAGCAACGCAACAAGCTGCAGGAGCAGCGACCACGGCTCCCGGACACGCTTTCGATTCTTCTGTTCTTCTGCTTCGGTCGATGCGGCCCAGAAACGAAGCGTCGACACCACGCGCCGCTTCTTGTTTCGGTCGAGCAGATAAAGCGCCGTGATGAAAGCACTCGCTGTACCTAGGAGAACGAAAAACTCAGCCGGACTCAAATTCAGGAAGTTCATTGCTGTGTCACCAGCGAGCCAAACAACACGTCTTCGAGCGACTCATCCGTGCACAACCCGCTGTAACGGCCTCCATTGCGCAGAGCGAGCTTCTGAATTGCGGCCGCGTGAAGATCGAACGCTTCCGTATACGCCTTCGCGGCCCGTTCGTCCACCGAAATCGTTTGATGCTCGCCCGATTCGCTGTCAATTAATTCCAGCTCACCGGCTGTAGTTGGCGTCCGGTCGTCAGGTGTCCACAGTTGAACCAGCATCAGTTCATGGCCATAATCAGCCAAGTGCTGCAATGCCCGGAGACACGATCCGTCATCCAAGAAGTCCGAAACGATGATGACAAGCCCACGCTGGGGATAAAGGCCGAGAAACTGCCTTGCCAGCGCGTCGAAATCAGTCTCGCCATGGGCGGCAAGGTCGCGCAAATAAGCCTCCGCCGGTTGAAAGCGATGGCGTCCGCCACTCGCGAGGAACGGCGGCGCCAGTTTAGCCGTGAACGGTTGGATGGTGATCGTGTCGAGTCTCACCAGGCCGATGTAAATCAAGGCCGCAGTCAAGCGGCGCGCATAGTCGAACTTCGACGGCGCCGGTGTCTCGCTTGTGCCTGCCAGCATGGAGGCACTACTGTCCAGAAGCAAGCGAACCGGAACGCGCGGTTCAATCTGAAAAGTCTTCAGATAGAAGCGTTCGAAGCGCATGTAGGCGCGCCAGTTCACCGCTCGCAGATCATCTCCGGAATGAAAGTTGCGATGATCCAGAAACTCCTGGCCGGTGCCAGCGAACTTCGAGGGATTATGCCCGCCGACCAGCCCCTGAAACGAGCGCTGCCATTGCAGCGTGAGTCGCTCCAGACGTTCCAGGAATTCTCGGTCGACCAGTGGCTCAGGCATAGCAGCCACAAAAGTTACGAGTGGCGGTCGAGTCCAGCCAGAATCGTTTTGAGAATCGATTCCGTATTCTGACCGTCCGCATGGGCATCGAAGTTCAAGATGATTCGGTGGCGCAGCACTGCCGGAGCGACCGCACGCAAATCGTCGATACTCAGATGAACACGCCCTCGCATGACAGCCAGCACACGACCGCACTCAATCAGCGCCTGCGCGCCACGTGGTGAACTGCCGTAGCGAATATACTTATTCGCGACCGCATGCGCGCGTTCCGTTCCCGGCTGCGTCGACATAACTAAGTCGATGGCGAAATCCTGCACGTGGGGCGCGACTACAACCTGCTTGCAGAACGACTTGAGATCGGCGATCTGCTCGCGATCGAGCACCTGGCGCACTTCGTACTCGTCTTGGCGGGTAGTCAGTTCCACAATCCGGCTGAGTTCGTCGCGGGACGGATACGTCACCAGAATCTTCATCAGGAATCGATCTAGCTGCGCTTCCGGCAACGGGTAGGTGCCTTCCATTTCGATCGGATTTTGCGTTGCCATGACAAGGAAGGGCGCTTCCAGCGAATAGGTGAAGGTGCCGCTGGTTACAGTCCGGTCCTGCATTGCTTCCAGCAGCGCCGACTGCGTCTTGGGCGTGGCGCGGTTGATTTCGTCGGCAAGCACCAGGTTGGAAAACACAGGCCCGCGCTGAAACACGAACGCTTTATGTCCGTGTTCGTCGCTCTCCATCACCATGCTGCCGACGATGTCACCGGGCATAAGATCGGGCGTAAACTGGATACGCGAATAGCGCAAATCGAGCACCCGCGAGAGCGTGCGAATCAACGTCGTTTTCCCTAGGCCGGGCACACCTTCAAGCAACACGTGGCCCGCCGGCGATCAGGCACACCAGCACGCCCTCAATCACATTCTGCTGACCGATGATAATCTTGCCGATCTCATCGCGAACCCGCTGCAGTTCCGCAACGGCGCGCTCAGTGCTTGGAATTTCGGTCGCGGCCAGGGAGGGCGTTCTGTTCATCAACAGTTCTTCTTTTGGTTAGGACGCGAATGTCATGTGGGTCGGTTGCACGCCGCGTCGCTCACACTCAGTTAAATAAAGTCTCCCATAGCTCTCCAAAATGTAATTTGCAGGCGTGAATCCGAGTTCACCGGCGGTCTTGTCGATCCAGTCCGAAGGGCCTTCCACCTCCAGAAACCAGCCGATCGGTGTCTCATCGACGGTCACCGTTCCGGCGTCGTTCCCCGGCCGCTGCCACTCGGTCCGGTACTTTTCATAGCGAAAGTTTGCGGCGAAACCGAGCTTTGACAATATTCTTTCCATCATGGAGAACGATCCGACAGCTAGTCTCAAGCTCCTCGCGGCTCTTGTGCGCTCCGGGCTGTTCGGGGCCTTTGAAAGTAATTACGGAGTGGTCGCCGGCTTGGCGCAAACGCAGAAGTTTGCTGGCCGCGCGCAACTCCGCTCCGGCTGTATCGTAGAGAACGTTGGCTTCGAACACCCTCTCTTTAGCTACCTGAAATCCGAGTTCCTGCAGGCGTTGCGAGACGTCAGTTCCATTCGGAATGCGGATTTTCACTTCGACTTCTGTGGTGCCCTGCATAGCCTCATGATGCCGCACCGGGGCGGCCGTACTTATAATGGTGGACGGACGTGCGCCCGTAGCTCAGCTGGATAGAGTCCTTGACTTCGAATCAAGTTGTCGGGAGTTCGAATCTCTCCGGGCGCACCAGTTCTTATGTGGCGATCCTTCGCCGGCCTCCTTCTTCTCGCCTTTCTTCCCCTGGCTGCCCAGACGCAGGACGACGCAGCCGTGCGCGGGCTGGTCCAGCGCTATATGGACGCGCGAAACCATAAGGATGTGGACGCGACCAGGAAATTGTTTGCCAACGATGCCGACCAACTGGTCTCGACGGGCGAGTGGCGGCGCGGCATTGACGCGCTGGTGCGCGGTATGGCGGCCAGTTCGCAACGGGAAACGGGCACCAGCACCATCGCGATCGAATCAGTGCGTTTCGTAACGCCCGAAGTGGCAATCGTGGATGGCCGGTACGAAACAACAGCGCAGGCCGGCACCACCCGCAAGATGTGGACAACGATTGTGGCGAATCGCACCGGCGACGGCTGGCGCATTGCAGCAATCCGGAACATGTTGCCCTCGCCTGCCGTACACTAAGCCAGCTACAACCGCCATGGAGGCTACGAATTTGCACGTGAACGGAACTGAACGGCAGGTCGAAGTGGAGCATGACACCACCCTGCTCACCGTCCTGCGCGACCAGCTGCAGCTGACGGGGGCGAAACCCGGCTGCGGCGAGGGACAATGCGGCGCCTGCACGGTGCTGGTTGACGGCCGTGCGGTGCATTCGTGCCTCACGCTCGCAAAAGAGGTGGCGCACCGCCACGTGCAGACCATTGAAGGCTTGGCGGCCAAACATCCTTTGCAGAAAGCATTTCTGGAACACTCGGCCTTCCAATGCGGCTATTGCACGCCGGGAATGATCATGGCAGCGGTGGCGCTGTTGGACGCGAACCCGCATCCGAGCGTGGACGAGATCCGAACCGGACTGGCAGGCAATGTCTGCCGATGCGGAACCTACAACCGGATTATTAAAGCCGTCCGGCAAGCGGCGGGAGCATAACCGATGAGCGAAATGCTGACACGCCGCGAACTGGCGCAGCGTTTGGGCGCCGGTGCGATGTTCCTTTTCACATTCCGCAGCGCACGAGCCGAGAGTGCGATTGCGTCGCGGCTGCATATTGGCCATGACGGCACCATCACGGTTTTGACCGGCAAGGTAGAGGTGGGGCAAGGGATCCGAACAACGCTCACCCAGGTGGCTGCGGAAGAACTCGCCGTTCCGATTTCGCAGGTAAATTTGGTGATGGCGGATACAGACCTGGTACCCGACGATGGCGGCACCTGGGGCAGTTTGACCACGCCACAAACCGTACCGGTGATCCGGCAGGCCTGCGCTTCGTTGCGCGCAATGCTGCGGAAGAGCGGTGCGGCCTCGTATACAGAGTTTGCCCAAACGGCCGATTTGGAGCACGCCGTAGTTGCCGATGCGCCGCTGATCGAGCCGACGGCCTGGCGAGTGTGCGGCACCAGCGTGCCGAACTTGAATGGGCCGTCGATTGTCACCGGAGGGCACCGCTATTCTTCCGACCTGTGCATGACGGACATGCTGCACGGGCGCGTGCTGCGCGGACCGAATTACCATTCGAAGCTCCTTTCCGTAGACGTTTCAAAGGCCGCGGCGATGCCTGGCGTTCGAGTGGTGCACGACGGCACGTTTCTTGGCGTAACCGCGCCTACTCGCGGCGAGGCAGAAGCGGCTTTGCGCTGCATCGAGGCGCACTGGTCCGCGGCGCCACTGGGCGATGAGGCGACCTTGTTTCAGGACATAAAGGCCAATGCCAAACCAGCGGAGCGCAGCGCCGGGCGATACCCTACGCTGCTGGAGCACGGTTCGGTAACGACTGGCTTGGCTTCTGCTCCGCAGCGGTTGAAAGCTTCGTACCAGATCGCCTATATTTCGCATGTGCCGCTGGAGGCGCGCACCGCTGTCGCCCAATGGCAGGGAGACAAGCTGACCGTCCACTGCGGGACGCAGGCTCCGTTTGTGCTCCGAGAAGACATCGCGGAGTTCTTTAAGATCGCTCCGCAACAGGTCCGAATCGTAGTGTCGGACACCGGCTCAGGATACGGCGGCAAACAGAGCTCCGACTGCGAGTTGGAGGCCGCACGCCTGGCACGTGGGGCTGGAAAGCCAGTGCGCCTCGCCTGGTCGCGTGCGGAAGAGTTCACGCAGTCGTATTGCCGGCCGGCAGCGTTGATGGAAGTCGAGAGCGGCTTCGCAGCGGATGGCAAACTGCTCGCCTGGGACTTCCGAAACTACAACGGAGGGCCCGCTTCGCTAACGCCGCCGTACCAAATCGCTGACCATTACATCGCCTACCAAGCTTCGAGCGCTCCCTTGCGGCAGGGTTCTTACCGTTCTCTGGCAGCGGTGGGCAATACGTTCGCGCGCGAGACGCACATGGACGAGATTGCCGCGGAGACCAAACAAGATCCGCTGGAGTTGCGGCTGCGCAACACCGACAATGCGCGGCTGAAGACGGTAATGATGCGAGCCGCTGAGCGATTCGGCTGGGGCAAACAGCGCAGCGGCAACGGCGTGGGCTACGGCATGTCCTGCAATTTCGAGAAAGGCGGTCATCTGGCGCTCTTCGTCGAAGCGCACGCGGACGGCAAGAATGTCCGGCTGCGGCGCATGGTAGCGGCGTTCGATGCCGGCGCGGTGGTGAACCCCGACATCCTGAGCAATCAGGTGGAGGGCGCGCTGATACAAGGGATGGGCGGCGCGCTTTTCGAACGGCTTTCGTATGACAACGAAAGAATCACGAACGGACATCTGGCCACGTATCGCGTGCCGCGCTTCACAGACGTTCCCGAAGTCGAGGTCATCCTGGTGGACCGGCGCGATCAGCCGTCCACCGGAGCCGGAGAATCGCCGATTACAGTCGCGGCCCCGGCCATTGGCTCGGCGCTATTCGCCGCAACCGGAACGCGGCACCGCAGCCTGCCCATGCTGCCCGCCTAATGTCCGGGGCACTCGGCCGTCTGATCGAGGTATGGAAACGCCGTAACACGGACTTTGGCGGCTCCGTACGGGACCAGCGTCAAAGCCTCCGTTGGCTGGTCCGAATGCACCGGGCTAGTAGGTAGCGGGCCAGCGGAGTTCTCGATTACGGTCCACTCCGGCAGTTTGCGGGCACTTACCTTCAACGTGACCGGGGCCTGCTGCACATTAAAGGGCACATCCGGGATAGCGCTATCCTGCCTTTGCGCGGCGCAAGCGCCTAAGGCAACAGCGTAGTTCCAAGGGCGCGAGTTTTCGACCTGCCAGTCCTTCGATTTCTCGGTGTATTGCTTGAGTTCGGTCCACTTTCCATCCAGCGGCAGGGACAACACGAGAGGACCCGACTCGAACACCGCTGAGTTGTGGTACCAGTGCGTGACACGCGGGTTCATGGGAAGCTGCAAGGTCACAACGTCTCCCCCGTGCCATTTGCGTGCGATGGGAAAGAAACCGGATGTTGCGCGAGCGTCCGTGGCGCCAGTTGCCGGTTGCCCGTTCACTTGCACGATGGCGTTATCGGCCCAAGCGGGCAGGCGCAACCAAAGTGGAAACTCGGTATCGGCTGCGACATCGACCGTCAGTTTTACATCGCCCCGAAACGGGTACGACGTGTCTTCGTGGATTGTGACGTCAGCCCCGTTGAGCTTTATCCGGACATCGCTGGGCGCATAGGCGACGGTGACCAGTCCTCCGTCCGGCGTGCCCATCCATAGACTGGCGGTGAACTTAGGCCAGCCCTGGTGAAGATTGGCGGTGCAGCATCCGAAGTTAGGGGCCAACCCGAAGAGGTTGGAATCGTTCCCGTTGGTGGACCACTGGCGGTGCGCGCGCGTGCAGGCGATCTGATTCGGTTGTTGATCGTACTGGTGCGACCACATATCGTCAGACAGGGTGGCAGGCAGCGCATTGTAAGCGACACGCTCCAGGCGGTCTGCAATGGTCGGGTCGCCCACAATGGCGAAGTCTTCCTCGAAAGAAAACATCGTTTCGACAACCGTACAAAGCTCTGTGCCCTGCGACGGATCAGGGCCCGCAAGGTGCTCGTCGGCGCTGAAGATCCCGTTCGGCAGTCCGTGGTACTTGTCGAGCATGGCAAGTTGCCCGTTGAGTTCGGCGCGATCGCTTGCCTGCCCCGAAAGCAGCCACCAGACCGGCGCAGCTTTCAAGGCCATGGCATTGTTCACGCCGTGAGTCTGCATGGCTTTGTCGGGGATGGCTCCACCTTCGGTAAGACCAACGCTCTGCCTGGTTTGCTTGTCCGTGTAATTGAACTGTTCGAACTGATGCTCCCAGTCGTAGCCTTGTTCATGTAGAAGTTTTGCCAGGGCGAGCAGGGATGGTTCACCGGTACGGTTATAGAGCCAGAGCACGGTGTAGGCGTTGTCCTGCCATCGATATTTGCCCCAATCGCGCAGGGGCCGCTTGGGCAGATTGGCCGCCTCATAAGCGAAGTACTTCGTCAGGAAGGGGATGACGCGAGGGTCACCGCTGACTTCTTCGTATTGCGTGAGCACCTTGAGCATTACCATGCGAGGCCACCAATCGTCGTTCTTGGCGGGACCAAACTGGCCGTCGGCGGCCTGGGACTGGAGCGTCCATTCCACCCAGCGCTTGGATTTCTCGATCAGCTTTGTATCGTTCAACTGGTAGGCGAGCGGAAGAAGTCCGTCGAGGTAGTAGGGTCCACGTTCCCAAGACTCGCCGGTTCCGCCGAGCCAACCGCTGTTGGGACCAACATCGCTCCAGAACTCGTCAAGGTGCCCAGTGAGGCCTGCGGCTTGAATCTCTTCCTGGCGTTGAAGCCAGCCGGTTGGCCGCACAGCGCCAAGAGGCAGCGGATCGAAGGCGTTCTGCTGGAGCGGGGCGCGATTCCTGGTCACGCCCCCTTCTGGTGATTGCGCCGGGGCGGCGAACGCGGCGACTGCCGAAACAGCGATCGCAAGCGCGAGAATTTTATGCATGAAGGCTACGTGCGCATCGTACCGCGGTCTTTCCTGTGTCCACTGATACACTGGCCGGAAAAATGAAAAGGCTTTGCCTGTCGGTTCTGTTCTCACTCTGTCCCTTTCTTTTGGCAGCACAGACACATCCATTGCAGCAACTCGTTTCAGCGGCACGATCCGGGGCTGTCGATTCCAGCTTCGCGGAACAGGTAACCAAGACACTGGGGCCGCATGGCGGCACGGCCGTGTGGGGACAAGACTTTCTGTTCGTGACCGACCTCAGCTTCGGGCCAAAGTTCGAGCCTCGGACCGCAAGCGAAGCTGCCGTTTCGGTTGACATGCAGCCGCCACTGCCGCTGGACAAAGATTGCCGGCAGCAATCTCTGGATGCGGGTCGTGTTCATGCGCGACGGCGTGACGCACGCGTATCAATACTATGCGGACGGTAAGCCGGTGGGGAACCGTTCCGATCTTGCCGGCTACAATGCCGATTCCTATGCACAGCCCGGTTTGCCCGAAGGCAAATTGAGCGAAAAGCACACGATTACAAGTAAGGTCTACGACGGCATGAAGGCCGACTTCTGGTTTTACGCCTCGCCCGGCGTTGACCCGAACACGTGCCGCACCCGTGATGATCTGGCAGGACGGGCAGAATGTGGCTAAAGGCGATCTGGCGCGCTCTGCGATTGTTTACGGTGACGGAAAACCTGGTGGCGCAGAAAGCAATTCCGCCCATGGTGCATGTGATGATTGCGCCTGGACTTTCGCCGGAAGGCAAGCCGATGCGTTCAATTGAATACGACACTGTGAGCGACCGATATGATCGGTTCCTGATGGAGGAAATTCTGCCGGAGGTGGAGAAGGCTTACAAACTGCGGCACGATGGTTACAGCCGCGCGCTGGCGGGCGAATCTTCGGGCGGCATATGCTCCTTCAACGCGGCCTGGTTTATGCCCGAGAATTTGGCCGGGTACATTCGGCTATCGGCAGTTACACTTCAATTCAATGGCATCCGGAAGATAAAGCAAGATGGCGGGTACATCTTTCCGTTCATGGTCCGCAAGATGCCGAAGAAGAACATCCGGGTTTGGATGAGCGACGGCACGGACGATATCGAGAACCAGTCTGGTTCGTGGCCGCTGCAGAATATTGAGCTTGCGAACTCGCTGAAGATGCGCGAGTACGATTATCACTTCCGCTTTGGGCTTGGCGACGCATGACAGCGCGCAGTTTGCCTTGGATTTGCCGGAATCGTTGACGTGGCTGTGGCGCGGCTATGACCCGGCCAAGACGGCGGCAGAATTTCAGATGGATGCCGCCGAGAAAGACAAGCCACTGTACCGGGTGACGATTACAATCGAGATGCCTGGTAGCTTCCGTTCGAAGCGGTTTGCAACATATGCGCAATATCGCGGTCTTTAGTTCATGGCCCAATTCAACGGACTCTGCACTGCTATCTTCCTACTGGGCGCGACCATCCTCCCTGCTGCGGATACGCATTCCGGCCAGACGTTTACCCATGCCGGCGTTTCCCTTTACTACGAAGTAATCGGAAGCGCTTCCGGAACACCGCTGTTTGTTGCAAACGGCGGACCAGGTTTCGACCACACTTATCTTCATCTTTCGGACGCTTGGGACCAGATCGCCAAGAGCCGGAAAGTGGTTGTGTACGACCAGCGCGGTAACGGAAAGTCTTCGCACCTGACGACGGGCCAATCGTGCACATTGCGCGACCAGATAGAGGATCTGGACGCGCTGCGGGCGCACTTGGGCGCAGACCAAATCGACCTTCTCGGGCACTCGTGGGGCGGTCTTCTGGCGATGACGTATGCAGCCCGGTATCCGCAGCATATCCATCGACTCCTGATTGTCGACTCCGCGGCTCCAAAGTGGAGCGATACGGTTTTCCTGTTTAAGGACGTTTTTCCGGAAGGCGTTGAACGCGAAGATGCGGCTAATTTCGCCAGTCAAATGGGAGACAAATCTGCCGATGAATCTTCGCTTCGGGAGTACCTGTCCATGCTGTTCTACTCGCCCGAAAAACGCGACGCCGCTTTGGCGCAAATGGCCGACGTGGATGAGAACCGAGAGGTGAACCAGACCATTAATCGGGATCTGCAGCAATTCGACCTGAATCCAGAACTGCCGAAGTTTCACTTTCCCACCATTGTGATGACGGGACGGTACGACATGAACGTGGCGGCGGTGGTTGCCTACAAAATTCATAAAGCGATTGCGGGATCGAAGTTCGTTGTCTTCGACCGGAGCGGCCACATGCCGTTTTACGAAGAGCCGGACAAGTTCGTGCAGACGGTGCAAGCGTTCTTGTCGCCAGAACCGTCGTAGGCCTTTGTTTGCAGTGCGCGCGATTTTGCGATTCGAACTCCCGAAGGAGACTCGCACCTGTTACCCTCTCGGTCGTCGTGCGATTTTGCCATTCGAACTCAGCATGTTCGGAGCATACTTGCGATACAGCGCGAGGACGGCTGGATCGGAAACCCATTCCACGTCATCGGCGGGCTGCGACACGGGATGTTCAAAAGTCGTTGCGGCAGCGGCCGGCGCTAGATCGGGTTCAGCTTCCATGGCTTCTGGCGGGTGACTTTGCGATTCGAACTGTGACGTTGATTGACTGCCGTCGTTCTTGGGAGCGAAATTCTTCCCGCATCGCTGACGTTCCCGTCGCAGCGTGCGCAGTTCGGCGAGGCATTTATGGAATCCTCGATCGTTAGCGACCTGAAGGCGGAGCATCAGCGCAAACCAGCTGTCCTGGCCCTTGGACGCCGCTTCGTTCTGAGAACGCTGGGCGCGCTGGGAAAGCCAGACGTGTTCGGCAAGGCGATCGACCAGCAACAGTTCCGTAGCGGTTTGAGGCGCATGTTCGGCGCGCAGAGCGTCACGGAGTTCATTGAATACTTGCTGCGATTCGCAGGCAAGGACCCGGAATTGCCCGGTAAGCCCGTGTTTAGGAGTGTCGATTTGCGGGCTTGTGACTTGCGTACAGATCCGGCGCTCGGCGGCGCCCGTGGCATTGGAGTTCATGCCATGAGCTTGCGGCGAGGGCGTACGGCGTGAGCGCTCGGATGCAGGTTAAGTCATGGAGGAGAAGGAGAAAACTAAATTTTCATCTGGCGTGAGTGACTGGTCGTCGCCCATGCCTTGCGCGGCGTTCGAAGCGTCCCTCCAAGCTTCCCAAGTTGCTATGCGGTCAGCGTAGGCGTCACGAGCCTTTTTGCGCAGGCCGATAGCGATCGGGCACCGGACGTTCGCATCCGATCCAAATGGCGCGGACCTGGACCAGCGTAGAGGGACGGACAATGCCTACGCCAGTCGGAAGTCGCTTTAGGTTGGGTTTCCCCCGCGGCGCATTTCGAACGGCATGCTGTTTACGATTTCCAGAACAAGGTCTGAGAATCGGTAATCCCTTTGAGAAATTTTTCTGACAATATCCTTCACGGTCGGGCGGTCGTAACGCTCGAGACCACGCCCCAAGGCGTATGTCAGCAATTTCTCGGTGACGCATTCCGCAAATTGTTGCGGCTGGTTTCGGTAGATCTGTTCCAATTGCAAGGCCCCAACGAAGCTGCGCCCGTCGGGCAGTTTGCCGGAAGCATCGATCGGCCACTTGCCATCTTTATCGCGCCACTCACCTATGGCGTTGTAGTTTTCAAAAGCAAAGCCGATCGGATCCATCTTCTGATGACATGACGCGCACATCGGGTTTTTGCGATGCTCTTCCATCTGCGTGCGCATTGAGGCACCCAATCCGACAGTGTCCTCATTCAAGCGAGGAACGTTGGGAGGTGGCGGAGGGATGGGCGAGTTCAACATGTTTTCCAGCACCCACTTCCCGCGCAGGACAGGTGATGTTCGCGTCGCGTAGGAAGAGACGGTGAGAACGCTCGCCTGTGTAAGGACTCCACTCCTCGGCATGCCTTCCAAACTGACCTTACGGAACTCCGTTCCTGTTACATCGGGAATGCCATAAAAGTCAGCCAGCTTTTGGTTGACGAAGGTTGACTTGGAATCCAGGAACTCCAGGATGCTTCGATCGTTATGCACGAGGTCTTCGAAGAAGAGTTCGGTTTCCTGGCGCATCGACATTCGGAGATATTCGTCGAACTCCGGGAATTTGTCATGGTCCGGACTGTCGGACTCCAATTTGCGGAGCTCGAGCCACTGACCGGCGAAATTGTCTGCCAGCGCCTGCGAACGAGGATCCTTCAACATGCGCGTTACCTGCGCCCTCAGCACCTCGGGCCGATGCAATACGTGCTGGTCGGCGTCGCGCATCAAATTGTCGTCGGGCATTGTCGACCATAGAAAGTAGGAGAGGCGCGAGGCAAGGGCGTAATCACTCAGCTTCTGGATATCTCCCTCAACAGCTGCGGCGGACGGGCTGTAACGGGCGTTATGCAACGCACTTGCGCGCGCCTGCTGCTGGGCTGGTGCCTCTATGCGGAAGAGGAAATCCGGGGAGACCAGGATGGCCTGTAGCGCGATGCCGATAGAATCGTCGAAATTTGAGCCCTGCTTTCGGGCCTGTGCGTATAGGTCCAGATATGGCTGCAAATCTCCCGCCGTGACCGGCCGGCGGAACGCGCGCCGGGCAAAGTGAGAAAGAATCAGGCGCGGGCAACTCGCCGTGTGCTGGTGTTGGTGACCGCAAACAAAGATCAGCTTTCGGCTTTCAGCCGAAGGGCCCAATTGTTGGTTGTAAGGACCCACGATCTCCATGTAATGCACGTAGACACGGTTTGCCGGCACGTGGTTCTTCTTGATCTTCTCGGCAGCGACCTCGATTGCTTGGGCAGCCTGCTCCGGTGTGGCATTAGGCGGAATTTTCGCAAACTTCTTCGGATCGGGTGGGGGAGGTTCAGGGCGAGTTGACGGATTCGGCCCTCCGTAGCTTGGCGGGAGCCCCTCGTAGACCCGCAGTATGGAAGCCGCCAGCCAGTGTTCGCCTTGCGGAACACGCAACTTGAACTCGCTCTGCCTTCCGAACAGGTCGATGCTGCTGCCGTCACTCGGGGCGTCAATCGTCAATGTCTGGATCTGCTTACCGTCCAGCCACACTCCTATCTGAACCGGTTCTGACCCGTTGGGGCGACGTCCTTCCAAGGCAACGTGAAATGTGTAGTCGGCATCCACCGGGAACCAATGCATGGAATGTAAGGCACTCGGCATGTTGAGCCCGGTCACGTCATAGTCGGCGATTGCTTTATCCAGCAGTGGGAATTTCGGCGAGGGCGGCTGATGCCGGACTACGACGGGTTTCATCTTTTCATGACCGTACAGCGCGGCGCGGACCAACTTGTCCGCAGCGCCCAGGTAACGCTCCATTAGCACGGGCGAGATGGACAAGACATCGCCGATATTGTCGAAGCCGTACCCGGAGTCGTCCTGCGGAAACTCATCGGCAGGCCGGATGTCTACTCCCAGCAGGTCCCGCACGGTGTTGTTGTACTCGGAACGGTTCAATCGGCGCACTGTCACCCGACCGGGGTCCGGTCTCGCGCGGTCCGCCGCACGTGCTATCTCGGCGTCCATCCATTTCATCGCCAGATCAATGTCGGCCTGCTTCGGCCGGGGTAAACCCGGCGGCGGCATGCTGCCGTTGCGCAGTTTCTCGACGGCCTTCTCCCAGACCTCGGTTCCTTGCTCCGCGTCCGCGTCCGTCTTGAACTGAGTGAAATCCACCTCGGCTGTTTTCAGCTTCGCGTTGTGGCACATGGCGCAGCTCTTGGCCAGCAGCGGCTGTGCGGCCGCCTGGAAACTCAATCCAGGAATGTGAACCGCGTTTGCATGGGTGTCGGCTGTAGTATCGGTTGTTGCCGATACGGCTTTGCCTCGGGCGTCCACGATGTTGTAGTGAGGATTGGCAAGGGGCGCCCGGGCATCCCCTGCCGGGACCGGCCCACCTTCACCCTGACCCGGTATCGGAGTCGCGTCCTGCGCCACCATCGCCTTCGGCGCACACCCGGCTATGACCAGCACGGCTATCAAGCAGTGTAGTGATCGCATCTTCAAGGTCGCTCCTTCGCGCGGGGTTCGCGTTTGGCCGGACCCCTGACCAGCGCTGACAGTACTATACATTGGACAACAGTTCAAAAGTGCGACGCCGATACTCGGGCGACCGAATCGCGAGAACGCAGATGCCGCAGTATCCCGCCGGGTTTAGAATCCTGGGTACGCCGTGCCTGACAGATTCGATCTTTACAACCATGCGTACCGCCGCCACGCATCAGACCTCTACCGGCAGATTCGCTTGTCGACGTACGGCCGCGACTTCGGACAGACAAGCTGGGTAACCACGGAAGAATCGGATGCCATCCCGCATCTTCTTCAAATTTCGGCCGGCTCCGACGTGCTCGAAATTGGATTCGGTTCAGGTCTTTATGCGATTCACCTTGCAGAACAGACAGGCTGCCGCATCACCGGACTGGAAGTTAACACACATGCGGTGGCGACGGCCATCGAGTTGGCACGTCAGAGCAACTTGGAGGCGCGGGTGAGATTCCGACAGCATGATGTCTCCGCACCGTTGCCGTTCGAAAGTGATTGTTTCCACGCGGCGTTTGCCAATGACGTTCTGTGCCACGTGCCTGACCGCTTAGCTCTGTTGCAGGAGTTACGCCGGGTCTTGCGGCCAGCCGGACAGCTTCTGTTCAGCGATGCTTTGGTGATAGGAGGACTCATCACAAATGAAGAACTTGCGATACGCAGCTCCATCGGGCTCTATGTGTTCTCGGCGCCCGGAAAGAACGAGAAGCTGCTGGAAGAAGCAGGATTCGATGTGGTGGCCGCTATGGATACAACTTCGAACGCCGCTTCGATCGCCGAACGCTGGCGGGCCGCGAGAAACGCACACGCGGCTCGATTGATTGACATAGAAGGCGAGGCAAACTACGAAGGGCTGCAGCAGTTCCTGAACTGCGTCTCACGGCTGACACGGGAGAATCGCCTGCTGCGGTATGTCTACCGCGCCTTCAAGAGGGACTAACCGGACCATTAGATACAGCTTATCCTGGACACTGAGCGTCGCTTTGGAATAGCCGGACAATTAATGTCGAGATTGGCGCAATGACTTCACGACCGTTTCACGCTCGCTCCCAGGTTGGCGAGAAGCTGGTCCAACTGCTCGAACGACTCGCCGGTCCCACTTGTACTCCCGGAGGCGATTGCATCGTCGAGAGCTTTCGTTGAGGGATAGAGGTCGTGCATCATGACGAGCGTCTCGTCACCTCTTTCTTCGAAGGTCACCGTGGTGACGGCCCCACCCTCCTCACCTTCGTCATTCGTCCAGACGAGGCGCGAGTGCGGAATCACTTCGATATACCTGCCGAAGAATGCCATAGGCTGCTCCGAGGAAGCGTGACTGAACACGAAACGGTACTTCCCCCCCGTACGAGCATCGGTCTCGCACGAGAGGAAGGACACTCCACACGACTTCGGTGTCCACCACCGCTGGAGCAGTTCGGGCTTGGTCCACGCATCGAAAATGATATGCGCCGGGCCGTTAAAGGTTCGAGTCACGACCAGCTCACGCTCCGACTTCCGTTCCACTGTCGTGGCGTACTTTGTGGCGTTGCTTTCTCTATCTTTTGTTTCGTACATCGGCTTTCTCCTTTTGTTTTAATTCCTCAATAAGCTTGTCCAAATCGTTGAAGCGTGCGGCCCAGAGCTGGCGTTGCCGCTCGATCCATGCCGCCTCGGTGGCCAGTCCGCGTCGGCCCAGCTTGCAGGTCCGCACGCGCCCGACTTTCTCCGTCGCCACGAGCCCCGCCTGCTCCAAGACGCCGACGTGCTTCTTCATGCCCGTTAGCGTCATGTGAAACTTCTCGGCAAGGTCGGTGATCGAAGCATCCGCCCGGCCGAGCTGTTCCAGAACGCCGCGTCGGGTGGCATCCGAGAGCGCGGCGAACGAAGCATCGAGGACGGTTCCTGATATACTGAACCATGTGGTTCAGTATATAACGCGGATTGGCGACATGCAAGAAGTTTTATCGCGCGCTGCGCTGCGAACTGCCTTCCTTGGGCCGCTAGGAACGGCTTCTCGCGATGTGTTTACAAAACGCCGGAAGCAGGTTTCAGGGTTGTGGCCGGATCACGGCCCATCCGCACATTGGCCGCGCCGCAAGGCTGCTGTTTGGCCAATTGACGCATTGCCGACCATTCACTCGCAATACGGAAAGTAAATACTTCGCCGTTACAGCGGATCTACTCGCACGTTGAATCTTTCGGATGACGTAGTCCGGCCAGATATTGCCCGACGGGATCTTTAGTCATCTCCGCAATACGAGAAAGAATAAACTGTGAATCCAGATGGGACGCTAGAAAATGTTGCCCAACCAAGCCCGGGATGAAGTGACGATCCGTAAGGCACGGCCGGAGGACGCGTCCGTTTGCGGACAGATCTGCTATCACGCATTCAACACCGTAAGTCAAAGCCACAGTTTTCCTTGCGATTTTCCAGAACCTGAACGTGCCACAGCTGTAGTTTCGATGATGTTTTCCCATCCCGGGTTTTATTGTGTAGTCGCTGAAATTGGAGGCCGGGTCGTCGGCAGCAATTGCGTCGATGAGCGATCTACGATCGCCGGAGTTGGGCCGATCACCATTGATCCCGAAGTGCAAAACCGCGGAATTGGAAGAAAGCTTATGGGGGCTCATCCCGGGTCGCATGCCTGTCTGTCCAGGTGCATTTTCAATGTTTTCTAAAGTCTCGGCGATGACGCTAGCGGCACTACGAACGCGCGGTCTACCGTTACCTCATCGAGATTCCGTGCGGACGAGCCGGACCCGTTGAAAATGCCGTGTTGAAGTCGAGGTTGAACTTCTTGTCTTCGCGGAGACCGTCATGGGTGACCTTTAGAACGTGGACCTTGTGGTCGCCCTCAAAGTGGATGATGCCCGCCTCATCCTCATTCAGAAAGTAGTCCGTGACTACCAGGCGCTTGTCATCTTCGCTCAGCACAATGTTGTGTGGCCCAGCATTAGCCCCGAAACTGACAACGGATATTTGCTTCGGCTGGAAGACGTCGCTGGTATCGAACATGACGATCTGCCCCGCCATGAAGGTACCCAAAATCAGGCGGTCGCCACTTCGCGGTGTCGCCATAATCTGGCCCATGCCGCCGGACACCGGAGTGTCGACATGTGGCTTAATCGTGGCGAGATCGAACACAGGAGTCCCGGTGCCCGATTCGGGATCGATCAGATAGAGATGTCCATCGAACATTCCCGATGTATAACCGTAGCCAGAGGGGTTCTTCGGAAGCATCTTTACATCCATGGTGCCCTGCGCAGGCGTTCCGTCCGGCGCGACGAGTTCGATTGTCTTAATGATTCTGCGTTCCCGGTAATCCCAAACCCGGACTGAGCCCCGCAATACCGGGCCCATTGAGCCCATCAATGTGCTGCTGGGCATCAGGAAATCCGAAGTCATCATCAAATTTAGATCCGGCCGCGCCGAAATGCCATGCGGGTTAAACCCATCAAGCGGCGGTTTTTTGGGCCATTCTTCAAACAATGAGAAGGTACCGAAATGGTTCGCCACGAAGTGCATCTTGCCGTCAAATTCCGCGATGCGACCGGGCGCCATACCAGTAGACGAACCCATCTGGGTGATCAGGAAACCGCCGTTCTCGAGCGGGAGGAAATCGTCTGTCATGCTCGATTCCACTGCTTTGGCGGAAAACAGAAAACGCGGCCTCTTCGCATCCTGCACGTCGAAGAAGAAAATGCCGTTCTGGTTTTTCAGTAGACTCAACAAGCCCCCGCAACCGAGGACAGTCTTGGTCGAGTTCAAGTGACAATGGTGCGGTTCATTGCCGATATTTCCTGGCGGTGGAAGCGGCACGGTGTTGATAACACGACCGTACTTTGGGGAGTCCTCGTCGAAATCGATAACTGCCAAAAAGTCCGGCGCAAGATGCGCCTGATCAGCTGCCCAAACGTAGAGGATCTTCGGTTCTTCGGGTCGCTCCATCTCTTCTTCGGGGCCTCTCCCAAACTGGCCGAAGCTGGTTCCGAGAGTGAAAACCAGGAACGTGGCGAGCAGCCTTATGTTCAATTGCTTACTCTCGTGCTCTTCGTGCTTAAGGAATGTCCAATGTTATGGTCCATAGTGATGCGTACGAATTGTACAGGTAAGTCTTACAAATGCAAACCGGAATGTCCGGCCGCATAACTGAAGAGCTTACCCGGCACGAGGCGGATTGCGAACGACTAGTCGGGAAGGGTAGAGGAAGCTTCCGAACTCTGGGTCCGGCGGATTAGCAAACGCTACGCCGTCAACGGCGATCTATGCGCGACTAAAGGTCACATCAACGAGAAGCGCGTTTTAGGTCAAAGTGACCGCGGCGAGCTCGCGATAGCTCAACACCGGTGTGACTCCACGTCAGGTTCGACTACCCCTACCGAAGTAACCAATGCCCCACGCGATACCACGCTGCGCTGTTGCCAACGAGCATCCGGACGGGCGGCACGGTCAAGAAGAAAAGTAACAGACTCCAGAGATACGCTCGGTGGATACGATGCAGCGTCAGCAAGTCGTAAAGCGGACCGGCGAGGACAAAAACGAAAACGAGAACGTTAACTAGGGCGACCAGATGTCCGGCTATAGGCAATCTTGCAAACGCGGAGGGCATGAGCGGGCACACCGTAGCCATCAGCATCAACCTTTGATGAACCTGCCGATTACGCCGGAAGTAGAAGCCTGCCGAGATAAAGACAGCGAAGAGTAGAACATCCACTTGCGAGAAGAATAAAGTGCCCTCGGGATTATGGGTAAAGGGATTTTGTCGAAAGTGAACGTACTTGGCCGCCGAGTACACAACAGCCGTCCCAAGCAGAACCATGGCGGATGCGAGCACCGCCCCCGCATAGCCCAGACGACGATGAAGAAACATGCCGCCGGTCCGCGATCAAAGCAGTTTGAGCTACGAAGTAAATCATCCAGGCGGTGAACACGGCTCCGTGGATCTGGAACAGAAGTGACAGCGAGTGGCTGGCGAAATAAGTTTTCAGATAGTATGTCCGCGCAAACCCGAGGAAGACTCCCACAGCGCAGGCGATTGACATCGCGAGGAAAAAGCGACTGTCGCGAGTCGGGTCGGGTGTACGCTTACGTTCGAGGTAGGGCGCCGCAGTGGCTGGTATGGTGCTCATCGTGATCGGTCCTTAGCGCCACGTTACAGCTACAATCCCGAATGCGTCTTGGTGTCCGGCTCAGGGATTTATCATTTTTTTATTAGGACGTGGATCTAATTGACAAGGCAAGGGTTGTTCCAATTCGGCGATTACACCCTGGATCCTTTGACGATGAGCTTACGGCGGGGTGAAGAATTGGTGCGCCTGCCTCCGAAGGCCTTTGACACCCTGGCCGTCCTTGTTCAGCAGCGGGGCGAAGTGGTCACCAAGCAACAGCTGATGGATGCGGTTTGGCCCGGTACATATGTGGAAGAGAGCAATCTGGCGCAGAATGTCTTTCTTTTGCGAAAAAAGCTGGGCCAAGCTCCTGACGGCGGCGAGTACATAGAGACGCTTTCGAAACGCGGATATCGGATCAATGTTCCGGTTCAAGAGATCGAACTGCCTGCGGAGAAGTTGCTGGACGAGAAGCCGTAGCAGACAACAGTTCACCCAACGCACGCCCGGTTATCACAACCAGCGAGAACCTATCGCGGACTGTTCACCGGAGCGTCGGTCCTGGCTGGCGATCGCAGTCCTCGCTTTCCTTGCTCGGTATTTTTGGCCTTACCCAGCAAGTGTTCCCGTGGTGGGCGATTTCGTTCAGATCACTCACGACACGAAAGACAAACGAGGGAGGACCGGGAGCCTTGGCGGCCCAGACGCTGCCTTGCTGACTGATGGGAACCGCCTGTACTTTACATCAGGCACGTCTTCGTCTCCCACTATTTGGCAAGTCTCAGCACATGGCGGCGAGCCGTCCCAGGTGCCACTTCCGTTTCCATTCCCGCAGCTGCTTGATTTCTCAAGTGCGCGGTCAGAACTGCTGGTTGCCGGTTCAATGGATGACGTCACATTGAGGCCGCTCTGGTCGTCGCCGGTGCCCGCTGGAGTGCCGCACCGTTTGGGCGACATTACTGCTCGCGATGCCTCGTGGTCGCCGGACGGAAACCAGATTGCGTTTACACGAGGGACCGAGCTCTACCTATCGAATGAGCGTGGAACGGATATCCGAAAGCTCGCCGATCTGCCGGGCATTGGGTGGCAGCCGCGCTGGTCGCCCGACGGCAAGCTGTTGCGACTGACGATTGCAAATGTCGAAACCAATAGACAGTACCTGTGGGAAGTCTCGCTCGACGGCCGTCGCAGTAAGCCTTTGCTTCCGGGCTGGAACAAGCCGCCTTCTGAATGCTGCGGCGTGTGGAGTCCTGACGGGAACTGGTTCGTCTTCCAAGCAACTCGCGGGGGAAAGACAGACATATGGTCTCTCGCACGAAGCGAGGTCGGCAGGATTACTTAGCAAGCCTCTTCCCGCTCCAGTGCAGATCAGCCACGGGCAGATCAACTCTCTTGCCCCGGTGTTCAGCCCGGACGGAAAGAAGCTATTCATCATCGGCCAGCAGCTGCGCGGCGAGTTGCAGCACTTTGATAGCAACTCCCGGAAATTCGTTCCTTATCTGAACGGCATGTCCGCCGACTTTGTGGAGTTCTCTCGAGACCGCAAGTGGCTTCTTTACGTGGCGTTCCCCGAAGGAACCTTATGGCGCAGCAAGGCAGATGGAAGCGATCGTCTGCAGCTGACCTATGCTCCCATGCAGGTGATGGTGCCGCATTGGTCTCCGGACGGAAAGCAGATCCTGTTCCATGGCGTGGGAGGCGGGCGCGATGAGGTCTATACCATCTCGGTTAATGGCGGCGAACCCTTGCCTGTCGCGAAGGATTCCGGTAAGCAGATCATGAACGAAACCTGGTCCCCGGACGGAAACTCAATCGCTTACAGTGACTATCCGTTCTTCGGTAAGGAACCATTCGAAGGTCAAAGTTCATATTCTAGATCTGAAAACAAAGCACGTCACCAACATACCCGGTTCCGAGGGCGATTTTGCTCCAACCTGGTCGCCAAACGGGCGATACCTGGCCGCATCCTCGGTTAGAGGTTCTCGTATTCTGCTCTTTGACTTTCAGACTCAGCAATGGTCTGATGTGGCCGAAGGTTGGGATTTCAAGAAGTGGTCAACCGACAGCAAGTATTTGTTCTTCATGCGGCATGGCGATGATCCGGCCATTATGAAGCTGTCGGTGGGCGGTCGGAAAACGGAAAAAGTTGTCAGTCTGAAAGGCTTCGATCAGACCGGCAGGTTGCCGGGTTTAGAGTTTTCGCTCGATTTGAACGGCGCGCCTATGCTGCTGAAAGACACGGGAACTCAGGAGATCTACGCGATCGAGTGGGGCAAGCCATAACGCGTCCGTTGTGCTGATACCCGTCTCAAACTTCGAGACAACATCGATGCCGTTCACTTTACCTCATGAGTTGCCCGTACGGTTAACTCTTCGAGATCGTGAAGCTTAACGCTGCAGAGGTATCCCGGACGACAGAGTCAAAGCGCGTTTTGCCGATCGCCCAGCCTAGAGCCATCTATGCGTTTGTACACGCAGCGTGAAGTCACGATCGGCGGAGCTAGATTTCCTTGTTGGCCTGGACCTCGGCGACAGCTCCAAGGCTGGACTGGCCCTATTCTGTTGGCGCTGAGTGATGGAATCCCAATAAGGAGCGCGCAAGGAGGGTAGGAAATCTCAAGCGTCGTCGAGCTGCGGTTTCCACGCTAGCCAGGTTCCCTTTGTTTACTTGCTCCTCCTTTCAAATCGAAGGGAGAAGTCTCGGTCCCATTGGTCGCCCGAGAACTTCGCAAACATCAACTGTGAATGGTGGACGCGAAGGGATCAGCCCGGTGTGTCGGTCTGAACAGGGTAAAACGGCCGTGTTTGGGAAGAGCCTCATGAGTTCCGCATCGAAGAGAGCAGGTTCTTGAGTCGGGACTTTGCTGTTCTACATGAAAAAAGCCAGCTATACACCCTAGGCAGTCAGCCAAGACGAATGTATTCTCATAGGCTCGGCCCAATCAGGCAGCACGGCGGCTTAGCGATCGATGCGCCAGAACACTGCAATCCTAGACCGGAATCGAAGTGAGTCGCTTGCATTTCTACACTGGCGCAGATCAATCGATCGTTGCTAAGCCGCTTCAGATCCCATTCCCAGCCGGAGGGTCGAGTGATTCACTTTGACGGGAAGTCGGCTACGCGGTGAAGTGGACATGCTGATTACCCGTGGGTAGTCCGGATGTGTTTACCGATCCCGAATTCTGTCGGTTTCCGAGTTCTGCCAGGATGACGGGCAATCGGAAACTAGTTGTACTGTTAACCGTTACGGTCCAAATGGACGGATGGCCGACCATCCACTCTCAATCCGGCGTGTCACATGCGCATAGGGCGCTAGACGACCAGGTGACGGGAGTCCGGTCGCGTGACCCGCCTCAAACTGACGCTCGGAACGCGCCGGCATGATCTGCGGCCCAGTCGAGAAAGCTTCGTGCTTTTGATCCTGTGATTTCTTCGACCGTCGATGTGACGAATGCGGGTTGGCCGATCGCGGCGGCCCACGCGTCCAGCAACATGTTCACAACGGACTCAGGCCAGGTTGCAAGCCAGCGGCGGCGCGCGTCGTCCGGTGATATCTCTTCAATCTGGAGCGAGCGGCCGATCGCGCGACCGATTGTGGATACCTGTTCGAATTGGGTCAGCGATTCCGGGCCTGTCAAAACGTATTCCGCTCCCAAGTGCGCATCCTCGCACAACGCGCGAACAGCGACGGCGGCGATATCGCGCTCGTCGATGGGTGCCGTAGGAGCCGCAAGGTGCGGCCATTGCACGACACCGCCGGCGCGAATCTGCGGCGCCCACCAGCGCAGTGCGTTTGCCGCAAACATACCTGGCCGAAGAAATGTCCAGTTCAGTCCGGAGCCTTGGATTAGGCGCTCAATCTCCTCGAGCAGAGCACGGCCAGGGTTTGGCTGTTGGAAAAGCGGGTGAGCCGTTTTCAGGGGAGCTGAGAGGTACACGATCCGTTTTGCGTGCTTCGCGATCCGCTCCAGAGCGGGAGCTACCGCGATCGGCGAGGCGCTCCAGACCAGAAACACCGAGTCCACGCCGTCCAGACCTCGATCCAGCGTCTCCGGGAAATTGAGGTCTCCACGCACGACCTTAATCTGCGACGGCAAGCGCGCTGCGTCCGGGTTGCGCACCAAGGCACGGGGCTGCTCGCCCGCGGCCGCCAATTGAAAGGCAACCTGCCGTCCAACCGTGCCGGTCGCGCCAATGAGAACAATGCGGTGCATACTTGACGATCGTACGGTCCCAATGACAGACGCCGGCGACTCAGGACCAGGTCTGACAAGATGAGCTGATGCAAAAGTCGCTCTTTGAAGTCGTCAGTCTTGCAACCGAATCAGCAACGGCGGAGAGCTACAACAACCATGCAATTGCCAGGGTCAACGACCACGAAGTCCGTATCAGCATCATGACCGAGGCGTACCACTGGCACTGTCATCCCGATTCCGATGAGAGTTTTCTGGCGTTGGAGGGTGGCCTCTTCATCGACTTCGATAACCGGACTGTGGAGCTGTTGCCAGGACACATGATCACTGTGCATCGAGGTGTGCGTCATCGGACAAGACCGATCGGCGAACGTTCGGTCAATCTCACCTTCGAGCGAGTTGGCGCACTCAGCGAGACACTTACGGCGCCATGATTACCAAGCGAGCTGATTACTTGTGGCAAAAGAAACACCAAGCTCACTGTCGAGAAAGCTGAGTCGCCGCATTGCGCAACAAAGCGCGCGCCCAAATGAGATTCGCGACTCCGCTTTCCGACGTAGGATCCTTTCCATTCCTAAGGGCAAAGTCGCCACATATGGTCAGGTGGCTGCCGCTGCTGGATATCCTCTCTATCACCGGGCGGTGGCGCGGCTTCTTCGCACAAGTGCAGCAGATTTGCTTCCATGGCACCGGGTAATCGGCTCAGGAGGCGAGATCAAGCTTCGTTCCGAAGCGGGAGCGGAGCAGCGGCTTCGTTTAAGGATGGAGGGAGTTAAATTTCGCGGACGGAAAGTGGATCTGGATGCCCATCAACACGCGTTTGCAGCCTGGGAACCTGAATACGAATGAGGGACACAGGCGAACCGCGTCGAGCCGTCCGGCGCGCCCTGGGCCGGGGTAGTGGTGCGAATATGAGCAAGCAAACATGGCGATGTCACGAGAACAGAAGGTCGCAGTGGTAGAGGCCTACTTGGATTGTTTTGTGAGCAAGGATGTATCGCAAGTGCGTCTGGCTGAAGACGTTACTTTTGAGGGTCCTCGAATGCCAAGGTTGACGGGCCGGCAAACGGTAATTGGATTCTTAGCGAGCATCATGCCGGCGGTTAAGGGCATTCAGGTGAAGCAGCATATCGTGGAGGGAGATTATGTGGCGACTGTCTTCGATATGGAGACAGTGAACGGTGTAGATCACGTTTTCGACAGGATCCACATTGTGGATGGCGAGATCAAGGGAGTGCACGCGTTTTACTATCCACAGACACAGCCTTGATTAGTCTCCATCAGGTGGATTGGCGTCAGCGAGGGAGTTCCTTTGCTGAGGACTCGGCTCCAGGTGGTTCACGGAACGGCTCCACCGAAATGCGCTGGTAAGAAACTTCCAGCACGGTTAGGTGTTCTGTGCCGCTGGGCGCTTGGAGAACTACATCATCTCCCGCTTCCGACTTCATCAAGGCGCGCCCCAGAGGCGATACCCAGCTGATGTGGTTGCGGTCGAGGTCGACCTCGTCGATGCCTACGATGCTCACCACTCGCTCCGTTCCCGCCGAGTTGGCATAGCGCACGGTGGCTCCAAAAAACGCCCTCGCCGCGGCCTGCCCCGTTCGCGGAGTTTCCGGATCAACTACTTCCGCCCATTCGATTTGCTTCGAGAGAAAGCGAAGCCGCCCATCGATCTGGCGCAGCCGCCGCTTGCCGTACTGATAGTCGGCGTTTTCACTGCGATCGCCGTTGCTGGCAGCCCACGCCACCACAGCCGTTACAGCCGGGCGTTCCCTGGTGACCAGAAACCGGTGCTCGTCTTTAAGGCGCTGCAAGCCGCCCGGCGTTATGTAGTTCTTCCTTTGGGTGGCGGGTTCGTCAGCTCGCGGTTTCCTGGTAAACCCTTTTCGCATGTCTTAGTCTCTCTAGCCCGAATCCAGCAAAATTACAACGCGAGCTATGTATGGTCGACGCCGTACTTCACGGACTGAAACCGAAAGTTAGTCGCAATCGCGGCATAGCTATCTTTCCGTGATGCGGAGGTGGGCATCCGTCAGGTGAAAGCCATGTTCCCCGATGTCGTCTAGACATTCCTCGATGTTTACAGCGGGGTTCGGTTCGTCGCCTCGACTCATTTGCAGCGTCTTGAATGGCGTCCAAGGGCCGTACTTGCTTGGGAGGTTGGCACCGCTACTATCATTCGTAAAGCCGAAGACCCGGCCTTGCCCTCGAAAGATGTGTACTTCCATACCGATTTGCTGCTGAAGCGTACCATTGACGCGCCGGAGCAAACTCAAATGTGTGTTTGGAGCCGAACTAATCCGCTTGAAACGGCATCACTTGTTCCTGAAACCGCAGGACTTCCAGCGGCGTAGAATGTGGCAGGGAGGCGCGTGCGATGAGGTGCGTGGTTCTGCTCACTTTACTTTCGACGATGCCGCTGGTGGCTGGTTCGCCGGGGATTCGGCCGCGGGCCGATGCGGCGAGTTATCCGGCTAACCGCGATGGCGCGGAGTTTGCCATTGGCGCTTACGTGATTCCTCCCGACCAAGCGAAGAAAATGTTCAAATTCGACTTGTCGCACGCCGGTTACGTCGTCGTGGAAGTGGGTGTCTTCCCTGCCCCGGGGAAAGACGTGGACCTGTATCCAAACGACTTCACGCTGGCGCTGGGCGATAAAGTGATGGCGCTGCGTCCGGTGCCGGCGGACACCATCGCCGAAATTGTGGCGGGCCGGCCAGAGCCACCGCGCTTGGGCAATGCGAGCGGCGTGAACACATCGGCCGGAGCTTCGGTGGGGCGGGTTTCTTATCCTGACCCGGTGACGGGACGGCGAACGAGCGGAACGGTAACTTCGACGGACGTAGGTGTGGGCGTGGGTGGTCCCGCTCCGGTGCCGTGCCGGGGCTACGATTGCAACCAGACGACCTCTGCGCCGCCGATTGGGCCCTCGCCGACACAGAACGCGAATACCGTCGCGCAGGAGTTGTGGGAAAGATCGCTGCCCGATGGGAAGACCGTTCACGCCGTGGCCGGGTATCTGTATTTTCCGAAGCCGCCCCGCAAAGCGAAGGATGCGGCCTGGGAACTGCGTTACGAGAACACCGACGGAAAGACCCGGCTCCCGCTGGCGCATTAGTACGCCAGCCGTTCAGTTTACCGTTTCAACTCATTCCAAAGCGGCGTATCATACCAGCCAGCAACGCGGGTTGGTTGCGAGTTCCAAGCGAACGGAGCTGAACATGAGCACTGTTGTTTTGATTACGGGCGCGAGCACAGGTTTTGGAAGGGTTGCGGCGGAGACTATGGCGGGGCGCGGCTATACCGTGTTCGCCGGCATGCGCGACTTGTCGGGCCGGAACGCACCCCATGCGGAAGCCTTGCGGATGTTGGCCACGCGCGAAGGCAGCAGGCTGCACGTGGTGGATCTGGATGTAACGCAAGATGCATCTGTTGAGCAAGCCGTGCGGCACGTCCTGGCTGTTGCGGGCCGTATTGACGTGGTGATTAACAATGCCGGCATCAGTGCGCTCGGTTTGACGGAAGCGTACACCGTAGAACAATTTGAAAGCCTGTTCGATGTAAACCTCTATGGCCCTGTGCGCGTTAATCGCGCGGTGCTTCCTGCCATGCGCCGTCAGGGAAGCGGGTTGCTGATCCATGTGAGCTCCGCGGCGGGGCGGGTGGTGCTGCCGTGCGCGGCCGCGTATTGCGCGAGTAAGTTCGCGCTGGAGGCATTGGCCGACGCCTACCGTTTCGAACTCAGCCCGTTTGGTATCGACTCCGTGGTGGTAGAACCAGGGATCCATAGAACCCCCATATTGGAGAAGTTTCTCAGCCCTGCCGACCAGGCGTGTGTGACCGCTTACGGGCCGGTGGCTGCGTGTGCGGAACGGGTGGCAGCCGTATTTGCCGGCGCCGCGGCTTCGCCCGAAACCCCAGGCCCGGAGGATGTGGTGGACGCATTCGTTCGCCTGATAGAGACGCCTGCGGGCGAGCGACCATTCCGGACTGTGCCGACGGCGGCGATACAACCACTGCTGGAGGCATACAATGCGGCGGCAGCAGACCTGCGACCCGTGGTTGCCCAGATTTTCAACGTGCCTGAGCTTGCGGAGATGCGCCGATCCGCCGCCACGGTCGCCTGATCATGAAGCGGACGAGTGCCGCTGCATTCTTCATTTCAGGTATTTGTCGAACCAGGCCAGTTCCTCGTAAAGAACGTCTTCCATCGTTTCCTTCGCGCGGTAGCCGTGGGCTTCGGCAGGAAGCATGACAAGCCGGACGGTGCCGCCGTTACCGCGAACAGCGGCGTAGAGACGTTCCGATTGAATGGGGAAAGTGCCGGTGTTGTCGTCCGCCTCGCCGTGAATGAGCAGCAGCGGCGCTTTGATTTTGTCGGCGAACCAGAAGGGCGACATCTTTGTGTAGACGTCTGGAACCTCCCAGAACGTGCGGCGTTCAGTTTGAAAGCCAAAAGGCGTGAGAGTGCGATTGTAGGCTCCGCTTTCCGCGACACCGGCGTGGAACAACGTGGTGTGTGCTAGCAGGTTAGCGGTCATGAACGCGCCGTAGCTGTGCCCGAAGACACCCACGCGGTCGCGATCGGCAATCCCCATCTCAACTGCTTTGTCGACTGCGGCCTGCGCATCCATCCGGAGTTGCTCGACATAAGTATTGTTCACGGTATCGGCATCTCCGACGATGGGCATTGCTGCGTTGTCAAGCAGTGCGTAGCCTTGAAGAACGACTAACTGATGATAGGTGAGCTCCGGGAACGATTGGGCCGAGTGTCCCGTGACCTGACCGGCTGTGCTGGCATCGCTGAACTCATATGGATAAGCCCAAACTACGGTAGGCAGGCGCGTGCCGGTTTTATAGCCGGGCGGCAGGTAAAGTGTGAACGACAACGGTACTCCGTCTGCACGTTTGTAAGTTATTAACTGCTTGGTAACACCGGTGGCTTGCGGCATCGGGTTCGCGAAATGACTGATCTGAGTAAGTTGCTGACCCGAGCGAACGAAGTAGTTGGGAGGCTCGGTGGGACTCTCGCGGCGGGTGAGCAAACGCTGGCCGGAGTTGTCCAAGACGGCGACTACGTATTCAAAACCATCGGTGGATTGGAACAGGCGCTGCGGCTTTCCGTTTTCCAGGTCGTAGCGATCGAGGAAGGGCTTGTCTCCGCCTGGAGTCGCGCCTAAACCATCAAGAAAGATGTCGTTACCAGACTGGAGAGCCACGTAACGGCCGTCAGTGGTGCGTTTGATGACCGGCTGGCCGGGATCGTGATAAGCATCGCGCTCATTGCGATTGAAAAGGAGACGGGCCGGGGCAGCGGGATTGTCGAAATCGACTAGTTGTGTGGTTATGTTGCGCTTGACTCTTTCGTAGTCAGTAACTAGAGCCTGGCCATTCGCCAGAGGCTGCAAGCCGCGGAAACGTTCTTTCGTCTGAAAGACCTGTTGAGGATCGGACTGGAAGGGGGCGGCAGTGATCAGGATGCGATCGCGGTGCGGGACCGTTTCCTTTGGATTGCCTCCGTCGAGAGCTTCGGCCCAGGTCAGCGTGGCGGGTTTGAGGGGCAGCCATTCCACCTCGCGCGGACCGGTGCGAACACCAGCCAAGGGGATGTGCTCGGCAAGCGGCAGCGATGCTACGTGGTATTCCACTTTCGCGGCACGATTCCAAATCTCAATATCGGTGGGAAATTCTTCGGCCGTCAGTTGGTAGGAGTAAGGCTTGTGAAGACGCTCAATCAAGAAGTGCTTTTCGTCGGGGGAGGGATCGACGCGCGTGTAAACGGCGGGACTGCCCATGGTTGAAATGGTTCCTGTATTGGCGTCGATAAACACGAGTTGCGAGGTGGTGTAGTAGTCGAACAAGTCCTCCTGATGCGGGGTGCTGAGCAGATCTTCGAAGGTAGGTGCCGGGCCGGCGTGTCCCAGGCTTTCCTGCGCGTGTGGACCTTCAGGGATGGCAGGCTCAGCGGGCGGTGCGCCACGAGCGGGCGGAACTGTCCGCACAATCAACGTTCGATTGTCGCCGAGCCATTGCACGGGTCGCGGGAAGATGCCATTGACACTTACGTTGGGCACGCGAGTTACCTGACCGGAGGCGGGCGAGGCGAGCCATAGCTCAATGCCGTGAGGCGTGGTGTTCGTGAAGGCGAACGCATGATCGTCGGGGCTCCAGACGGGCGCACCGAGCTTGCCTCCGGCAGGAACAGTCAGCTTCACTTCTGCGTTGTCGGACAGGCGAATGAGCGTAAACGCAATGAATCCGGGCGAGAGATGCATGGCATTCGAGTTGACGTCGATACGAAGACCCGCCAGACGCGCGATAGGCTGCGCGACTTCGGCAATGGGAGGGTAGCGCACGGCCTGCAGAAAGACGACGTAGTTGCTTTGCGGGCTCACGGAGGCGAGCGGCGTTGGCAGCGCGCTCAAGGCACTCTTGACGGGCTCTGGCGGCTGGCGGTAGCGGGTGTCATCGGAAGCCAGAAGTCCGGTAGCGATGCACAAGGCGAGAAGCGGAATGCGCGTGAGCATACATGATTGTACTGAGGCTTCAGAGTTGCGCAGCAGAGCGGAATCCGCGACGGGAGCATGCCGGTTTACGATGGCTCCATGGCTGATGAACAGACCAATTGGTTTCTGCAGATTCGCACCGATAGCGGGGAGTACTCATATTGCTGCATGTCGAAGGAGAAGGCAATGCAGACCCTGGTGGATGAAGTAGACCGGCTTGGGGGCGAGGTGTTGGAAGCTGAGCTGAGGCATCCGAGCGGCCGGGTGGAACGACTGCCTCTGGCCTGAAGCGATGGGCGCCCGACGAAAGACGGATCTGGGCAGTCTGCGGCGGCAGGCGCTTAGCTCGTCTTTATTTCGACCGACGACGCTGCGAAAGGCTGTTGAGCGCCTAGGGTTCGTGCAGGCCGATCCCATCCGATCGCCGGCGCGCGCGCAGGACCTGATCCTTCGTCAGCGGGTAAAAGAATACCGTGCCGGGGAGCTGGAGAGACGCTATCCTTCGCTTTCGCTGGAAGAAGATTTTCTGTATGCGTACGGCTTCATGCCGCGCTCCACATGGCAGCTGCTGCATCCGCGTGCCGAGGCACGGCTGAATGCCATTGAGCGCCAGGTTTTGGAAATCGTCGCCGCGCATAAGCGGATTCATCCGCGCGAGTTGGAAGCGTACCTTGGCAACAAGCGCGAAGTAAATGCCTGGGGCGGTTACTCAAAGGCGACCACAAGGGCACTGCAGACGCTGCACTATCGAGGGCTGCTGCGCATTGCCGGACGGGAGAATGGCATACGGCTGTACGAGGCAACGGCCGCCGTAACGGACACGATGCCGCGCGAGGAGCGACTTCGACGACTGGTGTTGCTGATTGCGAACATTCTCGCGCCGCTGCCGGCCGGCAGTTTAAGGGCAACTCTGCGTCATTTGGCGCAGGCGGCACCGCACCTGGAAGGCAGGCAGTCGGCAGTGAGCCGGTTGATTGATAGCGGCGACTTAGAGACCGCAGTGGTTGACGAGGTCCAGTATGTCTGGCCGGCAGGGCCGACGCCGCGCAAGCAGCCGGACGATAGAGTGCGCTTTCTTGCTCCGTTCGATCCGCTGGTTTGGGATCGGCGCAGATTTGAGCATTTCTGGGGATGGGCCTACCGGTTTGAGGCGTATACGCCTCCGGCAAAGCGCAAACTCGGGTATTACGCGATGCCGCTGTTGTGGCAAGAGCACGTGATTGGTTGGGTAAACATCCTTCAGCGAAAGAAGGAGCTGGCCATCGAGTATGGATGGGAAAAGGAGAAGCCCGATTCGGCAGTGTTCCGGCAGCAATGCGAGACGGAGTTCGAGAGGCTTCGTCATTTCCTGCGCGGCGACGACACGCCGCCTGTAGAATCTAGCTAGTAAGTAAGTAACGCTAGTCTCAATGCCGGAACGCGAAGACCGCCTTCGCGATCTCATGCACGCCGATGCAGAGGTCGCCCTGCTGGCCGCGATTGTTGAATCGTCACAAGTTGCGATTGTCGGAGTAAAACTCGACCGATCCATTGAAACCTGGAACCGCGCTGCGGAAGCGCTTTACGGCTACGCTCGACAGGAACAAATGGGACGTTCGATGCTGGAACTGGAGCCGCCCGACCGCATCGGCGAAGAAGAAGCCCTGTACCGCGACATTGAGAATGGCGGGAGCCCCCCTTTCCTCTACACCGTCCGCAGGCGCAAGGACGGCCGCGCGGTGCATGTTGCCTTAGCGGTGTCGGCCATTCGGCATCAGAACGGAGAGCTGCGCGGATTTTCGCACATAGCCCGGGACGTTTCGACGCGCGTTCATTCGGAGCAGGCGGCCGCGCATATGGCGGCAATTGTAGATTCGTCGGACGATGCCATTATCGGCAAAACCGTGGAGGGCGTCATTCAAAGCTGGAACGCTGGTGCGGAGCGCTTATACGGCTTTGCGGCAGAGGAGGTGGTAGGACAGCCGATGTCGAACCTGCTGCCGAAAGGACTGTTGGAGGAAGAAGAGGAGCTGCTGAGGAGGGTGCGGGACGGCGAACGGGTTCAGCACTTCGATACGGTTCGGATTCACAAAGAGGGCAAACCGGTGGCGGTGTCGCTCACTATTTCGCCCATCCACAACGCCGCAGGTGAAATCATTGGCATCTCGCATGTTGCCCGCGACATTTCGGAGACAAAGCAGATGCGGGAGCGGTTACAAATCTCGCAAAAGATGGAAGCACTCGGTCGCCTGGCGGGTGGCGTCGCGCATGACTTCAACAACCTGTTGACCGTGATTACCGGATATGGTGCATTACTGCAGCGCGAACTGAAGGACAATCCGGAATGCGAGGACATGGCGAATGAAGTGATGTGCGCGGCCGACAAAGCCGCCGAGCTAACCCGACAGTTGCTGGTGTTCAGCCGGCATCAAGTGGCGCACTTACAGGCCTTGGACTTGAACGAGGAAGTGCTGGGTCTGAAGGCGATTTTACGCCGCCTGATAGGCGACGAGATCATACTCGAAACCCGCCTGACACCAGGCTTACAAAAGGTACGAGCCGACCCTGGCCAAGTGGGGCAGATTCTGATTAATCTCGCGGCCAATGCGCGCGACGCCATGCCAGGCGGCGGCAGAATCACCATCCAGACGGAAGATTGGGTGGTGGAGCGAAGATCAGTTCCACAAGCAGCTTGGTTTCTCTCCGGGCCGCTATGTACGCATTCTGTTTAGCGATACCGGACACGGCATGGATGCGATCACGCGTGCGCGCATCTTCGAGCCATTCTTCACTACCAAGGAAGTGGGTAAGGGCACCGGGTTGGGACTAGCGACGGTTTACGGCATCATTAAGCAGAGTGGCGGACAGATAGCGGTCTACAGTGAACCGCAGCGGGGTACGACATTCGCTGTTTATCTGCCGTGTACGGAAGCCGAACAAGCCGTAGCGCAGGCTCCGAAAGCGGAGGTGAGCCATGGCAGCGAGACCATTCTGCTGGTGGAAGACGAGCCAGGTGTCAGAAAGCTGGCATTTTCGATTCTGCAGTCACACGGGTACACGGTTCTTACCGCCAGCCATGCCGACGAGGCGATTACGCAAGCGGACATCCACGCGGGCAAGATCAGGCTTCTGCTGACGGATATATTGATGCCCGGCAAGAATGGGCAAGAACTGGCAGCGCTGCTTTCGGCGCAACGTTCTGATTTACGCGTGATCTTTATGTCGGGCTTCAATGAGCACGTGCTGCTGGATCGCGTACTGTCGGAGCCTGGCGCGCGCTTCCTGCAGAAGCCCTTTACGCCGGCGCAGCTGCTTCGCACGGTGCGCGAAGTGCTGGATTAGTTAACATCGCTGCTGTTCTTAGGCTGTGGTCGCAGAGGCAGTGCTTCCTGCGAAATCTCTCGGCAACTTGCTCTTGATGAGCTGGAGCGCATCCTCCACGGGGAAGGGCTTTTGCAGAATGGGAACGCCTGCCAGAAGACTTGTTTGCGGGAAGGACATGGCGCCGCCGCCGGTCATCAGCACGATCTTGAGATCGGGTATGTGCGCCTTCAGCTTGATTCCTAGCGCTGCGCCATCCAGGTCGGGAAGCATGTAGTCGATAAGAGCGACATCGAATCTGCGTTTCTTCGCCAATTGGAGGGCCGCTTCCGCGGAACCGGCATCGGCCGCATCCCAGCCTTCCCGCTTCATGACTGCCTTTAGGAATTTCAGGAGCGATTTATTGTCATCGACGATCAGAATCGACTGGCTATAGACAGTCTCTACGTGCGCCGGCACGCCCTGAACGTCGAACTCCAAGCTGTCGCTCTTTGCATTAACGTTTACGGCAACGGTGCTGCCGGCAGCAATGCCGTCCTCCGCTACCAGCGTGGCAAGCGGCTGAGTCAAGTAGCGATAAACGGCGCGCTTCAACTCGCGTGCGCCATACTCAACGCTCACTCCACGCTTCAGCAGAAAGTCGCGCGTTTGCTGGCTGAGGTTGATCGAGAACGAGCCGGCGCCCAGGCGATGGTTGACGTGCTCACGGAGTTCCTCAATCTGGTTGTCCAACACCTTTTCGATGGCCTCGGGCGTAAGCGGACGGTATGTAATAACGGCATCGATGCGGTTGACGAACTCAGGCGAAAACTTCTTGCGGACAGCGGTGACGGCGATGTTTTCCAGTTTGCTGGCGATTTTGTCCCAGGGTTCCTGACCCTTTGCCTGGGCTTGAAAGCCAAAGCCGGGACTCATCTCGCGCATCATCTCGCGCGCACCCAGATTGCTGGTGAAGAAGATGAGGCAATTTTCGAAGTTGACGACCGAGCTATCGCCTAGCGTCAAACGCCCCTTATCCAGCACGCCCAACAACAACTGGCCGAGCGAAGGCGCAGCCTTCTCGATTTCGTCCATCAAGATCAACGAAAGATCACATTGCGCGCTCACGGTGTCGGCCAGTTTCTGCTTCGATAGCAGCGGAATACTTTCCTTGTGCCCGAGGTATCCAGGGGGGGCGCCAATCAGCTTTGCGACTTCATGATCTAGCTGGAATTCGCCGCAATCGATGCGAAGGTAGCGCTGCGGATCTCCGTGCAGAGCTTCCGCCAAGACCTCAACTGTGCGCGTCTTTCCGGTCCCGGTGGGGCCTAGCAAGAGGAACACTCCGGCTGGCCGATTGGCATGATTAAGACCGGCCTTGTAGGTCTGTACAAACGGGATCAGTTCCTGCGCATTAGGTTGACCCGCGATCTTACGCGCTAGATAATTCGACAACTCCGACGAATTCATGATGGGGGCTTTTTCTGGCACACGCTCTCCTGCAACGTAAACAAAAAAGGCTGAGACGAAAGCGAGCGGAGCGTAGGGCGACGACGGCTGCTGTTTCGTCCGAATCCCGACTTGTAAGCACTCAGTTGGATCAGTCGGAACAACGCCTGTATGATCGCGGGGTTCGAAATAAGAAAGCTGAATTAGGTTTCACCCAAAGTGTAGGAGAAATCACGGCTGAAAGCAAGATTCCAAACTGCGGTTATGATAATGAAGAATGCCCGAAGAAGAAAAGAAGGCACTTTTGCCCGCTGAGGCTGTCGTCGACCTGGAACTGGCCGAAGCAGTGAACCAGTTGGTGTGGCTGATTGCCGACGAGTTTGTGGAACAGTATTCCGAGACGGTGTGGTTGAACGAGATGCTGCCTGAACCTAACGGCGCTAAAGTTCGAACAGCCGGACAAAGCTAAGTATCATACCCGTTAGAGGTGGCTTTCGCCGCTCTGCCGCGTTGAGAATCCCAGATGGATATTAGAAGCTCGCTGGTACGCCGACACGTGTCGACAACTTGTTCGAGATCCTGCCGTTGCGCTTCGACCGACGATGTGCACACCTTTCGAGCAAGCAAAGTTCGGTAGAGGCTTACGGCTGACAATGGTTCGTTCTGGTCTGGTACGGAACCGGACGCGAGTGCTTGCAGACTTTCTCGGGAACGAGCGCTGAGCAAGTTATTATCCGAAATTGCCTGTTCCGTTTTAGCGCAATCGGACACGTCCCGCAGGAGCAATACCGAACCTTGGAGATTCTTTCCATCATTGACATACACGGGGGAGTGTGACACCAGGACACGACTTTCCGATCGGTCTAGACGTTTGAGAATGGCGAGAAAGAGTCGGTGCTGCGGATTTTCTGGTGCTAGCTCGAAAGGTGAAATCGAAGATGCTGCATGTTCTGCGTCATGCAGTTTGAGCACATCACGTACTTTCTTTCCTGTCACTTCGCCATTGGCAACGCCGAGCATATGCTCCGCGACGGCACTACAGAATGTGATGCGACCATGCGGGTCGACAACGATCAATGCTTCGCCCAGTGCGCGCAGGATTGCCGTGGTCCAGATCTCCTGCACTTGAATCTGCCGTCGTAACGTATCGGCAGAGATAACGCGGTCAACAGCATCTTTGAGGCCTTGAGCAGTTAACGGCTTGAGAACGATCTGGCAAGGTTGGAACTGCTCCGACGGTTGGAGGAGCGATGCATTGGGAGAGCCAAGAAAGAGGGCTGGCACACCAAAACGCTGATGAGAAGCGCTTGCCTTAGTAAGGGCTTCTTCGTTGCCGGGGATGTCGGCATCCAGCAGAACCAAGTCGACTGCTTCATCGGCCAAAGCAGCGTCTAGTGTGGCGGTTGAACCGACAGTAGTGATGCGATACGTTGAATTACTTAGAAATTCGCGAACGTGTTGAGCCAGGGCGGCCTCGGCCGCGAACAGTACAATGCGAGTAATTTCCAGCGCGGGCTGTGCTGCCGAGTTTGTCAAAATCCCCCCTCCCGTCTGAACGTGTACACCTTCCATTCAGACTGATGGAACGTTTGATGTGGAAGCAAGAGCCGCGCGCCGGCCGACAATCAACAAGGTGTGCTGGAACAAATTAGCGACTTCTGCTCAAATTTGGATTTTCAGTTGAGCAATTGGCTTTAGTCTAGTACAGAATGCAGCTTCACTGCAGGGTTTACGGCAGAATGACGATTTTTCCGCCGGCCTTGTTTTCCTCCATACAAAAATGTGCCTCCACGATTTCATCAATGGGAAAAGTTCGACCGATCTGGACGTGCAACGTACCCGCCGCCACTTGATCCATCAACTCTTGAAGTGGCGTACGCATGAAGTCTTCAGAGGTTCCCGCGTAAGTAGTAAGGCAGACGGCAGTAGGGATCGCTTCCATCGGAGCAAACGCGTCGAATGACCATTTATTGCCGACGATGCCTGTCATGCAAACGATGCCACCTTGTTTGACGCAGCGCAGTGAATCTTCCAAGGTGGTGACTCCCACGAGTTCAAGGAGTTTGTCGCATCCGTCCGGGAAAACCTTCCTCACATCTTCGGCGATGAGGCCGTTGTCAATGAAGGTTTGCTGCGATCCGCTGGAGCGGAGAAGCGAAGTGCGGTCGGGATTGCGTGTGGTGGCGGACACCGATGCGCCATGGTGAGCGGCAATCGCGGCAGCAGCTAGCCCGACGGATGTTGTGCCCCCGCGGACGAGCAAACGATCGCCCGTTTGGAGACGGAGCGATTTGAAGAGAGAGCCCCAGGCCGTTTGTAACATCTCCGGCAGGGCGCCCAAGGTGGGCCAAGGCAGGTCGCTCTTGAAGGCTTGCACCTGCTTGACGGGAACGCAGGTGTATTCGGCATAGCCGCCATTGAACTCTCGCCCCAATCCGCCCATAGCGGTGGCGACCGTAGCCCCCTTTTGGAACTCTCCGCCTGGCGCCTCTTCGACTACCCCGACAGCTTCGATTCCAAGAACGCGCGGGAGCTTGACGTTTGGGGAGTGGCCCTGTCTGGTAAATAGCTCAGACCGATTGATTCCGAAGGCCTTCACGCGGATCAATACTTCGCCGGGACGAGGCGTGGGAATGGGCAGGCTCTCGACTTTTAAGGCTTCGGGACCGCCAGGCTGGTGCAGCACTACGGCTTTCATCATGTTGTTCGTTGCGAGCATTCGATGCTACGGGCGAGGCGGATTGGTGGTGCAAAAGCAGTAGCGCGCGATTTTCCATGAGTCGTCGATCTTTTGGAAAACAAAGAGCTCCTGATTCGCTTCCGGGCCGCCGGCGCCCGTGGCATGAACCGTTGCTGTTCCGCTGGAGTTGGTGCGCGCGAACGCCCAGTCGCCGCCTACCTGCCTGATCTCGGCAATGTTGAACTTCACATCGAGTTTGATGGCATTGAACACGGCATCGTATGCCTTCCGAACGGCGACTGCGCCAATGCTGGAGGGAGAATGCTGGGGCATAAAGACTCCATCGGGGGCATAGAGTTTCATAACGGCTTCCGTACTCGACTGATTTAACGCGTCCTGGTAGCTGGCAAGCACGGCGGCAATTGCCTGTTCGTTTTCATTCATTGCTTAGGTTCCTTGGGAGGTGATGACAGTCTTAGCTCATGGTAGAAGCCTTAGCAGCTTCCCGGTAGTGGGATAATTTGGAAATTACTTTCTCAAAAATCGGCAAGATGAAAGCGTGCCAAATTGGATCTTAACTCGCTGGTCGTCTTCGCCAAGGTAGTCGAGGCAAACAGCTTTTCGGAAGCCGCGCGCCGCTTGAGGATTCCGGTTTCGACGGTGAGCCGCCGGATAGCTGAACTCGAGGGGCAACTAGGCGTTCGGCTGCTGGAACGTTCAACGCGCAGCTTACGGTTAACGAATGTCGGGCTGGAGGTATTGGAGCACGCCTTACGGGGCGCCGAACTCAGCGAAGCGGTGGGCAGAATCGCGTCCAACCATCAGTCGAACGTTTCCGGCTTGTTGCGGCTTTCTGCTCCACCCAGTATCTCCGATTCATTACTGGCGCCGCTTGCAGGCGCATTTCAGGCCGCGCATCCCGATGTACGGATTCACATCCTGGTGACGGAACGGATGGTGGACCATATTGCAGAAGGTGTGGACCTGGTCTTCCGGGTGGGCGCGCTGAAGGATTCCGCACTGGTTGCAAGAACGATCTTGCGTTACCGGCATCAGCTTGTCGCGAGCCCTGCCTATCTCGCGAAGTGCAAGCCGCCCAAAACGCCGCAAGAGCTGCTTACTCATCCGTTGCTGGCCTTTTCACGGGGGCGGCCTGAGGATCGATGGCACTTCGCCCACGTGAACGGAAGAGACAGGGAAACACTGAACTTCCAGTCGTACCTATCGATGAACGACTATGCGGGACTGGCATCCGCAGCAGTGGCGGGCCGCGGCATTGGGGAGCTGCCTCCACTGGTGCAGCCGGAACTCTTGCGCGAGAAACGTCTGGTGGAAGTGATGCCGAAGTGGCGGTTTCCTACGTTCGATCTTTCGGTAGTTCACCTGGGCAACCGGCACATTTCCCGGCCGGTTCGCGTTTTTAAGGAATTTGCGGAGCAGATGGCGCCGACGCTCTTCCCGAAGCTGCCGGGATGAGCGCGCGGTGGTAACGTCCGATTTATAAGGAATAACGTCCAGCTGTGGTAACGTGCCGGGCGACTAACCGGCTGAGTGAGATGGTATTGGCCGGCTCGCGCTTGGAAAGGCGCCGCAGGATGGCTACGTGCATTCGAAGCGTATCGCCTTCCGCGACAGCGGCAATAACGCGTTTTGCGCAGGCTTCCACTTTGTCAGCGGCGCCGGCCGCATAGAGCGCGGTCATTGCCGTTGCAGTGCGGGCAGCGGAATGGCTGCCGCGAGCCCAAAGCTTTTCGGCTCGCAGAAGAGAGGATTCCAAAGCGTATACTTCGGTGATGCAATCGGCAAGAGCACCCATGATCTCCTGCTGGTCCTGAAGATCTTGCACGTGCTTCTGTGAAGCGACACCGGCAGCAAACAGGCTTATCTTTTTTAGGCTCGATAGCAGCTTACGTTCCGCGGATAACGGCGAATCGTCGGCCACATCGCTGGTATGCACTTCCGTAATCTCGTCGGTGACGCGCTTGATGGCAGGCAGCAACGCAAGCTGCCCGCTCATGGCGCGCTTCAACAACCAGCCAGTGATGATAAGGCGATTCACTTCGTTGGTGCCTTCGAAGATACGGTTAATGCGGGAATCGCGGTACAGCGGCGCGGCGGGATAGTCTTCGACATAGCCGTAACCGCCATAGATCTGAACCACGTGATCCACCACCATGTCAAGCATTTCCGAGCCCCATACTTTCAAAATGGAGCACTCGACAGCGTACTCTTCCAACTGCTTTTGTATTTGGCGGAACGCATCCGGTGCCTGGTGATCCACTTCCGATAGGGCCGCATCGATCATCCCAATGGTTCGATAAGCGAGTGATTCGCCAACGTATATACCTGTCGCGCATTCAGCAAGCTTCTCCTGAATGAGACCGAATTCCGAGATCGACTTGCCGAACGCTTTTCGATCTCTGGCGTACTGAATACCGTGCTGAAGAGCGACGCGAGCGCCACCGACAGAGGCACCCCTAACTTAAAGCGGCCGATGTTCAAGATGTTGAACGCGATGTGGTGCCCTTTTCCGGCTTCGCCCAAAAGATTGGCGGCGGGCACCTTGCAGTTACTGAGCAGGAGCGGGCAGGTGGAAGATCCGCGAATGCCGAGTTTGTGCTCCTCGGCCCCGACCGAGAGCCCGGGCGTATCGCGCTCAACGAGGAACGCCGAGAACTTTTCGCCATCGATCTTCGCAAAGACGGTGAAGAGATCGGCAAAGCCGCAATTGCTGATCCACATCTTCTCGCCATTCAGGACATAGTGCGAAGCCGTCACTGGAAAGCACCGCGCGAGTGCGGATGTTCATTGCGTCGGAGCCGGACGAAGCTTCGGAAAGAGCGTACGCGCCGATCCACTCACCGGAGGCCAGCCTGGGCAAGTATCTCTGTTTTTGCTGCTCAGTGCCGTACCAGACGAGCGGAAGCGTGCCGATTCCGGCGTGAGCCCCAAAGGCGACCGAAAAACTGGCATTTGTGCTCAGCGACTCTGCAATCAGGGCGGACGTAACTTTATCCATGTCCAGCCCGCCATAGGCTTCCGGAACGTCGACGGCTAGAAGCCCGAGCTCGCCTGCTTTTCGCAGCAGCTGCCTGGTGACGGCGAAGTTCTTGGCCTCAATCTCTCCGGCCGCCGGAAGCACTTCGTTGCGGGAAAACTCGGTCGCGGTTTTTGCGATGTGGATTTGTTCCTGCGAAAAATCTTCCGGGGTGAAGACGTCTTCGGCACGCAAATCGCCGATGAGAAAACTGCCGCCTTTCGCTTTCGCGACTGACGTGGAAAAAGTAGTTGCCGCCATGCCGCCCTTCTCCTGTAACTCAGAGTTCTAATTAAGGTTTTCGAAGATTGCTGCCGCGCCCATGCCACCGCCGACACACATGGTCACCATGCCAAAGCGCGCTTGCCGGCGACGCATTTCGTGCAGCAGCGTTGCCGTTAGCTTTGCGCCTGTGCAACCGAGGGGATGGCCCAGGGCGATGGCGCCTCCATTCACATTCACTTTTTCGCGGTCGATGCCAAGTACCTTCATTACGGCGAGTGACTGGGCCGCAAAGGCTTCGTTGAGCTCGATAAGATCGATTTGGTCAAGCAGGAGTCCAGCCAGTTTCAATGCTTTTGGGATGGCATACACAGGGCCAATACCCATTTCTTCCGGCTGACAACCAGCGTAGGCAAACGACACGAAGCGAGCAAGAGGACGCAGGCCAAGCGCCTGGGCCCGTTCTGCAGAAAGTACAACGGCCGCCGCCGCCCCATCGGATGTCTGCGACGAATTTCCAGCGGTTACAATTCCCCGAGCATGAAAGGCGGGCCTCAGCTTTGCCAAAGCCTCCAGCGACGTGTCCGGTCTTGGCCCTTCGTCGACGCGGAACACAGCTTCAGTTTTCCTGGGCTTCGCGTGGTCGTCAGGAACGGTGGTGGAAACGGTGACCGGAACAATCTCATCGTCGAAGCAGCCATTGGCTTGTGCCTTCATTGCCCGCTGATGACTCGCAAGCGCGAACTCATCGGCTTGCTCACGCGTGATGCCGTAGTGTTTGGCGACGCGCTCCGCTGTGAGTCCCATGGACGTGTAGGAGCCTGGATGGTTTTCTTCAAGCCAGGGGTTGATGGAAATCTTATTGCCACCCATGGGCACCATGGACATGGATTCGGTACCGCCAGCAATCACAGCTTCGGCGCCCCCGCCGCGGATTCGTTCAGCAGCCAGCGCGATGGATTGCAGTCCCGAGGCACAGAACCGGTTCACCGTCATAGCGGCGGATTCAACCGGCAGGCCCGCTCGGAGCGCGGCGATACGGGCCACGTTCATGCCCTGCTCGGCTTCCGGCATTGCGCAGCCGATGATGACGTCTTCAATTTCCCTCACGTCCAGGTTGGGTACGCGCTCAAGCGCTGCTTTGATGGAGACGGCCGCCAGGTCGTCGGGCCGCGTTGTTCGCAACTTGCCTTTCGGTGCTTTTCCGGCCGCGGTTCGAACCGCGCTCACGATGACAGCGTTCCTCATATTTCGTTTCTTGCCTTAGTTTCTGAGTGGCTTTCCGGTCTTTAAAGTGTGAGCAATTCGCTCCGCAGTTTTCTTCTCACCGCAGAGGGAGAGAAAAGCCTCTCGCTCAAGATCGAGCAGGTACTGTTCGGACATACCTGTGCCTGTGGTGATCTTGCCGCCGCACAAGATGTAGGCCAGCCAGTTCGCAATTTTGACATCGTGGTCGCTGATGTACTCGGCTTCGCGCATCAGACGGACACCCATCCGCAACGAGGCCAAGGCATTTTCGCCGGGGGCCGGAATATCTGTTCGAGGCGCGGGTGCGCGATAGCCGGAGTCTGCCAATTCGCGCGCACGCGTCTTGGCGTCGCCCAAAAGCCTGGCACGGTTCATAGTGATGCCATCACCGGGCTCCAGGTAACCGAGCGTGCGAGCGTTCTCAGCTGACGTGGAGACTTTCGCCATCGCGATCGTTTCAAAACAGCGCCGCAATCTGTCCAGCACCTCTACGGAATCACTGCGTCCGCGATCCTCGCCGGAGTCCGCCGCATCCATGACGCGCAGTAACATTTCCTTGCAGCCCCCACCGGCGGGAATCAGGCCCACACCACTTTCGACCAGGCCCATATAGAGTTCTGCATGGGCCTGCCGGGCTGCGCCATGCAAAGCCACTTCTGCTCCTCCGCCCAGGCACAGATTAAAGGGCGCCACCACCACCGGACGAGGACAGAATTTGATGGCCTGCGTCATCTTCTGAAAGGCACGGATGACCGCATCCAACTCATCCCACTCCTGCTCCTGAATCGCCAGCAGCAATTGCATCAAGTTAGCGCCTGCAGAAAAATTGCCGCCTTCATTCGCGATAACGAAGGCTTCAAAGTTGGCCACTGCGGAGCTTGCAGGATCGAGCGTCTGCGTAACAAGCGATAGGATGTCGTTACCGATTGCGTTGAGCTTGGTGTGGAACTCCAGGACGGCCACGCCGTCGCCAAGATCAAGAAGCGAAGCCCCAGCATTCCTCTTAACAACCGCGTGCGAGTTCTTCGGCAGGCCCACGGGCGTGAACCCGCCCGGTTCGTCCACCGCGAGATATTTCAGGGACTTGGGGTCGAAGTAGAGCCGTCCGGAGTCGTCGTCGCGATACCAGCTTCCCTGCCCTGCTTTCAAAAGCGCTGTCGCGGACGGGGCAAGCCGCATACCGGCAGCCATCATCCTATTGGCGCTTTCAACAAAGCCGGCCGCATCCCACATTTCGAAGGGACCCATCTCCCAATTGAAGCCGGTCCGCATGGCGGCATCGATACTGACGATGGTGTCTGCTGCTTCACCTATACGGTTGGCGGCGTAGCTCCAGAGCTCCGGCAGCATGCGCGAATAGAATGCAGCAGCAACGTCCTTGCGGGGGTCGCCTGAAAGCACGAAGCGGAGCCGCTCGCTGGACGACTCAAGACTTTTCGCCATGTCGAGCGCTGGAAATTTAGCGCGCTGAGAAGCCCGGTAATCGAGTGTCTTCCAGTCAAGCCCCAGTCGCTCATCTTCGCCGCCGGAACCTTTGACCTTCTTATAGAAACCCTGTCCTGTTTTGTCGCCCAACCACTGCCGGGCGAGCATCTGTTCAAAGAACTCCGGAAGCTTCAGATCGGAGCGCTCATCTTCTACGCGATCGAGAAAGTTTCTGGCCACACTCCCGAGCACGTCCAGTCCAACCAGGTCGGTTAGCCGGAAGGTCCCCATCTTGGGCCAGCCGAGCACGGCGCCGGTTAGTGCGTCCACCTGCTCAATGGTGAGGTCCATCTCCTGCATGATCCGCATTGCATTCATCACGGCAAACGTGCCAATCCGGTTGGCAATAAAGTTTGGCGTGTCTTTTGCAAAGACGACGGTCTTGCCCAGACGTACTTCGCCGAAGTGGCGCACAGCCTGCAGCAGCGACGGATGTGTGTCGGGCCCCGGAATGATTTCGAGCAACCGCATGTAACGCGGCGGATTGAAGAAGTGTGTACCGAACCAGCGCTGGCGAAACGGAAGATCCATGTCGGCGGCGATGTGCGCAATCGGCAGTCCACTGGTATTGGTGGTGACGATCGCATTGCTGCGAATGAAAGGAGCAATCTTCGCCAGCAACTTGCGTTTGATCTCAAGATTTTCGGCAACCGCTTCAATGACCCAATCGCAGTCGCGAAGGAGCGCAAGATGGTCTTCAAAGTTGCCGATGGTGATCAGCCGCCTCCGGCTGCTTTCGAAAAAGGCCAGCGGTTTCGCCGATGTCAGAGCATCCAGAGCGGCAGCTGCGACAGCATTCCGCGATACGCCGTCGGCCGCGGCACCCTCGCGGACGATGTCGAGCAGAATGACGGGTACACCTGCATTCGCAAAGTGAGCCGCAATGCGCGACCCCATATTCCCCGCCCCCAGCACGGCGACCTTGCGAATAAGGGTGACCCCAGAAGAATGAGTCTGCCGCTGAGAGGGCTGGTCCCGACGGACATGGTCGGCTGTTTCAACGTTCATAACAGACTCCTAGCTCTTCGCGCCTTCGGGCTCGGCGCTCACCAGCATAAGATGGGCGAAATCAGGCAGGCGCCAACGGCCAGACCTGCGGTTCGCGACACCCTCCGTGAGTGTCCTGGTGAATTCGGAAGCGACTTCCTGCGCGGTCAAATCTCCCGAAGGATCGAACCACAGCGCCAGCGAGTTTACTGCACCTGCAATAGAGAACGCCGCCAGCTTTGCATCGCAGGCGCGAATCGATCCATCGCGCACGCCTTCTTCAACGAACTGCCTGAGATTGCGATCGATGCTGCGCTTATAGGAGCGCACCTCGGCGCGTGCTTTGGCAGAGAGTTCGCGGTCGTCCTGGCGTACAACGCAGCGTTCAAAATCGCCGGCAATGACGACCGCGTACGAGTAAATAAATCCGGCAACCTTGTCCAGACCGCTGGCACGGCTGGCGCGGAGGTTAGCAAGATTGCTTTCGATTAAGGAAATGCCGCGCCGGTAGCACTCAAGATAAATCTCTTCTTTGTTTCGAAAGTAGTGGTACAGGGCAGGTTTGGTAATGTTCAACGTCCGGGCGACGTCGGTCAAAGATGTTCGCCAGAATCCGCGTTCCAGGAATAAGCGCACCGCAACGTGCAACACAGCGTCTTTCTTACTATCGGGATCGCGACGCCGGTCCACAAACGCTTTCAGATGCACGTGCAGCATTTTCTGCGGTGCTGCCGGCGGGGGTTGCCGTTTGCCTATTGACACTGCCATGTCCACTTGATATCTTACTCACCGGTAAGAAAAACGCAAGAGGCAGATCCTTCGGCCAGCGTAAAGCCCGCAAGGAGCGCGACGGAGTTCGATGCAACGAAGTTCAACCGTTCGCCAGAACGCATTGCGAGTAGTGAGAGATACCTTCGCGCTGTCGAGGCCGCAACTGGTAACTCCCTCCAGCGCTTCGTTAGGCACGAGCGCTCCGGCAAGCGACCTGCCGCTTGAGCGTGCTTACCACTGGGAACGCACCCGCCCCGACGCTATTTTTCTTACGCAGCCCCTAGAGGGCAAAGTGCTGAACTGGAGCTGGGCTGGCGCAATGAGCGAAGCGCGCCGGATGGCTACTTACCTGGCTGCGCAGAACTGGCCCCGCGGCTCGCATATCGTGATCCTTGGCCGGAATTCGCCGTGGTGGATTATGGCGGAACTGGCCATCTGGATGAGCGGACATGTGACCGTTCCGATCTACACCTCACTTACGGAAGCAGCAGCGCGGCAGTTGTTTGCCCATACCGATGCGGTGGCGTGCTTTGTCGGGTCACTCGATAATGCCGGTCTGGTTCCTGAAATCGTTGCGCCAGAGCTTCTGTGTATCCGTTTCCGGAACGCACCCACCACCCATGGGGCGCTCTGGGACAGCCTGGTCGCAGAACATGATCCGATTGCCGGCAACCCGGCACGACAACCCGACGAGCTAGGGACCATCATTTACACCTCCGGCACCACAGGGTCTCCCAAAGGAGTGATGCACCGGTTTGGAGCGTTCCCGCATTTCGTGAATGCCGTAACGGTGGTGACGGGAAAAGAACCGGGCAAACGTGTGTTCTCATATCTGCCGCTGGCGCACATTGCGGAGCGCGCGGTAACGGAACTGGCAGGCATGTCCATGGGCTGGCAGATTTTCTTCTGCGAAAAGACCGCGACATTCCTGGCCGATCTTAGGCTGGCCCGCCCCACGTTCTTCTTCTCCGTGCCTCGGCTATATGCGAAATTTCAAGCGGATGTACTGCACAAAATACCGCAACGCCGCCTCCATTGGCTATTAAGGGTGCCGATCGTCAATCGAATTGTACGGCGCCGAATCTTGCAAAAGCTGGGCCTCGGCTCGGTTCGTACGGCTGCTTCTGGCTCAGCGCCGCTCGCCCTGGATTTACTGCTCTGGTTTCGAAGACTAGGGCTCGCGCTGGCGGAAGGGTATGGCACAACCGAGATCGGCATCACGCACACAGCACCCGGAGGACAAGGATTGGCAGGGTACGTCGGCCGCAGCGCTCCAGGCGTTGTGACGGAAATTTCTTCCGACGGTGAAGTACTGGTCAGAAGCCCAATGAACATGCTGGGCTATTACAAAGATGAGCAAGCGACGCGCGAGGTATTTACGGAGCATGGCTTCCTGCGCACGGGTGATTTGGGTGAGGTGAATGCAGATGGCTGGCTGAAGATTATCGGCCGCTTGAAAGAGCAGTTCAAAACCAGCAAGGGCAAGTATGTGCTGCCCTCCGGGATTGAGTGCATGCTGAATGCGCATGATGCCATCGAGAGCTCGCTTGTTATGGGATCGGGACTGCCAGCTCCATTCGCCGTAGCGGTACTCTCACCGGAAGCGGAGCAAGCGGCGCAAAGTGAAACGGGACGCGCCAGCTTGGCGCCCCCGCTGGAAGAACTTATACGGGTGACAAACAGCCGGTTGGCTCCGCATGAGTGGTTGAAGTTCCTTGTTCTTGTGAACGAAAGATGGTCCATCGAGACCGGGTTCCTAACGCCCACGTTGAAGATGAAACGTTCCGTTCTCGAAGCGCATTACGCGCCACTGATTTCCCAGTGGGTGAACCAGGATAGTATGCTGATCTGGCACATCAAGGGAACGTGACAAATCGGGTTTCAAGTGGTAACTATGATCAGATCCGTCAGCCTTCTGGCATTCTTCTTCTTTCTACCGATTCCGTCTCAGCTCTTTGCTCAGCAGGAGTATGTGGGCCGGTTCGACTTGTACAACGGATTCAACTGGTTTGACAGTCCGAGTGCGAAGTTGCAGGAGCGAGGCTACCACTTACAGGCTGGAGTCAATGCGAGGACCTGGCTCGCGCTTGGCTTCGATTACTCGGTGGTGCAGGGCAATCTTACGCTGACTCCAAATCTGTTGAAGAGCAGCCTGCAGGCGCAAATCGGTGGACAGCTGGCCGCCCTGGAAGCCGCTGGCTTAGTTCCGGCGGGTTACCAGGTTGCCGTCACCACCGCGTCGACAACGCAGACGTTTGCGGCCGGACCGCAGTGGGAATACCGCCACTTCCAGCACGTCACCTTTTTCCTTCGTCCCTCTATCGGCGCCATCTACGAATCGGCAACGCCACACCCTGCGGATGCGATTGCGGCGGCCATTGTGCGGCAGTTGGCCCCATCCGGCAAGAAGACGGATTGGGAACCGTTCTATGGCTTTGGCGGCGGCGCGGAGTTGAATGTCTGGCGCTATGCCAGCGTGCGGCTGCAGGCCGATTTCGTTCACAACAATCTTTTCGGGGACATCTTGAAGGATCCGCGCAATACTGTCCGGCTTTCAGTGGGTCCGGCATTTCACTTCGGCCGGAACATTGTGCGTTGAAGTTGCCGATGAATTCCAGTGTTTATCCGCTCGGAATTCCGAATAGCAGCCCCGCTAAGTGCGAACAGCGAATTACTGCAGCTTGGGATGGCTTGCTGTGCTGCCCTCGGTGAGGCCAAGCGCCCATTTCACGCCTTCGAAATACATTTTGTAGATGTCGGGATCTTCCCAGGATTCGGGTGTGTGGCCCAAGGTGGAGTAGAAGACTCGGCCTTTGCCGTGCATCTTAGCCCAGGCTACGGCGAAGTCATGATCCTGCCGGTGAACGCGCGGATTGTTGTAGTCGAGCTTGCTCGCGTCCAGGCTCAACAGAACGTTCACTTTGTCTCGCGACCAATCCTTATCCTGGTAGATTTCATCGCGTTTGGTAAAGGCATGCGGGAAGTGGCGCACCGCGGGGAAGTCCGGTGCTTCATTGATGATGGGAGCGTTGAAAGTCATCCAGGGATGCTGGTCGAACCAGCCGCCGATCATCTCGCCGTATTCGGGCCACTTGTAATTCGTGTCTAGCGCTGCATGTATCCCGACAAAGCCCTTACCGTCTTCCTTGATGTAGGACATCATGTCGGATTTCTGCTCATCGGTCAGATCCATTTCACCGGTCGTACTCGCGAAAATCAGCGCATCGAAATAGGTTAAATTCTTTCGATTGGCGCCGCCACGATCCTTCTTCGTGATCGCCTCGGTGTCGGTGCGGATCTCCGTGTCCCAAAGCGCGGATTCGCGGCCCATTCTGTAAACTGCCGCCATCGCGTCCGGAACGGAATCGTGTTCATAGCCCTTGGTTTGCCCAATAACCAGCACGTGTAAAGGAATATGAGGTTTCGCCGCGGGGGGCGTTTGTTGGGCGTGCGCGGAACCGTGGTACAGGCATACAGCTGCAAAGAACACGGCCGATGTCACTGTGACTGTCCGGAAATTCAACTTCACTGATGGTTGGTCTCCGAACCGAAGCTTATCAAAGCGACCTGGGCTACGAAGGCGCATGAAACAGGCGCTGGAGTGGAAGCTTCGCAACTGTATACCACTTACCGGCATCTCACGTTCACTTGCATCACATTGTTCAAGCGCTGCTGCACTTCCTGTTTCGAATCGGATACTTCGGCCCTTTCCTGATGGGCATCCTTGATTCGTCATTTCTGTTTCTGCCATTTGGTAACGATTTGCTTGTGGTCGGCCTGGTGGCGCGACATCACCAAGGGTATTTGCTCTATGTGTTGTCCGCAGTCTGCGGGTCCACACTGGGCGTGTTTTTCCTGGACTGGATGGTGCGGCGCCTGGGACAAGATGGAGTCAAGAAAGTAGCCGGCAAAAAGCGGTTCGACTACCTGAAACGGAAGATTGGGGAGAAAGGGGCGTTGGCTCTCGCTATTGGATGCCTGGCTCCGCCGCCATTTCCATTCACAATGGCCGTTGTCACGCTCAGCGGACTGGGTTATCCCAGGCGCAAACTGCTGGCGGTGGTGGCAGCCGGGCGCGCGGCGCGGTTCCTCATTCTTGGCGCACTGGCATTGAAATTCGGCAGAGCCATTCTTTCCATCACCAAGTCGCCCGCGTTCTTTTGGACGATGGTCGTCCTGATCGCCATCTGCATTGCGGGCAGCGCCTACTCGATTACTGGTTGGGTGCGGCGCAGCCGGAAAACGGGCGGGCGAACAGCGGCAGCGGCGGCTTAGCGCAGCTTTACTATGGCGATATGAACCTGTTGAGGAAGACGTTGGGATTGGTGCTGGTGGTGGACGGCCTGAGTGCTGTGCTGGCGCCTCGGAAGTATCTGCGGACGCTGCAGGACGGGGTTCCTTTGGTGGACGATTTACTGGAGTTGCTGGCGGAACGGCCGGATGTGGCTCGCGGGCTCTCCGCGGCGGAGATCCTTATCGGAGCTTGGCTGGTTGTCCGCTAACGAGCACACGTTCCGCTTCTTGCCGGTTTCTGACGGGCCTGATAAAGGCGATCAGAGCCCAAGCCGCAAGGGTGCCGGCCGCATCGAACACGATGTCGTGCCATTCGAAACCGGCGTGGTAAAAGACGTTCTCTAGAAACTCCATCGAAAACGCAATCGACATGACGATGGCAAACCGTCCCAACTCCGATCGCAGGCCGACCGCATTCCAGAATAAGAGAACAGCCGTGATAAAAAAAGCCAGGCAGTGCCCCGCGCTATGCCATCGTCCAATAGTATGCAGCTGTATTTTGATCGGCAGCGGCGCCATCGCCATGGCGAACAGGAACAATAACCAGAGCGCGAGAAGCCAGCGAAGAGAAGCGAAGTGAGCCATGGAAAAGGGAGTGAGGCGAGCAACCTGCTTCTATTCTCTCAGCGAGAGAACGACAAAAAACAAGGGCCGTTCGGAGGGAAACGGCCCTTGATGCGCATTGAGCGGCTAAGCAGCGACGGGGCGCTTTTCCGCAACGTGCAAACTGTACAGGTTTCGGTAGGTGGGGCTGATGTCCCACAAATTGTCGTGGGTGCCCACCGCTTCAATGCCGCCCGGTTTGAAGACTACGACAAGGTCCGCGTTTCGAACCGTGGAAAGCCGGTGAGCGATGACGAAGCTGGTGCGGTTACGCGTGAGTTTCTCGACGGCGAGTTGGATCAGGCGCTCGCTCTCGTTGTCCAGGTGGCTGGTGGCTTCATCCAGAATCAGGATTTTCGGATTCCGCAAGATGGCGCGGGCGATACCAATCCGCTGGCGCTCACCGCCCGACAGCTTCATGCCGCGTTCGCCGACGAGTGAATCGTAGCCGCCATCACAGCGGAGAATGAATTCGTGGGCTTGCGCCAACTTGGCCGCCTGTTCAATGTCCGCTCGCGTAACACCTTCAAGGCCGTAGGCTATGTTCTCGGCAATGCTTCGTGAGAACAGTTCCACTTCCTGAGGCACCACCGAGATCTGGCTGCGGAGACTTTCCTGCGTGACGGTGCGCAGGTCTTTGCCATTCACCAGGATGGATCCGGTGTTCGGATCGTACAGACGTTGCAGTAGATTCACCAGCGTGCTCTTGCCGGTGCCGCTTGGCCCGATGAGAGCCACGGTTGAGCCAGCCGGAATTTGCAGGTTGACGTTTTCCAAAGTGCAGCGGTCGGCGCCCGGATAAAGAAACGAAACATTGCGGAACTCGACGGCGGGATCAGCACCTGCCAGAGTGCGGGCGCCGGCCGAATCGGTAATAGTGGGACGTGCTTCCATGATCTCGAACAGGCGCTCGGCACGTGACAGATTGCGCCGCAGTTTAGGAAGAATGATGGACAGTTGCGAGATGGGCGCGTAAACCATGTCCTGCATGGCAATGAAGAGGACGTAATCACCCATGGTGCAGCGATGGGTCAAGACCAGGAATCCGCCGAAACCAATGACGCCGACCCGGCCGAGAGTGGCGATGAAACTCTGGGCATTTTCAATCAACGCCCATAGGCGCTCGCCCTGATAATGTTTCCTGCGAGCGACGTGCAGCAGGGATCGCTGGGTATGGGCTTCGCGTTGTTCCTGTGCGAATTTCTTCACTATGCGAACATTGCTGGCGATATCGTAAGACTCTTTCGTGACACGCTCGAAGGCCTCGTTGACCTCATGCTCATGACTGTGGAGCCGGCCGGCGAGGCGGCTGACCGCCAGGACGTAAGCGGGCAATGGCAGCGCAACAATCAACGCAATCCAGGGATTTTTCAGCAGCAGCGACGCCAGAACACCAACGACAATCAAGAGTGGCGGCAGCAGATTTTGGCCCACGATCTCGTAGAGAATGACGTAAATGGCCGTACCGCCGCGATCAAGCGCTCCGACGACTTCGCCGGTATTCACACCACCGTGGTAGGACGTGTCGAGTTTCAGGAAATTGAGGAACGCCGCATTTTTTACCTCGTCCTCACACTGGGACGCGGCACTCAGCAACGTGTAGTTATAGATGGAACGAATGATGCGGGTAGCGGCAGTCGCTACGAAAATCGCGACGGCGGCAAATACCAACACTTGCACCGAGCCATCAATGGTGGTTTTCAGCGCCTGAACAATGCGGTCGATCAAGCCTCTGGTTAGAAAGGGAACGGCGAGGTCCAAAGCCGAAGCAATCAGCAGCAGCACGACCAAGCCAGCCAGACGGGCGCGGTACCGGCCCAAAAGCGAGACGACTTTCCACCCAAGCCATCTCTGATTGCGATTGCGGACATTTCGACGCATAGGAATTACTGCAATAGTCGGGAGTATAGCCAGAACTTCTCAGGGAGAGGATGGTACTTTTTTCAACCGACAGGTAAATCCTACCTAAACTGCTGGAAAGGATGCTAGCGAAATTTTGGCAAAGGCCCGGTTTAATCTAGGCTTAATCCTAGGGGCCTTCGAGCTGCCGCGAGTCATGGCCACAGCAACGGATTTGCAGTGTTGCGGAAGCCAGTTGCTACAATCCCGGTTGATGTTCACGGGCATTGAGCACTTCGCGATTGCCTCCCCGAACCCGAAGCGTCTGGCCGAATGGTACGTGACACACTTGCAATTTCGGATCAACTACGAATACGGGGGCAACTACTTCGTGCGTGCACCCAACGGTTTCATGATTGAGATTGTTCCGGCGCAGGGCGAAGCGGGTCCGAATGAGAAGCGCACTCCTGGCATGCGACACATTGCTATTGCCGTGGACGATTTCGAAGGAGCGTATAGGCAGTTGCAGCACGAGGGCATCGCGTTTGCAGATCAGCCGTACGAGAACGAGGGCAATAAACTGGTGTTCTTCGCCGACCCGGATGGCAATCATCTGCACTTGATTGAACGCCCACAGCCTTTGCCCTGACGAGCAGCGCGAAACCGAGACCATCGCTTGCTCAACAAGACCTTCAAAGCCTTCCAGTACCCGGATTTTCGACTGATGTGGATTGGCGCCTGCACGTCCAGCGTCGGAACCTGGATGCAGATTCTGGCACAGAGCTGGCTGGTGTATCGACTATCGAACTCCTCCATCTATTTAGGCCTGGATGCGTTTTTCGGCCAGATCCCCATCTTCCTGCTGTCGCTGTTTGGCGGGGTGTTTGCCGATCGGAAGAGCCGCCGTGGCATTCTGCTGATGTCGCAAGTCATTCAAATGACGTGTGCGTTCGTGTTAACCGTGCTGGTGCTCACCCACATGGTGCAGGTATGGCAGATCTGGTGCCTCTCGTTCACGGTAGGTATCGCACAGGCGTTCGGCGGTCCGGCTTACTCGGCTCTGGTGCCGACCCTGGTCGGTAAAGAAGACATTGGGAACGCCGTGGCGCTCAACTCCATTCAGTTCAATTTGGCGCGAGTTGTTGGTCCCGCCCTTGGCGGCCTCGCTCTAACGAAATTAGGCGCGGCGTGGTGTTTCGGGCTGAACGGCTTGTCGTTCCTGGCGGTAATAGCAACGCTGCTTCTAATCAAAACGAATTTCGTTCCGGCCAAGACGGAGGCGTCCGTCATTCAGAGCATGAAGGAAGGGCTGCACTTTATCCGCGATCGCGACTGGATGGTGTCGATGGTGATGCTGGCGTTCCTGATGGCGCTGTTATCTTACCCTCTGATTACATTTTTGCCGGTCTTTGCCAAGGAAGTTCTGCATGGCGATGCCAACACCTTTACGTTGCTGGTGTGTCTTTCCGGCATTGGCTCGGTCTGCGGAGCGTTGGTGCTCGCAACCTTGAAGCAGACACACCAGGCACGGCGTTCGCTGTTATTGATGGTCGTGCTTGGATTCGTGGTGGCGGGCTTCGGTGCGGCACACACTATTCAATTGAGTGCGGTGTTGCTGCTGGCCGCCGGTGCCTGCCTGATGATTGTGCTGGCGTCCAATCTTTCAGTGGTGCAGCTTTATGTCGACGATACTATGCGCGGGCGCGTGATGAGCGTCTATAACGTGGCATTCCGCGGCGGCATGCCGATCGGCAGTCTTGTGTCCGGTTTGCTGATTAAACAGACGTCGGCTCCGGTAATCATGATTGGTAACGGGATTCTACTAACGCTATCTGCGCTTTACTTTGTTGTGCGCCGGCCCAAGCTGTTGAAACTGTGACGGGCGCAATCCGTCCTTCCTAGAATGAAAGGTATGTGGAAGGAAATAGCGGGGCGGTCCCCTTCGTTTCGCCGATTGTTGTCGCGGTGTTCCGGCGTTTGTTTCGCTGCATTTCTACTAAGTGCAGCATGTGCAGATACAACCAGCATTCAGTTAAAGAGCGCGCGGGATCATCAGGATCTGCCTGCGTTGAACCAGAGCATCACGCAGCTGCAGGCTTCGGCGGCACAAGCGAATAATCCCGACGCCCAATATCAGGCAGCGCTCGCGTACTCCTATGCGGCGGAAGTGGCGATGGAACTACACGATAAGAAAAAGTCAGCCGGCTTCGCGCAGAGCGGCGTGAATTTCGCCAAGAAGGCAGTTGAGGAAAAGGCAAACGATGCAGAATATCATCGTGTGCTGGGCCAGTTATGCGGACAGATCATTCCGGCCGATCCCATCTTCGGGGCGTTGAAATATGGCCAGTGTGCGCGCGATGAACTAAATAAAGCCATTGAACTGGACAGCCACCTGGCACTTGCGTATGTAAGCCGAGGCGTGGGGAATTACTATCTACCGCCATCGATGGGCGGGGGCCCGGACGTAGCAATGAAAGACTTCGATAAGGCGCTCTCCCTGGACGGACAACTGGCTGACGCTTATCTGTGGAAGGGCTTGGCGTTCCATAAGGAAAACCGCACCAACGAAGCTCGCGAGGCGCTGCAGCACTGCTTGCAGATTGACCCGAACCGGGTTTGGGCGAAGCAGGAATTGGATAAGCTGCCAGCACACTGATGTGGCGTGCCCTGGCGTTCTTGTCTGCATTCTGCGCGCTGCTCGCGTTTCAGTTCGCGGTCTACCCAGGCCACAGTTACCTTGCGGGTGACTCGCTGTTGTTTGTTCCCATTCTTCGGCACCTGGAGCAGCCAGGTTTGCTTTCGCGGGACTTACTGGCAGTGCATCCGAACGTCACTTACACCATCTATGACGAAGCCACCTTGTTTCTTACACACGTGGCACACATTGGCTTGCAGCAGGCATTGCTTGGGCAGTTACTCGTGTTTCGCGCGGCGGCGCTTGCGGGTGCCTACTTACTCAGCCGGCTGTTAGGTCTTCACCGTTGGGCAAGTCTGGCGGCAGCCGCTTGCGCGAACTGCGGCGCCTACCTGCCTGGGTTGCAAATGCATTTGATAGACCGGGAGCCAGTGCCATCGGCGTTTGCCTTCGGCGCGATTTTACTGGCAGCGGGATTATTTGCACACCGCCGACCGATCGCGGGTGGAATTGCAGCCGGCGTAGCGCTGCTCTACGACGCAACATTCGCGGTGCCGTTTCTGCTCGCGCTGGGAGTGGTGGCATTGTTTCAGCCGCGATGGCGACGGATGCTTCGAAGCAGTGTCGCCGTTTTGTTTGCTTTTGCACTACTGCTCGCTAATCTGGCGCAGCTGCAGCCGGGTGTTCCGGAAGCAGCCCGAGTGGCCGATCGCATTCCGCCGCCGATTGAGGCCATCCAACGCATGGCCGTTCCACAGTTGTGGATCTCGCAGTGGAGTGGGCCGGCGATACTGTGGTACGCGGCGGCGGCGCTATTCTTTGCGGTGATCTTCCGCACAATGCGGCCCAACGTACGGCAACCGGCTTCGGCATTGTTCCTCGCCATGCCGTTACTGGCGCTGGCAGCCGTGCTGTTCTCGCTTGTGTTGTTGGATTTTGTGCACTGGCATGAGATCCCCGTGCTACAGCCCGCGCGGCAGTTGCTGCTGTTTGTTGCCGTTTCGTCGGTGCTCTTCTGGTCGGCATGTTTCTCGCTTTGGAAGCAGCAGTCGAGCTGGGCGAAAGCAGCGCTGTTGTTCGTAGCGTGCGCCTGTCCAGCAACGGAGATTGCCTCGCGATTCCCGCTGCGGCGCGAACCAGCGATGAAGCCGATTGCCACTTGGGCTGAAGAGAACACCTGGGGAGGCGCAATGTTCCTGTTTCCTGACGCGGCTGCCGCAGCCTATCCCAGTGTGTTCCGTGCGGAATCGAAACGAGCGGTTTGGGTCGATTGGGCAAGCCGCGCGCAATCCGCCTATTTCGACTCGTTTGCGGATGAATGGTACCGCCGATGGCAGGACACGATGGGCGGCGAGTACTCGCCGGTAACACTGGAACGCTTCCTGGCGCTGCCCATCGACTACTACGTGCTTCGTCGCACACACGGAGTGGCGGGAGTGAACCCGGTGTTTGCCGATCGCGACTTTGTGGTGTACGATGCGCACGATCTGCGCGCACACAATGGCTGCAAAGGTTGTCTGTACTAAGCGTTCAGATTGATGCCGAGCTTTTTGAGTTCTTCGGCGTAATAACGTTTGTGCAGGACGTCGTACTCTTCTCCGCCCTCGGCAATCTCGCGCTTCTGGGTCTTTATCTTCTGGCGCGCGGCATAGTCCACACGGTCTTCCAGCTTCAATAGTTCGGTGATTTCGCGGACGATAGCCAGGCGCAGTTCGTTCTGATCTTTCCGCACACGGAACTCACGAGCTTTACGAACCGCAGTTACAATCTTGTGAGAAAGATCGGTGATTTTGTCGCGAGAAAGCTTCATGCCATCCCCGCTATCCCGGCCAGAGGCGCGAATAACTTTGCGCTGCGCAAGCATCTGATTCTTTACGCGCCGGAACATTTCCTGATACGAGACGTTTTCACGTCGCATGTACTCGCTGTATTGGTCGAGAAGCTCGCGCACCTCGTCATTCAGCCGGTCCTCGATGGATAAGTCTTCCTCAATCACCTGGGCAATGAAGCCGGCGGCCGTGGCTGGATTCCCGGTCTCGAAAAGGCTTGGACTCAGCTTCTCCACGAGTTCCCGAGACATGTAGGCGATAAATTCGCGGGCCAAGAGCATCCGTGGCTTAGTTTAACAATTGGGGACGGCTAACTGCTGTCTTACGAAGACCAGAGTGTTTCGAAAACATCTAGCGAGGCCGGCCCATACGCAGGAAACGTCGCGTCGGCGTACGGGGTGCAACGGTTTTCGTTTCGCGCTTGACTTCTCGGCGCAGTTCCAGAATTAGCTGCATAACCAGGTTCTCGATCTGGTCGCGCACCGTGATATACAGCTCCTCAGAACGGCCTATGGGATCTTCAATCTTCCAATCGCGAATCTCGATGGGCACGCGAGTGGGCAGGCGAGCACCGCTCATGTTCACGATGATGTCGAACTGATGAACAGGGATGACGTTCAAGTCTTTTGCCCATTGATCGTCGATGTTGATGTTCTTTTCAAGCATCACCTTCTTGGTCAAAGGCTGCACGATGGCCGCGGGCGCTAGGCCGGCGCTCTGCACCTCCATCACATCCGCACCGTATTTGCGCGCGAATCCTTCTGCCATCTGGCTACGGCAGGAGTTGCCAATGCAGAGAAAAAGAATCTTCTTCAAGCGGCTTGTTCGTCCTTCAAAGCACGTACTTTGTCGACAAAGCGGCGATGGATACTTTCATCGGCAGTAAGCTCTGGATGGAAAGTGGCGACCAGATGCTTTCCCTCTTCGGCTAAAACGGGGTCGCCTGCGTATTCCGCAAGAACTCGGACACCGGGCCCTACGCGGCGAATGACAGGCGCGCGGATGAACACAGCCTCCGTCCGCTTGCCTTCGAGTTCAAGCGACGTGATCCGGCTATCGATCTGCCGCCCGTAGGCGTTCCGTTCGACGGTAAGGTCCATCAAACCGAGCGATGCCTGCTCAGGGCGAAGCACTTCCCTTGCCAGCAGGATAGCGCCGGCACAGGTTCCGAACATCGGCCGGTTCTGGCCGAAGCGCCGAAGGCTGTCGAACAGGTTTTCTTCGTCAATAAGTTTCAGCATCGTGGTGCTCTCGCCCCCGGGAATGATGAGGCCGTCCACCGAATCGAGGTCCGCCTGTGTGCGAACCTCCACCGGTTGGGCTCCGGCGCTCGTCAGGGCGCGGGCGTGTGCCTCGAAGTCGCCCTGGAGCGCTAGGACACCGATCCTTGGAATGCCGGGCTGTGCCATTACCAACCGCGGGTCTGCATCAGCTCAGAAGATTCGAGCTTTGAGATCTCCAGGCCAGGCATGGCGTCACCAAGTTCTTCACTGGCCTCGAGCAACTTAACCGGGTCGCGATAGTAAGTCGCGGCCTTGACGATCGCTTTGGCGCGCTTTTCGGGATCGGACGACTTGAAAATACCCGAACCCACGAACACGGCCTCTGCGCCCAATTGCATTACCAGCGCGGCGTCGGCCGGCGTGGCGATGCCGCCGGCAGAAAAGTTCGGCACTGGCAGCTTGCCATTCTTGGCAACATATTGCACCAGTTCGAGCGGTGCTTGCAAGTTCTTTGCTTCGTGCACCAGTTCTTCCTTGCCGAGTACGGTCAGCTGCTTCATCTCTTTCACGATGGTGCGAATGTGCCGCACTGCCTCGACGATGTTGCCCGAACCGGCTTCGCCCTTAGTGCGGATCATAGCGGCGCCTTCGGCGATACGGCGAAGAGCCTCGCCTAAATTGCGCGCACCACAAACGAACGGTACTTTGAAATCTTCCTTGTCGACGTGATGTTCTTCATCGGCGGGCGTCAGGACTTCGCTTTCATCGATGTAATCGACACCCAGCACTTCGAGAATTCGCGCTTCGGTGAAATGGCCGATGCGCACCTTTGCCATCACCGGAATGGAGACAGTTTCCATAATCTCGCGGATGATGCGGATTTGGGACATGCGCGCCACGCCGCCTTCTTTGCGGATATCGGAAGGCACGCGCTCAAGCGCCATTACGGCCGTTGCGCCGGCTTTCTCAGCGATGCGCGCCTGTTCCGCATTGACAACGTCCATGATGACGCCGCCCTTAAGCATCTCGGCCAAACCGACCTTAAGCCGGAACTGTTCAGACTGAAAATTCACGTTCGTTCTCCTTACCTGACCTGAATTCGTTACACCAAAGCCGCTACCGGCTCACGATCTGTTCTGGCGTGCAGGGACGCTAGTTCCACCGCTGCCGCCTCGCCTAGAATCTGAATGCCGCGCGTAATCTCGCCAGGCGCCAAGCCACCGAAACTCAGCCGGAGGCAGCGCGTGTGATTTTCGCGGGTAGCGAAATGTCGTCCGGGGAGGAAAGTAACACCTTCCGGGCGCACCCGCGACAGCAATGCGTCGGCCGCTAAGGGCGCCGGCAGTTCCACCCAGGCGTTCATGCCGCCTTCGGGCCGCGTCCAACGGCATCCCGCAGGCAGAAACTGTTCGCAGGCGCTCAATAGAGCGCGCAGACGTTCGGCACCGGTTCGGCGGGTGTTGCTGAGATGCCGATCGAGTTCGCCCGACTGGGCGAAACGCAGCAGGACGGCCTGGGACAGCTGATCGGAATGAAGATCACTGATCTCTTTGGCCTCCGCCAGGCGGGCGATCAGGGATTGCGGACCGATGGCCCAGCCCACACGCAGCCCGGGAAAGGCCACCTTCGAGTAGCTGCGGAGCAGCAGCGTGTTCCCGTTAGTATCTAGCTCTTTGAGCGTGGGCAGAGCCTGCCCGGCATAGCGAAGCGGCGAATAAATATCGATTTCGATGAGGCGAGCGCCGTAGGTGGCCGCCAGTTCCACAACGCGCCTGCGGCGTTCCAGCGGCAGCGTAAGTCCGGTGGGGTTCTGGAAGCTGGGAGTCACCGCGAGCAGGCCGGGCCGGTGCCGTTGAAGAACCTGCTCGAGCGCGTTCGGGTCGAGGCCGTGCCCGTCGACGGCGACGCCGAAGATATCTGTGCCGGCGCGCGCGAAAGCACGCAACATGCCGTGGTAGACCGGGTCTTCGACCGCGATGCTGGCCCCGGGACCGCCGAATACCCGTGCGATCAAGTCAAGCGCCTGCTGGCAGCCGTTCGTGACCAAAACGTCGTCCCCGGGCGTAGACCCAGAGCTGTCGATCAGGAACCGGCGCAAGGGACCGTAGCCGCGAGACGAACCCAATTGCAAAATCTCCGAGGCTTCGGGCCCGTCGATGACCTCGCGGGCGGCTTTCCGGAACTGTTCCAACGGAAAGGCTTCGGCGGAGGGCCGGGAACTGGCAAAACTGATCTCGTGGCCGGAGGCCAGACCATCGGGCTCGTCTGCCAAACGAACTGCCATTGGCTTCGTTTTTTCAACTGCGACAAAACTGCCGCGCCCGACCTGTCCGTTGATCAATCCCAATTGCTCCAGCCGAGCATAGGCGGCGGAGACCGTGGTGCGATTCAGTCCAAGTTGACCAGCCAAGTCGCGAGTCGGTGGCAGCTTATCGCCGCGCCGCAGGACGTTTCGCTCAATCAACCGCGTGATCTCATCAGCCAATTGCTGATAGATGGGAGTATTGGACGAACTATCCACCCGAAGATCTCGCAGATCCATCCAACATCAGCATACCAAATTGGATGATGCCTGCAGACCAATACAATTGTCGGCTGGAGCGGAGGCCTATCAGGATAGTCTAGAGGCAGGAAGAATGCGCCTCCCCTGTCGCCTCTGCCGCCTCTCTCTAGTGCTGCTGCTTGCGGCGGTTTGCACGCTGCCGGCAGCCCCCTCCCAGAAAAACAAGAACGTCGAGCCGAAATCGGAAGTTCAGCCGCTGCCGCCGGAGCCTCCGCTGGCCTTGGCCGCCGCCACCCGCGCACTTGATTTCCATATTTCGCCGCTGCTAAAAGCGGGTGGGCTGTCGGCCCAGATCCGGCAGAGCCTGAACAGTCTCATCCGCGACACGCATGGAGAGAAGATTGTAAAGCTGAGAGCGTTTGTCGCTGGGACGGGCGATGCCCGGCGCGTGCAGGCGGATGTGACGCAGCTGTTTACGGAGCACCGGCTTCCCCTGCCCGTGCTCTCCATTTTGCAGGTGGGCGCGCTGGGCCAGACGGCGGCACAGGTGGTGATTGAAGCGGTGGTGGAGACGCCGCGCATTGTGAATCCAAACGGGTTGGCATTCTTCTACGGCCAAACCGGCCCGTCATTCCGGGCAGCGACCGAGCGCCTACGGGAGAGCGCCCATGAGGCCGGGGTAACAGAGGACCATTTACTGGCGGCCACCTGCTTCGCAGCGCAGATTTCCGCCGCCGAGGATGGGGCTACATTTCGCGCGTCGTTCCCACACACCCAGTTCAATATTGTGCAGGCAATCCGTGATCCTTCGAGCGACGAGGCGATGTGCGAGGCAGTGGGCCAGTTATCGACCAGCCCCAGCGAGGACCGGCAGGTGTTGAAGAGTGCTCATGCGACGTTGGTCAACACAGACCAACTGGTGTTTACCGGGCTGCAGTTTTCTTTCGGCAGTTATCTGAACGATGCGCAAGCGGCGTTCGAACGGATGGAGAAAGCGGCCGAAGCATGTGCCAGCAGCCCAACACCGGTGGAAGTCAACGGTTTCTCGTTAGACCGGGCCGCGGCCTCGGCCCTGGAGCGAACAAACTCGGTCGCGCCCGGCGTGCTGACAGTGCAGACGATCGAAGGTTTTTCATCGCTGGACGCGACAGGCGGAATAGAAGGCGTCCTGGCCACACGCAGTGCGAAGTCGGGAAGCTGACACGCGTCCTAAGCATGCTGTACCTTGAACATCGTCCGGCGGCGCCGCTGTCACAGTATGTTGAGGCATTCTGGTATGCCAAGGCCGATGTGGAACTGGGCACGACTTACCGCGAACGGGTGCTACCCGCCGGCCGCGTGCAGGTGGTCATCAATTTGTGCGGCGACAGGCTTACGGATTGCGGTCCTGCCCCTTTTCACAGTCAGACAATAGCGCAACCGCCGGCGATCGTCGCCGGAGCACGTACGGGGTACAGCGTGATCGACTCCGCCGATCTGCACGAGCTGATCGGCATCATGTTTCGACCTCACGGATTCTCCGCGTTCGGCGTTCCGGCGGGCGAAGTGCCACCGTCAGATGTAGCTCTCGCCGACGTCTGGGGCGCACGGGCCAGCGTCCTGGTAAACCAGCTTCGCGACTCTCCGGAACTGCCCGTCCGCTGGCAGTTGCTTGAGACATTTCTTCGCGCCCGCTTGTCCGTCACTCCGCATGCGGCGGTGTGCCTGGCGGTTCACGCAACGCAGTATGAACCCGACGTGCGAAGCGTATATGAACTGGCGAGCGAATGTGGACTCAGCCGCCGGCGTTTCGGACAACTGGTGCGAGAGCAGGTGGGACTGACGCCGAAGAGTTTTCTGCGCATACAACGCTTTCAGCGCGCGTTGCAGCTGGCACGTGCCGGGCGGGAAATTGGCTGGGCGGCAGTGGCCCAGGATTGCGGGTTCTTCGATCAGTCGCATCTGGTGAAAGAGTTCCACCATTTTGCCGGGGTGACGCCCGAGCACTACCGCGCGCACCAGACACGGTGGACGAATCACGTGCGCCTCGGAAGCTAAAAGTTCGATACTGCTCGTTTTTACAAGACAGGAACGCTGGCTGGCGTCATGCTGTTGGCATATGAACTCAACCGTGATTCCCTCCTTTCGGTACCACGACGCTCCCGCTGCCATTGAGTGGCTGGGCCGGGCCTTTGGTTTCGTGAAGCATGCCGTTTACGCCAATGAAGATGGCACGATTGCCCATGCCCAACTCACACGCGAGGGAGGGATGATTATGCTGGGGTCCGCCCAGAATAGCGGCCCTGCGACGCCCTATCTGGCTCACCCGCAGGACACGCATGGCAAGAACACCGTAGGGGTGAACGTCACCGTAACCGATCCGGACCAGGCATACGAACGGGCGCAGGCGGCAGGAGCAGTCATTACGATGCCGATCGCCGATATGTCCTATGGCGGACGCGCTTTCACGTGCCTGGACCCAGAAGGTTATATCTGGCACTTCGGCAGCTACAACCCGTGGTCGGCTGAAGAAGCGGGGTGACGATAGAATTTTCGTGAATGTCCACTCCATTTGCCAACCCGAACGGTGCGGTTGCCACCTTTGGCGAGATTATGCTGCGACTGAGCCCGCCCGGCTTCGAACGGATTCTGCAAACGCCCCAGTTTGTCGCCACCTTTGGTGGGGGCGAGGCGAACGTAGCCGTTTCGCTGGCCCAGTTCGGGGTGCCTTCGAGGTATGTGACGGTACTGCCGCAAAACGCCATTGGCGATGCCTGCCTGGGGGAACTACGGCGCTTCAACGTAGACACGTCGCGAATTGTTCGCACCGGCGGGCGCATGGGGACGTACTTCGTGGAAGCGGGCGCCAATCAGCGCCCTTCGAAGGTGCTGTACGATCGCGAGAACAGCGCCATGGCACTGGCCAAACCCGGCAGCATCGACTGGAAGGCAGCGCTCGAAGGGGTGAAATGGCTGCACGTCACAGGCATCACGCCCGCCATTAGTGAAGCAGGGGCCGAATTGACGCAAGAGGCACTGCGAGCGGCACGGGGCGCAGGGGTGACTACGTCCTGTGATCTCAACTTTCGAAAGAATCTCTGGAAGTGGGGCAAACAGGCCTGCGAAGTCATGCCGCTGCTGGCCCAACACGTGGATGTCTGCATTGCCAACGAGGAAGATTGCCAGCACGCCCTGAGCATCCACGTGGATATCGACGTTGAATCGGGCAGTCTGGAGCGCGAGAAATATGCCGAGATGGGGGAACGGGTGCTGGCGACCTACTCGGGGATGAAGATGATCGCGATCACGCTGCGCGAGTCAAAGAGCGCGTCCCACAATGGCTGGTCGGCGTGTCTGCACACCGGCAGCGAGTATCTATGCAGCCGCCGTTACGAAGTGACGCATATTGTGGACCGCGTGGGTGGTGGCGACAGCTTCGCCGGCGGCCTGATTTACGGATTGATGAATCTGCCGTCGCCGGAAGACGCGCTGGAGTTTGCGGTGGCGGCCTCTTGTCTAAAGCATTCCATCCCAGGCGATTTCAACCGCTTGACGGTGGCCGAGGTGGAGGCGCTGGTGCAAGGCGGCGGCTCCGGCCGGGTACAACGGTGATGGCGACCCCGGATTGTCGAAAGCGGTTCTGACGAGGCGCGGTCCTCGTTATAATTCGGAACAGGCCATCTCCAACAATGCAGTTTCGTAAGCCGTCCGTACTTCCGGCCGTGCTGTGGGCGGTTTGTCTGCCTGCGTGCCACGTGTTCGCCGCGCCGCCCCCTAATCCCTCGTCCGCTCAGGCGGCGCAGTCCACTCAACCGGCTAGCCGGCCTCCCGCGGGAACGTCTTCTTCGTCCTCGTCCCCGGAATCCAACGTTCCTCCGGGTTCCAGCGAGGGCACGGTGACGGTACCTGCGCAGCCAGCGCCCGCGAAGTCCAATGTACCCCCGAGCGCAGGCTCAGAACAAGCACCCATCCGGGTGCAGGTGAACGAAGTGATTGTCCCGGTGACCGTGACCGACGACAAAGGCCGCTTCGTCTCCGATCTGGATCAGAAAGACTTTCATATCTTTGAGAACAGCCAGCCGCAGAATATCCGGTTCTTCACCCGCGAGCGAAGCCAGCCCGTGGTGATCGGGTTCCTGCTGGATTTAAGCTCCGCCAGCAGCATCCACTGGAAGAACTATCAAGCGGCGACGGAAGAACTGGTGCAGAATCTGTTGTCCGGCGACCCCAAGTACTCGGGCTATCTGATCGATTACGGGCAGACCGCAGAAGTGGCGGTGGACACGACGAACGATCCGGAAGCAATCGTCCAGAAGGTGCGGAAGCTGAAACCGGGCGGCGGCAGCGCGTTGTTCGACGCCATCTACCTGGCCTGCACCAGCCGCAAGCTGGTACATGGCGAACCGATTGAGCCGCGCCGCGTGATTGTGATTGTTGGCGACGGACACGATAACGCGAGTTCGCACAGCCTGGAGCAGGTGATTGAGTTGGCGCAGCGCAATCTGGTGACCGTGTATTGCATTAGTACGCAGGCATTTGGTTTCGCGAATCAAACGGAACAGAACCTGGTGCGCCTGGCGCAGGAAACGGGCGGACGCGTGGTCTACCCGCTGGAAGACGTGTACCGCGACACGGACGGGTATCTTTCCAAGCCGTCGGACGATGGAAATTACGAACTGCACGTGGGCACCGGCGCCTACCGGTCGGTGGTCGACAACAAGATGTACCGGGCGGTCAGCGACATTGTGGGTGAAGTGACGACGCAGTACATCATCCGATATGTGTCGGATGTCGAAACCGACAAAACGTACCGCAATGTGAAGGTAGTGGTAGATCTGGCGAACGTGAAAGTGCGCGCACGCAAGGGGTACTACGCCGCTAGCCCGAACGTAGCGTCCCGTTAGCGGTTCGCGGGTGGGGCGAAGTCTTTTAGACTGGAGGGGATGGCCGCACGCGTAGTCAGCTTCGGCAGTTATGCCCCTAAGCAGGGGCAGTATGCGCTGCTGCTTTGCGAGCTGCCCGAGCGTCCGGTACAGACCATCGGCGTTTTACTGCTGGACCCGGCAACCGACATGCTGTATGTGCGCCTGCGGCGTGACTGGGAACAGGTGGCATCGGAAGAAGACGCCGAAGTGCTGGAAGCACTGGAGGACGACCTGGCGGTCAAGGCGCGTGAAGGCGGAGCCTCCGCCGTGCTGACAGAACTGGAAGCGATCGCGTCGCAGTCGGTCCGCCTTACAGACCGCGAGGCGGTAACGGTGCGGGACTGGGAGCGAACGCTGGGCGATCTCTATCGCGAGCACGTTCCGGCGCACGTGTTGCGATTCCGCACTCACCTTCCACGTTATTCACTGGCCGTGGCAGCAGGCCCGTTTTTGACCAATCCGGAAGGCATTGAGGCCGATGACTGGATGGAAGCGCCCCCGGACCTGCGGCTAGACGAAGACATGTTTGTGGCGCGCATTCAAGGCAAGTCGATGGAGCCGCGCATCCCGGATGGCAGCTACTGTGTGTTTCGCCGCCATGTAGCGGGCTCCCGGAACGGGCGACTGGTGCTGGTACGGAACTCGGAACTGGCGGATGATAACCAGTACACGGTGAAGCGATACAAGAGCGAGAAGCAGGTCACCGAGGACGGTTTTCAGCAGACACGGATCCGGCTGGAGAGTCTGAATCCGGCATACCCTTCGTGGGATCTGGACGAAGATCCCGAAAAATACCAAATCATGGCAGAGTTCGTACGCGTGCTGGAGTGATTTCGCAGCAGCAGTCGTAACCGGAAATTAAGCTTTTCCGAGCGTGCGGTCACGGTACGAGTGTCTATACGACAGGTTGCTACGCATGGCAGAAAGACAGTCATCGAGTCTAGAAGAATTCGATCAAGCCAAGATTTCGAGCTTGCAGTGGAAAATCCTGCTGGTTTCGGGGATGGGCTTTTTCACGGACGCCTATGATCTGTTCATCATCGGCGTAGCAATGGCGCTGATTAAAACCGAATGGCATCCGAGCGCGGTGGCAACCGGTTTGGTTACCTCGACGGCACTGCTGGCGGCGGCAGCGGGCGCTCTACTCTTTGGGCGGGTTGCCGACCTATTGGGCCGCAAGCGCATATACGGGATAGAAGTGCTGGTGCTGGCGGCTGGCGCCCTCGCTAGCGCGTTCGCGCCTAACATGACGTGGCTGATCATTTTCCGGATCATTCTCGGCCTCGGGATCGGGGGCGATTATCCGGTGAGTTCGACCATCATGAGCGAGTACGCGGCGATCAAGTCGCGCGGCATGATGGTGAGCCTGGTGTTCGCCATGCAAGCGGCCGGCCTGATTTTCGGTCCGTTGTTCGCCGCGGCTTTGCTTTCTTCGCCCTTGTCGCACGACCTGATCTGGAGAGTCCTGCTGGGCTTTGGTGCGGTCCCGGCGCTGGCGGTGTTCTATTGGCGGCGCAAGATTGATGAAACACCGCGTTTCAAGATCGCGCTTGAGAAGCGGCGCGAGCAAGCCGAGGGTTCGCCATGCGCGGAAGGCGATTTCCTGGGCGGGTTCAAGTGTTTAGTCGCGAATCGGCAGATGCGGCTGCGGTTGATCGGTGCAAGCCTGGCGTGGTTCCTTATGGATGCCGCCTATTACGGCAACACTGTGAGCAGCCCGCTGGTGCTGGGTGCTCTGCGTCCACACGCCTCGGTTTTGCAGCACGTGCTGACGCAGCTGGAGGTTTTCGCGCTGGCGGCGGTGCCCGGCTACTTCGTGGCCGCGTTAACGATGGACCGGCTGGGTCGGAAATTCATTCAGAGCCTGGGGTTTGGCGTTATGGCGCTGTGCTTTCTGGCACTGGCCCTGGTGCCGCACATCGAGAAGCTGTTATGGCCGTTTCTGTTGATTTACGGCGCCAGTTATTTCTTCACCGAGTTCGGCCCGAACGCGACCACATTTGTTTACCCGGCAGAGATCTTCCCGGCCGGAACGAGAACCACGGGCAACGGCATTGCGGCGGCGATGGGAAAGATCGGCGGATTCGCCGGCGTGTTTCTGTTCCCGATGCTCATGAAATCGTACGGTCTGCCTGGAGCCGAGTGGATGGCGGCCATTGTCAGCATTCTGGGTTTGCTGGTCACCTGGACGATGCTTCCCGAAACCAAGGGTCGCAGCCTGGAAGATTTAAATCGCGAAGCCGACGGGGCCAGTGCGGGCGGCAACGGTTCCGGCGGAAACAAAGCACGAGCGGTCCACGCCTAACGCCCTGGAGAACATCATGGAATCCGAAAAGTCGGCCATAAGAAAAGAGAAAAGCGAGAGCGAGTCTGCAGGGGATCGCCGAACCGGCAGTGTTGGCGAGCGTCCTGACCTTGCCGCCAGCCGGGACAGCGGCAATCATACCGTTGGTTCCCGCAAGAAGCATTCGATTCAGGAAGAACTGGACGGCACCACAGGAAACGACCCCGGCTTGGGCGGCGAGTGAGGCCAGGCGCTTAGCAAACATGAGATTTTGAGATAGACTGTGACGAGAGTCTTCCCCTGTGAAAAGAATTATTCTGGTCGCTACGTCTGCTGTCGTTCTTGCCGGTTTGGCTCTGGCGCAAGCAGTGAACCCGCCTCGGAAGATGCCTGAACTGGCCTTCACGGTGCCCGGCGAGGGTGAGAAGCTGTTGAGTCAGTACCGTGGTAAAGTTCTGGCGCTGGACTTCATTCAGACCACCTGTCCGCATTGCCAGGCAGCTGCCAAGGTGTTGAGCGGCTTTCAGGACAAGTACGGACGGGACGGATTCCAGGCACTGGATCTGGCGATCAATGCGCTGGATGAGAATCGTACTCCTGCCCAAGCCGGAGATCTGGTGAAAGGATTTGCGCAAACCTATGGCGCGATGAACTTTCCAGTCGGCTGGGTGAAGCGCGAATCGATGCCGGCCTTTATGGATTTCAGCTTCGTGGAGCGGACGGTGGTTCCGCAAGTGGTCCTGATCGACCGCAAGGGAATGATCCGTTACCAGACGCCGGCCAGCGGAGAATCGGATCTTCGCCAACCCGACGTTTTGGAGCACCACATCCAGGAACTGCTGGGGGAGACGACGACACAGATCCGGCGCGTTCCGAACGGCTCGAAGACGATGGTGGCTAAGAAGACGTCGTAGCTGCAGGTCGGGGTTGCCGGCTCGTCGTACACTAGGATCACGCGCGCCCGTAGCTCAGTTGGATAGAGCGTTTGCCTCCGGAGCAAAAGGCCAGTGGTTCGAATCCACTCGGGCGCACCAATTTCACAATTACGGTTGATAGTAAGAGCCTCGGTTATTCAGCCGAGGCTCTTGTAGTTTCATGGATCGTCAGTTACGGAACGATGACTGCCGATCCATCAATCGCATCTGATTTGATGGCTTGCAGCGCTTGGTTCGCCTGATCGAGACGGAAGGTTGTTACCTGCGGACGAATACCGATTTCGCTGGCGAGGGAGAGAAAGTCCCGGGCGTCGTCGCGGGTCATGTTTGCGACGCTGCGAATCTGGCGCTCGCCCCAGAGCAGCCGGTCGTAGTCGAACTGGGGCATACGGTCCAGGTGAATGGCGTTGATGGCCACTACCCCGCCCTTTCGGAGACAGGAGAGCGCAGCGACAACGACATCCCCGCTCGGGGCGAACGTAATCGCGCGGTCGAGTTCCACGGGAGGCAGTTGTCGTTCGTCGCCCACCCAGGTGGCACCGAGCGAAGCTGCGAGCCGTCGATGAGAGGCCCCGCGCGTCGAGACGTATACCTTGCAGTGCCACGCGAGCAACACCGGGATCGCGAGCGAGGCTGACGAGCCGAAGCCGAACAGACCGACGTTGTCGCCCGGTTCCACGCCAGCGACACGGAGGCTGCGGAAACCAATGATGCCCGCGCAAAGCAGTGGCGCCGCGTGTAAGTCGTCCAGGCCGACAGGCAGTGGGTAGACGAAGTCGGTTCGCGCCACCGCATACTCGGCATAACCGCCATTAATCGTGTACCCCGTGAAGGTGGGCGCATCGCAGAGATTCTCGGCGAGGCGCCGGCAGTAGGCGCAGGTTCCATCGACGCCGCCCATCCATGAAACGCCGACGCGCGAACCCACCGGCAGTTCCGCGGTCGCTCCTTCCACAACCTCGCCGACGATCTGGTGACCAGGGATCAGCGGCGTTCGGAGCGGCGCGAGTTCTCCTTCGACGATGTGCAGGTCGGTTCGGCAGACTCCGCAGGCACGGACCCGGAGCAGCACCTGACCGGGATCGGGTCGGGGCCGCTCGATGTCGGCGATCAGCAAAGGCGCGCTTTGAATGGGGGCCGGAGTTCGGAGGAGAGCGGCTTTCATTTGTGAATCAGAGAGTAGCGGCAGAATATGAGATTGCTTCAGGCGCTTCTCAGACGCAAGCCAAATCGATAAGAACCGCCGAAGATGCCTACACCTTTGTGTAAGGGAGTCTACTAGACGAAGTTGCCAACTTACGGTAGCATTCACATCATGGGGCAATCAGCAGGGGCAGGGGCACCGCACTCCGCCGATCTCGCGAAAATCTTCGGCAGCGGTAAGCACAGCAGGGGTCCGATCGTCCGGGCACGCTTCCTAGTTTGCAAGTAGCCCAAATTTCGACATACAGTGTCTGCGTTGACGTTTCGCACTCAGTCGACAGTGCGCTGGTAATTCTCCTCCTAGTTCTGACATCCGGCTCGGTCGACACTAAATTTGCCCTTTGTTCAGAGGTGCGTTCGCCCGTCTATGCGGCCCGCCCCGTCATGCGGTCTCGCGAAAGATTTCGGCAGTCCTCAAGCAGGCTTGAGAGCTGCATGGAGACAAGATGAGGCCACATGTCCGACGGCTGTTAAAGAGTAGAGTTTTTCGTAATGTGCTGAGCCTGTATGCTGTGCAGGGTTGCACTTACCTGCTGCCGTTACTCACCTTCCCCTATCTTGGGAGAGTACTGCGGCCGGAAGGCTGGGGCGCTGTTCTCTTCGCGCAAGCGATTGGATCGCTGATTGCGGTGGCGGTGGAGTACGGCTTTGATTTTTCAGCGGTTCGCGAAGTGGCCCGTTGCTCGACCGACCGCCTTCGGCTACAAGGGCTGGTGGCGGGCGTGCTTGGAGCCAAAGCGACCCTTGCAGCTGGGGCAGTCCTGATTGCAGTCGCCATCCGACCGCTCACCATGCATATCGCGCCATCACCAGCGCTTTTTTGGGCCAGTGTGGTGTGGGGCGTGGCGCAGGGCGTAAACATGCTCTGGTATTTTCAGGGTCTTCAGCGCATGGGCTGGGCGGGAGGCCTAGAGATCACCGGAAAGATTGTCGCGACCATCAGCATCTTCGCCCTGGTCCGCTCGCCGCAGGATGGCTGGAAGGTGATGGCAGCGCAGGCTCTCGGGTGCGCGATCTCTCACGGCCTGACTGTGGGCACGGCATACCGCGAGGTCGGGTTCCGCTGGCCTACTCCCAGACTCATCGCCGAAGCGCTACGGATGGGCGCACCGATGTTTCTTTTCAAGGCGTCGCAGACCTTAATGGGTTCAGCCAACGGGGTGATTCTCGGTTTCTGCAGCACTCCGACGGCCGTGGGCCTTTTTGGAGGCGCCGATAAGATCCGGCAAGTGGGGTCTAAGGCGCTGTGGCCGGCTACTCAGGCGCTGTTTCCGCACCAGTCGCAGCGAGTGACGGATGACCCGGCGCAGGGAGTAAAAGTGGTACGCCACAGCTTGCTTCTGATTGGGGCGCTGGGGCTGGCGTTTGGGATCACAGTATTGATAACTGCGCCGCTGCTGGTGCGGGTCTTGCTGGGGCCGAGCTTTCTTCCGGCGGTTCCGGCGCTTCGAATCTTTGCGCTGGTGATCCCGGTCTCGGCCTGCGCCAGCGTGCTGTGCTTTCAATGGATGCTACCGCTGGGCTTCGATCGCGAGTTCAACAAGTGCATGTTGACGGCGGGGATTATCAACGTAACTATCGCAATTGCCATTGTGCCCAAGCTAGGTGTGACCGGTATGGCCATTGCCATTGCGGTAGCCGAATCCTATGCACTGATTGCATACGACACGGCGCTGCGCCGGAAGAACATGAGCCCGCTGGGACGATTGAAGGTACTCGAGCCCGTTCCGGCCTGCAGCGAAGAAGAGGAAAGTCTAGTGGGCGTCTGATCTAGCAGTGTGGGCCGCGGTGCGCTGCGGCCCCTATACTGAAGAAGAGTCCCCGCTATGAGCGTTCTCTGGCTGCGGACAGCAGCCGCGCTGTATTCCTGCGGGCTGCTGTACGCTCTGATTTACCTTTTCCGGAAAAGCACGCGCCTGTTCCAACCGGCATTGTTCGCCTTTTCCGCCGGGACAGTTTTCCATCTGGTTTCGCTGGTAGAGGCGTGGCACTCGAGCGGGCATCTGCCGCTGGGGAACTTCTACCAGACCAGTTCGGTGTGCGCCTTCGCAATCGCGGTTATCTTCCTGCTGGTGTTACGCGTATTATCGCGTTGCCATTTTCAGTGTCTGTTTATTTCCGGTTGTGTTTTTCATGACCTTAATTGGCGCTTTGGAATTCCCCATTGCCCGATGGAGCAGCCCAGGCGTCCGAAGCGCGTGGCTGGTGGTGCACATTACCGCTGTTCTTATTGGATATGCCGCACTTATCCTGGCCGCGGTGGCATCTATTTACTATCTGCTGCAGGAGCGGCAACTCAAGAGCAAACAAGTGGCACGCGCGGCGAGCCGCCTGCCTCCGCTGGCGACGTTGGACCGAATCATCACAGAATCCATGAACGCCGGTTTTGCTTTCATCACCATTGGAACCTTCACCGGCGTGGTGTTTGCCTTTATTGAGAGCGGAACGCGCTGGATCTCTGACCCGAAGATTGCGTTTTTCCTCTTCACCTGGGCGTTTTATCTCGCGATGATCTTTCTGCGCGTGTCGGCGGGCTGGCGTGGACGGCGGATGGCATGGCTGGCCGTAAGCGTGCTTATCTGCTCGCTGGTCACATGGGCTACCCACTTCGGTCTGAGGAGCGTCTGGCCGGGATGAAGCTCGTCCTGGCCGGCATCAATCACAAGACCGCACCCGTTGACGTCCGCGAACGTCTTGCATTTCGCACCGACGAGATTCCGGGCGCAATTGCGGAAGTGCAGGCGCGCGGAGCGACCGAAGCCATGTTGCTCTCGACGTGCAATCGCGTGGAGGTGGCGGCGGTGCTGGACGACGGAGCGTTGCCCGGATTGTTGATCGATGCTCTGGTAGATTGCAGGCCGGGACTGGCGGTACAGCAGATTCAGTCGCATGTTTATGTGCTTCACGAGCGCGAGGCCATTCGGCATTTGTTCCGGGTCGCGTCCAGCCTCGATTCGATGATTGTGGGTGAGCCGCAGATCTTAGGGCAGTTGAAGCAGGCATACGCTCAGGCGCGGGACAACGGCGCGGTCGGGACGCTGCTGGAAACGGTGCTGACACGAGCGTTCCATGTCGCGAAACGGATCCGCACCGAGACCGAGATCGGGCAGAATGCGGTCTCCGTGAGCTATGCGGCGGTCGAACTCGCACGCGAGATTTTTGGTTCGCTGCAACGGAAACGGGTCTTGGTCATCGGCGCCGGTAAGATGTCGGAGGCGACAGCGCGTCATCTGCTGAGGGCGGGCGCGTCCGAGATCATGATCACGAATCGAACCGCGGAGCGCGCGGAGGAACTGGCCGCCCTTTTCCGCGGCGAAGTGGTTCCTTACGACCTGTTTCCGCAACGCCTTTCGGATGTCGATATCGTTATCACGTCATCGGGCGCGCCCGGCTACCTTCTTGATTCCGACATGATCCGGCGTGCCCTGGACGCGCGCAAGCGACAGCCGATGTTCCTCATCGATATCGCAGTGCCACGGAACATCGACCCGCAGGTAAACAAGCTGGAGCATGCCTTCCTTTACGACATAGACGATCTGTCGGGACTGGCAAACCGCAATCTGCGGGCGCGCGTCGAGGTAGCGCAGCAGGCGGAGGCAATCGTCAGTGAAGAAGTGGAGCGCTTAGAGGCACGCCTGCGCGAGCGCGACGTGGCGCCAACCATTCAGAGCTTTCAGGCGCAATTAGAAAGCATTCGCCGCGATGTGCTTACCCGTTACCGGCCGCGCATGGGCGCCCTGACGCCGGAGCAGGATGAGATGCTGGACGTGATTACGCGGGGCATTATCAACAAAGTGGCGCATGGGCCCATTTCCGAGATGCGACGTAACGCGGCCAACAGCAAGACGGGCGAGGAGACGCAGGAAGGCGAACTGGCAAGCGCGGTACGGCGCATGTTCCGTCTTCGGGATCGTTGATGGAACTTGTTATTGGCTCGCGCGGATCTCACCTGGCGCTCTGGCAGGCTCACCATATTGCGCAGGCGTTGAACGAGCTTGGGGTGGGCACTCGCATCGAGATCATTAAAACCACTGGCGACCGAATGCAAACAGCTTCGTTGGTGCAGGCTGGGGGCAAAGGCTTGTTCACTAAGGAAATCGAGGAAGCGCTGCTGGCCGGCGACATCGATCTGGCCGTGCATAGCTTGAAGGATTTGCCTACTGAGAATCCGTCTGGCCTGGTATTAGCGGCAATCCCGGAACGTGCTGACCCTCGCGATGCCATGGTGGGGAAAACATTATCCGACCTGGCACAAGGCGCACGGGTGGGAACAAGCTCCAGCCGGCGGCAAGCTCAATTGCTGGCGCTACGGCCAGACTTGGAATTGGCGCCCGTGCGGGGCAATGTAGACACCCGGCTTCGAAAACTGCACGAGGGACAGTACGACGCAATCATGTTGGCCGCCGCCGGGCTTAAACGGCTGAGTCTGGAGCATGAGATCGCAGAACTGGTTTCGCCAGAACGAATCTGCCCTGCTCCGGGGCAAGGCGCGCTGGCACTACAAACACGCCACACGGGCGAAGCGCTCGCGGTCTGCCGCCAACTGAACCACCCTGCGACCAACGCGGCCGTTTTATGCGAACGCACGGTGCTGTCTTCGCTCGGCGGAGGATGCCAATTGCCGATAGGTGCGCACGCACAAGTGTCCGGACAAGAGCTGCGCTTGATCGCCGGGGTGTTTGCGCCGGATGGATCCCGCACAATTCGCCACCAGGCGGTTGGTGCGCTCGCTGATGCCGAGGAGCTTGGGCGCGCGGTCGCGGACCACTTACTGCACCAGGGCGCGCAAGACTTATTGCATCAGGTTTACGGCCGGACTGTCTCCTAACAGGCGAGACGGATTATCCGGAATGTGTATTGCGCTAACGCTTCGGCGGGGAAGATTGCCGGCAAACAAACAGCCAAGAGCGTTAAGGCGACAAATCCTTAACTGATAAAGCACTTCGTGCGGAAGCCGCAGCAATGCGGAACAGCTTGTTCTTGCATACGTTAGATTTTCTTGTGATCTCCAGACAAAAACAATCTGGGGGAACACACGGAGAAAAAACGGTGTCTGTTCCGGTACGATCCGGGGCCCCTGATCGCATATTGACTCAACCACTTGCGAACGGATTGTTCGCGCGGGAAGGATTTATATGTTCGATCAGACTTTCCTTGCGCCGGAGCGCAGCCGCGCGTCGTCGTTACGCTTCTTCGTTTCCGTGCTGATGGAATGCGGTGCAATCGCGCTTGCCATTCTGCTTTCGGTGATGGTGTCGCCACATCTGCCAATGCGCCAGCTACGCTCGCTGCTGATTGTTCCGCAAGCGCCGCTTAGTGCTGTAGCGCCGGCGCATGTTCATGATTCTGCTCTGAGCCGGCCGGGGCCACGCCGGTTTTTTGTGCCGACTCATGTCGTTCCGCTGCGGACATTCGAGTCTGTTGCACGCTCCGAACCAGCCCCGGACCTTACCTCTTCCACCGCAGCCGTTCCATTCGGTACAGGCAGTGCTGCCGACGGAGTGATTGGCTCCATGGGCGAGGCGTTTGCGGTACAACCGCCGAAGCCGCAGTCGCTTGCGAAAGCAGAAGGCCCGGTTCGGGTGGGTGGGTCGGTGGCCGAAGCGAATCTCACCAACCGCGTAGTCCCGGTGTACCCGCCGCTGGCCCGAACCGCACATGTACAGGGAACGGTGGTCTTTCGCGCCATCATTGCGAAGGACGGTCGCATTGCGAATCTGGAGGTGGTCAGCGGGCATCCGCTTCTGATTGCTGCTGCCCGGCAGGCCGTGTTGCAATGGCGTTACCGCCCTACGCTATTGAACGGGGTTCCGGTAGAGGTAGCGACCGAGATTACGGTCCACTTTTCACTCGGCCAATCATAGAGCGGCATTGGCTTCTGCAATGAAGTCCCATACGTGCCTTGTGATTACCGGCGCTTTTTGATCGATGTCAGTGGGCCAGTTTTTCCTGTCCGCCCACATATGCGCCACCGAGGCTTCTATGTCTTTGTTGCGCCCGGTGAACTCCTCGACCAGCGCATGCCAGCGTGCCGCCAAGGCTTTCGCTGTCTCGCTTGCCGGGTCGACGGCCAGGCTTCGTTCCACGTCCGCAATCAAAACCGCCCACTGGCGGCTGACGCGTTCCTGAAGTTCCGGCGACCACAGCTGTTTCCGGCTTTCAAGCTTGACGCGTGCTTCTTCCGTTGTGTATTTGCGCATCCAATCCTGGTTTGTATCCGTGGCAATAACCTCGATTATGTTCCGCAGCAGTGCCGATGCATCATCGTTTGCCGCCAATTCTTGCTCTGCCTGGACGATGGCGCGGATGGCTCGATCAAGCACCGTCCGCTTCTCTTCAAGCAATCGGCGCTGGGTGCGTAGCGCCTTGGTTATGTCCGCCGGACTGCGATCAAGCAAAGTGCGAATTTGCACGAGCGAAAGGCCCAGGTATTTCAGAGCACAAACTTGTTCCAGACGCTCAATGTCAGTTGCTTCGTATAGGCGGTAGCCAGCGGCTGTTCGGCCCTTCGGCTTCAAGAGGCCGATACGGTCGTAATGATGCAACGTGCGAACCGTAACACCCGTTAGCCTTGCAAATTCCCGAACCCGTAACACGTTTCTACCCTCCCTCGCATGATCAGCTATGACGTTACGTTCAGTCAAGCCGGATAGCGGAGAAAACAGAATAGAGAATGGTTCGCATCTCCGCATCCCACGCCGTCATCCACTCGGTATACCGTCTATGTCGAATCCTGCCGAATTAGAGCATACGAAGCATGCCGTTACGGACCTTCCAGTGGAAGATCTGATCCTGCGTCGATGGAGCCCTCGCTCATTCGCAGACACTCCCGTCAGCGAAGAAAGTCTGAGGACAATTTTCACTGCGGCTGGCTGGGCCGCGTCGTCTTATAACGAGCAGCCGTGGCGATTTGTTGTCGGGCGCAAGGGAGACGAAACTTGGACCAAAATATTCGATGCTTTAACGCCGCCGAATCAGGCTTGGGCCAAGGCTGCGCCGATCTTATACGCCGCGTTCGCTAAGCGCAACTTCAGCCATAACGGCTCATTGAATGCGGTAGCGACGCACGATGTGGGCGCCGCCTGTGCAACGCTATCTTTGCAGGCGATGGCTCTTGGCCTTCACACGCATGGCATGGCGGGTTTTGATCCGCAGAAGTTGCGCGATGCCTTTCAGGTTCCGGACGGCTTCGAACCGGTCTCCTGCTGGGCGCTCGGTTATCTGGGCGATGCCGATGCGCTGCCCGAGAACTACCGAAAGATGGAGCTTCAGCCTCGAACGCGCAAGCCTCTGAACGACTACGTCTATAAGGCCTGGGAACAATCAGCGGAGCTGTAGCGCTAGGGATGATCTAAAGCCGCACCAGAGAATGGAAACGTGCTCGAGTTCGTCATTCTCTACTTTCTTCTTCCGACCGCCATTTACATCGGCAGATTCCGCGTACACGCAATTCCCATGCTGTGGCTTCTGCTGGCCTACTGCCTGTGGGTCTTATGGCGCAGCGGCCACTTGAGCCTTGCGCAACCCGATTTCCAGCAATTCGGGCATAGCCTGCCGTCTATTTTGGCGATTTTCGTGCCGTTTCTGGTGGTGATCACCATCCTGGTACAGCATTTCGCGCCGCAAAACCTTTTCGGGTTCCTGCGGCAACAGCCGGCACTCTGGGCGGTGGTGATGGTCGCTTATCCGCTTTTAAGCGTCTACCCGCAGGGAATTATCTACCGCGCGTTCTTTTTCGATCGCTATCGAACATTATTCCCAAACGCCTGGGTGATGGTGTTGATGAGCGGACTGGCGTTCGCCTATGTGCACGTGATCTTTCGTAACTGGCTGGCGGTGGGACTTACCGCGATTGGCGGACTTCTGTTTGCGATGCGATACGCACAAACAGGATCACTCGTGGTCTCCTCTTTCGAGCACGCGCTGTACGGATGTTGGCTTTTCACCGTCGGCCTGGGCCGGTCGTTCTTCTACCGCGCCCAGTGGAAGGAAGATGTTGCGCAGGTTCCGTAAGTGACGCAGGGTATCTTTCGGCTAGCTTTATGGAGGCTTAAGGCCTTGGACCATACCCTGAAATCATGATCGTCATGAAGTTCGGCGGAACGTCGCTCGCATCCGCTGATTCTGTTCGACAGGTAGCAAGAATCGTTCAATCCGAAATACACCGGCATCCGGTTGTGGTTGCTTCCGCGATTGGGGACACGACTGACGTTCTGATGGAGATCGCCCGTGAAACGCAGCGGGCGCACACCCATGCCGCTCTGAAGCTGCAGGACCAGTTAAAAGTTGACCATTTCGGTATCTGTGAGACGCTGCTTCACGATCACCACCGTGAGGACATCGAGCGCTTGCTGCAGAATCGATTCCGCGACTTGCATGTACGGCTGTTGGAAGTGTGCGAGGGTGAACGGGTGTTTACGCCGGAGGTGCAGGACTGGATTGTGAGCCTAGGGGAGCAACTGTCAAGCCGGTTACTGGCGGCAGCTTTAACCGAGTATGTGGGGCTTGCATTGCACTTAGATGCAACCAAGCTGATCCTGACGGATGACAACTTTACGTCGGCTGAACCGCGGCTTTGGGAGACCTACGCACGCATCCGCTGGTCGGTGCCGGTCGCAGCGCAAAGCCAAGTCGTTGTGCTGGGAGGCTTTATCGGCAGTACGACGGACGGGCGCGTCACGACCCTGGGACGGGGCGGTTCCGACCTGACGGCCTCCATCGTAGGAGCGGCCATCAATGCGGAAGAGATCCAGGTCTGGAAGGATGTGGACGGAATGCTGACCTGCGACCCGCGAGTTTTGGCCGGAGGTCATCAGGTGAGACATCTTTCCTACCAGGAAGCAACGGAGCTAGCAAGGGCCGGAGCTACCATTCTTCACCCCAAGACGATGGAGCCGGCAAAACGCCTCCGAATACCTATCGTGATTCGAAACACGTTCTCGCCCGAAGGCCAAGGGACTAGGATTGAGAGCGCCCGGGAACACACAACGAACGTAGTGAAATCGATTGCCATTGAGAAGGCGTGTACGGTGTTGGAAGTGCGTCCCGCTGCGCCGGGGGGAAGTTGCGAGGCCTTGATTGCTCTGTGTGATCGCTTCAGCGCGCAAGCGAATATGCTCTTCTCCTCGAAGGAAGTGGTGTACATCGCGCTCAAGAAAGGCGCTGAGATTCCTTCCGACGGCTCGCCTGCCAGTGCCTGCTTGAAAGTGCGAGTAAGACGTGAGCAGGCGATCGTTACCATTGTGGGTGAAAATCTGGACAAGCAAGCGCTCTTAAGAAGGGTGACGGCTGCCCTGCCACACATTCCCTTTTTGATGCTGCCAAGCGGGCCGGCCTGTGCGGTGAAGATCTGCGTTCCCGAATTGCAGTTAAACGCGTGCGCTGTGTCACTCCATTGCGCGTGTTTCGCCGATCCGGACCCGACAGTTTTCATTACCGCCACTGCCAGAAAGAAAGTGCGCAAGGTAGGCGCCGCGGTTGAGCAGGTAAACGAGAGATCGAAGTGGAAGCGATTTGCCGCCTCCACTTCGCTCGTGCACGCGAACTAAGAAATTACTCCAGCGGTGATCACTTACTTTGCTTCAAAAGATCGAGTAACGCCAGCCCGTTCGGCGTGCCTAGACCAGTGCAACAATCCCAGCCGCTGTTCGCTGAGTAGGCTCCGTTGTTGCCCTGTTTGATGTCGTGGAGCGCTTTGTTCTTGGTCGCCGCCGCTGCGTACAGTGTTGGGTGCAACCAACCGACAGACTTGCCGAGTTCCTGATTACAGATGGCGAGCAGGCCCGCCCAAAGGGGCGCGACGGCGCTGGTGCCGCCCACGACGGATTGCTCGCCGTCCACGAGGACGAGGTACCCGGTTTCGGGATCGGCGACGGCAGCGATGTCGGGAACGCCGCGCCCATTCGGTTGTGCGCTTCCCGCCGGTGCGGCGGGCATCGTTATGGCTGACTGGTAGCTAGGACGCGGGAAGAAGCCGCTGATACCACCGCCAGTGGCGCCGCCGTTCGTTCCATCGTTCCAGACGGTCTCTGACTGAATGACACCGTTGGACGCGTGCAGGCGAGTGCCACCGCACGCAAGGACCCAGGGGCTGGATGCCGGAAAATCCACGTGCTTGCCGCTGGGCTCACCGTCGGATGAACCGTTATCTCCTGCAGCAGCCAGTACAGTGATGCCCAGCAAGGCGGCATCGTGGAATGCCGAATTGAAGGCGTTCATGGATTGCGCGGTCCATTCCTTTTCAGCCGCTCCCCAGCTAATGGAGATGACGGATGGCTTGTGTTGCTGGTCGTGGACAGCAGTAATGATGGCGTTAAGAAAACCTTGATCGGTATTCGGTGCAAAGTACACCGCGATTTTTGCTCCCGGGGCAACAGCGCCAGCGACTTGAATGTCGAGAACAACTTCCCCATCAGGACCGGACGGATCACCGGTAGGTGCGTTGGATGCCCCGTCGACTCCGATATCGACCACGGACACGGGAGGCACATCCATCTGCTGCCAATACGCTTGGAGGTCTTGCCCGTTGTAGCCGCCGCCCAATTCAATGAGAGCGATAGTCTGCCCTGCGCCCGTTGCTTTCGGGAAGTTGTACGCAGCCGCCACTTGCCCGGGTGTAAACCCAGGCGATGGCGTGGCGTGCGGCGTTACACGGTAATTGTATTTCGCGGACTGGCGCTGATCGAAGCCGAACACGCCCTCGACTACGTCATGGAGAGCCGCGGGAATGTGCAGCGCGCCTTGCCGCGTTCGGAAAATGGAAGCGTCGATTTGCCGTAGCTCCAGATCCGCACCGAACACTTCTGCCAAATCGGTTATGCGACCGCTGACGGTGACCAGGCGTGCAGCCGGCTGAATTCGCTCCACAGCAAAGCCATGCTCCCCCGCGAATGCGGTGACCAAACGAATGTCGTCGGGGGCGGCACCGTGTGCTTCAGCGAATTCGCTGTAAGTCAACGCTGGACTGCCTTGCGCCGGTTCGGAGGCAGAGATCCGACGACGCAGCAAAAGAGTAATTTGGATGGTTTCTTGGGGCGCGGGTTTGCCCACCGGCACCGAATTGGCCGGATGTTCACGGTGGCTTCCGCGCAGGATTGTTTGAGAAGACATGAAGTGTCGCTCCTGCGCGAGAGTTTAGGTAGGGAAAGGCCGATTTAAGGTACAGCGAAGAGACGCAATTCCGGTAAGCGGTTCAGCCGGGAGGAGTTAGCAGTCGAGGAAAAAACTACGCCGATTGTGACTGAGATAACGGTCGCGGTTGAGGGACGCTCTTGCGGCGGTATCTCCAACGATGCCACAGCAATGCGAGCGGGGCGCCCAATCCGATAACCCAATGCGCAACGGAGACAATGTTCCGTGCTGCTTCGCCGCCAAGATAGTAGAGCAAGTAACCGGTAAATGTAAGCAGAAGGAACGCGACAACGAGGAAGACTCCTGACCAGCGCTTCTTACCGTACGGCCACGCTGCTTTGACGTGAATACCCCAGAGCAGCCCGAATATCCAGATGGCTGCGAAGGCAAATGCACCGTGAATTTTCAACGACCAAGGTTCAAGCGGATTGGCCTCTGGACCGAGGTCTCCTTTGCTTGCAAAGAAGTTGTGGAAGATGAGCCATAAAACGCCGCTTAACCAAACGCCAGAACCGACCAGATAGAGCCCGATCCGACGGCTTCGAGCGATACGAACGGACCGGCGCTGGAGGGTATGTTTCACCAGGCGCACTCCCCGTTCAGGTGCGACCATCCGGCTTCAGGATCGTGCACGTGGGCCGAGGCGCGATACTGGCGAAGCAGGTTTTCGCTACGACCTCCCCAGGCGAGGACAATCTTTGTTAGTGCGTCGGCAAGCATGCAGTGCTCTGCGACCACGCACACGAACCGATCGGTACGCGAGGGTGACCGGCCCGCTCCGTCGAGATGTGGACCGCGCCAGCGTCCTCTGACCCGGCGTCGGTGCAAATAACCACTGCTGCTAGCCGCACTGCCATCCAGGAGTTCCAAGGCAGCGGGATACCGACGACAGTTGTCGAGCCGTAATGCGACCAACTCGGGATGCGGACCATAGACCCGTAGGTCGCCACCGGCATTGACCGTTGCTTCCAAGACATTAAGCCGGCGCAAACGCGCCACCGCACGATCGACGGCGAAACCCTTCGCAATGCCGCCCAGGTCGATCCACAGCGGACGATGAAAGACAACGCGGCCGTCGGCGAGGATCTCGATGTCACGCCACGTGCCGTCCAACTGGTGTGAGTTGGCATTGCCAGGCAGCAGGCCCGCCTCGGCTAGTTTAACCGCGACGGAAACGTCGAAGCAGCCCTCCGAGGCAGCCGAAAGAGCCAGTGCCTGGCGCAGCACTTGTCGCGTGTAGCGATGCACTGCGAGAGGCCGGTGTGGCGCGATGCGGTTGAGGCGGCTGATATCGCTCCCGTACTGGTGAAAGCTCATAAGGCGGTGAACGGTTGCTACTTCCCGGAAGGCTTCGCTTACGGCAGAATGGAGCGGAACTTCATCTGGGCCGCAAGCCCTAATTTCCACGAACGTTCCAAGCCAAGGTTGCAGGCGGTTAACTTGCGGCATGGGCCAGGACGACCTCATACGTACTGAGGAGCCGCTTGACGGCGTCTGTGATGTGCCGGCAGGAGAGCGTTGCTCCGGAGATATTCTGGATGTCTTTTCCCAATAGCAGCTTGTCTCCTGCGTGCTTGCCGGCGAACTGGCCACGCCATTTGCTATCCCGGATTTGCGAGCCATAGGCTTCCCGGTATTCCAGGATCTCGACGGATTTCACCGCCCCTTTGTTATCGATTGCCAGAGCGAAGGGAATGAACTCGTGTTTGCCGACCGCCTCATCAACAAGGAACCAGCCGCCGGTGGACACTTTCCAGACCTTTAGCTGTTTTCCCCGTACGGCAACCGACGACATTTTCTCGATGGCCTTCGCCTGATCTGGCGCGAGCGTTTGAAAGGCTGGCGTAAACGTTGCGTGCGGGAACATGACGGATTGCGCCTGTTCCACCGTGAGGAAAACAGTTGGCGTACGCGGGGCCGCCGAACACAATGAGCGAAGCAGTCGGAGCGAGTAGAAATTTTGCTTTCATTGACAGCAGCTCAGAAGTAGCAACCAAAGCGCAGGCGCACGCGGTACTTCTCGAAATCGTTATCGTAATCACGCCCACCGACAACGGCGCCCGGAACGGTGGCGACGTGCGTCCTCGCCCAAGGCATCTGTTCCAAGAACGTCGCAGTCGCGAACAAGTGTTTGCCGCCGTAATGCACGGTTGGCCCGAGAAAGAAGCCGCTATTGGTTTGTTGTGTGAAGTTGTAGCTATTGAATTCGCGTTCGTTCAGAAATTCCAGCCCTGCAGACCAATTGCTTCGGAAACGGTAGGTTGCACCGGTATCCAAATTCACGTCTGTTTCGTAGCCGAATTTCTTAGTTTCCGGATCTCTACGCCATTCCGGCGCATAGGTGAAGTTAGCCGCCAAAACCAGCCGGTCGTCACGGAAGTTCTTCTGTGCAATCAAACGCGATTCGGACTCGACAAAGCCTGCCCCCACCGTCGGCTCCTCATAGGCAGCGAGTCCGAAAAAGTGAGTATAGGGACTGAGTATGCGGTAGATAAGTTCGCCGGACGTGCCCACATACCGGGAGCGGTGATACCGATCGTTCGCACCCGGAAGATCGTAGGAGAAGGACTCCGGTGTAGTGGTTTGACCGAAGGGCCCATTCCGGTAAGCCGACGTGGTGTCGTAGTTCGCATACAACGAGAACTGAAGACGGTCGGTGAGACCGTATTCAAATTCGGTGCGATTTTCCTGCAGCCAGAAGGTTCCGCCGGTTTTGGTAAAGCGTGTGGTTGCCCACTGTTCTACCTCGAACTTGCCTTGCGGCAAAAGGTCGGTGGTGTAACTGAACCCGAACAGCGGTTCGTCTGCGCCCAGGCGCGCAGCAGGCAGGAGCAGTAGGACGGCGGTGAGCAGCAGAGCGGACTGCCTGCTGCTGCGATGTCGTCGGAAATCAGCCAAAGGTTCTCCTTCTCAAGGCAAACGCTGACTTCCGTACAATGAGGAAGTCCGCAAGCCATACAGGTTTTCGGTCGAGACGGCCGTACGGGTGCTTCGCCAAAAGGTTGCCCATACGTCCGTCTTCTTTTTTCGATGGACATCTCCTCTGAGGAGAGAAGATATCCGACCAAACCAGTCTACATTAGCTCTGCAGTGCGGACATACGCAATTATTTCGCAGCAAAGGCGGAGCAGAATGATGTGAGTGGTAACGGATGCGACTTGACGCAACCTTCCACAGGAGAAGCCATACACAACAATCAGCAACGGGATTTTATTCGAAAAGACATAGAAATTTACTTCCAAACCGCTTGTTTTCTGGCGCATACTACCCTGAGGCTTTCCGCTGGCAGTTCGCGGGGATGGCTTACATCAAATCAGGTTTATTTATGCCAACAGATCCTCAGTTGCAGACGGGTGGCGCTCATGGCGGTCATCTCAGGCAAGGAATGACTCGCCAGCGTCCGCCGATGAACAGTTCGCAAGCACACGGGGGAGTAGCGCCGCTAACGTCGTTTGCGCATGGGTCTCAAAAGTTCCAGCCGTTACCGGACCCGTTAGGACAGCCGCCCTATCATTACGATTTGAATCAGGCCGTGCCCGACATCGCTGAAGTTACAAAGAAACTGGGCAAATTAGTGTTCCATGTGGTGGGAGATACCGGCGGGGTAAAGAACCCTGATTATCAGGCCGCAGTCGCAGCAGCGATGAAGGGGGACCTGAATAAGACAGACGGGTCGGCTCCCCTGTTTTTCTATCATTTGGGCGATGTGGTTTATTTCAACGGCCAAATCAGCGAATATTATGGCCAGTTTTATGAGCCCTACAATCACTACAACATTCCGATTCTAGGCATTCCCGGCAATCACGACGGCGATCCGATTGACGCTAAGCAAACGTCGCTGGATGGATGGGTGAATTACTTCATGACACCGGAGCCGCGCATCAATCCCGACTCGCACGATGCGCCGCGCGCGACGATGTGCCTGCCCAACGTGTATTTCACGGTGAATGCGCCGTTGGTAACCATCATCGGGATGTATACGAATGTTCCAGAACACGGTTCTATCGATTCGGTTCAGCAGCAGTGGCTAACGAACGAATTCGCCACTGCGCCTGAAGACAAGCCGCTACTGCTGGCACTGCATCACCCGGTTTACTCCTTCGACGACCATCACAGCGGTAGTCCGCGAATGGCCGACGCGGTGCAACATGCTATCAACGACTCGCGGCGTGTTCCGAACATGGTGCTGGCGGCACACGTCCACAACTATCAGCGCATTGAGCGATCTGTCGGCGACTTGGTGATCCCGTTCATCGTGGCGGGAAATGGCGGTTACTACCACTTACACGGAATGAACGTTGCGCCAGGGAAAGCGGGTAAACAAGCGAGCAAGCACGGCAAGCATGCCCAATCGGTGACGGACCCGGCAACGGAAGCGGAGTTGATTGCGAGCAACCATAATAATCACGGTTATTTAACATTGACGATTACCAAGGACGCGATAACCGGAGTGGCCAGCCTGGTGGAAGAAAAGCATTACCCAGCGGATCCGGAAGCCGACACGTTTTCGTATCCGGCAAAGGCCGTTACGCTTCCTAAGGAACGGTGGTCAGCCTTTGACATGGCACTTGCCGGAGAGGTGGAAGCGGATAAACAACTACATCGAATCGGTGGTGCAGACGATTTTCGGCTCCGGGGTGCCTTCCCACGTAAAGCGGTAGCGCTTGTCTTTGCGCACATTGCCGACCAGGCTGGGCCGGAAGCAGGCAACACAGGTGCCGCCGCTATGTCGAACGCTGGGATAAATCACACCCGCTGACTCGTTGTGCATTAAGACCTGCGCCAGTCTTTGCGAATCACAGTAGCTGTCACTTGCCAACACCGGTTGCCATTCACTCGCGCGGCGTAAGTCGTGGAGTTCAGCACTGAAATCGGCAAGGTAATCATCATAGGTAACGCTGTCCTCAAAACGATTGATCTCTGCGTATTCTAAGGACTTGTGAAAGCTCACCTCGGCTTGGCTGGTTGTCAACGCAAAGGCGGCATACCAGCATCCGCGGTCTGGGCCGTTGAAGCGCGACCCCAGCGGGTGGGCATGGGTGAAGGCCGCGTTGACCACATGCGCATTGGGAATACCAAACACCAGTTCTTTAGCACTGATGCCAGGCAGTAAATCGTGTTCCGACCATAGCCGTTCGTTGGTGGCATGATCCAACTCGAACAGATGGTTTAGATGTGCCGTGTTGTCGGCGAGTCTGTCCAACACGCTTGCGCCATCGATCGTGTATCGCGATGGAATCAGGCGATGCGTGTCGTACTGCCGAACCAGCGAGACGGGTGGAAGCAATGGCGGCGCTGGTTGCAACAACTGACGGCTTCTGCTGGTTTTCGAAGAGCGAGGTGTGGTCACACGCCGCCACGCCGGGCATCCAGCAATCGCCGCACAGTCTGCAATGCAGGAACACCACCGCGCATGAGGTAGGCTAATGGCGTTTGTCCGCCGAAGATGCGATTGGTATTGGGCAGTCGCATCCAGTCGTCGGCAAGCCCCTCGCTATACAGAATGTTTAAAGCTTTGAAAATGCCAATCAGGTAACTGATCCGGGTGAGGACGTCGGCACTAGCGACGACGCTTTCCGGCGCTTTCTTCCAGGTGTAATAAGGACCGTTTGAAAGACCGCCGAGAAGCGCACGGGCATCTTCGTCCCGCACTTTCCAGTGGTCAATTAAGTGGAAGAATGCTCGAAGCGCGGAGGCGCTCAGCCGTTCGCGTTCAGCCCTGGCGTTAAGGTCGAGCAGCGGAGGAGCCGAAGGCTCATACAACGTAGCTGGATAGACGGCTTGCGGGGGACGCATGCACTCTCCTGTTTAGGAGTTTATCGCGTATTACTCCGGAGAGCAACGTGGAGTCGCAGAACGCTGTTCTTTCTAGAGTGGCAACGAAGAAAGGGCGCGGGCTTGGAAGGAGAGACTGAGGCAGATACAACAAGTGCAGCCACTTTTCGCGGCTGCACTTGTTTGTTCACAACTGAGGAGTACTTAACGGGCGAACTTGCGACGGCAAACCGCCGCCAATCCGGCAAGCCCGACAGCAATGATGCCGAGCGAGGCGGGTTCCGGTGTTGCGGTGCTGCTACCGGCAACCACGTTGAAGGTCGCCGCGAAGGAGCCGCTGTTGTCGCCATAGGCGCCGGGGGCACCGTTATAGTTGAGGGCGTCCACGAGTCCAAGGACCAACTCAGTAGCGCCGTTGGGGACTACAAAGTTCTGGATGATTCCGGTGCCCGTGCCGACTTGGCCATCGCCGATGAAGAAGACCTGATCGGTAAGAGGGCTGAGCGAGGAAAAGTTAGTTCCAATCTGGTCGAAGTTCAAAGTCGCCGGAGCAGTCTGCCCGGACGTTTCGGTCCCACTGAGAAACGCTCCAACCAGGTAACCGGCATTAGGAGCAATAATGCCCGAAAGGCCGGCCGTGCCAGTGATGCCAGGCTGGTCGTTAAACGCTACTGCTCCAAACCCATCAGCATTACTGGTGTTATTGCCCGAGCCGTTGTTAAGAATCACAGATCCAGTAACGCTCGAGAAGGTCAGGGTTCGGCCCGCGCCTGGGGCGAGAGGGGTCACTGTCGGCAACGTAGATCCGCTGCCGACCACGTTGCCCGCGTAATTGTAAATGGCGTCAGTTGCGTTGACCGTAACAGTGGCTGACTTAGCCAGAGACGGAAGGAAGGCCGCGCTCAACCCACACGCGAGGGCCAAATAGGACGTTAAACGTCGAGACATATTTTCTCCTGATTGTCCTCTTCCACACATGGAGGGTTGGTACCCTCAGCGGGACAGATCACGACCATATTTTCACAGGTTGGCGTACTGCGTAGCAAGTACTTTGATGGCGGCAGTAGTACTGACTAACTCCTTCGGCCGATCAACAAATCTTCGCGAGAGATAATGCGAAACCTTATTAGGGTGAGTGGCTTGCCGACAAGTCAACTCGGCGCAGACAAGCACTGAAAATACGTATGAGTACTAGTAAACTTCAAGGGTAGCTGCTGAGAATACCTAGCGAGAGACATATTTAGGTGGAATACTCTGAACCTCGCCCACCAGGTCCGCGTTAAGGAGCGAAGCTGCGAATCTGCTCCACCGTTTTACTGTCGAGTTTCTGTAACATTGCGACCAGCAAATCGACCATGCGATCAAAATCCTGACGATCAATCATGCCGTTGTGCGAGTGCGTGTAGCGGGTAGGCACAATCAGGTTGATGGTCGGCACGCCATTGTTGCTCTTCTGAATCTCGGCGGAATCATCGCCATACCCGGCAACGAGATCTAGTTGCAGGGGGATGCTGCTAGCGGCCGCCGTGTCCTTTACGAACTGGACCATTTTGCGGTTCGGCAACTCCGAGGTATCGAACAAGAAGATACCGGGACCCGCGCCGAGCTTGGCCTGTGTCTCCTCCGGATGTGTGCCCGGAGTATCGCCGACCACACCAGCCTCCAGCGCAATGCCGATGTCTGGTTTAGCGGCATCGGCCGCCGTGTGAGCGCCCGCGCAGGCCGATTTCTTCCTGTGTGGTGATGGCATAAGTGATCTGATTCGGATGTGCCTGACGAGCCAGTTTGGCCATGGCCTGCACAATGACGGCGCAGCCGACCCGATCGTCCCAGGCCTTGCCGAGGTAACGGGTTGTATCGTTCATGACCAGAAAGGGCGAATCGGGAACAATCGGGTCGCCCGGTCCGACGCCCATTGCCTGCACATCGGCTTCGGACTTTGCACCGACGTCAAGAAAAATGCTGTCACGCGGGAACACGCGCGCTCTTTCGTCGGCTGGGACAACGTGAATGTCCCGAATACCCGTGACGGCGTGAACAGGGCCTTTCGAGCCGATGATGATCCACCGCTGATCGACCAGTGCCTGGTCGAACCAGCCGCCCAACATCTGCATGGAGAGAAAGCCGTCCCTTGTGATACGGCGGACCATGCCGCCGAGCTCATCCATGTGCGCGTCGACCATGATTCGCGGGCCGTTTGTTCCTTGAGTGGCGAGGATGGAGCCCATGCCGTCGTAGCGCAAAGAGGCGGCGTATGGCTGCATGCGCTGAACCAGGAGCTTGCGAACAGGCTCCTCAAAGCCGGACGGGCCGGCGGCTTCGGAGACCTCGCGGAGAAGATTGATGGTGGCATCCTGTGCCAGCAAGGGAGTGCTGAGCAGAACGATGGCGGCAAGAAAGCGGCGATAATGCATTTCCTTCGAGGATAAATCCGTAACGGTTCCGGGACACACATTTCGTGGTATGCAGGTGTACGGACACGATGAGAACAACGTTTGCGAGACAGCGGTGCTGGCTGGGCCTAGGCGCCCCTGCGGCCTTGCTGGCGATTTTCTTAGGCGCTGTGGCAGTGGCCCAAACACCGGCATCGGCCCTGCGTGCATCTGTGGGTGCGCCGGCGGATAGCCTTGAAGCGGCAGATAGGTTGGGCCGCAGTACGCCTCGCTCGGCGATCGTTGGTTTTCTAGAGGCGTGTCACCGGCACGATTACATCAAGGCTGCGCGTTATCTGGATCTGGCGAAGCTGCCGTTATCTGCACAGTGGCGTGAAGGACCGGATAGGGCACGCGCCCTGAGTTTATTGCTGGATCGGGATCCGCATTTCGAATTAGATCAGCTGGACGACACGCCGCAGGGCCGCCAGGAAGATACGCTTCCGGCCGACATCGATCTGCTGGTTACATTTCAACTGGATGAGCGACCGGTGCCGCTCTACCTGGAGCATGTAATACGCAACGGCGCCCAGATCTGGCTTGTTTCTTCGGACAGCGTATCGCGGCTGCCAGAGCTGGCCGCGCTTGGCGATAGTTCGCCATTGGAAAAGTGGATACCCACGCCGCTAGTGCAGACGACGTTATTTGGAACGCCCGTTTGGGTCTATCTGGCACTGGTTCTGACGGCGGTTCTTCTCTTTGCACTGTCGCGAGCGATATTTCAGCTGGTAGTGGCTTTAGTGAAGCCGCTGGCGTCGCGATACATGCCGGGCTTATCCGGCCTGCGATTGACAGCACTGGCGCAACCGTTTCGCTTGCTGCTCTCGGTCACCGTCTTTCGCGGTTGCATGGAAGCGATTGCGCCTTCGGCGCTGTTGCGAGACCTGCTGTTGAAAGTGTTGGCCCTGCTGTTCGTGTTTGGCGCGGCGTCACTCGCCATGCGCCTTGTCGAGCTGCTCTCAGACCGGTGGATTTCCCGGCTGGATCCACGAGAGCGCGCCATGTCCTATTCGGTTTTGCCTCTCGGTGTCCGGTTCGTCAAGATCTGTCTGTTGTGCCTGGCAGGTCTGATCGTGCTGCGGCAATGGGGCGTAAACATTTCGGCCGTACTCGCCGGCGTCGGCGTGGGTGGATTGGCAGTCGCTTTGGCAGCGCAGAAGACCATCGAGAATCTATTTGGAGGCGTATCGGTGATCAGCGATCGGCCGGTGCTTGTGGGGGACACATGCCAGTTTGGCGGCCAGGTTGGCGTGGTGGAAGACATCGGCCTGCGATCGACGCGCATTCGCACCAACGACCGCACGGTGGTGACAGTTCCGAATGCACAATTCTCGACTATGACGCTTGAAAACCTCTCGCGGCGTGACCGTTTCTGGTTTCATCCGACATTGCCGCTGCGGCGCGACCTGACTCCCGAGAAGTTACGAGAGGCTCTACAGGTGATTGAACGCGTGTTGCGGGAGGAACCACAGATAGATCCCACGGATGTTCCGGTCCGCTTCACGAAGATTGCGACGACCGCCTTTGAAGTGGAGATTTTCTGCTACGTGCGAACCGCCGATGGCAACACGTTTTTGCGGATCCAGTCGGAACTGCTGCTGAGGATTCTGGAAGAGCTGCAAACAATCGATGTGCAGTTGGCAGTTCCGTTCCAGGAGTTTGCCGCGGTGGGAAGCGAAGAAAGCGCCACTGCGGATCAGGTGCAACTGCTGCGATAGCCCCAGTTTCAGGTAGTTCAAATCATTTTGGTGTGTTTGTTAAACTGAGATTTCAGCACGACCGGCCAGGTAGCTCAGTCGGTAGAGCGCAGCCCTGAAAAGGCTGGCGTCGGCGGTTCGATTCCGTCCCTGGCCACCATCATTCAAAGTGCTTGAACCTGCCCCCAGTTCCGAGGACGCCACTCAGGTAGCGCGGTGGGCCCTCGTGATCGTCGATGTTCAGAACGACTTTTTTCAGCAGGGCACTCTAGCTGTCCCGGCGGCAGAGGTTATCCTTCCGTTTGTTAACGATCTGATAGCCCGCTCCTTAAAGGATGGCGCTGCGGTTTACGCCTCCCGCGACTGGCATCCTGCAGAGTCTGTTCACTTCCAAGCATTCGGCGGCCGCTGGCCGGTACATTGTGTGGCCGGTACACCGGGTGCGGAGTTTCAGCCGGGTCTAAACCTGCCGGAAAGAAGCATCATCGTCTCAAAAGGACAAAGCGGTAAAGACGACGGATACTCTGCCTTTGAAGGAACCGTTCCTGACGCCACCGCCCTAGCGATCGACTTACGGCGGCGCGGTATTCTACACCTCTATGTTGCTGGCGTGGCAACCGATTACTGTGTTGGATCGACAGCACGCGATGCGCTCAAAGAAGGTTTTCGGGTCACGATTGTGGGCGACGCCATCGCGGGTATCGACAGCAGCAGCTCCGCCTCCATTCTTGAGGAACTGCAACAGAATGGGGCATCGCTAGAGACGACGGCGCAGGTCGCCAGTTCGCTGAATAGCACCAAAAACTCTGCTCGTTTTCCTCATTGACGGGCCCGAATTTCCTTAGCATGATGAAGACTCCCGGGAACAAGGGACTGCTTTGTCCGGGAAAGAACAGGGGCTGTTAGCTTCGCACGACGAGTTGCGCCTGCCGGCTAGCTGCCTATCGAGGCGAACGTGCCCTTGGACGAATGTCGTTAGGCTAGGAGGTCTTTCATGAAGCGCAGATGTTACGCACTTCTTTCCTTCCTTGTTGTCGCCGCGCCGGTCACAGGGTTTGCTGCTGAGCAACTCATCCCCGCAGGCTCCTTAGTGCAATGCACTGTTTCCGAACCAAAGCTCTCGTCAAAGACGGCGGACATCGGTGACCCTGTTCTCTGCCAGGTCAGCCACGTTGAACTTTACGGGCGCTCCGTGTTCCCATACGGCAGTTACTTAGAAGGCCGTTTCGAAGAGTATAAAGATCCGGGTCACCTTGTTGGTAAAGGCTGGATGGAGCTGAAGTTCGATCGCATGATTTTGCCGCCCGACAACGTAATTCCGGTGGCGGCCAAGGTTGTCTATGTGCCAAAGTACAACGTTGACAAACAGGGGCGGATTCATGGCAAGGGACATGCTGTCCGCGACGTAGTGGAATGGTCGATTCCGGTGCTCTGGCCGATAGACGTGCTAACGCTGCCACGACGGGGGCCGCGTCCCGTTCTGAAGGCGGAGACGCGCCTGACACTGAAGATTATGGATGATTTTGGCGTTCCCTTCGCACAATCCGCGACCTACGGCCCATCTTATTCACCGTCGTATGGACGTGACGGCTACGGCTTTGGACAGCGGGCACCTATGTCATACCAGTCGCCGGCTTTCAGCGCTCCTGCGCCGCAACCAATCAGCTCTGCTTATCTGCCGCCGCCCGCCCCGACGTGGCGACCTGCGCCGCCTCCAGTGACAGTGCTTGTGATGCGTGACGGCAATGCGCGGCTTGCCAGTAACTACTGGTTTGACGGACCACAAGTGCGCTACGTGTCCACCAACGGCAACTCGATGGTTCTTCCTATGGAGTTTCTGGATTTGGCCGGCACAGTGGAGGCGAATCGGCGCCGTGGCGTCATCTTCGCGATGCGCTATGCCCCGAACCAGTGAGAGGCTGACGCCTGTAGCCTTTAGGCAGAGGCGCTTATTACTCGGTGGTGGCAAGTCAATAGCGCCACCACCGGTTTACGCTGGCGCGCTTCAGACAAGGCTGCCATAAAGGCGCTCGACTACTTCAATAAAGTGATCGATACGAATCGGCTTGCTGATATAGCCATCCATTCCCGCCTGAAGGCACTTGCTCTCGTCGTCTGACATTGCATTGGCGGTCAAGGCGATGATGATCTGGTGCAAGCCCGTAACTATTTCTCTATTGCGTAGGGCGGCGGTCGCTTCGTAACCATCCAAGATTGGCATCTGCACGTCCATCAGAACCACATCGACGGGTTCCTTCTCGAGAATGTCCAGTGCTTCGCGGCCGTTCCAGGCAGACAACACCGTATGTCCCCGCTTCTCAAGGGTCCTCCGCGTGAGTTGCTGATTGACCGGGTTGTCTTCTGCCACCAGAATGCGCAGCGGCTGTTCCGGGGCCAGAGCAACCGGCTTCGCGATGCGAGATGGGCCGATGCCTTTTCTTCCGAGGGCGCCCAGCAGCGCTTGTTTGAGCTCCTTTCGATGCACGGGCTTCAAAACGCGTTCGATTGCCCCGCCCGCAACCCCGGTGACACCGGCGTGTTCCAGCAGAATGAACCGTATGCCTGCAAAGGCAGGATCGCTGCGCAGCGTAGAGGCGAGAGTATACCCCGTCATCTCCGGCATGTCGGCGTCACAGACAACGACCTGAAAAGGCGTTCCATCCGCAGCAGCGGTCGAAAGCGCATCTAAGGCCAGGCACCCGCTGGCTGTGCCAGACGCCTTGACCCCGAAGCTAGTCAAAGTATGTACTAAGCTCGTTCTGCTCGCAGCGTTATCGTCTACCACAAGAATCCGACTACCCGTCAATTTGAAATGTGGATCTTGGCATTGCGCTTCGACTGGCACGGCACAAGGGCGAAGTTGTACCGTGAAATGAAACCGGCTTCCTTGGCCGAGCTCACTTTCCAACCAGATTCTGCCGTTCATCATCTGCACCAGACGCGAAGAGATACTCAGCCCAAGGCCGGTTCCTCCGAACTTTCGGCTGATGGAGGTGTTTGCCTGCGTAAACGCTTCGAACACCATCGCCTGCTGTTCCTGGGAAATGCCGATGCCGGTATCGCGAACAAAGCAATGGAGTGTGACGGAGTCGGCATCGGAACTCTCTACCGACGCGCACAGCACAACTTCGCCGGTAGACGTAAACTTGATTGCGTTGCTGAGGAGATTAACGACGATCTGCCTGAGGCGCGTGGGATCCCCCTGCAGAGTTTCGGGCACGTTTGAATGAAGGTCGCAGACAACCTCAAGTCCCTTTTCATGCGCTTTGGCTGAAAATGCTCGCGTGCTCTCCTCGAACACCGCTATCAAGTTGAACTCGGTGCACTCCAGATCCAGACGCCCTGACTCAATCTTTGAGAAGTCGAGGATGTCGTTGATGATCCGGAGCAGAGAATCGGAAGAACTTTGAACCATCTCGAGGCATTCACGCTGGTCGCGCTCGAGTGCCGTATCGAGTACTAGCTGCGTCATCCCGATGATCCCGTTCATCGGTGTGCGAATCTCATGGCTCATATTCGCCAGGAACTCGCTTTTCGATCGATTTGCCACCTCCGCGGCTGTCCTTAATGAGGCGGCCTCCTCCAGCTGAAGCTGGATGACGCGTGTTTGTTGTTCAACCCTGCGGCGCAGGAAGAAGGCCCACAGAAGAGCAGCTAGAACAGTGAGAGTAGTGGCGATGAGCAACTCCAGAATATGGTCGACAGACCACCACGACGGCCTTGCCAGTACAGTCACGCTACGTGAAGATGCGAGCAGGAGTTCGAAGTCCGTCGGTATTCGGAAATGACGAGAGGTGTGTGTGTTCTGGACGAGGCAGATGCCGCTTAGTTCGAGCAAGCTGCCCGGGAGCAATTTCTCAATTGCTCCGTCCGCGAGATGGGCCGGCAGTACCGCCGAAAAGACGGTGTTGCCATCGGTGATCTGCAGCGTGATTTGTTCATTCGTGCGCTGCACCCTTGCTAAACTGCCACGGATGCGAACGAAAGCAGCATCGAACTCTCCGGAAAGCGCCTGTTTCGCCGTGATCGATTTTGGCTCAACAGCGGCGGCGTGTCCGGACTTTCGAAAGATCGCGTCTTGCAGACCGAGTGTGTAATCCCCAATGGCAGGAAAGCCCACGGCGTCCACCAGGTCTCCCAGCTGCAAGGGCGTAGTTTGGTTAGCACGAACCAAGGTGCCCTGGTGACGGTCAGTGAGGAATAACCCCTCGCCTTTCCACTGTGCAGCGAGAACCCCTTTAATGTGGACTCGATGATCGGGTTGCCGGCCTGGGATGTACTTGAGAAGGTCACCTAGGGGCCGAATGGGTATCGAGAAAGGATCCGCTGGCGCCGGCTCCAGAACCCGAATGTAGTCGAGGCCGGGCGTATACACGTTCACCCCAACCATCTTTCGGCGCTGGTTGAAAACAGGGCCCGTGACACCAGTAATGGCCACCTTTGCATCAATCAGACGCTGAACATTCGCGAAGTCCGCAGGGGCAGCGATGATGATGTCGAGGCGGGACCAACCGGCGGCGACCGTCACCGAGCAAAAGCCGCCATTTGAGGGAACAGCAGACCGCACGGTTCCCGAGATCGTCACCCACTGTCCGTCTTCCGAGCCAGTGGAAAGATGTTCCAGGCTGGAGGGGCGGGCGACGGGCAGACTCGACTCACCCAGGACGCGAATATGCGAGGCAACGACGACGGGCGCGTAGTCTCCGGGACCAGTGACGCCCTCAACGTCGAGCACCGACCCTGTATGAATCGGGAGCGAGCCAAGATTCGCCAGATCAACGTAGACACCGCCTGTGCTGTCGCTTATGAACAACGCTTTCCACTGGGCCAGATACACCAGAGTGCTAGCGCGGCTGAGGTGAACGGGACGCTTTTCGCGGGCCTGCTCCACCGTCAATTCGTGGACGGTGTGAGCCGACGTCAGAGTAGCGGCTGCTTTGTTTGAAGAACCAGCAGTTCGCGCCGTGACAGAGGGGGGCACGAAAGTCAACAGGCACGCCACAAATGGCAAGCACTCAATTGAGAGCGCTGACCACATAGAGCGAACCGACATACACATGTTATCGACCGAATGTCAACCACACTGCATTCGGAACATTCTGAGTGAAATGTTTTGTTATCAGGACAGCATACTATTGAACTGTGATCGATGTCTCGACATTCAAAGCCGCATTGCTGAAGAAGCAGGACGAGTTAGACCAGGAAATCTCTGCACTGCAGGCGGACGGACGCGAAGGGAGAACGGCGGAAGTGGAAGATCCCATTGACGTGGTCACCTCGAACGAAGCGCAAACAGCCGCTTTCCAAATCGGCTCGGAGCTTTCCGATATACGCGCCGCGGTAGAGGATGCGTTGAGGCGCATCGCCGACGGCTCGTATGGAGTCTGCATCGATTGTGGACGCGACATCGGCGAGGCACGGTTGAAAGCTGTACCGTGGACTCCTTATTGCATTGAGGATCAAGAGAAGCACGACCGCGAGCGCCAAGCCGCTGCAGAAGACGACCAACTGCAAAGCGCTTCGTAGATCACCCTCTTACTTGTTCGGCATGTCTGTTCCAAAGCTCCTACCTGCTCGTATCTTGGCGCACATCGCGCAAGAACTAAAACTGCCCGTGCAAGCCGTCACGGCCACGCTGACCCTTTTGGATGAAGGAGGTACCGTTCCCTTCATCGCGCGTTATCGCAAGGAGGCGACGGGCAATCTGGACGAGGTGGCGATCGGCGCAATTGCCGAGCGATCGACTTATTTCCGGGAATTAGAAGAGCGGCGCGCGACGGTGCTCGACAGCATTCAAGGGCAAGGCAAACTGAATCCCGAGTTGCAGGCTCAGATTGAAGGCGCGATGGATAAGAGCGTCCTTGAAGACCTGTATCTTCCTTACCGCCCGAAGCGGCGAACCAAAGCCACCATCGCCCGCGAGAAAGGTCTGGATCCGCTAGCGCAGTATCTCTGGAACCAGGAGCCAATCCATGCTTCGCTCGAGCAGTACGCGGCAACGTTTGTGGATCCGGCGAAAGAGGTCTCTTCCGCTGCCGAAGCGTTGGAAGGTGCACGGCATATCGTGGCCGAACGCATCAGCGAGACTGCGGAGTTCCGCGCTCACCTGCGTCAATTGATGATGTTTGACGGCCTGGTGGTAAGCCGCAAGTCTGAAGACGCGAACGATCCCGACGGCAAGTTCAAAATGTATTACGAATACTGTGAGCCTGCCGCAAAAATCCCGTCGCATCGAATGCTGGCGATTCGCCGCGGTTCAGAAGAGAACATCCTCTACTTCCAGATAGAACTCGATAGCGCCGGCCCTCTTTCGTATTTGAAAAACAAGGTTATTCGGCGTCCGGGAGAATTAACAACGCAATTGACGCTCGCGGTCGAGGATGCCTGGAAGCGCTTGTTGAACCTTTCCATCCAGACCGAAGTGCGAATGGAGTTGAAGGAGCGCTCTGACGCGGAAGCGATCCGGGTCTTTCGTGAAAACCTGCACAACCTGCTGTTGTCTCCGCCCGCTGGGATGCTGAGTGTAATCGGTGTCGACCCAGGTCTGCGAACTGGCTGCAAGCTGGCGGTGGTGGATGAGACCGGCAAGTTCCTGGATCACAGTGTCATGTATCCGCTGCTTCCGAAGAATGATGTGGCGGGTGCCTCGCGCATTCTGAAGGAACTTATCGAAAAGTACAACGTACGCGCCCTGGCCATCGGCAACGGGACTGGCTCTCGCGAAGCAGCGGCTTTTGTGCAAAGCTTTTTACGCGAATCTAAGCTTAGCGGCGTCTTCAGTGTGGTCGTGAATGAGTCTGGAGCTTCGGTATACTCCGCATCCGAGATTGCACGGCAGGAGTTTCCTACGCTCGATCTGACGGTTCGCGGCGCGATCTCCATTGCGCGACGCTTGCAAGATCCGCTTGCCGAACTAGTGAAGATCGATCCCAAATCGATTGGCGTCGGTCAGTATCAGCATGATGTCGATCAGCGAAAATTGAGTGACGCGCTCGACAGCACAATTGAGGTTTGCGTCAACCGCGTAGGCGTGGATCTGAACACGGCGTCGTTCGCTCTACTTCGACATGTCGCGGGCATTAACGAGCGGACAGCACAGAAAGTTGTTGAATACCGGGATCAGAACGGCAGATTTTCTTCACGGGCGACCTTACGGTCCGTGCCCGGATTTGGGCCGAAGACGTTTGAGCAAGCGGCCGGCTTTCTTCGCGTCCGGGACGGCGTCAACCCTCTGGACATGACATCCGTTCACCCGGAGTCCTACCCAATTGTCGAACGCATGGCGGCGTCTCTGCAGCGGACCGTTGGCGACCTGGTAGCCAATCCGGCGCTTGTGGATCACTTGAAGCTGGAAGACTTTCAAACGAGTAGCGCCGGCATGTACACGCTTCGCGACATTCGTGAAGAGTTGCGCAAACCGGGACGCGATCCTCGCGACAAGTTCGTCGCGCCCGAGTTTCACTCGGCAGTAAAGGAGATTTCGGATCTGACACCGGGCATGACGCTGGAAGGCGTGATCACCAACGTAACGAATTTCGGTGCGTTTGTTGATATCGGCGTTCATCAGGACGGGTTGGTTCACGTGAGCGAGCTATCGAATCGCTTTGTGAAAGACCCATACGAAGTGGCGAAGGTTGGTCAGATTGTGCGTGTGCAGGTTATATCTGCGGATCCGAAAGCCAAGCGAATCGCTCTTTCAATGAAGGCTCTGATAGCCTCCGATCTACCGAAGGTGAAACACGCGCCCCAGCCAGTTCGGCCGTCGGTGGAAGATAAGCTTTCAAAGCTGTCGGAGCGGTTTCGAACTCGCTAGGATCGGCTGCCTGCCCGTGAGGACTTCTTCGATGTGCGGCCCTGGCGGGGCGCGGCAGGTTCTTCGATAGCGGGTTTGTTTTCTTCCGAGGCAGGTGGTTTCTTCAGAGCGGCCAAGCTGCGCTGCAGAGCCTCCGTAATGTCAACTACCGCTGCTGAGCGGGTCGGCTTTTGTTCCGCAACCACCGGCTGCCCTGCCACCTTCTTCGCAATCAACTCTTCCAGCTTTTCGCGGTACGTGTCCCGATACTTCTCCGGCTGAAAGGGCCCGGCGAGCGAGGTGATCAGAGTTTCCGCCAGCTTCAGCTCTTTGTCCGACACAATGCCAGGATCGGCACGAAACTCTTCGTCGGCATGTACTTCGGATTCGAAGAACATGGTGTGAGCCACCAGGCCGCGCCTACCAGGACGAATGATGACAACATGTTCCCGGCCATGCATGGCGAACTGCGCAACCGCCACCAGATGCGTTTCGTCCATCGCTTTGCGAAGCAGCGCGTAGGCTTTCCAGCCAGCTTCTTCCGGCACAACGTAGTACGAGGTTTCGAAGTAAACCGGATCGACCTCAGGAAGGCGGACAAATTCCTGGATCTCCATTTCTGTGGCCGTCTTCGGCACAATGGTCTTTAGCTCATCCGGCTCGAGGGCAACGAAACGATCCTTCTCGTATTCATAGCCTTTTACGACGGAACGTTCCGGCACCACTTCCCCGCTTTGAGTGCGCGCTGACACCTGGCGAACCGGTTCCAGAATGGGCGAGGCAGGCATGGGCACTGCTGGAAGAACAGTCGGTGCAGCAGCGATCGTCTCGGCTTTTCGCGCTGCCACGGCAACAGGGCCCTTGTGGCGTACCGGCACGGGCTCGGGTTCCGGTTCGTCGGCCGGCAGTTCCGGGTCCAGCTCGCGAGTGCCCGGTGCTGGCGCACGGTACACGCGCCGCAAACTAACACGCTCCGCACGCCCGGCGCGAAACAACCGCACTGGAATGGAAATCAGTCCAAAAGTAATATAGCCCCGCCAGACAGTACTCGCCATGATCCTGCCTTCCTTGTATTGGCCTACCCAAGGTGGGATGGACTGATGTTACAAAGCGTTACACACCGTTAGCGCGCCGTCCACCCGCCATCGATAACAATGGTATGCCCGGTAATCAGCGAAGCCGCGGGCGATGCGAGAAATACAACAGCGCCGGCCACCTCCACCGGTTCGCCGATCCGGTGCAAGGCGGCGATACGCTCCACCACCTCACGGCGAAAGCCTTCATCGCGGAGGGCAGGCGCGGTCCCGTCAGTATGAATGAAGGTGGGCGCCACTGCATTTACATTAATGTTGTACTTGCCCCACTCAACCGCAAGGCATTTGGTTAAATGCGTAATGCCCGCTTTGGTCATGCAGTACACCGATTCCGTGGGCAGTGCCGCGAAACCGGCTTGCGAACTCATGTTGATGATGCGGCCGCCGTTCTGTTTGATCATCACGCGGCCGACCGCCTGACTGGTGAAGAATGTGCCCTTCAGATTCACCGCGAGCGTGCGGTCGAAATCCTGCTCCGTCACATTCTCGGCTAAGTTCGTCGGCGCAATGCCAGCATTGTTAACCAGAATGTCAATTCGGCCGAAATGCTCAGCCGCCTGGTCTACGGCGCTTTGGATTTGCTGCAATTCAGCAACATCCATCTGTAGCGGCAGGGCCCTTCGGCCCAAGCTCCGGATCTCCTCTGCGAGTCCGGCATCGTTCTCCCGCACGCGAAGCCCCAACGCGATATCCGCGCCCGCGTTCGCGAGAGCGAGTGCAATAGCGCGTCCCAAGCCACGCGCCGCTGCCGTTACCAGGGCCACTTGATCCGTCAGCTCAAAACTGGGGAAGTTGTTCACGCTGCTTATTTAAGCACCGGCAGCAATGTCTGCTGACCTAAACCTCCAGCAGTGACGCAACCGATTCTTACTTCGAGGAGATGATTCGGCTCCGGCTCACTCGCGAGTTCCACTCGAAGAAAATTCGTCGACAGCGCAATCCCACGCTGTTCCAGCGTGACCACGGAAAGAGACCTGCCCAACATGCGACGGCGAAAGTGCAGATTCTTCTCGTCTGAGAGAGCACGCAAGACGCCAGTTCGCTCGCGCCGGACCTCCATGGGAACTGGCGCCTGGTAAGTAGATGCAGCGGTATCGGGCCGCTCCGAGTAAGTGAACACATGCAAGTAGGTGAACGGCTGGTCCCGTATAAACTGAACCGTCTCTGCAAACTCTGCATCCGTCTCGCCTGGAAAGCCCGTCATCACGTCCGCCCCAATGGCTGCATCGGGCATTAGCCGGTGGGCAAGTTCCAGACGAGTAGCATAGTGCCTGCTGCGGTACTTGCGGAACATCCGCTTTAGAACCGCATCGGAGCCCGATTGCAGCGGGATATGAACATGTTGCGCAATCCTGCTCTCGGACGCCATCAGGCGTAACAGATCGTCGCTCCAGTCCATGGGTTCTACCGAACTGATCCGCAGCCGTTTTATGTGCGTCTCGCGCAGCAGAACACGCAGCAAATCAGCGAAGCGCGACTGGCCGGGAAGATCTCGGCCCCAACGTCCGAGATTGATGCCGCTCAGAACCACTTCGCAGTAGCGGGATGCTAAATCGTTCACTTGCTCCACAATGCTCGTCAGCGCGGCGCTTCGGCTGCGGCCCCGCACGGAAGGAATAATGCAGAAGGAGCAGCGATTACCGCAGCCGTCCTGGATCTTTAGATTGGGGCGCGTCCGGTCTTCTCTAACATCACGCACCGGCGTTGCGTCGAACTCCCGCTGTGCTGCAATGTCCCCGGCCAAGATGCGGCCGTGATAACTCTCGTGCACAGACTCCACTATGGATGCGATTTGCGTCTTGTGCGAGTTGCCCACCACCCAACGGACACCCTGGATGTTGGCGATCTCCTCGGGTGCTCGCTGCGCGTAACAACCAGTGACGAGGATATCCGCAGAGGGGCGGTCACGGTGAAAGCTCCGAACTACCCTACGCGCGTCAACATCAGCGTTGTGCGTCACCGTGCACGTGTTCAGAACAATCAGCTCGGCTTGGGCCGCGCTCCGGACAGCCTGGTAGCCGGCCCGCTCGAGGTCGCTCTCGATAGCGGCGCCGTCGGCCTGTGATGCCCGGCACCCGAAGCTCTGAACAAATACTTTTTTCACAAAGCTATTCCCTTTTTAGTGTAGAAGCCGTTCGCCGGGTTCTGATGCGGTCCAGCTGTGCCGTTTACGAGGCGCATGCCCAGCGTCGCTTTTCTCTTGTAACCGTGGGCTTCCATGCATGTCCAAGGAAGTGAACCCAGGACGAGCAGTTCGGGTCCAGGAGGATCTATGTCAGAAACCAGTACCGATGTAATCAAGCGATATCTGGAGGACGCAATCGCGGCGGAAAAGAGCTTCGAGACTCAATTGCAGGGGTTCTCGCAAGAAGGTGATGACCAAGCAGCGAAAGCCGCGTTCCACCAACATGCTCTCGAAACGAAGCGGCAGTATGAGCGTTTGACCGCTCGGTTGGAGGCTTTGGGTGGCAGCACGTCCACAGCGAAAAGCTTTCTTGCGCACGTCTTCGGGTTGTCGCCGAAGGCAGCGCAGATCGGCCATGAGAAGGAAGAACGCACGACACAGAACCTGATGATGGCGTTTGCCGTCGAGAATAGCGAATGCGCTATGTATGAGGCGCTCGCAACCGTAGCTGAAGCAGCTGGCGATACGCAGACTGCTTCCCTCGCACGCTCCATCCAAGCAGAGGAAAAAGCCACCGCTGACAAAGTTTGGAAACTACTCTCTCCTGCCGCTCTGGAGGCATTCACCCGAGTGACCGGTCAAGCGGCTCTCGGAACCACCGCGCGCACGACAGCCATTTAGACCCGTTATAGTTAATTAAGAAGCACCTCTCGTCCGTTCGACCGTGAGGTGCTTCTTTTTTGGCCTGCCGCTCTTTCCTGACCAACCTGCCTCCAGCGTTCCGCAACTTACTTCCCTGGAACAACATCCAAGCAAGCGTCTAATAATGTGACGATTGGCTTTCAATAAGGCCGGCCTACGTTGGGCCGGCAGGTGTTGAGAGAATTCCGGCACAACTCGGACTTTTGACATAGGATTTGTAAACTCCGGTCATTTCGGAGTAGGATACGAACTTAAGCAGGTCACGGTAATGTTTGTTGTTGAAGAAATAGACCCGCTAGCGCCCCAACGCGAGGCGGCCATTTTTTACGGATTATTTCTCCGCGGTCATTCGGCCGACGCACTTCGGCGCGATATCGATGTTCCTCGCCCTATGCTCGATAAGTGGCTGCAACCGCATCGGTATGAGGATGGCTTCCGTGATTCACTGCGCCAGATGTATACCTACCGCAAGAAAGTTCTTGCAATCTTCGATGAACTGGTGCTGAAGGAAAAGCACCGCGTTCGCGTCAACTAGCGATTCATCGGCGGATTCACAGCCATCAATTTTCCGCATCCTGACGTTTGAAATCTGCATCAAGTATCGATGCAGATTCCCGTGTTCCAAGTAGACGCGTTCGCCAGCCGCCCTTTCTCCGGTAACCCCGCCGCCGTATGCCCTCTCGAGTCATGGCTCCCCGACGACGTGATGCAGGCTATCGCTGCCGAAAATAATCTAGCGGAAACCGCTTTTTTTGTTCGCAATGCAACGAACGGATTCGATTTGCGCTGGTTCACGCCAGCGTGCGAAGTAGATCTGTGCGGGCACGCCACACTCGCATCCGCCCATGTGTTGTTTGAAGAATGCAAAGAAGCTGCTGACGTGTTGCGTTTCCAGACGAAATCGGGCGAGCTGCGTGTTACCCGCAACGGAAGCCTGCTGGCGCTCGACTTCCCTTCCCGCCCGCCGGAAGCGATCGCCGTACATCCCGGTCTGGTTTCGGCGCTTGGAGGATCTCCCACAGCCATTCTCGCCGCTCGCGATTACTTGGTCCGATACGAAACGGCGAAGGAAGTAGCTGCCTTGCGACCCAATTTTATGGAGTTGGCCGAAGTGGACCGTTTCGCTGTAATCGCGACAGCCCCGGGCCCGGCACCCACGGGCGAAGACTGCGATTTCGTCTCGCGTTTCTTCGCGCCGGCCCGGGGAATTAATGAAGATCCGGTAACTGGCTCGGCGCACACGACTCTGATTCCGTATTGGGCAAGGGAACTCGGAAAGGCGGAACTGCGGGCACGGCAGATTTCTCCGCGAGGAGGCGAGCTATTCTGCGCCCTGAAAGGCGACCGAGTGGAGATTGCGGGCCACTCCGCTCTGTTTCTGCGCGGGACAATTTCGCTGGCTCTGTAGCGTCGGGCATTCGCGGGCAGCGATAATACAGTGATCGAAAACTCCACGCTGACTCCAACGGTTCGTCATTCGGTCTGCGCCCTGGATTGCCCCGACACTTGTGCGTTGGTGCTGCAAGTAGGAGGGGATGGGCGCGCGACAAAAATCGCGGGCGACCCCACGCATCCCATCACCCGCGGCTTTCTCTGTGGGAAAGTGGCGCGCTACCTCGATCGCGAGTACCACAAAGACCGCCTGCTGTTTCCCATGCGCCGCATCGGTCCCAAAGGCTCGGGGCACTTTTCCCGCGTTTCTTGGGATGAGGCTCTCGACGAGATCGCAGCCAAACTCCGCGACATCGCCGACCGTAGCGGTCCGGAGGCGATTCTTCCTTACAGTTACGCCGGCACCATGGGACTGCTCAATGGTGCCGGCATGGATCGGCGCTTCTTTCACCGGCTGGGAGCGTCGCGCCTCGATCGAACGATTTGCTCCGCCGCGGGGGCCAGGCGCTTCTCGAATCGCAAGGAGCCAAAGTCGGCATGGAGCCGCAGGATTTTCGATACGCCAAGCTCATCATCGCCTGGGGTGCAAACATCCTGGGCACCAACGTCCACCTGTGGCCGTTCATTGTCGAAGCACGCCGGAACGGCGCTCGCTTTTACGTCATCGATCCAGTGCTGAATCGCACGGGGAAAACGGCAGATCGGCATTTTGCGATCCACCCCGGCTCCGACCACGCGCTCGCCCTTGGTCTGATGCATGTCATTCTGCGCGACGGCTTAGAGGATTCTGCTTACGTCGCCGAGCATGCCGAAGGATTCGGTGAGCTAACTGCGCTCGCAAAGACTTTTCCGCCCGAACGTGTGTCGCAGCTTACGGGCATTGCGGCAGCGGACATCGAGCAACTGGCGAGGGAATGGGGCACCACAAAGCAAGCCGCCATTCGAGTAAACTACGGCGTGCAACGCAGTGAGAGGGGCGGTGCCGCTGTACGTGCGATTGCCGCGCTGCCTGTACTTACGGGCGCGTGGCGCTATCAGGGCGGCGGATTGCAGCTCAGCACCTCGGGCGCATTCGCGTTCAACACCGCTGCTTTGGAGCGCCCCGATCTCCAATGGGAGTCAACGCTTGGCCGGCAAGCCCGGCTGGTGAATATGACCCAACTTGGCAGCGCACTGCTGCATTTGAACCAACCGCGTGTGGAGGCTCTGGTCGTTTATAATTCCAACCCGGCGGCCATTGCTCCGAATCAAAGCAAAGTGCTAGAAGGTCTGGGCCGAACCGATCTGTTCACGGTAGTGCTGGAGCAGTTTCAAACCGACACCGCGGACTGGGCAGATTTCGTCTTGCCGGTAACCACGTTTCTGGAACATACCGACTTGTATCTCGCTTACGGGCACTATTATGTGCAACTCGCTAAACCCGCTCTGCCTCTGCCGGGCGAAGTTCGTTCTAATGTGGAGATCTTCCGCTCGCTTGCGGCGCGCCTTCACTTTCACGAGCAGTGTTTCCAAGACTCCGACGAGGACATGGTTCGCGCGGCACTCGATTCAGCCTCGCCTTACCTTGACGGCATTACATGGGAACGTCTCGAAGCCGAGCGCTCAATACGGTTGAACATGGGCTGCGCCGGAGAGCCGTTTCTGCCTTTTGCGAATGGTTTTGCTACCGCCTCCGGAAAGTTCCAGCTCGGCGCCAAGTCACTGGACTACACGCCGCCCGTGGAATCCCGCTGGGGAGAGAATTTCAACGCGGAACGCTATCCGCTTGAGCTGCTCTCGCCGAAGAGTGATGACGCTATGAATTCCACTTTCGGGCATCGCGATGATACCGATGCCAAAACGGCCATTGTCACTATTCACCCGGACGATGCCGCAGCGCGAGGGTTGCGCAATGGCCAAAGCGTGCGGGTGTTTAACGATCGAGGCGAGTGTTTTCTGCAGGCACATACTGCAGAAGATGTAGCTCCGGGCGTTATATGTGTCCGCAGCATGCGCTGGAATAAACGCGGCATCCGTAATCTCGGCATCAATCAGCTCACGTCGGAGAGGCTGACCGACATCGGAGCCGGCCCGACTTTCTATAGTTGTCTGGTGCAAGTTGAGGCAGCCGAGCCGCAGGCGTGACAAAGGAACAGACCGACCGTTACTTTTCTTCATTGGCGCATGAGAGAATCTTCCGGCTCCACCGACCTCTAAACATCGAACGGCTTGGTGGGACGGCAATCCGGGCGCCGCAAGGGCTCGGAAAACAACGGTGGGGCGGTTGCCGGCAGACGAGTTTCATCACTTCGGACGAGCGCTCGAGCGGAAAGATTTTGTCGGTTTTGGCCGGGAAAACGCGATTTTTCTGCGCAAGGGTTACCGGGCTAACGAACTCCGGCAAAAGCCGGTGCCATTCAGGGGAGCTCGTTGGCTGACGCAGGCGGGGTTCGCGTTCGAAAATGGAGGCTGAATTGCTTGAGGGCCTGTGGTATGATTCTGAGATCCGAAAAGGCTATTGCCCCTCGGAACAGCTTACGCGCACCCGATGCTCCGTTGCGGGCATCATATACTCCATTGCTTGTTGCAAACAGCAACCGCGGTGGACGGCGCCGCAGCCAAATCGTCCCTGGATACATTTTCGCAGTTGGTAAATATCGGTCATGGTCCGCTTCGCGAAGTTGTGATACCGTTGGTGAACCTTTTTAGTAGGGCCTGCGTCTAAACGGGAGACTTGGCCGTACCGAAGACCTTATAAGTGGCGCGCTAGTTGTATTGAAGAAGGAGAGAAAAGAAGTGACAAAAATAGAAATGAATAAATTCAAGAAGATCCTGGAAGAAAGACAGGACGAACTTGAACGCATCGTTCGCAACCGCGACGCAATCACCATCGAGAAGAGCGCTGACGCTCTTGATGAAGTGCAACACGCTGCGGAACGAGAACTCGCAATCAGAAACCTGGACCGCGAATCGAACCTGCTGCGCAACGTTCGTTCCGCACTTCGGCGCATCGAAGACGGTTCGTTCGGAATTTGCATGCATTGTGAAGAAGAGATCAGCCCGAAGCGCTTAGCCGCTGTGCCGTGGGCGCCTTTTTGCATTCAGTGCCAGGAGCAGGCCGACAAAAACCAGGATGAATCTCACGACATGCTGGATGACATGCTGGTCAATGCCGCTTAGTTTTGTATTCTGTTCACGCTAAGGCCTCTCGCGCCCCAAGCCGATGCTTTAGCGTGAACAGAATCAGCTAGCTTTACTCCCACCTAACTTTCTTCCGTCCCCTCCCCAAGCTTCACAAACCTTTACCGGCCGCGTGTAACATACACAGATCATAAAGCGCCTGAACGAGGGTACGCCCACTATGCACATCAGGCGTCCCGTGATTCTCATGTTTCGACCTCTCGCGCTTCTTACTATTGCTCTGTTCACCTGTTGTCCCGCTCCTTCATTGGCGCAGAACGCTACAAGCGCTTCGCCCGGAGCAAAGCCGCTAGAGCATCTTCTAGGTACCGTTACCGCTGTCGACGCCTCTGCGCAGACCATCACGGTGAAGGACGACAAGAGCGGCGCAGAGACCGTCGTCTCGGTGGGAGCAACTCGAACGTTGCTGAAAGTCGCCCCGGGTGCGAAAGATCTCAAGAGCGCCGTCCGCATTACGGCCGGCGACTTGCAAACTGGCGACCGCGTGGACGTTCGTGGTTCGAAGCCGGATGATTCGGCCGCCGCCATCACTGCGCGGAGCGTAGTTCTAATGTCGGCGCGAGAACTGGCGCAGAAGCGCCAGGCCGAGACCGAAGCGTGGCAGAACAGCACTGTGGGCACAATCACCGCCATCAATGCTGGAGCTAACAGTTTTGCCATAAGTATTCGCACTCCCGAGGGTCCGAAGCCAGTAACGGTGCAAAGCACAGGCACCACGGAATGGACGCGCTACTCTTCCGCCGATCCGAAGGTCCCGGTGCACTCTGCTTTTGCCGATCTGCAGGTGGGAGATCAAATTCGAATGCTGGGACAAAAGAACGCTGACGATAGTGTTACGGCGCAGAAGGTTTACTCAGCACCGGTAAGAACCATTGCCGCAACCGTCACCTCCATTTCGCCAGACGGTAAACAGATTATTGCCAAGAATGTTCAATCGAAGCAGCCGGTTACCATACTGCTGCCAGCCTCTGCCGTGGTGCGAAAACTCGATCCGCAGATGGCAATGTTAATGGCCCGGCGCTTCAGTGGCAATGCCAATGGGAACTCAACTCCCGGCGGCGGTGCGCAAGCAGCAGGCGGGTCGCCCACGGGAGATCATGCGGCCATGGCGCAACCATCCGCAGGAGCGGGAGCCGGCAACGCTGGTTACGGTCCAGGCGCCCCTGGTGCCGGAGCTAACCCAAATGGGCCGGGGAGCGGCGGGGGAATGCGGCGAGGTGGGGATCTCTCGCACATGTTGGAACGAATTCCGGAAATCGCAGCTGCTGATTTGAAACCGGGTGATGCCATCGTCATTTGGGGAATGGCGGGACAGAACTCCGGCAGCGTCGATGCGCAAACCGTCCTTGCGGGTGTGGAGCCGATTTTACAGTCTTCTCCGCCCCGGCAAGGTCAATCCCTCAGTGCCGACTGGGGCTTAGATACAGGAGCGCCGGCGCAATAAGACCGCCGCCGCTATCGCACTTACAACTTGGGGAAAAATTTGAGGGCTATAAATGGATAAGTGTATCCGTAAGTTACTGGTAGTCGCCATGCTGGCAACTGCTTCTTCGCAGGCGCAAACACCGCCCGCCACGCCAGCTCTGCAGGGTGGCGCGCGAACGGCCGCTGCCGGGGTGGTGAGGGGAACAGTGAAAGACGATACTGGCGGTGTGATTCCCGGCGCGACAATCTCGCTGACCGATGCGTCCGGTAAAGCTTTGACAACGACCACGCAGGCGGATGGCACTTATGTCTTTCGCGGTGTCGCGCCCGGCACTTACTCCATCGTCGCAACTTACACCAACCTGCAGCAGAAGACGCCCCTCGCCGTAGCCGTGGCTCCGGGTAAGCCGGCTGCCGGCGATATCGTGATGACCGTCCAGGAGAACAAACAGGAAGTGACGGTCTCCGGCTCTTCCGATAATCAGGTCTCGGTAGAAGCCTCCAACAACTCGTCGCAGCTGGTATTGAAGCAGGAAGACTTAGATGCTCTCCCAGACGACCCGGACGACCTTGAAGCCGATTTGCAGGCTCTTGCAGGTCCCTCCGCCGGCCCGGGCGGCAGTCAGATTTATATCGATGGTTTCACCGGCGGAAGGCTACCACCGAAGGCGTCCATTCGCGAGATCCGCATCAATTCCAATCCGTTTTCTGCGGAGTTCGATAAGCTCGGTTTCGGTCGTATACAAATCTTCACTAAGCCGGGGACCGACAAATTTCACGGCCAGGGCTATTACAACATCAGCGACAGCGTGTGGAATTCCCGGAATCCCTTTCTTAGTGTGGATCCACCGTTCCGTACCCAGCTCTTCGGCGGAAATGTAAGCGGTCCGTTGGGGAAAAAAGCCAGCTTTTTCGTGGACGTGGAACGCCGGAATATCGACGACAACGGCATTATCAACGCCAACATCCCCAGTGCTAATTTCCTAGGCAGTCAGGCTTATCAGAACTATTTTTCTACACCACAAAGGCGCACCACTGTCAGTCCTCGCGTCGATTGGCAGCTAGGTACAAACAACACGCTCAGCTTTCGCTATTCCTACTTGGATAACGAGCATCAGGTGACGAACATCGGGGCCTTTAACTTGCCCCAACTAACAGTCGGTAATCAGACCCTCAGCAGCAATGGCGCGAGCAGCAGCAACATCGAACAATCAGCGCAGATTGTGGAAACCGCGGTGTTGAACACGCACGTTGTCAACGAAACGCATTTTGAGTTCGACCACACCAGAGAGAACGAACGCAGCTTCAGCACTTTGCCCGAGCTGAACGTATCTCAGTCGTTCGTTGCCGGGGGATCCGGCTACAGCGCTGCTGGCTACCCTTCCAGCTACGATCTGCAAAACTACGTCGAATTGCAAAACTATACTTCGGTGAACTGGGGTGCGCACACAACTAAGTTCGGCGCCCGGGTTCGCACCTCGATAGTCGACGATTCCAGTCCCCAGAATTTCAACGGTGAATATGCATTTCTGGGCGGCACGTTTCCCGTGCTTGGCTCCGGGTTCGTGAACACAGGCAACACCGCGACCCTGACTTCCATCCAGCAGTATCTTATGACCGAGCAACTGTTTGCCGCGGGTCTCAATAGTACGCAGATCAGCGCTCTGGGCTACGGGCCTTCAAAGTTCACCATCAATCAAGGCAACCCTTACCTTGGCTTTTACCAAGTGGATGTAGGGCCTTTCGTGAACGACGACTGGCGAGTAAGACCGAACCTTACAGTGAGTCTCGGGCTACGCTACGAAGCGCAGAATAACATCTACGATCACAGTGATTGGGCTCCGCGCGTCGGCATCGCCTGGTCTCCGGGCGGTGCCGGTGGCAAGGGGTTGAACTCGCGCCCGAAGACGGTGATCCGTGCCGGATGGGGTATCTTCTACGATCGTTTCTCCGAAACGAATGTGTTGAGTGCGTATCGCTACGGCAGGAACGGCACTCAGCAGGTTTATACCATCGACAATCCGACAGTCTACAACGCCGCTTTCTCCACCACGCCCCCACAAAGCGAGCTGGCTCTATTGAATGGTCAGCAAGCGTACCAGATCGACCACAGCTTACGAGCACCGGAACTCTTGCAAACCGTGATTGGCATCGACCGTCAAATTACGAAGAGCACCACGCTCTCCTTGAACATCACCAACTCTCGCGGCGTTCATGAGCTTCTGACTGACGACATCAATTCCCCCGTTCCCGTGGACGGTTTTCTGCCGCCCGGGACGCCGGTCACCGTGGGTGGTCCGCGCTTAACCACGAATTCCAATAGTGTTGGCCTCCGGCCTTTTGGGAATGTGGGTGATATCTACGACTATCAGTCGACTGGAATCTTTAAACAGACTCAAATTATTGTCAATGGCCGGGGCGCCGCGGGCAAGTGGCTTACGCTCTTCGGGCACTACGTGTATTCGCAGGCGCATAGCGACACCGATGGTCTGACCACCGTGCCGACCAATCCGTACAACATCTCGAGTAACTGGGGCCGCTCCTCGCTCGATATCCACAATCAGCTCTTCTTAGGCGGTTCTTTCGCCGGGCCGTGGGGCCTTCGGCTTTCTCCGTTTCTGATAGCGCATACGGGTACACCGTTTAACATCACCACAGGCACCGATCTGTTCCTGCAAGGGCAAGTCACGCCAACGTCGCGCCCCGAAGTTTACAACCAGCCTTTTGAGAATTCAGTCTTCAACTCCCGGCTGGGTTTGTATGTCAACCCCTATCCGGTGGTCGGTTCTCCCTTGATTCAACGAAATTACGGCACCGGACCTGGCTTCATCGGCTTGAACCTGCGCCTCAGCAAGACCTTTGGTTTTGGTAGCACGCACTTTGAAGGGCCATCAGGTGGCGCTCGCGCGGGTGGAGGCGGTGGTTACGGCGGGGGCGGCGGCGGTGGTCATCGCGGTGGTGGTGGTGGGCCCGGCGGCGGCGGCGGCGGACCTTTCGGCGCTGGCGAGTCTACTGAGCACCGCTACAACCTTACGGCCTCGTTCAACGCCCGGAACATTTTGAACCATGAGAACCTGAATACTCCGAACGGCGCTTTGACCTCACCATACTTCTACGAATCCACTGGCATCACTGGTGGATTTGGGGCCGAGGCAACCGCCAGTAATCAGCGCCGTCTTGACGTGCAGTTGCGCTTCTCTTTTTAGGATTCTTGGCAATGGTTCATCGACGTTTCGCGAACTACCGGCAAAGGGTAAAGTGAAACGTCGATCCGTGGCCGAATGTTGAGTCCAGCCAGATCCGCCCGCCCTCTGCCTCTACCGCTCGCCGGCAGATGGCTAATCCAAGACCCGTGCCTGAGATCTCAGGACCGTGCAAGCGTTGGAGTGGCGTGAACACTCGCTCCACAGATGTCGGCTCAATGCCCATCCCATTGTCCTGGACATGTATCGTCCAGCCGCTTTCCGTGGTGTCCGCAAACACCCTGATCTCCGGGCGTACGCCTGGCCGGTGGTACTTGATAGCGTTGCTGATCAGGTTTTGCAGAACTTGCAGCAACTTGCTCGCATGGGCACGCACTTCCGGCAGCGCTCCCGCCTCAATTCGAGCGCCCGCTTCCGCGATCGTCGCCGCAAGATTCTCGAGTGCGCGGTCCAGCACAGATTGAAGGGACATTGTCTCCCGCTCGTCTTCGTGGCCTTCGGCACTCGCGTATTGAAGCAATGATTGAACCAGGCTCCGCAACCGGTCGCTGTTCTTCGAGATCGTGCGAATCAGCTCCGCTTGGTCCGCCGTCAGGCTCTCCTCACCCGTTGCGGTCAGTAACTGTGCACACATGGCCATGCTGCGCAAGGGCGATTGCAGATCGTGGGCGACTTCGTAGGAAAACGACGACAACGAGCGATTGGCGTGCGCGAGCTCCAATTGCACGCGCTTCATCTCAGTCATGTCGTTGTTGACTTCAATCACCAGCGGCGCTGAGTCTTCGCTTGCCCTGCGCAGAGCCCAGTGACTCGCCACGTAGAGTCGCGCGCCCGACTTGGCCGTATGAGTAAGTTCTCCGTGCCACTCTCCGTGTTGCAGCAATTGCGCTTGAATCTCCGCAAGCGGCTGATGAAACTCCGTACGCATCAAAGCATGACTGTTTTGCCCCTCGGCCTCGCCGGCCCTCCAACCGTACATGCTTTCGGCACCTCGCGTCCAACGCAGAATGGTGCCGTCCAGGTCGCGAATCATCGTATGCGTCAGGTCCAGCGCATACGCCATGTCTCCCAGCTTGCTAATTAGACGCTTACGGGCATCTTCGGCTGTCTTTTGCGCCGTGATGTCGTGGATGACTTTCGTGTACCCCAGCAGGGTGCCGTTGTGGCCCGTTGCGCGAACTGTCACACCACTAACGAAGGCCCGGCCGCCATCTTTGCGTTGCAGCCATTGCCGTTGGCGTGTCCGTCCACTACGCCGGCTCTCCTCGAGTTCTTTCTCTGGAAGGCCAGCTGCCCGGTCGTCCTCATCGAATAGGGAGCAATAGCCGCGCCCGACAAAGTCCGGATGCTCGAAGCCTAGGATTTTCTGAACGCCCGGATTCCAAGTGGCCAACGTTCCGTCGAGGTTTATGCGAAAAATCGCATATTCATCTAATTCGCAAATCAGAGTGCGATAAAGAGTGGCCTCTTCTAGAACGTCGAAGTCCCGATACGGCATGATGCGTTATGACGCTGCGGCCAAGGCTAGTGCGGAATATGGACCCAAAGCTTCGCGGATGGTACGCACCACAGAACGAGTTTTACTCGCCGGCATGACAGCTCTGCCGGTAAGTGTCCATCGTGCGGGCAATCTCAGCCCAACCCTCCAGTTGAAAGGGCTTTTCCAGAAAAAGTCCGCCGTGCGCTTTGATTTCTGATTCGAGATGCCTGGGCATCATGCCCGATAAGACCAGTTTAGGTACATTCCGAAGCTCGGGACGGTTTCCCAGCGCGATCAGCACATCCAGTCCACTATCAGCCGCCAACCGCATATCTAAGACAACGGCGTCCGGCGTAGCATTGCGCTCCAACCAGTGGTGAGCCGCCGCCCCCGTACTAACGTGATGAACGTCGCAATCGATGCGGGCAGCGCGAAAACCGTGCTGTAGCAGCGCGGCGTCGAGAGCGCTGTCATCTGCGAAAAGAACCTTCAGCGGGATGTGGGAAACGTCGGGTCTGAACCGCAATGAAACCTCGGCAAACGGAGCGAAGCGGCTGACTCAGAGGATACAAACCACTGTTTTTCTCCAGTGGAGGAAGCAGCCAGCTATCTTGCAACCTATATGCATAAGCTTAGATAAAGCTGCCCCATATCGTCAAGCATTTTTTACCTAGTATGTAAAAAATCCAGTAAAGTCATGCCGACGCGATCCCGAGTTTTTGCTCCATATCCTCCAGCGCCACTCCCTTGGTCTCGGGGTAGGTCATCCAGACAACTACGAATTGGACTACCATCATTAACGCAAAAAATACAAAGGGAAGGCCTCGGGATTTGGCCGCCAGGATAGGGAACGTCCACGAGATTGCGGCATTAAAAAGCCAGTGGGTGAACGTACCCAGACTCTGACCACTGCCCCGCACCGCATTGGGGAACACTTCACTGATGAAGACCCAAATCACCGCCCCCTGCGAGAACGCAAAAGACGCGATGTAGCCCACCAGGCACCAAACCAGCAGATTTTCATGGGAGCCCGAAAGGAAAATTGTGGCAATCGCTGCCAGACAGACCGCCGTTCCCACGGAGCCGATCAGCAACAGTGTTCTCCGTCCCGCTTTGTCGATGATCGTCATCGCCAACAGCGTAAAAACAAGGTTGGTGAAGCCGATCAGAACCGATTGGAGATCGCTGGAAACACGGCTGAAGCCTGCTTTGGCGAAAATATCGTTCAGGTAATAAAGGATTGCGTTTATTCCTGACAACTGATTGAACATGGCGATAGAAACGGCGAGGAAAATCGGAACGCGGTACTTGTGCTGAAACAGCCGTTCGTTGAGCCCTCGCTCGCTGTGCACGGAGTTTTGAATCGCGCCGAGTTCTCCCTCAATGTTGTCTTCGCCTATCAACCGCAGCGTCTCGCGAGCCTCAGTCAGACGTCCGTGTTGGATCAGCCAGCGCGGACTTTCCGGTATCAGGAACAGCATGGCAAGAAACAGAGCCGCGGGAATACCGGCGACTCCCAGCATGGTGCGCCAGTCTTCTGGACCCGGCAAAGCCAGTCGCACCAGATAGTTAGACAGGTAAGCGAGCAAAATTCCCGCGACGACATTCATCTGGAAGAAACCAACCAGGCGTCCGCGCCACTTCGCCGGTGCGATCTCCGCGATGTACATCGGCCCTAAGACGGACGACCCGCCGATACCCAAACCGCCCACCAGCCGAAAGGCCAGCAAGGAAGGCCAGTTCCACGCAAGCGCACATCCGATGGCCGAAAGAACATACAGAATGGCCATCCATCGCAGCGCCTGCCGTCGTCCTAATCTATCGCCGGGTATGCCACCAAACAGCGCGCCGAAGATGGTCCCAATCAGCGCCACTGCCACGGTAAATCCCTGCCCCTGCGCTGAAAGGTGGAAGGTGTCGGTCAGCCCTTGCGTGGTGCCCGCAATGACCGCTGTATCGAACCCGAACAGCAGTCCACCAAGGGCGGCAACCACTGTGCTCTTCAATAAAGCCGCCGAAAGCGTCACGCGTTCACCTCTTCAGCCAGCGCCAGGGCACCTAAAATCCCAGCCTCATTGCCCAACTGCGGCGGCACGATGTAGTCATCCACTTCAGAGAGAACACGGTCGTGCTGAATATAGCCGTTCAGCAATTGCTGAAACTCACGCCGGATTAGTGGAAAGAGAAATAGATTTTGCATAACGCCTCCGCCAAGAATGATTCGCTGCGGCGATAAGGTGAACGTCAAGTTGGCCGCCGCCAATGCCAGGTATTGCGCCTCGATACTCCAGGCCTCGTGAGTCGGGCCAAGCTCACTGCCAGGAACGCCCCAGCGCGCTCGCAGCGCCGGTCCACAAGCCAGCCCCTCCAGGCAATCGCCGTGATACGAGCATGACCCCGGGAAGGGGTCGCGCACACGATCGTGCGGCAAGCGAAGGTGGCCCATCTCCGGGTGCACCAACCCATGCACCACCCGGCCGCCCGCCATAGCCCCGCCGCCAATGCCGGTTCCCACCGTGATGTACACCGCATCGGTTAGCCCCCGGGCGGCTCCCCACCGCGCTTCACCCCGGAGTGCTCCATTCACATCCGTGTCGAAGGCAATCGGAACATTCAGCGCTTTCTGCAAAGTCCCGCAGAGATCGAAGTGCGCCCAGCCCGGCTTCGGCGTGGATGTAATGTAGCCATAGGTCGGCGACCCCGGCCGGATGTCGACCGGGCCGAACGAGCCAACACCGATCCTTTCTACCGGATGATCGCCGAAGAAGGCCACAACCTTCTGGAGCGTTTCCGCCGGCGTTGTCGTTGGAACCGATAAGGTCTTCAGACTTCCCGGCCCGGTTCCCACGCCGCAAATAAATTTAGTCCCACCCGCTTCAATGGCGCCGAACATGTGTCGATTCCCGAATCTCCTGACAAATAGTCCCACTCACGTTATTCGGCACTAACCAGAGGCCGCTCTCGTCCGTCTGAGCTTCGCGTTGCTCGCCTTCAGCCTCGTAGCTGAATTTCGCCAGCGGCTGCCCGAAGTGCACCATCTCGACTCGTTGCTGCTGCTTGTCTCTCACTTGAATGCGAACGCACTGCTGGCCCACCGGCAGCAGATCCAGATGGCCAAACGCGGTTACCTTGGCCTGCCAATCCGGCGGACAATTCTCTTGCTCAACCGCGCCGTGCGCAATCTTCACCCAGCAGGCGTCTTCTTGCCAACTGGTGCGGGCCAGCAGCGTCCCGCCTTCGTCCGGGCGGTACAGCCACGGATCCATGTTTTGGTATCCAACGCCGGGCAAATAGATATCCGCCCAAAGCAGCTCGTATGCGACGCCTGGCCCGTCGCGCAGCATGTAGCGCTCTTCCACCGCCCAACCTTGCAGGAATTGCGACGATTCCAGATTCGGATCCAGTCCTACCAAAGCCAAGGCGGCGATGTGCTGCTGCCACGTGGGGTCGGCCATTTCGTGGGGCCGCAGCGAGAGCAGGTATGCCGCCGGCAAGGTAGCATAGAAGGTCAGGTTCTGGCGGCGCAAGTCACTGAACTGTGTCGTCCGGTACCCTTCCAGGAACTCAGTCAGTGCATAGAGGGCTGGTGCCTTCGGAACGCTCTCGACCTTTGACAGATCCACCGCCGCCGGTTCGCTTCCGCTTGCCACCGCCCAGAAGAAGTCGTCCCGCATCTGTTCCAGCGGTGTGCCGGTTGGGGCGCAACTCTGCCGCTGTAATTGCTTCACGGTGTCTGGGGGAACGTCACGCAGCCAGTTCACAATCAGCGCCGTTTGGCGCCGTTCGCAGGGATGCGCCACGGCCCACGCAAGCGCATCCCGCTTGGCTTGCTCATCTTGCGTCGACATGAAGTAGAGCGCCAGTTCAAAGCCGCGCTCCGGCGAGTCAGGGACGGTTTGAACACGGCGCTCGAAGTTCACCCACCGCTCGGTCTGTCGTTGGCGATCACGTTCCAGCCGTTTCAGCCGCTGTGGGCCCAGCAAAAGCCGTGGAGTCTGCCCCCACGCCGCAACCGCCACCAGAACTAAAGCGAGTACCCGCACCCGCCCTACTATATCTGCTACCAGGCGATCGTCTGCGTGCGCGGCGCTTCACTCAAGTTCGGCAGGTAGATGGTGCGGCATCGCTCGCACCGGTATACCTCGTTCGTATCTCCAAACTTTTCCCGCAATTCGTTCGAAGCATCGAACCACCGCTTCAGATGGCCGCGGCACATTTTACCCTTGGCATCTTTCACCGTACAAGCGCGCATTCTCAGCATGCGTCGCTTCACCTTGGTGCCGTCTGCCAGCGTGCCTAAAACCTCGTCTGCTCCGCCAGGCCAGTAGTTGCGCGCCGGATCCGCCTTCGCACTTGTCTCCTCCACCTCCACGGCTTCTGGCAACTCATTCGAAACGGACTCGTCCGGCATTCCTTCAGCATACGAGCGGCCAATGGGTGAAGTGAGATTTGTCTGATAAACGCTAGACTGCAAAAGCGATGAATACGATCTGGATCGTCGACGGCGCCTACTTGTTCAATTACGGAAGAACGCGCCCGGGTGGACTTGATTACCTGAAGCTGAAAAATGAACTTATCCGGCTAAATGAAGGCCCTATTTACGAAGGCTACTACTTGAACTCCAGCCCCGATCCGGCCACTGATGCCCAGAACGCATTTCACACCTGGATCAAGTCAGCGCCGCCTCGTGGCCCGAAGCTTCGAGTCTTGCTCTATCCGTTGAAGTACATGCAAGCTCGCTGCCCCGCCTGCGGCCATTCGTTTGAGCGTCAGGTGCAAAAAGGCGTCGATGTGGGCATTGCCACGCTGATCATTCGCCTCGCCGCACAGAACATTTACGACCGCCTGATTTTGTCTGCGGGTGACGGAGACTTCGAAGACGCAATCTCGTACGTGAAGCGCGATCTCCGCAAAGAAGTCTGGCTGCACGGAGCGCAAGGAAGCTTGTCAGCCGATCTGCAGTCTTATGCCGACCGCGTACTCTGGCTGGATGACATGGAACACGTCATCGACAAGCGCGAAAACAGCTAATCGATTCGGAACCAGGGATCACTCTGCTGCAGTTTGCGGTAAGCCTCGCGTATGGACTTCACCTGTTTCAAGTCAATGGAGTGAGTCTCTTTATAGTTGTGTGAGAACGCTTCCATGGCTTCAGCCAGGCGATTGAAACGTTGCACGAATTCCTGTTCTTTTGCCTCGAGCTGCCTTCTCTGCTCTCGCTGACGCGTTTGCATCGTCTGCTCGAGATCGTCAAAGGAACGGGACGCAACCGTAGAACCCGCTGTGACTACAGCGGCCTGGGAGGCAGCAAACGCGCCCGGAATGATGAGTGCAAGCAAGAGGACTGTTTTGTACATCGGATCGCCCTGTTACCCAGTGCTGTAGATCCAGTGATGTTCTCTGTCAGAAGATCCCGGCCCACAATGGAATTCGCCTGTCGTTTGCCGCCGGACTAATGCGTTCGTTCAGGCCCGCGATGATCTGCTAGAGGATAGGGATGAGTCAGTCACTCATCCCGCAACGCACTCGATGGATCGACTCTCGTTGCCCGTAACGCGGGCAGAAGACTCGCCAGCACGGCAAAGCCCAGGAACAAGCAAGGGCTGGCAGCAAACGTGAGCGCATCGGTGGTAGTTACGCCGTAAAGCAGCGTCGACAACAATCTGGTGCACACGAACGAGAGTGCCAGTCCGAGAGCAATACCCCAGCCAGCAAGCCTCATCCCTTGTTTAACCACCAGCGTCAGCACACTCTGCCGCGTGGCGCCCAAAGCCATGCGCACGCCCAGTTCTCGCGTGCGTTGCGACACCGAATAACTGATAACGCCGTAAATACCCACCACCGCCAGAACTAGCGCGCACAAGGCAAAAGAGGCCAACAAGAACGTCGTCAGTTTGGGCTTCAGTTGCTCGTTCGCCAGCAGTTCGTCCATCGTCTGGATGGAGGTTGCCGGCTGGTCTGGATCCAGTGCCTGCAATTGCCGCCGCACCGGCCCGATCATGTCCAGTGGATTGCCCTGCGTCCGGATGAGCAGGTTCAGAGACGGCCAAGGTAACTGCGCAAACGGAACCATGATCTCGGGCTGCGGTTCCGTCGACAAGCTGATGTTCCGAATGTCTCCTACGACGCCCACTACTTGGCAAGGAATGGATCGGCGGCCGAGATAAACATGCTTTCCAATCACATCCTGCCGGGGAAAAAAGCGCTGTGCGAGTGCACGATTGATGACGGCCACCGGTATGCTCTCGCGCCGGTCTCGATTAGTAAACTCGCGGCCGCGAATAAGCGGTATACCCATCGCCGACAAGTACGAAGGCGTGATCATTTGGATGCTCACGACCGGCCGTTCCGCTACCGGGACCGAAGCTTGCCCCTCCGCCAGAAAGGGCGAGAAACGTGCCGGATTGGCAGGCAACGCCGATGATCCGGCTGCCGACCGCACGCCCGGCAGTATCCGGATGCGCTCCAGAGCTTGTTCGAAAAAGTTCGTCATTTGCCCCGCTTGGTACTTGGTCGGCGGGAGCGACACGTTCATCGTCAACAGGTGGCTCGGCTCAAATCCACACGGCTGCATACGAAGGTGAAGGAAACTGCGAATCATCAGACCCGACCCCACCAGCAGGCAGACCGACAACGCCACCTGCCCGACAACCAGCAGGCTGCGAAGCGCTCCTCCTCTTAAACTGCCCACCGTGCCCCGGCCTTCATCGCGCAAATCGCCCATGATGTTAAACCGGGAAAGTTGCAATGCCGGAATCACTCCCACCAGCACTCCCGTCAGAAGAGCCAGGCCGAAACTGAAGCAGAGAAAACGTACATCTACGTTGTTCTGCAGTTCCGTCGTTCTTGGCAGCAGATCCTCGAGCGAGGCCAAGGAGACTTTCAACAGCACCATCCCCAAGGCCGAGCCCACAATTCCGCCCGCCAACGTCAACATCAGGCTTTCCACCACCGATTGAATAAGTAACGAGCTGTGGGTCGCGCCCAGCGCCGTCCGAATAGCCAGCTCTTTCTTCCGGGCAAGAGCGCGCACTAATTGAAGCGCAGCCACATTCGCGCAGGCAATTGCCAGTACGAGTGCCACTGCCCCGAACAGCACAAAGAACGTTGGCCGGACATGCCCCACCATCTGCTCCTGCAGCGGCGCTGCCTCAAGAACATTTTTCGGACTCGCGTCCGGCAGCGTAGGATACAGCTTGCGGTACTGGCGGCTGAACACGGCAAGATGCGCCGCTGCCTGCTGCCGGGACACACCGGGAGCCACGCGTGCCACAGCATTTAAGAAACAAACACCGCTTCTCGCTTGCTCCGGCGTGACCAGGCTGATCTGGTCCAGCTGAGGTGCCCAGACATCGATGTGGTTGCCTACCGGGTCGAAGCCGAAGGACGCGGGCAACACTCCTACAACCGTGTAGCTCCTCGCATTCAGCGTTATGCCCTGCCCGAGGATGTCGGGGCGGCGATGGAAACGCCGGTTCCACAGCGATTCGCTTATGATCACTGCTGATTTGTCCGCTGCCTGCTCCTCGTCAGCGACGAAGCCGCGCCCCAGGATAGGCCGCACGCCCAGGATCTGAAAAAAATTCCACGCCACGCGGGCACCGGCCAACTGTTCTGCTTCGCCGCGCCCGCTTATGTTCAGCGAATCAGCCGAAAATGCAGCTAGCCCAGAGAAAATCCGGACTTGCTCCAGCATCATCTTGTACTGCGGATAGGAAAAGCAGCCGACCTGCGCCTCACCGTTCCGCATTACTTCCGTGACGAAGAGCAGTTCGTGCGGATTCTGGTACGGCGGCGGCCGAAGCAAAATGGAATTGATGAGCGTGAAAATCGTCGTCGTCGCGCCGATTCCAAGCGCCAGAATCACAATGGCAACGATTGTGAACCCTGGAGCCTGACGCAGCCTACGGAGGCTGTACCGGACACCCTGCAATATCAAACTGGTTTATAGATACTGTAGCGAATTCTACGTCAGCATGCGTTGCCGCAACGGAGCCAACCGCGTCTGCTCCAGTTCATCCCGATAGAAAAGATTGAAGGTGTCGAACGGGATCAGCCGCTCTCCATCGGGATGCGCAATGTGGATACACGTCTTGCGTATCGAGCGTAGATCGAAGCTGTCTGCGTCGATGAACTGCACAATCAGGACACGAAACAGGTTCTGATAAGAAAGATCCTTCGGCGTCAGTACCTGCGGCAGGCAGCACAGCAACTCGCGCAGCGTGCTGGCCTGCGATTGCGGGGAGTGATTGGTTGAGAACAGCTTAAACAGACCCTCTTTCACCGGGTTCGCCGCTGCTTTTATCAATAACTCCGGATGCTGCTTCAGGTGTTCGCGAATGCCGCGGTCCTGTTCGTAGATGATAGTGTTCGCAGCTCCGTTGATCAGCACCTCGCGTGGAATTATGCTGGTCAGCGGTGTGACAGTATCCCCCACCTTCAGCGCGTATGCCATCGCCAGCGAATCCGGATGACAAGGCACCGGAATCAAGTCTTCCGGTTCAAAAACCGACGTCTGTTGCAGAATGCGGCGCCGGACTTCGGTCAAAGTCAGCCGGTGATCCGTCGCCCGGTACCCTTCGAGTCGTCCTGCCTGCTGTACCGGCTGAAACGTCACGCCGCGAACGCAAGCTTGCGTCAATGCGAAGTCGACGATAGAACCCAATTCTTCATCGTTCACTCCCCGTTCCACCGTCACTACCAGAGTGGTTGAAATGCCAAGTTCGTTTAGCCGTTCCAGCGCGCGCTGCCGCACCGCACGCAAATCCGCGCCGCGCAACTGCAGCAGCGGATCTCGCTTCAGCGAATCGAACTGCAGGTAGACCTCGAAACGTGGCATGTAGGAAGCCAGGCGCTCTGCAAATGCCTTATCCGCCGCGATTCGAACCCCGTTTGTGTTCACCATCAGGTGCTTGATCGGTCGCTGCTTGGCCGCATCCAGAATTTCGAAAAACTGCGGATGAATGGTCGGCTCCCCGCCTGAGATCTGCACAATGTCCGGCTCCATCTCATTGCGGACAATCATGTCCAGCATTCGCTCCACTTGCGCCAGCGACCGGTGGGTTGTCCGGTGCGTTCCGCTCTTCGCATAGCAGATCGGGCAGTTCAGGTTGCAGACATCGCGTGATCTCCAGCAGCGACAGGCATGAGTGCTGCTCATGGTCCGGACACAGCCCGCAATCGTACGGACACCCATACTTCACTGGCGTGTTCCAATGCTGCGGCATTTCCGGCGGCTTAATGAACACTTCGCGGCATCGCCGGTAGTACTCCACGTCATCCGCAATCAACACTCGCCCGAAGCCGTGCTCCGGACACCGCTTGAGCAGGTACACGCACTCTTCCTCGAACACGATCTTCGCGTCTACTCGCCGGAAGCACTGCGGACACAGAGAAACTGCCGTGTCATAGAAGAGATAGGGACGTATTGGCGCACTCATCCGCGAAGCCTTCGAACAATGTGTACGGCAATCAACGACAAACCCGTAAGAACAAAACCCAGCACAGAGACCGCAAACACGAACGCGCCAAGTATATTTGAAGCAAGCGGAACGCTGCCGCTGGCCGGAGCTATCCGGCCCAAACCGCAGAGCCCGAGTCCCACCAGCACACCAATCGCGCAAACGACCAGGAGTTTCGGACCTACCGGCTCGACGGTACGCTTTTTATTGCTCATAAGGGCGCGTCACTTCCCGCTCGCCTCGCCACGTCATAAAGAGCCACGTAAGCCCAATCCCGCAAGCCCATTGGATCCAACTCATCCCGTGGACCAACGGCTCCGGTTTCAGGAAATCCACCACCAATCGCCAGGCCAGATAAGCACCCAGGAAGACGCGAAACAACAATCCATTCTCATGCGGACGTCGCGCTATTCGAGCTAAGGCAATCGCCAGTACACCGAGAAACACAATCTCATAAAGCTGTGTCGGATGTCGAGCGATGCCGTCACCAAAATCAACACCCCAGGGCAGCTGAGTTGGATTGCCATACGTATCGTCCGCGAGTCCGGCCAGGAAACAGCCGATGCGTCCTACCGCGATACCGACGCACAAGGGAACCGCGAAAAGATCGCCGGTCCGGCTCTGAATGCCGCTTAGCTTCTTCGTAACTTCGACGCCAATCCAGCCGACCAAAAGTCCGCCGACAATGGTCTTACCTGCACCCGGAACGAAAAGCTGCTGGAGCGCAATCTGTCTTCGCGGCATTTGTTGCAGTACTGCTAAGAGACGGCTTCCCACCAGCGCGCCCACCACAGCCGCCGAGATGACAAGCCAGCGCTGCTGCAGACTCAGCACATCGCCCGATTCCCGCCGTGCTCGTCGATACACGGCAAATCCAAGCGCGTAACCCAGCGTCTCGAACAACGAGTGAAGCTCGGGATGTGGCGCAATGTGAGTCAATGCCAATCCTCACAGTCTAAGTTCGGTGCTGCTAACCGCACTATCGCGACCGCAGTCAAGACGGTTGGAATCGTTAACCCAAATTGCCCGCGAGGGTAGACTCGACGAGATTCGCAATCTGCAGCAGGCGCGCGTCGTCGCCAGGCGCCGCGATGAGTTGCAGGCCGATTGGCATGCCGTCGGTGTTGCGGCCACAGGGGAGTGAGAGCGCTGGTTCGCCCAGGAACGGCATGGCCCGCAGCAGACGCGTGGCGGCAATGCGGGTGTCTTCGCTTTCCTTGCCGATGGTCACTTCCGTTTCGTTCAGGCCGGGAGCAACCATCGGTGTGGTTGGTGTGACGAGAACGTCCCACTGCTGCCAGAGTGCGTCGAAGCGCTGGCGGAACACCGAACGAATACGCTGCGCATTCACGTATTCATGACCAGCGATGCGCCTGCCTTGCTGGATCAGAGCCCAAACATCGGGGCCGAAGAGTGCGGGATCACGGTAGCTCTCATAAAGAGCCGTGGCCTCGGAAAATTGGATAACGCGGGCGGCAATGTTCGCTTCCGCTAAGTCCGGAATCCGAGCCCGACCGACGATCGCCCCCGTCCCTTCGATATGCGTGATCGCTGTCGCGACAGCGGCGGATACTTCTGCGGCGACACGGTCGAAGAAGAAGTTTTCGGGAACGCACACCCGCAAACCGCGGAGCGAAGCTAACGGAGAGGCATGCCAGCGTTGCGCGATCACCTGCATGGTGAGAAGACAATCCTCGACTGTTGCGCCCATCGGTCCAACATGATCGAGACTGAAGACCAGCGGCATGACGCCGCGCCGGCTTACCAGGTTGTAAGTTGGCTTGAAACCGGTAATTCCGCAGAACGAAGCCGGGATGCGAATGGAGCCGCCGGTGTCGGTGCCGATGGCCATGGGTACGAACCCGGACGCGACAGCGGTGGCGGAACCGCCGCTGGAGCCGCCTGCGATCCGTTCCAGATTGTGCGGATTGAGCACGGGGCCGTAATGCGGATTCTTGGACGTTGCGCCGTACGCAAGCTCGTGCAGATTGGTTTTGCCAATCGTAATAGCGCCGGCTTCGCCCAGGCGATTAACCACCTCCGCATCGCGTTGGGGAACGAAGTCCCGGAACACAAGCGAGCCCCCTGTGGTGCGAATGTTCTGGGTATGAATGATGTCCTTGTATGCCACTGGAACACCATGGAATGGCCCTCGATCGAGACCGGCAGCAAGTTCGCGGTCGCGCTGTTCGGCCTCTGCGAGTGCTCGCTCGCGCGTGAGAGTGATGAAGCTGTTCGACCGGTCTTCCCGTTCGATACGCCCGAGCGTTTTGTGCACTAGCTCGACACACGAGTACTCGCGCGCTCGTAAGCTGCGTCCGATTTCCCGGATGGTGATCATTCGGCAGCGCGCTCTTCGGGCCTATAAACTGGCGCGGGTTCGATATCGGGTGTCAGGCGTTCGACCAGGGGCTGAAACTGCGAACGGAGTGCCGCCACAACTTCATCGTTCCGTTTCTCCTGGTCGTTCGCCTGATCCGTCATAAGCCTATTGCGGCGCCGGGCCACGCACGATTTGGACTAGATTCGCGGGATCGATGTACTTTTGAAAGGCAGCCCGGATCTGGTCGGCATTTGTATCGAAATAGTGTTTGGCGGAGATGAACGATTCGTTCAGGGGCAGTCCGATGCGCGCGCGCGCAAGAACACTGGCCGCAATGGAGTCCTCGCTGGAATCGCGCAGCTGAAGCTGGCGGAGCATTAGCGCCTTCGCTTGCTGCAGTTCTTCGGGGCTGACATTGTACTGGCGCATGGACCGGATTTCACGTTCCACCAGTGCACGCGCTTTGCCCACGTTCTTCGGATCGCAGCCGTAATCTACTTCGAACTGCGCTCTTGTCTCATCGGCAGTTAGTTGGTTGTCGATGGAGTAGACATATCCGGCATCGTGACGCACAACGCGCTCTAGACGGGTGGCAAAGAAGCCGCCGCCCAGCACGTGATTGCCAAGCTGCAAAGCGTAGTAATCGGAAGAAAAGCGATTCATCTCAATCTGCTCGGCCAGATGTACCGTGTCCTGTACGCGCGACGGATCTGGGACATCTTCAGCGCTTGCCTTGTTCATGGGAACAGCCGGCAGAACCACTTCCGGCTTCGGACCAGTCGCCCTCCACTCGCCAAAATTCTTCTCGATAACGGTACGCGCGTCTTCGGGCGTGATGTCGCCGATGACAACGATGGTGGTCAAGTCTGGCCGAAAAACGTTGGCGTAAAACTTCTGCACGTCGTCATAACTGACCGCCATCACGGTATCGGGCGTTTGTTCACGCTGAAGCGGATCGGTCGGCGGAAGCAAAGCGCGAAGCAACGCTCGATTGGTTCGGTAGCCGGGCGTTTCCAGTTCGCCACCGGTGGCTTCGGCAGTTTGCTGCTGAACCACCTTGAACGCATCCTGCGGGAACGCCGGATGCAGTTCGTTGTCGGCGAGCAACTGCACACCGCGCTCGAAGTTGCCCTTCAGGACCTTCAGGCTGAAGCCTGGTCCGGCACTCTCGCTGGCCGCAATATCGTCCAAAGCCTTTTGAAAAGCAAGGCGATCGAGGGTCTTGGTTCCATAGCTAAACAGGCCCTGCACGATGTCGTCCACGCCTTCCTTGCCCTTTGGCGTCTGCATCTCGGCTTGCGTTTTGATGGAGCCGCTTAGCGTAATGGTCGGGCTGGTCTTCTCGGTCTGCACAATCAGACGGATGCCGTTAGCCAGATTCATATCCGAGGCATGTACGTCCGGCTTTGGCAAAGCCAGCGACTTCACCGCGGCTTCGGCCCAATCCGGCAGCGGGACGGGCTTGCTGGGCGGCGCAACGGTCTGCTCCGAGCCCCCAAAACCTTTCGAAGCTACCGCCTTGCCGGACGGTACGGGTTTCAGATTCGCCTATCACAGGCGGCGCGTTCAGAAGGTACTTTTTCGCGAGCACGGTTTCACCTCAGTCAACCGTGACACGCTGGATGGCTTGCACTTCTTCATCCGGGCTTTGACGTGCTCTTCGGCAACAGTCTCGGACCAGAGATCGGCAAGGTTGGCTGATGGAGTTGCGGCCAAACTCGGCGCTGGCGACCTCAGCTTCGTTTCGAGGCCTCTACGAAGTCAGCCGGGACACCGCTGTTGGCGTAGTCGGCGACGATCTTCTGCAGTTCGGCGGTCGAGCGGCGCCGGATCGGAGTTGGCCGCGACCACGCCGTACCCGAAGGCGACCGTCGCTTCCCATGCGTCTCGAATGCCGCGAATTGCCGTCCGCCGAGCGCCTTACCCTGCGGCACCAGACCATACATGGCGGCGCGCTGACTGCCGAGGACATCGATAAGACGCGCGCTGCCGGGAAATCCGGGTCGGCATCGTCCGGGCAAGCGATAGCGTAAACGTGGTCAGCGTATACGGCAGATTGCTGTCGAGCGTGAACTTGTCGCTCTTGACTGGTTGCAGATGAATAGGCGTATGCGCAGGCACCGCCCGGCGCGGAATCTGCCGTAATATTGCTTTATTTTCGCGAGCGTGGCGACGCGGATCCACGTCCCCTGCGATTACCAGAATCGCGTTGTTCGGCGCGTACCACTTGTCGTAAAACTTCTTCAACTCGCGCCCGTCGTTTTGTTGAACGACTCACTGGTGCCCACGCGTCGTGCTCGTAAGGCGTACCGGCGAAAAGATCTTTGTTCGAGCGGCGACTGCAGCTTGTACGATTGGATTGGAGAAGATCTCGCGAGACCTCCTGCTCGATGGCGCCGCGCTCCTGCTGCCCACTCGTTCTGGCATCTTTGACGCCGCGCCATGCAGGCGGCATCAACGCGCAGCGCCACGTCGAGATCCTGCGGCGGGTAATGTGACGAAGTACTGCGTATCGGTCTGCCGCGTTTCGGCATTGGCGTCGCCGCCCAACTGCGCGTAGATGGCGGAGATCTGATCGGCACTCAGGTCGCGGCATCCGCGGAACGTCATGTGCTCCTGCGCATGCGCCATTCCGGGGAAATCCGCAGGCGTGTCGTTTCCGCCTACCAGGTAGTTGTCCTCAACCGTTACCACTGGGGCGAGTGGGTCACGGATGATGACCACGCGCATACCGTTGTCGAGGGTGGCGCGCGTGACCTGGCTCGGTGCGCCGGTAACAGGCGGGACCGTCGAGGTCTGAGCGGCGTGACCGGGCAGTGCGATCGCAGCGAAGGCAAGGAGAGTGCAGGCAGAGAGCAAATAAGAACGCATGGGCAGACTGTTTTCAGCTTACGGTAGGTGGACTGACGGCAGGCGAAGCAAGGTCACCAGCGTGCGGCTTACAACGCGTCCCCAACCCTGATTGCGACAGCGTCTTCGGGCGTTTCACACCAGGCGGTGACAGGAGAGCGAAATTTTCTAAGTTACCGCCGTACAGCAACTTACAAGCGATCTTTCCAATACGTCCGGTGAGACCGTTTCCATACTCGGATCGACTTTCGATCTCGTCATGCCTGCCTCCGCTCAGGTCTTGTCGAATCGCAATCGCATTTGAGAAAGGGAACTTCATCCGATGTCTTTACTTCGCCGTCTGTTGCTGGCTCTGGCTATCCCGGTGCTCGCGCTCGCGCAAACGCAAATCGAACTCCAGCAGAGCAAGTACGTTGCTCCGCTGGGCAGCGGCACGCCCCGTTCCGGCGCCGCGAAAATGTCCGACACTCTCAGCGTGAAAGATTATGGCGCCAAGGGCGACGGTCATAGCGACGACCTTCCTGCTATTCAACGCGCCTTTGCGGCACTGGCCGGTTCTGGCGGCCGTATTCTGTTCCCTCCCGGCACCTACACGGTCAGCGACACCATCACCATACCGGATAAAACATCGCTAATCGGTTCTGGCCGTGGCGACGCCAACAGCTACAACACGGTGATTAAAGCGCTGCCCATTTTTCCTTCCGGCGGAACGCTGGTACAAATGGGCTCCCAGGAGCCGGTGTTCGGCATCCGCGTCGAAAACCTCACCTTAGACGGTTCGGCGATTGCTGGTGTCTGCCTTTTCAATCAGTACGCAGAAGAGCAAAGCGCCGGGCGTGATCTGTTGCTCACGGGATGCTCTCAGGTCGGCTTACTCATCTCCGGAAGCGGTGCGCAGAACTCGGGGCCTTTCGAAGATATGGAGATCTACCCCAGTCCTGCTACAACCAGCAGCGTCTGTGTGAAAGTCACCAACGCCATTGCGTTTCGCGGCATCCGAGGGATCACTTGCAATGCCAATGGGTACGTGACTCGCCAGCCGTCGCCATGGCGCTCGATACCGGGGCCTCTTACAGCGACATTCACGTGGAGCACTTCGCGACTGCGATCTCGCTTGGCAGCAGTGCTAACTCTGCAGACGCCATGATGGTGTCGAACGGTCAGTTTGGTCCGGATGTGGATACCGGCGTCGCCATCACCGGCTTGCCGTATCAGAACGATCAGAACTTCGTCGTGATGGGAATGTCGTGCGTCGGTTGCACCAGCCTCCTCAACGATGCGCAACTCGGGACGAACATCACCAACACCAGCCTCGGCATTTACGCCGAAGGAGATGGCGCCAGCAACACGAAGGGCCTATTCTCCACTACCAACGGCGTGGGAAGCCAAGTTTTCGGACCTTTCCACGCTTTCGGGCCGGGCACCTTCGGAAAAGGCAACTGGGGCGGAGCCGGCACGCTGAACGTGGCCGATGTCTCCGGGGCTCAAACATCCATCATCGAGACCGCAGGTGGCACACAAGGTGGCACCGACCTTGTGCAGTGGTGGAGCAACAACGGCGTGAAGTTGGCCTCCATCGACTCGAACGGCGGGCTCGAAAGCCCGGGTTTATACGTCACGAATGGCGCTTCTGCCATTGGAACCGGCGGCTTGTACCTTGCAAACGCCTCCCCCCTTAACTGGTCTGCCACCAATTCATGGTCTGGCGGTGCAGACACCGGCTTGGCCCGGTCAGCAGCCGGGATGCTCTCGGTCACCAACGGATCGAACGGCTTGGGCGCGCTGAACCTGCAGCGCCTGCAGCTAACACCCTCCGGTACTCAGCCGGCATGCGGGTCCACCAATCGCGGTACGTTCTGGTTTATCCAAAGTGGTTCGGGCACCACGGACCACGTCCAGGTCTGCGCAAAGAACGCCAGCGACGCCTACGTCTGGATTAACGTCTTCTAGAACCCAGGCAACTGGCAGTAGAAATACCAGACGCGTTGCACAATGGGAGGGGAGTCTACCCCCATTGATGGAAATAGCTCTTCCTCCCAAGCAACGCGTGATCGGTGTTGATATTAGCCGCACTAATTACAACGAAGTAGTCAACCTGTGCGAGCAGTGGGCGAAACAGCGCAGAAGTTCTCAGGGCGCTCCCGGCCGGTACATCTGCGTCACTTCGGTGCATGGCGTCATCATGGCCCAGGACGATCCAAAGGTAGCCCATATCTTGAACTCAGCCGATGTCGCCACGCCTGACGGGATGCCGGTTGTGTGGGCACTCCGCTCTTTTGGCGAGCGCCATCAGCAACGTGTCTACGGTCCCACTCTGATGCTTGAGATCTGCGGGCGCGCAGCCGACAAAGGTATGCGCATCTTTCTATATGGCGGGCGCGAGGACACTTTGCCGGAGTTGCAAAAACGGCTTCTCGCGAAATTCCCGCGTTTGCTCATCGCAGGATCGTATTCACCGCCTTTTCGCGCCTTGACGATTGAAGAAGACAGAGCGGTAGTGCAAATGATTCGCGAGTCCGACGCCGATATCGTATTCGTGGGTATCAGCACACCCAAACAGGAACGCTGGATGTTCGAACATCGGGACGCTCTGCCTGGCCTTACGATGATTGGTGTTGGCGCGGCCTTTGACTTCCACGCGGGACGAACGCGTCAGGCACCGGCCTGGATGCAACGGCGCGGCCTGGAATGGCTGTTCCGGCTCACCATGGAGCCGCTGCGCCTGTGGAAACGCTATCTGCTAATCACGCCCCGATTTTTGCCGCTGTGGGCCATGCAACGGCTGAGAACGAAATCGCTCCCAGGGCCTCGCTTGCCGGGCTAAAAGGGGCTCTTTCCTTCTACACCGGCGATAATACCCAGCACTGCGGCCGTTCCCGCGATAGCCACAATTGACCATAGAAGCGCGTTGCGGTCGGCATCGCTCATACCCCCGCGATTTTTGGGTTTGGCTGCACCGGTCTGCGTCTTGCCTTGCGTTTGATCTTGAGGTGGCGTTGTTGCCTGGTCGTCAAAGGCCATTCGGGTTCCCGCCGCTACCCGCGTCAGCATGGCACCACCGTCGGTTACTCTAACCGTGCCGCCCAACGAAGCTACTTCTACGCGATTGCCGCTCATCCGGATAATGGCTTCCGCTTGCGGCGTATCTGCACTGATCTCGAGCGAACGAGTGGCCACCGGATACTCGGCAAAATTCGAGACGCGCAGCGCCCCTTCGTTGAGAGACACATGGTCCGTGTAGACCGTCCCTGCGGAACGCGTCGCAAGCAGCAACTGCGTTCCTCCAGCCAGTCGAATATCACTCGGAGCCGTGGTGGTGCGCAGCGAACTACCGTCAGCGATGTCGCTGCTGCCGGTGACACTGGCACCGTTTACGGAGTAAGTGGAAAGGGCCGAGGCGATGCCAATATTCGCACTCGCTGTCCACGCGGGAAACGAAAGAACCGCAGCCGCTAAAACAATGTGAAGACACCTGTGGATATTCATCCTGTAGAAGACCTAATTGCCACTATAGAGCAAAAAGAATTGGGCTGCGTTACTTTTAGCGGTACCCAGCTGCTTGTAATTCAAAGAGTTCCGCATATTGGCCCCCAAGCGACACGAGGTGTTTGTGAGTACCCTGTTCTACGATTCGTCCTTGTTCGAGAACTAAAATCCTGTCCGCCATGCGGACGGTAGAGAAACGATGCGAAATTAGGACCGCCATCTTACCCGCAGTCAGGTCCGCAAAGCGTTGGTACACTTCGAACTCAGCGCGTGCATCCAGACTTGCAGTGGGTTCGTCCAGAATGAGAATCTGCGCATCGCGCATGTAAGCACGGGCCAGCGCGATCTTCTGCCACTGGCCGGTCGACAAGTCCACTCCGCCTTCGAAGCGACGCCCCAGCATCTGGTCGTATGCCTTAGCTAGATTCGCAATCACGCCCGCGGCCAGGCTCTTTTCGGCTGAGCGTCCCACCCGCTCCTTGTCGTCTGCCGCAGTTACTCGGCCCACTCCGATGTTTTCCCGCGCCAGCATGTCGTAGCGCATGTAGTCCTGGAAGATCACACCCACTTCCTGCCGCAAGTCGTCCACGTCGTATTCCCGCAGGTCCACGCCGTCCAAGAGAATCCGGCCTGCCGTCGGGTCATACAGACGCGACAGCAGTTTCACCAATGTCGTCTTGCCCGCCCCGTTCTCGCCCACGAGGGCAATCCGCTCTCCGGGATAGAACCTGAAGCTGACGTCGGTAAGCGACGGCCGGTTTGAGCCAGGGTAAGCGAAAGACACGTGTTCGAACGTAAAGCCTTCGCGAATGGGACGCGGCGCCGGCAGCGCACCGGGTCTGGAAACAATCGCCGGCTTCGTCTCAAAAAATTCGAAAAGATCCTTAATGAATAAGGCCTGCTCGGAGACATTTACCAAGCCGGACAGCAGGTTGTCCATATTCATCCGAATGCGGGTAAACGCGCCGATCACCAGGGCAATGTCCCCCACTGTCAGATAGCCTTTCAACGCACGAAACACGATCAGCGCGTAGGCGGTGTAATACGCTACCGTCGGAATCAGGTTTAAAAAAGAGCCGCGCACGGCGCGATTCACCGCCAGCTTCTTGTTGTCAGCGTAGAAACGGTCGAAGAGAGCTCGCGAGCGGTTGGCAAGGTATTGGCCTAAGCCGAAGATTTTCACTTCTTTGGCGCTCTCGCTACTGGCTCCCAGGTAGCGTAAGTAATCCAACTCACGCCGCTCCGGCGTATACCGGTACAGCAGGGAATAATTCAGCATGGCCTCCCGGGTCTCGCCAAGAAAGACCGGGATCGTTGCCAACGCCAATAGTAGGACCAACCAGGGATATACAAAGACAACCGCGGACAGTAGCGACAGCAATGTCAGCAGTTGCTGAGCCATCCCAGCTAAACCCGCCAGCATGCCGAGTCGGGCTGTTGTCTGCCGCCGGGCTCGCTCCATCTTGTCGTAGAACACCGGGTCTTCGAACGCAATCAAGTCCAGCGAAGTGGCATGCTCCATCAACCGGACGCTGACGTGATTGGTGAAAAGGTCGCCCAGGAGACTGTCCAAGAGCGAGATGAATCGACCCAGCGTATCGGAAGCAACTGCTAACAGGAGATCTATAATCAACAACTTCCAGACCGTCCCCGGAGCTACAGCCTGATGCCGGATGGAACGGACCACGGTGTCGATAATCAGTTTCGAGATCCACAGGATCGCTAACGGCAGCAGCGCGGAGACGCCGCGAAGGACCAGCGTGCCCAAACTCAGCTGCGGGCTCGTGGCCCAGACCATTTTCAGCAGGGGTGGAACGTTAGATAGCGCACTTAGGCGCTCGCGCCAAGTCTGCGGCGTTTCGGTCGGGGCGGGTCTTGGTCTCACTAAGCTACTTGGATGGTGTGATAAACGGAAAATGCTCATTCTCGACGAATGAGCACTTTCCTGCCTGTTTTACAGGCCCCCGCACAGCGGGGTACGTTTGATGGGAGAATCAGATCCGACGGCATCGCAACCGCCAAAACCTGTGTGTGATTGGAGTTTAGGTCGCCCGTCCATTGAAGTCAAGGATGATTTTGGCGCCTCTGCTCGACCGCTCGTAAGTACCTACGGACAAACCATTTACGGCCACTTCTGTTTTTCCGGCACATGTGGAAAAAGTGCGGGAAATATGTGCAAAAACCATCGGCTAAAATTAGCGAAGTCTTTACTAATCTATGAATTACGCACAACCGCTAATCCCGGGTCAGGTGCAAAGTGGTCATCGCTTCTTCATCTTCCAGCCGGCCAAACCGCCGGCGATAGACCCGCATTCCCCCATACAGCAGACCCGCCGTTAGACCCAGCGCGGCAACTAACCCGGAAAGGAAAAGGATGTTGCCCAGAAGGTCGTAAAGCGGCTTGATGGGGGGCGCTGCTGGCGCGTCATTGAAGGTAATTTTGGCTTGGTATTGCACCCGGCTCAGCAGCGTGTCAGCCTCGGCTTGGTTCGCGCCGCCGTATACGATTGCCACCAGGACACCGGAGCGCTTCACAAAAGCGTTCGACAGCTTCTTGAAATCCGCCGCGTGTTCTCGGGCCATCTCCGGGGTCGGGTAGTAGAAAACGGCCATACTCGGTGTCCCTGTGCTGCCATCCACCTTGTACTGCGCTACCTGCGCTTCTGCACCTTGCTCAAAGCCAGGTTTCACTGGGGCAAGCGCGGGCGCAAATGCGGTCAGTGACTCCGGTCCCAACACATACCGTGCCGAATTGGGTACGCGCCCTGCATCGGGCAGGAACGTAAAAATCGCGGGAAGCGAAGTGTCCTTCTTGTCCGGCAAGGAGGCCATTATTTCCTCGATGACGTCCTTCTTCACGCCAACCGAGTCGAAAACAATCAGGTAATTGTCGCTAGCCATCACGGTTCTGCCCTCGCCTTCGGTGCAGAACGCAGCAGCCTGGCAAGAATGGTCGTTCAGCGAGCGCTGCCACTCCCAAGCAGCTACCGCACCCGTCAGATCCTGCATTTCATAAAGGGTGTAGGTCCGCTTGGCATGCTGCCCGGTAGTGGTGCGAACCAGTCCCAGCTCTTTCCAAAGCGCGGACTGATCGGGCGAACTAACGGGAGGGGCGGCCGCCAGTGTGACGGCCGAGAAAAGAAGCGAAGCGATTACGCTGCGGCTCCGTGACATTTTTTGTATTTCTTTCCGCTGCCGCAAGGGCAAAGCTCATTTCGCCCAACTTTCGGCGCGCTCTTAGCTTGTGACGCGTCGGACTTCGATCCGTCACCGTTCATCTGCAGCTTCGCGAGTTCGTTGTCTTTCTTCCGTTGGATGTTCCGAGTCAGGTCGAGGACGTTCTGTTGTGCTTTGCGCTGCCGTTCTTCCAGTTCGGCCTTTGCCTGCGCCTCCGCCCGTTCCGCCTCGGCTTCAGCAAGCTCCTCAGCTCCTTGCTCGTCTTCTTCCTCTTCTTCGTCCATCAGTTCCGGATGCGGAACCGGAGGCGGGGCGCCTCCCATCTCAACGCGCATAAAGTACAGATACTTGATGGTCTCGTCTTCGATACGATCCATCATGTCCTGGAACATCTGGAAGGATTCCTTCTTGTATTCGATCAACGGATCCTTTTGTCCGTAGCCGCGAAGACCGATTCCTTCCTTCAGGTGATCCATCGACAACAAGTGGTCTTTCCATTGGTTGTCGACGACGTTCAACATGATGATGCGCTCGGCATGGCGCAGGTTCTCCGCCCCGATCATGCCTTCCTTCGCGTCGTAACGCGCCACCAGCTCTTCATAAATGCGCGTTTCCATCTCGCGCCGGTCGAGCTTTGCCAGCTCCTCCAGATCCACCTTGTGGCCGAACTGGTTTAAGACAGCGCTCTGAAGGCCGGGCAGATCGTACTCATGCAGGCGGGCCCCTTCCGGAACGTACTGATCCACGTAGGAAGCCACAATTCCGTTGACAATCTCCAGCAACCGCTCTTTCTGATTGACGCCCTCCAGCAACTGGCGGCGCATGCCATACACCGCCTGGCGCTGCTTGTTCATCACGTCGTCGTACTCAAGCACGTGCTTGCGGGAGGCAAAATGCTGTGCTTCTACGGCTTCCTGTGCAGCCGCAATCCGGCTTGTAATCAGCCGCGACTCGATCGGCACGTCTTCTTCCATGCCCAGCCGCAGCATGAGGTTCTGCATGCGCTCGCCGCCGAAGATACGCAGCAAATCATCCTGCAGCGAAAGGTAGAATCGCGAACTGCCCGGGTCACCCTGACGGCCAGCGCGGCCACGCAACTGATTATCGATACGGCGTGACTCGTGCCGCTCCGTCCCGAGCACATGCAGCCCGCCGGCGGCGACCACCTCCGCGCGTTCCGTCTCCACCTGCGCTGCAATCGAGTTTTTCATTGCCTGCAGTTCCCCAGGCGGCATCATCTCAGCGGATTTACCTTCGCGCTGCAGCCGGTCTTCCAAAAGAAAATCCACATTGCCGCCCAACAGAATGTCGGTCCCGCGTCCTGCCATGTTCGTCGAGACCGTCACGGCGCCCTTACGCCCGGCCTGCGCGATGATGTGCGCTTCCCGTTCGTGGTTCTTGGCGTTCAATACTTCGTGGCGTACACCCAGCTTCTTCAGCAGAGAGGACAGGTGTTCGCTCTTCTCCACGGAAATGGTGCCCACCAGAACAGGCTGCCCTTTCTCGTGCAGTTCCTTGATCTCTTTCGCGGCATTCCGGAATTTCTCATCCGCCGTCCGGTACACCATGTCCGAGCTTTCCTTACGAACCATGGGCCGATTGGTGGGAATCACCGTAACGTCCAGGTTGTAGATCTTGCCGAACTCAGCCGCTTCCGTATCTGCTGTGCCGGTCATACCGGACAGCTTCTTGTACATGCGGAAGAAATTCTGGAAGGTGATGCTGGCGAGCGTCTGCGTTTCCCGCTCAATCTTCACGCCTTCCTTCGCTTCGACGGCTTGGTGAAGGCCATCGCTCCAGCGCCGCCCCGGCATCAAGCGTCCGGTGAACTCGTCGACGATGATCACCTGGCCGTCCTGCACCACATAATCGCGATCGCGCTGGTACAGAATGTGCGCTCGCAGGCCTTGCTGCACGTGATGATTTAGCTCAATATTGGCGGCGTCGTAGAGATTGCTGCTGCCCAGCAGCTTTTCTATTTTCAGGACACCGTCCTCGGTCAACCCCACTGTGCGATGCTTCTCGTCCACCGTGAAGTCGCCAGTGGTTGTAGATTGCCCCGGCTCTTTGCCCTCTATGACCTCGCCTCGTACCAACCCCGGAATGATCCGGTTTACACGAAAATATTTGTCTGTAGACTCTTCACTCGGGCCCGCGATGATCAACGGTGTCCGGGCTTCATCGATCAAGATGGAATCCACTTCGTCGATGATCGCGAAATTGAAATCGCGCTGGACATAATCGTCCAAACGGAATTTCATATTGTCCCGGAGGTAATCGAACCCGAACTCGTTGTTAGTGCCGTATGTGATGTCGGCGTTATAGGCTTCGCGGCGCTGCTGCTCATCCAGATCGTGCACAATAGTGCCGACCTTCAACCCGAGGAAGCGATGTATGCGCCCCATCCAATCTGAGTCGCGATGGGCCAGGTAGTCGTTCACCGTGACCACGTGCACGCCTTTGCCGCTCAACCCGTTGAGGTAGCTGGCCAGCGTCGCAACCAGCGTTTTTCCTTCGCCGGTTTTCATTTCCGCGATTCGGCCGCGGTGCAGCGTGATGCCGCCAATCAGCTGAACATCGAAGTGACGCATGTTCAAAACGCGGCGTCCCGCTTCGCGGCAGACGGCGAAGGCTTCAATCAGAAGATCGTCAAGACTCTCACCATTGGCAAAGCGTTGCTTGAAGTCGACGGTTTTGGCCGCAAGTTCCGCATCGCTGAGAGCTTTAAGTTGCGGTTCCAGTTCGCCAATAGCTGCAACCATGGGCCGGATCGCCTTGATTTCACGGTCGTGTTTCGTGCCAAAAACCTTGGCGAGCGCAGAATCGAACATAGAAGTGGCTGTACCTTTAGTGTAGCCGGAGAAGAGGCTTTAGCCTGTCAGGCTCAAGCTTCGCGGCGCAGACAGCGCCGCCGGTACCCTTATTAGACGCGTCAGGTGCCAAGGGGGTTCACCCCGTCGCTCCCGAACCAGTCGTAAGTCACCTGTGCTCCGTTCAGCAGCCACCGTTCCGGTTCGTTCGTGGTGAGCCAATCCAGGGGCTCTGCTGTCGGCAATGGACGCGCGGCGATTGCGAAAGCCGCTCTCAGCGCGCGTTCCTGGTCCGCTCCCACCGCCTTCGGGGCAGCCGATACAAACAGCGGCGTCCCGCTTCGACTCAGCAGATCGAGCCACTGCCGGTTGTAAGTCCATGGAACTTGGTCCGTCAGGCCCGCACAATCGGCGTCAATCGCGAAAAAAGCCCCTTGTTGCGGCCCGCGGAAAGCCAGCGTATTCACGCCCATTTTGCGCGTGCGATTCCAGTCGCGCCCGCTGGTGTCGTCGCCGGTCCGTTGCAACTCAAACAAACCCGCACCCAGATGACCTACGGTGTTGCAGCCAAGTAACAGAGCGCCACCCGCCGCGCGCCGCAGAGCCGCATAGAAGTCACGAATAACTTCCGCGTTGGTTTTCGTGCGATCCGCAAAAGACCAATTCGGGTCCGTCAGCGCAGCGTTCATGGTGAAGCCCCAGCGGCCAAGCAAATCGTAGGTGGAGAAATCGTGTTTGATGAGCGAATAGCCCCATGACACGCTGCGGCGCACATCGTCCTCAATGGATGCTTGCGCGTCGGGGACTGTCGGATCCAGCGTATTGGGCGTCCGCAGCCGCCACCCTGCAGGTATTTCCGCCTTCGTGAACAGCGGCCGAATCCACAGCCCCGGCTGTACACCGATCCTCCGCATATCATTGGCAAGCCCGGCCATATCGGGAAAGCGTTCGTTGCCCCGCAGCCAAGGCCCTGCCGTCGCGTTCGGCGACCAGCCATCATCGATTACCATCCAGGGTCGATTTTCAGTTGTCGAAGCCCAGGAAGCGACGCGTTCCGAATCGGCCCGGATATCGGCCGCTGAACTCTTGCCGTAGGCGTAATACCAGTTGTTACCGCCGTACACCGGCCGGGTCGGCAGCCGAGGCCGGTCACATAGCTTTTTACAAAAGTGCTGCGCCGCGCGGAATGGAGCCAGGCCAGGATATTGCTCCGTTACCACCGTTGCTAATGCAATTTCTCGCGTTCCGGGTGTCACTCCCCGTCCCCCGTTGCGCACGTCAAGCCACAACGAGACACCGTCGGTATCCACTTGCCAGAAGCACATCGCCCCGGCCGCGGTTTTCACTCCGCAACCTACCGTTCCGTCTGCCTGCTGCGCCAGAAAATACCAGGGCAGCACTCGCTCAGGCTCCAGGCCGCGCCAGCCGAGCGTTCCATAGGAGCGCTCCCAATCGTCTCCCAGATAACGGGCCTGTGTAGGCGGCTTGAGTTGCCAGCGGAAGCGGATCCGCATCACCGCGCTTTGGGGAGCACGCAAAGAGAAACTTCTCCCGTTGCCGTTCTGAGCCACCGAGACCAGCACATCCCGTGCCTTCCATGACGTTCCGTTCCGTTCCAGCGCTTCGGAGCCCTGCTCTGTCCAGATGACGGCATTGTCAGGAATGGCGGACAGCTTGCGCCAAGCTGGCAGAGCGGCAGCACTTTCGCTACCTAGGAGCAAAGGCGCAACAGAGGCGGAAAGCAACGAACGTCGGGAGAGTCGAGACATCGGCAGAATCCAGTATCACGCGGACCTTGGCGGACCATTGTTGGATAGCCTTTGGGATGTGAATACCTCCGTTCGCTGCCTTGTACTGCTCGCCTTGCCTGCACTGTTCGCTGCTTCCGATGCACCGGTCGCGATTACGGCGGCACGCATTTCGGAACAGCCGCTGCTGCGGCCAGGCGGCCTGGGTTGGACCAGTGCCGGTGTGTTCAACGCCGCTGCTTTACGACACAACGGGACAACCGTGCTGCTGTTCCGAGCGCAGGATGCAAGCAAGACGTCGCGCATCGGTTACGCCGACAGCATCGACGGCGTTCACTTCACCATTCGCCGCGAGCCGGTGCTCTCGCCGGAAGCGGAATACGAGCACAATGGCGGCGTCGAAGATCCGCGAGTCGTCCAGATCGATGGCACTTACTATATGACTTACACCGCCTACGACTTGCACAATGCGCAATTAGCCCTGGCAACGTCAAAAGACCTGATCACGTGGCAGCGCCGCGGCATCCTAATGCCCGCGAACCGAGGAACCTGGAACACGAAATGGACAAAGTCCGGGGCCATCGTTCCGCAAAAAGTGAACGGCAAATGGTGGATGTATTATCTGGGAACCAAGACCGACCAAGATGGTCAGGACCGCGACTACATGGGCTTGGCATCCTCCAATGACCTGTTGCATTGGAAGGACGCCACCGACACACCCGTGCTTGCGCGCCGGCCCGGAAGCTTCGATTCGCGGGTGATGGAACCCGGCCCCGCTCCCTACATAACGAATCGAGGCATTCTGCTGCTCTACAATGGCGCCGACGACCACCTTGTATACGGCCCGGGTTGGGTTCTCTTCGACGCGAAGGACCCGCGTCATGTCCTCGCCCGCGCTGACAAGCCGTTTCTGCTGCCGCAACTGCCGTGGGAACAGAGCGGCAACGTCCCGCGGGTGATTTTTCTGGAAGGCGCGGTTCTGAATCACGAAAGCTCGAATGCTCTGGAGCTAACTGGCTACTACGGGGCGGCCGACAAATATATCGGTAGTATGCAAATTCACGTCAATCTGCATTAGGCCACGGCAGCCTCTCACGCAGCGCCGTCGGCCAATCTCAAGAATTCGTCCTTCACGGAGGCGAGCGTGGGGAGGTGCAGGGCCTCAAGTTCGCTGTTCACCCGTTTCGCTGCGGCAGAATGTAAGTCGCGTTTGTAATTCTCAACCACCTCCTGAGCGCTTGAGTAACCGTGGAAGCGATCCTTCTCGCTTTGTGTTCTCGTCTGCACGTCCTTCAGCTTTGCCCGTTCGGATTCGCTGTACTTGTCCGCTGATGCGTGCATGATGCGATCGAATACCTTTCTCTCCAGAAAGCTCACCAATTCGTGTTTGCTTGCCATTGTTTTTCCCGCCCAATTAGACATGGCAAACGACCGACTGGCACTCCTGCGCGGATTACTTATCGTGTGACGGTGGATGCACGCTGTGCCTGGGCTGCCGCTAGAAAAGGATTCTCGTTCACCGTGTTATGGTGTGAGCTGAAATGCGAAGTTATTCCGCCCCGGTGGCGTTATATATTGCGGCCTTCTCGTTCTTTGCGTACGCCCAGAACGCAGCGCAACCCGCACCCAAGGGCCAATCGCAAGGCATGCCGCCTCGAGCGACGCCCGCCGACTATCCATCACAGATTCGCCTGGGGCCGAACACCATGGCAGCGGAGTTTATGGGGCATTCCGTGCCCAAGCCGGAAGGTCCTTTATCGACCGAAGACTATGTTGTCGTCGAAACGGCATTCTTCGGCCCTCCCGAAACGCATGTCACTCTCTCGCGGGACGACTTCTCTCTCCGGATTAACGGGAAGAAGAAGCCGCTTCCTAGCGAGTCCTATGTATTGGTGGACCGGTCTCTCAAAGATCCGGAGTGGGCTCCACCTACGCCGGCGGCTCCGAAATCGAAGACCGGTTTAAGCAGCGGGGGGCAAGGCAACGACGGTAACTTGCCCGTTATCGTGCACGTGCCCATCGAGTTGCAGCGTTCCATGGCTCAGTACATCGAAAAAGCCGCACTGCCCGAGGGCGACCGCCCGCTCCCCAAAGCCGGCCTCCTCTTTTTCCAATACCGAGGTGCCGCCAAGAGCATTCACAAAATAGAACTCACCTACTCAGGTGCGCTTGGCAAAGCCACCCTCGAATTGCAGCCGTAAAGCTAAGGAAGGTCAGGCGAGTGTACTCTTGAGCAAGCAAAAGACGCGCTCGTCACCCTTAGTGCTCGCGGGATCGGAGTCCTTCAGATTTCCGAAATGCTTCCATGAACAGACTTGCCATCCTGTCCTTTCGAAGAGGCGTAGCAGACCGGCTTTGGAGAAGATCCAATAGTTGGTCGAATCGTAGTTAGTCTCTTGCGGACCTACCAGGTAAGCAACCGGCAAATCTTCAATGGAACTCGTTTTCGACGGATTGAGCTTGGCTACCCGCGTACTAACAAAACAGTAGCGTGTAGAACGAGCTAGCTGCTCCATCGCGAAGTAAGGATTCTTCAAGTGATAAAGAATTCCGAGAAACAACACGACACCGTAATCCTGACGAGGCAGCTGAAACTGGCTATCCAGATCAAGGGAATGGATCCGGATCTTACTCCCTAAGTGCTCGGCTAAGGCTCTGATGCCTTGCATGCCGTTGTAGTTTGTTGGCGGAAAGTCGATCGCCTCCACTTGAACGCCCAAGGACTCCAGAAAGAAGGAGGTTGCACCGTCGGCACAGCCTATATCGAGTACAGGGCGATCGTCTATCAACGCGCGAATGCTTCGGAATGGATCTTTTAGCGTTTGCTCGATCAACGTGAAATTGGCGAGCGAATCGTACGGGTACCACGGGAATGTTGCAGTGCCGATGGCGTCCTGGGCAGCTTTGAAAGTAGAACGAAATTCCTGCGCACCCTTTGCAATTTCGGCAGCATCTCCGCCCTGGGCGTTTTCATGGGCGTTGCCACGCAGCGCCCGCTTCGCAGCCCCCAATACACTCCACTTCGAAGACATTTCTTGTACGGTAACACTGGCCGCGCCTTTGCCTGCGCCTAGGGAATGTACACCATTTCGAAACTTAGCGTGGCCTGTTCAGGTCTTATAAATGACATGTCACGGCTTCTCACCTCCGGCCGAATAACGCCGCTAGTTCCGCAAATGGCGCTCACACCGGAAGTGGTGGACCCGCGTTTAGCAGACGTCGAAAGCGTAGCGCGCTGGATGGATTACGCTTTTGAGTTGCCCGGCGGCTTCCGGTTCGGTCTCGCGGGCATCATTGGTTTAATACCCGGCATTGGCGACGTTATCGATGCCTTGATCTCGCTTTACATCATGCATCGCGCGATCCAACTCGGCATACCGCGGGTAGCTCTGGCACGTATGGTGGTCAACATTGGAATCGAAGCGGTGGCGGGCTCCATTCCCTTCGCCGGAGATGTGTTCGACATCGCATTCAAGGCCAACAAACGGAATTACGAGTTACTTCGAAGCCATCTAGTCGACCGGCGCCGCCAAAGTGCTTACGACACCCTGTTTCTTCTTCTCACGCTGGTGCTGCTGGCCATCAGCATCGCTCTGCCGCTTTTCCTAATCGCCGAAATTCTGAAACACATCTAGACGCTGCTCTCGTGTAGGTCTCATCTAACCAACGATGAGAATCCTCCTGTACAGCGGCAAAGGCGGTGTTGGCAAAACCAGCGTGGCCGCCGCCACCGGAGTGCAATTGGCGAAGTTGGGCCATCGCACGCTGGTGATGAGCGTCGATCCGGCCCATAGTCTCGGCGACTCCTTCGACTTGGGGGGCGCCTTATTCCACGGCAAGACAGTTGAGCCCGTGCAAGTGGCCGAGAACCTCTTCCTGCAGGAGGTGAACATCAACCACGAGATCAAGAATTATTGGCGCGAGATTTCGGTTTACATCTCCTCCGTACTGCGCACGACAGGTCTCAACGGCGTAGAGGCGCAGGAGCTCGCTATCTTTCCCGGCATGGAAGAGTTGAGCGCCATGATGTACGTCAACCAGTATCGAAAAGGAACCGAATTCGACGTTGTGGTGCTGGATTGCGCACCTACTGCAGAATCGTTGCGCTTCATCAGCATGCCTACCACGCTTGACTGGTACATGAAGCACATCTTCGGATTCCAGCGCAGTTTGTTAAAGGCCGTCCGGCCTATTGCTAACCGACTTTCCCCTGTAGAGCTACCGCCCGACAGCTACTTCCGCACAGTGCAGGACTTGTTCGGGAAAATCCAGGGCATCGATGAGGTGTTGGAAGATTCCGAAGTATGCAGCGTTCGACTGGTGACGAATGCCGAAAAGATGGTCCTCCGCGAAACACAGCGCGCTTTTGTTTACTTCTCGCTCCATGGGTTGACAGTGGATTCCATCATCGTGAATCGATTGTTCCCCGAATCTCTTACCGATTCGTTCATGCAAGGCTGGCGAAGCTCTCAACAAGAGACCCTGAAGGAAATTGAGGCCTACTTTGCGCCGGTGCCGGTTCGACGCGTGCCGTTGTTTGCCGAGGAAGTACTTGGTTATGAACGACTCGCCAGGTTGGCAGAAGTTCTCTACTCTGCCAATGAGGATCCAGCTGTGGTGACCCGCACATCGAAAGCTTTCAGCTTTCGTGAGGAAGGGGGCCGCTACGAGGTAGTTCTGGACCTGCCTTTTGCTGAGAAGGGCGAGATTGGCCTATTTAAAAAGACCGATGAACTGGTGATCGAAATCGGCACGCTGCGCCGACATGTGGGGCTGCCGACCAGCATGGCGCATTTGGTACCTGTTAAAGCTCGGCTGGAAGCGCGTAAGCTAGTGGTAGAGCTTGGAGAGCCCTAATCATGACGGAAACCGGACAGACAGCTAGCGGAGGACGAACTTCGAACCATCCTATCGACGCATTTTGCGATGCGCTTCGCGACGGCCTCCACCAAGTAGCGGATGCAGTCACACCGCCCGAATCTGCCACTCGCCATTTTCGCGAGTCGCGGCTGGAATTTCTGCGCGGCATTCGCGAGTTGATCGACCATCGAATCAATCGCATGTCACGCAACAGCAATCGCGGCACTACTGTCGTCGTCGAATAGGTAAGAGCTGACGAGAAAAGGGCGGAGCCTTTCGGCATCCGCCCTTTTTCCGTCGATCGAGAACTGAGCTTAGCGGCGTCCGCCACCACCGAAGTGGCCGCCACCGCCTCCAAAGTGCGCTCCTCCACCGGCATACGCATGGCTATAGCCGCCGCCATACGCTCGTCCGCCACCATAGTTGCCGCCGCGGTATGCGCCGCCGTAGCCGTATCCGCGCCCGCCGTAGTAACCCGCATAGCCTCGGCCATTGCCGTAGCCGCGATAAGGGTAGTAGCCGCGGCCGTAGCCGTAATAGCCGCCATAGAAGCCGACGTATGGATAAGCATAGGCGTAAGGAGCATAGTAGCCGCCATAATAGCCACCGTAGTAAGGCGAAGCACAGTAGGCGTCGAAATTCGGGTCGCAGGCGTACCCGCCACCATAGCCGTAGCCCGGTCCGTAAACCACAGCAGGGCCAACTCCTACGCCAAAGCCAACAACGGCTGCTTGCGTTGGGGCCGGAGTGACCAGGACCAGCATTGCTATCAACGCTAACCCTGCTAATCCCAATCGTTTAAACATCTCTTTTGCCTCCAGTAGTTTGATGCACCAGAAGGCTAAGCGTTCCGCCTATCGCGGATCCCTAATGTGGGTTACGGACATGAACGAAAGATGAACAACGGATTAGTTCCGAAGTCCGTCGATAAAGCCCTGAATGCGATCCAGCCCACGCTCTAGTTCGTGCATCGAGGTGGCGTAGGAGATGCGGACATGGTCGTCCGTCCCAAAAGCCTCGCCTGGAACAACGGCCACATGCGCTTGCTCCAGAAGAGCGGTCGAGAACTCCATTGAGTTTTTCACCCGGCCGCTGCCGTAGGCCACGCTGATGTTCGGATAGGCGTAGAAAGCGCCCTTGGGCATCACGATTGTGACACCCGGGATCGCGCGCAGCCGGTCGATGACGAAATCACGCCGACGCCGGTATTCAGCCAGCATCTCCGGGACCGAGTCCTGCGGACCGCGCATTGCTTCCACTGCCGCCTTCTGCGCTATGGAGGTTGGGTTCGAGGTGCTGTGGCTCTGCAGCTTCATCATGGCGCCGATAATGGGCGCTGGCGCCAGTGCAAAACCGACGCGCCACCCCGTCATGGCGTAGGTCTTCGACAGCGAACCCGCCACCACCACCGTTTCCTTCGCGCCGGGCATGGCGGCAATAGAAAACGGCTTGGCGTCGTAAAGAAACTGGCAGTAACACTCGTCCGTCATCAGGTACATCTCGCGCTTCGAGGTCACCTCAAAGATCTTGCGAAATTCCTCTTCCGAAAGCACGCTGCCGCTCGGATTAGAAGGCGAATTGATGATCACCAGCTTCGTGCTGCGGCGTGATGTGCTGCTCGATCATTGCTGCCGTGACTTCGAAGCCGGTACTCTCGTCGGTTTCGACGAACACGCATTTACCGCCTGCGTAGTTCACCACGTCCTTGTACGTCACCCAGTACGGGACCGGAATGATGACCTCGTCGCCGGGATCCACCAGCGCCTGGATCAGGTTGAAAATGGCGTGCTTGCCGCCGACCGTGGCCATGCACTCGGCCATTTTGTAGTCGGTGCCGAAATCATTCCGGTGACGCTCGCAGATGGCTTCGCGGAGCTCCTGCGTGCCGCCCGCGTTGGTGTACTTCGTGAAGTTCTGGTCAAGCGCTTTGATCGCTGCCTGCTTGATGTTGTCCGGAGTCGGAAAATCCGGCTCACCGGCTCCAAAATCGACGACATCGACTCCTTCCCGGCGAAGACGTTCGGCGTCAGCAGAAACCTTCAGGGTCGAAGAGACGCTAATAGTCGAGATCCGTTCAGCAATTTCAGCGGTTGCTTGCATCACTCTTCAATTTACCGTGAAGGCCGGCATCGATCGTTCAGCCGAGCAGCCACGGCGGGGGGCACGAACCCCGACGCATCTCCGCCCAGGGCGATCATCTCCTTCATCATGCGCGAGCTAAGGAAGGCAAAGTCCTCGGCAGCCACCAGGAATATGGTTTCCGTGCCGGGCCGGAGACGGCGGTTGATCGCTGCCAGCTGCATCTCAGATTCATAGTCGGAAATAGCTCGAATGCCCCGCACAATCACTCGGGCCTTCCGTTTCTCGGCATAATCCACCAGCAAACCTACAAAGGAGTCTGCTTCCACGTTCCCGAGATCCGACGTTGCTTCCCGAATCATCTGTACACGATCGTCTACCGAGAACAGCGGCTGCTTTTGCGTATTCTGCAGGACCGCTACGATGAGATGATCGGCTAAATTGGGCGGCGCGGCGGATGATATCCATGTGCCCGTTTGTCAGCGGATCGAAAGAACCGGGATAGATGGCCGCCAAGCTCATAAGAAAGTTTGAGTGTACTGGACAACCGTAATGCAAGTCGCTTCCGATTCTCGATTCGGGCGACGCCGCCATTTATCAGGTCCGAACGCACGCACCGGGGCCGGAGGGCTCGCTCCCGCTCACGCGCCGAGATGCTGCTTGAAGCACCATCCGGCAATCTCTTCGGCCTGAGCCAGAACGCTGGTATGGGTTGGGAACCCAAAGCGCTCGGCGGGAAAGAATTCCTGATTCTGAGCACTCATGGCGGTGTGCGGGCGCCCGACGGTTCGCCGATTGCGCTCGGCTATCACACCGGCCATTGGGAAGTGGGCCTGCTGGTGGCCGAAGCGGCGCGTGAATTCAAGAGCGAGCGCGCGATTCCGTTTGCCGGCGCGTGCACTGACCCCTGCGATGGCCGGTCGCAAGGAACGCCGGGTATGTTCGATTCGCTGCCGTACCGCAACGATGCCGCGATGGTGCTGCGGCGGCTGATCCGGTCGCTGCCGACGCGGCGCGGCGTGATTGGCGTGGCCACCTGCGATAAGGGTCTGCCGGCCATGATGATGGCGCTGGCGGGCACGAACGACTTGCCTTCTGTCCTGGTGCCGGGCGGAGTCACGCTGATGCCCGAACACGGCGAGGATGCGGGCAAAGTACAGACCATTGGCGCACGCTTCGCCCACCACAAGATTTCCCTGGAAGAAGCGGCCATGGCCGGTTGCCGCGCGTGTGCCTCGCCCGGCGGCGGCTGTCAATTCCTGGGAACGGCCGCCACTTCGCAGGTAGTGGCAGAAGCTCTTGGGCTTGACGGTTCCCCATGCCGCTCTGGCGCCTTCCGGCGAACCGGTGTGGCTCGATATGGCGCGCCGGAGCGCACGCGCGCTGCTGCGTTTAGATGAGCTTCGGCTGCGCACGCGCGATATCCTTACAGACGCCGCGATCGAAAACGCCATGGTGCTGCACGCGGCCTTTGGCGGTTCCACTAACTTGCTGCTACATGTCCCCGCGATTGCGTTTCATGCCGGTGTAAAGCGTCCGGTGGTCGCCGACTGGGAACGTATAAATTCATCGGTACCGCGCATTGTCGACGTACTTCCCAACGGACCCGTGCAATCATCCCACCGTACAGGTGTTCCTGGCCGGCGGAGTGCCCGAAGTGATGCTCCATCTGCGAGCCGCCGGACTGTTAAATACCAGAGTGCAAACAGTTACCGGCGAAACTCTGGATTCCGTTCTCGATTGGTGGGAAGACTCCGAGCGCCGCCAACATCTTCCGCCAACGCCTTACAGAGCTGGACGGCATTGATCCGGATGACGTCATCATGTCGCCCGACGTCGCCCATGCTCGCGGACTCACCGCGACGGTTTGCTTCCCATTGGGCAACGTGGCTCCCGAAGGATCGGTCGTGAAAAGTACCTCCATCGATCCGGCGGTCGTCGGTGAGGACGGCGTCTTTCGCCTCTGCGGTCCCGCTAAAACGTTTGTTTCGGAACACGACGCCGTTGCCGCCATCAAGCAGGGCAAGATCTGCGAAGGCGACGTGCTGGTTCTCATGTGCCGCGGTCCCATGGGCACCGGCATGGAAGAGATTTATCAGATTACGTCCGCGCTGCGGCACCTGCCGTTCGGAAAGTACGTCGGCGGTTATCACCGATGCAAGATTCAGTGGCGTCTCCACTGGCGCGTGCATTGGACACGTCTCGCCCGAAGCGCTGGCCGGTGGACCGATCGGGAAGCTGCGCGACGGCGATCTGATTGACATCGAGGTCGATCGCGATTCGGATGAAAGCTCAAGTGAATTTCGTCGGCGAGAACGGGGAAAGGTTTACTCCGGAGGAAGGTGCATTGCGCCTCTCTGCACGGCCAGCACGTACCGACCTTCAACCAGATCCGTTACTGCCGGACGACACGCGCCTTTGGGCAGCGATGCAAAATGCGAGCGGCGGTATCTGGGCAGGGTGTGTTTACGACGCCGATGCCATTGTTGCCAGGCTGACGTAAGCACCCCTACCGCTGCAGTTACTGGACACCTACGAATACATCCACTTGCGCGTCTTGGGGATTGCGAGCTCGTTCATCATAGAGTTCGTAGTCACTCTTGTAGGTGCGGTGCAGTTCTGGATGGAGAGCCTTGATGTTCCAGATGTCCTTCCAAGTCTCGATCACGATCCCGGGAACCGGCCCGCGTGCTGACGGAAATAGAGCGTACCTCCCGGTAGGAATGATTACGCGGTGTAACCCTTCTGGCAGCTCTTTTGGCCCGCCGCCCAGCACGCGCGCCCCTAGCGTGTAGGTGTACTCGCCGTGCTCATCGCTTGCGTAGTCGCTATAAACCGCAACGATGTTCGAGTCAGTCTTATCGGGAATCTGATCGAGCAAGTGTTCCGACATCAGCTTCTGCCAGAGGGAGCCAATGATGCCCTGCCCCGATGTTTCTCGCAGATTGCTTGTTCGCCCGTTCAATCCAACAACAGAAAAAGCATTTCGATGATCGACTTGCACTTTCGTCTGGCTCCTTAACTCCGTTCGCTCCAGGGCAAAGACGGCGGCCAGTTGCACTAGTAATCTGCGCGTCATCGTCTCACTCTTTTTCGCTGCATCGAAGTCGAGTGACCATCTTATGCAATCGTTGCGCCTGGGTTCAAGCCGTCATTCTAAAGGCTGGGAGCAGACCTACCATCTTCCGGCTTTGCAACCGCATCGAAGATTTGGCCTAACAGCATTCGCAGTTGCGCATCGGAAAGACGCTTCGGATCGTACACGCGCTCCAGTACCAATCCGGTCAAGGCGGATTCCAGAGCGGCGCGAATCGCCTCGTATTGGCTGGCGTGGCCGGGCAAACTCTCGCCGAACGCTTCCACCAGCCATTGTCCGAAAGTTGCCCGCAACATGCGGTGGGCCTGGGTCATTTGCTGCTGGAGATGGGGATGGCGTAGCACGAATAGCTTGAATTCCAGCATCAGAATGGACCACTGTTTGTCGCTAGCGCGATTCACGTAGAAAGCCCGAAAGGCGGCGATTCGTTCGTCCTTAGAGGCAATCTCCGTCACGATACGCGAACATTTATCGCGCACCCGTTCGGACTCACGTTCCAACAGAGCCAGAAAGAGATCGCCCTTACTGGGGAAATGCGCATAGAACGCGCCGCGTGTGAATCCAGCCTCGGCCGCGATGTCTTCAATCCTCGCCGCCTCGAAGCCGTCGCGCGTAAAAACACGTAGCGATGCCTCCAGCAGTTTGGCCTTTGTCTCTTCGGTCCGGAGCTGGTGCTTGTTGCGCTCCACCGGCGCCGGCGCCCTGGTCACTTCCCTTGCCATCTGCCTGTAATTATATACACGCGTGTATGCAATGTGATACATATATGTTTGTATCGGAGCAATCGTGTCCTTGCATGTAAAACCTTGGAAATCCGGGGTCGCCGCCGCCCTTGTGGCAGGGTTCGCCATTCTTCCTACCCACGTAAAAGCACAGGCACCCACCACCAGCGGCGGAGCTTCCGGTTCCAGCCGCGCCGTGGCGCTGCCTCCATCCGGCCGAAACGGTACCGGCTCGGTCGTTACGCAGCAGACGCCTGGCGGAAGCGGAGTCAGCACCTTCAGCAGCTCAGTTCAGATTGGCGGGAACTACGCGGGAAGCGTGGCGGCCAGCGAGAGTAGCACAGGCCCAATCGCGTTGACTTTGGCCGAGACAGTGAAACGTGCTTTGAATGCGAATCTGGGAACCGTGACCGCGACGAACACAGCGCGCGCATCCCGGGCAGGCCGCTTACAGGCCCTGAGCGCGCTTCTGCCCAGCCTTTCGGCCAGCGCCACGGAAACCGTTGCCCAGGTCAATCTGGCGGCATATGGGTTCCAATTCAAAGTTCCGCCGGGTCTCAACTTCAGCATTCCTTCGGTGGTGGGGCCTTTCACTTATTCGCAGTTGCAGGGCTCGGTCAGCCAGTCGGTCTACGATCCGGTGGCGCGCAGGAACTGGAAAGCCGCGAAGGAATCGGAGCGAGCGGACATCGCTTCCGCACGCGACGCTCGGGAGTTAGTCATCCTCGCTGCGAGCGGGGCGTATCTGCAGACGTTAGCCGCTGCCGAACGCGTCCGTTCTCAAGCTGCGCAAGTCGAGAACGCTCAAGCTATTTACAACCAGGCAGTCGTCCGCAAGCAAGCCGGAACAAATTCGAAGCTGGATGTCATGCGGAGCCTGGTGGAACTGCAGACCGAACAACAACGGCTGACATCCCTCGAATCCGAGTTCCAGAAGGACAAAATCACGATGGCCCGAGTGGCTGGGCTTCCGCTTGATCGCGAACTCGAATTAACCGAGCACTTGTCGCAGGAGCAACCGGCCGACCTGCCGAAAGAACCCGACGCACTTCAAACGGCATACCGCGGACGCGCTGATATTCAGGCGGCGCGAGCCCAGGTCCGGGCCGCTGAACTGGCTCTATCGGCGGCGAGGGCAGAACGCCTGCCGTCCGCTTCCATCAACGGCGATTACGGCGTACTTGGGCCAAACCCGACGAGCACCCACGGCGTCTTCAACGTCACCGGAGGAGTGAACATGCCGATCTGGCAGGGCGGCCGCGTGAAGGGCGACATACTGCAAGCCGAGGCCACGCTTCACCAGCGGCAGGCGGAGTTGGCCGATGCGCAGGCTGCCGTGGAAGAACAGGTCCGCACCGCCCTTATTGACTGGCAGACGGCGGAGACACAGACAGGCGTTGCCCGTACGAATCGGGAGTATGCCGCTGAGACCTTGGCCGAAGCCCGCGATCGTTTCGGCGCCGGAGTAGCCACAACGGTGGAAGTCGTGCAAGCGCAGCAACAGGTAGCCAGCGCCGAGAACGACTACATTTCCAGCCTGTTTTCGCTCGACTTGGCGCGGATTAATTTCGCGCGAGCAACGGGGCAAGCAGAAACCAATTATCAGCAATTGCTGACAGGAGTAAGACCATGAGCGCTACACAAACGCCGGCCCCGCCTCAAACACCATCACAGCCGCAAGCGCCAGCGAAGTCGGGACGTGGGCGCGCCTTCCTGATCTTCTTTGCCGTTGTCCTTGTATTGGGCGCGGTAGGGCTTTTGTACTGGCTTCATAGCAGGCAATTCGAAACCACAGATGATGCACAGGTGGATGCCCACCTGAACTCGGTGACGTCGCGTGTGGACGGCACCATCACGAAGGTGTATGTGGATGACAACCAAACTGTGAAGCCGGGCGATCCCCTGGTTGATTTAGACCCACGCGACTTTCAGGTCGCACTAGATCAGGCCAAGTCTGCGCTCGCGCAGGCACGCAGTATGGTGATCGCCCAGGAACCCAACGTTCCCATCACTCAAACCGAAAACGCTACCAGTCTTTCGACTGGCGAGGCGGAGGTGGCCAATGCGCGTGCGGCTTTGGCAGCAGCCGAAAGCGACCGGCAAACCGCGGCAGCGAGGTTGGCCGAGGCCGAGGCAAACAACGGGCGGGCACAAGCGGATCTGGCGCGTTACAAACTGCTGATCGCGAAGGAAGAAGTGTCGCAGCAGGAATTCGATCAAATTGCGGCAACCGCGAAAGCACAGTTGGCAACAGTAGACGCCAGCCGCGCTGCCCTTGACAGCTCCGAGCAGACCGTGGCACAACGGCGCGCGCAGCTTGCGCAATCGCAGACTCGCCTGAATCAGGTGCAGCGAAATGCTCCGCGCCAGATGGCGATCCGTTCCGCCATGGTGGCCTCGAACCGTGCCAGCGCGGGAGGTGCCGCGGCAGAGATGGAGTCCGCTCAGCTGAAATTAACTTACACCCGCATCACCGCGCCAGTCGCCGGCATCGTCCTGAAAAGGTCGGCTGAAATCGGATCGCATATCGCGGCCGGACAGCAGTTGTTGCAAATCGCCCAGATCGGCGATATGTGGGTGACGGCAAACTTCAAGGAAACGCAGCTTTATCACATGAAACCGGGCCAGTCCGTGACGATTCACGTTGATGCGCTCAAGAGCGATTTCGCAGGCTCGGTAGAAAGCATGGGTGGGTCAACCGGTGCAATCGCCAGTGTCTTGCCGCCTGAGAACGCGACCGGCAACTTCGTAAAAGTGGTGCAGCGGATTCCCGTGAGGATTCGGTTTCGGGCGGATCAGAATCTGGAACGGTTAAGGCCCGGCATGTCGGTTGAGCCGCAAGTGCGCATCGGGGAGTAACGTGCCAGGCACTATCTCGCATTCCAATTGGAAGCCCCTTCATAATCCCTGGATTGTTGCGGCCACCGTTACGCTCGCGACCTTCATGGAAGTGCTGGATTCGTCCATCGCGAATGTGGCGCTGCCACACATTGCAGGATCACTCGGGGCAACCTACGAAGAGTCCACTTGGGTGTTGACCAGCTACCTGGTATCGAGTGCGATTGTGCTGCCGATCTCCGGATGGCTCTCCACTGTGATCGGGCGCAAGCGCTTCTACATGTTGTGCGTGGCTGTCTTCACGGTTTGTTCGTTCTTGTGCGGGATTGCGAATAGCCTTCCGTTGTTGATCATCGCGCGTGTGTTGCAGGGTGCCGGCGGCGGCGGGTTGCAGCCTTCCGAACAGGCCATCCTTGCCGACAGCTTTCCTCCGGAAAAACGTGGGCTGGCGTTTGCCATGTATGGCATGGCCGTGGTGGTGGCGCCCGCCATTGGTCCTACACTGGGCGGTTGGATCACCGACAACTACAGCTGGCACTGGATCTTCTTCATCAACCTGCCGATCGGTGTTTTATCACTCCTTCTCACCTCTCGCCTGGTGGAGGATCCGCCTTGGATTGCAGAGGAGAAATCATCTGGCGTACGTATAGATTACATCGGCCTTGCCTTAATTGTGATCGGCGTTGCCTGCTTCCAGATTGTGCTCGATAAAGGTCAGGAAAACGATTGGTTTGCGTCACCGCTGATTACCGGGATGTTCAGCGTGGGACTTCCTACGCTAGTCGCGTTCTTCATCTGGGAGTGGTACCACCCAGATCCCATCGTTGACGTGCGGCTGTTGCGAAACAGGAATTTTGGCACCGCCGTTTTCTTTTCGTTCACACTCGGCATCGTACTCTTCGGTTCGACCGTTCTGATACCAGAGTTCCTGCAAAGCAGCTTGGGCTATACGGCCGAGCGGGCCGGCATGGCGATGTCTCCCGGTGGTTTTGTCCTGATGTTTATGATGCCGGTGGCCGGCCGCCTTCTCAGTACGAAGGTAGATCCTAGGCTGCTGGTATCGCTCGGCTTTCTGGGGACGTCGATTACGCTCCATCTAATGACGATCATCTATCTGCAAATCGATTTCCACACGATCGTCATACTCCGCATGATCCAGGTTCTCTTTTTACCTTTGATTTTCGTGCCGATCAGCACCTTGAATTACATCGGCGTACCCCGCGAGAAGAACAACCAGGTCTCGGGGCTCTCTAACTTCGCCCGCAATATGGGTGGCGCAATTGGAACCTCGCTGTTGAGCACCTTCCTCGCGCGTCAGAATCAGACACATCAGTTGGCCCTCTCGGCGCATACGAACCATGCCAACAGTGGTTTCGAGCAGATGCTGAACGGGTTCAGGTCCATGTTCTTATCGCAAGGCTTCGACGCCTCGGTGGCTTCAAAAAAGGCACTGGCGATGGCCTACCAGAGCGTCCAAGCGCAGGCGAGCACGATGAGCTTCGAGAACAGTTTCTGGGTCATGTCCATTATCGTTTCTTGTCTGGTACCGCTTCCCTTCATCATGAGACGGCCTCCCCGAGGGCAAGGCCGTCCCGAAGGTGCGGGCGCACATTAGCGCTTTGTCACAGTGACATTGATGGTTTGCGTGTAGACGATTCCGCCTCCGCTCACCGTCAGCAGCACCGGATAGACGCCGACTGGTGTCGTCTGGGAGGCCCAGATACCAATCGAAGTATGAACTCCGTTCGCGTCGGCCGAACCGCTTGAGAAGCCATAATTCATACCCGGGCCGAGATTCGAGAACGAGAGCGTGATTGTCGAGTGAAAGCCGGCAGCGTAGTTGCCTGTGGTGATGGTCACGATTCCGGGCTGACCTCCTTGCGTCACCGAGAAGGCGTTGGTGTTTACACTCATCGAAAAGCCCGCGGGCGAGGCAATCGTCAGAGTGAGGGGAATGTTGAGCGTCTGCCCGCCACCCGTGGCGGTCACGGTTACCGGATAGTTACCCGGCGCCGCCGTTGCGCTCGCTGAGAAGGTGCCCGTTGTGGAACCGTCTCCAGGAGCAGCGATGTTCGCCGGAGCAAAGGTCGCTGTGACGCCTTTCGGCAGCCCCGTGAGGCTGAACAGGATGCTGGAATTGAAAGCACCCAGGTGCTTTGTGGAGAAGCTTAATCCGCCCGTAGCGCCCGGCTTCAGAGACAGCGCGGCCTGGGATGCTCCGAAGGTAAACACATTGGGTACGGTTACGGTCAACGGGACCGCAATGGTCTGTGTGAAGTTCGTGGCGGAAGCCGTGATGCTGAGACTATAAGTGCCGCCCGACGCCGTTACAGCAGAACTTAGATTCAGGCTGGTTGTGGTGCCGGCTGCAATGCTCGGCTGCGCGAACCCAGCCTGCACACCGGGCGCTGTCCCGGAGACGGACAGGCTAACTGGGCTGGTGAATGTACCCTGAACGGCTGTGCAGCCTACTTGTAAGGAGGCAGTTTGTCCCGCCGTCAGCTTCACACTGGCTGGCGCTGCGGCAAGTGTACACGAGACCGGTACAGATACCGTGAGACTCAGGGTCACGGTTTGCGAGATGCCTGCGCCTGCTGCGGTCACAATCACGGGGTAGGTTCCGGCCTTAGCGTTCGACGCAGCGGCGAAACTGAGCGATGCTGCCGAGGTTCCCGAAAGAGCGAAGGAGGTCTGCGATAGCGCCGCGGTTACGCCCTGCGGCGCACCGGACACAGTGAGTGAAACGGGCGCGCTAAAGCCGTTCTGGGCGGTCGCCGAGATTGCTACTTTCACCCCAGACTGTCCAGTGAGTAACTTCACCGCCGTCGAATCTGCTGCGATTGTAAAGCTGGGCTTGGGAACAACCAGGCTGATACTGACTGTGGCTGTCTTGGTCCCGCCCTTCCCCGTGACAACGAGTGAGTAAGTACCAGGAGCGGCCGTCTTAGCAACGTTGATGGTTAATGCGACGGATCCGTTGCCCGGAGTTGGGATGCGTCGAGTTGCCCAAAGTTGCGGTGACACCGGCAGGGGCTCCGGAAACGGTTAACGCCACGGCACTCTTCAATGCTGCGCTTGCATTGGAAGTGATCGTCGTCTGGCTGGACTGGCCGATGGCGACGGTTAGGCTCGTAGAGGAAGCGGAGAGCGAGAGATTGGGCAGCGCGCCTGCAGCGGCGTCCCCCCAGTGTGTAACGAGTTGATTCGCGTCAACCGATCCGAGTCCAGTGGCCAGATCGTAACCAGCGACCGCGCTAAAGCCGGTCACGCCCGGAACGGAGTTATTGCCCACTTGTACATCGTGAAATACTGCAGCGCCACCGGAGCTCTGGTTGGAAAACAACGGATAGAGTGTGGTGTTTGCGTTCCCCTGCCGGGCCGCTGTGCCTTGATCAACCAGTGCCATCATGCCTGCAAAGGAAGGCGCCGCGGCGGAGGTTCCGCTGATGATCATCGCGTATCCGGACTGGATAACGAGATAGCCGTCATGGCCTGCCGCGGTGAGAGAGACGTCGGGAACATCGCGGTGGCCGTCGGCGGGCACACCGGCCACGTTTTGCCAGCTGGGCTTAGCGAAGTAGATGCTTGCTCCACCACCCCCGGCCCATAGACCAGATCCGCCGCTGGATCCGCTTTCATTCCAGACCCGTTCGGGGATATAGCCGGTGGCCGAGCCATAGGTAGGATTGTTGCCTGGCAGCCAGTACTGCCCGGGGTTGGTTCCTTCAGTGAATTGCGTACCGCCGACGCACGTAGCGTACGGCGAGCTGCACAGACCATTAACTGCCTTTACACTCCCGGTACTCTGAGATCCGCCGTTGCAACCAGCGGCGCCGCTGTCGCCAGAAGACACCAAAACCGTGATGCCCTGTGCCGCTGCCTGCTGCCAAAGCGCGTTATAGAAGGCCATCTCCGCCGAGCCCATATACGCTTCGCAGGAACCGTAACTCAGGCTGATCACCGGCGCGACATTCTTGTTGACGGCATACTGCGCCGATAGATCGATTCCATCCGCGGTGTTCGTTGACGAGGCAATGACGACTTTGACGGACGCCCCTGAGGCGACGGCCCCTGCCCACTCGGTGTCGAGAGTAGTTTCGGTGCTGTCTCCTTCGAGGACACCGGGATCGGAGTTGACTATCACGAAGCTTGGATCTTTCGCCGGAAGTCCGAACGTTTGCCGAAAGCTCTGGACATCCTGCAGGGAGATGTTGGATCGTGCGATAACGGCGATGCTTTGTCCATTGCCGTTCACACCAGCCTTGTATAACGGGGTCAAGTTGTAGATTGTGGCGTAATCTGCCGGTGACAGGTAGTGCTGCCCTGATGAGGTAGAGTACTGCGATTGCAGACCGCCGCCCGGGACCCTCTCTGCCTTGACGATGGCTGCTTGATGGCGTACGTCATGCAGTTTGACGATGCCCTCGACGACATCGGCGAATGCGGTTGGAATCTGAGGATCGGTGGCGTTGGCTAGGTGCGAGACACCTCCCGCTTGAAATGTTCGAAGTTCTGTTCTGAACGCCGCAGCGACCTGGTCCGAGCTTCCACTGAAGACGATGGAGCGGTGATTCGCAGGAATCTCATCAACCACGAAGCCATGGCTGGTCAGCCACGACGTGATCTTCTGGAGGTCGGCCGACGAAACGCCAAACCGCGCTCCGAAGTCTTGTGGCGACAGGAACTGATGGTACAAGGGCGACTTCGGATCATGCTGCTGCGCGATGAGTTGCTCGAGAGCGGCCTGCTGCGAAGGATCGCTCTTGAGATGAAGAATCATATGCTGCATCGGAACGCTGGTGGTAAGCGCTTGCGATACCGCGCTCGAAGCGAGCGGATGAACATTCCCTCGCAACGTCACGCTTCGGTCTTCATCGATGCGGTCGAGAACTCGATTCCTCGGGCCTACCTGACCGTGTGCCGAAGAGACGCCTAAAAGGGCAAGGATGCCGATCGCAAAGGTGAACGAAAGAGCAGAATGAAAACGCATGAAGCCTCCGAGGACGGCTGATGGTCGAAAACCTCAGCCAGATGCCCACGAAGAGCTAATCGGCGCGCCGGTGGAAAACTATAGGGATCTTTTCAAGCAGCCAGAAGCAATCAGCGGAGTAAGTATGAAGACTGAGGGATCATTCGCTGCAATCCTACAGTTACTTATTCCTGAGGTAAACGCAGGAGTCCTGGAACGACGGATCTAAAACGCGCTTGTAATGAGCCTCCAGCAACGGCGCCAGTTCCAGGCGTAGCTCGCCATACGCATAACCGTCTCGAACTGCCTTGTCATGGTCGGAATGCTCCGTTGCACTCGCCACGTCACAAATATTCCCGACCGGACCAGGAGTGGAAAGGATCAGGGCGGGACGTTTTCTACGGACCTCGTCGAGAAAAGACTGGAGGTCGTGTGCGGCATTCGCATTGGCCTTATGCACCAGGGGAAGTTGATAGAGGAAGCGGGACGCGGGCTCGCGCCGTGCTTGTAGAGCGATAGTGTCTGACCCGACATCGCCGATGGGCAGAATACGGTCAGCGGAACTCGTCATGCGGTCCACAAACGCGGCGATCGCCGTCTCTGGCTGGTGCGGCCTCAGCACATCGCGAAGGAAGAAGAGATACTTTCGCACCTGAAGGACAAGAGTAAGAACGAGAACAAGAGCGATGATTGCTCTTCCTGTGGTTGCTGCCTGGCGATAGTACCCGCGCATCCATTCTAAACAGATCGCGCTCAGAACGGTACAGGCAGGCAGCAGGGGCACCAAGTAGTGGTAAAAAGAGCGCCCGGACAGTGCCGCTGAAAAGAGCTCCGCGGGCAAAGCGAGCAAAAGAAAGATCTGGTAGGAGCGCGCCTGAGGCTCGACATTTCGGCCCCGAAACAGCAGCGCCCAACCCCCGGCGGCCGCGTACAGTAGCGCCATGGTTCGCATTACCGCCAGCAATCGGCCGAACCCAAGGATGTGCTCCCGCACTGTGACCAGCCGGCTATAGGCCGCGTTGTACCCGAAGTATTCTGTGATGAAGTCGTGCCCCGCTCCACTGGCCCAGATGAAGCCGATCATAAGCGCAATCTGAAGGATCGTGAGCAAACCTACAGCCCCGAGAGCAAGAAATGCGCGGCGAAATCCAGATTGGAGTCGCACGAAGTGGAGAACAACAAGGACGGCGAGGCCCGGCTCCAGACAGAGGTTCGGCCGAATCGCAGCCGTAGCTGCCAGCGATGCGCTAAGAACGAGCGCGTCGTGCCATTTCCACTTCCGTATCGTGTTGGAGAAGACGACCAGGTGGACAGCCGCAATAGGAAGAAGAGCCCACGTCTCCGCCATGTTTCCGCCTTCTCCGGCTTGGGCCAGCAGCGTAAGCGAAAAGAGGGCGGTGAGGGAGACGGTCACGGGCGAGGATAGTCGCCGAATGATCAAAAAAAGGCAAGCGAACGTGCCGAAGGTCGCGCACGCTTGCAATATGCCGGTGCCTGCAGTGCTGGTGGGCGTAAGCAGCCAGCCGAGCCAATTCAAGACGTAGAGCAGCGGGCCCTTGTGATCCCAAACATCGATATAAGGGCGATAGCCCCTATGCATCAACCATCCGATATAGGCGAAAACAGAACGATCGTCGGGCGAGCCGCGTCCCGTAAGCATCGCATTGGGGGTCAGCAGCGCAAGCAACGCTGCCAAGCCCCAACAGAAGTATGTGGAAATGCGGGAAGGCGACGCCGTGGCGTCAGCGGTCATACTGCGGCGGCAACAGCGATCGGGACCTTCTGCTTGACAGTTGCTGCTATTTCCATGCCGCCTCGCACGGCATAGTTAGTGCCCCGGTCCTCCGGGTAGACCTGCGCCATAGTAGACAGGAAAACGTTGGGGATGGGCGTCTGCACGTCCGGAATTAGAGATCCGTAGTTACGCTCAATAATCGGCTGTGAGTAATCGGCGCGCCAGACATGATATGCCTTCATCCAATCGCGCGAGAAGGCCGGGAACATTCGCTGAATGGCAGCGATACTGAACTCCACCAACTCCGCATCGCTCATCTGGAAAAGCTTTTCCGTGCGCGGCAGATACTTCGATAAGTACACGATATGGCGACCGCCGTAGGTAGAGACGGGCTCGAAATTCGTGTGTTCGATGATGGCGACAAACGGGAACGATGGGTCGTTCACGTTCATCCAGTAGAGATCGGAGAGGCTGCGGTCGAGTTCAAGCACCAGGCAGACATTCGACAGATAACGAATGCGGCGAAGCTTGGCGGCGTACGCACCGGAAGTAACGGGCTCCAACAAGTTGGCCGCAAGGGGCAGCGGAGTGGTCAGGATGGCGGCATCGGCCTCAACCGGGCCGCGGGTCGTGTTTACTTGTCTTAGCTGTCCGTTCCGCACTTCCAGCGAAGTAACTTCGGTATTAGTCCGTATCTCTCCGCCCAGCTTTCGCACTTCTTCCGCCACCCGTTCGGCGAGCGCAGCAAAACCACCGCGATAATAGGCGAGGTTTTCCGCGCCGCCCTTGCCCCGGCTGCCACCGCGGAGTTTCAGCTTGTTCCAGAACCAAACGGCGGAAATCTCAGGGAATACGTCGCCGAACTTGCCCATGAGAAGCGGTTCCCAGACTACCTCGTACGGCTTGCGGCCGAACATGTCGACAAGCCACTCCTTCGCAGTTACCGATTCCAGCTGTTTCCAGTCCGTTACGCGACGCGCTTTCAAAACGCCCAGCCCAAGCCTCAGCCGATCGATGAATGGCAAGGGTGTAAATCGAAGGACATCACTCGGCGAACTCAACTTGAAAAAGTTGTGGGCATAATACATGCCTGTTCGAGACTGACGGATAAGAATCCGGTCCTCCACATCCAGCCGTTTTACGAGCTCCATGATGTGGGCGTCGTTAGTGAACCAGTGATGATAGAACTTCTCGAGCGTCTGGTCTCCGACTTGAAACGACCCAGCGAGCCCGCCGAGTTCCGCATCTTTTTCAAGCACAGTGACCCGATAGCCTGCCTGCGCTAATTCATAGGCCGCCGTTAATCCGGTGAACCCGCCGCCAACAATACAGATTCGGCTCAAGCGTAAACCTCGTAAAACATGCGAATTGATCGATTAGGGATAGAGTGGTGCAATCGTTCTCCAAACGTGGTCGCGAAATGAAATCTAAACGGACGCGCTGGGCTTAGCCGACGTGGGCGCTATGGGCAAAGCGTTCCGCAGGTTGTGTTTCGGAGATGCCGCGCCGCGCGAACACATTGCGCGCCAAATACAACGGACGCTGCTTCGCCTCGTCATAGATTCGGCCCACATACTCACCAAGGATGCCCATGCTCAACATCTGGAGACCGCCGATGAGCAGCAATCCAATGAAGAGAAGCGTCCAGCCAGGAACCCAAATGTGCGTGAACAGACGGAGGCAAAGCGCGTATACGATGCCTACTAGCGAGAGCGCCGCGGACACAGCACCGACAACCGCGAGCAGACGCAAGGGGACAGTAGAAAACGAGAAAATGCCGTCCAGTGCGAGATTCAGCATCTTGCGGAGCGGATACTTGGTGGTGCCCGCAAATCGAGCGGCCCGGGCGTACTTCAGCCCATACTGCCGAAAGCCAATCCAACTACACATGCCGCGGAGTAACCGGTGGCGCTCGGGAAGGCCTTTCATAGCCTCAACCGCCTTGCGGTCCAGCAGGCGGAAATCGCCGGTGTCCAGCGGGATCGCCACGTCAGACATTCTGTTGATAAGGCGGTAAAACGTCTTAGCCGTCCACAGCTTAAATCCCGACTCTCCCTCGCGCGACTCACGCACTCCGTACACAACGTCATACCCTTGCTGCCACCACGAAATCATGTCGGAGATCAACTCTGGGGGATCCTGCAGGTCGGCGTCGATGATTACAACCACTTCACCGCGAGCGACATCCAAGCCTGCCGTGACTGCCGCCTGGTGTCCGAAGTTGCGGGAAAGTTCAACGACCGTTATGTTCGGATCCGAGGTGTGCAGATCGTTCAACTGCCGAAGCGTGGTGTCGCGAGAACCGTCGTCCACATAAACGATCTCGTACCAGTTCGTTAAGCCGCGAAGAACAGAGGTGAGACGCTTGTGACACTCCGCAAGACCGTCCTCTTCGTTGTAACAGGGAACAATCACGCTAACTGGCGGTGTGTAGTTTCGCATGTTCTATGTTGCAGACGCCGCAACCATCTTTGTTGCAACCGAAAAGATTAAGATTTCCGGTGCGGATATTACGGGCTGAGAGAGCCAGTATAAGGACCTGATTGGAGCACCGCGTCCACGGCTAAGCCGAGACCAGCCATAGAGGCGACTAGCGCAGCATAGAGAGCGGCTTCTCGCGCTCTGTTCTCATAATTAGGAGCTGGGTTGGTACTCTGCACAATGTCCTGATTCTTGTTGAATGCGGACGCGGTACCTGCGCCCACGTGAGTTAGCATCGCGCCCTTCTGATTAAGGACGGCGACCGACCCAGTCAGCGCGGCAATTTCCACATCGTCTCCGGCGAGGCGAACTAGCGCCTTGGTCGTCGGCTGATCGGCTTGAATCCGATATATAGCGGCATGGACCGAGTAAGCCCCCATGTTATCCACCCGCGTGACCCCTTCCTGCAGAATGAAGTGGTCTTTGTAAATCGTGCCCGCCGATTCGCGCCCGAGCGTAACGGCAGCGCCGTTCTGCAGATAGATTTGGCTGGCAGCCTTCCCGGTGCGAAGCTCAGAGCCTTCAAAAACGTTTGCGTTCCCTTGTACTTCGGAACTGTTTACCCGAAACGTACCTACCGCTGTGGCTACGCCTATGGTTGCTGGGACGACACCGACCTTTGGAGTTCCCAAAGTGGGTGTGCCGCCGCTTCCGGCGAAGCAGGATGCGGCAAAGGAGGCTATCAGGAGGGATTGTTTAACCCGGTTTAGTCTCATGCTTGTCTCGCCGAGGCGTGCTCCTGTAGTTCTGGAGCAACCCCATTATACCCCCATAAATTCGAGGACACCCTTCCCGCTTGCCGGGGAGAACTACTTGGTGTCGTCCCAAACCTTGGAAGAAATGTCCGCGTCGGTCTTGCTGCTTGTCAGATAGAGGATAGCTCAGCCGTGTTACGTGAGAATCACAAGTTCCGCCTATCGCAGTTCAAAGTTAGTACTGCCCTCCGTGTCAGGGTTACCGAGGCTTCTTCCAGTGTTTGCTGCCTCGTTTTGCGGAACGAAGCCAATTGACGCCCAAGTCGTTGTTTACCAATTGCATACGCAGATTTCTATTCAGTTGTGAAAGAACGCACCGAGCAAGCTCGTCAAGCAACGGTACGGCTCAAATGTAGAGCTTACTTTGCCCGCCTGCGCCCAGCGACGGTTGCAACTAGCTGATTCTCGAAGAAAGAAAAAGGCACAGTTCTGGTGAACGGACACCACTGACTCCGTTAATTTTTGGATGGCAGTGTTCGGCGATCCCACGGCCTCGTCTTTTTTAGCTCCTGCACGTGAAACCCGAAGGTTTCAACTACGCCCGGTTGATTCCGATTGTGAATCGGCGTTTCCGAGTGTAAGATGTCAGTCCTAGACGAGGAATGGATGCCAAGATTTGCGCTCAGCGTCATTGCGTTCTCCTTTGTGTTTCTTGGATTTGCCCAAGACACAACATCATCGGCCGTGGTTGTTGTTACTGCCGGAAGTAGTTGGTCCGCTGGGGGTAAAACTCTGTCTCGAGCACAGCAATTGGCGCTCGGCCGACAGCTCACAAAAACCGGAAATGCCGAGCCGGATCTAATCCTGGATTGCGGGAAAGCCGGTTGGCTCTCGTACCGGTGCGGACCGGCCCCTTGCAGCGTGTCAGCTTGTCAGACAAAAATCGCTGACATCACAATCACGCGCGTGGACCTGCTACCCAACAACGGAGCGGAATCTCGATCTTCCGGTGACAGCTGGTTTGCTTCGCTCTTCAAACGCGAGCCCGCTACATTGGCGGTCCTGGGAGTACGAGAGGGAGGGCATCTCACAGACTCGGTGATCGACGCAGATGCTTCCGACCTCCGACTGGGCCCTGCGCTGAATCGGGTGCTGGAAGGAAAATATTGTCTTCGATTCTCGCCACTTCCCGGCGGAGAGCCTGGGGCGTCTAAACAGGCGCCGTTGGCTTGGGACCGCGATACTGACCCTGCAGGAACAGTCCACCTTACGGGCATCCGGCCCGGCTTGTACGAAGTTCAGAAATCAGGCTCAGAGGCGGCGGGCGCCTGTGATTTCGAAGCGGACGCAATACCGGCGTGGATCCTTGTTGCGAAGCCATCCGACTTCCCAGCCCTGAAAGAGCAGTGGACAACCGTTGTCACCCGGCTGCACGATTTGGAAGAGGGCGGCGCGAGCCCAACAGTTCTTCTGACCGTTCGGCATGCTGCTTTAGCTCACCTGGCCGATTCGGTGCAGGCTTCCAAGCATGAGTGACTTCCACAGCACTAGCGAACGGAAACGGGTGATTAGCAGCAGAGCCCGAGGAATTGCCGTCAGCATCGTCTGGTTATTTTTCCTGCAATGGCTCGATTACCAGGGCTGGTTCGCGGGGGTGAATGGGAAAGTCTTCAACCACATCCTGCGCACCCACGCGTCACGCGAGGACAGCCCTGCTTCGCAGGAGATCTATGTTATCGAAATCGACGACCCGGCTTACAACGATTGCTTCCGCAACCGGTCACCAATGGATCCGGCGGGGATCTTGAAGGTGGTTACATCAGTCGCGGATGCAAACCCCAAGACCATCGGAGTCGCAATACAAACCGAAGGATCCGAATACAGCAAGCACATCAAGGATCTTCCGCAATATGTCTCATCGATTGTCTGGGTCTCAGCCTTCGACCATCCGGAGCCGCATTTAGCAGGTTTCCCAAGTTGGTTGTTCGGAGATCGAGACTATATCGCCGTTTCGCCGAAACCCGTATTAGGGACTGAGCCATTCGCGCTGCACAATCTCCGCCAAACGAATTGGGGCCTCCCGTTATACCCCACCGACGATGACGGGAATGTACGCCGTTTCCCAAGAACTGTACACCTTACTGCAACTGACGTACGAAGCGGCGGGACCGCTCCGAGCTGGGCAACGCGAGTTGCTGACGTCTATTGCCAGCCGGAGTGTACTGCCGAATCCGCCGACGAGATCGATATCTCTTATGCGGGCGCCCCGCCACACGAATCTAAGCTGCAAGAGCTATTCACCTGCTCAATCGACCCTCACAGCCCCGATGGGCCCATCCAGATTGAGGCGGGCGGCGCCAAGTGGAATGACTTTAAGTCACATGCCCTCGGCAAGATCGTGCTGATAGGAGGCACGTTCAGTGAGTCAAAAGACTTCTATCGAACACCCAAAGGACACCTTCCTGGTCTGATGGTAAATGCATATGCGGTGAAGGCCGGATTAAATGGCAATGGATTCGAGGAACTGCGACAGCCCTGGGCATGGTTACTGGACTTACTCTTGGGGCTGCTGATTGTATGGATATGCGACGAGCAAGCAATGAAGCGTTTGAACCAGATCAAAGCACTACGTTTCGTCAGCGGCTGGAGGCGAAAGAAGATCGTTTTCAGCACTGGCATAGTGGTCCTGATCTGCATAGGTTCGCTTTTCGTAGCAAGGGGAAGGTACTTACTGGGATTTGCCGGCGAAGGCGCAGGCGTACTGATCGACCGTATGCGCGAGCTTTGGGACTTTGCGAAAGACGAGAAGGACTAAGCCATCTTGCCCATGCACTGATCGCTCGCTGATGCTGGCGGCGCGCCGAGGATAATTTCCGAGGCATGCTCGCTGCGAAACATCACCGGATCCTGTGGTTTTTTGACTTCTTGTAATACCTGAGAACTTACTTCGCTCCGTACTTCGTTAAACAACTCGGAGAGACGAATACAGCCCTGCCGCTGCTTCAAATGTTTTATGAGACTTTGCGTAAAGTAACCATGGTCTGAATTCTCGTATGAGCGTTGGCTTGCCTGACAGGAACTGAGAACAAACCGCCCTGCCCCTTCCCTGAACTGTTCCACTTCGTCCGGGGAAAGCGTTTCGGCAGTTGCTCCGGCACCGCTATGGCATGTATCGAAAATCAAAATAGTTCGTTGAGCAAGGCAACGAGTCCTGATGATCCCGGAGACTTCCACCATGGCCAATGCTGTGCCGAAAATCTCGTCCCGACCCGAGATGTTCGTATCGTAGGTGAAAACATAACTGACCTGCCGTACGTCGTCAGATCGCGAAGAGCCGTGAGTGGAAAGATAAATCAGAACGACATCGTCTGACTTGGCTTTTGTGGCGATCATATTGAGTTTCGCTTTGATAGCCGAGGTTGTTGCTTCCTTGTTGACTAATTCAAAGACCTGTTTCTCCGGGAATCGGCCAACGTTGGGATCTCGCAGTAGAGCAGCCAGATCCTTGGCGTCGTTCGCCGGGCATCTAAGTGACTCCGCTCCTGTGTCCGGTTGAAAAACGCTGATGCCCACAACTAGCGCCCATTTTTGTCCCACGGACGCAAGGTTGTCATAAATTTTAGGCACTGCGAGCGCGAAGGGGTCGCGCGCATCCAGCAACGCATCAGAGTGGTAGCGCTGCGCCTTGTCGAGAGCACTGTCCTGCAACGGCCTGTCACGATTTAATTTCTTAAGGCAGAGATACCGATAGTAGTGAGCATCTCCGAAGCTTGGGTATTCGTCCAGCGCACGACTGAAGTACCCGACTGCCCGCGTCACCTGCTGCGAATCTGAGCGAGCGGAGAGCAGTTCGAGGCCCTGGTACAGGAGGTCTTTGGCAGCGCCGCGTTGGGCTCCGCTGGATTGGGCATGTACCTGGGGAAGAATGGCCGCTGCAGATAGACTTACAAAGCCTCGGCGCGTCATTCCGGTTTCTGGGAGTTAGCCTTCGCAACACTGCTCTTAATCAGGGGAACTCCAGCCTTCTGCCGTAGCGCGTTCTGAATAGCAATGGGCAGGTTTGCCTTTCGAATTGCGATTAGAGTGTCTTTGTCATATGGATTGAACTCGACAGTAGAGTTCTTAATAGCATCGATGATCTCCTCCTGCGAAACTTTCGCGCTGTACATCTGGATCACATCGTCCGCCTTCATTGTCTTCAGCGGTACCGGGTCCGGTCGCGTCGAGTCGGGTGACAGTTTTGCTGGTTTTTTTGAACTGGCGCTCGCATCCGAGTCGGGAGCTATCACTTTCGGTTGCGCGCGGTTCTGCGCGTCCAATTCTTTGTAACGCGCCAATGCATCACGGGTGCGCGCTACCGTTGCCACGAAGTACTTCTCCTTCTCGTTCATCT
>CAVWGO010000007.1:0-842500 GCA_963754595.1 uncultured Acidobacteriaceae bacterium | reverse complement strand
GGTACGGAAATGGTCACGCTCGCGGTTCGACGCGTGAATCTTGTCGGATCGCTCGCAGGAGTCAGAGCTCGACTTTATCGACCGCGAGAAACTCCACATTCTGCCCAACACCGCCGCCTGCTACACAGCCGATGAAGCCATCCGCACGGCCCGCCTGGCGCGTGAAGTAGGGTTGTCGAACTGGATCAAACTGGAAGTCATCGGCGATCAGAAAACCCTGTTCCCCGACAACGAGGGCCTGCTGGAAGCGACCCGCACGCTGGTGAAAGAAGGGTTCGTAGTGCTTCCTTACACCACCGACGATCTGGTGAATGCGCGGAAGCTGGTGGACGCAGGTGCTGCCGCGGTGATGCCGCTAGCCGCACCTATTGGTTCCGGCCTTGGCATTCAGAATGTGACCAATCTGAAGATCATGCGCGAAGCCATTTCCGAAGTTCCCCTGATTGTGGACGCCGGTGTGGGCACCGCTTCCGATGCCGCGATCGCAATGGAGCTTGGCTTTGACGGCGTGCTGTTGAACACAGCCATTGCGGAAGCGGAAGATTCCGAACGCATGGCTTTGGCCATGAAGCTTGCCGTGGAGGCGGGCCGCGCTGCCTTCCTCGCCGGCCGCATGCCGAAACGTGAATATGCGGTGGCGAGTAGTCCGTTGACCGGCACAATTGCTGCGGGACGGTAAGACGCTTTAGTGATGGCCCTGCTTCGCAGCGGACGCGCCACGCGCATTGCCATCTTTCTATACGCAGTTGTGGCCGTTGCACTCTATGCGTGCGCTCTGCCGCTGTGGGAAGGCTGGGATGAGCCCTTCCATTACGGCTACGTGGAAAGCCTGGCCGTGTGGCACCAGATCCCCGTCCTCAACCAGGCCACGCTCTCGCAGGAAATAACCGACTCGCTGACGCTCACGCCGCTGCCGAGATTTCTGGCGCAAGCAGTGCACGGCTCCATCTCGTTTGAGGACTGGCACAAACAGACCGCTGCACAGAGGTCTGCGATGCGGGCACGCCTAATCCAACTGGCACCGGAGCTGCGATTTCAGAGAGGGCCCAATCCGAATTACGAGGCGCAGCAGACTCCTCTGGCGTACTTGTTGCTCGCACCTGCTGACATTGTTCTTGGCGGGCTGCAGTTGCTGCCTCGCATCCTTGTGCTTCGCTTGGTGGAAGGCACAGTTTCTGTCACGCTACTGTTCTTTGCATTGACACAGCTGGCGCGCGCCCTTGCGCTTACGAACGCGTACCGGGATGCTCTCTTGTTTTGCGCTTTGTCCATCCAGGTGGTTTGGGCTGCCATAGGACACGTCGGCAACGACGCACTGGCGATCCCGCTCACGGTCTGGTTTTTCGCCCTGCTAATGCAGCGACGCAAGCTGCTCTGGCTGGCGTTGGTTTTGGCAGCCGGTCTGCTGACGAAAGCGTATTTCCTTAGCTTTGCCCCCGTGTTTCTCGTTGCCTGCGTTCATCGGTGGCGGGAGGGCGACACCAGTTGGCGCCGCGTCACGGTTGCCTGGTTGGTGGTGATCGCTGCTGCGGCACCCTGGTATGCACGCAATCTGCAGTTGTACAAGAGCTTCAGCGGCACGCAGGAATCGGTCTCCGGCATCGGCGTCCGACAAGCGCTTACGGCCGTCCCGCATATTCATTGGTTTCGTAGCTTGCTCATTTTCTTCCGCAGCTCGTTATGGACCGGTGACTGGTCGTTCGTCGCTTACTCCCGGGGCACACTCGCTGTGGAGCAGTTGCTACTCTTAGCTGGCTTCGTGCTCTATTGCAGCCGAATTCAGCGAATGCGGGCTGCTGAGTGGCTTCTTTGGACGGGGTGCGGCTGCTTCGGCCTAGGGCTGTTCTACCAGACTTGCGTGACCTGGGTGCATACGCATGGGGAGGCGACCACGCCCGAGCCTTGGTACTGGCAAGGCGTTGCTATGTGTCTTTTCGCGCTGCTGTTTGCTGGGTTTGAGCGCGCGCCTCGCCTGGGGCAGTTCTTTGCCGCTGGCATGTGTGCCGTTACTGCCTGGATTGCATTCTCTACGTTTTGGGTGAAGATGCTGCCTGGCTACGGCGGCGGCATTGGCCGTGCCACGGTCGGTGTGGTGGTGGCGTGGTGGACAGCGCAGCCCGCCCGTGACTTACACGATGCGGCGCTTGCTGCTCCCTCCATCATTTTTCCGTTGCTGATCTGCTTTACCGGCCTGCTGCTCCTTGTTGCTGCCCAACTTCTTACATCGTTCGCAGCGGGCTTTGGTGACGCCGCCGACTGACAACTACCGCAAGACACAACCAAGCAGTCAACGCGTCCAAGATGATGCATGAGCGGCGTCATTGTCTTCGACGTAAATGAAACCCTGCTTGACCTTTCGGCTCTCCGTCCCTTCTTTGAGAGTGTTCTCGGTGATGCTTCGGTCATGCAGACCTGGTTCCAACAAGTGCTGCATTACTCGTTGGTCTCCACTCTCGCTGGTCCATATTTCGATTTCGCGAAGATTGCCTCTGCCGCACTGGAGATGACGGCGGAAGCAAGGGGAATTGCGGTCACACCTGCGGACCGCGATGAACTGGCGAAGAGAATGGTGTCGCTTCCTCCACACCCGGACGTGATATCCGGCTTGTCTAAATTACAGGCGCATGGGTTTCGGCTGGCAACACTCTCGAACTCGTCCGCTATGAGTATGAAGAAGCAGCTCGACTCTGCAGGGCTTGACCACTTCTTTGAAAGGAATGTTTCCGTAGACGCGGTGAGGCTCTATAAGCCTGCACCGGAGGCGTATCAAGAGGCAGCCAGGCAGCTCGGGGTTCAATTACACGAGGTGACAATGGTCGCGGCGCACGCCTGGGACATAGCCGGCGCGATGCGGGCGGGATGCAAGACGGCCTTTGTCGCGCGGCCCGGTCGCGTGCTGTTTCCCTTGTATGCAGATGCGACGTATCGCGGGAAGGATGTCGATGAGATTGCCGACCAGCTTATGTCGTCGGCGTTGTAAGGAGTTTCTGGTCCTTCATCCAATCGAGCAAGCGTTGGTTCCAGGTAGAAACGGGTGCGTGAACGTCACGAAGAGCAAAGCCGTGGCCTCCGGTGGCGTAGATGTGCATCTCCGCCGGAATCTGCTGCTTTTCGAGACCAAGATAGAGTTCTACCGTTGCGGTGACGTGCGAGCGATCGTTATCCGCACACACCAGGAATGTCTTCGGCGCATCCTTGGGTACGGTCACCGAGCCCGGTTTAAATCCCGGATAGACGACAACGGCGAAATCAGGTCGTGAACTGACGTGGTCGATGGGATCGGCGGAGGCCAGATTACCGGCGTCGAATCGTGTTTCGGCGAGAGCAGCCACTTCACCGCCAGCGGAAAAACCCATGAAGCCGATGCGATTCGGGTCGAGGCCCCACTCGGCAGCGCGGCTCCGTACAAGACGTACCGCGCGATTCGCGTCAGCCAGCGAGTCGCGTTCCACAGTGTAGTGCGAACCGGGGCTGCGTGCCAGCCGGTATTTCAGGACGAAGGCGGCGATGCCATGTTGGTTCAGCCAATCCGCCACTTCGGACCCTTCTTTTTCGATCACCAGGAACTGGTGCCCACCGCCTGGAGCAACGACGACACCAACGCCGGTGGCTTTCTCTTTCGGCGGCAAGTAAACCAGGATCGACGGCTTGTGAATGTTCGAGACCCGGGTGAAGTCTTTCACCTGGTCGGGGCCTTGTACCACTTCTGTACCGGTCTCATGTTCCGAACCCGGTGCACCGTTCGTCCATAGACTGACGGCTTCTCCACGTTCAGCAGCAATCGCTGAAGCAGCGAACAGCAACGCAGTAAGGATCGCCGTCAGAGCTTTCATTTTGAGTGATTAGGCGGAGATGTAAGGCAGCCGGCCGGTGCTGTCGCCGAGCGTTTCGGCAGGGACCTGAAGCGTATCGAGCAACGATAGGTACAAGTTTGTCATCGGCGTACCCGACTCGAACTTAAGGTGACGCCCACCGGCGATCTTTCCGCCGGCGCCGCCCGCCAGCAAGACCGGGAGATCTTTGTGGGTGTGGCTGTTTCCGTCGCAAATGGCACTGCCGTACACAATCGCAACATGGTCCAGCAGCGGTGAGCCATCGCTGTCTTTGGTGTTCTGCAGGCGATCGAGGAAGTAGCGCCAGCAGGCTGACATGGAAAGTATTGATCTTCGAGATCTTATCCATCAGCTCCGGGATGTTGCGGTGGTGCGAAATAGGGTGATGCGGGTCGGAGACACCGATCTCGCCGTAGGTTCGCACGCTGGCTTCGCGCCCCAATTGGAGGCTCGAGACGCGAGTAAGATCGGCCTGATAGGCCAATACCTGCATGTCGAACATCAGCTTCACGTAGTCGGAGTATTTCTCCGGAATGCCGGCCGGTTTGTCGATGCTGGGTGCGAACTGCTTGTGATCGCTCTCCGCAATCTGAATACGGCGTTCAATTTCGCGAACGCCCGTCAGGTACTCATCCATCTTGCGCTTGTCGCTTGCGCCTAAGCTGGCGTTCAGCTGCTTGCGTGCGTTCCTGCACGACATCGAGAATGCTGCGGCGCAGCATTGCTTGCCGGGCGCGGACTGCAGGATCGGCGGAGAAGTCATCGGTGCCGAACAAACGTTCAAAGACGAGGCGCGGGTTGGTCTCGGGCGGCATCGGCGTGGTCGGCGACGCCCACGAAATGCTGTTCGTGTAAGCGCAGCTATAACCTGAGTCGCAATTACCGACAGTGCGGGAATCTTCACAGCCCAGTTCGAGTGACGACAGTCGCGTATCGCGGCCCATTGTCTTGGCTGCAATTTGGTCGACCGACATGCCGGTGTGAATATCGGCGCCAGCGGTTTTCTTGGGATGAACTCCGGTCAGGAAGCAGGCACCGGCCCGGGCGTGATCGCCACCGCCGTCGCCAAGCGCTTCGGCATTGTGGTGCGCGAGGCCGGTCAGCACGTTCACTCGATTGCGAAACGGCTCAAGCGGCTTGAGGATACGGGTAAATTCGAAATCCGAACCAACGGCCGTCGGAGTCCAGTCGCCAATCGTCACCCCGTTGGGAACGTAGGCGAAACGCCAAGCGCGTCGGCGGAACCGTGGAGGAGCCAATGGTAGTCGCCGTTGCGCCGGCCGGGATCATGGCGTCCAGCATAGGCAGCGCCAAGGCAGCGCCGAATCCCTTCAACAGCGAACGGCGATCAAGATGCTTTCCTGTGATAAGTTTCATTTCGCTCGTTTTCTCCTCTTATAGTCCCGACGCAACCATAACGGCTGGCGTCGTGGGCGTGCGACGCATCTGGAACGGCATACTTTCTACCACTGCCATTACCAGGCTCGAGAATCGGTAATCATCGCCCGAGATCTTGTTCACAATCGACTTAACAGTCGGCCGGTCGTAGCGCTCTACACCGCGGCCCAACGCATAAGTCATCAGTTTTTCCGTCACGCAGGAGGCAAACTGCTCCGGCTGCTTCCGGTAGATCTGCTCCAGCTCCTGGGCACCCACGAAGGCTCGCCCGTCGGGGAGTTTGCCCGAAGCATCCACCGGCCACTTGCCGTCTTTTTCGCGCCATTGGCCGATCGCATTGTAGTTTTCAAAAGAAAACCCGATCGGATCCATCTTCTGATGGCAAGAGGCACACATAGGATTCTTGCGGTGATCCTCCATCTGCATGCGAATGGAAGCGCTTAGTCCGACGCTGTCTTCATTCAGGCGCGGAACGTTCGGCGGCGGCGGCGGAATGGGCGAGTTCAACATGTTCTCCAGCACCCATTTGCCTCGCAGCACCGGTGACGTTCGCGTGGCGTAAGAGGAAACAGTGAGCACGCTCGCCTGTGTCAGAACGCCGCTGCGGTGAGTTCCTTCGAGACTGATTTCGCGGAAGTTCGGTCCCCTTCACTCCGGGAAAACCGTAAAACTCCGCCAGCTTCTGGTTGACGAACGTCCGTTTCGAATCGAGGAAATCCAGAATGCTGCGGTCATTCTTCACGATGTCCTCAAAGAAAAGCTCTGTCTCCTGCCGCATCGACATGCGCAGATACTCGAATCGAAGTTGGGGAACTTGTCGTGATCGGGATAGGTCGATTCCAGCTTCCGCAGTTCCAGCCACTGTCCAGCGAAATTGTCGGCCAAGAGCCTGGGAGCGCGGATCCTTCAACATTCGCTCCACCTGCGCCTGCAACACCGCCGGTTTATGCAGCGTATTGCGATCGGCGCAACGCATCAGTTCCTCGTCCGGCATAGTCGACCACAAGGAAGTAAGACAAGCGCGAGGCCAAGGCGTAATCGCGATCGTTCCTCGGCGCCCGGAACCGGGTAAGATGCCGCATTCTGCAAAGTTCCGTTGTGCGCCTGCTGTACGGCCGGGCGTTTCGATCCGGAAAAGGAAATCGGGGGAAACCAGCATCGCCTGCAACGCTACGCCGATGGAATCGTCAAAGTTAGACCCCTTGTTTCCGCGCCTGGGCGTAAAGATCGAGATACGGTTGCAATTCCTGGGCGGACACCGGACGGCGGAACGCCCGGCTTTGCAAAGTTGAGCCAGGATGACCTTCGGGCAGTTTGCGTTGTGCTTCTCGGCGTGGCCGCACACAAAGATCAGCTTTTGGCTGAGCGCTGAGGGACCAAGCTTCTCGTTGTAGGGCCCGATCACCTCGATATAGTGCACGTACACGCGGTTGCCCGGAACCTCGGTTCTTCTTGATTTTCTCTTCGGCCGCGGCGATTGCTTTCGCCTCTTCTTCGGGTGTAGCGTTCGGGGGGATCTTTGCGAATTTCTTGGCCGGATCTGGCGGTGGCGGCTCGGGCCGCTTGGACGGATTCGGTCCGCCGTAGCTCGGCGGCAGGCCTTCATATATGTGCAGGACGCTGAGGCTGCTACCCAGTGTTCGCCATGCGGCACGTGAACCCGGACTCGCGTTGCATGCCGAACAGGTCGATGCCGTACCGTCGCTAGGAGCATCGATTGTGATGGTCTGGATCTGCTTGCCGTCCATCCACACCCCGATGTTAACTGGTTCCGAACCAGCCGGACGCCGCCCTTCCAGTGCCACCCGGAAAGTGTAATCGCCTTCCACAGGAAACCACTGCTCGGCATGGAGCGCATTGGGCATGTTTAGACCTGTAAGGTCGTAATCTCCCTGGGGTCGATCGAAATACTCAAACTTGGGAGAAGTCGGTTGTTTCCGGACCAGCGTCGGCTTCAGGTTTTCCGGACCGTACAGGGCATTGCGCACCACTTTGTCGGCGGCGGTTAAGTATCTCTCCATCAGGACGGGAGAAATGGACAGCACATCGCCGTTGTTGTCGAAGCCGTATCCGGAATCATCCTGGGGAAATTCATCGGCTGGCCGGATGTCAACACCCAGCAGATCTCGAACCGTATTGTTGTACTCGGCACGGTTCAAGCGGTGCGCGGTCACCCGCCCGGGATCCGGCTTTGCCCGGTCATCGGCGCGGGCAACGGCGCCTTCCATCCACTTCACAACCACGTCGATATCGGGTTGCTTCGGCCGGGGCAGGCCTTGCGGCGGCATCGAACCGGCTTTCAACTTATCGACTGCCTTTTCCCAGGTCTCGGTTCCGTTCTCGGCATCGGCGTCCGTTTTAAACTGCGAGAAATCGATTTCAGCCGTCTTCAACTTTGCGTTGTGGCACATCTGGCAGTTCTTGGCCAGGAACGGTTGTACGGTCTTTTCAAAGGAGGTGTCGCTGCTGGCGACTCCAGCTTGGCCTGCAAAGAGAGCGGAGGAGAGACCCATGGCCAGGAGGGCCAGTCTCGTTGTGGACGCAAGGTTCAAATACAATCCGGTTCGGCAACCCATTCTTATTGCTAAACCCAATATACAGGCAAAATCGTTGAAAACACGGGTGTTTCCGATACGATCGGAAGCGTGCGTTACGGTAACACGGGCCCGAATTCCACGCAATTCCACCGGGAGCACGCAGTTTCCTCATCGGCCACTCGAATCCGGAGGGAGAGAGTGGTCTCTGAACCGTGTATAAGGTACGCTAGCTATCGGGAATGGCCGACTGCTGGCCCCTGCATTTCGGCGGCAGCCGTTGTCTCGGTACCGGGATCGTCCACGTTGAATAACACGCCATCCGCGCTTGGTCCAGATCACCTTGGGCAAAACCAAGGGCCCGTGTCCGCCGCACCGGATACGCCTTCCTCGGAAGACGTATTAGGCGCGCTCGACCGGTTGTTGCACAGCGATGCATTCGCCGGAGCTGCGCGGCAGCAGCGGCTATTACGTCACCTGGTGCACAAACGTTTGGAGGGACGCGTAGGCGATTTGAAGGAATACACCCTCGGCGTTGAAGTATTTGACCGAGGCGATGACTTCGATCCGCGTTTGGATCCGATTGTGCGTGTGGAAGCCAGCCGGCTTCGCTCCCGTTTACAGAAGTACTACGACGGCGGCGGGGCAGCGGAACCAATCCGAATTTCGCTGCCGCGGGGCGGATATGCACCTTCGTTTGCGATGGCAGCAACGCCCGAACCGCCGCAAACGGCTACGCCGCCCATGGTCGAATCGCCACTGGTTGTGGCGTCGCCTGCACTTTCTGAGCCTGTCACCGTTGCGCCGGCAGGTCCAGCAGCCGGCTTTCGGCGTTGGACTGTCGCTCTTGTGATAGCCGGGGTGGCGGCGGCACTCCTGATTGCGGTCTTCTACCATCGCGCTCCGGTGGCCATTCGAACTCAAAACTTCAACCACTTTCAAAGGCTTACTAATGACGAGGCGCTGTGCGCCTTTCCGACCTTTTCGCCGGATGCCAAGAGCTTGGCCTACGCCCGTCGCGACGGAGGGACCTGGGAGATCTATCAAAGAGATCTGGCCACATCGGCTGTGACCGAACTCACGCCCGGCGCGCTAGAGGATAACTATCAGCCGGCCTGGTCGCCCGATGGCGCGAATATCGCGTTTAGAAGCGATCGCGAAGGCGGGGGGCTGTTCCTGCTGAACACGCAGTCCCGAGGGACCAAGCGCTTGACCAACACCGGCTATTACCCGACCTGGTCCCCGGACAGCAGCAAAATCGCTTTCTCCACCGGCACTTTCATCGACCCGGGCGAGAACCCGGCAAACGGTGGCAGCGCGGTAGAAGTGCTGGATTTGAAAAGCAAACAAATCCAGCGAGTGACTCCCGCTCAGACGGTCTTTTCGGCGCTACAGCCGGCTTGGTCGCCGCATGGAAATCGCATTGCCTTTTGGGATACCGACCCCAACGGCGATCGCGATATTTGGACGGTTCAAGCAGATGGCACTTCGGCACGTCCGGTGCCGGTGACGCACGATGCGTGGACCGACTGGAGTCCGGCGTGGTCGCCCGACGGCCGGTTCCTGTATTTCTCGAGCGACCGAGGTGGCGCCATGAACCTGTGGCGAGTTCGGATTGATGAAGAGTCCGGCAAGGTGGAAGGAGCTCCGGAATCGGTAACAACGCCGTCATCGTATACAGGCTGGACGACGTTTGCCCGGAACGGCAAGGAACTTGCCTACGTCCGCCGCATGCCGCTAAGCGAGTTGTATAAGGTGCCGTTTGATCCCGGCAAAGCACTCGACCTGAACCAGAAAACCGCACTTACGGCCGGTGAACGAACCCTGCATGAACCTGATATGTCACCCGATGGTCAGTCGATTGTGGTGCGGGTGCAAGATCCGCAGGAGGATCTGGCGCTCATCCGCTCAGATGGCTCCGATACGCGGCGACTCACGAACGATGTATATGATGACCGTGATCCTCACTGGTCGCCGGACGGGAACGAGATAGTATTCACTTCAAACCGCAGTCGGACGTTTGAGGTTTGGGCCATTCACCCGGATGGCACCGGTCTGCGCAAACTTACGAACGGTAGTATTGTGCCGTTCGCCTGGGACCCGTCCGGCGATTTGGTGGCGTACCCCGCTAATGCGACGCCGTTTTCCCTGCTTCCACCCGGTGCCCCGGTCAAGAACTTTGGCGTACCTTCGGTGTTCCGGCCGATTGCCTGGTCGCCCGACAAGCAGAAGGTGGTTGGACGGATGCGCTCTGAAGGATTCAGCCGGGGCGCGCTGTTTGTTCTAACGCCCGCCACTCAGGATTTTTGGGAAATCGCTCCCAGCGCTCCGTATGTTTCGGCGGTGTGGCTCCAGAACTCGCGCCAGCTGCTGTTCAGCCGCAGCGAAGGCATCTACCTGGCCGACGTGATGACGCACAAGTTGAAGCAGGAACTCTCGACCACTCGATCTGACATTCACGCGCGCTTCGCCTTATCGCCCGACGATCGCTCCTTGTTCTTTGTGGAATCGGGCGATCAACAGGATATCTGGATTGGTCAATAGGCCGGCGGGAAGACAAGCCTAGGGAATCGATCCGAACTGTGCTAGCGTGAGGCGGAGAGGGACGCATGTCATCATCCAGACGCGATTTTCTGAAAGCCGGCATTGCTGCTACTGCCTTGCCCGCCGTCGCTGCAGCTGCCGCCACCACCACCGGAAAACCTTCCGCTACGGACCGGGTCACACTCGGGAAGTCGAACGTGCAGGTGACGCGCCTGGCATTCGGAACGGGCACGCACTCGGGCGCGCAACAACGCCATCTTGGCCAGGAGGAGTTCACCCGGCTGGTTCGTTACGCGTACGACAATGGCATTCGCTTTTTTGAAACCGCAGATGCCTACCACGGCATGCCGGAGATGCTCTCGGTGGCGCTGAAGGGTTTGCCCCGCGACTCTTACCAGCTGATGACCAAGTACGATGTGCATCACTCCGAAGATCCAATGGCAGCCGTCAATCGCTTGCGCGGCGCACTCGGGGCCGACTATGTCGACATCATGCTGCTGCACTGTGTCCGCAGTCCGAACTGGCCGGAAGAGACCAAGCACTTGCAGGACGCGTTCCAGGAAGCCAAGCAGAAGAAGTTAATGCTGGCGCATGGCGCTTCGGTGCACGGCAAGCAAGCGCTGGCTGCATTCCCAGGAAATCCGTTCCTGGATGTCGCGATGATTCGTATGAATCACAACGGCACGCGCATGGATACGCCCTCCATGGAAGATATCGAAGCGCAAGGCGATGTGCCATATGTGGTTGACCATATGCAGCGGACGAAAGCGGGGGGCGCCGGCATCATCAGCATGAAGCTGGTAGGCGAGGGCCGGTTTAAGAACGCGGATGACCGGCAGGCTGCCGTTAACTACGCATTTCGCAAAGCAGGCGTGGATTGCGTAACCATCGGCTTCGGAAGCACCACTGAGATTGACGAAGCCATCACGCGCATCAATACTGCACTGAACGCGTAGGGACGGTTCTTTCTGCGCTAGCGGCGATGCTGGGAAAGCGACAGGGTGTTCCCATCCGGGTCGACAAACCACGCCACACGACTGCCATCAGGTGCCGTCCAGATTTCCCCGTCGCTTGCCGGCACCCACGGATAGCGCTGGAACGTGGTCCCGCTCTCCTTCAGCGATTTGACGGCTGGCTCGATGTCGTCGACTTCCCATCCCAACACCGTGAATGGATGCGGTGTGAACTCGGGCACATTGACAACCCGAATCAAACTGTCTCCGGTTTGGAACACCGTTGCAAATGGATCTGCGCTCACGAACGTCAGGCCTAAGGTCTTCTCGTAAAACTCGCGCGCGCGTTCGGCGTTGCGGGTAGGGACAAATCCCATGAGGCGTGCACCAGGAAGCATGCGCGCTATTGTATGGCAGCGTTTCCCGCATTGCGGTCGGGAGTAGCACTCGGAAGCGGCGCAGCCGAAGGCTTGGCAGGCGTGCCGTCAACGGTGTTCCCTTCCATCAGTTCCGTGCGTGTGCCATCGGGATCGAACAAGTTGACCTGCCGTTTGCGGTTCTTTCCCGTCCGCACTTCGAGCGGGCGCGTGTAATGTGCCTCTGCAACACGGCCGGACAATGTCGTCACAGCCGCTTGCGCGTCCGGAACCTCAAGGCAAAGGTGATTGGCGCTGCCCTGGTCCTTCACCGCGGGCGCAGTGCCGTACAACATCAGTTCGATGTAGTCGTCGCTTTCGGGTAACCGCAGGTTGATCCAGGAGAGCGTCTTGTCGTCTTTACTGCCGCGCCAGAACTCGCGAAAGCCGAGTACGTCCTGGTAGAAGCGAAGCTCGGCCTGGATATCTGTGACCACGAAACCGACATGCATCATGTGCGACGAGATACGTTTGTTCGACAGGAACTTGCCGCGATTCTGCACTGTCAAGCTATTCGGGCCGTATTGCACAATCTCGACACTCATCCCTTGCGGATCTTTGATCATGAAGTTCAGGTTTCCGATTCGTCCCGTCGGCACATGATCGGGTACTGCGACGCCACGGCCGGCAAGATACTTGCGCATTGCCTCGGCGTCCTCCACCTGCAGCGCAATGTGGCTCACTCGCGGCGTGTCCGGCTGCTTCTCGGGTGCGAGTTCGATGTATTGACGCTCATTCACTTTGAAAAACGTCATGGACGGGGAGCCATCTTTATTCGTAAGCGAATATGGCTCTTCGAAACCGAGCATATCGCGGTAAAACGCTCGTGACGCTTCATAATCATGAGCCAGCAACGAGATATGCGCGACACCGACGATAGGAGGACGCGGCCCGTTCTGGGCATTCACTACCGCAGCCGCTGAAAGCAGCAACAGAATCGCAAGCGAGCGCTTCATAATTGGAATTCGACGTAGGCAAACTGCTTCGAATCTGGCGACCACGAGTTCACGTTGATAGTTCCCTGGCCGCCGTAGAAGGTTGTCAGCAGTTGGCTGCTCGCACGTTCCATGTGCATTCCCGGCAGCGGCATAAGCCGCAGTTCCACACCCGGCATGCGATCGTTATGCGTCTCCGTTCCCTTGGGGAAAGCAACGAATACAATCCACTTGCCATCGGGCGAGCAGTGCGGAAACCAGTCTTCCACTTCATCAAACGTCACCTGCTCGGCTTTGCTGTCGTTTGCTCCTGCGCCATCGGCCGGCATGCGCCAGACAGCCCATTTGCCGGAGCGATTGGAATTGAAGTAGATCCACTTGCCATCGGGTGAGTAATCGGGTCCGTCATCATAGCCGGGACTTGAAGTAAGCCGTTCCTGTTCCCCGCCCTGTGTGGGCACACGAAACAGATCGAAGTTGCCGCTTCGCTGAGCCACGAATGAGAGGTACTTCCCATCGGGTGAAAACGCGTGAAAGTAACTGGGTGTTTCGGGAACAATCATGGTGGGCTTGCCGCCGGTAACCGGGACGGTGAAGACCTGCGAGCCTTTGGCTTGCCCCGAAGACGAGAATGCAATCAGCTTGCCGTCGGGCGAATAGCCCTTATCGTTGTTGCACTTCTTTAGACCTTGCAGGTCCACCTGCTGCGGTGTGCCGCCTGCCGCCGGCAACTGGAAGAGGTCTCCGCCGGTGTTGAACAAAATCATCTTGCCGTCAGGCGACCAGTTCGGCGCCTCGAACACACCTTGGGCAGAGTAGATTGTTTTCGTTGACTTAGTCGCAAGATCATAAACGCGCAAGTTACTGTTCAAATTCGGCTTTGCGCTTTGCTTTGCCCATAGCGAATGGGATGCAGCAGCCGCTCCCCAAGCTAAGATACTTCGTCGAGTCAGCATGATTTCCCTTAGTTAAGTTGGAAGTGAACAGCACCTGAAGGAAGTACCAGTCGGACTGAAATGACGGCGTACCTGCTCGCTTTTCATTTTGTGGCGGCTGTCTTCTGTGTGCGTTCGGAAAAGGCAGTCCGGTTATATCATGGCTCAAGTTGCTGACAATCATCCGCACCTTACTCCTGGGCATTACCCTGTCCACGCTTGCGCTCTCGCAACTGCTGCCCAGCGCTCTGGCTTCCAATGCGCCACCCTTCGGACCTTACAACGGACAATTTATCGCGAGCGGACTTGGGTATAAATCTACGCTGAGCCGAGCGGTGGCAGAGCACTGGACGATCTCCTGCTGGTTCCTTTCAACGACAACTCCAACGCGAACGCTGCTGGGTGGTATCGGCAACGGATCGGCGTCGGATATTCAGCGCTATCTGGCAATCGATAGCGGAAAAATAAGTTTCTGGATCGGCAGTGCTGGCGCGATCTCGGGCGATGCGGCTGTAATCACAGCGGGTCAGTGGCACTTTGCCGCCGCTTCCTACGACGGCAAAGCCATTCATTTGTGGCTGGACGGGAACGCCCTGGGACAGAAGGCAGTGTCGCTCGCTGGTGCGTCGCGCGAAGTTCACGTTGCGCCAGAGCAACTGCCATGGCCTGACGCGGAGCACTTCGGCGGCAAGATTGCCTCGTTCACCGTGACTGACAACGCTGCTTCAGACGAGGAAATACGCGCAAGTGCCGGAGCGCACCCGAATCCAGACTTGATCGTGTTCGACACGCCCTCGCATGACTGGCCAGTGCAATCGCGTGAGCAAGCAGGTTACCGGTCTCCGCAGAACCCGGCTACCTTACCCAAGTCGGCGGCCCCCTTTTCTACCGCCGTGGCAAAGCCAATCGAGAACCCCGTTTCGACGCTGGCGCCACGAGGACCGAATGAATGGGCAATCCAAGGTGGATGGAAACTTGCCGCTGCTGTTGACGTCACGAGCGATGAAGGTCTGATTTCTATGCCCGGCTTCGATACCCGGCGGTGGCTGGCCGCGACCGTGCCGGGAACGGTGCTGACCACGTACATCGATCGCGGTGTTTATCCTGACCCCGATTTCGGTTTGAACAACTTGGCCATTCCGGAAAAGTTAAGCCGCCAGAACTATTGGTATCGCGTCGACTTCATGCCGCCGAAAGACCTGCGCCGGCACGTGCTGACCCTCACTTTCGAGGGCATCAACTACGCGGCCGCGGTTTGGTTGAATGGCCAGCGCATCGGCAACATCAAAGGCGCCTTTGTGCGAGGTCAGTTCAATGTCTCCGAGTTGGTACGGCTAGGGGAACCGAATGCACTGGCGGTTCTGATCTCTCCCCCGATTCATCCGGGCATTCCGCATGAGCAATCCGTCAGCGCCGGACCGGGTGAAAATGGCGGCATTCAATGTCTGGACGGCCCCACTTTTGTGGCGACCGAAGGCTGGGACTGGATTCCGGGCATCCGCGACCGCAACAGCGGGATCTGGCAAGAAGTTACTCTGCGCGCGACGGAAGCAGTAAGAATGGGTGACCCGCAAGTGATCACGGCATTGCCGCTGCCCGACACCAGCCGCGCCGACGTGCTGATTGCCGTACCCATTCATAACGACGCCGACCAGCCCGTTTCGGGTGTTCTTGAGGCGTCATTCGAAGGAGTCCGCATCACTAAACGTGTGAACGCGGAGCCCGGCAACTCGGTCGTTCGCCTTACGCCGGCGGAGTTCCAGGAACTGTCTGTCGAGCATCCACGGCTGTGGTGGCCCAACGGGTACGGCAGGCCGGATCTTTATCACTTGAATCTGGCGTTTCGCGTGGAAGGGCACGTTTCCGATACCAAAGCTCTCCGCTTTGGCATTCGCGAGATCACTTATGAATTGTCGCTGCTGGACCACACCGGCCACTTGCGGCGTGTCGACCTTTCACCAACAGAGGCACTGGGGCAGCCGTTAGTGAATGTAACGCACGAGGGCATTATTCAAACCGCCCAAGGGTGGGTGCCTAGTCTGACACACGAAGGGGAAGTGTCACCGGCCGTTCACGCCGTGTCAGATACAAAAGTAGCGCCTTTTCTCGCCATCAAAGTGAACGGGGTTCGCATCGCCTGCAAGGGCGGCAGTTGGGGCATGGACGACTCGAGAAAACGAGTGTCGAGGGCGCATCTGGAGCCCTTTTTCCGCCTTCATCGCGATGCCAACCTGAACATCATTCGAAATTGGGTTGGACAGGACACGGAGGCTACCTTCTATGATTTGGCCGATGAATACGGTCTTCTCATCTGGAACGACTTCTGGGATTCTACGCAGAATTACAACGTGGAACCGGACGACTCGGCGTTGTTTCTTGCCAATGCCCGGGACGTCATCCTGCGTTTCCGTAATCACCCGTCGATTGCTATCTGGTGCGGTCGCAATGAGGGCGTTCCGGCTCCAGCGGTAAACAAAGGTCTGGACGATTTGATTCGTACGCTGGACGGAACTCGCTACTATGCGCCGGACTCGAACAGCGTCAGTCTGCAAAACAGCGGTCCATATCGATTATTTCCGCTGAGCGAGTATTTTACGAAACACGCGCGCGGCTTCGCGGTGGAACTCGGGATTCCGTCGATGCCCACCATCGATGCCTTCAAGGCGTTCGTCGCACCGGCCGACCAGTGGCCTCCCAACGATGTCTGGGCTTATCACGACTGGCACGCCAGCGGCAACGGAGTGATCACACCGTTCATGGACACCATCGCGGAACAGTATGGCCCGGGGAAGGACTTAGTGGACTTCGAACGCAAGGCGCAGTTGCTGAACTACGACGCGCACCGCGCTATCTTCGAAGGCTTCAACGCACATCTCTGGAATCCCAACAGCGGCCGCATGTTGTGGATGACGCAGCCGGCGTGGCCCAGCACCATGTGGCAAATTCTCAGTTCAGACTACGACACGCAGGCTTCGTACTACGCGGTAAAGAAGGCGAGCGAACCAATTCATGTCCAGATGAATCTGCCCGACCTGATGCTGGTTGCAGTGAACAACACGGTGCAACCTATAACGAATGCAACTCTGCGCGCGCGCATCTTTTCCAGCGCCGGCGCCGAGCTCTCTACGCACGAAGAGAAGCTGACCGTGGGCGCAGCATCGGAGCAAGACAGCTTCCGCCTTACTATTCCAGAAGCCGCTGCGAATGACGTTGTGTTTGTGAAATTGGAACTGCTTGACGGCAGCGGCAAGCTGCTCTCAGAAAACTTCTACACGCAGGCCGCTCAGCCCGCCACCTATCAGCAGCTGAACTCGCTTCCTTCGGCGCCTGTTACGGGTACCGGCAAATGGACGCGCAACGGCGACATGGCACGCATCAACCTGGAATTGATGAACAGCGGGAACAGTGTGTCCCTAATGACGAAGCTAACACTACGAAGTGCGGCGAACGGCGCGCGCATCCTGCCGGCATACTACGCCGAAAACTACATCTCATTACTTCCCGGCGAGAAGCGTTCCCTCACGATAGAGGCGCCTGCAGGATCAGGTGCGATGCGCGTGGACATCACCGGCTGGAATGCCGCCCCGTTTTCTATCAGCGTCGCGCCTTAGCGACAGTACTTCCCGCTCATTTACCTGCCGCAAGTACGGGCACCGTGAATCCCCGGTAGTTGCATCTACAGCACGGAAGGAAGGAGCAACTGTGAGAGCACTTTGTTGGTACGGGAAGGAAGACGTTCGCGTTGAGACGGTTCCCGACCCTAAAATTCTGGATGCGGACGACATTATCATCCGGATTACTTCTACGGCGATTTGCGGTTCTGACTTGCATTTGTACGACGGCATGATGCCGACCATGGAGAAGGGCGACATCCTGGGTCATGAGCCCATGGGCGAGGTGGTTGAACTCGGCAGCGCTGTTACAAAATTCAAGGTTGGGGATCGCGTGGTAGTTCCGTTCACCATCGCGTGCGGGGAATGTTTTTTTTGTAAGAAAACGTTATTTTCCTGTTGCGACACCACCAATCCGAATGCGGAACTAGCGCGGAAGGCGATGGGACAATCGCCGGCTGGATTGTTTGGCTACTCGCACATGCTTGGCGGGTTTCCGGGCGGCCAGGCACAGTATCTTCGTGTTCCAAAGGCAAACGTTGGCCCTATCAAGGTGCCAGAGGGAATACCAGACGAGAAAGTTCTCTTTCTGTCGGACATTTTCCCTACGGGATACATGGGCGCAGAGAACGCAGATATCGAGCCCGGTGACACGGTTGCCATTTGGGGCTGTGGACCGGTGGCGCAGTTCGCCATTCAGAGCGCCTGGATGTTCAAGGCCGGCCGAGTGATTGCAATCGATACCGTCCCGGAACGGCTGGAAATGGCGCGTCGAGTGGGACGAGCCGAGACGATCGACTTCATGAAAGAGGACGTCCACGAACGGCTGATGGAGATGACCAACGGCCGTGGTCCGGACCGCTGTATCGACGCGGTGGGTACGGAGGCTCATATCGGGGGCGGGCTCGACACCTACATGGATGCGGTGAAGACGGCCGTGAAGCTGGAAACGGATCGTCCGCACGTGCTTCGTCAGGCGATTATGTGCTGCCGGAAGGGCGGTACGGTCTCCATCCCCGGCGTCTATATTTCCATGGTGGATAAGATCCCCATGGGCGCAGCCATGAACAAAGCGCTTACGTTCAAGATGGGCCAAACGCACATGCAGCGATACATGGGACCGCTGATGGACAAGATTGTGGAAGGCCAGATCGATCCGTCGGCGATCATCACGCATAAGGTTCCGCTGGAGGACGCGCCGGCGATGTATAAGACGTTCCGCGACAAGCAGGACGGCTGCATTAAGGTGGTTCTCAAACCAAACGGGATGGTGTAAGCGTTACTCTTCTGAGGCTTCAGTTCGGCCTTCCATCCGGCTGAAGCCTCAAACCACACACCCAAAACGCAGCTGGAAACAGTTACCCTGGAAGTGACTGCTCTCCTCGCGTTTGTAGATGTCCAACGAAGTAGCCCAAACCAAGCCCGAAATCATGAGTCCCGCCGGTTACTGGCCCCAACTGCGTGCAGCGGTGGAGGCTGGTGCGGACTCCGTGTATTTCGGCCTGAAGCACTTCACGGCGCGCGCTAAGGTCGGCTTTACTTTGGAAGAGCTGCCCGAGGTAATGCGCACGCTGCACGCGCGCGGTGTCCGGGGCTTCATCACCTTCAATACCCTGATCTTCGAGCACGAACTGCATGAGGCGGCCCGGACAATTGCGGCCATTGCGGAAGCGGGCGCGGATGCGCTGATCATCCAGGATGTCGGCGCATTGCACTTGGCGCGGCAGATTGCGCCCGGCCTTGAACTGCATGCCAGCACGCAAATGAGCATAACGGATGCGGCGGGTGCACGCATGGCCAAGAGGTCGGGCGTCGCTCGCGTAACACTGGCGCGCGAGCTGTCGTTCAAAGAGATCGCCGCCATTCGTGCCGAGACCGATGCTGAACTCGAGATGTTCGTGCATGGCGCGCTGTGTGTCGCGTACTCCGGACAGTGCTTTTCGTCCGAGGCTTGGGGCGGCCGCAGTGCTAATCGAGGACAGTGCGCACAGGCCTGCCGCTTACCGTATGACCTGATTGTGGACGGTCGCCACGAGCCGCTGGCGGATGCTCGCTATCTGCTTTCGCCTGGCGATCTTTACACGCTTGAGCATGTGCCGGAGATCGTGGCGCTCGGTGTTTCAGCCCTGAAGATTGAGGGCCGATACAAGGACGCTGAGTACGTGGCGCTGACAACCGGCGCCTACCGGAAGGCCGTCGATCAGGCGTTTGAATCGCTTCCGTTTGCCATCGACCCGAGAGAAAAGCTTCGTTTGGAACAAGCGTACTCGCGCGGCCTTGGGCCATTTTTTGTTTCGGGTACGAATCATCAGACGGTTGTGAACGGCCGTGCGCCGCGCCATCGCGGTATTTGCATGGGCGAAGTGCTGCGGCTGACAGGCGACTCCGTGATTGTGAAGCCGGCTGCGGCCAACGTGCACTTCCCCCTGAAACCCGGCGACGGTGTGGTGTTCGATGCCGCGGATTGGCGCAGCCCCGAAGAGCGCGAAGAGGGTGGGCGCGTCTACGAAGTTCGTCCTTTACCCGATGGAGCTCTCGAGCTACGCTTCGGAAACAATGCGATCGAGCCGTCGCGCATTCACGCCGGCGATTTGCTTTGGCGCACGCATGACCCGGAACTCGATCGCGTGGTACGGCCCTTTCTTGAAGCAACGACCCCCGTGGCCAGGCAAGCCGTGCGCGTGCGCGTGGTCGCCAAGGTGGGCGAGGCATTACGAACGGAATGGGCGTTAGTTCGGCATCCCGAGATTGCGGTCTCGGCACAATCGGAATCTCCGTTGAGCGAGGCGAGAAATCGCACCGTCAGCCCTGAGTTCGTGCGCGAACAGCTGGGACGTCTTGGGAACACGGCCTACGAATTGGCTGATGTTGAGCTAGAGTTGCAAGGCTCGCCCTTCTTGCCCTCCTCGCTTCTGAACGAAGTGCGCCGGAACGCCGTTGCTCAGCTGCAAGATCGGCAAACCGCGATGCCGGCTCGCTTGGTGGCCGATGCGGCGCAAATCGTGAGCTCAAGTATTCCCAATGCGGTAACTGCCTTGCCGGGCGAGCCTGCATTGCACCTGCTGGTACGCACGGCGGAACAACTGGAAGCGGCGCTTGCACAAACACCGGCCAGTATTACTTTGGACTACCTGGACCTGTACGGATTGAAGCCGTCAGTGGACCGTGTAAAGCAACACGGCATTGAAGTGCGCGTGGCCAGCCCTCGTATCCTGAAGCCCGGCGAAGAAAAGATTGTCGATTTTCTGGTTCGCTTAGACGCACCCATCCTGGTGCGCTCGGGCGGGCTGTTGGAGACACTGCAAAGCCGGGAAGCGCGACAGCTGGTTGGCGATTTCAGTCTGAATGCCGCAAACTCAATCACGGCTGCCTCATTCCTGGCGATGGGCCTCCAACGAATCACACCAACACACGATCTGAATGCGCATCAAGTGGCACAACTCGCCGAGCGCGTTGGCGGCGACTGCATTGAGGCCATTGCGTATCAACATCTGCCCGTGTTCCACACCGAGCACTGCGTCTTCTGCCGCTTTCTTTCTACCGGAACCAGCTATAAAGATTGCGGTCGCCCATGCGAGAAGCATGTGGTTTCCCTGCGCGACTTCAATGGCCGCACGCATCCGCTGATGGCTGATATCGGTTGCCGCAATACGGTTTTCGGCGCCGAAGCGCAACAGGCAAGCGAACATATGTGCGAGTGGCTGGCAGCAGGCATCCGGCATTTCCGCCTGGAGTTCGCGCACGAAACGGCCGAGCAGGTGACGCGGGTCACCAAGTCGTTCCGGAATGCACTGAGCGGCAAAATCTCTTACGACAAACTTGCGGCGGAACTGAAGCGCATTGCTCCGCAGGGCACCACGGAGGGAAGCTTGTTCGTCCCGGTGGAACATCTGACATTAACTGTCTTGCAGTAGCAAGCCGGCACGGGCCCAGCCAACCATCTCGCGAACTGCTTCGATGACGACGTCCGGACGTTGGATCTGAATCCAATGGCCGCTGTCTGGTACTTGAATATGGGTTCCGCGCCGGCTTGCCGCAACCCACGCGTCTCGCTCTGCCCGTTCCGGTTCGGTGGCGCTGTTTGCCGACAAAACAGTCACCGGTATATGCGCAGGGACGCTGAGATCGACGGCATACGAGGCGCACTCAGGAAGTGCTTCCAGGTAGTCGGCCATGGCCCGAAAGCAGCGACCGTCGCTCCAGTGGGCTCGGATCTTCGGATGGGACCATTCAGGTAATTGCCGCACCTGGCCGACCAAGCGTTCCAGCACAGAGGCGCCTCGTCCCGCCGTGGCTTTGCTGACCTGCTGGGGCAGCCAGCGCCTTCCCGAAGTGAGTAGAGTGAGAGCGCCGCGAACCACACCGAGGTCGGCAAGCATGGCTCCTCGCCGGGACAGCACCACGCCCATCTTGAGCCGCGACCGTTCGGCGTGCGGAGCGCGAGCCCAACTGGAATGCCCGACGGGATCGACTAGCACCAGACCGGCAACCTGCTTCGGCCAACGGTGCGCGTAGGCACGAATCAGGAGTCCGCCAAAGGAATGCCCGACAAGGATGACGGGACCTCGGATGGAGGCGGCGTCGAGCAGCGAATGCAACTCCGCAATCATATTCTCTACAGTGCGCGGTTGCTTCGACCGCGTGCTCCAGCCCAGGCCTGCGCGATCGTAGCTTATAACATTGGTGAACTCCCCGACCCTGTTCTGCACGAGCGACCAGCCCAGGAGACTGCCGGCGATACCGGATTCGAAAATGACGGCGGGCTCCCCGGCACCGTGTTGAAGCAGATGCAAGAGGGTGGGCTTCCGCTCGGTCTCCGCGATGGCAATCAGTTGCCCCAATGGCGGATGGGAGCGCCGGTCGTGCCAGAGACCCACTTGCTGGTACAGCGCTCCGGCGAGCAGTGCTGTCACAAGCACGCAAAGCAATGCAAGGAGAAGAATCAATCGGCGACGATCAACTCTCCGGGCAGAATGGGTCGCGTTCGTGGCAGCAGTCCGTAGACGGCACTCACGCCAACGCCGACCAGGACGATGACGAACGCAGCCAACTTGAGAGCATCACCTTCACGACCGCGAGGTAGGGCCTTCCACAGGACAAGCAGCGTTGTTTGTGCGAGCGTTACAGCCCAGACGGCACCGTAAAAATAGCGCCGCTCCACGCCCTCTCCCTTCGTAGACCGGCCGGCGCGCGGCAGTTTACCCCATGCACCCAGCAGCAGCATAACCCCGAGTACCGGCAAGTACGCAAGATTGTAGATTTGTTTCAGCAACCAGCGCTGCGCTAGCACGGCAACAATTAGTCCGGCCAAGTTCAGCAAAGCGAAATTTAGCAGGGCATTCCAGGCAAAGGTGTAGCAAATACGACGATAGAGCGGATTGGGCTTGTCTTCTGAAAACTTTAAGATATACGGCCTGGGCTCAACCCCAGGCAACTGCCCGGCAAACCCGGCCATCGCGGTCGCAATCAATACCACCGCAAGCCACAGAAGATGGGTCGGACTTAAGCCATGCGCGAAGAGTTCGAAGGTCCAAGGCCCAGGTGCAAGAAAGAACACCCAGATCCAAATGGGAAGATGCGCCACCCGGTAATACCCTTTATTGCGATCTCGGATTTTACGCTGATGCGCGTACTCGACTCGGAGTGGATGAGGCATTCCCTGACTCAGCGTACTATTTTCCTACGTTTGAGACGTTTGCTTTCTCCACCTCACCTACTCTCTAGGCGGAAAGCTGCGAACTTTTCGGCAGAACCGCCGATTAGGTTCCTAAGCCTACGTGACTCCTTTCGAAGCAATGACGAAGTTTGCGAAGCGCCGAGGCCTGGCCCATGGGTCATCCCTTGGCCGAAACTTGTCGTTTAGCCTTCTCTGGATTGCAGCAATGTGGGTTGGGCCAGGTGCTGCCTACGCTGCACTCGATCCGCACCAGCCGATCAACTCGTTGCTGCATCAGTCTTGGCAGACTGCGCAAGGTTTGCCGCAAAATTCCGTTCTGGCCTTAGCGCAAACCGAGAACGGATACATCTGGGTCGGCACGGAAGAAGGACTGGCTCGATTCGATGGGAACACCTTTTCGGTCTACAGCCTCCGGAATAGCGGACTGCCCAATAAGACGGTAACGTCCTTGTTCCCGGCCGGCAAAAATGCTCTGTGGATCGGCACCAACGGCGGGGGTCTTGCCCGTCTGGAGAACGATCACTTCACCGTCTATACCGCGAAGAACGGCTTATCTGCCAACGCTGTTCTTTGTCTCTACCAGGACAAACACGGCGTGCTATGGATTGGCACCGACGGCGGCGGATTGGTGCGTTTCGAGAACGGCTCGTTTCGCGCTTACTCCAAGGCGGATGGTCTCGCCGACAACTCGGTCTTCAGCCTGGCAGAAGACAGCAGCGGCACGCTTTGGATCGGGACGCATAACGGCTTCAATACCTTTGCACACGAACAATTAACGACGCCCGCACAAAACGCGGAGTTGCAATCGAGGTATGTTCCTGCCATTTGCGCGGCAAGTGACGGCTCTATTTGGCTGGGGACGATGGATGGCCTTTACGTCCTCCACGGCCAGACGCTTCGGCGTTATACCACCGCGGACGGCCTGGCGGCGAATGCGGTTAGCTCCCTTCGGCAAGACCGGGCCGGCAGTATATGGATCGGAACGAGCCCGTTGGGGTTGAGCCGCTATGCAAACGGCCGGTTCGAAAGTTTGCAGGATCCGCTAGCAGGCAAAAGCATGATGCTGTGGGGGCTGCTGGAGGATCGCGAAGGAAGCATCTGGTTTGGCGTTGCCGGTGCCGGCTTGCATTGTTTGCGGGAAGCGGCGGTTCAGGTGGTAGGGCGGCACGAAGGATTGCCGTCGGAGCTGGTGCTGGGCACCTTTCAGGACCGTGAAGGCGGATGGTGGATCGGTTCGGATAACGGCGTCACCAATTTGCGCAACGGTCACGCGACAACTTATGGAGTGCGCGACGGTTTGCCAGATTCGCTTGTCTTTTCGATCGCCCAGGATTCTGGCGGAACGATGTGGGTGGCCACCAAGCGAGGTATCGCCAGCATCAAGGACGGACAAGTCAGACCCAGGAATGAAGAATCGGGGCTGGGCACGATGATGGTGGATTGTACTTTCGTGGACCGCGCAGGGAACGTCTGGTTCGGTTCACGGAATGGACTGACACGCTTCGATGGCAGCCGGTTCTCGACACTGACAACGAAAGACGGGCTTTCCAACAACTATGTGCTGGCAATCGGCCAAAGTACGGATGGTGCGCTTTGGATCGGAACCGCAGGCGGTCTGAACCGCTGGAACAACGGTACTTTTCAAGCGTGGACTACGCACAACGGCCTTTCGAGCGACGTCGTGCGGGCCGTCTATGCGGATGCCGATAACAGCATCTGGTTCAGCAGCAATGGCGGCGGCCTCAGCCATCTGCAAAACGGGGCCCTGAGCACGGTGACCACCGACGGCGGCCTTTATGACGACAGTCTGTTTTCCATTCTGGATGACCAGGACGGTCACCTTTGGATGAGTAGCAATCGCGGCATCTTTTCCATCGCCAAAAAGCAATTCATCGCTGTCGCAAGTGGCCGGTTGCACCTGCTCACGCCTGTTATTTATGGCACGGCGGACGGCATGAAGAGCCGTGAATGCAACGGTGGCTTTCAGCCGGCCGGCTGGCGTTTACGCGATGGACGCATCGCGTTTCCCACCATGGCCGGGTTAGCGGTTTTGACGCCTCACGGCAAAAATATCGACGGCCAGGAACTGGCGGCCACGATTGAGCACGTTCTGGTGGACGGCAAGGAACGTGGGATTGGGGCCTCATTAGAGGTTCCGCCCGGGCGTGGTCAATTGGAGTTTGAGTTCACCGCCCCAGCCTTCATCCACGCCAACTCGGTTCAGTTTAGCTACATGCTGGATGGATTCGATAAGGATTGGACACCGGCTCAGAACCGACGTGTTGCGGACTATACAAACATTCCGCCTGGGCGTTACCGGTTCAAGGTGCGCGCCGGCTCTGGAGACAACTGGCGTGACCGCGGCACTGCGCTCGACATCACTCTTCAGCCGCACTTTTACGAGACTCTGCCGTTTTTCATCCTGATCGGGATGGCGGTGGTAGGCAGTTGTGCCGGTATTTACTCCTGGCGGGTGAACCAGCTTAAACGCCGGGAACAAGAATTACTGCGGTTGGTGAATGAACGAACAGCGGCGCTGCAGGAGAGCGAACGTCAGGTCCGCCGCTCGCGCGATGAGTTGGAGATTCGTGTTCAGGAACGGACTATCGAGCTGGTCCGTAGCAACCATGCTCTGGAATCCGAAATTCTGGTCCGGCGTCATACCGAGGCTCAACTGACATCCGCCAAAGAAGCGGCCGAACAAGCAAGCCAGGCAAAGAGCGACTTCCTGGCCAACATCAGCCACGAAATTCGGACGCCCATCAACGGCATTCTCGGCATGACGGAAATCGCCCTCACAACCCGGCTGGAGCCGGATCAGCAGGAATACCTGGAGATCGTCAAATCATCCGCGGATTCGTTGATGGAGATTGTCAACTCCATCCTGGACTTTTCTAACATCGGAACCAGTCACTTTCAACTGAAATCGGTTCCCTTCTCCGTTCGGGACACGTTAGAAGATTTACTGATTCGCACGGAAACTCGAGCGACCGCAAAGAACCTTCAGTTTTCGTCCTTCATTGCGGCCAAGGTGCCATCGACGATCGCGGGAGATCCCGATCGAGTGACCCAGGTAGCCGCTAATCTTCTGGACAACGCGATCAAGTTCACGCAAACCGGGTACGTTCGGTTTGAGTTGTACCTGGATGGGGACGCTGCGGGCTTGCCGATGCTGCATTTCTCGGTGACCGACACGGGCATCGGCATCTCACCGGAGAAACAGAAGACCATCTTCGAGCCATTCACCCAAGCGGACAATTCGTCTACTCGCCGCTATGGCGGCACGGGTCTCGGATTAACCATTGCTTCCCAGATTGCTGCCCTTATGGGTGGAAAACTCTGGGTGGAAAGCGACGGGCGAACCGGCAGTGTTTTCCACTTCACAACTAAATGTCTGTCTGTTGCGAATGGGAACGGCGGTCCGGCGTCAGCACTGCGGTCCTCGCTGCAGCCCGTAGCTTAACGCGAAACAAGCCCGCGCGGCTTCCGTTCCTGGTCGCGGCACGTCTAAACGGAAGCGGTGGCCGACGGGTGATACCCCGTTGTTTCCGCTATACTTCTGTTAAGTACCATTTTCATGAATAGCCGCTTTAAGTGGACCGTTGTCGGCAGCTCTACGTGCATCGTTGTGCTGCTACTGATTGGAGCCCGCAGTGGACGCGCCGTCGCTACCGATGACGTTTATTCCCACTTGAAGGTGTATACCGATGTGCTGGAGCGCATCAAGCTCGAGTACGTCGAAGAGCCGGACATGAAGAGCGTCACGTTGGGAGCGATTGACGGACTGCTCGAGTCGGTCGATCCATTTGCCAGCTATCTGAACGCGGATCAGTATAAGGCTTACCAGAAAACCCAGGAGACCGCAAAGGGCGGAGTTGGGCTAATTCTTGCAAAACGTTATGGATACGTTGCGGTCGTGGATGCCATTCCGGGTTCTCCTTCCGACAAAGCGTCGATTTCGACCGGCGACCTGATTGAGAGCATCAATGGCGTTGCCACCCGGGACATGCCGCTTGCCTATGCAGAGCAGTTGCTGCGCGGCGCGGCAGGCACTTCGATTGATGTTTCGGTGCTTCGCTTACGGAATCCCGAACCGCAGAAAGTTACCCTGACCCGCGCTAACGTGGTGCTGCCCCCAATCACGGGCAAGCTGATGCCGGATGGGGTTGGCTATGTTCACGTCACGAGTCTGGCGGGAAGCCGCCTGGACGAAACCAAGGAAAAGATCGAAGCCTTGAAGAAGCAGGGAGCGAAATACTTCGTACTCGACTTACGCCACTGCTCCACAGGCGATCAAGTGAACGGCGTTGCCCTTGCGAATTTGTTCCTCGATAAGGGCCAGATTGCCGCCTTACAAGGACAGAAGGCGGAGAAAACGGATTTCGAAGCGAAACCCGAAGACGCCGTCTGGAAGGGCCCCGTTGTGGTGATTACCGACCGGTCGACTGCGGGCGGATCTGAGATCGCTGCGGCGGCTCTGCTAGACGACAAGCGGGCCCAGGTCGTGGGCGAGCGCAGCTATGGCGACGCGAGCCTGCGGAAGACCATTCAGATGGATGACGGCAGCGCAGTTATCCTCTCGGTAGCCAAGTACTATTCGCCTTCGGGCAAAGCGATCCAGGATGGGGGTGTCACGCCAACGGTTCAGCTGACCGAGAGCGACACGACGCCGGAGGTTGACGAAGAGGGCAACCCGATTCCGCAGACAACTCCCAAGTCAACGGACGACAATCTGCTGAAACAAGCCGTTGATCTGGTAACGGGAAAAACGACCATCGCCGCTCTGACTAATGGGAATTCCGCCAACGAGCTGCCCACCGTGGGACCCGCGCAACCGCCCATTGTGCAAAAAGCTCCGAAGGCTCCTCAGCACAACCAATAACAATGCCTCTCTACGAATATCAGTGCGAAAACTGCGGTGAGACGTTCGAAGTGATGCAGAAGTTTGCCGACGAACCGGTGAAAACACACGAAAAATGTGGCGGAAAAGTGCATCGACTGATTTCCGCCCCTGCGTTTCACTTGAAAGGAAGCGGTTGGTACGCCACCGACTACGCCAAGGGCTCCGGCAATAACCCTGCCCCTAACGGGCCGACGAAGAAAGCGGATTCGTCGTCGTCCGGCTCCTCAGAGAAGTCCTCCGAGTCTTCAACGCCCTCGAGTAGCAGCAGCGGCAAGAGCGGCAGCGGTACTAAGTCCGAATCCTGAGCTTTCTAGGCGTTTGCTGCAGTCACAGCACTCGCACCAAGCACGGCATTCAGCGATCCCTGGCGGTAGCCTTCCAGATCCAAGGTCACGAACAGAAAGCCGAGTTGTTTGAAGATGCGGGTGAACGCCGCCGCCATGCCGGGGGTCAACGCCTTATGCAGTTCCTCTTGTGCGATTTCCAAACGAACCAGCTCGCCATGAAAACGAACGCGGAACTGACGGAACCCGAGCGCGCGTATAGCCTCTTCCCCATCCTCAATCGTCCGGATGGTCTCCTTGGTAACCGGAGTGCCATAGGGCACGCGCGAACTGAGGCAGGCGGCGGCGGGGCGGTCCCAGGTGGACAGGCCGGCTCGGCGCGACAGCTCCCGAATCTCCGCTTTGGTCAGCGCCGGCTTCCACCAGAGGAGCCTTTACGCTGTGCATTTTGGCGGCACGCTGGCCAGGACGGTAATCGCCCAGATCGTCTTTGTTCACGCCATAGACGATGTGCGCATAGCCGCGTTCAGCCGCGAACGCCTCCAGCCGAACGAACAGCTCATCCTTGCAGTGAAAGCAGCGGTCTTTATCGTTCTTGACGTAATCGGGATTTTCGAATTCGTAAGTATCGATGTACTCGTGCCGGAACCCGCATTCGCGAGCGAAGGCTTCGGCATCGCGCTTATGAGAGGACGGGATGGAGGCCGAATCAGCCGTGATGGCGATCGCGTTTCCCCAGTGCGCGCTGTGCGGCCCACGCCAGATAGGCGGAATCCGTTCCGCCGGAGTAGGCGACAATCACGCGCCCGAGTTCGGTAAGCACCGAGAATAGCCTCTGTTCTTTTTCGTCCATTTCCACCGAGTCGAGCTTCGCGGGCGTAGCCTGCAAGGTGACAAGGGTGGCCATATTCAGAGTATAGCAATGATGGACGGCTAACAAATGAGAAAGCCCCGAAGCTGGAAGACTTCGGGGCTTTCTTGGGAACGACCGCTGCCTTATTGCAGCGGCAACTCGCCGTTCTTAGATTCCACTCCGTTCAATCCCGGATCTTCTGTTTCCGGGATGCACGAAGCGGCCGCCACCTGATCGCCTTCTTCCATACGGACCAGGCGCACGCCCTGGGTGGAGCGGCCGGCCTGGCGGATCTCGCCGGATTCGATGCGGATGATCTTGCCGTCTTTTGTGATGATCATCAGGTCGGTATTTTCGCGAACCGAGAGCACCGCGACCACCTTGCCGACCTTGGCGGTGGTCTTCATGTTGATGACGCCCTTGCGGCCGCGCGCGGTCAGCCGGTAATCTTCCAGCGGGGTTCGCTTGCCGATAGCCGTTTTCGGAGATCGACAGGATCAGGCCTTCCTCCTCGACCATCTCAAGACCGACCAGATAATCGCCTTCTTCCAGATCCATGGCCCGGACGCCGCGCGCCTGTCGGCCCATGGCGCGCACTTCCTCCTCGTTGAAGCGGATCGCCATGCCTTCATGCGATGCCCAGGAAGATGAAGTTCTTGCCGTTGGTGATGGCCGCGCCCAGCAGTTCGTCGCCGTCGTCCAGCGCGAGCGCGATGATGCCGCGCGAAAGCGGATTGTCGAACTCGGTCAGTTCGCACTTCTTGATCACGCCCTGGCGCGTCACCATGACGATGAACTTCCCGGGACGAACTCCTTCACGGACAGGAACGCCTTGACGCTCTCGTCCGGCTGCAGGCTGATCAAACCCGAGACGTGTTTGCCCTTGCCGGTAGTGCCGGCATCCGGAATTTCGTAGATCTTGAGCCAGTAAACGCGGCCCTTGTTGGTAAAGATCAGCAGGTAGGCGTGGGTGGAGGCAATCACCAGGTGCTCGACAACGTCTTCCGAGCGCGTGCCCATGCCGATGCGGCCCTTGCCGCCGCGCGTCTGGCGGCGATAGGTGTCCACGGACGTGCGTTTCAAATAGCCGCCGCGGGAAACGGTCACCGCGACGTCCTCCATCTGCACCAGGTCTTCGAGACGGATGTCGCCGGTGTCTTCGATGATCTGAGTACGGCGCTCGTCGCCGAACTCCTTCTGGACTTCCTTCAGTTCTTTGATGATGCAGCCACTTCAGCACTTTTTCGGAACCGAGGATCTCCAGATACTCGGCGATCATGCCGCTGGATTTCCGCCAGTTCGTCGAGGATCTTCTGCCGCTCCATCGCCGGTCAAGCGCTGCAACTGCAGTTCGAGGATGGCCTGCGCCTGACGCTCAGAGAATTCGAAGCGCGCGATCAAGCGTTCACGCGCCTCCTGCGGCGTTCCAGACTGCGCGAATCAGGGTGATGATTCATCGAGATTGTCCAGGGCCTTCTGGAAGCCGAGCAGGATATGCTCGCGTTCGCGGGCTTTCCGCAGCAGGTAATCGGTGCGGCGGCGGACGACATCGGCGCGGTGCTCGATGAAGCGCTTGATGACGTCGATGATGCCCAGTTCGCGCGGCTGGCCGTTGACGATGGCCAGCATGATGACGCCGAAGTTCACCTGCATCTGCGTTTGCTTGTACAGGTTGTTCAGGACGACTTCGGCGTTCTCGCCGCGCTTCAGTTCGAAGACGATGCGCATGCCGTCGCGATCGCTTTCGTCGCGCGCGTCGGAGATGCCTTCAATCTTCTTGTCGCAGACGAGCGCAGCTACGTGCTCGATGAGGCGGGCTTTGTTGACCTGGAAGGGAATCTCCGTGACGACGATCGACTTCGCGATCTTTGCCCGAGCTTTTCGGTTGCCGCCTTGGCGCGGATTTTGAGGCTGCCGCGCCCTCGCAGGTAGTAGTCGAGAATGCCCGCGCGCCCGAGGATAAAGCCGCCGGTCGGGAAATCCGGGCCGGGCACCATCTCCAGAATCTTGGCGATCGGCGTGTGCGGATCGTCCATCAGCGCGATGGTGGCGTCAATGATCTCGCTCAGGTTGTGCGGCGGAATGTTGGTCGCCATGCCGACCGCGATGCCGGACGAGCCATTAATCAAGCAGGTTCGGAACGCGCGTCGGCAGGACTTCCGGCTCCTGTTCGCTGTCGTCGTAGTTCGGCGCGGAAATCGACCGTCTCTTTGTCGATGTCTTCCAGCAGCGTGCCGGCGATGCGCGACAGGCGCGCCTCGGTGTACCGCATCGCCGCCGGCGGATCGCCGTCCACCGAACCGAAGTTGCCCTGCCCATCCATCAGCGGGTAGCGCATGGAAAACGGCTGCGCCATGCGGACCAACGCATCGTACACCGGCGTGTCGCCGTGCGGGTGATACTTACCCAGGACTTCGCCGACGATCTTGGCGCACTTTCGAGTCGGGCCGATTGAAGTGCAGGCCCATCTCGTGCAAGCCATAGAGAATGCGCCGGTGGACCGGCTTCAAACCGTCGCGGACGTCGGGCAAGTGCGCGGCCCACGATCACGCTCATGGCGTAATCGAGGTACGAGCGCTTCATCTCGTCTTCGATGTTGATGGGAATCAGATTACTGGTGTTCGCAGGGGGAAACAAAGGCCCCGGCGTGCTGGGCGGATCTTGATCGGCCAAATATTACTCCTACAAAGGTACCGGCAAGTGATGCAAAGCAATGCAAACACGAGGCGTTAGCAATCCGGCTAGTGATGTCCTATTTTACCAGTTTTCCGCTATTCGCTACACTGTCGATTGCCAATGGCTACCCTTGACCGTTACGACGGGATAATCTTCGATTACGGCGGTGTGCTGGTGTTCCATCAGACGGTAGCCGAGCAGGCCCAAATGGCCGCCGTGCTTGGCACCTCGCTGGACCGCTTCAGCGAGCTGTATTGGGCGGACCGACAGGAGTACGACAAAGATCAGCCGGCCGAAGAATACTGGCGCGCCATTGCAGACGGTGCCGGTGTTTCATTAAGCGCTGCTGCGCTCCAGCAGCTGCGCGAATTAGATACCCAAAGTTGGATGCACTACGACCCCGTGATGTGGGAGTGGGTTGACGAGCTACGGGCGTCTGGCAAGCGGATCGCCATTCTCTCGAACATGCCTCGCGATCTGGGCGAAGCCTTACGGGACCGGACGAAACGGTTCAGCTATTTTCACCATGTCACGCTGTCCTACCAACTCAAGTCGGCAAAGCCGGAGCCTGCGATTTACCACGAATGCCTGCAGGGCATCGGAACCACGCCGGAGCGAACCTTGTTTTTAGACGACAGGATTGCCAACGTGGAGGCCGCGCAACTGCTGGGGATTGGCGCTATGCAGTTTACGTCGCGCGAAGAAGTGCTTCCCCGTTTGCGTGCCTAGCGGACGAAGTTTGCCGGAACTAGAGGCCGGTTAGTTACGTTCACCATTTTGAAACCGGGCTCCGGTAGCGTATAGATGTTGCGAAGTTAACGCTGAATGCGCGCACAACGCCCATTCAAGGAGGACCCACTTGCATCTTCGTCGACGTGAGTTTTTGCGCAGCGTCGGTTCTGGCGCTGCCGGGCTTGGCTTAGGCTCGAGTCTCGGAAGCTTCTCCGCCCCTGATCTCCGCGCAGCCGATACACAAACGCTTCCCGTACCGCAGGCAGTTGATGGAATGGCGGAAGTCACTGGGTCAGCGGAGGTGCCCGTACCTGCTAAGAGCGGCATTGACCACATCATCGTCGTGACGATGGAGAACCGCAGCTTCGACCACTTCCTCGGCTGGCTGCCTGGCGCGATCGGAAACCAGAACCTGACCTATACGGACGCGAATGGCGTTCCGCACCAGACCTTCGATCTGGCGACCGACTTCGAGGGCTGCGGATACAACGATCCGGACCACTCTTATGACGGCAGCCGCACGGCGTATAACGGCGGCGCCATGGATGGCTTTCTACGTGCCGGCAAAAACGATATTTTCAGTATCGGCTACTACAACGAAGCGGACCTGCCGTTCCACGCCGCCTTGGCCCGCAGCTACCTAGTGTGCGATCAATATTTTGCGTCCATCCTGGGTCCGACGTTCCCGAACCGCTTCTTCTTGTGGGCGGGTCAGACGGACCGGCTGGGCGACACGGTACAACCCTCCGGACTGACCACCATTTTCGATCGTCTCCACAGCGCCGGCATCAGCCATCGATACTACTTCAACAACGTCCCATTCCTGGCGTTATGGGGATTGAAGTACCTATTCTCAACCGGACTCTTCGAAGACTTCCTAGAGGACGCAGCGACCGGCAATCTCCCCGCAGTCTCTTACGTGGATCCCATCTACACCGTGCTCGACGACGGCACCGGAAACGACGATCATCCGCACTCCGACGTTCGCAATGGCGAGGCATTCCTGTCGCGAATTTATCAGGCCGTCACCTCCGGGCCAAAATGGGCCAATACGGTGCTGATCATCACCTTCGACGAGTGGGGCGGATTTTTTGACCACGTGGCGCCGCCGCGAGTCATTCCTTCGAATGCGCTAGACAAAGACTCAATTAATGGCGGAGTGCTGCTGGGCATGCGTATTCCGGCCATTATCGTGTCGCCGTTTACCTTGCATACCGGAACGACACCACAAGTCAGCAGCACCCTGTTCGATCACACGTCGATTCTGAAACTCATTGAATGGCGTTGGGGATTGACTCCGCTTACCCAGCGCGAGGCGTCGCCCACCATCGGTAACCTTGTTACCAGCATGACCTTCGGCCGCCCGCCTCTTGCCTTGCCAACTGTACCCGTGCCTGCCAGTGTATTCGCACCCCCTTGCTTTTTTGGACTTTTCGGGGCGAATGCGGCGCAGACACAGCAGCAGAACCGGGCCCTTCGCGCCGCAGCTCCGGTGACCGAGTGGGGCAACCTGGCGGCAACGCCGCATGTGACGCAATGGCTGCAACACCCGCAGTTTAAGGGACGCTTGTCATCCACAACGGTCTATTAACTTCGCGTTCGGCTGCGAAGGAGCGAGTTACACTGGCAGCGGAGAGACTGCACTTGGTCCGGCTTTACACTTCCTTCCGACTGCCCGTGGCGTTTTTGCTGGCGGCAGCGGTTTTGCCGGCGGTTCCCGCGCGCCCAGTTGCCGACGCGGCTCCGGAGGTTTACCGGCCCGTTCCCATGGATCAGCAGCGGCTGGCGGGCATCTTCAGTGGCCGGCTCCGGGCCAATACGGAAGGCTACTTAGAGCACATTAGCCCTGCGGCCGTGCTGGCCTCGTTCCGCCACCGGGCGTCCGACACCACCACGGAAGCCGAGGGCGAGAGCGCCGGCCTGTTCCTGATTGCGGCCGCAAACTCCTACGAATATAACGGCGATGATCTTCAGCTGAAGGCCGTGATGGACGAGGTGGCCAAGGGCTTGATGACCTCGCAGGAACCCGACGGTTATCTCGGCTTGTACACGCCGCGGGCGCGCTGGAACTCCGGTGACATCCTCTCGCAAGCCTGCAGTCTGGCGGGTCTGTTCTCCTATGGGCGCGTGACCGGAAGCGATGAGGCGTTCGATGCCGGGCGTCGCGCGGCAGATCTGATGATGGCGAGCTTCACAAAGAGCCCCCAAGCCGCCTCGAACGCCGATGTACTGGCTTTGCTGGCTCCCTTGGGCGAGTTGTTTCGCGGAACGGGCGACAACAAATATCTAGTTTTCTCAAAGCACTTGGTTGAATTGCATTCGCAAAGCAACGCTACGCCCTCAAGCACCATGCTGTTTGCCTACGGAGCGGCCGAACTCTATCGTCTGACCGGGGCGGAACCAGACTTAAAAAAGGCGCAATCGGGCTGGCTGCAGGTTGAACGCACGTTGTCGGTTGCCGGTTCGCCTCAACTTGCCTTCAGTGCCCAGCACTCAGCCAGCGCTGCGGATACCTGCGCTCTGTATTTCTGGCTTCAATTGAACGAGGATCTTTTGCGCGCAACCGGCGACCCGCTATATGCAGATGCCGTGGAGAATTTAGCGTATAACCAGCTGCTCGCCTCCCAAAATTCCCAAACCGGGGGCGTGAATCCTTCAACCGCTCTTGGCACGGCAGTCCGTTTTTCTCGAAGTGTGGATTCTTGTTCCCTGGCGGAGGCCGCTGCCCTCAGCGAGATACCGAATCTAATTTGGGGCCGTTTCGGCACCGGGCTGGGCGTGCTGACATTTGCGCCGGGCCGCGCCTCCCTACGACTGCGCCGGCATGCGAGTGTACAGCTGTATACCGAAGGCAGCTTTCCAGAATCCGGGAATATCGTGCTGCATGTTGAGCCGACACACGACACCCGCTTTCCGCTGCAACTCTTTGTCCCCTCCTGGGCGCAACACTTTACGGCGGAAGTCGGCGCCACACGGCTAGCCGGGAAGGCGGGCCATTTCCTGACGCTCACGCGCGAGTGGAAGAAAGGCGATACGGTGAAAATTGAGATCGGCCTGGAAGCCAATGCGGTGAAAGATCGAAACAACCCGGGACAGCTTGCGATTCGTCGCGGACCGCAGTTGCTGGCCGTGAGTAAGGCGCTGAACCCGCAGATTACCGCCGATAAGGAAATGAAAATTTCCGCTGTGGAACCGTTGCGCTTAAAAGACGCGGATGTTTCATCGGTGATGCCGGTCAGTGCCACTGCGCCACAGACATACACGCTAATTGGGAATGCCGGGGGCGAGGCTCAGGACCTCATCTTAGTGCCGTATGCAGATGCCCAAAGCAGCGAGGTTTGGTTCGCGGCGGCTACACAGTAGTGGCGCTAAGCCCGGTCGATTCAGTCACGCGCCTTCGCGCGGCACCAGTAACTCTCAAATAGTCCAGCCATTGCCTCGCCGAAGCCCTGATGCTCAAACACGACGGCGGTCCATGAGGGCCGTGTGAGCACCGGATCCGGCAACGCCACTAAGCCACATTTCTCATCGAACAATGCCAGCTTCATAGGCAGCCTGTCCAGAAAGCGAATATCGACTCCGCTGCTTCGGTATTCGTCCAGCGTCGCGCCATAGTGGTTGTCTTCTGCGTACCGCTCTATTAACAACCGGCACTTAATCTTGCGCCCAGCCGCTTCACGCACCAATTGCTCATGCAGCGGATCAACCGCAAAGGGAGGCCGGGAAAACTCTTCGAAACTGGACGCTACCCGGCTGAGCATCCGTTTGTAATGGACCGCGGTCTGCGTTGTGTCGTTGACCAGATTCAGAAAGTCGAGAGTGCCGCCGCCCCCCTGCCCGTCCCGGTAGGAGCCGCGAAGATCTTCAATCAATCCGCTTGCCAGGCGTGTCTGCTCGTTCAATTCGTTCTGCAAAAGCCGCGTTCGCCGCGCCAGATAAGACGGAATCGCCAAGCTTGGGTCGACGGCTGAAAACAGCTTGGTTTTCTCCTGAACCACCTGCGCGAATCCCTTCTCCACTAAGCTATCCAGCACCTCATAAATCTTCTGCCGCGGTACATGCGCGCGAGCGGCAAGCTCCAATGCTTTGAAGCGTGGATGACCGAGCAGCACCAGGTAGGAACGAGACTCATACGCATTCAATCCGACCTGCTGTAGCTTGCGCCAATTCAGTTGGTAATCGACGACCGTTGCTTCTCTGCTGCTCACGCTCACGGAAACATATCACAACGGGAAGTCTTGAGTAAGGAAGGATAGTCGCTGCCGTAACCGGTTGCACGCTACATGCAACGGCGAGAGTGAGACGGAATGAGAGTAACCTGCCTCTCTTACCGGTGGGCGCAGGAAACAAAATTCGCCCGCAACCAGTCACCTTAGAGGACGATCGCGATCCCGCGGTCTGTGGTCGGATCGGGTTCAGAGTGTTCACTGGGAGGAGGAGTTTTTGACGATGAAACACATAATCACGGCAGGCTTGCTACTGGCCGCTTTCGCTGGATCGAGTGCAGTCGCCCAAGACTGGTATCACGATCGAGATTCCCGGTTCCAGGGTGACCGGTGGCGCGCGCAGGTCTTCTTACAAGTCAGAACCGACTTAGATCATGTCTTCAGCGCCCGACGGGCGAGTGATAAAGAACGCACGCGGCTGGAGAGAACGAAGGAGGAGTTGACGAAATTGCAAGCGGATCTCGATCAGGGCCGGTTCGACAACGGCATCTTGAACGATGTGATTGACTCGCTTGCGAAATCGGCAAACGACGACCGCTTGGCGCCGCGTGACCGATCAATCCTGAACGATGATCGTGACCGCCTCAAGGACTATCAGAACAACCACAATAACTGGAGACGCTAGCGTTTCCAGTCTCAAACCGGTGAGATTCAGGCCGGCTTAGCGGAGTGAGGGAGCATCGCGTCGGAAGCGGATTAGCAGTCAAAAATAGAGCGGCGCTCCCTCAACTTGCATCTCGATTGTTGACTGCTAGACTTGTCTCAGATTTCCGACAGCGAGTCTCTTTTTATGCACCAGACCGACTTGCCCCGCACGCTCGGCGCCCTTCGCGCCAGCAAATACGCAGATGCCCTGCATGCAGATCGAACGCTGAAAGAAGAGCTTCGATCGAATCTTCTTTGCAAGCTCAGCCGCAATGAGACGTTGTTTCCGGGCGTAATGGGTTATGAAGATACCGTTGTGCCGCAGGTGGTAAATGCCATTCTGTCGCGGCATAACTTTATTCTGCTAGGTTTGCGCGGCCAGGCGAAGACGAAACTCGCACGCATGCTCACCCGCCTGCTGGATCCGCAAATGCCTTACATCGCTGGATGTGAGATTCGGGACAACCCGCTGCGGCCCATCTGTAAAGCCTGCCGGACAAAAGTAACGCCAACTCGGCGAAGACACACCCATCGCCTGGCTGTCGGGCGAGGACCGGTATGTTGAAAAACTGGCCACGCCCGATGTGACAATCGCCGACATGATCGGCGATATCGACCCGATCAAAGCCGCGCGTTCCGGCCAGGATATCTCGGACGAGTTGACCATGCACTACGGACTGCTGCCGCGTGCGAACCGCGGACTGTTTGTAGTGAATGAACTGCCGGATCTTGCGGGAAAAGTTCAGGTCGGTCTCTTCAACATCATGCAGGAAGGCGATGTGCAGATCAAGGGCTACCCGGTTCGCCTGCCGCTGGACATCATGTTGGTCTTTACCGCCAATCCAGAAGACTATACGGCTCGCGGAAAGATCATCACGCCGTTGAAGGACCGCATTGGAAGCGAGATTCGCACCCACTATCCGATGACCGTGGCGCACGGCATGGCGATTACGCAGCAGGAAGCCTGGACGCGCCGCAAGTCACCGCTGGAGATTGAGGTGCCTCACTACATTCACGAAGTTGTAGAGCAGGTGGCCTTTCTTGCCCGCGAAGACAAACGCGTGGACAAGCGTTCCGGCGTATCGCAGCGGCTTCCCATCACAGTACTTGAGAATGTCATCTCGAATGCGGAGCGACGGGCGCTTCGCACCAAAGACGCGGATGCTGTGCCGCGCATTCTGGATCTTTACGCTGCGTTGCCTTCCATCACCGGCAAAATGGAGCTGGAATATGAGGGCGAGTTGAAGGGCGGCGATGCAATCGGGCGCGAACTGATTCGAAGCGCGGTTGCCAAAGTCTTTCAATCGTATTTCGATGGCGTCAATCTTCGCTCGGTGGTGCAGTGGTTTGAGCTTGGCGGGTCACTAAAACTGGATGAAACCAGCCCTGCTTCAGAGATCGTTCAGCAGCTAACCGGCATTCAGGACCTTCTTTCACAAACGGGTAAGCTGGGCCTGTCGGAGAGCGAGAGCGACGCAATGCGCGCCTCCGCCGGTGAGTTCATTCTGGAAGGTCTCTACTCTCTGAAGCGCATCAGCCGCAATGAAGAGTTGGAGTTCGTGGCGGGCGAGCGAACACGCGGCGATGAGCGGCGCGAACGCGAAGAGCGAGACGAAAATACACGCGGCCGTGGCTTCGATCCCCGGCGTGGCGGTGGCGGCCGGCGGAACCTGAACTAAAAGGAAACATTCGTGCGACGCGTTCTGTATTCGCGCTTCTCCGAGGATGACCTTGGCATCGATGCCGAGGACCTGATGCGGGCGCTTGCCGATATGCTGCTGCAAAGCGGATACCAGGATCCGTATATGCAGTTCTCTGAAATGGACTCCCAAACGCTGGAACAGCTGAAGGAAGCCATTGAACGAGCGCTCGAAAGCGGCGAGTTGTTTAATCCGGAACAGGCCGAGCAGATGCAACAGCGGCTGCAGGAAATGTCGGCCCAGCAGCGCGATAAGCTGCTGCAGAACCTGGTGCAGAAGTTGCAAGAGGCGGGCTACATCAACATGGACGGGCCGCCTCCGCAGTCCGCCAGTGCTCCGGGAGCGCAGAGTGGTCCGGAGGGCGACACGCGCTTCGAAGTGACCGATAAAGCCATCGACTTCCTGGGATTCAAGACCCTTCGCGATCTATTGGGCTCGTTGGGCAAATCGAGCTTCGGCGCGCATGACACCCGCGATCTAGCCACCGGCATCGATGCCAGTGGTGGCGTCAAGACGTATGAGTTTGGCGACACGCTTAATCTCGACATTAGCGCCACTCTATTTTCAGCCATTCAGCGAGAAGGGCTGACCTTGCCTTTAGACCTGGAGTATTCAGACCTTCACGTTCATCAATCCGAATATCAGAGTTCGTGCGCCACAGTCCTGATGCTGGATTGTAGCCACAGCATGATTCTCTATGGCGAAGACAGATTCACGCCTGCGAAGAAGGTCGCACTTGCGCTGTCGCATTTAATCCGCACGCAGTATCCGGGTGATTCTCTCCGCTGTGTGCTCTTTCACGATTCGGCAGAAGAGCTACGAATCTCCGAACTGGCTCGCGTTCAGGTTGGCCCGTACTATACGAACACGCGCGACGGTTTAATCCTGGCGCAGCGCCTTCTTGCTCAAGAGAAGAAGGACATGAAGCAGATTGTAATGATCACCGACGGGAAGCCGTCTGCACTGACGCTGGAAGATGGGCGCATATATAAGAACGCGTTCGGCTTAGATCCGCTGGTAATCAGCAAAACACTCGAAGAAGTAGGGCGCTGCAAGAAGGCCGGCATTCTTATCAATACCTTCATGCTTGCCAGCGACTACGGTCTGATTCAATTCGTCCAGAAAGTGACGGAGATGTGTCGGGGTAAGGCCTACTTCACCACGCCATACACACTTGGCAACTATCTGTTGATGGACTACATGAATCGAAAGACGCGCACCATCCATTAGCGCCCACTGAAACGATAAAGCCGGGGCCCGCGGCATGTAACGCGGGTCCCGGCTTCTTGTTATTCCTGCTTGCTTTAGAACGTGATGCCGAGCAACACGTCGCCCTGGTCCAGATTCGTTCGCAACCCAGCGCCCGAAAAAGACTCATTGGCCCAGCGCGTATATCGTGCTTCCGGGCTCAGCTCAAACGGCCCTTTCTTGAAGGTAATACCAAAGCCAGCTACACCGCCGTAGCTGTTCCGGTTTTTCAGTTCCGTTGCATTGTCACTCAATAGCGGCGAAGTCGCAAAGCCGTATGTGGTCTGGTTGATGGACGAGATGTGCCGCAACGACGCACCGACTTCCACAAACGGACGAAGATGACCCAACGCGAGGTTCTTCTTGAATAAGCCGGGCACTTCCCATTGCGTGAAATGGGTGGGGCTGTAGATGGAGCTTGCAGCGGAAGGCCCAAAGGCGCTGTCGAAGCCGCCGCGCTTCACCAATCCGTCCACTTCGAAGCGAAGTCCGTGGGGCAGGTGGAATTCACCGCTGACACCGAACTCATACCGCGGAACCGCGGACGTGTAATTGCCAGGCAGCTGATTACTGCTTCCGAAAAGCGTGGTGTTACTAGCGCTGAACATGTCCGTCACCGGAATGCCCACTTTAAAACCCAGGTTAACGGGAAGATGCGACTCTTGCGCAAACATTGTTGATGCGCCAAATGCAATAAAGAATAGAATCCCGATTTTATTTCTCATATTTAACTGCCTCCCACCCAAAGGGTGTTGATACTGTACTGTAAAACTGATGTTGCAAGGCAGGCCCAGGTTTCCGTTTCGATTCATTAAGATACCTCGATCTATTTCGAGAAACAATTACCGGAATCGACTGGTAATTTGTGCTTAATTTAGGCCTAGAAAAATACGAATTAGGGAGTATACGACCGGTAAAGCAAACAGACTACTGTCCAGCCGGTCCAGCATACCCCCGTGCCCTGGCAGCAGATTTCCACTATCTTTCACCCCGGCACCGCGCTTTACGGCCGATTCGGCGAGGTCTCCGAACTGGCCGGCAACATTGCCCAGCGCCGCCATGAGTATGATCTGCCAGAGTTTGAGGGACGGCACGAAATGCCCCACGTAAAGCAGGCCAAACAGGACCGAGCCGGCGACAGAGATGCCCGCGCCTTCCCAGGTCTTCTTGGGGCTGACGATGGGAGCTAATTTGTGCTTGCCGAAGGCACGTCCTCCGTAATACGCGAGCGAATCTCCCGCCCAGTTGAGAGCCAAAGCGAAAAGCAGAAGGTGAACGCTTTGATTGCGGAGATCAATCGCAAAGCGCCAGGGAGCAAACGTGTAAAAGGCGCCCAGCAACACACAGGCGGTATAAGCCAAGGCGTTCCGCAGTTCAGCAAAGCGCAGAGCGCGGATAAAGCCAGCCAGCATGGCCAGCGATACAGCGGGCAATGTGAATTGTGGAAAGAAGAGAATACTAAGGCCGCAGATTAGCCCCAGCACGCCGGGCCCGGGAATGCCATGGCCTCGCACTAAGCCGTCGAACTCGCGGTAGCAGAACAGTGCAAATGCGAGCGCGCCAGCAATAAAGACCGGCTGCGGGGAAAGAAAGATCAGGTATAGCGAGACGACCAGCAAACCGATCGCCGTGATCACTCGCTGCATGGAGAGTTACCGGGTGAAGAACTAAGCGAGTGGCAATTCCAGTTCTTCTTCTAAGCTAAGCGGGCTGGTGTCTGCCACCGAGGGCAATACGTTACGCGACAAGCCTCCGAAGCGGCGATCGCGATTCTGGAAATCCAACACCGCCAACAGCAGTTCAGTCTGGCCGAAATCCGGCCACAGCGTTTCGGTCACGTACAGTTCGGCATAGGCAATCTGCCAAAGCAGGAAATTGCTGATGCGCATTTCACCCGAGGTGCGAATCAGCAGATCGGGGTCTTTCAGGCCGGCCGTATAGAGGTGACCGCCGATAGCCTCCTCGGTGATCTCCAGCGACTCGAGATTGCCTTCCGCGCGCGCATTCTCAATAATCGAGTTGACCGCATCGAGAATGTCGGTACGCCCGCCATAGTTGATCGCCAGATTCAATCGCATGCCTTTATTGCTGGCGGTTTTTTCCATGGCGTATTGCAGTTCTTGCTGCACCTGCGCGGGCAGGGACTCCAAGCGGCCAATCGCAACAAGTTGTATTTCGTTGCGCATGAAGGTCGGCATCTCGCGCCGTAAATAGTAACGCAATAACCGCCACAGCCCTTCCACCTCGTGGCGGGGCCGCTTCCAGTTCTCCACGGAAAATGCGTACAGTGTCAGGACCTCGATGCCCATCTGCGCACAGGCCGTCGCTACCGTGCGAACGGAGTCGATGCCCGCTTTATGACCCAGGATGCGCGGGTAATTTCGCTGCCGCGCCCAACGGCCGTTGCCATCCATGATGATGGCGATGTGGGCGGGAAGCCGTGTCGGATCCAATTGCGTGGCGATTTGCCAGTCTCGATCTCCCGGAGAGAGCGCCTGAAGCAATTCCTTCATAACAACAAAGGTCTATGGTACGACAGGCTAACTCCCTACCAGCCGCGTCACCAACGGCACCAGCGCCGCCCCGGCGCATAGAAAACTGCCAAACGGAAGTTCATAGGTGCGCATATCCTGCCGCGTGGCGAGAACGTAGGCAACACCGAGGATACTGCCACCGATTGCCCCGGCCAGTAACGCCAGAATGCCGGCATCCATGCCCAGAAAAATGCCCATCAACGCAAGCAGTTTCACGTCGCCAAAGCCGAGGCCATCACGCTTGCGAACGGCACTATACAGCCAGCCGAATAACCACAAGGGCACGGCTAAGATGAACGCCCCGCTCAGCGCGTTGACCAGCGATCGCCACTGCGCAGCCCAATGCCGAAGCAGAAAGTCGATGAGCCCGGCATGCACTGGCACCACGAAGGCCAACGCCAGCCCGGCGACAGTTCCACCAACCGTCAGTTCATCGGGCAAAAGACGCTCTTCGATGTCGGTCCAGAACAGAACCAGCAGGATGGATTCGAACAGCAGCCACTTCACCGTGTCCACACTCCATCCATAGCGCCAGCCGACCATGCCAAACAGCGCCGCCGCGGTTATCTCCACCAGCGGATAGCGCCAGGGAATCGGGCGGCCGCAGGAATGGCACTTTCCTTGTAGAAACAGGAAGCTCACCACGGGAACGTTGTGGTACCAAACGATGGTCGTAGCGCAATCGGGACAGAAAGATCGCGGCGTCACCACGGAGAGATCCCGCGGAACGCGATAGATGCAAACGTTCAAGAAGCTGCCGAACAGCAGGCCGCAGACGGCCAGCCAAAGCGGCAGCATGGAAATGGGCTCAACCAAGCGCCCTCTCGTAGCAAGCCAGCGTCCCGCGAAGCAAGTGATCCGGAGTGAACGCATCCGCAATGCGTTCACGCGCGCTTTCCATCAGGCCAATCGCGAAGCGCCGGTGACTCAGAACTTTGCGCATGGCCCGGACAATGTCTTCCACTTCGTTATTTACATACAGGCCTGAGACGCCGTCCGTAAACACCTCCGTTAATCCGCCGACGGCGCTTGCGATGACCGGCACGCCCATCTGCATGGCAAGCAGCACAGCGGAGCCGAGACCTTCGGCACGCGTCAGGTACAGAAACATCGACGAACGCTGCAGGTCCCGCACCAGGTTGTCCGAATACAAAACCTCTACCCCGGAGATCTGGGCTGCCTGCTCCACCAGATCGCGGCCCTTTTGCGGATCTCGGGAAGCCAGCGCAACCGCCGGATACTCAGGACTCCAGGGAAGCGCAGGTTCCGTCGGCTCCACGGCATCGTAGACGATGTCGATGCGCGCGCGCTCCACACCGGCAGCCTCCAGTTCCTTTGCCACGAACGCCGATACCGCCAGGTATCGGGCCGCGCCTTTGTATTTCACTCTCGACGGCAGGGAGCGCTTTACGGGAAATGCGACGCGGCGTGACACCACGAATGGTCGACGGCTGCTTACGGTTGCAAGCGTATGAGCTCGCGCGTCATGGGCATGCACCAGGTCGAACCCGCCAGACCGTGTCAGAATCTCGCGTGCCCCGGCTCTGTAGGCAGGCAGCCCGGTCTCGACCGCGGCCGACCACAACGGGCTTTGTTCTCGCGCCAGCAGCGTGCATTCGTGGCCTGCGTCGCGAAGCACGCGCATGGTAAGCAGCGCCTGTCGCTGCCCGCCTCGCATGTCCTCACCGGTATCGATATGCAGAATCTTCAAGTGGTATCTCTGCGCCTTAGCTCTTACGGCCCGGCTTCATCCCCCGAGCCTTGGCGTATTTTACGTAGTTGTACAAAGCAGCCATATAAGCGATCGACAGCCCCTCCACCCCGTCCATGTAGCCGCGCTTCAACACGTAAGTGCGGAAGAACGTCCACATCGGATCGAACAAGAGCCGGCTAAAACGGATTTCGGTTTCGCGTGAGGCGATCTCCTGCGCCGCTAAAGTCGTGTAACCGTCCATCGAGCGCAGGTGTTCGGAAAGCGAGTCGCAGGTGAAGTGAAGCAAATTTGACTTGAGGTGACCCACCGAGCCTTTCACCGACACAGACTCATGCACGTATTCGCCCACCCACTTGGCCGTGCGCCGGTCAAACAGCCGGATCTTCCGGTCCGGATACCAGCCGCCGTGCAGAATCCAGCGGCCCATGTACTGCGCCATGCGGGGCATGGTGTATCCGGCATGTTTCGGGCCGCTCTTCTTGATTTGCCAGATCTCAGCCTCCAACGCTTCACTCAGGCTCTCGTCCGCATCCAGAGCCAAAATCCAGTCGTGACTGGCCAGTTCAACCGCGATATTCTTTTGCGCCGCATAGCCATGCCAGGATGCTTCCACTACCCGCGCGCCCAGTTTAGTTGCGATTTCAACTGTGCGGTCATTGGAACCGCTGTCCAACACCAGAATTTCATCGCAGCAGCGGAGGCTTTCAATGACCCGCGCCACATTGCGTTCTTCATTGAAAGTGATGATCGTCGCGCTGATCTTAATGGCCAAACCACTCATGGCTGGGCCACCGGGATCACGGACAGCGAAAGCACCAGCACCACCAGCGCCGCCCCTGCAAGCCAAAGCCGTACGCCACGAAGCGGAGTGCTGTCGTAGACCAATGGGTGCCGGCGTCCGAAGAAAAACATGAGAACCGCCCATCCCCACCACGGCCAGTACAAAAAGCCAAGCAGAAGGAGAACACCCACCAGGGCGGTCGAGAACAAGCGATGCCCGCGTTCGCCGAATATGCTGTAGAGAATGTGGCCGCCATCCAGTTGGCCCATGGGCAGCAGGTTAATCGCCGTTGCCAACAGCCCTGCCCAGGCCGCCATAGCCATAGGGTGCAACAAGATAAAATGCGGCGCAACGGAGCCGAAGCGGATCCACTCCGCCATACGCAGGAGCAACGGCGTGCTGAAAAGGAAGTCGCCCTGGAGGGTAGCAGGTGCGACGCGGGACAGCGCAGACGCCCAGCGTCAGAATCGGCACCAGAACCACAAACCCGGCGAGCGGCCCCGATACCCCAATATCGAAAAGGATCTTTCGGGTGTAGATCGGCGAGCGGATCCTGATGAAGGCGCCAAACGTTCCTAGCAGCGTCGGCGAGGGTAGAAAATAGGGCAAACTCGCATCTACCAGCCAGCGGCGGCAGGCGATGTAGTGGCCCAACTCATGCGCCAGCAGGATTGCTAACAGCGGGACCGAAAACGAAAGACCCGCCCAGAACCCTCGCTCCAGGTGGGCCAGCTGCAGATAACCTTCATAGAACCCGTTGGCGCCAAAGGGTTGGCCGGAGTGGAAAGCGTCGGCTAGCGCTGCCCCAAATGCAGTCGTAGAGAGAAATGTCGTATCAGCAGACAGCCGTGCAGCGCATAGCTCTGCCAGTGCTCGAATAGCGAAGCTCGCTCGAACCGTTCAAGGCTTTCGGCAAAGGGAACGGCATCGGATGAATCATCGGTAGACTGCGCTTCCGCCACACTTGCTATTGCAGAGTCTGCAATTCCTTACCCGGCTTGAACCGGACCGCCTTCCCCGGCGGAATAGCGACCTCAGCACCTGTGCGGGGGTTGCGGCCGATCCCTGTCTTCCGCGGCCGGACGTTGAAGATCCCGAAGCCGCGGAGTTCAATCCGGTCGCCATCGCTCAACGCCTTCTTCATGGTCTCGAAAACTGTTTCCACGGCTGCTTCGGCCTTCGTCTTCGTTATGCCCGTTCGGTTGACGACCTCGTTGATGATGTCAAGCTTGATCAAGATCCATCCCCTATCTCCGCTCACCAAAACATACTAGCTGCCCGGCGAACAATCCCGCAATCTTAATGATAAGAAGCCATTTAAGCGACTGTCAATGAACCATTCACCGCAACGGCTAAGGCATTTTTGCCAGATCGTGTCGCAACCGCAGTCTAAAAAGTACCTGGCCACTGTGTCTTACGTGACTTTGAAGTCAATAAATGATAGATAAACGTGTTCTTTCCGCAAATGGCCTATAGCGTGCAACTTGGATGAGCACCTGAGGTAATACCCTAAATGAAATCTCTCCGGATGCTAGTTGTTGAGGACAGTCCCAGCGATGTTCGTCTAATCAAAGAAGCGCTGAAGGAGACTGGCGTTCCGGTGCAGATGGCAGTCGCACACGACGGTGTCGAAGCCATGGAATATTTGCAGAAATCGGAATTGGGCCTGGTGAGTCGCCCCGATTTAATCCTGCTCGATCTCAACCTGCCCCGAATGAATGGGCGCGAAGTCCTGGCCCAGGTAAAGGGCTCCGCAACTCTCCGGCAGATACCGGTGCTCGTCATGACGAGTTCCAGGGCAGATGAGGACATCAGCCAGTGTTATAGCTTGAACGCGAACTGCTATATAACGAAGCCAAGCGACCTGGTGGAATACCTCAACGTGGTGAGGGCCATCGAGGACTTCTGGTTCTTCACGGCCACACTTCCAGATTCTTTTCGCCAGCCGGCGCTCCGAATGGACGAACGGGCTTCCGGGATCTCGTCCCTGGTGCATTAGCGGAGTATTCAACCGTTAATTAGACGGTTGCAGAGAGTTGCGCGATTTCCCGAGCCGCTGTCAGTACGCGATCGTAATCGGGATGGCTGCCCACCGAATCCACATACTCCACGTAGCGCACAATATTTTGTGAGTCGATGACGAAAATAGCCCGGCTCTCAATGCGCAGGTCCGGAATCAAGGTGCCGTAGTTTTCACCGAAGGATGCTGAGACGTGGTCGGATAGCATAACCACGCGATCGACGCCGAAGCTCCCGCACCATCGCGATTGCGCAAACGGAAGATCCATACTCACGTTGTAGAAGGTAACCTGGGGCAGGTTCACCGCTTCTTCCTGAAAGCGTTTGGTTTGCGCATCGCAAACCGGTGTATCCAGCGACGGGATCACGCTAAAGATGCGCACGCCCGAGCCCGTGTCGGCAAGCCTAACCCGTTTCAACGACGAATCGACAACGTCGAAGTCCGGGGCCTTCTCGCCAACCTTGATTTCCTTACCCGCCAGCTTCAACGGTCTTCCGTTCAGTAGCGTGACGCGTTCGTCTGCCATAGGCTACATGTTAACAAGCTAAGGAGGGCTGCATCGCCCGTCGCCGATACCGTCGGGAAGCAGCTCGTTAATGGGAAGACGGCGCCGCGTGCTCGGCCGGGTTTGCATGCTCCTGGCCTTCTTGCTGGTGCTCCGGTTCTCCCTCGAAAACCGGACGCGATTGCCCACGGCCATGAAACTCATGGCAGGTAAAACAATTCACCTCCTGCTTATTGTCGAAGTACTTTTCGTTAGTGCTCGCTGCCAGCGCAATCATCTGACGTGCGGTCCGTTTCTGCTCTTTATCGTCAGCATCGAAATGGCCCTGCACGTGACAGAAGCTGCACTCCTTGTTCAGTGCCCACGCGAAATAATGCATGCGGTTGATAAATTCTGAGGCCGGCAAATCTTTCAAGGTGGTCTTCACATTTTTGAAGTGCGCGGACGCCAGTTCCTCGGGCTTGCGAAGCCAATCCGCTGCTTCGGCGGAAGCCTTAGTGAGAACCACGGTGGCCGGGTGCACCTGCGGTCCCATACGCATCTGCCAGGTAATGGTGAGAGTCTGCCCGTCGGGCGAAAACTCGTAGTGGCGTTGAGTCGTCTCCGTTTTCCCGGCGGTTTCAATCGTCAGCGTAAAGGCAGAACCATCCTGCTTCGCTGTCTCCCGGCTCGGAACGCCTTCGTAATCGGTGATGGTCGGTTGGCCGTCCATGCTGTAGGTTAAGCGCGAACGCTGCTCCCCGCGGCCGCCTATAGACCCGATTTGCTCAGTTACCTTCGCCCCAGTCTGCTCAAATACTTCGACGTAGTCCTTCATGGGCGGACCTGGCATCTGCGTGCGCTGCAAGTCGGCTTTCCACACACCCGCCAGCTCAGCAGACTGGGCCAGGGTGGCGCCGCAACAAAGCAAGAGAACCGCGAACTGTTTATTCATCAGCTTGGGCCACATACTACCAGAAGAAAATCGAGGGGACCGGGCGTGCTCCGTCGCACTGTGGGAGACTGATCTGAACTCACTGTCGCCAAACCGATGGGGGTAAACCATGGAAACCACCACAGACCATCCGAAACATGCCGGTTTGTGGCCCTCTGTTCGGGAAGCTTTGCGCGGCAGTCACCAGGACTATACGGCAGGCAGCCTGAACCGCGCCATCTTGCTGCTGGCCATTCCAATGGTCCTGGAGATGGTGCTCGAATCCCTCTTCGCCGTCGTCGACGTCTTCTGGGTCAGCCGGCTCGGCTCCGATGCCATCGCCACTGTCGGCCTGACTGAATCGGTGCTGACTCTGGTATTCGCCGTCGGCCTGGGGCTCGGCATGTCCACCACCGCCATGGTGGCGAGACGCATTGGCGAAAAAGATCCCGAAGGCGCCGCTGTTGCAGCCGTACAGGCAATTTTTTTAGGACTGATTGCTTCGGTTGCTCTCGGCATTCCGTTCCTGGTCTTCGCTCCGGATCTTCTGCGCGGGATGGGTGCAAGTCCGGCCATCGTCGCCAGCGGCGTCAATTACACTCGCATCGCACTGGGCGGATCCGGTGTCGTCGTGCTGCTCTTCCTGAACAATGCGATTTTTCGGGGCACCGGCGATGCTGCCATCGCCATGCGCCTGCTCTGGGTCTCGAACATCCTGAATCTGATCCTCGACCCGTGCTTCATCTTCGGCCTGGGACCCTTCCCCAAGCTCGGCGTCACTGGCGCCGCATTGGCCACCTTCAGCGGCCGCGGCATTGGCGTGCTCTACCAGTTCTACCGGCTGGCGAAAGGCACCGAGCGGCTTCGCATCCTCAGGCGTCACATTCAGCTGAAAGCGACTGTCCTCTGGCGTCTGGTTCGCGTTTCGGTCACGGCTATTTTGCAGTTCCTCATCGGCCAGGCCAGTTGGATCGGACTGGTCCGCATCGTCAGCCTGTTTGGCGCTCCTGCCCTCGCCGGATATACCATTGGCATCCGCATCGTCATCTTCGCAATCCTGCCCTCGTGGGGACTCAGCAATGCGGCGGCAACTCTTGTAGGGCAGAATCTTGGCGCACAGCATCCCGATCGCGCGCGGCAAGCCGTATGGCGTACCGGCTTCTGGAACATGCTGTTTCTTGGCTCGGTCGGCGTTGTATTTATCGTGTTGAGCCCGCAAATCGTCGCCTCTTCACGCACGATCCCGTGGTGCTGGCATACGCTACCGCTGCCTACGTATCTTCAGCTTCGGTAACGTCGCCTATGCGTATGGCATGGTGCATGCTGCAGGCCTTCAATGGCGCCGGCGACACCCTCACTCCCACCTACGTCAACTTGTTCGGCTTCTGGGTGGTGGAATTACCTCTGGCTTGGTGGCTGGCGCTGCACACGGTCTAGGCGTGAATGGAGTGTTTCTCTCGGTTGTGGTCGCGCAGAGCGTCATCGTCGTCATCAGCATCGTTTTATTCCGGCGGGGACGCTGGGCCCGGCAGAAGATCTAGGGCAGGCGTAAGGGAGGGTCAGGCACCCGCGCCCCCAACCGAAACGACCAGGTGGTTCATCCGTCTAGATATGCGAGGAGCCTATAACGAACTATGAGTAAGCTCGTACTTACGTGTCTAATTGGAGGCGCACTGGCTGCTCTGCCGCTTGCGGCACAGTCCGGAGCAAATGTCAAGGAAGCCCAGCAGGCGCTTAAAGATAAGGGTGTCGATCCGGGTCCCATCGATGGGATCGACGGCCCGAAGACGCAGGCCGCCATTCGTGAATATCAGCAAAAACAAAACCTGACCGCCGACGGAAAATTAGGTCCGCAAACTTTGGACAGCTTAGGGGTCAAGCGCGGTACCGCAACCACTTCGTTTAAAGAATCGGGCACGGCGATAAAGCATTCCTATGGTGGGGGCGCTGAAGACGTCGCATCCGGCAGCAAGGAACTGGGCCACGATGTTAAGGACGGGCACCCAGTGGCGGCCGGTAAGGATTTCGGTAAGGGCGTGGGCGCAGGCGCGAAGAAAGTTGGCGTGGGCACCGCGCATGCCGCTGTGGATGCGGCAAAAGGCGTAAAGAAGGCCTTTCAGGACCACTAGGATAGTATTTTTGTCCAATAATTTGCCCTGGAGAGGCGCTTGGGCGCGCACTCTTACTGGGCGTAGAGGACAATGGGAGAAGGCGTTTATGGAAAAACCATTTCATCTCATGACTCCCGGGGAACGAACTGCCTTGCGTATCGCTCAGAATCGTGCGATTGAGGAGAAGGTTGCCCTTCGTCCGGCTCCGGCTGGAAAGAGCAAAACAACCAAGCAGTCGGAACCATCCGTTTCGGGTGCAGGAACGCGTATGACACCGGAAGAGCGTGCTGCAAAATTGGGCAGCGGTGTTATCCGCAAGGTGCAAGGCTAACCCATACCGGGCGTGTGACCGGCGTCCTGGCACTTTCGAAGTGCTAGGAACCGGCTAGCACGCCCTTAGACTTTTTGGCGCTCCCACTCATTCTGAAAATCCGCCATTTTGCGGCTCAGCCTCCACCAGCATCCGTTTAAACAAGCCGCCCAGAGCGAGAAAATCACTCAAGTCACCAGATTTAGTCAGAAAGCGATCTGCGCCCAACGTAAGTGCACGCTTCCGGTCTTCCTGTGCCTGTGAACTCGTCAGGATCACCACCGGTGTGCCGGCCAGATGTTTTGTCTGTCGAATCAATCCCAGCAGTGTAAATCCGTCGACCTTGGGAAGGTTTATGTCCAAAATGATGAGCTCCGGCTTTTGTGCCAGCGGTCGCAAGAGTAACTCCCGGGCAGCGCCTCCGTCGTTGATCACCTGAAGCTCGGCCTCCAGAGCATGCTCCTGAAAGGCGTGCCGCAGCAGGAAAATATCGGTCTCGTTATCTTCAACCAGCAAGATGCGGGGCGGCTTCACGTCGCAGTAACTCCTGTTCCATTGAAGGCAAAGTAAAGCAGAAACGCAGCGCCGCCCGTCCAAACAAGTTCACGCAAATCCCGATTTGATTGCCGCAGCGTAGTTTCGGCTCGCCTCCGATCATGAATGTCTGTGCAAGTGCCGAACCAATCCCTGCTGCAGCCATCTCGCGCCGGCATCGACAATGAAGCAGCATCGCGCATCACGTAATGCCGTCCCAAAACTAGTATCGAGACGCCAGCGGCAGACAGAGCGAACATGCTGAATGGGGACGATGTCACCCATAACGGCCAAGGCCAGGTGGCATTCACCGGTAACCGCACGAGTACGGCCGCGTCGAGCAACACCAAAAACAGCACAGCCACGATGAATAGGCGCAGCGATGGATCCACAAGGCGCGCAGATCCCGATCTCACCCGGGGCGGGGCGGTATAAGTCAGGCCGGTGTCGTGCAAGCTGATTCACTGAGTCTACTAACATCGCGCGAAGTAGCGGTAATGTTTTTACTGAGTTAAGCTCGCGTTTGGTTTGCTTCTGCCGAATTAGTCCTTGAACTAGTTGCTGCCTTACACGTCTTAGGGACTGCGAGTCTGTGTAACTCGTAATAGTTCGCAACGAAGTCAGGTGCCGCCCCTAGAACTACTTCCGGCTTAGAATCAGCTGCAGTTACCGTCTAGATGGATATGGAAGAAGTGAAAGCCAATCGGCGGGACATTCTGCTGGCGATGGCCTCCGGCTTGGCCGTATCCACCGGCTTGTCGGGTGCAGATACAAAGCAAGGCGAAATGCCCTACCGAACCTTGGGCCACACGGGCGAAAAGCTCTCCTGCATCGGCATGGGCGGTTACCACCTTGGAAAATCCGAGGTGACCGAAGCCATGGCCATCCGGCTGGTTCACGATGGCGTTGGCCGCGGCATCAACTTTCTTGACAATTCTTGGGATTACAACAACGGCGAGAGCGAAAAGCGCGTTGGTAAAGCGGTGAAGGACGGCAAGCTTCGTTCGAAGGTCTTCATGATGACTAAGAACGATGGCCGTACAGCCGACGAGTTCAACAAACAATTGGACGAATCGTTACAACGCATGCAGACCGATCACCTCGATCTTATTCAATTTCACGAGATCATCCGGTTCGAGGATCCGGATCGCATCTTCGCCTCAGGCGGCGCGGCCGAAGCTGCGCTGAAAGCGAAGCAGGCCGGCAAAGTCCGTTACATTGGCTTTACCGGGCATAAAGATCCACAAATCCACCTCTACATGTTGCAAGTCGCCGACCGGCATAAGTTCGTTTTCGATTCCTGCCAGTTCCCGAATAACGTGATGGATGCGCATTACCGGAGCTTCGGCAATTTAGTCCTTCCAGAACTTGTGAAGCGGAACATAGGCGCGCTCGGAATGAAGAGCCTGGGCGACACAGTCATTCTAAAAAGCGGCAAAGTTACCGCTATGGAGTGCTTGCACTACTCACTGAGTAAGCCCGTGACAGTTCAGATTACTGGCATCGACAAACCCGAAATCCTCGATCAGGCAATCAAAGCGGCACAGACCTACACACAGGTATCTAAAGATCAGATGGCCGCCATCCTGGCGCGGACGGAGCCAGAAGCCATGACGGGGAAATGGGAGCTATTCAAAACCAGTGCCCTCTTTGACGGCACCGCAAAACATCCCGAGTGGATGGGCGGAACAAGTCCTCACGTCAAGAAAGTCTCCCCGACCATGTCTTAGCCTTCGGAGCGAAGACCGTCGCGTACCAGGCCTCCGAAGTCGGTCGGAGTGAACCGGGTATCGCGATGTGTGAGCTGAGGATCGTCTGACCAACTCCAGGCGGTCCACCCAATGGCAAGCTCGTGGAAATAAGAGAGCAGGCGGCGTCCCCACGCCAGGTCGCCAACACCCCCTCCCCACTCGGCGGCAAAAACCGGCACAGTTCGGCTCAGTTTGCCGAACGCATGCCGCCAACGCCTGCCCTTGCTCGGGTACACGTGCGTAGAATAAACGACGTCCAGTAAGTCTGGAATGGGAAAGCTGCTCAGATCGTAAGCCCAATTCAGCCCGGATACGAACACAAGGGCGCGTGGGTGAACATTCCGTATCGTTTGCGTCAAGGCTCGTGCCCAGGGATGCCATTCGTTCGGCCCTATGCGGTTGCTGCGCAGCAGCACGGTTGTTCCGTCGTCTCCCACGGCAAGCAATGGCTCGCCGTCGTCGGGCAGGGGGTCGTGCGGCTCGTTGAAGATGTCATAAAGCACGGCCGGTTCGTCGCTCCAGCGCGTCGCCAGTTGCCGCCACATTCGCATGGAATCTCCGTTCGGCAAGGGCGCCACGAAATTGGCACGCCCCTGAACCGAACCTCGCACCGTGCATGCATCTAGCCACTGCAGGTCGATCAGCGTATACGCTCCATGTTCGGCGAGTGTGTTGACCACAAAGTCAATCGCTTTGAGGTAAGGCTCCGGATCGTAGTTCGCCGCCGTCAGCGCCCAACTTTGGTTGATAGGTAGACGGACAATGTTCGCTCGCCAATCTGTCACGATATGCGCGAGCTCGCCGGAAGTGATCTTTGCTTTTTGAAGTGAGCCCTCGCCCTCTGGAGAAGAGTATTCAAGACCGGATAGATTTACGCCGCGCAGCAGTACAGGTTGGTCACTCCCCTGCTCCACAATCTTGTTACCGGAAATAGCCAGCCAGGGCAGGCGCAACTTACTGGTCGAAGCGAATGGAGCTATCTGTAACTGCTATCTCCACCCGCCGGTTTTTCGCTCGCACATCGTTGCTGTTGCCGTCCAGCAGGGGGCTGGTCTTGCCATAGCCCTTCACGTTGACAATCGCCGGATCCACGCCCGCCTGCACCAGATAGTCTTTTACCGATTCGGCCCTGCGAACCGAAAGCTGCTGATTGTATTCCGGCGAGCCGATGTCGTCGGTGTAGCCGAAAACAGAAAGACCATAACCTTTCGAAGCAAGCAGGATGCCCGCAATGCGGCTCAGCAGTTCGCGGTTGTGCGTGTTGAGATCTGCTTTGTCGAAATCGAAACGGAAGATAGAGTTTGGCAGCACGATGACCATGCCCGTGCTCGTCCGGTGCGTTTCAGCCACCCGGTTCAGCGCATCCTGCATCCGGTTGAGCTCCGCATCGCGCTCGCGCTGCATGTCGGCCATTTTCTGTTGCGCCAGGTGCGCTTGTTCACTTGCGTGCGCGGAGGCCGCCTCAGCCTGCTGTTGTCCGGATTCAGCAGCCTTGCGCCCTTCCGCGGCAACTGCTGCCCTCGCCGCTGCCTCCTGTGCACTCTGCGTGGACGCCGCCACCGCGGCAGACTGTTCCTGCACCGTCCGGCTCGCCTGGTTGACCTCCTCCTGCAGCGAGCGCACTTCTGCGCGCATCGATTTCAGGTCGCGGTAACCGGCGAGATCGGAAATAGTCACGGCCGCCACCAGCACTATGAGGGCGATAATCCATGGCAGTTGCTTCACCATTTCATGCTAACGCCGCTGCGGATTGCCTACTTCTCCAATACGAAGCTACCGGCAAACAGCATGTCAATGCCCGATGAATAGAAGGAGCGCACCGCATCGCGCGGCGTACACACCAGCGGATCGCCAAAGAGATTGAAGCTCGTGTTATACAGAATCGGCAAACCAGTTGCTTTTCCTGCCGCCAGCAATAGCGAATGAAATAGCGGGTTCTCTTCCGCACGCACCGTGTGAACGCGAACCAGATCGTTGCCTAAGATAGCCGCTGCAAAATGCTGGTGGTGCTCCGGGCGTACGCGGCCGACCGTCGCCAGATAAGGCGCGTTCTCCCCAACCTCGAAGTATTCGGACGCGAGTTCCGCAGGCACTGAAGCCGCGAACTTCCTCGAGTTCTCCCGGTGCTTGATGTAGATATTCAGGTTCTCGGTCGAGTACGGATTCAGTGGCGAAGCCAGGATGCTGCGATTGCCCAGCGCTCGCGGTCCGAACTCCATCCGGCCTTGCATCCAGCCGACAATCTTACTGTCGCCCAATGCGCGTACGGCTTCTTCAATCAACTCGCCGTCGGTGGGCAGGAAACGAAACCGGAGCTTGCAGTTCTCCAGTACCTGCTTGATCTCGGCCGGCTTGTACGCCGGGCCCAGACAGAGCGTTCTGAAGGGGACGTGATCGCCCAATGCGCTGAGCGCCGCCCCAATCGCCGTCCCCGCATTGCTTGAAGCCGGCTGCACAAATACGTGACGAAAGCGCTGCTCCAGCGACCTTACCAGTAAAGCGTTTAGTGCCAAACCGCCCGCAATGCAAACGTTGGTCTCCACACCCAGGCCGCAACTCTCAATCATGCCCGCCACGGCTTCGTTCACCGCCTCTTGAAGACTGGCCGCCAGATCGGCTCGCATTCGCTGGTTAATCGGCTCGTTCGGCTTCGCTCCAATGGCTTCGAAGAAGCGGGCGCTGAAGCCGCCCGATGTCAATCTGTCGGCATCGAAGTAACTTCGATCGAAGTTCGGCCACCGCTGTTCTCCTGCTCCTCGCTGAATCAGCGCGCGGAACAACGAAAGGTAGTGAGGTTTTCCGGAAGTGGAAAGCCATTGCACCTTGTGCTCGTCTGAGCGCGGTTTATACCCGAGCAGTTCGGTCACTCTATTGAACAAATCGCCCAACGAGTCTGGATAATAAAGCTCACGAACCGACGTCAGCGACTTACCTTCACCGCGAAACAACACGGCCGAACGGAAGTCCCCGGCGCGATCGACGCTTAACACCGCAGCTTGTGAAAACGGCGAAGCAAAGTACGCCGATGCGGCATGCGCCTGGTGATGCTCCACCACCGTGACTTCGATTTGAGGAAAGCGCCCGCGCAATGCCAGCAGGCGCTGGCTCTCTGCTCCCTCTGCCATCGGGCGCGCGACGGCAATGCGGTCGATGTCCCCAATCGTCACGCCGGCAACCGAAAGCGCCGCCTGGAATGCCTCTTCCGGAAACCACGCCGTGGATCCGCCGCGCGCCACCTTCGCCTGGTCGATCGCAGAACAATCTGCCCCTTGCGCACCACGCAGCAAGCCGCATCGCGCAGAAATCCGCCCAGTCCAACAATCGTTTTGCTCACGTCATCAGACCTTTTGCAGCCGGTTAATCACGCGCTCTCGCCCAATGCAGTAGAACACCGCAAACGCGCTGGGACCCACCGGCTGTCCCGTCAATGCGGCGCGGCTGGCATTTATCAGCAGGCCTGCCTTGACGCCACGCTCCTCGGCCAACTTGCGGAGGTCCGCTTCCGCGGTGTGTTCCGTGAAATCCTCGTGCGCTGCGATGCGGTTTGCTAGCTCGCGAAGTAAGTCGCGTGCGCCCGGTGCATTCAGCTTCTCCAAAGCCTGCGGCTCTATCTCGAATTCATCACTGAAATACGCTCGCCCCTTGGTGGGAAAGTCGAGCAGCGTCGAGAAGCGGCTTCGTATAGTGTCCACAACGTGCGTGAAGAATGCATCGTCTCCATAGGGAGCAAGTCCGCTCGCCTCCAGCGTTTGTTTCACCACCGGTGCCAGTTGATCTGCCGGAACCGTCCGCAAGTGCTGCGAATTCAGCCACAACGCCTTAGGATCTATCGGCGATTCTTCGCTGAAATTCACCACGGCATTGCTGCGGTTCACGCCTTCGAACGAAAACGCGTTCGTCAGCTCTAGCAGGCTCATCTGCTCGCGATTATCTTTGGGCGACCAACCCAGCAGACAAAGAAAATTGATGTACGCCTGCGGCAGAAATCCATGGTCCCGGTAAGTCGTTACGCTCACAACGGGGCCATGCTTTCGCTTCGAAAGCTTGGCGCCATCGGGCGCTATCAACAAAGGCAAATGCGCAAAGCGCGGCACCATCCCGCCAGCGGCTTCAAACAAAAGAATGTGCTTGAACGTGTTCGACAGATGGTCCTGACCTCGGATAATATGAGTGATCTTGAGATCTATATCATCGGCGCAGGATGCCAGGTGATACGTCGGCATGCCATTACTTCGCAGCAGCGCGAAGTCTTCGATATCCGACGTCAGCTTCGATTGCGCGCCGTACACTTCGTCTGTGAACGCAACCTCGTACGGTTGCTCGTGATTCACACGATAGCGAATCACAAACGGCTCACCCGCCGCAGCGCGGCGTTCGCTCTCCTCTCGTGAAAGCGCGCGCATCTCCGGGTTGCCCAGCCACTGCACTCCCTCATGCGCTTTCTCTTCGTGCTCCACCGTCGCCGGCGCAAAATCGCGGTATGCCAGCCCTCGCTCGAGTAAGTCGAGGGCCAGCTTACGATGTAACTCAAGCCGTTCCGATTGCCGGTAAAACTCATCCCATGGCAATCCAAGCCAATTAAGCCGTCGTAAATGGATTGAAGTGATGCTTCGGTATTGCGATCGAGATCCGTATCGTCAATGCGCAGGATCATCGTGCCCTGCTGCTTGCGAACGAATAGCCAATTGAAGATAAATGTGCGAGCGCTGCCGATATGCAGGTAACCCGTCGGCGACGGAGCGAAACGAGCACGAACCATGAACCCTCAGTGTACTGAAGGGCTCTCTTTTTGCGGTTCCAAGCGTCGGTGCAACTCCTCGAACTGCCCGATGCTGAGTTGTTCGGCACGCAGTTTCGCTTCGGGCAAGTCGTCAATGGCCGCTCCGTAGAACGGGCGCAAATTGTTGCGAAGGGTCTTTCGCTTCTGCGCGAATGCTCGTTTCACGAACTTCAGCAACTCCTTCCGGTGCGCCGGCACCACTGCTTTTCGCGTTAGCCGGACGGCGGCCGAATCTACCTTAGGCGGCGGAGCAAACGACCCCGGCGGTACTTTGCAGACAAGGCTAACGTCACAGACCAACTGCGCGGATACGGTCAGATATCCATAATCGCGAGTTCCCGGCGAGGCCAGCAACCGCTCTGCAACTTCCAGTTGCATCAGAAACACAGCCGCCGGAAAGCGTCCGTCGAGTTCCAGGAAGCGATCGATGATTGGGGACGTAATGTAATACGGTAAATTGCCCGCGATCACCGCCGGGCCCCATTGCGCCAGATCGGTGCTCAGCACATCCGCTTGATGAACATGCAGCTTAGTCTCAGCCGAAAGCTCCGCCGCTAACCGGGCAGCCAGTGTCGCATCCAGTTCCACCGCATGAAGCTCATCCGTACACGGCAGCAGGAAACGTGTCAGTGCTCCGCGCCCGGGCCCGATCTCAACCACTCGTTCCGCGTGATTGCCACAGGTAGCAGCCGCAAGCTGCGCCAGAATCGCGCGGTTAATAAGAAAATGCTGACCAAGCTTTCGCCCCAAGCCTCAGTTTAGGATGTTGCTGCATCTATGGTTCGTGAATTGGATCCTCTACCTCGCAGCCATCGCGGCCGGTGCTGCTAACCCGGGACAGTCCGGAGCAAACGCAGAACTGCGCAAAGGGCTCGGAGCTCTCTCTGGCCCGCGATGTTCGTCTACTTATCGGGCTTCGCGGGTGTGTTGCTTATCCAGGTGTTCGTGCGCGAAGCGCTGCCATCAACACAAAAGTGGGCCGGCGTCCCGTGGTGGGCGTGGACCGGAGGCCTCCTCAGTATCGGATCGACGGTGGCCGGCATCACCCTGGCACAGCGCATGGGCTCCGGCGTGTTTACCGGACTCAGTGTTACCGCAGCATTGATCGTTTCTGTATTTCTCGACCACATGGGTTGGCTCGGCTTTAAAGAACATCAGGCCAGTGTGCCACGCCTGCTGGGATGCGCGCTCATGATCGCGGGCCTCTGGCTGGTCTCTAAGTTTTAGCCGCCGGCGTAAATGCCGCCAACAACCCTACTGGCGAAAAATAATCGGATTCATCGAGATCCGCACATCGCCCGTAATGGGATGCTCGTCGGTCAGCACCGTCGGGAAGGTGGGCAGTGCAATGTTGTTGTAGAGCATACGCGCGGGGTCACCCGTATACGAGGACGATGCGTCTCGCACCGCGTAGTCCATAATTCGGCCCACGCCGTTGAGTCGCATGGTTAAAACCACCGACGACCGCATATCCACGGGCACCAGCGTGGCATCCGCCCGCTCTTCGAACATCACCGGCACTTCATAGCCAACGCTTCGGGCGGTCTGGCACACACCAAAGGCAAGCGTTGCAAATAGAACAATGCTCGACAACACGCCGCCAGTTGCGGGTATTGTGAGCGGTCTCATGAATTCGTCTAACCGGAACTTCCAGCGATTCCAAAGCCACTGGATTCGCGACCCGCGAGTTTCCAGAACAGCTGCGCGCTCGCGCGAGGCCAGAACTCTCAACCGCATCTTCAGCAGGTCCGGCACCGCCGGCATCTGCAGCCGCTGCAAACCGGCGCGCACAGAAGAAAGCTGCTGATAATAACCGGCGCAAGTATCGCATTCACGCAGATGCGCGGTGATGCGGGAATGCTCGCTGCTGCGCAGCTTCCCGTCCACGTAGGCCGTGCTCAAACGCTTTGCGAAAAAACAGGTCATTGCCCTTCCGTTCTGGCGATCATGTGTATGCCTGGGCAAAGCCCGGGTCGGCGTGCTGAATCAGCTCGCGTCGCAGCGACTCGCGCCCACGCAGTATCCTCGATTTCACAGTTCCAAGCGACAACTGCAGTATTTCGGCAATTTCTTCGTAACTTAGATTTTCGATGTCCCGCAACACCACCACGGTCCGGAAATCCGGATTAATTCGCGTCAGAGCCTGCTCAATCAGCATCCGGTTTTCGCTGTCCAGCGCCAGATGGTACGGTGAACGCCCCGGATCGGCAGCCACCTCATACGTCTTCGCGTCATCCTCACGTTCGTGCTCTAATGGCACCTCATGACGGCAGTGGCGCGTAAACCAGCGGCGATGATTGTGTGCCTCATTCACCGCAATACGATAAATCCAGGTGCGCAAGCTGCTCTGCTCCCGAAAGGAGTGAACGCACCGAAAAACTTTCAGGAACACGTCCTGCACCACGTCGCTCGCATCGCTTTGATTGCCGAGGAGACGGTAGACCATGCCGTACACGGGCTGCTGGAAGCGCTGGATCAATTCCTCATATGCTTCCTCGATACCCGCCCGCAGACCACGCAGGATCCGCGCGTCGTCGTTTGATAGTCCACTTTGAGAGCCCGCCAAAATCGACAGGCTTCCCGGAGTTCCCGCTGAGGGCTGAGCCATTGGATGAATCTTACTAAAGTACTTGCCGCAGCCGCAAAAAGGCGGCTGGAGGGCTCTTCATTGTTAGAAACCGGGCAGGCTCCGGAAGTTCCCCTTTCTCCGGGCCTGGCTTCACCGGCGCGCGACTGCGGCCGTTATCGTACGTTCCGGGCAGTTACACACTTGTTCGTAGTAGGCCTCGTACTTCGGAATAATGAGTTCGGTTGAGAACTGATCTTCCGCCGCGCTCCGCGCTGCTGTGGCCAGACGCGAATGAAGGGAGTGGTCGGTAAGCAGTTCCGTCAGCCGCGCGGCCTGGCTCTCCATGTCGCCCACCGGCTTCCATGAAGCCGTTCACTCCGTTCTGTATCAGGTCAGGAACCCCGCCGGTCAGGGTCGCCACAGGCGGAACGCCACAGGCCATTGCTTCCAGAGCGGCCAGGCCGAACGCTTCCATCTCGCTCGGCAGGTGCAAGGCACTGACATCTGCGGAATCAGCCGTTCCATGTGGTTCTGCTTTCCCAGGAACCGAACATGCTTCGACACCTTCAATTCTTGCGCCAGCGCCTCCGCCGGACCCCGGTCCGGACCATCACCCGCCAGCACCAGTTCCGCATCTACATGCTCGCGAACTAGCGCAAACGCGCGTACGCAATCCAACACACGCTTGACTGGCCGGAAATTGGAGATGTGCAGAATCCGCGGCCGGCCTACTCGCTGCGCCTCTGGGTTGGGCCGGTACAGTGACACGTTCACAAAGTTGTGGATCACCTCAATCGGGTTGGTGACGCCGAAGAAGTCTACCGTCTGGTTGCGCATGAACTCGCTAATCGTCGTCACTCCGTCCGATCGTTCAATCGAGAACTTCGTGATCGGAAAATAGGAACGGTCTGTACCCACCAGCGTGATGTCCGTCCCGTGCAGCGTAGTGATAAACGGCAGCCGCCGCCCCGTGGTCATCTGTTGCGCCAGCAAGGCTGAAATAGAATGCGGAATCGCGTAATGAACGTGCAGCAGATCCAGCGCTTGGCGTTCGGCTACTTCAAACATGCGCGACGCCAGAGCCAGCGCATACGGCGGGTATTGGAACAGAGGATAGGTAGATACCTCCACCTCGTGATAGAAGATACCCGGCACATCCAGGATCCAGTCGGATGGGATTGGCGTAACTGATGAAATGAACTTCGTGGCCGCGCTGAGCGCAGCTCAAGCCCAAGTTCGGTGGCAACGATGCCGCTGCCTCCGTAGGTGGGGTAGCAGGTCATGCCAATCCGCATGTCATTAGTATGGGGCTAAAAGGCATCAGCCAAAATCAGGCACTCGGAAAACTGCGTTCGGGTTCAGCCTAGAAGAAAGGGACGCGCATTCTTACGATGCCGCTGCAATTTGTTCACACTAGCGACATACCGCCGCAGTGCCCAGAAATCATTTCGTACTGCGTAAGTCCCTGGAACCATTAGGGATTAGAACGACTTCCATATTTCGGGCAAGCGCGCGGAGCATTGTGGCACGCGGCTTGCTCTCTAGCGAGGCGGAGGAGACAACATTATGCTCTGGTATGCGTGGGTATTTCTCGTGATCGCTATTTTGGCTGCGGTTCTGGGTTTCGGCGGTATTGCTGCTGCATCTGCCGGTATCGCGAAAATTTGCTTTATCGTGTTCCTGGTCCTGTTCGTCATCAGCCTTTTGGCTGGACGTCGACGCGTCATCTAAACAACAAATCGTCACAGTTCAAACGTTTAAAGAGCGGCGACCGCAAGAGTCGCCGCTTTTTTCTTTTGGTTGCTCAGTCGCATTACGGATGAGCAATCACCATCAGCGAGTTTGCTCGCTCCAGCGTGAATTGCATTGCAGTTTGTAAGTTCTCCGGGTCCAGCGCTCCGAAGCTTTCATCCAGAATAAGAAGCTTTGGATCCTGCAACAGTGCCCTGGCAATGAACACGCGGCTGCGCTCTCCGTGTGATAACTGCCAGCCGCCATCCCCGAGCATCTGCAGCAGTCCATTGGGCATGCGGTCCAGCACATCACCCAAGCCCAAACCGCGGCAAACGGCTTCGGCCTCTTCCATTTCGCCGGGACCGGGCGGCCAAGTGCGCCCGATCAACAGATTGAAGGCCAGCGTCTCGGTCAGAAGATGGTTCTCGTGGAACTGTGGCACCAGCGTCACATGCTTGCGCCACCCGTCGCAGCCGAGTGTCTGTCTATCGAGCCCGCCCGCTAAAAGCAAACCCGATTCCGGCATGCGCGCGCCTGCAAGCAGCGAGGCAAGCGTCGTTTTGCCCCCTCCCGACGGGCCTTCCAGTAGAATCCGATCACCGGTCCGCACCGCCAACCCACAGCCGTCCAGAACCGCCGCGCCGCCCGTCCGATATCGAAAGGTCAGCCGGTCCACTTCCAGTAAGTTGACGCCAGCTCTGCTGTCGCCCGATGCAATCGCCGCCGCTACTGTGCCGGGTAACTCGGGACGTGCCGCCGCCTTGAAAAGGTACCCCACGCGCTGCCACGTCACATACGCTGCCGCGACCTCAGAAAACGACCCGACCAGACGATCGAACGCGTTCCAGGCCAACAAAATCCCGCCCAGGATTGCTGCAATCTGCGCATGAGAGGCGCCACCAGCCACCACTAACCACACCAGATAAGTGAGCCCGAGAAGCAGCCAGCCTCGTGGCAGCCAGCCTGTCAGCACCGTACCCACGCGATCTAGGCCGACCGAATGGCTGTAGTACGTTTGCAGCGCCCGGTCCTCCGCCTCATGCCATGCTTCGGGTTTCTGCTGCACCAATCGTGTGCGATGCCCCACCATGGACTCCACCAAATCCTGTGTCATGGCAATCCGGTTCGTTGTCCACTGCTGATACCGGAGCAGGAACCGCCAACCGAGAAAAACCGAAAGCGCAAACCAGGCGGCTAACAGGATGGCCGCTCGGCCCAGAACAAAGCCTGTCAGGAGTATGTCTACCATCGCCAGTAAGCTGGCAATGCCGCCGCCTAACGCAAGCGTCTCTATCGCTTCAGCTTCAAACGTCTGCCCCAAGAAGCTGCCAATCCCTTGGCGCCGGATCTCTTCTGCATGCAGTCGAAGAACTCCCGCCAACAATCTGCGTTTCAACAAGCCGCCCACGCCAATCGCAATCCGTCCCTGGTACCAGGTCCCAAGCACCCGGCATCCCACAAAACTCGCGATCAGTAAGGACCAGCCTGCAATCCACCCCCGGTCCATGTGTCCGGCCAGAGATAGAGTTCCCAAAACTGCCCACGAAAGCACCCAAAGACCATAGGCCGCTGTATGTGTCGCCACTAGCGCGATGGCATTCCGGATCGCATCCACCTGCTGCAGCCATTGCCCAAGGGGCGCGCTGCACCCGGCGCGGAACAACCAGCCGTGATGAATCGCCTGCTGGCCTAACTGGTCCAGTAGGATCAAGTCGGCGGCGCGCGCTTGCCGCCGTCCTGGTACGCCGCATCTGTGCAGTAGTGCCTCAACCTCCGCGCGGCCGTGTCCTTCCGCCGGTCGACGCAGTGCCTCGCCGACTTCGCCAATCGATACCGCTCGGGTCCGTGTATCGGGACAAAGCACTTGCAAGCGCCCGTGCTGCTCGCGCAGCACGGCCAAATATCGGTCGCCGATTCGAAGCAAGGCCGGATAACAGCCGGACAGTTCTCGTTCGAGATCCCGATACGGGATTGTGATCCCGTCTGCTTCACAGCCAAGCCTCTGAACACTCTGCTGCATCCAGGAATCAAGGTCGGTCTCGCCGGTAATCGGCGGTACCCCGATGCCTTCGTCCAGAACCAGATCGGCAGCCCTTAGCAAAGCGTGCAGCACGGAGCCAAGCTGGTCCCGCCCCCATAGCATCTCGTGGCTCGCAAGCCCGTCGCTGAAAGACGAAGTGGTGCTCACGCGACTTCTTCTTCCGCATGATGGGAAGCTTCACGCATTGTTTCCACCAGCCGGCCCGCTTGCACTCGGATACGGCGCCAGCCCGCGCCCGACCATAATTCAGACCGCGTAGCCTGTTCGGCGCGAACCAACTGCGCAAAACGTGACTCATCGTCCGCCATCAAGACGCGCGGGCTTCCCGACTCGGCAATGCGGCCATTCTCCAGCACGACTACCTGGTCAAAATCCAGAGTTTCCTGAATATCATGTGTGATGCAGATCAATGTGGCGCGCTGCCAAATCCGGCGCGCGCGTCGCAACAGTTCTCTTCGCTTTTCCCGGTCGAGCCCCCGAAATGGCTCGTCCAACAAGACCAGTTGTGCATCGTTGCGAAGCATGGCGCGTGCTAACCGTACCCGCTGCGCCTCCCCGCCCGACACCAGGGCGCCGCCTTCCCCAAGATTGCTTTGCAATCCATCCGGCAATGACTCCAGCACATTGCGCAGCAGCGCGCCGTCCACCGCAGTTGCAATCGCGCCCGCCTCGGCCTCCGTGCCATAACCGATATTGCCGAAGAGCGAGCGATTCCAGATTTGCACCCCCGGATCTACCCAAGCCGTCGAGCGCCGCACTTGCTCATACCGGATGGGCGCGCCTTCCACTTCGATATCGCCGCTGCCCGGCTTCCACCACCCGAGAAGTAATCCCACCAGGCTGGATTTGCCGGCGCCGGAAGGGCCCACTACGGCGACATGCGATCCGCTCTCTATCTGCAAGTTGATGCCGCTCAAGATCGAGTGGCCGGATGCTGTCACTGAGACGTCGCGGAAGACAACGGACGGCGCGCTTGTCAGCTTTGACAGGCGATCCAAACGGTCCTTCTCTTCCGGAGCTCCCAATGGTTCCAGCAGGCGAAGCGTCAGGTTCCGGTAGTAGGTTAATTTCCGCGCCAGCGCACACATCTCCTGTCCGTAGGTCGGCAGATTCAGCGCCCAGTAGACGGTCAACAGCACGCGGCCGATATCGGAGCCGGTCAGCGGGCGCTGCCACAGCAGCAACACCGAAAGGCCAAACAGGGAGATCGTCCCGGCTGCCTCAACGCGAACCGCCGCCGTTTGCAACCGCAGCGCCGCTTCGCCCCATCGCCCCAGCAGTTTCTCCTGTTCGCTTCGCAGTTGCCGTTCGCCCCCATGGGCCCGAATCATCACTAGTCCAAGCAAGCCATCCAGCACATAACGCGTTAGTGCACCGGCGTGGCTGCGTAAACGAAGATCCCGATCGCCCAGGAATGCTTGGGTGATTGCCGGAATAGCCAGGGCGATACCGGCCATCAGCAAAACGAAAGCGTAGGAAGAAGGCTCCAGCCAGATGAGCGCCGCAGCTGTGAAACAGAGCTTGCCCGTTGCGCTGGCGAACTGTCGAAAGAGATCCGCGACATGCCGTAGCTGATGCAATACGTGGCTGCGCTCCGCCATATCCGAGGTCAGGCGGCTTTGGAAGTAACGATCGCCCAGCTTTGGGAGCTTGCGCAGAAAGGCCATGCGCAGCTGCATTTCCATCAGTCTGCCGAAACGAATGCCAGCGGCCATCAACCACGCGTCCAATCCCAACAGCAGTACGCTCACTGCAAGCACTGCCAGCATTGCTCCCGCGCGCTGGCCCGCCACGTGCAATTGCGACGTGATGTCCAGAAGGCTTCGGAACAAAAGCGCTTCAACCAGCACGCCGGCGGAACTCACCACACTTCCGACCGCGAAAACAATCAGCGACGGCAAGCCGCAACCAGTGGCATATCGGGCCAGTTCGCGAAGCGGTTGCAATGGTTTCTCCGCGGCCGCGGCTTGCACTTCTTCGGAACCGAAACCTTCTGCGCCGGGTTCGGTTTGTTTGCCGAGCGCCCGGACAAGTACCGCGCCGCTCATTAATACCTGCTCGGTTCCATCCTCGTCAGGCTCCGTGGAGCGCACAGACCAGTAAGAAGCAGGAATGAGTTCAGGCTGCCGCTGTAGCTCGTCGAGTAGCCGGGTTACTTCGTTGCTCGAGCCAATCGCATTCGCCTCTCGCAACGACTGCAATAACCTCAGCGCGGCGTCCAGCGTTGCCAACGATTGGAACGACGTGTCGGCTGCGGCAGCCGCGGCTAGCCGGTCTCGGTCCGGCCGGCCGATACCCAGCCTGCGCATGCGAACATGAATCGCCCTCTGAAAGTCCTCCGAGACGGCAAACTCGCGCCAGCCCTCGGCCGGAACGGCCATTCGGTGCCGGTAGACATCGCGGAGGAACTGCTTCGCAGGCACCCAGCGGCGTCCCGCGGCAGGATCCATAATCTGCAGCCAAGCTCCGTGCCGCCGCCAAACCACCACAAAATGAGTCATGCCGTCTGCTAGCTGGGTCACTACCAGACAAGGCAGCGCCTTGCATTCGGGTATCAGCAGATGGTCCAGCGGTAGCATGATCTGCTCGGCGCAGAGTCCCAGTTCATTCGAGACCGCTTCCATCGTGTCGATGGAAGTTCCGTCCAGATCGGTCTGACACGCTTCGCGCAGACGGCCGTAACTTACGGGAATACGGAATCCGGCCAGCAGGCTGGTTAACGCCGCCGGTCCGCAATCCATGGCCGAACTCTGCACCACCTCGGGCGCGAGCCACTTTCTCAATGCGCACCCGCCAACGTTCCCGCAGACTGCAGCAACATCCCAGCCGGAGTTGTTCGCTCCGTGGCGATCTCCAGGAGGCCTGGCAATCCGTGCTGCAGACGGATTCTGGGCGCCTGCGTGACCGCTAGTTCCACCCGAACTTTGCCATCCCGGACTTCATCTGCCAAGCCCGTCACTTCAGCCGTAACTACGCCGTACTGTGCCCAGGGGAATCCATCCAGCCGCATGACTGCCCGTTGACCCGGATGAATCTTGCCGAGCGCCGCGGCCGGCTGAAACTGGGCCACAATGCGCACTTGGCTGGAAGGAAGAATAATTCCAAGCTGCTGGCCTTCCGCCACGTGCGCTCCCGGCGGGAGCGGCGCACATTCGGCAAGTCTGCCAGCGATCGGAGCACGCACTTTTCTTCGTTCGATTGCTTCCTCCAGCCTTTTGATTGTTGCGGCAGAAACGCTCAGGTCGGATTGAAGCTTGGCTCGGGTTGCCGCAATCTCCTTGATTCTTAGTTCGCGGTCGCGTTCTTTCACCCGCAGTTCGGGTTCCACGCGAGCCATGCTCGCCTTGAGGCTCTCGGCCATCGCTCGCTTGCTCTGTGCTTCGGCAGCCATCCGGTCTGCATCGGCAGGTGCCAGAATGCCTTCCACTCGCATCTGGTGCGCCCGCACCGCTTGTTGTTCCGCCAGGCTGGCCTCCACATCGGCTTGTCGATACTGCCCATCGGCTGCCACGTTCGAGTAATGGGAAACACTTCGGTCCGCGGCCTCGCCGGCTAGCACAGACTCCATTTGGGCAGATAGAAGGGCCAACTGCGGTTGAATACTCGTGTAGCGCGCACGCTCTTCCGCCAGGCTCGACTGCTCCGCTGTGCTATCCAGTTCTGCCAGCATTTCGCCTTGCCTGACTTCGCGGCCGAGCACCATAGTAGAAGCGACGATACGTCCGCTGGAGGCAGGCTCAATGGGAGACGCCTTTGAATTAACCTCGAGGCGGGCCGAGTCGGCGACTTCGTATCTGGTCACCTTCGTCGTGAAGGCCCAGACTGACCACCCGGCGAGCAACAGCAGGACACACAAAATTCCACTGGTCGACCAGAGGCCGTTGTCGTTCCGGATGGATGCCGCAATGCGGTGGAAGCTATGGGCCATAAGACCTGAGGGCAGACACGTAAACCGTATCGGCCAATGAAGGGTTCTGTTACCTCAATCAGGTAAAGACAATGTTTTTTTCTAAAGAGTTCTCCCCTTCGGACGAAGAGGAGTGTGAGCCGACTTTAACGACGAAAGGACGACTTCGACTTTGCTCTTCCTGCCAAGGCGTGCCGGTGGCTGAAACACAGGCACGCAGGTGGCAAGATGATCTATTTTGCTCGCTCAGTAAGCAACGGCGTTTGCCCGCCGTCCCAACTATGTACCCCAGATGCAACGGCCAGCGTTAACTTTGCTCTTAACTTTCATGAGATCGCTCCTTTCTTTCCAAGGCATGCCCGTTGCTGAAACACGGGATGCGAAGGCGAGATTGCCGTATCCGGCTTTGCTAAATCGCTTGACGCTTCCGGAAGAATGCGACTACGTGCCCCAGATGCAGCGGCCGGCGTTGACTTTGCTCTTAACTTTCACGACAGTTCCTCCTTCTCCCGAATTTGCATAAACACCAAACGACGCCAGAAGCGGCTCTAGCGGCCCAACTCACTTCGCTGTGTCTGCTGCTCCACCAGAATGGGCGCTTTCGCTTCCGTGTTCAACGGGATTAGGTACCGGACGTCCTACGGTGTAAGTGTGCTCCGGAGCGAGATCGAAATCTTAGTACGTCTAAGGGCGGCGGCTAAGTAGTTTCAGAGGGGCGGACACTCGGTTCCTCAGCAGGTCAGAAATCCCGATGCGGCCTACGACGCTAGCCGCCTCCCTTTGTTACCTAGTACAGAAACGTCTTCCCCGCACACGTGAAATCCCTGTACTATATCCACGCTGGGGTTTGTACAGTTTGAAAACAAGAGCACTACTTTGTGCGGCTATCGCAATCGCGAGCTTAAACATAGGGCGGGCGGACACAATCACGAAATATGATCGTGCGATGTTTGCGAATGCGCTGAACAGCGGCACGGCCTCGGGTCAGAACTTCGACGGTTTTACCTCTGGGACTACTATTGGAACAGTCAACGGCGTCACCTATTCACCCTCTCTGGGCAATGCCGTAGCGACGGATGCATTCCTGACCAGTACGCCTCCCAACGGCCTGGCGTCTACCTCAGCCGGCTACTTCCTGGGCAACGAGACGATCACGATTAGTTTTGCGTCGGCCATTACGGCGTTCGGAATTGACGTAAATACCTATGCGCCCACGGCCGGAGACTTCCAGGCGACCTTGAATGATGGGGCGACATCAGCGAGCACTTTCGACGTGTTTCCCGGAACTGCTACCGGGCAATTTATCGGCTTTACCGATTCCGCCGGTTTCACTAGCGTGACCATCCAGGCGCTTTTCGATCCTGATACCGGCTTTCAGTACACATATACCCTCGACTCGCTGGTTTACGGTGGTGCGCAAGCGATCGCTGCCAATGCTGTTCCGGAGCCAGCTTCCGGCGCCTTGCTGTTGAGCGCGTTAGTTGCCTGCGTGTTCGCAGCCAAGCGACGTCTCCATTCACAAGATTAAATTTCGCTTTTCCCTCCAACCAGTGATGGACTGGACACCCGAATCTCGCTTACGGGAATGAGAACGTCTTCGGACGTTTTACAGAACGAGGGAACATGTATCATTTCAAACGCAAATTCGGTTCGGGCATCGCTGCGTTTGCCTGCCTTTCACAGGCAACGGCGTGGGCCGGAACCTATACTTTTCAAACCATCAACAACCCGGCCGACACAACGTTCAACCAGCTGCTTGGCGTTAACGACGCGGGCACAATCGTGGGCTACTACGGCTCTGGCAGCGCCACCGCACCCAACAAGGGCTATTCGGTGACGCTGCAAAGCGGAACGCCTGTCTTCACAAACGAGAACTTTCCTGGATCGGTGCAGACCCAAGTAGTGGGCATTAACAACACCGGCACCACGGTCGGTTTCTTTGTTGACGGCGGCGGCAACAATTTCGGTTTCACGAAGACCGCGGGCTTTACGGCGGTAAATAATCCCAATGTGGGCAATACGCCGACGGTGACACAACTGCTCGGCGTAAACGATCACGGCGTGGCGGCCGGCTTTTTCACCGACGCAAACGGCAACAATCAAGGCTTCACGTACAGCAATAACAGCTTCAACGCGCTCGGCCTTCCTACCGGGGCAGTCTCGGCAACGGCAACGGGCATTAACAATGCCGGTGTCGTCTCCGGCTTCTACGTGGATGGGGCCGGTGCAACCCACGGCTTCTGGGACAACGGCGGTAAGTTCTCCTCCACTCGACGATCCTAACGGCACAAACACGATGGTGTTCGGATTGAATAATAACGGCCTGTACGTAGGCAGCTACACGGATGCGAACGGTACCAGCGACGGATTTGTCTATAACGCGCTCACTAATACCTGGACCACGGTCAATGATCCGAATAACTCGAGCACTGCGGCCTTCGATGTGACGGGAACGACTATTAACGGCGTTAACGATCTCGGGCAGCTAGTCGGCTTTTACTCCGATGGAACGAACGTTGACGGCTTCCTGGCCACGGCGACGCCGGAACCGGCTTCGCTGGGCCTAATTGGATTGAGCCTGCTGGGCGGCGGCTTACTGTTTCGCCGTAAGATCCTCCGGTAACTGCAAGTTGGGTTTGTAAGTATCGGGCGCGAGGCCTTCGGGCGACCATTCGTTCACGATGGCCTTCGCAATTTTGGCTATGGTGAGTTCCGCTTCGTTGTCCGCCTGCCAGCTTTGATCCTGGTTGTCGTAGGTGAACACAGATAGGACGATGGGGCCGCGCTTCCCGGCAATCAAGGCAACATCGTTTCGGACTTGATTCAGTGCGCCGCTCTTGTTTCCGACCGCCACGCCGTCGCCGGTACCGGGAGCGATCTTTTCATCGATATAGCGCGGGATGGAGTCGCGGTAAAACTGGTTCCGCAACATAGTCAAGGCGGCTGTACACAGAGGCAGGTCGCGCGCCGTTGCCGGCGGCCCAAGATCGCAATGATAGAAGCGTGTCATCAGCGTTGCCATGTCGCGCGCTGTGGTCTTCCCAAGGCCGAACTTCTTCTGGTCGGGCGTTGGCTCGCCGCTCGCTGGCCGAAATACTTTTTTATACAGAACCGTGTTGGGCAACGGAATGGACCGGATGCGCTGATTAATGTTTTCCAGGCCGAGTTTGTCGATGACGAGGTTGGTTGCGGTGTTGTCGCTCATGATGATCATGAAGGTAACCGCGTCTTTGAGCGTAAGCGAAAGCGGCGTGTCGAAGAACTGCAGGATGCCGGATCCGCCGACCTGATCGTCCTTCGGCAGCGATAAGCGATCGCTCCAACTGGCTTTGCCGGAGCGAATCTGCTGCAGCGTCTCATAAAGGATGGCCAGTTTGATTACGCTGGCAGTCGCTACCGCCTCGTCAGGATTGATCGCCACCGTGCGGCCGGTTTTCAGATCCTCGGCGAACAAGGTGACGTGCCCGTGATGCCTGGCGGCAATGGCCTCTACCTGCGAAGGAAGCGAGGCCGGCAAAGCTACAGCGGCTATCGCGAAGAAGACCTGTACTATGTTTCCGTGCGCTTTCAGCATTTTGTTTCCCTTCTCCCTCTCCTCGCGTGCATCCCGCTATGTGCGCAGACTACGCTGCCGCTTTGGCCTCATCTCGCCAAGAATCCGGCGATGGTTGAGCATGACACGACCGACGACAAGGGCCAGTTGATTGCCGGCCGGCGGGTCGCGCGCCTTACCGATGTGTCAGAGCCGACCATGGCTTTTTATCCGGCACCTAAGGCCGGACATGCGCATGCCGCCGTGGTCGTCTTTCCCGGCGGCGGCTATCGCATTCTCGCCTACGACCTGGAAGGGACGGAGGTGTGCGACTGGCTCCACTCGATCGACATCGCTTGCGCGCTGATCAAATACCGGGTGCCGGACGCCGGCCCGTATCCGAAGCATACAGAAGACTTGGCCGATGCGCAGCGAGCGGTGCGCATGATTCGGCAACACGCGGACGAATGGGCCATTGATCCCAAGCGCGTAGGCGTGCTCGGCTTCTCGGCGGGCGGGCACCTGTCGGCCGTTCTAGATGCGCATGCCGCAGAGAAGGTCTACCCGGCAGAGGACGTCGCTGACACTCTGAGCGCGCGCCCGGACTTCGCGATTCTTGTCTATCCCGGCGGCATTGTGCATCCGCCCAATCTAAGCGCCTTAGGCGACGAAGTAAAGCCCACCTCCGATACGCCGCCGACCTTTCTTGTGCAGGCCGAAGACGATCCGGTTCATGTGGAAAACACAACCGTGTATTACGAAGCGCTGAAGCAAGCCAAAATTCCGGCCGAGATGCACACCTACGCGCAGGGCGGACACGGGTACGGATTGCGGCCCACCGACCTGCCCATCACACATTGGCCTCAATTAGCCGAGCAGTGGATGCACACCGTCGGGATGCGTTAAGGTTCGAGAGAGGCGGTATAGGCCGCCACCTCCATCATCTCGTCGGTAGACAGGCCCTTAACAACTTGCACCATCAGTTCGTTCCAGTTGCCTTTGCGCGTGCCTTGCTGAATGTCGTAGAGCTGGCGCATGACGTAGCTGGGAGAGCGGCCTGCAATGCCGGGGACGGGACCAAGGCCCTTTAGACCAGCACCGTGACAGACCGCACAGGCGGTGGTTTTGCCGCCGCCGTTCATTGCCAATGCCTCACCCTTTTTCAAGGCGCCTACCGGCACATAGGCGATGAAGCCCGAGTGCGGATTGCGCAGCGCTTCCGTTTCCTCCGCGTTTACAGGCGTCTCGATGATGCGATTGCCGATTGGCTCCTTGGCGCTGCCTTCTTCCGGAAGATACATACCGACGGACGTGTACATCTTCGGCACCTGCGCAGTTTCGACGACTTTAATCCAGGGCGTCCACTTCATAGCGCCGAAGTACTCGGCGGCTTGTTTGATTTCATCGTCGGTCATGTTCTTCGCGTACGCAGCCATCAGGTTGGTGTTCTTCTTGCGGGTGTCGGCGCTGTGGCGGTCGCCGTCGCGGAACTCGTGCATCTGCTCGATGAAGTAAGACACCGGCAAGCCGGAGACACCGGCATTTTCAGGACGCCCTTTGCCGTTGGGGTAGTGGCATAAGGAGCAGGCCCACACTTGAGGCTTATTGCCATGAGCAACAATCTCGGGCATGGCCGGATGATCCTGCGGGAACCAATCGGCGGGTCCGAAGCGATCGGCAATCTGAGCCAGTGTGAACGTGGCATCTGTTCCCGGCAGATGCTTCGGGCTGGTGTCAGGCGCTGCGGGTTTCGGAGCCTGCCGGGCGAGCGCCGGATCGGTGCCATAGGCCCAAACAGGCAAATCTGGAGTGGCGGTCTGGGCAACGGCAAAGGCAGACAACGCCGCCAGGCAGAGTGCGGAGAGAGGTAATTTCATGAAGTAAAGAATTGGTCAGACGCGACGCAGCTTAGTCACCCGGCCGATTTCCACCCACTCGACCACAAAGATGTTTCCGTCGTGATCGAAACAGGCGCCGTGAGGACAGACGAATTTGCCGGGCGTGAAGGCGGTGCGATCGAGCTTGCGCACCGTTTCCCAGGAATGTGCAGCGGAATCGTCCCCAAGATGTTCGATGACTTGATTGTTGCGATCGAGCAGGGTGACGCGAGCACCGAGGTCGGGCACGACAGAATCACCGGCCGCATTGAAGTGAAAGTAGCAAGGCAGATTGGTGCCGCCGATAAAGCCAATATGTTCACCGGCGAGCGAGAAGGTCTGGATGCGGTGGTTGCCACGGTCCGCGATCATCAGGATGGGCTGTGCCCCGCGGTCATCGAGGATGATGCCGTGCGGGCAGTTGAGTCGACCGGGTTCGCTGCCGAGACCGCCGAAGGTGCGCAGGTACTTGCCGTCATGCGAGTAGACATTGACGTAGCTGGACCCATAGCCGTCGCCGACGTAAATGTCCCCATTGGGGGCAACGGCCAAGTTAGTCGGGCTGTACTTTTTCTTGCTGCCATCGGCATTCGGCGCGTAGGCTTCTGATTCGCTGGGATAGCCGACGGACCAAACTTCTTCCCCATCCAGCGTTGTTTTGACCACCAGACCGCGCTTGGTGTCGCAAAGATAAAGGTATTCGGTGCTGCCTTCCTTGCGGATGTGCAGGCCGTGCGCGCCGCCCTTGAAATCTTTTCCCCAGCTCTTGACGAATTTGCCACGCTGCATCGAAGACCACCATGGAGTCGCTGGATTCGCTGGCCGCGTTCACCGTGTGGTGGATATACATGTGGCCGTTCGAATCCTCACAGACGCCGTGAGTGTTGCCGTATTTGATGTCCGCAGGCAGTTCGCCCCAATCGTGCGTGGCTTCGAAGGTGTTTGCGCCGGAGCCCATAACGGGCTTGGCCGAGCCGGATTTGTTGGTCGCCTTAAGAAGCAATGGCGCTCCGGCGCCGGCAGCGTATAAGAAGGATCGTCGGCTGGTCGTCACGCAAGCACCTTATCATTTACGTTGCCGGCGATATCGGTCAGGCGGAAATGGCGGCCCTGAAACTTGTATGTCAGGCGCTTGTGGTCGATGCCCAGACAGTGCAGACGGTGGCCTGGACGTCGTGAATGGGCACGGGATCGGAGACGGCGTTGTAGGAGAAGTCGTCGGTTTCGCCCAGCGTGAAGCCGCGCTTGATGCCGCCGCCGGCAAACCACATGGCAGAAGCAGCGGGGATGGTGATCGCGGCCGTAATTCTCTTTCGTGAGGTGACCCTGGCAGTACACGGTACGGCCGAATTCCCCGCCCCAGACGACGAGCGTGTCATCGAGGAGGCCGCGCTGCTTAAGATCGGTGACCAGGGCGGCAGAGGCCTGATCGGTGCCCTTACACTGCAGCGCAAGGTCGCGAGGCAGGTCGTTGTGCTGATCCCAGCCGCGATGGTAGAGCTGAATGAAGCGAACGCCGCGTTCGGCCAGACGACGAGCCATCAGGCAGTTCGCGGCGTAAGTGCCGGGCTTTCGGCGAATCAGGACCGTAGAGTTCAAAGGTGCTCTCGGGTTCCTTCGAAAGATCAGTCAACTCGGGCACCGACGTTTGCATGCGGTAGGCCATCTCGTATTGCGAGATGCGGGTGTTGATTTCGGGATCGCCGTAGGTCTGCTCCGTCACCTGATTCATCTCGGCGACGGCGTCGAGCATGGCGCGGCGAGTGTCGGCGATCGATGCCTTCGGGATTGGCGAGAAACAGAACCGGATCGCCGGAGGCACGGAAGCGCACGCCCTGATACTTCGACGGAAGAAAGCCGCTGGACCACAGCCGGGTAAAGAGCGGCTGATCGCGATTCAGCGCATTGGCCTGCGAGAGCAGAACCACGAAGGAGGGCAAGATTCTGGTTTTCGCTGCCGAGACCATAGCTGACCCAGGAGCCCATGCTGGGGCGGCCTGGCTGCATGAAGCCGGTCTGGATAAAGGTGATGGCGGGATCGTGATTGATGGCGTCCGTGTTGACGGTTTTAACGAGCGTGATGTCGTCCACGATCTTGGCGGTGTGCGGAAGCAGTTCGCTGATCCAGGTTCCGTTCGCGCCGGCGCGGTCTGAACTTGAAGATAGACGGCGCGACCGGCAGCGAGTTCTGGCCGGAGGTCATACCGGTGATGCGCTGGCCCTGGCGAACGGAATCAGGCAGTTCGGTACCGGCGATATCCATCAGCTTGGGCTTGTAATCGAACAGATCGATCTGCGACGGCGCGCCGGATTGATGAAGATAGATGACGCGCTTGGCCGTGGGGGCGAAGTGGGGAAGGTCCGCAAGGCCGCCGAATCCGCGGCGCTCTTCGGAGCTCTGCGCCGGCGAAGCGTTGGATTCAGCAGCGAGGCGAGGGCCAGCGACACCGATTCCCTTGCTGGTTCTGCCGAACAGTTGACGGCGTGTGAGTCCGAGTTGTTCGTCGCGAATGGGTTCCATGGAGTAATCTCAGTTCTTGGTAATGGTCTCGTCGAGGTTCAGGATGGTGCTGGTGACGAGCGTCCAGGCTGCAAGCTCGACTGGATCCAGCTTCGCGGTCGGGTTTCGATTCGCCGATGGTTATAAGCTTCTTTGCCGCGGCCTCGTCGTTGCTGTAGTGCACCATTTCTTTCTGTAAAGGCATTGAGAATGGTCACTTCTTTCGCGGAGGGGTCGCGGTCCGTGGCAAGGCGGAAAGCGTAGCGGATACGATCCGTTTCGTTGGGACCGGCTTCCGTCAAGATCGCGTTCGGCGAGGGCGCGGGCGGCTTCGAGGTAGGTGGGATCGTTCATCAGCACCAACGCCTGCAGAGGAGTGTTGGTGATGCCGCGGCGAGCGGTACACTTTTCCCGATCGGGCGCATCGAAGGTGTTCAGCGACGGATAGGGAACGGTGCGTTTCCAGAAGGTGTACATGCTGCGGCGATAGAGGTCGGCGCCATGGCTCTGCTGTAAGTCTGTGCGGAGAAATCGCCGCCGAAAGCCATTTCCTCCCAGAGTCCTTTGGGCTGGTAGGGAAGCACGCTGCGGCCGCCGATCTCTCCATTGAGCAGGCCACTGATGGCGAGCGCGTTGTCACGAATCATTTCAGCCGGCAGGCGGAAGCGTGGGCCGCGGGCCAATAGGCGATTCTCCGGATCTTTCTCCAGCAGCTCCGGGGTGACGGTCGACTGCCTGTCGATAGACCGCCGAGGTAACGATGAGCCGCTGCATGGCTTTCACGTCCCAGTTGGTGCGAATGAACTCAGTAGCGAGCCAATCGAGAAGATCCTGATTGCTGGGGCCGATCGCCCTGCGAACCGAAGTCCTCACTGGTTTTGACGATGCCGAGTGCCGAAGTACATCTGCCAGAAGTGGTTCACCGCGACACGAGCCGTTAGCGGATTGCCGGGATCGACCAGCCAGCTTGGCGAGAGTCAGGCGATTGCGGGGCGCATCTTTAGGCAGCGGCGGAAGTACGGCGGGCGTATTGGGTTCGACTTTGTCGCCGTGATTGCGGTAATCGCCGCGCAGCAGAACGTAGGTTTCGCGAGGCTTGTCCATCTCGGCCATAACCATGGTGGATGGGATCTCGCGATTGAGCTGCGCGAGGCCGCGCTTGAGCGTCGCCTGGTCGGTACCGAGCTGCTTTTCAGCAGGGTTGCCGGCATCTTGCAAAAAATAAGTGCGCAACCACGTTTTCTGTTCAGCGGTGCGCTGATCGGCTGCGAGTTCGAGGACCGAGTGAAGGGGATGGAGGAGGCCGAGTTGCAGCGCCTCACTGGCGTAGAGGCGGCGATCGTAGAAACGCAAGTCAGCGAGCTGCCCTTTGAAAGGCGTGCCCCAGGTCTTTGTTTCCGATTTCGAGTTCGCCGTGAGTGAAGGACGCGGTGGGCGGAAGTTTATCGGCGATGACGGTGGTGGATACATTGTGACCGTCGATGAAGATCTGAATGCCTTTTGCCTGCGCTGACCCGTTGTAGGAAATTGCCAGATGGTTCCATGCGGAAAGGACCAGGCCCTGGGCGGAGTGCACTTCAATGCGGTTGTCCCCCGAGCCGAGACGGACGATGACGTTGCACTTTTCCTTGTTGCAGTAGTCGAGCGCGACTTCGTAGCCATTGGTCGACTTTGGCGAACCATCGTAGCGCTGCAGGATGGACATGCCGGAAGGGCCTTCGGGCTTAAGCCATAACGCGATGGTGAAAGGCCGACCCGCAGGAAAGCCCCCCGATTCGCCGAACGACAGTTGCGGTTCTTCTGCCAGGTCAGCCGCCTTGCCCAAGCGGCCCGGCACGAACGGGAGCTTGCCGCTAACCAGCTTCGCCGCAAGCGCGGGTTGCTGGCGTTCGTTCAAGGTTTCGTTGAAGGTCCACTCGGCAGTTAGGCCGCCCGTAACATCCATTACAGGCACTTGGCGTTGTTGCTGCTCCCAAGCTACTTCTGCATCTGCGAGTTGGTCGTCCTTCTGCTTGATGAACTGCTCCAGGTTCTTCTTGATTTGCGTTTGCTGAGGGCTGGGCAACTGGAGGAAAGGAACGGCGTTGCCCTTGTAGCCGTCGAGTCCTTCTTCGGGCACCGTGTTGAAGAAGGCGCCGAAAGCGTAGAAGTCTCTCTGGCGCAGTGGATCGTACTTATGGTCGTGGCAGCGAGCGCATCCGAGCGTGATGCCGAGCCAGGTGGTGGAGGTGGCTTCGATGCGGTCGACAATGTATTCGTTCTGGTACTCCGCCGGGATCGCGCCGCCCTCGAAGTTAATCATGTGATTGCGATTGAAGCCGGTGGCGATGCGCTGAGATTCGGTGGCGTTGGGCAACAGGTCTCCCGCAATCTGCTCGACTGTGAACTGGTCGTAAGGCATGTTGCGGTTAAAGGCGTTGATGACCCAGTCGCGCCACGGCCACATCTCGCGGGCACTGTCGATGTGATAGCCGTGCGTATCGGCGTAGCGCGCGAAATCGAGCCACTGCATGGTCATGCGCTCACCATAGTGAGGGGAAGCGAGCAGGCGGTCGACGACCTTTGTATAAGCTTCGGGCGAGCGATCGTCGGCAAAAGCTTTCAATTCGGCGGCGCTTGGCGGAAGGCCGGTGAGGTCGAAGGTGACGCGGCGCAGGAGGGTGGTTTTGTCGGCCTGCGGGGCCGGTTTCAGGTTCTGCGATTCGAACTTGGCGAGAACAAAGTTGTCGACTGGCGTGCGCACCCAAGTTTTGTCGTGCACCTCGGGCAGGTCCGGGCGCTTGGGCGGAACGAACGCCCAGTGGGTTTCCCACTTCGCTCCTTCATCGATCCAGCGCTTGATGAGATCGATTTGCGTGTCCGTAAGTTTGTGGCCGGAATACGCCGGCGGCATGCGCATTGCTTCGTTGGTGTTGCTGATGCGCTGGTACATCCGGCTAGCGGCGGAATTGCCGGGTGTGATGACGCCTGTTTTGCTAAATGCTCCGTCCTTAGTGTCAAAGTGGAGCGAGGCCATGCGGTGCTTCTCGTCCGGGCCATGGCAGGTGAAGCAGTTGTCGGACAGGATAGGGCGAATTTGCCGATCGAAGTTGACGCCGGGATTGGGTGCGGCAAACGCCGAGGCTGCGGACAGCGCCAAAAGGACTAGGACGGAACAAGGTCGCATGCGGGCACACCATCTCTTCAATGGAATGTAATGTGATGAGTATATAAGAAGGACGGAGTTGCGTTAGTTCCCATTCAGATGAGGTTCTTACGGTTTCATTGACTGCATTCTGCGATTCGAACTTGCTTATCAAGGTCTTCGAAAGTGGAGAGATCGATATTGGCTTTCTGGAGAGCGGCTTGGACGTAGGAGTGAATCTCGCCGTCGGAGAGGCGGGCGAGTTCGTCTTCCGTGTATGTTCGCGGTGATTGCGATTCGAACTCCGGGCCTGCGGCGGCAGGTGCCGCAGCTGCTTTCTGCGATTCGAACTGTTGGGCTGGTTCAACGGGTTCCTGTTTCAGGTTGCGTGCGCGTTCGCGGCGCATGGTGCGGAGTTCGGCCAGGCATTTGTGGAAACTGCGATCATGCGTGGTCTGGTAGCGGAGCATGAGCGCGAACCAGCTTTCCTTGCCGTCGCGGGCCGCCTCATTCTGGAAACGGCCGGCCCGCTGGGAGAGCCAGATGTGTTCGACCATGCGGTCGACCAGCAGGGATTCGGTGGGAGTAGTGGGTGCGTGTTCGTCGCGAAGCAGCGTGCGCAGTTCATCGAAGGCTTCCTGCGATTCGGACTGCAGCAGGCGGAAGTTGCCGGTCAGGGCGTGCTTTTCTGCCCCGGGCACAGCGGTCCGGACGCAGGGCTGCCGCTGCCCCTCGCCTTGCTTCGGGTTCTGGGGTTGTTTGCGGGCGAGTTTCGCGGCTTGGCGCTCGGCGGCGCGACGGATGGAGCGTGGGCTCATATTGCCAGCGTGGGGGCGGGCGTGCGGGCAAGGGGCATTGCGGCGCACTAAGTGGTTGAGGGCCGGGGAGAAAATCGATTTACGATTTCTGTGACCCCTGATTCCGACCCCATATGGAGCATTCCAGGTCTATGTTGGCGGTGTCTGCCAGACGGGGAAGTACCGACATTATTTACTTTGCGGATTGCCCGTCACTCGACAACAATCCGGAAGAACTTAACGGAACAGCCAGAAAGAACTGCTACCGTTGAGGAGAACGTGCGCCGAGCCTTAGCCACTTCATTTCTTTCGTTGTTGCTGCTGACCACGCTCGTGTGGGGCGGCTGCATCTCGTGCGAACAGTTTTTCATGTGGCCCAGCGCTAAAAGCTGCTGCGGTGCGAATGGTCAATGCAAGACAAAAAAATCCCAACCGTCCTCGCAGAGCACGCGGGAATGTAAGCAGATTGCGTTCGAGCGTCAGAATTCTGTTCAGCTTACTGTAGACCTGCCCGTAGCTGCTGTTCACGCATCCAACTTTCTGCCGCGCATTGCTGAGCCTTCTGCTTATTGGTCGCGGCTGCCTCTCATCGAACCTTCACCGCCCGATCTGCAAGTTCTTCACGGCACATTCCTGATCTAGCTTTTCCTCTTTCGCGCCTATGAGTTGCTGAGAACAGGCGTGCGCCCGCACGACTGAGTCCTGCGTTCCAAAGCAGGCGATGAAAAGGAAAAACTTATGCGATGTTGCCCGCGTTCCTGGTGGCTGGCTTTCACCGCCATGCTCACGGCCACGCTTGTGCATGCCGCCGATCATGGCCCGGTATTCGGCCTCGCCACCCCGACCAATCCTCAGGGCGGATGGAGTTTCGATCTTGCAGTGAATGGTCGAAGCGGAACTACCTCGAATCTGGAAGCCCTGCTCAGTTATGGCGTCACTCAGAATCTAAAGCTTTCGGTGTCAGGGCCGGTTGTCTTTCAGCCAGACCCGTACCCTCGCTCGTCGGTCACCACCAACACGCCGATCAGCGGTGATTTCAGTGCCTTAGGGTGGTGGCGGTTTCAGAAGAAGGATTACGCGGGTAAGCGATTGGAAAGCACTGCGGTTGCGGGTATTCTTGCACCCGGTCCGCAAGCGGAAACGGGTATCTATCGCGGGTTGCATACCGGACTGGGTTATCTCGTCGGAGGCGTCACTGGACTTGCCTCGCGCAGCCAGTATGTCTGGGTTGGGGCGACTTACCAACGCTATGCGGAATCGAATGGCGACCGTCGCCCTGATTTGCTCACTTACACCGCCGTTTACGGCTATCGCCCTCTCTCCTGGCGCACCGATTATCCGCGCTGGGACTGGCGCATTTTCGGAGAGATGACTGGCGAGCGAACCGGACAGATTCAGCGCCTTCGCGCGGAGTTGCCGGGCAGCCAGGCGCAGCAGATCTTCTTCGGCCCTAGCGTCCTTGGTGTGTACCGCGCCATCGGCATTGAGGCCGGAGTGCAGTTTCCACTTTTCCGCGATGTGGGACCACTCTTTCCGAAAGAGCAGTACCGCTTCACGGTTAACTTTGCCTACTTCTTTTGAAAGGGATGATGATGCGAAAAACACTCACAATGCTTGCCTTGACAGTGCTGACTGTCCTTCCGGGACACGCCGAAGTACTGCAAGCGGATCTGTCCATCTTCGGCATGGATTGAATGACCTGCGCCCACGTGGTCGACGTGGCATTGAAGAAGGTTCCGGGCGTGCAATCGGTAGAAGTGAGCCTAAACAAAGGGCTCGCAACCGTGAAGCTAAAACCGGGCAATACGGTGTCGGTTCCGCAATTCTGGCAACTGCTCCACAAGAGCGGCTATACGCCGAAAGCAACGGCCGTGTCTGTGCGTGGTGAGGTAGCAGAGTTGCAGGGTCATGTGCAGTTGAAGGTGACAGGCACCAACGATACGTTGATGCTCGCTCCTGACCCGAAGAACCCGGGTGCATATACCGATGCGTCCAAGAAATTGGGCCAAAGCGTGATCGTGCAAGGGATCATGATCCCCGGTAAGGACTTAAAGACGGCAACCCCGCTGCAAGTCACCCAAGTCAAATAAGGAAAACAAATGCAATCAACTGTCCCAACCGCCCCGCCGCACATGCGCAGCGGGGCGCTTAGTTATCTTTCGCTGTTTACCTCGCTTAGCACGCTGCTGTGCTGCGCCCTACCCTCCTTGTTTGTGCTGTTCGGGCTGGGAGCAACCGTCGCGTCGGTACTGTCCGAGGCTCCGTGGCTGGTGGAGATGTCTCACCATAAGCACTGGGTGTTTCTGATCGCGGGCCTTCTGATCGCGGGAAATTTCGTGTACCTGTACGCGATTGCGCCGAGGCTTCAGGCCAAGAAAGGAGCCTGTGATCCGAACGATCCTGCAGCCTGTCAGACGGCGAGCCGCTTCAGCCGGATTATCCTCTGGTGCTCAGCTGGGCTGTACCTAGTTGGCTGCTTCACGGCTTATCTGCTCGGGCCGATACTCATGCGTTTTGATTCGTGAACTACTTAGCCGTTTAGCCGATACGTTGAACCCGCTGAAAGAGCTTCCATGATGCGGCACTCGGCCATCGGGCGGTTTCCGCTGCATGTTGCGCTGATGCGGCGCAACTCCGATTCAAGGCGTTTGAGGTCGGCCAACTTGCCCTTGATCTCTTTCAAATGCCGCTCTGCAATCCGGCACACCTCCATGCACGAAGGCGCATTTTCAGATGACAGGCTGCAACAAGTCGCGCACTTGATCGAGCGAAAATCCCAAATCCCGGCACCTGCGAACAAAGCGGAGCCTTCGCGCATGTTCTTGGCTATAAGTGCGGTAATTTGCGGCGGTTCGTGCAGCCGGCGGCAACACGCCGCTCTGCTCGTAATAGCGAATGGTGACGATCTTTACGCCCGTTTCTTTCGCCAGTTCTCCGATGCTCACGAGGCCTGCCTCCTTGACCCTATAGCGACTATAGCCTTTAGGGCTGGAGCTATGCGGAAGCTCTGGCTTGTTCTCATCGCGGCGGTCGCTCTGGCGCAGGCACCGGAAGCGACGATTCGCATAGCCGTTAAAAGCGATGCGGGGCCGGTGCAGGGCGCGGATGTCACGGCAGGCGGTAAGAGCGCCCAAACGGGACCGGACGGAGTGGCGGTCCTGCCTGCGGTGCTGGGCCTGCTCGAGGTGAGCGTGACGAAGGAAGGCTTCTTTCCGGCGCAAGCTTCGCTGAACGTCGATGCGGCAAGGCAGTGGCCGCTTGAAGTCGAGTTACAGCCGCAAAAAGAAAAGCAGGAAGAAGTCACGGTTTATGCGACCCGCACCGATACAAGGCTGCAAGATTCGCCGCTGCATGTGGAAGTGGTCTCTCAGGACGAAATCAACGAAGAGCTTGCCATGAGGCCCGGTGATATCGGGCATGCTGCTGAACGAAATGGGCGGCATGCGCGTGCAGACCACTTCCCCGGCCCTCGGCGCGGCCAGCGTGCGGATGCAGGGCATGCGGGGCCGCTATACGGCGTTTCTCTCCGATGGGCTGCCCCTCTTCGGACAGCAGGGCGCAGGGCTGGGCCTGCTGCAAATTCCGCCGATGGATTTAGGGCAGGTCGAAGTCATCAAGGGCAACGCTTCGGCGCTTTACGGCAGCTCGGCAATGGCCGGGGTGGTGAATCTCATCTCGCGCAAGCCGGAGGATAAGCCGGTGCATGAGTTCCTTTTCAATGAATCGTCCTTGGGCGAAACGGATGCTCGATGTTTCTGGCCTCGCAGCTCACGCCGCATTGGGGCGCGTCGCTGCTGGCGGGCGGCTATTTCCAGAAGCATCAGGACTTGAACCGCGACAATTGGGACGATGTGGCGGGCTATGGGCGCGGTGTCGTTCGGCCTCGTTTTTATTGGGATAACAAAAACGGAGACACGGCGTTGCTGACAGGCGGCGTAACGATTGAGGACCGCACAGGCGGCACCGTTCCCGGCGCTTTCCTTCCTGAAACCGGCCAGCCCTATGTCGAAGCGCTGAATACGCGCCGTTACGACTTGGCGGCAATGTGCAATGGGTGCTAGGTGGCCGCTATGTGCTGGCAACTCGCTTTTCCGCTTCGGACCAGGAGCATAAGCACCAGTTCGGCGACGACATTGAACGAGACCGGCACCTGTTGCTGTTTGGCGAAGTGTCGGTCAGGGGAACGGCAGGAAAACACAATTGGGTCGCGGGCTTTGCCGATCAGGGAGACGATTTTCACCCGCGCGACACGCCGCAATTTGCTTATACCTACGTTGTGCCGGGACTGTTCGCGCAGGACGATATCACGCTGGCCCCTTGGCTGAGCGTGTCGGCAAGCGTCCGCGTCGATTTTCATAACCGCTACGGCACGTTGTTCAGCCCTCGCCTCTCGGCGCTGCTTCGCAAAGGCGGCTGGACAAGCCGCATCTCTGCAGGACAAGGATTTTTCGCCCCAACGCCGCTGACCGAAGAGACGGAAGCGGCGGGACTGATAAGGCTCCAGCTTTCCTCGCCGCTGCAAGCGGAACGGGGCCGCAATGCGTCGATCGATCTGACGCGGCGATTAGGGCCGGTCTCGATCACAGGCACGCTCTTTGCCTCGAATATCGACCATCCGGTGTATGTGGACCGGGGCGCGGTTTATAGCATTTTCAACCTTGCGGGACCGACGAAGAACCGGGGCGCGGAGCTTTTGGCAACCTGGCGAAAATCGCCTTTCACTGCTCACATCCACTTACACCTATGTCCGCGCAACGGAGCTTGAGCCTGCGGGCCGCGTCGATGTTCCGCTCACGCCCCGACAGAATTTCGGCATCGTCGGCATGTGGGAAAAGGAAGGCGTTGCGCGGGTGGGCCTCGAATGTTATTACACAGGCACGCAGCGTCTTGAATACGACCCTTACCGCGATATCTCCAAGCCTTATGTGCTGGTGGGCGCAATGGCAGAGCGCAAGATTACGGCGCATATGAAGCTGTTTTTGAATCTGGAGAATTTAGGCAACGTGCGCCAAACGCGCTGGGACCCGCTCTTATTGCCCAGCCGTGAATCGGATGGAAGATGGACGGTCGATGCGTGGGCACCGCTTGAAGGCCGCGTGATTAACGGCGGCGCTCGCTTTACCTTCTGAGTTTGAAATGCAATCAGAATGCAGTAGCAATGCGTGTGAAGCGCCAACGATGCCGCGCTCGCATGCCGTCTTGTGGCTTCAGGGAATCACGGTTCTTTGGATGGTGATCGAGTGCGGTATATCGCTCTTGGCGGCGGCAAGGGCGCATAGCCCCGCCCTGCTTGCCTTTGGCTCAGATAGCCTCGTGGAACTGCTCTCGGCCTCGCTGGTGCTGCTGCAATTTACGCCCCGCTTCACTGTTGAAAGAAGCAGCGTACCAAGGCCGCAGCATTGTTGCTCTTTGTACTGGCAGGCACTGTCGCGCTGATTGCCGGTCTCTCGCCGGCAGGGCGGGTGCAGCCCGAAGGAAGCCTTCCAGGTATCGGCCTGACCGTCCTTGCCCTTCTCCTGATGCCGGTGCTGGGCTGGCTGAAACGGAAAGAAGCGCGGCGGCTGAATAATCCCGCGCTGGCGGCGGATGCTGTGCAATCGGCCGCCTGCGCCTATTTGCCGGAATTACGCTCATCGGTCTTGGACTCAACGCGGCATGTCACATCGGATGGTTCGATTCAGCCGCTGCGCTAATCGCTGTTCGGCTCTTGTTGAAAGAGGGCCAGGAGGCATGGCATGGCCGTAGTTGTTGCTAACCAGGCTCATATCGCTCCTTGTTGGAACGGGCACGAGCGGATTGTCGGCCATCCGTCAATTGGCCGAACAGCAGCCTTGCGGCGCGTGTAATGTCCGGATCGCCCGTTATCCAGGAGCGATCAGGAAACTTGTCTCGAACATGCGGGAACGCGTGGGCGGCTACGGTTAGCGAGCGCGTGCAATTCTAACGAGAATACGTTCGATATCTTTCAGTGCACTCGGCCACATAGCACACGAAACAGAGGACTGTGTGAATCGGCTCACCTCACTGTACGGGCGCGGCAGAAATGAAAGGGGTGGCGACCCTCAATCTGCGGCGAGATTTCACGGTCCAACAAACCGTCACGAAATCAGGTAACCTGAACAGACTTAATACGGTGTGGAGCTGATACTCCGTTGCAGTCTCGCGCCTGAATTGGGTCGGTTACAAAGCGGCTCATCGATGAGCCAGAGGAGACGATCATGATTTTGACTGCATTCACGCTATTCCACGTCCTGTTGAGTTTGATTGGTATTGGCTCGGGGTTCGTTGTCTTGTACGGTTTGCTCACCTCCAAATGGTCGGGCACCTGGAATACTCTGTTTCTGATCACCACCGTGGCGACGAGTGTAACTGGCTTCCTTTTTCCCGCTCATGGTTTCTTGCCTTCGCATGCCGTCGGCATTCTTTCGCTGATTGTCTTGGGAATCGCGATTCTTGCGCGTTACCGTTTCCATCTCACGGGCGCCTGGTGCCGGACGTACATCATCACCGCTTTGCTTGCGCTCTACTTCAACGTCTTTGTTCTTGTCGCTCAGATGTTCCAGAAGGTTCCGGCGCTCAAAGTCCTCGCGCCGACACAATCAGAGGGACCGTTCAAAGTAACGCAGCTCTTCGTGTTGGTGCTGTTTGTTCTGCTTACCATCCGCGCTGCGACAAAGTTCCACAACCAGCCGCTCCGCGCGACATAAATTCGCGCAGAACTGGAACGAGTAGACGAACTGCGAGCGAGCCAACGGAATGGGCGACAAAACAGCGGCACTTGAGCTTTGGCCTGATCTGCCTTGGCAGGATTGGGAAAGCACGGCGACAACACTGCACATGTGGATGCAGATAGTAGGCAAGACGCGACTGGCGCTGACGCCCCTCGTTGAATCACTGGTGGAACGTTCCTCTGTACGTCACCGCCCGTGGCTTGTCTACTTCTGCCATGCCCTACGGCGGCGACCTGCTTGAGTTGGAATTTGATTTCCTGGATCACCGTCTGAATGCCCGGTTAAGTTCTGGCATCACTGGATCGTTGCGGCTGCGACCGCAAAGTGTCGCCGATTTCTACGGTGAATACATGGACCTTCTGCGATCGCTCGACATCAGCGTGGAGATCAATGTAAAGCCCGTTGAAATCGCTACCCCGATACCTTTTCCCGGAAGATCGCCAGCATTTCGCTTACGATAGCGATGCCGCCACTCGCTTCTGGCGAATACTGCGAAGCTGTAACACCACGTTCAATTTGTTCCGCGCGCGCTTCCTGGGAAAGTCCAGCCCTGTCCATTTCTTTTGGGGCAGCTTCGATTTGGCAGTAACACGCTTCAATGGAAAGCTTGCGCCGCCTCGTCCCGGCGCAGACTCCATCACGAGAGAGGCTTACTCACATGAGGTAATTAGCGCTGGTTTTTGGCCCGGTAACGGCGGGTTCGGAGCCCCTGCATTTTACTGTTATGCAGCGCCAGAACCGACCGGACTCAAGACAAAGCAAATTTCTCCTGCCGCGGCGTTCTATAGCGGTGATTTGAATGAGTTCTTGCTGAAGTATGAGGATGTTCGTAAGGCCGAATCGCCGGACGAGAGTTTACTCGATTTCCTTCAAAGTTCGTACGAAGCTGCAGCCGATCTTGCCGGTTGGGATCGGACGGCGTTAGAGCGTGCGCCCTTTCGTTCGACGGTGGCCAAGTGACGGCCCCAGCGGATAGCCCACGCTTTCTCACTTCTACTACAGAAGCAGGCATGCTAGTTATTCACTCTTCTCCAGTTACCCTCAGTTGGATTCCGACGAGACATTGTGAACGACGTTTACAATCGTCGGCGGAACAGTTACTGTTGGGACGTTCGATAGCTGTCAACGCAGCCAAACGCGCCGCAAACGAGCAATATTCGGCCACTCTCGACAATTGGCAGGCCAGCGACGTCTTGCCATTCGACTCGAGTGATGAAACGACACTGAGAACCATACGCCCGATGTTGACGGCCACAACATCAGGCGCCACGGTATTCACTGGAAGTAAGAACGGGAACACTCGCCACGGACAAGAGCGGTCGGCGAAAGAAACCTCGCGCCGACTGCCTAACTCTTGAGGAACGCCAGCAGGTCCGAATTGATCGTATCCGCTTGCGTGGTAGGCATGCCGTGCGGGAAATCCTTATAGGTTTTCAGTGTTCCGTTCCTGAGCAGCTTCGCGGACAGCGGACCCGCGGCGACGTAAGGCACGATCTGGTCGTCTTCGCTATGCATAACCAAGCACCGGAACGGTGATCTTCTTGAGATCCTCGGTGAAATCGGTCTGGGAAAAAGCGACGATCCCGTCATAATGCGCCTTGGCACCTCCCATCATCCCTTGACGCCACCAATTCTGGATGATGGCTTCTGAGGGTTTGGCGCCGGGTCGATTATAGCCGTAGAAAGGTCCCTCTGGCAGGTCGCGATAGAACTTCGAACGATTCGCGGCGAGTTGTGCCTGAAGATCGTCGAACACTTCTTTAGGAAGGCCGAGCGGGTTGTCCGGCGTCTTCAGCATGAGCGGCGGCACGGCGCTGATGAGCGCGGCCTTAGCCACTCGGCTCTCGCCATGCCGGCCCAGATAGCGCGTCACCTCGCCGCCACCCGTGGAATGGCCAACATGGATCGCGTTTTTCAAATCGAGATGCTCCGTCAGTGCGGCCAGGTCATCGGCGTAATGATCCATATCATGGCCGTCGCCAGTCTGCGTGGAGCGACCATGGCCACGACGATCATGGGCGATCACGCGATAGCCATGTCGCAAAAAGAACAACAACTGTGTGTCCCAATCGTCGGCCGATAGCGGCCAGCCGTGGCTGAACACAATTGGTTGGCCCGAACCCCAGTCCTTATAGAAGATCTCGGTACCGTCTTTGATCGTGATTAGTGGGCATGTGAACTCCTTCGAATTGAACCGCCCAATTAAAGCACACGAACCCGTAGCTGTCCAGCATTGTGGGCTGCTGTTAGTGAACCGGTACATCGCCGGCCTTCTCTGCTCGTTCCTTCGTATCGCCTCCGAATACCCGAACACGCCCATCCCATCCATCGCCGTGTGATCGAGCACAAAGACAAATTGCACGACTATCTTGCCAATTTGTTAAAGCTCTCTCCTTTCGATAAAGATGCAGCGGCGGCCGCGATACTGGGCGTTATCGATGGCGCCCTCTCCACGCGAATGGTCTATGGAATTCGAGGCAGATTCCGCTTCTCTCGGACGCCGACGCTGTCCTCAATCGCTTTCAGAGCGCATGAGTTCAACGCCGCAGATGATGGCTGTCGTGCGGGGCAGTCCAGGGCCCGCACGCCCAATCATGTCAGCTTAAGCAATCGCTCCGCCGCAATCGTGGTACCGTCCCGACATATTGAGCAAGCCACGGCGCGCGCGCGATTTGCCACCTCAGGCCGCAGACTCTGCACGAGAGCGCTGGCCAAAGAATCCGTGGTTGGCGCGCCTGCTGCGTGCGCCACGCCGATGCCCAGCGTGTGGACTCGCTGCGCCCAGTAGTGCTGGTCGTAGAGGTTCGGGATCACCACCTGCGGCACGCCGGCGAGCGCAGTGGCGGTAGTTGTTCCCGCGCCTCCGTGGTGCACGACGGCAGCGACGCGCGGGAACAGCGCGTGCACGTTCACCTCGCCGATGGAGAGGCAGTCGTCTTCGTTCTCCACGAGTGAGTCGTCGAACCACCCCTTCGATACGATCGCCCGACGCCCGAGTGCACGAGCGGCATGCAGCATCACCGGGCCCCCCTCTTGCGGTGCGGGCGTACTGCCGAAGCCGAAGTAAATCGGCGGATCGCCCTCCAGAAACCTCTCCAGGTCCGGCGATAGCGGACGCTCGTCCGGCAGAATCCATGCGCCGGTCTGAAATACAAGGCCATCCGTGACACCGGGCCAGGGTGCGAGTTCCCGATCCGCCGCGAGCCACGGCTGGTCCGTCATCATGTGACTTCGCACATCGCTGATTTCGGCGAGTCCCAGCGAGGCCCGGCGAGCGTTGACTGCGGCGCCGAAGAGATCGTTGAACCGTGCCGCATCCTGTGCCCAAAGCTCACTGTTGTTGTTCGTCGGGGTTGGAGGCTGTCCCGGCAAAGGCGGTGGCGCATGGTCCGGCGACGGCAGCACAACCGGAGCGTAGGCCGCGAACACGTACGCAATTCCTAGCTTCTCCGCAACCGATCGCGCGGCGACCTGCAGCGCGGTAGCTGCGACGATCACGTCGTATCCCTGTGCGGATGAAGTTAACGTCTCAAACTGTGTTGCGACAGTCGCTTCGGCCATTTCACGGCGCTGCTCGGCCGTCAGAGGCTTTCGCGGCTGTGTGGCCGTCGCCCGGGACGCCGCGAAGTTGCGTACGTTCGGACCGATGGGCGTTACTGGGATACCGAGGCCCTCAATCCACTCGCGAAAGTCCGGCGGTACACAGAGTCTGACTTCATGGCCGAGCGCTTTCAGATGTGACGCGAGCGCCACAACCGGCTGGACATCACCGCGCGATCCGATTGTCGAAAACAGTATGCGCATCAGAACTCCCGGGAGCAATAGTACCGGAAGCGTGGGCCGCAAACCAGTCGAAAGAGGAGCTTCGATGTAACTCGATTTGCTTTGTTTTCAGGTCGTTAGACTTACCACGGAGGTCTTGCTATCCTGAAATTGGGCAAACGCCCAAGTCCAGCCTCTAACCTCCCTCCTTTTCTGCGATTCACTTACTGCAACTGCGCGTTACAATGCGCAACCGGGAATCGGAGACGAGAGCGGCATCGCAGGACCAACTCCCCGTTTTCCGTAAAACCGCGCCTCTCGTTGATGTGACCTCTCGACGTGCATAGATCGCCGGTGACGGCGAAGTAATAGATCTGGGAATGGATTTACGGCCGGCCCGGATTGCGTGACCGTTTGTGATCAAGGCGGATCTATTTTCAACACGAAGGCGATTCCTCGACTAGCCGGCCTCCATCGGCCGCCCACGAGCTCTACATCGGCTGGTTGATGATAAGTTCGCGAGCATCGGTTACGCGTCGTTCTCTTCGAACGGCGGCAAGTAGGCGGCGCACTGAGAGAGCCAAGCCCGTATAGACCAGAAAGCAAGCGCCTAGGGAAGCGACTGCGGCGACGACTTGGCCCGCTAAGCCGCCCCACTCTCCCGTGTGTCCGAATCGGACGAAGGCTCGAAGCCTTTGTCCAAGGCTGCCGTGTTCGAATCGGTTTGTCTTGACGATCGCACCCGTATCTCGATTTAGCGAGAACTGCGTCCTCAATTGCGGCTGTCCGCCATCACCGGTATCCACAGTGATCTGCACCGGGGCATTCGCCGCACGCGACAAATTCAAGGTAATCGTTCGCCATTGTGGATCGAGTGCCTTCGCGCGGGCGAGGAGACGATCGTAATCGGGATCAGGTCCTACCGGGCGTGCGTCGCGGTTGCCACGCCTATCGTCGGGTCCTCGGCCTTGCGCAAGCTGGGTAGAGCCGGCGAGCCGAAACAGGAGCGTGTTAGCCCATGGAAACGACATTACGACTCCGGTTAGCGCAATCACCAGCAACGGAATTGCGCACCAAATTCCGAACACATTGTGCCAGTTCCAATCGCGAGCTCGTCCCCTCAATCCGCCACGAAATGCGATCGATGCGCGGATGCCTTTCCAAGTCCATCTGCGTGGTAACCACAGAATCACGCCGAACAGGATTAATGCGGCAAATAGGAGATTCGACACCGCCGCGATCCAGTGGCCCGCTCCCTTTGAGCCGAGCGGCGCTCCCATTGCGCGATGAAAGCGTTCGACTTCGGAGAAGAACTGGCGCGCTGTCGCCGAACTCGCGCCGAGGATAGCTCCGCTATATGGATCAACATAGATGCTTTTCCCGCGCCCGATCGAAAACAGCGTTGCTGCTTGTGACTCGTTTCGGAACATCATCGCCGTTGGCTGGCCATAGTCCGATTTCCGAACGGCTTCCAGGAGGTCAGCGATTGGCCGCTGCTGGGTGGGGTTAGGCTCGGAAACGCTTCGAACGTCGCGGTCTACGAAAGCGGTGATTTGTCTCTCGAAGGCAAGAATAATGCCGGTGGCTGCCATCACGAAGATGAACACGCCAGCGCTCACACCAAGTGTCAGGTGTATCCAGAAGAAGATCTTTCGAAGCATGATTGGTTCCGTCCGTTGTTGCCAGCTTCGAAGTTCTTTCTGAAAATTGTGTGAAAACTTTCCTATGGTCGAGGCCCATCATGTCTGGACATTTTCAGTTGATTTTAAGGAATCGACGATACGGTGCAAACGTAGAGAGAAGCATGAAACAGATACACATGCCGCGTGTAGATGCTCAATACTGGACAGCCACTACCCTGGCAAGCGTTTTCGGCACGAATCTCGGCGGCTTCTATGCGCACGAAAGCGGACTGGGCAGAGCTCGGCTGGGATGACGGTATTCGAATAATGGACGTACACGCGGGGAGAGAGATGGTGTCTTCCGATGCTTCCGTAGCGCCGGAAACGTGGGAATTCCCGGCTGAGACCGGGTGCGTAATTGTGAGACAGAATGTCGAAACGCTGTTCTATCTAAACGCGACGGCCACGGTTGTGTGGAATGCATATCGAAAGGCAGGTCTCCGCGAGCAAGCGGCCGATGAGCTGACACGGCACTTTCGCATTCCCCGTGAAAGAGCGATCGCAGACGTTACTGCAACGCTGAGGGACTGGACGAGTGCCGGTCTGCTTGGACCACTTCCGTCTCACTCAAAGCCCTCGTGGGACGGCAAGCACGGCGAGCCCATTGTGATCGCGTGCTGTTCGATCGAGGGCACAAGCTTTCTTCTGGTGACAGACTCGGTTGCGGTATTCGATGAGGTCGGGCCGCGGCTGGACGGCGTACGTGTCCACGCTTGTTCACCAGATGTGACATTTGCAGTGTGGGCGTGCGGAGAGAATCTCTTTGCCCTCATAGCTGGAGATGAATTGATCTCGGTAGAGGAGGGTGTACAAGCCGCACGCGCGGTTCTCTTCCAGGAGCTCGTACTGCGAGCCCGTCCCGGACGGGAATGGCTGGCGTTGCTGCACGCCGCCGCTTGCGGAGTCGATGGTTCTTGTGTTTTGTTTCCGGCGTCGTCATTCTCTGGAAAGAGCACATTGGCAGCAGCGCTAATGGCGACCGGCTTTGACCTATACAGCGACGATTTCGTTGGCATCGAAGTGAGCGGAATGCAGATTCCGGCGATGCCATTCGCGCTCGCGATTCGCGAGGGAAGTTGGGAGGTGTTGCGGAATTGCTTCCCGGCCATCGAACAGCTGAAAGCCGCAAAAACTCTGGGCAGCAGAGTTAAATTCATGCCGATTTCAGGTGGCGAACTCGTCCCTGCGACGGCTGTTGCTCTCGTCTTCAGCGAATGGCACGCAGGGGCCGCGGTCTCAATCCAAACGCTGGCCCTGCCCGAGGTTCTTTCACGGCTGAATACATCAGGCTTTTGGGTCCGTCATGACAAAGTCCAAATTGATGCGTTCCTCGCGTGGCTCGAGAGAATACCGAAATTCGCGCTTCGGTACGGTGACCTGGCGCAGGCCGTCGAGCAAGTCAGGTCCATTTTGAACCAACCGCACGTCGTTTGCGGAAGTAAGAACGTCAGATCTTGACGATACGAAAGGTATAGACCAAGGTAATTTATGATCAACCCTGTTTCTGGCGGAAATTCCGTGTATCCACAGCCCACTGAGTCCACAAAGGCGCAGACGCCAGCTCAACCGTCAACTTCACCGACTTCGTCCAGCACCGAAGATAAGGTGGAACTAAGCTCGGAAGCGAAATCTAAGCTGTCGGGTGATAGCTCGAGCTCAGAAAGCGGACAGTACGCGAAGCCATCCACAACGCAAGCGCATTCGAACCGGGGCGCCGCAGCCTCTCATTAGAGGAACGATTCGATCGGGCTCGACCGCGCTCTGAATCGGCCGAGGGCTCGCACGAATCTGCTTCAATGTTTGCAGGTGAGATGCGAGTCCTGCTGGTCGACGATGATGAAGAGGTAGCCGATTACGTTCGCCGAGAGCTCGAAGATGAGTCGTTCGAGGTCATAATGGCGCACGACGGTGCGGCCGCGTTGCGCTTGGCCGAGAAGTCCTCCTTCGACATCATCGTTCTTGACGTCATGATGCCGTTCATGGATGGACTGCAAGTCACGCGTAACCTGCGACGGCAGAACGTCCTCACTCCGATCCTCCTACTCACCGGACGCGACGCACCGGAGGAGATCGTGCGCGGGCTGGATGCCGGCGCAGACGACTATCTCACAAAGCCATTTTCATTTGACGTCCTCCTGGCTCGCATACGCGCGCGGACGCGAAGGCCAGATCAGAAAAGCACGCAGCTACGATTCGGCGGCCTGGTTCTGGATTCGGCCGAACGTAAGGCTTGGCGGGGTAATCGTGCGCTCACGTTGACTCGCACGGAATTTGCACTGCTCGAGTGTCTTCTAAAATCAGCCCCTAGAGTCGTCACTCGGGACCGCCTGATTGAGACGGTCTGGAATGACCGTGAGATCTCGCCGAATAACATCGACGTGTTCATTCGGTTTCTGCGTGCCAAGGTGGATACGCCGGCATTGCCGAAATTGATTCACACCGAGCGAGGGATCGGGTACAGCGTCCGGCAGGAAACAACTTGACGCGGCTAAGACCACGCTCGGTACGCCTTCGACTAACTATTTGGTACTCCTGCGCGTTGATTGCGGTGGCGCTACTGCTGATCGGGGCAAGTCAATGGGCGCTGACCGTGAGTCTGGATCGCGCCATCGACCAAAGACTCCGGTACCGATTGATCGGCCTGCACGCATTCATTGATGAAAATGCGCAGGACAGCTTGGAGGTCCTCGGAGAGAAACTGCGCGGTTTGGAGCATCTCGGCGATTTGTTCCAGGTTATCGGCCCGAACGGTAAGCTGATGGCTCAATCGGATGGCCTCGCTCGGCACCACGTTAACGCGGAGGCCGCCTCCGGCTTGAGCGGCCGAATGGTCTTTCGAGATGCCGGGCCGCGACGCTTCCCATTTCGGATGGCCGCGCAACAAATTTATGTGCATGGCACACCGATCGCCATTGAGGTAGCGGACCCGCGCGGAAAGTTCGGGACTATCTTGACGGACTACTACTCGGTTTTAGCGCTCACGATTCCGCTTGTTCTTTTGGTAGCGATCGTAGGAGGCTACTGGCTCAGCGCCCGGGCTCTTGCGCCCGTGAATCAGATCATCATTGAAGCGCAAGCAATCGACCCGTCCAATTTCTCCGCCCGGCTGTCGGTGCCTTCGTCCGGTGATGAACTACAGAGACTATCAGAAACGCTAAACAAAATGCTCGACCGGATCGAGGAGTCCGTTGTGCACGTCCGGCGCTTCACGGCTGATGCGTCGCACGAACTGCGTGCGCCCATGACTCTGATTTACACGGCTGCCCAGTTCGCGCTCAGGCGGGAACGGGGTACCGACGAGCTGAAAGAGTCGATGCAGAACATCCTGCTGGCAGCGAAACGATCTACCGAACTGATCAACCAGCTTCTTTGGCTAGCGCGTGCGGACGCTGGCGGTGCCCAGCTAGAACTGCAGCCCGTCGACGTCGCACAAGTCGTTTCCGAGGTGGTGACTGAGGCAGCGGCGCTAGCCTCAAACAAAGGGCAGTCGATCAGTCAGAAGTTGCTAGATCGACCGGCATATGTCCATGTTGATGAAGCGTCTTTTCGGCGGTTGCTTCTCATTCTGCTGGACAACGCAGTCAAATACACGCCCAGTGAAGGAAAAATTGATGTATTCATCGCCGAACGAGATGATGCGGTAGAGATAGCCGTGGCGGACACCGGGATCGGAATTCCCACCGACCAACTGCCATTTGTATTCGACCGGTTTTGGCGCGCCGACCAGGCTCGGTCGCGGCAGCGCGGTGGAACGGGACTAGGTCTGGCGATTGCTCGCGAGATCGCTATGGCTCACGGGGCTCAACTCGGGGTTGAAAGCACCGTCGGGCGTGGATCTATCTTTACCGTCCGTTTACAGCAATGGTCTTCCCGCGCTGAGATTCCAGCTGAGATGCATCCCTAGCCCGCAGCCCTCCGAAGAGACGTCGTCGCTCTGGTCCTCGTTCGGGCGGCCGTGGACGCAAACAGACGATTCTAAATCCACAAGATCGGCGGAGGCTATTTCCTGCGCGTCTTACGTGCGGCAGTCTCGACCTGGCATTCACCAAGAGTCACGCGGTGACCTAAACCGCGCAGCCAAATGTCAGCTTTTTCAGAAATCTTTAAGACGCACTGGTGATGCTGGTCGATGTGCGAGGAATTTCAGACATGAAAAGATCGAGCCATGCACGATGGACGTTTCACTTGTTGCTCGCGGTCGGCGGGATCATCGCGGCCGTCCTGTGTTTCCAATCCGTACGTACATACCTCTACATCGATAGTGTGATCGTTCCGCATCAAGCGGAGCACGAAGCACAACGTGAGGTGGGTGCTCTAGGCGCGGCTGCTCATAGTGCCCGGTTGGAGGATCCGCGTCAGTTGAGCCCCTTGCTGCGACGCATTGTCGAATCGGCCGGCGATCGGGTGATGTGGATGCGTGTTCTGAACTTTGAGAGCACGGTTGTTGCACAAGCCGGGGACGACCCGGCTCCGCGACAAATTCCAGCGGACTGGTGGGAGCGAGTGCAAAAGCACGAGCCCCTGGGAACTCCGGTTCGGACCCACATAGGAGACGCTGTGTCAGTCATGCTCCCGTTTCGCATGCCGCATATGGGTCCCAGCGATGATCGCCGTAAGGCCTATGTCGTCGAAGTCGGTATTTCAATGAAAGCGGTCGCTTCCTCAATGTCTGGCCTCAAGGGAAACGTCGCTATCGCAATGCTCGCGTCCATTGCCCTACTGCTTGCCCTGACGGTACTTGCCTTGCGAATGCGGCAATACGTACGGGGAAAATACCTGGAAGGTGAGTTGCAGCTCGCCAAGCGGGTACAGGCAAACCTTCAGCCCACGCCTCATTCCGTATCACCCCAGATCGAGTTCGCGGCATTCGCATGTGCCGCAGACCACGTGGGCGGAGATTTCTACGATGTGTTCGAGTTGGAACCCGGCAAGATCGCCATCGTTTTAGGAGACGCTTCGGGAAAGGGGATGCCGGCGGCGCTCCTGGTGAGTGTGCTCCATGGCGCCATTCGCTCGTCGACCGGTTCTGACCATGAGGTTACCTGCGAACGGATCAATCGGATGCTGTGTGAACGCACTGCCAGCGAACGCTTTGCCACTCTATTCTGGGGAATATTCGATTCTGTGAGCGGCACGTTGCGTTATGTGAACGCTGGTCACGACGCCCCCATGCTCCTGCGAAGTGGGTCAAAACGAATTTATCGGTTGGAAGAAGGAGGTCCGGTTCTCGGGTGTTTGCCGGATGCGAAATATGCAGCCGGTGAAGTCCAAATCGGTACGGGTGACACTTTGATTCTGTACAGCGACGGTGTCACGGAAGCCTGCAACGAAGAGGGCCAAGAGTTCGGGACGGAGCCCATTCTGCAAACACTGGCAAAGGTCCGTGAGCAGGCGGCCGCTGAACTTTGCGAGCAGATGCGTAGAGATCTAGCCGCCTTTTCGGCTGGTGCGCGTTCGCCACAAGACGACCGAACCCTGCTAGTTGTCAACTTCTCGTCTCAACACGCTCTGGTAGGAAGGGCCGAGGCGATTCCCACCGCTTCGGTCCAAATTGCCTGATGCTTGCGAAAGGAAAGAATCAATGAAAACTCTCGTCGCGAGAGCCGTCTGCACGGCTGCTGGACTGGCTCTCATCTGCCTCGCATTTGACTCTGCCCAGGAACAGACAGAAACACCTCGCATTGTCAATGCGGCTAATGCGTTTCTCTCGAAGTTGGACGATAAGCAGCGCCAGGCCGTTCTCTATTCCTTCGATGATCAGGAACAACGACAGCGCTGGTCCAATTTCCCGACTCCGGTTGTTCCGCGCGGCGGCATTAGTCTAAAGCAGATGTCACCCGAGCAGCGCCAGGCGGCTATGCAACTCTTGTCGGTCGTCCTGAGTCCGATGGGTCTTCAAAAGGTCAACGAAATCCGCATGGCGGACGACGACTACAGAGTCAACGGATCTCAACATCACCGACCACGCAGGAGGTCCCCCGCCGAATGGAAGCGGCGGGCCTCCTCCGAGCGGACCACCCAATGGGCAGCCTTCATCGGGTATGAGGGGTGGTCCAATGCACGGCGGGCACTTCAATCCTGGCGACCTGTTTGGAAGCGATCTTTACTACATCTCGTTTCTCGGCAAACCGTCCACGACCGCGCCTTGGATGCTTCAGTTCGGCGGACATCATCTTGCTTTGAACGTTACGATTGCCGGCAGCAAGGGTGTGCTGACGCCTTCATTGACCGGCGCTCAACCGGCAAGCTTCATTGCAAATGGCAAAACGGTACGCCCGGTCGGAAGGGAAAGCGACAAAGGACTCGCATTGGTGCAGTCACTGAACGAGGCACAGCGGAAAAAGGCAGTCCTTAGCTATCGCGTCCCAGACTTAGTCCTTGGGCCCGGCGAAGATGGAAAGACCATAGCGCCAGAAGGGCTGAGGGCCTCCGACATGAACGACATGCAGAAAAGCATGTTGGTAGACCTGATTGCAGAGTGGGCTGGCATCATCAACCAAACCGCTGCTTCCGCTCGTATGGCGCAGCTGAAGACAGACCTGAACGACACTTGGTTCGCTTGGAGTGGCCCAACCGATTTCCGGTCAGGCAACAACATCACGGCATATTACCGGATTCAGGGACCTCATCTGGTCATTGAGTACGCGCCTCAGCATGACGAGCCCGCTAATCACGTGCACACAATTTACCGCGATCCAACGAACGACTACGGACGGCAGTTAACGAACCAATGAGGAGGTGGTGGACAGTTGTTTTTATAGCAGTGCTGCTCGGACGGCCGGCCTTTCCACACCGGCTGGACGAGTACCTGCAAGCCATTCTCGTTTCGATCAACACAACGCAGATCCACGGCTCGATGCGCTTGATCCCGGGAGTAGCTGTATCTTCAAAGGTGATCTTGGCCGCCGACTCTAACGGGGACGGGCAGTTTTCGATAGCCGAACAACAAGACTATGCAAATAAGGTCCTGCGCGATCTAACGATTACTGAGAACGGACAGTCGCTCAGCCCCCGCTTACAGGCTGTGAGTTTCCCATCTGCATCGGAGATGAAGGAAGGACTGGGGGAGATCCGAATCGAGTTCACTGTTGAGCCGCCCTCGGGCAATCCAGCGGCGGAGACTCGTCATCGAGAACCACCATGCCCCGGGCATCTCGGTATACCTGATGAACTGCCTCGCTCCGCAGGACCATGACATCGGCCTCATTGCGCAGCGACGGAATCAAAGCCAGTCCTACTATCAACTCGATTACTTGCAAAGAAGCGATACGAGCGATTTGACTCTCGTGACTTGGCGCGAGCGTCTCACTTCGACACTTTTCGCCCTTCAAGGGATTTCCAAGCATGTTTCGGATCGGCATGCGCCACATCGCAGAAGGAACTGACCACATGCTCTTCCTGCTGGCACTACTGCTACCGGCGCCACTACTTGCGACGAGATCGCGCTGGTCGGCAAGCGGAACGGTTCGCCGTAGCCTTGCGGGTATACTCCGCGTTGTGAGCGCATTCACGATCGGGCACTCAATCACGTTGGCGTTGGGAGCATCGAATGTCGTCTCAATTCCGAGCCGCCCGATCGAAGTGCTGATCGCCATTTCGATCCTGATCTCGGCTTTGCATGCTCTCCGCCCTTTGTTCCCGGGCCGCGAAGTATGGATCGCGGGTGGATTTGGGCTGATCCACGGGATGGCGTTTTCCGCTACCTTGCAGAATCTTGGTGTTGGCGGATGGCAGCGCTTTGCGAGCGTACTCGGATTCAACCTCGGGATTGAGACCATGCAGATCATCGTTGTAGGAGCTACCTTGCCATCACTCATTCTCCTGAGCAGAACGCCTGCTTACGCCTTGTTCAGAGTTGCGGGTGCCGCGTTCGCCGCGCTCGCGTCCCTGGGCTGGATCGTAGAACGCTCATTCGGAATTCACTCCTCGGTCGATGCTATTACTGATTCACTTACCAAACATGCGGCCGCCTTTGCGATCCTGTTAGCAATCAGCAGTTTACTCGCCTGGTTGAATAGCCGTTCTTCAACAAGTCGAGCGCTCGAAGGCACAGAGCTATCGCCCCATTTCTAGAAGTCGCTGACTGTCCGTCTTAGAGAATTCAATCATTGCTCCTTCACAGCTGGTAACAACCCGGTAATAAGAACCCGCGAGGACAAACAGTCTTAGCAGGCACACCGTCGCGCCGAGGTCTTGGAAAGTAGCTGCACATCGCGCCAGTGTTTTGACGGCGCGAGGTCGTTCGCATGACGCGCGGGCGCCTCCGTACACAGGAAGCTGGATTTTGGGTGTCAAGTTCAGAAGCGACGGAGTAGCAGTACATCCGAAGACCCCCTTGACATTACCCGCCAGTGACGGCGAAGCGTAGATCAACCCTTCCCGACCAGGGTGGGTCTATTTAGAAAATCGAGGCTGAGCCATTTCCATTTCCATTGGTCGACGATGAATACACTGGCGACGCATTAGGGCTCTTGGGGTAAAGTGATTCGGAATGGCCCAGGGGCACAGTAAGACTACTATCATCAGCATGGCGGTGCTCGCTTCTGCGGCGGCTACCCTGCTCCATGAGGGTGTCGGCCACGGGTTGACCGCTTGGTTGAGGGGCGATATTCCGACACAGCTCACAAGCAACCACCTGTCGAGCATGCGCCCAGACCGGTGGGTCGCCGCTAATGGAACGCTCGTGAATCTGTTCGTTGGTGTGTCGTCTCTGTGGGGATCGAGGGTTGCCGATCGTGGCGCAAACTTTCGTTACTTCTTTTGGATTTTGGCCGCGCTAAATCTTCTGCCTGGAGCTGGCTACTTCCTTTTCTCAGGGATCTTTGGCTTCGGGGACTGGCAAGAGGTAATCCAAGGCTTACCGCATCAGTTGACGCTGCGTACCGTTATGACGGTGTTTGGTGCTGTGCTGTATGTGTTCGTGGTGCGTCTCCTCGCCCTGGCGGTGAGGCCATTTTGCCCACGTCGAACCATCTACAACGTTGTTGGGCGGCTTCCGTACTGTGCTGCGTGCCTGTTCAGTTGCGCTGCGGGGGCGCTCGACCCGCTCGGGCCGAAGCTCTTCCTTGTCTCGACACTTCCTGCAGCGTTCGGCGGGTCCTCCGGCCTGCTGTGGGCGGACAGCTTACTTCCGACTGAATCGACAGAACCCCCGCTGCTGGTCTATCGAGAACGCACGTGGTGGATCGCCGCTGCGGTGCTCGGCCTCGGGTACATTGTTATCCTCGGACGCGGTATACAGTTCGCGCACTAAGGCCGGTCAAGACAAAGTTTTTCGTGCGGTTCGTAGGCACTGCCACTCCGTCGATCGGATTGTGTTTGAGGGATAGATTACCGGGAAGCCGGAGGTCGTTGACGACGAGCTAACCTCCAGTTGAGCGGCAGGCATTCTAGGGCAATCCGAGACGGCCGAGGGTAGGTCTACACATCCCGACCACAGTGGAACTATGAACTCAAGCTAATTGCAGTAGCGCTGCCTTCAGTTGCACTTCGAGCCGAGCAGAATGGCATCCGTCTCGACAAGAGTAAGTGATTTCACCATTTGCTGCGTCCGCTCCTTGTACTTCTTGAAGTGGGAAGACTGCAGATGGGCTTGGTAGGAAGCCAGATTTCGGTAAGTCTCGAAAAGTCGAATCTGTTCCGGGTGGCCTTTCAGCGAGACGGCATACAAGGTCAGCACGCCCGGTTCTTTGCCGATAGATGCAGAGATCTCTTCCTTCAGGGCTGCCTTGTAGGCGTCCAGCTGATCAGGATAGATTTCCAGCTCCGCGATTCTCACCATTCGATCGTCGGACGGCTGCGAAAGTCCGCGCCGGACACCAAGCAAGAGACAGGAAGCGATCAGTGGTAGCCCCAGCAGCAGGGCTCGTTTGGTTGTCATGCGTACCTCAAATGAAGGCGGGTCGGCTACGCGTCGCAGCTTCAGCTACGCTGCGTGACCCTGCTTCGATGTTTTAACATCGCGGATTGGGGGCAGCCCGAAGAATCTGCTGTACTCCCGGCTGAACTGGCTCAGGTTCCCGTAACCGACCTCGTACGCAGCGGTTGTCGCGTCCAGTCCGTCCATCAGCATCCGCTCACGCGCGGTCTGTAGCCGCAACTGCTTTTGATACTGCAGTGGACTCATCCCGGTGAGAGCCCGGAATTGATGGTGCAGTGTGGAGACACCCATCCTTGCTGTAGAAGCGAGTGCTTCCATATGCAGAGGCTTCGCATAGTTCTCTCTCAGCCAAGAGATTGCTCGCGCTGTTCGTTGCACCAAGTCTCCGCTGGTTGCGATCGCGCGTAGTCTGCCCGCCTGCGGTGTCTGAAGGATCCGATACAGGATCTCGCGGTGAGCCAAGGGGCCGAGAAATGAAATGTCTTCCGGTGTATCGAGGAGCTCAAGCATACGCATTGCCGCTTTGAGCAATCCCACGGTCGTCTCGCCAACCGCGAGGCCTTGACGATGGGTAGAGGGCGGCCCCTCTGGAATGTCATCCCGGCTTAGAACCTCGCGAACCGTCGGCATGTCGAGGCGCAAGAAGATGGGGCGGACCCGTCCAGGTCATACGCAAAGGAGATGTCGTTCGGATTCCGCCCGGAGTGAAGCACTGGCACGGCGCCACCCCGGCCATCGCGATGACTCACATCGCAGTGCAGGAGACTCTCAACGGCGTCGCTGTGAACTGGCTCGAACAGGTCACAAATGAGCAGTATCAACTCGGCAAATAAAACAACAAGCAGGAGAAAGAAAGCAAATGAACATCTCGTTCGAAAACAAAGTTGCACTCGTGACAGGAGCCGCGTCCGGACTGGGGCTTGCCACGGCGAAGGCTTTTGCTGAAGCCGGAGCGCGCGTAGTGCTGGCCGACTGGAACGAAAAGGAAGTGCAATCCGCAGCCAAAGAAATCGCCGGCAAGGGACATAAGACGCTCGCGATCCGATGCGATGTATCCGATGATGCGCAGGTGGAAGCGATGGTGAAGACAGACCGTCGCCACCTTTGGACAACTGGATGCCGCCTACAACAATGCCGGCGTTCAGAATGTCCTCGCCGAGACTGCCGACACCACCCGCGGAAGATTATGACCGGGTGATGGGCATCAATCTGCGTGGTGTCTGGAGCTCGATGAAATTCGAACTGCAGCAGATGCGCAAGCAAGGGAGCGGCGCTATCGTGAATTGCTCTTCGCTGGGAGGACTTGTTGGCGGTGCGGAGCGTGGCATTTATCATGCTGCGAAACACGGAGTCATCGGATTCACCAAGAGTGCGGCACTCGAATATGCGGCCCGCGGCATTCGGGTTAATGCCGTGTGTCCTGGCCTGATCTGGACGCCTATGGCCGATCAGATGGTGGCGAGCGGCCAAGGTGAGGCACTGAAGGGCATGGAGAAGATGATCCCAATGGGTCGTGTGGGGCGGCCTGAGGAGATCGCTGATGCAGTCCTGTATCTCTGCAGTTCGGCCGCGAGCTACATCACGGGCCAGTCGATCTCTGTCGATGGCGGCTTCGTGATGCGATAACGAAGGACCGCATTATGGATAACGCGGCACGAAGCATCAGCCGTGAGGTGACGGAGAAACCTTGTAGCGTCGAGCGTACGGGCAAACCATCACGGCGCGACGTCGTGGAGCCAACCGCCACCATCCTGATCGCCATTTATCGGGAGCTCCCCTGCATTTGCTGAGGAGAAAACAATGACGGATACAAAGAAGTCCGCAGGTACTGCCTTCGGTGCTGACTTATGACGATGTACGAGCGGTCTCGCCGGCGCTGGAGCAGTATACGAAAGGCCCGCTGCTTGATGGCCTGTGGAAGCGTCCCGAGCTTTCGCCGCGCGATCGCAGCGTCGTCACCGTGGCAGCATTGATCGCCCGCATGCAGACGATCGAGATGCCCTTCCACTTCGCTTTGGCCCTCGACAACGGCGTGAAGCCGAGTGAATTGTCTGAGATCATCACGCACCTTGCCTTCTACTCTGGCTGGGCAAATGCGATGTCAGCCGTCGCCGTCGCGAAGGATATCTTCCATCAGCGTGGAATCGGGATCGACCAGCTTCCACCTGCGAAAGACAAGCTGCTGCCGCTGAATGAAGAAGCAGAGAAGCAGACGGGCGACGCAGGTCAGCGCCAACTTCGGGGCACGGCGCCAGGGCTCGTGGAGAACACGACAGACCTGCTGTTCCGCGATCTTTGGCTTCGCCCGGCACTCGCGCCTCGCGACCGCAGCTTGGTTACCGTGAGTGCGTTGATTGCCGCCGGTCAGGTTGCGCAGATCACCTATCATCTCGGTCGAGCGATGGACAATGGCCTGACACAGCCGCAGGCGTTCTGAGCTGCTGACACACATCGCCTTCTACGCGGGCTGGCCGTGCGCTTTTTCCGCTTTGCCTGTTGTGAAAGATGTCTTCGAAAAACGGCAGAAGCACTAGAAGCTTCGAGGCACAGAAGTTGAACAAATGAGCACCTGGACAAGTGACGAATTGGAGAAGATTGCTGACAGCGACGACCTGCACATCTCGCCGTTCCGCGAGGACGGCACAACATATGGCACACCTACTTGGATCTGGTCAGTCGTTGTGAACAATGCGCTCTATGTGCGCGCATACAACGGTCCGGCTTCACGCTGGTATAAGGCCGCGATGGAGCAGAAGGGCGGCCGGATCACGGCGGCAGGGATGACCAAGGACGTGACATTCGGGCCGGTCAGCGATTCTATGAACGATCGGATAGACGACGCGTATCGAGCGAAGTACAAGACTAGCCCTTATCTTCCACCGATGATCAGCCAGCGCAGCCGTTCCGCAACGGTGAAGATTGAACCCAGGGACCCGTAAAAGACTGGTACCGCCGGTGCTGGCTGGGTCCAACTAGAAAGTGGCCCCGTCCATAACTCATATTGCGATATAGGAGAAGCTTGACGGCAAAGTTGTGGATTGGATGGAGCATGTGACGGACGAGCAATATTTGGAGGCTCGCCGCTAAGGTCGTAGGCGAAAAAAGGGAAGTATGCAAACGAGGATGCTAGGAAACAGTGGGCTCGAGGTCTCAGCTATCGGGCTGGGATGTATGCGCATGAGCGCCGGCCACGGAGAAGTGAGCGGGACCAAAGAGGAGATGATTACTCTCCTACGCGACGCAGTGGAACGGGGAATCACTTTCTTCGACACGGCGCAGGTATACGGTCCATTTGTGAATGAAGAGCTAGTCGGTGAGGCGCTTGGGCCGTTGCGTGCCCGCGTCGTGATTGCGACTAAGTTCGGCTTCGATTTTGGGCCGAACGCAGACTCCAAGCCGCAGGGACTGTGCAGCCGGCCCGATTACATTCGGAGACTGTCGACGGCTCGCTAAAGCGGCTCCGCTTAGAATCGATCGACCTTCTGTATCAGCATCGCGTTGACCCTGATGTCCCTATTGAAGACGTTGCAGGCGCGGTAAAAGATCTGATCCAGCAGGGCAAGGTGAAGCACTTCGGGCTGTCGGAAGCAGGCGCGCAGACGATCCGGCGAGCACATGCCGTTCAGCCCGTTACTGCGCTGCAGAGCGAGTATTCACTCTGGTGGAAGCGCCCCGAGGAAGAGATTATTCCGACGCTTGAGGAACTGGGCATCGGCCTCGTTCCGTACAGTCCTCTGGGAAAGGGATATCTCACCGGAACGATTACAGAAGAGACGAAGTTCGACCCAAATGATAATCGTGGCACCTTTCCGCGGTTCTCGCCGGAGGCCCTGAAGGCCAATCGCCGCTTAGTCGAGGTCATCCAGGCGTTCGCCGAGCGGAACCGCGCAACACCTGCCCAAGTGGCGCTCGCCTGGCTGCTTGCACAGAAGCCTTGGATCGTTCCGATTCCCGGCACCACAAAATTGCATCGACTGGAAGAGAACATTGGATCGACTCGCGTCGAACTCACCGCCGACGATCTTCAGGAGCTGGACCAAGCAACCTCCCAAATTGCCGTTGAGGGCGACCGTTATCCCCCCGAGATTGAGCGCATGACGTATCGATAAGTATTTAGTTCAGCGGCAAGTCTTGTTGTGTCCAGCGCCAAGTCGGATGCTCAATCGAGCCTTCTGCGTAGATCATGTGTAACGGCGCAGGATAGATGTACCGACCCACCAGGCACTCTCAACATGCTCCGCGAGATGAGCACACCGCCGTAGCCGTTTTCCGAGTGGCAGCTTTGTAGGAGGATTTATGAGTTGTTAGCTTCTTCGCGTCTAAAACGGTAAATTCCTCCTCGGGTCCGCAAGTCACAACGAGCGCAGAAACGTGAGCAGCTGCTGTTGCTGTTCCTCGCTCAGTTCTCTGAAGCCGTTGATTACGCCACGCGCCTCTCCCCGATGGCGTCGAATCGCGTCCTCCAGCGTGAGCGACGCCAGATCGTGCATAAACCGCGACTTAATGTGCAAACCCCAAAGCGGGACTGTGCGCAACTTGTTAGCTGTATCTTGCGGGCCAGCCTGAACGATGCCGTCGCCGGTTCCCACATCGTGCAGCAGGAAGTCACCAAACGGGTGAAAAACTTTGTTGCCGAGAGCTTCCGGGACTGTATAGGTGCCGCCGTGCATCCTTGTGCCCACCCGGTTCGTCGTCATCGTGGATACGTGGCAGCTGTTACAGCCGATGGAGGCGAATAAGTATTGCCCGGCAATCGCGTCGGGCGTCGCTGCCAAATCTGCATCGCGGGGTGGCGCCTGCGTTCCTCGAATAAATTGGGCGAAGTGGTCGATGTCCGCCAGACCGAGGTTGTCCGGCTTGTCTTCCAGATCGGTGGTCACTTTGCAAACGGATGTCACATCAGTGGGCTTCAAACGGTTGGTGACACCCATCTCGTTCAGATAAGCGTCGCCTGCAAACGAAAGGATCGTGGGGTCCTGATCCTTCCAGCCAAATCGGCCCACACCCGTCACTCCCGGCGCTTCCAGTATCGGAACCTGAATCGCCTCGCCGTGAATCATTCCCTTGCTTTCGGCGGGCTGATTAGCGGCGATGGCAAGCAGCGTTCTATCGTCAACGGCTTCCACAAAGCCGTCCCCTAATGTGTTCAGCACTGCGCGCAGCGTTCGCACATCCTCGGTCTCCGGCAGGTGTTCCTCCGCCTGCTGGGCAGATTGATCGGTCATTGATAATCGACCGCCCCGAGATGGAGTGTGCTCCACCGTCGATCAGAATCGTGGGATTCACAAACTTCCCCGTCGCATCTCTATGTCCGGCGCGGAGTTCCGTGATCTGGCTCGCCGCCCCCGTCACGCCATTCTGGTGACACTCCCCGCAAGCCGTCGCATTAAACACCGGGCCCAGTCCCGTGCTTGGGTCATGCCTTCGTTCAAACTCCGCCTGGTCGTGCGCGAAGGTGTCACCGGGCGGCTCAGCTATTCCATTGCTGACACTTTGCGTGCCGGGGTTACTCGTCAGTTCTCCCGTCGGCCCCAACGTCTGCCCGATGGTCGGGGTTGTGAACCCTGCTGGTGCTTCGGTTTCGGTCTGCTGCGCGATCACGCCCAGTGCCGCCGCACCAACCATAAAGAACAACACCACTCTGCTGGCTTTCATAACGAAGCTCCTAACTTCAAACCGGTTCGGATTGTTCGCGAATGCTTTGCTCTTTTTGGCATTGCAAAAAAGGGGCTGCTCCTGGGAAGAGCAGCCCCATGCTCGGCATCGCAGCGCGCCCGGGGATGGAGGGAATGTTGGCGCCTCTGTGGATGACGAGCAAACCTGTGGTCGCTGCTACACCGACAATTCGCGGGTTGTTTGGTCAGCAGCGGCGGCAAGCGCCAGTATCGTTGTGAAGAACCGTGGATCCTCCTGGCCCAGGAACAGATTGTCGGCTATGAAAGCCTCCATCGTTGCCAGCGGCGCCTCCATTGCGGGCTAAAGTGGGCCGGATGATCGAAACAGGCGGCAGATTGGAGTTGAGGAACTCCACCGGCTCCGGCAAGATCAAGTTCGTTTGAAACATCTGGCTGCCGGCTGCTTGATCGGCCGTCGAAAGTTTCGCGTTGTGCTGATTGGCGGGGTTGTTGAAGTCCGGAAAAGTCAGTCCTGTTTCAGGATCCGTCAAGCCATTCGGACCAGCCAGAGGTTGGCTTATCGCATTGCCCCCCTTGTCGTGCCACAGTCCGAAGTGGCTAATTTCCACGCCGCCAATGCTTAGCAGGATTCGAAGAACTTCCAGGCTTGTCGCTCTGAGGGCCAGTACTGGATAGAGACTCGAACCACCTTGTTCGATAAACGCGAAGTGCAGCCCCGCTGTGTTGGCGATCGCTTGCATCCGGCTGGCTTTGCTATCGCTGATGGGCAAAGATTGCAGCAATTGGACCAGAGCGTTGGGATCCGTGTCGGCATCGCTGATCGGAATGGCAGGCTGGTTCTGAATATTCAATAGCTGCGGGAACTGGGCGCCCAAATCGGGATTCTGGGTGCTGCGATAGCGGAAGTACCAGCTGGTGTCTACATTCAGTGCTTGCAGGTTTGTGATGCGCATCAGGTTCTGATTCGCACCTGTTGCCTTACTGGGTGGAATGGTACGAAACGCTTCGAAGCTAACCGGCGCTTCGCCTTTGGATTCCAGATAAGCATTCAGAAAGGCCGCATGGCTAATCTCGTCGTCGGTATTGTCGGAAATGTATTGGGCCATGTCCCCATCCAAATTCGAGAGTGCCGCAACATACGAAGGATTCCCTGGATTCGGGTTATCATTCCGATCGACCGCTCCTCCGAGTTCGTTGTACTGTTGCCAGAGGTCGGCCTCGATGAGTTCGACCGCCGCTGCCAGTCGCAGGATCGCGGCATCGCCTCTCGTCAGTGGCCTGTCATCCAGCGCTCGCTCAGGCCTTTCTTGCCCTTCCTTCCTCTCGGCCGCAAATAGCGCGGTAGCGGGCAACGCGGCGGCTGCCGCGCCAATGCCGTGCAGAAAGGAACGTCGCCTGACAACGCCGCGCCAGCTCGATTCGAGTGTTCCTTCTTCCGACAGCTTCGGCTCTGCAGACAGACACACCATGGGACTGCTTTTCTTCATACGTGATACTCCTGGCTTTGTTAGACTACTTGTAACTACGGACTTATTGGGTACTTACGGCGTCGGGTTACTTCGGCTCGTTGCTTTCCGGCGCGGCGGACTGGTCTGTATAACCCATCTTTAAAGCTCCGGAGGCCTTGTGCCAGTCCTTTGCCGAGCTCGGGCAATCTCTTCGGCCCGAACACAAAGAGAGCAATAACAAGGACGAATAACAGATAGCGTGGGTTTGCCCCTAGGTGCGTTCGGAAGCAGCCGCTTCCACCACAATGGTTCCCGTCATCATCGGGTGAATCTTGCAGAAGTAGGGAAAGGAGCCCGGGTCGTTAAACTGATACGTGAACGTCTGGTCAGTATCGAGAACAGGGGAAGAAAACTTCTTCTGGGTGCTCACCACGTTGTGTGGGATGTCGTCATGATTTGTCCACGTAACGGCCGTTCCTGCTTTCACGGTCATCGACTTTGGCGTAAACGAAAAGTTGTCGATCTTCACCTCGGTCGTAGTCGCAATCGGCCGTAGGCTGGCTTGCGAAACAGATGTCATCGCAAGCGAAGAATCGACCACCGCAAGCGTGTGAGTTCCGGGTACGAAATCAACGTGTGTGATGCCTAAAGCATCTGCCAGTCGGTCGGCTGGGACCTTCATCGGGCCCGGCGAGGGCGCTGTGCCCGGCTTGGGTTGAGGAAAGGCCGTTGACATCGCAGTGTGATAGAAAACATTGCCTTCTATCTTCTGCATCGTCTGATGAATGTGCCCATTCAGCACCGTCACCGACCCGAACCGCTTCATGTACGACAATGCCGTCATCCCGTCTTCGGTGCCCCATCCCCACTCGGGATACACGGTCCACAACGGAATATGTGCAAACACCACAATCGGCGTACTGCTCGATCGCCCGGCGAGATCTTGTTTGAGCCAGGTCAATTGTTCTGCTCCAAGCGTCCCTAGGCCGCCGGCTTTCAGATCCACCACGTTCACTAAGCCGATGAAATGTACGCCCTTGTGATCGAAGCTGAACCAGCCTGCTCCCTTGGTATCTTTGCCGTAGCGCTCCAGATACTGCTGGCCGTTGTCGGTAAGCATGTCGTGCTCGCCGGGTACGAAAAAGGTCTTGCCCGATTTAGCCGACTTTAATACTTGATCGAGGGTGTCAAACTCGCTCGGTTTCGAAAGATGGCTCAAATCGCCGGTGTGAATTAGAAAGTCTGGGGTACGCTCAAGCGCATTGATCTTGCTGATCGCTTGTTGTAACGTCGCCGTGACGTCAGGGTTCGCGGCCTTGTTGAACCCGATGTGACTGTCACTGATCTGAACGAAGCTGAAGCCTCCGCCTCCCTCCATCTGATGATTCGCTGTTTGACCGAAGGCTTTCGAACTGAGCACTCCTGCACTGGCGGTCCAGATCATGCCCGTGCCAGCCCAGGCCATGCACTCCAAGAATCCCCGGCGGTCTACTCCGTCCTGATCCGAATTCTGTTTTCCTCGACGAGACAATTGCTTTCTCCTGCTGAAACACTGTTATCGAATTTGTGTTTCGTTGAGCAGTACTGATCCGCCCACTGAAATATTCCTCGCCGCGAAAGTTTTTTTCCAAAGTTTCCTGGCCTGTGCGCGTTCGACATTAACGACCGCCTGTGCCCTGACCAGCGCTCGCCGGTAATGGCGCGCGCATGGATTTCAGTTTTCGCCGCTCCACCCGAGCCCACGCATACAGCACGTCCGTATCTGCGTTCGATAACTTGGCGCCGCGATGAATCATCGTGTATTGGGGCAGCGGCATCTCGCGATTCTTTACCGCCGAGGCAATCTCCGCCAAAAACCTGGATCGCTGTTCGAACGTGTACTGGTCCCATTCGGAAAAGTTCACTCGCTCACGTCCCCGCTGCACATCTTTCTCTACCAGCCAGGACATCGGCGCCACATAGCTGTACCAAGGCCAGACGGTTTGGTTCGAATGACAATCCATACACGCGCGTTCCAACAGTGGAGCCGCTTCTGAAGCAACATGGAGATCTCTGGCCGACATCGCGTGCCCGTCAATTCGCTTCACCGAACCGGACGGATGAATGCTCATGGAACACAATGCGACAAAACCGGCAAGACCCGCACCCAAAAACAATGGTTTCCTGAACGAGCGTGTATTCACACCCGGAATACCGGGTTCCGCGCTGTTTTATTCCTGGCTTGTGCCATCTGCGCATCCTTGACAAACCCGCTAAGCTGTCAAGTGGGTCGACCGGAAAAATATGCCAGAAGAATTCTGGAATAAACGGGCGGGAAATCAGGTACGGAAGGACAAACCCGAATTGTTCGAAAGTACCGTTTTGCCCTATCTCGGCTCCGCCTACAATCTGGCGCGATGGCTTACCCGTAATGAACATGACGCTGAGGACATCGTCCAGGAAGCCTTCCTGCGAGCCTTGCGCTCCTTCCACACATTCACCGTTGGCCGTGATGCCCGCGCTTGGCTTTTAGCCATCGTTCGAAATTGCTGTCGTACCTTGCATCGTCAGAATCGATCTCACGAAACAACCGTGGAATTGGATATCGATTCTCAACCCGCGACGAGCACATGGTCCGATCCCGAAGCAATCCTGATCAAAAACGCAGACTCTCAACTACTTCGTGAGGCCATGGAACAACTACCGTTCGAGTATCGAGAAATATTGATCTTGCGAGAATTGGAAGAATTGTCTTACAAGGAAATCGGGGTAATCATCGAAATTCCTTTGGGGACCGTCATGTCCAGGCTATCCCGCGCTCGCAAGGATCTGTACCTCCGGCTGGTCCGACCGCATACTGAGGTAACGCTGTGAACTGTGAAGAACTTTGCGAATTCCTCGACGCCTACCTAGACAACGAGCTCGACGCTAAGAGTAGTTCACACTTCGAGCGCCACTTGAACGAATGTTCTGCATGCCGCGAGCAGCACGACCGGTACGCCGACATGCGCAGCGCCGTCCGGACGAACATGGAGTACTTCCACGTCCCGAAAGGATTCGAGCAGCAACTTCGTGCTCGCCTCTTCTCGTCTCATGACGAGGAGCAAACGTCGGCGCGGAAACCGTCGTCTGCCCCTGATTGGAGAGTCTGGGTCATCGCCGCCAGCTTAGTCGCTGTACTGCTGTCAACGGTTGTGCTCGTGCAAATGCTCAGACGCGGCTCAGGATCGGAGATGGTCGCCCAACAGGTCGTGTCGAGTCATATTCGCTCCTTACTAGCTAGTCATCTGAGCGATGTCATCTCAACCGATCAACATACCGTAAAGCCCTGGTTCAGCGGCAAACTTGACTTTGCGCCGGTTGTCAAGGATTTGTCTACGCAAGGTTTTCCCCTTGTCGGAGGGCGTCTCGATTATTTGAACGATCGTACGGTGGCGGCCCTCGTCTATAAGCGCCGCCAGCACACGATCAACCTGTTCCTCTGGCCGTCTCAGGATTCCGATTCCGGTCCGCAGTCATTCGCCATTAGAGGCTACAACCTTGTGCATTGGACCCGCTCGAACATGACCTACTGGGCCGTGTCGGACGTGAACGCCGGAGATCTGCGGGAGTTCACTCATGACCTGGAGAATTAAACCCACTTCGTTTGCGCCTTACTTAGTGACTAACTAGTGAAGAAGGCAGGAGTCTAGCGCCCGACAGGTTTCAAGAAACCGGCGAACACGTACTGTGCTACCTCCCTTTAAAGAGATCGCGTACGAGCAGAGTACTAGGTCATGTGTAGCGGCGCAGGGTTTACCTTTCTAGTTGATCCTAGATGGCCGGCATGCGGACACTAGTACCGGTCTCACTCCGCCTCCGGGGCTGTGACACTCAGAGTCTCTAGCCGTGTTGGGACCGAAGTGTCAGCGCTATTCGGGAACAGATACTGGCAGCTAATGGGACGACACCGTGTTTACGCTGCGTAAGGCGTCGCGTGGGACAGCAAGCACAGAAAATCATGTAATAAGGGTTCCGGCCGGGGTATCGCTTCCCGTTGGATCTCAGACTGGTCCTGCGATACGGAGCGATCACCAGCAACGGTGACGCACTGTAAGGAGATACCGGCAAACCCGAGAGTCGCGCCGCGAATGGGCGGCGCGCTCGCTGGCACTCGATAAGATGGTGCGTTACTTGCGATGAATGCAGCTGGACGCGTGTTTCGACTCCTGAATAAGTGGTTATTGACAGTCTCGTGCGCGGCCAGCTTTTGCTGTGCGGCGGAGCTGCCGGACGGGGCCGGGAAGGCAGAGCGTGCCGTATCTGGAGCCTTCCACTGCCATCTATCCGGAAGACCTGGAGGCTTGGGAGCGCAAAGCAGGCGTGAAGGTTGGAAGCGGAGATGTGGTGTTCATCCGCACGGGGCGCTGGGCGCGGCGAACTGCGAAGGGCCCCTCCGACCCGGCGCGCCTGGCGGGCTTGAATGTCACCTGTGCCAAGTGGCTGAAGCAGCGCGACGTGGCGATGGTGGGCAGCGACGGTGCTACCGATGTGATGCCGTCCGGCGTTCCCGGGGTGGTGCAGCCGATGCACCAGCTGCTGCTGGTGGCGATGGGCACGCCCATTTTCGACAACTGTGATCTGGAGGCAGTGTCGGCGGAGGCAGCGAAGCGAAAACGGTGGGCTTTTCTGCTGACGGCTGCACCCATTCCGGTGCCAGGGGGCACGGGTTCACCACTCAATCCTATTGCAACTTTCTGAAGACGTTCTCACGTGAGGGCAGGTGAGGACAATGCTGGATCAGATGAACGGCGCGAGCAGTTCGTCACCACCAGTGTCATGGCCGGTCCTCCGCGCCGCCAGCGGATGCATCTTCTACGTCCATCTCCGGCACCAGTGTCCAGGGTGATTTGGTCGTGGTTCGCGGCCAGATGCATGGAGTTTGTCGGGGCACGCTCACCGAGATCGAGCCAGCGGGAACTCGGTGTCAGCCGGTATCATCATCATTTGCCGGATTTCGCATCGGCTAAACCTCACGCTGGCCGAAAACCTATCTCCTGCTAAGCCGGATTGGCCGCCTTTTTTCGTCTCGGCTCCGATTTTTTCGCCGTTGCGGCTATCCCGGCCGCCCGCAGCGTCGCGATTCGGCCGATCAGCTTCACGGGAACCGGTTCCGTCAGTGGAAAGTGGACCGTTCCCTTTCGCACCTCATAGCCCTTCAGCTCATCTTGCAGCGTTGCGAAGAATGTACCTGAGGCGGCAAACAGTGAAAGGTGATCCTTGAAGGCTGCGAAATACAGCAGGGGCTTTCCGTGCAGCTTGTATCCGGGCATCCGATATCCAATGCCCTCCACCGCCTCTGGAACGGCTTTCCTGATGGCGGCGCGCATCTGTTCCAGCTTCGGCTGCACCGCCTCGGGCTGTGCAGCGATGTACTCGTCCACAGACTGAGCAACACCGTTACTCATATTCCCCCTTCGGCCTTCCCGCGAGTTTCGATCCCGAGTGACACTCTACCGCAAACTCGCCACGTGTCCCACTCCCATTTTTCGTACCATCGAAACATTACCCGTCATCCAATTCATTCGCCACTCCGCACATGCATACCGTCTCCTCCGCCTTATGCTCGGCCGCCCTGCTCCTTTCCATCGGCGTCGCCTCCCTACCCGTCTCCGCCCAAACGGCAAATCCTCCGAAGCGCCTCATCACCGACAAAGACCTGTTCGATTTCCAGTGGATCGGCAGCCCTCAACTCTCCCCCGACGGCAGCCGGATTGCCTTCGTTAAGGTTACGGTGAACGAGAAAAAAACCGGCTACGACACCGCCATTTGGCTGCTGACCACAAAGTCGCCGGCCGGGCCGCCCGTGCGCTTAACGAACGGCCCGAACGACAGCTCGCCGCAATGGTCGCCGGATGGAACAATGCTGGTGTTCGCCAGAGCTGTCGAAAAAGACGGCAAACCCGCGCCGCCCCAGCTCTACTCGCTATCGCTGACCGGCGGAGAGCCGAGGGTCCTCACAAATCTACCCGGCGGCGCTGGCCAGCCCTTGTTCTCGCCCGATGGCAAGCAGTTGCTCTTCACTAGCAGCACATCTCCGGAGGATCTTGAAAAGCAGGCGCGCGAAAAGCAGGATCGCGCCAAGACAGCTCCCAAGCCTGACGAGCACGAAAGCGACGTTCACGTGATCACTCACGCCATGTTCCGCATGAACGGAGCCGGCTACATCGATCTGAAACACCCGTCCCACCTGTGGCTTCTCGACGTTCCCGCCCCGGATGCCGAACTTACTAAGCCGGTTCAACTCACCAAGGGCCGGTTCGATGAAGGAGGCGCAGTCTGGTCCACCGACAGCCAGGCAATCTATTTCCTGACCGATCGCCAGGATGAGCCCTACTATCATGCGCCCCAAACCGAGCTCATGCGCATCAGCCCAAAGCCAGGCGACCCGGCACGAGTGGCGCTGCTGCCCATGGATGTCACGGATCTTGCGCTGAGCCCGGACGGGAAGCGTATCGCCTTCCACGGTGCCGTCACGGCACCGGTGCGTTCGTACTCGCAGCCAGACCTGGTGGTTCTTGACCTCGCAAATCCCGCCGCGCCGAAAAACCTCACATCTGCATACGACGCCGATATGGGCGCTGGCGTCGGTGGCGACAATGCGGCGCCGCGCGATCACGGCTCGAACACCCCGCTGTGGACCAGCGATGGCAGCGGTCTCCTCGATCTTTCTGGCCACCAGGGAACGGCGAACCTGGTCCGCGTGGACGCCAACACGGGACAGGTGACGGAATTCACTCACGGCCGCCAAGCGATTGACGTCTTCAGGCAATCGTCTGATCGGCAACACACCATCGCCTTAATCTCGACTCCGCTAACCGTTGGCGATCTCTTTGAACTCTCAGCGGACGGTACGCAACATCAGCTCACTGACCTGAACGCCAAACTGTTCGGCCACTTGCAACTCACGCAGCCCGAAGAGGTCTGGTTCAAAAGCTTCGACGGACAGAAAATTCAGATGTGGATTCAGAAGCCGCCTGACTTCGATGCATCGAAGAAGTACCCTCTCATCCTCGACATTCATGGTGGACCCCATGCCGCTTACGGCTGGGTCTTCGACCACGAGTTCCAATGGATGGCCGCGCAGGGCTATCTTGTCGTGTATCCGAATCCACGCGGTTCGACCACTTACGGACAGGCCTTCGGAAACATCATCCAGCACAAGTATCCCGGTGACGATTATCGCGACCTGATGTGTGCCATTGACGAAGTTATCAAACGCGGATACGTCGATACTGCTCGTCTCGGTGTTACTGGCGGCAGCGGGGGCGGCGTCCTCACGAACTGGACCGTCACTCATACCAACCGCTTCAAGGCAGCTGTATCTCAGCGCGACATTTCAGATTGGACTTCCTGGTGGTACACAGATGACTTTCTGCTGTTCCAACCAACCTGGTTCAAAGGGCCGCCATTCAACAATCCCACTGATTTCGCCAGCCGGTCGGCTATGACGTATGTCAAGAACATCCGTACGCCCATGATGTTCATCCTGGGCGATGCCGATTACCGCACACCTCCCACCAGCGGAGGCGAGCAGCTCTTTCGCTCTCTCAAGTTCATGAAAGAGCCCACCATCATGGTTCGCTTTCCCAACGAGTCGCACGAGCTTTCCCGCTCCGGCCAGCCTTGGCACCGCGTCGAGCGTCTCGATCACATCGTCGGCTGGTTCGACAAATATCTGAAGGGTGAAAAGAAACCCGAGTACGACATCGTCCCCGACGCCGTCCCCCAACCCGATCCACACGACTACAAAGGGGAGCCCGCGGTCCAATGAGTTCGCCATCGCCGGCGAAAGACTCATCATTGCGCTTCAACCACACTTACTGCAATTCGACGATTCCACTTTGGCCTGCTTGTAGATCGACAGATCACCGTCGGCATCGCGCCAAAGCGTGAAGAAATCTTGATAAGCCGCTGTCGCTCCCGCTCGATCTCCGGATAACTTGCAGGCCTGAACTGAAGGTGCGCCAACGCCCCAACCGGGTCGGCATAAACAACGCCGGGGTGATCATAATCTTCTAACTCTGTCACCGCTTCTTTGCCTTTGCCCAACGTCAGATAAGCTTGGCCACGCACGTACGCCGGGTAGAGTCCGCCGAACGAAGCCGAAAAAGTTGGTGCCCGGTGTCGCAAGCTCAAACGGAACCGTGGCTTGCAACCGGCTCACACTTTCGACAGGCTTACGATGCTGCATGCTGGCGAGCGCTTGCAGCGTCGGAAATACGTAAACTGAACCAACGTGTCTTCTGAGAAACGCTTGGCAAGATTGGTCGCGAGCGCCTGTGCCCCCCGAAGCGTCATGCGCCAGAAAAAGTGCGAACGCCGATCCATAATCAACGTCGCGAGCATCTGAAAGCCGGAGTGCAGCGGCGGCGTTCCTTCTTGCCTACGCCACATCCCCAAGCAATGCTCCCCACGCCGCCGCCCCTGCTCCGTAAAGGGCAGCTCGTTCAGAATGGCCTGAACGCTGCGCCATTTCTGCTGCTTGCCGCGACAACTGCCTGGCCAGGTGCAAGCGCCGCCATGTGCCGCCACCAGCGCTTCCGATTGCAACATCCAGTCTTCCTCGGGCTGTCCTTTCAGCCGCGCCGCGATTCGATCCATGCTTTCGCGGTCGTTCCTGAAATAGGCAAGATAAAACGCCAGGATCAGAGAATCGGGAATTTCCAGGTTACGCTTCCTGGCGCGGCCTAGCGTCGCTTCGGCTTCCTTGAATTGGTTAGATAGTGTGTAATCAAAGGCGAGATTGAGATACGCCGGCGTGGCGTCGGGGTCTAACTCGATGGTCTTTTTGGCCTCCGCGATTGTGGTTTCGTATCGGCCCATACCCTGACTTGTGTAGCCGGACATCAATGAGTGCGGAGCTGCCTCGCGAGGATAGGTCTGCTCCCAAAGCGTCAGGGTCCGTTGCGCACTTTGCAGGTTCCCGGTGATTTGCCGGTCATAGGAGAACGAGATGAAGAATCTCTCCTGCTCACTTGCCCTGTCGCGGAATTCGTAAGCGCGCCGGGTGCTTTCGGCGGCTAGCGCGGAATCTCCAACATCCGAATAAACTCGCCCGAGAAACGCGTGCGCCATCGCGAATCGCGGATCCAGTTCAATGGCGCGCTGTAACAGCGGCACTCCGCTGCTGAAGCTGGCGGATAACGCCAGTTCCCGGCCTTTGCTGTATGCCTTCAGGGCATCCAAAGACGCAGTAGTGGCCTCCGCCAACGGCGTGTCGTGTTGCCGTATGACGGCCAGTGATTCGCCCGCGCCTTGTCTGAACTTTCTAGCAATCTCACTCACCGCGTCCAGCACGTTTTCCTTTTGTGGGGCCTGCACTTGTTCCACATAAAGCGAGTTTCCATCGCAGCTTTTGGCGCTTAACCCTAATACATAGCGGCTGCCGAGACGCCCGATCGAGCCCTCCACAACCGCGCTGCTGCCAGTTCTCTCGCACACTTCGCGAGCAAGCTCAGCGGTCAGAAAATCGGTGCCCGGCCGCTCCATCAGCCGCAGCGTTTGCCGGACGCGGTTCTCGGCGACAATGCTCAGAAACGGCGATTGCTGCAGCTGCACCCCGAGCCCTTGTTGCAGCGTCGTGTCGAACACCGGATCACCTGTCGTGTTGCGAAAGCCGGCAAGCACCAGCGTTCCGGTTCCCCCAAAAGGCGGGGTACGATGCGGGCGAAGAAACACGGCGCCGCCGATACCAATGAACACGAGCAACGCGGCCAACCTGCCCGACGCCGTCCACCATCTGCGCTTGCGCCGGTCACCTGCCTCAGCGGTTATCAAGGCGTCGGCGGTGGCCGCCGTTGGTTCCACTTTAGGCGCGCCGCCCTCCACAGTCTGAATGAATCGGTAGCCCTTGCCCGGAACCGTCTCGATGTATCGCGGCTCGTCCGCCGAATCGCACAGTGCGCGCCGCAGCCGATTCACTGCCACATTCAAACTGTGCTCAAAGTCGACGTTTGTTCCATCGCGCCAGATCAGTTGGCGCAGCTGCTCACGGGTGACCAGCTCTCCCGCATTCTCCAGCAAAGCAACAAGGATCCGGAACGGCTGTCCGGGAAGACGAATCAGAATGCCGTTTTTGAACAGTTCAGCGCTCCGCAGATCTACTTCGAAGGGACCGAAGGCGAGTCGTTCGCGGCGTTGCGGCTGCGTCAGCATGGCATCTCTGGGGGTAGAACACGAGTTTATAACTTCGCGCAATCAGTAACATAGCCGGTGACCTGACATTTGACTCGCAATTGACCTCGCGTGTGATGCTTCCTGATGCCGCCCCAGTGTACGGTTGACCGGAAGGAGATTGCTACCTCATCCATGCGACACACATTGCTCGTGTCCTTTGCTCTTTTTTTTGCGGGAGTTGCTTTTGGCGGCTCTTCCGTTAACGTGATTAGCGCCGGCATCACCGGCAACGGGGTCTTCGGCACAGTGGACCTGGCCACCGGCACATACAAGCCGATTGGCCCAACAGAGCCGGACGGCTACTTCGGCATGGCAACCGGACCGAACGGGGCTATTTACTCTTTGAACTACCTAGGCCAACTGGACCGGATCAATCCCGGAACCGGCGCCTTCACCAGAGTCGGAGCCACCGGACTGCAGCCTTGCCTGGTGCCGTCGCCCGCTTGCGGGCCTACCAGCGAATTCGCACTCGGCAGCATCAACGGGAAGCTGTTCGCCACGGATTTCGCAGACAGCATCTACACCGTGAATCCCGCCACCGGGGCCGCCACCCTGCTCGCCAAGAACTCCGGTCTGCCTCCGGCTCCGTTTGTGCCCGGATCGCAGAACCCGGATGGAACGTTCAACCTGGCGGACGAAGCTATCTGGAGTGCGGGCGGCAAGCTCTATGCAACCTACGACGCGTTCGTGGAAAACTTTGCCACCTCTACCGTGGAGGCAGTCACCGTGGCCCCGAAGCTGTACAGCATTGACCCGGCTACTGGATTGGCAACAGTGATCGGAGCGACCGACCTGGGAATCGGAGCGGCGACGGAAGTGAACGGGGTTACTTACGCCTTCGACGACTCCACAACTCAGATAGACACAATCGATCTCTCGACGGGCGCCGCCACCGCGGTTGGAAACTTCGATCCGGCGGCCGAGGTACTCCAGGGAGCAGCGCCCGTTACGCCCGAACCTGCATCGGTCGGATTGGCTGTGCTCGGCTTTGCGGCGCTGCTTTTCTTCGCGAGGCAGCGTCGCTCCGACTCCGCGACACTGAACCAAAATCGCTACACGTGTTCTGGGACGGAAGTGTAACTCTATGTTCCGGGGCCACAGAATGTCCTGCTGACTCCCAACGTTTTCTACACCTCCTCCGGCCGCTCGAACCAAGCCGAGAGCTGGTTTCGAGAGATGTGCTGATGAGGCGCTGCGATCGCAAATAGACAAACGTCTTGACCGTGATGCCCAGTTGTATCGACGAAGCCTAGGCGCGAACCCGAGTCGCAAAAGGCGGAACATGCGGCAGCATGCTCGGTGGCACTCGATAACATGGTGCCGTTACTTGAATGACTGCAGCTGAACTTACCTTTTCAATTCTGAACAAGTGCTTAAAGGACGGGGCCAAAATCAGCCAGCCAGCAACGCTGGCGGTTGCGCTGGCGTTCGCCGCCAGCATGATGTATGCGGCGGATCTGCCGGACGGGGCCGGGAAGGCAGAAACAGTCCGGGTTTGCTCGCGGTGCCACTCACTGGAGCAGGCGACTTCGCTGCGGCAGGGGCAGGCGGGGTGGACAGACATCATCACAAAGATGGTGAACCTGGGGGCGCAGGGCAGCGATGCGGATTTCAATGCCATTCTGAAGTACCTGGTGAAGTTTTATGGACCGCGCGATGGTGGCAGCGGGGCCGGCGCGGAGCCACCGAGCGGCACGTCCGCGGCGGCCGTAGGCAAGACAGAACCTGCAGACGCCGCTGCTGCCGTGAACGGGACCGAAGCAAGCCTCCCCAAGGGCGGGCTGACGGTGGATGCCGCCAAGGAATGGCGGACTTATGGTCACGACGCGGGCGGCATGCGCTTTTCGCCGCTGAAGCAGATTACTCCCGAGAACGTAGGCAAGCTGAAGGTGGCGTGGGTGTATCACATGCGACCTCCGGGGTTCAAGGGCGGCGGTGGATTGGGAACGGGCGCACCACCGGAAACGCATGCCGCGCCCGGTGCAGCGGTGGGTGAGGAGCCACAGAACCCGGGCGGCGGCGGCGGCGGCGCACAGGGGCCGTTTCACTTCGGGTCGCGGTTCCGTCCCAGCGAAGAGACGCCGCTGGTGATTCACGGAATGATGTACATCACGACGCCTTATTCGCGGGTGGCGGCGATTGATCCCGTGAATGGAAAAGAACTTTGGTGCTACACGCTTCCTTCCGGAAATCCGGCTACTCGCGGCCTGGAATACTGGCCGGGCAACGGAGATACTCCCGGGCAGATTGTGTTTGGTTCGAGCGACGGCAAGCTGTATTCGCTGGACGCGAAAACCGGAAAGCCGAACAGTGCCTTCGGCGATAACGGGGTGGTGAATCTAAATACGGACGCCATTATGCATGGCCTGCCGGGCCGGAACGCACTGTCGTCGCCACCGATTGTCTACAAGAACCTGGTGATTACGGGCGGGACATCGCAGGAGAATCCGCCGCATGGACCGGCGGGCGACGTGCGCGCGTGGGATATGCGCACCGGCAAGCTGGTGTGGACGTTCCATTCCATTCCACAGCCTGGCGAGAAGTACCACGATACGTGGGCGGGCGACAGTTGGAAAGATCGCGCGGGTGTGAATGTCTGGGGCTTCCTGACGCTGGATGAAGAGCGCGGCATTGTGTACATGCCATTCGGCGCGCCGTCGGTGGACCAGTACGGCGGCGATCGCGCGGGCGACAACCTGTTTGGATCGAGCCTGGTGGCGGCGGATGCGAACACAGGAAAATACTTGTGGCATTTCCAAGTGGTTCATCACGATATCTGGGATGCGGATCTTACCGGCGCTCCGGCCTTAATTGATGTGAAGAGAGACGGCAAGACGATTCCGGCCGTGGTGGCGATGGACAAGGTCGGGATGGTGTTCTTGCTGAATCGAGTGACGGGCGAACCGATCTACGGCGTGGAAGAACGGCCGGTGCCGGCAAGCGAAGTGCCTCTGGAGCGCGCCGCGAAAACGCAGCCGTTTCCGCTTAAGCCGCCGCCGCTGGTGCGGATGACATTCAACAAGGACGACGTAGCAACAGTTACGCCCGAACTGGAGTCGGCGTGTAAAGCTTTGATCGAAGGCAAGGAACTGGGTGGACCTTTTCTGCCGGTGAGTTACAACCGCCTGCGCGTGCAGTTTCCGGGGAACCATGGAGGCGTGAACTGGGGCGGGACGTCTTTCAATCCACAGCTTGGCTATCTATTCGCAAACCTTAACGAATTAGGACAGATGTCGGGAGTACAGGACCACGATATGAAGAGTGGCCCGGCAATGGCGAATGGACAGGGGAACCGCGTTGACCCGAATGGTCCCTACGAAGGAATGCAGGGCGGAGGCAGGTTCAGCATTCGAGGGACGGGGACGCAACAGTTGCCGTGTCAAGAACCGCCGTGGGGTGAACTTGCGGCAGTGAACGTGAACACTGGTGAGATTGCATGGAAGGTGCCGCTGGGCGTAACGGATAGCCTGCCTGCCGGGAAGCGCAACACCGGGCGTCCGGGGAATGGCGGCACGATTACGACGGCCGGCGGATTGATTTTCGTAGGCGCCACGGACGATGCCCGCTTTCGGGCGTTCGAGGCAAGCACGGGTAAAGAACTCTGGACCGTAGTGCTGAAAGGCGCGGCAGAGGCGACCCCGATGACCTATGAAGGAAGAGACGGGAAGCAATACGTGGTGATCACGGCGACGGGTGGGGGATTCTTCGGCAATCCGTTGACGGATGACAGCGTGACCGCATTTGCTCTTGACGACACGAAGTAATCACCTCGACGACCCTACGGCGGATGCGGAGACATCCGGTGGATAATGTCAGGGTTGTGCGCAGGCGCTTTGGCGATTATGAAATTCTGTCGGAACTGGGAGCGGGCGGCACAGGGCGAGTGTATCTGGCGCAAGATACTCGCCTGCCCCGCCGAGTAGCCATTAAGACGCTTGCCCCTGATTCGGTGAGGAGCGAAGATGGCGCGCGCCGGTTCGAGCAGGAGGCGTGGGCTGCCTCCTCTCTGAACCATCCGAACATTCTGACCATTTACGAAGTGGGCCGCTACGAGGGCGAGTTCTTCATCGCGGCTGAGTATGTGGAAGGCGTGACACTGCGCCAGAACCTGTCGGCGCGTCTGCCGGTTTCAGCGGTGCTGGATATCGCGATACAGGCTGCCACCGGGCTTCACGCCGCTCATGCAGCCGGCATTGTTCATCGTGACATCAAGCCTGAGAACCTGATGATCCGTCACGACGGTCTATTGAAGATAGTCGATTTCGGACTGGCACGCGTGGCGGCGCGATCGCGCGCAACGGTGGGAGCAGCGCTTAGGGAAAACCAAACCGAAGCAGGTATGGTGCTGGGGACGACAAAGTACATGTCGCCTGAGCAGGCCCGCGGCCTGCCTGTGGATGCGCGCACAGATCTGTTCAGTCTGGGGGCTGTCCTTTACGAAATGCTTTCCGGGCGCGCGCCGTTCAGCGGAGAGACCGATAGCGACCGCATCGCGGCTATTCTTCTGAATCATCCCGAACCGCTACGGAAAGCGTCGCCGACTGCGCCCGCGGAATTGGTTCGCATTGTGGAACGCGCCATGGCAAAGGAGGCGGACCGCCGATACCAGAGCGCGGCCGAGTTGCTCGGGGACTTGCAGTCGGCGCAACACGCGCTCGCGCAGAAGGGGGATGGGGCAAAGACTCGCCGCTGGCATGGCTTCCGGAACAAGCCTCTCACCCTCGCCCTCATATTTGTAAGCGTTGGGTTGGCGATCGCCTTCTTCGCCTTACTTCGTTGGAAAACGTCACCGCCGGAGGCCTCGGCAGGGCATCCACTCTCGCTGGCGATATTGCCGTTCCGGAATCTTACGCGAGATCCTGACAGCGACTTTCTGGGCTTTTCCTTGGCGGACGCGATTATTTCGAAGTTCGGATACGTCAGTTCCGTAGCCGTGCGGCCATCCTCCGCGGTGGAGAAGTATCGCAACCGCAGTGTGGACCCGCAGCAGGCGGGAAGAGAGTTGAACGCACGCGATCTGCTGACCGGTAATTATCTTCGGGATGGCGACAGGTTGCGCATCAACGTCCAACTGATTGACGTAGCGGAGAACCGGGTATTGTGGCACGACACGCTGGACACGCCGTATCAGGATCTGTTCCGTGTTCATGACGAAGTGGCACAGCGTATTATTCATCAGCTGCAATTGCATTTGACATCGGAAGAGTCTCAGCGGGTGCAAGTGGACACTCCGATTGGACGCGAAGCGTATGAGGATTATCTTCGCGGAGTCGACCTGTACGGGATGAACGACTTCTCCGGCGCGATAACGGCGCTAGAAAAATCGGCGTCGCTGGATTCAAAGTACGCTTTGACCTGGGCTCACCTGGGGCAGGCGTACACCACTAGCGCATCGCTGGAGTTCGGTGGAACACAGCAGTACCGCAAGGCGCAGAGAGCCTATGAAAAAGCACTGTCGCTGAATCCGGCACTGATGGAGGCCCAGGTTTACATGGCGAACCTGTTTACGGACACGGGCCGGGTGGAGCAGTCGGTTCCTTTACTGCGGGCTGCCCTGGCGCGCAACCCGAACAGCGCCGACGCGCATTGGGAGCTAGGTTATGCGTACCGGTTCGCAGGCATGCTGCCGGAGTCGCTGCGCGAATGCTTGTTGGCGCGGCAGATAGATCCGCAGGTGAAACTCTACAGTTCGGCCATCAACACGTATCTATATGTGGGCGAGTACGATCAGTTTCTGGCCAGTTTGCCCGAGAGCCGTTCAGTTTACCTTCTCTTCTACCGGGGTTTCGCAGAACTCTACAAAGGGCAGAACCAGGCAGCCCTGTCTTACTTTGACGAGGCTTTTGATTTAAATCCTTCGCTGTTGCAAGCGAAATTAGGCGAAGCGTTTGCGGACAGCTTACGTAATCGAAACGCTGAAGGCGTGAAACTGATGCGTGAGACTGCGGCGCGTGTGGAAGAACGCGGAGTTACCGATCCGGAAGGACTTTACAAGCTTGCGCAGGCGTTTGCAGCGGTGGGCGACCGGAGCGACGGCGTAAAAGCATTCACGGCCGCCATTCGCGGCGGGTTCTTTCCCTACCCTTATCTGCGCGCGGACCCACTGATTCAGCCTTTAAGGAACGATGGTGGGTTCGCGGCGGCGATGGAGGTAGCGCGGCGAAGACACGAGCACTTTCAAGCCTTATTCTTCGGTTCCACTAAGTGAGGGGCCGGCGTCAATCGCCAGACTTAATAACAACCATATCGCGGGTAGTGTTCTCCCGAGCGACTGCGAGTTTGCGCCCATCCCGGGACCAGGCGTAACCAGCGATAGAACTGCCTCGGAAATGGGTGACTTCCTGAGGAGCGCCACCGGCCAGCGATTGACGCCAGACATTGTCGAAGCCACCAGCAGAGGCGCTCCACTCGATTGCCCTGCTATCTGGCGCCCAGGAAACGAAGCTGCGAGCGGCAGGCAGTCGATCAAAGACCTTCAACGGCTGGCCGCCATTAGGGCTCATAATGGCGACATCGTCTTGTGAAAGCTGCGGGTCGCCGCCGGGGAAGTATTCACACGCGACGAACCGACCATCGGGGGAGAGTTTCGGCACGGAAGCAGGCAGGCTGCAAATGGGGGCGGGTTCTCCTCCGTCGATTGAGACTCGCCACAACGTGGGAGTGCCGCCCAAGCCAGGGGTCCAGTGACGAAACGATCCGTATAGGACAGAGCGGCCATCCGCTGACGGCTCCGGGTGTGTGTCGTTAGGGCCAAACGTAAGGCGCCGTGCGTTCTTGCCGTCGATGTCGATTCTCCAGATAGCACCGCCCGCGTGGTAGAGGATGTATTTTCCGTCGGGTGTTACCGCGGGCTCCTGCTTGTTATCGGGTCCGGTGGTTATTTCTTTCAACTGACTACCGTTGCTGTTGACTATCCACAGGTTGCGAAAGTCACCCGCAAGCGCCGAATAGACAATGCGGCCGTCCGGAGTCCAGGCCAAGCCATTGAAGCCGCTGACGTCGCCGGAGGTGATCTGGACCGCGCGTTCCGAGTTGGAACCTTCCACCATCCAAAGGTCGACAGCGGTTTGAGTTTGAATGGCGAGCACCGTTGTGCCGTTTGCGGCTGCGCTGATGTTGCTGTGATTGGTGAGATCGTTGGTGATTGGGGTGACCCCGCCATCCTCCGTAGAGATCGCCCAAATCTGGAAGGCGTCGTTGAAGGCCTGGGTGGCACTAAGGAAGATGCGGTCTTGTACCGGCCATGACATGGAACCACCCCATGGCCACCGGCGCGAACCGAGCGATTGCTCGCGGCCGTCGGGGAGCCGCACTAAGACAAGGTGAAAAGCCTGGTCGGAGTACGAGTTGGATTCTCCTACTAAACAGGCAATGGAGTGCCCGTCGGGCGACCATGCCAAACTCCAGCGTGAGAAGTAGTGGGAACCCTGGCGGGTTTCGACGGCGCGCTGTACCGTACCATCGATGTTCGCCACCATCAGGGTGGATTGGCGGCGTGCAGGGTCTAGCCGAATGTAGGCGTACCAGTCGCCGTCAGGGGAGAAGGATACGGCGCCGTTCAGACCATCCCGAATGCGAACCGCGGTTCCCGGCTCGGTGATCGCCATTCGATACAAGGTAGACGCGTTGCCGCCGGCTGTGCGCCGGAGCCAAGTTGCGTAGCGGCCGTTTGCTGAGAAGGCGAGACCGGTGTGCGTGCCGTCTTCGGGCGGCAATAGCCGACTCTGCAGAGAACTCGAGGCTTGCCGAAGCCATAGGCTCTGACCGCCCGGTTCATCCAGAAAATAAGCCACATACGCGCCGTCCCTGGATATGGCCGCATCCTGCACTCTTCCTCTCACAAACAGGCGAGTTAAGCGCGTGGAATTAAACGACGGCAGCCGTCGGCGAGGCTTCGCTAGATAGTAGATGCCGATAGCTGCGACGACCAGAATTGCGACCGCGAGCGGCAGGCCGGTGCGCCAGCCTAAGTTGAAGATTCGGCGGCCGGGTGCGCTCGGAGGAGTTTGCCGCATAGGCGCCGGTTCGCTGTGCCGTGCGCGATCAAGATCTTTCTTGATGGCAAGAGCATCCTGGTAGCGATGCGCAGGATCTTTCTCCAGACAGCGGTTAACGGTTGCTTCGAAGAGAGGGGGAATGGCCTTCAGCCGGAGCGACATCGGCTCAGGTGCCGACGCTAAGATGGCGGCTATCAGGTCGCTGTTAGTCTGTCCGTGAAAGGGTGCCGTTCCCGCGGCCATTTCGTAGAGCACTGCACCCAGGCTGAAGATGTCACTGCGCGCGTCAATCGCATGTCCCCGCGCCTGTTCAGGCGACATATACTTCGCCGTGCCAAGGACGATGCCCGGGCGCGTGATGGAAAGATTGAGGGAGCGGCTGCTGGTGGTGGTCGCCGATTCAATGAACCTGGCAAGCCCGAAATCCAGCACCTTGACGAGGCCATCCGGCCGCAGCATGATGTTCTCCGGCTTGATGTCGCGATGCACGATGCCGGCGCTGTGGGCGGCCGCGAGGGCAGCGGCAACTTGGGCGCCCACGTCCAGCACGGTCTCCATCGGCATGGGCCCGCGCTGCAGGCGTTGACGTAAAGTTTCGCCGTTTACGCACTCCTGAGCGATGAACTCAAACTCACCGGCAAGACCGATTTCATAGATGGTGACAATATTCGGATGGTTAAGGCTGGAGGCCGTTCGCGCCTCGCGTTGAAAGCGCTGCACCTGCAAGGGGTCTGCGGCCGACATGCGAGACAGAAGCTTGAGCGCCACTTCGCGGCCGAGCCGGGTGTCTTCGGCGAGCCATACCTCGCCTAAACCGCCCGCACCCAATTGCCTTTTGATGCGGTAGTGGTGAAACTGCTTGCCGGTGAGATCGTGACGGTCGGCGCCTGCAACCAGATCTTTCGCAAGCTGATCGAGCAGGGGCGCCTGCATGAAGCCGGCGTCGGTCTCATGTGCACCGAGCAGATCGTTCACTTCTTGCAACAGTTCTCGATCGCCCTCGCAGGCTTTGTGAAGAAATTCGGCGCGTTCGGACCGGGGTAGTTCTAAAGCGGCATCGGCCAGGGCATTGATGCGCTGATACCTTTCCTGAGTCATCCGATATCGGGGGAGGAATCCTGTTTTCGCAACTCAAGCTGGAGCCAGGCCTTTGCCCTTTGCCATTCGCGCTCCACGGTGGCATGAGAAATCTTCAGCACCTCCGCCGCTTCTTCGATGGTGAGACCGGCGAAGTAACGCATCTCCACGATGCGGCTTTTCCGCTCGTCCAGCTTGGCCAAAGCGGTGAGAGCGTCGTCTAAAGCCACCAGTTCGTCTGCGCGTTCGGGAGTGAACACAAGAGCCTCATCGAGAGAGATGCGGGCGGCATCCCCACCCCGGCGCTGACGGCCGCGGCTGCGAGCCATATCGACCAGGATGTGCCGCATCGCCTGCGCAGAAGCCGCAAAGAAATGCGAGCGGCCCTGCCATTCGGCATCACGCTGCTTCACAAGCTGCATATAAGCTTCATGCACCAATGCGGTAGTCTGCAGGGTGTGGTTGTGCCGCTCCATCTGCATATAGCGGCGCGCGAGCCGATGCAACTCGCGATAGATCAACGGCACCAGTGCTTCGAACGCCTGGTCGTCGCCGGCGCGCCACGCGACAAGAAGTTGAGTTACGTCGTGCGAGGAGGAGGATGTTCCCATCGCTTGCTAATTCCCAATCTGCGAGTGCAGAATAACATGCTCTTTGTGCCGCCGTGGGCGCTGTTATGCTGAGACCTATATTTCTGCGATGACCTTCGGCGTTGGTGAAACAGTCGGGGATTACGAAATACTCGGCGTGCTCGGCACGGGCGGCATGGGCCGGGTATTTCGTGTGCGTAATACCATCTCAGACCGGATTGAGGCCATGAAGATCGTGCTGCCGGACGCGCCATCGGAAGCCGGCTTGGCCGAGCGGTTTCTGCGTGAGATCAAGGTCCACGCCAGCCTGGAGCATCCGAATATCGCCGCCATGCGGACTGCCCTGGTAGTGCAGAACCGGGTTGTAATGATCATGGAGTTGATTGAGGGCTTGAGTCTGGCAGCACTACTGCGCGACGGCGCTCTGCCTACGGAGGCGGCGGTCAGTTATGGGGTGCAGGTTCTATCCGCCCTGGCGTACGCTCATAGCCGCGGTGTTGTGCATCGGGACATTAAACCCGCAAACATCATCGTGACTCGCAGTGGACTGGTGAAAGTGACCGACTTCGGTATCGCACGGGCGGGCGGCAATCAGCGCCTTACGATGACCGGGGTAACGGTAGGCTCGTTGTATTACATGTCGCCAGAGCAGATAAAGGGTTCGCCGGCGGATGCGCGTTCCGATATTTACTCACTTGGCGTCACGTTGTACGAGATGGTGACCGGCGTTGCGCCGATCCGTGGCGATAACGAATACGCCATCATGCACGCGCACTTGACGGAACAGCCAGCCGCGCCCGACCAATTAGCTCCGCAGCTTCCGCCGCACATTTCGCGAGCGATCCTACGGGCGATAGCCAAGTCGCCCGTGGATCGGTTTCAGACAGCGGACGAGTTCGCGGCCGCGCTGCGCCCGGAGGGTGGACGATTGCCGGATTCCCCGTCCATCGCGATCCCGGCCGCCATCCCCACGGCGTTTGTTCCGGTGGTGCTAGATCCCGCGCAAGTCGCGCGTGTGGAATCGCATTTGACGCGAACCATAGGACCTGTGGCCCGGCACATGGTATCGCAAGCGGCACGGCGTGCCCGCAGCATTGAGGAGTTGTGCCGCTTGCTGGCGCAGAACCTTTCGGACGCGGGCGAACGGGAGACTTTTCTACGCGCTTGCAACACGGGCGCCGCTGCTACGCACAGCACAACCGCCGCTGGAACCGGACAGGCCGCGGCGGGGACGAATGCACTGGATGCTAACAAGCTGGAAGAAGCGAAACGCAAACTGACGCCATTTGTAGGTCCGGCCGCTAAGGTTCTAGTGGACCGCGCCGCACGCAAAGCCCGTACGACGCAGGAACTGTACACGATACTGGCGGAAGCGATTCCCTCCGAAGGCGAGCGCGCTTCCTTTCTCGGTTCTGTTAAGCGCTAACTGGGTTGGTTCTCCTCTAAGAGCCGAAGCGCCTGGACCAGACTGCGACGCATGCGGTTGAAGGAACCGGCTAGCACGGAGACCTCGTCATTTCCTTTCACCGGCAACTCCGGCGCGTCAAGCTTACCTAAGCTGATTTCATCCGCCAAGGCGGACAGACGCGAGACCGGACGCGAAACGGTGAAGACGATGACCAAGTCAAGCACGATCAGGCTTGCTAGAAAAACGAGGCCGAGATTGATCATCAAGCGACGAAACCCGGCTTCGGCAAGCTGTTTCGGGACTGTTTCGGGCACGGATACAATCTGCGCGCCTACGGTCTCATTCAGCTTCCAACCGAACCCGTGCTGTGTACCGTAACGGCGAGTGAGCGAGGCCGGAGCCCGATCTGCAGTGTCGTGACACTCCAGACAAGGGGCATCGGCGGTGATGGGACGCGCCAGGAACAGCGTGGCACCAGTTGGCGTTTCTCGTTCGCCCACCAGTTCGCGTGACTTCGGCTGATTCCTGAACGCGTCGATGACGTCGGCTTCCCAATCGAGGGCACGGTCGCGCAGGTTGGTTGGATTCAGAGTTGCCTCTTTATACGTGTAATCGGGATGCTTCGCGTGCAGATAGGCGAAGCTTTCTGTAGCGGCGAAGGCGGGCACCGTCTGCGGCAGGAAGGCGCGCATATGCGCCTGCTCAGACTCCAGTAACGGCCTGACCTGATTGTCGGTGTAATCGCGAGCTGAGCCCGCGGTCTCCATCATCAAGCGCGCCTGCTGCACCACTTGGGCACGCGTGTTCTGTTCCAGGAACTGGTGCGCGACATAACCGACCACCGCCAAGCCGACGGCAAATATCAAAGAGAAAATTAGAGTAAACCTTGCCAGTAGTTTCATTGAGCACCCCCGGAAGCGCAAGGCACGGCTGCGCCGCCAAATCAGTCAGATTTTCAACTCGTTGTGTCTATCGCGCGCCCGATGCCGTGTTCGTTTCGAGCGCACAACTGCGGGAGGGCATCAACCAACCAAAACGGTGAAGCAGCCCAGCACGATGGTGCCGCCGTGAGCTGTCACGTCGGTAATGCGAGCCTGCGGCTGCTTACAAGTCAAAACCGTGAAAGATCCGAGCGTAATGACATCGGGCGGCCCTACGCAGGTTGCCTGGTCTCCCATGCGGGCTGCAGGCACACCGCCGATGAGCACGGTGATTGCGGCTGGAGGCAGGATGGGCCCGCCCACATGCGGCACCGGACCAGAGGCCATTGGACAAACGTGCAGATCACCGACCCGTGCTGCGGGAAACCCCATGTCAACGCTCCTTCCCGTTTGAGTTGGTTATGCTCTCCCACAACTGAGTGCGCTGTGCGAGTTCAAATCCCCTCAGGAGAAACGAACGATATTTCATGGGAGCGTTCTCGGGCTCTGAAGAAACAGCGGACAACATGATGGAGGCGGCAACGGCTTTTGAGGCGAGAAACGGTGCGGGTGGCACCAGTGGCATTCCGGCGGCGGCCAGGGTCTCTCCACTGAGGAACGCTGCCAGCCCCGCTGCGCCCGCCGGAGTGCCGACTTCTGCTTTTTGAGCCGCAGACATGGCGGTGCGGCGGTGCTCGTCGGTAGGCTGAGCAATCCATTGTTCCGTCGCAGCCAGGGATTCGAAGACTGGGGCAGGGGCGTTCGCCGGCGTTACGGCTTTGGCGCAGGACCAGGCCCATAAAACTCCTTGCCGGGCAGGCAGCACATACGCCAGAAAGCGCACGGCATCTTCGTGGTGCTCAGCGCGGACGAGTGATTCGGCAAACGATTGTGCGCCGGAAGCCGATGCAGCTAATTGGCGAGCCGGTTCGCCCAGTTCGGCGAGCGCCGTCCACTCCGGCACCGATCTCGGTTTTTGCGTGTCCGATGGAGGAGGCATATCAATTGATCATCACGATGCCGCCCTTTTGGATCAACAGCGCATCGCCATTGATCTGCGTGATCGTGCCTTTCACCTGAACTTGAATTTGTCCTTCGATCTTGACCGTGAGGCCCTTGATGGTGACCCCCGTCTGATCGAGCTTGATGCTGCTTTGCCCCACTTTGAGCTCAATCGATTGCATGGCCTCCATCTCGCTTTTTCCCAAGCTGATGGCGGTGGACTGGTTACCTTGCTGCAACGTGATCTTCTCATCGCCCTGCCGCACCACCTTGGTTTCGTTGCCTACGATGTCGGTCGTCCGGTCGCGCTTGATGTTGCGAGTCTCATCGTGTTCAATTGTGCTCAGCAGATCTTTTTCCGCGTGCAGGAAGATCTGTTCGCTGCCCTGTTTGTCTTCAAAGCGAAGTTCGTTCGATCCTGAGCCGTTGGGAGTGCTGTGGCTCCTGATACCGCTCTGTGTCTTGTTGTCGGGCAATGCGTAGGGCGGCATTTGGGAGGCGTTGTAGACGCTGCCAATGATGATCGGCTGGTTGGGGTCGCCTTCTTCAAACGCCACCACCACCTCCTGCCCAACTCGCGGAATGTGGATAGCGCCCCAACTCTTGCCGGCCCAGGTGGTGGCAACGCGAATCCAGCACGAGCTGCCACTGTCTGCTTGACCATCGCGGTCCCAGCGGAACTGGACCTTCACGCGCCCATATTTGTCGGTGAAAATGTCCTCTCCGGCGGGACCGACAACCGTTGCGGTGTGCGTTCCGTGTACCACCGGAACCGGAGTGACACGCTGCGGCCTGAAGGGCAGACCGGCCGGGATACATGTGAACTGGTTGTGGTATTCGAACGGTTGCACCTCCGGGTTGATTCCTATGGTTTGCCGCGAGCTATGCTGTACCGACGTGATGACGAAGTGGCCGTCGTCGCAGAAGTGATGTTGCAGCTGAAAACTGCTGCCTGATCTGAATGCTTTGGCGCTGCCACGGCCGGCCACCTGCAACGCAGCCACTGCCTCGGCCTGCATACGCTGAGCGGCCACCTTACGGCTCTCGGCGTTAATCTTCTGGGATGGATCGTATTGCCCGCCGCCGTCTTTCCCAATGCCGTCGTATTTGCCTGCATAACCGCCCGGGTAATCGTAGATCTCGAGCGAGGACCCGCCGCCGGCTGTCAGTTTATGCGTGGTGGAGCCGACCTCGACAGTAGCCTGCGTTTCTTTACTCTCTTCCAGACTCTTCTCTGGCACCTCAAAGCTATAGTCACGGAGCGTATATTTGCCGGGCCGAATCTGCTGCGTTTTTCGCCAGGCAAAGATGCGGTCCTCCGCGCCTGTTTCGGGCGCCATTGTTTCGAAGCGGAAATCGTCCGGCAAGGCAGCGAAGCTAGAGGAGGCATTTGCCACGATCATCCTGTGACCTCTGTCCGCGTGCTGGAAGAAGAAGAAGATTCCTTCTTCCTCCATCAAGCGCTTTGCAAACTGCAGATCGGTCTCGCGATATTGGACGCAGTAGTCGCGCGGTTCGAATTCCTCCTGGCCTTGATCGAGGTGAAAATCGGCGTTGCTGTCCTTCAGCACGGCTTTCAAAATGTCAGGAACGGTTTGCCGTTGGAAGATGCGGCTCCGTTGCCGTTGAGAGAGCAGCCACGCTTTCGGAACGACGGAGATGCGGAACCGGGTGTATTCATGGAGTCCATCGTCCTGGACCTCCACCATGTTTTCGCCCTGTTCCACGGCACACACGATGCCGCTGAAATATGTTTCGCGTCCGTTATCGCACAGCTGCGACACAGTTGCCTCATCGCCAAGCAATTTGTGGAAAGCCACCGAATTACGGTTCTCTGTCATCAGCTCCACTTCGAAGCGGTAGAGTTCGGAGATTGCCTCACGGCCCTCGATGCTCATGACCACAAAAGTGTCTGCGGGCAGCGCGGTCTTGATGGTGAGCGGTCGTGTTGTCTGAAGGAACGTGCTACGCATACTGAAATTCCCCGCTTACGTCCAAGCCAACGTGGATGGACTGGAGCTGTGCGCGCTCAGCCAGCCGTTCCAGAATGCGCCGTGAAACGCCCGGCAAAAGGCTGTTCGTCAGAATGTTGTCGATATTGCGCGCGCCGCTCTCAACCTCGGTACATCGACGGACAATCTCATCAATTAAATGCACGTCGTGCGTCAGGGCGATGCGATGATTCTCCTGAATGCGCCGTTGAATCTTGCCCAGCTTCAACAAAACAATCCGGCGCAGATTTTCGTCGCGCACCGGATAATACGGCACAATCACCAGCCGTCCGAGGAAGGCCGGTTTGAAGATACGAATCAACTCGGGCCGCAAGGCTTGCACCAGCGCCTCTGGACCGGGCGCCGTTTCCGCATCCGCCGTCAGAGTCATCAGCGTGTCGGTGGCAGCGTTAGAGGTCAGGAGAATAATGGTGTTGCGAAAGTCGATCTGGCGGCCTTCGCCGTCCTCCATCCGGCCTTTGTCGAACACCTGGAAGAAGAGTTCCAGCACGTCCGGGTGCGCCTTCTCCACCTCATCGAGCAGCACCACCGAGTACGGATGCCGCCGCACGGCTTCGGTCAGCACGCCGCCTTCACCGTAACCCACGTAGCCGGGAGGCGAGCCCTTGAGGGTGGAGACGGTATGCGCCTCCTGAAACTCCGACATGTTGATGGTGATCAGATTTCGCTCGCCACCGTAGAGCAGGTCAGCCAAGGCGAGTGCGGTCTCTGTTTTGCCGACGCCGCTTGGCCCCACCAGAAGAAAGACGCCGATGGGTTTTACCGGATCTTCCAGGCTTGCTTTGGAAGTGCGGATGCGCTGGCTGATGGCCGCGAGCGCCTGCGGCTGACCGATCACACGCTTTCCGAGATGCTCCTCCAGCGACAACACAGTCGCCATCTCGTCCTTCAGCATCTTGCCAATGGGAATGCCCGTCCATGCGGAAACGACATCGCCCACCACTGGCGCATCCACACAGACACGAACTAGCGGAGTCTCACCTTGCACAGCATCGAGTTCGGCGCTTAAGTCTCCCAGCTCCGCCCGAAGCACCGCAGGGTCTGGTCCGTCTTCGACCGACACTCCGCCAGCCGCGGCCCGCCTTTTGCCGACCGGGACGAGATTGCTCTGCTCCAGTGCCGCACGTACTTCGCGAATGTGGGTGACAAGATCGCTTTCGCGCTTCCAACGCGACTCAAGCGTTTCAAGTTCGGCTTCGCAGTCCGCAAGGCCATCGCCGATGAGGGCGAGCCGCTCCGCATGGTTCTCTCCCAATGCCGACTCCCGTTCGAGAACGCGCCGCTGCACCAGCAGATCGTCCCTGCGCCGGATGGCATCTTCGATCGCAGCCGGCTTGGAGTTTTGTCCGAGAGACAGGCGGGCGCAAGCGGTGTCGAGCACGCTTACTGCTTTATCGGGAAGCTGGCGCTCAGGCAAATACCGGTGCGAGAGCCGAACCGCAGCCCGCAGTCCCTCGTCGAGAATGCGCACATTGTGATGCCGCTCCAGTGTTTCCGCTACGCCGCGCAGCATCACCTCGCACTGCACTTCGGAGGGTTCCTCCACCTTGACCACCTGAAAGCGGCGCGCCAGAGCAGGGTCCTTTTCGAAATACTTTTTGTACTCGGACCAGGTTGTAGCTGCAATGGTGCGCAACTCTCCGCGAGCCAGCGCGGGCTTCAGAAGATTTGCCGCATCGCCCTGGCCTGCCTGGCCGCCGGCACCAATCATCGTATGTGCTTCGTCGATAAAGAGAATGATGGGCGCGGGTGACGATTTCACTTCCTGAATCAGGCCTTTCAGCCGGTTCTCGAACTCTCCCTTGATGCCCGCGCCCGCTTGCAGAAGTGCCAGGTCCAGCATCCGGAGGCTGACACCCTGGAGGGCGGGCGGAACCTCCGCGGCCGCCAAGCGCAGCGCGAACCCTTCCACCACCGCCGTTTTTCCAACACCCGCTTCGCCGGTAAGAATGGGGTTGTTTTGCCGACGGCGACAAAGGATATCGACTAGCTGGCGGATCTCGGCGTCTCGCCCAAGGACTGGATCGATTTTTCCAAGCCGTGCGTTCTCGGTCAGATTGACCGTGTATTGGTCCAAGTGAGGAGTCTTGCCGTTCGCGGCGGATTGCGGCACAGCAGCGACGTCATGTGCGGTTTCCTCGCCCCCGACCGGCAGCAGCGTGCTGAAGTTGCGCCGCAGCGCTTCGGGTTGAATCTTAGAGAACTCGCGACTGGACTGCGCGATAAGTCTCGACAGATCGTCCTCGCCCGCGAGCGCCAAGATGGTGAAGCCCGACCGAACCTGGGACGCCTCATACTCCATAGAGCCAAGTGTCCAGGCGGAAGACAACACTTTGACCAGGCTGGGGCTGAAGGCAGGCGTTCGTGCGTTGCCCGTTTTCAGTTTGTCCAGACTCGCTGAAAGCTCTGCCGCAAATCTTGTCCGGTCGACGGCGAACTCTCGCAGAATGGTGTGGAGGTCGCTATCGTTTGCATCCAGCAGCTTCAACAGGAAGTGTTCAATCTCGATGTCGTAATGCGTGCGCGCCAGACACAGTCCGGCTGCCGCTTCCAGAGCGCCGCGCGTGGTGTCGTCCAACTTCGCAATGAGTGCTTTCAGATTGATAGCCATAGTGATTAAGCCGCCTGTTCCAATTCCAAGATGGTGTCTCCGGGATCACGGCCGAACGCGGCGGTTTTCACCCACGTCGTCCAACCAAGCTGAAGGCCGCCTCCCGGCTCGGCGTTCAGTTCACAACGCGGCACGTCCTCGCGCCGCAAAATCAGCTCCGCTTCCATGTCGAACTGCATTCCCACATAGAATCCGGCGAGCGAGCGCAAACGACGATTCGCACTTTCACCGGGAAGAAATTCGCGATACTGCTGCATGGTGAGCGGCCCCAGCCGAATACGAAGGCGCGATTGCTCATCCCAGATGGAACGGCCTGCCAGGGCGCCCCTGCCCAGTTGGCCGGAGAAGCCGTTTGCCTCTCCCAGGCAGCATTGGTCGGCACGAGCAATCGGGTGCCACGCCCCCACGAACTGCTCGATTTCGACAGGCACTCCAAAGTAGTCGTTCAAAATTTGTTCCAGAGCGATTGCCGGGCGCGTGCCCATGCCCAGAAGACCGGCGTAAAACAAGAGCGCCGCATCAGGGACCGCCTGCCGATTCTGCAGGCCCGTTGCACCAAGGCCGATCAGATCGGCCAGATGATGCGAGAGCCCGTCGCGCTCGCCACGCTCCCAAACAACGCCGAACCGGTATCTCTCCCAAGCACGATAGAAGAGCGAGAGCAGACGGTGATGAAAGATGTCCAGGAAATCGCGGGTCCCGTAGTCACGGGCGCGCGCCCGCTCGCGCAGCAGTGCCGTGTAGACAAGGGGAAGCACGCCTAAGGGCCCGGTAAGGCCCATAATGTTGACACGCACTCGGCTCGCGCGGTCCGGTTCCTGCTCAATCGATTGCACCTCGCTCGCTGGAAAGGCGATGCCGGTGTGCGCTGCGAAGCGAACCGCCTCGTCAGCGGGCTTGGCAAACTGGCCGACGGGTTTTTTATCGCCCGCCATGAGTTGCAGAAGCCGCACGGTTTGAAAGAAGCCGACCGGCCAAGGCCGCGCTTCCAGGCTTTCGTAAACTTCTGCCCGACTAGCGTTCAGAGCAGGACTTTCCTGCCCGCACGTGGTGGCCATTGCTTCAGAGTTTCCTTTCTCTGGCGAGTACGCGCCAGCAATTGACAGAAGCTGTTAACGGAAACGTATTGCGCAAGAAAATCCTCAAGCACCGCCGCGAACAGATACGCTCCGCCGCCTACAAACTGCTCTTCATCGAACTCCATCTCCACTTGCGTGCCGCGCGCAAACGCCACTGCATCCGATTGCGTCAGGGGTGCATAGTGCCGCCGGCTTCGTACTGACACGATTCCGTCGATTTGCCGATTTACGTGCGTTGATTCACCGAAGTTGTACAAACGCAGCATTTCGCGCAGTGCATCGCCGCCATCTTCGACCAGCGACAAATAGTTCAATGAGAGCTGCGAGATCAGCCGCCAGGATGAATCTTTAGGCGCGGGCGGCCGCAATGTCGCCGTCGGTTTTACAAGCGCGACGATGCGTTTCGCCCCCAAAGCGCCTTCCATTTCGAAATCGCCGGCGGCAGCTCCTACCGGTAAGCGGGCAGGCAAATCGGCGTTGGTGCAAAGAGTGCGCACCGTTAAGCTTCGTGACTCCGAATGCAGAAACAGGCCTGAGGGATCGACCAGCGAAAGCATCAGTTCCGTATGGTTTCCGGTATTGCGGCGCGTTGCCTGCCAATATCCGCCGCTTGCGACAGCGCTGTTGTGGCGCATGGAATGGAAAGGGGCAAAGCGGAGAGTGTCTTGCGTTTCGGGGTCGGTGCCGAGAACCTCCTCAATGGAGAAAACCTCAGCTGCATGGCGGACACTAGCGTCGGGGATGACCGGGTATTCGGGCCGCGATGGATCAAGCAGGATTGGTTCGGCGGTGCGAGCGAATAGATTTATTACCGGCGTCGACCACAGACGGAATGTTCGTTCCGAAATGGCGCTTCCCAGCAAATATTTCCGTTCTGACCGCTCGAATGATGAGATGGCAATCTGGAGTTCGACCCGATCTGACGTGACAGCCATGAACGCTTTGCGAAGCCCGCGAACTTCGAAAAAGAGGAACTTCTCCGGAAACGAGAAATACTCCTGAATGGTGCGATAGCCCGCGAAGGAACGATTCGTATATGGGATTGCCGATTCGTTCGGCGCAAACCCAACCGGTTGCACAGCGGACGCAGGCAAAACAGTTGCCGGTATCGCGGGTGACGCAGCCGCATCGCAGACCGCCACTTGCGCACACGAATTTGTGATGAGTTCGTGCACTGTAAACGCGAGTTCGCCGTCGCCGTTGATGTAAAAGCGCAGGGAATCGGCTTCAATCTTCGAAAAAGGTATGCCGCCTTGCGTCTGCAATGCAATCGCGAAAACGCCCGCCGCATCGGACGTACGCGCGCCGTAGCTGGCGCGATCGGCCGTTCGCCATTGGGCACCGGTGACCGTAACGGGCCAGAAGTGCATGTCGTAACAAGTGCGAAAGCGGCACGATACGCCGTCTACGGGACGCGACAGCATAGCCGCGCCGCGTGGCAGATTCAGGCCGGTCTCGGGCTTTACCTGGCCGGCGTCGACTTCGAATTCGACGACCGACATAGATGGGATTGGGCGCAAGTAATGCGGATACACCGAATTTAGAAGCGCCTGTGTCACCTCCGGAAAATCGTCATCGATCTTCAGGTGGATTCTGCCCGCGAGCAAGGCAAAACCTTCGAGCATGCGCTCCACGTGCGGGTCTTCGCATTTGTCCGGCTCCAGCACCAGGCGCGAAGCAATCTTCGGGTACTTGCCGGCAAACTCAGCGCCCATCTGGCGAAGGAACGAAAGTTCGCGTTCGTAGTACAGCAGCAACTCATCCTTCATGCGCTTCTCCCTTTACCTGGTATTCACCGCTGCTCAGTTCCAGCACGGTGTCAAACGACACCGGTTCAGGTGCTGGATCGGTCAACAGCAGACCCTCGATGCGAAAACGCAATGCATGCGAAAGTCGCTCTTCCTGGACGGGCACAATCCTGACCGCCTGAAGACGCGGCTCAAACATCTGGATGGACTTATTCAGGTCGCGCAAAAGCCGGGCGCGATCAGCGGGCGCATCGAGCGCATACCCGGTCAGCTCTGGCAATCCAAAGACGAAGACGGAGCGGTTCAGCTGGCGCATGGAAGCAGGCGGCGCGCCGGTGATGCGCGTGTTCAGTAGCCATTCCAGATCACGTCGGAGACCGTTCTTCAGCATGCGAAGAGACTCCGCACGTGGAATAGAGGACCGGTCTGGCGTACCTGGCTCAGCATCGATTAGCCGGTCAAGCACCGAGAGTCTTACCTGCGCTCGCTCTGCTTTTCGTTCCATGTTGGTCAGCGTCCTCATCACTTAACAAGCCAAGGCCTGGGCGGGATCCAGCCGGCAGATCCGCTCAAAGAATTTCTGTTTTTCTTTTGCATCCGCCTGGATGCGCTTGCTGGATTGCAGGATGGTGACGAGGGCCGCGGCAACGGTCTCGTGCTCTTCCCATTCATCCAGCTTGTGAACGTCGATTGCGGTTGCCAGATCATCCAGCAGCGGCTGCGCAATCAGGTCTTTCCCCGCGGCAATGCAAAGGCGTGCCAGCTGCAGCTTGCGCAAGAAACGGTCTCGTCCGCAACCCTGGGTGGCCAAGTCGCGAGTAAGAATCTGGAGCGCCTGCTGATGATGGCCGGCCCTCAATACCTGTGTCGCCTGCTCGAAGCTATTGCTTGTGGTTCGGACGGTTGGCTCAAAAGCGATCGACCCTGCGGAAAGCTGCGGAGTGGCCTCAACGACTGCTGCTGCTGTTGCGGTGGCGGCTCCAGACGGCGATGGGCGTTCTGCCTCTGGCTCACCCTTCTTCCCCAGCAAACTATGAACGGTATGCCGTACGTCCTCAATGGCGTCCCGCAGTCGGCTGAACGGCGGAGCCGCATCGCCGAAGCGCTCACTGCAAAGCTCAGCAAGCGATGTCAAAGCTGACAGTGAGCCGTCCAGCTCCATCTCCGCTTGGGCGTAATAGGCACGCGGCGTTTCTGTAAAGCCTTTATCGAATGCTTCGGGCGGCAGTTTGCCTTCCTTCAAGGCCTTCTCGCGAGCCTTTTTCTGCTCTGGGGATACCGACGCGCTTTCGTAACCGACAGTGCGCGACTCCTTGTAAGCGAACCAGTCATAGCCAGCTGCTGCCAAAGGAACGGCCTTGACCGCCGCTTCCAGCCTTGACGCCATCCAGGCCAGTGGAGCCGCCCGCAGTTCGGCATCGCCGTCTTCCAATAAGGGATAAAGAGACAGCCAGAAACCCTGGAGCAAGCCGAAGCAAAGGTCTAATCCCTGACGGAGGCCACCGAAACCCTGTTCTTTGACAAGAGCCTCTGTCAGCCACGCTGCGAGTTGCAGGTCCTTGCTCTTTTCCATCAGTGCCTGGCGGGTGAGTTGAATCACCAGCCGCCAATCGGCTACCTTGCGTTCGCGCTGCCACGCTCCTTGCGATAACGAATCGTCCTCACGCCGGGCTTCTTTGACCTTTTCGTAGGTCGCACTGTAGCGAAGGTCTTCGCCGGCAGGATTTCCGCCCGCGAGCGGCTGCAGCAGAACGCTCACCAGTGGATCAGGCATCAGCGGCCACCGCAGTGTTTGTGAACGCAAGCTCCCGGACGTCCAGCAACGGAATCTCTTCGTCGTCTACCAACAACATTTTTTGCCCGAACGGCCGCGCTTCGCCTTGCTCTTCGGCCCAGACTGTCCGATGCCCAAGCCAGACCGATTGGTCAGCAGCCTTCCACGAAAACGGGTAAAGCACCGGGACCAGCACTTCGCGCAACTCGCCTCCATGAAAGGAGGAGTTGGTTTGCACCGTGGCCTCGGCCCATAGCGTGTCTCGTAGTCGTCGCGGTGCCGCGAAGCGAATGGATGCAACGTGCTCAAGTGCAAGCCAGGCATAACATCCCGCAGCAAAGATTTCCAGCCGAGCGCCTATGTTTGGATCGGCGTCCGAAATGCTTTGAAATGGTCGCCCGTTCAAGGTGCCTAGCAGCGAGCTAGGCGGGTTCGAGTCCGCTTGCAGTGCGGGGACGGTAGCCAGATCGTGGCGCGTCCGCTCTGCATGCAGGGCGGAAAAGTAAAGAATTGCGCCCAGTTCCTTTTGCGGATCGCCTTTTGCCAGCACGGAGAGTTGGCGTTCGGCGCGATCCCAGTCGCCGGAGAAGCAAAGCAATTCAAACAGGAACGTCCGCTCGAGATGATCGCCGGGATGGCTACGCAGCCACTCACTCAATGCCCCCTGCGCGGCACGAACTTCGCCTTGCTTTAAAAGATTGCGAGCGATCATAGTAAACTCCCTCTTCTGACGTATGAGAGCGGACGGTCTCCGTGACCGTCCGCCGCTTCCATCCATACTTAGTAGGGCTTCAGCGTTTGAAGGTTGAAGCCCTTCTCTACCCAGCCTTCGAACTTCCCGTTCGCGTCCTCCGGGTTGTAGCAGAACTTCGCCTTTGAAAAGGCCAGGGACAGGGTTTCCGTCGGATTTTCGCTGGAACCTGAGTGATCGATGGAAGAAATCAGTACCTCTTCCAGTTCGATCTTGAAGTAATCTTCCTGGTTGTCGCCCATCGGCTTGTCATAGAAGAGCGTTGCCTTCTTCAGGATGTTGCCCGTGACCATGTCGTCGAACAAAAGCGGCGAGGTCTTGTCGAGAACTTTCATGATCTTTAATTTGTGAACGTCGGCGCGGCCGGCCCGAGTTTCGCTGCCCGAGGATCCTTGTCCGATAACGGAGGCCTGTTTGCCGCCGAACGAGAAGGAAAGAACATCGATGGCGTCCTTCTTGCTGGTGCTTGGACCAGGACGCTCAGCGATTACGAGATATGCATTGACTGCCATGTTGTTTGCTCCTTTTGAACTGGTGTTTTGGTTGTGTGAAATTCAATCCCCTGCCGTATCCGGCAAGGGACCGAGAAGTTATTTAGCGGGCGCGGGCAACTCGGCGACGAGCCGTAGCGAAACGGTTAGTTCGTCGAGTTGAAAGTGCGGCCGCAAGAAGGCGACAGCGCGATACGCGCCCGGCTTTCCGCCCACTTCGGTGACTTCGATCCGGGCCTCCCGCAAAGGACGTTTGGCTTTTGTCTCCTGCGAAGCAGAGTCGTCGGGCGTCACGTAATTGACAATCCAGCGGTTCAGGAATGTCTCCGCCTGTTCACGCGACATGAAGCTGCCGATCTTGTCGCGCATCATGGCTTTCAAGTAGTGGGCGAACCGTGACATCGCCATGATGTATGGCAGTTGTGCCGAGAGACGGGCATTGGCATTCGCGGCGTCTGTGTCGTAGATTTTGGGTTTCTGCGCCGTTTGCGCGCTGAAAAACGCAGCGTAATCATTTCCCTTGGAGTGAATCAGCGGCACGAAGCCTAGATCCGCGAGCTCCTTTTCGCGGCGGTCTGTGATGGGCGTTTCGGTGGGACACTTCATAGCCACATCGCCTGAGTCGGTGGAGAAGTTATGAACCGGCAAACCCTCGACGAGTCCTCCGCCCTCCACGCCCCGAGTCGCCACGCAGAGGCCGTATTTCGAGAATGAATTGGTTAAGCGCGTCCCCAGAGAATACGCTGCGTTGGTCCACAGGTACTTGTTGTGGTCGGCGCCGTCTACCGCTTCTTCGTATTGGAATCCCTCCACGGGCTTGGTATCTTTCCCGTAAGGCAACCGTCCCAGCGTCCGCGGCAGGCATAGCGCGACATACCGTGAATCTTCGGTCTGCCGAAATGACTTCCACTTGGCGTACTCGGTGGTGTCGAAGATTTTTGCCAGGTCACGCGGCGCATCCAGGTTCGTCCACGTTGAGAGATTGAACATTTCCGGAGCGGCGGCACTCAGAAACGGCGCATGGGCCGAGGCGGCAACATTCGAGACGCGTTCCAACAATTCGATATCTTCCGGATGCTTGCCGAATTCGTAATCTCCGATCAGCGCGCCAAAGGGAGCGCCGCCAAAGACGCCGTACTCCTCTTCGTAAACCTTCTTGAAGAGTGCGCTTTGATCGAACTCCGGCGCACGCTGCAGATCTCGCAGCAATTCCTTCTTCGACGCGTTCATGACGCGAACTTTGAGCATGGTGCCGGTTTCGGACTGATCGATGAGATGCCGCAAGCCGCGCCAGCTGCCCTCCAGCTTTTGAAAAGCCTGGTGGTGCAGAATCTCGTTCAACTGAATGGAAACCAGGTGATCGATCTGCGCGATTCGCGAATTGATCATCAACTCCGCGTCACGCCCCAACGTCATGGAGCCTTCCAGAACCTGTGCGACAAACTCCTTCACCAGGTCCTTACCGCGCTCGCGAGCAGCGTCGTCGTAACCGAGACGGCCCTCCTCGACAATCTGGTCGAGCAGACCTTTTTCAGGGCCTGCATTCAGCACCGCCGTTGCCGCCGCCGCATTCTGCTGCGTTTCAAGCATGGCTGCCTCCATTGGCGCTGGCAGAGTCGATCTCCGATTTGAGACGGTTCAGCTTTTCGGTGTTGCCCACCGCTTCCAGCAACAGCTCATCCAGCTTGTCGTTGCCTTGCAGACTGCCGCGCAGATCCGACAAGCGCCTGCGCAAGTCGAGCAGTTCGCGCAGAGGCTTCACCTGGCGGGCGACGTTCTCCGGCCCAAAGTCGTCCATGCTCTTGAAGTGGAGATCCACTTTGAGCTGCGGAGCATCCGCCTCTTCGCTGAGCTTGTTCTCTACGGCGAAGGACAGATGCGGGCTCATCGCTCCCAGAACATCGTCGAAGTTATCGGGGTTAATATCCACGAACTTGCGTTCTTTTAGTTTTGGCAGGGGCTGCTCCGGCTGTCCGGTGAAATCGCCCAACACCCCGACTACGAACGGTAGTTCCTTTATTTCGATGGCACCACCGACCTCTACGTCATAGGTGATGTGAACACGCGGCGAGCGCACGCGATCGAGCTTGTGTTGCGTACTTTCTTTTGCCATACGCCTCCTTGCTCGAGTAAGCGGCATTCCCCACTGCAGTCCCTCACGAATCGTCCTGGGGAACAAAAAATCTTTTCCGGCCGTGCCCTGCCTGTCTCTGGTAGCCTTAGGAGTCGTGCGCCGCCTTCAACCGCCCATCTGGACTAAAGGCACATCGCTTAGTCCGCAACATCTGCAGCAACAAGACGCGTACATCGAAGACACAAGCCGGTTCCAAGTGGACGCGCTCGCGTTTCGGGCGTGGGGCTTTCGGACGCTGCGGGTAGACCGTGAGGCACTCGCCGGCGGCTATCTCGCCATCAATGCGGCGTCGGGCATGTTTAGCGACGGGCTGGTGTTCGACATTCCGGATTCCGATGCGGCGCCGGAACGCCTGGCTCTGGCGCAGCTGCTTCGCGGGGGCAAACAATTGCCTGGATTTTTATTTGACGGTTCCGCATCATCGCGAACAGGGACGGAATGTCACGGCTGCGCGGGCAGACGCCGATGCCCGCTTCCGGAGCGCGGTGGAGATGGTGCGGGATGAAAATACCGGCGCTGCCGAAAAGCCCGTGCAGGTAGCGCACAAAAACTTTCGTCTTCTACCTGAGTCCGAAAGCCGGGAAGGATTATCCGTCTTGCCGGTTGCGCGCATAACGCGCACCCCCGCTGGTGTGTTTGATCTTGATAATGGCTTCGTCCCGCCGCTGCTTGATCTCGGCGCGAGTAACTACCTCACTACCATTGCGAGACGTCTGGTGGAGATTCTCGCAGCTCGCAGCACAGCCCTGTCCGGTACGCGCCGCCAGAAAGGACAAACATTGGCTGAGTTGAGTGCTGCGGAGATTCCGAACTTCTGGCTTCTCTACAACATCAATACCTGGCTGCCAGTGTTCCGGCATCTTCATGAAGGCGGCAACACTCACCCCGAAGCATTGTTTTCGGCGATGACGGCGCTGACAGGATCGCTAACCGCGTTTTCCGACCAAGTGCATCCGCGCGACCTTGCCCCCTACGACCACGAAAAGCTGGGAGAATGTTTTTCCAGTCTGGACGAGAATTTGCGGTTTCTATTAGAAAATGCCGCGCCGCGGAACTTCGTTTCGCTTCCGCTCAAACTGGTTAAGCCTTCGATTTACGCCGCGTCCATCGATGACGACCGCTATCTTCGGTCCACTCGTTTATATCTCGCGGTAAGGAGCGGAGCGAACCAATCCGGGATTGCGGAAAAGGTTCCCAAGCTGGTTAAAGTTGGCTCAGCGAATCACATCGACCACATGGTGCGGCAGGCCCTACCGGGAGTCGGCCTGACGAACGTGCCGATACCGCCGGGCGCGGTTCCGGTGAAGCTCGACTTTGAATACTTCAGCTTGCAGCAGTCCGGTCCGGAATGGGATGCCGTTGTAAGAGGGCGCAATCTGGCTGCTTACATGCCTGCGGAGATCCCCAATCCGGAGCTTGAACTCGTCATCCTGCTTTCTTGAAGTAACCCGCGTCCGGCTCGATATCGTCTCGCCCTGTGGGTCAGCGCCAGAAGGCGAAGACCAGAATCAGAGCCAAAGCCAGCGCCGCTAGACCGGAGAACACAAGCATTGGCCGGAGACCTGGACGAGCTTTGGACGGTGCCCCGGCGGTTTGAGGTTGGGTTGCAGTAGCCGGTATTACCGGCGCAGGACGTGGCGACGAAACTACACGCGTGTAGTCGCCAGGACCGGCGCCTGCACCGACGTCTGGAATCGGCGCAACTGTCACTGCCGCAGCCGGTCTTGCCTGGGTCGCCGCCGCTTTTTCAAGCAGGGCGGGCTCTGCGGCCATGGGTCCCAACAAGCGGGTAAAGTCGCCGACCGGACGTGTGGGACGTTGCGGAACCGGCACCGGTGCCGTTGGTGCCTTCTCTGGTGCGCGGATCTCGGGTTCCGCTTTGGCATTGAAGAGTCGGGTCAGTTCGCCTGTATCTGCTGCCGCGCGAGGCCCGCCGTCTCGGGGTGCGGCTTCGAATTCCGCGGTGTCATCGGCCAACGAAACAGACATGAAGCGGGTGAATTCACCGGCTGCAAGTGGTTGCGAGGCGGCCCTGGCAGACTGGGCACTTGGCGGTTGGGGCGGCGGCGGTGCCGTATGAAAGAACTGGGTGAACTCACTTGCAACTGCACGTGCGGGAGCTGGCGAGGCGCTTGCGCGCTGCAGCCACTCGGCAAGGCTCACGTCTCCAAAATGTAAATCAGTGATGACGTACAGCTTTCCGCCAAACTCCCAAATGTCGTGCACGTGTTCAGAGCTTTCCGGACGCAGTTCGCCTAAGCGCCGCAACATGGTGCTGAAGTGCGGTTGATCGCCCTCGGCAAGCTGGTGCAGAATGAGGCAAGCCCCTGAGCCGATCTCTCGACCACGGAAACTCCCCGGCGCTCCCGCAACAGGTTCGAGTAGTTCGTATCGGTTGTGCCATCGCATGCCGGCAATCCTTTCAGAGTTTAGGCCGTTAGAGCTCGCTACGCCCGAATCGGGATATTGTAGGGGTTCGGATTATTGGCATAGTTTCCATTGCCAAGATCCATTGGGGCGTTCCCATAACCGTCGTGCCCACCAGTCGTGGTCGAGCTGCCGGCACCCGTATCTGCAGGCACATCTTGCAGTGCCAAAGCAGCCGCGTTTCTGTTTGCTTCGTTTTCGCGTTCCAGCTTGGTCTGCGCTCGAGCGGCGCGAGCATCAAGGGTTTCCACCCGGATGACCGTGTCGTCAAAGCCAATCTGGAGACGGTAATCCTGCCGGTCCACCATCACATTCAGGCAGGTGAACGAATCTTCAATCGCATACTGATATGACGTGACAAAAAGCGGAGTTCTTGAGGTCAGCGCCGCTTTCAGCTTGCCCCCAGAGGCATCCTGACCGGCGGGCAAACCCTTCAAAGTCTCAAGCCAACCAACCACAAGCTTGTAGGGTCGCATCTTCTTCTGAACCCAGGGACTCGGGCACAACGAAACATCAATCATTTGCAGGCTCCTTTCGGTGCATCGGGTTTGTTTCAACCCAATAGCCACCTGTCGAGGAAAGCGCCACAACGCTGCCGATCCCCTCAACAAAATGCGTTTGTTGCATTTTTCTTCGTGAGGGACTTTCCGCCCGGATGGCGCTTGCCCAGGTATGAAGCTGCTTTCCAAGGTGGTCTGGAGTGAGGGCATGTATCTCGCGCCACAACACTTCCAAATGCAGAACCGGTATTTCGAAGACTCTTTCCGCGCCGTCACCGAATCTTTGTGGTTTCGCGCTTACGGACTGGCCGGCTGCGTTCTGGACCTGGAAGCGGTGCGTAACGGCACCGTTGTGATGGTTCATGCGCGCGGCATCCTTGAAGACGGGCTGTGCTTCAACACACCCGAAAGCGATCCTCTTCCAGAACCGCTTCGCTTTGGGGACCTCTTTGCCCCGGAGGCCGATCATGTCACGATCTGTCTCGCCATACCGGCGCGCACTCCCGGCGCGATCTGCGCACTTCCGGGCACGCCGCGCAACTCGCATCGCTACATTGCCGAAGAACGGCTTCTGCCGGACGAGAACACGGGTCGAGAGAGCCGAGAGGTGTTGATTGGGCGCAAGAATCTGTCCCTGATCACTGCTGACGAGGTCAAGGCGGAGCGTGTTGCCTTACCCATCGCACGCGTTGTACGCGACGGAGCCGGCGGCTTTTTGTACGACCCTGAATTCATTCCGCCGCTGTTGCAAATCGGCGCCAATCCCGGCTTGATCGCTCGCTTACTAAGGCTTATCGAAATTCTGGACGAGAAAAGCGCGGCACTGTCTCCGCAATCATCCGGGCGTGCAAGCGACTTCTCCACCCGCGAGATTGCCTCGTTCTGGCTGCGGCATGCCGTTCATTCGGCCCTGGTTGTTCTTCGCCACATTGCCACTTCGAAGCGCGGCCACCCGGAGGAACTGTATGTCGAGCTGTCACGGCTCGCTGGCGCGCTGTGCACCTTCGCCCCCGGTTCGCATCCACGCTCGCTTCCTGCCTACGATCACCACCACCTGTCGACCTGCTTTGCGCAGCTAGACCGCCACATCCGGGAACATCTGGAAATTGCGCTTCCTTCCAACTGCATTTCTATTCCGCTACATGCGGCAGCGCCCTACTTCTTCGAAGGCACCGTAGCTGACAAGCGAGCGCTGGGCCGTGCGGAATGGATTCTGGCGATACGCGCCGGCATCGGTGAGACGTCGCTCATCACCTTGCCGCCGCAGTTGGTAAAGGTTTGCTCTGCCCGATTTGTAGGCGAACTGGTGAAACGCGCCTTGCCGGGATTACCGCTGAGGCATCTCGCTTCCCCGCCCTCCGCCGTTCCAAGGAAAGTAGAGACGCAGTATTTCAGCATCACCAAATCAGGCCCGTGTTGGGACCACATTGTGGAAACCTCACAAGTTGGTATCTACGTTCCAGGCGAGTTGCCGAGTGCGCAGATGGAATTACTCGTCGTGCTGGAGGCATAGGAGATTCGATATGAGTCAGCGACAGGGCCTATTAGCTGTCTGCTTCCAGGAACCCATAACTGCGATCGTGCGATTACGCGCGGGACGGCAGGCCGTTTCAGATTCGGACCAGTTTCGGGAGCACATGCGGCACGCACTGCAAACGGCAGCCCGCGAAGCGCGCGATGCGGGCGGGTACTCGAGCGCCGATGTGCGCAGCGCTACTTTCGCGGTGGTCGCATTTCTGGACGAATCCATCTTGAACTCCCGTAATCCGGCATTCACCGATTGGGCCCGCAAACCTCTGCAGGAGGAGCTGTTCGGGACGCATGTAGCAGGTGAGGTATTTTTCGACAATCTGGGCGAACTGTTGGCAAGACCCGATTCGGAAGCTCTCGCCGATGTACTTGAGGTTTACTGTCTCGCGCTGCTGCTCGGTTTCGCTGGCCGCCACACCGGTGGCCGCCGTGGAGAACTGGCTGGCGTTGTGATCACCGTGCGGGACCGGATTGCACGCATGCGGGGAACTTTCGGCGACCTCTCTCCTGCCTGGGCGCCCCTGCCTTTTGTCGCGTCAAAAACGGCAGATCCGTGGGTTCGAAAGTTAAGCGTGGCCGCTCTCCTATTTGCAACCGTTGCTCTCTTTCTATTCATCGCGTATCGGGTCCAACTCGCCTCCGGCGTGACCCAGGCTCGCGAACTCGCTGCGGAGGTTCAACACTGATGATTTACCTGATCACTGCACTCGTTCTGGTCGCGTATCTCGCCCTCGCCTGGCTGCTTGGATCGTGGATGCATTTGACTGGATTGCATCTCTGGACTCTTCGCGGGGGACTGTCTATCCTCGGCACGGTGGCGGCTGGCGCGTTTCTCTGGTTCCGGCAACGTGGCAAGTCCAGTTCCGCTCCGGAGCCAAGCGAAGAGATCGGCGAGGACGAAATAGATCTTCTTTTGAGAGCCGCCGAGGGAAAGCTGAACGCAGCGAAACTATCGCATGGCAGCGGCCTGAACAAAATGCCTGTGGCCCTGGTACTGGGATTGCCGGGAAGCACTAAGACAAGTGTGGTGGCGAACTCCGGCCTGGACCCCGAACTTCTGGCCGGCACGGTGAATCAGGATGGTGCTGTCGCACCCACTCGCAGCATCAATGTCTGGTTTGCGGCTGGCACAGTGTTGCTTGAAGCTGCCGGCAGCCTGCTTTTGGATGCGAAGAAATGGACCGCGTTCGTTCATCGAATCCGCCCCGCACCGCTATCTTCAGCGTTGCAGCGTGGACCACAGTCGCCGCGATTAGCGCTGGTGTGTTTCGATGCAGAGACTTTACTTACTTCACCCGCAGAAGCAGCCAATCAGGTGCGGACTCTTCGGGCGAGACTGGGGGACTTAGCGCAGGGTCTCGGAACACAAGTTCCGGTCTACGTCCTGTTCACGCGTCTGGATACGCTGCCGTTCTTTCCTGATTACGTACGCACCTTCAGCGCCGATGAGAGCATAAACGTTCTAGGTTGCACGCTGCCCCTGGAAGCGCTGTCTCCGGGTCTGTATTCGCAGCAACAGGCGGCGCGAATTAGCGAATCGTTTGAACAACTGTTTACTTCGATGGCGCTAAAGCGTCTGGCATTCCTCCCGCGTGATAACGACGACCTCAAATCCGGATGCGCCTACGAGTTTCCGCGTGAGTTTCGCAAGCTGCGAGCAGCCGCTTCCGATTTCCTGGTTGAGTTGTGCCGGCCGAGCCAATTCAGCGTTGGTCCTGTCTTGCGCGGATACTACTTCACTGGCGTAAGACCTGTAGTTGTGGAAGCGCCTGTGCCCGCCAGCAGCGTAGCGCATAAACAAAAGGCCCGAGTGGCCGAAGGCGCTACGGCGCTCTTCCGTCCGGCGATCGCTGTCGAGGAGCAGGAACCCCCGTCCGTCCAGCGGCCAAGAAGCAGCCGCCGAGTGCCGCAATGGATGTTTCTCACGAAGCTATTCCGCGACGTCATTCTGGTGGATCGCGCTGCTATGGCGGCGAGCGGCGCCAGCGTACATACGAACACAACCCGGCGCATGCTGTTAGCGACAGCGACGGTTGTGAGCGTCCTGCTTGCAACGACATTCAGTGTCTCGTGGGGACGAAACCATGCGCTTCAGTCTGAGGCTCTGGCAGCAGCGCGCGCTCTATCGCTCGACGGCAGCCATTCGGAACCCGCGTCGCTGGATGCGCTACGCCGCTTAGATACGCTACGAGACTCGGTCGAGAGGCTGGCCCAATATCACAGCAAGGGAGCACCCCTCAGTTACCGTTGGGGGCTCTACCGAGGCGACGCTCTGTACCCGGAGTTGCGCCGGCTTTACTTTGCTCGTTTTCGCACACTGCTGTTCGGCGACACCCAGAACCGGCTTGTCGAAGCACTCCGCAGTCTTCCGGCGAAACCGGGGACCGATTATGGCCCGGTTTACGACAGCTTGAAGGCGTATCTGATGACGACGTCTAACCACGACAGGAGCACGCCCAACTTCCTTCAACCGGTGCTCCTTGATCGTTGGTCGAACCTGCGCGGCATCGATTCTAACCGCCAGGCGCTTGCGGGCCGCCAGTTTACCTTCTACGCGGAGCAGCTGAGAGAAGAGAATCCTTACGATTCGACAAACGATGCCTTCGCCGTTGCCGCTGCACGCGGGTACCTGGGCCAGTTCGGTGGAACAGAACGCGTCTATAAGGCGATTCTTGCTGAAGCCGTCAAGGCGAACCCGCCCATCGACTTCAACGGCCGCTACCCCGGCTCTGCAGCCGCGGTGGTGGATAGCTACCAGGTCAGCGGTGCCTTCACGTTGCCGGGATGGCAGTTCACTCAACAGGCGATCCGCAATCCTGCGCCGTACTCGATGGGCGAAGAGTGGGTACTTGGCAGCACGCACGATAGCAATGTGAGTGCGCTGCAGCTACAGACACAGCTACGCACCCGCTATTCCAACGACTATCTGAACGCCTGGCGCACTTATTTGAAGAGTGCATCGGTGGCGCACTACGCGAGCCTCCCTGATGCGTCGCGCAAACTCGACCTACTCTCAGGGAACCGGTCGCCGCTATTAGCCCTTTTGGCGCTGGCATCGGAGAACACAGCGGTTGGAGACCCGGTTATCTCCGGTGCCTTTCAGCCCGTACAGGCGGTGGTGCCGGCCACAAGTGCCGACCGCTTCATCGCGCCTCCGAACCAGCCCTATATGAGCGCACTCATTGCATTGCAATCCTCTGTGGAACAAGCGGTTGCACAGACTGAGCAGTCGACAGACCCGTCCGCAACGCTTGCGGCTGCGGCGAATGCCAGGATTGCGGCGAAACAGATTGCGCAGAGTTTCAAACCCGATCCGAACGGGCGCGTGGATGCGACGGTCGAGAAGTTGCTTGAAGATCCCATCACCCAGGTGGAGGCGTTGCTACGAGTGTTAGGCCCACAAGAGCTGAATGCCAAAGGGAAAGCTTTGTGTACGGAACTGAGACCGCTGTTTTCGAAATATCCGTTCGATCGTACTGCCTCAACCGAAGCAACGGTGGCTGAGGTAAACGCTGCTTTTCGAAAGCCCGACGGAGCCGTCTGGAGTTTTTACAACACGAATCTGCAGAAGCTGGTGTCGCTGCAGGGATCGCGCTTCGTGCCCAATGCAACTACGGGTGTGAGTCTCACGCCAGGTTTCATCGCCTTTTTAAACCAGATGGCAGCAGTCTCCGACAGTTTGTATGGGGGCGGCTCCCAGGATCCGCAGTTCACCTATTCGTTGAAACCAGTTGCAACGGACGGTATTCAGAGCCTCGGCCTATCGATGGATGGCCAAGCACTGTCGTACGACGGCGGCGCGGGCGTTGCCAAACAGTTCGCCTGGCAGTTCGACAGCGCGGCACACGAAGCCAAGGCTTCCGTTCGCTTCGGCAGCGGTCCCGATCTCGTCTGGTCAAACTCGCAGGGACCCTGGGCGATCTTTCATTTCTTCGATAAGGCGGACCAGTGGCAAGCATCAGCGACTGGATCTGGCTCCACACTGGAGTGGACCATCCGCATCGGCAAAGACCCAGTGACGCTGCCCGATGGCAAGCCACTGACGGTCCGCTTGAACCTGACCACCGCCACCACGCCTTCTCTTCTGCAAAAAAGCTTTGCGAACGGTTTCAGCTGTGTTGCACAAATTTCTCGATAATCTCTGGTGCCCTGCGATTGCTTTGTAAACTGAGACATCACTGACAAGCCTGTGTCATCTGGAGTCTCCCAAAATATGTTGAAGTTGTCCTTCGGCCGGACCCATCGGGCCGTTCTCGCCGCCTTGCTTAGCCTTCTTGTTTTCTTGGGCGCGCAAAGGCGGGTACTCGCGTCCTCGACTCGCTTGCTGCGTACTCCGACCGTGAGCGCCGATCACATTGCTTTCGCCTACGCGAACAACATTTGGATTGTCGACCGCAAGGGCGGCTTAGCGAAGCGCCTCACCAGCTTTCAAGGGCTGACCGCGAATCCTCACTTCTCGCCCGACGGAACACTCATTGCGTTTAGCGCTGAGTATGAGGGCAATGCAGACGTGTACGTTATGTCTGCCGAAGGCGGAGAACCGAAGCGGCTGACATTTCACCCCGGTCCGGACATGGTGGAAGGATGGACTCCCGACGGGAAATCGATTCTGTTTACATCGACGCGCGCTACTTCGGCGCCAGGCCCCGCACCGCGTTTCTGGACCGTTCCCGTCGCTGGAGGCTTTCCGGAGCCGCTGCCGCTTCCTCGCGGCTATCAGGGCAAGATCTCGCCCGACGGCGCCCATATCGCCTATCGCATGAATAATTCCTGGGACGAGGAACGCCGCAATTACCGCGGCGGACAGAACCGCCCTATCTGGATTGCCGACATGAAGACCTTCGATGTGGTGACGCCGGCGTGGAAAGACTCGAAAGACATGGATCCGGTCTGGGTGGGCGAGACCGTTTATTTCATTTCCGACCGCGATGGGGTGGCCAATATCTGGTCATTTGATACCAAGGCCAAGAAGCTGAACCAGGTGACCGAGTTCAAAGACTACGATGTGAAGTCGCTGGATTCTACGCGCGGCACGGTTGTCTTTGAACAGGCCGGCTACATCCATGAACTCGAAACCAAAAGCGGGAAGTCGCACGTTGTGGATATCACCGCCACCGGCGATTTTCCCTGGATGATGCCGCACTGGGACGATGTGACGGCCCGTATGACGAACCTCATTCTGTCTCCCACCGGAAAGCGCCTGGCCATTGAGGCGCGCGGTGAAATCTTCACAGTTCCTGTAGAGAAGGGCGACGTGCGCAATCTCACCCACTCGAGCGGTTCGGCGGAACGAGAACCCGCCTGGTCGCCCGATGGGAAATATCTGTCCTACTTTAGCGATAAGTCAGGCGAATACAAGCTGATGGTTGAGCCACAGGATGGCATCGCGCCAGCCCGCGAAATTGCGCTTCCTCATCCCACGCATTACTACACGGCCTCCTGGTCGCCTGATTCGAAGAAGCTTCTCTATACCGACACCAATCTCAAAGTCTGGGTTCTGGATGTAGCCACCGGAACCGCTAAGACGGTCGGTGACGATCCTTGGATGGTGCCGGCTCGTACACTCAATCCGGTCTGGAGCCCCGACTCCAAGTACGTCGCATACGCCAGCCGTCTGCGCTCCCTCTATCACGCCATCTTCATCAGCAATGTAGAAACCGGAGAGTGCCACCAGGTCACAGACGGTTTGGCCGACTCCGTCTGGCCGGCCTGGGATGCCAGCGGCAAGTATCTCTGGTTTTTGGCCTCGACTGACCTAGGACTCAAATCGCAGTGGCTCGACATGACCTCGTACGACCATGACGAACATTTCGGTCTTTATCTCGCCGTCCTGAACAAAGCCGAGGCTAGCCCTTTGCTGCCCGAAAGCGATGAAGAAAGTGCGGCGGCTGCCAACGCGAGCAGCGCGAGTTCAACGGATGCAAAGCCCGATGAAGAAAAGCCGGAATCGCATCCTGCGGTCGCGCGCTCGTTGAAGGCAGCGGTCAATGTGAGGATCGATTTCGAGGGCCTTTCCAATCGCATCATCTCCGTTCCCGGCATTCCCTCCCGGCAATACAACAAGTTGCTGGCCGGTGCACCCGGCACAGTGTTTTATCTTGAATCGCCTACGGGCGGACAGATCCCCGGGATTCCTGCCGGTCAAGAATTGCATCGCTATCGCATCAGCGACCGCAAGGCAGCGCCCTTTGCGGCCGGAGTTGTGGACTATAGCGTCAGCTTCGACGGGCGCAAGCTCGTTTACCGAACCGCCGACCCTGCTCACCCACCCGTGGCTACAGCAACACCAGCGACCCCTGCTACGCCGCCGGCGCTCTTCGTGGTGGATGCTGGGGCGAAGCAAGCCCCCGCCCCTGGTACCGGCCGCGTGAATGCGACCTTACGCATGTACCTGGAACCTAAGGAAGAGTTCAAGCAAATCTTCTATGAAGGCTGGCGCAATCAGCGCGACTACCTCTACGTGCCCAACATGCACGGCTCCGATTGGCCGCGAATGAAGGAGATGTATGGCGCTTGGCTACCCTCCGTGATGCATCGCGCGGATCTGAATTATCTGCTGGACATGATGGGCGCCGAAATCGCCATCGGTCATTCCTTCGTACGTGGCGGCGATATGCCCGCTATTCCTCCCGATCGGGGAGGGCTGCTCGGAGCGGATTTCACCATCGAGAACGGCCGCTATAAAATCGCGCGCATCTACGACACTGAAAGCTGGAATCCTGACCTGCGCGCACCGCTCGCCGTGCCCGGCCTGAACGTAGCGGTGGGTGACTACATTCTCGCCGTGAACGGAGAGGATCTGCGCGCACCCGACAGCATCTATCGCCTACTGGACGGCACGGCTGATCGGCAAACGGTCCTCACCATTAACAACCGTCCCGTTGCGGACGGCGCCCATAACGTCACTGTGATGCCCGTGCCCAATGAGCAGGGCCTGCGCACCCGAGCGTGGGTGGAAGCGAATCGACGCCTGGTTGACAAGCTCTCTGGCGGCAAACTCGCCTATGTTTATCTCCCCAATACGGCTCAGCCGGGTTATCAAAGCTTCAATCGCTATTACTTCGCACAACAGGAGAAACAAGGCGCAGTTATCGACGAACGATTCAACGGCGGCGGCTCAGCGGCGGATTACATCATCGATGTGCTGCAGCGTAAGATTGACGGCTATTTCAACAATGTGGCCGGACAGCGCTATCCGTTCACCAGCCCCGAAGCGGGGATCTGGGGACCGAAGGTGATGGTCACAAATGAAATGGCAGGCTCCGGCGGCGATCTTATGCCGTGGATGTTTCACTCCCGCAAAGTGGGCTTGTTAGTGGGCAAAAGAACCTGGGGCGGCCTGGTTCATACAGCGGACACGCCCGCGTTCGTGGACGGAGGAACGATGATCGCCCCTCGCGGCGGGTTCTTTACTGCACAAGGCAAGTGGGCGGTGGAAAACGAAGGCATCACACCCGATATTGACGTGGAGAACTGGCCCAAGGAGGTCATCGCGGGACACGACCCTCAACTGGAGCGCGCCGTTGCAGAAGCGCTTCGCCAGTTGGAAGAGAACCCAGTCCATCGCTTGACGAAGGAACCGCCGCCGCCCACTTGGGGTGAACGTAAGATCCCATTGGGCTCGCAGTAGTAGTGCGCGGAAGTGGGGAGAGGACGGATTCTTAGTGTCGAGTGCACCGCAAGCTTCTGCTCGGCGAATACCGGCCTCTCAGCCCAAACCCTAGCTGTTCAGCGCGCCCCTCGCTGTAACGCCGGAAAGGACGTGCCGAACATGGGCGCTTTACTCTTCGATTGTTCTTCGGTGGCCTCGTCCTGAATCACGTCCCAGTGCTCGATAAGTGTCCCGTCCTGAACCCGTAAGATGTCGGCCGCAATCCAGTTTGGCGTGGCCCCAAGACCACTAAAACGCCCATGGACGATGACCCACTCGCCATTCGCGACAATCAGCCCTGCCTCGTACTTCAGAGTGGCAGGAGCATTCTTGATGAGATTGAACAGGCCCTCTCTTCCTGGTTCAATATGGGCACTGTGCTGGACGTAGTGCGGCGACCAGAACTTCTCCGCCGCTGCATAATCCCGCTTGTTGAAAAGCGTTTCGAAGGCCAGAAGCACCAGGGCTTTATTCCGGTCTTCAGATGAACCTGGCACGTTGTTCCCCTTTGCGGCGACAGCTTCGAAATGCCTTTCACCGTTGGCGGCCAAGGTTGGCGAATCAGGCATTCGTTCCGCCGTCCACCGTCAGATTAGCGCCGGTGATGTACGAGGCCTCAGGGCTGGCGACAAAGGCAACAAGAGCGGCTACCTCTTCAACACGGCCATATCGATTCAGCGCCGTAGCCGCCTTCTGCGGCACAGCCCAATCCCCCGAAGCTGGATTCAGGTCCGTATCGATTGGCCCAGGCTGGATATTGTTAACTGTGATGCCACGGCTTCCCACTTCTCTGGCCAGTCCTTGGGCGAACATCTTGACTGCACCCTTGGTGGCCGAATAGGGAACCAAACCGGGCGTCATCACGCGTTCACCTACACAGGATCCGATAGTGATGATCCGTCCATCTGATCTCATATGTTTGAGTGCAGCTTGAGTGATAACGAACGTACCGCGTACATTGATGTCAATCAGGCGGTCCAATTCTTCAATCGTGGTTTCCTCAAACCGCTTTGGCACGGCGGTGCCGGCGTTGTTTACCAGCACATCGATTCCACCCAAATCGGATACCGTCTTCTCGACTGCGGCATAAAGGGCTGCAGCGTCGCCGGCGTCGGCCTGTAGAGCAATTGCTTTACCGCCGCTTCCTTCGATGTCCGAAACGACCGCCGCAGCAGCATCGGCGCCTTTAGAATACGTAATCGCAACGCTTGCCCCTTCGCAAGCCAGACGCTTCGCAATTGCCGCGCCGATTCCGCGTGAGCCGCCAGTTACCAGCGCTGTCTTTCCTGCAAGTCTCTTGGACATAGCTTTCCTTTCCATCGCGCGAGTTATTCCGCTCATCCTCATCGGAGGCGAATTTCTCGACTGTTTGGGCTGTTTCTACCAACCTTCTGCCTCGTAAGAGACAGAAGGACAACTCACCGCTGACCTAGCGGCGTTCGTGCGCCAGACACATCTCCTTGTTCTCCGCGCAGAGCAAGTGGTGCACCGGCACAAACCGATACGTATCGCTTCAAGTTTTCAGATCGCCGGCAGAGGCGCCTGGTAGCCTCTAACAGATTGCTCGTGATTGTCACCGGGTCGCTTTGCAATAGCGCGACACAGTCGCGCAAAGAAAAGCCGAGCAAAACTCGCGCCACGAAGCAACGGCGCATCGCAGGTTCAAGCTCCGTCACGGCCTTCAACTCCTCCGGCAAAGGCAGAGTTCCCGAACCAAGGCTTTCAGCGTTAAAAGCACCTCCATTCAATTCCACGCAAAGACTAAGCGTCCTGGCAATCAACGCGCGACTACGAAGTTGCTCAGCGCCCAGAGATTCGATCGCCAGGCAGACCATCCGTTCCGCCATCGCCTCAGATCTGGTAAGGAGGTAGGCAGTCAAGAAGGCCTGGTCGAGGAGTTCCGTAACTTCTGATCGAAGATCAAAGCCAGCCATCGCCGTGTCTGCAATCTGAGTCATCACCATCGTTTCTCTAAGTCAATTCTTCCCGGATTCAGTAACAAATAAAATCCCAATTGTGGTGTACACGCCGCCTCATAAGGGCTTGCGGTGCACCCAAAAGGGTAAAGCTATTTAGGACTGTCGAAGATTACACGCTTCCGTCCATAGCGGAATCCATCAATCGAAAACGCGCCAGGGCCTACCAGGGACAGGGCAGTGCCGATAGACGCAGCCAACAGACACGGCCACGCTTGGTGATTCGAACTAGCAATCCAGAGTTGCAATGCCGCCGCCAGTACGCCAACAATTGGCGTCCAGATGCCAATCGCGATCAGGAGCGAGGCAACCGCCGCCAAACCGCGGCCTGTTATTGCGAAATCGTCGACGAAAACAAATTCGAGGAGGAACCCTGCCAAGGCCAGTCGTAAAAGCAGTAGTCCGGCGCCGGGCCAGCCGCTCGCGAACGTGGAAAAGAGGCGTTGCAAACACGTACCACTCCAAACGTACGTGTAGTTGCCATCGAAAGAAATCCTGAAAAGGGTGGCGTCGATCCCCCTTTCGAGTCAACGAAGGTCGATTATGCCTCTACGCAAACCGATGATCGCAGCGTGTGTCCGATCGTTGGCGTGAAGCTTGGAAAGGATTTGTTTGACTCGACCCTTCACTGTCTCCTCGGTAATCTCCAGTTGCGCAGCGATCTCTTTATTTGCATTCCCACCGGCAATCAGTCGGAGCACATCGATCTCGCGTTCCGTCAACGAGTCGTCCGTCGAGTGGCTTGCAATTTCGGTAGCTACCAACGGAGAAACTGTCTTAGCGCCAGAGTAAACAGAACGGATGGTGGACAGGAGTTCTTTGTGAAGCAGACCTTTTAGGAGATAAGCCCGCGCACCGGCCTTCAGCGCGCGAATGGCCTGCACATCTCCAGAGTAGGTTGTCAATACAATGACGCGTGCCGCAGGAGAAAACTCCAGTATCGCGATCATTGCATCGATGCCGGAGCTCTCAGGCATTTGCAGATCCATCAGCGTAATATCGGGAGCATGCCTACGGAACTGCTCAACCGCCTCTTTGCCAGTCGCAGCTTCCGCCACCATCTGCATGTCCGTCTCCCCCGCCACTAGCGTTCCAACTCCTTCCCGGAATAGCGGATGGTCATCGGCAACGAGTATGCGAATGACCCTGGCATCGGGACTTGCGTTCTGGTCACTCATAGCGTGTAGAGAACATTATGAACCGAGACGGCCCATCTCGGCCGGCTCATCCAACACGTCGTAGGCACGCCGCCCAGGAATACTTGCCTCTATTTCCGTTCCCCGACGGAGTTCGCTCCACAATGTAAAGCGCCCTCCCAGTGCCTTAGTCCGCTCCCGCATTCCAGGCAGTCCCCAATGGCCATCTCGTCCGCCGCCAGCGCGTAAATGCGAATCCATACCGAGTCCGTCGTCGCGCACTCGAAGAGCAAGCGCATGCGGTTCGTACCTTAGTTCCACTTCGATTTGGTGCGCCTGCGCGTGGCGGAAGGCGTTACCGATCGCTTCCCTCCCGATTCGGTAGAGGTCGTCTCTGACGAAAGGATTTATCCTCTGTGGAATACCTTCAATCAGCACCCGGAATGCAGGCATGGGCGTTACCTCGGAGTGCCCGCTTCGAAGTTCATGGCCCAGGCGCGTCAGCACTTCAGCAAGGTCAGTATCTTCAGCCAGCGGCGTTCGAAGCTTCTGTACGGCATCGCGACTTTCAGTCAGAGCTTCCGCGGCACGATCGATAGCGTTATCAAGCAACTGCTTCGCGTCGAGTGACCGGTTAGGGAGCATATTGCTCACCGCCTGAAACCGCAGCATGAGCGCATGAAAGCTCTGCAGCAGCGTATCATGCAAATCCTGCGCAATGCGCATGCGCTCCGCCAGCCGCTCCTCGAGTATCAAGTGGTTTTGAGCCGCAATCTGGCGCATACGAAACAGGTAAGCGCACCAGATAAGGAGAGCAGCGGACAAGAGACTTATACAGCGGAACCACCAGGTCTGCCACGCAGCAGGTTCGATTACGAGTGGAACGGACGCTTCCGCAGAGTTCCACTGCCCTTCCCCGTTTGAAGCGATCACTCGAAAACGATAAGAACCCGGATCCAGGTGAGTGTAGACGGCTTGACGAAACCCGACCGGATCACTCCAATCCTTGTCATATCCGTCAAGCCTATAGCGAAAGCGAATCCGGTCGGAAACCGCAAAGTTAAGCCCGGCGTAATGGAAGACAATTCGTCGCTGCGGTGCCGGCATTCGGGGCGATCGCACATCCAGCGCGCCGCTGTCGGCTACTATCGAATCAATGTCGACAATAGTTGTGGCTGCCCTGTGCTGCATGTAGGTCGAGTTGGTAACGATTAATCCGCCGATCGTTCCTATCCACACCCTGCCGGTCGCGTCGGTTTCGATCGAACGTGTACGCTTGACACCGCCAAATTGTTTAACGCCGTCTGCACGCACGTACACCCGGACATTTGTCGAGTCAACATTCCCAACAAGCAGTTGGTCTCGGCTAACGCGTGCCAGATGGTTCGGGGTGGAGAGCCATAGATAACCGTCAGAGTCCTTCGTCATACCCCAAATCGGCTCGCGGAAGATATCCGAATCCGACCGAATCGTTGAACAACTACCGGAACGCAGCAGCACTAATCCTTGTGCCGTGCCGACCCACAAGATCGGATTGCCGTCTCTGCCTAGATCGGGCAGTAACGATGAGACTTCATCTGAGAGCAGCCCGGCGCGGTGATCGTATACATGCCAGTGGTCACGAGAAAGAGACGCTAAGCCAGCGGAGGTTGCCACCCATACTGTGCCTTGCTGGTCCTCGCTAATGCTTGAAATATCGTTGGAGGGCAACCCGTTCGTCGTCGTGAAAGTACTCCATCGGCCGTCTTTAAACCGACTCAAGCCACCACTCAGTGTTCCCGCCCAGATAGTTCCGTCTCGCGCTTCAAACACGGAGAATACGGTGTCCTGCGCTAAGCCATTACGGGCGGTGAACGTCTCGGCGGCAATGCGGCCTGCGAATCGATGCAGGTGAGTAAGCCCACCATTTTGGCGCGCCGCCCAGATATCACCGTTTCTTCCGCTGAGCGAGTAGATAAGATCTTTTCCAAACACATCTGGCCGACACTCCTCAAGACCGGTCTGCGTAACCCGGTACAAGCCTCCCTTGGACGAGGCGGCCCACACAGTACCCTGATCGTCGACATAGATCGGACCGTTGAGGCTAACATGCTGGTCATCTCGGCCACCGATCTGGCGGAAGGCAAAATCCTTCCAACGTTGCAGGTTTACGCCCGTGCCGATCCACAGTCCTCCTTCGCGATCCTGAAATAGCCCCGTTATGCTTTCCTTCAGGAATGGGCCGTCGGCGACCGGTTTGCCGAGGAACCTCCGTCCTACGCGAAAGAGGCCCTTTTCGGTTCCGCACCAAAGGTTGCCGTCGCGGTCTTGCACCATCGATAAAATCTGGCTGCGCGCAAAGGACACCGGGCCCGGAACGCGCCCGAGAATCGATCCGTTCCACAAGAAGAGGCCTTCGTCGGTACCCACCCAAAGGGACTTCTCGCCATTCCTCAGCAGGCAGTTGATCTTTTTGGGCGCCGTCTTGCCGCTTAAAGAAACAATGCTTTGGCTTTCGATGTAAGAAAGTCCGTTGTCGCGAGTGCCCGCCCACACGCGTCCGTCGGAGGTCTTTGCCAGCGCAAGCATGAGAGTATTTGGGATGTTTGTCCAACCGATCTCATGAACGTGACCGCCATCATATTCGAAGATCTGCTGTCCAAGTGTGGACAGCAGTACGCTTCCCTTGGTGCCGCTTGAGAGCGCAGTAATGTTGTCGTCAGGAAGACCAAGCTGGTTGCTTACGTTCGTGAACTTGCCATGCGCGTAGCGAAGCACGTTTGCGCCCTGCATCCAAATCCAGAGAGCGCCTTGTCCGTCGGTTGTAAGCCCGAGAACGTGCGTGATAGGCAAGTTCCCGGATGGTGGCGCGGGTTGGAACTTCTCTCCATCGAAAGAAACCAGTCCCTCCTCTCCACCAATCCATAAGTAGCCGTCGGGAGTCTGCGCGATAGAGCTGACCTGCCCGATCCTGAAGCCGTCCTCAGCGGACCATTGCTGACGTGAATATTCCGACGGTAAAGCCTGCGCATCGAGTGCCCTCAAGTGGTGACCCGCGCCGGAGATGAGGAGGGAAAGCACCAGAGCGAGACAGCATCGAAGGTGTTGACTTTGGCTCAAGGTAGATATCGAAAGCTCTTGACGACAACTTCGGCGTTAGAAGCTTGCCGCTTCTTGCCGTAATCGAAGCTGCACAGGTTAAGGCGGATTGACTCGGTTGCTGGAGCAGGAATGTCGGTCGTAAAAGTGTGCTGCGCAAGGCTAGCTCCAGTGTGTCCCGTTTCGTCGCTTGCGGCGGTATTGAATTTCGCGCGCCCACTTTCCCAAAGCATTGTCAACAGCAGAGGCTTCTCTGGCGCATCATAGCGATAGGTGTTTGTGGGCCGGTAGAAGGGTTGCACCGAATACTCTCCGTTCTTAGCCTTGGGGTCTCCCCACCGCGCCAACTCGGTATCCATCTCGCGGCGATTTCGGTCTGTTCCGGCTTGATCCCATGTGAACATGTCGAAAACCGTTGCAGGTTCAAGCTTTGCCGCACCGTCCACCAATGCGCTGTACCGCCCATAGCCCAGACTCCTGGAAAGCGTCACCTCTGCGCAAGCCCAGTCGTCTGCCTGCCTTGTGACACGCAGATGCAAATAACCTTGCTCGTCAACATCTACATTCGCCGCCGAGTACGCGTGAGGGCTTCCGTAGGTATCGCTGCCCAGTTGACGGACAGTCCAGTTGTATCCGCTAAAGCGAACAACACGTTCGCGCTTGATCGACCCCCGGTCTCCAGGCACCACTTTGACCGAGAATACGGATCCTCCTGGTACAGGAAGTGTCCTCAGTGTGTTCGCAGGTCGGTAGCCCGCACCGACGAGGATGGCAGCGTATTGACCTCCAAGATGGGTGAGAGAGCTCCACGTGCCATCTGTGCCGATTTCTGTAAACGGGCGGAGTGTCATGGGCTGCACGTACCAGCTACCAGCTGAATACACGTAAATGACCAGCCGGCTTCCTGCTTTCACGTTCTTGACTTTCCCGGTTACCGTATCCATTGCGCCTGCGCCGCCGACATCCGGCGGGGGAACGTGAGTAAACGCAATTGAAGCCTCAGAGTCCCGTAAGTGCGATCGACACGCAAGAAGTATGACGGCCATAAAGACGCAGCTCCACTTCGAGACAGAACGGCTCTGGAATTGGGCCGGCATTTTACGGTCTTCTGATTATGGACTGTTTGTCGCTTAAGAGTGTGGATCACAGATGCTGCTGCCCCGAAAGGGTAAATACGACTGCCCCAAAGGGCGAGCGTAAGACTCCATTGAGGGTGTACTGCGAGGTGCCAGATATTTCAAGATGAAGTTGCGTCACCCATCAATCGCTCGGATGCACTCATGAATGTTACTGGCAACACCATCCTCATCAACGGCGGCTCTGAGGGCAGTGTGCGCAGAAGCCGGTACTTAGAATCACCAAAACTTGTTCTCAAGCAACAAGTTGCCGCGGTCAAGGACGTGATAGCGCCGTTTGTTCGAGACAGGGGTTTCAATTGGGAGTTCCAGATTTGACGAGACACCAATTGAACTCTGGTCGGTGGAAGGCTTTGTGCCGCCCCTGAACACTCAGCAGCGCCGCAGCGTTGGGCAAGTGAGAATCGGCCGAGTGCTTACACAGCGGACGAGGCCCTCGCTTTCCAGATCTGAACATTGCCCGCACCGCAAAAGATAACCACGCGAGCGGACAAGCTACTCGCGTAAGAGAAAGATCGACAACGATAGCCCAGGAGGTATTGAGATGAGCTTGACAAGTGAACTGAAACTCTTCACACCCGTGCAACTCGGGGCCTTGGCCCTTAAACATCGGGTGGTGATGGCTCCCTTGACGCGGTCCCGGTCCGTTCAACCGAACTCCATACCGGGAGAACTCATGGCAGAGTACTACGCCCAGCGAGCTTCTGATGGCGGCCTCATTATCGGCGAGGCCACCAACATCTCGCTCGCCAGTCGTGGATGGCTAGGGGCGCCGGGACTATACACAGACGAACAGGTCGATGGCTGGCGGGTAATCGTCGATCGAGTCCACACCAAAGGCGGACACATGTTCGCCCAGTTATGGCACACCGGCCGCGTCTCGCATGTCGATATGACAGGTGGCGAAACTCCAGTTTCAGCATCCGTCGATCCTTCGTTCTGGGAAGACGGTAAACATGTGGTTTCGACCGCCAAAGGCTGGGTCCAGCCGTCTCCCCACCGTGCACTTGCTACTTCTGAGATCGACGGCATCGTTGCGGATTACAAGCGGGCCGCGCAACGCGCCAAGAGGGCAGGTTTCGAAGGCGTAGAACTACACGCGGCAAACGGGTACCTGGTAGACCAATTCCTTCAGGACGGCAGCAACAGACGTGATGATGAATACGGCGGCTCCATCGAGAACCGTTCGCGCTTTCTGCTTGAAGTCGTAGAGGCACTCACATCTGTGTGGGGCGGAAACCGAGTGGCAGTACGACTTGGACCCGGTGGCACTTACAACGGCATGGCAGACAGTAACTGGCAAGCTTTATTTGGCTATGTTGCCGAACAGTTGAATCGCTTCAATCTTGCCTACCTGCATCTTATCGAACCGCGGGTGAAGGGCAGTACACTGATTTCCGAAGGCCAACCTGCCGTTGCCTCCGCATATCTGCGTAGGATATTCCAAGGCAAGATCATCGCGGCGGGTGGGTTCGAACCCGACACTGCGGAAGCCTCCGTCCGAGAGGGGCTGGTTGACGCAGTGACGTTTGGGCGGTATTTCGTATCGAACCCCGATCTGCCACGACGGATCAGAGAGGGACTGTCCCTGACCGCGTACGATCGCAGCACTTTCTATACGTTCGAAGCGCGAGGCTATACAGATTATCCGTTCTACTCGGAGCAGGCCGCTTCGTCTTCGAAGGTTGACTCGCCTACATCGAGATTGGCATGAAATTGATTCCTAGAGTCAGGTTATTGATGTTATGCTGCGCGATTCTCGCTTTGGATTGTCCACGGCCAATTCGCGCTTCTGGTATGACCGCTGTTGTGCTGCGGTTCGCAGTGCAGTGGATGCATTCGACATCGAAGTGAAGGGCGGAAATCTCTTACCGCCGGTTGGCCCGATAGGGCTTGCCTTACATGCCGCGAGGGATTCTCACCAAACACTATCCGCAGACGCGAGAAAGGTCGCGGATCGAATACTGAAGAGACTGAATAGAGACAGGAAGGCCCGCGCGTAGAGGCCTGGCCCCCAGCGTAGGGGACGTCCAAACCACTTAGCTACAACGTTAAAGTATTGCCTTGTTCTATGATACGATCCGGTTCGTGACAGCTTCCTCAGTGTCTCTTCCCAAGTTCTCCATAGGCATCGGCGACAGATTTGCATCGGAGGCCGAAGCTCAGCTTCGGGCGTGTCAAATGGCCCTTGATGCAGGTATCGAGGTCAGTCCGGTTTGGAACAAATCGAACCGCGAGCATCTGATCATCGGCTCCGACCCGTGTCAAACCAGAAGGGCAGCCGACAAGGCCGTTCAAACTTTACATTGGACGAAGCCTTACTTCGTAGACGCGGATCACATCACGCGTGCAACGGTGGAACGCTTCCTGCCGGCCTGTGATTTCTTTACAATCGACGTCGCGGATGCGATTGGCAAAGCGGCCGAAGCCGACGCTGTGGACGCGTTCGTTGAAAAGCATCCGGAGTTGCTCGGAGAGCTGAAAGTGGAAGGCGTGCAGCAGCCGCTCACAACTGATCGCGCATTCGTGGCGGCTACTGCGAACAAATTCCTGCGCGCCATTCAGGAAGCGGGTGAGACGTATCGGCTGATAAGAGAGAAAAAAGGCGAGGTCGCTTTTGTGCCAGAAATCTCGATGGACGAAACCGATGCTCCCCAACAGCCGGCTGAGTTGCTGATCATATTAGCCGCCATCGCCAGCGAAGGCATACCGGTTCAGACAATAGCCCCAAAGTTCACGGGACGCTTCAACAAAGGTGTCGATTACGTCGGCGACGTTGCGAAGTTCACGAAAGAGCTTTCGGATGATATCGCCGTTATCCGGTTCGCTACCAAAGCGTACGCGCTGCCTGCGAATCTGAAGCTTAGCGTTCACTCCGGAAGCGATAAGTTCTCCATCTACTCAGCCATTCGCCAGACACTGCAGAAGACAGACGCCGGTCTGCATCTCAAGACCGCCGGCACAACGTGGCTTGAAGAACTCATCGGTTTGGCTGAATCGGGAGGCGATGGCTTGGAACTCGCGAAGGAGATCTATAGCGAAGCCTACGAGCACCGCGCAGAATTGTGCGGGCCGTACGCCTCCGTGATCGATATCAAGCCGGACGGCTTGCCCGCACCGGCTGAAGTGAATGGCTGGACATCTAGCCAATACGTCGACGCATTACGGCACGACCAGAAGAACCCGGCGTACAACAGTAACTTTCGCCAGTTACTGCACGTCGGATTCAAGATCGCAGCGAAGATGGGTAAGCGCTACACGGACTTGCTCGCCAGCAACAGAGATGTCGTGGCAAGAAACGTCACCGAGAATCTGTTTGACCGCCACATCAAGCCCGTCTTTGTTGGTTGAGCCCAGAGGTTTTGCAGACCCTTATTGCGGACTGATCGCCCTTGACCTTTCTCAAATTTGCCTTTAGTCCTTCACGCGATCACTGCGCGTTCAGCTAAGAGGCACTCGCGTGCGTGCGGTAGAGATTGCTCCGCCCCCCCACGGAAACGCCTTGTTCCGGGGTGCACTCCAAGCTGAAATGAAGAACCAAAAAGGCATGGACGTGATCATTCTGGTCAAGAAATCTGTTGCAGGGGATTGAGGCGGGCAAGGCGGAGATTCGGCCGGGACTCAGCGACGACGGCTTGCATTGCCTCAGCTGGGCACTCAGCTCTTCACTGGCCGCGGCTCCCTCTTCGGCATTTGCAGCAGTCTGCTGAGTCACCTGTTGCATTTGTACGATTGCCTTCGAAATCTGCGTGATGCCATTGGCTTGTTCGCGGCTTCCGACGCTGACTTCAAGGGCGACACGCGCAGTCGCATCCTACAATGTGCCACGCCCAGCAGACGAATGGATACTACTCGAAGGAAGGCGCTGAGCAACGCAGCGCAGGCGAGGTCCCTCGGCTCGAGGCGGCAAAGAACTTGAACCCTACTGCCGCTTTGCTCTCCTGCAGCACGGAAACATTCCAGATAATGGGTTTTAATCATCGACTCTGCGGCCTCGCAACCGTGGAGGACTTCTGGACAGCGATGGCCCAAGGCGAGCGAGAGCACCTCAAGGCCTTCCGCAAGCAGCAGGGACTCGCGAACTCCCTAATCCATCATCGGTGGATAAGTTCGCCGAACTCTACAACGGCTAAGGGTTAAAAGCTCAGTTACTGCACTAAGATCGCGAAGGCGTACGCCCGCTTTGCCGGCGTCTGTTGTCAGTCTGGAATAGAGCGAATCAGCGCCTGCAACGGCTTCGAAAGCATCAACTCGTATGTGCCGTTGGTATTCGGAACCTTCAGTTGTTTATTGGCCCCCACCGCCGCGACTCGTCCCTGAACGTTCGGGGTAATCATCAGCAGCCGCTTTGTCTTCAGACCCGCAGTGATTCTGCCATGAAATACCACCAGATCCTGTCCGGTCGCAGACTTCAAGCCGAACCCCCCGGCCGTTGCACCGTACTCCTGGAGGGCATTTAGGAGAGCCTGGCGCCCGCCGTACAGATACATGGCTTCGTCGTCGGCAATCTGCTTCGTTTTCCTCCCGAGTACTAGAGCGAATTGTTTCTCTCCCTGCTGTTTCACCACCGTCTTCGCGAAATCCGGGCTGTCGAAGTTACTGCGGTATTGATCAAACGCAACATATGCTTCCATTTCATCTCCTTACCGGCCTTGGCTCAGCCGGCTCTTATTCGGTTTTGCTTAAGATAGACAGGCCGTTTGCCTGCCTAAACTGGTCGTGAACGGCGACAGTTCTGCGAACATTCCCAGAGCGGGCATCCAACTCGCAGAGGCTGTTACCGGTGAGCACGAAAAGATCGCCGCTTTGGGTTCCCGTTAGGCCGCGCACGACTCCCCCGGAAAACGACGCCAGCCGTTTGAGCTCCGAACGCGCGTCCGCTTCAAAAGTGAAAAGATCCTCACCCGCGCTCACAAAATAGCTGCCGTTCGCGCAGGCGATGCACTCCGGATCTGTCCGCAACTGGCTAAGGTCTCTGAAAACAGCCCACTCGAACGAAAGGTCCGACCTTTGTGTCAAGTCGATGCGAAGTAACTGCTTCTTACCGGTAAAAGAGAATATCAACTGGTTTTCGACCGCCACCGCGCAATTCGAAACGGGCCCTCCCATAGTGAAAGCGGCAGGATTATCTGGAGACCTGTTGTACCAAACACTGCCACGGCTCCTGCCCTCTAAGTCTGAGAATAAAATTCGACCGGGACACAGAAAAGCGAGCCTGCCATCAGTCACCGGTACAAAGTTGAATCCCTTACCAATCAGCGGGTGAAAGTTGATAAACTCGCCCTCGCGGTTAAACGTAACTAGAGGGTGGCCACCCCAATTCGTAACAAGGATGCGATGTCCCGCGACAATTACCCGTTCAAAGCTCTGGCTGCGATAGTAGCGTGGGTCCCTCGTTAATGTGTGTTGCTCGAAAATATCATCCACGCAGCCGTCCCAGTCAACTCTAAATATGCGGTGACCCGAACTGACCGGGACTACAAACTCGAAATGCTCCTGCCCGTTGCTCCCGTGATTCGAAGGTTCCGCAATCAGGTGCTCTCCGTTCTTGCGCTGGTCCAGCACCTCGGCGAGTCTAAGAATTCCGTCGCGCAAGGTCAGAGTAAGAACGTGTTCTCCCGAATTTAGTCGCGTAAGTGCGCGAGAGTAACTGTCCCCGGCAAACGAAGGCAGTTGTTGTCTGCTTTCAAGTAGCGCCATCCTTTGCTGCACTGACTCGATACTGAACCCTGCCTCATCCTGCGTTAGAACTCTCACTTGACCCCAGAACTTGGCAATGTCGCCGAAGAAGACTAACGCCTGCTTCAATCGCCCCAGCGAATCGTTCAGTTCCTTGCGAAAAGCTTCCAGCTTGGTCTTTTCGTTCTCATGGGTTGCTTGCAAACTTTTCAACTTGGCTTCGGTCTGCGGAATGTCTCCAAGCAAGGAACGGTTCACTCGCACCTTCTGCTGCAGCTCGGCAAGCGAGTGGGCCAGACGATTTGTTGCCTGGATATCGTCATCGACTAACGATCGAGTGGTCAGGTATTGGCCGTACCCGGGCACCCAAAACCACTTCTGAAGCTCTTCGAGCTTGGCTTTTCGATCGGTAAGGCTCGCTTGATTCCGGGCTATCCTCTCAAGCGTTTCGTTTATCTCCTTTTGCCCAAGTTCCCGCTTCTGCTTAAGAAACACAAGCTGGGCAGCCAGTTCGTCGATATCCTTTGTAAGCTTGCGCTCGTTATCGTAGATGGCGCCGATTGCCAAATGGATTTGCCGGATCTCGCCATCCCGGATCTCATACTGCTTATTCGCTTCGTCGACAATGTTCTGCGAAATCTTCACTAGATGCCCGACGTCTTTCTCCATCCGGCGCAGTTTTTCGCGTACGACGTTCCGGTTCTCTTCCCAGGGCCCCCACTTCGCCAGCCAGTCGGATACTGAGACCAGTTGCTCAATCAAGTTTCGCGTGATGTCGGCGTAAGTGAGCTTCATTTCAGCTCCCAGTCCCACCCGGCGCTTACTTTGGTCGACTCCCGCCTAAGCGGTCGCCGCGCTGGTGGAAAGCAGCTTTTGCTTCTCTTCTTGTATAAATCTGTCCATTTCCCGCAGCTTCGACTCGGCGTCCTCCGTGCTCTTTAACAGCTTCTCCGCCATTTTCTTCGCGATCGCCTTGGACTCCTCAATCGCCGGGTTTTGCTTGATGAACGTCTTCTCCTTCTCAGAGATCGCGTTCAGCGCATTGCGATAGTCCTGTGCCACCAGCTCTAAAGCCTTCCACCCGCCAAACAGATACAGCACGCTGTTCTTGAACGAATCCCGGTTGTAGCGTTCGAACTTCTTCTGCGTGGGCAGCTTCTGCCACAATTCGATGCTGTGGCGGGTGTCCGATTTGGCAAGGTCGGCGCATGCGTTCTTCATGAAGGCCCAGAACGTGCTGGCGGTGCGCAGAGTGGTGGCCACCTCTTTCAGGCACCCCACTGCTTGATGAAGGGATTCGCCGGCCGACGCCGCCACGCCTTCCTCCACCTTCAGATTGCTCATACGCTTGGCATACTCTGCGATCTTCGCTATGGCTTGGCGCTCCTGTTCCTTCATTTGCTCCAGCAGATCGAAGTACTTCAGCTTCTCTTCGCGCCAGGAGGTTGCGCTCGCATCCGATGAAGAACGAATGTTTTTGAAATCCTCTGTCGATTCGTTGAAATACGTCTCCAACTGCTTGGTCTGCTTCTTGCTAATCGAAGGTTTCGGCTTCGGCCCTGTGGATTTCGGCTTTGATGTTTCTTTCGGCATAGCGCCCCTCCCGCTCTCTTTATCGCTGCTCCGTTGAGATTTCAGAGCTTGTCGTCATCGTCCAGCTTGTCGTCGTCGTCCAGTTTGTCGTCATCGACAAGCTTGTCGTCGTCGTCAAGCTTGTCGTCATCGTCCACTTCGTCCTCTTCTTCGGGCTCCTCCTCATCCTCCGGCTCGTCATCATCGTCGTCTTCCGGCTCCTCTTCCTTGGGCGTGACCTTGCGCGGTTTCGCCGGCGCCGGGCGAGGATCGGCCGGAAGCGGGACCGGATACGACGGGCTTCTCATCGCCGCCGCCGCGCCCAGACCCTTTCCGATCGCCCCGAAGATTGCCTCCGTGATCGCTAAACCAAAGGCTCGCTCCTCTTCGGTTTCTTGCTTCGACTTCGCTTCGTTGTATAACTTCTCTGCGTGTTCTTTGCTTTCCGCCAGCTTGGACTTCAATTCCGTCAGGTAAATCGTGCTCGCTTCGAAGTCTGCTATTTCGTTTTTCAGCGCCGCCGCCCTGGTTCTCTGGTTCCCTTTCTCCTGATGCGTCTTCACCAGTACCTGCACGGTGTCTTCAGCCAGTTTGTTGAAATCATTCGCCAGCCGCGCCGATGCCGTTTCTAATTTCCCGGCAATGTTTTCACAGCGCGCCAGCATGGCCATCGCAATTTCTTCTTCTTCGTCCAGCAATTCGGCAAAAGCTGCGGCTAATACATTCAGAACGTCCCGCGATGCCGCCTCGATTCCCGACATCGTCACCTGGCTGTCGTTAAGCAGCTTCAGCAGTTTGTTCTGAATCTCGTCCACGCCCGCTACTAAATGCCCAAACCCGGCAACTCCGTTGTACGCCAAGAAAAGCAACTCGGACGCCCGATCCAAGTCCGTTACCAGCGTGGAAAGATCCAGATTGTTGAGAATGACATTCTTGCAAGCCTTTACAAGCTCAGAATTCGGCTTCGGAATGCTAGCAAGCTTATACTCTTCTCCCGCATAAGTCGCCATGATTGTTGCTGTTTCAGCCACGCAGTTGCCCCTTAGACGAAAAATCTGTGGTTTCTACGGAAATGAGCACGACAATGTTGTCGCGTTCTCGCTCAGATGTCAAGGGGGCGACGGCGACGTTAGAAATTCGGTGAAGTCGCCCCAAATCGCGCCGGTGTGCTCTGGGTACGCGGCCAGCCTACCCGAGAATGCGCATTCAGTCCACCGCAAGTTCGGCCAGCCGTTCACGAATCGATGGCGGCGCGTCCGCCACAATCTCGCAGTATTCATCCTCGTACCGCTTCGAGCGAACCGCGGCTCGTGCCACGCGCGTCCTCCGCCCAATGGCAACCGGAGACGTTGCCGAGCACGGGATCCGGAATGCTTCCACCTCGTGACGCATTATCCTCCTCCCCCACCACACCGAGAAACAATCCCGGAATCGGCGCACTCCTGTTCTTTTCGTCCTTCGAGTGCGGAACGGCTTGCCCCGCATCATCGCTTCGCGCTCGCTGACACTCGACAGGAACATCGCTTCGACAATCGCAACCTGCTCCAAATCCGCTGCATGCACATGGTCGACCGTGTGCATGTTCGAGTGGTGCGTACGGGTTCGTAGTCCAGCTCGTCATGGAGGAAATCGAAACCCGGCGGTCCGACGTCATCGAAGCTTTCATGATCGCTGCCAATGTCGTTGCGGTTGGTGAGAGCGCTGACTTCCAGGTCCTTCAGCGGAGCAAACCACTGGGAAGAGATCGGCGCAATGCCGAAATGCTGCTCGACGTATCCCTCCGAACCGACATCAGATTTCCGAGTAGTGCGTTATACGACCACATGAAATCCGAAACGCCGCAGTCCAGAAGCGGACTTTCCGGTACGGATCGCTCAGACTTTCGGAACACCGCTAAATCTGCGCTAAATGACAGACTCTGACTCGTGTTAAGAGACAGCGTCCCGGACGCTTTCACACGTCATCATGATGTAGAATCGTTCAAAATCTAATGGCACTCTGTCCGGGAACTCGCCTAGGTACTTACGAAATAGTCTCGCTCGTCGGCGAGGGCGGTATGGGCATTTGCTCATCCGTGGACAATAGCTGATCTCGCAGAACAGGTGGGTATTTCGCGGACGGCTCTCGTCGAACGTTTTACTCGCTACCTTTCCGAGCCCCTCATGACGTATTTGACTCGCTGGAGGCTTCAATTGGCGGCGCGGTCACTTGAGAATACGCCGCCGGGAGGTAGCGGAAATCGCCGCTGAAGTGGGATACGAGTCGGAAGCCGCCTTCAATCGCGCGTTCAAACGTGAGTTTGGTGAACCCCCGGGCCGCTATCGCCTGAAGCATAAACTCACTGGTAACAAGAGCACTAAGGTCGTACTCGTAACTCTGCACCGAAGACGCGAGCGCCGTTTATCTACTGACCTAACCTCCCACGAGAACCCCGGTCGGGGCGGGTTTGCAACTCGCCCCGGGCTCGGCGAATACAGATAAGTACCTAGTCAGTACGAGCCTTCAATCAATTCGAAGTCGTCGGCGTAAGCGGGATTGGTTCCACTCGGTTTATAAAAGTAAACGGTCGCACTCGTGTTGACAGGTCCGGTAGTAAAGTGATGTGTCGCCAGAACGTAGGTCACGCTAGAAACGGCAATGCTCTCTTGTGCCGGGCCGGCGTGTTTGGAACCAAGAAATACCGTTTCACTAGGATTGGACGTGCGAACGTATGCGCGAAGCGTGTACGTCGTACTGGGCTTCAAGCCAGATACGAGTTGTTCCAGGCCACCCTCTAGACCTCCGGCGGTTGTGATCGCGGCTGCATAACGGCCGGAGCGTGCACCCGTCCCGGTAAGTTCGGCTGACCCATATGGTTGCCACGGGAACGGCGAGCCGGATTCGAATTCCGCGTTTTGCAGGAGATTGGACATCGCGAAGGCGCCAATACTGTAAGGTGTGCTTCTGGGCATACCATCGAAGTCAACGGAAACGGTCGCGAGGTCCGCACCTGCCCTGACTAGCCGGGAGTCGGAGCGAAGGCGGTAGTCTCTTGCGTCAAAGGTTCCGGGATGCACAAGTTGCGGGTCCGCGTTAACATCGTTCGGACCGCTTGCCGATCCTGCCGAGCCGCCGAACCAAGCGTTGTGATGAAACTGAAATGCGTTCGAAGCTTCGGCAGCAGTAATCATGGACAGTGGTGCAGAGCCTGCCTGGAAGAACACGTTATTCGCAAATTCATTCCCAAACTGGTTCTGATCGGGGTCCACTTTCACCATTGCCAGCGAGGAGTGCCAGACTGTATTGTTGAGGAATCTCAGTCGGCGCACGCCGCCTCCCTGGATACCTTGCCACTTTCCGTACTCAAACGCGTGCCCGCAGTTGATGTACACGCCGTTGGTGATCGCTATGTCTGTCAGCTTCACTTGTGTATTCACTTCGTTCGCAACCTCAATGCATGTGCTCGGATAGCCTTTCCGGTAATACGCCGGATCACTTGTGGCGACAAAGTTCCGATCAATCTCTACGGACCCGCAGTTATCGCAATAGATACCTGCGCTAAAGTTGTCCAACACGCTGTTGGTGCTGACCTTGACATTCTCTGACGAGACCATTCCGATGCCTTCTCCGTAGTTTCGACGAACGAGGTTCCCGGTAACCGTAATGTTCGACACGTGGTCAAGGCTGATCCCAGAAGGCCAGCCTCCATTCATCGTTCGCGGTGCGTTTATCAAGCCGTTGTCCTCAATCCGATTTCCGTCGATGGTTATGGATAAGGTGTTTCCACCTACCCATATCCCCTGATACTGACTGTTGTGCACCAGATTGCCGTGAATCAGGATGTCATGTGCAGCCCACAATGCGAGGCCCGTGCCGCTGGAATTGCGAACCTCGAGCCCAGTGACGGTTACGTAAGCACCGTCGACCGTGACCGTATCGGTCCCCTTTGAACCGGGACCTGCCGCCCCAGGTTGGGCAGAGCCGTCGAAGACTGGTGTTTCACCCGGGTACGCTCTGACCGCGACCGATCCTGTACTAGCGGTCCCTCTTCCGTGGATATACTCGGCATGGGTGGGCAGATACGTTCCGCCGCGCACCCAAATCGTATCGCCTCCGCCAGCCTTCCAGGAGGCCTGCTCGAGAGTCAGCAGCGGTGCCGAGATGGTGCCTGGATTCGAATCGCTTCCACCCATTTCTGCTGGAGCTACATAGTACGTAGCCGGATAGATTGAGCTACACGCGGCGAAAAAAAGCGAGCTAGAGGCTACTTTACCTCTGTGTTTCATGAGCGACCGAATCCTTGTCTGGACGGTCGCCAAAATACTCAGACGGACGCCGGCCGTTGCACTCGTGCCGACAATATGTCTTCGGGAAATCAGGTCCTTCATAAATCGTTACTCCTTGTTGTCCACAGCCGGCCGACTTGCGGCAGCAGAGGGCCACTCGGTTGCGTGGATGCCGTATGCGGTCAGCACTGTGATAATCCGCCCGGAAGGCGTGTAACAACAAGCGCGATTGGGTTGCTACGGTCGTCATACTCACACGTACGTCTATGAAACCTAAGGCACTTCCATAATCTCGAGAACCAACGCCAGCGGGACAGCAAGCGTGTACGTTAGAAGTATGCCGGCAGCAGTTCCAACTCCGGACGAAGTTCTAACAGAACTCAGGAAGATTACAGCCAGCGCGAGTTTCACGGTTAAGCCGCACCTTTGTCGTTTCCTCGAATTCATCACGGACGAGGCTTTGGCCGGTCACGAATCCGAGATAAAGCAAACAACGATAGCTGACGCCGTATATCGGACGGACAGAAACCAGGGGTCGGAGCTAGAGCCGAAAGTCCGCAACGCTGCCGCCGAGCTTCGAAAAAGGCTGGCTGCTTACTATGCAGCAGAGGGGGCCAGCGATCCCGTCACAATCAATATCCCAATCGGGACATACGTTCCACAGTTCGCCCACTCGGAGGCTCGGAGATTGCATCGGGAAAGGCGCGGGCGAAGCTGGGAACTTGCCGTTCCTGTGGTCGGAATCATGTTGCTGGTGGTGGTCTGTCTAGGCGTCGGGGTGTTCCGATGGTCCAAACCGCGATCGAAGGGGGTACACGAGTTCGGCAGTTTGTACGCCGACGCTTACGACGCGTTTGACCATAGCCAGAACGCTCGCGCGATCGCTCTTATGGATCGCGCAATCGACCGCAATCCAGGAAACGCAGATTTCTGGCACTTACGGGGGATGTGCTATCGCCGTTTGAGGAAGATAGACCCAGCGCTGAGAGATTTAACAATGTCGATCCGGCTCAGGCCGGGCTACCCATATTCTTATTACGAACGCGGTGCTGCTTTCAACGCCTTGGGTAGACACGACGATGCTATTCAAGACTTGGACACAGCTATAAAGATTGGAGGCTCGGAGGCGAAGTCCGACCTGTTCTATCAGGAACGTGGCACCGCTCATTACAAGCTCAGAAGTGGTCCGGAAAGTGCATCCCACCTCGAGCAGGCCCTTCAAGACTTTGATGAAGCAGCGAGGCGGAATCCGAAGAATGGCTGGGCATTCGCTGCGCGCGGAGCACTATATCTCCATCGTAAGCAGTTCTGCGAAGCGGGCCGGGACTTCGATCGCGCCCAGACCCTGTTGCCACCCGACCGGTGGGTTCTCAACGATAGTGCGGCCGCCTGGGATGGATGCGGTGATCTCGCCCGGGCAGCTAGGTACCGCGAGAGGGCAAAGAATCTACCCGAGTAGCCAACTGCAGATGATCTGCCGGTCGAGACCGGCATACCGCCTAACTTCAGCCATGGAAGTTATCTTGCAAGACATGAGCACGTGGACCGATCGCCTCGGCCACTCGAAGCTGCGCTCCTTCACCGATGCCGAAGGGCATTTCTGGCTCGAGCAGAATGAGAATAAGCCTTCCAAATGGGGAAAATTCGCGCGGGAGGGCCACGAGGTCGCATGGGAATTCGATAGCCCAGGCGGTGCGTATAGCGGAAGGATCCTGATCGACGGCGAGATATACACTCCATCTGAAGCAACCAAGAAGTTCTTCAAGCCGAAGAGCGGTTAATGGAGGATCGGACTGTTTGGCCGGAGATGAGGTGCGAGTGCGGGTTAATGTGCAAACAGCAGCGGTACAAAATCGGTGAGACTCATGCGCCAAACCGGCCAGGTATGCGCGCCCGGATAGCTGTGAAATGAGGCACTCACCCCTTCCGGCTTCACTGATTCCGCCCACGCTTTGATCTTTTCGTAATGCACTGTGTTGTCCTGATCGCCGCAGGAAATCCAAATGAGTTTCAGCGATTTTGGATCCGCCAACTTGAGATCGGATTCAGCAGGCAATCCGGGGCTGAAAATTCCTAGAGCACCGAATAGGTCGGGATCGTGAAATCCTGTATAGATCGTGTGACCGCCGCCCATCGACAACCCGGCGAGGGCGCGGTTACGCGGACCGGGTGCAGTACGGTAATTCGCGTCCACCAGCGGGATCACTTCCTTAACCAGATATTCCTCGAATTTCTGGTTATTGCTGGGCGACCCACCGCGAGGGGCACTATAAGGCCGGGCGTGGCCCGCGGGCATAACAACAAGCATGGGCTTAGCCTTGTTCTGCGCAAGTAAATTGTCCAGGATGAAGTTTGCGTGGCCTGCATTCACCCACGACTCCGGCACGTCGCCGCTGCCATGTACGAGATACAAGACCGGGTATCGGGCAGATGCCTGCTCATAACCTGGCGGCAGATATACGATCATGCGTTCCGTTCGGTCGAGGACTGTGGATCTATGCCACAAGGTGGACACGCTGCCGTGAGGGACGTCCGTTAGTTCCCAGGCGGCAGGCGGGCTCGAGGGCACTTCAACCAGGCTCGCCGAAGACCGCTGCCGGAGCTTCACGACAGGGTTAATGGGATCCGGAACAGCAACTCCGTCCAAGTTGAACCAGTACAGGTGCCCGTTGGCTTCGAGTGGGGCAGTTTGGATGGTCCAAACGCCGTCCTCGCCCTTGGTCATCGGTTGGGGGTGACCGACCGGCATCCAATCGCCGTATAGGGTTACTTCGGTTGCCTTCGGTGCGCGCACGCGGAACACAACGGTTCGATCGGGACGTACTTCGGGAGAAACCAGTCCATCCACCGGAGGCGTCTGCGCCGAGCACAGACACGAGAGGCTCACCATAACTACAGCAAGAAAGGTCGAGGCTTTCATTCGACTGTCGAGTATATCGGGCCACGCTCTGTGTAGTAGACCGCATCCTCGCCGTTTGGTCCTAGGGGAGTCGGTCCAACATTTGGCCGACCTAGTTACGCCTGCGACGTTTTCGACTCAACCAATTCCGCTGTAGACTTCCAGGCATGGCTTCCCAATTCTCACGCCGTTCCCTTCTGGCCGGCTTTGCGGCTGCTGTGCCAGCTAGCGCACTGCAATCGCATACCAGTGAGCACATCCGCCTCGGCGCACCGATTTTCCTTCACTCCGACGACCCAGTTCAGCTTGCACAGGAACATCGGCGCTTACTTTACGACGCCGCGTACTGCCCGCCGGCAGACATTCGGGATAAAGATCGGATACGGGCCATCGAAATGGCGTTTACAGATGCGAACGTTGTTATCGCCGAGGTGGGCGCTTGGAAGAATATGCTCGATCCGGATAGTGACAAGCGCCGCGAGAATCTCCGCTATGTCACAGAACGCTGTGCGCTCGCCGATGCCGTTGGGGCTCGCTGTTGTGTCGACATCGCGGGCTCCTATAATCCGACCGAATGGTATGGTCCCAACCGGAAGAATCTTTCAAAGGAATTCTTTGATGCAACCGTCGAGAACTGTCGACATGTCGTCGACGCCGTCAAACCCACTCGCACGAAGTTCACAATCGAGATGATGGGATGGAATCTTCCGGACGGGCCTGATTCTTACCTTGATCTGATCCATGCTGTCGACCGCTCATCCTTCGGAGTTCACCTGGACGTGTGCAACGGTGTTAACTGCCCTCAGCGTTTCTACAACAACAGCGACTTCATCGGAGAATGCTTTCAGAAATTGGGCAAGTGGATTGTCTCCTGTCATGCCAAGGATCTGCAGTGGATCACCGAATTGAACATCCATTTCCTGGAGGTCGTGCCCGGTCGCGGTCAGATCGACTACCGCAGGTATCTGACCGAACTTAGTCGCTTAGGAGGGGACACTCCGCTCATGATCGAGCACCTGAAAACGCCAGAAGAATACACCGAGGCGGCCACACATATCCGCTCTGTTGCGCGGGACGTCGGATTGCGATTGACGTCGTGAGACGCCACGCCGAGAGTGATAGCCCGCGTTTCATTCTGGCGTCGTTTCATTTCGGAATTCTCTCGGTGAGCCGCCGGCGAATCGACGATTGCTCTCTAATTGCAGAGTTTGTTTGTTGCCAGAGTGCTTGTCAAACTGTCACTGACTTAGCCGATCCTGGACTGTACTTGCCTGTTCAGTTGTGATCTGTTCGTTGCTGATGATGTCGAAAGTTATCAGACGAGTACAGACCCCAAATTCGAATTCGAAAACTGGCTATGTAGCGTATTCCCGCGTGTCGACGGACAAGCAGGGAGAGAGCGGCCTAGGTCTCGAAGCGCAGAGGGAAGCCGTGAACCGAATTGCAAAGACTGTCCCAGTCGTTGCCGAATTCACCGCGTGGAGACGGCAAAGAAAAGTACTGCTTTTTTCGCGCCTTTGGGTACACTTTGATCTCGCGAGATCCCAGGAAGAAATGCTTTGCTTACTACAACTTGTTGGAGGCGCGGGGCGGATTCGAACCGCCGAATAAAGGTTTTGCAGACCTCTGCCTTACCACTTGGCTACCGCGCCGATTGAGAGTACTTTCTGTAGGCAACATAGCACAATTCCCGGCGGTGAAGCCATCTGGCGCGCGCTACGCTCGAAGGCAACGCATGTCTTTTTGGATGAAAGTTCCCCGCTGGATTGCCCATCGGACTGCCTTCGAAAGCTTGGAAACGCTGTGGCTGCGAGCACTTGGTCTTATCTATCTCGCAGCCTTCGCATCTCTTTGGCCGCAAGTACTCGGGCTCATCGGCTCCAATGGCATTGCTCCAGCGTCTCAGTTCCTCACCGCGGTTCGGGCCGAACTAGGGAGCAGGGCCTTTTTCCTGGTTCCGACACTCTTCTGGTTCGGCAGCGGCAATGCGCTACTTCTGGCAGCATGCGCGGTCGGGTGTGTTAGCGCCTGTTTGCTCGTCTTGAATCGCCTGAGTCGACCGGCCAGCTTTGTGTGCTTTGTGCTTTACCTCTCCATTGTGGTTGTTGGTTCGCCCTTTACCAACTTTCAGTGGGACGCCCTGCTGCTCGAAGCCGGCTTTCTGGCGCTGTTTGCCGGAGCGCCCCTCTTACTGTGGGCGTATCGTCTGCTGCTATTTCGCTTGATGTTCGAGTCGGGCTTGGTGAAGCTGCTGTCTCACGACCCAAACTGGCGCAATGGTCATGCCTTGCGATTCCATTTTCTAACGCAGCCACTGCCAAATCCGGTGGCTTATTATGCCTATCGCTTGCCAGCACCAATACTGGATGGGTTGACGTGGGCTACATTCGCGATCGAGTTGTTTGCACCGTTTCTCCTGTTCGCCCCGCGTCGAGTCCGCTACAGCGGAGTGGCGCTGCTGGCGATTTTGCAGCTCGTGATTCTGCTGACGGGCAACTATGCATTTTTCAACTGGCTCACGCTGGCCCTTTGCCTATGGAGCCTGGACCCGGAGCTCAACGCCAAGCGGTCTCAGACGGAACCGAAAAGTGCAACGAACCGCTTGCCTCGAACAGTTCCACAAGCAGCATCTTCTGTCGCGTTGATTGCCTTAATGCTCATCGGATGCGCGCAGCTTGTTCTCATGATGTCGCAGAAACAAAGTGCAGTGCTGGCCAGGCTGACAGAGCCAATCGCCAGTCTCGAGATCGTCAATACTTACGGTCTCTTTGCGGTTATGACAACCACTCGTCCTGAACTGGTTATTGAAGGCTCGAACGACGGCCAACAATGGCGTCCTTACAACTTCCGTTACAAGCCGGGAGATGTAAATCGAGGACTGCCTTGGGTTGCTCCCTACCATCCGAGACTCGATTGGCAGATGTGGTTCGCAGCGCTCGGCACGCCAGGGGAGAACCCGTGGCTGGCAGGTTTTGTGTATCGCATTTTGCGTGGTGACCGGGCGGTTTTAGGGCTGATGGAAGCCCCGCCGTTCGCAAAGCCGCCGCGATACTTGCGCATTGTCAGTTACGACTACAACTTCACACGCCCTGCAGAGAGATTTCACACCGGCGCGGTTTGGACGAGACGAGAGACAGGTATCTGGTACGGCCCGGTATCGCTGGGCCGCAGACCATAGCGGCAGTTAGGGTTGACGAAACCGCGTTACGACTCTCAACGCTTCGGATTCGCGCCGGACGGGAGCTTGTTGATGCAGTTTGCGCAGCAGCATTTCTCCTGTAAGCCCGAAGCAAAACAGCATGAGGGCACCCAGCGCCAGCACACCGGAAAAGATGAGCAGCGGCCCGTGATCCTTCATCAGGCTGACGTGAAAGATGAAACGCTCAACGAACAACCACACCGACAAAATGAACGAGCAGACCAGACCGAACAGCCCCATGCCGCCGAAGAAGTGCATGGGACGGGACGCATACCGGAGCAGAAACGGAATTGTTATCAGGTCAAACAACACCGGCACCACACGCCCGATGCCGTAGTGCGATTTTCCGTGTTTGCGTTCCGCAATGTTGATCGGGATCTCACAGATCCGCGCGCCGTACGCCGACGCGAGTGCAGGGATGAATCGAATGAATTCCCCGTAAATGGGAATTTGTTTGATCAAATCCGACCGAAGCGCCTTGAAGCCGCCCCCGAAATCGTGAACCTCGACTCCGCTCGCTTTTCGCATCAGGTAATTGGCTACTTTCGAGGGGATCTGCTTCATCAGCACGTTGTCGCCAGGGCGCACCAGTCTGAGACCGCAGACTACGTCGTACCCTTCTTCCAGCTTTTCGACAAATGCGGGAATATCCTGGGGGTCATGTTGCAGGTCACCATCCATGCTGATGATGAAGTCTCCCTGCGCCTCGTGAAAGGCAGCCACTAAGGCTTCTGTGCGACCGTAGTTGCGGCTGAACTGCACCACGGTCACTCGCTCGTCGCAGTCCGCAAGCTGACGCAGCAGGGGCAGCGTGTTGTCCGTACTTCCGTCGTCGACGAAAACAAACTCGAAGTCATCGCCGATGCCCTCCATGACAGTTTTCGTCTGTACGTAAAGCTCCACAACGTTCTGTTCCTCGTTGTGAAAAGGGACAACAATGCTATACCGCATATCGATAAAACTCCGTTCCGCCGAACCTGGGAGAAGCTCCAGGCTAGCTGATGCGCGAGGTGGCAGCCAAGTTACACAAAGACACTGTTGTCAGGGACAACAGACAAATCGAACATTCGCGCATCTGAGAGACTTACGGCAAAGCACCTGTGTCGTCTCAAAGCCACTCTGTTTCTGCTGCTCGTATCCGCTTTCCTATCTTGACATTAGTCATCATTTCCGCCCTTACGTTCTGGGTTGGCGTGGTGAGTCCGCCGCACCTGATGGACGACGTGGATGGAGCACAGGCAGCGATCGCCCGCAACATGCTGCGCAGCGGCGACTGGGTAACCGGCCGACTGGACGGCGTTGTTTTCCTGGACAAAGCGCCGCTCAAATATTGGCTGACAATGTCGCTCTACCAAGTGTTTGGGGTGAAGGACTGGGTGGCGCGCATCCCTAACGCGATTGCGTGCACTCTACTTTGTCTGGTTGTCTATGCGATCGGGCGCTGGGCCGGCTCCGCCCGCGTCGGCTTCTATGCCGGCCTGGTGTTGGCAACTTCCGTGGGTTTGTTCCTTTTCACACGCGTTGTTATACCTGATGTCATTCTCACGCTGGCCATCGCATTGGCGCTTTGGGCGTTTCTGCGGCTGTTAGCCGACGACGAAAAACGCACCCTTTTCTGGGCAGTCATGCTTGGCCTCAGCGTCGGATGTGCAGCGTTACTGAAGGGACTGATCGGCATCGTCTTTCCCTTGGGCATCGTGTGCTTGTATCTGCTCGCGACGCGGCAGTTCCTCAGTTGGAATACCTGGAAACGCCTGAGACCCGCAACAGCATTTCTGGCTTTCCTTCTGGTGGCCGTTCCCTGGCATGTTCTTGCTATTCGAAACAATCCGCCCTACTTCGATTTCGCTGTTCACCCGGGTGACCACTTCGGGTATAAGTTCCGAGGCTTCTTCTGGTTTTATTTCATCAACGACCAGATACTGCGCTTCACCAACAACCGCTGGCCCCGGGACTACAACACGGTGCCTCGCATTTGGTTCTGGTTGTATCACCTGGTGTGGTTCTTTCCCTGGAGTTTCGCCTTATTCGGATTGCGGCGGCACCAGTTCGTACCCCACACACGCCTGCAAAAGCTTTATCTGCTGTGTCTGATCTGGATCGGCTTCGTTCTAATCTTCTTCACTTTTTCGACCACGCAGGAATACTATTCCATGCCGATCTACCCTGCCCTGGCGCTGCTGATCGGGTCGGTTCTTGCTTCAGGCTGGTCAGGAGGCAGGTGGCCCTTTCGCATCGCGGCCGCAATCACCGGAATCGGCTGCGTTGCCTGCGCAGCGATTTTGATTCGGGTCTGGCACTTGCCAACACCGGGCGACATCTCGGACGCGCTCAGCAATAATCCGGACGTCTACACGCTATCGCTCGGCCATATGGCCGATTTGACGTTCTCCGCCTTTGCCTACCTTCGACTTCCGCTTGCGCTGGCAACAGCGGCGTTGCTTGCCGGCACGGTCGCGCTGCTGTCGCAGCGGAACAGGATCCGCTATGCCGGCATCACCGTCATGCTGATTGTCTTCTTCCAGGCTGCCCGCCTGGCGTTGACGGCCTTCGATCCTTATCTTTCGTCCTACCCGGAAGCCGCGGCACTCCACCATCTGCCGAAAGGAACACTCGTCTTCAACGGGCAATACTACGATTACGATTCGGTGGCGTTCTATACCGACTACGATCCTTTGCTCTTGAACGGACGTTACTTCAACCTTGAGTACGGCTCCTATGCGCCGGGCGCGCCGCATGTATTTATTGACGATCAACAATTCATTCAGCTCTGGAAAAATACTCAGCCCGTCTACGTTGTGACTTATGCGGATACCCTGAAGCACTTGACGGATCTGGTGGGCTCAGACCATATGTTCGCGGTGGTGCGCAGCGGCGGTAAGCTTCTGCTTTCGAACCGGCCTAGTACCTGACCGGTACGAACTCTGTCGCATTCCGGCACTAATTGCGTCAATCTATTGCAATGAGTGCTGTCGGCATAGCCAGTGAGTCTCTGGACGAAAGTTCGCTTCGAGCGATGGTGATTCGATGGAAGCTTGCGCAACTGTACCTCGATAATCATCCGGAAGCAGCAGAGCGCGGCCGCATGGCGCTGAAGATGCTATTGGATCGCGATTTCCCGGTGCTGCTGCGAAAGATCATGCAGCGCGAAGCAACGGCGCTGTAAACGTCAACGATGTTGATTGACGACGAAAATAATCACGAAGCGCTGATTACTCCCGACCTGACAGAGCGGCAGAAGGAAGAAGCCGAGGATAGAACTTCCGTCAGCGCTGTTGTTGTCCACGAAGCCATCCGCCACGATGGCGAAGAGGAACTGAGCCGCCCGGCTTCCGCGCTCGCGTGGTCTGGCTTCGCGGCCGGCATGTCGATGGGCTTCTCACTCGTGGGACAGGCATTGCTGTATGCCTATCTGCCCGATGCTCCGTGGCGGCATCTGCTGGTCAGTCTCGGATATCCGCTTGGCTTCCTACTCGTCATCATTGGCCGCCAGCAACTTTTTACCGAAAACACCCTAACGGCGATCATTCCACTGCTGACACGCCGAACACCGGCCGCGTTCGTCAGCGTGTTACGGCTGTGGACCATTGTCCTGATTTCCAACCTGGTCGGTGCCCACTTATTCGCCTGGATTGCGGGGAACACGCCCATGTTCCAGCCCAAAATTCAAGCCGCCATGCTAGCCCTTGCCACGGAAGCAGCGCACGTTACGTTCGGCCAGGCGATCTTGCGCGGCATCTTCGCGGGCTGGCTGATTGCGATGGTGGTCTGGATGCTGGCGGCCGTGCATGCCGACCGCGTTCTCATCATCAGCATTCTTACCTACGCCGTAGGCCTCGCTGGTCTCACCCACATTGTTGCGGGTGCGGTGGAGGTCCTGTTCCTGGTGATGGTCGGAGCCAAGAGTTGGATGGCGATCGCGGTCGGCTACCTGCTTCCCACCTTGATCGGAAACATCATTGGAGGAACTTCGCTAACGGCTGCAATCAACCATGCGCAAGTGGTGGCCGGCATGGGTGCGCAACGCAAGAGCAATCTGCTGCAGTAGGCAGTTGCGTTACGCTTCGCGTTCGGTGACCAGTTCCACGATGCCCTGCAGCGCGCGCTGCGCTGCTGAATCAGGGAATTCCGCGATGATACTTCGTGCTTTTTCCGTGAAGATGTGCGCCCGTTCGTAAGCGCGCGGGATGGCGTTATGGGCCTCCAGAATCTGCAGCATGCGCATAAACGGCACTTGCTCGTAGTTGCCGTCGGTCACGACCGCTTCCACAGAGGCTCGCTCATCGACGGTAGCGTTCTGCAGCGCGTAGATCATGGGCAACGTCACTTTCCCCTCGCGCAAATCGTTACCGGCCGGCTTGCCCAAAATCTTTTCTGTGGACGTGAAATCGAGGATGTCGTCCACCAGTTGGAACGCCATGCCAAGGTTCCAGGCAAACTCCGCTAATCTGGATTCGCCGGTGTCAGTGGCACCCGCAGCACAGGCGCCCAACGACGCACATGCGGAGAACAGGCTGGCAGTCTTGCGATCGACAAGCTCCATGTAATCCGCCTCGGTAATCTCGACCCGGTGCAGCCGCTCCAGCTGCAGCAGTTCACCCTCGACCATCATCTGCGTCAGGGAAATCAGCAGATCGAGCATGTGAAAATTCCGCTGTCGCAAGGCAAGCTGAAAGGCCTGCATATACAGCCAGTCGCCGGCCAGCACCGCGATGTGATTTCCCCAGACAACGTTCGACGAAGGACGCCCACGGCGTGTCTTCGCATAATCAATCACATCGTCGTGCACAAGGGTGGCAGTATGGATCATTTCCACAACCGCCGCCAAGCTTCTTGCACAATCGTTTGAGGGTCCGAATAGCCGGTTCACCAGAAGCAGCAGCGCAGGACGCAGCCGCTTACCGCCGCCCGCTTGCAGGTATTGGTTGATGGTGGTGATGGCATCCACCGAGGCTACCGACTCGATGCCGATTTCGCGCTCCACTTCGCGCAGATCCGCCGCAACGAGGTTGAATGCCTCGCGAGCGGTGAGAGATTGTCGAATCTTACTGAACATGGAGACTCAAGTGGTCGCGAACCCTCAGTGTAGCTTGCATCCGATCGACGTAACTTCAGACAAACAGAGACTCATACACCAATTGAAAGCAGTGCCCGCTCGAAATTTGCGGTGGCTTGCTGCCCCAGTTCTTCCGCGCTAACGCCCCGAACCCCGGCGATGATTTCAGCCGTGTGTTTCACAAACGAAGGTTCGTTGCGCTTGCCGCGGAATGGCACCGGAGCTAAATAAGGGCTGTCTGTTTCCAGCAGCAACTTTTCATTTGGGACGACTCGAGCGGCTTCCCTTAGTTCGGCGTTCTTCGGAAAAGTAGCAACACCGCCGAAAGCCAGATAGAAGCCCAAATCAACACACTCCTGCGCTTGAATGCGGTCGCCGGTAAAACAATGCATGATGCACGGAAGCCCAGTCGGAGCCCAGTCTCTTTTCAAGATAGCCAGCGTATCGTCCCAGGCATCTCGAGTGTGAATTACGATCGGCATCCGCGCTTCGGCAGCCATGGCGAGTTGCTGGACAAAGACTGGCACTTGCGTTTCTTTAGGAACGCCCCAGTGATAATCGAGCCCAATCTCACCAATTGCTCTGACCTTCGGATGCTGAAGTAATCGCGACAGATCCGAAAACGTTTTTGCCTCCACCTTAGCCGCATCGTTTGGATGCACGCCTACGGTGGCATAGACAAGATCGTAAGCATCGGCCAGACGAACAGCGACTCCGAGGTCGGGCGGACCATCGCCCGTACCGATGGAGAGCATGTACTTCAGTCCAGCTTCACGGGCACGCTGGATGATCTGCTCGCGATCTGCATCGAACTGGCCGTCGTCCAAATGACAATGGGAATCAACCAGCGTCACGGTTTATTTAAGACGCGCGCCCACCGGAACGTCTTCAAGAAAACTGGCAAGCACCGGAGCACCACCTTCAAGGCTGGCCGCGACAATCATGCCCTGTGAAGTCAACCCGCGTAGCTTTCGCGGCTGTAAGTTGGCAACAATGACGACTTTGCGCCCGACGAGTTGCTCCGGTTTGTAAGCCAGTGCAATGCCCGCAACGATGGTGCGGGGCTCCGGTTCTCCAATATCGACTTTGAGGTGAAGTAACTTGTCGGCACCCTTTACCGGTTCAGCGTGCTTTACTTCCCCGACGCGCAGATCGACTTTACTGAAATCGTCGATCGAGATGAGAGCCGAGGACATAGGGGCCGAGCCGGCGGCTGCGGCATCCGATGGTTTCGCCGCCTCCGGCGCGGTTGTGCTTTCGGGTGCTTTGCCCATCAGCGCAGACTGTCTGTCCTTCTCGATTCCTTCGCGTTCCTGCATCTTCTCCACTGTTTCTTTCACGTCCAATCGAGGGAACACCGGGCTAATGGCGCCAATGCGCTGCCCGAGTTGCAACCGTCCCCAGGCGAGGTCCTGCACCGAGATGTCCGAGACCGGAGTAGCAAATCCCAACTGTGCCCATATCGCCTGCGCAGAGTGCGGCAGAACCGGGCTTACCAGCGCGGATACCAAGCGCAAGGCCTCCGCCGCCGTATAGAGGACGTCGTCCAGCGTCTTTTGCGCATGGTTTGTTTCCTGCTTGGCGAGCTTCCAGGGCGCGTGCTCAACAATGTATTTGTCCACAGCGGAGACGATGCGCCATGCCTGCTCAAGAGCCCCCGAGAAGTTAAACGCTTCGTACGCGGCCATTGCCGATTGCACAGCTTCGCCGGCTTCCCGCGCAATTGCTTCGGTCCCCTCCGAGCCTGGGATCAAACCGCCCCGGTACTGCTGAATCATGTTCAGAGTGCGACTGGCGAGATTTCCCAAGCCGTTGGCGAGGTCGGCGTTATAGCGTCCCACCAAGGCATCGAAACTAAAGCTTCCGTCCTGACCGAAAACAATTTCGCGCAAAAGGAAGTAGCGCAGGGCATCTGCGCCCATGGTTTCCGCAATGGGCGTGGCGCGGACGATATTGCCGCGCGACTTACTCATCTTGTCGTTTTCAAACAGCAGCCAGCCGTGCGCGAAGACTTTCTTCGGCAGCTCCCATCCGGCGGCCATCAGGAACGCAGGCCAATACACGCAATGAAAGCGCAGTATCTCTTTGCCGATCAGATGCAGATCTGCCGGCCAAAGACCCTGCCCTTCAACGGCGCTGATGTAGGTAGTCAGGGCGTCGAACCAAACGTAGAAAACATGCGAGGGGTCGGCCTCGACAGGAATACCCCATTTAATGCTGGTGCGTGTGATGGAGAGGTCGGACAAGCCCTGCTTCACGAATGCGAGTACCTCATTTCGACGGATGGCCGGCGTGATGAAGTCGGGATTGTCCTCGTAAAAACGCAACAGCCGGTCGGTGAACTCCGACAGCTTGAAGAAGTAATTTTCTTCAGTGACCTCTTCGTAGGGTTTGCCGGTTTCGGGATCCACGTCTCCGGGCTTTGCGTCGTTGACGAAAGACTCGCTGACGACGGCATACAGGCCGGTGTAGGTTCCCTTGTAGATGTAACCGTTCGTCCGACAGGTTTCAAACAGACGATTGACTAACCTAGCGTGATTCTCGGCTGTGGTTCTCTGAAAACGGTCGATTTGAAGGTCGAGCTTTTGCCACTGCGTTCGAAACTCGTTCGAGATCAGATCGACAAAAGCGTGCGGCGACTTGCCTTGTGCTTTGGCGGCACGTTCTACTTTCGTTCCATGCTCATCGGTGCCGGTGGTCAGCACCACGTCGTAGCCTTGCAAACGCTTCCAGCGCGCGATGGTATCGGCCGCAATGGTGGTGTAGGCGTGTCCGATGTGGGGCGCCGCGTTCACGTAATAGATCGGCGTCGTGAGGTAGTACTTACCTTTACTCATTTCTCGTTCTTGTAAGCCTCAGCGAGCACGGTGCGCAGAGGAACATCATTTTCCCTCGCCAGTTGGCGGCAGTCGTCGTACTCGGGCGTAAAACCGCCGAGGGAGTTGCGCTTCACACGCACTAATCCGAATGGAGTTCTGACTTCATCGAAGCCTCGCTCCAGCACTCGCCGCTGCGCTTCGGTGATGCGCAGGCCGAGCGTGCTGGTTTCGCGGAACAGAATGGCGGCGAGACGCTCGGTGGCATCGGGCGTGGCAAGAACGGAGAGCTGCGTCGCCGCCCGGTTCTTTTTCATGAGGATCGGGGTAAGCGTGACATCGAGCGCGCCTTCTTCGAGCAGCCGTTCCATGGCGTAACCGAGGACCTGCGGCGTGGAATCATCGATGTTCGCTTCCAGCACGTGCACGGTGGTGCTTTCGGCGGCTCCCGTGCGTTCGCCAATGAGGACGCGCAGCACGTTGGCCTGGGTTGGAAAGTCTTTATCACCTGCGCCAAAGCCCTGTGAGAGCAAACGGACGGCCGGCATGGCACCAAAACTTGTTGCGAGCGTGCTGAGAATAGCCGCCCCGGTGGGTGTTGTCAGCTCCGCTTCAGGACCACTCGCATAAATTGGCTTATCGCGTAACAATTCCGCTGTCGCAGGCGCGGGCACCGGCAGTACGCCGTGTTCCGTGTTGACCGTTCCACTGCCGACGTTGATGCGTGAACTCGAGACCTCGTCGATATCGAGCAAGTCCAACGCGACGCAAGCGCCGACGATGTCGCAGATGGAATCGACTGCGCCGACCTCATGAAAATGCACTTTCTCAATCGGAACGGCGTGGGACTTCGCTTCCGCATCACCTAGTTTCCGAAAGACGGCCAGCGCATTTGACTGCGCTCGCTCCGACAGGCTTCCGCCGAGAATGATTTTTTCCACATGGGGCAGATGCCGGTGCTTCTTCTGCTCTTCGAAATCGACCGAAAACTTGGAAGCCGCCATTCCCTTGCGCTTGGTCTTTTCCAGCCGGAAACGGGCACCGAGTTGAAGACTCTGCAGGGCATTTTCAAGCGCGTTCCAATCGGCGCCGGCGTCGAGCAGAGCGCCCACAGTCATATCGCCCGAAATGCCTGAAAACGCGTCGAAGTAGCAGATCCTCATGCCACTTCCAGTGTACGCAGAGGCAAGAATTGGGCGTTCTGCGAGTTTGCGCGTAGCAGCTTTGACTGAAGAAAGCTCCACTGAGAGAGAACAGTATGCGCTTGAAGCTCTTACCACCCGACACTCTTTCTGCTGAACAACGGCCCCTTTTCGACGAGATGGTAGCCGGAATAGAACGAAATCTGCATGGCTTCGTGACGAAGCGGGACGACGGAGCGCTGGCGGGACCGTTCAATGCCATGCTTCACTTTCCACAGTTCGGCGCCTCCACGTGGAATGTATTTACGTCGCTAGCGAAGCACTCGACGCTGCCGAAGGCTGCCCACGAGGTCGCGATCCTGGTAACGGGCGCACAGTTCAAATCGCGATACGAAATCTATGCCCATGAACGGGTGGCCGCGCAGGCCGGACTGTCGAGCGAGAAAATTGCCACCATCGTAGCGGGCGAACGGCCGAGCGACCTGACGAAGGAAGAGGCGAGCGCCTACGATGTTGCAGCCGTGCTCAGCCGGGGCAGTCAGCTTCCGGAGACCACGTATCAGGCTGCAGTGAGCGCATTTGGCCTGGACGGGATGGCGGAACTCGCTTACCTGATTGGTTGCTACTGCCTGGTATCGGTTCTGCTGAACGCTTTCGACGTTTCCGTTCCCGGCCGGGAGGAAGGGGTCGGCTAACGTTCCCCCGCAAACTGGCCTGATTGCCTTCAAGCGGCGGCTTTTTCGCTCTCGTGCAGGCACCGATCCGTGTCATCAGAGGCCAGTTCGGCACCTTCGTGATTATTTTTGCGAAACGAAGTGGGTGCGGGTCCGGCAACCTGAACTGCAGGAGTCAATCTTAGGCTGTTTCGGAGCTCGATTTCGGCTGCGCGCGCGTTGGTGAGGCGAGTGTTTGCAGCGAGTTCGGCGTTTTGCGATTCGAACTGCTGCGCTTCCTGGCGCTGCGCTTCCTCGCTGTTTTGGCGGCGTTCGCGGCGCATGGTGCGGAGTTCGGCCAGGCACCGGTGGAAGCCGCGATCGTGTGTGGTCTGGTAGCGGAGCATGAGGGCGAACCAGCTTTCGTTGCCGTCGCGGGCCGCCTCGTTCTGGAAGCGGCCGGCCCGCTGGGAGAGCCACACGTGTTCGACCATGCGGTCTACCAATAAAGACTCCGTGGCAGTGGCGGGGGCGTGTTCGGCGCGCAGGGCGTTGCGGAGTTCAAAGAAGGTTTCCTGCGATTCGGACTGGAGGACGCGGAAATCGCCGGTGAGCCCGTGTTTGAAATTGTTGAGACACGAGACGGCTTTGCCTTCAGGGGTGCGAGGGCCGGTGCTGCGGTTTGCGGTTGTTGGTTGTTGGACGCTCATTCTGACGCCAGGATCGCCCGAACGGTTTTCGTGCGGCGGGGTGAAAAGGCGCTAAGTGGCTGGTTCGGCGGGAGATGAAAAAATTAGGTTTGGCGTGACGCGCCTGCAGCGGGCACAGCCCTACTGGGAGCTGAGGGCCAGCTTGATGGTGGCTTGTAAGGCGGGGAGCGAGAAAGGCTTGCCGATGCAGATCTTAGGCGGCTGCATGCGGTTAGGGGCTTGTACGAAGGATTGCGGGTAGGCAGTCAGGTAGACAATCGGTATGGCAGCTTTTTCCCGGATGCGCTGTGACGCGTCGAGTCCGTCCATTGCTCCTGCCAGCTTAACGTCCATCAAGACCAGGTCGGGGTTGAGTTCCTCCGCTAATCGGACGGCTTCCTCGCCCGAGGTCGCGACGGCCGGAATGTGGTATCCCAGCTGGCTTAGCTGCTGCTGGAGGTGCAAAGCCGTGACAGTCTCGTCCTCAACGATCAGAATGCGTTTGCTAGCCATCGGTCCATGATATCCAGCCAGGGAGAGATTGCGTACAAGGACAAACCCTTGGGGAAACAGATCTTTGTACGGAATTGCTGGTTGCTGCCGTCGAAGGAGGATGGGAGTTCACGCCGTTTTGTACGTTGAGGATGACGATGCGGCATTCACCCTAGTAAGCATTATCCTGAGGGAGCAGGCGCCGCACATTCGGCTGTCCCGAGCGCGAGATGGCATGGAGGCACTGGGAATCCTACGTGCGGTTGAGAGTACGGACCTGGGATTGTTGCCCGATCTGATCCTTCTTGACTTGAATCTGCCGAAGAAGAATGGGCTGGAGGTGCTGACGGAGCTGAAGGCCAGCAGCACTCTGCGCGGGATTCCGGTGGTGATGTTCAGCACCTCGGCAGCGGAAAGCGATATCAATAACGCTCTTGAAGGTGGAGCCCGCGAATACATCACCAAGCCGTCCAGTTTCGATTTGTTTGTGGAGGCGGTAAAGAGTGCTACTTCGCTTAAAGGCTCGGCAACGGCGAGTTGAAATGATGATGCATTTTCGTGCCGGCCCGCCGTTTTCCCCCGGAGAGCATTGTGGTTAAAAAGAAGATTTTGATCGTCGAAGATGAGCACCTTATCGCAGAACAGCTGAAGGAGACTCTGACTTCGCAGGGCTACGACGTGGTGGGGGTGGCGCATTCCGGTGAGCAAGCGGTGCGCGCAGGGGGCGAGAGTTCCCCGGACCTGGTAGTGATGGACATCATGCTTTCCGGGAGCATGGACGGGATCGCGGCCGCCCAGGAACTGCAACCGCTGGGCATTCCGGTGGTGTATCTGACCGGCTATTCGGACCGGCATCTACTGGAGCGGGCGCAACATACGGAACCGCTGGGGTATTTGATGAAGCCGGCAAAGGCGAGCGAACTGGGCGCAGTGATCCAACTGGCCCTGTTTAAGCAAGAGAAAGAGCGGCGGCGGCAGCGGGCTAGCGATACGGTGGTGTCCGCCGACCGCGAAGCCAGCGAGCAGTTCCGGCTGATGGTTGCGGGCGTCACCGACTACTCGATCTTCACGATGGACACCGCCGGACGTGTGAACAGCTGGAACCGCGGAGCCGAACGGATTAGTGGCTATTCGAAGCAACAGATTTTCGGCCAACTCTTCACGTGCCTGTTTACCGAGGAAGACCAGCAGCGCCACGTACCGCAGGCGGAATTGGAGGAGGCACGAACGCACGGCGTGGCGGACGACACACGCTGGCTGGTTCGCCCGAATGGCGAACGCTATTGGGCGGAGGGAACCGTAACGGCGATCCGGGACGAGAGCGGCGCCCTTACCGGTTTTGCCAAGATCACGCGTGATTCCACCGAGCACAAGCGACTGCAAGGGGCGCTGCAAGCAAGCGAGGAGCGACTGCAGATTGCGTTGCAAGCGGCGCGGGTGGGCACCTGGCACTGGGACATCAAGGCCGATACCGACAGTTTCGACATTAGCCTGTGCGAACTCTTCGGCCTGCGACCGGAAGAGGCGCCTCGCAATATTCAGGATTTTTTCGACCTGTTGCATCCCGACGACCGGCAGAGAGTGGAAGCTGCATTCGAAAAAACCCGGGCTGAAGGCGTACACCTGAATGTTGAGTTTCGAGTGGTTCGACCAGATGGCTCCGAGCGCTGGTTTATGGACCAGGGCGAAGTGGCGCGAGATGAGGCCGGCGAGCCTGACTACATGTCCGGCGCTTGTGTGGACATCACAGAGCGCAAGCAAGCAGAAGAAGCACTGCGGCAGAGTGAGGAGCAGTTCCGGTTATTCGCAGATAACGGGTTTGATTACGCCCTGTTCCAAACGGATGTAAACGGGCGCATCATCACGTGGAATACGGGTGCTGAACGTGCCTTAGGTTACACAGCCGAAGAAGCCATTGGCCAGCCTATTTCCATGCTGTTCGTACCCGAGGACAGAGCGGCCGGGATTCCGGAGCGCGAGCTTCAAACCGCAGCGACACTCGGCCGCGCCATTGATGAACGATGGCACGTGCGCAAGGACGGTACTCGCTTCTGGTGCAATGGCGTAATGACCGTGATGCGCGATAACGAACAGCGTGTGCGCGGGTTCGCCAAGGTCATGCGTGACGAGACGGATCGTCGACACGCGCAGGAACAACTACACGCCTCCCTGCAGGAGAAAGAGGTCCTGCTAAAGGAGATTCACCACCGGGTGAAGAACAATCTGCAGGTGATCACCAGCCTGCTGGCGCTTCAATCGGGCACAGTGCAAGAGGACCGAGTGCGCCAGATGTTCGATGAGGCGGGCAATCGGGTTCGCTCCATCGGCGAGATTCACGAGCTGCTCTATAGCTCGCCCGACCTGGCTCATGTGGATTTCCATCCGTATCTCGACCGGCTGACCCAACATCTGGTGTCGTTCTTTGGAGTGGATTCGAAACGGATACGGGTTGTCGTTTCCACCCACGTGGCTGTTCCATTGCTGCAGGCGGTACCGTGCGGACTGATTGTGAACGAGCTGCTGACGAACGCCCTGAAGCACGCCTTTCCTGAAGGGCGGTCGGGAAATATTTTTATTTCCTTGCAGTGTGACTCCGGCCGATGCGTGCTGGAGGTGGCGGATGATGGTGTTGGCATGCCCGACCAGTTCGATTCTGAGCGTGCCACTTCGCTGGGGCTAAAACTGGTGTCGGTGTTGGCAAAGCAACTAGGCGGGGATGTTCACGTCCAGGGCGGCCCGGGCACACAGGTGAGGATTGCGTTTCCGTCGGCAGACCAGAGTACGCAGGAGACTCCCGATACTATAAGCGAGTAAAGCTATGCCAGCAATGTCTGTTCGCTCGGTCGTCAGCCTGCTGACGCTTTTGATTCTGGGAGGAGCCAAGGTACGGGCAGAGCCAGTTTGCGTTCTGCATCCGCAAGGCTCAGCGCACGGCTTCGTTGTACTGAGGACCTTGGATGGCAAACGCCTGGCTACCGGAGATATGATCCAGAGCGTTCATGGTGACGTGGTGAAGTCCCGGCTCGTTTTCCATTTCCGGGACGGCTCAATCGATGACGACACCACGGTGTTTTCGCAGCGTCGCGTGTTTAAGCTGATCAGCGATCATCATATTCAGCACGGGCCTTTTTTTCCCAAGCAAAGCGACATTCTTATCAATGGCACCACCGGTCAAATAACAACCAAAATGGATGGCAAGGTACGCGAGGATCACATGGATCTTCCGCCGGATGTTGCAAATGGCCTGCCGCCCAATCTGCTGATGAATATTCCGACTTCCGGGGTTGAGACGAAGGTTTCGTTTGTCGCGCCCGGCACAAAGCCCCGGCTGGTGCATATCTCGATCAAGGCGGCGGGCGAGTGTCCCTTCACGGTGGCGGGCACCCGGCGCAAAGCCGTGGACTTTGTTCTTCATGTCGAGATCGGCGGTGTTACCGGGATGATTGCGCCAATAATCGGGAAAGAACCGCCCGACTTTCACATCTGGATTATGGGTGGCGAATCGCCGGCTTTTATCCGCGAAGAGGGTCCGTTGTATGAAGGAGGCCCTATCTTGCGGATTGAGCAGACAAGCCCTGAGTTCCCAAAGGAAAACGCAAAATGACAAAAACTGTAATGGCGACAGAAAACTGGATCGTCTCCGAACAAGTGGCAGGTGTTGATGCGAGTGCAGCAGAAGCGCTGGCTGCTTCGGAATCCACACTGCTACCGGAGGGCGGCTGGCGTGCCGAGGCTCCCGGAACGCAAACCCTGAGAGTAAGCTTCACCAATCCGCGCCCCATCCGCCGCATACAACTTGTATTCTCGGAACTGGAACTGGAGCGGACGCAACAATTCGTGCTGCAGTGGGCGCCTGCTACCAACGGACCCTGGACCAGGATTGTTCAGCAGCAGTGGAACTTCAGCCCGAATGGATCCTCGCGCGAGACAGAGGATTACAACGTCAACCTCCACGGTGTTCTAGCTCTGGAGCTCACCATAACTCCCGACATAAAAGGTGGTTCTGCCAGGGCCTCAGTGGACCGCTTGCTGGTGGCGTAGCGGACCCAGAACTCTTCTGAGTGGACCGTTAATCACGTTACGAATTCCGCACTGTTCTGTCTCTAATGCAGGGAGCCAATATGGCGGAATCTGCAATTCAAGAACCTTCGACAAAAGACCCTAAACAACAAGGCCCGAAGTCCGATTCAGGCCAAGGGAACATCGCTCATCCCGGTTTAACCGGCGACATGCAACAACGCCCAGACCATGGTGAGGAATCGTACCAGGGCCTGGGCAGGCTGACGGGGAAAGTCGCGCTCATCACTGGCGGGGATAGCGGCATTGGAAAGGCTGTTTCGATTGCCTTCGCGCGCGAGGGCGCAGACGTGGCCATCAGCTATCTGCCGGAAGAGGAAAAAGACGGCAGCGACACGGCGAGTTGGATTGAGAAGGCCGGCCGCAAAGCGCTTAAGCTGCCCGGCGATTTACGCGAAGAGGAGCACTGCAAGGGCCTGGTGAACCAGGTGCTCTCCCGCTTTGGCAAGATTGATCTGCTGATCAATGTGGCGGCCTTCCAGATGACTCACAACAGCATTGAGGAATTCAGCACGGAAGAGTTCGACCGTACTTTCAAGACCAATGTGTATGCTTTGTTCTGGTTGGCGAAGGCGGCGTTGCCACGCATGAAGCCGGGCAGTGCCATCGTCAACACGGCGTCCATTCAGGCGTACGATCCAAGCCCTAATTTGCTACCGTACGCTGCCACGAAATCGGCGATTGTGAGCATGACCAAAACTCTGTCGCAGATTGGCATGAAGCAGGGCGTACGCGCGAACGCGGTGGCTCCTGGTCCGGTATGGACACCGCTGATTCCTGCCACTATGCCGGAAGAGAAAGTGAAAAAGTTCGGCCACGACACGCTGTTCGAACGTGCGGCGCAACCCGTGGAGATTGCTCCGCTCTTCGTTTTCCTGGCGTCGAATGAAGCGCGCTTTGTAACGGGCGAGGTTTACGGAGCCACGGGTGGTCAGACCCCCTACTAGGTTGATGGCGTTTGCTTCGGCAGCTGCCATTGCTTTTGTCTGTTTGGCGGCCACGGCCGCCGAACAGATTGGTTCGGTACGCGAGGTTTACGACGGAACCCTTCCGTTGCAGCTGGAAGTAAATACCTTCCGGCATATCGATCGCGTCTTTCCTTCCGCCGTTGTACCGAACGGCGGACACGTATTTCCTTTGCCACGTGCCCGTGCGCAGCTTCGCGACGTTTCATTTCTGTCGGACGGAGGAACGCTGCACCTGGCGGACTACGTCCGGCTGAATCGGGTGGCTGGCCTGCTGGTGTTGAAGGACGGACAGGTGGTTTTGGAACAGTATCAGTTCGGCAACACGCCCGATACCAAATGGGTCTCGTTCTCCGTGGTGAAATCCATCACATCCACGCTAGCGGCGGCAGCGATTCAAGACGGGCTGATTGGCGGACTCGACGATCCGGTTACGAAGTACCTTCCCCAGTTGCGAGGCAGTGCGTATGAGGGCGCGACCATCCGCAACCTTCTGCAGATGGCTTCGGGCGTGCGCTGGAACGAAGCGTACACCGACCCGAGTTCCGACCGGCGCAAGATGCTTGATCTGCAATCCGCGCAACGGCCCGGTGCGCTGCTTCAGTTCATGGCTACGCTGCCGCGAGCGGCGCAGCCAGGCACGGAATGGAACTACAACACCGGTGAAACGTTCGTGTTGGGAGCTTTAGTCCGGGCCGCAGTCAAGCGACCTCTCTCGCAGTACCTGAGTGAGAAGATCTGGTCCCGCTTCGCGATGGAGCAGAGTGCAACGTGGTGGACGGAGTCTGCCGGAGGCACCGAGTTTGGTGGAAGCGGTTTCGCGGCCACGTTGCGAGACTATGGCCGCTTCGGTCAGTTTGTCTTAGGCGGAGGGATGGCGGACGGCAAACAGGTGGTGCCACGCGGATGGTTCCCAGATGCCGGACAGCCGAAGCGCGTGGGCGGCCGGCAAGTGCCTTACGGATACATGTGGTGGCCTGAATCCGGCGGGGCCTTTCGCGCGTTCGGCATATTTGGGCAGAGCATTTACATCAACCCCGCCCAGCGCGTAGTGATTGTGGTTTGGAGTGCGCAGCCGAAACCGACCGGGTCGGCGCAAGCGAGCGATAACGATTTCTTTGCGGGCGTTCTTCAGGCGCTTACTTAGAAAGCTTGGGCACCGGCTTCCGCCACTTCGTGGTCTTGTTTGCCCGAGCCGCCGCTGACGCCGATGGCGCCGACAACCTGGCCGTCGCGCTGCAACGGAATGCCGCCAGCGAAGATCATCACTCGTCCGCCGTTCGAGGCGTGGATACCGAAAAATTGACCGTCCGATTGGCTGTGTTCAGCCAGGTCTTTAGTGGAGATATCGAAGGCACGCGCGGTCCAAGCTTTCTTGATGGAGATATCTACGCTGCCCATCCAGGCTTTATCCATTCGCACATGCGCTACCAGGTTGCCGCCTGCATCGGCCACGGCGATGTTCATGGGCTGTCCAATCTCTTCGGCTTTCTTCTCTGCGGCTGCGATGACGCGGCGCGCGTCGGCTAGTGTCATTTAGTGTTCCTTTTCGGGTTAGACTGCTTTCTACTTTACGGTGTCCCTGTTCCGAGGCGAACATGATGGCAATTACGTGGGTACCGCAGATTTACACTGAACTTCCCCGAGGTATCGACGCCTTCGCGACGAAGTCCAACTAGCGATGTTCTACACAGATAAGAAACTTCAGTATCCAGTGCGGGTTGAGAAACCGAATCCGCTATTTGCAAAGGCCTTGCAGCAGGCGATAGGCGGGATTGAGGGAGAGATCCGCGTATGCATGCAGTATTTCTTCCAGGCCTGGGGATGCCGGGGTCCGGTGAAGTATCGCGACATGCTGATGAACACGGCAACGGAAGAGATCGCCCACATCGAGATGTTGGCAACCGCGGTCGCCTTGAACCTGGAAGGCGCGCCGGTGTCGTTGCAGGATGAGATGGCTGCGGGCAGCCCGGCAGTGAATGCAGTTTTGGGCGGCATGGATATGCGGCAGATTCTTTCTACGGGCCTTGCCGCGCTCCCGGTAGATTCGAACGGTGTGCCTTTCAACATGTCACACATTTACGCGAGCGGTAACATCGCGGCTGATATGTATTGCAACGTGGCCGCAGAAGCAACGGGGCGGGCACTTGCAGCGCGCCTGTACAACATGACGGACGACCCCGGCATGAAGGACATGCTTTCGTTTAATATCGCGCGGGACACCATGCACCAGGAACAGTGGATTGCTGTTCTTCAGGAGTTGGGACCGTCGCACTTACCAATCCCGAATAGCTTCCCGCAGGCAAAAGAGAAGAGTGATTTCGCCTATAACTTCCTCATTACTACGACGGAGGGAGTGGGATCGCAAGCGAATCAGCCTTGGACGAGCGGGCCCTCGCCGGATGGAAAATCGCAGTTCGTGAGTTCTATCGCCAGGCCGCTGGGAGAGGAGCCGAATCTGGGCTTCGGGCGTCCGGATACCTTCGGGCAGAAGGAACAAGCACCCACTTCGATGGCCGGTATGGTATCGAAGGGTAAAGACATCGTCGAGCGACTTACTCGATAAATCGTAATAAGCGGCGGAGAACAAGGAACAACCCTGGTTCTTCGCCGCTTTTCATTTCTGCAACATCCCTTTCCGAGGTGAAACGGTAGCGGGGCGCGGCATGTCAGAATTGACACAAGTTGATGCGCCACGTCGCGGTCGTTATGCGGGAGGGATGGTATGAAGATCAGACTAGCCACGACTTGGTTGGTGTTGGCGATCGCAGCGGGTAGCTGGGCGCAGAAGTTTTCGTCGGTGCCGGGACAAGGCCGCTCCATGGTGGTGACGCAGTACGGTGTCGTCGCGGCACCACAGTTTCTTGCGTCTCAGGCAGGCGCTCACATCCTGGAAGAGGGCGGGAACGCGGTGGATGCGGCGATTGCGGCCAACGCCGTAATGGGTGTGACGCAGCCCTACGTGAACGGAATGGGCGGCGACCTTTTCGCGCTGTACTACGAGGCAAAAACCGGGAAGCTGTATGGTCTGAACTCGAGCGGATGGACACCGAAGGCGCTCACCATTGAGTATTTGAAGGCCCACAACATCGATCATCTGGACCCGATCGGAGTCCATACGGTTGACGTTCCGGGGTGTGTGGCTGGCTGGGACGCTCTCCGCTCCCGGTTCGGCAAATTGACTTTTGCCCAGTTACTAGCGCCAGCAATTTCCTACGCGGAGCACGGATTCCCGCTGGCGGAGCGGAACGCACGGTATTGGGTGAGCACCAAGCTGCTGCAGCAACCGGGCTACCAGAAGACGTATCTGCCGGGCGGCGTGGCGCCAAGTGTCGGCGACGTGTTCAAGAATCCGGCCCTGGGAGAGTCACTTCGGCAAGTGGCGGCGCATGGGCGAGATGCGTTCTACAACGGCCCGATGACGGCGGATATGGTGAAGTTTCTGGACGCCCAGGGCGGAACGCACACGGTGGAGGATTTCTCGGCGTTTCAGCCGGAGTGGGTGGAGCCGATCTCGACCACTTACCGGGGTTGGACAGTGTTCGAGCTGCCGCCCAACGGGCAAGGCATTGCGGCACTTTCCATGCTGAACATTATGGAGCAGTTTCCCATGGCGCAATACGGGCACAACTCGGCGCAGGCGCTGCACGTGATGATTGAAGCGAAAAAGCTGGCCTATGCGGACATGTACCGTTACGTAGGCGATCCGCGCTTCACTTCAGTTCCTGTAAAGCAGATGGCTTCGAAGGAGTTGGGTGCGGAACGGGCAAAGTTGATCAACATGGAGCATGCGTCGTGCCAGACACTCCCGACTGAAATCACGCAGTTGCTGAATGCGCATGGCAATTCCACCATTTACCTTTCCACGATCGACAAGGACGGCAACATTGTCTCGCTGATTCAGAGTAATTACGCAGGGTATGGCACGGGAATGGTGGCGCCGGGACTGGGCTTCTCGTTTCACAATCGCGGAGCGGGCTTCGACTTAACGCCCGGCCGACCGAACTCACTGGCGGGGCATAAGCGGCCGCTGCACACCATTATTCCCGCGTTTATGCAGAAGGGTGACATTCACATCGGCTTTGGCATTATGGGCGGCTGGAACCAGGCCCAGGCGCACGCCCAGTTTGTTGCCAACGTGGTTGATTACGGCATGAACGTGCAAGCGGCGCTGGAGCAGCCGCGTTTCACGAAGAGCACCTTCGAAGGCTGTGATGTGGAAATGGAGGAAACGGTGCCGGTGGCGGTGAGAGATCAATTGAGCCAATTAGGTCATAAGATCCAGCTGCTGGAACCATTCTCATTCACGGTGGGCCAGGGTGACGCGGTGGTGAGAGACGACAAACGCGCCGTGAACTTCGCCGGCATGGATCCCCGTTGTGACGGTGAGGCCATTCCGCAAGGGCCAAACACGCAGTAAGTTCGCCAAAATACGACCTGATCTGCTGCTGTGCCGTGGAGAGCGGCCGAATCCATTCCCGACGGAACTTACAACTTGAATCTCAAATTTCGCCTGGCAACCCTGACGCTTCTTTTCGCTACGGCAACTCTTTCGTTTGCGGTTGCCGCACCAAAGAGTTCGGATAGAACACGTTGGGAGCAGGAATCGCGCAGCGTGGACATTGTTCGCGACGACTGGGGCATTGCGCATGTTTATGGGAAAACCGATGCCGACGCAGTCTTCGGGATGGTGTATGCCCAAGCCGAAGATGACTTCAACCGGGTTGAGACCAACTACCTGAATGCGATGGGACGGCTGGCGGAGGCCGAAGGCGAGTCGAAGATCTATCAGGATTTGCGCATGAAGCTCTTCATAGACCCGGATGATCTGAAGAAGCAGTACGCGGCCAGCCCCGAGTGGCTGAAGGAACTGATGAACGCGTTTGCGGATGGCTTGAACTTCTATCTTTTAAAGCATCCGGAGGTGAAGCCAAGAGTCATTCAGCATTTCGAGCCATGGATGGCGTTGAGCTTCACGGAAGGCAGTATTGGGGGCGACATCGAGCACATTAGCCTGGAAGGACTGCAGGCGTTCTATGGCAAAGAACCGGTGGTCCAGACGTCATCGCTTTACGAACCTGAGCCGAGCGGGTCAAATGGGATTGCGATTGCGCCTTCGAACACCACCGAACATCATGCGCTGCTGCTGATTAACCCACATACGTCGTTCTTCTTCCGCTCCGAGTTGCAGATGGTGAGCGAGCAAGGTTTGGACGCGTACGGTGCTGTGACCTGGGGCCAATTCTTCGTCTATCAAGGCTTCAATGAGCACGTTGGCTGGATGCATACCTCAAGCGGGGTGGATGCGGTTGACGAGTATCTGGAAACGGTGGAGAAGAAGGGCGATCGCTATTACTACAGGTACGGCAGCGAGCAGCGTCCGCTGGAGACTTTCGAGATCGCAGTGCCTTATAAGACTGCCACTGGGACGGCGGTAAAGAACTTTACGGTATTCCGCAGCCATCACGGTCCCATTGTTCGCGAGGACAACGGGAAGTGGGTAAGTATCCGACTGATGCAGGAGCCGGTGAAGGCGCTGGAGCAATCGTATCTGCGGACGAAGGCGACGAACTACAAATCTTACCGCCAAACGATGGAGCTGAAGGCCAACTCTTCGAACAACACAATCTTTGCCGATACGGACGGCGACATTGCTTATTTTCATGGCAATTTCATCCCGCGTCGCGACACATCGTTCGATTGGACCAAGCCGGTGGACGGCAGCAATCCCGCTACGGAATGGAAGGGACTTCTGTCCGTTGACGAGATTCCGCAGTTGCTCAATCCGGCGAGCGGCTGGCTTTACAACTCGAATAACTGGCCCTGGTCCGGTGCCGGGCCAAGCAGCCTGAAACGGGAGGACTTTCCGCGGTATGTAGAGACGGGCATTGAATCCGCGCGGGGCTTGCACGCGATTCGCCTTTTGCACGACAAGACGGACTTCACGCTTGACTCGCTGATGACGGCGGCGTACGACAGCTATCTTCCGTGGTTTGAAAAGACGATTCCCCTGCTGGTGAGTGCGTGGGACAAGACGCCCCAAGACAATCCGCAGAAAGCAAAACTGGCCGGACAAATTGAGTTGCTGCGCCGCTGGGATCTACGTTGGGGTGTGGATTCGGTTGCGACGACGGTTGCGGTGTTCTGGGGCGAAGACGTCCGCAAGCAGGCGGCGGCGGGCGCCAAAGAGGCCGGCATTCCCACTGAGGACTATGTGGCGACCAAGATAGCGCCGGAGCAACTGTTAGCGTCGCTGGCGGCGGCTTCTGACAAACTCACGGCCGACTTCGGCAATTGGAAGATAGCCTGGGGCAACATCAATCGGTATCAGCGCCTAAACGGGGAAATTGTTCAGCCGTTTAACGATTCCGCACCGAGCATGCCGGTGGGGTTCACTTCTTCCGTCTGGGGTTCGCTCGCGTCGTTTGGCGCACATGCGTATCCGGGAACCAGGAAATGGTATGGCACCAGCGGCAACAGCTTCGTGGCAGTGGTGGAGTTCGGGAAAACGATCCGCGCCAAGGCAGTGACGGCAGGTGGTGAAAGCGGCCATCCCTCCTCGGCGCACTTCAATGACGAAGCACAACGCTACGCAACCGGCAATTTGCGGGATGTCTATTTCTACCGTTCGCAGCTGAAAGGCCATACCGAGCGCGAGTACCATCCCGGGACTTAAATCTCCGGTCAACTATAGTTGACTCTTCGGAGATTTCATGATTATGCGACGACTTGCCTACCTGCTTGGCTTTGCGATTGTGCTTTCGGCGCGTGCCCAAGTAGCCGGCTGGCAGCCCGACCTTACCGTCCAACAAACATACACGCCGCATCGGATTTCGAGCGCCGACCCAACCGGCGCCAACGCCGACGCGCGAAAAGTGGCGGCCGGTGATACGTTTACGGTTCTGGATGCCGAAGGACCCGGCACCATCTCGCATATCTGGTTCACGATCTCCGATGCGGAACCGTATCACTTGAAACGCATTGTAATGCGCATCTATTGGGATGGCGAGAAGACACCGAGCGTAGAAGCACCCATAGGCGATTTCTTTGGATTGGGTTTGGGGGATTATTACCGTTGGGAATCGCAGCTGCTTTCGGTTGGCAGCGATAAGGCGTTGAATTGCTTTTTCCCAATGCCCTTTGCACGCCATGCGCGACTCACTATCACCAACGAAGGCAAGCTGCCCATCAACAGCCTCTACTACAACATCGATTACCGAACCTATTCACAACCGCTTCCGGCCAACACGATTTACTTCCACGCGGAGTACCGGCAGGCACAGCCCAACGCAGGTTGGACCACTAACTGGAAGGCGAATGGAGATCCACTGGTGAATAACAAGCCGAACTTATCGGGCGAAGGCAATTACGTCTGGATGGAGGCGAATGGCCATGGGCAGTATGTGGGCGTGACTATGTCCGTTCTGCAGAATCAGGACATGTGGTGGGGAGAGGGCGATGACATGTTCTTTATCGACGGTGCGACCACGCCGTCCATTACTGGTACAGGGTCGGAAGACTACTTTCTTGGCGCCTGGGATTTCGGCGGTAATCCGTTTTCCTACGCGCTCTACGGGGCGCCCGTGCTCGGCAAAGAGCTTGCGGGGGGAAGATCAAGCGTTTACCGGTTTCATCTGGACTCGCCGATACCGTTCACCAAGTCTTTCAAGGCCACGATAGAACACGGGCACGCCAACCACCGCTCTGACAATTTCTATTCTGTTGCGTACTGGTATCAGGCGGAACCGCATGCGGATTATCCCGCGCTACCGCCGGTTGCCTCCAGACTTCCGGCTCTGCAGCCGGTGGGCGGCCCTGGAAATAGCGGCGGGCAGCAGCAGTAGGGTTAGCGCTGCTCTTGCATCAGAATGTCTCGCCAACGCGAATCTTCGGCGGCATTGAACGCGGGCTCATCGCCGCGTGTTGCTAATGCGAGCTCTTCAAACGGCGCCTTCGGTTCGCGATTGGCAAACAGCAAACCGTTGGCTTCCTGGTAGGTATCAGCGAACTGGGTGTAGCAATACCCCGCCAGAGTGTTGAGGGAGCGCACCACCTGCAGAAGCGCACGGTATTTGTCGAGCAGTTCCTTCTGCGAACGGCAGCGTGTATATCCCCAGGTGATGTCTTCATCGGCGGAGTACGCGATACCGCCGAACTCGCTGAGAACGATGGGCTGACAACTGACGTCGCTTTCTTTGTTGCCGTCGACCACTAAAAGCCGTCCGCCGGGCCGCTCCCGGCTGAGTAGACGAGACTCTACATCTTCCTGGCGATAACGCCTTCGAAGCCGGTCCAGTTGGGTGTCGTAGTCGTGGATGCCGAGTATGTCGGTGGCTACACTCTCCCATCCGTCGTTCCCGATGACAGGTCGAGTGGGGTCGAGGGTCTTTGTGAGATGGTACAGCGCTTGCACATAATTTCGCTGCGCGTAGCTATGCGGCAGGTCCGGCACGCCCCACGACTCGTTCAAAGGTACCCAAGCCACGATGCAAGGATGACTGCTGTCACGGGTCAGCACCTCCATCCACTCAGACGTGAGGCGCTCCACCGATCTCCTGGTGTATCGATAAGCGCTGGGCATCTCCTCCCAAACCAGCAAGCCGGCACGGTCGGCCCAATAAAGGTAGCGAGGGTCTTCGATCTTCTGATGCTTACGCACGCCGTTGAAGCCGAGCCGCTTCGCTAGTAGCACATCCGTCAGCAAGGCTTTGTCGTTCGGCGCAGTCAGTCCGGTTTCGGGCCAATAGCCCTGGTCGAGGACTAATCGCAGCAGCAGAGGACGGCCATTAAGAATGAAGCGATCGCCCTGGGCAGCGATGGAACGCAATGCGGTGTAGCTTTGAATTCGGTCGATGACATGGCCGTGTTCGTCTTGCAGTTCCAGCGTGGCATCGATGATGGTCGGGGACGAAGGACTCCACAACAGCTCGTTCCGGAAGTCGTCTATCCCGGGATCAGATAAGGCGATTTGCCGGTGAACCTCACCTGCCACCACGGAATAAACGTCATTGGCGATGACCGTCTCGCCAACGCGGAGTGACACGGCCAAGCGCAGGCGCTCGACCTGGGCGCCGCCGATATGTGCTTCCAGTCCGATTTCCCAACGCTTCAGATTCGACGTCCAATTGAGAACCTTGACAAAGGTAGCGGGAACGGTTTCCATCCACACGGTTTGCCAGATGCCGGTGGTGCGCTGGTACCAGATGGAGTGGGATTCCGGTTTCCAATCTTGTTTGCCGCGCGGTTTTGCGAGATCCAGCGGATCGTCGAAGGCCCGGACGATGACTTCCTGTTCTTCCGTTGCACGAAGCACTTCGGTGATGTCGGCGCGAAAGGGCGTGTAGCCACCCTGGTGAGAGCACACTTTCGTGCCGTTCACCCACACGTCGGCACAGTAATCGACGGCGCCAAAATGGAGCAGGAGCCGCTCGCCAGCAGCCATATTAGGGCGGGAAAAGGTTCGACGGTACCAAACGGCATTGAAGTACCCGCTGGCGTTCAGGCCACTGGCTTCCGTTTCAGGACTGAACGGGACCATGATTTTGTCTGCCCATTCAACCGCACGTGGGTTCGGGGCGGCAGCGTGTTCATCGAAGGCGAAATCCCAGACCCCGTTTAAAGAAATCCAGTTGTCCCTTCGCAATTGGGGCCGAGGATAGCCATGCCTGTCAGGCGCGTGTTCGAAGCCGTCCAGGTGCTTGACAGTCTTGGCTTCGGGGGTAAATTCCACCATTAGTTTGCCCTCTCAGAGTAGCGGCCTCGATTCGGGTGGCGCGGAATGCAAGGGAACAAGCGAACCGGGTTCATTCGTCGTTATGAGAAGTGCCACTCCGTTTGGCTTGTGCGATTTACTAAGATCAGGTGCCCCCATGCCGAGAGATCTAAATATGCTGACCCCCGAATTGATTGTTGACGTCCTGTTGGAGGAGATGGAGGCTGGGGTCTGCCCGACGTTTTACACCAATCTGGTGCCAAGCGTGTTCGAGATTTATCTGCCGAGCGACGAGTTGGAGCGGCTGCGTCCGTTGGAGCGGCGCATGCGCGACGAAGCGGTCCGGGCGCTCAGTGACAAGCTGGCGGCACTGAACCGTTCGCTTCAACCGAAGCTGAAGCTGCCACTACCGCTGGCGACAAGCAAAAAGGCCGTGAAACGGTATGAGGCGCTGGGCGAGTGGTCGGTTGAGTTCCTGGAGAATGTGGATGAGGATGCAAAGGAGAATCCGCTGACCATTCACTCCAGTTTTCCTTTCGCCGGCGAGGAGGACGACAGGGCAGGCACACTGACGGAGCGTGTAACAAAGAAGCGAATGGATGGTCAAACTCTGACGAGTTCCACGCAGCGCACCGGCAATGTAGACACCAGCAAGGCTGCGGGACTGGTGTACGCGAGCTTAGAGTACGAGGACGAGACAGGGCCGCATACCTTCCAGATGACGAAAGATCTGGTGAAGATTGGGCGCGGCTCCGCCGATCACTGGGTGGACCTGAAGCTTAAAACACAGAAGGACGTTTCGCGCGAACACGCGCAGATTCGGCGGGATCCGGCTACGGGCCGACTGTTTATCCGAGATTTGAGTACGCTGGGTACAACCGTGGACGGCAAACGAGTGCCGGCAAACGTACAGGGCAACAGCGAACAAATGGATGCCAACGGAGAACTGCTGCTGCCGCAGAAGGCGCGCATTGGATTGGCAGGCGTGCTGTTTCTGGAGTTTCGGACAGTGAAGCCCGGTCGCTAAGCCGCGCTTCGAGCAAACATGACTGCCCTACATTCTGCCCGTTACGTATTTCTGGTGTTGCTGCTGCTGTTCGCGGTTTGCGCCATTCTGCTAGCTCAAAGGAAAGCATAAACGGTGCCTGCCGCGGTTCCCCCTGTGTTGTCGGCGAGTTTGAGCGCGCAGGGATACGTTCGACCTAATAACGAAGATCGCGTTTATTGCGATGACGCGCGCGGCATCTATTTTGTGGTGGATGGCATGGGCGGGCACGCGGCCGGAGAACAAGCTGCTTCGATAGCGGTTGAGCGTTTGCGGGCCCGCTTGGAACGGCCTGGCGACAATCCGGAGCAGCGCCTGCGCGAAGCGATTGCGCTTGCCAATAATGCGATTCACGAAGCCGCGCAGACCACCCCAGCGTGGCTAGGCATGGCGTGCGTACTCACGGTGGCGCTTGTCGAAAATGGAGAGGTGACGGTTGGGCACGTGGGCGACTCGCGGCTCTACCAGATTCGGCAAGGGGTCATCCGGAAGCTGACCCGAGATCACTCACCAGTGGGCGAACGCGAGGACGCAGGCGAGATCAGTGAGAAGGAAGCGATGTTGCACCCGCGCCGCAATGAAGTCTACCGCGACGTGGGATCGGAAGAGCATGCCCCGGACGATCCGGATTTCGTGGATACTTTTCGTTTCGCGTTGGAGCCGGACAGTGCAGTGCTGCTGTGCAGCGACGGCCTAAGCGATGCCTTGCCTTCCGAGCAGATTCTGCGGATGGTGGAGGAGAACGCCACCGATCCACAGTCAGTTGTCCGGGTATTGGTGGCAGCCGCGACGCGAGTGGGACACGACAATGTGTCGGTGGTTTTGATCGAAGGCGAAGCATTTGCGAAATCGGGCTTGGCCGTTCGTGCCGCGCGGCCGACCGATACTGATTCCGACGCGGAACGAACCGACCGGCTCGCGCATACTGGTGGCCCTGGTGCGCGCGTGCACTGGTACAACAGCAGGCCGGCCTACTTCGTTTACGGGACAACGCTGGGAGCCGTGCTTGCGCTCGCGGTGATTCACTTTTTCGTGCGCCCATTCGGAGTGAGACAAGTGCGTACGATTCACGTAAGCGCACCGATGACAATTGCGCAGGCGTTGGAATCGGCGGTGGCGGGCGATACGGTTGTGCTTGGCCCGGGCACCTACGCGGAGGTGGTTCACTTAAAAAACGGCGTGAATGTTCGGGCCGAACGGAGACGCATGGCCGTAATTGAAGGTTCGGTGATTGCGGAGGATGGCACTCATGCGCGGCTGGAAGGTGTTCAGATCCATGCCGCTGATTTCGGGATCGTGGTGCAAGATAGCGAAGTCACTCTGCTGGACAATGAGGTGAGCGGGGCGCACGACATGGGAGTCGAGTTTCTGGGCGGCTCGCATGGCGCAGTGGTCAATTGCGAGATCCACGACAATGCGGGCGCGGGGATAGCCGTACTCGACACGGCAGAAGCGGCAATCCGCAATAACGTGATCACGGGAAATGGCACCGCCACTGGAAGACTGCGACCGGGCCTGCTGATTCGGTCCACCGGCAACGTGACGGTGAGCGGGAATATTTTTGCCGGTAATGGTAGCGAAGCGGTGTGGCTGCCGGTTGAGAATCCGCGCTTGCTTCGCACCAATGCTTTTGCGTTCGGTGCCGCGAAGGAAGAAAAGCGCCCCGTGTTTAAGATTGTTGCGCGCGAGGAAAGCCAGCCTTGAAAGCGGGTGAGATTTACGGTCCGTACGTCATTATCCGGCAAATTGGGCACGGCGCCATGGGCGATGTTTATCTTGCAAACGATCCGCGGACCGGGCGCGGACTCGCTCTAAAGCTGGTGTATAAAGGCGCAGACGCAGATGACGTTGAGATCCTGGAAGCCGAGCGTGTAGGAGCCGAGTTACAACGCCGTCTTCAAGGTGTGGACAGCCGGGTAGTTGCCGTCTACGAATACGGCGAAACGGCCGGTTACTTTTACATCGCCATGGAGTATGTAGATGGCGAAGATCTCTCCATGCTGATTTCACGCACGCCCATGCACCCGGGATTCGCGGTGTATGTAGCGCGCGAACTGTGCGACATGCTGGAGAATCTGCGCTGCTTTACAACGGTCGTGGGTGACAGGCATTTCTATGGAGCTGTGCACGGTGATCTGAAGCCGCGCAACATTCGCATCGACAAGCGGAACCACGTCAAAGTAGTAGACTTCGGCATCGCCAAAGCACTCACGCAGACGCACAAATCCACCGTGAACCTGTTCGCGAGCACGGCCTATTGTTCGCCAGAGCGGCTGCTAACACAGAACATGGACATGCATTCCGATCTCTGGTCGGTGGGTGTTCTTCTGTACCAAATGATTTCGCAGCGGCTGCCGTTCGAAGAGACCACCAAGGAACGCCTGGAACAGCGTATCCGCTATGGGCGAACGCCGGACCCGCTGCCGAACTGCCCTGAACCGCTGCAGCGCATTGTTTTCAAAATGCTGGCACGCGATCCATTGCGCCGATATCAAACGCCGGCCGAGGCAAGCGAGGATCTGGCACGGTTCCAGAAAGGACAGCCGGTTCTGGCCGAATTGCTTTCTTCGGACACGCAGAGAACGGGAACGAGCGACGACGCGGACGCCACCGTGCGTACGCGACCCGCTGGTGAGGTGCCAGTGCAACAAGTCCAGGCTGACGAGGGCACCGTTCGGTCGAGCCCAATTCGCCCAAGGCCAGTTGCCACGCAAAGCAGGCGCAGCTACGGGTTAATCGGCTGTGTCGGTGTCGTTGGGCTGTTAGTGATTGGCCTGATCAGCTACATAGCAATGGAAGTGCGCTTCTGGAATGATGCTGAAAGTTTTAAGGCCGATGTCCAAGCCGATAAGCTAACCGACTTGGATAAGGCGTGGGACCAATATGAGACTTTGAACAAAAGATCGCATTGGAGCGTACTGATTTGGGGAGCGAGAGGAGCATTGCGCAAGCGACTTGTGGCGGCCGCCGACGAAATCATCTCCGAATACCGCGACAGCAATGCGCCTTCGGTGTTCGAACCGCAATGGCTGCAGGCACGAAACAACCTGTCACGAGCGCTAGAGTTGGATCCGGGTAACAGCAGTATCGAAGGAAAGCTGAGGCTGGCCCAGGCGCACATCGATCGCATTGAAGCGGGCGGGTTGAAGGCGGCGGCCCGGCAAAAGCGATTGAATTCCGCCGTGACCAAGTTTGAAGAAGCCGAGACGCTGCTACGACATTCGCCCGATCCGGAACTAGGATTGGCGAGTTTGTATGTTTATGACCTGAACGATGTGGAGAAGGCGGAAGAGGCTTTCAAGAAGGCGGCGCGCGATGGTCATCGCAATGGAAGTCGCGAGGTGGCACAGCTTGGGGACGCTTATCGCCGGCGCGCGGACCGACTGTGGAAACAGTCGCGAAGCATGACAGCAATGCCCGACCAGGAACGAACATACCTAGACCAGGCGAAAGACGATTACGTCCGCTGCGAACAGCTTTACGCCCGGGCCGGTTTGTTCGGCGACGCGGCGAGAAACAGACTACAGGCCATCCGCAGTGAGCAGCGAGTGGAACAACGTCTTTCCGACCTTGCTAACGATGCGGTTATTCAATGAAAGTATCGCGAGCAGAGATTGAGGCGAGATCGCAGCAACGGCAGCAAAGCAGGAAGCGACCGCGGACCGCTTTCCGCACGGTCGAACTGGCGCTGCTGCTGCTTGCCAGCGTGGTTACGGCCGCCGCGGTTTGCCTGGTGTATCAGGCGAAAACCAACGCGCTGGACAGCGAACAGCAGGCTACCGTCAACCTTAATCAGCTAAACGGAGCGCAGCAGCTTCTTCCCGCGCTGGGCGCCATTCCCTCCACTGCAGACCAAGAGTATGTCGCCAACCGTATTTACAATCTGAAGCGACGCGGAGAAGTGTTCGGCAATGTGGGCGTGCTGGCGCGATTACGGGTGACCGAATCGGAGCTTCAGCATGAGCGAGGGTTGACGGAGCTTCCGGCGCGAATGCGATCGGCGCGTGAGAATCGAACACTCCGGCAAGCAGGTGAGACGGAGCAGGCATCACATCGTTTTATTCCATGGCGAGGCAAATCCGGAGCAGCGGAATTGACCGTGCCACTGCTGACCGCTTCAGAGTTCGCGAGCCTTAAGCCATCTTTGCGAGTACGAGATAAAGCTGGATTTCGCCAACAAGTATTGCTCTGGGTGGGAGCTTTCTTATTCGCCTTCTACCTGGTGCATGGGTATTGGCGCATGCGTGCGTTCGCCGGCGACGAATCTGATCTTGCCCGTAATGCACGTGTTGTGCGGCGTTGGATTGGCGCTTATGTTGAGTCTGCGCGACCCGCTACGCGACACACTGATCTTCACCGATTTCGCGCAGGGCGTGATTGCCGGCTGCGTGGCGCTGGCCCTGTTCAGCATGGTGGACTATCAGCGCCGGTTCAGTCGCTTAAGTTATGTTCCGTTGGCATTCGCGTTTCTGCTGGCGGTAGCGCTGGGCCTCTTTGGCACCGGCCCTGGTGGAAGCGACGCAAAAGTGAACCTGCTGTTCTTCCAGCCGATGGAGCTGATACGCATTTTGCTGGTTTTGTTTCTGGCGGGGTATTTCGCACAGAACTGGGATGCGTTGCGCTATCTGAAACAACCGGCGTCAGCGAAATCAAGCGCAGGCCTGCGCTGGAGCGTCCCGAGATTGGACTATGTGATTCCGGTTGCAGCTGGCGTCGCGGTCTGTATCGCATTGTTCTTCTGGTTGCGCGATCTGGGTCCCGCGCTGGTGTTGATCTCGGTGTTTCTGACCATGTACAGCATTGCACGCAACCGAGTGTTGCTTGCCAGTGTTGGATTAGCCGTTGTTGTCATGACATTCGCAATCGGTTATGCGGCTGGATACCCGCATACGGTGCGCGAACGAGTGGAAATGTGGAAGTCGCCCTGGGACAATCACGTTCGCGGCGGCGACCAATTGGCTGAATCGCTGTGGGCATTTTCCACTGGCGGTGTGAGCGGTACGGGCTTGGGTCTGGGCGATCCGCAGACGGTGCCCGCGGCACATACGGATCTAATCGTTTCTGCGTTTGGAGAAGAGGCGGGCGTCCTCGGCCTGGTGGCGCTGTATGCACTTTACGGCTTTCTGTTCTACCGAACTCTGCGGATTGCTGTTCGCGGTACAAGTACGTACTCTTTCTTTCTGGCGCTTGGCATTGCGCTCATCACGGCTTACCAGCTGCTACTCATTACCTGCGGAGCGCTCGGGTTGATTCCGCTATCGGGCGTTGTCTCGCCGTTTCTGAGTTACGGCAGGACTTCGATGGTGGCGAATTTCGCCTTATTCGGAATCGTATTAGCTCTGTCCGCCCAGACAGAAGCGCAAGACAAGCAACTGCCCTTCCGAACGGGTGCCCGCGCACTTGCCGCAGTATTGGCGGCGCTGTTTCTGGCTGTCTTTGCCCGTTTTCTTTGGGTGGGAGCACTGCGGGCCGACAAGATCCTAGTGCAGCCGAGCTTAGTGGTTCAGGCGGATGGGACGCGCCGCTATCAGTACAACCCTCGTTTGCTTGAACTCGCGCGAGAACTTCCGAAGGGTAGTATTTACGACCGGACCGGGTTACCGCTTGCGACCAGTGACTGGTCGCTGATTGAGGCGCACCGGGCTGACTACGCCAAGCTCGGGGTGGATCTGGAACAGACGACGGCCAAAGCCAGCGGCCGGCATTACCCGTTAGGCGCGCCGATGTTCTACCTGCTCGGCGATGTTCGAAGCCGCCTAAAGCAAGGGGCCAGGAACACAGCCTTTCAAGAAAGTGCCTCGCGTATTCGCTTGCAAGGTTACGACGATGTAGCGGAAGTTGAGGAGATCCGCGATCCAAATTCAGCAACAACCACGCCGACAGTGCGGCGCGATCTTACCGCCCTCATCCCGCTGCTACGACATCGTTATGAGCCTGAAAATCCGGTTGTGAAGGAGCTGCGAAGCCGGCCTCGCGACGTTCACATGTCGATAGATGGCGCACTTCAAATGCGTGCGTCGCAGATTCTGGCGCAGCAACTGGGGAAGCTGGGCAAGAGCAAAGGCGCGATTGTGGTGATGAACCCTGCGACGGGCGATACGTTAGCAGCGGTGAGTTATCCGTGGCCGTCATCGGAACAGCTGGCATCGCTGGAAACCAATGCGAACGCGCCCTTGCCAGATAGCGACATCATCGATCGTGCCCGCTTCGGCTTATATCCGCCGGGCTCGTCTTTCAAGATTGTGACGACCATCGCAGCGCTGCGCAAGGATCCTGGCTTAGCAGCGCAGAAGTACGAATGCGTTCGCTTACCGGATGGCCGAAACGGAAACGTCGTTTGGAACCGCGAGATACGCGACGATATTAAGGACGCGGTTCCGCACGGCTCAGTGGATCTTCGTAAAGGGATTGTAGTTTCGTGCAATGCATTCTTCGCGCAGCTGGGCGCGCATTCCGTAGGAGCGAACATGCTGTTCGATACAGCCACAAAGCTGGGCATTCATGTTGCCTCGCCGAACACGGTTCGGATGCTGCAGCAGTACCTTCCGCAAGCGTCGTATGGACAGGGCCAAGTGGTGGTGTCTCCTTTCCAAATGGCTCGGGTGGCGGCTACCATTGCTAACGGAGGCAGTGCTCCGGAAGGGCGCTGGGTGCTGGACGAAACGAATACACGCGTTCGCCCGCCCGAACCGCTTCTTGCCGCCCCTTTGGCGAGCCAGGTTGCGGGCTACATGCGAGCAGTGGTGACTTCGGGAACGGCTCGGGTACTAAATGGTTCACCGGTGCCGATCGCCGGAAAGACGGGTACGGCCGAACTGGCGAAAGCTCCGTCGCATGCCTGGTTCATTGGTTTTGCTCCGTATGGGTCGACCGCAGGTAAACAGATCGCCTTCGCTATTCTGGTGGAAAACGGGCAGTATGGGGGCACAGCCGCGGCTCCAATTGCAGGCGATCTTGTGGCAGCGGCTCGCCAACTCGGCATCATATGAGGTGGCTGCAATGAAAAGCATCGAGCTACTGGACAGTTGGATTAGCCATAAGATCAGGAACTGGTCGTCGCGGTTGGCTGGCGAAGCACGAGTCCCGGAGTTACTGGAGATACGCCGCGAACTGCTGAACGACGTCCGAGACCAGATTCAACCCAAAGGTGACGGTAAGTTCGTCTTCCCCTACCGTAGTGTTCGCGTGCGTCTGGCCGCCGCGACGGAGACGCAGAGAGAATCGCTTGAGACTGCCTTCGCGCAGAACGATGAACTGCAGCAGGACTTTGCTTCACTTTTGACCGAGGCCGGCTGTCCGGTACCGGAAGGCTTTCACGTGAGTACGGAGATCATTGAGGACTCCGCGCTGGCCAGGACACACCGGCCATTCCAGATCGAGTACGCAAATCCCAAGGCTGCGACGGCCTTGCCGGCGAGTGCCGACGTAAAGCGGCCACCCGCCAAATTGATCGTGCTGCGGGGCTTGGCAGAGCCAAACGAGCTTGTGATTAACGCCGACAAAGTCTATCTGGGACGCTTGAAGGAGGTGGTAGGCGAGAGCGGGGCGTTGCGGCGGCGTAATGATATTGCGTTTGCGGAAACCGAGACGTCCGTTTCCCGCGAGCACGCGTTTATCACGTACGACCGGGACACTGGCGCCTACCGTCTGCACGACTCCCGAAATCAGCGAGGGACCAGCATTTTTCGGGACTCACGCCTGCTGCGCGCACCGAAAGGGTCTGTACAGGGAATCACGTTGCAATCGGAGGACGAAATTCATCTTGGGGAAGCCCGGCTGGCATTCCGCATCGAAGATCCGCAGGACGCGGTACACGAATCAGGGGAATTGCAGCGATTCAGGGAAAGCTCAGAATCCGGTGCTTAACTGTTGCATGAGTGGAACTTTCTTTGCCTTGCAGACGCCACACTGCCTTTCTGCGGACGACCTTACTTCTGCTTCTGTCTTGCCTTTGCATTCAAGGCCAGAGCAGTCGGGCGCGAGTGGATATCAGCGGAACAGTGGAAGACTCGACCGGCTCAAGCGTTCCAGACGCGAGAGTGACTCTCCTGTTACCGGGCGGGCAAAGCGCAGCAAGTACCCTGAGCAGTCGAGACGGCACATTTCATTTAAGTGGCCCCAGGGTACGGGACGCCCAAATTGAAATTCAACACGCTGGATTCAAGCCCTTCACAGTACAGCTGAATCTCACCAATCGCAGCAAGCCAATTACGGCGGTGCTTGCCATTGCCGATCTCTCACAGCAGATTGATGTGACGGTAGGCGCTGATGCTGGCCAGGTATCAACGGACCCAGCCGAGAACCGCGATGCCGCGGTGGTGGACGACAACCTGCTGGAACACTTGCCAGTATTCGATCAAGACTACGTCAGTGCCGTCTCTGGCTTTCTGGACCAAGGCGCCACTGGGAACATGGGCACCACTATCGTGGTGGACGGGATGGAACAGAAGGACGCGGGCGTGACGCCATCCGCTGTCCAGAGTGTGAAGATCAACAACGATCCTTATTCGGCAGAGTACTCGCGCCCAGGCCGGGGACGAATTGAGATTACAACCAAAACACCGGAGCCGGTCTATCACGGAACACTCAATGTAATTTTTCGGGATTACCACTTAGACGCCCGAAATGCGTTCGCCACACTGCGGCCACCAGAACAAAGGCGGATATTTGAAGGCGTACTGACCGGCCCTTTGAAGCAATGGAAACGTACATTCTTTCTGCTCTCCGCGGATTACCAACAAGACAACATTCAGTCCATTGTCTACGCCCAGCTTCCGACAGGTCTGTTGCACGAAAATGTTCCAAGTCCCATCCTGGCCAAAGATTTGGCTGGACGCGTTTCACACGAATTCGGCGATAGACATACCGGAATCCTGCAGTTCACTTATGAAGGAAGATCGTCGAAAAATCAGTTGTCCTCGGGCGCGAACCAAAGTGCAGGACAAAATCCGAATGGCGGAGGTGGAAGCAATTCCGCACAGTCCCAGTCGTACGGCGGCTACGTTCTGCCGGAGGCGGGCCAAAATGTTTCCAGCATCGAGAGACACTTGCAGTATTCCGACAGATTCATTTTTAGCCCCACTCTTCTGAACCAGTTACAGATCGTCTACGAGCGGAATCGAAACTCCACCGCAAGCACAACGGAGCAACCGCAGATCAACGTTCAAAACGCCTTTGTTGGTGGAGGCGCGCAGGCGACCCAGTTCGGCACCGAGAACAACCTGGATATGCGAGACGTTGTCACGTGGACGCACAAGACTCAGGTCATTTCGGCCGGTTTCGCCATGCCGAATATGTCCAGGCGTGCCTTGGACGATTACTCAAATCGCCTCGGAACGTTCGGTTTCTACTCGCTTCAGGACTATGAACTGGGCCGTCCGTACTCATTCCGGCAGCAACAAGGGCCCGTGCACTTTATCTACTGGCAGAAAGAGGTAGGGAGTTTTCTTCAGGACCAGATTCGCGTTCGATCCAACCTGAACGTGACACTTGGGTTGCGTTGGGATTGGCAGAATCAATTGCACGACGACAACAACTTTGCTCCTCGCGCTTCGGTTGCATACGCGCCAGGCGCGAAGCGTAATATCGTAATCCGCGCCGGCGCAGGCATCTTCTACGATCGAACTTCGGCCCGGCCTTTGGCCAGCCTCGCGGAATACTCGGCCCCAGCATTGCAGAATTATCTGCTTCTGAATCCTCCCTTTCCGAACGTGTTTGCTGACGCTAGTGCGCGGTCCTTACAACCGGAGAACGTCTACAGACTAAACCCTCATATTCATACGCCGTATCTAGGCTTGTATAGCGTCGCAGTGGAACGGCATCTGCTTAAGTCAGCAACCGTCTCGGCCACTTATCGAGGCATGGTTGGCGTTTCGCTGTTTCGATCGCTGGATGTAAACCAACCAGTTGCGCCATATTACTCAGAGCGACCCGAACCGCAGTATGGAATCTACCAACAGATACAGTCGTCCGGGCGACAAGTGGGACAAGCCCTGGATCTCTCGTTTTCGGGGAAAGTCAATCGCTACTTCTCTGGTGTGGCGCAATATACCTTCAGCAAAACCAACAACAATACAAGCGGCATCAACTATATGCCGCCTAACAGCTATGACTTGAGTAGTGAATACGGTCGAGCCGACTTCGACCAAAGGCATCGCTTCAATATGCTGGTTAGCTCGGCACCAAGTAAATGGGCAAATTTAGGAGTCGGCTTGACTGCGGCGACGGGAATGCCCTATACAGAGACGTTAGGTTTAGACATTTTCAACACTGGCTTCGCCAACGCGAGACCGGCAGGCGTCTCGCGAAACACGCTACAGGGCCCAGGGTTTTTCGAATTAGATACACGCTGGTCTCATGACTTCTTCCTGTCGAAGCTAGGGGAGAAAGGACCATCCGTCACCTTTGCGGCTGACGCATTCAACCTTATCAACCGCGTAAATTACTCGCAGTTCATTGGAAACGAGAGATCGCCTTTCTTCGGGCAAGCAGTGTCTGCCTTTCCTGCCCGCCGGCTGCAATTCACGCTTCGTCTGAAGTTTTAGGCGAGTCGTTGAGAGCAATGTCGGAAACTGCGGCTTCCGCAAAGGTCGCCATCTCGCGGTAGAGATCGCAACCTAATGTAAGCATGCTGATAGCCAGCGCCGCACCCGTGCCCTCGCCCAATCTCATATCTAATTGCAGCAAAGGTTTTGCCTGTGTCTGGCCCAGTAGCCAAGCGTGACCAGGCTCGCTAGACCGATGGCCGAAGAACACGTGATCTTCGAGTTTCGGGTAGAAGCTGTTAGCAATCAGAAACGCGGCACCGCTGATGAAGCCGTCTACCACGACGGCAAGTTTGCACGAAGCGGCTCCCAGAATGAACCCAGCCATCATCGCGATTTCGAAACCGCCGAATGCTTCGATCACCGAAACGGTATCGGCTGGGCGGTAGTTACGCGCCTGCAATGCAGCGGCAACGACGTTACGCTTATGCTGGACAGCTGCAGCAGCAAGTCCTGTGCCCGGGCCGACGGCTTCGGACGGCGAAGCGCCAGTGAATGCGCACAGAAGGGCGCTGGCGGACGTAGAGTTGCCGATTCCCATTTCGCCAACACCGACGATATCGAAACGTTCAGCGGCATCGCGCGCGAGGCGAATACCGCCCTCTAAACAGGTCTGGGCCTCTTGTCGCGTCATGGCCGGTGCGTGCAGGAAATTTGCAGTTCCGGGTGCAACCCGCCGATCAAGAACACCTGCGAGCTTGTCCCCTGCAATGCCTGCATCCACAATGCACGTTTCCATGGTGAGATGGCGGCACAGGACGTTTATGGCGGCGCCACCACGGACGAAGTTTTTCGCCATTTCACGGGTGACAACGGAAGGATAAAGGCTGACGCCTTCTTCCGTAATCCCATGATCTCCGCAGAAGACGTACATGCCTCGCCGATTGGTGCGTGGCAAGGTATCGCCTTGAATAATCGCCAGCTTCACGATCTCGTCCTCGAGTAAACCCAAGCTGCCCCGCGGCTTCGTAAGCGAGTCCCAGCGGCCGCGAACAGCCGGTTCGATTTCCGTGGACCGTTGTCCTGGAATACGGGCGAGAGTTTCATCGATGATATTCGACACGGATCACCTCTGCATGTTGCTGCATGAACTCAATTGGGTTTCGGCCGGCAATGATGAAGGCAAGCGCCGCGTTAACACCCTGATGGGCGACAATCGCGGCCGGCGTTGGCCCAATCTGTATTACCTGCCACGCTGCGCGAACGCGCTCCAAGAAATGCGCCCAGGCCTCTCCTTGGGGCGGCGCCACGCCTAGCCAATCACGGGATTTTCGATCGGCTAGTTCGGACCATTGCTTCTGAATCTCGTGCCAGGTCTTGCCGGTCCAGAGACCGTAATCGATCTCTTGCAAGCTGCCAAGCTCAACAACTTGCTCAGCACGGATGAAACCGGCGGTTTCGCGAGCGCGTTGCAAAGGACTCGAGTAAGCGACCTTCACTTCGATATGCGACAAAGCGGCAGCACCCTGCTGCCGTCCTAACGCGGATAAAGGCGGGTCGAGTTGGCCCAGAAAAACTCCGTTGGCTTCCGGTTCGGCGTGCCGAATTAGTAGCAGGACCGGCATGCAAGAATCAGCATATTGATCGTTTCGACAGCTTGGCACGTAGCGCCGAGACAATCTCCATTCACACCGCCAATGCGTTTAAGAAATTGCCCACGTGCCAGTACAGTCACCAGAGCGCTGGCAACCCACAAGGCCAGCGCGTAACGCCAGCCTGCGATGCAGCTGAGCAGCGCGGCTTGCACAAGTGTGGCGATGATGATGGGACGTGAAAGGCTGGAAGCGAAAATCCGTCCCAGCCCGTCACCGATTGCCGGAGTGAAGCCGGCGAGTATTACTAAGCTGGTGCGCGAAAGCGAAAGTGACGCCGCCATTCCATAAATCGGGTTGATCTTCCAGTCGGCCAAGGACAGCCAGCGAAGAAGGACCGAAAGGACAATCGCGATTGCGCCGTAACTGCCGATTCTGCTGTCCTTCATAATCAGCAGGATCTTTTCACGGCTTCGACCGGAACGAAAAGCATCCGCAGCATCCGCCAGACCATCCTCATGCAGGCAGCCCGTCAATGAAATCAGAAAGGCGAGTCCGAGGAACGAAGCCACGAACTTGCTGAAGACGTTACTGGCGAGCACAATGAGTGCCCCGGTTCCTGCACCAAGAATTGCGCCGACAAGAGGGAAAAAGAGAGCAGATTCGCTAAGTGACGCCGTTTCGCCATGAATGGGCACAACCGTCAGGAATTGAACCGCACCTAAGAAACGGCGCATCATTTGAGGCGTAACCCTATTCCGAAGATCATCCAATGCACTTCGGAGGCATGTTCGGCAGCCAACTGGTTCAGTCGCCCCGCCTCATCGCGGAAGCGCCGCCCCAATTCATACTCCGGCACGATGCCACAACCAACCTCGTTGGTGACTAAAACAATGGTGCTGGTTGCGCGGGAAGCCGTCTCGATTAGACTTTCGCACGCAGTGCTTAAATTGGGCCGCTCCGCGAGCATGTAGTTGCTAAGCCAGAGCGTGAGGCAATCAACCACAATGGCATCGTACTGTCCGTCTTCGTTCGCAATACGTTCGGCGACATTGAAGGGCTCTTCCCAAGTGACGATGTTTTCGCTGCGGTCTGCCCGGTGGCGGTCGATTCGTTCTTGCATTTCTGCATCGAACGCCTGCGCAGTCGCAATGAAGCCGATCCGCGGACCAAGGCAGCGCGATATGCGCAGAGCGGCGCTGCTCTTGCCACTGCGGCTTCCTCCCCCGATGAGGATCATGCTTTGAACCTTAGACGGCGGCGGCCGCGAAGCATCCAGATGAAGAATGGTCCGCCTAAAAGCGCTGTTATGACGCCCACCGGTATCTCCACTGGCGCGAGTAGAGTTCGTGAGAGAAGGTCGCAAAGTGCAACGAAACCTGCGCCGACGAAAAACGAACACGGCACCAGAATTCGATGGTCTGCACCAACCCAGAGGCGGAGAGCGTGCGGAATGATGAGCCCAACAAAACCGATAGGGCCGGTGAGCGCAGTAATAGCACCGGTGAGAATGCAACCTGCGGTGCAACCAATCAGTAACAATCGTCCCGGTGAAACGCCGCGCGTAAAAGCCCAGCTTTCACCGATTGCCAGCAAGTTCCATTCACGGCTGTACCAAAAGATCACAACGCAGGTTGGTGTAAGGACGGCGCTGAGCCAGGCGAGAGTCGCGTAAGACGGAGCATCTATGCCGCCCATGAGCCAGCGCGTGGCCGAAAACGTTTGGAGAAAGCCAACCAGATTCGACAGGAACAAAATAGCGGCGCCGCACATGGTCTCGATGGTGACTCCGGCGAGTAGAAGTCCGACCGACGACATGGTTCCGCCTTCGGCTGCGATGCCAACGACGAGAAGCAACACGACCGCAGAACCGACGCAGGCGGCAACGCTGATGGCGGAAAAGTGGCCGAACGTGTTCCAGCCGAAGAAGATTGCCAGCACCGCACCAAGGGAAGCACCTCCTGAGACACCGAGCGTATATGGTGTCGCCAGCGCGTTCCGCAGCAGTGCTTGAAATAGAACTCCGGCGAGGGTTAAAGCACCCCCCGTCCAGAGGGCGAGCAACGTGCGTGGAAGGCGGAGGCCGACGAGGATTTCACGATCTGGGGAGAAACCGTGCAGCGCTCGAACCAGACTCAACGAGTGTGAACCAAGAGAAATTCCAAGAAGGGCGGAAACCGCCATGGCAACAAAGGAAGAAATGAGTGCCACTGTCCAGCGTGTTCGCTCAGGACCCATACTGCATCCACGGCCTTCCTGATATTGTTCGATGCAGCTGAACCTCAACTTGAAATACTTCCTGAATGAGTTCGACGCGAACCACTTCGCAGGCCGGACCGTTCGCGCGTATCCTGCCCTGGTCGAGAAGCACCACGCGATCGGCATAAGACGCCGCCAAATTCAGGTCGTGAGTAATGGCGACAATGAGCAATCCGCTATGGCTCAGCGATCGCAGAAGTTCATGCAGGGAGATCTGATGCTGAAGGTCGAGATGAGATGCCGGTTCATCTAATAACAGCACTTCCGGCTGCTGCGCCAACGCGGAAGCAAGCAAGACGCGTTGCTTTTCTCCTCCACTCAGAGTGCGATATTCACGCTGCCGTAAGTGCAGCGTTTCGGTGGATTCCAGTGCGCGGGTCACGGCGTCACGATCGGCTGCCGTCTCATACATCCCGCTCCGATGAGGCATTCTCCCCATAAAAACCACTTCGTCCGCAGTGAATGGGAAATCAGATGGCTCGGTCTGTTGCACGACGGCAACACGTCGTGTGAAATCACGGCGGGCCCAGCGTGCGAGTTCGCGATCCAGAAAGCGGCAGCTTCCACCACCCGGCGTTATAAGACCGGCAAGAACCGAAAGGAGAGTCGACTTCCCTGCCCCATTGGGCCCCGCTACAGCGACAAACTCGGAGGTTCGTAAGTCGAGGGAGATACTCCTCAGCACTTCCGCCTTGCCGTACCGCACGAAGACATCTCGGAGGGAGAACAAGCAACTCATATGGGCACTCCCGGATGAAGCAGGTGGAACAGGATGGTAGCCGCTTCAACGGCGCGTGGACCAGGAATCAAGAAGGCACCCGAGGCAAGCGCATACACCCTCCCGCTCTGCACTGCTCTCAGCGTGTGTTGATCTTTCCACAGTGCCGCCACCTCGTCCTGTTTGGGCCGGCTTTCTCCACTGAGTTCCAGGATGACGTCCGGGTTCCGAGTAAGGATGTCTTCAAGCGACACATTCGGATAAGGTGATAACGCGTCCTTGAACACGTTATTTCCCCCAGCAGTACTTAATAAATCAGAGAAATAAGACGACCCAGCACCTATGATGAGTCCAGTGATGCTCCCCGGATTATGGCCGACGACGAAAGCCGCCGTCGGTCTTGGTAACTGGGCAGCGCGCTTCTGAATGGATTGCAGCCTCGACTGCATGCTGGCAACGAACTCCTCCGCATTAGAGTTTGCGCCGGCTGCCTTGCCGATAGCACGAGCTCCCGCGTAAATGTCTTGCAAGTTTTCGCTCTTTACCTGGACCGAGGCAATGTGCAGGCGTGCCAACTGCTCGCCCAAGTGGTTGGACTGCTGCTGTACAACAACCAAGTCGGGGTGCAGAGCGACAATTGCTTCAATGTCTGGATCGAGATAAGTGCCAATTTTCGGAAGCTTCGCCGCCTGGAGAGGGAATTTGCAGTAAACCGTTACTCCGACAACCCGCGAGCCTAAATTCATGGCGAAGAGAGTCTCGGTGATACTGGGCGCAGTGGAAACAATGCGCTGAGGTGCGGCATCGCCAAACCGCACAGCCATAAGAAGCAAGAGTAGATACTTCAACTGGCTCGGTCTCCCGAGATTGCAAACGTAAAGAACATCAGAAGCTAAGTTGCACGCCTCCGCGCGCCACAAATCCTGCCGTTGGGAATCCGCCCTCAAAGTACTGTTGATTTCCTAGATTTTGAAGCCGAACAAACGGACGAAGCTTCGCTCGCTCATTTAAAACGACGGTATATCCTGCGGAAAGGCTGGCCTGACGCAGACCGCTGAACGAGTATGCCAGCTCGCTGAAAGGCGGAAGGGATTCGAACATCGGGAACATGTAATGGCTCCCAAGTCGCGCCTCAAAGGCAGCGTCCCAGTGTTTGCCAAAGCTCTTCAAAACGGTGACGGTAAACAAATGCGGATAGATGCCAGGCATTTGCAGTGAACCGTTACTGTACTCGGAGAGGCGTTCGATTGAATTTGTGTAAGTATAGGCCGCACGAATGATTGCTCTTCGAGGCAGCGTGGCCTGCCCTGACACTTCCACGCCCCTTGCAATGCCGCCGGATGTGTTGTAGTAGCCGCCCAGCCTTGCAAAGGGATCCACATCAGGGGTGACCAGTACCCCGGGATCGTATCCAATTACCTCCTGCAGTCTGGTATAGAAGTAACTCGCGCTCAGCATCAGCTTGTCCGATGCGAAGTATTGGTCGATGCCGGCATCAACGGACAGAGCACGCTCAGGATGCAGCCGAGGGTCGCCGTAAGCAGAGAATGTGCTGCCATCGAAAAATGTGCCGAACCGCTCGTATAGCGAGGGGGCCCGATACGCATTTCCAACATGACTGCGTAGCTTCGTACCGGAGGATCTTACAAAATAAGCGATGGAGGCATCACCGGTGAATGCGCTGGGAGGAGAAAGCGCGGAAGCGGAAGCATAGATCGGGAATATGCCCGAGAACGTTGGCGCGCTGAGGTTAAACTGCTGCCATCGACCAGAGAGTGAGATCTGCAAGCGGTCGGCCAGCAGGCGTGTTTGGTCTTGAAAGAACACTCCATTACTTTGCTGAGAGGCGCCGGTGCGGGAGATGAGTGCTGGAATCTGACCTACGTAGGATGGAGTTGCGAAGGACTCGCGTTCAAACTCATAGCCTGCCGAGATGGTTTGAGTGTGAGTGGGATGCCAATCCGCAGTCGCGTTTACCGTATCGGTCCGGCTGTTGTATTTGGTGGAGGTGCGATCGAGCGGCTGGAAGCCCAGCCCCGCAGGCCCATCTACATAATTCCTGTTGGTATCTAAATCCTGCGCACTAAGTCGGTAATGCAAAGCCGGAGTTACCTGTTGTTCGAGATAGCCGAGAGTGGAAATGAACTGGAGAGTCCGGTAGTGGTCCGGATTGCCGTAGGCAGGAATGAAGGTAGCGTTGCCAATCGCATAAGGAACACCATTCGAAATCGCAGTAACAGCAGCGGGAATGTCGACGCTGGGTACGGGGACAGCTGAAACGGCGCCAGTAGGTGGAGTTACCGGGTTGAGCGGAATAGAATTATCATCTAACTGCCCATATATGGTAGTTCCGAGCTGACGTACCCCAAAGCGGACTTTCGCAGTTGGCAAGAACTCGACTGAACCTAGACCACCAAAGTTGCGATACTGTCCATTGTCCTGAACGCCTTCGGTGACGTTAACGTGTCCAAATCCCAGTGACCACAATAGTTTCTGGTGGAGAGCGCTTCCAGCCACATGCGCTCTGCCGAGAAATTCACCCAGGCTGCCGCCTTGCAGATCGAGATCGCCATGGAGCGGACCACCGCCCTGATCTGTGACAAGATTCACCACGCCGCCAATGGCATTTGTCCCATAAAGGGAGGCGCCGGCACCTTCAAGAACTTCAACGCGGGTTGTATCTGCAAACCAGAGGTCGCCAAGGAAGCTGCTGGCGTCGCCCTGCGTCGCAGAAACATCGCGCAAGCGCATACCATCGACAAGAATGGAAGTGTCGAACGCGCGTAGCCCTCGAATCTGGATATTTGCGAAGCTCCCAGGGCCACCTTCTTGCGAAACGCGAACGCCGGGTAGTTGATCCAGAGCCTGCACCAGCGAGTCACGTCCAAACCGGGTAGCCTCGCCAACGTCCACTACCTCTAATTGCTTTGAGACTTCGTCAGCAAGCTGCGGCAGGCCGCTGCTTGTGACCGTGATCTCTTGGTTGACCGCACTCACGGAGAGAACGAGTGTCGCAAGTGAAGAAGTACTATCTGTGACGGTTTCACTTACTGGCTTGGTTAACCGTAGACTGCTGGTTTGCGCTTGCAGGAAGTAAGTTCCTTTCGGTACACCGGCGACGCAGTACCGGCCCGAATCGTCGCTTTCGCTAGGCAACTCCAAGCTACTGGTCTGTGAGTAGAGCACGACCGATGCACGGGCGACCGGCCGGTTTGTTTCGTCCAGGATCTGTCCGCATAGTGGGTTGCTCCACGCGCTTTGATGAAACCAGACACACACGACTAGGATGGCCCAGAACGAAATTGGCGCGGATGTTACTTTGCCGGCGAATCTTCGGCGAGTTTTCTGAAAGATGGCGCGAGTAGCAAAACAGAAATTTATCATCACCCCTCCCCCGAGAGTGTTTTTCGAGATCGAAGCAATCGCTTCGGCTGAGGCAGGTATTCGGACTTTCAGGCATTCAGCGAGAGCTGTTTCCTAGTAACCCCTGCTTCCCAGCCGAAATGGCCAGTGCGTTTACTCCTGGGGTGTTCGTTCCTGATTACCGCTGCGGGGCAGTTCCGGAGTTGAACCGGATTCCCTGTTTCCACACCAGTCGGACTGATGTACCAACAGCTTTCGCAGAGTAACACATCGTGCTTTCGGGTACGCGGATGAGGTCTTATGAACTTCTAGGACGGCTCGTAGACAATGAGAGGCTGACCAGCCGAAACTATGGCGCCTGTTTGGCAAAGAAGTTTGACAACTCTCCCCGCCCTCGGCGTATTTACCGCTATCTCCATTTTCATTGCTTCCAGGATGAGAAGTCGCTGCCCGCCCTCCACATCTTTTCCCGCTTGCGTTTCAATACGCCAGACAGATGCAGTTGCCGGAGCACGGATCACCTCGCAACCGGGCGGGGCTTCATCTGCAGACTGAGGAGCGGAAGCTTGCGCTTCTGGTTCGATGAACTCACCCTGTTCGGCCCAGCGCTCCCGCTCTTCAGCGAACGCCGCCTGTTGACGAGCCCGGAACTCACTGGCTTCGCCAGCAATCGAATCGAGAAAGGTGTGGTAATCGCGGGCCCGGAACTCGCTCGGTGTAATACGTAAGTGGGTTCGGCCCAGGGGGAAATCCCGCCGTAAGTCGAGTAACTCCTGCGCGCTTACCGGGAAGAATCGGATCTGGTCGAAGAAGCGCAGTAGCCAAGGCTTGCCAGGTTCGAACTCTTCCGTAGTGCGGAATGTGTTCCACATCTGGACGGTCCGCCCAACGAACTGGTAACCACCGGGGCCCTCCATGCCGTATACGCACAAATACGCACCGCCAATGCCTACCGCATTCTCCGGCGTCCAGGTTCGGGCTGGATTGTATTTCGTCGTTACCAAGCGATGTCGAGGGTCAATGGGAGTGGCTACCGGCGCGCCAAGGTAGACGTCGCCAAGACCAAGCACCAGGTAATTGGCATCAAAGACAATGCGGTAAACGTCGTCAATCGAGTCCAAGCCGTTGACCCGGCGGATGAATTCCAGGTTGCTTGGACACCATGGCGCGTCCGGACGAACCGAACCCATGTACCGCTCAATGGCCAATCGAGTAGCCGGATCATCCCACGACAAAGGAAGGTGCACAATCCGGCTTGGGACAGAAAAGTCATCCAAGTTTGGGGCATTGGCAACGGCTTCATCCACAATCGACAGCACCTTGTCCCGACTTAGGAGAGAACTCGCATAGTGAATCTGCAGCGAGCGGATACCGGGAGTCAAATCGGTGATGCCCTCAATGTGCTTCGCTTCGATCGCGGTCATCAAGGCGTGGGCCCGGAGACGCAGGGTCAGGTCGAGCGCAGCATCGCCAAACTCGACCAGTAAATACCGGTCGCCCGAGACTCGACTGAGCACGGTCTCCGAATGGCGTTTCGCAATGGGCGATTCTGCTCTCACCGACGCCGGTAAGGATGGCAGTGCCGTCCCAAGTTTCGCGAGGCTTTCTAGCACGCCAAGCTGCATGGTTTCGGCTTGGCTTGCGGTAAGACGATGAAAGCGTACGGTATCGCCGGACTTGAGCTGTCCCACCTTCCAAAGCTCTGCCTCTACAATTACCGCCGGGCAGACAAAGCCGCCAAGACTGGGCCCGTCCGGACCAAGGATGACCGGCATGTCCCCCGTGAAATCGATGGCGCCGACCGCATACGCATTGTCATGGATATTGGAAGGATGCAGCCCAGCATCGCCTCCATCGGCACGCGCCCATGTTGGTTTGGGGCCAATCAGCCGCACTCCGGTCCGGCTGGAATTGTGATGAACCCGCCATTCGGTCGCGAACAAGGTGTCGATATCGCCATCCGTAAAGAAGTCAGGTGCGCCGTGCGGACCGTAGAGCACGCCGATGTCCCAGTTACTAACTATTTCCGGACGTGCAGAGATGGACGTACTTACTCTTTTGTCCGCCGGTGGCTGCGGAGTGTGAATGGGCAGCGAATCACCGGTGCGCAGTTGGCGGCCCGTCGCTCCCCCGAAATTACCCAGTGTGAACGTGGTGCCGCTGCCGAGGTAATTGGGGACGTCCAGACCCCCTTTGAACGAAATGTAAGTACGCGCACCTGGTCCAGCGATCGCACCCAATTTCAATACACTCTCGGCGGGGACTGGAATTGGCGTCCACATCGGAACCGCTTTACCATTCAGCGTCGGGCACATATCCGCCCCCGTTATCGCAATTTCAACTGCGGCGGGAAACCTCAAGGTCGGTCCGGACAGCGTCAATTCCAGGCCACACGCATTCTCGTCATTGTCGAGAAGACGATTTCCAATGCGGAACGATAGCGAATCCATTGGACCTGATGGCGGAACGCCAACGGCCCAGTAACCAATACGGCCCGGATACTGCTGAACGATACTGAGCACACCGGGCTCCATCACCTGGACGACAGGCGGGCGGAACTGAAGGCCGGCGAGGAAGTTCGTCGTGACTCCACCGGCTTGGAAGTGTTCATTGGCCGCAATAGCAGCCAGATACGCAAGATTGTTCTCAACGCCGTACAGCCGCGTTCGTGAAAGCGACTGCTGCAGCTTGCGTACCGCGTCGGTTCGGTCTTTCCCGCGAACAATCAGTTTGGCGAGTAGAGGATCGTAGAACGGAGTAACTTCAGTACCCGCTTCTATCCAAGTCTCTACCCGGCAATCCGGCGCTTCGAAGTAAACGATGCGCCCGCTGGAAGGACGAAAGTCGGACAGCGGGTCTTCTGCGTAGACGCGAACCTGGATGGAACTGCCGGAAGCCTGCAGGCGCTGTTCCGATAGAGGGCCTATACTGCCATCGCCCAACCGAACCATCCACTCAACCAGATCGATGCCAAATACCTCTTCGGTTACGCCATGCTCCACCTGCAACCGGGAGTTTACTTCCAGAAAGTAGAAGTCTTCTGTTTCTGCATCGTAAAGGAATTCAACGGTGCCCGCCGACCGGTACTGGACGGAACGCATGATGCCAACTGCGGTCTGATGCAGGCGCGTGCGCACGGATTCGCTGAGATGCGGTGCGGGCGCCTCTTCCACCACTTTCTGATTGCGGCGTTGGACGGAACAGTCGCGCTCACCAATCGCAACAACGCCGCCGTTTCCGTCACCGAAGATCTGAACCTCAATGTGACGCGCTTGGGAAACGAACTTTTCCAAAAAGATGCCGGACGATTTGAAGTGGCTTTCACTTAGCCGCTTTACCGATTCATACGCTTCCCGAAGATCGCTCGCGCTATTACAGCGCTTCATTCCGATACCACCGCCGCCCCCGGCGCTCTTCAGCATCACGGGATATCCAATTGCATCGGCAGAGCGAAGTGCCTGGTCAAGGTTCGGAAGCAATCCAGTTCCTGGTGCAACAGGAGCACCACAAGCTACGGCAATCTCGCGCGCAGTGTTCTTCAGGCCGAACGAACTGATCTGCTGCGGTGTAGGGCCAAGAAAGACGATGCCGGAAGTCTCGCACGACTCCGCGAAGGCGGCGTTTTCGCTCAGGAATCCATAGCCCGGATGAATGGCTTGCGCGTTCGTTTGCAGCGCTGCTTCCACTATCCGGGGCATGTTCAGGTAACTGTCTGCTGCTGCGGCAGGCCCCACACACACGGCTTCATCCGCTGCCGTCACATGAAGAGAACCGGCGTCGGCTTCGGAGTAGATGGCCACCGACTGAATCCCGAGCCGCCGCAGGGTCCGAATGATGCGGCACGCAATGGCGCCGCGGTTTGCAATGAGTACCTTCTGGAACAATTTACTTCTCCGCGTCCCAGATCAGCAAGCGGACGGGAGTGGGATTGTAAGCGTTGCACGGGTTGTTTAGTTGCGGGCAATTGCTCAGCAGCGCGAGCACGTTCATCTCGGCCCGCATTTCCACGTATTTTCCTGCTTCGGAGATGCCGTCTGCAAAAGTTAGTTTGCCCTCCGGCGTCACGGGAACATTCATAAAGAAGTTGATGTTGCTTCCGATGTCGCGCTTCGTAAGCCCGGCATCGGAGACCGAGACAGCACGGAGGAAACTCTGCCGGCATGCATGCATGAACCGCTTATCGAGTGAATAGCGGACGGTATTGCTTTCAGTGGAGCACGCGCCCCCCAGCGTGTCGTGGCGGCCGCAGGTATCAGCGGAGATTTCGAGCATGGTCCGATTCAAATTTGATTGGAGGCGAGTGCCGGCCGTCAAGTAGATATTTTTCTGACGGAGGATGGTGTCGGTCGCGCTATAGCGTTCACTTGTATCGTCGGCATTGAAGAAAAACGTATCGACAGCCTGGTTCCCACACAGATCGATGATGCGAAATGTCTGTCCGGCTTCGATTCGGTGCAGCCACGCATCGCCGGCCTCCAATGTGAAGTCGTGCACGGCCTGGGCGGGATCAAGATTGCTAGTGACTATGTTTCTGTCGGGCATGCTGCACCTATAGGAAATAACGTTCCGTATTCACGAAGCCACGCGAGTTCTCCGGCCTGGAAATCCGGCACAGATCGTTCGCAGCGGGCGGTGGCACCGGCAAGAGCTGAACCTGAATCCCGCGTGGATGGTATGCAGTATCAGGATCAAGCGGATGTTGGCAGGTATCGAGCACAACCAGGGTGTTCATCTCGGCGCGAAGATCGACATAGTCACCCTTCTTCGAATGGCCCCCGACATACTGCAAAGCACCATCGTCACCGACCACGACCTTACTGAAAAAGTTCACGTTTATCGGCAGATCCCGTAGAGTCAAACCGTATTTTTCGAGTTCGATAAGAAAGTTGTCCCGGCTGTTTCGGTGAAAGTCGTTGCGATGCTGCTGATAGCGCGCTTCGCCATATTTGGCGATGACCTGATTGGCATCCAGATGTCCGCACAGCGGGTCGTGCCATCCGCACGTATCTTCCGTGATGGACGCAAGCACCCGTCCCATGTCCGAGTAAAGAACAAAGCCCTTCGTCAGGTGGGCCGTATGCTGCGCCTTCAGGGTATCGGGCATGTTGTAGCGCTCGGCTGGTATCTCGAAGTTAAGGAAGAGCGCACCGACATTCGCGCCGGCCTCCAAAACTGTGATACGAAGCGCAGTGCCCCGTTTTAAGACATGCGACCAGGCACTGCCGCCGCGAACAAACTCCTCCCATAAAGGGGACACCGGCGCCATTGATTCAGGCAAAGCAAACTCCTTCGATTCAGGTCAAAATACAAGGGCAACTCGGCTGCGAGTTGGCGCGAACAAGAGTAGTCGAATGGAGACTAGCGCGCGGAGGGAGGCCCGCAACAGACGTCCATGGCCGTGATGCGGAGGAGTACGCGCAAGGAGATCGTCCTGTTAAGCTGAGGTCGACCTGCGAGGCGCATACCACTATGGTGACAGACCCAACCGCGGCTCGACAAGTCATCATGGGGATAAAATTTTTCGATCCCTAACTTACGTCCGTCTTTGTTATAGTCTGACCATCGACACTGGGCTCCGTCTGCCCTTCGCCGCACTGTTGCGGTTGGATTGCATTCGTGGCCAAACGCTTCTTCTACTTCCTATTACTGACGTCTTTCGTCCCCGCTTGCTTCGCTGAGAAGCCGCTTTTTACCGTGGGCTGGTCTATCTATGTTGGTTGGGATCCGTACCAATACATGGCTAAAACCGGTTTGCTCAGGAAATGGGGCGACAAATATGGCGTGGAGATCAAGACACAGCGCTTCGATTATGCCCCTTCTATCGATGCCTTCACGTCCAAAAGCGTAGACGCTTGCACGATGACCAACATGGAAGCGCTGGACCTTCCCGCAGCCTCCGGCGTTGACACAACGGCCATCGTTATCGGCGACTATTCGAATGGCAACGATGCTCTGATCACGCGCGACGTAAAAAACGTGAAGGATCTGACCGGCAAGAAGGTCATGCTGGTGCAGAAAACGGTTTCTGAGTACCTGCTGGAGCGGGCCTTTGCCCTGAATAATGACGAGGGGGATGCCCGCAAGGTACACCTGGTCAACACATCTGACAGCAACATTGTGGCCGCTTTTATGAGCGATTCTTCGGAAGCGGGAGTGGTCACCTGGAAGCCGCTGGTCTCGCAACTGCAAAGCACGAAACGCTACAAGACGATATTCGATTCCTCGAAGATTCCCGGTGAGATTCTCGATTTGCTGGTCGTCCGAACGGAAGTATTGAAGCGATCCGATGGGAGTGGAGAGAAGTTCGCCAAGGCCATCACCGGCGCCTGGTACGAAATGATGAGCCAAATGTCAGGCGCGAATGCAGACAAGACTCTCGGCGCCATCGCATCGGTTTCTGAAGATACGCTGCAGTCCTACAAAGAGCAACTCAGCACGACGCACATGATGTTCAAACCGGCCGAGGCGAGTTCTATGGCGACATCGGCGGCACTCAAAGACAAGATGCAACTGGTCCGGCAATTTTGCTTCACTCACAACCTGCTTGGGAGCGCAAAAAGCGTGGATGATGTGGCGCTGAAGTATCCCGATGGCAGTGTTCAAGGCAAGGCGGATCGGGTTCGCCTCCGTTTCGATGCCACTTACATGCAAATGGCAGAAAAGGGTAAATTGTAATGCTGCGTGTCTTTGCGAATCCCAATGCAAAGGCCGCTTTCGTGGTCTCCTGGTGCTGCTTCATCCTGGCGGTGTCCTTGTATTTGCGAACAGCTCATACCAGGCACATTGAAAACCCGGAAGATCGAATCGTACCCACCATTACCCAGCTAGTCACCGGCAGCTTGCACAGCGCGCTTACACCTGCCGAAGAGGACGACGAAAGCCAGCTCGGAGCCAACCCAAGCGTATGGACACAAGTCAGCAAAAGCATGCTATGGAAAGACACAGCCGCCAGCGGAAGGCGGTTCCTTGTCAGCTTGGCTCTCATGTTCCCTGCCATGCTGATCGGCTTGCATATGGGTGCTTTTCCCTGGGTCGGCAAGTTTCTAACGCGGTCTGTCCTGTTCCTGGACAAGATTGTTGCTTTATCGGTTCTCCCAATCCTGTTTATTGCCTTTGGCGTCGGCGAATTTGCCAAGATCATGCTGATCGTCATTGGCGTGGCGCCAACCATCATCTTGGACACCTACAATCTGACGAAGTCGGTGCCGGCCGAACAAGTGGTGCGGGGATTCACCCTGGGTGCTCATGACTTGGCGATCGTGTATCGAGTGATCCTGCCGCAGATCTGGCCGCGCATCCTGAACACCATTCGCCTGAACCTGAAAGCAATCGTGCTCTTCTTGTTCGCGGGCGAAATGATCGCCTCGCAAGATGGTTTGGCCTACCGGATCGCTTTAATGCAGCGGCACATGGGCATGGACGTCATCATTCCCTATGTCCTTTGGACGGCACTGTTGCTGTTCCTGGCAGATCTCGTGATTCGCAGCGCAATTCGCTTTACGAACCCATGGTTCCGGGAGCTTTAACACCATGAGCAACCCTTTAATCCGGTTTGACAATATTCAACTGTCTTTTCCGCTGAAGCAAGGCGGCACGCACCAGGTGTTTTCCGGCTTGAACCTCTCCATTCAACAAGGAGAGTTCGTCACTATCTTGGGTGAGACGGGCTGCGGCAAATCCACACTTTTGCGGCTGTTGCTTGGGTCGGAACGGCCGTGCTCCGGCCAAATATTCGTAGACGGTATCGCCGTTCGGCAACCCGACCGCGATCGCGGCTATGTGCCGCAAAAGTATTCGCTGTTTCCCGATAAAACTGTTCTTCAAAACATCGCCTTTGGCCCCGTCTCTGAATGCTTCCGACTGCATAAAGTGCTGGCGCCCTCCTGGTGGAAACAGCGCCGCACGGTCTACCAGGAGGCATTAACTTACTTGCAGCGGGTGGGCCTGAATGAACGGGATGCCCATAAATACCCTGATCAGCTCTCGGGTGGAATGCAGCAGCGCGTCGCCATCGCGCAATCGCTGATTATGGACCCCAAAATCCTGCTGATGGATGAATCGTTCAGCGCACTGGACCCTCAGACCCGGGTGGGCATGCAAAAGCTGACTCGCTCCATTTGGCGGGATACGAATAAGACCGTTGTATTCGTGACGCACAACATTAGCGAAGCCATTTACCTGGGCAGCCGGGTCATCCTGTTGGCAAAAGACCAGGAGAAAGACTGTTCCCGCGTGGCCCTAGATATCGCGGTTCCGGACTACCTTCGCCGGTCGGACGGAACGCCGAAGCAAGATGAGCTTGAGCGGATTACTCGGCAGATCGAGGCCGCTTCCGCTCGCCAGCTTCAGCCGGATGCTCTGACGTCTGCTGCTCTGGCGAGCTAGCACCGGAACCGGCAAGCGCTTTCTCGAGTCCGACCAGTAAAGCGGGATCTTCCGGCGTCACGTCCGGTTCAAAGCGTCCCGCTAACTTTCCCTTTCGATCTATCAGGAACTTAGTAAAATTCCAATGGACGTCGCCCTTCAGCTTGGGATTCGCTTCCTTGGTAAGAAAGTGAAACAACGGGGTGACCTCGTCGCCCCGCACCGCGACCTTGCCAAATACCGGAAACGTCGTGTGGTAAGTTTCGCGGCAGAAGGCATCTATCTGGGCGTCTGATTTGGGTTCTTCGGCGCCGAAATCATTGGAAGGGAAAGCAAGCACCTCCAAACCCTGCGGCCGGTACTTCTCGTAGAGAGTTTCCAGCTGGCCGAGTTGCGGCGTGAAACTTGAACCGCTGGCCACATTCACAATCAGCAGAACTTTGCCCTTGTATTGGCTGAAAGACGTGAGCTTGCCACTCATGTCCGGCAAGTTGAAGTCGTAGACGGTAGGGCTTTGATCTTTTGGCGCGGCGAACAACAGCGCGCTGATGCCCAGCATCAGAAGAGAGCGTTTCATTGGAGCCGCCGCTTACGCCACAATGTCTGTGATGACATTTCCGGCAACGTCGGTCAACCGGAAATCACGTCCGCTATAGCGATACGTCAGCTTCAGGTGGTCAATGCCAAGCAGATAAAGGATAGTAGCGTGAATGTCGTGAACGTGGACGGGCTTGTCGATCGCCTTCCAACCGAAATCGTCGGTGGCGCCGTAGACCGCCCGGCTTTACGCCGCCGCCGGCCATCCAAATGGTGAATCCGTGCGGGTTGTGGTCGCGCCCGGCGTGTGTCTGGCCGCCGTTGAATCCGCTGCCTACCTCCACCACAGGTGTGCGCCCAAATTCGGAGCCGCAAACAATCAGAGTCTCGTCCAGCAAACCGCGCGACTTCAGATCTTTGATCAACGCCGCAAACGGCTGGTCGGAGTCCTTCGCGTTCTTGCGGTGCAACTGAATGTCAAAGTGGTGGTCCCACGGATCGCCTTTCGCGTAGTACACCTGCACAATCCGGACCCCGCGTTCAATTAGTCTCGCCGCCGTTAAACAACCTCGGGCCGTGCTGCCTTCGCCGTACAACTTCTGCACGGCTTCGCTTTCCTTAGTGACGTTGAAAACGTCCGGCGCTTCCGTCTGCATGTGATAAGCAGTCTCCATCGAGGTGATGGTTGCTTCTAGTTGCGGATCATCGTCTCGCTGGTCGGACATCCGCATTTTGTCCAACTCAGATACTAAGTCGAGTTCTTTGCGCTGCCGGTCGAGATCGAACTTCTTGTTCTCGATGTTCGGAATCAGTTTTTCGGCCTGGAACTTCTTCTCTTTGTCACTGTCGGGAATGTAAGTTCCCTGGTGTACCGGCGGGAGGAATCCGGAACTCCACAACGGCGGCCCCACCGTGGTAGGCACATCCGGACATAACACCACAAACCCGGGCAGATTCTGATTGTCGGTGCCCAACCCATACGTTAGCCACGAACCCATGGAGGGGCGCCCCGTAACATTCGCGCCCGTGTTCATCATGATCAAGGCCGGCTCGTGATTCGGAATATCGGTATACACCGACCGGACGATGCACATGTCATCCACACATTGACCCGAGATGCGGGAAGAGTTCGCTGACCTCTGTGCCGTTGTGCCCGTACTTCTCGAACGTGAACGGCGACTTCATCAAGTTGCCGACCTTGCGCTCGTGGGACAAGGCACCACCGGGTACTGGCTGACCATCGTATTTGGTAAGCATCGGCTTCGGGTCGAAGCTGTCCACCTGAGAAAGCCCGCCATTCATGAACAGGAATATCACCCGTTTGGCTTTCGGCTTGAAGTTCGGCTTGTCAATCAGCCAAGGGGCAGGGCCGTTCGTATTGGCTGCTTTCGCAATGGAGTTCGCAAGGCTCGCGAAGGCCAACATGCCGAAGCCGCTACCCATCCGGCACAAGGCGTCGCGGCGGGATGGGGGTGCTGGAGATTTATGTCGCACTTAACTCTTACCTCGATCAGTCAACAAATTCGAATTCGTTAGAACTCAGCAGCACGCGAGCGTACTCTTTCCATGCAGTGGAAGGCTGCCCGGTGATGGTTTCCCCCTTGAAGTCGGGAGTGTTATGCAGGAACTGCAGACCCAAAGCCGCCTCTTTCTCTGTCGGCGTTCGGCCAAACAGGATTCGGTAAGCCTGCTGTATTCTTTGCGGATCGTCACCAGAGCCATAGACCCGCTTCGCCAGCTGTTCAGCCTGTTTATAAACGAAGCTGCTGTTCATGAAGTACAGCCGTTGCATGCGGGACGATAGTGCTGAATCGCTGCTCCGCCGTGAAAGACGGATTGGGGAAGTCAAATACCTGTAGAAAGTTGTTCATCCGGAACCGGCTTATCTTGCAGTAAACGGTTCGCTGGTGATTGTCATCAGAGAAGTCGGCGGAGGGACCACCAGTCTTTTTCAGGTCGAGCGATCCGGAAGCAAACAGCACTGAGTCGCGAACCTCTTCCGCATCCAGCCGCTGCCGGTTATAGCGCCAGTACAGCCGATTCGCGGGATCCTTTTCTTCGTCCACCTTGGATGGCTCGCTGGAAAGACGGTACACCGACGAAAGCATGATCACGCGATGCAGCTTCTTTACTGACCTGCCATTCTGAACGAAGTAATTCGCCAGATACTCCAGCAGCTCCGGATTGCTGGGCGGATCGCCGGCCTTCCCGAAATTGTCCGGCGTATTCACGATCCCGGAACCGAAGTGCCACTTCCAGGCGCGATTCACAAACACCCGAGCCGCCAGCCCGCTATTCGTAATATCCTGTGCAAGCTCCAGCCGTCCGCTGCCTTGCTCGAAAGGTTTCGGGTCCGCCGGGCGTAACACTTCCACAAATCGCCGCGGAACTTCATCGCCCAAGTTATGCGGATTGCCGCGAAGATTCACCGCTATATTGACGGGCTTGGGCTTATCCGCGACACCGTGTACGAACGGATAATCCACATTCTTCAGGCCCTTTTGCGCTTCGTCGATTTGCGCGTTCAGATCCTTGATGTGTTCCTGCCATTCCGGGCTCAGGCGTGCGAGTCAGTTCCCAGCCGCGATACACGAACAGGCCCGGCTTTGCCTTTTCGTCGTCATCAGAATCCAGCGAACGCACAAACAGATCCACCCATAAGCTTGCCTGCTCGGCGGGTAAAGTCTTCAGCTCCAGGTTGCATCCGGGGCAAAACTGGTCGTCTGTCTCGAACTCGTTCGGGCGAGCGTCCCTGTCCAAACGCTCGGGAACATCCGCCTTCGCCTTGATGATCTCGTTTTCCTTCTTAATCTTGTCGGACTGCAGCATGGAATCCAGTACAAGCTTCTGAAAACTGTCGGCCAGCGTCTTCGCCTGGTCTTCGGAACCGCCAGTGGCGATCATCGCCTGCCACTCTTTCAAGTACGGATAATGCTTCTTCGGCGTCTGCAGATAATGAACCCAGCGCTCAAGCATCTCCGGGTCCACTTTGTCCTTCATGACCACCTGGTCGACTTCCATCTTCGGCTCGCCCGAGACACGCCATGCCGCCACCATGTATTTCGACGTCTGGTACGCCAGCACCCTCGAGAGCTGGTCAGACTCGTTTTGAGTGAACTCACGCAATTGCTTCCGCATCGACGTAAGTTCGTCCTGCTTCCGCTGCCAAAGCATCACGGTTGCCATTGAGCTGCGAGGATATTCGTTGTAAGTGGTGCTGGCAAATACGCCAACCAGCGAGTAGTAGTCTTTCTGCAGGATGGGATCGTACTTATGGTTGTGGCAGCGCGCGCAGGCAACGGTTAGCCCGAGCAGCCCGCGAGTCACCATATCAACGCGTTCGTTTCGCTCGTCGGCGCGCCCCTGCACAGGCTCGGCTTGATCCCAAATCCAGGGCCCTTGCCCCAGCATCGCAGTACCCGCAATGTACTTCTCGCGATCTTTGGTGTCCAGAAGATCACCGGCTAGCTGCGCCTTCACAAAGACATCGAACGGCATGTCCTGGTTGAACGCCTTAATCACCCAATCGCGATAATAATGAGCGCCGCTCCAAGGCATGTAGCCGCGGCCCATAGGATCCAGGCCGCGCACGTCATCTTCGCCATAGCGAACCACGTCCAGCCAGTGACGGCCCCATCGTTCGCCGTACCGAGGCGAAGCCAACAGCCGGTCCACTACGCGCTCGTACGCCTGCGGTGACTTATCCTTTTCGAAAGCCTCAATCTCTTCCGTTGTTGGAGGCAATCCGGTCAAATCGTATGTCGCTCGGCGGATCAGAGTTCGCTTGTCAGCGAACGGTACCGGCGCAAGAGACTCTTTTTCTAACTTGGCAAGCACGAAGCGGTCTAAGTCCGTGCTCGGCCAGCGCTTGTCCTGAACGGCTGGAACAGTGGGCGCATGCAGCGGCTGGAACGACCAGAACTTACGCTGGTCAGCGGTTATCTTGGGACCGGAAGGAACCACGGCAGCCGCCGTCGAGTTCGGCCAGGGAGCACCCATCTTTACCCATTCGGCAAGGACTTCCACATCCTGCGGCTTCAGCTTGCCGCCTTTGGGCATTTTCAGCTCGCTGGTTTGACGCACCGCCTGGATGAGTAAGCTTTTTTCGGGATCGCCAGGAACAATCGCGGCGCCGGAGCCACCGCCCTTTAACAGCGCCTGAAGCGAATCTACGCGAAGACCCGCCGCCGCCATGGACGTGTGACAGCCGTAACAGTTGTTTGCCAATATCGGGCGAACGCGAGTCTCGAAGTAATCCGCTTTGTCGGACCCTGCCGCTACGGCACCGGCTGTTTGCGGAGCGACGACGGCAGCCGTCGCCGGTCCAGGTGCACCCGCCTTCACCCAGCTCTCAAGAGTGGCCACGTCCTCCGGCGAAAGCTTTCCGCCCTTGGGCATCTTCAAGTCAGCATCGGTTTGCCTTACAGCAACAATCAGCAGACTTTTATCAGGATTGCCCGGAACAATGGCCGGCCCCGAATTTCCGCCCTTCAGAGCCGATTCATACGAATCAAGTCTCAGCCCGGAAGTCGCCGCAGAAGCATGACAACCGTAACAGTTCTTTTCAAAGATTGGTTTGATTTTGGTGTCGAAGGTGTTGGGGGCTTCGGGAGTAGCCGCTTTCACACGAAAGTCAACGGTAAGTGCGCCCGCAGTAAAGATAGCCGCACCGGCAAACACACATTTCCACTTGGTATAGTTCACGCCACGCGATCCAGGTTGAGGTAAGCAGGACCAGACAGGGTCGAAAGCGACGGGGCAGGCAGGAAAGAGCCGGTCAAACACTGACCGGCTCTGTGGACGATAGTATCACGAAGAACAGCCTGAATGGGGCTTATGGCGGGGATAATTTAAATCAATCCAACAGACGTTGCAAACGACTTTATACTTACGTTCATTGGCTGGCGCAGTGCGGCTTTTTCCACTGCTGAAACCAACACTTTCCGCCCGGAGTTACCGTCATTACGCCGCACTTCAGTAAGCGCAGTCGATTTCTGTTCCTGCCTCTCGCCGCCATTGCCCTATTCGCGCAGCAGCAGACTGCCGAGAATCCACCGGCGCACAAACATAAGCTTCCGCCGAAGCCGGGAGTTACCACGCCCGGCGTGCAAATCCCCTTGGCCAAGTTGCAGCCTGGCGCCATCATTGCCATCCCGGGCTCGCCGGATTGGATTGCCATTGGCGATGATGTCTGGGTTTCGAATAACCCCAAAAGCAACGTCACTCGTTTAGATCCTGAGACAAACACGGTCAGGCAGGTGGTCGAAGGCCTACCCCATGCGTGCTCCGGACTTGCGATTGGCTTCGGCAGTTTGTGGGTGCCTACGTGTGGAGATCACAGTCTCGCCCGCGTCGACCTGAAGACCGGAGCCGTAACGGCGCGGATCGCCACCGGTGTTGCTGATTCCGAGGGCGGCATCGCCACCGGTGCAGGCAGCGTCTGGATCTTGACGGACGGACATAGCACGTTGTCGCGCGTCAGTCCTGAGACAAACAAAGTAACTGCTTCCGTCTCACTGCCCGAAGGTTGTTATAGCGCCGCCTTCGGATTCAATGCCGTTTGGGTCACGTGTACAAAGCAAAACTCAGTGATCAAGGTCGATCCTTCTACGAACGCAGTATCGGCCACCATTCCGATCGGCCCGCAACCGCGTTTTCTGACGGTAGGCGAAGGCGCGGTTTGGACATTGAACCAGGGCGACGGCACCGTCAGCCGGATCGATCCTGACTCAAACAAAGTGGCAGCAACGGTGGAGGTGGGCATACCCGGCCCGGGCGGCGACATCTCTGCAGGCGAAGGTTTTGTCTGGGCCACATCCTTCGGCCTTCCGCTGGCTAAGATCGACCCCGGTACGAACAAAGTTGATCCAGCAGTTTGTGGGCGAGGGCGGCGACGCTATTCGTGCCGGCGGCGGTTCGGTCTGGCTGTCTAACTACAAGTCGGGCACCGAGTGGCACATCGATCCGAAGAAGCTGGAAACAGTCAAACCGTGATGGAGAGTCACGGTTGAACGCTGGAAGGTTGATCCCACTTCTCTTGCTCCTGCCTCTTTAGCCTGTCCTCGAAGTCGGTCTTGGCCTGACCGTGCAACTGCGAGTCAGGCGCAACCGGCCAAATGGTGAGATCACGGAGCGCCAATCTGGTCGGTTTGTCACCCAGTCGATGTAGCGCGTCGGCTAATTCCAGCAGCGATCCAACAGGCATCTCTAACTCATGTTCGTTGGGTTGATAAACGGTGCCGATCGGATAATCGCGAAACGGAGTTGCCCGCTCCTCAACATGACAGCCCAGAATGTGCGTGATCACGCGGTCGCGCGTAAAGGCAACCAGCCGATCTGTGCTCTCGCGGAAATCCTTCCAGTTATTCACATAGAGACGTCCCGGATAAAGACTATCGCCCGTGAACAGAAGCCCCGTCTGGCGATCGTAGAGTGCAATGCTCACCGGACTGTGACCCGGAATTGGAAGCGCATCTAAAGTGCGATCGCCCAGATCCACCGACCCCAGATCGTTGGGCCAGTTCGCGATCTTATAGAACTCTTTGGTGCTTGGAATGTCCGGCGCAATCACGGTTACATGAACGTTAGAACTCTGCATCGTTCGCAATTGCGCATCGCCGGCTACATGGTCCGAATGCGGATGGGAGTGGACCACCACCAAATCGATTTCCTTACGGCCATTCCGCTCCAGCCACTTTCCAACTACGTTCTGCACCATTTCGGCGGCCGGAAAGTTGCGTGACCCCGAATCGATCATCAACGCCCGCTCTTTTCCAAACAGCAGATACAGGAACGGCTTCTCGTAATCGGAACACCCTGACTGCCGCACGATGAACGTATCTTTGTTGTATTCGTGTACCCACCAATCGGGCACCTCCATACACTTGGGCCCGCTGGCCGGCCAACTCCGTGGAAGCTCTCCGCCCACCAGGTTCGCTGCAGGATTCACAAGCTGGAAAACGGGGGCCGGCGGCTGATCTTTCGCGTCCCCGGCATTTGCCAATTGCGCGATGGAGAAGAATGCAGCGGCCAAGCCGAAAACTGTACTTCTGACGAAAAGCAAATTATTACAACCCTTGTAAGTGAATCGCTTGACAACTCATCGTGTCTGCGTGACCGCTAGTATAGGCATCGGTCTTATGAGTGGTCAAAGTAAAATTTCTTATAACGGCGACCATGACAATCGGCTCCTTTCTGCACTTGAACCAATTACTCGACGCGTATAGAAACGGCGCGCAAACCCCTGAAGATACCGTTCGCGCAGTCTATGACCGCATTCGTGCCGCCGGTGACGACCACGTTTGGATCTATCTGGTTCCTGAAGCGGAGGCGATCGAGCGTGCGCGTCACCTTGCCAGTCTGCCGAAACATCTTCCCCTTTTCGGTGTTCCTTTCGCTATTAAGGACAACATGGATGTGGCCGGCCTACCGACGACGGCAGGCTGTCCAAGTTTTGCCTACGTCCCCACGCGCTCTGCGACAGTGGTAGACAAAGTTCTTTCGGCAGGCGGCATCCTGATCGGCAAAACTAACATGGATCAGTTTGCTACCGGCCTGGTTGGCACCAGGTCACCGTATGGACCTTGCGCCAGCGTTTTCCATCCGGAATATATTTCGGGTGGCTCCAGTTCCGGATCTGCGGTCGCCGTTGCCAACGGAATCGTGATGTTTTCTTTCGGCACTGATACCGCCGGTTCCGGCCGGGTTCCGGCAGCATTGAATGGCATCGTCGGACTTAAGCCCAGCCGTGGACTGATCAGCACGGCCGGCGTGGTTCCGGCCTGTAAATCACTCGATTGCGTCTCAATCTTTGCCCGTGACGTTCAGACCGCCGGCGCCGTTCTAGAAGTAGTCGCTGGTCCCGATCCCGCCGATGCTTTCTCCCGCGTCGGCGAACAGCGCGGATGGACAGGCGCTGCGCCGCGCCTTGGCGTGCCTGGGCCCGATCACTTAACTTTCTTCGAAGACGAACTATCTTCCAAATGCTGGCAGCAGTCTCTGGCGCGCGCCAGGAGCTTAGGCGCCGAAGTAGTGGAGATCGATTTCGAGCCGTTTCAGCAGGCCGCCCAATTGCTATACGCCGGACCGTTCGTTGCAGAGCGCTTCGCCGCTGTCGGAGAGTTCATACAAAAAGCGCCTGAGAATCAGATCGACCCTGCCGTTCGCTCGATTGTGATGGGGAGCGCGCGCTACACCGCCGTCGACGTCTTCCGCGCAGAATACCGGCTGCAGGAACTAAGAACGTCGGCACAAAAGATTTTGGCAACCGTGGACGCGATCCTTCTTCCCACGGTTCCCACTACGTACAAGATTGCGGATGTGCAGCGCAATCCTTTGGAATTGAATAGCCGTCTTGGCACTTACACGAATTTTGTAAATCTGCTGGATATGTGCGGCATTGCGCTCCCCAGCGGCTTGCGCCAAGACGGTCTGCCATTCGGCATCACGCTCCTGAGCCCGGCACACGCTGACCAAGCTGTGCTGGACCTGGCTCACTGGTGGGAAGGAACCGACAAGCAGCCGTATCTGACAACTGAACGGAGCGGCGGAATCAAGATTGCCGTAGTCGGCGCGCATCTGCGCGGTCAACCGCTGAATTGGCAGCTCACCAATCGTCAAGCGGAGTTCGTCGAAACCACGAAGACGGCTCCGTTCTACAAGCTCTTCGCTCTAACCGACACGGTCCCGCAGAAACCCGGACTGATCCGCACAGTCGACAAACAGCAAGTGGGCATCGAAGTAGAAGTGTGGCGCCTGAGTGAGTCTGCGTTCGGATCGTTTGTTTCCGAAATCCCCGCCCCCCTCGGTATCGGCACTCTTGAATTACAGGATGGCTCTCGCGTTAAGGGTTTTCTGTGCGAACCATTCGCCACAGCGGGCGCCCAAAACATCACCGAATTAGGCGGATGGAGACGCTTTCTCAATCGCGATGCTATCCAGCAGAACCCGTAATTGCGATTACTTCGTACTCGCCCACACTGCGGACTTGGAACTGCAGAGTCGCACTCTGTTGTTGAAATGGAATTGCTTGGGACTGACTTAGAGTTCTTACTTGGCTCACAGTAAAGTGGTCGGGCAGGCGCAGCGTTACTTGCTGCGCGCCAAGGGAGGATATTGCTTGCGCTGGTCCCTTCATCAACGCAGGCGTTGTGTAATTTACTAAGTGAAGCGCTAAGCCGGGTTGCGTCTTCCAGTAGAAAACATCCATCAGCCCGGGGCCCTGGACCGTGGCACTGAAGCTGCTCCTTCCTGCCCAGCGGACCGCATTGGCTAACAACACCCCGAGGTCCGGGTTCCAGGTACGCCAAAAAGTTCTGTCGATGTCGTCGCTGAAGTAAACCACGCGCGCCGCTCCATCCCGGACGTTGACGCTTGGTCCTATCGTTTTGTTTGAAGCGGGAAACACAAACTCCACCGGGTACGCTGGATAGGGTGGAATCCGCGTCAGAATGGGATCGGGAATGTCTTCAATCGGCACGCGGAAGATAGGACCAGGCAGAAGCGTTGTGCCTTCCAGTCCTCGCAGCAGTTCGTGCCGGCGTTCAATCTGCAGGTATGAGTTCTGCAGCGGCCCCTCGACATCGGCCTGCGCAGAAACGCCGAAGACGGCGCCCAAGCCGAAGTTCGAACGCTTGTTGCCCCACTCGTCATATAAGGAGCTCTCGAACGTAGCCACCACTGAGCCACCCTTTCCGTGGTAACTCTCAATCGCCCGGCAAACCTGATCGGAAAGCAACGCGGCGTTGGGAAGCACAAGCACTCTGTACTGTTGCAGGCGCTCAAGGGTTACATCCTCATCGTGGACGAGATCAAAAGGGATGCGGGCCTGCAGCAGCGCGTAGTAGTAGCCTTGCAGCGCTTCCGTATTCTGCGCCAGCTTAGGATGCCAAACTTGGGTGCGCTGAGGCCAAACCAGGCCCACGTCCGCCATCGACCTCTGGTTAACGAAATGATCTTGGTGCGCCGCCAGCCAATCGAAGAACTTTCGCGATGGTTCTTCCCAACGCGCGTCCTGCGTCCCAGCACCCAGCCAGGTTTCCCACGGAACCATACCGCTGGCCGCAGTCTGCGCAAGCCAACTACGCATCTCCACCGGAGCCTTGCTGGTATGCCGCCACACCGCATCGCTTAGGTTGTAGGCGCTGGTTACGTTGGTCGAAGTCCTCCCGCGCATAACGCTGTAACAGACGCGGCCTTGTTGCGCACAGTCCCACATGGGCGTCATCCCCAGCCGGTCTTGATGGTCGGCATTCATCCAGGCACAGCGGCTGGCAATCCGTTTAACGTTGGTTTCTGCCCGTATGCTGCCGCCCAAGTTACCCACATACACTCGGTCAGCGCGGCCCTGCGAAGCTGTCCCCTGCCAGAGATCCCAAACCGCTAACACGCGATCAAGTCGCCACTCGGTCCAGCGACGATAGTTAGGGTCCTTTCGATTGGCGGTCGCCGGCAAGTCGTGCGAGAAGTCTTCGCGATACTTCGCTGCGCACACGCGGCAGTAGCAGATATCGCCTAGACCGGTGCTGGGCCAACCGTTTGTATAGAAGCCGTCGGTGTCGTAGCGGTCGGCCAACTCACGAATGATCGCCGTCATGTATTGGTCGAAGTAAGCGCCGAACATACATGTCCGGTAAAGTTCGGGAGTCGCCGTGTGCGGAACGGGAGCACCGGCGCGGTCGCGAGCGAACCAATCCGGCTCGGCTTCCAGTGTGTCCTTGAAACCCCAGTTTGGATCCAACCTGGCAACCACGCGCATTTTCACCTTTCGCATCGCTGCCGCAAATTCGCCGTAGACGTCCCGGCTCCCGAGATAGCGTGACCGGTGATGATGCGGTACTTCCGTTGGATAAAACGCCAGGATGCCGCCGGCACTCACTACCAGCGCGTCAGCCCGGCAGCTATTCCAGTATTCAACCCATTCCTGAACGTTCACCGTCGCCGCATCTTTTTCGTTCAGATTCGGCTGACCGAGGCGGCGCATTGTCTCGTACCAGTAAGGCCGCATGGCGTTCTCCGCAACGGCACTGTCAGATGCTGCGACACCGGCCAGCAGCCATCCTGCGCTGAAATCTCTCCTGGTCATCAGGTCCTCCTGTTGTATCGCAGCGCAAACAAAACTGACCGGAGTGTATTATGTTGGGCGCTTCTGAAAAGTACCCTCAGTCTGCACAGAAGAGCTGACAACCATGACACGATCCCTATCCCGGCGAGAGTTCTCCGCACTCCTGGCAACGGCGCCAGCCATTTTGAAAGGACAGCAGACGCGTTCCGATGCGTACCGGATCAAACTCGACACCGAACGCATCGTCGGCGAGATTGATCCCAAGCTCTATGGCAATTTCCTGGAACACCTGGGCCGCTGCATTCAAGGGGGCGTCTTCGACGAAGGTTCGCCGCTGTCGGACAAAGAAGGCTTCCGCAAAGACGTGATGAAAGCGACCGAAGATCTCCGCGTCTCGGTCCTGCGCTGGCCGGGCGGTAACTTTTCATCGAACTATCACTGGCAGGATGGCATTGGGCCGCGCGACTCCCGTCCCAAAAGGCTTGAAATGGCTTGGGGCACCATTGAGGACAATCGGTTTGGCACGCACGAGTTTCTGGACTACGCTCGTGAGGTAGGCTCCGAACCTTACATCTGCGCCAATTTCGGGACCGGCACTTGGGACGAAGCGCAGCAATGGGTAGAGTATGTGAACTTCGCCGGCGACACCGCAACCACGCGCCTCCGCCAGCGGAACGGACGCGACAAGCCATGGAATGTCAAATACTGGGGGCTCGGCAACGAGATGGATGGCCCCTGGCAAATGGGGCACCGCACTGCCGAAGATTACGGCAAGTATGCACTGGAAGGCGCCAAGCTGATGCATTGGACCGATCCCAACATCAAAATGGTCGCCGCCGGCTCCTCCAATTTCAACGCGGATTGGATTGGCTGGAATCGAACGGTGTTGGACTACCTGAAAGAACACGTCGATTTCCTCTCGCTCCACATGTATGTCGGCAACAAGGACAACGATTACTACGAGTTTCAAGCCAGCACGGTCGATCTCGCACATCGCATCGAAGTTAGCTCAAATTTGATCGACGAAGCACTCAGCGGCGCGCCGGACGGCAAGAAGATTTACATCGCATGGGACGAGTGGAATGTCTGGTACCGGGCTCGCGGCGATGCTGAGCGAGGAAGGCGCATCCTGGAAGAGCACTACAATCTCGAAGACGCCTTGGTTGTCTCCTCCTTCCTCAACACCTTCGTCAATCACGCAAATATTGTGAAGATGGCCAACATGGCCCAGCTTGTGAACGTTATCGCGCCCATCTTCACCAGCGCCCAAGGCCTTTATCTGCAGACCATCTTCTACCCGCTGCAATTGTTCGCTACCTACTCGCACGGCAACGCGCTTCAGGTACTTAAAGAAGGCCCCACTTACAGCACAAAGAAGTTATCTGCGGTTCCCTACCTGGACGTCTCCGCCGCGCACAGTCCCGACGGGACACTGGTCGTTAATGTCACCAATCGGCACCGCGATCAGGCTGTTGAAGCCATCATCGAACTGGAAGACAAGCGCTTCAACGGAGATTTCGAGGTACACGAGGTAAATGGGCCCGATATCAAGTCGGAGAACAACTTCAACTCGACAACCGTAAAGACCACCCAGCAAAAGTCCATTACGGCTAGCGGAACATCACTGAAGTGCTCGTTCGCGCCGCACTCCTTCACCATGCTCAAGGGACGTATAAGCTAGCCTCAGGCTGAGCCAAGCTATTGCCAAATCGATTTAAGGCGCCAGACATCCATCGTCACGGCGCCTTGCAATCGTTCTAAACGGATACCGGTGCTATCCGGCTTGGGATACACCAGATTGGTCATCACAACTCGTCCATTCTGTGCGAACACTTCTACCGACGATTTGTCAACAAAGATCCTCATCCGCAATTGTTCTCCGGGTAGCAGTCTAAGCGGTGCCACAGTGCGTGACGGAAAAGCTTTGTTGAATTGGGCCTCCGCGCATTGCGTGCGATCGACATAGAGCTGCGCTTTGCTTGCGTCATAGCCGACCACGGTCTGCTCGTTGGTCCCCGCGAGCAAAGCAAGGTGCAGGTCCCCATCCGCTCTCACGGTTGTCGAGATTTCAAGTTCAAACGTCTGACTGCGCGACGGCCACGCCCCCAGTCTCTGATTCAACTCTTTGCCCGCAGGCCCGGCGTAATGGAAGTGGTCTGTCCGAAGTGTTTCCAACTCTTTGACCGGTTGTTGCTGCAGAGCGAGCGATCCATCCGGCTGCTGCTGCAGGTGCAAGGTCTTCGCAATGGTCATGCCGCCGCGCCAGGGCGAAGTTGGCGCATCGCCCGCATACTGCCAGTTATTCATCCAGCCAATCTCATGCCGCTGCCCGCTCCCATCATGATTAAACGAAAGCTCACAGTAGGAATCGCGCCCATAGTCCAGCCAGCGCTCCACTTTCGCGGCAGCTTCATTCCGGAAGCGAGTTCCATCGAAGTCGCCAAGGAAAAACTGTTCGCCTGAACCGCCCGCCGGATGACCCGGATTCAGCCCTATCTTCAACACCCATTTTGCCGGTCCTGAGTTTCCTTCCACGGGCAATGAATAGAGATCGGGACACTCCCACACGCCACCAGTGGCCCCTTCTGGACCAAAGTCGCTCAACCGGCGCCAGTGCTTCAGATCGGGCGAACCGAAAATGCGAATCTGTTTTTCCTCGGCCAGCACCATCACGAGAATCCATTGCTTCGATGACTGGTGCCAGAACACCTTGGGATCGCGAGTGTCCGATTTCCCCAAATCCAAAACGGGGTTGCCCGCATACTTGGTCCATTTCACGCCGTCCTGGCTATAAGCCAGATTCTGCGTCTGCTTCTCCGGACGGCCGCCGCTCTTGGCCGTAAAGCCCGTATAGATTGAGACAATGCAACCGCTTGGCGCCCCGGAACAAAGTCCACTTGTATTGTTTTCGTCCACCACGGAGCTGCCCGTGAAGATCGCCACATCCCCTTGCTCCGGTATAGCCACCGGAAGCTCTTTCCAGTGGACAAGATCTGCTGTCGTCGCGTGCCCCCAGCTCATATGGCCCCACTTATTGGCGAATGGGTTGAACTGAAAGAAGAGATTGTACTTGGCCAGAGCAAAGACCAGTCCGCAGGGATCGTTGGTCCAGTTCTTCAGAGGCGAAAAATGGAACTGTGGACGGAATCGCTCGCCGTAGATCTCTTGCCCCCATAGACCTCCGGTCAAGAGTACTCCTGAACATACTGCCGCCAGCAGCGCAGTGCTTTTACCTGTCATAATCCTCAGCTGTTACTTTTTCCCGGCACACGCCTACTTCAATACCGTTACATAGTTTTTCTTAAGTAGTCTATGGGATTATGTCTCGCCTTTGCACTACGACGTGCTATTTGCTCTTGCTCCCCTTGTTGCTCGTCGCTCAATACCGGGCCAGCCTTCAAGGCATCATCCACGATCCCAGTGGCGCCACGGTGCCAGGTGCCAACATAACGCTCACCAGCAACGAGACCAATATCTCGCGCACCGCCGTCTCGAACGACGCTGGCGTCTACTCCATACCGGGCTTGGCTCCCGGCCGCTACACGATCACCGTCGAAAAAGCTGGCTTCAGTAAACAGGTTCTGAACAACGTCACAATCGCGTCGGAGCAGTCGCAAGGGCAGGATATCCGACTCGAACTGGCGGCGCAGACAGCACAAACGGTGACGGTGAACGCCTCTGATTCGGCACTGCTCAACACGGAAAACGCCAACGTCTCCGGTACGCTTTCCGGCGAGCAGATTGAAAACCTGCCCACCTTCGGACGTGACCCATTTCAAGCGGCGCAGCTCGCACCGGGAAGCTTTGGGGATAACAGCCGAGGCGCGGGCGGCAGCGCTGCCCACAATTTGCCGGGCAACGCGGGACCTGGCTCAACGCAAGGCACCAGCAGCATCTTTCAAACAGAGAATCAGGTCCAGGTTAGTTCAAACGGAAATCGCACTGAGAACAACAGCTTTCAGATCGATGGCGTAGAAGTGAATAGTCTGGCTTGGGGTGGCGCGGCCGTAATCACGCCAAACGAAGAGTCCGTCAAAGAAGTCACTGTCACGTCGAATCCTTACGACGCCGAGTACGGACGCAATAGCGGTGCGCAAGTGCTTGTGGTTTCGAAAAACGGCACCAATGACTTTCACGGCAGCGCCCTGATGAAAGCCGACCGTCCGGGATTAAACGCCTACCAGCGCTGGAACGGCCCGAATAATCCCGTGCAAAAAGATACTGACCGCTTCAACCAGTTCGCCGGCAGCCTGGGCGGACCCATCGTGAAGAATCATCTATTTTTCTTTTTCTCGTATGAGACGCTACGCAACAACTCTGTGGCTGCTGGCACTGGGTGGTACGAGACTCCGCAATTCATCTCCACCGTGAAGGCTGCGGCGCCGAACAGCATTGCTGCCAGAATCCTGGGCTACCCAGGCGAGGGTGCCTCATATAGTCAAATCATTCCGAAAACTTGCGCTGCTGCCGGGATCGCCGCCGCCGGCCTGTGCCAACCGGTATACAGCAACGGCCAATACGCTGGACTCGACATCGGATCGCCTCTCAGAACTGGACTTGGCACCGCCGATCCTTCGTACGTAAACAACGGCAACTTCGGGACCGGTGGAGGGCTGGATGGCATACCCGACGTCATGTTCGTCGAGACCGCGAATCCCACCAATACGAATCCTCAGCAGTTCAACGGACGAGCCGATTTTCAGGCCACCAGCCGCGATCTCATTTCATTCAGCACTTACTATGTCCCTGTTAGTACCACTAACTATCAAGGGTCTGTCAGGGCAGCCAACCTGTGGCACAACGATCGCACTAACGAAGATGGCGCACTGCTCTGGGATCACACGATAAGTTCCAACTGGTTGAACGAAGCCCGTTTTAACGTCACCCGCTGGCTTTGGAACGAGATCTCCAGCAACCCTCAGGAGCCGTTCGGATTGCCGCAAGATACGGTTGACACTCTCGGTTCTCTCAATGGCTCTATCAACCTCCAGTCCATCGGCGCCCCTGGCCCGTCCATCTTCAACCAGACGACTTACAATTTCCGCGATACCGCAAGTGCGTCTTTTGGCAAGCATTCACTGAAGTTTGGTACCGATATCTACAAAGAACAGGACAACGATAATCTTTCCTATGCGGCTCGGCCTACTTACAACTTCAGAAACATCTGGGATCTGGCGAACGACGCTCCCTACCAGGAAGTAGGAAACTTCAATCCTCTGAATGGGCAGCCTACTAGCGCGACAAAGTACATCCGCTCCTCCATCTACGCCGTTTTTCTTCAAGATGATTACAAGGTATTGCCGAACCTCACGCTCAACTTAGGTCTGCGGTGGGAATACTTCACGCCTGTGCACGAAAAATACGGCAACCTCAGCAACGCCGTCCTTGGCTCCGGTCCCGATCCGCTTCTCGGCTTAACGGTTAAAGTTGGAGGCAATCTTTATCAGCCGGACTACGCCAACCTGGGGCCGCAGTTCGGTTTTGCGTGGAGACCGATGCAAAACTCCGATCGCGTGGTGGTCCGCGGTGGGTTCGGCATCGGTTACAACCGTATGGAAGAAGCAATTACCCTGAACGGGCGCGCTAATCCGCCACTGGTTGCCGGATACACTCTTCTGGGCAATAACATTCTTTACCAGGCGCCGTCTGATCCGCGGGCCTTCAATGGCTTTCCCGCCAATCCCGCTACCGTCGCCAACTTCAGTCCAACTACAGGACTGCCCACCACCGGCGCGCCCGTCGTTCTCGATGCCTTTCCCCAGAACTTGGTAACGCCTCGCACTTATCGTTATTCCTTCGAGACCGACTATAGCCTCGGTGGAAACTGGACGGCCACCCTTGGCTATCAGGGCAGCCAAAGCAGGCACCAGACAACTCAAAACAACTTGAACTTTCTGTACCCTCTAAACCCGAGAGTTCAGAATCTCTATTGGTTCTACAACAGTGCGAACGCGAGCTTCAACGCCTTCCTTACCGATCTAAGTCATCGCTTTGCCCGTACCTTCCAAATTGATTTTCAGTATCGTTGGAGCAAGAACATCGATGATGGTTCAAACAGCTACTACATCGACCCCTATCCATACGGATTGAATTACGCTCGCGGCCCCGCCGACTTCGACGTTCGCCATAACGTCAAGGTCTACGGCGTCTGGAGTCCAACCCTGTTTAAGAAAGGGTGGGGCGAAAAGGTTCTGGGTGGCTGGCAATTCAGCGGCATCATGAACTGGCATTCCGGCTTTCCTTGGACGCCCCTCTACGCCAACACCAGTTGCAACGTCGTTTACCCGAACAGCGGGTACTGCAGCCTGCGTCCTTCCGCTTACCTCGGCGGGGCTGGAACCGACTACAACAACTCGGCTTTCCAGCAAGGCCCTAACAGCAACTTCTCAAAAGGATCGCTTGCCTATTTCACCGTGCCATCGTTCCCGGCCGCTGGCATCCCTCCAGCCCCGAGCGTTGGTCGCAACAGCCTGACCGGACCCGACTTCTTTCAGGTCGACATGACGGGCGAGAAATCCTTCGGCTTGCCGCGCATACCCGGCATCGGCGAAGGCGCCAAGCTAACTATTCGCGGCGATCTGTTCAATATCTTCAATAAGCTAAACGTCGATCCAGGTACTATCAACAACATCATTAGCTTCGACGGCAAGACCAGCAATCCTCTATTCGGACAGGCTCAAGCCGGGCTTTCGGGCAGAATTGTTGAGTTGCAAGCGCGTTTCTCGTTTTGATCGTGAAGATCTCGCTCAAAAGGCGCACTAGTAGATCTCCCCGCTTCAGAAGAAAAAGAGATCAGATCTCGTTGGATTGAATCAATCGAGCGTAGGCGGTTCGGCCGCCACATTTAAGTCTGGAGAAAAGCACAATGAATTTTGATGACGTTGTAGCACGGGAACCAAAGACTGGGGCGCGTGAGGAACACCGAGAAGGACCACTTGCGCGGAGCATCGAGCAGCAAACCGCAAAGCTGCCATCCGACATTTGGCTCTGGGCGGCGTTCGGCTCTATTGCCGGGTCACTTACCTTCCAAACTATGGGTAAGGCAAATAGCGCTTTGTTCGTAGGTCAATGGGCCCCCACGTTCTTGTTACTGGGACTCTATAATAAGTTAGTCAAGTTACACGGTTCCGAAGGCGTCTAACAGGCTTTTGCAGCGTCCGGCGTCTGTCCTGCGGGACGGTGCCGGACGCTACTTACGGTCAACTACGTCACTTAGGCGCTAGCGTGGCGGTTCAGTACCACCTCGAATGCAGCCGCGGCGCTGGTACCCAACGTTGTCCAAGCTTTGTTGTAGTCGTCTTGCTCTTCCAGCTGTAGTTCCCTAGCAAGTTGCTCCGTCTTCGTGTCTCCGGCTGCTTTCGAGACCGTAGCCAGTGCTTCATACATCGCCATCTCCGCCGAAGCAGCTGCAATGCTGATCATCAGATGCTGGGTGTTTTTCTCAGCCGGCTCGTGACCAAGCTGAGCTATCGTAGGCCCGAAGCCGAAGAAATGCGCCAGCATGCTTTTCCCGCCTGATGGCTCGCCACCCAACTCTCGAAGCCGCTGTTCCAACCGTTGATGCTGCGTCTTGGCTTTGGTGGCAGCCGCCTCAAACAGGTGCTTCACCTGGTTTTGCTCGCCCGTATGCGCGAACGTTTCAAGGGAGTGGTGGAACAACCGTTCCGCCGCCTCGCAATCTTGAACGTACCGGAGCACAACCTGCTGTGATGTTTCCATTACTCTTGCCTCGTTCTGTAGACTCATTCCGAGCGTCTTCGCTACTCTCGGCCTCAGCTCTTGTAATGGGCGCTACCAGGTGTAAGAACGAACGAGTTCCGGGGCGGCAGGAGAATTCCCAATAACGCGCGCATGCAGCACTAGTTCAAGGTTGTGATTTGCCCAGTCCTTCCCCACTCCCTGCAACAATCGCCCTAGGTGCTCCGGACTGGTAAGAAAGCGTCCCGCGGCTTCTGTGCCGAATTGAGCGACGCCGGCACCGATCACCATCGGGCTTCCAGAGGGCCCGTTCGGTAAACGGCAGATAAGAAGGTAGTCTTCCGGCGAAGTGCCGTCGTCCTTCTTTTGGGAGATGCTCCAGGCAACTTTGGGATCTTGCCTGTCTAAAATCGCGGGTACCCAGTGTGAATCGTACCCGAAATGGTATCGGAATCGCTGAGTTACCTCCATGGTCCATCGGTTTGAGAAGGCACCGATCATAATCACCGGCGTATCCCGAAAATCGGCAAATTCCACCTTGCTTGCGAATCGCAAGTGCGACTCGCTTCCGTTCCTGGCCAGGATCATCTGCAGACTGCTGGCCGCGACAGCATCCCCAAAAGCCAAATACTCATCCGGCTGCGGAACAAAGTCGGCCCCTGTAAGCGCGGCTGGCGGAACCTGTAAGGGACCTTCGGGTCGGCCGTTCGGAGGCCCTACGCGCTTCGCATTCAGCTGATAGGCATGCGACGAAGGCGAATACACCAGAGGATGCGCAATGGCGACAATCACTGGTTCACTCGCATGGTAGAACGGCGCCCAAAAAACCGTGAATGGCGATATGTGCGCAGAACGGTAACTCCGCCAACCCCAAAGACCGAGTGCGACCGCCACACAAGCCGTTAATGTGAAAATCAGATTGCGCCGCAGGTCTCGCGGGTGGGGCTTATGGATTGGCGCAACAGTGGGCGTTGTTGGCCGCGCCGGCTGTGGCGGCGGGGCAACTGGAATCCCCTGTAGCGGAACCGCGGCCGGTGGCAGCACGACGTGGGATTGCGCGTCGAGCCGAACGAATTCGGGCACGTACGTTCCCAACGGCAACTCCATCCGAATCCCCTCAGCCATTCCTTCCGGACTCGCGTAATACTGCGCCAACCGCTTCCGAACTTCCCGCGCGCCAACCCGCACAATGGTGTCATCTCCCGCATCCCAGGAGACCGATCTATCAAAAACCTCGGTGGCGAGCGTTCGTTCCTTTAATGTCGAGGCTCGACCGTCCAGAACCTGCGTGGTCGTAAACTGAACAAACCGCTGGCACCGTTTGCTGCTCCGGAAGGCTGGGCTCGCCAACAAGCGTGTCAAAAAGGATTGGATTTCGTCCCTCGACGGGGTCGCTCCTTCGCTTTTTTGGCTGCTACTTGCAGGCAGGGCAGGTTCCATACAGCGACCGAAGTCTATCAGAGATCCGCCACTCCAGCCGGGCTAAGCCCTGTCGTAACAATACATTTCACCGTATATAACCGGATAACTCGTTGACGGCAACCAGTCCCGCCTTGCATGATCGAAGCACTCGTTGCCTCAGGGTTTACTGAGCCAAATAGGCGAGCCACTTGGCCTTGCCCTATTCGGTTCATCTAGACCTGGAACCGGGCTCCCTAATTGCTGGAGGGGAGCCCAACACCTCCCTGCTCTATCCCACGAAAATTAAAATGAGAGGCAGATGTTTGGATTTCGCTCGCGATTCAGTCTGCTGTTCGCTCTGTGCTGCTCAATGGCGTCGGCAAGAACGGTCGTTTTCTGGCAGGACGGGTTCCCCACGATTGCCAGCCAGCCAGTCGACCGCGCCACGCTCTCCAAAGCGCTCGGCCCCCAAGTTGATTTCATAGACGAAGAGAGCTTGGTCGCGACTGGTCCTCCTGCCGGTACAGATCTGTTGGTATTGCCTTATGGCTCGGCGTTTCCGGCGGCAAGTTGGGCCCAATTGCATGGCTATTTGAAGACAGGCGGCGGTCTGCTCGTGGTTGGAGGGCAACCCTTCCGCGTTCCAGTCACCAAGACCGCAGGACAGTTTGTCTCAACTTCTCCGCAAGATCCATACGCACGCGAGATCGGCATCGTTCACACTTATGAAGCTCCGGACCAGGGCGGAACCCAGTTCGTCTGGCAGCATGGCTTCGAATTTCTTCCCAAGCTAAACGTCGAACCCGCGCACTCCTTTGTTTTGGAGGGCGGCCGCCTGAACGGGCTTGGCTATCTATTAAATGCTGCGGGCGAGCGGGTCTCGGCACCGGTCGTCACGCAGGATCGCCTCGGCGGAGGACGCTCCGTATTCCTCGATTTTGCGCCGGCTTCCGCAGGCTGGTGGAACTCAACCGATGGTCTCCTGCTGCTGCAAACGGCTGCCGATCAAGCGCGGGCGGGCGCCAGCCATCTCGGCGTCGATCTCCTCTTCTCCACCCTGAAAGCCGGAGAGACCCCGCTCGTCACCGTGCACCTGAATGGTCGGGCTCCGCTTGCAGGCACCATCACGGTAGAACTGCTGCAGGACCATGCTGTCCTTACCGCGAAAGACGTGCCCTGCGCTGGACCAGCCGTCGACGCCACTTTCGACTTGCCTCACGCGCTGAAGCCGGGCTTCTATTACGTGCGGGGCACTTGGAAGCTGGACGGTAAACCGCGGCAGGTGTATGAGAACGGCTTTTGGGTGGAGGACGAAACGCTTCTCAAATCGGGCCCGGCTCTTGCTGCAAATGCCAGCACCTTGACGCTCGACGGCAAGCCCCTCTTCGTTGTTGGTACGAACTACTTCAGCACCGAATCGAATGGCTGGGACTTCTCGGGCCCTCGCAATGCGGCGGTATGGGAGCGCGACTTTGCGGAGATGGAAGCGCATCACATCAACTTCGTGCGCACCGGCGTCTGGGGCGGCCAATTCAAGATGATCGACAGCAGCACGGGCGGTGTCAGCGAACGCTTTCTGCGCAACGTCGAGGCCTACCTGCTCTGCGCGCACCGTCACCACATCGCCGTGAATTTCACGTTCTTTGCCTTCGACCCGCAGTCCACCATGCGCACCGGCGATAGCCCGATCCTCTCGTTCCCGGGCGGCAATCCCTACCTCGATCCAACCACTATCCACGCCGAAGAAAGCTACATGCTGTCGATTGTGGAGCGGTTTAAGGACGTGCCTTGGCTATCGTGGGATCTCATCAACGAACCGAGCTTCGCGAATCCGCACGCCCTTTGGCACGGCAACACTCCGAACAACGACCCGGCGGAAGCAAGCGCCTGGCACAACTGGCTCAAAGAACAGTACGGCTCCATCGACCAACTGGAGCAAGCTTGGCATCTCGCCCCTGATCGCTACAGCGACTTCACGTCGGTTCCGCTTCCGTCCGCGAACGACCTGCGCTTCGACCCGGAGCACGGCGATGCCGGAATGATGGGCGCCTACGACTACAACCTGTTCGCTCAGCACGCCTTCGCAAAATGGGCCAAGACCATGGTGGATGCCATCCACGCGGCCGGAAGCAACCAGGTCATCGACGTGGGCCAGGACGAAGGCGGCGTGGAGACCCGCGTCCTCAACCAGTTCTACGCTCACGCGGGCCTTTCGTTCACAACCAACCACACTTATCGCCAGAACCAGGACCTGCTATGGGACTCCTGGGCTGCCAAAGCACCCGGCGTTCCGAACATCGTCGGCGAGACTGGCTATCAACCGATCACTTATCCGAACGGCGACTGGCACTTCGACGAACTCACCGGCGCCAATATCAACGAAGCCAAATGGGCCGCCGGATTCGCCGCGGGCACGACCGGTTTTGCTCCCTGGGACTGGGATCGCGAAATCTATTTCGGCCTCCTTCGTAGCGACGGATCCTTCAAGACCTGGGATCACACCCTATCTGAGATGGGCGTTTTCGCTGATAAAGCCGCGCCCCACGCTACATCGATTCAACAGCCGGAGATTGCCATCGTCTTGCCTCAGTCGCTTCAACTATCGGTGCTGAGTAATTTGGCCATCGAAGCACAACAGAAGAGCTTCCGGGCCCTTTACGGCTACGCGCGCGGCGAAGCGTATGCTGTGGGCGAAGACCAGATCGAGTTACTGGGCCATCCCAAACTCATCATTTTGCCTTCGCCCTGGGTGCTGAACGAGAAAGCCTGGAAGGCACTGGTGAGCGCTGTTCGCGAGGGTGCCACCCTGCTCGTTTCCGGGCGATTCGATTTTGACGCACACTGGACACCAACCAACCGTGCGTCTGAAATCGGGATTGCCTACCGGCCCGCGCTGCTTCAAACCGTCAGCAACCAGTTCGAATCTCCCGCTGGCTCCGCTACCCTCATCTTTGGATCGAAGAAGCCCGATCTCTTGCAGAAGGCCGTGCTGGCCGATGGCAAGACATTCCAGGAACAGCAGCTGGGACGCGGCAAAATCCTGTTTGCAACGCTGCCCTTGGAACTGAACGATAATCTCGCGGCGGTCGGGGATGTCTACCGGTATGCGATGAAAACGGCTGCAACAGAATCCTTATACTCGACAGACTTGAGCGACCCCGGACTCCTGATCTGTCCTACGCGTTTCGCGGATAGCACGCTCTACGTCTTGAGTTCACTCACCGGCACTCGCGATGTGCGCTTCTCTGACCGCCACAGCGGCAAGACACTCACCACACATCTGGGCGCGGAGCGGTCGGCGATGGTGCTGGTTAGCGACTCGGGCCAGATAATCGCTTCTTACAACTGGCACGCGTTCTAATCCGGCGCGCTTCCGTTCAACGCGTTTCTGCGCAATAGGTACGCTGGTGGGTGATTCGCCATGAAACTCTATCGAACCACCCGCGGCTACCTCGTTGAAGCCAACGATCGCTTCTACTCGTATGATCACGATGCTTGGACCACTCTCTCCTGGGATTCGCTTATCACGCGCGAAGACCTCGGACAGTATCTCTCCGGAGTGCTGCCAGGGTTGAAGGAAGAGCACGCGCCCGCTCTCTCCGACATTCAGGCGCCGATCGGCAATCAGGAGGTCTGGGCCGCCGGTGTCACCTATTTCCGCAGTCGCGACGCGCGGATGGAGGAGTCAAAGTCCGCCGGCGGAGGCGATTTTTACGATCGTGTGTACAATGCTCCGCGTCCGGAACTCTTCTTCAAAGCGACCCCACATCGGGTGGCGGGACCGAACGAGGATGTCGCTCTCCGCGACGACGCATCCTGGTCGGTGCCTGAGCCTGAACTCACGCTGCTGATCACTCCAACCGGCAAAATCGTTGGCTACACCATCGGCAACGACATGAGCTCGCGCGATATCGAAGGAGAGAATCCGCTGTATTTGCCGCAGGCTAAAGTGTACGACCGCAGTTGCGCCCTCGGCCCTTGCATCCTGGTGGAAGATCAGCCGCTGCCAGCCTCCACCGAGATCCGGCTGGATATCCTGCGCTCCGGGATGCCGGTGTTCCAGGGATCGACTACCCTTGAAGCCCTCAAGCGTGATCCTGCTGAACTGGTTCACTATCTCTACCGCAATAACAAGTTCCCCGCCGGGTGTTTTCTGTTGACTGGAACGGGCATTGTTCCGCCAGACTCGTTCGGCTTAGCGGCCGGCGATGAGATACACATCACCATCGGCGGCATCGGCACACTGGTCAACCAAGTTGGTTAAGGAGAAAACAAGCATGCCCTTTCACGGAAAGAATTTCATCGGTTCACAACTCTCGGCCGACGGCGAGACACTCATTCACGGCTTCAATCCTGCAACCGGAACACCACTGGCCGACGCCTTCCATCAGGCGACCCCGAACGAGATCGATCGCGCGGCGAAGCTCGCCGCTTCAGCCTTCGAGGCTTTTCGCGAGAAGCCCGCCGAAGACGTCGCCGTCTTCCTGGAGCATGTTGCGGCCGAAATCGAAGCACTTGGCGATGCTTTACTTGACCAGGCCTCCCTCGAATCTGGCTTAACCAAAGACCGGCTTACAGGCGAGCGAGCCCGAACCGTGAATCAACTTCGGATGTTTGCGGGTATCGTCCGGGACGGCGCCTATCTGGACGTGCGCATCGATACGGCTTTGCCCGACCGCAAGCCCCTTCCCCGCCCCGACCTGCGCCGCATGTTGTTCCCGCTTGGGCCGGTGGCGGTGTTCGGCGCCAGCAACTTCCCCTTGGCCTTCTCCGTTGCCGGCGGCGACACGGCTTCCGCACTGGCCGCGAAAAATCCGGTAATTGTCAAAGCCCATCCGGCACAACCAGGAACCTGCGAGATGACAGCGGCCGCCATTATCCGCGCCGTCCAGAAAAGCGGTATGCCTGAGGGCACTTTCTCAATGGTTCACGCAACCGACCCGGATGTCAGTCTCCAGTTAGTGAAGCACCCTTCCATAAAAGCAGTTGGCTTTACCGGTTCCGAGCGGGCGGGCCGGGCTATCTTCAACGCTGCAGCGCAGCGGCCGGAGCCCATTCCCGCCTATGTCGAAATGGGGAGTAATAACCCGGTTTTTGTTCTGCCAGGTGCACTTGAAAAAACAGGTGACACGGTCATGCAAGGCCTATTTAACTCGATTAACTTAGGCGTAGGACAATTCTGTACTTCACCAGGCGTTGTCATCGGCAATGAGGGAAGCGCATTTCAAAACTTCGGAAAAAACCTGTCCGCTTTGTTCGAAAAAGCACAACCTGGCACCATGCTCCATCCGAGCATTTTGAAAGGTTACTCGCAAAACGTCGAACACCGTTCCCAAACGCCGGGTGTCGCCACGGTGCGTTCCGGCGAAGCTGCCAGCGCCACCAAAACACAGGCTAGTCCCGTGCTGTTCGAGACTGACGTTCCAACCTGGCTGAACAACAGCGAACTGGCGGCAGAGATTTTCGGGCCGTCCGCAGTCCTGGTCCGCGCTCAATCCAAAGACCAATTGCTTCAGATTGCCCGTACATGGCAGGGAACACTTACTGCTTCGGTTTTCGGTACGGATGAAGATCTTGCCGAACATAAGGAACTAGTCAGCATCCTCGAACAGAAAGCCGGACGGATCATCTTTAACGGTTTCCCCACCGGAGTCGAAGTTACTCACGCCATGCACCATGGCGGCCCTTATCCCGCCACCGCTGATCCAAAATTCACTTCTGTAGGGTCAGCTGCTATCTTCCGTTTTCTTCGACCAGTGTGTTTTCAAAACTTCCCACCCGCCTTGTTACCGCCCGAGTTACACGACGAGAATCCCAGACAGATCTGGAGACTTATTAATGGGACGCTAACGACCGAGCAGATTAAAAAAGCTAAATTGTAAGAAAAAGAGAAGCTCCTCGAATCGTCCCTGGTATTCTTTTCAGGAATATCATTAACTGCTTTTCATGAGGTAATCCTTTTGGGGTATGGGTGCGTCTTGCACTCCTTACCCCTACCTTGTGCGGACAGTTTTGGCTCACGGCGGTATTTGAACAGTCCCAGGGACGTACAACAATGGGTAAGAAACACATAACAACGAGATTTTCTTTCGTATTTTTCCTGCTTTTTGCAGCTCTCAACCTTCACGGACAGAACGTGGTTTCGTGTGCTTCGGACGGCGTCACCGATGTCACGTCCTGTCTTCAAAACACCATCAACACAATTGGCGTTAGCGGCAATCGCCAGGTATTCCTGCATTCTGGAACCTACCTGGTTTCACAGACACTGGTGATTCCGGACAAAGTCCAGATCATCGGTGTTGGACGAGGCGACCCAAACACCCTGAATACGGTGATCAAAGCGTCGCCGACTTTTCCGATGGGCGCCACCGTTGTTCAGATGGGCAGCGGAAACAACGCAAATTTCAATGTCCAGATCTCGAATTTGACAATCGATGGTTATGCACGCGCCGGTGCTTGCCTGGCAGACATGAACGCCGAAGAATTGAGTTGGGGGCGAAGCCTGATGCTAACCAACTGTGCCCAAGGCCTCCTGATTTCAGGCAATAATGCGCAGAACTCAGGGCCATTCCAAGATCTTGAAATTTATCCCTTCAGCATGACCTCCGGCGCGGCCACTTGCGTCACGGTGGTGGTGAGCCCGGGATTTCGCGGCGTCAATGACGTCACTTGCAACGGAGTGAACAACTTCTCTCAGCCGTCAGTCGGAATTTCTCTTGACGGCGGCGGCTCGTACTCCAATTTCCATGTGGAGCACTTTGCCACCGGCATCTCGCTTGGCAACTCGGCTGCGGCTGCCGGCATGGTGGTCAGCGGTGCCGAATTCGGTCCGTCCGTGGGCACGGGGATCCACATCACGAACAACTCTTCGAATCAGAACATCACCCTTTTGGGCACTTACGGCTACAACATTGGGTCGCTGATTCAGGACGACACAATGAACGTGACCGTCACCGATGCCTCCATCGGTTTTTACATGATCGGCAATGGCGGAGGTAGTTCGAAGCCGTTCTTGACGTCCAAGATCGGCCTTGGCAATCGCTTCTTCGGCAACACCACCATTGGAGGCGGCTTGGCTATTGGGAACGGGGATTGGCATACCGAAACAACCCTGAGCGTGTACGACGGCACAGCAGCCGGCGTTACTTCTGTGCTTGAAATCTCGGGCGCCAATCAAGGGAGTACCCACTTACACGAGTGGCGCGACCCCTGGAACAATGCGATTACCTTCGTCGATGCCAATGCGGTTTTCCACACCTCGAATCTGCAACTGGGACAGGTGACTCAGCCCGCCTGTAATGCGAGCACGCGTGGCACCATGGCCTTCGTACCAGGTTGGTCTGGCAAAGCAGATGGCATGCAGGTATGCGCGAAAGCTGCAAACGACAGCTATAACTGGGTAACCGTCTTCTAGCCAAGCAGGCCGGAAACGTAGCCTTCGAACTGAACAATGTCCATGTTGCTGTCGTCGAGTACTCGCGGCAGCAGCATGGGCGGAGAATCCGCCTGTGCAAACCCTCTGTCGCAAGTAGTCGCGCTTTCCACTCCGTACTCCGTCAACCACGGTAAAAACTCGTCCGCGTACACTCCGCTCGGATAGCAAAAATGGACAGGGCGCTTACCGGTGATAGCTTCGATCCGCGTGCAGTTATCTTCAAGCTCGCGAAAAAATAGCTCTCGGTCGCGGGGCGTACGGTGCCGGTGCGTATGCATCTGCAGATCTACGCCCGCTCGGAATACCGACGACGCCTCCTCAGGACTCACCAGTTGCAGGATGCGAGATTGAAGCAGTTCGTCGTAGTCAATTTCCAGGCGCGAAGCGAGGTGCCGGGCCGCTGCATCTTTGCCTGCCGTATCTAGTCGATTTTCTTCGAACCAGGCAGAAATCAGGCGTACGGCTTCCATTTGAGAGTCCCAGCCAGTAAGCGGGATCTCCTCCGGTACTCCAAACTCCGGCAAAGCGATCGAGGTTTGCCCCGCTTTCCACAGTAAGTAAGCGAGCATCAGATTCACAATTGGGAATCGATGCTCGGAGTAGTAAGTGGTGAGATACAAGGTACAGGGGGCGCCGAACTCTTGCAAAAGGGGGACGCCGTGGTGCAGGAAGTCGTAGAAACCGTCATCGAATGTCAGCACGACACTCCGCGGCGGCAGTGTGCCGGCCTGAAGCCGAACAATGGCTTCGTCCAGGGGGAGGATATTGGCCTTCATCCTCCGCAGAGAAGCAAGACGCCCTCGAAATTGTTCCGCAGTGATAAAGAGATGTCCTGCCCACAGATGCTCGTCCCGGAGAGCAAGCCCGTGGTAGCAAAGGATCAGGAGTTTGGCCCGGCGCTTCTCGGAGTTAGCAGCGAACGCATAAGCGCCTGTCGAACGTAGCGCGCGCAAGGCACTGTTTTTCAGGTCTGACTTGAAACGGGGCATGGTCGCCTAAGCAGCCGCATCCCTTCGAATCACTTGCGTCGTTGTCCAAAGACGGTCGGCCGGTACAAACCAGATGCGTACGGCGCATATTGTGGCCAGCATCATCACAAAAAAAGTTCGCAATGGTGAGGTCGCTCGTTTCAACGGGTTGTCCTCGCCAATATAAGGATCCAGAAATGCCGCCCCGTACAAAACGCACTGCGCCACCAGGCTCAAGCCGGAAAGCCAGCCGCCTGCCAACAAACTTGCCGCTGCACCTGCCAGCAGCACGAACGGAAGCAGAAGCCTGGCGAATTTATAAGAAAGGAAATGGGGAAGCAATCGGTTTTGCAATGTGAGCAGTTGTGGGTAGGATTTCAGTATCTGATAGTTCCCGGCGAGCGTGCGGACTTTGCGCCCGAATTCCGTAGCCAGGTTAGTTGGATAGTCGAACATCTTGGCGCGGCCGTCTACGACAAGGCGATAGCCTCCGAAGAACGCACTCAGAGGCAAATACATATCATCCAACAACGCATCAGCCGGAATCGGGACGGCAAGTTCCCGACGCACAGCGTAATACGACCCAGTTGCGCCGAAAATTGAGTCGAGCGCACTAAGATTCAGCCGGATCCAGCGTTCGTATTTCCAGTAAGCTCCAATGTTCTCCTCGACCGATGACCCACCGCTTCGAATCTGCAGTTCCGCCGAGACAACGCCTACACGGGGGTCCGCGAAATTTTCCAGCAGGAACCTGAGACTCGCGCGTGCCAATTGTTGGCGTACGTCCGTTAAGACAAGAATATCGCCCGTAGCACGTTCCGCGGCGCGATTTACCGCAGACGGCTTGCCGGCCTTGGGCAAGTTCAAGATGGTCACTCTCGAGGCGTACTCTTGTGCAATCGCGGCGGTGGCGTCCGTCGATCCGTCATTAGCAACGATGATCTCGATCAAGTGAGATGGATAATCGAGCGCCAAGATAGAATCGAGTTTCTCCCGCAGAAACGCCGCCCCATTATGAGTAGCCAGAAGGATGGAAACCTTTGGCGTAAATGGCTCTCTTCGAATCGGATTAGGCCACCGCTTGGCTATCCAATGCAGCAATAGCGGATACAGCGCGACCACGTACAGCGCGTAGCCGAGCGAAAGCAACAAGATGGTTACAGCCCACCAAGGCGGCATGGCAAACAAATTCAATTGTAGAAAAGCGACGTTATCGGAAGGGGGGCGCCGGGAAGTCCGGACCCCCTTCCTTACTTATCGGCCGACTACGGCGTAACTGTTAGAGTTGCCGTTGCGGTAATGCTCGGCGTTCCTACGCTGGTGGCCGTGATGGTCACCGTTTGATTTGCGGAGACCGACGCCGGCGCTGTATACAGGCCGTTTTGGCTGATGGAGCCGCCACCCGTGACGGACCAGTTTACGACGTTACTCATGTACCACCCAGTGGCATACAGTTGAGCTGTCGTTCCCGATTTCAGCGTGGTGACTTGCTGCGTGTCGATGGAGAGATAAGCCGGCGTCGAATCCGGCGTGATGCTGAACGCGTTCAGGTACGGAGAAGAATGCGCATTATCTCCGCCTATGGCGCGGACGGCAAAGTAAAGGGTATTATTTGTGACCTGCGCGGGGATGCTGGCCATTGCCGGCGTACGGCAAGTGTAATTCGCTGCCTGGACCGCGTTGAACCGGACTTGAACTTGGCCTTGACTTTCAAGTGCCATTGTCCCGTTAATCAGGCCGCCGTCGAATGGCGTGACAGTGTAGGTGCCGCTGCAGAGGCCCAGGCCAAACATGAGATTGACCTTGTAATTCCCGTTCGGAACCACAAAGGGACCGTAGTACAAATCGTCGCCCCAGGTGTATTTGTATGTTTGGTAAAGCGCAGGGTCTGCAATGCTGCCCCATGCGTTAGTCGGATAATTGTCGTTTTGAAGCGAGTACGTCGCCGTCTCGGAGCTAACAAGATCCGGCAGCCAGAGATTCCCCTGCGAATCAGTGTAGGAACTGCTATTCCCGACATCAACTCGAATGGAACCGGCCGGATTGCCGCCCGTTGGTACGATCGTCGCGTAAACCGTTGCGGTTGCCGTAGCGTCGGCTGCTGCCGTGGCAGTGAAAACAGCCGGCGTGAGCGCCGAAATCGTGGCAGGCGGCGTATAGGTTCCCGTGCTGGTCAGCGTACCGGGTCCGGAGGTAAGCGTCCAGGTCACGTTCTGATTGCTGGAGCCATTCACCCACGCCGTGAGGTTGAAGGCAGGGGCCCCCGCCACGAAGGTCATGGAATTGTTCGTAGTGCCGACGGCGACTGGCTGAAGAGCGATGGGCACGGTGGATTTATTCCCATTGCCATCGGTGGCCGTGAGCACCGCGTAGCTAGCGGGAGTGACCGAGCCGTTAGCCGGATTGACCTGGCTGGAAGTGGCCGACACCATCAGGCTCGATTCGTCAACCACTTCGAAGTTTGCCGGCATCAGTTGTGCCGACGTAATTTGGTTTAACGCGGCGACCGCGGCGGCATCTCGCGTGACATCAGTTGAAGCCTGAATCTGCCCCGTAGTGCCATTGTCGGCCAAGAACATGCCGTACTGCTGAAGAGCCTTCAGAACCGCCTGCGCCGCAGGTGAGAAGGCCATCGCTGTAGCGGCCGCACCTGTGCCTCCGCCGCCAGTGAACGTAAGCACCGGGTTGGTGCAGCCGGAGCCGATCGAGGAAAGCGTAACTCCGCCCACCGAACCGCTATATAGACTCGCGGTGGCGACCGGAGCAACTTGGCAGCCCGTGATGGTGACTGCCGGTGCCGACGTGTAGTTATAACCGTTTGAAGTCACAACCACTTGGTACACGCCGGTGGTGACGTAATTTGCTTTCAACCGGAAGCGGGCGCCCATCGGCGGTGCCGAGGGTAGCGGACTCCCATTCGGTGTAGTCGCCGGCCAGAGAAAAGTACCGGAGTTGATGCACCCTGTGCAAAGCGTAAAGCGTAGTGCGTGTTTTACGACCGCAGCCTTGACTTCGCTGAGGTGCAGCATCAACGGCTCCAAAGGCAGCCCGGCAGCGTCGGTTGACCCGCCGCCCTGGGTTAGGCTTGGCAGCGCATAATTCGTACCGTCATACTGCAGGCCACTGGCCGCCGTACAACCCGGACAGCCGCCAACTGCCTGTCCGTCCTGGTATGTCTCATAAAAGTGGCACGTCTGCCGGTTCAGCGACACCAGGTGGTGATCGTTGTTACCGTCCGTCGTCAACGAACCGGTTTCGCGGTTACGGGCGGGGATTGGCGGAATCTGGAATGCGCCGTTCGCCAGAGTCGTGTAACGGAACACCTGGTTTGTCGCCGTCAGCGTATTGTCAACAATGTTCGTTCCCCACGAATACTGAATAGCGAATGAGTTCGGAACAATCGCGTTGATCCAGGTGGAGGAACTGGCGTGAACCGGCAATGCATCGATGCGGGTGTTGAACACCGAATCGTTGGGTGCGACCATGCAGCCTGCCAACGAATTTTGCGCCGCAATGCTGGCCGGTGGAGTGTAAGTGGTGCTGGCGCCTGACTGTGTCGATAGGCTGCCTGTGCTGCCAGCAGCCAGCGACCAGGTGACCGACCGGTCGGCACTGATGGCAAGCGGGGCCCCGGCTTTCGCGACCAACGACGAAGGCGTTAGAACAGGCGCGCTGGCGTTGCTGCTCGACGACGCTACGCCGGTTCCGGAGATGCTGATGGTCTGCGGCGAGCCACTGGCGTTATCGGCCAGTGAGAGGGCCGCCGTTTCTGCGGCCGCGATCGAAGGCGTAAACGTAACCGTAATGATGCAACTGGCGCCCGCCGCAACCGACTGAGCCGCAGCTGTTGGTTTGTGTATAGTCGGCGGCATTCGCCCCATTGACCGAAATGGCCGAAATAGTCAGCGGCGCAGCGCCCGAGTTCGTCACCGTCACCGATTGAGCACCGCTGGTGGTCCCTGTCGTCTGGCTGGGAAAAACCAGCGATGTCGCGTTAAGGGACACCCCCGGCGTGTTCGTGCTTGTGCTGCCGGACCCGCCGCCTGATTCTAGTGACCAGACGTTGGCGGCCGTGCAACCGTAAAGGTTGGCGCCAGCCGGTCCGGCCGTCAGGAAGAACATCTGTCCAACTGTGCATGTGCTGGGCAACACCGTCCCGACAGTCATCGGGCGAGTTGCAGGAAAACTGGAAAAATCGGGATTGCGTCCCTGTGTACTGAGATTGATGGTCGTGTTCGAAGTTATTTGGGCGCTGCCGTTGTTTACCAACGAGAGCATCGCGCCAACAACACATAGCCGCACGAAAGCCATCTGCACAAAGCACAAGGTGCTTTTGCGGTTCGGCTGAGCGCTTTGGCTTCTCGGGGCAGCCGTTTCGCCGCGAGAAGGAATGCTGTCTTTATTGAGTGACAAAATTCCGTACTCCTTTCGACGGCGATTCTCACCTGCCGGTGACGCACCTGCTCGTAGGACTGTATCTAACTGATGGGAAACGTACTTGAAGAAAAACGCAGGATCTGTGATTGCGAATGCGGGGCGACTACGCGGCTAACCGGCAGCGACGGAGAATAGAGAGTCCCTGAACCATTACGCGGTGATCAGATGACTCCATTACGTCCCCTAAGTACTTGAGCACTTTCGGCTGAAAAATCCAAAGCGCTGCCACATAGACTACCGCACCCAGCAGCGACGTCGTCGTTAGCCGGAACCAGGGGTTCACCACCCCCCAGGCGTGTAACAGAGACAACCAGACGAAACAGATCAGCGCCATCCCGGCAGTCACCAGCATCTGGGGTAGCAGCGCTTGAAAGAATTCATGCGTTTTCATGCCGATCAGGCGCAGCGGGATTGCGAATCCCGGGTAGACCAGAACAACGAAGTACACGATGGCGTAGCCAGTGGCGACCCCCTTTGCGCCCCAACCCACGCCGATAACGAAGGCACACAAAGTGGTAACCAGTGTGACGAAACTCCAGCGGAACATCCAGTCGGTTCGGCCTTTCGCCTGGTAAACGACGCCCGTTGTGGTCTGAATGGATTGCATCAAACCCACCGGCGCCAGGATTTGGAAAATGGGAATGGTACCCAGCCACTTGGTGCCCAACAAAGCCCGAATCAGCGGATCCGCCGTCACCGCCAGCCCCGCCATGATTGGGAACGTCAGCAGCGCAATGAGGGTGCATCCACGCACATACGCCTCGCGGAACCGTTTGTCGTCGTCCTGTATTCGTGAGAATGCGGGAAACAAAACCTGAGTGATCACCGAACTGATGTTCTGTAAAGGCGTCAGCATCATGTTGTACGCCATTTGATAGAAGCCCAGCGGCACCGGCCCCAGGACCTTTCCAACAATCAGGTTGTCTGCATTCCGGTAAATGTAGTTGACTAGTCCGAAGCCGGAGAGATTGGAACTGAATCGCGCAATGGAGCGCACCTCCACCCAATCGAACACGAACGACGGACGGAAGCGATAGGCGATCCAATAACCGACCGTTGAGACCAGCGAACTCGCCATGTTCGCGTAAACCAGGCTCCAAACGCCATGACCCGAATACGCGCTCACCAAAGCAACCAGGTAAGTCACGACGGCCGACGTCAAGTCGACAACGGCGAAGGCTCGGAATAACATCTCGCGATTCAGCAGCGCATTATGGACAACTCCGCACGAGGCAAACACAAAGGAGATCGAAACCAGGCGAAGAACCCCGGTCAGATCGGGAGTCTGGAAAAAGCGGGCGGCGGCAGGAGCACTCAAGCTGACCAGCAGGCAGAGCCCCACACCAAGAGCCAGATTGATCCAGAATAAGCTCGACAAAAGGCGCGTCGAGACGCTTGGCTTCTGCACAATGGCGACGGCTGTCCCCAGGTCGCGGAAATTGTTGATGAAGGCCATCACCAACGCAGCCATCCCCATCACGCCATACGCGCTTGGGCCCAACATGCGGGCCACCGTTGCCAGAGACGCAAACGTGAGAACCTGTCTGCCGGCTGTGGACAAGGCCGACCATGCCGTTCCCGAGAGGGCACGCTTGGTCAGACCGGTCGGTCTGGTTTCTTCTTCGGTTGCCATGCTGCGACTGGTTTCACTCACAGAGTCAACGCTGTTAACGGGAACCGGCAAGAAAGGTTGTGGGCTCTCTCTGCATTTTTCTCATGAAAAACAATTCCAACAATACTGGCGACTGTTTCGAGACGAGAAAAGAGCAGAGGAACAATCGTAATCTTGGACGATAAGATGGCTATATTGAAGTCCGGACACTTCGCCGTTGTCTAAGTTTAAGCCAAATTCTGTCTACACGCCGTCACGGGCTCTTTCGAAAAGGGGCGCTAACGGCAGCGCTGTCGCCGCTACTGCCGTCCTATCGCCCGAAACGATAGACGGAGCCGGCCTCGGCGAAACGGCCGAAGAGGATGCGCCTCCTCAGAATCCGTTGCAGCGCATTGGCTTCAACGTCATGCTGCTGTACGTTTTCTTCCGGTTCAGCTTCCTGCATGAATTCATTTCAGGCAAAGTGGGCGTCGACACCCATATCATCGTCGCCCTGAGTCTCATTCTCTATATATGTACGCTGGCCTCTGGCCGGATCGGTGAAGCGTTCCGCGACAAAATCACTTGGATGTGGCTCGGATTCGGCCTGTGCATGTTCGTGGCCACCATCACCAGCTTTTGGCAGGGCGGTTCGTTTCCTATTCTGATTGCGTACTTGCGAACCGCGCTGCCCGTAATCGTGATCATCCCGGCCTTGACGATCACGCGTAGAGATGTCACTCGCATCGTGAATGTCATTGGCCTCGCTTGTATGACCACGGTGTTCCTGGGCCTAATCAATAACGATTTCAAGACCGGCCGCATGGGACTTGCCACCACGGGCAGCGAAATCCAAGACTCAAACGACTACGCAGCACACCTTATATTGATGTTGCCGGCCCTTGTCTACCTGACTATGCGGCCAGGCAAGTCAATGGTGATGAAAGCCCTCGGCGCCGCTTTCATAGCTGCCAGCGTGTACCAGATCCTCAGCACTGGCTCACGGGGCGGTCTGCTGAGCTTGGCTCTAACCGCCCTCTTCATCGTTTTCATCGGGAGCATGCGGCTGCGTGTGATGATCCTGGTTGGCATCCCGCTGCTGGGTTTGCTGGCGATACCCTTGATTCCACATGAATCCGCCGTACGTCTGCAGACGCTGTTTTCGAAGACCGATAACACCCAATCCGACGAGGCATCTGAATCGAGCCAGGCCCGGCTTGCTCTGCTCCAGCGAAGTTGGAATATCTCCGTGCATCATCCCTTGTTTGGCATTGGGCCCGGCGAGTTCATGGATTTCGAAGCCGAGTCTGCCAAAGAAACCGGACAGCGCGGTATGTGGCACGTCACCCACAATGCCTACACTCAGGTTTCGAGCGAATGTGGAATTCCTGCGCTGTTGCTCTTTCTCTCAGCGTTAGTGATGACGTTCTCCGTATTCCGAAAGGCCAGTGCGCGCCCACAATCTATACTGGCCCTGCCGGCAGCCATCCTGAGCGTTATGCTGGTCGGATTTGGCGTCTGCATTTTCTTCCTTTCGCTCGCCTACACCGTGCAGATGGTGGTGCTGGGCGCAGTCGCTATATGTATGCGCTCGATTATGCGTGCTGAGCAGGAATCGGCCGTTAAGGGAACCGCCATCGCTTGAGCGCCACACCGGTTTTGCTGGTCGTCCGGGAATTAGGATTGGGCGGCATTGAGCGAGATGTGACGAAGCTGGCGCTGGGCTTCGATCGCGAGCGATACGTGCCATACGTCGCCACATATAAACCATCTGGGCCTCGCTTCGACGAACTCACAAAAGCGAGTATCCCAATCCTGCCGCTTGAGTTCCCTTCACTCTTGTCCAGACAGGCGGTGTCCGCGGCAGCGCGCTTCGCCTCCTTTGTCGAACGCCATCGCATCAGCATCGTCCATGCCTTCGACCCCAGTTCCGTGTTTGCCGTTCCCCTGGCCCGGATGCTTCAGGTTCCGGTGGTCCTGTCCAGCCAGTTGGGCCATCGCTGGCTGCACGATGCCCGTACCTGCCGGCAGTTAAAGTATGTCGACCGGTGGTCCGACGCGGTGGTGGTCAACTGCGAATCGCTTCGCGAGCACATGGTGGGATTACACGGCGTACCGCGCTCAAAGGTCGAGCTCTGCTACAACGGCGTGCAAACTACCGACTTCTACCCGGGGCCGGCCATCCGTCTCCCGGAACTGGCGGACGCAAGCATTGTCATCGGCTCTGTTTCGGTTTTACGGCCGGAAAAGGCACTGCATGAGTTGCAGGAGGCATTCGCCCAAGTGGTCCCTCAGGCGCCTGGGGCCAAGCTGCTCATCGTTGGCAACGGCCCTGAACTATCCCGTTTGCAAGAAAACCGGGCGCGCCTCGGCCTGGAGCAGAGCTGCATTCTTTCGCCCGCCGTCGCGTCCGTCGCACCGCTGATGCGCTGTATTGACATCTTTGTTTCGTGCAGTCACTCAGAGGCGTTCTCAAACGCAATCCTCGAAGCCATGGCCTGCGGTTGCGCCGTACTTGGGTCCCGGGTGGGGGGCACGCCCGAACTAATTGGTGATGACGAGCGGGGCTTGTCCTTCGAGAAGGGGAATGTTGCCGATATGGCAGCGAAGCTGGCACGCTTATTGCACGACCGGGATTTACGGTCCAAATTATCGGAAAATGCCGCTAAGTTCGCAAGAACCGAATTAAATGTCGAAAAGAACGTTGAGCGAACTATGCAGATCTATGACACGCTCCTGAACCGGAAGGCTCGCGTTTAGCGTATGGCAATAAGTGGACTTCAACAGGCCCGGCGCCGTTGGGTGCTGATGCTCGCCTACCATTTTCCGCCCGAAAACGAGATTGGTGCATTACGGCCGCATCGTTTCAGCCGTTACCTAACGCAACACGGATGGACGCCTCACGTCATCACGGCTGCAGATGTCTCAAGCCGGGCCGATTTACCCGCCGAAACGGTAGTTGACCCCTTCTCCGATCCCGTCAAAAGAGGCTGGGAATGGCAGCAGGAACGGGCCATTCGGAAGTTCCTCCTGCCAGGCGCCATCGGTATCCGCTGGTCTTCCCTGGCCTATCAAGCAGCGGCGAAGTTCATCACCTCACATCCAGGCGACGACATCACCATCTTTTCTACCTGGCCACCGCTTGGAACCCATATGGCCGCTTCCAGATTGAAGCGCCGCTTCGGACTGCCCTGGATTGCGGATTTCCGTGACCCGCTCGCCGACAACCACGTTCATAAAAACGTACCGAGCCACACGCGCGCCATCTATAGGTGGCTTGAGCGCACCTGGCTGCAGTCTGCCGATCTCTTTATCGCCAACACCGACGAAGCCGAAGCTGTCTTGAAGCGCAAATACCCGGCGCATGCACACAAGATTCACCTGATTTGGAATGGGTTCGATCCCCAGCAACGAATCCGGCCCGAACCGCTGCAAGCGATGCCTGTCCGCATTTTCAGCCACATTGGTGCGTTGTACGAGGGCCGCACCGCAGCCCCGCTAATCGAGGCGATGGCACGCCTCTTCGATACGGGACGGCTCGCGCCCGGTTCCCTTCGCCTGGAGCTGACAGGTCCGGCGGCTCCCTCGTGTCTCCCCCATCCTCGCCTTCTCGAAGCGGCGCAAACGCAGGGATGGTTGAAGTTGACCGACCAACAAGTGCCCAAGGAGGAAGCCGTGCGTCTGGCGCAAACGTCCCACGGCCTGATCATCGTCCAGCCGCAATCGGTCATTCAGATCCCGGGCAAAGTATACGACTACCTGCAAATCGGGCGTCCAGTGCTTGCCTTTGTGCCTCGCCACTCCTGCGTGGAGCGGGTACTCGCGCAGACAAACGTTCAGAGCAAAATTTTGTATACCGACCTGTCGGTCGAGCAGTTTGACGCCGAACTCCTTCAATACTTCGCCCTTCCCAACGACGCCGTGCCAGCAGGACCCTGGTTCGAAACCACTTTCGATGTGGAGCGGCAAACAGCGACCCTCTCGCACCTGATGGAAAGTGTCCAACCACAGCAGCAGCATGCAGAATCGTCCGCAAGTCATCGTTAAGCAGCTGCGCAGATTGCTCGAAAGAGTGGCGGTCTGGGTTCTCGGATTGTACTTGCTGGTTACATTCACTCCGCTGGTCGAGTGGGTTGTCACCGCCATGGACGGCGACTGGTACGGCGGTAACGGCGAGGTGCTGGTAGTTCTTAGCGGCTCGATGTTGGTGAATGGAACGTTGGTGAATGGCACGGGCCCCGGTGCCACGCTGGGAGCGGATACTTATCTGCGCTGCGTTTACGCTGCCTGGGTGCTGCGCCAGCAAACATTCCACACGGTGGTGGTTACCGGTGCCGATGGCGCCGCCGCTGCTATGGCGCACTACCTGGAACAACAAGGGGTTCCGGAACAGTCCATTCTCCAGGAGCCGCGCGCGACATCCACCTTCCAGAATGCTGCTTATACGCGTGAGTTACTGCTGGACCACTATCGGACCACCACCCCGCCCCCAGTCGTGATCCTGACCAGCGATTTCCACTCATGGCGTGCGCGGCGTGTCTTCCAAAAGGTGGGACTGCAGACGAACGTGATCGCCATTCCCGATGCACTAAAGCAAGCCCACTCACAATCCCGGCGCTGGGACGTGTTTCTCCTATTGCTGAACGAAGGAACCAAGGACCTGGGATATCTAGTACTCGGGCGACTGTAGTCTCTGCTGCTATCCTCTTATCCCAGAGGTGAATATTTGAAGGGCTTTAGACAATTTGTAATGCGCGGCAATGTGATCGACCTTGCCGTCGCAGTTGTCATTGGCGCCGCCTTCGGAGCAGTAATCACGGCGTTAGTGGCAGACTTGATTACCCCGCTGATTGCTGCGCTTGTAGGCAAACCTGACTTCTCCGCTATCGCGTTCACCGTGAACGGGAGTAAGTTCAAGATCGGCGACTTCATCAACGCCGTCGTTTCCTTCCTGTTGGTCTCCGCTGCCATTTACTTCCTCATCATTGTCCCCATGAACGCCATTTCGGCCCGGCTGCGCCGCGGCGAAGCACCCGCTGACCCCACCACGAAAGTTTGTCCGGAGTGCGTGAGCGAAGTTCCGATTCTGGCGCGCCGTTGCAAGTTCTGTACCGCCGCTATCGCTTGAAGCCGGCGAGCTCCGGCAGCGTACGACAATAGAAGTAGTGGCGCTGTTATTAAATGCACAAAGTCTCTCAAAGCGTTTCGGCCCGGAACCGCTGTTCCGAAACGTATCGCTGAACGTTTCCGACGGTGACCGGCTCGGGCTCATTGGTCCAAACGGATCCGGAAAATCAACGCTGCTGCAGATCCTCGCGGGCCGCACCGACCCCGACAGTGGCGAGGTCGCCGCGCGCAAAGGCACGCGCCTCGCCTATGTTGCGCAGGTCTCTGAATTTAGCGCCGAGGCCACGGTTCGCTCCGTCATCCATGACGCCCTCCGCGAATCGAAGACGCCGAACGCAGAATGGGCTGCACGGGAAGGCGCAACCTTAGGCCGCGCCGGCTTCACTGATTTCGATGTCCTCGCACGCACCTTGTCCGGCGGGTGGCGCAAACGTCTTGCCATCGCGCAAGCGCTTGTGACCGAGCCTGACGTGCTGCTGCTCGACGAACCCACCAACCACCTCGACCTCGAAGGGATTGAGTGGCTGGAGCAGTTTCTCCAGTCCAGCGGCTTCGCGTCGGTCGTCATCAGCCACGACCGCTACTTCCTGGAGAATGTCGCCACCGAAATGGCCGAGTTGAACCGCATATACCCGGATGGCATCATGCGGGTCGCCGGCAACTACAGCACGTTCCTCGAAAAGAAAGATGAGTTCCTGCTCGCGCAGGCCAAGCAGCAGGAAGCCTTGGAGAACCGGGTTCGTACCGAGATCGAATGGTTACGCCGCGGCCCCAAAGCCCGGGCCACCAAAGCTAAGGCTCGTATACAAAAAGCTCATCAGCTGATCGGAGAGTTGAATGACCTGAATACGCGCTCGCGCACGTCCAGCGCCGATATCGATTTCACCAGCAGCGATCGCAAAACGAAAAAGCTGGTCGAACTCGAACAAGTGCATCATGCTTTTGGCGAGCGCACCATCCTCGACGGTCTCAACTTCACCATGACGGCGGGCACTCGCCTGGGTCTGGTGGGCCCTAACGGCAGCGGTAAGACAACCATCCTGCGCCTTATTCGCGGCGAACTGACGCCCGAAGCCGGAGAAGTGCGCCGGGCGGATAACCTGCGCGTGGTCTACTTCGATCAGAATCGCCCTCTCGACCCCAGTCTTACCTTGCGGCGCGCATTGGCGCCCGATAGCGACTCCGTGGTTTTCGGCGAACGCACTATTCACGTCGCGTCCTGGGCGGCACGCTTCCTATTTACCAGCGAACAACTGAACCAGCCCGTTTCGCGCTTATCGGGTGGCGAACGCGCACGCGTACTCATCGCCCGCTTGATGCTGGAGCCCGCTGACCTGCTGCTGCTGGACGAGCCGACGAACGACCTCGACATTCCCACCCTCGAGATCCTGGAAGAAAGCCTGCTCGAGTTTCCGGGCGCACTCGTGCTGGTTACGCACGATCGCTACATGCTCGATCGCGTGTCTACTGTCGTCCTCGGTTTGGACGGCCGCGGCAACTCCGGCCGTTTCGCCGACTACAGTCAATGGGAGACGTGGCGCGACGAACAAGAGCAGCAAGCGCGCATAGCGGTCGCCCCCCGTGCGCCCAAAGCAGAGGAAACGCGCAGCGCCGAAGCTTCCACGCCGAAGAAGAAGCTTTCCTACATCGATAGCCGCGACATGAACACCATCGAGGAGCGCATCGCCAGTGCCGAATCCGCGCTGGTCGCCGCCAAGGCAGCACTCGAAGATACCGCCGTCGTCACCGATCCCAAGCGCTTGCAAAATGCTTTAGGCACCGTGGCGCAAGCTCAGTCCCTTGTCGATCAACTCTACGAGCGCTGGGCCGAACTCGAAGCCAAACTCGCGTAGCACTTCGCAATCTTTGCCCTTGCAATAGCTCGGCGCGTATGCGATAACTACGTTATGCGTAGTACGCGCGACGTAGCATCCGGGGACCAAGATCTTGCGACTTTGGGCCACTATTCGGACCCGCCCATGCTTGTGCTGGCCAGTCTCGCAAGCGGGCCCAAACACGGCCATGCCATGGTCGAAGACATCGCCAGTCTCTGCGGTACGCATCTCGGCCCGGGCACACTCTATGGGGCCATTGCGCGTTTGGAACAGCAAGGCTGGATTGAGCCGCTCGCACCCGAAGAGCGCCGGCGTCCCTATCGCATCACCGCCGAAGGTCTGCGCGTCCTCCGCGCAAAGCTGAATACTCTGCACCAGTTCGCGAAAGCTGGACTGAAAAGGCTGGAGGCGCTATGAATGCCCGGTTCGCCCGTCTGCTCACGCGCCTGTACCCACGTCCGTGGCAAGAGCGCTATGGCGAAGAGTTCCAGTCCCATCTTCTCGCCTGCCGCGGCAACCTTCGCACTGCGGTAAACGTGTTTCGGTCGGCAATGGAAGAGCACATCTTCCCCACCCCGGGACTCACCGTGCAACAACGGTCCCGCGCGTCTTGGTTTCACTTTTGCTGCGCCCAAGCACCTTGGGCGGTGTTCTGTTTAGCCCCAGTTTTGCTCTTGGCCGGCGCTTACGTTGCAGCCTGTCTTATTTTGTGGTCCGGCTGGAGAATCTTCCTACCCGCATCGCCCTCGCCGTTCGTGCGCATCGATGGGTTGGCCATTCTCTACTTCGGTCTTGGTAGGTGGCTCTACTATGGCGCGCCGATTGTCATCAGCTGGACCATCGGTTCCATCGCCGTCCGCCAAAAGTTGAACCCGCTTGGACCCATCGCCGGTTTCGCCCTTATGGCCTTCATCGGCGGCACTGCCCGGGTGCACGCGGCTCCCGCATTCTCCGGCGGCGCAGGACATATCAGCATGAACTTCGCTATGTCTGACGGCGTGTTACATGCTTTGCTGATTCTCTCCCTCGGCGCGTCCCCCTATCTCTTTCGGCTGCTGCTGCAAAAGACCCGCTTCCGTGCGGTTTAGTTGGCTGTTCGAACGCCAGCAGCAAGCCGTGCGCCCAATCGCAACAGCCGGCATTAGCATGTTCAGGCAAGTCCGCAAGGCAATCAAAATTCTGGCCGCGCTGGCCCTGTTCGCCGTTCTCGGATTTACGCTCTTCCTGGGACTGCTGTGGATCGACCATACCCGCGAGACGACGCTACCCACGCCAACCGGTCCGTTCGCTGTCGGCCGGGCAAGCGATCTGTGGAGCGATTCGGCGCATGACGATCCCATGGCGCCAAAACCGGGAACTAAGCGGCAGCTCCTTGCCTGGATTTGGTATCCCGCTGCCCCTGCGCTACCGTCCCAAACACGCGCAGACTACTTACCGGCGACATGGCGGACAGCCTTTTACCGCCAAGCTGGTCCGCTGCTCTCTCACTTCATTACACGAGACTTGTCGCAGGTCCATGCCCACAGCCTTCATGAACCTCAGCTATCGCTTCAGCAGCCTTCCTATCCCGTGGTCTTCATGCGCGGGGGCGCTGCATCATTGACAACGCAGTACACCAGCCTTGCCGAAGACCTTGCCAGCCACGGCTATGTCGTCGTGGGCTTCGATGCACCCTATCGGAGTATGACGGCCGTTTTCCCCGACGGCCGTGTCATAGCCAGGGCACCCCAGAACAACATTGAGCTCGCAGCTGGCGCTCAGCAGCTGCAGCTCGCCACCAGACTGGCCCAGACTTGGAGCGCCGACATCAGCTTCGCGCTCCATCAGCTTCAAACGCTGAATGCCTCTGATCCCACCGGCCGGTTTCACGGGCGCCTCGATCTTAAAAAGATCGGTATTTTCGGCCATTCCCTTGGGGGCGCCACAGCCCTCGAATTCTGCCATGACGATCCTCGCTGCACAGCGGGCATCGACGTGGATGGGCTCCCGGTCGGCAGTGTCATTCGCGAAGGCCTTACCCGCCCATTCATGTTTCTCATGAGCGATCACAGCGGCGAGAAGGATGCGGACAGCGGTCAGGTGTTAGCGAATATTCATTCCATTTACGATCGCCTGCCCGCGGACCGCAGGCTGTACATCATGATCGAAGGCGCGGATCACTACCGGTTCAGCGACAACGGAGCGATGCTGCAAGTCCCGCTTGTCATCGCGGCTCTTCACTCGTTAGGCATTGTGCGTCTGGATGGCCGCCGCCAGATCGCCATCACGGCGCACTACGTCAGCACTTTCTTCGACGTATACCTGAAAGGCGCACCCGCGTCTGAGCTGAAGAGTAGGGCGGAATACCCGGAAGCACAGTACGTCAGGTAATTCCGCCGACTTATGCGGTTAGTGCTGTTATCGCCTGAACGATGCTTCTTTCTGCAATAGCGCCGTATCCCAGCACAATGCCGGGCGGCCCTGGGCGTGTTGAGAACGTGCTGAGTGGCGGGAGATGCACCTTGGCTCCTTCAGCTCTTTTCGTCAGTTCTTTAAACTGTCTCGAACTCGTCTGTAAGCATGTCACGTGCAAGCCGGCGACAGAAGGAACCACTTGGCCGAATATGCTCGGCATTCGGTTCAACAGTTCCAGTAAAGCCGCGCGCCTGCCCCCGTATATTTTCGCCATGCGCCGGACGTGACGAGCGAGATGGCCCTCGCTGATGAAACGAGTGAGCGTGTGCTGTATCAGCAGCGACTCGTGTGAATCGTTCAGATACCGAGCCCGTCCGAGAGCCGCTGCGAGAGTTGGCGGAGCTACGATGAAACCCATGCGCAGGCCTGGATACATCAGCTTTGAAAACGTGCCTACATAGGCGACTACGCCAGATCGATCAAGACTCTGCAGAGACTCCAGAGGGCGCGGATCGAACCGATACTCGCTGTCGTAATCGTCTTCTACGATGCAGGCATGGTGTTTTGCTGCCCACCGCAAAAGGCTCAGCTTGCGGTCGAGCGACATCGGTGTCCCAAGCGGAAACTGGTGAGATGGCGTGACGCAAACCATCCGAGCGTTGGCAGGCAGGTTCGCTACCATTAATCCTTCTGCGTCGACAGACACCGCAGCAACGTCGATTCCGTAGGTAGAGAGTAGCTCGCGAAACGGCGGGTAACCGGGTTCTTCTACGGCGACCGTGTCGCCACGTCTGAGCAGAACTCGCGCAAGCAAATCGACTGCTTGCTGTGCGCCGCGCGTCACCTGAATTTGATCTGGATGGCACACCACCGCGCGCGTAAATGCGACGTACTGGGCAATCTCCTCCCGTAACCGGGGATCTCCTTGGGGGGCGGCGTAAGAACCTTGTGCCGCTCCTAATACCCGTCCGCTGCTGGCCAACAGGCTGCGCCAGATAGCAAAGGGGAACAACGACACGTCTGGAACACCGACATCGAAAGCGAATCGGAACGTGCGCCCACGTGCCGCTTGAGGGCCAAGCACTTCGAGCCACTCCGAACGTGGGGAAAGGAGTGATCCGTGCTTCGGCCGCCCTTGGCGCGGAGGAAGCAGGTGAGATGAAACCTGGGTACGAGATCCCACGTGTCCCTCGATGAGTGACTCACTCCGTAGCCGGTCATAGGCACGGAGCACGGTCTTTCGCGCGATGGAAAGCTGCGCAGCTAGCTCGCGCGACGAGGGCACCGGCTGGCCTGGATGCAATCTGCCGCTCAGAATCGCCGAACGGAGAGCACGATAGATCTGCCCGGAGAGGTCGCCTTTGCCTGAAATAGTGATCTGGAAGTCCACTGCTCCAACCGGTATACCAGAGTATGTCAGAAGTGGCGTACATCAGGGTGCCACTTTATTTTAGACTGAGGGTGCCTAAAGACATATGCTAAGCCGAACCGCACTAACGCTTCTGTTCTTCAGCGGTATAACCGCTTGTATCAGCGTCAGGGCAAGAGACATCCGTCCCACACAGTCCCGCATAGCGATTGCTCATGACTTACCCGCTATGGAGGGCGCGCACCTGAAGGGAACTCTTATCGAGGTGACATACCCCCCGGGCGCAGGTTCCGCGTCTCACACTCATGCGTGTCCCGTCATCGGCTACGTTATAACCGGCGCCATTCGCTTTCAGGTGAATAGCCACCCTGAGGTGGTCTTTCATGCCGGGGAGAGCTTTTACGAACCGCCGAATGCCACTCACCGGGTCTCGGCCAATGCAAGCAACACGCAGAATGCGAAGTTTGTTGCGTTTTTTGTGTGTGACGGCGACCGGGAATTGAGCAGCCCCCTAGCATCGGACAGGTAAGCAATGCTGAAACCACCCATGCCACCGATGTTGCCCGTCACAACTTCGTCCCTCGATACGCGACGCGCTATTGCGCTCTATGCGCGGCTTGCTCTCGGATCGGCTTTTCTGTCGGCTGTGGCGTCACGATTCGGGCTCTGGGACGGTTCACTCGACCGGGCGCATTTCCATAAATTCCTGAAGTACGCCGCTGAAGTCAACTCCTTCATGCCCCCAGCTTCCGTGCCTTTCCTAGCCTGGTCAGCAACGGTGGCGGAAACGGTGCTAGGCATCGCTCTCATAGCAGGCGTCAGGCTTCGCCTCGCGGCATTCTGCGCTTCCGTATTGCTGGCTCTATTTGGAACCGCGATGGCGATCTCTCTAGGTCCCCAGTCTCCGCTCGACTATTCTGTTTTCTCCGCGTCAGCCGCGGCGCTCCTGCTGGCAAATCTTGACATCCGAAGGACTACCTAATGCAAAGTTTAGCGGCGACCATCATTTTTACGGCCCTATATTCCTGGCGTTTGCTCAGCCGTGTTCTCCCCGCTGAAACCCTCGCCCTGCGACGTGGCCGATGGATCAACCCGCGATCGCGCACGGATTCACAATGACAAGGTCCCGTTTTCAACATAACGGCCTCGCCTTCTCTTATCTCGATGGGGGCGGCTCACTTCCAGTTATCATCGCGCTTCACGCACACTGGATGGAAGGTTCAACTTTCATCCCACTGGCCGCGGCATTGGGTGCAGACTGGCGCATTGTGGCACTCGATCAGCGAGGGCATGGCTACTCCGATCACGCCGAAACCTATAGCCGCGACGACTACATCGGAGATCTAGACGCCTTATTTGGCCATCTTGGCGTACAGAACGCTGTGCTTATGGGAAATTCTCTTGGCGGCGTGAATGCCTACCAGTATGCAGCGCGCCACCCTGAGCGGGTTCAGGCCCTCATCATCGAGGACATCGGGTTGGAGATCCCGGGCGACATGCCTCCGATGTTGGGTTGGGCTGGAACCTTTCCGACGCGCGAGGAACTGGAAACACAGGTTGGTCACCGCTTCGTACCCTATCTGCAAGACTCATTCCGTGAAACTGCTTCAGGATGGGCGCTCGCCTTTGAGCCTGGAGAGATGATGCTGTCGCAAGCTTGTCTCGAAGGTAGTTACTGGAATGACTGGCTCTCCACCACTTGTCCTGCGCTCGTCATTCGTGGGTCGGAGAGCAGAGTCACCACTGCCGCGCACGTTGCCGAGATGGTCAGACAACGGCCGCATACGCAGATGCTGACGTTAACCGGCGGGCATGTCGTCCATAGTGACGACCCAAACTCATTCGCGGAGGCAGTCCGGTCGTTTCTCACAATCACCGCTGCCGGCTGCCTCAACAAGCCTTAAAGCGAATGTGGCTCCGGATGAACCCACGGCGCGCGAAACTCGCGGCGCAGCATCCGGTTTGCCTCTTCGTCGCCCTTCGCCTGCTGCGTCTGTCCATCCCATTCGATAGTTCGCCCAAGCGCCATCGAGTTATTCGCCAGGATGCACGATGCCGTCGAGATGTGCCCTTGCTCGATATCCGCAACGGGTCTCTTGTCCCGGTTATCGATGCACTCCAGCAGGTTCAACATGTGGTACCGGACCGCCGGCGCCACGTGCCGCTCCAGATCCTTCTCCGTTCGATCCTCCGGATACTTCTCGTACTCATAAGTCACGTCTTTATGCACGGTTTGCCCGCCCAGTGGCGTGAAATCGTAACCGAACACGTCCGCTTTCAATGTGCCTTTGTCGCCGTAGAACGTAGCGCCCCAGGGATGTTTGGGATCGTTCGCCTCGCCCCAACTGCGGTGCTGCCACACCACGCGCAGATCCGGAAAATCAAAAGTAGCCGTCTGCGTGTCGGAGATGTTCGCTTTGCTCTGCTTGTCCACCAGAATGCCGCCGGTAGAAGCTACGCGCGTCGGCCAGCCCAGATCCATAAACCATCGCGTCATGTCGAGCATATGGACACACATGTCGCCCACAATGCCGTTGCCGTACTCCATAAAGGCACGCCATGTCCGCGGATGCACCAGGCTGTTGTAGGGACGCATGGGCGCTGGTCCCGTCCACATTTCGTAATCCAGATTCGCGGGCGGCGCCGTGTCCGGCGGGTTCGAAGTCGCGCGCATATGGTAGTAGCAATAGAGCTCTACCAGCGCAATCTTGCCCAACGCTCCGGTCTGAATGTACTTCTCGCGCGCTTCGGCCAAGTGCGGCGTACTGCGGCGCTGTGTCCCCACCTGCACCACGCGCCCGTACTTGCGCGCTGCCGCCACCATCGCCTGTCCTTCCACAACGTCACGGCTGATGGGCTTCTGGCAATAGATGTCGGCGCCGGATTTAGCGGCTTCGATCATGATCAGCGAATGCCAGTGGTCGGGCGGCGCAATCAGCACAATATCCAGATCGCGTTCCTTCAACATCTGCCGGTAATCGCCATATAAGCGCGGGCGCTTCTTCGAATCCTGCCGGTGCTCAATAATGTCCGCCGCCTGCGACAACATGTTCTTGTCGGTATCGCACAGCGAAATCACGTCCACGGGCGCTACTTGAATCAGTCGGATCAGGTCGATCTTGCCGTACCAACCGGTACCGATCAGCCCCACCCGCCGCCGCTTTCCATCTCGCGCCGCTTGGGCGTAACCGAATCCGGCTGTGGTCAGCGCGGATGCTCCCGCTTTCAAGAAATCTCGACGATCCATCCTCAGTTCCTCTTCCGAATTAGGCTATCGATACTCACCGGCCCGGCGCCGGCGAACATCAGGTACAAGAAGCTAAAACAATACAGCACCGCCAGTTCACCACCGTTGGCAAGCGGCAGCCAGTCACGCTTTGCATGCATCTGTGAAATAGGCCACCGCCAATTCGCCGCAAAGAATGAATGCCGCGAATCGCGTGAAGAGTCCCAGAACGATCAGCACGCCCCCCACCGTCTCCAGCACCCCCGCCAGTCCAAAGAGCGATAGCAGCGGCATCTTGTGGCCGCCCCACAGACCAAGCAACTTCTGTGTGCCATGGCAGAACAGCAGGAAGCCGATCACCATACGCCACAGCGCTCGCGCATACGGCGCTGTTCTACTCAGGTGCCCCGATCTCTTGAAACTCAGTTGCGCCATCTGTTGAGGAGCGTATCACTGTAGCGGCAGGAGGCTGCTATCCGGCCAGTGCCTGTTCCAGATCGGCTCGGAGATCGGCGAAATCCTCTACGCCCACCGATAACCGGACCAGCGTATCGGAGATGCCCAGCGACCGCCGCTGCTCAGGGGGAATAGAGGCATGCGTCATAATCGCCGGATGCTCAATCAGGCTCTCCACGCCGCCCAGGCTTTCCGCTAATGCGAAACACGCGGCAACGCTCCAGCATTCGCCGCGAGTAGGCGAGGTCGCCTTTCAAAATCACGGTCATCATACCGCCGAATGCGCTCATCTGCCGCGCTGCAATCTGGTGCCCCGGATGGTCAGGCAATCCCGGATAAAGCACGCGCTCCACTTGCGGATGATCGTGAAGCCACTCCGCCAGTTGTCTGCGCGTTCGCGGAATGCCGTTCCATGCGGAGGTGCAGCGTCTTTAATCCACGCAAAGCCAGAAAAGAGTCGAACGGACCGGCGATCGCCGCCCACGGCATTCTGCAGAAACCCAAGCCGGTCGCCTAACTCTGCATCGGCCGCTACCGCTACCCCGCCCACCAGGTCCGAATGGCCGCCGATGTACTTCGTTGCGGAATGTATGACGATACCGAAGCCAAACTCAATCGGCCGCTGCAAGGCCGGGCTTGCGAACGTGTTGTCGGCAACCGCAATCACGCCGTGTTCACGCGCAATCTGTCCCACCGCTGCCAGGTCGATGATCTTCAACAGCGGATTCGATGGCGTCTCCACCCACAGCATGCGCGTGTTCGGCCGTATGGCATCGCGCACCGCTTCGGCGTTCGACATGTCCACGAAGCTGAAGTCGAGACCAGCCGAACGCCGCCGGACGCGTTCGAACAAACGAAACGTTCCGCCGTACAGGTCATCGCTCGCCAAAACGTGGTCGCCTGAGTCCAGCAAGTCCAAGCGTCGTCGCCATCGCCGCCAAGCCCGAGGCGAAAGCGAATCCCCGTACGCCGCCCTCCAGATCCGCCACGCAGCGTTCGTAGGCGAATCGGGTCGGGTTGTGCGATCGCGAGTACTCAAAGCCCTTTGTGGACGCCAGGGCTCTCCTGCACATAGGTGGAAGTCGCGTAGATGGGCGTCATAATCGCGCCCGTAGATGGGTCGGGACTCTGTCCGGCGTGAATCGCGCGCGTGCCGAATCCGTGCTTTTCGCCTGTCTGTTTCGTTTCCATGCTTCACTTCATCTTGCGCCGCAAATGACTCAGCACATCACTCCTGGTAATCAGTCCCAGGAACGGTCGCCGTCCGTCACCAGCGCCACCAGGCCGCGATCCAGAACGTCGTATACCGCCTCAATGCTCGCTGACGCTGGTACCGTCTCCAGCCGGCTTGTCATCGCGCTGCTAACCGGTGCATGGAAGCGCTGCGGATCGGCATGCACCGCCACCAGCAGATCCGATTCATCCAGCACGCCCAGGCAGTGGCCTCGCTCCACCACCGGCACCTGCGAAATGTCGGCCATGCGCATTCGCTGGAACGCAGTCAGCAGCGTGTCGTCCGGCGACACCGTAATCACCGCGCCTTCTTCGTAGCGCCGCGAGATCAGTTCCTTCAGCGTGCCCGTCGCTGGCCGTTCCATGTAACCCTGGTCGAGCATCCAGTAGTCGTTGTACATCTTCGACAGATACTTGGCGCCGGTGTCGCACACGAACGTGACCACACGCTTCGGCTCGGCCTGTTCGCGGCAGTAACGCAACGCCGCAGCCAGCAGCGTGCCCGAAGACGGACCGCCAAAGATGCCCGTTCGCTTCAACAACTCGCGCGCGGTTCCGAAGCTCTCCTTGTCCGGAATGCTGTACGCTGCCCGCACCGCTGAAACGTCCGCAATCGGCGGCAGTGAATCAGAGCCGATGCCCTCCACGGCATAACTGCCGCACGCACTCGCGCGCCCGTGCATCACCAGCCCCGACAACGCCGAGCCCTGCGGATCCGCTAGCACCATCGCAAAGTCCGGTTGCACGCGCCGGAAGAAACGAGTCAAGCCAGTAACCGTGCCGCCCGACCCTATCCCGCACACCACCGCATCCACGCCGGTGCTCCATCTGCTCCCAGATTTCAGGCCCGGTCGTCTGTTCGTGCGCCAGCGGATTAGCAGGATTAGCGAACTGGTCCACGTGAAAAGCGCCCGGTGTCTCGGCAGTAATGCGCGCCGCCATGTCTTTGTAGAAGAGCGGATGCCCTGGCCCCACATCCGACCGCGTTAAGCGAATGTCGGCGCCCAGCGCCTTGGCATGCGCGATCTTCTCGGGCGACATCTTGTCGGGAATCACCAGAATCAGCCGGTAGCCTTTGATCGCCGCCACCAGCGCCAGCCCAACACCCGTGTTGCCGGCCGTCGCCTCCACCATCGTGCCGCCAGGCCGCAGCCGGCCATCCTCTTCGGCGGCCTGCAACCATGGACACGCCAATCCGGTCCTTGATTGATCCGCCCGGGTTCTGCGACTCCAGCTTCAGAAACACTTCGCAGAGTCCGCAATCGAAGCCGGTCAGCCGCACCAGCGGTGTGTTTCCAATCAACTCGAGCGTGGGAGGAAGGCCCGTCGCCTGCAGCATGGTTCTAATCTCAGCCGTGTAAATCCTTGTAGGCCACCAGGCAGCGCTCCGCCGTTTCCATTTCCGGATAATCGCTGCCTTCCTGCTCCATCAGGTAAAACTCCACCCCGCCGGTCTTCTCGGCGGCCGCGAATATCTTCTTCCATGGCGCTACCCCTTCACCGAAGAGCACCCGGTACCCCTTCTGCGGTGCCCAGTCCTTCAAGTGAACCGACTTGATGCGGCCCGGGTTCTTGTCGATCCACGCGATTGGGTCCTGTCCCATCTCCAGGCACGTACCCACGTCGAACTGCAGCACCACACTCTTGTCGGTTTGCGCCGCCAGCAGGTCCAACGGACGTTGCCCGTCGATCGGCTTCCACTCCACGTCGTGGTTGTGATAGCCGGTGTGCAGGCCGTCATGCTTTATGTGGTCGTTCGCTTGATTAAGAACCTCGGCTATCTTCTTGTAGTCATCCAGCGTCTCCATCTTGCCCGGATTCGCCATGATGATGTACTTGGTCCCGAGAATCTTGTTGAGCTCAACGGCTTTCGGCAGTCCATCCAGCGCGAAACTGGTGCGCGCGTTGTGCGTCGAGTAGCATTTCAGCCCCGAATCATCCAGTTGCTTCCGGACCTGCTTGGCATACTCCGGCGTCCATTCGTAGTAGGGCGCGAAGAACTCGACGCAATCGTATCCGGCCTTGGCCACGCCCTGCAGCGTTGCCATGGGATCCTTCTTCAGGTCCTCGCGCACCGAGAACAGTTCCAGCCCGATCGGGATCTTTGTGCTGTCGCGCGCCAATGCCAGCGGAGCCGCCGCCAACGCCCCCAGCACCTCCCTCCGCGTACGCATGTTGAATGTCGACATTGCACCCGCACCATAACACAGAGAGTTGGCGACGAATGGCTATGCGCGTTAACATGCCTCACATGCTCGACATGAAAAGCTTCGGCCTGTTCTTCGGTGCTGCCCTCTTGCTTGCGATTACACCGGGACCCGGTATCTTCTACGTCTTAGCTCGTAGTCTGGCGGGCGGGCGCAAAGAGGGTATGCTCTCCTCTCTTGGCACTTTCGTGGGAGGGCTGTTCCATGTGGTTGCCGCAGCGATTGGGCTCTCGGCACTGTTGGCCGCGTCGGCCTTTGCGTTTCAGACCGTCCGCTATGCGGGTGCCGCCTATCTCATCTACCTGGGAATCCGAATGATCCGCAGCCGGCATCAAACCGTCGAGTCTGCATCCGCTGCGCCGGCAACATCCACGCGCGCTTTCTCGCAAGGAATCTGGACCGAAGTTCTCAATCCCAAAACCGCTTTATTCTTCCTCGCCTTTATCCCGCAATTCGTGCATCCGGCAAGCGGACGTGTCTTCCTGCAGTTCACGATGTTAGGTGCGATCTCGGTCGCGCTCAACACGGGCGCCGATCTTGTGGTGGCGAACTTCGCCGGTTTGATCAGCGAAGCTCTTCGCCGCAATCCTCGCGCCCAAGCGCGTCAGCGGACTGCGTCTGGATTCGGAATGGTAGGCCTGGGAATCTTCGTCGCTGCATCGGGTACAACACACTCAAAGTAGATTCTCCTCCCCCGCCCCGCTTCGAGTAGGTTCAGAACAGAACCCCGAAGCAGGGCGAGGGGCAACGAAGGCCGATCTCGAGCGTGAGGAGATCTATTCTCCCGACGACCAGGCGACGCGGAACTCTGGGTATAACGTCAATCCGCCGCAGGCAAACAAAGTCTGCCCGGTAATATATGACGCTTCATCCGATGCCAGAAACGCAAAAACCACCGCCACTTCGTCGGCTTCCGCTGGACGGTTCATCGGAATATGCGAACATACTTCCGCCCGCGCCTTTTCGTCGTTGATCCAGGCGTTATTGATCGGCGTGACCGTCGCGCCCGGCCCTACTGCGTTCACCCGGATGTTTCGCCCTGCGTACTCGAGTGCCAGCGTCTTCGTCATGTTTTCCATGCCGCCTTTGCTGATCGAATAAGGCAGGTACTTCGGCTTGGGGATGATCTCGTGAACGCTCGAATTGTTCACGATCGACCCCTTGGCATTGCGAGACAACCAATGCTTGATTGCTTCACGCGAGCAAATGAACGCGCCGCGCAGGTTGACGCCTAGAATTTTATCGAAATCCTCCAGCTCCAGATTTTCGCTTTGCACTGGCTTTTGGATACCGGAGTTATTGATCAGAATGTCCAGAGTGCCGAATTTGTCCAGCGTCTCTTTGAACATGGCTTTGATCTGTGCTTCATCGGAAACATCGGCCTTCACTGTAAAGTGCTTGGCAGATGGATTCCCTTTACTTGCCTCTTGCGTCTTCTTGAGAACTGCTTCGGCGCGCTCTGCACCGCTGTTGTAGTTAATCGCAACGTTCGCACCCTCTCGTGCAAACAGAATGGCGATCGCCTCTCCGATTCCGGACGATGCACCGGTAATCAGAACATTCTTGCCCGCTAGCCGTGACATGGCTCTCCTTGCTTCGTCGTCTGGGGGCGTTTTGGCAGACCCCCTGTCTTTCGTTTGACTTATGACAGTGTACTCCGCGCGTGCTTCTTGCCCCCTTACGTAACCGAAAGCGCCCCGCCGAGTCGTATGAGTATGTCAGGACAGAAAGAACACGACGAGCCGGAAAACCTAGTGGAGGCGTCAACCGAAGAGGAGGCCCAGGCCGCCCGTACGCTGGGCGAAGCGGCTGACTCGCACGCAAGCCTCGACGGATATTTCGCCATTAACAACCGCCGGCCCCCAGAACCTGAATCCGGCGAAAAGCCCAAGGAGTAGCTGCCCTTCCTGCCTTTGCTGCGCTACACTCATGGCCAGAATGCGGCGCAGCTTTGCCATCCTGCTTGCTCTGGTGCTCAGCCTGAGCCTGGTGCTGCCTGCTTTCGCCCAGAGTGCATCCTCGGTTTTACCCGCCTGCTGCCGCAGAACCGGAACCCATCACTGTTCCATGGGCTCGGAGCCGGGGGCAGCCGCCACCACCGGCGCAGCCTGGTCTGCTCGCAGCGGAACCTGTCCGCTCTTTCCGCACGCGCTGGCGGCTTTTAGTTCTCCCCATCCTGCGCTCTCCGCCACTTACAACCGAACGGCGCCGGTCCGGCTGATTTCGCAGCCGCTGCATACCGGAACGCGCGTCTGTAGCAACCGCTTCCTTCTGCACGAACCCGGCCGTGGACCGCCCTCTCTCCTCAGCGTTTAGCCCTCCATTTTTTGCTCGTATTTGATCGCCCAACGCCCAAGAGGTTTGAGATGTTCCTGTGTGAACTCCGGCGGCCTTGCTATGCTGCCTCGTCCGTCTTTCTTCTGTCCCTGCTTTTAGCCGGTTGCCGGCAACAGAAACCGGCTGAGTCGACGCCCGGCAAGCAGTACACGCTAACTGGCACCGTCCTGAGTGTCGACGCCAAAGAACATACTGCCAAGATCAAGGGCGACGCAATCCCCGGCTGGATGGATGCCATGACCATGGACTATCCCGTCCAAAGCGGAAAAGCGTGGGACAATCTGCATCCGAATGAAAGGATCCGCGCCACCCTCGACGTGCACGACGCGGATTACAAAATCATCGACGTTAAACCCGCGGCGGTCGTGCCGTGAGAAGACACCTCGTCGCCGCTCTCCTATGTCTCACCTGGGCATCGATTGCCTCCGCCGTGGTTCTTACGCCCGTGCGCGGCATCGTGCACGACCCCGATCACCGGCCGGTAGGAAATGCCACCGTCGAGCTCAAAGCAGCCACTTCGGATTTCGTGCAGACTCTCACCACCAAACCGGATGGCTCTTTCGAAACACTTACAGTTCCGCCCGGCGAGTACCGGGTCACCGTCACACACGCGGGTTTCGACGCCGCGGCGCAGCAAGTAGTAATCACCTCCGCCGATGCGCCGGTTCTGCATTTCCAACTGGCAGTCGGCACCAAGACCCAGGTGGTCAATGTGGAAGACCAGGCATTGGCCGAAACGGCGCAGAGCATGACGCCGAGCACCATCATCAGCCGGTCCGAGATTCGCGACACCCCTGGCGCCGACCTTAGCAACAGCATGAACATGATCACCGACTACGTGCCCGGTGCCTGGATGACTCACGACCAGCTACACATCCGGGGCGGACATCAGGTCACCTGGGCCATCGACGGCGTGCCCGTTCCCAATACCAACATCGCCAGCAATGTCGGCCCGCAGATCGATCCCAAAGACATCGACTATCTGGAGGCGGATCGCGGCGGCTACTCTGCGGCCTATGGCGATCGCACCTACGGCGTTTTCAATGTAGTGCCGCGTAACGGCTTCGAACGCAACAATGAAGGCGAGTTCTTCTCTACCTTCGGCTCGTTCAATCAAACCAACGACCAGATCAACTTCGGCAGTCACACCGAAAAGTTTGCTTATTTCGCGAGTCTGAACGGCAATCGCAGCGACTATGGCCTCTCGACTCCGGGCCCCGCAGTTCTACACGATCGCGACTGGGGATTGGGCGGTATGGCCAGCCTGATTTATAACGCCAACGCTACTAACCAGTTCCGGCTCGTTGCGACTTCCCGCGGCGATGATTATCAGATTCCGAATGATCCCGACGCGCAGGCAAACGGCATCAACGATGTGGAACGGGAACGCGATTCCGTGCTCACGTTCTCTTGGGTTCGTACCTTGGCGCCGAATCTGCTGCTCACCGTTTCACCGTTCTACCATTTCAACCAGGCCAATTACGACGGTGCCCCCACCGACATGCCGGTCAGTACAACGCAACACCACAGCTCTCAATATGCGGGTGCGCAGACCACCCTGGCCGCCGTCACGGAGCATCACAACATCGTACTTGGTCTTTACGCATTCGGCCAGCATGACAGCGAGTCCGTGAACTTGCTCTCAAACGACGGCTCGGGCGCATTCGTCAATCAGTCGAACAGAACCACCGGCCAGTTAGAATCCGCCTTTGCCGAAGATCAGTGGAAGCCGCTCTCCTGGCTTACCTTGATCGGCGGCGTGCGCTTGACTCATTTCGCCGGAGCGCTCTCGGAAAATGCGGCCGATCCGCGCGTGGGCGGATCCGTGCGCCTCCCCTACCTGAAGTGGACGTTACGCGCCTTTTGGGGCGAGTATTATCAAGCGCCGCCGCTCTCCACCGTGGCCGGGCCGGTGCTCGACTTTGCGGTCGCCCAGGGTCTCGGCTACATCCCGCTGCGAGGCGAACGCGACCAGGAACACCAGTTCGGCCTGACTATCCCACTGCGAGGCTGGTCGTTCGATCTCAATAACTATCACCAGCGAGCACAAAACTACTTCGATCACAACGCGATTGGAAACTCGAACGTGTTCTTTCCCATTACCATCGCCGGCGCTCGGTTATATGGCTGGGAACTGGCGGTGCGCTCGCCCCAACTATTCAAGCGCGGTGAAGTGTATCTCGCCTACGCCTACGCTCACGCCGAAGCAGCAGGTGCTATCTCAGGCGGCCTGACCGACTTTGGGCCACCTGGCAGCGGCTACTTTTTGCTCGACCACGACCAGCGTCATACCTTCCACACCGGGTTCAACTTCCGCTTGCCGCGGCAGGTCACTGCAGGTGGAAACCTTTACTATGGCTCGGGATTCACCGATGGATCTCTCGACTATCCAGGGCACCTGCCTGGACATACCACCTTCGATCTCTCGGTCGGCAAGTCGTTTCGCGAGCGCTTCACGCTATCCGTCACCGCGTTGAACCTGACCAATCGCCGCTTCTTGTTGGACAATAGCCAGACTTTCGGCGGAACGCACTACGCAGATCCCCGGCAGATCTACGCCCAGTTACGTTATCGCTTTCACTACTAGCGGGCAGCGGGCGGAGGTTCTGGGACTACCTCGTCTTTTAGATCGCTGCCCACTAAAGCTGCACCGAGGCAGATGAGCAGAGTTCCTGCCCACTGGTATTTGTCGAGCGACTCTTTCAGGATGAACAACGCCAGTATCGCGTTCAGAACATAGCCGCTGGCGGTAGCCGGCAGCACGTAGCTTAGATCGCTTCGGCTCAGCAGCACCATGCGTGTTAACAGCCAGAAGATGAGCAAAGCAACGCCAGTCGCAACAAACGGGCTCAGCATCACCCGTATGTAGTCAAGCGGCTGCACACCCACAGTCAAGCTGACGTGCTTCATGCCCCAACTAAGAAACAAATTTCCAGCCACGTTCAGCACCACAACCAGGGCGGTTAGAGCGAAGATGTATATCCGGGTGCTACGCGGAGCAGCCGCTCCTACTCCAACTTCTGGGGAGACGGCCGCATCGTCGGCGGCAACAGAAGGCATCTAAGACAAGTTTAGTCGGTGCCGGACTGCCACTCAGGCCACGCGCCGGGGAACCATGCGGCCGCCCTTGATCAACTCGTACTTGGTGCTGCGCCACTCGAACCCTCGCCTCAGGTAGCTGCCTACCCAGGCGCAGAAGCCAAGCAAATCCCGCAGCGGGTACAACCAGGGCCGGCGGCGGCACTCCGCATCGCGAGTTACCTGCCACCCAACGACATAGGCTTCAATCAAGCGATTGAGGATCGACCACCCAAACAGTCCCACGCCCAGCGGAAGCATGCCGGAGCCAGCCCCAGCAAGCAAGCCCAGAATGCCGTAGGGGGTCGCATACATCAGCCCGGAACCGAGGTGTCCTTTGGGCCTGGAGTAGCGCGTGCCCATGGTCCAGCGTAAGTGCCGGTTCCACATCTGGGAAATGCTCATTGGCGGCGCTACATGGGCGATCACGTAGGACGATAGAGCAATCGTGAATCCCCGCTCTGCAATCAGACTCCCCAGAATGAAGTCGTTCGGTAGATAATCACCCAAAACCGAGAAACCGCCGATCGCATCCAAAGCCTCCCGGCGTACCACAATGGTAGGGCCCAAACCGAACTTGATACCCTCCAGCAGGTTGGCAACCAGGACGCCCGCGGTCATCTCCACCGACATGCCAATGGAATCCAAAAGTGACGAAAAGCCGCCCATGTTCAGGCCCCGGTACAAGCACGTCAACATGCCCGTGTTCTCTTGCAGCACCGGCCGGACAACCGCGCGCAGGTATCCGCGATCCACCACCACATCGCTGTCGCTAGTCACAAAGATCGCCGTGCGCGCCACTTCCGTCATGCGCGCAAAAGCATAGGCGGGGCGATTCGGCCAAGGACTGTGGCCAGTCACTAGTACCCGCGACGGGGTCTCGGGGTGCCGCTCGCAAACAGCCTGCGCTACCGCCCGAGCAGGGTCGACTTCCGAAGCAACCGCGAAGATCACTTCATACTGCGGGTAATCCTGGTCGAAGAAACTCTCGAGATTCGCCGCAAGCTGTGCTTCCAGGCCGTGCAGCGGCTTCAAAATCGAGACCGGAGGCAGCGCTTCGTCGTCAGCCCGCTGGTTCGCCTCGCGATCTCGCCTCGCCTGCTGATGCCACTTCCGGGCGCCCAGCAAAACCAGGCCCAGGAAGATGGTGGAAGAGACTGTCCCCAATACAGCCACTCCAAGCATCAGCCGGCTAATCATTCAGATACGGCCTTGCTTTCAATCAATCCAGTGATCTCAGCCAGAAACGCATCCACGCCCTTCACCCCCTGGTCTCCGTGCTTGCGGTTGCGCACCGAAACCAGGCCGGCTTCCGCCTCCCGGGCGCCAATCACCAGCATGAACGGAATCTTTTGCAGCTGCGCTTCCCGTATTTTCAGGTTCACCTTCTCGCTTCTGTCATCCAGTTCCACCCGAATGCCCGCCGCGGCCAGTTTGGCTTTTACTTCGCGCGCATACTCGTTCTGCTTGTCGGTAATCGGCAAAATGGTCGCCTGCACCGGCGCTAACCACACCGGAAATGCGCCTGCGTAATGTTCAATCAGGATGCCGAAGAAACGCTCAATAGAACCGTACAGCGCGCGATGCACCATCAGCGGCTGATGAGATTTGCCGTCCTCGGCTATGTACTCTAACCCGAAACGGCGCGGCAACGTGAAATCGAACTGCACCGTCGACAACTGCCACAAGCGTCCGATCGCATCCACCAGCTTGACGTCTATTTTCGGTCCGTAAAACGCCGCTTCGTCCGGTGACACTTTCACCTTCAAGTTCAGCCGCTCCGTAGCGCGCTTCAACGCGTTTTCGGCTAACTGCCACTGCTCCGGCGCACCGTCGTATTTGCCGCTCGCGCCGCCATCCCAGGTCGAAAGCTCCGCTTCGTACTCAGTGAATCCATACGTCTGCAGCGTGTCCACCGCGAATTGCAAACAGGTCACAACCTCGTCTTCAATCTGCTCCGGCGTGCAGAAAATATGCGCGTCGTCCTGAGTAAAACCGCGAACCCGCAGCAATCCATGCATCACGCCCGACCGCTCATACCGGTACACGGTTCCCAGCTCGCCCAACCGCACCGGCAAATCGCGGTAACTGTGCAGCCGGTCCCGGTAAATCAGAATGTGGAACGGGCAATTCATCGGCTTTAACTGGTACTCGGCATCGTCCAGTTCCATCCGGTCGAACATGTTCTCGGAGTAAAAGTTGTAGTGGCCGGATGTCTTCCACAGATCGCTGCGGGCGATGTGCGGCGTATAGACCAACGAATAGCCGCGCTTCACATACTGGTCGCGCATCCAGTCTTCGATGATCTTGCGAATGGTGCCGCCCTTGGGATGGAAGAAAATCAGTCCCGGGCCCGCCAGTTCCTGAATACTGAATAGGTCCAGTTCCTGCCCGATCTTGCGGTGATCCCGTCGCTTGGCCTCTTCCAGACGGTTCAGGTACTCATCCAGCTCTTTCTTCGTGAAGAACGCAGTGCCATAAATGCGCTGCAGTTGAGGCCGCTTCTCATCGCCTTTCCAATACGCACCGGAAATGGACAGCAGCTTGAAAGCCTTCAGCTTTTCGGTCGAAGGGACGTGCGGACCACGGCAGAAATCAATAAACTGCGGTCCCAGGGTGTATTCGGTAAAGATGTCGCCGGCTCGCTCTTCAATAAGCTCATGCTTCATCCAGTCCCCTTTGTACTTCTCCAAACCTTCGCCCTTCGGCGTCAGCTTCCGATCAAAAGGTAGGTTCCTGGCCTGAATCTCGTGCATGCGCTGCTCAATGCGCTCCAGATCTTCCGGCGTAAACTTCGCGTCCCGTTGGAAATCATAATAAAATCCGGTGTCCGTCGGCGGACCGATACCCAACTGGGTCTCGGGAAAGAGTTCCAGCACAGCGGCGGCTAACAGGTGAGCCGTGGAGTGCCGGTAAACCGGCAGCGCTTCCGCATTCTTCGTTGTCAGAATCTCAAGCTTTGCGTCCTGCTCTAGCGGTCGCGTCAGATCATAAAGATCTCCGTTCACGCGCGCCACAATAGCATCGTTCGCCAGCCTTGGGCTGATCGATTGTGCAACATCAATGGGGCGAGTTCCCGCCGTTACAGACTGCTGGCTGCCGTCCGGCAAAGTCACCGTCAAACTACTCATAGTCAGAAATTCGAGCGTATCAAACAGACAGGCCTTTTCCTGCTCCATTGGCTGCTTTCTAGATAGCCATAGGCAGCCGGATTGATAGACTGTTGTTACACCGCGTGAGCACCACGACCTCCTCCGTCTTTGATGAAGCGCCGCTTGTCACTCGGGCTAAATCCGGCGACATGTCCGCCTTCTCCGAACTGGTGCAACAGTACGACCGTCGCGTCTTCCGGATGGCGAAGCAGATCACCCAGAACGACGAAGACGCCGAAGACGTATTGCAAGAGACGTTCCTGAAGGCGTATACGCACCTGGACGACTTCCAGGGCAATTCCAAGTTCTACACTTGGCTCGTCCGCATCGCTGTCAACGAAGCTCTGATGCGGCTGCGAAAGCGTCGCTCCGACCGCACTTCCCCGCTCGATGAACCCATCGATACCGGCGAGGATGAGGTGGTCCGCGAGATCGCCGTCTGGGAAGAAAACCCGGAACAGCGCTATTCACGCGAGGAACTCGGCCAGATTCTGGACGAAGCGGTCCAAAGTTTGAAGCCAGCTTACCGAACCGTTTTCATTCTTCGCGACATCGAAGAAATGTCGATCGAGGAGACGGCAGAAGCTTTGGATTTAACGATTTCAGCGGTGAAGAGCCGGCTACTTCGGGCTCGCCTCCAGCTTCGTGAGAAGCTGACGCGGCTCTTCAAAAAGAAGGGAGAAGACGCACTTGCTTACCTGTAAGCAGTTCCTGCAGGAGCTGGGCGACTTCCTTGACGAGACACTCGACCCGGAAATCCGGGCGAATCTGCAACGCCACGTCAACGAATGTCCCAACTGCTGGGTCGTGTGCAACACCACCGAAAAAACGCTGCGGGTTTTCAAAGGCATGGAGGCGAAGGCGGTTCCTTCCGACATCCAGGCCCGCTTGTTCTCGGCGCTTGAAAAGAGGATAGCCGCGCGCGGTCCTATTTGCGGCGAGCCCAAGTCTGTGCCGCAGTCCCAATCAAACAACAAGGACGAAAAGACCGAGTTAGCGCTGACCGTCAGGTCTCACCGGAAGAGCGGAAACATCGAACATCCGCTCAAACCGGAGCTTCTGGTCGGGACGTAGTGCATCCAGTATTCTCTGTTTGCCGTGCATGGCAACGTCCTGGCGATCCTGCTCCAGATTCTGGTAATACTTCCCGTAATCGTCCAGCACTTCGGTGACCACTTTCTCCTGGTCAGGAGTCAGCTTCAGTTCCTGCTTAAATTCCTTCAGGCCCACGATTTTCGACGCCTGTTTCGGGTGCAGCATGGCCCGTACCAGCACCGCGCCACAGGTCGCACCGCACAGGAAGATCAGCGCAAAAATGGTCAGAACCTTGGGATTCAGCCAGCTTGTATCTGACGGCCGGCTAAGCGGCCTCGATCGGATTGTGGCAGCGTTGATGATTGCCGGCTCCTTAGTGGGAAGCAAAGTTCTCGAGAACGGCATCCCGCTGCTGCGAGACATCGCCGATAACCGGCGCATCGTTGTGAGCGGTCAAACCCGCAGTCAGGTGACCGTCCCGCGTTTCCGATGCCACAACGTAACTGCCGAGAACCAAGGCAACCGTTAAAGAGGCATACGCAACGCGGGGAAAGATCGGCGAACGAATGAGAGCACCCCAAATGGTCTCTTTCGCGCGCTCCTCAATGCGCTGCATCACCCGGGCATAAAACCCCGGTGCCGGCTCCAAGCCCTCCGGTGCCCGCAAGGCTTGCAACATGACGGATTGATCCTCCATGGCGTGCAACTCCGAAAGACATTCCGAGCAGGACGCGAGGTGATCTGTAAGATCCCGTTCTCCGGCGGCCGGCCGCTTCGGCGAAAGCAGATCCTCTAACCGATCCCGAATGGACCCGTGCATACTTCCCTCAGTAAATAAACCCCAGAACCCTTGCGGATCTTTTTACGTGCTGTCCGCTTTACAACTCTACAACCCACCGCACGCCAACGAAAGGCCTAAATTTGGGGCGGTGCCAGCGGCGCGCGGTCAAGCCGCTCCGCTGCTTTCACTAGCTTTTGCCGGGCGCGGAAGAGCTTCACTTTAATCGTGTTCTCGTTCATGCCGGTCATGGCCGACAGCTCCTCCACTGAATGCCCTTCCACTTCCTTCATCACATCAGCGTGCGATCTTCTTCAGACAATTTCGCAAGCAGCTTCAAGATCAGGTCGTGCTGCGCCAGGCGTTGATCTACCGGCGGCGTTTGATTGCTGGCAGGCTCTGAGTTCTCCAGCCGCAATGACTCTTCGGCCGTGAACTCGCTCTCGTACACCAGCTTGCGAACGCGCTTTTTCCGCAGATAGTCGTAACACTCGTTAACCGTGATCTTGTAAATCCACGTCAACAGCGAGCTGCGGAAATCGAAGTTCTTTATGGAAAAATAAATCTTCGCAAAAACCTGCTGCGAGATGTCTTCCGCGTCGTTCCGGTTCCGGAGAATGCCGTAGATGATGGAGAAGACTTTGGCCTGGTAGCGATCCACGATCTCGCGGAACGCCATCTCGTCCTGGGCTTGCACCCGCCGAACGAGGGCGGCCTCATCGCTGATTCGATGATCCAATTTTGGTCTTCGCTTGCGCCGTTGCCTCACCGGTCACTGCCGGGAATGGGAGAGTAGCCGATAGACCGCTCATACAAGACCCCCGACGCGTCAGTTTTGCCCGGGGTTCCAACAATGTTGCTGAAATTACCAGGCGGCGCTGCCATTATCCCAGAAAGCTGCCACACCACCCGCTTGCGCCGCATCAAACCACTGTCGATTGTTTTAGAATTAGTGTTAGGAGATTTTGGATGATTCAGCTTACCGAAACCGCCGTGGGCAAAGTAAGAGAGATTCTGAGCATGCAGGAGCCCAAGCCGGCCGGACTTCGCATCTCAGTAGTGGGCGGCGGCTGCTCTGGGTTCAGCTACTCCATGGCGTTTGAAAACCAGCCCAACATGCTGGACAAAACCTATAAGTTCGAAGATCTGCAGGTATTTATCGATCAGGCAAGCATGCTGTATCTGGACGGCGCCGAAGTCGACTACGTTGAAACTCTGGAAGGTTCGGGCTTCAAGTTCAACAATCCGCAAGTGAAGTCCACCTGCGGCTGCGGCAGCTCTTTCAGCGCCTAAGTAGTCTGTTTTTGAAAGTTTGAGAGGCCCAGGGAGTCGTGTGCTCCCTGGGCCTTTTTCCTATGCTGCCAGACCTGCTCACCGAATCCCAGAACCCGGCCTCATCCGCTATCGACTCATTGCCGACTGAGGCTATGCTGCGCGTCATCAACACCGCCGACCAGGAAGTGGCGCTGGCCGTTGAGCGCGAGATCCCCCACATTGCACTGGCAGTCGATGGCATCGTCGCGCGGCTCGAGTCCGGTGGACGGCTCTTCTACGTCGGCGCGGGCACGTCCGGTCGCCTCGGCGTGTTAGACGCTTCCGAATGTCCGCCGACTTTCAACACGCCCCCGGATATGGTCGTCGGTCTGATTGCCGGCGGCGACTCAGCTCTGCGACGCTCGGTGGAGAAGGCCGAAGACGATCCATCGCAGGGGCGGGCCGATCTCGAAGCGCACGGGTTCTCGGCCCGTCGACGCTTTGGTCGGCATCGCCGCCAGCGGACGAACCCCCTACGTTCTGGGCGCTCTTGCGTATGCTCGAGACTTGGGGGCATTGGCAATTGGCCTCAGCTGCACTCCGGATTCCCTGGTCGCCCAGGCCTCCGATATCGCCATCACGCCCCTTTCCGGTCCGGAGGTCATCACCGGTTCCACTCGCATGCGCGCCGGTACCGCCACCAAACTGGTGCTGAATATGCTCAGCACCGGCGTGATGATCCGCCTCGGCTACGTCTACGGCAACCTCATGGTCAACGTCCAGCCCACCAACGAAAAACTAGTCGACCGCGCCCGCCGCATCATCTCGCAAATTGCCGCCGTGCCCTATGATGAAGCGGCGCGATTGCTGCAGGAAGCGGGATCTGTGCGGACCGCTCTGGTGATGCACAAGCGGCAGATTACGCGCAGCGAAGCCGACGCCGTTCTCCGCCATACGCACGGCCGTCTGCGGGAAGCACTGGCGCAATAAGCACAGCGCACAATAGGTTCAGATGGACAAATTTCGAATCGTGGGCGGCACGCCTCTCCACGGCGAGATCCGTGTCAGCGGATCCAAAAACTCAGCTCTCCCGGCGCTCGCCGCTTGTTTGCTGACCGAAGAGCCCGTCGTGCTCAATCGTATTCCTCCCGTCAAAGATATTCAGACCATGAAAAGCCTGCTCCAGTACACCGGAGCAAACGTCACCGACTGCAATGGCAAGGTTTGTGTCCATGCCAAAACACTGGACCGCCCCGAAGCGCCCTACGACGTTGTGAAAACCATGCGTGCCTCCAGCCTGGTTCTCGGGCCGCTGGTCGCTCGTACCGGACGTGCTCGCGTCTCGCATGCCCGGCGGTTGCGCCATTGGCGCCCGGCCCATCAACTTTCACGTCTCCGCGCTGGAGCAGCTCGGCGCCACCATTGAGCAGTCGCACGGCTACGTCGAAGCCCAGGCGCCCGATGGCCTGCGCGGAGGCAACGTTCACTTCGACCGCATCACCGTCACCGGCACCGAAGACGTCCTAATGGCCGCGGTTCTGGCCCGAGGCGAAACCGTAATTCGCAACGCCGCCCGCGAGCCGGAAGTGAAAGATCTGGCCGATCTACTTACCAGCATGGGCGCAGATATTGAGGGCGCCGGCACGTCCACCATTCGAGTGCAGGGCGTCGAACGGCTGCACGGCGCAGAACACGCCATCATTCCGGACCGCATCGAAGCCGGCACTTTCGTTCTCGCGGGCGCAGTGTCGAAGGGCGATCTCGTAATCAGCGACTGCACTCCGGAGCACTTCGCGGCCCTGCTTTACAAATTGGAACAGGCCGGCGCTGATATCCAAGCCAATGGCACGTCAGTCCGCGTGCGCCACAACGGCCGGCCCAAAGCGGTGGACATGAGCACGGAAGAGTACCCCGGCTTCGCCACCGATTTGCAGGCCCAGTACATGGCCTACATGGCAACCGCGCAAGGCATCAGCTTCGTCACCGAGAACATCTTCGAAAACCGGTTTATGCACGTTCCGGAGCTAGGCGCGCATGGGCGCGAACATTCGCATTGAAGGGCGCCAGGCAATCGTCGCCGGAGAAGACCGGCTGATGGGCGCGCAAGTCATCGCCTCCGATCTGCGAGCGAGTGCCTCGCTGGTGCTCGCGGCTTTGGTGGCCGACGGCGAAACCATCATCGACCGTGTTTACCATATGGACCGCGGCTACGAACGCCTGGAGCAAAAGCTGGCAGCAGTCGGCGCCAAGATCGAGCGCATCCAATGAGCACGGCGGCAAAGCATCACAGCCCGGGCTTCCTGGCGCTCGTCGCCGACGCCAAAAAGCGTATCCATGAAATCGACATTAAGAGTACCAGCGCCTACTCGCCGCAAACGAGGCCGGCCAGTTGGTAGATGTGCGCGAAGACAACGAGTTCGAGGCGGCCCACGCCGCCGGCGCTCTCCACCTGAGCAGAGGCATCATTGAGCGGGATATCGAAACCGCTTTTCCCGACAAGAACACCCGACTGGTGTTGTACTGCGGAGGCGGCTACCGCTCTGCGCTCGCCACCGACAATCTGCAGAAGATGGGATACACAAACATCCTGTCCCTTGACGGAGGCTGGCGAGCCATCGAGGCCTCCGGCCTACCGCTCGTCCGCAAAGAATAGCAAGGCACCCCCGCCTAGCGAGTCTTCGTCCGTCTCGTCAGTCTGAAGTGCAGTCAGACTTCGATTACCGCGCCGAAATGCCCCGACGCGAATTTGGCGACCTTACTCGGTCCAGATCCGGCCCAGGAAGGTTGTTGCAAAGTAGAAGGCGGCAGTCCCTTACTCTGACATCAACCCCGCGTCACGCAATGCTTGTGCGGGATCAGAGAGCGCTCGCTCGCGGGAGCGATCAAGGCGCGGCTCGGAGACCGCGGGTTTGGCTGATTTGAGTGCTCGGGTGTAAGCCTCAAGCAAGGTGTCAGCAAACCTGCTTTCCACATCCGGCCGAACTCCCACCGCATCCCAATTGGTTTTTGTGATTGGATTCACTGCGCGACCGGTTGGGATGAACGCGTCGAAGCCGAGGGCCAGCGGTTGGGCTCGATCCGCAGGATTTGCACCGCCCGCGGTTGTTTGTCCAATGAGTGTTGCTCGATGGAGTGTTTTTAGATCGTAAGCCACTTGTTCGCCGGCCGAGAAAGTTGCTGCGCTCGTCAAAACAAAAGCTGGAGTGCTAGCGAACCTTTCGCCCGGAACATACACCAGTGTCCACTGTTCCTCGGTGTGTTCCTTTCCTGCTTCACGCCACACAATCGAGGTAAGCTGCACTTGGCCTGCAAACAGGTATGTCAATAAGCGCTCGACCATCGCCGGGTGACCGCCCATGTTGCGCCGTAGATCAATGATCAAGGCGTCGGAACCATGAAGAAGGCCCATGGCGCAATCCATTGCGGCAAAAGATTCCGGGTCGTCGGAGAAATAGGAAATGTCGATCAGCCCGACATTCCCAGGAAGGCGAGCAACGGATCGAATACCAAACCCTCTTGCCTCCTCAACCCGGTGCATCTTCTCGTCGTCATTGCGACTCGGCGCTGCTTCGGTTCCCGGGGGCAGTGGATTGTAGAAAACCGCGAGATGTTTGTCGTTGGCTACAGTGCGCATGTCGGAGGTAAGCTTTGCAGCCAAGGCTTCCGGGGTGGTCGTTTCCTGGTAGGCGTCCATGTGGTCCCGAAGATATGCCTTAAGAACGCGAGCCTTTTCAGGAAAAATGTATACGTCCAAATCGACGATAAGTTGTTGAACGACGGATTTCGCGTCCGACGGTTCCAATGCTTTCCGGATCGGCTCCGCGCCGGCAATGGTGGCTAGGATGAACGCGGTAATTGGGACGATAGCTTTCATAATCTGTACTCCCGGAGGTCAACTAGAGATTAGGGGCCGATCGTTCAGATTTTGTGAAGGATTCGTTCCGTTGTCTTGCCTCAACGCCACCGGACCAACGATCGGAGCGATGCTGCCTCTTCATTTGGTGCGTGGCCCTTCATAATTTCTTAGCAACGGACACATAGTCTTCAATTAGGAGGACATTCTATGATTCGGGTTGTCCGGTTGTGCGCGGGTTTAGTTGCTTCAATTTTGGTATTCGGATCGTTGGCGCACGGCCAGCAGTTGCTCATGGGAGGGCCGCCGCCGGAGATCAGAAACCATATCGATTCTTTAGTGAAAGCGCTGAACAGTACCGCGCCCGAAGCTTGGGAGAAAATGGCTCAGGAGCATTTCTCAGCCAGCCAACTAAGGCGGCAAACTGTCGACGAGCGCAAGCGGGCATACGAAAATATTCGACGTGATTTCGGAACGATCACCCTGGGGCGCGTCGAGGGTCCTGACCAGCCACTGCTGCTTCACATCCAGGGGGCAACCGGTGCGAACGGTGTAGTCGAACTAACTTTGGAAAATGATCCTCCGTTCAAGATCGAAAAGATCGGTGTGAGGATTGAGGCATCCGGCAACAGCACTGAGGCGAGTGTTGGGGCGCCTCCGGTAAATGGCACGATGTCGGAGGAACAACTGACCGCGGTGCTGAACGAGTATTTTCGAGAGTTGGCGCAGAAAGACCTGTTTTCAGGCGACGTGCTAATCGCGAGAGATGGGAAAACCGTTTACACGGGTTCAGCCGGTTTCGCTGACCGATCGAACAAATTGCAAAATGGACCCTCAACTCGCTTCAATGTGGGCTCTATCGATAAGGCCTTTACGAAGACAGCGATTGAGCAACTGGTAGCAAAAGGTAAGATCTCGTTGTCGGACACGATAGGAAAGCTGTTGCCAGATTATCCGCAGCCAGAAAGCCGGGCAGCTACCGTTGACCAGTTATTACATCATTCAGCTGGCATAGCCGACATCTTTGGAAAAGAATTCGACAACGCGTCGAAAGACCGCTTTCGTTCCAACGCTGATTACTACAGGTTTGTTTCCGGCAGAAAGCCAATGTTTTCGCCTGGTGCACGAACTCTGTATTGCAATGGCTGCTATGTCGTATTGGGTGCCATCATTGAGCGCATCTCCTCCATGCCCTATGAGCGATATGTGGAAGAGAACATCTTCAAACCTGCCGGAATGGACTCGACGGGATTTCTGCAGGCTGATGGTATAAATCCGGACGTGGCCGTAGGTTACGCGCATCCTGAACACGGCGGGGCATTACAAAGCAATGTGCTCATGAACGGGGCCGCCGGGTGTGCAGCAGGCGGAGGCTACTCCTCGACTGGTGACCTTTTCCGCTATTCCGAGGCGCTGCGAACGCAGCGAATTCCGGACGTTGCTTCGTCGAACAGCTTGAATGTTGGCGGCGGTGCGCCCGGGATCAATGCAGTCGTGCACGAGAGCGGCCCTTGGACGGTTGTTGTCTTGGGCAATCTGGACCCACCGGCCGCTGAAATAATCGGATCAGCCTTGACGCGGTCGCTTTCTCGCTAAGGTCGAACGAGTGGTATGCGAATCGTAATCGTGGAGGATGACGCCGTTGTTTCATCGACGCTTAGCCTGTACCTAACGCGAGCCGGGTTCGAGACGGTGGTTGCCAGGGACGGCGTTCGGGGCCTGGAATTAGCATCTGGCGAAGGCGTGGCCCTCCTCATTTTGGACCTGATGATCCCGGGCATTCCCGGTCAGGAAATCTGTAAGCGCCTTCGACAGACCTCGACGTTGCCCATCATGATGCTTACCGCGCGAACTTCAGAAGCCGATCAGCTCGCGGGATTTGACCTCGGGGCGGATGATTATGTTCCCAAGCCGTTCCGGCCACGTGAGGTCGTGGCCAGGGTCCAAGCCCTTTTACGTCGAACGTCGCTGGAACCTGCAAGGCCGCCTACCCCAATTGTGGTCGGAAATCTGGAGATCAACTGCTGGGGTCGAAGCGTCCGCCTCCGTGGAGAGCCTGTCGCACTCACGCGGACCGAGTTTCGCCTCCTCGAAGTATTCGCTAAGTCTTTGGGGCGTGTGTTTACGCGCGAAGAACTGCTATCGCGCGCGTTCGATCCTGATTTCGACGGCGTTGACCGCACGGTTGACGTTCACATAACGAACCTGCGAAGAAAGATAGAACGACACGGTGAGCACTACATACTGACTGTTCATGGGATTGGCTACCGCATGGGGGCACAGTGATTCTCACCCTGCGCTTTCGGATGATGATCGCCGTCGGCACACTAGCGATAGCAGCAGTTGTTGCTGTTGCCATAACGGCCCGGCAGCGCACGCGAACAGAATTTCGTCGATTTCAAGCACTGACGAAGATTGCGACTTCCGCCAGCGCTAAGGACGGTAACGAGGTCAGAGTCGCCGCGATCCTGCAAGATCGTTGTTGCGTTTCAGCATCATTGGAGGCCGCTGCGGCCGCGCTCTCCCCAAGAGAGGTCTTCGTTCTTGCCAACTCCGCCAATCGGATCATTGCAAAGTTCGGTCAGCCCTTGAGGGGTGTCGATGACCTTCGACTCTCTCGCGCCGGCGAAGAAGCGACGATCTACCTTACGCAGCACGGACCCGGTAAATCCGCGGCGCGATCCACCCTCATGATTCACATGGAGGGAACGCCGATTCGTTCCAAAGGAGAGGGGACCGTAACTCTCTATGTATTCCCGTTGCCGGACGGAGGGATTGAGCAGCCCGAATCGATTTTTCTCGGATCCGTAGATCGCTCGCTGCTTCTGGTAACAGGACTTGTCGCCACGGCAGCATTGATAGTGACCTGGACACTGTCGCGAAGGATTGCTGGACCGTTAGAGGAACTCCGTAACGCAGCGCGCGAACTTGCTATGGGCAATCTGTCGCGCAGAGTGAGCATTCGCGGGTCGGACGAAATCGCCGAGTTGAGCAAGAGCTTCAATATGATGGCTTCGGAACTCGAAAACCAGCAGAGACTTCGGCGAAACCTCGTACATGACGTAGTACACGAACTTAAGACACCACTGACCGCCCTACGCTGCCGGCTGGACTCTATTTCCGATGACATCTCCGAAGACCCACGAAGCGAGATCGAAGGAGCTAACGAAGAAATAGGACACCTTACGAGGCTCGTCGAGGATTTGCACGAAGTGGCGCTCGCGGAAGGGCGCGAACTGCGGCTGAACATCACTGAAGAGCCACTCGAACCTATCATCGCGTCAGCCACTCGCGCGGCCGGGCTCGAAGGCGATCGGAGGCTGCAGGTAGTTCTGGCCGAGGGCACGCTTGTTCAAGCCGATCCGGTTCGATTGCGCCAGGTCATGCTGAATTTACTTACTAACGCTGCTCGACACAGTCCATTGGACGGAATCGTGACGGTGCGCGCCCAAAATGTTGATGGCGAAGTGAACGTTGAACTCCACAATACGGGGAGTCAACTCAGTAACTATGAGATTACGCATGTGTTCGATCGCTTCTATCGGGCGGACCCATCACGCGAGCGGTCTACAGGTGGTACCGGCCTCGGTCTGGCGATCGTTAAGAACATTATCGAGGCTCACGGTGGACGTGTTTGGGCATCCAGCGATGATTCTGGGGTGTCCTTCGGTTTCGCATTGCCGATGAACGCACTGAAAGCGAGCACGCAATGAAGACAATGTTCGTTGGCCCAGTTTGATACTGGGGAGCTTTGCGGACGAAGCGTTCGGGACGCCGCTGGTTCGGGGTTGATATGATGCTACGTTTTCAAGGAGCCTGATTATGGCGCGTAAGGAACCCTCCGACTTTTCGCAACAACCGCTCGATGTCTTTAGCGAACACCGGCACGGCCACATCAACCGGCGATCGTTCCTCGACGGCGCGCGGAGGTTTGCTCTGGGCGGCATGGCAGTCGGTGCCGCGTGCGATCTCATCCGGCCTGACTATGCTTGGGCGCGGGAGGGGAAGGAAATTCACCCGGCGTCGGCCCGGGTCCTCGATCAGCTCAGAACGCGCTTCACGTTCCAGATCTCAGTCGACGTGGCCACATTGCAGCATGGGCTGGCGGTTGCCAGTGCTGGGCTGGCGGGCGGTGTTGACATGGTTGAGATGGGAACGCCGCTGCTGAAGAATGAGGGTGTCTCGAACGTCGTTCCAGCGTTCCGCAAGCAGTTTCCCAAAGCCCTGCTCCTAGCCGATATGAAGACCATGGACGGCGGTGCCTCCGAGGCCCGCGGTGTCTATGCGGGTGGTGGCAACATCATCGATTTTCTCGCGCTCGCAGGTGCGGATACAGCGAAGGCGCTCTGCGGCGTGCGCGACGAGTTCAGGCGCAGCGATTCCGAAATTCCGCGGCTGGCCTTCGCCGATATCATGCTGCCGCAGCAGGGCTCGGCGACCGTGGCTGTGGATGCCGCGCTTCGCATGCTCGATGCAGGTGTGGACGTGGTCGGGGTTCACCTGCAATCCGATGCTCGGCACGCCGACCCCAAGCTCATCGAAAACGACCTTCTTGGCGATATGGCGCGAACTATATTCGAGCGGGTCGGCAAAGCCGCGCCGGTGGAGGTAGTCGGCGGCCTTACCGCCGCGCGAGCAAAAGATCTTGCGCGGGCCGGGTTGCGCTGCTTCGTAATCAGCGGGAATCTTGGTCAAGCCGACGGCGTTGCGCGCTACAACCTGCCGCCGGCCGAGATTGAACGTTTGGTCGCCGCTTTCATCGCCGAGGTCTCGAGCACTAAGTAGGATCCGGATATTTGTCCGGCGACCAAGCGTGCTGAATCGCAGCCGCCGGCTTTGATGCTCTATCGCTTGCCATGACCGGTGCAGAGCCAATGTCAGCAGCGCCGGGTTCGTACCCCTTCACGCCTGTGATCCCGGGTAGGTAAACAGTTCCGGACTACACGCGGGTGATCGGCGTCGCGACTTCTAAAGGCAAGCCGAGTCCTCAGCGAAGTAGATTCAGGATCTGAGGTTGTTTCAGGAGTAATGCGCGTCAGAGCTTGGCGGCCTCCGCTGACTTCTTCGCAGCCGCTTCTTGCTTTCCGATCCCCGAGAGCACCTGAGCGTGAACATGAGCAGGCCCCGCAGAGTTTTGGAGTATTGCACGCTCAACGGATGCCCGGCTTAACGATTCAAGCCGTCACGTTCATAGCTTTCAGCTTTCTCCAAATCCTGATCTGCGCTCGCTAGATCACCAGCAAATGCTTCCGCCTGTCCTCGAACGCCAAATGCCGCGCTAGTTCCCGAAGCATCGTCGTGGCCCAGTTGTACAACGGCGACAGCTTTATCGGCGGCGCTCACTGCGTCTGAATATTTCTTGGCCTGAATCAACGAAGTTGTGTAGAAGACGTAAGCGCCACGGCGGGTCACAAAGTGCGTCTTCGGATCGTATTTATCTGCCTCTTCGGCGAGCTTCTTGCAGGCAATGATTGCATTCGCCGGGTCACGCCTGTTGACCAGATTTCGACATTCTTGGTCGAGTGCCATATACGATTGCGAGATGCTCTCGTCGGGTGGTGCTTTAGCTGAAACGGTAATATCTTGAGCAAGCGCAACGCTGTGGCATGCAATGAGGAAGGTTACGGAGATAAGAAGGACTGCCCTCATGCGGTCGAGATTAGCAAATCAGGCACGTGCAACAGTTCCACAGTCCAGCTCGTATCGCTGAATCTTTCACTTGCTTAACCCATACCTTCCCGACTCGTATCGGTTCCGCTGATGAGGCAAATGCAAGATAGTGCAATGCGGAAACTGAGTCATTAGAAAGATAGATCGCCGGTGACGGCGAAGGGTAGATCTGAGAATTAAAGCTTTAGGCTAACTACATAGCTCCCAGCTTTTGCGCATAATCCGTGCTCGCCCTGCGGTCAGTCCGCAATTGCCGATGTTCTGAAAGTAACAACGCCCGCCTGCGGTTCTCCGGCGGCAAACGCAACCAGCAACCAGCGGCGGTTCAGGTTACGGCGTGTGTCGCACTGTCGCTGTTCGTAAGACGCACATTCTCGCAGATCTCAAATACACCAAACCGTTCCGCTGCCGCATAATCAACAGGAACCGATGTCTCACAAACATCTTAGCTTTCGGGACCTCTCAATTACAGTGATGTGGTGACCACAACGCGCCAGCGAATTGACGCCCTCGACGCTCTCCGCGGCATTGTGATGATCCTGATGGCCCTCGATCATGTCCGGGATATCTTTCATCGGGCGGCGATGTCTTTCTCGCCCACCGATTTGACCAAAACGACTGTTGCGATTTTCTTTACTCGCTGGGTAACGCACTTCTGCATGCCGATATTCATGTTTACTGCGGGAGCCGGAGCGTTCCTGTGGTGGCGCCAACGCCAGCGCACAAGAATCGCACTCTCACGCTTTCTGGTGACGCGAGGCGCCTGGTTCGTCGTGCTCGAGCTGACGGTCATGCAGTTCTCCTATAACTTCAACTTTTCACGGCAGAACATGGTCTTGTTGCTGGTGTTGTGGATCTTCGGGCTTTGCATGATTCTGATGTCGGCCCTTATCTGGATACCGTTGCGGGTTCTAACTGGGCTCTTTCTGGCAGTCATCGCCTTTCACAATCTGCTGGATCGCGTGCCGATCCCGGTCTGGCTATTTCTGCATCAGCCAGGGGTCTTTCAAGTGGATAGCAGGAGTATTCTCGTCACTTATCCGCTGATTCCCTGGGTCGCAGTGATGGGCATCGGATTTTGTTTTGGACAGGTCCTCCTGCTTGAGCCGGAGCGCCAGCGGCGTCTGATCCTTCGAGCGGGTCTTGCATTGAGTGTTGCGTTTGTTGTCCTGCGCGCAATCAATCTCTACGGAGATCCTTCTCCGCGCGGGACGGGCATTCTGTCGTTTCTCAATTGCACGAAGTATCCGGCATCTCTCGATTACTTGCTGATGACGCTTGGCCCTGCTCTCGTCTTGCTGGCGTTGTTGCAGGGCGGAACATTTGATCCTCGAAACCCGGTCATTGTCTTTGGGCGAGTTCCGCTGTTCTTCTTCCTTATTCACTTTTTCCTGATCCATGCGGCACTGCTGATGATGTGCTGGGTGCGGTACGGTAACGCAGTATTTGCTTTCATCTTTCATCCGGTGCCGTCGTTCGGCGGGCCCGCGGGGTTGTTCCCGCCGGACTTTGGATTTCGCTTGCGTGCAGTGTATCTGGTGTGGCTCGCGATGTTAGCGCTGCTGTATCCATTGTGCGTTTGGTATGCCCGGTTCAAGGGGAGTCGCGATTATTGGTGGCTCAAGTACCTGTAACACGGTGTCTCTGGACCGAAATGCGAGGGTCAGACAAGGTATCAGCTTGCGGCCAGCGGCTGCGTGTTGATCTGAACGGCATCGCTCGTAGAGGCTCCGAACTGATCGACAGAGTGCAATTCGTGTGCGACTGCCCAAGGTTGATCAACACATCCGGATCAGGCAAGATCTGTCGACCGCGAGTTGATTTGTATCCAAATTGCTGACGATTCTTCATCCGGCTCCAAATACGTAGCCTCCATCGAATCGCACGCAGAAGAATGAAGAAGTAGATTAAAGAGTTGCAGAAAGATTTTGCTAGTTATGTGAGATTGCCGATCTTACGAAATGCCCGATCATTCCAAGGCTCCGTAAGGCATTGGAGGAGCGCGACCTGTTTTCCTCACTGCTCTCTTCTTGCTTCGAAAGCAACGCTGGCTGTCGTTGTATTGTGGCCTCTGGTTCTTAGCGCTCAGGTCCGTATCGTCGCTCCTGATTGGAGCGCCGTAAGTGGGCCGTACATCGACGATCCGGTTCCGGCCCAGATCGCAATAAACGGCTCAGGTTCCGCAGTGTTCGTCACCACTCCTGACCCGCTGCCCGACAATGTTTTGAGTTCCATTGAACAGTCCCGCTTTGACGATAAGCGGTATTTGGGCAAAGCTGTCGAGCTGACTATCCTTGTGCGACGAGCCTTGGCCGATGGCCGCGAACAGCTTCTAATGCCAGATTGGGCCCACCCGGACGATACGAATCAGCTTCGAGCGGCACAGAAGTATTCGCAGAAAGAGGTGACCCACTTAGAACGCAAGGCGGAGCATTCTGAAGACAGCCAGGTGTTCGCTTCTCTATTGGCGTACTACACGCTGTCGCAGACGCCGGACCCCGCCATTGCCAAGCGCCGGCGCGCCGATTTGATCACTTGGTTTGTCCGTAATGAACCTGAATCAGAACTGCTGGGTACGACGTATGCAATGATCAACACCACCGGGGCTAGGCTCTCAGATCCAGCCGGCTTCGTTGAGATTAGCGCTCTGTGGCACGCCGCAGTCGCAGCCCATCCCGGAAATGCCTACATCTTGGATCACGCTGTCCGATTCCTGGCCATCTCAGACGCAAATAGCGCGTTGCGCATAACCCAAGAAGCCACGGGCTGGAACAGCCGACTGCGATGGGCAGGTCGTATTTACGCGCTTCACAGTATTGGTGCTACTGCTGTGGATCTGGATACCGGCGACATCAGAATAGATCGGGCTGCAGTCGATGCAGATTCACGCCGCATTCTGCTTTCCTCAAAATCCACAGCGGAGGTGCTCTCAGCGATGTGGACCCTGTATTCAAGCCAGTTCGGCGATTCCGAATTCTGTCCCGACTTGCGTGCGCACGCCCAAGCGCTCTTCCCGGCTACACAGGCTACCTGTCGCTCGCACACGCTTGTTCAGACAACCTCTACCGAACCGGAACTCCTGAACAAAGTGCCGCCGAACTATCCGCAAACAGCTAGATCTTTGCGTATTCAGGGCGCTGTCAAACTCCGTGCACTGGTTGACCAGTCGGGGAAGATCGTGGATTTGGAGTTCATGAGCGGACCCCTGGCTTTCTATCAGTCGACTCGCGAAGCTGTAATGCAATGGACGTACAAGCCGAGAATGCAAAACGGCGAACCAGTCAAATTTGTGACGGATATCGTCACACACTACGCAATTCAACAGTGAGGGAGAATTTCCTCAGATCCGTCCAAACGGCGCAGTGTAGAGGAATCCACTTGGACGTGTAATCGGAATTGCTGAGATGGGTGTCCGAACAATGTTGACAGAAATAACCCCGCCCTGGTCGCCATGTGACTAAAATGTTCGGAAGCACTTCCGGATTGAGCCCGAATGACGGCGCTACCCGAAAATGGTCGCTTCCATAACTGCTTGTCACTGCCCAGCTAGCTATCCAAGCCTGTCTGCGAAATGCCGCTTTTGATCCCACGGCCGCTTCCGCTGATGCGCCACCCCGCGCACCCTCCCGTTCGGGGATGTTGCGGGCTGGCGTAGACAGACCAACAGCGTCGGGCTTGCAGCAGCGTCCCCAGACCGCAAAGCCCCTTGCTCATTTTCATTCGCCTCCCAACCCAACGTAGCCGTGGTCCAGCCGTTACCACAGCGGAGTCACGACAATCGTAAATTGATTTTCTCCCCGGCCCTCAACCACTTAATTCGCCGCAACGCCCCTTGCCGACACGCCCGCCCCCCACGCTGGCAACATGAGCCCACGCTCCATCCGTCGCGCCGCCGAGCGCCAAGCCGCGAAACTCGCCCGCAAACAAACCGAGAACCCGAAGCAAGGCGAGGGGCAACCGCAGCCCTGCGCCCGCACCGCTGTGCCCGGGGCAGAAAAGCACGCCCTGACCGGGAACTTCCGGCTGCTGCAGTCCGAATCGCAGGAAGCCTTCGATGAACTGCGCACCCTACTCCGCGGCGAACACGCCCCCACCACCCCTACCGAGTCCTTATTGGTCGATCGCATGGTTGAACACATCTGGCTCTCTCAGCGCGCCGGCCGTTTCCAGAACGAGGCGGCCCGCGACGGCAACGAAAGCTGGTTCGCCCTCATGCTCCGCTACCAGACCACCCACGACCGCGGCTTCCACAAATGCCTGGCCGAACTCCGCACCATGCGCCGCGAACGCGCACGCAACCTGAAACAGGAACGCGTTGAACCAGCCCAACAGTTCGAATCGCAGAAAACAGCTGGCGTAGCCGCAGCTGCCGCCGCATGCCCCGAGTTCGAATCGCAAACCGCCGAGCAACCATACACAGCCGGAGAGATCGACCGTGTCTCACCCATTAACTCGAATTCCCAGTACCTCGAGCCGACCGAAGCACTTCGAATCGCAAAAACGCAAAAAGCCGCCTGAAGCTCTTCGCAATGCCGGCGTCCTATATACTCGTCTCACTCGCAGAATGGCGGAAGACGAAAAAATCTTCTTCCGCAGAATCAACGAGATACGGAATCGCCACCGTGCATCTTGTGGACAAGCTGTTGAAAACCACAAGATATAGGGGTCGCACCCCATTTTGCGGGTTGACCGCACCACAGAACGGGTGTTGAATAGATGTTAGACACCCAATCGGCACTCCCCCGAAATTTCGCCGCCGGATTGGCGTCTGGACCCCACATGGGACAGCTCAGCGTTAACAACCTCGCCACCAAAGTCAAGGAACTGCATCGTTCCCTCCGAAAGGAAGAGCGCAAAGGCGTCTCCTTTCCCCGCCATTTCACGGCGAAGCTCGCGCGGCAGCCGAACGGTGCTTCGACGACAACCTCAGCCGATCGCCAGGCCTCCGATCAGGCGCTGCCCGGCGGTAATCCGCAAGAGGCCGGCGTCACCCCGTACGACCTCATCAACTGGGAGTTGCGGACCGCTACCATCGGCAACGACAAAGGCTCGGTCATCTTCGAGCAGCGCGATATGGAAGTGCCTGCCGATTGGTCGCAGACCGCCACCAATATCGTGGCGAGCAAATACTTTCACGGGCGGATGGGCACGCCCGAGCGTGAAACCAGCGTCCGTCAACTGGTGCATCGCGTTGTCGACACCATCGCCGATTGGGGCTTCGAAGGAAACTACTTCAAGACCAAGGACGATGCCGAAAACTTCCGCTCCGAACTCGCTCACCTGATGCTCCACCAGAAGGCGTGTTTCAACTCGCCTGTCTGGTTCAACGTGGGCGTCACCGAAGTCCCGCGGCTATGGCTTCTATTACGACGAAGCCGAGCAGGTGGTCCGCAAACTGCTGCCGGGCGAGAACCATCCTCAGTGTTCCGCCTGCTTCATCAATTCGGTCGGCGATTCGCTGGAATCCATTCTCGATCTGGCGAAAACCGAAGGCATGCTCTTCAAGTGGGGCTCGGGCACCGGCACGAACCTGTCCAGCATCCGCGAAGAGAATGCTCACCTATGGGGCGGCGGACGCGCTTCCGGCCCGCTCAGCTTCATGAAGGGCTTCGATGCATTTGCGGGCGTCATCAAGTCCGGCGGCAAAACCCGCCGCGCCGCCAAGATGGTCATCCTGAACTCAGACCATCCCGACATCGAGAGCTTCATCTGGTGTAAGGCCAAAGAAGAGAAGAAAGCGCATACCCTGATCGATGCCGGTTACGACTCGTCACTCGATGGCGATGCCTATGGCTCTATCTTCTTCCAGAACGCCAACAATTCCGTGCGCGCCTCCGATGACTTCATGAAGGCCGTGGTCGACGATGCCGACTGGTGGACCAGGTCGGTTGTGAACGGCCAGCCCGTGAAGCGCTATAAAGCGCGGGAGCTCATGCGCGAGATCGCCGAAGCCACCCACCAGTGCGGCGATCCCGGCATGCAGTTCGACACCACCATCAACAAGCTGGCATACGTCGAAGAAAACCGCGCGCATTAACGCGTCCAATCCGTGCTCGGAATACATGTTCCTCGACGATTCGGCCTGCAACTTGTCGTCGTTGAACCTCATGAAGTTTGTCGGTGCCGACGGCACCTTCGATGTGGAAGCCTTCCGTCACGCCGTCGACACCATGATCCTCGCGCAGGAAATCATTGTCGATAACGCCAGCTACCCCACGGAGAGAATCGCGAAGAACTCCCATGACTTCCGCCCTCTCGGCCTTGGCTACGCGAACCTCGGCGCCATGTTGATGTCGCTCGGTCTTCCTTATGACAGCAACGAGGGCCGCGATTTCGCCGGCTGCCATTACCGCCATCATGTGCGGCCAGGCCTACCTCACCAGCGCGCGTATTGCCGAAGCCGTTGGGCCCTGCGAAGGCTACCCGGAGAACGAAGATTCGTTCCTCGAAGTCATCCGCATGCACTGGAACTCGGTGAACGGCATCGATAGCAAACGCGTTCCGGCCCACATGTTCAAGGCCGCCGAAGCCTGCTGGCGTGAAGCCTACGAACTCGGCCAGTACACCGGCTACCGCAATGCCCAGGTCACCGTGCTTGCCCCCACCGGCACCATCGGCTTCATGATGGATTGCGACACCACCGGCGTCGAACCCGATCTGGCGCTCGTCAAATACAAAAAGCTGGTCGGCGGCGGCGTTATCAAGATCGTCAACAACACCGTGCCGCAAGCCCTGATCAAGCTCGGCTATACGCCTGAACAGACGGAGCAGATCGTCGCCCACATCGATTCCACCGGAACCATCGAAGGCGCCCCCAATCTCAAGGACGAGCACCTACCCGTCTTCGATTGTTCCTTCCGTCCGCAGAATGGCGTGCGCTTCATCCAGCACATGGGCCACATCCGCATGATGGCCGCCGTACAGCCGTTCATCTCGGGAGCCATCTCAAAGACCATCAACATGCCGGAAGAGTCCACCGTGGAAGACGTCATGGAGGCGTACACGGAAAGCTGGAAACTTGGCATCAAGGCCGTCGCCATTTACCGCGATGGATCTAAGCGCATCCAGCCGCTGAGTTCCGGCACCGGCAAGGGCGAAAAGAAGAACGCAGTCGCGGTCGCACCGCAAACGGTGGAGAAGGTCGTCTACCGTCCGGTCCGCCGCAAGCTGCCTGATGAGCGCCAGTCGGTCACGCACAAGTTCTCCATCGGCGGCCACGAAGGCTACATCACGGTGGGCCTGTATGAAGACGGCACGCCGGGCGAAGTCTTCATCTCGATGGCGAAAGAAGGCTCCACAATTTCGGGCCTGATGGACACGCTTGCCACTTCCATCAGCTACGGCCTGCAGTACGGCGTCCCTCTGAAATTCTTTGTCGATAAATTCAGCCACGTCCGTTTTGAGCCGAGCGGCTGGACCGGCAACCCGAACGTCCCCTACGCCAAGTCAATCATCGACTACATCTTCCGCTGGCTGGGAGCCCGCTTCCTGGGCATCACCGAAGCCAGCGAAGCATCCACCACGGTGAAGCTCCGGGCGACCGAAGTAGAACCGCAGCAAGCACTCCCCTTCGACTCCGGCGTCGTCAGCGACGCCCCCATGTGCTCCGAATGCGGCAGCATGATGACCCGCAACGGCTCTTGCTATAAGTGCGAGAACTGCGGCGGCACCAGCGGGTGTTCGTAAGTAAGTTGTAGTTGCTAGAGAAAAGCCCGGTGCTGGGTACGTCCTGGCGCCGGGCTTTTTGCATCTTGGCGGACGGCCATAGAATGACAGCAACCGACCGTAGCCATCCGAACGCCTGGACCGAATCACTCGCTTGTTGAACAAGCGATCCGATGGGGCTGCTGTATAACAGAGGAGCCGCGAGACTTCATATCGCGCAAATCCATAGGAGGATTTATGAACGAGCAAGAAGAACCGAAGGTCAAAGAAGACGAGTCGTCCGATGAGCTACAACCGTCCGAGTTAGAGTCTGTGTCCGGCGGGATCGGCGGCAGCAACGGAGTTGCGCGCACTGGCTCCGGCACCACCACCCCTCCACCCACCTTGGCACCAAGTGGGCTCCAATAACGATCCAATCAGTAGGAGAGCCGGCTTCAAGCTCTCCTTTCCGGCGCTAGCTTCGATTCCACGGGAAGCCGAGCCCAGATTCCGGTTCGAACCCAGACTCCATCCGATCTAAAACGAGGCGACTCTCTGGACTCTCCGCATCCCGCCACTTCCGTCAGCGTCATCATCGTCAGCCTGAATGAAGGAGAATGGCTGCGCCGCACCGTCGACAACATTCTGCCCACGCTCGACGCGGAGGGAGAGTTGATCGTCGTCGACGATGACTCAACCGACGGTAGTTCCAGCTTTCTTTCCACCGGCTACGAACGGGTGCAGCTCCTACGCCCGCAAGAACGCATCGGCGCGGCACGGGCGCGGAACTTGGGGGCAACACACGCCACGGGGGAAGTCCTGGTATTTAGCGACGCTCACGTGGAAGTTCCAGCAAACTGGTACGACCCTCTGCTGCCGGTGTTAGCACGCCCGGACACAGGAGCAGTCGGGCCCGGCATTAGCGTCCTGGAGCCTGTTCCCGTCAGAGCCACTGGGTACGGGCAAACCTGGCAGAATGCAAGCTTAGATGTGGACTGGCTCCGCAGGAAGAGTTCCGATCCGTATCCCGTTCCGCTGCTGGGCGGTGGCTTCATCGCGCTCCCGGCAAAAGCGTTCCATGCTGCCAAAGGTTTCGATTCCGGCATCGAGCGATGGGGTTCGGAAGACTCCGAACTCTGCGTGCGCCTCTGGGCTCTGGGTTATCAGTGCCTGGTTGTACCGTCCGTGATCGTGGCGCACAAGTTTCGACCGATGCAGCCGTATCCGATTACCTGGGAAGAAGTCATTCACAATAAGTTGCGTATGGCCGGCCTTCACTTTGGGCCTCGAAGGCTAAGCCAGGTACATGAGTTTTATAGAGAAAGGCCGGAATATGCCGCTGCGACGGCCAAGCTTGCTTCTGCCGACTTGAAACTTCGCCGGGCTGAGTTGGACGCTATTCGTGTTCATGACGACGACTGGTTCTTTGCGCAATTCAACGATCGTTGGATAACTGCACTTGAACCTGCATCGGCTGCTGTATAACAGAGGAGCCGCGAGACTTCATCTCGCGCAAATCCATAGGAGGATTTATGAACGAGCAAGAAGAACCGAAGGTAGAAGAAAACGAATCGTCCGATGAGTTACAACCGTCCGAGTTAGAGTCTGTGTCCGGCGGAATCGGCGGCAGCAACGGAGTTGCTCGCACTGGCTCCGGCACCTCCACCCCTCCACCAACCCTGGTACCCCTCACCTAACAATTTAATCAGGAGGAGAGCCGGTTTGGAAGCTCTCCTTTCCTGGCGCTGGCTCGATTCCATTGATTGAGACAGATCTGGAAACAGCTGGGACAGCAACGCGTTTTACTCGACAAATCGATAAGGGAAGCCGAAGCGCCCGATTGTAATCAGACCGCCTTCGGCGGGTGGCGTGATCCGGAAGGATTCGATGCGGCCGATGCGGCTTTGGCGTTCGGCTCTGGCAGTTCCCACGAATTGGCCCGTCCTTGCTTCGAAGAACTTGACGGTGAGGCCGTCGCCCTCATGCCTGGCATTGAACACGTACTGCCCGGGTTTGAGTTTGAAATCACTAATGGCGAGTGGAACTTGCGTCACGAAATAATGCGAATACTTCCCCTCAGCCGAATAACCAGCAGTAATCAGCACCACCCCGGCAATCGAGCGGCCGCTGTCGTCCGATATTCCCGACGCAGTTCGAAACTCCGTCTCAATCCGCTCCGACTCCACCGGCGCACGGGCCGGAATCACCTGGTGCAGTTCAGCCTCGCTGGCTACGTGCCAGCCACTGTGCGCGAAGAGTAACAGGACAAGTGAAAGGAGGACTTTCATGAACACTAAGGAAGATGAACCAGACCCCGTTGCAGAGCCGTTGTCGCCGCTTGCGTCCGGTCTGTCACGCCGAGCTTACCTAGCAGACTGTTGACATGCGTCTTCACCGTCGCTTCGGAGATGAAAAGATCCCCTCCGATTTCCTTATTGCTCCGGCCGGCAACAATCAATCGGAGAACATCCATTTCGCGGCCAGTCAGTTCGGGTCCGGCCATGCGATCGGCCAGCCGCTGCGCGACCGTATCGGGAATGCGCGACTTGCCCGCGTGTACCGCGCGAATGGCATCCATTAGGTCGTCGCCGAACATGTCTTTTAGCAGATATCCGCGTGCGCCTGCTTGTAAGGCGCGGTAGATGTCCTCGTCGCCGTCAAAAGTCGTGAGGACAATGATCCGGGCCTGCGGAAACTCACGCCGGATCTTAGTGATTGCTTCCACCCCGGTCATCACCGGAAGCCGAAGATCCATGATTGCGACATCCGGCTTCAACTCGCGGAACAAAGCGACTCCTTGTTGGCCATCGGAGGCCTCGCCGACGACTGTCATGTCCGGCACGCTTCGAATCAGTGCAACCAGTCCCTGACGAACAACATGATGATCTTCGACCACAAGAATACGTATAGGCTCGCTCACTTGGCAGGCGTCTCCACGGTGACGGTCGTTCCTTTTCCGGCTTCGCTTTCCACACGCAGATCGGCTTGGATCTGCTGTGCACGTTCGCGCATTCCCTTTAGCCCGAAGTGTCCCTCCGGACCGGTGGAATGGACAGTGCCGCTGAAGCCACAACCATCATCCGCTACCGTCATCCGCAAACCCTTTGTATCGAAGGCAAGCTGGATGGCAATGGTCGTGGCGCCCGAATGCCGGATCGCATTAGCCACCGCTTCCTGGCCGATGCGAAAGAGTTCGTCTTCTACTTTTGTCCCAAGCGGGCGGTACGTGCCTTGCACACGCATTTCCACACGCGCCGACGACGATGCTGCCGCCTGCTTCGCCATGTTGTTGAGCTTGACGGCGAAATCCTGCTGTTCGGGGGATTGCGAACGCAGCTCCCATATCGACTGCCGGGCATCGGCTATACTCCGCCGGACCAGCAGGCGAGTCTCGTTTAACTGTTCGCGCGCAGCATCGACCGATGTACCCAGCAGTCGAGCCACCAACTCCAACTGGACTGAAACGCCGATGAAGCCTTGCGCCAGGGTGTCGTGAATCTCGCGCGCAATGCGGTTGCGCTCCAGCAGAACGGCGTTGTACTGCGCCTCCACTTGACGCAGCCGAAGATAGTAAGCCGCATAGACAAGCAGACCCAACAGCAGCACCAGGAGGGAACGAAACCACCAGGTTTGGTAGGCGTGAGGCTCCACCCGGAACCGGAACGAAAGGCCAGTCTCGTTCCAGACCCCGTCGCCATTGCAAGCGACCACTCGGAAGTCGTAATCGTGAGGGGGCAGGTTTGTGTAGTACGCGATCCGGCGTGTTCCCGCATCGATCCAATTTCTGTCAAAGCCGGCGAGCTGGTAGCGATAGCGAACCTTGGCCGGCGCCCGGAATTCAAGGCCGGCGTATTCGAGTGAGAGATGAGAATAACCGGCTGCCACCGTTTGCACCTCGCTTGGAGGAAACGAGTGCTCATCGAGCGAAACGGATTGGAGAACGACAGGCGGGGCGTGAGTGTCGAGCAAGGCATGAATCGCCTTCAGGACGGCCAGGCCCCGGGACATAGCAAACCAGATGTCACCGGATTTCGTTCGAGTGATCGCCGGATGACCTCCTTCGCCGCATTCGGCTACACGCAGTCCGTCGCTGGTGCCGTACACAATCGGGTGTATTCGCCCGTGCCCGTTGCTGCCTACACGCTCCGCTTCGAGTGCGTCCACGCGAACGATTCCATTGAACGTGGCAAGCCAAAGACTGCCGCCCCGGTCTTCTGTCACGCCGGAGACATTCTCTGGCAGCGAACCCTCGGCCATAAGCCGCGCGAAACGTTGACCGCGCGCGTAGTCGAGACCGCCTCCCTGGGTGGCGATCCAAAGACGGGCCGAGTGATCCACAAAGAGATCTGTGATCACGTTGCTAGAGAGCCCGTCTTCGACGGTGAAGTTTGTGAAGCGGCCCTGGCGGAAGCGGCTCAGTCCGTGCAAGGTACCCACCCATAGGTCGCCGTTCCTGTCGCGCGCGAGGGCACCCACCATGTCGCTGCCCAGCCCGTTGGCTTGCGTATAGGTTGTCACCGTTGTGCCTTCGACGTGCGAAAGGCCGCGGCGTGTTCCCACCCAGTAGGAACCGTTGTCATCTGCCAGCAGAGAGCGGATAAAATCCTCCGGCAGGCCGTCGGCCGAAGTCATGACCGTGACCGTCCGGCCATGGACACGATCCAGTCCATCCGGGGTCCCCACCAGGAGGTCGCCGCTGGTTGTCTCCGCCAGAGAGAGAACAATTTGGCTGGACAGCCGCAGGTTAAACGGCGCTGGCTCCGGAATGCCATTGACCATGCGAACTAACCCATAACCGTCCGTGCCAACCCAAAGGTTTCCGTTGTGGTCTGCCAGCACGCAGCGCGCTTTTTCGATTCCGTAAGCGCGACCGGTATACGAAGCAAACTTCTGCTCGCGCAGAACAGTGACGCCGCTCGAGTCGGTTCCGATCCAAAGATCGCCTTGCTGGTCTTCGAACAGCGAAAGGATGATGTCCTCGGACAGCGGATCAGAGGGCGAAAACTTTTCCGGCACCCCGTTGCGTACGCGCACGAGTCCTCCGGAGTCGCTCCCGATCCAGGTACTGCCCTCACGGTCGGTGAGAGTGCTTGGCGGGGATGGAGGTGCTTCGGAAGCCGGGTGGATGCCGCCAGCATCGAGATACGCATTGCCGCCGGACGTAGCGATCCAAAGACTGCCGTCGGCGCGCCCGCTCAAACGCCGGATCTGGTTGGTCACCAACGCGGGCGAACTCTGAACGTCGTAGACGGTAAAGCGGAACCCATCGAAGCGGACCAGCCCACCGTCTGTCCCAAACCAGAGATAGCCGTCGCGTGTCTGCGCGATGGCTCGAACGGTGTTCTGCGGTAAACCATTCTCGGTTCGCCAGGTTTGCCGTCCAAACTGCTCCAGTGCATCGCCGGCGTCCAGCGCTTGGGCGATACGGATCCCGGGCAAAAGGAGCGAAAGGAGAAGGACAAAACGACGCATCGTTCACCGGGTAAACGTCGGCATGCCCCTCATTCGAAACGCTCCCACGCAATGCCTTCAAGCGCAGGGTGGAACAAGGGAGGATGCAGGATTTCAGCCAGGGCTTGCAAAGATTCCACTAGGCGCGGGCCGGGCCGGTTCAGATATTGATTGCCATCACAAAGATAAACGCGGCCCTGAGAGACCGCATTCAGACTCCGCCACTCCGGCCGTTCCGTCAGGCAGTTCATCTCGCGGCGAGTTCTCGCGATGTTTAGACCGCAAGGAAACAGAACGATGACGTCAGGGTCTGCCTCGACAATTTGCGACCACTGAATATAGGGGGAATGTTTTCCATTGTCGCCCAAAATCGAGTGACCTCCGGCTTTCTCCACCAGCTCCGGGATCCAATTACCGGCCGTCATCAGCGGATCAAGCCACTCGATGGCCGCCACGGCCGGGTGATCACTGGCGTTCAGCGCGCGCTGCTCAATGGCCTCCATACGGGCTTGCAGCGACCGAACCAAACTCTCACCGGCGTCGGGCACCCCGCAGCTTCGGGCGACCTGACCGATGTCGCGCCAAACATCGGCAATCGTATGTGGCTCGAGCGAAACCACGCAGGCGGCAGCCACTTTGGATTGCCGTCCGAGTGCGTGTTCCACATCTGCCAAGCTCACTGCACAAACCGCGCATTGCGTTTGCGTCAGGATGTGCGACGGCTGAAGTCGGGCTAGAAGATCGGAATCAAGGTCATAAATGCTAAGCGCCTGCGCAGCCCGTTCCGAGACAAGACGGTCGATGGCGGCGCTGGAACCATCTACGGCGATGTTGGGTTGGCTGCAAACCGGAAGGTTCGCGACAGATGGAGGAAAGTCGCACTCGTGAGACCTTCCCACGAGAGAAGATTCAAGCCCAAGGGCGCAAACGATCTCGGTGGCGCTGGGAAGCAGCGAAACGATACGAGCAGACGGCACACTCGCAGTATAAAGATTAGGAATTAAAGTGTATTGCTCAGGGAACTTGGTCGGGCAGGATTTTTGTAGTTGGGTTTAAAGAAGAGTGTGTTAGTTGGCGTGGCTTACTGCTGCGGGGTTCACAAGCGGAGCAACCATCGTTCCCTGAGCGAATCTCATTTACGCCAATTTGATAAGCACCTGCAGTGCCAAACACGCGACGCTGAATTTTCAACTACTTAGACTGTTTTGCGTAGCCTCACCTTGCGAAGTTTTTACAAACAGGGATAAGGGTGCGCGTACGGGCTACACGGTTGGTTTCGGAAGTCATCATCAGGGCATGCTGGGCAGCACCGACGGCAACGTGGAAGCACGGGACAAGCGGCCCGATTTAGCTTCTTCCAAGTTGACGTGATTGTCTTCGAGGGTGGTTCCCACGGTCTGTTGTAAGGCGATTCGGGCGTTGCTGTAGCTTACCAACGCGGCCACTTCACTCGATTGCGCGGTCGCGAGGTCGCGCTGTTGTGTGACAACGTTGTAGGGCGTAGAGGCGCCCAGAGAAAACTTCTTCTGCTCGGCGTCGAGAAGCTGCTGCTCAAGCACTCGATTCTTAACAGCCGCTAAGTAGCGCGCCTGAGCCTGCTGCAGCAAGACCACCTGATTGGATACGTCAACGGAGACCTGATTCAGATCCTTGCGCGTTTGCAGCTGGTCCTGCCGCATCGAAATCTGGTCGATGGCATAGTCGGCTTGCGCCTGGCGATTCCGGATACGCGCATTGAGGAACGCAGTCACACTCTCAGTTGGGTAATTGCGGCGGAAAATCTGCCCCACAGCATTCGTCAAACCGCCGTTGAAGTACTTGTCAGAAACCTCACAAATTTTCCCAACGTTAGGTGCCGGACAGGGAACAAAACCGGGAGGAAACGCCTGCGCGGCCGTTGCCGAGGCTTGCGCAGATCCCTGAACAACAAACTGCGGCGAACCGGACAAGCCCTGGTTCGTGCTGCCGGCCTGGACGGCGAGTTGGGGCAGGACACCGTTCTTGGTGCCTAGCGCGTTTAGGGCATCGACCGTAAGGTGAGCGTTCGCGGCCTGAATATCCACCCGATTGGCGAGTGCCGCTGCGACCAACTGCTTCATGGGAGGCAGCTGCTGGCTCTCCGGCACATCGATGTGATCGAGGGGAATAACGTCGACGTTCTCAAGGATCGGATCGGCCGTGCCCGTCCGGCTCAACACGTTCTTTAACGAGACCTGCTGCTGCTCCAAGGTTGTCTGTGAGGTAATCAGGTCCTGCTCGCTCGACGCAACCTGCGATTCGGCAGTGGTGATATCGAGCGGGGCCAGTGCGCCCAGCTCTACTTGCCGTTTATTGTTTTCGTAGAACTGCCGTGCGACCGCGAGAGCGCTCTGCTTCGCTTTCAAGTCTTCGTAGTCCGCACCGAGACCGTAATAAAGATTCAGGACATCCACGACCACCGAAATGATCTGGGATTTGAAGTTCAGGTCGTCGATGTGGAGGTTTAGCTTGTCCACATTGATGGTTCGGCTATTGACGGCAACACCAAACCCTTGCAGTAGTTGCTGTGTGACGGTAGCCGAAAGGGTGGGCGCGTACTGCGGGTTCAGAATATCGGTGGGCGAGTTTTCATTCAGATAACTTTCGGTGTAGTTGATCTGCACCTGAGTTCCGGTCAAGAAGCCGTCCTGCAAGCTGGTGGTGTAGTTACGCTGTTTGTCGACCAGGTTGGCGACGCGGCTTACCTGAATGTTGGCCTGCGGAAAGGAAAGGTGCGAAAACGTGCTGGTGTCCTGGAAAACCGGGTCGAGCGTTGGCGTGATAGGACCGATCTGCGTGACCGTTGCGTTGGCGGTGTTGTTGCCGCTTCCGCCGGACCCGCCGGAGCTGACGCCTGCCGCGGCTTGGGACCCACGAACACCCTGTCCTTTCGTGACCGACGTTGCCTGGGTGGATTGATTCGGCACACCGGGCAGAGCACCGCCGGCGCGTGCCCGTTCCAGATTCCATTGATCGAGAATCGGCGTGTAGCGCGCGACCTCGATGTCGATGTTGTTCTCGAGAGCAAGCGCGATGGCATCTTGCACGGTGAGATAAAGCTTGCCACCGCGGATAAGGCTGGCCAAACGCTGCGAGTTGCCCAACGGAACAGGGGGCACAGCCGGTGCCAAAAAGGGCCGGATGATGACCAGTTTCTGCGACTTCACCGGCGCAATCATCTCGTTCTGCGCAGTCTGGGCAAAGGCAAGCGTGCCGCAACAGAGCAGTGCGGTGAAGCCACGGCGAATGGAAAGGAGTCTCACTGGTGTTGTGCTCCTTCTAGAGCGGGTGAGTCCGTTGCGCCTAAGGGTGAGGTGCCTACCCCTTCAGGAGCGGGCAGAGTTTCGGGCAGGGCGGACTGGCGCACGACTTTGCCCTCCAGCGCTTCCTGAATGGACACGTGGTTTACTTCGAGCGTTCGTCCCAGCGCCTGATCGTAGGCGATTCGAGCATGGCTGTAATTGGCAAGAGCCTCGACCTCGGAGGTTTGCGCGGACGAAAGGCCCTGTTGATCCTGGATAACCTGAAAAACCGTGGATGCGCCCAGTGTGTATCTGCGCTTGTCAGCGCTGAGTGTCTGCTGCTGCAGAATGCGTGCTTTCACCGAGGAGTCGTAGCGGGCGCGGGCTTGCCGTAGACCCACGACCGCATTTTGGACATCGACGCGGACCTGATTTTCTTGCTTCTGCAGTTGCAATTCGGTCTGGCGAAGATTCAACACGCTGGTAACGTAATCCGACTGCGCGGCGCGATTGCGTAACGGAACATTCAGGCTGAGGCCAGCCGAGTAGCTGGGGTAGTCACGGCCGAAGATTTGACCCAACAAGGTGGGGTAGGAGCCGACCAGGCCCTGGGCTCCCGGCACGAACGAGCCTCCGGGCGCACCGGCCAAACCATTATTGGTGAGTTCGACGAAGGCCTGCAGGTTGGGTTTGAGACCGTTTTTAATTCCGACCAGACCGCGCTTTTGACTATCGATGTTCAGCCGTTGTGTGGCGACTTCAACGCGTTTGCCCAATGCCTCAGTGACGAGGTTGCTGAGACCCGGGATCTCTTCTTTTTCCGGCACCGCTATGGTGTCGAGAGGAATAATGTGCACGTCGGCTACCGTCGGACTGGCAACACCGTTCTTGCTTAACGCGTTTTTCAGGACAGCTTCCTGCTGCAGGAGATTGGTCTGCGATACCAGCAGGTCCTGCTGGCTGGTGTAAACCTGCGCTTCCGCACGTGTGACTTCGATGGGCGCGAGTGTTCCAATCTGCACCTGCTTCTTGTTGTCATCGAACAGCGCCTGCGCCGTAGCCAGTTCATCTTTACGCGCACGTACGTCCTGGTAAAAAGTCACCAGATCCCAGTAGAGATTCAGCACCGCCGAGACGGTAGTGATCACCTGCTGCTTGAACTGCAGGTCGCCAACCTTCTCGTTATTCTTCGCGACAAAGACGTTGCGTCCGTTAACTGAGGTCCCGAAGCCATTCAGGAGGGGCTGATTGATCTGCAGATCGAGCGATCCGGAATCGTAGGGATTGATGCTGTAGAACGAACTATTAAAACTGTTGTGAGTGCTTGCGTAGGTGAGCTGGTAGTTTAAGCCAAACAGAAACGTCTGAGCAAACTGCGCCTGATAGAAACGCGTGTTGTCGATGAGCGCCGTGGTGCCCGTTACGATGGTGTTGCTGATGGGGTTGGTGCTGTGCGACCAGTTCCCGACCAGTGTCAACGTCGGGTCGGTGGTGGGCGGAGTAGGTCCCAACTGCGTAAGCACGCCCGCGGCTGTAGCGCTGGCGCCAGCGGTATTGCCGCCGCTAGCGGTCAAACTCACGCCAGTAAGGCTCACGCTGGCGGGGCCTTGCGTAACGCCAACGCCTACGCTGCGCAGAAGACCGCCGGCCTGCGCGCGTTTCGTGACTTGCCGGTACAGAATGGGGCCATAGCGTTGAATGGCGACATCGAGGTTGTTTTCAAGGGTGAGTGCAACCACATCCTGCGCCGAGAGATAGAGGTTGCCGGCACGAACGAGCCGTTCCAAGCGATTGGTGTTCGCAAGATCCACGTCGGGAATGGTAGGTTGGCGATAGGGCCTTGTCAGCCACGCGAGTTTTCCTTGTGGCGGCTCAATCCGGATGGCTGATTGCGCCGAGGCAGCAGGACTTGCTAACAGCGAAAAGGCGCACACCAAGGCTAATGGTGCTTTCAATATCGTCATTCAGTTGTTTTTAGAACCCCTCGATGCTGCTGAAACCACAAAATCGCATCGGATATGGAAACGTGAACAATGCGACCGAGGTTCCCTGGTTTCTTTTGCGATGTTCCATCGTAGCGCAGCCAACGCGTTCCTCCCGAGAAACAATGCAGCTAAGCAGCCGCTTGTAACTGTAGGACCTGAAACGAGTTCGCAACGATGGAGGTGTTCGGTTGCGGGACGGCGCGGCCGATTGGGGGATTCAGTGGCGCAGCGGTTCGGGACAGTGTATAACTTGCTTGAATGTCCAGCCAAGACGAAGAGGTTTTGATCGATGCTCTTGATACGAGTGTCGCTTTGCTCCAGAGCAAATTAGACGGGGTCGCCGAGGCTGCTGCCGCGATACGGCCGAGCCCGGGACGCTGGTCGGTTCTCGACAATCTTGAGCACATTGCCATTGTTGACGAGCGCTTTCGGCAGCGCATTGCATCGAGCCCGGTGACAGCGCAAAGCCGGGAGAACAAGGAACGCGAACGAGAGATCCTGGAGAGCATCCCAGCACGAATGACGCGCTTTCCTGCTCCGGAAGCGGTACATCCCCAGGGACGTTACCCAAGCATCGAGTACGCATTCGCAGGGGTGGTAGCGGGCGTTGAAAAAGATCGCGAGATGGTGCGGCAGCGCTGTGCCGAACTGCGCTTTGTAGCAGTAGAACACCCGGTAATGGGAACCATCAGTGGCTTTGACGCCGTTTTGCTGCTGGCCGCTCACATCCGCCGCCACGCCAATCAAATTCAAGAGGTAAAAGAGGAACTGCAAGCTTCGGCGTAAAAATACCTCCTCGGCTGGACTGCTACGCAATGACTGTTGTGCGGGTCTATGCGGTGATGAGAAGTTCTGTCCTGAAGATGTTCCAGTCGATCGGCTATTGCCTTTCCGCTTGTGCTTGCCTGGCGTTCGGGCAAATGCCGCAGTCCGCGAACCCGCCTGCCGAAATGGCAAGTCGAATGACGCTGAACGTGGTTGTAAACGATAAGGCGGGGGCACCCGTGACCGGGCTTCAACAGCAGGATTTTACGGTGGAGGACAACAAGCAGGCGCGGCCCATTGTTTCGTTCCGAGCTTTGGGCGGCACCGGGAGTAGCACCAGTGCTGCGAACTCACCGCTGCGAATTGTGTTGGTAGTGGACGCGGTAAACACGGGGTTCGAGCGGGTGGCCTTTGAACGCGACCAGATCAAAAAGTTTTTACGGCAAGACGAGGGAAAACTCGCAGTGCCTGTCACGATCGATTTTTTCTCCGACGCCGGTTTGGAAATGCAGGATGCTGCTTCCCGCGATGGAAACGCACTGGCCGCCTATTTGGATCAGCATGAAACTGCTCTACGCACGACCCGCCGGTCACAGGGGTTTTATGGTGCAGAGGACCGCACACAGTTGTCACTGCGGGCGGTAGCGCAGCTTGCCGAGTTCGAGGCCAAGCACCCGGGCCGAAAGCTTGTGATTTGGGTGAGTCCGGGATGGCCGCTGCTTTCCGGACCAAATGTAGAGCTGACAAAAAAGGACTCGCAGAGCATATTCAACACCATCGTTATGACGTCGGCACAACTGCGGCAAGCGGACATTACGCTCTACAATGTCGATCCATTGGGGACGAACGATGCGGGCACTTTCCGGACCTTTTACTACGAAGAGTTCCTGAAAGGGGTTTCGTCTCCTAAGCAGGCGCAGTTAGGAAATCTGGCATTGCAGGTGTTGGCCGCTCAGAGTGGAGGACGGGTGCTGAATTCGGAAAACGACGTTGCCAATGAGATTGAGCGCTGCGCCCGAGACGCCAACGCGTACTATGTTTTGTCGTTTGACACTGCGCCGGCGGACGGCCCGAACGAGTATCACGCGCTAACTGTTCGAGTGGACCGGCCGGGGCTGAAGACGCAGACACGAGCGGGGTATTATGCGCAACCAGTGCCGGCGACCAAGCCTTGAAGAAGCGGCGGGGATACGAGTTAGCGACAGCTGGCTGCATCGGCGTGACAAGTCTCGCTTCGCCGTTTAAGCCTGATTGTTATCCTTCGGTCGTGACAGCTTTTTCGGCGTCTGATTCCAGCCTGGTCATGGATTTATTCGAAGAGACTGGGGCCTATCTGAAGGGACATTTCCGGTTAACCAGCGGACTGCATAGCGGGGAGTATCTGCAATGCGCGAAATTGCTGGCGGTTCCCCGCTATGCGGAGAAACTTGGCCGGGATCTGGCGGCGCAGGTGCGTCCGATGATCGGGGACGATCAGAATGTAGACGTAGTGGTATCGCCGGCGATTGGGGGAATTGTGATCGGCCAGGAAGTAGCGCGTGCGCTGGGCGCACTCTCGTTCTTTACGGAACGCGACGCGGCCAGCAACGAGATGGTGCTTCGGCGTGGCTTCGAGGTGAAACCGGGCGAGACCGCGGTGGTGGTGGAAGACGTGGTGACTACAGGCGGCAGCACTAAAGAGGTAGTGGACGTGCTGAAGGCAGCTCGGGTGAACGTGCTGGCGGCCTGTTCTATCATCGACCGCAGCAACGGACGAGCGCATGTGGGGGTACAGCGAGTAGCACTGGCGACGCTGAATCCGATGACGTGGCAACCAGAAGATTGCCCGCTATGCAAGGCCGGCGAGCCGCTGGTAAAGCCGGGTTCGCGCCGGGTGTAATGCGACGATTGCGATTTGAGATCGCATACGACGGCACCGATTTTTGCGGTTGGCAAGTGCAACCCGGCTTGCCGACGATCCAGGGAACGCTGGAAGAAATCATCAGCGATATGGAAGGCGCGGCGGTGCAAGTTGCGGCTTCGGGCCGTACCGATGCAGGCGTGCACGCGTTAGCACAGGTGGCCGCCGTCTCCATCAAGAACCCGATTCCTGCTGATAACTTTCGCCGGGCCGTGAACAGGCGGCTGCCCGCATCGGTTCGCATCGCCAATGTCACGGAGGTGGAGGCAAAGTTTCATCCTCGCTTCGATGCGCGGCGGAAGACGTATGAGTATCGGGTCTTTCGCGATGAAATTTGTCCACCGTTTGAGTGGCGGTATTTGTATCACCATCCATTTCCCTTGAATGAGGGGCTGATGATGAGCGCAGCACGGCTGCTGGAGGGTGAGCATGATTTCAGCGCCTTTGCGGCAGCGGATGACAAGGATGAACTGCAGTTCTCGAAAGTACGCGAGATTTACTCATCGGTGATGGTGCGCGCCGGCGACCGATTACTGTATCGAGTGACGGGGTCCGGCTTTTTGAAACACATGGTTCGGAATATTATGGGAGTCCTGCTGGAGGTGGGAAAACAGAACCTGCGTTGTGAAGACGTGCTGCTACGCCTGCAGCCGGGCAATGCAATTCGGCCAGGCCCGACGGCGCCGGCACGCGGGTTGTTTCTCCTCTCGGTCGACTATTCGTAATCATGTTCAAAAAAGTGCTTGTGGCCAACCGCGGCGAAATTGCAGTGCGGGTGCTGCGCGCGTTGCGCGAGATGGATATTGCCAGCGTGGCTGTGTTCTCCGAGGTCGACCGGGGCTCCCGGCACGTACAGATGGCGGATGAGGCACTGCCCATCGGGCCTGCGGCTTCAAGCGAAAGCTATTTGCGCGGAGACCGGATACTCCATGCGGCGCGCGAGACAGGAGCCGAAGCGATTCACCCCGGCTACGGTTTTCTAAGTGAGAATGCAAGCTTTGCGAAGAGCTGCGCGGAGGCGGGCATTCAGTTCATTGGACCGTCCTGGCGGGCGATTGAGCAGATGGGATCGAAGACCGCAGCACGCCGGGTCGCGATAGCGGCTGGCGCGCCCGTGGTGCCAGGAACCGAACAGGGGCTGTCGTCGTTTGCGGAAGCACGCGATACGGCGGCGCAGATTGGCTATCCGATTCTGCTAAAAGCCGCGGCCGGCGGTGGCGGTAAAGGCATGCGGCGTGTTGATTCCGCCGACCAGCTAGAGAACGCGATGCGAGCCGCGGCGAGCGAGGCGGAGCGTGCCTTTGGGTCGGGCGAGGTTTACATAGAAAAGCTGATTGAGCAGCCGCGCCACATTGAGATTCAGGTGCTAGGTGATGAGCACGGGCACTTGATCCACCTGGGCGAACGGGAATGCTCGATTCAACGCCGGCACCAGAAAGTAGTAGAGGAATGCCCTTCCCCGCTGACGCAGAGCTTTCCCGATTTGAGGGAGCGCATGGGCGAAGCAGCGCTGCGAATCGCAGGAGCAGTGGGGTACTCGAATGCCGGCACTTTAGAATTCTTGGCGGACCAACAAGGCCGTTTCTACTTTCTGGAGATGAACACGCGCCTGCAAGTGGAGCATCCGGTCACGGAGTGGGTAACGGGGCTCGACCTGGTGCAGTGGCAAATCCGGATTGCGGCCGGTGAGCGGCTGACGGTGAAGCAAGAAGATGTCCGTTGGACCGGGTCGGCGCTGGAGTGCCGCATTTATGCAGAGGATCCGGAAAACAATTACTTTCCGAGTCCGGGGCGCCTGCTGCAGTACTTCGAACCGTCTGGGCCGGGCGTGCGAGTGGATGGCGGCGTGTATCCCGGATGGACGGTTCCGCTGGAATACGATCCGCTGCTGGCAAAGCTCTCGGTGTGGGCGGCAGACCGTCCCGCTGCGATAGAACGGATGCGCCGAGCATTAACGGAGTACACGGTGATGGGCATTGCCACAAACCTCGCATTGTTCCGGCGCGTGCTGACGGACGAACGGTTTCGAGCTGGCGAGCTTGACACCGGATTTCTAGAGAGTCTCCCTGCGCCTCCGTCCACCAACGAACCATTGCCGGCGCTGGCGGCGTCGCTGGTGGCAGCGGCACAATCGACTCTGACAGCGCCCGTTTCAACAGCGCCGTGTTCGACTCCTCAAAGCATGTGGCGAACCACGGGACGCCGGACATTGATGCGCGGGGCACAAGCCGAATGAAGCTGCGAATCGACGTGGACGCAACCAGCTATCTGTTGGAGCTGCAGTTGAATGGCGACGGCGTTTCCCATTACACGCTGGAGGGTGCGTCCGGTAGCGCTTCGGTTTCGGAAGTAATGCCGGGCGTGTACTCCGTTCTCCATGGCTCGCGCAGTTACACCGTTCATGTGTCAACGCGTGGTACTGGGGTAGAAGTGTGGACCGGGTCGCGACGGTTCTTCGCAACGGTGTCGGATGAACGGGATCAATCGGCCGGGGCGGGAGCAGCACAGCGGAACGGTCCGCTGGAACTGAGGACGCAAATGCCCGGCAAGGTGGTGAAAGTGCTGGTGACGGTAGGCGCCGCAGTAGAGGCAGGTCAAGGCCTGGTGGTGGTGGAAGCCATGAAGATGCAGAACGAGGTGAAAGCGCCTCGCGCGGGCGTAGTTTCGCGGGTCAGCGCGGTGGAAGGCGCGACGGTGGGCGCAAACGAGCCGCTAGTTGTCCTTGAATAGCACGAAGGCGTAGCCGGTGCACGACGGGTACACTATGGGGATGGCAACGGCCACGCATCCGTTGAGGGTGGAGGAGTTCCGAACCCGCTACGCAGGCGAGACGCCGTCGCGAACGGGCTGGGAGTGGAGCCGGGACAAGCAGAACCTGGAGCGCATGGCGGGAATGCAGTTGCAGAACGGTCAGCGGATTGCGCTGCAGTCTTTGTGGGATGAACTGGATGGCCGGATGAAAATCGGCCAATAAGGCTTCGCTTCCTGCAGTTCCTCACGGAAATAATGGCAAGAGCAGATTGCAAGGTGTGCGGCGGCACGGGCTGGGTGGTGTCGGACCGTGATGAGATACGGACGGCGGAGCGCTGCGCGTGCGTGGCGGAGACTGCGCCCGCAACGTTCGAAGCGAACGCGCACATTCCCGAGAACTACCGGAATGCGTCCTTTGAGACCTTCCGGTTACCGCAGGATAATCCGACGGCGCAGCGTGGGCTGGCGGACGTGATGCTGGCGGTGGCGGCGTTCACACGAAGATTCCCTGACCCTGAGAAACCTGGGCTACTGCTGGTAGGGGCGCCGGGAACCGGGAAAACACATCTGGCCGTTGCGGCGCTGCGGCAGCTGCTGTCGCGTGGGCACGAAGGCATTTTTTTCGACTATCAAGGACCTGTTGGAAAAGATACGCGCCGGCTATAGCGAAGCGCTGGGCACCAGCAGCCGGGAAGCGTATCGCGTGGCGCTGGAGACTGAGATTCTGCTGCTGGATGACTTAGGGGCGCATCGGATTACGGATTGGACCGAAGACACGGTAACGGCGATTGTGACTCACCGGTACAACCACCGAAAGGCTTTGATCGCAACCACGAATCTGGTGGATCCGGACATCGGCGGAGGACTGTTGAGAAGGGATCGGGTACGACCGCAGCTTCGTATCGAACGACGCTCGAACAGCGGATCGGGGAGCGGGCCCGATCCAGACTGTTCGAAATGTGCCGCGTCATCCGGATGCCCCAAGTGGACGATTACCGGATCCGGCGGCTGAGGAACTGAGCGGCCCGCGCTATGCCGTAGCGGCGCCGCTGAAGCTGGCTACCGCTTCCTGCTCATTGTCGTAGGCGGGGAAGATTGTGTGCAGTTTAGTAATCTGCATGAGATCTTTCATTTTGCCCTGTAAGTGAAGCAGCTTGACTGCGCCGCCCTGGTTGGTGGCAGTCGTGTATGCACCCACCAGTTCGCCGAGGCCTGCGCTGTCGACATAGCTGACATCCTGCATGTTAAGCACAATGTGCTTCTTGCCTTGAGACAGCAGCGAACGGAGTTCGTCGCGGAGGATGCCCGTGTTTTCGCCGAGCGTGATTTTTCCATGCAAGTCAACGACGGTAACATCGCTGACCTGTCTATTTTTGGTTGTGAGTGCCATGGTTCTAGAAGTCCTTTAGCTACAGCCCGTATTAGTAGATCATACCCGGCGGTGTGAAAACAAAGTCAATTCTGCGGGGTGGATGGTACTAGGGGCTTCAGTATGTTCTCCAGAAGGTCGGGGTGGGCAGTATCGCGCACTAACTGCGGAAATCTTTCGCCGTTGTGGTAGTCGAGGTGCAGGACGCGGTAACTCAGGTCGTTCTCGACAATAAACTCCGTGGATTGCGGAGACAGTTTAGCCGCGTTGAGCGCGGCGCGGAGCGAGTCTTCTGACAGCTTGCGCCCGTTGACGGCAAGTACTTTCATCCCCGGGCCAAAACCAGCCTGATAAGCGGGAGAGCCGACACGAACATCGCTGACGATACCGTCCTGACCGGCGGAGAACCCGGCGCCGAACCAGGTATCGGTTCCGCCTTTGCGCAAAGCCGCCCGCAGAAACTCATTCTCATTACTGGTGTATTCCATGCGGTAACCGCCACGGACGATGCCATCAAACGGAGCGTGCGGTTGTACGGTGTAGACCTTTGAATGGAAATAAGCGGCCCAGTCGTAAGGCTGGATTTCGTTTAGAGCCGCGATCAGCTGGTCCAAGTTGTAGGGAACAACTTTAGGCCCGGTATCGCCACCGACCCCGTAGAACTTGGCGGCGAAGTCGTTCAAGGTTTTCTTCCCATGCGACTGTTCGCGGATGATGGTGTCGACATCCAGCCAGACCAATTCGCCTTCGGGATAGTAGTCGACCGAGCGACGCCAATTGTCCCAGCCCCGTGGCGCATCATATAGAGTCTGCGCGGCGACTGCAGTGTCATCGAGCGTGCGCCAGTCCCGGCCCGGGCGGTACTCCTGCGTCGCCGCGCTCAAGGCCAAGTGAGCCCGGAACTGTTCCGGCGTCCACAGTCCGACTCGCGCCGCCAGCACGTCGCCCACATAGTTGGTGAGCCCTTCGTACACCCACAGCAAATCGCCCTTCATTGGCTCCTGATAGTTGCGGGTGACAAGCCCGGCCGGACGGCGGTATTTGCCATTCCAGGAGTGCGTGAACTCATGCGGAAGGAGGTCTGCTTCCAGGAGTTCGGAGTCTTCATCGACGAGGGTACGGGCTTCGGCGCGATCATCGCTCGATTGATGGTGCTCCAGGCCGAAGTGCGCGACCGAATCACTCAGAGTAAGGAGGAAGTGGTAGGAGTCGTAGTGACGCGACGCGAAAAGCGCGCCAGCCTCACGCACCAGGCGGCTGTAGCTTTTGATTTGCTCGTCGGTGATGGCCAGGTCCTCGGGTTCATCGGCGGCGATATCGAGGAAATGCTTCGGTGTAACGTCCGGCGCGAGCGGCACCTCGCGAAAGTAGCGCCCGGCGAGCACCGGAGAATCGACCAGCATTTCAAGCGACGTCGCGGCAAAGTGGTGTAAAGTTCCGTCGGCGGCCGTCCGGCTCAGGGCGGTTCCGAACTCCCAGCCCTCCGGCACACGCACCGATGGCTTAAAGACAATTTCGCTTGACGGAGGACCTGCCGGGTAGAGAACCAGCTCGCTCCAGTTCAGAACCGCGAGCGTGGAAGTGGTGCAGGCGCCGGCCGAAAAGCCACTCGGGTCGGCGGCGGCCAGGAAGTCGAGTTTTACACCCAGCGACGTTGCGCCTTCCGGCACATCCAGGTGCAGCGCGTACATATTTACGTCATCGCGACGCCAGGGAATGGTTGTCTCCCCAACGGTAAAAACCAAGCCAGCCAAGTTACTGATGGGACCAGTGGGACCGTGCTCGCCAGGGATCCACTCGGGGTAGTAGAGAGTGAGCGGTCCGGGGTGGACGGGGATGGTGAGATGAGAGTGGATGACCTTGCGCGGGGCGTCGGTGAGGTCCGCGATGACTTCAATTTCTGAGCGGTTCTGAGCGTAAGCGACCGTGGAGCAAGCGAGAACGACCAGAATGAAGGGGAGTGATTTCAGCAACTTTCATAGTAGCGACGCGAATGAGACATATACCCCTCGTTCTATGGCGGGTTAGTACTTCGAGCCATGGGCGTGCTAGCTTCGCTAGTTGCTTTGGCATAGCATTGAATGAATGCGCCTTAGAACTCTTGTTGCTACAGGGATAGTTGCCTGCGCGTCGCTTGCGACCACATACGCGGCCAACATCGATAAACTGGTGGTTTTCGGAGATAGTCTCTCGGACAACGGGAATGCGGCAGCGGCTCTTGGCGGCCAATTCGCCTACAACGGAAGCTCTAATTACGCCCCCAATGCGGCCACTGACGGCAAGAACACCACGCCAGCCATTCCGGCGGGCGGACCCACCGGGCTTTGGATCGACCAGTTAGCGACCAAGCTGAACCTCGCCGACCCCCAACCGATCATCAGCAATGTGGGCGGCGCGATTGTGCCGAACTTCTCTGGCACAAACTATGCGGTTGCGGGTGCGTCAACGGGGACAAACCCGGCCTTTAATCTGTTGACTTTGACAACTAATCCGGCCATTCCTTACACGGCGGATCAGGTAAGCATCTTCAACTTCTTCAACGCCTCCAAGGCCGACCCCAATTCGCTATATGTTTTCTGGGCGGGATCGAACGACATCTACGCAGGCGGGAACCCAGTGACGGCCGCCAATAACGTGGCCAGCAACATTCAGACATTGGCAAGCGAGGGTGCGAAGAACTTCGTTTGGGTGGGCGAACCGGACCTGGGTAAGTCGCCGGCGGCGGTTGCGGCGGTTGCGGCAGGACTGGTGCCAAGCGGAGCCGCCTCAGCGGCCAGTGCCGCCTACAATATGACGCAGGCGGCGGATCTCAGCCTGCTGAGCCAGGCGGGGATCTCGGTTGTTCCCATTGACGTGAACAGCCTGTTCAACACGCTTTCGTTAAACACAAGCACTCCGGCGATGGGACTGGCCGGCGTGAACCCAGACGACTACGCCTTTTGGGACGGCGAACATCCCACTACCGAAGCCGACAGTCTGATTGCGGCTCTGGCCGATCAAGACCTTATCAATGCCGGGTTAGCACCGGGACTCCCTGGCACGGCGACACCAGAGCCGGCTGCGTTTGGCTTTGCCGCGCTGGGCTTGGTTGGTATCGCTTTCCGCGCGGTTCGCCGCAAGGCTTAGTCGCGTTTACCAAAGTAGTTTGAGCGCAAGTTGAATCTGGCGTGCCGTGGTGGACGTGGCCGTAATCAGGCCCGCGGTTGGCGACACGCCAGAGGGCGTAAATGCAATTGCATTGGGCGTATTGAAATTTGCGCGGTTCAGCAGATTGAATGCTTCCGCGCGGAACTGCACGCGACTTCGTTCGCTGACGGCACTGTTTTTTATTAGCGAGAAATCCCAAGTGCCGAGCCCGGGCCCGATGAGCGTGTCGCGCCCAAGATTCCCATAAAAGCCGCTGGCAGCCGGCGGCGCCAGAAACGCAGCCGGATTGAACCACTGATTGGGATTGCCCGAGACCACGCTTCCGGTAAAAGCCGGATTGACGAACGGCCGAACGGGATTACGTGTGTCGCCGTTGTTTGAGGGGTTGTAGCTCAACTGCGGCGTGAACGGGAAGCCGCTTTGAATGGTGACGATGGTGTTGGTGGACCAGCCGCTCGCGAGCCAGTTTCGCCAGCCGGTGTGGTCGTGCAGTAAGGCCCTGCCCTGGCCAAAAGGTAAATCGTAAACAGCGCTGAAAACGCCCACGTGGCGCACATCGAAGTTGGCCAGCCCGCGGTCCGCGCGCAAGTTGAAGGGATTCGACGCGAGTGCCGGCTCGCCGCCGGAGGTAGTGGCGTTTAACGAGTCGCCATCGTCGATGGTCTTCGACCAGGTGTAAGCACCACGCAGGGAGACGCCGCTGCTGAAGCGGTGGTTCAGATCGGCTTGCATAGCGTGGTAGGTGCTGTCACCTTCGGAGAAATAGGTCCAAGTATTGGCGATTGCGGGGTTCGCGCGCGTGGTAGTCGGGACGTAGTAGGTTCCGGCCGGGACGGGAGTGCCAGAAATCCCAGCCGGAAAGGTGCCTGGGTAGATTGCGGGGCATGGCGACGCGGGGCAGATGACGGGGAAAGGCTCGTTGGCGTCGATACCAATCAGTTCGTGGTAACCGTGCGATCCGACATAGCCGAGAGTCAGCAAGGTGTTTTCCGTTAAAGCCTGAGAGACGCGGAACGACCAGGAGACCAACGTCGGGGTCCGCATATCGGGTTGCACTCCGCCCGGAACCAGGCGGGCGGTGGAAGATATGGCCGCACCGGAAGCAAGCGGCAGGCGCGAAACGGGCAGCGAGGGAAGGCTATACGTCGGATTAAAGGGCGCGTTCTGGTCGGTTCGATAGCCGAGCGCATCCTGCAAGTCGTTAAACATGCCGAAACCGGCGTGGATGACGGTGCTTCGAGCTCCGCCGAAGGGACTCCAGGCCAAGCCGGCGCGGGGCTGCGGAAGAAACTTCGCGTTGTTTACAGTAAACAGGCTGCTCGCGATGCGTGGCTGTGTGGAGATAACGCCACTCGGGTAGATGTAATTCGCGGCGCGTCCGTTTTGCTCGTTCCAGCCGGTGCTGTATTCGTCGCGAAAGCCAAGCGAGAGCGTTAGTGTACGGCTGAGGCGAAGAACGTCGTTCACGAACCAGGCAGCGTACCAGGAACGCCAGCCGAGCGGGGTTGGCGTGGGGTCATAGAGCAGGGTGCCTACCGTACCCTGCAGCAGAGTCTGCAGGCTGGTGAAGGTTGCCTGACCATATTGACTCAACGCCAGCTGTTCATTCGAGCGAAGACGCTGGAACCAGACGCCCGCCGTAATCTGGTGGCGGCCGGACGACCATGAAAGCTGGTCTTGATATGTAAACAGATTGCGTGCCACCAGCAGGTTGCTGCCGTTATTGCTGCCCGCCAAGCTCAGCTGCGCGGTTGGGTTCGACGCGGCACTCCCTCCCACAACGATGGCTCCCACCGGCTTGCCCTGCAGGAAACCGGACAAGCTGGCGGCCGGCGTTCCCGGTGTGGGTTCGCCCGTGAAGAAATAACCGGCACGCGAGTAACCGACAGTGGCCTGGTTGATCAAGCGCGGCGAGAAGACGTGAGTTTCAGCAATGCTGGCCACTTGTTCGCGCAGGGTTTCGGCATCGGCGCTGTAGGAGTTTGTGCTGGTGGGCGTGAAATCGGCGCTGTCATCGATGGTGTACACGGCATTCAGCGTGTCTTTCGCTGAGATTGTATGGTCTACGCGGACGGTGCCGAAGTTGTCGCGGATGGTTTGCAAGGGACTGTTGAAGGCCTCGGAGATGCCGCCGTAATCGGGCGCGCCCGGGCTTTGCACCGGCCAGGCATTGATTAATGGCGAGACGCCAACGGACACTAAGCCAGACGCGGGGCAACTGCGTGGGGCGGGCGTGACCAGCTTGCAAGGCAGAAAGCCGTTGCGGGCATTGATGTCCGGCACAAGGTCAACTCCGGTCTGGTGCAGGTGCTGGAAGAAACCCTCGTAGTTGCCGAAGATGTATGTCTTGTTTTTCCTGATTGGTCCGCCGAGCGCGCCGCCGAACTGGTTCCGCTGGAAGCCCGGAGTGCTCGAGCCATCGAAGAAATTTCGGGCGTCGAAGGCGTTGTTGCGAAAGAACTCGTAGATAGATCCGTGCAACTCGTTGCTGCCGGACTTGGTAACGATCAACACTTGCGCGCCCGGGCGTTTGCCGTATTCAGCGCTGTAAGAATCGCGCAGCACGTTGAACTCGCGAACAGCATCGACACCGAGGAGCTCTTGGCTGGTCCCTCCGGGTTGGAAATTGTTTTCCGCAGCACCCGTGAACTCGACACCATTCAGCAGAAACAGATTTTGTTGAGGGCGGTTGCCGGTAACGGCAAAGTTGTTGCCTACGGTGGAATTGGAAACACCGATGCCGCCGGTCTTCTGCGAAGTGTAGTTCACCACGCCCGGGTTGAGAGTCAGCAGTAAATCGAAGCTGCGACCGTTCAACGGAAGATTCTCAATTTGCCGTTCGCGCACCACTCCGGAAATATCCGCGGTGGATGTCTGGACGATGGGCGCGTCAGCGATCACGGTAATTTGCTGCTGAACGTCCCCCACAGTCAAAACCAGATCGACGGTGGCGTCCTGGTTTACCGCCAGGTTGACACCCGAACGCATGCCTTCGCGGAAGCCGCGCTTAGCGACCTGAATATCGTACGGTCCCACTGCCAGCAAGGGAACGGTGTAATGTCCGCGGCTATCGGTGGACACGGTTCTTGAAACCGAAAGCGCAGTGTTGGTGGCGGTAACTGCGGCTGTGGAAATGGCTGCCCCGGACTGGTCGGTGATGGTGCCCGAGATGGTTGCCGTGGCCTGCGCGTTAACCACCCCCGTACAACTTAGGGCGATTAAAAGTGCAAGCGCAATTCTCTGGCAGGAAGGCTTCGTCATGTCCACTTCACGAGACAGTGTAGCGCAAAAAAGATCTCCTTCCTCTATACTGGTGACCACCGGATGGCTATGCGTAACAGCGTTGCGGACGTTCGCAGCCGGCGGGGTTTGCCAGTGGCAGCACTGGCAACCGCGATCGGCATCAGCCGACAGGCAATGTATGCGATTGAGGCGGGGACGTATGTTCCGAACACCGCCGTGAGCCTCCGCCTGGCGCGTGAGTTGGGTGTTTCGGTGGAAGAACTGTTCCAATTGGAAGCGGAACCGGCAACACAAAAGCATCCGGCGAATGCGATGTTGTTGGAGGCGAACGCTTCCATTGAACCCGGTGATCCGGTGCAGCTTTGTTATGTCGGCGACCGTCTGTTTGCAGCGCCTGCGCCCCCAACTGCCTTCTGGCTGACGACGAGCGACGGCTGGGTCACACAAACCTCAGGCAGCGGCAAGAAGGCCCGTGTGGATTGCCATGTCGACGAAGGCGCTCTGCATAACCGGCTGCTTCTATCCGGTTGCGATCCGGCGATGAGCTTGCTGGCACCTTATCTGCAGCGGGCAGGCGTGGAACTCATCCTGCTGCATCACAACAGCTCGCAAGCGCTGCGGGCCTTGAAACGGGACGAGATTCATATTGCCGGCACGCATCTGCGTGACAGTTCTCTGCCTGAAAGTACGGAAACAAGCGACGCGAATCTGTCGAACATTCTGCGTTCTTTTCGGAGAAACTCGATCGCCGTTATCTCTTTCGCGGTTTGGGAAGAAGGCCTGGTGACGGCGCCCGGGAATCCCAAATCCATACGCACGGTGGAAGACCTGACGCGGCGGAACGTTCGATTCGTGAACCGTGAAGCGGGCGCCGGATGCCGTGCCCTGCTGGATAAGCAACTCGCGCACTTGAGAGTAAAGCCCGGGGACGTAAGTGGCTATGCGCGCGAAGTGCCTGGACACTTGGCGGCGGCTGCGGCAGTGAAAGGGGGTTCAGCAGACTGCTGTATTGCCACGCAAGCGGCAGCACGTGTGTTCGGATTGGGTTTCGTTCCGCTGGAACGCGCCCGATACGATCTGGTCTTGCGCCAAGAATATCTGAGCCTGCCGGCGGTGGAGAGGTTGCTCGACACGATTTCCCTGCTCCGATTCCGGCAGGAGCTGGCCGGAGCCAGCGGCTACGACACGCAGGTTACCGGCAACCGCCTGATTTAGTCGACCGGCTTCACGGCTTCCATCAGGGTGAAGAATCCTTCCGCGAGCGTCGGGTGGATGTAAATGGCACCCTTCAGCGTGGTATACGGTTTGTCGCACAACATAAGCGTGCTGATGATCTGCACCAGTTCGCCGCCCTCGGAGCACAGCATGGCGGCGCCAATCACCTTGTCGGTTTGCGCATCCACCACCAGCTTCATCAGGCCGCTGGTTTCCCCGCGTTCAATGGCGCGGGCGACCCACGTCAGGGGTATCGTGCCGATCTTCAGCTTGCGTCCTTGTGCGCGTGCCGCTTTCTCCGTCAACCCGACGCGTCCCAGTTCGGGGTCGGTGTACACGGCATAGGGCACAAGCCGGCTTTTTGTAGAGATGGTTCCGCCCTGGAACACGTTCGCATAAAGAATCTGGTAATCGTTGTAAGAAATGTGAGTGAAGGCAGGGCCGCCGGTGACGTCTCCAATGGCCCAGATTCCTTCAGCACTTGTTTCCAGACGATCGTTGACGGCGATGAAACCGCGCTCATTCAGCTTTACTCCGGTGCTCTCCAGATTCAAGTCTTCGACGTTCGGTTTGCGCCCCGTTGCGACCAGAAGGTGCGAGCCGGAGAGAGTTTTCGGGCCTTCCGCAGTATCGACGTCGAGTTCAATGCCACCGGCACTTCGAACCCGTTTGGCCTGTGCGTTCAACAAAATTTGGAGGCCTTCCTCCGAGAGCGCGCGCAGCAGTTCGGTCGCGATGTCTTGGTCCTCCTGGGGTAGGAGTTGCGCGCCCGTGTGGACGACCGTCACTTCGCTGCCGAACCGGCGAAACATCTGCGCGAATTCCAGGCCGATGTAGCCGCCGCCCAGCACCAACAGGTGTTTCGGGATTTCATTCAACCCAAGAATGCTGACATTAGTAAGGAACGGAACGGAGTCGATACCTTCCAAGGTTGGTACTGACGGTCGTCCGCCTGTATCGATGAAAATTTTATCGGCAGTGAGGACCTCGCCGCTCACTTCGACTTGCTTTGGTCCAACAAACCGGGCGCGAGTGCGATAGAGCCGCGGATTGGCGGAACCGTCGAACTTCTTCTCCCAGCCGGATCGCGATTTAGCAACCACGTCCTCTTTGCGTGCTTGCACTTCGGCGAGGTTGACGGTGGGCGGATCGGTATGCACTCCCCAACGCGCGGAGTCCCGAACGTAATGTGCAACCTGCGCCGATGCAACAAGAGTCTTTGTCGGCGTACAGCCTGTGTTGATGCACGTGCCGCCTAACTTGTTCGATTCAACGATAGCCACTCGAAGGCCATCCTGTGAAAGCCGGTAGGCCAACGGGTTTCCACCCTGCCCGGACCCAATGACGATTACGTCGTATGTCACAAAACCTCCATAGCAATCCTCGAGCGTACGAGTTTGGCCAAGCTTGGTAACGCTCTAAAACGGTAGCGCATACCCGTTTTGTTTCTGGGCCCGTGACCTCGCAGGTGCACAGTTCAGGGATTTTTCAGATTGGCTTTGTATGTTCGAAGGACGCACGCATCGCGGAGGACGACCGATGCTGCGCATTGCTTGCGCCTATGACGGTTGAAACTCATTCCACCGCGTCCGTACGGACGCCCACGGCCAATAAGTGGAAGTACAAGCCTGATTCAAAGCTGGATGCTGCTATTCGCGATGCGTACCGGAACCAACGACTGGGTGACCGCCATGCGCTGAAACGCTTGAGCCAGGAGGTTGGCTGGCCTCCGTACGCGATTTACAGACGTGGCGCGGAGCTCGGGGTGACTAGAGCGAAAGAATACCCATGGTCGGCAGCGGAAGAAGATCTGCTGGAACGTTTCGGGCATTTAACGCCTAGCGGGATTCAGCGTCGTTTGGCGGCCGCCGGCTATTCTCGTTCGGTTGCCGCCATACAGATTAAACTCAATCGTAATCGAATTAAGCAGAATCTCGATGGATACTCGGCTACAAGGCTCGCCGATGCGTTTGGGGTGGACGTTCACAAGATTCTGAGTTGGATCCGGCGCGGTCTTCTGAAAGCTCAGCCGCGCGGCACCGACCGAGTGGCGGCGCAAGGCGGAGATATCTGGTGGATTTCGCAGCGTAACGCCAAACGTTTCGTGCTGCGCGCGCCAGAAGAAATCGACTTAGCGCGCGTGGAAAAAATCTGGTTTCTCGATTTACTCACATCGGGCAAACTCGGCGAAGACGGCAGATTGGGTTCAAGATGTTAATTGACAGTGTGAAGGAGACATGTGTGCGCAGTTCTTTCGTATCATCGCTAGCCCTTGCGGCTGCTTTATTGCCGGCAGGTGCAGCGGCAGCAACGCCGCAGTATCACATGAAGTCGACGATTTCGATTCCGGGTCCGGGCGGCTGGGACTATGCGACCGCTGATTCGGACAATCGGAAACTCTACGTGTCGCATGCCACCGAGGTAGACGTGGTGGATCTCGACTCCGGCAAAGTTGTGGGCAAAATTCCAAATACAAATGGGGTTCACGGGATCGCCATCGCTAACGACCTTGGAAAAGGCTTCATCAGCGCCGGACGGGATAACGATGTCGTGATGTTCGACCTGAAGACGATGGCGGTGACGGGCACAGCCAAGACGGGCACCAATCCCGACGGCATTTTGTACGAGCCGACAACACAGCGCGTATTCGCCTTCAATGGCCGCAGCCAAGACGCGACCGTGATCGATGCTAAAGACGGCAAGGTGCTTGGAACTATTGCGCTGGGTGGCAAACCGGAGTTTCCGGCCGCCGACGGAAAGGGCAACCTGTTCGTCAACATAGAGGACAAGAACGAGATTGTTCACATCGACCCGAAGACCATGGCGGTAAAGGCGCATTGGTCCATTGCACCTGCCGAGTCGCCTTCGGGCCTGGCGATCGACACCAAAACTCATCGCTTGTTCGCGGTGTGCGATGGCAAAGCTATGGTGGTAGTGAACTACGATAACGGCAAAGTTGTGGCAACGGTGCCGATCGGCGAGGGACCGGATGCGGCGGGCTTCGATCCGTCGACGAAGCTGGCCTTTGCCTCCAATGGAGAATCGGGAACGCTGACCGTCGTAAAGCAGGATTCCGCCGATAAATACTCGGTAGCGCAAACGGTGACGACGCAAACCGGCGCCCGCACCATGGCGCTCGACCTGAAAACGCATACAGTGTATCTTCCGGACGCTGAGTTTGGACCCGCACCCGCCGCTAGCGCTGCGAATGCTCACCCGCGACCCAGCATCAAGCCCGGGACGTTCAAGCTGCTGGTTGTAGCGCCTTAAGAATGTGGGTACTGGTAGCGGAAGACGAACCGGCCATGGGCGCACTCCTGCAGCAAGGGTTGCAGGAAGAGAATCACACCGTGACTCTTACGCGCGACGGCGCGGAGGCGTTTTCCGCTGCACTGACCAGTTCTTTCGATGTGGCTCTTCTGGATGTCATGATGCCGAGCCTGGACGGGGTGGAAGTAACGCGTCGCCTGCGCGCCCAGCGCTGCAGCGTTCCAATCTTGTTGCTAACGGCGCGCGATACGGAAGCCGACATTGTGAAGGGCCTGGATGCAGGCGCCGACGATTATCTGGTGAAGCCATTCGCGTTCAGCGTGTTGAAGGCGCGTATTCGTGCGTTGGCTAGACGCGCCGAGACCACTCCCAAGCAGACGTTAACGCTCGACACCCTCACCCTGGAGCCGGCCTCTCATCGAGTCATGCGAGGCGATCGGGAGATTCTGCTGACCGCGACCGAGTTTCGATTGCTGGAGTTCCTGATGCGGCGGGTGGGTCGCGCGGTCTCGCGCTCCTCCATCATTGAAGCCGTGTGGGGCTTCGACGAGGATGTGGAAAGCAACACGGTAGATGTTTACATTAAGCTGCTACGTGAAAAGCTGGAATCTGGCGCTGAGCCTCGGTTGATTCATACGCTGCGCGGTTTTGGCTACATTCTGCGAGATTAGGCGTGAACCGGCGCTCGCTCCGTTTTCAAATGACCGCCTGGTATGCGGCGGTTCTTGCGTTCACGTTCGCAATTGTCGGTGTGGGCATCTGGATCGCGCTGCAACAGAGCATCCGCGAGACCGTGGATAAAGAATTGCGGGCGCGCCTTGGGACCATCCGCCCGTACATCGATGAGCAGACGATGAGCAAAGATGTCTCGCACCTGCTGGAAGAACTCGGCGAACAAAGTGTCTTAACGCCGGCCGCCAATTACCTGAAGATCGCCGATCCCTCTGGACGCTGGATTTACCGCTCGCCGGGCACCGAATCTTGGGACATTCGGCTGCCGTCTGCCGCGAGGCTTCCCGCGCGAGGGCGCACGCAAACCATTCGAGTCCGCCACGGACAACTGCGGGTCTTGACGGCGCCGTTACGAATCGGGATTGTGCAGATTGCGTTGCCGGTGGATGAACTCGAAGAGGTGCAAAGCGATTTTCTCTGGACCGTTGCACTGGGCTCACCGATTCTGTTGCTGCTGGCCTCCATGGGCGGTTATTGGATGAGCGGTCGAGCACTGGCGCCCTTAAACCGGCTGGCCGAAGCGGCGGAACGCATCAGCGCCGTGAACCTCTCGCAGCGGCTGCCGCGCGGCACGTCTGGTGACGAACTCGATCGCCTGGCGGATGTACTCAACAGCATGTTGAGCCGGCTGGAATCGGCCTTCCGGAAGATCACGCAGTTTACGGCCGATGCCTCGCACGAATTGCGCACGCCGGTAGCGATCATTCGCACTACCGCGGAAGTGACGCAGGCACGCCTTCGAACGCCGGAGGAGTACAACGCCGCTTGGGGCGTGGTGATCACTCAGACAGAACGGACATCGAAATTGCTGGCAGATCTGTTGACGCTGGCCCGGGCGGATTCCTCCGACGAACAATGGCAGTTTGAATCATTCGGATTGGCCGAGGTTGTCAGCGAGGCCTGCGACGAAATGCGCGTGCTAGCGGAGGCGAAACAAGTACGCATTGCGACATCCCTGGACACTACGGCAACGGTTTGGGGCGATCGAGACGCCCTGCGCCGGGCAGTGGTGGTGCTGCTGGACAATGCGGTAAAAGCAACCGCGGCTGCTGGTTCCATCACGGTGACACTGCAGGCCGAACACGGCGCAACACAGATGGCGACGGTAAGGGTCCGGGATACCGGAATCGGCATCGGGCCGGAAACGCTGCCCTATATCTTCGACCGGTTCTACCGCGCATCCAAGGATCGCTCCCGTGAAAGCGGAGGCGCGGGCCTGGGACTGTCCATTGCCCAGTGGATCATCACCCGGCATCACGGAACGATTGTGGCCAGCAGCCAATTAGGGGAGGGCTCCACGTTTACCCTTTGCCTGCCGTTGGACAGCCGACAAACCGAACTGTAACCGTCGTCGGGTTCCAACACCTGAAACGGAACCAGCCTCAGCGGTTCCAACGTGACGGGAGAACCAACAGTGCAGCTCAAAAATCGCGTGGCGATTGTCACAGGTGCGGCGACGGGCATCGGCCAAGGAATCGCAACGCGTTTCGCCAAAGAAGGCGCATCCGTGGTGGTGGACTACGTGGGTACGCCGGATCGACCCAAGGAAACCGAAGATCAGATCAAGGCGGCCGGAGGGAAAACTATCGCTGTTGCGGCAGACATTTCCGATCCGGGCCAGGTGGAAAACCTCATCAATCAAACGTTGCAGGAGTTTGGCCGCCTGGATATCGTGGTCAACAACGCCGGGATCGAGAAGAAGTTCGATCTGGTGGATTATCCTTACGCCGAGGCGAAGAAGATTATTGACGTTAACCTGCTAGGTCCGTTCCTGGTGATGCAGGCCGGAGCGAAGCAAATGATTAAGCAAGGCGGGGGAGGTCGCATCATCAACATCTCGTCGGTGCATGAAGATTTACCCATGCCGACAAACGCAATTTACTGCGCTTCCAAAGGAGGCTTGCGGATGTTGATGCGGACCGCAGCCGTAGAATTCGCCAAGCACAACATTACTGTGAATAACATCGGGCCCGGCGCGGTGTATACGCCGATTGATGCCGACATTCAGGCACAACCTGAGCTCGAGAAATCGCTTATGGCCGAAATTCCGCTTAACCGTTGGGGGCGGCCCGAGGAGATCGCTGGCCTTGCCGTGTACTTGGCGTCGGACGAAGCAGGCTATGTCACAGGGTCGACCTATTTTATTGACGGTGGCATGCTGCGGCAGGCGGGGAGCTATTAGATGGGTTTCCTGAAAAACCTTTCGTTGGCGGCAGCAGGGGGCGGCGCCGTGTATGTGGCATGGAAGTATTCCGCGGGCCAAGCCGAGCATCAACCGCCGCGCGGGTGTTGCGCAAGGCAAGCGGATCGTCATTTTAGGTGCGGGCTTCGGCGGCCGCGCCGTGGCAACCGAACTGGCGCGCTTGCTGCCGGCAGAAGGCAATGGCGAGATACTGCTGATAGACGAAGACAACTTCCTGCTGTTTACGCCGATGCTGACCGAGGCGGCAGGTGGCGAACTCGATCCGCGCCACATCGCTGTGCCTGCCCGAAATCTCCCCAAGCGCGTCAGTTTTATCCAAGGCACAGTCAAGGCGCTGGACGTATCAGCGAACACCGTCACGGTCACGTTTGGGGCCGGAGGACTCGAGCAGGAAACAACAACCATTCCGGCGAACCACGTCGTGATCGCTCTCGGTTCGGTGACCAACTTTCACGAGATACCAGGAGTGGCCGAGACTTCGTTTCAAATGAAACGCCTGGAGGATGCATCGGCCATCTGCGATCGGGTAACGGCGTGCCTGGAGCGGGCGGCGGTGGAGCACGACCCAGCGAAACGCAAAGCACTTCTGACATTCGTGGTGGCCGGCGGCGGCTACACAGGCGTAGAAACGATGGCTGCCTTAAACGATCTAGTGCGGGAGCAGGTGCGTCAATACGGGAACGCGTCGGAAGCAGATGTCCGCACGGTGCTGGTGAATCCGGGGGATCGCCTGCTGTCGGAAACCAGCCCGCAACTGGCAGAATACGCCGCCCAGAAGCTAAAGGAAAATGGCGTTGAAATCCGTATGAAGACTAGCATCAAGAGCGCCGACAGGGAAAAGGTGGAACTAGAGCCTTCCGATTCCATTGCGACACATACGCTGATTTGGGCCGCCGGCGTGAAGCCGAATCCGGTGGTTGCCAACCTGGATTGCGAGAAGGGCAAACACGGTGGCATACGCGTGCATGCAGACTGCGCTGTGTTGAACCGGCCGGGCGTTTGGGCGATTGGCGATTGCGCTGAGATACCCAACCAGACGGGCGGCACTTATGCGCCGACGGCGCAGAACGCAACGCGGGAAGGCACAACGGTAGCACGCAACATCATCGCCTCGCTGCAGGGGCAAGCGACGGAACAGTTCCGATATAAGCCGATTGGCGAATTGGCCTTGGTGGGCAGGCGTGAGGGCGTTGCGCAAGTGGGAGGCTTTAACTTCTCAGGGATAATCGCCTGGGCCATGTGGCGCGCCGTTTACCTTGCAAAGATGCCTGGCAGCGCGCAGAAGGTGAGAGTGTTAACGGACTGGCTGCTCGACCTGGTGGTAGGCCGCGAACCCCTGGCACTGACGCCCACCGCACAGAACTCAGGCGCCACCAGGATTACGGCAGAGGCGCAGGCAGCCCAGGCTTAGCGGCGACCAGCAACAACGTTTCAAAGTGAGGCGCCTCAGCCTCCCGGTGGACAACGGCGGATTGCACGGACTCAAAACCGACTCCGTGCAACAGCCGCCGCAACTCCACTTCTTTGAAGCCGAGCCAGACATCGGCATACAGGTCCCGCGCCTGCTCAAACTGGTGGCGCAGCAAGTCGAGGATGGCGATTCTTCCGCCCGGACGCAAAATGCGGTACGCCTCCGCCAGCGCACGTTCGGGATGTTGCGCGTGATGGAGAGCCTGACTGAAGAACGCCAGGTCCACCCGCTGATCTTCTATGGGAATGGCTTCAAGATCGCCACAACGGTACTCCAGGTTATGTACGCCGTGCTTTTTCGCGAGAGCTGTGCCTACCTTTACCATCTCCGCGGAATTGTCGATCGCAATGACGCAACGGGCGCGCCGGGCTAATAGCTGCGAAAACGTGCCTTCACCGGCACCGAGATCGGCGATGTCCATCGGCGGCAGCAGCCACAACAATGCCTCTGCCAGACCTTGCCACGAGCGCCCGGGCAGATATTCGCGCCCAAACCGTCCGGCCATGGCGTCGAAGTAACCGCGCATACGATCGCGGCGCTTTTCCAGCACTAGCTGCAACGAGGCTTCGTCGTCTTGAGACTCAGGAACCTCCGCCGCAGCCTCCTGGAGTATCTCTAACAGTGACCCCGTGGTGGACGTGGAGCGGTAGAAGATGCTCTTCCCTTCCCGCCGGTCTTGCACCAGGCCCGCGGCTTTCATCTGCGACAGATGGGTAGAGATTTGGCTTTGCCCTTTGGCGAGGATTTCCTGCAGTTCGGCAACCGACAGCTCCTCGCGCGCTAAGAGCAGCAGCAGCCGAACCCGTAGCGGATCACTTAGAAGACGAAAAGATTTCAGCAGACCAGACACTTACCTATCAACATATCAAGATAATTAGATATAATGCTGGACAGAGGATCTGAATGGGTACTACCACGCTTCCGCGCATTGCCTCCGAATACAAAGTCGCCGATATGAATCTGGCGGACTGGGGCCGTAAAGAGATTTCTGTGGCCGAGCACGAGATGCCCGGTCTGATGTCGATTCGCCAGAAGTACGCGGCTGAGAAGCCGCTGGCGGGCGTCCGCGTCACGGGTTCGCTCCATATGACGATTCAGACCGCCGTCCTGATTGAGACGCTGGTGGATCTGGGCGCCGACGTGCGCTGGGCGAGCTGCAATATTTTCTCCACACAGGACCATGCCGCAGCGGCGATTGCGGCTGCGGGCGTCCCGGTGTTTGCCTGGAAAGGCGAGTCGCTGGATGAGTACTGGTGGTGCACCTACCAGGCACTGAGCCACAAGGGCGGCAAGGGCCCGCAGTTGGTGGTCGACGACGGCGGCGATGTGACGCTTCTGATCCACAAGGGCGTTCAGCTGGAAGACGGCGACAAGTGGGTAGATAGCCCGTCAGATAACGAAGAAGAAGCTGTCATCAAAGCGCTGCTGAAGAAGGTTTACTCGGAGAACCCGAAACACTGGCACGAACTGGCGAGAGAATGGCGCGGCGTCTCCGAAGAGACGACCACCGGTGTCCATCGTTTGTACAAGATGATGGAAGAGGGCAAGCTGTTGGTGCCTGCCATCAATGTCAATGATTCGGTGACGAAGTCCAAGTTCGACAACTTGTATGGTTGCCGCGAATCGCTCGCCGACGGTATCAAGCGCGCGACCGACGTTATGGTGGCTGGCAAAGTAGCGGTCATCTGCGGGTACGGCGATGTTGGCAAGGGTTCGGCACATTCGCTGCGCGGCATGGGCGCCCGCGTGATTGTTACCGAGATCGACCCCATCAACGCTCTACAGGCGGCGATGGAAGGCTTCGAAGTAACCACCATCGAAGACACGCTCGGCCGCGGCGACATCTACGTGACCTGCACCGGGAATGTGGACATCATCACGCTCGATCACATGCAGTACATGAAGGATCAGGCGATTGTCTGCAACATCGGCCACTTCGATAACGAGATTCAAGTGGACCGGTTGAAGAACGCGGACGGCGTGAAGCGGACGAACATCAAGCCGCAGGTGGACATGTATACGTTCCCCGACGGCCACAGCATCTTCATGCTGGCGGAAGGCCGATTGGTGAATCTGGGCTGCGCCACGGGCCACCCGAGCTTCGTGATGAGCAATAGCTTCGCAAACCAGACACTCGCGCAGATTGACCTTTGGAGAAACAAGGACACCTACGCGATCGGCGTTTATACCTTACCGAAGAAGCTGGACGAGGAAGTGGCTCGCCTGCATTTGGAGAAGATCGGCGTAAAGCTGACGACACTCACGCCACGCCAGGCGGATTATCTAGGCGTGCCGGTGGATGGTCCGTTCAAATCGGAACAGTATCGATACTAAGTCCGAATCCAGACGCGATAGGAAAGGGCGGTGCCTACGGGCATCGCCCTTTTTTTGTACCCGTCTCCTGCCCGGTTTCAATCTGTACAATAAGCAATCGAATCGTTACTTGAATGAAACAAGCGGGTGGTACGTTCTACCCCGGGACATTTGTTCCAGCTGGCTCTCAGAACGAGTCAGCGATTTTCCGGAGGACTGTACATGTTTGTTCACAAGAAGCGCCTGGCCGCGGCTTCTTCTCTCGCCCTTTTAATGGGTGCACTTTCGGCCTCAGCGGAGCCCGTTTCCTACGATTTCGACGCATTCTGGCCCGGCAATCTCATCCTGAGCCGCACCGTTTATGCGAACAATCCCAATACGGTGCAGGTGGGCGAGACGTTGCCTCCGGGTTGTACCAACACGCAGCCGGGCTGTTCGGCCTCGTCCGACGCGCGCTTCGACGGAACCTTTCCATTCGTCTGGAACAATGCGCCCTACGATGGCAGCTTTGGTATCACGTCGGCCATTTACCTGGATCAGATCAGGCCCGGTGGCGGGTTGGTGAGCACTGTGCAAGTGCCTGACTCCGTTGGTCCCATGGGGCGGCATAACCATCTGGTTGGCAGCTTCTCGTCGAAGTCGGAATTGGCCCTTCATCTGTCTACCGACCTGAACTTTATAACGTTCATGGGCTATGTGGCTCCGATCGACGCGGTTGACGTTTCGAACTCCAACACGCCCGGCGCCATTGATCTGACGAATCCAGTCGGCGAAAACGTATACCGCGCGGTTGCGAAGATGGACCGGTACGGACACTTTGAATACACCGAGACCAATGCCTACAGTGGCAATAACGGACGTGCCGCCATCTACAACGAACTGGACAACGTCTTCTATACTGCCGGCAATGCGGGCAACGGGGCGAACCCGCAACCGAACGACATTATCCTGGGCGCAGGCGCACAGCTGATTACACCTTCGAGCGCGCGTGAAGTGGCGCAGAACCCAGGCACCCCGACGCCGGTTGCGAGTTTCTCCATTACGGAGCTAGGGCAAAAGCCAGATAAGATCGGCAAAGACGACAACTTTCGCGGGATTGCGCTATACGACAACGTGCTCTACTACACCAAGGGCAGCGGCGGCAATGGCGTGAACACAGTCTATTTCGTCGACACTACCGGAAAGGCCTGCCCGAACGGCGTCGGCTTGCCCTCCACCTCCGCCACTTTGCCGATTACGCCATTGGCGTACAACACGGCCACTTTGCAGACGAGCGGCCTGCCCAATAACATGTGCATTCTCGCTGGGTTCCCGACGACATTGGCGAAGACCACGACAGCGTTTCCATTCGCTCTCTGGTTTGCGAACAGCACAACGCTTTATGTCTCTGATGAGGGCGATGGTTACGTCGGCGGCAACGATCTTTACTCGCACGCGGCCACACAGACGACGGCCGGTTTGCAGAAGTGGACCTTCGATGCCGCGGCGCAGCAATGGAAGCTCGCCTATACGCTCACGTCGGGTCTGAACCTGGGCGTTCCCTACACCGTTCCTCTATACCCAACTGGACTTAACGCGACCACAGGTCTACCTTGGGCGCCCGCGACCGATGGCCTTCGAAATATCATCGGGCGCGTGAACAGCGACGGCACGGTGACGATCTGGGCGATCACGTCCACGGTCAGCGGCAATGGGGATACCGGCGCCGACCCGAACCGCCTGGTGGTGGTAACGGACCAGCTGAGCCTGACTGACCCTGCACTGGCCGCCGAGGAAAAGTTCCACGTTCTTCGCACCGCAAAATTCGCTGAAGCGCTGCGTGGGATTTCGTTCACTCCCGGCACTGGCCAAACGCATGCCGAGCGCGGAGAGAACGCATACGGCGACTTTGGTGATCTCGGCAATTAGCACTTGCCTTTAGTCAAGGCTTTTCAACCCGGGACCGGACTGCAACGTTCGCTCCCGGGTTTTCATTTTCTTGGGCACCGCCTGATACCATCGTGCCCATGTTGAAAGCCCTCTGCATCCTGCTTGGCGCTTCGGTGCTGGCGCCCGCGGTTGATCTGCCGTCGAAGAAATACCTGAATCTGGCGGCAATCAAGACGATGGTTGCCGCCTCAGAAGCGGAAGCCGCAAAACAGAATGTACACGTCTCTTTGTGCATCGTGGACGAAAGCGGAAACTTGCTGTTTTTTCAAAAGGACGATAAGGCATCCCTCAACACCATTGACTTCGCACAGAAGAAAGCTCGGCATGCAGCCGCTTACGGGAGCCCATCCAAAAATGGACAAGACTCACTAAAGAAGGGCAACATCGACGTACTCGCTTTTCCGGATTTCTTTCCAAATCAAGGCGGATTGCCGATTAAAGTAGATGGTCAGGTAATGGGTGGGATATCGGCGAGTGGGGCCAAGTCAGAGATTGACGAAGCTATAGCGCAGGCGGGATTAGATGCGCTGATGAAGTAAACGCCGGCGATCCCACATGGGCAGGATCGCCGGCGTTCGATCAGAAGTAAAACTTCGCGCCGAGTTGAACTAGTCTGCCCGTATTGGCCGATAGAACGCGCCCGAAGTTCGAATTGTTGATGTCGCCGTTCACGCCAGATCCGCCGCTGGTAGTCGCCTGCGTTTGAAATTGCGTGTGGTTGAAAACGTTGTAACCTTCCGCCCGAAGCTCGATCAGGCGTGTGCTCTCGCCTTTGCTCAGATAGATCCGCTTCGAGAGCGTGATGTCCGTATTGTTGATTCCGGGCCCGCGTACGACGTTGCGACCGGTATCACCGAGAACGCCAAACGGGGCCACCGCGAAGGCATTCGGGTTGAAGTAGTAGTAGTTGTTCGGCGTGCCCGTTCCCTTGGTGTTGTTAGTGAGAACAGAATTACGTGGATCGTACGTCTGCACACTTCCTACCGTGTTGGGCGCGTCCCAGCAGCCGTAATAGGAATAACCGTCGCACTGCAGCGAAGTATAGTTCGTGTCTGCGATGTTGATGGGGAAACCTGACTGCAGAGTGGTAATCCCGGCTACGTGCCAGCCGTCCAGCAAGGTACGCGTGGCATAGTTGTTCCAGAATCGGCTCAGGTGTGGAACTTCGTAATCGTAATTGATCACGAATCGCTGACGGGCGTCATAGGTCGAATCGCCGCGGTCGAGAGCCAGGTTGTAAGGATCCTCCGCTCGCGATCCGAAGCCGCTGTTTTCAAACCCGGAGGTGTCGTCGATCGAGTGACTCCAGGTGTAGTTCGCACGGAAGCTTAAGCCATGAGAAAGTGTCTTGGTCAGGCTCACCTGCATGGAGTTGTAACTGGAGACGCCGACGGTTGCTTGTGTACCGACCGATGCAAAGATGTTCCCCGGAGCGAAGAGCGCGTGATTAGGGTAGCTGACGTGCTGGTTCGATCTGTTGGACACGCAGGCGGGATCCAGAGCGCAGGCCTCAGTTCCCTGCGGTGAGATCGGATTGCCTTCATAAGTAAGCTCCAGATGGCGGCCTTGTGCTCCCACGTAGCCGACCTGGAGAATCATATTGCCCGGCAACTGTCGCTGCACGTTCAGATTGAAGTTCATCGCATACGGCGAAGTGAAATTCGGGTTGATGGTGTTGATATCCAGCGGCTCGTAAGCAGCGAAGTTCACAGCCGAACCCTTGGTAGCGGGTGTAAATGGGAAGGGACTGGCTACCGTTTGTCCGGTGGCGATGTCGACGTATGGGTTGGTGAACGATGGATTGGCGTTTGCTGCGCCCGAACCGCCGGCCCCGTGAGAGGTGGTAGAGAACGGAACGGCGCCCAAGTTCTGCAAGGCCAATTCTTCCTCAGACCGGTTGAAGTAAACGCCGAATCCACCACGAACCGACAGTTTCTGGTCCGGGCTATAAGCAAAGCCAAAACGCGGTCCGAAGTGATCGTAGTGAGGACTGTAACCAGACTTAGAGCATCCGGTGTCTCCAGGGAATAGCAAACCTTGCGGCGCTGTCGGGAAGATTGTCGATTGTTGTCCTGGCCGGAAACAGTTCAGCGCTTCCTGTCCAAAGTGCTGGTTGACCAGCGGAGTATCGATCTGGTAGCCGGTGCCATAGTTGATGGTCAGTTTCTGGCTTACCTTCCAGCTATCTTGTGCATAGAAATAATACTCGTAAGTACGGGCGTCAATGTAACCGCCGCTGCCCTGCGTGTAAGAGTCAGGAATACCAAGCAGGAAGTCGGCGCCGGCGTTTCCGGTGGTGTAAGTTCCGGACGCGTTGAATGAGAAGTTGCCGTTGTTGTTGCCGTAGAACGGGTTGTTTACGTTGTAGCGTTTCCCGTCGAATCCGAACTTCATGGTGTGATTTCCCACCACCTTCGACAGGCTCTCCGTCAGTTGGTACGTTTCGTCGATCCGAGGTTGCGGACCATTCGTACTGAACCCGAGATTGAACAAACCGGAAACACCGATGTAGGGAATTCCTTGGGCAGCAGTATTCTGCGGAGTGATGCCCTGGAACCCGACGCTGGAGGGAGACACACTCGATACGGGCTGAACATAGTTGTCGTTCGAACGGAGGTAGCCCAGGCGCAGTTCGTTGATGGTGGTGGCACTGAATGTGTGGGTGTAATCGAAACTGAATTGCTTACCGGAGAGCAGGTTCTCGTCGCCGAAGCCGGGCAGCGTTGCTCCCGTGAACGGCAGGGTTTCAATGGTTGGCTGATTCTGGAAGAAGCCGTTGAACCAAATCGAATTGTTCTGGTTAAAAGTATGGTCCAGGCGAACAATACCCTGGTCTTGCGACCCTGTCGCAATTGGATTGAAGGAGTAAATGCCTCCGGGTGAGTTCGGCAGCGGCACATACGACAGAAGCTTCTGCGAAACCGGGTTGAAGTCCACGGTGGGAATCTGGCCGGTCGGGAAAATCGTGCTGTAAGGAGTGCCCGCCGCAAAAGACTGACCGTTGCTGCCAATGAGGGGGATCGGCGAAAGCGTAGTAGAGGTAGCCAGACTAGGGAACAGCCCGCCTCGCTGCGCTGCAGTGAACACCGATGTCTGTCCGGAATCTCCTGACTCGGGCTCACGGAACCGTTGTCCCTGATACGAGAGGAAGAAGAATGTATGGTCTTTCCATATCGGTCCGCCCAACGTTCCGCCAAATTGATTCTGGTGAAATACGGGCTTAGTCACTTCATAAAGGTTACGGCTGTTCAGGAAGGTGTCCCGATAGAATTCAAACGCATCTCCGTGAAAGGCGTTGGTCCCGGACTTAATGACGGCATTTAAAACGCCGCCGGAGTTCCGCCCAAACTCAGGAAGGATCGTGCTGGTGATGAAGTTAAATTCGCCGATGGCGTCCGGGCTGGGGACGATGGCCGGCGTGTTGAGTGGAAGATCGTTGCTGTCGATTCCGTTGATCAAGAACGCATTCTGCTGAGATTGGCTGCCGTTGGTCGCAAAGGTGACGCCGGTGCCGTTTCCGAATCGATCGCTGCTGGACACCGTCCCTGCATTTAGTTGTTCCAACTGCGTCCAATCGCGGCCGACTAAGGGCAAGTCGACAATCTGCTTGCCGCTAATCACGGTATCCAGCTGAGTATTGGAGGTTTCCACCTGGGCCGCATTCGCCTCTACGTTGACTGTTTCGGCGACGGCTCCGATCTGCAACGTTGCGGAGAGCTGATAAATCGCATTCAAGCTTAGTGTCACGTCGCGGACTGAAAAGGCCTGAAAACCGGTTTTCGACACGGTGACATCGTAAGCACCTACGGGCAGATGCAAGAACTGAAAACGCCCCTCTGCGTTAGAGCGTTGCGTCGTTTCAATTCCAGTTTGTTTATTCGCAGCTTTGATTTCGGCGTCGGGCACGATTGAACCGCTTGCGTCTTTCACAATCCCGGTAATCTGGGCTGTAACGCTTTGCGCAAAGCTGAAGCTAGGTGCTAACGCAAGAGCTAGCAAAACAAGTAAGCGGAGGCTTTTATTTATAAACACAAGATCGAGTTATCCCCTTAATAAGTGCTCAATTCCCAATACGGGAGGTCATATACGGATTGCTGTGACTCTTACGAGGAGGTTGGCAGCGGCCGCTTGGCGGTTGCCAAAGGATATATTTCCTGTTGCAACTCGGTGTCCACTCAGCAAAGGCCTAGTAAGTTAGGAACTTACCGGTAACGGGTAGTACTTGACTATGAGGCAACGTATTTTGCGGTGAGTTAGTTATTGAATTTCGAAACCAGGAAGCGCGGGCTACTACGAAGAATTACGTGGCGTTCGAAAAGATGGGTGGCTAATAGGGAGGTAACCGGAACGACAAAGGGCGGCCTCGTCAGAAGCCGCCCTGAAACATCAATGGTGCAACGGAAATCTATGCGGAAACCGAAGCTTCTTCCGGAACGCCGGCCTCACGCTTCTTCTTCTTGAGAAAGGGCATCATGGCGCGAAGCTCCGCACCGACTTTCTCAATTGGTTGATCTTTCCCCGCTTCCCGCATAGCGAGAAACTTCTTGCGTCCTGTGCGATTTTCTTCCAGCCAGGTGCGGGCGAACTCTCCTCGTTGGATCTCGGCGAGAATCTTCTTCATTTCGGCCCGAGTTGCATCGGTGATGATGCGCGGACCACGTGTGTAATCGCCGTACTCGGCGGTATCTGAAATTGAGTACCGCATGTAATTCAAACCGCCCTCGTAAATGAGATCGACAATCAACTTTAGTTCGTGAAGGCACTCAAAGTAGGCGATCTCCGGCGCGTAACCAGCTTCGGTCAAGGTCTCGAAGCCGGCACGAATCAGTTCGCTAACGCCACCGCAGAGAACTGCCTGCTCGCCGAACAAGTCGCTTTCCGTTTCTTCTTTGAAAGTGGTTTCGATGGCACCGGCACGCAGACAGCCGAGACCATACGCATACGCCAGGGCATTTTCGAAGGCCTTACCCGACGCATCCTGCGCTACGGCGACAATGGCGGGAACCCCGGAGCCTTCAGTGAACACTTCTCGTACGCGATGTCCGGGAGCTTTCGGGGCAACCATTGAGACGTCGATATCCGCCGGCGGCTTTATCTCGTCGAAATGAATGTTGAAGCCGTGCGCGAACATCAGGGTCTTGCCCTTGCTCATGTGCTGCGCGATGTCGTTCCGATAAATCTCGCCCTGCAGATGATCGGGCACCAAAATCATTATGAAGTCCGCAGCTTTGGCGGCATCGGCCACGCTGAGAACGCGCAGGCCGGCGACTTCTGCTTTGGCGCGGCTCTTGCTGGAAGCGGGTAAACCGACTACGACGTTCAAGCCGGAGTCGCGCAAGTTGAGCGCATGGGCATGCCCCTGGCTGCCATATCCAATAATGGCGATGGTCTTCCCTTGAAGCGGCGCGAGGCTCGCATCCTTTTCGTAAAAGGTCTTTGGCATAACGGTCCTTAACTGACTTAGTAAGTAGAGCTATTCGGCCGGCTGCAATTCCGGCACTTCTTCCGTCGCGGCCCCAAGCGGAAGGGGCGGCGCCAAACGAAGCTTGCGATTGTCCAAGGGGATGGAGACGATACCCGATCGGGTGACGTCCACCTCCCCGTAGGTACTCACAACATCGATGAATTCGCCGAGCTTCTCAGGATCCCCAGTGGCTTCAAGGGCAAATCCCTCCGTGGTGGAATCCACGACGCGAGCCTGGAAGATTTCTGCTTCCTTCAACACAGCTGTCCGGTTCGACTGAGTCACGCGGACACGCAGAAGAACCAGTTCCCGGTTCACTGCCGGGCCGTCGGTCACGTCGGTGGCCTGCAGCACATTGATCAGCTTATTCATCTGCTTGATCACTTGCGGACGAACGGCCGAATCTACATCCACCGTGATCGTCATACGGGAAAGCGTCGGGTCGAGCGTGGGGCCAACGGTCAAGCTTTCAATGTTGTACCCGCGCTGGCTTAGCAGGCCAGTGACGCGCATCAGAGCGCCCGGCTTATTCTCGAGCAGAAGAGAAATAATCTGTTGCATCGTGATCTCCGGACCGCTTAGACGGCCACCGGCTCCGGTGCGCGCAGAACCATTTCGTTGATGGCTCCACCGGCCGGCACCATCGGGAAGACGTTCTCAAAGGGCGAAACCTTGACGTTAAGAAGGTACGGTCCCGGCTCCGCAACCGCGACTTCAAGTGCGCTTGAGAGTTCTCGCACATCTTCCACCGTGCGTCCTCGAAAGCCGTATGCCGCAGCCAGCTTCTCGGCGTCCGGGAAGGCATCGAGCACCACTTCGCTCAGCCGGTTGTTGTAGAAGAGCTCCTGCCATTGACGCACCATGCCGAGGTGGCCATTGTTCATGATGACGATCTTGATGGGCAGGCTCTGATTCATAACCGTCGCCAGTTCAGGCAGCGACATTTGGAACCCGCCATCGCCCACAATCGCGAAGACTAGTTTGTCAGGACGCGCCATCTGCGCGCCGATAGCAGCTGGCAAGCCGAAGCCCATTGACCCAAGCCCGCCCGAGTTAATCCATAAGCGCGGTTCGTTGTAGCGAATCAGTTGCGCGGACCACATCTGGTGTTGGCCTACGTCGCTGGTAACAATGGCGTGCCCACCCGACAGCCGGTCGATTTCCGCCATCAGGTGCTGTGGCTTGATTTCGGTTTCGGAACGCTCGGCCACCAGCGGATGCTCTGCTTTCCAGTCACGAACCTGCTTCCACCAGCCTTGCCGGGCGGCGGAGTTTCGCGCTTTCATCGTCGGAGCAAGTTCTTTCAACTCGGCTGTCAGTTTCGGCAGGACTTTCTTTACATGACCGACGATGGGCAGATCCGCTGTCCGGTTCTTGCCGATCTCCGCAGGATCGATGTCGACGTGGATGACTTTGGCGTGCGGCGCGAACGAGGACAAACGGCCCGTGACACGATCATCAAAACGCGTGCCCAGAGCAATCAGCAGGTCGGCATGGTACATCCCCATGTTGGCGGCATAGCTGCCGTGCATTCCCGGCATGCTGATGAAGTTTGGATGGTCCGACGGCAATCCGCCCAGCGCCATCAGCGTACAAACGGTAGGTGCATCCAAAGCCTCTACCAGTTCGCGCAGTTCGTCATGCGCGTTGCCAAGAATGATGCCGCCTCCGACATAGAAATAGGGGCGTTCGGCCTCCCACATCATCTGTGCGGCACGGCGAATTTGTCCGTTGTGCCCTTCGCTATAGACTTTGTAGCCGGGTAGGTGAATTTCGTTTACCGGCTGGTAATGCGCCTGGCCCTGGAATGCGTCCTTCGTAATGTCGACCAGAACCGGCCCGGGCCGTCCTGAAGCAGCGATGTAGAAGGCTTCGTGAATCACTTGCGGCAGTTCCGCCGCCGTTTTCACCAGAAAATTATGTTTGGTAGCGGAACGGGTGATCCCAAATGTATCCGCTTCCTGAAAGGCGTCCGTGCCCATCAGCTTGCTTGATACTTGCCCGGTGATGGCCACCAGTGGAATGGAATCCATCATGGCATCCACAAGCCCGGTCACCAGATTCGTTGCGCCCGGCCCCGAAGTGGCGCAGCAGACACCGACCTTGCCGGTCGCCCGAGCATAACCCTGCGCTTCGAACGCGGCGTTCTGTTCGTGCCGCACCAGGACGTGCCGGATCGGATGATCGTATAAGGCGTCGTACAGCGGAATCGTGACACCGCCCGGGTAACCGAAGATCACATCTACGTTCTCACGAACAAGACAGTTAAGAAGAATTTTGGCGCCTGACTGAACATTCGACGACATAGCGATTCGCGCGAGCTCCCTTGCTTTCTAGCAGCCTCAGAAAATGGAAAAGGCCACCTGGCTGTTGTGTCACCGCCGGATGGCCCTTCAATTAGTCTCGTGAAGGTACAACCTAGGCGGTTCCGATAACGGCGACCACCAAAAGAAGACCGACGACCGTAGCATGACGATTCATATCACGAGTGCAGCCACTACTCGCCCGGTCAGGCCCGCAGCAGCTTGGTATGAATCCAAGTTAGCCTAGAAGTTTTTTTTATGCAAGAGAATAAAAGTATAAAAAGCGGATATGCGTTGGGAGATAGATTCGTCATCTTTCCCCGTCTCCCGGGACTTATTTTGCGTGATGGTGAATCGTCTTGTGATGCTTCACGTGATGATGCGGCTTGGCCGCGGAAGCAAACACTGGGACGAAAAGAGCAAGCGTGAGGAGGGCAGCAAATAGTTTCATACGTCTTTTCCATAGTGTACGGAAATACGCCAGAGTCTCTAATCAAACGAAGTGCGCGCAAGCGACACAACGACCATACCCGCTACCACCTGCCAAGATGGACGCTTCCAAGCGGTGAGCGCCAAGACAGCCACGGCGACCAGAAGGACGTCTGTTGCTGAATGCACGCTCGAGACGAAAATAGGTCTTACCAGGGCAGCTCCTAATATGCCGAGCACTGCAGCGTTGACGCCCGCTAGCGCAGGCTGAAAGTGGCGGTTCCGGCGCAGTTGGGTCCACAGCGGAAACACGGCAACAATCAATAGCAGTCCCGGAAGAAAGAGTCCAACAAGCGCAAGAACGCCCGCAACCGCCGGCTGCAGGGAAGTGTTGGCGACTGCCCCCAGATACATAGCGAATGTAAATAGGGGCCCGGGCAACGCTTGCGCGGCGCCGTACCCCGAGAGAAACGATTGCTGATCTACCCAGCCGCGCGCCACCACCGTTTCTTCCAGCAGCGGCAACACAACATGCCCGCCGCCAAATACAAGGGCTCCGGTTCGGTAGAAAGCACCAAAAAGCGAAGATCCCGGAACCAGGAAGCAGGCGAGGAACGCCGCGGCAGCCCCTAAGCTGGCGTACTTCGGGACAACAGATTGCAAGGAAGGAAGGAGACGGATGCTTAGCTGCTTCAGCAGCACCAGTCCCGCCACAGCACCGACTGCAATGGTGATCAGCGTTCCCCAGAACGACACCAAGCCGAGCGCAATAACCAGCCCTGCCGCTGCAATTACCATCCGTCGCCAATCAGGGGCCAGTGTTCGCCGCATGGCGATGATGGCCTGCGAGACGACGGCGACTGCCGCCAGTTGAAGCCCATGAACAATTGCTATACCTGTGGACCCCGTGAGGAACCGATGGCCGAAGGCAAACAGCAACATTAAAAGAGCGGAAGGCAGCGTAAAGCCGAGGAACGCCGCAACCCCGCCGGCAATCCCAGCGCGCAAGATACCCAGCGCGAAGCCCGTTTGGCTACTGGCCGGACCAGGAAGCGATTGCGCCAGTGCGATGACCTCCGCAAAGGTCTCATCACTGCACCATTGGCGGCGCTCGACGAGTTCCTTCCGGAAATAGCCGAGGTGTGCGACCGGGCCGCCAAAGGAGTAGCACCCGAGGCGGAGAAACGTGAAGAACACCTCTGCCACAGGAGGCAGAGTTTTACGGCTCCACGTTTGCCGAGTAGAGATGAATGATTCCTCGCTTCAGGGCAATAGTAACGGCGTGGGTCCGATCTTTTGCTCCTAGCTTGCTGAGGATGCTCTGGACGTGTGCCTTAACTGTTCCTGCAGCCGTGCCGAGCGAGTCGCCGACTTCCTTGTTGCCGAGACCTTGCGCCACCAGCGTGAGCACTTCCACTTCGCGCGGCGTTAACGCGACCTCCGGGAAGAAGCCATTGAGTTGCTGCGACACTTCCATCGGAATGAAACGCTTCCCGCTATGCACGATGCGGATGGCGCGCAAGATCTCGGTATGCACCATGTCCTTCAGCAGATATCCGCGCACGCCGGCCTCAAGCGCCCGGTAAATGTCCTGGTCGCCATCGTAGGAGGTCAGCGCAATTATTTGGGCTTCGGGATGATGCGCGCGAATCTCACGCGAGGCTTCCACGCCGCTCATGTCCGGGAGCCGCAGGTCCATCAGGGTCACATCCGGCCGGTAATGCGCAAATAGCCGGCAGGCTTCAGCCCCGGTCGCAGCCTCTGCCACTAACTCGATTTCCGGCTCTGTGGCGAGAATCGCGGCCAGTCCCTTACGGACTAGCTCGTGATCATCCACCGACAAGATCGAGATGCGATTGAGCATGAACGGGGCAGCTATCCCTCACTGTAGCTGATGCAGCGGAGAACGCAGGGGCTTAGCAATTTCGGATTGTGACGCCCCCGCAGGCAGCCGGACAAGCACGGTTGTGCCGTGTCCCGCTGCGCTTTGCACGTCCAGCGTGGCCCCAATTTCGGACGCACGCTCACGCATGCCAACCAAACCGAAATGACCCCCCTGATCGTAGGAGGCGTGCGCATCGAAGCCATGTCCGTCGTCGGTGATCCTCATTTCGATTGCCTCGGTGTCTGCGGAGAGAGCCACCATGACCGTAGACGCTTGAGAATGCCGGACCACATTCGATAACGCCTCGCGCAGAATCCGCAGCATTTGGAACTCTGATTCTGGCTGTTCTGGCAAATACACGGGCTGTACTTTCAGCTCAAGCGTGATTGCCGTATGGCCCACCATCTCGTGGGACAACGCCGTGACCTTATCGGAGAGACGCTGCGGACTCGCTCCTGGTGAGCGCAGGTTCCATAAGGACTGTCGCGCTTCGGTGGAACAGTGCGCGGCGTCCTGAATAATCTCTTCCAGCATTTGTTTATCCCGCGAGTGCGGCATGCGCATCCATAACGCATGCAGTTGCATTGTCACGCCAGAAAGCCCTTGCAGCAAAGTGTCGTGCAACTCGCGCGCAATCCGGCTTCGCTCCGCCAGTACGAGTTCGTAACCTTGCTGAATGCGCTGAATCCGGCGCCTATACGCCGCGAATACCAGGGCCGCAATGAAGCCGGCAAGTAGGGGGTAGAACCACCACCGCTGATAAACTCTCGGTTCCACCTCAAAGGCAAGCGAGGCGGCTTCCCTGCTCCAGACTCCATCGGCATTTCTCGCCATGACGCGAAAGTGAAAAGTACGCGGCGGCAGATTTGTGAAGAACGCTTCGCGACGAGGGCCAGCATCTGTCCACGCGGTATCGTAACCATCCAGGATGTAGCGGAAAGTCACTTTTTCAGGCGAAACAAAGCTTAAGCCTGTGTACCTGATTTCCAAATTACGCTGACCGGGCAACAGTCGGACGTTGGCTGTGGGGGCATGCCGCTCCCCATTAATCATCAGCGCGGTGATCTGCACCGGCGGTGCGACATCGTTGGCTTGCAAACGGTCGGGGTTCACCACGGCAACCCCGTTAGTGGTGGCAAACCAAAGACGGCCATCGGCACTCCGCGAAGCTGCAGGTTGAACACCGCCGCGGCACTCGAATCGAAGTTGCCCCGTAGTGAACGGAATACTTGTCACCGTCCGTACTTTGCCATCGGCAAAGTCTTCCAGCTCCTGCTCGGCGATGCGGAAGATCCCTTTGCTGGACGCAATCCATAGATGGGAGTGCCCATCGGCGAGGATCCCGTAGATGCGATTGTCGTAGAGTCCGTCTTTGACGTGAACGCGCGCCAACGTTGCCGTGCCGTCACGCCAGCGCACTAAGCCGGCCCCAAGAGTTCCAATCCACACGCTCCCGCGAGCGTCATCTACATAGGTGCAGGAGATGGGTCGTGTCACGCCCGTGGCAGCATAGGCGCTGATGGCAGCTTGTTGTTCTTTGGCTAGTTTAGAACCGTCAGCCTGGACGAAAAGTGGATTTCCGTGTAGACCAGCCAGAATCAGATCGCCGCGCGACGCTGATCCAGCCGGCTCTGTCGATCGCGAGTCGCGACGATAGAGATTCCGTTCCGTTCCGATCCAAAGGGTGCCTTCGCGATCTACAAATAGCGAGCGCACGTCCTCGCCGCGCAGCTCCACGCTAGCTACACGGCCATTGCGGAGTTGCACTAACCCGCGGCCGGTACCGGCCCAGACTTCGCCGGCGTTGCCTACCGCAAGCGAGAGCACGCGTTCGCTGGGCAGCCCTTCAGAGGTTCCAATGTGCCGAATCTTCCCGCTGTCAAAGAAGTTGAGCCCGGCATCCAGGGTGCCCACCCACAGATGCCCCGACTTGTCCTCCAGCACCGGCCCCACTTCGTTGCTCGACAGGCCCTCTGCCGTTGTGTAAGGTGTCAGCTTCGGATTCGTAAACTGGTCCAGGCCGTCCTTGGTGCCCGCCCATAATGTGCCCTCACGGTCGACCATAAGCGAAAGCACCACCGAATGGGAGAGCCCGTCCTTAGCGCGGTAGACACTGATGCTGCCTTGACGCCAACGAGTGATGCCGTCGTCGGTGGCAATCCACAAGCTGCCGTCATCGGATTCCATGAAGCAGTTCACCACGTTATCCGGCAATCCGTCGTCCGTTGTGATGGTTTCGCGGCGGTCCCCGCGGAAGTGCATCACGCCGCTGGCGTTGCCGGCCCAAACCGTGCCATCGCGGGCGCACATCAATGCCGTCACCGTGCCTTGCACCCCTGCCACCGGCGCTAAGGCCCCGGCGCTATTGATTGTCGCCAAGCCTTCGTTCAGGCCGGCGACCCAGCGTATGCCAGCAGGCGTCTCACAGGTGCCTCGGGCGGGAACGCTGCTAGCCGACGCGAAGTCGGTGGTGGCTGTGCCGCGAAGAAGGCCATGGTCTGTGCAGGCCCAAATGCTTCCATCCCTTCCTGCATCCAGGCAGAACACGTTGTTGGTTGGCAGCTTAGAGGGTGCGTCGAAGCGGCGCATGCCGCCATCCGGGGTAATTAGGAACAGTCCACTTCCGATCGTTCCCGCCCAGACATTGCCGGCGCGATCTTCCAACAGCGAACGCACCAGTGCACCATGCAGCGGAGCATAGTTCTTGTACTCAAATTCGCGGAAACGTACACCGTCGAAGCGGATGAGGCTGTCCTGGGTACCCAGCCACAAGAATCCATCCCTGGTTTGCAGGAGCGAGTAGATAGTGGGCTGCAGCAGCCCTTCTTCCAGGCCCCAGGTCCGATGCGCGTACTGCAGCAGCGATTTAGAAGCGTCCAGTGAACGCGCTTGAACGAAAGTGCAAGCCAATAGCAGCAGGGAGAAGACAGGCAAAAAACACGAGCGCCATTCCGTCGGAAAAGGGACGGCTGCTCGTGTCCTCTGCATGTACGTCTATTTAGACGGCGGCGTGGGCCGATTGTCCGAAGAAAGCTTCAATCTGGCTTAGATCCTGGTCGTTTAGCCGAAAGTCTAAGGCGCCCACGGTTCCGTTTACCTGATCTGCGCGGCGCAAACCGACGATAGCCGCCGTTACTGCCGGATTGTGCAGCACCCAGGCCAGGGCAACCTCGCCCGGCGTGCGGCCATGAGCGGCCGCAATCTGCTTAAGCATTTCTACCAGTTCCAGATTGCGACTCAGCTTCGGCTCTTTGAAGTCTGCGTTGCGGCTGCGCCAATCGTCGGCTGGCAGGCTCAGTGCGCGCTCACGGCTCATTTTCCCCGTTAACAGGCCGGCCCGCATGGGCGAGTACACAATGACGCCAATGTTATTCTGCCGCGCAAAGGGCAGGGTTTCCTTCTCAATGTCTCGCGTCAGGAGTGAATATTGCGGCTGCAGCGAAGTGACCGGAGCAATCTTCATTGCCCGCTTCAACTGCTCCACATTGAAGTTTGAAACCCCGATCCAGCGGATCTTGCCCTGCTCTTTCAACTTGGCCAGCTCGGTCCAGCCTTCTTCGATATCTTCATCCGGTTGCGGCCAGTGAACCTGGTAAAGATCAATCTGCTCCACCTTTAGCCGGCGCAGACTGTCTTCGCACTCCTGACGTATGGAGTCAGCCTTTAGGGACGGGAAGATTTTTCGGTCAGCGCCCCAGCGCCGCTCACACTTGGTAAAGACATACGGCTTTTTGCCAACGCCCTCCAGCGCTTTGGCTACTACCTCTTCGGAGTGTCCCAGCCCGTAGACGGCGGCAGTGTCTATCCAATTAATGCCGGCATCCAGAGCGGCCCGGATAGCGGCGATGGAATCGGCGTCGTCCTGTTCGCCCCAGCCGAACTCCCATCCGCCGCCGCCAATGGCCCAGGCACCCACGCCAAGAGGAGTGATTTCCAGATCGCTGTTTCCCAGTTTCCTCAGTTCGCTCATATCTCTATCTTGACGCGACCGCCTTTTATCCTTTGCCCAGGCGGAGTAACACAACTCCGTGTTTGGGAACAATCGCAGAGTAGCTATCGCCCGAAAGTGCTACGTCGTGATGCTTCCACAGATCGCGTGCTTTGGACGGCGTACCAAGCCCAAGCTTTGACCAGGACACAGAGAGCTTCGCCGGCTCTTCGTCGCGATTGAACAACGCCACAACGCTGGAGCCGTCCTGCAGTTCGCGCGTCCACACTTCCGTCTTGCCTTCGAGTACCGTTCGCTTCGGATGCTTCACTGCCGGATCCTGGTCGATTGCAATCACGTCGCGGTTCGTCAGAATCGCGAAGGTGTCTTTGGACATATGCTCCAAATCGTTACCGGCCAGCAAGGGTGCAGAAAGCAGTGACCACAACGTCATGTGCACCTGGTACTCGTCGTTACTCATGCCGCCGTTGCCCACTTCCAGCATGTCGGGATCGTTCCAGTGACCAGGTTGAGCATACTGCGCGATATCGATCTGCTTGAACCCGATCTCCTCCATCGACTGCCAACTGTCGCCAATGTCGCCGGTGGTGCGCCACAGATTGCCGCCGACTTCCGGCCCCCATCCCCATACATCGCCATCGCCGTATTCGCAGAGACTGAAGACGATGGGGTGGCCAGATTCCAGGAGTGCTTGGCCCATTTTCTGGTAAACCGGCTGCAGATCGCTCTTGTCCTTATAGATAGCGCCTGCTGAACACCAGTCATACTTCAGGTAATCGAAGCCCCAGCTAGCGTATGACTTCGCATCCTGCACTTCGTGCCCGTAGCTGCCTGTGTAACCGCCGCACGTGTAAGGCCCGGGCGACGAATAGATCCCGATCTTCAAGCCCTTCGAGTGAACATAATCCGCCAACGCCTTCATGTCGGGGAACTTCTTATTCGTCTGTATATTGCCGTTCGCGTCGCGGCCAGATTCCCAGGTATCGTCGATGTTGATGTAGATGTAGCCGGCGTCTCGCATCCCGCTGGACACAAGCTGATCGGCCGATTGCCTCACCACCTGATCGTTCACCCGGCCGGCAAAGTGATTCCAACTGTTCCAGCCCATTGGCGGAGTGCGCGCCAGATTGTTATCGGCTACGGCGTGCAGTTCGGGCGTGCTTATCCGGGCAGGCGGGTTCATGCCCTCACCTGAATCGCGCGTCGCTTCTGCGGTCTGAGTGCCGCCGTGGCTATTCGGAGTGACATTCCGCGTCATGGTGAGTTCCAGCTTGCCGTTCTTGAGCGTGCCGTCGTACGTCTCAACCACGTCGCGCCAGGTATTTACTTCGAAGCGAAGCTTTTCGCCGTTCACCGTTCCGTGTTGAATGTTTGTCGCGTGGAAATTGTGAACAATGCGGCCAGTGACCGCGTTCCCTTCCTCCTTGAGATCCAGGAAACGGTACTGATGCGTGCCGTCTTTCATGTCGACGTCAATCTTCCAAATGCCGCCGAAGGTGGTTTGGGCATGAACGGTGAAGGTCGCGAGAGCGAACACACAGGCTGTGGCCAGCAGGACTTGCTTGAATTGCATCACGATTTGTTGTATCAAACGCCAGCCGCCGCGCCCACGATACTGGAGGGGGCATGGCGCGTATCGTTCTCAATACCTTTGGCTCCTTTGGCGACCTGCATCCTTACCTTGCGCTCGCTATCGAGATGCAGCGCAGGGGGCATACGGCCGTGATCGCAACCTCCGAGTTCTACCGCGCAAAGGTGGAAGCTGAATCGCTTGAGTTTGCTCCGGTGCGTCCAGACATTGGTGAAATGAGTGGCAACGCGGACTTCATTCGGAAGCTTTGGGATGAGCGCAGAGGAACCGAATATCTGATTCGCGATTACCTTATGCCTGCGGTATCGCAAGGCTACGACGACTTGCTTCCTGTTTGCGCAAACGCCGACTTCTTACTGACTCATGCAGCGGGCTACGCCGGGCCCCTTGTGGCAGAAAAGCTGGGACTTCCCTGGCTTAGTGTCGCGCTCCAGCCCTCGGTGTTTCTATCGGTGGATGATCCGCCGAAACTGGGGCCGGCTCCGTTTCTGCCTGCTTTACGCAAATGGGGACGGCTGCCCATCGAGTTCGTCCTTTACGTCGCCCGGCTGAGAACGTCTGTGTGGGCTCGTCCTGTGGCTGCACTTCGTAAACGCGAAGGTCTTCGCGCCGGAGGCAATCCGTTATTCGAAGGGATGTTCTCGCCCTTTGGCACGATCTGCCTCTTCTCGCCGCACTTTGCTCAACCCCAGGCAGATTGGCCGCGGCTTGCCGAAGTGTGCGGGTTTCCCTTCTACGACAAGCTGGGCGAGGCGCAGCCAGAGCTGCAGGCGCTGACTGAATTTCTTCACCATGGGACGCCGCCGGTTCTGTTTACGCTTGGATCCTCCGCAGTGCTGCATCCCGGATCTTTCTATCAGGAGAGTTTGGCCGCGGTTAGGGCGTTAGGCTCTCGCGCTATCTTTCTGGTTGGCCCTGAGTCGAAAGAGGTCTTCACCGAAGCGACAGTGTTTGTTGCAAGCTACGCGCCATATTCGGCCGTTATGCCTTACTGCAGCGCCATTGTGCACCAGGGCGGCATAGGAACCACCGCCCAGGCGCTGCGCTCAGGACGGCCCATGATCATTGTGCCCTGGGCGCACGATCAACCAGACAACGCTTACCGGATCCAGAAGCTGGGCGTAGGCCGAAGCATCGCCCGCAGCCAGTACTCGTCCGGCACACTCCAACTGGAACTACAAAAGCTAAATTCGTTGCGCACGCGAGCCGAGCAGATGGGCGAGTTCATTCGCAAGGAAGACGGAGTTTCCACTGCTTGCGATGTGATTGAAGCACGACTTAAGGGCGCGGCATCTCCGGCTCGGATGTGAACGGCGATGCAGGCAAGCCGGCTCCATTGAACAGGTTCACTGCGGGCGAGTTTGCCCATCCGTAGCGCACGTACCGCGGCTCAGCTACCGATGCGCTGCTGAGCGCAATGTGTGTTCCTTCGATTCTGGCGTCGGCCTTCGAAAATTTGTGATCTGGCCCGGCAACTTCGAAGCCTTCGAGAGGTCCGCCTTTGGCGACCAGACCGCCGTCCGTGTGGGTGAACCATGCCTGAATGGAATTGCCGTCCACACTCGTTTCACGGAACATCGGGCCGGAGTATTCCAGCTTCTCGCCATAGGCGATGGCACGGGCAGCGAGAGCCAGGCGTAAGCCAACATCCTGCTTATCTGGCGGATGCACGTTGTCGGGATCGCCAATGTCAATGGTTACGGCCATGCCCGTGTCCCGTAAAGCAAGCGTTCGGCGCTGCGCTTCGCGGACCACCGGCCACCCCTCAAACGGCGTCGATTTGAAGTTGGAGATTTGCACGAAAAAGAACGGGAAGTCGCCTTCACCCCAATGCTTGCGCCAATCAGTAATCAGGGCCGGGAACAATCTGTCATAAAGCGGTGCGCGATTCACTCCGCTGTTCGTTTCCCCCTGATACCAGATCACGCCTTTGATGCGGAAGTTGATGGCCGGCGCGACCATCCCGTTGTACAAGCCGGCAGGCATATACGACGTAGGGTCGGGATGCCAATTGTGGTGAGGCGCTGGTTGATGCGCCTGCGCGGCCGCTTCGTCTTCGTGTTTCTCGGCTGCGAGCATGCGGCCGACATCCTGTTGTCCATCGGCCATCTCCGCCCACGTCGCAAAGAGCGGCATCAACGAGGCATCTTGCGCAATTCCTTCGTAACTTACCCAAGCCTCCGCTGGAGTGCCGCCCCAGGTCGAGTCAATCAGGCCCACTGGCACATGCTGATCTTTCGCGATCTCGCGACCGAAGAAATAGGCTACTGCAGAGAAGTCCGCCGCGGTCTCCGGCGTGCATGCGGTCCAGTGCGTGTCGGGAAAGTCGCCCACCGCGAAGTCGGTTCCGCGTTTATGAACCAGCAACAGGCGAATGTCCGGATGATTCGCATTTCGAATCTCCTCCGCGCCGTTTGCGAGAACGGCACTGCCCGGAAACCCTTTCATCGGCATCTCCATGTTGGACTGTCCGGATGCGAACCAGACGTCTCCCACCAGAACGTCGTCGAATGTGAGGGTATTGTTGCCCTTAACAGTCAGTTGAAACGGTCCGCCCGCAGCATGCGGAGCAAGGAATAAGCTCCACTTTCCGAGGCGGTCTGCCGTGGCCTGACCCGATGCACCATCGAACGTGGCATTCACTTGTTCGCCGGCGTCGGCCCAACCCCAGAGGTGCATCGGCTGGTCCCGCTGCAACACCATATGGCTACTAATCAGGTTGGGCACCTTCACTTCTGCGTGAAGAAGGGGTGCCCAAAATAAGGGAAGAACGGCAGCGAACTTGAGTCTCACAAACGCAGTCTATCTTGCCTTGCGGACAAGACGGCGCGCTTTGCGTACTACGCCGGGCGCGGCAGCAAACGCCTCGTTTACCAGTGCATCCTGCTGATCGTTATGCACCTTGTGCGCACCGGCGGCCGGGCTGGCCGCGGCCGCACGCCCCACATACCCCAAGTTGCGGCGTGCGATGCCGGTTGCCTTCTTCGGATTGATAATGGGCTGCATCTGCCCTTCGACGAAATGGCCAGGCACCCATGTTTTCCGGCTCTTCCTGCACCCAGAACAGCTCGGCCGTTTCGGAGTAGCGCCGCAGAATGTCCTGCAACTGGCTGCAGCGGGAACGGATAGAGCTGTTCCATGCGGATAATCGCGACATCGCTGCGGCCCAGTTCTTCGCGCTTGTTGACCAAGATCGTAGTAGATCTTGCCGGAGCAAAGCAGAACGCGCTTCACGTGATCACCCAGGTATTGGGAATCACCCATCACTTCCTGGAACGATCCCGACGTCAGCTCGTCCAGGCGCGACGCCGCCTTGGCATAGCGAAGCAGAGACTTCGGCGTGAAGACCACCAGCGGCTTGCGAATGCCGCGGCGGTCGCTGCCGCCGTACATCTGGCGGCGCAGCAAGTGAAAGTATTGCGCCGGCGTGGTGCAGTTGCAAACCTGAATGTTGTTCTCGGCGCACAGCGTCAGGAAGCGCTCCATGCGGGCGCTGGAGTGCTCCGGCCCCTGCCCTTCCAGTCCGTGCGGCAGCAGCAGAACCAGGCCGCTCGGCTGATTCCATTTCGCTTCGGCCGAAACGATGAACTGGTCGATGATGATCTGAGCGCCGTTGACGAAGTCGCCGAACTGCGCCTCCCACAGCACCAGCGTGAGCGGGTCGGCGACGCTGTAGCCGAACTCGAAGCCCATGACGGCGTACTCGCTTAGCAGACTATCGACCACTTCGAAGCGTGCCTGCTTCGGATCCAGATGCTGCAGCGGAATGTAGCCTTCGCCCGTTTCGTAATCGCTGAATTCAAGATGGCGCTGGGTAAATGTGCCGCGCGAAACGTCCTCGCCGCTCAAGCGAACCGGCGTTCCTTCCAGCACCAGACTGCCGAAAGCCAGCGTTTCGGCAAAGCCCCAGTCGATGGGCGCGCCTTTCAACACTTCCTTGCGGCGGTCCAGCAGAGTCTTTAGCTTCGGGTGCAGATTGAACTCTTCCGGCAGCGTCGTGCAGCTTGCACAATCCTGATCAGAGTCGTTGTAGTCAGCAGCCGTGGACGGAATCGGCTGAAACACTTCCTCAGCGGGTGCTTCCGCAAACTGCTCGATGACGAACTCTTCGCGGCGCTTTCGGGCCTGGTCGTAAGTCTCGTTCAGCCGCGTGCGCGCCTGGCTACGCAGGCTGTCCACGTGGTCCTGCGTAACGAATTTCTCGCGCATCAGGCGCTCCGAGTATTGCGCCGCGACGCTGGGCAGCGCCTTGATCTTGCGGTACATCACCGGCTGCGTATAGCTTGGGTCGTCCGCTTCGTTGTGCCCCTGGCGCCGGTAACCGATGATGTCGATCACCACGTCGCGCTTGAACTGCTGGCGATAGTCGTAGGCCAGCTGCGCAACCCGCAGGCATGCTTCCGGATCGTCTCCATTGACGTGAAATATGGGCGCCTGCACCGAAAGCGCGATGTCGGTGCAATAGACGCTGGTGCGGCCGTCCAGCGGGTTCGTGGTGAATCCGATCTGGTTGTTTGTGACGACGTGAATCGTGCCGCCTGTGGTGTAGCCCTCCAGCTGCGAAAGCTGCAGCACTTCCGCCACGATGCCCTGCCCAATGAAAGCCGCATCGCCGTGAATCAGCATCGGAATCACGCGCTCGCGTTCGGTATCGCCAATGCGGTCCTGCTTCGGACGCACCAGACCCTCCACTACCGGGTCCACGGCTTCCAGGTGGCTCGGGTTGAAGGCAACCGAGACCAGAATCTCTTTGCCTTGTGCAGACCGATGAATGCCGCTGGCGCCCAGGTGATACTTCACATCGCCGGAGCCTTGCACGCTCGCCGGATCAGGCTCGCCTTCGAATTCGGAGAACACCTGCGCCATCGACTTGCCGACCACGTTCGCCAGCACGTTCAAGCGGCCGCGGTGAGCCATGCCGATCACGGCTTCATGTGCGTTTTCGTTGGCGGCACGCTCCAGCACTTCGTCCAGCGCGACGATGGTGCTCTCCAGACCTTCCAGGCCGAAACGCTTCTGACCCACAAACCGGGTCTGCAGGAAGTGCTCAAACTCTTCCGCTTGGATCAGGCGGTTCAAAATGCGATGGCGCGTGAGGTCGTCCAGCTTCCACGCGTTCATCGTTGCCTTCCATTCGGTCCTGCAGCCATTGCTTCTGCGCCGGATCCTGAATGTGCATGTACTCGACGCCGATAGAGCCGCAGTATGTTGCGCGCAGTCGGTCGAGAATCTCGCGCAGCGTCTCATACGGCTGCATGTACGACGCGATGGCGCCGCTCGGAGCTTTTACAGCGCCGGCCAGAAATGGCCGGTCAAGATCCCAAAGCGAGAGGCCATAGGAAGAAGGATCGAGCTCCGGATGATAACCCTCGCATCGTTGCCAAGCGGGTTGGTGTTCGCGAGCAGATGCCCGCGCATGCGGTACGCATTGATCAACTGAATGACTGCCGCTTCTTTCGCGACATCCGTGTTGATCTGTGCGAAGCGCGTGGGAGCAATTTGCTGGTCGGTCTGCCAGCGCATCGGCAGGTACGGGACTTTCAGGTCGCGGAAGATCGCGTGATAGAAATCGTCCTCGCCCTGCAGCAAAGCCTGCAGCTTGGCGAGAAAGGCTCCCGATTCCGCACCTTGAATAATGCGGTGATCGTAGGTGCAGCTCACCATCAGGACTTTGCTGAGCCCGAGCGTAGCGCGGTTCTCTTCTGTCATGGCCGCAAACTCCGCCGGATAATCGATGGCGCCCGTAGCGATGATCGCGCCCTGGCCGGGCATCAGCCGCGGAACCGAACCGAAGGTGCCCACTGTGCCTGGATTGGTGAGCGAGATAGTTGTGCCTTCGAAATCGGCGACCTGCAGTTTGTTGGTACGGGCGCGGGCAACGATGTCGTCGTACGCAGCCACAAACTGCGCAAAATTCATCTCCTCAGCGTTCTTTATGTTCGGCACCTTAAGGGACCGCTGCCCGTCCTTGCCTGCCACGTCGACGGCCAACCCGATGTTGACCTGATTGCGAACCACCCGGAAGGGATCGCCGTCTTTCTGGGCAAAGGCGTGGTTCAGGCTCGGATTTGTTTTTAGCGCTTTGACGATGGCCCAGGCAATCAGATGAGTAAAACTGAGCTTGCCTTTGCCGGTCAACGCGCGCTGCTTGTTTATCGTGTTGCGATTTTCTTCAATGACGCGAACTGGAATCTGGCGATATGACGTGGCCGTCGGGATCTCAAGGCTGGCCGTCATGTTCTCCACAATGCGGGCAGCAACGCCGCGCAGTGGAACCAGTTGATCGTTCGCCTGTTTCGCTGATTCTTGTTTGGCGGGAGCAGCCGCAGGAGCTTTGACGACGGGAGCAGGCGCCGGCGCGGCGGCGGCAGCTTGCGCGGTTGGAGGAGCGATCGGCCCGGCAGGTGGAGGCTCCTGCCGCGGCGGCTCCTCCGAAGGGGGTTCTTGCATCGGCGGCTCGGAGGGCTCGGCGGGAGTGCCAGGCGCTGCCACAATGGTGTTCGCAGACGGAACCGCCGCTTCAGCTACGGTGTGCCCATTGGCCTCGCCCTTTGCAAATCGCTGCGTCCAACCTTCGTCTACACTCTTCTTATCGAACTGATACTGATGGTAGAGGTCGTCTTCTAACCAGCTGTTGATTCCCAACGAGGGGTCAGTTGCTTGTGGCATTGGTATGGGTGCGTTTCAGAACTAGCTACGGATCGACACATAACCTTGTTAAGGACGCTTCAGACCCGCACTTCTACGCTTTCTTCTTACTTCATGATTGTAACGGAATCAACGAACTCCACCAGGTACTTTGACGGTATTGGATTAAAGATAGGCTGGTAAACACATGGTGAAAAACGTTCTGGGAACAGCACTTCAGACTTGCTGTACAAATCCATTGACAGGTTTTTATCGCGACGGCAAATGCAACACAGGGCCGGACGACGTGGGAATGCATACAATCTGCGTCAGGCTGACGGATGCTTTTCTGCAGCATCAGGCATCCATCGGGAACGACCTGATCACGGCAAGACCACAGTACAATTTTCCGGGATTGAAGGCAGGCGACCACTGGTGCGTTTGCATTGAACTTTGGAAAGCGTCCTATGATGCCGGAGTCGTAGGACCGTGCCGCTTGGAAGCAACACACGAGCGGGCGCTCGATACCGTCAGCATGGAAATGTTGCTGCAGGGTGCTGCGCTAGACAAGTCGCGCGCGAACTAAGTATGGGGCTGGCGCAGGCCTCTGGTGCAAGCGCACTTCGCGCTCGACGCCTGAATGCCTCGCCGGAGGGGTTACAGATCAATGGATAAGATTACACGCCGCAGCTTCGTAGTAACCACGTCGATGGCAGCGGCAATGTCCGCGCAGCGACCCGCTCCGCCTGCCGTATCTAATCAGGATTCGGACGACCTTTCACTTTGGTACGATGCGCCTGCCTCGCGCTGGGTGGATGCGCTGCCTATTGGCAACGGCCGACTGGGAGCGATGGTGTACGGCGGCGCCGAAGACGGGAACGCTGCGGGCGAAGTGCTTCAGTTCAACGAAGACACGCTATGGTCTGGCCTGCCGCGGGACGGCAACAACCCCGACGCGAAAAATCATCTTGGCGACGTGCGCCGCGCGGTGCTGGAAGATGAAGACTACCACTTAGCTGACAGCATTTGTCACAAGATGCAGGGCTTGTTTGCGGAAGCATATCAGCCCATGGGCAATGTGCGGGTCGCTCTTCAGCATGCCAGCGCGCCTTCTGGCTACCGTCGTGAACTCGACCTTCGCACGGCTTGCGCCCGAACCACATACACAGTTGGGCGCACACACTTTGAGCGATTGGCGTTTGCTTCGGCTCCGGACCAGGTATTGGTTCTGCATCTGACGGCGGATCAGCCGCGGGAACTGAACTGTACCGTGGCGCTGGATGGACCTCTAACGAAGTCGGTTCAAGTGCTGCCGGCCGGCCGTCGCCTTGTGCTCACAGGCAAAGCAGCGGCACACGTTGCCGGTGCGGGACACCCTGGAAGTGAAAAGCCAGTCACGTATTCAGACGACCCCGGGCACGGAATGTTCTTTGCCGCTATGGCCGATATCCGGACCGAGGGCGGGACGGCGTTGGCGCAGAACAATCACATCGAAATCGCAAATGCGACGTCGGTGACGATTGTGCTCGCGGCGGCGACGGGCTATCGGGGCTTCCAGCAAGTGCCCGATACTCCGGTGTCGGAACTGGTGGCCAGAGCGGCGCGGCAACTGGATGCGGTGGAAGGCAAGACTGCGGCCGCTATTGAGGCGCAGCATGTTCGCGACTACCAGCGGCTTTTCGGTCGCACCACGATTCACCTTGCCTCACCCTCGGCTGCACAGGCCATGCGGGCGCAAACCACCGATCGGCGCATTAGTAACTTCGCAGCCATGCCGGATCCTTCGCTGCTGGCGCTCTACTTCCAGTACGGCCGCTACCTACTAATCAGCAGTTCGCGCCCGGGTACACAGCCGGCAAATCTGCAGGGCATCTGGAACAACCTGATTACGCCGCCCTGGAGTAGTAATTGGACCGCGAACATCAACGTCCAGATGAACTACTGGCCCGCAGAGACGTGCAACCTGAGCGAATGCACCGGGCCGCTGTTCGACATGGTGACGGACCTGAGTGTGAACGGAACCCGCACAGCGCGCGAGATGTATGGTTTGCCAGGCTGGGTGTCGCATCACAACATCGACCTTTGGCGCGCCTCAAACCCGGTGGGCGAAGGCGTTGGACAGCCGACCTGGGCGAACTGGTGCATGAGCGCTCCCTGGTTGTGCCAGCACCTATACGAACACTTCCTGTTTACGCGCGACCACGACTATCTGCGCAAACGAGCATACCCGCTGATGAAGTCTGCCGCCGAGTTTTGCCTGGCGTGGCTGATTGACGACGGCGCGGGACGCCTGACGACTTGTCCTTCACTCTCAACCGAGAATGATTTCCTGGATCCTGACGACGACAAACCCGCCATGACGAGCGCCGGATGCACCATGGATATGGCGCTCCTTCGCGAGCTCTTTGGCAATACGGCCGCCGCCGCGGAAGAGCTTGCACTTGATGAGGAGTTCGCGCTGAAATTGCGCGCCACGGTTCCGCGGTTGCAGCCATATCGCATCGGCAAGCACGGGCAGTTGCAGGAATGGTCGGTTGACTTCGATGAGAGCACGCCCGGGCAGCGGCACATGTCGCATCTGTATCCGCTGTATCCGGGCAACCAGATCACCCCGCGGAACACGCCGGATTTGGCGCGGGCCGCGCGTGTCTCGCTTGAGCGGCGATTGGCAAACGGAGGAGCTTACACAGGCTGGAGCCGGGCCTGGGCCATTGGATTCTGGTCGCGATTGGGCGATGGAGACAAAGCCTGGGAATCGCTTTCCATGCTGATGCAACACAGCACCAATCGAAACTTGTTCGACACACACCCCGCGAAGGATGGACCAATTTTCCAGATCGACGGCAACTTCGGCGCAACCGCCGCGATCGCCGAGATGCTTTTGCAGAGCCATTCCGGAAGCATCGACCTGTTGCCCGCTCTTCCCTCCGCCTGGCCGGAAGGACACGTGGAAGGATTACGGGCGCGAGGTGGTGTGACGGTCGACATCGAATGGCAAAATGGCAGGGCCATCGGCTGCCTATTACAGCCTGACCGCGCGGGCGACTATACGTTGCGCCCGCAGGCAAAGCAGCACATCGACCGTGTCGCCGCGCCCGCGACGGCCGTGGCACCCCTTCATGTCGCCGCTCTGAGGGTTGCGGAAGGTGGCAAAGTAATCGCGTCCTTACAAGCAGGACGCAAGTACCGCGTCACGTTTGCCGGTTGAGGAACCGGAATCTTGCGTTGACTTCCACCGGCTGGCGGCTTAAGATTTCGGCGTGGCACTCACAACAACCGCTACCCAGACCGCCAATATTCTTCTGCTGGATTTCGACCACGAAGTCGCCAGCACACGACGCATTTTGGAACGTATTCCGGAAAACAACCCGCAATGGACGCCGCACGAAAAGTCGATGCCCATTGGCCGGTTAGCCTTACACACGGCGAGAATGCCGGAGTTCTGTACGATGATCATGAAAAAGACGGAACTCAATCTGGACACTGAAAAGTTTCCGTCCTTCGAGTTTCAATCGGCAGCGCATCTGATTTCGGAGCTGGAGCGGACAGCAGCGGAGGCCCGATCGTGCGTGAGTTGCGCTTCCGATGAGGAACTTGGACATCACTGGAAGCTGATCTTCAAAGGAAAAGTCGTGATCGACGCGCCACGCATGGTGCTGTTCCGGACCATGTTCCTGAATCATCTGGTACACCACCGGGGACAACTGACGGTTTACCTTCGTCTTCTGAACATCGCCGTGCCCGGTCTGTACGGGCCGTCCGCCGACGAGCAATTCTAGCCGAAGTATTTCTTCTGTTGCGTTGGGACCGGGCGAGCTACGCTCATTTACATGGCTCGTCCGGATGAACAACCGTTGCGTGAGCACCTGCTGGCCCTGCTGAAAGGTGGCCAAGCTCACGCAGATTTCGAAAAGGCCGTCGCAGGTCTTGCACCCGATTCGCAGGGGCGCCGTGCCGCCGGCCTGCCTCACAGCCCTTGGGAACTGTTGGAGCACTTGCGAATCGCGCAGTGGGACATCCTAGAGTTCTCGCGGAACCCCAAACACGAATCGCCCGACTGGCCGTCGGGTTACTGGCCGCCTACACCGGCTCCACCCACAGCCGACGCCTGGGACAAAAGCGTGGCTCGCTTTCGGGCAGACCACCAGGCCATTAGTGCCCTCATCCGCGACCAGGCGAACGACTTATTCGCACCCATTCCAGGCGGCGACGGCCAGACACTATTACGCGAAGCGTTGCTGGTGGCCGACCACAACGCGTATCACATCGGACAGCTGATTCTAGTGCGTCAAGCGCTTGGCGCCTGGTCCTAGAACAGATACTTCAAGCCGAATTGCAATTGCCGCATAGCGATAGCCGTGCTGCTGATAACTCCAAAGTTTGACGCTGGTTTCACGTTCTGCCCCCACGTCAGCCCCGGGTTCCCCCAGTTCGGATGATTGGCAAAGTTGAAGCCTTCGAAACGAAATTGCAGTCTTTGGCGCTCGGTCACCCGGAAATCTTTGATTGCGGAGAAGTCCCATTCGTTGCGGCCCGGCATAATCACCGTATTGCGGCCGGCATTGCCGAACGTACCGAAGGGCTCCAGGGAGAACGCAGCGGTGTTGAACCATTCGGCGACGCCGGGGTTATTCAAGCTTTGCGATAGGCCCGTCGCGTTCAGGCGGTCGCGACTATTACCGACGCCGGTGTTGGATTGATCGGCCCCGGGCGTAGGATATCCCGGCAATCCGGTCTGCACTGTGTAGATGGAGCCCACCTGCCATCCGCCCAGCAACTCGTTAGCGATGCCCCCGCGGTTCAGGAACGTCTTACCGGAACCGAAAGGCAGCTCGTAGAGGGCCGAGACCACAAAGCGATGAGCAACGTTAAAAGCCGACAGGGCCCGGTCGCATTGCAAACACCGGCTGTTCTGGGGGAAGATTGTGTCGCTCTGGCCGCGGATGGCACTCACATCGTCGATGCTCTTCGCATACGTGTAAGCCGCCAGCAGAGTTAGTCCCGACGAAAGGCGTCGCGTCAGCTTCAGGCTCGCACTGTTGTAGTTCGAATTGCCGCCCCCCTGCACCGTCTGCATGATGCCGATATTCGAAAACGGCAGGCGCGTGGGAAGGGCGCTGGTGCCGGGCGTCGCCTCGTTCGCGTTGTACAAACCTTCTAGCCGGTGCCCTTCGGAGCCGAGGTAACCCGCCTCCACAAACATGGACTTCGACAACTGGTGCTCAACGTTGAACAGGTATTGAAGGACCCGCGGAGTCCGGATGTCGTCTAAGACGCCAAACAGTGTCGGATTTGCAATTCGGATGGTGGAGCCTACGCTCACAAAGTTCGTCCAGGTCATGCTAGGCAAGCCAGACGGCTGATTGTTATTCACATTGTTACTCTTGCCGCCCAGCGTGCGGGCTAGGTCGAAACGCGAGTTACTGCTGTCTTGCGAGTAGAAAACGCCAGCGCCCGTGCGGATGGACCAGTTTGGCCTGGGCGTCCAGGCAATGCCGACGCGAGGCGCCCAATCGTTATAGTCGGTCTGATACATGCGGCTTCCCAGCCGCCCGTCACGCGCGACCTGAACATTGGGAAAGAAGAAAGGCAGTCCGTCGTAGTAATTCCCTGTCCCGGAGCGTACGTCAGTGGGCTGCAGATTCGGGTAGGGCACGCCTGCAAAGCCGGCGAAAAACGGCAGCTGGATGTTTGTTTCGTGGCCGCTTCGATCATAGAAGGGCGGCGTCAGTTCGTACCGTAGCCCCAGCGAGAACGTGAGATTCGAAGCGGCGCGCCAGGTGTCGTCGATATAGTAAGCCTGGCTGGTTGCCCGCAGTTGCTCGAACGCAATTCCGTAGGCGCCGTCCACCTCAGTAGGTGAGCCCAGCATAAACCCGGCAAAGCCGTAACCCCCTGTGTTGGTGTTGGGATTCGCCGTCGAGGAACCGCCCCAATTGAATGCACCGCGTGGGAATTCATTACCCAACTGGTTGTAGCGGTCACGCCGGACTTCTCCGCCGAAACGGAACGAATGCTTGCCCCGCACCCACGAAAAGTTGTCGATTACCTGGCCAATGGCATCGTTCAAAATGTACGGTCCGTTGGTGTCATCGCCCCAGCCGCTAATCTCGCCCAGATTGCGCATTTGCGGAATGCCCCAGGTTTCGCAGTTAGACGTGTTCAAACCGGGCAGGCCCAGTTGAGCGACCACGTTCTGCTTGCAGGCAAGATACGGCGCGACCGCGTTGTAAAAGCTGTTGATTCCGAAGCGAAACTCATTCACCGCCGTCGGTGTGAACACTCGCGTGTTGGAAATCATGTACTGCTTGCCGTTCGTCGCAAGCGAGTTGCCGGAGAGGCTCAGCGTAGGGCTCAGCGAGCTCTCGCTGGTCCAACTGTAGCGTCCAAACCAGGAAGACTTCGAGCTCTCCACCCAATCGATGCGCACCGTGAATTGATCTTTATCGGTTGGACTATTGGCATTCAGTAAATAGTCGTTCACGGGCGAACCATTCGCTGGAATCGGCTGATTGGGAACCGGCAGATAATTCAGCATCTGCAGGCTTTGGGGCGCAATCAGCGAAGGGGCGATGACGTTGTTGGGTATGGGCGTAACCCCGTATTTACCACCGCCTAGTGGCGTTCTCCCGGTTGGGTAGTACAACTGAACGCCAAGCCGCGGAAGCAGCGAAGAAAAATCCCCGTTGCGCATCGCGAGCGTAGGAACGCTATACAGGCTGTTGCTGGTGGCGCGCTGGTTAAAGCCTTCGAAGTTCGTCATGAAGAACAAGCGATTCTTTGCATTGAAGAGCTTCGGAATCGAAAGCGGGCCGCCTAGTGTGAAGCCGTATTGATTCCATTTGAAAGGCTGGTTAGCCGCATGGTTCGCGGTAAACGCGTAGGGCGCCGCATCCAGCTTGTAATTGCGGAAAAACTCGAACAGCGCCGCGTGGTAATCGTTTGCGCCTGACGACGTGGACACGTTCACTTGCGAAACTTCGCGCCCAAACTCGGCAGGATACACGCCGGTTTGAATTTTAAACTCCTGGATGGCGTCAATCGAAGGAAGGAAAAGATACAGGTTGAAATTAACGTCGGTGTTCTCTATGCCATCCAGCGTGTAGTGATTAAAAGTAGATCGCTGGCCGGCAATCGAAAGATTTTCGTTAGCGCGCGTGCCGCCCTGCCGGTTACTGCTTTGTGCGGATCCAAAACTCGCCGTCACATTTGGACTGAGTTGTACCAACTGCAGGTAGTCGCGGCCATTCAACGGCAGTTCAACAATGCGCTTGTTTTCAATCACCGTTCCTACGGTGGCGTTTTCCGTGTTGATCTGTTCGCCAGCCCCGCTGACGTTGATGGATTCATTCACTTCTCCCGGCTGCAGCGTGAAGTCGGCCCTTACCGTTTGCTGCACTTGCACGTCAATGTTCGATTGCACTTCTGTCTTGAAGCCAGACACGCGCACCGAAAGGTCATAGGGACCTGGCACCAACGAAGGAAATGAATAAAGCCCGTCGGCGTTGGTGGTGGCCACACGTGTGGCGTTGGTTGACTTGTCTGTCAAGTTGATGGAAGCGCCGGGCACAACCGCGCCCGAGGCGTCTTTCACCTCTCCGGTGATAGTGCCGAATGTCTGGCCGAATGACAAGCCAGAGAAAAGAAGCAGCAGAGCGAGAGAACCGAAAACACTGGTGCGAAGCAAAGGTAAGAACCTCCCCTATCTCCCTAAAGCGGGCCACTTGGTCACGCGGTGTTATTCCTATCACACTCGTTTTCCGGATGCGAACGGGCCGTCTTCCGGCGTGTCGTATGACAGCCGGGAAGCCTGAAGAACGAACTGCTACACTCGACTCGAACTTGAGGGGATTTTCATTGCACCATCGCCGCCTCCTGCTCATCCCTGCCCTTTGTTTTGCAGGCTTGTTCGGTATCCGGCAAGCAAAATCGCAGGGGGAATTTACCCTACGCGCCGACAGCACACTGGTGGTGATACCTGTCACCGTAACGGACGCCGCAAATCACTTTGTTTTGAATCTTGAGCGCGAGCGCTTTTCCGTATTCGAAGACGGCGTGAAGCAGCGAGTCTCTCAATTCGCCGACGAGGATGCGCCGCTTTCCATTGGTCTGCTTGTCGACATGAGCGGCAGCATGGGGAAAAAACTTGCCGTGTCGCAAAGCGCGGTCGCGGAGTTTTTGAAAACGATGAACCCACAGGACGAGGCCTTCCTGGTTGAGTTCAGCGACCGGGCTGATGTGGCGCTAGGCTTCACTCACGATCCCAAAGCCATCACGGAAAAAATGAAGAGCGTTCAATCGGGCGGTCTTACGGCGCTGCTGGATGCGGTGCACTTGGCTCTAGAACAAATGAAGACCGCCAAGAATCCACGTAAGGCGCTGCTGATCATTTCCGACGGCGGCGATAACAACAGCAAGTATTCGAGCGCAGAAATCAAAGAGACCGTTCGCCAGGCGGACGTGCAGATTTATTCCATGGGCGTGTTCGAGCCGGTTCTGTTTCCCGGTCTGAGCGCGGTCGAAGTGTCCGGACCGGCTCTACTTACGGAGATCTCGGAGCAGACTGGCGGGCGTGTCTTTCCCGCACGATCCCTCAGTGCGCTCCCGAGCATCGCCAGGCGTATCGGCGTAGAGCTTCGCAATGAATACATCCTGGCGTACGCGCCTACGAACGCCAACCGCGACGGTAAATTTCGAAAGGTCGAAGTGAGACTGCAGGCTCCCGATGGGCTTCCCGGCTTGAAATCGCGTTGGCGCACCGGTTACTACGCTCCCGCGCAATAACGGGCCACTACGATGGTTATCTGTGGCCGATAGCGCCCATGTGCGGTGCCGCTACATGCGGAGCCGCCACATGAGGGGCAGTGGTCATATGAGGCACAACAACGGAAGTAGCGGGACGCGGCATACTGCTTATCACGGGCCTCGCGGCGAGTGAGCCGGCGGGGCGATAAGTCGACCCCACGGGATAGTGACGCGTACCAGGCACGTACGAGCCGCTCTGCCCAGTAACCGGCCAACGGGTGACAACGCTGCCAGGACGATACCCAAGACCAGAACCGACGATTGTTCCAGTCGGCCAGTGAGTGCCGCCAGGGCGGTGCCGGAACGGTGTCACGACGACAATGGCTGGGCTCGACCAGAAGCCAAGAAATGGCGAGGGCGGATTCACATAGTAAGGATTGCCAAGTGCGTAAGGTGAGGTCCCATATAACGGAGACGACGGGACCGAATAACTGGGCGGCGTATACGAGGGCGGTATCACGAATGCACCGGCAGCCCCGGTCGGGTCCGGATCTTGCGCTTCGTCCTGTTCCGCGGAGGCGGTTTGGTTCTGCTCTGCGATAACATCGCTGCGGTTCCGAGCCCAATCGTAGAACTCATCCATGGCGCCGTCGCCGAACTTGCTGGTTGAAAGATCCAGCGCAAAGTAATACAAGTGCGAGGAATCAATCGTCGACGACGTTTTCTCGTGCGTCACTTCTGCTTCGCCGCTGTACACCTGCAACTCGCCCAGCTCGCAATCAACCCGGTAAATGCCCGCTTTCGGGAAGTGAACTGCGGAATCGTGATAAGTGAGGACCACCGCACGACTCGGGGTTGCGTTCAGGTTATCCAGAATCGCGCTGCCGTCCGTGATCTCCAGGCGGGTGTCTGTCAGGGAGTTCGAAACCATCCGCAGCGTAGTATTCTCGTCCAGTCGAAGGTACACGCTAGGGGTGAGCAACAACTCCGCCCTGCCCTTCCCGGTGTGAAGCGTGGTGCCGTTCTTCAGACTGGGAAACACCGCCGTTTTGTGCTCAATCGGCTTGTCGTCCAGCAGCACTGCCCCTTCGAAGTACTGCACAACCCCTGAGGAAGCAGAGACGACATCCTGAGCGACGCCAACCTTGCCAACTCCCAACAGGAAAGCGAAAGCAAAAAGCAAACTCCCGCGCATGGGAACCCCTCTGCTAGATAGGATCTCCGCGATAGCAATCCTTGTCAATGAATGTTTGTTGCGCTACAAGAAGCGCAAACGACCCAGACGGAAGAACTACCAGCAACTTCGATAGTATTTAAAACGTGTAAGTCAGCTGCGGGGCGACAAAGTTGACGTTATGGTTGGGCGGCGTCTGCTTCAGGAAACCACCCGGGAAGAAGTGTTCATAGGTGACTCCGCCGGTCAAGTGGCGCGTAAACGAATAGTTCAGCCCCGTTTGTATCTGCCAGCCGACATAGCGCCGCTGGCTCGCCAAGCCTGGATGGGTCAAGATGCCGGCGATGTTGTAAATGCCGTCAACCAGGCTTTGCCTCCAGAGAAACTCGCCATTCAAACTGAAGGTGAGCTTGCGGTTGACGTTCACTTCCAGTTTGGGCCGGATGATGTCCAAGTTATATGGGCCAATCAAAAGACTCTCGCTCAAGTACGAGCCGTTGGGGAACAGCGGATTGAAAGTGGCAAGCGTATGGTCATGCGGTTGATGATCACCGCTGGTTATACCGCCATCGATCTCCGCCCGGGGTGTTCCACGCGCAGCAACGAAGCGATGACTGACGTGATAACCCGTTGCCCACGCACGGATGTTGTTAGAGCCGAAGCGACCCGTCTGCGCCGTCAGTTCCCAATCCCAGGCCCAGGCTGGCGACTGCTGCCAGAGGCGACTTCCAAACGTTTCGCGTTGCTCTCGTCCCGTGCCCTCTGCATACCGCCAAGACTTGCGATCGAAGCCAATGTAATAGAGATCAAAGTTTAGCTTTGGCACGAGTGGAACCGGGTGCGTCGCGTAAAGGCCCCACGTTTCGGTCTGCGGGTTCGGTTCGCTCCGAAAATAATCTTCGTGAATCTGTGTCGGCCGTAATGCCAGCAGATCCAGGCTCCAATGATCGACGTGGAGCATCACTCTTGCACCGTCGAAGGGTTGCTGAACGTTCAGCCCGGCCCCAATGGCGAATAACCGGGTGGAGCCGAGTGAGACAAGCTGGCGGCCTACTCGCACCGTCAAGGCTTCGGAGGGAGAGTAGTCGATGAAGGCTTGATTCAGGTACAGGAGGCTCTGGTCGATGCCGGGCCGCGGGCCGCCATCGCGGCCGTTTTCAAGGCTGCTGCCGAGTTGGACGAATACGCGCGCAGCGCTCGCCAGGTGCCAGTCCGAATTGACCAGATAGCGCTGCAGATCATAACCATTGTGGGACGATTGCGCCGCCCAGGCCGGATAATCCACATACTCTCCCCGCTCACGCACCTGGCCCCCCAACGAAAGATAAGCGTCGCCAAACAACCGGATGTGTTTCAATTCGTCGCTCCAGTCCAGCCGCCGCAACGGGTCGGACAGATACGACCAGTTCTCATCCCAGACCAGCGGAGTGTATGCTGCAGCAGGCGCCTGCGCCCGTACGCCGGTGGCAGCAGCCAGAAGCAAAAAGCCAATCGAACGCAGGCACCTCATGTGCAATGTGCGGATTGCGAGACGAACGATGACTTAGCGCACGCGGCCCGTCCCTAGCAGATCGAAGACTTTCTCCTCATCCATCGCTTGGAACCAAGCACCGGCAGCTGGATTTGTGTAGTCGCCCAGCAGGTGCGTGATCATCGGAATGGTCGTCATAATTGGGATGCCCGCGTCTTGCAGAAGCCCCCGCGAGTTGATGGCGCCAGTCATTGTGCAGGCACCCGACTGGTCAAATAAACAAACCACATTGAAGCCTTCGGCCTTGGCGCTGAGAGCCGGCGGCACCAGGCAAACATCGGTGGTTAAACCGGACATAATCAGATTCTTGCGCTTGGTATTGCGAACGGCGTTCGCGAAATTCGGATCGTCCCAAGCGTTGATCACGCCCGTGCGCTTCACCCGCCTCTCATATTCCTCAGGAAGAATAGTCTGCAGATCGGGCAGCAACTGCCCTTGGGCTTGCGTTTCTAGACTGCTAGTGAGCACGATGGGCATGCTGGCCGCCTTAGCAAAGCGGGCAAGAACACGCACGAACATTTTTACTTGCTCACGCTCTTCGGTAGTAAGCTCGCCCGTCCAGTTGATGGTTCCGACTTGATGATCCACCAGAACAAGGGCGGTGTCGGCAGTTGAAAATTTGAATGACATTCGTTCCTCTACTGAGAATGCTCAGTCATCCTGCCGCTGAGATAAAGAGGGAGTTTCGGGATTCACTGTGCCATAAATGGAAGAATGGAATCGATCCTGGGCGACATCTCATTGTTCGTCGAAGTGGCGCGAACCAAAAGCATTAAGCGGGCAGCCGAAACATTGGGCGTCCCGAACTCAACGCTTTCGCGACGAATTACCGAACTCGAAAAGTCCCTCGGGATCCGCTTGCTGCATCGCACCACCCGCCGGATCGAATTGACAGAAGCCGGTCAGGTTTACTACGCGCATTGCAAACAGATCGTCGAAGCGGCGGAAATCGCGCAGCAGCAACTGAAAGACATGACACAGAAGCCACGGGGCCGGCTGCGGCTTTCGCTTCCGGTGGACTTCAGTACACTCTTCCTGGCACCGCTGATTGCGGAGTTCGCCCGTTTATATCCGTCGATTCACTTCGACCTGCAACTGTCGGAGCATTGGGTCGATTTGATGCAGGAGGGCGTGGATCTCTCCATTCGCCTGGGTCCACAACCAGACTCCGGCCTCACTGCGCGCCGTATAGCCGACATTCACTATCGACTTTATGCGTCGCCCGAATACTTGGAGGCGCACGGCAGCCCAACGCACCCGAACGAGTTGGTAAAGCACTCGTGCATTCGCATGGTTTGCCCGCATTGGAGCGAAAACTGGACCATGCTTAACGACGGGCGGGCTGTGCAGGCCAGCATTGGGGAGCGGATTGCCGTGAACAACATTGCTCTGGTGCGCAGGTTCGCAACGCTCGGCGTTGGGATAGCTCCCATTGATGTGCTGCTCGCTCAAGAGGACCTTCGAGCAGGGCGCCTGCGACCGGTATTGCCTCACTGGCACTTCGCGCCGGTGCCGGTATTCGCTCTCACACCGACGAAGCTGCTGCCCGCAAAGACGCGAACGTTCATCGATTTCCTCACCGGCCGGATGAAAGCCGGGTTGTTGGAAATCGTCCGCGACCGTGAACGCGGGGATGAAGGATTCGATCGTCAATCGGCAGTTAGTTAACGGGTAAGGCCCAAAGCAGGCCCGCGAGTTTTGCTGCGACCGGCAGGGGTCGCCGTTGCCGAAGGAATTATCAATACCAGCAAAGCGGCAGGGTGGTGCATTGGTTATGGCCCACCTCCACTGCCGCTACTCGGTCTATGGGAGCAGGATTACTTTCCCGCTTGCACCTGCTTCTGCAAATTTCTGAGCTGCCCCGGCTTCCCTGAGCGGAAAACTCTTGGCGATCGGAATCTGGAGTTTTCCGGCCGCCACTTCTTCCGCCAATTGCCGCAGGCGATGCGCATCCGGTTGTGCATACACGGTTTTCACTTCCACTCCGGCCTTTTCCGCTGCGTCCGGCTTCCCCAGCACTGACGCAAACGCACCCTTGCGGTTGTACTTCGGCAACAGTTTCGCAATCGTGGGACCGTCGACCGTATCCGCCAAGGCATCGAACGGCGCGAGCGCTTGAATAGCCGCGTCGTCGTCCAGAGCGACCGTCTCTTCCGCAATCAGCTTGGCCTCCTCCAGCTGGTTTTTGCGGACTCCAGCAATAACGTGTGCGCCCAGGCTACGGGCCACATGAACCGCCGTTCGGCCAACGCTCCCCACTGCCCCGGTCACCAGCACGCGCTCGCCTGGCTTCGGTTGCACTCCGCGCTCAATCAATTGCGCGCCCGTCACCAAAACTAACGGGAGGCGGCCCGCCTCTTCCAATGGGATACCGGCGGGAGCAAGCGCCAGCTCTTCGGCTTTCGCAACCAGGAACTCCGCATACGATTGCTTTACCAGCCCAATTACCCGATCTCCCACCTTTAGACTTGTCACATCCGGTGCCACGGCGTGCACTACACCCGCCACGTCGCTCCCCAAAATCATTGGGAATTGCAGCTTCATCTGCTGCTGCATAGCGCCGCTGCGAAGCTTGTAATCAATAGGATTGACGCTGGTCGAGACTACCTGGACTAAGACTTCCCCGCTTTGCGGCTTAGGGTCGGGAACGTCCTCGTAGACAAGTTGATCGACATCTCCATATCCATGCAGTTGAATGGCTTTCATGTATGTTTCCTCCGTTCTGATGCCTCTTACTAGGGAAGCAAGCGCTAGCAAAACAACCAGTGTGGGCTGGAATGCCGGATGCTATGCTGAACGCGACTTCCCGTCCGCATGCGCGTTACCTTCTTTTTGTTCCTGCTGTCTGGCATGTTGCTGGCGGACAACAAGGGTTCAGAAGTTCCGGTGTTTGAGAACGCCTTGCCCGGAGTACGGTATGTCGGTTCGGAGGTGTGCGCTGGTTGCCACAGCGACGTGTACCGGTCTTTTAAGAAAACGGACATGGGACGATCCATGGCCGTACTTACCGCGTCTGGGAAAGCGCCTGCCAGCCAACTAAGCCTTGCACCCACGGTTGTAACAGTCCACAGTGAAAAGCTGCATCGTGAGTTTCAGGTTTTTACGAAAGGTAATGAGCTCTTCCAGAGCGAGTACGAACTCGCGCCTGACGGCTCAGAGGTCTTCCGAGATACGCAAAAGCTGGAGTACGCAGTTGGTGCTTTAGAGAACGCCTACACCTACATTGTGAAGCGCGGCGGCTTTCTCTACGAAGCGCCATTGAGCTACTACAAGAGCTTGCAGGCGTGGGATCTTTCTCCCGGCTACGCAGACGTAGACGCGGGGTTTTCAAGACCGATTGCGACCGCCTGTGCCGCATGCCATAGCGGCCAACCGAGGCCGGAAAAGCAGCCGCCCGGCCGGTTTCGCGACCCTCCGTTTACCGAGGTCGCCATTGGATGTGAAAACTGCCATGGCCCTGGACAACTGCATGTCCAGGCGCGGTCGACGGGGAAGCTAATGCCTGCCGGGTACGACCGGACGATTGTCAATCCCCAGAAGCTTCCGCCCTGGCTGGCGAACAACATCTGTATGAACTGCCATGAGGCGGGTCAGTCCCGAATTATGCATCCGGGAAAGGAGGCGACCAGCTATCGCCCGGGCACCCCGCTCGATTCCGTGGTCTCTTTGTTTACGCTGGCAGCGAAGCAGGAAAGCGCTGGCAAGACGGATGTTTTAAGCCATTACCAGGGAATGACCGCCAGTAAATGCTATCGCGCCAGTGGCGAAAAGCTGCAGTGCATCACCTGTCACGATCCCCATGTTCAATCGCAGAACGAAGCCAGCGTATACAAATCGAAGTGCCTGAGTTGCCACCAGGAGAACAGCTGCACATTGCCGGTGAAGTCTCGGCAAGCAACCGTACCGGCGGACAATTGCGTTGGCTGTCACATGGGCAAGAAGGGAGTGGCCACCATTCCCCATTCGGCGCTCACTGACCATCGCATTGTGAGAACACCGGACGAAGCACTGCCGCCGCCTGTAGATGATGGGTTCACAAAAGCAACCGGTTTGGTGCATTTGAACGCTGTCCCGGGCGAGACAGCGTCGGAGTCTGATCGTTCTGCGAGCCTATGCCGAACTCGCGGCAAGTTACCCCCAGGCGGGAGCGAAGTGGCTGCAATTGCTGCAAAAAGCCATACAGACGCATCCGCAGGACCCATGGGTTCTTGCGCAAGCCGGTGATTACCTTGTCTCGCGACAGAACGGGCCGTTGGCGGAGCAAGGGCGCGAGTATCTGTTTCAGGCAATCAAGGAAGAAACTGAATTGCCGGGCATCTATCTTTCGCTCGCCCGCTCATTGCGACAAGCGGGCGACGCCGAAGGCGCCATTCACGTTCTGAAACAGGGTATCGCTGCAGATCCCTCGAACTCGGGCTTTCATCGTGGCTTGATAGCGCTCTACATGGAACAACATGATGCCGCCAATGCCTTAGGTGAGGCGAGTCGCTACTTGGAAGCATTTCCGCAGGACGACGAGATGCGGTCACTGTTGCTGCAATTGAAAGCATCCGTTGGAACCAAGTGACGGGCGCTCTTAAACGCCCCGGCGGTCGCCCCAAAGATCCACATGCAATCGAGGACTGTACCGATACCCCTCGCCCTTGCAGATTTCGGCCAGCCACAATCCGCGTTCACGCACCATCTCCGGTCTGGTTCCTTCAGGCATCAAGATAATGTTTTCCCGTGCGGCCCCCAGTTCGTTCCGGATCGCCGCCACTTCGTCCAGGTCCTCCGGCGCGGTAACAACGAACTTCAATTGATACGCGTAGCTGCTGATTAGTTGTTTAAGGATTGCCGGCTGATAACGTAGCCGGTCGTGCTGCGTTGCCCAGCGCCCATTTTCACGCTCATGCGGCGTCGAATTAGCTAGCTTGGGACTGATGCTCATCAAGTCACAGGCAACCGGGGCAAAGATTGTGCCAGCGGTTTCAATCGTGATGTGCTGACCAGCGTTCCTCAATGCCTCCGTCAGCGTGACGATCTGCGGCGCAATCATTGGTTCTCCGCCCGTCACCACCGTATGCGAAGCACCGAAGCTCTTCACTTCAACCAGCAGATCGTCAATAGTGCGATCCCGGCCTTCGGGGCTCCACGATGTGTACGGCGTGTCGCACCAGACGCAGCGCAAATTACAGCCCGACGTCCGGACAAAAACCGACGGCACACCCACCAGCGAGCCTTCGCCCTGAATGGAGTAGAACACTTCCGCGATCTTCACTGGTTATGCCAAAAGCGGGTCCAGTACGCCCGCCTCTTGAAACCCTTTTTGCCGCAACACACAGGAATCGCATTGGCCGCAAGGGCGGCCGATGTCCAACGGGTCGTAGCAGCTATGTGTCAGCGCTAGATTCACGCCAAGATCTGTAGCAGTACGAACGATGTCGGCTTTGGTCAAATGCAACAGCGGTGTATGCACGCGCAGCTGTGTCTTCCCTTCCACGCCGGCTTTTGTCGCCAGATTGGCAAGCCTTTCGAATGCCTGAATGAACTCAGGGCGGCAATCCGGGTAGCCCGAATAGTCTAGTGCGTTCACACCGATGAAAATTGCTTCCGCCCCGACTACCTCGGCAAAGGCAAGAGCGAATGACAGAAAAATCGTGTTGCGAGCAGGCACGTACGTCACCGGGATGCCGGCCGTCATATCGTGTGCGGAACGGCCCTTCGGTACGTCCACATCGGCCGTCAAAGCCGAGCCCCCGAACAACCGGAGATCAATGGTGGCAATCCGCAGTTCCTTTGCGCCGAGACTGTGGGCAACGCGCTGTGCCGCCTTGAGCTCCACAATGTGCCGCTGACCGTAGTCGAATGCCAGGCAGTGCGCTTCGAAACCTTCGCGTTTGGCTATCGCCAGGCACGTGCTGGAATCCAGGCCGCCGCTCAGCAGGCAGATCGCACGCTTGCGCGAACCGGTCGACGACTCAGGTCGACCGAAATCAGATTTAACGTCCGACAACTTAATTTCAGTGTATCGGCATCGACGGTCGAACGACCTTCGAACGGGCGACCCTCCGTCTGACAAAATAATCGGGATGAGAACGCTGGCGCTGGTGTTGCTGCTTGCAAGCGGTGTGTTGCCCACCTGGGCGCAAGGCGTCGCCGGTGATTGGCTTGGAACACTGAAGGTCGGCAGTGCAGAGCTGCGGCTGCTGATGCACCTCACGTCTTCCGGCGACGGCAAGCTCAAAGGGACATTGGATAGCATCGATCAGGGCGCGAACGGTATTCCGATTGACTCCATCGAGCTCGTGGGCGACAAGCTGCATTTCACCTCGGCGGTCATCAACGGAAGTTACCAGGGAACGGTTAACCCCGATAACAACCATATCGACGGAACGTGGACCCAGGGTCAGCCGCTACCGTTGCAGTTCGCACGGCAGGAGAAGCCGATTGCAACCGAGCGAAAACCTGGAAAGCCGTCCGACATCGATGGCACCTGGAGCGGCGTCCTCGACACCGGCGTGCTTCAGCTGCACCTTGTTTTCCACATCACGAATATGGAGGACGGCCTGGCGGTCACCATGGACAGTCCGGATCAGGGCGCTCACGGCGTACCGGCAACTCGTGTGGAACGCAGCGGCGCATCGCTCACTATCGAAATGAAGCAGCTAGCGGGCGAATACAAAGCAGCCGTTACGGAAGACCGCACCACTCTGAATGGCACCTGGACACAGAATGGAACCTCGCTACCTCTGGTGCTGAAAAAGTCGAAGTAGACTTAGTCTCTATCACGTTTAGTGACTGCAACCTCCAGATTCCCTCGATGGAGACGCACGGAGAGAGGTGCGCCTGGTTCGGTTTCGCTTGCGTGCCGAAGCGCCTTGCCTGAATGATCCTGTACGATGGCGTATCCGCGTGAGAGTACAGTCAGCGGGCTGATCTGCTCAAGATGCAAAGTCAACGAATCGAGTTTGCGCGAATGCCTGCTCAATTGCAGCCTGCATTGCGCCTGTAGACGTTCGTTCAGTAAATTCAGACGGCTGTGCGCCCGTGCAAAGCGGATGCGCAAATCTGAGCTCTCCAGGCGTCTCGTTATCTCCAGCAATCGCTGACGGCGGACATCCAGCGCACGGCCCACCTGCAACCGTGTGCGCTCCTCTAAGTCGTCGATCCGCTGTGAGCGTCGCGTGAGCGCCCTGTGAATGAGCGTCGCCGAGCGATCCGTGCCCGCGTTGGTGAACGTCTCGCGCGCAACGCATCAGCCGGTAGCGAATCGACTGGATGCCGCGCGTGCGGGCCGCCACAATCTGCTCCAGCAGGCTCTCGCGCGTGCAGATCACAATCTCCGCGGCTGCCGAAGGCGTGGGCGCGCGAGGTCGGCGACAAAATCGCAGATCGTGAAATCTGTCTCGTGGCCGATGGCCGAAATCACCGGAATCGCGAAGCGGCAACCGCGCGCGCGACTGCCTCTTCGTTGAACGTCCACAGATCTTCAAGCGAGCCCGCCGCCGCGCGCCACAATCACCACCTCCGCCCATCCGTCTCGCTGAAATATGCGATACCCTGCGCAGACCTGCGCCACCGCTCCCTCGCCCTGCACTTGCGCCGGGTAATAGCCGAATGTGCAGGCCCGGAAAGCGGCGTTCGAGCACGTGCAAAATGTCGCGAATCACGGCGCCGCCGGGCGATGTCACGATGCCAATGCGACGCGGCAATTGCCGGCAGCGGACGCTTGCGCGCCGGATCGAAAAGTCCTTCCGCCGAGAGCTTCCGCTTCAACTGTTCGAAGGCGAGTTGCAGCGCACCCGCGCCCTGCGGCTCCAGTGCTTCGACAATCAGTTGATACTCGCCGCGCGCCTCATAGACCTCCAGGTTGCCTCGCGCAATGACCGCCAGTCCGTCCTGCGGCTTGAACCGGCATAACGGGCGTTGCCCTTGAAGAGCACGCGCTTTACCTGGCTGTTCTCATCCTTCAAGCAGAAGTAATAATGTCCGCTCGGCGCCACGCGGCAGCCCGAGATCTCACCCGCCACGAAGATGCCCGTGAAATCCGTCTTCAAGCACGCGCTGCAGCGCGGCGTTCAGCTCGCTGACACGGAAAACCTGCGCGCGCTGCGGCTCGAGGGTCAAGTTGAGTCAGTTGCGCCTGTTGTCGCCGCGCCGGCTCTTATGCCAACATACTCGTTACCTTCAGTTTGGACATGCGCCTCGGTGAGTGGCCGATCGAACCTGCACGATGGGCTATTCTAGGCGACCGCATAGTGAAGAAAAGCCATGACGCCTCAGGAAGCCCTCGAATTCGCGAAGCAGAACGATATCCGGCAGTTCGATCTGCGCTTCACCGATCTTCCCGGGCTGAATCAACACATCTCCTACCCCATCAACATGCTCGAAGAAAGCTCCTTCGAGGATGGCTTCGGCATCGACGGTTCGAGCATCCGCGGCTGGGCGGCTATCAATGAGAGCGACATGCTGATCATTCCCGATCCGTCGACCGCATTCATGGATCCGTTCGCGGAAACCCGCACGCTTGTGATGCTTGGCCGATATCGTTGATCCGATCACGCGCCAGCACTACGACCGCGACCCGCGCTGGATTGCCAAAAAAGCCGAACTTTATCTGAAGAACAGCGGCGTCGCAGACACCGCCTTCTTCGGCGCCGAAGCCGAGTTCTTTATCTTCGACAACATCCGCTTCGATCAGAATGCGCATAGCGCCTTCTACTTCATCGACGCGGAGGAAGGCCGCTGGAACTCCGGGCGCGAGCAAATAACCTGGGCTACCGGCCGCGCTACAAAGAAGGCTATTTCCCTGTCCCTCCGACCGATCATTATCAGGATCTGCGCAGCGAGATGGTCGCGACCATGATCGAATGCGGCCTTGAACATCGAATGCCATCACCACGAGGTGGCGACCGGCGGGCAATGCGAAATCGACCAGCGCTTCGACACCCTCGTGAAATCGGCCGACAACATGATGCTCTACAAGTACATCGTGCGCAATGTCGCCTATCAATACGGGAAAACAGTCACCTTCATGCCGAAACCGCTGTTTGGCGATAACGGCAGCGGCATGCACACGCACCAGAGCTTGTGGGGAGAAGGCAAGCCGCTGTTTGCCGGCGACAATTACGCCGGATTGAGCCAGATGGCGCTCTGGTACATCGGCGGATTGCTGCGCCATGCGCGGGCGCTTTCCGCCATTATTGCGCCCACAACCAACAGCTACAAACGGCTCGTTCCAGGCTATGAAGCGCCGGTCAACCTGGCCTATTCCCGGCGAAATCGCTCGGCGGCTGTGCGCATTCCGATGTATTCCAACAGTCCGAAGTCAAAACGCGTCGAATTCCGTCCGCCAGATCCCGCCTCCAACCCATACCTTGCCTTTGCCGCCATGATGATGGCCGGGCTTGGACGGCATCATTAACAAGTTAGATCCGGGCGAACCGCTCGATAAAGATATCTATGATTTCTCCCCGGAAGAGCTAAAGAAAGTGCCCTCCATGCCAGCTTCGCTGGACGAAGCCCTCATCGTGCCTGGAAGAAGATCACACTTTTCTGACCAAGGGCGATGTTTTCTCTGAAGAGCTGATTGAGACCTTCATCTCGTACAAGCGCAAAGCCGAAGCCGAAGCCGTACGTCTGCGGCCGCACCCGTATGAGTTCGCTTTGTACTATGATATTTAAGGTTTAACCGTTATTACTCCGGGAAAAACCTAGATATCAGATTAACTTTTGCTACGGGGTTGGTCGATAGCTTCCCAGAACTTTAAGGAACTCTGTCAATTCTGCTAGGTTTGCCAGTGCGTTCCTGACCGGCGCGTCATCCGCCGCACCCCATAAGTCCAAATAGAAGAAGTATTCCCAGGGCTTTCCCTTTAATGGTCGGGATTCAATCTTGCTCAGGTTGATTTCTCGTAATGTAAAGCAGGCGAGTGCCTTAAAAAGGGCCCCCGGCCGATTAGGTAACGAGAATACAAGCGACGTTTTCCACAGCCGCCCGTTAGAGGGTGTTTTGTCGGGTTGTTTCGAAAGCAGAAAAAATCGCGTAAAGTTCTGGCGATCGTCCTCGATGTTTCGCTTCCGGATAACTCCGCCGTAGATCGCCGCCGCCGTGGCTGATGCGATCGCGGCCGTACCCGGCGGCAACGTCTCGCTCAGCATCTTTACGCTGCCAGCCGTGTCGTAAAACGGGACCGGCTCGATATGTTGGTTGTTTTCAAAGAAAATGCGGCATTGATTCAAGGCTACGGGGTGCGAAAAGGCGCGCTTTACATCGCGTAATCGCACCCCCGGCATTGTGATTAGCTGATGCGCGATCCGCACGCTGGTCTCTCCCTGAATGGAAGACTTGCACTCCAGCAAATGGTCGTAGTTCTCGTGTATGCTGCCGTGCAAAGTGTTCTCAATAGGCACCACCGCAGCGGTGGCAACGCCTTGCTCCAGAGCACGGAACACCTCCGGAAAAGAAGGGCGCGGGAGGGCCGGCATTTCCGCGCCCAAAAGTTTTTGTGCGGCGGCGTGGCTGAATGCCCCCAGCTCGCCTTGAAAGGCAACAAGCGGAACCGATGTGCGTGCCATAGTAGGCCAGATTCAGTTAATCACACGCGGCAACGCCCTTCTGCGCGCTAGGATCTCGCCCCCAAAAGCCCGCTTGTTCTGAAAGCAGAACAAACATCTGCGAAAATCCACTTATGTTACGCACCGAACCTGACGCGTTTGGACTGCCGGAACCCGGCCAGCAGCTCAGGCGAATCCGCGAACGCCTGGGGCTCAAGTATCGGGATGTGGAAGAGGCCAGCGCCAAGATAGCAGCGGCCCGGAACAACGATCAGTTTCAAGTGGGTTTGAGCCGCCTTGCTGATATCGAAAACCGGGGCACCGTTCCTTCCATTTACCGCATCTACTCGCTCTGCGCTATCTATCGCCTGCAACTCCGCACGGTTCTCGCGTGGTACGGCGTCGACCTGAATGACTTGGCTCGTGATACCGCCAGTGTTCCCTTACAGACGACGAACGTCATAAATAGTGATATTGCGGATAACCCTAGCGCCCTCATTCCGGCCATCAAAGAAGAGTTGCCCGACCCCGCACGTACTTCCTACCTCACTGGACAGTTGCTCCGGTGGGGACGCGTGCCGCTGGTTCTTCTGGAGGGGCTTAAGGTAGAACAACAACGCTACGCGTTCATCGGCCTGAACGACTGGTTTATGTTTCCGCTGCTACGGCCGGGATCGTTCGTCCAAATCGACGAAGCCAAGAGAAAGGTGAGCAGCGGAGGTTGGGTGAATGAGTGGGACCGGCCGATATATCTGCTGGAACACCGGGAAGGCTATCGATGCGCTTGGTGCAGCCTGCAGGGCGACACGCTGGTAGCGCAACCTCATCCTGCTTCCCATACCGCCGCTGAGATGTATCGCATGCCGGACGCTGTAGAGGTGATCGGACAGGTGACGGGCGTTGCTATGCGTCTGCATCCGGGGACGCGACCCCGTACACGTTTTTTAGCAGACCAAGAATAGCTTCGAAATCGGATATGTGCCGTTGCCGATCAGGGCCCTGGATAGCCGGGGGCACAAGATTTTTGTACGGCGTCAACCGCAGCCAGGCATCGATTAACTGGACGCGATCGACCGATGTCAAACTCGTGATGTAGCGCTGAACATCGGCCATCTTTAGCTCGAGGGGCGACCCGATCCAATCACGATATAAGTCCTCGTGGCACTTCTTCAGAACCGAATGAACTCGTTGATCGGTGATATTCGTTTTCAGCCCGTAATGTTCGTATTTTCCGGTATTAGAATCGATCAGACCCGCCAGATACACCAAGCGGCCGTAGATGCTTTCGACCAGATGCAAATCGCGCAGCCAATCGGCTTCCTGTGTACTGCCCGCTAAGGCAGAATGTGGATTACTTCGCACGATGCGCTCTGAGCTAAATCATACACGTCCAGCGCGCTAACGGATACGTTCGCGTTAGTACTAATAGACCCATAACGTTCCGTTAACGGAAAACGTCGGCCATTTCTGCGCAATCATCCGGCAGCCTGCCCTAGAGTACAAACAAGGCAAACGAGTCAACTCCTTCCGACTCAATCACTTGGAGATCTGAATAAATGAGAAAAGTAATCTTTCTAACCACTCTTTTCTGCGTTGCATTGGCTGCTAACCCAATGCCACCAACAATGGGCCGCCAATTAAGCAACCGGAACGTGGAAAGGAATGCATATTCAGAATCCCCCGTTACTCAGCGGAGCGCATCCGGCACTGTCGGCCATCCACCCACGGCCGTGCAAACGCCATCGACCGGCAAATCCACACTGCAAGCCTTCGTGCTACCTTGGCCTGACCCGAACCACCCGAATGATCCACCCATGGCCATATCGTTAGCTAGCTAACGCAACAAGCTTGACCTGATGGAATCGACACAATTTGGAAACAAATTGGCAACTGCGAGCGGATGTCCTGGTTTATAGCTTGAAGCGCCAGGCCTTTTGGCCTAGTATTTCGGATAGCGCCTTAAAACGCTGCTCTGAATGACTTGGAATCGCATCGCGCTGTGCATCAGCGACGTTCTTGGCATCTTGCTGGTAATACACCTGTTTAGGTTGCGATTACACAAGGTCTACTACGTTTTTGCTCTATTCATAATTGCAGATCTGGTTGCTTCTTCTATATTCGCTGTCGATGTCGTCACTCGCGCTTTCGATTATTGGAAGCTCTTCATAACCGTTGCTTCCGTTTTCTGGGTCATCACTCTCTGGATGGTTTATGCGCTCCTGGAAGCAATTTTAATCGAACTTCCAGGCATTCTCAGGTTTTCGCGTTACCTGCTGAATATCACTTTCGTGTTGGCAGTGGTGGTAGCCGTCGCCTCAGCGCTTCATAGCTTTCCGTCCGCGCACATTTCCATGCAGTGGTCGCTGCGGTCGCTTCTCGTCACCGTCTTCGCCTTGCAGCGGGTAATGGCTACTGTCTCAATCATCGTGCTGGTGGCCATCTTGAGTTTTGTGCTGTGGTTCCCCGTCCAATTACCGCGCAATCTCGTATTTTTCAGTTTTGGCTTTGTTGCTTATTTCTCAGCCGAAACCACGGTCTTGCTGATTCGGGAAATGGTAAGTCCCTCTGTTTTTGAAAAATTAAGCGTGGCGGACCTCGCTTTCCTAAGTGCTTGTTTCTTATTTTTGATGGTTAAACTCACCCGGCAGGGAGATACCGTCCGGGTGCGCATTGGCCATCGTTGGGAGAAACAGGAGCAGTCTAAGCTCATCAATCAATTGGAAAACCTGAATACTGCTCTGCTGCGAAGCGCACGGCAACTGTAGACCGTAATCCGGCACCCACTTCATCGAACATCTTCGACTCATATATAGGGGTTGAGTAAAAAAGTACAACCGGGCTATTGAAACTGCCGTCGAGTTCCGGTACTTTAACCTTACGGGGACGAAGACCTTTGATATCCGCTATTGTCTCTTTGGTACTACTCGCTGTGTTCTTGTTCGCAATGGCTGCGCCTGTTTTGCGCAAGCTTTTCCGAACGTCCTCGTTGGAGGAATTGACACCCGAGTGGCTCGCTGCTTTCTCACCAGACAGTTACCTGGTGATGGAAAGCCTGCTGAACCGCGAAGACTTTAAATTTCTATCCCGTCAGCCTGGCTTCGATCTTTCCTTACACCGGAAGTTGCGCCGTGAGCGGATCGACATAGCCCAGATGTACCTGAGCCGGATGATTGGTGATTTCAACCGCCTGCACAAGGCAGCCTGCCTTCTGGTGGCGCAGGGGACTCACGATCAGTCTGGAGTCATGCTCAGCCTCATCTGGCTGCGTGTCCGGTTCTCAGCGTCTGTGCTTAAAATGTGCTACAGCCTCTACCTCTGCAAAGCTGGGCTAAGCGTTCTGCCAGTACGAGCGGTCGTAGCACACCTGGATGCAGTGGCCTCGCAGATGAATGCACTGGCAGCCGCGCAGGCGAGCTAATTCGTCCTTGGCCTCCTAGGCGGGCCTGGACAACGCTTTCCGGTCGACTTCTTCCAAAAAGCTTTTTAATTTTGCTTTTGCTTCTTCGTATTGGGGAAATTCTCGTTCGGCGGCCTTAAACTGCGGCGTGTGAACGCACCGGCGCGCGCCGCGATGTTCCGTCGGAAATTTCAGGTGAAGCATCTCATGGAACATCACGTATTCCACTACGAGCTTAGGAACGTTCTCTCCATCGAGTAGACTGCTCAGCACAATCACATGGTGGGAAGGGTCGTAGTGTCCGAGCGTGGTCCGGGACGGGCGCAGACTCCAGCCGAGCGGCGGCCTGGCCATCAAACCGCCGAAATACTGCACATTTAAATCCTCAAAGAGCACGCGAAGATCGAAATGTTGGCCCCGCGGATCCCTTATCGTTTTGCGGCCGCGTTCCTGCTTCACTTGATGTAGGCTGTGCCGTACGTCCGAGCGGTTCAAATAGCGCCGGTAGCGGGCCAGGAATCCAGGGTCGAGGTCCTTCCGGTAGAGCTTCCCTAGCAAGATATACGCTAGGGCCTCCTGCACCGGGGCAGGTGCGTCCTGCAGCAGGTCGCTTATGTCCACCGTCAACTGTCCTTGCGCCAGCCGAATGCGGCTATTCGCATTGGCATAACGGCGAAAGCGGATCTGAATGGCAGGGACCGGGGTTTTAGGTTTCAGGCAGCGAAAAACGCGTTCGTAGATCTGTTCGACCGACTCAAAAAAGAGAGCAGTCTCGACTTGCATTTTTCACAACTGTACCATAGAGGTTAGCGCCAACCCGCTGTTTCCAAAGGCGTCTACGGGTTTGGCCGATTGCCCGTCCACGCCGCTGATAAGAGGATTCTTGCCAACTGCCATCATCTCCGCCCTGGGATGCTTTGTTCCGCCACGTGTTCTCACGAACGACGACCTGTCGCGCATTGTCGACACAAATGACAACTGGATTGTCGAACGCACCGGTATCCGGGAAAGACATATTGCAGCGCCCGAAGTTGCCACCTCCGATATGGCGTTCTGGGCCGCCGAAGCGGCTTTGAAACAGCGCGGTATTAATGCCTCGGAACTGGATGCCATCATCGTTTGCACGGTGACTCCGGACATGCTCTTCCCTGCCACCGCTTGCCTGGTGCAGGAACGGCTCGGCGTCTCCGGCTGCTGGGGATTTGATTTGCAGGCGGCATGTTCCGGCTTCGTTTATGGAATCACCACTGCCGCCCATTTTGTGAAGGCAGGAACACATCGTAAGGTGCTGGTCATCGGCGCCGACACCATGTCCCGCATTATCGATTACACAGACCGCACCACCTGCATCCTGTTTGGCGACGGAGCCGGCGCGTTCCTGGTGGAACGCGGCGAGGAAAGCGATTGCGGATTCATCGGCCACATGAACGAGATCGATGGCTCCGGGGCCCAGAACTTAAAGATGCCGGCCGGAGGCAGCCGCATGCCTGCCACTGCCGAGACCGTTGCCAACCGCGAGCATTTTGTTAAGCAAGAGGGCCAGCAAGTCTTTAAGTTTGCAGTGCGAAAGATGTTCGAGCTCTGCGACGGTTTACTGAAAAAGCATGGCTTTACCCCGGGCGACGTCGATCTTCTGATACCTCATCAGGCAAATCGCCGCATCATTCAGGCCACGGCAGAACGCTTGGGCTTACGGCCAGACCAGGTCATCATCAACCTGGATAAGTACGGAAATACGACAGCGGCCACCATCCCCCTGGCTACGGGCGAGGCGATCCATCAAGGGAAGCTCAAACGGGGGAACTTGGTGCTATTTGCCGCCGTGGGAGCGGGTTATACGTCCGGCGCCGTTTTATGGCGCTGGAACTATTAGCGTCCTAACGTGGCGGAAGCGGACGCAACCGGGGCAGGTCGACTCTTGGCGTCCTTCGCAATCTTAAGTTGAGCTTGCGCTTTAGCCTTCTTCTGTTCCGCTACGTACTCTTGCAGCACACGAACCACGTAGCGCCTGGTTTCACCATACGGCGGGACGCCATGGTACTTTTCGACCGCCGCAGGACCGGCGTTGTAGGCCGCCAAAGCGAGAGCGGCATCTCCGTGGTATTGCAGCAGTAGCTGTCGCAGATATTGCGCCCCGCCGGCCGCGTTCTGGCCGGCGTCTTTCGGCGATACGCCCAGTTCAGCAGCCGTACCCGGCATTAGCTGCATCAAACCGATGGCCCCGACGGGCGATACGGCGTCTTGCCGTAGATTAGACTCTACCTTCGCCACGCTCCGGACAAAACTGGCGGCTAAGCCTTGAGCGCTGGCAGCATTGGCCAGGACGAGTTCGGGGTCTACCTTCGTAATCGCAATGGCGGCGGCGCCGTCGGTTTTCGCCGATGGACCTTGCACAATCACTGGCTCGGCGAGTGTTTCGAAACGCTCTACCGTAGACAACGGCACTTCGAAGGTCCCGGTAGATGTCTGCACAATTACGAACTCTCCACGGGCCGTGTGGGAGGCGGCCTCCAACGTAAAACCATTCGTCAAATACAGGATTTCGCGCCCAAATGAAACCGCCGGCAACATTCCCAACGCGAGGAGGGAAATGCGGCAAATACGCGGCAGTTCAAGAAGATACAACATGCAAAAGCGGTCAGTGGGCGACCGTCGAGTTTAACGAATCGCTCATGGGTTCGTCAACGGTCTCGTTTTCCTGAATCAGCAGCTCGTGCTCTAACAAAGTAGCGGAAACCAACGTCTTGACTGCAATCTCGGCGATGCTGCTGTTTTTCCCGTAACGGGTATTTAGCAGGTCCGACACATCCTGCAGCTGCTTTCTGATGCCGGAGAGATAGCGGGTCATTGCAGCGTGTTCATCACGACTGAATGGGAACTGCACGAGGTTGCCTCCAGGAGCCATTTGCTGAGAAAGCTTAATGGCACAAGTGATCCCATTTTTACATGCGGCATACCTTTTTACCATGGTGTTTTTGCTGCTCTGGGCAGAAGTTTTCGCGGTACCGCCCTTTTTCATCGCAGATTAGTACTGGTACTTTGGCCCACGAACGCCGCTCTTCTGCCCCAAACGCTACCTTAAGAGAAGTGGATCTTGCGACGCCCCTCCAGTTCGTTAAAGGTATCGGTCCGGCGCGCGCCGAAATGCTGACGGCCAAAGGACTTCTCACCGTCGCGGACCTCTTGTACTACGCTCCTTTCCGATACGAGGATCGCCGCAATGTAAAGGCCATTGCCGAGCTATGCCCCGGCGAAAAAGCAGTTGTCTTGGGGCGCGTGGCGAAAACGAAGCTCAGCGGATTTCGCCAACGAGGACTGGGTCTTTTCGAAGCGACTTTTGAAGACGGAAGCGGCGCTCACCTCCAGGCACGGTGGTTCCATGGTGACCGCTACGCCGAATCGCTGCAAACCGGAAGCAGGGTGGCGCTCTTCGGCAAGGTCGAGGCGGAAAAGGCTCCAGCCGGCGCACGATCCGTTCGCCTGATGGTGCAGCCCGAACTCGAGATCATCGGCGAAGATGCTGCGGAGGACGAATTGCTGCACTCCGGCCGCATTGTGGCCGTCTATGAGGCGGCAGGCAAAATCAGCACTCGGGTTTTCCGGCGCTTAATTCAGCACATTTTGAAGGAAGTGCCCCTGCCGGAAGATCCGCTACCCGACCGTGTCCGCGAGCAGGAAGGCCTTCCCAACCTCTCCAGGGCACTTTGCGAGCTGCATGTACCTGACCCCGCCACCGAGCTGGACCTTCTGAACTCATTCCGAAGCCCGGCGCAAACACGGTTGATTTTCGACGAATTCTTCTGGCTAGAGTGCGGATTGGCGCTGAAACGGCAGCGAGCCCGGCGTGTAAACGGCATTGCTTTCTCGCTTCACGACGGTGTTCGAATACAAATCAAGCAGATTTTGCCATTCAAACCCACCGGCGCTCAGCGGCGCGTCATGCAGGAGATTGCCGGGGACATGAAAGAGCCGCATCCCATGAATCGGCTGCTGCAGGGCGACGTGGGCAGCGGGAAAACCATCGTGGCCGCCCAAGCCGCAGTCATAGCGATTGAGAACGGCTACCAAGTGGCGGTTCTTGCCCCGACGGAGATCCTGGCGGCGCAACACTTTACGTACTTTCGGCGCATCCTGGACAAGTTAGGTTATGTAACGGTTGCCCTGACGGGTTCAGCCTCCTCCAAAGAAAAGCTGCAGGTCAAAGGCTTGCTCGCGTCCGGCATGGCCCATCTCGCCATCGGCACCCATGCGCTGATCCAGGAAGATGTCGCCTTTAACAAATTAGGGCTGGCTATCATCGACGAGCAGCATCGCTTCGGCGTACGCCAACGGCTTGCTCTGATGCAGAAGGGCCAGCAACCTGATGTACTCGTAATGACCGCGACGCCCATTCCCCGCACCCTTGCTTTGACCGTCTACGGTGACTTAGATGTATCCGTGATCGATGAACTGCCGCCCGGGCGGTTGCCGATTGCAACCAAATCGCTATCCGACTCGCATATTGAGCGCGTCTGGCAGTTCGTTTCCCAGGAGGTGGGAAAAGGCCGGCAAGCCTACGTGGTCTATCCGGTTGTCGAGGAGTCCGAAACTTTGGCCGATATCCGAAGTGCGGAGGAGATGTATGCTCACCTTTCGCAGTCGGTCTTTCCGAACTTTCGAGTCGGTCTCCTGCATGGCAAGCTCGCGCCGGAAGAGAAGGAAGCAGCCATGCGCCGCTTTCAGAGTGGCGAAACCCAGATTCTTGTGGCGACAACCGTGATCGAAGTAGGCGTCGATGTACCGAACGCCTCCGTTATCGTGATCGAGCATGCGGAGCGCTTCGGTCTAGCTCAGATGCATCAGTTGCGCGGGCGTGTCGGACGCGGTCCGAATAAAAGCTACTGCATTCTCGTGGCGGGAAAACTGAACGATATTGCGCGCGAGCGAATCCGCACGCTGGTCGAGTCGAACGACGGCTTTTACATTGCAGAAATGGACATGAAGCTTCGCGGCCCAGGCGAGTTTTACGGGACCAAACAGTCAGGCATTCCTGGGCTGCGGCTTGGCGATCTGATGCGCGATGCCGACATTCTGGAACAAGCGCGCCACCAGGCCGAGTCCGTAGTGCAAAGCCAGGAACGTCCGGCAGAGTTACAGGCGGTGGTGAAGTACATTCAGGAAAACTGGCAACGCAAATACGGCTTGGCAACGGTGGGCTAACAGGTTCTGCCATGCGAGTGATTGGGGGGCGCCTCCGAAGTAGAAGGTTGAAACCGGTTCCGGGTTTGCACACGCGGCCAACGCCGGACAGGCTTCGCGAAGCGTTATTCAACGTGCTCACACCGCGCATTCCCGGCTCTATTTTCCTGGATGCGTACGCGGGCACAGGCGCCGTCGGGATTGAGGCTTTAAGCCGGGGCGCTGCAAAAGCGATTCTGATTGAGCGCAGCCCAGCGGCATTAGAGATCTTGCGCGACAATATTCGCGCGCTGCAATTAGCTGAACAGGCCGTGATTGTCAGAGGCAGTGCCGCTGCCGTATTGAACGAATATCGGTACGATATCGCGTTCCTGGATCCGCCCTATGAACAAGCCGGCGAATACGAAAAAGCAATGCTGGCATTGAGTGCGTCGGATTGCCCCCTGGTCGTCGCACAACATACAAGCCGATTCGTTCTGGAGCAGCAGTACGCCACCCTGCACAAGCAAAGGGTTCTAAGGCAAGGCGACAATAGCCTCAGCTTCTACGAGCGAGCATGAGACACAAGTCCATTACGTTGGTTCCGGTCGGCCCGGTCTTGACGAGATCGCCAAGCGCGTCGAAGAAAGTATAAGAATCGTTTCTCGCCAGGAAGTCCGAGACGTCCAGTCCAGCGTCTTTCGCGCGCTGGGCGGAGTCACCGGTCACCATGGCTCCGGCCGCATCAGTGGGGCCGTCCGTTCCGTCAGTCCCAGCGCTAAGCAGCATTATGCCGGCAAGGCCTTCCAGATCAGGTACGGTAGCCAGAGCGAATTCTTGCGCCCGTCCACCCAAACCGTTGCCCCGTACCGTGACGGTGCATTCGCCGCCGGAAAGAACACACACGGGTGGAGCTATCGGGTGTCGCGAGTCCCGGATCTCGCGAAGGATGGCCGCGTGCATACGGGCAGCTTCACGCGCCTCGCCTTGCACACGGCTGGTAAGAATCAGCGGACGATAGCCGCGTTCCCGCGCCTCCTTAGCCGCAGCTTCCAGCGCCAGCCGGTTACTGCCGACGACAAAGTTGTGCACGTGCTCGAAATGCGGTTCACCCGGCTTCGGGGTCTCGGCCGTAGCCGCTTGCAGATGCCGCAGCACGGTTACCGGCACCTTTGCCGCTAACCGATAACGTTCCAGCACTTCCATAGCATCGGCAAATGTGGAAGGATCGGGCACAGTAGGGCCCGACGCGATCACGTCCAGCGGATCGCCAACCACGTCGGAGAGAATCAACGACACCACCGTCGCCGGCCAAGCCAAGACGGCCATCCGCCCGCCTTTCAGCTGCGACAGATGTTTGCGGACAATGTTGAGTTCGCCGATGGTTGCGCCCGCCCGCAACAGCAGTTCGGTGGTACGTTGCTTGGCGGCCAGAGTAATGCCTGGCGCGGGTGCGCTCAATAAAGCCGAGGCTCCGCCCGAGAGCGCAACAATCAATAGGTCACGTGCGTTCAATTGGCGCAGGAAACCAACAATCTCGTTTGACGCGCGGACGCCGGCTTCGTCCGGCACCGGGTGGGCGGCTTCGAATGTGACACAGCGCGATCGGCCGGCAACCGCATGTCCTCGCTTCGTTAAAACGATTCCTGTGTTGATAGCGCCCTTCGTGTTTCGTTCCACAGCGCTGGCCATGGCAGAAGCGGCTTTGCCGATCGCTAACAAATAAACGTTGCTGTAACTGGCTAAGTTGATTCTCCGCGAACTGAAGATGCCCGGCCACGCACGCCGGACCGCTTCGCCTGCATCCGACGCCTTCAGACCTGCTTTGAAGATGGCGAGAGCATCGCGCCGAAGTTGGTTGTTTTGGTCCTTCAACAACGCCCTAGCCATTCCCCGCCTCGCTGTCGCCTGCGAGCAGGCACTGCGGCACCTGCGAAAAGCGATACTTGCCCGTCGTGTCATCCAGGTCGAATACATACACGAGATCGAACCGGGTGGGGGGCCATTTGGGAAGCGGCGGGCCTTGCACCGGAAGCAGACTACCCCCGATGGCGCTGATGGCTTCGTGTTGCCAGGAAATCAGCACCACTCCCGGGCATTGCTGGGCAGCGGCCGCAACCTGCTCTTCCTCGCCCTTCCTAAACGAGGTATTGATTTCGATTTGCAGCTTCCGGCCCAGCGGCAAAAGCGTATCGACGGAGCGTGCGCTTCGAGATTCATGCGCTTCGCTGCCTTTGACGACGTTGGATGCAGCGGATGCGAACAGAAACTGTGGACGAGCAATTGCCCCCTCCTGCGCCTGCGTCGGGGCGCCCCCGAAGAAGCACGCCAGTGCTCCGGCGCGCTGCCATCCGCCAATCGTGAGGTCGTGCTTGCTGATGACACCCGATTCGGTGATGCCCGGATTCACGCCGTCCGGCTTTTCAGCGTGCCGTATGATCATGATCTTCCGTGCCGGATTCTGAGCCATGAAAGCATTCTCTGACGACGCGGTTCTGTGGTAGCGTAATGGAGCCTCAAAATCGAATCAGGAGAAACCATAGTGACTACCCAGGAAATCGCAAATAAGCTTGTCCAATTGTGCTCAGAAGGCAAGTTTCACGACGCCATGAAGGAACTCTACGGCCCGGACATTGTCAGCATGGAAGCCGGTGCCCCTCCGGGAATGTCGCGTGACACCAAGGGCTTCGATGCCGTAATGGCGAAAGGTGAATGGTGGGAGGCAAACCATGAGGTGCACTCCAGTTCGGTGGAGGGTCCGCTCGTCGCTGGTTCACACTTCGCGGTCACCTTCAAGATGGAAGTCACCTTCAAGCCTCAGAATCGCCGTTTCCACATGGAAGAGGTCGGTGTCTACAAGGTAGCTGACGGCAAGATTGTATACGAAGAATTCTTCTACAACATGTAACAGCAAGCCTCGGGGCCCAATGCGCCAAATGGGACCCCGGGCGCGATACTCGTTTGATGAGAAGGAATCGCCGGCGTACCGCGGCCGCACTAATACTCGGCTGCGCAGGAGCCATCGCCGCCATCGCGCAATCCATTTCGGTCCCTTACGGCGGTGCTGATCGTGACGCACTCTACCGCAGGCTTCTGCAAGTGATTGCGACCATCAAGATCTTCGACAATCACGGGCATCCAGGTTACTCCGACGACCCCGATGTAGACGCCATGGTGGCTCCGCCGGGCAGCGTGCCGTTGCGCTTACGCGTGGACAATCCCGAACTGGTAGCAGCGTCGAAGGCTCTCTTCGGTTACCCGTATGAAGATCTAACCCCCAAGCACGCCGCTTGGCTTATCGATAAAAAAGCCGCGCTGAAGAAGAACCATGCTACCGGCTATTTCGATCGCATACTCGATCAGGTTGGCATCGAAACCGCCGTCGCAAATCGGGTGGCTATGCCTTCCTATCTGAACCCGCATCGTTTTCTCTGGGCCTTCTTCGTTGATTCCTTCTTGTTCCCGCTTAACAACGAAGGCCTCGGGGCAGAAAACGCCGACATGCAGGTGTACCTTCCGTTGCAGCAGAAGAAACTCCAGCGCGAACTGAAGCAGGCCGGTTTGGAGAAGCTGCCGGCAAGCTTCGACGACTATCTTGCGTTCGTTTCCCATATCGTCGAGAGCAATAAAGCCAACGGCGGTGTGGCCCTTAAATTCGAAGCCGCATACTTTCGCTCCCTTGCCTTTGCCGATCCTCCGCAGGAGCAGGCAGCAGCGGTGTACGACAAGTTCGCCAAAGGCGGCGAGCCTACAAAGGAGCAATACACGGTATTTCAGGATTTCGTTTTCCGCCACTTACTGGGCGAAGCCGCCCGGCTGCATTTGCCAGTGCAGTTTCACACATCGGTCGGTGTCGGCGACTTTTTCAACCTTCACGACGGCAACATCCTGAACCTCGAAAATGTGCTGCGAGATCCGCGCTACGAAAATGTTACGTTCGTCCTGCTGCACGGCGGTTTTCCCGTCGAGCGCTCCGCCATCTGGCTCACCGCGCGCAAGAACGTCTACCTCGATACCTCGCTTTTGGATTTGGAACTCTACCCTTCCGAGTTCAAAGACGTGTTGAAATATTTCCTGTCCATTTATCCCGATAAGGTTCTGTTCGGCAGTGACGCGTTCCCATTCACCGATGCGATGGGCGCAGAAGAAGCGTATTGGTTATCGGTTCAATCCTCGCGAGAGGCTCTGGCCGCTGCCCTAGCCGAACTGGTCTCCGAACACGCGATCACGGAGACGAAAGCGCTGGCCATCGCCCACGGCTATTTGCACGACAACGCCGCGCGCTTGTACCGGTCGCCCTTGTAACGGCGCAACAGCTAACCTGAACAAGGATGCAACTGTCGGCTTCTTCCTCCATCGCGACCGCAGCTCAACTGGACCTGGCATGGGTGCGCCAACAGTTCCCTGCCCTTTCGCAGACTGTGGGCGGCGCGCCAGCCGTATTCTTCGATGGCCCCGGCGGGACGCAGGTGCCTACGCCAGTCATCGATGCCATTGCCGACTATCTGAAACGCTCGAACGCGAACGTGCACGGCGCATTCGCGACAAGCCAACGGACAGATGAAGTGTTGGCCGATGCTCACCGGGCAATGGCCGACTTCCTCCATTGCGAACCCGACGAGATTGTCTTCGGCGCCAACATGACGTCGCTCACCTTCGCCATCAGCAGGGCGCTTGGCCGGGAACTGAAACCGGGCGACGAGATCATCACCACGACTTTGGATCACGATGCCAACGTCGCGCCTTGGCGCGCGCTGGAAGAAGATCGCGGCGTCAAGGTATTGACCACCGATATCCGCGCAGAAGACTGTACGCTCGACCTTGCGGATCTCGAAAGGAAGCTGAGCGCCCGCACAAAAATCGTGGCCGTTACTTTTGCTTCGAACGCAATTGGAACCATCAACCCCGTTCAGCAGATCGTTCGCATGGCTCATGCCGCAGGCGCGCTCGTTTACGTGGATGCTGTTCATTACGCGCCGCATCGTGCCATCAACGTCGCCGAACTCGACTGCGACTTCCTCGCCTGTTCCACTTACAAATTCTTCGGCCCTCACGTGGGTGTTGTGTACGGCAAGCGCGAACATCTGCAGCGTCTGAAACCCTACAAAGTTCGTCCTGCTTCGAACAAAACTCCAGATCGCTGGGAGACAGGGACACAGAACCACGAAGGTTTGGCAGGTGTGAGCGCCTGCGTAAACTACCTCAGCGAACTCGGCCGCCGCCACTCAGCAGACACACCGTCGCGCCGCACTGCCATCGAAGCAGCCTTTCACTGCATTCAGCAGCACGAAGATTCCATCGGGACCCAGCTCATCGAAGGCTTGCTGCAACTGCCGGCAATCACGTTCTACGGTTTGAGATCGCAAACGCCGGGCTTGCAGCGCACGCCAACGGTCAGCATCCGCCATGCCCGCAAGTCCCCTGCCGAGTTGGCTCGCCGTCTCGGCGCAAGCGGCATCTTCACTTGGAACGGAAACTTCTATGCCCTGAACTTGACGGAGCGTTTAGGTGTGGAAGCCGACGGCGGTTTGCTCCGCATCGGCTTGGCCCATTACAATACCGCCGAAGAGGTGCAGCGCTTGCTAGACCTCCTCGGCAGTCTGTAGTTACTTACTGGCCAGGAGTGTTTGCGGCAGCGCCCATGCGCACAGCACACCGCCATTACTGGTCACCACATACTGGCGGCCGTCGAGTTCGTAACTGATAGGCGAACTCTCCATTCCGGCGCCTGCGCCCGCATGCCACAGCGTCTTACCGTCTTCGGTGCGGAGAGCCAGTACGTTTCCCTCGGCATCGCCGCTGAACGTCACTCCCGAATCAGTCGTCAGCACGCCAGCGCCCGACCCACCCGGCCCCAGTTCATGTTTCCACTTCAGTTCGCCGCTCTTGTAATCGATGGCTTCCAGGACACCCTTGCCCCAAACCGTGTAATCCGCACCCGCCCAGCCGAACGTTCCGTCCTCTGGCTTCGCAAAGTAAATGCCATAGGCCGGGTGCGCATCCACCACAAACAAGCCGGCTTTCGTATCGAAGCTGGGCGATCGATAGTTAGTCATGCCGCCTTCATCGGGAGCCACCAAACGGCCGTCGCGCGCCGGTTCTTTCTCCGGATTCGGAATCGGCCGCCCTTGCTTATCGACCCCCAGTGCCCAGTTCACCGGACCAAACGGCGCAGTAAGTAAGCTCTTGCCATTCGTGCGGTCAAGGACAAAAAAGTAGCCATTGCGCGAAGTCTGCATCAGCATCTTGCGCGGCTCGCCTTTGAACTCCGCATCCACCAGCACCGGTGTTTCCACGGCATCCCAATCATGCGTGTCGTGCGGAGACGCCTGAAACGCCCACACCAGCTTGCCCTTGTCGGGATCGACGGCCACAATGCTGCACGTATGGAGATCGTCACCGGGCCTGGTGGACGCCGTCAGCACAGGCGTCGGATTGCCCGTGCCCCAATACAGGAGATTTAGATTCGGGTCGTAAGTGCCCGTCATCCAGGTCATGCCGCCGGTGGTCGCATTCGGAGTGCCCGGAGGTGGAGTGCTATCCCACTGCCATTGCGTGTCGCCCGTTTCCGGATCGATGGCACGCAGAAAACCCGTCAGATTATCGAAATCGCCGGACACTCCGACAATCACGTGATTCTTCACCACTAGGGGCGAGACAGTCGTCCAGTAGCCTTTGGTTGAATCGGCGATCACCTTGTCCCAACGCACCGTGCCATCCTGCGCATTAGTGAAATCAAGTGCGCATCCGGAGTTGTGAAGAACAACCAGTTTCCATACATTGCCACGCCGCGATGCCCAATATGAAAGCCCTTGTTGGGTGGATATGTGTAGTGCCACAGCCGGTGGCCTGAGCGTGCGTCAATCGCCCAAACGTTATCCGGAAGCGAAACATACAACACGCCGTTCACCAGCAGCGGCGAACATTTGAAGGCAGCATTGGCTCCGCTCTGAAACATCCACGCTAAGGACAATTTGTCCACGTTCTCCGGCGTAATTTGAGTCAGGGACGTATGTCGCCGTCCGGTGTAGTCTCCGTGATAACTCGGCCAGCTATCGTTTGCCGGGTGCAGCAGTTCCTGTGGATTCAAGCCTTGGGCCTGCGCACCGGCGCTCAGCGCGGCACACAGAAAAAATCCACAAACCCAGGGGCGCAAAGAAAAGAGGGAAATCATGTTCGTGTACTCTTATGGGCACTTACTTCAGCGTTTGCAGAAACGCCATCAAGTTGTGAATATCCGCATCCGTGTATTTGGCCAGCAACTCGGCATGGGCCGCAGCCGGTTCATCCACCTTGTACGTCACTTCGGTAACCGGCCACGAATGGTACCAGCCATCCGCATCTCGGAGCCCGATGACAAACTCGTCCCGATATTCCAGCGTTCCTTCCGCCGTCTTCCCGGATTGCAGCGTAACAGTAACTTTCGCTTTCGCATGCTCCGGGTACAACATTCTGCGTTCCAGCGCCAGTCCCTGATACTTGCGGGCCACCTTCGCTAAGTCGCCCGAAGCGGAATGGCATCCGGCACAACCGCCAGCGCCGCTGAAGTACTGTTTGCCGAGGTCGACATTACCCGTCTGCAGGTCTTCCACTGAGACACCTCGGCGTCCGCCCGGATGCGCCTCATACTGCGATCTCTGGTAGTGAATGAAGGCAACCACGGCCGACAACTCCTGCTCAGAGAAGTTGAAACGCGGCATTCCTTTATCGGGCCGGCCATTCCGTACCACCTCGCCAATCTTATTTCCGCCAACATCGCTGGCCACCAGCTTCGAGCCGGTTAAGGACGGCCCCGTTTCGCCGCCGCCGGCATCTCGCCCGTGACAGAACGCGCAGTTTTGCATGAACGTGGATTGCCCGGCCTTCACGGTTTCTTGCGACTCAGAGGACGGCGCTTTCTGTGCGCTCGGGTTACTCTGCTGGGCGACCAACAAGGTCCCGCCGCTCGCCAACGCAGCGAATAGGAAAATAAGACTTCGGATTCTCACTCCCACAAAGCGTATCAAGAACCGCCGGAAGCTTGCGCTGCACATAATGTCCTATGTCCTTCCGCACTCTTTTCTTGCTGCTGCCACTGTTTGCCTCCGCCCTCCAGGCGCAGTCAGCCGGCTGGGCTATCGCTATTCACGGCGGAGCAGGCGAAGGCGAATGGGAGCATATGGACGCGGCCACGGCGAATGCCTACCGCGCCTCTCTTACGCGTGCCCTGGCCGCCGGGGTCGATAAGCTGCAACACGGCGCACGGTCTCTTGATGTGGTGGAAACCGCCATCAAAGTGCTGGAAGACGATCCACTCTTTAACGCGGGCCGCGGCGCGGGCTTCACTTCGGAAGGTAAGAATGAGATGGACGCTTCCATCATGGACGGCGCAACGCTCAAGGCAGGTTCAGTGGCGGGCGTTCAATCGACCAAAAACCCGATCTCACTCGCCCGCGCTGTCATGGAGCATTCGCCCTACGTCATGCTCGCCGGTCCCGGTACTGACGCCTTTGCCAAACAGCTCGGCCTGCCCCAGGAGCCGCCGTCGTACTTCTTCACCGAAATGCGCTGGAAAGAGTTTCAGGACATCATGAAGGCAAGCCATCGCCCGGTTCCGCATCACGGCACCGTGGGCGTTGTCGCTCGTGACAAACAAGGCAATATCAGCGCTGGCACATCCACCGGCGGCATGCAGGGCAAACTTCCGGGCCGGGTGGGCGATTCGCCCATCATCGGTGCGGGCACCTACGCCGCCAATGGCTCCTGCGCTGTGTCCGCCACCGGAGTAGGCGAGTACTTCATCCGCCTTTCCGCGGCCCGCGAGATCTGCTCGCTTGTTCAATATCGCGGCATGTCGCTACAGGCAGCCGCCGATTTCGTTATCCAGAAAGAAGTGGGTGCCATGAAAGGCGGCGAGGGTGGCGTCATCGTGCTCGACATAAGACACGCCCCTATATGGAGCTTCAACACACTAGGCATGTTCCGCGCACGCCAGACCAACACCACCGACGCTGAAGTCAAGGTGGAACCAGACGATCACCGCAGCAAAGCGCAGTAACCTAAGTAACCCTTGCCGGTGTCCGGTTGTGGATCAGTCTGTCTCAAATGCGGACAACACGCCTTCCGTGCCGCGCTGCAACTCGACCTGCAGTCACTGACTTAGCCTTCGGAAGTCAAAATGCCCTTTGGCTACAACGAGGTATCTGGGAAGCGAATGAACGACATCCGGTTTGCGATACGGCAGTTGCGGAAATCACCCGTGTTCATGTGTACGGTTGTGTTGACGCTCGCGCTGGGCATTGGCGCCAACACCGCTATTTTCACGCTGGTTCACGCTGTGTTGCTGAAGTCCCTGCCCGTCGCCGATCCGAAGTCACTCTGGCGAATAGGCGACACGGACAATTGTTGCGTGAACGGCGGTTTCGTCAGCCGGAGCGGTGACTTCGATATCTTCTCCTACGATCTGTACAGGCAGTTCCAGCAAGCCGCTCCCGAATTCGAACAGCTGGCAGCCATGCAGTCCGGCTCCAACCGCATGAACGTGCGCCGCGGATCGGAGCAGGCAAAAGCGCAAATAGCAGAGTACGTCTCTGGCAACTACTTCGGCACCTTCGGTCTCGGTGCAATCGCCGGCCGTCCGCTTACGGATGCCGACGACAAACCAGGTGCGCCGCCCGCCGCCGTGATGAGCTTCGAGATCTGGCAGACCGATTACGCCAGCGATCCCTCCATCGTCGGCAGCACTTTCTATGTCCAGAACCATCCGGTGACCATCGTCGGCGTTGCACCGCCGGGATTCTTCGGCGACCGTCTCAGCAGCTACCCGCCCGCACTCTGGCTGCCGCTCGCACTCGAACCCGCGATCGAACAGGACAACAGCATTCTTCGCATTCCGGAAGCGAACTGGCTTTACGTTGTAGGAAGACTAAAGCCCAACACCGCCATCGCCCCGCTTCAGGCCAAGATCTCCATGCGGCTTCGAAACTGGTTGGCAACGCAACCGGCCTATACGAAAAACGGCGGCGCCTCCATCATTCACCAGCAGCATGTGGTTCTTTCCCCGGCCGGTGCCGGAATTCAGAACCTGCAGCAAGAGCGCGGGAAAGGACTGTACCTGCTGATGGCTCTTTCGGGATTCGTGCTGCTGGTGGCCTGTGCCAACGTTGCGAACCTTCTGCTTGCCCGAGGCGCCGCGCGCGCCAATGAGATGTCGCTGCGAGTCGCCATCGGCGCTGGGCGCCGTCGCTTGATACAGCAAATGCTCACCGAAAGCGTCCTGCTCGCCTGCCTGGGAGGTGTGGCTGGCCTGGCAGTCGCCTACGCCGGAACGCGCACCATCCTCGCTCTTGCGTTTCCCAACGTGCGTCATCTGTCCATCAGTCCAGACCCGTCGCTCACCGTGATTGGATTCGCGTTTCTCATCTCGTTACTCACCGGCATCATCTTCGGCATCGTGCCCGCCTGGAGCATCTCCGGGTCCGATCCGGCACAGGCACTGCGCGGCGCCAATCGCACCACCGGCGACCACAGCTCCATTCAACAAAAACTCCTCATCGTGTTTCAAGGCGCGCTTTCGCTGGTTCTCCTGGTCGGTGCCGGCTTGCTCACCGCCAGCCTTCGCAACTTGGAGCACCAGAACTTCGGGATACAAACTGACAACCGTCTTGTGTTCCACTTGGATCCGGCCGGCGCGGGTTACACGGCTGCCAAACTCCCGGCTCTATACCAGGCTATGGAAACTCAGCTGAGCGCCATTCCCGGCGTTCAAAGCGTGGGACTCGGACTGTACGGTCCACTCGAAGGCAACAATTGGGGAGAAAGCATCCGCGTTCAAGGCCGCCCCGAGCCCCCGCCGAACTTCGACAGTGGAGCCTCCTGGGATCGAGTCAATCCCGATTTTTTCCAAACCGTGGGACAGCGCGTCCTTCGTGGCCGCGGCATCACGGACCGCGATACGGCCTCAAGCGCGGCCATCGCCGTGGTGAACCAGGCCTTTGTGCGCAAGTTTTTCCCGCATGAGGATCCCATCGGCCGCCACTTCGGCATCTTCGATATGAGGTATGCGGGCGCCTTCGAAATTGTCGGGGTTGTGGCCGATGCCAAATACACCGACCCGCGGGAAGAAGTTCGTCCCATGTATTTCCGCCCGCTCACGCAAACCTTAAAAGGTCTTACGGAACCTAACTTCCTGAGTGCGGAAACGCGCAGCCTCTACGTCAACTCGGTCACCTTGCAATTCAAAGGCAAGCCCGCAAACGCAGAAGCGAACGTGCGCCGCACGCTGGCACACCTCGATCGCAACCTGACAATCATCGATTTTCGTTCCATGCCCGAACAGGTAGCCGACAACTTCATTCAGGAACGGCTGGTAGCCCGGTTGACAATGCTCTTCGGCATCGTCGCTTTGCTGCTGGCATCGGTCGGACTCTACGGCGTGACTGCGTACCAAGTGGAGCGCCGAACCAACGAAATCGGCCTGCGCATGGCGCTCGGCGCTGACCGCTCCAAGGTGGTGGGTATGGTGCTTCGCTCCGCCTTCGTGCAGCTCGGCATCGGCATGATTATCGGCATTCCCATTGCCATCGGAAGCGCAGCCGCACTCTCCGACCAGCTCTACAAGGTGCCGTCGTACGACCCCGCCAGCCTCTTCGGAGCCGCCTTGGTGCTGGCGTTCGCAGCCACCATTGCGGCGCTGGTGCCTGCCACTCGCGCCGCTAGCGTCGATCCGCTGAGGGCACTGCGGGCCGACTGATCGTCAGTTGATAGCTCGCGTCAGGTTCTAGATATTACTTCGCGTGCGTATCCGAAATCCTGAGTACGAGGAGCGCAGCGCGTTGAGCCGACTGGCCGTTATCGCGCTCGTCATGGCGGGGTAGTGCCTTACGACTTCGGCCTTCGAACGCAATTCGCTTACTGTGTCCAGCTGAAGCAGGTTGCCATGATAAGGTCAGCAATCGAGGGCAACTATGAATAGAAGAACGTTCGCGAAGGGCGTCTGTGGCGCCGGATTGGCTCCCTGGCTGCGCTCGGCACCGCTTCCAGCAGCACCGGAATCGAACTCTGCCGTGCCCTACAATCTCTCCGTCATGCTATGGACCGTCTTCAAAGACTTGCCATTTGAACAGCGTCTCGAGAAGGTCGCCGAGGCCGGTTACAAGCAGGTGGAACTGATCGGCGAGTACCACAAGTGGTCCGACGCCGAGTTCGAACGTGCCAATGCCAAACGCAAGCAACTGGGCATCCTCTTTGACATCACTGCCGGCCTGAAACATGGCGTGGCCAATCCCGCTGACCGTGAGGCGATGCTCGCCGACGTAAAGAACGAAATCCCCGTCATGGAGCGGCTGGAAATTCCTGCCGTGATCATCATGTCCGGAAACGTGGTGCCAGGAATGCCGCACGACCAGCAGCACCAGAGCTGCATCGAAGGTTTGAAAAACGCTGCCAAGATCGTGGAGGGCAAGCAGATTGCTGGCCGGCCCGTCCGCCTGCTGCTGGAGAATATCGATCCGGAAGAGAACCCGAAGTATTATCTGACTTCCGTCACTGAGGGGTTCGACATTGTCCGCCAGGTGAACCATCCTCAGGTTCAACTGCTGTACGACTTCTACCACGAGCAAATCGCAGAAGGCAATCTGATCGAAAAGCTTCGCAAGAACATCGACTACACCGGCCTTGTGCACATCGCCGATGTTCCGGGCCGCCATCTGCCAGGAACCGGTGAGATTGATTACAACAACATCTACAAAACGCTCACTGAGTTGAACTACTCGCGTACCGTCGCGATGGAGTTTCTGCCAACTGGAGATGCCGTCGAAGAATTACAAAAAGCCAAGCAGCAGGCTTTGCGGGGCGGGCGAACCATGTGACGCGTTCGCTCTTTCTCACGCCGCTACTGGCAGCCGTGGTTGCATTCCCTCAACCGCCGTCGAAGCCCCAGCCATCGCCGCTGATACTTAAGAGCGATGTTCGTCAAGTACTGGTGCCCGTTGTCGTGACAGACAAGGCCGGACATTATGTTACGGAGCTTGGGCGCGATGATTTCACGGTGTTGGAGGATGGCGTGCCCCAGCGGATCGTCGCTTTCCGCCGAGCTGCGGAGAGTGCGTCCGGGCCGGAGGCTGCAGTCCCCCGCGAACACAAGAGCGACGATAGCGGGCAGCCGATCAAAGCCGGCAGCCGATCTCCCGACCGCACTTATCTGATCTGTCTGGATACTTTGCACTCAGATTTCACTAACTTCGTCCGTGTTCGGCGTGCACTAGGCAGTTTTTTCGAGGACGAGCATTCAGGAGATTCGCAATACGCACTGATCGCGATTGGCGAAACCACACACGTGGTTGTGGATTCCACTCGTGATCCGGCGGTCATCCTGCAAGCGATTGAGAGCAAAAGCCTGCTCGGCACCATTTAGGAGAGGGAGGCGGGTAACATCGCCAATCAGAGCGAGTTGTTTCTTCGCCAGGTGGGAGGGTGTGCGCACAATGCCCCTGCACCAACCAGACAATGGAATTAGCGTCCCCGTTGTGCCCGGCGTTGAAGGGCCGAGTACAGGCATCCATCTTCTCGTTCTCGGAACCATTCTGCCGTGCCCGGCAGCGGACAGGATGCAAGCAGTCGCGGCGCACCCATGGCGGTAACGCATGGAGAGATGGCGCTGGCATGGTCGCACGGGGATGCGATGTCTCGATTAGCGCGAGAGACCGGAGGCGCGTTCCTGGAAAATAGCAACGACTTACTCAAAGGGCATTCGGAAGGCCTTCGCAGACGGGCGCGAGGAGTATGTATTAGCCTACGCGCCTACGAATGCGCAAATGGATTCGAAGTTCCGCACATCTCCGTCCAAGTGAAGCAGAAGAAGCTGCACGTAGCCGCCAAAGCAGGCTATTGGGCTCTGCCATAGCGAAGCTCGATCATCGGCGAAGGCCAAAAAAGCCCGATCGTTGAACTGCGCTGTGCGACCATGACGAAAACTCATGACGGAACTGGAGCCCGCTTCGGTCGCGCAGCACGGTCTGAAGCGACAACTCGGCCTCCGCGACTTAGCACTTTCGCAAATCCTCTGCGTCGTTGGCAGTTCCTGGGTTGGCGTAGCAGCCGGCCTCGGTCGTGCGCAGACCGTTACCTGGATTGCGGCCATGCTCCTGTTTTACGTTCCCATGGCAGCATCGGTGATCGGCCTGAACCGCAAGATGCCGCTCGAGGGCGGCCTGTATGTCTGGGCGCACCAGGCCTTCGGTAACCTGGCGGGCTTCCTCACCGCCTGGAACCTCTGGATTTATGGCATTGTGATCACCGCCACCATACTCTACGCCGTTCCCACTGAGCTCGCCTACCTGATTGGTCCTTCCGCCGCATGGCTACCCGAGAATCGGCTGGCCGCTATCGCCATCGTCTCGGTCACCACCATCGGTCTCACGGTCGCCGCCCTACGCGGATTCGAGCTTGGTAAATGGATCCACAATATCGGCGGAATTGCTATCCTGGCCGTCTTCGCAGTCTTGATTTTGCTTCCGCTCTGGGCGATCTCGCAGGGCAAGCCCGTGCACTGGACACCCTTCGCGTTCGCCCTGCCAGCTTACGATCTCCGCACGATGGCTCTATTTGGACAAATGTTATTCGGCGCCCTCTGCGGCCTGGAGTACATTGCCATTCTTGCCGGCGAAAGCAAACAGCCCGCCCGCACCATTGGCCAGTCGGTTTGGATCTCATCGCCCATCATTTGCGCCATGTTCATCCTCGGCACCAGTTCCGTCGTTGCATTGGTACCGCGCGCCAACATCGATTTCATTGCGCCCATTCCGCAAACGCTGCGTCTCACGCTGGCCAACAACGGCCTTGGAAATGTGTTGGCCGTGACTGCTATTCTGCTGGTCGAAATCCGCTTATTAGGAGCAGCCAGTTACATCTTCACCGGCGTTACCCGCCTTCCCATGACTCTCAGTTGGGACCACCTCATCCCGGAATGGTTTGCGCGCTTGCACCCTCGCTGGCGCACACCGGCGAACTCGATTCTGTGTACGTCCGGCTCCGTGTTATTGCTGGTTGTGCTTGCCAATGTTGGCGTGCACGCACAAGAAGCCTACCAGTTGCTAACCAATGCCAGCCTGACGCACTACGAGATCGCCTATCTGGTGATGTTCGCCATTCCTCTCATAGGAACCATCTCGCTTCGCCAGTCCCTACCCCTGTGGCTGAAAGTGACCTCCGTGGTCGGCTTTTGTGCCACTCTCTTCAGCCTGGTTATCTCTGCTTACCCATTTGTAACCGTTGTCGACGCCCGCATGTACGCGGCGAAGATCCTGGGTGTCACTCTGCTCAGTAACATCACCGCGCTTTGCTTTTACGCAAGCCGGCGAAAGAGCGTGCGTTCTGTTAGCAATCTTGTCATCACAAGCAGCGTCAACTAAGCGCCAGACTCCCCGTTCCCGCGCGAGTGCTGGCTCTGCCTGATGAGAATTCTTGTTGTAGAGGATGACGAGCGAATCCTGAACCTGCTGGAAAAAACACTTGCGGAAGATGGACACAGCATAGCGGTGGCCCGGGCCGGCCAGGATGCCTTGGATATGATCCGCGTAGGCTCCTTTGACGTCATGGTGCTCGATGTCATGCTGCCGCAATTAACTGGCTTCGCTGTCGTGCAGCAGATGCGGCGCGAAGGGAACCATAGCGCGGTGCTGTTCCTCACCGCACGCGACGCACTCACAGATCTTGTGAAGGGCCTGAATCTCGGCGCCGACGGCGAAGAACTGGTGGCGGCGCCCGGCAGCCGCGTATACGTCGCCAACGCCGACACCTCAGAAATCGACACCTTCAATCCCACAACGCTTCATGTCGAACAACGCTGGACCCTGGGCGAAGGCAAAGAGCCGCACGGACTTGCTTTCGACGGGGAACACCACCGCCTCTTCGCCGCCTGCCGTAACCAGCGCATGATCGTCATCAACTCGGACACCGGCGCTATTGTCACCACGTTGCCAATCGGAGAGACCGTCGACATGGCGGCCTTCGATGAGAAGCGCCACCTGGTCTTTGCCTCGAACGGCGACGGCAAACTCAGTATGTTTCACCAGTTATCGGCTGACAAATATCAGGATGTCGGGCCGGTCACAACCGGACCTAATGCGAAGCAGATGGACTTCGACAGTCGCACTGGTCAAATATTCTTGCCTAGCGGAGACATCCTTACTGCAGAGAGTAGCGCCGGTAAACCGGTCCACACCGTGAAAGAAGGCAGCTTCTTTATCTTGGTGGTCGGCCGCAAGCCATCTTAAGGCGTGCGCACTCGTTTTCGCCGGCCGCCAGTTCCTTGCGGGTGAATCGTTCGCTGCTCCGTTAGCATTTGCACAAACTGAGCAAGACGCTTCGCCCGCGTCTCTGGCCGCTTCGCAGTCTGCAAACGGAACAGAATGGCATAACGGTTCTGGCTGCTGAGTGTTTCGAAGAACTCGCTTGCACTCCGATTCCTGCTCAACTCCTGCGCCAGATCCTCTGGCACTTGCGCATTGCGAACGGAGTCGTACGCGGACGCCCATTGGCCGTTTTGCTGAGCGCGTTCCATCGCCGCAAGTCCCGACGGGTGCATCCGCCCGGTCTTCACCAACTCGGCCGCTTTTGCGCAGTTGATCTTGGACCAAATACTGCGTTCGCCGCGCGGTGTGAACCGCTGCAGCCAGAAACCACTCGGTCCGGGCCGCCTCTGGCCGTCAATCCACCCATAACAAAGAGCAGCGTCCAGGGCCTCCGGATACGACAGACTTCGCGCCGTCGCACCCTTCTTCGCAAACTGCAGCCAAATGCCTGGGGAACTGGCGTGATATTCTGCCAGCCACGCCAGCCACTGTTGCTGGGTTTCGAAAAGTAGCGAGTCCTCGGCCATGATCATCAGAGCATCCAGCACTTCGTCACGTTCGTTAAAAGTTTACGTCCTGACCAGCGGCATCATTTTCGCCCTGATCACCCTCGCCCATATCGTCCGTGCCTTTGCCGAAGGACCACACGTCGTCACCGACCCGTTCTTCATTGCCATAACAGTGTTAGCAATCGGACTCGCCATCTGGTCTCTCGCTTTACTCCGCCGCTGGCCTGCCCCTTAGCTCTTCAGCAATCAGCGAAACGCAAGCCAAACCACGCCGGCCATCGTTGTCAACGGCACGGTCACCACGGCCAGGGAACCATACCCCAGGCGGACCAGCAAGAGCTCCATCAGCAGCACAATTGCCACCACCGCCACATTCTTCGCGTCGCCAAAGAGGGTCTTGAACAGATCTTTCATTACGCCACAGCCTTCCGCGTACGAGCCCTCAACATCGTCGCGGCCGCAAGACTCACCAGCAGGAAGAACGAGGCGAGAATCAGCAGCGACCAGTCGCCCAAAGGCCAGATCCCTTCTCCGCCGATAGACTCCATCGTCCAAAACACACCGAAGGAAACGATCATCACGCCCACCGCAAACTTTATCCCATTCTCTGGAATGCGCTGCAATGGCGCCTTCACGGCCAGACCGACCGCAACAGTCGCAAACAAAGCTCCGATCGCCGCCCCGCCACTGGTCAAAAGACCGTGTCCGCTGGGGTGCCTGGCGCCTAGCGAGACAACGATTAACCAAACCTCAAGCCCCTCCAACAGAACGCCTTTGTACGCAATAATCCAGGCGGCATTTCGGTCGCCGGCGGTGACCTTCTCCCGGGTCTCTTCAAACTCTCTTGCCTCATCGTGTAGCGCCTTTAGTCCAGCATGCCGGGCAATCGCCTTCGCCAGCCAGCGCACGCCGAAGAGCAGAAGAAATATACCGATGACCAGCCGGACCAACCCGACATTGATGGAATTAGTAAGTAAGTTTCCGACCGCCGCCGTCATCGCCGCCAGCGTAAGCAGTGCCGCCACGGAAGCGCCAAGCGCAGCCCGCCACCCGATGGTAAGACTGACCGCCAGGACAATCGTGAAGGCTTCTACCCATTCCACAAAAGCCGTTAGGAAAGACGGAACCGCGATCGTCCAATCGATCATATTCCGAAGCTAGCAGAGCGTTCCATCGTGCGCCTGAAAAAGGAAAAGGCAGGATGCCTTTCGACACCCTGCCCTTCTATATCGGTACTGCGATTTGCCTTAGCGATGACCGCCGCCGCCGTGCATGGCGGCTCCATGGAAACCACCGCCGTGAGCAACCCCAGCGAAGCCGCCCGAGCGATAGGCTCCCCGGTACAGGCCCGGACGATAGTAGCCTCGTCCCAGATACCCGCCGCCGTAGTAGCCGAAGTACAGAGGCGAATAGAAGCCCCAGCCAAACGGGCTGTAGAGGTAGGCATCAGTCGGCCAGAAGCCGTAGAAGCCTGAATAAGGATTCCAGAACCAGCCGGTGTTTACCGCCGAGAAGGCCCCGGCATGGCGCGCTGCAGCGTAACTGGCCTCTGCTTCATCTTGGCTCCGGATCCGGCTCCAGACATACAGCGGCTCTTCTTTGGCTTGCTTCTCATCGAAGGACCGCTTCTTCAAAGGCTCGCCGCCGGCCAACACCACTTCATGACCCTTGCCAAGTGTCGTGTGATTCGAGCCTTGGTCTACGGTGGCCCGTCCATCCAACACCCGTACGCTCTGCTGCGCGGCGTCAAAGCCATACAGTCCGTTTTTCTCGATCTGCGCAACGCTGCCGTTGAGTTCGACCGAGAGCTTTGCACCATGCATCAGCTCGTCGACTTCAACCTCAGCCGCGCCCCGCACAACCTGCAGCCGCGTGTCGGCGAGACCCGCATGTATCATCCGCACTTCGCTGTTATGCCCAAGCCGTAAGAAAGCGCCTGGCGTCAGCAGGATCTCTGCATAGCCATCCTGCGTATCGACCACGCCGCCTTCTGACAGCGATACTCGGCCCACTGCGGTCTGGGCCAAATTCTGCCCATTCACCGCCGCTTGGCCTTCCACGTAATTAACCGTCCCTGGTCCGGCCTGATCTGCTGCGGATGCTCCGTTTCGGGGCCCGGCATAAGGCGCCGTGGCAGCTTGCTGCGTGCTTACTCCATAAGGTCCCTGCGGTTGCGCAGCAGGGGCGGACACCGTATCTACCTGGGCAAGCGTCAAAGCCGCCGAGGCGAAAAGAACGGCCATGACTTTCATTCCCGTTCTCATTTGTCCTTTCATCTGTTTAACTCCTCAACCATTCGACGCGCCGACTTCCAGTTTGGTCGCACGCAAGTTGAGGTAAGTTATTGCAACGGAAGGCACTTAGTAGGTTGACATCAGGTACGGCCACCCTCGAACAAGATGGTGGTGCATTTGAACCAGCACGCAAGATTTAGGTTAAGAAAGCACCGCATCGGACACGCCGGTCAACTCGGGTATCAAATCCCAGGACCGATCCGCTTTTTCAGCTCGCAATCGCGCTACAAGCGCTGCCAGTTCTTGCTTACGAACCGGCTTCGGAACGAAATCGTCCATCCCCGCGTCCAGGCAGTGTTCGCGATCACCCTTCATGGCATGGGCGGTCATCGCAATCACCAACTGATGCTTGCCGGAGCCCGCCTCGCGACGCCGTATTTCGGCCACGGCCGCTAGCCCGTCCATCTCCGGCATCTGCACATCCATGAACACTACGTCGTATTCACTGCGTTCCCATGCTTCAATCGCTTTTCGTCCGTTGTTCACGATGTGAACGTCGCACTGCTCGTTCTCCAAAATCCGTCGTGCCACCAACTGGTTCACGGCGTTGTCTTCCGCCACTAGAATCTGTAGGCGTTGGTGCGTTTCGCCCGACCTCGAAATCGGCTCCGCCGCCAAAATCCCGGCAGCAGTCGCAGCCGCAAATGCCTCGTCTGCACCCTGCAGTAAAGCTTTCAGGTCTCCCCGGCGAACTGGCTTTTGCAGCAGCGAGAATGGAGTTCCGCTAAACCGGCGCGCTTCATCCACGGGCAGCGGTCCGGCGTTCAAGAGCACCAGGCGGGCATCTTCGGGAAGCTGCAACGGCAATCGGCGATGCAGTCTCGCATCGCAGAATACGAAACGGTACGGCTCATCCGCTAGATTCGCTGCGCTTAGCAACCGGGCGCATTGCTGTACCGTCTCGGCCTCATCAACCCGACAGCCGCACGACGAAAGCAGGGTGTTGAGCACTCGGCGGCTGCCTGCATGCTCATCCGCGATCAGCACGCGCGCGCCCTTGCACTCTCTCAAACCATCCGGCTGCCCATCTGCCAAGTCCGGCTTCACCGCAAAGGGCACTGCGAAATGAAAGCTGCTTCCCTTCCCTGGCTCACTCTCAATCTCGATCGCACCGCCCATCAACGCCACCAACCGGGATGAGATCGTCAAGCCCAGCCCCGTGCCGCCGTACTCGCGGGTCGTCGACGCGTCCGCCTGCGTGAAAGGCGCAAAAATCAAGGCCTGCTTCTCCGCTGCGATCCCGATGCCCGTGTCCCGCACCTCAAATCTCACATGTACAGTTTCAGCGGCGGAGAGCAGAGTCCTCACTTGGAGCACCACTTCCCCCTCGGCCGTAAACTTGATCGCGTTGCCCAAAAGATTAGTAACCACCTGCCGCAGGCGGACCGGATCACCTGTTACCAGTCTGGGCACGTCTGGGGCGATGTCACAGATCAGCTCCAGTTGCTTCTCATACGACTGAGGCGCCAAGGCGCAGACGGTGTCCTCCAACAAATGCGGTAATTCGAACTCAACGGGACTCAATTCGAACTTCCCTGCCTCAATCTTCGAGAAATCCAGAATGTCGTTGATCACCAGCAGCAGCGAATCGGCAGACGACCGCACAATTTGCAGATTGCTCCGCACCGCCGGAGGCACATCGCCGGACCCAAGTGCCAGCTCCGTCATCCCCACAATGCCATTCATGGGCGTCCGGATCTCATGACTCATGTTCGCCAGAAACTCGCCCTTGGCCCGGTTTGCTGCTTCGGCAGCCTCCTTCAGTCGTTCTATCTGCTTCAGCGACTCCACCTCTTCCAGCTTCTGCGCGATCACTCGCTTTTGCAGACCAACCCTTCTTCGAAGGAAGCTCACCCAAATCACGCCCACCACCAATGTCACGCCCAAGACCGCAAGACTAAGGCGCCGGGTCAGCCACGGTGCATCCCGAACCACCACCACGTCTGCGGGCGACCGCAGTTCCAATTCGAAGCTGCGCGGCACCGCCGTTTTCCCTGCTCGCTCTACTTTGAGGGAAAAGATGCCGGTCAGCCTGAGAACGGCGCCAACCTCGTACTCGGGCAGACTCGCACTGCCGCGAGCCGGGAACACCATTCGTCCCGATTGCAGAAGCAGGATGCGGTTGTGTCCCGTGCTGTATGTGTCCACCAGCCTGGCCTCCAACTGCACCAGTTCTGCTTCATGTGATCCGGACAATGCTTCGGAAGCGGAGATAGGTGTCGGGCGAGTAGGAGCTGTGGCCCCCGTAGCTACTACCGTCGCGTCGTCTATGAACGGCGCGGCTGGGCCAGCAACAGCAAAGCCGTTTACCGTCACCACATCGCCCGGCTTCAACTTAATCTCGTTGTGCGCCCGAATCAGCACGCCGCCGCTGGAATCGCTAATCCAGGTCGGGCCCTGACGGTTTGACGATGCCAGCACTACTCCCCGAAGGCGGACACGGTGGTCTGCCGTCCGTTCGGGAGAGAACTGCAATAAATCCCGGACCAGGGTCGTTCCCTTAGCGCTGGCGGTCTGCTTCGGCGCGGCCTCCATCAGCGTGAGTTGACTCAGGTCCGGAACGAATAGCTGCACTCCCAGAAGTTGGCGTCTTGAGTTGAAGACCGTGCCGCAGACGCCTCGTACCCGCACTTTGGCATCGATCCATCCCGTCCGGCACAGCTGCTGGCCCCGGAAACAGAAGGGTGGAAAGGTGCGGTCCCGATGCCAGGACAGCAGTGCCTTGCTGTGTACCCGGCACACTCCGCCGAATCACACCTTCCAGTTCCACCCATTGACTATCAGCCAACCCGGAGTAGACCCGTTCTTCGGTTCCCACCCGTGGCTTCGGCAGCCTGCCGCGCCCAATTACTTTTATCGCCGTCGCGACGATGCTGGGCGCAAAGTCACCCGGGCTAGTCACCCCTGACAACCGAATCAGATCGCCAGTGCGAAGCTTCTCTGGATGCAGGATTTGACGCTGACTTACGAAAATCCCGCTTGTCTTATCCTGAACGAACAAGACGTGAAACTCGGGATGCGAGTACGTCACGGTAGCCGTGAGTTGAACGCCGTCTTGCACTGCGGGCCTGGGCATAGGTCAGATTCCGAACCTGTTGAGCCTGCGTAATAACTGGGGCGTCGGGCTCCGATTGCAGTGCATCGGCTTTGGAGTCGCTTACAGAAGACAGCACTGTCGCATCCGCAAGCATTGGATTTCCTTGCACGTTGTCAACGAATCCCGACAGCATCACCGTCGAATGAGGGTTCGTGAACCCAGACGCTACTGCAATAGGAAGTGAACCCGTTTGGTCCCTCAGTTCTAAACGCATCCCATCACTTGCGGCGTGCACCTCACCGGCTAGGCGAATTCGCTGACTCGGCACATGTGACCTTATCGCCAGGACATCGGCAACGCGAAGCAGCTGCAGGCTATTCGAATCGGGAGCACTTTTCAACATCCGGAAGCTCTCGACCGATTGGGCAGTGATAGCAATACTGGTAACCGCGCCGTCCAGTCCCAGATTCGTGGTGACCACGCCGCCCACCTCTACTTCGCTGCCTACCAGTGACGATACCGGTCCAATGTCGGCGCCTACCACCCGCACCGTCACCTTGTGGTCGCTTCTCCTGAGCTCCGTCACACCATCCCCGGTTGGCTCCACACGAACGGGACCCAGAATCCCCGTCACCTTCGCCCATTGGTAATCGAATGCCGTTGAACTCAAATTCTGCGAAGAGAGCAGCGGGGCTGCAGGGTAATCGCCCGGGCCCACATCGTGCATGTCGGCCTCGATGATGGAATCCTCCCCTTCGATAGTCGCCGTCCCAGTCACGTCAACTCGCCGCTTCACCAACTCCACGTTCATCTCACCGGCCAGACGCACCCGAATGCCTCCGGTTTGGTCTTGTACGACGATATAGCCATTCACGTCGTCGGCCAGAGTCAATATCCCCTGGATATGAACGCGGCGTGCGGAGTGCAAAGTGCCGGGCAGCGCCTTCACCTCCGCCACCGTCAGCACCTGCTCGTTGTTGCTCTTCCGAACCGCTCGCCGGCAGCTAACGCATCCCGCCAGAACGCACGCGACAATCACAAGCGCGCCCAGCCGGCTCGCCAAGAACCTGGCAGTCACTGGAGTCTGCAACTGAGCGGAGTAGTCCACGAAGAGTACTCATCGGCTGTCTAGCCTTTTTATACGGGGACTAAGCCCGCCTGGATCGATTCGTGAGATGGAAGTTCGTTAATTTTGTAAGGTCGGACTGCAGTGCGCTTATCGGGTCCGTGTGACCGTCCACCTGCGCGTCGCTACCAGAGGAAGAATCCCGCAATGCACAACGCTACAAACCCGAGCACGATGAAGACACTTGTCATCGAGTGCTCGCGAACCCAATGCCTGACCTTAGCCGCCTTTGACTCGTCGTCCTTGCTCTTGTCGTCTTCGCGCAGCGCGCCTGCGATGCAACCGACCCAGAGCAGTCGAAGTCAAGCTGCTGCGCCCCGGGCTGCTGCACTTAGAAAGCGCTCACCCGCTGTACTGCTCGTCGGTGACGTGTTCCAGCCACTCGACAACTTTCCCTTCGAGCTTCTCCTGAATCGCAATATGTGTCATGGCGGTAGTCGCTGCGGCTCCATGCCAGTGTTTCTCGCCGGGCGGAAACCACACCACGTCTCCCGGCCGAATCTCTTCAACTGGGCCGCCGTCCCGCTGAGCTCGTCCGCTGCCCGCCGTGACAATCAGGGTTTGGCCCAGCGGATGCGTGTGCCACGCCGTCCGTGCACCAGGTTCGAACGTGACACTCGCGCCTTGCACCAGCGCCGGATCCGGAGCCTGGAACAGCGGATCGATCCGTACCGTGCCGGTGAACCACTCCGGCCGTCCCGTTGCGGAAGCCTGCGAACCCACTCGTTTAATTTCCATGTGCCTTCAGTCTCCCGCATTCGGCGGCCAACGCTTCCATGTGCCCTTGGAAACTCTAAGCGCCCGCACGCATCCTATCGTGCGAAGTGAGAATTTGACAGTGCCCGAAACATCAGCTTTACCAACCGACGAAGAGCAGCGCAACCTGGCTCTGGCGAAAGAATATATCAGCATCTCGTACGATCCGAAGCGAGCAAGTGCCGAAGCCGTGAAGCACCTCTGTGCGCCTCACAACCGCTTCATTTCGCCCACAACTTTCCCGAACGTCCACACGTTGGAAGAGTACGCCGAAGACCACGGCAAACTCATGCGGCAAGTGAACGATCTGCACATCACCAGCTTCGACGTTCTCTTCGCAAAGGGTGACCGAGTCTGTTTGCGCTATTCAGCTGAGGGCCACCACGGCGGAGAGCCGCATGGAAGCATCGCCCCCAGCGGCCGCAAGGCTCAGTGGACCGCCAGCGCGCTCTTTCAGGTCACGGACGGGAAGTTGAGCGAATTCATCAAAGACTGGAACAAGCTCTCCATGTGGGAACAGTTTGGTTGGCCGATTGAAGAATGTCTCACCACTACCGCTCGTGCGGCGACGGGCGACTGAGCTTTGTCGGCGTGTAGATTTCGCTAGAACGCAAACAGCAGGCATTCCGCCCACCTGTTACCGGAAAAAGCTGCATCACAATTCCGATCAAATTTATATCTCCCATCCCCTCACCCATTTAGCTGCCGTCTTCGCCGCCATCCGGCACCGGCATCTGCGAACCTTGCACGCAGATGGACAAGCAATCTATCGATTGGCGGGAGCGCAGCGTAGCCTGCGTCGCCGCGGACAGAATCTTGCCCGGCGAATCGCCCGATGACTATCACCAAACTTGGCAAACCTGGTTGGGCGAGTACCTGCCCGAAACCGACTCCGACATTGAGCTCTTAACTGCGGTGGTCGATGCTGCCTGGCGGGTGCAACGCACCGGAAAGGCCTTTACCGCAGTCGAGCGTGCACTCGCAACCGGGTACCCCGACGCAGCGCAATGGCCGGCGGCGCAAATACTCCATCTGTCGCGTGTCCAGCGATACCACGCCATGGCGGAAGCCTCACTTCACAGAAATCTTCGATTGGTGGAATTTATGAAAGCAAGAACCGAACAACGAGAAAAGATAGCTGCCGCGACACACAAATCGTGGGTCGACACGCATCCGAACGAAGCCGCCGCGGCCCGCAAAGCCGACGCCGAGGTTGCCGTAGCCGCCGTACTGAAATCAGGCGGGAAGAGCAACCCGAAAAAGGAGGGAGCCAACCTGCTCACGGTGGCGCCGCAGTCTCGCGCGCAACAGCTCTTCAGCGGTCAGAACCACACCAAGAAGCGCAAGAAGATCGTCCGCCTGGAACAATGGGTTGAAGTTCGCATAGTCGACGGCAAAACCGTCACGCAGCTCTATCCGGCCAACGAAAAGGTGATGGAACGGGGTAAAGGCATGTTGCCGCCGCCCGAGTTTGTGTATCGGCGCCTCAACTTCCCCGATGGCATTCCGCCTGAATACAATTGGGTCGGTATCAGCGACGCGGAACACCGCGAACGCGGCGGCATGGGTATTCAGCGCATGACTGTCGAAACCTGGCTCGATCTCATCGAGGCCGAAGCGAAGCGCGGCGATGGGCACATCAACCCTACTGCCAATCTGCCGCGGCCGGAAGAACACGGCGGCTGCGATTGCCCGGTTTGTACCAGAAACCGGGAGCTTCTGGAAGCGCAGCCCGACGCGGCCTAGATCAGCGCAAACGCAACCGGCAAAACGCTGCCCGCTAGCAGCAGAATCCAAATCAACGGTGTGCGCGGGTTGAACAGGAACGCCATGTAGAGCCCTAGCCCCGTCGTGACCACCAGCCCTATCGACATCAGCAGCACAAACCATTTCTGCAGCAGCGTGCCCACCGGCATCACAGGCCGTGTCTCCACCCGTGTGTCGGGAGCCGAAGCCGCCGCCCCCGGTCTCTCCGCGCCGTTTGGTGGAGCAGGCCGGCGTACCGGCAAGGTGAGGGTCTGCTTCTTGTGCATTTGCGCCAATTTCTGAAGCCACAGCGGAGGCTGATAAGTGCTTCCCGGCGTGCGTTCATGCCAGCTGAAGGTTTGCAGTGCGCCCGTTATCGCGAAGAACAGAATAGCGGGCGCGAAAAACGTGCCAAGGTACAAGTGCAGTTTTCGGGCCTGCCGCGCCCAGTTCTTGGGTCGCGCCGCCCGGCCAGGTGCAGCCGTCTCTATCGTTGCCAACCAGCCGTCCTTTACTTGGGTTTAACGGTGAGCTCGAACTGATCTTTCGGCTGCACGGTCAATGTCGCAGCTTCCGGATCAGTCACTCGATACATTGTCGCTTGAAGCCGATCTGCCTGCAGCGCAAACTTCACGTAGTTGAAGTTCGGGAACATGGAACTCTGGTACAGGTCATCCGGCGTTCGCTCCACAAAGTATGGCTTGGCGCCGCCGCCGCCCGAGACCAGGTACACCACGTCATTCACCACGTGACGTTCGTAGTTGTGTATATGCCCGGCGCTCACAACGAAACGCGCATGCACGTGTCCTTGCATCTGCGAAAGCATGTCACGCAGCGCAATCTCGTTTGGCCGCGGGTTGTGGTCCACTTCGATATGAGTTTGAATGTCCGCTACTGGAGGATGATGCAGGCTGATCACAACGAAATCTACTGTCGCTGGCAGGCCCTCAATCTGCTTTGCGAGCCACTTCGCCTGGTCGCTGTCTGGCAACAACGAGGCATCGCTGTCTAATGCAATCGAGTACAGGCGCGATCCCAGTTGTGCCGAGTACCAGCGGCGGTTGCGCATTTCGGGGAAGGCATTCCACCAGTTCTCCAAGTCCTTCTGTGGGTCGGGTCCGTGAAACTCATGATTTCCAAGCGCCGGGTAGACATGCAGATGAGCATCGCGCCACGCCTGCGTCTCCTGGTGGTACACCGAATAGTCGTTGGCATTGTCTCCGCCCAGCGGCACATCGCCGTTCAGCAGCACCGCGCCGGGATGCTCCGCGGTAATCTGCTTCACCAAATACTGGCGCACGCGGGGATTCGTGGCCACCACGTTGGCAGGGTCGGTAAACCGCATGTCGCCATAAACAATGAATGTCGGAGCAGCGCCTAGTTCGCTATCGGAAACGCGGAAGGTAGGCCCCGGTTCACTCAACAGCTGGCTGGTCGGCAAATCCGCCGCGTGGTTCTGCGCGGTGCAACCGGCAGGAACGAATAGTGCCGCAAGGCACCCCAAGATGATGATTAGCTTGCCCATGTTATCGATCTGTCCTGTAGATGCGTTCGGTCGGCGAATCGAACGTCATAACGCATGCAAGAGGCAATCAGTAAAGGATTCAGAATTGAAGCCGCAGTGCAAACTCGAGTTCGCGCGGAGTTCCGGTTCCGATGCCAGTCGCATTCCACTCGCTGGTAATCTGCCCGAATGTTGTCAGGTTCGAGTAGTTCGAGGCTGGCAACCCGTACTGCGGGTGATTGAACAGATTGAACGCTTCGGCACGAAACGAAAGGGCAAGACGCTCGGCAATCGGTATGTTTTTCACCAGGGCCGTATCCAGTTGCCATTCGTTCGGTCCTCGCGCCAGATTGCGTCCCGCGTCTCCGAAGGTGCCGGGTGCTGGCGTGGAAAGGGCAGCAGGGTTAATCCAGTTCGTAATGCCTTGGTTCACAGGCACAATCGAAACGCCGGGGTTTACATTCGGGCGCTGCGGGCTGCTGTTGTTGCCATCCGGGGCCGTTGTGCCGGCCGCCAGAGTCACGTTTACCGGAAGGCCGGTGCGTGCCGACAGAATATTGGCCCACTCCCAATTGCCCAGCAACGCGGAAGCGAAACTCCGGCTACTCAGAAAGCGGCGCCCGCGGCCGAATGGAAGCTGATAAATCAAATTGCTTGAAAGGTAGTGGCGAATGTCGAAGTCGCTCGAACCACGCTCGCACGCCCGGCAATTAACATTCTCGGGGTAGTCGGTCTCGCCGCCGCCGGTTGAACCGTCGTTGATTGCATGCGAATACATGTAATTCACACTCGCCTCCAGCGCACCGCTGAGATTGCGCTGCAGTTGCACTTGTAACGCGTTGAAGTTGTTGTTGGCCCAGGTGGCTTTGTAATCGATCAACCCGAATTGTGGGTAAGGCCGGATGGTTGTGCCCGGCTCGTATGTGTTCAGGTAAGTGCGTGTAAATTGGTGCGCTCCTGATTCGCCGAGATACCCCACCGTCAGCACTGTCTTGTTAGTCAGGGCCTGTTGCACCGAGAAGGTCCACTCCTCGGTATACGGTGTCAGCCGATACTGGTCCAGGCTGCGCGGGCTGGGAAACGAGAACGCGGCCGTCGCCAGCGCCGGATTCACCGGGTAAGTCAAACCAGGGTAAGTGGCAGGAGTGAGCAACGCGCGTCCCGCTAAGTTATCCAGCGGCGCCGTCAGGTCACCAATCTGGCCATCGCCATAGAAAATACCGTAGCCGGTGCGCAGCACCGTTCGGTTGTTCAAACCCGCCGGTGCCCAGGCGAAGCTCACGCGCGGCGCAAAGTCGTGGTAGTTCGGATGGTAGAAGGGGGAACCTGCTGGACAGTAACCGCCAGGGCAGTGCAAGGGGTCGAAGACAATGCCGCGCCCATTTACTTCGTAGGGCACGCCGTAATATTCGTACCGCAATCCCAGGTTTGCGGTGAAGGTGGGAGTGATGCGAAATTCGTCTTGCACGTAGCCGAAGTATTCCGTCCGCCGTAATCCGGTAGTGGGCAGCGTGTTCACCAGGCTGGCTTGGCTTAGCACATCGTTCAGGAAATTAGCGGTGGTCTGAAATGTGTACTCGTAGTCGTTCGCAGCCGTTGCCGTTGCATTCAACTGCACGCGCCGGACTTCCACCCCGGCTTTGATCGTATGTCGCCCATGCACCGTTGTGATGGTGTCCAGATAATCGAAGGAGTTCGCGACTTGTACTTTGCCCGTGCCGTTATACAAAGTGCTGAATTGCGGCGTTGCAATCTGTACGTTCAGAACGCTCTCGTTGTGGGTCTGAAAATTGGGCCGGTTGAAGCCGGCCTTGAATTCGTTCACCGTGCGCGGCGTAAGCACGGTGTCTAACGTAATGGCTGCATTGTGCGTCACCAGGGTCGTCGCGGTGCGGTCCTGCAGAACGCCGTTGGGCACATCCGATAACCCGTTGTCGATGTTGTAGCGCACCGACAAGGTGTTGGTATCGGAAAACTTGTGGTCATAGCGGAACAGGCCGAAGTCCTCATTCGTCAGCTGCCGCCCTGTGCCCACGTACCGCATCACGCTGGCATTGTTGGTAGGGATCGAGCTGGCGGGGTAAGCCGCCAAAATAGGCGCTAGTGCCGGCGAGGTCTGCGTGGCTAACGTTCGAAAGGCAGTGGAAGGAACGAAACCGGTCAGCGTCTGTGATACGCGCTGCCGCAGGCCCTCGTAAGTGAAGAAGAAGAAGTCCTTGTTCTTGCGGAGGGGGCCGCCAAAGCTGCCGCCAAACTGGTTCAAGCGAAACGGAGGCAGATTCACATCGAAGGGCCCGCGCGCATCGAACGCGTCGTTACGGAGGTATTCAAACAGCGAGCCATGGAAATCGTTGCTGCCGCTTCGCGAGACAACGTTGATTTGTCCGCCTTGCGTGCCGCCGTTTTCGGCCGTATACACCGCAGCATCGGCGCGAAACTCAGCAACGGCTTCGGTAGAAAACTGGAGGCGAAAGTTGCCCTTTTGCGCTTGGTTCTGGATCGCCGTTGCATCTACGCCGTCGAAGCGGAAGTTGTTGTCGTCAAGCCCATGCCCGGCAAACCGAATACTACGCTGGTTGTCCGTGCCACTGTCAATCGCGCCCGGCGTTTGTGTCTCCAGGCTCGCCCAGCTACGGCCGTTGATCGGCAATTGCCGAACCTGTTCGCCCGAAACAACACCACCCACCGTGGCCGATGTCTCATCGAGAGGCGGGGCCGTGTCGCTGACGTCCACCGTGGTCGAGGAGGAGGTAACGGCAAGGTGCGCGTCCAGTGTCAGGTTTTGGCCCACTTGCAGCTGCGTGTCTTTGATCTCGAACTCGCTAAAGCCCGGCGCACGAACGTCGATCCGGTAGTGCCCAACGGCAAGCGCCGTTATGGTGTAGACACCCGCAGAGTTACTGGTGGTGGATCGGTGCGCACCGGTTTGCAGCGATTCCGCTTCTACCACCGCATCCGGAACCTTGGCGCCGGAAGCATCGGTGATTGTGCCGGAGATGGTGGCCGATTCCGTCTGCCCCCAAGCCAGACCGACCAGAAGCGAACTGGAAAGAAGCAGCAATGAAAGCGAGCAAACGCGTTGCAGCAAGATCGAACCTCAAGATCAGGCTAGGGAATCAATATTATGTTTGGGTTATCCCGAAGCTACAGTCAGGTAACAGACACCGCGGAGTACTACCGGCCGGAACTTGTTCGCTGCGCCCCTTCCGCCAGAAACACCTGGCGACGTTGTTTTGCCAGTGGAAAGACTGTTCTAGAGGAAACCCTTGGTAAGGCGGGAGTGTCTATGAAGCGATCGGGAAGTTGGCTGACAAAACGACGACGGTCTGATCACAGAACCGCTCGCACAGGAGATTTCATGCCTTCTGCATTCACGTTCCGTTCCGGCAGTATCACGGAGTGTGGTGCTTCGTCTGTAACGCCACTGCCGAAGGGGCGGCCCTCCAGCGGTCGATCGACTCCCTACCCAACTCGCGGGTTCAGGCTAACTTCGGGATCAGGTTCGGCGAAGGCTCCGCAGCCCAACGTTCCTGTTAGTGTCCACGGCGAAACTACGAATGAGGCGCGGACAGAGCGGGCTTTAGTTCTGGTCGTGGAGGACAATCGTGGCGACGTTCTGCTAGTGAAAGAAGCCCTCGCCGAGTACCAGGTTGACGCGGAGGTCTTGGTTACTCTCGACGGCGAGCAGGCGATTAATCTTATTCAGAAACTGAACGCGGATCCGCACGCCCGATTTCCCCGAGTGGTTCTGCTCGACCTCAACTTGCCCAAACGGAATGGACATGAAGTGCTGTCCTTCCTGCGCGGCAGCAGTAAGTTTGCAGCCCTGCATGTGATTGTATTCAGTTCCTCGAACGCCGCTACGGACCGCGAAGCCGCCCTGCGCGAGGGCGCCAACGAATATATTTGCAAGCCCAGCAGCTTGAGCGCTTTTCTTGAGATCGGCCGCATTATCGGTAAAGCCTTGGGTCAGGGCGGAAATACCTCCATCGAGCCCCAGGAAACTTCGTAGAACCGCCTCGTCGTTCTTCAGCCGTCGTCGCATGATCAACGATCTTTGGTACAAGAATGCCGTCGTTTACTGTCTGTCAGTGGCGACGTTCATGGATTCGAACGGCGACGGCGTCGGTGATTTCCAGGGTCTGCTCCACCGGCTCGATTATCTGCAGGGTTTAGGCATCACGGCCATCTGGTTGATGCCGTTTCAAGAATCGCCATGCCGCGATGACGGTTACGACATCAGCGACTACTACTCGGTCGATCCCCGGTACGGAACCCTGGGCGACTTTGTTGAGTTCACGCACGGGTGCAAGCAGCGCGGTCTGCGAGTGCTTATCGATCTGGTTGTGAACCACACTTCCGATCAGCACTCCTGGTTTCAGCAGGCCAGGCACGATCGGAAATCGAAGTATCGCGATTGGTACGTGTGGGCCGACGAGAAGCCCGCGAATGCTGACGATGGCGTCGTTTTCCCTGGAGTGCAGAAATCGACGTGGGACTTCGACGACGTCGCCCAGCAATGGTACTTTCATCGCTTCTACGAGTTTCAACCGGATTTGAATACCGCCAACCCGGAAGTACAGGCGGAGATTCTCAAAATCATGGGCTTCTGGTTGCAGCTTGGAGTTTCCGGCTTCCGCATGGATGCGGTGCCGTTTGTGATTGCCACCAAAGGAGCGCAGATTGCAAAACCGGTTGAGCAGTACGACATGCTGCGCAGCCTGCGTGAATTTCTCAGCTGGCGGGTGGGCGAAGCCGTTGTGTTAGCCGAAGCCAACGTTGAGCCCGATACCGACATGGAATACTTCGGGGCCAACGGCGAGCGCCTGCACATGATGTTCAACTTCCAGGCGAACCAGGCGCTGTTCTATGCTTTGGCGGCAGAGGATACCTCGCTGCTCGCAACGGCGCTTGAGAACACCAAGCCGAGGCCAACCACTGCGCAGTGGGGCCAGTTCCTGCGCAACCACGACGAGTTAGACCTGGGCCGCCTAACGGATGCCCAGCGCAAGACTGTCTTTGCGGCATTCGCACCTGACACGAATGCGCAGCTGTATGGGCGCGGCATCCGGCGCCGGCTTGCTCCTATGCTTGCGAACAACCGTCAGCGTCTCGAGCTTGCCTATAGCCTGATGCTGACGCTGCCGGGAACGCCGGTGATTCGCTATGGGGATGAGATCGGCATGGGCGACGATCTTCGTCTACCGGAGCGGCAGTGTGCACGGACTCCGATGCAGTGGTCGAAAGAGCCTCAGGCAGGCTTCACGCGGTCGGAGAAGCCGCCGTCGGCGGCGATCTCCGGCGGCGAATATGGCTTTGAGCGAGTGAATGTAGCGCAGCAACGGCGCGACCCGAACTCGTTTCTTAATTGGACCGAACGCATGATTCGCATGCGCAAAGAGGTTCCGGAGATTGGCTGGGGAGACTTCTCCGTGTGCCGTACGAACGCGAGATCGATACTCGCGTTGCGCTACGCATGGCGCGGCAATGTTGTGCTGGTGGTGCACAATCTCAGCGCTGCCGCTGTCGATGTGAGCGTACTGCTGAACACGGCCGAAGATGCTGAATCGCGTCTAGTGAACCTGCTTACGGAAGATCATGAGAAAGCCGATCGCGGGGCGCGCTTTTCTGTGAAGTTGGAAGGCTACGCCTACCGCTGGTATCGTATCGGCGGATTGCAGGATTTAATGCAGCGCAAAGAAGTTTAGCGCGTTTGCACCTATCATCATTCTCTTGCAAGCAAGAAGCTTCGCCAGTGGGGAGACAAAGCTGAATGCGAATTCTGCTCGTTGAAGACGCAGAGATCGGAACGAGTTTGATTGCCAATGAGTTGCGTCAGGAGGGGTATGCGGTCGATCTTGGGGACGACGGCCAACAGGCAGTAGATAAAGCCTTAAACCAGCCTTACGACGCGATTATCATGGGCGTTCAACTGCCGCGGAAGGATGGTTGGACAGCCTGTCGGGAGTTGCGGGAAGCAGGGGTGCAAGTTCCTCTTTTGTTTCTGACCGCCAGCGGACTGACGGAGGACCGCATCAAGGGGCTTGATCTTGGGGCCGACGATTATTTAGTGACGCCGGTGGAGACGGCGGAACTTCTGGCGCGCATCCGTGCCTTATTGCGGCGGAAACCGCTGCTGTGCGATCCCGTCATTCGAATCGATTCACTGATAATCGACACGCAGTCACATGCCGTCACCAGAGCAGGACAACTGGTGCGACTTACCGCAAAGGAGTACGCCTTATTGGAGTGCCTGGCACGAAATGTCGATTGCCTCATGGGACGTGAGGCCATTACGCGCTGCGTTTGGGAGATGACGTACGATCCGATTTCGAACCTGATTGAGGAATATATTAAGCGTGTGCGTAAGAAGATCGATGTGGAAGGAGAGAAGCAGTTGATTTACTCGCGGCGCGGTGAAGGCTATATCCTTACGGCGAAAGAGTTGGCTTAGCGCGACCGGGCATGCTTAGGCAACCCGGTCGCTCCCACGGCCCACAATTGCGCGCGCTCAGTAACGACGTTCGCTGTGATGGCGGACCGCCTGGTCGGCTACGAAGCCGGCAACTCCGCCGACGATGGCCCCGATAGCGGCGCCTTGTCCATGGCCAGCGGCACCGCCGATCACCGCACCGGCTACCACGCCGCCTCCGACCATGGCCGCAGTCCGGCCTTCGTGTGAACGACGCTCGTAACCGCGCTCCTCAGAGTAGCCCGGCGCGGGATAGTACCCATAGCCTGAATCCCTATACCCCTCTTCGCGGTATCCGCGGTCGTTGGCGCCGCGGTAATCGTGGTCGCGCCAGGCGTCATGGCCCCGGTCTCTGTCCCGATCCCGGTTGTCGGAAGCTCGCCGCTCAGTGTCGTGCCATCCACTGTCCCTGCCTTGTCCCCAGGATTGAGCCTGGGCGGGCGCGGTGCCCAAAAGTGTGGCCGCCGCGACGATGATGCTGAGCACTGTGGTCCGGAAAGATCGTTTCATAACTGCCTCCGCCTGCACTGATGTGATTGGAACGAAAGGAGTAGCGCGATTCGGCTAACTTTAAGCAGTTATCCCGTAAAGGCGGGATATCCGGTCCCGGGTTCAAGGGTGTGGGCAAGCCGCCAAACGGAATTGGAGGGGAGGTGCCTGCATTTTGCAACTGCCGGTGCCGGAGATCGGGAAACGAGTCTCCCAATGGCTCGCAATGGCGAAATCTTGCCGTTTTTGTGAGCCGTCAGAAACCCAGTCACAAAAGTTTGAAAAATTTCTCGGAAAAAGTTTCTCCATTCGTTTGAGGGACTTACAGCCCAAAATTCTTTGAGAAATTTAGCCTCGTAGTCCGTTTTTCGGTTTCCTCCTGCTACTTTCAAATCGCTCGAAAGAAAAACACGAGCGGCTGAGAGAAAAACACAGGCCGGCGCACTGACGCCGGCTTTTTTATTTGCAAGGAGCTGAAGACCATGGGCGAACTGATCATGATGCCGGTACGAAACACGGAAGCGCAAGCAGCGAAGACTGCGGCGGACCACACCGAGCCAACCGCCACAGCGACTGCTACGTCGAGCATCGATTTCACGGTTTGGAAGAGAGCGCCCCGCGAACGGACGGCTGCCTACTTCCCCACCTACGCCGCCATTTCTAAGGCAATGCAGACCACGATGCGCGGCTGGGTTCGCGAATGGTTCCAGGCCAATCCGGAAATTCTGCTCCGGCCCCACACGGCTTACGCCATTCTGGTGTACCAGTGCACGACGCCGTTCTCCGGCAAGCCCACCAACATCTTCACCTACGACATTCAACAGACGGAAGCGCTGAATCGGGCATTTGCTTCGGCAGCAGCGAAGTTGGGCCGTGAACTCAAAGAGCTGGACACGAAGAACCTGGCCTGGCTGACGCGTGAACATTACTTCGCGTACCGCAGCAAGGAAGTGGTGAAGTACGTTTCGAAGAACCGCCGCGGCCTTTACAAGATGCTGAACGTGGAAACGGTGCTGATGGACAGCATCTTAAAGTTCGCATTGATCGATCTTCCGAAGCTGGGCCTGGACGAAGCGCTGGTGAATCTTCGCCGCGCCTTCAAGACTCAGTTGCACCGCTTCTCAGAAGAGTTCGACTTGAGCGCGCGCACGGAAGAGCTGCTGCGCATTGCCACCGAAGCCCTGGTCACCAAGATTAGCAACGACAACGTAGTCGCGATGCCGATCGCTGCCTAGTTTCCGATTCCTTTCGACTTTGGAGTGTAGACCTATGATCCGACCCGTTAGCAAGATTCGCCCCGCCGCTCTGTTGAACGACTTTCAAGTGTTCAAAGGACAATGCTCACAAACGATGAAGCCCTTTGGCGCGCCTGTTACGGCTGCCCACGAAGCATACCTGTTGATTCGCGACGACCGCAGCAAGTTGACGGCCGGCGAGACCCCGATGTATGCCATTCATCAGCGCTCAGAGAACCGCATTGTCAAGATTGTGGAGCATGTGCGCACGGTGATAACGCTTTCGCCCCGGACCAAGGGACCGAGCGCGTTTCCTTTACCGAAGGCAGCCTAGGCGGGTTTGCAGGACCTCATGTCGGCGCTTTTTTCGGAGTTTCCTGCCGCGTGTTCAGGATTCAATCTCTGGGTGAAGAGCGCCGACTGTTGCAGTTCGGTCGTTAACGATCGGCCAGTAAGAGGCGAAGAGGATTGAGCGGCCCTAGCGGCATCAGCTCGAATTCCATGATCTTGGCCTGGCCCAGCGGAAGTTGTTCCAGCAACGTGTGTGCTTCTTCCACAGACGTCACATTCATCAGGAAGACCACGCCCTTTCCATCCTGGCGCACATACCACTGATCGATCTTTCCCGAGAGATACAGCCGCACAGTATCCGGCACTTCGCGGGACATGATGGTTTTTCTCTGGTCGGCCGTTAGTGGAGCAAGCACTCGGCCTATGGCGAGGATCTTAGTAGTGGGAACCGAAGTGCCGGTTGCGCTTGCCGGAGTTTGGGCAAGTGAAACAAGCGGGAAAAGAGCGATCGCGGCCAAAGCGTTGCGATACAGGCTGAACATGGCGCCTCCTAGCGGTTGTTGGTTTGCGTGCTGAGAATCCATTCGCGTGTATCCTTCAGAACCTTGTTGGACACGCTTTGGCTGTCGACGATGCGTGCGAGCACCATGCTGCCAACCATGGCCGAGACGATGGCGGTGGCACGCGCTTGCGCTTCGTGCGGCGAAACATCGTTCAAAGTGCCGGCAACGATGCCAACCAATCGATTCAAGCCCGCGATGGATACATCGCGAGTCTGTCCATCGACGAGCCGGAGTTCGCTGCCGAGTGCGGCCAAAGGACATGCCTGCTCGTAACCGTCCCGGTGGCGCGGGCTGAGATACGCGTTTACTAAAGCGGCAAGCGCCGTGTCGTTCGCTTGCTCAGAAAGGAGTTCCAGCTTGTCGAGCAGGGTGGCGAAAGCCTTTTTGCAGGCTTCCGCTACCAGTTCGTCTTTGGATGCGAAGTGACGGTAAAATCCGCCGTGCGTAAGGCCAGCCGCCGCCATGACATCTCCAAGACCCGTTTGCCCGATGCCTCGGCGGCGGAATTCAAGCGCCGCCTTATCGACGATCTGCTGGCGCGTGCGAGCAGTCTCTTGTCTGGATTTCCGCATCCGTCGTTTTAGATGATAGCAGCAATCTAAATATCGCTCCTCCGTTGCCGCAGCAACAGCGTACCTGCGGTGGCAAGCGCCACTCCAAGTGCTACGCCGGCAGCGATCTTGGGTCCGTTGTCGGGCGGAGCGGGCGGCAGATATGTGATTCCTGTTTCGTCGAAACGCGCTGGGTCCCGCACGTAGCGGCCGTGCTTGGGAACGTTGAAATTTGCCGCTAGCTGTTCGAGTTCGCCGACGGTGTCCGACATGGGCCGCCCGTGACCGGCGGCGATCACCTGCGGACGGAGTTCCGCGAGCGACTGAACCGATGCCTTCGCTTTCTGCCAGTCGGTGGTGGCCGGAACCGCGGGACGGTAAACCTGCTGCTTTTGCATCAATAGCGTGAGCAGGTTGTCCATGTTCACGGTCGCCAAGGCGTCACCGGCGAGCAGCGTTCCATCGCTCGCTCGAAAGAACGAGACGTGACCGGGTGTGTGGCCGGGCGTGTCGATCGTCTGCCAATCCGAGAGGCCGAGCTGGGGCAAAATGTCGTCCAACACGGCGAGTCTGTCGCCCAAGTCGGCGGTCTGCGCGGGAAAGAACCGGCTGACGATGGAGAAGAAGCCGGGCGCTGTCGGATCCATTGGCGGATAGGGAGATTTGCCGCTCAGAAAAGGATGTTCCAGAGGATGGGCATAGACTTTCACGTCCCATAGGTCGGCCAGGTCTTTGGCGGAGCCAGCGTGGTCGAAGTGGCCATGCGTCAGCAGGATTGCTTTAGGTTTGGCATTGGGCCCGAAGCGCGCCTCCGCCGCCTCTTTCAGCTGGCCGGCTTTTCCGGACATTCCGGAATCGACGAGAACCCAATTGCGTGCGGTTCCCACCAGATAGGCGTTGACGATTGTGATGGGGACTACCGCGACATCGCGAGCGATTTCTTGCATGTCTATGGGAAGAGGGCACGGCTGCATTGGTTTCCTTCCGCTGTGGTGGAAATTGATAACTTTTTGGCGGACCCGGATATTCACGAAGGGCCAACCTCCGCGTTACCTTCGTGACGATGGAAGCGAAAGTAGCAGTGGTAACTGGGGCTTCGGGCGGGCTGGGCTCGGAGTTATGCAAGCTGATTGCGGCAAGTCAGATCAAGCTGGTACTTGTTGACCGGAATCTGGCGAAATCGAAGGCCTTCGCTGAACAGCTGAACGGGCAGCATCCCGGAGCAGTGTTAGGGACGTTTGCGGTCGACCTGGCCAGTCATGCCGATATTCAACGCGTCGTTGGGGAAGTGATGAAGCAATACCCGGCTATCCATTACTTGTTCAACAACGCGGGCGTGCTGACCGAGACTCTGCAGTTTTCGCCGCACGGTAACGAGCTGCACTTTGAAGTGAATACGCTGGCTCCATTACAACTGATAGATGGGCTTCGGCCGGCGCTTACCAATGCAAATGGGGCCATGATTGTGAACACATCGGCCGGTCTGTCTTTGAGGGCCAAGAAGCTGGACTGGGATGAACTGTTGAAGCCGAAGACGTTCGAAAAGCTTTATGGGCCGTATGTGAATTCGAAGGAAGCGCTGAATGTTCTGACCGCAGCACTGGCTTCCGAATTAGCGGCGGACAAGATTGCAATTCGAGCGGCCGATCCGGGCCCGAATCAAACCGGGCTAACGAAAGGGAAAGGAACGCCTTTGTGGATGCGCCTGTTCTATTGGGCGCTGCCGAAACCAAACCAGGGAGCACAACGAATCTTCGATCCCGCAGTTTCGAAACGCTGGAACGGGCAGAGCGGCGTATTCATTTCAGCTGGCAAAGTTCAGTCATTGCCACCGGCTTGTGCAGACAAAAACTTTCAGCGCGAATTCCTGACGCGATGCCGGAGGCAAGCGGCGATGACCGCTGCTGCGGCGCAGAGCCGCAACTAATATTGCCAGTCTGGTAAGCGGGACTTGAAGTCGCGCGGCGTGATTCCCGCATTGTGATGAAAGAAGCGGGAAAAGTTTGCAACCTCATCGAACCCTAGGGCGTAGGCGACGTTCTTCACCTGCAGATCAGGATCGGCCAGCAGGCGCTTTGCTTCCAGAAGCAGCCGGTCTCGAAGGAGCGCTTTGCAGGTTTGGTTCAGTGTCTTTCTTAACTGCCGGTCAAGAGTGCGAGTGGAAAGGTGGAGCGCATGCGCGTACCAGGCCGGGTCGCGCTGCTGCAAGAAGTGTTCCTCCAGCAGGGCGCGCAGTGCGTGAACGAGCATGGGTTTCGCGCCGAAGCTTCCTTCGATAGCGAAGGCAAATTCCGGCAACGCGGCCAAGCGATGCACGAGCAGACCGAAAGAACAGGCGAGGCGCGATTCAAATAGCGGTGTATCGCGGAACCCCAGTTCTTGCGCGAACTCCTTCCACCAGCGGCAGACGTGGTGGGCGGAGTCCGTGCTGAGTTGTGCTCGGGGGCCGTGGTCCAAGATGGCTTCCATGGTCCTGCCAAGCTGGGGCATGTGGGCCAAGGTGGCCAGAAACTCGGACGTGAAAGTGAGAATCTCGCCTTGAAGAGAGTGGTCTTTGCTGAAAGCGTGTACCTGGCCGGCGCGCAATAAGAGGAGGTCGCAAGGCCGCAGTGAGACCGGCGAGAAATCGACCATGTGCTGATCGACACCGTCGGTGACGAGGATGGCGACGTGGAAGCGAAGGCGATGAGGCTCAGAATGGTCGATGCCGCAGCCGCTTGAAGACAAGAGACTGTTTAAGGAGAGCCGCTTTACACCTAAGGACGGGCGAGAATGCCTGGCGCAATCCGCCGACGGCAGTTGTCTGCCTGACGGCTGGGATGGCGTCGACAGGCTGGTACCGGCGATGATGGCTGACTCGAGCACGTTCTCTATCAAGCATTCAGCAGCGGTTGACCTTTGTCAACAGAGCCAGTAGCGAGCAAGTCAGAAGAGAAACTTGGCGGAGAGCTGGATTTCGCGGGGAGTGCCCCGGCCCGTGGCATTCACATTGGCGACGGAGGTGATAGTGCCAAAGTTTCCGAGCGAGAGATCGGCGTTGGGAGCGCCAAACTGAGCCCGGTTGGCAACATTGAACAGGTCGGCCCGGAAGCGAACGCTGGTTCGTTCAGTGAAGGCAACGTACTTCGAAAGTCCCAGATCGAGCTGAGTCAGGCCCGGCGCACGCAGGATGTTGCGGCCCAGGTTGCCGAAAGTGCCCGGAGCGGGTGTGGCAAACGCCAGGCGGTTGATAAAGGCGCCGGGGGTTTGATCACCAGGCGTAAGAGGCGCGCCGAGCACAAGGTTGGGACGTTCGAAACCGGCGATGGAATATAAGCCAGGCACTACGGAGTTGGAACGATCGATAGTAACGTTGACGGGCAGTCCGGTCTGCCAAGTCTGGATGCCGCTGAGTTCCCAGCCACTCAAGAGCCGGCGAAAGTGCGCGCCCGTGAAGGGAATGCGGTACACGGCGGAGGCGTTGACAACGTGACGAATGTCGTCGTCGCTACTCCCTTTGTCGCAGGAACGGCAGAAGGAGTTCTGCGGCGTATCGGATTCACCGCCGCCAATGCTGCCATCGTTGATGGAATGTGACCACATGTAGTTGGCCACCAGTAACCAGCCGCTCTGAAACTGCCGGCGAACGTTGCCTTGCAAAGCGTGGAAGGTGCTGTTGCCGACGTTGCCGCGCCACGAGATGGGGCCGAATGCCGGATAAGGCACTTGACGCGTCACCGGATCTGCCAGATTCACATAAGTGGTGGTGAGGATATCGGTGCCTTTGTTGCCGAGATAAGTGACCGTGCCGAGGAGTTTGGACGGAAGCTCCTGTTGAACGGACGCGGTCCAGGCGGCGACGTACTCGTCTTTGCGATTGCGGTCGAGATCGCGGGGTGAGAGCACGCCGGCGTTGTTGGCCTCAGCGTTCAGGATAAACGGAGTCAGCGGATAAGACAGGTTCGGCAGGCTGGTGCTGCTGAACGCGTAGCGGGCCACATCGTTTGAGATGGGCAGATTTTGGTCGTCCTCCTGGCCATCCGTGTGGTAGATGCCGGCGCCGGCACGAAGCACAGTGCTGCGGTGAGACCAGGCTAGACCGATGCGGGGATCGAAGTCGTTACTGCGAGGGTGACTGAACGAATCCGTCACGGGGCAGTAGCCGCCGCAAGTTCCGAAGTCAAACGGGATGTCGCGATTTTGAATTTCGTGGAAGACGTTGAAGTAGTTGTAGCGGACGCCGGCCGTGATGGTGAAGTTCAGGGTGGGCCGCCATTCATCCTGAACGTAGCCCCAGTATTGCGTTTTGCGCTGACGCTTCAAAGGGAGAAGCGCGGTATAGGAGGCGCTTCCCAATTGATCGTTCATGAAGCTGTTCAACGAATTGAAGGTGACCGAGCCTGACTGGGAGGTTCCCTGATTCATTACCAGCCAGCGAATCTCGCCGCCCACTTTGATGCTGTGCTTGCCGCGTGTCCAGGCCAAATCGTCGAGCAGGTCGAAGGATTTCGAGGGATAGTCGGTGGTGGACGAACCGGTGAGGGAACTGAAACCGCCGGTGCTGCCGGAGACGGCGACTCCGAAATCGACGGGCGATACTTTCGCCGTGTGATAGATGGTCTGGTTGAGGCCGAACTTCACTTCATTGACCAGAGTTGGCGTGATGACCTGAGACAGCTGGGCTACACCGTTGTTGAATTTCGTGTCGAACTTGTTAAGAGCCGTCAGTGAACCGGTGGGCGCAGTCTGCACAGCTTCGTCGGAGTTGAAGCGAAGGAAGGCTGTCAGGCGATCTGTAAAGTGCTGATCGACACGGACCATACCGGAATCTTCGTTGTCGACTTGACGCCCGGGTGCGTTGTAGTTCCAGACATTGACATTCGAAGTGGGTGAGGTGCCAGCGGGGTACGCGCGCAGAATGGTTCCCAAGCCGGGCGAAGCGGCTTCGGCTCGAGCGAGAAAAGCGGGACTAGGCACCAGACCAATTTGCGTTTGATCAAGGCGCTGCCGGAGGCCTTCATAGGCGACGAAGAAGAAAGTCTTATCGGTCACGACGGGGCCGCCAAAGTTAGCGCCGAACTGGTTCAGCAGGAAGGGCGCGGGGGAATGACCGTCGAAAGGTGAGCGAGCATCCAGTGCGTTGTTACGGAAGTAGTCGAACAGTTCGCCGGAGAAGGCATTAGTGCCCGAAGGCGTTGCCACCGCCACTTGCCCGCCAGCGGTGCCGCCCTGCACGTCGGCGCCGAAGTTTTGCGCCTGCACCTGGAAGGCGCTGATGGAGTCGACTGGAATGTTCAAGCGCATGTACTCGCGCTGTTCCTGGTTGTAGATGGCGGTCGCGTCGACACCGTCCAGCGTCAGATTATTGTCATCGAGACCGTGACCTGCAAAACGGATGGTGCGTTGATCACCGGCGCCGTTATCGATCGCGCCCGGTGTGAACGCCGTCAGATTGGCCCAGTTGCGGCCGTTCAAGGGGAGATTGTCGACTTCGGCGCGCTCTGCGTCACTGCCCACGGTGCCATCGGTTTTGTCGAGTTGGACAAGAGCTTCAGTCACGGTGGCTTGCGCCTGGCTCTCGGCCAGCTGAAGATGAGCGTCGAGAGTTCGCGTTTCACCCACGGACTGACCGACGTTCTTAAAGCGGGCCAGCGCGAAACCGGACTTTGCGATCTCGACCGTGTAAGTGCCGATGGGAAGATCGGGCAGCGAGTAGAGTCCTTGCGCGGTGGTTTGCGTTTTGCGAACCAGCCCGGTAGTGCTGTCGGTGACTGTTACCAAAGCGGCGGGAACACGTGCGCCATGCGGGTCGATAACTGTACCGACCAGAGAAGACAAGTTGCCCTGCGCAGGCAGAGAGCCGGCGCACAACACAAGAACGGTGGTGGCCAGGATGAGGCGAAACATGGCAGTTTGCATAGGCGGACTGGGTACTTACTTACGACACACCATCGATTTGAACAGGTGATGAATTCGAACACGAAAAAAGGCCAGCCCTGGTAGAGCTGGCCTGAAGAAGGGAGAGTACTAGAGGTTAGAAGCTGCCGCCCGAAGCAGCGGCGGTAGCTTCGCCGGATTGATGCGACGCGAGCAGAGCAGTGCGATTCTCGCGAAGATCGAGGCCGGAAGGTTCTGCTGGGTACGGTTTGTCGCCCATGAGTCCCTTCCAGAGGATGCGGTTATATTGGCCGAAGTCGATGCGATCTTCCGCACTGAAGTCCATGCCTTTGGTGACACTGGCCCAGTACTCGGCTTCATGAGTCGGCTTGGCGGACTTCATGCCAGCAAACAAAGTTTTGTCGATGGGCAGTGTGGTGTTTGCAAGAAGAGGGGAAGGAACGGCGGTGTAGGTCCAATCCTTCAGCTTTTCAGTGAACACGTCGGCCATGGGAACAGCCACGCTATCGTTCAGGTTCAGCGGCGTGAGGCCAAGGATGTCTTCGATGGTGCGAAGGAAATCTACGGTGTTGTACGAGGTGGAGATGATCTTGCCTTGCTTCACGTAGGGTCCGGCGATGTAGGTGGTGCTGCGGTGACTGTCGACGTGGTCAGGACCGTCCTGAGAGTCGTCCTCGATGACGAAGATGAGCGTGTTGTTCTTGTATACGCTCTTCGAGATCTTATCGATCAACAAGCCCACGGCGTAGTCGTTGTCGGCCTCTTGCAGCTCCGCGGTGTTCACGCCATCGATAGCAGTGGAGAAGTTCCCGGTGTGATCGTGCATGAAGCGAACGAGTTCCAGGTTGGGCAGGCCGGCGCTGGCATAGTTGGTGTCGAATTCGCGTTCCCACTCACGGAAGCGCCAGTAGTCGGGGAAGGCATTATCGAAGCCGCGGAAATACGGGTCTGTATGCGGACGGAGAGCGGCGTTCGTGGAATAGGCAACCTGCGTCTTAGTTGTGAACGGCATTTCCAGCAACGGGAGTTGCAGCGCCGTGTAAGGAGCGGGAAGCGTCTGGTAACGGGCCAGATCGATGAAGAAGCCATAGTTGCGGAGCGACAGGCCGGCACGCAGTGCGGCGTTCCAGATGTAACCAGCGTTGGGCTTGAAATTCGGGCCGTCGGGAGCAGCCGTATCCACGGTACCGGGAAGCACGTCGGGATCGTTCGGCGAGAGCGGATTTGCCTGCAGCCGCGCGGCTAGCGTCGGGTACGCGATGTTGACGTTCCGGTTGGTGCCTTCGGAATCGTTCGACAGGCCGCGACCGGCATAGTTCACGCTGGTTTGGCGTTCCACCACGTCAGGAGCACGGGCGGAAACGGTCCAGGGCCAGCCGTCCATGCTGACTTCGCTGCGGTCGTAGAAGTTGTCGAGGTCCACAAAGCTGCTGGCGATCTTGTGGAAGTTCGGCGTTGTGCTGCCGCCGAATTCGGCCAGGTCGGGATCGCCGTTGCCGGTAGGCAGGTCGCCGAGAATCTGGTCGTAGGTGCGGTTTTCTTTGATGATGAAAATGACGTGTTGGATTTTGCTACGCAGGAAAGCCATCTTGGCTTTGGCTTCTTGTGTTGTAGCGCGCGCGTAGTGGTTGTTGTCGGCAACTACCTGCGTGAGGCGATCGAGCTGGTTGAGGGTAGGTGTCGGGAAGCTTTGAAAGCCGGCTTTGATCAACTGCAGATTGTATTGATTGGTACCGGCGCAGGCGGCGGATTGCGCAGCGGTGAGGCCGTGGCAATTGCCGGGGTTCGGGCCCGTGACCGACTTAAAATTCACGACATACATGTAGCTGCCATCGGCGCTGAGGCTGACGGAGGTGGGATACCAACCGGTTGGGATCAAGCCGGCGACGTACGGTGTTCCATTGCCGCTGACGAGCGACACCACAGCAATATCGTTCGTGTTGCCGTGGGAGACATACAGCGTTTTCTCATCGGGTGAAAGTGTGAGCGAGTCGGTGTTGTAGCCGGTGTACTTAACGCCAGTGCCGGGGAGCAAGCCAGAGGGAGCGCCAGCCGCGATGGTTCCCATCACGGTATTCATGGCCGTGTCGATAATGTCGACGGTGTCGGTCTGATCCTCGGCCACATAGAGCTTCGAGCCGTCGGCAGTCAACGTCATCTTGTTGGGCTGGCCCTTGACCTTGATGCGGGCAAGGATGGAGGGCGTGCCAGCGACATTGACGACATCGATCTCACGATCGCGAATGCTGGAGATATAGGCGGTGGTGCCTTTAAGGACAACCCAGAAGGGGTATTCGCCGCCAGGAACGCCCGAGGCATTGACCGGATCGAGTTTGCCGGGGCGAAGGTCGAGTTCGCTCGTTTTGGCCCAAGTGCCGCCGGTGTTGGTCAGGATGGAAATGGAATCGTTGTAATAATCCGTTACCACGAGGGTTTTGGCATCCGCCGTGATGGCAACACCAGCAGCGGTGGGCGACACCACGAAGCCGTTCCCCGCTTTATGCCCGAGCACGATCGGGCTGCCCGCCGTGCGCTCCGCCCACTGGCCTGCCGTCAGATCGTAGATGTGGAGGTTGTCATCCACGCCGCCGGCCACGTAGAAGGTGGTGCCTGAAGGATCGAACACGATGCCGTTGTACGTGTTCGCTATTTGCACGACCTGTTTCTTCACAGGAACTTTGTTCGAGATGTCGTAGACAAAGACGTACTCGTTGGTGCCGGTCGGATCGGTTTTGCCGATGTCCATTCCGGAGGTGTAGTTCAACTGGTTGTAACCGGAGGTGAGGATAAGCAGTGTCTTCTTATCCGGACTAACAACGGTGGTGACGGCTTGTCCGGCGAGATACTCCGGATAATTCCGCAAATTCGGATTCAGGGGTTCAAAACGCGAACCGCGCGGCGCAGTGGGCGTAATGTACTGGCCCGTGTTGGGTATGACTTGCGCGCTTGGTTCGTCATCGCTATCCTGCGCAATGGCGAATTGAGGCGCCATAAGGGCAGCAAGAGCGATGCCAGCTGCGAACGATGCAAATTTCAGATTCATGTGTGGACCCCGGCGGCGATGCCGCGAGATATGCCTCCAGCGCTGAATCATGGCGTGTGTATGTCACAACACGGTGAATGAATGACGGCAAATCGGTCACAACGGTAGAACTCTCAGGGGTGGTTCTTCGTTCTCTCGAAACATTCTCAGTAGCAGTTGTTAGGGCCGTGACTGACTTGGAACCGCGTTCACCGACAATCAACGAATGCGGATGGATATGCGAATAGGGGTACTTTGTTGGTTGATGGCAGTTGGGATTACGGCCGCGCTGAGGCTTGACGCGCAGTCCGCGAGCAACGCGGCAAAGCCGAAGAGCGATGTGGTGATTCTGGTTGATGGCGAGAAGCTGATTGGCCGCGTAGAGAGCGCGACGGCCGCGACACTTCTGTTTAAGAGCGACGTACTTGGCGAGATCAAGCTGGAATGGAGCAAGGTGAAGGAGTTGGAGACCGCAGAAACGTTCGCTTCGATTCCGAAAGGAGTGACGCTGCGGGGTCGCGAGGACACCCGTCAAGTGGCGCGAGGCACGCTCTCCGAAGCGGACCAGAAAGTGCAAGTAGAAGGCGGAGCGAACGCGCCTCAGACGATTTCCACCGGCGACATTGGCACCATTATTCCTGCAGCCGATTTCGACAAAGCCTTGCAGCATACAGGACTGCTGAAGGGGTGGAAAGGTGGGGCGACGGCGGGGTTGTCGATCACCGAAGCAACCCAGAACAACCGTACGTTTACCGCTGCTGTGAACCTGGTACGCGGCGTTCCGAGTGAAACCTGGCTGAGCCCCAGCCGACGCACCATATTCGACTACACGCAAGCGTACGGGCAGTTAACACAACCGGGTACGCCAACGGCGAAGACGTCGTTGTTCCATGTCGATGCAGAGCAAGATTGGTATCTTTCGCCGAGGCTGTTCGTATTTGCGGAAGCAGCCTGGGATCACAGCTTTTCTCAAGGCCTGCAACTGCAGCAGAACTATGGCGGTGGTATTGGTTACCTGCTGCTGAAAGATGCGAAACAGGAACTCGACGTGAAAGCGAGCGTGAATTACATCGATCAGCGGTTCGAAGGATTTACGGCGCGAAAGAGCCTCTTCGGATCGATTTTCGGCGAGACGTATGTTCGTACATTTACCCATGGCATTCTGCTGAATGAACAGGCGAGCTTCGCACCGGCATGGACCAGCACCAATGCCTATTCAAGTTTTGCCAGCGCAGCACTGACCTTTCCGGTTTATCACCGGCTGGGTTTCACCGTGAGTGCGCTGGATAATTTCCTGAACGATCCGCCGCCCGGCTTTCGCAAGAACTCCTTCCAGTTCACGCTAGGCGCCACTTATTCGCTGAAGTAGAGAACTTATGGACGAGGCATTTTTGTTTCTAAAAGCAGCATGCGTGCCGCGGGATGACACTCACACCGCAGGCACACTGGAGCAAGCGGAGGCAATTCTGGCAGAGTATCCCGACGTAGCCGACAGCAGCATTTATGCCGCCGCGGTATTGGGGAAGGAAGCAGCAGTCCAACGTTTTCTGTCGCGCGATGGAGCGAGCGCAACTGTCCGCGGCGGACCGTACCAGTGGGATGCATTGACATATCTTTGTTTCTCCCGTTATCTGCGGCTGGATCCGCCAGGGAAGGACTTTGTTGGAGCGGCACGAGCGCTGCTGGATGCGGGCGCCAGTGCGAATACCGGATGGACGGCGACGGTACATCGTCCGGAACCGCACGACATGTTTGAGAGTGCTTTATATGGCGCAGCGGCGTTGGCAAAGCACGCGGGATTGACAAGGCTGTTGTTAGAACGCGGGGCCGATCCGAACGACGAGGAGACGCCGTATCATGTGCCCGAAGGCTACGACAACCGGGTGATGAGCATTCTGCTGGAAAGCGGCAAACTGAATGCGAAGAGCCTGGCATGCATGCTGGCGCGCAAGGCGGATTGGCACGATCTGGATGGTTTGACGCTGCTGCTGGAGCACGGAGCAGACCCGAACTTTACGGCGAATGGGGTTAGTAGCCCGTTGCAGCATGCGTTACGACGAGATAATTCATTGGCGGCAATCGCATTGCTGCTGGAGCATGGGGCAGACCCGAAATGGAAGAATGCTCGCGACGGAAGATCAGCGATAACGATAGCGGCGCGACGAGGACGGGGCGATGTTCTGCGGTTGTTTGCCGAGCGTGGTTTCGCGACCGAGACGGGCACGGTGGATGAGCTGATTGCGAGCTGCGCTACCGGTGACGTTGAGCTCGTTCAAAGGTTAAGGGCGAATCATCCGGAACTAGTAGCACAACTACTTGCGGACGCGGGAGCGCTGCTGGCAGAGTTCTCCGGTAACGGCAACACCGAAGGAGTGCGCTGCCTGCTGGACAGCGGCATTGAGATTTCGTCACGGTACGAGGGGGACGGGTACTTTGAGATTGCTAAGGACAGTACTGCGCTGCATGTAGCGGCATGGCGTGCCTGGCCGGCGACTGTGGAAGTTTTGTTGGAGCGCGGCGCGCCCGTGAATGAGCGCGATGCCAAGGGCCGTACACCATTGATGCTGGCGGTGAGGGCATGTGTCGACTCCTATTGGACCGATCGACGTTCTCCAGAATCCATACGACTGCTGCTGGGCGCAGGAGCCACGGCCGAAGGCGTTTCGTTGCCAACCGGGTATGCGGAAGCAGATGAGCTTCTGCGATCTGTGAGCTAATCGGCCCTGGTTATAGATTCAGAGTGCTCGGAATTTATTGCCGGGCTGTGGGTGCGATCTCTCTTCGCCGAGCGCCCGATTTTTCACAGAGCAGCTGTAAACGCTAGGGTTTCGGGCAATAGCAGTATTTCTACGTCGTTTCGGCACTTTTGGCAATCCGCTTGCTACCTAGGGCAATGGAGGAGATAACCATGAAGACTTTACTGCTTAGCACTCTGATGACGGGTGCGCTCTGCCTGTCGCCCAACTTGCTCAACGCGCAAGATCATGATCACGATCAAGAGAGGCACGAATCGAATAGCCGGACCTACCAGGACACCGTTCACCACGATGAACACCAATGGAACGATAACGAGAACACTGCCTGGAATCGCTACCGTACCGAGCATCACGTCAAACAAAATGACTTTTCTCGCGCCAACCGAAAGCAGCAGCAGGCTTACTGGAATTGGCGCCATGAGCACGGCGACAATCACTAGAAACCAAGAGGGCGCACGCCTGATCGATGTTGAAGTGATGTAGTTTCCCGCGGCAGGTGAGATCGTCGTGTCTTATCTGCTGCACACGAACTTAGGTTTCGCCGAGATGTTGCTACCCATCCCGCTTCTCATTAATACCCTTGTTGGCCTTCTCTCCGTCGCTGTTCTCGCCGGTGCGATCTTGCTTCTCTATCGCGCTTACAGACGGTACCATTTGGTGCGTGAACTCATCGCAGACCGAAGGTTGCGCGTAGCGGAAACGCGGCGCGGCAACGTGGCGGTGCATGACCACGAGGACCATGACCTTGCAACGCGTGCCTCGCAGGAAGCGTTGCGAGACAGATCAGTGTGGCTGCCCTTTGCAATTGGCATTGCGCTATTGCTTTTCACATTCTCCGGGCGGGGTTTGCTCCGGCTTCGGTATCACAGCGGGGCAGATGAACCTAAGGAACTGCATTCGGAGGTAGTGAAGACCGTGCAGGCACCGAACGGGGCGAAGATTCATATGGAGATTTTCGGCCGGCCGGATGCGCCGACACTCCTATTTACGCATGGATGGAGCACCGACAACACCGAGTGGTATTACGCGAAGCGGCAATTGGCGCAGCAGTTCCAGTTGGTCTTCTGGGACATACCGGGCCTTGGCGCATCGACCGCGCCGGCGGATAACGATTACAGTCTGGACGCGATGGCGCGGGAGTTGAACGCGGTGGTTTCGAGTCTGGATGGTAAGCCGGTGGTGCTGGTGGGACACAGCATCGGCGGCATGATTAACCTGACGTACTGCCGGTTGTTTCCGGACCAGGTGGGACATCAGATTACGGGGATCGTGCAAGTCGATACTTCTTACACGAACCCGGTTACGACAACGAAAGACGCCAGTATGAACGAGGCGCTGCAGAAACCAGTGGGTGAGCCGGTGCTGCACGCCATGGTTTACCTTTCGCCCCTGGTGCGCGCCATGAACTGGCTTAGCTATCACAATGGCACGGCGCAGATGATGAATGCGAGCAGCGCATTCGCAGGATCAGAGACCTGGGGGCAACTGGATTTGATCTCAAAGTACGGGTATGTTTCGTCGCCGGCTGTGGTTGCTCGCGGAACGCTGGGCATGTTTCATTGGGACGCAAAGCCGGAGTTAGCCCGGATCACCGTTCCGGTGCTGATTCTGGTTGGACAGCAGGACACGACAACGCTGCCGAGTGCCAGTGTATTCATGCAGCAGGCGATTTCGAAGTCAAGCTTGCAGAGTGTGAGTCCGTCTGCGCATTACGGATTGCTGGAGCAGAACGAACGATACAACACCGCGATCGCTCAGTTTGCTTCGGCTTCGCTGCCCGGAAGGTAATTGCCCCTGTTCTAGCCGACCCGGATGCGCTTCCACAGCTTGCCGGCGCGCACTACCATCGTGCCGTCAGCATTCGGGGTGCCGTTGCCGCTGGGCAGGAGCAAATCCCTTACGATTGTTCCGTCGATTTCCACCGCGCCGGCTTTGATACGGCGCACCGCTTCGCTGACGCTGGGTGCGAGGCCAAGCACCGCCAGCAGTTTGTCGATGCGAATGCCTTTTTCGCTCAGGGCTTGACTGGGTAAGTCGACTGTTTCGGTGTCGGCCGGCTCCAACCCTTGACGCACTTCGCGGTCGAAGGCTTCACGCGCAAGCGTCAGCATCAGCTTCGGAGTGGAAATCGGCGACAATGCGGCGGCCAAGTTCCATTTTCACTTCCATCGGATCTTTGCTTCCGGCCGCCACGTCAGCCCTCAGTTGTTGGATCTGAGGCAGTTGCATGTCGGTCAGCAGCTCGTAGTAGCGGTACATCAGGTCGTCGCTGATGCGCATAATTTTGCCGAACATCGCTTTGGGCGGTTCGGTGATGCCGACGTAGTTGCCTTTTGATTTCGACATCTTCTCGATGCCATCAAGGCCTTCGAGAATGGGCACGGTGGCGACGATCTGCGGCGGCTGGCCGTAGTCGCGCTGAATTTCGCGGCCGACAAGAAGGTTGAATTTCTGGTCGGTGCCGCCCATTTCCACATCGCATTCGAGCGCGAAGGAATCGAAGGCTTGCGCGAGCGGATAGAGAAGCTCGTGCATGGAAATGGGGATGCCTTCCTTGAAGCGCTTCGTGAAATCGTCGCGTTCGAGCAGGCGCGCAACGGTGTATTTGGAGCAGAGGCGCACGATGTTTTCGAAAGTCAGGGGCTCCAGCCACTGGCTGTTGAACGCACCTCGGTCCTCTCGGGATCGAGGATTTTGAATACCTGCGACTTGTAAGTCTCCGCATTGCGATCGATCTCATCGCGAGTCATGGGCGGCCGTAGTGGTGTTGCGGCCAGTGGGGTCGCCAATCAAACCGGTCATGTCGCCGATTAAGAAGATGACGGTGTGGCCCAGGTCCTGGAAGTGCTTCATCTTGCGAAGAAGCACGGTGTGGCCGAGATGCAGATCGGGCGCGGTGGGATCGAAGCCGGCTTTGACGCGCAGCGGGCGGTTCTCTTTGGCGGCGGCGGTGAGGCGTTCGCGCAGGTCTTCCTCGCGGATGAGTTCGGCGAGACCTTTCTTCAGGTATTGGAGTTGTTCCTCGACAGGTGGAAAAGACACGTTGAAGTCCTATTGTAAGTTGGCGAGGAGGTTGCGGAAGGGATGTTGGGGAGGTTTGGGAGAGGCAGCGAGCGAGCTGCCTCCTGAGGGTAAAGCCGCTCTGGAGTTGAATCCCTAACGACTGCAATGTGAAAGAGAAGTGGCGATTAGGGGCGGAGACTCTCCTCTAACTTATAGAGAATCGCGAACGGCTTCGGTAACGTGCGCTGTGGAGGCAGTGCCGCCGAGATCGGGGGTTCGAACAGTGCGACCACCGGTGACACGCTCGATGGCTTGCATCAGGCGAGCGGCGGCCTCCGTTTCGCCGAGATGTTCCAACATGAGAACGGCGGTCCAGAAGCTGCCGATTGGATTGGCAATGCCTTTACCCATGATGTCGAAGGCGCTGCCATGAATGGGTTCGAACATGGAGGGGAAGCGGCGCTCCGGATTCAGGTTCGCGGTGGGGGCAATGCCGAGACTTCCGGCGAGAGCGGCGGCGAGATCGCTAAGAATGTCGGCATGCAGGTTGCTGGCGACGAGTACATCCATAGACTGCGGCTTTCCGACCATGCGAGTGGTGGCGGCATCGACCAGCATTTTGTCGGTTTCGACGTCGGGATAATCTTTTCCAACGGTTGCGGCTATCTCGTCCCACAGCACCATGCCGTAGCGTTGCGCGTTCGACTTTGTAATCACGGTGAGGCGCTTTCGTTTGCGGGAGCGTGCCAGTTCGAAGGCGACGCGCATGATGCGCGTGATACCCGCCCGCGTGAAGATCGCCGTTTCGGTGGCGACTTCTTCTGGGAAACCGCGATGCGCGCGACCGCCGTGGCCCGCGTACTCGCCTTCGCTATTTTCCCGTACGATGACCCAATCCAGATCGCCGCTTTCGACGTTGCGCAGCGGGCTGGTGATGCCGGGAAGGATGCGGGTGGGGCGGATGTTCGCGTATTGATCGAAGTTCTGGCAGATGTGCAGGCGCAGACCCCACAGCGTGACATCGTCGGGAACGTCGGGATCGCCTACCGAGCCGAAGTAGATGGCCTCGAACTTCTGCAGTGTGGAGAGGCCACCCGAGGGCAGCATACGGCCGTGCGCTCGATAGAAATCGGAGCCCCAGGGGAATGAAGTGAAGTGCAGACGGAAGTCGCCGGAGCGTTCTGCCAGTGTCTCAAGGACCTGTACGCCTGCCGGAATGACTTCTTTGCCGATGCCGTCGCCGGGGATGACGGCAATTTGGTGTTCTCGCATGTGAGTGAGTTCAGGTTTTACGGGCGGGAGTCTCGACGGTGAGCATAGCAAGCCACGCTTGCTGGTCGGCACCCACGCTGAGTTGATTGCCGGATCGAACGAGCGGCAGGCGCAGGAGCTTGGGATCCCGTTCCGTGCGCGCGAGCCGATCGGCATCGGAGAGTTTCAGGTACTTCAGGCCGGCGTCAACGTAAGCAGAGCTTTCGGTATCGAGTAAGTTGTCCCAGCCGAACTTATCGACGAAGCGTTTAATTTCGCCGGGAGCCATGGGGCGCTCTTTCAGGTCCACGAAATGGAAGGCGACACGACGCTCTTTGAAGAAACGCTCGGCGGCGCGTGAGGCGCTGGAGTTTTTTATGCCGAATATTTGTATGTTGGGCACGGAAGCACTTACTTGGCCGGCTGCTTTGTGAGTGACTCGGCAACTAAATCAAGACAGCGGCATTCGACGCTGCTGCATGGCGGATGCTCTTCGTTCGCTACGCTAGCCCGCAACGTTCCCGGGGCGCCGCGAGCTTAGACGACAGCACGTCATTCGGGGCTAGTGTATCAATCTGCTGCGCGAGCCAGTATCCGAAATCGCGCATCTTCGCTGCTGAGTTCGCGCGAGAGAAGTGCGGAATCTGAAGGATTGTCAAGGGGTAGCCGCCGACCTTAGTTTCGCAGCGGGACCATTGGTAGGAACCGCCGGGGCCGAGATAGCGATCTACCAGAACTGCGGTGTCGAGCACGCCGATGTCGTTTAGCAAAGTGAGCGAACTCTTGCCCGCGGCAATCAACAAGCGCGCTTCGTGATCTCGAATTATTTGCGTCACCAGCACTCCCGCATGGGCAAACACTCGCCCCTCGGTTTTGCGGTTCAAGCGGTACAGCGAACTGGTGTCCGGCGTTCGCCAGGGTACCAGGAAGGCACTGGTGATTCCGTTATTGATCCAGGCGTTCAATGGAGGATTTTCTTCAAAGAAGCGCTGGCAGTTGTGCAGGTAAACGTACTGCCGCCTCAGTTCATCTCCGTTACGAAAAGGCACGTTCAAGTCAGCGGAGGAGCTTGGGTCGAGAGGCGAACCATCCCGCGCGAAGCCCGGGTTCAGGCTGAAGTACAGATATGGTGATTCGGCGTAGTGACGCCCCAGCAAGAGGCAAGGGTCACCTGCCGCTGCATCTTTGCCGTAGCGCTGAATCAGGTCGCTGTTAAAGGCGCGTAACCGGTGTTCCAGCGCGAGCCGTTTTTCTCCGGGTGTCACCGTGCGCTAGCGCCACTCCCCGCCCTGGTTGCCGGACAAAGCGCGATCGAGATAGGTGGCGGCGCTGATGAGGGCCAGATGGGTAAGGGCTTGCGGAAAATTGCCCAGATGTTCGCCGCTGCGACCGAGTTCTTCGGAGTAAAGGCCAAGATGGTTGGCGTAGCTGATCATCTTTTCAAAGAGCCAACGAGCTTTTTCCAGTTGATGCGAGCGGGCGAGACACTCGATGTACCAGAAAGAACAGGCAGTGAAGGTTCCCTCACTTCCCTCCAGGCCGTCGACGCCGGGATTTTTGGTGTCGTAGCGGTAAACGAGGGCGTCTTCGGTGAGGTCTGCCTCAATCTTCTGCATGGTGCTGAGCCAGCGCGGATCGATAGGACTGATGAAGCGCACTAGCGGCATGAGAAGAGCGGACGCGTCAACAAAATCCGCACCCTGGTAAGCGACGAAACTTTGAAGCTCTTCGCTCCAGTAATGCTCAAAGACGCTTTCATAGATGGCGTTTCGCAAGTTCTGCCATTCGTAGAACGGAGCCGGGAGCGAGCGTTTGCTGGCGAGACGCAGCGCCCGGTCGACGGCAACCCAACACATGACACGTGAGTGAAGGAAATGCTTGCGGCCGCCACGGACTTCCCAGATACCTTCATCAGGGGACTGCCAGTTCTGGCCCACCCAGGCGACCAGATGGCAAACGTTTTTCCAGCCCTGGTAGGGAATGGAATCGCCGTATTTATTTGCCAGATAGACGGCGTCCATCAGCTCGCCGTAAATGTCGAGTTGTAATTGACTGCTGGCGGCGTTGCCGATGCGGACGGGCCGGGAGTTGCGGTAGCCGGCCAGATGATCGAGAACCGCTTCGTCGAGGCTTTCGTCGCCAGTGGCCCGGTACATCACTTGAAGCGGACCGTTCTCGCCTTCGGGCTTCACACGATCTTTGAGCCACAACATGAAGCGGCGGGCCTCCTCGGTGTAGCCGAGACGGATAAAGGCGTAGGTGGTGAAGGCCGCGTCGCGCATCCACGTGTACCGGTAGTCCCAATTGCGCTCACCGCCGAGGCGTTCCGGCAGACCGAAGGTGGGCGCAGCGATAATGGCGCCGTGGTCGCGGCTGGTGAGGAGCTTCAAGGCCAGCGCCGACCGATTCACCGTCTCGCGCCAACGGCCTTTGTAGTTGGACTTACTGGTCCAATTACGCCAGAAGTTCGAAGTGTCGGTGAAAGCTTTGGAGATGGTCTGTTCATCGGCGGCTTCGGTAGTTTCGGCACACACGCCACACTCGAGCACGAATGAAGTTTCTTGTCCTGCGTCGAGATTGAAGTCGAACGCGACATCGTCGCCGACGCGTTTCAAAGGAACGGACGCGATGAGTCGAACCGCGAGTTCGTCGCCGGACTCTACCTTAAATTCAATGACGCTGTCGCCATTCTGTGTTGCGGTGTGCGGCTTACGGGCGTAATCGAAGCGCGGATGACATTCGAGGCGAAAGCTGGTAGTGCCGCGAACGGCGCGCACGGTGCGGATAATGCAATGACGGTCGCCCTTTTCCGAGATGGGCATGTAATCCACGATTTCGGAGACCGCATCTTCCGAGAGATAGCGGGTGACGAGAATGTTGGTGTCGGGCAGGTACATCTGCTTCCGCCGACATTCTTTAGTGGTGGGAACGATGGAGAAGTACCCACCTTTCTCGGAGTCGAGCAGTGCGGCGAAGACGGTTGGGGAATCAAAGTTAGGCAGGCAGAGGAAATCGATACTGGCATCGTTGCTGACCAGGGCGACGGTACTCAGATCGCCGATCACGCCGTAGTCTTCGATGGCTAAAGTCTTCGCGGGCACGAGTATTAGAGCCAGTTTCCTTTCACTTTCGTTCCTGCGATCTGGTGACGAGAATGCGACCCGTGTTCGATAATCGCGGGTATCACATGAGGTTTCTTTCCGCGAGCGTTCTTCCCTTCGGCCTGCTGATGTTCGTTGCGCTAGCTGGGGCGCAGGCTCCACCAGACTCCGGAGCTGCATCGTTTGTGGCCATCTCGGAGCCGGTGGTGGCACTGCAACATGTGCGTGTAATTGATGGGACGGGCGCGCCCGCGAAGCTGGATCAAACGGTCGTACTGGCACACGGGACGATTGCAGCAGTGGGCGCCGCGGCAACAACGACGGTGCCGGCGGGGGCGCGCGAACTGAACCTGGCGGGGCATACGGTGTATCCGGGTCTGGTTGGCATGCATGAGCACCTGTTTTATCCGTCGGGTCCGGGGATGCCCGTCTACGACGAACAGGCGTTTAGCGCACCGCGGTTGTATCTGGCAGCGGGCGTGACCACAATGCGCACGGCGGGATCGCTGGAGCCCTATGCGGACATCAATATTAAGCACCTGATCGAGACCGGAGCCATGCCGGGACCGAAAATGGACGTCACCGGGCCTTATCTGGAAGGTCCGGGAAGCTTCGCGGTGCAGATGCCGGATGTGCGGTCGCCGGAGCAGGCGCGGCGGCTGGTGGACTACTGGGTGTCGGAAGGCGCAACGTCGTTCAAGGCGTACATGAATATCTCGCATGATTCATTGGGCGCTGCCATCCAGCAGGTGCATAAGCACGGCCTGAAGATTACCGGCCACCTCTGTTCAGTCGGTTTCACAGAGGCGGCCGAACTCGGCATCGACGATCTGGAGCATGGGCTGGTGGTGGACACGGAGTTTACGCCTGGAAAGAAGCGCGATGTGTGCCCGGGTGGAGGCCTGCAATCGATAGAGACGCTGGATCTGAAGGGACCCGAGGCACAACACATGATGCGCACGCTGGTGGACCACCATGTGGCAGTGACGTCGACGTTGTCGGTATTCGAGGCGTTCATTCCAGGCCGGCCGCCGCTTCAAAAACGCATACTGGACACCATGTCCCCGGAGGCGGCCAGAAGCTATCTGCTGGCCAAGGAGAAGACGACGGAGAACCCCAAAGTGGATTGGGCCAAGGACCTGCAAAAAGAAATGGAGTTTGAGCGCGAGTTTGTCCGTTTGGGTGGGTTATTACTAGCCGGATGCGATCCGACGGGCAATGGCGGGGCGCTGCCGGGATTCGGCGATGAACGGAATTTAGAACTGCTGGTCCAGGCCGGATTTACGCCGGAGGAAGCGATCCATATCTATAGCCAGAATGGCGCGAATTATTTGGGCCAAGCCGACCATATCGGCTTAGTGCAGGCCGGCAAGACAGCGGACCTGGTGGTGGTAGAAGGCGACCCATCCGCAAACATCGCCGATGTGGAGAAAGTGAAATACGTATTCAAGGACGGCGCCGGTTACGACTCGGCGAAACTGCTGGAATCGGTTCGCGGGATGGTGGGGATCCACTAACGCGACCGGGAAGTGCAGATCATTTTCGGAGAGCAATGAAGCAGCGGGCCAACTCATTCACTTGGGTTTGTTTTGTTGCTCGTTATGCTTCGACCTATTCTATTAGCCACCCTCACCTTTTCTTGCTGCCTGCCATCCGCCTATGCAGTGGATGTCTATGGAGCAACGCCGACCGCGCAAACGATCGCGCTGGGCGGTATCTACTTGGGCTCTACCGGACCCACGGATGCGCTTGCCGCGAACCCGGCCATGCTCACTTCGATTGGCCGACCCAACCTGGAGTTTACGGGCATGGGGATTTTGGCCGGGGGGAGTTTTCATAATTCCACGCCGTATGCGGGAGTTCTGGAAAACAATGCGGGTGTCTCCGGGTCGGCCGCATTCGGCATGCAAGTGCCCCATACGCGACTGAGCTTTGGGGCGGGCGTGATGCCGGTGTCACTGCTGACCGACAAATGGAAGTACTCGGATGCCCCGGGCACAGCAGGAGCTTCCTATGGCGTTCAGACGAACAAATCGGCTTTTCTCGCAGTGCAGTCGTCTTTCGGCGTTGGGTATCAACTGTCGCCGCGGCTTTCGGTGGGCGCCGCCATCGGCATCGTCGACAATCTAAACACGCTGGATACGCCGTATATTTTTCAGACCAATCCGACGCTGGCCGGGTTGAAGACGCTGTTGCGGCTGCATACAACCGGGCTGGGCTACAACGGCACGTTCGGCATTTTGGCGCAACCCTTGAAACGCTGGCAGGTTGGTATCGCTTATAAGACGCAGACCACGGTGCGTACTACAGGCGCGGCCAGCGGCGATGCCTCGGCGCAATTCGCGGCATTGGGGCTGGGTGCTTTCCCTTCCACGTTCCGCTACCGCGCGGAGGTCGACAACGTGTTTCCCGAATCCGCATCCGTCAGCCTTGGGTGGCACGTGCGGCCTCGTTTGCAAACATACGCGCAAGCCGATTGGCTGAACTGGCATAAAGCTTTTGTCGCCCTGCCGGTGCATTTAACGCAGGGCGATAACGCGCTGCTGAATACGCTGTTGAATTCGACGTCGCTGAACGATTCGGTTCCGCTGCATTGGAAAAATCAGTTGAACATTCGCGGCGGCCTGTCTTACTCACTGACCGAAACACTGACAGCGGAAGGCGCTTACGCACATAGCAACAGCCCGGTTCCGGCAGCCACGCTGACGCCGCTGACGGCCGCAATCATGACCAATGCGGTCTCTGGCGGGCTGGCATTTTCTAAGAACCGGTTTCGCATGGAGGCGGCCTACCAGGTGAACCTGCCCCAAAGCGCGTCGGTGGGCACCAGCGGGTTGTTAGCCGGTGAGTACTCCAACAGCCGTACTTCGCTTTGGCTGCAGACGGTTGCGCTGACAACAGGCTTGCGGTTCTAAGATCGCAGGAACAGACCAAGAAAAAAGCCCCGGGCTATGTAGCTCGGGGCTTTTTGCATTTGGGGGTAAGAAGAAACTATTGACCTTACTTTACGGGCTTTGGCGTTGTTTGTCGCCGGGAAGAAGATGGGTTTTGGTGTGCAACTTTGGGTGGAGAGCGAAGATTGGCGCGGCAGCCTGAAACATGGCGAGCAGAAAATGTTGCGGGTACAAATCGGTTGCGAAGAAAAGGCGAATACGAGTGCGGTATGCTGCCGATGTGAGTGCTTGCCGCTGCCGTGTCAGCTATCGTGATCATTCAGGCGTGGAACATGCCGCTGAGGTGACAGCCGATAGCGCTTTTCTCGCCGTCGCCATGGCGGTGGAACGATTCCGCAACGGGCTGTTGCCGGTGGATGCTCTGCCGGACCGGCTCACCAAGCTGACCGTGGAAGTGCTGACTGATGTTTCGACTGCGCACACGGTGGCGTTGGGCGATGTCTATAGCTATGGGAATCAGGCTGGCGACACTTCACCGGCGCGAATGATGAAGCGCGCGCGGGTTAGGAAGTTGCTCGAGGGTTAATGCCCTGATTGAGTGCGCTGAGATGTGCTACCTCCCCGGCGCGTTTGAAAGTCGATCGCTTCTTCCCGGAAGTGTCTCCACCCAGCAGAGGTCCGTTCCCACCAGTCCAGCAGTTGTTGTCCCGTTAAGTTCGGAAATGACATATTCGGTCATTTTACGGACTCCGACGGAAGCAGATCGTTAGTAGAGCGGCCTGTTTCATCAGACACCCGAAAACTCGGTGCGCCATTGTCTTCAAGGCGAAGCACAGCTCGATCCCGCTCTTTTGTATCCATGAAACGAAAGAGTGCATGACTGCCTTGCGTGCCTATCTCCACACCGGTTTTGTCGTTGGCTATGTCGGGCGCGTATTCAACTCGCATTCCCGCAAATCCGGTCTTGTCGTCGACCACCGCTGCCCATGCATCGAGACCTGGGCGGTCGAGGGTTACGACGGCTCTCCCATTCGACAGCCAGCCGTAACCGCCACGTTCGTTGCCCTTATCGTCGTGAATCAAGACACCAAAGAAGGTTGCAATGCGATGGAGAATCTTACCCTGGGCCTGAGGATTCGGCCCTTCGCCTAAAGTGAGCCGGTCATTGCCTTGCTCGTCAAGGAAGACGATTGAATTTGTGAGAGAGCCGTGTCGCTTGCGTTCGTGAACATCCGGCAACGGTGCACCCAAAATCAAGCGGGCACGCCCTTGATCATCCTCAATGACGAGGCTATGAGCCCTCAGAACGCCAGGCGAACCTTGGGCGCTGACGGTTCGAGAGAGTATCGCCCCAAGCCCAATGACGAAGAGGATGATTGTTTGGATCCAACAAAGATGCCGTAAACGCCGGGTCTTGTTTTCAAGACTGCATAGCCGCTGTTCTAAAGGCGAGTGATCCATTCGTAGCTCCCGGACGAAGTTTACAGCTCGGCCGGCGACACTATGGCCCAGGGTTGGCCAGAACTTGCAGAGCCTTTGCCAGCGCTGCGTCTTTTCTCGCCGACATGTCCTGGTCAGGAAAAACAGGCACTTCAATATCAGGAGGAATGCCGCCGACATCGAATGCTTTCCCTGCCCGGGTTCGGTAAACGGCATTTGGCAGGCCAAACGTCCATCCGTTAGGCAAGTGTCGATCCAAAACATCGCAGAAGACACCCTGGGTGTTTTCACCGATGCGAATCACATGCGGAATCCGTTCCATTAGAGCCTCGCTAAACGTTTCGGCGGCGCTCATGGTTATCGAACTCGTGAGTTCGATAACTGGCCCGAGGAAAGCAGGTCGAGTGTCCGGTTGAACCGTAATGCGATCGCCGACGGTCCACTGGTCACGTTTGTTTGGATCAGATCGTGCCTGGACGGTGTAGGCGAGGTACGCCTGGTTCGTCAGACGGCGTGCAATCGCCAGTCCAAGCTCATCTGATCCACCGAACGAGAACCGCATGTCGATGACAAGTCCTTTCAGATTCGGGTCCGTGAGTATTCTGTCCAGGGCAGATTCGAGCGCCTCCATATCGTTCCTGTTGGAGTACCCGCCGAAAGACAGGATCCTGAGATACCCAATTGCATCGGCGATGTGCCCGTATTGAAGATGTTTTTTGCAAAACATCTTTGGCCGCCTTTGCAGGTAGCGATCCGTGATCGCAAACAACTTCCATCGTTCATGTTTGGCGAATGCTTCTGCTTTGCCATTCACGAGGCGGCTAGTGCCCGGGCGCCAAAACATCGGGGTAGAACGCTTAAGGGCAGCCGCTGCGATATAGGCATGGAGGTCGCCGAGAGGTTCGATCATCGCTTCCAGAATGTCGAAGAGCTCGGCAGGCTTAGTTTGAGGAGTGACTCTTGGCCGGTATTCAGCGACTATTTTTTCCCAGTTCGCGTGTCTGAGATCGAAGGAGATATAGTTTTCTGCCCAGGTGCGAGAGAAGACTTCGAAATTGCCGAGAGGCGTGTTTGCAATTGGCTGGTCGCACTGCGCCGGCACGTTGCTCACCCGGATAAGTGGAATACCGGGCACCGAGTCCTCCAGTTGCAGTACACCGTGAGAATTACTTTCGTCGATGTTGACGAAAAATTCGCCCTGCTGTTTGGATTTGAAAACGGCGTCCCACTTACCGGGAGTGGCGGTTTGGCGTTGCGCCGTGAATGCTTCCACGCATGTTGTGGTTGTGACCTCAAAAACGGTTAGTAGCGATCCCTTAATGGATAAAGCGTATTCGTAGCCTTGGCTCTGCCATACGCCGTCGATCGATCGCGGTCCGGAAGACGATAGACCGCTGAGCAGGCTGAAGAAGCAAATTGTCAGGCGAACGGTTCGATTGGTGTGATGAGTCATCTGGCCCGGATCAGTCCCGTTCAGTTTGGAGATGACCATGCCCGGTTTTACAGTGAAAGCACAGAGTCTATGGCGTGCTAGCGTCCGAGACTCATTCTAGTCATGAAGCATCCGGACAGGCAGTTGTAGAGAGTGGTTTTCAGGCGATCGAAATTGTAGCGTTTCGGGTTTGGATGCTGATTGATCACCACTACGGCCAAGTGCTGGCGGATGCCGCGGCCGGCCCCAGTTTGGCATTCAAGTTGCCAATGCTCTTCGACATATGCGCCGCGGACAGTCAAAGCGCTGGCGCGAATAATACGGAGGTAATGGATGGCACGTTTACACCACATGTACGAATTGCGAAAGGATGCCGCGGCGTTCTATCGAAGCTTGGGATTGGAACAGCAGACACCGAACGGGGACGAAACTGAGTTTGCGGACTTGCGCGGCAACTTCTCAAAGGGCTTGCCGCACGACGCGAACACCGGTCTGGTGGATGTGGCGAAATGGAGAGCGCTGTTCAGCGATTTGTCGCACATGGATCCCGGGACGCCCGGTCAAGCGCCCTTTGTAGACCCGCAGGCCGGGACTGCATTTGACACGGAAGGCCCTGATGCAGAACAGCTTGCATTGACGGCGCCGCCGAAATTCGAGTCGGATGCGGAGATTGCGGAGATCGCTGAAAACTACTGGATGGCGCTACTGCGCGACATCCCATTTGCGGAGTACAGCAGCAGTCAACCACTGGTAAGCCAGGCGGTTGCGCACCTCCGAACGTTTTCCGGTTACTCGCAGGTCACGGCGGAAACCCTGTTTCGAGGACCGCTGCAGGGCGACGGCATGGGCCCGTATCTGTCGCAGTTCATGGTGTGGGACGTTCCGTATGGCTCACAGAAGTTGCCCAATCAGATTGCGTTCGCCCTGCCGGATAACAGCGACTATCTAACCGATTGGACAAAGTGGATAACGGTACAGAACGGAATGGTTCCCAGCCAGCCCGTTATCGGACCAGTGCCGGCGCACTACATGAAGGACGGGCGCGATGTCTCGCAGTATGTTCATATCGATGAATTGTTCCAGGCGTACCTGAATGCCTGCTTAATCCTGATTACGCCAAAGGCTCGAGGAGGGTTTGCGGCGTTGACAGATGAGGGCAATCCGTACACAGGAGCCGATACGTCGCAGCATCCGCCAAAGCCCAAGCAGATGACCCAAGTCGGCTTCGGCACGCTGGGCGAGCCGAACTTCAAGACCCTGGTGGCGGAAGTAGCGACTCGCGCACTGAAGCAAGTCTGGCATCAGAAATGGTTCGTGCATCGCCGCTTGCGGCCGGAGGAGTTTGGCGGACGGCTGGAGGCACAGCGCCGGCACCAAATGAACTTCGTCTCAGCGGCGCATCTGCAACAACTGATGCCGGTGCTAAATCTAGTCGAAGAAAAGTACGGATCGTGGCTGTTGCCGCAGGCATTTCCCGAAGGCTGTCCGGTACATCCGGCGTATGGGGCAGGGCATGCGACGGTGGCTGGCGCGTGTGTCACCGTCCTGAAAGCGTTGTTCTATGAAGACTCTCTTTTGAAGGATCTTGGCGTGGCGCCAATGACGGTAGACGCGAGCGGCAACCGTGTAGCGTATACCGGAAGTGACAAGGACGAACTTACGGTGCTGGGAGAGCTAAACAAGCTCGCGAGCAACGTGGGACTGGCGCGCAACATCGCCGGCGTTCACTGGCGGACGGATTACACGCGATCGGTGGTGCTGGGCGAGCGCGTGGCGCTGTACTTCCTGCAAGAGTACATCCAGTGCTATTCGGAGCACAATGTGAGCTTCCACGTAACAAAGTTCAACGGCGAAAAGGTTGTTATCACAAAGACCAGCACACAGCACTTCCCCAACTACGAACTGCCCGCGGCGACGCCCACGCTCGTTCCCGCTTAACGGCCACGGCGCTTTGTAAGAATGGAGGAGGTTTGCGCCGAGTTATCGGCGATTAAGGACCTCCTTTGTTCAAACAAGAAGTTTCCCGGCGTGACTTCCTCGGTGCCATTGCGGCGACTTCGCTGGCCGCATCAGGCTCACAGGCTTTGGGAGCCGGAGCTGACCAGTGGACCGACTTGTTCGACGGTCACAGCCTGAGCGGCTGGCGGCCCAGCGAGCATAAAGATTCGTGGGCGGTCCGCGATGGAATGCTGACCGCCAACGGACCCCGCTCGCATTTGTTTTATGTCGGGCCGGTACATGGCGCCGACTTCCGCAATTTTGAGCTGGAGGTGGAACTGACCACGCAGCCGGATTGCAACTCCGGTGTTTACTTCCACACGGCATACCAGGAAAGCGGCTTCCCCGAGAAGGGATTCGAGATCCAGGTGAACAACACGGCCCGGGGCGACGGCGGTTATCTGGAACGCAAGAAGACAGGGTCGCTGTATGGCATCCGGAACATGTACAAGCAGCTGGTTCCGGATGAAAAGCCATTTCGCATGCGGGTGGCGGTGCGCGGGAAGAATGTGCAGATCCGTTTAAACGACGAACTGCTGGTGGATTATGTGGAGCCGACACCGCCGGTGATTCCGGCAGGCGGCGAAAAATTCCGGTTCTTAGATCACGGTACGTTTGCGCTGCAGTGCCATAACAACGGATCGCGGGCTGCTTACCGCAGCGTGCGCGTGCGCCCACTGCCTGACGATCTTCCGGCCTACGTCGGTCCGGCCCCGGTGGTGGATGAAACGTATCGCAGCATCATCAACATCGGGCGGCATAACTTACCTATGGTGGACTTCCATGTGTACCTGCGGCCGGGACTGTCGCTGGAAGAGGCGTTGAAGAAGTCGAGAAAAGACGGCATTCAATACGGGATTGCGGTAAACGCCCCGAAGGTGAAGAGCGAGGCTGACGTCGAGCGATGGCTCCGTCCCATGGCCGGGAAGCCGGTCTTCTTTGCGTTGAGTTCGCCCGATGGCAGTTGGATGAAGAATCTGTCGCAGGCGACGGCTAAGCAGTTCGACTATGTGGTGGCAGAAGGCGGCGGCTTGAGCTTGGAAGCAACCTTGAAGCGCCTGCAAGAAGAACCAATCGACATCTACAGCGGGCTGGCGGACCCCCCGGCCGGGCGCGAGAAAGATTTGATTGACGCACTCGTGCGTAACCAAGTGGCTGTGGAATTAAACACGACGAAACGGACCCCCAGTGAACGCTTCATTTTGCAAGCGAAAGAGGCCGGTTGCAAGTTCGCGTTTGGTACAGCCAATGCAACGGCGGCTGAGTTGAAGCGCTGCGAATACGGTTTGCAGATGGTGGAGACCTGCAAGCTGGATTGGCAGAACTTCTTCACGCCCGGCGGGTGGTGGCCCAAGGCGGTGGAACGGCGCTGGCCCTCATGAAGCGGGCGTCCGAGCGCGAATGCCTTCGCCGACGGGGCCGTTGCGTTGAAAGCGCGCATTCAACCACTCGACCCTTTCTCGCTCCCAATCCGGAACGTTCGGCAGTGTGTGCCAGGAGCCCGTACCGTGTTTGCCGCCCGGAATGCGGATGATGTCACAGCAACAGGCTATCTAAAAGGCAATCCTGTACGGCATCAGTGCAACGGATCTGGTCACACTCAGTGGAGTGACTTTGGCTCTGGTCTCGGCTCCGGTGAGTCATTGCGATTCGGCAAGACGTGCATCGACCGTCGGTCCGGCCGGGGCATTACGTGAAAATTAGGTACGCGACAGCGCCGTAGGGTAGACCGCGTGGATTGCCTCCAAGAGCTTCTCGATTTTGATCGGCTTCGACACGTAGTGGTCCATTCCGGCCTCCAGACAGCGCTGGCGATCCTCATTCATTGCGTGGGCTGTCAAGGCGATAATCGGGATGTGGCCGCCGGTCAGTCGTTCCTTCGCGCGTATGTTTGCCGCTGCTTCCAAGCCGCTCATGAGTGGCATTTGCACGTCCATGAGGACCAGATCGAACTGACCGGTTTCGAAGGCCGAAACGGCTTCCATCCCATTATGGACAACCGTGACGGTGTGCCCGTCTTTTTCGAGTAGCGCCTTTGCCAATCGCTGGTTCACGACGTTATCCTCGGCGACCAAGAAGCGCGAGCCGGAGGACAAACCGAGCAAAGGAGAGGGAAGGGCGCCTTTAACAACAGCGCCCTTCGTTCCTGTGTTAGTAAGAACGCTGTTGATGGTTCCCCGGAGTTCCTTCTGCCCTACAGGCTTGGTTAGATAGGCCGCGACACCCAGTTCCCGACAGCGCACAGCATCGTCATGCCGCCCGGCAGAGCTGAGCATCATCACTGTCAAATCCGTCAACTTCGGATGCTTGCGGATGTACGCGCAGAGACTGAAACCGTCCAGTTCCGGCATACAGACATCCAGCAGGATAAGGTCGACGCGAAGCTGGTTCTGTTGCACCTGCTCAAGAAGCGCAATGGCCGCAGGAACGCCATCGGCCAATAGAGGTTTCATTCCCCAACGCGTCACCATCTCGTTCAGGATGGTGCGGTTGGTTGCGTTGTCATCTACAATAAGAACCGAAGTTCCTACCAAAACGTCGAAGTTTTCCGGTGCAGATTCGGTGACATCACCGGCGAGCTTGCAGCTCACTTCGAAGTGAAACGTCGATCCTTTTGATGGTGTGCTGTCGAGCCAAAGTGTGCCGCCCATCATAGCGACAAGCTGGCGAGAGATGGTGAGCCCCAGCCCGGTTCCCCCATAGCGGCGAGTGGTCGACCCGTCGGCCTGCGTAAAAGGCTCGAAGATGGTGCGCTGTTTCTCTGGCGAGATGCCAATGCCGGTGTCCCTGACCGAGAAGTGCAGGAGGGCGGAATCGATTGTTTGCCGCTTGCCCCGGACAGCAACAACGATTTCACCTTTCTGGGTAAACTTCAGCGCATTTCCCGCCAGGTTTGTCAGTACTTGGCGTAGCCGTCCCGGATCGCCGATGAGGACGGAGGGCAATTCGGAATCGACATCGAGGACAAGTTCGAGATTTTTCTGATCAGCCGCTATACAGAGCGGCTTGAGGGTCTCCCGGATGGTGTCATAAAGAGCAAACGGGACTTCTTCTAGATCCAGCTTGCCGGCCTCAATTTTGGAGAAGTCGAGGATGTCGTTGATAACGATCAACAGCGCTTCGGCCGACTGCTTCACAGTGTTGGCGTAAACATATTGCTCGTCGGTAAGTTCCGTTTCGAGAATCAGATCGGTCATGCCGATAACGCCGTTCATCGGTGTCCGGATTTCATGACTCATGTTTGCAAGAAACTCACCTTTGGCGCGGCTTGCCTCTTCAGCCCGCTCTTTCTCGCGACTGAGTTCGGCGTTGACACGAAGCAGCGGTCCGGTGATAACGCGGCTGATGGTGAAATTAACCAGCACAGCCGTAAACATGAGCGTGATCCCGAAAATGACGAGCGCAGCGGTACGCTGGCTGGCGGACTGAATTTGGGCCGCACTTAACTGTTCGCGTAAATCCTGCGCTGCTTCGTCACTGACATGCTTCAGGTCTTCGTTTAAGGACGTATACCGCTCAGCGAGCTCGCGCATCTGTGCCTGCGTGGCAGGGGCGACCTCGGTCGAATGTTCGAGGACTTCGCCATACGTGCTACGTGCATCTTGGAGGAAAAGAGCTACACGCATCGCCAAATCAAGAGCCTTCTTCGATGGCTGACGGGGTAATCCCACGATTGCGGCCATTGCGTCCAGACTCTTGATAGTCAACCGGCAATCGTCGCCGGCTTGTTGAAGCTCCGAAGCGCTTTGGAGGATGACCGCCTGGTTAAAACCGCGCAGTGCACGATGAAAGGCAGCCTCAGCCGCTTGCGAATCCTGCACTGCGGGAAACAGAATATCGGAGGTTTGGCGTAAGCAGCGCTCAGCGTCGTGGCCCTGAAACTGACCCAGCGTTGTGGTGACGATGGAGCCGAGGATAAAGATGCCGATGCTCAGCCAGACTTTGGCGGTGATGCTGATGGACTTCATTCTTATCCCGGCTACCGTAATGCCGCCTTGCCGCCGTGTGTACCGCGAAGGTTATCGCCGATTGAGATTGAATCTACCGAGGAATCGACGGAGGATGCCGGGACGATTCCAAGGGCCCCAGGTGTCCTGGCAACGAAGGCTTTAACTGCAGCGGGCGACGGAAGTATGCGAGGAAGCGTGACAGTCTTCCCCTGGAAGGTCAACTGCATGAAATAGCGTTTGAAGTCCGCCGGAGACATGCCGCAAATTGTTTTCAGTGCAGCTATGGTTTCCGGGCGCTCGAAAGGGGGGAGAGCCGTTAGCATTGCGTGACCGTCCGGCCATTTGTCTAGTTGCCCCAGCAGGACACTTCGAAGGTCCCGCGACGTAATTGTGGACTGTGCGGATCTCTTGTTCACGATCACTGCAATGTCGTTGACCGCGGACGCTTGCGAAAGCGGAAGAAGAAGACAGTAAGCCGCGCACGACAGCAGGAGCAATGGGCGTAAACTGCGCATCCGGTTCACCTAGAAGGTAAACGCAATCTGGGCATCCAGCCCATACGCGGACTTTTGTTTCTGCTCGTCAAGGAGGTTGTACTGCAGCTTGAAAGCAGCGTAGTCGGCGAAATCGTAGCGAATGCCGAGGGACGGCCCCATAAAGCGGCCCGTGTATACATTGACGGGATCGCCCATCGGCGAATGAACGTACTGATAACGCAGGTAGGGCCGCCAAGCGGCAAACTTACGGGAGATTTGAGAATAGGCAAGGGGCGTGTTGTAGGTACGTCCGCCATTTTCCATATGGTTTGTCAGCAGGACGCCTTCGTTAAAGAATTCCCACGTCGGCGTAAGGTAAACGGCATAGAGGCTGCCGATGGTCTGGTTGTCGGGCGCCAGCCCCGGCGGGACCAGCCGGTCCCGGTAATAGGAACCCCCAATCTGCAGACCGCGTGCCCACGTCGGAGCGATATAGGCAGCCAAGTTCACTGCGCGGTGGTTGCGATCGGTGTAGAAGTTTTGCACTTGCGGCGCGAATTTGTCGGAGGCTCGGCCGTTGCCAATCTCAGCGATCCAGTGCAGGCCTAAGGCATCAGTGCCGGGCACAAGACCCGTCAACGACGCCCCAAGATTATGAATGGGAAGCAATCCGCCACTGTCTTCGTAGAAGTACATCAGAGGACGTCCGGTAGCCGTCTGAAACCAGGTGCCGTGATGATAGGCGGTGCTGTAGTAGCCGATGGAGGTATGGTACCGGCCGGCGCTCGCTTCGAAGTACTTATTTGCTTTATAAGTCAGAAGATATCGTTCTACGTCTACGTTGAAGGCATTCCGATCGTCCGCTGCAACCACGAGCTCAGACATGAAGGCCAGCTTGGGCGAGAGCTGAGATGATGCCATCAGCGCCATCTCTCCGGCCTGGAATCCCGAATGCGAAACACCGTCATTGATAAAGACGATGGGATTGACAAACGAGCCCACACCGAAGTTCAGGTCCAGATAGCCACGCACGGTAAGGTTCGGACCGCCGCCCGGTAACTCCATTGTGTGTCCGCCACCCATGCCGGCCATGGTGTCCGTATCAGAGGACGAAGCGGCGGGTGCCGAAGCCATTTCGGTGCTTTGGGCCGCAGCCGGTTGCTCATTGTTGTTGGGCACTTCCGCCACAACAGGGTCACGCGCCGGAGCCGCGACAGTGGTCGCACGGTTCAGTTTGTCTTCGAGTTCTTTAATCCTTGCTTCGTCCGATGCGAGTCGATCGAGAAGTCTCGTTAGAGTTTGCTGGTCGATCCCGGCACTCGGCGAGACAGCTTGAAACGACGGCGTTTGGGCGAGACTTACCGCTGCTGCCAGGGTAAGATGCATCAGGCCGAAGACACGTATCCTCAAAGAAAGCTCCACTGTCTAAGTGGTTCTCGCGAGGGGTAAGTCTTCCCTAGATAACGGCTAAAGCTATGAGAAATTTCCTAGTGGTCCGTGCTTCAGGATGCGGAGGCAGTTTGTGCTCCGGTGGCAAAGAACTCTTTTTCCAAATGAAGAGCCAAGCGGCCGTTCTGGACGACTCACCGAAGCGAGCCGCCGAGGGAAGGCTAATTCCGGTAGACGCTTGCGCTTCGGGCAGGAAAACGTCTACCAAATTGCGCGACGAGCAATTCTGTTAAGAGCAGCAGTGGTCTGCGAAAGCAGTTCGCGGTCGTGTAGGTCTTTATAGAAACGCGACATACGCACCCATTGTGCACCGTATGTAGATGGACTTGCCGAACGGCGACTCAAGGCCTGACTAACTTTTCCAGGTGTTTGGCCAGGATGTCCACCTCGAGATTGACGAGGGTACCGGGTCGTTTGGCTCTTAAATTTGTGTGTTCGTAGGTGTGCGGGATGATGGCAAAATCCACATCGTCGTTCTCGATGCGCGCCACCGTCAAGCTGATGCCATCCACTGCTACGGAAGCTTTGCTGACGATGTAGCGAGTGAGTGCGTGCGGGGCACGGATTCGCAATGCACCAGTTGCCATTGCCAAGATGGTTCAGCGCTGTGATCTCCGCCGTGCCATCCACGTGTCCCAAGCACGAAATGTCCGTCCAGACGGCCGTTGAAGCGCAAGGGCCGCTCCAGGTTCACGAGCGATCCGGGTTCCAGCTGGCCGAGGCTCGTGCGGGCGAGGGTCTCGGGAGAGAGATCGGCGGCGAAGCTTTCGGGCTTCAGATCGAGCGCGGTTAAGCAGGTGCCGTTAACGGCAATGCTGGCGCCGGTAGCCGCATCGGCGAGCACGTTCCGGCAAGCGATGGTAATGCGAGCGCCCGCCGCGAGTGGCGTGACCTCGAGGACATGGCCCAGTTCTTCAATGATGCCAGTGAACATCAGTGCTTGTCCTTCACGACATAGGCTTCGACCGCGAACTCATTCGTGGAGATGGGATGCACCGTCAGACGATCGAGGAGGATGGCATCTACGCGGCGCAGGCGGCCTGCACCGCCGGCCACCGGAAGGCTTTCCAGGCCGCCCAGTATCTTGGGCGCGTAGTAGAAAAGCACGCGGTCGGCAAGCGAGGCGTCGAGGAAGCTCCAGTTCACTTTGGAGCCAGCCTCGACCATCAGCGACAGGTAACGCTCGCGCGCCAGTTGCTCTATCACCTTGCGAATGTCCGTACGACCGCCCGGACCATCGGCGATGAAGATGCGAATGCCCGCATCCTCGAGTTTCTTGCGGCGGTCAGCCGGAGCGGCAGAGGTACCAACGACCATTACGTCACCCGCGGCACCGGTGACCATCTTCGAGGTCAGGGGAATGCGGAGCTGCGAATCGAGGACAATGCGCAGAAGCGGACGCGCGCGTTGCTTCCCGGAGCGGTCGGTAAGCAGGCAATCGTCTTGCAGAACGGTTCCCAGGCCGGTCAGGATGGCGTCGGAATAATGCCGTACCTGTTGAACGTCGGCGCGCGCCACTTCACTGGTGATCCAACCGAAATTGTCCTGCGGCGCTGCGATTTTGCCGTCCAGCGTAAGAGCCGCCTTTATCGTCACCAGAGGAAGGCCGGTGCGCATGAAATGAACGAAGGAGGCGTTCAGGCGCTCTGCTTCCGCAGTGGCAGTGGCGTCTACCTCCGCCGCAATGCCGACTTCCCGGAGGCGGGCCAAGCCCTTGCCGCCCACCAGCGGATTGGGATCCTGCATGGCGGCCACGACTCGCGTAATGCCGGCCGAGATGATGGCTTCCGTACACGGTCCGGTTCGTCCTTGATGGACGCACGGCTCAAGGGAAACGTAGAGGGTTGCTCCGCGGGCACGTTCGCCGGCTTGGCGAAGAGCCACAACTTCAGCGTGGTCGAGGCCGGCCCAGGTGTGGAAGCCGCTGCCGACTACCTCGCCACCTTGCACCACAACAGCGCCGACCGCCGGGTTCGGACTGGTGAATCCAAGCCCCTGGGCTGCCAGTTGGAGAGCCTGCTGAAGGTAAGAATCCATGTCGCTTAGTCGAACATGTCCTCAATCGAACAGGGAGGCGACGAACTTATCGGGCTCAAACGGAAGCAGATCGTCGATTTTTTCGCCGACTCCGACAAAGCGGATGGGCAAATTCAGCTCGCGCGCGATAGCGACCACTACGCCGCCTTTCGCTGTACCGTCGAGCTTCGTGAGCACGATACCGGTGACGCCTGCCGACTCAGTGAACTTGCGCGCCTGTTCCAAGCCATTCTGCCCGGTGGTGGCATCGAGCACCAGCCAGACTTCATGCGGTGACCCGGGAACAACGCGCTGGCAGGTACGGCGCATTTTGTCCAACTCTGCCATCAGATTTTCCTTGGTATGGAGGCGGCCGGCGGTGTCGATGATGACGTAATCGTAGCTTTGCGCCTTAGCGGCTTGCAGCGCATCGAACACGACCGCGCTTGGGTCGGCACCGGTCTTCTGACGAATCATGCGCACGCCGGCGCGATTCGCCCAGACTTCCAGTTGCTCAATGGCGGCGGCGCGGAATGTGTCGGCGGCGCAGAGCAGCACGTTGCGCTTTTCGCCCAGAAAGCGGTGGGCGAGTTTGCCGATGGTGGTGGTCTTCCCTGCTCCGTTAATGCCGACCAGCATGACAACTGCCGGGGGCTGCAGCACCTTGCGAACCGGAGTTTCAGAGGCGCTGAGGATCTGCAGAAGCTGCTCGCGGATGAGGTTGCGGATTTCGGCGGCATCGGCCGTCATCTTGCGATCGACGCGCTGCCGAATGTTCTCGAGAATGTCCTGGACGGTACGGACGCCAAGATCGGCGGTGATGAGGGCGTACTCGAGCTCTTCGAGTAGATCGGCGTCGATCTCCTTCTTGCCGGAGATGACGTCGTCGATACGATCTACCAGCCCCGCGCGTGTCTTTTCGACGCCCGCTTTGAGCTTGTCAAAGAGCGTGGGTTCGGTGGGAATCGTTCCGAAGAGTGTCTGTATTGCCATCGTAATGCGGGGCCAGAGGGTCGGAAGCGCAGCGGATGCGAAACGGAGCGGCCAAGGAGGCTCGGCTACGCGGAAAAACGACGCCCTAATGTTTACTTCAGTTTAGCAGCATAGACGCGTCAGCAATTAGAAACAAAGCAGCCTAGGTTAAGGGAATAAAACTTCGGGCAGACTCTAAAGGAAGTGACGGCATTGTCCGATGAGTTACAGGTGGACAAGCCTGTCGGAGTTGTGGACCCGCCGGTGCCGCGGATCGGGCCATTTCCGCCGGCGCGATCCAGTTATGGGTCACTGTTAGTCTTTGGCGTCGCGCTGATGTTTGTTTTCGCTGCCCGGTTGTTTGGACCAGCGTGGGCCAAAACGATATTCGCCGAAGCTTCTCTCGCGCGGACGAGCGATGCGCTTTCGCTGATAGCGGCGTTCTTCGCTTCGATCTTGTTGCACGAACTAGGCCACCTTACGGCCGCGCTGGCGCTGGGGTTCGATGTGCTGGCGCTGAATCTGGGGCCATTGCGATACTCCCGCAACGATGGCGAGTGGAGCCTGCAGTGGAAGGCGTACGGCTGGTGGTCGGCCTCAGTGGCTGCGGTTCCGGCATACAAACAAAAGGGCGACGCGGACCGTTGGCGACGGGACATGCTGCTGGTGATTGCGGCCGGCCCTGCGGCTACGTTTCTGGCCATCATCGTTCCGGTGTATCTGCTGCTGGCGAGCGGGCCTGCCGTAAGCGGCAGAACGGCGGTAGCGTACCTGGCGGAGTTGAATGCGGTGTTGTTTCTGCTGGCGCTGATTCCCAATGGGCCACAAGCGAACGTGCGCAACGATGCGAGCCTGATTAGTGCCTTAGTGAGCGACGGCCCGGAAGGCCGCGAGATTCTGCTCTATCAGATGCTGGTGCAACTCACGCTGCAGGGATTCAGGCCCTGCTACTACCCGGAACGACTGAATTCGCGAGATGGCCATCTCGCGAACACGCGCAGATTTCTCGGCTGTCTTTGCGGAAGCGATCTGCTTCTGGGCATGGGACCGCGGCGATGTGGTGACAGCGGAGGCCTGGCTGGAACGGGCGGTGGAGGCCGCCGCCTATTGTGAGGACCGCTTGCTGAGCCGGGCACTCTCGCAGTACGCATGTTTTTGCATGATTGTCTACCGCGACCGCACCAGAACGAAAACGCATCTGGACAACGTGCACGTAGACACGTTGTCGCCGGTGTGGCTACGGTACCGAACATCAGCTGTAGCTGCGCTGGCGGAGCGAAGGCAGTCTGCGGCCGAGAGCAACTTGAGGCAAGCGCAGGCAATGCTACGGCCCAATCTGCCGTACTTTGAATTCGAACGCAAGCTGATGCGAAGCCTCTTCGACATTTGCAGTGAAACCTGTTGACGCAAGCAGCGTTTCTGCGCGCTGCGATAAGCGGAGTAAGTATCTGAAGTCTGTTGTTATTCGATGGCGCTGAAACATTGTCGGCGTATGGCAGTCACAAGAGCGAGGGAATACGATCGCCACAAGGAAGATCTCCTGTGACGGCATTAAGACGAAACAATTGCGGAGCGTTCACGCAGGCCTCCAGGCGCGTTATGATGCCCGAACCGGCTTACGTGTTAACGTATGTCCTCATAGCTGTTCTCTGATATGGTCTCCCCATGAACTTGCCGGAATATTCCAATGCGCGATGGCACCTGGCAGTTCTATTCTCGATCCCGGTCGTTCTCAGCATCTTATTCTTCGCGCTCAACGTAGCGGATGAACAGAATGAGACCAATCTGTCGAAGGTGGAGTATGTGCGTTCGCGTGTTGGCGCGTTTCGCGGAATAGCGAACGACGCCGAGGTTGGTGAGAACGGGTTTCTGTTAACGCATGACGAAAGCTATCTTGCCATTCTGGAATCCGCCAAGCTTCGCTTACGAAATGAGAGGGAATCACTGCGCAGAGTGCCTTCCGATTTCGATTTGAAAGCGGACGTGCTGCGCGTCTTCGATCGGGTCAGAAACAGAGTGCAGACCGCTGACGGCGTTATCGGGGTTGAGCGCAGCCAGGGGTTTGATGCGGCGACAAAACTAGCTCGGGAAGACGGTTCGGAATCGCTGATGACTGCCATCCGTTCGGAATCGGATTCTCTTCAGCGCACGCTGCAAACGCGGATGGACAATCACGCTGCGCTGCACCAGCGACTGACGAACTGGTCGTTCTTGAGCTTCCTTTTCGGCACGTTGACGATGCTGGTGGTGCTGCTATGGCTGTACAACTCATTTGTCTCCTACATCCGCGCGCGGGACCACGCACATGCGGAGTTGGGAAGGTTGAATGCACAGCTGGAACAGCGCATAGAAGAGCGCACGGCAGAACTTCAGCGATTCAATGAGGAGCTACAGCAGTTTGCGTATGTGGCGAGCCATGACCTACAAGAGCCCTTACGGACCATCACCAGTTTCGCGCAGTTACTGGCCTCGCGATACCAGGGCAAGATAGATTCGGACGCGGATGAGTTCATCGGTTACATTGTGACCTCGGCGCGGCGCATGACGGACCTGATCAATGGTCTTTTGGCATTGGTACGGTTGAGAAAAACCGGCCAGCCTCGCCATCCGCTGTCCTTCGACGTCCTGCTTTCGGACGCGCAGATGAGCTTACAAGGCGCTATTCGAGACAGCGGCGCGTGCATTGAAGCCGAGCCGTTGCCAACGTTGGTGGTGGACCAGGTTCAGTTCTCGCAGGTTTTTCAGAATCTGATTTCGAACGCGATTAAGTATCGGAGAGACGTTGCTCCCCGCATCCGCATTAGAGCAGAGCGCGACTCCACGCACTGGATTATCAGCATTGAAGACAACGGCCGCGGCTTCGATCAGCAATTCTCCGAGAGAATTTTCGGTCTCTTTCAGCGTTTGCATGGGCGTGACGTGGAAGGGACCGGAATGGGATTGTCCATTGCGCGGCGGATTGTAGAGAGACATGGCGGGCGCATGTGGGCGAATTCGCAAGAAGGCGTCGGGTCCACATTTTTCTTCAGCCTACCGGTAAGTCTGGAATCGCGGGCGACCGAAAGCGACGAAGCAGCCGTTCCCGCCTAAGCGGATTATCTGCGAGTCGGCTTGCGTTTTAATGAGCCGCGGCGCTGCGGCCCGGGCGCGCCTTCTTCATAAAGAAGATAAGCGGAACCATGATTCCAAATGCGATGGCGAGAACGTAGAAGCAATCGATATAGGACAGTGTGTTGGCTTGCTGGTCCACTTGGCGCATCAGCACCGCATAGGGAGCGTTGCCGCTGGGCGCCGGGCCAAACAGGCCGCGAGCCCCACGGACGGCATTGTTGAACAAAGGGTTCAATGACGTGGTGCGTTCAATCAACCGGTTCTGATGAAACTGGGCGCGCCGGTCAAGCATGGTGGTGACCATGGAGATGCCCACGCTGCCGCCGATATTGCGCGCCAGATTCACCAGACCGGACGCAGCATTATTCTTATTGCGCGGGACGAATGCATAGGCGGCGGTATTGATGGGCACGAACAGGCAGGCCAGTCCCACTGCCTGGAAACAACGGGCATAGACGGCATGGCGGAAGTCCATCTGGGTATTGAATGTGGTCATGTGCCACAACGCCAGCGAGGTGACGGCTAAGCCAACCGCGATAATCCAGCGGGCCTCAATTTTCCCAAGCGCCATACCGACAAACGGCAGCATGCACATAACCAGGAGACCGCCGGGCGAGAGCGCCATGCCGGCCGCGGTAGCGGAGTAGCCCATCACCAGCTGCAGGTATTGAGGAATCAGCACAGTGCTGCCAAGCAGGACGACGCCCACCATGAACATGAGAAAGGCAGCGACGGCGAAATTGCGGTCTTTGAGCAGGCTCAGGTCGACGACCGGATCACGCTCTCTCAGTTCCCAGTAGATGGCGAGGACCAACCCGGCAATGCTGACGATCACGCAGGTGCGAATGAACGGGGACGCCCACCAGTCGTCCCGCTCGCCTTTATCCAGCACGATTTGCAGGAAGCCGAGGCCGACGGCGATGAAGATGATGCCCCAGTAGTCGACGCGCAGCTTGCCGCGGCGTCGATTGCGTTCTTCGACGAAGTAAGGCGGATCCTCCACCATGAAGCTGGTGAGAAACAGCGAGACAATCCCGACCGGAATGTTGATGAAGAAGATCCAGCGCCAGTCGAAGTTATCGGTGATCCAGCCGCCGAGCGTAGGCCCGATCGCAGGCGCGGTCACAACAGCGATGCCGTAAATCGCGAATGCCATGCCGCGCTGTTTCGGGGGGAACGTGTCTGCCAGGATCGCCTGTTCGCTCGGCTGCAAGCCTCCTCCGCCAATGCCCTGCACAACGCGGAAGAAAACCAGCAGCCCCAATGTTGGCGCGATACCGCAGGCGAACGAACTGAGCGTAAACACAGCGACGCACGCCATGTAGAAATTCTTGCGGCCCATCAGAAACGACAACCAGCCGCTGAAGCGGCAGAATGATGGCGTTCGAGACCAGATAGACGTGAGGACCCAGGTTGCCTCGTCCTCGCTGGCGGACAGACTGCCGGCGATGTGCGGCAGGGCCACGTTGGCGATGCTGGTGTCCAGCACTTCCATGAAGCTGGCCAGCGTGACCGTCAGCGCGATCAGCCAAGGATTGAATCGAGGCGTCCACTGCGCCTGAGTGTTCGCGGTAGCGTTGTTCGCCATTCGTCGGGCTGGTGGCTTATTTGCTCACTGCCACAAGTTCTGGCCGGGGGTATCCAGCAGAACGGTCGGTTCCACCGACATGCCGGGCAGCAGCCGACGGTCGCGGTTCTCGCCGGGCTCAAGAAGGATTTTCACTGGGATGCGCTGGACCACCTTTACGTAATTGCCGGTTGCGTTTTCAGGAGGGAGCAGGCTGAATCGCGCGCCCGAAGCGCCGGCCACACTGTCGATGTGGGCTTTGTACTTGCGGCTGCTGCCGAAGGTATCCACCTTGATCTGCACTCGCTGCCCAACGTGCATTTTCTTCAACTGCGTCTCTTTGAAGTTGGCCGTGACCCAAACGTCATCCAGGGGGATGATCGCCATGATCTGCTGTCCGGCAGAGACCTGCATCCCCGGCTCCGCCGTTTTGCGGCTGACGACGCCATCCACCGGAGCCACAATGTGCGTGTAGCCGAGATTGAGTTCGGCTTGCTGCACGTTGGCCTGCGACTGCTTCAGTTGAGCCAACGATTGCTTGTAGCGGGCTTCACTCACTTGCACTTGTTTGGGACGGATCACCTCACTCAAGCGCCGTTGCAACAGCGAGTTTGCATACTGCGCTTTGGCCTGATCCACTTGCGCCACTGCCTGATCGAGGGTATGTTGCGCAGCCGTGATGTCGGATTTCGCCGATTCTACCTGCGCCGCGGCGGCATCGGCGGAGGCGACCGCAGCATCGTAGTCCTGCTTAGAGATTTCGTCTTTGGCCACCAGGTCTTTGTAACGAGCAAGGTCCTTCTGCGCCTTGACGTTGTTTGCCTGCGCCTGGGTAAGGGCCGAACGGCTGGCACTTACGCGGGCGCGCGCTGTTTCTACCGCTTGTTGGGCCGAGTTTACGGCAGCGGCACTTTGATCGACCTGCACACCGGAGGTACTTACCTGATTGGTGGTGTTGATATTGGTGACCGGAAGATTCACCTCCGATTCGGTGGAGTTGGCCTCCGCCGTTGCTACGGTGGCTCGCGACTGCTCCAACGCCACCTGGAAATCGGCTGGATCCAGGCGCACCAGTTCCTGACCGGCGCGAACCGGCTGATTGTCGTTGACCAACACCGAAAGAACAGTGCCCTGAATGCGCGGGCTGATGGGGATCACGTGGCCGTCTACCTGCGCGTCGTCCGTTGTTTCGCGAACAGAGTAATAGGCAAAAATCGGAATGGCCGCTATGATCGCAAGGACAAACACCGCTAAAGCGATGAAGCGGATGGTCCGCTTTCGGCGCGGGTCGGCTGCCTTCTTGCGAGCTTCAGAATCTTCCTGCTGTCTTCCCTGATCGCCCCCCTGGTTCTGACCTTGCTTGTCCTGACCGCCTTGGCCGGACTGTTGATTCTGCTGATCCTCGTTCGCCATATTCGTTTTCGATTGTTTTACTCGCTTCGGTCTTGGCTCTTTGCCTTTGGGCTGCTACTTGGTGCCGAGGCCGGAACCGGTCCCAGCCGCTTGGCACAGCTCCCGTTCCGCCCCATGATTCATCAGACTCATCCGCGCCCGCTTCAGCAACTGCGTAAGTGCGTCCTTTTCTTCCACCGTCAGATCCGACAGCATCTCAGCGACGTTACGAAAGTGGACCGGCAGAAAGCGTTCCAGCAGGCTTCGTCCGCTACTGGTCAATTGTGCGAAGCGAGCGCGCCGGTCGTTCTGGTCGGTCACTCGTTTCACGTAGCCCTTCTGCTCTAGATGATCGACGAGGCCAGTTATATTCGCGCGACTGACAAGCAGCAGTTCGCCCAAATCGTGAAGCAGCATACCTTCCGGCCCGGCGTGCTTCAGCAGCATCAGAATGTTAAACGTCGATTTCGACAGGCCGTAGTCCGCGAGATACCGCGCCATTTGCTGGTAGAAGACTTCGTACGTATAGAGCAGATTAAGCGCCGCTTCAGCGGCCGGCAGATTGAATTCCGGATAGGAAGGGCCGCATTGGCGCAATCGGGCATGATAATAAGCTTCCCGCCGATCCTCGGACACAGTCATTAGTTTAGCGAAATAGTAAAGGTCTTAAGTATTTTGCCATTGCGCGCCGGTGGCATGTAGAAACATGGCGAGAAAGCAATCTATGGAGAGAGGAGCTTACAGGATGCGACGCATCGGTTTAAGTCTGATCGTGTGGCTGGCAGGTGCCGGCGCAGCGAGTGCAAGGAATGTGCAGGGTGTTCTGGCGGACTGGGACTGCGTGAAGCCGATGGTGCAGGACGGCCGCGAAAAGACGCTGAAGGACCGCGGCAGCTGCTCGCTGGATAAGAATTACTCGCGGGCTGCCTACGGCATAATCACGGACGACAAACATTACTACAAGCTGGATGACGAAGGGCGCCATTGGGCGTTGAAGCTGCTGAAGGATAGTCCAGACAAGAACGATCTGCACGTGGTGGTGAATGGCGAAGTGGATGGCGACACGCTGCATGTGCAGACCATGAGCGAGTTGTAGAAGCAGACTCGCAGTCGCAACATAAGTAACCGCTGGCCAAAGCTCCCTATCGAGTCCAGGTATTCTTTAGCATTCGAACGATGTTTTCAGTCCTGCATGCATGTAGCAACACCTATCAAAACTACACATAGATTTCTCTTCTTTGGGGTGACTAAGACGAACCGGCAGATGTGCGCGAGCTCTCAGACGTAGCTCGTAATATCACGAGAGAACCGGTTGAAGTTCAGGTGGTACTCTAGACCCACTATCCCCAAGGAGCTTCCGCTTGAGCAGCAAAAAATCCATTTTCGCCCTTGCTTCAACTCTTTTAGTTCTGACGTTTTCTTTACATGCTGGCGTCCCGGGCGCAATCGATCGCGGGCCCATGACGGCTTTTGCGGCCACCACGCCGATCTCGGTCACCATTTCTCTGGCTCTGCCTCATTTGAGTGAGGCGGAAGCGCTTGCACAGGCCATTTACACGCCAGGAGGTCCGCAATACCATCGCTTTATTACTGCCGAGCAGTTTGCGACGAGTTTCGGACCCACCGATGCGGATTTCGCGAAGGCAATCAGGGGGTTCGCCAAGTTCAATCTCAGCGCGCAGAAGACCAGCGCCACCACAATAATTGTGACTGGAATGCCGGCCGATCTGGAAAGAGCCTTTTCCGTGGTTCTGCACGGATACGAAGTGCCGGCCAACGGCAAGGTACCGGGTTACACGTACCACGCACCCCTTAACTCGCCGATCATTCCGGCCGAAGTAGGCGTGGCAATGGCCGGGATGGCTGGTCTCGATAGCAGACCTGCAGCACGTTCGCACATAAAACGACTTCCGGAGAAGATCCGCGCGAAAACTGCTGCTTCGGCGTCCACCAGCACCGGCAACCCGCCTGGCCTCTGGACTGTTCTCGATTTTGCGAAGTACTACGATGTGAACCCGCTGTATCAGCAGGGCGTAACCGGTGCCGGCCGCACCATCGGAATCATGACACTGGCGTCCTTTACCCCTAGCGATGCCTTCGATTACTGGAGCACGCTCGGTTTGAAAGTGGCGAAGAATCGTATCCGTGTCGTGAATATCGATGGCGGTCCTGGCGCTCCCAGTGACGTATCCGGCTCGGATGAAACCACGCTGGACGTAGAGCAATCGGGCGGCATCGCCCCGGCGGCAAAGATCATTGTGTATCAGGCGCCCAATACAACTCAGGGCTTTGTCGACCTGTTCGCCAAAGCGATCGATGACAACGCCGCAGAGTCGCTTTCCATCAGTTGGGGCGAATGGGAGTGGCTTGCCAACTATGAGAACGCCGCGGCTACCGATCCGACCACGGGAAAGACGGTGAGTACGACAAGAGCTATCCACGAGCTATTGCTAAGGGCAGCACTTCAAGGGCAGTCGACGTTCGCGGCAGCCGGGGATGGCGGAGCATACGATGCGAACAACTCGTATGGCTGCCTCCCTCCCTACTCGGCGTCTGACCCGTCCAGCTGCACATTGGCGCTCAGCGTTGACTACCCGGCGAGCGATTCCCTCATTACTGCATCAGGAGGCACAACGCTAGCGGGAACGCAGGAGTTTTGTCTGAATCAGACCTGCACGGCCACTTACTCCGTCACCGTTCAGCATGAGCGTGTTTGGGGATGGGATTACCTCAATGGTCTTTGCAAAGCCCTAGGTTACTCGGATCCAATTTCCTGTGGAACGTTCCCAGCCGGTGGCGGCGGCGGTGTCAGCGTGTCTTTTCCCGTCCCGTTCTATCAATTTGGAATACCCGGAGTAGAACTCAGCCAGCCGGGTCAGCTATTCAAAGCGGCCGGTGACCCGACGCTAGGTCTTCCAGCGGCGAACTATTCGCTGCCCGCTTACTTCGCAGGACGGAACGTCCCCGACATCTCCTTCAATGCCGATCCCGATACGGGGTACGTGCTGTTCTACACGTCGGATATGAATGGGTTCGCCCAGACGCCTTACGCTGGAGGTACAAGTTTCGTCGCTCCGCAATTGAACGGAGTAACGGCATTGCTTGGGGAATACACCCACGACCGGATCGGACTCCTGAACCCTGCGGTATACGGCCTGGACGCCGCGGGTGCAGCTTATAAGGGGACGGGCGCTCCCCTCAACGCGATCAAATACGGCGATAACTGGTTCTATCACGGCAGCAACGGCTATAACCCCGCCGCCGGTTTGGGCACGCTAGACGTGGCGAACTTTGCGGAATGGCTGAAATGCAATTACTGACTGCCGCGACCGGCCTGACCGAGCGCGATTTCTGACCCCGGTGAACAGACCGCTACTCAACATGACTGCACGGAAGCTCGCATGCCCCGCAGCGGTCTGCACGCTGCTTGTCTTCGCCGCCTGTCTGGGTGCGAAGACAAGCGCCTCAAGCACACAGCGCATCGTTTGTATCGGGCAGGCGTACAACGAGATGATCTATGCCATTGGTGCTCAGGCGAACCTGGTTGGCGTCGACCTTTCGAGCACCTTCCCACCCGAATTAAAGAAGCTACCCAACGTCGGCTATCACAGGGCACTGAGCGCCGAAGGCATACTGTCGCTGCATCCCACGCTTGTCATCCACGACAACAACATCGGTCCAGAGAATGTAATCCAGCAACTGCAGCAACTCAACATCCCGCTGAAAACGTTTAGCGCAAAGAACGATTCCATCAAAGGAACAGAGGCTTTACTGCGCGAGATGGGAACCTTCTTCCACCGGGAGCAATCGGCGGAAGAGGTTTGCGGCAAGCTGGATGAGGGCATGCGTGCAGCGACGGAACAGGTGAAGCAGTATAAGGACCACCCTCGCGTGGCGGTGATTCATTTCGGGCGTGCGTCAAACGTCTACCTGCTGGTTGGAAATGGCGGCGGCGGCGATGCTGGAGCAGCGGGCAAGATGGTGGAGTGGGCCGGCGGTCAACTGGCGATTCAAAAGCCGGGCATGCAGAGAATGGTGTCTCCGGAGCTGATTGCGCAGAGCAATCCGGACGTCATTCTGATGACTGAGGTCGGGTACGACCGGTTGGGCTCAGCCAACGAGGCGAAGACACTTCCGGGGGTTGCTGAGACAAAGGCGGCGAAGGACAATCGCATCTATCGCATTCCTGAACACGACCTCATGTACTTCGGTCCGGACACAGGGCAGAACATAATCAAGCTGGCGCACCTGATCCACGGATCATGAACCGTCGCCATGGGCATCGCCTGACGCTCCTGCTGCTGCTGGCGGGTATGCTACTGACAACGGCCGCTTCCATTGGCTTCGGCGCAATCGACTTCTCTGTACGCGACATGGCCACGGCTGCCGCACATACACTCTCTGGCGCTGGAGATCTGACGCTAAATCAGCGGATCTTCATGCAGCTACGCGTGCCGCGCGCCATTCTGTGCTTACTGGTGGGCGCCTGCCTTGGTGTCGGAGGCACGCTGATGCAGGGGCTCTTTCGAAATCCCATTGTTGAACCGGGGCTGGTGGGCACGTCCAGTGGAGCGGCCTTCGGTGCGGCGCTGTTTTACGTTTTCGGCGCGTCGCTCAAAGTGAGCCTGGGCCAATGGACGCTGCCGCTCGCAGCGTGTGCGGGTGGCATTCTCTCCACCTATCTTGTATTCGCGCTCGCCCAAACCAGGAATGAGGGACGCAGCTCCATCATGCTGCTGCTCCTGAGCGGCTTGGCGATCAACGCGCTGTTCCTGAGCGGTATCGGGTTCCTGTCGTACGTTGCCCGAGACCCGCAGGCCCGCTCTATCATTTACTGGAATCTGGGCACAATCTCCGGCGCCAACTGGAACGCCGTGGCTGTGGTCGGTTGCGCCACGGCGGTGGGCACTGCGGGTGCAGCACTGTGCGCAAAGCCGCTGAACGCCCTAATGCTGGGTGAGGACGAAGCCGCTGCGCTGGGTGTCAATATGGGCCGGCTGAAATGGGTTGTCCTCAGCATCAACGTGTTAATGGTTGCGGTTGCCACTGCCTTCACCGGCGTGATCAGCTTTGTGGGGCTGATTGTGCCGCACATCCTGCGCATCCTTCGCGGTTCCGACAATCGGTTCCTGATCACCGGCAGCGCGCTCCTGGGAGGCACGCTGCTGAGCCTTGCGGATCTCCTTGCGCGGACGTGTCTTCGTCCGGCGGAATTGCCTATTGGAATTGTCACTTCCGTCGTCGGCGTACCCGTGTTTTTGATCCTTCTTCGGCGACGGCAGTATCTGTTCTAAGCGAGAACTCTGATGCTGACAGCGAGCGATCTCGTATTCCGTGCGGGCGGCCGCCTGCTGATTGACAACGTTTCGGCAACGTTTCAGCCAGGACAACTGCACCTGATCATCGGTGCAAATGGCGCAGGCAAATCGACGTTGGTGAAGCTGTTGTCGCGCACTTTGCGGCCCCACGGAGGCCGAGTCCTGCTGGGAGAACGCGACGCAGCACGAATGAGCGAACAAGATTTGGCCCGGCAACGCGCGGTCCTCTCACAGACGATTGAAGTCGCTTTCCCCATTCCCGTGCACCAGCTTGTCATGATGGGCCGCTACCCGCATTTCAGCGGACGGCCCCGAACGGCCGACGAGCGGATCTGCGAAGAAGCCATGCGTTATTTCGATGTCTTCGACCTCTCGGATCGAAGCTTTGCGACCTTGAGCGGTGGTGAACGGCAGCGTGTCAATTTCGCGCGCGTACTGGCGCAGGTCTGGGAACCAGTGGCGGGGTCGGATCGCTATCTGTTTCTCGATGAGCCGCTCACCTTTCTGGATATCCGCCACCAGATCGACTGCATGCACAAGGTGCGAGAGTTTGCGCGGCAGCCTGACATGGTGACGGTCGGGGTTGTCCATGACCTGAACCTGGCCGCTAAGTTTGCCGACCGCTTGCTCCTGTTGCATCAAGGACGCGTAGTCGCCGACGGCGCTACAGCCGATGTTCTTACCCCGCAGCACCTGCGCGAAGCATTCCAGATAACGCCGACGCTGCTTACCAATCCCCAAACGGGTGACCTCCACCTTGCGTTCGATTGAACTTCGCCGCCCCCGGCAACGTTATTCCACGCAATGACTTCGACGGTAACGCTGCACGTGGTGGCAAGCCTGGATGGCTTCATTGCCAAGCGGGACAACAGCATTTCCTGGATGGACAGTCCTGGCGACGTCTACGAAAGAGGCGTTACCGACGACGGTGGTGATGTCGTTTCTTCGATCGACTGTTACGTGCTCGGTGCCCGCACGTATGAGCACGCGCTGCAACTCGGCTGGCCCTATGGCGATACCCCGACGATCGTGATGACGCATAGAAAGTTGCCGTCCACCAGGGAAAGCGTGGAGTTCTGCTCAGGCGACCTCAAGACATTGGTTGACGAGAGACTCGCGCCCCGATACAAAAACATTTGGGTGGTGGGGGGTGCCATTTTAGGCCAGAGTTTCCTCAAGCTCGGCTTGGTGGATGAAATTAGATTGATGATTGCGCCGGTGACGCTAGGCGACGGACTGCATCTATTCGGTGATTCCGGTCCCGAGCAGAAGTGGCGTTTGCAGAATGCTGTCGCTTATAAGAACGGCTTTGTTGAACTATCCTACCGGCGTTAGGCAAGCGACCGCCTAGCCTGAACGCAAGCCATGCGCACGATGCGTCGGTCGGTCAGGTTGTCGGATCGCCGTGGATCTCAACCACTGCATCGTCTTCCGTCAGAGCCGGCTCCGGCAGTTTGCCGCTCCAGTTTGCCCAGCCCCAGAAGATCGCCGTCGAAGAACTGAGCAAGCCCGAGAGCAGCGCCGATAGTGCGCGTGCCGTAGTGCTGGGAAGCGATTCCGGCCGCCAGCATGGACAGCATCATGGTGGACCAGTTCATGGTTTCGATGGTGGAGAACACGCGGCCGCGAAACCGGTCTTCCACATGGCTGCAAGAGCTGCGACCAGTTCAAGACCGAACTCACCGCCACACTGGCACGCGATAAGCCCATGAAGAACAGCGCCCATCCCCAGCTGGCGCATCTGGCTGAACACCATGTAAGCGCCGCCGTGCAGCAGATAGCAGAAGAACACTGTGCGCTTATAATTCGTCGAAGCTGAGCGTCTTGCCCAACCGGTTGCCAATGTACGCCGCCGATCAGGAGCCCGACCCCGGCCATGCCCCAGAGCTGGCCGAGCCCTTGCGCGCCGCGCTTGAACACCAGTTCGCTGAACAACGTAAATAGCACCTGCGCCGCACCGCCGCCGCTGGCCCAGCCCACCGCAATCAGGCCGATGCCCAGAATCAGCGGGCTGCTGCTCATGTAACGCAAGGCCTTCGCGGTACTCATGCCAGGGACGCGCGACTTTCGTTTCGTTCAACGAGCGATTCTCGGCCCGGAAGTGTCCCCGCACCGAACGCAGCTGCGAGATGCAGAACGCCGAGACGAAAAACGAAAGCGAATTGAAGACGAACGCCAGCTGGTAACCGAAGGCCGCCACCGTGGTTCCGCCGAAGAAAGCGCCCACGGCCAGCGTGAGCCAACCGGTGGTTTGCGTCAGCGAGTTGGCTGTGTGCAGTTCGTCTTCGGTGGCAATGGAAGGCAGGATGGCGGAACGGCCGCTGGTGAAAAACGGCGACGCCAGCATCAGCAGAGCGCTTAGAAGATAAAGCAGCCAAGCCTGCTGGTAACCGATGGCAACGATGAAGCCTAGCGCAACCACGCCGCGCACAAGGTCGCTGGCGATCATGATGCGTTGGCGATCGAACCGGTCGAGCAGGATGCCTGCAAGCGGCCCGGCCAGCACTGCCGGAATTGCGCGCGACAACATGATGCCGGCAATCACCGCGCCGTTATGCGTGGTCGGCAATGGCTAAGCTCAGCACGGCCACGTTGTTGAAGTGATCTCCCACTTCGCTGACAATCTGCCCGCTCCAGGTGTACCGGTAATTTCGATTGCGCCGCAGCAGTCGAGTGAAGTCCGACATCAGGCTGCTTGCCGGACGTGCTTACACAGCGTAATCGCCTGTCCCAGATGGCGCTGGGTATGCTCGGCAACATGCACCAGCAGGCCGAATACGCTGGTGGGCAGTTTCTTGCGCCCGACAACGCGGGCTTCGAACAGGCTTGCGGCGGAGACGGTGCGCAGCCGTTCCTCGGCTTCACACAAGGCGCTATGGACTGCCTTCAGCAGCTCGGCGGCATCCTGGTTTCCTGTGCCTTCCGAACGAAGCTGCTGCAACTGCTCATCCGAGAGCTGACGCCCCAGCAGATAGGTTGTCAGGCGGTCCACGCTGCCGGCCAGGTGCTGCATATGAAAGCCGATGGAGGCGCCGTCCACGCTACGCCAAAGCTGCTGCGACGAGAGCGGCGCGACGTATTTAGCCAAGTCTTCACGAACCTGCGCAAAGCTAAAGAAAACGGGCATCACATGCGCAGGCACGCCCGGCAGCGGACCGCGCAAGCCATGGTTCACTTCTCGGCGGTTCGTGGTTGTCCATTACCGCATGTTCCCGGTGTGGCCAAGCGAGTAGCGGCCGGGCTGCGGGTAAACACAGAGGCCATGCGGCTCGCGGCCTACCTTGATGCGCGCGCGCAGGGAGCCGTCTGCTGTGTCGAACACATACACTTCGTTGTTGTAGCGCCCCGAGAGCCAGAGCGACTTGCCATCGGCTGAGACGTCGCCCATATCGGGGCTGCCGCCGCCCGGGATCATCCACTTCTTAGCAACCTTGCGCGTTGCCAGATCGATCACCGAAACCGAACCATCCCTGTGATCGCTCACGGTGCCGCGATTCGACACATACATGTACTTGGCATCGCGGCTGAAGTAAATTCCGTGCGCGCCTACGCCGGTGGGAATAAAGTTGATCTGCTTGAAGGCTTCGCCATCGATGACGTGCACGCCGTTTGCATCCATGTTGGCGATGTAGAAGACTTTGCCATCCGGCGAGATCCGGCAGTCTTGCGGCATGCCGGCCGGCGACAGCTTGATGCGGCCAATCACCTTTTGAGCGGCCACGTCCATCTTGATCAGCTCATTTGAAAACTCGCAGGTCGCAATCATGTAGCGGCCATCGATGGAGAAGTCGGCATGGTTCACGCCAGCACACCCCACAGGAACCCGGTTCACCACCTGCATGGTGTGCGCATCACGAAAGTCCATGCGCTTCTCGCGCTCCGCCATGACGATCGCGTACTTGCCATCAGGCGTGAAGTACATGTTGTACGGGTCGTCCACGGCAACAGTCTTCCCTACCTTACCGGTTGCGGGATCGATCTCGGTCAACTGGTCGCCCAAATCCTGCGCCACCCAGAGCTGCTTCAGGTCCCAGGAAGGAATCACATGTTGCGGTTCCAGCCGGACAGGTCTCCTGTTCTTTCCCATCTTCTTCGGCAGATCGAAGTGGTTCACAATTTTGTAAGTTTTCGGGTCAATTACGTCGACGCTGTCGCCCTTCGAATTAGGAACGTATACCAGCTGCGGAAAGCTCTTCACCGTGGCACTGAGCATGTTCGCGCCTGAAGCCGAGTACAAGTTATGAGGATCGGCAACGGAAGGCATTCCCGGCAGCAGGTTCAGTTGCACGGCGGCAAAGGCAAGCGAAACGGACAGTCCTGCAACGAGGAGAGCTCCGCACACGCGGCGTACAGCCCGCGGCGGCGTTTCAAGAAAACTCATAAGCTATAAGGGTAACTCTCCGGCCGAAGAGAAATTGCCGTTCGGAGGCACCTCAATTTCAGTACAATTTTAGGAAGAAATGTTGCGCAATAGCGAGGGCGAAACAGAGATTCTGCTGGGGAACAAACAGCTTCTCGGCTTGTTTGTGGTCGTGGTGCTGCTGTTGGGCATTGCGTTTACAGGCGGTTACAAAATGGGCCAGGGGACGCGGAAGGCGGTGGCGTCCGCACCGGGCACCCCAACAACCGATGATGCCAGCGGCGCCAGCACCGGCACGGGCGGCGTCACGCAGCAGCTTCCCGGGGAGGGCGGCTCCGGCGCCGGTACCACGGCATCGCCTGCAACTGAAGGCGGCGCGGCACCGCCGGCCACAAGAAGCGCGGCAGATGAAGATGCGTCGCGTGCGGTAACGAAGCAAGCGGTCGCGCCACCCCCGGCGGCAGCAGCGCCGGCCACACGATCGAAGGCCCATCGCGAAGAAACGCGCGATCTGGAAGCAAGTGGACCAGCGCGACCGGCCGAAGTGCCCGTCCGCGAGCCCGCCGGATTCGCGCCGCAGTCAGGCCAGATGTTCCTGCAAGTGGCCGCAGTAACGCGTGATGAGGCGGAAGGCATTGCCGAAGTGCTGCGGAAGAAGGGCTTTCATGCGCACGCCGTGCCCAAACCAGGCGCACCGCGCGTATACCGTGTAATCATCGGTCCCGTGCGGGATGCCAGCGACCTTAACAGCACGCGGTCGCAGTTGCGAAACAACGCCGGCTTTCGCGAGATTATTGTCCAGCACTACTAAGCGCGCAAACGCCGGTTACCACTCCACCGGCTCGCCTTGTTTTAAAGTCCAGACTTCAACACCATCGGCCGACAGCTTTTGCGACAACTGTTCCGGCGTTCCCGTCAGGGCCGGGAAGGTGCCATAGTGCATGGGAATCACTCGTTTGGCCTTCACTAAACGCGCGGCGTAGGCGGCCTGGTCAGGCCCCATGGTGAAGTGATCGCCAATGGGCAGGAACGCGAGTTCCGGATGGTACAGGTCGGCCAGCAATGCCATGTCACTGAACAGCGCGGTGTCGCCGGCGAAGTAGGCTGTTTTTCCATCCGGCAAAGTAAGAATGTAACCTGCCGCTTCACCTCCGTACACTAAGTTCTCGCCATCTTTAATCGCGTTACTGTGCAGCGCATGGGTCATGGTCAACTTCACGAAGCCGAGATCGACCGTGCCGCCCTTGTTCATGCCGATCACGTTTTTAACGCCCTGCTTCTCAAGCCAGGCGGAGGTCTCAAAAATCGCGACCACCTTGGGACTGAACTTCTTCGCCAGCGGAACCACATCGTTGATGTGATCGAAGTGCCCGTGCGAGACGGCAATGGCGTCTACTTTCTCCAGTTTGTAATCTTTCGGGTACGCGGGATTGCCTTCCACCCAGGGATCAAGAACCAGCACGTCGCCGGAGGCAAAGCGCAGTTCGAACACGGAGTGGCCTAACCAGGTAATTTGAGTCATCTCTACTGGTTAGATGCCCTAACAAGTTTGGCCGCTACAGGGATGCCATCGCCAATCTTTGCGAGTCCCGGGATGGAGACGGGCGAGCGTCCTGTAATGGGGATCTGGCCCAGCAGAGCGCGCGCCAAGGCGCTTTCCGACGTGGAAGCCGTGCTGAACGTGGCGAGATACGCCGCCACGCTCGGAAACTGCCGTAGTAGATAAGGATTTCCCATGGACACCAGCGCCAGAGGCACTCGGCCATGCGCCACGGCATCCACAAAGCGGTTCAGCCCGCCTTCGAGTGCCACGCTGCCGCGGTTGGCCGCAACCGTTACGAAGCCCACTGCATAAATCTGCTTACAGGTCGCCATATCGGCGGCCATAGCGTCCAGCACCGGGTCGGCCGTCGCGGAACTGGCCAGGTACACGCGAAGATCCGCAGCGCCCCGGCGCAGATCGTGGGCCAGCAGTTCGCCGCGCTGCGAAAACTGCGCCTCGGTCAGGATGGCAAGGCAACTGCCACCCGCAAGCGGCATGGGAAACAGGTGAGCGTCGTCCTTGTACAGCGTAAGAGCGTGTTCGGCAACGCCCTCTGCCAAATCGTCGAGTTGCTTGTCTCTGATCTCCTTTGAGATGTCGTCGAACGCAACCGTGCGGCTGCGGAACAGCCCTACTTTCTGCTTCGCCGCAAGTACCCGCGCGGCACTCGCATCGATGCGCTGGCGCTTTAGACGTCCGGAAGCAATGGCCGCCGTGATGGCTTTAATGCAGACTTCGGGATCGGTTGGCATTAGCAATACATCCGCGCCCGCTTCAATGGCGCGGACCGCTGCTTCGCCTTCCGGTAGAAGCGAGGTGATACCCGCCATCTCCAGGGCATCCGTTACGATCAGGCCTTTGAACTCCAGCTCATCTCGCAGGATGCCGGTTAGAACGGGCTTCGACAGAGTGGAGGGCATGCCGTTAGTGTCCAGGGCCGGCACGGCAATGTGCGCCGTCATCACGGAATCGGCGCCATGCGCGATGGCCGCGCGAAAAGGCACAAACTCTATCGACTCCAGGCGCTCTTTGGGCACGTCCAGGCGCGCCAGTTGCATGTGACTGTCTTCGGCGGTGTCGCCATGGCCCGGAAAGTGTTTTGCACTCACCAGGACGTACTGCTTTGCGTCGCTATGCGCCCCATCGATGAAGGCGCCGACGTTGGCCGCAACTGCTTCCGGATCTTCGCCGAATGAGCGCATGTTGATGATCGGGTTGTCGGGGTTATTGTTGACATCGGCATCCGGCGCAAACACCCAATTCACACCGATGGCACGAGCTTCGCGCGCCGTTGCTTCACCCAGCGCGCGCGTGGCCGAGAGCTCGCGCGCAGCCCCAAACGCCATCATGTAGGGAAAGGCTGCTGTTTCGCCCACGCGCATGGAGGCGCCGCGTTCGAAATCCGAGGCGACCAGCAGAGGCGTACGCGCCAGGCGTTGGGTATGGTTTACAAACGCAGCCAGTTCGAACGGGTTCGCGGCCAGCACGTTGCCATTGCGGATTCGGCCCGCGACGATGAAGCCGCCTACGTGCTCATCGTGGATCCAATGTTCAAATCGTTTGCGTTCCGCATCGGCCGGGGATGGGTAATCGCCATATCCGCGGACGACGATTAATTGCGCGATACGATCATGCAGTGTCAGACCGCGCAGCAATGGGGAACTGACGACCGCACCAGCCCCAGGCTTGGTGTGCGATGGCGATACGGGTGCTGCGCCCATGCCCAGGCGAAACGCTATGAGAGCACTCAACGCAAGGAACGGCGAAAGGGCAAAACGCATTTCCTCAACTGTACGATGTGATGTGGCCAGCTAAGAACTACCGCCCGTGTTGCGCTTCACAAGCGGACGCCGCTGCTGGCTCATCGGCTTTCGAGGCGGACCCAGCAGACGCTTTGTCTGGCGCACCAGCGTTGTGATTTCGTTAGCACTCTTCTGCAGCACGACATCGGCACCGGTGGAATCGGGCTGTAACCCAAGCGCCTCCGCAAAGCCTGTCAGCAGAATGATCGGCACGCTGACCTCGCGCTGCCGCAGGCCGCGTATCAACTCGAGCCCGTTGACCGGCTCCATCTTGTAATCGGTAATGATCAGATCGAAGTGATGTTGTTCCGTGAGAGCTAACGCATCTGCGCCGCTGTGGGCTGGCACTACCCGATAACCTAGCTCCTCTAAAACAGAGCGACGGGCTAGGACTCCATCGTGATTGTCATCAACAAGGAGAATGAGCGCCGGGTATTGCGCGCGACTCGAATCAGAAGACCGCATTCAGACCCTGCGAAGGTAGCAGACGTGATTTCGGAGTGTCAACGCATCGCTATCGTTCTGAAACCGCACCAGATCCAGTACTTGACACAAAATGGCGCTGCTCCCGCATGCGTCCTTCAGCGCACACCGAAGCCGGCTGTCTGTTACTCAACTTCGCGTGGAGCTTTATAGCCCGCCTTCGCGACCACCTGATACTTCACAGGCTTGCCCTTTTGGTTTACGATGCGCAGCGGCTGGTCGGTTTCTGGATTAATCAGTTCCACTTTGATGTGGCGGAATGCGCCGTCGTGCGAGACGTTCGTCGGGTGATAAGTGAGCGTGTATTGATTGCGCATGGCTTGCTCAATCTGGTTAAACACGCCTGGATATTCACCGCCGAACCGGGGAAAAAGGATTGCCCGCCCGTTTCTTTCGAAAACGTGCGCATCTCGTTATCGGCTTGCAGGAAATCCATCTCGGCAATGGGACTCATGCCGCGGCTTTCCGCCATAATGCGAGCCGTTTGTAGGATGCTGACGGTATACACCGGTACGCCTGCTTCCTGCAGCGAGCGGCGTGCTTTGTCGAAGGTTAGCTTGCTGAATGTATCGATGCCGCTCGCGATCAGAAGAATCGCCTTACGGCCTTCGATGGCCGACATGCGGTCCGCCATGTCGGTCACAGCATCGAACAGATTCGATTCGCTGAATCCCGGAATACGCAGGCGCGACATCGCTTCTTCCGCTCGCCGCTTATCGGGCGAAAAGTCGGAAAGAATAGTCGAGTGCATGTCGTATTCCACGACGGCGACGTTGTCATCCGGCTTCAACGTTTCAAGGAACCCGTACGAGGCTTGCAGCGTTTCGCCCCAGCCCCAGCTCCAGAAAGCCTGGAATCGCCCGCTGAACTCAATCAGCATGCAGATGGTGATGGGCGCTTCGCTCTTTCCGAAGTTGGTGATTTGCTGCGGAACCCCGTCTTCAAGAACGCGAAACTTCTGCTGCGGCAAATCGGGGATAAAGTGATTCTTATCATCCAGGACCGACACATCCACCGTCACAGTGGTGGCCGTGGTGCGGAACGTTGGCGAATCTGCCCGGGGTATGTCTTTCGGCTTCTTGAACTCGGAAGGAACGGGCGCCTCATCCACCGGCGCGGGGGCATTCTCTTTCGGCTTGGGCTTGGCCACCGAATTACTGCTGCTACTGCCGCCAGGAGATTGGGGATTCTCTTGCGCGGAGGCAAAGGGCGCACTGCACAGAAGAAACGTACCCGCCGCCGTGGTAAGCAAAAGGCGGGAGAACCGTAGAACAATCCAACTAGACATCTTTGAAAACCTCTGCTGCGACTCGAAGCGACTAGCTTAACGTGAACGCACGCGGCAGGACGCGGATTAATGAACCCAGGGTCCGCGCTTATGGTCCTGTTTGCGCAGATAGACTTCGAACTTCCGCTTGGCGCGGCGCAGCTTCCATTCTTTATACGTAGCCTGAATGGGTTCGCGTACGCGGAATTTCACTTTGGTGCCGCGTAGTAGCAAAAAGCCGCCTAATAGCCCGCCCAGTTGCGCCACCACGGCAACGCTTGTGCCGCGCGCGCCGCCGACGGTAGCCATATACGACTGAAGAAAGATGATGCCCCCGATGATCATCACAAAGTACTTCGACTTCATGGGAATCAGGAAGCTGAACAGGATGGTCTGGTCTGGGAACATCAGACCATAGGCCATCAGCAGGCCATAAACGGCACCCGCGGAGCTGATCGCCTCCGTGTTTTGGGCGTGGAACAGGTAGGCGGCAGCCATAAAGGTCAGCCCGGCGATAATGCCGCACCCGAAGTAGAAGCGGAGAAAGCGAGCGGTTCCCCACAGCCTTTCCAATTGTGCGCCGAATAACCACAGCGCCAGCATGTTCCACAAGATGTCGCCGATGCCCCCATGCAGGAACATATAGGTGACCAGCTGCCACAGCGCCAGCCGGTGAACGACTTCAAACGGGACTAAGGCGAGATAGCTAAGCAGGTGTCCAACGATGGCGACGCGCTGGAGAATGTAGCCAAAAACGAATATGCCGATGTTCGCAATCAACAGCCATTTCAGGCCGACAGGGAAGCGATTAGACGGCGCGTGCCGATTCACGTAAGAACGCGAACTGAAAGGCATCGGTTAATGGGAATCCTGTCCTGAGGATATCAGAGGATTCCGGCGTTTACCGCTCTAATGTTCGACGATGCAGGACATCTGCCGCGACATGAACTAGGATAGCGATGCCGGCCCAGATTAGCCAGTTGGAGAATGGCCCGGAACTATAGGGGAACGTATCGGTCCAGCCGAGATTGGACGCCAGACTCCATGTAGCAAAGGCGTAGGTGGACAAAACGGCGGGCGCCAGCAGAGCCGACAGCAGAGAACCGAATTGCTGCGCGGTATCCACGGCCCACGTTCCGGCGTTTTGCAATGCCGTGACGGACGTTTGAACTAATTCGGCGGTCCAGATCCGCGCTGGCTCGGTGCGAATGGCAAGCGCGGCGATCGATCGGGTTTGCGGCATCTTCGTAAGTTCCCTGTCCGCGATTTTGATGCACGTGAAAGACCGAAAGTTCCTGCGCTGGAAACTCTTGCAAGTAACACATTCGTCAGAAGGTTGTAAGTAATTCGACCAGCGAAAACATGAAAGAAAATTCTTTTGTGATTAATGGCTTGGATTGTTGTACTTACCTTGCTTATTCCGTAATTAGATTGTGGACTAGTCAACGTTCGTCGCGAGCGAACCGATCCAGCAAGCGTGAAACAAGCAACAGAACAGCGGCGGTACACAGCCACACTTGCCAATGGGAAAAAAGACCGGAGGACAGGAAAAAGTCACCGGTCCAATGAAGATCGGAAGCGATACTCCAAAAAGCCATAGTGAAGGCGAGCAGCGCGGAGGGGACTAACAGGGCAGCCAACAGCAACGCAGCGTGCTCTTGCATTTCAGAACCGCTTGTTTCCGCGCGGCGCCAAATGCCGAGCGAGGGCTGCTTCCACCGAATCCGGACGACCATGACCCAAAAAACCTTCCCATAGGCTAGCAGAGGTTTCGCGAACGCCGGCAACCGCCGGGACCGCACACATACTTAGACTGTTAGATTTGTGTGGAGGAGCAACCGTGAAGAGGATTAAGACCGCGATCGTCGGAACAGGATTCATGGGCAAAGTGCATACGGAAAATGTACGCCGCCTGCCGAATGTGGAAGTTGCCGCCGTGGTTGGCAGCCGGCCGGACCGGGCGCAGCAGTTTGCCGAAGCAATGTCGATACCGATCGCCACTGCGGATCTGAATGCAGTGCTAGCAAACAAAGAAATCGAGGCGGTCCATATTTGCACGCCGAATGTGGATCATTTTCCGCAATCGCTGGCAGCCATTAATGCGGGAAAAGCGGTGCTTTGTGAAAAGCCGATGACGATGAGCGTGGCCGAAGCGCGCCAATTGGTTGCCGCCGCGGAAGACCACAAAACCGTGAATGCGGTTCAGCACAACCTTCGCTACTACCCCGTTTTGCAGCAGGTGCGGCAGATGATTGCTAAGGGGGACTTGGGCGATATCCTGATCGCGCAGGGTACGTACTCCCAGGACTGGCTTCTTTACGACACCGATTGGAATTGGCGCATCGACACCAAAGAGAACGGCCAATTGCGTGTCATGGGCGACATAGGGTCGCACTGGATGGATCTGGCGCAGTACTTAACCGGATTACCGATCACGGCCTTATGCGCCGATCTGGCCACCTTCCATAAGATGCGCAAGCAACCGAAAGGATCGGTAGAGACCTTTAGCGGCAAAACCGCCGCACCCCAGGACTACACGGAGTTCCCGGTTGAGTCCGACGACTTCGGTTCCGTGTTGATTCACCTCGGCGAACGTGCGCGCGGCGCCTTCACAGTCAGCCAGATGTCCGCTGGCCGGAAGAATCGCTTCTTCGTCGAGATCTTCGGAACCAAAGCGGGCATCGCCTGGAACCAGGAAGCGCCGGATGAACTCTGGATTGGGCATCGGAACGAGCCGAACCAGATTCTCATTAAGGACGCATCGCTCTTCTATCGCGAAGCCGCAAAGTTCGCCGACCTGCCTGGCGGCCATAGCGAAGGCTATGACGATTCGCATAAGCAGGTGTTCAAAAATTTCTATGCGCGTGTCGCGGATCCGTCGGTGCCCGTCGATTATCCGACGTTTGCCGATGGTTTGCACGGCATGATCCTGCTGGAGAAAATATCCGAGAGTTCAGCCCGAAAGGGTTGGGTGGAAGTGTAGGCCAACAGGTGCGCCCGGTGCGCCGCTGTCTTCCCATTGCGCTGCTGCCCCTGATTCTGATCACGGCAGCGCATGCGCGTCCGAAGCCAGCGGCGTTGATTGATGCCGAGTGCATTGGGTTGGAAGCGTCATTTCAAAATCAGACCCCGCTGATCTTTTCGGGCCCTGACCCGTGGGTGGAACTGGATGACATTCCCGCGCGCATGCCCGACCTCGCAGTCGCCTATGTGTATTCGCATGGTGCTGCAATCCGGTGGGTGTTTCTTCGCATCGTAGAAGAAGATCAGGGTTGGGCGGAGGATGTGAACTACTACTACCGCGTGGACGGCACCATTGAAAAACGCGTCCGCACGCTGCAGTCCGCGGTTTCTAACATCCTATTGGAAGAAACCAGCTACTATGCGGACGGGCAGGTTCTAAAAGACAAGACGAAGAAGCATTCGCTGTTTCCGGGCCGCCGCGATCCATGGGAGTTCAGCGACCCGGACGCACCGATTTTCTGGACCACTGACGACTTGCCGTTTCCTCTGGATTTAAATATGTGGCGCACTCTGAGCTGACCGGCCGTTAGTATCGCCAGCTCTTCAGGTCCGCTCCAGGCGGCGCAGTCTGTTCCATGCGCTCCATCATCTTTGGCACATACATCGTGTTGTAGTGCAGGCGTGAATAGGCATTCGGCAAACTCGGATCGCCATTCCAGCAATGTTCGGCACGGTCGCCATACTTCACTTCGCCGTTATAGGCCGGATCCTTCAATCCGTTCAACACGTCCTCAATGAAGTAAACGGCATCGTTCAGAAAATACGTATCGGCGCTGCCCACATAGATGTGAATCTTGCCCGTCAATTGCGGACCCAGCTTCGGCCAGTCGCGCTGGATGATGTGGCTGAGGTCGTAGTGCTCGCGCCAGTAATCCGCAATTGTCTTGTCGATGGCCCCGGTCTTCTTGTCGAAGATCTTCGCCGGATAGCCGTCAGCGCCCACCGGCGAGTACACGGCTTGCCAGATGTCGTATTGCTCGCCCGAACGGCCGTTCGAGCCAAGCGCGCGTTCGTAAGTATTCACGCCCCGCTGCGAGATTGTCTCGCGGCCTAGATAGTCGCGCATAGCAGGCTGCTCCACCTGCTTGTTGGCGCCCTCCAGAACATACATGTTCCTGTCCTCATAGATGTTGCGGTTCGTGTACGCGCGGAAGTCGACCGGATCCGGGCAGGCCGCAAAGGCACCGTTGTAGTGATCGGGATAGAACACCTGTACCGCCAGCGCTTCCCAGCCGCCAGTGGAACCGCCATACGCGAAGCGGGCCCAGCCTTGCCCAATGGCGCGAAACTGCTTTTCCACGTAGGGGATCAGTTCGGTTTCAATGGCGTCGCCATAGGGGCCCAGGTTCGCCGAGTTTACAGCGTACGAATCGTCGTAAAACGGATTGGCGTGCTGGATTTCAATGACCAGGAAGCGCGGAAATCCGGGCGCAATCCATTGCTGATACAGCTTGTAAGCCTCTTGTTGTTCAATGCGGTTGTAGCCCGCCAGATGAAAGCGCTCGCTGTAATCTGGTTTCAGATTCGGGTCAGGCGGTTCCGTCCGGAACCCTTCGAAATCAGCCGGAAAATGGCCGTGAAAGATGGCCACAGGGTAGTGCGCCTCTGGGTGTTCATCGAAACCGGACGGCAGCAATATATTCGCGCCCAGATACATGGGCCGGCCCCAGAACTTCGTCAACAGTTCCGACTGAATACGAACGTGGCGAATGAACTTGGTGTCCTTCGGCGGCGCTATCGGTTGAATTTCCTGGTCCAGCAGCAGCGAGAAACTCCCTGCTTTTGCGCCATCGATGTGGAGGCGCACCGGCTTGCTGTACAAGTTGCCTGGCGCCAGGTTCCAATGTTGCCCTTCTCCCCGATCCATGGGCAGTTTTACCGTATGACCGTCGGCTCGGTGGAACGTCTCGTACCGGTTAAGAACAGCCTGCACCGTGTAATCGCCTGGCTTGATCTCCGCAACGGAATCCACCGGGTATCCCACCGCGTTCTTATCCACCGTCACAGTGTTGCCGGGCGTCAACTGATCGACGTCAATGCCAAAGATCATCTGCGATTTGGGCGTGTCGTCCACCTGCATACGCGGCTCGTCCGAGGGGTCATTGGAGACAACCAACAGCAATCGTCCGTCGATAGGCGCCGCGCTACGCTCGCGCGGGAAGCTGATGTAAAACGCGGGCGAGGCAGCAAAGCCGGAGGCAATGGTCGCGGCAGTTACCAGAAGTGCCACGGCAAAACGGCGGATGAGCATGGCTTATAAGTGTAGAATGAGGGCCCGCACGCGGCTGCTCTAATGCATCACAACCGGCGCAGCAGCGGAGCCCGGCGCGGACGTTGCCTTGAAGTCCAGCTGGTCGATGTTCTTCGTATCCTCTGCTTCAAGCGCACCACCGAAATACTTTGGCAGGTTCGTTCCCCAGGTCAGGTCGAAGTCTCGGATGCGAACCCCATCCACATAGCGCAGATAAATCGCCGGAATCTCGTGTTTGAAGATTGCCTGGTCAAGGCTAGTCGCCGTCCAGCGGAGATCGAAATTGCCGCCCACGGACTGTGCAATCCGCGCCTCTGGTGCTCTCACGTGCAGTCGGATCTGCTCCAGGTAAATGTTTTGCACGATGGCATCCGGCGCACCATAAATCATGATCCCGCTTTCTGCCTCCGCCGTGATGTTCGTGAAGTGGACGTCGCGGATCTCCGCCCGGCCATTGCCGGTACGCGCTGCGATGTAGATCGGCTCTCCCTTGCCCCACCAGTGCCCGGTAATCAGCTTCGTGTCCATAGTGATGTTAGAGAACAGGACATGCGCCGTATGCTCCTCTCCGCGCCCGAAAACTGCCAGCCCGCGATTGGCATGTATGGATAAATTGTTGAAGGTGCTGAAGCGCGTGTCTTCCAGCCGGATGGCCGCCGAGTAGGAGAACAAGCTGCAGTTACTCACTTCAACATCGTCACTCGAGACAATGGCGAAGTCGTCGTCCCCGGTGCGGATGTCGCAATCCGAGATGTGCACGTCTTGGCAGCGCATGCAGTCGATCCCATCGTTGTTGGGAAGCAACACATCGTTGTTGATATGGATACCGCTGATTACCGCTTGCGAAGTTCCCTGTAGGTGCAGAGTCCAATTTGGCGCGTTACTCAGCGTTACGTCCCGAATTGCGACATTCCGGCAATCCGATAGGATGATCATCGTGCCGGGCCGCCCGTCCGGACGCGTCGCCGCCGGGCCAAACTCTAAGCCATACTGTGGCGCGTCGAAGTCGGCTCCCTGCCGGGTGTATTTGGCATCGAAATCGGGCGTGTTGTGAATCGCTTTGAGGTCGAAAAAAGAGTCGCCATTGCCATCGATCCTGCCACGCCCGGTGATGGCGATGTTCTGCGCCTTTCGCGCCACAATCAGCCCCACCAGCGAACCTTCCCCGGAACTGTCGATCCCATAGTTCCGCCCAAAACCAAAGGCGGCACTTGCGCCGTAGTCCGCTACATTTGCGCTCGCCTGCAGCACCGCCCCTGCTTCGAGATGTAGCGTTACGTTGCTCAGCAATTCCACCGTTCCGCTGACGTAAACGCCCGGAGGAAACAGCACTGTGCCGCCGCCGGCATCAGCAGCAGCTTTAACGGCTTTCGTGATCGCCGCCGTATCGGAAGCGGAGCCATTCGCAACCGCCCCGAACTGGCGGACATCGAAGGTCTGAGGGACCGGCGCGGTGCCTTCGGCCATGGCGCTCTGACCGAAAAAGCACAAAGACAAAAACCCGAGTGTGCCGATGATTCCTGCCCGTGAGCTATAGCCTGTCCGCAACATCTGTACGAGTCTACTGGACGCACTAGTGCGACGAAAGAACAATCTGATTTTCTTCCGAATCCCGCATCATCACGAACGTGCCCCATGGCTGCTTCTGCGGTGCTCCCGTAAACTGCACGCCCTTGGCCAGCAACTCCTGGTAGGTCTTTTCGACGTTGTCCACCTCCCAGGACGTGTTGACGAAGGTGCCAATTCGATCCTCCTGGCCTTGCGGCGTAAAGAGTACGATGCCGGTCTCGGCGCCGGGAAGCGCTAGCTCAATCCAACGCTGCGTCTCAGAAAAGTGCTGATCTGTCAGGATGCGAAACCCAAGCTTCTCTGTATAAAACTGCAACGCACGGTCCTGATTCCGAACCGGGATACCCAGAAATTTGATTCGTTTGATCATGCAGCTTAAGATCCCAATGTGCAAGCCGAAAAGCAACGGCCAGCGTGCGATTGAAGGCAGCTCTTGCTATAGCTACCATTGCTATACCGTATGAGGATCGACCCTTACGTTGTCGACACTTTGATGCGCGATCTGGTCGCCCATAGCCGCTCGGCAGCAGCATTCCTCGTGTACCTCCAGCTTTATCGCCAAAGCCACGGAACCGGCCGCGAGAGTGTGACGGTCAGCCATGCTGCGCTTGCAGATTCAATTGGAATCTCGAAGCGCTCCGTGCAGACCGCCATTGCGCACCTCACGGAGCGCCGCCTGATTCGACCGCGCAAACCCCGCCCCACGGCTATTCCCATTTACACGGTTCTAACACCCTGGGAGAGGAAGGTTCTTCGAACAGAGTAGTTGTACTTTCCCCTAACGCCAGTGGGCGCCGTCGTAGGCCGATGCCGGCCAACTATAAAGGACCGCCTGACCTCATTTCGGAGTCTGCCAATTCCGCTAGCATTGGAGGACAAAATGATCCCTCTGGAAAAGAGTACGGCAGTCACTTCGGCCTTGCGTCAGGCTTTCGGTGTAACAGCGTACGAAGACATCCGAAGGATGGAAAGGGGGCTGAGCACAGCACTCACTTTTCGAATTGTGGTGCGAGAATCTCCGTACCTGCTTAAGGTCATCACGCATATAAACGAGATGAACGACCCCACGCGCCAGTTCGCACATATGAGGGCGGCTGCTGATGCGGGTCTTGCACCACGCGTCTGGTACACCAGCACAGAAGATGGGGTTTGCATCACTGACTTTGTGGAGACCACTCCCTTTTCCGTAACGGAAGCGATACTCCAGATTCCTCGGGTACTGCGAACGCTCCATGCGCTGCCGCCTTTTCGCCAGGAGATGAATTACGTCACGATGCATAAAGGATTCGTCTGGAGGTTTCGGGCAGCAAATCTCCTCCCAAAAGACGAAACCGAAGAGATCTTCGCCCGTTACGCGCAGGTGGCAGCTGTGTATCCCCGTCTGGATTCGGACATGGTGTCGTGTCACAACGACTTGAAGCCGGAGAACATTCTTTTCGACGGCCGGCACGTCTGGCTGGCTGACTGGGAGGCCTCATTATTAAATGATCGGTACTTCGACCTGGCAATTGTTGCGAACTTCATCGTGAACGAGGAAACAGAGGAAAGAATCTTCCTTCAGGAGTATTTTGGACAGCCGCCTGACGAATACCAGCGCGCGCGATTCTTTCTGATGCGTCAGGTGATGCACCTGTTATATGCCTCGGTTTTCTTGCTACTGGGTTCGTCGGGCAAGAGCGAAAAGCAGCGTGGGCGCGCGCTCGACTTTAAAGACTTTCATCGGCGCATCTGGATGGGCGAGATCCACTTGTCAGATGACGAAATGAAGGTCGCTTATGGCCGGATTCACTGGGACCAGCTCTTACGGAATGTGCGGCAACCTCGATTCGACGAATCACTGAAAGTAGTCTCAGATCGGAATCCATCGGCGCAAGAGATGCGCCGGCTCTTGCCAGTTGCTCAGGCTGAAAACACGCGCACGATCTTCGACGCGGCCGGCGGCCTTAACGGCTTGCACCGTCTTGCAGCTGCCTGGCACCGTCGAGTAATGGCCGATGCCGTAGTCAGCCACGCATTCAGCCACGGCTTCGATGCCGGGCATGTCGAGCGACTCGCTGCTTATTGGGCCGAGGCACTCGGCGGCCCTGCGGCCTATTCAGGCTCCTATGGTGACGAGACCCGCGTGGTAAAGATCCACAGCGGAAATGGTGAGCACGAGGAAATGGATCGGCGCGCGATTAGCTGCTTCGATCAGGCGTTAGCGGATACCGGGCTAGACCGCGATCATGCGCTACGACAAGCGCTGCACGACTACTTTGCCTGGGCGACCAATACAACCATGTCGCGGTACCACAAGTCCGCTCAGGATGTGCCTGACGGCCTCAGCATCCCACGTTGGTCGTGGGGCGGACTTCAGCCGTAAGACTCTACGGGTGATCCCGCAACATCCGCATTCTTACCCAAGCGCCTGGTCGATGTCCCAGAGAATATCCTCCACATCCTCCAGCCCGATCGACAGACGCACCAGCTCCGGCGTGACCCCCGCGGCCATCTGTTCCGCCTCCGCCAGCTGCTGGTGGGTGGTCGACGCCGGGTGAATCACCAGCGACCGTGCATCGCCCACATTGGCGAGGTGCGAGAACAGCTTCAGATCGTCGATGAACTTCTTTCCCGAGTCGTATCCGCCCTGGACACCGAATGAGAACACCGCGCCGGCGCCCTTCGGCGTGTACTTCTGCGCCAGCTTGTAATACGGACTCGAGGGCAACGACGCATACTTCACCCAATCCACCATGTCGTGCTCTTCCAAATGTTGCGCCACCGCCAGCGCATTTGCCAGGTGCCGGTCCATGCGCATGCCCAGCGTCTCAATCCCCTGCAGGAACAGGAACGAGTTGAACGGGCTGACGCACGGCCCGATGTCGCGCAAACCTTCCACGCGCGCTTTGATGATGAAGCTGATGGCACCGAAGGCGTCCCAGAACTTCATCCCGTGGTACGCCTGGGCAGGCTCTGTGAACGCGGGAAACTTGCCGTTGTCCCACGGGAACTTGCCGCTATCCACGATAATGCCGCCGATGGACGTGCCATGCCCGCCCATGAACTTCGTCAGCGAGTGCACCACGATGTCAGCGCCGTAGTCGATCGGCCGGGTGACGTAGGGCGTAGCGAACGTGTTGTCCACCACCAGCGGAATGCCGTGCTCATGCGCAATCTTCGCCACTGCTTCGATATCCAGAACGTTGCAGCGCGGATTGCTGATGGTCTCGCCGTACAGCAGCTTCGTCTTGGGCGTGATAGCTTTGCGGAAATTCTCCGGATCGTCCGGCTCAACGAACGTGAACTCATACCCCAAGCCGCCGCATAGTAACGGCAAATTGCGTGTAGGTGCCGCCATAGAGCGTGCTCGCCGCCACAATGTGGTCCCCCGGCGCGGCTATGGTCGTCAGCGCTAAAAACTGCGCCGCCTGCCCGCTCGAAAGCGCCAGCGCCGCCACGCCGTTTTCAAGCGAGGCCACACGCTTCTCCAGCACATCGGTGGTCGGATTCATGATCCGCGAGTAGATGTTGCCGAACTCCTGCAGCGCAAACAATCGCGCCGCCATGGTCGGAGTTATCGAACGTGAAAGAAGTCGATTGATAGATAGGAACTGCGCGCGCATGCGTTGTGGGATCGGGGTCGTACCCCTCGTGAAGAGCACGCGTGTTGAATCCAAGCGCGCGGTCGGTCTTGCCAAGAGCCATGCCTAGCAGTATACGTAGAAGGCCATTTACGCCCACAACGCAAAAAGCCCGGCAGCGTGGATACAACCACGAAGCCGGGCTTTCTTAAATTAAAGGGCGCGATCGCCCGCTTCAGGCCGCTTTTTCGAGTTCCGTTTGCGTAGTCCGCGCCATGCGGACGTTCTTCGCAATGCCAATCAGTTGCAGGAACCGAATCTGAATCCACGACATATCGAATTCGTACCAGGCAAGCCCGTGGCGCGCCGAGGTCGGATGCGCATGGTGGTTGTTGTGCCAGCCTTCGCCAAACGTCAGCAGTGCTACCCACCAGTTGTTTCGGGAAAGATCGCGCGTCGCAAACCGGCGTCGGCCCCACATGTGGGTCGCTGAATTCACAAGCCAGGTCGCATGCAGGCCAACGACAATGCGCAGGAACGAGCCCCAAAGCATCATCTGCCAGCCGCCGAACACCCAAAGTGCAGCCGCCATCATCACGGCAGGAACCCAGTGCCAATTGTTCAGGAAAACGTAGAAGGGTTGCTTCGCGAGATCGGGCGCATACTTCGACATCATGCGCGTATTATTGTGCTTCGCCTCGCCAAATAGAATCCAGCCGATGTGAGACCACCACGCACCGTCGTTGGGCGAATGTGGATCGCCTTCCTTGTCCGACAGTTGGTGGTGAATCCGGTGGGTAGCCACCCAGAAAATCGGCCCGCCCTCTAGCGTAGAAGCGCCACAGACCGCAAAGAAGTACTCCAACAGCCGGGGAACCTTGTAGCTCCGGTGAGTGTGCAAGCGATGATACCCGAGGCTGATGCCCAGGCAAATCGTTGCCCAATAAAGAAACACGGCGACTGCCAGATTAACCCAGCTGAAGCAGAACAAGGCCCCAATGGCGCCCAGGTGCAAAAACACCAGCACCAGCGTGGTCGTCAGGTTCAGCTTTTGATTCGGATCGATGTCGGGCAGAGATTGTTGTTCTGCGGTTTTAGGCTCATTCATGCCGATGGGATGCTCACTTTGAAAACGAAAATAGATTGAAGATCAAGAAAGTGAAGGTCACCCCAAAAGACATGCCCGTGCGCTCGCCCGGAGGTACCCTCGGTCGTTGGCTCATCGAGCTTCGGACCTTCCATAGAAATGCAGGACGGTTAGGACAGAAAACCTCCTAACCAATCTTACGACGCGGCTCGAAGCAAAAAAGAGCCGCGTCGATTGAAAGATTTTGTGATTGCTAGTCTGAGGATACTACCAGCGCGAGCCGCCGCGTCCGCCACCGCCGCCGCTGCCGCCGCGATTACCGCCACGGCCGCCGCCACCACCACCGCCGCGATTGCCGTAACCACCGCCACCGCCAGCGCCGCCCTGAGGCTTCGGACGTGCTTCGTTCACATTCATGGTGCGGCCATTCAGCTCAGCGCCATTCAGCTGTGAAATTGCCGTTTCCGCGTCCCTACGCTCTGTCATTTCGACGAAAGCGAAGCCGCGCGATTGACCGGTGTCACGGTCCGTAACGATATTGACCCGCTCGACGTTGCCGTACTGGGAAAACGCCGCCATCAGATCTTCCTGTGTCGTCTGGAAACTGAGATTTCCGACAAAGATATTTGTCATTAAAGTTCCTTTGAAGTGTTAAGTAGTTCGTCTCTGTCGGACTGCTCTAGAATCCAAACCGGAAGCCAGGTAAGGGAGGAAGGAACGGCCAGAAGGTACCCAAAGATAGTGAGGACGCTGCAAAGACACTAACAGTCTAACAGGTCTAGTACGGTCTAGCAATGCGGCGGCGGGGGCCAGTACCGGCCCATTCCCGGCGTTCTTGCACCATACGCAGCAGTGCCCAACCCACGCCCACGGCTAGGCAAATCCAGGCAAACCAATCGCCATGCTCGGCGTAAAAAGTGGTTGGAACCACCCCACCGTAATTCATAATCGCCGCCAGTTCGCGATACGGCATCAGCTTCTTCCGAATCTGACCGGCCGGATCCACCACGGCCGTAATCCCATCGTTTGTCGACCGAACAATGAAGCGCCGGTTCTCCACCGCGCGCATCCTCACCAGCAGCAGATGTTGATCACGCGCTTGACTATGGCCAAAGTACCCGTCGTTCGAAAGATTCACCAGTACGTCGGCACCGGCGCGTGAAAACTGCCGGACCAGATCCGGGAACGCTGATTCGTAACAGATAAAGATCCCCAGGCGGTGGCCCGCGCCCGCAAACACCTGGATATCATGACCGGGAACGAAGTCGCTGGTTTCCTTCGTGATGCGATTGACCCAGGAAAAAAGAGGCGGCAGAAACTCGCCAAACGGCACCAGATCGATCTGGTCGTACCGCCCGCCCATCTGTCCCTTGCCATTAAGAAAGACAGCCGAGTTCATGGGCTGGTGTTCACCGGTGTAGTACACGGTATCGAAGATAAAGGCGCCATGCTGCTTTGCGATATCAATCGCCATCCGCCGCATCTCCGGATCCTCGTAATAGTAAAGCGGCGCCGGCAGTTCGGGCCAAATCACCAGGGGTGCCGGAAGCGCATTGGAAAGCAGGGAGAGTTTGCGTTCCGCTTCCTCTTGTAATTGCGCCGTCCACTCCGTCTCCGGATCGATGTTGGGCTGCACCACAACTGCGTGGTCGGGCGCGGGCGTGTTCTGTGGAATCGCAGGCAACAACCACAGCAGAACCAGTATCAGCAGGGGCAGCAGTTGCAGGCGCGGCCGCCGCAGCAACACACAGGCCACCGCAGCGGCCAGCATGGCGAAGATAAAAGACACGCCATAGACACCGACGTAAGGCGCCACGCGCAAAGGCACCGACATGTCGATACCCGCATTGCCCAAATCGAGCCATGCAAATCCAAACGTTCCATGCGTTCGCTCCAGACCTGTCCAGAGAGCGGCCACCGCGGGGATGGCATAGGCGGTGCGCATCAACGGACCAGCCAACCAGCTGAAGACGGCCAGATGCAGCGCCTTGAAAAGGCAGAACAAAGCAAAGCATCCCCATCCGCCCCAGCGACCCATCCCGCCATGCACTTCCAACACGAACTGAATCCAATTGCAAAGAAAGAACCAGTAGAAGATACCCGCGGCCCATCCGAAGCAGAAGCGCTGCCACCCATACCGTGTTTGCGCCATCACCCAAAGCAGTGGCGTCAAGGCGATAGGCGCCAGAATCCGAAAATCGAAGTGCGGAAAAATCAGCAGCAGCAGGATGGACGTTAACAGGCAAAGCAGCGTGTGGGCAAACACACGCGTTGTGTAGGAAGGGAGCAACTGGGCAATCGGCGGCAAGGCTCTAAACAGAAACGCGGGCCTTCGCTGGAGGAACTACGCCCTGCATTCCTTCGTACTGTAGCAAGGCCCAACCACGGCAAAGGGCTTGGGACTAGGGCTTGCGCGTGGTCGGCAACGCCGATTGCTGCAGCGGAAGCGTGGTGCCGGCGTTGCTGCTGGCCGACGCCGCCTTGGCCTGCGGAATTACGGCACACTCGCGCAATAGGGGAATCAGGCTGCGCCGTAGTTCACCCACGTCGCTCAACCGATCGTCCACCGATTCAGCCAGGCAGCGCTCCAGCAGGTTCGACAGTTCGTTCACGGTGGGCGACGGGTGGGCTTGTGCAAGAACCGTCGCTAGCCACTCGCGGGACGCTCCGAACCTTGGCGGGCGGCAGCCGGACAATGTTTCCGCTACCATCACGCCCATCGAAAACACATCGGTCCGCGCATCCACGTGCTCGCCGGCCCGCTGTTCCGGCGACATATAGCCGTATGTCCCCATCACCGCTCCCTCTGTCGTTAAGGCTTCAAGAAGGTTATCGCGCGCCTGCAGCTTAGCCAGTCCGAAGTCAACCACCGTAATCTTTGGAAGCGTTGCCGCTGCCTCAGAGACCAGCACGTTTTCAGGCTTCAGATCGCGATGCACAATTCCGTTCGCGTGCGCGTAGCCCACCGCATCGCACAACTGATCGAACCAAGAGGCGGCTTTCTCCCCGCTAACTGCCCCGGCACTTGACAGCCGCCGCCGCCACGAAAAGCCGCTGATCAACTGCATAACCAGGTAGGCGCCATCTCCTCGCAGCGATCCGAAATCGTAAATAGCGACGATATTCGGGTGTTGCAATTTGGCAACGGCTCGAGCTTCGCGCTCGAACCTTCGCAGCGCGGCGATGTTTCCGAATAGCCGTCCCGTCATCACCTTCACGGCGACCTTCCGGTCCAGCATCAAATCCTGTGCTTGGTAAACCGTGGCCATACCGCCCGCCCCGATTCTTCGGTCCAGCCGGTATTTGCCGTTAACTACGCGCTCCACCGGAACACTCATCGAAAGTGCCACGCCATCCGCTGCGCAATGTGTAGCAGGCCCCGTGTAGCAAGCGCCACAGGCGGAGCACTCCAGAACCAGCTGGATGCGGTCTCGTTCCAGCCGGCCCAATACGTCAATACGCACCCGGCCTTCCTCCTGCACTCTGTCTTTCAATCCGAGTATTTCCAGGAAGATCGCGATCTGGGTCGCCATCGATTGCAACAGCTTGCGGTCGCGAGCGGAGTACGGCTGCTCCGATTTCCTTTCGCCCAGCAGCAGAACAGCCAACAATTCGCCACTGGCGCTAGTGATGGGCGTAACCAGTGTGTGGCGCAGGTTTTCGCTAAATGCCTGCGAGCTGTCGTTCTTCGGAATTTTCAACTCACCAAGCGCGCGGGGCGCTTTATCCGCTTCCAGCAGTTCCCGCATCGGCTCCGTTAACACGCCATGAAAGTACAAGGCAAGCGGCGAATCGTTGGGGTGCAGGACGCTGAAGGTTCCCGTCGACCGGCTTTTCAGGAGTACGCACAACGCGGAGGGGTAAAACACGCGCTCCACTTGCGCGAGAACTCTCACCGCCAGCTCCTCGGCGGTCTCACAGGCTTGCATGCTCTCGGTTAGTTCAGAGAGAATTACCTCCTCCTCATAAGCGGAGCGAAAGAAGCGCGTGTCCACCCACGACGTTAGGCGATAGCGGTAGCGCAGGCTGACTAGCGCCGTCGCGGCAAGAAACAAATAGAACCACCAGGCTTTGCGTAGAAGCAGATCCTGCACTGGCTCCTTGGGATGAAGCACGGCATCCGCCGCAATTGCAATCAACGGAAGATAGACAACAATCCGTAGAACGTTTCGCGCCAGCAAGTATTGAAGGCTTCGTCGGATGACGAACCGGATGCCCAGCACCCTGTGTTTAACAATCGCGTAGGTAATTCCGATAGGCGCTAATACCGTCGCAAACGAGCCGACGGTGTTCAGGAGGTTGTCAACGCCGTCGGCTGCCGCGTTGTGTCCCGACACGGCCAATAGGAAACGTAGCGTTATGCCAACCGTAATGGGCAGCGTTGCCACCACAATGGACAGCGCCGCCCAACGAAGCCGCTTGCGGGCGGAAGGGTCGGTGAGCTTCGCGTAATTCCGCGCAAAAATCACTGGCACCGCCAACAGCGCGACCGCCCCAAGAGCGTCGGCCATAATGGGTCGCCAGCTATCCACGCGTTCCAAGGGAAACCAGGCGGGCAACAGCGTAGAGCGCGGGCCCAGGTTCAAGCGCCTGTGCCAGCGCAGGCAGGATGGCGAACAACCAAAGCAAAACGCCGGCGCAATAAAGAAGAACACGCATGCGCCGCAACAGGCGCGGCTGTGGAATTGGTTCAGGAAAGCGCAGCGCAAAATCGAACGCAACGCACCATTCAAGAGGACGCCATGCATGCGTCACCAGCAGCATGGCGAAGGCGAGCGCCGTGCCCGCTAACGGCGGGCGAAACTTCGTGAGCACCTCCGCGGCGAATGTTAGAGCCATCCCCAGGAAAACGAAAAAGGCCACGCGAGCCGCCGCGTCATCAGGCCGCGCCAAGCCAATCCAAGCCGCCAGAACTAAATCCAACAGCGCTAATACAAGGTAGAAATAAAGCGGAAAAGAGAACTGCGGGGTTCTGCTTGCCGTGAGCGTAAGGGGAAGCAGCGCGCCGTGCCTGCGCACAACCATTGAGTAAGGTTCATGTGTGCCGGCCAGCAGCGGATCTTGCCCGAAGTAGCGTGGGTGCTCGGAGCCGTTAATGGCTACGATCTCGTCGCCGTGGAGCAGCTTGTTTCTTGCTGGTCCGTCCGCCTCCACGTACCCCACAAGCGCGCGATCGCCTCGCGCTTGGGCTTGCCAGCCATAGTCTACGGGAACACCGTGATTCCAGACGATACCCCAGAGGCACAAGCCGCAGAATGCCGCGACCGCTATCGCCGCGGCGAGAGCGGACCCGAGGAACAGATGCCGTAGCTTGTCATCTCTTATCATCGGAGGCAGTTCTTACTCGCCCCATCCAGTTCCAAACGTTGAAAGTAAATATTTGCCGAAGGATAGCATCCTGCCCGGAGTTCGCGGCCTGAGAGTTCAGCACCATACGATCCCATTCCTCTAGCACTTCTTGGCCCCATTTAGCCACTCGCTCGGCTATCGCAGGGTAAAACGATTCCTGCTTAGTGCGCCAATAGTTTGGATGCCCCTGACGAGCGTCTTGCAGGAAGTCGACCGCGTCGTCTACTGCGCCGAGAAAGCGCCCGACCTTGTAAAGCCACCGCAGCTGCCGAAAATGAGGATGCTTTGATGAATCCGTCGAACCCGTCCAGGCCGGCAGTGCCATCAGCACAAACGGCAGGGCCGATTTGCGCAGCCAGAAACGATACGGAAGCTCAGTTTTGGCCGCTACCGTTCGTGCCTCGGCGTCAAACATGCTGCGTATTGTCTTATGGATCGTACGGCAATGCGCCTCATTCGTTCCGTCGCTAACTGAGTGCTGCAGGAATCGCTGCAGCAACAGCGTGACGGGTGAGCGTTCGCTTCCAAAATCGGAAAAGTCGGCCGGCGGAACCACTGCCTCTGGTGGCGAACCGCTGTCGATCAAGCGGTCGCACAGAACCACCATCAGGTTCACCATGGCTCCAAGAGCGCAGAAGCGTTTGTCGTTGGCCTCCACGCCGGGAACGGGCGCTATTAGAAATGCGGTCAGCGCAAAACCTTTTGCCAGCAGCTTTCCTTGCTCGGTTGGAGGAAGCGGGTCCAGGTTTAACCCCTCGATTTGGGGCCACTCCTTGTCGGCCAATTCCTGAATACGGCGTTCGATCTGCGCAGCCGATTGCGCGTCCAAATGCAATCGCTGCTTCGTCTCAATCGCTTGCCAAAGCAGGGCCGACTGGGGCGAAACGACGTGGATATCGGCTTCGGATTCTCCAGTCCACACTGGGCTTCAGGCGCGCTTACTCACCCCACACGCCGTTGGCGTCATCCTGCACGGGTGGTGGCGCGAAGATAAGGGCCAATGTCCCTTGTTCGTGTTTAAGGCTGCCGTCCTTTTCTTTCTTAGTAATCAGCACCGTGCCCCAAATCAAGCTGACCTTGTTCATCGGGTTTTCATAGCGGCCATCGAACCGGGCACTGCCGAGTTCCTGGTGGTTCTCTTCTTCTTCCAGAGACAAGCTGCCAAACGGAGAATAGCCGCCCTCACTGAAGGTTCCCTTTGTCGGTCCCTTCCAATGTTTTAAGTCGCCGGAAACCGTAAACGATCCCGAAGCGGAATAGTCATCTTCGAATTTCAGCGTTGCTGCGATTTGAACGCCTCTTCCGTCGCGCGTTACAAAACTTCCAATCCAGGGACCGCTCTCAGGCTTCATAGTGGCTCTCCGTAGCCATTCGACTCTACACCAGCCTCCAGAGGCGGTCAAGGTGCCCGATTGCTTTATGTTGCTGCCGGGTGTTTGCTTGTGAATGACTGCCCGGATGAAGCAGAAATCTTCCCGTCAAGCGTGACAAGGTCCGGTGGTATCCAACCGCGACGTGCCGCCACGCAATTCACCACGTCGAAGCTATAGAAGCGGGTATGCAGTTTAGAGTCGGATCCGAACGCAGCCACGGCGCGCCGCACCTTATCGAGTATGTTGGCCCCTTGCGTTGTGTTTAGAAAGTTCGCCAGAACATCTAACCAGAGAACCGTCAAAGTTTCGTGGTAGCCGCCTGTATCCGAATTGCTTCCCCCCACGCTTTCATTGAAGCGTCGGATATTTGTTCGCATACGCGGCAAAGCGGTCTTCCAGTCCTCCTGAAGGTAAACCGAGGCCACCGTGACATGCGCCGCATGTGTGAAGCGATCCTTCGGCAGCGCACAGCCTTCGAACGCCGTTATGAATTCAGTTAGTTCGCTTTCACTTTGCAGATAGCGAAGATCGGCCTCGGTCACAATTCCTATCATTGACGGTAAGCTACGAAACGGCAAGTGGGCGCCCAGATTTGGGCTCTGCGCGTTACCCTCTATGTGATGTGGCGTCCAACGCAAATGGCGACCGGTGTGGACAAGATAGGAGTTGCCTTTCTCGTCGCTCTGACTCTTTTCTTCGCGTTCTACTTCACCGGTCTCGACGCCCTACTCCTGGTGGACCTGCTGGTCCTGATTCCGCTCACCTTCTTCGTTGTCATCCGCACCTCGCGGTTGGTCATTCGTCATTCTTTGTGGAGCCTGAACAGCCGCCTTCTTTGTGTGTACGCTCTCTTTGGCGTTGTTCCGGTCCTCTTATTGTTCGTGCTGTTCGGTCTTGCCACGTGGTCGTTCATGAGCGAACTCGCCATTTACCTGGCGCAATCTGCGCTGAATCAACGGCTGGCCATGGCCCAAGAGGCCGTCAAGGCTATGCTGCGCTATCCCCCTCAGCAGCGGCACTCGGCCATCACAGAGATCGACCGTGCATTTCAGGTTTACTCGCCGGAATTTACTATCTACGTTAAAGACCCTACTGGCGCTTATCGTTACCCGACCAATGCGCCGGATTTCGACGTGCCCGGCAGTTGGAAAGACGTCCATGGATTGCTGGTCCGCAATCATCGTTTCTATAGCTGGGCTCACTTCGTTGATCCCTCCGAAGAGATTACCGTCCTGGCTCCGCTAAGCGACCAGACCATCTCGAACCTGGTGCCAAATCTGGGCGTGATCGCTTTGGCCGAAACTGGGAATGGCAAGAACGATGCAATCGCCGCCGGCTCTTTAAACGAAGACGATCCCAAAGCAATCAATCCTTTCGGAGGCAAGGTTCCAGACCCTGTCAACCGTTTGGATATACCCGTTGGCTTCATCTCTTCTCAGTCGCACTACCACCTGGAGAAGCCCGGCCGGGAGCACAGCCTGGTGCTGTATGTTCGCTCGCGCCCCTCCGCCGTCCTGGGAACGTTTTTTTCTCAGGCGGATTCGGCCCGCGGCTTCGTCATGGATCTCGTCATCGGCGTCGGCGTGCTCTTTTTCTTCGTGGAGATTGTCGCTTTGGTCATCGGCATCTCTCTCTCGCGCCGCATCACACGCGCCGTCAACCAGCTTTACGAAGGAACACAACAGGTCATCAGTGGTGACTTCACTCACCGCATTCCCATCAAGGCGCAAGATCAGTTGGGCGAGCTCGCCGGGTCGTTCAACCAGATGACCACACACATGCAGCGGTTGCTCGTCTCTGAGAAGGAGCGGGAACGTCTGCAAGCCGAAATCGAGATTGCCCGCGAAGTGCAGAACCAGCTCTATCCTCAGGAGGAACCACCGCGGCGAGGACTCCTGCTCACGGCCCGGTGCGATCCGGCGCGCATGGTTTCGGGCGACTACTACGACTACCAACTGGTAGGGCGGTCCAAGCTCGCTTTCGCCGTTGGCGACGTGGCTGGCAAAGGTATTTCGGCCGCGTTATTAATGGCCACCATTCAATCTGCCCTCCGCGCGCAGCTAAGTGACACACTGCCGACCTCCGACAGTGAGTGCACCCTCGCCCCGGAGATAGATGTAGCCGCGCTCGTGGCAAAGCTGAGCAAGCAGGTCTACGAACACACCTCGCCCGAGAAGTATGCGACGTTTTTCATCGGTCTTTACGACGAAACCATGCACACGCTGACGTATACGAACGCCGGGCATCTGTCCCCGCTGTTGTTTCGGAAAAACACCGTGGTGCCGCTCGATACCAACGGCATGGTGATCGGCATCCTGCCCGGGTCGAAGTACAACGAAAGCTGTATTCTCGTCGAGCCGGGAGATCTGTTGCTGTGCTACACCGATGGCATTACCGAGCCTGAAAATGCCTTTGGCGAGGAATTCGGGGAAGAGCGCCTGGTCGAACTCGTGAAAAAGCATCGTGACGCCGACGACCACGAGATTATCCGCATTATCTTTGAAGCCGTCCGCGGCTGGACCGGAGTTCCCGAGTTGCACGACGATATGACCTTGTTGTTAGCACGCCAGGTGGGAGCGTCGTAGGGTCCATGAAAGTACTTACGGCCGAAGAAATGCGACAGGTCGACCGCCTCACATCGGAGCACGGCATTCCTGGGCTCATCCTGATGGAGAATGCCGGCCGCGGCGTTGTTGACTTTCTGTCGCAACGCTTCGCGCCGCTTTCGAAACACTCGGTCGTTGTCGTCTGCGGAAAGGGCAACAACGGCGGCGATGGCTTTGTGATTGCGCGTCAGTTGTGGACACGCGGACTCTGCCGCGACGTGCGCGTCGTTGAGTTGTTCGACCCGGCCACGCTCTCCGGTGACGCAGCGGCGAACCGGAAAATGCTTGCCGCCACGGGCTGCCCTATAGGGCGAACGCTCGGCTCAGACACTAGTTTCGCCACCATTCTTATTGATGCCATCTTAGGAACCGGACTTACCGGGCCGGCCCGGGGCGAAGCGCTGGACGGAATTCGGTTGGTGAACACGCGCTTTCCTCTTGCGTCAAAGATTGCGGTCGACATCCCTTCCGGTCTGCCCTCCGACGACACCGGCACCCCGGGAGAGTTCGTGAAGGCCGACCATACAGTTACCTTTGTCGCGCCGAAGTTGAGCCAGGTTCTCTCACCCGGTTACGACCGCATGGGCGAATTGACAGTCGTTGGAATCACCACGCCCGCGGAACTCTGCCAGGACAATCCGCAGGTGCGAACAAATCTGACGACCGTCGCCGACTTGCGACCGCTGTTCGCCAAGCGGCCGTGCAACTCGAATAAGGGAATGTACGGGCATGTTCTTGTTGTGGGCGGTTCGTTTGGCAAAAGCGGCGCTCCCACAATGACCGGTGTCGCGGCTTATCGAAGCGGCGCCGGGTTGGTCACCGTCGCGATTCCGCCAGACACCCTGCCCATGGTCGCTGGGTATCGCCCGGAGTTGATGACCGAAGCATCGCACGATGCGGACAAATTGATGGCACTACTGGAGAAGATGACCGTGCTCGCGATGGGTCCGGGCCTGGGAACAACCTCCGATGCCGTCGAGCTGACCACGAAACTGTACGTGGAGGCAAAGGTTCCCGCCGTAGTGGATGCCGATTCGCTCAACGCGCTTGCCGGCCACCTACCAAAGACCGGCAACGTGCGGATACTCACGCCACATCCGGGCGAGATGAGCCGGCTCACCGGCAAATCGACAAAGCAAGTGCAAGCCGACCGCTTGAACGTCGCGAAGGAGTTCGCTGCGGGATCAGGTGCAACCGTGGTGCTGAAAGGTGACCGTACGGTGATCGCCTTTCCGGACGGCGAAGTTTGGATCAATCCGACCGGCTCGCCATCGATGGCGACTGGCGGCACAGGCGATATCCTGACTGGCATGATTGCGGGCATGATCGCTCAGCATGCCAGCGACTGGCGGCGCGCCTTGGTTGCAGCTGTTTGGCTGCATGGTCGCATCGGTGAACTGGCCGCGCGAAAGTGGGGCGAAGAATGCATGCTGGCTACCGATATGCTCGAGTTTCTGCCTGAGGCGATGAATGAACTTCGACCAGAAGTTTGAGTCGCAATCAGAAGACGAAACTCTTGCCATTGGCCGCCAATTGGCAGGGCAGGTACTCCCAAAGGCGGCTATCGTTCTGCTGATTGGCGATCTGGGCGCAGGTAAAACGACGTTGACGAAGGGTATTGTCGAAGGCTGCGGCGCAGCGCGGGCGGAAGATGTGTCGAGTCCCACCTTCACTCTCATCCACGAGTACGGCGATCCGGTCCGGGTCTACCACATCGATCTTTATCGTCTGGATACCGCAGACCAGGCTCGCCGCCTCGGGCTGGAGGACTTGTTTTCACAGCCGGCGCTCGTCCTGATGGAATGGGGCGAACGCTTTCCAGAACTTCTTCCGGCTGACCGCTGGGAGATACAGCTAGAGCAATGCGGCGATGATAACCACCGTCGCATCCACGTTCGTCAGCTTCGGTCTGCCTGACTCAGGCTGTCGCGGCCCGAGGCCGTTGCTGCCTTGGCGATGCGGCACTCCGTTTCATGGGCGGATAACTCGCCTTGCGTGTTGAAATAGCGGCCACAGCTGTTGCACTGGAACTGATTGGTACCTGGCCCGGCGTTGCGTCCTGTGATTACGTGTCCCTCGTCGTCGCCGAATGCGCCCGGTACCGGCAGTGCGCCTCGGCCCTCACCGAACTCCGGCCGCGAAGCGGACATTTTCTCGACCGTGGAATGCTTTCCGGCCTTATTCGAGGTCTGAAGCCCGTCGATATCCATGCCGACTTGTTCCATCACTGCATCGTCGACTGCGGGCTGCTGCCCGCGGGCAGTCTCGTCCGAATCCGGATAATCGGTCTTGGGATTATTTGGACTGTTCGTTTTCATAAGTGAATCCCTTCACGCTGGAGACCCTGCCAGGTGCTGTGGCGTTACTGCCTGAGTGCCTAAATGTGGAAAAGACCGTAACGCGTCTTTCGTTGCACTGGTCTCCTCAATGTATGAATACAGTGAAAGGCGAGTTGGCCAGCTTTAACAAGCTGAAAGACCTGCGAACGCTTTTGTCCGCAACCGGACCTTGTTTAAGCGTTTACCTGCCCTTAAGTACAGACAGCACGGTAGGGAAGAACCCGAATGCGAAGCAGAACGATCTGCGTTGGCGTGAGGTGCTGAGCACGATCGAAGAAAAAGCGGCGCAGTTCGGCGCGGCCGGCCGGGAGCTTCTCGATTCGGTCCGAAGCTGGGATTCGATCGCTCCCGATACCGAGAACGAACGTCCGTTTCAAGGGAACTCCGTGGCCGTGTTTCGGTCGGCGGACATCTTTCAAATCGCAGTCCTCGACAAAGAAGTGCCCGAACGTGCGGTAATGGGCCCGCATTTTTACATTCGTCCGATGTTGGCGGAGTTGGTTCGCGATCAAGCCTTTTACCTGCTTGCACTTAGCCAAAAGAATACGCGGCTGTTGTTCTGTACCACCCACACTTCCGAAGAAGTCCCGATTCCCACGGATACCGATTTTGAGCATTGGCAGAACCGCGTGAAGCCTGACCATAACGCCGTGTACAACGCCATGTCGGCGGGCGTGCAAGGCTCCGGTGGTCCGAACGCGCTTGCCCCGAAAGGTTCCGACGAGGAAGCCAAAGACGAGTACCTGTCGCATTTCTTCAAACAGGTGAACACGGGAGTCGCCGAAGTGTTGAAGGGCAAAACAGAACCGCTGGTGCTGTGCGCGGTTGAATACGAGATCCCGATCTACCGCGAAGTGAACACCTATCCGCATTTGTCGACGCAATCCGTGCACGGAGCGCCCAACGGGCTGAAGGCCGGCGAGATGCACGCGCGGGCGCTGGACGCTCTCGACCGCGCTTACGAAGTCAAAGTGGACGAAACACTGGCAGACTGGAACCACCGGGTGGGGGCGGGTGCTTCCAGCCGATTGAAAGACGTTGTAACGGCGGCGCACGACGGACGCGTTCTCACACTCCTGATCTCGGACACGCAAGAACAAACCGGCGTTTTCGATGAGGCGACGCACTCCGTGAAGGCACGCGAAACCGGATCGAGCGACGATGAGGACTTGCTGAACGATGCAGCGGTTCAGACGATCATGCACGCAGGTAACGTCTTAGTAGCCGCACACTCGAAGATGCCGAACGGCAGTCCGATTGCTGCTATATTTCGTTACTGATGGATGCGCTTGCGCAGCCTTTTCTCGCCACGGCGCGCCAAAAACTCTTAGACGAATTTTGGCCGCGCACCTGCGCCTGCCTTGACTCGCTCAACGATGAACAAATCTGGTGGAGGCCAAACGAGGAAAGCAATAGCATCGGCAATCTGCTGCTGCACTTGAACGGAAATGTGCAGCAGTGGATTGTCACTCCGCTCGGCCGGCGTGAGGATACACGTGACCGGGATGCCGAGTTTGCGGAACGTGCGCATGTCAGCGCCAGTGTTCTGCGTTCATTGCTTGATAAGACACTTGCCGAGGTCGAAGAGATTCTGCAGCGGTTAACGCCGGAGGACCTGGAAGAGCGTCACCACATCCAGAATCACGATGTAACGGCCCTGCAGGCCATCTTTCACGTGGTTGAGCACTTCGCGATGCACCATGGGCAGATCCTGTACATCACCAAGATGCTACAAGGCCGAGACCTGGGCTTCTATGCCCATTTGAACAAGCCGAGGAAAAGCTAGCGGCCCGGACCGGCAGCCACGGACGCAGCATCGGCGGCAGTAAAGACGCTCCAGGGATTGGCTTTAAGATCCTCGAGTTCGGGCTTCTGCCAGCTGTATTCCTTGTGCGCTTTCAGAAACTCCTTGGCGTGGAATTCGACACCACACGGCTTTCCTGCGCCGGCAACGAACGACAATTTCTCGGCCATCGCACTATCGGCCACTTTCGCTTCCACGGCGCCGGCGGGGCCATACGGATCCTGCCACGATTTCAGACCGCGGCTCGATTTATCGATATGGCCGCAAATGGTACGCTCGTTCGGGTCGATTTCTTTGGTCAGCATGTCATAGTGATCGGTCTCGAACTTTTCGCCGGCTGCAATATCAATCTTGCCTTTGTACTCGGCCATCAACATATCCCAACGGCGATGCCGCACCTGGTCGGGCGTGTTCGAATCTTTCGAGAAGTCGGTTTCTTCCGCGATGAGCTTAGGATTGATCGGAAAATTCGAACCGACGAAGTAGCCATCTTTGGAACGATCGAGGGTCACGTTCTTGAGGCCGAGTTCCAGCCGGCCGATCTCGTTCGTTTTGCGGTCGGCAATCAGCCAGGTGTTGGCATAACCACCGTTGTTCCCGTCCTCCATGATCCGAGCGAAGTCGTCAATCGATTCGGAATACTGCATGGCTTTACGGGCGCGCACAAACTCCGGCGTAGCGTCTGCTTTGAACCCGTGAAAATTAGAGATTGTCGTTTCGGTAATCATCAGGCCGGCATCGTTGATGCCAAAGTCGTCGCCGCTATGGATAAGGCCGGCGACGCCGTCCATGATGAAGCGATGCCCGGCGCTCGGCTGTATGTCGAAGATAATCTTCCAGCGGCTGCCGCTTAGATAGTCGCTCCAGTTGTTGTGACCGATCACCACACGGCCGTCCGTGGTGTAACTTCCGGTTGCCACGAAGGCGCTGCAGTGTTCGCCGATACTAGCGACAACCCCTTTGGTCTCCTGCTTGTTGGACTTGTCGTAGTAATAGGAGAACTCCATGAAGGCGTTCATCGCGACCAAATCGGTCAGGTCGAGCTTTGAACCCTTGTCGCGCAGAGCCGAAGCCATACCTTCCAGTTCCTGCCGGTACTCGTCGGGAACGTGAGGCAGGAATACCGTGGCGGCGACTTCTCGCATTTCTTTCCACGAATGCTTAACGCCATGTTCGTTGCTGAGGACGATGGCGCGTTTCGCATCCTCGATTTCGGGAGCAAGCAAGGTTCCATGTTGATAGCCGATCTGCCGCGGCGTGCCTTGCAGGTGAACAAAGATCCAACCATCTTTCTCCGGCGCGCGAAATGCATTGCCAAGCGGTGCGTCACCGTTCTGAGCTCCGGCTGCGCAGAGAAGCGCCGTTGCGAGCGAAAGCAGGACAGTTCCTCTACGTAGCCCTTTGGCCGCAGCAGAAAGCTTCATGTTTCTCAGGATAGGCTATCGGCCGGCGACTCTGATTGAAAACTGGGAGAATACAAGCGTGTCTGCGGCTACTTCCCCGCCCCTCCCTCGTGAGCGCGACCTGAACTCGCTGTCGTACCTGACCTCCGGGCTAGTGTTAGCGACGGTTACGATGACCTTCGGCGCGTTAATTGCTGTGTTCCTGGTGCGCTCCCAGGATTCGCGCTACTGGGGCCATATCGCGATTCCTGGCATTCTCTGGGTGACCAGCCTTCTGCTGCTGCTGAGCAGCGGCACGGTGGAGCTGGCACGGAAACATTTGAAAGCCAACCAGCAGCCCGCCGCTTTTCGGTGGTTTGCCATTACGATGGGGTTGGCGCTGGCGTTCCTGCTGGGCCAAGTTGCCGCCTGGTATCAGGTGCTGCGGTCGGGCATTGTTCTTGCCCATAACCCCCATTCGTGGTTCATTTTCCTGTTTACCGCTTTACACGGATTGCACATCCTGTTGGGCTTAAGCGGCTTAACTTATCTGTTCGTTCGAACGCGAACCGCAGTCAGCGGACCGAAGTACCTGATGAAGACGCGTGTGGTCGCCAACGGCGTGGCGCTGTTTTGGCACTACCTGGATTTTCTCTGGATCTTGCTGTTCGGTCTTCTTGTGGCGTGGCGCAGGTAGGCGGACCAAGCGAACGCTACCGATGAATGGTGGCGGCCCACTGCTTCACAAGCGAAATTAGTTGCTCGGCCTGAAAGGGCTTCGACAAATAGTCGTCCATTCCGGCCGCTAAACACTTCTCGCGTTCGCCCACCAGCGCATTCGCCGTCACCGCGATGATGACGGGCTGCTTCTGGTCGAGCTGCCGGATCTGGCGGCTGGCCTCGAGTCCATCCATGGTGGGCATTTGGCAATCCATCAGAATGAGGTCGTATGGTTGCGCAGCATGGGCTTGCACGGCTTCGCTGCCGTCACTCACCAAGTCGATCTGGAAACCCGCACGTTGAAGAATCAGCTTGCCGACGCGCTGATTAATTGCGTTGTCCTCTGCCATGAGGATGCGCAACGCTTGAGCGGATTCGGGGCGGGTCACTGCCTGCGTGCTTTCAGAATCTGGCATAGTTAGCGATGCCGTTCGAGACCGAGATTCGAACGGACGAGAGTCGAGTTTTAGTGGCGAAAGTAGATTTCACTAGAATGCAGGGCGCCAAACAAGTTGTCGAGAGTAAATTTCGAAATCAAAGAACAAACCCTGAGCTTCTCCAGGGATGACCCCAGTCACAAAGCTGCAAGACCAGGTGATTTAGGCTCACGCACCCGCTCGTCCCGTTCCACCTTACCGTCCCGTATGTGAATGATGCGATGCGCGTGCGAGGCAATGTCGGGTTCGTGCGTAACGAGGACGATGGTATTTCCTTGCTGGTAGAGACGCTCGAACAGCGCCATAATCTCGTTGCCGGTGGCGGTATCGAGCGCGCCGGTAGGTTCGTCAGCCAATAGTATCGAAGGCCGATTCACCAACGCCCGCGCGATAGCCACGCGCTGGCGCTGTCCACCCGATAATTCATTGGGCTTGTGATGCATGCGCGGCTCGAGATCGACGGAGCGCAGAGCTTCACGGGCGCGTTCCAGGCGTTCCTGCGACGAGACGCCAGCATAGATGAGCGGCAGTTCTACATTGTGCAGCGCCGAAGCACGCGCCAGCAAATTGAACGTTTGAAAAACGAAGCCGATTTCTTTGTTACGGATCTGTGCGAGCTCGTCGTCCTCCATATCGCTCGCGAGTTTCCCATTCAAATAATAAAGACCCTTGGTGGGGGTATCCAGGCAGCCGATCAGATTCATGAGCGTCGACTTGCCGGAACCCGAGGGCCCCATAATGGCGACGTACTCGCCACGCCGAATCTGAATTTCAACGCCGGAAACCGCATGAATCTCCTGGTCGCCCATGACATAGGTTTTCCAGAGATCGTACGTGCGGATGACAATGCCTTCGCGCTTGAGCGCTTCTCCACGCTCGGTGCGCTGTTCGGGCGTTAGATTATCGAGCGGAGTCTCAAGTGTTCGCATGGTGCCGTGGGCTACTATTCTCAACCATTCATCGGCGCCGGAGCTAGCGGTTTGTTATCCACCTTGATCTTGGCATCGTTCCGTATGGTGCGGATGACTTCATAAGTGCCCGTAACAATCTGGTCTCCCGGCTTCACGCCATTCAACACTTCGATGTCGGTGGCACCGCTGATGCCAGTCTCCACTTTTCTAAAGAGAGCCTTGCCGTTGTTGACGACAAAGACGCCCTGGAGTTCTTCTTTCGAAGCCTTCTGAGCTGCGGGGTCCAATTGCGTTCCCGGCTTGGGTGGGTTCAACTGACCCTGCTGACGCACGGTTAATGCCTGAATTGGAATGGCGACTGCATCCTTACGAGTGGCGGTGACGATCTTGGCGGTACAGGACAAGCCGGGACGGACCAGCTCTTCCGGGATGTCGAGAGCGATTTTCACCTTGAAGTCTTTTGCCTCCTGACTGGAGGTTTGGCTTTGCGAGGCAGCAACACCGGTGGAGCGGACGATGGCGGTGTCGCCGATTTCAATGACGCGTCCTTTAAAGGTGCGGTTCGGGATGGCATCGATAGTGACATCGGCCGGCTGATCCAATTTGACACTGACAATGTCCGTCTCATCCACATTGACTTCGGCCGTGATGATGGACATATCGGCGATGGTCATGATGGTGGAGGAAGCGGAGTTCTGAATACCGGGGACGACGGTTTCGCCTACTCGAACGGGCAAGTTGGTGACGACTCCATCGAGCGGAGCGATGGCCTCAAACTGGGAAAGGATGTCCTTCGAACGCGACACCATGGCCTGCTGCTGGGCTATTTTGCGCTGAACCGAAGTGAGTTGGGCGGCAGACTGCGACTGCGCGGACCGGGCCTGCGACACTTTTTGTTCCGAGGCGGCCAGGGTGGTCTTGGCAAGGTCGTAGAGAGCCCGTTTCGCTTCGAAGTCCTGGCTGGCAATCAGCTTGGCATCGAACAGGTCCTGGGCGCGTTTGAGATCGGTTTGTTTTTGTGCGAGGTCGGCACGGTCGTGCTCCACCTGCGCCTGAGCCACGGCGATGTTGTCTTCTGAAGACTTCAGCGCGGCCTCACTGGCCGAGGAATCAGCAAGGGCGGAGTTGAGCGCGGCGGCTTGCGCGGAGAGGTCGGCGGAGGGCTGTACATTGGCGAGCTTGGCAAGGACCTGGCCCTTGCGCACGTGGTCGCCCTCCTTCACCAGAAGCTGGGTGATGGGGGCTGGACCGGCGTTGGCACCAATATTAATGTAGTTTCGAGGTTTCACCTCGCCGGACGCGGTCACCACGGCGGTGAGATCTGTGCGTCCGACCTTAGCCGTCTGAACGGTGACGATACCGCGCTGACTGATCTGAACGCTGGCAAAAACGGCACCCGCGACCACCAGCACCAACGCAATGATCAGTAAAGTCTTCCATTTTTTCTTCAAGATGAACGCTTCTCCGTAACCTTAGTGGAGGACGGACGACTATGGGCAAATGTTCCGATTTCCCGACTGAATCTCTACAAAAGTAGCATGGTGGGCGCACCCACTCCCCCGGTCTGAACACGTCAACTGTGCGTGGACGACCGATCACGAGGCGCTTCCAGTGAGGAATATGACGGAGAAGACGGTTGGTTCTGGAACGGTGGCACGATTTTGCGATTCGAACCGGCTGCGTGGGCAGCGGCGTCGCCGTTAACTGGTGCATCGGTGCCGCACTCGGGAGTTGGCGTAAGCGGTTGGCCGGCGACACCGCTCACGTTTTGGGACAGCCCCGCGGCGTTCTGACCGCCCTTATCGGCGCCTTCACGTTTTTGCGATTCGAACTGCGTGCTCGTGTTCTCCGGCTGTGGCTCTTCCGACAAGAATATTTGTCTTGACAGAATTGTCCTCCGGTGTTTCAATCGATCCATGCTGGCGACGCTTCAGATCGTGCAGAGCCCGGACAAAGCGGGCGTCTTACTCCAGCCCGGCCGACTTCGTCTTCTTGAGCAGCTAACGGAACCCGATTCCGCCGCCGGTCTCGCACGCCGCCTCGGCGTGCCTCGGCAGAAATTGAACTACCATCTGCGCGAACTGGAGCGCGAAGGCTTCCTGGAATTGGTGGAAGAACGCCGCAAAGGCAATTGCATGGAACGAGTGGTGCGGGCCGTGGCCCGGGAATTCGTGATTGCTCCGCAAATCGGCGATGGCGTCAGTGCCGATCGCGCCAATGCCGATCGTTTCTCCGCCGCTTACCTGGCTTCTACTGCGGCGCGCATGATTCGCGAGTTGGCCTCTGTCTGTATCCGCGCGTGCGGCGCCGGGAAACGCGTCGCCACGCTTACGCTGGAAACCGAGATCCGCTTCGCCAGCGCTGAATCGCGTGCTGCCTTCGCCGAAGAGATGACCGCAGCCATTGCGCACCTGGCGGCGAAGTACCACAACGAACGCGCCGAAGGAGGCCGGCGATTCCGCGTGATTGCGGCCTCCTATCCGGCGCTCAAGAGGGAAGAATCGAGCAACGAATCCGCCAACCTGGAGTGACTATGGACAAATCCCACGAAAACATCATCGATATTAAAGCGACTCCCGAAGAAGTTTTTCGCGCGGTCTCCGATCCCGAGCAAATTGTTAAATGGTTCGCGCCGTATGCCCGCGTCGATCCGCGCGTAGGCGGAGTTTACGACATCTCGTGGAGCCCGGAGATGAAAGGCGGAGGGGTGATCTCGGTCTTTGATCCACCGCACCATTTCGCCCAATACTCCGAGCGTTCGGTGGCTTATAACTGCGAAGGAAAACCGGTGGAGACCGGCGCGGCACAAAAGATCGCCATTGATTACTACATTGAAGCGATCGGTGATGGAATGACGCGGCTACGCCTGGTGCAGTCAGGTTTCGGGCCGGAAGCGGCGTGGGATGACGAGTTCGAGTCGACCAGAACCGGGTGGGCGGACTTCCTGAAGAAGCTGAAAGAGATTCTGGAGAACTAAATGAACTGGAGCACAATTGCAGTCGGCTCGGTGTTGCTCATTTCTGCGTTCTCGGTGAGAGGACAGGACGCCGCACCATCTCCGCCGGCTGCAAAGTCGAAGGCGGTTGTTAAAGCGGAGCAGCGTGGACGCATTGTTGGGATCGGCGGTGTGTTCTTCAAATCCGCCGATCGCGATCAGATGCGCGAATGGTATTCGAAGCATCTGGGACTTGCTGATAAAGGCGGCGGCGCGATGCTTCCGTGGCGCGAACACGACGACCCGCAGAAAGAACACGTTACCGTCTGGACTGTTTTCCCTGCCACGACTAATTACTTCAGTCCCGGCAATGCATCTTTCATGATCAACTACATCGTGGATGATTTGGATGCTTTGCTCGACCGGTTGAAACAAGAGGGAGTAAAGATCGACGACAAACGGATGAATGAATCGTATGGACGTTTTGCCTGGATCTATGACTTGGATGGGAACAAGATTGAGCTCTGGCAGCCGTCATCCGCGAAGTGACTTCATCCGAAATTCGCTGAGTCCGATTTGAGTTCAGTAAAGAACTCTTTCTCGGACTAATTCGCGATTCAAGTGCAGCGCGACAGCAGTTAATACGCACCATCAAGCCCTGCGAGGGGAGGTCCTGACAGGCTCCTGCAATAACTGCTCTGAACCTTTCCGGGATCCGGAGGAGATCCGGTTCAGATGAGGGACATCGGTAACATCTGCCACCCATGTCGTCGACCGTTCATCGGCGTAGTTTGGTTGCGGGGCCGAAAAGCAGTTCCCGCACTTCCACTTTGGCGTGCTGCGTTGACGGTTGGTTGGCAGACAGCACTCCTTCTATTCCTCTATGCAACTGTCGTTTTCGTCAGACGAGAAACTTGGACGCCAAAACGAGGGATAAACGATTGGGCAATGTTCTTCGGAACTCTAAATGGCCGATTCTTTTCAGAGACCGATGCCCCAGCATGCCGAGACGAAACCTCACCAGTGACATCGATCAAGAGTCCAACAGTGCCAGGAAGCGAACGGCTCTCGTCCGCCATTCGCGATCGAAACTATCTTGCAGCGTGGCATATTGCCTTCATCTGGTTAATCCTACCCAGACTCACCGAAAGCTCACGGTCTTCCGAACCACCTTAGGTATACGAGATCCATCGTTCCGTATGAATCGCCCTTTGGAAGAGCTTATTAGTGAACAGTATCGACAGAGCACAGAGTCGGGCGTTTGGGGAACTGCTCGCAGTTCGCTTTTCGATGACCGGGTTTTCCGATCGTAGTCTCCGGATGGCCGACAATCCAGGACAACTCGGAAGCTAAACCCTGCGCCGTTACTCACGGGTAATGCGGGGTAGAGCTTTTAATACGGTCAAGTCGTTTCAACAGCTTCGAGGTTCGACGGTAAATAAATTCCTTCACTTGACTTGGCTTAGTTGTGGATTCTGGGAGCAAACCTGGATATACCTGTCGAGCAAGCTGCAGGCTTAGGAGTGCCCGTGAAGTGTACCGAGGTCGGTGACGGAATCGTAACAGTGATGGATTTTTGCTTCCTGCTCAGCTCGTTGGACCGGAATTGCCACACGGCGACCAGTGCCGTCAGAAGACATTTCGAGCTGTTGAACTTCATAAGCCTCCTCGTTGTTGTGGATTTCTGCCAGCAGTCTGGATAAGACTGATCGATGAACTTTGAAAGCTCGAAGGTGCACATAGTGGGTGCACCTTAGTTAAATCATGCGGAGACATCAGTTTGTCCTGTTGGAACGCAAGATCGCGGTCTCGCCGCCTTCCTAATTGGGCGATTCTAAGTGGCCCATTTAACTCGCTCCGAAGGAAGGCAACGAATCAGGCCAAGGTTTACTTCTGGCGTTTATGGGCAAACTGAGATGTGCTCGTATGCCCCTCTAGGCCGGTTTGCGAGGATGGGTCGTTAGCTTTAGCGCTCCCGGCCAGAACATCCAGACTAGCTGGATCGTAATCACAGCCCTCTACGTCCGGGTGATCACGATCGCAAGGCATCAGAACGTAAGCATGTTCGTCGCCGTTAGGACGCAATCCGAAGCCGGCAATCTCCCCACGGTCGTTGATGTAAATTGCGCCCGTCAGCGTCAGTCCGGAGTTCGACGCTATGAGAGTATTCAAATCGATGATCGGTGCCCCGCTCTCGGACAGGAATGCGTGTTTGGCAACGCCGCACAAACCGGATGCGCCGACGATCTGCCCCTTGGAGTTGATCCCGTTGCCGAGACTGCACTTATCGAAGGTTCCTAAATCCGTCATGATCCCTTGCTTCCAAAAGAATGCGTGATAGATCTGCGGGCCTTCTCCACATCCCGGGCAGGGAATGGGAAGGCTGGCCGTGCCCACAATCTCCCCGCTCTCATTCAAATAAGAGGCAAATCCAAAATCACCGCCGAGAGTGCCCAGGTCCGTCATATGGCCGCGGTCCCAGAGGAAAGGATGGTGCGTCCGGTCCCCCGCCAGGTTCGACTGACCGATCACCTGGCCATGATTGTTAAGGCCCGCCACTACCGCGCTCGTGCCCCCCAGACCACCTAGGTCGGTCATTCTCCCCTTGTTGGCAGCCATCCTTCCGTCGTCGTCGTTGCAGTCGTCCTTGTCTCGGCTAGTTTCATTGCACGGCATCCAAAGGAAGGGGTCGATAGTCGGAACGCCGCTTGCCGGATTCGGAACTGAATTGACGTAAGAGACTCCGGCGACTTCCCCGTGGTTGTTGATATACGACGCTACGCTGTCGGGACCACCCAATGTCCCCAGGTCCTGCATGTCTCCGTCACGCCACAAAAACGCCCGTGCTTGCGTTGCGATCGGGAAGACAAAGAAGTAGTTAAAGGCGCTGGCATAGGGATCGGGAGTGGCGGTCAGGGCGCCTCCCACTATGTGGCCTCGGTCATTTATGCCGTAGGCAATGCTGCTGCTACCACCAAACGTTCCGAGATTGACGATGTCTGTTCCTTTCCAAAGAATTGCATTCGTTTCCGGAAAACCGGTGAGGGGATCGAGAGCGCCGTTCTCCGAGATGCCGGTGCTCCAGCCCTTCTCGTTGATCGCGGAAGCAAAACTGGTGTTGGCGCCCGGAAGAGCACCGAGGTCCGAAGTATGCCCATTCACCGTTCGCAAGGCGTGTGCCACGAAACAATCTGCAATGCAATTGGGAGCATATGGGTCGGGGACTGCGGTATCTGCCGCACCCACGCTAGTTCCGCGGTTGTTACTGATTTTCGTAAGTGGAGGATTCCCGTCAGAGAAGTAACTGGACGGACCTCCGAACGTTCCCAAATCGAAGAGTTTGTACTTGACGTGTGTGCCGCGCTGGTGGCGGTCTTGCTGTGCGAACAACGCGAGCGGTGATAGGGCAGCCAAAAGTGCCGCCGCGAGAAGAGACATCGACCTTTTTGCAAACATGAGCCCTCCTTTTATTGGGCTGAAAGGGTGTTACCAGAATCCGCGAACAAGGCGCAAATGAGATGCGCTTGCCGAATATTTTGAAGAGCCGTTGTGCGCTAGCTGCACTGGGCGTCGCCAGCTTCACGGTTTCGACTTCGGGCCCCAGTTTGGATTTACGCAGTTACTATCCGGACAACCGCCGACCGTGAGACCGCTGGCGATTCTGATGATGTTGGTCCCGTCGACGTCCATGGTAAACAGGTCCAGGCTGCTGTCCGGGCTCAAACGATTACTGACGAACACGATCTTCTTGCCATTGGGCGAGTAGCCTGCTTGTAAGTCAGTGGATGTTCCAGGGTTAGTTAGCTGCTGCAGGTCACTCCCGTTAAGGGCCATCGTGTAAAGGGAAGAGGGAAGGGGCGTATTTTCGTGGTTGGCTAGTAAAACGCGGCGTCCGTCCGGAGAGACGTCGGTTGGGGCTCCTTCGAGGGACGCTGCTGTTATTCGACACTTGCCTGATCCGTCAGGGTTCATGATCCACACGGCGGAAACGAGCCCGTCAAGCTGGCTATCAAAGAAGATCTTGGTCCCGTCCGGCGCGTACGTCGGTAGAAAGCTGTACCAGAAATAGCTGGCTAGTGAAGTCTGCGCTCCGGTACCATCGGAGCGCATTGTTTTGACAATCGCCAGCCCGGTTGCCGAATTACCAGCAAACACGATCGAGTTCCCGTCTGGAGACCATTTCGGAAACCCATCGAAGCTCCCGTCGTGCGTCAACTGTTTCAGAGCACTTCCGTCGGCATTGACTAGGTAGAGTTCTGCCAAGGCATTCCCTCCGAAGGAGCCGGTCCCGTAAGAGAAAACGATCTGGCGGCCATCAGGTGAAAAAGCGGGTAGCCACAACTCGAAGTCCGTAGCCGGCAGGTTCGTGATCTGCGCCATGCCGCTGCCGTCTGGATTGACGGTATATAACTGCCAGGCTCCAGACTGGTTCCCGACGAAAACGATCTTTCCGTTTTCGCCGGGGAACGTTGCCCCCGCTGGAATGGCGAGGAACAGCAGAGCCAGCCCCGCGAGCACAGTAGTGAAGGAATGTCCAAACTTGCACATATGTTTCTCCTTGATCTCCGTTCTACGTTCCGACGCTTACCACTGGGCCGGGCTCCATCGCGGGAAGGAGCCGCCGGCTTCGATCTCTTGCAGAGCATGGTTGCGCTTTTTCGAGTGAGACTCTTCTGCTTTCCGCGAATCAGCGAACGCTCTGATCGGGGTGCACTCGCTGCCGTCGGCATTTGAAATGAAGATCGCGGAGGTATTGGAAGCAGGTAAGTATTGTTCAAAAGCGATTGCGTTCCCCCTCGGAGACCAGGACGGATTGCTGTTGTAGTGGGCCACTGGGATGTCAATATCGCTTGCTGCGCTACCCGTTACTCGAGTGAGATCACGACCGTTTCGATCGACCGTCCAAATCTCCGCGTTTTGCGGATTGCAGCAATGAGTCTGGAAGGCGATGCTCTCCCCGTCCGGCGACCAGAACGGCCGATGCCCGCTCAGATCAGTTGGCGTTATCCGTCGGATTTCTGTTCCGTCCGCTTCTATAAGGTAAATCGCGCTAAGCACTCCGCGTCGGTTAAAGCCCCCGAACGCAATCGTTTGTCCATCCGGCGAGAACACCGGCGCCACATCATATATGTTCGGCTCGAAATCGGTGATGGCGGTCAGCCCGGTCCCGTCTAGTCGAATACAAAAGATCCCGCATCCGCTGCCGTCTGTCTGGCAGCGGCTGAACGCTACGTGTGAACCGTCCGGAGAAAACGCTGGAAAATAGTCGTTAAACGGATCTGTGAAAAGCTGGGCCTGGTTACTTCCGTCGGCATTCATCAGCCACAGTTGAGCTGGACCTGTTGGGGGATATAGCGAATAAGCTATTTGTTTGGCATCGGGTGACCATGCGGCCCATCTCGCTGCTGTTTTCGCAGCAAGGCGAGTAAGCTGCCGGACGTCGGTTCCGTCCGGCTTCATCGTATAGATATCAGGTCCTTGGAAAAACGCGATCCGGCCACGCCCGTCATGATCGGAGTCAGCGAATACGGAACCGCCCCATGCGCTTGCCAGCAGCACCAGCGGTAAAAGCTTTCTGAAGGTCATAAGTTCGCCTTTCCTTGTGAACAGCTAAGATACTGGCTCATCCTGGGCTACGGCCTCAATGCACCAGCGGTGACCCGGCGGTGAACTACTGGTGAACACCTGGGTCGGCGAGCTTCCCGAATTCGGTTAGTATGTAAGGCGCCGTTCTCGGAGGCTTTGCTTTTATGCACGATAGGACAACCTGTAGCGTCGTCCTCTTCGGCACCTGCCGTTTGGACACTGCCGCTGGCGAACTAACGGTAGAAGGAAAGACAATACGTCTTCAGGAGCAACCACTGCAGCTCTTGGAACTGCTGCTCCATCGGGCCGGGGAACTGGTGAACCGTGAACAGATCCGTCACAAGCTTTGGCCGAATGGCACGGTCGTCGAATTTGACCACAGCATCAACACGGCAATCAAAAAGTTACGTCTGGCACTTGGTGATTCAGCAGAGAATCCACGCTACATCGAAACCGTGGCGCGCCGAGGATACCGCTTGCTGATGCCCGTTGCGTACCTGCAACCAAGCCCACCCGCGCATCAGGAGCCCCCGCCCCGGGAGCCTGAAAAACACGCCGCCAGCCAGACGGGTAAGAGGGTTTCCCACTATCGGGTGTTGGAAGTTCTCGGTGGAGGAGGTATGGGCGTGGTTTATGCGGCGGAGGACCTGAAACTCGGCCGGCGAATCGCCCTGAAGTTCCTTCCGCAAGAATTGGGCGGCGATGCCAGGGCCGTCACGCGATTTGAGCGCGAGGCGCGTGCCGCCTCAACGCTCAATCACCCTAACATCTGCACCATACACGAGTTCGGAGAACACGAAGGGCAACCCTTCCTTGTGATGGAACTGCTAGAAGGGCAGACCTTGAGAGACCGGATATCGGAAGGCGGACGCCTCCCACTGGACCAGTTGTTGAATGTCGCTCTTCAAATCGCGACGGGTCTGGGGGCGGCCCACCAGAAAGGCGTCATCCATCGCGACATTAAGCCGGCGAACATATTTCTGACGCATCGAGGCGAAGCCAAAATTCTGGATTTCGGGTTGGCACGAGTCGGCACAAGAGAGGAACCAGTCCCGCAAGGAGCCGAAACAGATGTAAGTGCGGGTCCCAATCTCAGCTGGACGGGTAGAGCGATGGGCACCGCCGCCTATATGTCGCCGGAGCAGGTGCGCGGAGAAAAACTGGATAGTCGTACCGACCTGTTTTCTTTCGGGCTCCTGCTGTATGAAATGGCCACAGGACGGCAGGCGTTCGAGGGCGAAACGGCGGCGAACCTCTACACTGCGATTTTGGATCGTGAGCCGGTCGCCGCGCGAAGCTTGAGTCCTGAACTTCCACTCCTGCTGGAACAGATTATCCAGCGCGCTCTTCAGAAAGACCGTGAGCTGCGCTATCAAACGGCCTCTGACATACGCGCCGGTCTGGAGGCTTTAGCGGCTCGGTTACCTACTGATTCCGGGAAAGCCCGCGCGTCGGCGAGGCACAAAGCTGCCGCCGTGCCGCTGGCTACGGCAGTCGTCACCCTGCTGGTGATTGCTCCAGCCGCCCTCTGGTTTACGAGAACTCAATCGCATTCCGCGCTTCTCCCTCCTGAGCTGAAGCAGCGGCAGCTCACCACCAATTCAAATGAGAATGCCGTTTCGAGTGGATGCATCTCCGCTAGCGGCAAGTACCTGGCCTATGCGGACCTGAGCGGGCTTCACGTCAAGGCCATCGAGAGCGGGGAAACGCGGACTGTTCCCCAGCCGGACACGCTCAAGGGAATGCAAGTGAATTGGGGTATCGCTACCAATTGGGTACGCGACGACTCACGATTTATCGCGACCGCCAATGTGCAAGGAAAACCGCCGAGCATCTGGGTCGTCCCGGCCCTGGCTGGTGCGCCCCGCAAGCTTCGAGACGATGCGTATGCGTGGGCCGTGTCGCGCGACGGCTCCTGGGTTGCCTACAATGCGAACCCGGGCCGGGTCTTTTATCGCGAAATGTGGTTGATGCACCCCGATGGTACCCATGCCCGGAAACTCTACGAGGGCGACGACGAGAATGGCTTCTTCGGTGCTGATTGGTCACCCGACGGGCAGCGGCTCTCCTATGTCGGGGCACATCTGACAGGTGGGAAGCTGATCGCGAGCGTCGAAAGCCGCTCCATGACAGGCGGTCCTGTCGTGGTCGGGGGAACCACTCATATCGCCGACTGGACGTGGTCGCCGGATGGACACATCATCTATATCTTGCTGGAGCCCAGCCCGCTGAACGGCAGTTGCAACTTGTGGGAAATTCGCGTTGACTCTCAAACAGGGAAGACAATCGGCGTGCCACGGCGTTTGACCAATTGGGCCGGGTTCTGCATGCAGGATCCCACCGTATCAGCCGATGGAAAGCGGCTTGCCTTCCGAAAACTCGCTCCCCAAGGCAGCATCTACATCGCTGACAATCGTGCTGATAACACACGCGTTGGTGCCGTGAAACGGCTAACTTTCAACGAAGGCCAGAATTATCCATTCGCCTGGACACCCGACTCGAAGGCTGTTCTCTTCGAATCGTACCGGGATGGTCGCTGGAGCATTTTCACGCAATCACCTGACGACAATACCGCCGAGCCAGTTGTTACCGGCGAATCAGGCGACCAAATGGCCTCCGCTACCACCAGCCCCAATGGAGAGTGGCTTCTTTACGTCCTTGCCGCTACGGAGCCTTCGGCGGTGGACCGACTGATGCGCGTTCCTCTAAAAGGAGGCTCGCCGGAATTAGTGTTGACGGGACGCATCTATGGAAAGATTGCCTGCGCACGCTCCCCGGCCTCCGTGTGCGTAATTGCCGAGGCAACTTCCGATCGCAGGCAACTTATCTTCGCCGCGTTTGACCCGCAACTGGGGCGCGTAGGGGAACTCACCCGCTTCAACACCGATCCCGCTGAAGGCAATTTCTACCTCTGGGACCTTTCTCCTGATGGGACCCGTATTGCGATCCTCCGCTATTCCAAAGCACGAATCGACATTCTTTCCTTGGATGGAAGAGCGTTACAACCAGCGCTCGTTAAAGGCAGCAGTTTGTTAAGCCTGAACTGGGCGTCAGACAGCCAGGCGCTGTTAGCCTCTAGCCAAGTAGAACGGGGATCTGTGCTGATGCGCGTCTCGCTGAAAGGCGAACCACACGTCGTATGGCAACAAAACGGCAGCGTGGCGCCTTGGAATCGCCCTTTCGGCGACCCAGGCGCAGCGCCATTCGGCTTGCCTTCTCCAGACGGCCGCTATTTGGCAATTTATTCCTGGAGCCTGAACGGGAACATGTGGATGCTCGAGAACTTCTAGATAGGATGAACGGCTTCTTCCTACGCTGGTTCGTTGGCAACGTTCAGATTGGCAACCGGAAACGCCTTTACGGGACATAGGTCCGCCCTGGTCCGGAAGTGTTTATCAATCCCGAATTCTGTCACTTTCCGAGTTGTGCCTGGATCGCTGTAACCCTGCACGTTGGCCCGAGTTGTATCCGCAAATGCCCTACTTTCCGTATGCCGACGATCCACCAAAATCCGGAGATAATCCGCTCGCAGTGCTCAGTTTCCGAAAACCGCCTGTTCGTGCATAAAGCAGTTTGCCGGAAATTTGGCGAACGACGCAATTGGGTTAGGGTCTAAACCAAGTCTGAGGACCGGCGAGATCCGGGGGTCCGCGCTCCCACACTCCGGGAGATCCGGGGAGATCCGGGGACGCTCCACACAACTCCGGAACCCTGAGAGCAGCGCCTTTGCTCTCGTTCCAGCGCCACCGTAACCCCCCGGCCAGTTTCTCCTGCCTCCGCCCAAAATCCTCTTCAACGTAAGCGCACCCAGTCAACGGGTACAAGTCCCGCCGCCTCACGCACCCCTGCACCGACCATTCCTATCGCCTCCACTAATGCCATGGCAACTCCGAAGCAATCGACATACCTCTGTATTCCCTCTGGGAGCGTTCTCAAACATGTCTCCTCCATACGAAACCCGCAGTCGTGAACCGCATCTGCGATCACGGCACTCCTTAGATCGCTATCTCCCTGCCATTCAACCGCTTGCCCGCCGCAAAGGGTCGCACCCTGTACGCCTTGTTCAACCATTCAGTCGGAATCCTGAACAAAGGAAGCGAACGGAACGGGAACAACCATGGCCATCTCAAAACGCAAACTCGCCGCTAACCGAGCCAACGCCCAACGCAGCACGGGACCGCAAAGCGCCTCCGGAAAAGAAGCGGTCTCGCAGAACAGAACTACTCACGGCCTTTGCGGCCGCTTCCGCGTCCTTGCCTCCGAAAACCAGGCGGAGTACGACGACCTCCTCCACCGCTTTCTCCACTCCGAACAGCCGCTCGATGACGTCGAACGCGAACTCGTCGCCAAGATGGCCCGTCACACCTGGCTCTCGGAACGAGCCATCCGCTTTCAGGAAGCCTGCTTCCTCCACCAGCCTCAAACCGCCGAACAACACATTCCCGACAACCAAGGCAGCGTCCGCCACTCCATCGGCGTCGTCAAAGACATCGACGTCTACCTTCGCTACCAGGCGTCGCACGATCGTGCCTATCAACGCGCCGCCAATGAGCTCGCAAAACGAAGAAACGACCGGCGCTTAGCGCGGCGTGGCTTTGAATCGCAAGAACGCGCCACCGCCGAAGAGATCCGCCGCGAAGAGCGCCAGGCGCAGCGCGCCGAACTCCATCACCTCAAGGTCGCCACGGCTCAATCCCGCCTTGAACACCGGCAACAACGCGCCGCAACGCCGAACCGTACCCCACGACCGCTAAACGCAACATCCTCGCCATCGGCTCAGCCTGACTCAAGCTTTTGGGCGACGGGCAATGGAGCGTTCACGAGTGTTTCCGCCTGCGAAATGCCTGACCGGAAGGTATCGGCGACAGCGGCGTTTGTGAAGCCGTCATTGGAAGTAGCGTAACTGGGGAGATCCGGGCGCTTTGCTCAACGCATGAATGCCGAACCGCGTTCGCTGCGGGCACATTTGGAACGGTATGATTGTTGCCCCATTGATTCTCTCTTCTCAAGAGGTCCAACAGAAAACTGTCTAGACATTCCGAGAGCGTCGGCTGCCTGCTTCGTTGTCACATCCTGATCTGGTGGGGCATTCACCACGGGGCGCCCTTCTGCAGCATCGCGACTATTGGCAACAGTAATCTGCCGAGCGCGGGCTGATGTTCGGTGGTTCCGGTTTCTGCACAGCCGATTCCAAATTCGGACAGCGGTCGTGGGGAACTCACGTGTTTTGGCTTGTTTCCATGCTCTTGGCGAAGGCCGGGCATGGCGGTAAACGTGCCGTTACCCGGTTCGCTTATGACGTTACTTCAGGACGTGCGGTTTGCTTTGCGGCAGATGCGGAAAGCGCCGGGTTTTGCGGCGACAGCGGTGCTCACGCTGGCGCTGGGCATCGGGGCCACGGTGGGGATTTTCTCAATCGTCGAGGGCGTGCTGCTGAGGCCGCTGCCGTTTCCTGAGCCTGGGCGGCTGGTTACCTTGGGTGACGAACTGGAAGGCGCGGGCGTGGATGCCCTGCCGGCGCCGGCCGTGGCGGCTCCGGAGATGACGATTTACGAGCGCGAAACCCGGCGGCTGCTGCGTTTGGGCGGGTATCAGACGACGAGCTACGAAGTGTCCGGTGCGGACACGCCGGCTTTGGTGAACGCGGCGCGCCTGACCGGCAATATGTTTGCAGTGCTGGGAACCCCGGCTTTGCTGGGCCGAGTGTTTGGCGCAACGGAAGATGCAGATCGTCAACCGGTGGTGGTGTTGAGTTATCCGACCTGGCAAGAACGATTTCATGGAGACAGCGCCATTGTGGGTCGCAAGGTGCTGCTGGATCGCAAACCGTACACGGTGATTGGTGTGATGCCGCCCGCTTTTGAGTTCCCGCTGGTGCCCGGGCATGTGAACCGCAGCGAGTTCTGGGTTCCGATGAGCCTAAGCCCGGGCGAAATGGCCAACAGCGCCAGCTGGAATTTCCAGATGGTAGGCCGATTGAGGCCCGGTGCGACGCTGGCGCAGGTGGAGGCGCAGGCGCGGATAACGGCGCAGGAGATTATGCGCTCGTATCCGCCGGCAATGGCAAGCCTGCGGCTGCGCCCGGTTCTGGAACCGCTCGGCGAGAGCACCGTGAAACAGGCGCGGCCATTGATTCGAACGCTGTTCCTGGCGGTCACGGTGGTGCTGTTCATTGCGTGCGCCAATCTCGCGGGGCTGCTGTTGGTTCGGGTGATCCGGCGGCAGCGCGAGATGGCGGTCCGGCTGGCGCTCGGGGCCAGTGGCGCGGCAGTGATACGGCAGACATTGCTGGAGACGCTGGCCCTCAGCATCGCCGGAGGCGTTTTGGGACTGACGCTGGCGTGGGCGGCATTGCGCGTGGGGGTGAGACTGCTGCCGGAGACGCTGCCGCGCGTAAGCTCCATTGGACTGGACGGGATGGTGATTGCGTTCGCGCTGGCGTTGGCGATCATCACGGCGCTGGCGTGCGGATTGCTGCCGGCGTTGGCGGCGGCGCGAACGGGCGTGAATAGCACGCTGAAAGAAGGAGGGCGCACGGGCAGCAGCGGCAGGCACACGCGGCTGCGCTCGGCACTGGTGATTGCCGAATTGGCCGTGGCGCTGGTGCTGTTGACGGCGGCGGGATTACTGCTGCGAAGCTTTGAAAAGCTGCGTGCGGTGGACCTTGGGTTCCAAACCGATCACATATTGACGGCCGCTTATTCACTGCCGCGCCAACAGTATAAAAGCCAAGCAGCAATTGACGGTTTCAATCGTGAGCTGCTGCGTAAACTGGCGCAAGCACCGGTGGTGGAAGCGGCGAGCTTATCAGCGCTGCTTCCGGCTGCCAGCCAGGACAACACGAGCACGTTCGTGGTGGAAGGCAATGTGCCGCGCAAGGGTGCGGGTTTGAATCTCGCCTGGAGTTCGCAGGTGATGGGACCGTACTTTCGAACGGTGCGCATTCCGCTGCTTCACGGACGTGAGTTTACGGAGGCCGACGGTGCAGACGCGCCGCTGGTGCTGGTTGTGAACCACAGCTTGGCACAGCACTACTGGCCTGGGCAGAATCCGGTAGGGAAACGGCTGCATTGGGGCCTGCCGGAAACGCCGCTGCCGTGGATGACGGTGGTGGGCGAGATTGGCGACATCAAGCAAAGCTCGGCAGACACGGCTACGCGCGACCAGATCTATCAGCCGGCGGGTCAGCAGAAGGCGTCTTACGGCCGGTTGGCACCGCCCGAGATGTTAAACGGCGCAAATGGCTATGTGGTGCTGCGCGCCAGGTTGTCGTCCCAGCAGATGGCGGATGTGTTGCGCCGGACCGTGCGTTCGCTGGATCCGCAATTGCCGCTGACACAGGTGGAATCGATGGCGCAAGTTGTGGACGAAGGGCAAGCGCCGCGGCGGTTCTATGCGACGCTGATTGCCGGATTCGCAGCGGCGGCGGCGCTGCTGGCAATGTTGGGAATTTATAGCGTGATTGCGTTTTCGGCAGCGCTCCGGAAGCGGGAAATGGCGATTCGGCTGGCGGTGGGTTCGCCACGGCAGCGGGTGGTGCGGCTGATTCTGGTGTCGGGTGCACAGCTAGCGCTACTTGGGTGCGCGATCGGCGGCGTGGGGGCGGTGTTTGCGACTCGCCTTCTACGCTCGTTGTTGTTTCAGGTGGATCCGCTGGATCCGTTGGTGCTGACCGGGGCCGTGGTCTCGATATTCGTGATGGGGTTGCTGGCGTCCGTGGTGCCGGCGCAGCGGGCGGCATCGGTGAAGCTACTCGAAGTGCTGCACTCCGAGTGAGTACGCCTTTCCGAAAGGACGAGGGTTGGGAGTTGGCGGAGTAAAGCCTGCTTTTGGCTGATGAATTCGCATTCCCGCTGCAGTGCGGCGTCAGCCATTGCGAGCGCTGGCTCCATTGCCTGAAGGGCCGGACCGCCAGGGACGGTGCGGGTGTCCACGAACCAGCGCGGGTCAAGCGCTTGCAGCAGAGTTGACCGATTGGCCCGTAGCGGGCGGCCGATAGAGGCGGGGGCGAGTGCGGTAACAGCGTCGGCCATGGCACCGGGCGAGTAGCGGCCGTGCAAATGCCGCACCGCCTGGGACACGAGTTGGTGGGCCAGATGGAAGCTGAGACTTTCTTCACGAACCAACGTGTCTGCCAATTCCGTTACCGTCAGGAAGTCGCCGTGCGAGCGGAGTTCCATGGCATCGACGTGGATCTCGCAATCGGAGAGCAGTCCCGCAAAGAGCTGCAGGGCGCGGTTGGCATCGCCGGTCATGGCAAAGACGAGCGGCTGAAGATCGTCTTCACTATCGACAATGTCACCGAAGGGCGTGTTGTGCGCGGTGGTGAAGACGGCTTGGGCCTGGCCGAGGGAACGGCTGGCGAGAATGCGGGTGTGTTCAAGCGCAACGGGGTTCCGCTTCTGCGGCATAATGCTGCTGATCTGGACCCAGGCATCGGACAGGCGGAGGAAGTCAAAGGCGGGATTGCACCATTGCAGAAGATCGTGCACCAGCTTGCCGGCATTGAGCATGAGCGTGGCGATCGCGCCGGCCGCTTCGGTGACATAGTCGGTGGCAGCAATGGCGCCGTAAGAGTTGAGCTGCAGACCTTCAAAACCGAGCAGCTTGGCGGTGTACTCGCGATCGATGGGAAAGCCGCTGGTGGTGATGGCGCAGGCACCAAGCGGACTGCGGTTGACCGTGGCGAAGGCGGCACGCAGGCGGCCGAGGTCGCGAATGAAACACTCGATGGCGCCTAGCAGGTAATGTGCCACGGTGGTGGGTTGTGCCGGTTGGGTATGCGTGTACGCCGGCATCAAGGTACTCAAGTGCCGGCGTGCCAGCGCGAGCAGCACAGTGCAGAGCTGAGCCAGCGAATCGGCGATGGCCAAGATGTCGAGCCGCAGACGCATGCGGTACAGAGTGATGCCGATGTCGTTGCGGCTGCGGGCGGTGTGCATGCGTCCGCCGTTTTCCGGGCCGCACAACTGCTCAATGGTGTTCTGCACGTGAAAGAACAGATCTTCGGAAGAACCGTCGTAGGGTGCGTTGCGGAGTAACTCGCGATCGAGCGCGTCGAGTGCATGGAGGCAGGCGGCGGCGGTCTCACGCGAAATGATGGATTGCTTCGCCAACATCAGCGTGTGCGCGTAGTGAATCTCGAGAAGATGATCGAGGAACAGCCGTTGCGCGTCAGCGAAGTTGACGGCTAACACCGTCCGCGCATATACAGGTGAGGGGAAGCGTGCGGCGGATGCCGTTGTATCACCAGGCAGCGCGAACTCCCAGTTGCACGATGCGGCCTTCCAGCAGCGTGGAGACAGGGGCGTAAGTGGGCGCAGTAACGATGGCGCCCGTGGCATTAACGATGGCGTTTGTGTTGATGGTGGTGATGTTGGGGTGATTCAAGACGTTGTTTGCTTCGAAGAAGAAGCTTGGCTGTAACTGGTCCCAAAGCTTGAAGAAGGTACGGGAGTAACGGGCATCGAGTTGATAAACATTCGGCGCCTGCACAGTATTGCGCCCGATGAAGAGCGGTCTGGTGGAACTGCCAGCGCCACTGCCGGCGGACGTGTCGCCATTCAAGACCTGGTTGGCAGTGATGTTTTGTTCGTCTCCCGATTGCGCAACCAGGAAGACGGTGATCATGTTGTCGTTCGCCAGATAGCGGGCGATTCGGTTACTGATTCCTTTTGCGGTAGGACCCCAGACGGTGCTGAGGGAAAACGCATGCGGCCGATTGATGGATGTGTTGCCGCGGTCGCGGTTGCGGTTAGTAGGATCTTCGATCGCAAGCGAGCCCTGGTCGTAGCTGTTGGCCTCCGGAGCATCGCTAATGGAGTGAGACCAGGTATAGGTTCCCATCATTTCGAGACCGTGAGCCATTCGATGCTGATAGGTGAACGTGGCCGCGTTGTAGGAGCTGTTAGCGCCAGTGTCCTGAAGAGTGATGTTGTTGAACGCAGGATCGAGCCGAGTGATGGCGCTTTGCGGTCCGTAGACCGGGCGGCCGTCGGCAAGGGTTCTGATCGGATTGATCAAGTTGATATTGCGAAGATACTCCAGGTTGCGTCCGCCGGTGTTGTTATAAGAGACGGAAATGGAATCGTTCTGAAAGAGCTGGCGGGTGATCTGGATGCTCGAGTTCAGAGCATAGCCATTCTTGAAGCCGGGAGCAATGGTGGTGATGCTTTGCGACGAGCGAGGCAAGGTACCGTTCACAATGGCGGCAGGAAAACGCGGCGCACCGAGCGCACCGGAGGGAGTGGCGGCGATATAGGAAGCCGCTCCGCCATCGTTGTACAGGGCGTTGTACCACAGATTAGTGGGCGGCGCTTCATAGAACAAACCGGAACTGACACGCACCACAGTTTTCTGATTCAGGGACCAAGCGAAACCCAAGCGCGGCGCGAAGTCGCCTTCGGGAATGCGGAAGTGCTGCGAGAACGGGAACTGTGCCGTGGGGTCGGCCTGCGGTCCGCGGAACTGGTCGTAACGGACGCCGAAGACGGCCAGAAAGTTCGGCCGAATCTGCCAGCTATCCTGCGCGAAGAAGTCGTAGAAAAATGTGTGATACCAAGCGCCCGGCTGGCCGACGCTGGCATTGAAGGTGCTGTAAGCAAGCGGATTGACTCCGGACAAAGCTAACTGGTAAGCGGCGACATTCGGAAAAACGAACTGCGTGTAGATGTCACTGACCTGAGTGTCGAGGTTCTGCTGAAAGCCGAATCCCGCCTTGAGTGTGTGTGCGCCTTTCACGACAGTGAAATTGTCGTTCAGGTTGGGGATCTTTTCCTGGAAGCGATCGCCCACCGCGGTGCTGCCCCCGAAGTTCGCAATGCCGCTTACGGTGATTTCAGGGCCCGTGCCGGTGAGCGGATTCGCGACGTGCGCTTCGTTGCGGTAGGGCCACCCGAAGCGGAGTTCATTCAGCACGTTGGGAGAGAACGTGGACAGTAACTGAGCGCCCAAGACATGGGCACGGTCCCGGAAATCGGAAGCAGCGTCAAGCGCGTATAAGCCGCCATTGTTGGTATTGAACGGGTAGCGATTCCGGAAGTAGTTATAGCGGACAAAGAAGGTGTGTTTCTGGGTGATGGTCCAATCCAGGCGAAAATCGACCCACTGCGCGTGCTGAACGGTGGGGGCGGTTGCGAGTAGGTTAGCGGGAATGCCGAGTGCGGCTGCGTTGGCCGGCGTGATAGTCACCGGAGTGGGTGTAGCGCGCTTGATGTGTTCGTATGAGGCAAAGAAGAAGAGCTTGTCCTTGATAAGTCTGCCGCCCGCATTAGCAGAGAAGTCGTTGGCAGCAGGGATGGGTGTGGTGCGTGTAGCCAGAATGGGGCGCGCCACCAGGTCTAACGGACGCCCGAGGAACTGCACTTCGCCGTGGAACAGATTGCTGCCCGATGGCGTGATGACGTTATACACATCGCCGGCGATACGGCCGAATTCGGGAGCAAAGACGCCGGGGACGGCCTGTACTTCACTGACGTAACTGTCGGCAATGGCAAACAGGCGAAGGCCGTAGCGATCGCTCTCGGTATCGACTGTGCCGTCGAGCTGATAGTTGACATGATCCACGAGACCGTTGGTGTTGAGCAGACGCGGAATGCCGAGTTCGGGATTAGGATGGCCACTGACGCCCGGTTGCAACAGCACGAAATTGTAAGGGTTGCGAGAGGTGAGCGGAAGGTTATCGGTCTCCTGATGGCTGATGATGACGCTGTTGTTCACGCGCGAAGGATCGATGATGGGAGCGCCGCCGGTAACCTCAATCGTTGTGCTGGCGTTGCCTACTTTCAGTTGTGCGTCGATGTTGGCCTGGGTACCGGCGTCCAATACTACGTTGGGATGTGTCTCGGTATTGAAGCCACTCTTCTCCACGCTGACCGTGTAGGAGCCAAGAGGAAGGTTGGGGAAGACGTAATAGCCGTCGTCCATACTCTGATCGGAGCGGACAAACCCGGTCTGGGTATTGCTGACGGTTACTTTCGCAGCCGCAACCGAAGCGCCTGCCTGATCTGTCACTCGTCCGCGAATGCTTCCATTGATGGCCTGTGTTTGGGCAACGATAGCCATGGGCGCGATGAGCAGAGCCAGAGTGAAACAAGTGAAGACGCATTCGAGACGACGAACCTGCGAAAACATTCTTTGAGAGCCCTCCTGCAGCAAGGTGTCCAGAGATGCGGTCATGCGTTGACGCCATCTTCCCTATCGGCGTGGATTCACCCTTATAACACTAAGCGCGCGGCGCAAGAACGAGTGACCGGTTCAGCTGAGTTCGAATTCGAGGCAGGTGACGGACGCGGGCGCGAACTGGTAGGTGAATGGGGCGCCGGCAGTGACGCTTTTGTTCTCGGCGGCCACTGCATGCGGCTGATCGAAGGTGTTGTGGGCGTGGATGTCAGCGGCAGTGAGCACGGTGGCTTTGACATCGCTGGCTTTGGCCGCACCGATGCGAATGGTGGCGTCCTGAACGTTGTGGATATCGGGATTCACCACAGTGAGCACAGCGTGTTTACCCCGAAGCGAACAGGAGCCGCTTAGTGCGGCGAGACCCTTGGCACCGCCCGCACTGAGATTCGGAGCACTGAACAAGGTGCGAACGGAAGTGTTGCCCTGGTGCGCCGCGTACAGGCGGAAGACTTCGTAGATCGGCGTGGTCGCAAACTTATCGCCGAGGGCGAGGAATGAACTGTGGATGTTGTTGATCAATTGCGCGGCGTTTGCCATGGCAACTTTGTCCGCGTGCCGGTTGAAGATGTCGAGCGTGATGCCGGAGACCAGGGCGTCGCGCATAGTGGGCCAATACGCCCATAGATATTCGGGCGAAATGGTTGGGTCGGTCTCGTGCCAGGCACCCCATTCGTCGACGACCAACTTTACGCCGTGGTTGGTGTCGGTTTCGCCCATGATCTGCCAATGGTTGCGGATTAAGTCCTCCATGTAGCCGGCATCGGAGAGCAGTTTGTACCAATCGTTGTCGGTGAATTCGGTGGAAGACCCGACGTGAGCGCCGCCGCAGTAATAATGGAGCGCGAGGCCAAAGACATTGCGCAGCGGGCCCTTGTTCTTCTCAGTGAGCTTTTGGAAGAAGGTGCGAGTCCAGGCGTAATCGGCGACGTTAGGACCGGAGGCGATGAAGGATAGGGGCGTTTCGAAGCGAGGCACCCATTCTATGAAGCGCCGGAACTCAATGGCATATTCGTCGCCGGTGAAATTACCGCCGCAACCCCAACTTTCATTGCCGACGCCCCAGTAGCGGACATTGAGGGGTCACGCTCGCCTCCTTCGGCGCGCAGAGCGGCCATAGAGGTGGAACCGGCAGGGGAGTTACAGTATTCGATCCACTCGTAAAAGTCGAAGGGGCGAAGGCTGCGGACGTTGCCAGCGAAGTAAGGCTCGGCGCCAGAGAGTTTGCAGAAGCGCGCGAACTCGTTGCTTCCGAAGGCATTGGGATCGTATTTTTGAGGACCGTCCGGCGCCTTCTGGAGATAGGGCGTACTGGCCCAGAAGTTGGTTCGTTTCGGGCGCTTGTCGCGCGGGCCTACGCCGTCGCGCCAGTTGTAGCTATCGGCGAAGCATCCGCCGGGCCAGCGAATGACGGGAGCCTTGATCTGCTGCAGATGATCGACGAGCGCTTTACGGATGCCGTTGACGTTGGGGACTTTGGAGTTTTCACCGACCCAGATGCCGTCGTAGATACAGCCGCCGAGGTGTTCGGTGAAATGGCCGTAGATGGTAGGGGCGATGGTGCCAATGGGTTCATCGGGCAGGATGTCGATGGCGGCCGAGGCGGCGAGGGAGGAACGAGGTGCCGCCAGAACGGCAAGGGTGGAGAGCACGAAATCCCGACGATGCATGGGGAACATGATAGCGCTTACACGAAGCGAGAGCCAGCTATTTCGTTGCTCGTGACCTGCTAGGAAGCTAGTTTTGGGGCGGGGCCGGTGGATTCGCGCACCACCAGATAGGGATCGATGGTGTACTCGCTGCCGTCGCCGGCACCGCCATTTGCGACTTCGTGAATGAGTTTCTCGAAGGCAATTTGGCCGATGCGGTCGCGAGGCACGTGCACGGTGGTGAGGGCCGGTTCGCAGTATTCAGAGAGCTTGATATTGTCGACGCCGACGACGGACACGTCGCCAGGGACAGACAGCTTTTGTTCCCGTAAGGCGCGGAGCACTCCGACCGCCATGAAGTCGTTGGCACACACGATGGCCGTTGGCAGGAAGTGCGAAGACAACATGTCGCGTGCGGTTTGCCAGCCACCTTCCAGGTTGTCGCGGCCGAAAAAGGTGCGTACTTCGGCGGCGGGCGCCAAGCGCTGGTAGGCATCGACCAGAGCATCGCGGCGCTCGGTTAGTGGCCAGGCTTCCAAGTGGTGGCCGATCCAGGCGATGCGGCGTGCATGACCGAGCATGTGCAGATACTCGGCGACCTTGTCCATGCCCTTGCGGTAGTTCAAACGGATGTTGGTGATGTTGCGGCGCGACACGCCGACATCGTAGAAAACCACCGGAAAGGGCGCCTCGGTTAGTTCATCGATGAGAGCGGGGTCGATCTCCGAGACGAAGGCGGCGAGGCCGGCGACGCGGCGGCCCGCCATAAGGCGAATACTTTTACCGAGTTGTTCCACCTGGTAGTTGGTATTGGCGACCAGAACCTCGTAGCCGCGACTGTGTGCCTGCTCTTCGACTACGCGGACGATGTCGTAGAAGAAGGGATTCTCCATGTTCGAAACGACAACGCCGAGAGTTTTGCTTTTGCCGGCAGCGAGAGAGCGGGCGTGGAGATTGGGGTGGTAATTAAGATCGGCGATGGCTTTCATCACCCGGTCGCGGGTGACGCTTCGAACAAGGGTGGCGTTGTTGAGGACTCGTGAAACCGTTGCGGTGGAGACTTGGGCGCGGCGTGCAACCGCATCGAGATTCATCAAGGATTCCCATGGTAGCGCCAAGCGGAACCGGGGGCAAAGGGCGCGGTACCATGACCCTGTAATCGCTTTCATAGTGAAGCGACGGCCGGATTGGCCCTTACTCGGAACGTCGCTGTGTAGAGTGGATCTCGGAATGAGTAGACCTTTCGTGTGCCCGGAGCGCGCTGCATGAGTACCGTGGTGGCAGGTGCGGACTTCGGCACCTTGAGCGTTCGCGTCTCTATCTTCGACAGCGAAAAAGGCCGGCTTGGATCCGGCGTAGCCGATTATCCCCTGCACCGGACGCGCACCGATCCCGACCAGGCCACACAGAGTCACGAGGATCATTTACGGGCGCTTGCCGAAGCGATGCAAAAGGCGCTGGCGGCGGCGGGCGTTCCTGGTTCTGACGTCAAAGCGCTTGCGATCGACACGACCGGATCGAGCGTGATTCCGGTAGATGCGCACATGCAGCCGCTGAACGAGTATTACCTGTGGTGCGACCATCGCGCGTGGCGGGAAGCGGCCGAGATCACGGCGAAAGCGCATGAGTTCGGATTGAAAGCAATTGAGTGGTGCGGCGGCGTGTATTCGTCGGAGTGGGGCTTTTCGAAGCTGCTGCACTGGCTTCGCCACAATCCCGGCGCGCGCGAGCGGTTTGCGTCCGCCTTTGAACACTGCGACTTCATTGCGGCTACGTTATGCGGCGTGACTGAACCGTCGCAAGCCTTCCGCAGCGCTTGCGCGATGGGACACAAGTGGATGTGGAACGAGTCGCTAGGAGGCTTGCCGCCGGAAGAGTTTCTCGTGTCGGTGGATCCGCTGCTGCAGGGTGTGCGCGCGAAACTGGACGGGCGTTATGCGGCCAGCGATGTGGTTGCGGGCACGGTGACTCCGGAGTGGGCCGAGCGGCTGGGACTGGGACGCGGCGTGGTGGTTCCGGTGGGCGCGTTTGATGCGCACTGGGACGCGGTAGGGGCCGGTGTGCGGTTGGGCGACATGGTGAATGTGGTGGGCACATCCACCTGCATTATTGGTTTGAGCGACCAGAATACGTTGGTGCCGGGCGTGTGCGGCGTGGTACCGGGATCGGTTGACCCCAAGTTGACTGGCATTGAAGCGGGGCTGTCGGCAGTGGGCGATATCTTCGAGGCGATCGCGCGGCGTGCGGGTTCGAATGTTGCCGATCTTTCAAAGCAAATTACTGATTATCGGGCGGGACAAACAGGACTGCTCCGGATGACCTGGGACAACGGCGACCGGACGGTGCTGGTGAACGCCGAACTCGGCGGCATGACCATCGGCTGGCATTTGACGACTACGGCGGCGGATGAACTGTTCGCAGCGATCGAGGGCACGGCCTTTCACACGCGCATCATATTGGAGCGCATGGAAGAGCATGGGGTGGCGATTCGACGCGTAATTAATGGCGGCGGCATTCCCAAGAAGAACGATTTACTGAACCAGGTATACGCCAATGTGTTGAATAAGCCGATCCTGGTGCCGCAAGGAGATGTCACTAGCCTGGGATCTGCGATCTTCGCATTCCTTGCTGCCGGCGCATTCTCGACGATTGCGGAAGCGCAGGACGCGCTTTGCCCGCCTCACAAGACGTATGAACCGCAGGCCAGTGGCGTGGAGGTGAGTGCCAGGTTATTTGAACTGTACCGAAGGCTCTACTTTGGATTTGGCAGCCGGTCAGCTGCGCCTGCACCGTTCGGGACAATTTTGCCGGAGCTGCGGCGCATTGCAGAGGAAGTGAGGCAGTAGCGTGCGATTGAACGCGTTGCGGGAAGAAGTACTCGAAGCGAATCTGGAGATTGTTCGAAGAGGACTGGTGCTGTTTACCTTCGGCAACGCCAGCGGCTTCGATCGGGCTAGCGGTCTGGCAGTGATCAAGCCAAGCGGAGTTCCGTATGAGAAGTTAACGCCTCAGGACCTGGTGGTGACAGATCTCGACGGGACCATTGTGGAGGGCACGCTGCGACCATCGTCGGATTTGCCCACGCATTTAGCGTTGTACCGGGCGTTTGAAGGCATTCACGGAGTGGTACACACCCACTCGCGTTATGCCACGGCGTGGGCGCAAGCGAATCGCGAGATTCCATGCTTTGGCACCACCCACGCAGACTATTTTCATGGAGCCGTACCGGTGACCCGACCAATGACACGCGAAGAGATTCAGTCGGGGTATGAGTGGAACACCGGGCTGGTGATCATTGAACGATTCCGCGATTTACATCCGCTAACTACCTCTGCAGTGCTAGTTTCCGGGCATGCGCCATTTTGCTGGGGAGCGTCGGTAACCGATGCGGCCCACACCGCGACGGTTTTAGAAGAGCTGGCGCACATGGCATTGCTGACATTGACGATCAATGCCGAGAGTTCGACAATCTCCTCGACGTTACACGAAAAGCACTTTTCCCGAAAGCATGGGCCGGCTGCTTATTATGGCCAGGACAAGTGGCAGGCGAAGTGATTTAGATGAGCTTGCAGCGCCGCAAACGAAAGGTCACAAGGGCAAGAACGGCAATGGCCACAGTGCCGGAAGTAGCGGGCTCCGGAGTAAGTGTTACGTCCAGGAGGAACTCGTGCACTTGGCCGGCCGAGGTGAAGCTTCCATAGATAATGCCGGAGTTGGTGATGCCATCGAAGGTAGTGCTAATAGCGCCAGGTACTTGATAGGAGTAGTTTGTGCCATTGAACTGAGCGAAGGCTTGCGAGGAGTCGGTGCCGGGCGGTAGATAGCTGCCGACGATAACTCCTGAATCATTAATTCCAGAAGCGATGGTGTAGAGGGAGTTGGGATCGAAAGCAAAGGTAGTGAGAGTGCCGCTAGGAGACCGGACAAAGGCTTGAGTGACGGGGCTGGTAGATTCAGGGACGTAATAGCCGACGACTGTATCGCTGTCGTTAAGGCCAGTTGCAAAAGAAGAGTTCGGGAAAGCGAGCGCAGGGAAACCTGACGTAATGACAGTGCCGTTTATAAGAAGAAAGGCTTGAACGGCGTCCGGGGCCACTGTTCCGGCGTAGCCTGCGATGTCGCCGCGATTGTTGATGGCAGTGGCGTAGGTGTAAGTGAGGGCGTTGATAGGCGTGTACGCTCCGTGATCGAAAGTGAATCCATGTACGCCGCCGAGGCCATCACCGTAGTAGCCGGCCAGCACGCCCGAGTCATTTATGCCTGTGACATAGGTGATGGGAGTTGGGACGGATCCCGACGACGGATATCGGATTGGCGAGTAAGTGACGCCGGTCGCCAGACGTTCGACAAACTGCGAAGTTAGACCGACACCTGAGGAAATAACAACGTCACCGGCACTATCAAGGAGATTCGCGTTGAATGGCCTGAAGTTCGTGAACGTGAGCGGAGCAGCATTGGCCGCAACAGCAAAGACAAAGAGAAGCGTTAGGCTTCTGCAGCGATGAGACGACGAATGCAGGAAGCTCATGATCCACCTGGAACCAGGCTCCGATAGCATACCAGGAACAGAAAGCGCCGAAGGCTCCCAGCAAGGACGAGACAAATATGAACGATTTAGCCCAACTCGAGATATGGTTCATCACCGGCACGCAGCACCTATACGGCGAGGAAACGCTGAAACAGGTAAGTGCACATTCGGAAGAGATTGCCCGCTTTCTGGGGGAGGTGAAATCGATTCCTGTGCGCATCGTCTTTAAGCCGATTCTGAAGACCCCCGAGGAGATTACAGGCTGTTGCCGGGACGCCAACGCAGCCGCGAATTGCATCGGGCTGGTGGCCTGGATGCACACGTTCTCGCCGGCAAAGATGTGGATTGGCGGATTGACGATTCTGCACAAGCCGATGCTGCATTTGCATACGCAGTACAACCGCGACCTACCGTGGAAGTCGATCGACATGGACTTCATGAACTTGAATCAGGCGGCGCACGGCGACCGGGAGTTCGGATTCATTGGCAGCCGCATGCGGCTTCGACGGAAGGTAGTGGTGGGTTTTTGGCAGAGCGCGGATGTACTGGACGAACTTGGCGCCTGGACGCGGGCGGCGCTAGGGTGGCACGATGCACAACATCTAAAAGTTGCGCGCTTCGGCGATAACATGCGCGAGGTGGCCGTTACCGAAGGCGATAAAGTGGCGGCGCAGATTCAGTTGCGGTACTCGGTGAACGGTTATGGCGTGGGTGACTTGGCCGAACACGTCCGGGCCGCTTCGAAGCAGGCGGTGGATCAGTTGACTGCCGAATACGAAGAGCTTTACACGCTGGCGGACGAGTTGCAGAAGGGCGGCTCACAGCGGGGTTCTTTGGAAGATGCGGCGCGCATTGAGCTGGGCTTGCGCGCATTCCTGGACGAGGGCGGATTTCGCGCCTTTACCGACACATTTCAGGACTTACATGGCTTGAGCCAATTGCCTGGAATCGCAGCACAGCGTCTGATGTCGGACGGCTACGGCTTTGCGGGCGAAGGCGACTGGAAGACGGCGGCGTTGGTTCGAACGATGAAAGTAATGGCAACGGGGCTGAAGGGTGGTACTTCGTTCATGGAGGACTACACCTACCATCTTGGTTCGAATCCGAAGGTGCTGGGGGCCCACATGCTGGAGATCTGCCCTTCTATTGCGGGCGACAAACCTCGGGTGGAGATTCATCCCTTGTCGATCGGCGGCAAAGCCGACCCCGTGCGCCTGGTGTTCACGGCTCCGAATGGTCCGGCTGTCAACGCGTCGATTGTAGATATGGGAAACCGGTTTCGGATGATTGTCAATGAAGTAGATGTGATTCCGCCGGACGAGCCGATGCCGAAGCTTCCTGTGGCCCGCGCGGTATGGGTGCCAAGGCCTAACTTGAAAGTGGCGGCCACGAGCTGGATATATGCGGGCGGAGCGCATCACACCGGTTTTAGCCAAGCCTTGAACACCGAGCACTTGCGTGACTACGCCGAGATGGCTGGTATCGAGTTCCTCACAATTGATGAAGGGACGCGGGTGCATGAGTTCCAGAAGGAGCTGCGATGGAACGAAGCGGCGTATCAATTAACGCGACCTTACTAAGACATTCCAAAGATTTGTAATTTACAAGCCACAAATCTGCAGCCGAAGCTTGCGCACCTGCACACGGTCCACTCGGCCGTAGTGCTCTGCTGGCAGGCGCGCCGGCCGGCCGACGTGCACTTCCCGTAGTCCGCAAGCGGCGGGCAGATTCTCCAGACCCGGCGCGAAGAGGAAGGTCGGAGAGTCGGACTCACCTTGCCAGGCGAGCACGGAAGCGACGCGGTCGGCGATGGTGGTTCCTTGTCCGGCTGTCAGAACACGGTCCACGGACTGTATTTGTCGAAGCAAATGCCGCGCTTCGGCCCCATCTTCTACTTCGTCGAACGCGCGATGAAAGGTGATTGGCTTGCCCTTAAGACGATCGGCGAGGTCCAACATCATCTCCACATCCATCACTTTGCCGCGGAGAAAACCGGCGACGATGCCATTGACGGGCAGTCGCGCGAAGTGGGCGGCTTGCGCCAACAGACGATGCCGCTCGGTGTCATCGCGGAGACTCATGGTTGGCTGCTCACGCAGCATGACACGAACCGGAACAGTCACCGCATCCAGGACGGATTCGAACCAGAGAGTCAGGCGGAGTCAAGCCACCGAGTTCAAGCGAACGCACGAGTTCGATGCGATCCGCTCCACCCGCCTCCGCTTCGATAGCGTCCTCCACCGTTTGCGCGATCACTTCCAGCAGCGGTGTCATTCTTTCCCGATTGTGGCGCAGTGCGAGGATTCAGCCGGTGCGCCCACTCTCCTCTCAGTGGAGAAGTTTATGTTCAGATTGCCTGCTCGCTTTCTAGTGTTGCCGCTGATGCTGTTGACGTGGCTGATTCCGGGAACGGCTTATGCCGCTTCGTCCCACACATCGACAACCACGGCCGCCGCGCACGCAGCCGCCGTGCCCGATTCACAGATTGACGCGACGATACACATGAAATTGGCGAAGAGCAAGATTGGAAAAGACGGCTTCAAGTACCACGTCCAGCATGGAGTTGTGACGTGGGAAGGCAGCACGAACGTGATTCAGCATAAAGGTTCGGCGACGCGAATGGCTCGGACTGCGGGCGCTACTCAGGTGATCAACAATATTCAGATCAGCGCCAGCGCCAAAGCAAAGGCCGCTGCCAATCTAAGGAAGGCGCAAGTCGTTCAGTAAGCGGCCCCGCAGTAAGCGGTCCCGATTTCTCGGACTTTTGCGTGTTAAAGTGGAGGGAGTTTTCCTTCCATGAAGCGTAGTATTTCGTTATTCCTAATCGCTGGCTGTGCCGTGTTCGCCTCAGCGCAGAACGCCGCTCCCAGTGCTTCTGCCGCGCAATCTGAAGCACCGGCATCGACAGCAGGCCCGAAAGTGGATCCCGAAGCAATGGCCGCCAAGGAGCCTAATAAGGTAGTGGCAACCGTGAATGGGAAACAGCTGACCGCGAAACAGGTAGCCGACCTTCTTAAGATGGTTCCCGAGGACCAGAAGAAGAGTGTTTCGAACCTGCAGGGCCTGGTACAGCAACTCTACATGGTGACGGACCTGGCACAGAAGGCCAGCACGGAAAAGCTTGACCAACAACCGGTGACGAAGCAACGGCTGGAGTGGAGCCGCGACACCGTGATGGCCCAAGCCTATGTGGATAACGAGACGAAGAGCAATGCCATTCCTGCGACCGACGCAAAACAGTATTACGATTCGCACACGCAGGAGTTCGACCGCGCCAAGGTAAGCGGCATTGTGGTTCTGTTCAACGCGCCCGGTACGCCGGCGAGTGCGGGTGGCGTGAAGCGAACCGAGGACGAAGCGAAAGCCAAGGCGGACGATTTAGAAAAGAAGCTGAAGTCTGGAACCGATATCGCGACGCTTGCGCGGACGGAGTCGGACGATCCTCAATCGGCGGCACGTGGCGGCGAGCTTGGACAGCTGTCGGCTGCGACGCCCAATGTTCCAGCCAGCATGAAGGATGTTCTGTTCAACAAGCTGCAGCCGGGACAGATTTCGGAACCAGTAAAGGGTCCGAACGCCTATTACATTCTGCGGCTGGACAGCCGAACCAAAGAGAGCTTCGATCAGGCGCGTCCGGCCATTGAGACGCAACTGCGCTCCGATAAGGACCGTGCCACTCAGCAGAAAGTTCTGGACCAATATAAGCTGCAGGTGACGGACACAGACTTTTTTGGGAAGTCGCCCGCACCGAAGGTTCCTTCGCTTGCAAACACGCCGAGTAGTCAGGGTGCAGGCTCCGCGTCTGCCGCAAAACCTCAGCGATAAAGAACGCCGCTGTTTCGAAAAGTTGTTTACGGGGCTGCCGATACGGTTCGGGAGCCCCGTTTCCGTTTGCTTTCTTCCTGAACTGACGAATCATCGCGGCAAACTACTCACCAGTGAGTTGCACCGCGGAACACCCGTCCACGCGGCCAGTTTTATCCGGCAGCGCAGGATCGTGCTGGAGTCGGCGCTGCTTAACGATTGGCGGCGGCTGCGCAGCATCTGTGCGCACGAGTGTTTTCACTTCGTATGGCCCCGGCTTGGCAACACGCGACGCCGGGAGTTTGCCGAATTAGTACTTACGGAACTGAATGCACAGGCACGGGGCGAACTTGGCGAATCGGCCACGGTTCAAAAGTCATCAATACTGCGCGCGTGGTCGGAACGCCGCTGGCGGGATTACTTATGCGAGGCGTTCTGCGATACCGGTGCCTACTTGCACGCCGGAGTACCCGGACCGGAGCATGCAACCTTAGCTGCGCGCTGGACGCTACGTAGAAAAGCGTGGTTCGACTGGGCGATACACTGGAAGACGAGGTGCTTTTGAAATCCATGCTGGAGAGGCTTACCGGGCTCTGTTTTCGCAAGGTATGTCTGGCGGGCGGTGCAGCCGTGCTGTTGCTGTACTCGTGTTCCGGACCCTCGGCCAAGAGTGGGACCGGCAACTCGTCGAACACAGTGCACGCCGACAACGGCCGCAAGGGCGCTCCCGATTTCGCTTTGCAGGATGCGAACGGCGACTCCGTTAAGCTTTCCTCGCTACGCGGAAAAGTCGTGCTTCTGAATTTCTGGGCCACCTGGTGCGGTCCCTGCCAAATGGAGATTCCCTGGTTCGTTGGTTTCGAGCAGCAATACCGTTCCAAAGGGCTTGAGGTGGTGGGTGTTTCGATGGACGAGGATGGGTGGAAGGTGATTAAGCCCTATCTGAAGAGCCACAACGTCAACTATCGCGTATTATTGGGCAACGATGCGGTGACACAGTTATACGGCGGAGTTGATTCGCTACCGACAACTTTCCTAGTGGATCGCGAAGGACGCATTGCGAAGGTGCATGTGGGGCTGGCAGGGAAAAATGAATATCAGGAAGAGATTCAGCAGTTACTCGAAGCTGGGCAAAGCAATAGTAATCGCACCAGCCTGCATCTGGCTACTGGCCTTATCGGCTTACCCGCAACAAAACCATAAGCTGTCAATAAATCCGCCTTCACAAGTAGTTGTGAAGCGAGGCGGCACGGCGACGGCGACCGTCAATGTAAGCACGCTTGCCGGGTATCACGTAAACAGCGATAAGCCAAAGGATGAGTTCCTGATTCCATTCCGGCTGACGTGGGATGCGAGCCCCATCCAAACAGGGGCCGTGGCGTACCCAGCGCCGGAGCAGATCCAAGTGGGCAGCGACCAGCTGAGCGTATTCACGGGCACGTTCGCGGTGAGAACTGAGATTAAGGCGCCGGGGAATACGGCGCCTGGCCCTCTGTTTGTGACGGGAAAGCTGCATTACCAGGCGTGCAACAATCGCATGTGTTTTCGCCCGGAAACGCTGGACGTGAAACTGCCGGTGCTGGTGGAGTAGCTACTGCCTTGCAGGCTGGCGAAGCTCAGTCACTTTGTTGCCGGTCCGTTCCGGTAGCTCTTTGCGGGGGACCATGCCCTCACGATTCGCAAAGTCGTAGACTAGCGCGGCAATGACCGCGGATGCCTGCATCAGATCGGCTTCCACAGCGTGCGAGTAAGTGTCGATGTCGGAATGGTGCGTGGCAGTCTCATAATCCAGCGGGTCCTGGATGAATTGAAAGCCAGGCAGACCTACCGCATCGAATGACTGGTGATCTGTGCCGCCGGTTTGTTTCATGGTAACGGTGCCTACGCCCAAGTCATGGAAAGGTGCAAAGTAATCAGTGAATAGCGGGCGCGCGCCGTCGTTATTTTCAAGATAGACTCCACGAATTTTGCCGCTGCCGTTATCCAGATTCAAGTAGACGTCCAGCTTGGCATGGTCCGGTTTAGGCTGCATCATTGCGGGATCAGCAAAATGTTCTTTGACATAGGCCTTGGAACCATAGAGCCCCTGTTCTTCGCCGCCCCATAGCGCAATGCGGACAGTTCGGTCCATCTTGAGATGAAGCGTTTGCAGGATGCGCATCACCTCCATCATCACGGCGCTGCCTGCGCCATTGTCGGTAGCCCCGGTGGCGGAGTGCCAGGAATCGAAGTGGGCCCCAATCATGACTACTTCGTCGGGCTTCTTCTGACCGGGTATCTCGCCGATAATGTTCATTCCGTCCACGTCGTTGTTCGAGACTTTCGCGGCCAAATTCAATCGCAGCGCAACGGGGACCTTCGTTTCCACCAGCTTTACCATGCGCGCATATTGCTCATGGGTAACGACGAAGGTGGGCGGCGCCATGGGGTCTTTACTTTCGTGCGAACCAGCCTGTTCAGCGTGAATGAGACCATTGTGAGAGCGCCCGTCTTCCTCCACTACTCCCGCGGCGCCTTCGTCGTGAAAAAATCGCCCGACTTGGTTACTTCGCTCGAAATAGTCGCCCATCAGCGCATCTTGTGTTGCGTCCGACATCGAGGCCCAGTATTTCTTTGCGGCTTGATCGTCGGAGGGAACCTCGATATCGGAGATCTTGATATCTTTCTTGATGGAAGGCTCAGGAGCCTCGGCAATCTCCGCCAGTTCGGCATCGCTGTAGCGATGAAATAAAGGTTTGGTGCTGGGCTCGGGATCTTTGGGTTCAGACACGAGCACAATTTTGCCTCGCAGTTTGCCGCGCCATTCCGCTTCGTACTTGCGGAACGCCTCCTCAGTTTTTCTGGGACTGAAGCCGACTGTTTCGAGGTGCATGGGCGCATACATAACTTCACCGCTTTGCACACCTGCAGACGGCGCGCTCCAGGCCAGCGGTGCCGCCACAAGATGTGAGTAGCGCGGACCGATCATGTCGAGCGTGTAGCTTTCGACGGACCAAGCTTCTTCCAAACGGACCCCACTTTTCAACATGAACGTTGGAGATGCCATACTCTTGCAAACGACCGGTTGCCCAGTGAGCTGCCTGCTCGAACTCCGGGGACGCGGTTAATCGCGGCCCGTACACATTCGTCAAATAATGAAGCTGGTCCATCACTTTTGAGTGATTGAACGCTTCTGTCTTAATTCTGTGAATGACGTCGAGTGAATCTTTGTCCTGAGCCAGTAAGGGGCTTAGGCCGAGAGTGATGGCCAGAAGCAGTGCGATCGCGCGCATATAGGACTTTGTTTTACCACGTGCTTACTGTGGCTAAGAACATAGATGTCAGACGCGCAGTTCATAGCCGAGTTCGCGCATGCCCGCAATCATCGTGTTTCGAATGTCGCCGGCTTCGTCGGCAGTGAGCGTACGATCGAGCGCCCCCACCTCGATGTGATAAGACACGCTCTTCTGACCGTCGCTCAAGGGCGGTCCGGAGTATTGGCGCACAAATTCAATGAGAGCCACAGCGGAACCGCCCAAACGCCTCAGCTCATTTTCAATGCGCAACACGGGGACAAACTGGCCGGCCACCACCGACAAGTCGAAGCCACTGGTGGGATAGCGGCGCAAGGGTCGATATCGAACGACTCCTGAGGACGCCAAGCGCTGAGTTACCGAGAGATCGATGTCGAGCATAATGGCGCGCCCGTCCACACCTGCTTCCAGCAACAACGCAGGATGCAGTTCGAATACACGTCCGACATTGGTCCCGCGCCATTCCACCTCGGCGGTTCGCGTCGGGTGCTCATATGTTTTAGCCTCCGTTGCTGCGACGTGTGCACCAGCAAGCAACGATTCCAGAACGCGCTTCATTTCGAAGAAGTCCTCTTCGTTCCCGTGGATGTTGAAGAGCACTGCAGCGGCATGTGGCGTTTCTTCAGGGAGCGCGCTGCCCGGCATCGGATGGATTTCGTTGCCGATTTCAAATAAGCGGAACTCCGAAAAATGCCGCACGTTGGCAACGATGTTTTTGAACAGTCCGGGCAGCAGGCTGCGGCGGAGGTGGGTCAACTCTGACGCGATGGGATTGCGAACGCTGAGGTGGCCGGCGGGGTCCATAGAGAAGCGCCGGATGTCGGCTTCCGTTACGAATGAATAGTTGTGAACCTCAGTGAAGCCTTGCGCCGCAAACTGAGCGCGAAGGCTACGCAGGTAAGTGCGCATCGGGTTGGCGGGCGGAACAACGGATAAGACAAGCGGCGGCACGGGCGTGATCTCGCCATAGCCCACCATTCGCCCGATTTCTTCCACCAGATCGTCTTTTAGCGAGATGTCTTTGGTGGCACGCCAGGACGGCACTGTGACAGTGAGAACCCCAGGCGCAGTTTCGCTGACGCCGAAGCCAAGCGCAGTCAAGATTTGCTCCATCTCGGGCTGGCCGATTTCTTTCCCCAGCTTCCGCTGGACCAGCGATACGGGAAGGGCAACGGCCGGCAATGGCGTGGCCTGCGCGCGAGCATCACTTACCCCGCCAGCGGCATGCGCTTGTGGTGACAGTTCACCGAGAAGGGCAAGTGCGCGCGCCAGTCCTCGCACGGTATTCTCGGGATCGAGAGACTTTTCAAAGCGCATGGACGCATCGGTGCGTAGCTTGTGGCGCGCGGAGGTCAGGCGGACGCTGGAGGCTTGAAAGTTTGCACTCTCAAATACAACGCGAGTGGTGGTAGACGAGATGGCGCTTTCTGCTCCGCCGATAACACCGGCCAGTGCAATGGGCCCGCTGTCGTCGGCAATTACCAGATCTGCCGCTGCGAGATTATAGGTCTCGCCATTCAACGCCTTCAGCCGTTCGCCAAACCTTGCGCGACGGACGTAGATGGTATCGCCGTGCAGTTTGTCGGCGTCGAAGGCGTGCATGGGCTGCGGCAATTCCGCCAGCACTAAATTCGTAACGTCGACGATGTTGCTGATGGAGTTCATGCCCAGGCTCTCCAGCCGTGCTTGCAGCCACAAGGGTGACGGACCTACCGCGATACCTTCACTTCCAGCGCGCTGTAGCGAGGGCAGAGCGTGAAGTCTTCGATTGCTACCTGGATGGTCGGCAGCGCTGGCGGCAGTACCGCGAGGTTGACCGGGTCTCTTAAGGTGTGTCCGGTAATGGCCGCCACTTCACGGGCCATGCCAAATGGCCCCACAAATCCGGGCGATGCGTCAGGCTCTTGTTATCGATCTCGACAATCCAGTCCGGATGTAGCCCGGCGAGAGACTGACCTGGTGTTACATCACGCAGTTCAAGAAGGCCGGAGTGATCGCGATTGATCTCGAGTTCGGCAGCGCTGGCGAGCATGCCTTCGCTTTCTACGCCGTCGATAACAGCAACATTGATGGCTTTGTCGCCGAGCATTGTGCCGGGCGGAACCCAGGCCGCAAGCAGACCCGGCCGGACGTTCTCCGCCCCGCAGACCACGCGCTTTTCGCCGCTTCCAGTATCGATGGTAACGGCTTTATTCTTGCCCTTAGGCATCGGCTCTACCGTGACGACACGTACCGCTTTTACTTGCGGGAAGAATGCTCCATAGGCGGAGACCCCTTCGCACTCCGCTGTCTTCATGGTGATGAGACGTTCGAGTTCAGCCGGCGCGGTGTCGAGACCCGGGACAAGTTCCGCGAGCCATTGATAAGAAAATTTCAAAGTGTTAGTCCTTGGGCCTGAGGACGCGCGGTCTCATGCGAACTGCTGGAGAAAGCGCAGATCGCCGCCCTGCAATTGACGAATGTCGTCAATGCCATAACGCATCATCGCCAAACGCGTTAGCCCGAGGCCGAACGCAAAACCGCCCCACTCGTCAGGGTCGATGCCGCTCAGGCGCAGGACGTTGGGATGCACTAACCCGCAAGGCAGTAACTCCACCCAGCCGCTATGTTTACAAACGGGGCAGCCCGCACCATCACAGATGAGACAGCGGATGTCGAGTTCAAAGCCGGGCTCTACAAACGGAAAGTAGCCGGGACGCAGGCGCACCGTGACTTCGCGTTTGAAGATGGAGCTCAGCAGAGTTTTCATGAAGTAGATGAGATTCGCGACTGAGACGTCACGATCGATCATCATGCCTTCCAGTTGATAGAACGTATGCTCATGCGAAGCGTCCACCTCTTCGTTGCGGAATACGCGGCCGGGCGCAATCATGCGCAAAGGCGGCCCGAGAGTCCGCATGCCGCGCACCTGAACGGGCGAGGTGTGCGTTCGCAGCAGATTGCCATCCGACAACCAGAACGTATCTTGCATGTCGCGCGCGGGGTGAGCCGGCGGAATATTCAAAGCGTCGAAGTTGTGCTCTTCGGACTCTACTTCCGGACCATCGAGCACGGTAAATCCCAAGGAAGTGAAGAGATCTTCGATCTCATTCTGCAAATGAGTGATGGGATGCAAGGCCCCGGGATGCAACTCCGGGAGCAGGCAAGGTAACATCAATCCACTCCTTGCGGAGACGCTCATTTAGTTCGGCCTGTTCAAAGCCATGCTTCTTGGCTTCGTACTCGCGTTCCAGATCGTCTTTGACGGCGTTGAGAACTTTGCCGAAGCGCGCTCGTTCTTCGGGCGTCAGTTTGCCGAAGTTTCTGGTCAGTTGAGCCAGCGTGCCTTTGCGACCCAGCGTCTCGATACGTGCTTCTTCCAGATCTTGCAAGGAGAGCGCAGAGGCGAAGGCAGCCAGGGTAGCGCGCCGGAGTTCTTCGAGTTGCCCGTCCAGCATGAGACGCTACTGCAGCTTCGCTCCCAGTTCTTCGAGCAGAGCGGCAATCTCGCTATGACCACGCATCATCGCCAAATCGAGCGGAGATTGATTGTTCTCGGCACGCGCATTGACCGAAGCGCCATGGGCCAACAGGAGTTCCACAAGTTCACGATCGCCCGACTGGGCGGCGCTGTGCAGCGCTGTCCATCCGCCCACCTGGCGCAGGTTCACATCGGCCTTGTGCTCCAGCAGCACTCGCGCTGCGTTCAGCTTTCGCCCTGCGGCCGCCGCATGCAAGGGAGTATTCTGCATGGAGTTGGTGGATTGCACATCGACCGGCGTTCCGCAGTCGAGGAGTGAAGTTACTAAGTCCGCCTCACCAAAGTAAGCCGCCAAGTGCAGCGGAGTCCAACCATCGGAGCTGTGCTTTTCCAGCAATGTCCGATCCTGGCTCACCGCCTGGAGAACCTGGTCGGACAAACCTGCCGCCGCCGCGGTGAAGACATCCAGCGTGGGATGGAGGCTGAGCAGATAATCAGAGATCTTCTGCTGCCCGTAGTACTTCGCCAAGAGCAAAGCACTCTGACCGCTCTCGTTCGTACGATTGAGCAAGCTGGGATCTTTTGCGATTTCGGCTTTCATGCCTTCCAAATCACCGCGCTTCACGTGATCGAAAAACGTTTGCGGGTCAGGCATGTTGAGCGGCAGGCAAGTATGGAGTTTCGGTCTTGGTTAGTTCCCAATCCAGATGATTGATGTAGAAGAGTAATATTTCGCGATTGTATTTGGACGCAAATTGCTGAAAGACGCGCTCCTGCCAATTCTCGGTGAGATAGGCCTCGGGCTGTAGATCTTTATCGAAGAACCCGTCTTCGTTCGGAATGCCGAGAGCGTTGAGCACATCGACTATCATTCCCAGATGAGACAGGAGAAAGACCTGGGCCATGTCAGCCGCGAAATCCTCTTCGCCGCCGACGATGCGCGCCCATAAGCGGGGCTCGGCTTTGCGCAAAGCTTCGCTATTCAGCTTTGCCATGTGGGCACGAAGCTTAAAACGTTCGTATACCTGGTAGGTCTTTAACTTTCCGATTGAGATGCCGCGCACCAGTTCGCGGAACACATCCTCACCCAATGCCTGGTAGACGCCACACAACTGCATTCTCCTCACGGTAACACAGCGAAAATGCGTATTTATGCCAGCGATTGTGCGTCAAGTGTGTGACTTTGCAGCGTTTTTCGCGCGTGCGCTACAATCGGGAGTTTTGAGCTGAACAGCCGAATCACGAGCACTTACCGCATGAGTAATTTGATAGTTCTCGGGGCACAATGGGGCGACGAAGGGAAAGGCAAGATCGTCGACCTTCTCTCAGAGAAGTTCGCCGCCGTCGCACGCTACCAGGGTGGGCACAATGCCGGGCATACGGTCTACATTGGCAGCAAGAAGTTTGTCCTGAAACTGATTCCGAGCGGCATCCTCCGCCCGGGTGTACTGGCGGTGATTGGCAACGGGGTGGTGATTGATCCCGCCGCTCTGCTGGACGAGATAAGCGGCCTTGAGTCCATCGGCATCAATGCAAAGGCGCAGCTTCGCATCAGCAACCGCGCGCACATCATTTTTCCTTTTCATCGCACGCTCGAGAAGATTTCCGAAGGGCGTGCAGATCGCATTGCAATCGGCACCACATCGCGCGGCATCGGCCCATCCTATGAGGACAAGATTGCGCGGCGGGGGATCCGGATTGCGGATTTGGTTGATCCGGAGTTCGAACAACTCTATCGCTCGCTGGCCCAGGATAAGCAGGTGATTGCGGAGGCGTTCGGCATTGCCGATCGCGTACACTTCGACGAAATCCTTGATCAATACCGCAGGCTTGCGGATCAAATACGGCCGATTGCCTGCGACACGTCGCACCTGTTGAATCAGATGATTCGCGAAGGCAAGAGCATCCTCTTTGAAGGTGCGCAAGGCACGATGCTCGACATAGACTTCGGCACTTACCCGTTTGTCACCAGTTCCAGTGCGGCCGCCGGCGGAGCCTGCACCGGCACCGGCGTCGCGCCGAATAAGATCGATGGCATTGTGGGTGTCTCGAAGGCATACATCACTCGCGTGGGGGCAGGTCCGTTCCCTTCGGAAGATCACGGCCCGATGGGTGAGCAGATTCGCAAAGCAGGCAATGAATTTGGTTCGGTGACGGGCCGGCCGCGGCGATGCGGCTGGTTCGACGTACCGCTGCTGCGCTATACGGCGGAAGTCAACGGCTTCGATAGCTTGATCATTACTAAGTTGGATGTGCTGGATGAGCTGATGAGGTTCCGGTTTGCGTTGCGTATGAAGTGGACGGCGAGACGATCCACCACATGCCTGCCAGCACGCGCCGAATGGAAGCGATTAAGCCGGTCTTTGAGAAACTGCCCGGATGGAAACGATCGACGCGCGGAACCACCAGCATTTACGGCTTACCGGCGCCAGCGCAAGAGTATCTGCGTTTCCTTGAAGAGCGCACCGGCGTTGAAATCGGGTCTGTTTCCGTAGGTCCGGAGCGCAACGAGACGATGATTGTACGCGGATCAACGCTTGAGAAGCTTCTGGCGTAACGTTCTTAGCGTCTGAGTTGCACATAAGCAGGGCCTTGATCCAGGCTGTGTTGTACTGGTGCTGATACGTGCCACAGCGCTATTTCGGATACTCCTATGTCTTCCGACCAAGCCGTCCGCCGGCACGCCGCGTTGCGGTTGCGCTATGGGCATCCGTTGCGCTGTTTGCACAAGGCACTTCGCAGCCCGCATCTTCCGACCCGCAGGAGATTCTACAGCGAGCGTTAGCCGCAATGGAAAAAAGCGATGCAAAACGCACCTCTTACACCTATCATGAGGTCTCAGAAGAGCACCTGGTGGACGGGGGAGGACGGCCCAAAGAATTCCATACAGAACAGAAAGACATTCTGTACCTGGGAGAGCGGCGCTACGAGCATCTGCTTTCGAAGGATGGCAAGCCACTGGAAGGCGCCAGCGCCAAGCGCGAGGAGCAGCGAATAGAGCGGGCGGTTGCCGAGGCGGCCAAATTAAGCGAAGCGCAGCGCGCTGATTTACGGGCGAAAGCAGAGCGGGAACGGCATCAAAACAACGAATACTGGAAGTACATTCCCGCGGCTTACATCATCACGCAGGTGCAAGACCAGATAGTGGGCGGTCGTCCGGCTTACGTACTGTCACTTAGACCCAAGCCCGGCTACAACGGTAAGTATGCTTCCATGCTGAGTAAGATCAAGGCTCGTCTGTTTGTGGACAAACAGAACAACATGATGACTCGAGTGGAAGCTGAGTTTACTGAGGATGTGTCAGTTGGCTTTGTGTTTGCGCGCATCAGCAAGGGAACACACCTGAGTTACGAACTGGCTCGCATCAATGATGAAGTCTGGCTGCCGAAAGAGTTCGACCTGCAAGGCTCGGCGCGGTTTTTGTTCAAGAGCTTTCGCGGTGAACAGAAAGCCACCTTCAGCGGCTATCGCAAGTACGAGAGCGACTCCCGGATTGTCGCTACGTCGGTTCAATAAGCCCGCCGCTGCTTACTGGACGGTGAGTACTGGCGCCAGCGCAACGGTGCGCGCCGTGCTGGTAGGGCAAGTTTGCAGTAGTGCCGAGGCACCCTGCATAGCTCCGTCCAGCAGATGTGGCATTACGGAAACAGCAAGCGGCTGCAGATTCATCTCGCCATAGCGGTAAACCGGAAACGATTCTGGCGATGTGGGACAGGCATCCTGAACCACATAGGGAGAACGCAGAGCCAAGCGCAAGGCATTGTCCCACCCCGATGCCGTCAGTTCGGCGCCTTTGTAGTCGGGCAGATCGCACGTGATGTCGTTTGGCCGCAAAACAAAGTTCTTGCGGTTCTCGGTAATGTGAGACAGAAGATCAACCGCCTCCTCCTGCCGCTTCGTTTTCCGCGGAACCAGAAACCTTGTCCACGGTACCGTCTCACGAATGAGTTTGCATTCCGCGGCACTGAAGGAAGCAGTAACATCTTCGTCAGTTAGTAACTCGAAGGAGGCGCGACGCTCCCATAGTTCAGACCGAAAACCATTTACAAGGCAGACCGCGCCCGCGCGATACGCCTCAATCAAAGGATGAGTCAGTTCGCAACGCACCAACATTTCGCGAGTATCCAGACGCCGGAAGACGATGTCGACTTCGAAGTCCCCGGCGCGAAGTCTCCGTTGCGCAAACTCCAGTTGGTCCGGAGTGAGGGCGCGGGCCGCCAATCCCGTACGCCGGAATAGGCTGGCAATGTACTCCGCCTCGCCGCCGCTTCCAGTCGAATTTTTCGCCTGCAAGATAGCGACGTTGGGTTTGTGTTGTCCCCCGAACTCAAGCCACGCACTCAAGATCGCCTCAAGCAGCTTTTCCGGACCGCCCAGCTTTGCTACCTTAAAACCCGAGCGGGTAAATTCCCTCATAATGGGCAATTGCAAAAACAAATTGGCCAATGCATCCGTATAAGCGAGACCCGAGGCAGAAAAAGGTTCAAACCCACGGACACTCAAAGAACCATTCTGGACAGCGGCATCCAAGCGGGACGCGACGTTTGGCCGTGCGTAGCCGCAGGGCAACGCGGCCAACGCTTTTTCTACCGGTAGCATGCCAAGCCGGTTCCATATTTGCGGCGAGCTGAGCGCGAAAGCTTCAACCCGGGCGAGAATTTTGGCTAATTTAGCCGTGACGGCGGCCAGGCGGGCCACTTGCTCTCGCGCGAGGAAGTGGGGCCGGAGTACTGGCGTGAGTAACCGCCCGGAATCTGTAAGTCCTTGGTTACGCATATCTTCCTGTAACTCGTCGGCCCAGGAGAGATCGCGGAAATCAGGCTGCTGAAGGAGTTCGTGGTACTGCGCGATCGCGTCCGCTCGCTGCGCCAAATGAACCTCCTTCTTCGAGAGATCAGTATGGCACGCATAAGGCAGATTTACTAGATCAATTCGTTTTCCGTTCGTCCATTGACTATGCTGAGAGAGCAGGATAAATGGAAGCGCCTTTGGAACTTAGTCCCGCTGATTTGCAAAAACGCATGGCGAGCGGCGACCGCATTCGCGTGATAGATGTGCGGGAACCTGAAGAATATGCCCTCTCACATTTGCCCTGTAGCGAGTTGATCCCGATGCAGTCTGTTCCGGCACAAGTGCAAAAGCTGGAGGCAATGGCCGATGAGGAGGAGCTTGCTGTGCTCTGCCACCACGGTGTCCGCAGCTTAAATGTGGTGGTCTGGCTTCGGCAACGGGGGATTGAAAACTGCTTCAGCGTGTCGGGCGGCATTGATCGCTGGAGCCGCGAGATAGACGCCGCGATCCCGCGATACTAGGCGTTAGTGCCGCCGCCGGAGCGAACTGCAGAAACAGCCTCGTGGAACCGTCGAGCGCGGTCCGTAATGAGAGCATAATTGCCTTCAGAACAGGCTTTCGCGTCCACCAGTTCACCGCCGACACCCACTGCCGACGATCCGGCGCGGAAGAAGTCTCCCACCGTTTCCAGATTTACGCCGCCGGTGGGAACCAAGTCGATCTGTGGGAACGGTCCCTTCAACGCCTTTATGTACTTTGCACCACCCAGTGCGCTGCACGGAAAAACCTTTACGCCATCGGCTCCAGCCTCCCACGCGGTCAGGATCTCCGTGGGGGTCAATGCACCTGGGAAAATGGGCTTACTGTACCGCTTCGCCGCTTCAATGGTACGAGTGTTCAGGCTGGGCGTGACAAAGAACTGAGCCCCTGCGAGCATACATATGCGGGCGGTTTCGGGATCCAAAACGGTGCCGGCCCCTAACAGGATCTTATCCCCGTAGCGATCTGCAACCGCCTCCAGTGCGCGGACAGCGCCGTCCACGGTCATGGTAATTTCCACACAACCGATACCGCCTTCGTATACGGCTTCCGCCGCTTTGATCGCAAATTCAGCACTTGACGTTCGGACTATAGGCACAACGCCGATGGCCTTCAAACGCTCGACGATTTCGGTATTTCTCATCCGGCTACGGCCCGAAGGTTAGCTTTTCGCATTCTTTTTCTTGTCTTTGATGGTGAGATCGACCTTGATGAACTTGTGACTGTCGAACACGCTGATCAGTTTGTCGGAACTCGTCAATCCTTTGGCCTGGGCGCGAACCTGGTAGTTTACATCTGTGCTCAATCCAAAGAACTTATAAGTTCCGTCGCTCTGCGCGATATACGACCGGATCTGAAGTGTTTTGGTGTCTTTGAGCAGCACGATAGCCCCGGATATCGGCGTGCCATGCGCGTCCTTCACAGTTCCCTCAATAACGCGGGTGTTGGGCGGGATATGAAGCTCGCCGGATTGTGGAATGACTGGGGCGTTTGTGCCCTGCTGCTGGGCGGTGCAAACACCAATGGCGAGAGTGCCTGCAACGGCCGCTCTTACAAGGACAAGTAGGGACAAACGACGCATCAGCTACTCAGGGACGGGGCCGGGTGGGAGGCCGGAAACGGCATATCAATGCCAGTCTTCAGTTTCTTCCTCTTCTTCTTCGTCGTCATCGTCATCGTCATCCTCATCGAAGTCAAAGTCCTCGTCTTCTTCGTCCTTATCTTCGTCGGTTTCGAGTTCGAGGGGGCTTACACTGGCAACTTTAAGAGAAGCGCCACATTCGTCACACGAAAGGACATCACCCTCATCGAGTTCCTCTTCTTCAACGTCGATGGGAGCATCGCAGCTTGGACAACTGACCATTGATAAATCCTTCTTGGAATTTGGTTGGGGCACTTTAATGCAAGGACCTACTCTCAACAGAATTCACGAAAACCACTCTTAGCACGATCTTCTGAGCGTACGCACCCTTTGATTATGCGCGCTGGGGAACTGTTTCACCGTGCAATTCCCGGTCGAGCAAGTACAACTCCTCAATCGGCACGGCGACGAGTGTCTTGTCCATGTCTTCGGAAGTTTCTATCATGTGCTGCAGGTGGGTGGCAGCCAAACGCGCGCAGAAGGGATCGCTCAATTTGCGCTTTCGTTCCTGGCAGAGTCGCAGCAAGTCCGGATGGTTGAGCGCAACCACCTTCTCTTCGGTTTCTCCGCCATCGGGAGTCACAAAGAATTTAACGTCGACGGTATCCGCATGGCGAATGGTGATGCCGGTTTGCAGCCATCGAAACTGCACATTCCACATGCGCCCAAACGGATCTGGGCCCGCCTGAAAGAGGCGATACTGGTCGACCATGACCCGATGCTAACACGCGCCGGACGCCCGCAAATCAGGGTCGCGCGCGCTGCCCGATCAATGACAGAACCTCATTACGAGTTTCCTTGTTGTTCCGGAATGCACCCAGCATAGCGCTGGTGATTGCGCCGGAATGCTGCTTCTCGACGCCTCGCATCATCATGCAGAAATGCTGGGCTTCGCAGACCACAGCGACGCCGCGGGGCTGCACGTGTTGCTGAATAGTTTCCGCAATCTGCTGGGTCATGCGTTCCTGAATTTGAAAGCGTCGCGCGAAGACATCGACAATGCGCGGGATCTTGCTTAAGCCGATCACCTTCTTATCAGGCAAGTAGGCAACGTGCACCTTACCGAAGAACGGTAGCAGGTGATGTTCGCACATACTGAAGAACTCAATGTCACGGACGATCACCATTTCGTCGTACTCCACATCGAAAAGCGCCTGGTTGACGATCTTCTCGACATCGGCGGAGTAGCCGCTGGTAAGAAAGCGAAGAGCCTTCTCTGAGCGTTGCGGGGTCTGCAGCAGACCTTCCCGGTTTGGGTCTTCGCCCAGTTCGAAGAGGATCTCCCGGAGGTTGGCCGCGATGGTCGATTCTTCGTTTTCGAGCGCCGCATCAGAGGACTTGCTCCCGTTGCGATGCGGCTGTCCGTTGCCCTTATGCATTGCTCACCCTTTCCGATTCCATCGGACCGGCCGATTCCGTCTCGCTGGCGTTTGGTAGCGATCCCAGTAGGATTTCAAAGCCATTCCGATCTGTTTCCTGAACATGCACCCGGAGGAGGTGCGCGGCATTTCCCATTGTTCCCGGCCACTTGCTTCTTAGCCGTTGTACGATGACCGCTGCGATGTTCTCCGTGGTAGGAACAAGTTGCGAAAACTCCGGAACGTCGTGATTAAGGTCACGGAATGCGAACGCGCGAAGCACTTGTTCTTCCACCAGCCGATCCAGTTGGGCGCCGTCCAGCAGCAGACCTGTTCTCTCGTTCACGCGACCCTCGCAGGTCACCTCCAGCACATAATCGTGGCCATGCCCGAATGGGTTGTTGCACTTCCCGTATAGCTGCTGATTGGCTTCATTCGACAGCGACCTTAGATGAAGCCGGTGAGAGGCGCTGAAACGGTAGCGGCGCGTGACCGTGATCATACCGTGGGCTCTGCCGGTGAGGCAGTTACATCTACATACAAATCGTTGGTTTCGAAGAGACGCACTTTCGCGAGCCTCGTGCTCCCCAACGTAAGCCGTGGTTCCAAGCGGCGCCAGATCTCAAGGGCCACATTTTCGGTTGTTGGCACCACCTTGTCGAAAGGCGCTACTTCGAAGTTCAGGAAGCGGTGATCCATGGGTTCCACAACCTCCTCTTCCAGAATGGCCTTCAGATCTTTCAAGTCCATTACCATGCCGGTGTTCGGATCGGGGTCGCCCTCCACGCTCACCTCCACGACATAATTGTGTCCGTGCCCGTGAGGATTGGCATTCTCGCCATAAAGCGCCCGGTTTTCGGAATCAGTTAAACCAGGAAGGCAACACACGTGAGAAGCGGAAAATTCGGCCTTTCGAGTGACGTACATGCCCACTTGATTGGATGCTTCCGCGGTGACGTAAGATACTGGTATTTAGTGACATCCGGCAGGCTAACAAGGCCTGCAGAAGGTCGCTCCCACAGTCGCTGTGAACACAACCACTAACCTCTTCCGTGCGCTTCTGTTAGCGCTGGTACTCGCCTTTGCCGGCCTGATCTTCTGGAGTCTTCGCGACACCACCGCCAAAGAAGGACAGCGGGCGCCAGAGTTCTCCATCGTCACGGACCAGGGTAAGCGGATCACGCCAACCTCCTTCGGCGGGAAGATCCTGGTACTGAACTTTTGGGCCACCTGGTGTTCGCCCTGTTTACAGGAAATACCGTCATTGAACCAGTTTCAACAGGAGTTTGCTCCAAACGGAGTAGTAGTGGTGGCGGTCAGTATCGACAAGAATGAGCAGAAGTATCGTAATTTCCTTAAGCGCATTCCGGTCTCCTTCGAGACCATTCGCGATCCCAAGGCAGACTTGAGCGGCACGTACGGCACCTTCCAGTACCCGGAAACGTACATCATCAAGGACGGTCGTGTGGTGAAGAAATTCCCGGAAGGTGAGAACTGGTTGAGCGACAACATTCAGAGTTACGTTCGCTCTATCCTCTAATTGTTTATGGCCCTGAGCCCAAGTGCGCTTACCGCGTTCGAAAGCCGGTTCGGCAGGGCAGGCGTGCTCTCCCATGCAACGGACCTGACACTTTACCAGTACGATGGCGGCGTCGATAAGGCCAGCCCCGACCTGGTGGTGTTCCCTCGCACGACCGACGACGTTGTAGCTGCCGTTAAGCTTGCCCGCGAGCACAAACTGCCATTGGTGGGACGCGGTGCCGGCACGGGCCTGAGCGGCGGTTCCATCGCGCGTGCGGGCGGCCTTGTGGTTGCCTTTTCCCGCATGAACCGTATTCTCGAGATCGATATCCCGAATGAGCGCGCTGTAGTGCAGCCCGGCGTGGTGAATCTGGACGTTTCGCTTGCCGTGAAATCGTCGGGCTACTTCTTCGCGCCCGATCCATCGAGTCAGCGAGCCTGCACTGTGGGCGGCAACGTCGCCGAAAACGCCGGCGGCCCGCACACCCTGGCATACGGCGTCACCACGAACCATGTAGTTGGGTTAGAGGCGGTGCTGGCCGACGGAACCGTCATCGAAGTTGGGGGAAAAGAGCTGGATCCTGCAGGCTATGACCTCGCGGGCCTGCTTACCGGGTCCGAAGGGACTATGGCGCTGGTAACGAAAATTACTGTTCGTTTGATGCGCCAGCCCGAAGCGGTTAAAACGTTGCTCGCCGTTTATGACAGTGCCGAGCAGGCTGGCGGAACGGTGGGTGAGCTGACATGCCGGGGCATCATTCCGGTGGCGCTCGAGATGCTGGACGGTCCCATGCTGCGCATGGTGGAGGCCGCAACGCATGCCGGTTATCCCATGGACGCCGCGGCTGTGCTGTTGATTGAGGTAGAAGGCTTGACGGAAGCGGTGGAAGAGCAGGCCCGCGCGATTCAGCAAGTCTGCCAGGCGTGCGGCGCTCGTGAAGTTCGCATCGCCCAATCCGCAGCCGAACGCGACCTGCTGTGGAAGGGGCGCAAGAATGCATTCGGCGCAATAGGCCGGGTTAGCCCCACTTACTATGTGCAGGACGGGGTTGTGCCGCGCACACAGATTGCGCCCACGCTGCATGCCATTGCGGCCATCGGCGAGAAGTACGGGCTTGCTATCAGCAACATCTTTCACGCCGGCGATGGCAACATGCACCCCATCATTCCGTTCGACTCGCGCAAGGAAGGGGATCTTCGGCGCGCTCAATTGGCCGGAGAAGAGATCCTGGATTTCTGCATTTCCGTCGGCGGCTCCATCAGCGGTGAACATGGGATCGGCATGGAAAAGATGGAGTTGATGGCGCACCAGTTTTCAGACGACACATTAGACCTGGTGAAGAGGTTCAAGACTCTGTTCGACCCTGGGTGCACGCTGAATCCGGGCAAACTTTTACCGCTGGGTAAGGGATGCCTGGAGATCCGTCAACGGCCTGACGTGGTTTTGTGAGCGCGGGGTAGCCGGCGCCGGAACTGGCTGGGTGTTCCGCGTTCCTGCCCAGAGTTCGCTCCATCAGCCGGCCGAGTTCACCCAAAGCTGCTGCCCGTTTGCCGGTGCTGGCAACCGCATGTATCGGTTCGTTTCCGAAGAGTGGGAGAAGTTCTTCCGGCAAACCGCAGAGCAGGTCGTACCCGCCAGCAAAGGGCGAGAACGCCGGCAGCAGGACGCAGGTACTGGTGGCGAGAAATACGGGCAGCTTTTGCCCTGCGCCAGCCGCGTCGCGAACCGGCAGCGCCGGGTGAAGATGCCCCATCACAAGCACGTGTCCCTCCGGCGAAGTGCTTGGAAGCCTATCGCCATGTATGGCAATGCAGCGGCCTTCGCGCCATTCGTCCACGGTGCGAACGGGCAGATGCGCAAACTCGCGAGCGAAAGCCCGGTCGTGATTGCCGCGCACGGAGATCAGTTCGGTCCGGCAGGCTAGATCACAAAGAAGAGACTTCAATCCAGTGCGCGCTCTTCCGTACAGGGCCGAGGAGCGTGCACAAGATCGCCCAGGAACACGATGCGCGTGGGCGCTACCTCGTCGATAAATGCGAGCAGCTTTTGACGCGTGCTGCTCGTCCGCAAGGGGACCGAGTTCACCGCGGCGGCGCTGGGCCCAACCGTACCCGAGATGGACGTACGGCGATGATGACGGTTTGGCTGGCTCCGGAATCAAGGGCAGCGCCGGAACAGTGGCGCTACAAGCCAGGCAACAAGAGGAACGGCTGCTGCTCAAGTTAAATTATCGCAGAGCATGAGGAGGCTACTGATAAGACCCGGAGCGCATTGGCGATTGCATGTTGGCCTTGCCCGTTCTGGCAGTATCTTGCGAACGACTTACACCGAGGTGTGGGCGCCGAGTGCGTTATGCCGCTGCTCAGTTTGCGGACCGGGTGCGGGCATTGCGGGCACAGGTCTCGATTTGCTGGGATGTGAGCGATCTGCGGGCTGATCCAGGCTGGTGGAGCGACTGAAGAGCTTCGACTCCATCGTGAGCTGGTACGGCGCAAATCGCCCCGAATTCTCGAGCGTGCACCGATTGCGCCCCAAGCGCAGTTCCTGCGGGCACTGCCAACGCCCGAGAACGCTGGCACGCAACCGATTTTTTCGCGGACCAAGTAGGGGCACCGTTCGGTTTACGGGCACGGCTGACCGTGCCAGCTACGCCGCCGAGGGACACGATCGTGCATTCATCCGTTCTCCGGAAGTGCGCGAAAGAACTGGCCGCTGGCGAACTTTCGCGAGCTTGGCTCAGTCGCTTCACTTCCCTGTCGAATGGTGTGCCGGGCCAGAAGAGCCGTTGCCTGAGGCGATCCGATTCGACAATCTACTCGATTTGGCGGCCTGGCTTCGCGGGGCGCAAACTTTACATTGGAAACGATTCCGGCATGACGCATCTGGCTGCGGCGACGGAAACGCCGGTGGTGGCGCTGTTCGGACCGACCGACCCGGCGTCTGGGCGCCGCGGGGATCGAACGTCACGACAATTGCGACTCAATCGCTCGGCGCCGATACGTGATCTCCAATGTGAGCCAGATTCTTCAGGAAATTCGGCGTCCACTGGCTTGGGACTAGGACTTCCAGCGAACGATCGGCTTGCGCGCGGCCGTCACTTCGTCCACCCGCCCGTTGCGTGTGGAGTGCGGCGCCTTCAAGATCAGGTCGGGATTCTCTCCACCTCTTTGGCGATAGAGATCATCGCTTTGACGAACAGATCGAGTTCGCGCTTGCTCTCGGTTTCGGTCGGCTCGATCATCAGCGCGCCGCGAACGATCAGCGGAAAGCTCACGGTGTAAGGATGAAAGCCGTAATCGATCAGGCGCTTGGCGATGTCGCCGGTGCGCACGCCCTTCTTTGCCTGACGATCGTCGCTGAACACGCATTCATGCATGCTGGGCGCTTTGTAGGCGATTTCGTAGTAAGGCTCGAGCAGCGTGCGGATGTAGTTTGCGTTGAGCAGCGCATCGAGAGTCGCGCGGCGCAAACCGTCACCGCCATGCGCCATGATGTAGGCAAGCGCGCGGACCAGCACGCCGAAGTTGCCGTAGAACGCGCGCACGCGGCCGATGGAATCCGGCAGATCGTAGTTCCACTTCCACAACTCGCCTTCGCGCTTCAAGACGCGGACCGGGAAGGAAGGGCGCGAGCACCTTCGCAACACGCCACCGCGCCTGCGCCAGGGCCGCCGCCGCCGTGCGGAGTCGAAAACGTCTTGTGCAGGTTCAAGTGCATGACGTCGATGCCGAGATCGCCGGGCCGCACAATGCCGACCAGCGCGTTCATGTTGGCGCCGTCCATGTAGACCAGCGCGCCCTTGTCATGCAGGATGTCGCAGATCTTCCGGATGTTTTCTTCGAACACGCCGACCGTATTCGGATTCGTGATCATCAGCCCGGCGACGTCTTCGGTTGACAGCGCGTCTCCAGTACTTCGAGATCGACCACGCCGCGATCGTTCGACTTGATGTTCTCGACCGCGTAGCCGACCATCGATGCGGTTGCGGGGTTGGTTCCGTGCGCGGAATCGGGCACCAGGATTTTTTTGCGGGGATTGCCGCGCTTTTCGAGCAGCGCGCGAATCATCAGGATGCCGGTAAACTCGCCGTGCGCGCCGGCAGCGGGCTGCAGCGTTACGGCATCCAAGCCGGTATCTCGAGCCAGCGCGTGTTCCAGAGCGGCGATCACTTCCAGCAACCTTGCGACAGTTCGTCGGGCGCATACGGATGCGCCCAGGCCAGACCTTCGGTACGCGCCACCAGTTCGTTGACGCGCGGGTTGTACTTCATCGTGCAGGAGCCGAGCGGGTACAGGCCCAGATCGATTGCGTAGTTCCAGGTCGAAAGGCGCGTGAAGTGACGGATTACATCGACTTCGCTCACTTCGGGAAACCTGCAATCTCCTCGCGGACGTTGGCTGCCCAAGCGCCTGCGGCGGGATCGACTGCGGGCACATCCAACGCCGGCAAGCTGATAGCCGTTTTTGCCGGGCGAACTGCGCTCAAACAGAAGCGGTTCATCTTGAACGATATGAGGTAAGACTTTTTCGATCATCGCGCTCTCAGGCTCCAAACGCCGCAGCTACGACGTCCATGTCCGAACGTTTATTCATTTCGGTGGCGCATAGCAGCATGCAATCCGCGAGCTCAGGGTAGAAGCGGCCCAGCGGCAGACCACCAACAATCTTTTTGTCGCAGCAATGCGGCATTCACTTGCTCGGGAGATTTGCCGTTGGTACGCGACGACGAATTCATTGAAGAACGGGGCCGCGAAACGCAGCGGCAGTTTACCCGCCAGGTAATGCGACTTCGATAAGTTCTGTTCAGCCAGTTCGCGCATGCCCGCTTGCCATAGACGCTCATGAATACAGTGGCCATCAAAGCGAGGAGCGCTTGGTTCGTACAAATATTCGATGTCGCCTTTTCGCGGCGAATGTGCTGCTCGCGCGTGGCAAGCGTGAGGCAAAATGCTCGGCGGCCATTGGCGTCGGTGGTTTCACCGACCAGCCGTCCCGGAATCTGGCGCATGTACTGCTCGCGTGTAGCGATGATCCCGACGTAGGGCCCGCCGTAGCTGGGCGAAATCGCAAAGCTCTGCAGTTCGCCGACCACGATGTCGGCTTCGCGGGGCGGTTCGATGATGCCGAGAGCCACGGCTTCCGTAAAGACAACCACCAGCAGTGCGCCCTGCGCAGCGGCGATGCTCTTTAGCTCCTTAATCTGCTCCAGCAAACCGAAGAAGTTTGGCGATCTGCACAATCACGCACGCGACATCTTTTGTCGACCTTTTGCCGCAGCTCGTCCAGATCGATCCGGCCATCTTTGCCGTAGGCAAACTCTTCCACCGGGATGCCCTGGTGCTTGGTGTAGGTCCCGAGCACTTCGCGGTATTCCGGATGGAGCGTTCGCGAGACCAGCACTTTGTCACGGCGTGTGATGCGAACAGCCATCATGGCGGCTTCCGGCACAGCCGACGAACCGTCGTACATGGAAGCATTGGCTACTTCCATTCCGGTCAGCTGACAGACCATGGTCTGAAATTCGAAGATACTGGTGAGCGTGCCCTGCGAGATCTCGGCCTGATAGGGGGTGTAAGACGTGAGGAATTCACCGCGGGACACAATCGTATCCACCATCACCGGGCGGTAATGATTGTAAACGCCGGCGCCTAAGAAGCTAGGGTAGGTGGTTGCATTGCGACCGCCTTGCTGCCGGAAGTAATCGACAATCTCGTATTCGCTCTTGCCATCGGGAATGCGCAAGATTTCCTCGGAAGCGGACATCCTCAGGCAAATATGAAATGAGTTCTTCTTCCGAAGCGAGGCCGATGGTCGCCGAGCATCTCGCGGCGTTCGGAATCTGATTTAGGTAAGTAACGCAAATCTATTCGAGCGCCTACATACTTCTGATAGTCGGCCGAACTCATCAGATCGTTTATTTCGCTGGGGATCGGCGAGTTTCAGCTTCGCGAGCCAGGCAACGCCGTGCGGATCTTCGTTCAGCTTTTCCGGGCTCTTCGTCAGGAGCTCATTGGCCTCGATGATTCGCCCGAAATCGGCGAGTAGATATCGGAAACGGCCTTCACGGATTCCACCGAACCGATGCGTGTCACCCTTCTTCATCTGCGTGCCGACCTTAGGCAGATCCACGAAAACGATATCGCCCAATTCTTTCTGCGCGTGGTCCGTGATGCCAATGGTGCCCGTGCCGTCTTCTACCTAAACCCACTCGTGCTCTTTTGTGTATTTGAATGTCTCTGGATAGCTCATGTCTTGGCTCGCTTATAGAAGGGCGTTGGAACGATCACGGCGTTAACGGGCGTGTTTCGGATGGAAACCTGTATCTGCTTTCCCACCTCAGCTTCGGCGGCAGGCACGTAGCAAAGGCCGATATTCTTGTTCAGCGAAGGCGACGGTCCGCCACTGGTCACCCAGCCTACCCGCTGTGCCCCGGCGACAACATCATAACCATCGCGAGCAATCCCACGCTCCTGCATTTCGAAGCCGGCCAGTTTGCGAGTGACGCCACTTGCCTGCTGATCGAGCAGCGCCCCACGGCCGATGAATTCGCCTTTGTCCAGCTTGACGATCCAGGCCAGGTCGGCCTCCCAAGGAGTGATGGAGTCGGTGAGTTCGTGACCGTAGAGCGCCATTTTGGCTTCCAGGCGCAGCGTATTACGCGCACCAAGGCCGCACGGTTTAATGCCGAATTCCTCCCCGGCGTTCATCAGCGCGTCCCAAACCGCCGAGGCAGAAGCGGGCGCAACATACACTTCAAATCCATCTTCCCCGGTGTAACCGGTATGCGCGATACGCGCCGGAACTCCATTGACCTCACCGTCCGTGAACCAGTAGTATTTGATGGCGGACAGGTCCGTCGACGTCAGTTTCTGCAACGTGCCTCTCGCTCTCGGGCCCTGCACGGCAATCTGCGCGTAGTTGCCGCTGGTGAAATCGACCTGCGCATCAAAGCCATCCGCGTAGGAGCGAATGTGTTCGAAGTCCTTTTCCTGATTGGAGGCATTGACGCAGATGAAGATGTGGTCATCAGCGACCTTATGCACCAGGATGTCGTCGACAAATCCACCTTTCTCATTTAAGAGAGCAGAATAGTGGGCTTGTCCTAGCTTGAGTTTCGCGGCGTTGTTGGTGGAGACGTAGTCAGTCAGCTTGGCAGCGCCGGGACCTTTAATGTCGATCTCACCCATGTGGCTGACATCGAACAGTCCCACCGCGTTGCGAACCGCATTGTGCTCATCTAAGATCCCGGAATACTGGACAGGCATATGCCATCCGCCGAAATCTACCATCCGGGCGTGAAGAGCGAGGTGTGTATCGAAGAGGGGAGTCCGCTTCAGGTCAGTCGCGGCCGTCATGCAGAAACCTCAGGGTAGCATGCAGCCGCATGGTTTAAGCACTACCTTCCGCGGTCTCGGCAGCGCCGTATTCCTTCAACTTATTGAACAAAGTCTTCAAACTAATGCCCAGGATCTCAGCAGCGCGCGTCTTGTTGTTCTTGGTGTGCTGCAGCGTGAGTTGGATAAGCGCCTTTTCGGCATCGCCCACCGTAGTGCCGACAGGCAGGCGAACACTTTCGGGTTCAAAGACCTGAGCGGGCGGCCGGCTGCCAACGGAAACACCGAAGTCGTAAGGCAAGTGCGCCATTTGGATTTCGCCCTCGCCTGCCATGATGACCGCGCGCTCCAGTACATTGCGCAGTTCGCGCACGTTTCCGGGCCAGTTGTGGCGCTTAAAGGCCTCCATCACGTCCCCATTCACGGCGGTGATGTTGCATGCGTGCTTGCGATTCAGGTTGGTGATGAGAGTTTCGGCGAGCACCGGAATATCTTCCAGGCGGCTTCGCAGCGGCGGCAGAAAGATCTGGAAAACGTTCAGACGATAGTAAAGGTCCTCTCGGAGATCGCCCTTTTTCAACGCTTCATCGATGCTGCGATTGGTAGCAGCGATCACGCGGACGTCCACTGAGATCTCACCCTTGCCACCCAGGCGCCGGACGCGGGAGTCTTCCAGCACACGCAGCAACTTCGCTTGCGTTCCGGCGGGCATTTCGGCCAGTTCGTCCAGCAGAAGGGTGCCATGCTGGGCCAGTTCGAAGCAACCCGCGCGGCGTTCCAAGGCACCGGTGAAAGCGCCCTTTTCATGTCCGAACAGCTCGCTTTCCATCAATGTTTCGGGCATCGCCGCGCAGTTGATAGCAACGAACGGACCGCCGCGCCGGGGACTCAGTTGATGAACTGCGCGCGCGACCAATTCTTTTCCTGTACCGCTTTCGCCCACTACCAAGACAGCAGCTTTACTGGGAGCAACTTGCCGGATCACGTCGAACACCTGCTGCATCTGTCGCGAGGTGCCAACCATATCCACAAGGACACCCATATTCGACAACTGCCGCTGCAGCCGCTCAGTCTCTTCGGCGAGCCGGCTTTGCGAACCGGCGCGTTCCAGCAAGACCTTCAATGCCGTTGGCTGAATGGGCTTCTCAAGAAACCAAAAAGCGCCCAGATCGTGGATTGTTTGGATGGCAGTTTCGATATTGCCGAACGCAGTCAGTACGATGGCTGGAGGCATGTTGCCATCCGAGCCCAGGCGTTTCATCAACTCGAAGCCGTCCATCCGCGGCATCATTAAGTCGGTGAGGATGACGTTAGGAACGAAACTGGTTAGTTTATCTAAAGCCTCAACACCGTCCCCCGCTGTTTCGACGTTGAACCCCCAGGCGGAGATCATCGCCGCAAGCGGGTTTCGTTGTGATTCCTCGTCGTCGACAATTAAAACGTTCATGGAAGGACGTGTGGTCTGGTTTGCCACGGTTTTCAGTGTAGCCGATCATCAAGAATGTGGCCTTTCGTGGCCAGCGTTCGTCAGTCGGAATACGAATCGGGTAATAGCACTAACCAGCAGTCGACACCGAACGTAAGTGCGCCCTCAAACCGCTAACTACTTCCCTTTTCACATGTCGATACGAGAGCTGATGAGACAGAACGATGGCCCGCCCCCGCTCCTGGGAACTTGGAAACGGGTCTATTTCAGCGTTGTTCTGTATCTCGCCGTACTCATAGCTCTTCTTTATGCGTTTACCAGGGCCTTCTCCTTTTAAGATGAGCCGTCGCCAATGAGAGGGCTGGACTGGGCGGTTTTTGCTGCCTGGCTGATTCTGCTGGTCGGATACGGGCTTTACCGGGGCCGCGGTAGCAGCACCGTCACTCGCTACTTACTGGCAGGGAAGTCGATGCCCTGGTATGCAATGGGGCTCTCGATTCTCGCCACGCAGGCGAGTGCCGTGACGTTCATCTCCACCACTGGACAAGGCTACGTCGACGGTCTACGATTCGCGCAGTTCTATTTTGGGCTGCCGATCGCGATGATCATCATCTCCATGACGGCTGTGCCCATCTTTCATCGGGCGAACGTTTATACCGCCTACGAGTATCTGGAGAAACGCTTCGATCCGAAAACGCGGGCGTTAGTCAGCGTTCTGTTCTTGATCCAGCGCGGTTTTTCCGCCGGCATTGGACTCTACGCACCCGCAGTCGCTCTTTCCACGGTCCTTGGCTGGTCGGACCGTTGGACCACGGTGCTGATTGGCTTGCTAGTCGTCACTTACACGGCGACGGGCGGCATCAAGGCCCTTACCTGGGCAGACGTTCAGCAGATGACCATGATCTTTGTTGCCCTGATTGTCAGCTTCGTTGTGGCCATTCACGCCCTTCCCCATTCGGTCTCGTTTGTTGACGCGCTGCATCTGGCAGGGGCGGCCGGCCGGCTAACGGTGGTCGACACTAAGCTTGACTGGAGCAACCGTTATAACCTTTGGAGCGGCTTAATTGGGGGTTGCTTCCTGGCGCTCGCTTACTTTGGATGCGACCAGAGCCAGGTGCAACGCTATCTGACGGGGAAGTCGATCACGGCGAGCCGGATCAGCCTGATGTTCACGGCAGTGGTGAAAATTCCGATGCAAGTCTTCATTCTGCTGATTGGCGCCATGGTGTTCGTTGTTTCGTTGTTCGTTCCCTCTCCTACGGTGTTCCATCGACAAGACGCGCAAGTCGCCCAACGTGCGCCAGGGTGGAAGGATGTGCAAGCGCAGCACGATGCTGAATTCGAGAAACGGCGCGCCGCTGCATATGCGCTGCGCGATGCGGCCCGAAAACCAGGACCTGTACCCGCAGTGACACTGTCGGCATTCCGTGCAGCGCAGGACAGCTTTAATAAGAGCCGTAGCGCAGCACTCGCACTTACCGGACGCGCCGTGGGAGCAGCCAAGTACGACGACACAAACTATATCTTTCTCTCGTTTGTGACGAACTACCTTCCAATAGGTCTAGTTGGACTCACCGTGGGAGTGATCTTCTCCGCATCGATGGGCTCTACCTCGGGCGAAATCAATTCGCTGGCAACGGTATCGGTGATCGACATTTATAAGCGGCACATCGTCCGTGACGCTTCGGATGGCCACTACCTGCTTGCGTCCAGATTGCTGACCGTGTTCTGGGGTGCTTATGCCGTGGTATTCGCTGCCTTTGGCGCTCGCGGCTTCGGAGCATTAATCGAGCGTGTGAATATCGTCGGCTCGCTGTTCTATGGCGGGCTGCTTGGGGTCTTTGTGCTGGCGTTTGCCCTGCCCCATGTTCGAGGAACGGCGGCCTTCATTGGAGTGCTGGCGGGCGAAGCGGCTATCTTCCTGGTAGCGGCCGCAACCAGCATGTCATTCCTTTGGTACAACGTGGTCGGCTCTGCCGTTGTTGTCGCGGTAGCGTTGCTGGTGCAGAGCTTTAATTCAGCTCGTGCTGTAAGAACAGCATGACGTCGGTCGCGTCGTCAATCTTAACATCGGTTGGCTTTCCGCCTGAGTGCCCGGAGGCCGTGTCGTATTTCAGCAGTATCGGGCGGCCGGAGTTGCTCGAAGCCTGCAACAGCGCCGTCATTTTGCGGGCGTGCAACGGGTCAACACGGGTATCGCCATCACCAGTCACAAACAAGACAGCCGGGTACTTGCCGCCTTTCTCCACGTGTTGATAGGGCGAGTAGCGGTATAGGTAGGAAAATTGATCCTTGTTCTCAGCAGAGCCGTATTCAGCGGTCCACCATTTGGCCACTTTGAATTTATCGAAACGCACCATATCCAGAAGCGGGTATTCGCAGACCACAGCGCCAAACAGGTCAGGACGCTGCGTGAGGGCGGCTCCCATTAGAAGGCCTCCGTTCGACATTCCTTCAATGCCCAGACGCGAGGCGCTGGTGTAGTGATTCCGCTCCAGATACTCAGCTGCGTATTCAAAGTCATCGAACACATTTTGCTTCTGGCCAAACATGCCGGCGCGATGCCACGACTCGCCGAATTCGCCGCCTCCCCGCAGATTCGGCAAAGCGAATAAGCCGCCCTGGTCCACCCAGTAGGCAATTTCCTCTTCGAACACAGGCGTCAAACTCACATCGAAGCCGCCATAGGCCGTCATCAGCGCGCGTGCAGAACCATCCTGCCGGAAATCTCTGCGGTGCACCAGGAACATAGGAATCCTGGTTTTGTCCTTGCTCTCGTACCACACCTGTTGCACAACCACGTCTTCCGCATGGTCTATTACCGGCGCCTTCCACCAGATCTTTTGCTCATGCGTATTCACGTTGTAGCGAAATTCAGCGGGCGCATAAGTGAATGAGGAGAAAGCGTAGAACATCTCCGGGTGATCCGGTTCGCCTTCCACGTCGGCTATGGTTCCTAACGAGGGAAGCGCGACATCGCCATCACTTTTGCCATCAAGCGAAAACGTCTTGAGTACCGAAGCGACGTCGTGCAAGTAGTTGATGACCAGCTTGCCTCCAATGACGGTGGCAGACTCCATGTGATCGGAGCATTCGGCAATAATTTGCTTCCAGTTTGCCGGAGCCGGGTGCAGCAGGTTGATGCGAAGGATGCGCCGGTTGGGCGCCTTCCAGGTTGTCATCACGAACAGCTGATCGTTGAAGTAGGCAGGAGAGAACTCACCAGGCAAGCCCGAAACCAGGACATGGGGTTTGGTGTCCCGCCCCAACCGCATCACATAGATATCGCTCTGTACGCCCCAGCCTGTCACCACCTGCAAGAGCAGCCAGCGGCCATCGTAAGTGGAAGCGCCGTAAACGAACTTCTCCGGGCCGTAGCCGTGGCCGAAGACTTCCTCATCTTGGCGCATGTCCGTTCCCAGCCAATGAAAATAGACACGGCACCCTTCCGGCAAAGACTTCGTATAGTAAAAGCCGCCGTTATTCGGAAGCAGCGACACCGTCATGAAGCGGGCCTTGCCGAACGTTTCCCGGCGATCGCGATGCGCCGACACGTCATACAGGTGAAGTGTAAGTTCGTCCTGACCGCCTTCCTGAATGCCATAGGCGAGCAGGCGTCCATCTTGCGAAACATCCAGCAGGCGCACGCTGGCCGGTTGAGAGCCGCGGATGGCATTCGCATCCACTAACACCTGGTCGCGGCCATTCGACCCTTCCCGCAGGCACAGCTGATTGCGATTCTTGTCGGCGGGCTTCCGTTGGAAGAACTGGCGCTCGCCGCGAACGGTGGGCGGCTGGTAGCTGTCCACGCGCATTAATTTTGCCAGCTGCGCACGAACCTCGTCGCGGCCCGACAAACTGGCCATGTACGACTTGGTGTACTTCTGCTGCGCCGCAATCCACGCCCGCGTATTGGCACTGCCCTGATCTTCCAGCCAGCGATAGGGGTCGGTGATCATGATGCCGTGAAAGCTTTCCGTCACTGGCCTTTGCATGCTTCGGGGGGGTGCCTGGGCATTGAATGACGCCGCGCAAGCGACGCTTGTGAAGATCAGGACGCGTAAACTCGCGGCCCCTGCCAAGGTGAAGCGACGTTGCACCATTTGCCGTATGATAACCGAGTAAGTTCAAACATAACCAGCAAATAATGTTTATGCCGCTACAGGCGCGGTTTTCAGTGACTTTCGGGCTGTTTTGCCGTATTTCTGGCGCCTGGAACCGGGTGGTTCGTCCCACCTCCCTCCAGAAGTTTACGACCTTCACGACCCCGCAGGAAACGGGTTTTCAATGGACGGGCTTGGTTCGGTAAACCATGCAGCGCCGGCTTCGGTAATGTGGATGTCGTCCTCCAGCCGGACACCGAACTCATTCGGAAGGTAAATGCCGGGTTCATCGCTGAAGGCCATGCCCGGTTGCAATCGCAGCTTGTTGCCGCGCACCAGATAAGGCCACTCGTGACCGTCCATGCCGATGCCGTGGCCGACGCGATGCGTGAAGTACTTGTAGTCGGGTCCGTAACCAGCGTCGCTGATGACCTTGCGGGCCGCTGCATCCACTGACTGGCATTCGGCGCCCGGTCTGGCTGCTACAAAAGCAGCTTGTTGCGCCCGGTGCACCACGTCGAAGACTTGCTTCATCTTGTCGCTGGCTTTGCCTAGCACGAAAGTCCGGGTGATGTCGGAGCTGTAGCCTTCCACCAGGCAACCGTCGTCGATCATCACAATGCTGTCTTCCCGGATGGTCTGGGGTGTGACGGAGCCATGTGGATTCGCGCTCCAGGGACCAACCTGCACACTCGCTTCGCCGCGAAACCCGACACGCTCATAGCCGGCGCTGATGAGGTCCGACGCCTGCGTCTGACTCATGCCGGGTTGGAGCGCCCGATACACCGCTGCGTACACCTTGAGTGTGGCGCGATTGGCGAGTTGCATCAGTGCAATTTCGGCGGGACTCTTGATCATGCGGCAGCCGGCCGTCACCGGTGTGGCGGAGCAAAGGTGCAGACCGGGCGCAGCCTTTGCGATTTCGTCGCTGAAGACCCAGGGCGTGCGTTCTTCAACGCCGAGCGTGCCCGACGACTTGCCAAGCGAGCGAAGCCCATTGGCGACCAGCGTATACGGATTCGCGTCTTCTTCCCATGTCATGACCTGTGCGCCTTCAAGCGGGCTTCGGTCGAGTTGCTCATGTGCGCGCGCTTCTTCAAAGGCGGGGCAAACAGCGAATGCGCGGCCGGCCGCGGGTATCACTGTGGCAAACAGACGCTCGCTGCCGAACCAACTCATCCCGGTGAAGTAGCGAAGTGAGGTGCCGCCTGTGAGCAGAACGGCATCCATCTTGTTATCCGCCATCAGGCGCTGCGCTTTGGCGATGCGGGCGCGGCGTTCCTCAAGCGTAATGGGTTTTGCTTCGCTCCGCATGGATGTGAGCGTCGCTATAGAGGGCGGCAACTCCGCAGTCTCCCCACGCGCAAGCGAGCGGCCAACGGTGAGTAAGCCGGTTGAGGCGGCGGCGCGGAGAACGGATCGGCGAGTTTTCACTTACGAATCATCTCTTACCAACGATGCTTGTCCGGAGGCGGCGTGTTTTCCGAGCTTCTTAAGAGCTCGCAGCAAACAGCTGCGTTCCGGTGTACTGAGTACGCTTGCCAGCGCTTCCATCTCCTGTGCATGCGATTGGAAGACTTGTTTGATTAGCGTACGGCCCGCCGGTGTCAGCGTCACCGTTCGCACCCGGCGGTCCTTCTGATCCGCTTCCCGGGAGACAAGACCCCTCTCACACAACCGATCGACGGCGATGCTGATAGAGCCTGGAGTGAGGAACACTTTCGGACCGATGACGTTTACCGGCAGCGGACCCTTGTGTAGCAGGGCTTCAAGGACACGGAAATCGGAGTCGCCCAGCCCCGAACTGCGTAAGGTTCGAGACGAATGGGCCAGAATGGCATGGTGTGCCTTCATCAGCACTAGCCAGATGTGGACGCCGGCCAAGTTTCTGTCCGGGCCTTTGCCCCGTGCATCTTTTCGAACCATATTGACATCAATATACTTGATCTAAATACTTTTGGAGGCCCCGGCATGCAGATTGGAATCGACAGTTTCGTAGACGCAAAAAGAGACATCAGCGCGGAACAGCGATTTCGCGACATCCTGGAAGAGATTGAACTGGCGGATCAGGTAGGATTGGACTCTTTCGGTATCGGTGAACATCACCGGGCAGACTTTCTGGCCTCAGCACCGGCTGTGATCCTGGCGGCGGCCGCGGCCAGGACCAGTAAAATCCGTTTGACAAGCGCGGTCACCGTGTTGAGTTCCGATGACCCCGTACGGGTTTTTCAGGATTTTGCCACGCTCGACCTGATTTCGGGCGGCAGGGCGGAGATCATTATCGGGCGCGGCTCGTTCATTGAATCCTATCCGCTATTCGGGTACGACCTTAGCAACTACGATGAGCTGTTTGCGGAAAAACTGGATTTGCTACTAAAGCTGCGCGAGAACACGAATGTGCACTGGTCCGGAGAACACAGGGCGGCACTGACCGGGCAAGGCGTGTATCCGCGGCCGGTACAGAACCCGCTACCGGTACGCATAGGCGTGGGTGGGACGCCGCAATCGTTCGCGAGAGCGGGCGCGCTTGGCCTGCCATTGGTGGTCGCCATCATTGGTGGCGAGCCGCGCCGGTTTCGCCCTTTAGTCGATTTGTACCGCGAGGCAGGACGGCGCGCCGGACATTCCCCGGAGCAGTTGAGCGTTGGCGTTCACACGAACGGCTACCTTGCGGACACGAACGAACAGGCGGCCAATGAGTTCTTTCCTTCATACTCCGAAACGTTTACTCGCATTGGTAAGGAACGGGGTTGGCCGCCAGTGACGCGGGCCCAGTTCGATGCAACTTGCAAACCGACTGGGGCATTGATGGTGGGTGGCCCGGAGGCAATCGCCGAGAAGATTATCTATCAAAACGAGGTACTCGGCGGCATTTCGCAGCTGTCGATCTTGCTGAATGGCTCCTTGTTAACTCATGCGCAGACGATGCACGCAATTGAACTGCTGGGAACGAAGGTAGCACCGGCCGTGCGTAAGGAAGCCGTTGGCGTTCTGGCGCGTTAACCGTCAGTTCAGGCCGAACACCACATACTCACCCGGGATAGGGTCGGCAGAAGCGGGGTGGCCCGGGACGTTGTGCGTGTGCGTAGTTGCCTGTGCGGCGGCGCAGACCGCGATGTACTCGTGGCCGTCCAACTCATATACCGCGGGCATTCCTTCCAACGCGGCTTTTAGCTCCGTTTCCCAAAGCACCTTCCCGTTGCGAGTATCCAGCGCGCGCAGCATGCGGTCTCGTGTGCCCGCGAACAGCAGTCCGCCTGCCGTGACCACCGGCGCCACCTTCGGAAAATGACTGCCGGTGTCGCGAATGCCCTTGGCCGCCAACTCAGGAACTTCACCCAGCGGAATTTGCCATTCAATGGTGCCGCGATTCAGGTCGTAGGCAGTCAATGTTGTCCAGGGCGGAGCGATTGCAGGCAGGCCACTGCTGGTGAACAGAAATCCGAAGCCTGACTTGTATTGGCGATCCCCTTCCGCGCTTGCTTCGGGTGCCGGAGCGGTGAGTTGAAGCTTCAACATGGCGGGCAAGTCTTTTGAGACCACAAACAACAGGCCGTTGTGCGGATCTACGGCTGCTCCGCCGAAGTTGGCGCCGCCATTGTTGCCCGGCATCTCAACAGTGTCGCGCGTGCCCGGCGGTGTGAACATGCCCTCATTGCGAGCATCACGAATGCGTGCCAGAAGTGCCTCGCGTTCTGAAGGATCGTTGATATAAGGGCTCAGGTCTTTGGCGGTAAATGTCTGACGGGCGAAGGGCGGCGGCTGCAACGGAACGGGCTGTGTCGGCCACGCTTCTTCGCCGGGCATGTCGGACTGCGGCACGGGCCGTTCTTCAATGGGCCAAAGCGGTTTGCCCGTTTCGCGTTCAAATACCCACAAGAAACCCTCTTTGTTTACTTGTGCCACGACATCTATCTGCTTGCCCTGGTGGGTAACGGTCAAGAGTTTAGGCGCGGTGGCATTGTCGTAATCCCAGATATCGTGGTGAACCATTTGGAAATGCCACAAACGCCGGCCTGTGCGCGCATCCAGCGCTAACAGACAATCGCCGAACAGGTTCGCGCCCTTGCGGTTGGCTCCATAGAAGTTGTACTTCGGGCTGGCGGTTGGAACGAAGACGATGCCGCGCTTTTCATCTATTGTCAGTTCGCTCCATGCATTCGCACCGCCTGCTGTTCTCCAGGCATCCTTCGGCCAGGTGTCGTAGCCGTACTCGCCGGGGCGCGGGATGGTGTGGAAGGTCCAGACCAGCTTACCGGAGCGCACATCATAAGCACGCACGTCGCCCGGGGCGGATTTATATTCCTCGTTCGTTGCGGAACCGAGAATCAGAAGATCTGCGAATATTTTGCCGGGCATGCTGGATTGCACCAGAGCCAGCTTCTGTGGATCGCGCCCCAGTCCTTCACGGAGATCCACCCGTCCGTCGCTGCCGAAATCCATGATTCGGCTACCGGTTTTTGCATCGATAGCCTGCAAAAAGTTATTGCACGAAAACAGTAGACGGCGCTCAGCTCCATCCCTGCTCTCCCAGTAGTTGATGCCGTGGTTTGTCAGCAGAGTTGTCTTCGGATCGGTCTCGTGAACCCACAATTCCTTGCCAGTCCGTGCGTCTAGCGCAACAATCGAGTTACCCTTCGCGAGGACGTACATAACTCCATGCACCACCAGCGGATTGAACAGATACTTTTTGGTATCACCGGTGGCGTATCGCCAAATGACATGAAGATGCTTCACGTTGGCGCGATTGACTTCGCTGAGGTCTGAGTATTGTGCCGAATCGGCGCTGCCCCCGTAGTCGGACCACGACGTTCTGCTGGCTGGAGAAGACAACAACAGGAGCGGCAGCAGAGACAGCGCAGCGGCCAAGTAGCTTCGATGACGCAATCCCGAGCATATACCGGGCGATTCTCAAAGGCTCCTCCAGCGGCGCGAAAAGCGCTATGTAAAGTCGGCGAAGCAGCAGGGTGGCGCGGCAACCCTTCCCCGAACGGGGGCTTACGCTACTCTAGAACCTTAATCGTTAGAAGCCCCCGTTCGGCTCCAAGAATCGCATCCTCTTTCCGCGTTCTTCGCATTCTGTTTCACAACATCTAAGCCCGCGTTGGCTGTCGAGTGCAGCGTTGCCCACATTTCAATTTCTTTCGGAGTGGATTATGATTGCACGTATTTTCAGAGTGGCGGCGGTATTTATCGCTATCCAAATCGCCGTTTTCGGGCAGACATTTCGCGGCGGCATTTCGGGCACGGTGGCAGACGCCAGCGGCGCCGCCATCGCCGGGGCAGAGGTGAAGCTGTTAGGAACCGACACTGGCTTAACGCGCTCGGTTACCTCCACCTCGGACGGGTCGTTCCTCTTCCAGGATCTGCCGCTCGGCAAGTACTCCGTAACGGTTTCGAATGCCGGTTTCCAGACCGAAGAGATCAAGGACATCTCGGTAGAAGCCGGGAGAATTTTCAACCTGCAGGCCAAGCTTTCCGTGGCGAGTCAAGCCACGCAGGTACAGGTAGAGGCAAACGCCGCGGCCGTTGAGACCTCATCGAGCGCGGTAACCAGCGTCATCTCCACTAAGACCATGCTGGATGTTCCGCTGAATGGCCGCGATTTCACTCAGCTATTGAAGTTGAATCCGGGTGTTACGGCTTCTGGTTCGCTGAACGGGACTCGGACCAACTCCATTGATTGGCAAATTGACGGCGCAGACAACAACGATCAATGGCATAACAGCAATGCCGTGAATCAAGGCGGGGTGTCCGGCATCGCCGGTACGGTGTTGCCGATTGATGCGATCGACGAGTTCTCGCTGCAGTCGAATAGTAGCGCCGAACAGGGCCGCAACGGCGGGGGTGTCTTGAACGTAGTTATCAAATCAGGAACCAACAACCTGCATGGCTCGCTGTACTACTTCAACCGAAACGAAGCGTTTGCTTCCCGCAATTGGTTTGTGTCTCCTTCAGCGCCCACTACTCAGTTAAGGAATAGCCAGCCCGGAGGATCGTTAGGCGGACCTATCTGGAAGAATCACACTTTCTTCTTCCTCACCTATGAGCAACAGAACTACGTCGCCGGGAACACGGCCGAAGGCACAACGCCCTCGCCGGCCTGGGTGGCGTCAGCCGAGCAGGTGATGGCACGGGACGGTGTGGCAGTGAATCCGCTGATGGTGCGGGTGCTGAATTATCTGTGGCCCGCAAACAGCCTGACCGGGCCCGCGGCACAAAACAACTTCGCGAGTTCGGCAAACAATGTGTCCGACAGCTACAACGGCATCGTAAAGATCGATCACATATTCAATGACCGGAACAACATTGCTTTCCGCTACTTCGGCGGCACGGGCGCGCAAACCGAGTACGTCGGCTCCGTGCTTCCGGAGTACTTCCAAACCGCACCTAGCCGGATGCACAATTTCTCGCTGGTGTACAACCTGGTCATTAATCCCCGCTTTGTCAGTCAGACCGTCGCCGGGGTGAACTACTTCAAACAGATCTTCAGTGACGCTGGTAGTGGATACAACCTCGGCTCCATCGGCTTAAATCTTGGAATCACCAACCCGAGTCTGTTTTATTCGCCGCACGTTACCATCGATGGCTTCGATCAGACGGGCGAGACGCCGCCATTGGGGCGCATTGACACTACCGGCCACTTGAACCAGACATTCACATATACGGTTGGCACGCACCAGTTTCGCTTTGGCGTCGAATACCGCCGCGCGCGCCTGGATGTTTTCTATGAGCGCAACGCGCCCGGCGTCTTCACCTTCGACGGCTCACAGGGACCCTACGCAGCAACCAATCGCAGCGACTCCTGGGCGATCGGGAACTCTCCCATTCAGGCGTCCCTGGCTTCGTTGTCCGATTTCCTTTCCGGACGGGTCGCCATCAATCACGCCAACATCACTTATGGCGACTTGCAGCGCAACTACTATCTGAACGGAGGCACGGCATTCTTTCAGGACACTTGGAAAGCGACGCAAACCCTGACCTTGAACTACGGATTGAATTGGGTCTACCAAAGCCCGATATTCGACTACACGCAACGGATCTCCACCTTCATTCCTGCGGACGGAGGAATCACTCCGCTCAACCAGTTGGGCACGTTATGGCCACGCGATCTGAAGGATTTCGGGCCGCGCTTTGGCTTCGCGTATCAGCCCAAGTCCTCTAGTAAGTTGGTAGTTCGCGGCGGCTACGGCATCTTCTACCAGGTGCCGAACGTGAATTACTTCGGCGATAATGTCCCGCCGAATGGCGGCGCTACCGGCATTCTGGCGAATCCGGGCGGCAATTCGCCGGTGTATACGTTATCGAACCCAAGTTCCATCACGCTGCAATCCGGCGTGCCGGTTCTTGGCAGCTCCGCCATCCCGCCTCCGCCTTACGGCGCTTTTTCGGTGAGCCAGAACTTCAAGACCGGCTACGTGCAAAACACCAACCTGAATGCGCAGTACCAGCTGAGTTCATCGTCGGTTCTCGAAGTCGGCTACATCGGAAGCCTCAGCCGGCGTCTGCCCGCCACGCTCGACATCAACCAAATTCCTATGGGTTCCCCCGAGGTCAACGCATCCCGCCCTTACTCGACGGTGTTTCCGAACCTCGCCACCATCAACCAGGTGGAGTCGGTTGCCAACGGTTCTTTCAATGGACTGATTGCTTCGCTGAACACAATCAATGCTCACGGCCTAAATATCAAGCTCAACTATACGTACGGCCACGCAAGGGACGATCTTTCCGGTGCACGCGGCGTAATTCCACAGAACAGCTATTGTCTGCGTTGCGATTGGGGTAACTCTGATTTCGATATTCGGCATACCTTTGTGACTTACATCGGTTACTCCCTGCCCTCGCCCACGCACGCGAAATTGCTGCTTGGGGGCTGGCAAGTGAACTCGTTGCTCAGCTTCAACACGGGCACGCCGTTCACTGTCTACTCCGGATCTGACACCAGCTTGACGGGTGAGAATAACGACCGTGCCGAAGTGATCGGCAATCCGTTCTCAGGCGTTCCAGCGTCCAGTGCGGCGACCGGCACCGTGTACTGGTTCAACCCGGCTGCCTTTGCCACCCCCGCTTTGGGCACGTATTCAAATCAGGGCCGTAATGAGTTCCACGGGCCGCCAACCAAGCAAGTGGACTTCTCCATCTTTAAGACCATCCACTTCACGGAACGCGTCTCGCTGCAACTGCGGTCAGAGATCTTCAACATCTTCAACACGCGTAATCTGTCACCGCCCAATAACGTAGTGGCGGGCAGCGGCTTGGGCCAGGTAACTTCCACATTGGACGTATACAACGGCGCGCCCGGCATCGGCACCGGAGCACCGCGGAACGTTCAGTTAGCAGGCAAGATCGTTTTCTAACGGTCAGTAGCCACTCAAACTGATGGGGGTTGCGCTAGAGCCGCTGCGTGCCGGCGAGCTTGGCCAACCCCTTGTCAAAGGTTCCGAGCGGCAGATGGCCTGCTTTGCGAGCCAATTCCAAAATCAGGCAATCTGAAAAGCCGGGCGCTGACTTCGAACGGAAAGTAGTAAGAGCTGATGCGACAGCGTCGCTGTCCTGCAGCGTTAGCTGGTCATGATTCAGCAGCATTTCGAGAGCTCGCGCTAACTCTTCAGATGAACGGTTGTAAACGGCTGATAGCACCCAGACCGCTTCGGTCAACACCACGATGGGAACCCATGCGCCTTTTTGAATGGAGCTTTCTGCGATTGCCGTTTGCCGCGGCTCATCGCGGGTCAGCAGTCGAATCAGAACATTCGTGTCAATCGATAGCATGTCGATTCCGCACGTGCTGTCGGATTCCCTCTTTTAAATCTTCCAGTGTCTTCGGACTGGGTTTGCCGTCCGGGAAGAGCGCTCGATGAATGTCTTCGGATGAAAACTGCCCCACCCGACGCACCACCACCTTATCGCCCTCCTCTTCCCACTCAAGTACTGAACCGGGGCCGATTCCCAACTTCTTTCGAACGTCAGCCGGGACTGAGATCTGGCCTTGCGCCGTGAGTCGAGATCGGGACAATGACATAAGACTACATTACCACGGTAATGGGATTTGGCGGAATATCGTGCTGTTCATCGAAGATGACCTTAAATAATGAACAGTACGCACTTTGCTACCCTGAGAGTTCCCCGGCAACTCCTGACACATGCCCGCTCGGGTAAGCGAATCCTATGTTTTGCGCACTTATCCTTTCCGCGAGGCGGATCTGATTGTCAGTTTTTTTACCCGCGATCAGGGCAAATTGCGTGGAGTTGCGCGTCGCGCTCGCAAACCTAAAAGCGCATTTGGATCCGGTTTGGAGCGGCTGTCGCTGATTGCCTTGTCATACTCGCAGAAGGAAACACGCGAATTGGTGAACCTGAACAGCTGCGATCTTCTGCAGTCGCAGTTCGATTTGCAAAGCGATTTCGACGCTGGCGTGGCGCTTGATTTTGTTGCCGAGGTGAGCGAGCATCTGCTGCCGCCGAACGAGCCGAATGAGCGCTTCTTCCGCCTGCTGGGGGCTGTGCTGAGCTTTATGCACGGAGAGACCCCGGGCGCGGCCTGGCAGGCAATTACTTACTTTTCGCTTTGGGCGACTCGCCTTTCGGGGTTTTTGCCGGATCTGACGTTGGAGCCGGATCGCACGATCTCGCCGTTCTCGCGCGATCTCGCCTCCCAGATGTTGCGGCAGCACGTGGCGGAACTGCCGTCGGGCCTCTGGAATAAAGATACGGCGCTGGATCTACGCCGCTTCCTGATTCGACGAATGGAAGAGCACGTGGAGCGTCATTTCCGCACGCCCTCGCTATTAGAAGCCTTGTAAGCCTCACACATGGATAATTTTCAAGACACGATTTTCAAGCTCAAACACTATTGGGCCGATCGCGGCGCCGTCATCCAGGAACCCTACGACTTAGAGGTCGGCGCAGGCACGATGGCGCCGGAGACATTTCTTCGAGTACTGGGGCCAAAACCGTACAAGGTGGCGTATGTACAGCCGAGCCGCCGTCCCGCCGATGGACGTTACGGCGAAAATCCGAACCGCTTGTACAAGCACCAGCAACTGCAAGTCATTCTGAAACCGACGCCGGCCGATGTTTTGGAACAGTATCTGGGCAGTCTGGAAGCCATCGGAATCGATCTGCGCAAACACGACATCAAGTTCGAGGAAGATAACTGGGAATCGCCGACCTTGGGCGCCTGGGGTATCGGCTGGCAGGTGATGTTAGACGGGCAGGAGATTACGCAGTTCACTTACTTCCAGCAGTGCGGGGGCATCGATTTGGACTTAGTACCCGCGGAAATCACTTACGGCTTGGAACGGATTGTTGCGTTTCTGCAGAATGTTGAGAGCGTGTACGACATTGAGTGGGCGCCCGGGGTGAAGTATGCCGACGTGCGGCTGGCAGACGAAGAGCAATTTTCCGTCTATAACTTCGAGATGGCGGATGTGAACTCGCTTTGGACTGAATTTGAGCTGCACGAAAGCGAGGCGCATCGTTTGCTGAAGGCGTTCGATCCGAAGAACAGGCGCTTCCCGGTGCTGCCCGCGTACGATCAGGTGCTGAAGTGTTCGAATCTGTTCAACCTGCTGGATGCTCGCGGGGCGATCAGTGTCACTGAGCGCGTCGCGATTATCGGCCGCGTACGCAAGTTAGCGGTGGGCGTGGCGCAGGCCTGGGTCGCTCAGCAGTTCCCGGTAGCGACGGAGGCAGTGGCTTAGCCATGGCCCATTTTCTGCTCGAAATTGGCGCCGAAGAGATCCCCGACTGGATGATTGTGCCTGCGCTCGCTTATCTGCGCGAGGCGTTCTCGCGCCAGGCAGGAGCGCTGGGCGGGAGTATTGAATTGCTGGATGCTACACCCCGGCGTCTGGTGTTGCTGGCCATCGATCTGCAGGACACGCTGCCTGATGTACAGCAGTTGATTCCAGGACCGTATGTATCGGCAGGTGCAAAAGCGGCGGAAGGCTTCGCGAAAAAAAATGCCACTACTGTGGACGCTTTACAAAAAGAGTCCGATGCCAAAGGCGAACGCTACATTTTCGCTGCGCTGAAGAAGGGTGAATCAGCGCGTGAACTTCTCCTGCGTATCGTGCCGGGTTTGGTAACAGGTATCCCGTGGCCGAAGGCAATGTACTGGACCGGCAAGACTGGTGTCCGTTTCATCCGGCCCATCCGCTGGATAGTCGCGCTGCTGAATGATGAGGTTCTGCCGGTGGCGGTGGGCGAAGTCCCGGCCGGGAACACGACGCGCGGACACCGGATCCTCGGGGCCAAAACGCCGTTGCCGGTAACTGCGGCGACCTACGAGTCCACATTGCGCGAGAACGGAGTCCTGGTGCGTGCAACGGAGCGTGAGGCGCGCATTCAGAAGATGCTGGCAGCGGATGTCGAGACCGACGATGCCTTGCTGCGGACGCTGGTCTATCTGACGGAGTTTCCAACGCCGATACGCGGCAGCTTCGACGCCGCCTACCTCGAGTTGCCGAAGGAAATTCTCACCACGGTGATGCGCCATCACCAGCGCTATTTTTCGCTGGTCCATTCGGATGGCTCGCTGGCGCCGGGCTTCGTTGCGGTGACAAACACAGATGGCGATCCCGACGGATTGATCCGGCGCGGGAACGAACGTGTGCTGCGAGCGCGGTTCAACGATGCGCGCTTCTTCTGGCAGGTAGATCAAAGGAAACCGCTGCCGGAACGGGTGGACGATCTGGCGAACGTGACCTTCCAGGCGAAGCTCGGCAGCTATAAGGACAAAACTGGCCGGGTGGTACGACTTTCGTCGGAGCTAGCGGACCAGATTGGCGGCGATCGGCAGGTTATTGAGCGGGCGGCGCTGCTTGCGAAATGCGACCTCACCACCGACATGGTGAAAGAATTCACGGAGCTGCAGGGCGTTGTCGGGGGCCTCTACGCGCAGGCGCAGGGCGAGAGCGAAGGCGTGGCAACGGCCATCTACGATCACTACAAGCCCGTCAGCATGGAGCATGCAATCCCGCGAACGCTGGAAGGCAGATGGTGTCGATAGCCGATAAGCTGGACACCCTGCGCGAATGTTTTCGCATCGGCCTTATCCCGACAAGTTCCAAAGATCCGTTTGCGTTGCGGCGCGCCGCGCAAGGCATCATCAAGATCCTGTTCGAAGGTAAATTGCCCGTTCCCTTCGATTGGTTGGTGGGCGATGTGGCGCAACTGCGCGAGTTTCTGCTGGAGCGCGTTCAATACTATCTGCGCGACATCAAGAGCTTTGCTTACGACGAAGTGAATGCAGTGCTGGCGCCACCCATTACGACACTGCACGATCTGGAGCAACGTGCCGATGCCATCCACCATGTGAGGCCAACTACTGACTTTGAACCGCTAGCAGCGAGCTTCAAACGTATAAAGAACATTCTGCGCCAGGCAGATATGACCGGAAGTGCACCGCCCAGCGCGGCACTGATCGCTCCTGGACCGGAACAGGAGTTGTACCAGGCGTTCGAAAAGTTGCGGGCGGAACTGGCGCGGACCGCCGATTACCGCGACAAGTTGGCCGCCGCGGCCACGCTGCGGCCGCATGTGGATTTGTTCTTCGATAAAATTCTTGTAAACGATCCAGATGCGCGGATCCGGCAGAACCGACTGGCTCTGCTCGGGAGTCTGCTGACCGAATTCTCGACGATCGCCGACTTTTCCGAAATCGTCACCGAAGGCGTTTAGCGCAACGCCACGAATTTTGTAATACATGTCAGGAGAGCAAGTACCGGAATGAAGAAATACGTTTACTCGTTTGGCGGAGGCACGGCCGACGGCGACGGAAAGATGCGCGACGTGCTCGGCGGCAAAGGCGCGGGCCTCGCTGAAATGAGCAAGGCGGGCGTGCCCGTCCCGCCGCGGCTTCACCATCTCAACCGAAGTCTGTAATCTCTTCTTTGAAAACGGCAACAAGGTGCCGCAGGAAGTGGACGACCAGATCCACAAGGCGCTGGCACGGCTGGAAAAGAGTTGGGCAAGAAGCTGGGCGGCGTGGAGGATCCGCTGCTGCTCAGCGTGCGTTCGGGCGCGAAGTTCTCCATGCCGGGCATGATGAACACTATCCTGAATCTGGGCTTGAACGATGAGACCACCGAGGGCCTGGCGAAGAAGACCGGCAATCCGCGCTTTGCCTACGATTGCTATCGCCGCTTCATCCAGATGTTCGGCGAAGTGGCGCTGCATGTCGAGATGGAGAAGTTCGATCACATCTTCGACGCGCGCAAAGCAGAAGATCAAGGCGAAGCTCGACACGGATCTGACTGCCGACGATCTGAAGGCCATCATCGCCGATTACAAAAAGCTGGTGAAGAAAGAAACCGGCAAAGAGTTCCCGCAGGATGCGCTGCAGCAGCTGATGATGTCGCGCGATGCCGTGTTCAACTCCTGGAACACGCCGAAAGCCATCTACTACCGGCGCATGGAGAAGATTCCGGATTCCATCGGCACCGCGGCCAATGTGCAGGCGATGGTGTTCGGCAACATGGGCGACAACTCGGGCACGGGTGTTGGGTTCACGCGCAATCCGTCCACGGGCGAGAACGATTTTCTACGGCGAGTTCCTGGTGAACGCGCAAGGCGAAGACGTAGTGGCCGGCATTCGAACGCCGCAGCCCATTTCGGAACTCGAAGAGGTGATGCCGGAAGCCTACAAGCAGCTTCGCGAAATCACCGAGCAACCTGGAAAAGCACTACCGCGATGTGCAGGACTTCGAATTCACCATCGAAGAAGGCAAGCTGTACATGCTGCAAACGCGCAACGGCAAGCGCACCGGTCCGGCCGCCGTGCGCATTGCTGTGGACATGGTGGAAGAAGGCCTGATCACGAAGAAAGAAGCCGTCCAGCGCGTCGCGCCGGAGCAACTCGACCAGTTGCTGCATCCTGTGCTCGATCCCGCGGGCGCAAGACGCTGCAGAAGATTGCGACCGGTCTGCCGGCATCGCCCGGTGCCGCTGTGGGGCGCGCCGCCTTCTCCTCCGAAGATGCGGTCGAGCTGGCAGCAGGCGGGCCGGTGATCCTGGTTCGCAAGGAGACCACGCCCGACGACATCCACGGTATGGACGTGTCCAAAGGCATTCTCACCGCGGTCGGCGGCTTAACGTCCCACGCCGCAGTGGTAGCGCGCGGCATGGGACGGCCATGCGTGGTGGGTGCTTCTACCATCTCCGTTAGCGAAGGAACAAAGTCGGCCACCATCAACAACGCGGGCAAAAAGCTGGTCGTCAAGGAAGGCGACTGGATTTCGCTCGACGGCACGCACGGCGAAGTCTATCTGGGGCAGTGCAAGACCAGCGAGCCCGATCCGAAGTCGCATTACTTCGCGACATTCATGCAGTGGGCAGATGAGTTCCGCGGCAGATTTGGCGTGCGCGCTAATGCCGACATTCCGCGCGATGCGAAGCAGGCCCGCCTGTTCGGCGCAGAGGGTATCGGTCTCTGCCGCACGGAGCACATGTTCTTTGCGGAAGACCGCATCACGCACATGCAGGCGATGATTCTGGCGCGTGACGAAAAAACCCGCCGCAATGCGCTTGAAAAAGCTTCTGCCGATGCAGCGCAAAGACTTCGCCGGACTGTTCGAGGCCATGGACGGCTTCCCGGTCGTAATCCGCACTCTGGATCCGCCGCTGCACGAGTTCCTGCCGAAGCGCGAGAACCTGATGGTGGACATCGCGCGGCTGCCCGCCGCAGAAATCAAAGCCAAGAAGGAAATGGCCGCCACCTACGGCGTGGAAGTGCGGGAACTCAAAACCCACTTGCCTGAACTGCTGCACCGAGTGGAAGAACTGCATGAATTCAACCCCATGCTGGGCCATCGCGGCTGCCGTCTGGGTATCACCTATCCGGAAGTGACCGAAATGCAGGCGCGGGCGATTTTCGAAGCCGCTGTGCTGGTGGCGAAGAAGGGCAAAAAGGTCATCCCGGAAGTAATGATTCCGCTGGTGGGCAACGTCAAGGAGCTCGAAAACCAGAAGGCGATTGTGGTGCAAGGTGGCGGAAGAAGTTCTGGAAGCTGCCGGCATGAAGGACCTGAAGTATTACGTCGGCACGATGATCGAAATTCCGCGCGCCGCCTTGACCGCGGACGAAGTGGCCCGGGAAGCCGAGTTCTTCTCCTTCGGCACCAACGACCTGACCCAGACCACCATGGGTCTGTCGCGCGACGACTACACGAAGTTCTCGAAGCAGTACGAAGACTTAAAGATCTTCAAGGCCGACCCGTTCGCCGTGCTCGATCAGGATGGCGTCGGCAAGATTGTCGAAATCGCGGTGAAGCTAGGCCGCAAAACCCGCCCCGATCTCGAAATCGGTATCTGCGGCGAGCATGGCGGCGAGCCGAGTTCAGTCGAGTTCTGCTACCGGATCGGCATGAACTACGTTTCGTGCTCGCCGTATCGCGTGCCGATCGCACGACTGGCCGCCGCGCAGGCTGCATTGGCAAAGAACGAAGCGAACGCCGAACATCAGCGTACAGCTTAGTTCAAGAACGTCATCGACAAAAAGGGCCGGCAGCAATGCCGGCCCTTTCCATTTTCCGCCCCGTCACACCAGCTTCTGCTTACGCAACGGCAGTTCTCGAAACCGTTTGCCGGTAGCCGCAAACACGGCGTTGTAGATGGCGGGTGACATCGGAGGTACGCCCGGCTCACCCGTCCCGGTTGGCAGAGACTCTTCGTTCGCAACGAAATGGACGTGAGTTTCTGTTGGCGCTTCGTTCATACGCGCCACCGGATAGTTATTGAAGTTGCCTTGCTCAATCCGGCCGTCCGAAGCCGTAATCTCCCCGAAAAGTGCGATGCTCGTCCCAAACACGGAAGCGCCCTCAAACTGCGCCCTCACGCGATCGGGATTAATAATCGGCCCGCAGTCGACCGCGATGTCCACCCGGGGAATCCGCACTTTACCGCTGGCATCGATGTCGATTTCAGCCACCGTAGCCACATACGAAAGAAAACTGCTGTGGGCCGCAAAGCCAACCCGCCGACTCGACCTTTTATTGGCCCAACCGGACCGGTCCGCGACTAACTCCACAACCCGCCGAAGCCGCGCCGTGTCATAAGGATATTGCTTCAGCGGCTTGCCGTAATTGGAAAACTTCTCGGCTTGGCCTTGGAAGTCCAGCTGCCGGTTCGGTCCCAGGTTTGCCAGCCAGTACTCCACCGGATCCTGGCCCGCCGCGTGCGCCAGTTCGTCCATAAAACTCTGCACGCCGAACGCATGGTAGACATTCGCAACCGAACGCAGCCAGCCAATCCGCACATGCGCTTTGGCCGGGCCATTCTCAGCGCGAAAATTCGGAATGTCGAAGGGAACGTCAATCCATCCCATCGACATCTCACCGTCGTCGCCGTACTGAGACTTGCCGTCGAATGTGGAGCCGATCGGCGGAAATACCGAACGTTGCAGCCAAGCAACCGGCTTACCAGCGTTGTCCAGTCCGGCTTTGAAATACATGGCCGAAGTCGCGTGGTAGAAATCGAAGCGAACGTCTTCTTCTCGTGTCCAGGCAATCTTCACCGGCTTGCCGACCTTCTTTGAGAGAATGGCCGCTTCCGCCACGTAGTCTGGTTTCGACTTGCGGCCGAATGCACCGCCCAGCAGGGTCACATGGCAGATCACGTCTTCCGGCTTGATGCCCACTGCTTGTGCCACGGTTTTCTGAACATCCTGCGGGCTCTGCGTCGCTGCCCAGCACTCTACTTTTCCATCGCGCCACTCCGCCAAGGCGGCCGGCGGCTCCATGGGTGCGTGGGCCAGCAGCGGCGTATAGTAAGTCGCTTCCAGAACTTTGGCTGCGCCTTTCATACCTTGCTCTACATCGCCCGCCTTGCGAACAACTTTCTGGGGCTTGCTCGCCGTTTCTATCAAGCTGCGCTTATAACTCTCACTTTGAAAAATGGCGTTCGGTCCCGACTCCCACTCCAGCTTCAGCTTCTTGCGCCCTTGTGCCGCCGCCCAGGTATTGTCCGCAATGACAGCCACCCCGCCCAAGGCCTGAAAGCCGTACGGCGCTTTCGCCTGGTCAATGGTGACCGTCTGTTGCACGCCCTTAACAGTCTTGGCGCCCGAGTCATCCATAGATTTCAGCGTGCCGCCCAGAACCGGAGGACGCTCGATGGAAGCATAGACCATGCCTGGCCTTTGGGCATCGAAGCCGTACATCGCGCGCCCGCTGCACATATCCTTCAGGTCATATCCGGGAACACCTTTCCCGATATAGCGGAACTCATTGGGCTTCTTGAGTTGAATGGTGCTGTTGTACGGCATGGGCTGTTTAGCGGCACCCGCTGCCAAGTCGCCGTATCCTAGCTTGCGGCCGGATTTCCGGTGTATTACCTCGTGGTTGTGCGCCGCGCACTCGTCCAGCGGCACTTTCCACTGCGCGGCGGCGGCGTTCACCAGCATCGCTCGCGCTGTTGCACCGGCTTCCCGCATAGTGTCGTAGAAGTCGCGAATGGAACAGGACCCATCCGTATCCTGTGAGCCGTACTTGTCGGAGCCAATCGCTTGCTGCAGGCGAACCCGAGTCCAATCGGCTTCCAGTTCATCCGCCAGAATCATCGGCAAGGAGCTTCGGATTCCCGTGCCCATCTCCGAACGGTGCGTCACTATCAGCACCGTGCCATCGCTGTTGATACCGATCCAGATGTTCGGATTCCAGGTGGCATCCTTTACGTCCGAGGCCGCCGTAATCTGCTCGGCCGGCAACATACGAGCACCTAAAATGAACGCTCCCGTAGAAAAAACGCCCGCGAGAAAGTCGCGCCGTGAAGCAATCTGAACACGGTCGCTCATGCGGTTGCTCCTGTCTTCTGGCCCGATGCAATCTTGATCGCCTGGCGAATCCGCTGATATGTCCCACAACGGCAGATATTGCCCGACATTGCGCCTTCAATCTCGTGCTCGCTCGGCTTTGGCTTCTGTTTTAGCAGCGCCGCCGCTTGCATAATTTGTCCGCTCTGGCAATACCCGCACTGCGGAACCTGCACCTGTTCCCAGGCCCTTTGTACCGGGTGGTCGCCATGCACGCTCAGGCCCTCTATGGTGGTGATTTCTTTGCCGGATACGGCGCTCATGGGCGTCAGGCAGCTCCGCGCCGCTTCGCCATTCACATGAACCGTACAGGCCCCGCACAGGCCCATCCCGCAGCCAAACTTGGAACCCGTCAGTTGTAGTTCGTCCCGAAGGTACCAAAGCAGGGGCATCTCCGCCTCACCGTCGTACTGCTTGGCACTGCCGTTCACTTTAAGTTCAATCATTAAGGTTTTCTACGCTCGTGAAAATCTATGAGTGTAGTCTATCGCTTACGGGGGTACTTTAGAGTTTTGGGAGGATTGCGCCTGCTGGCAGGTGTCTCTGCCATCGTCGTAAGCAGTTTCGCGCTGGCATCGTCCGACGTGCGCCCGAAGGTCAAGCAGCGGATGGACGAACTCTTTGAGGACGACCGCATCCAGGTACGTGCGCCGGAGGATTGGTCAGTCACCCCCATCTTTCAGCGGGAAAGCGGACTCAGCAGCCGGCGCGTCCATATCGGCGCCGTAATGCGCAACGGGCCTTGGCGCATCTACCTGCTGACCCACTACGGGCAAACCAGCGGCATTACGGGCGGACGTTTCGGTGAGATCGCGCCCTATGTCGCGCCCTGGATGAAAGCCGCTGACCCCTGGGGCTGCATTGATGTCCTGACAAGGACGGAAACTCGGCTGTCGCCCCGGTGGACGCGTGTCGATCTGGCGTACCCGCCCGCTCCAAGGCACCGCGGCGTTTTCCCGGAATGCCTGACAGTTCACAAGCAAGTGGACCACCCTGTCTGGTTTGGGAGTTACTTCACCAGCACCTGCACCGGCCGAAAGAACTTGGATAAAACCTGCGGCGGATTCTTTGTTCCCTTCCCGCAGTCGCGCGGCCTGGAGACCGCCGTCTCACCGGAGGAGATGGTGGTTACCGCTACGGAAGCGATTTCCGACGCCGAAAAGCTCCCCGAAGCCAACGATTCCGCCCTTGCCGCCTTCTTAAAAGAGGCCTCGCTGATTGTGGAAAGCGTGAAGTACCAGTAAGTGCAGCCCGCGACGACCAGCTGTTGATGGCAAATTAGAACGGAATGTCGTCGTCCGAAACCCCGAATGGGTCGTCTTCCGGACCGGATTGAGGGCCGGGTCCAGCGCCGGCAGGAGGACGTCCGCCGCCCCGCTGGGGACCACCGCCTGAACGTCCGCCGCCGCCAAAGCCACCGCCGCCCTGTTGTGGCTGATACCCGCCTTGGAACCCGCCCTCCTGGCCCGCGCCGCCGCCGTCTCCGCCGCGACCGCCCAGAAGAATCACTTCCTCCGCCACAACTTCGGTGGAGTAGACCTTCTTCCCGTCTTTATCGTCGTAGGAACGGGTCTGTAGCCGTCCCTCAACGTAAACCTGCTTGCCCTTCGTCAGATAGTTCGAGAGGCTTTCCTGACGCCACAGCACCACATTCGTCCAGTTGGTTTCTTCTTTCCAGTCGTTAGTCTGCTGGTCTTTCCAACTGCGCGTCGTGGCTACCGAGAACCGCGTTACCGGCGCGCCGGACGGAGTGAATTTCGTCTCCGCATCTTTTCCCAGGTTCCCGATCAGGATCACCTTGTTTACGCTTCGAGAAGCCATAATCCCTCGCACTGTAACACGAAGGTGCTGCCAAATCTCCCGGCAAAGTTTCCTCTAAGAGCTGTCAAGGCTAGCATCTAACAGTCATATTCGGCGGCGGCTTCTGGCAGCAGCAACGCCATCATTCACAGATGTCCAAGAATAAGTGCACGATTCGCCGATAAGAGCGTGCATAATAGGTACCTATCAGCCGGATGCTGCCTCAGTATCCGTCGTTTGTGTCGGGGAGTGTATTTGGGAATGCGATCTCTTGATTCGTGTTCGCCGGCAGCGCCATGGTGTCAACGCCTTCGGCTCGGCCTCCACATTCGCGTATTCGCCGCAGCGGCATGCTGCGCGATGCTTTTTCCGCGGCCGGGTTCGGCGCAGACATTGCTGAGACCAGGGGAATCCGCCCAGGTCGTTCACGTGCTTCCGTCCGACCTTCAGGTGCTAGAGGCAGACGCCCAGCGCACCGACCTTCCGTGTAAGGTCACCCAGCGTAAGGCGGAACTGGGCTTCGATCTTCGCTTCCACACCGGCTTTGATGTCACCGTGCCCATGGCGGAACTGGCCGGAACGGGCAACCTGCTGACCATCGTCTTTCAGGTCTATCCCACCGGGAACCAATCCAAAACCGCATACTTCGTTCAGCACTTCGAGGTGCCGGCCATTGCGGACGACGCGCGCGGCGAGGCCTTTCTGCAAGGTGGTCTCGATATGGGCGAAGGTTCGTATCACGTTGACTGGCTGATGCGCGACCGTTCCGAGCGATTCTGTTCCTCCTCGTGGGACGTAGAAGCGGCCCTTCCGGCGAAGGACAAGCCGATCCCCCTGTTCATGGCGACTAACCAGGTAACTGAGACACCGCCGGAGCCCTTCATCAACGATGGCTTTGTCCGTCCCGTAGCCAAGCCTGCCGATCGCCTGGATATCAAGATCCTGGTCAACTTTGCGCCGCAGACGCAAAGCTCCGCCTCGCTCGTTCGTGGCGATACCGATGCCCTGGTTACCATCCTGAAAACCTTGGAGCGCGATCCGCACACTGCTCACATTTCCCTGGTGGCTTTCAATATGACCGAAACGCGCATCGTGTACCGGCAGGATGCCACCGAGAAAATTGATTACCCGGCGCTCGGAAAAGCGCTTCACAGTATGCGGCTCGGCACGGTGCGGGTGCAAAATCTCGACAAAAACTCAGAAACCGACTTCCTCGAATCTCTCATTCAAAACGAAATGGGTACCAGCACGCACCCTGACGCCGTCATCTTCGCAGGCCCCAAGACCATGCTGAACGCCGACGTACCCCAGCAGGATCTGCGCCGCATCGGAGACATCGAGTGTCCGGTGTTCTATCTGAACTACAATGCTGATCCACGCGCCCAACCGTGGAAAGATTCCATCAGCCATGCCATTCGAGTATTCAAGGGAACGGAGTACACCATCTCGCGTCCGCGGGATCTTTGGTTCTCCACCGCCGATGTATTAGGTCGGATTGTGCGTTTCAAGCGGGAAAGAGCCGTCGCAACCGTGCCACTCGCTACCACGTCTACTAGGTCAAATCAATAGATCCCAGGAGCGGCCAGAATCGCTGGCACGCTAAACTGTTTGGATCAGGGAGTAAGGGGTTTATGAGACGAAGGATGCTGTCAGGCATTCCAGTTTCGTTGGCATTCACATTGGCATTGGCGACCTGCCTTTCGGCGCAGAATCGTTCGATTGACCAATACTCAAATAGCTTGGCGCCTACCGTTGGCTCGCCGGAGCAGGCAGTTGACCGCATTCTCCAGATGGCGAACCTGAAACCGGGTGAGACGCTCTATGATTTGGGCTGTGGCGACGGACGTATCCTGATCGCCGCCGCCGAACGCTATAAGGTCAAGGCTGTGGGGGTAGAGATCTCTTCCCATATGGCGCGGCGCGCTGCTGATGAGGTGAAGCGGGCCCGGTTGGAAAACCGCGTCACTATCGTCCATGGCGACCTGCTGAAAACCGATCTTAGCCACGCCGACGTCGTCACCCTGTATTTGGCGACTTCTGCCAACGACCGCTTGCGTCCGGCTCTGGAGCGCTCCCTCCGGCCCAACTCGCGTGTCGTTTCCTACGACTATCCCATCCCTGGCTGGAAAGCCATCGACAAGTCCGAGACGACCGGCTCCACCGGCGACACCCACGTCGTTTACCTGTACGAGGTTCCGGCTTCTATTACTTCCGTTGCGGCGAGAAAGTAGAGCCCAGCCGGTTGCACCCCTCCTTCGATGTTCTGGGCATCGGCCTGAACGCGACAGACACAGTCGTCCTGGTTGATCGCTTTCCTCCTTACGCGGGGAAGGTACCCTTTACTCGCGAGATGCTGAGTCCGGGCGGCCAGATTGCCACCGCCATGGTCTCCTGTGCGCGCCTCGGCTTGCGCACGAAATACATCGGCACGATCGGCAGCGACGAGCGTGGAAGGATTCAACGCGCCAGCCTTGAAGGTACGGGCGTCGACACCAGTGCCCTCGTTGAAAGGCCCGGCTGCCCGAATCAGTCGGCCTACATCATCGTGGATCAATCCACCGGCGAACGAACCGTTCTCTGGCAGCGGCCGGACTGCCTCCGGCTGCAGCCCCAAGAGATCAGCGCCCACGACATCCTCGATAGCCGGTGGCTGCACATCGATGGTTATGACTCCGATGCCGCAGAATACGCCGCTTCAGTGGCACGTGATGCCGGCATTCCGGTCTCGCTCGATGTCGATACCGTCTACCCCGATTTCGAACGCGTACTCCGGAACGTCAGTCATCTTGTGGCCAGTTCGAATTGGACCCGGGAGTGGACCGGATATGAGGACCCCCTGGAAGCACTTCCCCGCCTGCAGCGGGAATTTGAGTTCCAGGTCACGGCCATGACATTGGGTCATTACGGCGCGTTGGCCTATGCGGGTGGTGAATGGTTTTATTCGCCTGCTTTCGAAGTGCCGTGCGTAGATACCACTGGCGCGGGCGATGTTTTTCACGGCGGGTTTTGCTGTGCCATGTTGGCCGGGATGGGCCTCCACGATGCTCTTGAATTCGCCAATGCCACCGCCGCCTTGAACTGCACAGCCTTCGGCGCGCGCGGCCTGATGGCCACCCGGCCCGACGTGGAAGCCCTACAGGCGTCATCGAGGACGGGGCACACTCGCCGCTTGGCCTCACCGGAAATCGCGGAACTCATCTCGGCCCTGTCTGTGCCAATGCCGGCGCCAGTGACGGCCGCCTTGCAACCCCGATGATTTTCCCCTTGCGAGCGCTGCTCTTCCGTCGCGGCGTGCCTATTGTCACGCTGGCGTTGATTATCGTCAACGTCCTGTGCTTCCTCTACGAGATGGCGTTGCCGATGGATGCGAGAGATCTGTTCATCGAACACTATGGCCTGGTCCCCGACCGGCTTGCGCCCTACACTTTTCTGACCTCAATGTTCTTGCATGGGGGCTGGCTGCACATTATCGGCAACATGTGGTTCATGTGGGTATTTGGTTCGCACATCGAAGACGCTATGGGCTCCGCCAAGTACCTGGTCTTCTATCTGGCAAGCGGCCTGGTTTCTGCGGCCGTGCAATTCTTCGTTCTGCTCGGCAGCCCCGTGCCCACCATTGGCGCCTCTGGCGCCATCGCCGGCGTAATGGGAGCATTCCTCATCCTGTACCCGCGCGTTCGCGTGGTCACACTCGTCTTTCTCTTCATTTTCATCACTACTTTCGACTTGCCGGCATTTGTGATGCTCATTACTGGTTCGCCTTGCAACTGCTCAGCGGGCTGGGGTCGCTGGCCAACGTCTCGCGCGCGCAAGGCATTGCCTGGTTTGCGCACGTGGGCGGCTTTGTAGCCGGCATGTTCCTGGTTCGCCTCTTCAGTCAGAACCGGCCTCGCTTTGGCTATTGATACACGAACAACCGGCAAATGCGCGATCCCAACGAACCTTTTGAAAACCTCGAACCGCTGGATATCTTAGCTATCGCGGCTCATCCCGATGACGTGGAGCAGACCTGCGGCGGCACGCTCATTCGCCAGGCCGAGCAGGGTTACCGCACGGGAGTCCTCGATTTAACGGCCGGCGACATGGGTTCCCGAGGAACCCCGGATGGCCGCATCGCGGAGGCGCAGGCGGCAGCGGAGGTGATGCGGCTCGCCTGGCGTCAGAATCTGCGCTGGCCCGATGCCCGTCTGGAGAACACCATTTCCGCCCGTATGACGCTGGCTGGTGTTATTCGCCGCCTTCGCCCGCGCGTGGTCATCCTCCCGTATTGGACCGGACGGCATCCCGACCACTACCGCGCCTCTGAGATCGGGTTTGAAGCCTGTTTCCTTTCCGGGCTGCGCCGCCTGGAAGAGGATGTTCCGCCACACCGGCCCTTCAAGATTGTCTACGCCAGCAGCTACGCCAATGTCCCACCGTCTTTTGTGGTGGACATCTCCAGGCAGTTCGAGCGCCGCATGCGAGCGCTCTTCCGCTACCAATCGCAATACGGCAATCAGACCGAAGCGTCCGAGCTTTTCCCGTCGCACGACGAAGTGGCCGAACGGCTCGCCTCCGTGGCGCGCTTTTATGGCAACTTGATCGGCGTGAAATACGGCGAGCCATACGTGGTCAAAGAAACCATCGAGATACCCGACCTGGCTGCGATGCCGGTGCGCAGTATCTAAGCGCGCTGATAAAGCCGACTCAGCAACCGTTCGGTTGCCGACAGCCGTTCGGGTGAAAAGTGCTCAACCGCAGCACGCAGATAAGGCTTGAACTCTCTCGCCCAGTAAGCGGCAAAGCCCGTGGCCCTAATTTCGCCGATCGCCTCCGTATAGTGGGTGAGCACCGCATCGCCCAAGACCTTACCCGTACGCCTGACCGACGACTTTGCCGCGCGCGAGAGCCACAGAACAGTCGCCGGCACATGCGAAATGGCGGAGACGGCAAGCACCGACGAAATCGCAAACACTGAGCTGTCTTGCTGCTGAGAAAGCGCTCGCAGGTCCGACCAGATCTGCTCTATGCGATCGATGGCCGGCAGTCTCTTCGGCGGAATCTGCGCGAGTTCTTTTCTTAGCTGGTCCCAATCGCGGCGCAAGCCTTTGATGTCGACCGGCGGTAGATTCAACGTCTCTGCCAGATAACGGCTGGTCGATTCCAGACCTGCGAGCAACTGATCGACATTTTCAAAACGCACGTTCTCGTCCAGCAGTCCTTCTTCCTTCAAGGCGTCCGAGAGTTCGCCCATCAGTTTACGCCCGCTGCCGGTTGCGTCGGCAAGTGCCGCTAACACCCAGATTGGCGAAGCATGAAATGCCACTAATCCCAGCAACTCAATGCCGTGACTGGCAGTGCGCTTCAAGAGAAACTTTTCAACCAGCCGCCCTTGGCCCGGATAAACGCCTTCAACCTGCCCCAGGTCTTCCACCAGAAAGCGAAGCGCCACTTCCACCATCGTTCGGTAGAGCGTGGTTCGACGGACGCTTCCCGGCAACGCTACCGCTCCGATCTCCTGCAACAGGCCGCCCGAAAGTGCGCTGATGGAGCGCACGGCACGCTCCGGTAAAGAGAGAAGATAGCGGGGACGGGAGAGACTGCGCACCTCCCGTAGTATACGGACTAGCTACATAGGAAGACGCTTGCAGTTGACGCGCTTCTTACGTCTGTTAGTTGGTTGGCTTCTGAGTAAGTATAAGCGCTGTTGAACGTTATAGCTCGGGTATATTCACGGGCACATTAACTCAATTGTGACTACGTCCTTTATAGCAACTTGACTGGCGTCGCCAATAGCGTCCGGGCCATTCTGCCGTATTTCACCAAGCATAATAGCGGCAGCATCATCGCACTTACTTCTGTAATAAGTCGAATGGGCGGCAAGAACTCCGCCAGTTATCCATCTTCTAAATGGGCCTTATTGGATTAGTTAAACCTGTCGGAGGATCCGCTGCCATCACCGTTTCTGTTGCCTCAGGACATCGCCGATGCAGCACTCTTCCTGGTCTCCCCAGCAGCGCGTTTCGTGACCGGCGCGGCTTTCAACATCGCTCTCGGCCGCCATGCGAGGTACCCCACCTACCTTCTCTGCTTTCGCATCTACCCTTCCACCTGAAAAAATCGGGCCTTTGCTGCTGCATAATTGGTCGTAGCCATGGAAGCGTTTTACATTTCCGAGCCGGGTAAGTCCCACATCGCAGAACTGCAGCAGCCCCGTCCTGCCGTGGGAGACGTCCTTCTGCAAACCCGTCTCATCGGCCTTTGTGGTACTGATTTGAGTACCTTTCGCGGTAAGAACCCTCTGGTGAGCTACCCCCGTATTCCGGGACATGAAATCTCAGCCACCATCGTCGAGGTAGGCGACCAGGTGCCTGCGGAATGGCAACCGGGCCTCGACGTGGCAGTCTATCCGAATACCGCTTGCGGCATCTGCGCCTCCTGCAAACGCGGACGAACCAACGCCTGCAAGTTCAACGAGACTCTCGGCGTGCAGCGCGACGGCGCCATGCGGGGATATTTCACCGCGCCCTGGCAAAAGCTCTTCCGTACCGACGGTTTAACATTGCGTGAACTCACCTTGGTAGAGCCGCTCGCCGTTGGCTTCCACGCCGTCGCGCGCGGCCGGGTATCGGCCTCCGATACAGTGGCTGTGTTTGGCTGCGGCATGATCGGTCTCGGCGCGCTCTCGGGCGCAGCGGCACGCGGCGCCACTACCGTCGCAATCGACATCGACAATGCGAAACTCGCACTGGCCCGTCAAGTGGGAGCGAAGCACACCATCAACACGCGCGAACGGCCGATGCACGATGCCTTGCTTGAACTCACTGGCGGCCTGGGCCCCGATGTTGTTATCGAGGCGGTAGGTGCGCCTGAGACCTATGTTTCAGCCGTTGAGGAGGTGGCCCACACCGGACGCGTCGTCTATATCGGCTGGACCAAGCAACCGGTTCAGTTTGAGACCAAGTTCTTCGTCCACAAAGAACTCGACATTCTGGGCTCGCGCAATTCGCTGGACGAATTTCCAGTCGTGATGCAGATGCTGCGACGCCACGAGTTTCCGGTCGACGCCACCATCTCCATCACGGTGCCGTTCGAAGATACCGGGCGAGCGTTGCGCGATTGGGACCAGCATCCGGAAGCATTCACTAAGATCTTAGTGGAAGTCAATCCGTAAACATGGAACAACGACCTTTCGGCAAAACAGGCCTGCAGCTCTCCGTACTCGGCTTCGGCACCGGACCGCTTGGGGGAGATTTTGGCACCCTCGATCTCGGCGAGGCCGAGCGGACAGTCCACGCCGCTATCGACAGCGGAATCAACCTCTTCGACACCTCTCCGTACTATGGGCGTACGCTTTCAGAGCAACGCCTGGGCCCAGCTTTAAAAGGCAAGCGCCAACAAGTTATCCTCTGCACGAAGCTGGGCCGGTACGAAAAAGCCAGTTTTGACTTTTCGGCAGCGCGGGTGGCGAGCAGCATCGACGAGTCCTTAAGCCGGCTGCATACCGACTACGTGGATTTGTTGATTGCTCACGACGTGGAGTTCGTCGATCGCGAGCAGATCATCGCCGAAACCATTCCGGCTATGCGCAAGCTGCAGGAGCAGGGCAAGGCGCGCTTTGTTGGCATTTCGGGTCTTCCGCTGAAGATTCTCGCGGATATCGCGGAACGCGGGCGTGTCGATTTCGTGCTGTCCTACTGCCGGTACACACTGCTGAACCGCGACCTGGACCGCTGGCTGACGCCGACTGTCGAAAAGTACAAGCTAGGCTTAATCGGGGCGGCCGCTGTCCATATGGGCATTCTTGTAAGCCAAGGTCCCCAGCCCTGGCATCCCGCGCAACCGGAGATTAAGGAGGCTGGACGCAAGATCGTCGCGCTGTGTGAGGAACGGGGAGTCGATCCAGCTACCCTGGCCGTCTGGTTCACGATGCAAAAACCTCAGATTGCTTCAACGCTAGTCGGCATGAAAACCCGGCACGAGCTAGAAGGCAATCTGAAGGCGATTACCTTTCAGCCCGATCCGGATCTGCTTCAGAAGGTGGACGAGATCGCTAGACCGGTACTGCCGCTGATTTGGCCCTCCGGCCTCCCGGAAAACGATGATTGAACGCCGATAAGAGAACCGCCGCAGCATGGATCGCATCGATTCACATCATCACTTCTGGTTCTACGATCCGAACGAATACCCCTGGATCGACGAACGTATGGAGATTCTGCGGCGAAATTTCCTTCCGGAAGACATCGAACCGGAACTGCGCCGCGCCGGCATTTCGGGCATTATTCCGGTCCAGGCGCATCAGTCTTGGCGCGAGACCTGGCAGCTCTTGCAGTTTGCCAACGACTCCCCTCTCATCGAAGGTGTGATCGGATGGATTCCGCTCACCGATCCCGACCTTGATCGCAAGATGCCGACGCTGGCCGAACATCCCAAGCTGAAAGGGGTGCGTCACAACCTGCAGGATGAGCGCGATCCGAACTATATGTTGAGTGACGCCTTCAATCGCGGAGTGGCGGAACTACGGCTCTACGATCTCGCCTACGACATTCTGATCTTTCAACACCATCTGCCTCAGACAATCCGCTTCGTCGATCGCCACCCGGAACAGATCTTCGTCCTGGATCACATCGGCAAGCCACGCATTGCGGCAAGGCGAGATCCTGCCTTGGAAACTGGATATCAGAAGACTGGCTGCTCGCGAAAATGTCTACTGCAAGCTCTCCGGCATGGTGACTGAAGCAGATTGGGTCACGTGGACGCCGGACCAGTTGCAGCCGTATTTCGACATCGTGCTTGAGGCCTTTGGGCCGCGCCGCCTGTTATTTGGTTCAGACTGGCCGGTCTGCCTGGTCGCTTCCAGCTACGAGCAATGGGTGAACGTGGTGGCGCACTGGATCAACCAACTGACGGTTGACGAGCAGCGTTCCATTTGGGGCGAGACAGCGCGCCAGGTCTATCGGTTGTCGGACACACCCGAGAATTTCCCAGAGCCGTAAAGTGCCGCCCTTTCACGTGGTTGTAGCAGTCTTTTGGTGACGTGCGCTATGATGGAGAGGTTCGGATTGAGTTCCCCGCGGAGCCGACGTGTGTCCGTAGTGGTTTGCAGCTCAAACCAAATTTAAAAGGCTTTTAGTTATGTACGCTGTCATTGAAACGGGCGGGAAGCAGTATCGTGTGGCGCCTGGACAAACCATCGAAGTAGATACCATTTCTGGTGACGTGGGCGCAGCGGTCGAGTTCGACCGTGTTTTGGCTTTTTCCAATGAAGCCAATGAGTTGCTCCTGGGCGACGCGCTGAAAACGGCGCGGGTGCGCGGCAAGATCGCGGCGCACGGTCGTGGCGACAAGATCTTGGTGTTCAAATTCAAACGCAAGAAGCAATACAAGCGCACCATTGGCCACCGTCAAAACTATACCCGTGTGCAGGTTGAGGAAATCGTCGCTCAATAGGGCGGCTGTTGTTGGTAGGTAATTGCAATGGCACATAAAAAAGGTTTAGGCAGTTCAAAGAACGGTCGCGATTCAAACTCGCAGCGGCTGGGGATTAAGGTGTTCTCCGGCCAGGTTGTAACCGGCGGTTCAATCATCGTTCGCCAGCGCGGCACCCAGTACAAGCCGGGGAAGAACGTCGGCATCGGCAAAGACGACACCCTGTTCGCCACGGTTGCCGGGACCGTGGAGTTCCGTGATCGCGGACGTATGGGCAAGTTCGTAAACGTTCTCGCTCAAGCTTAACTTTCCGTCTGCATCGGGAGCGGATCCGCCGCTCCCCTCCTTCCCTGCCCTCACTCCGCTAGGTTCCCCTTGTTTATTGACGAAGTTACAATCACGGTAAAAGCCGGCGACGGCGGCAACGGCTGTCTGGCGTTCCGGCGCGAGAAGTTCGTTCCACGCGGCGGTCCCAGCGGCGGCGATGGTGGACGCGGCGGCGACATCGTAATGGTGGCCAGCCAGCATCACAATACGCTCCTCCACTTCCGCTTCAATCCCGAGCACACCGCCGAGCGCGGACGCCATGGCGAAGGCAGCAACCGCACCGGTCGTGAAGGCCACTCTATCGAGTTGCCGGTACCCATTGGCACGGTGGTTTACAACGCCGAAACCGGCGAACAACTGTTCGATTTCACCGAGATTGGACAGCGCTTCACAGTGGCCGAAGGCGGGCGCGGCGGACGCGGCAATGCCCGTTTCGCTACTTCCACGCACCAAGCGCCCACGGAACACGAAGAGGGTAAGCCCGGCGAAGCGTTCCGCCTTCGGATGGAGTTGAAGCTTTTGGCTGATGCGGGTCTGGTCGGCTTCCCAAATGCCGGCAAGTCCACCCTGATTTCCCGGCTGTCGGCCGCCAAACCCAAGATCGCGAATTATCCGTTCACCACGCTGGAGCCCAATCTCGGAGTGGTGGAGGCCGGCGACCACACGTTTGTGCTGGCCGACATTCCAGGACTGATTGAGGGCGCGCATGAAGGCCATGGCCTGGGCATCCAGTTTTTACGCCACGTGGAGCGAACGAAAGTGCTGGTGCATCTGGTGGATACGTCGGACTTCAGCGGGCGCGATCCAGGCCACGATTTCGATGTGATTCTGGAAGAGCTGGGCAGCTTTTCGGAGGAACTGGCAGCGAAGCCGATGCTGGTGGTCGCCAGCAAGATCGACGCCTGCCAGGAGCTTTCGCGCATTGAGGAAGTTCGCGCCAAAGCCACCGAACGCAAGTTGCCGTTCTACGCCATCTCCGCCGTGACCGGATCAGGATTAGAAGAACTGCGCTTTGCGATCAGCGCGCAGGTGAAGGCAGCCAGCACCACGGAATCGCCCGCCACCAACGCTACAATCTCCATTGGAAGCTAGACTCTGCCGGTGCAGGGCCCGGTCTTCAAAACCGGAGTGCGGCGCTTTCACGTGTTCGCGGGTGGGTCCGACTCCCATTAGCTTCCGCCAAACTAACTCCTTCTAAACGGGTGCGAAGCCACCGTGTCACCAGACTCTCGGCGACAAGGTGGTGGCGGAAGAGCTTCAAGGGGCGTTGGGCAGGATTTTCTCGCTACGCGCATTCCCGAAGGATCGACTAGCCAGCAGTGAGAACTAGCTTCGTTCCTGGTTGAACGCTCACAGTGTCGACAAAGCTAAAGCGAAGGCGTCCGTCTTGGGTTTGGATTGAATGCTTCAAGTTCACTTCGCCCAAATGTACTGTGGAGCCGGTGGCGGCATGGCCTCTTATTTCCACTTGCCGCAAACGTAACGTGCCCTCATTCACCTCCACCGATAATCCGTGGGGCCCGAGTGAGAACGTTCCCCAGCCTGTTCCTGTGGACCAAAACGATTGGAATGCTGGATGGTCTACTCGCGGTGTGACGATCAAGAACCCGTCTGCGCCTCGATACTGAAACCCACTGACGGCGAGCACACCGGTCCAGGCGGCCATGGCGCGCGCATAGTGATGGCCGCACTCGGCTTCATCCCATGGATTGCGGCGCACGCCGTCATATCTACGTCTGATATCGGCTATGCACTCCAGGCCTCGGTCCGTCATCCCGTGAAACAGCATCAGGCAGGCGGCCGAGTATTCAAAGCCTGTCATCACTTCGGCGTAGTAGGGAAAAGGAATTCGGGACGCTCGCCCTTACCGTAATCGCAAATCACCAGGGCTGCTTCATCATTCAGAGCGAACGTTCGCTGCACCGTATCGTGATCATAAAGATGCGCCTTGTGGTTGTACCGGTAGATCGCGGCGAGCGCCTTCTGCAAGTGATGATCGTCCACCAGAGGTCCCAGTCCGCAGACATCCGCCAAATATTGCCCCAGCATCTGATCTACCAGGCAACCATTGCCAACCTGAAACTCCGGCTTCTCCGGATTGTCTGCGCCCATTCCGCTTCGGAGTCCAGGCGCAATGGAATCAGCCGAGCGCCCCTCAATGAGCTGCACATAGTATTCGCCGTTGAACAAATTACTATCCAGCCAGTGGCGGCCGCTTTCGAAGATCTTACGGTACTCGTCGGCGCTATTCGGCTCACCCGCGGCACGCGCCATTTCTTCTGCCGCGCGAAGTGCTCCTAAATAGTAGATGCTGCACAGTGGATTGGGTCCATAAAACTCCACGTCGTAGGTGTTGTGCTGTACACCCTCCATTACGCCGTCGCGATTGGCATCCCATCCACCAGGGGTCCAGGCAAACTCGAGTGCGCGCTTGGCTTTGGGCCAGAACTCCCTGAGGAAGCCGGGATCTCCGCCGAGCTGCCAATCCAGGAAGACCTTCATGATCTGACCCATCTGGCCATCGGCCGCCACATAACCGAAACGCTCCAAGCCATCGGGCAGCAATTGCCGGAAGTACATGGCTCCACGCTCATCCATCGAATAGCCGAAAGCACTTTTCCGGAGGGAGCGCGATAGCGAAGGAAATAAGTGGGCGGTGGTGGTCTCGTAGTTCCACACGTGAGTGCAATTACCAAAACAGCAGCCGCGGTGATCGTCCACTCCTTCGAACCCATGAAACTCTCCGTCAGCGGTACGAAAGCAAGTCGTTGAGACCAGCGTTGACAGGTTCGACATAGCTGCTTCTTTCACCGCTGGCGGCAAGGTGGACGAGCGCATGGCCGCGGCAAAGGCTTGCGTTCGTTTCTCCAAGCCGGGAAGCTTCGTCACTGCAAATTCCGCCACTGCCCATGCATCCGCAAACTGCTGGGCATACCAGTTGCCGATGATTGTATGTTCGTGCCCCTTGGGCGCGTCCCACCCGCAACGGTCCGGCGTTCGGTTTGGGAAATGCCACGCCAATAAAAACGAGTACGTCGCTTCCTCACCTGGCGCGATCCTGCGCATGGCGCAAACAGCACCGACCGCCGACGTTTTTTCGGCATCTGGACCTAGTTCACCGTCGCTTAGGAAGTCGTCCCAGAAGAGTAACGGACTGTTCCACCAGCGCCCGGCAGGCCATCCCGTGAGTCCGCTGATTTGCGAGATGCCGGTATCCAAGATGGCCAGCGCAAACGTTCCGAACTCGGGTGCATTTCGGTCGACGGTGGGGTTGCTCATCGATAACCCTTGCAGGCCGTTTCCCTTTCGCCATTGGTTGACTCGGGCATCCGTTTTGCGATGCGCGGCTCCACCCTCGCTACGTTCTCCCACGTCTTTAACCGGATTCTCTATGGAAAACGCAATGCTTACAGTAACGGGCTTTGCCCCTGTGTTCCGCACGCGGTAGTGCAGAGCCGCCAAAGGCAAGCCCGAGGCATCGGCGTCCAGTGGAATGAAGGGAGTTCCAGCGTCGAGCTTGATCTGCAAGCGGCAATCGATCGTCTCGAAACTCAATATGCGCCAGCGGGAACTCGCCGGTGAACGTCGCTTCCTGCAACCGCGAAAGTCCCGGCACATTGTTTGCGCCCAGCCCATCTTGCCCTTCGTACGGAGGCATAATACGCGACTCCAATACATGGGCGACTGGCTTCTCGCCCTCCACGTGGACTCGAATACTGGGGAAGGCGTAGGACAGATTGTTGCCTTTGTCGGCGCGATTGAAGATTTCCCAATCGCGCAACTGACCTCGGCCGCCAAGGCCCACACTGCCGGCGCCAATTCCGCCGAGGGGGAAAGACACCATAGCGAGCGCAGGGCCATGGAGAACTCGTGGATAGTCCACGGGCGACGCCGTTCGGGGCGGCACCGCTGTCTTTTGGGGAGTCTCGGTTTTCTCGCTTGCCGCCGCGGATCGGTCCGGCAGCGCAGCTCCCGCAAGTGCTACCGACTTCAAGAAGTCTCGTCGATCTCTTCCTTCGTTGCCCGTCATAGCGTTCTTCGGGTTTATAACATAAGGGTTCCTGGATTCGCGTGACTTCCGATAAACCGAACGCCGTTTGCCCGACCCTCATCTTTGTGGGCGGATTTCTGGGTGCGGGCAAAACAACCCTGATTCTCAAAGCCGCCTCCATTCTGCGCGATCGTGGAGCGCGTGTCGGGGTCATCATGAATGATCAGGATGAAGACCTGATAGACACCACGCATGCGATTCAGCGATCTTTTGTTACGCGAGAAGTGACCAGCGGCTGCTTTTGCTGCCGCTTTTCCGATTTGGTCAATGCCGCCGAAGAATTAGCGGCCTACCGTCCCGACTACATCTTTGCTGAGCCTGTGGGAAGCTGCATCGATCTAGCTGCCACCATTCTGCAGCCGCTCCGTGCCTTTCACCGCGACCGATTTCAGTTGACCCCACTCAGCGTGCTGGTGGATCCAGCATCGCTGGAGCGCCTGCACCGCGGTGAAATGGATGCCAACGTCCAATTCCTCTTTCGCAATCAAATAGCGGAAGCTGACCTGCTTTGCGTTACTAAACAGGATCTTCATCCCACCATCCCCCAATCGCCCTGGCCTCTCGACTTCCAAGTAAGTGCGCGCACCGGATACGGCGTTGACAGTTGGCTCGAGGAGGTCCTCCACACAACGCGGACCGTAGGAGCAACGCTACTTGACGTAGACTACAGCCGTTATGCGCGTGCCGAAGCAGCCCTTGGATGGTTGAATCTGCACTGCGATCTCGTTCTGTCCACGCAGCTATCGCCCTCACTCGTTGCAGGTCCGTTGTTAGACGATCTTTGCCAGCAACTGACAGCCGCTCGAATTGAGATCGTGCATTTGAAGGTCTTCGACAATTGCGCAGCTGGCTGGATTAAAGCGGCGATCACGTCGAACGATGGTGATCCTCTACTGGAGGGCGACCTACTTGCGGAACCTTGTGACAAGCATCAGCTCGCGGTCAATCTGCGCGCGCTTGCTGATCCAGCCGCACTCGAGGCTATCGTGAGGCGCGAACTCCGCACGCTCAACGGTCAGCTCGAAATCCGACACCTCCGCTCTTTCAGGCCGCCTGCGCCAGTGCCGCAACATCGCTTATCAACGAGAGTTCCCTGATCGGCGCGTTGTGATTCGTGCCCCTCGTTCAGGGGCGTCGATCATTCCTGTCCCAAGGTGAGAACGGGGTTCTTCGTTCCACATCGTCTGCGGTTGACTAAGGCCCATCATCACAGCCAGTTTGAGGCCAATCTCACCATAGCCGACTATGGGTCAAAGTGGATTCCGCTCGTGTCACTCATCTTGATTCGCACGTAGAAAAAACCTAGTTTCCGGGTTGCCCGTTATTGAGGAGCTATCCGGAAACTCTCGTCAAGTCGCTCGAAATCTTTGACTTTTAGGAGCTATCGCGCCAAAGGAGAAGCCTGTTTCTGAAGTAATGGGATAGGCCGGAACGGAGCAGTCTCCGGCCCACGTTGGTTGCAGAAGTGGATTAGTGGTCGTCGTTCTCGCAAGAGTCGCCACGGTCTTCGTAACTGTGGCAGGGCGTGGCGAGGAAGGCATGCACTTCGCCGTTGATCAGGCCTTGCCCGGCGATCTGACCCGAGGCGTTGATCCCCGCGGCCGATTGCAGAATCCATGGCGAGCCTTTTGGAATCAGGTCGTTCAGATCGACCATCACGCCATCCTTCCACAGGAACGCGTGCTGCTGGGTGAAATCGGCATTGAACATAAAGCCCACGATTTCCCGGCGGTCGTTGATGGTTTTGCAACAACCATTGACGGCGAAGGGAAAGCCGGGCGGAGGGTTCAGTTCGACAAGCGTGCGGGATTCCGGCGTCCACAGAAACGGGCGAGTAGAACCGTCGGCAGTGGTGGATGTTCCTGAGACATCGCCACGGCTATTGATTGCGGAGGCGCCCGAAATAGGACCGCCCAAAGATCCCAGGTTGATGGGCGTGCCATCGCGCTCCCAAAGAACAGCGTGAGGGGAGTTGACATACGGAGGCGGAGTGGTATTGGCGCAGACGCCAGAGTTCCCCACGACCTGGCCACGGTCATTGATGCCGAATGCGTTGGCTACGGTATCGTCGCTCAAAGGCGCCAAATGGGGCTGACGAACACTGCCGTCAGCTTCCCAAATAACGGCCTGAAACTGGAAGCCCGCTGTTGTGGCGGCAGCGCAATCGGGGTCGTACACATCGGTATCCGAGAAGCCGACCACCTGCCCGCGATCGTTCATGTCGAGCGCATAGGAGTTGTTGCCGCCGGGAAGCAGCTTGAGAGCGCTTAGCCGGCCGCCTTTCCAGATGGCGGCCAAGCACTGCAGATGGGTGCCGAAGGCGCAGACATCCTCGCCTTGTCGGCTGAGGTTCGCCGTTTCCGAGTCTACGGCGGCGAGTTTTGAAGCATTCGTCGCGGCGCCCGCGCTGTTCGGTCCGCCTAGCGTACCGAGATTCAGGAGGCGTCCACGATCCCAAGAAAACGCAGTCTGCGGAGCATTGACGATGGCTTGGGAGGGATCGCCGTTTTGAGTGGGACTCGCGGAGCCGCCCGAGACCACGCCTTTCTCATCTAGGCTGTAAGAAAAACTGTACGGCCCGCCCAGGGTGCCGAGATCTTGAACGACGTAACGCGGGAAGCGATCCGTTGCCCGGGCATCCTTTAGGTGCTGCGCCACCAAGGGTACTGGAATCGACAGTCCCGCCGGTATCGCGAGGACGGCTAACGCCATTGAACTTCGAAGCAATCTGAATTTCATGCAATCTCCTTTTATGAATTTGGCCAACTGCGGGAGGCCGCAGTTAGCCGGCTTGGTGTTCTGCAGGCAAGCCAGTAGGGAAAATCTCAGGCAAATCCCCGAGAATCCATCGTCCGGCTTTCCGCAGGATCAACAAGGAACTGGTTTCAACGATGATCGTGGTTTGCTTTGCCATCAGCCTCCCTTATCCGGCTTGCGTGACGGATACGAGAACAGATTGCCTGGACTGGGTGGCAGAAGTCCTTCGCCGGACGATTGGAATTTCTTGGAGTTTCTTGGAATCAGCTAAGGAGTAGAAAACACATCAGTTGAGTCGAACGAGCGACTGATCGCTTCCGAGCTCCGCTGAATGCTACAATTGGTCCCGATTCATTGAGTCCGAGTTCGTCTAATGTCTGCTGTCGAAAGCCCCACGGGCAAAGAGCTGTACGAGTTCGGTCCCTTTCGGGTCGATCCGGAGAAACAAGCTCTACTTCGCGGTGGCGAACTCATTGCGCTCAATCCCAAAACGTTCCAGGTCCTCCTGGTGCTGGTGCGCCACGGCAACCAGATAGTCATGAAGGACGAGCTCATGAAAGCTGTCTGGCCGGACACTTTCGTGGAGGAGACCAACCTTACTCGCAACATCTTTGCGCTCCGAAAAGCCTTGGGCGGCAACGAACAGAACCGCTACATCGTTACAGTGCCAGGTCAGGGGTATCGTCTTGCTGAGGGCGTGCGCCTCGTTTCCGAACCGGACGTGAGGATCGTTGCCGCGAGCCACTCGATGGTGCAGATCCAGGTTAGGGAGACAAAACCTTGGGGATGGAGCGCGGCTGCAGTAATCCTCATACTGATCGTCGTGGTGGGAGTAATTCGATTTTTTCGCCATCGGACGCCCACCCTCACCGAGAAAGACACGATCGTACTGGCCGACTTCGTCAATTCCACGCGGGATCCCGTCTTTGACGGAACACTCCGCCAAGGCTTGGCGGTCCAGCTCGAGCAATCTCCCTTTCTGAGCCTGATCCCGGACCGGCGCATTCACCACATTGTTAAATTGATGGGCAAAACCGCGGAGATGCCGCTGACAGCGGCGGTAGCGAATGAAGTTTGTGAAAGGACGGGAAGCGCCGCCATCTTAGAAGGCTCCATTGCACTGATCGGAAGTCGATACGTGCTCGGTTTGCGCGCGACCAACTGTCGCACAGGAGACTTGCTCGATGAAGAGCAGGTGCAGTCCGGAACAAAAGAACAGATATTGGATGCACTGGGTGACATAGCCAGGAAATTTCGAACCCGAGTCGGCGAATCTATCTCCGCCGTTGCGAAACACGATACGCCGCTCGCGGACGCAACGACTCCGTCCCTCGAAGCGCTTAAATCCTACAGCGCGGCTTTGAGGGTTCACGCCTCACGCGGCGCCATGGCTGCTCTTCCTCTTTTCAGGCGCGCTACTGAAATCGATGCCAACTTCGCGATGGCCCATGCGTGGCTAGGTCGTACATATGCCGATCTCGACGAATCTGATCTGGCGGCCGAAAGCATAAGCCGAGCTTGGCAGTTGCGGGATCGCGCCACCGACCGGGAGAATCTCTGGATTACTGCCGCTTACCAGACTCTCGTGACGGGAAACCTGACGCAGGCACAACAGACCTGTGAGGCATGGGTGCAAACCTATCCTCGTGACGCAGCGCCTCATCAGGTATTGGCCGGGATGACAAATAAGTCGGTGGGCCGATATGAGCAGGCGCTGGCGGAGGCCCAGAAAGCTATTGAACTCGACCCTGATTTTGCGATTGTTTATTACAGCCTCGGCGTTAATAATGCGTATCTTGGCCGTCTGGAACGAGCGGAGAGCGCCATCAATCGCGCCGTGGCGCGCGGGTTGGAGATCGAGGAGTTTGTGATGCTCCGGTACGATCTCGCCTTTCTGAGAGGTGACCAGGCGGGGATGGATCGCGAATTCGCTCGAGCACGTGCGAGGTCCGAAGCGGCGAGCTGGATCTCCAACAAAGAGGCATTTGCGCTGGCGTACCTGGGTCGCCTGCGCCAGGCAAGGGAATTGTCAGCCCGCGCTGTATCTGAAGCTGAGCAGACCGGGCAACGGGAGAGGGCGGCTTTGTGGCGGGCTGGGGACGCAGTGCGGGAGGCCTTCTTCGGAAACTTGCCCGAAGCAAAAAAGAGCACGACGGCCGCCCTCGAGCAATCAAAAGAGCGCGAGGTGGAGTATGGCTCGGCGTTAGCACTCGCAATATCGGGCGATTCTTCGCAATCTGAAACGCTCGCCAATGATCTGGAAGTCCGGTTTCCCGAGGACACGGCAGTCCAATTCAGTTACTTGCCCGTCATTCGCGCGCGCCTTGCACTGAATCGCGGCGATGCATCTAGGGCCATCGAACTGCTTCAAACGGCAGTTCCCCACGAAGTAGGCGTGCCACACAGCGCTGTAAGTGGGCTTTTCGGGGCACTGTATTCGATCTATATGCGCGGCGAGGCGTATCTCGCCGAGCACCGCGGCGCTGAAGCGGCAGCGGAATTTCAAAAAGTTCTTGATCATCCGGGAATTGTTCTCGCCGACCCAATCGGCGCGCTCGCTCGCCTGCAACTCGGCAGGGCTCTCACGTTATCAGGAGACAAGCGTAAGGCCAAGGCCGCCTATGAAAATTTCCTCACACTCTGGAAGGATGCTGATGCTGACATTCCAATTCTGCGGCAGGCTAAGGCTGAATACGCGAAGCTTCGGTGAGCAGCGTTTTTGAGCACTGGCGAAGGCCGGTACTTCGCGCAGACCAGGCTTCTACTCGCCGAGTATTTGTTCTGTCACGTGCTCTTCCAGAGCAAACACGGCGATCGCGGCCATTGAAGTGCCGTTATCAGAGACTTTGATTCTGGATCGTCGGCCATCCGGAAACTGGACTGTTCGCCGTCAAGTTAACGCGCATGCCGTTAAGTTGCGAGAAGGTAGCTTCCAATTAGCGCAATGCCGACTTCTCGTCAAGTTGGTTTCGTAAACGCTAGGCCGAAGGCGGTTCTATCCTGAACGTTCCAAAGCCCAACGCACTTGCTCGGTGATAGCCTTGTACGGAGCGAGCACACACGCCATCACGGAAATGCGAACCTCCGAACCGCTAGCGCAAGCAGTGATAAGTGCGATTCACACAGGAGGTGTCGAGAGCTTGAGGCAGTTACTCGACGATGATCCTCTGATTGCCAAGGCGAGCTTCGTTGACCCAAAAGGGGTAAGCCGCACGCTGCTCCACATTGCAGTCGATTGGCCTGGCCACTTCCCGCGGGTCTCGCAGGTCATCGGGCTCCTCATTGAACGGGGTGCGGATCCAGATGAACCCATGGTGGGCGGTAACGCCCCGGAAAGGCCTCTCCACGGTGCCGCGAGTTGCAATGACGTGGATGCTCTCGACGCACTGCTCGATGGGGGAGCCAACATCGAAAGCCCCGGAGCCATTTTCACGAACGGCACCGCCATGTCGGACGCCGTCATCTTCGCTCAGTGGAACGCTGCGCGCCGGTTGCTCGATCGGGGCGCGAAGACCACACTTTCGGAGTCGGCGGGACTCGGCCTAATGGACCGTTTGGCCACTCACTTCGAACAGGAGCCAAGGCCAGGCAGCGACCAAATCAATGCCGCGCTCTGGCATGCCTGCCGTGGCGGTCACTTGCAAGCTGCGAAGTATCTCACCGAAAAGGGCGCAAACATAAACTGGATCGGCTGGGACAAGATCGCGCCGCTCGACGGTGCGCGACAAAGCGGCAATCAGGAGCTTGTCGCATGGCTCCAAAATCAGGGAGCGAAACAGGCGCACGAGTTGGCTGACCAGGGTATGCGATTCCAAAAGCAGCCATCCGGAGTACACCTCGCAACGCGTGAGTAGAGCCACCACTTCCCCAAAAATCACGAAGGGTAGACGAAGACCCAGTCACTTTGCCGTAACAAGCGCTTCTCGCTGAAGTGCGGGCGCAAGGCATTCAATCAGCGGAATGCCGACCCCACGGCCAAGTAGACTGACAGTCGAAGTGTCTAGATGCCCTGTGGCCAGAGGCCGAACTACCCAGCGAGGTAAAGCCCGCCTAAGCCGAGGCGGCAATCCCTAATACACTTTGTACATATTCATCGACCTTTCTGAGCTTGATTCCGAATGTATCGACGACCCTCGTCATGTCGATTGCGTCACCGTGCAGAAACCCGAGCATCAACCCGGCAAAGCTCCGTTGTAGCGGATCAGTCGCATCCTCGAATTGAGCAAGCAGCGTCTGCTCGGAAACGTGCTCCCGGCGAAACGTATTGCCGCCGATTCTCTCAAATCGGCCTACTACTTCAAGTGGGCTGAGCGCTTCTGGTCCACCGAACTCAATCATTCTCCGTCTCGCCGCAGGATGTCGTAGCGCTACGGCACAAATCGCCGCGACGTCGTGGTAAGAGACCCAACTTATCGGTTTTGTTCCTGGTCCATAGATGCGAGCCTCGGCGTTTGCATAATCAAAGCCCACGACCGGGCTCAGCCACACTTCCATGAAGCAACTGGCCTGGATGATGGTGAAGTTGAAGGGTTGCAGAGCCTTCTCGACTTGCTCCTTCGCCTCGGCCAGGGGAAAAGATATTCCCGGCGTCCGCCGAAACGACACGAACACAAACCGGCTCGACATTTGCGTTGCTGGCCGCACTCACAAGGTTCAGTTGTCCCTCGGTGTCCACAGACTTTATTGAGTCATCGGGCTGCCGGCTCAATGTCGACGAGGCGGTTGAGATTACTGCATCTACGCCGCGGCAGGCAGCAGCAATCGACTGCCGATCTTTTAGATCGCCAAAACACAATTCGACTCCGGCAGACTGCAAAGCTTGTATCTTGTCTTTCGAACTCGTTGTTCGAACCAGCGCTCGTACAGGTTCGCCCAGCCCCCTCAGTTTGTGGCAAATCTCACTCCCGGTTAGGCCGGTAGCGCCTACAACAAGAACCATCTCCGTGCTCCTTGGAAACGAATTACACGAGAAGACAGCGCTTCTCGGAATTCGTCCATGTTGCCACATTGCCGAAAAACGCGCAGGGTGGACATGTGAAGCAATAAGCGCCCGAAGAATCGACGACAACATGCCTTTCGTGATGCCGGGGCGCGACCGATCTCAGACCTGATGCGCGTTTCTCGTTCCCTATCCGTCCGTGATTGAATACAGCTCATCACGCCAGCGACTTGAGGCCGCTGGCAGGGGATTGGTCACTGGTTGTTGCAAGCAGGCGTTCGGCGTAGTCCTTGATGCCATTTTCTGCAAATCTCAGCAAAGCCGTGTTTCCGTCAACTGGGATTCCTCTGCCCTGGCGTTAGGGGTGGGCCCTATCCATCTCCTTAGGGGTGCATCGAAACATTCTCGCGCGTAATCCGGTCATCTAGTCTGGGACGCCCCATCTTACGCGGCGCGCAGGACCGATGAGTATGCCTACAACCACCGCGGTAATTGAAAATCCTGTAATCGGACCACCGCGACCGGTGGCGGCGCGCTCGCGCCGGGCTTTGATCGCGGCAGCGGCTTTGGCCGTTGCGGTTCTAACCTACCTAGGCGCAATCGCCTTGAACTGGCCGTTCAAAAAGCAGGCTCTGATCGACGTTTTGCAGGAGCGCTCGGTAAGGTCCGTCACGGTGAACCGCTTTTACCGAACGTACTTTCCTCCGGGATGCGTGGCTGAAGGCATCAGCTTCCTGCACCGCAAGGACAAAAGTAAACCGCCGTTGATTAGGATCCAGAAGCTTGTCCTCACCACCAGCTACTCGACGCTCCTGACGTTACGGAGCCATCTTTCTCTCGTCCGGGTGTTTGGAATGCACGTCACCGTTCCACCGAAACCTGCTGATGGCAGTCCGAATCCCATCATGCCACTGAACTACAGCGATTCGGCTTCGAAACTTACCATTGACCGAATCGTGGCCGACGGCGCGGAACTGGATTTTCTTCCGGTTCATTCTCAAGACAAGAGCTTCCGCCTGATTATCGACAAACTCGCGTTGCACGATGTGGGCGACAACCGGCCTATGCGCTATCGCACGATTATTTCCAGCACCGTTCCGCCTGGCAAGATCCGCTCCACTGGAACGTTCGGCCCTTGGAATCCCAAGAACTCGGCAAGCGTTCCGGTCGCTGGCTCATACACTTTTTCAGACGCAAGACTCGGGTTCTTTGAAGGGATCAAGGGAACACTCGATTCGAGCGGAGGCTTCCACGGCACGCTCGGGTCCATGCTGGTCCAAGGAAGCGCATCCGTTTCGGACTTCGGGATAACTGGCGCAAGTCATTCCCGCCATCTGGCCACCGAATTCCATGCGATTGTGGATGGGACTCTTGGAAACACGTTTTTGCAGGACGTAGTTGCCCATTTTGACAACACCACCGCCGTGTTCAAAGGTTCAGTTGCCGGAAAAAACGGTCAGCAAGGCAAGACCGTGAACCTGGACATTCTTTCCGCGGACGGCCACATCGAAGATCTTTTGAATCTGTTCATCGCCGCCCCGCGTGCGTCCATGGAAGGCGTAATCAATATGCGCGGGCACGTTGAACTGGACCCCGGCAAGCAGCCATTTGTCACCCGGTTGAAGATGGAAGGCGATTTCGGAGTTGAACAAGGCAAATTCGTCGATCCGGCCATCGAAGCCGACCTGACCAGGCTCAGTAACAGTGCCAAGAAGCCGAAGGACGCTCCCCGACCGGACGCCACAAGAGTTTTATCGGATGTGCAAGCTCATTTTTCCGCAGCCGGCGGAACCGCCCTCCTCTCCCAGGCCGCTTTCAGCGTGCCCGGTGCTAAGGCAACGCTGCATGGCACTTATCGTCTCACCGACTACAAGCTTGACCTCCACGGAACGCTTTCAACAACAGGCAAACCCTCCGATGCGACCACCGGCTTCAAGTCAGTTCTGGTAAGCGCTATCACTCCGTTCTTCAAGAGAAAGCACTCTGAGAAAATCGTTCCCATCAAAATCACAGGGACCTATGGGAACACGGCCATCGGACTCGACTTGTCTTCGAAGAAGAAATAAGCCGCCGGTTTCAAAGTTGTCCGACAAACATAGCTTGGGAGATTCCTTCAAACATCGAGGGCCGCAACCTGTTCGACGAGCGCTTAGTGTTCGCTAGGCTGCCGTTTTTTAGTGCACTTTCTTGACGCACTTGAGGATTGCGACTTGATCAGGTATAAGAGGGCGACATCGGGTAATCCTCGCCGATAAAGTCGCCGAGCGGCCGTTAATTCGGAATGGCGTTTGTTATCAACTTCTCGCTTTCGGAGACGCACTGGTTCGCTTTCGCTGCAGTTCGCGATTCGGAATTACGTGACAGCGACGAGGGTACTTGACCCGGTAACGCGCATTGCTCGCGGGTGCACTGAACGCGTCGTGATTGTCCTTCAATCAACGGAACGCCGGCTGTACATCCAGGTGGATGAGCGGATAGCGCGTTTGCGGGTACCTATGCTCGAGCCCCGTCACTCGCTCAAGCGCTCTCTTCCTGTGTTCCCGTCAACTTCTTCCACATCTCTTCTGTGATCGCATATATCCGTACCTCGATGGCTTTCGGCCCCCACAGGATGTTGCGCGTGTACTCAAATCCCGCGCGCTGAAGCAGCTTCTTCGAATTGTCGTGTCCGATCCCATGTCCGGCGACAATGACCGGCAAGCCCAGTGTTCCGAATCCATACGCGAGTACCGCGCGCAAAGCCTCCTCGCCCAGCCGCAGTCCCCAGGCAGACCGCATGAGATGCACACCCACCTCGATTGTTTCTGGCTCCATCTGCCACGGCCGCAGGCCGGCACAACCCGCAAACTCGCCCGTCTCGCGGAGAAACATCGGCCAGTACTGCATGCCGAGGCGGATCTCACCATCGCACTCGATGCTAAGCCGCTCACGCGCCTGTTCTGGAGTCATAGCGCCGCCGAAGTAGTGAGTCACTTCCGGATCGCACCACAAAGCTTCGGCGAGCATAGTATCTTTTTCAGTCCAGCTTCGAAACATCAAACGAGGAGAACACGCAGGTGCCATTCGCCAGAAGTTCCAGCATCTCAAGAACAGTATTGTGTTTTTTATCTGCTATCGGGAAGTCCCGTTGTGGACTGAATCCATTTTGATTGTGGTCATGCATCTCAGTGTCTCCGCAGCCACTTTGACGAAAAAACGAGCTCCGCGCGCATTTGATTTGTAGATACGGTCCGGGAAATCGGCATCTGGAACATCAGCCATGTAAGCTTTGCGGTTGCGATCCCGATCTGACGCGTTTATGATGGCTTAGCTTTCTTCGGCACCCTTTGTGCTTTGGCGGCGAGATTCGCCGCTACTGCGGCGATGATCAGCTGTTTGAATGCATCCTCGTCGATGCTGTCTCCTTCGCGCAAGTCAATGGCGCGTCGCACGTTTCCTTCAAGACTGGCGTTGAACAGTTTCTTTGGGTCTCTGATCGTGGCCCCGCGAGCAAAGGTCAACTTCACAGCCTGCTTGTAGGCCTCCCCAGTGCAAAGGATGCCCGCGTGTGACCACACCGGAACTCCGGGAGAGCTTGGTTTCTCCCATTTCCACTCCTCCTGTACTTCAGTGTCCGCCTCATGAATCAGTCGACGGACGTGGGCGAGCATGCTCCCTCGCCAGCCCTTTAACTCTTGAATCCGCGCAGTGATCTTGGCGGAAGCGATCTCAACTTCTGCGGCACTCATCCAAGCGGCTCCTCCTTTGCATGCATCATGTTGATTCGCGAAACTCTGGAAGCAGCCGCTCCGCTCGCAGTCTCCAGCCTCCTCCAGAGCACATACGAGCACGCCCACAACACAGAGGTAAGCGTAGAAGGCACGAACGCCGCCGAACGATCGCGAATCGAGAAGTGCGCAACCAGAGCAGAAATGAGATTGAACGCAAACCCCGCATAGGCCCACTCCTTCAATCGTGTTGATGCCATCGGAAGAAGCAGCACAAGCACGCCGGCCACCTTAGCCCACGAGAGCTCTATGCGAAAGAAATCGGCCGGGAAGCCAAGACGAGTAAATGCCTGCGCCGCCTGCGGCAACACTCCCACTTCGTAGTACGCCGTAAAGAGCATTTCTATGCAGAAAAGTGCGGTAGCAATCCAAAATGCAACCAACAACCCCTTGGGCCTGGTCATTGAACCTCCTCACTCAGCAGCCCTTCGAGTTTTCCAAGGAACCTCTGCCAGCCATGCTGAGCGCCCTGGTACGCCGCTTCCTGCTCGGCGCGGAAGCCGGAGTGCTCCATGCGAAGGTGCGTGCCGCCATCCTTCGGAGTCAGCGTGAACTCCACAATGCTCTCGAGTCCGAACGCGCGCCAGGAATAGGCGAGACGTTGAGGAGGGTCGAGGATCAGTAGTTTGCAATCAATTACGCCGTCCCAGCTTCCAAACGGCTCGTTTCGAAACTGAAACTCCCGACCAACCTCTGGCTCGAAGTTGTTCCGAAGAAGCCACTTGGCAACGAGCGCTGGGTCGGTGAGCGCCCGCCACAGCTTCCCAGGCGAGTGCGCAAACGTCCTCTCTATCACGACGGTGCGGGTGTGTTCTGCCGGTGTAATCAAGGTTCCATCCTTTCGAGGACTGCCTCCAGTCGGTCGAAGCGATCCTTCCAGAAAGCGCCATAGTCACGAAGCCACTGCACCATCGGTTGCAGCGCCGCAGGCTCGGCGCGGTAGTGCGTCTCTCTGCCGTGACGGCGATGCCTCACCAGCTTTGCCCCCTTCAGCACGGAAAGGTGCTTAGATACCGCTGGTTGCGAAACGCCGGCGAAGCGGGTCAATGCGTGAACGGTTTGTTCGCCCTTGCCGGACAACTCCGCAAAAATGGCGCGACGAGTCGGGTCGGCAAGAGCCCGGAACACGGGGTTTAGGCGATCCCTCTTCATGGCAAAATCATAACTCAACGGTTATTGGTTGTCAAAGGTTTCGCTACGGGCGAAGGATCAGGACAGAAAATGAGCCGCAGAAGTGTAGCGTCGCGGCTGAAAACACGGATGCGGAACGTGACTGGACGCGAGTTCTGATGAACAGAAACGTTAAAGAAGGAGTGAGCCGAGATCGCCAATAATCCGCCGTTACCCGCGAGTAAACCCGAACTGTAATATGCGGATATCGGGGTAGCCCGTTCTACGGCGAGGTGAATGACTCCGCTACACTTCGCAATTACCTACGATTACCTGGGGCATAGGCCGTCTGGCCCCGAGCACCTTTGCAGTGATCGCAAACGAGAAGGCGTGTATCGTTACCTATCTTGAGAATCGCTGTAACCTGACGTCGGTTGCGGAAAACTCACGTCAAGATCATCGCTCTAGCATTTCGCGCTTGCATCATCCCTTGACAACGTTTTGGGCCAGGGCGCTATGGTCGTCCGAACATTCATAACCGGCACGCCGTAAAGGACTCGCGCGGCTGATAATCTGGTGCGGTCCAAAAATAGGCGGGTAAAACCACACCGATATCCAGGGAGCCGCGCTTCGCCCCCAAGTGGCAAGTTTTCGAGTTCCGGTGCGCCGGAAAGTTCCACACCCCCACTCAGCCCTCAGACATGATCTATCCAGAAAGCCAGCTCTAACATTTATGGCTTCCCACCTCATAGCGGCAAACTGACTTTTTGTTCAGGTTTCACTGAGCCGCAACGGGTGTAAGCTTGCTGCACATGATTATGTTTAGGAAAGTCAGAGATCGTGGCGACCGAAATCGATTACGTAACTATGTTTGCGGACTACTTACATTAGTTTGGGCGGTCAGTTGCCTCGGAGCCGATCTTCCCAACTACAAAGGACCCGGCCGGCATAAAGCGCTATGCGGGTAGCGAGATCATCGCTTATCGCGGGCCGAAGTTCGACGAATTTCTACTTCCTCTAGGCCCTCCCGTCACGTTTGGGCCCGTATCGTACGAAAAGAGTCTAAAGACCGAGGGTCTAGTCAGTCGCTACACTTACCTTGCGCCCTCGGGACGATCTGCAGCCGAATTGTTCCGCAATTACAAAAATGAGTTTCAGCGGCTCAATCTGATTCCACTTTTCGAGAAAACGACTGCGGATAAGGGCGGGTATGGATCGGCTTTAGGCGATATTCCCGATCAAGATGACCTTGGTCAAATTTTGGCTCTGGAGAGGCGCAGGAGCGTTTGTTGTAAGCAAATCGAAAGACCCGAAACCTACCTACTACTATCTTTTTGTCACTGCTTATGGTGATGGGCTCATCCCGGAGCGGCTTGCCGGAAGCTATCACAAAGGATCGCGCTTTGGCGGAATTGATCATAGTAGCGCCCCAGCAGATGGAAGCGAATATGACGCTTCTCAATGCTGAGGAAATGTCTAAGTCGATCACCGACACGGGAAGAGTTCTTCTTTACGGGATCACCTTCGACACCGGCAAAGATACTCTCCGAGCCGATTCAGAGCAGATGCTGAAAGAAATTGCGAAGCTTCTAAGCGATCATCCGGATTAAAGATTCGCGTTGTGGGCCATACCGATAATCAGGGAAGTGCAGCCTCAAATCTCGACCTGAGCCGTCGGCGTTCAGCTAGTGTTGTGAATGAGTTGAAAACGAAATATTCCATTGCCGCGAATCGCCTTGACTCCTTTGGATGTGGCTTATACGCCCCGGTAGCCTCCAATGATGCCGAGGAAGGCAGAGCCAAAAACCGGCGGGTGGAACTCGTGACTTGGTAGAGGGCCCTCAAAACTCGGCCCTTGGACGAATAGGAGGAGGTCGACCGGTCGTTGTGACAAAACACGCGTTCCTACTTCGAAAGGCGAGAAAGAACAACCTGCTTCACCCGCAAGAAAGGCGCGTGCTCGTGCCCAACTTCGGCTGGATTAAACCGTTACTGGAACTCGATCGCGGCGAACGCCTGTAATCGCCGGTTACTGCGTTTTAGGGTAATTCGTTTGGACTGCAGGGGACGGCGCGCCATCGATGTAGAATTGGCACGATCCAGAGTCCGCTAACTAGGTTCTGAATGACCGCTGACAACAACAGCCGTAGCCGACGTGACTTCTTCTACCTGGCCGGGGCGCTTGCAGTCGGCGCTGCGTCTGGCCAAAACCGGGCGAACGCCGTAGGTCCCGTTCTCTCCACAGATCGGCATCCTGCTCGCCACCACGTTCACTACCGGGACGCTTGAAGCGCGGCTGGATGCGGCGAAAGCCGATGGGCTGGCCTGCGTACAGATGAGCATGGCCGCAGCCGGTCTGCCCGAGATGCCGGATCAAATTCCCGCCGAACTTACCCGATGAGATGCGCCGCGAATCTTCAGCTCGGGGCATCGCGATAGCCAGCATGACCGGCACCTTCAACATGACTCACCCGGACGCGGAACATCGCCGGACGGGACTGCAGCGACTGCGCGCTCTTGGCCGAGGTATGCCCTCGAATCGGCACATCCTTCATTCATATATGCACTGGCACGCGTGACCCGAACAGCATGTGGCGATATCACCCGGATAACGGCTCGCCGGAAGCATGGCGGGACATGGCCGCTTGTGTCCGCGAGGCGACCGACATTGCTCGGCAGGCGACGTTGTTCTCGCGTTCGAGCCAGAAGTGAGCAATGTGGTCGATTCCGCCACGAAAAGCTCGCCGCCTCCTGGATGAGATCGGCTCTCCGCATCTCAAGGTCACGATGGATCCTGCGAATCTTTTCCACAAAGGGGAATTGCCCCGCATGAAGGAGATCCTCGATGGGCGTTTTCGCTGCTGGGCAAAGATGTTGTGCTGTGTCACGCGAAGGATCTCGATCACGACGGAGAAGCGGGTCACATACCCGCAGGTTACGGAGTGCTCGACTACGACCGGTACATGAGTCTGTTGCGCAAGTATGAGTTCAAAGGGCCTGTCCTGCTCCATGGATTGACCCCGGAACAGGTGCCGGGCTGCCTGGCATTCGTGCGCGCGAAGCTTGCCTCATCGTTTCAAAGGACAGCGTAACGACATTGCGGCCTACGCGACGGATTGGCTCAAGCGCACAGACCGGAAATGATGGCACCTTACCCGATGCCCACCCTCACGAGTCATGAACGCGCGGTGTTTAGCTTTCGAATCGTTAACGGGTCGTCGCCCGGAAAGTGTGCGCCACATACGGAACGGCAAGTCAGCCAGCATCCATGGAAGCAGCACCGCAGACATTTGCGGAGCGAGCGGCGTTTCTCAGGACCTATTCCCATAAAGTAATCGCGAACAGAAATAATCACCTATACGGCTCGCGCGTTAAACGGACAAGCCTATTACGACGGTCTTGCTCCGGTTCATGAGACTGGCTACAGCCGGTAGTTAGAAATTCGCTCTGTAGTCACTCGGCTCTCAATGCCTGGATGGGATTCACGTTGGCGGCCCGTCGCGCCGGTACAAAGCTTGCTGCCAGCGCCGACCCGCCCAAAAGTGCTCCTACCGCGAGTAACGTCTGCAGATCCCAGGAACTTACGCCGAACAGCATCTTCCGCGCAACCGTTGCTGCCATGATCGCTGACACCGCGCCCAGGCTGATTCCAATCGCCACAAGCCAGGCCGCCTCACGAAGAATGAGCCCATACACGGCTTTCGCCTCGGCACCCAAAGCGATACGAACGCCTATCTCTCGCGTTCTCTGGCTCACTGAATAGGCAATTACCGCGTAGAGTCCGATGACGCCCAGGAGAAAGGCCATGGAGGCAAATCCGCCCACCAGCCACGCGGAGGATCGATGCAGATAGGCGGGCATCGAGTTGGAGATCAGAGTTTGAAGGGTCGTCTCTTCTCTCATTCCCACCTCGGGACGAACCTGCTGAATGGCAGGCCGAAGCGAGGCTAGAATGCCTTCCGGCTGCTGCCAGGTAAGTGCAAGAAGAGAGACGTAGTTGCTTGGATCTTGATTGAAAGGATGATATTCGGCCGGCCAGATCTCTGAATCGAGTGCGCCGTCTCGAATATCTCTGACGACACCAACGATCGTTCTAATCGATTTCGGCGTCAGGCTCGTGTCACCCATTTGTCTGCCAATGGGATTTTCGTGTGGGAAGTACTTGTGGCAGAAAGTCTCGTTGACGATCACCACCTGGGGTTTGGTCTGGTCCTCGGCGTCGCTGAAATATCGACCACGCATCAGTGTCGCGCCAATGGTACGGAAGTATTCGGAACTTACGTCCCGCTCATTCACAATGATGTGCTTTCCATCGTAGGGCCTTCCCACAAAGCGGACCCAGTCCGTGTTTCCGTTGAAGCTGACTGGCAGAACGGTTGTGACCGCGGCCGATCTCACGCCGGGAAGGCTGGACACTTTGCGAACAATGTCTCGGGCACGCGCGATGCTCTGGTTCGCTTCATACTGGCTGTCCGGAGCCGCCACCTCAACCGTCGCTAGGTGATCGGGGCGGAATCCGAGCTCTACGTGCAGCAGATGGTGCAGGCTTTTAGCACATAATCCCGCTCCCATCAGCAGCACCATTGCCAGGGCGAGCTCAGTGATGACCAGCCTGGAACCCAAGCGGCGCCATCCTTGACCGGCCGACCCACGACTTCCCTCCGCCAAGCCGTCCCGCATCTTCGACCCTATGAGATGAAGAATCGGGACAAGCGAAAAGACCAGCACCGCAAAGACAGAGAGGGCCGCCACGTAGGTGGCGATCCGGCCATCCATACCAAGATGCGAAAGAAATGGCAGATAGGCGAGCATGTCTGCGGGAATCAACTTCTCCATCGCTTGAATCGCCCAGCGTGCAAGGGAGAGACCCAGGGCGGTTGATCCGGCAACAAGCAGGAAGCCCTCCGTAACGAACTGAGTCGCCAGCCGCGTCATTGAAGCGCCAAGTGCACTGCGCAAAGCCATCTCGCGTCGTCGGCTTTCCGCACGCACCAAAACTAAGCTCGCCACATTCACACACGCAATGCCGAGCAGTAGCACCGCTCCGGCCAGCAAGAGCATCAGAATAGAACGCAACTCTCCCGCGATCGCTTCCTCCAGCGGCAGCACGTTGGCCCCTTGCCCTCGATTCGAATCCGGGTACTGCTTTTCCAGACGTTTGCTGACGAGCGTCATATCCGCTAGCGCGTCAGCAACTGAGACGTTGTCCTTCAATCGGGCGATGCCGTCCAGGTTGTGGCAGCTTCGCCGCAGCGCACAAGGGTTCTTTGGATCAATTGGGGTCCAGAACTCAGCCGCGCCGTGAGGTGCAAATTGGAAATCCCTTGGCAGCACGCCGATAACCGTGTAAGTTTCGCCGCTGAGATCCAGCCCTTCGCCTAGAACGGTTGTGCGCCCTCCGAACCGCCTCTTCCAGGTCGGATAATTCAGAAGAACCACATGCGAGCGACCTGCTGCTTCATCTGCAGGCGTGAAATCACGTCCCAAAAGCGGATGTACCCTGAGCGTTCGAAAGAAGCCAGCGCTCACGCGGGCGGCCTGTATCGGCTCAACCCCCGCTCCTGTCTTCAATAGGAATCCCCCTCCTCCGGAAACTTCAAGCGACTCGAATACGTCGTTACTAGCTTTCCAGTCCTTGTAATCGAGATAAGAGAGATTGTCGTGCGGAAATTGGGGCGTGCTCTCCATCACTGCTACGAGCCTCGACGGTTGCGGGTAAGGCAGCGGCTTCAGGAGCGCCGCATCGACAAAAGTGAAGATTGCGATGCTCGCACACATTGCCAGTCCGAGGACGACGATTGCTGCTCCCGCGAATCCAGGACTCTTGCGCAACTGCCTTAGCGCGAATCGAAGGTCCAGTATGAGGTGCTCGAGAAATGGTGCCGTACTCCGGTCACGATAGGCCTCTTTCAACGGTTCCATACCACCCAATCCGAGCAGCGCTTGCCGCCGCGCCTCGGTGGCACTCATGCCGGCTCGCAGATTGTCCGCCATATGCATCTCGATATGGCTCTCGAACTCCCGATGCATTTCCTGTTCCCTTCGCTCTTTGTCGAGCAGTCCGAAGAGACGAACCGTCCATGCCCGGAGCCGCCTCATGCCGGCTCTCCTTTAGCATTCAAGAATCGCGCGACGATCGCTGTCGCCTTTGCCCAATCGTGGGCCTCGCGTTCGAGTTGCTTGCGCCCTGCGCGTGTCAGCCTATAGAACTTGGCTTTGCGATTGTTATCGGACAGCCCCCAGTCAGAAACAATGAAGCCTTCCTGTTCCAATTTGAGGAGCGCAGGGTAAAGTGTTCCATAGTTCAGATTGAGCAGATTCCCGGACGTTTGCTCGATCCGTCGTGCGATTCCATAGCCGTGCATTGGCCCCATCGCTTCCAGAGTCTTGAAAACCATGAGGGCCAGCGTGCCCTGCCAAACATCTTGCTTATCTGCCATTCTGCCCTATTGGTGCCCCATAGGTATTGGAGCATGTCTCGTATGGGAACGCAATACGAGGTATGCTGAGCCGTGAACGCTTCACAAGAACATTAGAATTGCCTCCTGGTGTAGCTTCTCGACAGATTTTAGACCTTGAGAAGCGTACGCTCGCAGTTCCGTTGTTTGTCTCATGCTATAGCCGCTTGCGGCAGCTGTTCGCAACAGGAGAATCACAAGATCCCTAACCAAGACCAGCATCCAATCTCTCTGCATAGTTCCGTCGGCGAGCGCCTAGTCTAGGTGTCTGGATTTGCTGTCGTGTTTTGCATTCTCGCCGCGGGCGCCGCAGCCCCTGATCCGCCCACGCACGGCGCTGCGTCTGACGCTGTGGAGCTGGCGTTCTTTCGAGAGCACGCAACGGGGATGTCCACCGCCGCGTTGCGTTGGGATTTGGGAATGATGGCGCTGGTCTTGTTCGTTGTCGCTTTAACCCGCGCTTGGGGGCAGGGCTCGTCTCCGTGTGAGCCAACTCGCAAGCGAAGCGCAACACCCGGCACTAGCCGCCGATCTGGTGCGGCCCCTCGCTGCAGTATCGGCGACTATGTTCCTAGTTTCACAATCCGTTCTTGCTGCAGCCGGTGTGATCGCAACGCGCGGAGCGCCGGCGATCACAGTTCGCGCCCTCGACGAGATTTCGCACACGACGGCACATCTTTCTATGTTGCCGCTTGGCAGCTTGGTTTTTCTCGCAGGGCTGGGACAACTCATCACACGCTGCGGCGCGCGCTGGATCGGATGGCTTGGAGCCGCATCTCGGGTGTTGGGCACATGGGGCTCAAACCTTGTTCGCTGGCGCGAATTGCCAAGCAGCCGGAACGGTTGCAGCGCAGTAGGTCGTGAACCCTATTTCTCTCTAGTGCTGTTCACTCTGTTTCGTTGAGTGTAGCCTGTGATGGAGCACCTTGTGCAACGAACCATCGAAAACCCTTTATTGAAAGACACGGTCACCTTTGTCCGGACTGCTGCCGAGACGAAGGGAGAGGTTTCCGAACTGCAGGTATCCATGCGGCCGGGTGGAGGAAATCCGCTGCACTATCACACTTCCTACACCGAATCTTTTCTGGCGCTCCAAGGCACGCTCGGTCTGGAATTGGCATGGAGGAGAAAAATCTTCCTGCAACCGGGGGAGTTCTACCTTGTCGAAGCGGGTAAGCTGCATCGCTTCTTCAATGCGACGCAAGACGAAATCCAGTTTCGCATTGAGATTCGCCCGGGGCATCAGAAATTTGAAGAAACGCTTCGGATTGTCTACGGCCTGGCAGCGGACGGGCGGTGTTATAACGCCCAGACCCCGAAGGATATTCGCCACCTGGCCCTTAATTTAGTCCGGAGCGATATGCGACTGCCTGGACTCCCATCTCTGTTGACTCCCCTTTTTCGGGTCATTGCGGCTTGGGCCAGAAGGCAAGGAGTTGAGCAGGAACTCCTTGACCGTTACTGTCGCTGAAGCCCTTTGCCCATCGATGGAGATATCGATGTTTCATAAAGCCACACCGGGAGTGCGGAAACTGAATAGCACGCGATACAACAAAGAGAATGACTCTCAGAAGCATAGCCACACTCTGGATGACAGCGGCTCTGGTGAACATCGCGGCCGCTCAGCAAGGCGCTCCGAACGCGCCAATGCCGCGAACTGAAAACAGCTTCCTAGGTATCGCCACATATCCGTTATGGGAGGGCGGTGCTCCTGGCGCGCTCGGGACCGGCGATCTGGACATCCCGATGCTTACCTTGCTCCGTCCTCAGCCGCGCACCGGAAACGAGACCGCGGTCATCATCGCACCAGGAGGCGCTTACCTTGGCTTAGCATCGAACCTCGAGGGACGGCAGGTGGCTGATTGGTACACGTCACGAGGTGTCACGGCATTCGTCCTTAGGTATCGGCTCGGGAGCAGGTATCTGTATCCGATCCCGCTGCAAGATGCGCAGCGCGCGATTCGATTTGTGAGGTCTCACGCCAACGAGTTCGGCATCAGGGGGGATCGCATCGGTTTCATGGGCTTCTCGGCGGGCGGACATTTGGCGGCGATGACCGCGACGATGTTCGATGCCGGGAAGACGGACGCACCGGACTCGATTGATCGAGTAGGCAGCCGGCCAGATTTCGTGGTGCTTGGATATCCGTGGCTGAATGCCATGGAGAAGAATGAAGAAGGAGTGCTCTCCTACTGCTCGGCGCTGAAGATCCCGACCGATAAGTGCACCAACTTCGAGCAATACTCACCGGACCAGCATGTCTCGGCGCAGACTCCGCCCACGTTCATCTATCACACGACGGATGATGAGTTGGTACCGGTGGAAGCAAGCATGAACTACTATCGAGCACTACGACACGCCGGTGTTCCGGTTGAGATGCACCTTTTCGGGCACGGACATCACGGCAGCGGTCTAGGACTGGGCGACGCATCGCTAGATCTTTGGCCGGTGCTGCTGGAGAGCTGGCTGCGCAGCCGCGGTCTGCTCACGCCTGACGCTTCGGGACCGACACCGACGCGGGCCGCACATTGATAGTTCTCCGACTATCGCGCTCCGCTTAGCTTGCGCCGACTCTGCCTCCTTCCGATCTGTCGAACCTGCTGAAACGCAAAAGCGCGGAGAAAGACTGTTTCGTCTTTCTCCGCGCTTTTGGGTTTTGTCTTAGAAGCTGTAACGCAGGCTTAACTGCAGCTGGCGCTGGCCATCCTTGAACGTAACCTTCCCGAAGTTCTTGTCGTTGGGGTTCACGTCGAGTCCCCCGCCGGTTGCGCCACCCCAGTTTGGATGGTTTAACCAGTTGAAGCCTTCGAAGCGAAATGTGATGTTCTGGGTTTCCGTGGTGTAGAAACTCTTAAACAATCCGAAGTTCCAATTCTGGAACCCGGGCTGGTAGAAGATGTTCCGCGAACGCTGATTGGTGAACGTTCCCTTTGCCGGCTGTAGCACGTTGACACCGGTCTGGAAAGCGTACCACTGGCTGTTGGCGCCGAAGCCGCCCGTCTGCGGAATGTTGCCGTTGATGATCCAGCGGCTACCGAAGCCGTCGTTACCGTCGCCGGAATTACCGCTACCGGGACCGACACCTGCGAAGTCGTCGTTGGTTTGGACTGAAACCGGTGAACCGGTCTGGAACTGCGTGACCTCACTGATCTGCCAGCCGCCGAGCAGCTTGCCGGTGAGCCGCTTCGTGTCTTTGTAGAACGGTAGTTCATAGATCACGTTGATTACAGCAACATGCCGGTGGTCAAAATCAGAGAAGCCGTATTGCAGCGAGCGGTCGAAGGCGTTGGGCAGCACGTCGCGCTGGCTGCTGCCGTAGTCCATACTCTTCGACCACGTGTACGCGACGCCGAAGAGCAGACCGTGCGAGAATCGCCGGTTCACGTCAACCTGAAGGCCGTGGTAAATCGAGTTCGAGACATTGTTAGTGTCACGAATGGCACCGTAGCCCTTATAAGGCCGCAGTGAATCCGGGTTGATGCCAGGGTTCGCGTAGGTGGTTCCGGGCAGCAGTTGGTTTTCGTTCAACTCCTGCTGGCCATGCAATCCGCGCCGCCCGACATAAGCAACTTCGAGCGTTGTCTGGAAACCGATTTCGCGTTGGAATGCCGCGTTCCAGGTCCAGGATTCCGGGTTGTAAAACACCGGGTCTTCAGTGGTTACCGGAAGCGGGAAGCTGTTCTGCGCGCCGCCGCCAGGGTTGTCGACCGAGCCGTACGACACGGAAGCACTTGGTTGAAATGGCGGGTTGCCGCCGAGAAACACCGAATCGCTCACGCCCAAACGAGTGAGGAATCGCCCGACGCCGGCACGGAGCACTGTCTTGTCGTTGAACGCATAAGCAACGCCTAACCGAGGCTGCATGCCCTGATAGGGGTGCGTGGCCGCATACTGCTTCGGGAGGTTATGAAACAGCTGAAGATATTGTCCGTTGTCGGCCGCCACGCGCCCGAAGGCGGACGCCGGAAAAGCGTTGCCCGGGATCACCAGCCCGTTAAGCGGATCGCCGGTTCCGGGAATGGGAGCACCAGTCTTTGGATCGACCTTAACGGCATTGGCCGGGTTATAGAAACGCGGATCGAACACCGACATGTTCCGCCAGATGCTGTAGTAGGGCAGCATGATGGATTGACGAAGACCGTAGTCGACGTGCAGCTTGGGGCTCACCTTCCAGGAGTCCTGAAGGAACCACTCGTACATGAACTCGCGGTACGGCGTGTAGGAGCGAGTTCCTAATTCCGCGTACGTGTCGAAGCGTCCGATGGCGGCATTGGCAATGGCCAGTCCGGTTCCGCCCGGCGTGCTGTCCAGGAACACAAAGCGGCCATTCTGGTTGTTAGTTCCGCCAGGCACGCCCTGCACGTTGATTTGGTCGTAGTCGTTTTCGCCGGCTTTTTCAAACAGTACGCCTGCTTTGATTGTGTGGCCGCCGATGATCTTCGTGACGTTATCGGAGACGTCGTAGATGGGGCCTTTCGAAGACGACGGATAGGGCAGGCCGCTGAGCTCGTTGAAGGGGCCATTCAAATCCACCGTCGGGATCTTGTTCTGGATGTTCTTGCCGCCGAAGATGTACGGATAGTTGATGCCGTATTGAGTGCGGTCGTATGCGCCGTTGGACCGGTCGATATCAATGTACACTTGGTCGCGGCTGGCACTTACTAAGAACTCATTCACCACGGTCGGGCTTACGTTCCAGATGTAATTGACAGAGATCGATTGATTGGGGCGGTTAAAGAGCTGAGGAATCACGCCATAGTTACTGGCAAAGGGAATGTACTGAAAGTATTCGAAGTTAAGCAGGCGTAGCCGGATGTAGTGGTTGTCCTTCGGGTATAAGTCAACCGAACCGGTGTCCTTGCGTTGATTTTGCGGACCTGGCGCGGTCTGCTGGTAGTTGAGTGCCCCGCTTGCGTTGGGTGCGGGGAACATGTCCAGGAGGCCCAATCCGTTCTTGCTCAGTTGGCTTTGCGGGATTACGTTGTTGGGATAAGGCAGCCCCGTGTTGGGATCCTTGATAACAATCGCCTTTCCGTAAAAGATGTTATTGGGGTTCAGTAACTCACTGAAGTTCCCCTGTCGCATGAGAAGCGACGGCACGAACTGAGTGTTGGTGAGATTGTTCTGCTGGTCCTGGCGATAACGGATGTACTCCTGGCCGAACAGGAAGAAGACTTTGTTGCGCTCGCGATTCCAGACCTTTGGGACGAAGATGGGACCGCCCACATTGAACCCAAACTGGTTGAAGCGGAATGGTGCAGGCTTGCTGTTGATACTCGGGTCGCTGCTATTGTTTCTCGACCACGAGTTGGCATCAAGAGCCGAGTTCCGGAAGTATTCGTACGCGGTGCCATGGAAATCGCGGGTACCGCTTTTGGTCACAATGCGGATCTGGCCGCCTGCGGCGCGACCGTACTCGGCGTTGTAGTTAGCAGTCAGGATCTGGACTTCCTGGGTGGAATCAGCATCGGCCACGCCGATGCTGGTTCCATTCGAACGGGTGCGGACGGCAACAGCGCCATCCTGCGTGATCAATGTGTCCTGGTTGCGGGCACCGTTGATATTGATGCCATTGTTGAGACTGAAACTGAAGCCGCCGAGCGCGCCGCCGGTGACGCCGGGCTTCAACAGCGACAGCAGCAGCGGGTTGCGTCCGTTGAGTTGCAGGTCACGGATCTGCTTGGTAGTGACATCCCGCCCCAGGGTGGCGCTGTCGGCTTGCACGGGAGGCGCTTCTGAGGTGACCTGTACGGTCTGCGTTTCTGACCCGATGGTCAAAGTGGCATCCAGTGTCGCTGCTACTCCGGTTTGGAAGGTGTTGCCGGATTGTTGGAAGCGCTCAAATCCAGGAGCGGTGACGACGACATCGTAACTGCCTGCTGGAACGCTTGGAATGCTGTATGTGCCTGCTGCGTCAGTAGTGGCCTTGCGTTCGGCCCCGGTGCCTACGTTGCGGATGGTTACGGTGGCGTTTGGCACGGTTGCGCCGGAAGGATCGCGAATGCTTCCGGCGACGTTCGTTAAGTCTGATTGTGCCCGGACATCTGCACAAGATAAGCAAATCAGGAAAGCCAGGGCAAACCCCGGCAGTATTCGCTGGATGAACTTTTGCATATATCTCCCTAATCAAAGGCGAGGAAGAGATCCTCGCTCGAAACTAACCCGCTACTTGGCCTCTCCCCGAGGCCTCCTGGGGAGTATATCTAATTTGTTCCTGGGGGATATAGCCGCCGTGCAATCGTGTGCAGACATCCCCTTTACGACATTAGGAGACGCAGTCCTAGAGTTATGCATTTATGACCGCTGGTCAAAGACGATGCCTGTATGCTCGCCAGCGTTCTTACGGAGCTGCGATATGCATGTTTCGCTTCCTTCAGCAGCTCGCCTGGTCGCAAGCGCTGGCGCCGCAAAAGCATAGACCATCGTCGTCGGTCGGCACGGCAACTGATGGCGTAACGCCGGAAGCGGGTGAGAACGCAATTTCACGCTCTCTGGAGCGAGCCTGGAGAACCTCAGCTCGGTTTGGCCGACGATCCGTTGCGCGCAGTCGCTGCAACGCCTGGGGGATCCAGCAACGACGACTTTTCCACCACGCTCGCGATCCGGGAGGCAGACCCGGCCCGAGTAGGCATTTACCTGGATGGCGTTCCCCTCCACAATGCGCTTCACAACCTGGAAGGCACTGATCTGCTTGGCTCCACCAGCGTGTTCAACCCGGCCTTGATTCATCGCTGAACGTCTTGCCAGCGGCGCTTCGCTCCGCGGGGTGGCGAACTTCACGAGCAGAGACGGCGACGCGGACTCCTTTCACTTTGGGGCCAGCCTCGGTTTCGGCGAGGCTGGGTTCAATGCCACGGGGCCGATCAGTGGACGGAACCGCTGCGCGTTCATCGCAGGCGTTCGTTCTGAGCGAATATAAGAACCGGTTGCGGCTTCCTGCCTATTCCCGACTGGACTTGAGAGTGAATAAGATCTGGGGATCTGAGCGTAGCCGGGCTCGCAAGACCCTCTACTTCGAACTGTTGAATGCCACGAATCACCTGAATGAGCGCTTCGGAAGTTTCGATGACAATTACGGACGTTTCGCGTACCTTTCGGTGGACCAGATGTTTCCCCTTCTGCCTACGGTGGGCTTCGTTTATCAACGCTAAAAAGCGCTTTCCTTAGCGATTAAAGAATGCTAATCTGGGATATCTCATCCAGAAAGCAGGTGGCGCATGTGGAACGTTGACGCGTTTTCGATTCCAAAATCATGTGGTTTCGAAGGAACGTACACCTTGTTACGAGACATACCGGCGCTGCAACTTGTTGTTACCGACGAAGGCGTGGCACGCGCCGGTTCAGTGCTACAGCTTCCAAAAGGAGCCGATCTCCAGGTCTTTGGAGAGGGCTTTAACGAACGCACGGTGAAAGTACAGTGGCAGGAGCGTTTTTACTTCGTGTTCCTGCAGGACCTGGAAGTCAGCCGGTCAAATATGCCAAAACGAAAAGCCAGGACGGCCAGCACCGTTTAACGCGGCGAGATTCGGAAGACGGATTAACGGCCGGTGCGGTAGACTCATTTCGCACGTGCGCGTCACCATCTCACATAACAAATCTCGCCAAGAGGTCATGCAACTGGTCGATCGTTCGTTCGACGATCTGTTCCGAGGCCTTGGTCCAATGCCGCTGCAATTAGTAGACGAGAAGCGGGGTTGGGAGGGCTCGACGCTGCACTTTTCTCTTTCCGCAAAGATGGGCTTTGTCTCGACTCCAATCAAAGGAACGGTGGAAGTTACAGACAAGGATATGACGATCGACGCGGATCTGGGTTTACTGGAAAAGTTCCTGCCGACCGCAAACGTTCAGCAAGCATTGACGACGCGTGTACGCGGTTTGTTGACGTAACTCCTTTCTCCGTTACTGAAACGCAAAAGGGCGCCGCATCGAGAGTCTCGATGCAGCGCCCTTTTTGTTTTGCGCGTCAGAAATAAAGTTTGAGCGCCAATTGCAGTTGGCGCGGGCTGTTGGCCTGACTTGTGACCTGACCGAAGGCATTTGAACCGACGGTGAGGTTTGGCGCGGAGAACTGGGCATGGTTGAGCGCGTTGAATGCCTCCAGGCGGAACTCGGCGAAAGAGCCTTCGCGGATGACTGCCAATGGGAATTGCTTGAACAGCGAAAGCGTGGCGTTGGCTGTACCAGGAGCACGGGCTGAACCGATTTCGCGGGGCGCGGTTCCGAGCGTGAAAGGCGCCGGCTGTGAGACTGCTGTTGGATCGGCGAAGTATTGCTGCATCCAATTGGCGCCGGTGTTGCGCGTGAGGGTGGCCGTCAGGTTCGGGCGTTGTGCGCCATAAGTGGGCAAAGGCCGGGAGTTACTGACAGTAAGTTGCAGCGGCATACCGTCATCGAAGCGCCAAACGCCATTGGTCTGCCAGCCGCCCAGCAGAGCGTCTACAGCACCGTTCCAATTGGCGCCGAAGGTTTTGCCGCGGCCAAACGGGAATTGGTAGGTGTACGAGATCTGGAAGACTTGCGGAATGTCGAACTGTGAGAGCGAGCGCTCCAGATAACGACGGTTGGGGTCTTGCAGGCTGGTTGTTCCGCCCAGCCAGGTAGTGCAGCTGCAGGCGACGGACGAATCGTCGATCGACTTCGAGTAAGTATAGGTGCCCAGCACCTGCAGGCCCTTCGACAAACGCTTTTCGACGGTGACCTGCAGGGAGTTGTAGTTGGAGTTCGCCCACGGCGGATCGTTACCGGTAAAGCCGGTGAACTGCGGGAAGGGCCGCTGCAACTGATAGGCCTGTACAGTGGGCGTGCGAAGCGAGCTGGCCGAGTTGGTGATGTACCCATAGAACGGGTTGGCAACAAAGCTATTCAAAGCAGCGACCTGAGAACTGTTGAGGCTCTCGACGCCAATACCCAAGTAGTTCAAGGTTCCTGCGCCCCCGAAATACAGGTGGGTGCCTTTGCTACCGACGTAGTTCACATCGAGAAGAACATTGCCTTTAAATTCGTGTTCGAGGCCAAAGTTCCAGGCTTGCATGTAGGGCGTGGCGTTCCAGTTGCGGATGGGGTCGCTAAGCGAGAGGCCAATGCCGGTAGCGAGACCTTGCGAACTGCCCGGAGGCAGCAGCGGGCCGGTGCCGGGAAATGGATTCGAGATGCGGCCATACGGAGTGGCGCCGTTGTTCTGATAGGTAAGCACCTCTGGCGTTGTCCAGTTAAAGCCGGCGAAGCCACCCCCGCCGGTGCCGGCCGCCGCTCCCTTTATCGGTTCAAAGAAAATGCCAAAGCCCGTGCGGAGAACAATGTCCCACGGCATGCGGTAAGCGAGGCCGATGCGTGGACCGAAGTTCATGGGATCGACATTGTAAGGACTAGGTTGGCTGGAGCTGGCGAACTCAACACCGCCATGGAGCGGAGAAAGACCGGGCACTTGCAAAGGCGATGTCGCGTTCGGATCGAGCCAACTCTGGCGGTTATAGCGTTCGGTCCGCGGCAGCGTCAGTTCGTAACGGAGGCCTAAGTTAAGGGTGAGGCGATCGTTGACTTTCCAGTTGTCCTGGAAATACCAGGCGTGGGCGAAGTTCTTAGTGGTGACAGCGACGTCGATACCATAACTCCCACCCGTGGGGGAGCCGCTGTAACTGGGAAAGCCCACCAGGAAGGAAGCAAGAGCATCGCCGCCAGTGCCGCTAGCAGGCGATTGCGAGGTGCCGGTGAGGTTGAAGTTAAATTGACCTTCCGGCAGACCGACCTGCAGAAAGCTGATGATGTGAAGGCGCCCTTCATAGCCGAAGTGCATGTCGTGGTTGCCCTTCACTTTGTCGAAGCCGACGAGCAGGTCGTGCGTATCAAGAGGGTACTTCAAGATGGAATAAGTTTGTGATCCAAGAGCCTGGGAGCTGACGTTCTGGTAACCGTTGCCGATTTGGATGTTGGGCGTAGCCGTGAACCCGGAAGCAGTGATATAGGACGGAAGGCCCAACGTGGTGACCGGATTGAAATTGGGAAAGTCGGCAGCGACGCCCGCCGTGTAACTGTAGCGGCGCGTATAGCCATAAGTGACGTTCAACAGCAGGGTGGGGTTGAAAGTGTGCGTGAAATTTACGGCAGCGGAGTTGGCGTCGCCGGTGATGGGCCCCTGTGTACAGGGGTCGGCTACGTTTCCGAAGCAGTTATAGCCTTCGCTGCTGGTGTTATCGCGCGAGTAGCGGGCCGAGAGAAGGTTGCTGTCATTGATACGGTGATCGACTTTTATGTCGAAGCGATCGTCGTTGCTGCGGGAGCCGCCGGTTCCAATCCAGTTATTCAGCGGGTTATAAGACGGAGCGCCGACGGCGACATTCGGCAGCGGGTAGTACTGCATCATCTTCAACGCCACCGGGTCGATAAGATTGCCGGGCACGGCGGCGGGTTGAAAAGGCGTGCCGGCAAGAACAGGACTGCCCGGGCTGGCATAGGTTTTTAGATTGTTGAACGGAACGAAGGCGCTGCGGAGGGGACCATTGACGCCGCTGTTAAATACGCCCGAGTAAGGGTCCCACAGTTGGCCGCCTGTTTTGGAGCAGGCGCCGGTGTTATCGAAAGTACCGCCAGCGCGGGTGCAGAGCTCGGAGAAGTCGCCCTGACGTTCGGCAGCACTGGGGACGCCGGCGCGTACAGTGGAACCGCTGCGTGTGCGAGTGCCCTGATAATCGAAGAAGAAAAAGGTCTTGTCGTGCAGGATGGGACCGCCGACGGTACCGCCGAAGAGATTCTGCTTGCGCGGTGCGCGCGGAAGACCATTCTGATTATTGAACCAATTGTTCGCATTCAGAACGTTGTTCTGAAGGAACTCATAAAGGCTGCCATTGAAACGATTGGTTCCCGATTTCGTGATGACGTTGATGACGGTGTTGCCGCCGAAGCCGATGTCGGCACTGTAGGTGTTCTGCTCTACTTTGAACTCCTGCACGGCGTCGACGGGCGGTGTGTAGAGCGCCGTGGTGACGCCACTATTGTTCTCGTTGTTGGTTTGACTAACGCCATCGATGACGATATCGGCGGTGGAGTTACGGCCGCCGTTGGAAATGAAATTTACGGGATTGGTATTGGGACCGAAGGAACTGTTGGGAGCCTGTGTGACTCCCGGCGCGAGCACAGCGAGGTCGAACACAGAGCGGCTGATGAGCGGCAAGTCGTTGATGAATTTCTGGTTGACGACCTGGCCGGTAGAGGCGTCCTGCGTTTGCAGAAGTGGCGCAATGGAAGTTACTTCGACCACCTGATTGCTGCTCTTGAGCTGGAGCCGGAAGTCGCTTTGAGCGTTCTGCCCGACGTTGAGCACGATGCCGCGCTTGATCTCGTTAGCGAAGCCGGCGGCGGAGATGGCGAGGTTGTAGGTGCTGGGCTGGAGGTCACGGAAGGCATAGCGGCCGTCCGCCTCGCTGGTGCTGGTAAAGCTGAACCCCTTTGCTTCGTCGGTAAGGGTAAGCGTGGCGCCGGGAACGATGGCGCCGCCAGGATCAGTGATGATGCCCGTCAAAGAACCGGAGTAGGTTTGCGCAAACCCGGAGAACGAAGCGAGGACGACAACGAAGCAAGAAAGAACGATCAGCGGAAGCTGCAAGCTCCGACGGCCGGCAGGGTTCAAGAACATGGAAGACCCGACTTTCTGAAAGGAGAGTCCGGCATGGGCAGGACTAACTTCTTTCCCTTAGCGACTTGGTTCTCAACACTATATGTCACTGACAAAGAAAGTCAAGAAATCGGAGAATGTAATGCTGCTTTGTGGTGGCGGCCGTTCGGCATGAAATCTTCGAGCGGCGCGAAGCCGTTTTTGTCTGCTTTGGGCGACGTGACGGCATCGGCAGTTTTTTTGCGATTCGAAGTGTTCGCCTTCACCGCCGCCGCCACTGGGCGTTCGCTGGTCGCAGAGGGTGGCGTTGTGGTCTGCGTTTGAGGCTCGGTTTTCGGCATTGCGGCAGGGCCGACGGCGTTTTGCGATTCGAACTGGCGCGACGATCGTTGCCGCTCGCGACGAATGGCCCTCAACTCACTCAGGCATCGGTGAAATCCGCGGTCATTAGTGGTTTGATACCGACAGTAGAGGGCGAATGTTTTGTCGTCGATGGCTAAGAGAGCAGCGTCTTGCAGTCGCTGGGCGCGCTGCGATAACCACACGTGCTCTGCCATGCGATCGACAAGGAGCGTTTCGGTAGGAGTGGCCGGAGCATGTTCGGAGCGAAGGGCTTCGGCCAGTTCGGTCCATTGCGATTGCGATTCGAACTCGAGCAGGCGGAAGGCGCCAGTAAGACCGTGCTTCAGGCGGTTCAGGCAGGAGACTGCTTTGCCTTCGGTTGTTTTTGGGCCGGTGCTGTTGAATTTTGCGGCTTGGCGCTCGGCGGCGCGGCGGATGGAACGTGCGGTACTCATGCGACCTTTATCGCGGGCGGACGTTCGTTTGGTTATGAAATTCGGGGTTAAGTGATTGAGGAGAATCGGTCGATTCTTTTGCAAAAATTGTGAACGCTTATGGCGGCTATCCGGAACGGGGGATCAAGAAAGTTTTCCTACGTTTCCAATGGCCGCCGCCCCTCGGCCGAGGGCCTCATACCAGGCGCCGGCTTTCCCGTACTGCCGTTACGTTTTCACTCTGCAGAAGAAGGCGGAAAGTGAGTCCGTGCGTGATGAGTAGTAGCGGTACGACGAGAGTTACAAGGAAGTAGGCGGCTCCCAACTGCCCAGCCAAGAGTCCGGCATGATTCGCCTGGTAGAAAGCATTGACGATGTCGGCTGAACCCCAAAGGGTGAGGACCCATGCGATCACAATGGCCCTTGCTTTGGGTAGCGATACTAGCGCGAGCAATGCGAGTATGGCGGCGATAAAGTCTCCGTAGGCTGCGGCGTGCGCGAAAGTAGAAGGCAAATCAGGCGACACGACTCCAGGCACCAGAAATGCTAACCCGATGAAGCGGAAGCCGTGCAGCATGAGCAGAGGCCGCAATGCTTCGGCCCGTGGCCGGAGGCGGAGTTCCGGCCAGACATAACGAGCGGCGACCATTCCCCACGCAATCAAGCTAAATGCGATGCTTGTGAAAAACCAGAGTTGTGGCACGACGATTTCTCCTTTTTAGAATTCCAACGATTCTGCGCGGCGATTGCTTCATAACGGTTCTCCGGGAGCGATCGCTGCCTCGGCGCGGCTGGCGGCGGAACGGGTCTCGTACCGGTGTGGCGTGCCCGCTTCAGCAATGCTGATGCCGTGCTCGCGCCGCCACACCTCGGAGTCCGGCGCAAGCTGCGCCTCCGACGGGAACGGACGCCGCAGTTCGCGGTCATAGCGGTGGAAATTGTAACCAGGGCTGAGCGGGCCAATCAGGAATTGCGCGAACTCGCGGAGCCGATTGCCAAGCGTCCGCTGGTTCCGTGGTAGCGCCGCATAACGGCGCGCAATCGTTTCGAAGTCCTCGGCAGGGCGGCCGGTCACATCGAGCACGTCGGTGGTCGGTGCACCCAGCTCGAATGCACCGCGCTTGTGATCATCGACATAGTAGCGAAAGTTGCTCATCACATCGATTGACATACCGCCCATCCGGGCGCCTTTCATGAACAGCCAGGCCGGCGTCGGCATCACCCTCACCGATCGCCTGACAGCGCGGCCAATCGCTGTGGCCATGCCGTCCGCGCTGAGGAGCTCTGGTCCAGTGGGGCGGTAGCTCTTGCCGGCGTGCCGCGCGGGATCGAGCAGGGCCGCGACGGCGACACGCGCGATGTCCTCGTTGGAGGGTGGCGCGTTGCGGCTATCACCGAAGATCCACGGAAACAGGCCGAAATGCACAGCCAAGCCCATGGTCACCAGGTAGGAGTCAGCGAAGAAGCCCGGGTTGATGATCGTGTGGGCGACGCCGGGCGTCATGGAGAATACTCGATCAACCAGCCAGAGCTGCCGCGTGGTGAGCGACGGATGCGAAGGGCTCGCCAGCCACTGGGTCAGGCCAACGATGTGTTCGAGCCGCGCCTCCGAAGCGGCCACCGCGAAGGCGACTGCGCCCTGAATCATGTAAGGATCCAAAGGCGGACAATAATACGCGCGCTGAACGTCCCGGAGGGCGTCGGCAATGCGCTCAACATCGCTCATGTCGGCCAGTGCGACCTCGGCCCCCTGTGCCCTCAATTGAGCGCTTCGAAGATCTTCTCGCCGGACGATGGCGCGGACGGGATAGCCGGCTTTGAGCAGTTCGCTAACGACCACGCTGCCCGTCTTTCCCGTCGCCCCGGTCACAATGATTCTTGGCTTGATCATGACCATCTCCTGCTAACGGCTCGGTGCCCCTGCGCGCATCAGAATCCTTAGAGGCATCAAGGGTCCGACGGGAACGTACTCGTGATCCATCAACTGTTTCTTCGCGAGCGGCAGCGTTTCCATAACGACTCGAGCCTCGTCCTGGCTCTTCGCATCCACCAGGAAGACGACGCCTCGGCCATCACCACGCGAATACCACTGGCGGATTTTTCCATCCAAGTAAAGCTCCAACGTTGCGCGTACCTCTGCAGGCATGATCGCCATGATTTGTTCAGCGGTGACGCCCTGCCTGGCAGTCTGAATGACGAGCACTTCGCTGGTTTGAGGTATGGCCACGCTGGGGACGCCTCCGGATTGTGATTGCGCCACGGACGCTATCGGAAGCGCCGCAATTAGAAAGGGGAGCAGTCGTTTCATGTCGATTCTCTTTCTGGCGGCGTCTCGCTCGCCTGTCTGATATTTGCCCGCAGCACCCCGCTTGTGACACGATTACGAAGAATCAATTTCTGACAGGAAACCGGTCACAAACTGGCCGCCTTCGGCAAAGAGTTCAACAGTGAGTCCGGCAGATGATGAGCTTCGCGCCCTGATGATCCGTTATCAGGGCGGATCCTTGGAAGCGTTCCAGGAGATCTACGCCGAGCTCGCACCGGGAGTGCGCCGGTATCTATCGCACTTGGCAGGCCGCTCGGAAATTGCCGATGATTTGCTGCAGGAAACCTTCCTTCAAATGCACCGGTCGAGAGCCGCATACAACCCGAAATACGCGGTTAGACCCTGGGTGTTCGGGTTGGCGCGGAACCTTTACTTGATGAATAGGCGTTCGGCCCGGCAATGGGCAAAGTTCCACGAGTCGCGCGAGGATCTGCCTGAATCGCCCGTGCTTCCCGAAGCAGAGAGGCTCGGCTCCCACGACGAAATCCGCAGAGGTATTGCGTATTTACACCCGGAGCAGGCCGAAGCCCTGCTGCTGCACCATGAGTGGGGTTTCAGTTTTGAGGAGATCGCCGGGATGTTGGGGATTAGTGCTGCGGCAGCTCGCGCGCGCGCCAGCCGTGGAATGGCAGACTTGCGCGTGGCGCTGAATAGCTTCCAGAGCGCACAAGCCACACGGCGCGGCTTACCTAACGCGAACGACTCGGAGAAGTTGGCCGCGGCGTGCGATTCTGTTCTGCGCAAGTTACTAAAAAAGGCTGGTGCATGATGGATCGTTTACCGAAACCGCCGGAAGCGCTGATGCGAGCGATCGCACAGGATCTCAGGCCGGTCCGACCATCGCCCCAACCGCTGCACCTGCTGTTGCGGATGGTTCCTCTCGCTCTGCTGGTTTCGTCACTGCTTCTGCTGGTTATCGGACCCCGGCACGACTTGAGCGTATTAGGACCGCTCTTAGCGTGGGGTGCCTCGGGCCTGCAGTTCGTGTTAGCGGTCACGCTCGTCTGGATTGCCGCGCACGAAAGCGTACCGGGTGGAAGGCTGCCGAGCAGGGTGGTTTACGCCGCGGCGGCCTCCGCATCTTTGTTTGTTGTACTTGTTGCCCTACTAACCTTCTCGACAAGTCCCGCTAGTGAACCTCTTTTCCCTGTGCCGGCGAGGGTCAACGAAGCCCTGCGTGCCTGGCCGTGGATCATGGGTCTTGTCTGCGGGATCGGCAGCACGCTGGCGGGTGGAATTTTAGTGCTGTTGTTCAGTGTGATCTTTCGAAACTCGCTTGCGACCCGGCCAACAGTAGCGGGTGCCTTGTACGGCGCAGGCGCAGGTCTCGCAATCAATGCCGGCTGGCGGATTGCATGCCCCGTTTCGACCCTTTGGCATACGCTGGGAGCGCACGGAGCAGCGATCATCGCAACGGTGATCTTAGGTGCATTTTTGGGACGCTTTTTGGGCAACCGCAGATTGCATGCCGGCAGGCGTTCCTGGCGACTGAACGAATGAACGCAAAGGTCGCGGAGGCGCTCCCTCCCAGACAGCGAAGCAACATCGCTGTCCTCAGGGTGGCGCGTCGGGATGAACGACAGCTGTCTGCGCGAGCCGTCGAGTCTATATTCTCCGTGGCAGGACCGCCGAAAACGTGCTGCCTTTGCCGCGCACGCTAGTGCACTCAACGGAACCTCCTTGGGAAGTAACGAGTTTCCGCAGAAGCGCCAAGCCTAACCCCGTGCCAGCGAACCTTTTGCCAGGGCCGGCGTCGAGCTGCTCGAAGTCCTGGAACAGCCGGCCCATATCTTTTTCCTCGATGCCGATTCCGGTGTCCGAGACCTCCAGACGAAACAGGTCGGGCTCAGGGCTGGAGCCACGTATGTCGACTGCGCCCTGCTCCGGTGTGAACTTAATGGCATTAGATACGAAGTTGAAGACGATCTGTTTCAGGCGGACTGGGTCGGTAAAAAGCTCGTCTGCGGGTGTCTCTACGCTATAAGTGAGACGAATTTGTTTCGCGTCGGCTAAGACCTGCTGCGAACTGACCACTTCCTGAATGATGGACGTGGCCGAGACGAGTTCAGGGTTGAACTCCAGCTTCCCTGCTTCTATCTTGGCGAGATCGAGTAAGTCATTGATGAGCCGCAAGAGATGCTGGGAACTGAGCAGGACGTTTTCGAGGAAACGCTGTTGGCGGGGGGTTAGTTCTCCGGCTCTGCCATCGACGAGAAGCTCGGAAAATCCGATGATTCCGTTCAAGGGCGTCCGCAACTCGTGGCTCATGTTGGCGAGGAACTGACTCTTGAGCCGACTTGCTTCTTCCGCTCGTTTTGATTCTTCAGAGAGCAGGCCGTTCAGGGTGCGGAGTTGTTCTTCCAAACGTTTTTGCTCGCTGATATCGATGGACATCACGCCGAGCAGACGCCCGTGCTGGGCATCCTCGAAAGGGAACTTGAGAGAAAGCAACTGGCGAACCACGCCTTCAGGCCCAGGCACTTGCTCCAGGAAGGATTGGGGGCCGTGCGTCCAGACTTCGCGGTCGCTCTCGCCAATACGTTCAGCAATGGCAGCGGGCCAGATTTCTGTTTGTAACTTGCCGAGCCAGTCGCGGGCTTTGATGTTCCACGCTTTCTCCGCCGCTTCGTTGACGTAAAGCATGCGGCCTTGCGCGTCCTTGATGAAGGCGATGGCCGGACTATGGCGCATGAAGGAATCGAACCGCTCCTCACTGGTGCGGAGAGACTGTTCGAGGCGACTCAGACGGCGGACGTTGTTGCGGAGTTCGAGTTCCTCGGAGGCGAGAGCCGCAAGATCTCTCAGAGTGGTGCGATCGTCTAGCGAAAGATCCGGGTGTGGCTCCGAATCGATAATACAGACGGTGCCCAGGCGATAGCCTTGCGACGAAGTAATCGGCGCTCCGGCATAGAAGCGGATATGCGGCTCACCGGCGACTAACGGGTTGTCGGCAAATCTGTCGTCCAAGGCAGCGTCCGGAATCACCAGCGGTTCGTCGGCGAGAATCGCGTGCGCACAAAAGGAACTATCGCGGCTGGACTCGAAGGAACCGAGCCCGTAACAAGATTTAAACCACTGGCGGTTGTGATCGACGAGGGACACGAGGGCGATGGGCACGTTAAACAGTCGCGCACTTAACCGCGTCAGGCGGTCGAAAGCGGGCTCGGGAGCTGTATCGAGAATGTCGTAAGCACGCAGAGCGGAGAGGCGAGCCTCCTCATCCAGAGGTCTTGGGGCGATCTTCATAGAGGTGCAAAAAGTCAGATGCGGCTTGATTGTTGACTGCCTTCCTCTCATCCTGCAATTTGGAGACCGCTTGTTACTTGCGAGGAATGACAGGATCGGAACCCATAGAGGTATCTCGCGAATGAGACGCGGTTCTCCAGCGTGAGACAGTGCTGGCTATTTAGGCAACGGCCCTTCCACGAAGCCTCAGAAACTCCATAATTCGCGGGACGAAAGTTCTCGTGTCGATGGGCTTTGACACATAGCCATCGCAACCGGCAGCAAAGGCTTTTTCGCGATCGGCTGCCATTGCGTAAGAAGTGACAAGCACGATGCAGACGGCGTCGCCCCAATGCTGTTTTCGGATCTCCGATGCGAGGACGAAGCCGTTCATTCCGGGTAACTGCACATCCAGAAGCACTAGATCGATCGGCTGCCGGCGACCGATATCGAGTGCCTTTTTTGGCTGATTGGTACAGACAACCGCGAAGTTACTCTCTTCGAGAACGAATGTAAGCAACTCCTGGTTAATGCAGTTGTCGTCTACGACGAGTGCTTGAAGCGGTTTCACGCGAGCAATCTTGTGGAAAAAAAGGACGTGCCGAAGTATAGCAAAATTACTTGGTGTGAAAACGTTTAGCCGACGGGGAGAGGAGAGGGCTTCGACAGAAGACGGTAAAGTGTCGCTCTGCTGACTCCGAGTGTCTCAGCGGCTTTGGTCTTGTCGCCATCAAAAACTTTCACAACGCGATGCGCGTGCAAGATTTCCATTTGCTCCAGCGAGAGGTGCGATTCAGAATCGAGGAGATCGGCAGCGCTCGCTCGCTGGGAAAGCGACTGAGGCAGGTCGGAGAGGTCGATCTCCGGTGGCTCGCCCATAAGTGTGGCAGACCCGATTACCCCTTCTAACTCGCGGATGTTGCCGGGCCATGCGTAATTGAACAGCGCGGCTTCGGCTTTCCGAGTTAGTCCTTCGAACTTTTTGTTGTAGAGCTGAGAAAAGTGCCGGATGAAATAACGGGTGAGCAGCGGGATATCTACTTTTCGATCAGCCAGAGAGGGTAGGCGAATGTCTAACATGCCGAGGCGAAAAAATAAGTCATCGCGAAAAGTCTTCTCGGCGACCATGGTGCGCAGATCGCGGTGAGTGGCGGCAATGATTCTGACGTCGATCTTGCGCGGACGCGTGGCACCGACTCGCTGCACTTCCTGCTGCTGTACAACGCGCAAGAGTTTGGCTTGCGTTGACAGCGGCATCTCTCCAATTTCGTCCAGCAGAATGGTTCCGCCGTGCGCGAGTTCGAACATACCGGGCTTATCTTGCGTGGCGCCTGTGAACGATCCTTTGACATGGCCGAACAGCTCGCTTTCGACGAGAGTGTCGGGGATGGCGCCCATGTTGCACGCAACGAAGGGCCCCGAGGCGACGGGGCTAACGTCATGCAAAGCGCGGGCGACCAGTTCTTTTCCAGATCCGGTGGGTCCCGTTAACAAGACCGTCCGATAGTGAGGAGCGATGCGCTGGATGCGAGCAAACATCTCCAGCATTGGGAGGCTGCGACCGATCATCCCTCCGAATTCAAAGTCTTCGATCGAATCGGAGGGGGTATTTCGAATTTTGAGCCGCCGACGTGCATGGGAGACTAAGCCGTCCACTCGACTCCGCAACTTGCGAGTGTCGAGCGGCTTAGTGAGATAGTCGGAAGCGCCTTTCTGGATGGCTTCGACTGCTGACTCGGTGGAATAGTGCGCGGTAAGCAACAGAACTTCGGTTATGGGGTCGAAGCGTAAGACCTCCGAAAGCACTTCCATCCCCGACAATCCAGGCATCATCAAATCGCATACAACAATTTGGGGACGACGGCGCAGGATAACGGGAAGGGCCTGCTGAGGATCGGAGAAGGTGAGTAACTCCAGGCCATCCTGCTCGACAGTCGCGGCGATCAGGTTGAGAGAAGTTGGATCGTCGTCGATCGCAACTAGCAGAACGTTCGACTGCTCCAAAGTGCGCAAGTCGCAGAATACGCTATCAGAGCGAATTCTTAGCCGGTTTAGCGAGGTATGATTTCAGACGGGACTCATAGTACTAGGGAGAGTTCGTTTTATCTTGCTCAATGAGGAGACGAGCGCTTGCGCTTTTCAACGTTGAACGCTCGTCTCTTCGCTGAGTTGCAGACTTACTACACGCCCGCTTCCGCGTGCGATGGCTCGGTGGGATGCAGATCGAGAAGCCTGTGCTTGCCGGAATAGTCGTTATCCCAACGTTCCAGGATGCGAGCAGCCGTTTGACGGCCGCCGAGACCGAAGGCCAAAGCTCCGGCTACCGCAAGAGCGCCTAACAGGAGTCCGAAGGCGAGGTTCACGATATCGCGAGCGAGGCCCATTTCAGCTAAAGCCATGGCGCTTACCACAAACAGGATGGCGCTGCGAGCGACAACGATGAAGGCACCGGCATTTTGCATGCCGCTGGATGCGATTGCACCTTCCGCAATCTTAGCCAGAAACAAGCCGAATGCGAAGATCACTAGGCCGAGTGCAATTTGTCCAGCGAAGACGAGTAAGTGGTTGATGAGTTCGGCTAAAAAGACAAACTGCAGTAAGTGGGCCGCTTCCATGGAGGCAAAGAGAACGATAACTGCGAAGATGACGTTGCCGAGTACGCGAGAGGGCGAAGTGGCGGAGGCAACGGCCGTGGACGAGCGAAGCCCGAGGCGAACAGGCAGCCGATTGAAGCCGGCGGCGGTAGCCACTCCTGCGACCGTCTCCCGCACGACGCGAGCAACGAAGACGGAAATAAGAAGCAACACGGCCGCGGCGAGGATGTTGGGAATGGCAGCGAGGAAGCTGTTCAACATGCCGCTGAGCGGGGCTGTGACGTATGTGAGATTCAGGCTATTCAGGGCGGCCGTCACCACCGGGATGAGGATGAACACGTAAACAACTACACCGAGGATGCGCGAGAGCGAGGTGGTGCCTTCTAATCCCAGGCGCTGGCCGAGTTTGTCGGCGCCGATGCTGTGCAGTAACTGAGCGCAGAGATTCCCTAGTAACTTGGCGACAAACCAGCCGACGACCAAGACGAGAACAGTACCGATGACATTCGGAATAAAGCCAAGCAGCCGGTTGAGCATGCCCTGAATGGGAACGAGTACTGTTTCCAAACGAAGGGCGCTCAGGATCCCTGGCAAGAACAAAAGCCAAACCAGCCAGAAACAGATCTGACCGGCAGTCTTAGACATGCCGGGGCTGTTCAACTTGGTATCCAGTTTGAAAGCAGTCCCAAGGCGGACGACCACTGCCCTGATAATGCTGCCGACAATCCAGGCCAGGAGTAAAAGTACGATGGCGGCGACAATCCCCGGGACATAGGAGCCCAGGGACTGAGTGAATGTATCGATGTAGTTCGTCATGAATTGACCTTTCGAGTGAGGTGTTTTAGTTCGGGAGCCTAAGTTTTCTGCTAAGCAGAGAAGGCATTGTGGAGGAGCGAGAGATTCTGCATGACGCCGGTGACTAACGCGGCGTAATTGTGGCGTTCGGAATTGTAAGTCTGCAGCAGTTGGATGGTGTCTTTGCCGCGGTACAGAGGTGATTCGTGCAACCGGGCGGACACATAGCGGATTCCAGCTTCTTCCGAGTGGAAGCGGCGGAGAGCCGAACGCCAACCGAGAATGTTGCGGTTCTTGTAGTGCTTGCCGCCGGTGGATTCGATCATAGCGATGCTCGCCACCAAGCGCCAGTCCAGGTTATTTCGATCCGCTTCCCTGACAAACGTGTCCGCCCATCGCGCAGCAGGGCAGTTGCAACTTCGGAAGTAGTGCTGAAGGGCCGCTTTTCGGAGATCCTGTGTCGTCTTAAAGGACGGCTGGATTGCGGCGACAGCTACGACGGCAACGGGCGCCTGACGGACGTGGATCGATTCACTTGCATTCGCGCCGGGGCTGTTGAGGGCACACGCAAGCGCTAGGAATCCAAGAACCAGTCTTCCTTGAAGTGGGATATCTCTCTTAAGCACGCAGATCTATAGGCATCTGCTTGGCCATGGCTAAGAGAAAACGGTAAGTAGTTGATAGCAAACGGACGGGTGGTCGTTGTCCCACGTTCGAATTGAGGTTTGGACAGTTTGGCTTGCCGCACTACCGAGACCTGTGTCTCAGCGGTGAGAGAGGGCGCCCTTCTGCAAGACGCCGCTGGTGTGTAATGTCGCATCGGCAGCTGTGGCCGAGATGCCCGCGATGCAGCTACTAAGGCAATAAGAATCCGAATGGCGAAGCTGCCTCAAGATCAATCTGTTCCCCGGTGATCGGATGTTGGAATTTCAGATATTGGGCGTGCAGGAAATATCCTCCATCACCAGGCAGGCCGGGGAGATGTTTAAGAGGCTGGCCGGCTAAGCCGTACAGAGGATCGCCTACCAGGGGATGGCCAATGGATGCCAGATGGATCCTGATTTGATGAGGCCGGCCTGAGCCAAGTCTTACCTCAAACGTTGTGGTGCTGGCGGTGCGTGAGATCACCTTTGCCAATGACTTTGACGGTTTGCCACTTGGGTCCGCGGCCCACACGGAACCGATGAGCGGGTGCGGTACGAGGCCGATGGGTGTGAGGATTTCGTAAGTCTCGTGCTGCGCCGAGTTTTGAGCCAACGCCCGGTAGATTTTTTGAACTTTGGGTGTGTTCCAGTTTGCGAAGAGATTAGAGGCCGCCTGTGGCGTTTTGGCGAAGAGGACGAGGCCGGTCGTGGCTCGACCCAACCGGTGAACAGGGTTTGCGTTGGGGGTTTCCTTTTGCACCAGGCGCAGGAGGGTGTTTTCCATGAAGCCGCCGCCAGGAAGGGTGGGCAGGCCGCTTGGTTTGTTAACGGCCAACAAATGGGAGTCTTCAAACAGCACTTCAAAGTGCTGAGGGGCGTCTGGTTCGATCCAGGGTGGACGGTTCCAGACAAGGATTTGGCCCAACGTAAGCGATTCGCTTCCGGTGGCGGTGACGCCGTTGACCGTGACCTCGCCGCTGTTCAGCTTTTGTTGCCAGGCTTCTGCGGTTGAGTGGGGGTAAAGGCTTGCCAAGTGGGAGAGCAAGTTTTGTCCATGGTACTTGCTGCTGATGATTGTGGTGTAGGCAAAGCCCTGGTTGAGCATGGAGTGTGAATGTGACCTATGCCGTCTCACCTGTTCAGAGGGTCAAGGACGAATGTTGGCGGTACCCACAATCGCAGTATTCTGCGCTGCAACAAAACGCCATTGTCCGCTTCGCTTTACCGCAACGTACTTCATGCGCGTCCTCAGTACTTTGTCCTCCGTCGGCACCATGCCAGGTGCGAGTGGCCCAAATCCACTTAAGTCATAGTTCGCATCAATCAGCGCCACGCCGGGATTCAGCAGGGTAAAGCGACGGATGGTGAGTGTTAGGTGGCTGCCTCGAAACGTTGCACTTAGGACGCCGGTGATCTTCCGCGAGATCTCAGCGGAGCCACGCAAGACGTCACCACGGATGTTGACAAAATCCGCATCGTCGGTGAATTGGCTGGCCCACGCCTGGCCGTCACCGCGATTCCAGGCAACGGATTGCTCCATCAGGAGCGCGCGGATGAGCGTCTCGTCCTTGCTGTCTGCGGCGCAGGCGTGAAAGGCTGCCGTCGATAGGCCCGACAAAAGGATCACAATCGCGGTCATCCGCATAGATCATGATGATAGTCGACGTGAGGTGCAGGAAGAGCATTGGTTTGGGGACACGCCTGCGCTTCGGACGCTGCGTGTCCCCGATGGGCGGGTTGATACTAGCGGCCCACGTAGACGGCCGAGGGCGCGGCTACGTCGAAGTCTTTTTCGCTCGGGCGGATTTTGATTTGCTGCATGCCTGCCTTCTTCGCTCCCTGAACGTTGAAGGTCAGCAGATATTGGTGTTGCATACTGTCGAGGATTTGGCGGAAGTAGGGGCCGAAGTCGACCGGGGCGCTGAAGGTTTGAATGTAGGATTCGCCGCCGGTCTCGTCGCACATTTGCGAGAGCAGGTTTTGGCCGTAGGTCAAGCGCCAGAGGGAGTGTCCGGCGTGCCCGACGCTCGGGTTGTAGATGCCGTAAACAACGACGCCCGCCTTTTGGGCATCCTGGATGGACTTGTTGACGTAGGGATTTTCAGGCGCTAAACCGCCGCCCAATCCCTCAATGCCGCTGGTGATCATGACCACTTCGCGGCGCTGGATGTCCGGAGCGGTGGGCCACTTCTTGACGGCGTCCGAAAGGGAATCGTAGGGACTCACGTCGGCACCGGCGAAGCCCTCGGACAGGCGAACAGCGTTGGCAGCAGCCGCGTGGTCGGCCGTAAATTGCTGGGTGTAATCGGCCATGCCATTTCGCATGTAGCCAACGGCAATCTGGGTGGACGGAGGCAAGTTCTGGATGAACTGCTTGATGGTATTTAGTTCCGTGCCGAAGCCGCTTCCCGCAGAGTTGTCGATGAGCAAGGCGAGTTGCATGGGCGCGTCGCCAATGGGCGTGAGCGAATCGACCTGAAGGGAGTTGCGGCCCTCGGTGACGCGGAGATCTTGCGCCTGGATTTCGGGAATGGCTTTACCGTGCCGGGCTTCGGCGGTGACGATGACGTGAGCCTGCTGCGCAAGAGCAGGGATTGCGGCACAGAGGACAAGGGCGGCTGTCGCCACCCCGAACGTGGGGATTTTCATTTCTAACCTTTTCCGCCTAGAGCAGAACAGCAGTTGCGGGTTTGGTTTTGCTTTTCGCCGTACGTCCGGTTACATCGAAGACGCAGGTTTCAAACTCTTCCGCTCGAACCGCTGCCGTATGGAAGCGAAGAGTTCGCCGTCGTGCACGATCGGCGATGCTCTGGCGCTCCTCCTCAGGCATCATTAGGTTGGACGTAACGTCTTGGGCGCCGCGGACTCGGAGTATTTCGGTATCGGGCCGAAAGAAGCTTTCCAGGCCGGGCCATTCGTCGGTCAGGATGGGAACGCCACAGGCGGCGGCCTCGAACAAACGCACGCTGGGCGAGTAACCGGCGCGCACCATGTCCTGGCGCGTGACGTTCAAGGTGAAGCGCTGCGAATTGTAAAACTCGCGGTGCTCGCTGGCGGGTAAGTGTTCAATGCGGTCGGTATTACTGCTCCAGGCAATCTCAGGCGGATACTGCGGACCTGCTACGGCGAAGCGGCCTTGGGGCAGCTGTTCGGCGACGGCGGTCAGAAGTGAATCGATTGCGGGCTGGCGGTCGGGCGCGTAAGTGCCGATGTAGCCCAGGTCCCACCGCAGCGGAAGCGCCTCGGGATAGTACAGAGACGGGTCGACGGAACAGTAGAGCGGCCGGGCGCAGGGAGAGCCCAGTTTCTTCTCGATGTAAGTGAGCGTCGGGCCGCCGGTGAAGGACAGGTAGAGCTGGTATTTGCGATAAAGATCGTAGGAGATGTAGTCGCAGCGGTTGTCTTTGAGACTGGCGAGAGTTACCGGCGTATCGATGTCATAGAAGGCGGTACAGCCCTTGGCAATGGACGTGACCCAATGCCCGACGGCAACGCCCTCCGGGACATACGAGCCGACAACCACTACGTCGGCAGAGCGAACAATGTCGCTCCACTGATCGCGAAGCTGTTCCAAGCTGGTGTAGAGCTCGACGGCGCAGTACGGCGTACGATCGAACTCGCGATTCGAGGAGTACCAGGGCACATCGCGTTCCAAGAAGGTGAGTTGATGGCCGCGACGATGCAACTCTTTCAGCAGGCCGCGATAAGTGGTGGCATGCCCGTTGCCCCAGGTAGAAGTAAGGGACAAACCAAGAAAAACGCAATGGAGCGAATCGCTCACGCAGAAATCTCCTCCCCGTAAACGGGCAGCGCCTGGAGTTTTTGGACGAGAGTGGAGTGAACCAGGGCACCACGTTGCGTGTAGGTATGGCTGGCGAGAACGCGCCGCCGTGCAGCTTCGCCGATGGCACGGGCCTCAGCTGCGGTAATCTCGCCCGCGAACCGCGCAACGTCCTCCGCGTTGTGCGCGACCAGCACTTCGCGCCCGGGTTCGAGGAAGAGTTCGATCCCTTCCCAGGCGTCGGTGATCAGGCAGGCAGCGGCCCCGGCTGCTTCAAAGACGCGGGTGGCGGGAGAGAAGCCATTGCGCGCCATACTGTCGCGGGCGATATTCAGGACCAGCCGCGCAGAACAATTAAAGGCATTGTGGTCGGCGGTGTACACGTGGCCGACATAGTGGACGTTGGCCGGCATCGGCTTGTCGCCCCAGCCGCTTCCACCGAGCAAGAATTTTTGCGCAGGCGCCAGGGCGGCGGCACGCAGGAAGAACTCTTCCACCCTCGCTTCACGGTCGGGCAGCCGGTTTCCGAGAAAGGAAAGGTCGCAAGCGAAGCGCGCATCAGGGGCAGCCGGGTGGTGCACGTCAGGATCGAACCCGTTGTAGATGGCGACGCAGTCGCGGGCGCCGAACTGGCGATAGCGGGCAAGAACCGGATTGCCTCCACCGTAGGTAAAGACAAGATCGAAGCGAGGAAGCGCGCGATGGAAAGGATCGTCCGGGTGCGATGCAAGGCGGTCGAGCGTGGCCGGAGCATCGACGTCCCAGAAGACTTTGCAGACGGTTGGAGGCAGAGAAGAGACACGCGCTTCCAGGAAGTCGTCAAGGACACCGACGCCACTGGCCTTTACGACGATGTCGCCAGCAGCAGACTCGGTGAGCAGACGTTCCACTTCGGCGGTGGCTGCAGGATCGTACACAACAATGCGCGCCCACTCCGGGTCGGGGATATCGCGATGCTTCTGGCGTTCGTAGGCATCGGGCTCATAGAACGTAATTTCGTAGCCGAGTTGCGCCAAGGCGCGCAGGATGCCGCGATAGTAAGTGGCGGCCCCATTCCAGTAAGCCGAGACCAGGCTGGATCCCCAGAAGGCAATTTTCAAGACTGCACCTCGACGGGCTGGCTGGGGGCAGCGGCGGGTTGAACGCGTTCGTAGATGGCGAGCAACTCGTCTACACGATGGCCGCAGGTATGGCGCGCCCGGATGGTTTCAAGGCCGTTGGCAGCGAGCGTTTTACGGAGCGCTTCGTCATGCAGTACATCGCGCAAGCGGCGCTCCATTTCAGGGCCGCTGTGCACCATGAGGAAGTCTTCGCCTACGCGGAAGAGGTGCTCACTATCGGACCAGGGCGCGGAGACCAACGGGATGCCGCAAGCGAGGGCTTCGAAGGGACGGATGGTGGGGATGCCGGCGAGTTGGCGCGTGTAGGGACGGCGAGGCACGTGAACGGTGGCGCGAAAGTTCGCGAACACCTCGGGCACTTTGAAGTTGGGCAGCCAGCCGCGGTAGTGGACGCCGGCGGCCTGCAGTTCCGCAATGGCAAATTCCGGATAGCGCACGCCATGCACATCGGCGCGCAGGCCTAACGCGCGCACCGGGTGGATGAAGTATTCCCGCAACTCTTCGGTACGCTCTTCGTCGCCCCAGTTGCCGACCCAGACGAGGTCACCCGGTTCGGAACGAGGCTGGCGCGGATAGAAGATACGAATGTCGGCGGCCTCGTGCCAGACATGAATGTCGTTGCCCCAGCCGATGCGTTCATAGGCATCCTTGCAGCGAAGCGCCATAGGCGAGAATGCCGTCGTAATCGGAAAGATCGAAGCGATGGATCTCATCGGGGGCGGTAATGACGCGATGGTGCGTGTCGTGGAAGAAGACCCGCAATTTAGCGTTTTCCCGGCGCACCCGGCCGATGGCAGCGACCAGCGCGGGCTCGTTCCATTCATGCACGAGTGCGACGTCGACGTCGGCCAGGAGTGCCTGCAAATCGGCGTCCGCAAGCTGCCCATACTGGACGCTTTCGAGCAGCGGGAACTCGCGCCGAAACTCGGCGACGACGGACTCGCCGTGATCGGCCAGAAGGTTTTGCAGGCTCCAACTGCCTTGCGGCTCATAGACGGCGACCTGATGGCCACGCGCTTTGAGTTCGGCTACGATGCCGCGCAGGAAGTGCGCGTTGCCGTGATTCCAATCCGAGATGAGCGAGTGATAGAAGAGTGCAAACCGGAGCGGCGAGCGGCGGCTCAAGCAGCAGCTCCTTCGGTTTCGCTGGCCGCCGATCCTAGGAGTGACCGGTAGAGATCCATGTATTGTGAGACCATCCGTTCCTGCTGGTAGCGACTGGAGTGCGCGGCGGCACGCGCCGCGAAACGCTCGCGATCGGCGCGATCACGACTTAGACGATTCACTTCGAAGGTCCACTGCTCGGCATCGTGCGGATGGACGAACTCGGCGCATCCTTCCCAGAGTTCACGCAGGCTCGGGATATCTGCCAAGACGAGGCAGCAGCGCGCACGTGCCGCTTCGAGGACGGAAAGACCGAAAGGCTCGTACAAGGCCGGATGAAGGAACAGGCTGGCGGAGCGCATTTTCTGGATCAGCTCGGCATGAGGCAGTGGCCCGAGGCTGCGCACGGCGCTGAGGGCTGCTTTGGATCCATCGGGCGAGGCATCGTTACCGGCCAGGCGCACCGGCCAATCGAGCCGCGGCGCGATTTGGTACAGCAGATGCAGATTCTTGGCTTTGTCCCAAAGCCGCCCGGCGGCCAAGGCAAACGGTTGCTTGGCGGAGCCGCTGTCGGGCGCGACGGAACTGCCGTTGTAAATGACGCGAGTGCGGCTGCGCTCGTGGCCGTACTCCGTTTCGAGAGCAACGGCCATGGCAAGCGATGGCGCAACCACGGCAGAGGCGCGGGAAAGTCCGTCGGCGACGGCTTCATAATAGGGCCGCCACTCCGCGCCAGGCGAGGCATTGTGAACGGCCCGCCACCAGGAAAAGATGCAGGAATGCGCCACGCTGACCGTGGGTACCGGCCAGTCGAGAGCAGCGTGGCTGTAGCCGTTCAGATGGACGACCTGCGCGCCGGTCTTCGCCTGCAGATCGAGGAGCCAATCGCCGGAGCTTTGGAAATCGGCAATGCCGCCCGGCATCCACTCCAAGGCGTAATCGCTGACGTGCAAGGAGACCGCTTCGCCCAGCGTCTCAAGTTGGCTGCGCTGCTCGGGCGATGGCCGAGGACCCATTGCTGCGAGGGCTACCTGAGAGCCTGCGGCGATTAAGCCCTGCGCCAGTTCCAGCGAATACTGCCACACGCCGCCGACGGCGTCGGTGGTCATCAGCACTGTCGGTTGGGCGTCAGCGGCCATGCGAACTCAATTCCAGAGTGACGAGAGGCTGGGGCCGTGCTTCCTGGATATCGCTAAACGAATCGAATCCATTCAGGTAGGCGGCATGCGCGCGCTCCCAAGCGAGGTCGTCGACGGCGCCCCAGCGGCGCGTGTAGTCGGGAGAGCCGGGGTACGGGAACAAGGGCACGGGCTTGTTGGCCCAGACGCCGTGCGTTTGCAGACGGTCGCGCCACGCTTCCACAGCATCCGTGTCGTCCTCCGTCATCGCGAGCAGGTTGGCCTGAACAAAAGGCACCAACCGCTTAGCGTAGATCAAGCGATCGGTCAGTTGATCGGTGGACATTTTGCATTTCTTGTCGAGAAATGCCCTGCCCTCTTCGGTGATGCTTTCGACGCCCGCTTCGATGGACACGCAGCCTGCTTTGGCGAGAGCCTCAAGGGCCTCTTCGTTCCAAAGATCAATACGAGTTTGCACACCGATTTGGACGCGCCGCTCGGCTAATCCGGCGAGCAGCTTGCTATCGGGAAGGAAGATTTCGTCAATAAAGTAGAGGTATTCGACGCCTTGGCGCAGCAGACCGTCCAGTTCGGCGAGTACCGTGTCGACCGGGCGCTTGCGGTAACTGTTGCGGAAATTGTCCTTGGCGCAGAAGGTGCAGTGGTAGGGGCAGCCGCGCGACGCCTCCATTTCGGCGCCGGGGCCTTTAGGCTGGGCGTCGAAGCGATGATGCTGGTGCTGGTGACGGGCAACCGCGGCATCCGGCCAGCGAAGGGCCGGGAGCGTTTTCATATCGGCGGCGCGGTTCGGTCCGCGAGCGATGTACTCGGCCCCCCGGAAGTAGGCGACAGAAGTTGCGGTTTCGAGGTCGTGCGCAATGGCCGGAAGGACCTCTTCACACTCGCCCAGAACCACGGCGTCGGCGCCGGTTTTCTGCAGGGTGGCGCGGGGCGTAGTGGAGGCATGGGGACCGACGACCACCACCTGCGAAGTGTAAGGACGCAGGTCGCGGCACAGCAGTTGCGGAATCCGCAGTTCGGGAGGAGCACAGCGCCAGAACAGGTAACTGGGGGCCGTAGTGACAACGGCCATATCGGGACGGTAAGCGGCGACGCGCTCTACAATTTCGGCGTGCGATAAGCCGTCGAGCTGTCCATCGAGGATGACCGCTTCGTGGCCGGCCTGTTCCAGCAAAGCCTTGCTGTAGCCGTATTCGAGCGGCAGATGGGGTTCGCGGCAGCCAAAGTAGATACTGCCTTCGAAGTCCCAGGCGGGATTGACCAAAGCGATGCGCATCAGGCTACCTGCACTACGGAATGGCCGACCAGCGCCGGACGTCTTTGATACCAGTCGTGCAGCTTGTGCAATCCTTCGCGAATACTGACGGTGGGAGTCCAGCCAAGCATCGCTTCCATTTTATTCGTGTCGGCTACGAACCAGCGTTGGTCGGCCAGACGCTCCGCTCCCCAGTTCACGGCAACCGCATGTCCGGTCAGGCGGCGAATCTCGTCGAGGATGTCGAGCAAGCTGGTGCTATTGGCCTGGCCGCCGCCGATGTTGAACACCTGACCGGCGGCGACATCCATCCGTTGGTGCACCAATTGCATAGCGCGCACCAGATCGTCGACGAATAGCAGGTCGCGAACCTGTTTGCCGTCGCCGTAGATGGTGATCGGTTCACGCTTGAGAGCCTGCCGCAAGAAGTGGGCCACCCAACCTTGATCTTCTGAGCCCAGCTGGTAGGTGCCGTAGATACAGCTCATGCGGAAGACCGAAGCACGGATGCCGTAGGAATGGGCGTAATCGAGCACATACTGGTCGGCACTGCCCTTCGAACAGCCGTAGGGCGACAAAAACTCGAGCGGCTGTCGTTCACTAATGCCGGCCGCGGCGAGCGCCTGGTCTACAGGTTCATGCCGCCTTCCGCGATCCATCACGGGAACAGACGCGAGACGGCCGTACACCTTGTTAGTGGATGTAAACAGAACGGACGGCTGGTGCTCTGATTGACGAACCGCTTCGAGGACGTGCAGGGTGCCCATTAGGTTGGTTTGCAGGTCGTCGAGCGGATTCTCCAGGCTGGTAGTGACGGCGACTTGCGCGGCGAGGTGATAAATCGCGCTTGCGCTGTGGACCGGCGTCGGCCACCAGGCGCTGATCGCGCACATCGCCGTGCGTAAAGCGGATGCGGCCCGGGAACTCGGTTTGGAGCTCGCGCACATTCTGCTCGACGCCGGGCCGGCCAAGATTATCGAACAGATGGACAGCCTGGTCCTTCTCGAGGTGGCTGCGTGCGACGTTCGTCCCAATGAAGCCTGCGCCGCCAGTAATAAGGATGAATTGATGATTCACGGCTAATCTCCGCTACACCACCAAACCGCGAGAGGACAATTCGGCGCGCATTTCATTGAAGCGGTCGGGCGCCGTCTGCTGCTCAAGCCACTGAGCCAGATCGCGCATACCCGCTTCCAGTGTCATCGAGGGCCGGAAGCCGAGGATCTTTTGCGCCGCCGAGATATCCGGGAAGCAGTGGCGGATATCGCCGACCCGATACTTCGCCGAAATCTCCGGAGCGATGTCTTTGCCAAGGACCTTGGCTAACCCGAGCGCCACCTGCTCTACGGTAACGGTTTCGCCGCTACCGATATTCAGGATTTGGTCACGCGCACCTTCGGTCTTCCAGCGCCAGGCGGCAGGCTTTCGCGATGTCGTATACGCTGACGAAATCGCGCAACTGCTGCCCGTCTTCGAAGATGATGGGCCGCTTGTCGTTGAGCAAGCGCGAGGCAAAGATCGCGAGAACGCCCGTGTATGGATTGGACAGGCTCTGGTAGGGACCGTAGACGTTGAAGAACCGCAACGCAACAGTGGGCACTCCATAGGCGCGTCCGACGATCAGGCACATCTGTTCCTGGTCGAACTTCGAAAGCGCATAGACGGAGGCGAGCGAAGGCTGCTTGGATTCGGGCGTCGCCACCGGGGTGAGCGGCTGTCCATTCGGCATCCGCATCTCCCACTCGTGCGCCTTCAGCTGTTCAGTGGTTCGGGAGGCACTCATATAAGGCTGCCCGTCTGGCGTCACGTAAAGGCCTTCGCCGTAGACACTCATGCTGGAGGCGACAATCAACTTACTCACGCGATGTTTGACCAATCGCTCCAGCAGCATCGCGGTGCCGAGATTGTTAACGCTGGTGTACTCGGCGATCTGGTACATACTTTGCCCGACGCCTACCAGCGCGACAAAGTGATAGACGGCGTCTACCCCGGAGAGTGCTTCATCCAGCACATCCGGATTGCGAACATCGCCGAGAATCATCTCGGCATCTGCCGGCAGATAAGAAGGCCGGCCGGGATTCTCGCCGTGCACCTGGGTGACAAGGCTGTCCAGAACTCGGACGTGGTACCCCTGCTTCAAAAGCTCAGACGCGACATGAGATCCAATGAATCCCGCCCCGCCTGTAATCAGAACGGTTCCCTTCATCCTTCAAATTTTCCTTTGACGTAGGTCTTGTACTTCAATCGCGACAACAATCAACACCACTCCTCAGGAGGGCCATTTCTAAACACAAAACTTCTGCGCGAAAGAATGACCGCTATCGGGCAAATGCTCGATGCGCAAGAACGTACATTTTCTATGAAACGTACATTCCACGTTGAAGGTAAGAAGCTTTGTAGAAGCCGTTTGTTACGAAATGATTGTTGGTGGACGAGAAAAAACGGGTAAACATACTAGTAACGTGCGTAACGCTTGACCATTTCCGCGCAGAAATCGGCGAACTCGGCCGGGTGCTTCGGGGGGCTGGTGTGATGAGGGCGGATGCCGCGGTGCTCGGGAGTGAAACAGAAAGTGGCAGTTACGTCGAACGGTTCCAGCATGGCCATTTGATGATCGAACCACCGTTCAGCGTCAGGACGTTCGAAGTCGGCCCAGCTTAGACCGGTTCGCAGCTTCTTGACCCCGAGATCCTGCAGGGCTTTCACGCCCTCCTCCAGCCGGTGGTCTTCGAAGTGGAACCACTGGCAGATACCCATTTTCGGGTGTATACCGATGAAAATGCCGGGCGGCGAGTTTGGGCGAGTCCATCTTCGCGATAAAGCCCCATATAGAAGTGCCGATAGTAGGAGGAGCCTTCCGCCTCGCGGTGCCGGGTGGTGGCGGGCCAGGCGCGTGGCAGGTCGAACAAGCTGTACCAGTAGACGTGGTCGAGTTCAGCGAGCAGCAGGTCCGCTGTCTTTTGTAGACCGAACTCCTGCACCTCTTCGGCGCCGAACGAGGAGACACCCACTTCCGATACCCAAAGCGGCTTGTCGGTAACGGCACGGATTTCGTTCAATCTTGGCAGGCCATTCGTGAATGGTCCAGTGGTTCCAATCGAGCGGAAAGCCATGCACGGCCAGACATCCACGGCGTCGACGACGCCCAGCTTTTGCATGCGCTCGATGAATGCCGGGTCGATGGGCGAAATGCCGCCGAGCACTTGCAGCAGCTTTGGCCGTTCTCGCTGCGAATGGCGGCGGAGGCCAGCTTTATTGTTTCCGCAAAGATGGACCAGTCCTTGTCGATTTCAAAATCCCAGTGCGACAGATTGTTGGGCTCGTTCCACAAGCATGACTGCTTCAACCATCAGGTCTCCTCGTTTACTTCGTCTGCTTCGCTGTCTTGCAAGGCAGGTCGTGACTACCTGGTCTGGAACACGACGGGCAGTTCATGCAGGTGCGCGTTTTCGTCGGCGCGACAGATGAATACTTCTGGTTCGGGCATGGCATGAATGCTAAATCCGGAGCTGCGCAGCACGGCTTCGGCGCAGGCCCGGTTCGGCACCCACCAATTAGTCGGGATCTCCACTATAGGAGTGTCTCGACGAAGTGCATCTTCGGAAAGCCGGGGCGGTCGAACATGGCTATTTCCGTAAACGGGTGGTCGGCGTGCGACGTCGGCCAGCGTACGGCTGCCGCGGAGCATCGACTGGAACACAAACCAATCCTTCACAACATGCTGCCGCAAGAGGTCGAGCGCCAGCAGCGGGTAACGGAGATGGTAGAAGACGCCCATGAAGAAGACCAGATCGAATTTTTCCTGCAGCCGCGGGACATCGTAAACAGACAGTTGGCGGAATTCAATGTCCAACTCCGAAATCTCCGCCGCAAAGCGCGCCTGGGCCAGATAGCCGTCGTCATGATCGATCCCGAGCACCCGTTGCGCACCCCGGCGCTTCATTTCGAGCGAGTAGAAGCCGCCATTGCAGCCAATGTCGAGAACGCTCATCCCGGTTAGATCACGCGGGATGGCGGCTTCGAAATTGCGCCACTTAAAGGAGGGGTAGTCGCCGAGGAAGTGATCAGGGGCCGTTGGGTGGCCCTTCAAGGAAAGATTGTGAAACCATGGACCTAGTTCCACGATCCTCTGTTCGATTTCTGCGTGAGTTAAGCTTGCCACGACCTTGTTGTCTCAATAGGAAATGATCCGAATTCATTTGATACGTCATGGCACGACGGATCCCATGCGTGACGTACTCTGCGGCCGCATGCCGGACGTGCATTTGAATGCAGCCGGGCAACAGCAGGCGCAAGACCTTGGACGCAATCTTGCCGCTATCGGTGACTTACAAGCCGTATATTGCAGTCCGTTAGAGAGAGCACAAGAAACGGCGGCTCCCATCGCGTCGGCGCAGGGGCTGGCGGTTCGGACTGACGCTGCATTTGTGGAACTCGACTACGGGGAATGGACGGGCCGCTGTTTCGAAGAGGTACGGCAGCATGCGTATTGGGCGGAGTACAACCGGTTTCGCTCGATGAGCAAAGCACCGGGCGGCGAGTCTCTGATGGAGGTGCAGTCGCGAGCCTGGGACGCCTTATTCCGCATTATAGGAACGTCGCCGAGTGACTCCGCCGTGGCGATTGTGACTCATGGCGATGTGATTCGGGCGTTGATGCTGCTTTTTTTGGGGATGCCCCTAGACTTTATCTATCGCCTAGAGGTTCTGCCAGCATCTATATGTACGGTTTCAGCAGCGCCCGGGCTGGCGCCGGTGGTGCACAGCCTGAATCGCACCTTTTATGCGGTGAAGGCCTGAGAACCACACGAAAATGGCCATAAACCGCCCCCCTACCGACGCTCAGCTACAAGAGGAACTATTGCCTTTGTTATTAGGCGATTTGCACGAGTTTGCCGTGGTGCTGCTGGATACCGACGGCCGCTTTATCTCGTGGCATCCGGGGGTGTTGCGGCAATTCGGCTATGGCGAGGAAGAATGGATCGGACAAAATCTGGACATTCTCTCGGCGGCTGCGGGCGGGGGCAGTTCTAATCCGCAGGCAGAGTTGCTGACGGCGGCAGCGCAGGGGCGCGCCTCTTCAAAACGCTGGTTATTGACCAAGAGCGGCCAGCAAATCTTTGTCGAAGGTGTCACGATCGCGTTACGCAACTCGGCCGGCCAACTGCGCGGCTACGGCAAGTTGTTGCGCGACATTACAGAGGACAAAGATGCGGAAGACAGCCTGACGGCTTTAGGCCGTGCGCTGGACCAATCCACCGTCCTGGTGAGGCAGTGGAACGGATCCATCGACCATTGGACTGCCGGCTGCGAACGGCTATATGGCTGGTCGGCGCAAGAGGCCGTTGGGCAGAGCGTACACCGCTTGCTGGATGTGAAATACCCGGCTTCGCTCGCAGGACATTCACGACCAGCTGCTGCGCGAGGGAACGTGGAACGGGGAAATTGAGAATATGCGGCGGGATGGCAGCCGCGTCTTTGTATCCACCCACTGGGTACTGCTGGGCGACTCCTCCGATGAGCCGCTGACGGTTATAGAAACTCATACCGACATCACGGTGCGACTGCAGATTCAGCACGAACTGGAAGGCGCGAACGAGCGTTTGCAGACGATGGCGCTGGAACTGGAACGGTCGAACCAGGAACTGGAGGAGTTTGCCCGTATCGCGTCGCACGATCTGAGTGCGCCCATCACCAGTACCCGTTGGTTGGCCGATTTGTTGGCTACGCGACATGCCGACAAACTGGACGGCACCGGCAAAAGCATAGTAAAGCAAATTACTCAAGGGTTGCAGCGAATGTCTGACCTGGTGGAAGCGGTGCTGGCGCATGCGAAGGTGGGGCGCGGGGCGATTGGTTCGGCCCAGAGCGTTTCGACAAGCGAGTCGGTACACATTGCGTTGGAGAATCTCCGAAGCCATGTGGAACTGTCGGGCGCGCGGGTGGACTATGGTTCGCTGCCGCTGGTGAACGTAGAGCGCCATGCCTTAAGCCAGCTTTTCCAAAACCTGCTTTCGAATGCGATCAAATACCGGCGCACAGATGTGGCTCCGGCGATTGAGATTTCAGCGCGCTGGAACGGGCACGTTTGGGAGTTCGCGGTAACTGATAACGGCATTGGGATAGAGGCCGATTGGTTTGAACGAATTTTTCAGCCGATGCAGCGGCGGCATGGTCTGGAGATCGCGGGCAGCGGGATCGGCCTGGCCACGTGCAAGAAGATTGTGACGCGCGCCGGCGGGCAGATCTGGGTGGATAGCGTGGTGAACCAAGGCTCCACTTTCTTCTTCACGCTTCCGGGGACGGCACCGGAGCACTAGACCTTTAGGTTTCACGGTGGACCAGATTGTGGGATATTGTTATCCCACACAGATGACTTCCTTACGGATGGTCCTGCTGACGGCAGTTTGGGCCGGCGTAACGTTGGGACAGTTCAGTTCCGGCACGCCAGCGCAGACGGCACCGGCGGCAAAGCATGAGGTGACCGGTGTTGTGCTGAATGCCGTAACGGGTGAACCAGTGCAACGGGCGCTGGTGACGCTGCAGACGCCCAGCGGCCAAAACGCGGCGTTTTCGGACGCTTCCGGACACTTTACGCTAGCCGGACGTTGTGGATGGGATGTATGGTCTTCAATGCCGAAAGCCGGGTTTCGCCGGACCAGGCAGCGACGGCTTTACGTTCCAGCAGATCACCGTCGCGGCCAGCACCGAACCGGTCGTCATCAAACTCGCTCCTTTGGCAGCAATCTCCGGCCGAGTAGTGGACGAAGCAGGATTGCCGGTGGACGGCATCACGGTCCAATTGCTATCGGAGGATATCGCTAACGGCAGGAAACGCTGGATGCCAAAGCAGTCCGTCGCCAGCGACGAAGACGGCAATTACGAAATCTTCGGTCTGTCGCCTGGTTCGTACCGTCTCCGGCTTAACTTGCACGCTGCCCAGCCATCCGCGACCTCGACGCCGCTGCCGAGATCACGTCTGCCCCTGAATGTGTACCCGTCGCAGTACTACCCGCATAGCTTCGATCCATCGGGCGCCCAAGAGATTGTGCTGCAGGGAGGGCGAACCGAGAACGCCGACTTTACCGTGACCGCAGTGCCAGGGTTTCGACTGCGAGGAACGGTGTCGCCCTTCCAAGCAGGCACTTTCGTGCGGGTGGAAGATGTGAACGGGAACGATCTGGGTATTGGCGCGGGAACCGACATGCGGACGGGGCGATTCACCGTGGGCGGGTTATCGGCCGGCACCTGGAGATTGAGGGCACAGTCTTTCGCGGCAGAAAAGCAGCTTTGGGGTGAGCAAACGGTCACGTTAGAGCACGCCGATCTTACCAATCTGGCGCTTAATCTGGAACCGCTGTCGAGCGTCCCCGTTGAGACGATCAACGGCCCGGAGGGTGAAGGAAGCGGCGTCCAACTGCACCTGGTGCGGCAAACCGATGTGACGGATGTTGCAGGCTGGAATCAAAGCGAATACGGGGCGATGCCTGTTCCGGATGCTCGCAATCCAGAGAAGCCGGCCCTGCTTCGGTTCGACAATGTGCTGCCGGGGCATTATTTTTTGCGGGCCGGTCCGCAGGGCAGCACGTGTGTTGACTCGGTTCGCTCCGGAAGTTCGGATGTGCAGCGCGAGGGCCTCACTGTGAGCGCTGGTCAGGCAGTGCAAGCGGTACAGGTCTACTTACGCAATGACTGTGCATCGCTAGTAGTGAAGTTGAACGCAAGCGAAGGCGTAGCAACTGCTTCGGTCCTGCTGGTCTCTGACGATCCGACGTTCGAACCGCCCGTCGTAGATATCTCGAGTTCCAGAATGTTTCCGTTTTCGGGCCTCACGCCTGGTCATTACCGGCTTTACGCTTTCGACAACGTGAACAACCTTGAATACGCGAACCCGGAGGTGTTGAGCGCATTTCCCGCGAAAGAAGTAACGCTTGAGCCAAACCAGAAAGCGGAGATAGCGCTGGAGGTGATCAAGCGAAGCAGCGAACGGAGCACCGGCGATGGCGCGCGGTAGCTGGCTGCCGTTTCTCGTTTGCGCGCTGGCGGGTAGCGCCGCTGGGCAGCAGAGTCAGACGCATTACCAGATTGCGGGAACGGTTGTGGATCATCGAACAAAGGCACCGCTGGCGTCTGTGATGGTTACCATTGCGCCGGTTGCCAACTCACGGGGCGAAGCGCTCTCGGTAGCGACCGGAGCGGATGGCAGCTTTCGATTTTCCGATGTTAGGGCCGGCAAGTACGCGCTAACGGCGGATCGACGCGGCGAACAAGAACAACAGTTGCTGAGCCATGACCAGTTTTCGACCGCCATTGCCACCGGACCGGGCATTGACTCCGAGCACGTTGTGTTTCCTTTATTCGCAGAGGGCCGCATCTCAGGCAAGGTAATCGATGACGAAGGAACGCCGGTGCAGGGAGCACAAGTCTACCTGTTTCGGAGGAACGTCTTCGATGGCAAGGCGCGGACACAGCTTTTTACACAAGAGAACACGACTGGCTCCGGGTCGTTTCACTTCGGCCACTTAAAGGCCGGGACCTACTATCTGGCTGTGAGTGCGCACCCCTGGTATGGCGGAAATACCCAATTCATTAATCAGCCCGGTCCTGACGGTGCGATGAAGACGGAAGCGATGCCGCCTCCCAGCATGCTGGCCTATGCGTACCCGGTGACATTTTCTGGAGACACAACGGAGGCTGCGGCAGCGCAACCCATCAACCTGCCGGAAGGCGGATCGGTCAGCACGCAGGTCAACTTGCATGCAGTGCCATCGGTTGCGGTAGCGCTACCGGACGACCCAGCAGTTCAGCGGCAAACTGTAAACGGCGTTTCGTCTATTAATGCACCCCGCAGCTACGGATTTAGTGTTTTGGGTCCAGGTGGCGTTGCCATAGGAGTAGGAGGCGGCGAAGGCGTTCAACTAGCGCCTGGCACCTACCAGCTGACGCGCTCGAGTCCCGGCAAGAGCGGCCAGACTGTGTCGGAAGAAGAACAGGTGACAGTAGGCGCAGGCGGGCTGACAGTACTTTCCAAGACTTCGGTGGCGACGACAACGGTTACCGCGAACGTAACCGTCAAGGCATCTGCGCCTGTAAACAAGGTGAGGCTGGCGCTTGTCAGCGACCAGGGCGGGGCGATGGGCGAATTTCAACTGAATACACCCGCTGCCTTTCCCGAAACTCTGAGGTCTGGCCGATACAGAGTAGTTGTCATTGGACAACCAGAGCTTCAGGTAGAGGCGGTGGGCGATGGCAAACAGTCAAACGCCGGTGATGATCTGGTGATTGATGCCAATCCGCCGGGCGAAACGAAGATCTCAGTTGTTCTCGGCCCTTCTTCGGCCTCAACGTTCAACGGAACAGTGGTCCGTGACGAGAAGCCAGTAGCGGGCGCGATGGTTCTCTTGCTGCCGACCAACGTCACTGACGAGGCGTACGTCGGACGCGATCAAAGCGACAGCGACGGCACCTTTTCCATTCCCAATGTGCAGCCAGGACACTACGCACTTCTGGCTTTCGACTGCGACCAGGACGATGCCTCTTGTGGGATTGAGTATCGAGATCCGGCAGTGATGAAGCCGTATGTGGCAAAAGCCATACCCGTCGTAGTTCCTACAAAGGACGCGAAAGCAGTTCAAGTGCCCATCACAGACCTGATGCCCTAGGTAAAAGCCGCGCGCAGTTTCCCCCAGAAACCACGCTCAGCATCTTTGGTCCTATGTTCGGTCTTTTCTGAAAGGCCGGAGTTGCTTGATATGCCAGTTAGAACTCGCCTCGTTATTGCGAGCGCCGCGCTCGCCTGTTTGCTGTTGCCGAGTAGCGGGAAGGCGCAACAAGCGCCCCCGTACTCGCTGCGGAATTATTACGTAAATCAACACTTTCAACTGACGGGGATCAGTGCGTCACATGACGGCCGCTTCTTTGTGAATTTCCCACGCTGGTCCGATCGTTATCTGAATGCCTTAATTGAGGTGCTTAGCGACGGAACACAAAAACCGTTTCCGAATGTGGAATGGAATCGCTGGGACAACAAGCCGGCCACAGCAGCAACACATTTCGTCTGTGTGCAGGCGACCTATACGGATGCAAAAAATGCCTTGTGGGTAATTGACGCGGCTGCGCCGCTGCTGGCGTCGCCAGTGCCGAACGGGCCGAAACTGGTCCGCATCGATCTTGCGACTGACCAGGTTACGCAAGTCATTCCGTTTGGTCCCGATGTCGCGTTAAGTGATTCTTATCTGAATGACGTGCGCATCGATAACAGCCGGAACTTCGCTTACATCACTGACAGTGGTCACGGCGGCATCGTGGTGGTTGACCTGAGCAGCGAGCGTGCCTGGCGCAAACTGGACGGGGATCCGTCGGTGCTGGCTAATCCCAATTTGCCAGTGGTGATTGATGGCAAGCCAGTCCTAATGGCTAATGGCAAACCGGGCACTTTCAACTCGGACAGCCTGGAAATGACCAAGGATGGCAACACGCTGTACTACAAGCCCGTGAACGCCACCGTTCTTTGGAGCGTCGCAACGTCATTGCTTCGAGACGAAGCGGCCTCGGCCAGCGCCGGTGTAAAAGCAGTACGGCGGGATTTGTTTCCAACCGATGGCCTGTGGCTGGATTCGAAAGGGCGCATTTACCTGAGTGACCTGGACCATGAAGCCGTGCGGCGGTTCAAAGTGGGTGGCCCACTGGAGACAGTGGTGGCGAGCGAGCGCCTGCAATGGCCCGACACGTTCACAGAAGATGATGAGGGCAATGTGTACATCAGCATCTCGCGTATTCATCAGCAGCCGACGTTCAACAACGGGTACAGCAGGCGACACGGTCAGCCGTTTGAGGTATTTCAGATTCCGAACGCAGATCCGAAATAACGGCCCCCGGCGGAAGGAGTTGTTGCTCAAGGGCGCGGAAAACGAACGTCGAGCGCGGCAGCCAACTGGTGGGCAACCGAATCCCAATCGCCGGGCGATGGCTGGCGGAACAACGTCATCGTCGGATACCACGGCGAATCGCTGCGCTCCAGCATCCAGCGCCAGTCGGCTTCCCAAGGCAGCATAGTCCAGACCGGGACGGCTAAAGCGCCCGCCAAATGAGCCATCATGGTGTCCACGGTAAGGAATAAATCGGCGGAGAGAAGCCTTTCCGCGGCGGTCATGATGCTTCCCGACTGGTCGTATAAATCGAGGATGGGCAACGGACACTGCGCAAGATCCTGCCGCTCCGGATCGGCTTGAAAGCTACAGAATTCGAGATGCGGGCGGCTACGGATGAGCGTTTCGAGCGTCCGAAACGGGATGGAGCGAGACGTGTTGAAGCGACTGGACGCCCAGACGATACCGATCCGCGGCTTTCCGGCCAAAGTTGCGGGCCGGCGCTGTCCGTAGCCGGGGATTGCCAAGTACGGCACCGCGTTAGGCACGGTGGACAGTGTGCTGCCGAAGATACGCGGCAGTTCTATAATTTCGATTTGTTCGTCGTAGTCCGGTTCTGTCTCGCCCCAAGTCATTACGTGGTCAGCGACGCCCGCCGCAGCAATCAAATCTTTCAAGAGGGGCTGGGCCTCCACAGTGAGGTGCTGCGTGAAGTTTCGCAACAAGGGCGCGTAGCGGATGAACTGGAGGGTGTCACCCAAACCGTGGAGACAGCGGACGAGCACGCGCTTTCCTTGCAGCGCGGCGCCGGTCCAGAAACGGTTGGGATCGTATGTGCCGCGCCGGTCGATGGCGTCGCTCTCGCGCCAAGCGGCAGCAAAATCGCCTGCCAACATGTGGCATATCCAGCGCGCGCCGCCACAGGCGTCTGGCTGGTAACCGGCATTTTCGGCCTGGCGATAGAGCCTGAGAGCGTCAGTTAGTTCTCTGCGCTTTAATTGCGCTTCCGCAGCTTGAAACAACTGGGCGGCATCCGTAGTCTTGCTTGGGTAATCCCTGGGGTAACTAGCAATCATTCGTTGAAGTCTTTAGCAGTCTCGCATCCATTAAACGAGATGAGGATGCACTGCTTCGCCCAGGCGGAAAGTGTTGTGATGCCGGGCCTGCTACAGATCGGACGGTTGCCAAGAAAAATATGATGACCGCAACGGAACAACGGATGGAGCCAGGACAGTCCAGGCCCAAACTTCTTTTTGCCGACGATCACCACATCGTACTAGACGCACTGACTTTCATGGCGGGCTCGCAATACGATGTACGCGTGGTGGATACTCTTTTCGCATTTGAACACGCGATCGTAGAGTTCGCGCCGGACTTAGCAATTTTGGATGTGCGGATGCCAGATGGCGACGGCTTCGAAGTGGCGCGGCGCGTGCTTGCGCAGAAGCCCGGTTTGAAACTAATGTTTCTTTCGATGCACACCGAGCCCAAGTATGTGAAGCAGGCCGGCGATGTGGGAGCTCTCGGCTACCTTTCGAAGCGCGCTCCTGCGGAAGAACTGCTGCTTGCGATACGAACGGTACTGAACGGCGGCAAGTACATCGGTTCCCGTGTGCAAGCTATTGCGGCGCAAGAGCAGGACGCACCCCTGACGGAGCGGCAGATTGAGGTGCTACGCCTGATCTCACAGGGCCTATCGGCGAAGGAGATCGCAAATCGCCTGAGTATTTCGGTGCGCACGGCGGAGTTTCACCGGGCGGCCATTATGGACCGCTTGAAACTGCATTCCACGGCCATGATGACTCGCTATGCGGTGGAACACGGCATCGTTTAGCTTCAGCGAAGGCGTTGCGAAATCATGCGCCCGCCGGACTTCGGAATCACCGGTAAGATCAAAACCGACCGGAAAGAATCCTCGTGATAAATGGTCTGCTTCGCCTTATTGACCTTCACTTCAAAGGCGATGGGCCGGGTGGTATTCAGATTCCGATCGAAGCGCGGGAAGTTGCTGCTGGAGATTTCGAGCCGCACACGATGGCCGGCCGGGAACACATAACTGGTTACGCCGGCATCCACCGTAATCTGATAACGAGCGTTGCGCTTCACAAACACCGGTTGGTCGAGCGATAAGCGATAGCGCATCCGCTGGATGCCATCGCAAACCAGCAGCGGGTGGCCATCCGTTTGTACGTCGACTAACTTAGCCGTAAAATCGGTATCGTTCGCCGACGTAGAAACGTAGAGCCTCGCGCGCACGGGTCCGGTGACTTCCAAATCTTCCTTCAAGGGTTCCGATGTGTAGACCAGCACGTCGTCGCGTTTCTCCACAACGGTTTGGTCCAAGGGGCCGGGAGGCAAGATTTTGGGATCGCAGCAAATAGCTCCGCCTTCTGTGGGCACGGGCGATTTCGGGTCGTACACAAACTGGTCGGGATGACCTTTGCGGCGCACTTGCAGACGAAGCACCCCATCACCTTCGGCGGAGTTTGCGTGTCCGTCGCTATCCAGGTAATACGGGGCGAAAACGGTACGAGCTAACGGCCATTCGTGCTCTTCGCGCCAGACATTCGGACCCATGACGAACAAGTGGAGACGGGGCGCGGGGTTGCGGGGAGCCGCCACATCAACCGGGTCGTCACTGGCGGGCTTCAGCCAGGTGTCGAGCCAGCGCGTTTGGATTTCACGCATGCGGGGCACGCCGTTGGGTCCAAAGTTCCGTGTGGCGTAATGAACACCGGGGTCATGGGCCCAGGGGCCAATCCACGTTTCTACCGGCGTACCCTGATGAGCCAAGCGAGTGAACGCGTCGAGTTCGCTTTCGCCATAGTTGTCGAACCAGCCGCTCATGGAAAGCACCGGAATATGAATGCGTTTCAGGCTGGCGCGAATGCTAAGCGGGTCCCAAAAGGCATCGTAGGACGGATGAGACAACGCCTGTCTCCACATGGGCACCACGCGGCCAGTGGCTGCAAGATCGGCGGTCAGAAGCGGGAGATGACCGATGTAGGACGGAAACGGAGGCGGCATCTTCGATGGCAGGTGGAAGTTCTGTGCCACCCAAAGAAGGCGATGCCCGAGCTTCAGAGCGCCGCCGGTGGAATAAAAGCGGTCGAGGTACTCGTCGTCGCCCGAGTTCATAGGCGAGATGGCGACCAGGTGCGGATTGTCCTGGATGGCAGCCCACCATTGAACGATGCCGAGGTACGAAGCGCCTGTCATAGCGACGCGACCGTCAGACCATGGCTGCCCAGCAATCCAGTTTATGGTGTCGCTGGCGTCCGGCCCTTCCTGTTCGATGGAACCGAAGGTGCCTTGCGAGGCGAAGCGTCCACGCACGTCCTCGATCACGACCGCGTAGCCGTGGCGCAAGTACACGCGATAGCTTTGATTAGAAGAATTTTTTCGATTGTACGGAGTCCGCACAAGCACCGTGGGGCAATGGGCAACTCCGGTTGGATGGAAGACATCGGCGGCCAGGCGGATGCCGTCGCGCATCAGGATAGTGACTCCCAGTTCTTCGGTCACATCGGGCACGCGAGTGCTGGGCCGAACAACCTGGGCGACGGTTGCGGGCGCAAATAGGACCGGCACCGCGAACACAAGCGGAAGAGCCGCCAGGACTGCACTCAGGCGAAAGAACCTCACTGCGGCGTCGTCGTCGAAGCTTCAGAAGGGCGCGGTCGCGGGCCGAACAGGGCGGTTCCTACCCGCACCACCGTCGCTCCCTCTTCAATGGCCACTTCGAAATCCCCCGACATTCCCATGGACAGTTTAGAAAATCCATATCTGCGCGCGAGCTCCGCCAGCTTTCGGAAATAGGGCCGAGACTCTTCGGCGATTTCGGACCATGGTGGCACGGTCATCAATCCTGTGACGGTAACCGCCCGGCACTGTTGCGCCGCTTCCACCAATGCCGGCAAATCGTCCTCGCTGGCTCCGGTTTTACTTTGTTCGTGAGATAGTTTTATCTCGAGAAAGGCTTCAAGCGCGATTTCCTGCTCCGCTGCAGCTGCATCCAGGCGCTGCAGAAGTTTGGGCGAATCGACGGTTTCAATGGCTTGGAAGAGCTGGGCGGCTTGCCGCGATTTATTCGACTGCAAGTGCCCTATGAGATGAAAGCGCGCGCCATGCAGATCGGCGACGGCTGGCTGCTTGCCGGCAAATTCCTGAACATAGTTCTCGCCGAAATCGCGCAGGCCGGCAGCGAATGCTGTTCGAATCGCGCCAGCAGAGAATTTCTTCGTCACAGCCACTAGGGTTATTTCAGAGCGCTCGCGGCGGCTTTTCCGAGCGGCACGTTCCAGGCGCGCTTCGACGTCGCTAAGACGGCTCTCAAAGTTGGACTGGTCCGGTGGCAAATCACCATCATAGAAGCTACAAACGCGCTGGTTCTGCGGGAGATGTCGACGACCTGCGCCTTTGCATCGACACGTTTCTTAGAGGTGCGGCTTTGCCTGCGGTTCTGGAAGAAGGCGAAGAGGCGATAGAACTCAAGCCAGGGGAGTGGGCACTGGAGATTCGTTCCGGCCGGCTCTGGATTGAAGTTTGGCAGACTAACCGGAGCCTGTCGCGCCGCATTGTTTCCGTTGAACGGCACGAAACGGGGATTCTTGACTGCGTGATTAGCCGGTTTGCCGGGACGGAAGGACGCCTTTCGTTTCTGGACCTGCGCAAGCCGCAAACGGCACACCGGCAACTAGCGGGCGCCCGTCAAACGTTTGCGGAACAGTTTCGCCGGATGCTGTACCGGCAGTTCCCGGGTTGGGAGATGAAGGCGTTCTCTTCGTCGATGGACCTGCAGCGTTCGTTCTCGCCTGTGTTTCCGCGAGCGCGGCTGGTGCGCGGACAGCATCAAATAGCGACGTTGGCATGTCCGACTGCGGACGACGAGCGGCCGCTGCTAACATTTGCGCTCGTGTGGTTCGACCACATTCGCCAGACGAGCCCGGCTGGGATGCGAACCACGCTGGCCCTGTTTCTTCCGCAGGGCTGTGGCGCATTGACGGCGCACCGGCTGCACTGGATGGAATCTGCGGTGCTGCCCGCCCGCCTGTTTCTTTTTAACGAACACGGATCGGCGGGAGAGGTGGATGGCGCGGACCTTGGGAACCTGGACACGCGCGTTTCCGCCGCAGCCACCGCAGCGCCTCTCGATCCGCCACTTAGGGAACTGCTCCAGCGCTTCTGCACCCATCCGAACGTTGGCATTTGCCCGGAACTGAGCGGGCACATCAGTCTGAGGCACCGCGGCCGCGAGTGGGCCCGCGTGGAAGCGGGACGACTGCTGTTGGGGCTTGAAGACAAGCAACCGCTGGCACCGGAACGCTGGGCGGAAGCGGAGACTTTCCTGACGTCACTGGCCGGTCTTACCGAGGCAGGCAAAACACCGTTTCTTCCCGCTGCCAATGAGCGGTGGTTGGAGACCGCAGTACGGCGCGACATCGTTGCCATTGATGCGACCCTTCGACCCACACCGATTCACGGACAGGTGATCACATTTGCGGGCATGGATCGCGATGCGCTGGACTTACTTGCCATCTCTAGCGATGGCCGGCTAGCTGTTCTTGAGTTGAAGACGGCGGAGGACATCCACCTTCCTATACAAGGGCTGGATTATTGGATGCGTGTCGTTTTCCATGTGCAGCGGGGTGAAACGGCACACCTTTTTCCGGGTCTGCCGGTGTCTGACCATCTGCCCTGCCTGCGCTTCGTGGCCCCGGCACTGTCGTTTCATTCGACTCATGCAACCGTTCTGCGATACTTCTCACGGGAAGTGGATGTCGAACGAATAGGCATTCATCCCGACTGGAGCGAGCGATTAAAGGTGGTTCTACGCCTCCGGGGTGGAGAGTTGCCGCAATCGCACGGAGCAATGAATGACTGTCCCGAGCCTCTTAGGCATAAAGAAAGCAATCTCAAACCTAAATCCTGAACAGGTGCGCCTGTTGGCAGACCGGCCTCTTAGGGTTGCCATCTGTGCGGCTAACCCGGCAAGCCATGAACACATGCGAGAGGTGCTGCTGAACGGACTTAGCCCGCAGCGCCGGATCCGCTCCGAGGCGTTCTTGCACGACGGATACCAGCCCGGTCAAGCGCCCTTCGATCTGGTGCTTTCCGACGGACAAAACGCGGCACCGGCTGGTTCGTATGTTTTTCGTGGGCCGGATACTGATTTCGTTGTGAAGACGATCCTGAAGGACCATGAAGATTTAGCGCTGCCACTCGCACGTGCGTTCCCGCCTTTTCACGGTCCGTATGTGGACCAGGTGATTGCGAAAACGTGCAAGGAGAATACCCTGTTTTCGCTGGCGACTGCGCTGCCCGATGTCATTCCTTCCCTGATTGAACTGCCTTGGGCCATAGCTGAGTTCGCTTCGGACACGGCGTTCTTGACTGCGAATCAATTAAAGATGGCGTTCCTGCTGGCGGCTGCGGGTGATCGTCGAGTTGGGTACCGCGAACAGAAGTCAGAGGTTGCAACCGTTATCGCCGGTGCCTTTGGCTGGCGCGCGCTGGCCCGGCAAGCGATAGGAAAAATTCCATTCGGCGGCGGTCTGCTGGCCAAAGCGGCCGTGGCGTACGCCGGCACCAAAGTGGTCGGGTTATCGCTGGACCGTTTGTATCGAATCGGCTACCAATACACGCGCGAGGAACGAAAGAAGGTTTACAGCGACTCTTTCGAGCAAGGGAAGAAAGTGGCGAGCACGCTGCTGGAGAGGTTGCGCCCCGACCTGGCCGCAAAGTATGTGTCGGCGGCGCGAGACAAGGTTTTCCGGCGACCGAAGACAGACGAATCTCCAGAGATAAGCTAAAGGCTGAATAACGCGATGAAGAAAGTAGCCATTTCCCTTCTTGCAACGGTAGCGCTAGCGAACGCCGATACCCTGGTTCTTCGAAGCGGGTCTCGTGTGGACGGCAGCTATGTTGGCGGCGACAACAGAACGGTACGCTTTCTGGTGGGCAATCAGGTGAACACATACAACCTGACCGATGTTGGCTCCATTCAATTCAACGAGGGCAACGGTCCTGCGGCCGGGGGTCCGCCGCCTTCCAGCACGCAAAACGGTCCGAATGGCTATTGGAATTCGCCTGAAAACGGCAACGGTGGTCCTCCGCCGCAACAGCAGCAGCAGACTTACAACGCGCCGCCACCCGGACCACAGGACAACGGCTATGGTCAGCAACCGCCTCCGCCGCAGGGCGGATTCGGTCAACAGCCGCCGCCACAGGGCGGTTACGGACAGCAGCCGCCGGCGCCGATTTATGGCTCGCCTGCCAATAATGGCGCGCCTGGGCCGACACGGGGATTGGAAGTGCCGGCGGGTAGTTCGGTGGTTGTGCGCCTGATCGATCCGGTCAACTCGGACACGGATCGACTGGGGCAGACGTATCGGGCGAGCGTGGATGAGCCGATTGTGGTAAACGGGCAAACCGTGATTCCACGCGGGGCCGATGCCGTAGTCAGCCTGGTCAGCGCGCAGCAGGCCGGCAAGTTTGAAGGACGAACGGTGATGACGCTTGGTCTTCGCAGCGTTACTGTGAACGGCAGTACTTTTGTTGCCAGCACATCTGCAGTTCAGCAGGCGAGCACGTCACGATCGACCCGATCAGCGGAAGTCGTGGGTGGCACGGCTGCGCTTGGCGCAATCATTGGCGCATTGGCAGGCGGTGGGCGTGGCGCGGCCATTGGTGCTGTGTCCGGTGGCGCTGTTGGAGCTGCTGCGCAGGTCTATACGTCCGGCCAGAAGGTAAAGGTTCCTTCGGAGACCCGGCTGAATTTCACCTTGCAGAATCCTCTGGAACTGTAGCTTGCAAAAGCCGGTAGCTTTGGTGACCGGCGCAAGCCGTGGTATCGGCCGGGCCATTGTGGAGGAGCTTTCGCGCACCCACCTGGTTGCGGGCAGCTACCATTCCAATCGCGAAGCAGCGGAAAGTGTCTCCTCGGCTACGGGTGCCAAGTTCTTTCAATCGGACATTGCAGACGTGGACGCTTCGGACCGTTTGGTGAACGACGTGGAGAGCGAACTTGGTCCGCTGGAGTTGCTGATCAATAACGCAGGGGTAGCACCGCGCGAACGACGCGACATTCTGGACGCGACGACCGCCAGCTTTGACGAAATCATACGGACCAATCTGCGCGGCCCATACTTCTTAACACAGCAGGTGGCTCGCCGTATGGTCGGCCGTCGTGCCGGACGGATCGTGTTCATCAGTTCTATTTCGAGTTTTGCAGCTTCCACCAACCGCGGTGATTACTGTTTGTCGAAGGCGGCGCTGAGTATGGCGGTACAACTCTTCGCCGCGCGTCTGGCAACCGACAACATCCCTGTTTTCGAGATACAACCCGGCATTATCCGAACCGACATGATCGCCTCCGTGGCGCAGAAGTACGAACAGCGGATTGCCGATGGGCTGTTGCTGCAAAAACGGATGGGAGAGGTTCTGGACGTAGCGCGGGCAGTTCGCGCCATCGCAGATGGTCATCTTGATTACTCAACGGGGCAGACTCTTCACGTTGACGGCGGATTTCACGTAAGAACGCTGTAAGTGTCGCCTAGCGGTTACTAAACCCAGTTAGTAAGTTCGCGCCGACCTGCTCAGTAACCTTTATTTACTAGGGAGGTCCACCAGAGGGGAGTCGCATGAAAAGCAACCACGTCGTGTACTTTGGCATACATCTCACTCTGTTATGTGCGATACCTCTTCTGCCTCAGAGCTCTTTCGCTGATTCGTTCTCGCAAGTGAATCTGGTGTCCGATGTTCCCGGATTGGCCAAAACCACAGATGCCAATTTGAAGAATCCTTGGGGTGTCGCCTTCTCTGCCACCTCGCCGTTCTGGGTCTCCAATCAGGGTTCGGGGACTTCTACGCTGTACGATGGCGCGGGTACGGCTCAATCTCTGGTTGTGACCATTCCCGGCGGTGCGCCGCCGTCCGGTCCTACGGGCCAGGTATTTAACGGTACTTCCGGTTTCGCCTTGAACGGAGCTCCCACCAGGTTCATCTTCGATACGCTGAACGGAACTATAGACGGCTGGGGCTCGGGCACGACTGCTATACAGGCGGTTTCTACACCGGGAGCGATCTATACGGGCCTTGCTCTCGCCAACTCCGGGTCCTCGAGCTATCTATACGGGGCAGATAGCACCGGCAGCATTCGTGTGTTCGATTCGAACTTTAAGCCAACTAGCCTCGCAGGGAACTTCACAGATCCCAACGCCATTAGCGGTTACGTTCCGTTCAACATTCAGTTACTTGGATCGAACCTGTATGTGACTTACGCAAGGCTTACGCCACAGGGTACCGGACTTCCGGGTGGATACATTGATGTTTTCAACACCAACGGAGTTTTCCAGCAGCGGTTGGCCACAGGTGGGGCTCTGAACGCTCCGTGGGGGCTTGCCGTGGCCCCGGCTACTTTTGGCGGCTTTGGATCCGATCTGCTGGTGGGCAATTTCGGTGACGGTAGGATTCTAGCTTATAATCCTCTGACCGGGGCCTATCTGGGCACTTTGAACGGTGCTGATGGGCAACCCATTGTGAACAGCTATTTGTGGGCACTGGATTTCAGGACCGGCGGAACGAATGCAAATACAGATGCTCTGTACTTCACTGCGGGAATCAATAGTCAGCTGGATGGGCTGTTTGGTGAAATTTTGGATGTTCCAGAGCCAGGAACCTACGCGCTGTTACTTGTAGCCGTCGGTGCCGGTGCGTTGCTCCGCAAACGGAATCGCGGAACTGAGTAGCTGCCGAGTTGTACCCGAAGGCGTTTTGCGTTCTGGCAGAATTCAGAAGTATGGATTTGCTGGATGCCGGGGAAGTACGCGTACTGGGGTCGCTTCTCGAAAAAGAAGTGACGACTCCTGAAAACTATCCACTCTCGTTGAATGCGCTTGTGAATGCCTGCAATCAACGATCGAATCGAGATCCAGTTGTGGACTATGACGAGCAGACGGTGCGGGACGCGCTGGAAGGCTTGCGTGCCAAGCGGCTTGCTTTCGTGATTGAAGGCAGCCGGGTGACGAAATACTCGCAGCGCTTGTCCGAAACGTTGAACATGGGCCGGCGGGAAGCGGCGGTTCTGTGCACGTTACTGCTGCGGGGTCCCCAAACGCTTGGAGAGATTAAAGACCGGAGTGAACGGATGTTTGCTTTCACCGATCTGGATGAAACACAACGAGCGCTCGATCGCTTAAGCGATTGGCCCGCAGGTCCGCTTGCAAAGAAACTCGAACGACAACCGGGCCAGAAGGAAGCCCGTTATGCGCATCTGCTCTCCGGAGAACCTGAGACGTCTGCGGCAGCAAACGTCGATGGCGCTCCGCGAGGAAACCGCGTGTCAGAGTTGGAGATGGAAGTTCGCGAACTACGGTCAGAGATCGACGAATTGAAGGCAAGGTTCGACCGCTTCGAAGCACAGTGGCGCTGATCATAGCCGGACGAATTTTCAGCCATAGCATTCAAACCTCATCGGCCTTAGTAACTTTCTGACCCGAGACTCCGAAGTGTGGTCGAAAGGTTAGACTCTACGAGCTGTCATGCTCGCTTTCTACTTTGGAGAGACGATGAAACAGAATATTCACTTACTGACCCTGGCTTGTGCACTTTGCTTAACCGGCACGATGGCATTTGCGAGTGATGACGAAGCAACGTCGCACCAGCAGCGGAACGGTGCGGTTTTCGTGATGACGAACGCAGCCGACAAGAACGAGATTGTCAGCTACAAGAGATCAAGTGCAGGCACACTGCAGCAGTCCGGGATTTTTTCGACGGGAGGACGCGGCAGCGGCGGATTGGTGGACCCGCTGGGTTCGCAAGGATCGCTGCTTTTGTCGCGTGATCACTCTACTTTATTCGCTGTCAACGCGGGGAGCGGGACGATCTCCACTTTTCACGTTAAAGGAGCTTGGCTTTCTCTGATAGGACATGTGCCGTCTGGCGGGAGCGCACCAGATGCTCTCGCACAGTACGGCGACTTAGTCTACGTCCTTAATAGCGGTGGCAGCAGTGGCGTGAAAGGGTTTCGCATCAACGACGATGGGGAACTGACGCCGATTCCGGCATCCACTCGTTATCTGAGCACCAACATTACGGCGGCGGCGTCTCTTGGCTTCAGTCCTGACGGCCGTTTCCTGGTTGTTACAGAACGCCTGACCAACAGCCTGGACGTGTTTTCGGTGCTTGAAGATGGAACACTCTCGCCCGCAGTGTTGCAGGCCGATCACGCGGCCGGCACATTTTCACTTGTCTTCGCGCCGAACGGCACGCTCCTGGTTACAGAGACGGGACCCGCTAACGCTGTGAACGGATCCACCTTGTCCTCGTTTGTGATTGGCGGCGACGGAACCCTTCTGCCCGTCAGTGCCGGCGTGCCTACGCTGGGAGCGGCAACGTGCTGGGACGTGGTGACACCGGACGGCCGTTATGTCTATACGGCCAACTCGATGACAAGCACGATATCCGGATACTCGATTGGCAACAGCGGCCTGCTAACGCCGATTGCCAAAACGGTACTCGCGACCCTGCCGGCAGGCGCAACGGATCTTGATATGGGCATCAGTGCGGATGGGAAATATCTCTACACGCTGAATGCAGGAATGGGCACGATCAGCATTTTCTCAATCGACTCTGGAACCGGAACACTAACTACCGTTGGGACCACAGGAAACTTCGCCCCGAAATCGGGATTTAACGGATTAGCGGCTTACTAGGATTCCGGCCTAGATAAGAGCGGAAGTAACGGTAGAGAAAGGCCAAGCACTGCTTGGCCTTTCTCTATTTGAGAAGCCTCTACTTGTTCGTATCAGCAATGACCGAAGGCAAGCCTGCCTCGGCGTGGCTTTCTTCCCGCGCCGGCTCTAACACACGGCGGAAGACCCGAATCTGCATGCGACGAAGGCGACGCTTGGTCCTGATTTTATGCGCTCGTGCGCGATCCCCGTTTCGTAACGACATAGATGCTCCTTCGAGCGACGGAATAGCCCGGATAAGGCGAACTGTTAAGTATGAGTGGAGTATTCGAGGCGTCGAACTTAGCGCCGACGAGACGGACGGCTGGAGCAAAATTGCTTAAGCCGGTCCAAGTATCTCACGAAGTTCGAATTTTGCCGGTAGACTGAGAGTGCGAGGCAAAGTATGAACGAAGCTAAGGGTCAGGGGCCAACGGACACGAACGTGTTCTGGACATGGAGCGGCCGGTACGTCGGGTATCGAAGCTCAGACGACCTATTTGGCGCCGACGGGCGGCAAATGGGCTTCTTCGCTGAAGGCGATGAAGTCTACGGAAGTAGTGGAGAGTACGTGGGAGAAGTTCGCGGCGGTAACCGGCTGATTACTAACTTAAAAAAGCAGGCGTGGAGGCGAGGTGGTTTTACTCCTCGCACGCTAAGAGCCGCACCCAGTCATCGTGATGTGGTCGCGAAAGAAATGCTGCCAGGATACCAAGATTTCCCGCTACCGCCTGTTCGTTCCAGGGCAACTGTAAGTTAGCCCGCATGCCCGCTGAATAAGCTGTAAAGCAGTATCGCGAGAACCGCGCTGGTAATGCCGACGTAAACGCGGTCTCGCTCGAGTGCAAAGCCTACCAGCGAAAAAGCGACCCGCAGAACGGGCGTCGCAATAAGCAGGACGATCCCAAACTGAATGATTGACCTGGCGCGTAGATGAACCGCTCCGAGGAAGATGCCGCCCAGCATACGATCGACTGGTTCGGCTCCCCGGAAGGTGCTGTAGTCGGTGTGTTCGCCGCCGTGACGCGCAAGGAAGTAAAGGCCTCCGGCGAGCACAACCGAACCCGAAACGAGGACGCCTGTCCGTAACAGGACGCTGACCATTCTCTCGATGCTCTGGTCTGTAACTTTTGGCGAGTGACTCATCGATGGTGCACTCCGCTGTAGATCATTTGAATGGCCATGACGCCGACGACGACCGCGAACACGCGGCGCAGTATGGGGACCGGCAGAATGGGCAGGAATCTGGCGCCTATCATGGAGCCGAGCAGCACACCTAACATGACGGGCATGGCAAGGGCCGGCTCCACATAACCGCGCGACAGGTATACGGTGGCGCTTGCGGCCGCGGTCACGCCGATCATGAAATTGCTGGTGGCGGTTGAGACTTTGAACGGGATCTGCATGGCTTGGTCCATGGCAATGACCTTCAAGGACCCCGACCCGATGCCCAGCAGGCCAGACAACGTTCCTGCACCAAACATGAGTGCCAGTCCTGTTTTGACGCGACGGACGACATACGATTCCTCGTGGTCGCCGGCCCGGTAACTTCCGTTGAGTTTGAGACGGATGGCAAGGGGATCGGCATCGGCTTTGCCTGGCGCGCCTTTGTCGTGCTGTCGAAGCGTTTGCCAGGCCGCCTGGATGAGAATCAATCCGAAGATGATGCTGAGATAAGAAGTTGGCACATGCGTGCCCAGGAACGCGCCGAAGAGCGCGCCTGAGGTGGTGGCAATCTCAAGAAACATCCCGATGCGGATGTTCGAATAGCCCTCTCGCACGTACGCGGCCGCCGCCCCGGAGGAGGTTGCGATTACTGATACCAGGCTGGCCCCGATGGCATAGCGCAAGTCGACGGCGAGAAACAAGGTCAGAACGGGAGTGATGATTACGCCGCCGCCGAGTCCTGTTAGGGAGCCGAGAAATCCGGCGAGCAAGGCGGCCCCAAAGACAATAGGCGTAAATTCGATTGCGTTCACGGCGCGAACACCGGCCTAGTGTGATCCAAGTAGCCGGGGAAACGCCAAGCCAACAGAAAACGTCTGATTCTGTTACGTTGGTGGTGAGCCACTTTTGCGTCTTTAGTCATCCAAGTGGCAGCCGCTTCAATCCTTATGAGTGTTCCCGCTTCGCAAATGTGGACGACGGCAACGTACGTCCTGAAGTCAAAAATTGAAGGGACGTCAAGCATTACCCGCTGGTGCTGATGTTGGAACCTCTGTTCCGGTGCAACTTAGCTTGCGCAGGCTGCGGAAAAATCCAATACCCGGCACACGTGCTGAAACGGCAGCTTACCCCGGAAGAGTGCTTCCGGGCGGTGGACGAGTGCGGCGCGCCCATGGTCTCCATCCCTGGCGGCGAGCCGCTGATGCATCCTCAGATCGGCGAGATTGTAGAAGGCCTGGTAGCGCGGAAGAAGTACATTTACCTCTGCACAAACGCGCTGCTGCTGGAAGAGAAGCTCCACCTCTTCAAGCCCAGCAAGTACCTCAGCTTTTCCGTTCACATGGATGGCGAACGTGAACACCACGATTTTTCGGTGTGCCGCGAGGGCGGCTACGATACTGGCGGTAAAAGGAATCAAAGCGGCGCTTGCCGGAGGTTTCCGGGTGACCACTAACACGACGTTGTTCGATGGCGCCGACCCTAACAGCGTTCGCCGCTTCTTCGACGAAATGATGGATCTCGGCGTGGAAAGCATGATGCTTTCTCCCGGCTATTCCTATGACAAGGCGCCCGATCAGCAGCACTTTCTTGGGCGCGCGCGTACTCGCCGCCTGTTCCGGGCCATTCTTTCCAATCGCGAAATCCTCGTGGAAGCTTCAACATGTCTCCGCTCTTCGGCGAATTTCTGATGGGGCGGCGTAATTTCACCTGCACTCCCTGGGGCATGCCGACGTATAACGTTTTCGGGTGGCAGAAGCCTTGCTATCTGCTGCAGGACGGTTATGCGGACAGCTTCGCCGAACTTGTGCAGGAAACGGACTGGGCGAAGTACGGCACCGAATCAGGCAATCCGAAATGCGCAAATTGCATGGTGCATAGCGGATATGAGGCGTCAGCGGTGAACCACGGCTTCGGTTCCGTCGGCGGGATGCTTGGCATGGCCAAGGCATTCCTCTTCAGCAAGTACGACGATGCAGGTGCAAAGGCGTTGCTGAACGAGGAGTCGACACCAGTTCACTCCTATAAGCCTTTGGTTCAGATCAAGGGTGTAGAAAGCGGACAGGCTTGACAGAGCAGTCGCACGCGCAGACGCTAGATCCCGACGCGCTGGAGGTTGTTCCCGGGACGGAGCGCCAGCATTTGCAGGGTTGGGTTCCGCCACTTGCGAGCGAAGCGGAACTGAACGATGCTTTGGAGAAGGCGTTCGATTACCGCGGCGATGTGACGCTTACGCGGAAGGACGGCGCGGTGATTGAGGGGTATCTCTACGATCGACGCCAAGGACGCACGCTTGAGGATTCTCTGGCTCGTGTTCTTCCGGCGAATGGCTCCCCGCGGGTGAGCATCCAGTATTCGGACATTGCCCGGATCCAATTCAGCCAACGCGATCCGGCAGCCGGTAAGAGTTGGGATGCCTGGATTCGGAAGTACTGGGAAAAGAAGGGCACCGGCGAAGCGGCTTCAATCGAAGCAGAAGACCTGGACTAGCACGTAGCCGCACTGCAGAAATCAGAAACGCCGGATGCCTCTTTCGAGTCCATCCGGCGTTTGTTTTTATTGCGCCCGCGCGTGGGCCCGATACTACTGTTGAGGTTGGGGTGGCGGAGGCGTTGCCGTGCCACCAGCCGCTGCCGGCGTTGTGTTGGCAGTTCCGCTCATGCCATGGCCACTGGACGCGGTCAATCCCTGGTTCACAAGAACTTTGACTTCCACTCGGCGATTAAGCTTGCGGCCGTCACGCGTGTGGTTGTCAGCAACTTCATGCGAGGTGCCAAGGCCAGCCGGCGTCAAAATGCGGTGGATCGGGATGTCGCCGTTCTCTTCCAGGTAATGGATAACGGCGTCGGCCCGGCGCTGGCTCAACTCCTGATTGAATGTCATGTTGCCAGTGGTGTCAGCAAACCCAGCGACTTCTACCACATAGCCCTTCTCGCCTTTAGCCTTCTGGGCAATGTCGTCCAGGTCTTTCTTGGCCTGATCGGTCAATACGGCCACACCCGACTTGAAGTAAACGGTGGCGTTGTACTTCGTATCGTAGTTGTCCAGGTTGCCAACGCGGTTATTCACATCGTTTACGCCCTGGTTGGCCTGTTCGGCAGTCGTCTTTACCTGTCCAACCTGCTGTTGAGTTTGTTTCTCAGTCGATTCCAGATCGGTCTGGCGGCCTTCTATCTGACCGGCCCGACTTTCGAGAGTACCGGCTCGGCCTTCCAATTGACCGGCCCGGTTCTCAACGCTTCCGGTGCGCGCCTCCAGCGGTGACACGCGGGCATCAATTTGGCGCGTTGCACGCATGGAGTTCGGGTCGAAAAGCACGCGATCGGCAACGAGATCGCCTTTTTCGTTGCCCTTGCCCCTAGCTTCGATGTGAAGTCCAGGAACCAGAGCCGTTTGATCCATGGAGCTTTTTTGCCCGAAAACTCCGTGCTTCAGCTGAATCTTCGTACCGTTTGTGAGGTCGATTGTTTCTACCGCCTCATCGTCACCCCGCACTTTCAGAGTGTCGCCCTCGCGAGAAAGAATCACGCCCTTCACATCCGCCTTTTGGCCCGACTCAAATGTCTTGCTGTTCGGAGTGACGGCGAATGCGAGCGTAGCTGAAAATAACGTTGCTGCTGGAATGGCAGCCCAGGTCTGAAACTGAGATTTGCCTGGTAAATTCTTCATCTGTGCCTCCTGTGGCTTGCCCACCTCGTGTGGGCTTTCGAGAAATCAACTAAGTACGTTCTTCCACCTAGTGTAGACGCGGGAAGACAGTTGCACGTAACGATTGCGTTGCTGAACGTCAAGAGTCTCGTTTCAGCCTTGCCTTCCCCACATGATATAAAGTCTTGGTGCCAAATGTGCAACCCCGCTCCTTCTATGGTTGGACAGTGGTTGCCACGGCGTTCGTTACGCTTGGCTTAGCAGTCGGCATACCGTACTATAACCTTCCCTTCTTTTACGATTATTTTCAACGAGCGCACGGCTGGAATCTGAAGCAAATTACGCTTGGATTTCCGCTGGCGGCGCTGCTCACGCTTTGGGTGGCTCCGCTGCTGGTTCCTCGCTTCAGCCAACGAAAGCTGATCGTCATTGGGACGGGGTTGTCGGCGCTATCGTTCGTTGGCTTCGCCACCATGGGCGGGTCACTGCCCTGGTACTTTCTGATCTACTTCGTCTACACCAGCGGCTACATTCTGTCGGGGCCCATTCCGCACCAGATTCTGGTATCGCATTGGTTTCGTGCCAAGCGAGGCTTCGCAATGGGGGTGATGTATGTCGGGGTCGGGCTTTTCGGCGGACTTGGCTCGTTCTTCGTTCGAGGCATGACCGACCGTTTCGGGTTCCGCACCGCGCTCTACGCCGCGGGCGCCCTGCTGCTTATCACGTGGCCGCTGGCATTGCTGGTTTTGCGTGACAAGCCCGCCGACATGGGACAGTTTGCCGACGGTGTGCTGCGGCCGCCAACAGACAGCCGGCAGGAGCCGCACAGCTTTGGCTATCTGTTGCGCAGCGTCTCGTTCTGGATGTTGCTGCTGGGCAGCATGTGCTCCATTGGCTCAATTGGCTCCATCAACCAGCACATGAAGTTTGTCTTCCGGGATCAAGGATTTCATTCCCAGGCGCGCTTAAATGCAGCCTGGACAACGGCCTCCGCGCTTATCTTGTGGTCGAGCATTGCGGGCCGATTGAGTATTGGTTACCTCGCCGATGTGATGTCGAAGAAAGTGGTTATGACTGCGACTTACTTCGCGGTTGCCATAACCATTTTGATGTTACTCTCGGTGCGACCGGACCGCCCCACTTCGCTGTATCTGTTTGCTATAGTCTTCGGGTTTGCCATGGGCGCCGATTATATGTTGATTCCGTTGATGGCCGCGGAACAATTCGGCATTAACTCGCTGGCGCGCGCGATGGCGATCATTCTGCCTGCGAACACCATCGGCCAGACGTGGTGCCCCTATCTGGTATCTGCGCTTCGCGAGAACTCAGGCGCGTACGGCATGCCGATGGTGGTGGTGTTCGCGATCGCAATGACGGGCGCCGCCGCGATCGCGTTTATGCCGCAACGCAAACGCCTGGACGCTGACTAGGGTGTCGGCGTAACAGGCGATGCTGGTTTCGCTTTGTTCGGCTCGTTCGGCTGGGTGGTGGCCGGTTCCGGATGCGGCGGCGGTAGCGGTTTACGCGGCATCATCTCCGGCCGATTCGCCGCGAGATAGACAAAGCTGGCGACGATGGTTGCTGCCTGCTTTAGATCTGGCTCCGAGACGTGATCGTACACGTCCATATTGGAATGATGCGTGAGCGTCATGTACTCGAGTTCGTCCTGAATGAACTGGAACCCCGGAATGCCAACGGCATCGAAGCTGAGGTGGTCTGTCCCGCCGGTGTCGCGAATGGTTTCGGAACGAGCGTCCATGTCGTGGAACGGCTGGAACCATTCGTTGAAAATAGGCCGGCACATATCATTGCCTTGCAGATAGATGCCGCGAATTTTGCCGCTGCCGTTATCGACGTTAAAGTAGACATCGAGCTTCTGGTGTTCCGGTAGCAGCTTCATAGTGGCGGGATCGCCGAAGTGCTGCTTCACGTATGCCTTGGAACCAAGCAACCCTTCCTCTTCCCCGCCCCACAGCGCCAGCCGAACGGTACGGTCCATCTTGAGGTTCAATGATTTCAGGAGCCGCATGGCCTCCATCATCACAGCGGAGCCGGAGGCATTATCGGTAGCGCCCGTAGCGCCGTGCCAGGAATCCAGATGCGCCCCCAGCATCACCACTTCATCTTTCTTGCTACCGCCCGGAAGTTCCGCAATGACATTGACCGAGTCCTTCACCGGCAGGACTTCGGATTGCACGTCGAGCGAGACCTTGACCGGAATGTTGTGCTGCAGCAGCCGGTAGATGCGGTTGTACTGTTCGGGCGTGACCACGATAGAGGGGGGCGGAATGGGATCTTTCTCGTCGCGGCTACCCGCCGACGAGCCAAAAACGGTTCCATCGTCACCGGCGTAGCCGAAGCTGAGAACGCCTGCCACCTGCTCCGACGCTAGGAATGCGGCGACCTTCTTACGGGCCGCGAGAATCTCTTCAGCGCTCATTTTCTGATAAGCGAGAGGGAGACGCGAGCGCGCGTTCGCCCTTGCATCAGGGCGCATCTCCTGAAACTGATCGAGCTCCTGCAGCTCGCCTTCGTTATAGCGGGATTCGAGCGGCTTCGCGCCCAGCTCGATGGCGCGGGGCGTCATCTGCAACACGAGTTTGCCGTTCAATTTGCCACGATATTTGTCAAAGTCTGCCTCGGTATAGATTTCAGCGGTCATCGCCTCCGCGGTGATCGGTCCGTTGGTCGATCCACTCCAGGCCAAGGGGAAGCCGATGAGGGGCATGTATTGCGGCTCCGTCATGGCTGCGTAGTATTTGTTGTACTTCCAGCTACGGCCGAAAGGTCCCCAGCTTTCCATCCTGGCCGGCACACCCAGATTATTCATTTGCTTCACGGCCCAGTTAGCGGCCGCGAAAAAGTTGGGACTGTTGGTGAGTCGTGGTCCGTTCACATCGGTGAGGTAGAACAGAGTGTCCATTACCTGCGAGTGGTCGCGCTCCTGGGCGCGTATGCGTTGAATGGTATAAAGATCGATCGTCCCGTCGCTCGCAGCGCGCGCAGGCAGCCAGGCCAGAAAAGCGAACGCACAACATGCCGAGACTATTTTTCTTGACATTGAGCATCAGGGTAACAGGGAGCACATCGGCGGGTACATGAAAGCGACACCAGCGAGCGCAGTGGCGGACGGCCACCGTGTTATATTGTGAGAGGCAGCACTCCTGTCTCAACCCCACCCGAACCGGGCGCGTAGCTCAACTGGCAGAGCAAGTGACTCTTAATCACTAGGTTGTAGGTTCGATTCCTACCGCGCTCACCAACCGTTTCAAACACTTATACCCATCTACCATTGTTGAAATTTGTGGGGAACTGCTCCGCCTTGGTCCGAGGTGGCTAGGTACCCTGGCGATACCTGCTGGACAAGACGGACCGGGTTTCGATGATTGCCGATATGGTCCGGTTCAGCGTGGGTGCGCACACGACCGCCTCCATTCTGACGTTGACGTTCGACCGCAACGAGTCTTTGAAAGGACACATCGAGGATCGATTGCGGAGCAGGAAAGCAAGGCACGATCTAAAAGAGCGATACGGGAACATCGACCGCATCACCGTAGCGAACGCACATGATAATCCCGCTCTGCAAATGGCAGATCTCTACGCATGGTGTTACAGCAATCCGCTGACGAAGGGGCGTAAGTTTCAGAGAAAGCTCAGAAGTCACAAGCGCTGGCGTTTCTGTACAGGATTGATCCTCAAGGAGACCCAGGCCCCAGTCGATCATTGCGGTGAAAATCGAAAATTCCCCGGGGCAGTAGAGTACCGCCCCGACTATCGTTACCCTCGTAGCTTGGTGTAAATTACGGCGGTGTCTCGACTTTCATTCTTAACAACCATTGTTCTCGCGTCGGCGAGTTTGGCGTACGCGGCTCCTATCACATACACTATTTCTGGCATCGCAAGCGGATATTTCTACCCTTCCTTCAACACTTTTTCTGATCTTCCTCTTACGTTTACCTTACACGCGGATTCGACTCTGCCTTTTGTTTCAGAACCGTCGGCAAATATTGCCGACGGCACGATAACTTTGGGAAATCAAACCTTCGATTACCCGCCCATTAACCCGCAGGGTTATTTCGGTATAGGCGTACTTTTGACAAATCTAAGCCCATATTCAGCCGGCCCATACCGGCCTTGTTCAGTTCCAAGCTGCTCAGTGTTAGATCTCAGTCAGATCAGCGGTCCAATAGACGCGGTGCTGTATCTCTTCAATACAGACCCCAACTTGGGCAGCTATTCCCTCGCCACTGACTTCGGACCGGAATCTGTGATGGCAGTAACAAACCCTGAATTTCGGCTGCCTGCCGAGTTTCTGCCCTTCGGCACTCTCACTTCATTCGAAGATGTGACCTTTGAGGCTCGTGTCGCCACACCTGAACCGTGGTCTCCAACGCTCGTTATTATCGGTCTTACTGTTCTCCTCGTCATGCGACAGAGGTATGTCCGTCGCGCTTAGGCAGAACGCTCACTGATGAGAATGCATGTTACGCCAAGCAGACGTTCGCCCTCATCAACGGCTCGTGTCTTACGTGGACAAAGGGTCACAGTGTGACTCACTCCATGTGCAGCCTATATAGCTGGGCAACCGTCGGGACAACAAGAGCCTTTCGAATCTACTTTCCAGCGGCATACAGACGCCATCATTGCCTGTCTCAGTCGAGAACTGTTGAAGCAACGATACTTGATCGGGCAGCCCTACCGCATTTTGATAGGAAAGCCAGAAACGATTAAACGTGACCAGCGAGTTCGGCATCGTGTAGAAGCGCTGAAAGTTGCCTGCTTTTGCACCACAAGCAGTAATATCAAAGTCGTAGCTACCACCCGGCAGTTGATAAGAGCCGATAGCAACGTTTTGATAATGGTAGAAGTTATAGCCCTCCGTCATAGCTACGTGACACGTTCGGCAACTGCGTGCGACCACATTCTTATAAAAGTTGACGGACGTAACGGATTGCGAAGACCAACTTACAGGAACGTACTCTTCGTTGAGCTCGTGTGAGATTGTGGCAGAACAGGTCGCTGTACTCTTGGTCGAATACCACCCGCAATCAGCTCTTTTTCGGCTGCGGTCGGTCCGGCATTGAGCACATTCTTGTTTAGGTTGTAAATCGCCTCCCTGGTCGCACTTCTGGAGTCCGCGCTTGCTGGCAAACTCGAAGTTGCCAACATCATACGGAAGGAAATGTGCCCCGACATTGGCGAAGCCAGAACCATCGGCAGGGAACTTGCCAGCATAGTGATCGCCGCCGTGGCACGCGATACAGGTACCGGGAAGGAACTTCTCGCGACGCGCGTCCAAATTGATGGAAGGGAGAAGGTCTCCGCTCGGGCCGAATGTAAAGAACCGGACGAACGGTTGATTGTTATTGACGCCCGGAGTGATGCTGTAGTCCATTGCAACGCAGGCGACCAGATTCTTGCCAGCAACTGCGCTTTCGACAGCGTTGTCAATGTCATCTTGGGTCGGATTGAAAAAGTTGGTGGCGCCGACGTGATTGCAAACCACGGCCGCAGTCTGGTTCGGCCCATAGCTAACGGATTGATGAACGCGGGACAAGTTCAAGTCCACCTTATTTATGTAACCAGCCTGGAACGTACGGGCGCCGCCACTCGCGTACTTACCAATCTTTACGGCCTTTTGCCATTGTTCATAATTGATCGGGTTCACTAACTCCCCTTCGGAACCGCATCCTTTTACTGCGCCAATAGCCAAATAGTATTGACAGGCGCCTCTGCGAGAGTCGATCCCTTTTTCGGCAAGATAGATGTCCGCGCGAGGCGCAATGTCGGAAGGAAGGTTTGTAGGAGGAGGGAGGAAAGTAGCGACAGGGGGTGCAAGCAGATTGTCCAAGCTGGCTGTCATATTGGAAATTACGGGTGGGGTAACGCCGGCAACCACAGCAGTTTGGAGCGGAGACGTTCGTTGCTCAGCCGTAGGGAACAGCTACTGGACTGGCCCCTTCGCAGGCAAGCAAAACTGTGACTCCGTTTTGGTTTGCGGGTAGAGCATAGTCTCCAAACTCATTGGCCAGCACCGGCCCGACTAGAGCTTTGTTCTTGGCGTCCAGTAAGGTGGCGGTCGCCGAACTGTGGACACCAAAGAATTCATCGTACGTGCCGCAAGGCGAGCCGTCCTGGAGCGTCACGGTTCCGACTACCTGAGCTGAGTGGATGGTCCCTGCTAACAAGTATGTAGACGTCGCATCGGCGAGCATCTCGGAAGTTCCAGTGCGGGGATGTCGTCGGACGTACCATATATTTGACAAGTTGCCGCTACGTCGTTCGACCCGGGGTCCGTGGCGCCTCCGGTACCCGTGCCTGGGATGCCCGGGATAACGTACTCACCTTTTTCGTCGGTCAAAACAACTCCGTTAGGTGGATAAACGGCATTTGTGTGGAGATCTTCAGCGCTAACTGGCACGTTCGGGAGATAGACGTCGCGGCCCGCTGCGCTGGTGTTCGAAGCGTCCACTCTGCCGCGGTAATAGTCACCAACCTGGGCTGGGGCAGCCGGCGCTTTCAGTTGGTACAGCTCAACGTCATCTCCCTGTTCGCCGCCGTCTTCTTGCGGCCCGGCAAGGCTGTCGGTATTGATCCCAATTCGGCGTTCTGTATAGCCGCCCAAGCGATTCGACACTAAGACATACGCAAAGTGCAAGCCTGGTCCGGCAGGGAATTACCCGGTAGTCGTCGTGAATCGGTTTTTGATAATGCCGTTCGTCGACTTCCAAACGTAGTGCAAGGCGTGCGCGCCATTTGTTGCTTGGACCAAACTTGAGCCGTTCGCCCGTGATGGCGCGTCATGCCCTTCGGCTCCTCGAGTTGAGAGTGAAGCAGTAAGATGATCAGACAGATACCGCCCACCAAAACGCCAGTGAGCCTGTCACGTTGCAGCAAGTTACTTTTTGTCATGGTATTCCGCCGGTGTGACGTCGTTATGCGCTGCCCAGGTTAGAGGTGTTATGTTCGCCTCGCAGCGAGCCAAGTACCCTGGATTGCTATCGACTTTCTAAGTCCAGCTTCAACCGGCGCGACCGCCGCCTAGAACGTGTAACCGAGGCCGTATAATGGCACAACTCGAGCCGTTAAGCCGCTATATCGAATCGAACAAGAACGTTCAAGTTAGCGACTAAGTTCCCATACAGACGCGCTTTATAGCCGTGAGCCGAATTTGACCATGAGCTCACCATCACTGACCAGTCCTTCGCCACGCCGTACTGCAACAATCATCGTGCAGTTCGTACAGTTCGCAGGGACCTCTCCATTGTCTGCTGGGTAGCATTCGCGATTTCCGTGTACCCAACCGATCTGATTGCCAAGGACATCCACCACTATGGTGCTGCGGCAGCCAGTGACCAGTTCCGCACCTGCAGCCCAGGAGAAAACATCCGGCAAGTAATCTTTTGTGTTAGTAAAGGGTGCTCCGGTGTAGCTTACGTTTCCTGCCGAGCTAGTCGCCGTCAGGGTGCTACCTTGCAGTTGTCCGCCAAGGATGCTTTTTCCGCTAAACTGCCATCCCACGTCGAAATGAGGTGAAAGCACGAAATTGTTCTTGAACGGCTTCGTGAAGACGACATTGCTACAAACGGCTTCCCTGTTGTGGTTCCTACGCCAAGGTAATTCTGCGCATCCCCGGTAGGAAAGCGCAAATCCGTGCCTACCGCGATAGCCACCCTGGGCTTGCTGATGACGGTTCCTTTCACCCTGAGCGATATATTTTCACCGAAACCCGTTTCCCCGCGCGATGCCTGACCAAATTGCGCCTGCGTGATGACTGGAAATCCAGCCAGGATGCGAGGAGTACAACTCCCAGCAACAAAAACCATGGAAACCGAATCCGTTTCCGACATAACTTACCCCGTTGTAGGTTCTGGCGGCAACAGCAGAGTGAATCAGTGGCAGGCCCAACGAAACGTCGAGGTAATTCGTGAGGCCGTAGGTCAGAAATGCTATCGATTGCGAAAGCCTGACGTCCATGCCGACTCCATAGGTGACAGGCACCGTTACCCGTTAAGTGTTTCCGATGTAAACGTTCGATGGCTGTCCACCAGGGTAGAGAATACTAAGGGCGTTTAGAGATGTCACTTTATATTAGTGAAATGAAAATCCTGGTTGGATAGCCCGACGTAGAATTTCCCTTTGCCGATGGTTTCAGCCCGCTCCGTGAAGATCGGACCCAGCGTGCTACTCACGGGCAACTCTGCCCCTGTTGTCGGATCTAACTTCTCGATAACTCCAGATGCCGGAGAAGAGAGCGGAATAATTGATAACGCCGAAGCGATACTCGCGTTCAGAGCATTGTTGAGCTGTACAAAGTTCTGCGTTATTGCAAAAATTGGTAGGATTCCGCAGGTTCGGCTGCGTTTGCGTAAACAAGGTTGCTTGCTGGGCCGTCTCAGTGAAGACGCTTGGGACGGCCTGCGGCAATTGGAAGGACGGGCCGGTGAAAGTGGGCACCGTCTGGCTTGGGGTTGCCGTTGAATACATCAGAACCTGGGATACGTTGGGCGACTTAGTTTGTGCTTTACCTAACTGTGTAATCAGAAAGATAACTCCCAGAGCACCGATGCGTTTGTTCATCAACCTGTCCCTCGGATGTTTTTAGAAGGTTGATGCTACTACGCAAACGGTGCATTGTCAAGAAGTCGTAACACTCGGGAAGGAGTTTCAGGCCTTAAGACCCGTTTTAACGGTACTGAGCTCCTTAGAACTAGTCCTATAGTCCCCCCAGGCTCTTGATCACCCACCCACTTTCGGCACGTCGAAGCTCGACTTTGACACGCTTGTGTACTTCACTGGATTGGCCGCGTAAAGTGGATGTTGTTGCGACATCGCAAACGACCGACGCCGCGTCCCCAGTCACTTGAGGATCTTCCAGCGGTTTGAGCGCGATCTTAAAGCTGGCGCCTGGCAATCGCATGGCTTTACCGTATTCCGGGGGAGAATCGAGCCAGATTGCCTTCACCTCTTGGGGTTGCTTACGGCGAAATGCCGCGTTGAATTGTTCCAAAGCCGAATCGATTGCAAACCGCTCTCGTCCCGGCGCACGCGCACCCTGGTCTGCCTGCGGTTTCGCGAGTTGGTCCCGTTGCCGCACGGCTTCAGCCTGCCGCGCCGAACGAATGCCGGCAAGGGCGTTATCCGCTTCGTGCGCATGACTACTATCCGGGTACTGACTCTGGTATTGCATCAGAGCAGATTCGCTAGTCTTATCAAGATTGATCCAGGCCAAATCCGCTAGACGGACCTTCGCCTCCAGACCGTGACGGCCACTCGGATACTGACTCACATAAGTGGACAGCGACTTCGGATCGCTGACATTAACGTGAGCCCAATCCAGATCATCGATAAGCGCACGCGCTTCGGCTTCATGCAAATCATGCGGATGCCTGCCCAGGTAAGCGCCAAGCTGTGTAGTGCTTTGTGATCCGTACGCAGCGCGCCACTCCTGTTCGGCCTGTTGCTCTGGGGTAGGGGTGGTCGGCACTTGCTTCGGTGCAACTTGCGGGACTTCTTTCGCCTGCGTGGGGACAGGCTTTGATATTGGAACGTTGGCGCGCATGTCGACCGCAACCTTGCGGACCATATTGTTTTCGATGGAGGTACCGTTCAACTCCGCGGTTTGGAAACCGGGCTTTGCGATCCGTAAAGAATGCCCCGCTGGTGCGAGATCAATCCTAAATTGTCCCCCGGAATCGGTTCTGCCTTTCGGGACATTGTTCAACCGTCACAGTGGCGCCGGGCTGGCCGGCATCTAGAATCAGCGTTCCGTGAGGCTGAGTTGCCGTTACAAGCGCTGGCTTAGGGGGCGGCTGTACTTGCAACACCAAATCCACGAGATATGTCTGCCTGGGGTCTACTATTCGGACTGAGCGCCGGAGATCGCGATAACCATCCAAGACGAGCGAGAATCTCGTACTCTCCCGGGCGAACAGCAAGCTGACACTTTGGCGTGACGCAGGTCCCTTCACCAAGCTTCACAGAAGCCCCGACCGGATCGGTTCTAATTTCGAGCGGGGCGGTTGCGTTTAGCCGGTTTCTGGTCCAGGTTTGGTAGGAGACGGATGCCAAGCTAACAACTCCCACAACGCTGGCAGCGGCAAGTGACATCTTTCAAGAAGCCTGCTTTTAGCTGATTGAGGGTTGATCGAGAACTTTCCTCAACCAGAACAGCTAGGCGGCCTATCTCTGGATCTTCCGGGAATGATGACTTGAACCTCCGAGCTTCTCTGAGGGCGCCGATCAATTTGACTGGAGACCTTGTCTTTCCGGCAGAGTTTTCGGCCAGTTGCTGAAGGCGGCTAAGTGCGGCTTTCCTTTGTTCGTCCCGGCGTTGCTTCGTGAGTTCGCTTTCAACAAGCAGCCGAAGCTCGTTAGAGCGTGGAGACTCACCAAGGAGCGATATCGCTTCGTTGACCCTCGACAAAGCGGCTGGCAGGTTCGACGAGTTTCCAGAGTTCCTCAGCCTGATTCAGAAGCTTGTCGTATACCTGCCGCTTCTGCAGATCTCGCGCTTTCGTAAGAAGTCCAGCCAAACGTGCTGGGGCCCCCTCGACTTCTTCGATCAGAGCTATCGCTTTCTCGTACTCGCCCGCTCGAAGGCAAGTTTCCGCCTCTTTTTGCACGCCCTCGATTCTCAGCGCGAATGCCTTGTCTTGTGACTCACGCTGCTGCCGCGCCATCTCAGCGTTCAGCGCTTTCACGCGTCTGGCAATTAGCGGACTTCCAGGAAATCTCGCTGCTGCTGTTTTAAGAAGGTCGGCGGCCAGGGTAGCTTTCCGCTTGCTTCCGCTTGGGACACCAGTTCCAAAGCGCGCTCGATCTCGGCTTCCTGCCGTTTGCGCGTGATGGCATCGGTCAACCTCTTGGGGAGAGCAAACTCCGGGCGAAGGCGCCCGACTTCCTGGAGTAGCTTTTCAGCATCTGTCCATGCGGTCTTTACCGAAACTTCAGCTTGCTGAACAAGCTGTTGAATGATCGAAGTTTGTAAGGGCCTGTCACCGAGTTCGAATGCACTTCGGAACCGATCGCAAGCGGCTTCCACCTGGCCTTTCCGTAGAAGGTCTTCGCCTTCAGCTAACAGGTTCGTGGCTGCTATTTGCTTCTCCTGGGCCTGTTGAATCTCCGCAGCCAGCAACAGTAAGTCGCTGTCGTTCGGTATCTCTTGCAGGGCTCTCTGTACCAGCTCTGCCGCATTCGCAAAACGGCCCTCGCCGATGGCCGCTTTTATGCGTTCCCAGGGTGGAGCGTTTAGCCGCTGCTCTATCGGCAATGCGGCCACTCAATCGCCGCGTTTCGTTCGCCGCCTCCAGCAGAAACGGATAGCTCGAAGCTAGGGATTCCCAAGCTGCCAGTGCATCGGCATAGAGTTGCTTTGCCTCTATCTGCCGCGCCTCCTGGATCTTCGCCTCCAGCATGGCGACCTGTTCGCGCGTGCAAGCTGCAGCTTTTCCCTATAGCTCTCGTCATCTGGATATTGCCCCAGCGCAGCCACCAGAAGTGTCGATTGTTTGCGAGGGTCTGGTTCTTCCGCAAGCTTCCTTTCCACCTCTTTGCGATGGTCTGCCGCCAGAAGCTGAAGGCCACGCTCGGCTTCCGATCGCAGATCCAGAAACCGCGAATGCTCCGGAAACCGCTTCGCGCCCTCCACTGAGAGCTCCTCTGCGTCGCGGTATCGACGCTGTTGAAGGCATTGCGCAATGCCCCGCAGAGCCAAAAACAACGCAGAGACTTGGGAGACTTTAGCAGTGATCTCTCCCTCGCTGGTATGCAAGGATCCGAGTTCTTGAATGCGCCTGAGACGCTCCGATAGCGCGTCGTGTGAAAGCGTCGTGTCCGCTTCGGTTTCGATCTTGAGAAGCTCTGAAAGGTGAGAAGCGCGCTCTTGCTCCTTCCTATGTCTCTCAGCGAGGGCGTTTAATCGTGAGAGTTCGGCTTCTGCCTCCTTGTCTCCCGCGTAGGTAGTCAGGAATTCAGAAAGACACTGGGAAGCTCCGGGAAGATCACCGCTTTCCTCGTGTATTTTGGCGGCAGCCAAGCACGTTTGATAGCCACGCTTGCGCCGGGCCTCAGACAGAGCGGACCTGAGATCCTCAGGAACGGTGAATCCTCGTATCACCGACGAAGCGGATTCCAAAACAGACTCCGAAAGTTGAGCGTCGCTTGTCAAAGCCTCTCGAGAAAGTTGAACAAGCAACTCGGCCGCGGGCCCGACAAGATCGTCGTCGCCAGAAGCCGTTTCCGCCGCTTTCAGTGCGAGATCGTGCGCTTGTTGGTAAAGACCGGCCGCGATCGCCTGCCTTCCCTCATTAAGCAGATGCTCGAATTGCTGTCGCCTTTGTTCCTCGCGCTTTAAATGATCTTCAATAGCGGCGATTTCTGGATCATTCGGAAACTCAGCGTGTGCCTTTCCGAGAAGCTCGTCCGCAAGAAGGACGTCTTTCTGCTGGACTGCCCGCTGCAACTGCTCGACAGGAACCACGGTCCTGTTTCCGTTTGGCGTTCAGCGACCTTGTGCATCGCGCTATTGCTTCCGTCAGACCCGGCTGCGAGGGGTCCAGAGTCTGGACGGAATTCGACTGCTCAAGGCTTCTTTATACCGTCCATCGGTTTCGAATTGCTGGGCGCGCAGAGATGCTTCGTTGACGAGCGATTGCTGCTGACGAACCGCTTCCAGCTGCCGCGCAAAGCGGTCTTCCGTGGGGCAAGAGCGGATGGCCTCTTCCAGCAGAGCAATTCGCTTTTGCCGGTGCGTTTGCGGCTTTTCCAGTCGCCGGACGTAATCATCGGCTCTTTCCCGAGATCGTTTTTCGACTCGTGACTTCACGTTGGCGAAAAGCTGGTAATCGGGCATCCGGTCGAGCGCCCGATTGCACAGTCTCAGGGAGTCTGCCAAGTCCATCTCCGGCGAGGGCCAAGGTTGCTTGCTGATACTGGTCAGCGGCCTCGCGCATCGCACCTATCACGGCAGAAAATTCAGGTTCATCTGCGAACGGTCCGGCGATTGATCGAGCGCGATTCAGGAAATTCCGGATCTCGTCAGGGTTGCCAGGACTTGCTCGAACTCAAGCTGCAGAGATTTGAGGCTTGCTAACGAAACCTGGCGCTCTTGCTCTCTCGCTTCTTCTCTACGAGGCGTTTATCAAGCAAAAGCAGCCGATTCTGCAAACGATTGTCGCTGCCGTGCTGGCGGAGCGCCTGACGCACACGGCCTCTGGCCGATTCCAGTTCGCCACTCGCCTCATCCGCGCTCGCTTCGTCGAGAACGACTTTGATTTGCTCCTCAGCCTCCCTGCGGCTGATGTCCGTCCTCAGTTCCTGCGTGGATTCGCCGATTAGGACTCAGATCAGCGGCTAGCGCGAGCATCTGATGTGCAACTCGCCAGTCATCCACCACTGAGCCCTGCGCCTGTTCGACCAAAGATTGAAAAACAGCCTCGCTCAGTTTCGGCCGGTTTGCGCTTATTGCTGCCGCTTCGCCTAAGTGGATGAGCGCTTGCGGGAACTGCTTACCTCGAACCGAATCTGCCGCTTGTGCCAACAACGCACTGACTTCTGCCGAGCGTTGGGACTGTTCGTTTTTACGAGAGCGTAAGTCTGCAATCTCCGGGTCAGAAGAAAAAGCCGCGTCGGCCTCGGTAAGAAGCTCCTCTGCGGAGGGGAAATCCTCGGTCTGGAGTGCATTGCCGATCCGGCGGATCAAGTCTGCCTTAATTTGTGCAATCTGCTGCTGCGCGGCGGCTTCTGTTCTGATGATTTGATCGTCAAGATTCGGATACTGCGGATAAACGGCACGCAATGACTCCCATTGTTCGAGGGCTCTTTCGAAGTCGCGTTGATTCTCAAACGCAGCCGCCTTCCGGACGATAGCGTTCACCTGGTCTTGTGTAGCCTGAGTCTGTCGAATCTCGTTCCTGAAGAAGTCGTTGTCGGGAAGTCTTTTTAGAGCGTCTGCAAGTATGTCCAGACGCGTATCGACCGAATCTTCGGCCCGGAGACGTTGGGCAACATTGTCCCGATAAGCGGCTTCTTCCTCTGTCCGTTGGCGCTCGATCGCGTCGGAAAGCTTCAGCAGGCCCGAGTGACCGGGGTACTTCGCAAGAAAACGATCCACCGCCTGTTGCGAACCTGCCAGATCGCCTTCCGAAAGCGAGTGCCAAGCTATCTCCAGCGCGGACTGGACCGCTTGGTTTTCCGCTCGAACGGTTGTGTCAAAGTTTTTGTATTCAGTGACTCGTTCCCTCTTTTCGGCGTAATCCTTCGTAAACTCGGCTAGCTGATCTAGCTGTGCAATTGCCGATTCTATTCGCCCTTCCGACCAGTCAGTTTTCGCCGCCTCGTAAAGCCGCTCCTGTTTCTGTCGATTGCGAAGCAACTCCTTTTGCTTGGCGTCCAGCTCATTAAGGAGCTCCTTCGGGCGCGGGTCGTCAGGACGCAATTTGAGCGCATCATTAATAGCTTGACGGGCATTGGTGAACTGAGAACGCTCGAACTGCTCCGAGGCAACCCTAAGCAGGTCAGCCAACTTGCGATCGCTTATCTCGCCTTCGATTCTGCTTTTCAGGGCGAACGCAACGTCGTTCGTTGGCTCGAACTGAAGGACCTCCTCGATCTTGCGGAGAGCAAGGGCATACTCCTCATTTGCCCGGCATCGCTCGGCGGATTCTATCAGTCGGTCCGCCTTCTCGCGCTGAATCGCTTCGTCCAGTGCGCGGCGGATCTGCATCAGGTCCGGGTCGCTGTATCCCTCCGCTTCGAGTTCAGTTATGACCTCGAGCGCAAATTGAAAGTCTTTTTGCTCGAAGCTGCGGCGCGCTCGATCGAGGCGAAGCCGGACGCTGCCGAAGTCTTGAATGGTTGGAGCAGCGTCACTCCGAAACACCCTCTGAAGCGCCTCGGCGAAGGCCGCTGCTGATTCGAAGCGACTTCGCGGATCCTTCGCCATGCCCTTCGCGACAACCTGTGCTAAAGCTCGGCTGACGCCCGGATTCAAATCTGAGGCAACAGGCGGGTTGTGCGAAATAATCGCTGTCGCGATATCCAGGCCGCGCCCTCTGTGGTCCTGATCACGGACGAACGGGTGGACGGCTGTAAGAGCCTCGTAAGCGACAACAGCGAGCGAGAAGATGTCACTGCGATTGTTGAGCGGCTTGAAGCTAATCTGCTCTGGTGACATGTACTGCGGAGTGCCGCGCACCGCCGTGGCATTATTCGCCATCAGTTGGGCAACTCCGAAGTCGATGATCTTGACCGCATCGTCCTTCATAACGAAGATGTTGCGCGGTTTGATGTCTCGGTGAAGCAGGTCTAATTCGTGCGCTGCCTGCAGTCCACGGCATGCCTGACAAATAATGTCGACGCAACGATTTACAGAAATTGGAAGAGCGGCGGGGTAGATAATGTCATACAAAGTGCGCCCGCGAAGTAGGGGCATAACAAAGTACGGTTTAGATCGATCGCCCTCCTCGAACTCGCCCATGTCGAAAATCTCGACGACATTCGGGTGGACCATCGAAGCGAGAACGCTACATTCCCGTAAGAAGAGCTCCAAGAACGGACCACCCGGGAAATCCAGGATCGTTTTGACGGCCACGTCCCGCCGCATCAAGTTGTCAAAGGCCTGATACACCACTCCCATGCCGCCACGACCGAGAACGGCCTTGACTTCGTATCGATCTTTGATGACGAGTGGCTGCGCCAAATCTATTCTCGACTGAAGTTAAAATAACTCACGAACAATCAGGATATTAAGTCTGGCGACGTTTAGGGTCTCGGTCGCGACAGATTGTTCCAATGGAGAATACGAAAACAGAGGGTCAAGCAAGCAGACAGGCTGCGGATTAGGAAATTCCCGGAATGGCTGGTCGGCGATCCATCGAGTTCGCCGGCTCCGAAGAACTTGGGCTAAACGCCGATGTCGGCGCTGCTAGCATCCCCGTGAATGCAATCAGGATGACTGAATGCTTTTCACCCGATAGGCCGGAATCATCCCCTCATGTTTCGTCGGAACCAGAAGTGCTTCCGCATCGAGCATCCGCCAGGTGTGTTCGTGGACCTTTGGACTAACCAGGATCTGGCCCGCTTCGGCTGCGTCGCAGAAACGGGCTGCCATGTTGACCGCGTCGCCAATAACAGTGAATTCTATGCGATCCGGCGCACCTATGAAGCCGTGGAGCACCTCGCCGCAGTGGATACCAATGCCAATCGCACACGAGATCAGATCTCGCTTTTCTCGTTCGGCGCTAACTTCGTCTATAACCGCCTGCATCGCCACTGCGGCACGAACGGCATTCGTGTGGTGCTCCGGGTCGGGTTCGGGACTCCCAAATACGGCCAGGATGGAGTCTCCAACGTATTTGTCGACGGTCCCTTTGAAGCGGAATACTTTGTCGACCAGAGGTGGGAGGTAGCTGTTCAGCATTTCCACTGTCTCGTTGGCGTCCATGTTCGCGCTCAATTGCGTAAATCCGCGAATATCCGAGCAAAGAATTGTGACCTCGGACTTCTCTCCTCCGAGCTGGAGTTTACCTTGACGCGCTTTCTTGAGCAGGCAATCGCGCACTGTGGGCGAGAAATTCGTCAACAGGCGTGAGAGCAGCGTCGCTTGTAGCGTTAGATCCTCTTGCAGGTTGCGATTTTCCAGCGCCATGCCGGCGTAGCGCGCGACAGCTAGTAACAATCGAAGATCCTCATCTTCGAATCTCCGCTTACCGCCAAAGTTGTCGACACAGACAACGCCGAGGACTTCCTGCCGCCACATGAGGGGTGCGTACATTCCGGAAGTGCACGATAATTCGAAGACGCTGGCACTCATATCTAGCTCCTGTTGCCAGATGAAGCCTTCGCGTCGATCCATCGCCTTCCTTGCCAAAGTCAGACTTACTGCCGGTCTGCCAGGCGGGAGGTGAGCCTTGAGCAAGAGCTTGCCGCTGGTGCGCTCGGACACAATCAGGGCTCCTCTTGTCGCTCCAGGAATTACTGCAAGAAGTCGTTCGACAATGGTCTCGAACAATCTTTCCAGCTTCGTTTGCTCCGCAAAGTGGAGTGGCAGCTGGTAGAGAAGGGCCAACCGGCTCTGCAGACGTTCCGTGGCAGCCGCCACATAGACTAGACCTGAGCTGTCAGCCGAAATAGTCCGGCTGACTTCAAAAGCCTCGTCTGTCATCGTTAAACTCGGAGTTTTGGTGGCCGGATCAGATGAGGCTTTCGAAGCCGGCGTTTCACCCGAAACTGAATCGACTTTATCGATTCCAGAGGGCTCACCACCCTCAATGCAGGCCGTACTGTCAGGGAGGACGGTAGCATAAGAAACGGCCTTTCGCAGCGACGCCGTCAGCTTCTGCACCGGCACGCGATATCTGCCCAGGAACTCAGGTACTGGACTCGATCCACACTCAACAAGCGCCGTCAAAACATGGAGGACACCGACTGGTCTTGAATCGTTCTCGCCAGCGAAGCGGCGGGCCTCCCTGAGGACCAGGAAAGTAACGGGCGATGGCACGAGTTGCTCGCCAGTAGAAACGGCTGTGCGCTTCGAACGGTTCACCTCCGCACGCGCAAGGTGTCTCAGACTCGTCGACTTGAGCTTCAGAGGAGCAAGAATGCTGGATAAAGCGTCGAACTCTGCACGGAGGGAGGCAATGGCATCTGCGCCCAGTCCGAAACTGCGCTCCAAATCGCCTCCAACCACCTTTTCGATCGAGGCGATCCCAAGCAGAACGTGTAGGGGTTCAACGAACTCATGCCCTTGATGGGCCGCCTCGGCGCTGGCAATCTGCCATGCGATGCTGCTACCCAAAGACCATCGCCCCACATCAAGGTCTTCTCGCCAAGCGTTCATAGAGGATACGTACGGCTCATCGATCAGTCTGAAAGAGCGCAAGCGAAAGAAGGCAAGTAGAGAATAGCACGCCCTTAATAGAGCCACCAAAGTCGCAACACTACCGGGAACTCGAGCTCCGAACGGACGCTAGGTGAACGTTATAAGTCGCCCGAGACCGTGGACTTAAACTGATTCGCGGTTCATGGATGACGGCGCGACTCAGCAAAGATCAGGTCAAAACCCACCCTCTCTCGAGCTGGAGAAAGCCGTCGTTTTCTGTATCTTAGATTCCGACATCCTGCGCGTAACTACTTTCCGTATGAATTTATATACAGGACAGTGATGGATCACGGATATAATGTCCTCTACTTCTTCCGTCCGGCAGCTTGCCGGGGCGTCTAGGTTGCTCATTATGCGCGTTGACCGAAGTCACCGGCCGTGGATCGTAGCAGCCGTTTTGACGTTGGCACTCTCCACGGCAGCGTACGTCCCGTACGCTTCCTCCGTGGGCGGCGCGAGGGGTGGCCGCGTTCTTGGCTTAGTTTACGGAGTAAGCGGTTACCTGCTCATCATCTTCGCTGGATTACTCGGCGTTCGAAAGAAGTTCCGGGCCAGGAGATTCGGACGAGCCCAAACCTGGATGCGCGGGCACCTCTGGCTTGGACTTCTGAGCTTGCCTTTGATCCTTTTTCACGCAGGGTTCGCTTTTCGTGGCCCTCTTACTTTCGCTTTGATGATGCTGCTTGTTGTGGTGATTGGAAGCGGGATTGTTGGGGCGGTACTACAGCATTTCCTGCCGACAATCATTACACGCGAAATTCAAATGGAAACGATTCATGAGGAGATTCCGAGCATTCGCGCACAGCTGATTGCAGAAGCAGACAAATTAGTCACTGCCACCACCGGAAACGCTCAGCCTCTACTAGTTGAGGAGGTCTTCGGGGAAGAGGAAAGGCGTTTCAGCAATGTCTATGTAACCGAGATACGCCCCTATCTGGAAAATGCGATCACCAATCGTACGCTCGACAGCCGAACTCGAAGTGCCGAGTTGTTTGCGTCCTTACGGAGACTCTTGCCCCCGAACTTTCACTCCGCGATCACCGATCTGGAAGGAATTTGTGAGGAAAACCGCGAAGTGAAGCAGCAGCAGCGTTTCCATAGTCTGTTACACGCATGGCTGGTGGTGCATGCGCCGCTAGCGATTGCGCTTATTGTGCTTGCCGGTATACATGCATTTGTGGCAATGCAGTACCGGTGATTCTTCATGGCGCGCCGACTGCAGACTACGAAGGAACGTGCAAGGCGCATTAGTGTTCGTTATTTCAGGCGAGGTTATCCTGCCGCCCTCACTCGTCAGAAGCTTACAATAGCGGCCTGCGCAATTGGGTTGGCCTGGCTTGGGTGGTACGCCGTCCGTGGCAGTGCCAAGCCCTATACTGCAGGGCCAATGAGTTCTGCGCATGCCTTGATCGGCGGAAATTGTTCAGCTTGTCACGTCTCCAAAGCAGCCTTTAATAAGAAGGTTTCGGATAGCTCTTGCGCTGCCTGCCATGATGGTCCGGTTCATCAAGCAACCCAGACCTTTACGCCTACGTGCTCTCCTTGCCACACGGAACATCGGGCGCTCGCGGATCTGAGGCGGCCCGAAGATCGGTACTGCACTCAGTGCCATTCCAATCTGAAAACGCGCTCCAGTGCGCCGCTAAAAGTCGCGGCAAACATCTCGAGTTTTACCTCTAGTCACCCCGAGTTCGCCATTCTTCGACCTAATAGTGCCGGCGATCCGGGAACGATGAAGTTTAACCACAGTATCCACCTAAGGCGAGATTTACGCGGACCGGAACGATGTAATCCGGCTAAACCATGCGACACTTTTGTGCAATTGCAGTGCTCGGACTGCCACCGGACAAAGCCCGATACGAATTGGCCGTACGGACAAGCTGCCGTGCCACAACCAATGAGGGTTGAGTCCGGTGATCACACAAGGCAATCACGCGACGCATATATGGTTCCCGTTAACTACTATGAGCATTGTTCCGCGTGCCATCCGCTGTTATTCGATAATCGATTCGCGGACCCGGTGCCGCATGGAAAGCCTGAAATCATACATGACTTTCTGATGAAGAAATATGCGAGTTACGTTGCTGCTCATCCTGAGCAACTTTGGGAAATTAGCCCGGATGCACGACTTGCCAGGCGCCCAATGGCCGCCTCACCTATGAACGCAACGGACTGGGCTGGTCAACGCACGGCAGACGCAGAGAGGTTGCTTTGGAGCAAGAGTTGCAAGCAGTGCCACACGTTGACTTTCTTGGGCAACTCTAGCCCGCCGCGATTCGCGAAGCCCGCCATTACCCGTCGTTGGTTGACGAAGGCGGACTTCGATCATCAACCACATCAGATGCTCCGGTGCGAATCGTGTCACTCGAACGTCAGGAAGAGTCAACTTACGTCGGATGTGTTATTACCCGGTATCGCGACTTGTCAGCAGTGCCATAAACCTGGGAAAAACGGGGCAGCACAGGGAAACTGTGTCGAGTGTCATAGCTATCACGACTGGACGAAGGAAAAACCTGCAGCCCACCGGTACGACATGCGAGAGCTGATTGCAGCGTCGAACTCCGGCGCGCCATAACTTTCGCCAATCCGGCCTTCATACCTAATCAGAAGTCCGTTAGTTTGTGGGATCGCGAGGGAAGTGCAGGTACGGAAGTCGCACGTTCTGGATCAGAACCTGATCTGCCCGGATAGCATCCGGCGCCTGAAATCCTGCGACGCCCGCATTGGTGACAAAGTCGTCCTGATCCACTCCGTCTCCACTAACCCCTAATCCGCCAACCAGCGTGCCGTTCCTATATAAAGGTGCGCTACCCGGAAAAAAGACAATCCCATTCTGGTTCGCATTGGGTGTTTGCTGGCCCTGTGTGCAAGGGTTCAAAGTATCGAACTGGTAGAGAGGAAAGAACGGCCCGGGTGTTGTGTTAGCGATGCCTGGCGGAAATAGAGGTTGAGCTCCGAAACTTATGGTGCGATTGGTGACTGCGGTGTTCATAGGCACACCTGGCAAATCGCTGGCTTGCCGACTTGAGCCAGTAAAGTAGATGACGTTTCTGGCCTTTGCGACTGCGACATCAATGCTGAAAATAGTGGCATCGGTCATTCGATACAGGGCGATTAGCTTGCCATCCAGATCCGCCACCGCAATGACGAATCGAGCTCGCGAGCCGGACGGCAGGCGGATAAGTGCCCGAGTCAGATCTGCTTCCGCAATCGCTGCTTGCACCATTCCATGGACCTCTGCTTGCGACAACCCGCCTAGAGTTCCTGCCTGCGCCGGAACAAGGAATCCTTCCGGTGGCGAACTTGGGCTTCCAATAGGATTCACGGACCATGTTCCATCGAACGTACCTAGCTGAACTCCCGGCGGAGCCGTTATCTGATTTACGAACGGAACCGCGATACCGTCGATTACTACTTCGCCCGGCTCAGCGGGATGAGCCCCAAACCCAGCATTGACGGCTGCTGAATATGCTGAGTATTCGGCAACCGGGGCGGGTACGCCAGCCACTCCAACCGCGCCCACTAAGGTGCCGGCTTTAAACAGAGGGACGCCGCCGGGGTTGACCGCGTTAGGATCCGAGTCCACAAGATCGGCCTTACCAGTAAGTACGCCTAAGCCGGGTTTAGAGCCATCTATCGATCGGGCGGCGGGCACGTCCTGCCCGGCAGCAAACGCCGCATTGAGCGTACAGCCTCGGTTTGTGTTCTCGATCCCGTATAAGGCGGCGCTGGGCGTGTTCTGAACGCCCGGCGGGAAGTGTATCCCGCTGATGTATCGCACCGTCCGGGACGAGAGTGGAGCTTGGTCGTTACTGAAGAAAGATGCCGTGCGTGCCAACGCGACTGCTAATTCATTCGTATCAACTGAGGCTCCAAAATTGCCGATCGCAGTAGCGGGACTGTTGGGCTTGCGGAACACTCCGAGAACCCTTCCAAGCCGGTCAGTGACGGCTATCACCGCATTTGGCGAATCAATGGCAATAGCAGCGTCTTGGACAATCAGCCGCACGTCATCCGCCGTCAGCAACGGTGAATCACTGGCTGGGTTGACCGTGACGGCAATAGATGCTGTGTGTGCGACATCGCCACTGCTAGCCATTACCGTGACTGTGCCGCTCTGTACTTGGGGCTGAACAGTTTGCACAACGCTGACCTTCGTTTGATCGCCTCCGCAACCGGCTAGCACGAGAATGCTTGCTGCTACGGCTGCGGTTCGCGACACATTCCCTGCTCGTGTCAGCCGTCGGAACAGCAACAAGAAAGCGGTAGCGAGACACACCAGAGATAATTCTTCATTGAGGTTGCGGGGCAATTTAAGCGTAGGATGTCCGAGAGTCTGCGCTGTCGAAGACGCATTGACGATGAGTGTCGCTGTTCCCGAGCTTGCGACCGTACCGGGAACGGCGCACGAAGTGTTGCTTAAACCTGAGACGGAACATGTAAATAGGACTGTTCCAGTAAACCCGGATACCGGCGTGATCACCAGGTTTGCAGTGGCAGTGTTGGCCCCGCTCAGCGTCAAGCTACCTGGATTAACTGAAAGTTGAAAGTCAGCCTTCGAAGTGACATCGAGTGGGTGAGGGGCACGGTCGTTCGCCACTAGGAAGCTGCGCCTCATGCTTGCTTCTTCATTTGACGAGGAACTGGCCGTAATCAAAAGCGTGTGAGTTCCATTGGTAAGCTCACCGGTGTTCAGAGTAAGACTCCAGCCGACATTTGGGCACCCTGGGACAGTACCGTACAAGATGCAGATGTCGGAGCGCTCTTTTCCTCCTGACGCAGTTCCAATCACGTTGCCGTCTACGGATACCTGGACGTCCGACACGGGCCCTCCGCTGTCCAACGCCCAGCCAGAAACTACGACGCTTCCAGAGACGGTGCCAGCTCCCAGCCCTGGTGTCTCAATTGAGAGTCTCAGCTGGTTCTCGACATTCGAGGTAGTGGCCGGAGTTTGCGCTCTTGCCGTCACGGAAATAAGCGCAACGAGCAGCTGCGCAGCGACTCGAGACGTTAAACCCATGTGGTCAACCCTCATTTCTAAAGGCACGGCTAGCTAGCGCCGGTCTATAAGAGGGCATAAACTGCCCGCATTTGCCGTGCATAGCGGCTGGGTGTGTAAGACGACGGACTTTGAAATTCGCGGAAAAGCCCATTAATGGCTGTTCGCAAATGCTCCTTGTCCTTGAACGCATTGCTCTCGGAACAGGCAACGAACAGCGACTGAAGCGCCATCGCGGCCTGTTCGGCTGACCTCTCACCATCGGCTGAGATCGTGTCTGCATCAGCCGATATAGCTTTCATCATGCGCAGGCCACTATCGGAATCGAACGAGGCAGCTACAAGCCGTTGCGCGATCATGCCTGCTGTATCAGAAGCAGCATTGGCCATTTGATTGACCTCCGCTCGATCAACGTTGCGGCTGGCCACGCCCTTGTAGACCTGATCGATCTGGGTGTCAAGTCGCTTTGCGGCTTCCGGATCCATCTGCTCTACCACCTTTCGGAACACCGCAAATCGGCTGAGCTCGTAGGGTGGGACACCGGGAGTTCGGCCCGGATACCCTCGTTCTTGACGCCAGCTATCCGTTGTAGAGGTCAAACTGTGGTGACAGGAGTAGCAATCCAATTCCGAATACTCCGGCCAAGAATTGCCGGAGGTACGGAACGCGAGCCGTCGCAGTCCTTGCCGTAATTGCACGGCCTGGCCCACAACGAGTGTTCGCAACTCGGTCCACTTGTCGTTTTCGGGCGGGCTCTTCCAGTGTCTCGGCATCACCGCTTCGAATGAGTCAAGTTCAAAATACAGATCTGGATGTCCAGCCGCCAGCATCTCGTGATCGACAACTTTTTCCTTAGTTCCCAAATGGCATGACAAGCATTTATCGCTTCGCTTGATCAAGTCGCGGGTGTTGTACATGCCGGCGTTGAGTGATTGCTCGTAAGTCCAGCCTTTTGTGGTGTGTGTTCCCAGCCAGTTTGAAGCAGGACCGTGACAGCTCTCGCAGCTGACGCCGTCCGTTAGATCGAACGTCCTTCCTTTTTGCTTTTCAGATATGTCGAGAGCATGGCAAGCGAGACATTTCTCCGCCGCTTCGGGGTGCGAGATACCAAGAATTCGACCCATCCTCACCGAAACGGGATTTGTGAGGACAGTAAACGCCTTTGAATGTTTATCCTTTACGGCCCAGGTGCTGTACTCGTTTTGCAAGACAAAGCTGTCAGAGCGAGGCTGAACGCTGCCGTGACAGCTGGGAGAGCTACACGAACCAGGCCCGGTGTATTGTGAAGCGGGCGCGGTGGTCTGGGCGCTCATAGTTTCCGTTATCGAGAGGCAGAAGGCGATGCAGAAAACTGAAGTAAAGAGGCGTCGAGCTGTTGCGTTCCAACACGCGCTCGCTTCGCCCAAGCGCAATTCGTGAACATGTTTGATACGCGTCCGTTTGCGTTGTGATTGGAAGCCGGAAGCTACGACGTCAAGATGCATTGCGTCCCTTACTCACCTGTTGTTGAATTGAAGTCTATTGACAAATCCCGCAGGCAGGCAACCGTTCGACCATTCTGAATGGGAACGACTGCAAGCGTTTCGGCCAATCTTCGCGGAGCCTGCCATTTGCACTGATCAGACATTTGTTAATCTCACTCAATTCGGCTCCTTACCGGTGCGCCGAAATGTCGGTATGGTGCTTGCCGTCCGCCGAAGTCGGCGGCGTGTCCACTACGGTGTAGAGAGAACCGTCTCTTAGGTACATTCGGTGCATTTCCTCCAGATTGAAAGGTCGTGACCCACGACGATTAAAGACAGAAAGCTGATTGCCGCTTTCGTCAGCGGCCCGATCGCGATCAGCACCCTTCGAAATTGCGAGAGCCGGGCCCCGAGTACGGTAACTGGCGATGAGCTTAGGCGTGGGGCGCGGGCTGAAACCCAGATAACCCGGCGTGTCGTTCGGTGAGAATAACTGAACGATTCGTAGACCGTTCTTCCCGTCCGCGACATAAGCGAAAGCACTCGCCGCAGTCATTCCCAATTTGACATCGCGAGTGTCGTTCAGAGCACCGCCGGCATTGAAAACCTGATCGATCTTAGGATGTTCCGGAGTTTCTACATCGACAATAACCAACCCCTGCTTGCCTCCGGCAACGTAGGCGTATGTACGTGCGAGATAGATGTTCTGCGCATTGACTAAGGGAACAGAAGCGTTGTTAACGATGCGAGGACGATCGGGCTGAGTGATATCGAGTACCTTGAGCCCTTGCGCGTCCACGACGAAAGCGTAACGGAACTGCACAGCCAAACCAACCGGGTGTTCGAGATGAGGAGCACCAATTTCTGACGTGATCACCGGGTGCAGCGGGTCCTTCAGTTCGACTACTACAAGTCCGCGATCGCAAAGTATATACGCATGCGTGCCAGCGAAGGTGATTCGTCGCGCGCCATTCAGTGCGCCTGCAGGATTGAATGTGAGTGCCTGCTGCAGAAAATTGTTTTGGGGATTGCCGTCCAGCAGAGTCACTACTCCAGACGAGCTGCTTTTCGTACTTGGGTTGCCGATCACGACCAGGCCATCACGCTGATCTGTGACGTAGAGGAAGCCATACATCGCCGCTACCCTACCTTCCTCATTGGCAGGATTATGAGTTCGGCCGGGATCAATTGCCAGAGTGGAGGGTGATGTGATGCTGGTTCCAGCTTGAGTCTCACGTAGAACCGCTGTCCGAGAGGCGAAACCGGCGCTGTAACGATCTTCTCTGAAAAATTCTTGTTGTCTACGTTTGCTACGTCGTACGCTCAAAAGCCGCAAGTAGGCCCGGCTGTATAAAGATATTCTCCCCTGAGTTGGACATCGCTAACATCTCCGGCGTGATGTTCGGCTTCCCTTAGTTCGCGGTTTCTTCTTTTGCAGTGCTGAATAGTTTTTCGGATACGCAGTCGCCTGGAGATCACTGCCGTATACGGCCGGGGGATCATCGTGCTCCGCGACCGCAACTGCCTCGAAGCCGCTCTTGCCCTCGGCTACATAAACATAACGCCCGATAAAGTTGACCAGGTTCGTGCCTTGCATAAGCAACTGGGCCATCCAGGCATTGTTATCACCAGCCGCCGCAACATGGCAATCGGTACACATTTTCGTTTCGGTAGCGCGTACTGTGTGAGGGACATACGGACTGAATGCGAACCCGCTAAAGCCCTCTGCCGAAACCGTCTGCTGCATGTAGTAGAGCCAATCACGATTCGCGTTTTGCGAACTTACAACAACGGCACACGTAGAGCGAGTCGGCGCCACACGATTGTGTGTGACAGTGCCGTCGACACCGAGCATATAGATGTCGTTCCTGAGAATCTCGAAATTATAAGCTGTATAGTTCCGTGTTGCCAAACCTTCGTTGTGGAGCATAGGAGTTTTCAGGTTAGACATCATCGGTAAATGACAGCCGAAGCAACTCGTCGTCCACGAGGAATGACAGGAGTAACACGTCATGCGGTTATTCGCATGAGCAAGGCCAATGTCACCTAGCTTTCCAGGAGAAGCCATCGAACCATCTTCAAGTGTCTTGGCGTAGCGTGATTTCTCGCTGTAGTGTGGCTTGCCAGGCGTGATCGTATCCAGGACCTGGACTACCTCCCATGGCTCGCGATCTTTCTCAACCATTGATCGCTGGTACAGTCTGTCTTCTGACCAGAAGAATCTACGCTCACCAGAAGGCGTTCGAAGTAGAGCAAGGTCTCTGCCCCCGTTGGCTGCTGCGGGTCCTGACGTCTTTAGCGTTGCGGTCCGCTGGACGGTTCCGTGGCAATCCACACAGTCGATCTCAACCGCATTCCGAGTTTCGCCGTACAAGTTGCCGTTGCCATGCGAATCCTGCTCGAAGCTGGCAATCAACGCAGTGCATTCCCTTCTCCAGGTGTATGTCGCGGAGGTGCACCGCCTTGGTGAACTTGTCAGGATCTGAATGGGAAACGGTCTTGTTGTCCTGATCTAGCAGATTTCCTTTGCGATCCTGTTTATAAACGCTGCGGAAAATCCATCCGTGCCCGTGAAAGTCTGCGAATTGCGTGTGGTTTAAAGTCTTGTTGAACTCCGGAGTTCCCACCTTCTCAAGAAATGCGGGGTCACTCCAGTTACCACGAGCGGCAGCCTGCTCGGGATTTGCCTGCCAAGATTTGAAGCGTTCATTATCCGTTGGGTCATGTTGCTGCTTGGGATACAGCGTCTTACCGTCAGTTTCGTTGTCCCACCAGATGTAGCCGAGATAGGAAGCAAGCATGTTGGTCCCCGGATGGATATGACAACAACAACGCATTGGCTGGTGGGTATTGCTCGAGTCAACTCGTGGCGGATCGGGTGTCCCGATTCGTTCTTGGGAATCGTTGGATCGAATTGTGCGCTGTTGCCCTGATTGCCAAAACGGGCGTACGGCCCTGAATGAACGGATGATCGGTCGTTGGCATAGATCACATGACACGCCGTGCAGCCGCTATTCCTGTAATCTCCGGCGTGGTCGTTCGTTCCGGGCAAGGTAAGAAGTGGGTCAAGATACGAGTTTTCTGCAATCCAAGGAAAACGGGATCTGTTCGTAAGGACGTTCCTAGACCGCGATCGCTCAGCTTATCCGTCGGGCCTGCCGGGATCTTCCGCCGTGTTCGGGTTGCCGATCTCTGCTCGCGGTCCGCCGCCACGCTCAAATACCCGAAGCACGTTTCCGGGCTGTGATGTCTCCCAACGCAGCAGTGGATCAAGCTCCGGAAGTATACCTCTGTCTTTCGTCTCGTTCGGAGTCGGCGAGGGCAGCATTCGAATGGATCGAGGCAGGCCATTCGCTGAGTAACTTTCTCCAAATTGCGCGTTCTTGGACGGATACATGCCATTGTTATAGAGTGCTGCCTGCCAAAGCATGGCGCCGTGAGTCATCATGCTGGTCTGAACAGCGTGTGCTTCCTTCACGTGGCAACCGACCCGCCCGCATGTCTCTTGTACTACGCGCAGATCACCCGGGTTTACGAACTTGATGTAGTCTTTGCTCTCGCGAAGCCAATCCGCAAACGGACGCACAGGATTCGCTGAGCTGATCCAAATCTTGGGTTGCGTGGGCTCAGGATGTGCAATTAACTTGGCCTTGTTGTACTCGGCGCTGGACGGGTTCGCACTAAGGGGCTTGCTAATCCGCGCGTTCCCACCGTGGCAATCCGCGCAACCAAGATAAACCGTTCCGGTCGGATGCATACTGGATGCCTCGGTCTTTCCATGGCAGCTAATGCAGCCAGCGCTCCTCTTATCGACTTCCTGTTGAGACTCCCTCGAGGTAGAAGGTGGTTGCAATTGCCTTGGTTCGTCTTGCGCCCACAGGGATACGAATAGGAAAAGCGAAACCGGAACAACCAGTAGAATATTGCTCAACGAAATTCGCTTTATGATCTTCATCAGAATTGAAACCGTACGTTGACAAACCCTGCAAACAGCGTTCGACGATTGAAGATTTGACCAAATCCTTCAAATGGGTTGAAATAATTAACTCCGGCTGTGACGATTATGTTGTCTGTTAGCGGAGGGCGATAGCGTATGCCGAGACCCGAATCGGCTCCCACCCCGTCATGGATGGGCCGCTGGAATTGAACAAGTTCCAGTGATTCGGTGGCCGCAAACCGGATCAGATTAAGGTTGACAAAGCCGCGCAGCTTCGGAGTAAGATCCAAATCTACGCCGGCGTTATACAAGAGCAACCCGGGATTGACGAAGTTCGCCTGGCCTTCTAAGCTCGCTTGATCGTAGGCTCGGCAACAAGCTATCGGGGCTCTCCAATGCCACTCCAGTTCCCGTCAATCGGATTCCTTCGCGGTTCCAGAAACTTAAAACTCCGCCTGCGAAGTTGGGGTTATCGAATATGGCGTCGAATCCTCGCGCACTTCCGTCTCGTGGGTTTCGATCGCCGGACGCATACATAAAGGACACTCGATAACGGAGCCAGTTCCTATCCAGCGACAATTCAGCGGCGGCCATTTGCGCGTTTATATCGACGGGTCGGCCTGCTATAGCGTTGAACGAGTCATGTCCGAGGACCTGATAGAACGCGTGCGTCAGGTTCAAGGGCCCAATGTGCCCATCTCCGGTCAGGCCATAGTAGTAGGCTCGGATCGCGTGCTGACGTATGCCGCCGCCAGAGACTACCGACCCGATCGGAGCAGGTCGGACAAGAAATCCGTTCTGGTCGTACCTCACTGACGGATCGTCCTTGTCGTAATGGAAGCTTACTTGGATGGTGTAGCCGGGTTTGAAGAAGTCCTGCCGATATAAATTTGGAACGTAAACCTGCTGGTGACGATACTCAAACCGGTTCAGCCCGCTGTTCGTGTCCTTCTCCAGCATCGCGAAATACGCGGCATTGTATTGGTATCGATTCGATCGGAGATTGCCGAACAGTCGAATTCCCGGTTCTTCGTCCGAGAAAATAAACCCCCGAAAGTCGCTTGTGAACGGTTGTATTCCCACGCGAGCTGACACGAAATCAAACTGATTGCTCAGGTCCTTCAGTTTGATCTCCCCAAAGGCCTGCTGCAGGCTTGCGTGGTCGTCGAAGCGAGTTGTTCCTTTCCTCGGATCCGGGCTGACTACTCCGTTTTCTCCCACCAACAAGTAGTTCAGATTTTCATCGGCACTTATCTTCACACGCCAGTCGGCAGGTCGGAAAGCCGCATCTCCGTGAAACAGATCGAGTGAGAATTCCAGGTTCTCCGTTGTAAAGAATTGCCCGAACTTACCAAAAAAGTCTGGCGTCTCAGTCCGGGCCGTACTCACGTTTGTAGGTGTGGGGAGAACGCGCCCTTCCGTGAATGTTTCGCTCACTGCACTGAGGTTCAGGAAGGTTTGGTTACCGATAACCGGATAGTCACCCTTCAGTTTGTTTCGGTTAAAAGGATCGTACCAGCGGCCTTTCACGTAAGGATATTCGCCGGAGTAAGGATAGCGACGGTAACTCGGGTAATCTTCCTTCCAGCGATTCGGTACAGATGAGAAAACATCTTCGCGCAATGGACCTTGCCTTGCAGTTTCCAGGTCAGCCGCGTCAGGTGTCAGGGCGACAGGAATACTGCGAGACTGGGGTTCCGTGGCGGCGGGCGCAATTGGTGGTGGCAAACCTAACTGTGGTTGAAGAGGAACTTGTCGGAGGGCGGGTTCGCCAATAGTGTTTTCGACCATCACAACGATGGGTGTCACATCGCCCAACGTCACTGTGACAGTTTGCGTAACGGTAGGAAGCCCCGCGGCTTCCACTTGAAGTGCGTAGTCGCCGGGGCTCAAATCCAGGAAACGGAATGTGCTGCCGCCCGTAGTGATTACCTGAACGGAACCGGCACGGCTAGCGGAGCGCAGGGTGACGAGAACGCCGCCCGAACGACGGTCCTGGGCACTTCGGACGATGCCCTGAATACCTGTGACCACGCGGTCCATTTGACGCGGAATTCTTTGCTGCTGAATCTGGGCAAGGATCACTGGATCGTTAACTGCTGCCGTCGCATTCCAGGCCGAGGCCGATAGCACGATGAGCACTCCCGGCATGAGCACTCGCAGGTGACTCGGCTTTGCGAAACGCAACCACACATCATTCACGAGCTACGCTTCCTGAGCCCGACTGACAACATGGAGCAACTCCTCACCGCTCATCCGGAACGCCGCATCGTGTGGGCAGGCATAAACGCAGCGCGGCACTGGTTTGGCCTCCCGGCCTTCGGCGTCACAGAGGTCGCAAGTTAGGGCCTTCAACCGTGCGATCTTCTGAACTTCACCGGGCCGCTCCGGATCTTCAGCATCGACTATGTCTTGCAGATTGCGCTCCATGAAGATATTGCCGAAGGGACAATTTCGCGCACACAACCCACAACCAATGCAATGGTCCTCAATGACGATCTGTGAGTGCTTGCCACGGTGGATCGCATCCACGGGACACCCGAGCAGGCAATAGGCGTCTTTACAGGAGCGGCAAGAAGTTGCAATCAGGAAATGATCGAAACGCAAACCCTCTCGAAGCAGGCGTGTGATGGGCTGTCCATGAGATGCCGCCCCATGCTGGTCTACACAGGCCTTTGTACACTCGTCGCACCTGGTGCATCGAGTAAGATCGAGCACCAGCATGTTCTGGCTTTGATAAAGACCCTGCTCGACAAACTGGCGCATTTGTGAGCCGTTTTGGTCGATCGCTTCCGTCCCTTGTCGGGTCATAGATCCTCTTTTAGGCGGTTCAGCGCTAGTCTCACGACATTGAGACCGATGGTAGGAAACTGCTGTATGAGCCCGAGGAAAGCGGCACGCCGCACCCTGGCAAGTTCCAAATGGTCTAGAGCGGAACAGGTCGCTGTTCGCCTTCCAGCGGGCAGTACGTCCGAGAAACTACGCCTTTGTGCATCGTTTAAGGTGCCGAGCAAGTCGCCATAAACATCCTCAGCCGCCATACCAACCTGCTCCTTCGAAACGGCTAAGAGGCTTATTTCTCCGATGAGCGAGCCAGGTCCCCGGGCAGACGATTGTTGCGTCGCCACCATGCCTGCTGATCGCGATCCGAACGTGCCCAAGCCGGATGAAGTACAAATCGGCAGCCAAATCTCCCTGTCGAAAAATGGTTTGTCCCGGGTTCACACGTACGAACTCCAGCTGAGGCCTGAGAAATTCGATACTGCGCTCGTATTCGTCCGCCGGGAGATTCAAGAACAGTTCGGATGTGCGCAACGACGTACTTAGTGCACGCTCGCGGTAAAGGCGCTCGAAGACTCCGCGCTGATTCGGTGAGCGCATCATCCGGTCAAGGCAATATTTCCACGTACTTCCCAAAGTTCACACTCGTCAACAGCCGAGACGTCTGCGCTGCGTGCGGTTTCACCAGGCAAGCCATTTCACCGACAATCACATCCTCAACGCCGCGGGAAATTGGTTGCGCACCCGGAGGAGTGATCAGCAATCGGCCCTGCTTCATAATGAACGCCGAGTGGCCCGGATCACCTTCGCGGAAAAGCACTTCGCCCGGGTGCAGCCGCCGCCGGCGGACGAGTCCTTTCTGCCCACAAGAGAAACTTTGCGGGCACCCCAGCGAACAACGGGTCTTTCGTTAGTTCCGCAAGCGAGACAACCTCATTGGCGGCGCGATCTTGAGTTTTCACTTCGCCCACCGGCTTGAAAGTAATGGCGGAAGTAGGACAAGAAACCATACACTCACCGCATTGAACGCAGGAGGATGCCAGCATCGTGTCATTGAGATCGAAGGCGATGCCCGTCGAAGAGCCCTTGCCGGTTCGACCGATGACTTGGTTGTTCTTTACTTCGTCGCAAGCACGTATACACCGATCGCACAAGATACAAGCGCTGTGATCGACTAAGAATACTGGGGACGATGAATTTGCAGCTGGCGCCTGCCGGCTGGAGCCTCGGGTGGCGGGACAGGCTGGGGACTCGTTGAAAAAGCAGGGTCCAGAAACAGTGATTGACTTAGATTGCAACGCTCTGCAAGAAGCCGAAGTTCGTTGAATGGGGCGATATCGTCCGCGGGCGCGGGCGCTGGTGCTGGTTTCAGATGGTCGGTTACAAGCAGTTCAGCCAGAACGCGAGTGACGCGTCGCACTCGGTCGCCGTCAGGTCCGGGCGCCTCCATCGTGAGGACCTCCATACCAGCCTTGACTTGATGCTGGCAGGCAGGAAGGAGCTTGCGTTCAGGAGTGCGCTGGCCGTTGCGCTGCCCATAGACTTGTACAACACAAATCCTGCATACCGCCACCGGAGTCATGTGGGATTGATGGCACAGCGTTGGAGTGGACGCCGACTTATCGAGTTTCACGATCGCATCAAAGATCGTTGTATACCGAGGCGTTGTTCTGCCATCCAGGTTCAGCAAGATGTTTCCCTGTGCATCTCTCAAGGGCTCGGCTACCGGCATCTCAACGGCAATGCCGTCAATCTGAATCTTGACAGTTGTGTCATAATCAGCCACCGTCGGAGTATCCAGGCGCACAAGTTGGCCATTGATGTTTCGCGTAAATAGCCCTTCGTCTTGTCCCGCGGCAATAAGCCGAATTCAGGCATAGATCATCGATCCATTCGCTGCGTATTGACTACCTCACCTTAAATATCGAGCGACATCCTGGCTGAAGTAACTTATTACAGTTCGTAAAGGAATCGGGACGGATCTTCCCAGGCCACAGATAGAGGTCAAGTTCATGGCCTCGTCGAGTTGCTTTACTGCGGGAAGTAAATCCTTCTCCCAAGTGGTTTTTTCGATTTGGCGCGCCAGCAGATTTGCGCCTAGATTGGCAAGCTTCTGTGACCCCAGACGGCAAGGCACACACTTTCCACAGGACTCATTGCGAAAGAACTGGGTGGCGTTTACCGCTTGCTCTACCATGTCGCGCCCCTCCGCATAGACCACGATGCCGGCACCTAGCATTTGCGTCGGACTCAAAGCGCGGAAGAGATTAAGTTCCAGTTCCAGGTCCAAAATGTCCAATTCTTCCGCTTGTGGATCGAACCCGCGACGACCGGCCAAATCGATCCATTCTTTCTTCGTCGTGTAACCTCGGGGCAGTGACGCAGGAGTAAGTTTCGCGGGAAGAATCCCCCCGGACGGTCCGGAAGGCGCGATTCCCTTCAGTTGCTTGCCTCCAGTCACTCCCAGGCAGTAGTCGTCACCATGAATCAGTTCGCGAAGGGTGAGGCCCATAGGCACCTCATAGACTCCGGGCCTGGTGACGTCACCGGAGACGGAAAAGAACCTGCGGCCAACCCAGCTGTTCGCGCCGAGGTTGGCGTACCCGTTCCCGCCATTAACAACAATGTAGGGGACCCATGCAAAAGTCTCGACGTTGCTGACCAATGTCGGGCGATCATTCAGACCGTTAGTCTCCAACTTAGGCGGCAGGTTCCGCGGTTCGGCACGGCGATCGCTTAGCGCCTCGACTAAAGCGCCCTGCTCGCCGCAGATGTAGCCGCCTGGGCTAACGAAAACACTGATGGGGAAGGAGCGTCCCAATAAGCTCGCATTGGCGCCGCATAGTCCTTTGGATTCCGCCCGCCGAATCTCTGCTTTGCAGGCGACGACCTGTTCTTGATACTCGTGGCGGATGTATATGATTCCCTCCGTAGCATCCGTTACTAAGCCGGCGAGGATGACTCCCTCGATCACCAGGTGCGAATACCTGAGGAGCAACTCGCGATCCTTGAAGGTCCCCGGTTCACTTTCGTCGCCGTTGACCACAATGAATCCTTTGTCGCCGATTTTGCGTAGGCGGGCTTGCGCCATGGCTTCCCGCATATCCCGCCACTTCTGCACTGCCGGCACGCCGGCACCGCCCATACCCCGAAGGTTGGCGGCAGATAAATCCGCGAAGAAAGTATCCACCCACTCTGTTGCCTGAGTGGCACCAGCATCGACCTTAGACTCACGCAAGCTTTGAAGTACATTCGCGGCTCTTGCTGCCGGAATCTTCAGTTGCTTTACAACGGTCTCTGCTGCCCGGCGTAGCCTTTCATCTCGATAGGCCAGAAGTTTGCGAACGGCTTCATAGTCCTTAACTTTGCCTCGATACGGATCAATCAGCCAATTCTTCCCCGGGTAGCGAGACTGTTGCCAATCTTCATCGTTCAAATCCGATGACATACCGCCGTCCGCTAATTCACGCACTATTCGGCGCAGATCCGAACTAGTTCGGCCTAGATAATAAAATTCGCTTTCGCGCTTTTCCCGAGCAGCTTTCTCGAAAATCACGGTGGTCTGACCGGTGCGGGCACCCGTGGCGATACAGACCGCTGGAGCCCGATCGCATCTACCTAAACAGGAAGCTTCTTCGACCCGGATGCGTTGGCTTGAGAGTGCAAGTAGTTCTTGTACCAGCGATGCCGATCCTGCAAGATGACACGCCATATCGCGGCATACCTTCACTTGCACCTTGGCGGGTCGGGAGAAGCGGAATTGCGGATAGAAGCTTATGATCTCCTGAATGCGATAAAGCGGAACATTCGACTCTTCAGAAAAGCGCTCTAACTCACTACGGTTCAAATATCCGTACTCGTCCTGAATGCGAAGCATTGCGGAAATAATCGTCGTTCCCTGGCTTGAAGCTGGATTCGGCGTCTTAGTGTCAGGTAGCACCGGATTGTGTCGCTCCGACTCAGTACAGCTTTAGACAATACCTCATACACTCTGTTGCCGCAAGAACTTTGTACTCTTATTCAATAACCTACAAGACCTGATGCCTAACTTCGGATCTCAGCAAGTATCTAACTTGCCTGGAGTCTTTGGGATCTCGTTATCCGTCACTTAACGGCGAGAGCAATCCGACCTGACGCATTCCAGTTCTGGTTGAAGCGAGTTGGCGTTCTGTCATTCGCGGCAAGTAAAGACTTGCCACCGCGCGAATGAAGCGGCAACTTACTGGCCTGGCGCCCGAAGGAACACACCCCTAACGTTTTCCCGGATACGGAACATTCGTATGACGCACCGAGTTCCTCTCGACACCAGATGAAGCAAAAACCTAGCAAGAAGAGGATTGCAGAACACAAATATTTCGCATATGCTATGTCAGCTGCGTAAACGGACGCAAACATTTCTATAGACAATCTCGATCGAGAGGACGCACCATGTCGTGGAAAACAGCATCTCTGTTCATTTGTTTAGGCGGTTGTGCTGCCGTTTTTCTGTTAAGGCTCGGAGCACAAGACGATGACAATTTGCGACACGGTGCACGTGGTTCCACTGTCCGAGTCTCAGTCCAGGCTTCAGACACGCATCCACTGCACTACTCCTGGCGTTCGACAGATGGGCGGATAGAGAGTAGGGACGCGACAACCGTGACCTGGAAGTTACCTCCCGGGCCAGGGATTCACTTTGCGTATGTTCTTGTAACGAATGGTCAAGGCGGTTACACCGAGAGGCGACTGGCTATCAACACGGACACGTTTTCGGAAAAGCGGGAAGCCCACCGGGACGAAGCTGAGCGCGAAGATGAAGCGCCTGGTAATCGCCCTAATGTGTCAGTTACAACAACCGGAAACTCTTATCACGGCCGGGTGGTCGCCGGGCCACCGGATGACACAGGCCACAGTGTTTTCATCCCCAACGCGCACGTTTTCCTTCGGGATCTGAAAACAGGCACCCGTTATCCCGCGAACGGAGCCGCAACTACGAATCTAAGCGGTGAGTATGTGATTACCGGCCTTCCGGCGAATGCGGATGCTAGCCAGTTCATGGTGACCTGCGAGGTGATGGGGCGCTTAGCGGATTGCACGCCGCAAAACAAGAGCCAGCAACAAACGACAGCCTCCAGCGCTTCCGCGGTTTCAGCTACTGGGATGAACAACACCGTTGCTCTAAATGCGCTTGCGACGCCGGCCACGGTAAGCGGTACTTTCAAGCTTGCGGATGGATCGCTCTGCGGTACCAACAGCGAGTTCTTCAACATCCATAGCACCGGTCATGCGACGCTGATCGACTCGTCAGGCCACGCCTTGGCCGAAACGGCAGAAGTAAATACGTCCGGCCAGTATAGTCTTCCTTTTGACTCGGCCGCCGCTAAGGTTTCCTTGACCTGCGAAAGCGCTCCCCCTGTCACGATCCCCTTCCAATACGATGGGAGCGGTATGCTGCCGCCAGCCGTGCTCGCCAGTGTGAAAGCGCCGGTTGTAATCAACATGACTGCTTCCTTGCATGGTGACCTGCTTTCCGATCCAGTCGCTAAGTTCGTTCCTCCCCCGACGAACTTACCTTCCGATATAGCTCCAAATCCGAATGCTTTCTTATCGGCGATGTCGGGCGGAGAGGGTGACTCTAGACTTGGCGGGTGCAAGTACTATCAAGCAGTTGGCGCAGTCCAAAATTGCGGCCCGAACGGAGAATTGATAGACCCCATCGACTACGAGGGCTGGAGAAGGTCTGTCCGTATTGGCGAATACGCCAAGAACCATGTGCCAACATACCGCGCCAACTTCATCAACAAGGTGGATCTCAACTTGGCGCGCGTTCATGAGTCCATTTCTTATGCCCCTGCGCCCTATGTAGACAAACAGGGCCACGTGCACTCGCAAACCGCTGCAGTTGTCTGCAACCATACGGGCGCGTCAGATTTTTTCAATCCCACCCAGCAGGACATCAACCACGCTGTTGATACCTCCATCGCCGGTCAGAACCTGATTGCCTGCGTCGCAATGGATTATATGGTCGCCCCAGGCGTCAACAACAACCAGCCGTTTGTCCGCTTTCTGATCTTCGGCCCGAGTGGAGAGCTGTTGCCTTCCATCAATCTCGATATGCGGAACGAAAAGTATGTACCGGGAACCTGCACTGTCTGTCACGGAGCCGATCACTTATTTGCGACAAGGTTCCCAGAGGACGGCACAGGACCGGCAGATATCGGCGCACATTTCCTTCCCTATGACGCCGGAAATTTTGAGTTTGCAAACATGCCGGGGCTGCAGAAAGCTCAGCAGCAAGAGGCTATCTTTCATCTGAATCAAAACGTTCTACTTGCGAGCCCGACAAGTGCAGAAAGTGCGCTGATAGCGGGATGGTATTCCACTACCGGACACGTGCTTAATGAAAGTTATGTTCCGCCAAGTTGGGCCACTGCACCAAACCCTAAGGCCGTTCCGTTCTACTCGAACGTAGTCGCGCGCAGCTGTCGCACTTGCCACACCGCTATTTCGGGGTATGACTTCGATCAACGGACAGTTCTTGATAACTATATTCTGAGAGCTTACGTCTGTGCCACTACAACTCCAGTCATGCCGAACTCACTCGTCACTTTCAACCGTTTTTGGCTTTCCCATCAGAACTCGATAGGGTTGCCCGATCAACCGAATCTGCTCTTCCAGTACCAAAATCAGCCATTCTGCGACGTGATCCCGAAGTAGACAGATTTGGAGCAACATCGCCACTGAGAGCAACTACCGGGCACGCATGGCACTTATACGCAACTCCGGAATTTTGAGTAAACGCGATGGTTTGGGAGCGAATTGCCGTTCACCAGCTAGCTTGTTTGCCCCCAAACCACCAAAGCACCCCTAAAGTAGCCGTATTCTGATCCCGCTTCAGAATCCCTGGCAGGTTCGTATAGAAGTACGGCTGGTTCGAAAAATCCCGCCGCCATTCGCCCATAAACTGGAATCCTTCATCGAAGCGATAGGCGAGCGTTGCCGTATTTTCCTTCACTGCCTGAGTTACGCCGGTAAATAGACCACCGCGGTCGGTGAGATACTCGGCCCGGCCGGCCAGATAGAGTTTCGGCGTCAGCTGATACTTCAAATAGATCGATCCGCCATCGGTATGAGAAGGTGCCGAGGTGGTGAATAGCCTTTGAACCACATCATCCGCCTCGAGTGCAAACGTCCACTGTGGCGTTATCTGCCAGCTTACGTATGAGTCAATAATGTGCAGCTTGCCATTCGGCGACGCAGGCAGCGGTTCGAAAGGGGTGCCCTGCAGCGTGGGAGCGTTGGCCGGGGCTCCACCGTTTGGGAAATAGAGAACGTCCGGATGCTCCTGGCCGAAGTAATACTGAACGTTCCAGGTCAGATTCTTGCTGGGCGTAATCGCCAGCCCGATGAACTGGTCTTTGAATCCGTTGAATGGTTCGTCCTGATTGGTGCCATTCACCATCCAGTAATTGACGGCCAAGTGATCGTTGAACTTATAGTTTGCCCGAAGGCCCAAGTGATAGAACGGCAAAAAGTTAAACCAAAATGAACGCGAGTAGTTGATCTGGTCTTTAGTGTAGTTACCCTCGTAACCCAGAGAACTGGCAAACTTGCCAAGGTCGATGGTTAGTCCTTTGCCGATGGGAGCCACATAGGTGCCGTAGGCTTGAAAGATATTTCGATAGATCTGTGGCCTCGGCTCGTTTGCCGCGTTGCCCTGAAGCGTCTGCGTGGCTTGGCCGTATTGCAGATCCAGGCGCAATCCAAAGTTCTTGCCGTGCTCCGGATCAACCGCGTTTTCGAAAACCAGACCCGCTTGGTTGATGCTGAAGGCATTGCTTGACACGTCGTAGGCTCGGAGAAGGTTCACGCGCCCGATGGGCTGGTTGAAATTGAACGCATAGTATGCGTCGAGAAAATAGTTGATTGTTGTTCCTGGATGCACAACGTTCGTGGTCGGCTGCTGCACCGCCGCCGGTGCGATCTGTCCGGTAGCTACTGCGCTATCGGTAGTAGCAGGTGGGGCGCTTGATTGACCAGCGTTCACAGGTGTAACCGTCGCGATTGAAGCTGCCGCTGCCGGAGTAATTTGGGTACGCCTTTCGAGTTCATCGACGCGCGCTTGTAGCTTTGCCACCACCGCCTGGAGGTCCAGCACTTCCTGCTCCACGGAGCGAGCGGGTCCGGCCGAGTTGGTGCTGACGGTTGGTGCGTCCTGTGCCCGGCAAACCGATTGAAATAAGCTCAAGGACGCGAGGACAAGAAGCAGAGCGGCTGGTCGAAAATAGTGCTGCCCAGCGATGCGCCAAAGTGTCTGCATGGTACTCCTGACTGCGAAAGGGATAACCCCTATCGGATGTCAGATACACAGATTGCTTCTGTCGCGCCCGTGTTTCCTATCGTCATCCCGTGGGCGCTGTGCCGCCATGCTTCGCCTAGGGTTCTCAGGAACAGTGTCGGCGAATATGTTGAGATATCAGTGATGTTTTTCGTCTCGGTGACCCGCCTGAGAATCCGTTCGTGGCGGTTTATGCCAGGGTTTATCCTGAAGGCTTTTCAGACCTCGCGCCAAGCGGGGGCAGCAAGCGGGAATTTAACGGTTCGAGTGCTCCGGGACAGCGGCAATACCTTCTGGACTCTCACGGTGTGGGATAGCGAGAGCTCTATGAGAAAGTACATGCTCGCCAACCCACATGGTGGCGTGATGAAGCGGCTTCTAGACTGGTGCGACGAAGCTGCTGTTGTCCATTGGACGCAAGAAACAGCGGATGTTCCTGCGTGGCCGGAAGCCTATCGACGCTTGCAACAGGAAGGCCGGCGATCGAAGGTGCGAAACCCGTCGGCAGCGCATCTCGCGTATGAGATTCCCGAACCCGTTATGAATTCCGGCTCGCAAGTCTCTTTGAAGTGACAGTTCCGGCTAGCGCCACCAGAATCTCTTACGGGTCAGCAACGCAGGCACCGGCGCTGTGGCGTTCGGTTCCACGAACGAGTTGGGGTTGCCGCCGTAGTACACGTATACAATCGGCGCCGGTTCGACCATTCTCGGGATGCGTACAACCAGCTTCTTCGATTTCCTCTTCCCCGCGAGGACCAGTGGCACGGGAGCAGACACGGCTTTCGGACCGGAAGCACTCCCCTGTTCCACAGGATCGATCATGCATTCGACCAGATCCTCAGGAATCGCGTTCCGCCGCAGATACGTAAGCCCCTCCACCGTGGTGTCGAAGTGCGTACGGCTAGTCATCCGGATCTTCTCCATGATGAATGCGGGCGAGTAACCGGCATCGGCAAGCGCCACTACCCCCTCGTTGGTCAGAACGTCGCGGGAAAGCGTGACCTCAGGATGAAAGCTGGAAACCACCGTGGCACTCGGCTCAGCGGCCAAGGCACAAGCAGCATACAGCACGCATAGACACAGGTATCGGATAGCCATGAGTTCAAGAGCGAGTTAGGGCTCACTATGCCTATCGGGTTCACGATCTCCGGTCATGAGGTCAGATTTTTCCGGTGAGAGTCGAGAATGATATTCGCCGACCACATAAAGAGACGCCATGTACCAGCGCATCATCTTAGTAGCCGCAGTCCTGGTGGCAAGCCAGGTGCTTGGGGCACAGGCACTTGCGATTCGCACCGACGAGTTGCCAGCCGCCATCAAGGGCACGCTTTACGAGGCTCGCATCGTGACATACACGAACGGCCGCTGCCCGCTAAGCGACATGGCCTTGACGCTTGCCGGGGGTCAACTGCCCAGAGGTGTCGAGCTTTCCACCTCCGGCCTCGAAGGCACTCCGGAACAGATCGGCCACTTTCGTTTTGCTGTGCGCGCCTCGAACAATTGTCATCGCGTCACCAAGACTCTTGACCTGGTTGTGAACGGAAGACCAATACTGATAGCCTCCCCGGGGCAGATTACATTGCACTATCGACAGGGCAGTGCCGATTTGCCGGAAGAGGTGGTTCAGATAGAGGGCAGTTGGCCCGATCTCCCTTACTCTTACGCTGTGTCCGGAGCGCCGTGGTTGAAGTTGGATGCAGCTATCGGCCGAACGCCGGATCGCGAATCTGCACTTACCGGCGACCTTGTTCATTTTAAAGTTGACCCCAGCAATCTGGCGCCAGGACGGTATAGCGGATCTGTAAAGTTCTTCACCAAGGGCGGCGAAAACGCTCCCACCGTGCGCGTTACGCTCGAAGTCTCGTCCTCCGAATAGCGAACTCGAAGAACTAGCCGATCGGGTGATGTGCGAAGGCGGTCAACGGCTGCATTCTAGGGTCATGAGTAGTTCCGCAGTATCCGATCTCAGTGGATTTTCCGAAAGCCTTACAGCGCTTATAGCTCAGGCCGCAGCCGGTGCGGTGGCACTGAAAGCGGCGCCATACCGAGTGGTCAGTGGCGTTGTACTCCAAAACAATTTGATCGCGATGGCCGATCATACGCTTCGACGTGATCCCCAGGTTCCGTTCAAGACGGCAAGCGGTCATGAAGGAAAAGCCACCGTTCTTGGCCGCGATCCAAGTATTGATGTAGCCATCCTGGAGGCCGAAGCCAGCAGCCTTCCGCCATCGCTCACTCCGGCAGATGAATCTTCCCTGCAAGCCGGTGCATTAGCCGCCATTGTGGGCTACACCTTCGACGTAGGCGTATCGGCAAGCCTAGGCATCCTTGGTGCGGTCGGCGGTCCTCGCCGCACCTGGCGAGGCGGCACTTTAGACCGCTTCCTGCGTCTGGATGCAAATCTCTATCCGTCACAGGCTGGCGCAGCTGTAGTGACGCACGCCGGCAGTTTAATAGGTATGGCGACCGCCGGTTTGCTGAAGCACTCTGCCGTGGCGGTTCCTGTTGTGACCCTGAATCGCGTGGCCGAAGAACTTGTGCGCGAGGGGCGCATTCGCCACGGATATTTGGGAGTGGGAGTGCAACCAATCGCCATTCCTGATACTTTGCGGAGCAAGCTAGGAGCCAATCAAAAGGCCGGGTTAATTGTCTTGACAGCCGAGCCGGATTCGCCCGCAGAGAAGGCTGGCTTGCAAGTGTCGGATATCTTAGTGGCGCTCAACGAACGCGATCTGCTGTCGGTGGAAGATCTGCAGGACGGCCTCCGCGGCGATGCAGTGGGCCGCACGGTTCCCGTGGTTGTCCTCCGCGGCGGCGAACGGATCGAAGTCGAGGTCGCCATTGGCGAGCGCACAAGAAGGGAGAAGTGAGATGGCGGTTCCTGTCCCCGGACGCATTGTCGAAGCACTGCGGCGCTCCACGGTTCAAATCCACGTGCAATCGGAAGAGAACAGGTGCGCTGGCTCTGGCATCATCGTTGAATCCGAAGCCGTGATCACGAACGCCCACGTCATTCGGCGTTCTCGCACCTTCAGCGTGGGCGATTGGGACGGCGCGAAGTTGCCTGCCCGGTTAGTGACTGTAGACTCGCGACGCGATCTCGCGCTGCTAGCCGTTCCTGGATTGAACGGCGCGCCAGTTACCTTCGGCGACTCGCGGCTGGTGAAATCCGGGATGCCCGTCGCCGCGCTCGGACATCCTCTTGGGTTTGTGGGTGCTCTCTCGAGTGGCGTTATTCACTCCACTCCTCGCGCATCATTGCATCCCAACGGGTTAGCGCTGGACTGGATCTGCGCTGATATACGTCTAGCGCCGGGCAATTCTGGTGGACCGCTGGTGGATCTTAACGGCCACTTACTGGGAGTCAACACGATGGTAATCTCGGGCGCACTGGCGCTGGCAGTGCCAAGCCGTGCGGTCGAAGCGTTTATAAAGCGAACGCGACAGGGTCCACGCCTAGGTGCGACGCTACGGCAAGTGCAGCTTCCAAACGGGAGCAGCGGGCTCCTGATCTTGGAGATCGACCAAAACAGTGCGGCAGAAGCGGCCTCTCTGCTGCCTGCAGATATCCTCGTAGCCGCCGGCGCCGTTCCGGTTCAAACCGCCGACGACCTGCAGCTTGCCATGGATGGCGCCATCGACGGATTCCTACCGGTTGCATTTTTGCGCGGAGATCTTCGCAATGCTCGCCGCGTGACCGTGAAGCTGGAACAGGCGGTACGGTCAGCGGCGTGATACGGGTCGTCATCCTGGCTGATTCCAACACGCGAGCACACGATGTTTCCGAGATGCTGGCCGAGGACTCCGAAATAGAAGTACTGCAAGCCGGCGCAGCGAACGCGGAGGATGAGCGCGAACTTTCATTTGCCGACGTGGTCGTTGCGGCGGGACTCGACAGTGAGTTCCTCCACTCGATGACCACACCCACGGTCGTACTCGCAAAGTCGAACGATGACCCGCACTGGCCACCCTCCGTACGCGCCTGGTTCCCGGTCAACGCAGAGGCGTCGGAGGTCCTTGCCGCAGTCCACGCTGCAGCCCAAAATCTAACGGCCTTGACGCAAGCGCAGGCGGCGCGTTGGTTGCCCTCACAAACAGTTGCTTCGATGGCCATGGAGGAGCAACTCACCGCGCGTGAGTTGCAGGTTTTGCGACGTCTGGCCGATGGCTCGGGCAACAAGGAAATCGCGGCGCTGCTCCACCTTTCGGAGCACACCGTAAAGTTTCATGTGGGACAGATCTTGGGCAAGCTGGGCGCGGTGTCGCGGGCCGAAGCGGTGGCCCTAGGAATCAAACGCGGTCTGGTTCCGCTGTAAATAGATGCCGCATGGTGCCGCTCTGCCCTACGCTACGCGCGCGGCAGTCTTCTTGGCGGGCTTCTTTGCTTTTGCCTTCGTCTTCGCCGTGGGCTCCGCGGCGTTGCGGGCCAGCGACGCCTGTAGTGCCTGCATCAGGTCCAAAACCGGGGCTTGCTTCGGCTGTCGAATGGGGGTGATCTTCTTCCCGTTCTTCTTCTTCTCAATCAGCTCTTGCACATTCTGCCGGTACTGATCGTGGAACTGTTCCGGCTTGAAAGGAGCGGCGAGCGTCTCAATCAGCTTCTTCGCGAGTTCCACTTCCCGTTTGTCGAACTTGACGTCGGTTGCCGCCTTCACCTCGTTCCCGGAGTGCAATTCATCTTCGAAGTACATCGTATGCAGGATGATGCCTGTGTTGGTAGGCCGCAGCACGACAATATGCTCCCGCGAATGCATGGTCACTTTGGCGATCGCGTCGAACTTTGTCTCCTTCATGGCGTCCCACAAAAGCGAGTAAGGTTTACTGACCGCTTCTTCGGGCGCGACGTAATAGGACGTTTCCAGAAATAGCGGATCGATCTCCTCCATGCGGACAAACTGAAGAATTTCCATGACTGTGGCGGTCGGGGGCGCTATCTTTTCCAGGTCTTCCGGATCGATTACCACATACTGATCCTTCGCGTATTCGTACCCTTTGACCACCTCCGAGCGTTCAATTGGCTTGTCCTCCGCAGCGCAGTAAAGCACCTCGCGCACGCGCGAAAGGTCCTTTTTGTGCAACATGTGGAAGTGGACAGTTTCAGATCGCGCCGCCGCGAACAGGCGAATCGGAAACGAGACAAGTCCAAAGCTGAGGTAACCTTTCCAGACAGTAGCCGGCATATCACTTCGATCATTGCAAGTGAAGTACCATGATGGCTGTTTGATCGAAAGCACCCTGGAAATCCTGGAGCGTTTAGGTGTATCCCGAACGCGCCTGACGGGCGGAACGCTCCGCGTAACAACACCCATTACCGGCGAAGAACTAGCCTCGCTTCCACTGACTTCGCCACAAGACTTACAGGCAGCCGTGGACCGCGCCAGTGATGCCTTTGTGCAATGGCGGTCAGTTCCGGCGCCCAAGCGTGGCGAACTGGTCCGGCTTTTCGGGGAGGAACTGCGCTCCGCCAAGTCTCTGCTGGGCGAGTTGGTCTCAGTGGAGGCCGGCAAAATTCGTTCCGAAGGTCTGGGCGAAGCGCAGGAGATGATCGATATCTGCACCTTCGCCGCCGGTCTTTCACGGCAGCTCTGTGGCTTAACCATCGCGAGCGAGCGTCCGCATCATCGCATGATGGAAACGTGGCATCCGCTGGGCGTGGTGGGAATCATATCGGCCTTCAATTTCCCCGTGGCCGTCTGGGCATGGAATGCGGCCCTGGCTCTGGTGTGCGGAAACGCGGTGGTTTGGAAGCCGTCGGAGAAAACACCTCTCACCGCGCTTGCCACACAGGCCCTTTTCGAACGCGCTGCGCAGAAGTTTGGCGGCGTTCCGCCGGGTCTGTCGTCTGTGGTCGTCGGAGGCACGGACATAGGCGAGGCACTGGTCCAGGACAAGCGAGTGCCACTGGTGTCTGCCACCGGCTCATCACGCATGGGGCGCGCGGTTGGCCCGGCCCTGAGCAGCCGCTTCGCCCGAGCTTTGCTGGAACTGGGCGGCAACAACGGAGCTATCGTTTGCCCGTCCGCGGACATAGAGCTGACTATCCGGGCGGTGGCATTTTCCGCGATGGGTACTGCCGGTCAGCGCTGCACGACGCTGCGCCGGCTGTTCGTTCACAATGACGTTTACGACCGGCTGATACCGCGATTGAAGCGGGTCTACGGCTCGGTATCAATCGGCGATCCGCGTGAGCCCGGAACCCTGGTCGGGCCGCTGATCGACAGAGCAGCCTTCGAGGGGATGCAGGCCGCCTTGGCCGAGGCGATGGCGCATGGGGGAGTAGTAAGCGGAGGTGAGCGGGTGGACCGCGGCCTGCCGAACGCTTACTACGTGCGTCCCGCTTTAATCGAAATGACAGAGCAGACCGCCCTGGTTCGGCGCGAAACGTTCGCACCCATTCTCTACGTAATGAAGTACTCGCAGCTGACGGAGGCCATCCGCCTTCATAACGATGTGCCGCAGGGATTAGCCTCGTCCATATTCACGAATGACCTTCGGGAGGCTGAACTGTTCCTCTCTGCCCAGGGCTCCGATTGCGGTATTGCGAATGTAAACATCGGACCTTCGGGCGCAGAGATCGGGGGCGCGTTCGGAGGTGAAAAAGAAACCGGCGGCGGCCGTGAATCTGGATCCGACTGCTGGAAGACGTATATGCGCCGCGCCACTAATACCGTGAACTACGGTTCCGATTTGCCTCTGGCGCAGGGCGTGCACTTCGACATCGACGCATGAAAACTAACGCCGTCCGGCTGCTGGACGATTTGGGGGTCGGCTATGAACTTCGCCAGTACGAAGTGGACCCTGACGATTTGGCGGCCGAAACAGTGGCGGCGAAGATCGGACTGCCTGCGGAGCAGGTCTTCAAGACCCTGGTTACTCGAGGCGACCGCAGCGGAGTGCTTTTAGCGGTGGTTCCGGGCGACCTGGAACTCGATCTGAAGGCTTTGGCAAAGCTCAGCGGAGACCGGAAGACGGAAGTTGTCCACTTAAAGGAAGTGCAACCGTTGACGGGCTACATCCGCGGCGGGGTCACCGCGCTTGGCGGCAAGAAGGACTATCCGGTGTATCTGGATGAGACCGCATATCTTTACGACGTAATCTCGGTCTCGGCAGGCGTGCGCGGGACCCAGATCCTGCTAAAGCCGGACGACTACATTCGGATAACTCGCGCGACGGTGGGAGCGATTTCACGGCAGAAGCTGCCCTCTAATCCCTAAGAGAGACGTTTCCAGGAACTGCCACTACCTCACCAGGCAGTTTCAGGAATGGACTTCAACCACATCTGCATTTCAGCAAAGCGCCGTGCCAAGCAACGAGGCGCCACGCTGGTGATTTTTACGCTTGCGGCCGCGTGCGTTCTGATTCCGATGGTTGGCTTAGCCATCGACGGCTCTGTCGCTTTCTGGGCCAAAGCAAAATTGTCTGCCGCGGTCGATGCGGCAGCATTGGCCGCAGGGCGGAACATCAACACTCAGCAGAGCACGTCGCAAAATTCCGGACCCGTTGCTGCTATTGCCACCCAGTGGTTTTATGCCAACTTCCCGCAAGGGTGGCTCGGCTCGACTGTTCTGAACGGCGGCCCGAGCATCAATTACATCACCACTTCTTCTTCAACGCAGCAGGTTACCGTAAGCGCAACCGCTTCCATTCCTCTCTACTTCATGCGAGTGTTGGGACAAAAGAGCATTACCTTCTCAGCACAGGCGCAATCATCGCGTAGGGACAGTTTCATTGTCCTTGTACTGGATAGGTCGGGATCGATGGGTCCGTTGCCTCTCGGTTCAAACGCATGTCCAACGATGAAGCAAGATGCGACTAACTTCGTGAACCTGTTCACGGAGAACTTCGACACGATGTCCTTAGTAACGTTCTCGACAACAGCCGGGCCCAATCCCGATGTTCCCCCCAGCCAAGTTTTCAAAAGCAGTATGACAAACACGATCAGTTCGATCGCTTGTACTGGGGCGACGAGTACGGCCCAAGCCTTGGCGATGGCCTACCAAGTAATTCAGACTTCCGGCCTCGCCGGCGGCCTAAACGTCATTGTTCTCTTCACGGATGGCCAGCCGAATGAGTTGGTAGCGGATTATCCAATCCGCACCCAAGCAGACACAAGATGGGGTTTGTATCCGCCTTGGTGGGGCACTTCCGCACCTTATACGCAAGCTTTCTCATGGGACCCGAGCACCTGCACGGGAACGGGACCAATTCGCGGCGGTCTCTCCACGCTGGTTGATTCAAGCAACTTGCAGACGCCAGCCTCACAAGGGATGACGGGAGGCATAAACGATACCAGTGCTCAAGTGCCAGTTTCTACGGCACCGGGGCTAGTCAGTTCCAGCGCGGCCGCTGGCTGTTACTTCGCTCAGTATGGCTCCGTAACAGCTCGACTCGACATTGCTTACATTCCCACCAGCGATTTGTGGGGCAATCTGACAAACGCCGGTTACGGTGCAAATAGTCCCTACTACGGTGCAAGCGTCGGCACCATTAGCACACCTGACCTATTTACGAGTGGTCCGTATGCTGGTCAGATCCGTTCCGACGAAGTAACCACCGGTATCATGGCAGCTGCAATCAACGCGGCCGATTACCAGGCCCAAGTCATACGGCATGACACTACTTACAATCCGGTAATCTACGCCATTGGCTTAGACGGTGCGCCCGACATGCACATAGATTCGGTCCTGCTGGAGCGAATCGCTAATGACCAGCGCAGCCCCGTTTATGATTCAACAAGGAAGACGGGTCTGTACGCATACGCTCCTGATGCGACACAGTTGAATCAAGCGTTCCAACAGGTGGCCGGTCAGATTCTGCGGCTCTCTCAATAGGAGGAACGCGCTCGGTCTAGAATACCGAGCGCGAATACTCACCAGTTGTTCCCAGAAAATTCGAAACGTTAAGATCACTTGAGTTCACATACATCTCCGCCAGGTATGCGAACTGCGAGGACGAGCTCAAACTAATCACGTTCAGAAACTTGTTGGCAACGGCGGTGGGATCCTTCAAGTAATTCTTGGATGCAATGTTATAAGAGCTGTCCAGGATACTTGGGCTCGGCGTTCCGAAGTCGCTGCGACGAAGGCCGGTGTTCCCGTATGGAGTTTGGTTTATGAAGACGGCCTTACCCAAATTTGGGCAGTTTACGGTGTCGGCCTGCAGACCGCCGCTGATGCAAGCGTTAGCGTCAATATAAGTGATGGTGGAGAAATAGAGAATCGTGTTGCCGGACGAGGTCGGATGAAAGGCGGCCGGCATTAACTGATTCAGCAGGTTTTGATAGGAAGGTGAAGTAAAGTCAGCGCGCTGCGAATACATATGTCCCGCATCCCGACAGATCTGGGTCACTTGCACCGCGCGTACCAGGTTAAAGCCAATTTGGTACGTGCCCAGGAATAGCGGCGTCCAGAATAACGCGAAACACAACGCGAACTCAATGATTGCGCTGCCTTTCTCATTCGTTCCTGATCTGATGTTGAGCTTTCTTCTCATTCGTGGCCTCTCTATCACGGAGTCGCAGGGGTTGGGCAAGACATAATGTCAGCAGCTGTAGCGCCAACGTACAAGGGTCCGGAACTCCGCAGCTGCTGCCCGGTTCCATGGGGACCGGATTGCAGAATGGGGACGAAGGTATTCACCGGCAAATTGTTTACTGAGACTTTCACGACGTCTCCCGTGTAAACCTGTCCGGTGATTGGCGCCAGACTCGATGGATCCAGATACTGCACGGACACCACGGTCCCGATGTTGCTCGGGTTTACGAATCCGAATGAGTATTGCTGAAGTTCCTGCTTAATCGCTGCATTGAGACCGGTGGCAGGAGTGCACGTGACTGCGACGCGGGTTGCTTCGCGCACACCTTCCTGCACGCAGGCCCAGGCAAAAACGACCCAAGCCAATGCAATCAAGAGAAAGATACAGCCCAGGGAGGGTATCAGCACCAATGAAAATTCAATCAGCGCCGCGCCTGATTCGGACTTCTTCTTGCGCGCGCTTTTTCCGCCAGTAGCCACCATTGCTCGTCCAGAAAGAAGTAGGGACATGCCTGCTTCTTTCTCTTCGGCCGAGTGTTAGTGTTTTGTTGCTCCGAACAGGGAATGTACCTGACGCAGAAATTCGCCGGCAGCGACATACAGGTTCAGCAAGCCTAAGCCGCTGATGACGCCACGAAAGTACCGGCTCATCCAAAGTCCGTTCCAATAGGGCGAATGCGCGGGAATCCAGTTCATTCCCCACCACATCGTCCAGGGGAAGGCCAGCAGAAACAGGCCAATCTCCAGCGCAAACACAATCAGGCAGAATGCCAGAATCCGCCGGTGCCACCGCTCAAAGCGGCCGGGCTGCGAGGCGGATAACGGGTTGTCCACCTGGGCCTGGTGTGTCATCCGCCCACTCCTGCTTCAACCACAGGAAACAATTCAGATTGCACCGGGTGGTGGTTCAGGTAACCCGTCCAATGCACCAGCGAGCTGCTGGCGCGCACGGGTTCGAAACTGAAACGGTGCATTAAGGTGGGTCCAAATTTCCTCAGGGCACGACGGTGGTCGGGAGTGGAGTAACCCTTATTGGAAGTCAGGTTGTATTCAGGAAAGATCTCGTGCCATTGATCCAGGCAGGCATCGCGATGCACCTTCGCCACAATGGACGCGGCCGCGATGGCGCGACAGCGTGCATCCCCGTCGATAAGCGGAAGCTGTTCGATCGGAAGATCGATCTTTAAGGCATCGATGAGCAAGTAGTCCGGTGTCTGGGAAAGGGCGGAAACGGCACGCCGCATAGCTAACCGGGAGGCATGATAGATGTTAATCTGGTCGATCTCGAACGCATCTGACCCGGCCACCGCCCAACAGACGCATCGGGATTGGATTTGGGCGGCTAGGTCAGCACGGGCGGCCGCATCCAGAACCTTGCTATCGCGCAGTCCTTTCACCGGCTTATCGGGATCCAAAACCACGGCGGCGGCGAAGACTGGGCCGAAGAGACAGCCTCGTCCTACTTCATCTACGCCGGCGATACAGCGGAAACCTTGTTCGCGCGCAACGCGCTCGTACGTACTGACGCAGCGGATAGAACAAGCCTCCCCGTCACGCTGTTTGCGGCGGTTGACCGTCTTCTTCGCTTTTGCGCCCGAACTTCGCGCCACTAAATTCGTGAGATCGTTAGAGCGACAGTTTATTCGCGCTCGCGCAAACGGGCCGCTTTACCCTTAAGCCCACGCAGATAGTAGAGCTTGGCGCGGCGGACACGTCCGGTTCGAACCAGGTCGATGTGGTCAATAACCGGCGCGTGGACGGGGAAGATACGCTCCACGCCTTGGCCGAAGCTGACCTTGCGCACGGTAATCGTCTCACCCATTCCGGTGTTGTTGCGGGCGATCACAGTTCCCTCAAACGCCTGGAGACGCTCCTTGTCGCCTTCACGGATTCGTACGTGCACGCGAATCGTGTCGCCCGGGCGGAACTCGGGATGCGCATTCGTGCGCAGGTTTTTCGCTATAAACTTGCTGACAAGGGCGTTCTGCATTATAAAAGTCCTAACTCGCTCAACTCTTCTGCGGCCGACTCGCTTTCAGCGCAACCTCAATCGCGCCGTTCTTATTCGCTAGTAGATCGTTTTCGATCAAATCGGGTCGTGACCGCGCCGTTTTCTCGCGCGACGCTGCCCGGCGCCATCGCTTGATCTCTTCATGGTTCCCACCCAACAGCACCTCGGGCACTCTCCAACCGCGGAACTCCGCCGGCCGGGTATACTGCGGGCAATCTAACAAACCGTCCTGTTCCACGCTGAAACTCTCGTTCCGCGTGGAGTCCTCGTTACCGAGAACACCCGCCAACAGGCGGGCCACCGAATCCACAATCACAGCAGCGGCCAACTCGCCGCCGCTCAGTACAAAATCACCGATCGACACTTCTTCATCGACCAGATTCGTCGCTACGCGCTCGTCTACGCCTTCGTAGCGCCCACAGATCAGCAGCAGGTCATCTAGCTCTGCCCACTCGGCGAGCAACCGACTGCTCGAACCGCCGGCCCTGCGCCGACAGCAAAACAACTCTTTGCCGGCCTGTGCGTTCAGGCAAGAGTGCTTCTACCGCTTCGAAAACCGGTTCCGGCTTCAGAAGCATCCCTTCGCCGCCGCCAAACGGCCGGTCATCTACGGTGCGATGACGATCGTATGTCCAGTTTCGCAAATCATGGACACAAATTTGTAAGCGACCCGCCGCCTTCGCGCGGCTAATGACCCCATGCTCGAATGGTCCCGCAAAAAACTCGGGGAAAATCGTCACAATGTGGAACCGCATCGGCTACAAATCCAACAAACCTTCGGGCAATGCCACCAGGATCACTCGCCCTGCCACATCCACCTTGCGGCAAATCTCCGGGACAAAGGGTACCAGCACTTCCCTACCCTTCACGGAAATCTGCAGCAGCATCGGACCGCCGTACTGCTCGAAGCTCTCCACCGGCCCGAACGCCTCACCGGTCACGGCATCGGTCAGCATGCAGCCCAACAAATCAGTCCGGAAGTATTCGCCTTCCGGCAGACAGGCCCGTTCCGAAGACGGAACCCACAAATCCGAACCGCGAAACTTGTCTGCCGCGTCGATGGTCTCGATGCCGGCAAACTTCAGCACCCAATGTTCGCCATGCGGCCAAACTTCCTCTATTACGACCGGAAGATCCGACCCGTTTGCCAAACGAACGTTCGCCGCAGTGAGCGCTTCCAGCCGCCCCGGCACATCCGTCTGACTCACTGCCACTACTTCGCCCCGATTGCCGCGGGGGCGAAGGATCTCCGCCAATACCACGCGGTCGCGGTCGAACATTCCGCTATTCCAGGATTTCGAGCGAAAAGCGGCGATTCAACTTAGTGCCCACGGCACCCAGGAGCGTTCGAATGGACCGAGCAGTGCGGCCCTGCTTGCCGATCACCTTGCCCAGATCGCCTTCCGCCACCCGCAGCTCGAACACCGTCGCGTGCTCACCCGCAATCTCGTGTACCTGCACACCATCGGGAACATCCACGAGGGCCTTCGCGATGTCTTCTACCAGCGCCTTAACGCCGTTACTATCGTTCATTTTGTAGGGCGTTTGCCCGGTTGGTTAGGCAGTCGGCTGAGCAGCAACAGCCGGATTCGCTTTCATCAGGCGGAGGACTGTATCGGACGGCTGGGCACCGTTCTTCATCCAGTAGCTGATACGCTCGTGGTTCAGATCCACCTGTGTCGGCTGGGAAATCGGGTTGTAGTGACCGACTACTTCCACCGAGCGGCTGTTCCGGGCGCGCTCTTTATCAATGACCACCACGCGGTAGGTCGGCTTTTTTTTGGCGCCAAACCGCGCCAGGCGAATCGCTAACATCGTAACCTTTTCTTTTCCTATTGTTGCAAACTTGTGGCTGGAATCAAGCACCAGGGGACTTCAAGCGCAGCCTGTAGCCGCACCGACCCCATTGCCGATCTAAACCGGACCGATCACCGTAAGCTGGAAACTGGCAGCCTACATTCCCGGAAAACCCGGAAACCCCGGCAATTTCATTTTAGCCAGCTTCTTACCCAAGAAGCCTGCCTGCCCGGTGAAACTCTTCATCATTTTACGCGCTTGCGCGTATTCTTTCAGCAGATTATTGACGTCCTGCACGCTGGTACCGCTCCCTTTTGCGATCCGGCGACGCCGCGAACCGTTGATGAGCATATGGTTATGGCGTTCCTTAGGGGTCATGGAATCAATAATGGCCACCACGCGATCGATCCGTTTTTCGTCGATATCCGCATCTTTCAGGTTCATGTCCTTCAACGGGCCAACCTGCGGGAGCATCTTGATCAAATTGCCAAACGAACCCAATTTCCGGACCTGTTTGATCTGATCGCGGAAATCTGCCAGAGTGAACTCGTCGTTCAGCAGCTTTCTCCTGCATCTGCTCCGCAGTTTTCTGGTCGATGGACTCCTGGACCTTGTCGATCAGCGACAACATGTCGCCCATGCCAAGGATGCGTGATGCGGCGCGATCGGGAAAAAACGCCTCGAGAGCATCCGTTTTTTCGCCAACACCAACAAATTTCAATGGCTGGCCCGTGATCGATCGAATAGAAAGCGCCGCGCCGCCACGTGCATCGCCGTCCATCTTCGTCAGGATGACGCCAGTGATACCCAGCCGCTTATGGAATTCGTCGGCGGACTTCACAGCATCCTGGCCCGTCATGGCGTCGGCAACGAACAGGATCTCGGTCGGGTTCAGGGCCTCTTTCAGCTCGTGCAGCTCCGCCATCAATTGTTCGTCGATGTGTTGGCGTCCGGCCGTATCCACCAGCAGCAGGTCGCGGCCTGTCTGCATCGCCTCCCGCCGGGCGGAACGGGCTAGTTCTAGTGGCTTCGTTTCGTCAGCGGTTCCTTCATAGATAGGAGTGTTGACCTGCTTCGCCAGGATGCTCAGCTGGTGCCGCGCAGCCGGACGGTAAACGTCTACCGACACCAACTGGGGTTTGGTGCCTTCTTTCGTCAGGAATTTCGCCAGCTTGGCAGCGCTGGTCGTCTTGCCGGACCCTTGAAGCCCCACAATCAGCACCACCGTTGGCGGATCATTGGCGAAGCGGAGCCGGGACTGATGCGTGCCCAGCATCTTGGTCAGCTCGTCACGGACAATCTTAATTACCTGTTGCGTCGGCGAGAGCGCCGATAGCACTTCTTCGCCCAGCGCCTTTTCCTTCACCTGTTCAATGAACTGCTTAACTACCTTGAAGTGAACGTCGGCTTCGAGAAGTGCCACGCGGATCTCGCGCAGCGCTTCTTCCATGTTGGCGGCGGACAGTTTACCTTCGCCGCGCAGATTCTTAAAAACCCGCTGCAGCTTATCGGAGAGAGTATCGAACATTGTTGGGGGATTGCCGGAGCCCTGGCGGAACGCCAAAAGGCGTGCTCTATTGAAGGCTTTACATGTCAGTATAGCGAAATTTGTACTTACGCCAGTGTCGGAAGTAACCCAGAACATCCTTACCGAGGCGACCGCACGGCCTACCGAGGCTCTGTCGATACTGAGAGTGTGGTTCTGTTCCGGTTGTTTCCACGGCGCAGTTTAAGCGCAATATTGCCCACAGCCTTGTGCCTGATCTCTGCTGCCTGGCCGGTGAGCGCGCGCGAGCGTTGGATTAGTCTGACCACGTCGCATTTCGAACTCTATACCGACAGCACCGAGAAGCAAGCGTTAGACGCTTTACAGAGCTTCGAACAGGTACGATACTTTTTCCTGCAAAACAGCGCCGCCCACCAAGCGCCGGAGGGCCGTGTCCGCATCATCGCGTTCTCTTCCGAAAAAGAGTTCAAACCCTATCGCATCAATGCCGGGGCGTTTGCCTATTACCAGCAGAGTCACGAGCGTGACTACATTGTCATGCAGGATATTGAACCGGAGCATCACAAGGCCGCGATTCACGAATACACCCATCTCATCGTGCAGCACTTGAAGCTGAATCTTCCCATCTGGCTGAATGAGGGCATGGCTGACCTTTACTCCTCGCTGGAACCGGAGGGGAACAAGGCTCTGGTAGGCCGCCCATTAGCGGCCTATGGCGTTGTGCTCAATGGCCGGCCATGGATGGACTGGAACGTTCTCTTTGCGGTGGATCACAACTCGCCGTACTACAACATCCCGGACAAGATGGCAATTTTCTACGCCCAGAGCTGGGCTCTCACCCACATGCTGGAGCTTGGACCTGCCTACTCGGCCGGCTACTCGAAATTTCTGGCAAGGGTTGCCAATGGAACGCCTACACCCGACGCACTTCAATCGATTTACGGCAAGAGCGTGGCACAGGTAGGAGAAGATGTCCGGCGCTATGTGCACCAAAGCAGCGTACGCGGCGCGGTGTACAACGTCGCTCTTCCGAAAGCAGACCTGGATCCCGCGATCTCGCCGTTATTGCCGTTCGATTTGGAGCTTGCCTTGGCCGATCTGCTCTCCACGCGACCGCAGACGGCAGGCCAGGCGCAGGAGCGCCTGCAAGTGCTGGAGCAGCAAAACCCCAAAAACCTGGACGTTGAAGTTTCCATGGGCTACCTGGCTTGGCAACAGAACAAGCTTGAGGATGCACGAAGGCATTTCGGGCTGGCAGTGGAACACGGCCTGAAGAATCCGAAGCTGATTTATCAGTACGCTCAGCTGTTACAGCCCACGAACCCACCTCCCGACAAATTGGAAACGTTGTTGTCGGAAGCGATCGAGCTTCAGCCTGACAACCTGGATGCGCGTTTATTTCTCGCCGGTACTGCGCTTACAGCACACCAGTATGCCAAGGCGTATCAGACCTTACTGCCGGTCCATACGGTGCCGCCTGACGAAGCTTGCCGCTTCTTCACAATGTCGGCGTTCGCTCGCACCAATCTGAAGGAGTATGCCGGGGCAAGAGAGAGCGCCCAGAAAGCCCTGTCCTACGCCAAGACGCCTGAAGAGCGATCGCAGATTGAAAGATTGCTGACCTTCCTCGATCGCGAAGACGATGCCGCTCCGGCATCGTCTTCGGTTGCTACTCCGACCTCGGACGATAAGAGTCTCGACTCAGCCAATGGCGCCGTTCCACACCCGCATGCCCAACTGACAAAGGTGCAAGGCATAACGAAAGCGTTTGATTGCTTGCCAGGCGGACCGTACCGGCTGCATGTCCAGGTGGGTGCACGCGAGATGGTGTTCGCGATGCCACGCGATCCCAGGGACGTAGTGGTCAAGGACGGAACAAACGTGATGACGATGTTCAGTTGCGGGCCGCTAAAACCGAAGAATGTGACCGTTTCCTATGCTTCCCCCGCCGATGGAAGCGAGGACGGCACGATCGCTGAGCTCGCGTTCTAGTCGCGTCCCATTCTCTCGCGATTACAACTCTTCTGCTGCTCCCTCCGGGCGGTTTTGACCATTTCGCTCGGGCTCCAAAAAAGCCGGTCACAAAAGTATTCAGATTTATATTTGCTTTGTTTTCAATGATTTGGAAGGGTTTTTCCCGGCCAAAATGAGGGTCGCCAAAGCTAGTCTCGTGTGCGAAAGGGACTTAGCCAATGCACATTCTCAGCTTCCTCATCTCTGGTGGACACTCTCCCGTAATCGTTGATCCTTTTGTTCAGGCCATCCTGGCCCTGTTCGGATTCTAAAATTCGAACAGGCCTCCTGGTAGCCGGACGGTACCAGCAATGCTCGATTCAAGCAGTTACGAGATCACTTCGTTGGATTCCGTTCAGCCATCGTTTTTCGGCGCAGGATAAGCGGCTAGCCGGGATGTACCGGCGCCGCTCCTGGCCAGGTTCACACTTGGCGATGCCCAAGTGAGCCAAGGGTTCGTGATCAGAGCATCAGAACCTCGATTGTCCCCAAGACTTTCCTCGTTCCCCTCCCTATCTCTTATCGACATGCGGCAGCGCATCCAGCGGGCGGCGCTTTGCACACTGCGAGAATAAAAATCACTCGCGATCTTGGCGCATGCCAAGGGGCTGACCGCTCACTATGACAACTCCGTTCTCCCATTCCCGATTCCGCTCGTGTCTCTTACCGCTGTGTGCGATGGTGGCCTGTGTCTGTTCGACGAACATCGTGTGGTCTCAGGACACTTCCGGTCTACAATCCGACGCGGACACGGAGGTCTTCCACAACCTCCATTTCCGCAATCTCGGTCCTGCCATTGCAGGGGGCAGAATCACTTCCGTTGTTGGTGTTCCGGGAAACCCGAATCTCTATTACGCTGGCGCTGCGGCCGGCGGTGTTTTCAAGAGCACTAACGGCGGCATCACCTGGAAAGCCGTGTTTGAGCACGAGGCCACGGCTTCGATTGGCGCCATCGCGCTTGCGCCTTCTAATCCGAATCTCGTCTGGGTTGGTACGGGTGAAGCGAACGTCCGCAACGATGTGATCGATGGCGCGGGCGTTTACTTTTCGCCTGACGGGGGCGAGTCCTGGAAGTGCATGGGCCTTCAGGACGCGGGGCAGATTTCGCGAGTGATGGTAGACCCGCACAATCCAAACATCGTGTTCGTGGGTGCACTGGGACACGCCTGGGGTCCTAACGGGGATCGCGGTGTGTTTCGCACCGTCGACGGGGGCAAAAGCTGGAAGAAGGTGCTGTTCGTCGACGAGACCACCGGCGTTTCAGATTTGACCATGCAGGCCGACAATCCTCAAGTGCTGTATGCGGCCATGTGGCATTTCCGCCGCTATCCGTGGACGCTGGAAGATGGCGGCGAAACCAGCGGCCTTTACCGCAGCACTGACGGCGGAGAAACCTGGAAGAAGTTAACCGAGGGTCTTCCCAAAGGTCCGCTGGGCCGAATCGCCATTGCTTCCGCGCCCAGCAATCCAAGTCATCTCTACGCCTTGATTGCCGCGAAGAAAGGCTTGCTCTGGCAATCGCTTGACATGGGAAACCATTGGGAAGAGGTAACCGATAATCATGCGCTCGACGTGCGCCCCTTCTACTTCTCACGCATGGTTGTCTCACCGGTGGATGAGAACAAAGTCTTTTTTCTCTCCTTCGAAATGATGGAATCCGACGACGGCGGGAAGACGGCACACATGGCTGATCACGGCGTTCATCCGGACCACCATACGTTGTGGATCGACCCGCAGGACCCCTCGCGCATGATTCAGGGAAATGACGGTGGAGTGTTCCTCAGCATGGATGCCGCCAAGTCCTGGCGCTTTGTGGACTCTCTGCCGGTGGAGCAGTTGTATCAGGTCGCCACGGACTCTGGGCGGCCGTACACGGTATGCGGCGGATTGCAGGACAACAGCGCGTGGTGCGGGCCTTCGAGCAATTACGGTCGGCACGGCGTCACCAATGCCGATTGGTACACCGTGGTGGGAGGCGATGGCGAGTACGCAGTGCCTGCTCCAAGCGACGCAAACATCATTTACTCGGACGCGCAAAATGGATTTATAGAGCGTCTGGACAAGCGCACGCACCTATCTCATTTCGAGCGCCCCTATATTCCGAGCGTGGAGAACACTGCGCCATCGGAGCTGAAATATCGTTTTAATTGGACCAGCCCGATCGCGGTATCTCCACACGACGCGAACGAAGTGTATCTCGGTGGCAACGTAGTATTCAAGTCGACCGATGGCGGCCGGGCCTGGACGGCTATTAGCGGCGATCTGACTCGCAACGACAAGAGCAAGCAACCTGTCGCGGGTGGCCCTATTCACCACGACATCAGCGGTGCGGAAAGTTACGACACCATTCTGTCGATCACGTTGGCGCCTACGGATGGCAAAGTCATATGGGTAGGAACGGACGACGGGTGTGTGCAGCTGACACGCGATGGCGGCAAAACCTGGACGCGGGTGGATGCATCCATTCCGAACGCGCCTCAGTGGGCGCGTGTTTATCAGATCGGCGTTTCGCCTTTCGATGCCGGGACAGCGTACGTGACGTTCGATGCGCACGAAGTGGCTGACCGTCACGCCTATGCGTTTAGAACAACGGACTTTGGCAAGACCTGGACCAGCATCTCAAGCGATCTGCCCGCAGCCCCGGTAGTTGTGATCAGAGAGGATCCAAACTTGCGCGGTTTCCTGGTGGCGGGAACCGAACAAGGCCTGTTCTATTCGCAAGACGCTGGCGAACACTGGCGTCGCATCAAAGCACATTTCCCGACCACGCCCGTTTGGGATCTAAGCTTCGTGCAAAGCAGTCATGATCTTGTGGTTGCGACGCACGGCCGCGGGTTCTTCGTCTTTGACGATATGCGGCCCCTGGAACAGTTCAGCGCAGCTATCGAAGCAAGCGATTTTCACCTCTTTAACGCGGGTACGGGAACGCTCTTCCACCACTGGGATTCGGACGAGGACAATCCGGTGGCCTACTCCGCACCGAACGCACCCGCAGGCTCCGCTATCGATTACTTACTGAAGACCAAGCTGGAAGCCTCTCCTGAGCAGAAGGAAGCGCACGAAAGCCCGGTGAAGATCACCATCACAGATGCCAGTGGGAATGTGGTGGCGACCCACTTCGGACCTTCCGATGCCGGGGTGAATCGCTTCGTTTGGAACCTGCGATACCAGGGCGCCAGGCGTCTCGATTCAAGCATCCCATCGAGCCCCTTAGAACCAGGCGAGTTGGAAGAGGTTCGTTACTTCACAACGGGTCCGCATGTCCTTCCGGGTAAATACAACGTGGCGGTAACGGTGAACGGTAAAACCCAGAACACAGGCGTCACTGTCCAACCGGACCCAAATCTACACGTGGACGAAAGCCGCTTTCGAGCACAAACCGAGGCTGCGCTAACGCTGCGCGACGAGGTCGTGACACTCAACACGATGATCGGGCGCATCGATCTGATGAAGGCGCAGTTGAACGATCTGAAGAAAAGTGCTGCGTTTCGCGATGGGAGTCAAGGCAAGTACACTGCGGTGGCCCAGCAAAGCGAGGAACTCGGGAAGAAGCTCACTTCGTTCAAGGACGCAGCGTACGATCCCAACATTCAACACAATGTGGAAGAGGATGATATTCACGCTCTAACGGCGCTTCACTCCAACATCGAGGGCTTGGCGGGCGAACTCTCTGAGTCGTACGACGAACCGCCGAATGCATTGATGAAGGAGCGCATGGCTCAGTTCCGGGAGGATCTGGAGAAGCGCATCGCTGCTTTCAACGCGCTCCTCAAATCGGACGTTGCGCCGTTCAATAAGTCGGCGTATGCGGCGGGCGCGCCGACCATTTTCGAGGGTGAAGCTATCGCTCTGAAGCCGTCTCCCACTCTTCCGTAACTGCAACACCAGAGAAAGGCTTGCGGGTCCCGACGCGCCGGATCCGCATAACCGAGCCAATGAGAACGAGAAGTAGACAGGCTTCGAGCAGAAGCTTTTCTCCGTCCAGAAGGTCAGGAGGTTGTTTCTTTACTTCCGGATCGATGATGATGCCATGCAGAAACATCAGCGCCGCCGTCGCATAAGAAACGTAATGAAAAAACTTCCAGAGGCGGTACGTTATCCGCTTGCGCATATAGGACGTACCAATAACAAAAAGCAGCAGGTAAAAGGCGACCGCGCCGAAGCAGTTGTACAGCGTCTGCCCGGGCGAGCGTAACGGGACAATCACATCAACCACGTGAAAGCCCGCTCTGGACGAAAACAAAAGCAGGACCGGATGAAGAATTACCAAGCCCAGGGCGGTGTAAGCAGTCCAGTTGTGGATGTCGAAGATGCGCCGCCTGCCGTAAGGCCACCAGCGTGATGGTGGCCGGTAGCGTGTGGAGAGCACTAAGCCAAGTAAGACGTTCACGGTCAGCAAGACCACGGCCGTTAACCCGGCATAATTCGAAAGATCAAGCGCGCTCATGAGCCGGGTGCGTCACCCGTTTTCTTCAATGAGATGGCAGGGACTTCGGCGTCCCTGACGTTTTTGTTGAAGGCAGGGATGTCTCCTTGTTTCACCTGATCCCAGGCTTTCAGTTGCGCGTTGATGTCCGTGACGAGGCTCTCGTAAACCTGTTGTTGGGCCGAAGTTGGCTGGGTGTCGGAAGCTTCCACTTCCGTCAGCAGACCGGCAAGCTTGTCATTCAGCCGGACAGGAAAGTTTAGCGGATCTTCGCTCGCTTTGCTCTTTGTCTGGTAGAGCGCTTCCTCAATTTTGGTCATTTCCGCCGAAAGATTCTTGGATCGCTCCAGCAAGCTCTTCGATCTGTCGGTCTGAGCTCCGGCCTTTAATCGAGCCGTCAGTTGCTCCAGTTCCTCACGTACCTGCCGTATCTGGATCACTGCTTCGTTGGTGCGGCTCAGCTTGTCGCGCACCTGAAGGCCGAATTCAAGTTGGGCCGCAAACTGTTCCGGGGTGGTGGCGATCCGCGGATCTTTGCGAACTTCGAACGATTGCGTTTGTGATTTTCCGTTGACCGTTAAACGAACTTTGTACGTCCCGGGAACTACGGCTGGTCCGCGTACGCCGCCAGCCCAGAGAATCATTTTGGGAAAGCTGGTGGCATCCGGGTAGCGAAGATCCCAGTCAAATCGATTCAATCCCTTCTCCGCTGGAATGAGAGGAGTTTTGCCTCCGCCGCGCGGTTCATCGCCTTCCTCTTCTCCTTCCGGGGCAGTGCTCGTGACGGAGGCGTGTTCGTCAGAGGCCGGCTTGCTCGAGAATTTCTTGATTGTTTTCCCGTCGCCGTCTAAGAACTCCATCGTTATCTCATCCGTCGGCTTTTCTTTCAGCCAGTAATAGACCGCGGCACCATTGGCAGGATTAGCGCCCGCATTCGACACACTGCGACCGCCGCCCCGGCCGAAGGCTCCGCGGTACGTGTGTTTCGGCTCAAACAAATGGACATCTTGACTGGTGAGCCCATCGTTTAGCTGAGCCAATATGTTGGTGTCATCGAAAATCCAAAAGGCTCGCCCGTGTGTGGCAGCAACCAGCTCGTGTTCCCTCTTTTGAATGGCGAGATCCGCGATCTGCGTGACCGGCAGATTGAGTTGCATGCTCTGCCATTTCGCCCCGCCATCGAAGGAAACGTAGATTCCCGTTTCCGTTCCCGCGTACAGAAGGTTGCGCTTGTTCGGATCTTCGCGAATGCAGCGGGTGAGCGCACCTTGCGGGATCCCCGTCGTGATCTGCTGCCAAGTCTTGCCGTAATCGACAGTCTTGAACAAGTACGGGCGGTCATCGTCGAACTTATACATCGTACCGGCGATGTAAGCCGTTCCGGCATCGAAGGGAGAGGCTTCCATGGAGTTGACTTGCATCCATTCCGGTGCGTTTTTCGGAGTGACGTCCGCCCAGTGCTGTCCTCCGTCCCGTGTTAGATGAACCATTCCGTCGTCCGAGCCGACCCATAGCAGCCCTTTTTGCACCGGTGATTCGTTCACGGTGAAGATGGTGTCGTAGTACTCAACACTGGTGTTGTCTTTGGTGATCGGACCGCCCGAGGATATCTGCTTTGATTTATCGTTACGCGTTAAGTCACCGCTGATCGGCTTCCAACTCTGGCCCTGATCTGTGGACGCGAACAAGACGTTGCCGCCGGCAAGCATCAAATTAGGATCGTGCTTTGAAAATAACAATGGGAAGTTCCATTGGAAGCGGTACTTTAGCTGAGCGGGCGCCCAGCCCATCTCGTTGTCCGGCCAGATCGTCACGTTGCGGGTCTGTCCGTCGCGATGGTCGTAACGGGTGATCAGGCCATCGTACGATCCTGCAAAGACGATATTCGAATCCTTCGGCGAAGGTGCAATCCAACCGCTTTCGCCGCCGCCCACGGGATACCAGTCCCGCTCGCCGATGCTGCCGGAGGCACTGCGCGTCGCGGTTCGCACCGTCGTGTTGTCCTGCTGTGCGCCATAAGCGTTGTAAGGAAAGTCATCATCCAGCGCCACCCGGTAGAACTGAGCTGTGGGCTGATTGTCTTCCGTGCTCCAGTTCTTGCCGCCATCGGTAGTGACCGTGGCGCCGCCATCGTTGGCTTCAATCATGCGCCGGGGATTCGCCGAAGAGATCCACAGGTCGTGATTGTCTCCGTGCGGAGTTGGAATACTATTCCAGGTCTTTCCCCCATCATCGGAACGAAAGAAGCCCACATTCGTCGCGTAGAGTTTCTCGCCGTCCTTCGAATCCGCAAAAATTCGTCCGTAATACCAGGCGCGCTGACGAAGCTTCCTTTCGTCGTTCATCTTTTTCCACGTTTTGCCTGCGTCGTCAGAGCGAAACACGCCGCCGTCTTCGGCTTCAATCAAAGCCCAGATCCGTTCCGGATTCGCAGGAGATACCGTCAATCCAATGTTGCCGAGCGTGCCTTTGGGCAGTCCATCGTTCTTAGTGAGTTCGGTCCACGTATCGCCACCATCGATGGATTTAAAGATGCCGCTGGAAGGTCCTCCGCTTTCCAAGTCCCAGGGTTTGCGGTAGGCTTCCCAGAAGGCTGCGTAGAGGATGCTGGCGTTGGTAGGATCAAACACTAACTCGCTTGCGCCCGCTTTGGGTCCGCGCGAGTAGATCTTCTCCCATGTTTTCCCGCCATCTTTCGAACGATAAATTCCCCGATCCTCGTTCGGAGCCCAAATATGCCCAAGCGCCGCTACATACACAAGATTCGGGTTAGTGGGGTCCACGCGCACGCGGGAGATTTGGCGGGTATTCTCCAGGCCGATGTGCTTCCACGTCTTGCCGGCATCGGTCGACTTGTACATGCCGTCTCCGCTGGCGACATTACCGCGAATATCGTACTCACCTGTTCCCACGTAAACGATATTTGGATCCGATGGGGCGACGGCGATGTCTCCAATGGAGGCTGTGCCGAAAGGTTGCCCGTCCGAAACGCACACCCAACTGAAGCCTCCGTTGGTGGTTTTCCAGACGCCGCCGGCGGCCGCCCCGAAATAGTACACGTCAGGCTGGGATTCAACACCGGTTACGGTGGCCGACCTTCCACCGCGGAAAGGCCCAATGGACCGCCACTTCAACGCCTTCAGGCTACTGACATCCTGGGCGGTACAGATGGAAGCGAACAGCAGAACGGTAGCGGACAAATATCTGGATTTCATGTTCTATTGGCACTTTAGAGATAAGGAACACCGTCGGGCAGACGAGGCGCGGATGGCAAACGTGGCTGGAGGACGAACCTACATGCTCTCACGGCTAGGAACAGAATCTCATGCTGTAGTCTGGTTTAGTCTTTCTCTACGCCTGCGACACTCCCCGAACGAGGCAGCGAAGGTGACCACTGAAAGCCATCGAATAGGGAGCCTGTGATTCGACTTACTACAACACTTGTTGCTCTTTGTATTCTGTCCGCAACGCTGCCGGCGCAGACGCCTGATACCGCGTCTATCTCAGGCTTAGTTGTAGATACAAGCCAGGCACCGGTCGCGGATGTACAGGTGGAACTTACGCAACAACTAACCGGGCTGCGGCGTACCACAAGAACCGATGCTTCCGGCAGATTCTGGTTCGCGGCTATCCCGGTTGCCGGTGCTTACGACATGATCGCGACCAAAGAGAAATTCGTCGAGGCCAGCTTACACGCCATCACACTCGCCAGCGGAACCAATGCAGATGTAAAGCTTCAATTCGCGGTTGCAGGCAGCAGCACGCAGATTACCGTGACGGGGATAGCCGGCGATGTCCGCAGCGATCAACCGCAAATTGGCGACCGGCTTGGGTCGACGCAGGTGCAAGAAGTTCCGCTTCTCAACCGGAGGATCACCTATCTTCCGTTGCTGAACGCGGCCAACCGGCCGGCCATCAACCAGGGCGATGTTTTCATGAATCAGGATCTGTTTACCACGAATGGAACAGGAAGGCGCCAAACATCTTTCGAGGTGGACGGCGCAACGGCCAACGATAGTTGGGGAAGACAGACGATTTTCACTAACGTTCCGTTGGCAGCGGTTCAGGAGATGACCATTCTGGTGAATGAATTCTCAGCCGAATATGGCGGCAGCGCGGGCAGCGCAATCAACATTGTCACGAAAAGCGGCGGCAATGTATTCCATGGCGAGGCACTCGGGCTCTGGCGTCCTTCGGCTCCCGAAGCCAAGCTCTCCGGTTTTAGTGCCACGAATGCAACCAGCGGCAATGATTTGACCAACGACACCTTAGGACAAGGAGCCTTATCGCTCTCCGGCCCGATGAGCGCAAAGAAGAACACCCAATTCTTTGTCGCCGGGGAGTACAGCTCGGAGAATCGAGCCTCGCCAGTGACATCACCCATCCAGCCCGGAAACTTCATTGGTCGTTACCGGGACTGGCTCGGCTCGCTTCGAATGGATCACCAGTTCACTGAAAGGAACAATCTGTTCCTGCGGAGTGCATTCGATCTCTACTACGATACGAACCCAAACGGAACCGTCGGCGGCAATAATCTGCCCAGTGTCGACCGCATATTCAGACGACGCACTTACTCCGAAGAGGTCGGCGAGACCGCAACTCTGCGGCCATCGGTGATCAACAGTCTCCGGCTGCAGTTTCAACTGGCCTCACCCATCACCGAGTTCGACCCTGTCATCAACGGGACGCAGTACTCGGTCCCGATCTCCTCGGGAGGAGTCTTCACCTCCGGAACTTCTCAATCAGCGCTCTTGTTGAATCGCCAATATCAGGCTAATGACACGGTATCGGTAAATGCGGGACGTCACCAGATCAACGTCGGCGCCGACGTGATCGCTGCTCATACCGGCGGAAACAGCAAGGAATACGGCGGACCTATTTATGCCGGCCAGTTCGTTTACAAGACGTGTACTCAAGCTGCTAGCGTTTGTGAAGCGCCGGCGTATCTGAATAATCTCAGCAATGTCAGCACCTATACGCAAAGCTATGGCAATGCCAACTACAGCGTGAACGACGTTCTCTGGTCGCTTTTTATTCAAGACGATTATCGCGTCCGGCCCGATCTGACCATTAATCTGGGGCTGCGCTATCAGCAGCAAACCTTCACAGACTCCCGCCTGAACTTTGCTCCACGTCTGGGTTTTGCCTACAACGTGAACAGCAATGGCAGAACGGTCATTCGCGGCGGATTTGGAATTTACAATTCTCAGGTCGTGGATAATTCGGAAGCGAATTATGCCCTAACAGGTCCGACCGGTGTTTTCAATTACACGGCAGCACCCGGACAGATTGGATTCCCTTCGAGCGTTGCTGCTGCGCCGCTGGTGGCCTTTCCCGCAGGAGCTGCAATCCCCTTGCGCACCTTATACGTGCGCCCAGGTGAAGCCACGTATCTGAATCAGTTCTTCCCGACATCCACGCTGGCCGGGTATCCGACGAGACTGCTGAACCCGTACTCGGAGCAATGGACGTTCGGTGTCCAGCAACAGCTAGCGCCTGACTGGGTTTTGAGTCTCGACTACGTGGGTTCGCACACGCTACGCAACATTCGTCCCCTGGACGTGGATGCTCCTGCCCCATTCCTGAGGACCGTTCCGGGGCAGAGCCGCTCGGCGCAGGCTGCTAACTGCAGCCGCCCTTATTGGATCTGGTGGTATCAGCAGAACCACGTGAATTGCAGTAATTCGCGCGCGAGCAATCCTCAACCGCCGTACAGTGTGATCCAGACAGACGTGAACGATGGTTACGCCTATTACGACGCCCTGGACGTGAATCTCAGCCATCGTTTTAGCCATCGCCTACAGATGCTGGCCAGCTACACCTGGTCGCATGCGATCGATAATGTCGATCCAGATATCCCCAGTCAGAATCCCAACGATGCCAACTTCACCGGACGCACAGAAAACGGGAACGCCATCTTCGATGAGCGCCAGCGCCTGGTTCTGAGTGGTGTTTATGCCGCTCCGCTGCACATCAGCCTGGGGGGCATGGCTACGTGGGGCTCCGGACTCCCTTATAACTGGACGACCGGCACCACCAACAGCGGTGATACGGGTGCCACGACCGACCGGCCGGTGATTGACGGTGCGGTGGTGGGACGCAACACCGGTCGAGGCCGGCCCATTTACGATCTGTCGCCATTCGTGGAGCGGCCGTTCTCGCTTGGCTCTGAGCGTTTGCGGCTGCTGCTGCGAGCGGAAGCATTCAACGTACTGAACCATGCCAATTTTGTTGGTTATAGCGGAACCTTTGGCAATGGAGGTTCGCCCGGTGCTGGTTTTGGCCAGCCACTGGCGGGCATCACAAATCAGTTGCCTGCCCGGTCCATGCAGTTTTCGGCGCGCCTGAGTTTCTGAAGCGAATTCAACTGCCCTCTCGCAGTTCGTTCCAACGAGTCATCAGTTTGTGCAATGCCGCACGGCGATCGGCCACGGCTGCGATCATTTGTGTTGTTGGCGCCACATCGGCCTCCTGCAACGCTTGCAGTAAGGCGGTCAGTGTCCCGTTTACTGAGGCAAACGTGTCAGGACCGGGTGCACCTCGTCTGGGAACCCGCCCCGACTGTTCGCCCTCCAGGTCCCGAACCTTCTTCTCGAGATCAGCCTGGTCTTGGTGCTGAGTGCGAAATGCTCGAATTTCGTCGAGTGTTTTCTCACTCGCCAACAGATCATCGTAGATCTGCTTTGAAAGTGAGAACTGTTGCGAAAGCCCCGACGCCGGCGTACGAACACGCGGGTCCATAGCAATGGCCAGTGGCTGCGTATAAGAGGTGCCAGCAACCGTCAGCCGAACGGTGTAGTTGCCAGGCATCACCCAGGGCGAATCGGTGGCCGGAGCTGTGTCTTCGAACACCGCCTGCATGGGGAACTCGTCATGCTTCTCCGGCAGCGGCGTGTAGTGCATGTCCCAGAGGAAGCGATGGAAACCATTGTCGTTTGCCAGATGCAATGGCGGACGAACCCAGTAGCGCGGGATGGCCAGACGCGGATCGATCTCAGCGATGGGATCGTTGCTGGAGTACCTGCGGACGACATGACCGGCGCGATCGAGAATCTCGAGAACGACCTCGCCGCCGCCGCTGCCCGCTCCGACGAAGTAGTCGATGACGGCGCCGTCGGGCGGATTCTTTCCGGCGGGCACATCAGGCGGTAGCGGAGTGTCGGTATTGGTGTTCCAACGCACCCGCATAGCTGTTTGGGGGCGAAAGAGGTGAGCCGGCGCTTGAAAGACCGGATCGCTCCATTCCCGTAGTGGCGCGATGTCGTCTAAGATCCAAAAGCCGCGGCCGTGAGTCGCAGCTACCAGATCGTCATCTTTGATGAGTAAGTCCCGGATGGAGGTGGCGGGCATATTGATGCGAAGCGACTGCCAATGCTCCCCATCGTCAAAGGAAACATAGACGGCGCGCTCGGTTCCGGCAAATAGCAAGCCCTTACGTTTCACGTCTTCCCGAACCACATTGGTTGCTGCGCCGTCCGGAATGCCCTGCACGATCTCGTGCCACGTCCTACCGCCATCTTGTGTTCGATAGATGTGGGGACGAAGATCATCCAATCGGAAAGTGTTTACGGCCACATAGGCGGTGTTGCGGTCAAAGTGGCTCGCCTCGATAATCGATACCTTCGCCCATGGCTGTAGAGCAGGCGGCGTCACATCCTTCCAATGAGCTCCTCCATCCACCGTCAGGTGAACGAGTCCATCGTCGCTTCCAGCCCAAATTACGTTGATGTCAAGCGGAGAGGGCGCAACGGCGTAGATAACACCCCGCTGGCTTGGCTGCGCACTTGAATCTTGTTTATATTTGCCAACGCTCTCTGGCACCTGCCAGGTTTTCCGGGTGAGATCGGGACTGATCTGCACCCAGCTTTGCCCATTGCTCCGAGTCTTCCAAAGGGTATTCGAGGCGAAGTACAGCGTGTGTGGATCTTTTGGCGAAAACACCAGTGGCGCCGTACGCACAACACGATAGTCGCCCGCGCGCGCCGGTTTTGGCCCTATGTTCTGTACTTGTCCTGTCCGGCGGTCATAGCGGGTGACTTTGCCGCCGAACACGATATTCGAATCCAGCGGATCGGGAACCGCGTTGCCATACTCTTCCACGCCGACGGGATGCCAGTCGCGGAAAGTAATTTCGCCGTCCGACCCGCGAGTGAGAACGCACGCCGAGCCACTTTCCTGTTGCCCGCTACAGACACGGTACGGAAAGGCATTATCCGCGGCGACGTGGTACATCTGCGCCGTGGGCTGGTTATACCAGTCGGTCCAGGTCTGGCCGTCATTCACTGTGACAATCGCGCCCTGATCGCTGACCACAAGCTTGATCTCCGGATGAACGGGATTGATCCAAATACCCTGATAGTCGTCGCCGCCCGGGGCGCCGCGAATCCCGGTCCAGGTTTTGCCGCCGTCGACGGACTTCCAGGTCACGACTGTGGCGCTGTAGACCACGTCCTCATGCTTGGGATCGACCATTGGCACGGGCAAGTCACCGCCGCCGATGCGCGCTGCCGGCCGGGCGTCGTCAGTGATCTTGACCCAGCTTTCTCCTCTGTCTTCTGACCGATAGATGCCCGTTCCCGTCGCGGTGGCGACAGCCGCAAAGACGCGCGCGGGGTTGCTTGGCGCGATCGCGATGTTGGCCTGCCGCACGCCATCATCAGGCAGACCACTCGACAAAGCCTTCCAATGTTCCCCGCCGTCGGTGGACTTGAATAGGCCGCCGTTGCTGCCAGTCCAAGCGGCGTTCTCCCACGGGCCTTGCCGCGCCTCCCACAGCGAGGTGTAAACGATGTTGGGGTCGGCGGGATCGATCTTCACATCGTTGGCACCGGTGTTCTCGTCCTTGTAAAGGACCTTTTCGAAGCTTTGACCTCCGTCGACCGAACGGTACAAACCGCGTTCCTTATTCGGTCCATACGGATGGCCGAGAACGGCGACAAACAGCCGATTGGGATCTTTCGGATCAACCGCAATCTGTGGAATCTGCTGACCGTCACGCAGACCGAGATGGGTCCAGTTTTGCCCTCCGTCGACCGATTTGTAGATTCCATCGCCCGTCGATAAGTCAGGCCGCTGCAAGCCCTCGCCGCTGCCTACGTAGATCACGTTGGGATCGGATGGCGCGATAGCGATAGCTCCCACCGACCCAGTCTCTTCGTGGTCGAAAATCGGGTTCCAGGTGTGCCCGTAGTCATCGGTCTTCCAAACACCGCCATTGACAGCAGCGATGTAAAACACATTCGGCTGGCTGGGAACACCTGCCAGTGCCCGGGTGCGCCCGCCCCGGAAGGGGCCGATGTCGCGCCAGTGCAGTTCTGTAAAGAGCTTTGGATTGAAAGCATCCGCCGCGGGCAGTAATGAAGGAAAAGCGATCAGAAGATATAAGCTAGCTACCGCAAGCGCGCGGCCAGGCATAAACATAGAGATGGATTTTTCGGATGAGCTACTTTGCGAGCGGGGCATCTTCAAAGTACCCACTTCGAAGTCACGCCTGCAACTAATACTAATTAGAACGTTGCGAGAAGCCGGCCGGCACTTCGAACAAGGCCGTGTCCACAGAGCCGGTGCTGAAGTTCGATGTGTGGCTGGTCATCTCAATCAGTGCATCGGAAGTGGAATTGGGTGCCGCGCCCGAACCGTTCCCTTCGTTCGATGCGCTGTCTGGCTTTTTCTTGTGACCAAACCCAAAGTGCTGACCGAGTGCCCCGGCCATGACACCACTTAACGAGGTTGGTTGTGAAGCCTGCTGATCTGAATGGTTATCGGCGTTCGCGGCAGGCCGCGTGGCAGATGCACTCCCCGACGAGGAGCCGTTCGCGGGTTGGCCCGCCGCGCCCAGTTTCATCACTGTTTCGAGCGGCACGCCGCCCAGCTTTGAACCTTGCTTATACATCTCAGCCATGGCTTTCGAGATCTCCGGCCGGTTTGCGCCCCCAAAAGGGATGGAGCCTAGTTCCTGACCTAAGCGCTGGTTGAAGTTACGTATCTCATCCGAACCCTGAAAATCACTTCCAAGCCACATGTCGCTGACGACGTTCATGGCGCCAGTCTGTCCGCTTTGGGAATCTGTTCCAGACATCGTCACGGTCATCACTACTTCGTGAGTCTCGGTTCCGGCGATGGTCCGTTTCTGCCCGGTTTCCTCCAACTTAACGTCCACCGATGCGTTCACTTTCTGCCCATCTTCAGACTTTGCCTTGGCCGTTTGGCGTTCCAGCATTTGCCGCATCTGCTCGAAGGTCATAACGGAGTAACTTTTCTTCTGATAGTCGATGGTCAGCATCGTCTGCTTATCCAGATCGATGATGGTTGCGGTGTCAGCGCTCTTACGGACCATACGATTTTCTTTGATTGCAACCGAACTCTGAATGGGATCGGTTGGCTTGTGCCCACCCCTTGCAAACGCACCGGCCATCTTCATCACGCCAAGCATGGCGCCGCCCGTGATCTGAGTTGTTTCCTGATAGCTGACATCGGCCCAAAGAGAGTTGCCGCTGAGAACCAGGAAACATGCTGCGCAACATAAATTACGGTAAGTCAAAGGTGGGCTCCATAGATGACGATATTGGTGCCCAGTTATATTGGCACATTGATGGCCGAAGCAATGAATTTGGCTTGTAAGTGCGGAGGAAGGAAATCAGCTCGCCACGGAAGAACGCATCAGATAAAGGCGGTGAGCCGGGCTAACCAAATTGTTCGGGAATGTGGTTAAGCAGGAGCAAGACTCTTGGCCGGGTATTGATCAGTCAGACTGCGTATGGTCCGAAATAAGGTCTCGGCTTCGATAGGCTTTGTGAGATAGCCGTCCATGCCCGCCGCAAAGCAGCGTGCGTCATCGCCTCGCATGGCATGGGCGGTTAAAGCGATGATCGGCAGGTGCACGCCGGTTCCGGCTTCCCGACGCCTGACTTCGGCGGTGGCCCCGAAACCATCCAGTTCCGGCATTTGCACATCGCATAAAAACACGTCAACGGTTTCGCGGTCGAGTGTCGCCAAAGCCTCTCGTCCGTGATTCGCGATAAACACGCGATGACCACGATGTTCCAGCATGCGTCGGACAACTAACTGATTGACCCGATTGTCCTCAGCCACGAGGATTCGCAACTTACGTTCGGTCCCGTGCGGGTCGGCATTTCCAGCAGCAAACGGCTGGGACTTGTTACCGCCGTTTTTATCAGCCATAAAGTGCTCCAGCAGAACGCGGCTTATTTCGCTGGCACCGACAGGATGGCAGAAAAGTCGTGAGAAGGGCAGGTTTGCCAACCGGACCAGGTCTTGGCCGGCAGACGCTGGCGCTAGCCAGAACTTCGGCACCTCGGCGAGTTTCGGATGCTGCGCGATGGCGCTACGGACGCCGATGTCCGTTTCATATTGAGAAGCAATCAGCACGGCATCCGGCACGCTCCCACTTGCGCCATCGGCCAGAGTCTCGAACAGTGCCGCGCTGCTGGACAGACTCACGCGCATGCCCCAATGCTGGAGAGCTGTCATCAAGCTGCGGGATGTTAAGCCATCACGATCCAACAGCAGAACGGTACGATCCTTCAAACAAGCAAAGCTTTCCAGACAAGCAATGTCGGTACGCGGCACTCTGACCGTGAAATGGAACGTGCTGCCTGAATCGAGCACGCTTTCTACCCACAACCCGCCGCCCATCATCTCTACCAACCTTCGGGAGATTGCCAGCCCGAGACCCGTTCCGCCGTACCGTCGTGTTACTGAGCCGTCGGCCTGTGAAAATGGTTCGAAGATGACAGCCAGTTTCGGGGCCGGAATCCCAATTCCTGTGTCCTTGATACTGAAGTGCAAAGTAACGTGGCTGTCCTCGTCCTTCTCCAGCTCAACGCGCACACAAACGTGACCGTGTTCAGTAAACTTCAAAGCATTACCGACGAGGTTCACCAGGATCTGTCGCAAACGGCCCGGATCTCCTACCAGATGATCCGGAACGTCCGGTGCGACATCAAGCACAAACTCTAACTGCTTTTCATCTGCCCGGAACCCGAGAGGCTTCAGCGCATTGATGCAGCTGTCTCGCAGGCTGAACGGAGCCTGCTGCAAGTCGAGTTTGCTCGCCTCGATTTTCGAGAGGTCAAGGATGTCGTTGATGACAGTAAGCAGCGATTCGGCAGAAGTCTTCAGATTATGTGCATATTCTGATTGAACCCGGTCCAGGTCGGTATTCAGGAGAAGGTTCGCCATTCCGAGCACGCCATTCATCGGCGTCCGGATTTCGTGGCTCATGTTCGCGAGAAACTCGCTCTTAGCGCGACTCGATGCTTCGGCGTTGTCCTTAGCCCGCTGTAACGCCGCTTCAACCTGTCGCTGCATGGTGACGTCCTGCGCGGCAACCAGGCGGGCTGGACGCCCGTTCCATTCCAGATCGCGCGTGGTAATCTCGACCTCGATTAGCGTTCCATTCTTCAATCGATGCTGCCAGGTTCCGAAATTTCCCTCCTCATTTCCAGCGACTTTAAGAAGGCTGATGAGCCGGGCCGATTCTTCAGGCAGGCGCAGATCGGTGATGCGCATCTGGAGGAACTCTTCCCGAGAGTAGCCGTACTTGCTGACCGCCGCCTGATTAACCTCAAGGTAAGCAAAGGTATCTGTGTCGTAAAGAAAGAGCGGGGTTGGCGTGTCGGAGAACAGGTTTTGGAATTGTTTTTTGATTTGGGCGAGTTCACCTGTTTTCTCCGCGACCTCCCGCGCAAACCGTAGTTCGTTGGTTCGGATTTTGCGCACACGCTGCCGGTGGGCAAACGCAAGCGCGAGCAGGACGCCCATTGCGCATAGCGCTTGAAACGAAAGCCTTTGGTAAAAGTGGGGCTCCAGTTCAAAACTTGTCGGCAACACTGCTTCCTGCCAAGGTCCGCCATTGAACTGAGAAGCGACTCGGAAGCGGTACAAACCCGGAGCCAACCTGGCGTAATAGGCGACGGAGCGCGATTTGGCATCGATCCAGCCGCGGTCGAAGCCGACCAATTGATACCGGTATGCGATCTTCGCAGTCGCGAGAAAGCTGGGTGCTGCATAATGCAGTTCCAAGCGTTCGACGTTCCGGCCGAGATGGAGCGGACCGTGCGGGTCAAAGGTCCGGTTGTCCGCTATCAACGATTCGACAACGGCTCGGGGCTGTATTCTCGTTCCGGGCAGACGATTTGGATGGACAACGGCAACGCCGTCAGCAGTCGGGAACCAAAGGTCTCCCTTCGCGTCCTTCCAGCCGTTTGGCTGATTCCGAGTCGCACACTCCTGGCTTCTCATGCCGTCGGATTTGCCGTAGAGCGATAAAGGCAGCACGTGCAAGCTGCCACCTTCAACTTCATCCAAAGCCCGCAGGGGCACCCGCGCCAAACCGCGCGACGAACTCAGCCAGAGATTGCCCCGGTTATCCTGAAGCACCTGCGCAATCATGTCCAGCATGCCTTGCTCCGGAGTAAATGTGAAGAACGCGCCTGCCCGGTAGCGGACCAGACCGCCGCCATTGGTGCCCATCCACAGAGTGCCGTCAGGGGCCTCGTAGATAGAATCCACAAACTCCCGGGGCAGGCCTGCAGCTTCGAACGAGACCAGAGTGCCATTAGACAAGCGCTGCAACCCATGCTCGATGGTGGCAATCCAGAGGTCTCCCGCCCGGTCCACCAGCAGGGCGGTAATCACGTCATCGCTGACTGGGGTGCCTGGTGTGAATCGGGAGAAAACTCCGTTCCGAAAATACCCGAGACCTTTCGATGTTCCGATCCAGACGGTACCGTCTCTATCCTGCGCAAGCGCCAGCGTCTCGGCATCGGCGAAGGCGGCGCCGGAATGAAACGGAAGGACCTTCCCTCCTCGAATAAGGTTGAGCCCGGCCCCATCCGTTCCGACCCAGAGATTGCCGTCTCTATCCTCGAGCAAGGCACGAATCAGGTTGCTGGACATTCCCTCCCGAGTGGTGAACGCGGAGAAGCGGCCATTCACCAAGTGGTTCAGACCGCCGCCCTCGGTTCCGACCCACATAGTTCCGTCGCGGCTCTGGAGAACAGACGTGGTGCGGTTGCGCGAGAGACCGTCCTGCCTTGCGTAAGTAAGTACGCTACGCGGTTTCAGCCGGCTGAGCCCACCACCATCGGTCCCCACCCACAAACTGCCTTCCCGATCTTCGAGCAGTGCGGACACAATATCAGCGGGCAAGCCATCGACACTTGTGTAGGCAGTGAACTTCCCGCCGTTAAGCCGGTTTAGACCGCCGCCAGCCGTTCCCACGAAGATATGGCCATCTTGCATCTGCGCGATGCTCCGGATATGGCGGTCCGCCAAGCCGCAACTCGATCCGAAGTGAATCCATTCGCCGTTCCGAAGTTCATCCAGGCCGCGATCCGTCCCAACCCACATATTGCGGTCGCGATCCTCGAACAAAGAAAGGATCCGGTTGCTGGATAGCTGTGGGCTGGTGTAATGCTGCTCGCCGGACGCTGTCACCCGGACCAAGCCGGAGGAATCGCTGCCAATCCATAGGTCACCATTCGCGGAGACGATTAGGGAGTGGATACCCTCGCCCCGTTGCAAACTGCGCAGAGGGTAATCGACCAGCGTGCTCCCCGCCAGCATCTTCAATCCGGAATGAGTGCCGGCAAGCACATGGTGCAACCGGTCGATGGCAAGAACCTGGATGCGTCCGGCATCGTTGGGGCCGCCAGCTACCAGAGCAGTGAAGGTCTGGCGGTTGGTCATCTTTATCAACGAACCTTGCTTGCTCGCAACCCATAGTGTGCCGTCGGGCTCCGCCAAGAGGCTTTGAATGTAATCTTCTTTTAGCGCCGGAGTGTTGTTGTGATTAAAGGTGACAAACTGGGTCCCATTGAAGCGGACGAGTCCGGTCTCCGTCCCGAGCCACAGATAGCCGTCCGGCGTTTGCGCAATGGAGTTGATTGAGATGCTGGAGACGCCTTCCTGCACTTCCCAGACGTCATGCATGTAGGAGCGGAAGGCTTCATGGAACCCGCTGTGCTCCGCTCGGCAACGTGCGCTGAGCGTCAGGCTGCACACAACTAGCACTGCTGTAAATAGGTTTCTACGCACGATGGCCTATTGGAGTGAAGTCTCTGGTGCTCCGGCAAGCATCAGCATTAGGCGCGGCGGTGTCATCGGCTTTATGGGTGCGTCTAAGGGCTGGTTCTACTGAATAGTGCATTTTCAGTCCGAAGAATCTCGCCGCAATTCCCAGGTATGAAGCAATTTCTCGCGATCGCTCGACACCACTCTTCAACGATAGTGTAAAAGCGACCTGTGTCACTGATATCACCCGGCGCAAATATTGGTAGATGACAGCGGTCCTAAGCTAAGTCATGCGGTCTTTTCCAGTATCCTGGGGCGAGTGGCTGGCCAGCATACAAAACGCGTATGACCTGCAGGAAGTGATAGAAGCACGCCTGCAATCCGGAATGGTGCTCACTCCCGAAGAGGAGCATCTGCTTCGGATCTCACGCCGGATGACCGCGCGGTACGACCGAAACGGACGCTCCAAATTCCGCGCAAACAAGGTAGGGCCATCACCCATGCGCAAGTGATCGCCCCCGCGACGTTACAATAAAAATTCTGATGAGCACCGCACCGTGCGCGCCCGAACTCCCCCAGGCGCCCGAGCCGTCTCGCCGACGGAAGGCACGCTCCCCTTCTACGATCAGGAATCCTTTCGCGGAGTGGGCTGTCACGCTGCTGATTTTGCTGTTTGCCTCAACCAGCCTCGCCTGGTCGTATGTCGTGCCAACCGGTTCCATGGAAAAGACCCTGCTGATTGGCGACCATATTGTCGTTGACAAGCTGGCCTATGCGAGACCCGGCCCGATTAGCCGCTATCTGCTCCCTTACCAGGAACCCAAACACGGCGATATCTTTGCCTTTCGCTATCCCGCGGACCCGGAGCAGACATTTGTAAAGCGCGTAATTGGCGTACCGGGGGACCGGTTGAGGATTGTGAACGGTCAGTTGTACCGCAATGGAGCGCAGGTTCGTGAACCGTACGTGTGGCATAGCCGGCCCTTTCTCGATTCCTTTCAGACGGAGTTTCCTCCGGCAGATATCGCTTGGACCGACGCTGCGCCCGATGTGCGGCGGGATGTGTTACAGCGCGAGATGCTGCGGCATCATGTTGTGAACGGCGAGTTGGTGGTGCCGGCCGGCTGCTTTTTCGCCATGGGCGACAATCGCGACAACTCCCTGGATAGCCGCTACTGGGGCTTTGTTCCGCGCGAGAACGTGATTGGAAAGCCCGCCTTTGTGTATTGGTCGTATAACGCCCCGACCAGCGAATTGATGCCCGGCTCAGTGGCGGACGTCGCGCGCCATATGCTGGATGTAGGAGAACATTTTTTTACCCGTACACGGTGGGACCGGACGTTGCGCCTGGTGCGCGGCTACCCAGAGGCGCGGTGAGACTTCCGGCGCTTTGGCTGAGCTGATGATTGCAATTAAAACCTGATGTCACAAAACCTAACGGCCGTGAAACCGGCCAAGCCCGAAGTCCAAACGCCGCATCCTGAACGGGCGCGCAATGGCATTGCTGAGTGGGCGGTAACCATTCTTCTCCTTCTGTTCGGCACCACGACGCTGGTGCAGGCATTCGTCATTCCAACCGGTTCCATGGAAGACACATTGTTAATTGGCGATCACCTGCTGGTGGATAAGCTTGCCTATGCGCCTGCGGGTTCCATGAGCAAGTTCCTGCTTCCTTATGAAGAACCCAAGCACGGAGACATCATCGTGTTCCGCTATCCAGCAGATATCGCACAGACATTCGTGAAACGCGTCATCGGCGTCCCGGGCGACCACTTAAAGCTGATTAACCGGACGGTGTATCGCAACGGCGTGCCCCTGTATGAACCATACGTCTACCACCGGTACAGCTATGATCCGATGCGCGATAACTTCCCCCATGAACCCATCCCGGTGCAGGAGAACCCACGGGCCGAGGAGTTGCAGCGCGACATGCTGGAGAACCATGTGGTGAATGGCGAAGTAGTTGTTCCGCCAAACAGCTTTTTCGCGATGGGCGATAACCGTGATGACTCGCTGGACAGCCGCTACTGGGGCTTTGTGCCCCGTGACTCAATCATCGGCAAACCGCTGATTATTTATTGGTCGTACCGTGCTTCCACCGAAGACTTGGCGGGTTCCTCGGTCGGTTCTCTCTTCAGCCATTTCATCGATCTGGGAGAACACTTCTTTACGAGAACGCGCTGGAACCGAACGCTTCGAGTGATACGCGGCTTCCCGGATTCGCAGTTGGCGAATCATCCGCTGCCCATCAATCCCGGTTCGCCGAACCCATAGCTCCAAATCAGCGGGAGCTGATTTCGAGCTGAGATTTGTCGCGAATGCGACACTAACCTGTACGAATATGGCGAATCATCGGTACGCCCTTATCATGGCTGGCGGGCGCGGTACGCGGTTCTGGCCGCGCAGCCGTAAACGCAATGCGAAACAGGTTCTGCGGTTCTTCGGCGAACGAAGTCTGATACAGCAGACCGTGGATCGCTTGAAGGGCGTGATTCCGCCCGAGAACATCTGGGTAGTCACCAACGATTTCCTGCAGGCAGAAATCCGCAAGCAGTTGCCGGAAGTGCCTAAGCAGCAAATCATCGCCGAACCGGCCCAACGCAATACAACGCCCTGTATCGCACTCGCCGCCCAAATTCTAAAGGAGCTCGATCCGGAAGCGGTCCTCGGAGTGTTTCCAGCGGACCACTTAATCTTGAAAGAGGGCCGGTTCCGCAATTTTGTCAAAGCAGCTTTTCGCGCCGCGGAAGAGAGCAGCGTGGTGGTGCTTGGCATTGAGCCGCGATGGGCAGAGACAGGGTACGGCTACATTGAATTTCCCAAGAATGTGAAGGCTGGCGATCCAGCTTCGGTTCCAGTGGCCAGCTTTCGCGAGAAGCCGGACGAACGCACGGCGAAACGCTTCGTAGAGCGCGGCAACTTTTTCTGGAATTCGGGCATGTTTTTCTGGCGCGCGGGTTCAATTATGGATTTGATGCGGCAGCATCAGACGAAGACGGCCACCTTACTGGCCGGCCTGCCCAGCTTCCGCAGCAAGCAATTCACTTCCAAACTGGCCGAAGCATATCCGCTCTGCGACAACATCTCGGTTGATTACGCCATTATCGAAAAGATCGAAGGCGTCACCGGTATTGCGCTGGACGATATCGGGTGGAACGACGTGGGCAGCTGGGAGGCAGTCTACGAGTTGGCGGACAAAGACCGGGACGGCAACGCAGCGACCGGAGACCTGGTGGTAGAAGCCAGTCGCGGCAACTACGTGGATGCCAAAAAAACGGTAGCGTTAGTCGGCGTGGAGAACCTGGTGATTGTGGACACGCCCGATGCGCTGCTGGTGGCCAGCCGCAGCAGAGCCCAAGACGTCAGCAAGCTTGTGAAGACGCTGGACGCACAGAAGCGCGAAGAGTTGCTGTAACCGAGCCGCGGCATCGGCCGTGCTGGCTGTTTTATAGTTGAAGCAACGTTGAGCAATTTACCAAATCTGCTGACGCTGGTTCGGATCTTTTTGGTGCCCTTGCTGGTAGCGGCACTGGTGCAGCAGAATCTGCGCATCCAGTGGGGTCATACGCTTTTGATTGCGAATGACTTCCTTGGCCTGATTGTCTTCCTTGCTGCCGCTGCAACCGACATGCTGGACGGTTATCTGGCACGCCGCTGGAAACAGGTCACCACGGTTGGAACCCTGCTTGATCCCATTGCGGATAAGCTGCTGGTTTCCGCTGCGCTCATTTCGCTGGTACAGATTCGGCTGCTGCCAGGTTGGATGGTCATCCTGATTATCAGCCGGGAGTTCGCGGTCTCCGGCCTGCGCAGCATCGCTGCTGCGGAAGGCTACACCATTAAGGCCGGTGAGCTGGGCAAATCGAAGATGGTGATGCAAGTGATCGGCGTCGCGCTGGTCATGCTGTCTATCCGTTGGCCGCGGCTACAGATGTGGGCCACGCTCGCGATGTGGGGCGTGGTGGTTTTCGCTCTTGCCTCGGCGGTTGACTACTTTCGCCAATTTTGGAAGAAAGTGGATACCAGCATCAAGCTTCGCCGCCGTCATGAACTCCTGACTTTAGAGAGGCAGAAACGGCGCTTGCAGCGCATCGACAGAATCGAAGCCTCCCGTCTCGCGAAGGGAGCAAGGAAAGAACAGAAGTCTCATTCGCAAGCAAGCGGCTGACGGCAGCAGTCGTCCCTTTCCTTCGGAACAAATTTCCAATGTTGGATCGTATCTGCGTGTTTTGCGGTTCCAGTCCGGGAACCAATCCAATCTATTTGAATGCTGCGCGGCGATTAGGCGAACTGCTATCAGAACGGAACATAGGCCTGGTTTACGGAGGCAGCAACGCTGGGCTGATGGGCGCACTGGCTGACGCGTGCCTGCGGTCTGGTGGTCGTGTCACCGGAGTGATACCAACGAGCTTAGTGGAGAAGGAGATTGCTCACCGGGGGCTCACCGAGTTGCACATTGTTGGGAGTATGCATGAACGAAAAGCGCTGATGGCCGATCTGGCGGATGCGTTCATCGCGCTACCTGGCGGCTTTGGCACTTGGGATGAATTCTGTGAGGTACTGACCTGGTCTCAACTCGGCATTCATCGTAAGGCGTGTGGGCTGCTGAACATCAATGGTTATTACGACCCCTTCCTCGCCATGGCGGACCGGGCGTTGCAGGATGGCTTTCTTCGCGCTCCGCACCGCAAGATGATGCTAGCGGAGAAAGATCCCGCTTGCCTGCTGGAGTTACTCCATAGCTATTCCGCTCCCGTCGCAGACAAGTGGGTTGAGAACTCGGCGAGATAAACAAGCACGAAAACGTTGGCGCAGCGCGACAGGCTTCAGAGGGAGGGCGCGTCGACCCGGGCTTGGGGTTCTAGAATTTCGTAGCCATTCTTGCTGAAGACTGCGGTCCGGACTTGGCCGTTGGTTCCGAGTGCACCGATGGAATGCCCATTGAACACTACCTGAACACCGCCCGCGTTGCCGGTTCGGATCTTTGCAATTTCGTGACCTTCCAAAACCTTGGTCTCAGCCGTCTGCAAAATTCCGCTGAACACTTGCTTGCCATCGCTGGTGACAGAGACCCAGGTTGGTGCGCTTGCGGACATCTGGATGTGGAGATCGCTTGCGGCAGGAGCTTCCGCCGGGGCCGGTGTTGCTGGCTTCGACGACATAGCCTTCAATACTGTGGTGTTCGCCCTCGGCTGTGCTGCCCTTTCCGTGCGCGAATTCTGCCAGACGGCGAAAAGTCCGGAGCAAGCAGCCAGAATCACTGCGAATGACCCGACCGAGTAAACCCAACGAGAGATACGAATTCGTTGCGGCTTCAACCCTGCCACTTTTGGCGCACCCGGCGCGCCCAACTCTCCGGGCACCGCGGGCTCCGGGATCTGCGCAGCGGCTGCTGAGAGGCTTTCCTCCAAGCTTTCCTCACGGAAACGGACAGCTACGCCAACCTGCCGGACAAAGCTCTTATAAAGAAAGCGTGAGTTGAATTGAGATACGTCGTCGCACTCAATTGCCTTTACTTTCGCGACATTGATGCGGGTGCTGGCACTTACGTCTTCCAGCGTCAGCCCGAGACGTAGACGCGCCTCATGCAGCTGTTGTCCAACTGTCTCCATGTTGTTTGTGGCCTGTTTGGGACTTAACTGTTGGCGGCTGTACCGCTATAATACAACAGTATTTTCTTAGGGATAGACTTCTCAGGACAAACCTTAGGAATCGAGAAGATCCTTAACAATCCGCTCCCAACGCATGCTGCCTCTGCAACGGCCCAGTCCTCCGTGTTCTCAATTCTTGTTCTTAGGCTTGGTTCTCACTAGTCTCTTCGGAGTCTTTGGACTTTTCTTTAGGGCAAATGCTGCAAATGGCCCACTGCGGTTCAACGGCAACGCGGCGCTGGCGGATACTCGTCACGCGACGGCTTTCGGGGAGCGGCCGCCCGGCTCTCCAGCCATAGGTCAGCTTCGCGGTTGGATACTGTCGCAGTTGAAACCCATCGGAGGCCAGATCACACAAGACCAGTTTCAAGCCCAAACACCGGATGGACTTCTGCCCATGACCAACCTGGTGGTGAAGTTCGCGGGGACGTCTGGTTCTGCTGTCGTGATTGGCGGACACTACGACACCATGCGCAAGCCGATGATGCACTTTGTGGGTGCAAACGATGGCGGCTCGTCAACGGGGTTCCTGCTCGAATTTGCTCGCGTAGTTGCGCAAATGAAGCATTCGGACGACATTTATATCGTCTTCTTCGACGGTGAGGAGGCCATTCGGGAATGGACCGATACCGACAGCCTTTACGGTAGCCGTCATCTGGCCGCGAAATGGGGCGCTGACGGCACGCTGGCTCACGTGAAGGCGTTCATAAACATTGACATGATCGGCGATAAAGATCTGGATGTCTTGAACGACGGCAACTCCTCCCAAGCGCTGCGCGAATTGATGTGGAAGGTGGCGGATAAGTTGGGCGACGGCAAGTATTTCGTTCGAACTCCGAGCGGTATTGACGACGACCATTTTCCGTTCTTGCAGGCCGGCGTAAACTCGCTGGACATTATCGACTACGACTACGGACCGAAGAACTCTTATTGGCATACGGCCGAGGATACAGTGGATAAGCTGAGCGCGCATAGCCTTCAGGTGGTTGGCGACGTGGTGCTGGGTATGCTGGAAGAATTGGAGGGCGGACATTCATGATCAATCGTCGCGATGCTATTGGAAGTCTGATGATGGCGCTGGCCGCAGAAACTGGAGCCGCTGGTTCGGAGGCAGACAACCGCTGGCCGAATCATGTGTTCACCCTGGCAAACGGAAAGACAACCCACGATCCGTTTGGCGAAACCACTGTGTTTCACGACGGCAAAACGGATCAGCTTAAATCGATGGTCTCAGGGTCAGTGTTACTGCATCCCGGGCAGGAACCGCACCCGCCGCACCAGCATCCTGAGGAAGAATTCATGCTGGTCACCGAGGGAACGGGCGAGATCCTGGTCGATGGCAAAACGCACCAGGTTGGGCCCGGATGCCTGATGTATTGCGAAGGCAATGCCCTGCACGGGATAAAGAACACCAGCGCCGCGCCATTCCGGTTCTATTACTTCAAGTGGCTGGGAGCCTGATGGCCTTTCGCTCTACTTGTGTTGGTCTTTCTGCCCCGCTTCGTTCCAGCCTTCATGCGCATCGTGCGCGGCCTTGCCTAACTGGCGGCTCACCACGCGTCCCGCTTTGTCGGCCTCAATAGCGGCTTTGTGGGCGGCTTGGCCCATTTTTCCCGCGACGGTGTTTGCTTCGCGGTGCCTCTCCTCGACAGTTTCGCGAGGTCCACAAGAAGTAACACCGGCCACCACCATCAGCAGCAGAGCTGCAAGCACTCTTGAACTCATATAGGTAATAGACGAGCCTCCGGTGAAAACTGCCTCAAACACTCCCAAAAGCGAACAGAGCGTTTCAAGGCCGGACAAAGCGCCCGTGAGCCCAAGGGACGTAAGCCCTTTGTTTTGAGACAGCTGGCTGAGGGTCTAGCACGTGCTCGAGCGCCTGGTATGGCTTCGTGGTTCCCGGCGTTTCGTCAATTAGTGCGTCGACCAGCGTTCACCGTTTCAGTCGTCCTTCTGCTTGCGCTCGGCATCGGCGCGAACACGACGCTGTTCACCCTGGTTAGCACAATCTTCCTAAAACCCCTGCCATATCCCAACCCGGAGCGCTTGGTCTGGATTATGGAGACTAATCCCTCCAAGCACGAAGCGGAAAGCCTGATCGCGCCCGCGCGTCTGTCCGATTGGAAGCGGCTGAACCATGCGTTCTCGACGATGGCGGGATTCTATGCGGATACGGAGACCGACACCTCCACATCCGTACCTGAACGGCTCATGATCTCTGCCGTCACTCCTGGCTTCTTCGACGTTTACGATAGACAGCCCGCCCTTGGCCGGACATTTACCCAGCAGGAGCAGGTGTTTAACGGGCCTCCAGCGGTTGTGCTTAGCTACCGTTTCTGGTCCCGGCGCTTCAACCGCAGTACTGCTGCTCTGGGGAAAACGCTGATCCTGAATGGCACCGGGCACCTCGTAGTCGGCGTAATGCCGCCCAATTTCGCTGATTCGACGGCGGATGCCTGGCTGTCCGCCCCGATGAACCCTTATCTGGCCCATGCACGGGACGCGCGCTTTTTAGTTGCGGTTGGGCGGCTGCAGCCGGGGCGGACCGTTGCGCAAGGGCAGAGTGATCTCGCGCTGGTGCAAAAGCAACTCGGCCGTGAATACCCGCTCACGGATGCCGGCTGGTCGGTGCAGGTCACGGGCTTGAAAACGGAAATCATCGGCGATCACGGACGATTCCTTTGGCTTACTTTCGTTGCGGTGGGCCTGCTACTCGCGCTGGGCTGTGCCAATATCGCCGGACTTCTTCTGGGGCATGTAAACCAGCGTGGACGCGAGTTCGCCGTTCGCGCCTCGTTAGGGGCAACCCGGTGGCAGGTTGCAAGCACCGTATGGAAGGAACTGGCGATAGTGGCCGGCGCAGGTCTGGCGCTCGGTGTACTCGCCAGTTACTGGGGCGTTGCTGGCGCGGTGAACATTTTCGCTCAGCTACCGCGCATTGCGGACGCCAAGCTGAATGGTGAGTCGGTTTTATTCGCGGCCGCCGTCACCTGCATTCTCTTCGTTGCGATCGGGTTCGTCCCCGCATGGCAGGCGGGACGCTCGCATTTGACCTCCATTCTGGCGCAAGGGGGGCGAACACAGGCCGGGGGGCGCCACACCTTCCAACGCATGCTGCTGGTAGCGCAGTTTGCGCTTACCTTGGTTCTCCTGTCGACCGCTGGCTTGCTGCTCCGGAGCTATCAACGGCTGTCCCATGTGGATACCGGCTTCACTGCCGATCATGTTCTGACGTTCCACGTGGGCGCGGGCTGGTCGGAGGATAGGGCCAAAATCGGCGTCATGCAGAGCGCCATTCTGACGGCTATTGGCGATCGCCCAGACGTGGCGTCCGTCGGTGTCACAAACTTCCTTCCCGGTGAGGATGCGAGTCTTCGTTATCAGTATCAGGTCGAAGGGCTCTCCAGGAGCGGAAAGCGCGAATATTCGGCCGGTTCCAGAACGGTTTCGGGCGGGTACCTGAAAGCAATGAGGATTTCGCTGTTAGCAGGAACAAACTGTCCCGATACTCCACTCAACTGGGACGAACCGGCACGCGCGTTGGTGAACCGAGCCTTTGTCGGGTCGTTTGCCGACGGCCAGAATGTAGTGGGACGCGCACTTCAAATTGCTGGAACCAATATTCATGCGGCATTTCGAATCACGGGTGTTGTGTCGGATGTGCGGGAGGACAATTTCCGCACGCCGCCAGTACCTTACGTCTATACCTGCGCTGTCAGCGGCGGCTGGCCCGATATGACGTATGTCGTTCGAACTCGGTCGAACGCCAGCGCTTTTGCGTCTTCGGTTCAGCAGATTGTGCGCCGGATTGCCCCGACTCGAGCAACCTTCGCGATCGAAACTATGGAGACTCATGTCGGTGCGGCTCTAGCCCAGGCACGCCTGACGGCAGACATACTGGTCGGGTTTGCGATCTCCGCTCTCTTGTTGGCCGCTTTCGGACTTTACAGCCTGTTTGCCCTTCTGATCGCGACACGCACGCGTGAAATTGGAACGCGCATGGCCCTCGGTGCTCGCACCAGTCAAGTGATCTGGCTGGTGCTGGAAGGTGCGAGCCGCATTCTGGTGCTGGGTATCGCATGCGGTGCAGCGCTCGGGCTTGCCGCCGGCGCGGCTATACGTTCCTTGCTGTTCGGGGTTAGTGCCACAGATCCGGTCACCTTTGTGGGGGTGACTTTGTTATTAGCGCTGGTTTGCCTGGCAGCAACACTCGTCCCCGCTCTGCGAGCCGCTTCCATCAATCCCGTGGAAGCGATTCACGCGGACTAAGGATTGTCAATCCTGAGGGGCCAACTTGGGGGGTACCTCAGCGGCGGGTGCGGATTCGATCATGCCCAATAGCGTATAGAGGTCTGCAGATCGTCCGGCGAGACTAACCGGAATGACGACAGCGGCCGTCTTACCGTTTAACGGTTGTTGCGGCGGTACCGGAGGAACTGGCGACCGCTTGGGCCGGTCCCGCCGGCTTTTTCAGCTCAGCATCGAGAACCGGTTTCATTGCGGAAACTTCGATCGCGCCGTTGAACTTCTGGCCGTTGATGAACACTGTGGGCGTGCCCTCGACACCGATGCGGTCGCCGTCTTTGACGTCGCGCTCCACAATCTCGTGAACGGCTGCCGAATCCAGATCGGCTGCGAAGCGGTTCATATCCATACCCACCTCTTGCGCCATGGCAAGAATATTCTTGCGCGACAGGTCGTTGCGATTCGCGAACAGGGCATCATGCATCTGCCAAAATTTCCCTTGTTTCTGGGCTGCGACGGAAGCGGCTGCGGAGATTGCCGCCTGTGGGTGGATGTCAAGCGGGAATTGTTTGAATACGATCCGTACCTGAAGCGGATATACCTTCAACAGCGCTTCCACTTGCGGCGCGGCTTGCGCGCAATACGGACATTGAAAATCGGAAAATTCGACTACGGTGATAGCGGCTTTCTCCTGGCCTGCCGCGGGAGCATCGTTCACCGGAATGGCAACGGGATCTTCTAACAACTTCGGCTCAGGGCGGTGCGCATACTTCGAGGAATTTGCTGCAGCCAGAGCCTCGGACTCACTCTTGCCCTGTTTTAATGACGCGACAATCACCTGGGCCAAACCGGTACTCCAAGAACACGCCGGATCGACCACGCGACATTCCGCCAGTTTCATGTTGCAACCGCAGCCGCAGCCGTTCCCACGCAGCAGTTTTAGGGCAGACGCTTTCTGGGTTGCCGTTAAACCGCCCAGATCGACACCTTGCAGCGACTCCGTTGTTTTCCAATCCTGTGCGCACAAGCAGGACGCACCCACAATCAGCGTGATCGCGAGTGTGCCCGCGCGCAACAGAAAAGGCTTCATCCTCTTATTGTAGGGTCGATTCGATCACGAAGTTGGCCCGGCATCCAGTTGTTGTAAATCGACCCAGCACCGCCGCTTCCAGGATTCCAAGCCTTTTTCCGCCAGTTGTACGCCTTTGGCACCCTCCAGCAGACTCCAGGGGAAGGGCTCATTCAGCACCACATGGCGGAGAAAAAGCTCCCATTGCACCTTGAATGCGTTCTCGAACGGCTGCTGTTCCGGCACTTTTTGCCACTGGTCGAAGTAATTCAACGGGCTCTCAATATCTGGATTCCAGACGGGCCTGGGCGTCGCGCCATAGTGCTGGATCCAGCAATGACGCAATCCTGCTACTGCCGAACCTTTCGTTCCATCCACTTGCAGCGTCAGCAGGTCATCGCGGCGCACGCGCACATCCCAGGAACAGTTGAAGTGCGCGACGACGCCTCCTTCCAATTGAAAGGTCGCGTAGGCAGAATCGTCAGCGGTGCAAGCGTACTCACGGCCTTGTTCGTCCCAGCGCTTCGGTATGTGGGTTGCGCCTAGACAAGAGACAGACTGCACGGCACCGAACAGATTGTCCAGGACATAGCGCCAGTGGCATAACATGTCGAGAATGATTCCGCCGCCATCCTCACTGCGGTAATTCCAGGAAGGCCGCTGCGCGGGAACGGTGTCGCCTTCAAAGACCCAGTAGCCAAACTCGCCGCGAACGGAAAGTATTTTCCCGAAGAAGCCGAGATCCCGCAGGGTGCGCAGCTTTTGCAATCCGGGCAGCCATAACTTGTCCTGCACGACGCCATTTTTCACCCCGGCCGCTTTCGCCAAGGTATAGAGTTCCAGAGCCCGTTCGAGGTTAGTGGCAGTCGGCTTTTCGCAGTAAACGTGTTTGCCGGCCGCAATCGCCAGCTTAACGGCGTTGACGCGCTGGTCGGTTGTTTGGGCATCGAAGTAGACTCCATACTTCGAATCATCAAGGGCCGAACGAAGATCGGTGGTCCATGGGCAGCCTTCGTTCTCCTCCGAGATCGTCTGTAGTTTGGAAGCGTTTCTGCCCACCAACAGGTAATGCGGTTCGATCCGCTCCTCTGGGCTCACGGGGATACCGCCTTGCGTTCGGATGGCGGCCAACGACCGTCGCAGATGCTGATTCAAGCCCATGCGGCCAGTGACGCCATTCAGGATGATGCCGACACGATGGGTTCTCATTCAGGGCTCCGCGTACATTGCGGGCTGAGCGCCATCAGGCAAGGGCGGCGCTTCCACACCGGCACGCGGCAATGTTCCGGCAAGCTCCTGCCGCCAGTGCGCCACATCACCCGCCGGACCGTAACAGTAGATCATCTTCAGCGCAGTGCTGCCGATGTTTGTAAGTTGGTGAAAGACACCGGAAGGAATGTACACTGCCTGCCCGGACGCCAGGGTGCGGCGCTCTTCGCCAAGACACATTTCGCCGGTGCCTTCCAGAACAAGGTAGATTTCCTCCTGCTCCTGGTTGTGCCATGGCACCTGTCCCCCGTCCGGATCAAGCGTCACATAGCCCAACGAAAAAGCTGCGGCCTGGATGGGACTCGCTCCGCCGGCCACATTCTGGGTCAATCGCCTGGCGGGGTAGCGACGTCCCGCGATACTCACAAGATCAGCAACGATCACGCCTCATATTACTTGTAAGGCATCTAAAATTGAAAAGCCTTCTTCCATGCGAATCATTGTTGGCATTACAGGAGCTTCGGGCGCGATTTTCGGTGTCCGTACACTTCAGGCGCTTCGCAGCTTACAGATTGAATCGCACCTGGTGATGAGCCGGTGGGCTCGGGCCACTCTCTTGCAGGAAACAGGGCTCAGCGTGGACCAAGTAGCGGAATTGGCTTCGGTTACGCATGCCGGCGACAACCTGGCTGCTTCCATCTCGAGTGGCTCCTTTAAGACGGACGGTATGATCGTCGCTCCTTGTAGCATGAAGACGCTGGCAGCCATTCGTTCGGGCTATTCTGACAACCTTTTGAGTCGCGCCGCAGACGTCATCTTGAAGGAGCGCCGGAAATTGGTTCTGCTTACGCGGGAAAGCCCGCTAAGTGAGATCCATCTGGAGAACATGCTGGCGCTTACGCGCATGGGCGCCGTTATCTTTCCTCCCGTGCCCTCGTTCTACAACTCGCCGCGCACGTTGGACGATATGGTGCGCTACATCGTCGGCCGCGTTCTAGATCAGTTTGGGTTGGAACTGCCCGACATGTCGCGCTGGTCCGGGATGGGAAACGCAGGCGCGCATGACGTATCCGCTAAGTGATTCGCGTAAAGCTGGTCAAACTTGCCGGAGGGCTTCCGCTGGATTTACGCGGGTGGCTTGCAACGCTGGAAAAATGCAGGCCAACGCTGCGATGCAAAACAGGAATACGGGAATCACGATGAAGGTAACCGGGTCGAAGGGCGGTACTTCAAATAGCCACGGCGTCAGCGTACGACTGAGAGCCAAAGATCCGGCCCACCCGATCAGCAATCCGATAACGGTCAGGCGCAAGCCAGACTGAAGCATCAGTCCAAGAATTTGTATACGCGAAGAACCAATCGCTAGGCGGATGGCAATCTCCGAACTACGCTGCTTTACCACGAAGGACATCAGGCCATAAATCCCCGCAAGAGCCAACAGCACAGCAACAATGGCGAACGAGGTTAGCAGCACGGTTTGAAAGTTCCGTCGGGCGTTGCTTTCTTTAATCCGTCCGGCCATGGTCTGCACATTTTCGATAGTGAGCGCGGCATCGAGCGAATGAAGGGCGCTCCTGGCACTACGGATCACCTGCTCTGGCGAACCGTCAAAAGATATCGCGAAGGTATTGCCCGTGCCCAGTTGGAAAACCTGGGGTTGGCTGGCTTCTTCCAACGTAGAGTTCCGGATGTCACCGACTACCCCAATCACTGTCTCCCAAGGCTGGCCCGACAAATCGCCGATGCCCAAACGTATCTGTCGGCCGATTGGATCTCTATCTTTGAAGTAGGCTTTCGCAAATGCCGCGTTTATCAAGACGGTCTGACTTTCAGTTGGCGACAGGTCCTTTCCTCTTAGAAGACTAATTCCGAGGGCCTTACGGTATTCGGGTGTGACGGAGAAGTTCTCCACCATATCTTGCGACTTACCATACCCTCGAATATCGGCAAACGTTACGCTTTCATGGTGTGTGAGTGGAGCCCCACTGGTGGAACCGGCGTACCGAACATTGGGTATCGCCTGCAACTTAGTTAACAGAGTTCGCTCAAACGCGAACTGGTCTTGCGGCCTCCGGTACTTTTCATCGAACGACACCGCAAAGGTTATAGCCGTTTTGGAAAAGCCTGGGTTGACGGCTACCAGCCGAAGGTAGCTACGCAATAGCAGGCCGGAACCGGTCAACAGCATCAAAGAGAGAGCGATCTGTAGCGCGATCAGACTTGATCTTCCGTTTACGGATGGACCAGCTACCCGACCGTGCGTTCGCCCTAACAGCCGATTTATGTTGACCCTTGAGGCTGAAAAAGCAGGAGCAATGCCGCTGAGAATGCCTGCAACGATGGAAAGCAAAACTGCCGCGAACAGGACCAGTCCGTCAATATTGGTGGAAGCGAATCTCGGGATCCCGCCCGGGTCGAGTTGCTTCAGAATGCAAATAAAGCCGTAGGCGAGGCCCACGCCGACGGCTCCACCGCAAGAGCTCAAAATGAGAGACTCTGTCAGGAGTTGTCGAACGATGCGGCTGCGATTCGCGCCTAGAGCGGTGCGAATGCCAAGCTCGTGCGCCCGCACTGCGGCGCGAGCGAGAGCCAAGTTGGTCACGTTGCTGATTGCGATCAGCAGTACCAGGCTGACCCCAGCAAGCAAGAACCAAAGCAGTTCATGAACAGGTCCAATGATTGTCTGGATCAAAGGATCTACGCGAGCCGTCCAGCCTCTCCACATCGGTGGGTATAGGGGTTCCAAGCGAGATTCAATAGATTTCAACTCGCTTTGCGCCGCTCGCGCCGATAAGCCCGGTCGCAGTCTTCCAATCGCGTCTGCACTATCGAAGTTGGTACGGTCTGATTTCTGTTTTGATGTGTAGCCGGCCGGTAGCCAGACATCGGTTTGTTTAAACCCTGTGTGCTCATAGGGAACATCTCCCTCGAACGGATACCCAAAGTCTTTGGGCATCACGCCGATAACCGTGTACGGCTGGCGATTGACCTGTACCTGTTTCCCTATAATGCTACTCGCGGCGCCGAACCGAGATGTCCAGAGAGAATAACTGATTACAACAACCTGACTGTGTCCGGGTTGATCATCTCCGCGGTCAATGGTTCTGCCAATGGCCGGATTCGTCTGCAGGGTTTGAAAGAAGTCGCCGGTAACCATTGCGGCTCCTACGCGGCTACCAAAGCCATCCTGCACTAAGTTGACGCCCGTCGTGTGAAAGGCGCTGATGCTAGAAAAGCTATGACTCTGACCTTTCCACGCGTAGAAATCGGGTACGTTGGGCCCGATCTCTTCGGGCACGCCTTTCATGTCTGGATTTGGACTCCAGAGGTACACGAGCCTGTTGGGTTCCCCGTAAGGCAACGATCGCAGTAGAACCGCGTTTATGACGCTGAAGACAGCCACCGTACTTCCGATTCCGAGCGCTACGATGCAGACAGCGAATGCGGTAAAGGAGGGAGACTTACTCAGAACGCGAACGCCATGTTTCACATCACCGGCCAGGGTGGCCCAATGTTCTGAGATTGCATTGACGACTATGTCGGCGATCGTCTCCAGCCATAAGCGCAGGCGGGGTTCAGAGCTAACCCGATCCGCGAAAAGCTGCTCCATCTCAGAGCCGTATTCCTGGCGAAATGCGGCCGGATAGCAATAGAGCAGCAGGCGATACGCCCTAATGTGATTTTGCAACCAGCCCATGAGCCCTCGCCTGCGCCAGAAGTTCACTCATCCGCTCCACCTCTGCCAAGGCGGTTTTCCGCCCGAGCGCGGTAATGCGGTAATAGCGGCGGCGCGCGTCGTCGCCGTCATTGGGTCGCTCCCGGTCAGATAATTCTGCGATTAAGCCATCCTCCAGCAACCGCTTGATTAAGCCGTAGAGAGTACCCGCCGACAACCGCAGTTTGCCGCTGGTGCGTTCTGCGATGTCTTGCATGATGCCGTAGCCGTGCTGCGGCTGATCCGCAAGAGCGACCAGAATGTGAAAAGCCTGCGGGCTGTAAGACGACACGAAGCCACTATAGCGCATTGCGATGTACCGCGCCGCGATATAAGTGCGGAGGGCCACTAAAACCTAAGTAGAGCCATACTGAACGTTGGGTTCGTCTCGCAAAATTGATAAACCGCACCTCTGGCTAGGCAAGTATCTGTCGCTTGCGCTTACGCTGCCTGCGTCCGTAGTGGCTGGCTACATACTGGGTGCTTTTGCCGATCGCTGGCTTCATTTGCCCATTCTTCGAGCTATCGGGATCTTCTTAGGTATGGGAGCCGGCCTGATCCATTTGGTTCGAGAATTAAACCGGGATGCAAAGAGGCCATGACCGAAGCCGAAAAACCGAGCATTTCGGTGCGGCAGCTTTACCTGATGACTGCCGCCTTCACCGTTGCCGGAATATGCTGGCAATGGGCGGCGTCGGGCCCCCGATCGGCGCTGGCGTTCTTCTTAGGCGGCGTTGGTTCGTTTGGAAATCTTTGGGCATTTCACTGGCTGACTAAGGTGTTGGAGCGGGCCGCCCGAACTGAACCGGAGCCGGGAAGTGAACGGAAAAACGCCTGGGGGGCAGGCCTATTCATAGGCCGGTATGCCGGGCTGTGGGTGGTTGGCTATGCTACAGTAAAAGCGCTAGACGTCAGCCCTGTGTCTGTCTTATTAGGGTTGTTAGCGAGCACTGCCGCTGTTCTGGCTTCGTCCGTTGTTGAACTGGTTCGAAGCCTGTTTGGGAAATAACTCACTCCTACATGCATACGCACGAACTCTGGATTACTCGGCTTTTCAACTCCACGCTTGGTGCCCCAGCCGGCGGTTTCCTGAACGCCTTACATTTGCCGCCTACCGATGCCGCAAATCCATGGACCGACTGGATGGTATGTGAACTACTCGTCGTGCTGTTCATGCTGGTGTTCTTTGGTGTGATGAGAAGCCGGTTCTCGGTGGACCGTCCCGGCCGCGTGCAGCATGTTCTCGAAGTGGCTTACTCGTTTTTCCAGGCTTCCACGGAAGAAGTGGTTGGGCACGACGGCCTTAAATATCTGCCGTTCTTCGGAACCATCTTCCTCTTTATTCTCTTCTTGAATATTGTCGGGCTGATTCCGGGCCTCGATTCGCCGACCATGTATCCGATGGTGCCCCTCGGTTTTGCTGTCGCGACATTTGTCTTCTATAACTATGCGGGAGCGAGAGAACACGGCGCAGGCTACATCAAGCAATTTCTTGGTCCTTTCTTGCTACTAATCCCGCTGATGCTCCCCATCGAAATCATCAGCCATTTGGCTCGCCCACTGTCGCTGACAGTTCGTCTTTTCGCGAATATGTTCGCGGGTGAGCAGGTGTATTTGACCTTTATCACGCTTACGAAGGTCATAGTGCCGGTCATTTTTCTTGGCCTTCACCTGTTCGTCTCATTCCTGCAAGCGTACATTTTTATGCTGCTCGCGATGGTGTACGTCGGCGGCGCGGTTGCGCACGAGCACTAAACCAGTTCCGTTCGCAGTGTGAGCGCCCGGCGTCCCAACGTACGGTGTCGAACCACCTCCTGCGAGCGATGTCACAAGGAGAATCAAAATGAAAAGTAAAGTTATGTTCCTCGCCCTCACGCTTATGCTGTTGGCGACCCCGATCTTCGCGCAGGGCACCAATGGCGGTGATGCCGGCGGCGGAAAAATGCACTTGGCGGCCGCTTACCTTGCTATGGGTATTGCGTCTGGCCTGTGCGGTATCGGCCAAGGCCGCGCTACGGCATCGGCAGCGGAAGCGATGGCACGTAATCCCGGAGCGATTGCGGCTATTCGCGTAGCGCTGATTCTCGGCCTGGTGCTGATTGAATCGCTGGCGCTATACACCCTGGTCATCACGTTTATCGTCGGCAAGTAATCGAGCGAGCGCTATCCTCAAGGGTCCGGCGGTGCATCTGTGCCGCCGGACCCTTACCATTTGGAGTGACGATGAAGCTGCAAGGTATCTTCCCCGCCCTGACGACCCCGTTCGACGAAGAAGGGAGTCTCTACCGAGAAAAAATCCTGTTCAACGTGCGTAAGCTGAATGAGGTTGCTCTCAGCGGCTATCTTGCGTGCGGATCGACGGGTGAGACGCCTCTCATGAGCCTGGATGAGCGCCTGCAACTGTTGGATTGCGTGGCGGAAGCAGCCGGTCCGGGCAAGGTGCTTCTAGCGGGACTCGCTTCAGAAAGTGTGCGGGAGGCCGTCCGCGTATCTAATGCAGCGGCCGAGATGGGCTACCACGCTGCGCTCGCGTTAACACCGTTTTACTACCGGAGCCAGATGCAGCGGCCAGACTCGCAGATGTTGTTCTTCCGCGCGCTGGCTGACCAGTCGAAACTCCCGGTTCTTATCTACAACATGCCTGGCGTGACTGGCTATGACATGCCGGTGGAGGTGCTGGCGGAGCTATCGCATCATCCCAATATCATCGGCATGAAGGACAGCTCCGGCGACGTTGAGAAATTGCGGCAGACGCACGCTGCCGTGAAGCCGGGCTTTCAGATTCTATCCGGCTCAGGTGTGACGTTTGGCGGGGCCTTGGAAGCCGGGGCTACGGGTGCAATTCTGGCCGTTGCCAACGCAATTCCATACGCGTGTCAAACCGTATGGGAAGCGTTTCGCATGCGGCAGCAGGAAGCCGCGCGCGACTGGCAGCAGCGCATACTGATTCCGGCAAAACTGATTCCAGCGAAGTACGGCGTTGCTGGCCTAAAGTACGCAATGGAGCTCAATGGCTATTACGGCGGACTGCCACGTTTGCCTTTGCTGCCGCCCAGTGCGGAAGTTCGAACTGAAATCGAGAAGGCTTTCGACGGTTTGAAAAGCTAATGCCGGTCAGATTGCCCCTACAACTCGGATTTTTCCGGCAAGTATTTTTCGAGTAAACCCGCCGCGCGGGCGCACTATGTCCCAGAGATAGATGGACACGCGCCGAAACCTGACGAAACTGCTTCGATTGAGCCTGGGAGCGGTACTGGTTGTAGCCGCTGCGGCAATGTCGGCGCTGATGGTCGTTCGTTACCAGGCGGAGGCAATCAACGGTACCGAATCTGATGGAATCCTCGAAGTGGCGAGAATCCAAAGCCTGTCCGAGCATATTGCGTATCTGCCGGCGGAGATCACAGCCGCGGCAAGCAGTTCTGAATTGCAAGCTCTCCGTCGCAAGGTCGATACAGATCTTGGCCAGCTTGACACGGAGGCGGGCGAGTTGTCGGCCGATCCGCGAGACAAGGCCGACCTCCGACAACAATTAAGCCAGATACGCGACACGATAAACGAATTGGCCAGCCAAGCGGCGCTGCGGCTTGAGGCACAAGCGAAGGTGAATGCTGAAACAGAGCAGATGCTTGCGCTGAATGATCAGATTGATCATGATGTGTTTGCGAAACCCAGCGCTGCCGTGCCGCCCCTAACTCCTGATGCTCGCGTCACACGTGCCTGGATTACCTTGACGGAACTCTCGGCAGCGGTTCACCGGCTTGAGAGCGCTCTCGCACGTGAGTCTAACGAACAGCAAATCGAGAGGACGGCTGAGCTCGCCGGAGGCCTACAACCTTTGCCGGTTGCTCTCAAACGGCTGCGCATGGATTTGCACTCGCTACGACAAGACGCCGTCGTGAAGAAGCTGGACAACCTGGCTCGCATTTACGCCGATCTGCGCTCGCAACTGACCGAGCTAAGTGGAAGTGCAAACAACAATCGTGAGCTTCAACACAAAGCCACTGCCGCCTCTGAAGATCTGATTACCCGCGCAACGCTTCTCGGCAAGCGCCAACGCGCCCAAAGATTGCAGGCGGAGGCAGCGCAATCCAGTGCGGCCATCCGCATTCGGCGATCGTCGTTTGAAGGCTGCTGTTTAACCGCCGTATCAGCGCTGGCGGGCATCGCGTTGACATGGATGATCGCGATCGGTGTGCGCCGGTCCCTGCTACAGCGAGAGCAGACTCTGCTTGGAAAGATTGCTCAGTCACGACGCACGTTAGGCCGCATGAGTGAAGGTTTGAAGAAGTTCCGGGGCGCCTCGCATGAATTGACGGAACGGACCGAGGAAATGAGCGCGGAGCTGGTGGCCGTTGCACAGAGCAGCGGCAGTATTGAGCAGTGGATGGGGAAGATCCACGAAGACACAAACGCGGTGCTCTCGTCTGGAGCACATACCGAGGCGGCACTGGCGCAGACCGCGGATACAGCAACCAAGTTGAATGCAACAGGCAAGCGAATCAGCGGTATCTCGATCCGTATCCGCGACATTTCCGTTCGGACCAACTTGTTGGCATTGAACGCGACGATTGAGGCGGCACATGCGGGACAGGCCGGTTTGGGTTTTGCGGTAGTAGCAGGAGAAGTCCGAAGCCTGGCAGTGGCGAGCGCCGAGATGACAGAAGAGATTCATGCGTGTACCAATGACATGCACCGCGAGATTGCGCAGGTGATGGAAGCGATGGGGCAGATGCGCGAATCTCTGCAGAGAGTTCGATTAACACAACAAGATGTGGCCATTACTGTCGAGAAAAACACGAACGTTGCTCGAAGTATCAGCACTCAATTGCAACGAACCGCACAGTCATGCCGAGGCGGCAAGCAGAAACGTGGCGCCTCGCAGATGTCTCGCCAACTTGCGGTTTTAGCCGACCAACTGGAACAGATCTCGACCGGATCGTTGACAGACGCTGCGCTCTAGCGCCGGGGTACAGCCAGACCATATCGAGTGTCCCTTTGATTGCGGCGAGCAGTCTTGCTATAAAGCGGGTATGGCTCGTTACGCGGCGGTCGACATTGGAAGCAACTCCGTTCGCATGATGGCGGCGGATGTTGTCGGCGATCGAACAGAAATTCTTGCGCAAGAGCGCCAGGTAACCCGCCTAGGAGAGAGCGTTTTTCGCAGCGGCAAAGTAAGCGCGGAAGCATTGACGTTTCTTTGCGGCACGCTTGCGCGAATGGCAGGCATGTACAGGGGATTGTCTGTGATGGCGGTGCGGGCCGTAGCTACCAGTGCGGTGCGTGATGCAGGAAACCAGAAAGAGTTCCTGGACCGGACAAGTGACGCGCTAGGCACAAAGGTAGAGATTATTTCAGGGCCGGAAGAGGCGCGCTTGATCCATGTCGGGGTGGAAGCACGCTGGCCGCGGCGCAATGAGCGAACGTTGATTGTTGACGTCGGCGGTGGCAGCGCCGAACTGATCCTGAGCGAGAACGGAGAGTTGCTGGATGCCGTCTCGAAGCCGCTGGGTGCGGTGCGCTTGACGGAGTTGTTTCTCAAAAGCGATCCGCCGAAGCCAGTAGAACTCAAGCGGATGCGCGCATACATTGATGAAAAACTGCTGCCGTTCCGTCGCGCTTATGGCGAGACGAAGCCGCAGCGGACCATTGTCACCTCCGCCACAGCGGCCGCGATCGTTTCGGCCATCCACCAACTGCCGCGGGCGAAACGCGACGAAGCGGACCGTCTTTGTGCGCGGAATAAACAGGTCGCCGAATTATATGCGCGTTTGTCGCAGAGCGATGTAGCTACCCGGCGCAAAATGCCGGGAATCGGTCCACGTCGTGCGGAAATCGTGGTGGCCGGCACGGCAGTCTTCCTGCGGGTACTTGAGTTGTTCGATCTCGAGTTTCTGTACTACTGTGCCGGCGGCGTGCGCGACGGCATCATCGCGGATCTCGCGGCGCGGGGCGTGGGTCGCGAACTGTCCCGTCTATCGGATCAGCAACGGGCAGTGGTGCGAGAAATGGCAGAGCACTACCACGTGAACTTAAAGCACGCCGAACATGTTGCGATGCTGGCGCGATCGCTTGTTCGACACATTGCAACGCGTCCACAAATTACCGCCCGAAGCTGGAAAGATCCTAGAAAGCGCGGCCTACTTACACGACATTGGCCACTTCGTGAGCAACACCGGCCACCACAAGCATTCGGCCTATCTGGTGGCGAACTCAGACATGCCGAATTTCACCGACCGCGAGCGCCAGACCATTGCCGAACTGTGCCGCTTTCACCGCAAGTCTCTGCCCCAGACGCGACATGCGGCGTTTCAGGCGTTAGATCCGGCAGACAGGAAAGCCATTCTGAATCTTGCGCCGATTCTGCGCCTCGCCGATTCACTCGATCGCGGGCAAGACCAGAGAATCCGTGAAGTGACCGGTGCACTGCGCGACGGTGCGGTTGTGATTGAAGTGCAAACGGATACTTCAGCCGACCTTGAGATATGGGCAGCCACGGAGGCGGCAAAGACCTTCCGAGAAGTCTATAACGTGCCTGTTTCGGTGCAGCGCGTCAAGGCTCAATCCGCTTAAGCTCCGCTGTACGCGCCTGCAAACGCTGGCGCAAAGCAGCCGTGTGCGACCGATGGCATTTCAAGCACAGCGTCCGCATATTGTGGAGGTCGCACTCACCGCCGCCTTCCGCCACGGGCAGGATGTGGTCAGCGTCCCATAAGCTCTTGCGGCTATTCATACCCCAGTCTGAAGTGGCCCGGAGGCGTGCCGCGCCTCGTAAGCGGCGAATGCGCGAGAACTCCGCAACGCAATTGAGACCACAAACAGCACAGATACCACGGTCGCGTTCGAATACACGCTCACGTAAGTGCCCCGGATTGCTGCGCAGCTTCCACTCTTCCACGCACCAGTCGGAGCAGAATGTAAAACGGCCGGCAGGCACTTCCAATTGGCACCATCGGCATAGCGCCCGGCCGTTCGAACCCTTAGGCAAGTGTTCGCGATCGGCGCTGCCCCCTGCCATGATTCGCTGCCTGCTCATGCAAACAGAATAGCGTCCAAATGTTCCATCACGGCTCTGCGTTCATGGGTTTGCGAAAGTAAATCTGTATGCGTTTGTATGGAAGCTGATTCGCAAAGTGGCTCGCTCGAGGCGTTCTGGCGAACGCTCACCAAGGTCGACCGGAGCAAAATCCACTACGGAATTGCTTTACGCAACGCCTTTGCAGTTGCCCTTCCACTGGCGATCGGCATTGCCCTGCACAATCCGCTAGGCGCTGTCGCCATCACAACAGGCGCACTGAACGTCTCGTATTCTGACGGTACTGATCCGTATAAGCACCGAGCCCTTCGGATGCTGGGCTGGACGATGCTGGGGGGCGTTGCCGTCTTTATCGGATCGGTCACCGGCAATCTGCACTTAATCGCTATTCTCATTGCCGCGACATGGGCTTTCTTCGCCGGATTGGGCGTCGCAGTCAGCACCCGAATCGGCGACCTCGGCTTGAATACGCTGGTCGCATTGATTGTATTTGCTGCGCGCGGTGCCATGGATTTGAAGGGCGCCGCCACGGCCGGAGCACTGGTAATTGCTGGAGGGCTGCTGCAGACCCTGCTAGCTGTCCTGTTTTGGCCGTTGCGGCACGCCGATCCGGAGCGCCGCGCCGTGAGCGCCGTTTATTCCGGACTGGCGGACGAGGTTGATCCCGAAACCGAGAAAATGCTGGCGAGTCCCATCGCCGGCCTGAATGCGCAAGTGCAGGAGACGATCGACGCCTTAGGCCGGGAACACACCACGGAGGCCGATCGCATGCGCCTTCTGTTCGATCAGGCCGATCGCATTCGAATGTCCTCGTATGTGCTGGTGCGGTTGAAAGAAGAACTTGGCAAGGCCCCCGAACCCTCATCGGAGAACGCAACGGCCACACTCCAAGTGGATAAGTTGCTCCATTTGTGTGCGCGCCTGCTGGCGGCAGTGGGCACGATAGTTGCCACTGCCAGTGTGCCGAACGAGTTGCCCGTCTTACTCGGGGAGATGCAAGCGCATTTGCGGGAAGCACATGGCTCTGAACTGCGGCGTACAACGCCGTTTGCGGCAGATATTGCTGCTGCCATGAACGTGCTTGCCGGCCAGATTCGCGTTGCAACGGATTTGGCGAAGGCGCTCACAGGAGAGATCGCCGAGTTTCCGGAGCTGCCGAAGGCGTCGCTTCCATGGCGGCTTCGGTTTGCCTGGATCAGTAAAATGCGAGCCAATCTGGATTGGCGGTCGGTCTACTTTCGTCATGCCGTTCGCATGGCGATCTTAGTGGCAGCCGGAGACGCAATCGGCCGCTCCGTGTCGTGGCAGCGCTCATATTGGCTGCCCATGACTATCGCGGTGGTGCTGAAGCCAGACTTTGTAACGACGTATAGCCGGGGCATTCTCCGCTTAACGGGCACCTTCACGGGCCTACTTCTTGCTACTCTGCTGTACCACTTGACACCGCAAAACTCGCCTAATGCGGTGGCCCTGAGCCAATTGATGCTGGTCGGCGTCTTCACATTCGCCTTGCGTAGCATTGGCACAACCAACTACGGCGCGTTCAGCTTCGCTGTGAGCGGACTGATTGTCTTCCTTGTTGCCGCAACCGGCGTGCCGCCGAAAGATGTAGTAACACAGCGCGCAATCAATACGGTTGCGGGCGGGTTGTTCGCGCTAGCGGGCTATGCACTCTGGCCATCCTGGGAACGTACGCATGTTGGCGATGCGCTCGCCAACATGATCGACGCCTCGCGGCAGTATTTTCAACAGGTGGCACTTCGGTTGCTGGATCGAGCCTCGATTTCGGCCGCCAGTCTGAACGAACTTCGGGCATCCTGGCGCGTGACGCGTTCGAATGCGGAGGCTTCAGTGGATCGCGTTTCCGCCGAGCCTCGCATGGACCGCTCGCAAATGAATTGCCTCAGTTCGATTCTGGCGAGTTCGCATTCCGTCATGCGCGCGATGGTTGCACTTGACGCAGGAGTGATTGAGAACGAGACGCCTGTTCCCAAGCAGGAGTTTTCGGTCTTCGTACGCGATGTGGAGTACACGCTCTACTTCTTGGCAGCATCGCTACGAGGCTCGCAAGCGGCCTCGTCGGCACTCCCCCAACTGCGCGAGGACCATCGAAAACTGGTGGCAGCCCGCGACCAGTTTGTTCCCGCAGACGAATTCATCGTGTCCGAGACCGACCGACTGACGGTGAGCCTAAACACCCTGCGGGAACAAGTGATGCGATATGTCGGCGCGCCGGTCCGCTAGACCTGCAAGAGCTTATCAGGGGTAATGGGCAACTCACGAACACGGATGCCGGTGGCGTGGTACACCGCGTTCGTGACAGCGGCTCCGGCGCCCGTGATCCCGATCTCACCCACACCCTTGGCACCTAGGGGATTGACGTGTGTATCTTCTTCCTCTACCCAAATCGCGTCTACATCGCCGACATCCAGATTGGTGGGAACGTGATACTCGGCGAGGTTATTATTCACCCATTTACCGAGCTTTTTGTCGAGCATAGCGTGTTCGTAGAGCGCCAGACTGATGCCCCAGCCCATGCCACCGATGAACTGACTGCGCGCGGTTTTCGCGTTGAGGATCTTTCCTGCCGCGAAGCAGCCAATCATACGCGACACGCGCATCTGTCCCAAATCCTGGTCCACGCGCACCTCTGCAAACTGTGCACCGAAGGCGAACATGGAGAACTGCTTCCTCTCCTCGCCTGGTTTTGCGTCAGCATGCGCGGTAACGGAAGCCTGACCGCTGCGCCGCATCAGGTCCGCATAGCTCTCGCCTTTGGAGGGGTTACCGCGAACATACATACGACCGTTCGAAAACTCAACATCCTGAGCGCTAACGCCGGATAGAGGGGATTGCGCGTCGGTGACGGACATCTGAACCAGCTTTTCTTCCAGCGCTTGCGCAGCCAGCAACACGGCCGACCCCGTGCTGGCGGCCGTCTGCGATCCGCCGGAGACCGGCGTTTTCGGATAGATAGTGTCACCCAACCGGAAACGAACCTGCTGTGAAGGGACGCCGAAAGTGGCGGCTGCAATCTGAGTCATGATGGTGTACGTTCCGGTGCCGATATCTTGCGTGCCGGCTTCGAATAAGAACGTACCGTCGGCACGCAGTTCAGCTTGTGCGCTTGAGGGACTACGTCTTGTGGGATAGACCGAGGTTGCCATTCCCCAGCCAATCAACGTGTTGCCTTCGCGCATGGACCGCGGTTCCGGGGTGCGCTTGCTCCAGCCAAAGCGTTCGGCTCCCTGGCGGTAACACTCGCGCAATGACTTGCTGGACCACGGCAGCTTTTTCTCTGGGTCGTGTTCGGCGTAGTTCTTCAGCCGAAACTCGATGGGATCCATCTTGAGAGCAGCTGCCATTTCGTCCATTGCACACTCAAGCGCGTACGAGCCTACCGACTCGCCGGGGGCGCGCATATAATTCGGCGTGCCGAGGTCAGACCTGATGACCTTGTGGTTCGTGGTGTTGTTATCGACCGCGTAGAGCATGCGGGTTGTGAGCGCAGCGGTCTCGACAAATTCGTCGAAGGTGGAAGTTAGGCAGACGGTCTCGTTGCTCAATGCCGTCAAGGAGCCGTCGGGCTTGGCACCCACGGCGATGGTCTGTTTGGTCTCGGACCGGTAGCCCACCATGCCGAACATTTGAGGACGAGTAACGGCCACCTTTACGGGCCGGTTCAGTTGCTTCGCAGCTAAGGCCGCTATGATCACATGCGACCAAACAGGACCCTTGCTTCCGAAGCCGCCACCGATATACGGCGCGACCACACGAACGTTCTCTTTCGGCAATTGCAGGAGCTGCGCAACACGCTCACGATCGGACCACACGCCTTGGGTGGCATCGTAAAGGATCAAGCTGTCAGGCTTGTCCCAAACCGCGATGGTGGCATGAGGCTCCATGGGATTGTGAACTTCGAACGGCGTTCGATAGACATGTTCAAAGTGCTGATCACCCGCGGCCAGGCCCGCTTTCAAATCGCCCCGGTTGCTGGATGGCGGATCGTCCTCTCCGGGGATCTTCTTCGGTGTATACGCCTGCGCCAGCCGATCGTCCATCGTGACGGCGTGAGGCTCTTGCGCGTACTGCACTTTGATCAAGAATGTGGCTTCATCTGCCTGTTCGAAAGTCTCCGCGACCACTAAGGCAATCGGCTGATTCGCATAACGGACGACGTTGTCCTGGAACACCTGCAGCACCCGTCCGGCGGGGCCGGACTGGGCTTGATTGGTAAGCGTCGGCAGCTTCGGTGCGTTCTGGTGAGTCATCACCAGCAGCACGCCGGGCGCCTTCTCGGCTACCGATGTATCCATGCCGGTAATGCGGCCCTTGGCGATAGTGCTGGTAAGAAGTACGCCGACTGCGGCGTTGGGCACCGGATGTTCATATGCGTAAGGTGCTTGTCCGGTCACCTTCAGTTTGCCGTCCACGCGATCGAGCGGCTGGCCCAGTGCCGCTGGGGCTGTGTTGTTCGCTGCGGTGTTCGGTTGGGTATTCGTTGGATTCTGTGCCATTCCGTTGACTATCCTTCAGGCCTGACTTGCGGCCGCCGTCATGACCGCGCGAACAATGGTTCGTTTTGCCAATTCCACCTTAAAGGCATTACCTGAGTACGGCTTTGCGCCATGCAGTTCGGCCTCAGCGGCAGCACGAAGCACCGCCGGGTCGGCTTTCTTTCCTGTCAGGTGGTGTTCCGCCTTCTCCGCTCGCCATGGTTTGTGTGCCACTCCGCCCAGAGCCACGTGTGCTTTCCGAATTGTTCCGTTCTCGTCGGTGTCCAACGATGGCGGCAACGGAGACCAGGGCGAAGGCGTAGGAATTTCGATCACGCACTTTAACGTAGGTGGAATGTCTTCCGTAGCTCAGGGCGGGTAAGTCGATTGCGGTAATGAGTTCGCCAGGCTGTAAGGTGGTATCAACCTGGGGTTTATTGCCCGGCAGCCGGTGAAACGCAGTAAACGCGATCTGCCGCGATCCTTTCGGACCTTGCACCAGGACGCTGGCATTGAGGGCTGACAGCGCCACGCACATATCGCTGGGATGCGTGGCAATGCAATCTTCACTTGCGCCGAGGATGGCGTGAATACGGTTGATACCTTCCTTGGCCGAACAGCCGCTACCGGGATCCCGCTTGTTGCAGAAACCCATCGAAGGATCGTAGAAGTAATAACAGCGAGTGCGCTGGAGCAGGTTGCCGCCCATAGTCGCCTTGTTGCGCAACTGCTGCGTGGCTCCTGACAAGATGGCTTGGCTCAGAACGGGATACCGGCTTCGAATCAGAGGATGGTTGGCGCATTCGGTGTTGGTCACCATCGCACCAATGCGTATACCTCCTTCGTGTTCGTCGATTGACTTTAAAGGCAGGCGCGAGACGTCCACCAGTGTCCCGGGACGCTCCACACCCATTTTCATCAGGTCGATCAGATTGGTGCCACCGCCGATATAACGAACGTCGAACGCTGGAGAAGATTCGGGTACCGCGGCATAGGACCGAACCGCGTCTTCCACTGTGGCTGCGCGCGTGTACGTGAAAGGTCTCATGCGCTTTCTCCTGTTTTTCCGCTATGGACAGCGCGGATGGCCGCGACGATGTTCGGATAGGCTGCACAGCGGCAGATATTTCCGCTCATGCGCTCGCGGATTTCGTCATCGGTCAGTTCCACGGGTGCGGTGCTTGCAATGTTTTTTGTGACGAAGCTTGGCGAATTAGCTTTCACCTCGCTCAGCAGGGCGACGGCTGAGCAGATCTGGCCCGGCGTACAGTAGCCACACTGAAAACCGTCGTATTCGATGAACGCCGCCTGCATAGGGTGGAGTTGATCGCCCTGCGCTAAGCCTTCGATGGTCGTGATCTCGTCGCCATCGTGCATAACGGCCAGACTTAAACAGGAGTTCACCCGAACACCATTGACCAGCAGCGTGCAAGCGCCGCACTGGCCATGGTCGCAGCCTTTCTTCGTTCCCGTAAGGTGCACATGGTCGCGCAGAAGATCTAAGACAGATACGCGAGTATCCACCTGCAAAGTCTGTTTTTGACCGTTAATTGTCAGTGAAATCTGAACGGGCTCTCCCCGTTGATCCTGTGAGAGCGGTTCCGCCGATACGCTTGACGCGACGCCCGCGGCAACGACGGTTTCTACAAAATTCCTACGATTTAAATGCGGCATGGCTTTCCGCGGGCGGACCAGAGCCGCCTGCAACCGTTAGAGTGCGAACGTTCAAGGATTCGTACAGCGAAGTAAACGGGATTGCGGAGAATGCGTGAAATGCAAGCTGGAAGGGCTGAATCTGGCCCTAAGATACAATTGCGCGAGCAGGTTTTGCTTGAAATTAGCGCCAATCGACTACGTCAGTCTTGTCATTTATTTTGCCTTTGTACTTGGCATCGGTTGGATGGCCAAGCGGAAGATAACAAGCAGCGAGGACTTCCTTACCTCGCGGCATTCCGTCCCGGTCTGGATCACCAGCCTCGCCTTTATCGCCGCCAACCTCGGCGCGCAGGAAATGATCGGAATGTGCGCCTCAGGCGCTAAATACGGCGATCATGACGGCCCACTTCTACTGGCTGGGCGCCGTGCCCGCCATGGTGTTTGTCGGCGTCTTCATGATGCCGTTCTATTACGGCAGCCGCGCACGCAGCGTTCCGGAATACCTGAAGCTGCGCTTCGATGAGAAAACGCGCGGGCTGAACGCCATCACCTTCGCCATCATGACGATTTTCTCGTCCGGCATCAGCATGTACGCGCTGGGGATGCTGTTTGAATTGGTGCTGGGCTGGAGTTTCACCAACTCTGTGCTGCTGTCCGCCGCCATCGTGCTTGTTTACACGCTTGCTCGGCGGCCTAACCAGCGCCATCTACAACGAGGTGGTGCAGTTCTTTCTGATCGTGCTTGGGTTTGCGCCGCTTGTCGTTCCTGGCTGTCCAGAAGGCAGGCGGCTGGGCCGGCATCACAGCCAACCTGCAGCCGGTCATGACGCATTCCTGGCGCTATATCGGCGCACGCCAGCGAGAATCCGATGGGCGTGGAGATCTTCGGTTTGGTCGCGGGTCTCGGCTTCGTGCTTTCGTTCGGTTACTGGTGTACCAACTTCCTGGTCATGCAGCGCGCCATGGCCGCTGACAGCATGGACGGCGCTCGCCAGACGCCGCTATTCGCCGCCTTTCCGAAGATCTTTATGCCGTTTGTCGTCATTCTGCCCGGAATCGCGGCGGTAGCCCTGATGAACATGTCGTAGCGGCTACACGCTGCCCCTCGATGCCGCAGCGGCGGATTCGACTATAACCAGGTGCTGACAACTCTGATGGCCCAGTTTTATCCGTCCGGGCATGCTCGGCATCGGTCTTACCGCGTTGATGGCGTCCTTTATGTCTGGCATGGCCGGCAACGTCACGGCCTTCAACACCGTGTTCACTTACGACATTTATCAGAGCTACATCAAGACGAACAGCCCGGATCAGTCACTATCTTTGGATTGGCCGAGTGACCACCGTCGTCGGTGTTGCGCTTTCGATCGGCACGGCATACCTGGCCACGAACTTCAACAACATCATGGATTTTCTGCAGCTGGTGTTTGGGTTTGTGAACGCGCCGCTGTTTGCCACCTTTCTGCTCGGCATGTTCTGGAAGCGCACCACCGGAGCACGCGCGCATTCTGCGGGCTTGCTGACCGGCACCACCGCCGCACCGCTACCTACGGGCTTACCGTTGCCGAAGCACAACGGCGGCTGGTTCGGCGTCGTATCATCAATTTCCGTCCGCCATGGCGCAAAGCTTCTGGGTCGCCATCATTGGCCTGGTCCGTCGTGCCTGGTTGTAACGTTCGTGGTCAGCCTGCTCACAAAGCCCGAAACCGGAATCGGAGTTGCGCAATCTGGTGTACGGCTTTACGGATGTGCCGCCCGACGAGCACCGCGCCGTGGTACAAACGTCCTGTTCCGCTGGCCATCGTGGTAATCGGCGTGCTGGTCGTCATGAATGTCATCTTCTGGTAAGCGGTAAACAGTCCATGGATGACTTGCGCCGGCCAACCGGCATTCTTTTTCGCAATCCTTGGCGCTGATCCTCTCGGTCTACGGGCTATTCAATCCGGACGCGCGCGCGCCGCTGGACCCGGACACAAATGTCAATCTCTGGTGCGGCCTGATGATTCTGGTCTTCGGAGGATGCCTGCTTTGGCTCTCGTTCCGCAGCGAAATCGTAGAGCGAATTCCGGGACCGGTTCTCGTCCAGCGCATGCGCCGTCCATCTATCCGCGCGCCGGGCCGTGTCAATCTGATTGGCGAGCACACTGATTACAACCTCGGCTTCGTTTTCCCCATCGCACTCGAAATGTCCTGCTACGTCGCCATTGCGCCCGCAGCACACGGCGAGTCTGCGCGTCTATTCGCGCGATGTGCAGCGAGCACTTTTCGATGCCGGCAGACGGCGTCGGCGATGCCTCGCGATCCGGCAAGTGGCACGACTACGTTATCGGGGTGGCGCAGCAGTTGACAAGGGCCGGCGTTCCCATCGCGCCGGCGGATCTTTGGATTGCCAGCGAGGTGCCTGCCGGCTCGGGCTCAGTTCTTCCGCTGCACTGGAGGTAGCGACGGCCCTCGCGCTGCTTCACGTCGCGAACGCGAACCATCGAACCGATCGAACTGGCCCGTCTGGCGCAACGGGCAGAACGCAGTTCGTCGGCATGCCCTGCGGCATCATGGACCAGTACGCGTCCGTGTTCGGGCGCGAGCACTCCGCCATTCAAATCGACTGCCGGAGCCTCACGCACGAGTATGTGCAGCTGCCGGCCTCCCTGGCCATCGTCGCTGCGAACTCGCTCGTGAAGCATGAACTCGGCACCTCGGCGTATCGCGAGCGCGTCGCAGAATGCAGGCAAGCAGTGGAAGCGATCAGCCAGGTGCGCATCCGGAGTCGTGAGCCTGCGCGACGTATCGGCCTTGCCGATTTTTCCAGCGCTGCAGGATAGTGTTCCGCTGGTACCGCGCCGCCGCGCCCGTCACGTCATCACCGATAGCCAACGCGTAATAGATCTGGCAGCGGCTGCGCAGGCGCGACGATCTTGCGGGAGATGGGACGGCTCTTTGTAGCCTCGCACCGCAGCATGCAATACGACTACGAGATCACCTGCGAGGAGATCGACTTTCTAGTCGACACCGCCATCAAACTGCCCGGCGTTTACGGATCGCGCATGACCGGCGGCGGCTTTGGCGGCTGCACGGTGAACCTGGTGGCGCCCGAAGCTGTGGCGGATTTTCGCTCCGCATTAACCGCAGCATACAAAGACCGCTATTCGATTGAACCGATCTTTTATACATGCGTGCCGGCGGCGGGCGCAGGAAGAGTTATTTGAGCGGAGGCGGAGCGCCTGTGCCAGTGGCTGAACAGACGCCCCGGTAATTTCAGGCTAGACCCACCAGGCAGCGGCCGGCTTGTTCGCGGATCACGATTTCATTCAGGAACTCCGCCGCTTTCGTGAGCCCTTCGTCGGGCGACATCAGCGAGTCTTCGTGCTCGATGGAGAGCACGTAATCGTAGCCGTACATGCGCAGAGTCGAGATGAATTCCTTCCACCAGCCATATGGATGGCCGTAGCCGCAGGAGCGGAAGATCCAGGCGCGGTTCTTCTCGTCGGTATACTTCTTGGTGTCGAGCACGCCGGTCTTCGGCAGGTTGTAATCGTAGATCTGCGTGTCTTTGGCGTGGACGTGGAAGATGGCATCGCCCAGGACGCGGATCGCCTTGATGGGGTCGATGCCCTGCCAGAACATGTGGCTCGGATCGTAGTTGCAGCCGACGCTATCGCCCGCGATGGCGCGCAGCTTCAGCATCGTCTCCGGGCTGTAGACGACGAACCCGGGATGCATTTCGATGGCGATCTTCACGCCGTGATCTTTGGCGAACTTGCCGTGCTCGGTCCAGTAAGGGAGTGACTTTCTTCTCCCACTGCCAGTCGAGCATGTCCAGATACTCGGGCGGCCAGGGGCACGTGACCCAGTTCGGATATTTCGCGGTGTCGCTAGTCGCCGGGGCAGCCGGAGAAATCGATCACGACGGGCACGCCCAGCTTTGCGGCCAGTTCCACGGTGCGCTTACTGGTGTCGGCGAAGCCCTTGGCGATGGCCGTATCCGGATGCAGCGGATTGCCGTGGGAGCTGAGCGCGCTGATGGTGAACCCGTGGTCGTCCAGCTTCTTCTTGAACTCTTTCAGTTCGCTTCTCGTTGTCGAGCATGGAGAGCTTGCAGTGCGGGTCGCCGGGGTAGTTTCCGGTTCCCAGCTCCACTGTTGTGATGTTGAGCCTCTTCAGCTTTTCGAGGACTTTCTCGAGGGGAAACTGCGACAGCAATGGCGGTGAAACATCCGACTCTCATCAGCGAAAGCGTATCACAGGCGCGGTTCGGCGCAGCCAGACCCGCACGGCCAGCCAGGCGAGGGCAACCAGGAAGCCTAAGGCGGCCTTGTATTCCTGGTTGCGCCGATACACGAGCCAGGAAAACGGGCGCGGCGGGCCGCTCCATTTCGAGAGAGGGACGAGGCGATGGACGTGCTCGGCGTAGTCGGCGTAATCGGGGAAGATGTGACGCAGGTGCTGCTCTTCGAGTTCAATGACTGGCAGATAGACCAGCAGAAAGACGATGCGCAAAGATGGATGCAGAGCGTGAGGCTGCGTGCAGCGATGACAGACCGAGCGCCGCGAGCAGCGTGCCGATATAAAGAGGATTGCGGACGTGGCGTAGGGACCGCCGGTGGCGAGCTGCTGATTCTTTCCGAGGTGGCCTGCAGCCCAGGCGCGGAGGAAGAGGCCGAGAGCGAAACGGGCAGACCGGTGAGAAAGGAGTGCGGCGTGGCTGGGAAAAACCAGGCAAAGGTGACCAATAGCAAAAGCCGCAACCGACGCGCAGTCGCTGTACGAAGTCGGCGTACGGCTTGGGGAACCAGTATCGGGGCTGCACAACAATGTTCATGAACGGCCGACGGCGGTTTCGCCTGCATGCTGTTTCAAAATCTGCCGCAAAGGGTGGAGCACATGGTGAACGGCAATGGAGAGCATGCTTTGTTGAACCGAAGCAAGACGCTTGTAGGTTGTCTCAGCACGTGCGCTGCGCAGGACCGTCATAGACCCTCCGTAAGGACCGTGAGTCAGCGGGTCTGTTGGCCCGAAAATAGCAACTCCCGGCTTACGAAGTGCCGCCGCCAAATGGAGTGGTCCGCTATCGACGCCGATAACCGCCGCAGCCCGTCGCGTTGCATCGATAAGGCCGGCAAGCGAGGAAACATGTACGTGAACATTCGGCAAGTCCGCGACCAACCCGGCTTGCGCCGGAGCCACATTCAACACCAGCGGAACATCAATGTTTGCCAGTTCCTGCGCCAAGGCCACATACGACAACAACGGCCACTGTTTTGCACCCCAACCGGCGAAGGGGCTCGCCAGCACAAACGGTGTTTCGGGCAAATCGCCTTCAGGTTGCCCCAACGGCACCCAACTCTCATCGGTAATGTTCGTCGCGCCGGCAGCTTCCACCAATTGCAGGTTGCGTTGCAGACCGATGAGGACCGGGGGGCGCGGCAGAGTCGGTGTAAAAAACAGAGGCTAAAGGCTCCCGCGCTATGGTCCGGGAGAAACCCCAGAAACGTCCGGGCCGAGTAGCGCGGCCCACCGGGCCGACTGCATCAGTCCTTGAAAATCAAAGGCGAGTACGGGTTCGATGCGTCGGAGCAAGGCCCACGAGCGCATTAATTCAGCGACATTGCCGCGTTCAAACGGCAACACCTCATCGATGAACGGATTGCCTTCGAACAGTGGCGCCCATTTCGGCCGCGCCACCCAGACAAGATGCCGGTTGGGAAAACTCTTCTTTAAACTTGCTGCGGCCGGAAGAGCCTGCAGTATATCGCCCATCGCGCCCAGACGAACGATCAGCATGGTTTCAGCCACGGGCAGCGCTCCTGATGGCAATCAGTTGCAGCGCCGATTCGACGACCTGGTCGGAAGTGACGCGCGTCATGCAACGGTGGTCAATCGGGCATTCGCGCAGCAGGCAGGGGCTGCACTCAACCTGCTGCCGTACAACCCGACTCGAAACACCGGTTGGTCCGGTTGCGAATTCATCAGTCGCTCCGAAGACCACAACGGTTCGAACTCCAAGTGCAGACGCGATATGCATTGGGCCAGAGTCGTTGGTCAGTATATTACCTTCGCACGCGGCGGCCATTTCAATAAACTGCGCCAGCGACGTGTTTCCTGCAAAGTTGGAGCAGTTTCCGCCCAGACGTTCCGCTTGCGCCACAACAGCGTCACAAATCTGGCGCTCCTCATGGGAGCCAAACACCGCGATAGTAGCGCCACCGAGTTCACGGGCGATGGCGACCGCGGCTTCTGCAAAGCGCTCGGGAAGCCAACGTTTTGCGCCACCGTACGCCGCCCCGGGACTCACGCCAATAACAGGTCCGCCTATGCCGACTGCGCCCAAGCGAGTCCTTCCCTGCTCTGCGGCTACGGCGGCACCAGCCAACCGAATGGGCGCATCGTCGTAACCATCAATCAAACCGGCACGTTTCAACAATTCCAAGTAGTAGAAGCGTTGGTGCCGTGGAATCTGGTTCTTCGCCGGCACCGGAATCGGATGCGTGAGAAGCCAGCCGCGTCCATCCCGGTTGTAGCCAACACGAAAAGGGATGCTGGCCGCGCGGACCACGGCAGCGGCTTCAAATGCATTCTGTAGCAGAAGAGCACAATCGAAATTTCTGGCCCTTAGCTCCCGTGCCAACGCCCATTTCGCTCCGATATCTTTCCAACCCTGCGGCACATCGTACGGAATCAACTCATCGCAAAAGGGCTCACGACCGTAAAGGCCTGCCACCCACGGTTTGGCCAAAATGGCGATGTGCGCTGCCGGATACCGCTGGCGCAATGCTTCCAATGCTGGAAGACACATTACAGCGTCCCCGACCCAATTCGTTGCGCGAACAAGGATTCGGTTCAATTGCATGAAAACGATGGCTATAATCCAGAATACCGAGACGCCAGTGCCAGAGAAGATACAAACCCGGAAGAACCACGCTCGCTTGGATCCAGGCTTTCACTACACTCTGTTCCCACTGGGAGCGATCCTTGTATTTGGCTGTATTGTCGAAATGGTACGCCGGTTCAACGCGATAACCGTGCTGCTGCTGGCGACTGCCTTGCTTCTTTGCCTGACCATGCTGCGCATGCGTCTGTATTCACTGAAGGTGCAAGACAGACTGATTCGGTTGGAAGAACGCTTGCGGTTGCAGGCAGCTTTACCGCCGGCGATGCATGGGGTAGTCGCCGAAGCTTACGCCCGGCCAGCTCACCGCACTGCGCTTTGCTTCCGACGCGGAATTACCCACGCTGGCAGAGCGCGCCGTCAAGGAAAAGCTTTCAAATAGTCAAATCAAAGACGCTATTCAAAATTGGCGGCCGGACTACTTCCGCGTGTAACTCGGTTCTTTTTCCGATATCCTCAAGAGGATCAGCCAAAACCAGGAGGTTCTCTTGCCGATCTCTTTCGAGGTAAACGGACGTGCGCAGTCCGTTGATGTTGACCCGCAGACGCCACTGCTTTGGGTGTTGCGAGACTCACTCAATTTAACGGGAACCAAATATGGTTGTGGCATAGCCGTCTGTGGGGCGTGCACGGTGCATATTGATGGCGCGCCGAGCCGATCGTGTTCTTACCCGGTAGGTTCGGTAGCAGGTAAGAAGATCACTACCATTGAGGGCCTTTCTTCTGACCGCAGCCATCCGGTTCAGCAAGCCTGGATTGCGGAACAGGTGCCGCAGTGCGGGTACTGCCAATCCGGCCAGATCATGACAGCCATTGCGTTCTTGAAAAATCACCCAAGCCCGACGCCCGCGGAAGTGGATACGGCTATGTCGAACAATGTTTGCCGCTGCGGCACGGCTCCGCGGCTTCGTAAGGCTGTTCTCCACGCTGCCGAATTGATGCGAGGAAATAAACTGTGAGTACCCCCGTCACCACAACCACCCGCCGTACTCTTTTGCAATCGGGCTTGGCTGCCGCCACCACGCTTGTGATCGGGTTCGATGTCACCCGCAAGGCAGAGGCGCAAGGCCCTAAAACACAAGTAGCTGTTAATCCGCTGCGAGCCTGGATTCGGCTGGAGGCCGATGGCGTTGTCACAGTGTTCTATCCGAAGTCGGAGATGGGCCAAGGCATCTCGACGGCATTGCCGATGATTTTGGCAGACGAACTCGACCTAGATTGGAACCAAGTGCACGTCGAGCATGCTCCTGTAACCGCCGACTATGGTTCCCAAGGCACGGGCGGAAGCGGCAGTATTACGGCGCTATGGAAACCTCTACGTCAGGCCGGGGCAACCGCGCGGACAATGCTGGTGACTGCTGCCGCACAACAATGGAGCGTTTCGCCCGCCGACTGTACGACCAAAAACGGGGCGGTTTGGCACGACGGCAAGAGTGCCGCTTACGCTGAACTGATCGCCAGCGCGGCGCAACTGCCAATACCAGAGCCGACCGCCGTAACGCTGAAGAAGCCGGAAGAGTTCACTTACATTGGCAAGCCAGTGGCGCGGAAAGATATTCCGTCTAAGGTGGACGGCACCGCTGTGTTCGGGTTGGATGTCCGGGTGCCCGGAATGTCTTATGCCGTGGTGGCGCGCTGCCCCGTTTTCGGCGGCACGCTCAAACACTTCGATGCAGCGAAAGCGAAATCGATGAAGGGCGTCATCGACGTTTTTGCAATCGAAGCGGTGAAGAATGGAGTTCACTCCTGCGGCGGGGTGGCGGTGGTAGCGGAAAGCACCTGGATTGCGATGCAGGCGCGGAAGCAACTCACGATCGATTGGGATTTCGGTCCGGCCGCAGAGGAAAGTAGCGAGTCGCTACGCAAACAGTTCCGCCGTCTGGTTGATTCCAAGATGAAAGTCATCATCAATCAGGGCGATGCGGAATCCGCACTCTCCCGGGAACCGAGCGATGCCAGGCGCGTGGAGTGCGACTACGAGTTGCCGTTTCAGGCACACGCCACCATGGAGCCGATGAATTGCACGGTGCACATCCGTCCAGATGGCGCCGAAGCCTGGATCCCGACGCAGGCACCCGACATGTCGCAGGGTCTTATCGCGATGACCGCGCAAGTTGCCGCCCGAAAAGATCAAGGTGCACACCACCTATATGGGGGGCGGATTTGGACGCCGGTACCAGGGTGATTTCGTGGTGGAAGCTACCCAGATTGCGAAGCAAGTCAATCGGCCTGTCCAACTGGTCTGGTCGCGCGAAGACGACATGACGCACGATTTTTACCGGCCAGCGTCGTATCACCGCATGAGTGCGGTCGTCGATAAGGAGGGCAACATCGACGCTTGGCGCCACAAGGCGACATCGACGTCGATTGCGGAATGGTTCATGCCTCAGGCGGCGCCTGAAACCACGGAACTCGGCTGCACTCTGCAGATGCCATACCTCGCCAAGAGCTACCGTCTGGAATACCTGCCGGCCGCGTCCGCCGTTCCACGAGCGTGGTGGCGATCGGTGGAGGCTTCCATCATCGGCTTTGTGATGGAAAGCTTCGTGGATGAGTTGGCACATGCGGCGGGCAAGGACCCATACGATTTCCGGATAGAGAAGTTGGGGGCCGACCGTTTGGTGAAGAATCCGAATGAGCCTGACGCGCGACCACTGAATATTGCACGGCTTCGTCAAGTGCTGGAGATCGCGGCCAAGAATGGCGATTGGGGCAAGCCGCTACCCGCTGGTCAGGGTCGCGGCATCGCCGCCCATTACTCGTTCAACAGCTACGTTTCGAACTGCGCCGAGGTGGAGGTTGCGAATGGTGTTGTTCGGGTGAAGCGCATTGTTTCTGCCGTTGACATTGGCGTACCCATCAACCCGGATGGGATTCGGGCTCAAATCGAAAGTGCGATCGTCTACGGTTTGACGGCTGCGTTGAAGAGCCAGATTACGATTGAGAGTGGCCGAACGCTGGAGACGAACTTCAATAAGTTCACTACGCTTTCCATGAAGGAGACACCGCTGATAGAAGTGCACATTGTGCCCAGCACGGAAGCGCCTACCGGTATCGGCGAACCGGGACTGCCGCCAACGGCGCCGGCTTTAGCCAACGCGATTTTCGCGGCGACCGGCAAACGGATCCGCAGGCTTCCGGTTCAGCCTGGCGATCTGGCATGAGGAGTAAGACCGCGCTGGCACTTGCCTTCGCCAGCACTGCGCTTTTCTCGCAAAGTGCCAAAGCACCATCGCCGCAATATACGGCCGATCACAAACTAAGGTTTCCGGCGGACTATCGCGAGTGGATCTATCTAAGCTCCGGTCTCGGAATGTCGTATGGACCTGCCTCCGCAAACACTCCTTCCGATCACCCTCCCTTCGACAACGTGTTCGTCGACCGGCAGGCGTATGCAGGCTTTCTGCAGACGGGCATATGGCCGGACAAGACGGTACTGATTCTTGAAGTCAGGCAATCGCAAAGCAAGGGATCGATCAACAATGGCGGTCACTTTCAGGGCGACGTAAGCGCGATTGAAGCTGAAGTAAAAGATAGCAGCGCACCCCGCAAGTGGACTTTCTACTCGTTCGACGGCGGCGCACAGGCCGGCAGTTCGCTGCCGGCGAACGCTTCGTGCTATGGCTGCCATTCACAGAACGGGGCTGTGGACAACACGTTCGTCCAGTTCTATCCAACGCTTCGTGCCGTCGCCACTCAACACGGCACTTTCCGTTCCACTCCATAAGCGGAGCGGAGTTCCGGATTAGTGGCTGGCCGGACCGTAGAAAAGGTAATCAGCTTCGTAAGGAACGCGGCTGACAGCGTCGGCATGGGCAGCATCGCAGCCCGCGGCCGGCGCCTTCCCGCCCTTGGTGTTCAGCCTCTGTATGTTCGTCACCGGCGTCAGGATGCCTTGGCCCTGGTGCGACGTCACCTTTAGCAGAAGCCATGGAACGGACCGCGGGTCTGGAGCAGGAACGTTCGCCGCGGGCTTCGCTTGTACCCGACTTCCGTCGTTTGCTTCCCAGCTTGGTCCGGCGAAATGGTGCCCTAACAGTTCTCCCTTGGCGGAGAGTAGCCGGGCGTCGGGAGCCTTCAGCGTCCACGCGTAGCCTGCATTGCCGCCGGGTGTACAGCTATAGACCTGGTCGCCGACGCCATGAGCCTGCAGCAGTAAAGTCTGTCCTGCTTCCGGCCGCAGAGCTAGCGGCCCATCAGCAGGTGCAGCGGCAAAGGCAGGCACCATAGCTAGCAGAGTCAAGAGAGGTCTCATCATCCGAAACACTTCGATCACTCCTCAACCGACATTTTCAGTCGCTGTAAGCAACACAACTCTCGGCCAACTGCTAAACTGATGCTCAATCCAGCCCCGTCTCGCGCCAGTTAAACCCAGCCCACGTTCGGCATCAATTGAATTTCAGGAAGGTCTTTCAAGTATGCCCTTGCGCCTATTCCAATTTCTTTTGAAGTGGACATTTTTCCGTAAAGGGACGTGTCTGCTCCCTGCTTTTATCCTGATCGCCGGTTCTCTGTCTGCACAGTCGACGGGCGCTATTCAGGGGACGGTCACCGATTCCACAGGCGCGCCCATTGCCGGTGCGGCGGTTGTCGTCTCGAATCAAGGCACGGGCGAAGTTCACAACTTGCATACCGACAGCGCCGGAAGTTATGCTCAGCCTTCGCTTGTTCCAGGTTCGTACCAGGTTCAGGTAGAAGCCCCGGGCATGCAGGCCACTTCGGTGCGCAGCGTCACGGTCGCTGTGAGTACGACTACCCGGCAAGACGTAAGCCTTACGGTCAAATCGACCAGTTCGACCATCGAGATTCAGGCGTCTGCGCCAGTCGTGGAAAGCAGCAGCGTCTCGGTGGGTGACGTCATCAACCAAACCACCGTTCAGGAGATTCCTCTGAATGGGCGGCACTTCGCAGATCTGGCGATGTTGATTCCCGGTTCAGTTACTCCTCCCGCGACGGGCTCACTTACGGCTCCATTGCGAGGACAGGGATTCTTCTCGTTTAACTCTGCCGGCGCACGTGAGGACCAGGTGAATTTCATGATTAACGGCATTCAGATGAACGATATGTCGCAGAACCAGATCACGTTCCAGCCGACCATCAACACCGTGGATGAGTTCAAGATCGACAACTCGACCTACAGCGCCGAGTACGGGCGGAACTCCGGTTCTATCGTGAACATTGCGACGAGGTCCGGAACAAATGCTTACCATGGCGAAGCGTACGAGTATCTGCGCAACAACTTTTTCGATGCTCGTAATTTCAGCAACCCCGTCGGAACTCGACAGTCTCCTTTCAAGAGAAACCAGTTCGGGGGCGATTTCGGCGGTGCCATCAAGAAAGATAAAACTTTCCTGTTCTTGAGTTACGAACAGCTGGAGCAACGGCAAAGTCTGCCTTTAACAACGAATGTGTTGAGTTCGGCGCAGCGGGCGCAAGCGTTCTCCACGAGCGACCCGATCATTCAAAAGCTGGTCGGATTGATTCCGGTTGCAAACTCGCCGGGAAGTGTTTTCACAAGTTCCGCGGTGGCTCCGGTCACCATATATCAGGGAACCGCAAACTTCACCCAGCAATTCACAGAGAGCAATCGTTTCAATGCGTACTATGCGATGCAGCGCGACAATCGCGACGAACCGCCGAGCACCGACGGAAACAATTTGCCTGGGTTCGGCGACGACCGAAATGGCTGGCGGCAATTGCTCACATTGAACGATACCGCGACCCTGACGCCCAATCTGGTAAACGAGGCGCGCGCTGGATTTAACCGCATTCACATTGTGTTCTCTCCTCAAACGGCCCTTGACCCGGTTTCGTACGGAATCAATAGTGGCGTGACGAGCGCCATCGGATTGCCGCAGATCAGCATTAACGGCGGTCCTGCGTTTGGCGGCAATGCGGGTTTTCCGCAAGGACGCGGCGACGACACAATCACTCTTTCCGACACAATGACATGGACGCGCGGGACACATACCGTCAGTTTTGGACCCGAGTATCATCGCGTGATTGGCGATAGCTTTTCCTACACGCCGGGCTCGATTTCATTTTCCAGCTTCAACAGCTTTCTCGCGGATTCGGCCAGTTCGTTTAGCGCTAACACATCGAACCGCTCGGCGCGTATCTACATCAACTCGATTGGCGCCTACGTTCAGGATTCGTGGAAAGTGCGTCCGCGGCTAACACTCAGCCTTGGCCTGCGATACGACTGGAACGGCACGCCGAGCGAGGCAGAGAACCGCTTCGTGATTTTCAATCCCAGCCTTGACGTCCTTCAAAGGGTGGGCGTAGCGGGGGGGCCGGCGCACGCGTACAACGAAAGCGCCTTGAACTTCGAACCTCGCTTTGGCTTTGCATGGGATGCATTCGGTAACGGCAAGACGATCGTTCGCAGTGCCTACGCCATCTTTATCGACCAGCCAAACGAAGGCCTAGTCACCGGCTTAGCGTCGAACCCGCCATTTGCCATTCCTCTTACATACACTCCGTCGGCCGGAACCATTCTGAGCTTCTCGAATGCATACTCGCTAGCGGGCGGTAGCGTAGCTCCCACCTCCGTTGCCATGAATTACAGGAATGCCAACGTGCAATCGTGGAACTTCAACATCCAGCAGGCATTCGGCAGGGATTACGGGTTGATGCTGGGTTACTTCGGCAGTAAGGGGACCGATCTGAATATCGCCCGCAACTACAACCAATTCATCAACGGAGTGCGGCCCTATCCGACGCTCTCGCTGAACAGTTCAATCGATCCAGGCGCCAGGCTTGGCAATATCAGTGTTTACGAGAGCGATGGAAATTCCTCTTACAATGCGCTTTGGGCTAGCCTGAAGAAACACTTCTCGTCTGGTTTGCAGTTTGAGGCTAACTACACTTACTCCAAGTCCATTGATGACAACTCACGGGACATCCAGGGAGTGGTTATACAGGACAGCTATAACATCGCGGGAGACCGGGGATTATCCGACTTCGATGCTCGCCAGCGAATCGTACTTAATGGTGTTTACACCATACCTTTTCACAGTAATCGTCTCGTCTCGGGATGGGAAATTGCTTTGATCGAGACCGCTCAATCAGGTAACCCGCTGAACTTTCATACAACCAATACGACGTTCACCGGCAACGGGAACTTGCGGCCGAGTATCTCAGGTCCGGTGATCACGGGCTTCACACCAGCAGTAAACGGAAATGCCGCATACATCACGTATGTTCAAGATCCGTCCGTTTTCTATACGGCAAATGGCGGCAACGCGTTTGGCAATCTGGGCAGAAACGCCGTCACGGGACCAGGATTCTTCAATACGGACGTCTCGCTGGTGAAAAACACAAAGCTATTCGGCACCGAGGAACGACCGTTAAACCTACAATTTCGGGCGGATGCTTTCGACGTCCTCAATCAGACGAATTTCTTCAATCCGAATACGACGTATCCTTCCGGGGTATTCGGCGTGATTACTGGAGGCACACGGTTTCCGACCGGCGACTCGGGCTCCTCGCGCCAGCTGCAACTGGCATTGAAGCTGGTTTTCTAAGCGAAGGCGGGGAAGGTGGAGATGGACCATCCCATCGGGGTCGTCAGCAACTGCGCTACTACGAATACTTCTAGGTTTTCGTCGCGGCACGCTGTTTGTTGACGATTTGTCATACGACCGAAACACCAAACCGTTATTCACGTTGAGGAGGAATTCTCTTGCTCAACTTAAGCAAGTGGGCCGTGTTTAGTCCGGCCCTTTGTCTTGCGCTTGTTATGCCGCCTAGCGGCTTCGCTCAGGGAAACGAGGGCTATCGTCCTTGGAGAAACGGGAACATCAAGCATGTGCTGTTGCTTAGCATCGACGGCATGCATGCTGTGGATTACTTGAATTGTTCAAAGGGAATCAGTGGCGTGAATGCTGGAGAGCCGTATTGCCCGGTAATGGCCGCGCTTGGCGTGAATGGCGTGACCTACAACCAGGTTTCGACCTCACGGCCATCGGATTCATTTCCGGGCTTGATGGCCCTTGCCAGTGGCGGCAATCCCCAAACAGTCGGCGCGTGGTACGACGTGGCGTACGATCGCGTTCTTGCTCCGCCCGCCAAGAAGACCGGCAACGGAGTACAACCCGGCACCTGCACGCCGAACGTGCCCTCTGGCACGACAACTGAATACGAAGAGGGAATCGATCTCGATCAGTCGAAGCTGAACGGCGGAACTCCGGGTGCTGAGTTGACGGATGGCACGATCGCCGCCATCGATCCTTTAAAGCTTGTCCGTGATCCCGCGAATAATTGCGCACCGGTGTATCCGTGGAACTTTGTCCGAACCAACACGATCTTCGGCGTGATCCATCAAGCTGGCGGTTATGCGGCGTGGTCGGATAAGCATCCGTCTTACTCGTCCGTAGCTGGTCCTGGTGATGGGAGTAACCTGGACGATTACTACTCGCCTGAGATCAACTCCCTGGTTGTCGGGCTGCCCGGCATTACAACTGCGGACGGAATGTCCTGCGCGGCGGTTGCGGATCCGACGCAGACTGGGTCATGGACCGACAGTTTTCAAAATATAAAGTGCTACGACCAGCTCAAAGTAAATGCCATTTTGAACTGGATTGAAGGAAAGGATCACCGGGGGCAATCGCTGAAGAAAATCCGCCCAAACATATACGGCATGAACTTTCAGTCGGTCAGCGTAGGACAGAAGCTGATTGAAAAGAATGTCGCTACAGGCGGCTACACGGACGCTTATGGACGGCCGACAGCGTCGCTGCTGGGTGAGATCAAGTTTGTGGATGCGTCGGTAGGCATGATGGTAAATGAACTGAAGAGAACCGGCCTGTTCGACTCGACGCTGATTGTGATCACTGCGAAGCATGGCCAATCGCCGATCGATCCGAATCGCTACTTCCCCATCCCGGGCCCAACCAAAACGAATGGCACATCGCCTGCAGACATCATTGCCAGCCTGCTGCCTGATTCCGAGTCGCCGACTGGAAGCGGCATCGGGCCGACGCAAGATGACGTCTCCCTTCTGTGGTTGGCTGACCCGAGCCAAACCTCGAATGCAGTGAGCATGCTGGAAGAAAGCACGAACGCGAAAGCAGCCGGTATCGGTATGCTTTTCGTCGGTCCGACATTGCAAACGATGTTCGACGTCCCGGGCGTTCCGCCGAACGGTGATCCCCGAACACCGGACATCATTGTGGCTCCGAACGTCGGCGTAACCTACACGGGAAGCAGCTCTAAGTTGGCGGAACACGGCGGCTTCTCCCACGATGACACCAATGTCATGCTTCTGATTTCCAACCCCACCATCAAAGCCCAGGTAATTTCCGCTGCCGTTGAAACCGCTCAGGTAGCGCCCACGATTCTGCAGGCACTCAAGCTGGATCCTAACTCTTTGGAATCAGTGCAGATTGAGGGAACATCGGTGCTTCCTGGTCTGGTATTCCATAAAAGCGATCTCTATTAATCTCGCTTCGGCCTGTCTAGTCAAACAATGCGGCGGATGCTCCTTCGGGAACATTCGCCGCTTGCCTTTAAGACGCGATGGCCACCCGTCATATACTGCGTTACAAGCTTCGATGAAATCGCAGAATCATCCGATTGACAGACGAGAGTTCGCAATGACGGCGGCCAGTGTGGGGCTGCTGATATTAAAACCGGAAACGGTGCGCGGCTACCAAGCAAATTCGGCGGTGCGGCTCGCCTTGCTGGGGTGCGGAGGGCGCGGGACGACCGTGGCGACTTCGTTCTCGAAGAACACCTCTGCTCGAGTGGTGGCGCTGGCGGACATCTTCGATGACCAGTTGCAGAAGGGTAAGGCGACCTTCGATGGAATTGCGTCGTCGCTGGGTTACTCGGGACCGGACAAAAGTTTGTTGTTCCGCGGACCTCATGCGTTTGAGCAACTGGCCGCTTCGAAGGACGTCGACGCGATACAGATTTCGACTCCGCCATTTTTTCATATTCAGCACCTGGAGGCGGCTGTGCATGGCGGCAAACACGCGTATTGCGAAAAGCCAGTGGGCGTGGACATTGCACAAACAAAGCGTGCGCTCGAGATTGCGCAAAAGGCGGAAGGCAAAGTCAGCGTAGATGTCGGATTCCAGATTCGCAGTGCGCCTCCGTTCGCAGAACTCGTGAAGCGGATTCATGAAGGTGCGCTGGGCAAGATCGTCAGTATCGACGCGCATTATTACGCACCCGCAATCACATATCCAGAACGGCCCGCCGGTCTTTCACACGACGAATTTCGATTGCGCAACTGGAACTGGGACCTCACGTTGTCAGGCGACATCATTGTCGAGCAGGACATCCATGTTGTGGACATTTGCAACTGGGTGCTGCAGTCGCATCCGATCTCGGCGTACGCGACGGGCAGCCGCGCGGTGCTGGAACACCCCGGTAATAACTTTGACAATTACCAGGTGGTGTTTACTTATCCCAACGATGTTCACGTGACGCTAGCTGCCAAACAATACGGCGACACGAAGGACTTCGATGTCTCGGAAGCGGTGTACGGCGCCGAAGGACGTTCGGAGTCTCCCTATTCAGGACCGCTGCGCATTCTGGGCAAGAACGCCTGGGAATGGACCAGTCCGAAACCACAAGAGCAGAGTTCCGGCTTCTCGCAGAGCGGAGCATTTTCCGATAATCTGGCGCAGGCCGATCCCGAGAAGGACAAGGGCTTCATTGAGAGCATTACCAGCGGCAAGTTTCACAACCAGATCGCCTTGGGCGTGGAGACAGCGCGGAGTGCGATTCTAGCGCGCACTTCGGCGCGGCAAAAACGAGTGATTACCTGGGACGAACTGCTGTCGAGTCACGAAGACTGGAAGCTGGGAATGAATCTGGAGCAGTTCGCGTGAGTGCTTTGGCAAATCGCCGGACCTTCCTGCAAGCAGCGGCTGCGCTTGGGGGTGCAGCGACAACACTCGATGGAAAGTCGGGAAAGACGCCAGCGCTGGGGATCGTAGTCCACATGGATGAGTCCGAATCAGCCGATAAAGCCCTTGCGAAAGTGCGCCGGCTCGGATTTTCCAGCTGTCAACTCTTTGTGGGTTTGACTCCGGTCAGCGAGGCCGCTGCGATCCAGAAGGCAGCTGAAACGAACGGCGTGACCATTACGGCAATGATGACGCTCGGAAAAGGCCCGTTTGCCTGGACGTTGAGAGATGGGCCCAAGACGGTTGGCATTGTTCCTCGCGCAACGCGAGCGGAGCGAGTCGCCGCGCTGAAACAAGCGTCAGACCTTGCGAAGAGGTGCCATGTCGGCGCGGTACACACGCATTGTGGGTTTATTCCCGAGGACCCGGCGGACCCGCTATACCGCGAAGCGGTTGCTGCAATCAAGGACGTTGCGCAGCATTGTGAAGCCAATGGGCAAATGATGCTGTGCGAAACGGGACAGGAAACGCCGATCACCCTGTTGCGAGCGATTCAAGATTGTGGGCAGCAAAACGTGTTCGTGAACTTGGACCTGGCGAACTTGATTTTGTACGGCAAGGGTGATCCGATCGGCGCTTTGGATGTGTTAGGTCCGCGCGTACGGGGAATGCACGCGAAAGACGGGCTGTATCCGACAGACCCTTACGGTTTGGGAGAAGAAGTTCCAATTGGGTCCGGCATGGTGAATTTTCCAGAGGTGGTAAAACGACTGGCAAAGTTGAACTACCGCGGGCCTATCACGATCGAGCGGGAGATTTCTGGAGCGCAGCAGGAAGCTGATCTGCGCAAATCGCAGACCTACTTGGAAGGCTTGATTCAGACCTTATACGCTTAACGTGCATCAAATTGGCATGGCCGCTGCTGCAGTCCTGCCAACGCTCGCGTTAACCCCGAAGTTATGGATTCCTCGTCGCGTGCTGGTTACTCCGGACGCACTTGGATGGGAACACGGGCGGGCCATCGTAGAGCGCGCATCCAGATACGGAGCCGAAGTCATCGAGCTCAAGACGAATCGACTAACGGGTTTGCGCGGCGGCACGGAACGTGACGAATATGTGCGTGCAAAAACTACTCTGGCCGTCACAGTAGCCTCTGAAAGTGCCCGCAAGCTGCAACCGATTCCGCCCAGCGCGGATTGGCAGTTCCACATTGCGGAGGGGTGCCCAGCACATTGTCAATACTGCTATTTGGCAGGTTCGCTCAGCGGGCCGCCGGTTACGCGTGTCTACGCGAACCTGCCCGAGATACTGGACGGATTACCGCGATACCTTGGCACGGGCAGCATCACATCCCAATCGGAAGCCCGGGCGCACGAGGGCACGACTTTCGAGGTGTCCTGCTACACCGATCCTCTGGGAATTGAGCATTTAACCGGGTCGCTGGCTCAATGTATCGAGTACTTCGGGCGCTGGGACGCGCCGGTGCAATTACGGTGGACGACGAAATTCGATGGCGTCGGACAGTCTGCTGAATTTGGCGCATGGTGGGCGCACTCGGGTGCGTTTTTCGGTGAATGCGCGTGAGATTGCGCGCAGCTTCGAGGGTGGCACGGCTTCCCTGCCCGCACGTTGGTCCGCCTTACGAAAAATGGCACTGGCCGGCTACCCGGTTGGATTGACGATAGCCCCCATCATGCCGGTCAGCGAGTGGCGCGAGCAATACGCAGAACTGCTGCGCAACGCCGCGGCAGCGGTTCAGGCTGCTCCCCATCTGGATCTAACCGTCGAGATGATTACGCACCGGTTTACGCCTAAATCGAAACTGGTGCAGCTGGGCTGGTACCCGAAAACCACACTCGACCTAGACGAGGGGAACCGTACTAAGAAGATGACCAAATTCGGATCCGCCAAGTTTGTGTATCCGAAACCGGTTATGGCCGAAATGCATGACTGGTTTGAGCAGGCTTTAACCGAGTATCTGCCCCAAGCACGTCGGCTTTACTGGACCTGAGCGGGGTCCTTTCCCCCGCCCTGCACGTAAGCTTCTCAGCGGCTATACTTACATAAGGTAATCTGGACCGTTTCTCGACGTTTCGAGTGCCGCACTGAAGTTCTAGCAGGAGTTTCCGACCAACTTATGTTTGACCTGTTTCGCAGCCGGGAGAAGAGTGTGCGCATTCTTCTGGGCGTGCTGCTGGGCCTTGTTGCTCTTTCGATGTTGATCTATTTGATCCCTGGGGGCGCTGGCGGCTCGGGTTCTGGTGGGCAAAACACCGTGGCGGTGGTGGGCGACGAGACGGTAAGCACTGTCGACGTGCAGCGAGCGGTCGACCGGGTTACGCAAAACCAGCCCAATTTGCCCCGCGGATTGATGGCCATGTACCTCAATCCGCTAGTGAACCAGCTGGTAGAGGCGAAGGCGCTGGCCTACAAAGCCCGGCAGATGGGCCTGCGCGTATCCGACGAGGAGCTAAGTGATGCCATCCAGGCGCAAGTGGCTCCTGCTCTGGGAGGCAAGTTCGACCAAGCAACCTATACGATGCTGGTTCAGCAACGTCTGAGCATGACCGTTCCCGACTTCGAGAAGCAGCAACGCGAGATGATGCTCGCGAGCCGCCTGGAGAGCCTGGAGCAGCAGGCAATTGTGGTGTCAGATCAGGATGCCCGAGCAGAGTACCAGCGCAAGAACGCGAAAGTAGGGTTGGACTACATCTCGTTCGATGAGAAAGCGTTCCGCGGCAAAGTGAATCAGGATCCCGCGGCGGTGAAGGCGTACTTTGAGAAGAATCGCGCGATGTTCCGCACGCCGGAAAAGCGCGACGGCGTTTTGGTAGCGGGTACGACGGCGGAGTTCATGCAATCGGCAAACATCTCCGATTCGCAGCTGCAGCGAGCGTATCAAGACAATCGGGATAGTTACCAAATCCCGGAGCGCGTTCGGGTTCGCCATATTTTGATCAAGACCCAAGGCAAGCCGAAGGAAGACGCACCTAAGCTGAAGGCCAAGGCAGAGGATCTACTAAAACAGTTGCAGGCGGGCGGCAACTTTGCAGAGCTAGCCAAGAAGAACTCTGAAGATCCGGGATCGGGCCAGAATGGCGGAGAGTTAGGCTGGCTAACGCACGGACAAACTGTGCCGAATTTCGATAAGGCTGCGTTCTCGCTACCTGCTGGACAACTGAGCAATGTAATTGAGACCGAATACGGCTACCACATCCTGCAGGTGGAGGAGAAACAGTCGGCGCATACGCAGACGCTGGACGAAGTGCGCCCGCAGCTGATGGCAGAACTGCAAAAGCAAGCAGCCGCTGACAATCTGAAACGCGCTATCGATTCAGCCCATGCCGAAATTGCGAAGAATCCATCGCAGGTGGATGCGATTGCGAAGAAGTACAACCTGAAGGTGTTTCCGTTGAATGGCATTACCAGCAGCGCGACACTTCCCGAGGCTAATTCGCCGGAAGTGGTCAACGCTATCTTCGCTGCGCCAAAGAACTCGACCACCGATGTGGTGAGTATTGACGCCCAGGGTAAAGCAGCCTTCGCCGTGGTGAGAAACGTTCAGCCAGCGCGGAGCGCGGATTTCCAGGATGTTCAGGCGGACGTTCTGCAGAAGTATTCACAGGCCGAGGCCAGCCGTTTGGCGCAGGACGCTGCCAAGGCGGCTGCGGAGCGTGCGCGTAAAGGGGAGGCACTGGAGACCATTGCGAAGAGCTATGGCCTACAGGTGAAGAACGCGGCACCCTTCACAATTGACGGCGCGGCGGAGGGCATCGGCTCGGCGTCATTATTAGAGGCTGCATTCAAGGACAAGGTTGGCGACGTGGTGGGCCCCGTAGCCGCCCAGAATAACCAGTTTGTCTGCAGAGTGAAGGAAGAGATTCCAGCCGATATGGCCCAATTTGCCAAGAACAAGGATGCGATCGTGCAATCGCTGCGCTCGGAACGCGAGGGCGTCCAGGGTCAACTATTCCGCGACAGCATCGTCTCCGAACTTAAGCGGCAAGGCAAAATCAAGCTGAATCAAGACACACTAAATCGTATGGCAGCAAGTTTTCAATCGTAAGGGTCTTCAACGTTTTGCTTCATCAATTTCTCGACTTCATTCACAGCCTGACCAATCCCGACCGCCTGAAAGACTATTTAGTCGATTGGAAGGCGTTTGCGATTCTCTTCCTGGTGATTTTTGCGGAGAGCGGGCTGCTGGTAGGGTTCTTATTTCCGGGCGATTCGCTGCTCTTCACGGTTGGTGTGGTCGCCGGAGCTGGGCGGGTACACATACTTCCGATGATCGTCATTCTGGCATCTGCTTCGATGCTGGGCGACGGTTTGGGCTTTCTGATCGGCGGCACTCTTGGGTACTCGCTGTTTAAGAACCCGAACTCGAAGATTTTTCGGAAGGAGTATCTCGACCACACTCGCGACTTCTACGAGCGACACGGCGGTAAAACGATCATCTACGCCAAGTTCGTTCCGATTGTGCGGACCTTCGCGGCGTTTATCGCTGGGGTAGGCAAAATGCACTACACCCGCTTTCTTGCCTTCAACGTGTTCGGTGCGATTGGCTGGGTGGCGCTGATGATTGGCGCAGGTGACTTGCTGGGCAGCATTCCTTTCGTGCGCGCCAACTTCGAAAAGGTCGTCCTGGGGATCATCTTCGTTTCGATTTTGCCGGTGGTCCTTCAACTTTTGAAGAGCCGCAGTTCGAAGCAGCAGGTACCTTCAGAAGTGAAGACCGCCGCCGCAGACTAGAACTTCACCCGTAACGTAGTCTGACAGCGGAGAGCAAAAGAAGAAAACGGCATTTGCCGCGTCATTCGGCGTTCCGAGCCTTCCCAGCGGGATCTGCCTCGGCATTTGCTCCCGGATAGCCGCCTGCATTCCCACTCGAACGGCCTTATCTCCGACGTGAATTGCGGTTTCCGGATCATCCATGGGCTTCGTGAGGCGAGTCTCGATCAAGCCGAATCCAACGGCGTTTACGTTCACGTTGTAACGCCCCCATTCCTTCGATAGCGTTTTCGTCAATCCGACGATGGCCGATTTGCCCGCGGCATAGCCAGACTGCCCGGCATTTCCGTCCAGGCCGGAGATGGATGTGATGTTCACCACCTTCCGCATAACGATCTGCGATGACGCAACCTCGGATTTTGCCTGTTCGCGGATCCAGGTGGAGGCAGCCCTGAGCAGTCGAAACGGCGCCACGACATGAATATCTAACATGGCCTGGAACTGGTCGTCGGTGGTCTTTTGGATAACGCTGTCGTAGGTGTAACCGGCGTTATTGACGATGATGTCAATGGCGCCAAAGGACTCCAGAGCGGCTTCAACGATCTGGCCCGGGAAGGCTGGGGATGTAAGATCGCCGGCGATGGTTCGAACATGCCCGGCGCCAGCCAAGGCGGATTGTGTTTCTGAAAGAGCGTTGGCATCCACATCTACCAGCAGCACGGAAGCGCCAGAGTCTAAGAGCTTTTCAGCGATGGCGCGGCCAATGCCGCGTGCCGCGCCCGTAACGATCGCTGCTTTAGACGACAAAGAAATATCCATGCGAGCGCAGCATAACACTGCAGCGGCCGGCCGAAACTCAACAGAAGAGCGACATCTGCGCTGCTGCGGGCGTTTCGAAGGAAGGCATGCGGTCGAGATCACGAGCGGGGATACCGACGCGCTCGCGAATCGCTTGCACCAATGCGCGAATTCGGTCCGGGTATTTGCCTTTGAGATACGCTCCTTCCGCGAAGCTTGCTTCGTACCGCTTGACGTGCTGCGGGAAGCGCTCGGCAAGGAACGGGAAGAAGACCTTCTGCGCGGATGGCATCAGAAATAGTACATTCGCGCTGAACTGATCTGCGCCCGCGCGCTTTGCTCCTTCTGCCACAGACCGCAGATTCTCTTCTGTGTCGCTAATCAGCGGTAAAACAGGGCTTGCAATCACGCCAACAGGTACACCGGCTTGTGCAAGTTTGGCTACGGCTTCCATTCGAAGATCGGGACGCGGTGCAAAGGGCTCGGTCAGTCGCGCCAGTTTACGATCCATGGTGGTCACAGTCACCGTGACATGAACGCGATTCCGCTCCGCCAGGATCCTTAGGACGTCGGCGTCTTTACTCACCAGGTCGGACTTGGTGGTTAAGAAGATGGACATACCGCGCAGATAACGCATCTCATCCAGGACCTGTCGCGTGAGACCGAATTTGCGCTCGGCCGGTTGGTATGGGTCAGTCGCCGTCCCGATACCGATGACGTCGCCCGGTTTCAGGGAGGCTAGTTCCTGTCGAAACGTTCGGCTGTCCCAGGTTTTGGCATAGATCTCCGTCTCGAATGCGTCCAGGTCCCGGCGTTCCATGAACTCGTGCGTGAAACGGGCGTAGCAGTATTTACAACCGAACTCGCAGCCCCGGTACGGGTTGATGGTCCAATCGAAAGGAACACGCTGTGAGTCGCACCTGTTCAATAACTTACGGGTAGGCAGGGTGCGATACTCAACACGCCGCTTCTCCGCCAAAAGAGTTCCTTCCGCCGCCTGACGAGCAATACCAATAAGCTTGACAAGTTCCTCCATGCGAGGCTCCTGTCCCGATATTCGCTCTTTATTCGCCTTTCGTCAAGCCCAAAAAGAGGGGCGCTTGCGCGCCCCTGAGTAGACGGGATCGAAACGAGCCTCGTCTAAGAAGCTAAAAGTGAGATAACGCCCTTTTGGCGGAGGCCGTTCAGAGCAAGTCCGTGACGTCCCCGTACACCCGTTTTCTCAAAGATGTGCTTCAGGTGAATCTTCACGGTGCCTGGACGAATACCTAGTTCCTGCGCTATTTCGCGATTCTTGTAACCCTGCTCCACGAGTTCCATCACTTGGTGCTCACGTGGCGTGAGATCGGTCCGCATCTGAGTTTCCGGAACAAGCGGTTCACGGAAAACTGAATCCTGCATCCAGCTGCGGCCTTGAATCACAGCGCGAACGCAGGCGAGAACAGTGGCGCTATCCGCCGACTTCCTTACGATGCCCTTCGCGCCCGCTTGCAGGAAGCGCAGAGCTTCGGCTTCTGTGATGGACATGCCCCACACCACGACCGTTGGCACCTTGGCTTTGCTGACCTCATCGCTCGGAAGCTGGGCCAAAGCATCCAACACAACTTTTGCGCCGAGACCCTTGTCGATAATGAGCAAGTCAGTTCGGTCTGCACCTGGGCTCAGCATCCACTCTGCGGGGCTGGCATGCGACGTTCCGAAGCGCAGATCGTCGGTGCCATCCAGCAAGTGAAACAGTCCTTTGACTGTTAGCGGCTGCGTCTCGCAAATGGAGACCACCTTTTTCGTCTTTAGTTCCAGTTCCATAACTGCCTATGCTCCTTATCGGCAGGGTTTCAAACATGTGAGTGCCGGCGAGAAGGGCTTAATCTCGTCAGGGATGGCGGTGGATGTCCCGGAGAGGCTAAGGATTAATCTGATAGCAGCCGAAACACGTAAGCTTACGAAGGGTCGAACAGCCAAGACATATGAACGCCAAACTCGGATGGGCGATGGTAGCCGCAGCCCTTACACTGACAAGTTGCTCTCAAAGGGACCAGGAAACGGCCCAACAACGGACAGATGAGGCGGGCAAGAAGGCGCAGCACGAACTCCATCAGTTAGGGACGGAAGCCAAGCGGGATGCACAACGGATGCGCTCCGAGCTCGACAAAGGGATGAATGGCGACGTAAAGCCATCGATGGCGGGCGCCCAGGCCAAATTGGACGGTGCGGGAAAAGTAGCCCGTTCTGAGACTGAGAAGGCCGGGAAGGCACTCGATCAGGCGACCGTTATCGCACGGGTGAAAGCGAAGTTAGCGTCGGATGTGGGGTTGTCGAGCGTCGGCGCAGTGAGAGTAGACTATAGCGGCGGCATCGTTACACTGCGAGGAAGTGTGGTGAGCGCAGACCAGAAGCGTCTGGCTGAACAGGCGGCAGCGCAAACGGACGGAGTACAGCATGTGCGAAACGAACTGACCATCCAACCGTAGCGGTTATTCGAGTACGTTGATGGTTCCGCGGCATTTCACCGAGCCGCAACGGCAAGGCACCCGTTCGACCTTCTTGTCGAAATGGTAGTCGACCGTGAGTTCTTCACCTGGGTGGATATCGCGAAGACTGATGTACAGAATGTGGCCGCGAACGATTCGCGCTATCAAGTTCGGCTCGCAGCAGTGATTTATGTATTGTGCACCGGAGCCTTTCACTGACCCGTCGATGGTCCAGTAGGAATCCAGAGTGAACAGGTAAATCAGGTCGCTTGTGTCAGCGCGCCGTTTTGTCTCACGCCGGCTGATCTTTTCGCCGGTATACTCAATCACTTTGCGGCGCGCCGGAATGAACTCAGTCGCATAAATACCCCAGCGATGAATCTTCGATTTGCCAAGACGCAGGCCAAAGCATGCAAACTTTGAATCGATACCCGGCAAAGCGACAGGTTTGGTTTCCGAAGAGGCTACTGACTTTGATCGCGCCATGCGCTTTGGTGTGACTTAGAAAACGACGACTTACTTTGTCTTTTCTTTTAACACAGTCACAAGTTCCTCAACGGCAGCGGCGCTGTTTTTCAGTGCAGCTTCCTCATGGCTATCGAGTTGAACCTGATAAATCTTCTCAATGCCCTTAGAGCCGAGCTTGGCAGGCACGCCAACGAAGAGCTCCTGGATGCCGTATTCGCCTTGCAGATAGACGGCGCACGGCAGCACCTTCTTCTTGTCTTTAAGGATCGACTCGACCATCTCGACAGTGGAGGCGGCAGGGGCGTAATAAGCGCTGCCGGTCTTTAGATACTTCACAATCTCCGCGCCGCCATCTCGAGTTCGTTGCACAAGGCGGTCAATGGTGGCTTGATCCATCAGCTGACTTAACGGAATGCCACTTACGTTGGTAAAGCGAACCAAGGGAACCATAGTATCTCCATGCCCGCCCAGAACCATGGCCGTGACATTCTCGAAAGAAACATCGAGTTCCTCCGCGATGAACGTCCGGAAACGTGCCGTATCGAGCACACCGGCCATGCCGATCACGCGTTCGCGAGGAAAGCCGGAGACTTTCATCGCCGTCCAGCACATTGCGTCGAGCGGATTGGTCACCAAGATCAGGATGGCGTTGGGAGAGTGCTTGACGGCCTGTTCGGTAGCGCTCTTTACCACTTCGTAATTAGCGAGAAGCAGATCGTCGCGACTCATCCCGGGCTTACGGGGAAAACCGGCTGTGATGACGACAATATCGGAGCCAGCCGTCTCCTCGTATCCATTCGTGCCGACGATGCGGACGTCGTAACCTTCCACCGGCGCAGACTCGAGCATGTCGAGGCCTTTTCCCTGTGGAACACCCTCGACGACATCGACAAGAACGACGTTCGCTAATTCCTTTGCCGCGATTTTCTGGGCTGTATTTGCACCTACGTTGCCCGCGCCGACGACAGTTACTTTTCTACGCATGGTGGCTTCGATTCGCAGTATAACAGCCGAATTAAAAGCAGAAGGGCGGGGCCATTTAAGTCCCCGCCCTTGCCTCACTCATGTCTGAATGCCCGATCTAGAAGTCGAGGCGAATGCTAGCTTGCGCCCTTCTGGCGTTTGTTCCGTCCGGGAAACCTCCGTCAGCAGTGGGCGTGCCTAAACCGGCCACCGGATAGATCACGCCTCGCCCTGATGCAGCATTGCCGGTCCAGCTTGCCTGGTATCCGGTGGAGACCGCGCTTGTGTACGTGACCGTGTTTGTCAGGTTGAAGACTTCGAAATTCAGAGTCGTCCTGAAGTGCTCGCCAATGGGGAAGATCTTGGAGAGCCGAGCGTCGACGCGTGTCGTATCGTTCGGCAGGCGCTGGGTATTCACTCCCAGAAACGGCACGAGCGATGTTCCACCAAAACCCGTGAGATAACCATTGCTCGCCAATCCGGGATAGTTGGACGTTACGTTGACGGTTTCGCTGTAAGGCAATGGAGTCGCGATGGTGGTAATGGCTGCTAACTGCCATCCATTTACCCCGTAGCGGGCCCAAGCGCCGGAGCTATGAGAGAAAGTTGGATTCCACACCCAATTGACAACCAGGCGCTGGCGCTGATCCAGGCTGGAACTGCCCCGTACGCCTTGATAGTTGCCGTTGTACAGTGTGGCACTAGGTCCACTGAAAAACTGGTTGCTACTGACGCCGCCCAGATCCGTATCGATGGCGTGCGACCAGGTATAAGCAATGCTGGCCTCAAAGCCTTGTGCAAATCTGCGTTGCAGCTGAGCGGAGAAGCCGTTATACAAGCTTGTGCCACCATTATCGACCTGGTAGATGTGGTTGAAGGAAGTGTTAAAACGATTCGCGCTGAGGTAAACCGGCGTGGTGAAAGAACCAACTACCGTGCCCATTTTGCGCAGCCAGAATGGAGTAAGTCACGCTGGTTGGAGGCACAACGGGCTGATTGACATCTCGAACACTAAAAAACTGCAGGCCGCGGGACCACATGTAGCTGAGAGTCAAGCTCATATTCTTTGTTAGTTGTTGCTGCACGCCGAAATCGGCCTGATGCGTGTAGGGCGTTCGGAGATTGCTGCCGGCAAACTCAATATTCGCGGCTCCTGAAGTCCGGAGTCCGCCAGAGCTAGTGAGCAAGGCGGGGAAGCTGGGAAGAGTAACACCGGCTAGTGGCGAACTGGGCTGAAGCGTATAAGACTGTGTGTAATTGTTATTGGCCGAGAAAAGCGTTTGAACCATCGCGGTGTCGTAACGCGAATAGTACATGCCGTAACCTGACCGAATAACTGTTTTTTGGTTGTTCAAGCTCCAGGCGAAACCTACTCTGGGGGCAAAATCCAAGTTGTCCTGCGGGATTTTGGCGGTTTGCGGAAAGGCCGAGTTGGCGTACTGAGCGGAGGGCTGCGGGAGGAAGTTCTTCTCGTACCGTAAGCCATAGTAGAGCGTCAAATTTGGCCGGATGCGGTACTGATCCTGCGCGTAGAAATCAACTTCCGGCAGTTTCGTATCGATAATCGGGTTGCCGAAGGTTTGGCTGAAGCTGGTATAGTCCGTCCCGCCGCGACCGTAATCAAGCGCAAAGGCATTCGCATTCGGGAACGTATACGACCCATTGCCGCTGTTGAGTTCGTTGTAATAGTCTTCGGTGTTCATGTAATCAACGCCGAACTTGAAGCTGTGTTTACCGACGGTGTAGCTGAGATTGTCAGCAAACTCGTAACGGTTTTCGCTAGGGTCGATGCGTGGCAGGTAATTGGCAAATCCAATAGACTGCCCGGTGACACTCAGTGAAATGGTCCCGATATTGGGGTTGATGAGGGAATTGTTCACGGAATCGGCCTGGCGATCTTTGAACCACCCGAAGCGGGCCTCGTTGACCATGCTGCCATTGGGCGCGTAGGTCCACTCGGCACGAGCATTTCTTACATTCACGTCGTCGTTGCCATTACTATTGAACGCTCCTCCGCTAGTCACAACGGCTCCGGTTTGAATGCCGTTGGGCGAGAAGAAGTGCATATAGTTCATGTCGACGCTGAAAGAATTCTTGTCCGTAGGACGCCAATCGATTTTGCCGAAAGCGGTTTGCTGATCAGCGGTGCGCGGGAGAGTTGTGAAAAAGGACGGCAGTAAGGCATTGATGGCCGCGCATTGCTGGGCCGTCGCCGGCCGGGGTGTCGCGTTCGCAGCACCGCAACCTACCCATCGCGCGTTGGCACCGGAACCTGAGATGGCGGTTGGATTGATGATGCTGGAGACCAACGGGAAGTCTCGAATCTGCTCTTCGGTGTTCAAGAAGAAGAACAACTTGTCCTTGACGATGGGACCGCTGAGGTCGCCCCCGAACTGGTGGCGAGACTCGGGTGGATTGATTGAAGCGAAATGGTCGCGAGCGTCTAAGGTGCGATTCCGGAAAAACCAGAAGCCGGAAGCGTGGTAGCCGTTGGTGCCGCTACGCGTAACTGTGTTGACCACTCCTCCCATGGCGTGTCCATATTCAGCGGAGTAAGCATCCGTCAACACCTGAAATTCCTGCACGGCGTCCTGCGAAATCTGACTCGCAATGCGAGTCCGGCCCGCATTCTCGTTGTAATACTGATCTGTGGTGTCGTTGCCGTCGATGAGAAAGGCATTGCCGCCAGGAATGCCCCGGAAGCTGATGTCACCGAAGGTTCCATCTGGGACGACACCAGGCGTCAACAAAACGAACTGATCGACACGGCGGCCATTGATGGGAAGATTATTGATCTGAGTTTCGTCGATAGTCTGCGACACATCGGTTTTGAGCTGGTCGACCACGGGTGCCTGGTCTTCTACCTCGACCTGTGTGACGGCCGACTGCACTTCGAGTTTGACCGCGAGCCCGACGTTTTGCCCCACGTGAACGGTGACACCGCGGTTTTCAAACTTCGCGAAGCCGGGCGCAGCGACATCTACGGCATAACCGGCGTGGGGCACCAAGGCAGGCGCGTCAAAAACGCCGCCCGCAGTGGTCGTAATCGTCCGGCGAATCCCGAGCGATTCGTTTTCGATGAGGACAGTTGCACCCTGAACAGTCGCGCCACTCGGATCAGTAACGACGCCGCTGATAGCACCGACACCGGCGGACGTCTGGCCGAACATGGCTGCAACGCAACACAAAAGTAGAAGCGTTGAGAGAACTAGTTTTTGCATAGAAGGAGACCTGAAGTGATCCCATCGTAGGAAAAACAAATTACAGAGCTGTTTCTCTGCATTTGCAGAAGTATTACGGACAACGCGCGATGTGTTCGGCTATAGGAATTGCACCCTATTCCAGGCTGCTGGTCCCAAGGAGCGCTTCCATATGTGAGGTTGCCGCCGAAGCGAGACCCTGGAGATTATAGCCGCCCTCCAGAACGGAGATGAGCCGCCCTTCGCAGACTTCGTCCGCTAAGCCCAGCAGAAGGTTCGTCATCCGGAAGAAGTCGGCGTCATTCAAGGTAAAGCGGCCGAGCGGGTCGCCCATTCGAGAATCGAATCCTGCTGAAATGAGGATCGCATCGGGATGGAAGTTGCGCGCTCTAGGAATCAGGACTTCCTGAACGGCGCCGAGAATCTCAGTTGCTCCGGAACCGGCGGGCAAAGGACAGTTGATGGTTGTGCCCATGCCTGAGTTCTCGCCCATTTCGGAAGCATCGCCAGTGCCGGGATACCAGGGCGACTGGTGCGTACTGAAAAACAGCACAGAACCATCGCGGTAGAAGATGTCTTGCGTGCCATTGCCGTGGTGAACGTCCCAATCCACGATCAAAACACGTTCGGCCTGCCAGCGTCGTTGCGCGTAGCGGGCCGCAACAGCAACACTATTGAACAAGCAAAAACCCATGCCCCGAACCGCTGTGGCATGGTGTCCAGGCGGGCGAACGAGAGCGAACGCGTTTGAGACGTCTTTGCGAAAAACGGCATCGACGCAGGCGAGCGCAGCCCCTGCCGCCAAGCGAGCGACCTCATCGGAAGGGGCGCTAATCGCGGTATCGCCAGTGCTGAGTTCATTTTGCCCTTGGGCAACCTCGCGCCGGACAAGATCGATGTAAGCCCGCTCGTGCGCAAGAGCGAGTTCGTCATCGGTGGCAAGCCGAGTCTCAAGAGCTTTCGTGCGAGCGGTTATCCCTCTGCTTTGAAACTGATCCAGCACAGCGTCAAAACGCGCCGGTGTCTCTGGATGGTGCAGGCCAGGGTGGTGATCGCGCACCCCGGGGTCGGCAGCCAAGCCGGTTGTCAGCATCGGGCCTTAGTGGCCAGCGCTACTGATGGAAACAAGCCGTTCCTGAGGGATAGGCTCCACGCTTAGCGTCTGTTCACCGCGGAAGAAGTCGAAATAGGAAATCTGGTGAACGCAAGAAATGGTGCACAAAGGAGCGCAGGACTTTTCCGTGATGTACTCGCGGCGAATATCCTCAATTGAGTAATCTTCCAGCGGTTTCGCTGGAAACCCGCGCTGCTGGGAGCAATAATGGACTAGCCCGTCCTCACAGATGTAGAGATAACGGGAGCCAGCTCGACAGCGCCATCGACTCGGCCGGCCATTGGCGATGTTCTCCTGGAAGTAATTCAAACGAGAGAAGTGCTTCTTTTCGAAGCTCTTCATTTCAAGGAAAACTTCGCGCTCACGATTCGCCAGCGGACGCAACTGACCATCACCATCATGAATGATGCCTACGGTGGAGGTGAAGCCAAGCTCCATGGCGCGCTTCCCGACTACCAGCGCATCTTCGGGATTGCGAATGCCGCCTCCGAGTACTGAATTTATGTTGATGTGAAAGTGCGAATGTTCTGCCAGGATCTGCAGCTTCTTGTCCAGCACTTTGAGACTCTTCTTCGAGACGTCATCAGGCATGACGTTATCGATGCTGATCTGAAGGTAATCCAGACCGGCTTCATTTAATCGCTGAACACGCTCTGCGGTCAATAAGTAACCGTTAGTGATGAGCCCGGCGAGTGCGTTTTCGCCCCGAATGGCACGAATAATATCGTCAAGATCCGGATGAAGGAGCGGTTCACCGCCGCTAAGCGTAATTACACCAGTTTTCAACCTGCCGAGCGACTGAATACGCTGCAGCATGGTTGGGAGCGGAACCGGCTTCGAGAAATCGTCGTACTCGTTGCAGTATTTGCAAGCTAAGTTACATCGACGTATCGGGATGATGTGCGCCATGATCGGATGGTCCGTGTCAAGGGCGCCTTTGAGAACGAGCTTAGCCTCCCGCAAATGACGGTCGCGTGTTCGGCGCCGGCGTTCACGACTCAGATTACTTTCAGACATGTAGGCGAGACGATCTCATTAAAGCATAGGAGGCTGTTGTTCCCGTTCGCCGTTGGGCGAAAGGACAAAAGCAGCGTTTCAGTGCAGTAGTTTGCAACTCAAGCGGGCGAGCAAGGAATCATCGGCCTGCTACTGCTGCGGTAGGTAAATCTACCGGATGAAAACCCAAGATGAAGGCGTGCATTCCAAGCTCAACGTGGCTCATTCCCATGCTGCGCGCCTCGGCCGCAGCACGTTGGGGGCTCCAGCCGTCATGCTGTATCCGATAACACGCAATCACCGTGCCAGTGCGATCCTTTCCGCGTAAGCAGTGGACGAAAGTCTTTCCATTGTCATCGGGTGTGATGAGTGCCAAAACTCGCTTAATCTCGTCCATCGAGGGCGCAGATGTCCGTGGTATCGGCACGTTGATGTAACGCATCCCAAGCTGTTCTACCAGGCGACGTTCGGCTTCCGAGCCCGGACCGGGTTCTCTTAAATTGAGAATAAGCGTAACATGGTTTGCCGCCAGTTCGCGGAAGCCGTCCGGTTCTGGCTGCCCGCCGCGAAGAAGGTGATCATTTACGATTGCGAAGTTACGGACGTGAATGGCCGGTGTGGACTCTGAGTCTTCTCCGGCATGGACAGCCGAGGAAGAGCTGATAACAGCGAAACAACTAGCCGCCAATGCCAGAGCAGTGCGGATTCGCGCGCCCGGCGAATGACTATTTCTTAGGAGGAGTCTTCGGGGCAGGAACATTGGGTGTAGAAGAAGGGGACGCGCCGCCGACATCTCCAAACGTGATGGAAGACTGCGACTTAAATTCGTACTTCTTGTAATGGTCGTACTTCACAACAACCTTAATTCGTTGTGACTGCCCGTCCTTGAAATTGAGCGTGTCGTCTGCGTAGGTGTATGTGGGAAACCAATACTTATCATCGATCTGCTCGCGGTAAGTGGTGAACTTCGGGAATTGCTGATCCTCACTGCGCCCCTGATATCCGATGCCCTTCCCGTATGTCTTCACGATCTGAATGTCCTGGTCGTCCACCCATATTTGTCCTTCGTAATAGCGTTTCCGATCTTTCGTTAAGGTTTTCGGTTTGATCGAGAAAACATAGGTAGAGAGTTCGTCTACCTTCTCGCGTCCGACGTACTTCACATCGTACTGATCGACGTCTGCGTTTGTGAAGACAAACGGCATAGTATTGCGAAAGTCCTGTTCGTCTTCGCTCGTCATCACAATGTTTTGCAAGCTGGTGACGGGCGCACGCACGACATGGGAGATACGACGATTGCGGTCGTCGAAGGTAACCTCCTCCACCATCTCATAAGCGCCACCGGCAGGCTGCGTCTCTTCCATCTTAGTGGTTTGCCTGTAGGTATAAACCTCCCGCGCAGCCGCGAACTCAGTCTCTTTTTGAGTGAATTTCTTGATAATGTCCTGAATTTCGGCGGGAGTCGGGTCGGGCTTAGCAGTTTCCGCGTGCGCAACCGTCGCGAGTACGGCAGCCACGGAGAGAAGGAGGGCACAACTTCGTTGCAGAGGCATTGATTCAACCTTTGGATGTGTGGCAGAAGCCGCCAGTTCCAGTCACTTCGAGTCTAATAAAGCCTTGGCGATAGTGACGCGCTGCATGTTGCTAGTGCCTTCGTAGATTCGCCCGATTTTCGCATCGCGATAAAGTTTTTCCACCGGGTAATCGCGGGTAAATCCTACTCCTCCAAGAACCTCGATAGCCTTAGACGCGACTTCTTCCGCCACCAAAGAACAGAAATATTTCGCCATCGCGGCTTCTGTTATGAACGGTTCCGCGGCGTCGCGCAGACGAGCGGCATTGTAGACAAGCAGGCGTGCAGCTTCCACTTTGGTTGCCATTTCGGCGAGTTCAAACTGGACGCCTTGGAAATCACCAATGCGCTTGCCGAACTGTTTGCGCTCGCGAGCATATTGAAGAGCATGAGCAAGTGCGCCATGGGCCAAACCGAGCATCTGGGCAGCGATTCCGATGCGGCCCTCGTTCAAGGTCTCAATCGCGATTTTGTAGCCCCTGCCTTCTTCTCCCAAAACGTCTGCGGCGGAAACAACGACATCGTTCAAGATGAGTTCGCAAGTGGAGGAGGCGCGAATGCCGAGTTTGTCCTCTTTCTTCCCAACGTGCAAGCCCGGCGTTTCCCGCGAGATCAAGAAGCAGGTAATGCCTTTGTAGCCTGCTAGCGGATCGAGCGTTGCAAAGACCAGGAAGACGCCCGCTTCCATTGCATTTGTTATCCATAGCTTCCGTCCGGTGATGCGGTAGCCGGAGCCTTCGCGAACAGCCCGGGTGGAGAGCGCAAAGGCGTCGGAGCCCGATTGGGCCTCTGAGAGAGCATAAGCACCAACCATTTCTGCTGCGAGCCGCGGCAGCACTTTCAATTTCTGGGCAGCACTTCCCCAACGGTCTATAGCGTTGCTCACTAACGTATTTTGGACATCAACAATAAGGGAGACAGAAGGGTCAACTTTAGCTAATTCTTCCACCGCGAGCACCGCTTGAAAGAAGGTCCCCGCTTGTCCGCCAAACTCTTCGGGTATCCCGATGCCCATCAGACCGATGTCAAAGAGTCCGCGGAGAATGCCGGTATCGAGTTGCGCCCCTTCGTCCATAGCGCGTACATGAGGAAGGACACGTTCGCGCGCGAACCTTCGGACGGAGGCTTGGAACAGCAACTCGTCTTCCGAAAGAGAAGTTAAGGGAGGACGCGCGCTCTCAAGCACAGGCGGCATACCTGACTCATCATAAGCCGAGGGCTGTTCTGAGGGGAGTAGAGGTGTGCCCAAATGCCGTATACTCCGGCCACCTGAACTTTGCCAGCGCATTCGCCAAAGAAAAAAAGCCCAGGTCAAGAATGACCTGGGCTCGTCAGCGAAGCAAAGAGTTGGGGCTACTTCGCGGGCGAAGAACTCGCGGGCGCCGCATCGTTTTGTGCGGCTTTATTGGCAGACTTGCTCTTTCTTACATGCTTCTTAGCAGCCTTGGTATTGGTCGCCGTCGACACGGTCGAGTTTTGCGCCTTCGTAACGGCCGGTGCGGCGCCTAGGAATGATGCAACAGCTGCGGTTAACAGAGCTGATGTAAACAGCTTCTTCATTTTTCTTCTCCTTGAACCCGTTCTGATCGTTTACTTGGTGGAAGTGCTGGAAGTTTCAGACGTCATGGTCGAAGCGCCTTTTTTGTGCTTCTTAACCTTTTTCGTCTTGGTGGTGGTCTGAGTGGTCGTCGTGTTCTGTGCCTTCTTGGCGGCCGGAGCGGCCATCAAGAACGGTACCGCCACGGCGGCTAACAGGGATGAGGTGAATAGCTTTGTCATTTTGATGTTTTCCTTTACTCGTGACGGTCGACCTGAGTCAGCTAGGACTCGGGAACAGCGTTGATATTCTGGTTTTCGTTTTGCGCTGTCCCGGTGATCTTTGTTTCTCTCGCCGCTCACAACTCTACTTTGCGCGTTTTGGCGGTTGAGCACCATCGCTCCGTCCCACGAATTTGTATCCCTTGTTTACGGGATACCGCAATTGGCTGATTAATGAAAGAATCGTCGCAGTGCCGACTCGATCGACTACTCAGGCCCATCTGCAGCGGCTATTGCTGCTTGCTCTATGCGTGTCGGCTATCTTGCTGCTGTCTTCGCTTGTACTTGCCCTCCGGACGGTTCAACACATCAATACGCAAACCGACCTTTTTGCAGAACGGCAGGTTCTGGCGAAGGCTGCAATCGACAACATTGAAGCGGAACAGAATCGGTTGAACGCAGACTGGCTTAAGATGGCGCGCAAAAGCGATGTAGTGCGGCGTGAGGAGATCCTGACCGAATTGCAGCAAGCGCGATCAGATATGAGTGCCTCGATCGAATCGGCATATGCACAAACAGAGTTTCTTCGGGAGAGCATATATGAAGAGGGCCATGGTCTGCTGCGTTGGACCGTGTGGCTCTTTTCGGCGTGTGTATTGCTGTCGCTTGCATGCGCAACGTGGGCAGTCCGCGCCACCACGGGCTTATTCGGGCGGCTGGAGCAGCAGGCGTCGCAACTCACCGAGATGCAATACCAGTTTCTGGAGTCGCAGGAAGACGTGGCTCGCCGCTTCTCCCACGAACTTCACGATGAGCTTGGACAATTATTGACCGCCATCAAGGCCAATCTCTCCAATTTACGTGAGTCTTCCTCAAGCACCGGACGAGTGGACGACTGCATGCGCCTGGTGGACGAGGCAGTGCGCGACGTTCGAGAGATGTCCCAATTACTTCGCCCTACTATTCTTGATGACTTCGGATTGGATGCTGCACTACGTTCTCTCAGCGAAGCTTTCTCGCAGCGCACGGGGATAGCGGTTCAATATCGAAGCGAACTCGGTTACGACCGCTTGCGTGATACAACAGAGACGCATCTATACCGCATAGCGCAGGAAGCTCTGACGAACGCCGCGCGGCATGCACAAGCTACAAGCATCACCATGGAACTTACGAAGGGAGGAAAGAGTTTGCGCCTCGCAATTCGCGATGATGGCAAGGGATTTTCTGAACAGCAATCGAATCAACGCCGCGGTCTGGGATTGGCAGGCATGCGCACGCGTGCGGCAGGCTGCGGCGGAACTTTCCGCGTAAGTGCCAGCACTGGCAAAGGAACTGAAATCGAGGTCGAGTGCCCGATCGCTCAATAAAGATTGTTATTGCCGACGACCACGCTATCGTGCGGCAGGGACTGAAGCTGATCCTGTCCGCCCAACCGGACCTCGAGGTAATTGGCGAGGCCGCTAACGGCAAAGAAGTGGTAGACCTGGTTCAGAAGCTGAAACCCGACATTGTTCTGCTGGACGTGGCTATGCCCGAGTTGAACGGGATTGAAGCCGCGCGGCGGATGATTGAGGGGAATGGGCGATTGAAAATCCTGGTACTCAGCATGCACAAAGAGGCCGTCTACGTGCGCGAGACTCTTCGTGCGGGCGCCCGTGGTTACATTCTTAAAGACGCAATCGATACTGAGCTACTCAGTGCTGTTCGGTCCGTTGCCCGCGGCGACGGATATATCAGTCCTGCAGTTTCGGGTGCACTGTTGAATGACTACCGCAAAGACGTGACAGATCCGGTTGATTTGTTATCAAACCGGGAGCGGGAGGTTTTGCAACTGATAGCGGAAGGTAAGACTAACAAAGAAATTGCCGCGAAGTTGAATCTAAGTGTGTACACGGTTGATTCACATCGCGGCAAGATCATGGAAAAGTTAAATCTGCACAGCACCGGAGAGTTAGTCCGATTCGCTATTAAGCATGGGCTGTCAGACTAAATCAGCTGAGTTCGGCTACTCTTATTCCTGCTCCTCTTCTTCTGGCTCCGGCTCGTGACTGGCTTCTTCCAGGATGGGAGGAGAAAGCTTAGTCAACAGAGCATCCGTTTTCTCCTCTTCTGCGAGCGTCTGCTGCAACAGCCTAGCAACCTTCTTATTGCCGAGCTGCTCAGCGATGGTTCTGGCCGTCCCATAAGCAGCAATCTCGTAGTGTTCTACGCGCTGTGCGGCGGAGACGATTCCGAGATCCACCAGCGCTTCGCTCTTCTCACTGCTCTCTTCCAGCTTCTCTGTTGCCTCGGAAATCAACCCTTCCATGCCTTTGCAATGTTTCGCTTTGGCTTTCTTCCCGAGTAATTCGAAGGCCTGCTTCAAGCGCTCGACTTGCCCTTTAGTCTCTTCCAAATGCTTTTGGAATGCCGCTTTCACCTTAGGGTTACTTACGGATTTCGCGATTTTCGGCATCGCCTTGAGCAACTGCGTTTCGGCTGAAAGCAGGTCTTGCAGTTCTTCCACCAATGCTTCTTCTAATGCGGCCATACGTTTACGTCTCCTCTCCGTGTGGACGCCACTTTGTTTCTTCCGTTTCTTCTGCGCTGGAGAAGACAGGTGCGGCTGGGGCTAATACGTACGCGTAGAGGGCAGAATCGGGTTCAGTGAGGCAATCAGCCGTTCTGAGGTGACCTTTGGCTTCACTTCAGCATTTCGTGAGGTTGTCGGCAGCAGAGGAGATGTCTGAAGCCGCTCCCGCCAAAGGTGTGATATCCTCGCGTTGTTTACGGGATGCCCCAATTTAGGCACGCCCGGATTGAGCGGGAGTAATTCAGCGGTAGAATGCCAGCTTCCCAAGCTGGACGTCGCGGGTTCGATCCCCGTCTCCCGCTCCATAGAATCAATAACTTGGGAAGAGTTGTTCATCTCAGGATTAGTTCGATTAGTTCATTAACGGTTTTAGCTCCCGATTCACCTCGCGGAGCCCGCTAGGAGAGCGTTGCCGCGCTCTCCTAGTAAATCTTAGATTCCCTCGCTAGTCTCAGTTCAAAGAGCCTCATCGAGTACTCCTTGCGCCGTCACTGAATGACGGCTGTTTCCAACAATCGAACGGCAGCCAGCTTCTGCTCGAAGCTCGTCACCGCATATTCATTTTCGTTCACATC
>CAVWGO010000006.1:0-1324559 GCA_963754595.1 uncultured Acidobacteriaceae bacterium | reverse complement strand
CACCCCATCCACTCGGAAACGGCCAGGCGAGTGCGGGTCCGTTTGCGCCAGCCGGAATGACTCTTCCGGACGGGCATTCTGGCACCACAACGGGCATAACCCAGGAAAAAGCGCTGTTCCGGTGTGAACCCTTCCACCTTCTCGTCTTTGAAACTGCCCTTTTCAAGCGCCCTGGAAAGAGCCATAAACGCCAGCCGAATCACCGGCATTATCGGCACCGTTCTCACCGAGCGTCAGACGTCCGTTCAAGTTCACTCCAGGAACCGGACTGAAACCTTGATATTCGTCGACTATGCAGTCCGCGCGCTTCTTGAATTCCGCTTCGTCCTGCTTGGTCCACCAATCGCGAAGATTGCCGTCCGCATCGAACTGGCGACCCTGGTCGTCAAACCCTGCGTGAGCTCATGACCGATCACAGCACCAATGCCTCCGAAATTCACAGCTTTGTCGCGGCTCACACTATAGAACGGTGGCTGCAAAATACCTGCAGGAAAATTGATGTTGTTCTCGAGTGGGCTGTAGTAAGCGTTGACAGTCGGCGGCGTCATTCCCCACTCGTTTCTATCGACAGGATGGCCGATCTTGTCTAAATCGCGCCGGTCCTCGAAAGCGCGGCAGCGCCGGATATCTCCCACCAAGTCTCCTTCGACAATCTTGACACTCGAATAATCTCTCCACTGCTCCGGATAGCCGATCTTATTCGTCACTCCATGCAGTTTGACAAGCGCCTGTTTTTTCGTGTCTTCGCTCATCCAGGTAATGGAATCAATGTCCACCTCCATCTGATGTTCAATGGCAGCCACCAGCTGCTGAGTCTTCTCTTTGAAGAGCCGGCGAAAGCTTTTGCGACGTACAACTGACCCAAGGCCTCCCCCAAGTTGTTGTCGGTGTGGCTACGCATCGTTTCCAGCGCGGGCGCAGTTCTTTAGCCCCGGTCAAATATTTTCCATAAAACGAGAAGTCCTCGTCCACAAACGCCTGACTTAAGTCTGGGGAGAACGCTGAGGCATAGTGCCAGATCAGATATGTTTTCAGATCTTCGAGTGAGGAAGCATCGAGCACACCATTCAGCTTCTGGAAGAAATTAGGCTCACCGACATTCATCTGATCGAAGGTGGGAACCTGCTCAACCTTTACATACTGCTTCATGTCAAACGACGGGAACAAGGCAGTGAACTGATCGAATGACATCTTGTTGTGGGTCCGTTTCGGGTCACGGCGCTCCACCCGGTTGAGCGAAGCCGACGCCAAATCGGTCTCCATCGTCATGACCGTCTTAGCCTTGCGATCCGCAGTGGCCTGATCATCGCCTAACAATTGAAACGTACGCGCGATGTGCCTCACATACTCGTCACGGGTTTGCTGGCTCTTGGCGTCCGTCCGGAAATAGAACTCCTTATCAGGAAGCCCCAACCCTCCTTGTGCCGCACTGGCGATCTCCATCTTGGCGTTGTCGGGATCCGGCTGCGCCCCGAACATAAAGAGTACGTTTACGGCCTGCGAATGAAGCCGCGCCACCTCGGACGCCAGTTCCTGCTTCGTTTTCAGGTCCGCAATGCGCAGCAGTTCGGGCCTTAGCGGGTCGTAGCCCGCCTTATTGACGGCCGCCTCATCCATGCACGTCTGGTAAAGAGCCCCTACTTTTTGATCGATTGGTGATCTGCTTTGGTGCGCCGCTGCATCGTCCAGAATGTGCCGCAGTTCTTCCTGATTGCGATTCAGCAGTTCGTCGAATCTGCCCCAACGGGCGTAGGCAGGCGGGATAGGATTATCCTTCACCCAATTTCCACACGCGTATTGGTAGAAATCCTGGCAGGGATCAGCGCTTTTGTCAATGGCTTTAACATCGACCGCCTTCTGGCTGCTTTCCGTTTCTGCGCTGTCCTGAGCAAATGCTGCTGCCCCGAAGAACGCGGCAAGCAAGCAGCCTGCAGTGGCAAATTTCCTCATAACCCTCTGAATATGGAATACCAGACTACAAATTGATAAACGCAAACACTAGTGCCTGGTAGCTTCGGCGGGGGCGTGGCGGTTCACGATTCGAACGGCTTCTCCGTTCACCAGGGAGTCGGGCGGGCTCACGATTAGCGTGGTTTGGGGCGTGAGTCCGGCTACAACCTCCACTTCATTGCCAAAGTCACGGCCTAATGTAACCGGCAGTAGGGAAGCATGACCATTCACCACGGTGGCAGCACGCAGTCCGTCCGACCGGAACAAGAGCGAAGTGGGCGGCACCATTAGTGCCGGGCTGCGCGGCCTTACCTTCAGGTGGACCTCTGTGTACGAGCCAGGAAACAACAGCCCGGTGGAGTTCACAACGTCCACTTCTACGGGCAAGGTGCGGGTAGCCGGGTCGAATGCGCCGGAGGTACGCGCGATTAAGCCGCCGAATCGCCTGCCGGGCAGTTCCGGCAAGGTGAGGTCTGCATGAACTCCAGGAACGGCTTCATGGGAATACTGTTGGGGCACGTTGACGAAAACCCGGAGCTTGTTGACAGTGGCCATATGGAACAACTCGCGTGTGGGACCACCGCTCGAGCCGGACTCGATTAGTTGACCTACGTCCGTGTTGCGCGCCGTGACGATCCCGTCGAAAGGCGCAGTCAAGTGTTCGAACCCGACCAACTGCTCCAACCGCGCCACGTTGGCCTGTGCTGACTTGACAGTGGCCGCCTTTGCTGCAGCATCCTGCACTGCATTGTCCACATCTTGTTTTGCCACGGAATCAGTCTTGAAGAGGTCCGAGTAGCGCTGTTCCGTAATCTGCGCGAGCTTCAAATTGGCCTGTGCCGTTTGCAGATCGTTCCGTGCCTGCAGCAGTTGTTCATCTACTTCAGGGCTCTCGATCACGGCAAGCGTGGCGCCCTCCTTCACGTGAGCGCCGATGTCATAGTTCCACTTCTTGAGGTAGCCCGAGGTCCGGGCATAGATCGGAGCATCCTTGAACGCTTGAATGCTCCCGGGCAAGACCACTTCTTCCGCCGGTGCGGCAGCCCTCGGATGGATCGTGGTCACCGCCGGGGAAGCAAGATAATCGGTTTGGTCGGCAAGTACCTGGCGTGCTCTTAAGCGGGGCAAGATGCCTAACGTGATAAGCACACCGGCGACGACCAGCACCAGTACAAGGAAAAGTATGCCGCGCAGGCGTTTCATGCGCTCCCCCGCCGTCGGTGCACGATGCTGAACAAGACCGGTACAAAGAACAGCGTAGCTACCGTGGCGAACAACAACCCGCCGATGACGGCCCGTCCCAGGGGCGCATTTTGTTCACCGCCCTCGCCTAACCCGAGCGCCATTGGCAGCATGCCGATCATCATCGCCAGCGCCGTCATCAAAACCGGGCGAAAGCGAGTGAACCCGGCGAGTAGCGCAGCTTCCGCAGCACTATCCACATCAGGCAGTTGTTCCTTCGCGAAGCTCACCACCAAAATGCTATTCGCCGTCGCAACACCCATGCACATGATCGAGCCCGTTAGCGCGGGAACACTTACCGTTGTGTGCGTAACAAATAGAAACCAAACGATGCCAGCTAGTGCCGCTGGAAGAGCGGAAATGATGATGAATGGATCCAGCCAGCTTTGAAAATTAATCACAATCAGCATGTAAACGAGCACGATCGAAAACAGTAAGACCGCCGATCAGATCCGCGGAACGAACTGACCGCATCGTCTCGATTTGGCCCCGGATCACCATGCGCGAGCCCCGCGGCAGCCGCTTGTTGCTGTTCGCGACAATGTCCTGAATCGCGGTCGGGACACACTACCGAGATCAGTGCCCTGCACCGAACCGTATATGTCGATCACTGGCGCAATGTTGTAATGCGACACCGTCCCCAGACCCTGGCCCCGCCTGATCGTGGCAACACTGCTCAGAATCTGCGGCTGCGCCGCGCCGGACCCGTCACCGGAATGTTTCGCAGATCCTGCCAAGCGTGTCCATGTCGTACTGAGGTGCCTGCGCGGCGATGTTGTAACTGACGCCGCTCTTTGGATTCAGCCAGAAACGTCGGCGACAGTCTGGAAGCTGCCGCTAAGCGCAACAAGCACGTTGCCGGCGACATCCCGTGCGCTGTAACCGACCTCCTGCGACTTTCGTGCGATTGATGTTGACGAACAGCTTCGGCTGGTTGAACGGTTGCTGGATGCGAAGGTCTCCTGCGCCGGGCATGTACTTAATCTGTTGCATCAAACTGTTCCGCGAAGCGCCGGTTCTCCTCCAGATTCGGGCCCAACACCTGAATGTCGATCGGCGCCGGCAGTCCGAAGTTGAGAATCTGGCTGACCATGTCGGAGGGCAGGAAGTAAAAGGTAACGCCCGGGATACTCATCCGGCAGCAAACGCCGAAGTTTGCGCGATGTACTCATCGGTGCTATGGTGCTCCGGGCGTCAAGGAGACCTGGATATCGGCGTCGGCGGGCCCGATAGCGCCCGAGTTGCTATAAGACGTGTTGATGCCGCTGTACGGCAATCCGATGTTGTCCAGAATGTTTTCGACCTCAGAGGCCGGAATCACGCGCCGGATGGGCCTCGATTTGGTCGCAGAGATCGGCCGTCTCCTCGATGCGCGTCCCTGTTTGCGCGCGAACGTGGAGCTTGAATTGGCCCGCGTCGATAGCCGGGAAGAAGTCCTGCCCCAGCCAAGGCAGCAGGAACGCCACAGAAGCAATGCAAACAGCCAACGAAAAATGAAGGCGAACAGGCGCGCGATGCCGGACGCAGCTCACCAAGAAGCGTACGGTAAGCCAGAGCGCAGTCTTTCGAATCGCCGCTCAAAACCAAGCTGCAATCGGGTGAATGGGTTTCGCGCTGGCTCCGTGCGCCGCCGCATCGTGATGCGAGTGGCCGCTGCAGCAGATACTTCGCCATAGTCGGCACAATCGTGCGCGACAGGATGTAAGACGCGATCATGGCGAACGAAACGGCTTCGGCCAGCGGCACGAACAGGTAGCGCGCAACGCCCGTCAGGAAGAACATCGGCACAAAGACGATGCAGATGCTGAGCGTAGAAACCAGCGCCGGGATCGCAATCTGGGCAGCGCCATCCAGGATTGCCTGCTCAATCTCTTTCCCCATCTCGAAGTTTCGATTGATGTTCTCAATCTCGACGGTCGCGTCGTCCACCAGAATGCCGACCGCAAGCGCCAGCCCGCCCAAAGTCATGATATTGATGGTTTCGCCGAGCGCGCTGAGCACGAACAGCGAGCAGAGTATCGAGAGCGGGATCGAGATCGCGATGATCAGCGTGCTGCGCCAGCTGCCGAGGAAGATCAGGATCATCATGGCCGTCAGACAGGCGGCAATGATGGCCTCGCGGACGACACCGAGATTGACGCTTTGACAAAGATTGACTGGTCGGCGATCGGCGTTACTCTCAGTTGCGGCGGCAGCCCTGCTAGCACCGCAGGCAACAATTTGCGAACGCCGTCCACGATATCGATGGTCGATTCGTTGCCCGTTCTTCAGCACTGACATCAGCGCGCCCCGAGCACCATCCGAGCGCACAATGTTGGTCTGCGGCGGATATCCGTCCCGCACGTGTGCCACATCGCGGATGTAAATGGTGGCGCCGTTCAAGGTACGGACGGGTAAGTCATTCAGTTCCGCCACCGACCGCGGGCTGCCGTTCATCTCAACGTCGTATTCGAGCGATCCGATTTTCGACGTGCCAGCCGGGCAGAATCAGATTCTGGTTGCCAATCGCATTCACAACATCAGTCGGGCCAAGGCCTTTTTCCTGCAGCGATTGGCGGTTCAGATCCACCATCACTTCGCGCTGCTTGCCGCCATACACGTTAGGAATGGCCACGCCTGGGACAGTAATCAGCTGCGGACGCACAAAGTTACTGGCGGCGTCATACAGCGCCTGCTCCGTTTCACCCTCGCCCGAAAACGCCAGCTGCAGAATCGGCACAGTGGAGGCGTTGTAGGTGATGATGAGCGGCGGCGTCACACCCTGGGGCATTTGCCGCAGCGACGTTTGCATGCTCGCCCGTGACCTGCGCCATGGCCGAATCGACGTTTGCGTGCGGTTGGAAAAAGATCTTTACCACAGCAATGCCATTCATGGACTGTGATTCAATGTGCTCCACATTGTTGACAGTCGTCGTTAGCTGCCGCTCCGACACATACACGATCCGCTCTGAAATGTCCTGCGCCGATAAACCCGCATACTGCCAGATCACGCTGATAACGGGAATGTCGATATTAGGAAAGATGTCCGTCGGCGTCCGGGAGATAACCACGGGCGCCAAAATGAACAGCATCAAAGAAAGAACAACGAACGTGTAAGGTCGCCGCAATGCCAGGCGAACGATCCACATGTAACCTTGAATTCCTCCGTCAGTCCGAAAATTGATTATGACTTACAACCAGCTTCGATAAGATGAACACGACTCGAAAGCGGTGAATGCGATGCGTTTTTGGCTGATGGCCTCAGTAGCTTCGATTTTGTTCTTCTGCGGCTCTCTCGCAGCCGATGAACCGCACGCGACACTCGCCATCGGCGCCGCTGCGCCTTCCTTCAGTTTGCCGGGGATTGATGGAAAGACCCATCGCTTGGCTGATTACGCAAAGGCCAAGGTCCTAATCATCGTTTTTACCTGCAACCACTGCCCGACCGCGCAACTCTACGAGGCTCGGATTAAGAAACTCGCAGACGATTACCGGGCGAAAAACGTCGCCTTGGTAGCGATTCAACCGAATAATCCGCAAGCAGTGCGGCTGGACGAACTCGGTTACACGGACGTCGGAGATAGCCTCGACGATATGAAGATCCGCGCCGCCTATCGTCACTTCGATTTCCCGTACCTCTACGATGGCGACACCCAATCGGTAGCCCGGGCTTATGGCCCAAAGGCAACTCCCCACGTCTTCATCTTCGATGGGGAACGCAAGTTGCAATATGAGGGACGCATCGACAACAGCCAGCGCGAGAACCTAGTCAAAACAGAGGACGCTCGAAACGCCGTCGATGCACTGCTGGCAGACCGGGCAGTGGCAATCAATCACACGGGCGTGTTCGGCTGCTCCACGAAATGGATCGAAAAGAAAGCCGGGCGGGACGAAGAAGAGCGTAATTACGAATCGCAACCAGTCACCGTTGATCTCACGACCGCAGCGGATTTGAAGAAGCTTCGTCAAAATGGCAGTGACAAGATCCTGCTGGTAAATTTTTGGGCCACATGGTGTGGTCCGTGCGTGCATGAGTTTCCTGAAATCGAAGCTACTTGGAGGATGTATAAGCAGCGTGATTTCGATTTGGTAATGGTCTCCGCCAACATGCCCGACGAGAAGCCAGGTGTATTGAAAATGCTCGAACGTCAACACGCCACCGGCAGAAACCTCTTATTCGGATCGACCGAGACACAGGAACTGCAAACTGCATTCAATGCCAAGTGGGAGGCCGGCGTGCCTTATACGGTATTGTTGGCGCCGAATGGCAAGATCCTCTACGAAGAACAAGGCGAGGTCGATATCCTAAAACTACGCCGCGTCATCCTGGCCAACCTGCCAGACCCGGACTACATCGGGCATCGCGCTTACTGGGCGGCCTCGCTCCAATAAAATGAACCGCCGACAAGTCTTACGCTCTACGCTGTCCTGCCTGGCACTTCCCCTCTTCGGCCGTGCCGAGACCTTCGATTATCCCTGGAAGCTCGGAATTATCACCGACGAGGTTGCGCTCGATCTGCCCAAGGTACTGCATGACTTTTATCCAAAATACGGTTTGAAGTGGGCAGAGATCCGCAACCTTTCACTTGCTGGCGTCAACACATATGTGTATCGTGGCGCAACCCCCGATCAACTGCGCGAGATTCGCAAACAACTGGATGACGCCGGTGTGAAACTGTCCGTGCTCGACACCGCCGTATACAAGATCGCGCTTCCCGGAACCAAGCCACTGGGTATTAGTAGTCGCGACCTCAATCCCGAAGCGGGCGAGTATCAACGCCAGCTGGAAGATTTGAAACGAGCTTCCGACGCAGGTCACCTGCTTGGCACCAACATATTACGCATCTTTGCATTCATGCGGGTGGCCCATCCGGACACCGTGTTTCAGCGCGTAGTAGATGAATTGGGAAAAGCGATCGGCGTTGCCAAAGCACACGGCACCGTGCTGGCCCTGGAGAACGAGTTCAGCTGCAACATCGCCACCGGAACCGAAACTGGCCGTTTATTCCGCGCGATTTCCGACCGTACCCTCATGCACAACTGGGATCCGGGTAACTGCATCGAAGCCGGAGAGCAGCCATTTCCATTCGCCTGGGACCAGTTGGACCACAGCCGTATCATTCACATCCACTTGAAGGATTCAAGCGGCCATGGATGGCTGCCGGTGGGCGCTGGCAAAATCGATTTCGACGGTCAGTTCAAAGCGTTGAAGCAGATGAAATACCGGGGCACGCTGTCGCTGGAAACCCATTACAAGAATGCACAGAAGGATCCGTACACATCTAGCGTCGAATCCATGGACGGTTTAGTTCACGTTTTGAAACAGGTCTAGATTCAAATCAACAGCCGGGAGATTCTCTATGTCCGAAAATCAAGTGTCGTCACCGCAGCGTCGTACCTTTCTGAAGGCCGCAGCGGCAACAGTAGCCACGGCCAGTTCGGCGCGGCACGTGCTTGGCGCAAACGATCGTGTTCGCGTTGCCGTGGTCGGCGTGCGGGGCCGAGGTTGGGACCACGTCAAGGGCTATCAACCAATTCCAGGCGTGGAGATCGCCTATTTCTGTGATGTCGACGAGAACGTGCTAACCAAGCGCCTCAGCGACGCCGAAGCAATGGGCCTGCGTAAGCCGCAAACCTATACCGATATTCGGAAACTGCTGGAAGACAAGAACGTGGACGCGGTCTCCATTGCCACGCCGAATCACTGGCATTCGCTTATGGGGATCTGGGCGGCGCAGGCCGGCAAAGATATCTACATCGAAAAGCCCTGTTCCCATAACTGGTGGGAGGGACGGCAGCTGGTTCAGGCGATCGAGAAGTACAAAGTTATCTGCCAGCATGGCAGCCAGTGCCGCTCAAGCGCCGCCATCCTGGAAGCCATGGACCAGATGAAGAACGGTACTCATCGGCGACGTCTACATGGCGCGCGGACTGTGCTACAAGTGGCGCGGCACCATCGGCCATGCGAAGGAGGAGTCCGTTCCGGCCGGCGTGCACTACGATCTCTGGACCGGTCCGGCACCGATGAAGCCGTTCACGAAGAATCGGTTCCACTACAACTGGCACTGGATTTGGGACACCGGCAACGGCGACCTCGGGAACCAGGGTATTCACGAGTTGGATCTCGCGCGCTGGGGCTTGGGCGTTGGGCTTCCTACGAAGGTCACCGCGATCGGCGGCCACTTCATGTTCGACGACGACCAGGAAACACCCAACGTCCTAACCGTTGCCTACGAATTCGAAACTCCTCAAGGCCGCAAGATGATGAACTTTGAGGTTCGCGGCTGGATGACGAATCACGAGGTGGAAATCGGAACTGCCGCCTTCTCCGGCGAAGGTGTTCCGGCCGCTGGATTGAAGCCTGCAGCCGCCACCAAGGCTGCCGACAAGACGCTGGGTCCGGTATCCGGCAAACCCTCCACAATCGGCAATCTCTACTATGGCTCGAAAGGCTACCTCGCGATCGCGAACTACGATTCGTACCGCACCTTCCTCGGCGCCGAGGAGCAGCCGGGTCCGGAGAAGCATCTTCCGGTCCGCAACGAGCACTTCGTCAACTTCATTGATTGTGTACGCTCTCGAAACGCCGCCAACATTCACGCGCCGATTACCGAAGGATACGAGTCCACCACGCTCGTTCACCTCGCCAATGCGTCGTACCGGCTGGGGCGGACTATCGAGTTTGATCCCAAGACCGAAAGCGTGAAAAACGACTCAGAGGCTGAGGTGATGCTCAAAGGAACCTATCGCGCTCCCTACACTGTTCCAGAGAACGTCTAGGCCAAAAAGAAAAGCCTCGCTCCTCTGTCCAGAAGAGCGAGGCAATTTAAGCTTTTTAAGACCTAAACGCTTGCGGTCAGGCTTCTCCCGCGGCGAGTGCGAACTTCCTGCTCGGCTCGATGCCAATCCACTTCCGGGGATCCGTCTGGGCAGCCCCGCTCATACCAGCACTCCAATGCTCTGGCTGAGATTTCCTCTTGCGAAGCAGCGTATTCAGCCGGGTCCGCGTCTGGATCACCGGCTAAGTCAAGTTCCGTTCGACCAGTACCAGGAATACCGGTTTCGGTCCTGCCCATAGGCCCTTGTCCGGACGTGTTTGCGCCGTCCAGGGTTGTTGCCGTTCCGCGAGCGCCAGGAACGATATTCGGTGACGGTGACCCGCTAGGCGAAGTGTTCAAGCTGGATGATCCCGCGCCTGCTCCCGCACCGGCCCGCACACCCGACGTATCGACACCAGTAGAACCGGTTGACAGCAGCGTGTCTCCAGCAATCGTGTCATTGATACTAAGGCCTTGGGGAGCGCGTTGCGCCGGCGCATCCGACCCGGGCTTCGGCCGAATACCTTCTGTAGACCCGGTGGCCGGCAGGTCATTAAACTTGGGGTCGATCATGATTCCTCCAGTCTATGGACTCGGAGAGAATACGTTTTTGTATCGAAAATGATTTTACCTGCGAGTTCCCGCAGGCACTTCCGACTCTACTTTAACTTGCAGTCCGGTTAAGGCTTTTTCCATGGCGACCAGGCTTTCCATGGTGGAAGCTTCAATGCCCAGCGACTGGAGTCCGTCGACACCAGCCTCCGAAGGTAGTCCTATCTCCTGACATCTGTCGGCCGACCAGGCAATCGAATCCAGGTATGCGTCGGTTGTCGCTTTGTGCGCCAATGAGAATACTGCCAGTTCCGCTTGCAACTGTTTCCAATCACCAGTTTCGTAGGCAAGGGAAGCCCGGTAAATGCGCGCTAGAGTGCTTTCCTCCCCCTTATCGAGCATTGCGCTTGCAATGTGTTTTGGAAGGGAAAGCTCCGGCAAGACTTCGGCCAGTGGTCGGTCAACCAATGCATCCAGAAGCGAAAACAAGCCAATGAGAAACGCGTCTTGCGCATTCCCCGGCTTGACCTGCTCCGCTAAGACTTCGCAGAAGTGCGCCCGAACCAAGGCATGGGAAATCAGTTCGCGGGCAGTTCCCGACCCCAAACCCGGCAAGGTGGCCAACGTGAGAAACCGCCGAATCCCAATGTCACCCAGAACCATTAAGGCGTGCCGGATGGAGGTAATTTCCAGGCGTCTGCTGAACAGCGCTGAGTTGACGTAGCGGAACAGCCGATAGCTGAGCGCCACATCACACTTGACCATCTCTTCAATTTTCAGCAAATCGAGATCAGGACATTGCAGCTCTTTCAGCAGCCGCATTGCATTCAGCTTTCCGTTCGGAATGTGTCGTCCTCGCAGAAGAGTCGGTTTCGCGAAAAAGAAACCCTGAAACAGTTCGTATCCAGCTTCAATGGCGAATTGGAACTCGTCGTGCGTCTCTACCTTTTCGGCGATGATCTTCTTTCCAACTCTTTTTAGAGCATGAGCCAGACTCAGTTGTTCCTCACGGCTGGTCGCGCGAAAATCCACCTTAACGAAATCTGCCAAGTGCGCCAGCATCCCGTCTCTGGGGCTGCCAATAACGTCGTCCAGTGCCAGCATGTAACCCATTTTCTTCAGGGCTAAACAAGCAACTACAACCTCGCTATCTGGCTGAACGGATTCAAGAATCTCAATCACCACCGATTTTGGGGGGAAAATGGAGGTCCAGTCGCTCGTCAAGAGCTCGCGGCCAAAGTTGATAAAGACCGGGGCATTGCACGAAATTCCCTGAAGTCCACAGGACAGCAGACTATTCGCCAGCATTTGCAAGGTAGTCTTTGTGTCATCTTGTCCGCCGCCCGGTCCTTCGCGATTACACGAACGGAATAGAAGCTCATACCCGAAGAGCTTCAGGTCCCGGTCCAATATCGCGTGTCGCGCGACGAACACATCCATGCAAACCTCATCGGCTGGTCGTAACGTTTGTACGCTAGTTCCTGCAATCGTCCTGTATAAACTTATCTAAAATCTACTCGTGAATAAGTGGTGCGGACGGCAGGAATCCTCTCTGCTAGAGTGAGGCCAAAATGTTCTTTCGCCGTTGTCTGGGGCTGCTGGCTCTCCTATCCTCCGGCGCGTGTTCGCAAACTTCGAACTTTTCGCGCCACCTCTTCTTCCACGTCGCGTTTCCGTCCTCATTGAAGCAACCGGTTTCAGGACGTCTGCTGATCTTCCTCTCCAAGGGCACCGGGGCACAGGATTTGGACCAATCAGAATTTGCGCCGGCGAGCGGGGCCGTTTGTGCGAAAGAAGTTCGGGCGGTAAAGGGCGGATCGTCGATCGACGTCGATGCGGACGAGATCAGCTTCCCGGTTCCGTTTTCGGCTTTGGCGAATGGTGATTATCAGGCGCAGGCGCTGCTCGACGTTGACCACACTTACGCGTATCGGGGACGGTCTGCGGGAGACCTGCTGAGCGATGTTGTCCCGCTGCCCCATTTCAGTCCTGGTTCCGCGCAACCGCCTACGCTGCGCCTGCTAAGAACGGTACCGGCCAGCGCACCCGAACCGCTTGGCCCATTGGTTCACATCGAGAATTTCGCCAGCCCGAAGTTAACCGAATTTTTCCATCGCCCCATTGCGATGCGGGCGCTTGTGGTTTTGCCGCCCGGCTATGCGAAAAGCCAAAGCCGGTATCCTACCGCGTATTACACCCATGGATTTGGCGCTGCCTTCGACGACTTGCGCGATCGGGCGAACGCGTTCGCAGCGGCCATGGCCAATAAAAAGATGCCGGAAATGGTCTGGGTTCTTCTCGACGAGTCGCTTCCGACCGGAACGCACGAGTTTGCCGATTCTGCAAATAACGGTCCGTGGGGGGCAGCACTGACCACCGAATTCATCCCGTATCTCGAATCCCGATATCGCCTGGACGCCCGGAGTGAAGCGCGCTTTCTGAATGGCCACTCCTCGGGCGGGTGGGCAACGCTCTGGCTGCAAGTGACTTACCCCAGAGTCTTCGGAGGCACTTGGTCCACGTCGCCAGACCCGAGCGACTTCCACGACTTCACGGGCGTAGACCTCTATGCGTCGCATGCCAACATGTATCACCGCATCAACGGATCGCCTTATCCCCTGGAGCGCGCGAACGGCAAGGTGGTCTCCACCCTGGAACGCGATGCTCGTTTGGAATCGGTTCTGGGTGCTTACGGTGGACAGTTTTCCTCGTTTGAATGGGTCTTTTCGCCGCGCGGTGAGGATGGCCGACCGCTACTGCTGTTCAATCGAACTACAGGAGAGATCGACAGCGGTGTAGTACAAGCCTGGATGAGATACGACATAGCCCAGATCATTCGCACTCAGTGGCCGCATCTCGCCCCAGTTCTGAACGGCAAGATCCACGTGTTCGTAGGAACGGCGGATACCTTCTACCTGGACGGGCCTGCCCACAAGCTGGATGCGACGCTGAAGCAGGTAGGGGCTAAAGCAGAAGTGACCTTTATCGAAGGTCGCACCCACATGGACTTGTACCGGATCGGGGCCGATCCAGGCGGTCTTTATAGTCGGATCGCGGCTGAGATGTACCGCACCTGGGTGCTATCGAAAGCAAGCGACAGCACCCGCGATGCGAGTCACTCCCCAATTAGGAACGAGAGGCTGAGGCCCGCTTCTTAGTGGTCGCTCGCTTACTTGCACCGGTCTTGCGGGGAGTGGCTTTGCGGGCGCTGGTTTTGCTCGCGGCCTTTTTCCCTCCGCCTGAATTCGCAGTGCTTTTCTTCGCGGCTTTCTTCTTGCCGGCCGTCTTGGTCTTCGTTCCAGGCGCGTGCAAGTGTTGCGACGCAGACTTGCGCGTATTCGGATGCTCTTCCTCCCACTTGTCGAGTTGCTTGCGGCGGGACGCACGCACCTTCTTCTGTGCCGGTGTCGTCTTCGACTCTGCTTTTGGACGGCAGCTTCCTTGCTCATGCTGCGTCTTGCCTTTTACCGGCTCATAGCCCGGCCAACAACGGTTTTCTTTCTCCGCCATCACAGTCTCCTGCCAAGTGAGATCGCGAACAGCGAAACAGATTTCACGCGCGTCGCAGCAATTCGACCGTTACTCGATCACCTGCGGCAGTGCGCACGCGAAGTTGCGGCACTCATAAACGGTTATACGCCCTTGTCTATTAAGTCCAGCTAAAAATGGCGCTAGTTCGCGAAGTGAGTCGACCGCATTATCGGTCAAAGCAAAAACCAAGCCATACGGGGAGAATGTTTTCCGGTACTGTTGTAGCAACCGCTGTACTTCTTCGTTCTGTTCAGCGCAGCGGATTACAACTTGGGAGGGTTCCGTCAAGAACCGTCCTACGGCAACCAACATCTGCGGGGCCATTGTCGGCTGAGCCTTCAATTTTGGCGTGAAAGAGGCAAGCGAGTGCTCGGCACGTTCGCGAAACGTGTCGTTGCCCGTGATGTGGGCCAGCCGCAACAGTGCATCGGTCGCAATGGAATTGCCCGAGGGCTCAGCACCGTCGTAATCGTCCTTCACGCGCAAAACCAGATCCGGCGCATCCTTGCGCGTACTAAAGAAGCCGCCGCGTTCTTCATCCTCAAAATCACTGAGAGGTCGAGTGGCAAGGGCAACCGCTTCCCGGAGGTAGTCCGCATCGCCGGTCGCTTCGAACAAGTCAAGAAAGGCCGCCAAGAGAAATGCCACATCATCGAGGAACCCTTCGACCGACGCTTCACCTTCGCAGAATCGGCGCAGCGGCACACCATCCTTCATCAGGGCTCGGTGAATAAACTTCGCCGCGCGCTCCGCAACGTCCAGATAACTGCGGTCATGCAGAACCAGGTAGCCCTTGGCAAATGCAGAGATCATCAGCGCATTCCAGGCTGTAAGGACCTTGTTGTCCAGGTGAGGACGCGGACGTTGCGTACGGGCCTCGAACAACAATTCTTTTCCCGCACCGATGGCCGCTTCCGTGCCCGGCTCTAACTGCTCCGCCTGGTACAGAATGTTCTGCCCGCCGAATTCGCTATGGGGATCCTCTTCGACATTGCCGCCCGGTTTTATGCCAAAACGTCGCGCGAAAATCTCAGCGGTTTGCGGCCCCAGTTGAAGCCGTACTTCCGGCCACGTCCAGACATAAAACGCACCTTCACGTGAGTGTTCCGGGTTTCCGGGTTCGGGGCTGTCGGCATCCTCGGCGGAATAGAAGCCGCCCTCGGATTCGCCAAGATCTCGCCTGACGTAGGCGAAGACATCGCGTGCGGTTCGCGCCAGCGACTCGTCCCCGGTAATTTGAAAAGCCTCGAGATAGGAAATAGCGAGCTGCGCCTGGTCGTAGAGCATCTTCTCGAAATGCGGCACGAACCAGTGCGCATCAACGGAATAGCGATGAAAGCCGCCGCCCAACTGATCGTGCATGCCGCCGGCCGCCATCGCCCCTAGGGTCTTCAACACCATCTCCAACGCTTCCGGATTTCCGTTTACGGCATAAAACCGAAGCAGAAAGTTGTAGACAACAGGCCGCGGAAATTTGGGGGCCGAACCAAAGCCGCCAAAATGCTCATCGAACAGCCGCCGAAATTGCCAAAAGCCCGATTCCAAAAGATCGAGTGCAGGCTCGGCTTTGACTGCCGAAGTGCCTACATGCGCACGCAGTTGATCGATCACGTCCGTGCTGGCCGCATCGATCCGTCGCCGTTCTTCCCGCCACGCGCGGCCTAAGTGATGCAGAACGTCGAGAAATCCCGGGCGTCCATAGCGGCTGTCGGGCGGATAATAAGTCCCGCCGAAGAAGGGTCGCAATTCGGGCGTGAGCCAGACGGACATGGGCCAACCGCCGCTACCGGAGGTCGCCTGCACGAACAGCATGTACACGCGATCGACGTCCGGACGCTCCTCGCGATCCACTTTCACCGGCACAAAATCGCGGTTCAGGACTTCCGCTACGGCATTGTTTTCGAACGATTCGTGCGCCATCACGTGACACCAGTGGCAGGTGGAATAACCGACCGAGAGAAAAATCGGCTTATCCTCGCGGCGGGCCTTCTCGAAGGCTTGTTCGCCCCAAGGCAGCCAATCTACAGGATTGTCAGCGTGTTGCCGTAGGTACGGGCTTTTCTCCCGTGACAGGGCGTTGGGCGGCATGCCATTTAAGTCTAGGGCACCGAAAGCCCCTCGGCGCTTGCGATGGCAGCGTTTTACCTAGTAGCCGGTACAAAGCGGAGGGCGTGTCATCACCTTGCAATACCCGATCGATATACTTGCCTATTCGCATGCCATCTGTCGCTCGTCGCAGCTTCCTTGCCGCGGTAGCCGCCCTGCCCGGCCTCTCGCGCCTCTCATTTGCGGCCCAAACCGTTAACGTAGGGATGATTCCCGATGCCGGCGCCACGCAGGTCTCCATTGAGCAGAAAGCGCCACTTCGCGACTATCTGGCTAAAACGATCGGGTCTGCGGTCAATCTGGTTATCCCCACCAACTACAACGCCACCGTGGAAGCCCTTGGCAACGCATCGCTGGATTTCGCCTATCTCGGGGCGCTCACCTACGTTAAGGCGCACGAGCGCTATGGTGTTGTGCCGCTCGTACAGCGCTCAGTCGACAAGCAGTTTCACTCTTTGTTCGTCACCTCCAGCCCATCAGTCCGCAAACTGACGGACCTTCGAGGGAAGTCGTTTGCTTTCGGCGACATCAATTCGACCAGCGGTCACCTTATACCCTTCGCGGAACTCAAAGCAGCAGGCATCAACCCGGACCAAGACTTGAAATTTCGCTACACCGGCAGTCATGCAGCCACGCTGAAGGCAGTGGAATCGGGTGCCGCGGACGCGGGCGCGCTCGATGAAACCGTTTACAAGGCCATGGTCGCGGCGAAACAAGTAGATCCGGCAAAGGCGCGGCTTTTCTATACTTCCGCTCCTTTTGTCGATTATGTATGGGTCGCGCGCAAGAGCCTCGATAGCAACCTCCGAAGCAAATTCAGCGCCGGGTTTCTGGCGCTGCATCAGGGGAAGGATGATGCGGTCCTGACCATCCTGCGAGGCACAGATTTCGTGCCGGCGGACGATGCCGAATACGCCCACATCCGGGACATCGCCAGCCAGCTAAATCTCCTGTAGTCTGCGTCGCATCTGTGGCAACAGATCCCATCCTGGACATTCAAAAACTCGTGGTCCGCTACGACGCGCGCCATACCGTGCTCGACGGTCTCTCACTTGAGGCGTCCCGCGGCGAACGCATTGCTATCCTCGGGCCCAGTGGGACCGGAAAAACCACGCTCTTTCGGGCCATCGGCGGTTTCGCGCCTATCGCGTCCGGCACTATTCACGTAGCTGGAACTGACGTGGGCAGTGCGCGCCGCAAGCGCCTGCGTCACCTACGCAGCCGCATTGGCCTCGTTTCGCAACGACATGATCTGGTGGACCGCCTGCGGGTCTATCAAAATGTGATGGCCGGCGCGCTTGGCCGCTGGTCGAGTGCCCGCGCTCTACGGTTTTTACTGCGCCCCACAGCCGCCGAGATGCACACCGCCGAAGATGCTCTGCGCCGCGTCGGCCTCGAGACGAAGCTTCGAAGCCCGACTGCAGAACTTTCGGGAGGCCAGCATCAGCGGGTGGCCATCGCGAGGACGCTCGTACAAGAGCCGTTGTTGCTGCTAGCCGACGAGCCCGTTGCCTCACTGGATCCAGCGCTGGCGGAACAAGTCCTCGCCCTCCTCTGCTCGCTGGCGGAGGAGAATCGACTCACTTTGCTATGTTCACTTCACCAGCCGCAACTCGCAGAACGGTACTTCGGCCGCATCGTTGAGCTCGGGCAAGGGGGCATCGTGGTCGCTGACCGCGACCTCACCGCGCAACCTCCGGATCTCGGAGTTGGTATCTAGTGGACGCGCTCGTTCGGCTGTTGCACTTCAGCACGCAATTCTTTCCGCCATACGTTTCCGTTTCGTATCTGAAGGCATTGGCGGTTCCGCTCTTGCAAACGCTCGAAATGGCGGCGGGCGCCATGCTCATCGCGATCGCGGCAGGCCTGATTGTAGGCATCTGGATTGCCGCCCGTCTGCCGCTGCATCAGTTGCTCTATGGCATTCTGGCGTCTTTCCGTTCTATTCCCGATTTAACCCTCGCCATCTTGTGCGTGGTAGTCGTCGGTATCGGTCCCGCTGCCGGCATGCTCGCGCTGGCCATCTTCTATACGGCAGCCGTGGGCAAAATATTCTCCGACCTCTTCTTATCGGTCGACCCCGACCCTATCCTGTCCCTGCGCGCAACCGGCGCCGGTAAACTCGCGACGGCCCTCTTCGGCCACCTTCCGTTACGCCTGCCCGATCTCCTCAGCTACGGCGCCTACGAGTTCGAAAGTGCTGTTCGCGCATCGGTCATCGTCGGCGCTGTGGGCGGAGGCGGCTTGGGCACTGAGATTGTCGGCACCATCAATGGCCTCGATTACCGTCGCACCGCCACCCTTCTTCTTACCCTCATCCTGCTGATCGCTGTGATCGACCGTTTGGCGGCACTTGTGAAGCGCCGGGCTGCCCTGCTCTATTTTGTCCTGCCGTTCGCAGCCGCAGCGTTCTGGGAGAATCGCCCGGTTGCGGCAAATCTGCCGCACGCCTGGGACACGTTCTCTCATATGCTGCCTCCGAGACTCCCGGCCGGAGCCGTCCACGAGCTTCCTCGCTTGTTCGGCGAAACGCTGGAAATCGCGCTGGGCGGAACATTTTTCGCCTGCCTTGCAGCTCTACCGCTCGGCTTGTGTGCAGCGCGAAATCTATCGCCCCTGCTGCTTTCGGTGCCAGCACGTCGTTTACTCGAGAGCTTACGCGCGGTCCCCGAGATCGTCTGGGGTCTGCTGCTGGTGACTGCAATCGGCGTTGGACCACAAGCCGGAATGGCGGCACTCGCGCTGCATTCCACCGGAGCGTTGGGTCGTCTCTTTGCGGAGTCGTTCGAAAACGTGCCCACCGCCCCCGTCTACGCCCTTGTTGGTACCGGCGCTTCGTCTGTGGCGACCGCCGCTTTTTCGTATGTTCCCCTCGCACTCCCCCCGATGGCGGTTCATACCTTGTTCCGGCTGGAGTGGAATATTCGTGCGGCCACCATTGTCGGTGTGATCGGTGCCGGAGGGTTAGGACAAGCGCTCTTCGATGCCCAACAACTGTTTCATTATCGGGAAATGATGGCTTACATCGCCATTACCTGGATAATCGTGCTCAGCGTGGATTCGGGTAGCGGATTGCTTCGTAAACGTTGGAAGCTAATGGAGGTAACGGATTGAAGCCCACCGTTGTGGTCACACAAGTAATTCACGACGAGGTGGCCCACCTGCTTTCGGAGCATACAAACGTCGTTCGCAACAAAACCCTGGAGCCGTGGCCAGAAGAGGAGTTGCTGGAACATTCACGGGCAGCTGAGGCCCTGATGGTTTTCATGCCGGATACCATCGGCGACCGCTTTCTCGCTTCGTGTCCCAATTTGAAAATCGTGGCTGCCGCGCTGAAGGGCTACGATAACTTCGACGTCGCCGCATGTCTGCGGCGCAAGATCTGGTTCACAATTGTTCCGGATCTCCTCAGCCAACCCACAGCCGAACTTGCGCTCGCTCTGCTGCTTGGGCTTGCCCGAAACATTGCCGCCGGCGACGAACTGGTACGCAGCAGTCGCTTTCAAGGCTGGCGTCCAATTCTCTACGGCACGGGACTGGCCGGCAGCACCGTCGGGCTTATCGGGGTCGGCTCGGTTGGCGCCGTACTCCGGCGCATGCTAGAACCATTTGGTTGCGACGTGCTCGTAAGCGACCCGAAATACAGCGATTCCGTCCCGCTTGCGGATTTGTTGCACAGCAGCGACTTCGTGGTCCCTCTTGTTCCCTTGACCCCCGAAACACTACTGTTGATCAACGCACAAGCACTCCAGCAGATGCATCGCGGCGCTTACCTGATCAACGTCAGCCGGGGATCGGTTGTGGACGAAGAAGCAGTGGCGGACGCGCTGGAATCGGGTCATCTTGCCGGTTATGCCGCCGACGTCTTTGCTTTGGAGGACTGGGCCCGCGCCGACCGTCCCCGACAACTTTCATCGCGGCTGCTCGCCATGCGGGATCGCACACTTTTCACGCCTCATCTTGGATCCGCCGTGGCTCGGGTTCGGAAAGCCATCGAGTTTGCGGCGGCCACCAGCATACTTCAGGCACTGAGCGGCAAACGACCCGACGGCGCACTTAACCCCGATTAAGTGATCGCGACGCGCGGCGCTGTGGCTTGGCGCAGTCCGGCTGTAACCCTCCTCTTCGATACAACACAGCTTGGCTTCCCCGCTAGCTACTCGTTGCCACTCGACTATATTGAAGTGCATGACTCGTCGCTCCGCTCTTTTGGTGGCAACCGCCATCCCTTTCACCCGTTATGCCGCAGCTTTCCAGGAAAAGCGCATCAGTCCGCACGAAACGGTTTCGGTTGATCTCGGCGGTAAGGCGATCACCATCTCCTATGGACGTCCATCCATGAAGGGCCGTCAGTTCGGCGCAGATTTCGAACCGTTTGGAAATGTGTGGCGTTTGGGTGCCGACGAAGCGACAAAGTTAACGGTTCCTTCTCCCACTAAGATTGAAGGCGGTCCTTCCCTGCCCCCGGGCAGTTATTCGCTCTGGGCGATTTGCAGCCCAACAAAGTGGACCATGATTGTCAATAAGCAGGCCGACGTCTGGGGAACACGGTACGACCAGTCGCAGGACTTGGGACGGTTCGATCTGCCCGTTCACAAGACCAGTGCCGTGGAAGAGTTCACCATCGCCTTAGCGAAAAAGTCAGCCAATGCCGCCACGGCCAGCTTTGCCTGGGGCACGCAAATGGTCAGCACCACCTTGACGCTCACCTAAGCCTTGGGACGAATTGGGCCTTATTAGAAGCCGGGCGGCCGCTCGGAAATCACGTTCAAATCCCGTTCTAGTGCCAGACCCACGCGTCCGATTGTTCCCTCGTCGAACAAACGGCCGATCAGCGTTACGCCATGCGGCACTCGGCGCGGCGGCGAGAATTTGGGCATCGGCCGTTTCGGATCAGGAGCCCAATCGCTCCGTGCTTCCGAAACCTCAACGAAACCGGCACGGAACGTCAACGAAGGATGCCCGGTAAAGTTCGAGATCGTCAGCATCTCATCCCGCAGCGAAGGAACCAGCAAGAGATCCACTTCATTGAAAATGCGTGCCATCTCAAGCGCCACTTTGCGGCGGAACCGATCCGTCTGCACAAGGTCAACGGCAGACAGGAACCGCGCCTCGCGAAACAGATTCGGCCAGGCATCGGCTACCTGCATCTTGAGTTGATCCGCATCGCCGCTCAATGTCAGTTCCTCGAACGCTGCCGCTGCTTCCGCAAACAGAATCAAGTCGAGCGAATCGAACGGCCAATCTGGCAGACTCACTGGAACGGCGTTCATTCCCAGCGCTTTTACACGCTCCAGTACATGACGATCAACATCGGTGGCCGGAGATTCATTCATCCAGTGCGGGAAGAACCCGACGCGCAACCCTCGCACTGGCTCATTTCCATCGAAGTTAAGCCCGCAAGACACGCTTGCCACATCTCCGTTATCGGGCCCCGAGATGACACGCAAGACAAGCAGCGTATCTTCCACGCTGCGCGCCATTGGTCCCAATTTGTCGAGTGACCAGCACAGAGTCATCGCACCGGTACGTGGCACCCGGCCGAAGGTCGGGCGAAGACCCGTAATCCCGCAACGCATGGTCGGGCTCACAATGCTACCCCCGGTTTCGCTTCCAATGGCAAAGCCGACGAGTGCCGCCGCGGTTGCGGCGCCCGGCCCTGCACTCGAACCCGAAGAACCTTCCTGCAACAACCAGGGGTTCATAGTTTGCCCGCCAAACCATACGTCGTTCAAGGCCAGAGCACCCAGACTCAGCTTGGCCACCAGAACAGCGCCTGCGGCCTGTAATCGCGCCACCACCGGTGCATCCGCCGCGGGAATGCGGTTGCGAAAAGGTTCGGCACCATAGGTCGTCGGGATGCCTGCCGTATCCAGCAGGTCTTTCGCGCCCCAGGGAATGCCGTGCAAGGGCCCGCGGTAAGAGCCGCTCGCAATCTCCCGGTCCGCTTGCTTCGCCTGCTGCATCGCCAGATCGGAAGTGGCGGTGATGATGCAGCGCAGCTTCGGGTCGAACCTCTGCATCCGCTCGAGGTATAAGGCGGTCAGCCGTTCCGAAGTGAGTGCCCGTGTCTGCACCCAACTTGAAAGCTGCGCCACCGGGGCGAAAGCTATGTCGTCGTCATTGGCAGGCAAAGGGCGCGAAGCTGTCTGGGGCCGCACAAACCGGTTTGTCTGGGGAGCATGCGCTTGCCCTGGCAAAACCGGGTCCACTCTGGAGTAAGGAACAATCGACGGTTCCAGCGTGACCCGGCGGGGACCTGTTCGACGCTCATACAAAGGCGCCATGGTCACGCGCCAGCTCTCGGCTGCCTGCGTTCGCTGCTCAGGAGTGAGACGTACGCTCACCAGCTTTTCGGCCTCAGTGAATGTTTGCGTGGACACGTCCGGACCGACAGCGTTGGAAGTGCCGAAAGCGGGCGGCGCACCCGGCGTCGCGGGAGGTGGCGGCGCCTGCGCCTTGCTCATGGTCACCACACCCGCAAGCAAAGTGGAACTGCGTTGGAAAAAACTTCGTCTCGATCGACTCAACCCACCCTCCGTTAGCGGTCATTGTAGCCGCAGAGAGGCGCAAGGCAAGCGTTCGAAGCTAATTAATTGACCGCCGCTACAGACAACGCCCATCGCAGATGTCCGATGGGCTCCTCACTCAAGCAGATAGTAGATGTCGGTGCGAAGCTTGGCGTAATCGTCGGTCCAGTGGCCGTACACCTCCCATGAGGACCCCGCCAGCTTGTGTTCGTTTGCCCGGACATATAGGTGGATGGCGTCGTGAGCCGACTTTAACTGCTCGTACGGGCCGAAGTGAACCGTCGTTGCTACTTTGCCGGCGGGTGTTGAAGAGTTACCGCCGCGGTCCACTTGCACGCCACATTCAATCTCGAACTCGCCGTTTGCGTCCCAGCGCGGATAGAAGACGATGTTCAGACCGCGCGGCGCTTTCGCCTTCGCATAGAATTCGTTAAACAAAGCCCGAATTCGCACGGGAAGCGTGGCTACGGTGGTGTAACCGCGGACGGTGTGGATCGGCTGCGCCGATACTTCCAGCACTACTACGTTAGATGGCACTGAGCAATGTTAGCGTTGGCAGCAGACGGATCTAGCGGTGGGCGGGGGACGCCACCACGACACCTGCCAATTGGCCCAGCCCCGAGTGCGCCAAATACACCGTGCCCTCTTTCGTCACAACTCCATTGCGTGCGCCCTGATGAGTAGGCACCGTTTCAACCAAGCTCAGCTTGCCGGCTCCATCAACTCGGGCCACAGTGAGCCGCGCGTCTTTGGCCGCACCTACGTACACCGTGTGCGTTGCCGGTGAGTAAGTGAGATCGTCAACGCCATCGCCCGTGTCGATAGATGACAACTGTTCCCCATTGTGACCTGCATTTAGAACCTCAACGCGGGTGCTGCAGGCAACGAACAGGTAACCGGTATTGGCATCGATTGAGAGACCGTGCGGGCCGTCCTCCCCGCAGGCCGCTGGCCACTTGGCCACCGTCTTATGTGTTTTGAGATCGATTGCGGTCGTGAGGTCCTTGTCCTCGTAGTTCATATAAAAAACGCCACGCTTCGTATCGACCGCATAGCCTTCCGGCCGGCCTTCGAAGGAAAGTTTATCTTTCTGGTTAAGCGTTTGGCTGTCGAGAATACGGACCGAATTGTCGCGCGGAGCGGTAACCCAAACTTCCTTCGTGGGCGCGACATACACCACGCCATCCGGGGTGGAGTCGATGTGCCCGCAGGTCTTGCGCAAGAGGCTTGTTTCATCCACTGCGCAGATACTCGAGTCGGCCCGGTCGCCAATGTAGACCAGACCATCGCCAATTGATACGCCGCTGGGCCCCTGGCTGCGTTTCCGGCCTCCGGACTCCACTTCTTTTGTGGGGAAGCCTCCGATTTCACGGACAGTCCTGTCCCTGGTATCGATTACGTCGACCGAGCCAATGTTGGTGGCTGGAACCCAGACGAACCCGGTTTTGGGATCGTAGGTGATGTAATCCATTGTGATGTTTCCCTTGCCATGATCAGGAAGGGCCAGGGTTCGAACATCGTAGTTTGCATTCTGGTTGCCAGCGGCAGGCAAGCCAGTAGCGAGCGCGGCCACGCCAAAGGAAGAGACCAGCAGCAGCCAGAGGGGATCTCCGAGTTCCATGGCAAAAAGCGTAGCACCTGTCCCGGGTCATTCCTCGCCGGTGCAGCGCTGACGGATACGGCGAATGTTAGCTGATTCGGATTCCTTCGCTACTTGCTGCGCCGAAGTCGGTGAGCACAGCGCCGCTGGTTACATCGACGACTTCAATGTGCCAGTTCGCTTTGAGCTTGCCGTCGGTAACGCTCAAAGTACCGTTGACCAGCAAGTCGCCGAAATTGGCGCCGGCGGCATCAAACAGCAACTTTCGGAATACGACTGCGATGACACCATCTCTCGAACGGGTCCAGGTTCCTACGCCATCAGAAGCATTAATGACGGACGGCAGACCGAAGGCCGAGAAGTTCGCATTGCTGGAAGTGTAAAGGAATGAATTTGTCTCGCCGAACACGCCGCCCTCTGCAAAGCTGAGGAACTCGCGGAAGCTGCCGGGCGGGAAAGGAAGCGTATGAATGCTGCTCCAAGCGCCAAGAATAGAATCTCGTTCTTCGCGTGCCGATTGGGGCAGTTCCGGAAGAGCTACGGCGCTGACGGAAACGGCTGCAAGCGCCGGAACCAGCTTAATAAAACGTCTACGTGCGTCCATTGATGTTCTCCGTGTACGGGTTTACAGGGCCTGATCTCTGAGTGACTGTAGCGGATTGCGCACAGATTTGCCTCAGGGTTGTGGTAATTTTTTCCCAATGGAAATCCAATGAGTGGGCCCGCATCGTGGCGTTTCGGCAGTTTCGAGTTGGATGCGGTGGAGCGCCGGTTGCTTCGAGAGGGCAAAGTTGTACCCATGCCGCCGAAGGCATTCGACATTCTCACGGTGCTGTTGAGGAACCCGGGACGCCTGGTGAAGCGGCAGGATCTATTCGACGCAGTCTGGAGCGGAGTAGAAGTAGAGGACGCCAATCTCACGAATAACGTGACGGCATTGCGAAGGGTGTTGGGGCGGCATGCCATTGTCTCGGTTCCGAGATATGGGTATCGGTTTTGTCTACCCGTATCAGCCTCGGTCGGTCTGCCTGCGGAGAGTGCGCTTGCGTTCTCGGAAGCGCAGACACTACTGGCTGAGCGCTCGACCGAAAGTGTGTTGCGTTCACGCGATCTTCTATGGCTGGTGGTCGCGCAGGAACCACAATGTGCATCGGCCTGGGCGTGGCTAGGACGAGCAAGCAGATTTCTGGAGAAGTTTGGAGTGCAGCGGCCGTACCACCGGAAGCTGACCGATTTAGCGTTTCAACGGGCGTTTGCCATCGATCCCGAATTGGCATGGGCGCATCAATTCTTCACGGTAGTGCAGGTGGACCGAGGCGAGGCGCTGCATGCGCTGCAACGATTGCTGAGAGTAGTGGAGGAGGGCCGGGCAGACGCCCATTGCTTTGCGGCGCTGGTTCAGGTGTGCCGCTTTTGCGGGCTATCCAGAGCATCAGTAGAGGCACATAAACGCGTGATGGAGTTGAATGCCGGAGTTGCGACCAGTGTTCCACACACGTATTTCGCCCGTTGCGAATACGAGGCCGTTGTGGAGTCGTATCTGGCCAGCGGACAGGGAGGCCGTATCTACCTGGACCTGTGTGCCTGGGCTTGTTTGGGTTTTACCGCGAGAGCGGAAGCGGAAGCTTTGCGCCGGCTTCAATCGCGGGAGTGGCCGCCCCTATTCAAAGCCTTGCTGGATTCGCTGGTAAGCGCTCTACGCGGCGATGCCGCAGCGGTTCGGAGAATTTGCTCCGCTCAGGAGCTGTACGAAGACCCAGAATCTGCCCTCTACCTGTCACGCCATTTAGCATTCAGTGGTTGCCATCAGGATGCGCTGCGCCTATTAGAGTGTGCTCTCGCAGGCGGTTTGGCGGTGCCGGAGATGTTGGAAGGCGATCCCTGGCTGGCAGGGTTGAAGCCTCTAGGCGAGTTTAAGAGCTTAGTACAGCGAGCACGGGACCTGCAGCGCCAAGCACAGCAGATCTTTGGGTCAGCGGAGGCATCGCAGATCGTCTGTGCTTCGCTTAAACCGCCCGATAAAGCTCGTTAGCCGTTTCTGTTGCCCGAGTTGGACGAAGTTCGACGGGCCGGCTGGCCGGTCGTACAGTCAAGTGAATCCGATAGCACGAGATAGAGTTTGTTGTGCTCCTCGACGGTGCCGGAAGCGGTGTACTTGAGACGGACCTGAAAGATGGCGGCTTGGGTTATGTCCTGAAGCGCGACACTGTGCCAGCGCCGTCAAAAGCAGACAAAACAACACTGCGACGACCGGGTAAAAAGCTTTTCCAGGTACACCCTCTCCGTTTGAAGACCGGTTGAGCCTATCACTCAGAGCGCCTAGAAGCTGACTTACACCCATCAGCAGATTTTGACTGCCAATGCTGTTCGGTGGCGGACCGTATTTATTTTCTACGCTTTTTCAAGCGGTTACGCCATTTTTTCCTTTGAACACATGGGAACCGGATTTAGACTCTCGACGAGGTGAGCATGAGAACGCTTCAGGTGCATTCGATTGGTCAGGACGTGTTGGAGGCACAGTGCGCACTTACGGAGAAGGGTTTCTTCAGCGCTGACATCGACGGCTGCTTCGGCCCGCAGGTCGCGGCGGCGGTCGCCCAGTTTCAGACGTCGAAGCAATTGCCCGCGAGCGGCGCCATCGACGGCAACACCGCCTCAGCTCTCGGCTTGCCCGATACCGGACCGACTGCCAGCGCGTTGCCCCAAATCACACCGGAGCTTGTACATGCGACTTTGTTTCCGCAAACGCCAATCGACAACATCCGGGCGAACCTCCCGTACATCCTCAACGCTTTGGCGGAGGTACACCTGAATGATCGCGACATGGTGGGTCTGGCCTTGGCGACGTTGCGCACAGAGGCCGCCTCCTTTTTGCCCGTGAGCGAACAGGTATGCCGGCTGAATACGGCTCCGGGAGGGCCGCCGTTTGGGTTGTATGTCCAGAAGCTGGGAAACCAGAGCCTGGCGGACGCATCCCAGTATCGGGGACGCGGCTTTATCCAGGTGACGGGCCGGTATAACTTTGCCGCTTACAGTAAGAAAATATTTCAAGACGATCGCCTGTTAGTCCGTCCGCTGCTGGCGCACGATCGGGCGACAGCGTCCCGTGTGCTGGCACGGTTTTTGAAAGACAGGGAGCAGAGCCTGCGGGAGGCATTGAAGCAGGAAAGACTCGAGCAAGCTCGTGCCCTGGTGAATGGCGGCACCAACGGGCAAACAACGTTTGAGGTGGCATATACCGCAGCGCTGAACCTTCCGGGACTTCAGCAGCTTCAACTAACGCAGGTTTAGAAGGCCAGCAAGGCTTTTAGGCGAAGCGCGTCGTTGGCCGCGTAGCCACTATCATCATTATCGAAATACAGGTACACCGCTTTAAGTTGCTGGGCCCATTCACGGATGCGCGCAGACCACTCAATGAGTTTGGCGTCGCTGTAGCTGCCCTGGTACTTGCCGCCAGGCCCATGCAGCCGGATGTAAGCAAAGTCTGCCGTCACTGGAAGCGGCGATTCAAAGCCAGCCAAGTGGTAGGCGCAGTGGGCGGCGTTATAGCGCTCAAGCAGGCGATAGACGGCGGGCTCAAACCAGGTGGGATTGCGGAATTCAAAGGCATAGCGATGATAGGAAGGCAAAATCTTCAGAAAGGATTCGAGGCGCTCCTCATTCCGTTCCCATTGCGGCGGTAGTTGAAACAGGATGGGACCGAGTTTCTCTTCGAGGATCTCGATGCAATCGAGAAAACGCGCAAGACCCGCTTCGGCGTCTTTGAGTTTCTTCATATGGGTCAGAAAGCGGCTGCCTTTGGCGCTGAAGCAGAAGTTGTCGGGTGTGGAATCGCGCCACGTTGCTAGCGCGGCGGGTTTGGGCAGATGGTAAAAGCTGTTGTTGAGCTCGACCGTATCGAAGAGCTCGGTGTAATAGGCGAGCATTTTAGGGGCCGGCGTTTTTTCGGGATAGAAAGTGCCCAACCAATGCTTGTAATGCCAACCCGAGGTCCCGATGAACAGGCGTGCGGCTGCCATGGCTCAACTCTTTTCGATGGCTTCGGTCAACGCATCGGGCCGCAGGTTCCCCTCGCCATCGGGCAGGATGCCGAGGCCAATGTAGATGGGGCGGATCGCCTGCCGGAGAGCGGGCAACGCGAGCGCGAACCAGATGCCGGCAGCGACGCAGAGCAGACCGCTGACGGCGACGGTCCAGGGTGCGCCAACGCGCGCCGCGACGGTGCCGGCAAGCAGACTTCCAAACGGAGCCATTCCGGCGAAGGCCATGGCGTAAAACGACATCACCCGCCCGCGCTTGTTTTCTTCAAGAATGGTCTGCAAGATGGTGTTGCTTGCCGCCATGTGACGCATCATCCCAAAGCCGGCAAATAACAGGACACCGAGCGAGAGCCAGAGGTTGGAGGACAGTCCGAATATCATCAGGGCAACACCGAAGAGACATGCTGAGAACGGAATGATGCGGCCCAACCCGAGAACGCTGGGTCGGCCGGCGAGCAGCAAAGCACCGGCCAAAGCGCCGATTCCGGTGGACCCCATCAGCCAGCCGAGCGTATGCGGTCCTCCATGGAGGATCTTGGCGGCAAAGATGGGCATTAACACCATGTAGGGCGTGCCGAGCAAGCTGACGCACGCAAGCAGGAGCAGGATGGACCGGATGGGCCGTGACTGCGTGACATAGCGCCACCCTTCGGATAACTCTTCCAGAATCCGTGTCTGCTTCGGCCTGATCGGAGGCGCGTTTACGTGCATCAACAGCAGCGAGAGAATGACCGCACCGTAGCTGACGCCATCCGCGAAAAAGCACCAGCCTTCGCCGACAACGGCGATAACCACACCGGCGATAGCAGGTCCAATTAACCGCGCCACGTTCACCATGGAGGAGTTCAAAGCAATTGCGTTCGGCAGGTCCTCCCGGTTGTCAACCATCTGGACGACGAAGGCCTGACGAATCGGCATGTCGAAGGCATTCACAAAGCCCTGCAGCAGCATGAGCGCGATGATGTTCATTTCCGTGGCGCGTCCGGTGAGGGCGAGCGCCGCGAGAGCAAACGATTGAATGAGCGCGAGCACCTGGGTGATGACCAGGGCACGGTGACGGTTCCAGCGATCAATCAACACACCCGCGATGGGCGCAAGGAAGAACAGGGGAATCTGGCCTGCGAAGCTGGCAACACCGAGCAGAAAGGGCGATTTCGTGAGCCGGTAGATCAGCCAACTGGTCGCTAAACGCGTCATCCACGTGCCGATCAGCGATATGCTTTGGCCGGCAACGAAGAGACGGTAGTTACGCGAGCGCAGCGCGCGCAGCGCTGTTAGCTTCATGTTTATAGGATGGCGAAGCTGCTGTAAAGCAGTCGCCCATTTGTTTGATATACCAAGGTAGCAACGTATGCGCCTTCATCAACCGTTCCTCCTGTTTTGCACTTTGTTCTCAGTTCTAGGCAGTAGCTTGTGGGCGGCCCCGGCTGACACAGACGCGAACTGGTGGAAGCATGCCGTGATCTATGAGGTTTATCCACGTAGCTTTGGAGACACAAACCACGATGGCATCGGGGATCTCAACGGCATTACGGAACACTTGGATTACCTGCAAAATCTTGGCATCGATGCGATCTGGATTACTCCCTTCTTCCCTTCCCCGCAGGTCGACTTTGGCTACGACATCTCGAATTACGAAGGAGTAGATCCGCAGTTCGGGACCATGGCTGATTTCGATCGGCTGGCAGCGGAAGCAAGGAAGCGAAATATCCGAATCATCGCTGACTTCGTTGTGAACCATACATCGGACCAGCATCCCTGGTTTTTGGAATCGAAGTCGTCTCGTACGAATGCGAAAGCGGACTGGTTCATCTGGAAGAATGGCAAGCCGGGCGGCACGCCCCCACACAATCCACCGAACAACTGGCAATCCATTTTCGGCCATTCGGCCTGGCAGTATGAGGATTCCCGAAAGCAGTATTACTATCACGCGTTCTACAAGCAACAGCCGGATCTGAACTGGCACAACAATGATGTGAAGAGCGCAATGTTCGATGTGGCGCGCTTCTGGATGAAGCGGGGCGTCTCGGGTTTCCGGTTGGATGCGGTTACAAGCATGTTCGAAGACCTGGAACTGAAAGATGAACCATATCTGACGGGCACCGACGCTTACGGCGAGCGTAATGAGTCGCGGATCTACGCAGATAATCTGCCGGAAATTCACGACATTCTGAAACAGTTGCGCTCCGTAACCGATGAGTTTCCGGGCAGTGTCCTAATCGGGGAAACTTACCTTCCGAACGTGGGAGAACTAGCCAAGATGTACGGCGCGAAGAGTGATGAACTGCAACTGCCGATGGACACGCAGCTAGGTTTTCTGAACAAGTTATCGGTGCCGGACTTCCGGCGCAAACTGACCGAAGCCGAGACCAAGCTGAACGGCAACGTGCCTTTGTTTGTTTTTGGCAACCACGATAATCCGCGTCTTCTGAACCGCTATGGCGATGGCAAGCACGATGGCGAAATCGCGCGGTTGATTGCAACGGTGCTGTTGACGCCACGTGACGTGGCCTTGATTTACTACGGCGAGGAACTGGGGATGGTGAACAACGACCCGAAGCGGAAAGAAGATGTGCAGGACCCTATTGGCCGGATGGGTTGGCCGAAGGAGAAGGGCCGTGATGGAGAAAGAACGCCCATGCAGTGGAACAGCGAGAAAGATGCCGGATTCAGCGTAGCCGACAAGCCGTGGGTTCCAGTCGCGCCGGACTACAAGAAGGTGAATGTGGCGGCCGAGAGCAACGATGCAAACTCGCTTCTGAACTATTACAAAAAGCTGATCCGGCTGCGCAAGGAGAATGAAACAATGCGCGATGGCGAGTTCGTGCCCGTTGACAACGACAACATGAAAGTGTTGTCGTACCTGCGCAGAACAAAAGATGGCAAAACGATCCTGGTGGCCCTAAACTTCACGGCGGATGACCAGACCGTGAACTATGATCTGTCGCACGAAGGCGTAAAAGGCAAGCAAGTTAAGCAACTGCTGGCCTCGTTTGGGAATGCCCCGGGCGTGAGCGACTTAAGCAAGATCTCGCTGCCGGCGTACGGAAGCTACGTGGGAGAGATTGAATAGCGCATCGCGTTCGCTACGATTGAAGCATCCATGAATGCTAACGCTGTTGACCTGAAAAAGACGGTCAACCTGCCGAAAACGGACTTCGCCATGAAGGCGAATTTGCCCACCGCCGAGCCGAAAACTCTAGCAAAGTGGGAAGAAATAGGTCTGTATGCGCAGATTCGCGAGGCGCGCAAGGGCCGGCCACTCTACATTCTTCACGACGGTCCGCCGTATGCGAACGGCAACATTCACCTGGGGACCGCGTTCAACAAGATTCTGAAAGATTTCATCCTGAAATCAAAGTCGATGGCCGGCTTTGACGCACCCTACGTGCCGGGATGGGATTGCCATGGCCTGCCGATTGAATTTAAGGTAGATCAAGAACTGGGGAAGCGCAAAGCGACGATGACGCATTGCGCAGATCCGCGCGGAGTGCCGGGCATACGCGGCGAAGTTCGTGGATATCCACCGTACGGAGTTCAAGCGCCTGGGCATCTTCGGGCGTTGGGCCGACCCCTACCTGACAATGAGCGCCGATTACGAGGCGGTCATCGCGCAGGCATTCGTGGACTTTCTGCACGATGGCTATGTCTATAAGGGCCTGAAGCCTGTGCACTGGTGCATCAAAGACCGCACTGCCCTGGCGGAAGCGGAGGTTGAATACGAGAACCACGTTAGTCCGTCGATCTATGTCCGGTTTCCTTTGGTTTCCGATCCGGCCGCTATCGATGCCGCCTTAACCGGGAAAGCGGTTTCGGTACTGATCTGGACAACGACGCCGTGGACGATTCCGGCAAACCTTGGCATTTCGTTCAATCCCAAGTTCGAGTATGTTGCGGTGGACACCCCGCAAGGCTTGACGATAGTGGCGGAAGGACTGCTGGACCGCGTGTCCGAAGCGCTGGGATGGGACAAGACGGTGGTAGCGCGTTTTCCGGGAACGCGCCTGGATCGCGCTGTCTTCCGCCACCCATTTCTGGAGCGCGACTCGCTCGGCCTCTTAGGGGATCACGTCACGCTGGAGGCCGGAACGGGCGCTGTGCATACTGCGCCGGGCCATGGTCAGGAAGACTTCGTGGTTGGCCAGCGTTACGGGCTGGGCGTGTACTGTCCAGTGGATTCTGCGGGCCGTCTTTTTCAGGCGGAAGGCGCACCGGGAGTACTACCGGGCGAGTTGCTTGGCAAGACGGTTTGGGAAGCCAATCCGATCGTCATTGAATTGCTGGAGCGGCATGGGGCGCTGGCCGGGCAAGAACGCATGGACCATAGCTATCCACACTGCTGGCGCTGTCACAATCCGGTGATCTTCCGCGCGACGGAGCAGTGGTTCATTGGGATGGACCGCACCGGAACGAAGTACGAAAAACCGCTACGGGAGCGCGCGCTAGAAGCCATACAGCGAGTGGGATGGCTGCCAAGCTGGGGCGAAGAGCGTATCAGCAATATGGTGGCGGGACGTCCTGATTGGTGCGTCTCGCGGCAGCGGGTCTGGGGCGTTCCGATTACTGTCTTCTACTGCGAGGGCTGCGCCGAGCCGTTTACCGACAAGCGCGTTCTGGACGGGGTGGTTCAACAGTTCCGCGAAGGCACGGCCGACGTCTGGTACTCAAAATCGGTGGAAGAGCTGATGGGTCCAGGATGCAGTTGCGCACGCTGCGGGAACACGTCATTCCGCAAAGAAAGCGACATTCTGGACGTATGGTTCGATTCGGGCTCGAGCAATCTGGCTGTCTTGACGCCCGAAAACGGCTTGCGGTGGCCGTCGGATATGTATTTGGAGGGTGGAGACCAGTACCGCGGCTGGTTCCAAAGCTCGCTTTAATCGGTGTTGCGCTCAAAGGCGACTCCCCTTTCCGTGAGTCGCTCACACACGGATGGACGCTCGATGCGCAGGGGCGAGCGATGTCGAAGTCGCTCGGCAACACGATCGAGCCGCAGGAAATCATCAAGAAGAGTGGCGCGGATCTACTCCGGTTGTGGGTCGCCTCCGTGGATTACATGGAGGACGTGAAGCTCTCGGACACCATTCTTGAGCGCTTGACGGAGGCTTACCGGAAAATTCGCAACAGCGGCTTCCGGTACATGCTCGGAAATCTGTACAACTTCGATCCGGAACAACATAGCGTTGCCGGGAACGAGTTGCTGGGCATTGATGCCTGGATGCTAGTCAAGGCAGAAGACCTGGTCCAGCGGTGCCGGGCGCATTACGAAGAATACGCATTCCACAAGGTTTACCGGGCCGTTTATGATTTCGTTGCGGTGGATCTGAGCGCGTTGTACTTCGATGTGCTGAAAGACCGGCTCTATACCGCAGGACGAACTTCGGTAGCACGGCGGAGCGGCCAAACGGCGCTCTATCGCTTAAACTCCGCACTGGTCAGGTTGCTTGCACCGATTTTGTCTTACACCTGCGAAGAAGTTTGGCAGCACATGGCCCATGCGTCTGGTACGCCATCCAGCGTTCATCTGGCGCTGCTGCCTGAAGCAACTGACCTAAGCTCGGGGATGAGCGCAAGGCAGAGGAGTGAAGCCGCAGACTGGGCCGAACTGGTGCCGGTCCGCGATCAGGTCCTGAAAGCACTTGACGGCGCAAGGGAAGATAAGGTGATTGGGTCATCGCTCGAAGGCGCTGTGCGTCTCGCAGCGTCAGGCGAACTCTATAACCTGCTGGAACGAAATGCGAAGCATCTGCCAGCGTGGTTTATCGTTTCGCAAGTCGAGTTGCAGCAAGCCGCAGACGAAGGTTCGTTAATGATTGCAGTCACCCGGGCGCGCGGAGACAAGTGCGAACGTTGCTGGAAGTACACGCTCGACGTGGGAAGCAACCCGGCGTTCCCCACCGTCTGCGCCGATTGCGCGGCGGTGCTGCCGGAGTTTTTCAGCTGAAGTGGCAACCGGAACTTATCGAGTGCGGGCGTTTGCGCTCCTCATCGCGGCGGCGGTGGTTGCGGCGGATCGAATCACCAAGGGCATGGTCCAGCACTCCCTGACGATTTTCGATTCCATCCCGTTGATTCCCGGCTGGCTGCGCATTGTTCATACAGAGAATCCCGGCGCCGCGTTCGGCATGTTAGCCGAAGGCAACCCGATGCTGCGGAGCATCGTCTTGATAGGTGTCTCGTCCCTAGTGTTGGCGTTTGTGCTGGCGTCACTGTGGAATGGAAGCGAGACAGCGCAGACGGCGCTCTCGCGGCTGGCACTCTCGTTTATTCTGGGCGGTGCCTTCGGCAACCTGTACGACCGCGTGCTGTATCACAGAGTCACAGACTTTATTGAGGTTTATCACGGAACGTGGTCGTTCCCCGCGTTTAACCTTGCGGACAGCGCCATTACGGTGGGCGCGGTTCTGTTGGTGGTAGAGTTGCTGCGCCCCCGAACCGTGCGTGTGATCGGTAGTCATCACCCCAATGTTTCCTAAGCTCATCAGCATCGGTTCCTTTTACATACCCACCTACGGCGTACTGGTGGCGCTCGGCTTCCTGGCAGGCCTTTGGATCACGTCCAAACTGGCGCGCGCGGCAGGTTTCTCCGCGGACAAGATCACGAATTTGGCAGTGTACTGCGCCATCTCGGGCATTCTGGGCGCAAAGCTGTTCATGTTCCTTTTTGATTTGGGCGACTACATTCGCAACCCCGGACAAATCTTTACGCTTGAAACCTTGCAGGCGGCGGGAGTTTTTCATGGCGGGTTTATTGCCGCGCTACTGGTTTCGGTCTGGTACATGCGTCGCGAGAAGTTGCCGGTCTTGCGAACGATGGATATCTTCGCGCCTGGCGTGGCACTCGGACAAGCGATCGGGCGACTGGGCTGCTTTGCGGCAGGCTGCTGCTGGGGGCGAGCCTGCTATCTCCCCTGGGGCGTTCGTTTCCGTTCGGACTTTGCATCCCCGGTGCCGCTGGACAGACCGCTGCATCCGGTGCAACTCTACGAGTCAGCCGCCGATTTGCTGATCTTTGCCGTGCTGTATCGTCTCTTTCAGAAATCGCCGCGTCCGGGAAGCGTGATCGGCGGATACCTGGTTCTTTACTCCACCGCTCGATTCATCATCGAGTTCTTCCGCGAGCACGAGCAGGCGCTGGTGGGTCCGTTCTCCCTGACGCAATGGATTGCCCTGGGGTTGCTTTTGCTTGGTTTGGTGTTGCTTTTGAAATCGCGAACGGTTATGCCGGTGCGCAGCGCCGAAACCTCGCACGCCTAGAGTCTCTCGGCGTCATCACATAATCTTTTTTCAGTCATCGCAAACTCCGCCCACCTCGTACTGCATTTAGAGGAGTTGCCTCAACCGTTAAATGCTAGAGTAGGAATCCAATCGGGGAGAGTAGAGCGTGGAAGTTAGCGTCCGTACGACCGGCGTGCGCCGAGTGACAAAACCGTGTTCGGTTGCAGTCCTTTGCGCCAGCCTTGTGACTGTTCTGCCTGCGTTTGCTGCAAGCCTTGCTACAAATGAGCCACAGGCTACTGACCGGGCGGAAGCCGCCGATTTACCGGGTGCCCGAAGCGCTCTCGAGAAGGCCGCAGCTGCCGGTTCGCCCGAGGCGCTGGCGGCGTATGCGAAATTCCTTGACCGGCACCAGGACTCATACACGCGAGAGGCGCTCTTGAAGTGGGCCAGCGCAGAGACTGACTCGACGCAGAAGCAGCTGGCATTACGGCAGGCAGTGCTGGTTGATGTAATAAGCGGCCACACGAAAGAGCTTTCTGATGATCTGTCCGCATACCACTCGAACGGCGGACACGAGTTGCGCTTACCCCAAGCCAAAGCAAACGCCCGCCCGTATGCAACCATCCTTTTGCCCGGGCCGCTGCCTTCTTTCGCCCGCATGGCCGCGCTTGCGCCCGAACTGGATGCGGAGGATCTTCTGCCCGCTCTGGCGCGCAACATCGTCACGAACGGCTATGTTGCATCCAGCAACGAGACATTACAGGAAACCGAGTATCTGAAGCTGCTGCAGCGCTATCTGGGTCAGGCACGCGAGTTGCAGTCGATGGCGGGCTCGGGGCGGCAAATCGTCATTCCTACCTGTGATAGCGAGCAAACGGGCGCCCTGCTGAAGGTGCTTGGTTATCGCATGCGGGGGTCATGCGGCGGGGATATCGTGCTCGAGACCGTGAACCCGACGCGCGCCTTCATTACGGTCGACTCCGGGTTTCCCCTGGCGCAGCTGGAGCGCAATCTAAGAACAAACCGGCGCTTCGAGCTGCCTTACGCACCGACGCCGGTCCCGGTTCTCTACGGCTCGCAATATTGGTTGACCGCTTCCGGCAAAGCCGATAACGATTTGATCGACGTCTTCTTGGCAGAGCCTGGCTTGTGCCGTCTCTATATGGGCTTGTCGCACGTAGATCATGACACGGCGGAAGCGTTACGCAAACAGATGCCGTCCGCAAAACTGCGGCTATACGCGAATATTCTGGACTTCTATGGGGGCATGTTCGAAATCGAGAATGGGGCGGCGGTTGTTCCGGGCGCTGCTAAAGCGTGGGCTTCCTTTGTGGGAGTTGCGCCAAGTAATCCGGGCGCCTTCTTTGAAAGACTGCTGACGACGGATGACGGGTGGATGGCAGCGTATTTCGACGCGGTTCGCCGTCTGGACGACGCCCAGGTGCAGGCCTACCTTACGGAACCAGAACGTATGCGACGCTTTTACGATGCGTTGCGGGGCAAAGTGACTACCCCGGGCCGGCGCGTCCGGTTTTCCGTTCCACCACCGATATGATGCTGCTGACCACATCACTTCGGCTGGACCCGGACGGCAGCGTTCATCTGCCGGGCGGTCTGGGCGTATGGAGAACCTTATTCTCGAAGCATCCGCACGGAAAGTATGACGCGAAACTGTCGCGTGTGGCGCCCAATTGGCGCACGAAGGATGACGCTTTAGAGGCTCTCTTCGGGCTGAGCCATAAAGTGGTCGATAATGAGCCGCTGAAGATTTTCCTGGCTCTGAACAACATCGACCGCGGACGGTCCAAGCCACTGTCGGCGGAGACCGCCACGCGGCTGGTCATGTCGTACCGCGCTTACGGTTCGCAGTACGCCCTCTTCGCGGAAGCGCCGCTGCTGAGCGAGCATGGCATCAACGAGTACCTGGACTTCTGCGCTTCCGCTAGTGCCATTCGGGACACGATGTTCAAAGCCGATACCGTCGGCAGCGCGCAAGCGGTCGTGGGTTTATGGACGATCTTTTCGCGACAGGGCGTGATACCGGAGGCGAATCAAGATGCAGCCTTCGTGAAAGTAGTGGAAGCGTTTAGCCGGGTGAAGCAGGATTCCGATCTTTTCGCCGCCGCACGGACTTCGCTCGATTCATTGCTCGAAGCAGCCGGCGAACATTCGACTGGGGAGCGCCAGGATCGCATTATCGATCTACTGGTTGGGAAGGTGCGGCCCCCGGTGGAGAACATGCAGTCGCCGGCAGAGCGGTTTTTGCGTGCATTCGACGCCCAGAACCTGATTCCTGTGGACTATCTGTTCGAGATCTGGAGCCGGGCCGGCAAGGGGCCAGTGGAGCCCAAAATCGCCAAGGCCGTCAATGAGCAAATCGACCGGCTGCGAGAAACCGCTAGTTTGCACGATTCGCTCTCGAGCGATGAAAAGAACAGCTTCGCCGGCGTGTATTGGACAAGCCGTCATGCGCTGCTGGAGCAGAAGTTAGATCTCGACGCGGTCGCGAAGAATGCCGACCAAAAGAACGGCAGAAACGCCTTGACTGCATTGCTGCGGGACACGCTGGTCGGCACCCTGTACTGTTATTACGCACCTCCGGGGGCGCAGGTGCTACTGACAAACCCGCTTTTTGTGCGGAATCACGACTTTGTCGGCATGGAAGGCGAACCCGCCTTTTGGCGAGAAACTGAGGTTTCGTCGGGAGGCTGGCCGGCGAGCGCCGGCGGACGCCTGATGGGTTCTCTTTCCGCTCTGCCCTATGCGCTGGCCACGGCGGAACAGAACTTTCTTTCGCCCCGACGCGAACAGGCTTTGATCTGGGGCGATCTGGTTCCGCAGATGACCATCAATGTGACAGTTCCCCGGTGGCGTAATGTGAGCCCGGTACAGCTACATTGGGTGGCTTTGCATGTGGAGCGCGGCCGGACCTTGCTGGCCGCCGCCGCACTCGATCCGGAAGTGGAAGCAAAGGTGATGGTAGCGTTGCACCGGCACATGAACCCGGTGGACGTGGAGCGGATCCGACAACACCTGAGCTCGGGAGACTTCGCCGGTGCTGCGAGCCAACTTCCACCAGCGACATTTTTCGCGCTGGCCGCCGAACCGAATCTGTCCAGCGTTTCGCCTGATCTTCCTGGCACCGAACTGGCCGAACTTGCGGAGGCGCATCGCCCTGAGCTATCCGAGGCGGCGATTGCGCGAGCATTCGGAACGCCAAAACCGACTTTGACGCGTTCGTACAAACCCGATCTTCTTTTCCTTCGGACATTCCCAGCACTGATGGGCTACTCCAGCCGCATACTGGCAGAGACCTGGGAATCGAATAATATCTTCTATGCAGCCATTGCCGATCAAGCGGGTATACCGGCATCTGAACTGGATACCTACGTTCCGGAGTGGAACCGGGCGGCAATCGAGAACATATTTGCCGCGAACCTGGAGGATTGGCCGGCTCTGTTGCGTTCGCTGCACACGACCGCCGACACGGTGCTCGGTGCTCCCGGACATCCGCGAACAATCCAGCAGGCGCTGACGGGGAACGTTGTTCATAACTAAGGTTTGAAGCGATCACACTAACTTACTTAAATGGCAAAGCTCGGAACTTTTTCCCGAACCATTGCAGTCGGCGTAACCTTAATCACCGGTGCAGGCCTTTGGCTGCGTGCACAGGACGAGACGACCTTCCGGGTAAAGGTCGAAATGGTGGTGCTGGGCTTCACGGTTACCGATCAAAAAGGTAAATACGTGAACGGATTGAAGCCTAGCGACCTTCGTGTGTACGAAGACAATATCGCGGAGAGGGTCGCGACGTTTGCAGAAGGCAATCACGCGCCGCTTGAGGTTCTTGACAACGGTGAAACGCGCGCGATTCGCAACCGTCCGGCGACCGGTGACGGCGTCAGTAGTCCGGAGGCGGTGGATCTGCGCTCCGGCGGAACGGGCACCAACGTCTTTGTTCTCTTCGATACGAGCAACTACATGTATCGCGGGTTCGTGTACGCGTCTGACGCGATCGCAGACTTCATCCGCGGACTCGACCGTGCGGATTCCGTGGCTGTTTACACGTATAGCCGAAATCTGAGCCGCGCCGTGCCGCTCAACCGGGATCGGGGCGCCGCGATTGAAGGTCTTCGGCACGCCGTCGCTGGCGACGACTCTGCCCTTTACAACTCGCTCCTACTCACATTGCGCGATGCAGCGCACGTACCAGGACGCAAGGTGGTTATCGTTTTCTCGAATGGTCCCGACAACGCGAGCATGGTGGCTCCGGACGACGTACGCGCGGTGGCGGAGGACGAAGGAATTCCCATCTATGTGATTTCGACCAGCGAAGTCACGCGAGATCCCGTGTCGAGCAATATCTTCAAACGGATCTCCACCCTGACGGGCGGCAAAAGCTACTTCGCTAAGACCTGGCAAAAGCAGGTAGAAGCGTTCGAATCCATCCGCGAAGATCTGGGTAACAGCTACACCATCACGTATTACCCCAAGCCAAACAACAACGAAGGGTTTCGAACCATTCGTGTCGAATTGACGTCGGAAGCAATGCGTAAGTTCAAGATTCGAGCACGCCCGGGATACCGGCCCCAGCGAACCTTCTAGGACTTCAGGCTAGGACGATTCAGGGTCGGCTCGTCATCCATTTTTAACAAGCGGCTGGTAGGGTACAGGCTGGACATTTAACCTTATGGCCTCAGCCGCAGCACCAGCACCCATTTCGTCGCAGCATACCAGCCTGCTCGACCAGAAGATGACACATAAGCCAGGCCGCATCGGCACCCTGGTTTTCGGTATCGCTTTAGCCGGCGGCGCGATCTATGCCGGATCGCAACTAGTTTCCGATCTATCTCACGTTCAGGTTACATCCGCGCTGCCGTTCGTCTTATTAGGGTTGGCGCTGTTGATTGCCCTTGGGTTCGAATTCGTAAATGGCTTCCACGACACGGCAAACGCGGTTGCAACGGTGATCTATACCCATTCACTGGAGCCGCACATCGCGGTTGTGTATTCGGGTGTCATGAACTTCCTCGGAGTCTTAACTTCCAGCGGGGCGGTTGCTTTCGGGATAGTTTCGCTGTTGCCGGTGGAGTTGATCTTGCAAGTGGGAAGCGCGGCGGGCTTCTCCATGGTATTCGCGTTGTTGGTGGCGGCGATCATCTGGAATCTGGGGACCTGGTATTTCGGCATTCCAAACTCGAGTTCCCACGCACTAATAGGTTCCATCATGGGCGTGGGTCTGGCGAATCAGTTGATGGCATCGGGGCATACCGGCACAACGGGAGTGGATTGGGGGCAGGCCCTGAAAGTGGGCGAGAGCCTGTTGTTCTCACCCATCGTAGGCTTCATTTGCTCCGGACTCCTGTTGTTGATCATGAAAAAGCTTCTGCCAAATAAGGAGCTCTATAGCGAGCCCAAAGGCCAGCAACCGCCGCCCGCGTGGATTCGCGGTCTGCTGATGTTGACCTGTGGCGGTGTTAGTTTCGCGCACGGGTCTAATGATGGGCAAAAAGGCATGGGGCTGATTATGTTGATCCTGGTGGGCACAGTGCCCACAGCGTACGCGCTAAATCACGCTGTGGGTTACAACCAGGTGCAGACATTCGTCGCAGTATCGCACGAGACCAGCAGTGTGATGCAGCATTATATACCGGAAGGCGCACAGGCAGGAGACGCAGGACGGGAGTTAGAACGATTTATCGCAAGTGGCAAGTTGCAGCCGGCTACCATGCCGGCCCTCAAATCGACAATGGATGCGATCACCACTGAGGTAGCGGCGTACAAAACGCTGGCACTAATCCCCACGGCGATGACCAGCAATGTTCGCAATAAGATGTACCTGACGAGCGAGGCACTTCGCATCATAGAGAAGAAACACACGCCAACAATCAATCAGCAAGATAACGCGGTCATTCTCAATTACAAAAAGCAAATCGATAACGCTACCAAGTTTATTCCCGACTGGGTGAAGGTCGCGGTTGCTCTTGCCTTGGGCTTGGGCACGATGGTCGGCTGGAAGCGCATTGTCATCACCGTCGGCGAGAAAATCGGCAAAACGCATTTGACCTATGCGCAAGGGGCGGCTTCGGAACTGGTCGCGATGTGCACCATTCTGGCTGGCGACCGATACGGCCTACCGATCAGCACCACCCACGTTCTGACCTCAGGAGTGGCCGGCACGATGGCGGCCAATCACTCTGGACTGCAGTGGTCGACCATTAAGAGCCTCTGCATGGCATGGGTGCTGACCCTGCCCGCATCTATGCTAATTTCCGGCTGCCTCTATTGGCTCTTCCGCCACCTTAGCTAAGACGGCTTGTTTCGATGCACGGCCAGCGAACCGAATGCCTGGCCGGTGGGCATAATCTGGATGGTGTTCACGTTGACCCGGGCCGGGCGCGTGGCGACCCAATGGACGGCGTCAGCGATGTCTTCGGGCGTAAGAGGATCGGTTCCCTCATAAACGGCGGCGGCTTTCTTTTCGTCACCCTTGAAGCGGATATGCGAAAACTCGGTTCCGCCCACCAATCCAGGCTCCACGTCTGTGACCCGCACTTCCGTCCCCAGCAGATCGGCGCGGATACTGAGGCTGAATTGCCGGACAAAAGCTTTCGCCGCGCAGTAAACATTGCCGCCGGGGTAAGGCCATTCGCCGGCGGTGGAACCGATATTTACGATGTGCCCTCGCTTCCGAGCGACCATACCGGGCAGCAGTAGACGGGTGCAGTAAACCACACCTTTCACGTTGGAATCGATCATTTGGTCCCAATCGTCCAGGTGCGCGGTCGGCGCTGGATCGAGACCGACGGCTCCGCCAGCGTTATTTACAAGAACGTCAACCTCCGCGAGCTCCGCAGGCAGGCTTTGGATCGCGTGCTCCACCTGTGAACGCTGGCCAACATCGAACGTCAAGGGTGTAAACTTCGAACCCAACTCAGACTGGAGAGACTTGAGCCGGTCCGTGCGCCGACCTGTACCGATGACAGTCGCACCGTCTTGCAGAAACCGGCGGGCGATGGCTGTGCCAAATCCGGAACTCGCTCCGGTGATGAAGACAATCATGGTTGCGTTCACATCGTAACGCGACCGGGTGACCGGCGAAGGTCAAAAACTGGAGAACCCGGAAACACTGGCAGGATCGGAAAGGGATCTCGCTTGACGGGAGATCCCTTTTGTATAGAGGAGATCAATTTAAGCGAGGGCGGCCATGAGCAACTGCTCGGAAAGGCCTAAGTCCTGCCGGAAAACGTAATAATACTGTCCTTCGAAGAACACTTTGAGCGTTGCCGCGTTAAAGCCACCGCCACAGGTTTCAATCTTGGCTCCTCGCGGCAGCCTGGAAGCCGGACCAAGCCGGATGCCAGACTCGTCGAATGGCATAAGCTGCATCGCAGAGATGTCACTCGCGAGTGTGTAGGTCCGCTGGACAAAGGGGGGACCAGGTTGGTTTCCCAAATGGGGATTCCACATTGACACTACCTCCCGTGCACCTAAGAACGTATCACGGAACGCAGGAGAAGTACCAGCACTAACCGTAAAGTTTTTTAAGATATCGTGAAACTATCGCTGTCCGTCAGGATTCTTAGTTTCCCCGGTGTCTGCGGCCCAGTCGTCAGCGGGTACCCGGTCAGTATTCGTCAAACCCAGGCGGCCATCGTCGGCTTCCATCACTTCCATGCCATCTGTGTCCGCCAGTTCTTCATCGTACTCAAAAGGAGTACTGGAGGAATGCCCGATAGATGACTCGCCGCCGAATGCGGTCGGGTCAACGGTCGGCTGGGCCCAGCCCGATCCTTTTTCAGTCGGACGCGCCTCGTTATCACCGGTATCCTCACGATCGCCCCGGTTCAAACTGCTGTCGTTAGGGCCAAGAAAGAGCGGCATGCCGAAAATCTCTTCCGGAACAGGAAAGCAGGGTGGAAGCTAAAAACGGCGGAAAAGTAATAGCTAAGTTCGAATCGGTAGCCACGGATTGCACAACAAGTGGACCGGTCAGGAACTAAATTTGTTACTTTCATTCAAGTACCGACGAAAACTCGCCGGATATGGCCGATGAGACCTTTGGTTCCGGGTGTCGCTGGTACAGTGTCAGCTACAAGGGTCAGGTTCGTGACAGGGAACAACGCAGCGGAGACCGATACTAACTCAGCCGAACAGCTACGGGCACGCATCGCTGACCTGGAGGCTTCGGTTCAGAGCCTGGAACACAGGCTTTCGGATTACGATCGTGTCTTTCTCCGGAATCCCGTGCCTGCGATTGTCTACGATGCGCGCACGTTTGCAATTGTCCAGGGCAATGACGGCGCCTCCAAGCTGTATGGTGTGCCGGTTTCGCAACTCCGGTCCATGCAACTGCTCGATCTGCTCGACCGGACGCGTATCGGTGACATAAGAGAGATCGAACAACGGCTGCGAGCGCCATTTAACTCGGTAGGCCCGGTTTTTCAACGCACTCCGGACAGCAAGGAATTGCTGGTGCGCATGGCGACTTTTACCTTCGCCGTAGAAGGAATCGATGCGCGCATAGCGCTAATCCATGACGAGACACCACGCCACAATGCGGAAGAGGCCCTTCGCAGCAGCGAGGAGCGATACCGGGAGCTGTTTGAGAACGCAAACGACGTTATTTTTCTGCACGATCTGAACGGGAAGGTGCTGGCTCTGAACCGGGCAGCCGAGTATCTGACAGGATACTCGCGGAACGAATTGTTGGGTCAGGATTTTTCGAGGCTGCTGGACGCTGACGCGAACACCCGTATGCTGGACAGCATACGGGGTCACCTGGGGGGCAGTCCCACCCAGCATTACGAACTGCCCATCCTGTCGAAGTTCGGCACGCGGCGCTTTCTGGAAGTCAGTACGCGGGTAATTTACCGTCGCGGGCACCCGGTGGCGGTGCAAGGGATCGGACGCGATGTCACAGAACGCAAACAGGCACAGCAGCGGCTGTTGGAATCGTCACTAGAATTGCAGCGGAAGAATGAAGAGTTGAGCACCGCTCTCCGGTTAGCACAAGAGGCCACGCAGCTTAAAGAGCAGTTTCTTGCTAACACCTCTCATGAGCTGCGAACGCCCATGAACGGCATTATGGGCATGGTGAACCTGCTGATGGACACCGACTTGCAGGCAGACCAACGCGAGTACCTGGATGCGGTAAGCCAGTGCGCGAACGACCTGCTGACGATTATCAACGATATTCTGGATCTCTCGCAGATTGAAGCCGGACGCTTCACGTTTACGGATGAGCCGTTCGAGTTGGAAGATAGCGTCCGAACCGTCGTGCGAATGCTTCGAATCCGGGCAGAAGCCAAGGGGTTATCGCTTACCTATAACATCGACCGGCGGCTACCAGCGACGATGTACGGCGACTCAGTCCGGTTCCGGCAGGTATTGATCAACCTGGTAGCGAATGCTGTGAAGTTCACGGCAGCCGGCGGCGTTCACGTCAGCTTGCACGCTTCAGAAAACGGACGGCAATTGATTGCGGAAGTGATCGACAGCGGGATCGGCGTTCAGGCCTCGATGCAGGAAAAGATCTTCGAGGCTTTCTTCCAGGCAGACGGTACGATTCGACGCCGCTACGGAGGAACCGGCCTCGGGCTTACCATCAGCAAACAGCTAGTGGAGATCATGGGCGGCCGCATTGCAACCCGGAACAACCTGGATCAGCCAGGGGCCACATTCTGGTTCGAACTGCCGATCCGGACAGCACCCTTGGTGGCGGCGTAGGCAGGTTTGCGGCGTGCCGTGGCTACGAGGCGGCCCCGACCTTTGGTTCAGCCTTATCGTTCTAGGCGCGTTCTTCACCTATTGGGAGTTAGTGCGACCCCGATTCTTTGTTCCTGGAGGAATTGGCCTCTTCCTTCTCGTTTTTGGCGGGTGCCATCTGGCATTGAATGGACTCACAACAACGAGCACAGTTTGTTTTCTGTTTGCGGTAGGTATGTTCTCGATCAACCTAATGTTCGAGACCCAGGAGATGGCCCCAGCCGCAGGCACGGCCGCGTTCACGGCTGCCGCTTTGTACCTGAAGTCCGCGCAGGGTGGAATTCATCCGGTTCTGGCAATCGTCGGCGCGGCGCTTGTGGCTGGTCTGACCTCGTTACTGACGGAGCGAGCGCGCCGGGCTAGAACGAACAAACGCGCTGACCTGTAACCTTCAACCAAGCGGAACCTTCGTCCTCGTCAAAACGTAGGAGGATGGTAGAGCATATGCGTCCCTTCCAAGTTGTCTGCAGCGCATTGATATTGGTCCCGGGCCTCGCTTCTGCGTCCGTGGATACCGGACTGCTGGCCATGGCGCCCGCCGAAACGATTCTCCTGACGAGCGTGGATGTAAGCCGGACGAGTACGTCCCCTTTCGGGCAGTACTTCCTGAAGCGGATGAACAACGAGGACGAACACTTCCGGCAGATGATAAACCAGACGGGGTTCGATCCCAGACGCGACCTGCAGCAGATTGTCTTCGCCGGGTTGACACGACCCGGCACACCGGAGGGCCGGTTCGTTCTTCTGGCGCGCGGAACCTTCGACGGCGCACGAATCGCGAATGCCGCGACGACACATGGGGCGAAAGTAATTACGGATAACAGCGGGAATACCATCTATCTCCAGGGGCAGCAGAACCACGCCTTCGCGTTTTCGTTTCCCGACACTGGCCTTGCCATTATGGGCGATCTTGCGAGTGTTCAGGAAGTGCTGGCGCACCGGGCAACCGCCTCGTCGCTGGACCCGCAGTTGATCAGCTTTGCGAACGAAGTGGGTAGCAGTAACGACGTTTGGTTCGCTACGCTTATGTCCGGCGCTTACCTGGGGCTTAACAGCCCGGCACCTGCATTGACCAGTGCGCAAGCATTGCAATCGATTTCACAAAGCGCGGGCGGGATGCAGTTTGGAGACACGGTCAACATGGTGTTCGATGCCAACACGAAATCCGCCCAAGATGCCACATCGCTGGCAGACGTAATCCGGTTTGTAGGGAACATGATCCAAATGCAATCGGGCAGCGATTCACGTTCGGCGATCGCCGCGGAAGCTTTGCAGAACATGCAAGTGCAAACCAATGGATCGAGCGTGCACGCCACGGCTGCAATAACGGAGGATAAGCTGGAGCAGTTGGCACGGGCAAGCGGTGGCACTGGTAAGCACGGCAACTAAGTTCAGGCCGAATGCACCGGGAAGCTGTACCAAAACCATCCGGAACCGGCGATCAGGATGCCCACGACGGCACAGGCGAGCCCTCCGAAAAAGAGCGCTTGTCGTTTCGTCAGGATGGCAAGTGATGAGAGCACAATGGCAAGTTCCAGGAACACTTCGCCGACGTGAAAGCTGTCCGCTTGGTGGCCCATCTGGTCTCGTTCATGCTCTAGTTCGTGCGCTTTGTTTTGTATCTCGGCGGTTTGCTCCTTGTACCGTGCGGAATCCTGCACATACTTTTGCCGCAATGCGGGATCCACGGTTGCCCCGCTGAGGACGTCCCCGGCGATTTGCGCCGTATAGCGTCGAATGTCTTTAGCTTGATAGTAGGCCCACTGGTCGGAGGCCTCCTGCTGGCTCAGAATCTTTTCGGTGTTGAAGTGCTGACCTAGTACCGACACAACTGCCAAAAGGGCGGCAATGATGGCCATGGATCCGGCTACTAACTTGTCGAAACCTGTTTTGGCGTGGTGAACGTGCTCTTCAACTTCTTCTTCGGCAGACATGACGTCAAGCTAACACGGCTCGGCCCCGTTAAGCACGATTTCAGGCACTACCAACGGAATCCGGCTCTTGTACAAACCTGGACATTCTTCGCACCAGTTTGCGGTAATCCAGATCGTTCAGAGTCTGAAACGAGAACCACTCGCCGTCACACCAGGAAGAGCGCAGCCAACGGCCGAACAAAGCGAGGTGTTCGGCGCGGTCGCCGTTCGCTTGAGGGTTGGTGAGCACGGTCGACAGGCGTTCGCGAACCGCAACATCGATGGAACGGCTTACGCTGGCATTTTGCTCGAAGCTAAACTCGATGGCGTCCTGCCAAAAGCCGTCGAGCATGGGACGTAACTGACACGCGTGGGGCTGTGACGCGCGTGTTAAGGCGATGCCGCAGAAGCGGCGCGCCTCGCCTACGTCGTTCTCTCGTAGGGAGGCTGCGGCTTTCACTTTTTCCATTCGCTTGTGGGCCTGCGCCGCCGTTTCGAACTCCATATTCTCACTGGCGCGGTTGCGAGCGACCGACAGATCTGTAATCATCGAACGGCCGTTGGTTCGCAGGAAGTCAGCTACTCGTGCTACCTCCGATCGGTACTCTGACGCCGATACCGCACATTGGCAGGGTCGCAGACACTGTCCGATTTCTCCGTATAGGCAGCCCGGATGATCAACGGAAGGCTGCAGGACACCGGGACAGCGACGCACCTGGAAAAGGCCGAGCGTGCTTTCGAGATAAGCCTGGGCAGAATCGCGATTCCCGAAAGGGCCGAGCACAACTTCGGTTTCGGGGCTGATTCGTTGTGAGATGGCTGGCTGAGGATATGCATCCTCGTCCGAAAGCGACAGAAACCAGGGTGCTCGCAAGCGGAGGCGCCTTGCGTAGTCGGTGGGAAACTCCAGGCGCGTGAGTTCGTATAGCAGAATGGAAGAATCCAGCTTGGAAGTGGCTGGCCAGCAATCCAGGCGCAGAACGCCCTGCTGCAAGATGGCTTCAAGGCGCTTCACACGCCGCCGCAAGTTGGACGACCAGCTGATATGGGCTTCGCCGCGCGCGGGTACGATGCGGTAGACTCCGGGCGTAGACGGAACTGCATCGATATGGGACAGCGGCGGCGCGCCAGCGGAGTCCCTGCTTTGGGGTGCAAAGGAAATTGGCGAGGGTAAATACACGGCGCAGGACTTTCAACAGGGCACAAACGCGGCGCAAGGGAGATAAACGCGACCCAAACCCCGATTGTTGTTCAATATAAAATTCTACAGACCGCCCGAGAGAATGCCGGGCGAGAAAACAGAAACGGAGTAAAAGAAACCTCTAGGATCTTCCTGCTGCACTTGACACGAGCAGTACGCAGTCTAGAATAGTTAATTCGCTATGCAGGCCTGTCAGCACGAGCGAACTGAGTTCCTCTACCGCCGCGATGGCGTTGATTACGTACGATGCCTGGACTGCGGACAGGTCTTCGAGGCAGAGGATTTGGATTCAGTTCCGGTTTACGACGACGAAGAAGAAGAAAAGCCTCCCAAGCGCCGATGAGGAGAGAAGCTCCCCGTGTGGCGCGCCCTTATGTGTTTTCCCCAAGATTGTGTTCGATATCCCTCGTCCGCCTTGTCGCGCGTGAGATCCTAGTTCGAGCCGTACATGGCACGCTCACTCGTCCGGCAAGCAGCAGGGCCGAAGCGCCGTAAGCAAGAGACCGTTGCGTCCATTCCATTCAGCACCAAAGCGCTGCAATCACCGCTTCAGATTGTTTCCATCGGTGGCGGAACCGGCCTATCCACATTGCTGTCGGGCTTGAAGAAGCACGCGTTCAGCGCGTCTTCGCCGGCGCTGCCCGGAATGCCGACGGTGGATATCACGGCGGTAGTCACGGTTACCGACGACGGCGGCAGTTCCGGACGGCTGAGGCGCGATCTGGATATTCTGCCGCCGGGCGATATCCGGAATTGCATGACCGCGCTGTCTGAAGACGAGCACCTGTTGGCGCGCTTGTTCCGGCATCGATTTGCGACCGGGCGCGGCTTAAAAGGCCACAGCTTCGGCAATTTGTTTCTGGCGGCAATGAATGAGATTACAGGCGATTTCGCGCATGCCGTGCGCCTTTCGTCCGAAATCCTTGCCATTCGCGGGCATATCTTCCCCGCAACCTCCAGCAATGTGACGCTTGAGGGTGTTCTAAACGATGGCGTCATCCTGCGCGGCGAAACGAACATCAGCAAGAGCAAGCAACGAATCTCGCGTGTGCGCCTGAAACCGGAGGTCTGCGATCCGCTGCCGGAGACCCTGGAAGCGATTGGGAAAGCCGATCTCATCACACTAGGGCCCGGCTCGCTTTACACCAGCGTGATCCCGAATGTGTTGGTGAAGGGGATACCGGAGGCGATCGAGCGCTCGCCTGCGAAGAAGGTTTACTTTGTCAACTTGATGTGGCAGCCAGGCGAAACGATGAGCTTTTCGGCGTCTCAGCACGTCCAAGCGATTCATGAACACGCCGGTATCGCACTCACCGATTGCGTGGTTGTGAACTCCGCGCCCATTCCCACCGCATTACAGCGCGAGTATGCGCGCGAACGAGTGTTGCCAGTGGAAAACGACGTAGATAACCTGGTCGCGCTGGGTCTTGAGGTGGTATCGGCGGATCTGCTGGGCGCCTTGCCTTTAGCGAAGATACGGCATGATCCGGATGCTCTTGCCGACGTGGTGATTGACTTGGCAAGCCGGAGTCGCGCCGAACAGGTGGTTCGACAGGCCCTCGAGGTACGGCGGCAAATTTCCAGATGAACGAGAACCTGACCGTTGTGATCCTGGCTGCAGGCCTGGGAACACGTATGCGATCGTCGCGCGCCAAAGTCTTGCACCAGGCCGGCGGCGATACGCTCTTGAATCAAGTTCTGCGCGCTGCACTGGCGCTTACTTCGCCCGAACAGATCGTTGTGGTGGTGGGCCACCAGGCAGAGCAGGTGCGCGCCAGCGTTTCGACGGCCGGCGTCCGCTTTGCCGAACAGACCGAGCAACTGGGTACGGGCCATGCCGTTGCCTGCGCTCGCGAAGCGGCTGTCTCTACGAAGGGTACCCTTTTAATTCTTAACGGCGATGGTCCGTTAATTCGGTCATCGACGCTGCAGCGCCTCCTCTCATTGCACGAGGACACGGCCCTCGGCGGTGCGATTGTGACCACAGAGTTGAGCGATCCTTCAGGTTACGGACGTATTGTTCGGGACCAAAATGGGCGAGTGGCGGCGATTGTAGAGCAGAAGTCGGGCAATCCGGAGCAACTGGCGATTCGCGAAGTGAATCCCGGGCTGTACTGTTTCGACGCGAAAGCTTTCTGGGAGCACCTGGGCGAGGTTCGCCCGAACGAGAAGACGGGCGAGTACTATCTCACCGACATGGTGGAGATCTTACGTGGACACGGGCATGCCGTTATGCCATTGCTGGTTGCCGACGAGACGGAACTGCTGGGCATCAACACGCGTATAGAGTTGGCCGTCGCCGATAAGCTGCTGCGGAGGCGGAAGGCGGAAGAGTTGATGTTGGCCGGAGTCACCTTGGAGAACCCGGATACAGTGACCATCGACATGGACGTGACGGTGGGAACGGACACTCTACTCGAAGCGAATGTGCAGCTACGCGGGCGAACTCGCATCGGCGCAAACTGCCATATCGGAACCGGCAGCGTGCTGCGCGATTGCGAAGTTGCAGATGATGTGACAATGCTTCCCTATGTTATTGCCGAAGCTTCGCGCATAGGACCGCGTGCCTTTGTCGGACCTTTCGCCCGGTTGCGCATGCAGGCTAACGCCGGGGCCGACACCCACATTGGAAATTTCGTCGAATTGAAAAAGACTCAGCTCGGCGACGGATCCAAAGCAAATCATCTGGCCTACCTCGGCGACTCGCAGATTGGCACGAAGGTGAATGTGGGAGCGGGCACGATCACCTGCAACTACGATGGAAAACATAAACACGCCACGCACATCGGTAACGGCGTGTTTGTGGGAAGCAACTCCACTCTCATTGCGCCTCTCGCCATCGGCGACGGCGCTTATGTAGCTGCGGGTTCAGTAGTGTCGAAAGATGTGACAGCAGATTCGTTGGCGATCGGCCGATCTCTTCAAATAGAAAAGACGGGTTGGGCAAAACGTCGTCGCGAAACAGATCGCAGCGACTCCTAGAGTTCAAGATTTCTGCACGTAGGGGGCGTGGATCTGAATTTCAAGAGCGACGTCGCCTTCCGGCAAGTGCTTATAACGAACCGTGACCTTGGCACGAACGCGTAAAGCTCGATGGACCTTGGTGGTACGCAGGATGCGGAAGCGTCGGCTTTCCGGGCGTTTACCCACCAACGTTCGAGACACGGTGACGAAATTGGACGTGTAGTGCGTGATGGTGCCGTGAAAAAACTGCGCGGGCACGGTGGTTGAAGCGGCCGCTGCCTCCTGCGCCGGTGCCGAGGACTTTTGGGGGTTCTCATTCGGTTCTGGCTTTTCTGACGGCTTTGCGGCATCTACCGATGTCTGTTCTTCCCCCGGCCCAGGGGTAGACGGCGAAGCGGGCGGGACTTGTTCAGACGGACTTTGCGCATCGGCCTTCGGCTGCGAGTCTAGCGCCGCTAAGGTGATACCACCGTAGAGGATCGCGACCACTGCCAAAGCGCGCAGGGCCACGGAGAAAATGGAAGATCTCTGCAAACTTTCTGTGTAACACATCTGTATCTGAGTGTTTATTGCTCCAAATCAATAGACCGGCATATTGGCCTATAAAACAGTACAGGGATGATAAACATTGGGAATCCGGAGCTCACCGATCGCTATCAGCTCGTTTTCGCGATCCACAGCCTTTACATAAGGTGTCGCGGACGGGATTACGAAGGGCGATGTGCGGAAGTCGCGTCCCTGCCGAATGTGCGAACGGACGCTGTCATTGACCCATTCCACGGGCATGTGAGGGAGCAATGTACAGGCAGGCACGACAGCAGATGCCAAGGAACCGCTCGCGGCCATCCGCGCTAACTCGTCCAGGCTTCGGGACTCCTCTACCCGGTATGCACCGATACGTACCCGGCGTAATTTGCTCAGCAGGGCACCGCAGCCAAGCTTTTGACCCAAATCGTGGGCGATGCTTCGAATATAGGTGCCCGACGAGGACGTTACCGTGATCTGAACGTGCGGAATCTCGATGCTACGTACTAAGAGTTCTCTAATGCAAACTTCAACGGGCGCCAACTCGACTGCAATGTTGTTTCGAGCTAGTGTGTAAGCACGAACGCCATTTACCTTCTTGGCTGAGACTGGTGGAGGCACTTGCAGGCTTGTGCCCTCAAAGCTTTTCAAAGCGTCCGCGATTTCGCTTGCTGAAGGCAAGCACGGCACACCCGTATCGCGCACCTCGCCTTCCGCGTCGTACGTGTCGGAGACCTTTCCCAGAGTGATCTCAGCCTGGTAGGTCTTTTCGTCGTGGCCGAAGTACTGGGCAAGCCGGGTGGCTGTACCGGTCAGGAGCGCGAGCAAGCCCGTGGCCATTGGATCGAGCGTGCCGAGATGCCCCACCCGTTTAGTTTGAGCAAGTCTGCGCCAGCGGTTTACAACATCGTGACTGGTACAGCCTGCTGGCTTATCAATCAAAACAAGACCATTCATTGCCGCGGTTTAACCACTTCACTTTCCTTTTCGTCCCGCAAGAGCAGTCCGTTCCTGGCTGTTAGGCTAAAAGTTTAATCACCCAAGCGCGCCCGGCTTGTCATGGGAGCTTGGACCATCACAGAAGAAGGAGGCCAGACTCGCTTGGAAGAAGAAATACTGGGCAAAGCCTACGACGGGCGACTCATGAGACGGCTTTTGACGTACATGAAGCCGTACAGTCTCATCATCTCAGTTTCCATGTGCCTGCTGCTGGTGGACTCGCTTCTTCAGATTATCGGGCCGCTGTTAACCAAGCTGGCGGTGGATCGCTACCTGGTTCCCTCAAAAAGTGCACCGCTCTCCATTCCGTTCCTCACCAAGTGGCTGTCGCCCAATGCCTGGACCGGACTAGAGCAGCTTGCACTGGTGTACGGCAGCGTGATCGTACTTGGGTTGTTCTTCGATTTCGGGCAGACATATCTGATGCAGTGGACGGGCCAACGGGCCATGTTTGACCTGCGCCGCGAACTGATGGCGCATCTGCAAACGTTGGATGTTGCTTACTTCGACCGGAACCCAATCGGACGCCTGGTGACACGCGTTACCACCGATGTGGATGTTTTGAACGATCTGTTCAGCTCCGGGTTGGTGACCATAATCGGCGACGTGCTGATGCTGGTGTTTGTGATCGCAATTATGGCGCGGTTAAGCCCGGGCATGACGCTGCTGATGCTGGCCGTAATGCCGCTGGTGGTCCTGGTGACTATTCAGTTCCGGCGCACGGCATCACAGAGCTATCGCCGTATACGTGTGGCGATTGCGCGCATCAATGCGTATCTTCAGGAGCACGTGGCCGGAATGGCAGTGCTGCAGCTGTTCAATCGCGAACAGCGAAGCCGCGAAGAGTTCGACCAAATCAACCGGGACCACATGGTTGCTTTCAAGGACTCCATTACCGCATACGGCTGGTTTTATCCTGTGGTGGAGTTCCTTGGGATGCTCGCACTGGCGTTGCTGCTTGCGTACGGCGGATTTCGCATCCGGCAAGGGGCGTTATCGCTGGGCGTGCTGGTGGCGTTCTTTCAGTATGGATTGCGTTTCTTTCGCCCGATTCAGGATCTGAGCGAGAAGTACAACATCCTGCAAGGCGCGATGGCCGCCTCCGAACGCGTTTTTAAGCTGCTGGATACACAGCCTACAGTCGTTTCACCTGTAGAGGAGCGGGAAGTACCGCAAGGTTCACTTTCGATTGAGTTCGATCATGTCTGGTTTGCTTACAACGCGGAAGACTGGGTGCTTCGGGATGTGAGCTTCCGTGTGCCTCCGGGGCAAACGATTGCCATCGTCGGGCACACCGGAGCCGGTAAGACAACCCTCACCAATTTGTTGTTGCGGTTTTATGATGTGCAGCGAGGCGCAGTGCGCATCGGTGGTGTCGACGTGCGGGAGTTCGACCTACATGCGCTTCGAAGCATGTTCGGAGTGGTGCTGCAAGACTCGTATCTGTTCACGGGAACAGTGGGCAGCAATATCCGGCTCGGAACGGAACGGATCAGCGACCGTGATTTACGTCAGTCCGCTGCAGAAGTCAATCTTCTCGATTTTGTCGAGGAGTTGCCTGAGCAGTTCGAGACGGCGGTGCGCGAGCGAGGGAACGGGTTTTCGACCGGTCAGAAGCAGTTGATCAGCTTTGCCCGTGCGCTGGCGCACAGGCCTCGGATACTGATTTTGGACGAGGCAACCTCGAGTGTGGATACTGACACCGAGCTGCGCGTCCGCAGCGCCCTTGATCGTCTAATCACGGGCCGAACCTCGGTGGTTATTGCGCACCGCTTATCGACGATACAGAAGGCCGATCGTATACTCGTCATGCACAAGGCGCAACTGCGTGAGCAGGGAACGCATGCCGAGTTGCTGGCCCAGCGCGGAATTTACTGGAAGCTTTATCAGTTGCAGTACAAGGAGCAGGAACTTGAAGCGGCCCAAGAGTTGGCTCAGGATCAGCTCGTCCCCTAGCGCGGACGAGCAGGACGTACTGAAGCCGATTTCCTCACGCCGGAAATGGATATCCGAAACGCTGAGCCATGCCGGTTCTGCTTCGGTGACAAGGGTCAGCGACACGCGCCCGCCGCGTTATCTGGCCCGTAACTTCGGCGGCCTGAAGGTTCGCTACAAGCTAGTTGTCCTGCATAACCTATTTTTTCTGGTGCTGGCGGTGTCGGTTTACCTTTCGGTGATTCCGATTTTTTCTGCCCGGATCGCGGCGGCCGATCAGCGTGAATTCAAGTTGATGTCCAAGATTTTCGCGGCCGAGAACCCGACTTCAACCACCAATGCCGGCGACTTAAGCATCTACAATCTGCGAGTGGGCACTGCAGCCGATTTGGGCCTTTCTCCGGCAGGGCAAGACTTCCTACGTAGATTGCCAAGTTCAACGTGGCAGCAGGGTCGTGACACGCTGTTTCGTACGGCCGGTGTAACCGGGCACTACCGGCGTATCCAACTCTCCGGCGAACTGTACGACAAAGCTCTCCGACATGCCCGGATGGGTCTGTTTGTGGTGCTTGGGAGCATCTACCTGCTCTCCATTGTGGTGCTGGAATTTCTCATCATGCCGCTCTATGTGTATCGTCCTCTGCACCTGATGCTGGCAGCGGATGAAGCCATTCAGCATGACGACCGAACGCACGAACTCATTGACGATAATCTAATCCTGAACGACGAGATCGGTCAGATTATGCGCTCGCGCAACGCGACGGTTTTGCAGCTGCGGCAGCAGGAGGACGATCTCGCGCACGCCATCAAGCAACTAGAAGAGCAGGACCGCCTGGTAAGCCTGGGTCTTTTGAGTACCAGCGTGGCGCATGAACTCAATACACCGTTGGCGGTGCTACAGGGATCGATTGAGAAGTTGCTAGAGACGAACCGGGATGCAACTACCCTGGAGCGTTTAGGCCGCATGCTGCGGGTGACGCAGCGACTGCGAAAAATCAGCGAGGGTCTGGTGGATTTCGCGCGTGTTCGGAAGCAGGAGACCGAAGCCGTTCCCCTACGTCCGATTGTAGAGGAAAGCTGGAATCTGGTTGCGATTGATGAAAAGGCAGCACTGATTCAGTTTGAGAATAGGGTGGCGGACGAGCATTATGTTCTTGGCAATTCTGATCGATTAATTCAGGTTTTTGTCAATCTGCTTCGAAACGCTCTGATTGCGGTCTCGTCTTCCGGCGTGATTACTGTTCAATCGAAGGCGGTTGTTCGGGTCGGTCAGCAGTTAGTCGCGTGTACGGTTTTGGACAATGGCCCCGGCATTCCGGCCGCCGTCTTGCCTAATCTGTTTGAGGCATTCGTGAGTACGCGGCTGGATGCACGCGGTACGGGACTAGGCCTAACCGTTGCTGAAGGTATTGTGACCCAGCATGGCGGCACCATCTCGGCTTCAAACCGGCCCGAAGGAGGGGCGGCGCTGGAAGTTACGCTGCCGGCCGCATGAGCATCGCTGCCGAGCCGCAAACAGCGCCCGGGCTGGTGGACATCGCCGTCCTGGATGATGATGTGGATTTTCTGAACTACATCGAGGATCTTCTGCGCGATGAAGGAATCTACGACGTGCGGACGTTTGCCGAACCGGAAAGGCTCTTCGAATCGGCGGAAACCAGGATTCCCGATATTGTTTTGCTGGATATGAAAATGGGGCCGGCCACGGGCGATCAGGTGGTAGAGCAGCTGCTCACGAGATGGCCTGAACTCTGCATCATCATCGTAACTGGATATCCGTCGCTTGAAGACATGCGAGCTACTTTCAAGCTGCGCGTGTTCGATTACCTGGCCAAGCCCTTCTCACTCGCCCAGTTGCGGCAGATCTTACAAAACGCCATTGCTCAGTTCAGCCTTGGTCGCACGCCGCAGGACCGTTTACGTGAGCGCCTGGGCCACCGGATCAAGATGCTGCGGGTAGAACGGGACTGGTCGTTGAAAGATCTGGCGGCAGCCACTCGCCTGAGCGTGTCGCAAATAAGCTCTATTGAGCGCGGAGCAAATCTGCCCAGCATTGAGAGTTTCTTGGCGATTTGCAGAGCGTTCCGGCGCAAGCCCTCTGAAATTCTATCTGCAATCGATTTTTAACGCTGCGGAAACATCGTTTGCGAAACTCGAAGTTGTTAATGCAATCTTCTTCCGTGCTTCGCGCGCTGGCCCTTTGCGCTCTTGTTCTGGTTGGGATTCGGCAGTTGGCTCCGGCACAGGGTGCTCAGGGCAGCGAGTCGTCGTCATCCCGCGCGCTGAACTATCGAATTGAGTGGCATTCGGTGGTAGCCGGAACAGCCCTGCTGCAATACAAACACACGAATCCGGGTTGGAATATTGATCTTTCTATTGAGAGCGCCGGCATCGTCACCCGGCTCTACCGCGTGTCCGATAAATATTCAGTCTCCGGCGACGACCACTTCTGCGCGGCTTCGGCCAACCTGGATGCACAGGAAGGCAAGAAGCATACAACCACGCGACTTTCATTCAACAAAGCGCAGCACACGGTGGATTACCACGAGCACGACCTGGTGAAGAATACTGAGGTGAACAAGACCATAACTGTTCCCGCTTGCACGCATGAAGTAGCAGGCGCCCTCGCCGTGCTGTCGCAGATAGCGTTGCCTCCCGGCAAAAGCACCTACATGCCCGTAACAGATGGGAAGAAGGTTGTCTCGGCACGGGTGGAGTCGCAAGCGAAGGAGAACGTCAGCATCGACGGGAAAACGTACAGTGCCATCCGCTACGAAGTCTTCTTGTTCGACAACGTGCTGTACAAGCGGCGGGGCCGCCTGTATATTTGGGTGACCGATGACGCCGAACGCCTCCCTGTGCAGTTCCGGATTGCGCTTGGCTTTCCCATCGGCAATATCACGCTGGAACTGGAGAAGGAACAGAAGCTCTAGCAGGGAGCCTCGACGGGAACCCTCGACGGCGCGCTTGCGTCATCATAGAGCTAGAGACGTATGAAGTTTCGCCTTTCCATGCTGGTCATCTGCTGCGCCCTGATTCTGCAAGCGCAAATGCAGATGAATGTGGATCAGCTTGCCCAGTTCATTCGCTCCGAGCTTGCACTAAAGCAGCATACGGATAAGCAACTCGCCGCCTATTTGAAAACGGTAGCGCTGACGGAGAAGCTTCCCGACAAAACGATTGAGGATCTGGAGGAGCAAGGGGCAGGGCCGAAGACGGTGGAGGCTCTGCGAAACGTACAAAAGCAGGCAGCGACCCTGAAGCCGCCTGCGGCCGACCCCACATACTCGCCTGGGACCGAGCAGGAAAAGACACCTCTCGGATCGCCCACGGTGGCGCTTCGCGCTAAGATCGTTATCCCGCCGCCCGATTCCGTTCGACAACAGCAGATCCTCGATCAGATTCGTCAATACGCTTTGAGCTACACGCAGTCGCTGCCCAATTTCCTGTGCGTGGAAGTGGTTCGGCAGTTCATTGAACCCAACCGCGGAAGGGGCGCCGACAGCTATCATTCCATCGGCGACATCCTGGCCAAGGTGAGCTACAACCAGGGACATGAAGACTACAAGGTTTATTCGGTAAACGGCAAATACACCGAAACCAGCATGGAAAACCTGACGGGTGGGGGAGCTGTTTCGACAGGTGAGTTCGGCAGCATGATGCGCGAGATTTTCGAGCCCAAAAGCGAAGCGGAATTCAAATGGGACCACTGGGCCAAACTGCGGGACCGGCGCATGGCCGTTTTTCATTACGCCATCGATGGCAGCCACACTCAGTACTCAATTTCGTATAGTTCCGGACCTGGCGACCAGCAGCGTATTTACACGGCGTACGAAGGGCTGGTCTACGCAGATGAGTACACGGGTGAAATCACACGAATTACGTTTCACGCCATCAACATTCCGAACACTTTTCCGGTCCGCGAAGCAGATGAGCGGTTGGACTACGAGGACGTTGACATCAACGGCCAGAAGTATGTAGCGCCGCTACTAGCCCAATTGACTATGTCAGCCGTCGATGGGAAAACGAAGAACGAGATCGAGTTTCGGAATTACCGGAAGTTCGGGACCGAATCGAATATCACGTTCGGTACCGAAGTGCCGCCGCCGCTCTCTTCAGAGAAGACGGAAGAGCAGCCCGTGACGCCATCGAAGAACGACACCAAGAATCTGCCGAAACCAGCGTCCAGCTCCGACCCGTGGAATGTGCCTACGCTTCCGCCGCCGCCTCCGAAATAGCGCGGAGCGTGCGTGCAAGCGCAGTAGAGCGGGTCTCGTCGTCGACACGGATGACATGGGCATGAAGCCCTTGCGGCCGCCACCGTTCGAACATGCGCTCACTGGCAAAGCCGGCAAATGCCGAAATCAGTGGAACCCCGGCGGCAGAGGCCACATGTTGGCCGGCAGAATCGTAACCGACATAGAGTTTGCTCTGCATGATGTGACTGGCGAATGATGCATAACTGCCGTCGTGCAATTGCAGCAGAGACGGGCGACCTAGTTCTTCAGCGAGAGCATTGACGTAATCTGCCTCTGGGCCGCCCGCGCCGCGATCAAGCAGAATGGATCTGCCCTGCTCCAGCAGCCTACGAAGCACCGCTTTCTCAAACTCCGGGCCAAGTCGCTTATTGCCGTTCTCGCCAACGCCAAAGCTCACTGTCACTTCAGCTTGGCTGGCCTGAGGATGCGGCGCCAGGTAAGGGCGGGCATGGGACACGCCGAATACCTCGAATAGCCACTCCGCCGTCAGATCCGGAAGTGAAGTGTCCAGCGCACCTCCAAAACTACGGCTTTCGAAAAAGTAGTAACGTGCATCGTCGCAAATTGGGATCAATCCGAGTTGGGTGAGACGCGAATCAGGATCGATCACGATCGCGCTAGCTTCGTTCACTAGCGTGTGCAATTCTACAGCAGCAGAAAGACGTTCGCGGAGCAGACTGCCTCGCCCATATTGAACCGGGATTGAGACCACCTGAGGATCGCCTGCAAAGAGCTCAGCATTTTTCGCCGGTCCCACCAGGCAAATCTGCGCTTCCGGAAAATGCCGCTTAGCGGCGTCCATGGCGACACTAGTGACGGCCACGTCCGCTCCCAGAGTGACGCGCGAAAGAACATACACCCGCTGGACCTCGCCTCCGGCAAAGCGCCTTAGTTGCCGAACCGAGCGGTACCGCACCAGCAGATCGGAGCTGTTCAGCTCGGGCAATGCGCGGCCAATCACGTACGAGAAAAGGCGGGCGTAGACGTCGCACAAATCCGGTTCGAACAGATCCGCAAGCCGTTCCACAAGGACACCGAACAAAGCCCTGGTGGCCGCAACCGCGGCAAACGGTTCATCTTCGTCCAATGCTCGCTCCACCAGCGCTTCAAGCGTGCGTGCGCGCCACGTGCCTTCGGTCAGGCAGGAATCGAGGACTTCGCCAGCGAGATCAGTCGCCGAGATACTTGCCAATGAGCAGTCCCAACCGTTCTTTCGTATCTTCGGGAATCAGTTTGCGATCCGTGATGATGGCGTGCCGAAGAGCCTGGCCACACTTACACGTCCGAGCATCCGGCATCCCCGCCACCATGGTACGCACCAACTTGCGCGCGTTGTCGGCGTTCTTGTGAAGCACATCTAGAATCTGGTCCACTGTCACCGCGTCATGCTGTTCATGCCAGCAATCGTAGTCGGTAACCATTGCTACGGTGACGTAGCAAATTTCTGCTTCGCGGGCGAGCTTTGCTTCCTGCAAGTTCGTCATCCCAATCACGTCCATGCCCCAGCTTCGATAGACATTCGATTCCGCGCGAGTAGAGAAAGCCGGGCCTTCCATGCAGAGGTAGGTACCGCCGAGCTTGCTGCTGATGGACAGCAGAGATGCCGATTGGTGGGCGAACTGTGCCAATTGAGAACAGATGGGATCCGCAAAGCTGATGTGCGCGACAACGCCACCGCTGAAAAACGTCGATACTCGCCCGCGAGTGCGGTCGAAGAACTGGTCGGGAAGCACGAAGTCCAGCGGACGGTGCTCCTCCTTCAAAGAGCCGACCGCGCTCAAAGAGAGAATACGCTCGACACCCAGCATTTTCATGCCATAGATGTTCGCGCGGAAGTTCAGCTCCGATGGCGAGATGCGATGCCCGCGTCCGTGGCGCGCCAGAAACACGACTTCCTTGCCCTCCAGACGGCCCATGACGTAAACATCCGAGGGGTCGCCAAAGGGCGTGGTCAACTCTAGTTCTTCTTGGGCCTCGAACCCCGGCATGGAGTACAAGCCACTGCCGCCGATGATTCCAATCTGCGCTGTCTTATTCAAAACCGCTCCCATTTCACTTCTGAATCAGTTCCAAAAGAACGCCGCCGGTAGAGGCGGGATGGACGAACACATACGTATGTCCACCGGCCCCTTCTCGGGGCTCGTTCAACAATCGTGCTCCAGCCAGGCGCATGCGCTCCACCACAGCGGTCAGGTCGTCGACGCGAACGGCAACGTGATGAAGACCAGGACCCCGCTTTTCGATAAACTTCGCCACGGCGGACTCACTGTCCAGTGCTTCCAGTAGTTCCACTCTGGGTGCGCCAACATGGCCCGTCGGCAGCATGGCTACGGCCACTCGCTCCGCCGGCACTGATTCCCGTTCGCTCACATGCATACCGAGCACATCGCGATAGAAGCGGAGCCCCTCATCCAGGCTGCGTACGGCTATGCCGAGATGATCGATTTCAACGCTCATGCCCGGTCCAAACCCGCCTTCAGAAGGGCGACCGCAGTGTAAGGGTCTTCGGTACGCTCGGCGACTTGCCTCGCGTGGTCGGACAGCTCCACCGTCGGTAACGATTGCTGTAGATCGTCGTGAAGAAGCTCACGCAACCGATAAGCCCACCGCTCCACCTCGGGCACAGAGCCTTGCTTGCGACGGGTCGCGGTCTCAATTTCGTTGAACAAAGTTGTGATGCCTTCACCCGAGGCCGCGCTGACGCGGCATATTGGTGCCATATCGGATCCGTACGCACGCATAGCAAAAGACTGTGCGGTGCGGATCTCTTCCATCAAACGGTCGGCGCCGCCCAGATCTGCTTTATTCACTGCGAAGACGTCCGCGATCTCCATGATACCGGCCTTGATTGCTTGAACGTCGTCACCCATCTGCGGTGTCAGAACAAGCACGGTCGCCTGAACGACCTGCGCGATTGCGACTTCATCCTGACCGACGCCGACGGTTTCGATCAGGACCACCTCCCAGCCAGCTGCATCCAGCAGCAGCGCCGCATCCCAAGTGGCGGCCGCGATCCCGCCCAATTGCCCGCGAGAGGACATGGAGCGGACAAACACGCCTGGATCGTCATGATGACGCGACATACGGATGCGATCGCCAAGGATGGCACCCTTCGTGAATGCGCTGGAAGGATCAACGGCGAGCACCGCAACCTTCCGTCCGTTTTGGCGGTGCAGTCCGATCAGTTGATCGATGAGTGTGCTCTTCCCTGCCCCAGGCGCACCCGTGATGCCAACGACCTGAGCCCTGCCTGTGGACCGAAACAGCGTGCGAATCAACTCACGCCCACTACGAGATCGGTTCTCCACCATGGTCAAGGCGCGCGCGAGTGCCGCCACGTCACCGGCCAGCAGTCGTGGAGCTAAGTTTTCTGTGGTTGCGCCCGAACCCAACCTACTCTTTTAGCAGTTGCCGGGCGATGACCATACGTTGAATCTCGCTGGTGCCCTCCCCGATGGTGCACAGCTTCACATCCCGGTAGTATTTCTCCACAGGGTAGTCTTTGATGAATCCATAGCCGCCGTGGATCTGAAGTGCTTCGTCCGCAACTTTCACCGCCATCTCCGAAGCGAATAGTTTGGCCATGGCCGACTCTCGTGTTACGCGATGGCCGGCGTCCTTGCGTGAGCCGGCGCGGTAGACAAGCCAGCGCGCCGCTTCTATGGATGTGGCCATGTCCGCCAGCTTGTGTTGTATGGCCTGGAACTCGGAGATAAACCGGCCGAACTGCTTCCGCTGCTTCGAATACCGCAATGCCGCTTCAAAAGCGCCTTGCGCCAGCCCGACGGACAGGGCCGCGATGGAGATACGACCCCCGTCCAGAATGCGCAGGCTGTCGACAAAGCCGTCACCTGCTTTCCCGAGGAGTTGAGCAGGTGGCACTTTGCAGTTGTGAAATAGCACCTCTCCGGTAGCACTGGCGCGCATACCCAGCTTGTTCTCCTTCTTCCCGACTTTAAAGCCTGGTTGACCTTTCTCAAGAATGAAGGCTGAGATGCCATGCTGCGAGGCAGATCGATCGGTGACTGCCATTGCCACGCAGACATCGGCATACTGCGCATTCGTTGTAAATGTCTTGCCGCCGTTCAATACCCAATGGCCATCATTCAGAACGGCGGTGGAGCGGGTTCCGGCTGCATCGGAACCGGCATCGGGTTCGGTAAGGGACCAACTGCCAATCCATTCCGCAGTGGCAAGTTTGGGGATGTATTTGCGCCGCTGCTCTTCATCGCCCGCCAGATATATGTGATTCGTGCAAAGCGAGTTGTGCGCCGCCACGATGAGCGCAACGCTAGGATCCACACGCGCAAGTTCCTCGATGATAATGGCGTACTCGATGTAGCCGTAGCCAGTGCCGCCCAATTCTTCCGGGAAAATAGCTCCCATCAGGCCGAGTTCACCCGCCTTCTTGACGGCAGCGAGCGGAAACGTTTGTGCCTCATCCCATTCAAGGACATGCGGCCGGATCTCCGCCTCGGCAAAGTCGCGAACCGCTTTCCGGAGCTGCAATTGTTCCGAAGTGAATTCGAAATCCATGGAAAACTGAGGCGATCTTACCATCGCCTCGCTCAATCGCGGTCCGGAAGCAAGAGAGCGGCGACGGTGCAAAATAGATTGAACATGACTTCTTTGGCGCCGACGACCGCAGCCGAGTTCGCTGCAGCTTTGGCCGATGCAGCGCGCCGCGAACGCCCCATTCAAGTCGTCGGAAATAACAGCAAGGTGCTGATGGGTGGACCTCTGCCGGCTGCTGCAACAACGCTGTCCACCGCCGGCCTGCGGCAAACCTTAAAATACGAACCCAACGATTTGACAATCAGCGTCGAAGCAGGAATGCCGTTTTCGCAGTTGCAGTCTCACCTGCGCGCCCATGGGCAGATGATTGCCCTCGATCCTCCCTTTAGTAGTTCCGCCACCGTAGGCGGAATAGTGGCGACGAACGCGAGCGGCCCCTTACGATCCGCGTTTGGCACGGCCCGTGACTTGATCATCGGCATGACTTTCGCGACGCTCGAAGGCAAGCTGGTGACAAGCGGCGGGATGGTGGTGAAGAACGTGGCGGGCCTCGATTTGGGCAAGATGCTGATTGGCAGTTTCGGGACGCTTGCGGTGCTAACCAGCGTAAATTTCCGGCTGCACCCGCGGCCACAAGGCACGCGCACGTTCTTGGCCGAGTTCTCCGACCTGAACGCCGCCATGGCGATACGTGAGCAGATCAAGGCAGGCCCGCTGAGTCCCCTCTCGTTGGAACTGCTGACCCCGCCGGCGGCCGCCCGCTTCGAAAGGCGAGGATACCTTTTGGCGCTTCTGGCAGGTGGTTCGGCGGCGGTGTTGGCCCGCTATGCGCGCGAACTGCCCGGCTTCCAAGAACTACCGGCTGAGATGGAGGCGCCCTTTTGGCAGCAGATCCGCAACTTTACGGAAGAGTTCTTGCGGCGACAGTCGAGCGGCATCGTCGTTCGTATCTCGACACCGCTGCAGGAGCTATCCAAATTGCTTTCCTTGATCTCCGGCCCATGCCTGGCTCACGCTTCGACGGGTGTCGCCTATGTCTACCTAAGTGCGTGGCAGAGTGTGGCACCGCTGTGGCGGGCTGCCGCGCAGAATCATTGGTCCGCGCGAGTAGAATTCGCGCCCAACGAGATCCGCGAGAGACAAGATCTATGGTTGCTGGGCGAGGAATCGTCGCGGCAGAACACCTTTGCCATCATGAAAAAGGTGAAACAGATGTTCGATCCTCATTACCTCTTAAACCCGTTACGTCTGTATGGCCGCCTCTAACTCACTCGCGCAGATAAACATGACGGCCGCCGGTCCGACTCAGGCCGACCTGGACAAGTGCGTTCACTGCGGACTTTGCCTGAACGCATGCCCCACCTATCGCGAGCTTGGTGTGGAGATGGATTCGCCGCGCGGCCGTATCTACCAGATGAACGCCGTAGCCGCCGGCGCTGCTGTAACCGATGAGTACGTCCAACATCTGGACCTGTGCCTGGCCTGCCGTGGATGCGAAACAGCTTGCCCGTCGGGAGTGCCTTATGGCCGCATGATCGAGGCCGCGCGATCGGCATTGCAGACGCAACGGCCACCTTCGTTCCTGACGCGTACTTTACAGCGTTGGGTCTTCCGGAACCTGATTCCTTCGCCGGCAGCGATGCAGGTCGCTGGGGCCGGCTTGTACGCCTACCAGGCATCCGGGTTGCAGAAGCTGGTTCGTGCAACGGGTGTGTTGTCACTGTGGAGAAAACTGGCGCGATTGGAAGCGCTTTCCCCGGACGCGGAAGTGCCATTCTTTTACGGCAAGATTGGAAAGACGTTCCCCGCCATCGGCGAACGGCGCTACCGGGTGGCGTTTCTGGCCGGTTGCATCGCCAATGTTGCCTTCGCCCGTCTGAATGAAGCAACGGTGCGGGTGCTGCAACGAAATGGCTGCGAGGTTGTACTGCCCCCGGAACAGACTTGCTGTGGCGCGCTTCATTTGCACTCCGGCTTACGCGAGGAGGCTGAGCATCTGGCTCGCACAAACGTAGACGCCATGCTCACCGAGAACTTCGATGCCATTCTGACCAATGCAGCGGGCTGCGGCTCAACGCTGAAAGAGTATGGCGAGTTGCTGGAGCACGACCCTGCCTATCGGGACAAAGCACTCGTCTTCAAAAACCGCATGAAGGACGTGACCGAATTTCTATCGTCGGTGGCGCTGAACACGAAAATGGGCAGAGTGGAGGAAACGGTAACTTATCAGGACTCGTGTCACTTAGCGCACGGGCAGAAGATCAGGGAGGCGCCGCGCCAATTACTTCTTTCGATACCTGGCTTGAGGTTCCGCGAGATGCCCATGGCGGATTTGTGTTGCGGCAGCGCGGGTATCTACAACGTGGTGCAGAGCGAAATGGCAATGCAGATTCTGGCGAGCAAAATGGAGCATGTGAAGACAACAGGCGCCTCTATCATTGCCACCGCTAACCCAGGCTGCATGCTTCAGCTGCGAGCCGGAGCGCGTTCGTTCGGCAAAGGCGAACGAGTGATGCACGTGATTGAAGTTCTGGATGAAGCGTACCGGCGCGCTGATACTCCAGAGACGGGATCAGGTGAACACGCAAGATAACTCGTCGCTGGAGGCCATTCTTCGCGATGTTTTTCGCCATGGCAGTTTCCGGCCCAACCAGGCCGCCATCTGCCAGGCCTCGATTGGCGGCCGCGACACGCTGGTGGTCATGCCCACCGGTTCCGGCAAATCGCTGTGCTACCAACTGCCTGCAGTGGCGCGCGGAGGCACCACGTTGGTGGTCAGTCCGCTAATCGCTCTCATGGAAGATCAGGTTGCCAAGCTTCAGGCGATGAACCTGCGTGTCGATCGCATCCATTCCGGGCGGGCGCGAGAGGATGCTCGGGCCGCCTTCCGGGCATATCGCGAAAGCGCGCTGCAGTTTCTGTTTATCGCGCCAGAACGGTTTCGTGTTCCGAATTTCCTTCCGGCCCTGGCGCAGAAAAAGCCGTCGCTGATTGCTGTCGACGAGGCGCACTGTATCTCGCAGTGGGGCCACGATTTTCGTCCGGACTATCGCATGCTGCAGTCTTGCATCCAGGCTTTGCGTCCTAGTCCCGTCATTGCACTCACGGCAACAGCAACACCATCGGTACAACGCGACATTGTCCAACAACTCGGGTTAAGCAAGCCGGCGCTCTTCGTTCAAGGTTTTCGGCGCGACAACATTGCAATCGAGATTGTGGAAGCAGCGCCTTCCATGCGTGCTTCGCTGGTGGCGAAACTGCTTGAAAAGCCGGATCACCGCCCAGCCATTGTGTACGCGCCGAGCCGTCGGCAGGCGGATGAGTTGGCAGACGAACTAGCCCCCATGTGTCTGACTCGGGCCTACCACGCCGGTTTGGACAAGCGGCATCGGCAGCAGGTGCAGGAAGACTTTCTTGCGGGACGTCTGGAGATCATTGTCGCTACCATCGCCTTTGGCATGGGCATTGACAAGCCAAATGTGCGTACGGTGATACATGTAGCTTTGCCGGGCAGCATTGAAGCGTATTACCAGGAAATTGGAAGAGCAGGTCGTGACGGCAAGCCCAGCCGGGCCATTCTGATGCATTCGTACGCGGACCGGCACATGCACGATTTCTTCTTCGAGCGCGACTACCCGGAAGGGAAAGTTCTGGATGGCATTTTCCGCCTTTTACGAGACGAACCCATTTCCAAACAAACCTTGCAGCAACGGTCAGGGCTGGCGCCGGATGCGTTTGAGAGTGCGTTCGAGAAGCTATGGATTCACTCGGGAGTCGTTGCCGACTGGGAAGAAAACGTGGTTCGCGGTTCGCCCAAATGGCAGGCCACGTATGAGGCGCAGCGTAAGCATCGCAGCGCACAAGTGGAACTGGTACTTCGCTACGCTGATTCGCCACAGTGTCGAATGGCCTCGCTGGTTCGGTATTTCGGCGATAGTTCCGACAAACGCACCTGGTGTGGGCTTTGCGATTTCTGCGCGCCGGAACAGGCAGTGGGCCAGAAGTACCGCCCAGCGGACCCAATGGAAGCGGAATTGGCGCGGCAAGTAATAGAAGTGCTTCGGCCCGTTGGTGCCAAGTCGACGGGCAGGCTTCACACCGAATTAGCGCCTCCGGACGTGTCGCGTGACCAATTCGAAGAATTACTCGGCGCGATGGCGCGCGCGGGACTTTTGGTTGCCGCCAGCGAAGTTTTCGAGAAAGACGGCCGGCAAATCCCGTTCCGCACGGTACGACTCACACCGGAAGGAAGCGAATGGGCACCTGATGAGCCCCTACCGCTCTTGTTGCGAGAAGGTCGGACGGGAGAGAAGGATGCCAAACGCAAGACCAGGCAAGCCGGTGCCCACAGCAAACCGAAACCGGTGAAACAAATGGCCGCGGACAGTCAACTTGCGAAAGATCTGAAGGCGTGGCGCCTGCAGATGGCAAAGAGCAAAGGCGTGCCTGCGTTTTGCATTTGCAATGACCGGGCGTTGGCAGAAATTGTGGACGCGGAGCCAGCCGACGAGGAAGATTTGCTCGAAATCCGGGGTGTGGGTTCCAAATTCGTCGAACAATTCGGCGCCGAGGTCTTGAAAATGGTCGCGGATGCGGTCGGAGACTGAGCGGGCTGAGGGGCCGAAGCTATCCTTTCTATCCAGTTCATGGCAACGCCGTCAAGCCAGAAACGCGGCTTATGGCGTGCGAGGAAGCCTAAGTGACCGCCGTACTCTGCAGTAATGAGCGTAAGTGCAGGATTGGTTTCGAACGCGGGATGCTGCCTGTACATAGTAAAAGGAACCAAAGGATCATCTTCCGCCGTGATCACAAGCGCGGGCACCCGAATTTCGTCTAGAAAGCGGGCCGACGATTGTGTCCTGTAGTAGTTCTCGGCGGTACCGAAACCAAACAGCGGCGCAGTGTAGCGATCGTCGAACGCCCAGATGGAGTGGACTGCCGAAAGCTCGTCCGATTTGTAGAACTCAGCAGATAAGCGGCTCTTGCGGCGAACGCGATCGCAAAGACGCGTCAGAAAACGGTTGGCGTAGATCTTGTTGCTCGGCTTGTCCAAGGTTCGAACGCAGGCAGCAAGGTCGATCGGGGTAGACACGGCGCACACGCCGGCAAGCAAGTTAGTTGCGCCCAGTTCTCCCGCCAGTTTCAGGGTGACGTTGCCGCCCAGCGAAAACCCAGCGACGAAGACAGGACCAAGGCCGCGCGCCCGCACCCGTTCCGCCACAAAGCGGGTGTCGCTAGTAAGGCCCGAGTGGTACATCGTGTCGCAGAGCGCCTCCGTGCCGCCGCAGGTGCGCAGATTCTTGCGGTGAACGCCGAAACCTCGCCGCAACGCTTCTTGCGCGAAGCTTTGGATGTATCCTGCTGCAGCCGAGCCTTCCAAACCGTGGAGAAAAATGATCTGGCCGCGCGGTGTGCCTTGGGGCTGATGTTCTAAAACAACCACGGTGGTGCGGTCTTCGGTCCGGTATTCCACGCGTTTGACTGGGAACGTTTGTTCATCGATGCGGCGGGGCCAGAAGTTGCCCGCAATGGTAAGCAAATGCGGATTTCGGATTAGCGGCTGAAACGGAACCCTCAAAGGTCCATCTTAGCGGCGGGCTCCTCGATCCCCAAAACTTGCCTGTAGTGCGCGGGCAGCCGGGTGGGCCGCCATTCCCGGTCCAGCCACATGTGTTTTGTCATACCGGATGCCAGCAGGGTCCGGCTTTGGGCATCCTTGATCTCGTACTGAAACTCAATCACGCGCGGGTTCCCGTTCGCGATGTAGGTCTCAAGCGCGATTTCCTGGTCGTAGCGGGCTGGGGACATGTAGCGGCATTGTGACTCAATAACGGCTAGGAACAGCCCTTCCTGCACTTCCAGGTCACGGTAACTCAGTCCCTTTGAGCGAACGAACTCTACGCGCGCAATCTCCATCCAGATGTAGTAATTGGCGTAGTAGACCACACCCATTTGGTCGGTTTCGGCGTAGCGGACGCGCAGCCGTGTTTCGAACCGGGCTGCCGTTTCAGGTTGTCCCATTCCCTTCGAGGATACCGGCAGGGGATGCTTTGCTAGCATTTTGGCATGCGCGCGACGGTGTTGTTTTTTGGGGTTTTGAAAGAAAAGTTAGGGCGCGCAGAAGAGACGGTCGAGATCGCGCCCGGAACGAACATCGGGCAGCTGTTTGCGACCTATGTTGAACACTTTGCAACCCTTACGGGAGCGCGTCCGTCGATTCTATTTGCCCGCAACCGGGAGTTTGTGAGCGCCGACACCCTGATCACCGACAATGACGAGATCGCTTTCCTGCCACCCGTGAGCGGGGGTTCAGAAGCGGACATCCATATCGCAATCACCCGCGACGTAATCGATCCGCGTGCCCTTGCGCTTCAAGTGCAACGCCCCGAAGACGGCGCGGTGATCACGTTCGAGGGGGTGGTCCGCAATAACACTAAGGACCGTAGCACGCAATACCTCGAATATGAGGCGTATGAGACTATGGCGCTGCAACGGATGAGGGCGATCGCAAGCGAGATCAGGGTCGCCTATGCCGTTGGACGCATTGGCATCGTTCACCGTCTGGGACGGCTGGAGATTGGTGAGGCGAGCGTCGTGATCGTTGTCTCGGCGCCGCATAGGCGCCCCGCCTACGAAGCTTCGCTCGAGGCCATCAATCGTCTAAAGAAAGAAGTTCCGATCTGGAAGAAAGAGTATTTCTCGGACGGCGCCGTCTGGGTCGACGGCGAATGGGATGAGCAGCTGTTATCAGGTTCGTCAACGGGTTCTCAGCATGGCGGCGCCTAAGGGCGCTGCCTCCGGCGCCTCTAGAGTTTTTCACTGCCTCGCTCTCGCCATGCTGCTGAGCGCTCTAGCCCGCGGGCAGTGGAAGTCGGCGACGCCAGTTCCAGCCAGCAACGGCGCTCCGCTAACCGCCGCGCCACCACCGCCCACTTTCTCAATAAAGGTGAATCTGGTCCGGCTTCTCGTTTCCGTTCACGACCGGTCCGGGGCGGTATTGACGACTCTCAACCAGAACGACTTTCAGGTTCTTGATTCCGGAGTGCCCCAGACGGTCTCAGTTTTCGAACGCAACACATCCCTGCCGCTGTCCGTCGCCATCCTCGTCGATACCAGCGGCAGCACGGTGATCGACCTGCATTATGAAGTTGACTCGGTACTCAGGTTTTTGCCGGCCCTGCTGAAAAGCGGTAATCCCGAAGACAGCTTTGAGTTGTTCAGCTTTAACTGGAGAACAAACCTGGAAGCGGATTTCGGACGCAATCCGAAACGTGCGGACCACGCATTGCATGCACTCAAGGGCGAAGGCGGTACATCGCTCTACGACGCCATCTATCTGGCGAGCAACACCCTGGAAGGGCGGGAAGGGCGGCACGTGATGGTGGTGGTTACGGACGGGGGCGACACCACCAGTTACAAGAAGTTCGATGACGCTCTGAAAGCCGCCCAGCAAGCCGACGTCGTACTGTATCCGATCGTTGTAGTGCCAATTGCCAATGACGCCGGCAGGAACACCGGTGGCGAACATGCGCTGGCGACGTTGGCTGACTCAACTGGCGGCCAAATCTTCTACCCCGAAGGTTTTGACCGGCTCGATGAGGCGTTCTCGGACATTCTGCGAAACCTGAGGACCCAATACCTACTCGGCTTTTATCCTGCCAGCGTCACCGAACAGCACAACCTGTTTCACCCCGTCGCAGTGAACGTCCACCGCCCGGGAACAAAGGTGACCGCACGAACCGGTTACTACGAACCGTAACGCCGTTACGGTGCCAAGTAACTATTTTGAGTACCGCACGCCCTTTCGAACGTCGGGCCCGAGTTTAATGGCTATATAGTAAACGGGTGGGGTCGATGGACGCAGTGTCAATTCGGGATGGGATTTGCTGATGCGGCTATATGCCGAGGAGAAGTCCAGGCCTACCTTGAAGCGCTTTAATATCAGATGGCTCAGTGCCATTGCTCTTGTTCTGGCACTGGCAATGTCGGCCAGTGGCAGGCAGATGCCCTCATCGGTTGCTTCGGACCAGGGTGCGGTCGTGAAGCGTTACTGCACTCCGTGCCATAACGACAAACTCAAAACGGCGAACTTGTCGCTGGAAAATGCGGACCTGTCTAAGGTCGGCGAAAACGCCGATGTCTGGGAGAAGGTTCTACTTAAGCTCAGTTCCAACCAGATGCCTCCTGCGGGGATGCCGCGACCTGACGCACCAAAATACAAGGCGATCGTAAGCTATCTGGAAAGCGAGTTGGACGGATACGCCACTGCTCATCCCAACCCGGGCCATCCAGTGATCCATCGCCTAAACCGAGCCGAATACAGCAATGCCATCCGCGACCTACTGGCGCTGGACATCAATCCGGGTTCGAAACTTCCGCCGGACGACTCCGGCTATGGCTTCGACAATATCGGCGAGGTACTTTCGCTTTCACCGATCTTAATTGAACGGTACGTAGCCGTAAGCCGGACCGTGAGCCGGTTAGCGGTGGGCGAAAGCGACATCAAGCCACAAATTGACGTCTTCAAACCGGAGAGGGAGTTCCTTCCAGCGCCCAAGGGTGCGACGAAGCTGCCGCGAAATGAACGGATCAGCGATGAAACGCCGTTCGATTCGCAGGGCGGGCTCTCCGTACGCTACAACTTTCCAGTAGACGCCGAGTATGTCTTCAAGGTAGCGTTGCCGCTTCCTGAGTCGGGCTTCGGAGAGTCCGCAGCTCCGGTGGCCAAAGTTCTGGAGTTCAGGACGCACGTGAAGGCCGGCAGCCGTCAAGTAGTGCTTACGTTTGTCCGTTCAGGTGCTGAACCCGAAATCGTCCCGGATCCGCCGAATGCCCGGGGCGGAGGCGGAGGTGGTACAGCGGCGCCGGCCGAAACCGCCCAGCTGGATCTGAGACTCGACGGAACGCGCCTGAATTTGTACGACATTCCGGCCGCAAAGAACGGCGCATTCTTCAACAATCTGTCGATTTCTGGCCCGTACAACATCACGGGCACGGGCGATTCGGCCAGCCGCCGCCAGATCTTTACCTGCACACCATCCTCGCCGGCCCAAGAACAAGCATGCGCGCATAAGATTCTTTCGACTTTGGCACGGCGCGCCTTCCGTCGCCCGGTGACCGAGGCTGATTTGCAACCGTTGCTGCAGTTTTATACCGCAGGCCGCAAAGAAAAGGATTTCGACCACGGCATTGAACTTGCCTTGCGGGCCATCCTCATTTCGCCTGATTTTCTCTTTCGCGTGGAGCACGATCCCGAAAGTGTTGTGGCGGGTTCTGTGTACCGGGTGAACAACTACGAGATGGCATCCCGACTGTCGTTCTTTTTGTGGAGCAGTATTCCGGATGAACGGCTGCTGGGGCTGGCTGACCAAGGCAAGCTGCAAGATCCGAAAGTAATCGAACAGCAAGTTGGTCGCATGCTCGACGATCCGAAATCGAAGGCGTTCGTCAGCAACTTTGCCGGACAATATCTCTATTTGCGCAATCTGGCTTCGGAGAAGCCAGATCCGGACGAATACCCCGAATTCGACGATAACCTGCGACGGTCGTTTCAGCGGGAGACAGAACTTTTCTTCAACGCGATCGTGCGGGAGGATCGCCCGGTCACGGACCTGCTGGACGCCCGGTTCACTTTCCTGAATCAGCGCCTGGCTGATTTCTATGGCGTTCCGAACGTCTATGGCGCCCAGTTCCGGCGAGTATCGATGACAGATCCGAATCGCGGTGGCGTGCTGGGTCAAGGCAGTCTGCTCACCGTTACTTCGTACCCCAACCGCACGTCCGTGGTGCAACGCGGGAAGTGGGTGCTCGAGAACTTCCTTGGTTCTCCGCCGCCGCCCCCGCCGGCCAATGTTCCCGCATTGGATCCTCATGGCAAAGACGGCAAGATGTCCATGCGCCAGGCGATGGAAGCACATCGTGCCAATCCGGTTTGCGCTTCGTGCCACACGCGCATGGATCCCATCGGCTTCTCCCTCGAGAATTTCGACGGAGTTGGGGCTTGGCGCGACAAGGACAACGGATTGCCGATTGACGCTTCCGGCAAGATGCCCGATGGAACCACGTTCGAAGGCGCGGGCGGCCTCAGGCAGTTGCTGCTTTCTAAGCATCGTGACGAGTATTTATCCACATTCACGGCCAAATTAATGACGTATGCGCTAGGCCGAGGCTTGCAAGGTTCAGATCAACCGAGTGTGCGCGCGGTGGTGCGCGAGGCCGAACAAAATGGCTGTACTGTTCCCGCGCTCATCGATGCCATCGTCAAAACACCCCAATTTCAGATGAGGAGAAGTCCAGTATCATGATGCTCACCAAGAAGTCCCTTCCCCGGCGCACATTCCTGCGTGGGATCGGAGCCGGACTAGCTTTGCCGCTATTGGACGCAATGGTGCCGGCGGCAGTAGCTGCTCGCCTCACCGCGGCTACGCCGGCCATGCGCATGGGGTTTGTTTACGTCCCGAACGGCATTATTCCCAGGGAGTGGCTGCCGAAGGCTGAAGGGACTGGCTTTGAATTCATGCGCACTATGAAGCCGCTGGAGCCATTCCGCGAGAATCTGGTCGTGCTCAGCAATCTGGCCCAATTGAACGGTCGACCGTTGGGTGATGGACCCGGCGACCACGCTCGTGCCGGTGCCACATGGCTGACCGGTGTTCATCCGAAAAAGACCGAAAGCGATATCTCCGCTGCGATTTCGGCCGATCAGATCGCGGCCAACGAGCTTTCTAAGGTTACGCAGTTCGGGTCACTAGAGCTTGGCTTGGAAGAGCCGAACTTGGCAGGCGGGTGTGATTCGGGGTATAGCTGTGCTTACACCAACACAATTTCATGGCGCGGACCTTTGAGTCCCAACCCTGTGGAAGTGAGCCCGCGCGCCGTGTTCGAACGTTTGTTCGGCGACGGAGAGACTACCGATCCGGCTGCACGCGTCGCACAGATGGAGCAGGACAAGAGTCTTCTCGATTATGTTTGCGGCGACGTGGCCCGCCTGAAGTCAACGCTAGGGCCCCGCGACAAGGGGAAATTGGACCAATATCTGGACGGCATTCGCGACATCGAACGCCGCATCCAAAAGGCCGAACAGCAGAGTGCGGAAATGCAAGTGCCTTTGATGGAGCGCCCAGCAGGCATTCCGGACCTGTTCGAAGATCATGCCAAGCTGATGAGCGATCTGATGGTCATCGCTTACCAGACCGATATGACTCGCGTTATTACCTTCATGATGGCGCGCGAGGGCTCGAACCGGAGCTATCGTGAGATCGGTGTTCCCGATGGGCACCATTCGGTCACACATCACCAGAACGATCCAGAAAAGATTGCTAAGACACAGAAGATCGACGAGTACCACGTGCGGTGCTTCTCGTACCTCGTCAAGCGCCTGAGCGAAACGCCGGACGGCGATGGTACGCTTCTGGACCACACCATGCTGCTGTACGGAAGCAGCATACGAGACGGCAATGCGCATGATCATGAGGACCTGCCGCTGGTATTGATTGGGGGCAAGTCAGCCGGCATCAAAGGCGGCCGCCACGTTCGTTACGGGTCCGACACTCGAATGACCAACCTGCTGCTTACTATGCTCGACAAGGCGGGCGTTCGGACGGAGTCACTGGGGGATAGCACGGGCAAACTGGACTACCTCTGCGGAGTCTAGCCACATGCATCTATCCGCATGGATGCGGCGCTGGTGCGTGCCTCTGCTGTTCGCCGGCACAGCCGCTCTGGCTGCTGGCAGCGACTCTAAGCTGATTGACGCCATCAAGGATCAGAACCCAAAGCTGATCGCCTCTTTGCTGGCGTCGCACGCGAACGTCAATCAGGTGTTGCCTGACGGCTCCACGGCTCTGGCTTGGGCGACCTACCAGGACAATACCGCTATCGCCGAACGACTGCTGGCTGCAGGAGCAAAAGTAAATACCAGCGACCAGTATGGCGAAACTCCGCTTACCTTGGCGTGTGCCAACGGAAATGCAACGTTAGTTGGGGAGTTCCTGAAACGCGGGGCAGACGCCAATACAACTCGCGCTCATGGAGAGACGGCTCTCATGATCGCGGCCGCTGCCGGTAATCCGGTGGTGATTCACCTTCTGGTTGAGCATGGAGCGAAGGTGAATGCGGTGGAACAAGCGAAAGGCCAGAATGCCTTGATGTGGGCCGCCGCCGAACGCCGGCCCGAAGCCGTGTCAGCGCTTCTGCAAGCGGGCGCCGACCCTAATTCTGCATCGGCGTCTGGCTTTACCCCGCTGATCTTTGCCGCTGAAAAGGGAGATACCGAATGCGCAGTGGCGCTGCTGGCGGCCGGCGCCGACGTGAATCATGCGCTTGCCGCGAAAAGCAATGCGCTTCTGATTAGCCTGACGGCAAAAAAGTTCAAAGTGGCTGATTTGCTGATATCTCATGGCGCCGACCTTGCGTCTCGTGATCGGCTGGGCAACACGCCCCTGCATGTCGCGGCAGCCGTCGGCGGTCTGGAGTCGGTGAACCTTCTGCTCTCGAAAGGTGCCGACCTGAACGCCAGGACCGCTCATTCTGCCCCGCGCGGCGCTGGCGGCAATGCTGCCGGGCTGTTCTTTCGGCTGCCCCCAGGCGAGCAGACTCCTCTCATGCTCGCCGCAAGTTCCGATCATGTTGAAGTCATGCGTGCCCTAGTGACGGCAGGTGCGGACGCGAAGCTGAAAGCGCAGGACGGCACCACACTGGTGATGGCGGCGGCGGCGAGCGGCCATCTGGACGCGGTCGAATATGCCTATGAGTTAGCGCCTGACGTCGACAGCCTCACCAGTTCGAAGCGCGGTGTGATGCATGCCGCGGTTACCGGCACGGTTCAGGTCTCTACCGAGGCCGAGATTTGTAAAGTAATTGAGTTCCTCGCCGGCAAAGGCGCGAAGGTTGATGCAGTCGACGAAAGGGGTCGTACCCCGATTATGATTGCCAACGCCGTTCCAATGGACAAAGTAGCCGGTCTTCTAACGAAGCTGACATCGACGGGCGGCACGGTCACGCACGCAATGGCCGATTCCAAAGCTACCTTGCGTTAAGACACTAGCTATCGTTCAGCATTGCTCGCCCTCTTCCTTTATGAATGCAAAACTTACGGTCCCGATTTGCCTTGCGCTAGCTATGAGCGCGACGGTTCTTAGTGGGCAGACGCCTGCGCCGCCGCCATCTGCACAACCGGCGTCAGCAACAGCGCCGTCGCAGCCGCAACAACCGCCTGGCCCCTCAGCCGATTCTCAGTACCGTCTCGGCCCTGATTCACTACCGCAGGAGGGCGTTCCTAAAGGCGAGATCCGCGGCCCGTTTACATTGCCGAGTCAAATCTACCCTGGTACGCAACATACGTATTGGGTTTATGTGCCGGCGCAGTACAGTTCTGCCGCGCCAGCGAGCCTGATGATTTTCAACGACGGGCAGGCTTTCATGAACCCTAACGGCGACATGCGGGCGCAGAACGTGCTGGATAATCTAATTTACCGCCGCGAAATCCCGGTCATTTTGGCGGTTTTCATCAATCCGGGACGCACGCCCCAGCAGCCTGAGCCAAACGCACTGGAGTGGGGCGACCACACTACCAATCGGCCAACCGAGTACAACACGCCGGATGACAAATACGCACGCGTCATCACCGAAGAGCTGATGCCGGTTCTGTACAAGGAGTACAACATTTCAAAAGACCCGGAGCAGCATGGAATCGGGGGATCCAGCTCCGGGGCAATTGCGGCTTTTGCCGTTGCCTGGGAGCGGCCCGACGACTTTCGTAAAGTCTTGAGTAATGTCGGCAGCTTCGTTAACCTTCGAGGTGGCGACGTGTACGCTGATCGTGTTCTTCAAAGTCCTAAGAAGCCCATTCGGATTTTCCTTTGCGACGGGAGAAACGACCATCGCGGGATGGGAAGACCCGGCACTGCGTATGACCAAAGGCGGGACTGGTTTTACCAAAATGTTCGATTAATGAAGGCCCTTTCGCAGAAGGGCTACGACGTAAATTACTCGTGGGGCATGAATCTGCACGGGCAGAAGATGGGCGGTGCGATCTTACCGGAGATGATGCGCTGGCTTTGGCGCGATGCTCCGGTCTCGACCGATCCTAATGACATGGTAGAACGCAGTTTCCGCGAAGCCGCCACGGCCCAAAAGCCATAATCGCGCTTAGACAATCAAGGACTCTTCCTGGTAAATCTTGCGAGAAAGTTCCGTCGCTCGTTTCTGATCCATCAACGCGCGGATCCTTGGAAACTCCTCCTCTTCTTCCTGACGTGCGTGGGGTGCAATCTCGTTGCGCAAATCGCGTACCCGCGCCTTCCAGGCTTCTTCGTCAAGCAGTGCTTGTTCCAGTTCGAACAGGAAGACCTTCATGTGCGCATGCTCCTGATATAACTTCGCAGCGGCTTCCTTGCGGTCAGCTTCGTTTTGTAACTGCGGGTAGATGATGTCCTCTTCTGCCAGTGCATGTTTGGCGATGGTGCGCTTGAACCTCAGAAACAGGGTTTTCCGCTTCAGCGGTTCGCTCGCGGGAGTTGCTTCCATCCTGTCCAGCAGTGACAGCAGTTGGCCGTGTTCGCGAATCAGCCCTGCGAAGGGGTCTTGACCGGCCGCGCCCCGCGCCAAACCACTCGCATTCGCAAACAGCACCGGCAGCACGCGTCCAAGCAGCAAACCACCCGCAGTCCCAAGCACAAGCGCAAGCGCGCTGTTTGAGGACCCGCCCGCATCGGATTTCGCCATGATAAGTTCTCCTTTCTTTTGGACGAGCCTTATCGATAGCCATTTCCCGCCGAACCGTCCGTACATCTGCTTGCGTGCAGCGCTGTACCAGGTCGCAACGACCTTCATATGTTGAACTGAGAGGTATGAGCGCATTCGTAGATGCCGCGATCGAGATCGCGCGCGAGGCTGGACAGATCCTCATGGCGCACCGCGGTGTCGCTTTCGAACTAAAGGGTGAGCATGATTTGGTTACCGCGGCCGACCGCGCCAGCGAACAGCTTATCGTTAAACGGTTGAAGGAACGCTTTCCGGAGCACGGCATAGTGGCTGAAGAAGGCGGACGCGCTGAGATGGAAGCACCTCTGCGCTGGTATGTGGACCCCTTAGATGGCACGACCAATTTCGCCCACGATTTCCCAATATGGAATGTCACTCTGGCGCTCGCAAAAGGCAACGAAGTAATCGCAGGGGTGGTTTACGATCCGCTCAACCGAGAACTTTTTGCGGCCGAAAGAGGTGCCGGGGCTCGCTTGAACGGCGCACCCATCCGTGTCAGCAAGGCTGCCACTTTGAATGAATCGCTGGTAGCCACAGGCTTTCCGAGCCGGCGTCGTCACCAGAACGTAAATATCCACTTTTATTATCAATTGGCGATGGTCACCCACGGCGTACGAAGGGCTGGTGCAGCGGCCATCGACATCGCCTATACCGCGTGCGGGCGCTTGGAGGCGTTTTGGGAATTCGGTTTGAATCCCTGGGACATGGCCGCGGGCACGCTGCTAGTAGAGGAAGCGGGCGGGCGCGTCTCGGGCATGCAAGGCGAGCCGCTGGATCTTTATGGCCGTTATGTCGTTGTTGATAATGGCCTGATCCATGACGAGTTGCTCCAGTTGTTTGGCGATGTATTCGAGGGTAAGTATCAACACGAAATGCCCGGCCTGCCGGCACCAGAATGGAAGGCAGCAGGGGCTTCTAAGGAGGGACGCTAGTGTCTGAGATTCCTCCCGTCCCACTTACGCTTGAAGGCGCATCCGTTCTGCACCAGATGTTCCGCTTTCGGCGGACCGAATGGCGGAAGTTGGCGGATGCGGAGCGTTCGCGGGTGGCGAGCGAGGCTTCAGAGGCGCTCGCCAGGATGGAAACGCCTGCCTCAGGGCCGCATCCGAACCAAAGCGCCGCGTTCTCACTGCTCGGGCATAAAGGCGATCTCATGCTGGTGCATTTTCGCGAGTCGTTTGAGCAATTACATTGTGCGGAACTCGCCTTCGCTAACCTGGAGCTGTCCGAATTCTTGGAACCGACTCACTCCTACCTTTCTGTAGTTGAGTTGGGTTTATACGAGTCCACGGCGAAAACGTACGGCCAATTAGCGGAGCGGGGCGTAGATACCCATTCGCCCGAGTGGAACGCCGGCATCGCTGAAACGATGGCTCGCCAGAGTGCTGCAATGGCGCCTCGTCTGTGGCCGGCGATTCCCGATGCAAAGTATCTCTGCTTTTATCCCATGGACCGAAAGCGGGGCGAGGACAAAAACTGGTACCAGGTTGCGATGGCAGAGCGCCAACGAATGATGCACGAACACGGCATGATCGGCCGCCGCTATGCCGATTCGGTTCGACAAATCATCACCGGTTCCATCGGGTTCGACGACTGGGAATGGGGCGTCGACCTATTTGCCGACGATCCGCTCGTTTTCAAAAAGCTCATTTACGAAATGCGATTCGACGAGGTCAGCGCAGTGTATGCGCTCTTCGGTTCGTTCTATGTGGGACTCCGTTTACCGGCTTCGGCGCTCGGCTCCTGGCTGACTGGAACATTCGCCTCTATTCGATAGCACAAAACCCAACAGTGGAAACACGGGCAACACGCTGAACAACAGCCCTGTTCCAGTACTTTCAACTCGTTGAGGGTGTTACCCTTACTTAGAATTCGAAAAATGCGCACTGTCGATCTGATTCGCCGCAAACGAGATGGGGAAGAACTTTCACCCGAGGAAGTTCGTGATTTCGTCAATGGCTACACGGAGTCCGAGATCCCTGACTATCAAGCGGCCGCTTTCTTGATGGCCATTTACTTCGCCGGTATGGCTGACCGTGAAGTAGATGCTCTTACACAAGCCTTGATAGGTTCTGGCACCACTCTCGATCTGTCTTCCATTCCTGGCATCAAGGTTGACAAGCATTCTACAGGTGGTGTTGGAGACAAGACAAGCCTGATTGCGTGCCCAATCGCAGCCGCTGCCGGGGTTGTTGTTCCAATGATCTCGGGTCGCGCCCTTGGGCACACGGGCGGAACACTGGACAAACTGGAGGCGATCCCGGGATTTCGAACCGATCTGTCCGTGGATGAGTTCAAAGCGCAAGTGGAACTGCACAAACTTGCGTTTATCGGGCAGACCGCCGAGATAGCGCCTGCGGATGGAAAGTTCTACGCACTTCGGGACGTGACTGCTACGGTGGAATCCATCCCACTGATTGCTTCCTCCATCATGTCCAAGAAAGTAGCAGTGGGGCTGGATGCAATCGTGCTCGACGTCAAGGTCGGGGCAGGCGCATTCATGAAGAAGCAGGTGGAAGCCCGTCGCCTTGCGCAAATGATGGTGGGCATCGGCCGGCGCCTCGACAAACGGGTGCAAGCGCTGATCACCGACATGAACCAACCGCTCGGCTATGCGGTGGGCAATGCGCTCGAGATTATGGAAGTATCTCAGACGTTGCAGAACGCGGGGCCACCCGATCTCACTCGTTTGTCCCTGGAACTGGCCTCGCGCATGATCTTCCTTGGAAAGATCACGAAGACCCTGGAAGAAGCGCGTGAAGTAGCGCAGGCTCGTTTGCTGGACGGTTCAGGCTATCGGAAATTCAAAGACGTCATTATTGCGCAAGGCGGCAACGCGCAGGTGCTCGACCGCTTTGAACTTCTGCCCAATGCCACTGGAGCGCAGGAAATCACCACAGCTCGCGGTGGTTACATCAGTGGCATCGATGCCGAACTAATTGGACAAGCTTCGTCGATGATCGGCGCCGGCCGCGCGACCAAAGAAGATTCCATTGATCCCGCGGTAGGCGTCATTCTCGAAGTAAAAGTGGGCCAGAAGATTGAAGCAGGCAGCATATTGTGCCGCCTTTACTACACCGCCGAAGAGAACCTGGAAGAAGCAGCCGAACTGGTGGAAGATGCATTCCGCATCTCGCAGCAGCCACCCGATGAGCGGGACCTGATCCTCGAAGTCGTCAGTTAAATACAGCCCAATGGCACGCTTCACAGGCGTTCTCGGGCTGTTAGCAATTCTCGCGAGCGCTTGGTTGTTTTCCACCAAGCGCTCCGCTATTCAAAAACGTGTCGTCGGCTGGGGCATTCTGCTTCAGTTCGGGTTTGCGTTCCTGGTATTGAAGACCAAGTTCGGCGAACTCTTTTACGGCATTAGTCTCTTCGTGAATGCGCTGCTTGGCTATACTTCGGCCGGGTCCAGCTTTGTCTTTGGCGATAAGCTGGGCCTGCGCAGCAACGAGTTCGGCACCATTTTCGCTTTTCAAATCCTGCCGATAGTCATTTTCATTTCGTCCCTATTTGCGATTTTGTACTACCTGGGCGTCATGCAGCTGTTTGTGAAGGCGATGGCCGTCATCATGCAGCGCTTTATGGGGACAAGCGGCGCTGAATCTACTTCGGTAGCGGCCAGTATCGTTATGGGACAGACTGAAGCGCCGCTGACCATTCGTCCCTTCCTCGCCGGGCTCACCCAATCGGAACTATTCACCATCATGGTCAGCGGTATGGCCCACGTGTCGGGTTCCGTCATGGCCGCGTACGTAGCGCTGGCAGGGGTCTCAATTTCGCACTTACTTACGGCGGTCATCATGACAGCGCCCGCCACCATCATGCTCTCGAAGATGTTCGTTCCGGAGACTGGCTCACCCGCTACTGCGGGCACCTTAAGCGTCGAGGTGGAAAAGCCGGGCGTGAACCTGATTGACGCTGCGGCCCGCGGAGCCGGTGACGGCCTGCAGCTAGCGTTGAATATCGCCGGCATGCTGATCGCATTTCTCGCACTGATTGCGCTTGTAAATGGAGCACTCGGCTGGGTGCATGGCTATGTGCATTGGCTGCCCGCTTCGTTGCAGCAGATTTTGGCGCTGCTGTTCGCTCCCGTTGCCTGGCTGCTGGGTGTCAACTGGAGCGACTGCGCCAGCATCGGAAATCTGCTGGGCACGCGAATGGTGCTCAACGAGTTTGTTGCGTTTGTCGATCTCGGGAAGATAAAGCCCATGCTGCAGCCGCGTTCTTTTACCATCGCGACGTTTGCGCTTTGCGGGTTCGCTAATTTGAGTTCCATCGCGATTCAAATCGGCGGTATTGGGGCACTTGCACCCTCGCGCAAATCCGATCTGGCGCGACTCGGTGTGAAGGCGATGCTGGTAGGCACGCTCGCTAACTTTATGTCTGCCGCAATCGCCGGCATTCTACTTTAGTGTCGTTCGAGACGATTGTTCAACGCGAGCAGGGACTGCAGCATCGCCTCTCCGCAGGCCAACTGTCGATGATCGCAATCGGCGGGGCGATCGGAACCGGTTTATTTCTAGGCAGCCGCTACGCCATCAGTTTCGCCGGCCCGGGCGTCCTCCTCAGTTATCTCATTGGCGCAATGATTGCTCTGTTGCTGATGGGATGCCTGGCGGAGATGACGTCCGCACACCCCACCGCCGGATCGTTCGGCGCATACGCAGAATTTTATGTTGGCCCGCTGGCAGGCTTTCTGGTGCGCTACTCGTATTGGGTGTGCATCGTGCTCGCTGTGGGTACAGAAGTTACTGCCGTCGCTATCTACATGCGATTCTGGTACGCCACAGTGCCCGGGTGGGTGTGGATTCTCCTGTTCTCGGCAACTCTAATCGGCGTCAATGCCGTTCACGTGAATGTGTTTGGCAGCGTTGAATATTGGTTCTCACTCCTGAAAATCAGCGCCATTGTTGCTTTCATCCTGCTCGGGCTGCGCGTGCTCTTAACGGCGCGGGCAAGCTCTGGCATCGGCCTGGCCAACTACGTATCGCACGGCGGCTTCCTGCCGCATGGTGTTTGGGGCGTGTGGTCGGCCGTGATTATTGCCATCTTCAGTTATTTGAGTATTGAAATGATCGCCGTCGCGGCGGGCGAAGCACAGTTTCCACAACGCGCCGTTATTAGCGCGTTCAAGACCACGGTGGTTCGTCTCGTTCTGTTTTATTTGTTGACCATCGGCCTGATGCTCGCCATTGTGCCCTGGAACGCACCTAACACGGCGCAGAGCCCGTTCGTCAAGGTCATGGACGAGACTCATATCGCAGGCGCGGCAGGCGTGATCAACTTCGTCATTCTTATTGCTGCGCTATCGGCGATGAACAGCCAGCTCTATACCTCCACGCGAATGATGTTCAGTCTTGCCCGCGCGGGTCATGCGCCAGCGGTCTTCGGTAGGGTTTCCGGTTCCGGCGTACCGCGGGTAGCGCTAGTTGCTTCAAGCGCCGGTGTCGGCGTAGCGGCCGTGTTGAGCGTCACGAATCCCGAAAGCGCATTCACACTGATGATTTCGCTGGCGATTTTTGGCGCCATGTTTACCTGGCTGATGATCTTCGTCACGCACTTGTTCTTTCGCTGGCGCTACAGCGGGCCTCCACCGCCATTCCGAATGTGGGGCTACCCTTATGGCAGCCTGCTGGGAGCCGTCCTCATGGCGGCCATAATGCTCACCACCAGCTTTACGCACGACTTCCGAATGACCCTGGTTTGGGGTCTGCCCTTCCTGGCGTTGCTGTCCCTCACATATTTCGTCAAATACCGCTTGAAGTAGCAACGCTACGATCAGGGTGTGGATCCGCTTCTCGCCTGGCGCAAAGAATTTCCCATCCTGGGGCAGACGACCTATATGATCAGTCACTCGCTGGGCGCCATGCCGCGGCGGGCCGCTGATGCTGTGCAGCAGTTTACCGACACGTGGGCCACGCGGGGCATTCGCGCCTGGGAAGAAGGCTGGTGGGAAATGCCGGTGACGATCGGCAACCTGATTGGCTCCATCATCGGCGCGGGTGCGGATGAAGTTGTCATGCATCAAAACGTGTCGATCTGCCAGTCTATTGTCGCCTCGTGTTTCCAGTGGAATGGTAGGCGCAACAAGCTGGTGACGGACGGGCTTAACTTTCCCTCGAACGACTACATCTATCACGGGCTGGAGCGCCAGGGTGCAAAGGTCTGCACGGTAGCTTCAGCTGACGGCATGACGCTGCCGCTGGAGCGAATGCTCGAAGCGATCGACGAGGAAACGCAGCTGGTCTCCGTGTCGCACGTCGCCTTTCGAAGCTCTTTCGTCCAGGATCTTGCAGCCATTACGAAACGCGCCCATGACGTAGGCGCACTGATTGTGGCAGATCTCTACCAGTCCGCAGGTATCTTGCCCGTCGATGTCAGAGCCTTGAACGTCGACTTCGCGACCGGGGGCTCAGTGAAATGGTTGTGTGGTGGTCCCGGCGCCGGATATCTGTATGTTCGACGCGACCTTTGGCCGTTGCTGCGGCCCGCTGCAACGGGTTGGATGGCTCATCGGGATCCGTTTGACTTCGCAGAAGGACCCATCGATTTTGCTCGCCGACGCCTTCCGGTTTTTGAACGGCACTCCGAACATCCCGGCGCTGTACTCAGCGCGATCCGGGTACGAGATTGTTAACGAGATCGGTGTCTTACCAATCCGCGAAAAGTCCCTTCGCCAAACGCAGCGATTGATGGATTTGGCAGAAGAAGCCGGCTTCTTGGTTCGTACCTGTCGGAACCCGGAGCAACGGGGCGGAGTAGTGATTCTTGATGTGCCGAATGGCAAAGAGGTCACGCGTGAGTTAGCGCGGCGGCAAGTTCTGGTAGACTACCGCCCCAAAGCAGGCATCCGCATCGCGCCGCATTTTTATACCACTGACGACGAACTCGATCACACGATCGCGGAAATCCGGTCCATCGTGGGTACGGCTGTGCTCGTTTGACTCAAACGCCCGGCAACGCTGATCGCATTGCGTACGGCCCTGACCCGAACCAGTTTGGCGACCTCCGAGTTCCTCCGGGCGATGGCCCATTCCCGGTCATCATTTTCATTCATGGCGGCTTCTGGCGAGCACGGTACGATCTAGCGCATACCGCAGCTGCATGCACGGAACTGACCCGTGCCGGATTTGCGACCTGGAATCTTGAATACCGGCGTCTGGGTCAAGCTGGAGGCGGTTGGCCGGGAACGATGGATGACGTGCGAAGCGGCGCTGTTCACATTTCTTCCTTTGCCGGGAGATACCAGCTCGACCTTGCTCGGGTGGCAGTTGCCGGACACTCTGCCGGCGGCCAGCTCGCGCTGTGGCTGGCATCGTGCAACGACCTGCCCGTGCGAGCAGTGATCGGCTTGGCACCCGTATCTGATTTACGTGCCGCCTGGAAACTTGGGCTCAGCAACGGCGTCGTGACCGAATACCTCGGAGGCGATCCGAAGCAGGTGCCGGATCGTTACCGGGCGGCGTCTCCAATTGAACTCCTGCCGCTTGTGCCAGGGCAACGTCTGCTGCACGGAACAGCGGACGAAGATGTTCCGTTTGAGCTAAGCCAGCAATTTACGCTGGCTTCCGGTAACGCCGAACTAATCGCACTCGAGGGGGCCGGGCACATGGGATTGGTCGATCCTCAATCTAACGAATGGAGTGCAGTCGAGGCATGCGCGTTTTCAGTGCTCTGCCCGTAAACTCAGAAGGATGATTGAAGCCGTACGCGTGGTGCAGTCTGCAACCGCGCTTAGACCTGTGATTGCCGTTGTGCTCGGCAGTGGGCTCTCGGGGTTCGCCGATTCGCTGACCGACGCCGTTCGGTTGCCTTACGCGACAATCCCAGGGTTTCCGGCTTCCACGGCGGTCGGACATAAAGGCGAACTGGTGATCGGCCTGCTCGATCGTACGCCGGTCATTGTCATGTCCGGGCGCTTCCATTTATACGAAGGCTACTCCGCTCATCAGGCAGCAACGGGGATTCGACTCTTTAGCGCTCTTGGCGTTCGTACCGTTGTGTTGACCAACGCCGCAGGCGGTATCAACCGCGATTACGGGCAGGGAGCGTTGGTCGCCATATCCGATCACATCAATTTGCAATGTGACAACCCGCTGATCGGGCCCAATGACAATGCGCAGGGTCCGCGCTTTCCGGATCTGACGGAAGCCTACTCGCTGCGCTTGCGGCAATTAGCGCATCAGATCGCAACAGCCGAGAACATCACCTTGCACGAAGGCGTTTATGCAGCGTTGGCAGGTCCGAGCTATGAGACCCCGGCTGAGATCCGTTTCCTGCGCACTATTGGTGCGGACCTGGTAGGCATGTCCACCGCGGCCGAGACTATAGCCGCGCGGCACATGGGTCTTGAGGTATTGGGCATCTCCTGCGTGACCAACTTGGCGGCGGGAATGAGCGGCGAGCCGTTGAACCACCAGGAAGTGCTGGAGATAGGCCGACGCGTGTCCGGCACGTTTCTCAGGCTTCTGAGCGCGTTGCTGCCACGGATCGGTTAGGAGCCTTGCGCTGCACCGCGAAAATTAGCGTTAAGACTCCTGCTGCGAGTAAGCCAAAGGCTGAGGGCTCAGGCGCCGCGATCAGCGACGTGAACGGATCAGAGGTTACGCCGTCGGCAAGAAAACGATTGATAGTGACGTATTCATAGAGATCGGCATTTGCCGAAAACCCACAATTCCCAACACACGGACCGCCGATAGTCACCGAATCGCTGCCTGTCAGGCGCACGGTACTAACTGCGCCGGCACTCATGGTCTCGCGAACGGTGCAGGCCGGATTGCCGGTGTAATGAGCGTCGCAGAAATCTGGGGTTGTGTAATCGATGTCGCCTATCTGAATGGAAGCAGGATGCCCCAAACCGCCGCCATCGACAATCACTTGGATAATGTCCCCCGATGGAGAAGACGGCAGGTTGAAGGTGTCATCCCACATGGCGCCGGCACTGATGGGGAAGGCTCCGGCGGTAGGATCGGGAAGCGTGATCAACTCGGCATATGCGGTCGCCTGCAACGCGCCGTTCTGCAGTCGCAAGCCGCTGAAACCGCCATACGAAAGAGTGTTGCCCGTGGCCCCGTGACAGATTCCGTTTGTGACGGTCATTGTATAAGCGGACTGTGTGCACGTCACAACGGCCGCTGCCTGGGCGGAGTTCACCGCGCACAGACCGGCAATTGCGATCGAAACGGCCAGGTAATGATTTTTCATCTTCGCCAGCTTTCTCACGGGACGGACGTATGACAAGCTTCTGCTACTTGTTTGTTAACGTCGAGTGAGGGCAGTACCGTTACCCGATGACTGATCGTCCACCCGCATCCTCTCTGGTGCTCTTCGATATCGACGGAACGCTGATTCGCAACGCGGGCGGGCATCATAAGCAAGCTCTCATGGCAGGCATTCGCTCGATAACGGGTGTGGAGACTACCCTGAACGGCATAAGTACAACGGGTATGTTGGATCGCGATCTCATCCGCCAGATGCTACTCTCGACCGGACAAAACGAAGAACAGATCCGTTCCTCGATGAACGATATCGTGGCTGCTTGTCAGGCGTCTTATCTTCGAAACTGCTCCGCCGACTTGACTGATCGAATATGTCCCGGCCTGCCGGATCTACTGCACGATTTGCAGATGCGAGGGGCCGCCTTGGGCTTGGTTACCGGCAACCTGAGTGCCATCGCCTGGAAAAAGATGGAACTCACCCGGCTCCGTACGTTCTTCTCTGTCGGTGCCTTTTCAGAGCATGCCCGCAACAGAGCGCGTTTGGCAAGGGCTGCATTTGTGCGTGCCATCCGCGACCGATTGGTGGACAAAAGCTGTCGTGTCTCACTGATCGGCGACCATGCGAACGACATCGCAGCGGCTAAGGCAAACAAGTTCTTAGCGATTGCCGTAGCAACGGGTCTGATGCCATACGACGAATTAAAGCAACACAAGCCAGACATCCTCTTACACGACCTGACCGAACTCGACCCCGCCCTGCTCGTGTAGGATGACCAGTAATCGAATGAACACTGAAACCACAGCTACTGCTGTTGATCGAAGTACCGGTTACGTCCGTGAACTGGGCATCTTCGACTCCACGATGATCGTCGTAGGCTCAATGATCGGTTCCGGCGTGTTCTTAGTGGCGGCCGACATGTCGCGCCTGATCGGCAGCGCCGGTTGGTTCATGGTGGCTTGGGCGATCAGCGCGGCGCTCACCATCGCTGCCGCTCTCTCGTATGGTGAGCTTGCCGCCATGATCCCGAAGGCGGGCGGTATGTATGTCTATCTCCGAGAAGCATTCTCCCCAGTCTGGGGATTTCTTTATGGCTGGACTTTATTCACGGTCATTCAGACCGGAACCATCGCCGCCGTCGCAGTGGGATTCGGACGCTATCTGGGCGTACTTTGGCCTGCCGTTGCCGAAGACCGGTACCTCATTGCACCCATCCACATCAGCAGCGGCTATGCACTGTCTCTTTCCACGGCTCAGCTGACCGCCATCGCGGTAATTGCGCTACTGACCTGGAGCAACACGCGCGGCGTCCACTACGGCAAGCTGGTACAAAATGTGTTCACCACGGCCAAGATTGCAGCGCTCGCGGGGCTCATCCTGGTCGGACTTTTCTTCTTTAATCATCAGGCCGTGGCCGCTAACTTCTCGCATCCTTGGGTGGTGACAAACCCGGGATCAATTACTTCCACCCTCAGCGCGCTTACCGCATTCGGTCTCTTCGCCGCCATCTGCGTGGCGCAGTCAGGCTCACTATTCGCTGCCGATGCCTGGCACGACATTACGTTCGCAGCAGGTGAGGTAAAGAATCCGGGTCGAACGCTGCCTGTGTCGCTGGCATTTGGCACCATCTGCGTGATGGTCCTTTATCTGTTGGCGAACCTTGCTTATTTATTGATATTGCCGCTGACTGACGTGCAGCATGCTCCCTCTGACCGCGTGGCGACGGCTGTGCTGAACCACGTTTTTCCGGGTTCGGGGGCAGTCATTATGGCCGTGGCCATTGTCATCTCCACCTTCGGTTGCATGAACGGCCTGATTCTGGCGGGCTCGCGCGTTTACCATTCCATGGCGAACGACGGATTGTTTCTGCGGCGCGCAGGTACGTTGAATAAAGCACATGTGCCCGGGTGGTCGCTCGCCATTCAAGGCGTGTGGTCCGCTCTGTTAGTTTTGCCGCGCACTTACTCGCCGGAAACACATACCTACGGCAGTCTATATAGCAACTTGCTCGACTACGTCATCTCCGCAGCACTTATTTTCTATGTGCTGACAATCGCCGCTGTCATTCGGCTACGCCGCAAGCGGCCAGACATGGATCGGCCGTTCCGCGCTCCCGGCTACCCGCTCGTTCCGCTTATTTATATCGTCGGCGGGACAGTCGTTCTGGTATGTCTGTTCGCGTTTCGTCCTGCGACGACCTGGCCGGGCCTTCTGATTGTCCTGTGCGGGCTGCCGGTGTATTCCTTCACAAACCGCCGGAAGTTCAGTTGAGTGCGCTAAACGTCGACGCGCTGGAGGCGCGGCAATATCACATTCATGATGCCCAGCGTGACAATGTACATCGCGCCGGCGATCACAAAAAGAGGGCCATAGGATTGGTGCGAGAAATCAAGCCAATAACCAATCAGCGGAGCCGCGAACATGCCGCTTAGCGCCCCAGCCATTCCGCCCAAGCCGACTACCGAGCCAACAGCGCGCCCCGGAAACGCATCCGAAACCAATGTGTACAGATTGCACGACCAGCCCTGGTGACCCGCGGCAGCAAAGCCCACCAGCACCACCGTCAGCCAGAGATTGCCGTGTGCTGCCATCACACCTACAACGGGCACTACGGTGAGAGCGCAGACGAGCAAGGCCGACTTCCGCGCACGGCCTACCGGCCAACCCCAGGCAAGAAATCGCCCCGAAATCCACCCGCCCCCGATAGAACCAACGTCGGCAAGCAGATAGACCGCGATTAAGGGCGGCCCGATGTGAGTTAGATCAAGTTCATAACGTTTATTGAGAAATCCGGGCAGCCAGTAAAGATAAAACCACCAGACAGGATCGGTTAGAAATTTACCGGCAACAAAGGCCCATGCCGCGCGTTGGGTCAGAAGCCTCCGGTACGGAACACTTTCGGCTTTCTCCACACCGTCTGACTCGATATGAGCCAATTCCGAGCCCGATATACGCGGATGGCTTCGGGGGGACCGGTAGGTCAGCAGCCACACCACGATCCACAAAAGATCGAGCGCCCCGGTACCTAGGAACGAGAACCGCCAGCCGAAGTGAGCCGCGATCATTGGGACAAATAGCGGAGCCATCAGCGCTCCAATGTTGGAGCCACTGTTGAAGATACCGATTGCCAGCGCGCGTTCACTCCGGGGGAACCACAATGCGGTCGTTTTCACCGCCGCCGGAAAATTGGCGGCTTCGCCGAATCCAAGCGCGAAACGTGCCAGCGCAAACTGGAAAGCATTGCGGGCCAGCGCGTGCGACATGGCAGCACAACTCCAAATCAGCACGGCCACTGCGTACCCGATGCGAGTTCCCAGCCAGTCAATAATCCTGCCGGCAATCGGCAGCATCAAGGCATACGCGCCTTGGAACGCAAAGACAATCCAGCCATACTCGGCTTCGCGCCAGCCCAATTCATGCGAAATGGTTGGCTTCAGCAGTCCAAGAACCTGGCGGTCGACGTAGTTCACTGTTGTCGCGTAGAAAAGCAGACCGCAGACATACCACCGCCAACGGCTTCGAACACCATCTCCAGAGCCCGCACTCGACGGCTTCTCCGCACCAAACACGGGTTTTACGCTAGGCGACGTATTGGTGTTCATGCCGCGCCGCACCGCTTACCGTGAGTTGAAAGTTAGTACGGAAAAGACGCTCAATATCGGCGCGGACCTCTTCCCGGCTGACTGCCCGGCCATCTTCGGCTAGCAGCTGATATGTGTTGGCCAGAATGGGCGCCATAGTCCGGCGTGTGTTCCGCCATTTATAGATGACTTGTTCCAGCACACGCGCATCGGAGTGCTGTGGGATGAAGGTGGTTCCCAGCATCTCTAACCGCTCGCGCGTAATCTCTTCCACGATGGAAGGATTGTTCAAGAACCACCAGCAGCCAAACGGCATCAGGTTTGCGAACTTGCGCGCATAAACGCAGAGTTCGTGCTGATTCTCCCGACTGAGCAAACTGAACAGGAACCGGTTGTCCGGATAAGTGGCACACAGCCGCTCCACGGCACGAAGATCGGCTTTACCGGCGGCATCTCCCGCCAGCTTAATGGCCGGATTCACTTGGCGCCGAACGCCAATCATCAGCGACAGCGGGATGTTGAACTCACGGCAAGCAGGGATGACCGCATCCGCCAGGAGACGGCCGCGCGGTGAACTCTCGGGAAAATCGAACGCATCGGTTAGCGAGCAAGCCATGTACACGGGGCGCATCCGCTGAAACCAGTGCGCGAGAAACTTACGCACGCCCGCCACCGTGTACTCGTTCACATCTCGCGTCACCGGGAAGCCGTTAAGAGGCAATTTCTCGTATTGAGAAAGCCACTGATCGAGGAGTCGGTCCAGACGCATCACCGCGTGGAACTGCGGGTCCCGCTCCGCCCCCTTCTCCCACAGAGAAGCTTCGTTCGGATCCAGCGGATCGTTAGTCATAACCACTTCGCTGATTCCGGCCAGCTCGAAGACACGTTTGATGTGGGTTCTCAGGTCTTGCTTTTCGAAGAAGTTTCGAGCTTCCCCGAGATCAACTGCATCGGTCGGCAAACCGAAAGCGGCAAGCACAGCGATCACGCCTCGAGTGGCCTCCGAGACCGGCGGATGATGGACGAAGAGAGTCTTCCAGATAAGATCGGCCTGCTCCCGCTTGTTCATCGCCCAGTAAGCGTTAGGTGTGATGGCGGACGACCGGAACAATTCGGCTTCCAGGTAATGGTACGTGAGGAGTTCATCAATACCCCACAGCCCCAGTGTGCCCAACGAAGGCATGAACAAGTGCGTGTGCATGTCAATGAATTGGGTTCTGCCCAGCTCTTCTTCGACAACGGAGCGAATCTGTTCCGGAAACAGCTTGGCGGTCATAGTCCTTCTACCTTTATCAGGTCAGGAGGCAGTTTGGCTGGCTTGACGCACGATATGCCGTTCCAGAGCAGCCTGCGCCGCCTGTTCCACAGTGGCCAAGGGTTCTTCTTCCTGGCCGATGGTCACTTGCAGATCACGCAACAATCCATCGTGCACGCCATAAATCCAACCGTGAACCCATAGCTGCTGTCCGCGCTTCCAGGCTTCACTTACAATCTGGCTTGTCGCTACCGACCGCGCTTGTTCAATCACATTCAACTCGCACAGCGTATCCCAGCGCTCATCGGCCGGAATCTGTTGGAGCGAAGACCAGAAACGGTCGCGTACGGCGTCCATCGGGCGAAGCCACTCGCTTACCAGACCCAGATCGCGTTTTTCAAGCACTGCGTTCACGCCACCGCAGCGATAGTGACCCACCACTAAGATGTGCCTCACGCGAAGAACCTCCACCCCGAACTGTAAAACGGCCATGCAGTTTTTATCGGTGTGGCTCACAATGTTGGCGACATTCCGGTGAACGAAAATTGAACCGGGCAGCACGCCGACGATTTGATTGGCCGGCACGCGACTATCGGAACAGCCAATCCACAACAAATCGGGCGATTGCTGGTGCTGCAGGCGGTTGAAAAACTCGGGGTCGGACTCGCGCACGCCGCGGGCCCACTCTTTGTTCTGTGCCAAAACGTCGTTCAACAATTCCATAGCTAAACGAGGTGGCAAGCGCGGTCGGTAAAATGGGAGAGCATCCCCATGATCATCGCAGAATCCGCCACTCGCCCGGCATGAAGTCTCTTGTTCGTCCCCTCGCCCGGCGCTACAGCCGCTGGATGAACGAGTGGGAAAATCACCTCTGTTTCCGCTCCACAGACCGTATCGTCCGCCCATTCGAGTTCGGGTTGGATTGGACCCGACACTGGCCTGGGGCTCAATGTTTCCCGCAGAACGGACATGGCCCGGTTGAGTACATCAAAAAGCTGAATGAGTTCGCCATCGGCAACAGTGCCGAGTTCTTTGGTTACGAAGGACCGAAGGATTTTGAGTTGCACGACAACGGCTGGCTGCAGTTCACATCGCCAGTGCCTACTCCGTACCCCGAGAACAACCAGGTGCGCGCGCTCTGGTTCCCCGCCGCCAAGAGTCATGGTCGGGCGGTGGTCGTTTTACCGCATTGGAATTCTAAGCTGCCGCAGCAGAATGCGCTCTGCGCGGGCTTGCAGAAGCTCGGGATCTCAGCGCTTCGATTGAGTCTGCCCTATCACGATGAACGCACTCCGGCTGGGCTGACACGCGCCGATTACGCCGTCTCCTCGAACGTCTGCCGCACGATTGATGCCACCCGGCAAGCAGTAATCGACACGCGCGCCTGTTACGACTGGCTTCAGCAGCAAGGTTACAACCGGCTGGGCATCATCGGCACCAGTTTGGGGTCGTGTTATGCGTTTCTTGCCAGCGCTCACGATGAACGGATACGCGTAAACGTCTTTAACCACTGCTCGACGTATTTTGCGGATCCAGTGTGGGAGGGCTTGTCCACTCGCCATATCAGAACCAGTCTGGAAGACCAGATCGATCTGAATACGCTGCGCGATTTGTGGATGTGCATCAGCCCGCCGTCTTACTGGGAACAATTCACCGCAAAACAGCATAGCTCCAAGTTCATCTACACCAACTACGACACGACATTTCCGGTCCATCTCTCACAAGATGTGATCCGGGGCGCCCGCGAGAAGGGCTGGGACTATGACGTACGTGTGCTGCCTTGCGGACATTACACAATGGGCGAGTTCCCGTTTAAGTTCATCACCGGTTACGAAATCTGTTCGTTCTTAAAACGAAAACTTTAGCGCTCAAGCGAACATCCAGGAACGGGAGCTATGCTCCGTTATTCTGAAATAGTTAAGGAGTTAAATATCCTGCCGCTGCGTTTTGCGAGACGAACTGGATGACACGACGAACTACGCCGCTAGTCGTAACCTGCATTACCTTATTCCTTCTCTGCGCTCTACCTGCTTCCCCCCAAGCTCCAGGAGGTGCCTCAGGCGGCGGTTCTTCCGCGAGTGGCGGCGCATCCTCCTCCTCGGGTGGCGGCTCCAGTAGGGGTGGGGCACAGGGTGGACCAGTTGGCAGCGCCAGCTCTGGTCCGGCCGGCATGACACAGCCGCAATCAAGCGATTTTCAAGGCAGTGTTCCACAAGGGACAGCATCGGCTACGCCTTTGGCCCTTAGTCTGAGCGACGCTGTGCAGCGTGGTCTCCGCGCCAATCTTGGCCTACTGACCACACAGCAGTCAAGTGCCGAAGTACGCGCCCAACGCCTGCGTGCGCTCAGCGGCTTACTTCCGACCGTCACCGGCCAAGTGGGCGAAACCGTTCAACAGATCAATCTTCAGGCCGTCGGACTGCTGTTCAGTATTCCCGGCGTCTCGAACATCGTTGGGCCGTACTCCTACCAATCTGCGTTAGCGAACGCCAACGTGCCCATCTTCAATTGGAGTTCGATCAGCAATCTTCGCGCTTCTCGCGCCGACGACAAAGCAGCGGTCCTGTCGGTCACCAACGCACGCGACCTGGTGTCCCAAGCAGTTGCGAATGCTTATTTACAAATCATCGCCGATGGCGCCCGCATCATAGCAACGCAGGCGGAGGTTGATGCCGATACTGCCGTGTTCACGAATGCTTCCCGGCGACATGAAGCCGGTACCGCCATCGGCATCGATGTGTTGCGATCGCAAGTGGAATTGAAGCAACGGCAGCAGGCTCTAGTCGCCGACAAGAACCAGTTTCAAATCGACAAGCTGACACTCGGCCGTATTATCGGTTTACCGATCGGGCAGGACTTCACGGTGGCTGATCCAACTCCATCGGTGCCGCTGGCAGCCCTATCTCTTCCCGACGCTTTGGCAAAAGCGTACCAAAACCGGCCCGATTTTCAGGCCGCGAAAGCTCGTGTGTTGGCGGCCCGCTTCACCTTGAGTGCTTCTCATGCGGAACGTTACCCCACTGTGCAGGCGCAAGGCTTCTACGGTGACGAGGGTCTACACGCGTTCTCACAATCACATGGCGTGATGCAGGTTGCGGGCAGTGTACAGTTCAACATCTTCGACGGCGGCCGGATCCGCGCCGACGTCGAGCAAAGCAGCGCAGAACTGAAGAATCGGAGTAATGAGTTGGAGAACCTGCGCGGCCAGATTGATTTCGACGTGCGCAGCGCATTGTTGAATCTAGAGTCGGCGCAGGAGCAGGTAAGCGTGGCAAGGTCGAATGTGGAGCTAGCCGAAAACACCCGGCGCCAATCGCAGGATCGCTTTGCCGCGGGTGTCACGAACACGGTGGAAGTGGTGCAAGCGCAGCAGTCAGTGGCAGATGCCAATAACAACTTGATCTCCGCACAGTTTCAATACAACCTGGCGAAAGTCTCATTGGCACGCGCCTTGGGCTTAACGGAGCAGAACATCAAAAGTTACTTCAGCGAACCGCCCGGAACGGCACCCGCGGCAGCACCTCCCCTGCCTCCTGCGCCGCAGCCATGATGTCTCAGCCACGATGAAGTCGAGCGCCAACCTCCCCGCTATTCTCGAAGTGCTGCTGGATGCGGTGCTGTGCGGAGGCGTCGAAGTACTTCAGGCGCGGCAGCAGCAAACCGTGGAGGCCTCTTACAAAGACGCCAAGGAACTCGTGACCACAGCCGACCGGAGTTCCGATGCGGCTATCTTGTCCGTGTTCCGTAAACGGCTGCCCTCCATTGATCCTGATATTTCTTTCCGCTTGGAGGAATCCGGGAGTCATGGCGCGACAGGAACGAAGTGGGTGGGCGCCGACCCAATCGACGGGACTAATCACTTCGCCGCGGGCGGCACCCTCTATTCAGTGCAGGCGCACTACGTTGACGACGGCATTCCGCTCATTGGCGTTATTCTTCAGCCGGAAGTGTACCTGCCGTTGATTGAATCGGAGACGTGCATAGGCCGAATTGTGTGGGCCGTTCGCGGCAGTGGCGCTCACGTTTCCCGTACCGAGTTCCGCGATGGCCGCCTGCATCGCCAATCGGCGCGTTCCCTGAAGAAATTATTCACGCCCGAAACACGAACCTATGTCGCTTGTGTACCCATGAGCACCAAGATGACTTCAGACGAAGCGGAACGTGCGCGGCGCGTGTGGGAGAGCGGCATCATCGCCGTCACCACAGGTGCGGGGGGTGCCGGGGCCAATGGGCTGATGACCATCTTCGGTGGCCAGCACGTATACGCAAACTTTGGCGCCGGCGATGATCTTGACTTAATTCCTCCGCAGGTCATCGCCGAAGAAGCAGGCGTAACGGTTTGGGACCGAAATCGTAACTCGCCCGTGTGGCACGCGAAAAAACAACCCGTGATCTTCGCACCTTCTCCCGCCATTGCTGAACGATTCCTGCAGGCCGCCGGACTCTAGTTGTACCCGTCGAATGGACCATGATTATCCTCGAAAGCGAACGGCTGGTCTTTCGGCAACACGAGCCGGCCGACATTGAGGGTTTCTGCGCGATGGAAATGGACCCCGAGGTCCGGCGCTATGTCGGCGGTGCTCCTCGTTCGCGTGTCCAGGCGGAACGCAAATTCCAGGAAGGACCGCTTGTTACCGCCCCAGATCGACTCGGGGTTTGGGCAACTCTCTTGAAGCCGGACGGGCCGTACATTGGCCGCTGCGGTCTCTATCCGCACTTTGGCCCAGGTGACACCGTTATAAACGGCGAAGCTACGCTAGCCTTTTACATCGCGCGGCCGTACTGGCGACGTGGTTTCGCAAGCGAAGCAGGCCGAGCCTTTATTCAGTTCGGTTGGCAGCAGCTGCGGCTACTGCGGATTGTGGCAACCGTCGAAGTAGGCAATGAAGCGTCTGTACACGTCCTGGAAAAGCTGGGGTTCAAATTAGTGACTACGGAGCGGGGCGTAAGGTCGTTCTTCAAGTTCGAAATAAGGAGACCAGTTCGTTTTAGCGCGCCGCCGGATTAGTCGGCAGGCTGGTTCCGGCGGCTAGCCCGGACTTGTTTAATGGCGTGACATCCGCATACGCCAGCCAGAACCCCATCATCTCTTCCGTACTTGGTTCGCCCCAGCGGATGGCTGCCGTGGGATCAGGATTCAGAGGGTTATTAGCCGAGTTGTCGAAATAAGCCGTGGTTACCAGTTTGGTGCCCTTGGGCAGAACGAACTGCTGCTGGAGAAAGTAGGTTTCCTGCCATCGAAAATCGTACTTGGGCACATCGAATAGCTCGCGGCGTGTTCCATCGGGCAGAATCGCTTCAGTCCTCATACTCTTGCCTCGGAAATGCATGTGCGCTGTGTACGCCACCGCTGTCACGTCTTTCGGCAACGTAAAACAAGATGTCACCTTGTGGTCTCCGTCGCCCGGAGGAATCAGGAACCAGTTGTTCCATATCTCGTATTGAGCCACCTCATGAATGACCGGCTGTTTGGCAAACGCAATGCCGATGCTGGTCTCGTCAGTTACTTCCTGGTGCAGCCGGTTACTGTAGTGAATTTGAAACTGCAAGTAAGAACCAGCTGGAATCTTCAGTGCATATCCAGGCGGGCGCGTTTCAGCCAAGTGTCCGGGCAAGTAAATGGCTGGCACGTGATTGATGCTGCCCGATGTGTAGTCCTTTATAGGACCATTCGCCGGCGTGACACACCCGTCATCCGAGACCGGTGCATCCGCTTTGGTGTGGTTCACTTTTCCCGTCCGAAAGTGAAATTCCCCAACGTCGGATCCACCGACATCTTTCGCCATATTCTTCCGTGCTTCTTCGGCGCTGACCACACTTACAGTAGCGTGGTGAACCACACGGCGATCTCCGGGCAGAACCTCCGCCGACGCTACCCACTTGTCCTCGGTGAAGTTTGTCGGCACGTAAATGTATTCGTAATCGTCCTGATTACCGGCAGCGACTGTAGTTTTGGGAATAACGAGCACCACATCCGGCTTAATGTGCCATCGGTCCTGATACTTGGGCACGGGCGGCAGGTCGCTGGGATTTCCCTCTCTCGCTCCAGTCTTCACCCACTGAACGATGGTGGCAATGTCCTCGTCCGATAATCGAGGGTCATTCATGAACTTGCCAACGCCCGGATCAGCATGCCAAGGCGGCATTTGCCGCTGGACGACTGCTTGCTTCATCGCGGCGGCCCACGGACGAGCCTCTTTGTAGCTCATCAGGGACATCGGCGCAATGTCGTTCGGATGATGACAGACGGTGCAGTTCTTATACAGAATCGGCGCTACATCCCTAGTGAATGTGACCTGTTTGCCTGTCGAAAGATCTTGTCCGAAAGCGGCGAGCGCCAGCGCCAAACCCAGACCAACGCATCTGTGCATGCTGCACCTTCTTTGCTTACGAGTGTATCTTTGTTTGCAGCTGAAACTCGCAAAGTTCGATTACTTCACAGCAACCGCCTCGTTTGCGGCGCCAGGCGGGAGCAGACTTGATAGCCGCTGAATCATCCGGCTTCCAGTCGACCGGGATGTAGCCTTTTACACCCGGAGCATAAACATGTACGCGATTGGGCAACTTTACGTCAAGCACGACGGCCATGTGTTGTCCCATTGAAACCTCGTGGTCACTAGTGCTCGCTTCTAGTTGTGCATGTTTGGCCTCGGAAGAGGATGCTCTTCGGGTTGCAGCCAAATTCTTTCATCAGAATGACAGCGGCCGTGTCGCGCTCCTTGTAGTCATCTTCAAAGTATTTGGCCGTAACCACTCCTTTCGCGTCCAGCACGTAGATTCCCGGGTACGGGATGCGATAGAGCGCGGAGTCCTTGTTCGTCTGCGTGTTCAGAATGCCAAAGCTTCGAATGATCTTCGGATAGCAGCGGAGACTGTATGCCCTTCCTCTGCGCAAAGGCCTTAGGGACGTGTGTTCCAACGGATGGGCCAGTGGGCGTGATTGGCGTGGCTCTGGGCGGTTGCCGTTATTCGCAGACCGGCAAGCAAGACGACACAAAGGCTGATTTTTTGTCACTGGCCTTAGTTCGTTCAAAATCAACCGAAGGTTACAAGACGAGCTACGACTCGTTAAAAGCTTGTTTCGCCTTTTATTCGTCTATTATGAAATGTGGGTTTCGTTGAGTTTCACGCTAAATCTGCCTTCTCGTTCCTTGAAGGTGCAACGCTGCCTGAAGACTTTGCCTCGCGTTGCGCGGCTTTGGACCAACCGGCGCTTGCCATTACAGACGCCCATGGCGTTTACGGTTCACCCCGGTTCCATTTGGCCGCCCAAAAGCTAGGCATAAGAGCGTTAATCGGCGCTGAAATTGCCACACCCGAGGGCTGCCGCTACACGGTGCTCGCCGAAAATCAAACCGGGTATCAGAACCTGTGCCGCCTTATTACTGTTACGAAACTGCGCAACGGTAAAACCGGCGGCAAGCCGGAAAATCCGTTTGCCACGGATGATGAGTTCAGTCGTTATGCACAAGGCCTGATTTGTCTGACAGGCGGCGATGAAGGTCCGCTGGCAGATTCACTCCGGAATGGGCACGGCATACCGGCCTATGCGCAAGCACAGGAGCGTCTCACCAGGCTGACTCGGATTTTTGGTGCTCGCAATGTGTACGTCGAAGTCCAGCGGCATTTTCGGCGTTTGGAGGAAAGCCGCAATCAGGCTTTGGTAGCGCTTGCCCGCAGCATGAAGCTGCCGCTGCTGGCAACTAACGCCCCCGTCTATGGCGCGCCTGAGCAGCGCCCGCTTGCGGATGTACTGACATGCGTGCGCAATAAAACAAATCTGCAGGAAGCCGGCCGCCTGCTGCATGAAAATACTGAACGTTATCTGAAACCGGCGTCCGTGATGAAGCAGCTCTTTTGCGACCTTCCGGAAGCGTATGCGGAAACGGAGGAACTTGCCTCGCGCATTCGCTTCACGTTGGAAGACTTGGGCTATGAGTTCCCCCGTTACCCGGTGCCCCCTGGTGAAACCGAAATCTCTTACCTGCGGCAGCTTACAGACCGTGGAGCATGCAATCGCTATCGACCTTATTACGACCGCGCTCGCCAGCAGGTGGAACGCGAACTGAACCTGATTGAGAAGTTGAACCTTGCCGGTTACTTCCTGATCGTCTGGGACATTGTGGATTTTTGCCGGCGTCACAACATTCTGGTGCAAGGCCGGGGATCGGCCGCGAACAGTGCCGTTTGCTATTCACTCGGCATCACCGCTGTCGATCCTGTCGGCATGGAGCTTCTGTTCGAACGGTTTCTTTCCGAAGAGCGCGGCGAAATGCCCGACATTGATCTCGATCTGCCCAGTGGCGACGATCGCGAACAGGCTATTCAATACGTCTACCAACGTTATGGCGAACTCGGCGCCGCCATGACAGCTAATGTTATTACCTACCGCGCGCGTTCTGCCGTGCGGGATGTAGGCAAGGTGCTTGGTTTCGATGAAACACAAATCGCGGCGCTCTCCGCGCAAATGAACCACTTTGAATGGCGCGATCCAAAAGACACGCTCGAACGCCGGTTCCGCAATAGCGGTTACGATCTCAGTGACCCACGCACGCTTCAATTCTTTTCTCTAACAAGCGAATTACTCGACTTGCCGCGCCACCTGGGCCAGCATTCAGGCGGCATGGTGATTTGTCAAGGGCAGCTTGACTGCATTGTGCCGCTGGAACCGGCCTCCATGCCCGATCGCGTGGTGGTGCAGTGGGACAAAGACGATTGCGCCGACCTTGGCATCATCAAAGTCGACTTACTGGGTTTGGGCATGATGGCTGTGCTTAAAGAAACCATCAACATCGTTCGAGATACGGAAAACATAGAAATCGACTTAGCGCAGCTGCCGGCGGGCGATCACCAGGTCTATAGTGCACTGCAGAAAGCAGATACCGTGGGCTGGTTTCAGGTGGAAAGCCGTGCCCAAATGTCGTGTCTGCCGCGTATGCGGCCGACGCATTTTTACGACATTGTTGTACAGGTTGCCATCATTCGTCCCGGCCCCATTGTCGGCCAGATGCTTCATCCGTACCTGAAACGCCGCCAGGGCCTGGAAGATCCCGTGTGTTTGCATCCTTCTCTGGAGCCAGTACTGGCGCGCACATTAGGTGTTCCTTTATTTCAGGAGCAATTGATTCGCATTGCCATGATCGCCGCGGGATTTACGGGTGGTCAGGCGGAAGAACTGCGCCGTGCCTTCGGCTTCAAGCGATCGGAAAAGCGCATGCGCGAAGTGGAAATCAAACTACGCGCGGGCATGAACGAAAAAGGGATTACCGGCGAAACGCAGGATCGCATTATTCAAGCCATCACCTCGTTCGCCCTGTACGGCTTTCCGGAATCACATGCCGCCAGTTTTGCGCTGATTGCGTACTCCAGCGGCTGGCTGAAGTGTCACTATCTGGCTGCGTTCACAGCCGCCATGCTGAATAACCAGCCTATGGGCTTTTATGCCGCGGCAACGCTGGTAAAAGATGCGCAGCGCCACGGACAACGTTTTCGCCCCGTAGACGTGCAGCTGTCCAGTTACGAATGCACTGTGGAATGCGATGGCAAGCAACGTTACATCCGTTTGGGATTGAACTACGTGCGTGGGCTTGCGTCCGCCACTGCGCGCAAAATTGCACAGGAGAGCCGCCATTTGTCATTCGTGAACATGCGCGATTTACTGGAGCGCGTGCCGGAACTGCAGAAAGATGAGATTGCCGCACTGGCGGAACTGGGCGCACTGAATGCGCTTCCGAAGCACAAGTCCGACCAGCATCGCCGCGGCGCTTTATGGCAAGCGCAACTGGCATTGCAGCCGGTCACGGAGCTGTTAGCGCCCGTCTCCGAGGAAACCGATACCGCTCCGCTTCTGCCCATGACACCCGGGCAGCGCGTATACGCCGATTTCTCCCACAGCAGTCTCACTATCGGCAAGCATCCCATGTCGTTTCATCGTGAGGCTCTTCGCGCCCGCGGCGTATTCGATGCTGCCAGCGCCAAAGCGCAGCGCAATGGCTTCCTGTTACAGGTAGCAGGCTGTGTCATCACGCGCCAGCGTCCCGGAACGGCGAAAGGCTTTGTGTTTCTCAGCTTGGAGGACGAAACCGGCATCGTCAATGTGATTGTTCAACCGGATCTCTTCAACACCCACCGTACCGAGTGTACGGTTGCACCCTACATACTGGTGAAAGGTATTTTGCAGAGCATCAGTGGCGTTGTTTCGGTAAAGGCAGCCCATGTGGAACGCCTTGCCTTTCAGCAAACTGCGGTCACGCGCTCGCACGACTTTCACTGATAATGAATCGCCGATCGTTCCTCACCACCACAACAACAGCCTTGGCCGCCTCCGCGCAATCGCAGCATCACGCCTTTGCTTTGGAAGAAGCCACGGTCGCTGACCTCCAGCGGCAAATGGAGCGCGGACAAACCTCCTCCGAGCACATCACCCGTCTCTACCTGGAGCGGATAGAAGCGCTTGACCGGCGCGGGCCGGCCCTCCACTGCATACTGGAAACCAATCCAGAGGCGCTCGCCATCGCCCGGGCGCTCGACGGCGAACGTAAGCACAAAGGGGTGCGTGGTCCGCTTCACGGCATTCCGGTTTTGCTGAAGGACAACATCGATACGCACGACCGTATGCACACTACGGCCGGTTCGCTCGCGTTACTGGACGCATCCACACCGCGAGATGCTTTTATCTCGGAACGTCTGCGCGCCGCTGGGGCCGTTCTTCTTGGGAAAACAAACCTAAGCGAATGGGCTAACTTCCGGTCCTCTCACTCCACCAGCGGCTGGAGCGGGCGCGGCGGGCAGACAAAGAATCCCTATGCGCTCGACCGCAATCCGTGCGGTTCCAGTTCAGGCTCCGGCGTGGCTGTCTCAGCGAATCTCGGCGCGCTTGCGGTCGGCACCGAAACTGACGGCTCTGTGGTTTGCCCTTCCACCATGAACGGAATCGTCGGCATCAAACCGACGCTCGGTCTCGTCTCGCGAGCGGGCATCATCCCAATCGCGCACAGCCAGGACACAGCCGGCCCTATGGCGCGCACCGTCCGCGATGCTGCGCTATTGCTCAGCGTACTCGCAGGTGTTGATGCGCGCGACGGGGCAACTGCCGCCGCTTCCGGCAAGATCGTACCGGACTACACGCAGTTCTGTAAGCCGGACGGTCTCCGCCGCGCTCGCCTCGGTGTGGCCCGGCAATACTTCACCATGGGGCCCAAGGTGGATGCCCTCATGCAACAGTCGCTCGATATCCTGAAGCGCCTCGGTGCTGAACTCGTCGATCCGGTGGACTTCAGCGAATTCGAAGGATGGCGTGAGACCGAGACCACCGCTCTTCTGTACGAATTCAAAACCGACCTGGGCCGCTACTTACTTGGACGCGGCGGTCCGCATAAATCTCTGGCCGACATCATCGCATTCAACAAAGCGCATGCCCGCGAGGAGATGCCCTACTTCGGTCAGGAACTTATGGAACAAGCCAACCAAAAAGGAGGCCTTGGCGACAAAGCATATACCGAGGCCATTGCCCATAATGCCAAGCTGTCGCGTAAGGAGGGGATTGACGCCATCCTAAAGAAGAACAAGCTGGACGCCCTGGTAGCGCCCACATCGGGCCCGGCCTTCTTAACGGATCTCGTGAATGGCGATCACATCGACAGCGGCTGTGCTTCCCCGCCCGCGGTGGCCGGATATCCGCACATCACCGTGCCCGCTGGACACATCCTCGGGTTGCCGGTTGGTCTGTCATTTATCGGCAGTGCCTGGAGCGAACCTAAGCTCATCCAATACGCTTACGCATTCGAGCAAGCGTCGAAGGCCCGGCGGCGTCCGCACTTCCTGCCGACCGTTACTCTCGATCTCGCCTGAACGGCTGCTCCTTCCTGCGACTGGTTAGGCCGTCTCAAAACGTCTTGGCAGTAACGCCAGGAACGTCAAGAGCCCTTGTACGATCAGGGCCGCGCCAATAATCAGAACGAACCCTTCGAAGTGTTTCGCTCTCATGATCCCGTAGAGAGCAAAAATGCCCAATCCGATCAGCGGGACCGCTCCAATCTCCACCGCGTAGCGCATGGGCGAATATCGCTGCCACATAACCACCGCTGCCGTCAGGACTGCCTGTACAACAATGCAGGCGGCAATCACGGAACGGCCGCCAAAACCGCTATGGCGAAGAACTTGTTCCATTACGCCCAGCCAGGTTCCGGCCGCGACATTAAACACACAAACGGCAAGCAAACTTCCTTTCATCACCAGACCTCCTGCAATACGAATCAGCACGAAGCTGATGAGTTGATGGAGGTACCAGGCATCGGCACCCCACAATCCGCGCCGCGGCAATTGTTCTTGCCGATACTCCTCCAACAAATCGCCGGAAATGCATTCGCCATCGCGAGTTGTCAAAAACCGACGCAGTGTGTACTCCATCCAGCCTGGCGGCGAATCTCGTTTCATGACCGTACTCCAACCGGCCAGCTTGCTCCTGCCCACAGCTGTTCAAGCGCTCGCTTCGACTCATTTAATGCGGCGACTCCGGGTGGCAGTAGCCGGTAATAACGGCGCGCCCGGCCCGCACGAGCCGGAGAGGCGTCTTCCTCTAAACGCGAACAAAGCATTCCTTTTTGCTCCAGTCGATCCAAAGTCGCGTAAACCGCGCCCGCCGCGATCTCGCGCTTCAACCCTTCCTGAACACTGCGCAAGATAGATCGGCCATAAGCGTCGGCTTCCAGTTTTACCACCGCCAGCAGGACGGCCTGCTCGAAAGTTCCTAGCAAATCCGCCATCGTGCCTACATTGTAAGCATGGCTCGGCACATGGTCAAGCGCTATTTTGGATGCGCGTCAAGCGGCCCTTTAGAAGGTTTACGAAAATAGGGCATGGCAGATCGACATCGGTTAGTGATCATTGGCGGCGGCTTTGGAGGTCTGAATGCGGCGCAGGCTTTGAAACATTCTCCGGTCGATATCACGCTGATCGATCGGAGAAACTTCCACCTGTTTCAGCCGCTTCTCTACCAGGTCGCTACCGGGTCGTTGTCGCCAGGTGAAATCGCAGCACCTATCCGTGGCGTCCTAAGCAGGCAAAAGAATACCCGCGTGCTGCTTGCCGAAGCCGTGGATATTGATCCCGCCAACAAAAAGGTATTGCTACGTGACGACGACGAGGTCCCGTACGACACGCTGCTTGTCGCCACAGGCTCCGAATCGAGCTATTTCGGTCACAACGAATGGTCGGCCATTGCCCCTCCGCTGAAAAGCATTGAGGACGCCACGGCAATACGCCACAAAATCCTGGCGGCGTTCGAGACCGCGGAACAGGCCAAGAATCCCGCCCAACGCCAAGCGTGGCTCACTTTCGTAATCGTAGGCGCAGGCGCCACCGGAATGGAACTCGCCGGGGCTCTTGGGCGAGATCGCACACGAAACCCTGCGCAGCGACTTCCGGTCAATCCATCCAGGCGATGCTCACATCGTCATCGTCGATGGAGCCGAACGCGCACTTTCCAACTACCCGCCCGACCTTTCAGCTAAGGCTCAGAAACAAGTGGAACAACTTGGCGCCACTCTGCGCTTCGGGCTCATGGTGGACGCGGTTGATTCCGAAGGCGTCACGGTCAAAAACAAGCAGGGCGATCACGAGCGCATCACGGCCAAAACTGTAATCTGGGCGGCAGGCGTGGCGGTGACCGATTTCGCCCGTCAACTCGCCAAGCGCACTGGTGTAGAAACTGACCGCGCCGGGCACATTAAGGTCAACGATCAGCTGGCGATTCCGAATTACCCGGACATCTTCGTCGTCGGTGACCTTGCCTTCTCTCTCGATCCCCAGGGGAAGCCGCTGCCGGGAGTTGCACAAGTCGCAATGCAGGGTGGCACCTATGTCGCCCACAACATTAGACAACGCATCGCCGGCAATCCGGATACCAAGCCATTCAGGTACTTCAATAAGGGAGATCTGGCAGTAATCGGCAGATTCAAGGCGGTGGCGAATGTCTTCGGCGTTCACCTCTCGGGTTTCCCAGCCTGGTTTGTTTGGCTTTTCATCCACCTGATGTACATCGTTCAGTTCCAAAGCCGAATCCTGGTTTTCATCCAGTGGGGTTTTCTTTATCTCACCCACGCCCGTGGTGCCCGTCTCATCACCGGACCAATGGCGACCGAATCCGTTGCAAACCACCGCGAGTCTCCCGCCAATGCCAGTCGCCCAACCGTGGCCACGCCCGCAAGCGCCGCCGGGTTATAGCGGCAAACATCGTGAACGGCCGCCTCAATCGAGCCTTGCCAAGGTGCGGCGAACGATGTAAGGTTAGGACTTCTCTGCCATGCAGCTACTCATTAAAGGTCCCAATGGCACGGCTGCAAAGGTCGACTTGGCAGAGCGCGCGCTCTCGCTCGGGCGCGCCATCGACAACGATCTGGCTTACCCGGACGATCCCGCTCTTTCCCGCCGGCATCTCTGTATCGACCCGGTCGAAAACGGCTGGACGGTTACAGATTGCGGAAGCCGCAACGGCACCATCGTCAATGATGAGCCGCTAACGAAGGTTCGGCTCCTGCGTGAGGGCGACCGTATCTACGTCGGTCATCTGACAATTGAGGTTGGCGGTGACGGCGTACCCGCCGCTCTCCCGAGCACCATCCCGCGAGGCACTACCATCGTCACAACCCTCGACGAGGTGCTCGGCATCACCCAGGGAGGCGATGAACCCAACGTGTCTGCGCTCTCTTCCACGCGGGTGGTAAACGCCCTCATCCGCGCCGGTCAAGAGCTTGCCGGCCATCGGCCGCTTGCAGACCTCTTCGAGTTGATTCTGGATCTGGCGCTGTCTGCTGTCGAAGCACGGCGCGGACGTGATTTTCACCATCGAGAACGAAGACGCTGAAGGTTCGCGCCAGCCGCGGCGAGGGCTTCTCGCTCAGCACCGGCAGTCCGCAGCGAAGTGCTTCGAAAGAAGACCTCGCTCATTATCAGCGACGCCCAATCCGATACCGCGCTGCGAGAACAAAAGAGCATTGTGGCGCAGCAGATTCGCAGCATTATGGCGGTTCCCCTGCAAACGTCCGATCGAGTGATAGGTCTGATCTATGTCGACAACGGAACCATTCTTCGACCATTTTCGCGTGAAGATCTGGATCTTCTGACCGTCATGGCGAACGTTGCTGCCATTCGCATTGAGCATGCCCGGCTAGCCCTGATCGAACAACAGGAGCGCCTGATGCAATCTGAACTCGACCAGGCTTGCGAAATGCAACGCTCGCTGCTGCCGGTGAGGCGCCCCCATGCCCATCGTATGAACTGGCCGGCTACAACCTGCCTTGCCGTGCCGTCGGCGGCGACTACTACGATTTTCTTCCTTACGATGACGGACGGATCGGCCTCATGGTTGCCGACGTGTGCGGGAAAGGCATGCCGGCGGCGATTATGATGTCGGGTCTGCAGGCGCGCATGCAGATGCTGGCGGACGGAAATCCTGCCCCAGATGAGGCCGTTTCCACATTGAATCGCAATCTGGCGGGGCGGTTCCCTCTCGGCCGCTTCATCACTGCGTTCTATGGGGTCCTAGACCCTCCTTCCGGCAGGTTGGAGTACACAAACGCAGGACATAATTACCCGCTGATTCTACGCGCCAATGGCGAGGTGGAGGAGCTTCGCGGTGGCGGCATGGTCGTCGGTCTATTTCCAGACAATGAGTACCTGGCGCAAGAATGCACACTCTATCCCGAGGACTTGTTAGTGCTCTATAGCGACGGCGTGACGGAAGCGGCGCAGGCCGACGGCACGCAATGGGGCGAGACTGCACTAGCGAGTTTCCTGCGCGCTCACGCCGCCGAACCCTGCCAACAGTTAGTACACCTGCTTGTCGATCATGTACGCTCCTGGTCCGGCAGCTTTTCGTTCGCCGACGATTTTACGGTTGTGCTCGTCCGCCGCCTCGTACCCGGCATCTCGTAACGGAATTGTTTTGTCCTCTCCGTTTCTTTGCTATTGTGTCGAGTAACGCGCATGAGTGTATTTCGCCGCAAGCCCATTTCCAAACTGCTGCAGCAGGCCAATGATCATGGTGACGGCCTGAAACGAACGCTTGGTGCAACCGGGCTGATTGCACTCGGCATCGGCGCCATCATCGGCGCTGGCCTGTTTGTGCGCACGGCTGCAGCGTCGGCCCAGGCGGCTGGTCCGGCAGTTACTGTCTCGTTTCTCGTGGCCGCCATCGGTTGCGCCTTTGCGGGCATGTGCTACGCCGAATTTGCGGCAATGCTTCCCATCGCAGGCAGCGCTTATACCTATTCGTACGTCACCATGGGTGAGTTTGTCGCGTGGGTAATCGGTTGGGCGTTAGTGCTCGAATACGCGCTCGGCGCCACCACGGTCGCCATTGCCTGGAGCGAATACCTGAACAATCTGTTCGGCGGCGCGATTCCTTATCAGTGGTGCCATTCCTTTTTGCAGACATCTCCCCAGGGTGTGCAGGGCATCATCAATGCGCCAGCGCTAATCATTCTGCTGGCAGTAACGCTGATCTTAATCAAAGGCATCCAGGAATCTGCCTTGATCAACTGCATCATTGTGCTGGTGAAGGTCACCATCGTTATCGCCTTTATCGCCATCGGCTGGCGCTTCATTAACCCCGCTAATCACACGCCCTTCCTGATTCCAGCCGGCATGGCCGGACACGAAGGTCTGTTCAAACACGGCTGGGGTGGCGTACTCGGCGGCGCCGGCATCGTGTTCTTCGCTTTTATCGGTTTCGACGCAGTTTCCACCGCAGCCCAGGAAACCAAAAATCCGGCACGCGACATGCCTCGCGGGATTCTTGGCTCGCTTGCCGTTTGCACGGTACTCTATGTCCTCTTCGGTTACGTACTTACGGGCGTAGGGCGCTGGCAGGAGTTTCTTACCGCCGGCAAAGAAGCCTCGGTTGCCTATACGATTGAGCACCACATGCCTGGCTACGGTTGGCTGGCAACGCTGGTGACGGTCGCCATCCTGTTCGGTTTCTCCTCCGTAATTCTGGTCATGTTGCTCGGGCAGAGTCGGGTGTTTTACTCCATGTCTAATGACGGGCTGTTGCCGAAAATCTTCTCCGAATTGCATCCGCGTTTCCGCACGCCCTATAAGAGCAACATCATCCTGTTTGTGTTTGTCGGTTTACTGGCCGGATTGCTACCCGGCGACATCACCGGCGACCTCACCTCCATTGGCACGCTGTTTGCCTTCGTCCTGGTGTGCGTGGGCGTGATGATCCTGCGTAAGAAGCAGCCGACCATGGACCGTCCCTTCCGTACGCCTTTCGTGCCTGTCACACCGATCCTGGGGATTATCGTGTGTGGGGGCATGATCGTCGCGCTCGATCACATGACGCAGATCACGGCCTTCCTCTGGATGGTGATCGGCTTGTTTATCTATCTCTCATACGGCACCCGCCATAGTGAGCTGAACCGGCCGGAAGTCGACTCCATATCAACTCCTGTGCACTAAGACCCGAATCGCACATACTATGCTGGTTGAGCTATGCACATCTCCCGGCTTCTTTCCGGCAGTTTCTTTTTGTTGGCTGCTTCTGCATTACCTCTAACGGCTCAGTCTGCAAGCGTGAACCTGAAGAACGCGCAAGGTGAAAGCGTAGGCTCTGCAACGCTGTCTCCTTCGGGATCCACGGGTGTCAAAATTGACCTCGACCTCAAGAATCTGACACCGGGTGAACACGCCATTCACATTCATCAGGCGGCGAAGTGCGAAGCGCCTGACTTCAAGTCAGCGGGCCCGCATTTCAATCCCGACGCTAAGCACCATGGCCTGCAAAATCCCGCCGGGCCGCATGCCGGAGACATGGAGAATTTTACGGTTGCTAGTGACGGCACCGCGAAAGCAACCGTCACTGCCGCGAACGTGAACATGGGCGACGATAGCCACTCCATTTACAGCAACGGCGGTACTGCCCTGGTCATTCACGCCTCAGCAGACGATATGAAGTCCGATCCGGCCGGCAATGCAGGCGCCCGAGTAGCATGCGGAGTCATTACGAAGTAAGAGCGGTCAGCTATGCGTCACAAGCTGGTCTGCTGCTGCTCGGGTACCAATTACCGCGCCTCAGTCTCACCGAGCCCGATGCGCTCTCGCCCAGATCTGTACTCATCTAGCCGGATGCAGTGTCGTTGGGATAGTTGAACAAGAGCTGATTGCCGTCGAGATCGTCGACCACTAGAAGCCGATAACCCCAACAGTCCTCCTTCACCAAAACACCGTTGCCCTCGAGTTCTGCCCGTAGCCCGTCCAACGCGGCGACGGCAGCCTCGTGCGTCTCCGGCTGGACATTCAGGGAAATGAACATCACCCCTTTACCAATCTTCTCCGGCCAGGTGTCGGCCAGGATAAGCGCACAACCCTGCCGGTCCACTTGTGCCACGTGCGCCGTTCCGTCCTCGTCGTAGCGCCAGGGGCTCGTGAATCCGAGCCGATCAATGTAAAAGCCAAGTGAAGCTTCGACATCCTTGACGTGGAACACGGGACGGGCGAACCAGTCTGTCATAGATCCTCGAGATTTACATCCAGTTTGCGCAAGTATCCCACGACGACGACGAAGGCCGGATGCGACGAACCACGCTCCACCGGCTTGGTTCTCGGTTGACAACTACTCACATGGTGGCCGATACTACGAATCGGCGCTTGTAGGGTGCATCGGCGCGTCGCCGAAGGGCAATGCCCACCTGCACGATTTCATCGTGGAGGCCTATGCCCGACTTAGAGAATCTGAGAAAGCAAGCCAAACTCATACTACGTTGGCACCGCGAACAGCACTATCCAGTGGCCGCGCAAATCCGCCAGCTGATACCGCGGTTCTTGAATATGCCCGACTCCGAGATTCTGGCCGCGAGCTTCAAACTCAGTGATGCCCAGGAAATAGTGGCCAGAGAACACGGGTTCGAAAGTTGGCAAGCCCTGAAAGCCGGAATTTCCGGCACTTCGCGCAATGTAACATCACCGCCGTCTAAGCCCACCATCACGGGCGCCGAGCCGCAACTCCTCGTCGCCGATATCGAGCGATCATGTGAGTTTTTCTGCACGATCTTAGGCTTTTCCGTCGTATTCAGTTACGGCAGCCCTGCCTACTACGCGCAAGTGGCTCGCGACGCGGCGCGTCTCAATCTGAGGTGTGTCGAGGGGCGAGTCATCGATGCGACGGTCCGTGATCGTGAGGAACTATTGTCGGCATCTATGACCGTTGCCAGAACGGACGAAATGAAGCTCCTCTTTCTTGAGTTTCAGTCCGCGGGTGCTACATTCCACCAGCCCCTGAAACGGCAGCCGTGGGGCGCCAGAACGTTCATCATCAAAGATCCGGATGGCAATCTGCTGTTGTTTGCCGGTCCCGCAAACTAATCGGGACAAATGGGCGCTCGTTCGCTAGCCGTTTTCAACGCGCATCTTTATGTCCGCGTACGCCGCCTCGATGAGCCTGCTCAGTTCCAGGGTATTTGCGGCCGTTCCCGGTCTCAACTTCACATGGCGCATAAACTTCCCGCTGCCTTGCAGCAGGCGCGCCGGATCCCGAAGCGCTGTCCCGTGGAAGAAGCCCACATTGACGTGCGACGCGAATACGTTGACATAGCCGAAGGGGGCGTCTCCCAAGCATGCAACCGGACAGCCGTCATGCAACACTTCCCGGACTTCGTCCCCGCACTTACGCATTACGTCGAACCATTGATGCGCAATCGCTCGCAATTCGCTTACAGGCTCTTTCAGCCACTGATCGATAGCTGGATCACGCTCCACGGCACCACTGAATCGCAGCAACTCCGTTCTCATCGCCGCTCCACACAATCCGCAAGATTGATTGATCGGAATTATTCCGTCATAATCCGATCGCACCATTCGACCAGCGAAACTAAAACCGCTGGACTCCCGAACTTAGCGCCCCATACTTCGATATCGGTTTCCGTGACCCCACGGGCCCGTGAACAAGCCCCTCAAGAGAAGACAGGGATATGCTTCGCGACGATTTTCTCGCGCATCTCGTCAAGCGGAGGCCAACCTACGGGCAATATCGCCGCCGCGGTAGCTTTGCGCATAAGGTACGTTGCCTCGCCCGTAAGAAAGATTCGCACGTCGTGCCCTGCGTCAGACAATGCGAGGCCATGCGCAAACGGGAAAGACGCCCGGGTCGGATCATCGGAGCCCCACGAACTTCTCATCAGGATATTCAGCTTCTTATGAGACGGCGGCTGTTGCGTCTCGGCTGCCCCCGATGCGAGCAGGCCCACGCCAAAGGTTTTGGAGAGCCTTGAAAGAAGTCGTCTTCGGATCACAATGTCCTCCAGAGATGTTCCGTCCGCAGACCCCAGGACTGCGCGCGTTTAGACGCTCAGTGAGCCGCTTTAGTGAGCTCCGCCCCGGGTTGAACATCTCCCTGCCCGGAGTTCAGGGCCTGGGCGTACAGCACCAAATCCCCTCTGGACCGCCGCTTCGTCTTGGCGTACAAATGCCGTAGATGCCACCGCAGCGTTTCCTCGCTGATTGCAAGTTCATGCGCCATCTCGCGGTTCTTCAGCCTCCGCTGCAACAGGTTCAAAACATCATACTCGCGCTTGCTTAATTTGGGGCGTCGTTGCTTCTGTCGGAACTGCCGGATCAGATAGCTGCTCCACTTACGTTCCAGCCACATTTCGCCCGCGTCCAGCGAGGCCAGCATGCGAGCCAGGGCCTGCCTCGTCAAGCTTGGCGTAATTACGCCTGCGCAGCCCAAAGTCACTGCGTCTTCCACCTGCGCCGGCTGCAATTCATCCACCCGCACCACCAGCTTCAACGGACCTGGATGAGAGGATTCTAATTCCTGCACTATGGAAGAAGTAAGCGAAGAGTGCTCAATCAGGACGACTGCTTCGGGAGCAGCCAGCACCGCTTCGATGATAGCCGCTTCGTGATCCTCGAAGGTCAGCATGTTTATCGCAGGCTCGTGCACGTCGCCGGAGAGGCACGGAAGCGCCGCGAGTGTCGCATTTTGAACAAGTAAGTTCGGTCTCGGGGCACATTCGGTAACCATATTGTGGGTCGCAGAACCGACATTAATCTTTTTTTCTTGGGACTGTCAATCAAACGGGAAACCCCTAGGAGGGCAAGAGTACTACTGGTGCGGAGTACGCTGTCAAACTGTCAGTACGGGTGTCCGCCGCCGTTCCGACCCCGACCATATCCGCTCGTCCCGCGAAGTCGCGCCTTTAAACTAGTCGCAACCCGGCAAACTCCCGTTCGTCTTGGCATAATAGGAAGTTCAACCCTATGAAATTCCGGTTCTTAGGTGCGCTAGCGCTTGCTACGGCGAGTTTCGCGGCCGACGTCCAGGTCGTGGACCAGATTGTGGCTAAGGTGAATGGCGACATCGTCAGCCAGGACGAATTAGACCGCATGAGGCGGGAAGCCACGGCTGAAATGAAGGCCCAAGGCGCGACGCCGGCCCAAATGCAACAGCAGATTGAGGAGCACTCGAAGAACATGCTTCGAGACCGGATCGACGAGCTGCTGCTGGTGCAAAAGGGCAAGGACCTCAACGTCAATGTGGATTCCGAAGTTACCAAGTACATGACGAATCTGCAGCGTCAGGCAAACCTCTCAGATCCCGACAAGTTCCACGCATACATTCGGGAGCAGTCGGGTATGACTTTCGAAGATTTTCAGTCAGAGACGAAAAACAATTTCATCACGCGGCAGGTCATTGGTGAGGAAGTAGGCCGCCATATTACGATTACGGACAAGGAGGCGGAAGACTACTACAACTCCCACAAATCCGACTTCGTACGCGACGAGAAGGTGTACATCAGCGAGATTTTGATCTCAACCGAAAAGAAGGATGCAGCAGGCATAGCAGCGGCGGAAAAGAAGGCAAAACAAATCGCGCTGGACGCTTCCCATGGCCAACGCTTCACCGATCTGGCTCGCGATAACTCAGACGCGAACACGGCGAAGGCGGGCGGCGTTCTTGGCAGCTACAAGAAAGGCGATCTTGCCCCGCAGTTTGAGGAGGCCGTTTGGAATCTGCCCAAAGGCGGTGTGACTCAGCCCTTGCGCATACCAACCGGCTTCGAAATCCTGAAGGTGGACGATCACACGAAGGCGGGCCTGGAGAGTCTGGCGGAAGCAAAGCCGGAAATTGAAAACATCCTGTATGCGCCGAAGATGCAGCCAAAGGTCCGCGAATACCTCACCACCTTGCGAAAATCGGCTTTTCTGCAGATTCGGCAGGGCTATGTCGATACCGGTGCGGCGCCTGGACAGGACACACGATGGCAGGATCCTGTGCAGTTGAAGCCCGAAACCGTGACCAAGGCTGAAGTGGAACAGAAAACGCGGAAAAAGCGCGTGTTGTGGGTAGTTCCCATTCCCGGCACCAAAGAAACCGTTACCGGAAAGAGCAGCTCCCGCTAGCCGCGGTTGTATGAAATCTCCCTACGTGGGCACACTCGCGCCCAACGAAACGGTTACGGCGTATTTCCTGGTGTTATCGAAGGAAATCCGGCAGAAGAAAACCGGTGAGCCGTACCTTTCCCTTCAATTGGCCGATCGCACCGGCGACATCGAAGCCAAGATGTGGGACAACGTGGCCGAAGTGATGGACACCTTCGACCGTGACGATTTCGTGAAGGTCAAAGGGCTAATGCAGCCGTACCAGAACCGTACGCAATTCACGGTTCACCGGCTGCGCCGCATGGAGGACCACGAGGTCGACTTCGATGACTTCTTCCCGTGTTCAGAACGCGACTCGAACGAGATGTGGCGCGAGCTCGAGGGCATCATCGCCGGTATCGGCAATCCGCATCTGCGCACGCTGCTCCAGACCCTCTTCGCGAACCCGGAAATGGCGCGTCGCTACCGCATTGCTCCTGCCGCCAAGACCATCCACCACGCCTGCCGCGGCGGTTTGCTTGAGCACGTTTTATCTCTCTGCTCATTGTGCCGGCTCGTGGGACCGCACTATCGAAACGTGGACCAGGACCTGCTGCTCACGGGCGCGATCGTCCACGACCTCGGCAAAATCGAAGAACTTACGTATACGCGCAGCTTCGGCTACAGCCCCGACGGTCAACTGCTGGGGCACATTATCATCGGCCTTCGAATGGTCGGTGACGTAATTACGGCGCTACCGGACTTTCCGCCCAAGCTTCGTACCTTGATTGAGCACATGATCATCAGTCACCACGGCGAGTTGGAGTTCGGTTCGCCCAAGGTTCCGCTGTTCGAGGAAGCCATGCTGCTTCACCACCTGGATAATCTCGATTCGAAGATGGAGGCGCTGCGGAATGCCCTTCGCAAAGATACCCAGAACAGCGGTGAATTCACCAGCTGGATCAGCGCTCTCGAGCGCAGCCTGCTTCGAAAAGACCGCTACCTGGCTGCGGCGCCTGCACCGGTTCAGGCCACCGCCCGGCCCGCAGTGGAAGAGTTCCCGTTCAACGAAGAAGAGGCGAAGCCCGCGGTTCCGGAGCGAGCGCCGGAACCGTCTAAACCCCGCGACGACGGTCGCGAACCACGGCCCGCTTCCATCAGTCCTTTCGCCGAAAAACTGCAGGCTGTTCTACACAAGCAAAGCTGACAGCGGATGTTAAGATTGTGAGTTGTCAGGCTCCGGGCTTCGTGCAATGGGCGGCTGTAAACCCCGCCAGGTCCGGAAGGAAGCAACGGTAGCGGCTTAGCTTGTGTGCCGCGGATCACCCGGGGTCTGGCAATCTCCCCCGCCGGCACCCGAATCGCTGATTCCAGGAAGCGCTCTCCTCATGTATCAAGTTATCGCCCGGAAATACCGGCCCCAATCCTTTGGCGAACTGATCGGCCAGGAGCACGTACAGAAGACTCTAACCAACGCCATCGGCAGTGGTCGAATTGCGCATGGCTACATCTTTTCCGGCCAACGCGGCACCGGCAAAACCACCGTCGCCCGCATTGTTGCCCGCTGTCTGAATTGCATCCAGGGTCCCACGGCGACGCCCTGCGGCGTGTGCGCCAGCTGTCTCGAAATCACGGCCAGCAACTCGCCCGACGTGATCGAAATCGACGCGGCCTCGAATCGCGGCATCAACGAAATGCGCGAGATACGGGAGAACGTTCGGTACCGTCCCGCACGCGACCGCTACAAAGTCTTCATCATTGACGAAGCTCACCAGATTACAAAGGAAGCTTTCAATGCGCTTTTGAAAACGTTGGAAGAACCCCCTGAATGGGTGGTGTTCATCCTGTGTACAACGGAAGCGAACGAGATTCCGAATACGATTGCCTCGCGCTGCCAGCACTTCACCTTTCGGTCGGTTGATTTCGCCGAGCTTGTCGCGCGCATGAAGTTCATCGCCAGCGAGGAAGGTATCGAAACCGACGAAGAAACGCTGGCCGTTATCGCGCAGGCGGGCGAAGGCAGTGTCCGCGACTCGCTGTCTGCGCTCGATCAGGCCATCGCTTGCTGCGGTCGCACCTTGCGGGTAGAGGACATCCGTTCGCTGCTCGGCGTCTTCGGTTCCGACTCGCTGCGGGCAGTAGCCGAAGCCGTAGAACAGCAAAATGCCGGCCATATGATCGAGATCGTCCAGGAGCTCGAAAATACCGGCCAGAGCTTGCAGCATTTTTCGCGCGAGCTGTCCCGTTATTGGCGCAATCTGCTAGTCGTTCGCATCGCCGGCAAGACCACCCGCCTGATTGCTGCATCGGACTACGAGCAACAGCGAATGCTGGAAACGGCATTGCACTTTAGCGAAGAAGACCTCACGCGTTACCTGAACCTCACGCTCGATCTCTACAAGGCTTTGCAGACCTCGCTCCAGCCGCGTTTGCACTTGGAATTGGGCCTGGTAAAGCTGGTACACGCCGGCAGGATGCAGTCGATTGAACGGGCCATTGCGAGCCTCGCTTCGGATGAGCCAACGGCTGTTCCTGCTCCACTGCCCTCCCCTAAAGCTAGTGCGTCACCCGTGGCGGGCGGTTCCCTGCTGACCGCAACTACTCGCGCCGGCATTCCACGTCCGCCCACTTTTCAGGCGCCTGTTCCTAAAGCCGAGGCCGCGCCAACTCCGGTGAAAGCAGCAAGGGCAGAACCGCCAGTTCTTACGGTGCCGCAACCAGTCGCCGGCAGCGGCAACCTGCAACAGGATTTTGAGACAGCGTTGCGCCAGGCCGGCATGAACTTCAGCGCTGACGCCATGGCGCGAGCCGAACTGCTGCTCGAAGGCGGTCAACTGGTGGTGCGTGCGCCGAAGATGTCCATGCTCGCTCTCCGCGATCCGGCTATCGAGAAGATGGCCGCGCAAATCGTGGGCCGCCCGGTCAAGATCAAACTGGAAGCGGGCCAGGGTATCGCACCGGCAACACCGTCCGCCTCGGCCGAGCGCACCTCCGACGGCGACTCTGCCGTCCGCGAACGAGCGCTCTCTCATCCTGGCGTTAAGCGCTTCCAGGAGCTCTTCCCTGGAGCCCACGTGCGCAACGTGCGAAATTTGAATGAGTAAGCTTTAGAAAAAGAGGCGTACCCACAGCTATGAAAATGCCCGGCAATATGCAGAACATGCAAAACATGATGAAGCAAGCGCAAGCCATGCAGCAGAAAATGCAGGAGCAGATTGCGCAGATTCGGGTGGAAGCCTCAGCCGGTGGCGGCATGATCTCAGTCAAGATGGACGGTCACAAGCATGTACTCGGTGTCACCATCGACCCCGAAGTCGCGGGTGATGTCGAAATGCTGCAGGACATGGTCATGGCTGCTTTTAACGAGGCCGCCAAGAAGGTCGACGACGAAACGCAGGGCAAGATGGGCGGCATGCTCGGCGGACTCGGGCTACCTCCCGGCTTGTTTTAATGCCCGAGTTTGCAGAGCCGCTGGCCCGGCTCATTCAGGAATGCAAACGGCTTCCTGGAATCGGACAGAAATCCGCCCAGCGTATTGCCTTTCACCTGCTGCGAGCGCCCCGTGAGGATGCCGAGCAGCTCGCTCAGGCAGTTCTCGACATCAAAGACAAGCTCGGCATCTGTGAACAATGCAATAACATCAGCGATGGCGAACTCTGTCTGTACTGTCGCGACCCTCACCGCGAACACAACCACATCTGCGTAGTGGAAGAGCCTCACAACATTCTTCCCATTGAAACCACTCACACGTTCCGCGGCCTCTACCATGTACTGCACGGCTCCATCTCTCCCTTACGCGGTATTGGCCCAGAGCAATTGAGGATCAAAGGCTTAGTCGACCGCGTGCATCAGTCCCAGGTGGATGAAATTATCCTGGCCACTAATCCCACCGTGGAAGGCGAAGCCACGGCCGTCTATCTTTCTCGTCTGCTGAAGCCTCTAGGACCCCGCGTGACCCGTATCGCTATGGGTATTCCCGTAGGCAGCGACCTGGAGTTCGCCGATGAAGTCACCATGTCTCGCTCGCTGGAAAATCGGCGTGAAATGTGAGCACTCCGACAAGCGCAGTTTCTGGTACACTTAAGTTGTCTTTGTTCGCAACCGTATCACCCTTCGAGTGCTTTCCGGCCGCAATCCCCGCCTTAGTTCATTGGTGTTTGAGCAGTCCGACAAAGATAAAACACAGTAAAGGATCTTATAGTGACAAACATTTTTGTTGGTAATCTCAGCTATCAAACAACGCAGGACGACCTTACCGCCGCCTTCTCCCGCTACGGGAGTGTCGAGCGCGTTAGCATCGTGACTGATCGGGAAACCGGTCAATCCCGCGGTTTTGCCTTCGTCGAAATGACGGAACCGGATGGCGCACAGGCAGCAATCGATCAATTGAACGGAGCCGAGCTTCACGGCCGGGCCCTCAATGTGAACGAAGCTCGTCCGAAGCCGGCTGGTGGTGGCGGCGGTGGGTACTCCGGTCGTCGCAGCAATTCCGGCGGCGGCGGTGGTCGCGGGCGCGAATCCCGCTGGTAGTCTTTACATCTAATAGTTGTTGGCTGGCCGCCTCAGTCCACGTGCGAAGGCGCGCAGACTAGGGCGGCCTTGTCATTTCAGGAAGGAAGGCATGTATGGCCGGAAGAGGCCCACAGACATTCAAGAAACGCCAGAAAGAACAACAACGCAAAGAGAAGCAGCAGGAGAAGGAAGCCAAGCGTTTAGCACGCAAGGATGCCCCTCCCACTTCGGAAGAAGACCAAATAATGGCCTACAATCCGCTTCTTCCGGAAAACGAGGAATTAGAATCGTCCGATGCGGCTCCGTTTCCTCGTCCTTTGGTCTGAATTCAGTTTGCTTCCGCGTCGAGCGTGAAGGTGCGTGCAATGGGCATGAATCGGTTCAGTTCCGCGGCATGCCACTCCGCGCCGTAGCCTAGCTCGGCTGCCAGCAGCTCAGCTACTTTGGGCGCACAATCGATCGCGGCTTTGCTGTTGAGAAACAGCGACCGCGTTCGACGCGCCAGAATGTCTTCCACTGTCCTCGCCATTTCCATCCTGGCACCCCAAACCACTTCAGCGCCCGTGTAAGGCAAGCCCTCTACCAATGGTCTTCCTAGCTCCTGGTCTCCACGAATCAACTCCTGAATAGCTTCCGCATCAGACCCGTAGACTGAAAGATGACCCATTTCGGGCTCCGGCGGGTGAAAGCCGTGAATCTTTAGTTGTCTGGTAGCGCAAGGCCTCTCCGGCAATTTGCCCAGCGTCATTGCGTGGTTCACGCAGTCTTCGGCCATATGCCTGTAGGTCGTCCACTTGCCGCCCGTGATAGTCAGAACACCTGATTCATCGATGTGAATGGTGTGATCGCGAGAGAGCGCGGCTGTATTTGCGCCGCCGCCAGCCTTCACCAGAGGTCGGATTCCGGTGTAAACACTTAGCACATCTGCCCTCTTCGGAGCGTGGTGCAGGTACTTTGCAGCCGTCTCCAGAATGAACTCGATCTCCTTCTCCATGGGGACCGGATCCAGCAGCGGGGCTGGGATCGGAGTATCGGTTGTCCCCACCACAGTATGTTCGTGCCACGGAATCGCAAACAGCACGCGCTTGTCGCTTGTATGCGGAACCATAATGGCTGAATTGCCTGGCAGAAACGAACGGTCAAACACCAGATGAATGCCTTGGCTGGGCGCGATCATCGGCTGGATCGACGCGTCTGCCAGACGCCGCACGGTATCGGTCCAGGGACCAGTCGCATTCACCACAACCTTCGCCTTCACGGTGTACTCGTCCCCGGTTTCTTCGTCATGCGCCACCACGCCATCCACGAAGTTGTCGCTGCCCTTGGTTAATCCCGTAACGCGCACGTAGTTCAACAACGTCGCGCCCTGCTCAGCTGCCGTCGACACCATATTGATCAGCAGCCGTGCATCGTCGAACTGGCCATCGAAATAGCTGACCCCGCCGCGCAGTCCTTCCTGGTTGATCGTCGGCAGCTGCGTCAGGGTCTCATCGCGGGAGAGAATGCGCGACGGGCCAAACCCATATTTTCCAGAAAGCAGATTGTAGAGCTTTAACCCTAGCCCGTAGAATGGGGCTTCCCACCAGTCGTAGTTGGGAACGATAAACTCCAGGTCGCCTACCAGGTGCGGCGCATTTTGTCGAAGCAGGCCGCGCTCTTTCAACGCCTCCATCACTAGCGACACATTCCCCTGCTCCAGATACCGAACGCCCCCATGCACCAGCTTCGTGCTACGGCTGGAGGTGCCCTTGCCAAAGTCGGAGCTTTCCAACAGCAGCGTGTCATATCCCCGCGAAGCCGAATCAATCGCCACACCCACTCCGGTAGCGCCGCCTCCCACCACCACGATGTCCCACTCGCTCGCGTGTGAACGCAAGCGATCGAGCATTTCTGTCCGTTTCATGACGCCGCTTCGCTCCAATTCTTCGAACGGCCTAACGCCTCCTGCCAGCGCGACCGAAGACGTGCCACCTCTGCAGTATTCCGCGATGGCTGAAACGTCTTATCCATCTGCCAGTGTGACTGAATTTCGTCCATATCCTTCCAAAAACCTACCGCCAACCCTGCCAGATAGGCCGCCCCCAATGAAGTGGTTTCGGTAATAGCCGGCCGCACCACCGGTATTTGCAGAACGTCCGCCTGGAACTGCATCAGCGTGTCGTTCCGCGCGGCGCCGCCATCCACGCGCAACTCACGGATCTCCGTACCAGAATCCTCGTGCATCGCCGCAATCAGGTCCGCTGCTTGATAGGCAATGCTCTCCAATGCCGCACGAGCGATATGTCCCGCCTTCGTGCCGCGCGTAATGCCGATAATCGTGCCGCGCGCGTGTGGATCCCAATGCGGAGCGCCCAAGCCTGTAAACGCCGGTATCAGATATATGTCGCCGTTATCCGGAACACTCAACGCCAACTGCTCCACATCTTCCGACTTCTGTATCAAACCCAGGCCATCGCGTAACCATTGGACAACCGAACCGGCGATGAAGATACTTCCTTCCAATGCGTAGGCAAGGGTACGATCCTTCTTCCACGCAACGGTTGTCAGCAGGCGATTCTTCGATTCCCGCGCGTCGTCGCCTAGATTCTGTAAGAGAAAGGCCCCCGTTCCATAGGTACACTTCGCCATGCCCGGGCGGAAACACGCTTGCCCAAAAAGGGCCGCCTGCTGGTCACCCGCAATCCCAGCAATGGTTACATCCCCCAACCCGAGACTAGTGGACACCTTCCCATACTGCTCGCTGGATTCACGCACCTCCGGCAAAAGCGAGCGCGGAATCCGCAAGTTCTCCAGCAGCCCTTCGTCCCAATTGCCGCTATGGATGTTGAACAACATCGTGCGTGAAGCATTCGTGGCATCGATGATGTGCAGCTTTCCGCTGGTCAGGTTCCAAACCAACCAGCTGTCTACCGTGCCAAACGCGAGTTCTCCCGCTTCAGCCTTTGCCCGCGCACCCGCCACATTGTCGAGAATCCACATGACCTTCGTGGCGGAGAAGTATGCGTCAATTAACAAGCCCGTTTTCCGGCGAACTTCCTCTTCGAGTCCCTGTTCGCGCAGCTGCTTGCAAATACCGGCAGTTCTGCGGTCCTGCCACACAATCGCGTTATAGACCGGCTTACCCGACTTGCGGTCCCACACAACGGTCGTCTCGCGTTGATTGGTGATACCGATCGCAGCCAGGTCGCGCGGCCTGGCATGTCCTCGACTCAGTGCCCCGATCGCGACGCCCATCTGCGACGCCCAGATCTCTTCCGCATCGTGTTCCACCCAACCGGGCTGCGGGTAGATCTGCTCAAACTCCTGTTGCGCGACGCCGCGGATCTTTCCCTCATGGTCGTAAAGAATTGCGCGCGAACTTGTTGTGCCTTGATCCAGCGCCAGTATGTAAGACAAGCAGTGCCTCTCCTTGCGTGCTACAGCAGCAGCCGTAGTGTACTTTGAACAAGGACAATTCTATGGAATCGCAGGCCGCCGCTGTGTTCGGCGAGTTCGTCGGCACCGCTGTTCTAATGCTCTTAGGCGATGCCGTCGTGGCCGGAGTGCTGCTGGCAAAGACAAAGGCAACCAATGCCGGATGGCTGGTGATCACCACGGCTTGGGGATTAGCCGTTCTTCTTGGCATCGTTGTGGCGGCCGCGCTCGGCGACCCAGATCAACATCTCAATCCCGCCTTCACCATCGCCTCCGTCGTCATGACGGGGCACGCGGAACGTCTTTGGCTCTACATTCCGGCGCAGCTTGCCGGTGCCTTTGTTGGCGCTGTACTCGTCTGGATCTTTTTTTACCCGCACTGGCGCGTCACGGAGAATCCAGCCGATAAGCTCGCCGTATTCTGTACCGCTCCGGCCATCCGCCACACGCTCAGCAACTTCGTTTGCGAAGTCATCGGGACCTTTGTTCTTGTCTTGGCAGCAACCGCCATCGCTTCCAAGCGACTGGCGCCAGCAGGTTCACCGCCCAGCCTCGGCCCGATTCTCGTCGGCGCTCTGGTGTGGAGCGTTGGTTTGTCTTTAGGCGCGACAACCGGTTATGCCATAAACCCGGCGCGCGACTTCGCTCCCCGCTTGGCGCATGCTCTGCTCCCGATTGCTGGTAAAGGCTCCTCAGACTGGAGTTATGCCTGGATTCCTGTCCTCGGTCCCATCTGCGGTGCGGTCTTGGCGGCGCTGTTCGTGAACCTATCCGGCATGCAATAGCGCTGTTGCCCGGTACACTGGAAGCAAGTGCTGGTTACCATCTCTTCGCAGCCGGAACGGCCCAAGTGGCTCCGTGCGCCCGCGCCCGTTGGGGAGAACTATCGCAATCTCAAAGACCTTGTGACGCGCCTGAAGCTGCACACTGTTTGTGAGAGCGCGGCCTGTCCTAATGTCGGCGAGTGCTGGAACCGGCGCACTGCAACGTTCATGATCCTCGGAAACGTTTGCACGCGACGTTGCGGGTTTTGCGCCGTGCAGAAGGGGGCCCCGCTCGCTGTCGATTATGACGAACCCCGTCGCGTAGCCGAAGCCTGCGATCTATTGGGTCTACGCTACGCCGTTATCACCAGCGTCGACCGCGACGATCGCAAAGATGGCGGCGCTGAACTCTTTGCACTCACCATCGAGGCCATCCGCAGTCGCATCCCCAAATGCAAGGTCGAAGTGCTGATTCCTGACTTCCAGGGTTCGCATTCGGCCATGGACATCGTCATGAACGCGCATCCCGACGTACTCAATCACAACACCGAAACGGTTCCCCGCCTTTACCGGCAGGTTCGCCTGGGCGCGCGGTTCGAGCGATCACTCGACATTCTGCGCTATGCCAAGCAGGTGCGCCCCCACATCCCGACCAAGTCTGGCCTTATGCTCGGCCTCGGCGAAACGCAAGGGGAAGTTCTGAAAGTAATGCGCGACTTACGCGACCATCATGTGGACATCCTGACCCTGGGCCAGTATCTTCGTCCCTCCGCAAAGCACCTGCCGATCTTGAGGTATGTACCGCAATCGGAGTTCGACGAGTACAGGCAAGCCGGGCGCGAAATGGGCTTTGCACACGTGGAAGCCGGACCGCTGGTGCGCAGTTCCTATCACGCCGATGCCTCGGAGGAAAGTGCGCACGCCGGCCGTGTCTCCTGATGAAACGAAGCGTCTCAGTCGTTACGGAGCCAAGGTGTAGTTGACGATAATCTCCGTCACCACACCAACGGGCTGACCATTCAGCAACGTCGGCTCATACCGCCATTGGCGCACTGCTTCAAGCGCAGACTCCGAAAGCTCGTCGTTGGGTGAGGACATCACCCGGACATCCTGCGGTATTCCGTCCTTCGAGATAGCCGCTTCCAACTGAACAACCCCTTGCACACCGGCTGCCTTGGCAGACACCGGGTAGTGAGGCTGCACCTTGTGAGTTAGCTTCGATTGCTCCAGGGTTCCCGCCACTCGCAGTTGCTGAGGATTGTCGGCCTCTGGCGTTGCTATCCGTGTACCGGCTGCAACTGCGGCCAACGCGCCCTTCTGATCCACGGTCGCCTCCAGCGTTAGCCCGCGTTCAATCTCAGTGGCGCTATCAACGTGGAACTCGCGAAACAGCGTCGCGAAGCCCGGCCGCTGCACGCGCACAATATACTCGCCGGGTGGCAGACTCGAAAATGCAAATCTTCCACGACCGTCAGTTGTCATCTCCTGGGTGAACGAATTGTCGGGATTCGAGATCATGACCTCTGTGTTCGGCAGAATCACTCCGTGATTATCGTAAGTGGTGCCGCTGATGTTTGCGGCTCCCGCTACACCGGCGCTGGCAAGAACTCCGGCGATCATTGCACGTTTCATATGTAACCCTCCTTCGGGTGAACTCAATTGCGTTTCTACGGTCACGGCGGATACGCCGATGGCGAGCGCCGTAAAACTCAGAGCCATTGCCACAACCAGAGGCCGCGCGACCCGGCGGGCCTGTCGGGGCTGCAGTAACGCCGCCACTCTTCCAGCTAAGCCCCGCTCGCGAACCATGCCTATGGCAATGGCGGCGGCCGGCAAAGGCCGGATACATTGTTTGGCTACCGCCAGAAGATCCGCTGCGTAGTCGCTCGACTTAACGCCGGCGTTCAGGACAAAGGCGTCGCAAGCAGCCTCGCTCTCGCTTCGCAATTTCCGATACAGAAGCCAGCATAACGGCTGGAACCACCACAGAGCGGCCACGATGGAGGCCGCCAGCTGCGTCGTAATATCGTGTCTCTTCACGTGTCCAAGTTCATGCAGAAGCACAGAGCGCTTTCGAAACTCAGGCCATGTATGGCAAGCCGGAGGCAAGACAATAGCAGCGGAGCGCAGACCGCAAGCGAAGGGCATAACCTCGTCTGCGCAGACTCTGATCTCGGGCACTGGCTTTACGGATTGTTCACCAGCAATTGCATCCGCAAGTTGCTGCCACCCCGCACCGGCAGGGTTGCATCGGCTCCGCGCGATCATTGCCCAACGCCAACTTCTCCAAAGGCGAACCAGCCCCAGGCTCAGCCCCGCAAGGTACACCCACAGGGGCCAGTAAAGCAGGCTTTCACCCTGATTCCTACTCCTGGCAACCGGTCCTGCTGTCGCCGACACGGAGGCTGCCTCCACGGCTGCATGAACATGGCCGAAGGACCACGCCAGTTGCGGCAGGCTGACGAAGAGCAACGGCTCTATCGCGAGTAATGCGAACGTGAACAACAGAACATGGTGCCGCTGTTGAGCAGGCCAACGCCGGCAGAAGCGGCATACGAGAAGTCCGATTCCGGCAATCAAGCCGGAGCGCACCCAGAGGTTCAGAGCGAGGGCTATCATCAGCGTCCCTCCTTCTTTGCCTGCTCGATTAGCCCACTCAAATGGTCCAGTTCTTCTCTCGATAAATCCGCCGCTGAGCCGTCCAACAACGCGGCGATTGCCTGACTGGGAGATCCATCGAAAAACGTGTCCAGTAAGTGACGCACTGCTGATCGGCGCGCGTTCTCTCTGGGCACCACGGGAATGAATACGTACCGCAGATCCTTTTCTTCGTGCCGGACGTGGCCCTTATCTTCCAGCACTCGTAGTAGCGCCCGGACAGCCGAATAACTCGGGGGGTCTGGAAGCTGTTGCAGCACTTCGGCCGCCGTAGCACGCCCCTGCTGATACAGCACATCCATGATCTGGCGCTCCCGCCGGCTCAGCTTGTGCTGTGGCTTTAGCATCTTGCTAAGAAATTAGCACCAGTAAGCAAGCTTGTCAAACGGTTTAAACACCGCAGTTCTTCGCGTGTCTCTACCTTACCGGGTGAGTGCTATCCACGCCTGCGCCGCCGCTCGAACGCCGTTACGGTTCTCACCTTCGGGCAGAATGCCCGAAAGAATGGCGACCGAGTCGGCACCCGCCTCGAGAACGGAAGCCGCATTCGCCAGCGTAATGCCTCCGATGGCCGCCAGCGGTTTCTTAGCAAGGCTTCGAAGCTGCCGGAAACCGTCCAGGCCTAACACTGGATCGGGCTTCAACTTCGAAGCCGTTGCGAACACTGGCCCCAGCGCCAGATACTCCACTGGGGCATCGCTTGCGAATACCAATTGCCGCTTGTTGTGAGTAGAGAAACCGATGATTACCTGGTCCCCGACAACCTTTCGGGCAGCAGGAGCCGGCAGATCGTCCTGACCCAGATGCAGTGCCGCGGCCCCAATCAAATGCGCGTAATCTGCTCGATCGTTCAGGACGAAGGTCGCGTCTGCCTTCCGGCAAAGATCGTTTACCTGCTCAGCTTCATCGTAGTCTCGTTGCGTCCAGCCGTCCTTATGCCGATATTGCAGAATCCGCGCTCCGGCCGCCAGCACTTCTTCCGCGACCGCGGCAGCAGAGAAGCCCCGAAGCCGGATCAGCGCGGTATCGACGATCGGGTAGAACCGCGGGAGGACAAAAGAAGCCATCAGCGCGCTATGTCTGCACCGCCGGTGCTTCTGCGCCCGCAGTTCCGAAAGCTATTTGTTCCGTAATATGTATTCCGAACCCTTCCAGCCCAACCACTTTGCGCGGCCGGTTCGTCAGTAATCGAATCGTCGTGAGTCCCAGGTCCGAAAGGATCTGGGCGCCGATACCGGCTTCGTGTTGTATCGGCTTGTCCCGTTCCATCGGCACCTGGTGAGCAACAGCGGTACAACCGTGAGTTGCCAGATGCTGCTGCCCGTGCTCCAAATACGTCTGTATGCCTGGTCCGGTTTGATGCAGATACACAAACACGCCTGCGCCCGCACTGGCGATCGCAGCGAGGGCTGCTTCCGTCAGTGCCTGGCAATCACAATCGAGCGAGTGGAAAACATCGCCGTACACGCAATGTGAGTGCATGCGGACCAACACGTCACTTTTGCCTTGTACGTTGCCCAACACCAGTGCGAAATGAGCGATGCCGTCCAGCCGGCTTACGTATCGCACCGTTTGAAAAACTCCATGGGCAGTGCGAACGGTACCAACGCCTGTGCGCTCCAGAAAGTGCTCCGTGTGCGTGCGATACCGGATCAATTCCGCAACTGAGATCATCTTCAGCTCATGCCGGATGCAGAAGTCCTTCAGTTCGGGAACGCGCGCCATGGTCCCGTCCGCATTCATGATTTCGCAGATGACGCCGCCCGGCGAAAGGCCTGCCAGGCGAGCTAGATCGACTGCCGCTTCGGTCTGTCCCGACCGCACCAGAACGCCGCCGGGCCGCGCCCGCAACGTCATCACATGTCCCGGGCGCGCTAGATCGTAAGGCCGAGTCTCAGGCACCATTGCGACCCTTATGGTGTGCGCGCGGTCATAGGCGGAAATGCCGGTCGTCACGCCTTCTGCCGCGTCAATCGCTTCGCAGAATGCTGTGCCGAACCGAGCCGTATTCACCGGCGACATAGGATGCAGATCCAGCCGGTCGCACAGCGCAGCATCGAGTGCAAGACAAATCAGGCCCCGTCCTGAGGTCGCCATGAAATTGATAATTTCCGGCGTGACCTTCTCCGCGGCAACCGTTAAATCGCCTTCGTTTTCTCGGTCTTCATCGTCAACGATGACGACTACCTTGCCTTGGCGGAACTCTTCTATGGCTTCGGGAATGGAAGCGAACGGCATGCGCAGCGGATGGCGTGCCAGGCGCTAAGCGCTTACCGCAACGCCGGCTTTCTGGTACCAGGGCTTAGCAGATTTAATCGCATCGTTAACGGCGTTGATGTTCTTTACGCCCTTGTCGGCTAGCCAGTCTTCCAAAGCCGTTAAGCCCTGCTTCGCATAAACCGACATGCCGTCTTTCCAAGTGGCACGACCGCACAAGACGCCCGAATAATCCGTTCCTGCTTCAGACGCCATACGCAGCGACTCGACGAATTCCGGATTGGAGACGCCGGCACTTAGATAGATAAAGGGCTTCTTTGCCACTTCGGCAGCCTTTCGGTACCAGTTCAAAGCTTCCTCACGGCTGTAGGCCGCTTGCCCTTTGAACACGCTGCTACCGGTAACGAACTCCGCATTCACCGGCACTTCTACCTTCAAGACATCTACCTTGTACTGGGGCTTGCCGAACTCTTCCATGCTCCCGATCACAGACTGCGGCTTCTGCTTCGCAAACTCCAGGCCTTTCTCGTCGCCGCCCTTCGGGTCATACCCCACAAATTCCAGAAAGAAAGGAATTTCGTAGTATTCACATTCGGCGCCAATCCGCTCGATGAACGCATGTTTAATGTCGTTCACGTCAGCAGTGTCGAAAGGCGAATAGTAAATCAGGATCTTGACTGCATCGGCGCCCATCTCCACAATTCGCTTTACCGACAGATGCGGTAGCAAATCAGGTAACCGGCCCGGCTTCGTGTTGTCGTATCCGCTCTCCTCGTAGGCCAGCAACAATCCCGCATTCTTCGAACGTGCCTTGGCAGCAGGCAGGCCAAACTCCGGATCTAAAAGGATGGCGCTGGCGTGCGGTGTCAATGCTTTCGACACAGCGACTTTGAACTCCGCCATCATCTCGTCCGTTACCGCCTCTTGCGAGACACCTTTGGCCGACGCAATCGACTTACGCAGACTGCCACGTTGGTCCATTGCGGCGGCGGCGATAATGCCACTTTCGTTCGAAAGCGCTTTCAGATGCTTGATCTTGCCTTCAGACAGCTGCACAGGTTTCTCTCTTCCGGTGGGTTTGCACACGCGGCCGAGGCGCGCACCGCCGTGTTCAGGCTTCAGTATATCGAAGCAAACCCTTTGGCCTTTTCACGGCTTGCTAGGCAATGGCGCGCTCTGCCTGGCGGTTCGATACGTGACTCTGAGCCCGCTGTACAGCTTCGCGAAAGCGCTGTTGCAGGCGTTGCAAGTCTTCGGCCGTGGCGGTGCACTCACCCTGGGCGCACGCCCGTTCCAAGCGATTTAGCTCTTCCTGCAAATCCGGATAGAGCATTCTAGCCGCGCCTCCCTGCAGCCAGTGCGCCGCATGCCGGGCCTGCTCCCATTGCTGGGTTTCAATGGATGCGAGAAGGTCGCTTATCACGGGAGGCGCGGTATCCAGGAAAATCAGATAGAGACTGCCAGTTAGCTCAGCAAGGTCCAGTGAATTATCGGCTCGGCGCTCCGTCTCCCGACCGTCCAGGCGTTTCCGGATCAACTGAGTCACCTCGCCGTTGCTCCACATCAGGCATTTCTCAACCAGCTCTTGCGACCGGAATGGCTTTGATATGAAGTCATCCATTCCCGCTTCTTCAGCGGCTTGTCGGTCTTCATTCAGTGCGCTTGCCGTGAGTGCAATGATTGGTAGCCGCTGGACCGGCCCTGGCAAACGGCGAATTTGCCGGGTGGCCGCATAGCCGTCCATCACAGGCATACGGCAATCCATCAGAACTACATCGAACGAAGTGTGTTGCACCAGCTGAACTGCTTCGCGTCCATTCGCCGCTTCCTGCACCGCAAACCCCGCCCTCTCCAAGCTAAGGCGTGCCACCATGCGGTTGGCAGGATTATCTTCGGCTAGTAACACGCGCACGCTCCCCGATGGCACTCGGGAAACAGACACCACTGTCTCGGCCCGCAACGGGCGTCGCTCCTCGGTTCCACGCGCTTCCGCATAACGGACTGTGAAGCAAAACTCGCTCCCAACTCCTACTTCGCTTGACGCCCAAATGTCGCCGCCCATCAAATTCACCAGCCGATGCGAAATCGCCAAACCTAGTCCCGTCCCGCCAAATTTCCGGGTAGTCGAGCTGTCAGCCTGCGCAAAGGCGTCGAAGATCGAATTGATCTTCTCGCTTGCAATACCGGGTCCGGTATCGCGGACGATGAACTTTAGGGCGCCTCCGCTTTCGCTTGCTTCGGGTGCCGCCTGTTGCGTCACCAGTAGCGTCACTTGTCCATAGCTGGTGAACTTGATGGCGTTCCCTAGTAAGTTGATGAGAACCTGACGTAGGCGTAGCGGGTCCGCGTGAACGCGCTCAGGAACGCTCTCATCCACCTCGCACACAAACAGGAGTTCCTTCTCCTGCGCGCGGTACGCCAGCATGCGGACTGCTTCGTCAACGCTCTCGCGAAGGTTGAACGTCACCGGATCGAGATCCAGCCGCCCCGCTTCCACCTTCGAGAAATCCAGAATGTCGTTGATCACGTTCAGCAGAGCGTCGGCCGAACTCTTCACAATCTGCAGGTATTCCCGCTGCTCGTCGGTGCAGTCTGTTGCCAGCGTCAGTTCCGTCATGCCCAGCACGCCATTCATCGGCGTTCGGATCTCGTGACTCATGTTCGCCAGGAACTCACTCTTCACGCGGCTCGCAGCCTCGGCAGCTTCTTTCGCTTTCACTAGCTCCAACTCCGCCCGTTCGCGCTCGGCAATCTCATTTCGAAGCGCGCGCGTACGTTCCTCAACATGCATCTGCAGCAAACGCTCACGATCGCGCAACTGCCGTGTTCTCCAGTAATGCCCGGCCAGCACCAGGCCCAGCAAAGCAAGCGCGCTAGCAACGGAAAAGGCGGATGTCTGATAGAAATGCGGCTGCATCTCAAACTCGACTTCGGCCGCCGGCGCCTCCCATTGGTCGTTACCGTTGTCGGCGAGCACCCGGAACCGGTAACGGCCCGGAGGAATGTTGGTGTAATAGGCGGTACGTCGCGTCCCGGCATCAACCCAACCCTGGTCGAATCCCTCCAGTTGGTAGCGGAAAACCACTCTGTCTGCGGACCGGAAATCGGGAGCCGAATACTGAAATTCCAGATCACCGATGCCCGGCGGAACTCGAATCGCGCTCGCCGTACTTACTTCGCGGTCATTGATACGGATCTGTTCAATCGTTACCGGCAGCGGCCTTTGATCTTGACCCACAAGCCGCGGCGTTAGCGCAACCACTCCTCGCATCGTGGGAAACCAAAGCTTGCCGTCCCGTGCTTTCCACCCGGCCGGCTGAAATCCCCCATTACATTCATTGGTATTCATGCCGTCGGCGATGCCGAACGAAATCGCCGAAACACGTTTACTCCGCCCAAGCGCGAAGTTGTTTAGACTCTGCAGGCTCACCCGGGCCACGCCTTTATTGCTGCTCAGCCACAAATTGCCGTTGTCATCTGGCAAAATCTGAAACACGGCATCGTCCGACAGACCATTTCTGGTCGTATACGAGGTGAACGTTCGACCGTCAAAGCGGTTCAACCCGCCTCCGTCGGTGCCGACCCACAAAATGCCGTCCCGGTCCTCATACATGGACAGCACCACATCGCTCGACAATCCTCGCGCCGAATCCAACTTTTCAAATCTGCCGTTGCTAAAACGATTCAGCCCGCCGCCGCCGGTCCCGATCCATAATTCGTGATGCCGGTCTCGAAAGATAACCTGAACCACGTTGTTCGAGAGACCTTGTTTTGTGGTGTACGTGGTTGCGACACCGCCATCCAAATGCGTCAGACCCGCCTGTGTTCCAAACCACATCGAGCCGTCTTCGTCAGGAAGGCTGGAATAAACAACATCGCTGGCCAAACCGTTACGCGTCGTGAACGTTCTCACGTTGCCTTTGAGAATTCGATTTACGCCGCGCCTTGTCCCAATCCAGATTGCGCCCTCGCGATCTTGCGACACCGTGAATACCACGTCGCTTGCTAAGCCATCTTTCGTTGTGAGCGTGCTGATCGCGCCATTTTTTATCCGATTCAAACCGGCGCCGTTCGTGCCTACCCAAAGCGCGCGCTCCCTGTCTTCGAACACCGCGAGTGCAACCGAATCGGAAAGGCCATCTTTCTTGTCGATGGTGAGAACGGAACCGTTATCGAACAACTTCACCAGGCCGCCCCCTCCAGTGCCGATCCAGATGTTTTCGCTCCGGTCGCGGAAGATAGAACGAACGTCGTTGCTCTGCAGCCCTTCCTTAGCTGTATACGCACCAAGGTGGCCGTCGCTTAAGCGGACCGCACCGGCATTCGTTGTCCCCATCCAGAGATTGCCCGCACGGTCGTGGCACAAAGCCGTGATCGCAGCCCCCGCGGTGCCCGGCCCCGCCTTTATTGGCTCAAACTTGCCGCCGCGAAAAGCATATAAACCGCCGCCGCTGGTGCCGATCCACAATGTTCCGTCTTGAGTTACTTCTAATGACCGTACATTCGCTTGCGATAACTCACTAACCCTGTCGAGCGTCGGACGACTTTCCGTTCTTATGCGAGATAGTCCTTTGTTGGTACCTACCCATATATCGCCCGCTTTGGTTTCCGCAAGCGCGAAAACTCCATTGTCAGGTAACCCGTTCTCGGTCGAGTAAGTGGCAAAGCGGCCGTTATGCAGGCGAGCCAAGCCAGCCCCATCCACTCCCACCCAGATATCTCCTGCGCGGTCCTCCAGAATCGCCCGGATAACATTTCCAGGCAATCCGTCGCGCTTCGTGAAAGTTTCAAACTGTCCGTCGCGGTACCTGGTCAGGCCTCCACCACCCGTGCCGATCCATAGACTGCCGTCACGCGACACCAATAGAGTATTTATCTTGTTGCTTCGCAACGCAGCCGTATTGCTCTTGTCGAATGTGACAAAACGCACACCATCGAAACGGACCAGGCCGAGTTCCGTGCCGAGCCACAGGTATCCTTGCTTCGATTGGGCAATGGTGAGAACAGTATTCTGTGGAAGTCCCTGTTCGTTCCCCCAAATACTTTGATGGAACCCCGTAATTGGTTTGATTTCGGTCGCGCCTGCGTCGGCGATCTTCCCGAAAGCAGCAGCGGTACCACAAAACAGCAGAACCGCCATTGCCTTGCGTTGGCAAAACACGTAAAAAGTTCTTGGAGGCTGAATTAATTCTACTCAATTTGGCAAAGAAGTCCATATATTCCGGTGAGGAAAATACCTTATACTGAGTTCCTTAAGAAGTCTGTTCCTTATCACGGGCTAAAAGGCTAGCCTCAGTCTTTTCGCGCCCGACTTCCTGGTCTCACGTAGATGGGGAGCGCAGTGAAACCGTCGTCTCGCCTTTGGTTATCTGCTTTCAGAGCCAACGAGACGATCTCCCCGGCGCGTGCCGATGACCCCAGGAAGAGCTATGAAACCGCTGCTTTCGGCTGCTGTCCTCGTTGTTTCTGTCTCGTTCGTTGCTAGCCCTCAGACGGGACGCTCAAGCGCATCGTCACCTCAGGCTAAGGTCTCCGCAGATCTTCAATTCCTTGACCCAAATCGCCAAGTCGATGTGATCGTGCAATACGCTCGCACTCCATCGGCGAACAGTCATGCACAAATTAAGAGCCTGGGCGGAACCTTACGCCGCGAATTGCACCTCTCATTCAGCGACGCCTATACAGTACCTGCCGGAAATCTACAAAGCCTCGCTTCCGACCCGAACGTATCCTACATAGCACCCGATCGTAAGGTGCGGATGTTGCTGGATAACACGACGGCTGCTGTGAATGCTCCGGCTGTCTGGGCGGCCGGTCTCGACGGAACGGGAATAGGCATAGCTATTCTGGATAGCGGCATCTCAGAGCACGATGACTTGCAAGGCAGCAGCGGCAGCAGAATCGTTTTCCGGGATAGCTTCGTTGGCGGCGATTCAACTGACGCCTATGGTCACGGAGAACACGTGGCCGGCATTGCCGCAGGCCGGGGAACAGACTCGAACTGCGGCATCTGCACCCGGCGCTTCACCGGTGTCGCACCCAACGCGAACATCATTGATCTTCAGGTTCTGGATGCGAATGGTGAAGGAACCGATAGTTCCGTCATCGCGGCAATCAATGAGGCGATTGCTCTGCGGTCGAAGTTCAATATACGAGTTATAAATTTATCGCTGGGTCGTCCCGTGTTCGAAAGTTCCACCGTCGATCCCCTCTGCCAGGCAGTCGAGGCTGCCTGGCAAGCCGGCATCGTGGTGATAGTCGCGGCCGGCAATGACGGTCGCGACAACTCGTTCGGCAATTTCGGTTATGGCACTACCAATTCTCCGGGCAACGACCCTTACGTCATTACCGTGGGTGCAATGAAATCGGAAGGAACACCGCAGAGAGCCGACGATTGGATTGCCAGTTACAGTTCCAAGGGCCCCACACAAGTGGATCACACCGTAAAACCGGACCTGGTCGCGCCCGGCAATCTGGTCGTTTCGCTGCTCTCGCCGGACGCATCATTGAGCAAAACCTTCCCGCAAGATCTGGTCCCGCTGAGCTACTACCAGTCCCTAGACTCGTCACAACCCTCCCCGTCGTATTTCCGCTTGAGCGGCACCTCTATGGCGACTCCAGTTGTCAGTGGAGCAGTCGCTTTGCTCCTCCAGGCCAACTCGACCCTGACTCCAGACCAAGTCAAAGCCAAACTCATGCGGAGCGCATACAAGACCTTTCCCAAAACCAGCACCGCCTACGACCCGACCACCGGGCAAAGCTTTCTGAGTGAGTACGACGTATTCACCGTAGGAGCGGGTTATTTGGATATCGCGTCTGCACTCGCCGACCAGACAGTGTTTTATGGACGGGCGCACTCGCCGACCGCCGTCTTCGATCCCACAGAGGGAGCCCGAATCGTATGTGCTTGGGATTCGGTCTGTGCAGGGTGGTCGAACGACGGCGAGGACGATAATGGCAATTCAGCTTGGGCCAAGATATGGGGACCCAGTGTCTTTCGTGCCGACGGCAGCCTCTGGGGAGATCAATCCACATGGGGAACGCAATCGACCTGGGGAACTCAGTCCGTCTGGGGAACGCAATCCACCTGGGGAACCCAGTCGACGTGGGGTACTTCGGTCCTGATCAATGGCGAGCAGTGACCCGCGTTTTGGACGCTGCTTTCCTTCTTTGAGGGGCGGAATTAAAGGCAATCACAGCACTAACAAAGAAATTCTAACCCGGGCGATTACCTGCAACCCTTTTAGACTGAATAACATACTGCATTGCCCTTCGTTCGTGTGTCTCGCCCGCCCATACTAACTCTGTCGCGACGCTCACTAAACTCGTGGGCGAAAGGAAGTTGCCTTCGCCGGCGTTGCTTGCGATGGACACTACACAGAGGCGGATGAGATCTTACACCCTAACCGGACGCACCCGGCGTCCTATTCTGCCGGAGAGCGGCGATGGACTCACAGAGCGTTTGACAGATCTTCTGATCGGCCAGCCCGAGGCCATCCAGACCATCGTTCCTTATGTCCAGATGCACCAGGCTGGCTTGTCGCCGGAAGGCCGACCGGTGGGAGTAGTGCTGCTGCTTGGTCCTACCGGCACCGGCAAAACTCGCACTGTGGAGGCGTTGGCCGAGGTTCTGCACGGTAGCAGCAAGAATCTCTTGCGGGTCGATTGCGGCGAGTTCCAGATGGAGCATGAAGTGGCCAAGCTCATCGGCGCGCCTCCCGGTTATCTCGGCCATCGCGAAACGCAAGCAATGCTCAATCAGGCAAAGCTGAACGCTTGCGCCAGCGACAACAGCGATATCTCGATTGTGCTTTTCGACGAGATCGAGAAGGCCGCCCCGTCCATGACTCGCCTCTTGCTCGGCATCCTCGATAAGGCAACGCTTCGCCTCGGCGACAACACCACCGTGAACTTCGAAAAGACCCTCATCTTTCTCACCAGCAACCTCGGTGCGAAAGCGATGCAGCGTGCCAACAAACCCGATTTCGGGTTCGAAGCGATGGTGCCGGCCGCATCGCAGGACGATTCTTCACGCAGCTCCAACATCGGGATGGCGGCAGTGCGGCAGAAGTTCGCTCCGGAGTTCGTCAACCGCATTGACTCCGTCATCACCTACAAGCCGCTCGATCGTGAAGCCTGCGGTCTGATCCTCGATCAGATCTTCACCGGCTTTACCCGCCTCATTCACAACCGCCTCGGTTCGGGCGGTTTTCGTCTTCAGTGCACCGTCGCCGGACGATCCCTGCTACTCGACACTGGTACCAGCCTTGAGTTCGGTGCCCGGGAACTGAAGAGAACGGTACAGCGAAACTTTATTCAGCCCCTGGCGGCCCTTGCCTCGCAAGGTCAAATCCCGCCCGGCAGCACCGCCATCCTGGACGCCAAGCAGGGCGAGTTCCATCTCCTGCTACGGCAAGGCTAGGCTATTAACTCTTAGTGCTGGGGCGAGTACACCGCTGACTGTGTCAGCAGCGTATCGCCCGGCAGGCTCAGCACCAGGGTCACTTCACACCCGGTGCTGGGCCGTTCCAGGCTGATAGCCCCAAACCGTAAATCATCCACCGACAGCGGCACTTCGCTCTTGCGGCTGCCAGCGGTGACCACCAGCTTTGCGCCTGTGGCCCTTGCCAGATCGGTCGCGCGGCGATTCCACGACACCCGCAACATATCGCCGCCGCTCACAGTCAGGTGCATTCCCTGTTGCTGCATCCGCATCAATTCAGGCGGAACACCCGACCACACATAAAACCCTGCCAGCAGCAAGACAATCAAAACGACCGCAAGACCCATCGTGCCGCTCCGGTTTGGCGACGCCTCGGCAATGCTATCCACAATGCGCTCTGACCCAAACTCGGGGAGCCCTGTTAATTCTGCTTCTTCGAAACGAAACTCCGCCACAGAGGGCTCATCGGACAGTTCCCCCTTGGCGCCGACGAAGAATGCGGCCGTGCGGCGCTCGTTCGCCTCAATCAGCAGCAGCACATAGGCGGTAGTGTCGAATTCTCCGGCGAGTAGTGTGCGGTCGGCCAGCGAGGGCCGCAGCGGTCCGCTCCGTCCATGCGTACGTACGAAGCCCACCGGCACTCGTCCGCTCCGTGCCGCCTCCCATTTCAGGCTCACCAGACGGTCGTGCTCGCGGGGACTCAACAGGAATACCATCCCGTCTTCCGGCCGCCGTGGAATCATCTGCACGTCGTCAATCCGCAAGGTGGGTGTGACCGCATCCGGCAGCGTGCCCATAAGCACGCCTCCGGCTTCCTGCCCGTTTCGCATCGCCTGACGCACCTCTTCCGCCAGCCGCTTCGCCAGATCGAGCTTAAGCTCAATCGTGTACGGTGTGCGTTCCGGATTCCATCGAATGTAGAGCGGTGCTTCCGGCTGCCGTCGATTTCGCCCAACAGTTTGCATCTCGTCGTGCCGTTCTTCCATGATAGTGTTTGCCCGGCACCTTGTTCGTTATCTCTACTCCTATTGGAAACCTGGAAGATATCACCCTCCGCGCTTTGCGAATCCTGCGCGAAGACGTTTCGGCCATCGCCTGCGAGGACACGCGCCAGACCCAGAAGCTGCTCGACCACTATCAGATACGCTCACCTCTGCTGAGCTATCACGAGCACAACGAAACTGCGCGCACCCTCGACCTGCTCGAGCGTTTAAACCGTGGCGAGTCCATCGCCCTGGTAAGCGACGCCGGCACTCCCCTGCTCTCCGATCCCGGTTATCGTGTGGTCACTGCAGCCGTTGAGAACGGCATCCCCGTGGTGCCAGTTCCGGGTGCCTCCGCCGCTCTCGCCGCGCTTGCCGCGTCGGGCCTTCCCACCGATTCATTCCGATTCACAGGCTTCGTGCCGGCCAAAGGCGGGCAGCGCCGTAAGTGGCTGGAGAGCCTGTTGTCTGAAGAATCCACCGTGATTGCCTATGAAAGCCCTCATCGCATCCTGGAAACTCTGGCGGAGATGGCCGAAGTGTTCGGCGAGCGGCGTCTGGCCGTCGCGCGGGAGCTCACCAAGATTCACGAAGAATTCCTGCGTGGCACTGCCGCCGAGATCCGGCGGACGCTCGCCGAACGTCCCTCGGTAAAAGGTGAGTTCACGCTCGTCATCGCGAAAGGTGATCAGCCGGCACAAGTCGACGATCCCGCGGCCGAGATCAAGCGGCTTCAATCGGAAGAAGGACTAAGCCGCATGGACGCGATCAAGACGATCGCGAAACGGCTAAATCTGCCAAAACGGGAGGTCTACCGGCTCGCGGAGGCGGAGCGGGACAACACCCCTGGGGACAAACATCGTGGTTAGGTCCATACTGTCCCATCGCTAGTCTCGGTGTCTCCGGGTTCAGGCGCTCCTCGATCAGTTCACGGATGGCGCGAACGAAAGCCGGATGAGTTCCCGCCGTCCCAGCCCGCACCATATTCATGCCCAGCTCGCCTGCGAGCATCTGCGCTTCATCGTCTAAGTCGTATAAGACTTCCAGGTGATCCGAGATGAATCCAAGCGGCGCCACAATAACGTTGTGAACACCCTCGCTGTGCAGTTGCCTCAGGTGGTCGAGGATGTCAGGCTCCAGCCAGGGCTGTGTGGGCGGCCCACTGCGGCTTTGGTACACCAACTCCCAATCCGGCAGGCCTGCCGCTTCGGCTACCAATCGTGCTGTTTCCCGAAGCTGCAGCTCGTAGTTGCTGGTTTCGGCCATTGAACAAGGAATGCTATGGGCCGTCACTGCCAGCCGGATCGGGCCGCTTGCATCGTGTTTGCGAACGGCATCCACCGCGGCGCGCACTCGGTCGACACAGGCCTCGACAAACCCCGGATGGTTATAGAAAACCCGCAGTTTGTCTACTTTAGGCGCACCCTCGCCTACTTGCGCCTGGGCCGCAGCAACATTCTCACGGTATTGCCGGCAGCCTGAATACGAACTGTAGGCCGAGGTCATGAACGCAAGAGCGTTCTTCACACCGTCTTTCCTCATCTGCTCAAGAGCATCGGCAAGGTACGGCGTCCAATTGCGATTGCCCCAGTAGATAGGAAGCGAAATGCCATGCGCGTCGAGTTCAGCCCTGAGTGCGGCAATCAGCTCACGGTTCTGGTCGTTGATGGGGCTCTTGCCGCCGAAATGATAGTAATGCTCCGCCACTTCCAGTAGCCGTTCCGAAGGAATGTTTCTTCCGCGCGTCACGTTTTCCAAGAACGGCACCACATCTTCGCGCCGCTCCGGTCCACCGAACGACACCACTAAAATCGCCTCGTACATTCTTCAATTTCGGATGCCCGTCACGTGGTGCAGCTTTAACATATTCGTGGAGCCGCGCAACCCAACCGGCTGCCCCGCCACGAACACCATGTTGTCACCCTGCTTCACTCGCCCGGATTGCACTAGCGTCACTTCCATCTCATGCAGCATCATATCCGTCGATTCGAATGCTGGGGCCAGAATCGGCTCTACCCCGTACACCACCGATAGTTGACGCGCCACGCTCTCGTCCGGAGTGAAAGCATAGATCGGCACTGGTGGCCGATAGCGCGCCAATAAGCGGGCCGACGCTCCGGTAGCGGTACCCACCGCCAGAGCCGCAACGCCTGCCGACCGCGCCGAATGGTATGCCGCATCTGCAATCAATTCAGGGATAGTCAACTGCTTATCCAACCAGACATCCGGCATCGGCTTGTTACGCAAATCGTGTTCGGTCGCGCAAGCGATTCTGCCCATAATGCGAACCGCCTCCACCGGGTACTTGCCAGCCGAAGTCTCCGCCGATAACATCACCGCACTGGTGCCATCGTGTATGGCATTTGCAACGTCACTCACCTCCGCTCGCGTCGGGAGCGGACTCTGGATCATCGATTCCAGCATCTGCGTCGCCGTAATCACAAACTTTCCAGCCTTACGGGCTTTCTCGATCATCGCTTTCTGGATCCCGGGCACTTTCTCCAGCGCCATCTCCACACCAAGATCCCCGCGCGCCACCATCAATCCGTCGCTTTCTTCCAGAATAGAGTCGAGATTCTGCCATCCCTCTGGCTTCTCGATCTTGGCAATGATCGGCTGCTTTGCGTCCACATCGTCCAGCAGGTGACGCAGCCGCAGCACATCCCGCGCCTGCCGGACAAACGACAGCGCAAAGAAGTCGACATTCTGAGCCACGCCGAAGTGCGCATCCGCTACATCTTTCTTCGAAAGCGAAGGCGTGCTGATCTGTACACCCGGCAAGTTGATTCCCTTACGGTCGCTGATCACACCGCCAGCTATCACCTCACAGCGCGCCGCAACGCCATCCGTCGAGAGGACGCGAAGCTGCACCGAACCATCCGCCAGCAGCACCGGATCTCCCGGCTTCACATCGCGCGCAAACTCCGCATAGGTGGTCGAGGCCAGTTCCTCTGTGCCGTCCACCGGCTCCGTCGTGATGGTAAAAACAGCTTGCTCTTGCAGCAGATGCGGACCGTTCTTGAACGTCCCAAGCCGGATTTTTGGCCCCTGCAGGTCCAACAGAATGCCGACATGCACCTTGTACTCTTTAGCCAGTCGGCGAACCTCAGAAATACGGCGCGCATGATCGTCCTGGGTGCCATGCGACGCATTCAGACGGAACACATCAACCTGGGCTTCAAACATTTTTCTGAGAATTTGTTCCGAGTCAGTCGACGGACCCAGTGTGGCTACGATTTTAGTTGAGCGCATGCAGAATGAGGATTTCCGTGCTTAGATTCATTATGATCCCGACGAAAGAGCCTTGGATCGGGTTCACCCACGATTCACTGAATCGTTATGCACCGGTTTGGCATAATGAAATGGCTCTGGTTATTCTTCCGCACTGACGGATGACACTTCTTGCTCCGTCCCGCTTCCACCGGCTCAATGAGGCCGTTGGTATCTTGCTATGTCTCTTTGGGCTCGCCGTGGTGCTGGGCCTGTTGTCGTATTCGCCGGCGGATCCCTCGTGGAACACGGCCACTTCGGCAACGCATACTCATAACCTGCTGGGATTGTTCGGCGCCAAATGGTCCGACTTCTTTCTCCAGGTTTTTGGACTTAGCGCTTTCCTGCTGCCCATTCATATCTGGTCTCTGGGGCTGAAGTGGCTTCGGTCGTCGTCCGTGGAGAGCCCATGGTTTCGGGTCATCGGAAGCCTCGCGCTGTGGTTTTGTGTGTCTGCCGCCTGCGGACTCTTTCCGCCTTTCTTTCTGATCGGCGGCGCCGTCCACCCCAGCGGGCTTGTCGGGCTGATCCTTGCTGACGTTCTGCGAAGCCGCTTCGACGTGACTGGCGCGGCCATCATCACCGCGGCCGCGGGCGTCATTGCCATCTACTTCGCTACCAGCTTCGAAGTCTCCACCCTGATGCGTTGGCTCAGTGGACCCATCGCGCGCTGGCAGGCTCTCTGGGAGCGCTGGCGTTCGGCGCGTGCAGAGCGTCGGCGGCTTGCTATTGACAAAGCCAAAGCGCGCGCAGCGGAGCGCACCGCAAGAGTCGTTGCTGCCCGAACAAAACCGCAGCAGCAGGCGCCTGCCCTCGAAGGCAAACGCCGTCCGCGCAAATCGGCAGAGGCGTTGACACAAGAACCGATGCCCGAACCGGACTCCCGCTATGACGAGAGGCCGCCCTTCGACCTCGAGGACGAACCGCAGGAAGAGCAGGCGGAAGAAGAGTTCGAGATCCCCATCCGAACTCTTGAATACATGCCCACGCCCGCGGCTGCCGTTGCAGCTCCGCTAGAGGACGAGCCGGTACGCGAAGAACTGCACGAACCCACCAGGCCTAAACCCAAGCGCAAGCGTCCTTACCAATTACCGGGGACCGACCTTCTGAGTGAAATCCCGCCTGGAAACGGATTCGACGGGCAGGAACTGAAAGAAGTCGCCAGCCGCATCAAGGGCAAGCTGGAAGAGTTCAACGTTCGCGGGTCGGTAGTTCAGATCAACCCTGGCCCCGTCGTCACGACCTTCGAATACAAGCCCGAGGCCGGAATCAAGTACAGCCGCATTACCACTCTCAGCGAAGATTTGTGTCTTGGTTTGCAAGCCGAATCGGTGCTGATTGAGCGGTTGCCCGGCAAGCCGACGGTCGGCATCGAAGTTCCCAACACGCGCCGCGAAGTGATTAGCCTGCGCGCCATCCTGGAGTCTTCGGAGTTCAACGATGCGCCATCGAAGATGACCATTGCGCTCGGCAAGGACATCAACGGACGCATCAAAGTAGCTCCGCTCGAAACCATGCCGCACCTCCTGATTGCCGGCTCCACGGGCTCGGGTAAGAGCGTCATGCTAAACGCCATGATCATGTCCTTCCTCTATAAGGCCACGCCGGATGAAGTGCGCATGATCATGGTCGATCCTAAGCGCGTCGAGCTTGGGATCTACGAAGGCATTCCACACTTGCTCACTCCGGTCATCACGGAGCCGAAGAAGGCCACAAATGCGCTTCGCAACGCAGTTTTGGAGATGGAGCGCCGCCTGAAGTTACTCGCTGCCCAGGGCGTCCGCAACATCGATCAGTACAACCGCAAAGTTCTGCAACTGCGGCAAGTTCCGCGCGCTCTTTTTGAAGAAGACGCAACGCCCAGCGCCGAAGAAGAGCTAAAGCCGCTTCCGTATATCTTGATTCTGATCGATGAGTTGGCCGATTTGATGATGCTGGAGCGTGCCAATGTTGAAGAGTGCATCACGCGTCTGGCGCAAATGGCACGCGCGGTCGGCATGCACCTGGTGCTCGCAACGCAGCGTCCCAGTGTGGACGTCATCACCGGCCTGATCAAAGCCAACTTCCCGTCCCGCATCAGTTTCCGCGTCGCCACTCGTGTCGATTCGCGAACCGTTTTAGACAGCATGGGCGCGGAACATCTGCTGGGTAAGGGCGACATGCTGTATCTGCCGCCAGGTTCATCGCGCTTAACCCGCGTTCACGGCGCCTTTGTATCCGAACTGGAAACCACCCGGGTGGTGGACTTCTGGAAGGCACAGGCGACCCCCGAATACGATCAAAGCTTCCTGCTGACACCGCCAAGCGAAGAAGACGGCGACGAAGCGGAAGGCTTCGACGGCGAGCAAGACCCCATGTACGAGGATGCTGTCCGCGTCGTTCTCGAAATGGGCAAAGCCTCCACCTCTACCCTGCAGCGGCGGCTGCGTTTGGGCTACGGCCGGGCCGCACGCATTCTCGACATGATGCACCGCGAGGGAATCATCGGGCCACCCGACGGCAGCAAGCCCCGTGAAGTTCTGAAGCGCCCCGATTGGTTGCGCGAAACGCAAGAGCAATACCGATAGAGTAGACGTTTGTCGCTCACCAGAAGCCGCGGCGGTGTTCTCATCTCCGCGGCCACCATCGTTCTCAGCGCCAGCCTGCTCTTCTTACTCGAGCCTCTGATTGCGAAGCAGATCCTGCCTTGGTTCGGCGGCACTGCGGCCGTTTGGACAACCTGCCTTGTCTTCTACCAAGTCGCCCTGCTACTCGGCTATCTGTATGCGCGAACGCTCGTGCGCATCGAATCGCCAGCGCGGCAATTTGCGATTCATGCCCTGCTCTTGCTGTTCTGCCTGCCGCTGCTGCCCATTGGTCCAGGCTCTAGCTGGGCGTCGGCCGACCCTAAGCATCCTTTCTGGCTGATCATTGGCATGCTCTCGGTCACCATAGGGCTGCCGTTTACCCTGCTTTCCTCCACCAGTCCGCTGCTCCAATACTGGCTGGCGAAAAGAACCGATCCGTCTCAAGGGGCACCACCATACTGGCTTTTCGCTCTATCCAACGCAGCCTCTCTCGCCGCCTTATTTGCCTATCCATTTCTGGTGGAGCGCTACTTCGATATCGTTGCCCAGCGAAGAATCTGGTCCATGCTCTTCGTGTGCTTCGTTGTGCTCGCGGTGGCCGCCGCCTGGCAGCAACGAAGCATTCCGGGCATGAAACAGAATCCCGTAACAGATAGATCTCGCCCCGACAAAACTCGCACCGCGCTGTGGTTTGCGCTGGCGGCTTGCGGCTCCACACTGCTGCTCGCGTTCACCAATCACATCACGCAGAACGTGGCAGCGGTTCCTCTACTGTGGGTTATTCCGCTGGCTTTCTACCTGCTGACGTTCATTCTGGCGTTCAGTCAACGCCGGTTGTACTCACGCTCGATTTGGCTCCGAATATTAGCCCTGGCTCTTGCCGCCATTGCGTATGCGACCTGGGATATTCGAGCCATCGAAGCCATTCAGGTCAGTTTGCCAGTCTTCCTCATCGGGCTTTTTGCAGCCTGTTTTTTCTGCCATGGGGAACTCAGCTCACTCCGGCCCGACACGGAGCAATTAACGGATTTTTACCTCTGGATTGCCGCTGGTGGTGCCGCCGGCGCACTATTTGTCGGCTTAATTGCGCCCATGCTGTTCAGCGGTATCTATGAACTGCCCATCAGCCTCATGTTCGTCGCCGCGCTCGCCGTCGTCAGCACCTGGCACGAGAGTTGGCTGCTGCGACTGGTCTGGATGGCAGCCGCTGCGGCCATGGCCGTTGTGCTCGCGTTCAACGTGCAGGGATTTCATCACGACTCGCTGGTGCTCGAGCGCAGCTTCTACGGCTCGCTGCGGGTGGTCCAGACACCGCGGATCACCGAACACCAGAGCCGTTCGTTGTTTCACGGCACCATCAAACACGGCGAAGAGTTTCTTTCACCTGCTCTGCGCCTGCGCCCTACCACTTACTACGGTCCTGAGTCTGGCATCGGCATCTTACTCCGCGATTGCTATCCGTTACCGAAGCGCGTGGGTGTGATCGGTCTCGGTGCGGGAACAATCGCGGCCTATGCGAAGCCGGGTGACACGTATCGCTTCTTCGAAATCAATCAGCAGGTGGTCAACATCGCGCAAGCGCTTTTCTACTTCGTTCCGCAATCGCAAGGAACGGTCCAAATTCTGGTGGGCGATGGACGGCTGTTGCTCGCGCAGCAAAGCGGACCCAACTTCGACGTGCTTGCTCTTGATGCATTCTCCGGCGATGCAGTGCCGGTCCACCTGTTGACCGCGGAAGCATTGGCGCTCTACCGCAAGCACCTGACTCCGGGCGGCGCCATCGCTTTTCATGTGTCTAATAACTATCTGGACTTGGGCGCCGTCGTGGGACAGCTTGCTCGCAGCGCCGGCATGCACGCCGTGCTTATTCACAACCAGCAGGACGATGACGCCGGCGTAGAAGCAGCCGATTGGGTAATCGTCACGAACAACGATTCTGTTCTGGCCAACGCCGCAGTGCGTTTACATTCCGTCCCCATCGCTGAACGAGGTGGACTGCGTCCGTGGACAGACACTTACAACAACTTATTGGAAGCTTTTAGGCCAGTAAGGCTGACGCAGTGAGTTACGTGCACGCAATGCAAGCACTGTTCGGAAACTTCGATTTACATCTCGAAAAGATCATCGATTCGCCTAGCTCTTCGATTAGACTTTCCACTTCAGCATCAGCAATGTAAAGCGCCATTCACGCTATCGTCTGATAATCTTGCCTCTTCCGCTAGAGCCAATCGCGATCAGCCCACCTCACTTATCTTCAGGAATATGGTCCCGGCACTCCGTCCAGTGGTCCACCAAGTACCGCACCACGCGGTCACCAACCCGCTCAGCATTGTCGAGTGCAGGCAGATAAGCCGAATATCCGCCATCGTGCATAACTTTCAGATTTTCAGCTGCGGAGACATCTTTCGGCGGTCGATCGTAGTTGCTCGCCGCGCGTAGAACCAGAATGCGCCGAAGATCCACCCGTCCGGCTTGGTTGAGAAATGTGAGCGCCTGCATTGTACCGGAGTCTTCCATTGCCGAAATCATGTAGTTACCGGAACCGCGCGTGTAGTACTTCACCCAGTCGTTTGCCCACGCGTCCATCAGTTCGCCATGCCAGAAGGTGCTAGCCGACAAATCGTCTCCTTCCGCCACAAATGGCGGCCGCTGTGCTGTCGGCATACCTCCGTATCGAACTCGCGCTTTCTCCATCGCCTCCGTGTCCGGTAGCCTTACGGCCCGCGTTAACTGGTACGCCCACCTGACAAACGGCAGGTACAACGAATACAGCTCACCTTCCAGTTCGCTGCGAACCGGCTGCTCATAAGGTCGGGTCAAACGCAGCGGGACGAAGCCTGTCGTCCATCCGGCCGGTATTTCGCGGCCGTCGATCTCATAGGCTAGATCGCCATCCACCACATGGTCGGCCAAAACGACCGATCCCAGCGAGATATCCGCCGGATCGCCGCCGCCGATGCCAGCGATCACCCAATAGGCATGAGTAAGGTCGAAACGCGGATCAAGCCCGAGCGCCATTACCGACGCACTCGCCTTTGCGGTACCGATCCCAGTCACCATCCCAAGGACGCCCTCATTGTTCAGTCGGACGTGATGGTAACCCGCCGGCATTGGTTCCACGCGATCCAGGTGTTCTCGCTCTACCCACAATTGAAACTCTCCAGGCACATCGCCGGTGTCCGCGCCGCGTTCAAACATTGTGACCACGACAACCTTCACCGGAACCTTATCAGCGTGTGGCGCCGGAGCTTTGCTCAGCAATGCCAAGAAAAGCATGGAGAGGCACGTTTTCAACCCAAACCTCCCATATAGACGAATCGAGCGATGAACAAAGCTGCCAGTAGATACATTAGCCAGTTCACTTCCCGCCAGCGCCCGAGAAACAGTCGCACCAGCACGAACAGCACAAATCCAAACGCTAGTCCATTAGCAATGCTGTAAGTTAACGGAATCATGATGATGGTGACAAAAGCGGGGATTGCCACCGTCGCGTCCGTCCAATCCACATCGGTAACGCTGGACACCATGAAGCTGCCGACAATAATCAGGGCTGGTGCTGTCGCCGCGCTGGGAATCACGCCGAGCAAAGGCACAGCCGCCATGGAGAGCAGAAAAAGAATGCCCGTGACGACGGCAGTTACTCCCGATCTGCCACCCGCCCCCACACCCGCGGCGCTTTCGATGTAACTCACAACCGTAGACGTTCCGGCGAGCGAACTAAAGATAGTCGCTGTCGCGTCAGCGAACAAAATACGATTCAGCCGCGGAATGTCCTGTACTGACTCCTGCACTAACCCCGCCTTTTTGCCTACCGCCACCAGCGTGCCCACGTTATCGAAGAAGTCCACGAACAAGAAAACGAAAACAATCTCTAGCAAGCCGAGTCGTAAGCTTGATCGCACATCGGCGTGAAACGCCGTTGCCGAAAGGTCTGACATTTTCAGCGGTTGCGGCTGCCAGTGTGTAACGCCGAACGCGAGCGCCGCCACCGTTGTCACCAGCACGCCCATCAGAATGGCCGCTTTAACGCCCCGCCCCAGCAGAACCGCGGTCACGATCAAGCCGAGACAGGCCAGCAGCACATGCGGATCCCGGAAGTTGCCAATGGCGACCACGGTCGCCGGATGCGGGACAATCAACCCCGCATTGCGCAGTCCGATAAACGCAATAAATAAACCTACGCCGGTGGACACCGCCGCATAAAGAGCGGTCGGAATCGCCGCCATTACAAGCTGCCGCACTCCCAGCAACGTCAGCAGCAGAAAGGCAATACCCGAAAGGAACACGGCACCCAGTGCGGTTTGCCAGGGAACGCCCAGCCCTTTCACAACCGTGTAGGCGAAGTAAGCATTCAGTCCCATACCGGGAGCGAGCGCTAAGGGATAACGCGCTAGAACGCCCATGGCGATGCTGCCGTATGCAGCCGCTAGGCAAGTCGCGCAAACAACCGCGGCATACGGCATCCCGGCATCATGAAGAATCGCCGGATTCACAAGTACGATGTACGCCATCGTGACGAATGTCGTAAGTCCGGCAGTAAACTCCGTACGCCAGTTGGTGCCTAGCTTCTGGAACTCAAAGTATTTCTCCAGGTTGCTCAACCAACCGGATGCCAATGCAGTTTGGTTTGCGATACCGCGTATTGTCGCACTCGCCTGGCCGGGACCTGGGCCGGCAAAGGCTGGCATGCCTGGAACTATTACTCGTACTCTATGCTATACTCGGCTTTCTTAAATCCCGGATCGGTCATTTCGAGGAGCAACGTGTGCTCTGTTCCCTGGCGATAGAATTCCGCGATTTTCAGTCCGCACCAACTTACTAATTCCGTTTTGTCTCGTACTATGCCTTTTTTACGTTTAAGTTGCTTAGCAACAGTCGGTTTGCTGCTTTGTCACTCGGCGGCGCACGCTCAAACGGCCGGCTTCGGTTCCATATCCGGAACGGCGACCGATCCGTCGGGCGCGGTTGTTCCTGGTGCTGCAATTACAGTCCACAACGAAGATACGGGCGTCAATCGGAGTTTTCAGACAAACGACTCCGGCATCTATGTCGCGGCCTTTTTGCCGCCGGGCAACTACGACGTAGTCGTCGCCAAAGCAGGGTTCGCGTCTCTTGATCGCAAAGCACTCACCGTTCAAGTAGGGCGAAATCTCAGCATCAACTTTGCAATGACCGTAGCCACCGGCACGCAAACCGTAGAGGTCACGGCGGCAGCGCCTATCATCGACCCCGATAAGACCGAATTCTCACAGGAAGTCAGTCAAAATATGGTCTCGAACCTGCCCATCGTGGGACGGCGTTGGGATAACTTCGTCCTCCTGACGCCGGGTGTTACTACCGACGGCGGGCTTGTCTCCTATCGTGGCATCTCCGGCCTGTACAACAATAATTCCGTCGATGGCGCCAACAACAATCAGGCGTTTTTCTCTGAGGCTCGTGGCCGCTCAACGGTGCCGTACACTTACAGCCTCGATTCCATTCAGGAGTTTCAGGTTAGCGCCAGTAACTACAGCTCAGAGTTCGGGCAGGCGGCGGGCGGAGTGGTTAACGCCGTGACGAAGTCAGGATCCAATACGCTGCATGGAGATCTGTTCTACTACCTGCGTTATCCAGCGCTGAACGCTCTCGATTCGTACGGTAAGTCCCATGGCGTTTATACACAAGCCGTGCACCAGCAGCAGCAGTTCGGCGGCAGCGTTGGCGGCGCCATTATCAAAGACAAGCTCTTCTACTTCTTTACGTACGACGGTTCTCGTAAGGTCTTCCCCATTATTTACACCAGCTCGGCCAGTTTCCCGCTCTCCTGCGGCGCCATCTCTCGGTTTGTGACAGCCGGTCAATGCGCCAATGCCAACAGCTATCTGCAGTCGCTCACTGGCGGTTACGGAAGGACAGCCAGCCAAAACCTCGGCTTCGGTAAGTTGGACTATCAGATCAATTCGAAGAATCGTGTCAGTGCTTCTTTCGACCTGGATAACTTCTTCGCGCCCAATTCGTACAATTCCAGCACCAGTGTTGCAAACAACTCCGTCACGGCAAATGGTCCCGTAACCACCCATACGCGTTTTCTAGTTGGCAATTGGGATTCCACCATCACGAACACGGTGGTGAACAACTTCCGCTTTCAATGGGCCCAAGATAACGAGATCATTGGGAACAACGCCCCCGGCCCCAATGTGAGCATCGCCAATGTAATGGCTTATGGGATGCCGAACGCCCTTCCCCGCCCTGCCTTTCCTAATGAGCATCGATTGCAATTTGCGGACACGGTTTCTCAATCCCTCGGTAAGCACCAGTTCAAGTACGGTGTCGATGTCAACAACATTCACGAGTTACTGGTCAATCTGTTCCAAGGCGGCGGCGTTTACAGCTACGCAGGAACACAAACCGGCGCCTTCGATAATTGGGTGCTTGACACATACGGCATCAACACAGGCGACGGTCTCACCGGCAAACACTACAGTTCATTTGCGCAGGTGGTTGATCCCATTACCGGCGTTGGCCGGGACGATTTCTACGATAACGATGTGGCTGGCTTCTTTGAGGACGATTGGAAGCTGCGCTCGAATCTCACTCTCAATCTTGGCGTGCGTTACGAAGTGCAGATGATTCCGCAGCCGCCGAAACCGAATACGGCAACACCGCTGACCACACTGTACACATCCACAATCAACATCGATACCAATAACTTTGGACCGCGAATTGGCCTTGCCTGGCAGCCGGACAAAACGACTGTGGTTCGCGTCGGCTATGGAATCTTCTACGCCAAAACCTCGAACAGCACTTTTTACGCCAGCCGCGTGGAGAATGGTGTTTACCAGCAGACCTTCAATTGCACTCCGGCGTCTTGTCCAGCCCTGCAGGCGCCGAATCTGATTTTCACGCCCCCAGGCGGTACGCCGGTTCCTCCCTTTGCCGGTGCGGTCACGCCGCAAGTGGTTCCATTTACGCCGCCTGCGCTTACGCAGTTGTCACACGGACTAACACCCGATTTCGTCAATCCGCTGGTGCACGAAGGCGAAGCGACGGTGGAACAGCAACTGCCTGGCAGTTTTAGCCTTTCGCTCAGCTATCTGTTCAGCCGCGGCCTGCACCTGCCTGTGTTCGTCGATTCCAATCTGACGCCAGCAACCACCACGCATTCCTACGACATCCTGTCGGGCTCGGGAGCGTTGCTCCAGCGCTTCTCGCTTCCTTGGTATACAACCCGTCTCAACCCCGCAACCGGCCAGATTCTAAATGGCTATAGCTCCATCAACTCGAATTACAACGCGCTCGCGGTAACGCTTCGCCGCCAGTTCAACCGCGGCCTCGAAATGACCCTCAATTACACCTGGAGCAAGTCTCTGGATGACGGGGCTGTGGCTGGAGCGAATGGAACGTTCTATGGAACCGATCCTCCCCTCGATCCTTACAACCAGCGAGGCGAGTATGGCCTCTCGGATCTGGATCAGCGCCATCGCTTTGTCGGCAGCCTTGTGTATGCGCCGCAGATCTTCCGTAATGCTGGCAATCGTGCAGTGCGAACGGCACTCAATGGCTGGACATTCTCTGGCGTTGCTACCGTCGCCAGTGGGCAGCCGGTGTTCTCCACCATTAGCGGGTTCCCGAGCGGTGCGCCGGACTACGGTCTCACCGGCGGCGAAGTCACAAACACCGGTGGCAGCACGGGCGGACGTCCGTCCCAGTATGGGCGTAATGTCTTTATTGCTCCACCGCTCCATGACATCGATTTGCGTGTCATGCGCCAATTTCCGATCCGTGAGCGTGTCAGCCTTGAGCTTCTTGGCGAGGCCTTCAACATCGCGAATCACACCAATGTGACCTCGGTAAATGGGACGGCTTATACGTTTTCCGCCTCCAGCGCCTGCGCCGCAGCGCGTTCGAACGGCGCTAACGGATGCTTGACGCCCAGCCCTGTCTTCCTGACGCCGACCTCCACCAGTTCCGCCAACGGGCTGTATGGATCGCGGCAATTGCAAGTCTCCGCCAAACTCACGTTTTAGGGCTTCGGAAACGCCGGTGCGGTTGCGGGCGTGCCGCATCAAAGTTCAGCGCCAGTAACCGCACGCGGTTTCCAAAGATGCAACACCCGTTCCCGGTCCCGTTCTTCCTCCAGATGACGTGTGCGCGCCTGCAGTAAGTCCTTTAAGGAAACAACGCCAACCAACGCACTCGCGTCATTGGGTTCCACCACCGCTAACTGCGTCGCCCCAGTCTCCGCCATTCGGTAAACGACAGCGCGTAACGGTTCATCTGCGAATGCCAATACGTCCGGTGCATTTTGATCGAGGTATTCCGGCAGCGCGGGACGCATCACTTCGCGAACAAACAAGATTTCCAGCGGATCCGTTTGATACTCACGAGTGAGGTGGTAGCCGCGACGGGCAATCTTCTCGGTCAGGATGGATCGCTTCAGAGTCAGTACATGAACTCCATAGGCGATGAAGCAGGTCAGCAACAGCGGCAGCAGCATGTTGAAATCGTGTGTGAGCTCCAGCGCAAACACGACGCCCGTGAACGGGCAGCCCATGGTGGCGGCCAAGGTTGCTCCCATGCTCGCCAATTCCCAAAAACCCGAACCGAGATGCGGCAGGAAAAGCGCTTCCAATCCGCCCAATGCAGCGCCGGTCATCAACACTGGGGCCACCACGCCGCCGGAAGTGCCCGAACCGAGCGCAATCACCCACACGGTCATTTTCACCAGCAGCACACCCGCAAGAATAGTGACGGCCACATTCCCTTTCAGCAGTAGGCCGATCACGTCATAGCCCACGCCCAGTGCCTGCGGAAACACCAACCCGCCAAGCCCCACAAAGACTCCGCCAATAGCGGGCCACCACATCCAGTGAATGGGTAATTTGTGAAAGAGGTCTTCCGCCGCATAAACGCCATGCGTCATCACGTAAGCGAGCAGGCCCGCGCCCATGCCTGCGATCAGGCATCCCAGCAAGCCGGCGGGTCCGATAAAAGCGGGATGAGGAGGCACCGGGAACAGCGGGCCCGTGCCGAGTATGTAACGGCGAGCAGCGCCGGCGGTCGCGCTCGCTAATGCAACGGGAATAACGCTCCTGGGCTTCCATTCGAACAACAACAGTTCAACTGCCAGCAGCACAGCCGCTAGCGGCGTCGCAAATACAGCCGCCATCCCAGCGGCAGCGCCAGCCACCAACAGCGTTTTGCGTTCGGCGCTAGTTAAGTGAAAGAACTGCGCCAGCAACGATCCAAACGCGCCCCCGGTCATGATGATGGGCCCTTCGGCCCCGAACGGGCCGCCTGAACCGATAGAGATCGCTGCGGAAACCGGCTTCAGAATGGCAAGCTTCGGAGACACTCGGCTGCCGTTCATCAGAATGGATTCGATTGCTTCCGGAATCCCGTGTCCGCGAATCTTTTCCGATCCATACCGGGCCATAACCCCAACCAGCAACGCGCCGATCACCGGAATCGCAACGGCGAAAGCCCCCAGATGATTGCCGGCGGGTGACGTCGTAGAGGCATCAATTCGTCCGTAATAGAAAATGTTGGTGAATATAGCGATTAAATGCAGCAGAACGTAAGCCACACCGGTGGCTATAAAGCCTATTACTATAGCGAGGAATGAAATTGGAATAACCCCAACGTTCGCAGTGAAATCGCGTAGTTCGACAATACGTTTCATGCGTTTTGGGGCTCCGGGGAAGTAGGTGCTGCGGCAATGATGTGCTCCAGGGAACGAATAAGAGTGGGACCTGCCGATCGCAACTGCCCCAGGTGAACCACCGACAACTGCTCTAGTAAGTTCTCCCCCAATGGCGTCAGCTCAATCAGCACTTCCCGGCGGTCCTCATGACTTTGCCGGCGGACCAGTGCCCCCTGCTTGGCGAGGCGGTCAATCAGCTCGACCGTGCTGTTGTGACGAAGGCAGAGGCGAGTCGAAAGGGCTCGCACCGTCGCTTTTTTGCCCGGCGGCAGGCCCTTCAGGGCCAGAAGCAATTGGTGCTGTTGCGGCTCAATGCCCAGACTGCGCGCGGCCGACACGCTGAATTGAAGAAACTCCCGGATGCGATAGCGAAACTCGGCCAGTTGCCGGTATTCGACGTCGGAGACGCTCATAAACGTATCGTAGCACGATACTAATTTTGGCTATTGCTTTCCACAAGGCGATTGCCGCAGAATCAAACCTAGGGCGAACAAATGGCGAATTCAGCGGCGCTTCGCTATCAGCATCTTTGGAAAACGGGCCGCGATCTTGCGGATTTAAAATACGAACCCAAGTTCCCGCCGCTCCTCATCCCGGCACTTACGCCTGTGCTTGCCACTGGCATTAACCGCGGTAGTCTTATTGATATCTATGGGTTACGGTCGTCGGGACGGAGTTCCTTTGGCAATTCCATCCTGACGGCAGCGACGCAAGCGGGCGAGACCTGCGCCGTTATCGACCTTTTTGGCACCTTCGCCCCCGCTCGTGCTGCTGCCGCTGGGGTCGCCCTCGATCGCCTGGTATGGATTCGCTGCGCAGGCAATGCCGAGCATGCCTTACGCGCAACCGATCTCTTGCTGCATGCCGGCGGTTTCGGAGTGGTGCTGCTCGATTTGTGCGATGCCAGTCCGCGCATGCTTAACCGCATTCCTCTGTCCTACTGGTACCGCTTTCGCCGGGCTGTGGAAAACACCACCACCATTGTGGCGATTTGCGCCGACCGGCCGCAGGCGAAATCCTGCTCCGCGCATTCGTTAGAGCTCCAGCGGCAGCACGTGCACTGGCAAGGCGAAGCGCCGTTCGCCCTGTTGCGCCGCCTGGACACATGCGCGACGCATCAATCCCCCGGCTTGCCGCCGCATTCGGCTCGCATTAAGGCGGTGGCTTGATGTACGCCTGTCTCCACACCCGACAGCAGGAACAAGCGGCGGAAATCTTATCTATTGCAGATACCTTTTCGCCTGCAGTCGAAGAGGTTTTCGCAGGAACTGTTGTTTTTTCTATTGCACCTTTACGGAAACTCATTGGTTCGCCGCACCAAATTGCATCGGAAATCTGCCATTTAGGCAACGAACGCAAAGTGGAAGCGAGCCTGGCGATAGCCGCCAATCCGGACACCGCCATCCTCCTCGCCCAGCACACCATCGGCGTCATTTTAGTGACTCCCGGCGAAGAGCGTGCCAGCCTGGCGCCCATTCCGTTATCCGCTTTGCCGATTGTTCCGGAGCAGCTTGAAGTTCTCCACCGCTGGGGATTGCAGACATGCGAAGACTTGGCAGCGCTCCCGGAAAAGGGTGTCGCCGAACGGCTGGGCGCATCCGGTGTTCACGTACGGAAACTAGCGATGGGCCGCGTGGACCGGCCGCTGCGTTTACGAACGGCGGAAACCACGTATGAAGAGCAAGTCTCGCTTGACCATTCGGTGGACACGCTCGAACCGTTGTTGTTCCTGTTTGCGCGAGTACTGAATGACCTTTGTGCCCGTTTGCGTTCGCAGGGGCAGGCCGCCCGCGTGCTGGAAGTAAAGCTCGCACTCGAAGACAAACGGCAGCATGGCTGTGAACTGGAATTCCCGGTTCCGCTCACCGAACCACAAAGCATATTGAAGCTTCTTCAATTGCATTTGGAGCGTCACGGTCCGGAGGCAGGCGTAGTCGGCTTCTTTTTACGCATTGAGCCGGCATCGCCACGCCGCCTGCAAGGTGGATTATTCCTGCCGCCCACCCCGGCGCCCGACAAACTGCAAATCACGCTGGCACGCATTGCCGCCATGGTGGGTCAGGAGAATGTCGGCACGCCCGCGCTGCTGAACACACACCGGCCGGACGCATTTCAACTAACGTCACTCAATTTGTCTCCGCCATCGCCCAAGCCCGATCGTCAACAATCGATAATGCGCTTGGCCATGCGCTTATTTCGTCCTGCCTTGCAGGCAAGTGTCGTGCTGGTTGAATCGTTGCCCCGGCGCGTTCAAGCGCCCGGCGTGGCGGGCGATGTCTTGGAATGGGCGGGACCGTGGAAAACATCCGGCGAATGGTGGGCGGCAACCGCCTGGACGCGCGAAGAATGGGATGTGGCCTTGGACGACGGAGCCCTGTACCGGATCTATTCACAGCCGCAAACGGCAGAATGGTACGTCGCCGGCGTTTACGATTGATTCCTTTGTTATCCTCACGGTCGATGAGTGGGGTCGTTCTGGATGGAAAACGAATCAATGCGGAGATCCTGGCGGAACTCCGGCCCAGAATAGAAGCTTTACAAGCGGCCAAACGCGCCCCTGCCCTGGCAGTCGTTCTGGTAGGCGAAGATCCAGCGTCGCAAATTTACGTTCGGAATAAAATCAAAACCTGCCACGAACTCGGAATCCGCAGCGTAGACCTGACGCCATCCGCTTCCATTACGACCGCGGAACTCTTATCGGTTATCCAAAGCCTGAATCACGATCCCGCCATTGACGGCATTCTCGTCCAATCGCCTTTGCCGAAGCATGTGGATCACGATCAAGTTCTGATATCGCTCGATCCCGGCAAAGATTCCGACGGCTTTCATCCTTTCAACGTAGGCAGCCTGGTGGGCAACCGGCCGGCGCCGCGGGCCTGTACGCCAGCAGGCATTATGGAAATGCTGAAGCGATATAACATTCCAATTGCGGGCAAGCATGCCGTAGTTGTAGGGCGCAGCGACATCGTCGGCAAACCTATGGCGTTGATGCTATTGCATGAAAATGCTACCGTCACCATCTGTCATTCACGCACCCGCGACTTAGTCGAAGAATGCCGGCGCGCTGACATCCTGGTAGCTGCGACGGGCAAGGCGGGTTTGATCACGGCGCAACATATTAAACCCGGTGCTGTCGTTATCGATGTCGGAATGAATCGTATAACGGAGGAAGAGGAAGCAAAGCGTCTGATTGGCTATGACACCAAACGCTGGGCCGCTTTTGAAAAGAACCGAACCACGCTGGTGGGCGATGTGGAACCGCGCGTCATGCAAGAACAGTCTTCTTTCTATACACCGGTCCCAGGCGGCGTTGGCCCGTTAACAATCGCCATGCTGATGGCCAATACCGTGGCTCTGGCAGAACAGCATTTAACCTGACGAATGCTGCGGGTAGGCCTTACCGGCGGGTATGCCACGGGCAAAAGTTCGGTCGCCAAAGAACTTGAGCGCCTCGGCTGCCATGTGATTTATGCAGATCATCTCGGCCATCAGGTTTTGGAACCTCCGGGTGAGGCGTATGCGCCAACCGTCGCTGCTTTCGGATCCGCCATTCTCGATGCTGAAGGCCGAATCGACCGAAAAAAACTGGCAGGCATTGTCTTCGGTTTCCCGGAAAAGCTCGAAATGCTAAACGGCTTCGTTCATCCTGCCGTGTTCCGCGCGGAAGAGCGCCTTATCGCCGACTGGACGAAGCTAGATCCCGACGGAATCATCGTAGTAGAGGCGGCTATCCTGATAGAAACGGGACGATACAGGATCTTCGATCGCCTGCTGCTAACAACCTGCAGCCCCGAGTTGCAGATACAGCGAGCCTTAGCGCGTGACGGAACCACTCGTGAACAAGTTCTGCAGAGATTGGCGAGGCAACTGCCCTTTGCGGACAAACAGGCGTTGGCCGATTACGTGATTGATACTAGCGGGACAAAAGAGGCCACTGCCCGTCAAGTAGAAGAAATCTTTCGAGATCTACAGGCAGCAAGACCCACAGCAAAAGAAGAATGAGAGTGAGAGTTCTAATTTACGCGCTTGCAATCGTGGCCGCATTTTTGTGGCTCACGTCCCACGCGCACTGGCACCTTCGGCAACTTTCGGCACCGTTGTTCAAGGCAGGCCTGCAATGGTCCGAGCCCCAGACGGTGCACGGCGCAGGACTGCAGCCCGAAGAACAGAACAACATCGATATCTACCGCATGGCAAAGCAGGCCACCGTCTACATCACCAGTACGACGGTGCGTCAGAACTGGTTCTATGAACGCGTGGCATCGCAGAGTCTAGGCTCCGGCTTTCTGGTCAACAACAGCGGGATGATACTCACAAACTTCCACGTTGTCTCCGGCAGTAGCCGCATCCAAGTTACTCTTTCCGATCAGACTCGGTACACCGCGGAAGCCCTGGATACAGACCGGTCCGACGACCTCGCACTGATCAAGATAGAACCGAAAACCAAACTGCCGTTCTTGCGCCTCGGTGATTCCGAACACTTGCAGGTTGGGCAAAAAGTTCTCGCCATCGGCAACCCCTTTGGTTTAGAAGGCACTCTGACTACCGGCGTGGTCAGTTCCATCGGACGTGCGATTCAGAGCGAGAACAATGCGAATCTGCAAGGAATGATTCAGACGGACGCAGCCATCAATGGCGGCAATAGCGGCGGACCGCTGATTGATTCCAACGGCGATGTGGTCGGCATCAACACAGCCATTCTGGGCGAAACCAATATGGGCATTGGCTTTGCTTTGCCAATTAATCGCGCCAAAGCTCTACTGTCCGATTTTCAGGCCGGGCGAGTGACGGAGCGTCCTAAGGTAGGAGCGCAGACGGCATTCGTAGCGGGCGACCTTGCTGAAGCCTTACATCTCCCCCGCAGTGGAGGACTGCTGATCCAGACAATCGAACGGGGCTCATCAGAGGCCTCCGCGGGCCTGCACGAAGCACAGGATGTTGTCATCGTCGGCAATTCCGAACTAGGCGTCGGCGGCGATCTGATCATCGCGATTGATGGGCAGCCGGTAGATCGGGAAGACGCGCTGGTCCGCGCCTATGCCCGGAAGCGCGTCGGCGACGTTATTAACTTGACGGTGTACCGAAACGGCAGAACGCATCAGGTTTCTATGAAGCTTCTCCGGCCATCCGCTGATCTGGGCTAACGCTCTCCAGTTCAAGACTGTTTGTATTAAGAATCACTGCTCACAAACGGATTGAAGTTCGTGTCACGGTCAAAGAAATCCACCTGCTCCGCACGCTTCAATCCATTCACAACTGCATAGGTAATGGGCGTCATCAATGTTTCGTAAACTACTTTCACCACATACCCTGACACGATAAGGCTGAAGATTACCGAGAGCGGCCTGCCCCAGAACACAAAGAAGATAACAATGGTGGTGTCGACCGCCTGCCCTACCACGGTGGAACCGACCGTTCGCGTCCAGAGATACTTCCCGTTCGTCAACACCTTCAACTTAGCGAGCGTAAAAGAGTTGGCAAACTCTCCGCACCAATAAGCCACTAAGCTGCCTGCAACAATTCGTCCTACCGGTTTGAAGATAGTGTCGAACGCAGTCTGGTCGGTGTATTCAGGAGCGCCCGGAATAACATCGGCAAGATAGGTTGCACCAACAAGAATGAATGACGCGAAGAATCCAAACCAGATAGCGCGCCGGGAGGCAGAATACCCGTACACTTCTGTGAAGATATCCCCAAAAATGTACGTGATCGGGAACAGCATCTGGGCGCAACTCACACGCAGACTGCCAATAGCAAAGAACTTAGCCGCAATCACGTTTGAGATCACCAGAATTACCACAAACAGAGTAATCAGCGAGTCGAGGTAGCGATAGCGCGAGTCAGTTCGCAGAAGGGCAGGAAGCCCACGCACTTCTTTGGCGAGCGGTGGCGGCGTAATCATCAGGATTCTTGAATCGCCATTCTATCTTCCCTTGCCTGACGGCAGCGCGTTTACCAGCCTGCTGCATGCAGTTGCACAGGTGTCTTACAGCTTAGTACTCGGGTGGGCGTTACTGGCACAAATACGCGTGAGTTGCGCATCCGGGGCTCAAAGACCTTCATTTACTTCCAGTTATAATCGTGTCGTGCTACGTCTGAAATCGTTTACGGTCCCCCTTGGAGTGTCACTGTGTGGGCTTCTCTTGCTGGGATGCGGAAATCAGATGCACGATCAGAAGAAGGTGGAAGCGGCCATTGTCGACCGGCTGCAGAACAAGTCCGGGCTCGATCTGAAGTCCCTTGATGTCCACACCACGTCGGTGTCCTACGACAAAAATCTGGCATACGCGACGGTCTCGTTTCATCCAAAGGACGATGCCCGCGTGAATAGCGGCATGGTCATGAAGTATACGCTCGAGAACCAAGGCGGCAAATGGGTGGTCGTAAAGGTGGGCGACGGGCAAAACCACGGGATGCCGTCCGCGGGCGCCATGGGATCGACCTCGACCCTTCCTCCCGGACACCCGAAAATCCAGGAAGGTAACGAACCGCACGCGGCGGCAAACGGACACCAACAATGAAAACGGTTGCAGTTTTGGGCGGGGGCCCGGCCGGCGCCACCGCAGCAGAGAGGCTGGCACGCGGCGGCTTACGAACAATTATCCTGGACGAGAAGCTTGCGTGGGAGAAGCCGTGTGGCGGCGGCATTACCTATAAGGCTTACTCGCAATACCCATATCTGATCGATAACGAAACGCCGAAGAAGCTGGTCACCGACACCACTCTGGCTGCGCCCCGCTCCGGTGAGGTCAAAATGGCGCTGGCCAGACCCTTAGTCATTTACTCGCGCCTGGACCTGAACGGTATGCTGCTGCGGCGTGCCGAACAAGCCGGGGCCGAAATCGAGAAAGAACGCGTGTTGGGCCTGGATCGCACCTGTTCCGGTTGGCAGATCCGGACGAAAAGCGGTGCCATCAGGGCTGATTACTGTGTGGTTGCGACCGGTGCGCGCAACCCCTTGCGTGACGTTGGAACGAAGTGGACAGCGCAAGACACCATGTACGCGCTCGGCTACTGGGTTCCCTCGGACCAGGCGCATATTGACATTCAATTTCTGCCCAATCTCGAAGGCTACATCTGGGTCTTTCCGCGAGCTGGCCACCTCTCTGTGGGCATCTGCGGGAAAGGCGAGCCGGCGCAAGCTCTACGGCTTCGTCTGGAGCGGTACATGGACGAGCGCTGCATTTCGCGTAAGGACGCCAAATTCTACGGCCACATGTTGCCGGCGTTGGAACGCCAGGGGTGGCGCAATAATCGCGTCGCGGGCGAGGGCTGGATCGCGGTTGGCGATGCGGGCGGCTTAGTAGACCCGATTACCGGCGAAGGCTTGTATTACGCCGTGCGCTCCGGCGATCTGGCGAGTCAGGTTGTCCTGGACGACAGCGACGCGGAGCGCAAGGCCGAGCGCTACCGCCAACTGATCGAACGTGACTTTGGGTACGACCTGACATACGGCGCAGGTTTAGCCAAACGCCTGTTCTGCGGGGCTATCCTCTTCCGCGGAGTACCCTGCCGCATGATCGACTTCATGAAGCGCAGTCCTAAGTTCTGCGAGATCATCCAGGATCTGTTCGCCGGCACGCAACCCTATCTCGAACTAAAGAATCGGCTGCTGCGAAACGTAAATACAACGCTCCACGAAATCTTCATGAGCTTTCTTTTCCGCAAGTTGATCCTCGCGGAAAAGCAGGCATGACGACAACGCAATCCGAGGCTCTTTTCGCGCGTGCGCAGCAGGTGACACCGGGCGGCGTGAACTCGCCTGTCCGGGCCTTTCGCGGCGTAGGCGGCACGCCGCGTTTCATAAAACGAGGCGAAGGCGCACGCATGTTCGACGCGGACGGGAACGAGTACATCGATTTCATCGGTTCCTGGGGGCCGCTGCTCTTCGGGCACTGCTTTCCGGAAGTGATTTCGGCGATAGCGGAAGCCCTGGCGTCCGGAACAAGTTTCGGAGCGCCGACGTCGCGTGAAATAGATTTAGCCGAACTCATCATTGACGCTGTTCCTTCCGTCGAAATGGTTCGCCTCGTCAACTCAGGCACAGAAGCGTGCATGAGTGCCATCCGTCTGGCGCGCGGCTTCACAGGGCGGGAACTGACGGTGAAATGCGAAGGCTGTTATCACGGCCACGTGGACTCCCTTCTAGTAAAGGCCGGATCCGGCGTCGCCACCCTGAGCTTGCCGGATACGGCGGGGGTCCCGCGCGCTTTTTCCGAGACCACCATCGCCATCCCCTACAACGATCCAGAGCACCTCAACAAAGTATTCGAAGAACAAGGTAATCGCATTGCCGCGCTAATCATTGAGCCTGTGGCCGGCAACATGGGATGCGTGGCGCCAGCCGCAGGCTATCTGGAAGAGCTCCGCCGCGTGACTGAAAAGTACGGAGCGTTGCTGATCTTCGACGAAGTGATGACCGGGTTTCGTCTGCGGCGCGGAGGAGCGCAGGAACTCTACGGCATTCGTCCGGATTTGACTACTTTGGGGAAGATCATCGGCGGCGGGCTACCGATTGCCGCCTATGGCGGTCGCGCGGATGTCATGCGCAAGGTGGCGCCGTCGGGTTCGGTGTATCAGGCCGGCACGCTCTCTGGAAATCCGCTCGCTGTCACCGCCGGTATCACCATGCTTCGGCACATCGCCGCTCATCCGGAAATTTATGCCACGCTCGAGAGCTTAACCTCGCAGGTCACCGCGGCCGTTCCTGAAGGAGTCACGGTAAATCAGGTCGGCTCCATGTTCACAATCTTTTTTCAAAGCGCTCCGGTGCGTAATTACGAGGACGCCAAACGGTCCGACACCGCGCGCTTTGGCAAGTTCTTTCACTACTTGCTGGAGCATGGCATTTACTTCCCTCCATCGCAATACGAGGCAGCTTTTGTGTCCGCAGCACACTCCCCGCAGGACATGAACTACACAGCCGAGACGATTCGTTCGTTCTTTGCTGAACACCCTGAACACTCCTCGTGAGTAACGGGCCGCGCGTTCTGGTGACCGGAGCGGCAAAGCGGATCGGTCGCGTCATCGCGATCGAACTTTCGCGTCGCGGCTTCGACGTGGCCATTCACTACAACCGCTCGCGATCAGAAGCCGAAGCAGTCGGACGCGAATGCGGGAATGCTCCCATTTTTCAAGCGGACCTGACGGACGTTCCCGACATTCGCCGGCTATTTCACGAAGTTCGGGACCGTTTCGGCCTGTTGCACTGCCTGGTGAACAATGCAGCTCGATTCACCCGTTTCCATCCGCTGGAGATCACCGAACAAGACTGGGACTTCATTCACGACGTCAACTTAAAAGCCACTTTTTTCTGTTGCCAGGAAGGTGCACGTCAAATGAATGAACAGGGAGGCGGACGCATTGTGAACATCAGCTCACTCGGCGGCATCCGCCCTTGGGCCGAACATGCTCATTACTGCGCATCCAAAGCTGGCGTGATTATGCTGACGAAGGCTCTGGCCAAGGCATTCGCTCCGGCTATAACCGTGAACTCTGTGGCTCCCGGTGTCATACCCTTCAACGACGTTGACGAGCGTATCGAGAAAATGATCCGCGCAACGCCTATGCAACGCGCTGGCAAGCCCGAGGAAATTGCCGACGCCGTACACTACTTTCTGACAGCGCCGACCTTCATCACCGGGCAGATTCTTGCGGTTGACGGCGGACTTGCCGATCGCTGATTCCTATTGAGCCTGTTCGTGAACCACCTCGCGCGGATCCTTATCATCGCGAACGGCCACAAAGTTTGAATGCCGCAAGTGGTTGGACGACGTCCAGTCGGTAAACTCGACTTGAACTACCAGCTCCGGCTGGATCCAACGGTATCCTTTCATCACTTCGGCCGTGAGCGCTTCCCCACGGCGCGCGCTCTTTGGTTCAGGCAGATTGGCGAAAGGACACGTGTTAGTCGCCAATTCCTGTAAACGCGGCCAGATCTCCGTCTTTGCCTGAGGAGTGAAGCCGTTCTTCAGCTTCGCTATGAAGATAAGGCTGTCCCCTTCGTAGTAGCCAATTGCCAGGTTGTCGAAGTGCATCGCACCGCCAGGCTTATAGCCGCCAACCACTAACTCCTGGCCCTGGTTTGTCTTGAACTTCACCCAATCGCCGCTCCGTTCGCCAGATTGGTAACGGCTGCCGCTGCGCTTGGCCACAATCCCCTCCAAGCCATGGCTGCGAGCTACCTCAATCAATTGTTCTGGCGCAGCCTGAAGCACCACCGACCTGCGGATGTGGGCATCGCCGTCCGGGATTATTAACTGCAAGAGTTCATAGCGCTGCTCTAGCGGCAGGCTTCGGGTGTCGCGCCCTCGATACGCCAACACGTCGAAGGCATAGAAGACCAACGGCTCTCGCCCCGGCTTGTAGTGCTGCAATACGTTGAACACCGGGCGGCCCTCTTCATCCAGAGCAACCACCTCGCCGTCGAGGATAACGCCGTCCTGGATTTGCGCGAGCGCTTCCGCCAGTGGACTGAACTTAGTGTTGTAGGAGTTGTTTCTCCGCGAGAGCAGCTGCACTTCACCTTTGTCCTTGATTGCAAGTGCCCGGTATCCATCCAGCTTGATCTCGTAGTGCCAGCCAGCCTCTGACGGCAAAGTGGTAACTAGCTTGGCCAGCATCGGTTCCGCAAACCGCATCAAACTATGCGGCAGCTTCTCCACGTTAATTGGGTCCGCCTTGGCGGACGCCCTCTTTCTCGCCCGTGGCCGTTTCGGTTCTATCGAATCCGGCAGCGATTGTTTGCGCTCGAGAACGGGAGCGAATAGGTCGCCTTCTTTCGCGAAGCGTTCTAACGCCTCCGCCGGAGCAAAGTACAGATCCTCCGCGCTCCCGTGGCTGCAAATTTCACCTAGCTCGTCCCAGGTGACCGGAGCGGACACAAAAGGCTTTTCCAACTTAGCGCGCAGCGAGTACACACCGATGGTCGTCTTGAAGTCCGAGTTTTGACTCCAGTCGATAAAGACCTTTCGGGAGCGCTCGGTTTTGGCCATCTCCGAAACAATCCGGTCGGGATGTTCCTTCGCCAGCTTTTCAGCAATGGCCTTCGCAAACGGGCGGCTGTTTTCGTAAGTGACCGGTGTATTTAACGGCACATACAGTTGAAGACCCTTCGAACCAGACACCTTCGCGTAGCTTGCCAACCCGAGCTGCTCCAGCAGATCTTTCAGTAAGAACGCAATCTCCGCACAGCCAAGAATGTTTACGCCGTCACCCGGATCCAGGTCGAACACGATCTGCGTGGGCTGGTCGATGGCCGGCGCTCGATGGAGAAAGGGGTGTAGTTCCAGGCTGCCGAAATTGGCACACCAGACAAGCGTCGCAAGATTGTTGATCAGGATGTACTCAATCTGGCTGCCGTCCCGGCGTGGCACGAAGAAGGTCTGAAGCCAGTCAGGAGCATAGCGCGGTTTGTTCTTCTCGTAAAACGAATGGCCGGAAGGACCATCGGGCAAACGATGCAGCGTGACGGGCCGCTCGGCAAAGTGCGGCAGCAGGTAGGTGGACGAACGTATGTAGTAGTCGATGACTTGGCCTTTAGTAAAGCCGGTCTCACGATAGAGAACCTTGCCAAGGTTTGTTAGCGTGAGGCGTCGACCCTCGATTTCGAGTTCCTGTTTCGTCCTTTCGCTTTTGGTAGCCATGTGTCGTCACCAGGGTGACGCCTTTGTGCGAGCGTGCGCTACAGTGAGGGCGTGAAAAGCACCTTTCTTCTCACCATCGTACTGACGGCGGCGACATGTTTGCCGGTTCTCGGCGCTCAGCCTACCGCGGCAGACGCGCAGGCGTTCATGGACCGTGCAGAAACCGAACTTCTGGACATTGCCACTCGCGGTCAGCGGGCTGCCTGGATTACCGAGACGTACATCACAGTGGACACCGAGAAGACCGAAGCGCAGGAGAATGATTCCGGTATTGCCCGCACCACGCGACTGGTGAACGAAGCAAAGAAGTTCGACGGTGTTGCAATGCCTCCAGAGTTGAAGCGCAAGTTCGAGCTGCTGAAACTAAGCCTGACTCTGCCTGCGCCTGCGGATGCGAAACTGCGAAGCGAACTCACCGAGATTGCTAGTTGGCTGGAAGGCGCGTACGGTAGCGGCAAATACTGTCCCGACGGAAGCTCCGGCAAATGCATGGGGATTGATGATCTGGACGAGCAGATGGCGCAAAGCCGCGATCCCAAGCAATTGGAGAGCATGTGGGTGGGCTGGCATAAGGTGGGCGCACCCATGCGTGACAAATACGCCCGCTTTGTGGATTTAAGCAATCAAGGTGCCCGCGAACTCGGCTTCGCCGACACTGGCGTAATGTGGCGCTCCGGCTACGACATGACACCGGAACAGTTCTCGGCCGATCTGGAACGCTTATGGCAGCAGGTGAAGCCGCTGTACATGGAGCTTCACACATACGTCAGGCGCAAACTGATTGAGAAGTACGGCGCCATTGCCGACCGTCCGGATGGAATGATTCCGGCCGACCTCCTCGGTAACATGTGGGCCCAGGAGTGGGGCAATGTGTATGACATTGTTGCGCCCCCCTCAGCGCCGCCGACGTACAACATCGGGCAGATTCTTCAGGCCAAAAACACCGACGCCAAACAAGTGGTCCACTACGGTGAAAGCTTCTTTCAGTCGCTTGGTTTCGAAGCTTTGCCGGAAACATTCTGGCAGCGTTCCATGCTGACCAAACCGCGTGATCGCGATGCGGTGTGTCACGCCAGTGCCTGGCAGATCGATCTTGACCAGGACGTACGCCTGAAGGTCTGCATTCACAACACAAGCGACGACTTCATCACCGTCCATCATGAGCTCGGCCACAATTACTATCAGCTGTCGTATCGAAACCAGCCCGTCCTCTTTCGCAGCGGTGCGAACGATGGTTTCCATGAGGCGATCGGCGATTCCATTGCGCTTTCCATAACGCCTGAGTATTTGAAGAAGATCGGCATGATCCAGGACGTTCCGCCCGCTTCGGCGGACGTGCCCCTGCAGTTGCGCACGGCCCTCGACAAAATTGCCTTTCTGCCCTTTGGACTGCTGATCGACAAATGGCGGTGGGAGGTGTTTTCCGGCCAGGTGAAGCCGCAAGACTACAACAAAGCATGGTGGAAGCTGCGCGAAGAATACCAGGGTGTCGCGCCGCCCACCGACCGCTCGGAAGCCGACTTCGACCCCGGCGCCAAGTATCACATTCCAGACAACACCCCGTATGCCCGATATTTTCTGGCACGCATCTATCAGTTTCAGTTCTACAAAGGAATGTGTGAAGCGGCCGGTTACAAGGGCCCGCTAAACCGGTGTTCGGTTTATGGCTCAAAAGAAGCGGGAAACAAGTTGAAAGCGATGCTGCAGTTGGGGCAATCTAAGCCTTGGCCCGAAGCAATGAAAGTGTTAACCGGTCAGGATCGCGCCGATGCGGATCCCATGCTCGAGTACTTCCGGCCACTCTCGGAATGGCTGAAGGAACAAAACAAGGGCCAGAAACTCGGGTGGACTTTGCCCTCGAGTCCCTTACTAGCCAGCACTCACTGAAGCAGGCGCGTGCAGAACAGAACGCATTAACCAGGTTAGATGGCGCGTCCGTGAAAGAAGGCGTCCTGGTGATGAGTGATGCGGGGAGGCGTACTGAAGACGACGGAAACGACATCGAAGCGCACGCAAGACCACTCAATGCCCGCCCGTAGCGCATAGTTGCGGGCTGCTCGCACCACGTTCTTTTCCTTCTCTGTATCCACTGCGCGGTCGGGTTCGCCGTAATCTGCGCTGGCACGCGACTTCACTTCCACGAACACCAAAGTGGAGCCATCGCGCGCTACTATGTCGACTTCGGCTTCACCGGCAGCGGGCCGGTAATTGCGCGCCAGAACGACCAGTCCCATGCGCTGCAAATAGCGATGTGCCAGGTCCTCGCCCTTGCGCCCAAGGGCAGCCGTGGGCGACAGCGTACGCTGCTCCCCAAGTTGCCGCACAGCATCGGCTAACTTCCACAGCTGTTGGCTGGGACGGAGACACTTTCCGGACTTTTCAGCGCTTCGAGCTGCCATTCTATGACCTTGCCTCGGACGATGTAGCACAGATAAAACTCCCAAAAGCGCCGGAACCAGCGCGATCGATTGACCAGGAGTTCAAAACCTGTGACTCGCCAAAGAGAGAGTAGCTTCACTCGTGTAGAAATCTCACGGAATCTCGCCCGCGAGTAATACCCGTATCCGGCATTGTCGGCACCGAAGTAGCGTAACGAAAAGCTGTTCAGGTGCCAGCGGTGCGTAGGGTCGCAGAACGAGCTGAAGTCTGTGTAATGCGGCGTGGTGATGATAGCGCGCCCGCCGGGAGCAAGCAGACGGTGAAACTCTTCCATTGTTCGAATGACATCTGCCACATGCTCAATCACATGTGTCGCCCGAACTTCGCGGAAGGAACTATCGCGGAAAGGAAAGGGAAAATGGTCCAGATCCGCCACCACATCGGCCCGTGTGTTGGGATTGCGATCGAGCCCGATAGACCCTGGATATTTGTTGATTCCGCAGCCCACATCGAGAATGGGAAGCTGGTTTAATGGGCTTCGAGAGCCTGAAGACACGCTTCAGTGTAGCTAGCAGGACTCATCGGGCATATTCGTTTTCTCGCTTACGACGTTTCGACCAGGGTCAGACACTCCTCTAGCGTGTCCAAAGCAAAATCCGCCTGATCACGGGTGATCACCAGCGGCGGACACAGGCGAATCGTGTTCTGGCCGCAACCGAGAATCAACAGGCCCCGCTCAAAGGCCATATTTTCCAAGCGGTCGCGAATGTCGGGCGCTCGCTCCTTGGTCACTTGGTCGCGCACCAGTTCGAAGCCGATCATCAGCCCCAGTCCGCGCACATCCCCCACACAAGGGAAGCGCGACGGCCAAGTCCGCATGCGGGCGAGCATGTAAGAGCCCATTGACGCCGAGTTTTCTATCAGCTCTTCTTCCAATAGCTCAATCGTGGCCAGCGCCGATGCGATGGAAACGGGATTGCCGCCAAACGTGGATGCATGAGCCCCAGGGGGCCAGTTCATCACGTCGGCGCGCGCCACGGTGGCGCTGAGTGGCATACCGCTCGCGATGCCTTTGGCAAGCGTCACGATATCGGGCGTAACGCCAAAATGCTCGGACGCGAACATCCGGCCAGTCCGGCCCATGCCCGCTTGCACTTCATCGTGAATCAACAGGATGCCGTGTGCGTCGGCAATACGGCGCAACTCCTCGTGGAATTTTGGCGGCGGCACCAAATATCCGCCTTCGCCTTGCACGGGCTCCACAATGATCGCCGCTACCTCGTTAGCTGGCAGCGTCGTGCGAAACAGATTTTCCAGCGGAACATGGATACATTCCACGTGGCACGTCTCCGGCTGCTTGCCTTGGGGGCAGCGGTAACAGTAAGCGTAAGGAATATGTTGCACCGGCAGCATGGGACCGAAGCCGCGGCGCTGAACCACCTTGCTTCCAGTCAATGAAAGTGCGCCCATGGTGCGGCCGTGAAACGCTCCGAAGAAAGCGATGAACTTGTCCCGCCCGGTGTGATAGCGCGCCATTTTTAACGCCGCTTCCACCGCCTCCGCGCCGCTATTGCCGAAGTACACGCGACGGCGAAGTCCTCCGGGTACCAGCGCGGCCAGCTTCTCTGCCAGTTGCACCATGCTTTCGTAATAAAAGTCTGTGCCGGACATGTGCAGGAACTCGCCGGCCTGTTGACGGACTGCGTCCACAATGCGCGGATGACAATGTCCGGTCGCCACCACCGCAATGCCGGCATTAAAATCCAGGAAGCGATTGCCGTCCACATCCTCCACAATGGCGCCCTCGCCGCGTTTGATCACCAACGGATAACCGCGCGTATAGGAGGGCGAAAGTACATCGGCGTCGCGCTCCATAATGCGCCTGGCATTCGGTCCGGGAAGCGTTGTCACCAACTCAGGCAACAGCGACTGCACGAAGGCCTGCGTGCTCATAAGAAACACCTCTGACGTAAAGATTGCTGGAAAAGGGGTGGGAGCCGCGAGGACGCGCAGCTAATCGGATCCGAAAAGCGACGGACGAATATTGGCGGGGATCGCCATGAACCATAGTGTACTGCAAATTCTTACAGCGGAATGAACGCCGCTTTACAATGAGTCATGCCTGAGGAACAGGGCTCTCCGCCTAATTTTGAGAGCAGTCTAGAGGAACTGGAACGCGTAGTGAAAGAACTGGAAAGGGGAGACTTGCCGCTGGAGCAGAGTCTGGCTCTCTTTGAAAAGGGCATGAATCTCAGCGCTTCCTGTAAGCAGCAATTGGAACAGGCCGAGACTCGAGTGGAAATGCTGGTAACGCGGGGGAACCAGGTGGTCGCCACTCCTTTTGATCCTGAAAAACCGACGCGATGACAAAGCTTCAGCCGACAACGCTCCGCGAATACCTTGCCGACCAGGTGCAAGTCATCGATCGCGTCCTGGACCAATGGGTTCCCGACGATCAGGTTGAGCCCACCTCCATTCATAAAGCGATGCGCTATAGCCTGTTTGCCGGCGGAAAGCGCATCCGCCCCATTCTGGCAATCGCCGCGGCGCAGGCCGTAAGAGACAACGCGCCTGGCGTTGAAAATGCCGCCGCCACGCTGGAGCTGATTCATACCTATTCGCTGATCCATGACGACCTTCCCGCGTTGGACAACGACGATCTGCGGCGCGGGCGGCCCACCAACCACAAGGTTTTCGGAGAGGCCATCGCGATCCTTGCCGGGGACTCTCTTCTCACGCTCGCCTTTGAAGTCCTAAGCCGACTGGAGGGCATCAGCGCGGAGCAAAAGATTCGTCTGGTCGAAGAACTGTCCCGTGCCTCGGGCACCGTCGGCGGCATGATCGGCGGGCAGGTGCACGATATCGAAGGCGAGCGGAAAACGCCCACCGCGTCTCTGCTCGAAGCCATCCACAAGGCGAAGACGGGTGCTCTGCTGCGGGCGAGCGTCCGTATGGGCGCTGTCTACGCCGGTGCGGATGAGCAGCAATTGGCGGCTCTCTCCGGCTTCGGCGAGCACGTCGGCTTGGCCTTTCAGATTGTTGACGATATTCTCGACGTCGAAGAGTCGTCTGAAGCGCTAGGCAAAACCGCCGGCAAAGACCAGGCGCAGCACAAGATCACTTTTCCCGCTGTCTACGGATTGGAAGAGTCGCGCCGAATGGCGGAGCAGGAGCGCCTTGCCTCTCACGCCGCGCTTGCACCGTTCGGCTCGCGAGCGGAACGCCTAGCGCAGATCGCCGATTTCATTGTTCAGCGAAAGGCGTGAGCGCTTCCGGAAAACAGCGCCTCGATACGGCTCTGGTTGAGCGTCAATTAGTCGCATCGCGCGAAAAGGCGCAGGCACTCATTCTCGCTGGTAAGGTGCTCGTGAATGGCCAGCGCGCGGACAAACCCGGTCGTTCCGTCGAACCCGAAGCGCACATCGAAGTCGAGCAGCCACTCAAATACGTCAGCCGAGGCGGCTTCAAGCTAGAGGCAGCGCTGCAACACTGGAACATTTCGGTTGCTGACTGCGTTTGCCTCGATGTCGGCACATCGACGGGGGGCTTTACGGATTGCCTTCTGCAGTTTGGCGCCCGCCGCGTACATGCGGTCGATACCGGTGCGGGCCAAATTGATTGGAAGCTGCGCACGGATCCGCGGGTGGTCCTGCATGAGAATGTGAACGCGCGCTATCTGGTTCAGGATGAGATCGGCGAAACCGTTCAACTCATTGCTTGCGACGTCAGCTTTATCTCGGTCACCCTGCTGATACCGGCGCTCGTGCCGCTGCTGGCAAGCGGAGGCGAATGGATCATTCTTGTAAAGCCGCAGTTTGAAGTCGGCCGCGAGCGTGTCGGCCCGGGCGGAATCGTCCGCGACCCTGCCGCTCATCAGGCCGCTTGCGAGCGGGTTCAGACCGCGTTGCACACTGCCGGTTTCTACACCGAACTGACCGACAGTCCCATCCTCGGCGCTGAGGGCAACCGCGAGTTCCTCCTCCGCGCGCGCCGGCAACCGTAGGGCCGTACCGCTATAGTTGAACCGCTATAGTCGTAAAAAGATGCGGCCGATCACAACTGTTGGAATCATTTCCAAGCCAAAAAGTGCGCAAGCCCCAGAGGTCGTCCGGGGGCTGCTTCGCTGGCTCCAGGAGCGAAATATTGGCTTCATCTGTGATCAACAAACAGCCGAATACGCTGCTCTGCCAAGCTTTTCACTCCGCGAACAGATGGGGGAAGGCATCGACCTGATGATTGTGCTGGGCGGCGACGGCACGCTGCTTTCAGCGGCGCGCGTTATCGGCGGCAGAAACGTGCCGCTCTTCGCAGTGAACCTCGGTCATCTTGGCTTTCTGACCGCCATCACGGTCGACGAACTTTACCCTGAACTCGAACGCGCCATCAAAGGAGAGCATCGCATCGGGATCCGCCGGATGGTGGAGTGCGAATTGATGCGTGGAGAGGAGGTGATTGCGCACTACTCTGCCCTGAACGACGTGGTGATCACCAAGGGCATGCTGGCACGTATGATCGACCTCGATACCTACGTCGACGATCACTTCGTCGCCGCCTACAAGGCCGATGGCCTGATCATCGCAACCCCCACCGGTTCCACCGCTTACTCGCTGTCCGCCGGCGGCCCCGTGATCTTCCCCCAGGTGAAAGCAGTCTGCATCACGCCCATTTGCCCCCATATGCTGACGAATCGCCCCGTATTGGTACCCGATACGGCAGTCATTCAAATTTTGAATCACGGCGAAGACGGCACTTACCTTACTATTGACGGACAGGTAGGCGGGCCCATGTCGAAAGGCGACCGCGTGGTTTGCCGTTCTTCGCCGAACACCATCAGCCTTGTCCGGCCTCCCAAAATGCTGTTCTTTGATGTTCTACGGGAAAAGTTGAAGTGGGGAGAACGCTAGCTTAGTGCGCCTTTTATCCAGAATCTCGTTGACCGGTTACATCTTCGTCGCATTGCTTATCGGTATCGGCATCGGCATCTTGTTTCCGCATTTTGCTACCAGCCTTGCGCCCGTCAGCGACATCTTTCTCCGCCTGGTGAAGTCCATTGTCGGACCGCTGCTATTCGGAACGTTGATTCACGGCATTGCCGCTTGCGGCGAGTTAAAGACCATGGGCCGCATTGCCCTGAAAGCGGTTGCCTATTTTGAAATGGCCACCACGCTGGCTCTTGCCATCGGCTTACTCATCGTCAACGTGATGCAGCCCGGCGCAGGCCTATCGCTCACCGGCGATCACACCCATGCCTTGCCTGCTCTTGCCAAGCCGGTGTCGTTTGTCGGCGTGCTTGAGCATGCTGTTCCGGTCAACATCTTCGAATCCCTGGCCCAGAACGACGTTCTTCAGATGGTCGTCTTTTTCTTCCTGTTCGGGGCTGCTTGCTCTGCAATCGGCGAGAAGTCCAAACCGGTCGTCGACTTTGCCGCTGCGGTAGCGAACGTCATGTTTCGCTATACCCGATACGTCATGTACCTCGCTCCTTTTGGCGTGGGTGCTGCCATTGCCGTTGTCATTGGCTCAAAAGGTGTGGGCGTTCTGTTCGGACTCGGTAAGCTGGTCGGCAGTCTCTATTTGGCGCAGTGCATCTTCGTCGTCTTGGTTCTGGGCAGCGCCTTGACCATTGCGCGCGTGCCCATCGGGCGTTTTTGGCGCGCCGCCAGGCAACCGTTTCTGATCGCCTTCTCCACCGCATCAAGCGAAGCGGCGCTTCCCCTCGCTCTCGAAAACATGGAGCGCCTCGGTATTCCGGAACACATCGTCGGCTTCGTGCTGCCCACCGGCTATAGCTTCAACCTCGACGGCTCCACGCTTTATCTTTCGCTCGCTTCCGTGTTCGTTGCTCAGGCCGCCGGCGTACACATGCCCCTTGGCACGCAAATCACCATGATGCTCACTCTCATGTTGACCAGCAAAGGCGTAGCGGCAGTACCTCGCGCCTCACTGGTCATCCTGGCCGGAACGCTCGGCACCTTTCAACTGCCGCTGGAGGGCATTGGTTTGATTCTGGGCGTCGACGCGCTCATGGACATGTGCCGAACCTCGGTGAACCTGCTCGGCAACTGTGTCGCCACGGCCGTGGTCGCCCGCTGGGAAGGAATTGCCATCCCGGCGCATGCGCCCGTCGAGCCCGAATTATCGGCGGCCCTCTCCGCTTAGGGCTGCCGATAAATCGTCCCGTTCTTCATCACGAAGTCGACTTTAGTCAAGGCTCCAATGTCCTCTAGGGGATTTCCAGGCACCGCTACCACGTCGGCAAAAAACCCTGGCTGAAGCTGGCCGATAGCATTCGCCCAACCCAGCACCGCTGCTCCGTTCACGGTACCCGCGCGAATCGCCTCCAACGGCTTCATCCCGTACTTCACCAGCAGTTCGAATTCGCGCGCCTGCGTGCCATGGGGAAACGGGCCGACATCTGAACCGACAGCTATTGGCACACCCGCGGCGAGTTGCTTCTGAAACTCTCGCGCGTGCGCCTCAAGCGCTTCCCGCATCGACTTTGCCCGTTCCGCAGTCGCCGCGTGCTCCGCAAAATATTCTGAGATGGTAAATGTCGGCACGGCGAAGATGTGCTTGTCGCGCATCAGCTTCATCGTTTCGTCACTTAGCTGGTCGGCGTGATCGATGGACACAACTCCAGCTTGCGCGGCATAGAGAACACCAGGCTCTCCAGTAGCATGAACAGCGACTCTTTTGCCTACGCGTGCAGCTTCTCCAGTCGCGGCCGCCAGTTCCGCCTGCGTGAACTGATACGGCGTCGACAAAGTACCGTCGTGCCAGCGGTCACGCCCTGTTTCGTAGATTTTGATGAAGTCGGCGCCTTCCTTAAACTGGCCCCGGATGGCAGTCACCAGTTCGTCGGCGTTGTTCGCCTGCGTGGCGTTCGGCAGCGCATGCTGTTCAGGGTTGAAGCCGTTGGCATCTTCATGCCCGCCCAATATGTCAATCGCGTTGCCGCTGACACGCATCCGCGGCCCTGGAAAGAGTCCTTTGTCGATTGCGTCGCGAACCGCGCTGTCCGCCGAACCTGCACCCTCCGTGCCCATGTCACGTTCTGCCGTAAACCCGGCCATCAGATCGGCGCGCGCTGCCAACACCGCGATGAGCGTTCGTTGAGGAACCGATTCCTGAAACGTCTGCAAGTCTTCCGCACCGGGATGCAGGAACAGATGCACATGGGCGTCGATCAACCCTGGCATCAGTGTGCGTTCTCCCAGGTCCACCATCTTGGCGCCTGCCGGATGCGGAACCGTTGCGCCCGCGGCTTGTATCTTATCGCCCGCAATTAACAGTTCGCCGGGCGACAGTATCTGCCCTGTGCCGACATTCAACAGCCTGGCCGCATGCAACACAACCGACTGTGCGGGACACGCACTGCAACATGCAACCATCACCAGCAGCACGCCCGAAAATCGATCTTTCACTGGTCCTCTCCGCCTGTTTGAGTCACTGCTCGTACTAACCCTTCCCACGATGAGCCTTTAATGATAGGCCATCTCATCTTTTCAATAGAACCGGGAAACGAAACACGACAAGCCGCACCGGCTTTCGCATCCATAGACTTGCGCGTGCTACTTCAACCCCTTCCGAAAGCCCGTACAATTGCCATACGCGCGACCTGCGGCGTTCATGCCTTTTCGAAGCGCGCTGCTGCTTTAATGAGCTTTGGACTTCAGGGAGCAGCATATTTGCGAAAACGACTGATACTCGTGGTCGCGGTGTTTGTCTCGTGCGACGCACTCTCCGCCGCACAGACGCCGCCAGAGACGAATGGTTCGAATTTTCCGGTCATCCCTTTGGCGGAAGCTCTTTCCCGGGCTGAACGCTACGGTGCACAGGTTCAGGCAGCCGATATCCTGGCGCGGTTGGCGCACGAGGATTTTGTGCAGGCCCGTGCCGCCACGCTGCCCACCGTCAATGGCTTCAACCAGTTTATTTACACCGAAGGCAATGGCACACCCTCGGGCGTATTCGTCGCGAACGACGGCGTTCACGTCTACAACGAACAACTGCAGGCTCACGAGGAGTTGCTGTCGTTTATCCGGCGAGGTGAACTGCGGGCCGCATCCGCTGCCGAGGCCGTCGCGAAAGCCAAGGCCGATCTGGCGCGCCGCGGCTTGAAAGTCACTGTCATTCAGGATTATTACGGGGTCGTTGTTGCGGAACACAAGATCGCGAATGCAAAAAAGAGTCTGGACGAAGCCAACCGCTTTCTCGACATTACGCAAAAGCAGGAACAGCGCGGCGAAGCAGCACATGCCGATGTTCTAAAGGCGCAGATCACAGCACAGCAGCGGCAACGCGACGTGGAGGACGCCACCTTGGCAGGGGCGAAGGCGAAGGTAGTGCTCGCAATTCTCATCTTTCCTCAACTGAGCGTTGCCTATGGCGTTGTGGATGACCTGGGTACAGCGCCGCCTCCGCCGTCAGCACCGGAGCAAGCGCCCGCAAACTTCGTCAGAAACCCTGATGTGGTGGCAGCACAAGCGACGTTCAACCAAGCCAAGGTGGGCGTCGCGGTTGCGCGTTACGCCTATCTTCCGTCACTGGGCCTGGATGTTTTTTATGGCATCGATGCAAACCAGTTTGCCGCCCGGACCGATTACCCCACCCCTGAGAGCGGTCGCAGCACGCTGCCGAATTACTTGGTGCCCACGAGGCAAAACTTAGGCTACTCGGCACAGGCGACCTTAAACATTCCACTCTGGAATTGGGGTTCCACTCGCAGCAAGGTGAAACAGGCAAGCTTGCGCGCCACGCAAGCGCAGGCCGATCTCGACTTAACCAGGAAACAACTGGATGCCGACTTGACCAATGCGTATCAAGAGGCAAACGCCGCCTTCAAGCAGGTCGACTCTTTGCGCTCCTCCACCACCCTCTCAGACGAGAGCCTGCGTTTAACCATCCTTCGCTACCAGGCCGGCGAAGCCACCGCACTGGAGATAGTAGATGCACAGACCACCGCAGCTCTGGCGCGCAACGCCTACGATGACGGACTCTTTCGATACCGGAACGCGCTTGCGGCGTTGCAGAGTTTAACGGGGACACTTCCATGAGATTGCAACTGATTTGGGCAGCGTCAACCGCCTTGCTGGTGCTTAGCAGCTGCTCGAAAAACACCGCGGGCGGCGGAGGGGCCGCGGACGACGCCAGCACACCCGTCACGCCCGTGCAGGTAGAAACGGCAAAGCGGGAAACCATGCACTCCGTCATCACTACGGAGGGCGTGCTCTATCCGTTGAAGCAGGCTAACGTTATGCCCAAAATTACGGCTCCGGTGGCGCGCTTTCTGGTGCAGCGCGGCGACCACGTGCGCGAAGGCCAGCTTGTCGCGGTCTTGGAAGACCGTGATCTGGCCGCGGCAACACAGGAAAGCAAACAGCTCTATGAGCAGGCCAGCGCCACTGCCGCCAATACACAGGCCGCCACCATGCCGAACGACTTGACCAAAGCGCGAACCGACGCCGCCAGCGCGCAGCAGACTTTGGAAGCCGCGCAGAAAGTCTACGACAACCGCGTTGCTCTTTTTCACGAAGGCGCCATAGCGCAGAAGCTGGTAGATGATGCCAAAGTGGCCCTGGTGCAAGCGCAGAGTCTCAACGTTCAGGCTCAACAGACACTGAAAACGCTGGGGGGCGTGGGCCAGACGGAACAGCTTCGTGCACTCGAGGCGCAAACCGCCGCTGCCAAGGCGCACTACGAAAGCTCAGCCGCGCAGCAATCCTATGCCGAAGTTCGCAGCCCCATGACTGGAGTTATTTCCGATCGGCCGCTCAACATCGGTGAAGTAGCCAGCACCGGCCAGGCCATTGTTTCCGTAGTCGACCTTTCACGCGTCACGGCACGCGCCAACGTGTCCGTGCAGCAGGCCGCTTCCGTCATGGCCGGTAAGGCCGCCACCATCTCCAGCGGAACTGTCACTCTCAAGGGCAAAGTGACGGTGGTTAGTCCGGCCGTCGATCCCAATACGACCACCGTTCAGATCTGGGTCCAGGCGGCAAATCCTGGCGAAAAGCTAAAACTCGGCTCCACTGTACAGATCAGCATCGATGCCGGCGCAATCCCCAACGCCATCGCCATTCCCGCCGCCGCCCTGCTTGCCTCCGACGAGGGCGGTGAGAAGGTGATGCTGGCGGGCAAGGACGGACTTGCTCATGAGCAACCGGTAAAGGTTGGCGTCCGTAGCGGCGACGATGTTCAGATCCTCAGCGGCGTCAATGAGGGCGATGCCGTCATCGTGCAAGGCGCGCTTGGCCTCGACGACAAGGCTAAGGTAAAGCCGACCGCCGCCGGCAGCGACGCCGCTGAGGGGAAAGACTCCAAAGACGAGGACGACAAGAAGTGAGTAGCAGCGAGCATTGGACTGCGCGCCACCTCAAGTCCATCCTGTTCATCATCGTGGCGCTGGCGGGGTTTGGCGTTTACCTTGCCTTCAGCATCCCCATCGCGGTCTTCCCTTCCACTAACTTCCCGCGCATCGTGATCGGCGCCGACAACGGCGTCATGCCCATCGACCAGATGCAGGTAACCGTCACGCGCCCGATCGAAGAAGCCGTTAACACAGTGCCGGGCTTGACGCGGGTGCTCTCGATCACCAGCCGCGGCTCTGCCGAAATCGACTTGTTCTTCGATTGGAACGTCGACATGTTCCAGACTCTGCAACGGGTAACGGCAGCCATCGCCACCGTCCAGAACACACTCCCCTCCACGGCCGTCGTCAATGCCAACCGGCTTACCTTTGCAGCGTTCCCCATCATGGGTTACAGCCTGACCTCGAAAACCACTCCGCAAACCAGGCTATGGCAGCTGGCGACTTACACCATGAAGCCGCGCATGAATCGCCTCGCCGGCGTTGCCAGCGTAGTCGTGCAGGGCGGACAGGAGCCTGAGTTTCAGATCCAGCCTGACCCCGGCAAACTGGTGCAGTCCCAAATCACGGTTCCCAACTTTCTGGATGCCATCTCGAAGAGCAACCTCATCGATTCGCCCGGCTTCGTTCAACAGAACCATCAGCTGGTGCTTGGGTTGGTCAGCGGGCAGGCGCACACCCTCGAGGACATCGGCAACATCGTCGTAAAAACAAGTGCCGCCGACGTGCCCATTCGCATCCGGGATGTTGCCACCGTCAGCAACTCTGTCAAGCCTGTTTACACCGTGGTCACCGCCAATGGCGGCCCGGCTGTTCTTCTCAATGTTTACCGGCAGCCAGATAGCAACACGGTAGCGGTCGCCGACGAGGTCCACTCCGCCATTGCCGATCTGCAGAAGAGTTTGCCTCCGGACGTAAAGATCGAACCGTTCTACGATCAATCGCAGCTGGTAGGCGAAGCCATCAAGAGCGTGCGCGATGCCATCCTGATCGGGGTCTTGCTCGCGGCCATCATCCTGGTTTTGTTCTTGCGCGATTGGGGTACGTCCGTAGTCGCGGGACTCGTCATCCCCGTCACCATTGCCGTCACCATGATTGCTTTGCATCTGCTCGGCTCCAGCTTCAATTTGATGACGCTAGGTGGACTCGCAGCGGCCGTTGGTCTGGTTATCGACGATGCCATCGTTGTTGTCGAAAACATCGTTCTTCATCGCGATTCCGGTCAGAGCCGCTCCGAAGCCATTCGCAGCGCCTTGCGTGAGATCCGCATCCCGCTTGTCGGCTCTACGGTCACTCCCATCGTTGTCTTCCTGCCGCTCGTTACCATCACCGGCGTCACAGGAACTTTCTTCCGCGCCCTTGCTCTTACGGTCGGCGTTGCGCTGCTGACGTCGCTCGTGCTCGCGCTCACCTGGACGCCCACGCTGAGCCACCTGCTAATCCACGCGAAGAAAGGCACCCGCCATGAAGATGAAAGCACGCACGGTTTCTTTGGCCGCGTCAATCGTGTGTACGAACGGACTATCAAATCGGCATTGGCCCACCCGCTGCTGCTGTTGCTCACGTGTGCAGTGCTCATCGTCGTCTCGTTTCTTTGCTACCGTAGCCTGGGCTCCGACCTTCTTCCCGCTTTAGACGAAGGCGGTTTCGTCCTGGACTACCTGATGCCCGCGGGTGCCTCCCTCGACGACACCAATCGCGTGCTGGTGGGCGTGGAGAAGATTCTTCGGTCCATACCGGAAGTGCAAAGCACTTCGCGCAGAACGGGTCTCCAACTCGGCTTGGCTGCCGTCACCGAAGCCAATACCGGCGACATCTCTGTCCTGTTGAAATCGAAACGCAGCCGCGGCGTGCAAGAGATCATCTCGGACATTCGCGACCAGGTGAACACCCAATACCCTCAACTCGACACCGACTTTCATCAGGTGCTTGAGGACATGATCGGCGATCTCACAAGCTCGCCCGATCCCATCGAAATCAAACTATACTCCGAGAACGTCGAGCTTCTGAAAACATGGGCGCCCAAAGTCGCGACTGCCATCAAAGGAATCTCGAGCGTGAAAGATGTGAAAGATGGCATTGAAAACACCATCAGCGGACCGGCCGTGACCTTCAATATCGATCAGGCGATAGCGGCCCGTGCCGGCTTTACACCGCAGGAAGCCGAACTCGACGCCAGCGCCATCTTTCAGGGCGAGCCCGCGCCCGTCCCCGTAATCGTCAACAATCGGCCGGTCACATTGCGGGTCACATTCCCGCCATCGTCTCGCGCATCGCTCGAGGCCATCCAAAACACGCTGCTGGTCAGTTCAACCGGCAAACTCGCCACCCTCGGCACACTCGCTTCCGTCTCCCAAGATCCAGGTCAAATTGAGATCCGGCGCGAAAACCTGCAGCGAGACGTTGCCGTCACAGGCCGTCTCGAAGGCGTTAGCCTTGGGCAAGGGATTGCTCTCGTCCAGCAGAAGGTCGCGTCCCTTCGCCTGCCGTCGTCCATCCGCGTGGTGTATGGCGGCCTCTACGCCGAACAACAGCAATCATTCCACGACCTTCTGTTTGTGCTCGCGGCGGCCATCCTCCTGGTCTTCACCGTTCTGCTGCTCGAATTCAACGGCTTTGCCGCACCCATTGCCATCTTGGCCTCCGCCCTGCTGTCCACTTCGGGCGTGTTCCTGGCGCTTCTCATCACTCACACGACGTTCAACATTTCATCGTTCATGGGGTTGATCATGGTCATCGGTATCGTCGCGAAAAATGGCATCCTGCTTCTCGACGCAGATCAGAAATACCGGGGCGAAGGAATGAGTGCGCGTGATGCCATGGTCGAAGCGGGACGCCGCCGGCTCCGTCCAATTGTCATGACAGCCCTCGCTACCGTCGCGGGAATGATCCCGCTGTCTTTGGCCGTCGGTGCTGGATCGCAAATGCTGCAGCCGCTTGCCATCGCCGTCATCGGCGGCATCCTCGCATCCATGGTGCTCTCTCTGCTGATCACTCCCGCCGTGTACTACTTCATGACGCGCCATGAAGCGCTTGTCCCGGTGCCAGTGTCAGTCGAATAAATCCGGGGCCGGCACACGGCGTGGGCGTCGGCCAGCGCCCACCCGGAACGCCTCTACCGAAGTCAACCGTTCGAAATGAGGATTGTTGAAGAAGATTCTCGATAGGCTTCGCACCTGAGTGCGATGAGCGCGCATTGCTTGTACTTTCTTATCAGCCCAAGGGCGAATGTCTATCAGGAAGTCGAATCCCGGCTGCGCAGGTAAACTCGCCTCGGCCGTTAGCTCGAACAAGGGAACCGGCGATTGCCAGAGTAACCGCTCCACTTGATGCGGGCTCCCTGCTTCCGGAAACCAACGCTCGTCCGCGGCCGCGGGAACTGCGTCGCTCACAAAGCGGCTGATCGCCATATGATCTGTATGTTGGTTTGCCCCGTGCGGATCGAACGTCAGCACGATGTCCGGCTTTAGGCGCCGAATCGCCGCCACAAGCGCTTGTCGTATCTCTGCTATGGGCGCAGCGCCAAGCTGCTTGTCTTCGTAAGGAAGAAACTGCACATCTGTGACATCCAGCCACTGCATCGCCGTCCGCAGTTCTTGTTCGCGAACCGCTGGCAGTTCTTCTACCGAACAAACATCGGCCGTGTTCCCGCGCTGTCCGCGCGTCGCACACACCACGGTGACGCCCACGCCTTCGCTGCGAAGCTTTGCCATCGTCCCTCCGGCAAAGAAGGTCTCATCATCCGGGTGAGCACTCACCACTAAAATGTTCGGCACAAGCCCAGCATAAAGGGGCCGGCAAACAGAGAAGAAACTTACTGCTTCCAGCCGCCGCCAAGTGCGTTGTACAGCTGAACCAGCGACAGCCGTTCATTCAACTGCGCCCGCGCCAGACCTAGCTCGGCCGAGAAGTAGTTCGTTTCTGCCGTCAGCACTTCCAGGTAGCTCGTTGCGCCGCCCTGGTACCGCATGTGGGCCAGGTCCGACGCGCTCTTGGAGTATTCCGTCAGCTTCTCCTCATGCTGCCGGTAGTCGCGCAGTTTCGTGTACGCGATCAGCGAATCCGCCACTTCGCGGAAGGCCGTCTCGATCGTCTGCTGGTAAGTCAACACGTACTGCTGTTTCTGCGCCTCCGAGTAGCGCACATTCGCACGCAGCGCGCCACCGTTGTAAATGGGCTGCGTCGCCTGCGCGGCCCACGTCCAGGAACGTGCGCCCCATGCAAATAAATTGCCCAGGCCAATGCTCTCCACCCCGAAGGTTGCGGTCAACGGAATCTGCGGAAATAGCTGCGCGCGCGCCACTCCAATCTCGGCATTCGCGGCCACCAGATTCTGTTCGGCCTGTTGAATATCTGGACGCCGCTCCAAAAGCTGTGAAGGTAAACCTGCCGGAACGGTCTCCGGCAACGGCTGCTCCGTAATCGCAGCTCCCCGAGTAATCGGATGCGGGTTCTGCCCCAGCAACAGGCTGATCTGGTTCTCGGCTTGCTGAATCGCCTGCTCGCTCTGCGGGATGGAGGCCGCTGCTTCTTCCACCAGCTGCTGCGCTTGCCGCACATCCACCAGGCTGGTCGCTCCTCCTTCTTCCAGCGTTGTTGTCAATTGCAGCGATTGTTGTCGGGACGCCAGCGTCCGTCGCGCAATGTCCAGTTCCAAATCGTACTCGCGGAGCTGGAAGTACGCCGTGATCACACTCTCCACCACGCTCGAAACAACCGCTCGCCGGCCCCATTCTGTCGCCAGATAGCTCGCTCGGGATGCTTCTGTGGCGCGCCGGTAGCGGCCCCAGAAATCGGCATTCCAGGACGCCGTCACATTCAGAGAATCGGCCAGGTAAGAATAGCCTCCGAAGATTCCCGGAATGCCGGGCTGCCGTGTGCCCGTAATTCCCGGTCCTACGCCGACGTTGGGCAGTTGGTTCGCCCGGGTAATCGTTATCTGTTCCTGCGCTTGTAACACGCGGGTGGCGGCTACACGAACATCGAAGTTCTGTTTGATCGCGGTGTTCACCAGGTCTTGTAGCGCCGGATCATGGAACACGGCCGACCACTTATCGTCCGCAAACGACTGATCGCTTGATGTGGGCGTTCCATCCGGCCCCCGATAGGCCGGTGTCGTCGGAACGGCTGGTCGCGAATAGTTGGGGCCAACTTTGCAAGCGGACAAGAAAACGACCGACAGAAGAACAGCCGAAGTGATGAGATTTCTCATTACAATCACCGCCCTTGCCCGGCCTCAACGGGTTCTTCTACCGGTACGTGCTTCTTACGGCCGAAGCGGAGCGACATAGATTCCACAACATCGAATGTCACCGGGATAAGGAAGATCGCAATCACGGTTGCCGCCAGCATGCCGCCGATAACCGCCGTCCCTAGTATGCGTCGCGAGGCCGCGCCCGATCCCGATGCCGTCCATAACGGCACGCAACCTAAGATGAATGCAAATGCCGTCATCAGGATCGGCCGGAAGCGGATGCGGGCTCCCGTGAGTGCCGCGTCCACAATCGACGAACCCTTGTCATATTCGTCCTTCGCGAACTCCACAATCAGGATCGCGTTCTTCGCCGAAAGTCCAATCAACATGATCAAACCGATCTGGGTGTAAACGTCGTTCTCGAAGTGCCGCATCCAAAGCGCCAGAAAGGCTCCGAATACCGCAATCGGCGTACCCAGAAGCACACTGAACGGAAGCGACCAACTCTCATACAAAGCCGCCAGGATGAGAAATACAAACAGCAGCGACAAACCGAAGACGGCGCTGGAGGACACGCCTTTGCTGGCCTGCTGTTCCTGATACGACATGCCCATGTAATCGAAGCCCATCTCGCGTGGCATGCTTTGCGCGAAAACTTCTTCCAGTGCCTTCGTTACTTGGCCCGAGCTGTATCCAGGCGCGGCCGAAATGTTTATTTGGGCCGCATTGTATTCGTTGAAGCGCATCGTAAACTCAGGGCCTTCCACCGTCTTGATATTTGTCACCGCCGTCAAGGGCACCATCGCTCCGTGCGCATTCGGCACATAAAATCTGCCAACCGCATCCGGCCTGGTCCGGAAATCGCCCTCCGCCTCGACATAGGTTTGCCACTGTCGCCCGAATCGGTTGAAGTAATTCACCAGATAGCCGCCCATGAATGTCTGCATGGTGTTGTAAACGTCCCCGATGTTTACTCCTTCCCGCATCACTTTTTCACGATCGACATCCGCATATAACTGCGGCACTTGAGGCAAGTAACTCGGTATCACACTGGCAATCTCGGGCCGCTTCGACGCCGCCTGAATGAACTTAAACAGGTTCTGAGTAAGAAACTGCTGAGTTCCGCCCGATCGATCTTCCAGCACCATCGTCACCCCGCCTGACGTGCCGACGCCGGGAATGGCGGGCGGCGGGAACGAGAACGCCAGACCAGCCTTCACCTTTGAAAGATTCATGGCAGCATTCTGTAAGATCGCCGCATACTGCTGGTTCGGCTGTTTACGCTCATCCCAGGGCTTCAACGTAACGAAGAAGAACGCACTGTAAGTCTGCTGCGTAAAGCTCAACAGGCTGAACCCGACAACCGAGGTCACGCTTTGAATACCTGGCGTCTGCAAAAGGTTCGTCTCTACATCCTTCGCCGCTCTGGCCGTCCTTTGCAAAGATGCCGCATCCGGCAATTGCATCGCGACGAACAGATAGCCCTGATCTTCGGTCGGCAGGAAGCTGCCCGGCAACTGACGGCCAATCATTACAGCCGCAACCGCGGTTACCACCAGCAGCGCGATACTGAAAAACGCTTTGCGGATAAGAACTGCTGAAAGGCCGATGTAGCCCTCCGTCACGCGCGCGAACCCGCGGTTGAATACGCCGAAGAAACGGGCCAAGGGACCGCGTGATGGTTTCTTCGGACGCAATAGAAGCCCGGCCAACGCCGGACTCAACGACAAAGCGTTAAACGCGGAGAAGATCACCGAGATGGCGATGGTAACCGCGAATTGCTGGTACAGCCGCCCGGTAATGCCCGGGATAAACGCCGTAGGCACGAACACTGCCGCCAGAATCAGCGCAATTGCGACAACTGGGCCGGACACTTCCTCCATTGCCTTATAGGCTGCGTTGCGCGGCGACATCCCCTCTTCAATGTGGCGCTCCACAGCCTCCACCACCACAATGGCGTCGTCCACCACCAGTCCAATCGCGAGCACAAGCCCAAATAGAGAAAGCGTATTGATCGAAAACCCAAGCAGCGGGAAGACCATAAAGGTGCCGATTAGCGAGACCGGAACGGCTAACAGCGGGATCAAGGTCGCCCGCCATCCTTGCAGAAAAATGTAAACCACCAGCACCACTAGCGCGAGTGCTTCTAACAGGGTGTACTCAATGTCCCGCATGCCGGCCGTGACGGCCTTCGTTGTGTCTAAGCTGACCTGGTAATCCAGGTCCTGCGGGAATCGCTGCCGCAGCTGAGCCATGCGCGCGCGTACTGCTTCGGCGGCTGCTACCGCGTTCGATCCCGGAAGCTGATAAATCGCCAGAATCGCCGAGGGGTTTCCGTTGAAGCGGCCCTCCAGATTGTAAGTCTGCGCTCCCAGTTCAACCCGGGCCACATTCTTCAAGCGCAGAATCGATCCATCCGGATTCGCTCGGATGATGATGTTTCCAAACTCCTCCGGCGATTGCAGCCGGCCTTGCGCACGAACTGTGTAAGTGAACGACTGCCCACTCGGGACTGGCTCGCCCCCAATCTGGCCCGCCGGATTTACATTGTTTTGAGTCTGGATCGCCGCAATAATCTGCGGCACCGTCACTTGTAGGCTCGCCAGTTGGTCTGGGTTTACCCACACACGCATCGCATACTGCCCTGCCCCGAATATCTGCACCCGCGACACGCCCGTCACGCGAGTCAGTTCGTCCACCAGATTGATGTATCCGTAATTGGCTAAGAAGATGTTGTTGTAGGTGCCATGCGGCGACGACAACGCAATCAGCATCAGCGGCGCGGTCAGCGACTTCTGCACAATCAGGCCCGCCGTGTTCACAATCGATGGCAATTGCGACTGCGCCTGCGACGTGCGAAGCTGCGTTAAGACCTGGTCGATATCGGGATTCGTTTTAACGTCGAAGTCAACCGTGATCTGTGTCAACCCGTTGTTGGCGTTCGTCGAGTACATGTAATTCATGCGATCGACGCCGCTGATCTGTTGCTCCAGTGGTGTGGCCACCGACTGCGTTAAGGTCTGTGCATCCGCACCCGGGTAAGTAGCCTGAACAAGCACCTCAGGCGGAACAATATCGGGGAACTGTGCCGTCGGCAGCCCAAGCATCGCTACCAATCCGACAAGCACGGTTACAATTGCGATAACAATCGCGACGATGGGACGACCGATAAAAAATCTGGACATGCGTTACTGGCCCTGGCCTTCTTGAGTAGCGGATGCTGCCGGAGCGGCAGAAGGTCCAGCCTTCTCCATCTGCGGAACCACCGGCGCGCCATCGCGCACCTTCGCTAAACCTTCTGTTATTACTTTGTCCCCGAGTTGCACACCGCTCTCCACCACCCACAGTTCCCCAACCCGGGTCCCGACCTTCACATCGCGGATGGAAACCTTGTTATCAGGCAACACCACGGCTAACTGATACCGGCCCTGTAACTCCGACACCGCCCGCTGCGGTACCACCATTGCGCTCTTGTTGATGCCCGTCATCGCGCGTATCCGGCCAAACTGACCTGGCCGAAGAAGGTTCCCCGGATTTGCAAACGCCCCGACCACGCGAATGGTTCCCGTTTGAGTGTCCACTTGCCGATCGGAGAAAACGATGTGGCCCTTCGCCCCATATACTTGCCCGTTGGTGAGCGTAAGTTGCAATGGCACTCTGCTGGACGATCGCAGCCAATCCTGAGTATTGTGTCCGTCGGCAGGCGCAAACTGCAGATACTCGCTCTCCGTAATCGGGAAGTAGGCCTTAATCGGATTGACCTGCGAAACGGTCGTCAAAACCGTCGTTTGACTCACCAGGTTGCCCATCTGAATGGTCGCGATGCCGGCAATACCATCCAGTAACGAGCGGACCTTCGTAAATCCCAGGTTCAATTGCGCTTGCTCCAACGTCGCTTTGGCAGCCTGAATAGAAGCTTGCGCCGTCTGTACCGAAGCCTCCTGTTGCGCGTGGGTTTGTAAGTCGTTGTCTAATTGACTCTGTGCGATGGCGTGCGCGGCCGCTAAGGGCGTATCTCGCTTAACGTTTATCTCCGAAAGTTGCAGTTGCGCTTTGGCCTGCGCCAATTGCCCATTCGCTTGCGCCAATTGGCCATTTGCCTGATCCACCACCGCTGCGAAGGGACGCGGGTCTATTTCGAACAGAACTTCGCCCTTATGGACATAAGATCCTTCACGGTAATCCTGCTTCACTAAGTAACCAGACACTTGCGGCTGTATCTGCGCATTCTGGTAACCGTCCAGGGTGGCCACCCACTCTCCGTAGTTGGGTACGTTTTGCTCCGTTACTTGCACCACGGAGACCTCCGGCGGTGGCATGGCGGGCGGAGCGGCCTTCTTCTGGCATCCAAAGCTCACCAGCAGCCCTAGCAAAGAAACCGATGCGGCAATCGCTTTCGAGTTCACCCTTGCAGTTTAAACGATCGTTTAATACAATGCAATTGTCATTTATCGTCCATGGTCCCGCGTACCCCAGCCCGCAAACCGAAACCCTCGTCGAAATACGCATCGTGCGATAGCGTACGCGAATCTTTCCTAGCTGCCGGCCGTCGGCTATTCGCTGAAAAAGGCTTCGATGGCGTGAGTGTGAAGGAACTGGCAACTGCCACCGGGCATAACGGAGCCCTGGTGAACTACTACTTCACCAATAAAGAAGGGCTCTACCGCGAATGTGTGCTGCCGCTAGCAGGCGTAGGCCTCGCCACCATGGAACGTACTCTCCGAACGCCGACCTCGCGTCAGGATTTCCTCACTCGCTTCGAGCTTTTCGTCGAAGAGTTCGTGGCCATTCACTTACAGCACGAAGATCTGTGCATCATCCTGAAACGCGATATGAACACTCCTGTAATCAAGAAGCTTTACAAGGAGCATTTCTCGATTCTCGGTCAGCGCTTGCAGACATTTCTCAAAGGCGCCAAACGCGCCAAGTTCCTGCGGCCCGATGTTGACACGGAGATCGCCGCGCACATTGTCATCTCCTGCATATTTCAGCTAATTACCAGCGAGCGCTTTCGTTCCGACGTCGGGGAATGCTGCTTCTTAGCCTGCGATCAGCGCCTCGCAACCGTTCGGCAACTCACCCGGTGCCTGCTCTACGGTATTTCCATTACCGAAGCCTAAAGCGTTTGAGTGACTTTGCTTAACGTTCTGGGGTGATCCGGGTCAAGGCCTTTTGTCTCGGCCAGACTCGCCGCCAGTAACTGCATGGGAATTACATACGGAATGGGTGTGTACACATCCTCCGGTAACGCACCCGAGCATCGTAGGTCGGCAGGAATCATCAACGAAGACGCCGTCATCGAAGTCAATTCCTCGCGAGCGGGGTGACCGGCGTCGTAAATCGCCAGCGTCTCCACCTTGATTGAGGAAAGCTTGGCCAGTAACTCCTTCATCGGTTGCCAGGTAACGCCGCCCGGGCAAAAAGTAAATGCCGGTATCGACTCCTCAAGCATGGCAATCGGCCCGTGCAGCAAGTCCGCTGAAGAGAACCGTTCGGCCACAACGTAGCAGGTTTCCATCAGCTTCAGTGCGGATTCGAAAGAGTTGGCGTAATTCAATCCGCGGCCGATGCAGATGGCCCGCTGCATAAAACGGTAACGCTCGGCACGCTCTTGAATTGCCGGCCCCAAACTCAAAGCGGTCTGCGCGAAAGACGCCAGACGCTCAAGGTCTTCGCGCGTTATCGCCGCCCCCAGCGCATACGCAAGCAAGTAAAAGCAAAGCACTTGCCCGGTATAGGTTTTGGTTGCGGCAACGCTGCGTTCCCGTCCGGCCCGCACCAGAATCGTATGCTCGGCCAGCTTCGCCAGCGTACTCGCTTCCTCATTCGTGATGCCAATTGTGATTGCACCCGCCGTGCGCGCCCGTTCCAGAAAGAGGTTAGTATCGGTCGACTCGCCTGACTGTGACACCGCAACCACCAGTGCATCCTTCAACCGCAATGGAGTTTCGTAAAGCGTCGCTACCGAGGCAGCGGCAAGACTCACCGGTATTCCCGTTGTTATCTCCAGCAGGTATCGTCCGAACTGAGCGGCATTGTCGGAGGTGCCGCGCGCCACTAGCACGATGAACGGCACCGGCCGCTTCGAAAGGTGCTTCCGCAACTCTTGAATGCGTGGCCACTCTTCTCTCAGCGTCTCTTCAATCGCTGCCGGTTGCTGATTGATCTCATCCCACATCAGCGACATGCAAATCCCCCCACTTCGATATCATTCCTCTTCACCGTACAATGCCAGGTTTTCATTCCGTTGACTTGATTCTGCCCGACCGCATTCTCACCGATGCCTGGATCCAATTCGATGAGGAAAGAATCAGCGCTTTTGGACAGGGCCCAGCCCCGGCCCTGAACTTCGCAGAGGGCGGCGAGTTAGTAGATGGTGAAGGTTGCTTCCTTGCGCCCGGTCTCATCGACATTCACGTCCACGGCGGTGCCGGCTGCGACTTTCTCGACGCCACACCGGAGGCCTTTGCCACCGCGACGCATTTCCACTTAGCGGGCGGCACAACGGCTATGTGCCCCACCACCGCCACCGCCACGTATGAACGTTACGAAGAGGTGGCGCGTACCTTCGCGGCCGTTCGGGACCAATCCGCGGTGCGATTGCTGCCGCTGCACTTGGAAGGTCCGCACTTGGCTATTGCCAAGGCGGGCGCGCAGGATCCTCAATTGATTGTTCCGCCTTCCGAAGAACACATTCGGTGGCTGGTTTCGCACGCACCGCTTATCTCGCAGATCACAGTCGCCCCGGAACTTCCCAACGCCTTAGATCTGATCTCGCGCACCGTAGCGAGCGGCATTCGCGTCAGTCTGGGGCACACGGAATGCACGGAGACGGAGGCGCATTTGGCTGTCGAGCGAGGCGCATCCAAAGTCACACACCAGTTCAACGCCATGTCTTCTGCCAGCAAAAAAGGTTTGTTTCGACAGGCCGGGCTTGCGGAGTATGCCCTTACAGAAGATAACCTCCGTTGCGAGCTCATCGGCGACACCTTCCACGTGACGCCCACCCTCGTCAAGCTTGCCTATCGTATGAAAACGCCCGCGCGCATGATGCTGGTCAGCGATGCCCTGGCCGGTGCCGGATTACCCATCGGCACTCCTTTTCAGCTGGGCCGTTTGCAATGCCGCGTTGCGGATGGTTACTGCGCTCTGGCCGATGGCTCGGCCCTGTCAGGCAGCGCAAGCAGGCTCATCGATCATGTGCGACGGATGGCGCAGAACGTGCAACTTCCCCTGGCCGACATCATCCGCATGGCGTCACTGACTCCAGCGGAAGCCATCGGCGTCGACACGGAGCTCGGCAGCATTGCCATTGGCAAGCAGGCGGATTTCGTGCGGTTCGATCAGCACTACGCCGTGCGCGATGTCTGGGTGAAGGGGCAACGGGCATCGCTGGCGTGATGGCCCTTCCCTCACTCCTCACTGTCGACGATTACCAGCGCGCGGCCCAAGCCTCGCTCTCGCAAGTCGCCCATGAATACCTCGAATGTGGCGTCGCCGACGAATTGACTTTGCAGCGAAATCGCGACGCGTACAACGAGGTCCTGCTAAGGCCGCGCGTACTGGTCGACGTTTCGCAGATCGATACTTCGCTCACTTTATTTGGGCGCAAGCTCCCCTTCCCCATCCTGCTTGCACCCACCGGTTACCACAAGCTGTTCCACGCCGAAGGTGAACTCGAGACGGTGCGCGGAGCCGCCTCTGCCGGAACCGTCCTGATAGGCGCGTCTTTCTCCACCGTCTCCTTCGAAGAGATGGCCGCTGCTTCTCCCGAACCGCTCTGGTTTCAGCTGTACTTTCAACCGGATCGGTCGCACACGCAGCGCGTCCTCAACACCGTGCTCGCGGCCGGCTGCCAGGCCATCTGCCTCACCGTGGATGTTCCCGTGAACGGACCGCGCGACCGCGAAGCTCGTGCCCATTTCGCCCTCCCGGCCGGAGCCATTCGCGCAAATTTCGCTTTCCTCGGCGACGACGTGGCTGGCGCTGCGCACCGGCCCGCGGACAAGAACATCTACAGCGCCGTCCGCTCCTCCATCGCGACCTGGAAAGATCTCGAGTGGCTTAGGTCTGTGACTCCGGTTCCGCTGTTGATGAAAGGTGTGGTGCATCCGCAGGATGCGCGTCGTGCTGTCGAATGCGGATGCGACGGCCTCATCGTCTCGAACCACGGCGCGCGCAGTGTTGATACTGTGCCCTCAACTATCGAAATCTTGCCCCAGATAAAGCAAGCCGTTGGCCCCGGCACTCCTGTCTTGCTTGACGGCGGCATTCGCCGTGGTACCGACATCTTTAAAGCGTTAGCTCTGGGCGCCTCCGCCGTGCTCGTCGGTCGGCCCTTCATGTATGGATTGGCCGTGGAGGGTGCCTCCGGCGTTGCGAAGGTGCTTGCAATCTTACGTATGGAACTCGAAATGACGATGGGCCTTATGGGTTGTCCTGGCTTGGCGCAAATCAATCGCGATTGCCTCTGGCCGCGCTCTGCTCAGCCGGCGGCAACAGAATGGTAATCTGGAAATCGGTCCCGATAAGCCCATGCGGATGTGGCGGAATTGGCAGACGCACTGGATTTAGGTTCCAGCGCTCGTAAGGGCGTGAGAGTTCAAGTCTCTCCATCCGCACCAACCTCGCCGCCCCTGTTTATGAAGCCGAGTGGGTTGCCGCAATCTGCAGCAACTTGCTGCCAAGCTCCAGAAAATCATCCAGCATCATCGGCTTCTTAAAGTACGCTTGAACCCCGATGGCTTCCACCATATTGCGGTCGATGGGTGAGTCCGAGCTTGTCAGAACGACCACTGGTGCCTGCTGCAGCCGCTCATCCCGGCGAATCCGCGTCAACACCTCAATGCCTGACAGTTTCGGCAGGTTCAGGTCAAGCACGATGAGATCAGGGAAACAACGCTTCCCGCTGCCAGCCTCCGCCAGCTTCTCGATCGCGTCCTCACCATCCTTGGCCACGTGCACTTCCAAGTTCGTTTCGTGTGCCTTAAGAGCCATCGCAAGTAGCATGCGATCTCCCTCGTTATCTTCTACGTGATACAGGCACCGTTTGCTCATTCACCTCGAGTCGTTCCTGTAATTTACCATCGACGAGTTCAGGGCAAGCTTCCATAGTAGAACCAGCAGAGGGCATGCAGGCCCGTCCCTAAGTCAAAGGAGGCGTTCAGACAAGGAGAAGTAAATGAAGTTCATCCGCACCTCCATTTCAGGCCTCAGCTTCGCAGTTCTTCTCGTTTTTGGTCGTTCCGCATCATTCACAAGCACAGGAAGTATCGCCTGATGTGCAAACGCTTTTTACCGGAAAGCAAATTACTCCGTTGGGCGCGAAGGGCAGCAGATTTGAACCGCTGAACGCTCATTTAAAAGACTTTCCGGAATTTGTAGCCGGCCAGGCAGTAACTTCGCTGATAAGTCCCGGCACAGTACGCTATTCCGCTGATCCGCTATCCGTACGCCGCCAAAACAGTCGCTTACCCGGCGAATCCCAACCTGAGGCACACGGACCCTTACTATCGCGGCTTTGATAACGCCTACCCCAATTACTACAACTACGTCGAGTGGGCCCGCGAGTTCGATAACTATGCGGCCGGTAACAACCTTCCCGAATTGGAACTGGTGGAGTTTGGACACGACCACACCGCGAGCTTCAGCACCGCTATCGATGGCGTAAACACCCCGGAAACCCAGGTCGCCGACAACGATTATGCCGTCGGGCTCCTGGCTCAAAAAGTCGCGCAGAGCAAATATAAGGACAGCACGCTTATGTTTGTTGTGGAAGATGATCCCCAGGATGGTCCCGATCACGTTGGTACTCACCGCAGCATCGCGTTCATCGTCGGACCTTACGTGGAGCAAAACCAGGTTGTGTCGTCGTATCACATCACCGTTGATCTCATCCGCACCATGGAAGACGTGCTCGGCAGCGGCTACTTGAACCTGAACGATGCTTGCGCGCGACCCATGACCGATGTCTTCGACCTCTCTCAAAAGACGTGGAACTATACACCCCAGGTGCCCGACCTCCCTTACACTACTCAGCTTCCCAGGCCGACGCGGTCGGCTTCACTTCCCCCTGTCATCAGCCAGCCTGAGGGCAATTAACTAAACACTTGAATTGCGCAAGGAGACTCGCCGTAGGAATCTCCTTGTGCGCCTTGTGCTCCACTGGAAGCAGGCGTTCGGCGCCAATGCTTTTCGAATCACCCGTCACCGCGCAACTACCTCGACGAGCCCTTCTTGTCATCCCGGTCGCCTTTGCCGGACTTGCCGCGGCGCTCTATCCACGGGAGCGGCGCTTGCCTAATCCAGCGGAACCCGGCACTGGCGCGGAAGCGGAACTGGCCCTGTTCTCTCCTGTCGGCAATCTCCAAACTACCGTCCGCATGCGGAAAATCGTAAAGGCTGATCGTGAATGGCGCAGCGAACTCACAGCGGAACAGTTCGCCATCACCCGGCGCCAAGGAACGGAGTTCGCGTTTGCCAACCAATACTGGAACAACCACGTCGCCGGACTCTACCGTTGCATCTGTTGCGGAACGGCATTGTTCCGTTCGAATGAAAAATTCGATTCCGATACTGGCTGGCCCGCTTTCTCCGCCCCTTGCGCGCAGAGCAATATCTACACCAGCGCGGATGCAAGCTTTTCCGTGCTGCGAAATGCCGTATCATGCCGGAAGTGCGACGCTCATCTGGGACATGTCTTTAATGACGGTCCGCCGCCTTCCGGGCTCCGCTATTGCATCAACTCCGCCGCGCTGCGCCTCATCCGATACGCTTAGCCGGGCGGCCGCGCCTCAAAGTTTCGCTTGCGATACGCCAATCACGCGGTGCGACTTCATGTCCTGAGCAAACACAACAATTCTGATATGGCCGGCCTGCCGCGATGGGAACGCCACTGAGATCTCTTTCGACGAACTCGTCTCCCCCACCGTGCCAATCTGTTTCAGGGCTCGCACCACGGCAACGTGCTGCAGCGCTTTTCCGGCGTTTTCGCCTCGGCTGACCTGCGACCGGTCCCGCTCATCCGCAACAGCAACGAACACAGCCGCGGATGTTTCGTTCGCGTCCTTCACCTTCGGTATGGACAAGTGAAAGGAAACATGATCGTCACTGCGGGCGGCATCGCTCAACTCGATTGCAAGAAGTTTGCCGTGGGCGGTTGCCCTGGCTATCGCGGACCGGGCGGCCTGCTCATTGCTTCCTACCAGCTCCGACGCGCCATCCACCACCAGTTGCGGAGTGTAGACCTCTTCCAGTCGCAGTTGTCTCGCATACTCCAGTTGCCGCTGGCTGAATAGTGGCGCCGAATAAGGGTCAGACCATCCGTCGTGATTCCAATAATCAACATGCTCGCTCAGTACAATCAGGTCCGCATCCGATACGGGCTGATCCTTGTCAAGAGACTCCAGCAGTCGGTCGGCCGGCGGACAACTGGAACAACCCTCAGAAGTGAAAAGTTCCAGCAGCACCGGAGTGCGCGGGCGAATAGTCGTGGAAGCAGGAGCCGCGGTCATAATGCCGCTAATAACCAAAGCCGCTGAAAAGGAGAGGGGAATCGCGAGTCTCATAAAGGAAAGTTCCGGTGATGTGCCAGGTTCATCATAGAATTCGCCTTTAACCGCCGGAAGTTACGCCGCGCTTCCCTGCCCTGCGGAGACAGCCACTTAAGGGTTAGAGTTCTTGCTACACTCAATCCCACAGGCAGTCTTGCTGACCGGGACCGATTCGGGCCGGTTACTGCTCAACCGATCGCTCGATCGAGGGTAAAGAACTTGTCCTTAGACTTCGTATGCCGCTGCTGACTGGGTCGTCCCATCATGGAAGCAGAACTCTGGCATAAGATCGAGGAACTGTTCCAGGCGGCGCTGTCGCATCCCAAAGAACAGCGGGCAGAATTCCTGCGCACTGCCTGCCGCGACGATCTTTCGCTCTCAACAGAACTGCAATCGCTACTCCTGGACACGAACGACGCCTTCCCCGTCTCAGAGTCGTCAACCGTTGTCGCCGCGCTGCTCGTCGGGCAAAAACTTGGCAACTTCGAAATTCTGAGCTCTATTGGCAGCGGCGGCATGGGTGAGGTGTACCGCGCTCGCGATTTGCGCTTGAAGCGGGAGGTCGCCATGAAAGTCTTGCCCCGCCTCTTTGCCCGTGATGCCAAAAGGCTGGCGCAATTTGAACGCGAAGCACGCGCTGCCAGTGCCCTGAACCATCCCAACATCGTCTCGGTTTATGACATCGGCAGGCAAGGCGAGATCACCTGGATCGTTACAGAACTCGTCGACGGCGAGTCCCTGCGTGCCCTGATGAGGAAGGGACCGCTGCCGCTGCGCCGCGTGATCGATATCTCCATGCAGATCGCAGACGGGCTCGCCGCTGCTCACGAAGCCAACCTGGTGCATCGCGATCTGAAACCCGAGAACATCATGCTGGCGCGGAACGGCCGTGTCAAAATCCTCGACTTCGGCCTTGCCAGGCGGCACCTGCAAACACCCGTGGCGGCCAACGCCAGCACCGGCATTACCTGGCCGGGCATCATCTCGGGCACCCCCGCCTACATGTCGCCGGAACAGATTGCCGGCCGTTCCCTCGATCCGCGTTCAGACCTCTTCAGCCTCGGCATCGTGATGTACGAACTGCTCGCCGGCAAGCGACCGTTCGGCGGCGACACCTTCGTCGGCATCATGCACTCTGCACTCACCGAAGATCCGGTGGAATTGCCCGGCACCGTTCCCCCTGTCTTGAACAAGCTGGTGTGCCGCTGTCTTGAGAAGCAACCCGAACGGCGGTTTCAGTCGGCAGCCGACCTTAGTTTCGCGCTGAAGATGTTAGTGCACGAAGCGCTACCGGCTCTTCCGGCGCCGCAAGAACGCAGGCGGCAACTCACCACTTGGGCCACCTTTGGGGCAGCGCTGCTTCTCGTTGCAGGCGCCAGCTACTGGCTTAGTCTGCTCATCCACAAGGAACCGCCTCCAGCCTTTGGGGGCACCTTACGTCGCCTGACCTGGGACGCCGGCTTAACTACTGACGGCGTAGTCTCGACCGACGGCAAATTGGTTGCCTACGCCAGCGATCGCGCGAACCAGAACGATCTCGATATCTATGTTCAGCAGATTGAGAGCGGCGCTATCGTGCGCCTCACGAACGATCTGGCGGACGACCACGAGCCAACATTTTCTCCCGATGGCTCGCATGTTGCCTTCCGCTCCGAACGCTCGCCGGGCGGAATCTATGAAGTGCCCGCTCTGGGCGGTGGGGCGCGCCTGCTCGTGGCTGGCGGTTACCACCCGCGATACTCGCCCGATGGACAGTATCTGCTCTACTCCACTGCTAATGCCGAAACCCTGAACGCCACCTTCGCGCAGCCGTTCTCAGGCGGCCCGCCCGTCGAAGTCTCTCGGCAATGCTCTAAGGTCTATCCGACCGCGGTCTGGTCGCCCGATAGCCAACGGGTCCTGTTCTGGGGCCAGTGCGGCGACAGGTACGGCGCTTGGATCGGCTTCCGCGATGGACGACTTCCCATCCCGATTGAGAACAGCGGCGATTTTTTCGACAAGAGACATCTTGTTTTCAATGAAGGCGTGATGGACCAGTGGCTGCCGAACCCATCGCGCCTGCTCATTCCCTTCCGCGAGCGCGATGCTTCCTTCGAAGCCGCAGTGCCCCTCGATGGCCAGCGTTTTCATGATCCCGTCCAGCGCCTTACCTTCGGCCCCGTCAGAACTAGTCGGGCCTCCGCGGCCCCCGGCGGCCGCGTCGTTCTCTCCACCATTGAGCAGAGTGCCAACCTGTGGCGGCTGCCCATCGACCCGAGCGGACGCGCTACTGGCGAACCTGTTCCTATGACGACTGGACAGGCGGAACGCATCTGGTCGGCACTATCGAAAAACGGCAAAACGCTCGCCTTCGTGCTCAAGCAATCGGGTATGCCGTCACTGACCGTCCAAGACGTCGCCACCGGCGTCCAGCGCACCCTGGCGGAAGCAAGCAGCCTGGATTGTCCTATCTTCGACCCCTCCGGCACGCACCTTGTTTATGGCGCGGCAAAGGGAGAACAGGAAGTGGGCATAGACGGAGGCTTCTCCAGAAGGCTTTTCCGCACCACCGGAGTCACCGACTGGTCGACACATGACAAGATGCTGGTCGTCGCTAGAGAGGGCGGTTATCACACGGTGCGAGTTTTCGACCGTGCCACCTCCCAGTGGTCCACACTGTTGTCTGACGATCAGACCACCCTCTTTCAAGCACACCTTTCCTCCGACGAGCGTTGGGTTACCTTTATCTCGGTCGACAAATCTCGTTCAGCCATCTTTACGGTTCCGTTCGGCAACAGCCTGGTTGCAAAAAGTAACTGGATCCGTGTCACGGACGGCAGATACTCCGATGACAAACCGCAATTCTCACCCGACGGAAGCCTGATTTACTTCGTGTGCAAGCGCGATGGGTATCGCTGCATATGGGCGCAGCCGCTGACGGCCGATAGGCATGCCCGGGGTGAACCGTTTGCGGTATACCATTCCCATTCCTCCCGGCGTTCCATAGGCGCGGTCTCCATTGGCGACCTGGAACTCAACGTCGGCCCCGGCGAACTCGTCTTCGAACAGGGCGAGCCCACCGGTAACATCTGGCTCCTTGATCCCCGCCCAGAAACCACTCAATAGGAATCATTCAATAAATGATCAGGAACGAGCCGCGCGTGGCGACCGCTGCCGCGAAACTCCAGGCCGGCAATCCAGCACGGGTTGCCGGATTGTTTATCGGAGATTCCGCGGCGTTGTAGGTCTGCCAGGCCACCGTACCGCCACGGCCCCATCCTGTTCCTTCAGTCCAGACAAGCAGCGTCTCTCCATTGGAAGCACTCGCCAGTCGCGGATGCTTGTGGCTCTTGCTTGCGCCAGGCGCACTGATCGGCTCGGCTGCCAGGGCGTTTGCCACGTTCTCGAAATAGACTTGGCCGCCGTTTTCCCAAGCTGCGTTCACTTTGCCGTTCGCCTCAGAAAAGCTCATGCTGCTCATAGGGCAAGCGTTGTTATTCCACGCCTGAAGCTTGCGGTCAGAAAAGTCTTTGCCCTTGTCAAGTGAGGAGAGAAGGTAAATGTCCCGGTGTACATCCTGCGTCGCCGATCGGTACAGCGCGTACACGTTTCCTTTCATATCGGAGTACATGGCCATCCCGCAGCAGCCACAGGCGCCAGTCGCCTCAGCCGTTGCTGCCCGCTCCGCGCTAAAAGTCTTGCCATCGTCCGTCGACTTCGCCATCCACACTTCCCGGCCTGCCTCGCCCGCGCGGGCGCCCGCCGTTTTGGCGTGCCACCCAACGTAAACATCACCGCTCAGATCGGCAGCGATCGTTCCGCCTCCGTCCAGGCCGAACGTATGCATCATCAGATTTCTTTGCGGCTCGAACGCAGTATGTGAATCGTTCATGCGCGTGTACAGCAAGGGCATTCCGCGCTTGCCTGACTCAGGGTTTAACGGCCCTTCTTCATTCACAGCCGACGAGCCGTTCCAGGCGGCATACACTCTGCCGTTCCTGCCCAACGCTATCTGCCCTCCACGAATCGTTCCAAGTGCAACGGCACTGCCGGTTTCACTATTTACGCGAAGAGGCTGAGACCAGGTCTTCCCTTCATCCGACGAAGACACGTAATACAAATCGCCATGCGCCGGATCACCGGAATAATAAAGCAGGTGGATGTGTCCCGCGCGGTCTGTAACCGCCTGCGGTTGAATGCCTCCGTGCGGCACCCGCACCTCATGTATTGGAAGGCTCGTCGTCGGCGCGGGGCTCGCGGGCAACGCAGCCATCAGCAAAATCAGGAAAACGGACCGGCAGATTACCAACCTTAATTACAACATTTCTCCACCGCATGTAATGTTGGTCTTTACAAATCTCGCGGTAACCGCCCCATTTACAATCGTCGCCTTCACTCATGTCCATAAAAATGAATTCACTCGTGCTCAGAACAGGCTGCCTCGTCGGTGCGCTGGCCGCAATGGTGCTCTCTATCAGATCCGCATCGCCGCCAGCCGCCACCGCCCAGATGGTCACAGCTGCCAACACCTTCCTTTCCACGCTCGATGGGAAACAGAAGCAAACCGTCCTGTTCGCATGGGACGATGCGGCACAACGCAAGCGCTGGTCGAACCTCCCCATTGCAATGGTTCCTCGCGGTGGCATCAGTCTCAAAGACATGAACAGCGCCCAGCGTTCCGCCGCCATGGCTCTGGTTGCATCCGCACTAAGCCCGAGAGGCTACGAAAAGGTGGAGGAAATCATGGAAGGCGATGAGCTCAACAAGCGGACCGACACCGGCCCGCCGCCCTTCCGCAACGGTGGTCCGCCCCGGTCCGGCAATCGGCCTCCACCGCCGCAGTCCTCGAATGGCGCGCCTCCTCCGTTCCCGGGCGGCGGCGGCGGCCCGATGTCCGGCGGCGCCATGTTTGGCAAAGATCTCTACTTCATCTCCATACTGGGAACGCCCTCCAACACGCAACCATGGATGCTGCAGTTCGGCGGACACCACCTCGCGCTCAATATCACGATCGCCGGCGAACGCGGCATCCTCACACCAACGCTCACCGGCGCTCAACCGGCCCTCTACACCGTCAACGGCAAGACCGTGCGGCCGCTCGGCCAGGAAAGCGACAAAGCACTGGCCTGCTCAACGCCCTTGACGATGACCAGCGCAAGCAGGCCATCCTGAGCTATCCGCTCGCCGACCTGGTGCTGGGTCCGGGCCAGGACGGCAAGACGATTCAGCCTGAAGGGTTGAAAGCCTCGGCGATGAACGAGAACCAGCGCGCCATGCTGCTCGATGTCATCTCGGAATGGGCCGGCATCGTCCAGGAGAGCGCAGCCGCGGCCCGCATGGCCGAAATCAAGGCCGATCTCAATGACACCTGGTTTGCCTGGAGCGGTCCCGTCACCGCGGCTACTGGCGAACCAACATCACGGCCTACTACCGCATTCAGGGACCGAATCTCGTCATCGAGTACGCGCCTCAGACGCCTGGGCGGCGACCCTCCCTGCACGTTCACACCATGTATCGCGATCCCACGAACGACTACGGCCGCAAACTTATCGCCGAATGAAATTCAAGCTCGCTATCGCTTCTGCGCTGTTCGCACTCGCAGCCCCTGCCTTTGCGCACCGGCTCAACGAGTATCTGCAGGCAACGCTCTTCTCCGTCGAAAAAGACCGCATTTCGGCCTCCATGCGCCTCATCCCTGGTGTCGATGTTTCTTCCACGATTGTGGAGACCGTCGATACCAATCGCGATGGCGTCATCTCAAACGCAGAAGGCCGCGCTTATGCCAGCCAGGTACTCGAAGATCTAACGCTCAGCGTCGATGGCGATGCCTTGAAGCCGGAACTGCTCTCCGTCACATTCCCGAACATCGATCAAATGAAAGACGGCACCGGCGAAATCATCATCGAGTTCACTGCCGCGCTGAAGCCCGGCCGCAGCGACCGCAAGCTCGTTTTTCAAAACCACCACCAAAGCCGGATCGCTGCTTACCTCGTCAACTGTTTGCTGCCGCGCGATCGCAACATCCGCGTCACCGCTCAGAAGCGAAACCGGAACCAATCGCGATACGAATTGGATTATGCCCAGAATCACGCATCGCCCGAAAGAACTTCGTCCACCGTCAGCGCCCTGCTCGGCAGCGTCAGCGGCATCGGAAGCATGTTCCGCCTCGGCATCAGGCACATCGCGGAAGGAACAGACCATCTTCTGTTCTTGCTGGCGCTTCTGTTGCCGGCACCGCTCACCGCCTTCGCTGGCCGCTGGGCCGGGTTTGCGGGTGTACGCCGCAGCCTGCTGCAGATCCTGAGAGTGGTCACCGCCTTCACGCTCGGGCACTCCATCACCTTGGCGTTAGCCGCCTTCGGCGTCATCTCCGTCCCAAGCCGGCCCATTGAGGTGCTCATCGCCGTCTCTATTCTTGTCTCCGCTGTTCACGCGCTACGCCCGCTCTTCCCCGGACGCGAGCCCGCCATCGCAGCCTTCTTCGGACTCGTCCACGGCCTCGCATTTGCTGCCACCCTGGGCCAATTAGCGCTTGGCCCTTGGCAGCGTGTTACCAGCCTGTTGGCGTTCAACCTGGGCATCGAATCCATGCAGTTGCTCGTAGTCGCGGTCACCATGCCCTCTCTCATTCTCTTGAGCCGCACACCCGCCTACTCCGCCCTACGAACCGGCGGTGCGCTCTGTGCCGGCATCGCCTCGCTAGGCTGGATCGCAGAACGTTCGCTCGACTGGCACACCTCGCTCGACGTAATCGTGGAACGCGTCGCCCACCAGGCCCCTTGGATCGCTCTCGCTCTTTTCCTCAGCAGCATCATGTCCTGGCCTTTTTCCGCAGCCCGGCGTTCCAGCATCACTGACTAAGCCCCCGGCATGACAGACGTTTTAGAACGCAACAAACACTTGGCAGCCCAGCCGTCGGCCCCGGCACATTCATACCCTCGCTTGCGAACGCGACGGCCCACGTGAAGCTATCTCCATTGGTTGCGCCGACATGCGCGTAGACCCTGTCCATGTGCTCACTACACCCAAGGTCAAAAGTCGGCAGCGGGAGCATTAAGATCGAAACGTGCTCGAAATAAGCCGACTTCTCGACTAAGTGGCTTACCAAACCCTTGGTCCGGATCGAGTCATCCCAGGAAGCTTTCGGGAGGCGCAACCCGTATACACTCCGCACGTCGCTCCGCGCTGAGTAAGAGCTCGTTACAAAGCGGGCGAGCGCAACTTCAAGCGATCTTGTATCTCCACTTTTAGGATATCGCGCATAGGGGCACTTGCAGCAAGGCATGGGGTGTGCCGCATAATCGCGTTCGAACCACAACCTATGAAAACGATCCGGGGAATGGACGCGCATGCGGTAGTGATCGCCGGGGGTGGCCCCACAGGAATGATGCTAGCGGGCGAGTTGGCTCTAGCCGGTGTGGATGTTGCGATTGTCGAGCGGCGGGGGAGCCAGCAAGTCGAGGGTCTGCGCGCTGGCGGCCTGCACTCACGCACAATGGAGCTGCTCGACCAGCGGGGAATCTCCCATCGCTTCTTTGCGGCGGGGCGGCCGCTCAGTTTCGCTCCTTTTGCGGGAACAACCCTCGACATCAGCGATCTGCCTACTCGCCACAACTACTTCCTCGCGATCTGGCAGACCCACATCGAGCGTATTCTGGCCGACTGGGTCGGCGAGTTGGCCGTGCCGATCTATCGCGCACGTGAGGTCACCGGCTTCGTACAAGGTGAAACTGGCGTCGAGGTCGCGCTGTCCGACGACCGAATATTGCGAGCACAGTATCTCGTCGGGTGCGACGGGGGGCGTAGCCTTATCCGTAAGAAGGCAAATATCGACTTTGCGGGCTGGGATCCCACAACCAGCTACTTGATTGCCGAGATTGAGATGACCCAAGAGCCCGAATGGGGCATCCGTCGTACCGGGAAAGGCATCAATGCGATTGCCAAGCTCGACGACGGTAAGCGGGCGCGGGTTGTCCTGAATGAGCATCGCTGCCGTCGGGGTAATCCGCCTACCCTGGACGATGTCAGGCAGGCCCTCATCGGCCTCTACGGCACGGACTTCGGCCTTCTCAGCGCGACGCACGTCTCCAGGTTTACCGACGCCGCCCGTCAGGCAGCGGTCTATCGGAAGAAACGAGTGCTCCTGGCGGGCGATGCAGCGCATGTGCATTCCCCGGTGGGTGGGCAAGGACTCAACCTTGGTATCCAGGATGCCGTGAATCTGGGATGGAAACTCGCCAACGTAGTCCACGGCAGATCGCCGGAAAGCCTGCTCGACACCTACCATGCCGAGCGGCATCCTGTCGGAGCCCGCGTCTTGCGCAATACGATGGCGCTCAGCGCGCTCGAACGCAGTGACGACCGTATCGGAGCGCTCCGCGAAACATTGTGTGAGCTGATGCGGAGAGACGAACCTCGCAAGCAGTACTTCTCCATGATGTCTGGCCTGGACGTTCAATACGATCTCGGTAACGGACATCCGCTGATCGGATACCGAATGCCTGATCTCGACCTGACCACCGTCAACGGTCAAGGGCGCGTCTTCGAACTCCTTCGTGACGCCCGCCCGGTGTTGCTCAACTTCGGGGAATCGGGCAACTCTGACATCGGTCCTTGGCTTGATCGAGTTCAGTCGATCGACGCAAAGTACACTGGCGCCTGGGAACTTCCGGTCCTGGGGCAGGTTCCTGGCCCTGCCTCCGTATTGATTCGGCCCGACGGGTACGTGGCTTGGGCAGGAAACAAAGCCCACTTAGAACTCACTGACGCACTAACCACTTGGTTTGGGCCGCCCGCCGTAAGTCATCAAGTTAGTATCACCAGAGAACCACCAAGTTAGTCCCTATGCGCACGCCGCGGAGGTGCCTTCCGCACACGGGTACAAGTCGGATCGAGCACCTCGTCGCCGTAAGCTTCCGTGTCGGCCCCTCCTAACTCATTGCGGTTCGAAGGAGCCAACGCTGGTATGGTCGTTCCATGCGTGGCGTCCACACACTTCTGCTGGTTCTCGCAGCGTCTGAGGCGGCGTTTGTGGTTCTGGTCATGAAGAACGCACACCTGCCGTGGCCACCGATGCGGATCGCCGGCGTGTGCCTGCTGTTGCTCGCGATTGCCTGGGTAGGGGTGGCGCGATTTCAGTTGGGTCGATCGTTCTCGGTCACGCCCCAAGCGCGGCAACTCGTTACCACCGGAATCTACGCGCGTTTCCGCAATCCGATTTACCTCGCGAGCCCGTTCCTGCTGATCGGCTTGTCTCTTGTCTTCGCGCAGTGGTGGCCTATGCTGCTCTTGGTCGTCGTCATTCCGCTACAGATTGTGCGTGCGCGCCGCGAGGCCAGAGTCCTTCGTGCCGCCTTCGGTGCTGAATACGATCGCTACCGCGCTCGGACCTGGTTCTAGCCGCCAACGGCGCCACTAACTAGGCCGGGATCACCGGCACGTCCTGATCCATGAAGCTCCGAATCGTCTGCGGATCAATATCCAGGGTTTGCGCGACAAGTTGCGGCGGCAGCGTCTTCAACCAGCGGTTGAGCGAGAGTTCCATGAACGTATCGGTAGTGAACGTTTCCAGGAAGATCAGGTCCGTGTCGCCGGTATTTTCAATGTAGTGCGGCAGCGTCTTCTGAATGTAGCCGACATCACCCGGGAAGAAGTCCTGTGTCCGTGCCTGCGTGCCGTTGAAGAAGACCGTCATCTTGCCTTGCCCGCTGATGTAATACTGCCACTCGTCTGAGTTCTGATGCCAGTGCAAGGCGCGCATGCCGCCCGGATGCACAATGACGTGGGCGGCCGCAATCGTGTTCGAGACTTTGAACACGTGAGAGTCCACAATGCGCACTTCGCCACCCTTGGTTTTGAAAGTCGGCTTCATCTCCATCAGGCGGAACGCAAAGTCGTGAGAAGACAACGGCCCGTTTTGCGCTGCGGCTTTTTGATCCTGCTCCAGGGAGGGTGGAACGTCGGCTTGAAAAATCCACTTCCCGCCAGCACCGATCGCATAAGGTTTCTGTACCGCGGATGCCGGAACCTGCCAGTTCTTCGCTACCACCTCCGGCGGCGTATGGCGCACCCAGGAAGACAGCAGCGTCGTGTCATCTTCAGAGAAATCACCATCGTCGAAGACCAGTAAAAACTCGGCACCGTCTGGCGGCAGGCCTTGAATGGAGTGCGGATTGCCTTCCGGAAAAAACCAAAGGTCGCCCACGCCCACATCGGTGATGAACATTTTGCCGTGATCGTCCAGATTGGTGATTCGCGCCTTACCGTTCAGCATGATGGCCCACTCGCTTGCCGCATGCCAGTGCAGTTCTCGGCATCCGCCGGGAGTAAGTCGCATGTTGACACCCGCGACTTTCTTAGAGATGGGGAAATCTCTTACTGTGACTTGCCTCGCCCAACCTCCGGGCTGAATTCTTCGGTGCTGCGCCGAAAAAGTGCTCCAGAACTGCCTTGGATTTCCTTGGTCGGTTGCCGGCGGCGTGTCTGCATCGGGCTGTACCGAGCTGACGGGTTTGTTGTCCGGGCCCGGATTGCTTGCGCTCGGGCCATGCTGCGCTTCCTGCACGTGCTTGATGTTTTCTTGCGCCTTCCCGGCAGTTGCGGCCACTAGCGCCCCCGCGGCGACGGCGGAAGTGGCGATCCACTGACGGCGATCGTAGGCTTTCGAATGATCGCCCGATGGCAGATCCTCTTTGCAATTCAGGTCAGAACCGGATGCATGGGGAACTTCAGCATCGTCTTTGAGTGGTGGGCTTGGTTGCACGGAAAGTTGGGTACCAGCAGACGCCAGTCGGTTACACTGCGAAATCTCCGGTTGTCCGGGATGGCCGCGGCAAGCTCCGCGCAATTCACTAATGATGCAACCGTTATGCTCTGTTCTCCGAAGGCTCTTCCATTGAGGCGAGTTGTGCTAGAAGTTCTTCTTCCGTGAAGCGCGGCGTAATGTACTTCGGACAGTTCCAATCGAACGCAGCCACGTCAATGATGAACGTACGCTCAATCCTGGGTCGGGCATCCGGACTTCGCACCGGTGCGGTTCCGTCAGAACTCTGGCCGGCCTCGACAATGCGTGCATGACCAAGAATTTTTAGCCGTGTCCGATGCGGATAGTCCATCAGGAACAGCGTGACCTTATCGTTCGCAAGCAGGTTCCCGACTGTCACGTACTGCTTGTTCCCCGGATAATCGTTGAACGACAGAGTCTTTCCATCCAGCACTTGCAGAAATCCCTTCGGACCGCCGCGATGCTGCATGTACGGCCAGCCATTCTCGCCCTGCGAAGCGATGTAAAACGAGTCACGTTCCCCAATGAACTCGATTTCGTCCGCACCCAAGACGTCGTTCGCCGGACCGGCCTGCGCCATACGTTCGTATTGGCGGCGCGAACCCGCCTTTTCCTGTAAGCGCTTGATCGCCTCCGTGAACATGATCTTCGAAAACTGGTGTGCCATGGCCGTCTCTTTCTAGCGCGAATCGCGCGTATCTGTTCACCGGACGTTCCTGTCCAGGAAGTTCTGCATCAGGGCCCCGATTTGAGCCGAATCCTCCTCCAGCGCGAAATGCCCCGTGTCCAGCAAGTGAAGTTCGGTCTCAGGGTTGTCCTTTAGGAAGGCTTCTGCACCCGGAGCCGAGAAGATGGGATCGTTCTTTCCCCAAACGGCGAGCACCGGCGGCTTGCTCTCGCGCAGATATTTGTGCCATTGCCCATAGAGCGGCGGATTGGTGCGGTAGTCGTAAAAGAGCGCAAGCTGAATTTCGGCGTTCCCCGGACGATCGAGCAAAGCCTGATCCACAGTCCAACTATCGGGACTGATGTGTTCGGGATTCCGGTAGCCCTGCGTGTATTGGAACTTTGTCCCGTCGAGAGTCAGAAGCTGGCGGACCTTGCCTTCCGTCTGAACGTTACGATCTTTCCAGAACGGGTACAGATACTCGTCCCAGAAAGGCGCCAGCCCCTCCTCGTAAGCGTTTCCGTTCTGCGTGATGATAGCCTGAATCCGGTCGGGATGGCGGGTGGCAAGACGGAAGCCCACCGGCGCGCCATAATCCTGAACATAGATCGAGTAGCGGACAATGCCCTTCTCATCCAGAAACTCATCGACAATGTCCGTAAGGTGGTCGAAGGTATAGGCAAACTGATCGATAGGCGGCGCATCACTGTAGCCGTAGCCCGGGTAGTCGGGTGCAATCACGTGGTAGCGGTCGGCGAGCAACGGAATCAAGTCGCGGAACATGTGCGACGAAGACGGGAAACCGTGGAGAAGCACAACGGTGGGCGCGTCCCACGGGCCTGCCTCGCGGTAGAAGATTTTGAGGCCGCCGACTGTGGCGGTTCGATGCAGAAGCCGATACATAACGTTACCTACCTCTCTTTGCTGAAGTTCTGTAACTGCCTAACGCCGCGCCATGGCGGTTACACTGCTTAGAACAACGTCCAGCAGAAAGGATTCAGGAAGTCTGCAAAAGAATGAGGAGCCTTCGCTATGAGTGCGTTTCTCTTTGTGGCAAATCAGACAGCAATTGACTTTGCCAATACTGAGATCATCCAAGCGGGCAAGCGCGTCGATCTGCTCGATAGCTTCGATTCCCTCTTGCGGTGGCTATTGGCTGCGGGGCTTCTCGATGAACCCACGAAACGAAGAGTGGCGCGTCGATTTTCAGATGAAGCCATGCGGGTTGCTGCGGTTGCCGATGCCAGGCGCCTGCGGCGCGCGATAGCGACTTTGGTGGAACAAGCAACGACGAATCGGACGCCTGGCGAGGCAGTCGTGGGAGACCTCAATCGCGTCCTGATGAAGGCGGAGACCTGCCGGGAATTGGTTCACACTCCTGGCGGCTGGGCGCTGAACGTCCGTTCGAACTGGGACACCTCGGCAAAGCTGTTGCTGCCGGTAGCAGAATCCGCCGCGGATCTGCTGGTGCAAGGCAATCTCTCGTTCATCAGAAAATGTGAAAACCCTGAGTGCATCTTGCACCTGTACGACACGTCGAAGAACCACACGCGTCGCTGGTGCAGCATGACCACTTGCGGCAACCGGCACAAGGTGCAGGCTTACCGCGAACGTGTTCGCCGAGATGCCCCGCCTTTGTGATGACCATCTAGAGAGGGGCTGGAAGATCTTTCGGATATCGGCTTTGGCTGACGTCACTGACGCGTGACCGCCTCCAGAAGGTTGATCTGCTTTGCATCACAGTCGATTTGCGCTTCAACCCCGTAAGGAACAACGAATTTAGGATCGGTATGGCCAAAATCCATCCTTGTCACTAACGGTAAAGAACCCAATCTCAACTCCGCAAGTACCTGCAAGATCGCATCGTCATATCGCTGAAAGTCTTTCTCTTCGCCGTAGGGCCGCCCGAAGAGCAACCCCCGTGTTTGACCCAGAGCGCCCGTCGCGCCGAGTGCCCGGAGTAGTCGCACACCGCTGAGGGGATGCTACGTCACCAGACGTTCCAGAAATCGGGTCAGGGGAAATCGGGGGGCAAGGGATACCGGGTCGGGAATCGTGCAAATCGCGGAATCGGGGTCAGGGGGTCGGGAAATCGACTTACTTCCCTGAGTTTCGATCCCGCCAATCGGCGCGCACCAGCCTCAAGAAGGCAGCGGCATTCAGGAAAGATGCGGCACCGCCAACGTGCGACGCTTGAGCTCTTCCATCAGCCGCTGTGCATGTTGATCGATCATCAGGTTTTTAGTGATGCAAGCCGCGGGAAATGATAAAAGACTCAGTTTCTGATCCATGTTCATCTTCCACCCAAGCGCACAGCTCTGGCCTAGCGGTGCGTCAGCTTCAGCAACCAGGCCGCTGAAAATCCGATGCGCTTCTGTGCGGATAACGAGAGACCGGCCAAAGAATACCTGCGCAACTCACTGCGGGAGGGAAATCGGGGAAAATCAGGGGAAATCGGGGGAAATCGGGGAAATCGGGGGAAATCGGGGGGAAATCGGGGTCAAAGACCTCATTACGAGATTTCACCAGCCAGCAGCTTCCTCGACTCCTAGAAGCCTCTGATCCATCCCGACCGCACCACCCCATCACCGAATCGAGTTACTCGTTCGGGGGAAATCAGGGAAATCGGGGTCGGGGAAATCGGAAAAGAGGAAATCGGGAAATCGGGGTCAGGGAAATCAGGGAAATCGGGGTCAAAGACCTCATTACGAGATTTCACCAGCAAGCAGCTTCCTCGACTCCTAGAGGCCGCTGATCCACCCCGACCACACTACCCCATCACCGAATCGAGCTACTCGTTCAGCACCGCCAACCACACCTTCGCCCGCGTAACGCAAACCGGGCACTCGCAAAGACCCCGCTGTTGGCGCAGCAGCAAATTCGGTGTCGGCAGCAGATGCCCACCCTCGGCAATCGCCTCTCGTTCTATCAAGTCGAGCCACGTGTCCGCAGTCATGCGCTGCACCCCGCACCACTCGCCCGCCCTTCTCGCTGCTTCAGGCGCACCCACCCACTCGTACTCCGCCGGCACGCCATCGGTGAAATACAAATAGCGCACGACAATACCCGGCGGCGGCATCATAGCCTTTCCCTGCTCTATCAATTCTTCATCCGACGGCGATAGCTCGGTCACGGTACACCCATCCACAACGCGAATCACCGCCGTCTGTTCAAGCTCCGAAGCCGGCTTACGCGAGAGCGGGCAGTTTTGTCCGCGAAACAGCAACTCCGCCCGGGTCGGCTCGCCCTTTGCCGCTTCGGCCGCTGCCGCCTCTTCCGCCAGGTGTTGCCGGCGTGCCTCAGCTGCGCGCGGAAACTCCTGCTCCCACTTCTCCAGTTCCACTTGTTTGGCCGCCCGCTCTCGCGCCCCGTTCCTCCGTTCCGCATCGCGCCGCGCCTTCTGAAACTCCAGCGTGCGCAGCGCGCGATAGAAGGAGTTCTCCGCCGTTGTCCGATACCGTGCCATCACTTGCAGCCTGGCAAGCAACTCCGGCGACCACTCCGCCGCGTCTTCCGACTTCTCCCGCAGCGCTCGTTCCAAATCGTTATACGCTCGCTGCGTGCGCCGCCATTGCCAGTCCCCATCCACCACCCGCTCCAACTGCGCAAGGTCGCCCGGCGACTCCGGCTCGAACTCCGTCAGCCATTGGTCCCACAATGCGTCATAGTCCGCGCGCTGCTCACCCGGGACAATCTTCGCCTTCGACCGGCAGCCGTGCTTGCGCGCATTCTGGCTCGAGTTCCCTTTGCCCTGCGGCGATTTCGGCCCACCACCGCGTTTTCGCAAGGGCGCTGGCCCGAACTCCGCTAATGCGCAACTCGAAAGCGAATCGTTCATCTCGAGCGCAACATCCCACGCCCGTCTTCTCGCACACCGCTCAACGGACATTTAAGTGACTGCCACCACGAGACTTACAGGTTTTTATTGGAACGTGACCAGCCTTTCCGGCGCTACTCCCTCAGTTCGTTTGGCAGCCGCGAATCCGCTGTTCGCCAGCCTGATTTGCCTTTTGAACCCCACCGGCGCAGCCTTTGCTACCGCGCCTCTGCAATTCTTGTAATAGTGGCTGTTCCTTGGTTCGGCGGCGCAAACAATATCTGGCGGTCCGCGCTGCTCGTGGGCCTCGTGCTTGCAGGAGCCTTCGCTCTCACCGGCACCATTAGCTCGGCTTACCGCCGCGAGCGCGTTCACCTCGGCGAGCTGCACTACACGGCTGGCGAAAATCTGCGGCAGCGCGGCGATAACGACGGCGCTATCGATCAATACCGGAAGGCCCTGCTCTTCACTCCCGACGCCGAGGCCTACCGACTCTCGCTCGCAACCGCGCTCCTGGGCGCAGGCCATCTCGAAGAAGCAGAGTCCCACCTCGACCAGCTCGCGCAAGATAACCCCACCAATCCGCTTATCTATCTCGCCCTGGCGCGCATCGCCGTTTCCAAACACGAGACAAGTCGAGCCATCGAGGACTACGAGCGCGGCGTCTACGAATACTGGCCGCCCAATAGAATTCCGGTGCGGCATGAGGCGCGTTGGGAACTGGTGAATCTGCTCGCCGATAATGGCCGCCGTTACGAGGCCGTCGCCGAACTGATCCAGCTCTACGCCACCGCCTCCCCTGAACTGGCGGAACGCGTGAAAATCGGCACTCTCCTGCTCACCTACGGCGCTCCCTCCGAAGCGAGCCGTATCTTCACCGAGTTGGTACGCCAGTTTCCCAAAGCATCATCTCCGCATCGAGGCCTGGGCGATGTCGATCTCGCTTCCGGAGACTACGTCTCGGCGCGCCACGAGTTTCAGCGTGCCTTGAAACTCACGCCCGCTGACCAGGAAAGCCAGGAGGCGCTCGCCCTTACCAACTCCATAATCGATCTCGATGCGGCTTTGCCGGGCATCTCCGCCCGCGAGCAACTCCGCCGCGGCCAGAACCTGCTGCGGCGCGTGCTGGACGATCTGTCTTCGTGTCCTCCGGATGCACTCACGAGTGCACAGACTCTGCTTACAGGAAATCCGCCACCCGATGATCAGTCAGACTATGCCTTGACGCTCCTGAAACAGGCACAGACGCTTTGGAATGCACGAAAACAGATGTGCGGCACAGCCACCCCGAAACCCGACCGCGCCGTAGACCTCTTGATCGCAAGGATGGCCAATGAGTAGCGCGACCACCACCGAACCGGTCCAAAATCAGCAGAAGGCCGCATCCCGTATGCGTACTTTGCAATCGCGTCTGGCTCACGTCAGCTTGACCGATACCCAGCGCTTCCTCATCCTTTCCATCTTCATCGGCGCCTTCTCCGGCGTGCTGGTGGTTTTATTCCACATCTTCATCGACACCATCAGCTGGACCTCGCTCGGCGCATTGTCCGGCCGCTTTCGGCTGGTGCGTCTCTTGACGCCCGCCCTGGGCGCCGTCGTTGCCGTATTCATCATCCGCAAGCTTTTCCCGCGCGCCAAAGGCAGTGGCGTGAACCAGACGAAGATGGCGATTTACGCCTCCGACGGCTACGTTTCCTCAAGCACCATTGCCGGCAAGTTCCTCGCTTGCGGCTTGGCCATCGGAACCGGCAACTCGCTCGGTCCCGAAGATCCCTCCTTGCAGATGGGTGCCGGTGTTGCCTCGCGCCTCGGACGGCTCTTCGCGCTACCCAAAAGCAATATGCGCTTGATCGCACCGGTGGGCGCCGCCGCCGGCATCGCGGCTGCTTTCAACACACCCATCACCGGCGTTCTGTTCGTCATGGAAGAAGTGCTGGCCGATTGGAGTGCCACCGCGGTGGGATCCATCGTTCTGGCCGCGGTCGCCGCCGTCGTCACCATGCGTGCGTTCCTCGGTAACGAGCCGCTCTTCGGCATACCGGCCTTCGAACTGAACCACGCCTCCGAACTGCTCATCTACGCGGCCATCGGCCTCGCCGGCGGTGCTCTGTCCGCCTTGTTCATTTACTTGATCGAACTCGGCAAGGAACACATCGAGAAGCTTCCCTCCTGGCGTGTGTATGCGCTGCCGTTGGTTTGCGGCTTCCTCACCGGCGTCGTCGGCCTTTGGTTCCCAGAAGTGATGGGCGCCGGCTACGATGCCTTGAACAGCGCTCTCCATGGCCAGTTCACCTGGAACGTCCTGCTGTATCTCACGTTGGCCAAAATTCTGGTTACGCTGCTCTGCTTCACGGCCGAAACGCCCGGCGGTATGTTCGCGCCCGCTCTCTTTATCGGTGGCATGTTGGGCGGCGGCTTAGGCGGTCTTGCCCATCGTTTCTGGCCCGCCGGCTCCGCGCCCGCCCAGGCTTACATGCTCGTCGGCATGGGCGCCTTCTTTGCCGGCATGTTCCGCGCTCCCATCACCTCTATCTTCATGGTGTTCGAACTCAGCGCCAGTTACGTCATCATCCTGCCTGTCATGGTCGCCAACACCACCGCCTATCTCATCTCGCGGCGCTTGCATGCCATGCCCTTCTTCAAAATGCTCGCGGCCCTCGAAGGCGTCAACCTTCCCACTGCCGAAGAGAAGCGCACCTTCCAGCCGCTGCGCGTCGAAAACGCCATGCAAAAGGTCCCGGCTTCGGTCAAGGTCCAGCCCGGCATGAATCTCTATCCTGACGAACCATTGGACGCAGCCCTGCGCCTGCTCTCCCTGCAGCCCGAGGTGCAAGTCATCAGTCGCGTCCATCCTGATCAGGTTCTCGGAAATTTGACGTTAGCCGACGTCCATCGTGCCTACGGCATCGTCGGCCAGACCGGGAGCGGCTAGCCTCCGGTCCTTGCCGCATCATCGGCGGTCGAAGTTCAAAATCACTGGGAAATCAAGAACGCCCGCTTGACCCGGCATGTTTGCAAATGCCAGGAAAGCGGCGCGGAACCAGCGTGTTAGAAGACCGAACATGAGAGCACTCCTGAGGGAAGGCTCTTCCTGCTTCGTCGCGCAGCAAGAGCGGGAGGCCCTGCTACACGTGCTTCGGGAAGGCGCAGCTACTGAAGCACTTCAATACCCCATGCGCTTGTGTTTCTTTTTTCACGCGGAGACGGCCGCCTAAGACCAAAGTCGGTGACCGCGGCGCGAAGTACCGATAACTCGACTATCTTTTCAGATACTGGGTCAGCGTTCCGCCACTATCACGATTTCGTACGCCAACAAACCCGGCAGTAGCCAGGTCAAAGCGCGCAACACCTGGTTCAGCAGGCGCAGCACCGGAGTATCGGGACGAACCGGAACCACACGCTCCATCGGAAGGATCGTAAAATGCTCCCCGGTGATGCGGTAGCCGTGCTTCCGCAGCATTTCGCGAATCGTCTTACGAGTGAAGAACCGGAGGTGCGACCAATCCAGAATGCCGCGGTCGCTGTAGCGAAACGACCCGAACAGCAGCATGAACCGGACCGTGAAGTTTGCCGTATTCGGCACCGAGATAATCATCCGTCCGCGTTCCGCGAGCGCCGCTTTGCAGTCTTCCAGCAGGCGGTTGGGATCACGCAGATGTTCCAGAACATCTACCGCCACCACCCGATCGTAACGTCCATCCGTCGCGTGCGGAACACCCTGTTCCAGGTCGCACGAAATCACGTTTTGGTAACGGGCAGACAGCGGCACCTTCGGCGCGGACATCCACGCCGGTCACGCGGTTGCCCGCCTGCACCAGTTCCGCTCCGAAGGCGCCATCCCCGCACCCGATCTCCAGCACCCGCTGGTCTTTTCCCACCAGCCGGAACGCATAGAAGTCGCTCGAATACAGGCTGCGCTTGATCGCGTACGGAACGAAGTATTCCTCGTACTCGGGGTAGCACCGCACCGCCCGCGCCGTCGATGTGTAGCGATAAACCGCGCGCAGAACATCCTTCGCGTAACGCATACCGCTGACATGGCAGACCTCGTCGCCATAGAAAGTCGGAATCGGCACTTCTTTGATGCGGAAATTCTGATGCTGAAGCTTGATGATGATTTCCGTATCGAAGTGGAAATCATCGGTCATGTTGTCCAGCCGGATCTGTTTCAATGCCTGCAGGTTGTAGGCGCGATAACCGCTATGGAACTCGCTCAGGTTCAAGCCCAGCGCCTTGTTCTCCAAGCGCGTCAGCACTTTATTGCCGACATACTTGTAGAACGGCATCCCGCCCTTCAGCGGGCCGCCAAAGTCAAGCATCATCCGCGACCCGAACACGGCGTCGGCTTCGCCCCGCACTAGCGGCGCATAGATGTGCGACAGCAGTTCCGGCGCATACTGACCATCGCCGTGCAACATGACTGCAATATCGAACCCCTGGTCTATCAGGTATTGGTAGGCAGATTTCTGGTTGCCGCCATACCCCAGGTTCTTCGGCTGCTTCAGAACCCGCAGCTTCGGCAAGTTCATCAACGCCTGAATGCCTACCGCCAGTTCGTAAGTTTCGTCCTTGCTTGCGTCATCGAACACCACCACTTGCTCAACGTTCTCCCATGCCTCGGGAGTAATGCGTTTTAGAACTTTGCTAAGCGTGGTAAGGGCGTTATACGCCACAATGACGATGCCAATTCGCTTGCCTTGGCTATCCGCGCGTTCCTGGCTCTCCGAGAGCGGACTTTGCCGGAACTGCGGCAGCGGTTCGTAAGGCAGCGCAGGAACGGGTGCCATGGCTCTAGATGCGCTCAAAATCGGGAGCAGCTCCTTGTTTGCTTCGATCCTAACATTGGAAAGGCAAGGTCCCGCGGGTCTTCCCTTATTCCAATCATATCCGTTCTGCTCGGCAATCAACCGTTTCAGGCGCTCGGAGAATTTGAGACGATGCAGAAATGAAGAGACTTCAGTTCCTGGCGGTCCCGTTCCTGCTATGTGCCGCAACTATGAGCAGTAAGGATAAGAGTGCGAAAGTGGCGTTTCATGACATGGCCGTCAATATGCGAGACGCCTTCAACTGCGGCGTCGTAGTGGAGAAGTACCTGCATGGCCCGCTTAAGGGACAAACCGATGCGTATCAGAAGGCCCGGCAGCAATACAACTGTAGTCACGTCGAAGACATACTGAATACGCTGCACGATCAGGATTCTAATCCAAGCCCCGATCAGCCAACCCAATAAGTGTTATCTAAGCGTGCAGCGCCGCTAACCGGCCGTCTTGCTTCTGCTCTGCAGCGGCTTCGAGATAGATTCAAGCGACTTCCCTGCCGCCTCCACCCCAATCATCCACTCACAAATGGCGCCTCCGAGCATTAGCGCTGCACCAAGAAAGTACCCGGCACTGACGTTCCACTTTGAGCCGGTCGCGATGAGAACGCCAAACAGGAATGGCGCTCCTACACCGCCGATCAACGTGCCGATCGCATAGAAGATTGCGATCGCAAGGGCACGAATCTCCAGCGGAAAGATTTCACTCACCGTCAGATACGAAGCGCTGGCAGCCGACGATGCGACGAAGAAAATGGCGGTGAAGCAAAGGCTCAACGACTTCGCGTTCAATCCACCCGTGGCAAACGGGATCGCCGTTATCAACAGCAATATCGCCGAAATCCCATACGTCGCCACAATCATCGGCTTTCGCCCGATTTTGTCGAACATGGGCCCCAGAATCAACGGCCCGAAGAAGTTTGCAATCGCAAAGGGAAGCAAGGTCATGGGAACTTGCTGCGAGTTGATGTGATAGAACTTGCTGACCACCAGTCCGTAAGTGAAGAACACAGCGTTAAAGAAGAACGATTGACCGACCATTAGAACCAGCCCCAGAATCGAGCGCTGCCGGTTATCGTGCCACATGTTGTGGAAGATCTCGTTCCAGGGCGTGTGATCGCGGACGGTGAGCTCCAGCTTCTCGCCTTCCGGCTTCGGCAACTCGCCTTTCTTCTTCTTAATGCCGTTTTCGATGTCGGTGATGATCTTATTGGCTTCATCCTCCCTGCCGCGCAGCATCAGCCACCGCGGACTCTCCGGCACACCGAGGCGAAGAACGAAGACACCCAAGCCCAACGCCGCTCCAACGCCGAACGCCAGTCGCCATCCCACGTCGGGGCCCACCATGTGACCTCTCAGCAGGAATAGCGATGCAACCGAGCCGACGATCGCGCCCACCCAGAACGTGGCATTCACGGCCAGGTCAACCGTGCCGCGAATCTTGCCGGGAATCAATTCATCCACTGCCGAGTTGATGGCCGCGTACTCTCCGCCGATGCCAAGCCCCGTGATGAAGCGGAATAAGGCAAAGCTCCAGAAGTTCCAAGACAAGGCCGTCGCAGCAGTCGCCAGCGAGTAGGTCGCCAGCGTCACCAGAAACAGCTTGCGCCGTCCTAGCCGATCCGTTAGATAGCCAAACAGCAGCGCACCGGTTACCGCGCCCGCAAGATAAGTGGTCGCACCGGCAGCCACTTCCTGGTCGCTGAATCCAAGCGCCCGTTTATCTTCGAGAATGCCAGCCAGGGATCCAGCTAGGGTCACCTGCAAACCGTCCAGCATCCACGAGGTCCCCAGAGCCGTTAGAATCTTGACGTGCCAACCGCTCCAGGGCAGGCGGTCTAATCGCGCCGGGACGTCTGTTTCGATGATTTGTTCTTCTGCGTTCGACATGGAAAGACCTACACGATTGAGTGCGGGTCCGTAGTTCATGTTTCCGCAATACAAGCGCTGCTGTGTCTTCTACGTGACAGGAAGGCTAAGAATGGCTTCGCATCCCGGGCCGTCCGGCGCATTGCGAAGAGCAACCGACCCGTTATGCGCCTCCGCGATCTGACGGCTCAAAACCAGCCCGATGCCCGACCCGCCGCGCTTCGTCGTAAAGAAAGGTACAAACAGGTTGGCTGTGTTGGCCAGCCCGGTGCCCTCATCGCGCACCACGATTTGTACCGTGGAACCGTTCTCCTGGTGGCGCACAAAAACCCGCCCTCCTGTTTCCTGCGCAGCATCGACCGCGTTCCGGATGAGATTGATGAGTACTTGCTCCAACTGGTCGGCATCGCCCTGAATCGTCACCGGAGGACAGTGCTCGAAAAAGACGTTCATTCGCTGCTCCAGCACGGTTACGCGCCGCAGCAACCCGTTTACTTCCACCGGGGCAAACTTCGGTGCGGGCAACTTGGCCAGCTGCGCATAGGAACTCATGAACCGGCTGAGCGAGGCAGAGCGGCCGGCGATAATACCCAGCCCTCGCGACATGTCTTCCTCCCAGTCGTGCGGCTTTGGATCTACTTTCACCAGTTCTTCCAGGCTTTGCGCGATGGATTTTATCGGCGTCAGTGAGTTGTTCAGTTCGTGGCCAAGCACTCGCACCAGGCGCTGCCACGCTTTCAGTTCTTCTTCCCGCAGCGGGCGGGTAAGGTCGGTAAACACCAGCAGCTGATGTCGAACGCCCCCTTCTCGAAAGCCGCTGCGCCTTACGCCCCAACGCCCCGTCGCCCCCGGGAAAGCCCTTTGAATGGTCTGTTCTTCAGGGCCGGTTACATAATCTTCCAACCCGAGCGCGGTCGCATCGCGCGCCAGCATCCGCTCCGCCGGTTGGGCCAGCAAGCGTTCGCCTGCCCGGTTCACAAGCCGCAGCAGGTGCTGCCGGTCGAAGGCGAACACCGCCACATCGATCTCTTCCATTACTTTGCGCAGCAGCGCGGTCGCTTCCAGAGCTCCCAGCCGCTGATTGCCGCAACGTGCTCGCCATGGCGTTCACCTGCTGCATCACTTCGCCCAAAGGCTCAGTGGGATCTTCTACCCGCGCGCGAATGCTGTAATCTCCCTCGCGAATGGCTTCCAGCAGATTGGCGAGCGTCCGCAACGGGTTCGCGACGCGTTCGCGCACCGCAAAGCTGAATCCTAGCCAAAGCCCAACCAGGAGCGGCTCTAAAGTCCACGACACGCGTGGAGAATATCCACCAGTAAACAGCAGGATGGTTGTCGTAACCAGCGCGGGAAACCCCGCCGCGAGCGCCATAACAAACACGCGCGACTCATGCGTAAGCCGAAACCGCTTCACAGCCCGAAGCGTTGCAGCCGTCGGTAGAGAGCACTGCGGCTGAGTCCAAGAGCGCTGGCGGCGTGACTCACGTTTCCGCTGTAGCGGGCCAGGGCTTTCTTGATCAGGAATGCCTCCACGTCTTCCAGGCTCATATCTTCCAGTCGGCCTGACGTAATCTGACCGGCCCGTAAGGCGAGATCGCTGGCGCGAATGCAAGGCCCCTGCGCCATCAGAACCGCACGTTCCACTACGTGGTTTAATTCGCGGACGTTTCCTTGCCACGCGTGTTCCTGCATGGCTTCAAGCGCATTCGGGTCGAAGCCCGAGATCTGCTTCCGGTAGCGCCGCGCGTGGTTGCCCAGGAAAAACAGAGCCAGCGGCCGCAAATCCTCGCGCCGCTCGCGCAAAGCAGGCAGATGTATCTCAATCGTGTTCAGGCGAAACAGCAAATCCTGGCGGAAACGCCCGTTCTGCACTTCGTCTCCCAGATTGGCGTTCGTCGCAGAGATAACGCGCACATCCACTCTCTTCGTTTTAGAAGAGCCGACCCGCTCCATTTCGCCCATTTCAAGCACGCGCAAAAGCTTAGCTTGCAGGTTCATGGGCACATTTGCAATCTCGTCCAGAAACAGAGTCCCGCTATCCGCCAGTTCGAAGCGGCCTACGCGGTCCATCTTGGCATCGGTGAATGCACCTTTGACGTGGCCAAACAACTCACTCTCAAAAACGCCTTCGGCCAGACCGCCCGCGTTCACAGTCACCATCGGCTTGTTGCTGCGGCTGGAAATCGCATACAGAGTCCGCGCAATTACTTCCTTGCCGGTGCCGGGCTCGCCTGTAATCAGCACGTTCGCATCCGATGGCCCTACGCGCGAGATCAACTCCAGCACGGGCCGCATGGCAGGCGATTCGGCAATCATCGTCGGCAGGTTCTCGCCGCGAAGAAGCTGGTTCTCCGCTTCCAGCCGTTGGCCGCGCCGCAGCGCTTCGCTCAACTCCAGTTGCGTTCGAACAATCGTCGCCAGGCGCTCGTTCTCCCACGGCTTCTGGACAAAGTCGCGCGCTCCCCGCCGCATCGCTTCCACTGCCAGATCAATGCTGCTCCAGGCCGTCATCACAATCACCGGAAGCGAACTGTCCGACTTCTGTATGTTGGCGAGAAGGTCCAGACCCTCCTGCCCGGATGTCGTATCGCGCGTGTAGTTCAGATCGATCATCGCCAGATCGAAGTCGCGATTCTCGATCAGCTGCAACGCTTGTTGGGGCGATTCCGCCGACTCGATCCGGTAGCCGTCCCGCTTCAATAACAGGCGCAACGCTTCCAGCACGTCTGGCTGATCATCCGCGATCAGCACGCGCATGTTCGACGGGATGATCTTCATGGAGAACTAATTATGCAACGGCGGGCGCCTGCGTGATCCAGCCGTCCTCAATGTAAATAATCCGGTCGCTGAACTCCGCATTCTTCTCGTTGTGCGTCACTTGAACAATCGTCGTTCCCTCGTCATTCAGCTTCTTGAACATCTCCATGATCTCCCGTCCTTGGCTGGAATGAAGATTGCCTGTGGGCTCATCCGCAAGTATCAACTTAGGGCTGGCAATCATGGCGCGCGCAATGCCGACGAGTTGCTGCTGCCCTCCCGAAAGCTGATTCGGGTATAGGTCTTTCTTAGCCACCATGTTGAACCGGTCCAGCGAATCGCACACAATGCTCTGCCGTTCCGACTTCTTGATGTTGCGGTACGACAGTGGAATTTCAAGGTTCTCGTAGACCGTGAGCGAATCCAGCAGATGGTAACTCTGGAAGACAAAGCCAATGTACTTCTTATAAGCTTCTGAGCGGTCCTTCTTACTCAGCTTGTGCACGGCTTGTTCGAAGAAGTAGTATTCGCCGGTCCAGGCACTGTCGTGCATCCCAAGAACATGCAGAAGGGTCGACTTCCCTGCCCCGGACGGGCCCATGATGGAAATAAACTCGCCTTCCTTTATGTCCACGTTGACTCGCCTGAGGACGAAGGTCTTGGTCGGGCCCTGCTCAAAATACTTTTCAATGTTGCGAAGCGAGATCATGCGTTTCCTGTGCGGATAGCGACTGGGCTAGCGAGGCAGCCCGAAAAAGCAGAACGGCGCCGAAAGTTCCACACGCGGGCCGCTAATATTGCGTTGCATCACGATTGCCCGTTGGGACGAAAAATCTCGAATCACAATTTGACGAGCCTGTGAGCAGACAATGGCTGCGGCGCAGAGAAGAACCACGGCAAACACATCGGCATTACGACGGAACATCAGGACACCTCCCGTTGGGTCGGAGTTGTAGTTTCACGCCGGCACTTCCACACTTTCCTCGACAACGCGGCCATCGAACAGGTGAATGGAACGGTCGGCATAGCGTGCATAACGAGGGTCGTGCGTCACCATGCAGATGGTCGCGCCGCCCCGGTGTAGTTCGCGAAGCAGATCCATCACCTGCTCGCCATTCTGAGAATCCAAGTTACCGGTCGGCTCGTCCGCCAGCAGGATGGAGGGATCGCCGGCCAGGGCACGGGCTACCGCTACACGCTGTTGCTGGCCGCCGGAGAGCTGCGATGGGTAATGCTTGATACGGTGCGACATGCCGACGCGCTCCAGCGCCTCGTGTACTTTGCGTTTGCGATCGCTCGAAGGCATACCGCGATATGTCAGCGGCAGTTCCACATTTTCATAAACGTTGAGGTCGCCGATCAGGTTGAACGCCTGGAAGATAAAGCCGATTTCCCGATTGCGGATGCGGGCCCGCTCTGACAATTTCAAGCTCTGGACAGGCTTGCCGTTCAGAATGTAAGTCCCGGAACTCGCGGTATCTAACAGCCCGAGAATGGCAAGTAACGTCGACTTGCCGCAGCCCGAAGGTCCCGAAATAGAGACATACTCGCCACGCTGGATCTCGATGTGGATGCCGGAAAGAGCGTGGGTTTCCACTTCGTCGGTGACGAAAACTTTGGTGACGCCTTCCAGGTGGATGAGGGGCTCGGTTGCATTCATGTATTTTCTTCCTCAGGGTTCCTAACTATTACGTTCGAGATCGCATTTCGGTTCACCACGATTACTAGTTCAAACGAACTCGGCCATTCGAGTCATAGCGGGACATGTCGGACAGAATTACGCGATCGCCCACCTTCAAACCATCCAGAACTTCTATGGTGTTCACGGAGGCGCGACCCAGTTTGACGTTCGTGCGCATAGCTCCCTTGCCGTCGGGATCGAGCTTGAACACACCGATGGTGGTATCGGGTTCGCCCGATACGGGGCGGTCCACGTAGACGACGTCGTGAAGGTGTTCGACCTCGATTGTGCCGTCCACACTCAACTCTGGACGGGCATCGGGCGGAGGCGGAGCCAGCAGGCCGACGTCCACCGTTACCGTGCCGTTCTGCGCTGCCGGATCGATGCGGATCACACGCCCCGGAATGATCCCGTTGCGCGTATCGATGGAAGCATCCAGCCCAATGCGCACATCTTTCATCTGCGTCTCGGCAATCTTCAGTTCGGCTTTGAGCTTCTTCGGGTCAGCGACTTTAGCCAGGATGGTACCGGCGGCGACACGCTGTCCCACTTCGACATCTACTTCCTGCAGCACTCCATCGATGCCGGCCCGGATTGTTAACTGGTCCACTTGTTTCCGCTTCTCGTTGTAAGCGGCGCGTGAACTGTTCACTGCCACGTCCTGCGCTTCAATCTGGGCGCGAATGGATTCATCGGCGATGCCGAGCCGTTCCTTCTGCAGATCGACCCGTTTTTGAAACTGCTGTGCCTGGTCGACCGAGAGCCTGGATTCCAGATCGCTCTTCAGGTTCAACCGGGTTAGTTCCAGGTCGCGGTCGGCAGTTAACTTGGCCTGGGTGTACTGCGATTCCAACTGCGCCAGGTTGGCACGCTGGTCCAGTTTGTCGCTCTCGAGTTTTACCTTTAAATTGGCAAGCGTCGCCTCATCCTGCTTGACCTGCCATTCGGCCTTTTCCGCTTCGAGTTGGAGATCCGGATTGCTCAGAACGAGGATAATGTCGTTGGCTTTGACCGGCTCCAGGCCAGGGCGGCGTATGACTTGGGTGACCCGGGAATCGACGGCGGCCGGAATCCAATAGATCTCCTGCGGAGTGAGGCGGCCTAATCCACGCCGCTGCACTTCCATGTCGCCGCGCCGGACTGAGCCGATGTACTGTTCGCTGGCATCCACAGAGGGCGCCGCTGGCTTTAGGCGAGCGAGAGCTACCGTTGCCCCGCCAATCACCACCACCGCAAGCCCAATCAGCAGCGAGCGGCGTACTATTCGCTGGCGAGCTACTTCTTTTCCGCGAGGTACATCCATGTTGACGATCTTATAAGGGCAAGCGGACCGCCATCCCGGCGATGCTTTTTAGGTAGTTTAAATTCAATCGTTTATCCAACTTAAGACTCCCGGCCCAGATGTTCGGTTATGGGACGATGTGTCCGATCGCACCGATTGGCGGCAGCAAGGACGGCCGAGGTCTGTCTGGCAGATGAAAATGCTCGTGTAGAGTGAAGGCAGTTCATGAAGGCTTTCGCTTCGTTCTTGCTTCTGGCGGTCACGCTTATCCCGGCAGCCGCGGCGGATACGCATCCGTCTCCCTTACCCTCCGTGGACAAAACCCGGTTCAGTGCTTACGTCCGTTACGCCGAAGGACTCACCGAAGCGGTGACGATCGCGGTAGACGACCCTACACCTTGTTCGAACGCTGCTTACGCCCGCGTTGTGGTTCACCTAACGGCCGGCAAGCTAAACCTGGGAGACAAGATTTACTACGTCACGCCCGACGGGCAGACATTCGTGAACGGCAGTGTCTGGAAATTAGACCAAAGCCCTTTCCAGGATATCTTTTCTCTACTGCCGCCGGAAGGGCCAACTTTTGGATCAACGGACCCGAAGGTAAAGGTTGTCGTTTTCAGCGATTTCCAGTGTCCATTTTGTAAAGGCCTAGCCGACAGCCTTCGTCAGAACTTGCCCAAGACCTTCGGCAACGATATACAAGTTCAATTCGCAGATTACCCGCTGGAGTCTAAGCATCCCTGGGCGGTCGCCGCTGCGGAAGCCAGCCACTGCATTGGCGATCACAATGTGGACGCCTTCTGGAAATTCCACGACTGGATCTTCGCTCACCAGACTGAGGTCGCGCCAGACGGAAGCGATCTGAAAGCGAAGGTGCTGGATTTTGTGAAGAGCAACGGCTACGATGCGGCCGCGATTACCACCTGTATGGATACGCATGCGACAGCGCCGGAGGTGAAAGCCAGCGAAGCGCGCGGCAACATGGTGGGGGTACAACAAACGCCCACTTTGTTTGTCGATGGCCGGAAGGTGGAGGGGGCGCTTCCCTGGCCCAACCTGCAGGCACTTTTGAAATTCGAATTAGCCAGGCCTAAGAACATTCCGGTACCGACAAAATGAGAACCGGCCAGCGATCTCCATCCGGCGCCTAATCTTTTCGCCAGTCCTGCCGATAGAGATAAAAGGGAAGGCTCCAAAACCGACCCGCAGATCTCAATTCAGGGCACCCGATTTGTTAACCTCAACGGAAACACCAATGAAGAACTCCGGCGCGCACGCATTTCGCCTGCCGCCCCTCATCCTGCATCCGTTTTCGACACCCGAAGATACGAACGTCCTGATGGACAGTTCCCGGGCAAGTCTGGCCTTGCAGGGGTTTCTGACGAAGGAGGAAGCTCCGTCCGACGATTTGGAAGTGAAGCTGCTCCGCGGCCGGTACGCAGAATTGAGGATGCTGTTCTACATTGGCAAGGATCTCATTCGCTGGACAGAGCAATGCACCGAAACCGCACACCTGTCAAGCGAGTTCGGCACTCGCCGGATTCTTCCGGAGACCTTTGCCGTGCTGCTGGTCCAGAATGTTCCGGCACATGTGCGGGCAAAACTGGAAGGCTGGGGAGTCCTCGACTTCTCCGCCCTGTTCCGGCGAGCTATCGGCCTGCACACAGTGTTCAACGAATTGCCGAGCGCAACCATGCTCCACCCGGAGTTCCTGCGCAGATACCACCGGCAGCTCGACTCCTGGTACGAGCAACGCCTCCGCGAACGTATGTTCGACCGTCCGGAACCGAACGAGTTTACCTTCGATCTTTACGCTTCCGGCGAATACACCATGATGTTGGAACAGAGCTGGGGCTAGCGTCCGGTTCGGGCAAAAGACCGGCCTGCGAGGGGTATGCTGAGAAGCATGAGTTTTCCCCGGTTTGTCCTTGTAGAACAGGCATTTCCTGATCGCAGTATCCGAGACATCCGGTCGCACGTTCGACAGGAACTGTCGCAGGCAGACTTCGTGTCGCGCGTTCCGAAAGGTGCGCGGATTGCCGTCGGGGTGGGTAGCCGCGGAATCGCCAATATCGCCACCATCACCAAGGCAGTTGTTGAGTTTTGGAAGGACCACGGGGCACAGCCGTTCATTATTCCAGTGATGGGCAGTCATGGAGCTGCCACCGCCGAGGGGCAAACCGATGTTCTGGCCCACTACGGTGTTCACGAGGCCACCATGGGCGTGCCAGTCATCAGTTCGCTGGATGTGGTCTCGCTGGGCACAACACCCGAAGGCATAGAAGTCTTCCTTGATAAGAACGGCTACGAGTGCGACGGGATATTCCTGCTGCCCCGTATCAAGTGGCATACCGATTTCGACGGTGTGATCGAAAGCGGCCTGCTGAAGATGATGGCGATTGGCTTAGGCAAGTTCGCCGGCGCACAACAGTATCATGCGTTTGCTTACCGCCTTGGTCTGGAGCGTGTGATCCGTTCCGTGGGCGCAAAGATGCTGGAAAGCGGAAAGGTTCTAGGCGGCTTAGCGATCCAGGAAGGCGCTCATCACGAGACCGCAGGCCTGGTGGCTGTCTCCTCTGCTAAGGGCGCTCAGGCCATGGTCGCCCACGAGGAACGACTGCTCGCCGAGGTAAAGAGCTGGAAAGCGCAACTGCCCGCCGACGAGATCGACATTCTGATTGTGGATGAGATCGGGAAGAACATCAGCGGCGCCGGCATGGATACGAAGGTGATCAACCGCAGCGTGCTGGGCGAGTACAATCCGTGGCCGAATACACCCAAAATCCACCGCGTGTACGCTCGCGCCTTGTCCGAATTGACCTATCACAGTGGGGTCGGGCTGGGCATGGCAGACGTTGTTCACGACCGTTTAGTCGACGATGTCAATTGGACGCCGACCTACATCAATTCACTGACGGCCACCACACCCTCGGCCGTTCGAACTCCTGTTCACTTTTCAACCGATCGGGAATGTTTAACCAGAATTGCGCCGACAGTGGGCAAGATCGACCTGAAAACGGTCACGTATTGCCGCATCCGCAACACGATGGAATTAACAAGCATGGCGGTCAGTGAGAACCTGGTGCCGGCGCTTTCCTCGGTTGCCAGCGTTGTTTCCGAGCCCTTCGAGCTACAGTTCGATGACCGCGGCGATTTAGTTGCCTTCGGGAAGATTGCGTCGTCGTTAAGCGGAACGAGGGAGAAGGTCACACACTAGAACAGCCCTGGAACCAGGCGGCTGGTCTGGCGGCTGTAGTCGACATACTCGGCACCGAAGGCGCCGCGAAGCACCGCTTCCTCCAACCGGATGCGATAGAGGAGCGCGGCTGTGGTCGGAATCATCAGCACAACCAGGGAAATCCAGTTGCGGGTGTATACGCCGATTGCAAGCAGGATCAGCAGCAAGCCCGAGTACGAAGGGTGGCGCACAAAGCGGTACAGTCCGGTGCGCTTCAAGCGCTGTGACTGTCGAATGGCGACGTTCACACTGAAGGACTTGCCCAGGGTGAGGATGGCTGTGCACCGTATCACGAAGCCAATGAAGAAAAGGGCCGTGCTGGCAACTCTCCACCATTCGGGATTGCCTGCCAGATTAGGTCCGTAAGCGGCTCGAATCCACTCACAGGCGGTAATGGCGGCCATGATGACAACCCAGAGCAGCAGCATGGAGCCGCCGTCCTGCACCTTACCTTTGCCGGAACGGGTGCGTGTAACCAACGCAACGATCACTTCAAGGGCAACCCACGTGTAGTAAAGACTCTGATACGTGACGGAAATCATTATTGAGGGTGCGCGTTGCTGGTGATTTGAGGATGCCACACCGGCGCAGATAGCAAAGGCGATGTCACGACCCGGGATGGAATGGAACGCTCCCGTGGCCGGGGCTGGCAGGTTCCGGCGTCTGCATCTCCAAGTTAACGACGATCGGCTCCTGACCGCTGCGAACGACGACAGCTTCGCACGGTTCGTTGGCGCTGGCGTTGATTTCCTGGTGTGGAACGAACGGTGGAACGTAGATGAAGTCGCCCGGAGCGGCCTCTGCACTGAACTCCAGCTGGTCACCCCAACGCATGCGGGCGCGGCCTCTCACCACATACAACACAGTCTCCAGTTCGCCGTGGTGATGCGGCCCGGTCCTGGCATCAGGTTGCACCACCACTGTTCCTGCCCATAACTGGCTGGCACCGGTACGCGCGTGAGTGATGGCAGCGGCCCGGGTCATACCGGGTGTTTGCGGCGTATTCGGATCAAGATCGCCGGCGCGCACAATCTTCACACCGTGATCTTTCCAGTCGATCGCTCCAGCTTCCATGCCTCTATTTTCGCGGAAATGCTTTCGTCATCGCGGAAGGCGCCGCGCAACGATCACATCTTGCATGGATGCAATGGCAGGGAGAGTATCTTCGGGTACGCGGCAACCGGACCACTCGCCGCGGTAGGTGCCCATCACCTCGAAGCCATGTTGCCGGTAGAGCGCTTCAATGCGTGCCCGTTCATAAGCGACTGCCTGCTCGGGTGCATGCAAAGATGTCTGCGCGTGGGTCGTGAATCTGTGAGGAAACGGCACGCGCGCCAGCTGGCTTTCTATCGCCGCTTGCGACACAGCATCAAGAAGAAACCAGGTGGAAAGAAACCGGCCTCCGGGCGACAAAGTCCTGCCGGCCTCGGCAATGTAGTTTGCGGCGGCTTCAGGCAGAACATGCGTGAATAGTGACGTTGCGATCGCAAACGTAAATGCATCGGAATCAAACGGAAAGCGAAATGCTTCAGCGAGTTGTTTCCCACGCGGATTGTAAGTCAGGTTGTAGATGTCTGCATGCAAAAAATGAAACTTCTGATGTTTCCCCGCGATGTTCCGTCGGCACCACTTCACTGCAAAGCGGATTATGTCGAAGCCTGTGTAACTACCCGAAGTTAGGTATCGGGTAAGTGCCAATGCAGTTCTACCGATACCACAACCTATATCCAGAACCTTGTCGTCGGGCAGCAGTGCTCCATATTGGCGACATAGGTCAACTGTGTTCTGGCCATATTCGCGAAAAGGACCACCGCCGGAGATGTTCAGGTGCCGCGGCGGTAACTCATGGTCGGTACGTCCCGTCACCTGATCTCGCAGATCGAGCGCGAGATTCGGAATATACGAACGGCCTTGGATGCGGATGGACGTTGGCAGCAAGGAGAAGAGCGAGCGTTTCAATGAGGAGGGCTGCACCTTTTCGCAGGATAGCGGATAGGAGTGAAGCGGCGTGCTACGTTCGTTCTATTCGTGTTACCTTAGATTCTGGTTACAAGAGAATGGGCGTACTTAGCCGGATCGGCGTGGCACTCGACTCAGATTTGCTGGCGAATTTCGATCGCTTCATTTCAGAGCAGGGGTACACGAACCGGTCGGAGGCTTTTCGTGACCTCATCCGAGATCGCCTGGTCGGCGCGACGCTAGAAAACCCTAAGGCTCGCGTGGTCGGAACCGTAACCATCATCTACGACCATCATTCGCGGCTACTGCCGGAGAAGTTGATGAACATACAACATGATCATCACAACCTGATTATCAGTACTACCCACGTCCACCTGGATCATCACGCGTGCCTGGAAGTGCTGCTGCTCAAGGGCGAGGCACGCGAGGTACAGAAACTCGCCGACCTGCTGATCGGCACCAAAGGCGTACAGCACGGGCGGCTAGTTATGAGTAGTTCGAATGATGTGTTTTCACGGACTGCGTAGGTCCGGTTTCAGTCCAATAGCCCTAATAGTTTTCACCACCGCGATCGGGCAAGCCACGACGATCTCAGGAATTGTTACCGATCCGCAGTCGAAGCCTGCGCCAGATCTGCAGCTCCTTTTGCTGGATCCATCGGGTAGTAACGCTGGTCGAACTACCACTGATCGCAACGGGCGTTTTTCGTTCGATGTGGACCAGGTCGGAACTTATACGCTCCAAGTCTCCGCCCCAGGCTTTCAACAGATACTCCGCAAGGTCACGACGAACAATGACGGAAGGGCGCTAGCGAATATCCGCCTCGGCAGTGTTTCTGAGAAGCAGGAGTCGATTACGGTCGCGGCCGACATCAAAGATGCGGATCTTCTCTTTCCCGATCCATCCCAGCGGCTCTCGGTACGCGACGAGTTACTGGATGCCAACCCAGGCCGGCCCGGAGCTCCGATCTCCATACCAGGCCTACCGATCGAAACGGCGTCGGGCGGAATCAAGGCGCCCCAATACTTCTCGCCCGGAGTGGCCGGAGATCATGGGGAGCCGATTGCCGAGTACATACAAGTGGGCACATATCTTGTGTCGAATAACCTGTCGTCGAATGCCCATGGAAATGGCTATGCTGATCCCAATGTTCTGATCTCGGAAACCTTGGAGGGCGTACAGACCGACGGCGGCGCCTTCAACGTGCGCGAGGGCAACCATGCGGAAAACCTGTCCGCCGTCTATCAGTTGCATTCACGCTTAGACCCAAACGTCACGGTGACCGGGGACTATCGAGACATCGACGTTGTCTCAGGGTGGAGTCCCGGATCCCGGGAGGCCGACGCGTGGCTAGCCATCGAGGCAGCTTACGGCAATGGCTTTCTTGACCGCTTGGAACACCGTCAGCAATACAAGCTCAACGGCTTTCGTGTGTGGCGCGTTGGGCAGCATGAGTTTACGCTGTTTGGCATAGGTTATTACGGCTTCTCATTTATACCCGGTTTAGTGCCGTTACATGTTCCTAACCTGCACGACACCATCGACTCTCGACAGAAAGATCAGACGCATACTGGCGAAATCGCATTGAACGATAGTTGGAAGCTCAGCTCCACTCAGCACTTCCAGCTGTCTGGTTTATTCCGCACCTATAATCTGTCGCTGCTTTCCGATTTCGGAGATGGCCTGATACGACAAAGTGAGTTTCGAACCGTCACCGGGGCGAACGTAACTTACACCAAAGATCTCGGCAAGACGACGTCTGTTCTGGCCGGTGTGGACTATCAACGAGACGCCCCGCGACGCCTCGATCTAGACCACGACGAAGGAGGAAGCTTTCAGAGCGTCACCGCAAACAACGTGACACTCGGGGATACGGCATCGTTTCTTGCCGTGAATGGGACGTTGCCGTTTGCACTCCACTACTACTTGGGCTGGCGCCGGGACGAAATTCAGTTTGACAACCAGGACCTGCTGCAGACTTCAGACTCCTACAGCACGCTCGCGGGATTTAATTCGCCTAAAGCGACTCTGTCTTTCCTGCCGGTTCAACATCCTGCGCTGCCCACGATCGCACTCAGCTTTGGCGAAGCGTTTTACACCAACGATCCGCGCATCGGAACAGGGATGCGACAGGGTACGCCTGTCAGCCGGGAACATTCCTATCAGCTAGTGGCCAGCAAGCGTTTAGTCGGGGCTGATTTCCGCGTAGTCCTCGGCCATGTCACCACCGAATCGTCACTGGCGAAGATCGATCCAGACACGGGGTTGCAGCAGGATCAAGGCGCCGGGCGAAACAAGTTCGTCACGGTGGCTGCGCGCCGGTATTTCCCGTGGGGATCGCTGGAAGTCTCCGTCTCGAAAGCAGATGCGCGCGACCTGAACACGGGTGCGCCTACACCGGAAGCGCCCCGATTGATTCTTGATGCAATAGGGGTTGTCAATCGACTTCCCTTTGGCCTACAGGCACGGGCAGAGTTTGAGGAAGTAGGCGCGAGGCCGCTTGGGGACGGCTTTCTGGCCGTCCCCGTAAGAGAATTTCGCGGTGCGGTTTTGCGTTCGTTTCGACAGAATCAGATGGATGTAGGCATCCACTTTCTGCTTGCCAGTGGCTACACAGGCCAAACCACCGAGGTATTGGCTGTAAGTGGGCAGGAAACAGCAACGGAACAAGTGGTCGGTGTACGCCTAAGTTCGTACCTAAGCGCTTCTTATGCTTACCGCTTCCACTCTCGCACCGGAAGATAGCAGCCTCAGGCCGGAACAGCTTCCGCCATGCGCGTGTAGTCGCGATGCGCGCTCATCGCTTCCACAAAGCTTGTCAGCACGCTCTTAACGTCGCTGCCGACGACAACGCTCGATTGTGTAACGCCGGTTCCCATGAACTTAGCAATCGCCGTTTCCTTCAATAACTCAGCGGCATCGCCCACAGCGGCAATGGCCTTTCCGTGACTATACGCTTCGTTCAGGAAATGAATGGCGGGGCCAAATGTCTTCAAGGTACTCAGGCTTCCGGCGCCTCCCGGCACGAATACTGCGTCATAAATAACCGAAGGTGCATTGGGAGCAGCCTTGTCCACGGCGATCTCTTTCCCGGCTGCGTCCTTGATTGTTCCCGCAAACCGCGCAATGACTTCCGCTTTCGCTCCGCCTGCCATCAGCGCAGCCTTCAACGCCTGAACCTGTTCACCGTTTACGCCATCTGCGGCCAACACAGCTACCTTGCGACCCCGAATGGTTTTCACTGGATGAGTCGTGAAGCTGAGTGCCGGAGAGGACTTGCCAGCGCCGAGATTTGCCTTACCTTTCGCTGTCACAGTGGCGCCGATCTTTTGGGCCACTCTCGAAGCCAATTGCGCATCCACGTTGGCCAGGATCTCGTCCACAACGCGTTGTTGAACCATTTTGGTATCGCACTGGTTCAATTCGAAGGAGAAAGCATCCACGATATGTGTTTTCTCCCAATCGCTCATGCTGTTCCAGAACAAAGTGGCTTGGCTGAAATGATCGCCGAAGCTGGGACTGCGCTCGCGAATCTTCTTACCGTCCACTTTCTCGGCATAACTTACAAACGACTTCAGGCCGTCGGGCGAGTGCATGGGGCAACCCTTAGCAAGCGAATTCGGGAAGTAAGAGACCCGTCCCTTATCTATTGTCTGACGGGCAAAACCGTCACGTTGATTATTGCTGACTGGCGCCAGTGGTCGATTGATTGGCAGTTCCGCAAAATTCGGACCAACGCGCCGAAGTTGAGTGTCGATGTAAGAGAAGTTACGGCCCTGTAACAACGGGTCGTTGGTGAAATCGACGCCAGGAACGACGTGCCCGGTGTGAAAGGCCACCTGTTCGGTTTCGGCAAAGTAATTATCGGTGTTGCGGTTCAGCACCATCTTGCCGACACGGCGCACCGGAACCAGTTCTTCCGGGATAATCTTCGTCGCATCCAGTAAGTCGAAATCGAATTTGAACTCGTCTTCCTCTTCTACGACTTGCAACCCTAACTCCCACTCGGGGAAGTTGCCCATTTCGATAGATTCCCAAAGATTGCGGCGATGAAAGTCCGGATCTTTTCCGGCCACCTTCTGTGCTTCGTCCCAGACCAGTGAGTGCAAGCCGGCAATGGGCTTCCAGTGAAACTTGACGAACCTGCCCTTCCCCTGCTGGTTGACTAAGCGGAACGTATGCACGCCGAAGCCTTCCATATCAGAGAAGCTTCTTGGGAGTGCGCGGTCGGACATCACCCACATCAGCATGTGCGCGCTTTCGGGAGTGAGCGAAACAAAGTCCCAGAAAGTATCGTGCGCCGATTGTGCCTGCGGGATTTCGTTGTGCGGCTCGGGCTTCACGGCGTGAATCAAGTCAGGGAACTTGATTGCGTCTTGAATGAAGAACACCGGGATGTTATTCCCGACCAGATCCCAAACGCCTTCATCGGTATAAAACTTCACCGCGAAACCGCGCACATCGCGAGCGGTATCGGCAGAGCCGCGCGAACCGGCCACGGTTGAGAACCGAACGAAGACTGGTGTCTGTTTCGCTGGGTCTTGAAAGAGCGAGGCTTTGGTCAGTTCCGTCAAAGGTTCGTAGGCTTGAAAGTAGCCGTGAGCGGCGGCGCCCCGCGCATGCACGACGCGCTCTGGAATGCGCTCGTGGTCGAAGTGAGTGATTTTCTCGCGAAACGCCCAGTCTTCCATCAGCGTGGGTCCGCGAGGGCCCGCCTTCAATGAATTTTGGTCGTCACTAATGCGAACGCCTTGGTTCCCTGTCATATGCTCGCCGGGAGCTTTGGTGTTCTGCTCAAGATCCGCAGACTTGGCGTCGATCGATTTATTGCTGGACATTGATAATTACCCGCTTGTAGATCGTGGCCATCGTAGAATGGTGACTCGTAATTTTTGCAGCGCACCAGGTTTGTCGGGATTTCGCTCAAATTACGGTCACTTAGGGATGAAATTTCGAAAACTCGGACGAACCGGTTATGAAGTGTCGGCGATAAGTTTTGGCGCGTGGGCGATTGGCGGGTCGTGGGGCGATGTCGACGACCGGGAGTCCCTGGCGGCCCTGCACGCCGCGATCGATAGCGGCGTGAACTTTATTGACACAGCGGATGTATACGGCATGGGCCGAAGTGAGAAATTGGTGGCCCAAGTGAGACGCGAGCGGCGCGAGCAGGTCCTGATCGCCACCAAAGCAGGCCGCCGCTTACCGAAGCAGACGGTGGAGGGTTATACGCGGGAGAATCTCACCGCCTGGGTAGACGGCAGCCTGCGCAACATGGCTACAGACTCCCTCGATTTGCTGCAGCTGCACTGCCCGCCCACCGACCTGTTCTACAAGCCCGAGGTCTTCGGCTATCTAGATGAGTTGATGGCCGCCGGCAAAATCCAGAACTATGGCGTTAGTGTGGAGCGTGTGGAGGAAGCACTCAAGGCGATTGAGTTCCCGAACGTGCGCACAGTACAGATCATTTTCAATTGCTTCCGCATGCGGCCGTCCCGTTTGTTCTTTGAGCAGGCGAGAAAGAGAGAAGTTGGAGTTCTTGCGCGCGTGCCGCTGGCGAGCGGTATGCTCACCGGCAAATTAAAACCAAATACCCAATTTGCAGAAAACGATCATCGCCGGTTCAACCGTCAGGGTGAAGCTTTCGATCGCGGTGAAACGTTCTCGGGTGTTGACTACGATACTGCGCTGCGGGCCGTGGAAGAATTACGGCCGCTGGTGCCGCCCGACATGAGCATGGCTCAGTTCGCGCTGCGCTGGATTTTAATGTTCGACGCCGTCTCCTGCGCAATTCCGGGCGGCAAGCGACCGGAGCAAGTGCAGGACAACTGCAAGGCGGCGGATAAGGACCCACTCACCCCCTACGTGATGGCCGGCGTGGAGCAAGTCTACCGCTCGCATATCGCGCCGCTGGTGGATGCTCGCTGGTAACGCGTCAAGGGCAGTTATTAACTCGGATGCGAGGCCGGGTGTTCCGGCCCCACCCTTCTACTTCTTCACCTGGTGCGCAATGATCTGATCTTTGATATTGGCGTAAGTGGATGCGGGAATAATCTTTTTCTGCACTAACTCGTTCTTAGCGCGATACGGACGGCCACTGATGATCTTCTGCGAAAGAGCCGGCCCAATTCCTGGCAGGGCGCCTAACTGATCGGCTGAAGCCGTATTGATATCAAGCAGACCCGATGACTTAGCCTTAGTGCCAGTACTGGTGCTGCTGGTTGGGGCCGTTGTGGCGGTGCTGCTAGTTGTTGCCGTAGCTTTTTGGTGAGCTACCTTGGGGGCCTTAGCGGCCGTTGATGTTGTTTGAGCAGCGAGTGTAGTAAGCGCTACCGCGACTAGTAAGAAGTAACGAACGAGTTTCATCTGTAAAAGGATGACATAAATCCGTTAGTCGATCCATTGAAAGGTGTGTCTTGCGTTCGTTGCTGTCAGGCCAAGGCCGCTTCGGGTTCTTCGACGCCCGCTGTAAAGTAAGCGCAGTCGGGATGTTGAAAGACCAGAGCCGATACGCTGGCTTCCGGTTCCATCATGAAGCCTTCGGTCAGTTGTACGCCGATCTCTTCCGGCTTCAGCAAACGGAAGAGCTTCGTCTGGTCTTCCAGGTTGGGACAGGCCGGATAACCGAAGCTGTATCGTTTGCCCCGATAGCGCGAAGTAAACCGCTCCTGCATGGTGAGTGTCGGCGGATCGGGGAAGCCCCATTCTTCGCGAATGCCGACGATGAAGGTATTCGGCACATGCCTCCGCGGTCTCGATGCCAAGGGCCTGAATGGCATGCGCCTTGAAGAATTCGCCCCGTTCTTTCGCCCCGCGTGAGTGCTCCATTACGCCCTCGCCGGCCGTCACCACGAATAACGCAACATGGTCTCGCTGACCGTTCTGCGGGTCCAGCACGTAATCGCTAAGACAAAGGCCGTCGGACTTGGCCTGCCGGCCGAAGTGAAAGGTCTCAACCGGGACTGGTGGCACCGGGCGCGAACAACGCAAGATCGTTCCCGTCGCGCTCCGCTTCGAAGAACTGCCACACCGCGCGGGCCTTCATCCACTGCTGCGCTTCGGCTTTGATGTCTTCGACGATTGTGGAACAGTTCCAGCGCCTTCGGATCGCGCTGTGCCAGCGACTTCTTCGAAGCTGGCCCTTGAAGCCGAGATGCCGGCCATAGAGCATGAATGGATTGATGTAGCTCCAGATCTCGCCCAAGTGCGGCAACAGGCGAACGCGGCGGTCCAGGTAAGGCGCCGGCGGAATCGGCAGATCGGTTCGCACTTTAGGACTGCGCTTCTCGCCCGAAGGAACCGACCAGCACTTCGCGCGGCGCCTCCTGTCGGCGCATCGTGGAAAATGTGGCTGCGAAAGAACCTGCGCGCGAAGTCCGGGATCCATGATCTCGTTCATCAGCCGCAGGCCGGTCATGGCGTCTTTCGCGTAGAACGTTGGCGCCGTGTAGCTGGGACCGATCCTCGTCTTAGTGAACTTCTCCGAAAGCGCGGCGCCGCCGACCAGCAGCGGAACGTCGATGCCGGCATCCTTCAAATCGCCGGCCGTGGTCACCATCTGCTGCGCGCTCTTCACTAGCAGCCCGGAGAGACCGATGGCATCGGGATGATGCTCACGAAATGCCTTGATCAGATCGTCCGAAGGCACTTTGATGCCGAGGTTCACCACCGTGTAGCCGTTGTTACTTAGAATGATCTCGACCAGGTTCTTGCCGATATCGTGAACATCGCCCTTCACGGTGGCGAGAACGATCTTGCCGCGGGCCGCCGTTTCGGACTTCTCCATGAACTGCTCCAGGTGGGTGACGGCGGCTTTCATCGCTTCAGCCGATTGCAGCACTTCCGCCACGATCAGTTCATTGTTGTTGAACAGCCGGCCCACTTCCGACATACCGGCCATCAGTGGTCCGTTGATGATGTCGAGCGGAGCTGCGCCTTCGGCTAAGCTTACGGTCGAGGTCGGGAATCAGTCCGTCCTTTGTGCCCTCGATGATGTAGTTGCCCAGACGCTGATCGAGCGGGAGATCGGCGGCTTTCTGCTTCTCTCGTTTGGTCGCGCCGCGGAAGTGCTCGGAGATGGCGGCGATATGAAACTGATTGACCGCCATCTTTTGTTCACGCGTCTGCTTCCGCCAATCTCGGGTCGCAACGTCGGAGCATCGGCAGCCGTTGGCGGGTGTTGAAAAGCAGGTCTTCCGCCAGCCTGCGCTCCTGCTCCGGAATGGAGGCGAAACGCTCCAGCTTCTCCGCGTTCACGATGGCGAGATCGAGCCCGGCCTTGGTGCAGTGATAAAGAAAAACCGAGTTGACGACTTCACGGGCCGAGGCGGGCAGGCCGAAGGAGATGTTCGAGATACCCAGCACCGTCTTGACGTAGGGGATCTGCTCCTTGATCAGGCGGATGGCCTCGATCGTCTCGACGGCGCCGCCGATGTAGTTCTCGTCGCCGGTCGCGCAGGGAAATACCAGCGGGTCGATGATGATGTCCTCGGGTGCGATTCCGTACTTACTCACCAGCAGTTCGACCGAACGCTGCGCCACCGCCAATTTGCGCTCGCGCGTGAACGCTTGCGCCTGCAGTGGATCTTCATCGATGCAGCCCACCACCAGCGACGCACCGTACTGGCGGGCCAAGGGGCAGATACGCTCGAACTTCTCTTCCCCGTCCTCCAGATTGATGGAGTTGATGATGCTCTTGCCCTGGCAGTAAGTCAGCGACAGTTCGATCGAGCGCGCATCGGTGGTGTCGATCATGATGGGCGCTTTGATCTTGCGGATCAGCTTCTCGTAGAACAGCGGGATGTCAGCGAGTTCGTCGCGCTCGCTCGATTGCAGACAAACGTCGATGACGTGCGCGCCGTTGCGCACCTGCCAGCGAGCAATCTCGGTTGCCTCTTCCCATTTTTCTTCCGCGACCATCTTCTTGAACAGCCGCGAGCCGATCACGTTAGTGCGCTCGCCAACGATCAACGGGCGGTTGCGTGTCTTCGGCCTCAATCAGGTCGATACCGGAAAACCAGGTTCGATGCGTTGTTGCCGGGGACGGCGCGAGGCCTCTTGCCTTCGACCATCTGCGCCATAGCGCGAATGTGGTCGGGACGCGTGCCGCAGCACCCGCCGATAATGTTCAGCCAGCCATGGTCGACAAAGCGCTCCAGCTGGGCGGCTAATGTCTCCGGCGTTTCGAAGTACTTGCCCGTCTCGGAGTCCGGCATGCCGGCGTTGGGGTAACAGGAGACCCGGGTGGCCGCGAGTTCATGGACCGATCGGATATGGTCCGTCATAAACTCCGGTCCGGTGGCGCAGTTCAGTCCGATCGATAAAAGCTCGGCGTGCGACACGGAGGCGTAGAATGCATCCGCGGTTTGACCGGCCAGCATGGTGCCGCCGATCTCGATGGTCCCGGAGACCATGGTTGGCAAACGGAACCCGAGTTCCTTGCCCGAGCCGGTCAATGGCAAGCAGACCTGCCTTCACATTGCGGGTATCGTTGCAGGTTTCCAGCAGCAGAATGTCTGCCCCGCCCTCCCACAGCGCCTTCGCCTGGTCGTAGTAGTTGCTGACCAGTTCCGGGAACGTGATGCCCCCGGTAACGGAAAGAGCTTTGGTGGTGGGTCCCATGGAAGCCGCCACAAAGCGCGGACGACCCGGCCGCGAGCACTCCTCTGCCGCCTGCCGTGCCAATCGGGCCGCTTCGAAATTCAACTCGTAGGCGTTGTCCTCCAGACCATACTCCGCCAGCACTACGCGGGTACCGCCGAAGCTGTTCGTCTCGACAATATCGGAGCCAGCCTCGTAGTAGGCGCGATGGACGTCCAGGATGACGTCGGGCCGAGTGACGACCAGATTCTCGTTACACCCTTCGAGAGCGGGACCGCCAAAATCTGCCGCTGTCAGATTCCGCTGCTGCAGCATAGTGCCCATGGCTCCATCGAGCACAAGGACACGGGTAGCAAGGGCGTCTTCAAGAGCCTGGCGCCGAAAGAGCCAGCTCTCGCGAGGTGTAGATGGCATTTTGGTTAAAGGAGTTATCCCTTAGTTTAACCGCTGTGTGCCAATTCTAAAAACGTCCGGACCCCGTACAACCCGCTTCGGTTCCGGTACCCGTCTCCCCTACGGGCTAGTGAGGGCCGGGATCGCCTTGCAGGCTTTCCTGCAGATGAGGGCCCGGATCGCCTTGCAGTTCTTCTTGAATGGGTGAATGAGGACCAGGGTCGCCTTGCGGTTGGTCCTGTAAGGGTTGGGAAAGAATCGAATCGCCCACCATATCTGTTTCGCGCACGCTGCCTCCTTGGAACTATCGTTCGTTTCGACGGCGGAAGAGAACGACGTCTCTTTGCTGCCTGCTGATGGCATAAGCAAGCTGCGTGCCGTTTCGATTCCAAGCGAAGAAACTGATGTCGTCCTCAGGAATCGAGACCAGTTGCGTCGGCTGACCGCCGTCAAGCGGGTACCGCCAGATGCCTTTCTGGCCCTGCTTGCTACGGGTATAGTCCAAGGCTTTTCCGTCAGGACTCCAGCGCAACACGCTCACAATGGGTAGGGTTGGAAAGCGCTGCAGAACGGTGCCATCCTCCATGCTGATGAGGGCATTCTGCCAGCGGCCCCCAGGTTCCTGAATCTGACAGAGCACACGGCTGCCGTCAGGAGAGACGTACGGAAGCCGGCCCTGGGCATGGGTCAAACGGACCGGCAGGCCGCCGGATACAGGCAATTTCCACACCGAAGGAACGTTGGACGACCAGGAAGTGTAAACAATCCAACGGCCATCGGGGGACGGGTCCGGTTGATAGTCGTAGCTGTTGCCATTCGTCAGCTGTTTCCGCAGTCCGGTCTTCAGGTCCACGGTCCAGATATTGAAATCGTCGCCGCCATGCGCGCAGTTTGAAGAGTAGACCGACAAGTCTCGGGCAGGAATGATTTTCGGGTAGTTCTGGACGCACTCTTGCCCAGCGCCGATCGAGGTTATTTCCCCATCGGGGGACAACTTGGTCAGATTGACGTTGCCGGTGCGCGACGAAGGATAGATGAGATCTCCGTCCGACGTCCAATCGAGTTGCAGAACCTCTTCCACATCGCGCGTCAGCTTACGCGCGTGGGCCAGGTCGGAACTGTCGGCTATCCAAATGGAAGAGCGCTGATCGACACGGACGGACGACAACAACTCGCCATTGGCGGTAGCGCTAATACTATCCAGACCCGATACATCTGCCGCTGTCTCGCGGAATTCACCGGTGGGCAAGAACAGCTGTACCAAATGCCGCTGCAAAGCCCCTTGCGGCGTGCCTGAAAAGAGCAGCAACGAACCGCCGTCCAGGGAAACCGGAAGGTAAAGACTGCGCAGTTTGGAGGGGGCAAACAGCCGTTCCTGGTTGCCTTTTGAATCGTAGATGGCAACGTGGGCACGGGTGGGAGAACGCAAGTCGGATGGGTAGGTGACCGCCGCCAAATGCGCGCCGCCCATCCAGGCAAACTGCCGGTCGATTTGCGTGGCGAACAGGCTGACAAGCCGCCGGGGGTTTCTGGCATCCCGGTCGCTGCCCTTCCAGATCTCATTCACGCTACGGGAGGGCCCCCGCGTCACACGCAGGAACACGAAGGCAGCACCGTCGGGAGCAAAGGCGGGTGGACCGTCGATGTCCTCCAAGATCAGCCGGCTAGGTTCAGCCTGGGGATGTATGGCGTTGATGGCGTACAGCCGCCCAATCTCGTGCTCAGTGTCGCGCGCCACGTAGTACAGAGTCTTGCTATCGGGCGAAAACACCAGCCCGGTGTATTCACCCACAGGAGCCCCGATCTGAGTGCTCGCATTCGTGGCCAGATCGAAGCGACGCAGAACTTGGGCCCCCCGGAATCCGGTAACGTACGCCAGGTACGACCCATCTGGCGAAATTGCGGCATTCGATACATCGCCGTCAAAGGTGACCCGGCGTGTGGACGCGATATCGAACCAGCGCGGACCGAGAACTCGCTCCCGGCCGTAAAAGGCCCACCACCAAACGGCAAAGAAACTGATCAGCGCTAGGCAAGCGACGGTGACAATGGCTCGTTCTCTCGTTCGAGCGGGCCGCCGCTGAAGGGTGCTAACACTGATCTCGCCTGTTTCCTGCCGCTGTACGCGCTGAAGATCGGCCAGCATGTCGTGCGCCGACGCATAGCGCTTGCTTCGATCTTTCTCGAGGGCCCGCCCGATCACGTCCGCAAGTCCGGCCGGGCCTTGCTGTATGGCCAGCAGGGGAGGCGGGTTCTGGTCCAGAATGCCTACAATGACGTGGCTATCCGTTTCTCCCGGGAACGGACGATGTCCGGTGGCAAACTCATAAAGGATGGCACCCAGACTCCAGATGTCCGTCCGGCCGTCCAGCGCCAAACCGCGCGCCTGCTCCGGCGACATGTAATCGACCGTGCCCACGATGTTGCCGTGATTGCTATACGCTGTGTCGCCGTGAGCGTCGCGCCCCACGCTTCGCTTCGCCAGGCCGAAATCGATTACCTTTACGTAACCGTCGGGCCGGATCATGATGTTCGACGGTTTCAAATCGCGATGGATGATCCCCGCTGCATGCGCGGCCGCCAGTGCGGAAGCGATTTGGATCCCGATATGGACCGCATTCGCAGCCGGAAGAGCGCCACGATCGAGAACGCTGCGCAGCGTAACGCCCTCGATATATTCGCTGACCAGAATGGCCTCGCCCTTAATTTCGGTGAAGTCGTAGATGGTGACGATGTTCGGGTGGTTCAGCGCCGACGCGGTACGTGCCTCCTGCTGGAAGCGCGTGAGGAATCCCGCATCCCGAGTGAGATGGCTCGACAGGAACTTGAGCGCCACGTGCCGGCCCAGACGCGTATCGAGCGCCAGGTACACATCGCCCATGCCGCCCGCGCCCAAGCGCTTCACTATGCGGTAGCTGCCGTAATCGCCCGTTAGTCTTCTGTCGCTCGAAGATGGCCGATTGTCATCAACGTCTGAGAGGCGCGTTCCTGCCTTCCGAGTGAATCGGACAAGCGTCTTCGTGATTTCGTCGCGAAGGCTGGGCATCGGCGGCAAGCGAACGCTAAAGAGTAACGGCTCGCCTCCGATTGTCGCTCAGTCGCTCCATGGATGCCAGCACTGATACGGATAAGAATCGGATCAGTCGTTGGTGATGTCGCGACGGCCCTTTGCCGTGGAAGCAGGACCAATGCGGTTCATCACCGCTATCACCGATTCGGCGTAGCTTTCATTTGGGTTATAGACTCGCAGCTTGCCGGCCACGTCGCGATTCCGGTACAGCGGACTGCGGCCCAGCTTCGATGCAATCACGGGAATACTGTCGCGAATGCTAAAGAAAGACTGCTCGCCATTGTTCCACCCGAAGATATTGTTGTTGCGGTACGCTTTCCCGCCACCCGATTCAATGACCGAGATGCTAGGAAGCAGGCGCCAATCCAGATGGTTCGCGTCCGCCGCACGGACGAAATCAGCGGCTAAGTCCTGCACAGGACAATGTAAACGAGCAAGAAATGTGCGAAGCCTCACGGTGCGAACATCGCGATCCGTTCTGGTTGCGATCACGCCTGGAGCCCGTGGCGCAGCAGGCCGGGGAATGCTTGCAAACTCGGCCTTTTCTAGATGGAGTGCGAGCGGCAACGCCACCAGGCCAATGCCCAGCAAAAGCTGCGGCACATGCCCGGCAATGAAGGATCGCATCCACATATAACCAATCTGCATAGCGGTATGTGATTCCACTTATAACATAAAGTGAGGACCGGCTCAAGGGAATTATGGATAAAGGTTAATCCTAGACCGCGCGGAGCCAGGAGACGGGTTCAACCGTCGGCGTCGCTCTTACCCACTCGGAGTGACGCAAGACTCGGCGCCAGAGTTGTCATCCCAGTTCCACCACTTGTAAGTCGGACTTTGGGGATCACCCCGGGTGACTCACTTGGATGAGGGCACTAGAGACCTAACACTTCAAGGCCTTAACTTGCCTCAAGAGGAAGCCCTAAGTTAGCGCAATTAGCAAGTTATCGCTCAGAGTTGACGACCGCTACTCCTTCGACGATTTGAAAAAGCCAAGCTTTATTACATACGGATTACTTTGATCCTCCGAATGGATGTAACTAGTGCCAGTGAGCCTCCATAACGAATCGAGTGTTTGTGATAATAATCAGCCTTAAGTGATGCGCAACTGATGGACATCACATATTCCCAAAAAATTCATTGACATTTAGAACACTCATAACTAAACTCACACTGTTCTCCAGTCAAATCTCAAGAATTTTTAGAACGCAGCACTAGCTCTAGGGCTGGAACTATCTAAAGGAGTTCTGAATGCGTTATAAGGCTATCGCTTTGCCGATGGCCATTGTTTCTGTGCTGGTGTGCGTGCCCCTTCGAGCGCAGGACACGGTAAGTCAGCCGGACAAGGCAGCAGTCGAAAAGATTGTGCGCGAATACATCCTTCAACATCCGGAAGTAATCGCACAAGCGGCCAACCTGTATCAGGCGCACGAAAAAGCTGCGCAAAAAGAGCGAGTCAAGGAAGCGATCGAAACTAAGGTCGCTGACCTTCAAAATGATCCGTCATCGCCAGTCACCGGGGCGGTCGACGGTGTCACCATTGTTGAGTTCTTCGACTATCACTGTACGTTTTGCAGGCGCGCCGAGCCCACGATTGAGAAGCTCATCGCGACTCACCCTGGTGTCAGATTCGTTTTCAAAGAGTACCCGATTCTAGGGCCTGAATCAGTGATGGCCGCAAAAGCCAGCCTCGCCGCCAACAAACAAGGCGACTATCTAAAATTCCATCAGGCATTATTGGCCAAGCCGGGCTCCATCGGTATGGACACCATCGAGAAACTGGCTGCTGAACAGCATCTCGACCTTGCCAAGTTGAAGGCTGACATGGACTCGCCCGACATCAAATCCAGCCTCGAACGAAATGAGGAGCTGGGACGCCGATTGGGGGTAAATGCCACTCCCAGTTTCGTCATCGGCTCTGAGCTTGTACCAGGGGTCACCGATGCTGCAGAGTTCGAAAAGCTCATTGCGCAGGCTAAATCGGCCGGTACGCACCCGCCCTATCCGGTAGAGGCGAAAACCAGCCAGCTGAAGTAGTTGCGGAAACGGGCTATGCCCCATCGTAAGTGAATAAAAGGAAGTGAATGTGAAGAATAGATTGATGTTGTTAGGAACCGCTGCAGCATTGTTGGTTCTGCCGATCGCGGCCCAGAACGCGCAAACTCCGACTCAGATGTCAATTCCGGAATTTCGGCAAGTTCTGGTAGATTTGGGAACCTATCTCGATTCGCACAAGGGTACGAACTTGGCGAGCCAGTTTTCAGCGGCAACCGACGACACGCTCACCAAGGTCTACCCTGCAGTCACAAATTTGGCGCAGCTTCAAGCCGCAGTTGCGGCCCTTAAGCAGCATGATGCAGCTGTGGCAAGCGGTGCCACACTCACCATACGCAAGCAACTCACTCGCGCCTCTATCCTGCCGAATGCGGTCGTGGGAAACTGTCCGCCGGATACTATCATCGATAATTCTCCGGGAGCCACATGCACGCCCGCTTATCCCGACCCAACCAACACCGCGTGGCAAAATCTGGTGAATCCTTTGATTACGTTTGGGGCATTCTCTCCAACCGACTACCCCTCCGTAAGCTCACAGTCCTGCGGTCTGACGGTAGAATCCAACCTTAGTCAGGTTTCCAGCGCGCTACAGGGCGCAGTCTTAGCTGCGTCATCCATCTGCAGTGCCGCGGAAGAACGGCGATTGCTCGTCACCGGCCGCGGACCGATGCATCGTGGCTCTGGATCAGGCATTGACGGCGTTCTCGCAGTTGGCTCCCGCTGCGCACCAACGTCGGGCAACCGGTCGAGTTCGCGAGCAGACGCTAGGTTTTGGTTTCCGCCTGACTGCTCCGCTTCGGCTTCCCGAAGTTCTTGAAATACACCTCGGCCGGGTTACCCATCACTAACGAGTACGCCGGGACGTCGGTGATTACCACGCTGTTTGCGCCCACAATTGCACCCTCGCCGATAGTCACGCCCTTCATAATGTGCGTGCCATTCCCAATCCAGGCGTCGCGGCAAATGCGGACAGGCCGGATGTCCTTCGGGTCTACCGGCGCGTTCTCGCGCCGTAAGTTCGCTTCACGCGGGTGCCCGTCACTGTCCGAGATGCGGCAATCGAACGAAATCCGGGCGTGCTCCTCGACGATTACCTCCCTGTTTACTGTGATACGAACATTCCAGCCCAGTTCTGCGTTGTTCTGAATCACCAGTTTGGGTTGATCGACAAATCGTCCTGAATGGATGTCCAGCCGCCCACCCAGGTACACGTTGTCGCCAACGTGAATCTCTACATGCCCGTTGACAAAAGGCAGCCCGTCCAGGCCGACGTTCTGGCCAAAGCTTGCGCAGCGGCCCTGAAACAGCGGATGCCGGTAAAACACGGTGATCACCAGCCGGAACACCTGAATCACCGCGTAATGAAGCTCGTACAGCGTCCGGAGGAACGGCTTCAGCACTCGTGGCAGCACCGGAGCCTGGGGTCGCTGCACCATCCTGGCCACTTTCTTTGCCACGCGGAATAACGGCGTATTCCCGCGCTTTATCTTCAGAATTAGCGAATCAATCGCACTCATGAATCACAAAAAGGCACGCCTCCCGTGCGCTACAGTAAGGGCTGACGCAGCTCGCGTCCAGCATTACTCAACTATATGACGAGACAAGAGTTCCTCACCTCCATGGACGCTCTTCTTGAGCTTCCCGCCGGCTCCCTGAAGGGCCCCGAATACCTGGACGAATTGGAAAATTGGAATTCCCTTGCCATGGTGGAATTCATCGCCCTTGCCGATACCAACGGCGCCAAACTCTCTCCCCGTCAGATCCGCGACTGCGACACCGTCGACCAGCTCGCGCAGTTGGCCCGCGTCGACTGAACACTGTGCATTCGCTTAATCCTGGCCGATAAGCAAGCTATGCACGCCGTCATTTCCGCCATCGAATATCATCTGCCTCAGCGTGTTCTCTCCACCGCCGACTTATCGGCCGAGTTCCCGGAATGGTCGGTTCAGAAAATCGATCAGAAAACCGGGATCAGCGAGCGCCACATCGCTGCGGACGACGAGTGCTCCTCCGATTTGGCGGTCGCCGCGGCCTGCAAGCTGTTCGAATCCGGGGTCTGCGCACCGAACGACATCGATTTCGTGCTGCTTTGCACCCAGAGCCCCGATTACTTTCTGCCAACGACGGCCTGTCTGGTACAGGACCGCCTCGCGATTCCGACGCGCGCGGGCGCTCTGGACTACAACCTTGGTTGCTCTGGGTATGTGTATGGTCTAGGACTCGCAGAGGGGCTGGTCGCTTCGGGTCAAGCGAGCCGGATCCTGCTTCTAACAGCGGAGACTTACTCCAAATTTCTCCACCGCGGGGACAAAAGCGTTCGCACCATCTTCGGCGACGCCGCAAGCGCCACCCTGATCACGGCGGCCCCGGAGCGTTCTATCGGACCCTTCGTGTACGGCACTGACGGAAGAGGCGGCCCGAATTTAATCGTGCGGTCTGGAGGGATGCGACTTCCGCGCACGGCCGAGTCCGCACTCACGGTCGAGGACGAAAACGGAAACCAGCGCAGTGGCGACAACCTGTTCATGGACGGCGCCGAAATCTTCAACTTCACTCTGCTCGCCGTTCCTGAAAGCGTTCACGCTCTGCTCGCGAAGGCAGATTTGACAATGAACGACATCGACCTCTTCGTGTTCCATCAAGCGAATCGGTACATGCTCGAGCACCTCCGCAAGCGCCTCCAGATCGAGCCGGACAAGTTTTTCGTCAGCATGGCGCATTCCGGCAACACCGTATCCTCCACCCTGCCGATTGCTTTGCAGCATGCCACCGGGGAGGGCCGATTGAAGCCTGGCGCCACCTGCATGCTGGTCGGTTTCGGCGTCGGCTATTCCTGGGGCGCAACCATCGTTCGCTGGCAATAGGCCCGCTCGGTTCTGGCATTTAGGCCCCTAACTACTCTCAAATCATCATCCTCCTTTTGGATTCCCAAATGAGTCTGTAGTATGCTCGTTTGGGAAACCAATATGGCGAATGTTTCACAAGGTACCTTGGCGCTGATGGTGCTGAAGACCTTGGATGTCTTGGGGCCGTTGCACGGCTATGGTATCGCTCGGCGCATTGAGCAGATTAGCGGTGAGTTACTGGGCGTCAATCAAGGAACACTCTACCCGGTGTTGCTGAAGCTGGAACAGGAAGGCTCAATTAACTCGCGCTGGGGCACCTCAGAGAACAACCGTAAAGCGCGCTTCTACAGCCTCACTCCCCTCGGGAGGAAGCACTTGCAGGCGGAGAAGAAAGGTTGGCAACAGACGGTGGAGATCATGGACCGCTTTTTCGCCTTTAAGGCGGAGGACTTGTCGTGAGAACGCTTCGCGCTCTGATGCTCCGAATGACTTGCTGGCTAACTCGCCAGCGTGATGAGGAGCGGCTGGCAGCCGAACTGGAAGAGCACCTGGCCTTGCAGACCGCAGAAAACGTATCAGCGGGTATGGACGAAGCGGAGGCGCGGCGGCGGGCAGCAGTAAAGCTGGGAAGCATCGCGGCCATTCGTGAAAGCTACTGGGACCAGAAGGGCTGGCCGTGGGGCGAAGCGCTGCTGCAAGACGTACGGCTGTCGTTCCGACGCTTAGTCTCTGCGCCGGGCTTTGCCGTTACGTCAATCTTGATACTCGGATTAGGCATCGGCGCAGTGACCTCGATTTTCACACTGGCTTATGCCGTGCTGTTCCGGTCATTGGCGGTCGCCAAACCCGCAGAGCTGGTGAAGCTGGGCAAAACGGCGTCATGCTGTTACACGGGCGTTTATAGCCAGAGCCCGGAGACGGCGCTGGTTTCCTACGATCTCTATCATTACTTCCAGTCACACACCGCGGGCTTTGCGGAGCTGGCGGCATTTTCAGCCAGCACCGATTTCTACGCCTTCCGCCGCGAGGGTCGGCCAGACGTGGCGCAGACTCAGGTGGGTGAGCTGGTCTCAGGCAATTACTTCGAAATGTTCGGAACGCATGCCTACGCCGGCCGCCTACTGACGCCCGCTGATGATCGGCCCGGCGCTCCAGCGGTTGCGGTAATGAGCTATCGGCTCTGGCAAGCGAAGTACGGCGGTGATCGAAGGGTCTTGGGAAGTCTCTTCGATTTGAACCAGAAGCCGTACACAATCGTGGGCATTGCCCCGCCAAACTTCTACGGCGATACGCTGCGCTCTGGACCGCCCGATCTTTACCTGCCGTTCGCCGTTCTAGGTTTTGGCAAAGATAGCGTGTTGAGCGATGTGGGGACCGCCTGGCTGGACTTGATTGGCCGTGTTCGGCCCGGATATCGGCCCGATGCCATCCAAGCGGAGATGCGAGTGGAACTGCGGCAATGGCTCAACTCGCACGCGAGGGAGATGACAAGCAATGCCCGGGCAACCATTCCACAGCAGACCGTGAATCTAACGCCGGGCGGCGCAGGAATTACGCAAATGCGTGACGAGTACCAGCATTGGCTGCGCATCCTGATATTGGTAACGGGATTTGTGCTGCTAATCGTGTGTGGCAACGTGGCGAATCTGGCCTTGGTGCGCGGGCTGGAACGGAGGCGGCAGACTGCGGTAAGCATTGCACTCGGTGCGCGCCCCTGGGCCCTGGTGCGGCAAGCCCTGACGGAGAGCCTGGTGCTTTCGATCATCGGCGGATTGGTGGGACTCGTGGTCGCGTACGCCGGGACGTCGTTGATTTTGCACACCGTATTTCCGCCAACTGGAGATTGGGGAGATCTGCCGATTCCTGCTTCCCCCTCCCTGCCGGTGCTGGCCTTTGCGTTCGCACTATCTATGCTGACCGGCCTCGCATTTGGAGTGGGGCCGGCAGTAGTGGCCATACAAACAGATCCAATGGAAGCGTTACGGGGTGCCGGTCGGTCGACCGCGCGCGGAAGTTCATTGTCGCGCCAGTTGCTTGTAGTGATGCAAGCGGCGCTGGCGTTGGTATTGCTGTCGGTATCTGGACTACTAACGGCAACCCTTCACCACTTAGAGACCCAGGATTTTGGATTCGATCAGGATCGGCGCGTGATCATTCGCGTCGATGCCAGCTTAGCCGGTTATCAGCAGTCGCAACTCCCGGCGTTGTATCGCCGCATTCAGGAATCATTCCGAAACGTGCGCGGAGTAGAGACAACCACGCTCTGCACTTACTCGCCTCTAAGTGGAGACAACTGGGGCTGGAGCGTCTGGATCGATGGCAAGGCGGTTCCGGGACCAAACGACGATTCGGGCGCATCCATGGATCGCGTGTTGCCTGGATACTTCGCTGCCATCTCAAATCCCGTTATACGTGGGCGACCGATTGCGGAGCGCGATACCGACAAGGCAATGCATGTCGCTGTCATCAACGAGGCATTTGCGCGCCGATTCTTTCCCGGTGAGAATCCGATTGGCAGATACTTTGGCATCGAGGCAAACGGCGATCCCAGGCGCTTCGCCGTGATAGGAGTGGCGCGGGATGCTCGCTACCAGGCATTCGATCTGGATAAACCACCCGGACCCATGTTCTTTCTGCCAGAGGCGCAACACGAATGGAGCGCCAAAGGCGGAGAAATTGACCCCGGTTCGCACTCTTTGAAGAACATCATCGTAGTGGTGCGGAAAAGCGAGACCGTTTCGATAGCGGAGTTAAAGAAGGCAATGGCCGCAGTGGACCCGAACCTGCCGGTGACTTGGACGCGAACGTTACGCGAGCAGGTAGCAGGTGTGTTTCGGCCGCAGCGCCTGATTGCAAGGCTGACGTCCATCTTCGGGGTGGTGGCTCTCGTGCTGTCCTCCATCGGTTTATATGGCTTGATGGCATATAACGTCGGGCGTCGAACCGCAGAGATTGGCATTCGCATGGCGCTGGGCGCGCAGCGGCGGGATGCCGTAGCGTTACTGATGCGCGGAGCCTTCGGATTGGTAGCGGCGGGTCTGCTGATTGGATTACCGCTCAGCGTGGCCGCAGGCAAGCTGTTGCAATCACAGTTGACAGGGGTCGGCTCATTCAACTCTCTGGTAATGCTAATCGCAACGGGAAGTCTGGCCGCCTCTGGGCTTCTGGCAGCAGCCATTCCCGCGTGGCAAGCAAGTCTAATTCTGCCCTGGAAAGCCTTGCGCGCGGAATGACTACGGCACAGCGAAACTAATCCGGGAAACAAGGCAAGGTGCTACAGCTGTTGGATTGCCGCCACCTCTCCGCCGCGCAGTGTTTTTGTGTCCCGGATTGGAGGCTGGCCGAAGAACCGGCTGTACTCGCGACTGAATTGGCTTACGTCTCATAGCCAACTTCGTACGCTGCGGCGCCCGGCCTCGTCCTCAAGGGAGATCATATTTGGCTAGCAGTATGTGCCCCTCGGGACGCACCTGCCGGGCGTGGAACTCCTTGAATAAGATGAAGATAATGGCCAAGTAGGGCCGATGTATTACGACGATCGAAAATCGCTATAATTCATATAAATTCTTCTCAATTATGATTTTATTCGCTTGGTTGGCCCCCGTCGTGCTGGGCTGGCACTTTAGGAGATGTCGTGCCTACACGAGCCCTCATCCGCTCATTCGTTGAAGCCGCTCCGAATCTCGCTTGGGCCAACTCCCCAGATGGGACGACCCTGTTTGTCAATAGCCGGTTCACCGAGTACAGCGGCTATTCCGCCCAGGAGTTGCTGGAAAACATTTGGTTGCTGCTCGTCCATCCTGAGGACCGCGCCGCCGCGTTGGAACTTCGGCAGGAGAGCATTGGACTTCAAAAGGCGTACTGCATTGAACTGCGATTTCGCCGCGCAAATGGCAGTTATTGCTGGCACAGCACGCACGTCGCACCGGTTCGGGATGCCGCCGGAGAGGTTGTCGCTTGGTTCGGAACGGCCATCGATATCCACGATCGAAAACAGGCCGAAGATGCAGTGCGCAAGAGTGAACAGCGTTTTCGATCTCTGATCGAGGCCAGCTCTCAAATCGTTTGGAGTTGTGCACCGTCAGGAGAACAGCTTCAGTCGCAGCCCGCCTGGCAAGCCTTCACCGGACAAACGGACGAGGAACTGCTCGGCCAGGGGTGGCTGGATTCGGTACACCCTGACGACCGTTCCGCAGGGCGAGAAAGCTGGGAACGCTGCGTGATCACGCATGAGATCTTCGACGTCGAGTACCGCGTCAGGCGTCATGATGGCGTATGGCGATGGATGCATGTTCGAGCGGCTCCCGTCTTTGATGCTGCCGGGAAGCTATGCGAATGGATAGGTGCTAACGCAGATATCACTGAACGCAAGCAGTCCGAACAAGCTCTCCGGGAGAGCGAAGCGCAATTCCAAATGCTCGCCAATTCGATTCCGCAGTTGGCTTGGATGGCCGACTCAACCGGCTCGATATTCTGGTACAACCAGCGATGGTACGACTTTACGGGCACCACGTTAGAAGAGATGAAGGGCTGGGGATGGGGCAAGGTGCATCACCCGGAACACGTGAAGCGGGTCATCGAATCCATCGCAGGGGCATTTGCCGGCGGGGAGCGTTGGGAGGACACGTTTCCATTGCGAAGCCGTGACGGCGGCTGGCGATGGTTTCTGTCGCGGGCGGTCCCTATGCGCGATACAGAAGGACGAATTGTGCGATGGTTTGGCACAAACACAGACATCACACATCAACGCGAGGTGGAACAGTCTCTTCGGCACTCAAACGAGGACCTTCAACAGTTCAGCTATGTTGTCAGCCACGATCTGCAAGAACCGCTTCGGCAAGTGACCGTATGTTCGCAAATGCTCGCCCAAATGTACCCGAGCGCGGAAGGCGAAGCCCAGCAGCTTTGTAATTACGTGAGCGCAGGGACTAAGCGGATGAACACCATCATCCGCGATCTCTTATTAATGGCGAGTCCAGAAAGGGACGTTCCGGTCGAGTGCTTCGAATCGGCAGAAGTGGTGCAGGATGCCGTAGCCGCTGTGCAACACCATCTCGATGAGACTGGCGGACACATAGTGGTCGATAGCGCCTTACCGAAAGTGGTTGCGGCCCGGCCCGTAGTCCGGCAGGCCTTTCAGAACCTGCTTTCGAACGCAATCAAGTACCGGAAAGAGGATCTCCCTCCAAAGATTCACATCCAGGGTCGGCGGTCCGGCAGCGAATGGACCTTCTCGGTATCCGACAACGGGCAAGGAGTCCCTGCCGATTACAAAGACCGGTTGTTTCATTGGTTCTCGCGGGCTCCCGGGAATAAGGCATCTGGGAATGGCATTGGCCTTGCGAGTATTGAGCGCATGCTCGAACGAGTTGGCGGCCGGATCTGGGTTGAATCCGAATTCGGTTGTGGCTCGACATTCCATTTTGCGGTTCCCGCAACAATAGAACCGGAAGATTGTTGAAGGGCCGTGGAGGCAGGCCGGAGGCTGATCTTGTGGCCAAAACTCTTGGCGGCTAGGATTTGGGTTTTCTCGCAGACTCCTTCTGCTGCTCCGCGACAGGAATTTCAGAGGTTCAGCAAGTGCTCGCTGTTCGAACATGGACAGGAACAGCTTCAATTCGGCTCATTGCCTCATCGCCCCAGTCACGCCCAACGCACATTTTTCTTCTCATTGAATCCACGCCACTTAACTCCCCGAACGAACGGCCCATAGTTCGTTTTCGCGTGCTGACATGCTACGTTCCATCAGGCTCAAGCCAGACCCAACGGTCTCGCTTGGGCCTTTTGCATTTCTAGCCCAGGAGCCATCACCATGTCCGCCAGCCCCGCACAATTGGAAGCAAACCGCACCAACGCCGCCTTATCCACCGGCCCAACTTCCGCCGAAGGGAAAGCCAAGGTGTCGTTGAACGCCGTGAAAACCGGATTAACCGGCCGCACCGTCCTGCTGCCCACCGACGATGTCGCCGCCTATGAATCGCTCATTGCCGAACTACAAGCCAAGTGGCAGCCCGCCACGCCGGAAGAACAACGCCTCACACAGGCACTGGTCGACACCGATTGGCGTTTGATGCGGATCCCCGAACTCGAGACCGGCATCATTGCGCTGGGCCTTCGCGAATGTGCCCACGAATTCGCTGACATCGAAGACCCAGCCGCTCGCCGCAGCGCTCTCAATGCGAAGGTCTACCTCACTTACGCGCGCAAGCTCGGCAATCTGTGTACCCAGGAATCTCGCCTCCGCCGGCAACGCGAAAAGGACACCGCTGCGCTCCAGCAACTCCAATCCGAGCGAAGGTCTGAAGCGCGACGCCGTCTGGACGAAGCCGCCCGTCTCTACATCAAAGCCGTGCAGGCAGAAACGAACGACGACTGGGATCCCAAAGCATTTGGCTTTGAATTTTCGGGCGAGCAAGTCGAAGTCCGCGCCATCGAAATCAAGCCTGATCTCTTTGATGCCTTCTACGCCAAATACCCCGATGAGCTAGCCGCGTAGCCCGATTATTTAGACGCGCTGGGCGCTACCCCGGACACCGGGAGAATGGCCATTGTCTTCCGCGGAAACGCAAACTTATGGCCCGACGTATCGATCACCGTGAGTTGACACTGGTATGTGCCCGGAACCAATTGCGCCAGCGGGATATTGGCGTTTAAGGGGACGACATTCCCACGTCCGGGTGCAGCAGCGTTCGCACTAACTGGACGGCTTTCATAAACCTTTTTGTCATTGCGATAGAGGGCGACCGCGGCATTCACTCCGGAAGCCGATGGTTCGTACACCTCTAAGTAAGCGAGCGCCGTCTGCCCGGAGTGGAACGCGCCCGTCACGTTGGGCACCAGCTTACGGCCGTTATCGATCAGCGGATTTGCCTGCAGCAGTTTTTTATCGTTCTTCACGCCCGCAATTTGGGCGCTGACGGGTTCACGGCCGGAACTCAGCACCAGCGAACTCACGCGTAGCGTCTTGCTTGCATCCAGATCCGGCACGGTGAATCGAGTTTCAAAGGTTCCGATCTTGCCCTCTCCGTTTTCGCGGGCGACGAAGCGCAGCCGGTAGCTGCCGGGCGTCAAAGTAACCCCGGTGTCGTACTGCAGACTCTTCGAACTGACATCGCCGGCAACCGTCGTGCTCACCTTTATCGGGATGGTGTCGCGAACCGTGGCGGCCGGTCCGGTCGCGGGCGTCGAACACGTCCGCGATGAAATCCATTTCCGTAGCGGCCTTCGATCCTTTGGAACGAAACTGCAAGGCCGAGCCCGGGATCTTGGCTGAGATAGGAATGAAATACTTGCTCTTTTCCATCCGGAAGTAATCGATTTCTACCGCCAGCGGCAAATCGGTCACAGGGTTGTCCGATAGAAGCGCCTGCGAAAGTTGAGCTTCTTTGTCCGACATCCTGCATCTTGTGAAACGTTGTCGGGGCATAGTAGCCCTGCCGGTAGTCGAGCTTGGCACGTATTTGGCGAGTCGCGCGGCGTCAGCTTCACCTGAATGCGGCGGTAGCGTCCGTCCTGCGCCGTGTTCGCGCTCACATAGGAAAGACGTAGTAGCTGCCGAAATCTTTCTGGACCTGCCGCATGCCCTCGGTTAGATCGTTTGAATCGAGCAGCGCTTTGCCGCCGGTATCGAGCGCCAGCGTGGCGAGCGTCTCCTGCTGATTGTTGAAATTCTCCTTCACGCGAGCGCTGACCGGCGCCGTTGTACAGTCCGTTGCCGGCCGCGCCCGGCCTGGTCGCATCGCCGCCCGGAACAATGCGCCGATAGCCCGCGCGCATCGATCGGGATAGAACGCGACGTTGGCTCGCATCGCCGTGTTCACCGTTGCGCGAAGCTGCGACTGGTTGTCGACGCCGTTCTTCTGGATGCCGCTCGAAATGTAGATCAGCGCCTTCTTCTCCGGGTACTGGCCAAGAGTCCGCGCGGCGTCTTCGAGCGCCGCCAGCTTCAGGTCGGCATTGAAGATGTTGAACTCGGTTTCGTCGGCGACGAACTGTGCCGCTCTGGTCCTGCGCGTCGGCGCCCGTATCGGCCATCCCGGCATTCTCGCTCGACTCGCCGATGCGGAACTTGTCGATCGTGGCGATCAGCAGATCACGGTCGGCGGTGAAGTCCTGCACTGTTTTCAGCGTGGTGCCGTAAGACCATGATCGAGACCTTGTCGCTGGCGGTCATCTGCGTGCGTCAGGAACTGAATGGCGGCATTCTTTGCGCGGATCTGCTCGGCCGGCTGCATGGACGAGAAATCGAACAGCATGACCATCAGGCGCCGGTCCTGATATTTGCTGAGCATCTTCTGCGCAGGGCGCGTCTTTCGCTGCTCGGGGTTATAGCCCTGCGGCGTCTGGCCGTGCAGCCGCTGCTGCAGTTGTGCTCGAGCGGTGGCAGCGCCTCATCGTAAGACGCTGCAAATCGACCGCCTGCAACTTCTGCAGTTTGCCGTCCTCATAGAGCTCGAAATCGTCCTTGGTCAAGATTTTCGATTGGTTTGCCGTTGCGATCGAGCACCGTCACGTTCACAATGACGACGTTGGTGGTGGTGGAAAAAGTGGCGCTGCTGGCCGCTAACCGGACTGCCAGCAGTAAGACGGCGAAAGGAGCAGCGGGCGAATCTTCAAAACCGGAACCTCACAACCGCGTCCATCGTGCGCATACCGCCGGCCGCGCTCGGCAAGCCATAATTCACCGCATTCACGACCGTGTAGAGATTGGTGTAATTCACGTGATTCAACACATTGTTCGATTCGACGCGAAACTCCAGACGCCGGCGCTCGGCAAAGGTGAAAGATCGCGCGAACGCCAGATTCAAGCTGAACAAGTCCAGGACCCGGAATCGTGTTTCGTCCCGCATTGCCATAGGTGCCGGGCAGCGGGCACGGTAGAACGCATTCAGATTGAAGAAGCCGCTGCCCGAGTCGATCGGCTGGCCCGTGGCTTCGGCGCGCTTGCTGCCAATTCCGCCTGTCTGCGCGAGTTGCTGGTGTTGCCCAGCACACGAGCCGTCAGCGGATTGCCGGTCTGCGCTGTGATGGCCCCGCTCAGCTGCCAGTCTTTCAACAGTCGTGCCACCTTGCTGTCGGCGGCCATGTGCGAACCCGGCCCCGCCACCGGCGATGTCCAGACGAAGCTTGCCTGCAACTCATGCCGGACATCGAAACTCGAAAGACCTCGCTCGGCCGCGATATCCAGCCAGTTTTGCGCGACCGTGTTGCCGGCTCCGCCGAAGGTTGGAGGAATCGTCGATCGACTTTCGCGAACTGATAGAAGGCGTTGAACGAGAGCCCGTGGTTGAAGCGGCGGATTTGCCCGGATCTGCAGCGCATTGAAGATCGAATTGCCCACCGGACTGATCATAGGTGAAGCCGACGCGTCGCCCAGTTGGTACCTTGCAGGTGCCGAGCGCCAGGCGGTGCCCTGGTTCGGCAGTATTCGCACATCCAGATGCGTGCCCTTGGTTCCGAGATAGCCAAGCTTCGGCGAAGAAGCCGCCCGCGAAATCGTGTTCCAGCGATGCATTCCAGGTGCCCGCATAAGGCGTCCGATAGTTGCGGTCCACCGCGAAGGTGTTGGTGATCTGCTGCAATCCCGTAGTCAGGAAGCCTGTGTTCAACAGTCAGGACGTTGTTGACACTGGTGTTTACTGCATTCGAAACGGCAAACGGTGGTTGCTGCGCCAATTGCTGCGCCAGGTTCACATAAACCTGCTGGTTGTAGTAGATGCCGTAACCGGCACGCACCAGCGTCGAGCGCTTGGTCCACGGCAGCTTCCACGCGAGTGCCGTGCGAGGTGCGAAGTCATTGCGATTGCTGTCGATGAGTCCTGCGGGAAAGCGCCAGTGTAGGGGCCCGGCTGATCGGGGGTAACTACAGCAACGTTGGTGAATCCTGGGGCGATGTCTAAATTCGCTGCGCGGCCGTACTTCTGGCATACGGCGTGAAGAACTCGTACCGGAGTCCCAGCGTCAGCGTGAGGTTCGGCCCGAGCTTTCCATTCATCCTGCGCGTAGCCGGCGAACTGGTTCTGATAGAAGTAATTGCTGGTTTCGCCGTAGCGGATGGAACTCGATTGCGGGTAGCCGAGCAGGAAGTCCGCCAGATCGTAACCGGTCCCGGACACAGGCTGCGCGCCCGCCACTTGACTGGTTGCCTGCCCGGTGAAACTGAAGGTGCCGCGGCCATTGGGGTCGCTTCGCGTGCTCAGGTCGGCGCGCGTGAAGTTCGCCCCAAGCGTCACACTGTGCAGGCCTTTTAACCACGTCACGCTCTCCGTTCCGCTCTGCGCCTGGTTGCGCGTCAACGTTGCAACCGAGTCGCTGAGCGAGGCGAAGTTTGTGAAGTTCAGCGTCGGCGGCCCGAAGTCCAGTGGATTGGTGGAAATGCCCGGGATGCCGAGTTGTGCCGAGGAATCCGGAAGCAACGAGAAAGTAAGGCGTGATTTCACTAACGTTACGATTGAACCGAACCTGGGCTGTGTTCGTCATCGTGGCGCTCAGATTTCGAACCCATTGCACTTGAGCGTTCAGACCGTAGCCGCTGGTCGTATCTGAACCTCCGTACCACTGCGCTGTGGTTCCGTTCCTGTCCTGATACTGGAAGTTCAAAGCGAGCCGGTCCTTCTTCGTGATATCGCGCTGGATCCGGAAGCCGACGTTATCGGTATTGCTCGCCTGGGCGGTCTCAAACTGATAGTTGTTTGCGGTTCCTGGTTGGTTCGGTTTCGGATAGAAGTTCAGCAGGCCCAGCGCGATGGGGTTGAGCAGATTGGAGGGAATCCGGTTTTGGGGTATAGGCTGATTTGTTCCGGGAAAATAGAGCTGAATGGGAACGGACGTTGCGCCGGCTCCCAGCGCTTGCGTCGAAGCGGAGAGGTCGCCGACGCGTTCAGCGGCGGTGGGAACCGTTTCCACAAACAGTTGCGGAGTCTTCGAGCGCGTGCCGAAGTAGTTAAGGAAGAACTGCGTCGACGGGTCTTTCACCACGTGCTTGATTACAAGCGGGCCGCCAAGGACGAGACTAAATCGGCTTTGGGCGTAGGCGGCCTGCGGGATGTCAAGACCATTCAGCGAGAACGGTTTGGCATTCACCGCCGAGTTATTCAACGTGAACGAGGCCTGGCCATGTATCTGTTGATTGCGACGTCGGAAGTTGCCGAACTGGCCACGGGGTCCGCCGCCGCCCCGGGGCCCGCCACCGCGGCCGCCGAAGCCGCCGCCAAAGCCACCACGTCCACCGCCACCACCAGGACCTCCGCCGAAGCCGCCGCCACCTCCGCCGCCCGGCGCTCCACCACCACCAAAGCCGGGCGCGCCGGATCCGAAGCCACCGCCTTGGCCCGTGATGTCGCCGCCGCCCTGAAGCCGCATGTCGGGACCGGAATCTGCCACCTGACCGCCTTGCAGGCCGGGACTCAGCGAGCCGCCGAGAAGAAGAGTATCGCCGGTAGCGCCAGCCCCTGATTGCACGGGCACCGTGGCCGCTGCCGAGGACTGTTGCCCGTTCGCCAGATCAGTGGTCAGAAAATCGAGCGAAGCGCCGGAGTTTCGCCCTGACGCTCCCCCAGCTGGAATGTTTGGCCGACGTTGCGCTTCCTGTAGATGCAGAGTGAAGTTGACCGGGGTTTTCGCGGCTGAGAAATCCGTGTTGGTGTGCAAGGCAGCAAAACCGAACATCTCGACAGAAACAGCCCAGGTACCTGGAGGCAGCAGCGCGAATCCATAGTGCCCATCGGCATCGGTGACCGTGGAAAAGGTCTGGCTGCCTTGCGTTACCGTCACCGTGGCTCCCGGTATGCGCTGTTCGCCGGACACGACGAATCCGCTTTGCGCGTAGGAGGCCGCAGCAGACATCAAGAGAAAACAGAACGATAAAACCGCGGAACGGAGCACCACCCGCGGCACGAAATGCAACAAGAGAGCCAAAAGCGAACCAATTTCCTTTCGCGTGTCAGGAGGTTTGAAAGAAAGGATGGTTTGGGCGCAGCCCAGGTTACCGCTTTACACTTCTTAGCAATTCCGCAGCAGCCTCACGTGCTTCTAAGAATCTGATAGCGTTGAACCAATGGCCATTGAGCTGGACAGTTTGCGTAGCGAGATAGAGACTTATCTTGCGCAGTCGGAGCTTGCCGCTTTTCGCGGTTTCGGAGGATTTGGCGAGAACAGTACGGTGTATTGGGACGTAAAGAATGTCCCTGAGTTCGAGCCCTTCCTTCGCGTTGCCGAGAAGGCCGGCGTGCGGCTTGTCGTGTTTCACCACGAGCAGTTTCTGTTGGATGAGATTGACGAAGTCCGGGAAGAACTGGAGGGCAGCGGGCTTTCACGAGAAGATCTGCGCAATTTCGAGTTGCGCATCCGCGAATTACAGAAGTACGAAGGCTTTCTGGCTCGCTTACAACTTTGGTTCTCGCTCGATGGCAAAACATATCTCTACGAAGTAGAGGCCGACTGGTATCGCGCCTGGCAAGATCTGGTGATGGACGTCGATACGCTGGTGGCCGGCGCCCCGGAAGAACTGGACGATGACGGGTCGATGTCGGGCTACTTCTCCGCTAACTGATGGACAGTTCGACATCGTCCGAATTTGGAGCCGAAGCAGCGCCAGTAGAGTCCGTGCGCTCGCAGTCCCGGCCCCGTGCCCGTTGGGTCTTGCCGCAGGCGCCGGAAAGCACAGTTCGGCGATTGCAACGTGAACTGGGCGTTAATCGGCTGGTTGCGAGCGTTCTGGCGGAACGCGGCTTTTCTGATGTGGAGCCGGCGCGCGAGTTCTTATCGCCGCAGCTCGCATCGCTGCTGGACCCGCTAGCCATGCGCGATATGGAGCGCGCGGCCGACCGCCTGATTGCGGGCCATCGCGACAAAGCAGCCCATCCTTCTTTATGGCGACTACGATGTGGACGGTACCTGTTCCATCGTGGTGCTGAAGAAGGCGATTGAGATCCTGGGCGGAAGCGTTAGCTTTCACGTGCCCGACAGGTTAAAGGAAGGCTACGGGATGCGATCCGACGTGATTGATCGCGCGGCAATGGAAGGCACGCGCCTGATCGTCAGCGTCGACACGGGCATTCGTGCGCGGAGCCGTGGTGCGTCACGCGAACGGGCTGAAGATCGACGTAATTGTCACCGATCATCATCTGCCCGAGCTGACCTTCCGCCTGCCCTGGCCGTTTTGAATCCGAACCGGCCCGACTGCGAGTATCCGAATAAGAACCTCTGCGGCGCAGGGGTGACGTTGAAGCTGGTGCAGGAGCTTCTAGCGCGAAGCGGCTTAACCACGGAACGTAAAACCGCCCTGCTGGAGTCTTTCCTGAAGCCGGTCGCCATCGCAACGGTGGCGGACATTGTTCCACTCACCGGGGAAAACCGGGTCATTGTGCAGCGCGGCCTTTCAGGCTTGCGACAGGTTCGCAACGTCGGCTTACGCGCGCTGTTGGCAGTTGCCGGCTTTGAAGAGGGGGAATGCCCTTCCGCCCATCAGGTGGCGTTTCGGCTGGCGCCGCGGATAAATGCCGCGGGCCGTATGGCAAGTGCGCAAGACGTCGTGGAATTGTTCTTGACCGACAACCGCGACCGGGCTCAGCAACTCGCCGAGCAATTGGACGCGTTCAATCGCGAACGGCAAAAGGTAGAGACCGAAATTGTTGAACAAATCGTCGCCGACTGCGAGGCAACCGCTTTCGATCGCGACCGGTCGGCGCTGGTGTTTTCGGGTTCGGGCTGGCACCCCGGTGTGCTGGGCATTGTTGCCAGCCGCTTGGTGGAGCGCTTCTGGCGGCCCGTGTTCGTGTTGAGCGATGTCGCAGGCGAAGCCCAGGGTCTCTCTGGCACGCTCTCCGGTTCGGGACGAAGTATCCCCGCCTTTCACCTGCTGGACGCGCTGGAATCCATGCCGGAGCTGTTCTCTAAGTTCGGAGGCCACAAACAAGCGGCCGGGCTGACACTGTCGACGACGGCCCTGGATGACTTCCGAGAGCGCTTCCACGGCTTCGCAGCTACCAAGCTGTGTGACGAAGATTTGCGCCCGCAGCACCAAGCCGATGCCTGCGCCCATTTCGCCGAACTGAACGATGCCGCCGTGCAAGCCGTCATGCAGCTGGGACCGTTCGGATGCGGCAACGTGGCGCCTTTGTTTTATGCGACTGATCTGGAGGTGGCGGGACCGCCGCGGGTGATTCGGGAGGGCAAACATTACAGCCTGCCGCTGCGACAGGCCGGCCGCGTCCTTTGGTGTAAGGCGTGGAACTTCGGCGACCGTATCACGGAACTCACGCCTGGCAGTAAGGTCGAGATCCTATTCCAGATTGAGGACGACCCCAATTCCCGCAAGCGCGGATACGGCTGGTGGTGCATCACACTGAAAGACATTCGGTTGACGCAGGAGGCCGGTAAGGATGACCGATGACGAACTGGTTGAGGCCGGCGCGAAAAGCGCGGGAACTCGCTCGGGCTCCCTTTTCTGGGTTCCAAGTGGGAGCCGCGATTGAGGATGACAAGGGAAACGTATATACCGGATGCAACATCGAGAACGCTTCCTACGGTCTGACGCTTTGTGCGGAGCGAGTGGCCGTTTTCAAAGCGATATCGGAAGGTGCTGAGCGCCTGCTTCGGATCGCAGTTGTGGCCGATACGAATGCTCTAACGCCACCGTGCGGCGCATGCCGTCAGATCCTCTGGGAGTTCTGTGGCGATGCGCCGCTCGTGATGGCGAACCTTAGCGGGAAACAGAAGAAGTTCCGGATGAGCGATCTGCTACCAGACCCGTTCGACGCTCGATTCCTAGACCGCTAGAGTTCGTTAGCGCTCGCCGAAGCGGTAACCAACGGCGACGCTATACTCCGGAACCCAGGAGCTGCCGAACTGGTAGAAGTTATTCACCCAGTGTGCGTCGATTTGGGGCCGAAAGAAGATGTGGTTAGTCGCATACAGGTTCAAACCAAGGCCAAGGTGCGTCTGGAAGTGGTTTGAGCTTTCGATGTAGCTGTTCGAGCTGGAGCAACCAGCGAATTGATCGCAGTACGAAGTCGGGTAGAAGAACCGAAGATTTGCGGCACCAATGCCGGCTTCGATTTGGGGCACAACTCTCTTACGTGAGATAGGCTCCCAAATGCCGTAGAAATCATAGAAAGTAGGTCGATAGTTCAGGCCTGCATAGCCGGCTTGAGTAAATCGAAAGTCTGCCTCGCCGCCAAATCCGAAGTGCGGGGTCAGCATGAGATCCGCGCCTACTTTGCCGAACACACCATTCAGGTGGGGCGTACGGTAGAGTGTGCCGTCCTGAAAAGTGTCGATGCTTTGACCGTTTGAACTTGCATTCGCAGTGCCGACACCGAAGTAGGCATCTAATCCATTTTGGGCATGTGCGAAAGATGCTGCAAACGCGAAAAGAAAGACGAATGAAGAACAATTACGTAAAAGTCTCACAGTAAACTCCTGAAGCGATAGACGTAGCCGTCTGTATTGACTGGCGCAAACAGTTGTTTGCTCGTCCCTTCGTAAGGTATGACGTTCTTCCGTGGAAAGGCGGTTACAGCTTTCGCCATTCCTAAATGGGCTGCGAGTAACTCGTCGGATAACTACTCAGTTTGCATGAGTTTTCGAGAGAAGAAATCTGCGGTAGCGGAGTAAGCTGTTAGCCAATCCCGCCAGAGGAGAAAGTCATGAATCTCGTTGGGGAAGATCAATTGCTCAACAGCTACGTGACGATTCCTTAACGCTTCCACTAATCGAATGGTTTGCGTAAAGGCAACGTTGCGATCGTCATCGCCGTGGATCAGTAAGACAGGGGATCTCCAGGTGTCCACGAAGGCGAGCGGAGAAGAAGCAAATGCCAAACGCTCCCATTCCTCTCGCGCTTGGGCATCACCCGGTACGCTCTCGCGGTTGAACTCAAGGTTCCAATCGTGGACGCCATGGAAGTCCACGCCGGCTGCAAACAGGTGCGACGAACGGGCCAGGGCGAGCGCAGTCAGGTAACCGCCATACGAACCACCCCAGGCGCCAATGCGGCGGGGATCAACGTCCGTTCGGGTACGGAGATACAGACCAGCGCCTTCGACGTCGTTATATTCGCTTGCTCCGCTGGCACCGTATTGCAAGGCCTCGCGGAAGTTAAGACCGTACCCGACACCGCTGCGGTAATTTACCGCCAGCACGACATACCCCTCGTTCGCGAGCCATTGATTCATCGCGTACGAGTTCGAGTAGTAATACATGTAATGAAAGGCCGGGAGCATCTGCCGCCGGGAACCACCATGAAAAAACACGAGCGCCGGATGCTTGCCTTCGGTTCGCGGCCGGAACAGCTGAGCGTGCAGCAGCAAACCGTCCGCGGAGGGCAGCACAACAGATTCGGGCTTCACCAACGCAGCGGCAGGGAAATTAGCCGGAACGGTTTGCGGCGCCAGCCGTTTCCGGTCGCCGCTGGCCGACAGGATCTCCGCATGTGCGGAGGTATCGAAAGCGGAGGCAAGCAGAGCCACCGCGCCGGTTCCGGCAACCGGCACAGGCGACCACTCCACTGCTTCGCCGGAACCTAAGGCAACGGGACGCGGAGCAGCCTCGTCGGCACTTATGCGAGCGACGTGGCGAGTGTCGAGGTCGCCAATGTTGCTGTTGAAATAGAGGTCCTTGCGATCGTTTGAAAGCGCAACGTTCTCCACTTCACCGGTGCCCGGCGTAAGTTCGAGGGGCGGCGCTGCGGCCCCAGTAACGTTCAACCGGTATAAGTGCAGCCAACCTGTTTTCTCCCAGGCAAACACCACATGATCCGCGGCCGTCCAGAAGATCTGCTGCGAGGCATCAAGGGCGCGGTACACGCTACCAGGACCGACATCGGCGTGAAACAACTCCTTGGTCTGAAGGTTGGAGATATCGGCCATGCGAATCGACCATGGATAGCCTTCGCGCTTGGCGCCGAAGATCGGCTGCGACAGAGTACTGGGACGCCGCAGGAAGGCGAGACGAGTGCCATCGGGCGACCACACGGGGCTCTCATCGGTGTCGACGGTGGGGTCGAGAAAGCGCACTTGCTGCGAGCCCACGGTAAAGAGACCAACGTATCCGTGCCCACTGCGCTGATTAGAAAAAGCAAGTTGTCGTCCATCGGGCGACCACGTCAAGTCTGCGGCCGTACCCTGCAGAACGAACTCGCGGCGCGCGTCGGCTCCATCGAGTTTTGCCGAATACACCTGGCCCTTGCGGAGAAACCAGACACGCTGGCCGTCAGGAGCAACGGTGGCGCCGTCACCAGCGGAAAGCATGGCCGGCCGCGCTTTGCTGGGGACGATCCAGATCGCGTGCTCATGCGGTGCAACAGCAGCGGTCGGGTTGGGGTCGCCGCGATCCGACTCGAGATCGGCGCCTCGGGTAAACAGCAAAGACTGGCCGTTGGGTGTCCAGGTCAACTGCGAAATGTCCAGGCCATCGTCTTCGTTGAATTGCGTCACCTGCTCTGCGTTCCACGCCGGTGGTTGCGCCATCCAAATATTGCGCCGTCCTCGAACATTGAGGACCCAAGCAATACGTCCACCCTTAGGTGCGGCTACCAACGACGAGGCGAAAGGAGTGCTCAGGACGTCGTCGATCGAATAAGACGCCGCTGCCGGCAAGGCATGGCAAGCGCAGCAGAGCATCAGGAAAACGCGAAAGCTCTTAAGCATTGTGTTTAGGCGGCCATCGACAGCATCTTCACCACTACCAGCGTCATATCGTCATGCTGCGGTGCGCCGGAAACGAAACGGTCTGCTTCGCTCATCAGTGAGGGAATCATACAAGCCGCACTTAGTTCCGCACAGTTGGAGATAGCTGGAATCAGTCTCTCTTCGCCCCACTCTTCTTCCGCGAGGTTCATGGCTTCGCTGATGCCATCGGTAAAGCCGACGAAGATATCTCCCGGTCGTAAGACGAGCGTGCCCTGCTGATAAGGCGCATGCGGGAAAAGCCCGATGACAGGCCCACCGGTATCGAGCCGGATGATGTGCGTCATGCCAACCGGCGTTCTCCGTAGCACGACGGGAGGATTGTGCCCGGCGTTCACGTAGGTAAAAAGCTGGGTCTGGCGATTGTATTGACCGTAGAAGAAAGTCGCATAGCGGTTTATGGGGGTGGCATCGAAGACCAACTGGTTGACATTGTTCATCAGCCGCGCGAGATCGCCCTGATTTAACATCGCCTGGCCGCGAAGCGACGCTTGCAGCGAAGCCATTAACAATGCCGCGGCAATTCCCTTCCCCGAAACGTCGCCGATGGCGACGCCGAGTTCGCCATTCGCGAGCGGTAGGAAATCATAGTAATCGCCGCCGACGCCCAGCGCCGGACGGCACGCGCCGAAGTAGTCGATGCCGGCAAGCGCAGGCAGGCTCTGAGGGAACAGCCGCTCCTGCACTTCGCGCGCAATTTCGATCTCCCGATTGAGCCGCTCCCGCTGCGCCATCTCGGTGGCGATCGCGATTGTGAGGCGACCGTTCTCGAGTGCCAGGCCAGTCTGTACGGTCACAGAACGAAGCAGGTGGATGTCACTTTTTGAATAAGGCTCTTCGGATAGCTTTGGTCCAAGACTCAGGATGCCCAGCAATTTGGTCTTCGACCCAACCGGCAGCAGCAACTGGGAATGCAGTGACTTCAAAGTGACCACTTCGAGTTCGGAAGCCGTGTGGACCCAGTTGTCGCGCCGGTCGAAGTAGACCAGGGGCGGCTGCTTAGACTCCCTCACCTCGCTCACCGTCCGGCTCTCATGGGGCAACGTACAGGCGGGAAGTTCGTGTAAGCCCAGGCAATAAACGGGCCGGAAGCAGTCTGCCTGATGAAGCAACATTGCAATGTGGGGGACGTGCAGCGTTTCCGAGATCCGGCGCGCGACGGTATCGAGCAGCGCTTGCTCTTCCATGATGGTGAGCACACTGTCGCTCAACTCTTCCAGGACTTTTTCCGCATTGTAGTTTTCCCGGAAGAACTTACGGTCCACCCAATTCTGTATGCGACCGCGGGTTCTGCGGAAGATAGCGGTGGCGAAGATAGTGGCGGCAGCGAACATGGTGACCTTGGTCTCGGTCGTCATGCCAGACCCGAAAACGACGTTCGCGGTTGACCAGACAACGCCGCCGATAATGACACCACCCAAGACGCGGACTCCGCCTTTGGCCAGGCCATAACGGACACCTTGCCGGATGACCATGCGCACGTTCATGGCGCGGTCCGCGACGACGACGTAAGCCAGCGCCAACGGAAACAGGAAGAAAACGAATAGAAGGGCGACGATAACAGCAATCGGAATCTGGTTGAATTCGTTGCGCTGCGTGAGTGCTTGATATAGAACCAGAATGCCGATTGGAAGAACACCCGCTGTTCCGCCGACCATCAATACTCGCAACCGGCGAGTGGAGTCGGGGCTCCTGGAGGCGCGCATCTTGAACTGTAAACAAGCGAAGAAGCAGATGATGCCCAAGGCGATTAGAAGACGCGGGTCCAGATTTGGCACCAAAGCTGCCAAGCGGAAACTGGCGTAGGTGACAAGGGACCGCACGGTGGTGCACACAGTCCAGAAGACAACCGGACCGAGGATGATCCATTTCAACCAGGGCCGCCGCACATCCCAGCGGAAGCGATGGGGAAAGTACAGCCCAAAGAGCACCAGCCAAAGCGCCCAGGTCGTAACTGCGACGGTCCTGACCACATCGGCAAACAGCCAGAGCGAGTGAGGAAACTGGTACCAACTAACAAGCGTGACGATCTGCGACATGGAGAACATCAGGCCGAAGACAATGATGGCCCTGAAGTCGTGCGGAAGAACAGCTGCCACGTATATGCCGATAACAACGCAGGCAAGTAGTAGCAGGTTTAGAGCAATGCCGATGGCCCATTGCAGCGGAGTGCCGGGGGTATCGCGAAAGCGTGCGGGAACTGAGACGTTGGTGAAAGCGGAAGCGGCTCCGCGTTTCACAACCAGATGAAGAAAGCTGCCTACGGGAGCGCGGCGAATGGCTTCAAACAGAACGAAGTCGCCGGTGAACGGGACACCGTTGATGCTTTGGATAACGTCACCAACCCGGAGACCGGCATTCGACGATCTGGAATCGACGCCGTTGACGCGCTGCCCATCAGTGCCGAAGGGCCGCGTAGGCACAGCGTTTGGATTCAGGAGAACATGAGCGCCGCTTTCGATGTAGACCGCCTGATAGAAAAGCGCGATGGCGAACAAAGGCGCGAGAAACAGATAATTCCGGTAGAGATGCCATTTACTGGTTTTCAGCATGCGCGTCCTGAGTGACTTATTGTAGTGAACCCATCAGGACGTGGCGGCGGAAACAGTTTATTTAGATACCGCGGCTGCCAGCGCGAAAACCAGCGGCGCATTCCAGTTGATAGCGACCTCGTTGCAGGCGTACGCTCCGGTTTCATCAACGTAGGCGCGAGCGGGCTTAGTATCGGCCGCAACCATTTGCTTCATGGTGTTGTCCTGACGGCCCGGGTTAGGACCGCCCGACATCAAGCCGGGCCAAGGTTCATCGACATTGTCGGCTGCGCTCGGGCGATGGTGCGGATGCTGGAAGGCGTGCTGGCCCACGTGAGTAACCCAGGACAGAGAAAACGTGTTCCGGCCCAGAATGTAATGGACGTTGTCCATTGCGGTGGCGAAGTACTTTGGGTTGGGTTGCATCCGATCGGCCACCAGCAATTGCATGCTGTAGTTGGCTGCCACCCCGTTTGAGCCCCAGATGTAATCACGGGTGGCTAGAGATACATGGTAGGGGCTGGCCGCGGTGCGCTCGACGATCTGGTCGGCTGCCGCAATCGACCGTTGCCGAATTGCATCCACCGCTTCGGTGTTGCTTCCTTTGGCGAGCACATAATCCCAGAGTGCCAGCGGTGCCACCATACTCCAGGACTGCGGGTTGGCGGGCCGCAGATCTTCCAGGAAATCGCGGTAGTGAGCCAGGAAGTACTGTTCGTAGACGGTGTTGTTGGTGGCCCGCCACAAGGAAACGGAAGCCCATAGGTGTTCATCGCTGCAGTCGCGATCGCCATAGTCGCCGGTGGTGACGCCCGGCGGGTTGCGGAAGGTCACGTTGGGATTGCTTTCGAGCCACTTCCAGGCACTCTCGGCAGCACGCAGACAACGGTCGGAGTAGGCGGCGTCATAAGGCTTGAAGAGTCGGGCCGCAGTGGCTGCTACGGCCGCAAGATCCGCAGTGGCGCACGAACTCTTGTAGGGTTGTTGACCGGTGCCGACTACCACAGACGGCAGTTTGTCCGCTTCGGGCATGATGAACGAGCAGAAGTGGGTACTGGTCTGCTTATGAAAAACCCCGCCATCCACGTCCTGCATGCTTATCATCCAGTCCAGGTTCCAGCGAACCTCACTGAGAATATCGGGAACGGTTTGTCCGGACTCGGGGATGTGCAAGCCGATGCGTTTCAGGCGATCGCCGTAGAGATCCCAGGCCCACAATAACGAGCCGGTGCTGATGCCGCCATTAACTACGTAACGGCCGTAATCGCCGGCATCGTGCCAACCTTTTGCCGAGCTGTGCGGGCCGCTCTTTCCGCTGGAGGGATCATAGGAGCCGTCGGTGTGACAGATCGCATGCTTGTATTGGGGAAAGTCCGGCCCCATACTGACGGCTGTGCCACAACGCTGGCCGTAATAAGAACGCATGGCCAAGTAATAGACGTGGTCGAAGGCGTTGGGCGCGATCTGGAAATCCCAGCTACGGCCCACCCCGGGCACATCGATGTAAAACGAGCCTATCTGGTGTACAGAACTGAAGTCTGCGCTTTGTACGGCATCACCGGAATCGTTGTCCGAGGATGCCAAGCCCAGCGTACCCGTAAAGGCCACAGAACGATCACTGGATTTGTTGACAGTGAAGGTTCCGGTTGCATGCCGGCCGCCTTGCTCCACCACCATTGCGAGCTTAGGAAGTTCTGGCAGGTATCCGGCCTGGTCTACTTTAATGTCGGTAGTGGGCGTTGCTGCCAGCGAGGCAAGAGCGGTGCAGAGAATGGTCATAGCGCCGAGCGCATTCGTAGAGAACCCCATGTGCAGCCATTGTAGAAGGGCCTCGTGCGATTCTGTCCAGCATGAGCGGCAAGCAAATCGCATTGATCACAGGCGCAGGCAGCGGTATCGGCAGAGCGGTTGCAGTCGCACTCGCGCGGGCAGGCTTTTCGGTGACGCTGGCTGGAAGGCGCCAGGAGGAGTTGCACCGCACGGCTGAACTCTGCGCGCCAGCGGGCGAGTCAAACGCAGAGGTGGTTGCTGTTCCTACCGACGTTACTGAGGAAGCGGCAGTAGATGCATTATTCGCCACCATCGAACGGCGCTTCGGGCGTCTGGACGTGCTGTTCAACAATGCAGGTATTTCAAAGGGCGGCAAGACCATTGACGAGCTGAGCGTCGGTGATTGGCAATCGGTTGTAGATGTGAACTTAACCGGTTCGTTCCTTTGCGCGCGCGGTGCGTTCCGGCTGATGCGCAGGCAATTACCCCAGGGTGGCCGCATCATCAACAATGGTTCCATTTCCGCGCATGCACCACGCCCGCTATCTGCGCCGTACACCGCGACCAAACACGCCATTACAGGGCTGACAAAGAGTATTTCGCTGGACGGCCGCCCATTCGATATTGCTTGCAGCCAGATTGATATTGGCAATGCCGCGACAGAGATGACCGCGCGCATGCAAGAGGGCGTTGCGCAGGCAGACGGCACCTTGAAACCGGAGCCGCGAATGGATGTTGACGAGGTAGCAGCCATGGTGGTGTACATGGCGAGGCTGCCGCTGAGCGCGAACGTTCAGTTCGCAACCATCATGGCGACTAAGATGCCGTTCATTGGCCGAGGTTGATACGGCTACCCGGGCGAGCTCCTGTCAGCGCAGCGGCGCTCCCTTCGCGTACGCCCACTTCCACATAACCGGAACTGCCGTAATAGGCGAAGACCTTATCGGGCGGAGCGTCGCCAAATGTGCGATGGAACGTTTTCAGACGATAACCGTTCACAGTGAGTTCGAAGGGCTTATCCGCCAGCCCGCCAAAACGTTCGCGGGTGAAGTTTGTGATGATGTTGCCGAAGCTGTCAACACTGAAAACCAGCCCTGCCCACGTGCCGGCTTCGGGCAGGGGGTCAAGGGCGGGCAGGCACACCAAATCGCGCACCGCAGGACCCAGGTCGTGAGCGGCGACCCCACACACCAGTGCTGCCGCCACCGGAGCGAAGATGTCGCGGCCATGGAAAGTGGACGAAGTCGCTGGCAAGAACAGGCTCTGGTTCGTCAACTCCCAGGCATTCCCGGCTCCCGAGCGGGCGCAGACCAGGCTCAACACACCGTTATCGGGCGCTACGAAAAACTGCTGCGCAGTTTCGACGACAACGGCCCGGCGCTCCGTTCCGACTCCGGGATCGACGACCACGAGGTGTACTGTGCCGGGCGGAAAGTAACGCGCGGCCTGATCGATGGTGTAAGCGCCCGCATAAAGAGAGAACGCAGGCACTTCATGGGAAATGTCTACCAGGCGAGCCTCCGGACAACGGCTCAAAATTACACCTTTCATGGTGCCGACGTAATGGTCACGAAGCCCGAAGTCGGTGGTTAGGGTTAGGATCGGCTGGTTGGTCGAAGGCGGCATGGCTTGCTAAAATTGTAGGCAAAGTCCTTCCTTTCCCTTCACTTTGCTGTACTTCGATCACAATGCGACGACGCCGGTAGCGTCCGAAGTCGCCGACGCTTATGCGGCAGCGCTGCGGACCCACTGGGGCAATCCTTCCAGCATTCACGGCGCCGGGCAGCTGGCGCGTCAGGCGCTGGAAACATCGCGCCGCAGCGTGGCGGGCTTCCTGGGGACGACCGCAGCCGACCTGGTGCTGACGAGTGGTGGAACGGAATCGAACAACTTGGCTGTGCTCGGCGTGGTGCGGCCGAAGCTGCGGCAACAGCCGCTGTCCCACGTGATCACAACCGCTGTGGAACATCCCGCTGTGCTGGGCCCGTGCGCGCAACTCGAGCGCGAAGGGGCGCAGGTGACATACCTGCCGGTTGATAGCAACGGGGTAGTGGATCCGGACGATGTGCGTCGGGCGATCCGGCCAGCGACCGTGCTGATTTCCGTGATGCACGCGAATAATGAGACGGGTGCCATTCAGCCCATTTCGACCATAGCGGCAGTGGCAAACGAGCTCGGCGTCGTGATGCATTCCGACGGAGTGCAGGCAGCCGGGAAAATACCGCTTCACGTCGGCGACCTGGGCGTGTCCCTTTACTCGGTCAGCGCGCACAAATTTTACGCACCAAGGGGCATAGGAGCGCTGGTAGTGCGAAAGAAAATCGCCATCGAAGCGCTGCACTTCGGCGGCCAGCAGGAACGGGAACGCCGCGCCGGTACTGAAGATGTTGCCGGTGCCATAGCGTTCGCGAAAGCAGCCGAGCGTTGTCAGGTATTCGACGTCAAGCTGCGAGACTACTTTGAAGCGCGGCTGCGGGACGCATTTCCCGAGTGCGTGGTCAACAGCGCAAAGGCAGAACGGCTGCCTAATACCAGTTGCGTTACGTTCCCTGGCATCTCCGGAGAGTCGCTTGTCATCGGATTAGATATGAAGGGCATGGCCGTCTCGAGTGGATCCGCCTGCAGCAGCGGTTCCTCCGAACCATCGCATGTGCTGTTGGCTATGGGACGGTCGCGTGCAGAAGCTAAATCTACGGTACGGTTCTCGTTCGGTGAGGGCAACACATTTGACGAGGTAGACCGGCTGGCGGAGGCTGCGATCGCGATTGTTTACCGGCTGCGAAAGAGCGCCCCGCATGAGGTGTCCGTTGCCTGAAGCATTGATCGCCGTTGCGATGTCGGGCGGGGTGGACAGCTCTGTGGTGGCCGGCCTTCTGAAGAGTCAGGGCCAGCCGATTGTCGGGATGACGATGCAGCTTTGGAATCAGCGACGGCTGCCGGAACTCACGCCGGAGGGCGGCGCCGTGGGCCGTTGCTGTTCACTGGATGACGTATACGATGCACGCTTTGTTGCTTCCGTTCTCGGCATTCCGTATTACGTGGTGAACTTCGAAGACCGGTTTGAGCAGGAAGTAGTGAAGCCATTTGTGGACGACTATCTTTCCGGCCGCACGCCGATTCCTTGCACGCTGTGCAATAACTTCATCAAGTTCGACCAGTTTCTGGATATGGCAGACGGCGTAGGTGCGGATAAGATCGCCACCGGCCATTACGCGCGGCTAAGTTACGACGAAGGCACCGGCCGCTTCCAGATGCGGACCAGCACCGATGCGAGCAAAGACCAGACATACTTCTTGTTCGGCCTGACACAGGACCAGCTTGCGCGCACGCTGTTTCCCTTGGGTGGCATGGTGAAAACGGACGTGCGCGTTCTGGCGAAGGATCTTGGATTGCCCGTCGCCGAAAAGAACGACAGCCAGGAAATTTGCTTTGTGCCGAATGGCGATTACGCTGCATTTATTGATGCGTACTTCCAGGAGCAAGGAATGGAGCGCACGCCAACCCAGGGCGAGATTGTGGATACGGCAGGGCGTGTGGTTGGACAGCACGAGGGTACGCACCATTTCACCGTAGGGCAGCGCCGCGGGCTGCGCGTAGCCGCCGGCGAGCCACTTTACGTTATCGCCACAGAACCAGCACAACAGCGCGTCATCATTGGCCGCAATCAGGACTTGCTGCGCTCTTCGCTTGTCGCCCGTGACGTGAACTGGTTGTCCATCCATCCCATCAACGAGCCTCGGGCCGCACAGGTGAAGATCCGTAATAAGCATCAAGCCGCCGAAGCCACGCTGCTGCCGACCGGCGACCCCACCAAGGTTGAGGTGAAGTTTGCGCAACCGCAGCGCGCGGTAACGCCAGGACAGGCGGCCGTCTTTTACGACGGCGATTTGGTGCTGGGCGGCGGCTGGATCGATTAGCGGATTTGGCTTCGAATAAGACCGGGCTTCAGATCAAATTTGAATACGCGCTTGCCTGGGCTCTGATCGCGGCACTGCGGCATCTGCCACTGGCGCTGGCCGAACGTGTAGCGCGAGTATCGGTCGCGATCCTGGATAGAGCGGTGCCCAAGCTCCGCCGCATCGCCCGGACGAACCTATCTTTTGCCTTCCCCCACTGGACGGAGAAGCAGCGTGAACAGAACATCGACGGAGTCTTTGCAACGACTGCCCGCATGACCCTGATGCTGGCTCGTCTTCCCGATCTCACGCCCGCCAACGTCACGCGCTGGATACATTACGACGGGCTGGAACACTATCAAACGGCAAAGGCCTGCGGCAAAGGCATTCTAATCGCTACCGGACATCTAGGCAATTGGGAACTGAGCGCGTATGCGCATGCGCTGATGACGGAGCCCATGAACGTGATGGTTCGCCCGCTGGATAATCCGCTGATCGACGGAATGGTGGAAAAGCGGCGTGCCGGATCGGGGAACCGGCTGATCTCGAAGCGTGAGGCTGCTCGAAGCGTATTGAAAGCGCTGCGCGCCAACGAAGCCGTCGGCATTCTGGTGGATCAAAACACATCACTGGCGGAAGGCGTCTTCGTCGACTTTTTCGGCAAGGCAGCCAGCGCCAATGCCGCTTTCGTGAAGCTTGCCTATCATTCGAAGGCGATCGTGATTCCCGGGTTCGCACTGTGGAACGAGGCGACCCGGAACTACACCCTTCGCTTCTATCCGGCGGTACCCCTAAGCGGTGATTTGCAAGCCGATACCCAGGAACTGCACTCCAGGCTGGAAGAAATCATCCGCAGACATCCCGACCAATGGATGTGGATTCACCGGCGTTGGAAGACACGGCCGCCCGGTGAACCCACGCTTTACTAGTGCCGCCTTGCGACAGGACGATTGTCTAGCCCAAGCACGGCCGTGACAATGCCAGCCAATGCCGACGGTACCGTAATCGAGCCCTCGTAGGTGAGGTACGGCTGGCTGGTTCCCATCTCGGCATTGTTCAACTGCACGCCAAAAGCAGCGTTCATTTGCGAGGCGGTTCCCTCCGCCCGAATCTGACGCGCGTCCCGATTGCATTCCACAATCCGCAAACCCTCGTTTTGCAGGAAGGCCTCGACTGCCTTCGCATCGTCGGGACTTGCGCGAAGCGCTGCTTCGGCTGCCTCACGGTCCATAGGCTGTGCACGCCCGGAGAGCAGGTCTGCCGCGGAGGGCGCAGCGCTGCCAGGGGGACGCCGCAGGAGAACCGTTACGGTAAGCCTTTGATTCGGCTGCGCCGCACTAACAATATGCTCGCCGGCGTGCGCCAAATGCTCCGTCCCTGCTATCACACTTCGTCCCATTGGCATGCTTGTGTTGCTCCTATGAGCGTGACCCTGCTTGTTGGGTTTGGGCTTGGCTTTGGTTTGGCTGGAGAGCGTTGAGGATGGCTGTCCCATTTGGCGATCCGAGCCCGGTGCAAGGATCCCAGCCAGGCTGAGCGCTGTAATGACCCAAGTTACTGTCGTCATTGTTGCCACTTGTGATGTCCCGGAAGTCGGATTCAGGCAGGGCGTACAAAGCGGGGTTCAAGAAGCCGACGGGCTTTCCTAGTGTTTCATTGAGAAGCGCTACCAGCGCCGCCCACTGCGGGGCCACGGCACTGGTACCGCCGACAATCTGCTGCTGTCCGTTTAAAAGGATCTGGTACCCGGTAGCCGGATCTGCCACGCCCGCTACGTCTGGCACGCCGCGTCCCGCGAAGTTGGTCTCGGGCTGAACCGGAACGTTCGCAGACTGCTGGTAAGCCGGCAGTGCGAAAACCCGGCTCACGCCGCCACCAGTTGCGCCCTCCTGGTTCGGGATTTCATTCCACACTGTTTCGGATGAGATGGTGGAGCCTGAGCCCACCAATGTTGTACCGCCGCACGCCAGCGCGAAAGGACTCGAGGCCGGAAAATCGACATGGAGTTGGCCATCGCCAGCACCATCGGTAGATCCGTTGTCGCCGGCCGCAATGGTTACCGTGACGCCGAGCGTGGCGGCATCCTGCAAGGCGGCATTCATCGCATCCCGGCCTTGTTGGGTCCACGTATCCTCTGGGCCACCCCAACTAATGGAAACAACGGATGGTTTGCGGGCCGTATCGTGAACCGCATTGGTGATAGCGTCGACGAAGCCCTGGTCGGTATTGGGGGCGAAATACACGGCTATAGCTGCGCCAGGCGCCATGGCCCCGGCCACTTCGATATCTAAGGCGACTTCGCCGTCTGCGTCGGAGCCCGGCGCATTCGTGCCGCCGTCCACCGATACAGCCGTGACCTGCGGCGTTTCAAGACCCAGTCCGCTAAAGTAAGCGTCCAGGTCGGACGGCTGATAGCCGCCGCCCAACTCGATGATGGCAATGGTCTGGCCGGTGCCGGTGGCACCTTGCGGATAGCTATAAAGTTGGGCCACCTGCGGGGGTGTAAAACTAGCATTCACGGCATCGGGCGCGAATCGAAAATGCGGCGCGGCCGTCGGACGATTGTCCAAACCCAGCACCGCGATGACGGCGCCCTCCAACTCTTGCGGAATGGTTAGTGAGCCGACCCGGGTGCGAAACACTCCGGTCGCGTCTGGGAGTTCGGTCAGGCGCAAGTTGGCTCCGAAGGCGCTGGACAAGGCAGCCACCGTGCCATGCAGAACCACTCTGCGCTTTGCTGCGCTGCTTTCCACAACAGCGAGTCCGGATGCATGCGCGAACTGTTCCACCAGAGCAAGGTCACTGGATGCCGCGCCATAGGCCGCAGCAAACTCGTGCGAGGACAGAGGCGAACCCTGGGCGTAGCTGCCGCTGCCCGATGAACTGCCAGCACTCGCCGGAGCCGCCGAGGCTTCGGCACGGCGGCGCAAGACAACACTTACGCTCACCGTTTCTCTCGGGTCGAGCGTGCCTGACACCCGCGCTCCGGCGACTTCAGCCCGCTGACTGCCGGGAAGAACAACCTTCTGAGTGAATCGCATAAGACTCCTTGTCCGTTGGAGTCAAAGTGTATCGCCGAACGTTCCAGCTAAAATCAAAGAAATGCCTTCAGCGATGCCCGATGCGGTTGCGTCAGCGCCGGTCCGTTCTCCTTTACTCACGGCGGTGCTTGCCTGGCTGGTGCCCGGTGGCGGTCATTTCTTCCTCGGACGCCGGGGAAGGGGCGCCATCTTAGCGGCGACGGTGCTTCTCACGTTCGCTCTCGGCTTAGCTATGCACGGGCCCATGTTTCAGGTATCCGGGAATGGCGATGTTTTATCGAAGCTGATTCAATACGGTGGACTGATAGGAGATATGGCTTCAGGCCTGATCTACTTCATTGCAGTTTGGTCCGGCTATTCGGCTCCCGACGTGCCGTCGCACAGTGTCGACTACGGTTCGAAGTTCCTTGTAGCCGCGGGCTTGTTAAATATCCTGGCGATTGTAGACGCGTACGAGATCGCCACGCGGGAAAAAGAATAGGCGACGGAAGAACACAATGAACCTCACGCTCGACCATTTTCAGATGTCGCTGCTATTCGCACTTGTCAGCAGCGTCGTACTGGGCGTTGTCACCAAGAGAACGGATCACGAGCGTTTGCGCTACGGCGCCTATTGCTTCGGCTGTTTCCTGGTGGCGCTCTTCGGCATTGGCTGGGTAATGCATTTCCTGCATGGTTAGCAGCACGGCAGGAACAAGCATGAAGACGTTCTACATAGAGACATTCGGGTGCCAGATGAACGCACACGACTCAGAGAAGGTTGTGGGCACGCTGGTGCAGGAGGGGTACCAACAGGTGGACGGCCCCGAGGCGGCCGAGTTGATTCTCTACAACACCTGCAGCATTCGCGATAAGGCGGAACAGAAAGTTTTCCACCGGCTGGACCAGTTCAAGAAGCAGGCTGGCAAGGGGAAGGTGTTCGGTGTTCTTGGCTGTGTTGCCCAGCAGGAAGGCGAGCATATCTTCGAACGGGCGCCGCACGTCAGCCTGGTGGCCGGTTCGGCGAGCTATACCAGATTGCCCGAGTTGCTGGTGCAGCTGGAAACCGGCAATCGCCGCGTTACCGGATTGAGCCTGGACACGTCGGAGACGTTCGACACGCCGTGGACGCGCCGCGACAATCCGCATCGCGCCTACATCACCATCATTGAAGGCTGCGACAAATCGTGCGCCTATTGCGTGGTGCCAATGACGCGCGGGCCGGAGCGCAGCCGCACGGGCGAGAGTGTGCTGGCCGAAGCTCGAACGCTGGCCGGTGCCGGGTATACGGAACTACAGCTGCTGGGCCAGAATGTAAACAGTTATCGCGATCCTTCGGCCGCCGGATGGGACTTTGCGCAGCTTCTGGCATCGGTAGGCGAGATCGACGGCATTCGACGCGTTCGATTTACTACGTCTCATCCCCGTGATTTCGTGAAGGCGATTGTGGACGCGATTGATGAAAACCCGTCGCTCTGCAATCACATCCATCTTCCGGTGCAGTCCGGTTCCACAAGCATATTGGGCCGGATGCAGCGCCAATACACCCGCGATGAATACATGCGCCGCATTGACTGGATGAAAAATGCCAAGCGCGATATCGCGATTACCACCGATATTATCGTGGGCTTTCCGGGTGAGACCGAAGCCGATTTTGAAGAGACAGTACGCCTGGCCGAAGAAGTCGGGTACGAATCTATGTTTATTTTCAAGTACTCCAAGCGGCCCAATACGCCAGCCCAACAGTACGAAGATCACATTCCGGAGGAGGAAAAAACACGCCGATTCCTTGCCCTGCAGGAACGCCAACGGGCCATTCAGCTGCGCCGCAACGCCTGCTATGTAGGCACAACGGAAGAAGTGCACGTGGAAGGCTTCAACAAAGCCACCCGGCAATGGATGGGGAAAACCAGCCAGCACAAGACGTTGAACTTCTTCGACGAAGCACTTCCAGAACCGGAGGAAGCGCGAACCCTGGTGGGTCACTATGTGGATGTTCTGGTGACACGCGCCGGTCCGAACAGTTTAGCGGGCGAACGCGTCCAGTAGTTAGGTCAGGAACGGGAGGCACGTGATGGAAGTTGAAATGAAAATCCGGGGATTGATGATGGATCCCATGACAAACATGCCCATTGTTGTCCTGAAAGACATGTCCGGCGATTCTGTGTTGCCGATCTGGGTAGGCATATACGAGGCGAATGCGATTGCGCTTGAAATCGAAAAAGTAACCACACCCCGGCCCATGACCCATGACCTGATCAAGATTCTGTTGATGGGTCTGGACACGAAGATTAAGAAGGTGGTTGTGAGTGAACTGAAGGACGACACCTTTTACGCTTTAATTTGGCTGGATCGCGGAGGCGAGATGATCAGCGTGGACAGCCGCCCCAGCGATGCCCTGGCTTTAGCGCTGAGGCACGATTGCCCCATCTATGTCGAAGAAAAGGTGTTGCAGTCGTCGAAGAGTTCCCATACCGTTTCGGACAAAGTCAGCAACGAAGAATTGCGGAAATGGCTCGAGAACTTGAACGACGAGGATCTCGGGCGCTATAAGATGTAGCCAAGCGGCCAGTTCAACGCGGCGCAGGGCCGTCAGACTCTGCCAAAGCGTACGCCAGCACGGTCATCACCGCCGCATTCTCATTCAGCTCGCGCCCGTCTACTTTGTCGAAGGTGTCCGCTGCTGTGTGGTGATAGTTGAAGTAGAACCGGCTGTCCTGGGACGGACTGAAGGTGGGCACGCCGGCGTCGCCCAGCGGGCTTATGTCTTCAGCGGCGAAATCGCTTTTTGTCACCACGGCAGCGCCAATTGGCTCCAAGATTCCGGCCACCGGAGCGAGCCACTGCTGCATCTCCGGCTTGCCGGTAAACACGATGCCGGAGGGATGGCCTGCCCCTAAATCGGACTCGAGCGCGCCAGCGTGGTGAGCCACTTCGCCGGCATGCTCGGCTGCATATGCTTTGGCGCCATCCGATCCATGTTCTTCGTTCATCCAGGCGACGAAGCGAATGGTTCGCTTGGGGTGAATGCCCAACTGATTCAGCAAGTGTATGGCTTGCATGGACACAACCACTCCCGCTCCATCGTCAATGGCGCCGGTGCCTAAATCCCAGGAATCCAGGTGACCGGAGACTATGACGATTTCTTCCGGTTGCGTGCTGCCCTTCCAATCGGCGATCACGTTCGCACTGGGAGCTGCGGCCCAAGTCCTGCGGCGTAAGCGTGAGATGGAAGCGCACCGGACCTTGCCCGGCGAGGTTCGCAAGCAGGTCTGCATCCTCCGCGGTTACCGCCGCGGCGGGAATCTGTGGTGCGTCCGGTGCGTAGTTAGTAGCGCCGGTATGTGGCAGGCGATAATCCGCACCGCCCACCGAACGAACCAACACAGCCACAGCACCGAGTTTGGCGCCGGCCGACGGGCCGCCGCCGCGATAGACAACAGCCTGACCATAAGCCGCGTCGCCATTGCCCTGAGCTGCCAGGCGTTTGTCGAACAGCTCATTGAACAGTAGAATTTTGCCCTGGACGGCGCCATCCGGAAGAGCCCGAAATTCGTCGAAGTTATTCACTACGACAAGCTCCGCGGTCAAGCCAGTCGCAGGCGTGGCAACGCTGCCGCCCAGAGCCGTCAGAACGATTTTCTGGGTTGTACCGGGAGTGCAACCCGGCCATGAAATAAGCTCGCCCGTCTCAGCGCCTCGCACCCAGTGCGGCACAGTGATCTTTTCAAGCGAGACGTCCGCCCCTAGAGCGCGCATTTCGGCAGCGACATACTCGACCGCGTGCTCCGCCTGTGGAGATCCGGTGATCCGAGGGCCTATGTTGTCGGTCAAGTGCCGCAGTTCGCGAAGCGCATAGTCGTCCGCCATAGCCGCTTCGCGAAGACGCCGCATGTTCGCAATCTGATCTGCTGTCCATGCGCCCAATGATGGTTCCGCCGGCCCTCTTCGTGGATGTGCGACCGGCGGTGCTGTTGCGCTTTGCGCGCCAATGCCGGTGGTTAGAAAGAGCGTGAGGATAGCGAAGCGAATGCCAGATGCACCAGCGGAGCAACGGGTCAGCATGAATGCCGCATCGTAGCATGCAGCGTGCATCCGGCATGCGGAGTGTAAGGGTTAGCGGCGATCCCAGTAGCGATCGCGGTCGTAATAGCGGTCTCGATCGTGATCGCGGCGCTCGTGCTCGCGCCATTGGTGTTCACGCCACTCCTGGCGTTCGTGTTCTCTCCACTCGCGTTCGCGCCAACGGCGGTCGCGGCGGTCGTCATTGTAGTAGTAACCGCCGCCTCCGTAGGGCTGCGAGTAGCCATAGGCGTAGGGAGCATTCCCATACCCGCCGTAGATTTCGTACTGTTGCGCGGAGGCTTTCGACGGCTGCAAAAAAGCAAAAAAAGCCGCGAGAGCAAAGGTAAGAAGCCCAACCCGTTTCATTTGTGTCTCCTTCGATTCGAAATCGTTCCCATCGAATCTGGCTATGAGACGCGAACGGCCATTTACAGGCTGTTCCGAAGAACAGTGACCAAGCATTAATGAAGTTTAATGACGCAAGTTTCAGTTCGTCAGAGCGGGTGATTGGTGAACAGAAACTTGCCCCCCGTACGTTGAACGACGTAGAGACGGCTAGGGCCCACCAGCTTTTCAAAACGAGGCAGGGCGTTGTCTGCGCCCACTACGTACCAGCGTTTTTCGGTGTTCCACAGCGTGCTGAACGTTGCATCGTCGATGAAAACGTCGGGCACCCCTGGCGCCACGGATCCATAGATGAGGTTGTTCACCTTGCCGTTGAGGAGCAGCGCTCGCCGGTTCGTGTAGAAGATCACTGACGAAAACGTGTAGTAGTGGTGGTCCACGATTAAGCCACCTTGCGGCGAGTGCAGCAGCGCCGTTGCCAGACTGCGCGAACTCATGTAAGGGTCAAAGACCACTAAGGCCAGGCGCGCCGCCTGGTAGAAGAGGACCATCATGAGAGCTACGGAGAGAAACGCGCGCCGGCCGCGCCAGATGGTGCTTCCGAGTGCGCCGATGGAGAACGCAATACCCGCGATCAATAGCGGCACGCGTAGGTAGGCGAACGAGGCCAGCGTTAAATCCTCCATGTGGCCCAGCGACAGCTTGTAGGCTTCAGGATGACTGCTCAGCGCGACAGAGATGTCGCCCGGCGTCGGCCGGTTCCAGACCAGAAACACCAGGACAAAGGCGATGATTGCGGCCAGCCCGGTGATGAACGCCAGAGCCCTTGTGCCCCAACGCACGGCGGATGTTTCCCGGGTCATCGCATAACCAAGAAGTAAGGCGACCGCCGGATAGCAAGGCATGGAGTAATATTCCTGCGTGGTTGAGAACGAGAAGAACACCATCACCACGCCTATCCAGCAAAGGGCGAGCAGGCGCGTCCGGCCGGCTCGGTCTGTGGGCCGGAAGTTCTGTCGAACGGCTGCCGGCAGGTAAACGCTCCACGGGAAGAACCACAAGAGATGGAATCCCCAGAACAGCGCGAGCGGAACGGTGTCGTAATCACGGGGCGTGCGCAGGTTTAGAAAGCGCAGCAACTGTTCGTTGATGAAGTAGAACCAGAAGAACCCATGCCACTGGCCCGGAATGCTAACCATGGCGAAATCCAGGTAGGGCGGGTTCTGGAGCGTGGCAAGAATATGCCAAGGCGCCGCAATCAAGAGAACGATCCCGATTCCGCTAAATGGCCGCAAGCGTTGCCATGTTCTGGAAGCGAGCAGTTGCTTCGTAAAGACCAGATAGAAGAACGCAGCGCCGATAGGAAAGACTAGCGCAATCAGGCTTTTCAGCAGCAGTCCAAGGCCGAGGCTGGCTGCCAGCAGGAAGGCGTAAAGACGCGGGCGCGGCTCATCGTCATCCAGCGCTCGCAAGAAGGACCATAGAGCCAGCGCGATGGTAAACGTCAGCATCACATCGGGAATCTGGATGCGCGTGAATAGAAATAGACCGATGCAGGTCGCGATGACCAAGCCAGCGTAGAAACCGGCTCGCCGGCCGAATGCCCAGACTCCAATGGCCATGGTGAGCGAAGCAAGCGCAACCGAGGACAGTGCTACGGGCAAGCGCGCCGCCCAGTCGAACGGACCGAATATCTTGTAGCTGGCCGCAATGAGCCAAAAAATCAGCGGCGACTTTTCCAGGTAGAGTACGCCGTCCAGCCGTGCCGACACCCAATCGCCAGATTGCAGCATGTTGCGGGCAATCTGACACTGCACCGCATCCACATCGTCCATCAGCGAAGGCGGTGAGATGGCACAGCCAAGGTAAACCGCGGCTGCAATCAGAACCAGAAGGAGTGCTAGAGAGAGCTGAAAGCGGCGCTTTGTGCGAGTTGGGGTTGCAGTGAGCGTGATCCCGCTATCTGTATTCGCCATTTTTTCATCCAAAGAAACAGGATCATCAGACCCCAAAGGTGATAGCCCACGTTGGCCCGCCGGCTCAGGTGAAGCTGTAAGAACCGGTCGATTTCCGCCTGCTGAAACAACTCGCCGTATTCGCGCTTCGCCATCTGAAGAGTCTCGATCAGTAACGGCCGCAGCGGACCACGTAACCATTCATGCGCCGGTATGTCGAGGCCAATCTTTTTGCGCTGGGTAATCGAAGGCGGCAGCTTGCTGCTCATCAAGGCCTTCAGAACCACTTTTTGCTTCGAACCGTTCACCTTCAGGCGACTGGGCAAGGCGTTGGCGAATTCAATCAGCCGATGGTCCAGGAAAGGAGGCCGGACTTCGATGGAATGCGCCATGCTCATCCGATCCACTTTCATCAAGATATCGTCGGGCAGGTAGTACGTCTGATCGAACCAGAGATGGGCCCGCAGTGGATCGCCGACAGAGGGCGGAGTCCGCAAGATCTTATCCAGAGCTCGCGAGTCGGGAACCTTCAACAGCTGGCGGCGGTCCCTGTCGGAGAACGTTCCGTTCCAGTAAATGTGCGCACGAGCCGCCGGCAGGAGACTTCCTTCGAGGAAACGCTTGACCTTGTACTCCCATCCGATTTTTTCATCGGAGACGGGCAATAATCCCGCCGCCCAACGAGCCGCGCGCAGGGCCGCTTTCGGCAAACGGCGCATGGGTTGCGCCAAGGCATCCGCCCGATATGTCAAATAACCACCAAAGAGTTCGTCGGCGCCTTCTCCGCTTAAGGCGACCGTTGCAGTTCGGCGCGTCAGCTTCGACAGGTACCAGACCGGAAGAGCGCCCGCGTCGGCATTCGGCTCGTCAGAGAAGTACGCGAACTCCTCGATAGCGCTGCGCAGATCGGAGTCGCCGTTCAGGTCGATCTCATGATGCTCCGTGCCGTATGTGCGTGCTGCCTCGGCGATGTACTTGCTCTCATCGAAGCTGCGGCCTTGGAACGACATCGAGAACGACTGCAACCTTCGCGACGAGGCCCTGGAGGCATAGTGAAGGATAGTTGTGGAATCCAGACCGCCACTGAGCCAGACGCCGAGAGGCACATCGGATAACAGGTGCTCCTCGACGGCTTTCTGCAGCAGTTCGTCCAGTTCCTCGCAGGCGTCCGGGAGTGTATTCGGTTGTTCCTGAAAAGGCAGGCGCCAATACTTTCCGGAACGGACAACACCATCTCGCCACTCCAGCCAGGAACCTGGAGGCACCTTCTCTATGCCCGCAATCAAGCTGTGCGAGCCCGCGGGATAGTTCAGCGAAAGATAAACATCCAGAGCCGCCGGGTTCAGATTTCGCTCGATCTCCGGGTGAATCAGGATGGCTTTCGTCTCCGAAGCGAAATAGAGTTCACCGCCATGCTGCGCGAAGTACAGCGGCTTTATGCCCACACGGTCCCGGGCAAGGAGCAGCCGACGCGTGGACTTGGTCCAGAAAGCGACCGCGAACATCCCGCGCAAGCGCGAAAAACACTCCACATCCCAAGCCAAAAACGCGTTCAGGAGTGTCTCGGTATCTGTCTGTGTATGGAAGCGGAAGCCTCTTTGCTCCAGTTCCTGACGTACTTCGAGGTGGTTGTAAATCTCGCCGTTGAAGGCGATCACGGTATCGTTATCGGCACTGGCCATCGGCTGATCGCCGGTGATCATATCGAGGATCTTTAAACGCGTTGCGCCTAGCGTTGCCACGCTCGTGCTAACGGCCGCCTGCCGGTCGGGCCCTCGATGCTTTATAAGTTGCAAAGCTTCGTGGACCAGCTCCGAAGAGGGGCGCCGGTTACGATGAGTGAAGCCGAGAATACCGCACAAGGTTAAGAATCTCTCTAGTAAAGAAGGTCTAGTCTCAAAGAAAAGTGTTCTGTTGAACAGTTGAGGCCAGCGACGAGACTGAGTAAGTGCCTACCCACAAGTAACTTTAACATGTCTTAGATGAAAGACTTGGCGCGCTGTGTCAACAAGATGGCGTTCGCCTCGTCTTACGCTTTGAGGCTGTTAACTGAATAGTCGATCGCCGCCGCGAAACGAGGGTTTCGGGTAACCTCGCCACTTTGAGAATCACCAAAGCAAACAGTAGATGATGCCCATTGCTATCCGCGACCTCGCCCTGGTAGTTGCCACTTTTCCTTTTATCTACTACCTACTGTCGCTGTACAGTTCGTGGCGCTTCTTTCGGACGTCTGCCTCGGCGGAGACTCCTTCCACATTCACGCCGCCCATCAGCAATTTAAAACCAATTCGCGGCCTCGACCCGGACGCTTATGAAAATTTTGCCAGCCTGTGCCGCCAGGACTACCCGGAATACGAGCTTCTCTTTTGTGTCGGCAGTCTGCAAGATCCGGTGGTGCCCGTCATCGACCAACTTGTCAAGGACTTCCCGGACTGCAAAATTCGCCTGATTGTCGGCTCGAATCGCAACGGCGTGAATGACAAAGTGGCAAAGCTGGCCCGCTTAACCAGCGAGGCCACTTACGAGCATCTAGTCATCAACGATAGCGACGTGCGCGTAGAGCCGGATTACTTCCGCAACATCATTGCACCCTTGCAAGATGCGAAGGTCGGCGGCGTGACTTGTCTTTACGTCTCGACGGGCACACACACCTTCGCCGAGAATCTGCAGTGGTTGGGCATGATCTCGGACTTTTTTCCGAGTATCTTAACCGCCTGGCAACTAGACGGCGTGAAGTTCGCCCTGGGTACGACTATCGCGACTACGCGTACGCGACTGGCCGAGTTCGACGGCTATGACGCGCTTGTGAACCGCCCGGCGGATGACTTGCTTATTGGCAGGATGATCGCCGAGCATGGGCACAAAGTGGAACTGCTGCCGTATGCCGTCTCGACTGTTTCGGATTTCCGATCTTTCGGTGAACTGTTGAAGAAAAGATTGCGTTGGATTGTGGTGATGCGCCATCTCCGGCCCGGTGGACATCTGGGCCTGATCTTCACCCACGGGCTGGCGTGGAGCCTGATTGCAGTTGCTGTTTGCCCGACCGTTCCGATCGCCGCTATCTACTTCGGTGTTTACGTGCTACTGCGCTGTGCGATGACATGGATGGTCGGCCGCCACGGGCTGAAACAGCATGAGGTCTGGCAAAAAGCCCCGTTGTTTGTTGCCTGGGACGCAATCGCCCTGGCACTGTGGCTGTTCAGCTTCACATGCGACACCATACACTGGCGCGACGGCAGGTACCGTATTCGCGGCGGGCATCTTGTCCCGATATCTGCGGGCGACTAGAAACTATCAACTGAGTTCGTCGCCCGCTATCGAGATGGTCTAAATACCTACACCGGCCGGCACCTTGACCGCCCTGGAAAGCTCGTTTCGTGTCTTGCGCCAGTTCACGTTGGGCTGCAGCGCGTCACGGTCAATCCGGTCCGCATAGCGGATAGCGATGTTCATCAGCGAATCAAGCAAGGAGTCACAGATGAGGTGCGGCTTCAGTCCAAGCTCAATCAACTTCGAGTGCTTGGCGTTGTAGTAGTGCTGCTCCGATTCCACACGCGGTGTCGGCTGGTGGCTGATCTCCACTTCCAAGCCAAGATTTGCCGCCGCTGTGCGAACCAGTTGCGCCAGTTCCAAAACTGAGAATTGCTCGGTGAATTGGTTGAAAACGCGGAACTCGCCGCGTCCGGCAGGATTCAGACACGCCAATTCAATGCAGCGTACAGTGTCGCGGATATCCAGGAAGCCCCGTGTCTGGCCGCCTTGTCCGTACACGGTGAGCGGATGTCGGATCGCAGCCTGCAGGCAGAAGCGATTTAGGACAGTCCCGAACACTTCGTCGTAGTCGAAGCGGTTGATCAATGCTTCGTCCATGGCCACTTCGTCGGTCATAGTCCCGTAGACCACGCCCTGGTTCAGATCGGTCGCGCGAAGGCCCCAGATCTTGCACCCGAACATGATGTTGTGGGAGTCGTGCACTTTCGACAGGTGATAAAAGGAGCCTGGCTGTTTCGGGAAAGGAAGCACATCCTTGCGGCCATTGTGCTCGATGGTGATGTAGCCCTCTTCGATGTCGATATTGGGCGTCCCATATTCGCCCATGGTGCCGAGCTTCACAAGGTGACAATCCGGTTGCATCTCACGAATGGCAAACATAATGTTAAGCGTGCCTACAACGTTGTTCACTTGCGTGAAAACGGCATGCTTACGATCGATCATGGAGTAGGGAGCAGAGCGCTGCTCGGCAAAGTGAATAATCGCCTCGGGCTCGAAGCGTTTGAAGACTTCAACAACCTCGTCATACTCGGTGATATCGGCGGAGAAACATTCGATCTCGAGACCGGTCAATTCCTTCCACACCTTCACTCGTTCTTCAAGCGATCGGATCGGGGTGAGAGTCTGGAAACCCAATTCGAAATCCCACTTACGCCGGATAAAATTGTCAACAATCGAGACAGAATGGCCCTTGCGGGAAAGGTAGAGCGCCGTTGCCCAACCGCAGTATCCGTCACCACCAAGTACGCAGATCTTCATCTTCTAAACTGTGCTCCTGTCCTTACCTCAAATTGTTTAACTTGTAACTGAGTAGATATAGGCGGCTGCGGGCAGCCGGGTTTTCCACCCGAACTGGTTTCGGGGTGTACTGATGTGGGCGCGCCTTCTCACAACTGCGTTACAACGTTTCAACGAGACTACTGTTGTTACTATCTTCCGAGCCGGTTTCGCGATCGACAGAAGCGGCATTGTCGACCTGTTCGCTGCCGTGCGAGTTATGCGGGAAAAATGTGAAGTTGGCGATCGTCGGTGCTACGAGAACTGCGCCCAGGGTAATTAGCAGGATCCCGAGCCAGCGATTGGCATCAATATGCTCATGCAAAAAAACTCGGCCCAGCAGCGCCGAGAGCACATAGCCAGTGGCTGTCACAGGCACAACGAAACTTAGGTCCGCCACGCTGAGAAGGCTCATCCGGCCAAGCAGCCAAAAAATCTGGATGGCAACTCCCACCAGCACCAGCGGGTCGAACACCGCCAACGCATACTGTGCCGGGTGGATTGACAGCACATGCGGAAAATGACGCACTCCCCAGGTCAGAAAAAGATTGCTGACCGGCTTTGGGATGACCACCAATGCCAATAGCCCAAATGTCCGGCGAATGTGGTGCGGCCGCGATATCTGAGTGGGAGGAGCAAAGCCCAGCGTGCCGTTCGGCACTTCGTTGCAAGTAACTTCCGACAATCTCGCTTTTAGTATAGTGAATGGCTCGCCAGCGGCCTCTTCAGCGCACGGCAGCAGCGGGCCGGACGAAGCCACCGATCAGGGCCGGCGCGGGTGCCGGTCATGCTCGTCCTGCTCGCGCGCATGCTTCTCGTGCTCGGCCACCAGATGCTCGTATTCCGGTCGCTGCTCCGGCGTTAAGATGGAGCGCACTTCGTCGATGTGCTCTTGTTTGATTTTGGCCATCATGGGACGCATGGCGCGATACTTTGCCTTGGTCTGGTCCATGATGGCTTCCAGCCTGGTTTTCTGATCGGCTGTCAGCTTCAACTTCGTTTCCATCTCGCTGAGATAGCGCTGCCGGAAATCGTCCGTGCTCTTCGCGTTGACAACGTTGCTGGAATAGAGTCGATGGCCCAAAGCTCCGACGGCGACGCCGGTGCCAAAAAGGAGGAGAGCAAACAGGACTGCCGTAAGTTGATGACGTTTGTTCATAGAGGTACGCCGAGAACCCTAATGAACGGCCCCATCCTCAACACCCGCCGTGCTGCGCAGTCCTTCGGTGAAGAAGGTCTGCTCCGGACTGTGATTGGCGGCCAGCGCGTCGGGATACGAGAAGCTGGCAAAGCGCGATCGTGCGCCGTAACCGTAATCAAGTAACAGCAGTAACAGACATAACACCGCCGAAGCCGCAGCGAAGAACTTGGCGATGTGTTCGAAGGAAAAAAGAAACCCTTGCCGCTCATCGATCTTCTGCCAGAGTTTTGGCATGAAATTAGCTTCCGGTTCACGGTCCGGACAAGCCTCCCGGTACTGCGCAAAAAGCTGTTGTAGTCGAATGTCGCTATCGCTCACGTTTGGCACCCCTGCCCTGTCCCCTTACAAATCCCCATTTTTCGAGGCGCTTTCGTAGGCCTTTAGTACACGTTGACGTGCGCGAAACAGCCGCACTTTCAACGCGTTCTCGTTTACCCGGTAGATGGCCTCGAGTTCTTTCAACGATAAACCTTCTACTTCCTTCAGTGTTAACAGGATGCGGTCTTGTTCGGACACGTTGGAGAAAAGCGCGTTCATAAAGTCGCGGACCCGGCCCTTTTGCTTCAGTTCGTAATCGGCTTGGCTGCCTGCTTCCGAGTCTGCGGTAACCACCTGCTGCTCACTCAGATCCGCCATCCTAAGCTCGTTTCGGCGCCTGCTTCGACGTAAGTAGTCGTAAGACGCATTCATTGTCAGCCGATAGAGCCAAGGCTCGAACACCTCAGAGCTTCGCAGTTGGTCGAGCGAGTGATACAACCGCACAAAGACTTCCTGCGCCACATCCTCCACGTCTTCCGGCCGGCCGATTAGCCGGGCTACCGTCCCCAGAATGCGCCGCCGATAAGCGAGAACCAACTCGTTGAAGGCCGCAGCATCCCCGTTGCGCGCTTTCTCGATAACGTCCTGCTCTACCAGCATTCGCAGTCTTTCTGCCGCAAAGCCAGCTTCAAGGAAGCGTTTCGTTCAGCGTGGTTAAACCTACGGCGGTCCGGCAATCTGTTAGGTTACATGGCTCCAGCGGCACACTCCAGTGTGAAAGCAGCTCTCGATTTCTCTTGCACCGATATTGCAATCCGTGATAAATAAATTGCAGATAGCAATATGACCATCGCCGAAAAAGTCCGCTATCTGCGAGTGATGGAGGGCCAGCTGCGTGGTCTCAATCGCGAAATGACCCAGAAAGAGGTCGTCGACGCGATAAAGGGCGAGCTGAACCGTTCGATCAGCCAGCCCTATCTGTCGCAGATAGAGAACGGGACGCGACCGCACCTGACCAACACCACCCGCCTGCTGTTAGCAAAGTTTTTTGGCGTGCACCCAGGCTATCTGGTGGACGACCCGGAGGGCTTTCAGACCGAGTTGCTGACCGACTTGCAGGACGAAGAGATGCAGCTGGACCTGTGGCTGGTGGCTGGGGCTGAGAAGTTTCGCAAGGACAGGAAGTTGGCCGGAGCGTTGCTACGGCTTGCTCATCACGAGGACTCACGCAAGTGCCTTATGGTGCTCTCCGAGATCCTGGCCACACCCGAGCTATTGGAACGGCTGTGTGAAGCCTTACAGCCGGAGAGTGAAAAAGGAGCAAGCGCATGAGCTGGCAAGAACTCTTTCTTTTCTGTTTTGTGGCGGGCACCTTGTGGGCCGTTCTCTCGCTGGCCTTAGGCGGTCTGCATATTGGACATGGCGGTCACGTGCATGCACATGTGCATACCGGGCATGGGTCCGTTGCAAGGTTTGGAGCACCCAGCCGAACGGCGGCTTTGGTGAATCCGAGCTCGATCGCGGTGTTCCTGGCCTGGTTTGGCGGAGCCGGCTATCTGTTGACACATTACTCAGGCCTGCTGCTATGGCTCAACCTGCTATTGAGCTTGGCTTCGGGAACAGCGGGCGCCTTCGCGCTTGCGTCGTTCCTGCACTTTCTACAGAGCCGTGAAAAGCCGCTGGATCCGATCGACTACGAAATGGTCGGGGTACTGGGACATGTGTCCTGTGCTATCCGGCCCGGCGGGATCGGCGAAGTTCTTTACGTCCGCGAAGGGGCGCGGCGTTGCGTTCCGGCACGCAGCGAAGACGGGATCGAAATCGAGCGAGGCCGCGAGGTGATCGTCACTCAATACGATCGCGGCGTCGCGCATGTGCGCACCTGGGAAGCGATGATCCAGGGCGGACCACACTCATAACCGCAACAGGCGGAGGAAAGTCGTCGCAAGGAGACCAACGTTATGTTCAACGAAGCTGTTTATATCGCCGTTATCCTGGTCCTGGTTTTGCTGGCGTGCATGATGGCCATGGCTACGCTGTACCGCAAGGCAGGGCCGCATGAAGCACTGATTGTTTATGGTCTTCGAGGCACCCGGATCATCCAGGGTAAAGGCACCGTGATCTTTCCCATGGTGGAGAGCTTCCGTCAACTCTCGCTGCAGTTGATGTCGTTCGATGTCGCCCCTCAGCAGGACCTGTACACGAAGCAGGGCGTAGCCGTGACGGTGGAGGCCGTAGCGCAGATAAAGGTCAAGAGCGACCCAGTTTCCATCCAAACCGCCGCCGAACAGTTCCTGACGAAGACGGACCAATCGCGGGAAGCGCTGATCCGGCTGGTGATGGAAGGGCATCTGCGCGGCATTATCGGCCAACTCTCCGTGGAGCAGATTGTGAAAGAACCGGAGATGGTTGCCGATCGCATGCGCGCCACCTGTGCAGAAGACCTCAGCAAGATGGGGCTGGAAGTTATCTCGTTCACCATCAAAGAAGTCCGCGACAAGAACGATTACATCAGCAACATGGGGCGGCCTGACGTGGCTCGCATCAAGCGGGACGCCGATGTAGCCTCAGCCGAAGCCGAACGCGACACCGCCATCCGGAGGGCGGAAGCACTACGCGCGTCGGCGGTGGCCAAGGCACAGGCCGATCAGGAGCGAGTGCTGGCAGAAGCACTTTCGATGGCGGCGCAGGCCGAGGCACAGCGTGACCTGGAAATCAAGAAAGCCCAGTATGCGGAAACCATCAAACGCCAGCAGGCGCAAGCGGACAAGGCCTACGACATCCAGGCAAACATGATGCAGCAACAGGTGATGGTGGAGGCCGTAAAGATTCGTCAGGTGGAAAAAGAGCAGGCGAGATCAAGGTGCAGGAGGCCGAAATTCTGCGCCACGAAAAAGAACTAATCGCCACCGTCCTGAAGAATGCGGAGATTGAACGCCAACGCATTGAGATGTTAGCCGAGGCGCAGCGCCGCAAGACCATGATTGAGGCGGAAGGCGCAGCTACTGCCACGCGTTTGCAAGGTGAAGCCGATGCCGACATCATTTTGCGTAAAGGCGAAGCCGAAGCCAAGGCGATGAACGTGAAGGCAGGAGCGTATCAAGAATGGAACCAGGCAGCCGTGGTGGACAAACTGATCACGGGTATGCCGGAGGTAGTGCGGGCGCTGGCAGCGCCGCTGGCCAACGTGGACAAGATCACGATCGTATCCACGGGCGATGGCGCAAGCGGCGGGCATGAACAAAATCACTGGCGATATGACGAAAATGGCAGCTCAGATTCCGGCGCTGTTTGAGACCCTCTCCGGAATGCAGATGTCGGAACTGCTCGGCAAAGTGCGCACCATCGGTGACAAGCCGAATGGAGAAGCGAAACGAAACGTATAACGGAAACAAGCACAGGCTAAAAGGAGAAGTGAAATGCCTTTATTGGATCGCGTAACCACGCTGATCAAAGCCAATCTGAACGACTTGATCGACAAAGCGGAAGATCCGGAGAAGCTGCTGAAGCAGCTTCTCCTCGACATGCAGAATCAGTACGTCCAGGTGAAGACACAAGTCGCCATGTCGCTCGCCAATCAGCATCTCTTAGAGCGGCGCTGCCAGGAAAATACGGAGCAGCAGCGGGCCTGGTACACCAAAGCCGAACTCGCGCTGCAAAAGAGCGAAGAAGGCATGGCGAGAGCGGCACTGGAGAAATCGCTCACCTTTGACACCGCTGCCAAGAACTTCGCGGAACAGTTAAGTGACCAGCGAGTGCAGGTGCAGCAACTGAAGGATGCCCTGCACCGGTTGGAGCAGAAGATGTTGGAAACGCGGTCGCAAGCTGACTTGCTGGTGGCCCAGCACCGGCGAGCGCGCGTCGCCGCACAGATTGGAAATCCGGCTAATGGCAGCGACGCCGAAGTACTCGATCGTATGCGCTGGAAGATCGTTGAAACGGAGGCCGCGGGGCAAGGGAGTCTCGTTCTGGGAGAACCGCGCTTGGAGCAGCGCTTCGCTGAACTTGAACGAACGGACAAGGTTGATCGTCTGCTGGCCGACCTTAAAGCCCGAAACGCCGACGCTTAACTCCGGTACGAGAGTTTAGAAGAGTCTCGGCTACTTCCTAAGTTCGGAGCAATTTCTCGGGCCGGCCATCGAGAAGGCCCGGTAGAAGCAAATGATTTCTCTCGCCAATCTGCTTACTAAGAAATCGGGGTGCAGCACAGAGCACCTCAAAGTCTTGTTGAACGGTGTGGGCGATACGGCTTTCGAAGCTCAGGGTTTTGGCCGGACAACCTTGCAACAGGAGTTGGGGGCAGTCACCGCCGAGGTGGACTGCTCCGCTTCTCCGGAGCAACTCGGCTCTCAGTTGGCGCGAGCCATCCACGTAGTTGATGCACACAATCGAGCTGCCGAAGCTGCCGTTTCCGCGCAGCAAGCCGAACTGCGCAACATGATCGCCATCGCCTCCGACACCATTGCCGCCATCGGCGCTTCCAGCAAAGACGGCGTGGATCACCTGCGCAAGCTGGAAAGCAGCCTGGAAGGGGCTGGAAGCGTAGACGACCTGAAACAGGTTCGCAATCGCCTTTTTGCCTGCCTGACGCTGGTGCGAAATGAGACGCTGCGCGTGCAGCTGGAAGCCCAGAAGCTGACTCGTTCCCTGAAGAGCGCCGTTTTGAAGGCGAGCTCGCAACTGGTTCCCGGTACCGACAAAACCACCGGACTGCCAGGGCCTGATTCAGTTGGCCAATCGGTGCATGAACTGCTGGCGCAAGGCCACCTTTTTTCAGCTGGGATTTTCGTGCTTGCCGACCTGCAGCGCTGGAACGCCCGCCTGGGACGTCAGTGCGGTGACGAGATTCTGCAGTCGGCAAGCGAGTTTTTGCAATCCGAATTCGCAGTTACAGGTGCTACTGCTTACCGCTGGAATGGACCCGCCTTTCTGATGACCTGCAAGGGAGATGAGGCAAGGCTGGACGAATTCGAGACACAGGTCCGGCAAGTGGCACGCAAGGGGCTTGAGATTTCTCTTGCTATCGAGGGCGGTCTGAAAACGGTGTCTATTCCGTTTTCCTGGATTGTTCAGCGGTTCGACCGGGCGACCGATGCACAACAAGTAATGCGCCTACTGGACGAAGTCACAAACAAGCTCTAAACCTTGCCCTGGGCGCACCATTCGATACTCTGGCAGCATGAAGGCACTCTTGTTGTCAGAGTATGGACGCCTGGACGTTGTCGATGTCCCCATGCCCCGCCCAGGCGCGGGGGAAGTCCTTGTTCGCGTAGAAGCGTGCGGCATCTGCGGCAGTGATGTTCACGGGTACGACGGCACCTCCGGCCGGCGCGTGCCGCCCATCATCATGGGTCACGAGGCGGCCGGAACCGTTGCCGCGGTGGGCACCGATGTGGCCAAGCTGCACGAGGGAGACCGGATCACCTTCGATTCCACCATCTATTGCGGGCAGTGTGAGTATTGCCGCCGCGGTGAAGTGAACCTATGCAACAACCGGCAAATTCTCGGCGTATCCATTCCGGAATGGCGCCGCGAAGGCGCGTTTGCCGAATACGTGGTTGTGCCGGAGCGAATTACCTATCCGTTGCCGGAATCATCCCGTTCGAGCACGCCGCCATGATTGAGCCGCTGGCGGTTGCCGTGCACGCCGTTTCGCTGGCAAAAATTACCCCGGAGACGACGGCTCTCGTGATGGGCGCCGGCATGATCGGGCTGCTGGTGCTGCAAGTGTTGAAGGAAGCCAAGTGCGCGCGCATCATTCGTCGTCGACATTGATGACACTCGGCTGCGCCTGGCGACCGAACTGGGCGCCACCGCGACTCTCAATGCGAAAACCAGCGACGTCAAAGAACAGATGGACCGCCTGACCAACGGCGCGGGAGTTGATGTTGCGCTGGAAGCGGTCGGCAGCACGCCCACCGTAAAAAGCGCCATCGAAAGCGTACGCAAAGGCGGACACGTCACGCTGATCGGCAACGTAACGCCCCAGGTGGAGATTCCTCTGCAAATCGTTGTAAGCCGCGAATTGACGCTTGCAAGGCTCTGCCGCTTCGTCGGGCGAATACCCGCGCTGCATCGAACTGCTGGCCAAGGGCGCCATCAAGGTCGATCCGCTGATCTCAGCCATTGCTCCGCTGGAACAAGGCGCTGAATGGTTCGGCCGTCTGCACGCCGCGAGCCGAACCTGATGAAGGTGGTTTTGACGCCGCGGAACGTGGAAGGAGCGCGGGCATGAGCAATCCCTATTTCGACCTGACAGGCCATGTGGCTATCGTTACCGGCAGCAGCCGCGGCCTGGGCCAATACTTCGCGCGGGCGCTGGCACGCTCCGGCGCCGATCTCGTGCTCACCAGCCGCAAACGCGAGGATTGCCTGCCCTTCGAAGAAGGAAATCAAAGCGCTCGGCCGGCGCGCCGTATCGCTTCGATCTCGATGTCCGCGATCAGGCGAGCATCGAACAGCTTGCGCCGAAGCGGCTAAGTCAGCTTTCGGCAAAATCGACATTCTGGTGAACAACGCAGGCATGAATATCCGCAAGCCCGCGCTTGATGTCACCTGGGACGATTGGAATCAAATCCTCGATACCAATTTGCGCGGCGCCTTTTTTGTCGCACAGGCGGTGGCGAGGCGCATGGCCCCGCGCAGAGTACGGCCGCATCATCAACATCGGTTCCGTCACCAGCGTAAACGGCTATGCGGGCCTGGCACCTTATGGAGCCAGCCGGGGCGGCATTCGCCAGCTCACCATGTCTCTGGCGGACGATTGGGGCAAGCACGGCATTACCGTGAATTGTCTGGCACCAGGATGGTTCAACACAAAGCAGAATGCGGTGATGTACGAAGACCAAGAATGGGTGGCGTATCTGAGTGACCGGATCCCATTGAAGCGACCCGGTGCGCCCGACGACCTGGACGGAGCGGTGGTCTTCCTGGCGGCCGAATCCAGCCGCTACATCACGGGACAAATATTGCTAGTTGATGGTGGGATCTCGACGGGCGCGGTCCGTGCCCTGCCGAAGAAATAAACTGTCAGGCCGGCCGACAGTCTACATCGTCTACATACCGGACCAGACGGGCCATCTGGTCCTCCACGCTTCGCTGTTGCACTTGTAGCAGTTCACGCAATTGCGGCAGGCCGGCAAGTTGGGCTTGTTCCAGCCTCCGTTTCGAGAGCGAGAGTCCAAGCAGGCATTCATCGCAGATGCTGAAGTCGTCCAGATCCGTCAGGTCGGCTTGCGGATTCATCCACTTCCGATCGAAGTTTGCCTTCCATTTCGCATCCGGACTGGTATGGTCCAATGCCAGCAGGATTCGAAACAATTGATCCGCAAAGCCGTTCCACGCGACCGCGTCCGCTTCCAGCAAAGCTGCCAGTGCGGGCTGTTCCGCATGCGCCGCGCCTTCAAATAGCCCATCCTGCACATCAGCGCAAAGCTGCATAAGATCCTTCAGGATTTGATCGGCAGCCATCTTTGTCTGTTAGATGACTCCTGCCTTACGTCCGATGTTTCCACGCGAAAATGAAAAAGGCCGGAAGCATGATAGCTTCCGGCCTTTGTTACCAAGGTGGCGCGAACTACTTGCCGCGGCGGTGGCCCGTCTTCGCCGGTGCCGTTGTTTTTACGCCCGGGATCGTCGGGTCTTTGAAGGTCAGCATGTAGGGATCTTTGGTATAACTTTCCGCCACGCCGGAGAAGTCGATTTTCTGTCCCACTTTCATTTTGTCCAAAGCCTCAGTACCCAGCGGTTGAGAGAAGAGCAGCGTTGCATCCGGCTTCGTCGGATCTTCTACCCCAAGAACTGCCTTTGTGGGATGGTCTGCGGGATCAAGGGAAACAATAGTGCCGCTGAACGTTTTCACGCCCTCAGCGCCGCCTGGGATCTCTACGTCTTTCACAGAACCGTCGAAGAACGAATCGCCCTTATCCTGAAGGTTTTGCTTCACGGCGTACCACATCTTAAAAGACGGGTCCGCAGAGATGCGCTGGTTCAGCGTATCGGCTTCTTTATTCGCTAAGTCGTTGGCGCTCACGATGCTGAAGCCATCTGGAGGTAACGGCGTTGTCTTCGCCTGGGTCAGGATCTGGTCCGCGCCCTCATCACTGCCGTGATAGTTCTTGTACTCGGTTTTGAAGAAGTTGAGCGCCTGCTGTTTAGCAGCGTCCGGAAGCGCGCCTGGCCCGTCGTAAGAACCCGCGCGAGCATACTCATACAGAGCCGCCGGCACTTTCTTCTCCTCATATAGGGCTTTGGCGTAAGCCGCCGAAATACCGGCCTGCGTCGGATCCGCCGTCAAGCTCGCCTTATAAGCTTCCTCTTGTCCATTCGGATCCTTCTTTGAGGTGGCATCCCAAGCCAGGGCATTGTCGGCAACGGCCATAATTTGGCTCTTTGCTTTCGCCCAGGCCGCGTCGTCCATATTGGCTGGTTTCGGTGGGAGATTATCCAACACCGTGTGTGCCGCCGTGTCTACTTGGCCCTGCAACTCAGGAGACGGGCTGGCGCCGCCTACTCGCGGGCCATAAAGAGTGATGAAGTAGGCGGCACGGAAATTTTTCGGATCAGTCTTCAGCACGTCATTAGATTTTGTAATTAGCTGTTGCGCGGCTTGCGGATCGCTGCCCGCTTCTTTGCTCAGAGCCAACAGCCAAAACGTATTCCGCTCAGCCGAAAAGTCGGTGTTCGGATATTTGTCCTGCCACTGTTGCAGCAGGGTGATCTGCTGCTTTGGATCCTGCATTTGAGAGATCTTGACGTAGAGATCATACTCATCGCGATCCTTCCAGTTCTTGCCCGCGGCAGCCGGCTGGCCACCCGCTGCGGCAGCCCCTTGCTGCGGCGCGGGAGTGGCCTGCGCCCAAGCATTCGAAGTACCGGCCGTGCCGGTCAAAACTAAAGCGAGTGCACCGCTCGCCGCCAGCGTTTTGCGCGCTCTTAAAAAACAGAACTCCACGACAACCCTCCCAGACAGGATTCTACGTCCTTAGAATACTTCGCGAATCGGATGACACGGTTGACAATCTCGAACCGGCCATTCACAGTGTTTGCAACTCTACGGATTCCGCGAGCGCAAGCCGGAGTATAACAACCGGTGCCTTGGCCCGCAATATACTCACCGATCCAAAGTGTTAACTTCACCGATATGCTCACTCGCCCTGATCTGCCTATCACTATAGATGCGCGCCCTTCGTAAGTTGTTCCCTTCACTGTGAAATCGCATGCTATGATCCCGATGTCGAATGCACCTTTTGGACCTCGCGGTAATCGCAGGCTATCTCGTCGCAATTACCTGGTTCGGTGCCCAATTCAAGGAGAGTCAAAAAACTCTTAAGGACTACTTTCTGGGCGGACGCGGCGCGCCCTGGTGGGCCATCGCGTTCTCGATTGTCTCCGCCGAGACCAGCACCTTGACCGTCATCGGTACACCTGCCATTGCCTTTGGGGGCAATCTGACGTTCTTGCAACTGGTATTCGGCTACCTTCTTGGCCGCCTGGTTGTCGCCTATCTTTTATTGCCCCAATACTTCCGTGGGGAGATGTTCACGGCTTATGAGTTGATGCAACGGCGCTTCGGTCCCAACGTCCGCAAATTCACTGCCGGTACCTTTCTTATCCTGCGCGCGCTGGCCGAAGGAGTTCGGGTCTTTGCCGTTTCGTTGGTGGTCTCTATTGTGCTCCACACCGGCGAGGCGGTGTCGATTGCGGTCATCGTTTGCCTTACTCTGTTCTACACGTTCGAGGGGGGCATGACGGCCGTGATTTGGACGGACGTTATACAGATGCTTCTCTACATGTCCGGCGCGATTGCCAGTTTCTTTCTGATTCTTCACGGCATTGCGGGCGGCTGGCATCATGCGATGGACGTCGCGTCCGCCGCTCACAAACTTCAACTGTTTGACTTCCGCTTCTCCCCTACTCCGGCATTCTTCAAACGCACTTACAGCTTCTGGGCCGGCCTTATTGGCGGTTGTTTTCTGGTCACGGCCAGCCATGGCACAGAACAGCTGCTGGTACAGCGGTTATTGTCCGCCCGCAACCAGCGCGACAGCCGCCTGGCTCTGCTTTCCAGTTGGTTCGTGATTTTCTTCCAGTTCAGCCTCTTTCTTTTCATTGGTCTTCTGCTCTACGTGACGCTGCGCGACGCCGGGCAAGGCACACCGGCTAAACTCGACGCACTCTATCCCGAATACCTGTGGAACCACCTGCCGGTAGGGCTGGCCGGCCTTACCGTGGCTGCCATCCTGGCGGCCGCCATGTCGAACCTGAGTGCTTCCCTCAACGCCCTGGCATCCACCACGGTTATGGACTTCTTTCGCCCGCTGCGCCCGCATTTGCAGGAGTCCACCTATTTGAGACTGGCTCGATGGGCCACCGTGCTGTGGGGCGTCATCTTGTTCTCTATCGGCCTGGTTGCACGGCATTGGGGAAGGGTTCTGGAGGCGGGCCTTTCCATCGCTTCCGTTCTGTACGGTGCCCTGTTAGGCGCGTTTCTACTCGGAGTCTTAACCAGGCGCCCAGGCCAGATCGCCGTCATGACGGGCATGACCGCAGGCTTCGCAGCCACATTCGCGTTTCGAAACTCCGTTGCTTATACCTGGTATGTCTTGATTGGAGCCAGCGTGACATTTGGGACCGGCTGGCTAGTCGGCTTGGCCTTTCATGAGAAACGAACTGTCGTCTAGCACCGCTGCGACCGCAACACAGCCGAGCCTTATCCGGGGCCTCGGCCTGCCGGGCGCGATCTCCATTGTCATCGGCACCGTCATCGGAAGTGGCGTCTTTCTGGTGCCCTCAGCCATGATTCGGAATATCGGCTCCGTTGGCCTCTTATTCGTTGTCTGGGTGGTAGCAGGCCTTCTATCTCTTTTCGGCGCCCTCACATATGCGGAACTGGCTGCCGCGATGCCGGAAGCCGGCGGCGAATACGTTTATTTGACAGCCGCTTATGGGCCCTTTTGGGGTTATCTTTACGGGTGGACGCAATTCACGGTCGCTAAGAGTGGCTCCATTGCGACGCTGGCTGCCGGCTTCTACACGTATCTCACCGTGTTCTATCCCAGTTTGGGCGTAGCCGTGGTGACGTTGCCGTTCCGTCTAGGGCCAGGCTTTACGCCGCTCGAGATCCGCCGCGGACAGTTGGTTGCGATTGCTTTTGTTTGTCTCTTGGCGGGGGTGAACTACATCGGCGTCCGCTCCGGAGGCGGCTTGCAGGTCTTTGTCACTGCCGTGAAAATGGCGTTGTTAGCGGGAGTAATTGTCGTGGGGTTGTTCGCTGGTGCCGGGGATTTCGCGCACTTAAGTGGAGCGATACCGGTTCACGCCACCATCGCCGGCTTCTTTGCCGCCATGGTGAGCGCGCTCTGGGCCTACGACGGATGGAACAACGTAAGCATGGTGTCGTCAGAAATTACTGACCCGCAGAAAAACCTGCCCCGCTCGCTCATTCTCGGCACTACCGCAGTTATCGTGACTTATTTACTGATAAATCTTGCCTATTTTCATGTATTGACCCCGGCTCAGGTAGCCGCCACGCCGCGACTTGCCGCTGATATGCTCCAGGTGCTCTCGGGCCCGATTGCGGCGAAGGCAGTCACGGTGGCGGTGTTGATCTCCATCTTCGCCGCGCTGAACGGCTCCATCCTGTCGGGTTCTCGCATCCCCTACGCTATGGCGCGCGATGGCCTGTTCCTGCGCTCCGCGGCGGTCGTGCATCCCCGGTTTCGCACACCCGGCAACTCCATTCTTCTACTCTGTGCCTGGTCGTGCGTGGTCATCTTAAGCGGCTGGTATGACGATTTATACAACTTCGTGATCTTCGGGAGTTGGATACTTTATATGCTGGCGGCTGCTTCTGTGATTGTGCTGCGCCGCAAACTGCCGGAAATGCCCAGACCGTACCGGGTAAGCGGATATCCCTTCGTGCCAGTACTGTTCGTCATCGTCGCCTTATTCCTGTTGATCAGCACTTTGCTTAACCGCCCGCGTGAATCTATGATGGGCCTAGGTCTTATGGCCCTCGGCATTCCATTTTATTTTTTCTGGGACTCTCGCAGAAAAACTCTATTGGCGAAAAACCACACCTGATATTGGCGTAAGTCAGCTTTAAATTGTGGTACTACTAGAACCAACTGAGAATTAACTCTCCCGCGTTTGATTGAAGTGTGTAGCATCAACGCTATAAACTTCGGTTGTCACCTTCGTTTCCAATCCGTAAAAATCCGGGAAATGCAAAGGGTTTAGTTGTGTGAGGCGGGAGGCTATTTTGGACGTAGATAAGATGCTCGCTGAATTGCGCTTGGAACGCGAGCAAATAGAAGAAGCAATTCTCACGCTGGAGCGCTTAGCTCGAGGTCGCGGACGACGCCGGGGACGCCCGCCATCATGGCTGAAAGACGCAACCGATCTGGCCGCGGCTGAACAGGAAAACCAGGCGTCCGCACCTGCGGAGCCGAAACGGCGCGGTCGCCCCGCCAAGGTAAAGACAGCTGCCGCCGAGGCGAGCTGATTCGTATCGGCTCTAATAGAGCAGATACGGTTTGCGCCGCTGGATGAATTGCGCCGCTTGTTCTTGCATTTTCGCCCAGATAAAGCCAGCGTCTCGCCCCGAGGCCAAGTCTTTTTCTACCTCCGTACTTCCGATTAGTGCCAGCGACTTGGCAAAATCGAGGTGGCCAGGAAATAGGTCACGAAGAGCGACCGCCAGTTCGATACCGAAACGCGTGCTATCGAAGCTCTCACGATCTGTCACAACGAATCGTACGCCCGGTATGATCTTGCCGCTAAATTGAGAACTGGTGGGCGCAAGCGTAGTGCGGTACACACGAACGCCGGGAATTAGACGGCTATTCAGGCGGTCGGCCAGCAGTTTAGAATCGATCCAGTCCGCACCCACTTCCTCCAATGGACTGTCCGTGCCCCGTCCCACCGAATACGCTGGGTTGAACTCAATCAGCGACACGCCTGGGTAGAGCAGCGCCGCGTTCAGGCTGCGCATATTCGGCGAAGGGTTCACCCAGGGCAGCGACGTGGAATCGAACCAGTCTCCGCGCTCCCAGTTCTGCATCTTCACAACGTGTAGATCCGCGTTCCAATGCCGCTCGGCATTCGCCATTGTCGCGAGTTCGCCAAAGGTCATCCCGTGACGCAGTGGCACGTCATAACACCCTGTAAATGATGCGTTTGCCAAATCCAGAACCGGACCTTCTACGTGAACTCCCGTGATCGGATCGGGACGATCGAACACGTAGAAAGGCGTTTTCGTCTTCGAGGCGTCCTCGAGAGCGTACAGCATAGTGCAGGAATACGTCCAAAACCGCGTGCCCACATCCTGGATATCGAATACCAGTGCGTCCAGTTGCTTCAGCTGCTGCTCCGTCAGGCGGCGTTGGTGCGGCGCGTAAAGGCTGGTGATGGGAAGCTGCGTCTTCGCGTCTACGGCGGCTGCGACATCTGTATCCGCGGTACCCGCAATGCCGTGCTCAGGCGAGAACAAGCGCGCGAGGTGAACGCCGGCCGCAACCATTGCGTCGACGTTGCGTTGTCCTTGACGGTCCACGCCGGTCTGGTTCGTGATAAGTCCGACACGCTTGCCTTGCAGCTCGGAAAAGGCGGAGGACTCCAGCACGTCAAGACCCGTCATGGTTTCTCCATTGCGCGGAATGACTCGATGCAATCCAGCACCTTCAATCGTTTCGCGATAACCGGTCAGTGAAACTGTGTTCGGCACAGTCAGCCCGAACGACGCCGCCACAGCCGTGGCTACGCGTGAACGAAGCGAACTGAGTGACTTGATGCCATTGGGATGCACAACATTGGTCAGAAGAATGACGAACGAGTGCGTCATGGGATCAAGCCAAAGCGATGTTCCGGTGTAACCGGTGTGTCCGTAGGAACCGATTGGATATAGTTCGCCCCGGTTGCTTGAGAACGGCGAGTCGATGTCCCAGCCGAGCCCGCGCAGGATCGGTTGATCGGCAGGCGTCGCAGGTTCAGTCATCTTCTGCACCGTAGCCGGCTGCAGCACGCGAACGCTATTCGCCTCGCCCAGTCCGAGCAGCATATTTGCGTACTTCGCCAGGTCGTCGCCTGTTGTGAAAAGGCCGGCGTGACCGGCGATGCCGCCCATATAACGGGAGGTAGGGTCATGCACTACGCCGCGCAGAGGTTGGTTTGTATCCGGATCGATCTCGGTCGGTGCAATCCGTCCGCGCAGCGCGGCTGATGGCTGGAAAGTAGTGTCGTTCATTCCAAGCGGAGCATAGAACTGACTATGCGCAAACTCTGGTAGCGTCTCTCCTGAGAGGCGGCGCACGATTTCCCCGAGCAGAAGATAGTTGATGTCGCTGTAGATGAATCGAGAACCTGGCGGCGCCACTGGCACCGTAGTCAACGCACGCTCGATCCCAGTCTGGTAACCAGACCAGCGCGGTTTCAGAACCAGATCCGGCGGCATCCCAGAAAAGTGAGTCATCAGTAAGCGCACGGTAATGTCGCTCTTCCCGCCTTGAAATTCCGGCAGGTAGTTGGTCACCGGATCGTTGATGCGAAGCTTTCCCTGCTCGACGAGTTTCATGACGCACGGGGTTGTCGCGACTACTTTGGTCAGCGAAGCGGCATCGAAGATCGTGTCGAGCGTCATCGGTTCACGCTGGGGAATCAGCGCACGAGAACCATATGCCTTGCGGTAGATGACTTCGCCGTTATGACCTATGACGAGAACCGCGCCCGGGATCAAATGCGAAGCCACCGCGTTCTCAATTTGTGTGTCAACCTGCGGAAACTGAGCCGGCGTCTGCGCCCCTGTAAACACCGGTAACGCCAACAGCAGCAGCGAGAGATGAGGAATCTTCATCAGCCGTTGAACGTCTCGACGCGTGAAATCAGCCCTGAGGGAAACACCATGTGGCCATTGTAGTGTCGCCGGAAACAGAAGCGCTGGTCCGCAGCCTTTCGAAGCTCGCGGACCAGACAAATAGCAGCACCCGATAGCAGGATTAGATAGCAGGAATAGGTTGGATGATAGCGAGATCGATGGGTTGCCCTGCGGCGGCCTGATACGCCGAGAGGGCTTCTTGGGTGGCTTTAATTACCACGGCCGCAATGCTGGAATATGGTTCAGTGCCAGGAACCGTCTCAGCGATCGAAGCTGCGATTTCCAGCTCCGTAAGAATGTCGCTGATGGTGATCTTGGGTGCGGCGCTTGCCCGCATGCGCATTGCCCGCCCACGAATATGGGCGGCGGCGTTTGGCTTCACGCGCATATCTTTTTGCAAATCGGTTTCGATTTCGACGATGCTGACGGTCAGATTACTGATGGCCATTGCGGCCCCCGCTTGATTGGTAGGCGCCAGACGATACGCCGCATACGCGTTATAAGCCAGCGAGTAAGACGAGACTGCCTGATTGAATGTGGGCGCGTACTGCGGATAGCTGCTGCTGACTGTGGTGCGCAGCGACGAAAGAGCCGCATGCGCCACGGTGAGCGAGTCATAGGAGGCGCCATCGAAAGCGTTCAGTTGGTTCGGATGTTTTTGTTGAGCGCCGCAACTCGCCAGAAGAACGATGGCGGCACCGATGGAGATGAGAATTAGGATTTTCAGGTAAAGCATAGTTTCCGCGCAAAAGGGTAAAGCGCTTCGTCCCTCCATGCCGTCCGGAATGCCGCTAAGTACCTGATTACGTTTGGCCTCACAACAAAACCAAAGACTGTGACCGCCGTTGGACGCAAGCCATCGTCTTACACTTGCTAAGCGAGGAACCGAGCATCCATGATTGCGATCGAAATCTCAAGCTTCGGCGGTCCTGAGGTTCTGATTCCCGTCGAACGAACAAAACCAACCGCGGCACCTGGCGAAATCGTCATGCGGGTAGAAGCTGCCGGGGTCGCACGCGCCGATACGCTCCAGCGCCAAGGGAAGTATCCGCCGCCCCCTGGAGCCTCCGACATCCCGGGCATGGACGCAGCAGGGTCTGTAGAGGAAGTAGGCCCTGGAGTCGGCCGCTGGAAGAAGGGCGATCGCGTGTGCGCCATCCTGGCCGGCGGCGGATACGCCGAGTTTGTCGCCGTTCCCGTTCCTCAGGTCCTGCCCATTCCGGAAGGTTGGACCGCCGCCGAAGCAGCTACTCTGCCCGAGAATATGCTGACCGTTTACGACAACCTGGTCACGAGGGCAGCGCTGCGTCTCGGCGAGACCGTGCTGATTCATGGCGGCAGCAGCGGTATCGGGACCTGCGCCATTATGCTGAGCCGCGCCTTGGGAGCCACCGTACTCACGACGGCGGGGAGTGCAGAGAGATGCGCTGCCTGTTTACAAGTGGGCGCTCACTATGCCATCGATTATCGGGCCGCTGACTTCGTAGCCGACGTGCTGGATGTCACACAAGGCCGGGGCGTCGACGTGATTCTTGACATGGTGGGAGGCTCGTACCTGGATCGTAACCTGGAGTGCCTGGCCACTGAGGGACGCCTCGCGATTATCGCCATTCAAGGCGGACGGGTGGGCACGCTCGACGTGGGCAAATTGATGACCAAGCGCGCCCATGTTATCGGCTCCACGATGCGTGCACGAACACCCGAACAGAAAGGCGAAGTTGCTCGGCTGGCGGAGAAACAAGTGTGGCCCTTGCTGCCACCCAAAACCGTCATCCGACCGGTTCTCGATCGAACATTCCCGCTTCGGGAGGCGTGGGCTGCGCACGAACGTATGGAAAGCGGGTCTCACATTGGCAAAATAGTTCTCACGGTCGATTGAAGTAAGAAGCCGCGAGTACGCGCCAGGATTGGAGCACAGCGCCAAGCAGAGTACGGTAGAAACATGGACGTCATCACACCGACACCGCGAACCCAAGTGCGACGGCTGCCGAAACGCGGGGTGTACGAGAAAGAACAGATCTACGCCATTCTGGACGAGGCATTCCTGTGCCATGTGGCCTTTATTTCGGACGGGTTGCCGTTCCTGATTCCGACAACCTACGCACGTCTTGGCGACACGCTATACATTCACGGGTCCGCGGCGAGTCGCGTTATGCGCCTGCAGCCCGATCAACTGGACGTTTGCATCAACGTCACGCTGGTGGACGGTTTCGTGATGGCACGGTCCGTGTTCCATCATTCCATCAACTACCGGTCCGTCGTGGTGATGGGAAAGGCGCGTGTGGTGACCGAACCGGAGGAGAAGACGCGAGCGCTGGCGGCCTTCACAAACGCTATCGCACAGGAACGTTGGGAAGAAGCACGACAACCAACCGAGCAGGAACTGAAAGCCACCGGCGTGCTGGCATTGCCTATCGAGGAAGCGTCCGCGAAGGTTCGAACCGGGCCGCCGGTAGACGATGAAGAGGATTATGCCATTCCAATTTGGGCAGGTGTCGTCCCCATTCATGTCTCGCTGGGAGAGCCCATTGATGATGCCCGGCTTCTGCCCGGCGTGGATCCGATAGACTCGCGCCGGTTCAGGAGCGGTCAGCGCGCACATCTGCCGCCTGCTACCGAATAATCGCGGTGCGGCGCTATGCATTGCACCTGTAAAATACAGGAACACATGCATCGTCGAGAGTTCTTAACGGCCACCGCGGCGGCAACGCTAGCACCTCTCATGCAAGCACAAACGGCTTCTCCAACCCAGAACCCGGCAGCGGTAAAACTGGGTATCGATCTCTTCAGCCTACGCAGCCAGAAGTGGACACCGTTCGAATACCTGGATTATTGTGCCAAGCGCCAAGTGCAGGTGGTTCACTTCTCAGAGGTACGCTTCGTCGGCGGCCTTGAGCCGGACAATTTGAAGCGTGTCGGGGCACATGCGAAGGAGCTGGGCTTGGAAGTCGAACTGGGCATGAAATCCATATGTCCAAGTTCCAAGATGTTCGATCCCGCTGCGGGCACCGCGGAAGAACAGCTCGGAAAGATGATTGTGTCTGCAAACCTCATCGGTTCCAAAATTGTTCGTTGCGTTCTCGGAAGTGCGGACGACCGCAAAACCGCGCCGATACAGCAGCACATTGGAGACATGGTGACGGTGCTGAAGAACAAGCGATCGGAAGCGCTTGACCACAACATCAAAATCGCTATCGAAAATCACGCGGGCGATATGCAAGCGCGCGAGCTGAAAAGTCTCGTGGAGGCGGCGGGACCGGACTTCGTGGGTGTCTGTCTCGATTCCGGAAATCCACTTTGGACACTCGAGGACCCGCATCTCACGCTGGAGACACTGCATCCGTATGTCCTGACCAGTCACGTTCGCGACAGTGCTGTCTGGCAGGTGCCTGAAGGCGCCGCTGTCACCTGGGTTCAGATGGGACGCGGAAATGTGGATATCGAATCTTACGTAAAGAAGTATGTCGACCTGTGTCCGGGCAAGGCCCTCTCGATGGAGTCGATTCTTCTTGGGCCGCGTATCTATCCCTATAGAGACCCGAATTTCTGGGATGCCTATCGCGATGTCCGCGCCTGGGAGTTTGAGCGCTTCGTTCGAATTTCGGAGCGCGGCAAGCCCTACCGTGCCGAGGAGTGGGAAACCAAGGACGAAGCAAAGCGCGAACGCGACGCGTTGGACGAAAGTCTTACCTACACGAAAAAACTCTTAGGCGTTCCTGTATGAGAACCGCGACGGACTTGGCTGCGAAGTTGCGCGCTGTCCTGACTCAGGAGGAAAACGGCCTGCGCGCGATCTCAGAACAAGTCGCAGCCGAGCGTCCCGGCGGCGGACCTGGCTGGATCAGAAAACAGGAACTAGGGCACTTACTCGATTCCGCCACGAACAATCGTGTTCGCTTTGTCTCAGCAGCGCTTGCGGGTGAATACGCGGGGCCTTCGTATCAACAGAATGGTTGGGTGCAGTTGGGCGCTTACGAAGAGTTTTCCTGGTGCTTGCTGCTGGACATCTGGTTCAACGCCAATGAATTGCTTGCCACGGCCATTGCGCGCATACCGGACGATCGTCTAACGGCGCCCTGCACCATCGCACAACAACCTTGCACTCTTCACTTCCTGATCGTTGATTACATTCTGCATATGCAGCACCACCTTGACCACATCCTGGGCCGCGCTGAACTTACGGCTTACCCGGGCGCAATGGTCGGCGTCTAGCGGCTGCAGCATGCCCGATTCTCGTTCGATCGCCAACGGACCGCTGACGGGCACCCTCAGTGGGCTGCTGCTCTTCGATTTGGCAGAGTCCATCGACTTGGCGCAACTGCATGCCATTGTTGGCACCGTGCCCAGCCGTCGTGAACCGGCCTTTCGTTCGCCTGCTCCTGAGTATGTCCGCTTCGAACGTCCTCCGGTGACCGAACACCTCGGAGTTCGCAAAATCATGGACGGGCTCGAGGTCGAGATCCGCATTCGCTACTTCGACTATGGAGTTGCGAGTGTCGAGTTGCAGTTGCCCTTTCGCGCCGGGTGGCAGGAGTTGATCCGTTTAGCCAATCAGTGGATTCTGTCGCCCGAACTGGAAAATCGTGCCCGCAAGCTTCTGGAAGGAGCTTTGGAGCGAACACGCCCTGCGCTTCGAAACCCCTACGGAGATGCCTGGATTTCGGAAGACTATTACCTGGTCCAAGTAGACCCGGTGCTCGGCGAACGCGGCGTCATCACGGCAGAGGAACTCATCCAACACCACGGCGCAAGCGTGGCGCAGATTGTCCGCGGTGAAACTGTGCCCCTCTCCCCAGTCGAATGCAAAGAAGTTTTGCAGTCCAGCATGTCTTACTACGCTGCTGACCTGCTGGTGCTGGGCTGGGTCGGGGCCTTCGTCTACGACACTCGCGCGGGCGCCAGTCCAACATTCGAGTTACTGGAGTACGCCAACACTCAGTTACTCGAGTTCCGCTATTACGACGATGTGCTGACCGACGTCCTGGCGCGCGTTTACAAACAGCTGGAACGAAGACACGGCATGTGGGCTCGTTGGCGTTGGGCTCGTGAGGCGAACACGCTGAACACCATCCGTCTCGATTTCGAAGAGCTGGTGGAACGAACGGACAATTCCATAAAGTTCCTGAGCGACATGTTCTACGCGCGCGTCTATCGGTTGGCGGCTGCCCGTATTGGTGTGACGGATTACCGCAACCTTGTAACCGAAAAGCTACATACCGCGCGCGACCTCTACGATTCCATGGTCAACGAGTTTCACCAGGGACGAGCGTTTTTCCTGGAAATCCTTGTCATTATCATCCTGATCGTCGAGATCGTGTTTCCATTCATTCACAAAGGCTAGGGCGCTCGACGCCCGCCCTTCTGTCTAAGCACCGTTCTTAGCCGGTCCTTAGGCCCTCTTTAGCCTTCAACTCTTACCTTGTAAGGTGCGGAGGCCTTTGAAGCTCCGCGCATCACTATGCTCGACATACTGTACATCGCACTCGGCCTTCTCTTCTTCGTAGGCAGCTGGGCCTTCGTGAAAGGCTGCGGTCGCCTTTGAGGGCGGCAGAAAGGGATAAACAGACAATGGACTTCATCCTTGGCGGACTCACCACCGTGGCTCTTTTTGCTTACTTACTCTACGCGCTTCTCCGTCCGGAGAAATTCTAACCGCTTCTCGCGGAAAGAGTACCTTCTATGACAACCATCGGTATCACGCAGATTCTGTTTTACTTTCTCCTCATACTGGCGCTCACCAAGCCGGTCGGTTTGTTTATGGCCCGGTTGTTCGAGGGCAAACGCACGTTTCTGCATTCGCTGTTCCGCCCGCTCGAAGTACTGACGTATCGACTGACAGGCGTAAAAGAAGATCAGGAACAACCGTGGACGGTGTACGCCGCCTCCCTGATCGCGTTTAGCATCCTGAGTTTCCTGTTCGTTTACTTCCTGCAGCGCTTACAGGGCCTGCTTCCCTTTAATCCTCAGCACTTTAATGCCACTAATGTAACGCCCGACTTGGCTTTCAACACGGCCGTTAGCTTTCTCACGAATACAAACTGGCAATCGTATTCAGGAGAAAGCACGTTGAGTTATCTGGTGCAGATGGCGGGACTAACAGTGCAGAACTTCGCGTCCGCCGCAGCCGGCATAGCGGTAGCTGTCGCTTTGGTGCGGGGCTTTGCGCGGCAACAGGTCAGCAGCATAGGTAACTTCTGGGTCGATCTCACGCGCGCGACCGTTTATCTTCTGCTTCCGCTTTCCATTTTGGCGGCGTTGTTCTTCTGCTCCCAGGGCGTCATTCAGAACTTCCATCCGTACACGGCAGTAACCACGCTGGAAGGGGCAAAGCAGGTCATCGCGCAAGGTCCGGTTGCATCACAGGAAGCGATCAAGATGCTCGGAACAAACGGTGGCGGCTTCTTCAACGGTAACTCCGCACACCCGTTTGAAAACCCGACGCCTCTCACCAACTTTGTGCAGATGCTCTTAATCTTTGTCATCCCAGCCGGACTCACTTACATGTTCGGCGTAATGGTGGGCGACCGCCGGCAAGGCTGGGCGGTATTCGGAGCCTGCGCGGTGATGTTCCTTGCCGGAGCATTCGTGTGCTACTGGGCTGAACAGAACGGCAATCCAACACTGGCGCGCCTTGGGATAGAGACTCACGCTAGTTCAATGCAGCCCGGCGGCAACATGGAAGGAAAGGAAGTCCGGTTCGGTATCGCCAGTTCTGCCCTTTTCGCCACCATCACCACGGACGCTAGTTGCGGCGCGGTGAACAGCATGCACGATAGTTTCACACCGCTGGGTGGTCTAGTGCCACTGTTCAACATACAGACTGGCGAAGTGATCTTCGGAGGCGTGGGTGCCGGACTTTATGGCATCCTGCTTTACGCAATCGTCGCAGTATTTATAGCCGGCCTGATGGTAGGCCGTACACCCGAATACATCGGCAAGAAGATCGAGAAGAAAGAAGTTAAGATGGCGATGCTTGCGCTTATTTGCACCGCCTTCAGCATCCTCGTCTTCTCTGCAATTAGTTCTGTGATTCCGTTTCACGCGCCCACCAAGGACGCTAAAGGCCAGTCCGTGGCGCAAAGCTACTGGAATCCGCCCGGTTCAGCCACCGCAAACCTGAATAATGCCGGCGCTCACGGTTTCAGCGAAAATCTTTACGCGTACTCAAGTGCCACCGGCAATAACGGCAGTGCGTTCGCTGGCATTAACGCGAATACGCCCTGGTACAACATGACGCTTGGCGTCGCCATGCTCATCGGCCGCTTTTTCTTTCTGATTCCGCTGCTGGCTGCCGCCGGAAGCCTCGCTGCCAAACGGAAATTGCCGGTCACCAGTGGAACGCTGCCAACGCATGGCCCTTTGTTTGTCGGCTTGCTGGTCGGAACCGTGATCCTGGTGGGCGCACTTACCTTTTTCCCGGCGCTGGCCCTGGGACCCATCGTGGAACACTTCCTCATGCAGGACGGCAAACTCTTCTCGACATTGACCACCTTCGGAATCTGGAGCTAAACGGTATGCCTGTCGTTACTGAACACGTTGAAACATCCAAACAGCAGCCAGGCCAAGGCCAGTCCTTGTCACCGATGCCCAAGAAGCTGGCACGGTCTCGGCCTTTGTTCGATCCCGAGATTCTCCGCCGCGCTTCCACAGATTCGTTCGTCAAACTCGATCCGCGGACGCTATACAAGAACCCTGTCATCTTCGTTGTCGAAGTAGGCGCGGCGCTTGTCACGATCTTTCTCCTGCGTGACCTTTTCACGGGTGCCGGCGATATCCGCTTCGAGGTGCAGATTGCGCTTTGGTTGTGGTTCACCGTTCTTTTTGCCAACTTCGCCGAAGCGATGGCGGAGGCCCGAGGGAAAGCTCAGGCTGACGCACTTCGAAAGACGAAGACCGATGCCGTTGCCAAGAAGTTGGTCGATGGCAAGGTAGAGCTAACGCAACCGAGCAGTCTGCGCGCCGGGGATATGGTGGTAGCCGAAACCGGAGACTTGATTCCTGGTGACGGAGAAATTGTTGACGGCATCGCCACCGTGGATGAGTCGGTCATCACGGGGGAAAGCGCGCCTGTCATTCGCGAGTCCGGCGGCGATAGAAGCGCCGTTACCGGCGGCACCAAGATCCTCTCCGACAAGGTGACCATCCGCATTACCTCCAACCCGGGCGAGACCTTCTTGGACAAGATGATCGCCCTGGTGGAAGGCGCACAGCGCCAGAAGACGCCGAACGAAGTTGCGCTAAACATTCTCATTGCTGGGCTGACTCTCATCTTCCTCCTCGCCGTCGCTACGCTTCACCCGTTTGCGCTGTATGCGGTACAGTCCTCCGGTTCAGGTCACGTTCCCACTGTCGCGGTGCTGATTTCACTGCTGGTTTGCCTGATACCGACCACCATCGGCGGCCTGTTATCTGCCATCGGCATTGCGGGTATGGATCGCGTGATGCAAGACAACGTACTGGCGATGAGCGGCAAAGCAGTGGAGGCGTCGGGCGATGTCAACACTCTGTTGCTCGATAAGACCGGAACCATCACGCTTGGCAACCGGCAGGCAGTTGAGTTCATCCCCTTTGGTGGCGTAAACGAGCAAGAGCTCGCCGATGCCGCCCAGTTATCCAGCCTGGCCGATGAAACGCCGGAGGGCCGCTCAGTCGTCGTGCTGGCCAAAGAGCGTTATGGGCTGCGGGGACGCGAAGTGGCGAGCCACGAAGCGACCTTCATCCCGTTCTCGGCGTATACGCGAATGAGCGGTGTGGACATCTCCGGCCGCCAGCTTCGCAAAGGGGCCAGCGGAGCCATCGCACAGTTCGTGAAGGAGAACGGCGGCACCGTACCGCCTGACTTTCAAGAATCTTCCGACCGCATCTCGCGCCTTGGCGGCACGCCTCTTGCAGTAGCCGACGGCGACCGAGCCCTCGGCATCATTTACCTGAAAGATATTGTCAAGGGCGGCATGCGGGAACGCATGGATCAGCTGCGTGCCATGGGCATCCGCTCCGTCATGATCACGGGCGACAATCCCTTGACCGCGGCCGCCATTGCCCAGGAGGCAGGCGTTGACGATTTTCTGGCTCAGGCGACGCCCGCAGACAAACTCGACTATATCCGCAAAGAACAGAGCGAAGGGCGCTTAGTGGCCATGACGGGCGACGGCACGAACGACGCACCTGCGCTTGCACAAGCTGACGTCGGAGTCGCCATGAACACTGGAACCATGGCCGCCAAAGAAGCGGGCAACATGGTGGACCTTGATAGCAATCCGACCAAGCTCATTGAGATCGTTGCCATCGGTAAGCAGCTGCTCATCACCCGTGGCGCCCTGACGACGTTTTCCATCGCGAACGACGTAGCGAAATACTTCGCGATCATCCCGGCAATGTTCATGGCCACTTATCCGGTATTGGGGCGGTTCAATATCATGAACCTTCACACCCCGCAAAGCGCCGTTCTGGCCGCGGTCATATTCAATGCGCTTATCATCATCGCCCTGGTTCCACTCGCCTTACGCGGCGTCAAGTATCGTCCTGCCGGTGCCGCTACCCTGCTGCGGCGCAACATGCTTGTCTACGGCTTGGGCGGCATCCTGGTTCCTTTTCCTGGAATTTGGATCCTCGATCAAATGCTTGTGTGGATGCACTTAGCTTAAGGAGATTTCAATGCTTCGACAATTATTACCAGCGCTCCGCATGATGCTGCTTCTCACGGTTGTCACCGGGCTTGTTTATCCAGCCCTGATCACCGGAGCGTGCCAGCTGCTGTTCCCGGCCAGAGCCAATGGCAGCTTAGTGAAACAAAATGGACGCGTAGTCGGCTCCGCGCTCCTTGGACAAAATTTCAGCAAGCCGGAATATTTTCATCCCCGTCCCTCGGCAGCGGGAACCGACGGTTACGATCCAACTGCTTCCGGCGGGTCGAATTTTGGGCCAACTAGCCAGAAGCTATACGATCGCGTGAAGTCCGCCGCGAACCAGTTTTATAAAGACAATGCGGGTTACCAAGGCGCAATCCCGGCCGATGCTCTTACGGCGTCCGCCAGTGGTCTCGACCCGGATATCAGCCCTGCCTACGCCGCTGCTCAAATCGGTCGCGTGGCTCAGGCGCGGCACATCTCTGCGGTTCAAGTTTCGTCGCTGGTGTCGGGCGGCACGCAAGCTCGCGAACTCGGTATGCTAGGAGAGCCCAGGGTCAATGTTCTTCAGCTAAACTTAGCCCTCGATAAGAACTACCCGAAGCCCTGAGGTTTCTGTGACGTCACGTTCCTCCGCATCGATGAGTGTCTCGCGTCGGGTGCAAGCGCTTGCAATCATCAGCGCGTCACTTGCCAGTGTGGCTGCACTCACCTGGGTTGACTTCCGGCTACTGCACTTTAACAGCGCCACTGCCGGATTCAGCTTTGTAGTGCTTGTTCTGGCCCTGGCTACGCGCATCGGCGCTCGTGCCGCGCTTGTTGCCTGCTTTGCCAGTGTCTTCGCCTATAACTACTTCTTTCTTCCGCCGGTCGGCACCTTCACCATTACGGATCCTCAGAACTGGGTGGCGCTCTTCGCTTTCGTCATTACCGCCCTCACTACCAGTCAACTCTCGGCCCGCGCGCGGCAGCAGGCGAATCAGGCAGAGCAACGGCAACAGGAGTTGCAGCGTATGTATGAGTTCAGCCGCGCCCTGATGCTGAGTGACGAAGAACGTTCTTTGCCCCAGCAAGCAGTCCGTCAACTATCTGCCATCTTCGACCTGCCGAACGTGGCTCTGTTCGACTCCAGCGATGGATCAATCTCTAAGATTGAGGGGCGTCAGCCTTCCCTGCCCGAAGCAACATTACGCACCGTTGCTCTTTCCGGCTCTTCGTGGAGCGCCGACGGCGGCCGCACCCGCGTAGTCCCGCTGATTCTCGGCGGCCGCGCCCAGGGCAGCCTGGCTATCGAACACTCTACCGGTCCCTCAGATGTGGCACTGCAGGCACTTGCGCAGCTCATCGCGATTGCGATGGAACGCACGCGCGCCCAAGCCTCAGCCAGCCGCCTCGAAGCCACTCGCGAGAACGAGAGGCTGAAGTCAACTCTGCTGGACGCGCTTGCTCATGAATTCAAAACGCCCCTCACCTCAATCAAGGCATCTACCAGCTCGCTACTTTCTCACCGGAGTGACAGCGAGGTAGAACGAGAACTGTTGACTGTCATCGATGAAGAATCGGACCGGCTTGTGACGCTGGTGAGCGATGCCATTGAACTCGCGCGGATTGACATCGGCGAGGTTGACCTGAATAAGCAGCGTTGCTCCCCTTATGAACTCATCTGTACGGCGACTGACGAGCTTCGTCCCGTCTTGGATGAGCGCCCGTTGCACATCGAAGCATCCGTCGCCGCCAGCCCGGTGCTGGCTGACTCTCGCCTTACTCAACTGGTGCTACGTCAATTGCTCATCAATGCGATTCGCTATTCTCCCACCGGGTCTGCCATCGCCATCAAAGCCGAACAGAACGAAATCGAGACCGTCTTCCGGGTGAAGAATGCTGGCTATGGCGTTCCGCAGAGCGAACAGAACCTAATCTTCCAAAAGTTTTACCGGGGCAGGCACGCCCGCGGCCGCACTGCTGGCACAGGAATGGGTCTCAGCATCGCTCGCGGCATAATCGAGGCACACGGCGGACGCATTTGGGTGGAAAGCGAGACCGACCAGGGAGCGGAGTTCTTCTTCACCTTGCCAACGGTGTTGGAGCCGACAATGGCGGCGGTGCGGGAGTCTTAGTTCCTTGTCAGCAAAAATCCTTGTAGTAGACGATGAACCTCAAATTCGTCGGGTCCTGAAGACAGTGCTGGTAGCGGAAGACTACGAAGTAGAAGGCGTCAAGTCTGCCATGGAAGCCTTTCACGCAATCCGCGATGCGCGCTTCGATCTAATTCTGCTCGACTTCAACATGCCGGAAATCAATGGCCTTGAAGCCTGTGAATCTATCCGCCGTACTTCCGAAGTTCCCATTGTGATGCTAACGGTCCGCGATAGCGAAAGCGACGTGATTGCAGCGCTCGATGCCGGTGCCGATGACTACGTTCGCAAGCCTTTCAGCATGCCGGAGTTGCTCGCGCGGATTCGCGCCAACTTACGGCGCGCCCCCTTTGCCAATTCAAACCACACCGAAGCCTTAACCTTTGGTCCGGTCCGTATGGATTTGAAGTCTCGCCATGTTTTCGCCGATAATCGCGACGTTCATGTCACGCCTAAAGAATTCGATCTGCTGTACTATCTGGCCTCTCATCCCAACACAACGCTTACGCATGGGAAGTTACTGCAGGCCGTTTGGGGGCCGGATTACGGACACGAACTCGCCTACTTACATGTATTCATGAACCAGATCAGAAAGAAAATCGAGCCAGACCCGACGCATCCTCGCTACATCTTGACGGAGCCGCGTATCGGTTATCGATTTGTTCCGGCAGGTAGCGATCAATAAGGCGCTTCGTCAAGAAGCGGTTCCATATCGACCGCTACTTCCAAGGTATGATCGCGGCCGCCCAAGATGAGTCCTCGCAGGGGACTCACGTCGCCATAATCGCGCCCGATCCCAACCACCACATGTCCATCGGTCGGAACAACATCGTTCGTTGGGTCCACCGACAACCAGCCAGCTCCGGGACAATACGCCGAGACCCACGCATGGGAAGCATCTGCGCCCACCAGCCGCGGCCGCCCAGGCGGGGGGAAGGTTCGCAAATAGCCGCTAACATAGCAGGCGGCCAGCTCTAACGAGCGCAAGCACGCGATCTGCAAATGTGCGAAGTCCTGACAAACACCGCGGCGCTTTCGGAATACTTCTTTGGTGGCCGTGCGAACGGTTGTTGCTTTCGCGTCGAAGGTAAAGTCCTTATGAATGCGCCTGGTCAAATCTCGCAGCGATTCATCTAGCGGCCGGCCAGCCGTGAACGATTGCCTGGCGTAGTCGGCCAGTTCGCGATCGCGCAGGATCCGTGGCGATTCAAAGACGAACTGGTATGCGTGCAGAGTTTCGGGCGATTGTTCTTGCCTCAACCGCTTCACCACTTGCTCCCAGGGCAGTCCCGCGTATTGCCAGTTAGCAGAGTGCTCCGTCACCGTCACTTCGCTCCGAGACTCAACCACCAATTCGGTATGCGGCTCTTCAATGGCGAAGAAGCTTAGGCAATTACCGAAGTAATCAATCCTTTCACCACGCGTCACGGGCTGCGGTTCAACTCGAATCTCACTCCACTCACGAATATGTTCGGCCGTGGACCGCGGCGTTAAACAGGCAACATGCGTCCCCAACGAGACGGGCTGCTTATAGGTGTAAGTCGTCTTGTGACGGATGCGGTATTTCATTCGCCGATCGTGATAGGCAAAATTCGCGCATGACTGAAATAAGTGTTGGCCAGGTTATCACCCCAGGATTCCAGCAACTCACCCAGCTCCTCCAGAGATCGATGCGCCTCATGCGCGCTGTCCGGCTCTCGGCTCAACTTTCGAAGATCGATGCTCTGCATTCTCCGGCATGCATACTGAATCGCCCGCAAGTCACTGGTTTGCGGCCGGGGCAGCTTGCCATACAAGTCGGTGAGATGATTCAGCTGAAACGCCAGGGAACGCGGATTCGACTCGTCCATCCAGAGCACGTCTAACACCGGGATCTGCTGCAGCGCCGTGTAGTATCTGGAGCGGTAAGTGATGGAACTGTCACCCACTTCCAGCAGATACTCCAGCAGCGGCAGTTCTGCTTGCGACATAGGTGCGGCTACGCTCTGTAGTTGCTCAGTCAGCACCACCGCACGCTCCAGTCTACGCCCCAGGCTCAGGAACAGCCACCCAAGCCCGCGCGTCATATTCTCGCGCTCCATCCCCGAAAAGGCCGACAACAGTTCCAGGCAACCTGTCAGCAATGCTGAATACTCCACCAGCAGCATGTAGTCTTCAATCTGTATCGACTCAACCAGCTGGCTAATCAATCGAATCAGGTCGCGGGAAAGCCGCTCCCGCACATTCCCGCCCACGCGGTGCACTTCCGCCAGGATAGACGCCAGGCTATCCGGCCGCCGCGTGTCGGTCATCAAAGAAACGATTTCTGTCTCGAGTTCAGTTACCGTCGGCACCGTTTCCGTTGGCAGCGTGGAATGGTCCGAATCGAGCGTTGCATGCAATCGCAAGAGAAGTCCAAACTCGCTCGCCGTAGCGCGATGCATACGACTGACAAGCGTCCGCAACAGGCGCGCCTTACACTCGGCTCGTTCCACGTACCGTCCAAGCCAGAACAGGTCGTCTGCGGCGCGCGACGGCAAATCAGCTCCTGTACGCCGAATCTCCACCGGTTCCGTGCGGCCTGAAGCTAGCGTGTAAGTCGTATCTACAGGACCATCCCACAGCACCCAAGCATCCTTGCTGTGGCCTCCGCGTTGCATCGATACCACCTGAGTATCTGACCCAGCAACGCGAACCAATCCTCCCGGCAACACCATCCAATCGTGGCCCGTGTTCACCGCGTAAGCGCGAAGTACCACGCTGCGGTGAAAGATCCTGCCGTTATCCCAGACCGGGGCCGTCGAAAGCGCCACCTGCTCCTGCGCGACAAACTCGTGTGGCCGCGCCCGAACCTGCTCAATCATCTTCTGTTTCTCGGCCTTGGTCAGGGCCGATCCAAATACCGGCTCCATGGGACGCGACGGATAGGCCGGTTTAAAAACCACCTGATTGAAGTTTTCAAGCGCCAGCTCCAGCGCATACTCCTGGCCGCACCACCACGTGGCCACCGACGGGAGCTTGAGCGGCTCCCCCAGTAACTGCCGGCACAACCCGGGCAAAAAGGGCATCATGCCCGCGGTCTCAATCACTCCGCTGCCTAAAGAGTTGGCGATTTGAACGTTTCCCGCCGCTACGGCTTCCACTAAGCCGGCCACCCCGAGGAACGAATCGGCTCGCAGTTCCAGCGGGTCGCAAAAGCTGTCGTCCACACGCCGCAACACCACGTCCACCGGTTCCAGCCCAGCCACTGTCTTCAGATACAAGTGCCGGTCGCGGACCGTCAGGTCTCCGCCTTCCACCAACGTAAAACCCCAATGCCGCGCCAGAAATGAGTGTTCGAAATATGTCTCGTTCAGCGGACCCGGAGTCAATAGAACTACTCGCGGGTTATCGCGTTTCGAAAGGCGGACCAGCGCTTCTCGCTGCGTTCGATAGAAGCGCGCCAAGCGCAGAATATCGGAATCCCGGAACAGGTCAGGGAAGAGATCTGCGACAATCGTCCGGTTCTCGAACGCATACCCGGCGCCCGATGGCGCTTGCGTCCGGTCTGCCAGAATCCACCACTGTCCGTCCGGCGACCGCGCCAAATCTACGGCATATAGGTGCAGCCTGCTGGCGTCCGGTACCGCGATCCCCGTGACCGGGCGCAGGAACGCCGGATTGGCATACAGCAGCGCTGCCGGAATCGACCCGTTGTGGAGTAACTTCTGTGGACCGTAAAGATCCTTCAACAGCAGATTTAGTAACTGCGCCCGTTGCTGAACGCCTGCTTCAATAACTCGCCACTCGGAAGCGGGAATGACAAAAGGAATAAGGTCAATGCGCCAGGGCCGGTTCGCGCCTTGCGGGTCGCCGTAAATGTTGTAAGTGACACCGTTTTCCCGGATCTGGCGTTCCGCCCGCGCCAGGCGATGATCTAATTCATCTACGCCGAGTGCCTCTAACGTCTGCACCAAAGGGGCCCAGTGCTCACGCGGCCGCACGCCATCAGCCGAGAGTTCGTCATACACGGCCGGATCGCGCAATGCTATTTGCAGCAGGTCCGAAATCATCTACTTCCTGAACGCCACATCCGCATAGCATAGCGGACTGCGCTACGCTTCAGCCTGTTTGCGAAAGACTTACCGCACTCGCGGCGGCTTCGGACTGCTCGCCAGGAACTTCGTCCGTGATGACCGTGAACAGCCGCAGCGGGCTGCTTCCGAATGAGGTCGTGATTGCTACATCGGCAGCATCGCGGCCCACCGCCATCAGCACGCGCCCGATGCGTCGCGCATTGTGACGGGCGTCCATCGTCCACCAGCGATCTCCAAGGTAGACTTCAAACCAGGCACTGAAGTCCATGGCGGAATCCGAAAGGGGTACGCCGATATCTCCCAGGTAGCCGGTTGCGTAGCGCGCCGGGATGTTCAGCGCGCGGCAAAACGTGATCGCCAAGTGCTGGAAGTCGCGACATACGCCCGTCCGTTCCGTGAAAACGTCCATCGCTGTCTTGGTCGGCCGGGACAGGCCGTAACCGAACCTCACCTTGCTCCAGACCCAGGCGACCACTGCTTGGACCCGCTGCCAGCCCGGTGTCAGGTGCCCGAAAAGGTCCGCCGCCACCGGCGAAAGAAGGTCCACTTCGCAGTATCGGCTAGCCAGGAGAAACTGCAGCGTGTCCGCCGGCAGTTGATCCACAGGAACTTCGCGCGCCGAGGGATCGGATTCGTCTAAGTCGCCCGACACCTCCACCAGACTCGACGTATGCAGACGAAGAGGGCCAGCCGGCGCAAGAAAACGCACACATCGGTTCCCGAAGACATCAATGTACGCCTGCGCGTTCACGGCCGGCTCAATCTGTACTTCGTCCGGCTCCCGCAGCTTCGCCTCAATCGATGGATGGACGTTCAGCAATGCCACAAAAGGCACCGAACACGGCAGGTCGAATCGGATGTCGTAACCCAAGCGGATCAGCATAAGGATATTTGTTTCGCAAGCGAGAGCGACAGAGGCGGGCGCGACCTGGCAGCAGGCCTATGACTCTTTAAGCTAGCACGGGTCACCATTCGCCGCCAGTGGCCGCTTACGCTGCCTCGTCCGTCCACTGCGGCGATAGAATCGAAGCGCTGTCCATGAAGCGAACTCTCGTCTCGTCTCTCGCCCTCTTTGCCCTGCTGGGGGCTTTATGCGTCGCGCTCCCTGCCGGAGGACCCAACTTCGCGCAGACCTTGCCCGCTTCCACGTCCGATTCGCGCTGGTCTCCTGAAAAAGCGAATGCCTGGTACCAGCCGATTCCCTGGCCGGTGGGCAGCAACTACCTTCCCGCTACTGCAGAGAACGAACTAGAGATGTGGCAGGCCCGCACCTTCGACCCCAAACGCATCGATCTGGAACTCGGTTGGGCAGAAAGCCTCGGCATGAACACCATGCGTGTCTTCCTCCATGACCTGCTCTGGAAGCAGGATCACAAGGGCTTCGTGAAACGGATCGACACTTTCCTTGACATCTGCCAGCGTCATAAGATTCGGCCCATGCTAGTGCTCTTCGATTCGTGTTGGGATCCGTTTCCACGCCTCGGGAAACAATTACCGCCGCAACCCGGCATTCACAACTCGCGTTGGGTCCAAAGCCCTGGCGCCAATGCACTCGAGGATCCCTCGCACTATGCGCGTCTGGAGGCATACGTGAAAGGCGTGGTCGGTGCCTTCGCCAGTGATCATCGCGTACTGGCGTGGGACGTCTGGAACGAGCCGGACAATGGCAACGGCTCCAGTTACGGATCGAAGGAACCCGCAAACAAGGTGGACATGGTTCGCAATCTTTTGCCGAACGTTTTTTCCTGGGCTCGGTCCGCTCATCCTCAGCAGCCTCTCACCAGCGGCGTATGGCACGGCAACTGGTCAACGCCCGACGGTCTCGACGCCATGTCGAAGATACAACTGGAAAACTCCGACGTGATCTCGTTTCATAACTATGAGCCGCCCGACAGCTTCGCCCTGCACGTCAAGTGGCTGCAACAGTATGGCCGGCCCATCATTTGCACTGAGTACATGGCGCGCCCGGTGAACAGCACCTTCCAAGGCATTCTGCCCATTGCCAAGCAGCAGAAAGTGGGGGCCATCAACTGGGGCTTTGTCGCGGGACGCTCACAAACCTATCTGCCCTGGGATTCCTGGCAGCACCCATATATCAATGAGCCGCCCAAGGTTTGGTTCCACGACATCTTTCAAAAAGATGGCACCCCGTACCGTCCAGAAGAAGTCGCGTTCATCCGGCAGATCACCGGCGCTTCAGAGGGCAAATAAGTAGCGGCGCAAACGCATCTCTCCGCGTCTGCGCCGCTCTCGCACTCCTCGACGATTGTTACTGCTTCTCTGCAGCCCGGCGCTCCTGCTGGCGCTGCTGCATCTGCTCAAACGTCTGCTTTTGTTCCGGCGTAAGGATCGCTTCTATTTTGGTGCGGCTGTCCTCACGGACCGACTTCATCTTCTCCCAACGATCTTTCTTGGCAAGTGTGTTGTCGCTCTGAATAGCCGCCACTTGCTGCTGCCGGTCGGTCAGAATGGGCAATAGTTGATTTTGTTGGTCAGCCGTTAAGTTCAGCCGCTTTGTCATCATCTGTAACTGCTTGTTCGGGTCTGCCTGATGGTGGTGCTCGCCTTGCTGCGCGGCAGGCGCCGGGGTTGCGGTCTGATCCTGGGCAACGGGCGCTGCCACGGCAGCTCCGAGCGCAAGCATTGAGCATAAAGTAATTTGTAAAATTTTGTTCGTCATGGTCCTTCTCCTTTGGACTCTCTGTTTAGAAGGACGACAAGAGGCGTCGAAAGGTTGTTCGACTCGCTGTTAAAGTTCTTACAGCACCGCTACTGCTTATTCGGGATTAGTAAGTATGCCTGATGTCATCTATCCTGCTACGCGTCAACTTAAGCCGGCATTGCAAGCGCTTTGTCTCCGTCTCCAGACTGTCGCACGCATCATTGACGTAAGTCTCCCAGCTCTGCTGCGATGTTTTGATCGCGGCGGCTACCGCAGTACTCTTGCCGCTCTCCACTTGCGACAGCGTGTCCAACAACCTATGCCGCTCATTCTCCACAAGAACTTCTATACAGGCATCCTGGTCCAGGGTGGCATTCTCGGCATCGCAGTCTTCGCGCTCCAGGCGGATATAATCGACGATTTTCTGTTTCGTCACAGGATTTACGAAGAGGTCCAGGGCAATGGTGTCTAAGGTTGTGACCAATGCCGGCGGAGGAAAATCCGGAGCGGGCAGCATGCGCCAACTCGCCGGACTTGCTAGTCCTAGTTCCTCCGGTTTCAAAGTCAGGGCGCTGAAGGTCACGCGGTAAGTGCCAGTATGCACATTAGTCGGCACTATCCTCATGTCATATCCAAAGTACTCGTGTGTTTTTTCGTTGGCCGTATATCGGGCCATTCCGTCCGGCTTACCAGCCCCTAGAAACTTTGTCCCCATTTTTAGCGACCCGTACGGCACTTCGGGCCTCTCCGGCTCCGCCTTGGATTGCAACCTGATCGTCACGCCCTCAATCACTCCAATACCCGCCGTAAAGCCGGATTGCCCCCAACCTAGTGTGCAGGCGAAACATAGCAACAAAAAGCTAGTGACTATCTTCATACTGACTCCTGATAATGCGCACTTCCAGTCGTTTGACCGGTTCAAACCCCGCCGTCGCCGTCGCCGTCGCCGCTTCCGTTGCCCGGTGCACCGGCATCATGGGTCTCCCAGCAACAAAAGACAGCGTTAACAGGACCAAACAGACTGCCAGCGCAACGGGCACCGGCACCTTCACACTTCCACTCCAAAGCCAACGCCATTGCGCGGCCCGATGCGCGGTCAGCACCCTCCGTTCCAAGGTCGCCGGGCTACGCGGCGCATGCCACCCCGACAGCAATCGTTCCAGATCCCGGTCATTCAGCGGATCCATATCGCCCTTCCCTCCTCTCCGTCACGGGTTTGTAAGCAGCCAGAACACTCTTCAGGTTCGTTCGAGCGCGGTGCAGCCGCGACTTTACTGTGCCCACCTCTATTGACAGCAGACTTGCAATCTCGTCCAGGTGCATGCCCTCGTACGTCGCAAGCAACAGCACTTCCCGCTGCAACGGAGGCAATGCCGCCACCGCCTGCCCCACGGCCTGTTGTTCGTCCAACGATTCCACGCTAAGCGGCGCGGCAATAAAGTCATCTTCGTCCAGCGGACTCCAGAGTCGCTCGTGCCGCCAGCGCTTCCAGGCACAATGGCGAGCCACCCCAAGCAGCAGACTACGCATGCTGCCGCGCGCTGCATCGAACTGCACATCACCGCGCAGCAATAACATGAATACGTCATGGGCAATGTCTTCGGCTGTCACGGCGGAACCAGTCATTCGCCACGCAAACTGATACAAAGCTTCCCTATGCTCCGCAAAGATCGCCCGGAATTGGTCACCGTTCATCGCGCTTACCCGTAATTGCCGGTGGAACGAGGATAAGATACGGCTTCAAGCTGCTAATTTCTGAGAATGGCCGAGAATATTGCGCAGGAGTTGGAAGAACTGGAGCGTCAGCTACAACAGCCGGGCGTGAGGAACGATCCCGAAATGGTAACCGCCCTGCTCGCGAGTGAATTTGTAGAATTTGGCAGTTCGGGCCGCATCTGGCACAAGTGTGAGATCGTAGAAGCCCTCCGGCACGAACGAAAGACGCCCGCCATCCGGATTCGTTCTTTTCGCGCCCAGTTGCTGGCGCCGGAAGTAATGCTCGTCACTTACGTAGCGTCTTCACCAGCGGAAACCCTGCGAAGTTCAATCTGGGTTCACCGCGACGGTCGCTGGCAGATGCTCTTCCATCAGGGCACCCCAACAAAAGCATCCGAGCAGTGACTTACTGTCCAGGAACACCAAACGCGTACACCGTCGAATCCCAGGTAGTCGCGTAAATCCGCCCATCGCTGACGGCAATGCCGCCAAAGTGCGTGAACGAAGGCATTGTCTTACCACTAGAGAACAGCTCCTTGCCGGTCTTTGCGTCCAGAGCATACAAGGTCGCATTGCCGGGGTTCTTGGCACGCCGTTCGGCCGTTGTATATTGCGTACCGTCTTCCTTGATCTGTCGCGTGAACTCGCCGCTGGATAGCGCGAACACCACGCCATTCGCAATCGCCGGTGGTTCCGGGACGCCCATATTCCGCGATACCCAGGCCGGCGTTAGCAGCATCTGGCCGCTCTTTTCTTCCAGCTTGAACGCCATTACGCACCCATCCGGTGTCGGTCCATTCGTGACCGGGAAACTCGCCTTGGCGCTCACCGGCCCCCAAGCCGGCGCATAGATCCAGCGCGTCCCATCGCCGTCCTCCCAGGTTGCAAATGCACCCCAAAAGCCCCGGCCTGAGATGTCCGCTTCATCATTCGCAAGTGGAGGGGTTTGGTACAACGGCGTGTGGTGCCCTTCCCCGCCCAGCGACTTTGCGTCCAAGAGCGTGAGTACGCCTTCTTTTCCGCCGATCACCAGTAGCTGCCGCCCTTTGTAGGTGAACACCAGTGGCGTCGAGTTCCCCATGTCCAGATCCTTGCGCGTGATGTAAGCGGCGTTCGTCGGCATGTAGTAATCCGTCATCTGCAAAGTCTTGGGTTGCAGTTCCACCACCGCGTCGCTATACCGCCCTGTAGCTGCATTCGGCGGACCATCCCCCGTGGCTGCAAATACCGTCCCATCACTCCCGATAGATACTCCGCCGCGGCCCCAAATGCCCGCTCCGTACGGTGCACTTTGAAAGCTCGACACCTTCTTCTCCGGTGATTGGGTGTCAAGCGCGTAAACACCGCTCTTGGCCTGCCCGCAACCTTGCGATGTGGTGGTGTACAAAACGTTGCCCACCGCGTTTAAGCTCCAATTCTTTGAGTAGGGAGGCACGAAAGGAGCCGGAGCAAAGCGGTCTTCACCATTGATGATGTTGAGCGCGTGTAGCTTTCCGTCACTCGAAATGACATACACGCTCGGGCCGCCATGTCCGTTCACAATCACGGGCGTGTCGTTCAGTGCGTTAGGGCAGAAGTACGATCCGGAACTCTGCGGACCCGACGGAGGCGGCCCGTTATTCTCAAAATGCTTCTGCCAAACCAGTTTGCCGGTATCGGTGTCGATCACGTAAAGGTTGTCTGAACTGCCGCCAACCGCCGCATACGTCTCCGCCCCATGGTTCGTATACACGGGGTTGATCACCACCGGCGCTGTCAGCGAATTCAACTCTTTCGGCTCGTTATCCAGCTTTAGCTTCCATAGCAGCTGAATCTGTTTCGCTGATTCCGGCGAAAGCACCGACTCTTCCTTCGCCCATCCGGATCTTTGTGCGTCACTCCCAAAGGTGACCCACGAAGCCCCTGCAATTGACCCACCGAACACCAAAGCCGCTACGCAGCGAAATACCTTCGACATACCCGCTGCTTACTGTATCGAACCTCGATTCGGGGCCTGTTTTTCGGCCGCCAGGTACTGGTTGAACCACTCTGCCGTGCGCTGCATCCGGTCGATCTGGTCTTTGTCTTTGTTGAATCCGTGGCCTTCGCCCGGATACACCACCAGCTTTGTCGGCACGCCAAGTGTATGCAGCGCATGCCAGAACTCGAACGACTGCGGTGCTGGGCATTCCGCATCGCTCTCACCAACCAGTATTAGTGTCGGAGTGCGAACTTGCTTGATGTAGTTGATCGGGGAACTCTTGGCGTAAACTGCCGGATCATCATATACAGACTTACCGAAATACGGAATCATCCACTGGTCGATTCCATTCTCGCCGTAGTAACTCAGCCAGTTTGCAATGCCTGCACCCGCCACCGCCGCATGGAAACGATGAGTCTGTGTCACGGTCCACATCGTCATATAGCCGCCGTAACTCCAGCCCGTGATGCCAATACGCGCGTTATCCACCGGCGCACGTTTCGTCACTTCATCTAATCCCGCCACAATGTCGCGCAGGTCGCCCCCGCCAAAGTCCTGTATGTTGCCCCGGGTAAATGCCTCGCCCTGCCCATAACTCCCGCGCGGATTCGGAAAGAACACAAAGTAACCAAGCGCCGCTAGAACGGACATGTCGAAGTGGGTCGAAGGCCAGCTGTTCGAACGCATGCTAGCCGGTCCGCCATGCACTGAAACCACCATGGGATAGCGTTTCGACGAATCGAAGTCTTGCGGGTATAAGAGCCAGCCCTGCACCAGCATTCCGCCACTCGTCCAGGTAAGGTTTTCCGCTTTTCCCCAGTGCGGTTTCATGTCCGCGTTCACCCTGGTGACGGCCTTCCATTCACTTCCCGTGCGCAACCAGACTTCCGGCGCGTGCTGCCAGTCAGATCGCACCGCGACCCATGTCTTGGCATCGGCCGACAACGCCAGGTCAGGAAAATTTCCGGCATCGTGCAGGGCATCGGTTCCTTGCCAGATGGGCTGCGTCTTTCCGCTATTCACTTCCATTCGAACCACTGCTCCACCGCCTCGGGATGCCTGGTCAACCAGCAGCGTCGACCCGCTCTCCCAGCGGAGCGAAGTAGCTGAATCCTTACTGCCTTTCGTGATATCCCGTTCAGCACCGCCCGCCGCGGGAACCACGAATACATCGCCGCCTACGAAACCCTCGTCACTCATTAGTCCACCGACGAAGGCAATCTGCTTGCCGTCAGGCGACCAGCGCGGGATGGCTATCTGCCGCGTTGCCGGGGGCGCGTACAGCAACTGCATTGCGCCCGAATCCGCCTCGACCCGGAACAGCTTGGCAATCCACCAGTTATTGTCTGCTGGCCCCGGAGCCGCAATCGCCACCAACTGCTTTGCGTCCGGCGCCCAGTCGTACTCATACACGTTCTGGTCTCGGGGCGAAATCTGTCGCACCTCGCCACTGGTCAGATCGATGGAACTGATCCGCTGGTTGTGAACCTCTGAGCCAATCTCGCCCGTTTGCGCAGCTGCTGCCTCCAAAGGTCCGCCGCCGCCCCCGCCTTCGGCAAACAGCACCGAGAGGTGCTTACCATCAGGCGACCATCGGAGTTCGGCTAAGTAGCCAGTTATGTGAGTAACTTGCTTTGGCGCACTGCCATTCGCATTGCCTAAATAGACCTGTTCTTGCGAACCTTCGGCTTTCGCCAGATAAACAAACTGAGTTCCATCGGGCGACCAAACCAGCGGACTTTTCGCCCCTGGAGTTACCAGAACGTGCGGGGCACCCTGTAGTGAACCGCTCGCATTCAACTGGGCCAGCATCGTGCTGCCGTCCGCCGCATCGGAACTCTTCTCGTTCCAGGAAACCCACCTCGCATCCGGCGAAATGGCCGGCGCACTGAACGTGTGCGTTTGGCTCAACTCGCCCAATATCTGATCGATCCGTGCATCCGCGCCAAAGGCCCCGCTTGTGGCGAACACCAGCGCACAAAGGATTCCGTAGCTCAATCGCAATGGAAGCTAATCCTCCTGCTCGGCAAAGAATGGCTCCTTACCCGCTAACATCAGCTTCTCATCCAGCGCCGTCTTTACCAGCTCTTCTTCCATCTCCGATAAACCGCGCGCATCCTTCTCCACCTTTGTCAGCATGCCTTTTACTCGTCCTCGCGACACCTCGCCGGGCAACGCGAGCGTATAGGCAAACAGCGCGTCCGACCGTAACTCCTCGTCGTCGAACATCGCCCGCAGCTTCTCCATTTCGGTTCGAATACCGAAGTAACCTACGCCCCAGATAGCACTGCGGCGTACCTCAAGATCGGGATCGCTCAAGTGCTTCGCAAAACGATCCCTGAAGCTCGCATGCATCGACCGCCACATCGCTTCCAGCGCCTTCGCCCGGCCTTCCGCCTCGCCGTACAGAGCGTCAATCCCCGCACGCACTTCATTGCGATCCGCTTCCGCCGATAGCCCGACAATCAGACCCTTACGTTCTTCCAGTGACAGGTCTGGCTTCCTTAGCGCCGCCAGCATGGCCTCTACGACCGCCGCGTCTTCTGTCACCAGCATTAGCGATTCCCAAGCCCGCGCACGAACCACATCCGACGCGTCCGTTGTCGCCAGCTCCAACATGCGTTTCCTTAGCGGCCCGCTCAGCTCTTGATTGAAAAACGAGTTCGCCGCCGCCGCCCGCACATGGTCTTCCGCATGCCCCAGTAACTCCACTCGCTCGTCTTCGTCCAGTGAGTCGACAGGCAAATCTGCTTCAGGCGGATACAGCTCATAAATGTCAAACGGTTCGTCATCCGCCGGTTCAATGCCGGTCGAACCCGTGCTCAGTGCTTCCTTGGCTTCCAGCAGCTCTCGCTTCAGGTCCGGTTGATCTTTGCCCACCTGATCCGCTGCCGCATCCACCGCCGGAATGGCTGCCGGATCGCCGTAAATGCTGAGCAGGAATGCCGCATCGGTGACATCGAACTCCAGCCGATCGGTTAGAATCCGGAGAATTCGCTGGTCGCGTATCCGCAAGCTCGCCAGCATGAAGGCGACTTCCGCGCTCTCTTTTTCGTCCAGCTGTTCGTAGAGTTTCAGCAGAGGCTCCAGTGCTGGAGCACCTAATGAGGCCAGCGTCTCCAAAGCCTCGTCGGGAACGTTCTCCGGATCTTCTTCGATATACGAGATAAGAAACGGAATCGCATCCGCCGTCTTCCAGTGCCGGAACAGCGCAATCAGCTCCGGCGCCAAGTCTACGGGATCGTTAGTTCGATCACGCTTAGCCCACTCCACGACCGCCGGAAGCGCCTGCTCCGTCCGGTCTGTCAGCGCGTGCACAAAGCGTTGGTCCAGCCCGATATGGCCCTGGGCCGCCGCCGCAAGCACCTCCTGAGGGCTCGCATCCTGCAGCCGATTGGGATTCAAAAACACGAAATTCGTTCTCCAAATGAAAAAAGGTCAGGTCTCTCAACAGACCTGACCAGTAGATCAGGTCGTCTTGAAGTAGACCTGACCGAGTTACCCGATGCTACGAAACGATTTACTGTTCCGCCTCGACGTTCACAGTTATTTCTGCAGATACGTCGCGATGCAAACGAAGTTGCACCTTGTGTTCGCCCAGGGTCCGGATCGGCTCGTCTAAGTGAACCTTGCGCCGGTCAATGTGGAACTTCTGCGCTTCCAGTGCCTCCGCGATATCCTTCGCGGTCACCGAACCAAACAGCTGATCGTTCTCGCCCACGCGCTGACGGAAGGTCAGCCGAACCGGCGCTAGCATCTTCGCCAAGCCCTCGGCATCCGCCGCCTCTTTGGCTTCACGGCGCAGATGAGCGTCGCGCTCCTGGGCCACAATCTTCTTGTTCGATTCCGTCGCCGCTACCGCCAGCCGCTTGGGAAGCAGATAATTGCGCGCAAAGCCGTCGGCCACCTTCACCACCGCGCCGCGGGCGCCGAGCTTCTCAACGTCTTCTCTTAGAATGACTTCCATGTTGATCTCCTTCGGCTCTACTGGCGCGAAGCGAACGGCAGCAGCGCAATGTTCCGTGCCTGCTTAATCGCTTCCGCTAAACGTTTCTGGTGGGGCGTGCACACGCCCGAAATGCGCCGCGGCGTAATCTTGCCGCGCTCGGAAACGAAGCTGCCCAGCATCTTCGCGTCCTTGTAATTGATGTCGTCCACTTTCTCCACGCAGAACCGGCACACTTTCTTGCGCCGAAAATACTGCTTTTTGCCGGTTGCGATTGCTTTATCACCACCGGTGGGTCGTTGCGAGGCCGCAATTGGGCGGCCGCCCTTTTGATCTGGCATTGCGATTCTCCTTGATTCCTTTTCTTCCGGTGATGCTTACGCTTGCTCCGGCGCTGCCGCGGGAGTATTGGCCGAAGGTGGCGCAGTCGAAGCAGGAGCCGGCGCTGCTGGTGCGGGTGCCGACGGTGTCGGTGCGCCCGGAGTCGGTGCTCCAGGAACAGGACCGTGGCCCTCTCCAGGCATCAACGGCGAAGCTACAGCGGGAGCCGAAACCGGCATCACCGGCTTACGTGCCGCACGCTTCTCGCGCGCCTTCTTGCGCTTCTCAATGCGCTTCAACTTCTCGTCGATGCGAACGGTGATGAACTTCATCACCTGGTCCGACACGCGCAACCGGCGCTCAATCTCACGCACCGTCTCCGGCTTCGCTGTGAACTGAAGCAGAATGTATTGCGCCTCGTCGTACTTCATCACGCGATACGCCATCCGGCGTACGCCCCACTTGTCGATTTTGTCCAGCGTGCCGCCTTCATTCGTCAGAATGGTGCGCACCTGCTCCACTACCGGATCCACTTCTTCGTCCGTAGCGTCCGGCCGTACAATAAACAACTCTTCGTAAATTCTCATGTTTCCTCGGTTTGTATGCCTCGGGCGCGGCGATTGTATTTCGCCATGGCCTTGTCGGCGCCCTCCGCAACGATTGCTTCCACTGCGTCCGCGGTATACGGCACAATTTCCGCTACGTCATCTCTCCGCTCGCCCCTGAATGGAGCCAGCACATAAACTGCCGCATCCTGCTTCAGATCGTCCGGGCGTATACCCACCCGAACTCGAGTAAACTCGTCTGTTTTCAGCGCGGCAATCACTGACTTGACACCGTTGTGTCCAGCCGCCGAACCGTTCTTCTTGATCCGCAATGCCGACCAGGGAAGATCCAGCTCGTCATACACCACAATCAGGTTCTCCGGCGTCAGCTTGCGGTACCGAAGTACAGAGCCGACACCAATCCCCGAATTGTTCATGAATGTTTGGGGCTTCGCGAGCAGCACACTGCGTGTCCCGAACCGCCCCGTTCCTACCAGCGTATCGCCTTCTCCGCGCGCCAGGCGCACTGAATGGCGTCGCGCCAGTTCGTCTATCACCAGGAATCCGAAGTTGTGAGGAGTCTGTTCGTAGCGCTCACCCGGATTGCCCAGGCCCACAATCAGGTGCGCCTGAGCCTCTCCGTCCGCCCCTGCGCTCTGCGCAGCTACCATAAAAAGGCGGGCTACTTCTTCTTGGCAGGTGCAGCAGGCTTGGCCGCGGCATCACCGGCAGCCGCTTCGTCCTTCTTGCCCTTCTTGATAACTTCCGGCTCTGGTGCCGCGGTGCCGCCCGTCTCCGCATCCGTCTTTTCTTCCGCACGCAACGAAACCACGTGCGAAATAACCGTTTCCGGGGGCGTCAACAGCTTCATCGAACCACCCAGCGGGATTTCGCTGGCACGAACGCCTTGGTTGATTTCCATGCCGCTTACATCCACCAGAAACTGCTCCGGGATGTCGTCGGGAAGGCACTCAATCTGGATTTCACGAGTGACAATCTCGTAAATACCACCCTGAATCTTCACTCCTCGTGGATCGCCGTGGGTAACCACCGGCACTTTCACCACGATGCGTTCTGTCAGATCGATCCGCTTCAAATCGACATGCAACAAAGAACTCTTAATGGGTTCGTACTGCCAGTCGACGATCATAACCGGCGTCATCGTCTCGCCCGTCTGGACGTTGAAGATCGTGTTGTGACCGGTCTTGCTATGCAGAATCTTGGTTACTTCCTTCGGATCCACCGCCACTGCGGCTGGTCCGCCTTCGCCGCCATAGATAACGGCGGGGATCGATCCCTTCACACGCAACCGGCGCGCTTCGTTCTTACCGCGTTGCTCTCTGGCCTCCGCGGTCACTGTAATATCCCTTCTCATCTTTCACCTCGTTGCCAGGACGGCTGCCTGCCACTACTCACCGAGCATCCGGCCCCTGACTTGAATTTGGGCTCCGCAGAACCCGCTACAAAACTTCTGTGCGCATCGGCACGCGCTTTACACGAACAACGTACTGATCGATCCGCCCTCGTGAATCGACTGGATGCCCCGCGCCAACAACGGCGCAATCGACAAGGTACGAATCTTTCCCGTCGCCTCGGCCTCGGCACGAACCGGAATCGAGTTCGTCACCACCAGTTCCTTAATCGGCGACTCCTGAATCCGACCAATCGCCGGCCCCGACAGAACCGCATGCGTCGCACACCCGGTCGCACTCTTTGCTCCCTGCGCTAGCAGCGCTTCCACGCCTTTCACCAGCGTTCCGGCCGTATCCACCAGATCGTCCACCACTAGGCAGTGCTTGCCGCGCACGTCGCCAATGATGTTCATCACTTCCGATACGTTGGCTTCCTCTCGGCGCTTATCGATAATCGCCAGCGGCGCGTTCAAGCGCTTGGCCATCGCGCGCGCGCGCTCTACACCACCCGCATCCGGAGAAACTACCGTCACCTCGCCCGGCTGATACCGGTTCTGAAAGTACTCAACCATGACAGGAGCAGCAAACAGATGGTCAACGGGAATATCGAAGAAACCCTGAATCTGCGCCGCATGCAGATCCAACGCCAAAACCCGGTCCGCGCCCGCTGTTTCCAGCAAACTCGCCACCAGTTTGGCAGAGATGGGCATTCGCGGCTTGTCTTTTCGATCCTGCCGCGCGTACCCATAATAGGGTAACACTGCCGTGATGCGTTCTGCGCTGGCCCGCTTGAATGCATCCAACATCAGCAGCAGTTCCATCAGGCTGTGGTCCACCGGCGTGCAGGAAGGCTGCACCACAAACACGTCCGCTCCGCGCACGTTTTCCTGGATCTGCAGATGCGTTTCCCCGTCGGCGAAACGCTTGATCATCATGGAACCTAATGGACACCCAAGTTCCTGGCAGATCTCCTTCGTCAACGCCGGGTTCGCAGTACCGCTAAAGACCTTGAAATCGGTGTAGAGTGCGCGAACCATCCTGGGTGCAGCCATCGGGGTTTCCAAATCCTCCATAAAGTCGCCGCTCAATCAGACCTCCAGCGGACCAGTCCCCGCAGACAAGCGGAGAGCCTGTTCCCACTTACGGGCATACTGGCGGCGCGTCAACAATCTGACCGAATGCGCTATATTCACCGGAAAAGCAGTTGCAGCGGCCCGTGCTGCATTCATCGTCGGAAACACTCCGAACAAGGCCGATCCGCTACCCGTCATCAAGGCCGGTCTTGCACCCAGCCGCTTCAGCTTGCGCACCATTTGGCCCAGCTGCGGATGCAGCGCAAAAACTGACTCCTCAAAATCGTTTTGAAGCGGAAGATCGAGCAGCGGTACCCGGTCGAGTGCCCAGGCAGTCGTCTGAAATTCCTTTAGCGTGGTCTGAAACTCTCCCAGAATAGGAGAGTCCCCGCTTTGTGTCAACGTTTGGTTAACAGGCCGGTTTAGCCCTCGGTACGCCTCCGCGGTAGACACATGTATACCCGTGGCTAGTACTAGGATCGGATGCGAGGGCTGGTCCGGCAACGGGTAGAGCTCCGTTCCCCGCCCTAAGCCGAGCGCCGTCCCGCCCCGAAGAAAAAACGGCACGTCGCTACCAAGCTGCTCCGCCAAGCCAATCAAATCCTGCACCGGCAGTCTTTTCTTCAGTAACGAGTTCAGCGCCAGCAATGCGGTTGCGGCGTTGCTGGAACCTCCGCCCATACCCGCCCCCATCGGAATGCGTTTGCGCAGGGTAAATCGTGCCACGCCGTTCGTTCGAACCCGCTCCAAGAGCAACCGTGCTGCCCGGACCACTATGTTGTCGGGTATCTCCACCGAACTGGCAAGCTCCACCCGGGTCTGCCGGGCGGCTTCCCATTCCACCGTCAGGTCATCACGCAAACTGATGGTCTGGAAAATCGTGCGGAGCTCGTGAAACCCGTCCGTCCGCTTATGCAGAATGCGCAGATCCAGATTTAACTTGGCAAACGAAGGAACTATTACGCGCACAGCTTTGTCTTGATTCGTCGGCACGCTGAAATCGCCGACTTATGTGTACTGCAGCAGCGAGAACACCTCGTGCGTACCAAGCTTGTCCCGCCCGTGCAAAAACTCCAGCTCAATCACAAAGCCGAGCCCCATCACCGTCGCACCGCACTCTTCAATTAGCCGCGCTACCGCCGAAGCCGTTCCCCCCGTCGCTAGAACGTCATCGATAATCAACACATTTTGGCCCGGCTGCACCGCATCGGCGTGTATCTCAAGTGTGTCGGTGCCATACTCCAGCGCATACTCCACTCGACGCACCGTATGGGGCAGCTTCTTCGGCTTTCGTACCGGCACAAACCCCGCCTGCAGCGCCAATGCCACAGCCGGAGCGAAGAAGTAACCCCGTGCCTCGATTCCGACAACCGCATCCACAGGCTTACCCTTGTACTGGTCGTGTAAGCCCTCAATCGTCTCGCAAAAGCCCTGTTTGTCTTTCAGCAGGGTAGTAATGTCATAGAAGTTGATGCCGGGCTTCGGAAAGTCAGGGACCTCCCGAATCAGCTGCTTTAGATGATTCATTTGTGAAGTGATGGGGGCGAACGCGCTCCAACTATAGTAACGTCCACTCGCCGAAGGTCTGGGCCGGGGGAACGCTTCCACCCGCACTAATGTCCGCGAGCAAGGTATTGGTTGGGCACGTTTCTTATAACAGGCGCCTTTCCGTAACGCTTGCCGTAGAGATAGTCGATATTGCTGTAAATATGCTCTTCGCGACGATGAAATTGCTGATAGAGCCCGCATTGAGCGTAGGAGACTGGCGTGATGTCGTAAACCAGCGTCTCCCAGCTCATTGATTCTCCCCACAGCAGCGCCTTCACCCGGACATCCAAGTCCGCGCCCGCGTCAACCAGCATCTCCATCGCCGGCCGGCAGTAATTGAACATGCTGTTCACTGCATGAAAGATCGGCGTATGGCCTCCAATGCCATCCGCATCCTCATCATCAGATCTGGCGTTTACGTCGGCGCCATGTTCTATCAGAACCCGGGCGCATCGGATGGAGTTGAACTCGGAGCAAATGTGAAGAGCCGAAACGCCTCGGCAAGAAGTGAAAGCGCATAGCAGGCTAAGTTTCTTGGCTAGATTTGCTCTTGATCCGGATAAGAGGCCCCGCAGTCCTTCGTCGTCATCCAACAAAATCGCTCGCAGCAGCGGATCGCTTATAGTCGCGCCCGCCGCAAGCATGACCTCTAAGCACTCGGAGAAGCGAGGCGATCGAAGATACATTTCGACAAGTATGTCGATGGGACGCTTGCCTTTGATCGGTTCAGTTGGGCTAACCCCAGCGGCAAGCAACTCTCGTATCGAGTTTGGAGAATGCTCTTCAAATGCCGCCAGCAGATCAGCTTCAGTGGACACAAGTAATTCCTAGTGCTAATGTAAGCCCGGTGTCCGTGACTTTGGAGCTCGGACTGACGAAGAATCCATAAGAGTCAGCACACTTCTAATGACTTACATTCACAATAAACACCAGTTCTTCGCCCGCTGGACTCACTGGGTCAACTTTCCCATTCTCTTCGTCATGATCTGGAGCGGGCTCCTGATCTACTGGGCGAACGATGTCTATCGCATTGGCATCGGCAAACTGACCATCTTTCATTTCTTTCCCGAGTGGTTCTATAGCGCCTTCCGGATCGATCATCGATTGGCGCAAGGCATGGCCTGGCACTTTTATTTCATGTGGTTCTTTGCCATAAACGGCTTCATTTATGTGCTGTTCACGCTCCTCACCGGCCACTGGCGGGAGATGGTTCCCGGCAAATACGCCCTGCGTGATGCGTTGCTGGTGACGTTGTACGACCTCGGATTGCGGAAGCAGCTTCCACACCAGGCAAAGTACAACGCGGCGCAACAAGTCGCTTACAGCGCTATCGTCCTCATGGGTGCAGGAAGTCTCGTCACGGGTGTTGCCATCTATCGCCCGATTCAACTTCACTGGATTACCTCCCTTCTGGGTGGCTATGAGTGGGCACGCGTAGAACACTTTGCGCTTACCGTTGGGTACGTGTTGTTCTTCCTCGTCCATGTCGCCCAAGTGGCCCGAGCCGGTTGGAACAATTTCCGGTCGATGGTGGCCGGCTACGAATTGTTGAGCGCGGGGAGTTCCAAGGAGGTGCCTGGTGATTGATCCGGCGCAGAAGCAACCTACACAGGAAATTGTGACGGCCACGGAGCAACAACTGCGCAGCCGTTCCCGCAGAAACTTCTTCGCGCTCGCCGCGGGGGCGGCGGTCAGCGTCGGCGGCTGGCGATGGCTGAATTCGCGCGCCGACGAAAATGAAGTTCCCGGACCGTTCCGGCGCGCACTGGAACTGAATGAAAAGGTAACCGGCCGAGCGCTGTTCGGTGACGCACACCGTGCTCCGGAGTTTCCTCGCTCGAAAGTGCAAGACATTGAGGCCAACGGCGACATCGGACTCGAACACGAGCCTGACCTGCAGAACTGGCGCTTGCTGCTCACGCCCTTGGGTGACACCGCTCCCCGTCACACGCTGACTCTGGCCGACGTGCGCTCTCTCCCCAAGGTGGAGCAAACCATCGAATTCAAATGCATTGAAGGCTGGAGCGCCATTACCAATTGGGGCGGCGTCCGGTTGAGCGACTTCGCGGCCCGGTTCGTCCCTGGCTCCGAACGTGCCCGTTACGTTGGAATGACAACACCCGATAAGAAATACTATGTCGGGTTAGACACCGCCAGCGCCCTGCACCCCCAAACCCTGCTGGCCTACGAAAAGGATGGACAGCCGCTCGAGGACGAACATGGGGCACCGCTGCGATTGGTGATCCCGGTGAAGTATGGCGTCAAGAACCTAAAGCGTATCGGCTCTATCTTCTTCTCCGATGTGCGTCCCGCTGATTACTGGGCGGAACAAGGGTACGACTACTACGCGGCACTCTAGACGCTCACGCATCGAAATTCTAGGTACCGTACAGTTCGCGCGCTGCGGGTGGCGTCTCTGTGCCTTCCAAGCCCTGCAGCTTGGCGCGGTAACAGCGCAGGAGTTCTTCTCCATACGCGGCACCGTTGACCGCGATTCCGCCAAAAAGGCCCGCCAGATACCGGTTCGACAGCGGGGGACTCTTGCGCCTTAGTTCAAACCGGGGTGCCTCTTCCCCAGCTCCCAAAAGTGCCAGGAACTGATCCGAATGTAGGCAAATGATGAAAGACACTGCACAGAACGGAAGCACCTCCAGGAAGCTGTGAATGTGCTGCTCGGTCGGCGTCACTTTGCGGCGCCCGACCGCAAACGAGACATCCCAAATGGCCGTGGCCGCATGTGCAAAAAAGCCGGCGAGCATCAGCAGGATTACACCCGCATTGACTTCCAGATAAAGGCCGAGAACCATCGGAAGTCCGGCCTCCGTCATCATCAGGGCGTGAATAACACTTTCTTGCAGCCCCGATGTCGTCTGAATGCTTGTCTTGCGGTGCCAGATGTAGTCGAGCGAGCCGGTGATTACCCACAGCGGAATCATGCAGAAGAGTAGGTAGCGCTCAGTAGCTTTCGCGGTTGAGTCCGGGACGGCAGGGGCGCGGGTAGCTGGTGGCTTCTCCGAGCGCCCCCATAATCGAATGCCTGCCGCGATCACAGGCACAAGCAGCGCAAGCAGACGCTTGGTTCGAGGCACGGTGATGAGACCCCAGTACGCCGCTGGAGTTTCGCTGCAGTTCTTCTTACCCGACTTCCTCGGTCAGAAGCTAAACCGCGCTCCAAACTCACTCCAGAGCGAGCGAGGAATGATGGTGCTGCTTGGATTGATGAAGCCCTGCGGATGGCCAAAGGTTGTTGGGTCAGCGATGTTGCTGTTGTAATCGTTGCCGTAGTTGGCTCGGTTCGTGATATTGAACCCTTGGGCGATGATCTCCAGGTTGGCGCGCTCACCCAACTTGAAGTTTTTCGCCAGGCGGAGATCTAGCTCGAAGAAAGGATCGCCGCGAAGCGGATCGTACCGCGCAATCGTGCAGGCACTCTGCTTATAGTCGTTCAACCCGTACAAGCAGTTCTGGGCCTCGGTGTTGTTGCCCGCGAAGGCAAAGTAATCAGTTGGGTTCGTAATCGGCACCACAACGGCATTCGCCGTACCGCCACCCGTGTTCAGCGTGTTCGATGAATTGGTGATACCCGCATTGCTCGCGTTCTGGTACGGCCTTGGGGAACCGAACTGCAGGATAGGGGCAAGTTGCAAACCCCAGGGCAAACTGACGATGCCGCTGACCGTGACGTGATGCCGTTCGTCGTTCGGAGTGGGGCCCCATTCGTAATATGCGAACGGGTTCGTCGAGAGCCGTGGATAGTTGCGAAACGAGTTCTGGCCGCCATCGTAAGAGTAAGCCCAGGACAACGTGTAGTTCGCGTTCACCGTGAACCGGCGGTTCATTTGTTGGCGGTAGGTAAGGTTAAACCCGTCATAATGCGATCGTCCGATCGACTGTTCGTCGCGCACACTCGCCAGTTCCGGCTGTGTGGACGCTGCGAAGGCAGCGTCCAGCGGACGAACGCAACATTGCCCGCCTAACGGAATTTTCTGGTCGATGTTGATGGTCTTGTTTTCATGCAGGCTCAACACGTGCGTGTAATCTAAGCCGACCACCAAATTGGGGCGTGCGGACCAGCTATACCCCAGATTGAATTCTTCCGTGACCGGATTGCGATAGTTCGGATCGATTAAGCGCCCCACGCTTCCCGAAGCGAGTTGGGCCGAGGGCGGCGGAATCACCGGCATCGGATCCACTCCGTACGCGCCATTTCCCGAGAGCAATGCCGGTACCGGTCACGATGTCCGTGGGCGAAGAGAGACTGATGGCGGTTTGGAACACCGTCGGATTGCTCATCTGCTCCATGAACAATGGAATGTTCTGAAACACGTTCCCAAAGTAAAGGCCAATGCCACCGCGCATGACCTGGGTTCCTCGGCCAGTAAAGTCATAAGCAAACCCGGCTCGGGGACTGAAGTCCTTGTTGTCGTCGTGCGGCAGCTTACTCACATACGGGTTTGAGAAGGGGTTGTTCAGCGCAACCAGTTCCTGATACGTTCGGCTGCCCTTCACATCGGAACCGCCAATCAGGTTGAAGTCTTTATCCCAGCGCAGACCCAGATTAAACGTTAGCTGAGGCGTGGCCTTCCAGTCGTCCTGTACGTAAAGGCCGAGTTGCTTGGTTGCCACTTTGAAGTATGGGTCACCGTTGGCGTATGCCATGCCGCTGACAAGACCAGGCGTAGCGAAGCCTTGCGGGTACAAAGCCGGATTGCTAAGGATAGTGCTGGGGTTCGCGGCAAAGTCGATCTCAAGCGTAGAACTAAACTCGAAGAAACCACCCTCCACTGGATTCCAGATGTAATCCGCCCCCGCTTTCAGCGTGTGCTTTCCAATGGTCTTCGAAACATCGTCCTTGAATTGCCATTTGCGCTGGAATGATTGTTGCGGAACGTTGGTGTTAGTGCCGAAAGACGCGTTAGGAAATGTGACCAGAGGCGCACTGATATTACTGCCGATGACGTTATTCCAATACTGGTAGCCGGCCGTGAATTGGTTCACCGTAGTAGCCGAGGCAATCGAGGTTAACGTGAAATTCGCCATTTGTAAGTGGTTCACCGTGAAGTTGCCGTTCGTTAAATCGCCAGTGCCATCGGACTGGTCGTTCAGGCTGTTGTTGTCCTGCGAACTGTAACTCACATAGGCGCTGTTCTTTTCGCTGATGGTCCAGTCCATTCGCCCCGTGTAGCGCGTTTCAAAAAACGGCCGCGGGATAGAGGCGGCGGGCTGAGCCGCAAGCCCGGCGTTCTTCGCAAGCAGCAACTCAGCATACGATGTGCCGCTTTCCGCCAGACCCTGGTTCTCCCGTTCCCGCTCGTACGCGAAGAACGCAAACAGCTTATCTTTCTTCACCGGACCCCCGACCGAGCCGCCGAACCACTGGCGGCTATAATCCGGATGTTCCGCAGTGCTTCCGCCCATGCCGTCCGGTACCTTTTCATCCGTATCGAGAGCAGCGTCCCGGAAGAACCCGAAAAGAGATCCGTGAAAATCATTCGACCCCGCTTTCGTTATCACGTTGATCGCAGCTCCTTCCGAGCGGCCGTTCTCCGCCGAGAAGCGCTGCGTGCTGATGTGAAACTCCTGCACTGCTTCTAGGGGCAGCTGCATAACCGGGCCGCCAACGGTGTTGTCTTTGTTGTCTACGCCGTTTACAGTAACGTTGACGTTGCGGCCATTTGCACCATTCACCGAGAGAATGGCATAACGATTTTTGGTCGGATCGTAGGAATCGGCGATCTTCACGCCCGGTGCCAAATAGGCCAGGTTTGCGAAGTCCCGGCCCACCAGGGGCAGATGGTCCACTTCCTGAGGAGTAACCGACATACTCACATCGGTTCGTAGCGTATCCACTGCGCCCGACGTTGCCTCAACGGAAACCACCTGGCTCTGCTGGCCGACTTCCAATACAACGTTATCGGTCGTCGTCTGCCCGACCAGAAGACCGAGGTTCTCTAAGACTTTGGTCTGGAAGCCCGGGGCCGTTATGGTCAGCTTGTAATTTCCAGGCCTGATCAGGTTAAAGCTGTACTCCCCTTGCGCATTGGATGTCCCCTCACGGACCGCTCCCGTGCTTAGGCTTTCAAGCTTCAGGCCCGCATTTCCTATCACTCCTCCGCTGCTGTCCTTTATAGTTCCCGCCAACCCGGCGTCGGCCGTGGATTGAGCGAATAAGCCCCCTGCTGCAGAACAAAGAATCCAAAGGAATACAGCCCACTTCACTTGCGTTCGAATCAAGATTTCTCCCCCTGCTGACGGTGCTTCATGCACGGTCAGTCTTGTGAAAGTTTGCCGGCGACGCAGCCAAGGCAAGCGATGGCTACCTTACATGGATAGTGGATCTAGTATGTTCCCAGGACTAAACCCCTGTCAAGGGTGGGTATTATTCCCGGCTAGATTTTCCAATCTGTCCTGATTGGACTCGCCCGAAACGGCCAGAACTGCCAACAGACACCAGGTGCTAGCGTGGAACCCGCAAGTACCTGTCGGCCAGGATCGGGCACTCTGGAGAGATCACAGCTTCAAAAGCTCATCGACCTATTCCCCGCCCAGCCGGGCTAAGTAGTTTACCTGCTTTAGTACAGCTAGTCTTTGTATCTTGTCTTCTTCATCACTAGACTTGTCGATAGCCAAGTCAACTTATTGGCACAACTTTCAGGGCGCTACACGAAAGGTTTAGTTACTAACTCGAGATCGCCAGCAGCAGAGGACTTTTGTGCTTCGATACGAACAACCGGAACTGAAAACGCAACAGCTGGCGCAATGTCGTGCAAGTGAAATCGGCACGTTTGAGCTGGTTACTGATCCGCTGCGGTTTCTTCTGTTGAAGCCGGCCTGGGACGATTTGTGGCGTCGGAGCAGCGCGGCGGGTCTCTTCCAGAGCTTTGATTGCTGTCTGCACATTTGGCAGGCCATTGCTGCGCCCCAGCACTACCGGCTCTTTTGCCTGGTGAGTTGGGATGGCCGCGAGATGACCGGGGCCTGGCCGTTGATGGTGTGCCGCCAACGCGCTTGGCGCTTCCTGCGCCCGTTGGACGCAACCGGCGCCGAGATGACAAGGTTCCTGCTTGACGATAACGTGGATGAGCAGGAGTGGGTTGCCGCCGCATGCCGCATTTTGCAGCAGCAATCGCCATGTGATGTGGTCTGCCTTCCCTATGTTCAGGCGAACTCGCGTTTAAGCCAGAACCTCTCGCGTTTGTCGCAGCAAGCCAGCGTAGAGTTCGGCGTTTCCGTTTATGCTTCCTTCAGAAATGAAGCGGACTGGAACAGCTACTACGATTCCCTTAGCAAAGGCCACCGAAAGCAACAACTCAGATGCCAAAAGCGCCTTTCAGAACAAGGCTCGCTCAAGTTCGAAGTTGTGGAGGCGGGTGATCGCCGCTGCCCTGGGCTAATCAAGTGGATGTTCGCCCAAAAACGAGTATGGGGCAAGAAAGTAGATAGAAATGGCCACTGGTTATATTCGCGGCACTATCAAGACTTTCTTGATCGTCTGATGACGGCGAATGCCGACGACACCAGGTGTTTCCTGCTGTTGTTGACGTTAGATGGTGAGCCGTTGGCAGTAAAGCTGGCAGCGAAGGGCAAGTCGCGATCGGTGGTCGAGTTGTTGATCTCTGGGTTCGATGCAGCCTATGAAAAATACTCGCCGGGTATCCGTCTGGATGAGTACGTGGTGCGGTGGTGCGTTGAACAGAAGCTCGATTGCGATTTCGGAAGCGGCGGAGAGCGTTCCAAGAAATTCTGGACTCGAGGGCACACGATTGACGTCGTCACCTTTCACATTCCGGTAAGCCCGTGGGGGCAGTTGTTCCTGCGCTTGCGCAAACAGCTTTCGACGCTTCGCGACCGCAAGCAGAAGCAACTCGAGAGCAGGCCATTGGCGACCAGCCACCAGAGAGAGAATGCGCCGGTAACGGCAGATCAGAGCCACCTCGAAGTAGGCGCGTAGTAGCGCACGCGGGCGATACTTTTTCGGGATCGAAAAGGCAATGACGTTCGTATTTACTTCCGATGCTCATCTGTCGGACGTCTGCACTTTGCTTGTTCCTGGCCGCATGTCTGGCAGTATCTTTGGCTGCCGGGCGCGCAGAGTGGAAGTCAACGTCACCACCGCCATCCGCTGCCGCCATCATGCAGCGCGTCGCCGAGAACCAGGACCGGTTGCAGCAGGAGCGCGGCCAGTTTGTTTATGAGCAGAACGTTCGCGTCATCAGCCGTCGTGGCAATGGCAAGCTACTGTGTCAGCAGGACACACAGTACATTGTGGCGCCCCACGACAAGAGTTCAGAGCGCAACCTGGTCGCCACCAAAGGCAGGTATTGGCACAACGGACGCTTCGTCGAGTACCAACAGGATTTGAGCGATAAAGACGAGACTTTAGACACCGGGCTGGTCAAGAGCTTCCGCGACGATCTTGCACATGGCGATTCCAAAGATGGGCTCGAACAAGATTTGTTTCCGTTGACGACCAACGAACAAAAGAACCTGGAGTTTGAACTCGCTGGCGAACGTGTGGTGCATGCCCGGCCCGCGTACGTCATTCGTTTTCGCCCCAGCGACCGTAAGGAGTATGGCTGGGCGGGCGAGGCAGTGATTGACGAAGAAGAATTTGAACCGGTCACCGTTTACACGAACATGTCGCGGCGTCTACCCTTCTTTGTCCGAACCATGCTCGGGACAGATGTGCCCGGCCTCGGATTTACCACGCAATACACGCGGGTCACAAAGGGCGTATGGTTCCCTTCCAGCTTTGGGACCGAATTCAAGGTCCACGCCGTTTACTTCTTTCATCGGACCGTGACGATGTCGATGGAAAACAAAAACTTTCGGCGGACCAGCGTCGATGCTGAGATTCATTACGGGCCGGTGCAGAACTAAGTTCCTGCGCCTTGTCTTCCTTGGCTGTTAGAGTACAGGCATGCGTGGCTTGTTCGGACCACCTCGCGGTCCGCTCGAACGCGTGCTGCTAGTGGAAAGCGCGGCGCGTGAGTCCGGCGAGTTGCTGCTAACCCACTTGACAGGGAGAGCCGGTGGCAACGAAATGCATCTGCTCACCTGTTACGATACGCCGCCTTCTGCCCTCAACCAGTTTGCCCATACGCAGTGCTTGTCCGTACACGCTTCCGAAGCTGTCCAGAACAGGACGGCGTATGCCACACAATTGGCGCGTGCGCCGTACGATGCGTTGATTGTGCTTTGCACAGGTTCGGGAGTCCTGGCGAAATGGAAATGGCTACTCGTTTTGAAGACTCGCAGCCGCGTCGTCTTCGCGGATGAGTTCGGCGAGTTCTTCTTTGTCACGCTGCGCAATCCTGGGCCGCTCCTCGTCCTGGCTATCCGCCGGACCCGCATCGGCAGCGTTCCAGAGTTGCTCCTTTGGTTCGGGCGCATGTTGATGGCGCCCTTCGTGTTGGCCTTTCTTATTTTCCATGCCATGCTGGTGCATGTTCGGCGTCTCGGGCGGCAAACCGGCGCCGGCAGACGTTAGTCCTCCCGTTTCGAACAAGCTTCACAAACACCATGGCAGTAAAGTCGGTCGGGTACTTGCTCCGCTGGAGCGCAGTGGGCGCGGCAAGTCTGCTCGCCACCGGTTACGGCTACGAGGTGCTGGCTGAATTTCGCGACAAGCGCCGGTTTCCGCCGCCAGGCCAGCGAATTGATATCGGAACACACCGGTTGCATCTTCTGAACAAAGGTGCCGGGCAACCCACCGTCATCATCGAACAAGGCGCTGGCGGTCCAGCGATTCTCTCCCTTGAAATACAAGACCAGATTGCCCGGTTTACACAGGTCTGCATCTATGATCGGGCAGGCTTCCAGTGGAGCGATCCTCCTCCTGGAACACAGACACTACTGTCGCGCGTCGCCGATCTATATCTGCTGCTGAACAAAGCCAAAATACGTCCGCCCTACGTCCTGGTCGGCCACTCGCTGGGAGGGCTTTTGGTGCGCCTGTTCGCGCAGGCTTATCCCGCAACAGTTGCAGGATTGGTACTCGTCGACTCGGTAGAAGAAGCCCTCTACCTTCGCCCGGAGATTCTTGCGCTGTATCGCAAGTTGGAAGCGATGCAGAGAATCAAAAGTCTTGGCGCTCAGTTTGGTCTGGCTCGTCTTTGGCGTAAGGTCCGTCCTCTTCACGCTCTAGAATCGCGGCCTGATAGTGTTCAACAACTCACCGCTGCCAGCGTGCGCGCCCAAACGTTCGCCTATGCTGCAGATGACGTCGCCTGTTTACGAAGGGAGTTGGCCCGGCTCAGCAACTCTCAGCGCCTGCCCGAATTAGGCGATCTGCCGCTGGCTGTTATTACCCACGGCGTGCCCTTCGCTGGCTCTTTCTCTTTGCTGGAAAAAGATTGGCCCGCTGGCCAGGAACGCTTAGCGGCTCTTTCCACGAACAGCTTATTGCTGGTAGCGGAGCGCGCCGGCCACGTCGTCTTCAAAGACGATCCGGCGATTGTAATCGAGGCTGTCCGCAGGGTAGTGACCGCAGTGCGCGCCGGTCGGCCGCTGCGGGAAAACGCCTCCGACTAACTACCGGCTGGGCTTTCGTGAACGGCTGGCGTCACTTTTTGACGCGCTTTCGCCGCCTGGATAAACGCTTCTCGACGACGAGGGAGCGTCGCATCCAGTCCCGGAAAACCCATCACGACTTTCTCCATGTGTTTGCATAGGTCCGGTTCACGGGAAGTTGCCCTCAATTCGGCCAGAAACGGATAAATCTTACTGAAGGTTGCTACTATCTCGCCATTGGCAGCAATAAAGGCTTCAGGGTCAATGGCGCCCATAGTCACTAACGAGCAAGCCATCTCCCAATAACTGATGACCATGCGGCACGCCGAGTTTCGGTCGCCGCTTACCGTGGCCATCACATCCGAGAAGCTCTCCGGATTGAACTCGAACACAAACCACTGCCGCGCTTCGCGCAAGACAGGCTCACGCCGCAAATCAAACAGCTGAAGATTCAATTGGGCGCTCTCAAACGGAGTTGGCATAGGGTCAGAGTGATTCTACGACGCCTTTGCCGGAGTGGAACGTTTTAGTGAACAATGGTGTGGGAGATCCCGAGTGAAGCCAACCCTGATTGCATGCTTGGTCGCGTTCCAAATGTCAGCGGTAGGCCAGATGCCCTCGCCTCTTCCGGAGCCGCCGCCCCCCTCTGATCACCTGGAGCTGGCATTAGCTGGAGCGCAACCGGTGCAGGACGTGAGCCAGCGTGCCGCCCTGGTCGGTCTCTTGCTGCGAGCGTTTCGGCAGAGCAACGTCCGAACGGAGCCATACGATGTTAAAACGACGTTCACCTCGTTCGGCAATTCAGCTTCGGATGGAACCTGGAAGCTGCAGGATACCTCTCCTGGGCAAGGCATTTATCGTTGGACAGCTGATGGACCCTCCCTCTCCTCCGTCAACTTATTTCTGCCTGGCAATCTCCTCTACAGTAACCAGCCTTCCCCGTCTTTGCCGCTGCGGCTTGCGCAAGTGCGTACGGTTCTCTTCTTCAAAGCTGCGGCTTTGGGTCCACGTGCATCACTGCGATCGGTGTCCGCAAATTTGGACGGCATGCAAGTTTCGTGCGGCCTTATTTCTTACGGCAGGGACACGCCACAAAGTGTCGGGCCGCGTCGCTGGGACGAGTCGGAATACTGTGTCGAGCCAAGTAGTGGCAACTTGATCACTTACTCGCCAGTGCCTGGCCTGTATACGATTTTCGACTACTCGAAACCCATTCACTTCCACGATAAAGTCATCCCAAGTAAGTTCACTATTACGGAGGGAGGCAAACCCGTCATCGAGGCGCAAACTGAAAGCCTGACCGATCCTGCGGCTGCGGATTCCCCTCTGTTCCAGCCAAATGGGTTGACAGCGGTTGGCGTCGGGCCTTTAATGACTCAGCCGTGGCGTTTTCGCCTGTTTGCTAACTCGGCTGCCGCCACCGCCGAAAGCTCGATTGTGACTCTGCATGGTATCCGGGCGCCGAACGCACACCTATCCGAGCTAGAAGTGATCACCGCCACTAACCCGGCGCTAGGGGAGCCGGCGCTCAAGCTGGTGCAGTCTACGCAGAGTGAAAAGCACGCGGAAGACACGCAGCCGGGCGCCACCCCGGAGTCTAGCGAAGCTTTCTACACGGTCACTTACCTTCCGGCTGCAACCAGCCAGTAATCAGAAAGGCTGCATCGGTGCTTCTCCGGGTATCGGAGATCAGCCGAATCCCAGTCGGCATCGTAGAATCGCAAGCATGAAGGCAGTTGTTGCCGACCCGATTGGCGGCCCTGAAAATCTGAAGTGCATTGATGTTCCTGTCCCGGAACCCGGCCCGGGAGAGGTGTTGGTGAAGCTTGCCTCCATTGGCGTCAATTTCATCGACGTATATCACCGAACGGGGCTCTACAAAGTTCCTGAATCACCAGTCCGCTTAGGGAACGAAGGTGCGGGGACGATTGTTGCCGCCGGCGAAGGCTCCGGCTGGCAGGCGGGACAGCGGGTGGCGTACACCATGGCGCGAGGCTCTTATGCCGAGTACGCCGTTGTACCCGGCAAAGTCATCGTTCCTCTTCCAGACGATGTCACCTTCGAAGACGCTGCGTCTGTGATGCTGCAGGGCATGACGGCGCATTACTTAACCCATTCCACCTTCCCGCTGAAAGCAGGGCAAACCTGCCTGGTGCATGCTGCTGCCGGTGGCGCGGGACTCTTGACGGTGCAGATGGCGAAAATCGCTGGCGCCATCGTGATCGGCACGGTAGGAACGGAAGCAAAGGCCCAACTGGCGCAAGAACACGGGGCCGATTACACGGTCCTCTATAAAGATGTCGATTTCGTAGGGGAAGTCAAGAAGATCACGGGCGGACAAGGGGTGCATGTTGTTTACGATTCGGTGGGCAAGTCCACTTTTCACCAGAGCCTCGATTGTCTGCGGCCGCGTGGCATGATGGTCAGCTTCGGGCAATCTAGCGGAGCCGTGGGTCTTATCGATCCGCTGCTGCTGAGTCAGAAAGGTTCATTGTTCTTGACACGGCCCTCGCTAGGTCAGTACATCAGCGACCCGGATGAACTACGTTGGCGGGCCTCGGACATCTTTCGATGGATCGAAGAAGCGCGCTTGCGCGTGAACATCTTTAAGACTTATCCGCTATGCGAAGCAGCCAGCGCTCATCGCGATCTGGAAGGGCGTGGCACAACCGGTAAGCTGCTCTTACAGGCATAACAAGTGGCACAGGACAACGACCGTGGGGAGCGCCGGGCCAAACTGGCCGCGCAGTTGAAAGAGTGGCGTGCGTCGGCATTTGTCGTCACTGCACTCCCGAATATCCGCTATCTGACAGGATTTACGGGCAGCAACGCGATGTTGTTGCTCACCTCTGACAGGTCGCTTCTACTCACCGATCCGCGTTACCAGACGCAATCACAAGCCGAAGCAGATTGCGAAGTTCGAATTTCTAAACGAGCGCTGGCCAAGGAACTCGGTGCTCTGGTTGGCCGCATGCGGCTGAAGAGCGTGGCCGTCGAGCAGAACCGCATCAGTTTCCACGAGTTCTCCTATCTGCAAAGCGCGCTGCCAAAGGTGAAGTTGCGGCCAGTAGCAAATGCAGTGGAGAAACTTCGGGAGATCAAAACCGAGACCGAGATTGCAACCATTCGCACGGCGGTTCAACTGAACTCAGAGGCGTTGCAACAGACGCTGAGAGCCTTTCAGCCGCAGATGACTGAGGTCGACGTCGCGGCGGAGATTGAATACCGGATGCGGCGTCTCGGTGCGGACGGTACGGCGTTCGACACCATTGTCGCTTCAGGACCCCGAACCGCGCTGCCGCACGCACACCCGACCGACGGCCCGGTACAAAGCGATCAACTACTATTAATAGATATGGGCGCGCGTGTCGCTGGCTATTGCAGCGACATGACTCGCGTTTATGCAATCGGAAAGCTCCGTTCGAAGGCTCGGCGTATATACCGTGCGGTGCTTGAGGCTCAGCTGGCAGCGCTGGATGCGGTGAAACCGGGCGCGACGTGTAACGGCGTAGACAGGGCCGCTCGCTTGGTTCTGCGGAGCTACGGTCTCGATCAGGCTTTCATTCATTCGACAGGCCATGGACTCGGTCTCGAGATCCACGAAGGGCCGCGAGTGGGCCGGAAGGATAAGACGAAGCTGCAGCCGGGAATGGTCATCACGATCGAACCGGGCGCCTATGTGGAAGAGTTGGGCGGTGTTCGCATTGAGGATACGGTGCTGGTGACGGAATCGGGGTGTGAGGTATTGACTCCCACCAGCAAGGAATGGACCGCGCTGTAGTAGCGCCGCGTAGGCGGATACTCCGCCGGCCAGGAATACTTAGGATGACGATCGACGAAATCAAGCAACTGATTCAAGTGGTGAATGAGACGGGCATCGCCGAACTGGAGTTGCGCCGCGGAGATAACTCGGTGAAGATTCGGCGCTCAGTCGCGCCCAGCAACCAGGAAATCGTGCTGCCGCCCATGGTGCCCATTTCAATCGCTCCGCCGAATGTGCCCTACACTGCACCTGCTGTCTCTGCTCCAACGCTACCGCCTCCTTCGCTGCCCGCGCCGCCTCCGGAAGAAGACCGCAACACTGTCGTGAAATCACCCATCGTTGGCACGTACTACGACGCGCCCTCCCCCGGCTCCGCGCCCTTCATCAAGGTGGGCGACCGAGTGCAGCCCAAGCAAGTACTTTGCATAATCGAGTCGATGAAGTTGATGAATGAGATCGAATCCGAAATGTCGGGCACCATCGTTTCCAAGCTGGTCGAAAACGGACGGCCCGTGGAGTACGGCGAGTCGTTATTTACTATTCGGCCGGCCTGAGACGGCAGGCAAATTCTTTCCATGTTTCGAAAAATCTTGATAGCGAATCGCGGCGAAATCGCGCTGCGGGTTGTTTGCGCCTGCCGCGATCTTGGGATTCGCACCGTAGCCGTATATTCGGAAGCCGACCGGCATAGCTTGCATGTGCGTTTTGCAGATGAAGCCATCTGCATCGGCCCGGCGAAATCCGCCAGGAGCTACCTCGATATCGCCGCAGTGATGAGTGCCGCCGAAATTACCAACGCGGATGCCATCCATCCTGGCTATGGTTTTCTCAGCGAAAATGCCGACTTCGCAGAGGTGTGCGAACTCTCGGGTATCAAGTTCATTGGACCGAAGCCGGAAGTCATCCGCCAAATGGGCCTGAAACAGCGGGCCCGCGCCATCATGGAAGAGGCTGGTGTACCCATTCTGCCGGGTTCAAAAGGCGTACTGGCAAGCACAGAAGAAGCCATCGATTTGGCGGAACAGATCGGCTATCCGGTCATGTTGAAAGCGGCGGCGGGCGGCGGTGGACGCGGCATGCGAGTCGTGCGCTCGCCACTGGAACTGCCCAACCTTCTTTCGCAGGCGCAAGCGGAAGCGGCGGCGGCCTTTTCCTCCGGCGATGTTTACATGGAAAAGCTGGTGGAAGCGCCTCGTCATATCGAGTTTCAAGTGCTGGCCGATGAACACGGCGATGTTGCCATTCTCGGCGAGCGCGAATGTTCAATTCAGCGCCGCCATCAGAAACTGATCGAAGAATCGCCGTCCCCTGCCGTCTCGGACGAACTGCGCGATCGCATCTCCGAAGCGCTGCGTGTAGCAATGCAGTCCATCGGCTACACCAACGCGGGCACGGTAGAGTTCCTGATGGACGAGCACGGCCAATTGCATTTCATTGAAGTGAACGCGCGTATCCAGGTGGAGCATCCGGTGACGGAGTTTGTCACCGGACTCGATTTAGTAAAAGCGCAGATTCGTATTGCAGCCGGCGAGCCGCTGAGTAACATCGTTCCGCAGGGGCTGACACTGCGCGGGCATGCCATTGAATGTCGCATCAATGCCGAGCATCCGGAGACATTTGCACCCTCGCCGGGACGCATTACTGCTCTGAATCTGCCTGGCGGGATCGGTATTCGCGTCGATACTGCTGCCTACACCGATGGCGTGATTCCGCCCTATTATGACTCGTTGGTAGCAAAGCTGATCGCATATGGAAAGGATCGGCACGAAGCGATTCAGCGCATGAAACGCGCGCTGAGTATGTTCGTGATCGAGGGCATTCACACCTCCATTCCAGTGCACGAGGAGGTTATGGCGGACGAGGACTTTGTCAACGGCAACTTCGACACGTCCTTCCTCACGAAGCTGAAACAGAAACGTGAACACCGTGCCGAGGATGCCGCGCACGCTACAGGCAGCTGAGATTCCCGCAGCGGGTAAGTCCTCGGCCTGACATCGCCTTGCTCTCATCTTTAGCGTTCACTACAATGCGAGGAAGAGATCAACTAACATGTCGAAAACCTTCGATGAGGTACTTGAAGCCAATCAGTCGTACTCGGAAGACTTTGGCGATAAGGCTAAACTGTCGATGCCGCCCGCCAGGCGGTTCGCAATTTTGACATGCATGGATGCGCGGCTCGACCCAGCCAAATTCGCCGGGCTTTCGGAAGGCGATGCGCACGTAATTCGCAATGCAGGCGGCCGAGCCAGCGACGACGCCATACGCTCTCTGGTGATCTCCTACAAGCTGCTCGGTACCGACGAGTGGTTCGTTATCCATCACACCGATTGTGGGATGCTCACGTTTACCAACGACATTATGCGAGACTTGCTGGCGAAAAGTCTTGAGGTAGCCCAAATCGAAAACGGTGTTTGGAAGGATGTCGGACAAGGCGGAGGCTCAGACGCGGGGCAGTACATCGAGTGGCTTACTATTCGAGATCTTCACCAGAGCGTAATCGCAGACGTGACCAGAATCCGTACACACCCGTTGGTGCCCGCCTCCATCCCGATCTATGGCTTTATCTATGACGTGTCCAGCGGCAAGTTGCTTGAGGTTCCCGAGGCGACGGAAGCAGGCAAGGTCACTGCTCAGGCGCGCGCGGCCAAGAACTAACTTAGGCGACGCGACAGATCAGACGAGCACGGTGAATGCTGTCTCGGTGCGCTCAACAGGGCGGTAGGCCGTATCGCGCTCAACTGGCTCCCGGCCTGCTGCCTTTATGAGATGCAGTAAGTCCTGGCGGCGAAGATGCTGAACAGTGGTAGCGCCGGCGTCGTGATAGATTTTCTCTTCCACCACCGTGCCATCAATGTCGTTTGCGCCAAAGCGTTGCGCAATTTGAGCGACGCCAGGCGTCATCATGATCCAGTACGCTTTGATGTGCGGAATGTTATCCAGCACCAGGCGCGAGATCGCAATCTGCTTTAAATCTGTAAAGCCCGAAGTGGTCGGCAAATGGCTTAGCGCCGTATTGGCTGGGTGAAACGCGAGCGGAATGAACGTAACGAAGCCACCGGTCTCGTCTTGCACATCACGTAACCGCACTAAGTGGTCGGCCAGGTCCTCCGCCGTTTCCAGGTGTCCGTAGAGCATGGTGCAATTGCTCTTGAGTCCAATTTCGTGCGCAATGCGTGCCGTGTCCAGCCACTCGTTACCGTCGATTTTGTGATCGCAAATGATGCGGCGCACCCGTTCGGAGAAAACCTCTGCGCCGCCACCCGGCATGGAATCCACGCCAGCGGCCTTCAGCCGCGTTAACGTCTCGCGAATGGAGATCTTGCCTCGCTTGGCGAGATACGCGATCTCGACCATTGTGAACGCCTTCAAATGGACTCCCGGGTAGCGTTGCTTTAAACCGCTGATCATGTCGCAGAACCATTGCAGATCAAGCTCAGGGTGAAGTCCGCCGACGATATGGAATTCAGTGACGGCTTCCGCGTATCCTTGGCCGGCACTCTCCCAGACTTGCTCCATCGACATGGTGTAACTAGTGGGATCTTTCGCTCGCTTACCGAAAGCGCACAACCGGCAACTAGCGACACAGACATCCGTTGGGTTGATATGGCGGTTGACGTTGAAGTAAGTAGTGTCGCCGTGAAGACGTTCACGAACCTGATTTGCCATCCAGCCGAGCGCGAGCAGGTCGGAGCTGCGATACATGGCAACGGCGTCCCCATAGGTGAGGCGCGCTCCAGATTCAACCTTGTCCCAAATTGGCGCAAGGCGGCGGTCATCGAAACGGAATGAGTTCATATCAGCTTTCGGTTCACGAGAATGTCAGCCGCCCAAAAGGCAAAGAAAAGCAGGCTGACGTAGCCATTCACGGTAAAAAACGCGGCGTTCACACGCGAGAAATCGTCATGTTTAACCAGCCCATGTTCGTAAAACAGCAGACAAATCACTACAATGACTCCGATGACGCTCAGGGTTCCGAGATCAAAGGCGAATACGAGCGCGATCAGGCAGGCGATCATGCCGGCGTGCAGTAAGCGGGAGATCAGAAGCGCCCGTTTCAGGCCGTAGCGGCGTGGGATGCTGAACAGGTTCTCTTTGCAATCAAATTCGAAGTCCTGGCAGGCGTAAATGACGTCAAAGCCGGCAGTCCAGAACATCACGGCCGCAGTCAGCCAAAGAATTCGAGGGTTTAATGAACCGCGAATCGCAATCCAGGCCGCTGCGGGCGCAATGCCAAGGCAGAAGCCAAGCACCAGGTGCGAAAACATCGTAAAGCGCTTGCAAAACGAGTAAAAGAATAAGATGGCTAAGGCGACCGGAGCGAGCCCAAGGCAGAGCGGCCCGAGTGCACGTGCGGCAAGCAGAAATACGAAAGCCGACACGAAGGTAAATCCCCAGGCAAAGCGGGCGGATAAAAGGCCTGCTGGCAGGTGACGCATGGCTGTGCGCCGATTCCGCCCATCGATGGGCGCATCCAGAAGACGGTTGAACGCCATCGCCGCAGAGCGGGCAGAAACCATCGCGACCACAATCCAGGCAAGCCGGACCCACAAATCCGGCAATCGGTAACCCGCATCGCGCCATGCCAGCAGCGCGCCGGTCAAGGCAAACGGCAGCGCGAAAACAGAGTGCTCGAACTTGATCATGTCGAGAGCCAGGCGCAGGCGTTTAAGAAACGGGTTCATTCCGGAGGGACGCTACTATTTTAGGGGATGCCGCGATGTCGGCGCCCGACGCAACTTATGAGTCCTCAGCAAGTTCGGCAGATCTTAGAGAATGTCCGCGATGGCGTAACGGGCGTGGAAGACGCGCTTTCAGGCCTGAAGAATCTGCCGTTTGAAGACCTCGGCTTCGCCAAGGTGGATCATCACCGGGAGATGCGGCACGGCATGCCAGAAGTCATTCTCGGCCAAGGCAAAACGCCCGACCAGGTGGCCGGGATTTCGAAGGCTTTGCTGGCGAAGTCTCGCAATCTCCTGATTACGCGAGCCACTGCGGAGATGGCAGACCGGGTCATCGCCATGGAGCCAGAGGCCGAGTACTTTCCTGCCTCGCGGGTGATCCGCGTGTGGCGCAACCGCACCGTGACCGGCCAAGGCAAGATTGCCGCAGTGTGCGCGGGCACCAGTGACATACCAGTGTTGGAAGAGGCGCAACTTACGGCCGAGATCATGGGCAACGAAGTGGAGACAATCTGCGACGTGGGCGTCGCGGGTATTCACCGCTTGCTGCAACAACGGGAGCGCCTGGTGACAGCGCGTGTGGCAATTGTGTGCGCAGGAATGGAAGGAGCGCTACCCAGCGTGGTCGGAGGGCTGGTGTCGTGTCCTGTGATCGCCGTTCCCACGAGCGTGGGTTACGGCGCAAGCTTTAACGGGTTGGCGGCGCTTCTCGGCATGCTGAACAGCTGCTCCAGCAATGTCACCGTGGTGAATATCGACAACGGATTCGGCGCCGGTTACGTGGCGAGCCTGATCAATCGCGCGTGACTGCGGCCACCGGCGCCAGGCTCTCGGCGAAGAGATAAAACTCGAAGATAGCTGTTTTGTCGCCGCGTCCCCAGCGCGCCACCTTCCATTGCGCCCGGACAAACAAAACGGAAGGGTGTGCCTTCGGATCGAGTACCACGGCGGACACGCCAGGGTAGAACTTCTGCGGAAATTCGACCAGCGGATCTGCGTTCCATGTGGTTCCATCGGCAGAACCGTAGAGTCCGAGTAGCAGGCTCTGCTGTTCCTTCACGTGTTCGATCCCGAGCGTAATCAGAATCAAGTCGCTCACATCCGCGATGTTCAGAGCTTCGCCGAACCCGTTGTCGGTGATCGACCCGGGGGGAACAAGAAAGCGAGGCAGCATCTGACCCCGTTTTAGCAGACCACCGCTCTTTAATCGTTGTGGAGCCGGCGCCACTGCGACACCAGGCTCTGTGAGGCGCCACGCCAATTCGGGAAGTGAAACTCGAAACCAGAGTCGACCAAACGCCGCGGCACTACGCGCCGGCTCTTCAAAAGGAGCTCGGTTTCAGTACCCATGGCAATGGCGCCCAGTTCGAGCGCCCATTTCGGCGCCGGCAGCCCCAGGTACGTCGTACACCACGCCTGACGAAGACAACGCATAAATAGCCGGTTCGGTACCGGGCACGGGGAACAGACATTGACCGGGCCTTGTAGTGCGGACTCTCCGATGATGTGCTCGATGGCACGAATGAAGTCGTAGTGGTGAATCCAGGAAACGAATTGGTTGCCGGGTCCGGCCGTGCCCCCTAGACCGAATTGCACCAGGCGAAGCAAGCGGTCGAAGACGCCGCCCGGGTCTGGGCTCATCACCATGGAACTGCGGAGGGCAACGCGACGCGTGTGCGGCGTTTCTGCTGCAAATAGGGCACGCTCCCAGCTGGTCGCTACCTCGATGCTGAAGTTCCACTTTCTGGGAGCGCCGGGCTCATTGCCTCCCACCTCGCCAGTGGCCTCATCCATCGCCCGGTCAAGCGAGTGCCGGTAGATGGTACAGGTACTCGCGTTTAACCAGAGAGGCGGGGGTGTTCGCGATGCTGCAATTGCCTGGCCCACCAAGCCAGTCGTGATAGTGCGAGAGTTCTTAATGTCGCGGCGATTGGCTTCCGTGTAGCGGCAATTCACGCTTCGGCCTGCGAGATTGATGACGACATCGGCACCGTCGATCGCCTCGGTCCAGGGCCCGAAGCTGGCCGCATCCCACGTTAGGCTCTTCCACTCTGCCGGTTGGGCGTGCCGCGCAATGGTTGTGACGCAATGTCCTTGTTCGTGAAAGTGTCTGGCCAACACATGCCCAAGTTGCCCGCTGCCGCCAGGAATCACTATGCGCTGGGGGCGGAGTGGCATGTGCCCACATGATACCGAGAGAAGACCTAGAAACGGGAGCCGATGAACAGCCAGAGTGAAGCGCCGATCGCCACCGGCAACAAGAGCTCGATCCAGGTTCGCAAAGAGAAGCCCAGCTTACGTGCAGAGCGAGACTGCTCATGCTGCTGCTTCGCTCGGAGATTATCGGCTAAACGGCATTGAACGTCGGTCGACCGTCCCTGAAGTGCTCGCACTAGCTCTTCCCGGCCGCGCTTATCGGCAATAAGAATGGTGGCCGAGTTAATGCCCCGGGTGCTCTCGTGAAGTTTACGGCGGAGCGGCAGCGGCACGTCGCTCATCGAGTGAAAAACCTGGGTCTTTTCACCCGTCGCAATGAATATCGTGGAGTTCTTGGTAGTCAGCCTGGTCACGCTTTAATCTCCTAGCGCGCGGATGCGGTCCACGACGGGCATTTCTACGATCCCGGTTCCGGCATTGGCGAGCGTCACTTGAATGAACCCGAGCGCTGCCTTGGACAGCGCTTTGTCCTTCCTGTATATCAAGCCTAAACGACGAATCATCGGCTCGGGTCCAAGAGACACCATTTCGATCTTGCCGGCACTGGCCTCTTCCAGGCAGTGCGAGGCCGCCACAAACGATACCCCGAGACCCGCCATTACGAAACGTTTGATCATCTCCGTGGAATCAAGTTCCATCGAGATATTAAGTTCGTCGAACACGGGATCGAGCCAAACGGCCAGGCGCGCCCGAGTGGTGCCTGTTTTTGGCAGGAGCACCTGGTCGCCCAGCAGATCCGCCGGCGAAACCCGATCGTAGGATGCCAGTCGATGACCTGCCGGAACAAGCAATTTGATCTCGTCCGAGTGAATCTTCACGACTTGCAGCTTCTTTTCCTGCACGGGCAATTGCGTGATGCCGAAGTCGGCGAGATTATCCAGCACTGCCTGCACAACACGAGTTCCGTACGAGCGGTCTACCAGCAGCTGGACATTGGGAAAACGCTGCTTGAATTCCGCGAAGACTCCAGGCAGAACATAGATGCACGTGGCCTCGTTTGCGGCAATGACCAGTTCACCGCGAGGCACCTTCTCCAGTTCATTAATGGTGTCCTGGGCGCGCCGCCGAAGCGCCAGAATCTGTTCGGCATGTTCGGCGAAGATCCGCCCCGCCACGGTCAACGAGATACGAGTGCCGAGGCGCTCGAACAAAGTAGTGTTCAGCTCCTGTTCGAGTTGACGGATTTGCGCACTGATGGCGGGCTGCGTCCGATAGCAGGTTTGAGCGGCTTTTGAAAAGCTCTTGAGCCTCACGATCTCAAGGAACGTATGGAGTTGATCGAGATCCATGAGCTAAAAGGTCGAGGCGAACTTCCTGTGTGTCAGCTTAGGTGTGATTGTAACAGTCTGAGAAAAACCCGGTATATAGGCCAGAAGAAATTTTGATGGAGGAGGAAGGCTAATTCGTCATTGCGCCTTCTTAAGAACTTTTGCACCGGCCGGTAGATCGAAGATGCCGTTCGGTAGCGGTTGATTGATCTGTACAGAATCTGCAAACATCTGATAAGTTTTGTATCCGTTTCGCTGCCGTTCGATCACCAAAGGCCACATCACGCCCCCGCCCCCGTCGCGATACTTATCGTAATCGTATGCCTGGTCGTTGTGCTCCCGCGTCTTCTCATCGAACCAACTAAATGTTTCGTGTACGGGCAGCAAAGTATTGTGATCGAGGAAAACGCGGACGACTTGGTCAGTGGCGTCGGTAATGTCCACGATCTCGACGTGACGCCCGATCAGGACATCGGAGCCGACGTAATCGAATTGCAAGTTGGGCTCCTGCAGCCGGCAGCGCAAAAGGTAGAGAACGTCGTTCCTGGTGGTACGCGTGTAGCGGGCCCAATCGTCATCGGGGATAGGCCGGGCACCGCGGTAAGTGATGTCCCAACCCTGATTCGGCAGGAACAGATAAGAGTAATCGAGCTTCTTTCCGAGAAGCTGCCGCTCTTGTAGGCCGAGATCCGTCCCCGTCGCAGGTATTGAGTACTCCGTGTACGACTTGAAGAGCTCTTCGCCGCTCATCTGGTCGCGGAAAAACCCATAGAGCCGGCCATGGGCCACGCGATTTCGCATGTGCAGAAAGCCGTCGCCGCCGAGAGCTTGCACACATTTATCGATGATGGCGCGTCCCTTGTCGGTAGGCGCTTGCCGTGCCGCCGCTAGCAGCGAGAACGAAAGGGCGGTGACGGCCAAGGCCGATGGCCACCGGGGACGACTTACGCGCATGCGATCGATCTCACGGTGAAGACTTCGGATACTTCGTCCTCTTCGCTTGAGTGAATGGAGCCTTGGCGAACACGCAACGGGCTACCGTTCCGATTATTGAGGACGGCCTGGATCTCGCTTAAGACGGCCAGCGCAACCTGGTCGGAACCATCGGCTCCGATATCAAGTCCCATGGGGCCGTACAAGTGACCGCCAAAATGATCCGGAGCAAGCCCGGCATCGGCGAGCAAACGAACGCTACGCTTGCGGGGACCCAGCAGACCGACGTAAGACGGCGGCTGTTTCGCCAGTTGCGTCAGGACATCGAGGTCCTGCGAATAGCTATGTGTCATCAGAACTGCGACTGTCCACTCGTCAATCGGAATAGGCGCGACATCGGCCTGGAGTCCGGAACCCACAGGACGGAGGTAAACATGTTGCGCGGCTGGAAAACGCTCCGGCCGTGCAAATTGGATTCGGCCATCGTAGACCTGGGTGTGCCAGCCCAGCAGGCCAGCCATGTTTGTAAGGGGGATTGCGTCGTCGCCAGCACCAAACACCAACAGACGGGTGGGAGGCAGCAGCGTTTCAATGAACACTTCGGTTTCGTCCTGCAGCCAAACGCCGCTGGATCTTGCCGCAAGCGCGAGGCGCGCCTGTGTCGCCAGATCTGCAGCGAGGGAGCCCACCTCGAGATCGTGCTCGATCTGGCCATCAGTCGTCACGATCAGCTTTCGGCCTAGCAGGTTTCCAGGAGCCAGTATGCGCGCGACCGCAGCTGGTTGACGTCCGGTACGAACGGTTTGAAGTACATCGAGCACATTCGGTTCGGTGGGCCGCAACCGATCGAGCAGAACATGAATGATGCCGTTGCAACCGAGACCATAGCCGCCCTCAATCTCGCCTTCGGCGTTGGTGTCGTAACGCCGGAGCGCCGGACCGGCTTCAGTGAGCCACCACGCCTTCTTAGTCAGGTCGCCTTCGAGGCAGCCGCCACTGACCGAACCGGCGCGTTCGCCGGTCTTCGTCAGCAGGAGACGGGCACCCGGAAGCCGGTAGGACGAACCCCTTGTCTTTACGACGGTGGCGAGAACAGCGCCCTCGCCGGCCTGTTTCGCCCGGTCCCACAGGCGCAGAATTTGTTGAACTTCACGCATGCTGCCTTCCTCCAGGGTATCGTGAGATTAGTTGAAGCTGAATCAAACTGCACCGGGTTCTCGTCGTAGCAGTGTGTCCCACGCTACGACTTTGTCGAGGCACTTATCGCGCACACCGGAGACGGCGCGTTTCTTGCGCCGCGCAGCTCCAGCGTTTTTCCGCGAGATGGCAAAAGAGTATTCCCGCGAAAGTTTACCGGCGCCGCACCGTCCCGATCCAAAAGTTTGGCCCGACACAGGACTGCATGCCAGCTGGATTGGCCACAGCACGGTGCTGCTAAAGATCGACGGACTTACGATTCTGACCGACCCGGTTTTCAGCACCCGGGCTGGCCTAAGTTTCGGTACGGTGACGCTTGGCATCAAGCGCCTGATCGATGTTCCGCTTTCAGTACGGGCATTGCCCCACGTCGACATGGTTCTCCTTTCGCACGCGCACATGGACCATTTCGATATCCCTACCTTGCGGCAGCTGGAAAACCGGCGGACACATGTTGTAACGGCTTCCCGGACCTGCGATCTGCTGCGCGCGCGACGGTACGGCAGCGTACATGAACTGCGCTGGAATGAATCAGTGCAGGTAGGCCCTGCGCGAATCTCTGCGTTCGAAGTGGCCCACTGGGGCGCCCGCATGCGCAGCGACGTTTACCGGGGCTACAACGGGTATGTGCTTGAAACCGGGCGATATCGGATTTTGTTTGGCGGCGACACGGCATACACCGACTCCTTCCGCCAATTACGCTCGTCGAAGCCACTTGATCTGGCGATCATGCCGATTGGGGCGTACGATCCGTGGATTCGCGTGCACTGCAACCCGGAACAGGCGCTTCAAATGGCTGAAGATGCCGGAGCGGAACACATCTTTCCCGTACACCACCAAACCTTTCAGCTGAGCCGCGAGCCTCGGCTGGAACCGATTCAACGTTTATTCCAGGCGGTTGGGTCTTCGCCGGAGCGAGTGTGCTTATCAGAGATCGGGGCCGAATACCACCGGACCAAATGAAAGCGGCCCGGGTTTGAAGCCGGGCCGCTGACGTTTCTCTCTGCTGGCGATAGATTCAGAACGGCTGCTGCTTCGGCGGCACCGTTGCCGGCTGTGTGTTCTGGCTGGTGCTTACAGGCTGTTGCGGCTGGCCTTGCGGCTGCTCGTTTGAAGACGTGGGTGCGGTATTGTTCGGGGCCGGCGCCTGGGTGCTTTCACGCGTTAAATGCAGCATGAACGGCGTGATCTCAAAGGGCAGCTTTTCTTTGGCCGACATCAAGGACACATTGTGGCTCTTCATCATATAGAGCTGATCGTTCCACGGATTCATCCTTACGCGCGAGCCCAGAGGAAGAGCCGCGATCTGCTCCGGGTTGCGGGTCTGCAGTTCAGGCGACATGTCCATTAGTCCGCCCAAGCGCAGGTCCTTACCGGTGCTGGCCATACGGTTGCCGAGCAAGGGTTTGATCAGGTGCGGAACTTCGTCGCTGCGTGCGGAGAGCTGGCGGAGGAAAAGCCCAACGCGGCCGAGCTTGTCTTTGTACGGCGAATTCTTCAGGATCTCCTGAGCTTTCTTATCGGCCGCTTCTTCTTCGTCGGCGTTCCGCGCCACGTTCAGGTGCTTGATGACGTCGGGATCTTCGAACATTAAGCGATCGGTGAAGGCGTAGGCCGTGTTGACAGTGTGCGCCAACGCGACGTGTGCTAACTCGTGCGCCAAAACCGCCGCGAGGCAGGCTTCATCCGGGAGAACGTCGATCAAACCGCGGCTGAGAACAATAGTGTGTCCGACGGCAACCGATTCGAGGGGCGTGGTAAGCATCACCCGAACGGCGACAGACGAATCCAAGTTCATGTTGTTCGTGACAATCAGGTTATTGACGACGGTATCGAGCACCTGATCCACTTCGCCGGCAGGGGCCAGCAAGCCGGCCTTCTGAAGGCGTTCGAGGATGTTGTTTTCCGCCTGCTTTTGGAAGAGACGTTGCTGCTCCACCGGGGAGTTATCTGAAACGGTGGTGTCGGTGACCTCTTTCGCGCCGCCCTCGACGTCAACAGTCATGTTGGTGAATGCTTCTTCCGACTTGGCGGCTTCCGGTTCGTAATCCCAGAGGCGGGTCTGCGCACGGAAGGGAGGATCTTTCAGCACACCAACTCCGTGCCCGACTTCCTGCGTGTAAACGTAGGAGGGGAGCCACACGCCCGGCCCTGCGTTTACGCGCCAAGAATCGAAATGCGAGTGATGGTGGCCATGCGTGGGCACGTAAACGCCACTAAAACGAACAACATTGTAGCCCTCGTCCTCGACCCAGATACGGCCTTCAAAGCGGTCGTGCGCCTTGGTTTCTTTGGGCTGCATGTCCACCACCAGGCAGCGCACGTCGCCAAGGAACTCACGCCGGACATAACTGAAGTTGTAGTGAGCGCGGTCGAAGTCCGTTTGATCCATAAAGATCATCTGGGCAAAGCCTTTTGGAAAGTACTGCCGGGTCACCATGTTTTTCGCTTTGGTGGGGATGGCCCGGAAACCGGTGGGGGCGGGAATGAACGAATCGTCGCCTATGCCCTTGGACATGTCCAGTTTGCCCAGAAAATAGCGGTCATGCGCCGGCACGTAGCCGAGGTCCGAATCGGGCTTCACTTCCTGGATGTAGGTCTCAACAACGGGAGCCTTCTGTTTTAATTTCTTAATCAGGATGTGTTCGCGATTGATGGAGCGATCAATGGCCTCTTCGAAATTTTTGGCAGGCGTATTCGTCGGCTGGTCGAACATCTGATCGAGGTCGGCACCGGGGGACGCTGCGGCGACTGCCGCGGGAGCAACAGAGGCCTGCGCCGCAAGCCCGCTCAACGGGACGACCGCAGCCAGCACGAACAGTTGAGGCAGAACTAAAGCTTGGACAAGTTTCATAAAGAGAAAAAGATAGAAGACAAGCCTTTATGTCAGTTCGAACGTAATGTAGATGGTTGCATTTGTATCGACGGGTACACCGCCGCGCGTGGCCGGCTTAAAGCGCACCTGCGTGGCGGCCTGCTCCGCCGCTTCGTCTAAGCCGTGGCCCAATCCTTTGACGATTCGCCGGACCTTGACCGTACCATCGGCGGAAAAGGTGACTTCCACGGCGACTTTGCCTTCGAGACCCATCTGACGAGCCTCCGTCGTGTAGGCCGGTTTGGGTTTAAACGTGATCTCGACTTGCGTGGTGGTGGGAGCGGCGGAAACAACGGGTGCCCGCGTCGCCTGCGGCGCGGCCGAGGTCTCGCCGAATCCACCGGTTTTGATAGAACCATGTGACCCGGTTCCGCCGGGAACACCGTTGGCGTCACCAAAAGAACCGAAGCCCGCTGCCTTCACACCACCGGTTTGACCGCGGCCACCGCCGCCGGCCTGTCCTTCGCCATTCGGCATATCGAAGCTGCCTAATTTGGCAACCGTCAGGCGTCCCTGCTGTGCATTATCTTGCGGATGAACCCCATTCGGATCACCGAAGCCACCCACCTTTGTCTGGTTAGGAATCTTTGGACCCTTCGCTAAGTCCTGACTGGTTTCGAAGACTCCGGTCTTTACGGGCGCTTTCAACGGGGCGGGCGCTTCTACCTTTACTTCCGGCGCGTGCTGGAGAGCGGGCGGCGCCTTTATTTCTGGGGCCTTGGCCACTTCCACCCGCTTGACTTCCGGTGGTTTCACGACCGGAGGCGGGACAAACTTCTTGGGCTGCACGACGGGCTGAACTAGTTGTTTCAGGACGACTTTGGGCCGTACCGTTGGCCGCGGAATCACTTTCGGCTTATATTCCGGGAGCACGGGAGCGATTAAGGTTACGTGTTCCGGCTGGGTGAGTCTGGTTACCGCCGGAAATGTGACGAGGAACAGAAGTCCGATGACAACAACGTGAACAGCGCCGCTGGTGGCGTAACTCTGCCAGGAACGCGGTTCCGCTACGTTCTCAGTAAAGATGCTTTGCGCGATGACTTTGCTCATGGTTACTGCTTAAGGCTCCCGACTACTTTGTGACGACAGACGTGGTGACAATTTCCATAGGGCGGTAACGAAAAGGCTTCGCCCAGGTTGGAACCTTCCTGCTTCGACGCTCTCCCTGGCCAAACGTAATTCATAAAAAGCTGGTTACCGATGCGGACCCCTCGTCTCTATGCGGCACACAAGAAAGGCCAGCGACTTTCCTACCTGTCAAACCCACGTACCTGTGAGTGTTGGACGTCAACCTTCCCCGAGTTGCTTCGAACAACTTTCCACGCAGCGACTTCACCTGGGCTCCCCAAATGATGCTGATTGATACCGCTTTGCGCGTCTTCTCTTCTTCTATTCGACTCGCTGGCGCAAAGAATGTAAAGACTTAGTCCGTTACGGGGAAGACTATGTCTGAGGCCGGCGCTTCACGTCGATCGTAAGGCGCTTGATCTTCTGGTTTAAGGTGGAGAGCGGAATCCGAAGATGTTCTGCTGCTTCAGTTTGGCTGTAGTTGAACATCTCGAGAGCCTCGATGATTTTCCGCCGCTCGTAATCGGCGACGATCTCGAAAAGCGAAGCATCGGGAGCCAACATGCCGTTGGTGTCGCGCGAAATCTTCATGCCGCTGGCGTGTTGCAGGTGATCAGGGAGGACGTGGGCCGGGACAGAGGCCGAAGTGGTAAGAACAACGGCTCGCTCCACGACGTTTTCCAGTTCGCGCACGTTGCCGGGCCAGTTGTGCTCCAGGATGATTTGCATGGCGTCCGGCTCGAATTTCAGCAAGGACCGGCCCTCGCTATTGATGAACTTCTCGTTTTCGCGGCAGTAGCGGACAAAGAAATGATCGATGAGCGCCGGGATATCCTCCCTGCGGTCACGAAGCGGGGGAAGAGTTAAGTTGATTACGTTAAGACGGTAGTACAGGTCTTCCCGGAATTTGCCCTCATCCACCATTTTGCGGAGATCGGCGTTGGTGGCAGCGATGAGCCGGACATCGACCCGGATACTTTCGTTAGAGCCCAGCGGCATGAACTCGCGGTCTTGGAGCACGCGCAGGAGTTTTACCTGGATATCGGGACTGATGGTACCGATTTCATCGAAGAAGATGGTGCCGCGGCTGGCGACTTCGAACAGGCCCTTGCGGCTGGCAATAGCGCTGGTGAAGGAGCCTTTCACGTGGCCGAAAAGAGTGGATTCGAGCAGTTCGGTAGACAACGAGCCGCTGTTTACCGGAACAAAGGCCTGGTCGGCACGTGCGGAATGGGCATGGATGGCCTTGGCAATCAATTCTTTACCGGTGCCGGTTTCGCCGGTGATGAGAATGGTGGCGCGGCTAGGGGCAACCTGTGCCACCTGGTCGAGGAGCCGGAGCATGCGCTCGCTCTTGCCGACGATGTTGGGAAAGGCGTAACGCTGCTTTAAGGCGCGTTTCAGCTGGGTGTTTTCGCGCTCGAGATTCCCCTTCGAGATCATGCGGTCAATCTCGATGAGGAGCTTTTCGTTGTCCCAGGGCTTGGCGAAGTAGTCGCTGGCACCAGATTTCAGCGCACGAACAGCGACTTCGACGGACCCGTAGGCCGTCAGCATAAACACAGGCGTTTCTTTGTCACGTTCCCGGATATCAGCGAGAACGTCCATGCCGGAACGGTCCGGCATCATAAGGTCGAGCAGAACGAGGTCGTAACTGCCGCTTTCGAACTTCTGGAGGCCAGTGGTGGCGTTTTCCGCCAACTCCACCTGGTAGTTCTCGCCCGTTAGCAGGATTTCGAGGCTCTCGCGAATGTCGGTTTCGTCGTCGATGACCAGAATTCGGCGGCGATCGGGAGGACTGACCCGATCGTTCGGCAGACTGCGGTGGGCAAACGGAGCTTCGCTGGTTTCAATCATCTCAACTGGGACAAGATCCTTTGTGGACCGACGCTTCGCGGGAGAACCGCAGTTTCCACAGGGTTCCTTCCTATTCTAAGCGGTTACGAGACCCGAAAACCGTCCGGTCGCTGACGCCGACCGAGGATTTCGGGCGGATGTGGCAGCTTAGGCGGCGAGTTCTTCGGGGTTGCGGGCGTACCAGGCGTCGAAGAGGCTGGGCTCGATTTCGAGGGCGCGGGCTTCAATTTCGTCGATTGAAAATTCAAACCCAAATTGTTCCGGCGTCCAGTCTTCGTTCGTTTCCGCTTCCACGGCTTTGATGTAGTGCTCGGCGGCTTGTTGGAGGCGGCGCTTGGCTTCGGACCTGCGCTCGGACTGGAGCTGCTGGAGGGCGGCGGTGTCCTTTTCGCGCTGGCGGCGGAGGCGTGCTTCCTGGGTTTGCAGGTTGCGGAGTTGGCGCAAATGGGTGATCCAGACTTTGGCGTTGATGGCGCTACGGCGGGCGTCGGCGTCTTCGATGTCAGAGAAGTCGCCGGCGAGTTCGCGGTGGCCGAGGGTGAGGATGCCGGATTCCAGTTCGGGGACGCGCATCAGGCGCCATTCGGTGTCGGCGAGTGCCTGAGTGAACCGCTGCTCTTCGGGCGTGGCGGGCTGCCATTTGCCCGTGAACTCGGCGATGAGGGCTTCGTAGGCGGCGACGTCGTCGGTGGGGAGCAGGATGGTACGGCCAGTGAGGCCTGTTTTCACGGCGTTCAAAGAGATTTTGGCTTTGCCTTCCGGCGAAGTGGGACCGGTGGAGAGTTGGGCGTTGGCTCGGTTGGCGGCGAGCTGGGCGGTGCTGGTTTTGGCGGACATCTTGCGGGTTTCGCTCCTTATTTCTGCAATGCGAAAGGCCCAAGCGGGACCGGTGATGCGGTCTGGCTTGAGCCCGTGCTGACTGTAGCGTGCTGGTTGAGGGAAGCGAATCGTTCGGTGCGGGGGTTCGTGGGCTAAGTGGTTCTTCTGCCTATCGGATAGCCGCTGAAGATATTTTGGTTTGTGCTGTGAATGCGGTTTCAGGTTGGGTTGGGCTGGGCGGTGGGAGCTCGGGAGTGGTGGTGGCTGTCCATCCCAGTAGTTTCGTAACCCTTGCCGATTTGCAGGTACTTCGAGACCCTGGCGAACGCCTCCGCCGGAAGGATTCGCCAGCAGTCCAACACTACTGGACGGAAAGAACGTCCCCAAAACGCCAGTGGGTCGAGACGCGAGTACTCTGGCCAAGGCGTCATGACTACCAGAACATCAGACGCTTTGGCACAAACCTGGGCGCTCTCGGCAAACCTTACGTTCTCTGGGAGGAGCGGGGCTGCATTTGGCATTGAGGCGGGATCGTGAACCAAAATGCTGCAGCCCTCGCGCGCAAGCACGGATGCCAACTCCATACCATGAGACGCTTCTACGACGTTTGTATTTGGCTTGTAAGATAATCCGAGGATCCCAACCGTGCCCCCGACGGGAAGATGCGCCCGGACAATATGGGCAAGTCTCGAGATTTGTCCGTGATTGATCCGGTCGGTGGCCAGAGTAAGGTCGGCTGAACAACCGCGTGACATCGCGAGACTTGAGAAGGCGACATTATCCCGGGCAAAGCAAGGTCCTCCGTAACCTGTGGCGCCTTTTAGGGATTTGGAACCCACGCGCGAGTCTGTTCCCATCGCGCCGGTGACAATATCCACGTCGCTTCCTGGCAGTTTCTCGCAGAGTTCAGCGAGCATGTTGGCATACGACAATTTCATTGTCACGAAGGTGTTGATTGAAAGTTTCGTGAGCTCGGCATTGACGAAATTCATTCGGCGAAGTTTGGGCTTGGAATGGCAGAGTCTCTCGTAGAGGGAAGCGAGCTTTCGCCCGGAAGGAGGATCCGATTCGCCTATCAGGACGAGATCGGGGTTGAGCATGTCGTGGATTACGCTGCCCAGCGCGACGAACTCGGGCTTATAGCAGAGTCCCAGTTTTTCTCCGCACTTTCTGCCTGAAGCTTGTTCAAGTGTTGGACGAATCACCGCATCCATTGCTCCCGGCATAACGGTGCTGCAGAGTACCACCAGATGGTGAACGTCTTTGCTCGCGACCGCGGATCCAATCTGGGCGGTGGCCGCGCGAACGTGGTCAAGCGAGAACTGCCCGTCAGAGCCAGAAGGGGTTGGCACGACAAGAAAAGTAATCTCGGTTCTCGCGATCGCATCGGGGAGGTCGGTTGTTGCCGAAATGTGGGTCCGGTTCGCGTCGATTAGCGACTGGAGACCCGTTTCCTCGACTGGGGCGCGCCCTGTGTGAAGCGCCTGAACGCGCTCAGGGTCTGTGTCGACTCCGATTACCTCATGGCCGCCGGCAGCCATGACCACCGCCAATGGGCTGCCGAGTTTTCCTAATCCTGCAATGGATACTTTCATAAGTAAGGCGATCGATATCAACTGAGCTCGCATCCACTCCCAGCGGTGAGCCATTTACGTCCAGGAATAGTCTTTCGACACCGTCCTTGGCATCCCGACACTGTCGATGCAGGGAGCTTTTGTCAGCGATCTGATTACTGTTGGCACGCTGACTTTCGGAAACAGGTGCGCTTAAACGGAGATCTGGATCAGAATCTATCAGGACTCAAGACAGGACACGGGATTGTGAGTACCTTACAACTTTTGGCGGCAGTTCACGGTCACTACGCTCGATAACTTACAGCGCTTCTGACCATCAGATCATGTATGAGTGAATTGACCAACTTACATGCTAACGAGAATAGTTTGAGAAAACATTGCGCTGCGCAAGGAATTATTGTAAGTTGCTGTGGTAAGTTGAGTCCCGGAAAGGTAAGTGTGATGAGCGATCCAGAAGAAGTTAACGAAGTCACCGAAGAAGATTCGGCAGAACTTGACGAGTCCGACTTAGAGTCCGTCGCAGGTGGGGCTCACTTTCATGGAAACATGCCTGGCCTGTGAGTTTGAATTGCGCGGATCGCATTTTCGATCCCGTTCTCACCTGCGATCCGCCTAGCCGTGAGATCGAGTCGCTGACGAGTCTCAGAAGACAGCACGTTTCGTTCTATTAACCGCGCCAGTTCTGCCGGTAGCGCTCGTTTGGGGTTCACCGCTGAAGCCCAACCTGCCTTAACCGCCATCCAAGCATTAAAGAACTGATCGTTTCCCCACGGTTCTACCAGCATCGGACACCGGTTGCGGAGGGCGCGCGCCATGGTGCCGATGCCGCCGTGGTGAATCACGCACGCCGCCCGAGCAAAAAGCCAGTCTTGTGGCAGAAAGCCTCGAAACATGACTTCTTGGTTGTCGCTGCCGCACAGGCCCGCCCATCCCGACTGCACCAGAAGGGGTCGTCCGAGGTGCTGCGCGGCTTTCACGTGCAACTCTACGACTCGGGCCGGATCCGCGAGAGGTTGACTGCTAAGGGAGAGAACTATGGGACGGCGATCCACAAATACGGCAAGTTCAGGTTCTGGCTTCCAGTCGCGCCACTGCGGCGATTCGTAGAACCAGAATCCGCATACGGTTGCGTCCCAAGACCGGATGTCGAGCGGCTCGAGAAAATGCGGGCTGGCGGCGATCAGCGTGGACGGGGCGAAGTAACCGGCCCAGCCTTGTGCCGGGGTTTCGGGGAGTCCGGCTGCGCGCCGGCAGGTTTGATGGCAAAAGAAATGATCGCGGGCCTGTTCAAGTGGCGAATCCATGCCAGCTGTTTCGAGTTCGTTGAGAAAGGCTCGCTGATGCGGGTTCCACAGGCGCTCCGGCGCGATGATCACGCGCAGGCTGGGGATGCCAAGGATCTCGGTCGCGACTGATTCACCGGTTATGCCGGAATTGTGGAGCAGAAGATCGCAACCTTGGCAGGCGGCTAATAAATCGCTTAGACGTTGGCGAATCATTGCGAGAAGATTGGAGCGCGACGCCACAGACCGGGCCTCGACACGCGACCGGGGCCAATGGTCGAAATCTGCATGTGCCTGGCGAACCTGTTCCGGGCCGAAATTCGGGCGGCAGGGTAACGCTTCCAGATCGGCGCCGAGAACATAGGTGTGCAACGCAGGGGCGCACGCCACCGCTACCGAGTGACCGCGCAGCCGCAGCGCCTCACCCAGGGCCAGAAATGGGTAGAGATCGCCAAGAGTGCCGAGTGTCGCAAGGACGACGCGCATATTAGAGAGCACCCTGCAACGCTGCGCAAAGGCGTGGCAGAGGATCGCCTGAAAACCTGCGCTTTAGATCCAGGAAAGCCGGACGGAGCGGCTGCGTTTTCCATCGCAAAAAAGCTTGGTACTCGGTTTCGGTTCGATCGAGCCAAAGCAGATGTTCCGCCAACTCGCGCGGGCTGCGATACTGCGAAGCGTCGATAAAACAACGCTCCCCAGGCGCGAATGTCTCGACGTTGGGTGCTCCCAGGTAGACGGGGACCGAGCCCGCCATCAGAGGCTGAAAGAACTTTTCGGTCACGTAGTCGGGCGAGATTGAGTTCTCGAAGGCGAGCGTGAATTTATAGCGGGCGATCGTGTCGAGCTTTGTCTGCACGCCAAGGTCTTCCTGCAGCGTGCGGTTATTCAGACATCGACCGTAAGAGTCTACTTTCAGATGCTCCATTAATTGCCGGACATACTTAAGGCGGCCGGAACCGTTGAACCGGCTCGACACAAAATACACAGCCGGAGCGTCGGCGGTTTTAAGCAGCGGCGGGGCCAAGAGCGCTTGCGTATCCCAGGGTCCTAGATAGGTCCACGGAATATCCGAATCCAGGCGATAGGTTACGGTGAGATCAAACAACCGCATGAACTCAGGGTTCGACAGACAGGGATAATTAACATCGCTTTCGAGCGACATGCCGACCCAAATCTGATCTGGATGCTTCGTAAGTTTCGTCACGTTCCTGGATGTTGGGATGTGGAACAGAACCACCTGCGCTTGGGAAAGTAGGCCAGAGTCGGTGCTTATCTCACAAGGAACGATTCGCTTCCAGATTTCAAGAAACTCCAGTGCCCAGCCAAAGTCATACGCCAGAATAATTTGCTTCGGTTGTAGAGTGCTGCAGCACATAGAGCCACAGGTTACATCACTGGCCGCTAAGTGGCATGACTACTAACTTGGTTACAAAGACGAACGATAAATCGTCGCCCGGTTACACCGCGCCGTGCCTCAGCTATTTGAGAACGTGGTCAAACCAAATCGTTGTCTTCAAACGGGTACGATTCAAACATCGGGAACGCGATTTATTCGCGTGGATGGATGATCTGCAGGTTGGGAAGACCCCAGCATTGCACACCCATGTCAGCCGCCATCATCGCCAGTCCTTCCGTCTCGATGTAATCTTTGTAAGGGAAAGGCGGGAAGACGAGCCCGTCCCGATGCAATGATGATTTCACCAATAACATGGCTCCGCCGACCGCATCCACCGGCACCAAATCGCTGTCGCTCAACTCATGCAGATATCGCCGCCCGTCACCCCTCGGAGCGAGATCGCCTACCAGGTGGACCGACGGATGCAACGCTGCTGCATCCGGCACAAGCTGGAACGTATTCAGGTCGAAGCTGATACCTCCGTATTCGTTGACGCAGTTCGGAGCGAGGATCTCTTTCTCCCAGGAAAGCAACTGCGCAATAATATCTGCCGGGTATTCCTGTACGTCGACGTCGATCCAAAGCACCCAATCCTCGTCACGCAATGTCTTCATTAACAGGTGATTGCGGCTGCGGGCCAGCACGCTGCGGCGCTGAAGTTGAATGGTTGGCTCCCAGCGCGGGGCCGATGGATGAAAGCCGAAATGTTCCTGCGCGAGATGCACCTGCCGGAATTCACCGGCCAGCCTTATGCGCTGTTCTTGCAGCACTTCGTAGCTGCCGTCGGTTGAATCGCTCTCCAGAAATCCCAGCGATATCTGTGCGTGGGGATGCTTCAGTTTGAGGAGGTTGTGAGTGTAGCGGGCAAGCCAGCGCCGTCCGTTTTTCACAGGCGTGAGGATCAAGATCTTTTGCGAGCTGAGGTGCCCGGCGGCGGCCCTTTTCTCCACGCGTCGTGCAATCGCGGGCGGAATCTGAGCGGTGCTTGGTGCCTCTGTACCCACGGCTGCAAGGTAATCGTCCAACGGGAAGCGCGCGCTTAAGGCGTCACGCATACGAAAGTAAGACAGCCTTTGGTACCGCTCGTCAGCGAGATCCCAGTGCCGGTCGAAATGCGCTGCTTCAAAGGTATTCAAGCCATGCCGGATATAGATATAGAGGAATGGCGCATCCAACAGGGCGACCCGCAGCTCGTTCATTATCTGCGAGACGACAGGTGTATCTTCTCCGCGAGCTAAGCTCGGGTACGGGGGCAGCGCGGCCTTGCGGCACAGAATCGTCGACTCCCAAACCCGGCTGCGGGACACTGCCAAGCGATTTTTGGCTGGCCACCAGATGAGCTCTCGCTGTAGAAAGGCCGAGTCCGCCTTAAATACTTGCAGGGAAGCCATCTGCATTTCAAGTCTTCGAGGATGAGACAGATCGTCATCATCCCACTGCGCGATAAACTCTCCCCGCGCTTTGCTTACTGCGAAATTTCGAAGATCGCCGAGCGTCTGTCCGCGCGAGGGAAGTTGTATGTAGCGAATTCGAGCATCGGCCAGAGACGAAACGTGCTCTTCCAGAGCTCTGCTTCCGGGCTGTACCGGAGTGTCGTCGACGATCACTAGCTCCCGTTCGTTCCAAGTCTGATTTAGGAAGGACTGAATGGCGAGCCTCGCCTGCGGAGCGCGTCCCCGCGTGACCATCAGGCATGAAATAAGCGGTGATCCCTCGACGGCGAGTTTCAGGTCTTTCCAAACGCTGGGCCGAACGAAAGTATGTGAAACGATTCGCCGCTCAAGCAGAAGGTTTACCGTTAACGAGTTCCCGGGGTCGACTGGCGGCAGCGCCACCCAGGTGTTGTCCCAGTGGTGAATGGCAAAAGATTGCCCCGCAAGCGCCGCGCGGCGTTCCGGATCGTCCGCGTCTCCCCGCGCTGCTTCCCATTGCGTGAACGGGGTGAGCACCTTCGCATCCAGAAGATGCAGCATCGAAGGCCACTCGAACGTCTGCCAAGAGCGGGTGAGCATAACGGGGCCAGCAGTTTCCAGGGGACCCATGTAAGTGGCGTACTGCTTCAAATACCGGAACACATGTTGCCAGAACGGATGGCCGGGTATGGAGGCGAGCATCGCATTACAGACCATGTAATTCAGCCCCAAGCCGCGCAATGCCCCCACCTTGGCAAGGTGTTCTTCCGGCTCGCATCCTGCAATCAATTGACGCCCGCGTAACAACTCGTCCAAAGGGCGCAGGCATTCGCAATCCAGATCTGCGTACACACCGCCGTAGTGCGCGAGCAGGAAGTAGCGTAGTGCGTCAGCCCGCATGATCGGCTCCGGATAGCCGTCATAGATGGGAAGAAACCATCCGTACTCGCGAGCCATAAATGCGCGGCCCTGCTCGTCGGTCCAGAACATGCTGTCCCAACCGGGATTATGCCGGTGAAAGCTGTCGCGAAAACACTGCCAGCGCGCAGGGATAGCTTCCGATATCCAAGTTTGATGGAGAATCAAGGGAATCATGGCGGTTGGCGCAAGTAGACGATGAGTATTCGTAAGTCGATTGAACCCGAATTCTTCAACGAGAGCAGTCTTGAGCCCGGCTTTCACAGCCTGATTCCCGAACGTCCCGTACCGGGCTGCTTGCGGTCAAGTCACCCGGTGCAGATCCCAATGTTGTATCGAAGGAGTTTATCAGGCGTTAAAGAACGCCTTGGAGTTTCGGATTTGAGCCTGCTGGAGCCGATGGCGGTAGTGGGTGGGCGTGTATCCGACTAGCTTGCGGAAGTCGTTAATGAGGTGCGCCTGGTCGGCGTAGCCAAGGTCCAGCGCAAGCTGTGCACCGTCGAGCTGTTCGCCGGAGTGAAAGCGCGCGACCAACTCATGCAGCCGGTAACGACGAATGACCCACTTCGGTGGAACGCCGACATACTCCTTGAAGAGGCGCTGGAGCGAACGCACACCCATGCCTGCGCGATCGGCCAACTGTTCTACCGTCAGGATCGAGGGATCGTTGAGGGCGACTTCAACGAGCTCTGAGCTCAATGTCACTGAGGGGTCGGGTGCAGGTGATCGCGCGGAAAGGAATCCGCCGGTGGTTTTGGCCATGGCTTCGAGATCTGCAAGAAGACAAAGCCTGGCATTGAGACTGAGGACTTCCCGCCCGAAGATGGATTCGGCCGAGACCACACGATTGGTGAGCGTAGACGCGGACCGTTCAATCCAAGGCCGTAAGGCGCCGGGCCTGAACTTCACGCCAAACACCCGCCTGGCTCCTTCCAATCGCCGCGTGAACTTTCCCGTGCAAACACCGGCTACTTCAGGGTCTTTTGCGCGCTTCGGATGTGAAGCCGGTTGCTCCAAGTCGTGCTCAAAGAGGAGATAGCAGTTTGGGTGGGGTAAGGTCTCCTGGATACAGGGGTCCGCTCCGAGAAGGTCCCACTGCACCATCCAGTAGTGCTGGACCCAGGTTGCCAGATCGGGGCCAGGCGCCAGCCGCTGATGGAAGAAACCGGTGCCGTGACGAGGTGGAGGGTTGCAGTACCCCGCGTGGCGTCACAGCTTCCTTCCTGGATTGAGGGCTGTTTGTCGCGTTTTTTCAATCCTCATTCATTATTCGATGGGAAGATGTCCGGGAGAGAGGCGGTCCGGTTGATAAGGCGAGAAGACTTGATTTTCCGGGTATTCGTTACCGTGTTGATGATGACAAGCCCGGTAGCAGGCGCGCAAGCGAGAGTGCGGGTGAGCGGCGCGATGACGAGGATTGGAGAAACGCATATGAGGTCCGCGAAAGGAACCTTCACAGTCAAGATCGGAAAGGCTGAGGTTTCGGCCATCGGAAGCGAAGCCGGCATGGGTCGGATGACGATGGACAAGATTTTCTCGGGCGATCTGGAAGGGACAAGCAAAGGCGAGATGCTGACCGGCAGCACCGAGAGCACGGGCGGGATGGCGTATGTCGCCATTGAGCGGGTGACAGGCAAGCTGGATGGTCACCAAGGAAGCTTCCTGCTGATGCATAACGCCACGATGAACAAGAATGAACCGCAATCGGGGGTAATGCACATTCTGGTTGTGAAGGATTCGGGTGAAGGTGAGCTGAGAGGCTTGGCAGGCAAGATGACGATCACAATTGACGGTGCGGGCGCACACTCGTATACGTTTGAGTACGAACTTCCGTAGTGGCTTGTGATGCGCCCAGGAAGAAGGCGAGAGCAAGCGAACCGTACAGAAGGTCAGGCTGCCGACTGCCGGCGCTCGGCTAATTCGTTCCCCAGGTAGGAGGCGACCAACAGTGTGCCGTAACCGGCAAAGCTTAGCGCGCGGCCGAGGTTGCGCTGCTCCGTTTTGCGGGCCCACAACGACCCACCGTAAAGCAACATGGTGACGCCGTGGAAGATGCCGTGCATCATGCCGACGCGGCGATCGGCCTGCCCCTGTGTCTGACTGAGATCGGCTAAACCGCCGACGGAGGCCAAAAGAGAAGCCGCCAGGCCTACGCCGAGTGAGACATCGGCACTGGTGGAGCAAGAATCTTCGCCCGCGATTTCGAGGACATCCGAGACCAGTGTCACCGTCCAACTGCCGAGCGGCACGTCGGTGATGGTGGGATGTTTGGTGTGACCCAGCAGGCGGCTGTTGACCACGACATCGCGCGCCGTCTCGCCCACTTCGCCGGCAGCGTTGACGGCGTTGTTGATTAGTTCATCCGACTTCTCACCGACTGGCTTGAGCCAATCCTGGTCTTCCACCAGCTTTACGATCTTGTTTTCTTCCATGTTTCCTTAGCGGTCGCGATGAAGGAGGCCCGCGCGCAGCGGACCTCCTCCGTTCACTCAAGACACTGCAATTTTACTTGGCTGTGCTGTTGGGGAACATCAGCACTTTCCGTTCCATGTCGAAACCAATGTACCCGCCCCCTGAAAGCAGCTGCAGGAGGACCTCGGCGTCTCTCACCTCCGGTTCAATGACGTACTCATCGACGCCGTGGTCGAGTATCAACTGAATGTAAAAACTGCCTGCCTCACCGCGCTCCTTCTCTCGCCAGGAAGGTTGATAGTGAGTGACCTGCCGAATTTGGTAGCGCCGTTCGGTTTTTTGCTCTGCGGAAGATTTCTGTTCTGTGTTGCTGGATGCCATGACTCCAAATTTTTCCTTTGCGTGCTGGATGAATTACCAGCGATTGTTGCCCCCTGGATGGAGCAGTTTGCTGTCCCCGTTTGTGATGCGCGCGCGCGACGCCTTTGTATTCTGGGTGTTTTCACAGCTATGGCGCGGCGGGATGTTCAGCGAGAGTTAGAGGAGTTGTACGCCGTTCGGACGGCTGCGCCCGGCGAGCGCACGGCTACCTTGCGGACGGCGCTGCGCGACAAGGTGAACGTGATTGTGGCGCGGGCGGCGGTATTGAGCGCGGAATGCCTGGAGACGGAACTCATTCCCGATCTGGTGCAAGCGTTCGAGCGCATGTTTCGAGATCCATTGAAAACGGATGCGCAGTGTTGGGGTAAGAATGCACTAGCAAAAGCGCTGAAGGAGTTGGGGCATGCCGAGGGTGCGACCTTTCTGCGGGGCGCCGGGTATGTGCAGATGGAGCCGGTGTGGGGAGGTTCAACCGACACGGCGAGCACGCTACGCGGCACATGCGCACTGGCGTTGGCGCAGTGCCGGGATCTGCCACGGGAAGACGTTTTGCGGCAGCTGATAGACACGTGCACAGATGAGGTGCCGGCCGTGCGGTCGGATGGAGTGCGCGGACTGCTGCAAATGGGCGGTGACGATGGCGCGCTGCTGTTGCGATTGAAAGCTCGGGCTGGGGATGAGGATCCGCAAGTGGTGGGCCAGGCACTGGAGGGAGTGTTGCAGCTAGAGGGCGATGCAGCGGTGCCGTGGGTAGCGCGATTTCTGGATGCCAAAGGAGAAGCTGTCAGCGACGAGGCGGCATTGGCACTGGGCGCTTCGCGATTGGCGGCAGCTGTGAAGGTTTTAGTAGCGCGATGGGAGGACTCGAAAGCGCCGGCGTCGGCAGCGGTACTGCGAGGGCTGAGCTTATCGCGCACGCCTGAGGCGGCAGAGTTTTTGCTGCGGTTGTTGCGAGAAGGCCGGGCGCGGGATGCGCGGGTGGCACACGAATGCCTGCAGGTTTTCGCGGGTGCGCCGGAAGTGAGCCGGGCAATGGAGCAGATTGTGCGAGAGCGTGAGGACGTGTTCGGCGAACGGAAGGAACGCTAGCGTACTTGCTAGGATGGCTAGAAAGCCTCCTCAGCTTTGCCCCAGCACCTTCATGATTCGAACTTATCGCGGAGTATCGCCTCGTATCGCGGCCTCCGCCTACATTGACCCAAGCGCGCAGGTTATCGGCGACGTGGTGATTGGGGAACGCTCCAGCGTTTGGCCGAATGTGGCCATTCGCGGCGATGTGAACTACATTCGCATCGGCGACGAAACAAGCATTCAGGACAACAGCGTGCTGCATGTGGACCACATGGTGTTTCCCTGCGTGGTGGGCAACCGGGTCACGGTGGGACATGCGGTGGTGCTGCATGGCTGTGAGGTCGCCGATGGCGCTTTGATTGGCATTGGCGCGATTGTCTTGAATGGAGCGAAGATCGGTGCGGGCGCGGTAGTCGCAGCGGGAGCGCTTGTGCCCGAAGGCATGGAAGTTCCGGCCAACATGCTGGTGATGGGCACGCCGGCGAAAGTGCGCCGCGAAGTGACCGCCGAAGAACAGGCGCGCTTCGCGAAGAACTGCGACAACTACGTCAAGATCACAGCCATTTATAAGGAAGAACAGAGTTGATCCAGAGCGTTAAGGGAATGCGGGATATCCTGCCGCCGTCGAGCGCGGTGTGGAACCAGGTGGAAACCGCGGCGCGGCGAATTTTCCATCGCTTTAACTATCACGAGATTCGTACGCCCATTCTGGAAGAGACCGCTTTGTTTGCGCGGGGGGTGGGCGAGGAGACCGATATCGTCAGCAAAGAGATGTACACGTTCGACGATCGCGACGGCACATCACTGACGCTGCGGCCGGAGAACACGGCGTCGCGTGATTCGCGCTTATATTGAGCATCGTTTGGATCAGCAGACCGGGCTTGCAGAAGCTGTACTACATGGGTCCGATGTTCCGGCGAGAGCGTCCGCAGAAAGGGCGGTACCGGCAGTTCTTTCAAATTGGAGCAGAAGCGATTGGGTCGGAGTCGCCGGCGATTGATGCAGAAGTGATCGAGATGGCGGTGGCGATTCTGCGCGAGGTGGGCATTGAGGGATTCGAGCTGCTGATCAATTCAGTGGGACTCAAAGAGACGCGGGCGCGATACAACGAGGTGCTGCGGACGGAGTTAGAGCGAGTAGCGCCGCAGTTGTGCTCGGATTGCCAGCGCCGTGCGGGAACGAATCCGCTGCGAGTGCTGGATTGCAAGGTGCCCGAAGATCAGCCGATCATTGATGCGCTGCCATCGATTCTGGACTACCTGGAGCATGCGGACCGTGAGCACTTTGCCAAAGTGCGGGAGTTTCTGGATGACCGCGAGATCGCGTATACGGTGAAGCCGCGGCTGGTGCGCGGGCTCGATTACTATGCGCGCACGACTTTTGAGATTACGCACGGCGCACTGGGTGCGCAGAACGCAATTCTGGGTGGCGGGCGCTATGACGGCTTAGCCGAGAGTCTGGGTTCGAAAGTTCCGGCGCCGGGCATTGGGTTTTCGATTGGCGAAGACCGGCTGGTGATGAGCGTGGAAGAGGGGCATGCCTTCCCTGCCGCCCATCTGGACCTTTATATCGCGCCGATGGGCGACGCGGCGCTGCGGCATTGCGGCGTGCTGGCGGGTGAAATAAGAAAGCACGGTGTGTCGGTGGAAGTAGGCACTGACCGCAAGTTGAAACGGATGCTGGAAGTGGCAAATAAGCTGAACGCGCGATACACACTGATCGTGGGCGACAACGAAATAGTGACGCAGTCTTACGCATTGAAGAACATGGCCACAGGCGAGCAGGAATCGCTTTCGCGGCGACAGTTACTGGACCGTTCGCGCACTGAGTCTGCCCTTAGAAACACATCGACATGCCTGAAGTACAACTAGATTTTCTCGGCGATCTGAAGCGGACACACAGTTGCGGGCAATTGCGCGCAGACGATGCGGGAAAGACTGCCCTGCTGATGGGTTGGGTCCATCGCCGCCGGGATCTGGGCGGAGTGATTTTCATTCATCTGCGCGATCGCGACGGCATTACGCAGTTGGTGTTTGACGAAAGCAGGAACCCGGAAGCGCACAAGCGGGCACAGGAACTGAGTTCTGAGTATGTGGTCGCGGTCGAAGGCACGGTGATGCCGCGCAGCGCCGGAGACTGTGAACGCGGTGATCGCACGGGCGCGGTGGAAGTTGCGGTGCGCAAGCTTTGGATTTTGAATGAATCGCGCACGCCTCCGTTTCCGCTGGAAGACAACGTGGACGTGAAGGAAGAGGTGCGGCTGAAGTATCGCTACGTGGACCTGCGGCGGCCACGCATGCAGCGGAACATGATCATGCGTTCGAAGATCACGCTGGCGATCCGCCAGGCTTTGTATGCGCAAGGCTTTCTCGAGATCGAGACGCCGTTCATGACGCGGTCGACGCCGGAAGGGGCGCGTGATTATCTTGTGCCGAGCCGCGTGCAGCCGGGGAATTTCTATGCGCTGCCACAGTCGCCGCAGATTTTCAAGCAACTGCTGATGGTGAGCGGTTATGAGCGGTACTTCCAGATTGTACGTTGTTTCCGCGATGAAGATCTTACGGGCTGACCGGCAACCGGAATTTACGCAAATCGATCTGGAAATGTCGTTTCGCGCAGATGGACGACATTTACCAAGTGATTGAGCCGCTGGTTTGGAGCGTGTGCGAGGCTGCCGGCAAGGATGTGCCGCGCGAGATTCCGCGCATCACGTATGAGCAAGCGATGCGTTCTTACGGGAGCGACAAACCGGATTTGCGTTTGCCGCCTTTTTACTGCGTGGAAGATCTTTTCGCCGGCGCAAACTTGACCGGTGAAGGCTTGCCGCTGGTGGCGATTCATATTCCGAAGACGGGTGCGCTGAGCCGCAAAGAACGCGATGAGTTCAAGGCATTCGGCCAGGAGCGCGGGCTGCGCGTGTATGACGACCCGAAGCGCCTGGAGCGCGACTATCCCGAGCAGATGGCGCAGGTGCGCGAACGTGTTCGGCCGGCCGAAGAGGACTTGTTGATTCTGGCGGGTTGGGCTGGCGAAAAGAAAGGCGCACTGCCGGAGCAGACGGTGTTGCTGGCTTGCGGACAACTGCGGTTATTCATCGGGCAGAAGTACAACGACCGGCATGCACTGTTGGATTTGAATACGTTCAAGTTTCTGTGGGTGGTGGACTTCCCGATGTTTGAGTGGGATGAAGAGGACGCACGCTGGAACGCAGCGCACCATCCGTTCACGTCGGTGCATGACGAGGATCTGGAGAAGCTGACGAACGATCCGGCGCATTGCCGGGCGAAGTCGTACGATTTGGTGTTGAACGGGGTTGAGCTTGGTTCGGGCTCGATTCGTATCCACCGGCGTGATGTGCAGACCAAGGTTTTCGCGGCACTCGGGTTCAGTGAGGATGAGGCGAAGCGGCGATTCGGGTTCCTGTTAGAGGCGCTGGAGTATGGTGCGCCGCCGCATGGAGGCATTGCGCTGGGGCTGGATCGACTCGTGATGATCCTGGCCGGCGAGCAGTCGATCCGCGAGGTGATTCCATTTCCCAAGACGGCGAAGGGCACGGACATGATGTGCGAGGCGCCGTCTACAGTCCCGGAACGGCAACTGCGAGATTTGGGCATCAAGCTGATCGCACCACCGCAGTAGCTAGTTCCTCTTACGGAACGTTTGCGCCCATGGCGCTACCGAAGAGATTCGACGCCAGGTGGTCACGCTTGCGCGCAGACTATTCATTTAGGTGATTGCAGTCGGGCGACGAGTGCAGTGCTTCTGGGTCAATCCCAGAAGGCATTCCGTGTAGTGCGTCCGGCAATTATGTGAGGCGGACGCTGCGGGGTTTTCGTCCCGTATTTGGCGGACGTTCCGGGCGCCGACCTGCCATCTAAGTCTTTGCCTCCAAGCAAGCTTGGACCTCCTTCGCGCGCAGTCCGCAACGCGAGCTCGCGATAGGCGGTAAGGAAAAGAAGCTCCTCAACCGGCGTAATCCTGATCGCAATCTCGCGAGTGTAACTGGCTGGCGCTGATCTTATCCATTCACTGAAAAGTGTCAGGCGGACCATCGTCCAGCTATATGCAAAGGAGTTCAGTGATGAGCGGCTCAGGAACAGCTTTGAGACAAGACAGCGGCAGAAGCGAAAGAGAAAAGCACTACCAGAGACAAACGCCAGGTTACAAGACCTGGGGAGTAAATGTCGGGACGCTGGAGCGCGTGGGTTCTGCCACACTCGGAGCGCTGCTGCTGGCAAATGGCCTCAAGCGACGTTCTCTTGGCGGCACGGCGCTTGCGATCACAGGCGGTGACCTGTTGTACCGCGGTTTCAGCGGACACTGCCATGTCTACGAAACAATGGGCCTGAGTACGGCAGAGAAGGGCTCTGCCGCCGACCTGCTGAATGTTCAGCAATCGGTCACCATCAACAAGACTCCCGAAGAACTCTACCAGGCGTGGCGAAGGCCGGCGATGCTCGCTGCCATCATGAAGCATTTTGCCGAAGTGACGGTTTTAGACCGGGAGCGCACTCATTGGGTGATCAATAATCCATTCGGACAAAAGCTGGAATGGGATGCCCAGGTGGTGGAAGACCGCCCGTCTGAATTCCTGAGATGGCAATCGAGCATAGGAGCGAAATGGCCCAACGAGGGATCAGTGAGTTTTCGTCCGGGCCCTGGCGAGTGGGGCACCGAGGTGACGCTGTCTTTGCGCTTCGATCCGCCCGGGGCTGATCTCAGCGGAGCGATGCTCAAGCGCTTGAACTTCATCCCGCGAATACTAGCCCATAAGGCCCTTGCCCGATTCAAGAGTTTGATGGAAGCCGGAGAAATTCCAACTCTTGAAAAGAATCCCACTGCTCGCACCGGGGCTACCGCGAACGCGTATTGAGTCACAGGAGGAATCAGATGAGAGCACTGTGTTGGAACGGCGTGAACGATCTGAGGGTGGAAACTGTACCGGATCCTGCCATCGTCAACCCACATGACGCCATCTTGCGTGTGAGTATGTCCACGACCTGCGGATCGGATCTGCACTTTATTGACGGGTACATCCCGACAATGAGGCAGGGCGATGTGATTGGCCACGAATTTATGGGCGAAGTGGTCGATGTCGGGCCCGCAGTCAAAAAAGTGAGAAAGGGTGAACGGGTGGTGGTTCCTTCCTTCATCTGCTGCGGGGAGTGCTTTTACTGCCGCCACGATCTGTGGTCGCTGTGCGACAACACCAATCCTAACGCCGAGATGCAGGAACCCCTATTCGGCTATTCCACGGCCGGCATCTACGGCTATACACACGCCTTCGGCGGGTATGCCGGTTCCCATGCCCAATACGTCCGGGTGCCGCACGCGGACAATGACTGTTTTTCTGTGCCTGAAGGACTGCGGGATGAGCAGGTTTTATTTCTCTCGGATGCCGCGCCGACCGGATACATGGGAGCAGACTTCTGCGCTCTGAAGGGCGGCGAAACAGTCGCGGTCTGGGGCTGCGGTGGAGTGGGGTTAATGGCGCAGCGCAGCGCCTACCTGCTGGGCGCCGGACGTGTCATCGCGATTGATCGCTTTCCAGAACGGTTGCGAATGGCACGCGAGCATGTTGGTTCGGAAACGATCAACTATACGGAAGTGGAATCCGTGACCGAGACCTTAAAGGAGATGACGGGCGGACGGGGCCCAGACGCGTGCATCGACGCGGTTGGCATGGAAGCGCATGGCACCGGGGTCGGCTACGCCTATGATCGCGCGAAACAAGCGCTGCGTCTGCAAACGGATCGAGGCGAGGCCTTGCGCGAGGCGATCACCGCTTGCCGTAAGGGCGGCACGCTCTCTATTCTCGGCGTGTATGGATTGATGGATAAATTCCCGATAGGCTCCATCATGAATAAAGGACTGACAGTTCGTAGCGCCCAGCAACACGGACAGAAATACATGCCGCGGCTGCTCGATCATGCTGCGAAAGGGGAACTGGATCCTTCCTTCCTGGCCACGCATCGTTTCTCTCTCGAAGAAGCTCCGCGCGGATACCAAATGTTCAAGCATAAACAGGACGGTTGTGTGCGTTCGGTCTTCGTGCCGAACTAGATCATGAGCGGATTTTCGGTCGTCATTACGGATGAAGCTAGGTAGAAGCAGTCGTAGTAAGAGGTGTTATATATGAGCAACGAGTTGCAAAACAAGACGGTTGCGATTCTCGCGACTGATGGATTTGAGTACGTCGAGCTGACAAAGCCCAAACAGGCGTTGGAAGCAGCGGGAGCGAAAACACAGGTCGTTTCTCCGAAGCAAGGCAAAATTCGCGGTTGGGACGTCGACAAATGGGGAGATGATGTCTCAGTCGACGTGAGTTTGGATTCCGCGAAGCCGGATGACTACGATGCGCTGCTATTGCCTGGCGGCGTCATCAATCCGGACAAGCTGCGGACGGAGCCGAAGGCAGTTCAGTTCGTGAAGAACTTTTTCGAAGCCGGAAAGCCGGTTGCGGCTATCTGTCACGGTCCCTGGATGCTGGTGGAGGCTGACGTGGTTCGAGGACGCACCGTGACCTCCTGGCCCTCTCTCAAAACGGACATCGAAAATGCTGGAGGAAAATGGGTGGACGAACAGGTAGTCACCGAACAGGGGTTGGTAACCAGTCGGAAGCCTGACGATATTCCGGCGTTCAATCAAAAGATAATTGAAGAGTTTGCCGAGGGGAAGCACAAAGGGCAGAAGGCACAATCCGCTGGCTAGAACCTGGGAAGGCGCTCCTGCTAGTGGTTCCCTTCTAAGAGCTATAGGGGAAACCGGGACGGTCGACCGCAATTCCCGAACCAAGGCGACCTTTTCACGGCGCTTCTGAAAACTACAAGCGGACTTAGCGGCCCTAAACCCGGCAAGTCATCGCATGCCTTCAAACCAGTTCAAAACGCGCAGCGCTCGAAGTGTGTTCCAACGACTAGGCTCGCCGTCACCGGGCTCCAGAGGAAAGTGGACGCGTCCTGGATGAGTGTTCTCCAGAAGCCAAGAGTGATCGGACCTCTGTTTGGAGCGTACGATTTCAACGGCCGGCCCCAAGCGCTGATCCGGGAAACCGGCGGCTGCTTGGAAGTAATCGAGCGCCCTCAGTATGTCGTAGTGCCAGCGGGACGGGAACGACAACTGCAGCCATGATGGGTTTACAACTTCACCTGTCGTCTTACGTCTGAAAAGGGCTCTCTCTAAGAGGTACTCTTCTCCACGATGTCTGGCAGCCTTGGATTGCGTTGAACCGCCGGTGCTCTTCTCGTACGCGAGCAGACCTTCCAGCACGTTAATGGTGGTTGCAAATGAAGAACGAACAGAGCCATTTTCCGCTTCGCAGTTCCAGCCACCGTCTTCCAGTTGTTCGTCAAGCAGCCGATCGACCAAGGCGCTCATGTCGCGACCGAAATGGACACCTATCGTGATGGTTCTGCCGTTGATGCACGGCTCTGTCTCGCCGGAGAAGAACGGTTGACCTGCCTGTTCCCAATGGCAGCCTTCCTCAACTTTGCAGATGGCTTCTTTCACTCGCTCCGAAGCTGGATCGATGCCGAAATCGACTAGAAGTTGAAGCGTCGGCAACGTCGAAGTCCAAGGTTGACCTTCCTTTTCCAGCTTCCAGCCCGAGCTATTGGCTGGAAAGCATGCCCCTCCCGCCCACTGGCCATCCTCACCCTGCAAGGAAAGCAGACGAGCGCCCCAGCCTTCATTGGAGATCCGCGCCCGTTCCCTTGCAACCTCCTCTGGTTGCGAGTGCAATAGGTCTCGCATTACCTGCCAGCGGATTGCGGGATCGGAATCCATAAGCCACTCAATCACGGTCATGACTGGAGTGTAATGCCGATCAATCCCGATAAATGCCGCGGGCTTGGCCCATCAATGCTTTGCCAGTTCGGCGATGCAACGGGACTTCCCGGCAGCTATCTGCAAGCGGCCGGCGAGATGCGGACTTTACGTCACAGGGCTTAGTAAATCTTTCCCCGTTTTGCGCGATGTATGCATTAGACATTTGTCATTCAACACGACCAAAAACTTGCTAGGCTTCCTAGCTAGTTAGACTCGGAAGGAATGGCAAAGAAGACAGCTCTGGTAACCGGAGTAGGCCGGAAGGTTGGCATTGCGGCTGAAATCGCGAAACAACTAGCGAAGGACGGCTGGAACCTCGTGCTGACCTTCTGGACGCCCTACGACAACAGAATGCCGTGGGGAACTCAAGCTGGTGATCCTTCTGCGATAAAGGACCAACTCGAACGGATGGGGGCTGCTGTTTATCTGATCGAATCCGATTTGGAGCGACAAGAGTCCCCAATGCAGATATTCAAATATGTAGAGGACACTTGTGGCTCAGTTTCCGCGCTTATCTTGTGTCATTGTGAGTCGGTAGACTCGGGTATTCTAAACACGAGTTTGGAGAGCTTCGATCGCCATTTTGCGGTAAACGCTCGCGCGAGTTGGCAACTCATCAAGGAATTTGCGAACCAGATCCCGACGGATGGGGGACGTATCCTAGCGCTCACCAGCGATCACACGGCGTACAACCTGCCCTACGGTGCGAGCAAGGGAGCGCTAGACAGAATCGTTACAGCCGCAGCACGCGAATTGGCTCATCTCAAGATCACTGCCAATGTAATCAATCCTGGACCTATCGATACAGGATGGATGGACGACGAAACGCGGGCTCATCTCACCAAGCGCCAACCCAGCGGACGATTAGGTTCGCCCGAAGATATTGCAAATCTAGTTTCGTTCCTCCTCTCCCAGAGGGGCCACTGGATTAATGGGCAGCTGATCAAATCCGATGGCGGATTGTCGGCCTGAAGACTCCTCGTTGAAGATGTTGGTGGGCTCAGCAAGCGGTGTAAATCCGCCCTGGTCGCCAGGGGTTTACAGATGCTGCTTACAGACGTGAACGGAACTTAACGGTCCTGATAGAATCTGGAGCTTAAGCCCGAGAGGAGAGCGTGTTGACCGCACGAGAGAATGCCGACATCGTTTGTCGTTTCACCGAGAAAGTAATCACAGACGGATTACTCGATTCGGCTGCGGATTTCGTTTGGGAAGACGTAGTTGAAGAGGTTCCCCTTCCGGGACAGGGCCCTGGACTGGAAGGTTTGAAGCACAGTCTTCGCGTCATGCGGTCTGCCTTCCCCGATCTTGACTTCTCTGTGAAGGAGCAGGTTGCCGAAGGCGATAAAGTGGCTAGTCGCTTTGAATGGACTGGGACTCAAAAGGGAGAGTTTATGGGCATCCCTGCCACCGGTCGCCGGGTCCGGGTTTGGGGCATGGTCATCGACCGCTTGGAGCAGGGCCGCATTAAAGACACACGCATCATCATGGACACGCTTGGATTGATGACGCAGTTGGGTGTGTTTCCTCCGGCCACGAGTTAACTCTCTCGCAAGACTACATCGGCGGGGTGGCTTAGAAACAGGTGTTCACAAGGATCTGGCACTCCAGCCTGGCAGAACGAGTGATAACATCGCGTGCGAAATGCGGTTAACCATCTTTGTGCTGACAATGAGCGCGATTGCCGGGCTGGCGGCCGCGCAGGATTCGATGACGGATGCGGGCGCCGGGTGGGCGCCGGAGTTCAAGATGGCCGGGCGGCAGATCATCACGCTGGCTGAGGCGATTCCGGCGGAGAAGTACGGGTGGCGTCCGGGCCCAGGTGTACGCAGCGTGAGTGAGGTGCTGATGCATACGGCGTCGGGAAATTACTTTTTTCTGCAATCCATGGGTGTGAAGGCCGGCGAGGATCTGCCGAAGGATCCGGGAAAGAGCGTGACCGCGAAGGCGGACGTCGTGCGATGGCTCAAGGCATCGTTCGAAGCGTTGCAGGAGAATTATCCTAAGATCGATAAGCAGAGAGCGGTGAAGTTCCTGGGGCACGACGCTACGTGCGAAGGTGTGCTGCTGCGGGCACTGGCGCATGCTAATGAGCACTTGGGTCAGATGATCGCGTATGCACGAGTGAATGGGGTCGTGCCGCCGTGGTCGAAATGATGTGATTACTTTGCATTGTGGAGGCGCCATCCTGACGACGGATACTTTGCTTGCCTGGCATTGCAAACTGATCGCTCATAGATACGATGGCTCCCGGAAGGCGCCAGACGAGACGTCCGCTGACGCCCAACGAGATCGAAGCCTTGTTCGCTCGAGGGGCAGAGTATCTTGGGTGAGACTACGCGTTGCGGCCTGAGTTACTCAAAGCAGGCCGCCGATCCTGGATCGGACGACGCACCAACCGGGACTTGGGTATTTGTCTGGCCAACTTCCCGAGCAACGCGCATGTTGGACTTTCTTGGCTGTAACGGGACTTGTCGGGAGTAACCGACATCAATAGATTAGGAACAATCGAGGGTGAATGACTGACGAACACCTGCTGTCCCAATTGCACTACCAGCTGATCCACGGCTTGATCGAGCACGGCAGATGTCCCTCCAATTCTGAGTTGGGAAGCCGAATGGGACTTTCCCCGGACGAGTTGGAACAGTTGCTGCGCTCACTAGCCGACATTCATGGGGTCGTATTGCAACCTCACATTTGTGAGCCTTGGGTCATCCATCCCTTTTCATTGACGCCGACGATTAACTGGATTGAGAGAGCAGGAACTAGCTGGTGGGCTCCGTGTGTTTGGTGCGCACTCGGTGTAACCACGCTGCTCGGAGGTGAGTGCTGCATCCATACGCGATACGGCGCTGAAGGAGAGGCACTGATTATCCGAGTGACCAACGGGCAGCCAACTGGAGTAGATGATGTGTACGTGCATTTTGCCATTCCTCCGGCAAGAGCTTGGGACAACGTACACCAACACTGCTCCATGGTGCTGCCCTTCCGCTCGCCGGACGACATCGGCGCATGGTGCGACCGGCACCGACTCCCCCGTGGCGAGGCCGTACCAATACAGCAGGTCGCGCAACTCGCCAATAGCTGGTACGGCTTCCATTCCGACCCCAACTGGCGCAAGTGGACGATAGCGGAGGCGCAAGATATCTTTTATCGAACAGGGCTACGGTCTACTTTTTGGGATCTGGAAGTTAGAAGCGGAAAATTCTGATATGTTCCGGTGACCTCGGCGCTTCTCGGTACTAATCGGCTGGCACCAAGCACACTGGCGATTCATTACCAACTGAGACGGGCATTCGTGTCAGTGAATAAGTCATGGACGTTGAGTGTCCGGTTTGGCCCTTTCTCGTCTACTTCCCGGCTTGAGGAAACCGAAGCCTCGCCGACTCTCGGCCACTAACGTTTGTGGAGCGCATCCCCATCGCGCCTTGCTCCCACGCAATGAAGCCTTGCCCGGAAGCCCTGTTCCTACGCTTTCTCGAATACAAGATGGGTCGCATATTCCGAAGTCTTGCGTTCGGTTAAGGAAAATCCCAGCGCATGAAGGTCCAGACCATCGAACAGCGACTCTCCCCGACCAAGAAGGACGGGTGCCGACACGATGTGGAGAGAGTCGATCAGGCCGGCTCCCAGATACTGCCGCACCGTAGCCACGCCGCCTCCGATTTTGACGTCTTTGCTGCCGGCAGTCTTCTTCGCGAGGACCAGTGCCTCCTCGAATCCGCCCGTCACAAAGTGGAAGGTGGTTCCACCTTCCATCACCAGAGGTTCACGGTCGTAATGCGTGAGAACGAAGGTAGGTGCGTGGAACGGCGGATTGTCACCCCACCAGCCCTTCCATGAGTCGTCTGGCCATGGGCCGCGCACCGGACCGAACATGTTGCGGCCGAGGATGAAGGCACCGAAGTTCTCCATCGACCGCTGAGCAAACATATCGTCTACGTCCCCTGTGGTTCCCCCCTCCTTCCCGACCATGGAGCAAAAGGTCTTAGTATGAAAGAACCACTGAAATATCTCTGGTCCTCGCTTCCCCAGCGGATATTCCAGACTTTGTTCGATCCCAGCTCCGAAACCGTCCAACGAAACACCAAATCCCGCTACCTGAACCTTTGACATCCCAATTCTCCCCCTCACTATGGCTGTGCTGACTCGTCGTATGCTTCAACGTGCCGTGAGCTTACGCCGTCACGCTAGACGCCGAACTGTCGCGGATGATGATCGACGTGCTTGTACATGAGAATGGCCCATTGCTCCGGTTTGAGTGGGCCGAAGAAAGGGTGCCGGTGACCGGTGCAGCACGCGGCCCCCTGACTTGCAAAGCTGTCGATTGCTCCGATGAGCACGGATCGTTCACGCTCGAGCTCGCACTGTGTAGGATCCGCCGACAACAGCTCCGGCGACGAAAGCGAGTTGCGACGCATAGGCTTGTCGTGGCGGAAGACCAAGGGCTTGATCAGCGGGCCGAGCAGCGTGGCGGGAAATGGTGCACGCTTCGCCTGGATCACACCCATCGCCATTTTCAATGCCAGCGGTGCAGTGGGCGAGAGTTTGAGGGACCGTCATGCTGCCCCACTGCCGCTCGCTCTCAGGACGCAGTCGGAGAATGCGCTGTTTCGTCTCCTCCACCAGGATTGGGTGAAAAAAGTCTTTCATTTTAGCTGGTCTCGATCCTATGCGGGCTCATCGGCCGGGCTCGCCAGCGCGTGCGGCTTCGATCGAGGCGATGTCAATCTTCCGCATCGTCATCATCGCGTTCATCGCGCGCTTGGCGGCGGCACGATCCGGGTCCGTCGTTGCCGCCAGTAACGCGCGCGGAGTGATCTGCCACGAAAAACCCCAGCGGTCCTTGCACCAGCCGCACATGCTTTCCTGGCCGCCATTGCTGACGATGGCGTTCCACAGACGGTCGGTCTCGGCCTGGTCGTCGGTGAGGATCACAAAGCTGACCGCTTCATTGGGAACGAACTTCGGACCGCCGTTGAGACCTATGAAATTGCGCCCGCAGACCGTAAATTCAACAATCAGCTCTTGGCCCTCGGGACCCGACGGCGTGTCTGTCGGTGACGCGCTGGCCTTACCCACGTGGCTGTTGGGGAAGGTGGCGGCATAGAATTCGGCTGCTTCGCGGGCTTTCCCGTGGTCGAACCACAGGCAGGTGATCATCTTCTCGGACATCCTTGTTCTCTCCTCTTAGCTTGTGAACTTCGCTGAACGTTCGGCGGCCCGTTCTTCTGCTAGAGGAACGGCTTCGCAGGGCGTGAACTACATCGCGGTTACGATTTTGGTCCCTGCATCAGAGCAAAGTGGCCGTCCTGATCGTCTGTGGCCTGCAGGATGCGTGAGCCTCCGGGAACGTCCATGGGAGGCAGCAGCACTTTGCCTCCGGCGTCAATCACACGTTTCTGCGCAGCTTCAATATCATCGACGGTGAAGTAGTACTGCCAGTGCGGCGGAATACCTTCGGGCATGCCGGGGCCTTTGCGGTTCATCATTCCGCCGGTGTAGAGGGGCTTGTCTGTCCGGAAGGTCTGGTAGGTGCCCATGGCTCCCATGTCGTGCGCAAAGTCCTTCTGCCAGCCGTAGTGCTTCGAGTAGTAATCGAAGGCTTTCGCTGCGTCATCCGTGAGCAGCTCATGCCAGCCCACGTTGCCCACTGCCATTTGATCCAGGCGTGGCCGAGCGCTCTTGTGTACCGGGTTCGAAGAGCAGGTATTTCACCTTTTGCGGGTCCAGCACTACGGCGAAGCGACCGACACCGGGGATGTCCTGAGCAGGCTTCACAATGATTCCGCCATCGGCTGTCACCGCCTTCAGCTCTTCGTCTAGGTTTCCGGTGTGGATGTGACCCATCCATTGAGTAGGAAGATCCGGCGCGCCCGCGCCAGCCCATGTCATCATCCCGCCGACGTCTTTACCGTCTTTACCGAAGATCATGTAGGTGAAGCCGGGCATACCGGCGTCCTTGACGTCCCAGCCGACTACCTTCCTGTAGAAGCTGACTGCCTTGTCGATATCATTGGTGACAAGTTCGTACCAAATAAATCCGTCTGCCATTTTGCACCTTCCTTCGCGAGATGATGTCGCTATAAGTAGACATCGTCCACATATGCTATCACCGAGAAGTGGATACTGTCTACAATCGCCCTCTGCAGGGCACACTTTTTTGAACAGGCCATGAAAAAGAACGTCTCCATTGAGAAGCGTAAGACCTTTCGCCATGGCGATCTGCGCAACGCGCTCGTAACAGCTGGGCTTGAAATGGCCAAAGCTGGCGGACCCAATGCAGTCGTTCTACGAGAGGCGACTCGGCAGGCAGGTGTATCTCCCAATGCGGCATACCGGCATTTTGCTAATCAGTCGGCGCTGTTGGACGGGGTGCGATCGGCGTGCATCTCGAAGTTGGCTGCGGCGATTGAAGATGAGATGAAGAAGTGCCGTCCCGGACGCGATCCGCAGGCCTTTGCGAGAAAGAGCCTACGTGCGGTGGGCATGGCCTATCTGGGATTCGCGATGAAGGAGCCCGGGATGTTTCGCACGGCCTTCTCTGTTCCACCGCCGGTCCATTCTCCTGACCCGGCGAATACAGCGTCTATGGGCCTGAACCCGTTTCAACTTCTTTCGCTGGCATTGGATCGGATGCAAGAAAGCGGCTTGCTCAGGGGAAAAGATCGCCAAGGAGCGGAGTATCTTGCGTGGTCGACAGTGCACGGCCTGGCGCTTTTGGTACTTGAGGGACCGCTGCACGAGATGCCGCCGCAGATGGTGCTGGCGCTGGGTGAGCGGCTCGTTGCCATGGTGGAGCGTGGTCTCAGCTAAGTTGCATAATGCCGCTCAGTACTGGAAACGCCGTTTTCGTCTTGCAAAACATGGACAGCGATGGGGCCGGCCGCCCCAATTCCGCAGGTCAGTCATGGTAGTTACCCAGGGCAGATCGAGCCTTCGCCGTTAACGGCGATGAAGCCGACGCACCCGTCCCGTTCTTGAGTAGCCCGTCCTTGGGACATCATGCTTTGGTGCATAATGAGTCGGATGCCAGCAGGTGAAGGCGCGATCACACACGTCAGTGACACGGCACTTATGGTCGCTGCCTGTCGTGCGCATGAAGCCGAGTTGGAGGACGCATTCGTGCGCGATCCGTTTGCGGCGCAGCTGTCTGGCGAGCGTGGATTTGCGATCCTTCGTGAGTTGCCGTATGCCAACATGATGCGGATCGGGCTCGCTATTCGCACGCGCTTTTTGGATGAATTGCTGCTGGAAGCTCTTGAGAGTCATTCGATAACTGCCGTGCTTAGTGTCGGCTGTGGCCTTGACACGCGGCCTTGGAGGCTCGATCTCGACAAGAGCTTGCGCTGGATCGAGGTCGATTTCGCAGATATTTTGGACTACAAGGATCGGCTGATGGAAGCAGAGGCACCACGGTGCTGCCGTGAGCGCCTGAGCGTCGACGTCAACGATCCGCTACAACGTCAGCTCCTGCATCAGAGCATTAGTTCTGAATCCGCGTTGATGATCACCGAAGGCTTACTCCTGTACCTTCCCGCGGCTACGGTGGAGGCTCTTGCTGCTGAAGCATTTAACGGGAGCGTTATCCGGCACTGGATTAGCGATATCACAACCAGCGCATTTAGTCGTGTGCTTGGGGGAGGAGCCGACACGTTCGCAACCATTCGGCACGTGCAAGCCCCTGATCGTTTGGAGGGCGAACAGATCCTTGAGACTATCCTATGTCACGGCTGGACGATCTCCTCGAGGCGAAGTTATATTACCGACGTCGGGTTCGTGCAAGAACGCGTGCGGCGGATGAGTGGAGGCACGACAGCGCCTCCACTGCCGTTTCCGCCGGGTGACCCGACAGGTGTGCTTTGCTTCGCACGTGTGTAAGCGCCAGGCGTCAAGAACGATCCGGCGTGCAGCGCAGTCGAGCTGCGTTCAGGTCTCGCACAATCGGCGACTCCGACGGAACTCGTTCGAGATCTATAGATCCGCCCTGGTCGCTATGTGTTTACGAATCCAGATCACAGACGAAAACGGGACTTACCGGTACTGATCTCCGACCATAGTTCCGGTTGAGTGAACGTACCGAAAGCGCTGGAACTCCGACTGCCACCCACACCCAATCTCACTCACCATGCAATATCGAGCTTTCGGGTATGATGTCCCGTATCACTTCGCGCCAGGAGAACTCGTTTGAAATCACACTTTCCGATCCCTTGCCCTTGTTCTTCGCCCTGCCGATCCCTTTCACTTCGCTGCTCAGACTCAAGCCAGAACAAACCTACAGTGCGGAGCCTCTTGCTACAACGAGTTGCGTACCACTCACAACAAAGCCGAATGGTTCGTTCCGATCAATACGGCCGTCGAAGACCTTTACGGCCGAACAGGCGAACTGGCAGCCCTCCCAAAGGCATTCACTCTTCAGGGCAACTCGCCTACCACTTGCTGTTCTGGAACCGGCGCAATCTGAATAGCCCTTCGCGGAGTCAAGAACGACAACTTCGACGCTGACAATAAAGAAACCTTCGACAGGTTCGATCAGAAACAGTGGACCGACGTCGTCAAACAACTCGACCAGGTCATGAGCGACCTTGAGAAGCTTGTAGAAACAGCTGATGACCAGCAAATCGCCAAATGGGCAAGCACCATAGGCAATATCTGCACCCACAATGCGTATCACGTCGGCCAGATCGTTTACGTTCGCAAGCTGCAAGGTACCTGGAATCCGGATAAGGGCGTGAAGAGTTGAACGCAGATCCAATGTTTCGCCCGTGAATCCACTGTTGTCAGTCAGTCAGGGGACTTAACGGTACCTATCTTGGCTAACATGGCGAGGCTTCCGACGGTTCGGAAATGAGATGCCGACTACGTTCCAATGCAACAGCTAATCGCATCCGAGATCATCTAAGAATTACGCGTTCTCTGTTATGCGCGAAGTCTTGATCCCAAGTTGGTCATAAATGAGCGCCTTCAAGGTCAACCAGACCTCCGGTGCCGTCCACCGAAATAGTTTTAATGTCTGGCTCAGCGGGACCACGATGCCGATTCTAGAAGGATAAGAAGGCAGGAACGAAGGACCGATGAGCCACACATTTCCCAGTGGGGGCTTCTGCTCTTTCCCCACTCCGAGTTGGCGGGATCGAGGAGGCGAATCATATGATGTCCCTTCAAGTGCCTGACTTACTGGGTGCCGCCGTCGCCGGGTTCGCACGAAAGTATCCGATTTGACAGCTTACTGACAGTGTGCTCGAGGATTCGCCTGCACACCTTGTCTTCAGCCGCAGTTAGCTGCTTAGCGGCGTCAAACAATCAGAAGAACAGACCTTTGAATGCCTCGTGACGGCGGCGAGCAATGTCTAGCAATGCTGGAAACTCGGCTCCACTCCGAACATTGTCGAGCAGCGGATCGGTCGATAGGTACGAATACGGGAAAAATCCGTTTTCGATGCTGTATCTCAGAACGCGGAGTGCGGAGGCTTTGTCACCTGAAACCGCATACGCCTGGGCGATTTTGTAAATAGCTTCAGGATCGTACGCTCCCCGACTATTGACCTTGCTCTCTAAGTCTCGAAGAACAGAAATCGCTTCAGAGTGTTGTTGCCCGATGGCAAAGCTCATTGCTTTTCCCACTCTAGTCTGAAACATGGAACGGTCGAGTGCGAAAGCATGGTCGAAGTTCCGCATCGCTTCGCGATTATTTTTCCGGTAGTATTCGCCGAAACCTCGGTAGAACACAACGAGGGCAGAGTCGTCGTTATTTGGAAGACTTTCAAGAAACCGATTGTAAAGACCGAGATAAAGATAACTGTTCAGGGTGGAACTGTTCAGTTTTACGCTCGGGTCGAGCCTGCGAGCGCGTTCACACTCGGAAACGGATTCTTCCAGCATTCCGGCAAATCGATAGGCATAGCCCAGTTCCCAATGACCCTCGGCGTGGCTGGGGTTTGCCTTGACGGCCGCTCTTAACAGGGGCACGGCTCTTTCCACCCTGCCGGTATCAGTAAACATGTTGGCCATGTAAACGCGAGCGTCAATGGCATCCGGTTGCAGAGCAACGGCGCGTGCGAAAGCCGCCTCCGCCTTCTGATACACCTCGTCGCCACCGAATTGAAAGGAGGCGCCGGCGGTGTACGCCCTCCCAAGATTTGCCCAGGAGGGTGCGTGGTTCGGAGCAAGTTCAAGCGACTTCTCCAAGATTCTAGCGGCCAGTAAAAACTCGTTCTTAGCGTAAAGGTCAACGCCGCGCAGGTAATACTCGTAGGCCAGTGGATCAATAGCCTCTGTGGCATTCAATCGCGCGGTTTCCGATGGTGACAGGCTAAGCTCCAAACCGCGTACAATCTGCTGAGCTACGTTCTCTTGCACGGCGAGAAGTTTATTGTATTTGAGATCGAAAAGACCTTTCCACAGGATGTTCCGCGTTCTCACGTCAACTAACTGGCCGGCGATGCGCAATTTGTCTCCTTCATGGATGTACGTTCCGGTAAGGACAGTATCGACGTCCAAATCGGCCGCAACTTTCGGTAGGTCGACAGCCTGGCTTGCGTTGTGGGCGGCATAGTTCTGTACATCGTACAAAGGACGAACGGTTAGCTCGCGTATATTGCCGAGCCTAGCAATTACAGCATCCGCAAGCGAAAGAGCGAGAAACCGGTCTTCGGCATTCTCACGCAAATCACGAAACGGAAGAATGGCCAGGCGCCGAGCGGAGCCGGCAGTTCGTTTGGGGGTGTTGCGTTTTTGTAACGCGAAATACCAAAAGATAGCCAGGACGACAAGCAATAGGGTGACGGCCAGGAGGCCATAGTTGCTGGCGATCGTTGTTCGGGTCGGCCCCGGTGAGAGTAAGGGAGCCGATGCAGACTCCAGCCCATCGTCTGAACCCTGCTTGTCGGACTGGAACTTTGCAACCGGAGCTATAAAACGATAGCCCGATTTAGGAATCGTTTCGATATAGCGCTTACCTTGCGACTCTCCAAGAGCCTTGCGCAGTGCCGAAACAGCCACTGTAAGGTTGTTCTCCTCGACCGTGGCATCGGGCCAAACGGCAGTCAGCAAATCGTCCTTGCGGAGCAACCGTCCTTCGTTCTCCACCAGGAACAAGAGCAGGTCAAGAGTCTTGGGGGCCAACACAACAGCTGTCTCTCCCCGGAAAAGCCTGCGCTCGGAGGCATCAAGCCGAAAGTCTCCGAAAGTATACAGGTTGCTGAGTTCAGGAGACTTAGACATAATCCTGGAACGCTAGGAAAGAATTAAGAAAATCTTTAGGGCACTCAAATGACTCTTTTGCCCAAACTCCGTAAGTTGATCACACAGCCTTTCAAGACAGGTAGAGCCGCCCGGATCCGCCACCTAATTCTAATGGTTTGCAGTTGTCGCCGCACGTTGGCGAAGGAACTTTTTGGCGACTGATCTGGGTAGTCGCCCGATTAAAGGCTGCGAACTCTAAGGAGAAATGAAGATGAATTGCCCAGTGAATTTCCGGAAGTTAGTGGCCCTGATTTCCGGTTTGTCAGCGCAAGCAGTGGTTTGCGGACTGGTATTTACGCCACCGGCCGCTTTCGCGCAGAATAAAGTGGACGAGGTGAGTTTTAAACTCACCCCCAATCCAAAATTTGTGGAATGTTTACGCCGATCGCCATGGGAGGAACCGACTGCCCGAGCGACGGTCCTTCGTGGCAAGCTGAATGACACGCTAATCTTAGACCTCGACGGGATTAAGCCAGGGTTAGCGTTTGACCTGTTCACGGTGGAACGTAGTCAGTTATTGGCGAGCGGTGACCCGGATCCTAAGTTTAAGAATTTTGGACTTGCCTGGTACCAGTCTGATATTGAGATCGGCAAACAAACAGACGATGGCCGCGTTCGGATAAAGACCATTCTGCTTGACCAGATTTTCGGGTTTGATCCGGATGTTGCGCTAAAACCCACCAACACCTTTCACGTTGGCTTCTGGTTTAACAATCCCGAAGACGCTGTCGCCTGCGGCTTTAACGCGAGTACTCCCACGCCATTCAACGGCGAGCATAAAGCCGGACCGATGGCAATGATCAGTGTCCCTGATGCCACAACCGGCCTGGGTCCCCTTTGTACGGATCCAGATCTGTCGACGTCCCCGGCTAGCTGCCATCCATAACCACCATCGCGGCAGGTGCCCGAAAAGGCGCTAACCCAGCGCCTTTCGCGCCTCGACAGCAACCGGTGATGAGGCCGCTCGCCACAAAGCGACTTCTGAGGATACCCGAAGACGTCGTCGGTAATTACGTATAGAAGATCAATCCCAATTCACAGAAGGAGTTCCAATGAGTACGCAGGTTTCCACTATCAACATGAGAGTCAGACGATTCAAGATGCAATTGCAGTATTCCATCATCGCTCTCGTTTTCACATGCGTTTGCTCATCTCGCGCCCTGGCGCAAGATAAACAAGCGCACACACCAACAGCAGAACAACACGACATGACCCCGGGCGCCCTTTCAGAATCGTCCGAGAATCGACCGAGCGATTCAAGGATGTAGCGGCTGCGGAGGCGGAGGGCTATGCCCTTCAATTCGGCTGCGTCAGCAGGTCCCGATGCAGGCGCAATGGGTCTCCACTATGTCAACTCGGCCCTGGTACAAGGGTGTGCTGGACGCCACTGCCCGCAGATCGTAATCTACGAGCCGACGGCGGTTGGAGGCCTGAAGTTGATCGGCGCCGATTATCTGCTGATCGCCGACGCCTGGGATGCGAAGCACAAGACACCGCCAGAGCTTATGGGGCAGCTTTTTCATTATTGGGAAAGCCCTAATCGCTTTGGACTCCCGGCATTCTACACGCTGCATGTCTGGGCGTGGAAGGATAATCCCAACGGTGCGTTCGTAAACTGGCATCCGACACGTGTCGTGTCAGTTGTTCGCAGGCCAAAACTGACGAATCGGACCGATGGTCAAAAGGAAACAAATCCAAATGAGTACAGCACAGAATCTCGACATGAATAAATTAAATAGCTTTATCGGCCAATTCGTGACCGATCTCGGCGCAGCAGTTCATGCCGGAATGGTGGTCATCGGGGAGAAGCTGGGGCTGTACAAGGCCCTCGCCCGCGAGCCGATGACTTCCGCACAACTCGCGCTAAGACGAAGACCGATGAGCGCTACGTGCGCGAGTGGTTGGCCTCACAAGCCGCGGGAGGCTACGTCACCTACGATGCGCAGAACGAACATGTTCAGCCTGACCGAAGAACAAGCCTTCACTCTGGCAGACGAAGATAGTCCCGCCTATCTGCCCGGAGCGTTCGAACTCGCTCTGGGGTCGCTGGCGGCGGTTCCCCGGATTGCCGAATCCTTTCGCACCGGCGCAGGGATGGGCTGGCATGAACATGAGGACGGCGTGTTTCATGGATGTGAGAAATTCTTCCGCCCCGGCTACGCCGCCAATCTGGTGAGTTCATGGATTCCCGCCTTGAACGATGTAAAAGAAAAACTCGAGGCCGGAGCGCGAGTGGCCGATGTTGGCTGCGGACAAGGGCGCTTCCACCATGTTGATGGCCGAAGCATTTCCCAACTCTCGATTCTTCGGATTTGATTATCACGATAAGTCGATTGAAGCGGCACGCGAATCCGCCAAGCGTACGGCCTCGCCGACCGAGTGACTTTCGAGGTGGCAAAGGCAAAGATTTTCCCGGCAAAGATTATGACTTCGTCGCAGTCTTCGACTGCTTGCATGACATGGGCGACCCGATCGGCGCTGCTGCGCATGTCCGGCGGTCCTTGACAACGACGGCACTTGGATGATCGTCGAGCCTTTTGCCAATGACCACTTGAAGGACAATCTGAATCCTGTTGGGCGAGTCTACTACTCGTTTTCAACGCTGTTGTGTACGCCCTGCTCACGATCGCAGGAGGTCGGACTGTGCCTAGGCGCTCAAGCCGGCGAGACGCGCATTCGGGAAGTTGTGACCTCCGCAGGATTCACTCGTTTCCGCCGGGCTACGGAAACACCTTTCAACATCGTTTATGAAGCTCGGCCCTGACAGGTCATCACCAACGCTCCAGGCATGGCACGCTAAGTCGAGCGTTGACCTGGGCGCTCGCGGAAGCGCATCTGAATCAGTGCGAACTGCGGGCGCTCAGGATATGGCCAGTCTGGGCGTCTGCGACGAAGACACAGGTTGATACATGACTGCACGTACCTGTTCGCAGTGCATGTTCGGGAACTTGAAGAACTAACACTCGGTCTCAGCGTAGTTGAGGCCAAAGCTCAAGCGCCCATCACGGATACTGACAACGCAGAGCGTGCTTCGCGCAAAGCTAACGACATTGGAGCGGTTCGGCGAATCCGGATAGCGACGATTGGAGGCGGCGTGAATTCCAGGCTCGCCTAGCTGATGACGCGCTTGTATCCACGCTCGTGGAGAGACCGTTACGGAGCGGAATTCGAAGAGCTTCTTAAAACCGGCCATGGTGATCTTCGCACGTTAGCAGATGTCGCATGGTCGGGACTTCGTGAGCGCGTCTTTCCGAGCCATCGACTCCCGCCCGATCAAGCGACCCAGCCTGCGTCCTTCCACTCGTTCTGTGTGCGAGCGCCGTGGCCCGTCTTTAGTGTCGCTCCGGTGTCTCTTCTTGCCGGGAGTTATCTTTTGGCCTATTTGATTTATGGGTGGGCTGGCAAGTCTTTTTGCCGTCGGCCGATTCGCCTTTGGGGCGGGGGACCTCGCCACAGGTTTGCAAATCTCTATTTTCAATTCGGAAAATATTTCTACGGTAGCGCGCCGATCCTCGTCGGGTGGCTGATAGCGATCGTAGCGGCCCGCCAAACGGTGAAAGTAGTTTGGCCGTGGCTGGGATTTCTTCTGATCGCCTGGACTTATCTAAGGGCAACCAGATTACTCCTGAGAAACGCGCTTCACGTATGGAGCCCATTTTGTCGTAGGGTCCGCACCTCGCCCAAATGTTCAGGTCGGTCGAGACCCTGGAGTCCACGGCCTCACAGGTGACTGCTCGGCATACCGCCTGGCCGCAGACAGGTCTTTCCGCAGTTCCTCAGCTGTGCGGCGCGGACCATATCAGGGAGTATGTCGATCCTGATCGTCCAGCTTCGGTTTGCCGATTGGCCGTTCGAAAGCACAGAAGAAAACTCCTGGATCTCCGCGATTCAGAGCGGCGCGACGAGTCAACTCGATTGTTTAGAGCCGCTCCACTTCGGATGGAAACACCAGCGATCAACGGCCATCCAACGTTGGTCTGTTATTTAGACCGATTGCATGTGGTTGACCATATGGGGCTGCACGTTGGATTCGGCCGCTGGTGCAAGCCAGATGTGAATTTCGAACGTCTCGCCGTCACAGGCGAACGGCGTCATGATCCAATTGCTGTTGCCCAGGCTTCCGTCCGTAGATCACGGTGGGACAGCTGTGGTTCAGAGGTCCGACGACCCCTTCGGGCCGTCGTCGCTTCCTATCACACCTCGCGCATAGCAACCGCTTTGGACAGTGTTATCTTCAGTCCCGGCGGCCCGCCGTGCCGCGCCGCCGGCGGCTCCTTCTTTAAGGAATCTGACTGCATCCGATGCTTGGATCGTTCCCCCCGTGGCCGCGGCAGAGTTGGTCGTCTGAACCATGCCCACACTGACAACTTCCGTCGTTGCAATGTGCGCATGTATACGGCGTGGGCTGCACCAGACGTGCGCCTTCATCCGACGCCCACGTGATATACCCCCGCTCAAAATTGGAACGCCTGTATTTTCCCCACTGGAACTCATCGCTCGTAGGGAACCCGATACTTCGCTCCCACCCTGCGCTTGCCCAGGCTTTACGAATTTCGCCGTATACCAGAAACGCTCCGAACTGGCGCGTCCAATAGATAGAGGACTCGGGCTGCCCCGGCAGCCGTATCGCGCGGAAATGATTATAGCGGCCGCGCCCGTCGGGTGTGGAGGTTTCATCCGTAATTGGATATCCCGGCCCGCGCTCCCATCCCATTGCCGCCCACTTATTGTGGATCACGCCGTGCACTTCGTGTGCCTGCGTCTGGGGGGTCCAGTAGATGGACCCGTGTTCAAAGTGGTTGAACCGGCCAATACCATCAGGCGTCCCCGTCTCATCCGTAAGGGGAGCGCCCAGAAAGCCAGTCAGCCCGCCGAGACTGTCGTACTTCTTCCCTATCTCGCCGTATACTTTGTAACTCGCAACTATGGACGCCGCACTCGCGACAGCTAGCATCACTAATCGCAAACTGTTCGACTTCATCGCGTTAGACATCTTAGTTCTCCTTGTTATTTCTTCCGCTATTCAAACTGAACGCGATAAGACCGATCGGCTTCCGATGGACTCCGTAGCGTCAATTCATTACCTTAAGCGTGGGTGAGGCGAAAACCCGCCAAAACAATCGGCGTTTTGTTCAGGCGTTTTAGGTGCTCGCACGCTCAAGGGGAAAATGCGCTTTTGCCGAATGGATAGCCGAGACTATGAGGATCGTCGAGTGCCACGTCCGCAGTTACTTCCGCGCCGTCTTCGCGGCCATCCCGCTTTCGCTGCCGTAGCTTCCAACGACGACTTTTGCATCAAGGCTCGGGATTTTAAATTGTCTCTGCCGAAGTTTTAACGTCCGCGATCAGAAACTTCCGCCAAGACCGCATAGCCGGGTCCAACCGTGCTCCTGGCGGAATTTTTGGGTTGCGTGCGCTTACACCAATGAACCCCGTCGTCGGGGTTCTTAAACAAATCTCAAGAGGTGTCTTTATGAAGATGTTCAATCATGCGATCAACAGATCAGAGAGAATTCCCTGTCCGGCAATTGCCAAGGCAGCCAGGCTTCCCGTCCTGCTGGCGCTATTGGCCACGACGATATTAGTCTCGAGTGCGTCTTCGGCTGCGCGGCAAGATGTCGGCACAAGCTGCGCCGACTGCCCAAACTACAACGGCGCATTCTCCATAGAAAATCAAACGGGTGCTTCCATCGCCTATCAGATGAGGTGGGGCGAAAGGAATCCATGGAAGCAGTTCGTTCTGGCCACTGGGCATGTCGAAACTCACACTTATCCGCTCGGAGAAGACAGAGGCAAGAAGATTCCAATCCCTCTCGTACGCTTTGCTCCTGGGAGCGCTAGTAATTCAGCTTTCGTCGAGTATGAGCTGGATTTTTATGCGGTCGGCTATGCCGGATTTGGTCCAAATGTCAATACCACGCAGCCGAAGAAATATTTCTTCAAAGTTGGACGGGGGGGAAAGCTAGATCTCTTTGGACGAAAGCTCTAATTTGCTCCGACACGCGGAGTGGCAAACAAATCCGCCTCTAAACGTGAGGAGGGAAGACCGTTTGTCAGGGCTCCCTTCCCACCAAGCTTGCAGTGCGCGAGATTGCACGAGCGAATCGTCGGATCTACCCTCACTTTGCCCCTTGTCCCGTCCGAATCATGAACTATCTGGAGCATGGCTGAGCCATCGCGTACCCATTTAGCTTCTGAGTTCTCAACGCCAATAGGCCAATGGCGCAGGAACCTCTTTTCGAACTCCCTGATCGTTAGTCCTGCAAAACGCCGTAATCTTCGGTGATCGTTCCGTAGGAGCGACTCGCAACGGATCAACTGCGCTGGGAATAATCTGGCTCGCAACAGGTGCCGGCGGCCCAGCGCGGGCGGGCTGAGCAGGGACGGTGCGAGGCCTCGGAACAAACGGGCAAAACTTGAGTGACAGCTCGTCATTTGCGGCATCGTATACCTATGGATGCCTTTCGGCGGCTGCTTGAAGAGCGCAACACCGACCCTGCCCATCGACGATGGATCTACGTTCCCTACGATCAGCTGACCGATGAGGTGGGGCCGCTGTCGCGCGAAGATCCGCGCGACTTGGGGATTGTGCTGCTGGAGAGCCGGTGGAAGCCGTCGCGGCGGCCGTATCACAAACAAAAGCTGCTGTTGATTTTGGCAAACCTGCTGCATTTCGGATTGGAACAGGCGGCGCGCGGGGTGGCCGTTAAGGTGTACCGTGCGGGCAAAGGTCCGTACCGGACAGCACTGGAAGAAGCGACGCGCGAGCTTGGCCCGATTCGAGTGATGCGCCCGGCGGAACGTGAACTACGGGTGGATCTGCAGCCGCTGTTCGAATCGGGAGCGCTGCAAGAAGTTCCGCACGAGGGTTGGCTCACCACGCGCGAGCAGTTTCAACAAAGCCACCCGGGAGGAGCGCCGTTTCTGCTGGAGCGGTTTTACCGGCATGTACGCCGGCAGACGGGCGTTCTGATGCAGAAGAACAAGCCGCTGGGCGGGCAATATAACTTCGACAAGGAAAACCGGGAACCCTACCGGGGCGAGCCGCCCACCCGCGATATTCCACGCTTCGTTCCGGATGCGGTGACGCAGGAAGCAGCCGAATACACGGAACAGGAGTTCGGGCACCATCCGGGGAAGATGGACTTGGCGACCTTGCCCGCGACCAGGGACGACGCACAAGCGTTATGGGCGTGGGCGAAAACGCAGTTACCAACTTTCGGTAAATACGAAGATGCCATGTCGAGCGACTCGTCTACTCTGTTTCACACGCGCACCTCGGCATTGGTGAATATCTGCCGGTTACTTCCGCAGCAGTTAGTAAGTGAAGCTGCGGCTTTGGACATACCGATCGCGAGTAAGGAAGGCTTCATCCGGCAGGTGATGGGCTGGCGTGAGTTCATGTATCACGTTCACGAAGCAACCGATGGGTTTCGCAAGATGCCGAACGGTGAGCCTCCAATTGCGTCAGAGCCCGGTGACGGCGGATACCGACTCTGGAAGGGGCATGCGTGGGAGCACCACAGCACGGACGAGGACCCGGATGGCGGTGCTCTGCCCTCTGCGTTAGGCGCGGAGGTGCCACTGCCGCCTGCGTACTGGGGCCGCAAGTCGGGTTTGGCTTGCATCGATATTGTGGTGGATGATGTATGGCGCGAGGCCTGGAGCCATCACATTACGCGGCTGATGATTCTATCCAACTTTGCCACCCTGCTGGGGGCGTCGCCGCGCCAGTTGACCGACTGGTTCTGGGTAGCGTACATCGATGCTTACGACTGGGTAGTGGAGCCGAACGTTCTTGGCCTAGGCACTTTTGCCACGGGGCAGTTATTTACAACGAAGCCGTATGTGTCGGGCGCGAACTATATCCGGCGCATGAGCGATTACTGCGACAAGTGCCGGTTCGTACCCGGCAAGACATGTCCTTACACGCCGATGTACTGGGCATTCCTGGAACGGCACCGCGACTTACTTTCGCAGAATCCACGGGTGCGCACGTTGTATCGAGGGATGGGAGACCGAGGCATACAAGGGACGGCGATCCTGGCTAAGGTGCGCGACCAACTGCTGGCTGGCAAAGAGCTGACACCGGAGAGTATCGGTACGAGCGCGCCCGCGGCGGCGATGGTTACGGACGGGCAAGCGGCGCTGGATCTGGGGACAACGGCAGGATCTAATGAATGAAGATTGAGCACTGCAATGAGTGGCACGTCTTCCCGGGCAGCCTTCCGTTACCCCGGGTTCCGGCTGTACATGCTGGCACGGTTTCTCTCATCGAGCGCTTCGGAGATGCAATCGGTTGCTGTCGGTTGGCAGGTGTATGAGATTACTCATCGAGCGCTGGATTTAGGCCTGGTGGGGCTGTGCCAGTTCTTGCCAGGCATTTGCCTGTTCCTGCTGGCAGGGCATACGGCGGACCGGATTGCGCGTAAGCGAATCTTGCAGGCGTGCTATTTGTGCTTCGCGTTGTGCTCGCTGCTACTGCTTGCGTTCGCGCTACACGGTTTACATTCGCCTGGCCCAATCTACGCAATACTGCTGCTTAATGGCACGGTGCGAGCGTTCAACGCACCGGCAAGCCAAGCCATTTTGCCTATGCTGGTGCCGGAGACAGATTTCCCTAATGCGGTGGCGTGGGCGGCTTCCATTTTTCAGACGGCGATGTTTGTGGGGCCGTTAATAGGAGGTTTCTTATACGGCGCGACCGGCAGGCCGGTCATCGTTTTTGCATGGGCGGGCATCTCTTACTTGGCAGCTTTCGCGTTCCTTAGCCGGATTCAATTCAAGCCGGTAGAGAGACCGCGCGGCACGGTTTCGGCGGAGTTGGTGCTGGACGGACTGCGGTACATCTGGCACAACAAGTTGGTGTTGGGTGCTATGTCGCTCGATTTGTTTGCTGTTTTGCTGGGGGGCGCGGTGGCGCTGCTTCCGGTTTATGCAAACGAGATACTGCACATCGGCGCTTTGGGCCTAGGCATCTTGCGTGGCGCGCCGGCTATGGGCGCTGTGGCAATGGCGCTCGCCGTTGCGCATTGGCCTTTGAAACGTCGCGCGGGAGTGGCGATGCTGAGCTGTGTATTTGCCTTCGGCGCATTCACCGTTATCTTTGGCTTGTCGAGAAGTGTGTGGCTTTCGCTGCTGATGCTGGTGCTGATTGGGGCATCGGACATGATCAGCGTGATTGTGCGTTCCACCATGATTCAGCTGGCCACACCCGATGCTATGCGCGGTCGTGTGAGCGCCGTCAACGCGGTGTTTATCGGGGCGTCGAACGAGGTGGGCCAATTTGAATCGGGCGTGACAGCGCACTGGTTCGGTACGGTGCCGGCGGTGGTTATCGGCGGTTTTGGGACCATCGCGATCGTGCTTGCATGGGCTGCTTTGTTTCCGAAGCTGCGGAAGGTTGATGAATTAACTTCCGAGTCTCTGGTGATCAGCTAACGCGGCTGCCTGCGCGGTTATTTGGTGGTTGCTTCGTCGCTCTTTTTCGGGAAGTGAGCGGCAAGGTAGTCGATGATCTGATTGAATTCGTCATCGGTGCCGTTGGCGCCTTTCTCTACCATGCTGCCGACAATCTGCTCCCACCCGTCCTTAGTCTCGTGACGGCCCATGACGATCTCGGGAGCATGGCAGCCACTGCAGATTCGCTGGACAGCCTCTTTTCCGGGACCCTCCGGCAGTTGCGGTCCAGCAGTTGCTGCTTGCGCTGTGCCCACCAGGAAACAGCAGGCAGCAAAGATGCGGAATGTCAGCTTTGACGGCACATTTTTATTATCCAGAATCGCGATCGTCCGTAGGAGGGTTTCCATCCAGGCGCTTGTAGAATATGGTCATGTCAGCGAAGGACATGAAACGCCGGAAATTTGTTCGAGGTCTTCTGGCTGTGCCCGCCGTGCCTGCGCTTGTGGAAGCGGCGCAGCAGCAAGCACCGGCGCCTGCCACGCAACAGCAGCCACAGCCGCAACCGAATACACCGGCGCGCCAGGTTCCACGCCAACCCCAAGAGATTCCGAAATTAGAGTTGACGGCCGCCGACCTAACGGCCGACACGGCGCCACATTACTTCAGCGCAACCGAGTTTGCCACGCTGCAGAAGCTGGGCGCCACGCTTCTGCCGCCGTTGAAGAACAATCCGGGCGCGCTAGATGCTAAAGCTCCAGAGTTCCTTGACTTTCTGATTGGCGTCTCGCCGGCGAACCGGCAGAAAGCGTACCGCTCTGGGCTGGACCGGCTGGAAGAGCAGGCGCATGAGGCGTATCAACGGTCGTTTGCCGACTTGGATGCGGCGCAGATAGATGCGATTCTGCGGCCGCTGCTAGTAGCCCGGCCATGGCCGGAAGATCTACCGGAGGATCCGCTGAAGAGCTTTGTGGCGCAGGTGCATGAGGACCTGCGGACCGCAACCATGAACTCGCGAGAGTGGGCAATGGCGACGGAAAAATCAGGCCATCGCTTTACACGCGGCTTCCGCGAGAGCGGCTACTACTGGTTCCCCATCGACCCGATCAGCCAAGGATAACTATGCCAGTGAAACAGTACGACGTACTTATTGTCGGGTCGGGACACTCCGGCGGGATGGCCGCGAACATTCTGACGCAAAAGGGCATTTCTTGTTTGATGTTGAATGCCGGTCCTGAAGCCGACTATGAGAAGGACCGCGCGGTTAAACACACCTACGACTTGCCGTACCGCGGCTTCGACCGGCCAGGCCGCCTGCCGCATGTGTTTCAGGCGAACGAGTTCAACGCGAATCAGTGGGTAGACGAGAAAGAAGTACCCTACACATATCCTCCCGACGCGCCTTATAACTGGGTCCGGGTGCGCTTGCTGGGAGGGCGTTCCCTCTTCTGGGCGCGGCAGTCGTTCCGGTTGAGCAATTACGAATTCAAAGCGGCGGAGATCGACGGCACCGGTGACAACTGGCCGATCAGCCTGGAGGATTTGGCGCCTTACTATTCGCGCGTTGAGAAGATCTTTCGCGTGTCGGGCCGGAAAGAAGGGTGGCCTCAGTTTCCCGACGGAGACTTCGTAGAGACGACGTTCCCGCCCGACACGGACACGATCAAGAAGGTGACTGAGATTGCAACCAAGCAGGGCGTCGGCGTTTCGAAGTGGCGTTCGGCGCTAGGCAAAGATGGCCTGGCCAGTTCTATCAATCTGCTGCTGCCGGACGCGCTTGCAACCGGCAAGCTGGATATTGTGGAGAACGCGATTGTACGCGAACTCAGCACCGATAAGAATACAGGCCTGGTGAACGGCGCTTATTTCGTGGACCGCCACTCGGGCCGCGACATGCATGTCAAGGCGCGCGTGGTGGTGCTGGCGGCGGGCACGCTGGAAAGTACTCGCTTGCTGCTGAATTCCAAGATCGCGAATTCAAGCGGCGTGATGGGCCATTATCTGGTGGACCAGATGTATGGCGTTTCGGTGGTCGCTTCAGTTCCGCAGGCGCGGGATGGTAAGGCCCAGCCGGGTTTGATGGGCGGCAATGCGTTTATTCCCCGGTTCCGAAACCTAAGCAAAGCGGACAAGCGCAACTTCATCAAAGGCTATTGCGTGAGCATTAACAGTGGCGGAGGGGCCAGTCCCAACTTCTTTCCGCTGTATGGGGCTGAACTGCAGGCCAAATTAGACTCTTATGCGAATTCGTGTGTGGCGGGCGGCATTTTCGGTGAACGAGTAGCGCGGTATGAGAATCACGTTCGCATCAATCCCGACGTTAAGGACAAGTGGGGTATTCCTGTTCTGCATATTGAGGCCCGTGATTCTGAGAACGAGCGTAACCTGACCAAAGATGCGGCGGATACCTTGGAGCAATGGTTCCACGAAGCCGGTTGGGAAATCATCTGCAAGACCGACCGCGTGAATCCTCCGGGTTACAGCATTCATGAAGTAGGGACGTGCCGCATGGGCGACGACCCTAAGAAGAGCGTTCTGAACAAGTGGTGCCAAAGCCACGACATAAAGAACTTGCTGGTGGTGGATGGCGCCAGCTTTGTGACAGCGGGCTGGCAGAACCCGACGATGACAATTCTGGCGCTGTCGATGCGGGCGTCTGAACATCTGGCGGAGCAGATGCGCACCAACGCGGTTTAGTGGCGTCGCGCTAAGGATGGGTTGAGCGCGCCGCCTTAGAAGGCCTTGTAAACGATGTCGGGCGCGGGTGCGTTAAGAAGCATCAGCGTGGCGATGGCGATAACGGCGAGAGCGGTTCCCCAAGCCGTTCTCGTGTAACGGCTGGTCAACACCGGAACGCCGTTCCACTGCCAACCGAGCAAGGTCTCCCGAAGTTGTTCCCAAATGGCAAGAACGACCGTGGCGGCCAGCCAGATGACAACTGCAGCGCAAGCCAGCGCAACGGTTCCAGCGGCGGATGCAATCTGGTGGAGCTGATGCCAGCTCGACCAGAACCATAGCAGCGTGAAAGCAAACCAGGCAAAGGTAAGGCCACGAGCACAGGCGTTGTAGAGCGCCCCTTCGGAGAGCTTTCGGTATTGCTTCTTGCCAAGGCGCTTCGCCATCAAGATCTGATACAGCTTGACCGCGCTTACACCCCCGCCCTGCAGGAGACCGAAAAACAGGAACTCGGAAGTCTGCCCGTGCCAAACGCCGACTAAGAAGAACGTGACGAAGAAGGCGAACACGCCAAAGAAGGGCTCCAGCGATGGAGTGGAGTTGCGACGCATCAGGTTGATGAGCACCGGGTTATAAACATAAGTCTTTAGCCATTGCGAGAGCGTGATGTGCCAGCGTGACCAGAAGTTCAGAAAGTTGTCGGAGGCAAACGGCCGGTTGAAGTTCTCGGGCAACTCGAGACGGAGGAAGCGCGCAATGCCGATCACCATGTCGATGTAGCCGGAGAAATTGCAGTAGAGATAAAGCGGATAGATGGCGCAAAGCGATGCGGTCCATAGAATCCGGTTAGACAGTGATTCGGCCGCCGTCAGGTTGCCGATCGCCTGAGTTTGCATGGTGGACAAAGCCAGCGACAGCACGTTTACTTTGAAGAAGCCAACGATGATTCGCTCGAGCGCGCGACCGGCAACTATGGCATCGACGCGGAGGGGCACGGGCGCGAGTTGCATCTCTGCGAAATCCTGGTAGCGCTGGATGGGACCTGAGAGCAGAGTGGTGAAGTTGAGAGTGTAGTTGAGGTAAGTGGCAAAACTGATGCGGCTGGGTAGCGCGTCATCGTTGGCATCGATGATCAGGTGCAGTACGCGAAAGAAGATGTAGGAGAGTCCGAGCGCGACGTAGGGGAAATGAAGCAGCAGCGGGCCGGGCACGAAGGTGTATTTCTTGAGCCACACAAAGAGCACGATGCCCAGCACAAGAAGCGGAACAAACAGGTTCTTGCGGCCATGCTGCAGAAGCTGTACTCCGACAAAGCCAAACAGGAGGAAGCACGCGAGCGGCAACCATGCAAGGGGCTGCAACGAGAAGAACAAGAGAAAGATGAGACTCGCCAGCAGCAGCACGGATTGTCTCCAAAACACGCTCCGGCTGACGTTAAAGACGGCGATGACTCCAGCGGCGAAGAGTATGAACTGAAACGATGCTCCACCCATATCAATGCGATTGTTTGCGCAAGAAAGCCGGCCTGACGGCGTCCGTCAACTCACGCGCTAAGAGTGCCTGCCCTTCCACTGTTAAATGACCATCGACGACGTAATACAAGCGTTCGGCGTGGTTAAGCCGGCTGAAAGGCGTGACGATATCAACGTAGTGCGCGCCGCTCCGTTCCGCGATGGAGCGCACTTCCCGGCCGAAGGCGAATGGATCGATGTTGGCTGGACGTTGTGCATGCGAGGTGAGCAAGGCTGCTTCGGCGCGGGAAGGAACGGCCACAACGAAAAAGGGAATGCCCCGGGCCTGGAACTGTGCGCTCATGTCATTGATGATGTAGCCGAGATCGCGAAAGCGGCGCTGCCAAGCGTCTGTAAAGGGCTGGCGAAGGAAATCGGCCTTGTCGCCGTACGCCAGGTACACCTTCAGAAACGTCTCCCGGTTCTCGAAGAGGAAATGCTGGGCCATTAGCATGGTCCGGCTGCCTGTTACCAGGTGCTGGATGCTCTTCATAAAACCCCGCGAGTAGGAGGATGCGGGCCGGGCATAGCGCGCATTAGGATCGTTGCGTTCGGCCAGCTGCGTGGAATCGATTGACTGCTCAATATCGAACGGCGCAAGCAGAAAGACGGCGGCGTCGGGTTGCAGCCGAATGGCTTCCGAAAGGCGGCGGTATACGTAGATGGGGCTGGAATCGAAAACGCCCAAGTTTTCGATTTGTACGGGATGGGCCGTACGTTGCTGGAGAGCGCGCCCGGTTAGCGTGGCATAGGAATCGTTATAGGGCGCGAACAAGCCTTGAGCGATGGATGAGCCGAGCAGAACCAGGCGATAGGTGCCGGGCGGCTTGGGGCCACAAGAGGCGTCGGTGCGGTATCCACACTCGTTGTATTGATTCGTCGTCCACGGTCCCTCGGCGGCCTTCATTCGGGAGGTGCAGTTTGGCCGGAAGCGGTAGCCCGCGATGGGGTCGTTGATGAAGCAGCTATCCTCATCCACCTGCGGCCAAAGCATTCGGGTGGCGATTTCAGCCGCAGCAAACATCAGAACGACCGTCGCCAGGCTGACCAACGGAAGAATCAGCCAGTCGAGGGACGAGCGAGTTGGAACGTCGACGCCGGTCTTGGGCTCCGGCTGTCTCGCTACAGACGGCGTACTCATCAGGCTGTTAAGAGTTCGAAGCCAAGCGAGCGAACACGCATGGGCGCTTCCGGAACTTCAGCGGTTGCGACATCCAGTTCCCACACCGTGGTGCCATTTGGATCCTGTCGCGAGGGAGTGAAGCCGAGTTTGGAGTAGTGGTCGACTACCAGCTTGTTTCGATCGGTGGGAATGAATGTTCCTACCAAAGTGCGCACACCTTCCTGGCGGGCGTGCGACAACAAGTGGCGCAGTACCATCTGCTCCACACGGCGGCCCAGGACGCGACAACTCATCAGCCAAGTGTCAATATCCCAAACCTGATGGGTGCTCCGGCGGCAGATGATGACGCTGATCATACCGTTATCGCCGAAAGCGTCGGATAAGCGCACTTGCAAGGTGAACAACGTTGGGTCGGTTTCCATGTGCGCGACGTCGGCCTCGGTGTAACGGCGGGTGGTGAGGTTGAATTGATTCGACTTGTTGATGAGTTGGGCAATGCGCGCGCGTCCGGTGGCATCGAACGGCTGGAAGGTAATCTCCATGTTGAGAGACGCCAGGTAGGCATCGAGGTCGCCGGCTTGGCTCTGGAGTTGCACGCGCCGGGCATTGTCCTGATAGAAGCCGGCACGCTTTGTATCTTCCTCGGAGAAGATGACGGCTTCAAAGTAGCCGGCCGCAGCCAGCGTTCGGGCATACAGAGCGGGATCGGCGGGCAACTCGGGGACGCCTACTTCGGGCAGCATCTGGCGAACAAGGGCGCGTTCGGCTGGATTGTCGTCCAGCAAGACCATAGAATCAATGCCGAGTGAAAGTTCATTCGCGATCGCCTGAATGTTGGTGGCTTTGTCGTTCCAATTGGCCTGGAACACGGCGATGTGTTCTTCGCGGAGCAGCATCTCGGGATGCTCGCGGAAAGGCAGGCGTGCGACATCGTCGTTATTCTTTGAAGAAACGGCGAGCACGATGCCGCGCGAACGAAGATCAAGCGCTAAGCGCTGGACGCCCAGATGCGCTTCTCCGGTAGGATCGCCTTGCGCGCATTGGATGCCTTCGAGCCCGTCGTCACCAATGACGCCGCCCCATACGGTGTTATCGAGGTCGAGCACAAGGCACTTGCGGCTTTTGCCGCGAAGCGCAGCGAGAATGCGGCAGACATGGTCGGCGTAGAGCGGCAAATAGTTGCTGGCAAAGGGCAGCTTGGCTAAGTTCCATAGCGTGGCATCATGCCAGGCGGAAAGACCGACCGTTTCGGCGAGGCCAGCGACATCGAGCAACATGTCGTTCGAGGAAAAGACCCGCTCGGCTAGCCCGGAGTTGACACGCTCGATGAGGTTCCGCAGGGTCCCGGGAAGCATACGATCAAGGCTTCCGAACAGGCGCTCAGGCGGTGGTGGGATGGTTTGCAAAATGCAGAGCGCGCCGCTGTTGGCTTGAATGCCGCGGCGAATGGTGTCGAGGAATCCGAGGGCAGCCGTTACAGCGCGGTCCGCTTCTTCGGCACTGCCCAGAGCGGCGCGCAGAGGAAGGCTGCGGTGATCGAGCGATAGCAGAACAGCGTCGCACTTGGCCACGTTTACCTTCGAATCGGGCGTGAGCGCTTCTTGAATAACCTGATCGTAATTGCCGCAAACGCATTCGAGTGTCAAGCCGTAACGTGCGGCCGTCGCGGTGAGCGCGGGAAGTAAGAAATCGGTGGTTGAGTTGCTGAGCACGCCCAGCCGGAACGGGCTCAGCGGTTGCAACGACTCGCACTTGCCCATGGTGCGAGCAAGGCGATTTAGATTGTTCTCGTCGAGGGCGTAGGAGGCCAGCGCGCGGGCTTCCCTGCCCCGGTGGTCCGTGATTCCGGGCAGGCGCTTACAGCGCTGTGCGAAGTCGGCCGGGGGTTGCGGCAGCCAACTGAGACTAGCGTAAAGGTCAATACTCATTCGAACTTATGAATCATTGGACTTTAAGTTCAGATGCGTGAACGGCCTTCGCCATTTCGCTACGAAGTTTTCGATTGGATCAGGTGAGCAAGGTCACCGACATTCTTCAATTTGCCGATTTCTGATGCTGCAAACTTAATACCGAACGTCTTTTCGACAGTGAGCATCAGTCGGATGTGGCTCAGACTGTCCCAACCGTCTACGTCGGCGGCCGTTAGATTGGGCTCAACCGTCAGTTCGTCATCGTCGAAAACAGTGTGGAAGACAGGAGTAAGCTTCTGCAGAACTTCTTCAGTGCTCATTCGGGGTTTGCTTTATTGTGCCAAAAGGGGTCAGCGGCCTAGCACGTTATTTGCTTTTGGATGCGGCACGCTACATGCTGTGGCTCCCTCGCGAGGTGACACTATAAAACGTGGGGCAGTGCTTTACTCTCGGTCCAAATCCGGCTAAGATCGAAGCACCCCCGAGAACTCACTCAGGAAGGGTCCGTCGTTTTGCTGAAGCTAAAGCGAGTCGAAATTCAAGGCTTTAAGTCTTTCTACGATCGAACGGAGATGAAATTCAATGGCAGCGGGATTGCTGCCGTTGTCGGCCCCAACGGATGCGGCAAGTCGAACCTGAGCGATGCCATCAGCTGGGTTCTAGGCGAACAATCAGCAAAGAGCCTGCGCGGGGCGCGGATGGAAGATGTGATCTTCGCCGGCACTCGGGACCGTAAAGCGCTGAGCATGGCATCGGTCACGATGACTTTGGTGCCGGATGAGACGGCGCTGACGGCGATTCATCTGGGCCTGCCCGAACCTGAAACGCCGAGTGCCGAGCAGAGCGAAACCGTAGAAATCGCGGCGAGCACCCCCGATGCCGCCCTGAATGGCGATGCCCATGTAAACGGAACAGTTCATGCGGTAATCAAGGCCGAGGTGGTGAAAGCGGCGGAGAAGCGCGGCGAGATCACGATCACTCGCCGGTTGTTTCGATCGGGCGACAGTGAATACCTGATTAATGGCAAGTCGGCGCGCTTGCGAGACATTCAGGACCTGTTTCTCGGGACCGGCCTGGGGCCCGAAAGTTACGCCATTATCGAGCAGGGCCGCATCGGGCAGATTCTCAGCAACAAGCCACAGGACCGCCGAAACGTTATCGAGGAAGCGGCGGGCATCACCAAGTTCAAGGCCCGCAAACGGCTGGCGGAAGCGCGCCTGGAAAGTGCGAAGCAGAACCTCTCGCGCGTGTTCGACATTCTGGAAGAAGTCACCCGCCAGGTGAACTCACTGAAGCGGCAGGCGGCAAAAACAAAGCGGTATGGCGAGCTGAAGAGTGAAGCAGTGGAGTATCTCCGTCAGGTACTGGCCGCGAAGTTCCGAACGCTGGAACGCGAATCTGCCCGGCTTGCGATTGAACTGAACCTGGTTAGCACCGAAGTGCAGACAGCGCAGAGTTCGGTGGGGGAGTTCGAGACCCAGCAGACGACCGTGTTGGAGCAGGCTTACCGGACCGAAGAGGATCTGCGCACCGTCAGAAAAACGTTGGCCGACCTGCAGGTGGAAGCCGAACGCGCCCGCGGCAAAGTGGAGTACCAGGCCAAGCAGGCAGAGCAGATTAAGACGCGGCTGGCGCATGCTCAGGTGGAACGGGAGTCACTGAGCAAGCAACAAGAGGAACGCGCTGCCGAACACGCGCAGCAGACCGCCGCATTGGCGGAGCTAGATGAACAGAGTGCCGCAGCCAAGGAACAGCTGCAAGGGAAGGCTGCCGAACGGCAAGCGGCCCAGAACCGGCTAACGGAGCAAGAACGCGGCTTAGAAGCTTTAAGGCAAGGCGTGCTCCGGTTGCTGCAGGAGTCGTCGCAATTAAAGAACCGGCTGACTCAGGCCGAAGCTCAGTCAGCGACGGCCGAGCGAGACATGGCGAGGGCGCGGGCAGAAGATGACCAATCATCGGCGGATCTAAAGCGCATACAGGGCGTGAAGGCCCAAATCTCAGACAAGCTGCAGGCTCGTCAAACAGAGTTGATCTCGCTCACCGACCAGCGGGAAGAGATTGAGTCGGAACTGACTACCTCGCGCGCACGACTTGGGGAAGCGCGGCAGGCGCTGGACCGGGTGCGTTCGGAGCATTCGCGGGTGAAGGCGCGGCGCGACTCGCTTGAGAACATCATTGAGCATCGCAGCTACACGACCGAAACGGTGAAGCGATTGTTCACGGCGGCTGAGCGGGGCACGGTGCCAGGCTTGAAACCGGCGGGCGTATTGGCGGATTTCCTGGAAGTGGATGCAGCCGTGGAGAAGGCCACGGAAGAATTCCTGCATGATGAGCTGGAGTCTGTGGTGGTTGAGGACTGGAGTTCGGCGCAGCGCGGCATTGAACTAATGCGCGGTGAGATCGGCGGCCGAGCAACGTTCCTGGTGGAGTCGCTGGGAGAGAATGGCGCATCATCGGGCGTCGCATTGCCGGGCTCTACAGCACCCGGACCAGAGCAAAGCGGCATCGTGCCGTTGACAGCGTACCTGCGCTTGACCAACGGGCTAACCCACTTACCGTTCGAACAACTAGCACGCATCGCACGTTGTTACGTGGCAGAAACACGCGAAACGGCGCAGAGCCTGGCGCCGCAGTTCCCGCATTGCTGGTTCCTGACAATGGACGGCATCAGTTACCAGGGTCAAAGCGTAAGCGGCGGGAAGAAGACAGGCGCCGGGCCCCTGGCATTGAAGCGTGAGCTTCGTGAAGTGCGTCAGGCGGAGCAGACGAAAGAGCGGGAACTCGCCCAGGCACAAAGCCAGTTGGCCGAGTTGGAACGTACTATCGCTGCTTTATCGCATCAGCTGGAAGCTGTTCGTGCGCATCAGCAAGCGCAGGAAAAGGATGTGTTGGCGCTGGATCACGAAAGCCGAAAGATGGCCGAAGAGTTCAATCGGATCGAGAGCCGATTGTCGAATGCACGGCTAGAGCTGGAGCGATTGGGACGAGACCGGGCGCGCCTGGAAGAAACGCTTGAAAGAGACCGGGCGGCGCTGGAACAGACTGAAGCGAAGCGTGCCGAACAGGAAGCGGCGCTCGAGAATGCCCGGTACGAACTGACCGATTTGCAGCAGGCGCTTGCCCATGCGTCTGAGGAACATGCAGCGCTGCGCGCAAGCATGGCCAGTCTGGAGGAACGGCAGCGATCCCTGGCAACGCAGCGGCAACGGTTGGAGAACCAGCTACGCGATCTACATAATCGTCAGGCGCACCTGGCGAACGAGGGTGAACGCATGTCGGCGGAGCATGCGCAGTTGTCCGCGAGCAATACCGAGTTGCAGACGCGCCGTGAACAACTGGCGGAGACGATCGGCGAGCACGAGCGGGAGGCCGCACAGCTAACGGAGCAGGAAGCAGCCCAGCGTGCTCGACTGGCACAACTGGATGAGCAATTGAAAGGATTGCGCAGCCAAGTGCAAACGGCGCAGGATCGCCGCTCGGAGACTCAGGTGGCGCTGGCCCGCACGGAGGCGGATCTGAAGCATCTGGAAGAGACTTGCGCCAATGAATTAGAGGCGACTCTTGCCGATGTTGCCGCCGCCTTTGAGACTGTGCCCGAAGGCGAGGCACTGGCTGGCATGGAGGCGAAGTATCAGGACGTGCGGCGCAAGATTGAGGCGCTTGGTCCTGTGAACCCGCAAGCATTGGAAGAATTCGAAGAAGCACAGCAACGCCAGGATTTCTTGACCGCGCAGCGGCAGGACCTTCTTGACTCCATTCGCGACACCGAAAAGGCGCTGTTCGAGATTGACGGGGAATCGAAGAAGCGCTTTCTGGAAGCGTTTAAGGTTGTCAACGGCAATTTCAAGGATTTGTTCTCGACACTTTTTGGGGGCGGCACCGCCGAGATGCGCTTAACGGACGAAGAGAACGCATCCGAATCGGGCATTGACATTATTGCTTCGCCGCCGGGCAAGAAACTGCAAAGCGTTTTGCTGCTCTCTGGCGGCGAAAAGTCTTTGACGGCTATGGCGCTGCTGATGGCCATTTTTCAATACACGCCCAGCCCCTTTTGCGTGCTGGACGAAGTGGATGCGCCGCTGGACGAGCCAAACACGGAGCGCCTGACGCGACTGATCCGCGACATGTCGGAACAAACTCAGTTCATTGTAATTACGCACTCGAAGCGAACCATGGAGGCGGCACAGGCGCTTTATGGCGTCACCATGCAGGAGCCAGGTGTGTCCAAGCTGGTTTCGGTGAAATTCAGGGCAGCGGAAGTACCGAGACCGGCTCAAGCGGAACCGGAACTCGATATGGCAATGGCGACGTAATTACGGGCACGCTGCGCGGCGGCAAGCACAAAACAAATTGGGGAGCGGGAGGAGTATCGCTCCCCTGGGTACCGGAATGGTCCGCAATGGAACAGTCCCGGACGCCGATGATGGAGGCGAGCCGTTGTCTAGCGATTCGGCTGTCGGTTGTTGGATTAACTACGGTCGGCGGGGGATGTAGTGAAAAAATCAGCGCGTTCACGAGGAACGCGCTGTCCGATTGACCTTATTTGAGCGGTTAGGCTCCTTCGAGCGGGGTTAAGCCGCGCTTGAAGTTGGAGATGGTCTTTTTAGTGCAAGTCAAGGGCCAGTGCTTTTATCTGGGAATCAGCGTCCGTGGAAGTAGGCTGTCTTCCGTTCTGTGAACTTGACGGATAATCTACGGGCACAAGTAGATAATGGCTATTCGCCTCCGCTGGAGGGAGAAAAAACCCGATGCCCTTATCGATTCGCACACGCGTGGAAAACGAAATCGCCATCCTGGATCTGGAAGGAAATCTTACACTCGGCCCGGCATTGCAGACTTTGCGTGAAACGGCGAAGCACGCACTGACGGATCACCGGCTTAGGGGCATGATCCTTGAAGTCGCGCATTTGGGAGCGGTGGATAGCGCGGGATTGGGCGAATTGACCGTCATTTACACCCTTTGCTCGCGGCAGGCTTGCGGTGTGGTGCTCGCAGGCCCGGGGCAAAATCTAAAATCGATGCTGGAAGTGACACATCTGGATGGATTACTTCCTAGCGCAGATTCAGTCGCAGCAGCACGGACGCTGCTGCTAGCGAAACGCCCGTCCTAGTGGCCGCCTAACTCCGCTGGCGTGCAGGTCGGGAGCGTTCCGGGATTACCCGGTTCGTAGTAGTAGCCGTGCCAGACGATAGTTCCGGTGAGTGGATCGCCTTTCCAGACAGTCAGGTGAATTCCGTTGTCGCTGCCGCAAGTACGAAACGATTCGATTTTCCCGTTCTGGTCGAGATCGGACTGCACTTTGCCGTTAGCAGTGGTTAGGCTGCCAGGGGGTCCCACGATAGCGACTACCGGCATGAGCTTTGGCATTTCCGCAGGAACCGAGGCGATATCGTAGCTGTGCATCATAGGATTTGTCTCCTGTGTGATGGGACAGGGTGCATCGCTGGGCCCACTGATGTTGGTTGCCTGAAAGCTCTGGGTTGGCGGACCCTGAAAAATCAGGGTAACTGGAGCGTTCGGCTGCAGAGTAGAGTTTTGTATGGCAACACACGTCCGGGCGCCCGTTTTCACTGCGATACCGATACGGGGGTTGTAATCCGCCGCCACATCCGGCTTGTCACTTTTGTTCTTCGGACCACAGCTTGCCATGGTGATCGCCAACCCAACTGCTACGAGGCTTGTACGCACATCTTCTAGATGCGGTAAGGGCATGTGCATTTCGAGTGGATCCGTCCTTCACTCGCTTTGCCTTCGGTTGCGAAGTGTGAGGACGAATTAGCCGCGTGTCGCGGGCTTAGCTTCCAGGAAGGCAAGGAACTCGTGTGAGTCACGGGTGAGTTGGGGGAAGGTAGCCACCACGTGCTGGTCGGCATCCATCAGAGCGTAAAAGGGAATGGATGCCGTATTGAAGCGTCCGTCTTCCAGCTTCTGGTTCTTCTCAGAATCAGCATCGGTGCCATCGGTGTAAAGTTCCACAATCACGACGTTGTTCAAGGCAGCCTGAATCTCGGGCCGCGTAAACATGTTCTGTTTCATCCAGTGGCAGTTGGTGCAAGCATAGCCGGTGAAATCGACAAGGACGAGCTTATTCTCCGCACGCGCCTTGGCGAGCGCGCCATCGAGATCGTTCTTTAAAACCGGGTGGTTGTCAGCCGCCTGGGCGGTGCTTGCAAAGACAGAGCCATTGGTCTCCGGAATCAGCGCATCCAGGTCGCCCATACGAGCGCCAAAGAGCCCGGGCACCAGACTGATGGAGAAAATGAGAAACAGTGCTGCCATCAGGGCACGCCCAACACCAAGCGGCTCGTCTTTCTTCATGCCTTCCATCCGCAGAAGTCCAAGCAAGTAGAGCCCGGGTAGCGCGAATAGAACGATCCAGGCTGAGAGGAAGCGCTCGCGCGTCAGCAAGTGCGTTTGCAAGACCTGATCGATATTGCTGAGGTATTTCAGCATGACCGCGAGGACCACAAAACCGAGCACGATCTTGACACGGACCATCCAACCGCCGCTGCGAGGCAGTTTGTTGAGATAGGAGGGGAAAAGCGCCAGGAGAAAGAAGGGCAACGCCAAGCCCGTGGCGAACGCAACCATCCCGAGTACTGGCTGCCAACCTTTACTCTGCACGGAGGCGATCAGCAGAGGTCCAACGATGGGACCAATGCAGGCGAAGGACGTCAAGGAAAACGTCAACCCCATGATGAGCGTGCCGACGGTTCCGCCGCCTTGCGAGGCCCGGTCAAGCCGCGTCAATAAGCCGGAGGGAAGACGCAGTTCAAAGGCGCCCAGCAGGCTTAGTCCGAAGACAAGGAACACAAGCGAGATGAAGCCGTTTACCCAAGGGCTGGACCCGAGTTGAACGACTCCGAACGGTCCCGCAGCGGCGGTCACCAGAAATCCCATTCCGCTAAACAGCACAATGATGCCTAAGCAAAAGATGATGGCTTGGGTCAGGCCACCGCGACGGTCGGTTGATCCAGCCGCCGAGTTCTGATTGATGAAGAACGATACTGTGATCGGGATCATCGGGAATACACAAGGAGTAAAGAGCGCCAGCAAGCCAGCCCCGAAGGCGGTGAGCAGGAAGGGCAAAAGGTTCTGATTAGACGCAGCGGCAGATGGAACGGGTGCCGCCGCGAGAGAGGCCGTTGACGCAGTTGTTGCCGCATCGTTCGTTGGCACCAGCAGGTATCCGGCGGGAGGCGTCCAGGAAGCGGCAACGCCAGCGACCGCCACATCGCCTTGCACGGTCTTCTTTACTGGTGGCAGGCATTTCACATCGGAACAGGCTTGATAGCGAACCTGGACGGTGACAGGCGCCGCTGCGGCGGACGGGGTTCCGGCGACATGGAACAGGAAATCAGCTTGCCGGGTATACGTTTCCGTGTCGACCTGAAAGTTCGGATCGAGCTTGCGGACCGGCTGGGGACGATAGAGTTGCCAGGCAGTGACGGCGGGACTGTTTGCAAGCTGTATTCGAGTGATGATGGGTCCGCCGGCTGGTGTAGTCGGCGAGTACAGATGCCACCCGTCCTGGATAGTGGCTTTGAGGTCGAGAACCCCTGTTTGGGTGGATGCGAGAGCCCATTGCACCGGGTCCTCTTTGGCCCAACACCCCGGCACAACAGCTACCGCCATGAAGGCTAAAGCGGAAAGACGCCGGAGGAAGATTTTCATAAAGCCGGACCCTGATGAGATGACCAACCCGCGAGCTCCGATGCGATGCGCTGGCCGATGTCGCCTTCGACAAACTCCTTCGTTACGCGGATGGCGTTTCGAATGGCTTTGCTGTTGGAGCGGCCGTGGCAGATCACGCACAGCCCTTTCAGGCCGAGTAGCGGAACACCGCCATACTCTGAATAGTCTACGCGTTTTTTCAGGTCGCGAAATGCGCCCCGCGCCAGGTAAGCGCCAAACTTACGAACGCCGGTTGCAGTTAGGGACGTCTTCAACGAGTCGAACATCGCTTCCACCAGCCCTTCACTGACCTTGAGGGCGACATTTCCGATAAAGCCATCACACACGATGACATCGGCTTTGGCGGTGAATAAGTCACGACCCTCCACGTTCCCGATGAAGTTCAGGTTATGGAGAGCCTTGAGGATGGGGCGAGTCTCATGCGTGAGCGAATTGCCCTTGTGCTCCTCTTCGCCAATGGACAGCAAACCCACTCGAGGCGCTTTGGTGTGGAAGATTACGCGTGAGTAGGCGCTACCCATGACGGCAAACTGAGCCAGCATTTTGGGGTTGCAATCGACGTTGGCGCCCACGTCGAGCAGGATGACCCAGCGCCCGTCGGCGGCGGGGAATGGATTTGCTAACGCCGGACGGTCCACACCGGCCAACATGCCTTGCACCATTTTGGCCGTAGCCATTACGGCACCGGTATTACCGGCAGAGACAACGCCTTGCGCAACGCCTTCGCGCACCAGGCGGCAGGCCACGCGAATGGAACTGTCTTTCTTGGCGCGGACGGCTTTGCCGGCGCTGTCCTCCATGGTGATCTGCTCGGAGGCATTCCGGACTTCGATGGGCAGCGCCGTCCAACCCGGGTGGCGGTCGAGTTCTTTGCGGATGAGTACTTCTTGTCCGACTAAAATCACTCGGACGCCAAGCTCTTTGGCCGCTTGCAGCGCGCCTTCCACCTCCGGTTTAGGGAAGTCGTCGGCACCCATGGCGTCCAGGGCAATTGTCACCATGGAGACTGTGGCTCGTTCGTTTGAAAGATTTCGCGAAAGGAAATGAGGGATGCTGCCCGAAGGCAGCCGTAGCGGTTAAGCTTCGACGACTTCAATGACCTCGCGCCCTTTGTACTTGCCACAATGCGGGCAAGCGCGGTGTGCACGGATTTTTTCGTGACAGTTCGGGCATTCCGATAATTGGGGGATGCGCAACGCGTCATGCGCCCGGCGTGTTGAGGTTCGGCGCTTCGAATGGCGTCGTTTGGGATTCGGCATAGTTCTTCCTTCTTAGTTTCTCTGGACCGCCACTCAGGAGCGCGACCCGATTTCGACTTTCAAATTTCTCAACTGGCTCCAACGGTCATCCGCGAGCACGGATTCGCATCCGCAGTCCACTTGATTCCGGTTCTGCCCGCAATTGGGACAGATGCCTTTGCAACTCTCTCCGCAGACCAATTGCATGGGCAAGGCCAGCAACACAACTTCCCGCAAAACGTCGTTCAGCTCGAGGCCGGCTCCCTCATAGAAGCCCACCTCAGTTCCCGCTTGCTCAATCTCTTTTTCGCCACCGACTGGCGATTCGTCAGCCCGAACGTAAACAAGATCGAACGAACGCTCCACCGGCACCACGGCAGCTTCGAGGCAGCGGTCGCACGACCCGTTCATCAAAACTGAAAGCTTACCCACAATCCTGATTTCGCCCAGCATTTGGGTCATCAGCGATGCCGTGCCTTCCGCATGCAGCGGGCTAGCCTGGGTCACTTTAACGTCGTATTCGATTTTGTCCGCCGGAACATCGACCTCGAAAGGAACCGATCGTAACTCCAACTGCTGGAGGCTGATATACATGCAAGGACCCTCTCTCAGGAAGCGCAAACAGACAAGCGAAGGCAGTCCGATTGCAAGCAACCTGGCAGACAGACAAAATTAGAGTATAGCAGTCGATGAGGCTGAGCTAAACTACAACCAATGAAGCAGGCCGGTTATGGGGAGAGCGACGATTCCCGTCGAATGCAGGCGCAATCGACGGCTGATCTGCTGTGCCTCGGCCACCAGATTCGCACGGCGCGGCAAGTTCCGCAAGCTGCTTCGGAGAGCCATAAACAGCGCCTTGAGAGAATCCGGAAGGCCGTGAGCGACGGAACGTACAAAGTGGACGCAGCCGCCCTTAGCAAGGCAATACTGCGGCGCAAACGAGGGTAATCGCGCCGGCGATCACTTTGCCAGCAGGCCGAAGCCTTCCGGTCCCGTTACGAAGGCTTTTCCATGGGCCCCTGCTTCGCTCGCGATCCTGTGTACAACTTGATCCTGAAACAACGGGCTGAACCATTGTTGTTCCGCATTGTGTTCTGCGATGGCAAGAGCGGCGGCGCGGCTTGTCGCACCCCTGCGCTTACGTTCCCGGGAATGCAGAGGATCGCCGATCAGGTCGAGTCCCGAAGCTTCGATCGCTTGTCGCGCCAGTATTTCGGGATGGCACGGCAGGATTGGGGCGAGCGTGGCGTATGCCACCAGACCTGCGCGGCGTAACGCGGCAATGACTTGCAGCCTGGTCTGGTTGGACTCGCAATGCGGTTCGTAGCGCCGCCGCACGTCGTCGCGGTTGGTGGTTATGGAAAAGCTGATGCGTAACTGCGTTACGGAGGCGAGGCTGAGTAGCAATGGCAAATCGCGCAAGATCAGCGGTCCGCGCGTTTGAATCACGAACGCACGCGGCGGATGGTTGCCGACAGCCTGCAGTAGTTCGGGCATTAGTGGCCGTTCGGCTTCGGCGGGTTGGTAAGGATCCACCAAGGGCGAGCAGTAAATAATCTGATGGTGCCGAAGCTCCTGCCGGGCGAGTTCAGCGCTATTGATCTTGAAGGTGGTGAATTGCCCCCAACGTGCCGCGTCTTCGGGCTTCAGCCCACCATAGATTCCCATGGTCGGTACGTAACAGTAGGTGCAGCCATAAGTGCAGTTGCGGGCCGGGGTTAATGAATGAGTAAAGCCCGCCTCGCTCAGAAACCCTGTGACCGGACTCAGGATGGATCGGGACGTGGTCTCGCGTATCTGCAACGCCTTTCTCATAACTGTACAGCTAGCGCAGCAAGGCCGGTCTCGCGCGTAGCGGCGGCAAGTATTCTTACGTAATGCAAAACGATTGAGTCAACACAGCTTGGCTGTTAATCTCAGATCCAAGTACTTTTCGCTGCTTAACTTCGCAGGGGGGTTCAATCTTGCTCAGGCTCTTAACGGTTGTCGTGTGCTCGTTTCTAATTTGTGGCGGTAATCTCTACGCGCAAATCACGGGTCAACTGAGAGGCTCCGCTATCGACGCGAGTGGTGGGGCGGTAAACTCCGCCAAGATCACTCTCACCAATCGTGAGACAGGTCAAGTGCGTGACAAGACGGTGAATGCGCAGGGGGAATTTGCATTCGACCTGCTGCAAGTGGGTACCTATGAAGTGCGCGCGGAGGCACCGGGCTTTGCAGCCAGCATCGCCACCGCTCCGGTGGGTGCCGGCGAAACAGCGACCGTTAACTTGAAGTTAGAAATCGGGCAAACAAAACAAACCGTTGAAGTAAGTGATGCGGTGGAGCAACTGGACACGGAGAATGCGCAAATCCAGAACTCTGTCAGGGGTCAATCGATACAAGAGATACCCGTTTCCAGAAACCCGAATGCGTTCACGCTGTTGTCGCCGGGCGTAGCGCCCGTTTCCGCGAACAACCCCTTTCTCGGTTCGGGCAGCTTCAATTCCAATGGCGGGCGAGGGCGAGGAAACAACATCACCGTGGACGGCATTACGGCGACTGACGTATCGGTGACCGGTACCGGCGGCCCGCTCGGCCCGCTTAACTTCTCGTCCATCAAAGAAGTCAAGGTGATCACGAACAACTTCAATGCAGAGTATGGCCGCAACTCGAGTTCGCAGGTGCTCTACATCACCAAGAACGGCACCAACGATCTGCATGGCGAGCTTTACGAATACTTCGAGAACGACAAGCTCAACGCCCGATCGTTCTTCGATACCACGGGCAAGCCGAGCATTCTGCGGAACAACACTTACGGCTTCGAAGTCGGCGGACCGGTTTATATTCCGAAGTTATATAACGGACGGAACCGGCTGTTCTGGCACGTAGATTATGAAGGCGATAAGACGCGGGGACAGGGGCAAGCGCAAAGTGCGAGCGTACCCACACCCGCCCAACTTGCATCGGTAACAAACCCAACCTCACTGGCTTTCATCAAACAGTACAATCTGCCCACAAGCCCGACCGGCACTCTGCAATCAAGCGCGCCTAACTCAAACAACTCGTATCAAGTGTCATACCGCATGGACGTGGTCATCTCAGAACACGACACACTGTGGGGTCGGTACGGAGTGTATGATTCACAAACCTCTTCGTCGGGGCTTACATTTATCAACAGCACTCTGCCCGGTTTCGGCGCGGGCAGCACGAACCATCCGCGGCAAGCAACGTTAGCAGAAACCCACTTGTTCGGAGCGTCGGCCGTGAACGAATTTCGCTTTGGATTCGGGCAGAGCAAACCAGCCTTCCCGATTCAGACGCCCTATCCGCTAGGACCGGAGATCACCTTCAACGACGGTTCTGTGACGTCGATCGGTGTATCGAACATTTTGCCGCAAGGCCGTGAACAGCGCACATACCAGTACACGGACAACTTTTCGTTCACGCGGGGCAGCCATAATTTCAAAGTGGGCGGCGAATATTACGACTTGGCTGCCGATTCATACTTCGATAGCAATCTTCGATCCACGTTGGCGTTCAACTCTTTTGCCGACTTCGCGAGCGGCAACCTGAACACTTACACCCAGAACTTTGGGAATTCCGTTCGGAACAACATTGTGCACAACGCTTTTGCGTTCGCTCAGGACGATTGGCGCATCACCCCCAAACTGACGGTGAATCTGGGAGTACGCTATGAGTTCGCGGGCGGACCGACCGAGGCGAACAAGAAGATTTCAAATCTGAATCTGAATGACAACGTATCCTTCGGAGCGGCGGGCGCTGGCCCACTTGGTCTGCTGGTCACGGGACAGCCATCCTTCAAGAGCAACAATAACTGGGCGCCGCGGTTTGGATTCGCGTATGCCCCTGACACCAAGACTGTTATCCGGGGCGGATACGGCATCGCCTACGATTTCATTTATCTGAACCCCATCACCAACCAACGTTTCCTGCCTCCATTCATCTACGCCGCTTCCCTTACCGGCGCGAGTTCCTTCACCGGCGGCAACAGCTATGCCAATCTTGCCTCGGGCACGGCTACGATTCAGCAACAAACGGCCGCTTCGGTGGGCACCCTCTCGACGTCCGTCTTGAACTTCGGCTCCATCAGTCCTGCGATTGCGGACAATCTCAGAAATCCGCAGGTGCAGCAATGGAGCTTCGGAATTGAGCGTCAATTTGTTGGGTTGGTGTGGAAGGCTACGTACGTGGGTACAAAAGGAACCTATCTCACCCGTACACGGCCCATTAACTTGATCGCCAACCCAGTTGCACCGGCCACCAGCCTGGCCGATGAGACTGCAAGACTCTCACAGTTCACAGCGGCTTTCGCGGGCTTAAGCGGAGGAGGCACTAAATACAGTGACCGGTTCGATCGCCGCTACAACACGGTGAATTACGTTGAGAGTTCGGCCAATTCGAATTACAACGCGCTACAAATCGAAGTGCAGAAACGTTTGGGGCAAGGCTTGTTCCTGAATCTGTCCTATTCGTATGCGAAGTCCATCGATGACAATTCCGATGCCTTGGGTGTGCTGGTAAATGACACTTCTGCGCAACAGGATCCCTTGAACAACAGGAACAATCGAGGGCCTTCTCAGTTTGACTTGCGACACACGTTATCCATCGGCCATGATTACAAGCTGCCGTTCTTCGCGCATTCGTCCAACGGAGTTCTGAGACAGGTGCTTGGCGGGTGGTCTTTTGCAGGCATCAGCAGTTACCATTCCGGAGCTCCCGTGAACATCTTCGCCGGTCCGCGGCTGGGGTTGAGTGATTCCATTGCTCCGCTCGGTGGGGCCGCCGGTGTCGACCGCCCCAACGTGGCGGGCCCGATCGTGAACTTCAATCCAATGGCTGCTGGGTCTCCCGGCAATCCGGCCAGCTTGGGATTGGCCACGGTCAATGGTGTCAAAATCAGTGCCTATGCGGCAAGCCTTGGCCTGTCGCAACCGCTGCTGGGAAACTTCGGTGGCTTGGGCCGCAACGTGTTACGACTGAATGGGCAGACAAACTTCGACTGGGATTTCTATAAGAACTTCCCGATCAAGGAAAAGGCCACCATTCAGTTTCGCGGCGAGTTCTACAACATCTTCAACTCGGTCGCGTTCCAGAGTATGACGTCGAACAACATCACATCTCAGAACTTCGGCGTATACAACACGCTGAGTCAGAATCCGCGTTTGGTGCAGATGGCGCTGAGACTTATTTTTTAGAAGATATGCCTGGGGCGGCGAGAGGTTTGCCTCGTCGCTCCCGCGTCCCTCAGGTCTTCTCGGCTGCGAGTACACTCTGTTCTCGCACAATCTGCGCTTGCGCGATCTGAGCAATATCGAGCAGTGCAGGGGCATTTGCACTGCCGCCCGCTAATGCGTCACGGAACATCGAATTGCAAAAGGGACACGCAGTGGCAATGGTTCCCGCACCGGTGGCGACCAACTCCTGCGCACGCGCCCGATTTACCCGATCTCCGGTTTCTTCGCCCAGAAACACCAATCCGCCGCCGGCGCCGCAGCAAAATGAACGCTCGCGTGCACGAGGCGGATCGATAACAGCGCCGCCTTTCGCTGCTACTGTGCGGGGCTCCTCATAGATGTTGCGGTAGCGGCCCAGATAACAGGGATCGTGAAAGACGATCGAGCCGCCGCTGGTTTCTTGTGGGATGCGGTCCGCGTGGCGGGCCAGGAACTCGCTGTGATGTTCAATGGTGACGGTCGCACCCTGCTCGCGCCAATCCTCCGCGATCGTTCGAACGCAGTGAGGACAAATGGACACCAGCTTCGTCGCCTTAGCCTGCGACAGCGCCTGCAGATTAGCCTCCGCGAGTTGTCCGAATGCTAAATCGTTCCCCAGCCGGCGCGCCGGATCACCCGTGCAGCGCTCTTTCTTGAGCACACCGAACGATGTACCGAGGTGTTTCATAACAGCAGCGAAAGAGGCAACGATCTCGCGTCCGCGCGGATCGTACGCACCCATGCAGCCGAGCCACAGACAATACTCCTGCGTGCCATCGAACAGGGGAAGAGCTTGCTTGGAAATGAATTTGTCACGCTCCAGCGGGGAGAAACCGAGCGCATTTCCGTTCCGCTCCAAGTTCAGGAATAGCTTCCCGCCGTGTTCATCCTCCCAGGTGCCAGTGTTAACTGCGCCGCGCCGCAGCCCGATGATGATGGGCAAGTGCTGCACGCCCACGGGACACTGATACTCACAGGCGCCGCAGGTGGTGCACTGGAACACGGCAGTTTGCGAAACGGTGGCACTCAGGATGGCCGTCTCGTTCTTAGGACCGTAATCGTTCAGGTAGTCCCGCACGCCAAGTGCAATCAGCTTGGGATTAAGTTCTTTGCCAGTGTTGTTGGCGGGACAGTGCTCCGTACAGCGGCCGCACTCCACGCATGAATAAGCTTGCAGCGCCGTGATGCGGCTGATGTCGTTGCCATTTACCAGGCCGAAATCCTCATCTCCGGCCAACGGCGAAATATGGCTAAACCCATCCCGCTTCAGAAAGACGGTCAGCGGGCTGAGTACCAGGTGCAGATGTTTCGTATGCGGGATGAGAGGAAGAAAGGCGAGAAGAGCAAGCGTGTGAATCCACCACAAGGTCTTCCCTGCCCCACTGCTCTCGGGAACCCACCACTGCGGCAGGTAGGTGACCATCAGGACAAAGATTAAAGCGGCGATGATGCCAGATTCGTACGAGAGTGGTTCCAACCATATGGGCTTCAAGACAAAGCGGCGAAAGGCAAGGGCGGCAATCGAAACCGCGCATAGAAGTGCAAAGACGAAGGCAAACCAAAAGTAAACCAAGCCAAAGCCGGAACGATAATGGAGGAAAGCAACGCCGAAAGCCTCAGCGAAGTGGTTAAGGGTGACCAGCGCGAAGGCACAGAATGCCCAGAAGACAAAAGCATGGGCGAGACCCGCGGCCGGCCGTTCGCGAATGACTTTCGACTGCAGCAAAACTTCCGAAGCGAAACGCCAGATGCGTGGGCCGAGTGACCCTAGGTGGAAATCCTGATCGGGCTTACTTTGCGCGATACGCTCGGCAACGAAACGGAACCGCCACCCAAATAAGGCGAGCGATGTAATGATGATGGCGAGCAGCAATACCCACACAGCGCAACCATCATGACAGAGCGTTACTGAACGGCAGTCAGCAGCGCCATTTCGGACAGGCGGCACTCTTCGTGCACGCTTTGGACGGCGCGTTCGAGTCCTTCCAGCCTTACGACAACGGCGATAGTTAATTCACTCGAACCCTGCGCGATGGCGATAATGTTGATGTTCTCTCGCGAGATGGCGGTGAAAACCCGGCCCGCTAGTCCCGGAATGCCGCGCATCCCCTCGCCAACGACAGCCAACAGTCCCACGTGGTCATCGACACTGATGGGCCGTAGATAACCGTGTGCAAGTTCAATCGACAAGTTCGCATTTAGAGCTTCAAGCGCGGCTGGAACGTCGGCTTTACGCACCAGGAAGCAAAAGCTCTGGCGATAACTGGAGCTGCTGAACAGCAGAATCTCCACGTTAGCTAAAGCCAGGGCGTCGAGCGAACGGGCCATCAGCCGGGTGCCACTAAGCACGGCATTGGCCGGCTCCATGGAGATCATGGAAACATTCGACATGGACGTAACGGCGCGAACGCCTTTCGGTTCATCGAAGTGCGAGACGATCTTCGTGCCGGGTTTTTCGGGTGCAAAGCTATTCTTGCTCCACACCGGGATCTGCTTTTCGACTAAGGGCGCCAGTGTCCGCGGATGAAGCACTTTCGCACCGTTGTAGGCCAACTCCGCCGCTTCCGCATAGGTGACCTCGGGAAGTACGGCAACGTCCTTCACCAATCGCGGGTCGGCTGTCATGATGCCGTCCACGTCGGTCCAGATCCACAGCTCGGCAGCGTTCAGGCCGGCCGCGAGAATGGAAGCCGAGAAATCCGAGCCGCCACGACCGAGGGTGGTGCAGCGGCCATCGGCGGTAGCGCCGTTGAAGCCGGTCACGATGGGCACTACGCCCTGCTCCAGCAACGGCAGCAACACCTGACCGCACTTTTGCTGCGTGGCCGCCATCTGGGGCGAGGCATTGCCAAACACGGCATCAGTCACCACCACGTCAGCCGCATTGACGGCTTCGGCAGCACTGCCGACGAAGCGAAGATACTCGGCGAGGAGGACGGACGAAAGACGTTCTCCGATTGCGACAGCCTCGTCTACGGAACGAGGCGGACGCTCACCCAAGAGCGCAATGCCGCCGGCGATACGTTGAAAATCAGCCACCAGAAGGCGGACCGCTTCTGCGGCGCGACCATGCGCACCGGCATCTTCTCCGAACAGTTCCGCAGAAGTATCCAGATGGCGCTTCGACAAGCTTTGCAGGTTGGCATCTACCACTGAGTTGTCGCCTAGCTCGGCCCGCCGCATGGTCTCCAGCAGCAGGTCGGTCACCTTCGACATTGCGGACACAACCACGGCCACCGGCCGGCGCCGCCGCTGTTCCACAATCAGTTCCGCAGCGACGCGCATCCGCTCGGCTGAACCCATGCTGGTGCCGCCGAACTTCATCACAAGCAAATCTTTCATTCCGACGCCTCTTCCACTCCGGCGCTTGCCGCTTTGACGGAGGTGCCCGTGGCAGCCTTACCGTTCGAGGTGCGTGCCCGCACCAGCCGCAAGATCACGTCTTCCACCTCGTCGATCGAAAGGCCTGTGGTATCGATGAGCTCGGCATCCGGCGCCTGAACTAAAGGTGCTTCCTTGCGTTCCCGATCCTGCCGGTCGCGCTCCGCGATCTCACCCGCGATGGCGCGAACGTCGCTCGCGCTGCCCTTCTCTCCCAGTTCCGAAGCGCGGCGTCGTGCCCGCTCTTCTGGGTGCGCATCCAGAAAGATTTTGACCTGGGCGCGCGGAAAGACAACGGAACCAATATCCCGCCCCTCCATGACGACGCTATGTTCCTGCGCCATGCCTCGCTGGATGCGCAGCATGGCACGGCGCACGCCAGGTATTGTGGAGATCTTCGAAGCCGCAGAAGCAATATTCCGGTGCCGGATCGCCTCCGTTACATCCTCACCATTGAGTGCCACGTGCCCCGTTTGGGGGTCGAGATGGATATCGGCTTCGAGTGCCAGCTGTTCCACGCGATGCATATCGGATGGCTCAACCTCAAGTCGAATCACCCACAGTGCAAGAGCCCGGTACATGGCACCGGTATTGATGTAGAGGTAGCCTAGCTTCTCCGCCACCCGCCGAGCCAATGTGCTCTTGCCAGCGCCCGCGGGCCCGTCGATGGCAACAATGATGCGTTTTTCGTGTCCGTAGTCAACTTCCATGCAGGTGCTGGTTAGCATCCTTACACATATTGGTTGGATTGAACTCTACTGTAGAAAGGAAGTTTGCCTCCACCATGTTTTATTTTCCTTCGAGTATGGCATGCGCAGGTGATTGGTACCGCTACCGTACCTAAATGCCGCGCCCATGCTCTAGGTAACGCCCGAGTGGGGCGAAAGTCTATAAGGTGGAGGGTTGTACTACAAAATGAAGATAAAACAACTTTTGGCCGTGTTGCCTTTGGCCGCCGCGCTCAGTGTCCCTTTTACGCTGATGGCGCAAGATCATGACGAACATGAACACCATGACGATCGTGATCATCATCACGATGACCGCGATCACCATGACGACCGGGACCATCATGATGAACGTCGCTACTACGATTCTGACCGGCGCGATTACCATAACTGGAACTCGCGTGAAGATCAAGCGTGGCATCGCTACGCGCAGGATCGCCATCGCGGATATGTAGATTGGGATCGGGCGAACGAAGAACAGCGCCGCGATTACTGGCGTTGGCGGCACAACCACTCCGACCAAGTCCTCTTTGGCGTAGAGGTGCGATAGCGGCAGCTTAGCTTTGAGGGCTCGAAAATGCGGCAGCAAGCTTTGCGTACGTATCTTCGAGCAACTCGGGCAGGATGCGCGTATGACCGATGGTGGTCATGAAATTGGCATCACCGGTCCAGCGGGGCAGCACATGCATGTGGATGTGCTGCTCAATCCCCGCGCCGGCTGCCTCACCCAGATTCATGCCCAGATTCAAGCCGTTCGGTCGATAGACCTGCTCGAGTATCGCTTCCGTGTTCCGGGCCAGGCTCATCATCTCTGCCGTGACCACCGGTTCTACTTGCCCTAAGCGCGACACATGCTGATACGGCGCAATCATTACGTGCCCGCTGGTGTACGGATAGCGATTGAGAATCACAAAGCTGTATTCGGCGCGATGAACAACCAGGCTTTCGGCATCGTTGCTGCCCGTGGCGGCATTGCAGAACACGCACCCGTTGGCCTGCCGTTCGCCCTGAATGTACTTGGAACGCCAAGGCGTCCACAAGTGCTCTTGCACGCGAGATCCTAATGTTCCTGGCGAGTGGAAACGCCCGGAATCACAGAAGCCGGTTCTGCAGAGTCGAGGTGTACCGGCAGTGGCGGCCGATACGGCTTCAGAGCGCTGGTTCACCAGGTCTCGAAGCTCCTTGCTAGGTTTGAAATAAGGGATGCGCTTAGAAGGCACTTCCACGCGCGTTCCGGTCTTCGGATTACGTCCTACACGCGGTTGACGTTGGCGTGTTCGAAAGCTGCCGAACCCCCGGATTTCGATCTTCTCTCCCTTGTGAAGGCTGCCCACGATGCTGTCGAAGATGGTTTCAACGATCTCTTCGGAGTCTTTCCGAGTCATCTCAACAACCTTTGACACTTCCTCGATTAATTCAGCCTTGGTCATAGTTGCATTTCCCTGTCTACTCGCTCTCTCCAGGCTGGCGCTGCTTAATGGCATCGCCAACCGTGGATGTGGCCGCAGCAGCTTGCCGTTGGTATTCTCCAAGGCGGCTTGCTTCTTCGTCGTCGCTCACAGCCCGAAGACTTAAACCGATGCGCTTCTGCGCTTCGTTGAGTTTTATGACCTTGAAATCGTATTCTTCCCCGACTGGCAAGGGCACCTCCTCGGCCGCGGGTGTCTCCCTTCGCTTGCGCGGTGCATCGCCAGGCATCTCAGAACGATGGCACAATCCTTCTACTCCGGGCAGTAGCTCGACGAAGGCGCCGAATGCTGCCGTCCGGCAGACCTTACCGCGCACGTTGTCGCCAATCTGGTGTGTCCGGAAGAAGGTTTCCCACGCGTCAGGCTGCAATTGCTTCATACCCAGCGACAAGCGCCGGTTGCCTGCATCGATGTTCAGGATGACGGCTTGCACCATCTGGCCCTTCTTCACCACCTCCGACGGGTGCTTGACGCGGGTTGTCCAAGACATATCGGAGATGTGAACTAAGCCGTCCACACCTTCCTCGATTTCGACGAATGCGCCGAAGTCGGCTAACTTGCGCACGCGTCCTTCGACGACGGAACCAATGCTGTAGCGCTCCTCGACAGTGGTCCAAGGGTCGGCTTCCAACTGCTTGATGCCAAGCGAAATACGCCGTTCGCGCGACTTCACTTCAAGAACGACGGCTTCCACTTCGTCGCCGGCCTTCACCACCTTCGAAGGATGCTTCATGCGCCGGCTCCAGGTCATCTCGCTGATGTGGATCAGGCCTTCGACGCCAGGCTCCAGTTCGACGAAGGCGCCGTAATCGGTTACGCTGACCACGCGGCCGATCACCCGGCTTTGCGGCGGAAAGCGCTCATCGATGTTCAGCCATGGGTCCGGGTACAGCTGTTTGAGTCCCAGCGAGATGCGCTCTTTCTCGGGATCAAACTTCAGGACCTTCACCGTAATCTGTTCGCCGACTTGCAACAGCGCTGAGGGGTGGGTGATGTTGCCGTACGTGATATCGCTCACATGCAGCAGGCCATCGATGCCCCCGAGATCGACGAATGCGCCGTAGTCGGTCAGGTTCTTGATGGTGCCAACCACGGTGGCGCCTTCGTGAATGTGGCCGAGTGCTTCGTGCTTGCGGGTTTCGAGTTCCTGCTCGAGCAAAACGCGGCGCGACACGACAGCGTTGCCACGGCGCCGATTCAGCTTCAGGATCTTTACTTCAACGTCCCGACCCACGTAGGGATCAAGATTGTGGACGGGACGGATCTCTACTTGAGAACTGGGTAGAAACGCGGTGATACCGATATCGACAGCGAGTCCGCCCTTGATACGGCTGAGCACGCGACCTGTGATAGGGGTACCATCGGCAGCTGCCTTTTCCAGATGCTCCCACGCCTGTTTGCGGTGTGCCCGCTCGTGTGAGAGAACAATGTAGCCTTCTACCGGAGGTGCGCCCCGGTCGATGACCACTTCAATTGTGTCGCCGGCTTTGACGGCGGGCTTACCGTCTACCTGAGGAAATTGTGAGGCGGGAACCCATCCTTCAATCTTTCGCCCAACATCTACAATGACTTCCTTCTCGGACACGCTGAGGACGTGGCCGTGCAGCATCTCGCCATCGGTCGGCGCGAACTGGTTGCTGTAGTCGTCGAGGAACGCTTGATAGTCCTCACTATCCAGAGTTCCCCCAATTTCCACGTACTCATCAGATGGGCCGGACATGTGTCGTTGATTGATCCCTAGCTCGGGTGCGTCGACGGCCAAACGACAGGTCCTTTCCGGGCGTGACTCACCAGCAAACTGAACCCGCCGTAAGCCGAACTCGGGCCACAAACCATTGATAGTTCAGTACTTCAGAACTATAGCGGACAGTTTTGGGCTTGTCAACCGAGCAGTCGAGGGGCACAAAGGAGCAGCCACGGAAAAAGCCCCGAATGCCTTCTGGCATCGGGGCTTTTTCAGCTATTTAGGATAGGAATGCTAAACGACGTCGACGCCCATGCTCTTGCAAGCGCCACGGACCTGCTCCATCGCGGCTTCCACCGTGAAGCAATTCAGATCCGGCATCTTGAGTTTGGCGATCTCTTCAATCTGCTTTTCCGTGATTTTGCCGACCTTGGTCTTGTTCGGTTCGGCAGAACCTTTCGCCAGGTTCACAGCCCGCTTCACCAGAATCGCCACCGGCGGAGTCTTCGTGATGAAAGTGAACGAACGATCGGAGTAGATCGTGATGACGACCGGAATGATCAGCCCTTCCTGATCTTTTGCTGAGGTCTTCGCATTGAAAGCCTTGCAAAACTCCATGATATTAACGCCCTGGGGACCAAGCGCGGTACCTACCGGGGGTGCAGGTGTTGCCTTCCCGGCAGGTATCTGCAGCTTCACTTGTCCAGTAACTTTCTTAGCCATTCTTCAAACCCTCAAAACCTTCACTTCGAGCCCGGCAGACGCCGCAGCCGCTAACCTTTTTCCACCTGCAGGAAATCCAACTCCACCGGAGTAGATCGCCCGAAGATAGTAACCATAACGCGAAGCGTATTGCGTTCGCTATTCACCTCATCCACCTTGCCGGAGAAGTTTGTGAACGGTCCATCGATAATCTTGACGGTCTCGCTCTTTTCAAACGTCATCTTCGGCCGTGGACGCTCGGCGCTGGATGCCTGACGATACAGGACGGAGTTCACTTCGTCCGCCGTCAGCGGCACCGGTTTGGTGCCTCCACCGACAAAGCCGGTCACACGAGGTGTAGATTTCACCGCGTGCCAGAGCTCATCATCCATCTCCATCTCTACCAGCACGTAGCCGGGATAGAGAAGACGCTTGCTGGTGACCTTCTTGCCGTTGCGAAGCTCAATCACCTCTTCCGTCGGAATCAGGATCTGCCCCAGCCTATCGGCGAATCCAAATGCCTGAGAGCGTGTCTTTAACGATTCGGCGACCTTCTGCTCAAAGCCTGAATAGGCATGAATGATGTACCAATGTTTGGTCACCGCCGGGTTGGTATCGGCAACGGCGGTGTCCGCCACCTCGGCCGCAGCCAAAGGTTCCGGCTGATGATCGTGCTCTACACCGTGAACGCCGTCCTCCGGATTGTCCAAGCCGCCTTCCGGGTTCTCGTGCTCGTCGTGATCGTGCGAAACCGCGGGTTCCTCGTCTTCGGCGTGAATCTCGCTGGGGCTTACCGATTCATCTGCTTCCAGTTCGTCGGGGTCACCATACGCTTCGTCGGACGAGAGCTGTTTGTTTTCGGCCTCGTAGTGTGTTTCTTCGTGCGTCTCGTCGGCCATGGTTTGGCTTGTCACCTTAATGAAAATACGCCAATAGCTTCGTGATCAATGAATTGCAGATGGAATCAACAACGGCAAAATAAGCCGCAAACAGGAAGACAGCGGCGATCACTACACCAGTGGTGGCGCGCACTTGCGGCCAGGTAGGCCACGAGACGCGACGCATCTCCGTCTTCACTTCTTCTAAGTACGACCTTGTCTGTTCAGGCCAGCTTGCGGCCTTGGTCAATTCCATAACGTCTCAATCTTTGGTTTCTGAACCGGAAATATTTCGCTTCCCACCAGCAGCGGTACGTTCGAAGCGAGAGAAAAAGTGGCAGGGGCAGAGGGATTCGAACCCCCAAAGGCGGTTTTGGAGACCGCTGGTTTACCGTTAGCCTATGCCCCTAGGAACTGTATTCCAGACTAGCAGAAACGCCGGGCGTGAATTTGTATCCCCACCCTGAATCTGCTGCTTGCTGCTACTTTGTTTCGCGGTGTTCCTGGTGTTTACGGCAGTACGGGCAGAACTTCTTCATTTCCAGGCGCTCTGTCGTGGTGCGCTTGTTCTTGGTCTTGCTGTAGTTCCGGTTCTTGCACTCTTGGCACTGGAACTGAATGATTTCGCGGGGCATAATATTCCTTCTCTGAGATTACGGAGCCCAGAGCACGGTCCAACGGACCTGCCCTGAGCATACATCAAGGCCAACTACTCAATAATGTCGGTAACGGTACCGGCGCCGACGGTGCGGCCGCCTTCGCGAATCGCGAAGCGCAAGCCCTTGTCCATAGCGACCGGCGTAATCAGCTCAATCTCGAGCGACACGTTGTCACCAGGCATCACCATCTCCATGCCTTCCGGCAGCTTCGCCACACCCGTTACGTCCGTGGTGCGGAAGTAGAACTGCGGACGGTAGCCATTGAAGAACGGCGTATGACGGCCGCCTTCTTCCTTCGACAGCACGTACACTTCGCCCTTGAACCGCTTGTAGCCCTTGATGGTGCCGGGCTTGGCAATCACCTGCCCGCGCTCCACATCGTTCTTTTCAATACCGCGCAGCAGCAACCCGACGTTGTCGCCCGCCCGGCCTTCGTCCAAGAGCTTCTTGAACATTTCGATGCCCGTGACCACCGTCTTGCGGGTGTCGCGGAAGCCGACGATTTCCATTTCCTCGCCGACCTTGCAGATGCCGCGCTCAATACGGCCCGTGACGACGGTGCCGCGGCCCTGGATCGAGAAGATGTCTTCAATCGGCATGATGAACGGCTTGTCCACCGCGCGCTCCGGCAGCGGAATGTAGGAGTCCACCTTCGCCATCAGCTCATCCACCGAGGCTTCCCACTGCGCTTCGCCGTTCAACGCACCCAGCGCGCTGACACGCACCACCGGCAGATCGTCGCCCGGGAACTGATAGTTCGAAAGCAACTCACGCACTTCGAGCTCGACCAGTTCCAGCAGCTCGGCATCATCCACCATGTCGACCTTGTTCAAGGCCACCACGATGTACGGCACACCCACCTGGCGGGCCAGCAGAATATGCTCGCGCGTTTGCGGCATCGGACCATCGGTCGCCGCGACCACCAGGATCGCGCCGTCCATCTGCGCCGCACCGGTGATCATGTTCTTGATGTAGTCGGCGTGGCCCGGGCAGTCGACGTGGGCGTAGTGACGGTTCGCCGTCTCATACTCCACGTGCGATACCGCGATCGTGATTCCACGAGCCTTCTCTTCCGGCGCGTTGTCGATCGAATCGAAGCTCCGGAACTTGTTCTTCGGATTGTGCTTCGACAGCGTCTTCGTGATCGCCGCCGTCAGCGTCGTCTTGCCGTGGTCAATGTGCCCAATCGTCCCTATGTTGACGTGCGGCTTGCTGCGGTCAAATTTCTCTTTCGACATGATTGCTTCCGATGCGTTTTTGAATCCTACTCACTACTGAACACGTGGCCTCACTGCATCCACATCCGCCCTACTCATACACACAAGACCTGAGCCCGGGGTCTAGCGCCTGACTTCGAACGCCGTGAGAAGAATGAGGAGGAGAGTCACGCACCACCGAGACGCTACACTAGCCCGGAACGTCCAAAAAAGCGGCACACCCGGCGCGTCGACTCGTGATGACACACCCGATCACTAGATTACCACGGCAACGGCCGGCATCCTGTTTCCGGATGCGCTATCACAGGCCGCTGCAGCTCACCCTCACGCCATGACAGAGTTTCCGGATTCGGCAGGAAGGCGCGGCATGCGTCGGGCCCTTACGGTGGGCGTCTGCTTGTCCTTGGCAACGCTGATTGTCTACGTTCTGGCCCTGCGTTGGCTGTTCCCGGGTTACTACCGCCCCCTAGTGCCGTTTCATGCAGATTTTTACGACTATACGGGCACAGCGTTCGCCCCGCTCAGCTCCGTGCTTCATCTACCCCGCATTGCGTCGGCGCTTGCCATGTACGCGTTGGGGCATCTTGGGCTCCGTGGGCTGATGGCGGGCGGCATTGCCATCGCTCTGGGCAGCGTGACACTCACCATCTGGCTTGTGGAGCGTCTTCTTCGCCCGCCGCTAGTCAGCCTGTTTTGCGTTGCGTGCTGTTACCTCCTACTACTCTTTGCTCATCCCGATTTCTACTTCGAGCACCGGCACGACGTACCTGCCGAAATCTCCTACCTGGCCCTGATCCTCGCGTTGCATGCAGGCCTATGGTGGCTGCGTACCGGAAAGCGCTTCGCACTCGCAGCCTCCGGCCTGAGTTGTTTGGTTTTCGCACTCTCCAAAGAGACGTTTTTTCTATCTGCGTTTTGTCTCGCCCTTCTGCTGTGCGTGCGGGAGCGGGAACAGCTGCTGCGTCGCGGGTTTTGGATGCTGGCTCTGATCGCCGCCGCAGAAGGCATTAGCCTCCTTTGGACACAACATGTCCAGAGCCCGTTCCTGAACCCCGCAGCCGCGCTGAGCAACCCGTATCACATCAGCTTTGCCCCACTGTCGATGCTTCGTAATTTCTGGTTTTACTTACGGCAATTGCTTACGCCGGCGATGGCCGTCTTCCTTCTGCTGCTGCCCTTGGTGCTGGAACAATCTCGCGAACGGTTGTTCGCTATTGGGTTCGTATGCGCGGGACTGTGCGCGTTGATTCCTCATGCGGCGCTGCCCAATCATCTGGTCTCCGAGTACGCCTGGATACCCGCCCCCCTGCTTTTCGCGCCGGTGTTGCTTGTAGCTTGCGCGGCGAGTACAAACTGGCGCAAATGCACGCTCATTGCTCTGGCCGTGGCGGTTACGGCGCTGTCGTTCGCGGGCCGCGATGGGTATCGGCACCGTTATCGTGACCCGGGGCTGGGCTGGTCGCTGACGCAGGAACAACGCACGGCAAAGTTTCAGCAATCGTGGCCTCGTCTGACGAATCTGCCGCCAGGCAGTCGCATCGTGATCGCTGGCCTTGAGACACCGTTCCTCCCCTGGACTTCGCTGCTTTTTTCTGAACACCAGTTTGGCCCCGGGAAAGAATGGTTCGTCCTCACCATGCCGGAACAGCAGGATCCGCATGTGCCCCATCTTCACTTCACGAATCTGCGCGGACTGCAGTTGCCGGCGGATGCGGCCGTCAGCTACGCCGAAGACGGACACTTGATCGCCTTCCGCAGCCGGAGCGAGCAGGCCGACATTCAGGCAGATCCGTCCATTCTGATTCCTGAATTGCAACAGGCAAAGCTAGCACTGGCAGCCGCGCCGGGAAATCGACTACGGCTGCTGCGGGCGCTTGACCAAGCGCTCCTGTGGGGCGCGTACGACCAGGCGGAACACATTTTGGTGATGGCCGATCAAGCGGGATGGCGAGACGACGAGTGGATCTGCTACATGGCGGGAAGACTGGCGGGCGCCCGTTCCCACTGGCCGCTTGCAGTTAGCCGTTTTGAGTGTTCGGTTAGTGAAGCGCCACGCACGCAGGCATTTCAGAATGCTTTGCAAGATGCGAAGGCGCATCTTCAATCCAAGCAGTAGCAAGCTCTGTGGCTCGCGCGTGTCTAAGCAGGAACTTACTAAGTGACCACAGTTCCGCTTCATTCTCTGGGCATCTTGCGCTTCTTTTCACTTAGTAAGTGAAGGCCGTTGCGCGGCTTCGGCCTTGAGAAATTAACCAAGTTCAATCCACGAAATAAGCACCTACACCATCGCGGATGACCAAGCGTTCACCTTGGCTTTCCGCTTTGAATTCACCACTTTAACTAGGGAGCAGTTTCGTGTTTCTTCGAATCTCCGCAGCACTTGCGCTTGCGGCCGCTTCAGTTTTAGGCGCACCGGCACCATACTTTGCGCCAGCACTTCAGTCGCTTCAAAATGCGCGAAATCAGCATTATTATGTTGAGATTTTTGGCGACTCATTGAGCACGTGCTACCAAGCTGGCGCTGTTGCGGGGAACTTGTCTGGATCCTGCCCCGGTGTGGGTGTCACGGCACAGGCCTCGCTGTGGACTTACAGCCTGGGTTTACGGCTGAAAGAACTCTACGGCGACGGCGGCAGCGGCCTTGTTCCAATTGCGTCTGAGATTTTCGGCACTGGCGGGGCAACTAGTTCTCAATGGTCGCTCGGCCCCTACTATCTGCTGTCCAATGTAGGACCCTACCAGGCGACTTACGCCGGCTACATCGGAACACTGTTCGCCTTTGCACCGGGTTCGAATCCAACCGTTGTCGGTCTGCAAGGCGAGACGGTTCGCGTGTACTACGGAGTGGGCCCGGATTCGCAAGGCGGCTTTCACGCCATTATCGACGGTGTCGACCGTGGAATTGCCGGCACTGACGGGTATAGCGGAAACTTCGGCGCTGCCGTTGCTTCCTTCAATGTCGGACAAGGAATCCATACATTACAAATCGTGCCTGTCGCGGGACATGTATACATCTGGGCCGCGGAAGGCAAGAACAGCAAGGGTGTCTCCATCCTGAATGCATCCTTCGGATCGGCTAAGTCACAGTGCTTTGGCCAATCGGCCTCACAGTTCGCGTTTCACGATCTGATTCCCGCAACTGAAATCCCACTCGGCTTTGCCATGTACGGCAAGAACGAGTGGTACTCCGCAGCACCGCCCTCGCAGATGACCCAGTGGCTCACCTTCCTGATCAATCATGAGCAACAGCGTAATCCGCAGCGGATTCTTGCACTCATCGACGAGCCGTACTCCGGCCTGTCCTCGCCGAGTTCTTACCAGCAGAACGATTATGTGGCTGCCACCAGCAGCGCCGCCACAGCAACCGGCGTTTATCACATGATGCTGGTGCAAAATGCACCATTCACTTCTTACGCCACAGAAGCGGCAGCAGGCTTGATCGACACCGGCGACGAAACACACCTGAACAATGCAGGCCAGCACGTGATGGGTGACTGGATCCTGGAAAGCATTCTGGATCCCGCAACCATATCCGCGCCTGTGAGCGAATGGGTCCACATCGTCTCGCGGAACAGCGGCAAGTGTCTGGATGTATTCGGCGGTCCGGCATCCACTCAGGCCTTCGAGTTTCTGGATCAATGGGACTGCTGGGGCGGCAGTAATCAGACCTTCCGGATGGATCCAGTGGGCGGCGGTTACGAGATCACAGCCCAGAATAGCGGTCTGCAACTGGACATCTTAGGCGGACCCGCGGCGGTTGCCAACGGCGTCAGTGTTATTCAATATGCCTTCTGGGGCGGTAGCAACGAGACCTGGAAAGTCACGCCGACCGGCGACGGCTTCTTCTTGCTCTCACCCATGAGCAGCGGCAAAAACCTGGACGTCTCCGGCCAGGCGACCTGGAACGGAGCGAAGGTCTGGCAATGGGATCCTTGGGGCGGCGATAACCAGCAGTGGGCACTGATCGCTGCGAATTGACACTGTCCTTCAACCGCACCGAGCGTAGCGGCAGCAACAAGCCGCTACACTCGGGAGGTTGGAGGTGTATTTCGGATGCAAAAGCGTTCCTGCTTACTGGCCCTGTCGCTGGTATCTCTCTTGATTTTTGCGACAGGCCAGACGCAGGAGGCGAGTCCCACGGGAACCGCCGACGGACGCCAATGGTGGACGGACATCGAGTATCTCGCGAGCAATCAGATACAGGGCCGCTTGCCCGGTACAGAGGGTTACCGGCAAGCGGCCCGCTTTGTTGCCGCTTCCTTTGAGAAATATGGCTTGGCTCCAGCGGGCTCAGATGGCTATTTCCAGCCCGTTCGCTTAACGGAGCAAAAAATCTTGGCTGACCAATCCTCAGCCGCACTGGTTCTGGACGGCAAGAACGAACCGCTGCATCTTGGCGATGAAATCATTCTTCGCGCCGGCCTTGAACAGCCAAAGACAGTAGATGCCCCGCTGGTCTTCCTCGGCTATGGGTTGCATCTCCCCGAAGCACATTACGATGATTTCAGCGGGCAAGCGCTGAAGGGCAAGATTGCCGTTGTGATTAGCGGCGGCCCCGGTGACATTCCCGGTGAATGGAAGGCAAGCGCTCGCATCGATGAACTCTGGCCATCGCTCCAAAGGGCCGGTGCGCTCGGGCTTATCAGCTTGCCGACGCCAAAGTCCATGGATTTCGGGTGGGACCGAATGCGTTCTTTGTCGTCGCAACCCGGCATGTTTCTTTCGGACGCAAACTTGCGCGAAGTGCAGACACCGATGTTCTCAGCAACGTTTAATCCAGCGTCGGCCGAGAAGCTGTTCGCCGGCTCCGGCCACACGTTTGCCGAACTGCTGCACCTTTCAGAGGCGGCGAAACCGGAACCGCGGTTCCCGCTTTCGGCAAGGCTTCGCGCCGTGGTGGCATGTTCGTCTCATCAAGTGGATTCGATGAACGTGGTAGGCAAACTGGAGGGTTCAGAGCCCGGGCTAAAGAATCAGTTCGTTGTTATCTCAGCCCACCTGGATCATCTCGGCGTTGGCGCACCAGCAAATGGGGATCCTGTTTATCACGGCGCTATGGACGATGCGTCTGGTGTCGCCAGCGTACTCGAAGTGGCTCGACTGATTCATGAATCGGGTATGCGTACCAAGCGGTCACTGCTGTTCCTGACCGTGACGGGCGAAGAAAAGGGCCTGCTGGGGTCGTATGACTTTGCCCGCCACCCCACCGTTCCGCACGCCTCGCTGACCGCCGATCTGAACATGGATATGTTCTTGCCACTCTATCCGCTGCAGCAGGTGATGGTGCAAGGCGCCAAAGAAAGCACGCTTGGCGCCGACGCTACGGCTGTGGCTTCTCAAATGGGACTCCAGGTGGTGGGCGACCCCGAGCCCGACCGGAACGGGTACGTGCGCACAGATCAATACAGTTTTGTCAGGACGGGCATTCCTGCCGTTTCGCTGAAGTTCGGTTTTGCGGCGGGATCGAAGGAGCACGACATGGTGAAAGCGTGGCGCCGCGAAAAATACCACTCACCCGCAGACAATCTCACACAACCCGTAGACAAAGAAGCCGCTGCCCGGTTCAATAATTTCGTGCTGGCGATGGCAGAGCATGTCGCCAACGATGACGCGCGGACGTCCTGGAGCAGCAACAGCTTCTTTCGCAAATTCGACCACTAAGTCGGAAGCATAAGTGTTGCCGTGCCCAGCGGCGAAATGTGAGAACCTTAAATCCGCTCCGGGATCGGAAACGTTCGACCTTCGCCTGCGTTTTCCTACTTCCGAGCAGTCCGGGAGGTTCTTATGTCGCTGCCCCTGCGCCCACTCGTGTCACTGGGATTGTCAATGAGCTTGCAAGCTGCCCTGCCACCGCTCATCGACCGGAACGCCTTCTTTGGAGAAGTACAGATCGCGGCTGCCCAGATTTCGCCTGACGGCAGGTACATCTCGTTCCTGAAGCCCTACAAAGGGACGCGGAACATTTGGGTGAAGAAGGCCGATGAGCCATTCAGCGCAGCCAAGCCCATTAGCGCTGATTCCAAGCGCCCCATTCCGGCTTACTTCTGGAGCCGTGACAGCCGGTTCATTCTGTACGTGCAGGATCAGGCAGGCGATGAGAATTACAACGTGTACGCCGTTGACCCGACTGGGACGCCAGAGGGAGCGACAGGTGTACCGGCCTCGCGAAACATCACTGAAGCGAAAGGCGCACGAGCCGAGATTTTTGATCTGCCCAGGAAAGATCCGGACATCCTGTATGTCGGACTCAACGATCGTGATAAAGCCTGGCACGACCTTTACAGACTACGCATCTCGACAGGGGAGCGAACCCTTATCCGCAAGAACACAGATCGAGTGTCGGAGTGGATGTTCGATAACAGCGCGAACTTGCGGCTAGCGCTTCGAACTGACGATAACGGCAACACAGAGGTCTTGAGGGTCGATGCAGACAAGCTGGCTCCCGTGTATTCGTGCGACGTGTTTGAGTCTTGCGCGCCCATCAAGTTCGATCATGCGAACCGCCAGGTGTACCTGATTACCAACAAAGGGCCCGGCACCGACCTTGTGGAATTGTCCATGCTCGATCCTGCCAGCGGTCACGTCACCCCGGTGGAACAGGATCCGGCGAAGCGGGTGGATTTTGGAAACGCTATGTTTTCCGAAGTGGACGACCGCTTAATTGCCACTGTGTATGAAGACGATCGCCCGCGCACTTACTTCAAGGATCCCGCATTCGAAGCCGACTATAAGTGGCTTCAATCCAAAGCGCCGGGCAAGGAGTTTCGATTCGAATCTCATACCGCAGATGAAAACACTTGGATCGTTTCTGCCTTTAGCGACACGGAGCCCGGTGAAACCTATCTGCTGGATCGCAAGAACAAGAGCCTACAACTGCAGTACCGAATTCGGGAAGAGCTTCCTCGCGACTCACTGGCCGCGCGGCAGAGCATTCACTATAAGTCGTCGGATGGCCTGGAGATTCCCGCCTATTTGACCGTTCCGAAAGGTGTGGAACAGAAGAACCTGCCACTGATTGTCTTCCCGCATGGCGGTCCATGGGCTCGCGATGAATGGCGGTTCGATGCGTTCGCCCAATATCTCGCGAACCGTGGTTACGCGGTGTTGCAGCCGAACTTTCGTGGGTCCACCGGCTACGGGAAGAAGTTCTTGAACGCCGGCAACGGCGAATGGGGCCGCAAAATGCAGGACGACCTCACCTGGGGTGTGAAGTATCTGGTCGCGCAAGGGACCGTGAATCCAAAGCGCGTCGGGATCTCTGGAGGATCGTATGGCGGCTACGCCACGCTCGCCGGTGTCGCCTACACTCCAGATCTGTACTCGGCTGCCGTCGCCATTGTTGCGCCATCTGATCTGGTTTTCCTGCTTCACTCAATTCCACCCTACTGGGAGGCCATGCGGAAGATCATGTACACGCGCATGGCAAACCCCGACAGCCCCGAAGGCAAGAAGATTTTGGAAGCCGAGTCGCCGGTAAAAGCCGCCGGTCAGATTCGGACGCCTCTGATGGTTGTTCAAGGCGCGAACGATCCCCGAGTGAACAAGCGTAATTCGGACGAAATTGTCGTTGCCCTGCGCGATCGCAATGTTCCTGTGAAGTATCTGGTCGCGCCCGACGAAGGGCACGGATTCGCCAGACCCATTAATAATCTCGCCATGGTGGCGGCGATGGAAAGGTTCTTCTCGCAGCACCTGGACGGCCGCTATCAACAAGAGTTGCCAACCGATGTCGGTACCCGGCTACGCGAGATCACGGTAGATCCGAAGACGGTTGCGTTAGCGACGGAAATCAAGCCCTCCGACGTGGGCGCGCCCACACCGGCGGTGGACTTGACACCGAGCTTGCGCAAGTACGACGCCCGCATAGAGGCGGGTACACACACCATCAGGCTGAACATTGCCAACGAAATCCAGGAACACAGCGGCAAGTGGGCGGTTGTTCAGACATTTTCAACGACAATGGGCGAGGTCACGGACACCGTGATCGTCGAGAAGCAGACGCTAGTGGTCACGGAACAGCATTTGAACCAGGGTCCGATCAACATCGACATGATGTTCGGTGATGGCAAAGTCTCCGGCAGCATGGTGATGAACGGCCAGACCAGACCGATTAACATTGACGCCGGCGGGCCTGTGTTTGCCCAGTCCGCCGCATCGGTCGCAAGTATCGCTATGCTTCCGCTTGCCGAGGGCTACACGGCGAAGTTTCGCAACATCGACGTCCAGAAACATCAACCCAAGCTACTGCAGCTGGCGGTGGCGGCCATCGAACAGGTGGCAGTTCCAGCGGGCAATTTCAACGCCTATCGCGTCGAGGTCACATCCGCCGACGGCGGGAATGACAGGCTGACCGTCTGGGTCGCCAAAGAGTCGCGCCAACCGGTGAAGTACACCCTGGTTGCAAACGAAATGGGCGGCGCGACGGTAACTGCCGAGTTACTGAAGTGAATTCAAGCGATTCACCATCTTGTTATGTGCAGTACGACCCGCGATTTCGCTCTTCCCGTGCGCCTGATCAGACTTGCTTTGCTTCGTCGTCAAACGGCAACCGGGGTCGCCTGCTCCACGCGCTAGTCCGTGTGCTCTGGACCGCAAACGAGATCACATGCGCTCACCAAGTTGCTTACGGACGCCTTGCCGGGGCATTCAGCAGTTCGCTGGTTGCTCGGGCATGGCTTCCCGAGCGCGACAGCAGTTGGAGTCGAACCACGAGTTCTGCTTCGGTGACACTCAGCGCCTACGCGGCAAGAAGCGTATGGGCTGAGTTTGCACCAGACGTTAAACGCAAGCTGGCGCCGCACGTGAGCCGATTTCACGGCTTCGCTACGGTAGATACTCCGTAGTGGTCTCTTCAAAACAAAAAAGGGCAGCGCTTTCGGCGCTGCCCTTCTCCCTGACTTTCTGCCCGGTAACTATTCGCTCTTGTCTGGGCCGGTCTTCAACTTTTCACGCTGTTCCTTCAGGATGGCTTTGCGGCTCAGCTTGATCTTGTTGCCTTCCAGCGCCAGAACCTTCACCAGAATCTGATCGCCTTCCTTCAATTCGTCGCGAACGTTCTTGATACGGCTCTCGGAAATTTCGCTGATGTGCAGCAGCCCGTCAGTACCGGGGAAGATCTCGACAAACGCCCCGAAATCTGCGATGCGAACCACCTTTCCCAGGTAGGTCTTGCCCACTTCGGCCACAGCGGCGATGTCGCTCACCATTTGCAAAGCGCGCTGAGCCGATGTTCCGTCGGAGGCAAAGATATTCACCGTGCCGTCGTCCGTGACATCGATCTTGACGCCCGTCTGTTCGATGATGCCCTTGATCACTTTACCGCCGGGTCCAATCAGCTCACGGATTTTGTCGGTCGGGATCTTCGTAGTGTAGATGCGAGGCGCGTATTGCGACAGCTGCGTACGCGGTGTCGAAATCGTGCCCACCATCTGCTCCAGAATATTGAGGCGCCCGTGGCGTGCCTGCTCCAGAGCTTCCTTCATGATGGCCGTGGTGACGTTGGTCACCTTGATATCCATCTGCAGAGCGGTGATGCCGTCCTTGGTGCCGGCGACCTTGAAGTCCATGTCGCCGTAGTGGTCTTCGGCGCCCGCGATGTCGGTCAGCACTGCATACTGGTCGCCTTCGATCACCAAACCCATCGCAATTCCGGCGACTGGCGCGGCAATCGGTACACCGGCATCCATCAGCGACAAGGTGCCGCCACAGACGCTCGCCATGGAACTGGAACCATTCGATTCCAGAATGTCGCTGACGACGCGCAACGTATACGGGAACGACTTCTCGTCCGGGATTACCGGAGAAAGCGCGCGTTCCGCCAAAGCGCCGTGTCCAATTTCGCGGCGACCCGGGCCACGCATGAAGCCAACTTCGCCGACGCTGAACGGCGGGAAGTTGTAATGCAGCATGAAGCGCTTGGAGGTCTCCGCCAAGTCGAACATTTCTATCCGCTGCTCGTCATCCTTGGTGCCTAATGTGGTGGTGACCAGTGCCTGTGTTTCGCCGCGGGTGAAGATCGCGGATCCGTGGGTACGCGGAAGAACGCCGATCTCCATCCAGATGTCGCGAATCTGATCGAAAGCGCGGCCATCGGGACGGCGGCGTGCCTTCAGCATCTCATCACGGAAGATGCGTTCCTTAAGGGTGTCGAAGAGCTTACCGGCTTCAGCTTGCTCAGATTCGTCGGTGAACAGCGCCACTGCCTTAGCTTTGGCATCGTCAATACGGTGGTAGCTGTCCAGCTTGCCGTACTTTTCGGTGTTCATTGCGTCGGTCAGTTCCGTCCGAACCGAATCGGAGATCTTGGCGAGCAGATCCTGATTTTGCACCGGCGAGGCGTAAGTGCGCTTCGGCTTGGCCGCTTTCGCCATCAACTCGCGAATGCCAGCGGCGATCTTCTTGCAGCACTCCTGCCCGAACTCAAGGGCGCCCACCACCTGCTCTTCACTGGCTTCGTTGGCGGCCGCTTCTACCATGACGATGCCCTCTTCGGTAGCAGCGACGACGATATTCAGCTTGGCGTCCTTCGTCTGCTCGTAAGACGGATTGGCGCGATACTCCCCGTTGGTCATGCCAACGCGCACGCCACTCATCACGTGATGAAAGGGAATGTCGGAAATTGCGAGCGCCGCACCCACGCCAATAATGGCGAGAACCGACGGATCGTAAGCCGGATCCGCCGAAAGCACCATCGCGATTACCTGTGTCTCGTGGCTATAGCCTTCCGGGAACAAAGGCCGGATCGGACGGTCGATCAAACGGCTGGTCAGTACTTCCTTCTCGGAGGGACGGCCTTCTCTCTTAATAAATCCACCCGGGAACTTACCCGCGGCGTATGTGTACTCGCGGTAGTCTACCGTCAGCGGAAAGAAGCTTGCGCCTGGTTTCGGCTTCTCGTTTGAGCAAGCCGTCACTAAAACGACGGATTCGCCAGAACGGACCAGCACCGACCCGTTCGCCTGCTTCGCAATTTTGCCGGTCTCGATGGAGACCTTTGACCCGAAAAGGTCGATTTCAACTGTATGCAACATTATCTTTCCCGATGCGTGATCCACATCTTCACTCCTCGAACTGCTAACAACGGCACCAAACGCCTGTTGCGCTTTTTTATGCGTGCACGCAAGCCGATGCGTGGCTGGAGGACGGAGCCGGCCAAGCCGCTGCACGCGGACCATACTTTCAGGATTAAGTGAGGACTTAGCGATCGAGCAATGAATGCTCGACTTGCGGGAAGGACTGCTCGCCAGAGCAGTGCTACGCGGCCATACGCCGATCCGCGGATAACCCAGCACCGTGGGCAACCGCGTTCAACCGCGCCAACCTTGAGATACGTTCTGGAATGGTTACCGGCGGATGCCGAGGCTTTGAATCAGAGCCTGATAGCGTTCCGGACTACGATCCTTGAGATAATTGAGCATCTTTCGGCGCCGTGCCACCATCGTGAGCAGCCCACGACGTGAATGATGATCCTTCTTATGGGTCTTGAAATGCTCCGTTAACTCAAGAATACGCTGGCTCAGGAGAGCTACCTGCACCTCTGGCGACCCGGAATCTGACTTGTTGATCCGGTATTTACCAATAATCTGCGACTTCTGTTCTACCGCCAGGGCCATGCTAGAAAACGATACTCCTCGTCTTTACCTTAATCTCGTTTTTACTGCTACAAGAGTAACACAGGGAGGCGGCCGTCGCTCTCCCGGCTACCGGTGCCGCCGCGGTGGATTTCATCACGCAGTTGTTCTACTGTTAACTCAGCAGTCCCATGAACGATTCTGACAAAACCGAATTGCGCCGCCTGATCGAAAATGAGATTGACCTTGGCTTTACGTTCGTGGAGAGCGCACGTCTTTCCGGTTCTGAAGAACATAGAGATCAGGCGCTTGGGAGTGCTGTAACGGCTTGCAACACGGCCGTTCGCTTAATCGGCCGCGTTCCGACCCAAGAGGTCGCACCGTTGTGGCTGGAACGCCTGAAGAAACTGCGAGCGACGCTCAACATCCATTGAACGTCGGGACTCAGGGCTGCTTAAGCGGGCGAAGTCTCTGCCTTGACAGCCTGGATATCTAATTCGATTTTCACCTCGTCCCCAAGCATCACTCCGCCGGTTTCAAGCGGCGCGCTCCAGGTAAGGCCGAAATCCTTTCGGTTGATTTTGCCCTTTGCTGACGCCGCGATCCGCATCTTGCCCCACGGATCCTTCGATTCCGGCGAGATCTCATCAATCATCAGCACCACCGGCTTGGTGACGCCATGCAACGTAAGGTCGCCCGTAACCCGGAACTCTCCCTCACTTATGCTTTCCACCTGCTTGCTGACGAAAGACATATGCGGGTACTGCGCCACGTCGAAGAAATCCGGCGACTTTAGATGGCCATCGCGCTTTTCATCCGACGTATTGATGGAATTGACATCGATTTCAGCTTCGATTCCAGATTGTGAGAGGTTCTCGGGATCATAGCGGAGAGTTCCTTTCACGCTTTGGAAGCTGCCGCGTACATTGGCAATCATTAGGTGCCGAATCGAGAAATGAACACCGGAGTGTGTGGGGTCAATTTCGTAGGTGGTGAGCATGAGGTTCGGTTCGATTGATGCACGCCGCCGCCGGAATGCTACGAAAAACGCAGGTTCATTCGGGCGCTTCGCTTGCATCCTCATTCGGGAGGTCGCCTTTGCCAAAATCAGGACGGGAAGTGGTGGTCATCACGGGCGCTAGTGCCGGTGTCGGGCGTGCGGTTGTGCGCGAATTTGCGCGCAGGCAGGCCTGCATTGGCCTGATTGCGCGTGACCGCGATCGTCTCGACTCCGCGAAGAGCGAAGTGGAGGAACTAGGCGGTCGTGCGTTGGTGTTGCCCGTCGATGTTGCCGACCCTACACAAGTTGAAGACGCAGCAGCGCGTGTCGAAGCAGAGTTCGGGCCCATTGATGTCTGGATCAACAACGCCATGACCACCATCTTTGCGCCGCTGCATGAAATCGAAGCCGACGAGTTCAAGCGGGCGACTGAGGTCACATACCTTGGCTGCGTCTATGGCACTTTGTCAGCACTCCGGCGCATGCGCAAGCGAGACGCGGGCACCATCGTGCAGGTCGGGTCGGCGCTGGCCTACCGCTCCATCCCGCTGCAGGCTCCTTACTGCGGAGCGAAACACGCCATCGTTGGATTCACCGACTCACTGCGCTGCGAACTTATCCATGACCGAAGCAAGATTCATGTCACGGTGGTGCATCTGCCGGCCATGAACACGCCACAGTTCAGCTGGGGCCGGACGCGTCTGCCCCGTCACCCACAACCGGTACCGCCTATCTTCGAACCCGAAGTAGCGGCAGAGGCGATCTACTACGCGGCCCATCATCGCCGTCGGGAAATCTTTGTGGGCGGGCCTACCATTAAGGCCGTGTACGGACAGGACGTCGTCCCCGGCTTTGCGGATTGGTACCTCGGCCGAACAGCCGTCAACGGCCAGCAGACCAACGAACCCGTTCGCCCGGATCGCCCCGATAATCTCTTTGAGCCCGTGCCGGGGGCATACGCTGCCCACGGCGACTTCACCGGGAAAGCTAAAAGCTTCAGCTTACAGAACTGGATAAATCTGCGGCGCGTGCCCGTGGGAATAGCGGCAGCTGCGGCCGCTACTGCCGTGGTGCTGTGGCGGAGGAAGCCATGACGGACGCCATACAAACTCGGGCTGACCTCCAGCGCGGGCACGGCGCCCCACTCGAATGCCGCCGCGCGGTTGCGGGGCTTTCCCTGTTTTCCAATGCCGTTCTCAGTGCAGTCGCTCTCTATCAGTTGGGCATTGTGAAGCAGCTGCCGGCACCCGGCGTCGCCGCCGTAAATGGTTCCGTGCAAGCCTATCGCCGGGGTGTTCCCGATGCCTTATTGGGAATGTCCAGCTACGCTGTCACAGCGCTGCTGGCTGGTTATGGAGCGGCGGACCGGGCCGTAGAACAGCCTTGGATTCCGGTTGCGCTGGCGGCCAAGACGGTCATCGATGCCGGCTTGGCGGCCAGCATGAGCTGGAAATCATGGCGCTTGTTCAGACGATTCTCGTTGCTATCGGTCCTGGTCGCCGGCGCAACGGCAGCCGCTCTTCCCTTCGCCATCCCCGAAGCACGCCGGGCGATCGCCGAACTGCGCAATCGCTAAGCGTGTTGCTCCAGCATGCTCGCTACCCAGGCAGCCAATTCCATATCTTCCGTTTGCGGAAGTCCGCTGATCGCCACCGCACCAATCACCTTGCCATCCCGACGGACGGGCACTCCCCCGCCCCAGCCCGTAAAGCGCGGATCGCCAAAGTAACCGATATCGAAACCCTTCTGCGGATCTCGCGAGGCGATCCCGATGTCCTTGCTTGGCTTGCGCTCCCTGGCGGCCGTGTAGGCCTTGTTCATCGCAATAGGAATGGACGAGAACGGCGCTCCGTCCATGCGCGCGAATGCAATCAGTTCGCCGTGCGCATCAACCACCGCGATCACGCCCGCCTTTCCGCGCTTCAGCACTTCTTCTATCAGGGCATCCACCATCCGCCGCGCGTCCGCGTAATCGAGAGTCGGTTCCAGCGTCATGCTCCCTAAGATACTGCCCCGGCGCAACTGTGAAATATTGAGAGTTTCGTGTCCCTGCCGCTGCCGTACTTTCCCCTTGCCCTTCTCGGCGCCGCAGCCGCGCTGGCCCTCTTTGAACCAACAACCCCGCGCGGCATAGATTTCGTTCACCAAAACAGCCCCACGGCGCAGAAATATCTGATTGAGACCATGGGCGGCGGCGTGGCCCTTCTCGACTACAACAACGATGGCCTGATGGACATCTTTTTCGTGAATAGCGGCCGCCTTCGCAACCCCATGCCCGCGCACGCTCCGCCGGATTTTGAGCGCCGGAATCCGCAAGAATGGAACCGTCTGTACCGGCAAAACCGGGATGGCACCTTCTCTGACGTCACCCAAGCGGCTGGTTTGGCAGATGCGGGCGGCGGCAATTACGGCATGGGGGTGGCCGCCGCCGATTTCGATAACGACGGCTGGACCGACCTTTACGTCACCAACTATGGCCGCAATGTGCTTTATCGGAACAATGGCAACGGCACCTTCAGCGACGTGACAAAGGTGGCGGGCGTAGGCGCCGAGGGCTGGTCTGCTTCGGCCGGATTCTTCGATTTCGATAACGACGGCAAGCTGGATCTGTTTGTCACCCGGTACATGGATTGGAATTTCGCTAACAGTAAGATCTGCGCACGCCAGACCTATTGCCCTCCCGGAGAATTTCCACCCGTACACAATGTTCTCTACCGCAACCGGGGCAACGGCACGTTCGAAGATGTCAGCAAGGCAAGCGGCATCGCCAGTAAACCGGGCCGCTCCTTAGGAGTTGCTTTTAACGATTACGACGCGGATGGCTTTGCAGATATCTTCGTTGCCAACGACGGCATGGAACAGTTCCTGTTTCACAACAACGGCAACGGCACGTTTACAGAACGCGCGCTGGACGCCGGTGTCGCGTTATCTGACGATGGCAAGCCGTTCGCAGGCATGGGTGCAGATTTTCGCGATTATGACAACGACGGGCGCCCTGATATCGTCGTGACTAACTTGGCCAAGCAGGTTTATGCGGTATATCACAATGACGGCGATGGCCAATTTTCTTACCGCAGTCTTGAGACCGGAATCGGCACCCTTTCGGCTCACAGTTCCGGGTGGGGCATGCGTCTCGAAGACTTCGATAATGACGGCTGGAAGGATTTATTCGCCGCGCAAAGCCACGTGATGGACAACGTCGCAGAGATTGATCCCCTCTTGCATTACCTGGAGCCGCCGCTGTTAGCTTTGAACCAACAAGGACACTTCGTTCGTGGTGAGACCGGATTCGAGCGTCCGGTTGCCGGTCGCGGAGTGGCTATTGGAGATCTCAACAACGATGGTGCAATGGACGCTGTAATGAGTGTGTTGGGCAGCAAGCCTGCCGTGTTTCTAAATCGCGGCAAAGAGGCGCATTGGCTCACGCTGGTGCTTGTGGGAACACGCAGTAACCGCGATGGCATGGGTGCGCGGATCCGCGCCGGCAAACAATGGCAATACGCGACGACCGCCGGCAGCTATCTCTCGGCCAGTGACAAGCGCGTGCATTTCGGCCTTGGCCCGGCAACGGATACCGATCTCGAGATTTGGTGGCCCTCCGGCGTGCACCAGAGTATGACCGGCGTTCGTGCGGATCAGATCCTGACCGTGCGTGAGACGGTCCAGCCGTGATTGCTTCACTTTTGATTTCAGCCGGCCTTACTCTGCAGGCTGCATCGCCCGAGGTGGTTCGTCACGTCCAAGCCGCCCTTGCCGCGAAGCAAGCAGGACAAATGCCGACCGCGATTGCCGAGTTCAAGACCGTCACCGAACTTGCCCCGGACTTGCCGGCCGGATTCGTCAATCTCGGCGCCGCTTACATTGAGAATCACGACTACGCTTCGGCCGTCGCTCCCCTGAAGCACGCGCTGGAAATGAAGCCCGATCTGGCCGGCGCGAAACAAATGCTTGGCTTCGCGCTGCTGGCCCAAGGCTATGCATCGGAGGCTATTCCTTATCTGGAACAAGCGCAAGCAACAGATATGCTGGGCATCGCGCAACTGAAAGTAGGACACTTCGCAGAGGCCGTCGCTGATTTGAACGCTGCCCTGACCAAGCATCCGAATGACCCGGATCTTCTCTACTACCTGGGACGCGCCAGCGGTCTGCTGGCGAAAGAAGCAATGGATACGCTGGAATCGGCATACCCGGAATCCGCACGCGCCAAGCAGGCGCTGGGTGAGAACTACGCCGCGCTAAAGCAGATGCCTCAGGCAGAGACGGAGTACCGTGAAGCGCTGCGCTCCCGTCCCGATACGCCTGGCATTCATCTCGCTCTTGGACAATTGTTTGTGGCAACGGCAGATTGGCCGAAAGCCGAGGAAGAGTTTCGTGCGGAACAGAAGTTGCAGCCCGGCGATGCCGAAACAGCGTATGCACTGGGGAACGCTTTACTGCAGCAGGGAAACGTGAAAGCCGCACGCACCGAACTCGAGCGAGCCGACAAACTTCGTCCGCACATGCCCGAAACTCTTTACGCTCTGGGTAAAGCGGAGTCGCTCGACGGCGATGCAGCCAATGCTGAAAAGACCTGGCTCGCAATGCTGGGCGTTGAGGACATAGGCCCAATCGCAGCGCAAGCGCATTTCGGATTAGCCACGCTGTACCGCAAGCAGGGCCGTACCTCCGACGCCGCCCACCAGATGGAAGCGTTCAAGAAAGCCCAGCCTAAATAGAAGCGGGGTTGCAGAATGATCTGCAACCCCGCCGCTGTGGAAGAAACAGTTTCCCGTTAGAACGAGAATCTGCCCGCGAATTGAATCAAGCGTGGGCTGTTGACCTGATTGGTAATCTGCCCGAAGTTCGACGAACCGAATGTCTGGCCTGGATAACCAAACTGCACACGGTTGAAAATGTTGAAGAACTCCGCCCGGAACTGCACGTTGGCGTGCTCCGTAATCGGAAAGCTCTTGTAAGCGGAGAAGTCCCAATTGGCTTCACCCGGTGCGCGCAGGCTGGGATCCGTCCGGCTTTCACTTCCGAAGGTGAAAGCAGCCGGCTGGCTGAAGCAAGCAGTGTTGAAATATTCGTTCAGCTTATTGGTTATGCCGCCCGAGATACTCTTGTCGCAGCCAACAATCACGTTGGGGCGTTGACCGCCGCCGAAAGAGTTGGTCGTGTTCGAATTCGTTGAGAAGTGTAGCGGGAACCCCGTCTGCAGCGTAGTGACGCCCTGAACACCCCATCCGCCAATAACTGCATTTACGAGTCCATTGCTATTCGCCATGTACTTGCGTCCGTGGCCGACGGGGATGTCGAGAACGTAGCTCACCACAAGCCGGTCTGGTGTATCGAAGGAGGCCAGCGACTTCTCGGCTCTTAGATTGTTCCAGTCCTGGTATCCGCCGGTACCGCCGGATTCCAGCCAGCCCGTGATCGTGTCGGTGTTGCTGATGAGCTTCGAGTGTGTATAAGCTACCAGGATCGAATTACCACCCGAGAATCGCTTGGTCGCTTGAACCTGCAGCGAATTGTAAGTGGAGTCACCAATCCCCTGGCCGGCGAAATTCACGCCGTTGTACTCAGGATAAGGGCGGAGCAACTGCCCTTCCTGCACCGTTTTCTGAGCGAGTGGAGAACCGGTGGATGTGACTAAGCCGTAGTAGGGATTAGGCACATTGGTCAGCAAAGCATTACCCAAGGAAAGGAACTGATCGGGTAACTGGTCAAGCTGCGGTGAATCGATAGGCAGGTGCGTCCCCTTGGCGCCGCCGTAGGCCACATCAAGTAGAAATCCATTGGAGATTTGATACTGGATATCGGCATTCCACTGTTGTGCATAGCCGTAAGGGTTCCCGGTCTGGTTTTCATTGATCCCGTTTCCCAGCAGCGTTTGCGCATAGGATGGGCTCCGGCCGGGAGGCGCAACAATTCCACCCGGGAATGGATTAGCGATTGTATAGCCCTTGTTACCAGTCACCGCAGAGGTACTGGTGCAGTTCGCTGGATAGCAGGCAGGCACACCGGTGTATACCGACTCCAATACCGGGGTGGTGTAGCTGTTAATCGGATCGTTATTCGGACTGGCGTCCCAAGCTACGTCATTCGGTAACCAGAAAACGCCGTAGCCGGTGTGGAACACCGCCTTCTGCGTAATCTGATAGGCCGCACCGGCGCGCGGTCCAAACTGCTTCCAGTCGGGTGCAATCCCGCTGCGATAACGGGTACCTAAGCTCTCCACCAGATCCACATTACCCGGCGCGAGAATGCCGGCCGATGCCAGCACCGAGTTTGCCTGTGTCGGATTGAAGTAAGAAATGCGGTTGTAGCGCTCCGTCCACGGACCGGCATGTTCCCAACGTAAGCCCACATTGATCGTCAACTTAGACGTGGCGTGCCAAACGTCATTAATGAACAGCGCCGGGTAGAGTTGCTGTCCAGCGATAAGCGCCGGGCTGCTGGCGCCTCCGCCGGAAGGATAGCCCAACAGGAACGTCGCGAAACCAAGACCGCTGCCTGCCGTATTATTCGCATTCTGGGCGGTTAGGTCAGGGTTGAAGTTAAAGTAGCCGGTCGGAACATTGGTCTGCGCATAGTTATGAGTGAGGCGCAGGAACTCGCCGCCTACCTGTACCGTGTGCTTACCGAGGATCTTAGTAACGTTGGCCGATGCCCGGTAGTTGTCGTTGCGGTCGATGATCACGCTACCCGCGCCTTGGCTGCCGAAGGTGTTCGCCGTGTCGAAACCATTGATAACCGGCAGCGGGATGTCACGAAAAACTGCTTGTGTATTCAACGAGGCCGGCCAGCCCACCTGCGTCAAATCGTAACCGAGCGTTTCCGGGATGCGATTGTAATCGAATCGCTGATAGCTCAGATGGATGTCCATGATGGTGGTCGGCGAGAACGAATACGTGTCTCCCAGGACGAAGTTGTTGGTATTAAACGTCTCCGTGCAGCGGTCCTGGCAGATACCGTTGTGCAGCGGATCTTCCGGCAAATTGATGTTGCCCCAGTACGAGTAACGAGCCGTTACGTGTTGCTTGTCAGAAACGTTCTGGTCGATGTGTACCACCGTTTCATTGTTATTACCGCCTTGGCTGGCGTTGCCCACCCAGTTACCGACGCCCTGTGCATTACCGGCAGCATTCGGCGCCGGGTACAGATTCAAAAGTAAAAGTGAAGTCGGGTTGATTCGGCTTGTTGGGATAACATTGCCCGCAAACGCGGTTCGAGTGCCGACCGCAACACCCGGAGCGCAAGCCGGTGTTCCCGGAGCGCCTGTGCCGCAAGTTGTCAACGGGTCATAGATGGGGTGACCTTGCGAGGCAGCCAGAGCCGAAAGATCTCCACCTCGTTCCTGCGCGGTAGGAACGGTCTCGGTATAGGACACGCCCTGACGTAAACGGAAGCCTTCATAATCAACAAAGAAAAACGTTTTGTTTCTGCCGTCCAGTATCTTCGGAATGTAAACAGGCCCGCCTATGTTGAAGCCAAACTGGTTCTGTGTAAACGCGCCGCGCGGAACACCGGCTGCATTGTTGAAGAAGGTATTCGCATTCAGATCTTTGTTGCGCAGATACTCCCAGGCAGTGCCGTGCAGCTGGTTTGTCCCCGACTTAGTCGTAAAGTTGACCACGCCCCCGGCGAAGCGCCCGTACTCGGGCGACAGATTATTGGTCGCCACCTTGAATTCCTGCAGTGAATCTTGCGTCGGAATCAGGGCAGTGATGTTGATGTAGCTGCCATTCACCGGCGATCCGTCAAGCCAGACCATGCTCTGGTTTGCCATGCCTCCGCCGATCTGATAATTACCCCACGCAAACGGGTTCTGCCCATTCGGATTCGACATGGAACCGCCCTGCGGTACAACCGACGGCACCAGCGCCACCAGATTAAGAGGATTGCGTCCATTCAGAGGCAATTCATCCGTTTTACGCTCGTCGATAACGGTTCCAAGCGAGGTCGATTCTGGCGTTAGCAGGGGCGTTTGTTCCGTCACCTCTACGGTTTGGTTCAACTGCCCTACTTCCAGCGGAATGTTAATGCGGGTAGCGGTCTGTGTCTGCACCGTTACCGAGGATTCCAGGAAGCGCTTAAAGCCCGTCTTCTCTACCTCCACGGAGTAATTCCCTGGCGTAAGGTTCACAAATTGATACAAACCTTGCGCATCTGTGGTCTCCGTCCTTTTTTCGTTGGTAGCTAAATTTGTAAGTACAACCTGGGTTCCCACCATAGCTGCCCCTGACGGATCGGTAACGGTGCCTAACAATGAACCCACTGTTGTTTGGGCGTTAGAAAAGGCGACGGCAAGGCAGAGCGCGACAAGCACGCTCCGAAAGTACAAACTCTGTAGTATTCGGATCATCAAAGCCATCTTTCGTAAGTAATTCGTACACGCGCGGGTGTACAGCTTCAGACGAAAGTCTGAACCGACGGACGTAATGCTGGCACTAACCCCGACTGAAGCTGAAGCAAGTTTTAGCACAGTTCCTCAGGCTTGGGGACTGAAAAACTACTAGGGACTATAAAAGGCGTCGCCATATGCGGGCTTGCCTTTGCTTGGTACCGTTGTGTCTGGTGAAGTTAACGTTATGAATGTCAGTCGTCGCAGTTTCGCGCTCGGAGTAGCAGCATCTGGTTTGTCGCCTTTTATGCAAGCCCAAACGGCTTCGGCCGACCCGCCGAGCTCCGCGCGAAAGCTACGCTACTGCATCGTCGGGTTGGGACGCATATCGCTGAACCACTTCATGCCCGCCTGCAAAATGTCAGAGCGGTCGGAAGTTACGGCGCTTGTGAGTGGGCACCGGGACAAAGCGGAAAAGAGTGCGGCGGAATACAATGTTCCGTCTAAAAACATTTACAGCTACGAGAATTTTGACGAGATCCGCAATAACAAAGACATCGACGCGGTGTATATCGCGCTGCCGAACAGCATGCACGCCGAATACACCATACGGGCCGCAAACGCCGGTAAGCATGTGCTGTCGGAAAAGCCGATGGCTACGTCGGTGAAGGATGCGCAGGCAATGGTCTCAGCCTGCCGCGCGGCGAATGTAAAGCTGTTCCTGGCCTACCGCTGCCAGTATGAGCCAACAAATTTAAAAGCTATAGAACTGATTCGAAGCGGCGCTCTCGGCAAAGTGCAAACCATTGTCAGCACGAACGGCTTCAACATCAAGCCGGGTGAGTGGCGGCTCGACAAAAAGCTTTCGGGCGGCGGACCGCTACCCGACGTGGGTATCTACTCGTTAAACGCGTGCCGCTATTTAACCGGCGAAGAACCCGAGCACCTGGAAGGCTACGCTTCCGTAATAGACAACGACGGTCGCTTCACGAGCGTGGAAGAAAACGTCAACTGGACCATGAAGTTTCCGTCTGGCATTGTCGCCGCCTGTTCCACCACTTATGGCGCCAACATGGCCGGTGGTTATCAGGTCTACGGCTCCAAGGGCAGCATCAAAGCCGAACCTGCCTTCGCTTACCAGGGAATCCACATGACGGTGAACATCCAAGGTCAGCCGCCGATGGAAGTCGATGAACAACAAAAAGATCCAATGCAGTTTGCCGTAGAGGCCGACGAATTTGCACGTTGCATCGCCGAAAATCGCGAGCCCAAAACCAACGGCGAAGAAGGCCTGCGCGACATGAAGTATATGGAAGCGATCTACAAGTCCGCTGGCATTAAGATGGCGTGAGTAGCGCCGAAGCGTCCACCGGCCTCATCCGCTTAGGGAATCTCCACGAAGAGAACCATGCCATAGACCTGCCGTATGTGAACCCGCGCGCCCCGACGGATTGGATATTCGCTGTGTGCGCGCCAATGTTCACCCCGCACCAGAACGGTTCCATCAGGATCGATGTCCGTTTCCGCAATGGCACATTCGCGGCACATGCAGTCTTCGCCCGTCATCATCGACTGCTGAAGTGCACGCATCGCGCGGTAACCAAGGAAGATTGCCACTAAGCCCAGGACCGCAGAGATGGAGCCCGCAACCAGCGGTGGAATGCGATTCGGCTCGGCAAACAACAATACTGCTCCTAATGTCAGCAAGATTGCGCCGACAATGCCGGCCAGTGCACGCACTGGCATCTTGACTTGCGGCCTTAGTTGAAGCACCAGCACGCCGATTGCGACAACAATCAGGGCCGCGCCCTGCCAGCCAGGCTCGAATGAGTATAAAGAAAGCCCGGCGAGCGCAATCAGAACCGTGCCCACAATGCCGGGCATGAACAACCCCCGCGTGTGTGCTTCCCAAAAAACTGCGCCCAAACCTATAGCCAGAACAAGGAAAGCAATGTTGGGGTCAGGAATGATCAGCGGCACCATTCCGATAGTCTTTCAGAAAATCAGCCGTCGTGGGGCAGTGCTCCCCAAAGGGCACTGCCCCACAACCCACCGCTTACCGCCGCCAATAGCCGCGATAGTAACGGTGACCGTAGTAATAGGGTTCAACCCAACGCGCGCCATAGTAGGGTGGATGCGCCCAGTAACCGGCGTGCCAGTGGTAGCGCGGCCCCACTGGATACCAATACCCGCCCACCCAGCTATACCCGGGCCCAGGCGCCGGCACAGCGTACGTCACCACGGGTGGCGGAGGCGGCGGCGGTGCATAATAGCCGCCGCCCACACCGACGCCGAAATATACTCCGCGGGCGAAAACCGTGCTGCCGGCTAGCAGCAGCAATGACAACAGCTTTGTTTTCATTTCATCCTCTCCAACGAAGAAAGTTGCCGGATCTGCCGTCCGGCTACGCTGTCTCACATTGCAAAATGCATGCCAAACGGAAACCGTTGACTTCTCGCCCAGAATGCAAATGGCATCGCGCCCGGACGACCAGACTTGGTGGATATGAACCACCAGGCCGTGCCTTACCAGGGACAATGAAAGAAAATGACTGAAATCGATCCGGTCTGCGGCATGACGGTCGATCCCGCGCGGGCTGCGGCACACAGCGACTTTCAGGGCAAGACGTACTACTTCTGCAGCAAAGGTTGCGAAACCAAGTTCAGTGCGCGCCCCGACCTTTACCTGGCCCCGAAGATCACCCGGCCTGCTTTAGTGCAACTAGGCGGTGCCCCGGCCCCCGCAGCCCCGAAACCCGCTCCGGCTCCCATGGCCAATTCCACGCTCGGCACGGAAGCAGACTATACGTGTCCCATGGATCCGGAAGTGCGGCAAAAAGGGCCTGGCACCTGCCCGAAGTGCGGCATGGCTCTTGAGCCGGTGGAGGTCACCGGCGAGGCAGACAACTCCGAACTGCGCGACATGCAGCGGCGTTTCTACATCGCTGCGGCGCTCACGGTTCCGCTGTTGCTATTCATGTTCCGCGAATGGTTCGGCGGCGCCGGAATGCAAGCACCGCGATCCGGCTTTCTCACCGCACCGGTGCTGCCCTGGATTGAACTTGCCTTCGCCAGCCCGGTGGTGCTGTGGTGCGGGTGGCCGCTCTTCGAACGCGGTTGGGCCTCGCTGGTGAACCGCCATCTGAACATGTTTACCTTAATTGCTCTCGGTGCCGGTATCGCCTTCGGTTTCAGCTTGCTCGCCACGCTGATGCCACAACTGCTGCCAGTCACGTTCCGCAGCGCCGGCGGCCAGCTTCCGCTCTACTATGAACCAGCGGCGGTCATTGTCACTTTGGTTTTGCTGGGCCAAGTGCTGGAACTTCGCGCCCGCAGCCGCACCAGCACTGCGCTTCGCTCGCTGTTGGAACTCGCACCCAAGACCGCGCGCCTGATCGCGATGGGCGAGGAACGGGACATACCCCTGGAACATGTACATCCGGGCGACTTACTCCGCGTTCGTCCCGGCGAGAAAATTCCAGTCGATGGCGTGGTCACGGAAGGCACCAGCGCTGTCGACGAATCTATGTTGACCGGCGAATCGCTACCTGTGCAAAAGAACCTCGCGTCGCGCGTCTCGGGTGGCACGGTTAACGGGCAAGGCGGCTTCATCATGCGTGCTGAGCGCGTAGGCCGCGACATGCTTCTCAGCCAGATTGTCCGCCTTGTTAGTGAAGCGCAACGGACGCGCGCGCCCATTCAGCGCCTCGCCGATAGAGTCGCCGGTTATTTTGTTCCGGCCGTCATACTCTGCGCGCTTTTGACCTTCGGCATCTGGGCCCTCTGGGGCCCACAACCACGTTTTGCGCACGCTCTGGTAAATGCGGTGGCGGTGCTCATCATCGCCTGCCCCTGCGCCCTTGGATTAGCAACACCCATGTCCGTGATGGTCGGAACCGGACGCGGCGCCACGGCCGGCATTCTAATCCGGCGCGCCGAAGCCCTCGAAATTTTGCACCGTGTGGATACCGTCGTCGTGGATAAAACAGGCACACTCACTGAGGGCAAGCCTAAGGTGACCGCGGTCAACACCGTCGCCGGCTGGGATAAAAACCAAGTGCTGGGCCTTGCCGCCAGCGTCGAGCAAGCGAGCGAACATCCGCTTGCGAGCGCCGTTGTGGAAGGAGCGCGCAACATCGGGGTAACCGTAAGTCGAGTGAGTGGCTTTGCATCCGTTCCCGGCCGCGGCGTACGCGGCTCCGTCGATGGCAAAGTGGTGCTGGTGGGCACGCAAGCCTTTCTTACCGATAACGGCATTGCTGTTTCGTCATTCGGCATGGCGAGCGATGGGGAGGCGATGGTTTATGTCGCCATCGACGGTCAGCCCGCGGCATCCATTGCGGTTGCAGATTCACTGAAAAGCACCAGCATTGAAGCCGTGCGGAGTCTTCGTGAGCAGGGCGTCCACGTTGTCATGTTGACCGGCGACACGCGAGCTACGGCATCGGCCATCGCAAAAGAAGCGGGGATCGACGAGGTGGAAGCGGAAGTCCTGCCTGCTGAAAAAGCCGCTCGCATTCGCAAACTGCAGGCGAGCGGCCGTATTGTGGCAATGGCCGGCGACGGCGTAAACGATGCTCCTTCGCTCGCCAGCGCTAACGTTGGCATCGCCATGGGAACAGGCACCGACATTGCCATGGAAAGCGCGGCCGTCACCTTGTTACATGGAGACCTGACGGGCATCCTACGCGCCATCCGGCTCAGCCGCGCCACCATGCGCAATATTCGCCAGAATCTGTTCTTCGCGTTCATATATAACGTGCTTGGTGTGCCCGTCGCTGCCGGCATTCTCTACCCATTCTTTGGGATTCTACTCAGCCCCATGCTTGCCAGCGCCGCCATGACTTTCAGTTCCGTGTCCGTCATCAGTAATGCTTTGCGGTTGCGGCGTGTCCCCCTATAGGCAATGCTCCACACCGTCAGCGCCTTCGCCATCGTAGTGGCAGTGGCGTGTGCGCTTTTCCTCGCCTTCGATGCCGTGCGCCATCTCCAGAAGATGGCAGTAATGAACGTTGCCAAACGTCAGGCCGCTCGCCTGGGCGGCGATTGGAACACTTCGCACGCATTCCTCGTACTGATTGGTAACCTCAGGTTTCATGGCACTGCCCTCCTACGTGCGTCGCATACGCAACTGGCTCGTCATCGGCACCCTCTTTGTGCTGACCAGCGCAGCGGCCGACGTAAACTCATTACCTGAGCCCACCGGCTACGTAAACGACTATGCTCATGTCGTAGATGCGCAGAGCAAAGAAACACTCGAACAGTTTTGCGCCCGTGTCGATCACGAGTTGGGCGTCCAGTTGGCCTTCGTCACCGTCGACACAGTTGGCGACACGCCGATCCGCGACTTTGGCTTGGAGCTCGGGCGTAAGTGGAAGATCGGATACAAGAACACCAATCAGGGCGCATTGCTGCTCATCGCCGTCCAGGACCACAAGACCGATCTTGAGATCGAACGCGGTCTGGAGCCATATGTCACTGATGGTTTTTCCGGAAGTACGCTTCGGGCCATGCGCCCGGATCTTCGCGCGGGTCAGTATGGCGCCGCCATCGTGCAAGCGGCGCGCACCATGGCCGACCAGATTGCGCAAGGCAAGAACATCGCCTTCGCGAATACTCTTCCCGCCCCGGCACTCCAACCGGAACAGCCCGTTGGCCGCCAGCGCCGAAGCGGCATACCTGGCTGGCTGATTGTACTCGGCATCTTCTTCTTGTTCTGGTTGTTCGGAGGACGGCGCGGCGGGCGAGGCGGCCGTGGCGGTGGTGGCGGCTTCTGGACCGGCATGTTGATCGGCAATCTGCTCAGCAGCTCCGGCCGTCGCGATGACGGGTGGGGTTCTGGCGGAGGCTTCGGGGGTGGCTCGGGCGGTGGAGGAGGCTTTGGCGGCTTTGGCGGCGGCGGTGACTTCGGCGGCGGTGGCGCCAGCAGTGACTGGTAGGTACGGGCAACAAGACGGGAGATGACATTGGAAACTAAAAAACTGGACGAAAGCGTTGCCGATTTAATCGCGAGACTGCGGGCCGCGTTAGGAGAAGAGATCGTCGCTGTCATTCTCTACGGCTCCGCGGCGGTTGGCGATTACCACGCCCAAACCTCCGACCTGAATATCCTTTGTGTGCTGCGTCAGGTGACACCCCATGAACTAGTGCAATCGGAGCCGGTATTTCGTTGGTGGCGTGAACAAGGCAACCCGCCGCCTTTGCTGATGAGTGACGAGGAAGTTCGCCGCTCCACCGATTCGTTCCCCATGGAGTTTCACGACATGCAGGAACATCGCAAAGTGCTGTTCGGCATCGATGTCATCGAAAATCTTGAAATTGATCGTTCCTTTTACCGGGCCCAAGTCGAACACGAGCTGCGTGCTAAGCAACTCCGCCTTCGGCAGAAAGCGGCAGAAGTGCTGTCCGATTCGGCACGTTTGCTGCGACTGATGACAGATTCGGTTTCCACCTTTTGCGTTTTGGGTCGTCACGCGCTGCTGCTGAGCGGACACGAAGGACGCTGGAAGAAAGCGGAAATTGTCGAGTCCCTTACCGAAGCAATTCCGTTGCCGATGCCCGCCACGAATGAGATACTGGCGATTCGCGCCGCTCCCAAGCAGAAGACCAGCTTCGATGCCGCTGGCTTGTTCAGCCGCTATCTGAAAGAGATCGACGCGCTGGTGCGGTTTGTGGACGGCTTGGAAAAGTAGCAACGATTGCTGCGCAGGCGATCGCGCCCCAACTATACAAGGAGATTGTTATGAAGGCTGCACTGATTGGTTTAGTTGTGATTGTTCTGGTGGTGGTTGTGTTTGGAACACAGCTTATCGGGGAACGCAACTCACTGGTGACAGAGAAAAATGAGATCGACGCGCGCTGGGCGCAAGTGGACAATGACATGAAACGCCGCGCCGATTTGATCCCGAATCTCGTGGCAACAGTGAAAGGCTTCGCGAAACAGGAACAGACCGTTTTCGGCGATATCGCGAATGCGCGGTCTGCTTTGCTGGGTGCGAATTCGCGGCAGGGCGAGATTGCCGCGAACAATCAGTTGACCGGTGCTCTTGGCCGCCTACTTGTTATCCAGGAACGCTACCCGGAGCTGAAGTCGAACGAAAACTTCCTTCGGCTACAGGACGAGATAGCTGGAACCGAGAATCGCATCGCGGTCGATCGGCGGGATTACAATCTATCGATTCAGCGCTACAACACCGACGTGCAACTGTTCCCCAAGAATCTTGCTGCGTCCATGTTCGGCTTCCAGAAGGACGACAACTACTTCAAAACCAGCGACGAAGATCGAAAAGTTCCTCAGGTCAAGTTCTAAGCCTGGTGCTCTGGCACGGCGGCAGCGCCTCACTCTGCCGCTAGTGCTTTGCGCCGTGGAGCGTGTAGTAAGTGTAAGTAGTCTTCCAGCTGAACTCAGCGCCGGGCTTCACATCCACTACGATAAAAGGCTCCATCGCCACTACAGTGCGGATTGACCAGAGCGACTCGCGCCACAGCGGACGGTCCGTTTCGATGGTCATTCCCGCACCGGCGTGAACGCTCTCAATCCGAATCTTGTTGTCGCTCGCGGAACTGCCAAATCCGGTAATTGGCATGGCGACCGTGTCTTTGTCCACCAGGGTCTTCATGTACCGGATTTGATTCTTGTCCACGACAGCCAGGCTCTTGTCGGGCGGCTTCTGCGTCTGTATGCCGAATGGCAACGAAATGGTCAAGCCCGGACCTGGCCCTTGCCGGTCGAGCACCAAAAAGTTATGGTTGTAGACGTTCGTGTGAATGGCGCGCTTGCCGGTATTTCGTAACACGTGCTCCAGCACCAGTTCGTTGTCGGTTTCTGTCAGTCGCAGATACTTTCGGTACGTGTAGCCAAAACCAGAAGCACGGTCCGTTAGTTCCTGAATGAACTCCACCTGGTCGTGGCCGTGGCGGACCCTCCACGACCCGCCATTCGCAATCCGGTACACGTGGTAGTTGTCGTAGGCATCTCCTTCCTTGCGGAGCACACCCACGCCGATCTTTAGGAAACTGCCGCCCTGCTTCGCCTCGTCCCATCCCACCGGCGCGTACTCTTCCACAGGGCCGGTTGCCGCGCTGCACGTGCCCGCCACAATGTCGGCACCGTCGTAAATGAAATCGTGAACGGAAGGGTCGGTCTTGGTGAACCAGCGCCCGTAATAGCGGTGGCCGTTCGCTTCCAGGTCTGTAATCACGCCAGACCAGTCAAAGCGAGTGCCGCGATAGAAGCCGTTCTTGGCATCGGGTAGCGCAATTGTCGCCCGAACCGGGCCTCTGCTGATCTGCGCCTGCGGACTTGCTCCGCCACCCGCCTGGGTCAGCGCAGCGAAAGATAGCAGGCTCGTCCATAGCTTCTTCTGCATAGGTGATTAGATCAAACTGCTCGCCGGGCCTTTCGCCTTTCGCCCAAAGCTTTGCTAAAGTGAACCCGTGAAGCTCTACGATATCGACCCCGGCGCTGACTCACCCGAGGTAGTTCGAGCCATCATTGAGATCCCGAAAAACTCAGCAAACAAGTACGAATACGACGGCGGCCTGAACCTGTTTCGGCTTGATCGTGCTTTGTATTCCCCCATGCATTATCCGGGCGACTACGGTTTCATTCCGGGCACTCTGGCCGACGACGGCGATCCGCTCGACATTCTTGTTCTCGTAGACGAGCCAAGCTTTACCGGCTGCATGATGGAGGCCCGGCCCGTCGGCATACTTCACATGTACGACCAGACTGAGAGCGACGAAAAGGTCTTAGCCGTTCCCAACCGAAACCCGAGATTCGACAGCATTCATACCATCGATCAGGTCTTTCCTCACACGCGTCGCGAGATCGAGCACTTCTTCTCTATTTATAAGGAATTGCAAGGTGTCAGGACGGAAATGAAAGGCTGGGGCGGACCTCGCGAGGCCCGCAAGACAATAAACGACTGCCGCCAGAACTATCTCGGTAAATGGATCGAAGCGGCTGTACAGCACCAGAAAAGCGCAGAGCAGGCCGCTCTGCCGGATGCTGGCGAAACCGACGACTGATTGGAAACGAAGGACCTCGCTGAAGTCCTTCGTCCGGTTTACGATGAACGGTTAGGAGAAATTGTCTCCGCCGTTGCCGCCCCCATCGTCAAAGCTGCCGCTGTCATCGGAGCCGGCATCGCTGTAATCGGTGTCCGGTACGTCGGTGGCGTTATCCACCGCCTGATAATCGTCGCCGCCGCGGCCATAGTCGTCCCGGTCGCCGCCACCAGGATTGTCGTAGTAATTATTCACAACCGTTTCGCCCATCTGTGGCGCGTAACCGCCGATTCCGCCGCCTCCGAAGAAGCCGGAACCGCCCCCGCCGTACCCGGGATGCGAGAACAGCGATTGAATCCCTTCAAATGCCAGGGCACCTGCCGCGACACCCGCGGCGGTCTGTGCGGCGCCTTTCAGAAAGCTCGGTGCACCACTCGGCGCGCCCACCTGCGGGCTTGGTGAACTCATGCTAGGTGCTGCGTAGCTGGGCGGTGGCGGCGCAGACTGCTGCTGCCCTGATGGCCTGGCGCCCTGCCCGCCACTGCCTATAAAGCTTCCCCCGGTTGTCACCTGACTTCCCTGCCCTTGGCTCTGCAGCTGCTGAATCTGCTGCTGCGCCTGCTGCAGCGCCATATTCTGAATCAGAACCGTTTGTGTCATCAGGTACAACGCATCAGGACGCGAGCCAATGCGCGTGCGAATCAGTTGTTCTGCGTCAGGATCTCTGGGCGGTGCGGGCGTATTCGCAATCTTGTCCGCCAGATCGGTCAGCATTCGTCGTTCGTCGTCTGTCATAAATGTCCTTTGCCAAAGACATTAAGTTAGACGTGTCGCTAGCCAATGGAGTTCATGCGGATTTCCGTTTACCCTTGTTTTCGCCGCCTCTTGCGCTGGCCACCACTTCATGACAGTGTAAGAACAGACCATGCTCACGACCGCACCCCCGTCCGGTGTTTCGGAATCCTCCGGCTCCCAACCGGAGTTCGCTGATCAGGAGATCAACCCGTGGGAATCCGCAGCACATCGCTTTGACCAAGCGGCCGAGCTGCTCGGTTTGGAACCTGGAGTACGCAAAATCCTGCGTCAGCCCACGCTGGAGGTCACCGTTCACATTCCGGTCGTCCTCGACGACGGCCGCATCGAAGTCTTTACGGGATACCGCGTCCAGCACTCCATCGCTCGTGGACCGGCAAAAGGCGGGATTCGTTTTGCCCCGGATGTCTCGTTGGATGAGGTACGCGCCCTGGCCGCTTGGATGACCTGGAAGTGCGCGGTTGTCAACATCCCTTTTGGCGGCGGAAAGGGTGGCGTGATCTGTGAACCTCACCTGATGAGCGAGGGCGAATTGGAGCGGCTAACGCGGCGGTACACGGCCGAGTTGTCCGAGTTCATCGGCCCGGAACGCGACGTACCCGCGCCCGATGTCAACACCAACGAGCAGACGATGGCGTGGATTATGGATACCTACTCCATGCATCAGCGCCATACGGTGACCGCCGTGGTAACCGGAAAACCGTTGGAGTTGGGCGGCTCGCGGGGGCGGCCGGAGGCAACCGGACGCGGTTGCATGATCGTCACCCTGGAAGCTTTAAAGCGTTTCGGCATGCGACCGGAAGACACGCGCGTCATCATCCAAGGCTTCGGCAACGTCGGCGGGATGGCAGCACGGCTGATGGCGGAGACCGGCTTTAAGATTATCGGCATCATCGAGTACGACGGCGCGGTTTACAACGCGAGTGGGCTTGATATCGACGCTCTTATGCGTCACCGTCGAGATAGCGGCAGCATCTGCGGCTTTCTGGGCGGTGAGGACATCGATAAGGACGAAGCACTGCTGCTGGAATGCGACGTTCTGATCCCGGCGGCGCGCGAGAATGTCATCACCTCGCACAACGCCGCAAAGGTCAAGGCCAAAATCTTATGCGAAGGCGCGAACGGGCCTACGACTTTTGCCGCTGACTCCATTCTTGCGGAAAACAACGTGTTTGTGATCCCCGATATTCTGGCTAACGCCGGCGGAGTGACGGTCTCTTACTTCGAATGGGTGCAGGACCGGCAAGGCTATTTCTGGACCGAGGAAGACGTAAACAGCCGTCTCCGGCAAATGATGGTCACAAGCTTTCATGATGTTGTGAATTTCGCCGCCAAGCACAAGGTAAACAACCGCACAGCCGCCTACATGCTGTCGGTAGACCGGGTCGCCTACGCCATCCGCCGCCGCGGCCTCTATGCCTAGCTTTCGCTCTAGTGTGCTGAGCAAAAAGAAGCCGGTCGCCCGCTTTAGCGCAGTTCAACATTGATGGAAGCGGCGACACCCCTCATGCGGCAGTATCAGGCCGCAAAACAACAGGTTCCTAATGCGCTCTTACTGTTCCGGCTGGGTGACTTCTACGAACTGTTCTACGAAGATGCAGTTACGGCGGCGCGTGAACTTGAAATTACACTCACGGCGCGTAACAAGGAGCGCGGCGACCCCGTACCTATGTGCGGAGTGCCTTTTCACGCGGCTGACGGCTACATCGCTCGCCTGATTCAGCGCGGCTATCGCGTGGCCATCTGCGAACAGATGGAGGAAGCGGGACCGGGGAAGAAGTTAGTACGCCGCGAAGTAACGCGTGTGATCACGCCCGGCACGGCTACCGATTCCAATCTGCTCCGCTCTCACGAGAACAACTTCCTGGCGGCTGTGTTTCTCAAAGGAGAAAGGGCTGGGCTTGCTTATGCGGATCTGTCAACCGGGGAGTTCCGTGCGACCGAACTGGACAATGCCGAAGTCGTTCCTGCGCTAGAAACGCTTCGCACCAAGGAAGTTTTATATCCGGAGGGACAGGCTCTAGGCGCGCCGTGTCTCGAAACAGCGCTTGAGCCCTGGATTTTCGGCGGCGATTATGCCGGACGTCAGATACTCGAGACGTTCCGGCTGCTATCTCTCGACGGCTGCGGGCTGCAAGAGAGGCCTCTCGCCGTTGCCGCGGCCGGCGCGGTTCTCCACTACCTGCGCGACACGCAAAAGACTGCGCTCAGTCATTTAAACGTTCCGGCCTACTATGAACGACGCAGCCACATGGTGCTGGATGCTGCCACTATCCGCAACCTTGAACTGGTGGAGCCGCTGTTTGCTGGCGAATCGCGCGACTCCACGCTGATTCACGTCCTCGACCAGACTTCCACCGGCATGGGCGGGCGCTTGTTGCGGCGGCGACTACTGAACCCCTGCACAGACCCGGAGGAGATTGAGACACGGCTGGATGCTGTGGGAGAACTGGCAAGCAAAATCATTGTCAGGGGCGACCTGCGTCGAGTGCTTGGGTCCATTCAGGATCTGGAGCGACTGCTTGCCAAGGTGACTTTGAACAGCGCCACAGCGCGGGAATTATTCGCCCTTGGCCGCAGTCTGGCCCAACTTCCGCGCTTACTCACCTTGACCGCAGAACTTGAAAGCGCCGACCTCAACCGTCCCTTCGACCCCGTCGAGAATGTTCGCGAACAAATCTTGACCGCCATCTCCGAAGACGCCCCGATCAACATCGCTGACGGGGGCACCATCCGAAGCGGTTTCCACCCTGAGTTGGACGAATGGCGCGACATCCGGCAAAACAGCCAGCGATACATCGCGGCGATTGAGGCGCGAGAACGCACGGCGACCGGTATCAACTCGCTCAAGATCCGGTTCAACAACGTTTTCGGCTACTACCTGGAGATCTCAAAGGCGAATCTCGGTTCTGTTCCTGCCAGCTACGAGCGCAAGCAGACGCTTGCCAATGCGGAACGGTTTACCACACCCGAATTGAAGGAACTGGAAAGAAAGGTTCTGGAAGCAGAAGACCGCATCTTATCCATTGAGCGGGCAATCTTTCAAGACCTTCGAACCTTCGCAGCCGGCGAAGCGGTTCGAATTAAGGCGGCGGCTGTGCGTGTGGCGGAACTGGATGTCGCGTGTGCTTTGGCGCAGGTGGCGGTTGACAACCGGTATAAACGTCCGCGCTTTTCTGAAGGGGACGAAATGCGGATCGATGCCGGGCGCCACCCTGTAATTGAGCAACTGGCCGCTCGAGAGGCGGGTCGGTTTGTACCCAACGACCTTTATCTTCATTCGTCAAAAGAATCGATAGCGGTGATCACCGGCCCGAATATGGGCGGGAAGAGCACGTATTTACGACAGGCAGCGCTGATTCTCGTGATGGCTCAAATGGGCTGCTTTGTGCCGGCGGAAGCAGCCTTGCTGCCTATTGTGGACCGGGTATTTACACGCATTGGCGCCGCCGACAATCTGGCCCGCGGCCGTTCCACCTTCATGGTGGAAATGACAGAGGCCGCCACCATTCTGAACACCGCAACAGAACGCAGCTTTATTGTTTTGGACGAAATTGGACGGGGCACCTCCACTTACGACGGGCTGGCGCTCGCTTGGGCCACCGTGGAATATATTCACGATCACATTCGGGCCAAGACACTATTCGCCACCCATTACCACGAGCTGACGGAGCTGGCAGAAGAATTACAAGCAGTAAGAAATTTACACGTATCTGTAAAGGAGTCCGGCGACCATATCTTATTCATAAGAAAGGTAGAACCGGGTGCAGCAGACCGCAGTTACGGCATCGAAGTGGCCCGGCTAGCGGGATTACCGATGAAAGTAATCGAGCGAGCGAGGTCAGTTTTATTGCATCATGAAGTAAGGGAACAGTCGGTCAGCAAGGATCTTGCACCAAGCTCCGCTGAACCCGCCTTGCAGATCAGGCTGTTCGAGCCTATGGACCAAGGGCTCGCAGATCGGATTCGGAAGCTTCAGATTAACGAGCTCCGGCCCATCGATGCATTGCAGATTCTACAAGAATTGCAGCTAGAGTTGCTAAAAAAATGAGAATAGCAGGAATCATGAGTGGGACCTCGCTCGACGGAATCGATGTGGCGATCATCGACATTTCCGGTTCGGGCTTCAAGGCTAAGATCAGCGTCTTGACTAGTCACTCGGTCCCGTACCCGAAGAGTGTGCGTGAGGCTTTGTTCGCCATATCAAATACAAATACGCACACGGCTGACATCTCGCGCCTAAACTTTGTGCTAGGCGAATTGTATGCCGAGGCGCTGGAAGAAACGGCGGAGCGAGCCGAGATACCGTTGAATACGATCAAGCTCATCGGTTGTCATGGCCAGACGATTTTCCACGAGGGACAGGGCACCCAGTTTCTTGGCAAGAAAGTCGCCAGCACATTTCAAATCGGCGAGTCGAGCATCGTCAGCGAGCGGACCGGGATCGACGTGGTCTCGAATTTCCGCGAGCGTGACATGGCGGCGGGGGGCAAAGGGGCACCGCTGGTTCCCTATCTCGACTACATGTTGATGCGTCATCGCGGCCGCGGCCGGGTGGCCGTGAATATCGGCGGGATTGCGAATCTGACGGCGATTCCTCCGAACACCAACACCGACCGTGTGATCGCATTCGATACCGGCCCAGGCAACATGGTCATCGACCAGTTAGTAAGCCGAATCACCCTGGGTGCGCAGACGTACGATCGCGATGGCGTGATCGCCTCGGGCGGCGTTCCGGATGCCAAGCTTCTTGCCAAGCTTTTGCGAGACAAGTATTTTCGTGCTAAGCCGCCTAAAACGGCAGGCCGGGAGCAGTACGGGTCGGAGTTTGTCTCGAAACTGCTCGACACCGAGTTGACGACGGAAGACCTGATCGCTACGGCGACAGCTCTCACGGCCGAGAGCATTGCTCTGGGCCTCCGCAACTTCGTTCTGCCGGAGATGCGAGTAGACGAAGTATTCGTCTCCGGCGGCGGTACGCACAATCCAACCTTGATGCGCATGCTGAAAAAGGCTCTGGATCCGATTCCTGTCATGGAGAGCTCCGAAGTCGGTCTCGACGTGGATGCCAAGGAAGCGATCGCGTTCGCTGTTATGGCGTACGAGACGGCCAGCCTGCGGCCATCGAACGTTCCCAACGCAACGGGCGCCAAGCGCTCCGTGGTCCTGGGCAAGGTAACGCCAAACGGCAATACTAAAACAGCGGCTGTCAATGGAAACGCCGCGACCGGGAACAACGGCCGAACGGCTGCTCCGGCTCCAGCCGTTCACAAAAATGCCAAGGCGGCGAGGACGCCAAACATCGCGCGTCCGCCCGTTGCTCCTAAGGCGAAATCCGCTACACGGTAGTAAATTAGCCTAGTTTAAACAGAAAAGGCCCAACAGCTGCTAAGCTGTTGGGCCTTTTCTGATTAGCCCCAGGGCCGATCGTCCTCCTCATTGAGTAAGTGCAGGATGATACGGAACGGCATGCCTGCCAGTTCCGGTTTGTCGCTGATATCGGGACGAACGTCCAGTAGAGCCCTTTCAAGCAGGTAGTTATTCAGCAAGATTTGCTGATCTTTACGCTCGCGCGGTATATAAGGCGCATCGCCCGCGGTCTTCCAATAGGCTCGTACAAAGGCGGCGCTTACGTGCGAATACCAGAAGCGGGCCCACGCACGAAAGCGTTGTTGATCGTGAACTTCATGCCCTTCCGCAGAGAGGTATTGGCGCACAATAGCCCCAGACGCATAGCCAAAGGAATACAGCATGCTGGTTACGTCGCGCAAGGGGCAACGCTTGATGCGGCGTTCGCTGATATGGAGCTGCGGGTCGCTTGCGAAGTCGAACATAACCACATCGTCTTGGTTCTTGATCAACATGTGACCAAGATGCAAGCGCCCGTGGAAGCGGATGCGCACCGACGGTGTTCGTTCTTCCCACAGCCGCCGGAACATGGCGTTGATGCGGTCTTCCAGACCCAGAACTTTCTTTGCCATGCGCTGAATGTTATCGGGCATAGCCGCATAGCGCTGCTTGACCCATTCCAGACGGCGGCTGGTAAGAGCAAGGTTGCCGTTGTAGAGGCTCTGGCGGTAGAAGTCGTTAAACGGTTCCGGAGCAAACGCGGGGTCATCCATCTTTTTGCTGAGCAACAGATGCATTTCAGCCACGCGGCGGCCCATAACGGCCGCTACATCAAGGTAGGATCCGATCAGCTCGCGTGCAATCTCGGGCTCTGGATTGAGTGCGAAATCGAGCGAGTAGATGGCGGTGGGTGCGGAAGCCTGAAGGTCAGACACTTTGTAAGGTGACTGCTGCGAGCCTTGTATGTAATCGGTGAGTTCGCGCCGCGTGAGGTGCCAGCCATCGCCATCATTTGGGACATACCCATGGAGAAGACCGATGGTGGTGGAAGCCCCGGTTTTGAGTTCCCCTAAGCCCGCCTGGTATTCAAGCGAGCCTGCGAACGGCACCGCAGCCGGAAAATGAAACTCCTCGGTAAGAACGCGACCCAGTTCGATCTGCGGAGAAATCCCCGGCTCGATCAGGCGGAGTAGCTTCATAACAAACCGGTCGCCGAATTTGATGGTTGTGTCGATCTCCGCCGAGGAGAAGAGTGTCGGCTCAAAAGACGGGTGAGTGCCGCCCCATAGTGTTCGGAACTCACGATTGCGGAACGCATGAACCTCACCCACTTGCCCGGTCCATTTGCGGCGGCGAGCAAATGCTTCCAGCAAGCTGGTATTGAACTCGGGATCGACTACCGCGTCGTAGAGGATCATCATGGTGCCGTCGCCTCGCCGCACGCGAGCGATCAGGAGGCTGCGATTTTCAGCGGCAATTTCGGCCGCTCGTTCAAGCGGGGCGACAGCTATCGGCACAAGATAGGTTTCCGGATCGCCAGTGGTGTACTCCGCATGAACGAAGGCAATGATGTATTTGCCTGGGACTACCGGAATAATCTCGGTGATCTGGATGGCGCGGAAGCGTCGCTCATGGCTGCGGAACCACCGTTGCGCCATCAGGAAGGGAGGCAGCACGGTGGCAAGCGCCGATAGATTGACGGGTTCCCAGAGGTTGTTGCCGTGCGCATAGACCAGCGGGGCCTCGGCCTCCTTGCGGTCCGTAATGCGAACAGGAGTGTTGGCTTGCACAGTTCTATGTTCAAGAGAAAACCAATAGAACGAATTGGGGCCAAGGGTGAGTGGATAATAACCGTCCGTGATACCGGGAAAATCGGTGCGGCCGAACAGTTCTACCGGAATACAACCAGCAAACTGCTTCAGATCGAGTTCGACCGGCTGGGCGAAGCGCGACAGATTTGCTACGACCAGGACGATCTCCTCCTCGTAGCGGCGCAAATAGGCGAGAACGCGCTGATTCGAGGGCAGCAGAAATTCGAGGCTGCCGCGCCCGAAGGCCTTGAACTGCTTCCGCAAGGCAATGAGGCGCTTGGTCCAGTTCAGGAGCGAGTGCGGATTCTCCAGCTGAGACTCGACGTTGATCGCCTCATAGTGATACGCCGGATCGATGTTGATAGGAAGATACAGCTGCTGCGGGTTGGCCCGTGAGAAACCGGCGTTGCGGTCGGGGCTCCATTGCATGGGCGTCCGCACGCCGTTGCGGTCGCCGAGATACACGTTGTCGCCCATGCCGATTTCGTCGCCGTAGTAGACCACCGGCGTGCCAGGCATGGAGAAAAGCAGTGCGTTCATCACCTCGATGCGAGCGCGATCGTTCTGAAGCAGCGGCGCCAAACGGCGGCGAATGCCCAGATTTATACGTGCCCGGTTATCGGCGGCATACATGCGGTACATGTAGTCGCGCTCTTCATCGGTGACCATCTCAAGGGTGAGCTCATCGTGATTGCGCAGGAACATTGCCCACTGGCAAGTCTCCGGGATTGGCGGCGTGCGGTTCAGGATCTCGACGATCGGCAGGCGATCCTCCAGGCGAAGCGCCATGAACAGCCGCGGCATCAGCGGGAAATGGAAGTTCATGTGGCATTCGTCGCCATTGCCCATGTAGGCGACGGCGTCTTCCGGCCACATATTGGCTTCGGATAACAGCATGCGGCCCGGATAGTGCGCATCCAGGTGGGCGCGCAGCTCTTTCAGGAAGGCATGCGTTTCGGGAAGGTTCTCGGAGCTGGTTCCCTCGCGTTCGTAAAGGTAAGGAATAGCATCCAGGCGGAAGCCATCGACTCCCATAGCGGCCCAGTAGTCAAGCATCCGCATGACCGTTCTCCGAACCAAGGGATTGTCAAAGTTCAGGTCAGGCTGATGGGAGAAGAACCGGTGCCAGTAGTAGGCCTTGGCCACCGGGTCCCAACTCCAATTGGAAGGCTCGAAGTCTTTGAAGATGATGCGGGTGCCGTTGTACTTGTCTGGCGTATCGCTCCAGACATAGAAGTCGCGCCAATTAGAACCGGGTTCGGCCCGGCGCGACTTTTGAAACCATTCATGCTGGTCGGAGGTGTGGTTAATGACGAGTTCGGTGATGACGCGCAAGCCACGGCGGTGCGCTTCCTTGAGAAAAGCCTGAAAGTCACGAAGAGTGCCGTAGGACGGGTGAACGCTGCGGAAATCGGAGATGTCGTAACCGTCGTCCTTCCAGGGCGATGGGAAGAAGGGCAATAACCAAATGGCTGTGACGCCGATGTCTTCCAGGTAGTCGAGGCGCTGGGCGAGCCCGCGGAAATCGCCCATGCCGTCGGCATTGCTGTCCTGGAAGGCACGCACGTGCGCTTCGTAGATAATCGCGTCTTTGTACCAGAGCGGGTCGTTATCGAGCCCGTTCGTCGTTGGAGGATGAGCCATTTGGGATCGTGGGGCTCAGGAGCGAGCCGACTGCCTCAATTGAGAAATCATCAAACTATATAGATAACGCGAACGTTTGCCCGTAACACCCCGGGATGAAATAAGGTGGCTGCATAAGCGGGCATAATAAGCCTATGGCGTCTGTGACCGTTCCCCGCCTGTTGACGGCCGAGGAGTTCCAGCAGTTGGACGAGGTGCTCGGGTTTCGTGACGAGTTGATCGAGGGAGAACGCGTTCTGTCGCCGAGTGCAGTTTACACACACACGGCCCTCATCAAGCGCATTGAAAGGCTGCTGGAGAGCCAATTGCGTACGCTGAGTACGGAGCCGCTGGAAGTGGTGCGGGAAGGCGGCTGGAAGTTTCAGATTGGCTCGAGCGGAGCGGATAGTGTGCCGGTTCCAGATCTGATGGTGATTCGGGTAGCCGACGAGCGCCGGGCATTAGCAAGTGGACGATGGTTTGAAGGCATTCCGGTGCTTATTGTTGAGGTCGTGTCTCCTTCAGAGAGAAAATCCCGTCGGCTCCAGAAAGTCGGCCTTTACCTGGAGATGGGCGTTCCACACGTGGTGGAAGTGGACTATACAAAGCGCGTTGTGCTGGTACACAACCCCGAATCGGATGCTCCCGCAGTGTACGGCAGCGGTGATGAAGTAACTAGTCCGTTTCGTGTCCGTGTAGCAGAAATCTTCGCTGGCCTAGATGAAGCTCAAGCCTGAACAGCCTCCGCGATGGAGTCGGCGATTACCTTGCCGTGAAAGCGGCCGTTCTCGATGAAGATTTCATTGGTATGGGTACCGGCCACAATGACGCCGGCCAAATAGACACCGGCCCGCTCACTTTCCAGTGTTTCGGGGTTGGTAATGGGCTTTGAGGTCGTGGGGTCGAGGTGGATGCCGTGTTCGGCCATGAACTCGAAATCGGGCCGATAACCAGTCATCGCGAACACGTAGTCGTTCTTGACCGTGGTCAGGCCGTCCGGCGTCTGTATAACGACTTCGTGCTGACGGATCTCTTTCACCGTGCTTTGGAAGTAAGCCTTCACTTCACCGACTTTGATGCGGTTTTCGATATTGGGCTTGATCCAATATTTGACGTTGTTGGAGATGCCTGAGCCGCGCACGACCATGGTGACTCGCGCACCGGTCCAGAAGAGTTCGAGTGCGCCAATACAGGCCGAGTTCTTGGCGCCGATGATCAGCACGTCCTGGTTGAAGTAGGGGTGCGCTTCGCGGTAATAGTGAATGACTTTATCGAGGTCTTCGCCCGGGATATCCAAGCGGTTCGGGATGTCGTAGTAACCCGTAGACAGAATAATCTTACGCGCGCCGTAACAGTGGCGCGACCCATCGCCTTTTTCGGTTCTGACGACGAAGTTACCGTCAGAGCCTTCGAAGCCGAGCACACGCTCGTACTGATGAATATTGAGTCCGTAGTGGTCAGCGACACGGCGGTAGTATTTCAGAGCTTCGGTCCGTCCGGGCTTTTCGTTCAGCGACGTCATGGGGATATCACCGATTTCAAGCAGTTCGGGGGTGGTGAAGAAAACCAGATTGATGGGGTAGTGATAGATGGAATTCACTACGCAACCCTTATCGAAGAGAACGGGTTTGAGGCCGCGCCGCTCCAGTTCAATTCCGCAGGCCAAACCGGTCGGCCCGGCGCCGACGATGGCGACATCGAATTTATCCATCTACAGAAGAGCTCCCACGGTGGAGTAGATGCTTTCAAGAGCACCCGGGAGTCCCTGCGGATTTTTCCCGGCGCCCTCGGCCATGTCGGGACGCCCGCCGCCTTTGCCGCCGACGGCTTTCGCGATTTCGCCGACGAGTTTGCCGGCCTGAACCTTTCCGGTGAGATCTTTGCTGACCGCGGAGACGATGGCAATATCGCCGGCGTTCACCGAAGCGAGGACAACGACGGCGCTGCCGAACTTGTTGCGAAGCGAGTCGGCAAGATCGCGAAGTTGGCTGCGATCGAGATCTTCGAAGCGCTCCGCAATGACGGTATAGCCGTTCAGCTTACGCCCGGTCACTGTTTCGGCCTGGCCATGCGCGATGCGAGTCTTTAGCTGCTTGACCTGCTGCTCAAGGATCCGCTGCTGTTCGAGGAGCTTTTCCACATGCTCGACAACGGTGGTTTCGGTGGCGTTTACGAGTTCGCCGACGCGCGTCAATTGGGCGGCTGCCTGTTGGAAACGGTCGAGCGCGCCTTCTCCCGTCGTGGCCTCGATGCGGCGGGTACCCGAGGAAATGCTGCCCTCATAGATGATCTTGAACAGACCGATATCGCCGGTGCGACGGACATGGGTGCCGCCGCAGAGTTCCCGGCTAAAGCCCGGAATGCTGACGACGCGCACGCTCTCGCCATACTTCTCTCCGAAGAGAGCCATGGCTCCCGTGGAGAGGGCGTTGTCGAGATCCATAATGTCGGTTTTGACTTCGGTGTTAGCGAGGATCTGTTGGTTGACGAGACGCTCGACTTCAGTAAGTTCGTCGTCGGTCATGGCGGCGTAGTGGGAGAAGTCGAAGCGGAGGCGGCCGGGTTCGACGACGCTACCTGCTTGCTTCACATGCGTTCCGAGGGTTTGGCGAAGTGCGGCGTGAAGCAGATGGGTAGCCGTATGATTGCGCATGGTGGCGCCGCGAGAGGGCGCGTCCACGATAGCCAGCAGTTGCTGGCCGGTGCGAACCGGTTTCAGGACATGAATGCGCTGGACCATCGCGGTGGGCGTCGGCTTGTAGGCGCCTTCCACAATAGCGACGCGCTCGCGGGATTCGGGATCGAGGAGCAAGCCCGTGTCGCCCACCTGCCCGCCGGATTCGGCGTAGAACGGGGTTTGCCTGAAGACGACTTCGGCAGGACCCGACTCGACGAGGCCGGTGGCATTCTTGTCGACGATGAGGCTGGTGACCTCGACGGGCGCCTCCAGGCGTTCGCGGCCGACGAACTCCACTGGCGTCAGTTCTTTATAGACATCGGCGATGTGAGCTTTATCGGCACCTTTCCAACTGGCCCGGGCGCGAGCGCGCTGCTTCTCCATTTCAGCGGTGAAGCCTTCACGGTCGATGGACAGGCCAAACTCGCGGGCCATTTCCTCCTGCTCGTCGAGAGCGAGGCCGTAGGTGTCGTAGAGTTTGAAAGCGGCGGCACCGGGAAGGACACCGCCCTGTGCGGATTTCGCTTCGTCCCCGAAGAAGCGTTCGGCGACCTGGAAGGTGTTGGCATACCGCTGCTCTTCTTCGCGCACGATGCGGGCAACGCGGTCGACGCTCTCCTCTAGCTCAGGGTAAGCGGACTGCATGAGGCCGGCGACGAAGCCGGTTAGCTTGTGCAGGTAAGCATCGTTGGCACCGATGAGACGGCCGTTGCGCATGGCCCGGCGCATGATTTTACGGAGCACATAGCCACGGCCCTCGTTCGATGGGAGGATGCCGTCGTGAATCAGGAATTCGGTGGCGCGGGCGTGATCGGCATTGATGCGAAGGGCGGTATCGATGCGGGCGTCTTTGCCGAAATCGACATGGAGCAGTTCGGCGGCACGGCGCACGATGGGGTCCAGAAGGTCCGTGTCGTAGTTCGAGAGCTTACCTTGCAGGACAGCCGCAACGCGTTCGAGGCCCAGGCCGGTGTCGATAGAGGGCCGGGGCAGCGGCGTCATGGCGCCGTTTTCGGCGCGGTCGAACTGCATGAAGACGAGGTTCCAGATTTCGACGAACCGGCCGCCCGCGTCGGATGGAAACTGTTCGTGTTCCCTGCCCTGTTGCGCCGCTTCCGGCCCCAGATCGTAGTGGATTTCGGAGCATGGGCCACAAGGTCCGGTTTCGCCCATCTGCCAGAAATTGTCTTTCTCGTCGAGGCGGAAGATGCGATCTTTGGGGACCCCTGCGACGGACTGCCAAAGCTGTTCGGCATCGTCGTCCTCGCGGAAAACAGTGATGTAGAGCTTGTCCTTCGGCATGCCGAACCAACGCGGGCTGGTAATCAGTTCCCAGGCGAAGGCGATGGCGTCGCGTTTGAAGTAGTCGCCGAAGGAGAAGTTGCCGAGCATCTCGAAGAACGTGTGATGACGGCGGGTGTAGCCCACATTTTCAAGATCGTTGTGCTTACCGCCCGCGCGGACGCATTTTTGCGAGCTGGTAGCGCGGCTGTAATCGCGCTTTTCCAGTCCAAGAAAGGTGTCCTTGAACTGGTTCATGCCGGCGTTGGCGAATAGCAACGTGGGATCGTTCGCAGGTACAAGCGAGGAACTGCGGACGATGCGATGGCCCTGCCCGGCGAAGTATTCCAGGAACTTCGCGCGGATCTCATTTCCTGTCATTTTCCTTTTTAGTTTCGCATTGGAGCGGAGTCTCCCGCGATTGCGGCAGCAGCAGCAACGGCGGCGGCGGCGGGGTGGTCGCGTTCGGTTTGTGGCTGATTTGAAAAAACGAACCCATTGTGTTGCGTTGGGGTGGCGGGTGACTTGCGGGCCTCAGCGGCTGCCTCGGCTTGTTCCTTTTCTTTCGCGCAACGTTCGGCTTGAAGGGCGCGCAGTTCGGCCATATCCTTTTCGCGATGGCGACGGAGGCGAGATTCCTGGAGTTGCAGGTTGCGGAGCTGCTTTTCGTACTTCAGAAAGGTGTTGAGTTCGAAGAAGTGGGTGTCGGGGGATTCGTTGCCGGCGGCGGCGTGTTCGGCCAGCTGTTCGTCGTGACCGAGGGCGTAGATTCCCATTTCCAGTTCGGGAATGCGGCGCAGACGCCAAGCCGTGTCGGCAATGGATTGGACCAGTGCGGCTTCGTAGGAGCCGGAGGGGCGGAATTCAGCGGCGCAGTCTTGCACGTGCTGTTCGTAAGCGGCGGCGTCTTCGGTGGGTAGCAGAACGGTGCGGCCGGTGAGTCCGGTTTTTACGGCGTTGAAGGATGATTTGGTCTTGCCTTCTATGGTGCGGGGGCCAGTGGAGAGTTGGGCGTTGCTGCGGTTCGCGAGGAGGCGCGCTTCGGACGGCGCGGCGCTGGGTTCCGTGGCTGCGTCGGCATTCGAGTGAAGAGACAACTTTTCGGCTTTGCGGGCTAGTTTTTCGGCTTCGCGTTCGGCGGCGCGGCGGATGGATCTGGGCGACATTGTTTCTCTTCTCCGGGGATGAAATGCAAAAGGCCCATGAGCCGCGGCGGCGGTTCATGAGCCTGCCCTGACGCTAGCACGGCGGAGGCTCCAAACGAACTTTGCGGGGTGTGATTTTGGGGGTAAGGTCTTTTGTTTGTGCGGGGCAGCGATATTTTTGTCGCTTGTGACTGGCCGTAGGCCACCGTGGCGAGATGATGAGTTCGCTTTGGGCTTTGCGGTGGGACGCTGCTGCGGGCCGGACGCTGTTGGTTTGCCTACGCTAGCCCGCAACGTCCCCCAGCCGGTGGCGCTTAGGGTACCTAATCGAAGAGGTCGGGCTGTTCGCGCGAGATTACATCCCATAGCGGCTGGTATTGGAACCAGCCTACCCGGGGATTGCCGATTTGCTGCTGGGCGATGCGGGCGCTTTCCGGCGAGATGGGGATTGGCTTGCCAACCGACTCCGCCAGTAGCTGCGACTGGCAACAGCGTTCCATGCTGATGAAGAACCAGGCGGCCTCGTCGACGGTACGGCCTACCGTCAGCAAGCCGTGGTTCTGCAGGATGGCTGCTTTGCCGCTTCCCAGCGCGGTTGCGATGCGATCGCCTTCGGAGGTGTCGTAGACCACTCCCGTGTAGTCGGCGAACAAACCGTGGTCCTCATAAAAGGCGCATGCATCCTGAGTGATGGGATCGAGTAAGCGGCCCAGCGAAGACCAGGTCCGGCCGTAGAGCGAGTGCGCGTGGGCGGCGGCGACTACGTCCGGGCGCGCCATGTGAATGCGTGAGTGGATAGCGAAGGCCGCCTCGTTGATGGGCCGATCGCCCTGCACCACAGCGCCATGCTCGTTGACTAAGACAAGATCTGAGACTCGGATATGGGCGAAGTGCATACCGAAGGGATTGACCCAGAAATGGTCTGACAGTTCCGGATCCCGTGCGGTGATGTGGCCGGCGACGCCTTCGCTGAAACCAAACTTTGCGAACAGGCGAAAAGCGGAAGCGAGGCGCTGCTGGCGGTGCAGACGCTCTTCTGCCACCGATTCGAAGACCGGCGGTTGCGGTGTTTTCGCAATCTTTACGGGCGGCGGAACAGTATTGATCGGCATAGTATTCAGAAGATCAGTTTCATGGCGAATTGAAAGATGCGGGGGTCGTTGGCAGACAAGATTCGGCCGAACGTAGACGACGAAAGGGTGGTAGTCGGGTTGCCGAAGTTGGTGTGGTTGATGACGTTGAAGGCCTCGCCGCGGGCCTCCAGGCGGACGTTTTCGCGAAAGGCGAACAGGCGGCTGAGCGAGGCGTCGAAATCAAATTGAGCGGGTCCGCGGACGGCGTCCCGGCCAAGCGATCCGAAGGTGCCGACGGCGTTCGGGGTGAAGGCGGCGGGGTTGATCATCTGTAAACCGGGGCCCCAACTGGACGTGTAAACAGACGTGCCGCTGACCAAGTTAGGACGGTCGAGATTAACACCGGTCCGCGAGTTATCGGTGCCGGTGAGGATGTTCAACGGTGCACCACTGAAGGCTCGAATGAGCGGAGCGAGCTGCCAGTTACCGGTGAGCTTGCGCGTAAAGGCATTGCCGAGGCCGGGCGTGGTGATGACTGAGGTTGCGTTGAAAACGTCGCGGAAATCGAAGTTGCAGGGGCCACGATCCTGGGCGCGGTTGAACGGGTTTTCGTAGTTCGCAACGGTGATGTCGCCTTGAAAGTCGGCATCACTGATGCAGTTGGACCAGGTGTAGTTCACGAGCAGGGTGAAGCCGCGATTGAAGCGGTGCTCAATGGACGTGAGTAAACCGTTGTAGTGAGCATTGCCGCCTTCGTCGGCAAAGGCCATGTTGCCGTAGTATTGACCCTGCGCGGGATTGATCAGAGTAAGAAGGCGGCGGGATTGCGTGTTGCCCGTGGTGGATTTGTTGGGGATGTAAATGCCGGGGTCGATTTCCTGCCCGATCCAGATGTGCGATGTTTTGTTGCCGATGTAAGAGGTGGAGAAGAGCCAATTACCACCAAACTGGCGCTGATAGCTGACATTCCACGTGTAAAGAGTGGTCGGCTGCGTTTGCTGAGGGAACAAGACCCACAGGGCGGAAGTGGGAAAGAACGCGTTCTTTTGCGGCGGGTAGACGCCGGGGAACGGATTGCCGCCAGGGTAGTTCAGCCACGGGTTGGAGAAGGGTCCGGGATTGTTCAGGTCGATTTCGTTGACGACGGGCGGGTCGGACGTAAGGCGCTGCGGCGTGTAGAGGGCGACGGTGTCGTAGAGGAGAGACGAACCGACACGGATGGTTTCCCGGCCATCGCCGCGCGGGTTCCAGGCGAGGCCTAGCCGGGGCGAGAAGTTACTCCAATGATTGGGAGCAAAGCCGCGAGGAACGCCGGGATCGCCGTAAAACAGAGCGCCGGCCGGGGCGGTGGTGTAGACGCTGGAGTGCTGGTTGGCCTCGAAGTTTGCGAGTGAGAAGACGGCACCGCGATGAAAGTAATCGGCGGGAATGATGGTGGGCTCCCAGCGAAGGCCGATGTTAACGGTAAGACGCGTATTGACGTGCCAGGTGTCTTGCGCGTAGATGCCGATGTCGGTGACGCGATTGGCCACTTGCTGGGGGCGGCTTTGCCCGTAGGTGTTCATGTCACCGAGCAGGAAATCGGCGATGGGGTCGTTAGTGAACTGGCCGTTGAAGTTGAAGTTCCCGTTTTGCAGATAGCCGACATCGGAGTTGAGCTGCGTGCGAAGGATGTCGGCACCGAAGGCGAAGCGGTGATTACCGCGGACCCAATCGAGGTCATCCGACTCCTGAAACGTGTTGACGTTCAGGTGCGCGGGTGAGCAGGTACCGCAGCCGACGCTGAAGGCATTCGACACGGTGACGCGCAGATCGTTGGGGACGTAAACGAACTGGTTGATGCCGATGTCCTGGGCGTTGATAAAGCTTTGAGCAGGTCCGCGTTGGTCGGCACGGCGCGAAAAGGTGAAGTGGAGAGAGTTGACGAGCGTGGGCGAGAGCGTGAAGGTGTCGCCGAAAGTGGCGGTTTGAGCGCGCTCCAGATTGCCGGCGGCGGTGGTGATGAGGGCGTTATTGGGGTTCCAGTAAGCGGGATTGCGGTAATCGGCGATGAAGTAGCGGCCGAAAACGGTGTGGCGCGCGTTCTGGGTCCAATCGATGCGGCTGATGCCTTGATCCTCATCGCCGGTGGTGGGAATGCCGTAAGTGACGCGGCCGCAGGGATCACTGGTTGGGGGCAGAAACTTCAGAAGCGCGATCGCTGACGGATCGAAGCGGGTGGGACTGATGAACTTATTGGCGATGGTAACGCCGGTGATGGGGTCCTTGAGCGCGCGCGCCTTGCCGGTGGATTGACAGGCAGCGGAATCGAGGGCGCTGAAGTCGCCGGCGATGGCGGCGGCAGTGGGAACAAAGGCGGTAGTGCTGGGCGGGTTCTGGCGATTGCGAGTGCCCTGGTAGCCTCCGAAGAAAAACACTTTGTCCCTGACGATGGCGCCGCCGAGGGTACCGCCGTACTGATTGCGCTTGAGACTGTCGTGTACGGGGGCAAAGTAGTTGCGGGCGTTCACGTCGCCGTTGCGGAGGAACTCAAAGGCATCACCGTGAAAGCTGTTGGTTCCCGACTTGGTAACGACGTTGACGACGCCACCGGGCTGGCGGCCGTTGCGAGCCGGAACGGAACTAGTTTCGACGCTGAACTCCTGCAGAGCGTCGGGGAACGGAAACGGAAGATTGACGTTCGAGAAGGCGTCGATATTGCTGCCGCCATCGAGCAGATAGTTGGTGCCGCTGGACTGGCCGCCGGCGACCGAGATGGTGGTGGAGCTGAAGTAGTTTTTGCTGCCGGTTTGGTCGCCTGCAGGCGCGGTGACCGCAGCGCCGGAGATTAGAACGAGTTGGGTTGCCTGACGGCCGTTCAAGGGCAGATCGACGATGCGGCGCTGGTCGATGACCTGCTCAATGGCGTTCTGTTCGGTTTCGACGAGACCGGCATTGGCGGCCACCTGAATGGTTTCAGAGACGCTGCCGAGTTGCATGGCCACATTGATCTGGACGTTGTTGCCGACCTGGAGTTCGATGCCCGTTTGAAGATAGCTCTTGAATCCGGGCGCGCTCACTTCAAGGCGGTAGTGGCCGACGGAGAGATCGGGAACGGTGTATCGGCCGTCGCCATTCGTTGTCGTGGTGTGGTCGACACCCTTTTCCAAGTCGATCATGCGTACGGTGGCCGCGACTAGAGCACCGCCGCTGGGGTCAGTTACCTGCCCGCTGACTTGCGCGCTTTCTACCGATTGACATTGCGAAGCGGGGGGAAATATCAGCGCACAGGTGAAGCACAACAACAGGATGCCTGACCCTCGGAGGCACTGGGTTGGGGTGGGAGCGGGCAGATCAACCGGGATCCTCATTGGGGAAGACTGTATCACGGAAAAGTAAGGGAATTGGGCTATGGAATACGCCGAATAATCTTCTTGACTGTCCGGTCAGTCACCTGTATAGTTTGGTTTGGCATTGACGAAACGCACCAGCAAACGCAGCGAGCAGGCGACGCTCCGCCGGCTTGCGATTGTGGACGCCGCGTTGGATGAGTTTGTGGAGAAGGGTTTTGCGGCGGCGCGGATGGAAGACATTGCGCGGCGGGCGGGCGTGGCCAAGGGAACCATTTACCTTCATTTCACGGACAAAGAAGCATTGTTCGAGGCGATTGTGAAGCAGGAGATCCGGCCGAAGATCGACACGGGAGCCATGGCGGCGGCAGCCGGGGGCTCTCTGCGCGAATTCCTGGACAGCACAATATTGCCGTCGATTGGTGAACTGGCCGGTACGCGGCGGGGCGCTATTTTGCGGCTGCTGATCGGCGAGGCGGGGCGCTTTCCGCAGCTGGCAGAGGTTTACCATCGCGTGGTGATTGAGCCGGGACTGGCCTCCATTCGAGTGATGGTGAAGCGGGCGAAGGAGAGCGGCGATTTGTGCGATGAAGTATTGGTGGAGTTTCCGCATTTGGTAGTGGCGCCGTTGCTGTTTGCGGTGGTTTGGGCAGGACTGTTCGAACGCTTCCAACATGTGGATTTAGAGGGCATGGCGCGCGCGTACTTCGATCACATGCTGAGTGGCAGCGGACAACGAAAGACACTGGCTTCGGGAGGCAAACATGAGTGAGGTGGTGACGACGGCGGACCAGGGGACGGTGCCAGCGAAGCGGCAGGAGCACCTGGCGCTGGCGCCGGCAAAACGTCCGCAAGCGCCGTTGCGCGTGCTTTTCCTACTGGTGTTGCTGGTGATTGCGTTCGTGGTCTGGCGAGTGTTTTTCCAGGTGCCGGCGCTGCCTGCAAGCATTGTGGCGCTAAGCGGGCGCGTGGAAGGCGATGACTCAGCGGTGGCGCCGAAGACGCAAGGGCGCATTCTGGAGATCACGGTGCGAGAGGGCGACGCGGTGAAAGCCGGACAGCTAATCGCGAGGCTGGATGATGAACAGGTTCGAGCACGGGAGCAAGGCGCGCGGGCGGCGCTGATTGCGGCGCAGGCGAAATCCACTTCGGCGCAGGCGCAAATCGCCATTTTGAACGAGCAGCTGAAGCAGTTCGAATTGCAAACGAGCCAGGCGCGCGCGGACGCGGACGGGCGAGTGCGACAAGCGGACGCGGATCTGGCAGCGGCGGAGGCAGATTTGCGGCAACAGGAAGCGTCGTACAGCCTGGCGGTGTTCGACCGCGACGCTTACACAAAGCTGGCGCAAACCGGAGCGGTTTCGGAGCGGCAAGGCAAGCAGGCGGCGGCGACGGCGGAACAGCAGGCGGCGTCGGTGGCGGCGACGAAGCGCAGAGTGGAGGCATCCCGGGGCGCGTTGGATACGGCGCAGGCGAATTTGACCACTGTAGGCATTCGTCAATCGCAGGCGACCGCGGTGAAGCAGCAGATTCTGCAGCAACGCGCAGAAATTGTGAACGCGACGGCAGAGACGCAGCAGGCACGGTCTTTGCTGGACGAAGCAGAAGCAAATCGGGAAGACCTGACGCTTCGCGCGCCGTTCGATGGCACGGTGATCACGCGGTCGGCCGAGCCGGGAGAAGTGGTGCACGGCAGGAACGGCGGTCGTGACGCTGCTCGATCTCAGCAAAGTGTACCTGCGGGGGTTTGTGCCGGAGGGTCAGATCGGGAAGGTGAAGACTGGGGCAGCCGGCGCATGTGTTTCTGGATTCGCGTCCGAACGCAGGCGGTGGAGGCGACGGTGTCGCGCATCGATCCGCAGGCGACGTTCACGCCGGAGAATACTTACTTTCGCGACGATCGGGTGAAGCAGGTGGTGGGAGTGAAGCTGCAGTTGAAAGGCGCGCTCGGGTTTGCGAAGCCGGGCATGCCTGCGGATGGCGAAATCCTGGTGGAGGGCGATCACTGGCCGGCGCATAACGAGGAAGTGATGGCGGCGGCAGCGGCGTTGCCCCGGCAGCCCGCGATTCAGCTGTTGAATTTGTCGAAGCGCTATGGCGCGGTTGAGGCCGTGCGCGGCATCGAACCTGGAAGTGCGCGAGGGGGAGATCTTCGGGCTGATCGGGCCGGATGGCGCAGGCAAAACCTCCACCTTCCAGATTCTGGCGGGCGTGATGGAAGCCACTGCCGGCGAGGCGCGATGTGTTCGGCAAACCGGCGCGAGAGGCGCGAGCGGAGACCGGTTATCTGACGCAGGCGTTCAGCCTGTATCCGGACTTGAGCGTGATGGAAAACATCCGCTACATCGGCGACCTGCGGCGCGTGCCGCCGGCATGAGATCACGCGAACGCGGGCAGCGATACCTGCAGATGTTCGACATGGACCGGTTCGAAGACCGGCTGGCCGGGCGTCTGAGCGGCGGCATGAAGCAGAAGCTGGCGCTGGCGTGCGCGCTGGTGCCGGAGCCGCGGGTGCTGCTGCTCGATGAGCCGACGACGGGCGTCGATCCGGTCTCGCGCCGTGAGTTCTGGGATACGCTGGCGCACCTGGCGGCTGGAGGGTCTGACGATTCTGGTGGCGACGCCGTATCTGGATGAGGCGGAGCGCTGCCACCGGGTGGCGCTGATGCATGCAGGGCGAGATCCGGCAGATCGGGCACGCCGGCGGAGTTGCGCGCAGCCTGCGACGCGAGGCGCTTGGAGCTGCGACACGAACGACCTGGGACGGCGGAGCAGGTTGTTGTACGAAGACGCCGGCAACGGACAGGCAGATCATGGATGTGCAGCGCTTTGGCGACCGGCTGGATGTGTTGGCGCGCGATCCGGAGACGGCGAGAAGCGCGGTGCAGCCAAGTGCTGGCGGCGGCAGGACTGGCGATCGGACGATGTGCCGGATGGATGACCCGACGCTGGAGAACACTTTCGTGGCGACGCTGCGAAGTCTGGGACAGAGATGTGCACGGCGACGCCGTTCCCGGGCCAGGCATCCGCACGCGGACCTGCGGGGCAGGTGGCGATCGGCGCCAAGCAACTGACGAAACAGTTCGGCGCGTTTCACGGCGTGAAGAGCGTGTCACTCGAAGTGAAGTACGGCGAGATTTACGGACTGCTGGGCGCGAACGGCGCCGGGAAGACGACCACGATCAAGATGCTGTGCGGGCTGCTGGAGCCGACCAGCGGGCAGATGCAGCTGGCCGGCGAGCGGGGCGGACTGCGGTCGCGGCGGTGCGGGAACGCATCGGATACATGTCGCAGAAGTTCTCGCTGTATGACGATCTGTCCATCGGCGAGAATCTGGATTTCTTTGCGGGCGTGTATGGCGTTCCGGAAGCGGAACGCGAAGAGAAGAAGCGGTGGGTGCTGGCGTTTTCGGGCCTGGAAGGCAAAGAGGAGCAGCTGACCGGCAGTTCTGCCGGGCGGGTGGAAGCAGCGGGTGGCCTTCGGCGCGGCGATCACTGCATGAACCGAGCATGCTGTTTCTGGATGAGCCGACGTCCGGCGTGGACCCGCTGGCGCGGCGCGCGTTCTGGCGGATGATCAACAGGCTGGCGGATACGGGCACGGCGATTCTGGTGACGACGCACTACCTGGAAGAGGCCGAGCAGTGCAACCGGCTGGGCTTCATGGTGGCGGGCGAACTGGTGGCGGAAGGAACGCCCGACAGGCATCAAGGCGGAGCAGGGCGGGCATCTGCTGGAATTCGTGGTGGACCAGCCGCAGCGGGCGGCGGACCTGTTGAAGCAGGGCAACGGAGCGGTGGCGCGTTTCGCTGTTCGGCGACCGTCTGCACGTGATCACCGACCGGGATGCAGCGACAGCGGAACAAGAGACCGCGGGAGCGGTTGCGTGCGGCAGGCATTCAAGTGCGGCAGTGCGCGCGAAGCAGCGTTATTCGCTCGAGGACGTGTTTATCCGCGTGGTGGAGACAAGCACGCACGCAGGGCAAGATGGCGGCGGAAGAGTAAAGGCGACCTATATGAGGCGAATTCTGGCGCAAACCCGGAAAGAGCTGACGCAGATTCTGCGCGACCGGATGGCGCTTGCGCTGGCGCTGGTGCTGCCGTGCATTCTGCTGTTCCTGATGGGCACGGCCATCGCGCTGACAGTGGGCGGTCTGCCGATTATCGTGCAGGACTTTGACGATTCGCGCGGCGTCGCGCGATTTCGTGTCGAGCTTTCGGTCTTCGTTGTACGTTTCATGTGGTGCCGTGGCCCGCGGACTTGCCGCCAGAGCAGGCATTCCTACGAAACCGAGCGCGGGCGGCGCTGATTATGCCGGCGCACTTCGGGCGCGATTTAGCGCGCGGAGCGAACACGCCGGTGCAGATGCTGATGGATGCGTCGGACTCAAACACGGCGACGCTGATCTCGGCGGTATGCGAGCCAGATCGTGCGCGCGTACAACGCGCCTGACATGCAGCGGCGACCGGGCGGCGCTCCGGTGGAGGCGCAGATCCGGCTTTGGTACAACCCGGGGCTGTCGAGTCAAGAAGTATTACGGGCCGGGCATTTTTGTGCTGGGGCTCTCGATGTTTCGCGCCGCTGCTGGCGACGCTGGCAATGGCGAAAGAAGGCGAGCAGAAGACCATTCTGCAGGTGTATGTGTCGAGCATTTCCGGCGCATGAGTTTCTGCTGGGGAAGATTTTCGCGTTCACGATTGTGGCGCTTGCTGCGAATGCGTGCCGATGCTGATCGCTGCTGTTCACCTACTTCGGGCTTGGGTTCGCGGGCGACCCGACGCCGTTTATGGTGGCGACGGTTCTTTATGCTTCTGTGTGGCTGCCTTTGGGACATTGATCGGGACTGCGATCCCGAACCAGGCAGCGGCGATGCAAGCGGTGGCACTGGGCGGCTTTCTGCTGGTGTTCCTGCTTTCGGGGCTGATTTTTCCGATCGAGAACATTCCGCTGCAGCTGCGCTGGGTGTCGAATTTCATCTGGGGCAAGTACTACATCGACGTGGTGCGCGATGCGCTGCTGCAAGGGCGGCGGATGGCCAGCCGCATGGTGGAAGCGTGCTGGTGATCGGGCTCATTGGGCTGATCTTCTACGTGCTGGGCTGGCGCCTGATGCGGCGCATGCAAGTGAAGGCTTAGACGACGATGATGAGACTGCTTCGAGCGTTGTTTCCGGAGTTTTTGTTCAGCGGGCGCATGGCAGCACTGCTGCAGAAAGAATTCCGGCAGATCCGGCGCGACCGCCGGGTAATGCTTTCGATGATCATCCCGCCGACGCTGCAGGTGCTGCTATTCGGCTTCGCACTGAATGCCACGGTGACCGACTTGAAGCTGGCGGTGCTGGACCAGAGCCGTACGCCAGAGAGCCGTGAGTTGATTGCGGCGTTGACGGAGAGCCGGGCCTTCCGGCTGTCCCGCACTTACCTTTCTCTGCAGGAGATGAGGGCGCTATCAGTCGAGGCGAGGTCGAAAGGCGGCGTTGTTATTCCGTATGACTTTGGGCGCGATCTGCAGCGCGGAAGAACGGTCGACGGTGCAGTTTCTGTTGAATGCGATTGACGCGAATACGGCGGCCATTGCGCAGGGCTATGCCGAGGGCGTGATCGCAGAGTTTCAACGCATCGCTTCGGAGATTCGGGGCTGCGCGCCAGCGTCAGGCAAATGAGCGCGCCGGTGGTGAGCAGACGCGGCCAGGTAACAGTGACGGCGGCTTTTCTTTACAACCCCGGCTTGGTGAGTTCCTGGTTTATGGTGACTGGCGTTTTTGGACTGTTGTGTATTTTGAACGGCTCGATTGTTGCGGCTTCGTCGATGGTGAAAGAGCGCGAGCACGGAACCATTGAGCAGTTACTGATGTCGCCCGCAGACACGACGGAGATCATCGTCGCGAAGCTGCTGCCGCTGTTTTTCTTACTGTGCGTGATGGCGTTGATGGTGACTGTGCAAATGCGACTGATCTTTCACGTGCCGTTTGTTGGCAGTTTTCCGCTGGTGTTTCTGGGTGCGGCGCTGTGCGTTTTATCGGGGGTTGGGATTGGGACGGTAATCGCGACGTTTACGCATTCGGCTGAACAGGCGCAATTGACAAGCTTCTTCGTAAACCCGCCGCTGGCGACGTTGTCGGGGGCGCTTACGCCGGTGGAGGCGATGCCGCACTGGATGCAACCGCTGAGCCGGTTCAACCCGATTTATCACTTCGGCGTAATTGCGCGCGCGGCGCTGCTGAAGGGGACAGGGATTGAAACGCTGTGGCCGAACTTCCTGGCATTGCTTCTGTTTACAACGGTGCTGGTTTCACTTAGTGTGTGGCGTTTCCGAAAACAACTCGGTTGAGGGTGGATGGCATTTATGAAAAGACGTTTGGCTGTTCGATGGCGCGGCTGCGCAGTAAGCCTATGCATTCTTCTAGCGGGTGAGGCGCGCGCGCAGTTTCCGGGTCAGAACGTTCCCACACAGACGCCGACGGCTAATCAACTGCCGCTTTCGGGGCGCGGGGGACAAAACGGTTCGGTGGCAGCGACGCAATCTCCGGTACCGGGTACGACGACAAGTGTTAACACACTGAACTCGTCGGTACAGACGCAGGGGCCGTATACAGGCAGCCGCAGTGGGGCGGCGCAGCCCTTCTCGGGCAAGCTGTCGTTTCGAGAAGCGATTGAGCGGGGCCTGGCATTCAACCTGGGTCAAGTGGGATCGGCGCTGGGTGTGCGTCAGGCGCGAGGAGAGATGCGAGTGGTACGGTCGGCGCTGCTGCCCAACCTGAATAGTTCCTTAACGGAGACGGTGGAACAGACGAATTTGCGGGCTTTGGGCATTCGGTTTCACAGTCCGATACCGGGATTCACACTGCCCTCGGTGGTGGGACCGTTCAACTACTTCGATCTGCGTGCACGATTGACCCAGACGCTCGCGAATGTAACGCAATGGGACAACTATCGTGCCGGACAGGAAGCGGTGCGGGCGAATGAAGCATCGCTTCGCGACGCAAGAGACCTGGTGGTACTGGCAATCGGTGGCGCCTACCTGCAAGCGGTGGCGGCACAGGCGAGAGTACGGACGGAACAGGCACAGGTGGACACGGCGAAAGTGTTGTTCGACCAAGCGTCGCAGCAGCATTCCGCCGGAGTGCTGGCGCAGATGGATTTGAACCGAAGCGAGGTGCAACTGCTGACGGAGCGCGAACGTCTGCTGTCGGTTCAAAACGATCTGGCAAAGCAGAAGATTAACGTGGCACGGTTGACAGGCCTGCCGGCCACAGATGCCTTTCAGCTATTGGACGAGGTTCCGTTTGCGGCTGCGCCAGAGCTTGATGAGCAAGCATCGTTGAAAGAAGCGTACGCCAAGAGGGCTGATTTACAAGCGGCGGCGGCACAAGCGCAGGCAGCGCGGCTGACGCATGCAGCGGCACGGGCGGAGCGACTGCCTTCGCTATCGCTGAGTGCAGATTACGGAGCGATCGGCACCAATCCGAACCAGGCGCATGGAACGTTCTCCGTAGTAGGGACGTTGAGTGTTCCGATTTGGCAGGGCGGTCGAACGGGCGGCGACATTGAACAGGCCGACGCGGCCTGGGAGCAGCGACGGGCGGAACTGGAAGATACGCGGTCGCGAGTGGAGAGCGATATCCGAAATAGCTTTCTAGACTTGCGGGCGGCGGCGCAACAGGTGGAAGTCGCCCAGAGGAATATCGTGGTCTCGCAGCAGAACCTTGATTTGACCCATCAGCGGTTCACGGCCGGTGTGAGCGACAACGCGGAACTGGTGCAGGCCCAGCAATCGGTGGCGACTGCGCAGTTGGACTACATCGACAGCGTCTTCGCACACAACGTAGCGAAGCTGAGCCTAGCGCGGGCCGTGGGCGGTGCACCGGAAACGTTCGCGCGCTATCTCAGCTTGCAGTGAGCAGGGGTTTTCAGGATTTGCCCTTTGGCGGGAAATCTTTCAAGAGCTTATCGATATCTTTGTCGAGGCTCCGGGTATTTTTCTCGCTCTTGTTGGAGACCTCGCGTTGAACGATGCCGCGCCACAAGAGCTTCTTGTCGTTGCTGCTAAACATGTCGAGAACGAGTTCGGCTTCCGGTCTCTCCACGGTAGTGGTTGTGGATTCGCCGAAACCGCCGCCCATTCCCCAGCCCCAGCCGCCCCAACCCCAACCGCGGCCCCAGCCGCGACCGAAGCCGGGCCCCAGATTGTTGTACATGGTCTGGAGTTCTTGTTGATTGCGGACCGTTCCGGTGGCGAAGACGGTAGCGTCGCCGCCGCTGGGCACCATGCGGAGCCCGGCCGCCTGTAGATCTTTATTGACTTCGTCTTTAATGCGATCGACGTAAAGCGGGTCGGCTGTCTTGACCTGACCCCACGAATACGTGTGAATTTGCGACAAGTCGGCGTTATGGTCGTAGTCCTTCTTGACGTCATCGCCCCATGCCGCGCCACTAAGGACCAGAGCGGCGAGGGCAGCGATGCCGAAGCTTCTCAGCTGCGGAGTGTGTTTCTTCTCCATACACCGAGATAGACCATGCTAAGGGCAAATCCAGCATGCGGTCCATTTCTTAGGGACGATTACGGACTCGCCAGGGCTTGGTCAGTAGCGGTGTTGGATGTAGGAGCGATGCCGCAATCCGAAGCAGGCCCGGGTGCACGAGAGGCCGAGAAAGAAAAAGATCACGATGAACAGAAGACAGCCGAGGCCGATATTTTTGGCGAGCGAATTACCGCTTCGGGCGACGGGTGGCGCGGGCTGATAGGGTCCGGGCGACGGGCTGGTAGGGTGGCGGCGCAGCCGAGTAAGGGGGAGGCGCTTGCGACGGAGTGGGACGGTTGGGACCGGCGTTCACGAAGGGCGTGCCGCAGTTTGCGCAGAACTTCGCATTATCGGCATTTTCTAAACCGCAGTTCGGGCAATGAATCATTACGTTTACTTTACGGCAAAGGCAACGTTCCATGGTAAAAAGGGGGGCAGCCGTACGCCTTCCCCCGAGCGCCCAGGTGCATGTTCGCGTTTGCGAAAACACCTGTACTAAGACAGCTCATTAACGCACAAAGCAAGAGCAGATAGGAACTTCCCGCATGTTTGGACGTGGCAACTGGGCCATTGTGGGCTTGGTAAAGGAGTCGCACGCGGCTTTTGAAAGAAATCTGGAAGACCGGCGTTTAATGCTGGCCGTTTCACAATTGGCAGCGTCGGCTGTGACGCGCAACATCAAGCTGGATGCGATGGGGATCAATCCATTCAGCGCGCCGCGACTGGATGAGCAGCATGCACTCGACGCGGATCGCGACGGGGAACTGGCCAAATTCGCAGCTCTGGAGCCGAACGAGCGCCCAGACTATGGGCTTGCGAGCGAACTGCTAGAGGTGGAAGGCTACGGATACGGCAACGAGCAATTTCAGGTGAATCCCACGCTTCCCTGGTACGGCCTTTGGGCTGTTTCGAACCAGTGGAAAGACGTGAGCGACCTGGCTTCGATAAAGGAGCAGCATTCGTACGCGGCGCTGGACCGGCCCTATCGATTCCTGCAGGCAACGGACAAGAAAACGGTAGACCAGGAAACGCAAGGAGTGACGGCGGCGGTGCGAAAGCAGTTCGCAGTGCTGCTGGACTTCAACGAAGGCCGTATGTACCTGGAGACCAGCAGCAAGAAGGCGATTCAGGCGGTAACGGAGTTTCTGAAGCAGTTGGGCGCGGAGTTCGTCGCGGTGGGCTGGAGTTACAACCGTGCCGACTGGCCGGCAGCGATCTTGAACAAGCTGCATGAAGACACACATTTTCAGGACGATTTCATCCGGCGCGCCGACGAGGCAACCCGCTTCCATTCGAAAGAGATAGAGAAGCTGGAAGACAAAGAAGTGGAATCGATTGTCGCGAACTACTTCGCTATGACAGAACTGCCGGGCGATCTATGGGCAGGACTCTCGACACCGGCGCAGATTCGGCTACACACAACGGGTCAGCCGATTGGCGTAAGAGCGCCCATGAGCGCAACAACTTTGCTGGGCATGACGAGCGACGCGCATCTTGTTTCGGCATCGATCACGTTCCAGGAGCGGATCAGCTACCTCAGCAAGAAAGGCGAGGCCCGTACCTTTCGGAAGGATGTATTCAGCATTGACGTAAACGATCAGATCAATCTGACGGACGCGGGAGCGGCGATGCTCCGCGGCTTCGATATTCCTTCGTTCCGCAAAGATTTGCAGCGGGAGATACGCAAGACGAAGCAGGTTCCGTCTATTGAGCAATTCTGGAGCAGCTGGCTGCTGGAATTGACCAACGCTGTGCGCACGATTGAGACTAGTTTCCGCGAGGCTCTGGGCTTGGATGGAGATGCGAAAGTGGGTATCCTGCCAATGCATGTAAGCGACGCCGAGGAAGTACCCGAGCTTGAGATTGCCTAGGGCTGAGCATCGCTGATGGGGTTGGTTGCGCTGCCCGAAAATGGCAGGCTTTGGCCAATAAGGGCGGCGCGCTTGAGCCCGGCATGAAATCAGGGAACGATGCGCGCCGTCTTGATGTAGTCGAGGCGTGGAAAATGTTCCTCTAAGTAGGAGTTGCCGATCTGGGCAATGGCACCCTGCTGCGGTTGTTCGGCGTACTCCATGTCGATGTTCATCACGTTCTCCATGCCCTGAATGACTTCGCCGAAAGGCGTGAAGTTTTGAGAGTCGAGCGATTTGCTATTGTCGCCGAGGTTAAAAAAGAGTTGGGTGCTACGACTGTTGGGTTCACCGGTGGCGGCGAACACAACGGTGCCGACTTTGTTGCTGACCTTTGGCGGATCGTCTTTGATGGTGATGTTCGCCCAGCGTCCGTTGACGTCAGGATCACCGTTAATACCCCATTGAACGATGAACTTCGGGACGCAGCGGAAGAAGCGATTGCCGTCGAAGAAGCGGCGGTTCACCAGCTCATAGAAGTGGTCGGCCCCGTTGGGCGCCCAGTCGCGGTGCACCAGCACGACGATGTCGCCCTTGGTGGTCTGCATACGGACTTTGTATTCGGCTGGAGAAGGCTTGGTCTCGCTGGTTCCAGTTTCTTCCTTGTGACAGCCGGACAGCGCAACCACAGCTAGCGTGGCGAACGCAGCAAGAAAGGCGCGGCGCCTGAACCTGGGATGGATCACTTGGCATCTCTCCAGTTTGGTCCGGTTCCCGTTTCGACGAGAAGTGGCACTTTCAATTGCGAAACACCTTCCATTTTTGTTTTAATCAGGTCCTGCAGGTCGTGCGCTTCCGAAGAAGGCGCTTCGAAGACGAGTTCATCGTGCACCTGAAGCAGCATGCGCGACTGCATTTTCTGATTGTCGCAGTGACCTCTGCAATTCGGATCATGGCAAGTTTGATGAGATCGGCCGCGGTGCCCTGCAAAGGCGTGTTGACGGCAGTGCGTTCGGCAAAGGAGCGGGCGGACGGGTTCCGGCTCTGCATGTCGGGAATGGGCCGGCGGCGGCCGAACAAGTGTTTTGGCTACTCCCGATTGGCGGACTTCGGCGATGGTGTTGTCGATGAACTCGCGGACGCCCGACGTAGCGTTCGAAGTAGCGCCGGATGTAGAGCTCGGCTTCCTTGCGATCGATACCAAAGACTCTGCGCCAGGCCGAATGGCGTCTGGCCATAGACGATGCCGAAGTTAACGGCTTTGGCAGCGCGGCGCATGTCGGAATCGACCATGGCGGGATTGACTTTGAAGACTTCCGCGGCGGTGCGTGTGTGGATGTCTTCCCCTGTGCGTGAAGGCATCGACGAGCACGGGGTCTTCGGACATATGCGCGAGCAGTCGCAGTTCGATTTGCGAGTAGTCGGCGACGACTAGATCCCAGCCTGGTTCGGGAACGAAAGCAGCGCGGATTTCACGGCCTTCCTGCGTGCGGATGGGGATGTTCTGCAGGTTGGGATTGGAGGAGGAAAGGCGTCCGGTGGCTGCCCCGGTCTGATTGAAGGTGGTATGGACGCGGCCCGTTTCGGGGCGGATTAACAGCGGAAGAGCGTCGATATAGGTGCCCTTCAGCTTGGTGAGCTGGCGATAGTCGAGAACCAGCTGCGCAACGGGGTACTTCGGCGCCAGGGCTTCGAGCACATCAGCCGCCGTTGAGATGCTTTTGCCTTTGCCGTACTTGACGGGCGAGGGCAGATTCATCTCTTCGAAAAGAACTTTGCCGAGTTGCTGCGGGCGAATTGATGTTGAAGGGGTGGCTGGCCTGTTCGTAGACTTTCTGCGCAATGTCTTCGATTCGTTCCGTGAGGCGGGTGGAGAGTTCGCCCAGAACCGCCGTGTCGACGCGAATGCCGGTGCGTTCCATGCTGGCTAAGACGGGAGCGAGCGGCAGGTCGATGTCACGGTAGACGGTTGATAGTTCCTGCTGTTCGACTTCGGGCTGTAGAAGCTTGGGCGATGGCGAGGGTGGCTTCGGCCTGCTGTTCGGCAGCGGCGTTGAGTTTGCGATCGAGGTAGCGTTCGGCGAGAGATTCGGGGAACAGGCGCCCGGTTCGGCGGAGAGCAGGAAAGCGTAGAGCATGGCGTCGTGGGCCAGATTTCGCGAGTTCGACGCCGAGACGGGCGAATGCGAGGCTAAGTGCTTTGACGTCGTGTACGACCTTTTCGGTACGGTCTCGGATTCCAGGAGTGGCGCGCAGGGCAGTGCAGCAAGGATAGCGGCACGGCGCGGCCTTGCCGACTTGGTAAGAGAGGCCGATAAAGCCGTTCGTAGTGTCGAGTGCCAGGGCGAGTGGCGCTGCCGACGGCCGGGCCTGCAGCCAATGTGCAAGCGCGTCTTCATCGTCAATGGTCGAGTAGTCGCGGGTAGCGCTGTCGTCTTCCGGTGGAAGGTCTTTCAGGAGACTGAAAAATTCCAACTCTTTGAAAGCGGCTTTCAGCAGTGAATTATCGGGCGGTTGTGCCTTGAGCGCAGCGAGATCCCATTCGATGGGCACTGCGTGTGAATTGTGGCGAGTTGCTTGCTCAGTACAATCTGGTCGCGATTGTTCTGGAGACTTTCGCGATACATCTTGCGTTCCACTTCGGCGGCGCGTTCGAGCGCGGCTTCAACGGAGCCGAACCGCGCGATGATGTCGCGCGCGCCTTTGTCGCCAATGCCGGGAGCACCCGGGATATTGTCGATGGCGTCGCCTTTGAGCGCAAGAAGGTCGGCAACCTGCGACGGCTTTACGCCCATGAACTTTTCGACATTGGCGGTCGTCGTACCATTCGTCATCCTTCATGGGGTTGAGCATGAAGACGCGATCGTTCACGAGCTGCAGCATGTCTTTGTCGCTAGACACGATGACGACTTCGAGCGGCTTGGGATGCTTCCGGCAGGCGATGGCGCCGATAACATCGTCGGCTTCGTAGCCCGGAAACTCCAGCATGGGGATGTTCATGGCTTCCAGCAGTGCGCCGGACGTAGGGGATCTGCTCGCCAAGATCCTGCGGCATTTCGGTGCGGTTGGCTTTATAGGCAGCGAACGCTTCAGAGCGAAAGGTGGGTTCGGAGCTTTCAAAAATAGCCGCAATGTAGTCGGGTTTGAAGGTGGTCATCAGCTTCCGCAGCATGTTGTGGAAGATGAAGACGGCCTCGGTGGACAGACCCGTGGTGGTGCGCATGGGGGGCGCTCCGGTGCGGGCACGGGCGTGATAAGCACGGAAGATGAAGCCGAAGGTATCGATGAGAAAAAGTCGCGGAACTGGCAATCCTCTATAGGATAGAAGCAGGCAAACCATTGAATTTTCGTTTTCCTGTGTTCCTGGATGTGTCTGGAAAATCTTGCCTGGTAACGGGCGAAGGTTATGAAGTGCCGCAAAAGGTGCAGGCGCTAGTGGAGGCAGGAGCGCAAGTCACATATGTCAATCCCCAAGCGGAGGCGAGAATAACCGATTTAATCGCGCAGGGCGTGGTCGCATGGGAGCAACGACGTTTCGAAGAGGACGATTTAAACGGCCGCTTTCTGGTGATTGCAGATACGGAGGAGAACGATCGGATCTTTGATTTGGCAGAGGGCCGAGGTGTTCTCTGCAACTGCGTGGACGACCCCGCGCATTGCCGCTTCAGTTTCGGGTCTATACACAGGCGAGGCGAACTCACGCTGGCTATTTCGACGAATGGGTGGGCACCCGCGGTGGCGGTGCGGCTGCGCCAGTGGCTGGAACGGGAGATTGGACCGGAGTATGGGGACTTGCTCGCACTATTGAAAGAGGTCCGGCCCGGGATCACGTCGGGTATAGCGGATTTCGCCGCGCGACGGGATCTGTGGTACAGAATTGTGGATTCGCGCGTTTTGGAATTATTGCGTCAGGGCGAGAACGCGGAAGCGGAGGCGCTTGTGCACCGGCTAATTGACGAGGCGATCAACAGCACTTCGCATTCTGATATTTCCGGCGATGGCGCAGATCACTAAAGGCGCGCCAAGCGGCCGCGGAAGGTGCAAGGCCATGACGCTGAAGGTAGCGGTGGTAACCGGATTCGTCGCCAAGTTCGCGGGCGAGCGCGAGTAGGTACCGCAGAAGAGTTTTCATGCCACCTCCAGCGACGATGCCACGAAGGGCGCTTCGGAACTGACGGAAGATTTGGTGCCGCGTAGCAGTCCGAACCAGACGCGGATGGAATCGAGGACGATCACCGTCACCAACAGCAGGAAAGCTGCGCACAGGACGGCATCGAGCCGTTCGTTAAAGGCGACGCGGGGACTGGCGGCTTTCGCAGCGTGGGCCAAGAAGCCGAGACTCGGATTCGGCGAGAAGATTTTTTCAAGCCCGGCCGTGAAGGTGACTGACAGAAGCCATGCGAGCGGCACAGCGGTGATAAGGGCATAGCGCGCGCCGTGCATCTTGATGAGCACGGTGGTGCCAACACACAGGGCGATGGCGCTTAGCAGCTGATTCGCAATGCCAAAGAGGGGCCAGAGAGAGTTGATGCCGCCGAGCGGATCGATCACGCCCTGATAGAGAAAATAGCCCCAGGCGCTGACGATGAGCAGGCTGGTGAGAATAACGCCAGGCATCCAACTGGTGCGGCCAGCGGCCGGTAGACGTTGCCAAGCAGATCCTGCAGCATGAAGCGGCCCACGCGGGTACCGGCATCGAGGACGGTAAGGATGAACAGCGCCTCAAACATGATGGCGAAGTGGTACCAGAAACTGAGCAGTCCATCGCCTAAACCGCCCAAGGCATTCGCCGAAGATCTGGGCCATTCCTAAAGCAAGCGAGGGTGCTCCGCCGGTACGGCCGAAGAGAGTGGTCTCGCCTACGCGATGGGCAAGGTCGGTCATCTGGGCGGCGGTAACGGGGAAGCCCCACTGCGAAATGGTTTGAGTCGCCAGGGCAGGGGTCGCGCCGACCACACCCGCAGGTGAGTTAACCGCGAAGTAGATGCCGGGCAGCAGCGAAGCCGCGGCAACGATGGCCATGATGGCCACAAAGCCTTCCAGCAGCATGGCGCCGTAGCCGATGGGCCAGGCGTGCCACTCGCGAGCAATCATCTTCGGCGTGGTGCCTGAGGAGATAAGCGCGTGGAATCCGGAGATAGCGCCGCAAGCGATAGTGATGAAGCAGAACGGAAACAGCTTGCCGGCGAAGATGGGGCCGGTACCGTTTGTGAACTGGGTCAAGGGTGGCAGATGCAGTTGCGGATGAGTGAAAAAGATGCCGACAGCGAGCAGAAAGATGACGCCCAATTTGACGAAGGTGCTGAGGTAGTCGCGTGGAGCGAGCAGCAGCCATACCGGAAGAACGCTGGCCAGCAGGCCGTACAGGACGATGGCGAAGGCGATGGCAAGACCGCTCCAGGTAAAGGCAGAAGCCCAGGATGGCGAGACGGAGATCCATTTACCAGCGAAGATACTGAACAGCACAAGAACGAAGCCGAGGGCAGACGATTCCAACACTTTTCCGGGACGCAGATAGCGGAGGTAGAGTCCCATGAAAATAGCAATCGGGATGGTCATGGCAATGGTGGAAGTGCCCCAGGGACTGCCGCGAAGAGCGTTGACCACGATAAGGGCGACGACGGCCAGCAGCACGATCATGATGAGGAGAACGGTTAGCAGCGAGATGAAGCCGCCGACCGGGCCGATCTCTTCACGGGCGATTTGGCCGAGTGTCTTTCCGTTGCGCCGCATGGAGCAAAACAGGATGACGAAATCCTGAACGGCGCCGGCGAGAACAGCCCCGAAGAGAATCCATAGGGTTCCGGGAAGATAGCCAAATTGCGCGGCTAGCGTAGGCCCGACCAGTGGGCCAGGACCGGCTATGGCGGCGAAATGGTGACCGAAGAGGATCCACTTATTGGTCGGCTCGAAATCACGGCCGTCCTGGCAGCGCTCAGCCGGTGTGGCTCGGCGGTCATCAAGAAGCATTACCTTCGCGGCGATGAACTTGGCGTAGAAGCGGAAGCCGAGGAGATAAACGCAAACAGCGGCGGCGACAAGCCACAGGCCATTGACAGGTTCGCTTCGATGGACAGCGATCACCTCAACGCAGAGCGCGGCGGCCACGCTAATGATGGCCCACAAGATTCGCGGAAAGAGACGCTGCATGAAGAACGGTTGTACTACATTCGGGCAAGCGCTGCAGCAAGTGCCGAGAGAACGCAGAGTACAACGACGCCCAAGCCGATTTTTGCGAGCAAGCGAGTGCTGCCCGGTTCTGGCGATTCTGTTCGAATGCCGACTACCAGTGCAGGCCCGCGGCGACGCTTCCGGCCGGGTTTTGGCTGTTCGGCATGCTGTGGCATCTCGATGACGCGCGTCACGTGGGGAGCGACGGAGCCATTCGCGAAATCCAACTCCGTAGTAAGTTCGACGACCAGGTGAGCATCACGATCGGAGACGCCGCCCACGTACTGCCGCGAAAGCCACAGCTTCAAGGCGCTCTCCGCGTTCACCACCTGCACTTCGCTCCAGGAGCTGGTACGGAGATACCAGACATTCGGCGCCGCACCACGGATGGGCGGGTAGAACGAGAAGGTCCGACGTCCCACGTAGTCCAGCGGCGAAGGTACAAGCGGCGCTGACATTGGTCTCAGTGTACTGAACCAAGAGCCACCGGTGGCTAGACGCGGCCGAGTTGTTGCAGGTACATCACCATGTCTGTGGCGGAGGGAGTGATGGGTTGCTGGAGAGATGCGAGGTCGGCGACTTGGTCGAAAGTAGAAAAGAGCTTGAGTTTCGCGATGGCGTACTGCTCGGCATTCAGAAGTGGGCGGCCGATCTGTTGTTCGCACGCGTGCACAGCACTCTGCTGTATGCGAATGCGCAGCATAACGGTGTCTGTCCGGTTCCGAGAAATGGTAAATACGTGGTCGCGTGCAGCGGCCGGGCTTTGCAGTTCGCGATAACCACAGTAAGCATATTGATACACCAAGCCGGTATCGGCCGAGTACGTTTTAGTACGGGGGCGAACCGGCGTGCCACGGAGCGGCGAATCGGCCGTTTGTACCTGGGAATGAGGCTTTCGTAGCCAGCTCCACATAAGTCCATCGTAAGAAAACGTGGCTAGAAAGAGGACGAAGAAGCAGTCTTTAAAGTAAGATAAAGAGACACCCTCACGGAGAAATCGCCCGGTTTGACATCCCCCTCTGTTCTCGAAGCAACAACTTTAGCCGATAACAAGGCAGCCGCCAGGAAATCTTTTTTGTTGATGTTTTCCTGTACGCTCATCGGCGCAGCGGCGCAGATGCTGATAAAACAGGGAACCGCAGAGATGGGCGCGCATGTGACGCTGGCCCAGGTAGCTCACCATCCTGCTCTTTTCCTTGATTTTGTAATTGGAATGCTCCGCAACATTAAGCTATTTGCGGGTTATTGTCTCTACGGAGTGAATACATTTCTGATTGCAGTTGCGTTAAAAGGGCGTGAGCTTTCCCGCTTATATCCAATCATTGCGCTCACTTACGTGTGGGTAACATTCCTTTCCCTTATCTTCTTCCCTGACGAACACTTAAACTTCTTTCGAGCAATTGGTATTGCCTTCGTGGTGGGCGGAGTTTCTATATTGGGGTTCAAGAAGTAAGTTATGCAACATACGGTAGCTACCCCCGCGAGTTCCATCCTTCTTGTCCTGGTTTCATCGTTCATCGGTTCGTTCGGGGCTGTGTTCCTGAAGCTAGGTGCCGAACACATGACGGGCGGCATTGCACGTCTCATCACGAACTATTGGCTCGCGATCGGCATTGGACTTTACCTGCTGGGTTCGGTGTTCTACGCGATGGGCGTGTCGCAAGGACAACTCACAGTGCTGTACCCGATGATCTCCCTAGGCTATATGTGGGCAATCATCTGGGCGCGAATTTTCTTTAAAGAACCATTTACGAAGGCGAAGATTGGCGGACTGGTGATGATCCTGTTCGGTGTAGCGCTTATCAATTTTGGTAACGCTTAGGCATCAGTGCGAGACGTGCGTTCGCCAAGTTGCGACAAACTCGCGGATGGCGGCGGGTTGCTTCCAACGAATAACAAGCACGAGCACCGATAGCACTGTCCACAGGCCAAAGGCCCCTGCGATCCATAGCTTCGAATCCGCTCCCAAGAATGGCGGAAGCGCGAACTGTGCTGCAAACAGCGCGAACATGGCAAGGGCTTCCCACCAGGCGAAGGACATGTTCAACAGGAACACCAGCGCCACCACGCTTTGCGCAATTGTCAGAAACAATTCGATCTGCTGTTCGTGATCAAGCGGGATGGCCGATACAGTGTGCCGGCTCCATGAGAACACGACGGGGAGGACGGCGACCAGCAGTGTCCACTGATTGATGTTGCTGGAAGCAATGTTCATCAGGGCCATGGGCGCTTTCTCTTCCTGGCGGGCGAAATAGAACGTGGACAGAAGCTCCGGAAATTCAGAGATAACCGGCGCCAGCCATTGGATGACTTGGAAGCTGGGAATTCCGACGGCCATCGCGAGTGCCACTAAGCTGCCAAGAAATGGCTCCGCGGTGAAGTAAATAAGCGCGCCGCCAGTTAAGAAACACGCCGCGATGGCAAGGTTCCGACGCCAGCGCGGACTTAAAACAATCGCACGCGGAATGGCCTCAAGCTCGTCCATGCCCTCCTTCTCCTCCGGCGGGAGCTTAGTGAGCAACAGGAGATAAAGAACGTACATGGCCGTGAGGACCACGCCGTCATAGAGGTGAATGCTCGCCTTCCACCAGAGGAACACGGCATAGGCGAGCGGAAAGAAAAGCGAGACTACTTCCACACTGTGATGCCCGCTCAGCTGTATCTCACGAAGCGGCTGGCCTGTACGGCGGCGGTGCACAACGGCGGCCGTGCAATAGATGATGGGCCACGCAAGGCCGGTCAACAGGCGCAGTGCACCAGTTAGACCGGCCAGCAGAAGATCGGTCTGTTGACGCCAGGCAAGTACGGCCTCCACTGCAAATTCCGGCAGTGTTTGCATCCAGGCAAGAATGGCAAGGGCGAACCCTTGAGCCACGAAGAATTGCGCGGACTCAGCGCCCCAGGTAATGACAATGGATGCAAACAGAATGCAAGGCGTAGTCCAGAGCGCCGCCCACGGACTGGATTTCGCAATTGGCTCGGCAACCAGAAAGAGTGCAAAGGCAATGCTCCATTGCGGAATGACCGGAGTTGGGTAGCGACGGCGCGGTCTAAGCAAACGTGACCTGGAGATCCAAGTCGTTGTCGCCCCGGGTGAGCACGGAGTGCTTCTCGAAGGCAGCGGACTTAGCCGGGAAATCCGTACGATAGTGACCGCCGCGACTTTCTTCACGGGCGCAGGCGCCGGAAGAGATAAGCAGGGCGAGTTGGTGGATGTTGCGCAGCTCGTATTCACTGCGGCCCGGAGTTGGCTTCGGGATGCGCTGACGCGATTGCAGCTTGAGATGAGCGGCCGCCAGTTCGGGACCGCTGCGCAGGATTCCGCAGGCGTTCCAAGCTATGGCGCGGAGTTCGCGTTCCGTAATTCCGGGGAAGGTCGCTGCTGGGTAACACAGTGTTGCACTCGCGGGCACATCAGGCAAGTCACGCATGCTGCGGCCAGCGCGCCCGCCGAAGACGACGGCCTCCAACAGCGAATTGCTGGCAAGGCGATTCGCTCCGTGAACGCCCGTACACGCTGCCTCGCCAGCAGCATACAGGCGCGGCAGGTTAGTGCGGCCGAAGAGATCTGTTTGCACCCCGCCCATGGCGTAGTGAGCTGCAGGCCGCACGGGAGCCGGTATGCGCTCGAGATCAACACCGTACTGTAGACAGGTTTGATAGATGCGCGGAAAGCGTTCACGCACGAAGCCTTGGGGCAAGTGCGTCATATCCAAGAAGGCACAGGGGTCTTCGCTGGCGCGCAACTCCATCACGATGGAACGTGACACGACATCGCGCGGAGCCAGCTCTTTCAGCGGGTGATAGCGCTCCATAAAACGCTCACCGCTGCCGTTGCGAAGGTATGCGCCTTCACCACGCAGCGCCTCACTCAGCAGAAAACGCGGAGCATTCGGGATGTAGAGCGCAGTCGGATGGAACTGAACAAATTCGATGTCGGAGATAGCAGCGCCGGCCCGGTACGCGCACGCGACGCCATCGCCGGTAGCGACGTCCGGATTGGTGGTGTTTTCGAATACGCGGCCAAGGCCGCCGGTGGCGAGCAGCACGGCACGCGCTTCAATTAGAACGATCGAGCGGGTGGTTTCATCGAGCGCGGCAACGCCCGCGACTTCACCGTTGTTGGTCAGCAGGTCAGTGACAGCGGCGAAGCTCTGAAGCGAAACATTTTCCAGCTGGCTCGCTTGGTGGCGCAAGGCACGGACGATTTCGCGGCCGGTGGAATCGCCCTGGGCGTGCAAGATGCGGTTGCGGCTGTGCGCTCCCTCGCGGCCGAACTCGAGTTCCAGGCCCTTGCGGTCGAAGGCGGTTCCCCAGTCGATCAAACTTTCAATGGCAGCCGGGCCTTCTTCGACCAGGGTACGTACGGCTTCACGATTGCAGAGGCCGTCGCCCGCAACCAGCGTGTCTTCCTCATGCAGTTCTATGGCGTCATCATCACTGAGCGCCGCGGCAATACCGCCCTGTGCGTATTCAGAAGACGACTCGCGCAAGCTGTCTTTCGCGATCACGATGACGCGGCCGGCAGAGGCAAGTTCGATGGCGGCGCGAAGACCAGCAACTCCGGCTCCGACAACGATGAAATCGGTGCCAACGCGCTGTACGGGGTCCGTCAATTTCACATGGTACAACGGGATCACATGCCAACCTTCGAGGTGCAAACGCCTCATCACACTTACCCATGTGTGGTGGAGCGAGGCATCCTGCAACGCCTTGACAATTACGTTCCTGCCAGCGCCGGGCGTGTTTTTGTGGTGACAACGCGGGATGTCTGGGAGCGGTACGGCCAGTATTTTGCGCCTGATTGGACTGTGCTGTTCTTCCCTGGCGGGGAACCGAATAAGCGACTGGCGTGCGTGGAAGAGCTTGCGGAGCAGATGGTAGAGCGTGGGGCCGACCGGACCAGCTTTGTCATCGGGTTCGGCGGCGGCATTGTTACGGACATTGCGGGTTTCCTGGCGGCAATCTTCATGCGAGGAGTTGCGGTGTTGCAAGTGCCGACAACGCTGCTGGCTCAGGTGGATGCGGCCGTGGGCGGGAAGACCGGTGTGAATCTGCGCAGCGGGAAGAATTTGGTAGGAAGCTTTCATCAGCCGGAAGCGGTGCTGATTGATCCCGATGTTTTGAAAACTCTGCCGGATCGCGAGTATCGCGCGGGACTGTACGAAGTGATCAAATGCGGAATTATTCGCGACCCTGCCTTGTTTGCCCGTTTGGAGCAGGCGCATGACGAAGTGCTGGGGATGAATGCTGCGGAGTTGGAGTACCTGATTGCGGCTGCAGTCGCGATCAAAGCAGAAGTAGTGTCGGCCGATGAACGCGAAGGGGATTTGCGGCGGATCCTGAATTTCGGCCACACGGTGGGTCACGCGATTGAGGCGGAAACCAGGTATGTGGAGTTCCTGCATGGAGAGGCGGTGGCATGGGGCATGCTTGCTGCGACTCGGCTTGCGGAACTCACCCGGACTCTGTCTGCCGCTGAGGCGGATCGCATTCGCAGCCTGATACGGGCGTATGGCGAGCTTCCGCGTGCTTCGCAACTGGATGTGGACCGTTTAATGGCGCGCTTAGGAAGCGACAAGAAAACGGTTCAGGGCAAGGTGCACTTCGTGTTACCCACCAAGATTGGCGAAGTGAAGATCGTTTCGGGTCTGGATGGCACCGTGGTTCGCGAAGCGATTGTGGACGGCTTGCGGTGAGCGGTAAAGGAACGACTCCGCCGGGAGCGTCGAGTGAGAAAGAGGCGGCTAAGTGGGTGCAAGATATGTTCGCGGATGTTGCGCCGCGGTACGATCTGCTGAATCACCTACTGTCATTGAACATTGACCGAGGCTGGCGCAAAGCCCTGACTGAAACACTGCGGCCGGCACTGGCGCGTCCGGACGCGCGGGTATTGGATCTCTGCTGCGGCACGGGAGACGTGCTGCTGGATTTGCAGGCGCAATCGGCGAACACTGTTCTTGGCGCCGATTTCTGCCATCCCATGTTAGTGTCCGCGGGAGCAAAGGCCAAGCGGAAGGGTTTCCGGGCCCCGTTATTTGAAGGAGACGCGATGCAATTGCCGGTGCGCGACGGCAGCCTGGACGCGATCTCCATTGCGTTTGGCTTTCGGAACCTGGTGGACTACCGGGCAGCTCTGAAGGAATTGAAGCGCGTGCTTCAGCCGGGTGGCACTTTGGCGATTCTCGAGTTCTCCCACCCTTCGGGTGCACTGATGAAAGCAGCGTACGGCTTCTACTCGCGCATTATTTTGCCCACTGTGGGCTCCCTTGTTTCAGGCTCGCGTGAAGCTTATACTTACCTGCCCGAATCCATCCGTAAGTTTCCCCGAGCGCAAGAGCTGCGGACAATGATGCAAGAGACCGGCTTTGAGGAGACGCGCTATCAGCTGTTTACGGGCGGGATAGCGGCGCTACACACCGGCCGCGCAAACTAGGATTATTTAGGACTTCCGCCGCCATTGTTCAGACGATTGTTGATGTCGTCTCTTAGAGCAAGATTCTTCACCAAGCGCAGCAGGTAATTCGGATGCAGCCCAAGGATTTTCGCGGCCTGTTTATAATCGCCGTTGCCCTGCACGAAGGCATCGAGGATGGCTTCACGCTTGGCCTGTCCCACTGATGAGTGATAACGAGTACCGGCGCTTTCGGGTGAAGACTCCAGCAGAGTCTCAGGCAGGTCCTCAGGCAACACACAATCGGAGACGCCAAGAACAACGGCGCGCTCCATGGCGTTCTCCAGTTCGCGGACGTTGCCGGGCCATGCATAACGCATCAGCAACTCTTCGGCCGCACGCGTGAAGCCGTTTACCTGGCGCTTGCAGTGTTGCGAGGCTCGATTCAGAAAGTAAGTTGCGAGTAAGGGAATATCGTCGCGGTGATCGCGTAACGGTGGCGACACCAGGCAGACCACATTCAGGCGATGATAGAGATCCTCGCGGAATCTGCCTTCCCTGACGTCTTCGGCCAGATCGCGATTGGTGGCGGCAATGACGCGCACGTCAAGCGGGTGCACCTGTGTTCCACCGACGCGCTCAAATTCCCGCTGTTGTAAGACTCGAAGCAGCTTTGCCTGCAGCCCGAGTGCCAGTTCGCCCACTTCGTCGAGGAAGATAGTGCCGTGCTGTGCGAGCTCAAACCGCCCGCGCTTGAGTGCAATGGCGCCCGTAAATGCGCCTTTCTCGTGCCCGAACAGCTCGCTTTCGAACAGAGACTCGCTGAGAGCCGCGCAGTTTACCGCGATGAAGGCATGATCACGGCGCAGGCTTTTGTTGTGAAGTGCGCGGGCGATCAGTTCTTTACCAGTGCCACTTTCGCCCGTGATCAGGACGGTGGTGTCGCGAGGAGCAACGCGATCTACCAATTCAAGCAGACGGCGAATAACAGCACTGTTTCCGACAATACCGGAGTTGCCGCCGATTTGCTCCTGCAGCATCGCGTTTTCGGCCCGCAGAGTTTCTACTTCGTGGTTGGCATCGAACGCAATGGAGGCAAGTGATGAAATCGCAGTGACGGTTTCGAGATGCGCTTCCACACGTGATGCCTCAGATGGACTGACCTTAAGAACGAGAGCTCCCGCAAGATCGCCATGCATGTAGATGGGGACGCCAATGGCGCTATCTTCGGTGCAACAGCAGGCGCCCTCGACGCTGAGCTTGGTGACTAGCGACTCGAAGATTGCGTTCGAGTGTTCGTCGTGAAAGCGGGTGAGAAGTTCCTCGGTGGTGGTGCCGAGAAGGAGGATGGCATGTTCAGTGGGCACGAGGTCGGCGATCAAACGGAGGATCTGCCGCTGAAGGAGTGCCGTCTGTGCACCGCCGGCGCTACCCGCCAAGGCGCGGAACAAGAACACGAGGCCGCAAGAAGCAACCAGCACCGGCTTGGTTTCTACCGGGTGCGAACTCAAGTCACCGGTGCCGTTGAGCGCTCCAGACCGGAACATCAGGATGGTCTTGCCTATGCCAATCTGGTCACGATCTTCCAGCCACCGCTCAGCGGAGCGCATGCCATTGACGTAGGTGCCGATGGCCGTGCGCAGGTCACTGATAGCCCAGCGATCACCGCGTTTCAGAATCTGGCAATGACGCCAGCCGATGTCAGGCTCGCTCAACACGATGTCTGAGGTGGGAGCGCGGCCAAGGAGCAATTCGGAGGAGGCTAAAGAGAAGCGGGTACCTGCGGTGGGGCCATTGACTACGACGAGTTCAGCAGCAGGCATGGTGATCAGGAATCACCAGCATACACCGTACGAGTACTATCCGTATATTAGAGTGCACATCAGCCGAGCGAGACGAGTTCGGATTCAGGTTCAGCGAAGAAGGCCGATTCTTCGCGGCTGTCGTCGAGGTTGAGAAAGCGGGTGTCCAGGAGGCGGGAAGTCTCAACATTACCCATGGCCGAAAGCAGATTTTCCTTAAGAAACGGGTAATCCTTTTCAAGTTCGGCGAAGATGTCGCGCAAGCTACGGCGAACCGTTCCAGTCTTTTGTGAGCAACCACAAGGGACCACGGGAGCACCGAGTTGTTGAGCGTAGGAGCGCGTCAGGTCTTCGGTAACAAACACCAGCGGGCGGATGAGCCGAAATTCACGCTTCTTTGAGTAGGTGATGGCGGGAAGCGCGCTCGTTCGCCCAGTGAACATCGCATTGCGCAGAAAGGCTTCACAGAAGTCGTCTGCCGTGTGGCCGAAAGCGATGACATTAGCGTTCAGGTTGCGGGCAATCTGATAGACGGCGCGGCGCCGGAAACGGCTGCAAACGTCGCAGCCATGGTCCGGTTGCTCGGACAGCAAGCCGATAGAAGGCTCGTCTTCGACGTAAGTCCAATCCACGCCGCGGTTGCGCAAGTATTCGCCTACAGGATGGATGGGCGCCAGGAACTTACCTTGTTCTACAGTGAAAGCACATACGGAGAAATGGATGGGCGCACGTTTCTGAAGCAGCAGTAACGCTTCGAGCAAGGTGAGCGAGTCCTTACCGCCTGAAACGCCGACTGCCACACGATCGCCCTCGCGAATCATTTTGAATCGGCCAATAGCTTCGCCTACCTTACGCAGGATTGTTTTTTCCAGATCCACCAATCTCAAGATATCGCGACAGCGGCTTTCCGGCAGACGCTGATCTCGCATATACTGTGTCGAAACCCCTCCTATGAGCGTATGGAAATGCGCTGTCGTTCTGCTTGCGGGAGCGATGCCGCTGGCGTTAGGCCAAATCATTTTTCATTCGTCGGGACCGGCACTGACGGCGCCAGCATCGTCCGTACCCCCAGAGCAGCGGTGCGTGGTGTCGGGAACAGTGCTGAATCGCATGACCGGAGAAACGCTACGAAAAGTGCAGGTGAGGCTGACGGCACAGGGGAACTCGGCCGGCCCGGCAATGGCGGGCGGACGTCCCAATGCGACTGGTTACTCTACGCTGAGTGAGGCCGATGGCAGCTTTCGCATCGACGATGTGGTGCCGGGCGAGTATCAGCTAGAGGGGCAGCGTCAGCGGGTACCTGCAAACTCAGTACGGTGCGAAGGGATGGAACCGGCCCGGCGTGAAATTCACGCTGCGGGCTAGCCAGCACATGGAAAGTCTTGTGCTGCAGATGAATCCACAGGGAGTCATCACGGGCAAGGTTGTCGACACCGACGGCGACGCGGTGGAGGGGGTCACTGTTTCCGTGCTGCGACAATCCTGGTTCGAAGGACGGTACCGATTCCAGCCGGTTGGATTCCAGCAGAGCAATGATCTGGGTGAGTTTCGAATTTCGGGCTTATCGCCCGGCCGGTACCACCTGGTAGCCGAGCCTCAGGATGGCATGCGTGCGCACGAAGAAGCGCCTGCAAACGGGAAGCCAGATGTCCGCGAGACCAAGACGTATTATCCCGACGCAGCCGAAATTGAGACCGCGACGGCCATCCACATTGAGCCTGGACAGAATGCGACCGGCATGGACATCCGATTGCGTAAGTCGGTCACGTACCATGTGCGTGGCCATGTGGGAGGGGTTCTGCCGGTTGGAAGCGAACTAAACAGGTTGAGCGTTCAATTAACAAAGAAGGACGGTAAAAGCTTTTTTATTGGCGGCGATTCCGCATCGGTAGGAAAGAATCACTCCTTCGACATTGCGGGCGTCACGCCTGGCTCTTATGATGTGGCGGCCGTGGACACGCATGGACGATTCAGGTTGCTAGCCACACAACCAGTTCAAGTCAGTGAAGGGGATGTCAACGATGTCGCGTTGATGATAGTGCAGCCAGGGACGCTGCATGGGCAGATCCGACTGGAAGGTCAGCCTGCCGCCAGTACGTCGCCTGCCGATCTAAGCGCAGTTCGTCTCTTTCTTTCCAACTCCGAAATGCGGTTCAGTAGTGCCGACTACAAGGTGGCCGAAAGCGGATCGTTCACGTTCGAGGATGTGGCGCTCGGAAAATACCAGCTCCGCTGCTTCTCGCCCCCACCGCATTCGTATCTGGCGAGTGTACGCCGGGGCCAGCAGGAGGTGAACGGCAAAGAGATCGATCTCAGCCAGGGAGTCTCGGGGGAACTAGAAGTGATATTCCGCTTCGATATGGCGGAGGTGACCGGTACTGTTCAAATGGAATCGACGGAAAACAACAGCGTATCGCGCCCGGCTCTGGTAGTGCTGGTTCCTTCAGATTCGTCAATGCCGCGGGAGTGGATGCGCACGGGGTCTACTGCGCAAGATGGAAGTTTCGACATTAAAGATATACCGCCTGGCAGTTATCGCGCGTTTGCATTCGAAGAGGTGGATGTGAACAACTTACAGAACCCTGACTTGGAGAAGCAAATTGAAGGAATGGGTAAAGAAGTGACACTGAAGGAAGCAGACCGGCCACAGTTACAACTGACGATGATATCTGCCGGAGGCATGCAGCAGATTTACGCGCGCATTGGACTGGACAACGAGTAAGTCGCGGCGGCAGCGAAGGCCTGAAATAAGCGTCGTTGTTCCGCGAATCGGTAAACCTGGTTTTCGGGATGCCACTGGACTGCAATTGCAAAGGCGCAGTCGGCGCGTTCCAGTCCCTCCACAGTACCGTCTTCCTGGTCGACAGCAGAGATTCGCAAGCCTGAACCAAGGGCCTTTACTGCCTGATGGTGGCGTGAATTCACAGCCACGCGATCCGACTGCAGCGCCGATCTCAGGACGGAGCCATTCACTACGTTCACCTCGTGGACGGGTTGTGAGCGATCGTCGTTCACGATCTGGCGATGTTTTCCGGATTCGATGTGCTGGCGCAGCGTGCCGCCGGCGTGTACGTTCATCAGTTGCAACCCGCGACAAATACCAAGGATGGGAAGGCCGCGCCGCAACGCTTCCGAGAGAATCTCGAGTTCTATAAGATCGCGCGATCTGTCGGGCTCTTCTGTTTCCGCATGCCGCTCCTCGCCGTAAAGAGCGGGGTCGATATCGGTTCCGCCGGTGAGCAGCACGCCGCTGATGTCATCGAAACCAGGCGCATCTGCCGTTATATGCGGAATGGGCGCAAGATCGACAAGTTTCAAAGCCTCCAGGTAGGGCTCTACCTTGTCGTCAAATCGATACGGGACAAGCACGCGCGCCATGGGGAGTTCTCCTTTGCATGTTAACCTTTAGCTTCATTTTGTATGCCTGATCGCAAACTTCAGGTCGTTCCACTCGGGGGTTTAGGCGAGTTCGGTATGAACTCCATGGCCTTACGGTACGGGGACGACATTATCGTAATCGACGCAGGCATGATGTTCCCTGACGCGGAATTGCTGGGCGTGGACATTGTCACGCCGGATTTCAGCTATCTGGAACAAAATGCCAATCTGGTCCGCGGCTTGATCCTGACGCATGGACACGAGGATCATATCGGGGGTGTGCCTTTCCTGCTCTCGGTGCTGAACATCCCTGTTTATGGCACCGAGTTCACGCTTGCTTTAGTGGAGCGGCGTCTGGATGAGCATGAAATGCTCGATGATGCCAAGCTGCACTCCGTAAAAGCGGGTGAGAAGGTCCGCCTGGGACCATTCGAGATCGAGTTTGTCCGGGTGACGCACTCGATAGTAAGTGCGGTTGCGCTGGCAATCACGACCCCGCTTGGAGTCATCATTCACACCGGTGACTTCAAGGTAGACCCGACTCCTACCGACAACGAATTGTTCGACCTTCATACCTTCGCCGAGTACGGGAAGCGGGGCGTGCTGCTTCTGATGTCCGACTCGACCAATGTGGATCGGCCCGGGTACACAGAAAGCGAACGCGCGGTTCGGCCGCGGTCTAGAAGCACCTTTTTACGCGCTCCGAGCGGCGCCTTATTATTTCCTGTTTCAGCAGTTCAATCCATCGACTGCAGCAGATTCTGGATCTCGCGGCTGAATACGGCCGCAAAGTTGCGTTTCTGGGCCGCAGCATGTTGAACGTGACCGAGATAGCTCACAATCTCGGGCTGCTGTCCATTCCGGATTCCACGCTTTTCCGTCCGCAGGACATTATGCAGATGGCGCCGGAGAAGGTGGCGGTGGTTGTATCGGGAACGCAAGGCGAGCCGATGTCGGCCTTATCGCGCGTTGCCGTTGACAACCATAAGAACTTCTATCTGCAGAAGGGCGACACGGTTGTTCTGAGCTCGCGCATCATCCCGGGCAATGAAAAAGGCATTTACCGGATGATGAATCACATGGCACGACGCGGTGCCGATCTCGTGTATGGCACCATGAATCCGCCGGTGCACGTATCGGGACATGCGAGTGAGGAAGAGTTGAAGCTGGTGCTTAATTTGGTCCGGCCACGCTACTTTATTCCGGTCCATGGCGAATACCGCCAACTGACCAGGCATGCTGCGTTGGCACAGCACCTGCGCTATGCCGGATTAGAAGAAACGTTTGTCATTGAGACCGGAGAGACGGTGGAGATTGACAAAATGGGCGCACGCCGAGGCGAGAAGGTCACGGTAGGGCGAGTCTGCATCGATTCAGGATCCCTCGACGATGTGGTGGAAGATATCATCATCCGCGACCGGCGGCATCTCTCCGAAGACGGCTTTGTTCTACCCATCATCGCGATCAACAAGCATACGGGGAAAAGTGAAGGTTTGCCGGAGATCGTTAGCCGAGGCTTTGTAAGTGGTGAAAATGCCGCCATCCTGCAAAATGCCAGGAGCGTGGTGGCGCGTACACTTGAATCGTCGACGGCGGAAGAACGCACTGACTGGGGTGTAATGCAGGAGAAGATACGCCAGGATCTAAAGCGCTATCTCAGTAAACAGACACAGCGCCGCCCGCTGATTATGCCAGTGATTTTGGAAGTTTAAAATGCATCTTGGCCCGCTTAAGTAAATCCGCTATAGAATAGGGTGCGTAGGTATCCTTGGAGGGATTATGAAAAAGTTTGTTCTGGCCTCAGTCATGAGCGTTTCGCTCTTCTCGTTCGGCGCGTTTGCGGATAGCATGACGGGCTATATATCGGATGCGCATTGCGGAGCCGCGCATAGCAGCGAAAGCGAGGCTAACTCGAAGTGCATCGCCGGTTGTTTGAAGAAGGGCTCTGACCCCGTCCTGGTAAGCGAAGGCAAAGTCTACAAGATCGACAGCGCGTCGATGGACAAAGCCAAAGCTATGGCCGGCAAAGAAGTAAAGGTTGACGGCACGGTTAGTGGTGACACGGTAACGATCACCTCAATGGACGCGGCCGCAGCAACCAAGTAGTTAGTGAACGAACTCGAGGTCCAGCTTTCCGGCTGGGCCTCGGTACAATACAGCTAAATTCTTTAGCTTGTGCTTTCCATCCAATGGAAAGTACAAGTATCCTTCGACTGGCTTTGTCGTGGCTGAAGTAGGCAATTGCTTTGCCTTCAGTGCCTGCAACAAAGTTTCATTCCCCGGTTTCTTGTCGTCCATAGTCGCGTTAACCGTGACGGGCCGAGCGCTTCCCGGGGATCCTGCACCGCCGCCGCCCATCGCTACCATCCCGCCGAGACCGCCCATCCCGCTAGTCTTCTTCTGCGGACCTTCTTTGGTTCGCTCGATTAACGCACCCTGGCCGGCAATCTGAGCCGGATCGAAAGGCTTTGCACGTTCACCGTCGTCGTGCGATAGCAGAATGAAGTCGTCCGGACTTACCTGCACAGGCGTGTCAACCTTCGGTGTGATCTTTACTTTCAAGAGCACTATCCCCTGACCTGGATTAGCTCCGATCTGTTGGGTAACCTGGTTGGGATCGAGCGTGATCGTCGCCTCCAGGTCGATCTGTTCGTTGCTGGCGGTGGTGTCCGGCGAGATGACCTTCTTATTCCCAAATGCAATGACAGACGTCGCTAATGCTGCCAGGAGAGCGATAAAACGTGCGGATCGCATCACGTATATTACGTTAACCTATCTTCGACGCGTTGCCCTACAGTGCTTCAACGTAAGCTGACAGCTAGAGGTTGCGTGCAAAAAAGTCCAGGGCCGACTGGTACAGGAGCCGGCGCTGGTCGCCCGTGACGCCGTGCGTTTTTTGCCCGTAGAGTTGCATGAGATAAGGCCGCCCGTGCTGGTCTAAAGCGTTGATGAACTGCATGGTGTTCTGAAAAAGTACGTTGTCATCTTCCAGATTGTGCTGGATTAGCAGCTTGCCTTGTAAGTTGCCGGCGGCGGCCACGTTAGACGCTTGTGCGTAGCCGGACTTGTTCTGCGAAGGCAAGCCCATGTACCGTTCGGTGTAGATAGTGTCGTAGTTGCGCCAGTCGGTTACGGGAGCACCGGCCACCCCAGCCTTGAACATGTCTCCGGCGAGCAAGAGACAACGCAGAGTCATGTAGCCGCCGTAACTCCAGCCTGTGACGCCGATTCGTTCCGGATCGGCAATCCCCATCTCAACGAGATGTTGAACGCCTTTACGCTGGTCGGTCACTTCGACACCGCCCAATTTGCGATAAACGGCGTCTTCGAAAACATGCCCGCGTCCGGCGGAACCACGGTTATCTAATTGCCAGACGACATAACCGTTGGCTGCCAGCAGTTGGTCCATACCGATACCGGGCCAATCGTTGCGTACCGCTTGCGCCGTGGGACCGCCGTACACGCGCACGATGACCGGGTATTTGTGCCCGCTTTGAAAAGCAAGGGGTTTTAGCAACCGGCCATATAGCACCGTTCCATCCTCGGCCGTGACTTGCACGATTTCCGGCTTGCTGAGTTCCAGTTCCTGCTCTGCCGAGGTGTTGCGTTCTACCAGTGTCGAGAGCGTTTTTCCACTGGAATCGCGCAGCACGGTCTCCGGCGGAACGCTGAGACTGGAGGCTTCATCAACGAAGTAAGTTCCGGCAGGATCCATGCCGATCTTGTGATCGAAGCCTAATGCGGTGATGCGCGTTCGAGCGCCGCCACTAAACGGAACTGAATAGAGGTGAGTTTCGAGCGGCGAATCCTCAGACGCCGTGTAATACAGAGTTTGGGAGCCTTGGTTCATGCCTGCGATCGACTTTACTTCCCATTCGCCCGAAGTGACCTGCCCCAGGAGCTCGCCATTGGTGGCGTAACGGTAGACGTGGCGAAAGCCGGAGCGTTCGCTGGTCCAGAAGAACTCGGACTTGCCGGAAAGAAATAGCAAGTTATCGGCGATGTTCACCCAGGTCTTAGATGCTTCATGAATAATCGGCTTAGAAGCGCCGGTTTTGGGATCGCTAAAGAACAGATCTAACGAGTTTTGAATCCGCGGCATCAGTTGCGTGGCAACGCGGGAAGAGTCTGGCAACCAAGCGACGCGCGCTAGAAGAGTATCGGCATTGACAGGAAGTTGCATCCAGACCGTGGGGCCGCCCTCTGCCGAAGCAACACCCAGACGCACGTTCGCGTTGGGAGTACCAGCCTGCGGATAGCGTTCCGGTTCCGCGATAGCGTGTTCTTTCAGCAGATCTGCTTGGGGGTAAATGAATTCATGGGCGATGTCGAACTGGAGATAGGCGATTTGCCTGGAATCAGGCGACCACCAGACTGCCGTTCCAAGATCGAGTTCTTCCGGATATACCCAATCCAACTCTCCATTGCGCAAGGTTTCCGAGCCATCGTGAGTCAGTTGCCGGGCTTTTTTGGATGCCAGATCGAACAGGTAAAGGTTGTGCTGGGCCCGAAAGACGAGCAACTTGCCATCGGGCGAGAGTGCCGGGTTTTCGGCAGTGCCCTGAATGGAAAGACGTTCCTTCTTGCCGTTTCCGTGTACCAGATACACCGAACCAGCGGCGGACACGAGCACTTGTTTACTGTTGGGAGACCACTGAAGATCGTCGTGCGATACACGGCGATTCTGCCAATCGAACGGTGAGGACGAGGGTGATTCGTCCTTCGAGGATGCCAAGGCGGCCTTATCGAACCACAGAGACGCCTTTTCGCTGCCGATTCGAAAACGGTAAACCGAGTCGTGCTTCTCGTACAGGAACGACTTACCATCCGGGGCCCAGATAGGTGAGACGGCGGCCGATTCGCGAGAGGCCAGAACATCGTTCAGTGTTACCGGGCGCTTTGCCGCAAGCGCAAGCGGAAGGGAAAGAACCAACAGCGAGAGGACGAATCGCATTAAACATTAGTGTTGCAAAGCCCTTTTAGCGGATCCGCTTACACTGGAGCCGAATGGTTTGGGTGGTTATGATCGCAGCCGCATTCGCCGCGGGTGTCATTAACTCGATTGCAGGCGGCGGAAGTTTTCTTACTTTTCCGTCATTAGTGTTTGCCGGCTTGCCTGCAGTGGTGGCGAATGCGTCGAATACAGTGGCTCTGGTTCCGGGAACGTTCAGCAGTGGATTCGCTTATCGCGACGATATAAAGCGACTGAACGAGAAATGGTTGAAGGCCTGGTTTGTGGTTTCCTTGCTTGGCGGAATTGTGGGAGCGGTCTTGCTGCTTATTACTTCCGATCGAGCATTTCGCATGATTGCACCCTGGCTGCTGGCATTCGCTACGCTTCTGTTCGCGTTTGGCGGTCAAGTGAGCACGGCACTCCGGGGCAAGCTACAAGGAAACCAGCTTCCCATGTTGCTGCTGTTATTTCCCATTGCGATATACGGCGGCTACTTTGGGGGCGGTATCGGAATTATGATTCTAGCCGCTTTCCGCCTTTACGGGTTGACCGACATCCACGCTATGAACGGAATCAAGGCACTTCTAAGCGCCACACTAAACACCGTGGCGGCGATCCTGTTCATTGTGGCGCATCAGGTTTGGTGGCGCGAAACGCTGGTGGTGATGGCGGCGGGGATAGCGGGCGGCTTTGCTGGACCCGCGCTGGCGAGGCGACTCTCGCCTAAGGCGATTCGCGTCATCGTGATTTGCGTAGGCGTGGTGATGACGGCCTGGTTTTTTCAGCAAGCACCACGCTAGCGGAACACGACCGGTTTACATGACCGGGCCAATGCGCCAGGGAGCAAATTCGTGATGTCCCAGAATTTCAGCTTTGGTCCGTTCGCCTGAGGCAACCCGGAGGAGAGTTTCGAAGATCTCATTCCCGACATCCTCAATGGAGGCGCTGCCCTCGGCAATCCGGCCTGCATTGATATCCATGTTGCCGGTCATGCGCTGGTAAGTGTAAGTGTTGCTGGCGATCTTCAAAACCGGGATGCTCGGGAAGCCTATAGCGCTACCCCGCCCCGTGGTGAAGGCGATGAGATTGACACCGCCTGCAGCCAATCCGGTAATGGAAACCGGATCGTAACCGGGTGTGTTCATAAAAACGAAGCCAGCTTTTGTGACGCGTTCCGCATAGTCAACCACCTCTTCCAGTGGCGTGGTTCCGGCCTTCGCGACAGCGCCGAGGGATTTCTCTAAGATGTTGGTAAGTCCTCCTTCTTTGTTGCCGGGAGAAGGGTTGTCGTTGAAGCTGCCGCCAAACTGGTTGAGATATCGCTTGTAAGCGCGAACCTGCCTAAGAAGCGCCTCCGCCACTTCCTGGCTGCGAGCGCGGCGAACCAACAAATGTTCAGCGCCGAAAATTTCAGTTGTTTCGGCTAGAACAACCGTGCCACCAGCGTCGACGATCAGGTCACAGCAGTAACCTAATGCCGGGTTGGCCGTGATGCCCGAGAAAGAATCGGATCCGCCACAGTTCAAGCCCAGATTGATGGCAGAAGCCGGCACCTCGCTTCGCCGGTAAGATGCAGCGCGATCGATATACTCGCGAATCTGTTTACGGGCCGCATCGAGGGCGCCGCGGGTGCCGCCGGAGTCTTGCAGGGTAAGCCCCTGGAGAGAAGCGGGCGCATTCACGGGTTTGTCACCGGCGCCTAAATAATGGCTTATCTGGTTGGTTTCACAGCCTAATCCCAAAATTAACGCCGCAGACACGTTCGGATGATCCAGCACCCCGGAAAGCGTTCGCTGAAGCTGATCGGTATCGGGTCCAATTGCCATGGCGCAGCCTTCGCCGTGCGGGAACGCGATGATACCGTCCACATTCTCCGGCAATTTTTCCTCGGCGAAGCTCTGCGCTATCAGCTCTGACGTGTAGGCAGCGCAGTTACTAGCCGCGACAACTGCAATGTAGTTACGGGTGCCGACGCGGCCATCGGAACGTCGAAAGCCGAGAAAAGAGCGGCTGGAAGAGTGCGCACTTGACCGGGGAGCTAGTTCGTTCGGCAAAACCTCCGACGCGTCCAACTCCTTGTAGCCCAGATTATGAGTATGGATGTGCTCACCGGGTTCGATCAGACGAGTGGCGAATCCAATGACATTCCCGTAGCGATGGACGGCCTCGCCCGCGGCGATGGTCCGCAATGCGACCTTGTGGCCTGCCGGTATGGGCGAACGAGTCGTCACCCCTAGTCCACTTACGTTCAGAACGTGGCCTGCAGGTAAGGAAACCCGGGCAATGGCAACGTTATCGGAGGCGTGCAGCCGAATGACGGATGTGTCGGCAGTAGGTGGTTTCTCGATGTCGTACAACATGGGAGCGCATCTTTAATTTACGCCGAACAAGTTCCAGGAATTGGGGCTTAAGCCAGTGCCAGCGCCGGGCGACAGCGAAACAATATGTCAGCGTACATGCTCTTCTTAACAAAGATGAGCAGAATTCCGACAGGAACATACCGGTTACAACTGCATGCGGAGTTTGGTTTCGATGCGGCTGCCGGAATCGCGGATTACCTAAAAGAACTAGGGGTTTCCCATGTTTATAGCTCGCCGTATCTGCAGGCCGCGCCGGGAAGCAAGCACGGCTACGACGTGGTGGATCACCACCGTGTAAACGAAGAATTAGGGGGCGCCGAAGCGCACGACCGATTCTCGAAACAGTTGGGAAGTTGCGGGTTAGGACAGGTTTTGGATATTGTTCCCAACCACATGGCCATCAGCGGCCGCAGAAACCGCTACTGGTGGGATGTGCTGGAGAATGGACCCTCCAGCCGCTATTCGTCGTACTTCGATATCGACTGGGCCCCCCACGAGGAGAAGCTGCGGGGTAAATTGCTGGTGCCGATTTTAGGCGACCATTACGGGCGAGTTCTGGCGCGCGGCGAAATCGAGTTCAAGCGCAAGGATGGCGAGTTCTTCGTTAAGTATTTTGACAACGAATTACCGGCGGCACCGCGCTCGCTGCCCGCGATTTTAAGTGAAGCGGCTGGCAGTTGCGGGTCCGATTACCTTGCCTTCCTGGCGGATTCACTGACCCAGCTACCGGCAGCGACCGATACGCTGCAAGCCAGTCTAATTCAGCGCCACCGGGATAAGGCCGTTATTAGCGGTCTGCTGGAACGTCTGTTTGCCGAAGTGCCGTTCATCGCGGAAGCGGTGGACAAAGTACTTTCGGAAATCAACAAAAGCCCCGACCGGCTGGACGCGATGCTGGAGCAGCAGAATTACCGCCTGGCCCACTGGCGAGCCTCGGAGCAAGACTTGGGCTACCGGCGATTTTTCGATGTCAACACGCTGGTGGGCCTGCGCATGGAAGACCCCAAGGTGTTTGCCGACACACATGCGTTGATCATCCGCTGGCTGCGCGATGGCGTGCTGGACGGTATTCGCATCGACCACCCGGACGGCTTACGAGATCCGCGCCAATACTTCGAACGACTGCGCGAAAACGCGTCGGAAGTGTGGATTTTAGCGGAAAAGATTCTAGAGCCTGGCGAAAAACTTCGCGAAGAATGGCCGATAGATGGCACGACCGGCTACGACTATCTGAATGAAGCCGGCGGCTTGTTCGTAGACCAATCGAGCGAACAGGCCATGACCGACTTCTATGCAGAGTTCACGGGGCAGCCGACCGACTACCAGTTAGTTTGCCGCGAGAAGAAGCACCGCGTATTGCGTGATTTGCTGGGCAGCGACGTCAATCGACTCACAACACTGCTGCTTGACATTTGCGAGTTGCACCGCGACAGGCGAGATTACACGCGCCAGGATGTGAGCCGTGCGATCCGGGAGTTGGTGGCATCGTTTCCCATTTACCGGACGTACGTGGTTCCGGCGCGCGATGAGATGACAGCGGATGACGAGAGGTATGTGTCGGAAGCCGTTGGGTGTCGCCAAGGCGAACCGTCCGGAAATCGATAGCGAACTATTTGATTTCATGGCCGACTTACTCCTGCTTCGAGTCCGCGGCACGCTTGAGTCGGAATTTGTTTATCGGTTTCAGCAGTTTTGCGGTCCGGCTATGGCGAAAGGTGTGGAGGATACCGCCTTCTATAACTACAACCGGCTGGTCAGTCTGAACGAGGTGGGTGGCGATCCGGGAGTTTACGGCGTTTCTCCGGAGCGCTTTCACGAGTTAGCGACATACCGACAACAACACCACCCTAAGGGGATGCTGGCGTCCTCAACGCACGATACCAAGCGCAGCGAAGATGTTCGAGCGCGGATCAGTGTTCTTTCTGAAATGCCCGCGGAATGGCGGCAAGCTGTCGTTTCCTGGTCCGCTATGAACGAGAAGCTGAAAGCCAGTGGGTGCCCGGATCACAATACCGAATACCTGATTTATCAGACTATGCTGGGCGCTTGGCCCATTGAACCCGACCGGCTGCTGCCCTATCTAGAGAAGGCCACTCGAGAAGCCAAGGCGCAAACGAACTGGTTGACTCCGAACGAGACGTTTGAGACTGCCACCAAAGATTTTGTGCATGGCTTATACGAAAGCAAAGAATTCCGAACGAAGTTCGAGGCGTTTGTTAAGCAGTTGATTCAGCCGGGGCGAATCAACGCTCTCTCCCAAGCGTTACTTAAGCTGACTGCGCCCGGCATTCCGGACACGTACCAAGGAATGGAGTTGTGGGATCTCAGCCTGGTGGACCCGGACAACCGACGGCCGGTGGACTATGAGGTACGCCGGCGTTACCTGAAAGAGTTGCCGAATCTGACGCCGCAGCAGATTTGGGATCGTTCCGACGAGGGATTACCAAAGCTGTGGGTGACGTGGCAAGCGTTGCACGTAAGACAAAAACACGCTAAAACGTTCGAAGAGGGCGCCTATAAACCCCTTACGGTACGTGGCGATAAAAGCCAGCACGCGTTGGCTTTTCAAAGAGGGGAAAAGGTGGCGGTGATTGTGACGCGTTTACCCCTGGCTCTCAAGTCGGAGTGGGGTGATAGCAGTGTGGAATTGGAAAGTGGACGCTGGCGCAACGTGCTGAGCGGGTCTAGTTTGGAAGGCGGCGCCGTTCGGCTTGCTGAGTTATTGAAGCCCCTGCCAGTTGCGCTATTGGTGAAGGAGTAACATGCATACGTTTCAGGTCTGGGCACCCAACGCCCAGCGAGTGGAAGTCATCATCTCGGATCAACGGATCCCGATGGAGAAGGGTGACGAAGGTTGGTGGCGTGCCGCTGTAGAGCAGGCCGGACCCGGGACAGATTATCAGTTCAGCATCGATGGCAGCCCCGGAATGCCGGACCCGCGATCGGCTTATCAGCCGCAAGGTATCGATGGGCCGTCGCGCGTCGTCGACCATTCTGCGTTTCGCTGGACCGACCGGTTCTGGCAGGCACGGCCGCTGTCAAGCGCTGTCCTTTATGAACTACACATTGGAACGTTCACGCCGGAGGGCACCTTCCGGTCCGCGATAGAAAAATTGGACTACCTGCTCGATCTCGGCGTGACTCACATCGAGTTCATGCCTGTGAACGAGTTTTCGGGCAGTTGGGGCTGGGGCTACGACGGTGTGGACCTGTATGCGCCGCACCATGCTTATGGCACTCCTGACGATTTGAAGGCCTTGGTCAATGCCTGTCATGAGAAAGGCCTGGGCGTCTTTCTGGACGTGGTTTACAACCACTTCGGCCCCATCGGTAATTATCTAGAAAAGTTCGGTCCGTACTTTACCGATGCCTATAACACGCCATGGGGTCCGGCGGTAAACCTTGATCACGAAGGCAGCATTGAGACAAGACGATTCTTCGCCGATAATGCGCTGATGTGGCTGGAGGACTATCACTTCGATGGGCTTCGTCTTGATGCCATCCACGCGTTCTACGACCGCTCGGCCATCCATTTTCTTGAGTTCCTCTCCAAAGAGGTGGAACAACTCTCAGCACATTTGGGGCGCCACTTCACCCTGATCGCGGAGAGCGATCTTAACGACCCGCGCGTTGTTACTTCACGTGAAGCTGACGGCTACGGAATGGACGCTCAGTGGAGCGATGACTTTCACCACGCTCTGCATTCCGTCCTGACGGGGGAACAGAAAGGCTACTACGAGGAGTTCGGCGCACTGGGACAACTGGGAAAGGCACTGGAGGGCGTATTCGTTTTCGACGGGATTCATTCGCCTCATCGGAATCGAGTTCATGGCCGCCCCGTGATCGGACTTTCGGGTCACCATTTCCTGGGGTACTCGCAGAATCACGATCAAGTGGGAAACCGTGCCCAAGGCGAGCGCTTGAGCCAATTGATCAACATTGACAGGCAGAAGATTGCGGCGGCCGTTGTTCTTACTGCACCCTTTGTGCCGATGCTGTTCCAAGGTGAGGAGTTTGCGGCATCGACTCCCTTTCAATACTTCACGCACCATGACGATGTGGAGTTAGGAAAGAAAGTGTCGGAAGGCAGGCGGAACGAGTTTAAGGCATTCGGTTGGAAGCCGGAGGACGTGCCTGATCCGCAGGATCCACAAACATTCGAACGATCGAAACTCAAGTGGAGTGAGGTTGGGACTCCGCCACATTCGGAAATGCTGGCCTGGTACAGACAACTAATTGCGCTTCGGAAGGACCGCATGGACCTGACGAGCGGACTGTTGGAGGATGTGGAAGTCAAATGCGACGAGGGCGCGTTGTGGATGTCTGTTAATCGCGGAAACACGACGCTGGTTTGCAACTTCAACACGACTCCGCAGCAGGTTCCGGTAGAAGAGGCGGGAACAATCGTGCTCGCTTCGAAGCCCGGTTGCGAATTGAACGGGCAGGCGGTTGAGATGCCGCCGGAATCGGTTGCCATCGTCGGCTTCGAGCAGGCTGGTGCTTCGCCGGAGTTTCGCAGTGACACTCTTAACGCGCAAGCAGCCGCGTAAGAACGTGTCCGGAAGATCCACTCGGCGTTTGCAATTGCAGAATGGTTGCAAGCGTGGCGGCGACGTCGTTGATGGCAACGGCGTCGTCGTACTTACCGGCTTTGATACTGGCGCCCATGAACAACAGCGGAACGTGCCGGTCGTACGCGTAGGGCGAGAAGTGAGTGGTGCCTGATGTGCCGGGTAGATAATTAGGCTCAAATACAAGCATCAAGTCTCCGCTGCGCCGCTGATTAAACCCGTTCATTTCGGCCTGGGCGATGAAATCGCCAGCCACTCCGTTTTCCAACTGTTCGCGGGTATAGACCCTTGCGAGGTGCAAAAGAGGAATCGAAAGCAGCGCCTGCCGGGCTGTTTCAAGCACCTCATGGAGGGCGACCGGTTTCCCATCAGCGGACTTCACATTTGCAATTGCATCGCGATCGAAATAGAGGGTGGTCTCACCACCTCCGGCAAGAATCCATTTCGCCTGGCCGTACTTGCGATTGAGCGCAGACTGGACTGCGTCCTCTACATCGGCCGCGACATAACCGCCCGGCATTTTCACACTCGTGCTGTGTTCAGGTGCAGCAGATACGCCGTGGTCGGCCGACAACATGACCAAAACGTTCTGCATCCCGACCTGCTGATCGAGAGAATGGAACAGCTTTTGCAAGCAGCTGATCTGTTCGGATGGACATGTCGCGAACTTCGGGGGCATCGGGTCCAACGCGATGACCGACGTAATCGTTCGATGAGAACGAGATAGTCAGAAGGTCGGTCACGCCGCGCTGGCCAAGCTTTTCGGCGCTGACCGCCTGTTCGGCGAAGCTCTCAACCAGTTCGTTTCCCCACGGGCTTGCGGCGATGTTTGCATATTTGTTCTTTCCCGGTGCGGCTCGGAATTTCCAATCGGGGAAGCCTTCCCACTTACGGTCGAGGTAGGAAGCGGCGGGATCCTGTTGATTGAAGTGCGCGGCCCAGGATGGCAGTTCGCCCATGTAATAGGTGCTAGTGATGAAATGTCCGGTGGCGTCATCGAACCAGTAGGCACCGTTTGCTCGGTGGCCAGAAGGAAGGATGGCGGCACGCGATTTGAGAGAAATGCCGATCACCTTGGAGTGTTCATCTACGGAGCGGAGTTCGTCGCCAACGGTGCTGACCAGCAAACGATGCGGTGAAGCGGGATCGGAATCGGTACATGCTGCGCCTGGCGCTTCCTCCTTTCCGCCGACAACTTTCTGCCGCCAATCGCAAACGCTTGTGACTACCCTCTGCTCGTCACGGTCGTACCAGCTATTGCCCACGATGCCGCTGACAGCCGGCATCGCTCCCGACAGGAGAATGCTATGACCGACCGCCGTAACGGTGGGAACTTGCTGATAGAAGGCGTTCGTAAAGTCGGCGCCGTCCGTCATCAGTTGGTGAAGGCCGCCGTGGTAATCGGATTCGAAGCGGGTCAGATAGTCGTAGCGGAACTGGTCGACCACGATCGCAACGACAAGCTTTGGCTTTGCCGCCGATTGCCCAACCAGGTTTGTAACTAAGCTGCAACCGAGAGCGATGAGACAGGAAAGTCGATGGCTTGGAACGAACATTCGGGCTTAGGGTAGCAGACCGAAATACCGCCAGGACTAATCACGCATGCTAATGGTGCTATCGCCAGGAAGCTCACGCCAATGTATACCGGCCGGCTTGCGAAATAAAGCAGGATTGAACGCAAGATCTTCGAAAACGATGTACTCGTAAGTGTGAGTTTCCGTTCCATCCCGCCAGGTGAGGCGGACCGGCTTTTCGCTTTCAGCACGCACAACGAGTTCGGCGGAACCATTACCCGCCTGCAGCTTATATAAGTCGGTCGGCTTCGCGTTGATGATCGGTCCTGCTTCCCGAGCGGCGCCGGAGTCTTTGAAAAACTGCAACTCATCACCGAACTCGAGGGCGTCGAGGTTGCGCAAACGGTGTGTGGGATCGAAAGGTAAGATTATCGGCAAATGCAGGTCGCTTGCCCCGCCTTTGTCGGTGGCGTGTGTGCCTTTGCGATCGATCAAGTTGACGCTATAGGCATCTGGTTCCGCAATTATGACCAGCTTTTGCACGCCTTCTTTCGCATTGGGCGGATCTTCAATTCGCGCGTAGTGCGGGTCGGCGAAGTAGATGGTTTTAGGCAGAGCGGCGGCCGAGCCTGGTTTAATGTTAGAGCCGCTGAGACGGACGACGATCTTGGTCATGGAAGCCGGCTGCTCCGCTGCAAAAGCCGTCCAGGAAAACAGCCCGACAAATACGGGAGCAAGGAACCTGCGCACGTGAACTTGGACTCATGCGGAACCCTGGGTGTTTCAGGAATGGGCTTACGTTACGATTGAGTTTCCTACGTTGGACACCGTTCTGGAACTGCGCACTTTGACGAAGGACTTCCGCTCTCACCGGGCGGTGGATGCTATCGATTTGCGGGTATCGCGGGGCGAGTTCTTCTGCCTGGTTGGCCCATCCGGGTGTGGCAAAACAACGACACTGCGGCTGATTGCAGGTTTCGAAGCACCGGATGCGGGTGACATTTTCCTGCAAGGGCAACGGGTGTCGCATTTACCCCCTCACCGGCGCGATGTGACCACGGTGTTTCAGAACTATGCACTGTTTCCGCACATGACAGTAGCGGAAAATGTGGCTTTTGGTTTGGAGCAACGTAAGGTTGCCACGGCAGAGCGCTTAGAACGAGTGGCACGCGTGATTGATTTAGTGCGCCTCGGCGGCAAGGAAGGCCGCAGGCCAAACCAACTCTCGGGCGGAGAACGCCAGCGTGTCGCGCTTGCCCGTTCGCTGGTGGTTCAGCCCAGCGTTCTGTTGCTGGATGAACCTTTATCGGCTTTGGATCCGCAGCTGCGCAGTTCCATGCGTACTGAACTGAAGAATCTACAGCGACGGGTGGGCGTCACCTTCCTTTTTATTACGCATGACCAGGAAGAAGCGTTGTCGCTAGCAGATCGGTTAGCGGTGATGAACAACGGGCAGCTTGAACAAGTGGGCACGCCGCCCGAGTTGTATCGCCGTCCCTTAAACCGCTTTACGGCTGAGTTTTTGGGCACGGTCAACTGGCTTCCGGAGTTTGGGTTAAGGCCCGAGGCGCTGCATGTGTCGCGCGAACCTTTCTCCGCAGAACGATGTTTGCCGGGCGTCATCACTGATCTGACTTTTCTCGGCAGCCGTACGCGCGCACAGGTACGGCTGAGCAGCGGCGTGACGTGCCTGGCAGAAACCAATGGAGCCGGTCCGGCGCTGGCCACGGGTGAGCAGGTGCACATCTCGTGGCAGGCATCAGATGAGATGCGATTGCCGTCGGCCAGCGACCAGCCATGAAACGATTACGGGCGCTATTTCTTGCGCCGTCCGCGATCACACTCTGGGTGTTGTTCTTCTGTCCTCTTTTGATTGTCGTAGCGTATAGCTTCGAGTCTCGCGGACCATACGGCGGGGTCGAGTTGCCGTGGACGGCTGAAAGCTATCAGCGAATCATCGACTCTCTTTACATTCACATTCTGCTGCGTACGGTTTGGATTGCAGCGGTCGCAACGTCTCTATGCCTGGTGATTGCATTTCCGTTGGCAATATTTATTGCCCGGGCACCCAGGCATCGTGCTTTGCTGCTGAACCTTGTGATGCTGCCCTTCTGGACCAGTTTCCTCATTCGGACGTATGCCTGGATGTTCCTGCTGCGAGATACAGGCCCTATCAATCACGCTCTGCTGGTGATACACGCTATCGCCCAACCCTTGCCATTGCTGTTCAACACCGGCGCGGTGCTGCTTGGGCTGGTTTACGGATATCTTCCGTATATGGTGCTGCCTTTGTATGCGGCCATTGAAAAGCTGGATCCGGCATTACTGGATGCGGCCGCAGATTTAGGCGCCCGGCCTTGGACGGCAACGCTGCGCATCACCTTGCCGCTGGCTATCCCGGGCATCACGGCGGGATGCTTACTTGTCTTCATTCCGTGTTTGGGCGCTTACCTCACGCCTGACCTGATGGGTGGCGGCAAAACCGTGCTATTGGGCAATTTGATTCAGAATCAGTTCACGACCGCCAGGGATTGGCCGTTCGGAGCGGCAATCTCGCTGGTACTGATGATCGTTGTTCTAACGGTGGCGCGACTCATCCGGCACCGCGGCGAGCAGTTGTTATGACACGCGCGCTGGCGCTGTATGCGAGTGCGGTGTATGCGTTCTTGTACGGCCCGCTTGCCATACTGGCAATTTTTAGCTTCAACGCTTCGAAAGTGGCAGTGTGGACGCATTTCACCACCTCCTGGTATGCCGAAGTGTTCCGCAACCAGCAGCTTTGGGACGGCACGGTAAACAGTCTGGAGATTGCGTTCTCCGCGACGCTTGTTTGCGCGGTAATAGGGACGATGGCGGCGTATGCAATCTGGAAAAGACGATCGCCACTCTTTACAAGTACGTTGTATCTATCTCTTCTGACGCCCGAGATCGTCACCGGCGTATCACTGCTCGCATTTTTCCAGTGGGCATTTCGATTTCTGCACGTTCAGCTGGGCCTGCACACGGTGATACTGGCGCATGTTTCGTTTTCGCTGGTCTATGTTGTGTTGGTAGTTCTTTCCCGGCTTCGCACCATGGACGCCACTTACGAAGAGGCCGGGCGCGACCTGGGCGCAAGCGAGTGGGGCGCGTTCTGGCGTATCACGGTACCAATGTTGCGACCGGCCATTCTTGCAGCCGCGCTACTCTGCTTTACCGTTTCGTTTGATGACTACGTGATCACCAGCCTAGTGGCGGGCGTGAACTCCGAAACGCTGCCTATGATGATTTACGCCATGGCGCGGCGCGGTGTCAGCCCGGAGGTGAACGCACTTTCGGTGCTGATTACCTCGGCATTAGGATTGCTAATCCTGATAGCTGGGCGGTTGGAGAGCCAGGCGTGAAACGGCGTTACTTCCTGGCAGGCTTCAGCACTGCGTTTCTTAGCTGTACGCGCGGGCGCCAGCTTCGATTGAACGTTTACAACTGGGAGAACTATGTCGCTCGCACAACCATCTCCCGCTTCGAAGCTGAGTTCGGCGCCCGGGTCCGCTATGCGACCTATGGCAGTGCAGAAGAGATGTTGGCTAAGGTGATGTCCGGCAACTCCGGTTGGGACGTTGTCTTTCCTTCGAACAGCTACGTGCAACCGATGCAGGAATTAGGGCTGCTGGCCGAACTGGACCATGCCAGGATTCCCAATCTTCGTGAGTTGGCCCCTGAGTTCTGTGCCCCGGTTTGGGATCCGCTACTGCGCGTCTGCGTACCGTACATGTTCAGTGGGACAGGCATTGTTTATGCGAACGACGTAGCACGCGTTCCAAGGGCTTGGGCAGATTTGTGGACGGATTCGTACCAGCGTCGAGTGACAATGCTCGACGACTCCGCAGAAGTGTTCGCGGCGTGTCTGAAACGGATGGGCCGCTCACTGAACTCCGGTTCGAGTGCCGAGCTTCGAAACGCTCGCAATCTGGCGATTGAGCAGAAGCCGTTTTTGCGTGCGTATCTCAACGAAGAGGTGCGGGATCAGGTGATAGCAGGGGACGTTTTAGCCGCACAGATGTGGGCGCAGGTTGCACAAGTTGCGATGGAGAACTCAGACAAGCTCGCCTTCTGTTTTCCCGAGGAAGGCTTTGCACTGTATAGCGACAGCGCGGCGATTCTACGCGAGAGCAAACACCTGGAACTTGCTCACGCATTCATAAACTACCTGCTGCGGCCGTACGTTGCGGCTGAGATTTGCGCCCAGATGCGAACTGCGACGGCAAACGGCGGCGCGCGGCGGTTGCTGCCGGAGCGCGATCGCCAGAATCCCGTGCTTTACCCTTCCCCAGATGTGTTACGGCGAGGCGAGTGGTTTCGTGCCTTGCCGAGCGATGTACAACGGTTACGCGATCGCTACTGGACGGAGATCAAGTCCGCCTAAAGAAGACGGCGAGCACGGGGTTTTTCCAATCGCCGTCCCAACCGCTTGCAGCGATGCAACAACGCATCGGAGGTATCCTGCAGCCAGGCTTGCCGGGCAAACTCGAGAGCGAGGGCATAATTACCCTCTTCGTGTTCGTAGTATTTCGCTAGTTCCACCAAGGCAGGCACCCGATGCTCATTCGCACAGCCAGCAATCTCACTGAACAGAGAAAGCGCGGCATGCGGCCGGCCGATCTTCTTTTCGAGTTGAGCTGTGTCCCACAATGTTCGGAATAGCAAGCGATCGGGCAGTCCCGCTTGCGTCGCTGCCGTGAAAAGCTCCAATGCCCGCTGCGGTTCACCTGCCGCAAGCAGCCAGCGGGCAACGCCCACCAGATCTTCCCCACGCCGGATGCCCAATTTGCGCAGCGATTCCGTATCGGTGGTTCGAAAGGCAGCCGGAACAATGGCGGTGAGACAGGCGAGGGTCAGGATATCGACGGCGTTGTGATGCAGAATCGGAGCCACCCGGCAGGCCTCCCGAGAGCGCAGGAACTCAAAGTAGACATATGGAATGAGTTCACCCGGGATGTCGCCCTCGCGCTGGAAACCGAGAATCTGCTGCTCCAAATGCATCAACCGGCAACCTTCCAGCCGAAGTTTCCAGAGACGCCTGGCGCCATGCAGCAGGTCGAGGTGCGGCAGCCTGCTAAAGGGAGGTGGGCGACGAGTCATACGAAAGCGTGTTTCCAGCAAAGGCTGGTCGTAGCTTTTGCCGTTGTAGGTGACCAGCAAGTCGAATTGCTGCAGATGCTCCTCGAGCGCGGCAAGCACACTTGGCTCCTCAGCATATTCGCGCATGAAGAATTGCCGGACCCGGAAGCCGTCCTCGGTGATCCGTCCGACACCGATGAGAAAAGCGTACGTACCGGAGCCGCCTGCCAGACCCGTAGTTTCGGTGTCGAGGAAGGCCCATCGCTCCGGCGCCACCGCGGGAATCTCGCCTGCGCCAAGCGCATCCAGTAAATCGGGTGGCAACTCCGTGAGCGCTCCGATATCGGCGGAGCCATGCGTCTTGTGGCGGGCATACAAACGCTCGGTTTGGAAGTGCTTGCCGGATGCGTTCTCAACGACACTGCCCTCGGCCCATTCGTCGATGAACGACTGGGCGAAGCGCCGGCTTACAGGCGCTTGATCTGGCGCGGACTCTCTTCGAGCGGCAGCGGCAGATCGCGCATCGGCGAATTTGCGGTCGATAGCGGCAACGCGCTGCTTTAGAAGTCGGAGTTGCTGCTCAGTATCCAGCATGAGGGCGGAAAAAAGAGGTTCGCTCTTTCTTTGCCCTACCAGTATCTTACGAGTTCACGCCCGATGCAAGGAATCCACCATCGACACCGATACACTGGCCCGTGATGAAGGAGGAGGCATCGGACGCCAGCAGAATAGCGGTTCCGACCAGTTCAGGGATGCGCCCGAAGCGCTTCATGGGCGTACGGAGGAGCAGTTCGCGGCCGCGCTCAGTACCATCCAACATCGCCGAGTTCAGGTCGGTTCGGTAAACGCCCGGAGCGATGGCGTTCACATTGATACCTTGTGACGCCCACTCCACTGCGAGCGATCTGGTCAGGCCAAGAACGGCCGATTTTGAGGCCGAGTAGGCGGCTACTTCGAAGAAGGCGACATAAGAAGTCAGCGAAGCGATATTGATGATGCGGCCGCGGCCGCTCGCCTTCAAAGGTTCGAAGAAGCTCTGACACGTTCGCAAAGTGCCCTTAACGTTGACATCCATCAGCCGGTCCCATTCCTGCTCTTCGACCAGGGCGGTCGGCTTTTTGAAGCTCTGCCCAGCCGCGTTGACGATGATATCGACGCGACCGAAGGACTGAAGCACGGCGTCCCGCAAAGAATCGACGGAACCGCGATTGGCGGCATCCGTTGCCTGGCGAAGCGTCTTTCTTCCTAGACTTTCTATCTCGGCAGCGACTTCGGACACCAACTCCTGGCGGCGGCCCGTCGCAACAACATCGGCCCCAGCTTCAGCTAAGCCAAGTGCAAGAGCGCGCCCAATGCCGGAAGTCCCACCAGCAACGACCGCGACACGCCCCGTCAAGCTGAAAAGGTCTAAAGACATGCCCTTATTCTGCTACATGAGAACTTGTGGGTAAGATTCAGGCTCCGATGGCGGAAGCTCGTACTATGTGTTAGCGAAACGTACGTCTGCATCTAGGGAGGAGTCAGTTCAGTAATGAAAACGATTAAAATCAGCGCATTTATCTTCAGCTGTGTGTTGACGGTAGGGAGTGTACCGGCGGCTTTAATGGTTGTGCCAGCGCCGGCAAATGCCCAGGATTACCGATTTAATCCCGAGCACCGACGTCCGGTGGAAGCAACCATCCGCGATCTGGAAGAAGTTGTGGGACGCATGGCACCCAGGGGAGAGGAGCGCCACCGATTCGACAGTGCGATTAAGCATCTGACGCAATTCTCAGACAAGCTTCACGAAGGCGGCCGCTTCGATAAGGGACTGCTGGACGACGGTATCGGCAACGTACAGAACATCGTTGACCATGCCCGGCTGCCGGAAGAACCGAGGCAAATCCTGTCTCGCGACCTCACCGAATTGCGCCGCCTGCGGCAGCACTACGAAGACCGGAAATACATCTACCGCTAAGGCCTTCGCCGATGCATGGGTTGTGTCAGGCGCCTCAACGAGTGAACCTCCTGCGGCGTCAGATCCCGCCAACAGCCGGGCGCAAGACCGTTCAGCTTCAGCGCGCCAACCGCTACTCGAAGAAGGCGCAGCGTGGGAAACCCGACGGCAGCGGTCATGCGCCGCACCTGACGATTGCGGCCTTCTGTGAGGATTAGTTCGATCCAGGAAGTCGGGATGTGAAGGCGGCTGCGAATGGGCGGAATGCGCTCCGGCACCTCGGGCGGAGAAATAATGTTTGCTTCGCAGGGCCTTGTGAGGTAGTCCTGGATTCTCAGTCCGCCGCAGAGGCGCTCGACTGCTTCTGCAGAGATGCTGCCTTCTACCTGTGCCCAGTAGGTGCGCGTATGTTCGAAGGTTGGGTTTGAAAGGCGATTCTGCAGTACACCGTCATCAGTGAGTAACAGCAAGCCTTCCGAGTCGAAATCGAGCCGGCCGACGGGATAGATGTCTTTGATCGGGAGGTAGTCGGCCAGCGTTTTTCGCACCGAGCCGTCCGTCGGCGGCGTTGCGCCCGCTGTGAACTGAGTAAGAACTCCAAAGGGCTTGTGAAACAAGACGTAGCGAAACGGCACTGGGTGTGAACAGGTTCAGGCGTTAAGGCGATCTACTCTTCATTATGTTCTCAGCGGAACAACCGCCCGACTCTACGCCACGTCGCTCGCCATTGCGGGCGATACTGCCCTACACCACGGTAATTACGTTGCTTGTTTTTGCCTACGTGGCCTGGGTGATGTACTCGCGGTACGCTTCGAACAAAGACGCTGCCGAGAAGGCCCAGCAGGCGGCAGCAGCAGCTGAACAGCAACGAAACGCCACCATCACGCAGCACGGCGAACTATCGTTTTCGACTTTCTACGCAGAGAACGGAACGGTAACGGCCGGGCAATCCACCCGGCTCTGCTACGGCGTTCTGAACGCGCAAAGCGTGAAAATCGATCCGCCGGTGGAACAACTGAAACCGACAGAGCGCCATTGCCTGGACATTTCTCCCAAGAAAACCACAACCTACACGATCTCGGCCGATAACGGCGCGGGCCAAACCAAATCACTTTCGCTGACGGTCAAGGTGAAATGATGGCGCAAGGCGCGCTTGATTCGCTACCATGGTGCTCGGAGGAATGGGTGAGTGGTTGAAACCGGCGGTCTTGAAAACCGTTTAACCCGGAAGGGTTACGGGGGTTCGAATCCCTCTTCCTCCGCCAGACTTCCGCTAGTTTAGCTTCCTTCTCGCGCCAACCTGAGATCGTCTTCTAACTCGTACATCTTGTCTTTTAAGACCTGGGAAAGCTTGCCGGCCTTCTCGGCTTCTTCCATCTTGCGTTTGTGCGCTGCAATCCGTTTCTCGATGGCGGCTGTCTTCGAGTTGCTCACGGTCGGCGCGGTTGACTTCGCCGGAGCCGTCGCAGCCGCTGGTTTCGAAGCCACTGGCGCCGTTTTCTTGCGAACTCGGCCTGGCTTCGGCTTGGTGGGAATAGCGATCTTGTGGCCGAAGTCTTCTTTCAGCTCTTTCTGGATCTGAAAAAGTTCCTCAGATAAAGCGTCGAAACGTGACAGAAGATCTTTCTTCGCTTGCTCGCGCAATTTGAGAAACGTAGACTTCGCCTCTCGGTATTGGTCGATCGTGGATGCCATGGATTTTTGTTAGTTGGTAGCTACCCAGTACAAGGCCGCTCCGTGTGCTGGGAGTTCGGAAGTAAGCTTGCTTGCGGCGGAGAGATCTTTGCGTCCCCACAAGTCTCGGATCGCGTGCTGGCCGGAGGGCAGCTTCAATGATGACCAGGCGGTCTCGATAATAGAGGGTTCATTGGTTAGATTGAAAACCGCTACGTAGAAGTGCGTACCGTCTTTCGCCTCCGACGTCCAAACAACCTCTTTACTGTCATGCATTACCTCGTGTTGAGCCAACGCCTGTTGGTTCGCGGCGAGTACCTCAGGGTTATCGACGAGTGAGGTTGTCCACGCGTCCATCCGGGTCAAGTTGGCGCCGAGAATTAAGGGCGAGCGGAAGATAACCCAAGCAGTCACCATCGTGCGCTGCTCGTCTTGCGTTAGTTTGGTTGGTCGCGCCTGGCCTTGCCCTGGCCGTGGCCCTAGAAATCCGATGGGCAGCATATCCGCGTCGGGCCAGTGGCCATCGGTCGCATAAGGTGCCCACTGTGCGGCGTTCGTAAATTGTTCTGAGACGCTTTGCGAGAAGCCAATCGCAGGATCATGCGCCCAATGGTCCCAAACATCGTCGGACATTCTCCACATTTGCGAGTACTTCACAAATTCGGCCGCTTGCTGAATGGGTGCCGGGCCCGGAGAGAGACTCAGCATTATGGGGCGATTCGCTTTTGCGATGGCTTGGTGAATCATTCGAATCTCTTCCCCTTTGTACGGGTGAGCCGCGATGCAATCCACCTTGACGAAGTCCACGCCCCAACCGGCATACAGTTGCACCAGCGAATCGTAATAAGCCTGGCCGGCAGAGTTCGCCTTTATGCCATAGTTGTCGGCATTCCATGGGCAGATATCGGCAGTGTCGGCGGCATCGGCCGCGTGGAAGCCGGAATTTGCAATGGGGAGATTCTTCGTGACGGCCTCCCTTGGAATACCACGAATGATATGGATGCCGAACTTGAGTCCACGGGCGTGTGTCCACTTCGCCAGGTCTCGAAAACCGGAGTTGTGCGCCGCCGAGGGGAAACGAGCCGGAGCAGGAACGTACAGCCCGTCGGAGTTTAGGAGAAAGCGGAAGGCACCCGGCTTCGCTTCCGGATTATCCAAGTACCAGCCCTCATCCACAACTGCATATTGCCAGCCGTACTGCTTCAGGTGCGCCGCCAGCCAGCTCGCGTTCTGTTTCCACTCGCGTTCAGTGACGGTCAGGCCATAGGAGTCCCAGCTATTCCAACCCATAGGCGGAGTGGGCGCGATTAGCTGCTCAGCATGCCCGGGCATGGCGACACCTGAAAGTAGAAGGCACGAGATAGCAATAGAAAGAACGACCTTACGGTATCGAGGCATGAAAGCTACTGCCATAGCTTATCGTTGCTGGCATTCAGTGCCCGGCAATCAGCCGCTTTACTCAGTTTGGGTACGGATCGTTGCTGCGAGCAACGCGGATCTGATGGTCCGTAAATGGCCGGTGGCCGCCAGGAAGTTGAACCTTCGGCATATGACAGCTGGCGCAATTGCTTTTCGCCACCGGACATGACTTGGGAACACTGCCGCCAGCACTTGCCAGCGAAGCGGCGTGATCCGAAGACGAATGGCAGGCCAGGCACTTTGTATCCACCTCCGCAGCGGAAGGCAGTTCTGCGCGATGCGGATTATGACAGGTGAGGCAACTGAGTCGAGCGTCACCGCCGTCGTAGCACTTACTATTGGACAAGCGATACGGCTGGAAGCGGACGTCATTTGTGCCCTGGACGTGCATTCGCATGACCGTCTCCCACGTGCGATGACATTGACCGCACAATTGAGAGATCTGTTCCGGCGGTTGCTTGAGCAGATTCGCGGGGATCACGGTCGGTTTCCCGCGCAGAGCCTCTGCCTGGTGCTGCAGGCCTTCAGCATGACAGCGGACGCAGGTGACACCCGGTGTGACGTGTTCCAGCTGGACAGCGCCACCTGATGGAATAGCCCCGCTTGAATGGCACCCAAAACAGGCGGTGACTTCCTGGTTATCGATGGGCCTGCCGAGCGCTTGTTCCATCGTTGTTGGATGGATGCCAGAGTCGCCGATAGTGACGTCCAGCCCGTCGGTTTCCCGGAAGTAACTGATCAGCCCCTCGTAGAAGGCGCCCCGGTACTCGAGAACATAGGTCTGGCTCTTCGCTCCGAATGTCCAGCGAATAGGTACGGCGATGCTCTGTTTGCCGTCTGTAACTGAGTAGATGGGTTTGCCATCCTGCACGTCGATTCGATAGCTGTAGCCGTCGCGTTCCAGTTGCAAAGGCTTCGGGCTGCCGGCGTAGGTGGATAGACCAAGCGCGTGCGCCATTGGAGTTCCCCCTTGCATGTGTTGCTCGCGCGGGTGACAGGCTGCGCATTTCAGGCTGTCGTTCCCTCCCTGCATGGCCATCGGGAGCACGGAACAGAGCAGAACTGTGAAGAAGAAAAGTCTCAAGAACCCGAACCTTCGGCGGAAAGGCGTAAGGCTTCTGCTCGCTCCCGCTTGCCGTCCTCGTAGCGCCCGGCTTTCGCATAAGCGGCTGCCAGTTCGATGCGGCTTTCCAGGTTCTTGGGATCGAGTTGCACTGCCTTGTTAAGTGCGGCCAGCGCTTGGGGGATTGAATTAGAATCGAGCAAAACACGTCCTAGAACATATTGCGGGTTCGGCGAATTGCCGTTCAGCTGAGCCGCGGCCTGAGCCAGCGGCAGCGCCTGTTCGCGCTCGCCGTGAAGCAGTTTGGTGTAAGCCAGCATTGCCATGGCCTCGGCGTTGTCGGGCGCGATCTGGAGTTCGCGGGTGAACTCCTTGGCGGCCTGCTGTGGGTCTCGGCCGAATAAAAAGTAGCCAATCAGGTAATGCACGCCGGCGGTGGATCCATAGCGGGTCCCCAGCAGGTCGAACGCCTGCGACGCATCCTGTGGCGAGCCGGTGAACATCAAAAAGAGTGCCCGGCCGGCATCCTCGAACAATGCAGTCTCAGTCACGGGTATATCGGCGGGAAGCAGGGGCCTCCGCAGTCCTGCGATGCCAAGGGACTGAAGCAACATGGGGCTCTGCCCGGCCGCGGCGAATGTGACTAGCTCACGCAGCGCTTCATCGTAGCGGCCTAATCGCGCCAGCAACAACGCCCGGTTTGTTTTCAACACGTCGGCCAATTCCCGTTGCGAGCCGATGCCAAGCTCTACACTCCGGTTCATGTCGGCGAGCGACTCCTGGTAGTGGCCTGTCTGGATCTCCGACAGAGACTTAAAAGCATAGCCTGGCGCGGAGGTAGGAGCCAACGCGACGAATTTTGCGAAGGCGGTCTCTGCGGGCTCGAATTGCTTTGTCCCGAACAAGAAGGTTCCCAAATACCACCAGCCCTCTTGCCACTCGGGATTCACTTGCACCGCAGCGGAATATTTGTCGATGGCAGAGGCAACATCGCGCGCTTCGCGAGCAGCGGTCGCCGCTTGTGCCAATTCCTCGAACGTAGACGCGGACCCCCGACCTGCAATCGAGAGCAGGAGAAATCCAATAACGAAGTGCCGCATTGCTAACACTAAGATTTTAATCTGGTTCTTGCGACGGTCTTCTCAGCGCTGTTCTCGACAACGGGCCAACCAGAGCATGTGGCAACCGGGATTACTGAATTTCCGCCGCGACGGGGATAGCACGGCCCAGGTGTTCACGAAGACCGTGGTGCGAGCCGAGACTTCTTAGGTCATCCTCATCGAGGATACTGGTTCCATCGCAATCGAGAAAATACATGATGGAAGTGGGGCGCGGATTATGGCGCAAGCCAAACAAATGGCCTAATTCATGAACGGCCGTGGCGTACACTTCACTCTTGCTCATGTATTCAGAGGCGTGGGCGTCGAACGCGATCCAGGCTTCGAATCCGGCGAGATCGGCAAATTGCGCGCGTGCCACGTTGTTCGTTTGATGTAGAACTGTCGCCGTACCTTCGACTAGAGCCAAAGCGCAATCTGAGGTTGAGTCTTCATGGAACGACATGTCTAAGACACGGCTCCAGAATTGCAGCGCGTGCAGGAATTCAGCCGCGATAACCAGGTTCGAGGTCTCGATTCGCACGCCAAGATCCATGTGGCCAAATTTCAGAAGTTCGCTCTTGTTGTTACACGTCCGATATGGCCCGGACCAATTGGTCTGCTCCACAACCGAAGCCCCAAACAGCGGAGATCCAATAATCGCCGCCAGGAGAACAGCTCTGAACAATGGTGACCCTTTAGAAAAAGGGTGGGCTGCCGTGCGACTTCGTCTCGCAGCTAGGGAGGCTTTATCAGCAGATGCCGTTCACGACACGCGGATACTTACGTTTCTGAGCGTCGGAGTGAGATCAAGGTCACTTCCGGCGGACAGCGGAAGCGAATAGGAAGCGTGGAACAGCCTGCTCCCCATGACGTATAAGCTTGCATGCGCTTATAAGCCCAACGGTCCTGAACGAACTCGCGCGGATAATCTCCGTTCTTCTTCACCGCCCCGATGCCTGGCAAGCGGATCTGTCCGGCGTGAGTATGACCGCACAGGTACAGATCTACGCCCGCCCTTTCGGCTTGAACGTAGAGCGAAGGCGTGTGGGCAAGCAGAACCTTGAACTCGCCCTCTGGAACGCACGCTAAGGCTTGCGGCAGGTTGTCGCAGCGATAGTCGAACGGGTCATCGACGCCTAGCAACCACAATCTCTGGCCGCGAGATGCGATGGCGACACCATCGTTGACGAGCATGCGAACACCCATCTGTTCCAAGCCAACGGCGATATCCGCCGAGTCGTGGTTTCCTAAGATGCCATAGATGCCGTATTTGGACCGAATCGCGGCAATGATGCTTGCCATTCGCGGGAACACTTCCGGGCTGTCGCCCCGAATCTCGTAGCGGTAATCCCCCGTCATCACGCACAGGTCGGGCCGGAGATCCCCGACGATGGCGACGATTCTTTCCTTCAGACCATCCAGCTTGTCGATGTGCACATCGGAGATTTGGAGAATTGAGAACCCATCAAAGGCAGTCGGGAGATGGCGGAACGAGAACTCGACGGTCCGCAACTTGACGGCAAGCGCATTTCTGCGGCCCCGTTCATAAAGGCCCGTAACGCGGAACGCAGTTCGCAAGATATGAGGCTTGATCGCCTCGTTGAACCACAAATGAAAGCGCCCTTTACGCAAGGTCCGACCAGATTGCGCAAAATATTCTTCCACGGCGCGATGCGGCTTTAAACGCTCTTCGAGTGCAGCGAGGGAGGGCGTGGTTAACATGCCAGAACAGCCGTAAACAGCTATGACGATGATAACGATTGCCTGCTGCGGCACGCGATACTGGTAGCGATCCTATCGCGGCTGCTCTGCTCGCAGATCAATCTCAGAAATGAACTTGAAAGAACGGACTATACAGCGCACTTGTCTCTTGCGAGGCACGGCGATCGCTGCTGCTTTTGCTTGTCTTGCACTCGCAGCAAGGGCCGATGCGCCCCAACAGAAAAAACAATCTGACGAAGTCATCTTCAGCAACGGAGAGCGGCTTATCGGCCAACTGGAACGCTCCGACAACGACACACTTACGTTCAAAAGCGAGGTAGCAGGCGAGGTAAAAGTGGCTTGGTCGAAAGTTAAAGAACTTCACTCGCCTAGCTTGTTTGTGGTTATCCCAAAAGGATTCGAGTTCGGCAGAAAGAGGGATAACCTTGATCGCATTCCAGAAGGGCATATAGCCATCGAGGCGAACAAGATAAGGGTGGCAGGCTCGGGCGGGCAGCAGGATTTCGCTCTCAATCAAACCGGCTTCGTTGTCGATCAACCTACTTACGAGAAGTCGCTTGAACGTCCCGACATATTTGCGGATTGGAAGGGTAGCGCCAGCGCCGGGATTGCGCTTGTCCTGGCAACGGAAGACAACAAGACCTACACCAGTGGCGTTTCACTGGTCCGGGCCATTCCCACGGAGCCATGGATGAAGCCTGAGAACCGAACCACTGTAAACTTCACGTCCGCATACGGCGAACTCACCCAACCCGGACAGCCACTTACGAAGACGTCGATTTTCCACGCCGACGCGGAACGGGATGAATACTTCACAGAGCGGCTGTATTCGTTTGTGCAGACAGGATTTGACCACAATTATTCGCTGGGATTGAACTTACAGCAAACTTATGGGCTGGGCCTGGGCTGGAGCGTAATCAAAGGCGCTGATGAGGCGTTTGACCTGAAGGCTGACCTGAGCTACGTAGATCAACAATTTCAATCCTCCCTTCAGAACCAGCGCCTGGTTGGCTCCATCTTTTCAGAAAGTTATCGCTACAAGTTCAAACGCGGCATCCTGATTGCGGAGTCGCTAGCTATCACTCCAGCCTGGAACAACACCCGGGCCTATTCGGCGAACGGGAGTCTGATCGTGATGATTCCCATTGCGAAGCACGTGAGCGTGAATCTTAGTTCGGCTGACACATTTTTGAACGATCCCTCGCCTGGGTTCCGTAAGAACTCCTTTCAGTTCTCCACCGGGCTGAGTTATATCCTGCCCTAGCTTTCCGTCTCGCGAACGCCCGGATCCTCCCGAACCCGACCGCCGCGCTCGTTATCGGCAGCCTTAACGTCCGTTTGAGACTCGAGTTCCGTACCAACAGTTGAACGTGGATACGCAGGCGATAGATCAGCGTGCCTTGACAACCGCTTTGAAGTGGATTTCATGCAGCAACGGTTAGAGATCCTGCTTGTGGAGGACAACCCGGGAGATGTCCTGCTTACGCAAGAAGCGTTTCGCGAAGGTGCGTTCCCACATCGGCTGTCGGTGGTAGGAAACGGCGAGGAGGCCCTCCGGTTCCTGCGCCGGGAGGAATCCTACACGCAAGCGCCACAACCCAGTGTCATCCTGCTGGATTTGAACATGCCTAAGATGGACGGACGTGAATTCCTGGCAGAGTTGAAGCAAGATTCCAGCCTGCGTCACATCCCGGTCATCGTGTTCACTACTTCGGAGTCAGCCCAAGACGTGTTGCATGCTTACCGGCTGCACGCCAACTGCTACCTAACTAAACCGGCCGGAGTGCACGAGTTCCTGCAAAAAATCCGCTCGGTGGAGCAGTTTTGGCTCAATACGGTCCGTCTGCCAAATTCGTAGCCTTACTAGTGTGGATTCACCCAAGTTGGCCTTTTGAGTAACTCATAAGCGACTCCGTAGTCTCACCAGGAGACTGGAGACACTTTATGGCAGGCTCAAACACAGCTGTCTTTGGAATTTTTGCAAGTCGCGCCTTGGCAGAAGAGGCCGTTGATCGGCTGATTGCGAGTGGTTTTCGTAATGAGGATATTTCGGTTCTGCTGCAGGACAACGTAGGAACCAAAGATTTCGCCCATGAGAAACACACCAAGGCCCCCGAAGGAGCCACGACGGGTGCCCTCGCGGGCGGGGTCATTGGGGGAACCATCGGTGTTCTGGCTGGGATTGGCATCTTAGCGATTCCGGGCTTGGGACCGCTGATCGCCGCTGGTCCGGTGATCGCGGCGCTGACCGGGATCGGATCCGGCGGGATGGTCGGCGGCTTCATTGGTGCGCTTGTCGGGATGGGTATTCCTGAGTATGAGGCCAAGCGCTATGAAGGCCGGATTAAGGAGGGGGGAATCCTGCTTTCTGTCCATTGCGACAGTACTGAATGGGTCGCAAAGGCAAAGGAATCCTTGCGGAACAGTGGTGGGGAAGATATTGCTTCGGCTGGCGAGGAGAGGGCGGATTTCGCCACTTCAGACAAGCCGGTCAGCCGTGGAGTGGGCCAATAGCAAAATAGGCAGGGCTGTGGATCGCAGCCCTGCCGCACCGCCGGGTAGTTAGTCGAACATTCCCTCGAACAGGGGTGAAGTCAGGTATCGTTCGCCCGCGTCGGGCAGAACGACGACAATGACTTTGCCCTCCATTTCAGGTTCCTTCGCGACGCGAACAGCCGCCGCCGCTGCTGCACCACACGAGATGCCGCACAGGATTCCTTCTTCGCGCGCCAACCGGCGAGCCATTTCGAAAGACTCCTCGTTCGTGACCTGTTCCACGCGATCGACGCAGCCCAGGTCCAAAGTGCCCGGAATAAACCCCGCACCAATGCCTTGGATTTTGTGTGGTCCGGGGCGTACCGGTTCTTCTTCCAATGTCTGAGTGATCACAGGACTGGAGGTGGGCTCCACAGCAATGGAAATGAGGTTGTGCCTCTTTTCGTTCTTGATATACCGCGAGACTCCCGTGATAGTGCCGCCGGTGCCGACGCCAGACACAAGCACGTCGACCACGCCGTCGGTATCTTCCCAGATTTCCGGGCCGGTGGTTTGAAAATGAATACGCGGGTTGGCGGGATTGTGAAACTGCTGGGCCATGAAGAACCGCTCCGGGTCGGATTTAACAAGTTCCTCGGCCTTAGCAATGGCACCGGACATACCCTTCGTGCCTTCCGTAAGGACAACATTTGCGCCGAGCACTTTAAGAACTTTCCGGCGCTCGATGGACATCGTGTCCGGCATCATTAGGGTCACCGGATAACCACGAGCGGCGCCGACATAGGCCAGCGCAATACCGGTATTTCCACTGGTGGCTTCTACGATTTCTTTGCCAGGGCGTAGGAGTCCGCGTTCCTCAGCGTCCCAAACGATAGAAGCACCAATGCGACACTTCACCGAGTAAGCCGGATTTCGGCCCTCAATCTTTGCCAGCACGGTTGCCTTCGACCCGTCTACGACGCGATTGAGCTTGACAAGCGGAGTCCGGCCAATACTGAACGAATTGTCTTGATAGTACACGGGATACCTTTCAAATGTCCCAATTGGGAACATATGCTGCATTGCGATCTTGCCAGGTCCGCGCAAGCTCGCCAAAACTAGTCTGATCTAAGACTTCGGACACGGCGCTATCCACCCGCTGCCAAATGGCAGTGAACGGATCGCCCGCCGCCGGTCGAGGACCGCCCTTCACGTTCTCCACAGTGCGCAGGACCTCGCCAACTGTGATGGCATCAGGAGACCGGGCAAGCAAATAACCGCCTTCGGCACCGCGCCGGGAATCCACGAACCCGCTTTGCTTAAGGCCGGCCAGGATGAGCTCCAGAAACTTTTGCGGGATTTTCTGCCGCTTCGCAATGTCCGCTATCTTCACCGGAGGAAGTGCACTACTCGAATTTCGATGTTCCAGATATTGAAGCGCCAGGTCGAAAACAGCCTTGAGCGCATACTCGCTCTTGACCGAGATGTTCATCCTTTAGACCACTTCCGATTCTAACTCCTAAAAGCCGATCTGGAAGGGGGTGAGCGTTATTTTGTCACCGGCTCGCCGCTTATTTATGATGGTGGAACCACTAGGTAGTCGAGGAGTTTTGTTTGTCACGTCAGCTTTTTGGAACAGACGGCATTCGCGGGTTGGCCGGAGAACCTCCGATGGATCATCGGACAGCATTTGCGCTTGGTTTTGCGCTAGGACGCTGGGTTTGCCGCAGTGAGGCACCCTCGATCGAACAGCATCCGGAAGTATTGATCGGGATGGACACCCGCGAAAGCGGGCCTTGGTTGGCCGAGCAGGTCGCCGGCGGCTTGCAGCAGGCAGGTGTCCACCCTCGTTTTGCTGGAATCATCACCACTCCTGGTGTGGCTTATCTCACCCGGACGCGCCGGTTTGTTGCGGGCGTCATGATCTCGGCTTCCCACAACCCGTACCACGATAACGGGCTGAAGGTCATTGCTCATTCCGGCTTCAAATTGCCCGATGCGACCGAACTTGAACTAGAGCGCCTGATGGCCGAGTGGCTTGAGCAGGGCAAAGAACCGGTGGCGGTTTCCCTAACCGTGGATCGTGACCTGGAGCACCTGTATTCCGACTACCTTATGGGAACCATTGAGGGCAGGCTTCCCTTTCGCCTGGTGATTGACTGCGCCAATGGATCTGCTACGGAGGTAGCGCCTCATATCTTCCCCCGTCTCGGCGCGCAAGTGGAGTGGCTTGGAGTAACGCCGAACGGACGCAATATCAACCTCGACTGCGGGTCTTTGCACTTGGACCAACTTCGCGCCAGGGTGCTCGCGTCCAGGGCGGATATCGGGGTGGCATTCGACGGCGATGCTGACCGGGCGCTCTTCGTATCGGGGTCTGGCCGCATCGTGGATGGGGATGCGGTCCTTTACCTGGCCGGCTCCGCCCTGAAGTACCAAGGCCGTTTAACAGGCAACGTTGTCGTCGCCACGGTAATGTCGAATCTGGGACTGCAAAAGGCGCTGGAGAGGAAAGGGATCTCCATGCTCCGTACACCTGTCGGCGATAAATATGTGCTCGAAGAAATGCAACGACAGGGAGCGGTTCTCGGCGGAGAGCAGTCCGGTCACGTGATTTTTTCCGACTTCGCGACCACTGGCGATGGTATCTTGACCGCTTTGCATTTACTGGCCATCGTGCGCGACTCAGGCAAGTCGCTGGATGATTTGGTCGACGAAATCAAGGTGTTCCCGCAGAAACTGGTGAACATCCGCGTCCGCACGAAGCGACCGCTGTCGGAGCTTGCCTCGGTGCAGGCCGAGATTAACGCCGCGGAACGCGCGTTTGCAGGAACCGGACGCGTGGTGGTTCGCTTCTCCGGCACCGAACCTCTGGCGCGCGTGATGATTGAAGCCAGCACGGACGAGGAAGTTGAGAAGTGGACAAACCGGATTGCGGAAGCGATCCGTGGAGAACTCGGTTCCGCAAACTAATGACGTGGGCCGGAGCGTGTTACACTCGTCTCCGGCCTGCTTCCCTCCCCCGCTGTTTTGCCCGGCAGTTATCGGACAGACCTGCACTATGGAACGCGCTGCGCGACTCATCAAGAGACATAAGTATTCCAGCGGAATTATCGAGGATGCAGCCATCATCCAAGGCATCTGGCCCACAGCTGTGGGCAAGGCGATTGCACGGCATACCGGCGCCGTCAAGATTGTCCGCGACTGCCTGGTTGTCGAGGTGGAGGATGCTTTGTGGCAAAAACAACTCCACTCCCTGTCGGGCCAAATTATTGAGCGTATTCAGAAGCTGACCGGAAGCGACACGATCCAGCGAATCGAGTTCAGGGTAGGGATCCCGCGGCGACCGGCTCAGCGTGCAGAGGTCCGGGCCGCCACCGCTTCTCCAGTAAACGAGGAAGTGGACGAGGCCGATCGGATTGAGGATCCTGTGCTAAAGAGGTTATATCGATTATCCCGGAAGAGAGCCACTGCTTGAACCTGACTGAGAAAGACGTCCGCTACGTCGCCGATCTTGCTAATTTGCAACTAAATGAGGAGGAAGTGCACAGGATGGCGCACGACCTTGGCCAGGTGTTGACGCATATGGAGCAGCTCGGCGAGGTGAACACGGAAGGCGTGGAACCGATGGCCCAGGTGTTGTTTGCTGAAGACGAGACTGCAACCTTGCGCCGCGACGTGCCGCACGATAGCTTGAGCAATGCTGAGGCAGTGGCAAACGCCGCCAACAGCGGTGCAGGTTACTTTAAAGTGCCTAAAGTGATTGAGCGCTAACCTTCGCGTCTATTACCCTACGCGCAAATGTGCGCGAAGAAAGGCACACATGAGCTTCTCAGGCAATATTGCCACACTGACCATTTCTGACATTCAAAGAAGCTTACGAGCCAAAGAGTTCTCAGCTACCGAGTTGGCTGAGGCTGCGTTAGATTTGGCGCAACGGGAAAACCCCGCTACAAACGCCTACTTAACGTTTTCCCCTGAACGAGCACTTCGCAATGCCAAACGCGTGGACGAAAGTCTGGCTCGGGGAGAGTATGTCGGTGCTCTCGCAGGAGTCCCTGTTGGCATCAAAGACGTCTTAGTAACCAAAGGCGTGCGGACAACGTGCGGATCTCGCATACTCGAAAACTATATTCCGCCGTATGACGCGACAGCCGTGGTCCGTATTGAGCAAGAGGGCGGGCTGCTTCTAGGCAAGCTAAATTGCGATGAATTTGCAATGGGGTCATCGAACGAGAACTCCGCTTTCGGGCCTGTGCGCAATCCGCGCGCTTTGGACCGCGTTCCCGGAGGATCCAGCGGTGGATCGGCCGCAGCAGTGGCGCAGGGGACTGCAGTCGCAACTCTGGGCTCAGATACCGGCGGTTCCATTCGTCAGCCCGCCAGTTTCTGCGGCGTTGTGGGAGTAACTCCCACTTACGGCCGGGTCTCTCGTTATGGCTTGGTTGCTTATGCCAGCTCACTCGATCACGTAGGGCCGTTTGCGCGAACTGTGGAGGATGCGGCAACCGTGCTGCGAGTCATCGCCGGACGGGATGAACAGGACTCCACTTCAGCTTTTGGTCCTGTTGACGACTACGAAACCCAGATGAGAGAGCCAGTACGGGGTTTACGGCTGGGCTTACCAAAGGAGTACTTCGAAGGCCTGGGTAGGGAAACTGGAAACGTGATTCGGAATGCAGTGGAGCAGTTGCAGAAACTTGGCTGCGATGTCCGTGAGATTAGTCTTCCCCATACGAAATACGCTCTTGCCGCTTACTACATCATCGCCACAGCGGAAGCGAGCTCCAATTTGGCGCGCTACGACGGGGTGCGCTACTCCGTTCGCGCACAAGCGGACTCATTAGCAGAGATGTATCGTCACACTCGCGCCGCCGGCTTTGGAGCCGAAGTAAAACGCCGGATCATCCTGGGCACTTATGTACTAAGCGCCGGCTACTACGATGCTTACTATAGGAAGGCGCAACAAGTCCGCTCTCTCATCGCCCGTGACTTTACCCGGGCGTTCGAGGACGTGGACGCAATTGTCGCGCCTGTCTCCCCATTTCCAGCATTTAAGATCGGCGAAAAGGTGAACGATCCGCTTGCGATGTATCTGTCGGATGTTTACACGTTGACCGGCGATCTTGCTGGAGTACCGTGTATGAGTGTTCCCTGCGGTACGTCACCCGAACACCTGCCCATCGGCTTGCAAATCTTCACTAAGCACTTCGACGAGGCCACAATGTTCCGGATCGCGTTCAATTACGAACAGTCGGTAACGCGCTAAGCTGTTCGCTTGACGCGCATCGGTCCTGCTGGTTGGTCATACAAGGATTGGAAGGGGATCGTTTATCCTCCGCACGCGCCAAGAGGATTCCGGCCACTCACGTTTCTGGCGCAGTTCTTCGACGCTGTGGAGATCAACGTCTCCTTCTACCGGCCCTTGCACGAAAAAACGGCCGCTCTCTGGCTGGAACAGGTCAACGCCGCTCCTGATTTTCGCTTTACCGCGAAGCTTTGGCGGGGCTTCACCCACGACCGAAACGCAACTGCCCAGGACGCGATGGAAGTTAGCGCCGGGCTGCATACCTTGCTGAAGGCCGAGCGGCTCGGGGCCCTCCTACTACAGTTCCCCTGGTCATTTCGTAACACCCCGGATAACGTACTTTACCTAGGCTCGCTCCAAGACCGGTTTCGCGAATTCCCATTAGTACTGGAAGTTCGCCATGCCAGTTGGAGCGAAGCCGCTACGCTCGATATTCTCAGCGAGCGAGGAATTGGATTGTGCAACATCGATCAACCCTTGTTTCATCGCTCCATCAAGCCTTCGGCACTGGCCACCTCGCCCGTCGGTTATGTTCGCTTGCACGGCCGTAATTACCAAAGTTGGTTTACAGAGAACACATACCAGGGTGAGCGTTACGACTACTTATACGGTGTTGATGAGCTAGAACCTTGGATCGATCGGATTAGGACCGTGTCAGCGGCGGCAGAAGACACGTACGTTATCACGAACAATCACTACCTGGGCAAGGCAGTCGTCAATGCGCTTGAGATTCAGTCGATTCTGAAGGGTGAGCCGCAGGCGGCGCCGGAGCAGCTGGTGAACTACTACCCCGAGTTAGGCGGGTTCACTCGCCCAACACGAACGCCAAAGCAACTCGAGCTATTGTAATGCGTCAGTACGTGCATTCCTTGCCACATAGTATCTTGGAGGTTGTCGCACCCTAGACGTCAGGCCTGAGTAACATCGGGAAAGTATGGCAAGCAAAAGCGAAGTTCATTCCAACTAATGCGCGCTCTGATCCAGCGAGTGTCCGAAGCAAGTGTGACAGTGAACGATAAGGTGGTGGCCAGAACACAACGCGGCCTTCTTATATTCCTGGGCGTGGGACGGTCAGATACGGCCGATGATGCCGAATATCTAGCCCGAAAGGTGCTTCTTTTAAGGATTTTTCCAGATGCAGATGGCAAAATGAACCATAACGTCATGCAGGTTGAGGGAAACTTGTTGATCGTTTCGCAATTTACTCTTTATGGGGATACAACGAAGGGTAACCGTCCGTCGTACTCAGATGCGGCGCCCCCAGATGCTGCACGCACGCTTTACGAACACTTTGTGCGGCAGTGCAGCAAATCAGGCTTGTTAACGGAAAGCGGTGTCTTTCAGGCACACATGAATGTACATCTTGTCAACGATGGTCCAGTAACTTTCTTGTGCCATTCAGAGTCGGCGGCGCGTCAAGTTTAGAAAGGCAACAAAGTTTAACAGAGAAACATGCCACGTACACCTACATCAGCCCCTAACCGAGAGATCTTAGAAGCGGCCCTACAAGGATTAGAATCACAAAAGCAAAGGCTTGACGAGCAGATCGCACACGTTCGTGGACTGCTCGGGGGAAGCGGAACGGGAAGGAAAGCAGGACGTCCTCCGAAGAACGCGGAAGCGCAACCTTCCGCTGCCGCGCATACGTCTGGCGGGCGTTCTAAACGCGTGTTAAGCGCAGAAGCGCGTAAACGCATTGCCGCTGCTCAGAAGAAACGCTGGGCGGCCTACCGCAAAAGTCAATAGGATAGTGACCAGTCGAACTGGCGAACGATATCGGGTACCGAGTCGTCCGCCAGAATTCGACCGGAACTCAGGAAAATCGCCCGGTGACACAGGCCGCTTGCAAACTGAGCGTCGTGCGTCGCAATCACTTTGGGCTGCGGCAGAGAACGTAACAGCTGTAACAGAGCTCGTTGCCCAGGTGGATCTAAAGAAGTAGTCGGTTCGTCTAGCAAAAGCAAGTCCGGCTTCATTGCCAAAACTCCGGCCAATGACACTCGCCGTTTCTCTCCCGCACTTAGATGGAAGGGTGGGCGATCAAACAGCTTAGCGTCAATTCCAACTTGCGAAAGTACGTCGATGGCCAACTGCCGTGCTTCGGCATCGCTTTTGCCAAGATTCCTCGGTCCAAACATGACATCCTCTAATACGGATGGCATAAATAACTGCTCGTCCGCACTTTGGAACACCAAGCCGACTCGCCGCCGAATGTCCGGCAGGTTCTTTGCGTTTACGGGCACGTCGGCGACACGTATACTCCCTTCTCCTCGCAATGTGCCATTCAGATGAAGCAGCAGGGTGGTCTTACCGGATCCATTGGGCCCGAAGAGCGCCAGGCTTTCCCCAGTCCTTACCTGAAGGGAGATCCCGTCCAGCGCCACGGTTCCGTCCGCGTGGCGATACGTTAGTCCGGCGACATCAAGAAGAAGGTTCACAGAAGCAAACTACTCCCGAAAACGAGCAGGCCAAGGGTGAGGATGAAGTAATCAAAAGGCCGCGGACTTACCAGCACCCGTTGTGGGGGATGACCTGTGTATCCGCGACTTAGCATGCTGTGATAGACCCGTTCTGCCCGTTGCTGGGACCGCAAAAACAATCCCGCCACCATGCCCGATGAGGCCAAGGCGGCTCTGATGCCCGAGCCTCCGGCACGGGAGCGGAACGCGATCTGCATGGCGACCGCCTCTTCACGCAACACGAAAAGATAACGGAATGTGAGTTGTGTAACCTCGGAGAGCAGATTTGGTACGTGAAGATCTCGCGCTGCGGAAATCAGCTTCGTTGGCGGCGTGGAGCCGGCGATCAGAAGCACGCTCCAGGTAGATAGGTAACTCTTCTCAAAGATAAGCAATGCTCGGTCAGGCTGTCCACTGAGATACAGCACGAGCCCGAACAACCCAATAAAGGGTAAGACAAGGAATCCGCGCAGCAGTACTTTCTTGAGAGGCAATCGACCGGCCAGGGTGATGGCCAGCAGCATTGCCCCGGCACCAAGCAGTTTCAGGTTGGCAGGCTCTTTCCAGAGCGAGAGTGTAGCGACAAACGCCACCAGGAGTACCAGTTTGATTCTCGGGTCTAGCTTCGACAGGAACGTCGCAGAACTTTCGTCAGCAACTAGCGAATGAAAACGCAACGAGACGGATCCCTTTGTCAGGCGGAATAAGAGCGCCGCGTTTTGGCAAGCAGCGCTGCCGCTAAAGAACAGAGCAAGTAAACAAGGGACAGCCCAAGCAAGCCTGCCATGGCCCGGCTAAGCCAGTTTGGACCCCAGCCCGAGATTTGGTAATCGCGCACTGGAGAAATATATAAAGGATGAGCCGCCAAATTGAGTTTCAACGCTTGGGCGACGTGCTCAATTCCGTCTGGGCGCGTTGACGCCAGAAAGACCAACCCACAAGCGACGACCAGCGAAGCGGCGCCCAAAACCGCCCGCACGCTGCCGTAGCCTTGCCTCGCTAGGTTGGGCTTGTTGCTCGCGGTCCCTCGCAGGCGTTCAATTGCGCGAAGCACCGACACGGTTATCGCCCCTTCCATAAGCGCGTTCAACGCAAAAACAAAGAGTGCCACCAATAAGAGAGTTCGTGACATGCGTATCTTCGAGAGGAGTAACTCAGAAAGGGCAAGCAACCCGCTTAAGAATACGGATAGAAACCCGCCCAGGAAGATACCCGCATTCCGCCATTTTGAATGCCGGAACGCCCTTGCAGGCAAGTAACCGGCAAGAACTCCTATCAGAGCCATATTGATGACGTTTGCCCCTAACGCCAGAACACCGCCATCCTGGAAAACCATGGCTTGGATCAGTAGTATGCCCGTTAACACCAACATGGCCTGCCATGGGCCCAGCAGACAAGCAAGTAACGTGCCACCCACCAGATGCCCGCTGGTGCCGATGCCTACGGGGAAGTTGATCATCTGCGCCGCGAAAACGAAAGCGCCCATAACGCCCAACAAAGGAAGCCTATCGACCTCCGTATTTCGCTGCGCTTGTCGGGAGATGAGGACAACTGCCGGCGCCGCAACCGCGTCCAATGACGCCCACACCGGAGTTGAGAGGAAGTTATCCGGAATGTGCATCCGCTGTTATTCTCGCATTCCAGGATGGTGTCTGCGGAAGATAGAAAGATGATTATTGGAATGGGTACCGACATAGCCGAGGTCGGGCGTATCCGTAAAAGCATGCAGCATTTCGGCGAGCGTTTTCTGTCGCGAGTTTACACGGCCGGGGAACAGGCATATGCGCTGAAGAAAGCTAATGCCGCCGAGCGTCTGGCAGCTCGCTTCGCCGCAAAGGAGGCCGGCATGAAGGCAATTGGAACAGGCTGGTCCCGCGGTGTCACCTGGCATGATTTCGAAGTCAGAAACGAGCCATCCGGCCGACCCGTTTTGCTGTTAACCGGGGCTGCAGAACGCATTGCGAGGCAATTAGGCGTCCAACGGATTGCACTTTCAATGACCCACACCGCGGAGACCGCTTTTGCGGTGGTGATTCTTGAAGACGGGCGCTAGATGTTAGCGCCTCGCTGCCGCAGAGCTGGCTGCGGACCGTGCCCTAAGCTGTGCTTCTTCGAGATGCTTGGCTTCCTGGTAAGTAAAGATCATACGGTGGATGACTGTTAGATTGCCGAGCACGGCAATCACCCAGAGCACAGGGGCCATGCGATCGAAGAGCGCGCCGATGATCAGAAGAACGACGCGTTCCGGACGCTCCAGGAACCCTACCTTGCAGGTCGGAATGATGTTTTCAGCCCGGGTGCGGGTGTAACTGATCATGACCGATGCAGTCATGACAACAGAGGTGAGGACGACGTAGGATGGCCGATTGATCGTCCCGTAGTAGACCAGCAATCCCACCAGCAATCCCAAGTCGGAGTAACGGTCCAGGACGGAGTCAAAGAAGGCGCCAAAGCGCGTGACTTTATTTGTTTCCCGTGCGACTCGTCCATCCACCATGTCAAACAAGCCGGCGAAGATGATGACGAAACCGGCGATGCGAAAATGCCCGAACGCCAGGTAGGCCGCCGCGACCATGTTGATCACCAGGCCCAAGAACGTCAGAACGTTTGGGTTGATGCGCGAAAGCGCCAGGCCCCTGACAATCAGCCGAATGACTTTGTTTGCACCAAGGCCGATCGCGCGCGTGTACGTCATTTCAATTCCTACGAGGAAGCCGCTAAATCGTGGATCGTCTTCAGGCTCAGGATTTCCATTTCCCGCATGCCATCAGGAATCTTGATCTTCACAGTATCGCCTACCTGCTTGCCGAGCAATCCCCGACCGATAGGCGAACTGGTAGAAATCTTACCGTGAGGAGCATCTGCTTCTTCGCTGGTCACTAGCTAGTAGGTTGTCTTCTCATCTTTATCCAAATCGAGAACGACGACTTCCGATCCAAGTCCTACGCGATCGCGCGGGATCTTGGCCATGTCGATCATTGAGAATTCGCGCAAGCGGGACTGGAGTTGGCCGAGCTTTGCATTCACATACCCCTGACGCTCTTTAGCGGCATGATACTCGGCATTCTCGCTGAGGTCGCCGTGCGCCCGCGCTTTCAGGATCTCCTTCGGTAGCTCGTTCCGAAGTTCGTATTCGAGTGCTGCGATTTCCTCTTGCAGCTTCTTTTTAAGATCCTCCATAATTCGCTCTATTCAGTATAAAGAACTGAGAACAAACGTTCCTCGCGCATGGGCGCGCAGGTAACCCGCCTCGCATTCGACAGCCAGCTAAGTCAAATTGTTACAATCGTCTAAAGAGGATCTTACGCCATGGCAAGCAAACCCGCATTCGCGCAAGGAGCCCAAGTCGAGCACGGTAAATTCGGTCTCGGCTCAGTACTCTCGTGCAACGACGAATACGTCGTGATCAAATTCGATGAACATGGCGAAAAGAAATTCGTGACTTCCATTGTTCTGCCGTCATTGAAGAAAAGCGACCGGCAACCTCCGGTCGAGAAGAAGCGTGCCACTCGCAAGAAGGCCGCACCGGCAGCCGCAACCTCTGGCGCTTAACGTCTTTCGCTCACAATGAAGATCGGCGTAGTTGTTTTCCCGGGCAGCAACTGTGACCATGACGCTTGGTACGCAGTGTCGGAAGGCTTGCACCAGCAGGCAGAATTCATCTGGCACGATTCCGACGATCTGAAGGGAGTGGATGCGGTCATCCTTCCGGGCGGGTTTTCCTACGGAGACTACCTTCGCTGCGGCGCAATCGCCAAGTTCTCTCCGGTAATGGGCGCTGTGAAGCGATTTGCTCGCGATGGTGGCTTAGTACTTGGCATCTGTAATGGATTCCAGGTGCTAACGGAAGCAGGCCTGTTACCCGGTGCGCTGGTTCGCAATGCGGGGCTGAAGTTCGTGTGCCGCACGGTGCCGGTAGAAGTAGTCAGCAGCGATTCAGCATTCACAAACTGCACCAGCAAAGGCCAGCTTCTTCACCTGCCTGTGGCGCACGGGGAAGGCTGCTTCGTCGCCGATGCCGGGACCATTGCAGAGTTGGAGAAGAACGATCGCATTGTTCTTCGATACCGGGGCGAGTGCAACGGTTCTATGCACGACATTGCCGGCATTTTGAATGAGGGCCGCAATGTAATGGGGATGATGCCGCATCCGGAACGCGCGGCTGATCCCCTGCTGGGCGGTGCCGACGGCCTGTTCATCCTCCAGTCGCTTGCGAACGCTTTCTCTTTCGCGGCCCTTTCCTTGAATTCATGAACCAGATCACGCCCGATGTGATCGCCGCCCACCAGCTGACCGAAGCCGAATACAACAAGATTGTCAGCCTGCTGGGCCGAGCGCCGAACATCACAGAACTTGGAGTTTTTAGTGTGATGTGGAGCGAACACTGCTCTTACAAGAGTTCTCGCATCCACTTGCGCAAGCTGCCTACCGAAAGCAAATACGTGTTGCAAGGTCCGGGTGAAAACGCAGGCATCATCGACATCGGCGATGGTTTCGCCATTGCGTTCAAGATCGAATCGCACAACCACCCGAGTTTCATCGAGCCTTTTCAGGGAGCAGCCACGGGCGTCGGCGGAATCCTTCGTGACATCTTCACCATGGGGGCGCGCCCGATTGCCGTCATGGACTCCATTCGCTTCGGCCGTTTGGACGACGAGAAAACAGGCGCCCGGAACCGTCGCATTCTGGAAGGCGTGGTGTCCGGTATCGCGCACTACGGAAATTGCTTCGGAGTTCCGACGGTGGGCGGCGAGTGCGTCTTTGAGCAGAGCTACGACGGTAATCCGCTAGTGAACGTCTTCGCCCTCGGTATTTTTCGTCACGACGAAATCTTCTACGGAACAGCCACCGGGGTGGGTAATCCGGTTATCTACGTCGGCGCAAAGACAGGGCGTGACGGGATTCACGGTGCGTCAATGGCATCGGCTGAGTTTACGGAAGAGTCCAAACAGAAGCGCCCCAATGTTCAAGTGGGCGATCCGTTCCTGGAGAAGTTGCTTCTGGAGGCTTGCCTGGAAGCCATGAAGACCGGGGCTATTGTGGGCATTCAGGATATGGGCGCTGCCGGCCTTACATCTTCCACGTGCGAAATGGGTAGCCGCGCGGGAACCGGTATCGAGATCGATCTGCAGTATGTGCCGCAGCGTGAACCAGGCATGACGCCGTATGAAATGCTGCTCTCCGAGTCACAGGAGCGCATGCTCATTGTGGCGCAACGGGGACGCGAAGAAGAGATATTCGCGGTCTTCAAGCGGTGGGGTTTGGATGCGGCCACCATCGGCGTGGTCACAGATGACGGCATGTTCAGGGTGAAATTTCACGGGGAGCTGTACGCCGAGATCCCAAATCGGGCACTGGCGGATGAAGCGCCTCGCTACGACCGGCCGCATACGACCCCGCTCCGCACTGCACCGCTCGAGGGACCCTCTATTCAGAGCGACAATCTGCTGGTCGACCTGAAAACGTTGCTGGAATCGGGCGACTTGTGTTCTAAGCGCTGGATTTGGGAGCAATACGACCACCAGGTTCGAACGAATACCGTCGCTGGGCCGGGTGCAGACGCCGCGGTGATCCGCATCAAGGGAACCAATACCTCCGTTGCAATGGCCCTGGACGGTAACGGACGCTGGTGCTCACTCGATCCTCGCGAAGGAACGAAGCTCATCGTTGCTGAATGCTGCCGCAACTTGTCCACCCAGGGCGCGTTGCCGGTGGCCACAACAAATAATCTCAATTTCGGAAATCCCGAGCGTCCGGAAATCATGGCTCAAATCGTTGAGTCGATCGAGGGTTTAGCGGAAGCTTGTCGCTTCTTTGAAGTGCCGGTAACCGGCGGCAACGTGAGCCTTTACAACGAGACACTGGGCACCCCGATCTTCCCTACACCGGTTGTAGGCATTGTTGGAACGCTTCCCACAGCGCCTCCGATGACGCCGCACTTCAAGGCACCAGGCCGTTCTGTGATCCTACTCGGTGGACTCGGTCGAACTACCCTGGACCAGTTTGGCGGCACACAATACGCAAAAGTCATCCTTGATGGCTTGTGGGGCCAGCCACCCGCGTTGGACATGGACTATGAGAAGCGTGTGCAAGCGGCGATCCGTGCGTTAGTTCGAGAAGGCACGGTTGAATCCGCACACGACGTAAGCGGCGGTGGCCTCGCGGTTGCTCTCGCGCGGTGCTGCTTCGGACCGCATCCTGTCGGCGCAGACGTCACTTTCGATTCTGATTTACCAGCAGAATTACTGCTTTTCCACGAGGGTCCATCCAGAATCATCGTCTCCGCTTCCGATCCGAAGCGTGTGCTTGAAATAGCTAAAATTCATGGCGTCGAAACAGTGATCTTAGGGGTTACACTTGAGTTGAGGCTCAGCGTCCGAAACGGCGCAACGGAACTCATCAACTGCCAGATCGACGAAATCAAGAAGCTTTGGGATACCGGCCTTGTCAACCTGCTTCACGATCCCGTTTTAGTCTAGATCCACGTCAGCGTCAGCCGCCGAACAAACGACCAACTCCGATGCCGAGCATTATGCCCGACGATTTCCACGACGAGCCGTTCGATAAGCTCCACGAAGAATGCGGGGTATTCGCCATCTACGGGCACCCGGAAGCCTCAAACTTGGCCTACCTGGGACTGTATGCTTTGCAGCATCGGGGGCAAGAGAGCGCCGGTATAGCGTCCAGCGATGGCCGAAAAATTCACAGCATGCGCAAGATGGGGCATGTTGCGGATATTTTTACGCCCGAGGTTCTGAACCAGCTACCCGGCGACCATGCCATTGGCCATACGCGTTACTCGACTGCGGGCGATACCGCGATCCGGAATGCGCAGCCGCTTTCCGTTGCCTGCAGCAAAGGTCAGGTGGCAGTAGCGCACAACGGCAATCTCACAAACGCCATTGAACTGCGCCGCTACTTGGAAGAAGACGGTTCCATTTTCCAGTCGACCAGTGATACCGAAGTCATTCTTCATCTATTGGCGCGTTCGCGGGAGCGTACACTCGCCGGAGCGCTTCGCGATGCGCTGCTACAGATTGAAGGTGCATTTTCGCTCGTGTTCCTGGCAGAAGATCGGGTGATTGTCGCCCGCGACCCGCACGGCTTCCGTCCGCTGGCAATGGGCACGCTGGAAGTGCAGGGCGGTCAAACAGCCGTTGTGTTTGCCTCCGAGACCTGCGCCTTCGATTTGATCGGCGCCACCTACACAGGGGACGTCGCCCCAGGAGAGATGGTAATCGTCGCACCTGAAGGCATCACCCGCGAGATGTACACACCCGCGCAGGCGCCCTCGCACTGCGCCTTCGAACACGTCTATTTCTCACGTCCCGACTCTGTGGTATTCGGCAAAGCGGTTGCGCAGACCCGAGAAGCTATGGGCAGGATGCTGGCTCGCGAGCATGCTGTTGATGCGGACGTTATCGTGCCTGTTCCTGATTCGGGCGTGATCGCCGCGCTGGGGTATGCTGCGGAATCGGGCATTCCCTACCGCCAGGCATTGATTCGCAATCATTATGTTGGGCGAACGTTCATTGAGCCGTCTCAGGCTATTCGTGACTTCGGTGTAAAGCTCAAGCTAAATCCGGTTCGGCATCTGCTGGAGGGCAAGCGCGTGGTGCTGGTCGACGATTCCATTGTCCGAGGAACAACCAGCCGTAAAATCGTGCGCATGGTTCGAAGTGCTGGCGCCAAGGAAGTCCACGTGCGCATCTCGTGCCCGCCAACCATCTCGCCCTGCTACTACGGCGTCGACACACCTTCCGAGCGCGAACTCATCGCCGCCAATCACACGATAGAAGAAATCCGAGAGTTTGTGGAAGCCGATTCCATCGGCTATCTCTCGCTCGAAGCATTGCACACGTCGTTGTTAGACAGCCAGAAGCACTTCTGCTACTCCTGCTACACCGGCAAGTACCCGACATTGGTACAGATCGACGAAATTGTGCTCGCAAAAACCGGCTGCTGCTAAGTCTTTGCTAGTCAAGCCGCAGCGTTCGATGTATGCCCGTTTGCGCCGAGTTGATCGGCAATCAGATTGCGAATCTCTTCGGTGAGTGCGCCCCGATTTTTCAGTGTCAGTCCGGTCGTCTCTATCGGCTTCATAAGTCTTATAACGACGTCGCCGGCCTGCACGACTGCGCCTCCGAAAGGGAGCACCTCGCGCGTGCCGATCAGTGCCACCGGGACAAGCGGAACGCCCGCGCGGATCGCAATATAGGCCCCACCCTCTTTGAATGGGCGCAACTGTCCGTCATGCGATCGTCCGCCTTCCGGAAAGATCAGCAACGAGATGCGCTTGGTTTGAATGGTTTCGGCAGCCAGTTGCAGCGTCTTCACAGCCGCTCTCGGATCTTCCCGGGGAACAGGGATGTGCCCCGCCGTGGTGAGATGATGGCCCAGCAATGGAATCTGGAACAAGCCCCGTTTGGCGAGGAATCGGAACTGTACCGGGATGTTCGCCAAGATGACCGGCGTGTCCATGTAGCTCAAGTGATTCGAAACAAATACATAGCTGCCTTCCGGATTAATGTGCTCTAAGCCTTCAACCCGGACACGCACACCGCTAACCGCGAGCAATGTTCTAGCCCACACGCCGGCTAAACGGATTTGCATCCGTCCCGTTGACTCAAAGAACGAAACGCCCAGGCTGATCGTCCCAAAGAAAATCGTGGCCAGAATAACGTAAGGATCTGCAAGGAGGAGGCCACGTAATCGCTTCATGCCAAAACCATTTTAAGTGAGCAAAGGATTCACGGTACCAGCGCGGCACGTGCTTCGCCCACCAGATACAACGATCCAGTGACAAAGACGACTCCCTCGCGGGGCGCGTCTTTGGCAAATGACAGTGCTTCCCTCAAGTTCTCAGTCATGTTCACAGACGGGTGTTCAGTCATGTCGGCAATCGACTGCGGCCGCAGCGCTCTTGGCATGTCTGGTGCAGTCAGTATTAGGCGATCGGCCAGCGGGAACAGTTGTGCCGTTACTTCATCGATTGCTTTGTCTCGCATTGCACCGTAGATCATCCAGACCGGTTTTCCGGCCCAGAACTCCCGAATGTAGTGCGCCAAAGCATAAGCACCCGCTGGATTATGGGCACCGTCCAGAAAGAGATCCGGCGCTGATGCTATCCGTTCCAAACGGCCCGGCCAGCGAACTGATGCAATCCCATTCTGGATTGCCTGACTTCGAAGGCCAAGTTGCTGACAAGCGCGGATGGCCGTCAAGGCGTTCTCCACCTGATGCCGCCCGGGTAGCGGACACGAGAACTCCATGGCTTCATAAACGAACTGTGATCCGTAGGCGGTTACGGTCAAACTCTCGATGAGAGCCGTGTCCGCGACGATCATCTGACAGCCAATCTCTTTCGCTCGTAAGAAGACAACTTGCTCTGCTTCGGTGAGTTGCTTCGTTGTGATCGCCGGTACGCCGGGCTTGAGTATACCTGCCTTCTCACCCGCAATAGATGCCAACGTGTTCCCCAAAAACGCCTCATGATCGAACGCAATGGGAGTGATGACGCAAAGCTCTGGCACGATAACATTCGTCGCATCCAATCGCCCGCCCAAACCTACTTCGATCACACTGATGTCACACCGGCTTCGAAACAACAGAAAAGCCATTGCCGTGACAGTTTCGAAATACGATGGATGTGCATCGATCACAGCATCCCTAATCAACTTCTCCGCTGCGTCGTGAACAACTTCGAAAGCAGACGCAAACTCCTGTTCAGAAACGGGGCTGCCATCAATCTGAATCCGCTCCGTTGGGCTCACCAGATGCGGTGATGTATAAAGTCCGGTTCGAAAGCCTGCCCTTTGCAGACTGTTTGCGATCATCGCCGATGTCGAGCCTTTTCCGTTCGTCCCAGCAACATGCACGAAGCGTTGGCCGGCTTCCGGGCTTCCCATGGCACACAGTAGAAGCTGCATGCGTTCCAATCCAAACTTAGCCCCTGCCTTTAGCTCATTCCCGAGAGCATAGAGATAGCGAACAGACTCCGGATAACTCATGCCAGTGCCTTCCGGTAATGCCGAAAGCACACCCAGCCGAGAACGTAGAGCAGCAGGCAACCGCCGATTAGCTTCGTCTCGAACCACCACACCGACTTCACATCGGCAGTTGGAACTAAGGAAAGGATAATAGCCAAAATCGAAACAATCAGGCCGGATACAGCCGCCACCCTCTGGCCGAACTTCCACGCCGCCGCAAAGATGTAAAGGAACGGAATGAATAAGGTAATCACGGTCATGTCGACTGTGATCTGGTAAGCGGCTCGAAAGCTCTCGCCTAATTGCGTCACAACCAGCAGCACCGCCGTCCCAAACCCGAGAAACAAGATGGACACGTACGGCGTGCCGAAGCGCGGATGTAGTTTCGCGAAAGAGCGAGGAAGCATGTTGCCGATGCCAAGCACAAACGGAAGGCGCGCGCAGGCACCCACATACGTTCCCAGTTGACCGCCGGTGCTGAACAGGATGCAACACGCAACCAGGATCGGGACCACCGACCAGCCCAATAGGTGCGAAGCCTGCTGACTCGCGCCCGCTAATCCAATTACCGGACTCACTTGATTCGGCGGCAGAAGGACCAGAATCGCGCTCGTTCCGAAGACATAGAAACCAATGACCAGTGCCGCACTTATCCAAGTAGCACGCACAATAGAACGTTTCGGGTCGCGGATCTCGCCTGAAAGGATCGGGCACAGTTCCAGACCTGTCATGCCAAAGGCCAGTTGCGACCAGAAGTTAACTCTGTCGAGGTCCCAACGAGGAGCTAGGTGAAACACGGTCGCCGACCCATGCCGTATCCAACTGGCCGCGGCACAAACCACCAGGACCGCCCAGATCGTATAGGCGCTGATGCCGCCAGCATTGTCTACCCACTTTGCCACTCGCAGACCAACATAGTTGGAGACGATGATCGCAGCGAGCAGAAGGAAGGCGCAGGGCAGTACCACGTAGGCGTTTTCCGCAAGCGCCGCCCCATGTACGTCGAATCCATAGATCAACATGCCAATGAAAGCAACAAGCGTGCCCGGAATCCAGAACAGATTGTTGAGATAGTAAAACCAGGCGCAGGCAAAGCCATGCCACTCGCCAAAGGCTTCGCGAGTCCAGATATACAAACCGCCCTCGGCCGGAAACAATTGCGACAAATGCCCCACCACGAAGGCGCATGGGACCAGAAACAACGCCGCCGCAAGCAGCCACAAAACCAGACTGCCTGGCCCAACATGGGCAGCAGCAGCAATCCAGCGGGTACTGACGATGGCCGCTACGTTAAACAGAACCAGATCGCGGAGCCCGAGTTCCTTTCGAAGCGTACTGCGCGCTTTCAGCCATGCGCCGAACTTGCGCCGTCTTTCTTCAATACCGGTTTCACCAGCGCAAACACGTCGCGTGCCACCACCTTGTTCCCTTCGCCATTCGGGTGGATGCCATCCGGTTGCATCCAATCGCTATGCTGATACACGTTCGCGAGCAGGAAAGGGATCAAGCGCAGGTGATAGTCCTTCGCCAAGGCCGGAAAGAGCGCAGTGAATGGCTTAACGTAATCCGGCCCGTAGTTCGGCGGCAGCGTGATTCCTGCCAACACTAGCGGGATTTTCGCTCCTTGCAGCCGGGTGATCATCTCGCGTAAATTGCTCTCCGTTGTCTCCAAAGGCACGCCTCGCAATCCATCATTGCCGCCAAACTCAAGAACCACTAATGCCGGTTGGGACGCAATCACGTTATCGATTCGCGCTAACCCATCGGACGTGGTGTCGCCACTCACTCCCTGATTTTCCACGCGGTAGGCGTAACCGTTCTGGTCAAGAAGGCTCTGCAGATACTGGGGATATGTATGCTCCACAACGCCAGCCGTAAGGCTATCGCCGAAACACACTAGAACAGGCCGGGAATCGCCGTCAGCGGGCGCCGGAGAGACAGGGGAACTTTGCGTTGCCTCCCTACGTCCTTGGTCTTTAACAGCTGTCGTGGACCTCTCGCTGGTCCGCGCGCATCCAATTAGCAGCAGGGCCGCCGCTATACAGGCTGCCACAATGACGTTTAGCCTCGTTTTCGCCACCTCTTCAAGATTGCATGATCCACAAAACTTCGTTAGCCGGTAATCAGCCCGACGGCGCAGCCATCATTGACGTTCAATCAGTCTCCAAGGTGATTGAGAATGGTTCGAATCGCGTCGAGATTCTGCGCGACATGTCGTTCACAGTTGCGCGTGGACAGTTTCTCGCCATCATGGGTGCTTCCGGAAGCGGCAAGAGCACATTGTTGGGTCTCCTGGCCGGGCTAGACACTGCATCTAGCGGCCGTATCATTCTCGACGGTACTGACATCACAAACCTTAAAGAAGATAATCTCGCCCGGGTTCGCGGGCGCAAGATTGGATTTGTTTTTCAGTCATACCAGCTTGTTCCCACGCTGACCGCGGAAGAAAACATTCTGCTGCCAGCCGACCTTAGCGGTTACGCCGGTGACGGGCGCAGCCGTGCCCGCGAACTTCTTGCTCGAGTTGGCCTCCACGACCGCGGCCATCATTATCCAGTTCAGTTATCAGGCGGCGAACAGCAAAGAGTCGCCTTAGCGCGCGCCTTTATGACTCGTCCACCCATCCTGATGGCCGACGAGCCAACAGGCAACCTGGACAGTGCCAATGGCCAGCAGGTCCTGGACCTGTTGCTGCAGCTTAACCGAGAAGAAGGAACCACGCTGGTACTGGTCACTCACGACGCCAAACTCGCCGAGTATGCAGATCGCATCTTGACTATGCGCGATGGTCGCGTTCTTAGCGACACGCTTATTGGGCGCGCTGTGGAGATCTGACGTGTTCACCCGCACCGCCATCAAGATTGCTTCACGCGAACTTCGGGCCGCTCCGGCGAAGTTTCTTTTCGTCATCTTGGCCGTTGCCGTGGGAGTCGCAGCCGTCAGCGGCATCAAAGGCTTCGGTGCGGCATTCAAGTCAATGTTGCTGACCAACGCGCGGCAGTTGATCGCGGCGGATGTCCAGGCCCAAATCTGGAACTTCCCCACGCCACAGGAACTCGCGAACGTCGACCGAATCGCCAAGCAACACGGGGCGACGGTGACAAGGGTTACCGAGACTGTCTCCATGGCCGCTTCCTCCACCCAGCGATCGCCGCAACTGATTTCGGTTAAGGCGATCGATCCGGCGGTTTACCCTTTTTACGGCACCTTCACACTCAGCCCTCGCGAACACCTGAGGCAGCTTCTTTCTGACGACCGATCGATTGTGGCCACCCCGGAGCTGCTCATTCGGCTGAAGGTTCACCCGGGTGACAGCATCCGTCTTGGCGGCCAGACCTACCGCATTGCTGGAACGTTGGTCACCGAACCCGACCGCCTGGCCTCCGGTTTTGGCCCCGGCATGCGAGTCCTGATGACGCGCCAGGGACTCGAGCGTACGGGTCTGGTTCAATTCGGCAGCCGGGCTGCCCAACGCTTTCTCTTCAAACTTAAACCGGGCACCGATCTCGAGACTATGAAGAACCGAACTGAAGGGCAGCATGCGCCGAGTCTTCATCAGTGACTACCGTTCCGGTAGTCCCGTAGTGGGCCAAGCCATCGACAACACGACAACTTTCCTGAGCCTCATCAGCCTGATCGCGATGATTGTCGGTTCGCTCGGCGTCGGAACGTCTATTCACTCTCATCTGCAGCAACGGCTGGACACAATTGGCATCATGAAGGCCATCGGCGCACGCTCCGCACAGATCATGCAGATCTACATTCTGCAAACGCTATGCCTGGGGTTTGCCGGCGCACTTTTGGGTGTCGTCGTTGGTGCGCTGGTGCAGCGATCGTTCCCGGTCCTGATGCAGCAAGTATTTGCGCAACTGCCGCCTGTGCCTTGGGATTGGACTTTTGCGCTGCAAGGTTTGTGCCTGGGTATTTTGGCGACTGTCCTGTTCACAGTGCCGCCGCTGCTTGGTATCCGCAGCGTACGTCCCACGCTTGTGTTTCGCCGTGAGATGACCGAAAGCAACGCCGTTTCAGCCAAGCGATGGCGGCAAAGCCTTCCGGCACTCGGAGCACTAATGCTTGTTATGGCTGGCTTTACGGCAATTGCCGCCTGGCTTAGCGGGTCGTGGCACATGGGCCTCTACTTCACGGTTGGACTTGCCGTCAGCCTGATTGTGCTTTCCCTTATCTCAGCCGCCCTGCTTTGGGCTCTGCGCCGCATCATAGCGAGCATCGGATTTTCTCTTCCATCAGCCGTTCGCCACGGCATGGCCAACCTTTATCGGCCGGGCAACCATGCCCGTTGGATCCTGGTCGCACTCGGCATCGGTGTCATGTTCACTCTCACCACAGTTCTTCTGCAGCAGACGATTCTGCGCGAGGTTACCAGCGAGGGACCGGGACGGGAAGGCAATCTCTTTCTTCTGGATATTCGCAACTCCTCCGGTGTCACGCGCCTGGTGGAGTCTCAGCCCGGCATATCTGGAAAGCTCGAGTTAGTTGGCTATATCGTTGCAAGGATGCTGAGCAATAACGGCATTCCGGTGGGACAGTTACCCTTAACGAAAGAACGGAAAGATCAGGCGGAAACGGTGCGCATCACCAGTGCTGCTGAACTCCCAGAAAGCCTGCACATTGAGAACGGCCAATGGTGGAAAGGGACTGAGCGAACGCCCATGCTCGCCATTTCTGACGAGGCTAAGCGGGATTTCCACTTGAAGTTCGGAGATCACCTTCGTTTTCAGATTGCCGGACGTCTTGTAGACGCCCCGGTCACGGCTGTGTTCCGCCGCGAGGCGCGCGCGCCCGTTCGCTACGACCTCGTGTTCCCGCGCGATGCCCTTGCCGGGATGCCGGTCGTCTACTACGGCGCGGTTCATGCAGACCCAGCCCATATTCCAGGGATCGAGGAAACGATTTTCGAACACTACCCCGCCGTGACTGTCATGAATCTTGCCGATATATTGAAGCGCATCCAAGATGCCGTCGACCAGGTAGCGCTGGTAGTTCGATTCCTTGCCCTCTTTACGGTCATTGCCGGCATTATCATCCTTTGCGCAAGTGTTGCTGGCACGCGGCATCGCCGTATTCGTGAAATCGCCATCTTAAAAACGCTGGGGGCGACAAAGCAGCGGGTGCGCGCTATTTTCTCTCTGGAATTCAGCATCCTTGGCGCGGTCGCGGGCTGCATAGGGGGGATTCTGGCGAACTCGTTCACGAAGGTCATCGCATCCCGCTTCATTGAAACCACCTTCGAGTTCGACTATCCTTCAATCCTGCTTGCAATGATACTTACGGCAGTATTAGCCAATGCGGCGGGTTGGCTCGCCAGTGCACGTATCCTCAATCAGAAACCATTGGAAGTTCTCCGGGGCGAGTAACTAGCTCCTTGGTAACATCATTCACTGCCGCAGATCACTTTAAATAATTAATCGCTCTGTTAGTGCGTAAGATAGTCTGCTTCCGCCGAAAGTGATGATACACTGGCGATGTCTTTCACGGACTTCCCCACTGCATTTCCTGATTCTGCCGTCCCGGAGTTCAGGATCATACCGGGTCTCGTTGAGACTCTCCCTCATCTCTCAAGGACTCAAACATGACACAGGGCATGGATGTCAAGCAGACTCCCTCGGTGCAATCAGCATCCCCAAACGATTTTAGTATCAGTGAACCGCAGAGACGTCGCAGCTTCCTTCGCGGGTTCGGTCAGGCTGCCGTCGGCAGCACAGCCGCCCTCCTTTTCGGCGATTTGCCACTTCTTGAAGGTCAGAACACGGGTGCCAATCAGGACACCGCCGCACAAATCGTGACGGCAGCTTTGATCGCTGAAGATTTGGCCACGGTCTTCTATTACAACGGGCTGGTAGGGTCAGTAATCCAGGATCCTAACTTAGCCGGAGCTGGCGGTACGGCTACTAGCAACACTGGCAACGTACCAAACGTCGCCTACTTGCGGGCCGCTCTAGGACAAGAGATTGCACATGCGAACTTACTAAGGGCTGTAGGCGCTCTAGGCGCAAGTGCCAGCACGGATCCTTATCAAACGTTTTACTTTCCTGCAGGCACGTTCGACACCCTTGCGACGTTTGTCGCCACACTTGAGGCGCTCGAGAATGCCTTCATTGGTGCTTATCTCAATGCAATCCGGGAATTCTCTAATCTCGCCATACGAGCGACCATCCGCAATGTACCGACCGGGCCCTATGGCGGACCGTTTAGCGGAGGTCAGCTCAACTATTTCGCGGAAGTTGCGGCTTCCATATTAGGTATCGAGTGCGAACATCGGGTGTTGGGGAGCGTCATACTGAACACCGTGCAACCGAATAACCTCAACTTCGAGCAGACGGATGGCCTCACCAGCGTTTACAACGGCACGGCTTCAGCAGTTGCGGCCCTGACTCCGTTTTTGACGCCAAGCACGGGACCGGCCTTCAGCTTGTCAACGGCCATAAGCGGTTCGGCAACGATTGGTCTATCTTCCACAGGCAATCCACCGCCGCAGTAACCGCACGTAAAATCCTACACAAAGGTTGATTCAACAAGCCGGAAGTTCTCCTTCGAGAACCTCCGGCTTTGTATTTAGAGCAAATACTGTCTAGGGCAGCCCCGAAGCGCCGTTGCTGAATACCCCGTTACCTTCATTTGCTTCGACAAAAAAGGTGCCGGTGCCTGGACGATAAAGAGCCAACGTAGTGAGAGTCCCCGAGCTGTTGTAATCAAACGGGAAGACCCTGTCCGACGAAGACTTAAGATCATAACTGCCGATTCCGCCAAACGAGGCGAAAGCAGGACTGTATGCGAAATACGCCGACTGGATGATGAATCCGACTCCACTTCCCGGCCGATAGGCAAGCAGGTGATCCTGATTGCCGGTTCCCGAATAGTCGTAAGCGACAAGTTGATCGGAGTTGACCTTTAGATCGTATCCGCCAATCCCCGAGAAGGAGGACTGCACGTCGGTGAAGGTACCGGTTCCATTGAAGTTCTCTAGGACAAAAATAGTCCCGGTGCCAGGGCGGTAAGCCACAAGGTGATCGGCTGTACCCACACCGTAGTAATCGAATGCGATCAAGCGATCGTTGGGCGACAACAGATCATATCCGCCTAGACCGTTGCGCGCTTCCACCAAATCCGTGAATACACCAGCGGTGTTCTTGACGATAAACGCCACTCCGGTACCCGGGCGGTAAAGCACCAGGTGATCGTATCTGCCGCTTCCGTCGTAGTCGAATGCGATGATTTGATCCGCGCTGGACTTCAGATCGAAGCCGCCGATGCCGGAAGTGGACGCATACACGGGGTAGAACTGACCGTTCTTGTTCGCCAGGATCCAGACTACGCCCTGCCCGGGGCGATAACACAGTAAGTGGTCGGCGTGGCCGTTGCCGGCGTAGTCAAACGCAATGATACGGTCCGATGAAACCGCCAGGTCGTAGCCGCCTATGCCATTGAACGAGGTGAAAACGGGCTCATAGGCTCCGTTTTGTTTCTCTTCGATGAAAATTGTTCCAGTACCAGGCCGGTATAGCACGATGTGATCTAAATGGCCTGTCCCTTGATAATCGAAAGCAAAGGCCAGGTCGGCTGGAGACTTCAGATCGTAACCGTCAATTCCGTTGAACTGTGCCATCGCAGTAGGTGCAACGAAAACTAAAGTTGATAACAGTGGAACGAGCCACTTAGGTGGCAGAAGCATAGAAAGACCACACTTGATCTTTGAGTGCCAATTTCCTTTAGCTGACAAGTTGTTTTCTCCTGACTCGCATAAATCTTAAAGGTGAAACGTGAACGATGCCGTTGAGCAACGGTGGACGTCTCGCCCTGCGAAGCCACAGAGAAGACACAGGCTGCGGGAAGTGTATCACGGATTTCTGTCAACCGACGATCTAAATAGCTATTTGAATTTGCCTTTACGTTGCGCCATTCACAGCCCGCAACAAAAAAGTCGTGGACTCGTAACCGCTGCAAAATGTTGTACTTGCGGCAGGCAGACAAGGACCGTGCTGACCAATGAGCGGCGGCATCATACTAGCCTTCTTCCGTAAGTTGTTCCAACCAGATTTGCCGGAAGAAGGCCTTATCAGTCGAGGCAGGACGCCTCCTTTCTCCCCTGCTTGTCTGCAATTTTGTCGTGATAGGAGAGGAACGGTATGTGTAGTCTGATGTCGCTCCCCATCGCATTCATCCTTGCTTATGGAAGCGGACACTTGTTGGGGGCTGGCGTTCTATGACGATGGGAATTCCTGATCCGCAAGCATTCAAACAGGTTATCGATTGCATTGGGTATTCCCTTATGGGCTTAGTTGGCGTGTTCGGCGCTTGGCAAAGAATGAAAGGTGTCAGTAATACCGGGCCAGCTTTGGATGTGCCGAACAGGCTGAAGTTGCCAAAGCTGAGTCCGATTCAGCGCCTGGAGCACGTGGAGCAAGAACTCGTCTCTCTGAAGACCAGACAAGAAGAGATGTATTCCGAAATGGTGGAACACCAGAAAAGCATGTTACAGCAGGAAGCCGCCGTGTTCAATCTGCTGATTCAGCAACGAAGCGCGATTGACAAGATCCTAGCGAAAATGGGCGGGCTCTAACTTATGCAGACTTTGGGAATTTACTTTTTTGTGGATGTTGCTATCAGTTACGTAGCGTTCGGGCTCGCCATTCATGCGATTGCCGGACTTATTGCACTGATGTGGGTTGGCAGAAACTTCGGTGACTCGCGACGAGTACGGCGGGATCTTTACCTCGCCTATGGATCAATCAGCGGTTTAGTTCTCCTGGATGCGTGCAGACAGGTCTGGGATAGCATTCGCCCGGATCACTTCCCTCTCGCTGTCACCCGAATCGCTTTGCCACTCCTTTACCTTATGCTCGGTCACACGCTAGTCTCAATAGCCAGATTGATGTATCGAAAAGACGTTGGCCCCGAGAAGGATGCGAAAGAGACAAAGGCGGCATCGCCCTCTGCTGGCATCTAGGTGGTGCTGTTCAGCTTCTTCTTGGCCTCGCGCGCTAATTTGGAATCAGGAGCTAACTTCGTCACACGGTCAAAGGCTGCCTTAGCCTTTTCCGTATGCTTCAGCTTCTCTTCGGCTTCGCCGAGGCGGAAGAATGCCTCAGCCGAACTGGGGTTGTATTTGGTGGCGTCTTGAAAACGGCCTACCGCGGCCCGGTAGCCACGCGGCGTCCCTTGATGCATGTAGAAGCTGCCGACTTTGATGTTGCGTTCCGCTTCCAGGGGATTGAACGGGTAGACCTTAGGCTTTAACGATTCGTCCTCTTCCGGAAGATCGTCATCGCTGCCGTTTTGAGTCGGGGGCGCTGACTGCGCTTTCGGCGTAGCCCCGTGTTCCTGATTCTGCGCGGGTGCGGCCTGCTGTCTCTGCGCAGAAGAAAAACCTGCGGCGAGAAGCCCCAGCAGACAGGCAAGAGCCGACTTGCGTGTCACAATTAAAGTATAGCTGTGCCAGTCGATTTACGGGAAAAAGTAGCGCAGCTTCCAACTCAGCCTGGAGTTTATCTTTACAAAGACGGTGCCGGCACTGTTCTATACGTCGGCAAAGCGAAGAACCTGCGTAGCCGGGTTCGAAGCTACTTCAACGAAGACCGGCTAGCCGAAGCGAAGACGGGCAGCCTGATTGCCGAAGCCCGGGACATCCACTTCATCCAGGTTGATAACAACAAGGAAGCGCTCGCTCTCGAGAACAACCTCATAAAGCAGTACAAGCCGCGCTTCAACATTTTGTTGCGCGACGACAAGACCTATCCGTACGTCAAGCTGACTAACGAGAAATGGCCGCGGGTGTACGTCACCCGCCGGATCCTTCGCGATGGCGCCACCTACTACGGTCCGTATTTCCCGGGAAACCTGGCACATCGGCTGGTTCATTTCATCAAGCGACACTTCAAGGTGCCCTCCTGCAAAATCGACTTCAGCCGCCGGCATACGCATCCCTGCCTGCAGTACCACATACATCGCTGCCAGGGTCCATGCGTCGAGGGCCTCACAACCGAGCAGTCCTATTCGGAGGCTGTTCGCGATGTGCGCTTATTTCTGGAAGGTCGCCATCGAGATCTCGCCAACGATCTGCACCGACGCATGGAGGCAGCCGCTGCCGAGATGCGCTTCGAAGAAGCAGCTAATCTCCGGAATCTCATCACGACGGTTCGTGAGATGGAAGAAAAACAGAAAATGGCCTCCAGTGAGGGCGATGACATCGACATCTTCGCTTATCACGCGGAGCCCCCCCTTGTAGCGGTCAACCTCTTCCATCTGCGCAACGGAAAGATCGTCGACCGACGCGAGTTCTTCTGGGAAGACCAGCTCGAGTTTCAGCCAGGCGAGTTCTTTGAAGCTCTTTTGAAGCAGGTCTATGTCGGCAGCAAGTACATCCCAAAGCTGATCCACGTTCCCGAAGAATTTGAGGAACGGGAAGAACTGGAGGATTTCCTTTCTGATTTGCGTGGACGTCGAGTCGAAATCGCCACGCCGCAGCGCGGCTCCAAAAAAGCGATGCTCGCCTTAGTGGAGATGAACGCCAAGAATAGCTTTGAACAGCGGTTCCGGGTAATGAGGCCATCCTCCAAGGCGGTCCAGGATGCGCTGCAGGACATCATGAACATGCCTGATCCGCCGCGCCGGATCGAGTGTTTCGACATCTCACACATACAAGGCACGGACAAGGTCGCCAGCATGGTCGTCTGGGAAGACGGCAAGATGAAAAAGGCAGACTATCGCAAGTTCATCATCAGGACGGTGGAAGGCAACGACGACTTTGCTTCCATGCGCGAAGTGATCACCCGAAGATACGGCAAGCTGCAGGAAGAAAAAGCTTCTTTCCCCAGCATCGTGCTTGTAGACGGCGGTCTGGGACAGCTACACGCTGCCGCGGACGCGCTCGAAAGCCTCGGCATTACCGACCAACCACTTGCCTCTATCGCGAAAAGGGAGGAGTGGATCTATGTCTATGGGCAGGAAGACGAACCTGTCATTCTGGACAAGTTCTCGCCTGTGCTGCACACCGTCCAGCAGATTCGCGACGAAGCGCACCGCTTTGCCGTTACCTTTCACAGAACCAGGCGTAATGCCAATCGCCTCACGTCTGAACTCCACGATGTTCCTGGCGTCGGGCCTAAAACCGTGCAAAAGCTACTGCGCGAATTTGGAAGTCTGGAACGAGTCCGTCAAGCCCCCGACAACGAACTGATTCGCGTGGCAGGTAAAGTTGGTGCGACACGTTTGCGCAGCTTCCTTGCTCAATCGGCCTCACCCTTGATCAATATCCAGTTGGCGGACGCGAAACCAGACCTAGAAGCCAGCCAGCAGCCGGAGGCCGAGCATGTCGGGTAAACCCGCTTCCCGAATCTCTTCCGCCGTCTTCAGCGCCGGGTAAGCAACGCGCCGGAACGTAACCAGCCTTTGCTCGGTGTCGTACAGCGCGTAGGCCGCCCGGGGATCACGATCGCGAGGCTGACCTACCGACCCCGGGTTGATCATGTACACCACATCGGCTTCCAATGGCAGAAATGCATCGCTTTCGGAGGCCCGTACCTGCGGGATCACTCCGATGCGCCCGTATTTCGAGAAGAATCCACCCTGGACATGGGTATGCCCGAAAAAGCCTAACGTCCCGGCAATCTGCCCGAATCGGGGCGCTGCTTCCAGCGGTGCCGTGATGTACTCATCCTCATCCGCAGGCGACCCGTGCCAAATCTGAAACCCGTCCACTGGGATGGGCCCCTGCGGAAGCTGGCGCAAGTAGAGCAACTGTCCTTCTGACAGCTCGCCGATACTCCAACGGGCCGCCGCTTGCGCAACGTCGTTGAACCATTCCCAGTTTTCAAGGCCGGCCACAACTTTATCGTGGTTGCCGCGGATTACCGCCACACAGTTGGCACGCACCCACTCCAGCACTTGCGCCGGCTGAGGGTTGTACCCGACAATGTCGCCGCAACAGACGATCTGGTCGTATTTGCCTTCGGCGTCCGCCAGCACTGCCTGCAGTGCATGCCAGTTCGCATGAAGGTCACTCAGCACTAGGAACTGCACAAGCGAATCACACTGATCTCTGCCGGAGCACCCAATCGAACGGGAACGCCGATGGTTCCCAAACCCGAATTCACGTAAATCCGAGCCTTTGGCAAGCTGTACTCCCCCTTGGTGTAGGGTGTTCGAAGGTCAGCCAGATTCAGGTTAGTCCCTAAAACTTCGAAGTTAATCTGGCCGCCATGTGTGTGCCCGGACAGGGTGAGATCGAATCCTTTCTGCGCCGCAACGGGAAACAATGCGGGCGTATGCGAAAGTAACACGTTGAAGTCGCCCGGTGAGATTAAGTCTTCTAACCCGGGCAGCACATACGGCGGCTCCTGATAGTCAATCCCCACCAGATTCAACCGGCTACGACCGAATTGAACGACTTGCGCCTGATGCCGTAGGAAGTGCAAACCCAGCTCGCGGCCCTTCTGCGTCGCGTACCTCTCGGCACCAGCATACTTGTCGTGATTGCCGAGGCAGCCCCACACTCCGGAGGACGACTTGAGCCGCCGCAATTCGTACAAGCAGCGTTCCAACGGATCGTACTCGTCTGTGATTAAGTCTCCCGTGATGACCGTCAGATCCGGGCGAAGCGAATTGGTGGCGTCCACAACACGGCGCAAGTCATCGGCGCTGAAGAACGTGCTTACGTGCAGATCGCTGATCTGCACAATTCGTAAGCCGTTCAGATCTTTCGGAAGCTCAGGAAATTTCAGGTCCACTTCGCTGATGCGGAAGTCCTTCCGAGTAACCAGGCCCGCCGCAAGCGCCACCGCTGGTGTTGCACAAACGGCGGCTGTAGCTACTCGCAACAACTGGCGGCGCTCGGAACGAAATGGCGGCACAGCATTTCTCAAACGCAATAAGATGGCACAACCGATGGAGGCGAAATAAAGAAAGTTTGTGAATTCTTGCAGGGCGGTTCGCAGATTATGAGGCACTAACGGAGACTTGCGAGGCAGAATCTGCTCGTCAAAAACCAGAAACACTAGCAGAGGGATGCCGACCAGTAAGGTCCGCAACCAGGGCCGCAGCCGCAGGTGCCGGACTAGATATAACTGCGCGATAACGCCCAGCAGGCACACGAAGCCCCCAAAGACATCGTGAAAAAGCCCTTCGCTGTGAAAACCCACACTATATTGTATCGGCCAGTTTGCCGCCCTCTCGTTACAATGCAGATTCATGTCACTGGTTGTCATTGGGTCCGTCGCCTACGACGGAATTGAAACCCCGCACGGCAAGCGCGAACGCACGCTCGGCGGCGCTTGCACTTACATCGCGCTCAGCGCCTCTTACTTCACACCGACAGCCATTGTCGGCGTCGTAGGCGAAGATTTCGACGCGGAGGACCGCCATTTCCTGGCTGAGAAAGGAGTGAACCTCCAGGGTTTGGAACAGGTTCCCGGCAAGACCTTCTTCTGGTCTGGCGTGTACTCGGCGGATATGAACGACCGCACGACGCTCCAGACCGACCTCAACGTTTTCGCTGATTTTCAGCCGAAGCTGCCGGCGGCCTATAAGACGGAACCATATCTCTTCGTTGGCAACATCCAGCCGAGCCTGCAGCGCGACGTTCGCAGCCAGATGCAGAACCTGCGCTTCGTTGGCGGCGACACCATGAACTACTGGATTTCCCAGTTCCGGGAGGAACTGCTGACCACCATCAAAGATTGGGACTTCCTGCTAATCAACGACAGCGAGGCGCGCATGCTGGCGGGCGAAAACAATCTAAAAAAGGCCGCTGCCAAGATCCTCGACATGGGCCCGCATACGCTGGTGATCAAGCGTGGCGAGTATGGCGCCATGCTTTTCCGGCGCGACACGCTTTTTATGGTGCCGGGCTATCTGCTTGAAGATGTCTTCGACCCAACCGGTGCAGGAGACTGCTTTGCCGGGGGCTTTGTTGGTTACCTTTGCCAGCAAGGATTCGACCTAAAGGACGGCAGTTTCGATATCCACGAATTACATCGTGCCGTGATCTACGGATCGGTTATGGGCAGTTTCTGCTGCGAACAGTTCGGCGTCGATCGCTTTCGCACGCTGACTCGTCAGGACATTGATGCGCGCTTCGATGAGTTCCGGCGCTTCACGGCGTTCTGAACGCGCGATCCATCGGTGGGAACTGCTTCTGGTAAGCGGCGCCCTCTCGATACTTGTGGCAATTGCTGCCGCCTGGTTTTTCTCTCGTGGCTATCTTCTCTATTACGGCGATGCGCAATCGCACCTGAACCTTAGCCGGAGCATTCTTGACTCGCGCACGCCAGGTTACGATCAACTCGGCACCGTTTGGCTTCCGGCGTTGCACCTGATCTGCCTGCCCTTTGTGATCAATGACCGGCTCTGGTCCAGCGGTCTGGCCGGCACCATCCCGATCGCGGCCTGCTTCGTTGTGAGCGGATCGTGCTTTTATCACGCGGCGCGTAACGTCTATCGTGATCGACTGGCGGCGGCGGCAGTCGTGGCATGTTTTGCCGTGAACCCTAACGTCCTTTACCTGGCTTCCATTCCGATGACAGAAGTCCTGTTTCTCGCTGCCATCGGTATTTTCTTGGTCTGCTTCGTGGAGTTCCGAAAGACTCAGAAAGCGCGCTACATCGCTGGCGCTGTCGCCGCTTGCTGGGTGATGTGCCTTACGCGCTACGACGGCTGGTTCCTTCTCCCCTTTGCCGCAGCTTGGTTTGCTTTCGCCGCAAAGCGCAAACGGGCGTTCACGTTTATTGCTTTCAGCGTTGCCGCCGGAATCGCGCCGCTTTATTGGTTGGCTCATAATTGGTTTCTCACCGGCAATGCTCTCGATTTCTTCAACGGCCCCTACTCGGCAAAGGCGATCCAAGGTAATCATCCTTATCCTGGCCTGCACAATTGGGCACTTGCGATTCTTTATTACTTGAGCGCCGGCCAACTCTGCACCGGCGTCCCACTACTGCTGCTTGGAAGTGCCGGCCTGGTTTACGCCTGGAAGCAAAAACTCTTCGCCGTTCCGGGTTTCCTCTGCCTCACACCGCTGTTTTACATCTGGAGTCTCCACTCGTCCGGTACGCCGATCTTCGTTCCCGAACTGTACCCGCACGGTTACTACAACACGCGTTATGGCATAGCCGTCCTCGCCGTTGCCGCGTTCGCCACGGGCGCCATCGTCCTTCGGTTACCAGAACGCAGCCGCCGCTGGGCCGCCGTCATCCCGTTGCTCGCCATCATGCCATGGGTGATACATCCGTCACCCGAGGCCTGGATCTGCTGGAAAGAATCGGAGCGGAACTCGGTCGCTAGGCGCGCCTGGACCGAAAAAGCTGCTGCTTACTTCGCATCGCATTACGTTCGCGGCACCGGCATCCTAACGGAATCGGGATCGGGCGACTTGGCGGCCGTGTTCTGTCGAACGGCCATCCCCTTGCGCGAGACTCTCAATATCGGTAATGGTCCAGCCTGGCGCGCCGCGATCTCTCGCCCCGACTTGGCTCTGGCCGAAGCCTGGGCCATTGCTCTCGACGGCGACCATGTGTCGCAGGCGCTTGAACGTCCCGACGCCACCAACAAACCCGTCTTTGAAATCAAAGTTCCCGAGGCGTCGACGGTCACCATCTACAGCCGCCAACAAGTTGCGCGAACCCAGCCATGACAACCATCCCGTTCACAAAACTCCACGGTGCCGAAAACGATTTTCTGTTGACCTGGGCACACCAGGTCCCGGAAGACTACCTGCTGCCCGAAATCGCCAGACACATCTGCGCTCGCACCACCGGAGTCGGCGCAGACGGTTGGATGTTGGTATGGCGCGCTGAACATGGTGTTCGTACCCGCCTGTTCAACTCCGACGGCAGTGAACCTGAACTATCAGGCAACGGAACGCGGTGCGCGGCGGCTTTCGCGCTTCTGCATCAGGTCGTGGAAGGCACCGAGATCACTGTGGTCACCGGAGCCGGCCCGAAGACTCTCCGCCTGCTTTCTCGCCGCGGGCATGTCTTCGAATTTGAGATGGACATGGGGGCACCTCAGTTGGAAGAGCTTCAAACCACGCTTACTTTGGCCGGAACTGCTTACGACGCTACTATCATCAACGTTGGCAACCCTCAATGCGCTATTTTCGTGGCTGACTTTCCCCCGGATTGGCGCACCGCCGCGGCCGCAGCCGAGGCACATCCAAGATTCCCGAATCGGTCGAATGTCTCCTTTGTCAAGGTCGCGGATCAAAGCACCATTGATGTTCTTTTTTTTGAACGAGGTGCGGGCGAAACTCGCAGCTCCGGCACCGGCTCCACAGGAGCGGGAACCGCTGCTATCCTTCGCGGCGTGGTACAAAGTCCCTTGCAGGTTCGCACGCCCGCTGGCTCACTGAAGCTGCGGTGGGAAGGAAGTGTCTACTTGACTGGACCCGCAGAACTAGTCGCGGAAGGCGAATTCTATCTTGGCAACCAATACTCTTGAGAATCCAGTCGCTACCCCGAGTGTCTTCGACCGTTTGCGTGAGCGCATTGGCGCGAAGAAGGCACGTGTAGGCGTCCTCGGTCTTGGTTATGTCGGCCTGCCACTTGCCGTGGAGTTCGCCCAAGCCGGCTTCGATGTCGTAGGCATCGATGTTCAACAATCCAAAGTAGACCAGTTCAACACGGGCGAGTCTTATGTGAAAGACGTCAAAGATGACGTTTTCGCACCGCTCGTGAAAAGTGGCAAACTTCGCGCTACAACCGACATGTCGGTTATCCGCGAACTCGACACCATTGATATCTGTGTGCCAACACCGCTCCGGAAAACCAAAGACCCGGACATGAGTTTTGTCATCTCTGCAACGGAAGCCATTGCGAAACATGTGCATCCGGGGCTACTGGTCATGCTGGAATCAACCACATACCCGGGCACCACGGATGAACTCGTGCTGCCGAAGTTGGAACGGAGCGGCCTCAAGGTGGGGCAAGACTTCTTCCTCTGCTTTTCGCCTGAACGCGTGGACCCGGGCAACGCTAACTTCCAGACGCGCAACATTCCGAAAGTCGTCGGCGGAATCACGCCAAACTGCACCGACATTGGAGCTCACTTCTATCGCCAGGCACTCGACACCGTCGTACCCGTTAGTTCCACGCGCGTTGCCGAGATGGTGAAACTGCTCGAAAACACGTTCCGCATGATCAACATCGGCCTCGTGAATGAACTCGCCATGATGTGCGATCGCATGAACATCGATGTCTGGGAGATCATCGACGCCGCCGCCACGAAGCCTTTTGGATTCATGCCCTTCTATCCCGGCCCGGGCCTTGGCGGACATTGCATTCCCATTGACCCTTACTATCTTTCCTGGAAAACGAAAGAGGCCGGATTCGAAGCGCGTTTTATCGAACTGGCGGGATACATCAATCACCAGATGCCCGAGTTCGTGGTGCAGAAAATCCAAAATGCGCTCAATGATGCAGCGAAACCGGTCCGCGGGTCACATGTTCACATCATGGGCGTTGCGTATAAGCGCGACATCGACGACGTTCGCGAGTCCCCCGCCCTCGACGTGATCGGGCTTTTGCACCGACTCGGCGCTCGCGTCACGTTCTCAGATCCTTATGTTCCGCAAGTGCACTTGGATGATTTGATTCTCAAAGCGGAGGATCCGATGAACTGCTGCCCGGCCGCCGATTGCGTCGTGATCATCACCGATCACCGTAACGTGGATTATCGCTTCGTGGTGGAGAGCAGCAAACTGATTGTAGACACTCGAAACGCCTTGAAGGCATTTCAGGCGGAAAAAGTCGTCAAACTTTAAGGAACGCGAACGGATCTTGTTGCGTTATTCTGAGTGCTTTCATGGCATCCACGGAAACGGCTCAGGTTCCGCCTGTTCACCCGGTCACTCCTCCGAAAAAGGTTCCGAAGCCGAAGACGGCCGCTGACCGGAAAGCCCGGCTCAATTTCATCCTCGGCGAGCTGGATAAAATCCTGCCGAACGCCACCTGCGCATTGCAGCACCGCAATGCCTGGGAGCTTCTGGTCGCCACCATCCTTTCGGCACAATGCACCGATGAGCGTGTAAATAAGGTCACTCCGGCTCTCTTCGAAAAGTATCCAAGCGTGGAAGCCATGGCCCACGCTTCGCAGGACGAACTGGCGAACGACATCCGCTCAACCGGGTTCTTCAACAACAAAGCCAAATCGCTCATCGGCGCAGCGCGCACCTTAATAGCCGAGTTCGGCGGCGATGTTCCCCGCACCATGGACGAATTGCTAACTGTCCCTGGCGCCGCGCGCAAGACGGCGAACGTGGTGCTGGGCACCGCCTACGGGGTGGCAGCGGGCTTCGTGGTCGATACGCACGTTCAACGAATTACGCGCCGGCTCGATTTGACCAAAAATGAGGAGCCGGTGAAAATCGAGCAGGATCTGATGAAGATCGTTCCCGCTGATCGCTGGATCTTACTGGCACATCAGATCGTACTTTTTGGCCGCCAAATCTGCGTCGCTCGCAAGCCTCGCTGCGCCTCCTGCCCACTCGACTCCGTCTGCTACGCAAAGGACAAAACGTTGCTATGAATCGCGACCCGGTCAGTTCTTTCTTCCAAGATAGATTCCACCGTAAGAATGCGACTGAGCTCGGCCGGCGCGGCTTTCTCCGGGCCAGTGCCGGCGCGCTGACTCTACTGGCAGCAAACCGGCTGTTCGGCGAGCCAGACCGTAACAGTTCCAAGCCCTCACCAGAACTGGAGAAGCTTGCGACCTATGCGCTTGCCGAAGCCAAGAAGCAGGGTGCAAGCTACAGCGATATCCGTATCAATCGGTATCGGGATCAGTATTCCGGCTATCGCCTGGCTCCCAATCGCGGCAGCAATCAAGTCAACGAGGTCCCGTTTGTCACGGATCAGTCAAGCTTCGGCTTTGGCGTTCGAGTGATTGCGAACGGGCAATGGGGGTTTGCTTCCTCGCCCATAGTCTCCACGGACGAGATTATTCGCATCACGCGAGAAGCCGTCGTTGTCGCAAAGGCAAATGCCGCTCTGCAGGCCAGTCCTGTGGAACTGGCGCCCACCAAGACCTACACCGATCGTTGGACGTCGCCCCACGATGTAGATCCGTTCGCCGTGTCCGTTGCTGACAAGCTGGAACTGCTGCACAAAGCAACCCTCACGATCAAGAAGAATCCCAAAGTAATGGTTGCCTTCGGCATGCTCGGCTTTCACGCCGAGGATAAGTACTTCGCCTCTAGCGAAGGGTCATCCATCCAGCAATACATTGTACAGGTGTATCCCTTCCTGCAGTCCACAGCAGTCGACTTCCAAACCGGTATCTCTCGACAGCGTTCTTACCAAATGGCTCCGCTCGCAGCCGGGTGGGAGTATGTTCCGAAATTGAACATTGGCGAGAACGCTGCTCGCGTGGCTGAAGAGTCCGTTGAGCATCTCTCAGCGCCTCCTGTAAAACCCGGCAAGAAGGATCTTGTGCTTATGCCCAGCAACCTTTTTCTCACCATTCACGAGAGCATCGGGCATTCCACAGAACTCGATCGCGCCCTTGGCTACGAAGCTAATTTCGCCGGTACCTCTTTTCTAACACCGGAGAAAATGGGCAATTATCGGGTGGGAACTGATTTAGTCACCATCTACGGCGACCGCACGACAGAAAACGGCTTAGCGACAGTGAAATACGACGACGACGGAGTTCGCTCCACACGTTTTCCCATCATCGACAAGGGAATGTTCGTCCACTACCAGACCATTCGAGACCAGGCTCACCTCATCCAGGAAAAAGAGAGCCGTGGCTGCTGCTACGCCGATTCCTGGTCTGACGTGCCGTTTCAACGCATGCCGAACGTCTGGCTGAAAGCGGGACCGGAGGACGTTACCTTGAACGACCTCATCTCCGGGGTGGAGGACGGCATTTTGATAGAAGGCAGCGGCAGCTGGTCCATCGATCAACAACGCTATAACTTCCAATTCGGCGGCGACGGATTTTGGGAAATCAAGGGCGGGAAGAAGGCGGGCATGCTGTCTCGCGTTGCGTACCAGAGCCGTACTCCGGACTTCTGGCACGCCTGCGACGGCATCGCCGGCTCAAGCTTTTGGCAACAGTACGGCGCACCCAATGACGGCAAAGGCGAGCCCGAACAGGTTAACGCCGTCAGCCATGGCTGCTCGCCATCAAGATTCCGCCAGATCAACGTTTTACAAACCGACTAACTCGAGGAGCGAACCCTATGCAGACCAAAGAAGAAGCGCGCCGGCTCGTCGAGAAAATCATTGGCTATTCCCGTCTTCCCGAATGCGAAGTACAGTTACAAAGTGGTGAGACCGCGTTCATTCGCTTCGCCAATAACGGCATCACCACGTCGGGTTATCAGGTCACGCAGCAGGTCTCGATTACTGCCATTACCGACGATAAGCGGAGCGGAAACGCCGTAGTTAGCGAATGGACCGAAGAGGCTTTGCGCAAGGGCGTGCAGCAGGCCGAAGATCTGGCCCGCATCTCACAGCCTGACCCGGAGCATGTAGCGGCACTCGGGCCGCAGGAATACCCGGAACTCCACAACTTCGATCCGTTCACCGCCTCCGCTCGTGCTGATGTGATGATTCCGCACGTGAAGCAGATCATCGACTCGGCACGCGGGCACCAATTGACCGCCGCCGGGTTTGTCACTCGGTCTGCCAATGCGCTCGCAGTGGGTAATAAGGCGGGCCTGTTCGGGTTTTCCACTTACACAGACTCCAGCCTGACGAACACTATGCGGAACAATGGCGGAACAAGTTCTGGCTGGGCCAATCAGGTTTCGACATCACTCAAGGATCTCGATGGCGGCGTAATCGCTGCTCGCTCAACCGAAAAATGCTTACGCGGCGTGAATAAGCGCAGCCTCGATCCCGGCAAGTACACCGTGATTTTGGAGCCTGCCGCAGTCAGCGATCTCATTGGCTTTTTCGCGTTCGGCATCGATGCGCGGTCGGCCGAACAAGGGCAATCCTTCCTTAGCAAAAAAGGTCACGAGGGCGAAACGCTTCAGGGCGAAAAACTCTTCCCCGAATACATTACGCTTCGAAGCGATCCATACAATACCAAGCTCGCCGCACGGCCTTGGGGCGATTCGTTGCTTCCCAACGAAAGCATCGCCTGGATCGACCACGGTGTGATGAAGAACATGTATTGGGATCGGTTCTGGGCCGAGAAGGCTAAGCGAAAAGCGACTTCCGTTCCTAACAACCTGACATTGGATGGCCAGAGCAACACCCTCGACGACCTCATCAGGAGCGCAGATCGAGCCTTGTTGGTCACGCGTGTCTACTACGTCCGCATGCTTCAGCCGCAGACCTTGCAATTGACGGGGCTTACGCGGGACGGCGTCTTCCTGGTGGAAAAAGGGAAAGTCACAGACCCGGTTACCAACTTTCGCTGGAACGAGAGCCCGGTCCGCGTCCTCCAAAACACCCGGAAGCTTTCGCAACCCATTCCCGTCGCCGGAGCAGAGACTGGTCCGTCCTTCGCGCCCGCCGTTCTCGCGACGGATTTCAACTTCGCAAGCATTTCCGACGCGGTGTAAGCTCCAGTGCCCGAATTTTATCTCGGCGTTGACGGCGGTCAATCCAGCACTACCATGCTGATTGCCGATTACGCGGGCGTTGTAGTCGGCCATGCCGTCGCCGGCCCGTGCAATCACGTTAGCGGCAGTGAGGCTGAAGCCAAGTTCCGGGGAGTGATCGGAAGTTGCCTTGCTGCCGCCTGTGCGGAAGCAGGTCTGGATCCCGCCACAGCCATTTTCAAGGCCGCCTGCCTCGGCTTTAGCGGCGGGCCCGCCGATAAGGATCGCTGGGTTCGACACCTCATACGTAGTCCACTTATTAAGACGACAGATGACGGGGATATCGCTCTTGCCGGTGCTCTGGGCGGCGAGCCGGGCATTATTGTCGTGTCCGGCACCGGCTCCATCGCTTCCGGCCGTAACCGGGATGGCAAAACCGCCCGCACTGGCGGCTGGGGTTATCGGTTCGGCGATGAAGGAAGTGCGTTCGACCTTGTAAAACGCGCCTTACGCGTTGCTCTTCAGGCGGAAGAGGGCTGGGGCTCACCGTCTGTTTTGCGTGATCGCCTTCTCCAAGTCACTGGCATCGCCAGCGCCAATGAACTAATGCATGCTTTCTACACGGAAGCTTGGCCTCGCGCACGAATCGCGAGTCTCGCACCGGTGGTCACTGCCGCCGCGGACGACGACGACGACTGCGCCAAGCGTCTACTCCACGAAAGCGCGGTCGCTCTGTGCGGGTATGTAGCCGGAGTCTACCGCCAGCTTTTTGAATCACCGGTTCCCGTTGCCACGGTAGGCGGCACATGGAAGGCAGACGCATGGCGCAATGTATTCGCCAAAGTCCTGCACCAGGCTATTGGCTGCAACGTTGTCGATCCCCTCTTCACGTCCGCCGAAGGGGCGCTGTTGCTCGCGCGTCAGTTGGTCTCTTACAAGGATTGGCCAGGCTGAACAACATGCGGGCGCACCTCGCGCGACACTTGCTCCGGAGTTACAACACGAACTTCCCGGTTCTGCACGCCCGCCGTAATTTGGTTCTGAACATACGAACGCTTGAGGTTCGTATAGATTACTCGCAAGATCGCAAGCACGGGAATGGAGAAGAACATCCCTGGTACGCCCGCCAAGCTGTCTCCCGCCAGCACGCCGAATAACACCAGCAGCGGATGGAGTTCCACTCCCGAACTCATAAGGAAGGGGTTCAGCACGTAATCCGCAAACATGCGATAGACTCCCCAGAACACAACAACCCACAAAATCCCGCCAGAGCCGGTAGCAAGATAAACCACGACCATGATGACGAGTGCCGTCACAGGCCCGATGACCGGAATAAATTCAAGCACGGCCGCAATGCCGGCGAGCAATATATCGTACGGATACTGCATGATGCTGAGGAATGCGACCCACGCAATAAACGCTACGATGGCCAGCAAAACCAGCGCCCGCATATAGCTCCGAAGCACGTCATTCACATCGTCCAGAATCTGTTCCATCAGCGATCTATCCTGCCCTGCATCAACCGCGCCGATCAGCGATACCCGAATCGCAGCCCCATCCTTGAGGAAGAAAAAGGCCAGTATCGGAATCAAGATGGCAGGCAGAACCGCACTAAGGCTTGACAAGATATGGGACCCTGCTTCCTGAACAAGCGGAACGATGTGAGCTTGCAAGCTGCCTAACTGCGAAGTGGCCGTGGTAATAATCTGTGAGCGTATTGGGTTCAGAAACCCTGGCAACGGTAAGGCGCCCACCTTGCCTGAAACAAGTTTGGGTAGCTGGCTCAGCAGGTTCGTCGCTTGCGAGCTAATGGTCGGTACCACTTCGAAGCCAACCAACACTAACGTACCGACGAAAGCCACGTAGACAACGGTTAATGCGATGTTTCGCCTCTTCGGCATCATTCGTTCCACGAACGCAACGATGGGCGACAACATGTATGCAAAGAAGATGGCCAAGGCAAACACGACCAGCGTGCTCCGAATAAACCAGACGATAGCCAACAGCAAAGAAAAAAGGAAAATCGTCCAGACTGCTCGCAACGTGCGATCGTCCATGCCTAACATAGAAGCCCTAACATATACCTACGGTAGACTAGCAACTGCTCACGGTTGTTTGCTTTTTCTTTGGGCAAGTTAGACCCGGCTTTCGGATGCAGAGTACAACACGGGATATGCACGGTCTGGTTAAGACATTGCATGAGCTTGAGCAGCGTATCCGCTTAGGCGGCGGAACAAAGAAAATCGAGAAGCAGCACCGCGACGGCAAGCTTACCGCTCGCGAACGCATTGAGCGCCTGAAAGATAGCGATTCGCTTTTTCTTGAGATCGGGTTGCTGATTGCGCACGACCTGTACGACGGTCAAGCGCCTGCCGCAGGCGTAGTCACCGGCCTTATGCGCATTCAAGGCCGCCCTGCCGTTGTGATTGCGAACGACGCCACTGTCAAAGCAGGCGCGTGGTGGCCCGAGACCATTACGAAGATCTTACGCGCGCAGGAGATAGCGATGCGCAACCGGTTACCGATTGTGTATCTGGTGGATTCGGCTGGCGTGAACCTGCCACTGCAGGACGGGATCTTTCCCGGCCAATACGGCGCAGCGCGAATTTTCTACTACAACTCGCTCATGCGGCGCCGCTTTCGCATCCCGCAGATTGCGGCTGTCATGGGTCCGTGTATCGCGGGTGGCGCTTATCTGCCGGCTCTAAGCGATGTCATCATCATGGTGGAAAAGGTGAGCTTCATGGGCTTAGGCGGCCCCAATCTGGTGAAGGGCGCCGTTGGACAAGTTACCGACACCGAGACACTCGGAGGCGCCGCAATGCATACCGGGCGCAGCGGCGTCGCCCACTTCATGGCCGCAGACGATAACGCCTGCCTCGATCTGATTCGTCAGCAGATCAAGCAGCTACCCGAGCCGGCTCTCGTCACGACTGGGCGTGGCCCAACGATGGACTCCGCCAAGTTCGCCGATGCTCTTCCGGCCGACCATCGTCTTCCCTACTCTATGGAGCACCTGCTGGCTGGCATCCTCGATGAAGACGACCAGATTGAATTCCAGCCCGACTACGCACCTGAGTTTTTCTGCGCCACGGCGCGGCTGAAAGGACGTGCGATTGGGGTCATTGCCAATCGCCGCGGGTTTTTGAAGTCACAGGGCGGCCCCCGCGTGGGCGGCATCGTTTACACCGAATCGGCTCACAAGGTCGCCTACTTCGTTGAAAACGCGGAACGTCGCGGCCTGCCTTTGCTGTATGTGCAGGACGTTTCCGGATTTATGGTGGGCGTAGAAGCGGAGACGCGACGGCATCATTCGGGCCGGTGCCGAGATGGTGGAGACACATGGCCTGCGCCACCGTGCCGAAGATTGTTTTGACGTCAATCACGCCAGCGGTGCAGGCTATTACGCCATGGCAGGACAAGGCTTCGATCCGAACGTTCACGTTCAGTTGGCCCACGGCCCGCATCGGCGTCATGGAAGGCGATTCCGCGGTCCAAGCGATCTACGGTCCGGAGTTGGACAGATACAAAGCCGCAGGCGAAGCCGTCCGGCCGATCTTCAGGCCAAATTGAGCAGACGCGCGCACGACTACGAACGCTGGCTGGATGCCAATTACGCCGCTGCCCGCGGGCATTGCGATGCGGTTATCGACCCCGCTCGACACTCGCAGCGTCCTCGATTTTGCCTTCGAATGCAGCCTGCGCGTTCAAAGCGCCGGAGATCATCTGCCTGTTCAGTTCTTGTCGAGTAGCCATGATTCGCATCGCCAATGGACAAGGCTTCTGGGGAGACTGGCTGGAAGCGCCGGTTCGTCTTGTGGAAGCGGAGGCCCGCTGAACTATCTGACGCTCGACTATCTCGCCGAGGTCACCATGTCCATCCTGCAGAAGCAGCGGAAGGCGGACCCCGCCTGGGCTACGCGCGCGATTTCCCGCCCTTCATCGGCACGCATTGCGCCGCATTCGCATCAAACAGCAAGATCTGCGCGTATCTGGCCAATGCCGGCGGCGTCAATCCCATCGCTGCGCGCGCGAAGTCCGCGGCTCTGGCGCCGGATCTGCGCGTCGCCGTCGTGCTTGGAGACGACATTCTCGACCGTTTGGACGACATCCTCGCATGGCCGGGCATGAGCTCCGGAACATGGATACGGGCGACGCCGCTCGCAACGGTCCGCCGTCAGCATTCAAAGTGCGAACGTTTATATCGGCGCTTTTCCCTTGGCGGAAGCTCTGGCAACGGGCGCCGACGTTGTTATCACCGGCCGCTGCGCCGATGCGGCGCTTGCGCTCGCGCCGATGATCCACGAGTTCGGCTGGAAGACCGACGACTGGGCACCTCTCGCCAGTCGGCATCGCCGCCGGCCATGTCATCGAGTGCGGCACCCAGGCGACGGGCGGCAACTGCACCGCCGACTGGCAGAGCACTCCCGACTTCGCCCACATCGGTTACCCGCTGATCGAAGCGCACCCGGACGGGACGATGATCATCACCAAACACGAAGGCACTGGCGGTCGAGTGACGCGCGCAACTGTTGCCGAGCAGTTGGTCTATGAAATCGGCGATCCCGGCGCTTACATGACGCCCGATGTAGTTGCGGATTTCTCGAACATCCGGTTGTCGAGTGACGGGCCGGATCGAGTTGCTATCCACGATGTCATAGGCCGCGCAAGGCCAACACAGTTGAAGGCCTCCGTCTCGTATCACTACGGCTGGAAAGCGATTGGCACGCTGGTGTATTCCGCTCCTGATGCGCTTGCAGAAGGCGCAAATCGCTGACCGGATCGTCCGGCAACGGCTTGACGACGCTGAAGCTGAATCTCGAGGCAATTCACACCGAGTTCTTTGGCGTGAATGCCTGTCATGCTCATCTGGCGCCCTCCGTGGACGAAGCACCAGAAGTCCAGTTGCGCATTGGCGCCCGGTCGGCCGGACAAGGCGGCCGTAGAACGCTTTACGCGAGAATTGATTCCGCTAGTCCTGAACGGGCCGCCCACGGCGACCGGTTATGGCGAAGGCCGCCCCGCGGTGCGCGAAGTTGTGGCGTATTGGCCCGCTTTGCTTCACCGCGAGTTGGGTCACACCCGCGTGTTGAGGTGATCGAGTGAAGATTCCGTTGTCCCGAATCGCGCACGCCCGGTCGGGTGACAAAGGCGACATCTCGAACGTCGGCGTCATCGCTTTCGAAGAACGGCACTTTCCACTGCTGCTGCGTGAGGTTACTAGCGCGCGCGTGAAACAGCATTTTGGCCCTTTGGTTCAGGGCACCGTCACTCGCTATGCTCTTAGGGGTTTATGGGCCCTCAACTTCGTGATGGAGGGCGCGCTGGACGGCGGCGGCACCATCTCGCTGCGTACCGACGCACAGGGGAAAACATTCGGCGCCGCGCTGTTGATGATGGAGGTGGAAGCAACGGATGACGAACTTACAACTTGAAAAAAAGCGCCGGGTTCTCCACATCCGCCTCACGCGTCTGGAAAAGCGTAACGCTCTTACTGCAGATATGTGCAACGGCATTGTGGAGGCCATTGATGCCGTACAGGACGATCCCGATATCGGCGCAGTGATGCTCGCCGCCGATGGGCCGGTCTTCTCCTCTGGCATGGATTTGGACGAAGCGGTAACGGACAAAGCCTCGGATCTTGGGCCTATACATGAGCGGCTCTTCTCGATCGGATTCGAGTCTCGCAAGCCGATCGTCATCGCAGTTAACGGCGCGGCCCTCGGCGGAGGCTTAGGCCTGGTCGCTCAAGGACACTTTGTCATCGCAGAACAAAGTTCGCAATTCTGCCTTCCCGAGATAAAGGTGGGATTGTGGCCCTTTCTTGTTTATCGCGCCCTGGAAGTAAGCATCGGTTCGCGGCGAACATTGGCCCTGAGCTTGACCGGACGCACTTTTACAGCGCCGGACGCTTTGGCCTGGGGCTTGGTGCATAAAACCTGCCCTGACAACGAAGTGTACGACCAGGCGTGTAATGCTGCCCGTGACATCGCCAAGTCTTGTCCAGCCGCTATCAGCGCCGGCATGACGTATGCGGCGGCTAGCTACGGAAAAAGCTGGCACGAGGCCGGAGAGATGGCTTCCCGGCTGCGAGATGAGTTAATGAATAGTGGTGATTTCAAAGAGGGCGTTGCGGCCTTCAAGCAGCGGCGTCAACCTCAGTGGCCGAGCATGCCTGCTGATTTTTACACTGCTAAGAACGGCCCTCCCCGCTAGCACGGTCGCGAAGCAATCCCCCACCTTCTACCGCGACGTGCTGCCCATTTTGCAACGGCACTGCCAGACTTGTCACCGGGCCGGTGAGATTGCGCCCATGCCCCTCGAGACCTGGGCGCAGGTTCGTCCATATGCAGCAGCAATCAAGGAACAAACGGCGACGCGGCACATGCCTCCGTGGTTTGCAGATCCATGCTGCGGTGACTTCGCCAATAATCCGTCCCTCAGCGCCGGCCAGATTGCAACGTTCGCTGCATGGGCCGATGCTCATGCGCCCGCAGGGGACGCTCACGATGCTCCGCCTCCGCCCCAGTTCGCAACGGGCTGGAACATTGCACAGCCTGATTGCACGCTCGCGGCACAACGTACGGTATCGCTCCCCGCTTCAGGCGATGTTGCCTACACCTACATCATTCTGCCGACCCATTTTAAAGAGAACCGCTGGGTACGCATGTCCGAGATTCGACCTAGTAACCGAGCCGTTGTGCATCACGCGGTGGCTTATATTCGACCGCCTCGATCTTCCTGGCTTAAGGGTGCGCCCGTGGGAGTGCCCTTCACTGCCGACGACCTCCCTGACGAAAAGCTGCATGCTGACGCGATGTGGACCAAGAGCGATATCTTGCTGGTCTACGCGCCTGGTAGTTCGCCCGATGCATGGCCGGACGGCTTCGCCAAGCTGGTTCCGGCAGGTTCAGATATTGTGCTTCAGATTCACTACACAACGGACGGGCATGCCACCCAAGACAGAACCTCGGTCGGCCTTGTCTTTGAGAAGCATCAGCCTGCGAAGCGAGTTCTGACATTGCAATTGACCAACGACAAATTTCTGATCCCTCCGGGCGACCCGGACCACCAAGTGGAAGTGCATGGCACGCTGCCGAACGATGCCCTGCTGCTGAGCTTCTTTCCACACATGCACCTGCGCGGTAAGTCGTTTGAGTACAACATTCTTGAACCGCACGGAGACAAGCGGACCTTGCTGCGAATCCCCCGTTACGATTTTCACTGGCAGCTAAGTTACCGGTTGGCGCAGCCGATGCTACTGCCAGCTGGAACCACCCTTCAAGCAGTCGCGACGTTCGACAATTCCCGCAACAACCCGCACAATCCTGACCCCGATTCCGCTGTGACCTGGGGCGAACAGACATGGGCGGAGATGATGGTCGGATTCTTCGATGTTGCGGTGGATCCAGCCATCGACAAAGAACAGTTCTTTGTTCGAACTCACTCGCGATAATGGAACAAGTTCTCTCGTAATGCAGCTTGCTTTTTCTGGTATTTCCTCGCTGATCGAGGGAGGTGCCGTCATCGTTGCCGCTTCGCCGCTTCTGGCGAGTGCAGCAACCCAACAGTTTGCAGCCGGTCAGCTTTCGGCTGGTGTTGCTGTTTGGCAGCGTCCCCCGATTCTGACTCTTGATCGGTGGCTGACGTCGCTTTGGCAAGAGGAACGTTTCAGCACTTTGAACGTTCCGGCACTGCTTTCTCCGCAGCAGGAGCATCAACTGTGGAAGCAAGCTATCGAAGCGACCACTGCGGAGCTTTTCGACAGCGATGCCACGGCCCGCTTGGCGCGCCGCGCCAACGCGACCCTGGCGCAATGGCAGATACCGGCCGAGCATGAAGCATGGCGCGAACATGTGGACGGTGAGCAGTTTCTCCGCTGGCGAAAAGCGGTGCGCCTTCGCTGCGGCGAAGAAGGCTGGATGCTGCGTGCGGATCTGTGGGCCGCTGCGCTTCAGTGGGCGTTGCCAGATCGGGTGGCGTTCCTCGGATTTACCAGCGTGCCCCCTGCGCTGGCTGCCATCCAGGCCAGCATTCCCGAGGTCACGATTTTCGGGAGCGCGGAGGAGGAGCCTCCGGAACGCGCGGCCGTAACGCAATGCGAGAGTTTTGCACACGAGATCGAGAGGGCTGCCCGCTGGGCGCGGCAACGTTGGGAGCAATCGCCCGAAAGCCGCATCGCCGTGTTTGTGCCGGACTTGGATGAGCATCGGACCGAAGTGGAGCGTTTGTTCACGGGCGTGTTCTACCCGAGGTCGAGCCTGCGGTTCCGAGGGATGCCGTCGCACGAATCCATGTTTCACGTACAAGCGGCTGCGCCGCTCGTCTCGCATCCCCTGGTGGTTGCGGCCTTGCTGGTGTTGGAATTGGGGAAGGGCCGGATAGACCAGGCGTGTGCTGCCGCCCTTCTGCGGTCGCCGTTTCTGCGTGGCGCAATCGAAGAACGCGATGCGCGGGCGGAGGCTGATTTGAAGCTGAGGCGTCAGCGTGAACTCGACGTCTCGCTTCGAGAAATCCGCTTCGCTGCCGAGAGATGCCCCATCCTCGCACGGCGCTTGGAACAGGTCCAAACGCTGGTACGCGGCATGCCACAGGCGCTCGATTTGCCAGGTTGGGGTCAGTTTTTTGCAGATCTTCTTCAAAGGGCCGGATGGCCAGGTGACCTGGAATTGTCGATAGACGAACAGGAGATTACCGAGGCTTGGAAGGAAGTCGCTTCCAATCTGGGCGCGCTCGGGTTGGTGCGGCGAAGCGTAGGCTACGCCGAAGCTCTGAGAGAGCTGCGTCAACTGCTGGCAGCAGCGCCCGGCGTGGAGCGCGGCGGTGCTTTCTCGCCGGTTCAGATCCTGGACGCATCCGAAGCAGAAGGCTTGCGCTGCGATGCGGCATTCGTCGTCGGCCTTTCCGAGGACATATGGCCGCCAGTCGTGCAATCTTCCCCCCTCATTCCGCTGCGTCTTCAACGCGCCTATCAAGTGACCGGTTCCGGACCGCAATCGTCGCACGCGGAGAGGATGCGCACCACGCGCGCGCTGTTCATGGCAGCACCGGAGGTTCAGGCAACGTACTCCGGGCACATCGCGCCTATCGTGAGACCGTTTGTCTCGCTGATGCAATCTGAGCCCGGATGGAGTGGCACGCTGGCGCTCGACGCCTTCGAACGGGTTGCCTGCGAGCTGGTGGAAGATACCGATGCACCGCCGTTTGTCGTCGACGGCGAGGTCCGCGGCGGAACAAGTTTGCTGAAAGCACAATCGCTTTGTCCCTTCAAAGCTTTCGCAGAGCACAGGCTTCGCGCACGCACGCCGGAAGAAGCCTGTTTCGGATTCGATGCGCTGGACCGCGGAACCTTTGTTCATGCGGCGCTGCAGCTCGTGTGGCAGGAGTTGAAGTCGGCCGCCCGGCTGCGACTGATGCCTCCGACGGACTTGCGCGGGATTATCCGGCGCAGTGTTGAGGCCGCAGTGACACATCGCGACGATGGAGCGTTCTTTGAGCAGGCGCAGCGGGCCGAACGCGAACGGCTGGAGGAGCTGATCTTCGACTGGCTGACTACGGTGGAGAAAGACCGCTTGCTGGATTTTACGGTGGAGAACGTGGAAACCGAGATTCAGTTTGCGCTCGCAGGCTTGCCGCTGCGGCTCCGCATTGATCGGATCGACCGCTTGAACGATGGGCGCCTGGTGCTGATTGACTACAAAAGCGGGAAGCAATCGAAGACCAAGCTCGACTGTCCGCGCCCAAGAGAGCCGCAACTGTTGGTTTATGCAGCGGCCCAGGCTACAGCTGTGGACGGCGTTTTCTTCGGGCAATTGAAGCCGCGTGATCAGCGATTGGTGGGAATGAGTCGGGCCCGTCATGCGAGCGGCCAATCAACAAAGGTTTTGAAAGACGAGTGGGACACAGTAATGAGTAATTCGCGTGCCGCTGTGGAACAGTTGGCAACCGATTTCCGGGATGGCAAAGCGGCCGTGCATCCGCTACCCGGAGCCTGCGAGTATTGCGCTATGAAGCCTCTCTGTCGCATAAAGGAACGCGCCAGCACAGAGGACGACTGCGAGTGACGATAGCTCCGGATTTTAAAGAACGGGCCCAGGCGCTGGATCCCGGTGAGTCGTTTATTGTCGAAGCCCCGGCCGGTTCCGGTAAAACGACGCTGCTGGTGCAACGCGTTTTGACTCTGCTGGCCCGGGTGGAACGGCCGGAGTCGGTAGTAGCGATCACTTTTACCCGGAAGGCTGCTGCTGAAATGCGCGAGCGCGTCGTGGAGGCACTTCGCGATGCCGATACAGATGTAGCTGCCAATGACGAGCACTCGCTGAGAATGCGCGATCTGGCGCGAGCCGCGCTGGCGCAGGATGCACGAAACGGATGGAACCTGCGTAACGACTCGTCGCGATTGCAGATTCAGACCATCGATTCGCTCTGTTCCATGTTGACGCGGCAGATGCCCGTGATCTCGCATCTCGGTGGAACTCCCGAGGTGGTGGAGCATGCGGACGAACTGTACCGGCAAGCCGCCCGACGTACCTTGCGGGGTTTGGCGGAAGGCGACGCCATGGAACAGCAGGTGTTCCGCGCGGTCTCGATTCACTTCGATAACGACTTGACCGGACTGGAGCAGCAGATTGCCTCGATGCTGGCCAAACGTGAGCAGTGGCGCGCGTTTCGGAACACACTTCATCCGCCCGACGTGCAGGTCTTCTGCGACCTTCTGGCGCATGCGGAGCGGCAGCTGCGCGTCGTATTTCAGCAGGCAAGCCAAGTGGATTTCACCGCGATCACGCGCGCGGCGATCGATGCGCTGGGAACACCGGAAGCGCCCAGCGACCTTCTGTATTGGCTGGATTACCGCATTGAGCATCTGCTGGTGGATGAGTTCCAGGACACGTCGTATGCGCAATACGAACTGCTGAAGGCGCTGACAGAACAATGGTCGGCGGGCGACAACCGAACGTTGTTTCTGGTGGGCGACCCGATGCAGAGCATTTACCGGTTTCGTGAGGCAGAGGTGTCGCTCTTCCTGCAATGCTGGCGCTCGAAGCGGCTGGGAGATGTGCAGCTGACGCCGTTGCGGCTGCTGGCGAATTTCCGGTCGACGCCTGAGATTGTCGATTGGGCACAAGCGAGCTTTGGCGCCATCATGCTGGAAGACGATGTACGGCGGGGAGGCGTGAAGCTGCGGCCCGCGGCGGCCACGCGAGAGCCGTCGATGGTGCCGCCGTCGTTCGCGGCGTTCGTGGACGACCGGTCCGGCATAGCGGAGGCGACCGAGGTAGTCCGACTGGTGCAGATGGCAGCGAAGCCCGGCGATGTCGCCATCCTGGTGCGCAGCCGTGCGCATCTGAACGGTATCCTGCCTGCTTTGCGAAACGCCGGCCTTTCGTATGAAGCCATCGACATCGACAATCTGCAGAACCAACAACACATTCTGGATCTGCTTTCGCTGACGCGCGCACTGCTGCACGCCGGCGACCGCACTGCCTGGCTGGCGTGTTTGCGTGCTCCGTGGTGCGGCTTGACGCTGGCGGATTTGGCGCTGTTGGCGGAAAAGGATGAGCGCACCATATTGACTCTGCTGGAAGACAGCAACAAAGTCTGGCGGCTGTCGGCGGACGGCCGGACTAGGGCAGCTCGTCTGGGTGCACTGATGAAGACGGCTGTTGAGAGCGTTGGGCGGATGCCGCTGCGCGACCTGGTGGAGCGGACATGGATGGCCGTCGGCGGACCTGCCGTGTTGACGGACCAGAGCGAGCGCGAGGATATCGCCACGTTCCTTCAACTGCTGGCAGAGGTGGAAAGCGGCGGCGTGGTCCGCGATTTTAGCTTGTTGAATGCTCGCCTGGAGTGGCTGTTTGCCAAACCAACCGCAGGACCGGAATGCGTGAAGATAATGACCGTACACACGGCGAAGGGTCTGGAGTTCGACACGGTGATCCTGCCGCAGCTGGGCGGCAAAACACGCAACACCGAGGACGAATTGTTGCTTTGGAGTGAAGAGATCGACGAGGACGGACAATCGCAACTGCTGGTTGCTTCGCAGCCGCAGCGCGGCACTTCCGAGGAAGCGTATAAAGCGATCAAGGAAGAGATCAAGACCAAAGAGCGGCACGAGATGGCCCGGATCTTTTACGTCGCGGCAACTCGAGCCAAGAACAGGCTGCACCTGCTGGGCAATGTGAAAAGTAAGCAGCAGGGCAAAGACGTCTCCAAGGCTTCGGACGACTCGTTTCTGGGATTGATTTGGCCATCGGTGAAAGAGCAGTTCGAGTCGGCGCTGCGACGGCGCCGACGCAAGCGGCTGGACGGGCACCGGAAGCGGAACCTGTAACGCAGTTGCGGCGTTTGCCGCTGAGCTGGGCTGTGCCGTCGTTTGCCGGTTCGGTGAACTGGCGGCCGGAGTTCGAATCTGTCGCGGCGTCGGCCAGACAGATCAGCTACGAGTGGGTGAGCAGCACGGGCCGGCATGTAGGCACAGTAGTGCATGAAGTGCTGAAGCGAGTGGCGCGCGAAGGTGCCGCAATGTGGCCGGTGGAGCGATTCGACCGTATGACGCCACTCTTCCGGTCGGAACTGCAGCGCCTGGGCGTGAGACAAGCCGAAGAAGCTGACGCTGTCGCAAAGGTGGTGCGGGCGTTGAGCGCAACGCTGCAGAGTGAGCGCGGAATCTGGATTTTGGGCGAGCATGCGGATGCCCGGTCGGAGTGGGCCGTGGGTGGGCGGCTCGGTTCGAAGTTGATTAGCGGAACGGTGGACCGGTCGTTTCGTGACGACAAAGGCCGGTTCTGGATTATCGACTACAAGACCAGCGAACATGAGGGCGGGCGATTGCAGCGCTTTCTCGACGAGGAGCAGCGCCGGTATCGCGACCAGCTGGAGAATTATGCCAGCGTCATCTCGAAACTGGTAACAGGACCTATTTTGCTGGGGCTGTACTTTCCGCTGCATGATGCCTGGCGCGAGTGGAAGTTCAGCGAGGCGGCTGCGACAGCGACACAGCAATCTCTCTTTACACTGGAAGAGCATGCCCACTAAATTGACCGCCAACGTGAAAGCCGGCGGCTGCGCATCGAAGCTAAGTCCAAGCATTTTGGACCGCGCGCTGCGGAATGTGCCGCGACTGACTAACGACCGGGTTCTGGTGGGTTACGACAAGTCGGACGATGCGGGTGTTTACGACCTGACGGAGGATGGCGGCCATCCGTTGGCGATTGTGCAAACGGTAGACTTTTTCACGCCGATTGTAGATGACCCGTATACGTTCGGCGCCGTCGCCGCCGCAAATGCGTTGAGCGACATCTATGCCATGGGCGGCCGGCCCATAACAGCGCTTTCCCTGGTTGTCTATCCGCAGAAAGAAGCGGTGGAGGACCTCCAAGCCATTCTGAAGGGCGGCGCCGAGAAGATTCATGAATCCGGAGCAGTGATTCTGGGCGGCCATTCGATTACGGATGACACCATCAAGTTCGGTTACGCCGTGACTGGCTTGATTGACCCTTCCCGCGTCCTTACAAATTCGGGCGCGCAGCCGGGCGATGTGTTGGTTTTCAGCAAGCGGATTGGAACGGGCGTTGTGTCGACAGCTTTGAAACAGGAGACCGCGCGCATGGACGATGTGGATGCCGCGATCGCTCAGATGCTGACCTTGAACCGCGGCGTTTGTGAAGCGATGTTGCGCTACGACGTACATGCCTGCACCGATGTGACTGGCTTCGGACTGCTGGGGCATGCCCGCGAGATGGCGTTGGGCAGCAACGTGACCCTTGAGATTCAAGCCAGCTGCCTCCAGTTCCTGCCAGGTGCGGTAGAGTATTCCGAGGCGGGTGCGCACTCGGGCGGGCTGAAGAATAACCGGGCATTCGCCGCAAGCTGTGTGCGCTTCGCTTCCGAACTGCCGCCCGCGATAGAAGCTCTTCTCTACGATCCGCAAACTTCGGGCGGTTTGTTGATTGCACTGCCCGAGGCGGACGCCTGCCGATTGATGGCGGACCGGAGCGAGATTTACCGGATTGGCCGAGTAAAACATTACGAAACCAAACCATTGGAGGTGGTCAGATGAATCCGCTGATTATTGCGCTGGATGTTCCGGATGCAGATAACGCGCTGGATTTGGTGCGCCGTATCGGGCCTGCCGCCGACTTTTACAAAGTGGGAATGGAGCTTTATGCCGCGGCAGGCATGTCCGTTGTGGATCAACTGGGCCGCATGGGCAAGCAGGTCTTTCTTGACCTGAAACTGTATGACATTGGCGAAACGGTCAAGCGCGCGACACGACGGATATTGCGAAACGAAGCCGTTTCTTTGCTGAGTGTGCATGGCAGCGGAGCGGTGATGCGGGCGGCTGTGGAAGGGAAAGGGAACAGCGCGGCCACGCTGCTGGCCGTCACGGTTCTGACGAGTTTCGACCAGGAAGATTTGGCGGATCTCGGTTACCAGATGCCGGTTTCGGAGTTGGTGGAGTTGCGGGTGCGCAAAGCGGTGGAGAGCGGGATCGGCGGGATTGTCTGCTCGCCGCTGGAAGTGCAGCGCGTACGCGATGTTGGCGGTCCGCAATTGAAACTGGTGACGCCGGGCGTTCGCTCGGCCGGTGCTGCGACCGGAGATCAGAAACGGGTTGCCACGCCGGCGGAAGCGCTGGCGAGCGGGGCCGACTACCTGGTCATCGGGCGTCAAGTGACCCATGCCGACGATCCGCGCGCGGCTGCCGAAGCGGTGTTGGCGGAAGTGGATACCGAAATTTCGAAACGAAGCCATTTTGCGTGTAAGTGATCTGGTTGCGGGCATTTAGAGGTCACTGCGCGGGCTTGAGGCGCCAGCTTGCCGGGCAGAACGTTCTCGAGCTGCAGTTTAGGTCACGTTTAAAGGCGTTGGATATCGCGGAGCCGCCTTGCAGGCCGAAAAGCCTTACCCAGCTAATACTTGGGCGGGGTTCGAGTAAGTGTGTTTGGCTGTGAATGCGGAGCGGGACGCGTCTCAGCCTCAACGAGAAACTGCCAGTACTTGAAATGAATATACTCTGCTTTACCGCAGGGTTAGACTGACTCAGCTGCTGGCGCCGATGCCGGCAGATCTAAGGAGCCCGTGAAATGTCATCTGAGAACAATGAAGCGACTGAGTTGCCGCTGGACGAGACACCCATTGAGGGAGAACTTGAGCCCGAAGAACTGAACGATGTTGTGGGAGGTAAGATCACGCCGCCGATTGTTACCGGGTGGAACCCGGTGACGAATACACCGCACCCCTAGATTGCGGCACAGAAGCTTCCGAACGATACCAGAGCGGGATGACCGCTGCCTGCGAGCAGCGGTTATCCCTGCAATCGCTTCAGCAAGGTATCGAAGCGTACAACTGCTAGAGAGGCCGAATCCATCAAATCATCTTGGATCTCGTCCGGCTCCAAGCCGTCATTATCCTGTTGGGCAGCACCGTAACCTAAACGCCCCGTTGTGGCTCGAAGGCGATCTGCCAAGAAGATGGCAATGGCCCGATAGAAGTTTGCAGCGAATTTGTGATCAGCGCTCAATTTGCGCTGCATTGCCGGTCGAGGAACGACAAGAATGCGCGACGGCCCGTCACCTGTAACGGTAGCCAGGGGAGGGCGAGAATCGACGAATGAAATCTCACCGACCAGTTCCCCTGAATACAAAGCCGCGATTTGCTTTCCGCTGACACTGACGGAAAGACATCCGTCAAGCAAGATGTAGAGGTTTTCGGTAGGCTTGCCTTCCCGAATCAGAACAGCACCGCGCTCAATACTCTTCACAGTGCCTTGCCGCGCGATCCAATCTATGTCCGCGTCATCAAGCACACCCATCAAGTACAGCGCTTTTCTCATTCGATAGTGTTCCTTGTCAGGTGGTAGTTAGTTGCCGTTTGGCGAACTCAGCGAACAAGCCGTTGCCTTGGATGAGCTCGGCATAGGTACCTTCCTCGGCGATGCGGCCCCGGTGCAGAAAGTAGATACGGTCGGCGTTGACAATTGTACTCAGACGGTGAGCGATCACGATGCGGGTCGCAGAAAGTTGGACAAGATTCTGACTTACGAGCGACTGCGTTTGATTGTCCAGCGCGCTGGTCGCCTCATCGAAGAGAATAATGCGCGGGCGCGAAACGATGGCTCGTGCAATCATAATGCGCTGGCGCTGCCCGCCGGAGAGACCGATACCGCCCTCGCCGATCATCGTATGCAGGCCCATGGGCATGGCGCGTATATCATCGTCCAGGCCTGCAAGACGAGCCGCCTCCATAGCATCGTTCACGCTAAGCGGGAGGTCGCCGACAATGTTGCGGAATAGATCTCCCGCCATCAATCCGCTGCTCTGGAGGACAGACCCGATTTGTTTTCGGACAGCTTGGACGTCCAGTCCGGCCAGATCCTGTCCATCAAAGTAGATTGCGCCATTTTGGGGCCTCTCGAAGCCTAAAAGAAGCCGGCACAACGTCGATTTGCCGCACCCCGACGACCCCACGAGCGCGATGAACTCGCCGGCCCGAATGGATAAGGATAGCCCGTTAAGTACCGACGGCAGGCCTTCGCGATAGCTAAAGCCGACTTGACTGAACTCAATGGCTCCGGAGAGGAGCCCCGGCTGAGACTTAGACAGATCCGCTTCCGGCTTGGCCTCTAAAATAGGGCGGGCTCGTCGATACGCCGGGAGGGCTGATGCGGCCGCTTGAAGCGCAGAAGTAAACATGAGCGCGGCCGCAAAGAACTGGGCCAATGCCGTTGTAAAGGCGATGAAATGCCCTGTCGAAAGTGGATGAAAAGTGGTTTCGGAGAGATGCCAGACGCAATAAAAGATAACGATGGAACTGAAAACAGGAAACACGGCCTGGAAAACCGTTAGAGCAATCTGGACGCGGCGGCTGGCAAGACGCTTGCTTTGTTGCCGGGAGAAAAGGCGAGACCAGAGAGCGAAGGCGCGCGTTTCAGCGCCTGCGACACGGAGCTTGGAGAGCCCGTTCAAAAGTTGCAGAACCAAGTTCGATAGCTCGCCGCCTATTGCCCCTAATTCGAATTGGATCCTGGCGGATTGAACGGAAGTGATGGTTCCAACGGCGCCGAGCAGCACGGTCAGGGCGGTGGCTACAAGAGCAAGGCGCCAATCGTAATAAAACAGCAGACCGAAGCTGAACAGAGAGAAGATGCCCGAGAGAACAGAGGAAATCAGCGAGCCGGTAAGCACCGCTCGAATCTGATTTATTCCAAGGCTTCGCACGGCGAGATCTCCCGAAGAAAAGCTTCGGAAGAAAGAGGCCGGGAGCGCGAGCAAACGGTCCCAAACCGCGGCTTGAATGTCGGCGCTCATTCGGCTTTCCATGCGGAGCAGAATCATTCCGCGAACCCAGGATAGAGCCGGACGCTGAGAGGACGGCCGCGAGGACCAGCAGCACAGCTGCCAGAAGCTGCTGCCGCTCCGAGCCCGGAATAATGGAATCGTAAACAACGCCCGTAACTATTGGCGTGACCATTCCGAGCGCACCGCCCAAAACGCCCAGCAGAAACACAGCCGTCGCATCGCGCTCAGAATGATGGAGCGCGAAGCGAAGCAGCGACCAGGCGTCGAGGGCGGTGGAGGGAAAGGCGCGGTAGAAGACGAAAGCCGAGGGACGAAACGCTTGTGCCTGTGCGTTCGTGACTCGAGTTCGAATGCGAGTTTGCGGATGGAACCAGTCAAAGCCATTGCCGCGCGGTAGAAGCGCTACAGGTAAGCCGTCCTCTTCGAGAAATCCCAACAAAGGATTGGCGGTCTGCTGCCACCAATTTCCACGCAACAAGATCTTCCGGGCTCGCACACCGGAAGCGGTCGCAAGCGCGTGCAGTTTGCCCTCCGGGCTCGCAATACTCTGTAGTCCCGCCGGGCTGCGCAGCGTGAAATCCACGGCCCTGGCAAGCTGATGCATGACCGCAAGTAAGGGATCGGCCGAGAGAGCGTGGGCCGAGGCATCCGAGCCAATGGTTTCCTCCTGCGCGCCAAGCTGAAAAAGCGAGGTTGCTAGGGCGGCCGCATCATGGTCTGCGCGAGCTTTTATTCGTTTGGAACGCTCCTGCTCTTGGGCAGCGCGCTGCTTCTGCAATGACAGTAAGGCAAACCGCTCCACCAGGCGCACGCCGCCGGCGGCTTTCGAAACCATAGAAAGAGGAGCTTGCGTGTGAGCGGCAATGCTTCCCCCCGGCTGGATTTCGATCCAGGAGTTGAGCGGCAGCGGAACACAGGCGCCCGTTCCTACTTCGAAATCGACTTCACTTACGAAGCGCGAAACTCCGCTGATTTGTTCAATCCAAAGCAGCGCGGGGGCGGGACGAATGACGAGCGGCTTATCCTCTGCTGCGATCTCCTGACCGGCGACAACAGGCGTATCATTGGCCGGCAATGGATCGATGCCGGCATTCACCAGATCAGTCAGCCACTGTTCCGAAGCGCCACCGCTAGGCTGCCCGTTGCCCAGTGATTCAAGAATCGTCTCCGGCGTCGGACACGCCATTAGGGCGAACGCCGCATCCGCCAAAACTCCGCGGAATGTTTTGCCTCGCGCTAACCGCATCACGGGAATTCGGGCGCCTACCGGTAAATCGACGAGAAAGATATCGACCGCACCCTGCAGCACCGCCCAACCCTGCTCGGGGTCATCCAAAAGGATTGGGCGGAGGATCTGATCGGTCGCGAATCGGTCTGGGCGGTCCACGTATTAAGCAGTTTCGATCAGCCTGGCATACATGCCGTGCTGTCCTAGCAGTTCGTCGTGGGTTCCGCGTTCCACAATGTGGCCGCGCTCAAATACAATCAGTTCATCGCAGTCGCGTATGGTGCTTAAGCGGTGAGCGGAAAACAAGCAGGTGCAGCCGCGCCGGCGCAAGTTGGAGTCAATTTTCTTTTCTGTTTGCGGATCCAGGCTGCTGGTGGCTTCGTCCAGAATGAGAATGCGCGGGTCACCTGCCAGCGCGCGTGCGATCTCCAATCGTAGACGCTGGCCCCCACTGAAATTCCGGGCATTTTCATCCACCGGCGCTTCGTAGCCGCCCTCGCGCGTCAGAATGTCTTCGTGAATGCAGGCGTCCTTTGCTGCTCGAATGATGGTGGGCGTATCTTTTGTCTGATCCCAAAGCGCAATGTTGTCACGTATCGAACCGCCAAATAATGCTATGTCCTGATCGACGAAGCCGATTGATTCGCTCAGCACCGGGCCGGGGATGGCCGTTCGCGGTTTCCCGTCGAATAAAATCTCGCCGCTCCAGGGCTCAAAGAGTCCGGCAACTAAGCGGCAGACTGTCGATTTGCCGCTGCCAGATAAACCGACCAAGGCAATCCGCTGGCCGGGGTCGATCCGGAGATTCAGATTCTCAATAAGAGGCGGATCCAAACGGCTATAGCCAAACGTGATATTCCTGAGCTCAATTGCGCCTTGAAGCAAGGCGCCCGCCTCCCAAGTCACACGCGTGGAATGCTCAGGCATGGGATAAGCTAAAACGTCTTGCAGCCGGCGCAAATCACCCTCCGCCTCTTGGATGTCGGCGCCGGTGCTCAGTACATTGCTTACCGGCAATAGGAAACTGGCCATCAGAACTTGGAAGGCGATCAGCGAGCCCATGGTCATAACGCCGCCCATCACTCGCAAGCCACCGAAACCGAGAATGGCAGCGGCGATGCAGCCTGCCAGCAAGGTGGGCACCACTTGGAGAAAGAGTCCCGGCCGGGAGAGCGCCATTTGCGCGTTGCTTACCTTTGCGTGATAACCGGCCCATCTGGAGAAGAAATCGTTTTCCGTGCCCGTCGCTTTTAAAGTCTCGATCAGATGCAATCCCGAGACTGAGATACTCATCAGCTTTCCCTGTTCCTGCAAGTAACCGGTGGAGGCTTGTCTGCGCTGCCGCGCCACAATCTGAAGGGCAAAAAGATTTACGGCGGCGATCGCAATGCCGATCCACGTCAGCAGCGGATCATAACGAAATAGCAGAGGCGCGTAGAACACAAGCAGCAGCAAGCCCGCGCACCCGCTTGCAATCGGGCCTGACAGCAGGGTAGCCAGTTCATCGTTGATAGCCACCCGCGAGGCTATGTCAGCAGGAAATCTTTGCGCAAAGAACTGCATAGGCAAACGGAGCACGTGCCAGAGGAATTTAGTGCTGGAGGTAAGCGAGAGAAATCGCTGTAAGCGCAATAGACAGTATTGCTGCAACAAGGTGAGTAATCCGACGACGATTAGCGCCAGCGCCATTCCGGCAAGCAAAGGCGTAAGCCACTCACTCATGCCGCCAATCAGGATTTTGTCGATGAAAACCTTCGAAAAGACAGGGATTACTAAGCCTGGGATTGCAAGTAAAACCGTTGCGAGAACAATATAGGACAGCCCACTCCATCCGCCACGCAGCCGGGCTGCCAGCATCGCAGACGCAGATGGCACAGATCCGCCCGGGTGAAAGGCTGCCATTTTTTCGAAGGTCAGCACGACACCGGTGAAGGACTGGTCGAACTCTTCCAGGGCGACAATACGAGGCCCCGTCGCCGGGTCATTCAAATAGATTTTGCTGCCACGGAAGCCTTCCAGAACCACAAAATGGTTGAAATTCCAGAACACAATCATCGGTGCGCGCATGGCCCGCAGGTCGCCGGTTTCTTTTTTGAAGCCTTTCGCAGTTAAGCCAAAGGTTCGCGCTGCTTTAACTATGTTGCTGGCACGGCTTCCGTCTCGAGACACGCCGCAGGCCAAACGTAACTGCTCCAGCGGTACGGTTCGTCCAAAGTAGCCCAGGATCATTCCCAAGCAGGCCGCGCCACACTCCGTGCCTTCCATCTGAATTACAGTGGGTGTTCTTACGCGCCCCGTTCTGTTCTTCAGGGATGGCAAAAGCCAGCGCGCCGTCATTGTCGCATCTTAATTCAACCCTGAGTGACCACGCATCCACGGCAGTACTAGGCTGATCGGCTTTTGGCGTTCTGTGACAATTTCCACTGTGCAAAGAGTGCCGCTTGAGAGAGTGACAGTTGGGCTCTTAGGCGAGGACCATACGAAGCCGCTGGCGGACTTGGGATCCCGAAACAAGTTGATTCTCACTTCGGTAACGGGACCGCTTCGGAGGATGTTATCCACCAAGGTTCGGTTTTCAAAGTTACGCATCACGGACTCCGGGGTAGCCGGGAAGTCGGACACGGCAGCAACGGTCCCCCGGAGAAAGCCGGATTCCTCACGCCTGACAGTTGACGGAGAAATCTGGGCTTCCATGCCCGCACGCGCACTTTTGGCTTCGCGCGAGTTGACATACGCAACTATCTCCAAATTGCGCAACTCCGGTTGCACGCTGATCAGCGGCGTACCGCTGGCAACAAGGCCGCCCGGTGACACTTTAACCTCCAATACTTCGCCGCCATAGGGGGCCTGGACGTTAGACGACCGTTTCAACTGTTGCTCCATGCCGCCGAGGTCGGCTTCTAATGTGAGCACACGCGCTTTAAGGTCCTGGTCTGTTTCCGCCGGTTCCGATTCCACCGCGAAGCGCTGCGCGGCAAGCTGCTTCACCATCGCTTCGTCTGCTGCAATCTGGCCCTCCACCTCCACCAGCTTCTGTTTCACATCGAAAACCTGATACTTGGTCACGATGCCGCTCTGGGCTAACTCCTGTTGATCGGATACCTGTTGTTCGAGGAGCTTGCGCCGATCAAGCAAGACCTGAATCTGCCGTTCGGCGTTTTCCAGCTGGCGCTGTAAAGCGGCGCCTTGCAGCGTGGCCGCGCGCTGGTGTACATTCAACGCCACTGCTTCTCTGCTCTGGGCTTCGCGCAATAAATCGCGGGTATCCCGGATCTTTTGGGCCAAGTCCGGTTGCGCAATGGAAGCGATAATCTGTTGAGCTTTGACATGGTTGCCGACGCTTACATTGACTCTTGTTACGACCCCGCTGCCAACAGCTTCAACGTTCAAAACTCCCCCGCTGCGGACGAGCAATCCCTGCCCCAAGGCCTTGGTTGGGATTGAGCCTTCGAATCCCCAGACGGCTGTCGCCCCCAACAGCATGGCGATCGCCGCCAGAGCGACCCACAAACTGGGCGCAGCGGTTTCGAGTAGCTGGTCTAATTGCTCCGGTGACGAGAGCCTTTCGATGGCCACCTTACGGAATATGGTGTTATCGCCCATCCTACTGACGCCCCCCTTTCCGATAGTTCCTTGCAGCTGCCGCTAACCGGCTTCCATGCGGATTATAGTGGTTGCGCTTTCGCGCCGTCTGAACTTAGTAACTGGAAATCTGGTGAATGGTGATTCCAAGGAAGATAGCCGCTGGTTTTTCCAACGCTTACGGGAGCGGCCTCCGAGCCGGTCCCAAATCAGCGAAGAATTTTATCTTGCTTTGTTTGTTCGGTTTAACTGCGTTTCGTTCGGCCACTTGGCACGGCCGTAATGCACAGTCGTGTGCGTGGATACCAACAACGAAGTTCAACCACTGACGAAGTCAAAAGGCCGCACGGGTCCGCGGACGGCCGAAGGAAAAAGGCGAAGCAGCTTTAATTCCTTGACGCATGGTTGCCGCTCTGCACGTCATTGCATTCTGCCTGGCGAGAAATTGGAAGAGTTCGAAGCGTTGCGCCAATACTGGTTCGATGTTTATCAACCGGTAAACATGAAAGAAGCGGAGCTGACGCAGCAAATCGCCGAAGCCGAGTGGCGCAAAGCGCGCTGCGACAAGCACCTTGCCAAGTTCAAATCACTGCACGCGCGCATGGAGCGGTACCAGCGCGAAGCCACTTCGCAGGTGAAGGCTGCCCGCAAGGCCTACGACGTGGCAGTAAACGGCTGAGTTACGATCATTCCGCAAGCACATGTTGACTGGGTTGCGGATTGTAGTGACGCGCGCAACGCACCAAGCGGAAGAATTGGCCGCCCCGTTGCGCGCTTTAGGAGCGGAGGTGATCGCGCTGCCTGCCATCGCGATTCTGCCTCCGCAAGACGGAGAGGCGCTACGGCGGGCTGCCGCGGAGGCCAATCGATATGACTGGATCATCTTCACCAGCGCGAACGGGGTGGAACACTTCTGTGACGCACGACCGGATGGCGGCGCCTCAATTCGGGCCAATATAGCGGCCGTGGGAAGCGCCACCAGGGAGGCGGCGGTCGCTCGTGGCTTGGCGGTTGCTGTGACACCGGAGCGATACGTCGCCGAGTGCCTGGTGAATGCGCTCTCGGCCTATAGGTTGACCGGTAAGCGTGTGCTGCTTCCTCGGGCGGCCGTGGCACGCGACGTGATTCCAGAACAGCTTCGGAGTAGAGGCGCGACGGTGGACATTATCGATGCGTACCGGAACGGGCTGCCGCCTGACGTAGAAAGCGCGGCACACCGCGTGTTTCGACCGCCGTTTCCCGATTGGGTGATCTTCGCCAGCACGTCGGCGGCAGAAAACATGATCAGTCTGGTTGGCGCGGACTGCCTCGGACACTCACGGATTGCGTCAATCGGGCCGGTGACATCGGTGGCCATTCGCAACGCGGGCCTTCCCGTGGACGCGGAAGCTGAGCCGCACACGGTTGCAGGCCTGGTGGCCGCGATCGCCAGTTTTCATATGGGATCATGACAAACAGTTGACAATGAGAGCCTTCTCCGCCGCAGCGTGCGCTTGCATGCTGCTCACTTGCTTGCCTGCTTGGGCCCAACAATCGCCGGACAGCGCAGAAAAGAAAACTGAACCGGCTCCGGCCGCCACGAGCGCGCCCAAGAACGACAAGTTCCCCGCCCCGCCCGCACAAGAAAAAACGTCGAAGACGCAACATACCATCCGCCTGAACGGGCAGGATCTGCATTACACGGCGGTGGCCGGCACGCTGGTGCTGAAGAAGGACGACGGGAACGGTGAGCCGAGCGCGAGTATCTTCTACATCGCCTATTCGCTGGACGGCGCCGATGCCGCTAAGCGTCCGGTAACGTTCACGTTCAACGGTGGACCGGGTTCGTCCTCGGTGTGGCTGCATATGGGTGCTCTGGGGCCGCGCCGCGTGGAGTTGACCAGCGAAGGGATGGCAGTCCCGCCGCCGTATCATCTGGTGGACAATGAGCAATCGGCATTGGCGTTCACCGACCTGGTGTTCATTGACCCGGTAACCACGGGGTTCAGCCGGCACGCGCCGGGAGAAGATCCAAAACAGTTCCACGGGCTGGAGGAAGACCTTCGATCCGTTTCGAACTTCATTCAGCTATACCTGACCAAGTACCAACGGTGGAGTTCGCCCAAGTTTCTGGCAGGTGAAAGTTACGGCACAACGCGAGCGGCCGGCCTGAGCAAAGCGCTGCTGGAGAACCACGGAATTTACCTGAACGGCATCACGTTGATCTCCTCGGTGCTGAATTTTCAAACGCTAAGCTTCGAAAAGGGCAACGACCTGCCCTACGTTCTTTTTCTCCCGTCCTACACCGCGACGGCCTGGTACCACCACAAGCTCTCCGGCGAGTTGCAGAGCGGCGACATAGGGCACGCGGTACAGCAAGCGCGCGACTTCGCCTCCACGACTTACGAGCAGGCGTTGATGAAAGGTGACAAGCTTACGGATGAGGAGCGCAAGAAAGTCGTTCAACAAGTCGCTTCCTTCACAGGGCTGCCGGAACAGTTTGTGGATCAGGCGAACTTACGCATCTCCGACGGGCAGTTCTTTAAGGAGTTACTCCGTGGTGAGGGCGAAGTGATTGGGCGATACGACAGCAGACTTACTGCGTTCGCAACTGACCGCGCCAGCGATAACGCCACGTTCGACCCCAGCTACTCGGCCGTACAAGGTGCGTTTACGGCTGCCTTCAACGAGTATGTGCGCCACGACTTGAAGTGGGAGACAGACATTCCTTACAACATACTGACGCCCAAGGTTTCGCCGTGGAATATGTCGGAATTCACAAACTCCTATGTAAATGTCGCTACGCGCTTGAAAGAAGCGATGACTCAAAATACGTTCCTGCACGTTTTGCAAATGAATGGCTATTACGATTTGGCAACGCCATTCTTTGCCACCGAGTATACGTTCGACCACATGAGTTTAGCGAAGCCGCTGCGCACAAATGTTTCCATGGGCTACTGCGGAGCGGGACATATGTTGTATCTGAAATCAAGCTGCCGCGAAGAACTGCATAAAGACATGGCACACATGTACGGAACCGCCCTGGCGCCGTCGCAACCAGCTCAATAGGGTGTTTTGTCCAGAACGGGCGCGAAAACTGCTTCCTGCAAAATAGCAGTGAGCTCTTCCGGCCCGCACTGTGGCTGCGCTGGCAATAACGGCAATACTTCGACGCGAATGGTGCCGGTGCGGAACCAGTTGCCACCCTTGGCTTTGATCTCACCGAGACCGCTGAGATGTACTGGAAGGGCGGGCGTGCGAAGTTCCTTCCAGAGCAGCCCGGCACCGGAGCGAAACGGCTGTGGAGTGCCATCGTCCGAGCGCCGTCCTTCCGGAAAGACAAGTACGCTGTAGCCATGGTCGATGGCCTCGCCGGCGTGGCGGAAGCTGCGACGATAGCCGCTTCGCTGCGGCAGCGGGAATACGTTAAACAAGCCCGTGAACAGAAGGTAAGCAATGGGCGCGAGCGCATTGAGAAACCAATTGCCTTGATTGCGGCCGCGGCGAAAGTCGAGAATCATTTCGCCTGACATGGCCACAGCAACCCGACGGCGGATCCGGCCGGGCAGTGCGTAGAGGATGAACGGCACGTCGTAAGAAGTAACGTGATTGGCGACAATCAGCATCGGGGTGTTTGCGGCCATTCAGTGACGCGGCTGTGGCGTTTCGCCCTGGTTAGAACACGCACCAGAGGCATTGCTATGACTTCGAGAAACACGGAACGAACCGCACGCATGACACTGGTCCAGGGCCAGCGTGGGTAAAGGTGGGCACTCGCCTCGCGACTGCCCGGACCGGGGGCGCTTTCCCGGGTTGCGATGAGATGGCGGACCTCTTCCGGAGTTCTCACGGACTGTAGTGCCGCATCGTCGAGCGTGACACCGTACTGCTGCTCCAGGCGAGCTTGCAACTCTACCCTGCCCAGGCTGTCGAGCAGCGCCTCCGGAGAGATGGAATCGGCAGCAGACTGCCAGCGCTCGGCCGTGAGGCGAGACACGATCTCGCGCTTCAATACTTTGCCAGTGGAGGTGCGAGGAAAATCGGGATCGGGCCAGATGGTCCAGTGCCGGATTTGTTGAAAATCAGACAGGGTTCGATTTGCCTCGGCAACGGCACCTTCGATTGCCTGAACGTTGGCACCCGCGCGTTGAATCAGCACGGCAAGTGGTGCCGGGCCATGATGGGTCTCGGTTTCGACGACCGCCGCCCCTCGCACCGCAGGCTGCTGCACAAGCGCTGCTTCCAGATCATCCGGATAAATATTCAAACCGGCAGATGTGACGATCACATCCTTTTTTCGCCCGCGGAACCGGAGGTTGCCGGCGGCATCGAACTCGGCCAGATCGCCGGTCGCCAGCCACTCTGAGTCGCCCCTTCGAATAGCACCGGATTGCCAAGTCGCATTTGAGATTGTCTCGCCGCGCACCAGCACTTCGCCGTCATCGCTCAAGCGCACTTCGCGCCCGGGCAGAACCTGGCCAATGGTGCCACTGGCCGCCCGGAAGGGATGATTCAGACTGATGAGCGCGGTTGTTTCGGTCATGCCGTACCCCTGCACCACCAGAAACCCGAGCCGTCCCCAGAACTGCTCCAATTGTGGCGGCAGGGAAGCGCCGCCGCAGACCGCGGCCCAGAACTTCCAGCCGAACTGCCGGTGGACATCGCGGAACTGCCACCAGCGCTGCCAGACCTTGCTATTCACCGCCGAATCTACTCGCGTTGATAATCCAGGCGAGGTTTGAGTGAGATAGGTTTGCAGCAGTTCCAAAACGCGCGGCACGCACGCCAGCACCGAGATGCGATCGCGCTGAATATGCTCGATCAGTTCGGAGGGTACCAGCCGGGATTCGAAATGCACCTCTGCCGCCAGTAGCGGCGGGATCCACAGACCCATGAACTGGCCGAAGACGTGGCTGAGCGGCAGGGTGTGAAGGAAGCGAATGGGATGAAAGAAGCGCTCGTATTTCAGATACTTTGCTATTTCGGTCTCGATCGGCTGAAGGCTGGCCAAAACGTTGCGGTGGGTATGCACTACACCCTTGGGATCGCTGGTAGTTCCCGAAGTGAAGATGATCTGCAGCGGATCGTTCTCATCCAGGGTGTCGATCACAACGGCGCGTTGCGTAGTCAGAGTATCTGCAAAGGTTCCGAGCGCAAGTGCCGGCGCCAGGGCGGATAACCTTGTGAGCGCTTCCGGGTCCGCAACGATAAGCTTCGGTTGTGTTTCGCCGATGATGCGCTGAACAAAGGAGACGGGACTGGCGGCATCGATGGGCACAGGCAACACACCGCGGAGGACGCAGCCGAAGAAAGCAGCCACCCAATCGGCAGTGTTGGCGCCCCACAAAAGCACGCGATCGCCTTTACCGATCTCGCGCTTGACCAGCTCAGCGCCGAACCGGCGACAGAGCGCGGCCAGATCGCGGTACGAAGTGACGTCCGTTCGCAGGCCGCGCGAAGCAATGATCGCTTCATCGGAACCGTTTCGTTCAAAGTCTTCGATGAGGGTCGCCAAGTGCGGCCGACGAAGTCGAATCACCTTTCCAGCCTACGATGCAGGAAGGAAACCCGATCAGGACTTTGTGTAGTAGCCCTGGCGAGCGTCGACGGTGAGCCCTTTGCGTTTTACCGTGACTTGAATGCGGTGATAACCAGGTGACAGAGTGCCGCTTGGAGTGTACCCAAGGCTGTATTGGTTCGAAAGTTCTTCGCGCATTTGCGTATAGATATCGCTCAGCGACTTCTTCTTAGTCACTTCGCCAAAGGCTCCGCCGGTCTCATGCGAAATCTGCTGCAGGATTTTCTTGCCATCCACATGCGGCTCGTACGACCCACCACGGCCGCCGCCGCGGCCACCACCACCGCCGCCGGGCCAACCGCCACCCATAGGACCACCGCCACTGCCCCAGCCGCCGCCTCCGCGCCCACCCCGGCCACCGCCAGGGAACCCGCCTCCTCCGTTGCCAAAACCGCCGTGGTTTTCGTCAACAATATAAACCGAATAGGCTAGCGTGTCGGCGCGCTGCGCTGCGGCGATTGCTTCGGCTAATGAGATCTTGCTGTGCCGGTCCACGCCATCCGTGAGCAGCAGAATCGCCTTGCGGCCCTGCTCCTTCGCAAGAACATCGTTAGCAGCAAGGTAAATGGCATCGTAAAGAGTGGTCCCGCCGCCTTGGCGACGTCCTGTTCCGCGCCGGTCGTCAGGGTTTGCGTTGCCATCAGGGTCACTGCGACCTTGGCTGGATTGACTGCCGAGAGAACTCAGCGCTTTGTCGAGCTTCTCCCGCGAGGTAGTCAGATCCTGCAACAACTCCACGTCGCGATCGAAGTGCAGGACGAAGGCTCGATCTTTATTAAGGCGCAGAATCTCATTCAGGAAAGATTGACTGGCGGCCTGTTCTGTGCCGATCATCCGGCGTTCGCTGCCGCTTGTGTCTACCAGCAATCCAAGTGTGAGTGGCTGATCAGACTGACGGGAGAAATAGCGAATGGACTGCGGGCTGCCGTCTTCTTGCAATTCGAAATCGTCTTTCGCGAGATCAGTAACAAGCTTGCCTTCTTTGTCACGGACCGTGGCAAACACGTTCACTACTTTTACATCGCTAGAAAAGGCAGGCGGAGACTCTGTTTTTTCCTGGGCAAGCAGACGGTTCCGTATGGGCACGAGCAAAGCCGCTCCGGCGGCCCAAAGCAGACGTCGGCGGTTCAGAATAAGAGTTGATTTCATCCAGGCAGTTACGCCTACGGGAGACGTGCCTGGACGCAAGCCGGTTGCAGCGTTACCCGAGTTGATTCTTGCCGCGGCCAGCGACAGCACGCAACGGTTTCGCCGGTTGACGGTTGGTCTCGCGGGACGGAGGCTGCGGTTCGGAAGCAGGCTCGGGGATTACCGTCACGTGACGACGGCGGGGAGCAGTAATCTCGGCCAGGAACGCCAGAGACTCCACAGTAGAAGCAGCGAACTCCGTTCCATGCAAATGCATTTCGCGGAGAGCTTTGCGCCCTGCGGTATCGTAACCGGTCATATGGGAGATATCGACAACGGTCTTACGCGGCAACGCCGCCCTCAATGCGGCCGTCCAAGCGGCCAGGGTGTCTCCGACGCAATCGGCAGCAAAGCGTCCTTCGATGCAAATTCGGAACTCGTTCGCTCGGTCGAAAAATCTCACAACAGGCACGTCAGGTAGGAGATGCTGATTGTGAATTCTACGTTTCGAATCCGCTGGCTGGCTTCGGCTGAGGGCCATTGTCGAACCCCTGAAGGGGGACAACTTTTGCACTCGTACTGTCGGGCGGCCATCTACTTGCTTCAGTGCCCGGGCCGCAATTAAAGACAACGGTGAACCGGGCGGCTCGGCAGCGCAAAGGTCCGGGGTTGATCCGCTGCCGGCAAGCGGACGCACCAGTTGCTAGTTACGTCGATACGCCTGCCGGATGCGAAAAATGTCCCAAAGGGCGACGAAGAAGTCGAGGGGCCGAACCTTGGATCCCGCGACATCGACCCAAGTCTCTAACGGGTATTCGTAAATAAGCGCTTCCAACTCCGCCGGATGCCGGTGGTAGACCTTGAGGTAGCGGGCCAGAATCTCCACGTCGAAGATCCAGCGCGATAAGAAGGGTTCGGCAAAGACCTGCCGAAATTGCGGCGTGACGCGGAAGAGTTTGGCTCCGCACTGCGTATCGTATATTTCCAGACGCATGGCATTCGAAACGACGGTGGCAAATACCCTGCCGAGGTAGTGGCGAAGCGGCTGCCGCTCGATTCGTCGTCCCAGCAGTTTGACTCTGGCGCCGAAGATCATCTCGATCTCGGGCCGGGACTGCAGAACGCCGAGCAAGCGAGGAACGACTTCCAGAGGAGTGGCCAGATCGGCATCCCAGAATCCGATGATTTCTGGCTGGTACCGGGAGAGGGCGTGCAGCATGCCTTGCCGCACGGCTTCGGCTTTGCCACCGTTCACAGGCAGGGACAAAACGGAAGCGGTGGAGTCGTTCCCTGCACAAACGTCCGCCAGCACTCGCGCGGTTCCATCCTTGCTGCCATCGTTTACGAAGAGCAAGCGGGTGGAAGGCTCGTTTGCAATCCAAGCGCGCAGTTGAGAGACAGGCAGCCGGCGCTCCTCGTTGTAACAAGGGATCACAAGGCAGAGCCGGGGAGGCTCCATCATATTGCAGGAAGCGTGCTGGTCGGCACTTCAGGTGCCGTCAGGCGACTAAAGGGTGGAAGGTGCCCAAACACCGGAGATCGACTGCTCGCTTTCGGGCTGCTCGTTCGAGTCAGTTTCCGTAAAAGCGCGGAAGTATTCAAGGCACATCTGAAGACCAGTGCGCAGATTCACCGTCGGTTTCCAACCGAGGAGAGTAGTGGCACGCGTAATATCCGGGCGCCGGCGCACCGGATCGTCTTGCGGCAACGGTTCGAAGCGAATGCGGCTGCTGGAATTGCTGAGGGAAATAACCTGGCGAGCGCACTCGAGAATCGTCCACTCGTCCGGGTTTCCGATGTTTACCGGCAAATGCTCCTCGGAACGTGATAGGCGCAAGATGCCGTCGATCAAGTCGGACACGAAACAGAAGCTACGCGTCTGTTGACCCTCACCATAAACGGTGATGTCGTTCCCGCTCAAAGCCTGAGTCACGAAGTTCGAGATGACTCGCCCATCGCCTGGATCGAGCCGCGGACCATAGGTGTTAAAAATGCGAACAAGGTGCGTGTTGACGTTGCGATAGCGATGGTAGGCCATTGTCAAGGCTTCGGCATATCGCTTCGATTCGTCGTAGACGGAGCGCGGCCCAATCGGGTTTACATGCCCCCAATAGGTCTCCGGTTGAGGGTGAACCGTGGGATCGCCGTAGCACTCGGACGTGGATGCGTGCAGGAATCCGGCATTGTACTTGGAGGCAACATCCAGGGAGTTCTTGGTGCCTTCCGACCCTACTAAAAGTGTTTCGATTCCGAGGCGCATGTAGCCGGGAGGGCTGGCCGGCGAAGCGAAGTTAAAGATGTAATCGACATGGCCAAAATCAAAAGGCTGGCAAATATCATGTTCGCGAAAGTCCATTCGCGGCTCGTTCGCGAGATGAGCCAGGTTCCGTCGATTGCCTGTGCTGAAATTGTCGATACCGAAGACTTCGTGTCCTTCACCCAAGAGCGCATCGCAAAGGTGAGATCCAAGAAAACCTGCGGCACCAGTCACCAGACATCGCATGTGCTTTTGTTTTCCGGCCATCAGTGACTTGTAGTTTACCAGTCGGAGGGCGTCGGGTAAAACCACCAGAATTGGATAATAAGAGTACCGCGCAGCCGCATAGTACTAGCTTTAGAACCACATATGCTTCCGTTCATTCATGCTTATCTCCGTGACACCATTGCGGTTTTCGAGACCCTGGCGGCCGATGAGGCCGTACTTGCAGAGGTGGGGAAGGCGGCCGCTATAACGGCCGAACGGCTGCTGAACGGGGGCAAATTGCTGGCCGCGGGCAATGGAGGAAGTGCAGCGGACGCACAACATCTGGCCGCAGAATTCGTAGGCCGGCTGGTGGCGGACCGTCCGGCCATGCGGGCGATCGCGCTCACTACAGACAGCTCCATCCTTACGTCCGTGACAAATGATTACGGATATCAGGCGGTATTTCGACGCCAACTCGAAGGCTTGGCGGACCCCGGCGACGTCTTCTTTGCGATTTCAACGTCGGGAACTTCGGCTAATATCCTCGAGGCGCTACGCTATGCGCGCGCCGCCGGGATAGTGACCATCGGCTTAACTGGACAGAACGGAGGCGCCATGCGGCAATGGTGCGATCACCTGATTGTGGCTCCCAGTTCCGTGACGGCGCACATTCAGGAGGCGCATCTGGCGATTGAGCATATGTTCTCGAGCCTGGTCGAGAAGCGATACATGGAAGCACTTGAGCCTGCAGCAAGGGCTCGGCCGGTTGCAGACTCCATTCTCTCCAACTGATCCGGTGTGCATCGGGCCAATCCGTACAATGAGCCTGTGTCCTCTGTTTTACCGCGGCTCCGGTTCAACCTCGATTTTATGCCTTCGCCCGACCGCGAGCGCCCAGGCTTGTTTATCCGAGATCCGTATCACTACTCAGACGCAACACTGCTAGTGCCTCCGCCTTTGGTGGCCGCGCTTGAGTGCTTCGACGGGGTTCAATCTACTCTTGATCTGCGGTCGGAACTAGTGCGCATAACAGGCGAGATTCAGGTGGGCGAATTGGAGCAGCATCTATTCGACTCACTTAACGAGGCTGGCTTTCTGGAAAACGATCGCTATCGCGAGTTGAAGACCAAGCGCGAAGCAGAGTTTGCATCCGAGAGCGTGCGGGAACCCATCTTTGCGGGTTCAGCTTATCCGGCCGAAACGGACTCGCTTGCCGATCTTATGCGCCTACGCATTGGCGCCGCTACAGGCGAGACCGATACTTTCGCGATTGCGGCACCCCATGCAAGCCCGGATGGCGGCTGGGAAACCTATCGAGCGGCGTACGGCGCAATGCCCACTTCTGGCCGACCCGCGAGACAAGATATTTGTCATTCTCGGGACATCTCATTACGGCGCTCCTGAACGCTTCGGGCTGACAAGGAAGACCTTTGAAACGCCATACGGGAATACACCAACGAACGTTGCGCTGGTGGATGAACTGGCCGCTAAAGCCCCCGAGGCGATTCGCATGGAGGATTACTGCCACGCCGTGGAGCACTCGATTGAGTTCCAGGTTGTCTTCCTGCAACACCTGTACGGACCGGACATCGAGATTGTGCCCATCCTCTGCGGGCCATTTGTTCGCAGTATTTATCAGGGAGGAAAGCCAGAAGAGACCGAGGCCGTGGCACGCTTCTTCGACGCCCTGGGCGAGATCTCTGCCCGTGAGGGCAGAAGGTTGCAATGGGTGCTGGGCGTGGATATGGCGCACATCGGGCAACGCTACGGAGACCCGATTCGAGCTACGGCACGCACGGGCGAGATGCTTGCGGTTGAACAACGGGACCGCGCGCGAATCGACCAACTGGCGGCGGGCAGGATCGCCGATTATTGGACCCTTGTTCAAGAGCAGCACGATGACCTGAAGTGGTGCGGATCGGCACCGTTTTACACGTTTTTAAAAACCAACCCGGGAGCGCAGGGTGAACTGCTGGATTACCATCACTGGCAAATTGACCCCGAGAGCGTTGTTAGCTTCGGGGCCATGCGTTTCCAACGCTGACCTGCGCTACTGCTGACCGCCGCCCCACCAATAGCCGGGACGGGTCTTGATCTTCAGACCAGGTCGATCCACATTCACTTTGATGGTGTGAAAGCCGGGATCTTCGGTGTTGCTAAGGGCGTAACTGAGTAAGTACTGGCTATTCAGATTCTGTCCGATATCGGTAATGGCCGCTTCCAGGGCGCGCTCGGTGGAAAAGTTGTAGAGTGTGCCTCCCGTGAAGTAAGTAAAGGCCTCGGCTGGAGAACGCTTGAATAGATCCTTCACGCCGTTGTACACAAGCGGAACGGTATTCAGCCAGTTTCCATCATGCTCCTGAATGTTATTGGTTGCGGTCCGAGGCTGCCCCGTTATACTGCCCTGTGCTTCCGGTGGAATGCCTCCGTAATCGGGCCTTGGATAATCGGGTTTCTTCAGCAGGAACGCTTTCCACTTCGAAATGTCTACGCAGTAAACAATGATGTTGTCGAACTGCATGCGATGGATTGCTTCCTGCAAATGCAGCTGGCTGCCATGGTCCATATTGCGGCTGAGCAACACAACGACGCGCCGTCGCGAGTTCTGCCGGTCATGAGTCCTCAGCATTTCATCAGCTTTCATGACCGCATCAATCAGGGCTGCGGTGCTGGATCCGGATCGCAGCCGATGCATTGCGTCGTCCAACTTGTCGGGATTATCAGTAAAGTCCTGCAGCACTTGCATTCGGTGATCGAAGGCAAGAACGGCGACATCGCCCTGCTCGCCCGTAACCAGACCATGTAGTAGCAGCCCTGTTTTCTGAAGCGTTGGGATCACCGGTTCGACCTCGGAGTTCGCCTGGACGGCTAACACCACAGACACCGGCTGTTGGGTGGTTTCCGTGCTGATCTTTTGCGCCTTGCCGTTGTCCAGCAGCTCAAAATCTCTTTTCGTTAAACCATTCACGTAGCCATGGCCGTCAGGATCAAACACCGTGGTGGGGACAAGCACGTAGCGTACAACCGATTTACCGATCAGCGGGCCTTGATCGGTTGCGTCGGGACTAGGCGTCGCCTGGTCCTCAATCTTCTGTTGCTGTGGGTTGGGCGTTGGCTGATCTGGAGGCAAAGTGGAAGGAGCAGGCCCGAGTTGCCCTGGTTGCGGCGGCGGTCCCGGCGGCAGTTGTCCCGGCGGCAGCGCTTGTGCAAACCCCAGGACACTGCCGAGCAGCGCCGTTGCTAGTAGAAATGACCAATGCCTCATATTCATTGAGATGTTCCCGCCTTCGGCTGAGTTTCTTTTGCGCTGCGCTTATTGCCGGGGTGCTCTGTCTGGCCTTGCAGCAGTTCAATAATGTGGGGGACAAACCGCTGGATGATCTGCAGCGAAAATGTGGCGCCCTTGGTGAACCGGGCAAATTGACAATAAGCGCCTTCGCACGGGTTCCGGCCAAGCTTCGGGATAAAACTGAAAAGGGCGTCTGCCGCTCGCCTTCGCGACGCATGAGTTCGCCCAAGCCGTCAATCTCACGGTCAAGAAGAGGTCGGGTCGCTTCAGGAGTATTGTCCCGTGGTGACACGCCTGTTCCGCCTGTCGTCAGTATCAGTTGGGCAACGCCGTTATCCGCCCAGTTGCGAATCACTGCCGCTATAACAGACGTGTCGTCTCCCACAGTCTCTGTGGCGACGACCGACCACTTCCATTCTTCGCAGATACGACGCAGGGTTGGACCTGCTTCGTCCGGACGGGTTCCGGCGGCACTGGAGTCGCTGACGGTGAGAATGGCGACCGAGATCATGCTTCCTGTTTCATGCGGCGATACGTGCCGGATTTTCCGCCCGTTTTTTCCAGCAGGTGGATGTGTCGGATTTCGATGGACTTGTCGAGTGCCTTCGTCATGTCGTAAACGGTAAGCGCCGCTATCGAGGCAGCAGTCAGGGCTTCCATTTCCACGCCGGTGCGTGCAGCGGTCGCCGCGTGGGCGATGATCTCTACACCATCCTTCCTGGTTTTGAGATCAAGCGAAACATGCGAGAGCGGCAACTGATGGCAGAGCGGGATCAGGTCGGACGTCTTTTTCGCAGCCGAGATGCCCGCGATTCGAGCCACCTCCAACGGGTTGCCTTTCTTATTGCCGGGCAACGCCTTCAGGACGTCGGCGCTCATACTGACGAATGCATAAGCACTGGCCGTTCGCTTCGTCACTTCTTTGCTTGAAACGTCCACCATGTTGACTTGGCCAGCATCGTCGTAGTGCGAGAGTTTGTTTTTCTGTTTCTTCACGCGAATTTGATTTTCACAGGGCGCATGGGTCGAACAACTGGCTGGTGTGCGGGTTCCAAAGGCTCGCTAGATCTTGCGCATCACGGGAATGTAATCGCCGGGCTGCCACGAATCACGCTTTCCATCGGCAACCAGAAACGCATTCGCCTTCGCCAGCGCGGGCACATCGCTTGAACCCTGCCACGGGATATGCGTCAGGTGTTGTCCATCGGCACTCAGGCGCGCAGGCAGGAAACGCGTCAGGCCAAGGCGGTGCTTAAAGGGTGCATCGAAACGCGCAGTCAGCAGGGGAAGCACCGGATCGGATTCGCCGCCCAGCACCGATAAGGCGGCGTGCGCGAACAGCTGGAAGGTGACGTAAGTGGAACCCGGATTGCCGGGAAGCCCAAAGACTGGCTTCGATTGCGCTACGCCGAAGGTACAGGGCCCGCCCGGCTGGATGCGAACCCGCTCAAAGACAAAGGTCGCGCCCAGGTTCTGAAGGGTGGGCTTCACCAGATCGTAGCGACCCGCGGAAACGCCGCCCGTCACCACCAGCATGTCTTGCGCCAAGCCTTCTTCGAGTAAGGGCTGCAGCGCACCAGCGGTATCGCCGGCCACCGGCAAGACTTTCGCCTGGCCACCGCAGGCCTCCACCAGCGCTGCCAACATATACGAGTTTGAGTTGCGGATTTGATGCGAGTCGGGTACGGAGGCGATGTCGACGATCTCGTCTCCAGTCGCGAGCACCGCCACAGACGGGCGGCTACGAACTGCGATTTCGGAGTGTCCGGTCATCGCCAGCGTGGCGATATGGCCAGCATCTAGACGCGTTCCTGCGGTAATGAGGATGGCTCCGGCACGCGATTCGGAACCGGCCTCGTTAATCCACTGTCCGGGCTCCGCAGCCTTGTCGACTCTTGCCAGAAGAACGCCATCATCCGTCGTTATGCGCTCCACATGCTCCACCATGACAACGGCATCGGCGGCATCGGGCAGCGGGGCGCCGGTCATGATTTCGAGTGCTTCACCATGCTGCAGCGGAGATTTCTGTTGTTCCCCGGCACGCACTTCCCCGCGAATCACTAGTGTGCCCGGAGTGTCGGAGTATCGCACGGCAAAGCCATCGCGCAGCGAACGGCGCAGGGTTGGGTAATCACGGTCGGCGAGAACGTCGCACGCCAGAATGCGGCCATGAGCACCCCGGAGGTCAACACTTTCGGTACGGCTGCGGCTTCCTGTCAGGCTTCGAACGGTCTCGATGACACGCTGGCGAGCCTCATGCCATTCGAGAACCTGAGTCTTTATGGAAGCAGTAGACACGCTTCGGATTGTACAATTCTGGTCAATGGATCCGTTGCAGTTCGAATGTCAGCGGGGGTGCACAAGGTGCTGCCGGGTGCGCGGATTCGTGTATCTGTCAGAAGCGGACGTGCAGCGCGCCGCGGTCTTCCTCGGCATGACGCCGGATGCCTTTGAAGCCCAGTATCTGATTCGCTACCGCCACGTAATCCGGTTCCGCAAACCGCTGGATAGTCAATGCCATTTCCTGACCGACACAGGATGCTCAATCCATCCGGTAAAGCCGACTCAGTGCAGGTTGTACCCATTTTGGCCGGAACTGGTAGAGAACCGGAATGCCTGGAATGCACAAGCGGAAGGCTGTCCGGGCATAGGCAAAGGGCCGCTGATTCAGATTGGCACGGCTTGCGAGGTTGCCGGCGAAATGAAAAGCGCCTATCCTTCTATGTACAAATAAGCTTATGTACAAATACGGCTCGTGACAAGCGATTGGCTAGGTGCAGGTAGCTGATCAGGCCGCCAGCTGCGCAGTGCTTAACCGCTCCGCCCGCCGCCTCAGCAAGGCGTAGGCGGTGAACAGCAGACCACAGTAGAACAGATCGCCCAGCACCGTATAGGCAAAAAACGGGAGAGCCGCTCCGTAGCATAAGGCAAGGCCGGCCGCCGTGTGCGGATACATGGAACTGGCAAACCAGACGAAGAGGTTCGTCAGCGCAAAAAACTGCAGGCTACCGGCGAGGGCGACCGCTGCCACCCGCCCCGGGCTCAAGGATTGCGTCAGGAACGTCCGGCCGAGAAAAACCGAGATCAGGAAACAACCGTATACGACCAATGTGCCCCAGCTATACGCGGGATATCCGCCTTCCAGCAAACTGCGGATAGGGTCGGTGACCAGCATGGCGAGGAGAGGAATTGCATAAGCCTGCCAACCGCGCAGGCGCGATCCCCCAAACACGGCCGTCGCTCCGAGAGGTGTGAAATTTGGCGGGTGTGGAACCAGGCGCAGCAGAGCCGCAATCACCGTAAGAGTCAGCGCCAACGGCGGCACGCCTGTCCTTTTTTCCTGCATGGCTTGCTTGAATTATAGCGGACTAGCAGCTACCAGGCGGATGGCGGGTCACTGGCGGGGAAGCTATCCTCAACCGTGATGTCGTGTGCTTTGTCGATCTCCTGTTTGCGCCGGTTCCAGGGCCAGCCACCGTTGTTCGAGAGGAACAAAAGTGCGGCCACAGGGACGGTGATGCCCAAAATGAAATAAGTGAATTTCAGAGCGCGGTCCTGTGACGTTGTCATTTGGTTCATCCGATGGACGCCAGTGTTTCGCCCACTGATACAACTTCGTTGTGGCGGGGCTACCGTCCGCTAACGACGGCAGTCTCTGAGCTGGTGGTTCGGCGGTCGACCGCGTCTCGCGTCGCTCGCAAAGTGGTGACGAGCGAGTCTCGAGGCTGTTCCTTAACCATCGGGTTCACAATCCAACCGACCGCGGCCGGAATAGCGCGTGACAGCGAGACGGTGCGGCATTGCGCTACTACGCCGCCGTCGCGGGCTTCGATCGTCCAGTAGCAGTAGAGGCGCCACAAGAATCCGTATCCCTGCCCTTCTGGCAATGTCCGCTCCTTTGGCGTGCCCGCATCCTCCACCTGAAGGATCTTCTTCGCCTCCGCGATGCAAAGCCAGCGGTTCGACGTTATTTGGCGGTAAATGACGTCGTCATATAGGTCTAGGGAAAAATGAACCGGGCCATTCTTGCGCTCAATTCGCCATAATCCTGAGATGTTGTTACCGTTCTTCCGCAACAAACGGGACTGGGTCATTTCCGGGTAAATGGAGGAATGGTGATCGAAATCCTGAAGGACCTGCAGCACCCGGGATAGTTTCGCGTTGGGAAAGAAGACAACCCCGGTCCAGTCGTGGATCAAGCCATCACGAATCTCGAGCGGGTTCCCTGCAGCAGGACGGATAACAACCTCGCCGGACTTTAGTTTGGAATCGGCATCGGCATCGAGCAAGATTTCTGGCTTGGACAAGAGGTTTTTCTGTACGGTATGGGTATATGCTTCGAAGTCGGCAGCCGTCTCCGGCTTTAAAGAAGTGTCCAGAACAGCCGCCGTTCCGGTCTGGGCAGAGACACACAAAAGCAGAAAGAACGGCAGGACAAGCTTCCAGGAACTTTGCAGCGACATCTGAGTATTGAGACGCAGCCCACCCTCCCTTTTGATTCAATGTGTGTGGCATGAAGGTTTCCGGTCCCGCGGCGAGAGCTGTCCTTATAATCACGGTGTGTCCAGGCAATCCAGGGCTGAACCAGAGTCGCTGACAGATGCGAGCATTCTCGAGCATGTCAAGCGCCTTCCGCGTAGCAGGGCCACCTATAAACAACTAGTAAAAGAGCTGCGGCTGCAGGGTGAAAATCGCAGCGCGCTGGAAGATGCACTCGACCGTTTGTGCGACAAGGGCGCATTGGTGGAACTGCGGTCGGGGCACTTCATTGCAGTCGGCGCTAATGCGGAGTACGTAGCTGGGCGGCTCTCCATTCACCGAGACGGTTTTGGCTTCCTGATTCCCGAGCACGGCCGCGAACATTTCCAGGGTGATGTTTTTTTGCCTCCCCCGGAAGCGGCGAAGGGCATGAATGGCGATCGCGCGCTGGTGCATGTCACCCGCATGGGCAGCGAAGGGCGCGCAGAGGGCGAGGTCGTCCGCATTCTCCGGCGAGCGCACATCACCGTTGTGGGTGAGTTCCGCATTCGCAAACGCGGCCTATTCGTAACGCCTTCGGACGACCGCATCCAGCAGTGGATACAGATTCCCGAAGAGTACGCTCTGCCCAAAGACTATCGTTCGGCGAACCGCGTGGGAGCGGTGGAACGTAAGATCGAGTCCGTTGAAGATCTGGACGGCATGATCGTGAACGTTGAAGTGCTGGAGTTTCCCGAAGGGGGCGACGCGGGTGTGGGCCGGGTGGTTGAGGTGCTCGGTTTTCCAGATGATTTCGGTGTAGATGTCGAAATTATCATTCGTAAGCATCACCTGCCGCATGAGTTTCCGCCGAGCGCGTTGGAACAGGCCCGTAGTGTGCCGCATGAGATTACGCCCGCCGAATGGGAGCGGCGGCGGGACTTTCGGGGCCTGCCGATCGTCACCATCGATGGCGAGACAGCGCGAGACTTCGATGATGCGGTGTGGGTAGAACGCTTTCCGAATGGACACTTTGCCTTGCAGGTACACATTGCGGACGTCAGCCACTACGTTCGCCCAGACACGCCGATCGACAAGGAAGCCTTGCACCGCGGGACAAGTGTGTACTTTCCGGACCGCGCCGTGCCGATGCTGCCGGTGGAGCTTTCTACGGACATCTGTTCGCTCCGGCCGCAAGAGGACCGGTTGGTGATGTCGGCGCTGATTGAGTTCGATGCCGCAGGGGGACGTGGTTTCCCAAGAGTTCACGCGCGGAGTAATCCGCAGTGTGGAGCGCATGACCTACACCAACGTCTTCCGGGTTCTGGAGGGCGACGCGGCCATGCGCGAACGCTACGCGCCCCTGGTGGACCGATTCGAGTTGATGCGGGAACTGGCTCTGATTCTGAATCGCAAACGAACCAAACGTGGCTCCATTGACTTCGACATGCCGGAGACCAACATCGCATTGGACATGTCGGGGCAAATGGTGGGAGTGACGCGCGCGGATCGCAACATAGCGCACCGCATCATTGAAGAATTCATGTTGTCTGCCAATGAGGCAGTCGCGCGGCATCTGGAGACGGCCGGCATTCCGTCGCTCTACCGCATACACGAAAAGCCAGACGGCAAGCGAGTGGCAGACTTCGAGGAGATCGCGGCTCACTTCGGATACTCCCTGGGCGTGGGCGCCATTCCCGTCCGACGGCACCCGGTGGTGCAGAAGCGGCGAGACGGGAAGAAGACCCGCCGCGACGTAGTGTTGGCGCAGGACATCGATATTTCATCGCGGCAATATCAGAAGCTAATCGCCAAGATTGCAGGCAAGCCGGAAGAGCGCATTCTCAGTTACCTAATGCTGCGTTCGCTAAAGCAGGCACGCTACAGCAACGTGAACGAGGGGCACTTTGCACTGGCAGCGCCCTCATACACACACTTCACATCGCCCATCCGCCGTTATCCGGACTTGGTGGTTCACCGTGTTCTGGGCCACTTCCTGGACGCGCACGAGGCCTTTATGGACGAGAGCACGCTGCATGAACTGGGAAACGACACCTCTTTCACCGAACGGCGCGCCGGCGAAGCGGAACGCGAGTTGATTGAGTGGAAAAAAGTGAAGTTCATGGAGGAGCGCGTAGGTGACGAGTTCGACGGCTTGATCATCAGCACCACCAAGTTCGGCTTCTTTGTGGAATTAACAGAGTTGTTCGTGGAAGGACTGGTGCCGATTGAGACTTTGCCGGGAGACCGCTACCAGTACCACGAGAACGGGCGCAAGATCATCGGTGAGCGAAGCCGCCGCGCGTATTCGATCGGCGATGAGGTACGGGTTCGGCTGGACCGGGCAGATACAGTGGAGCGCAAATTACAGTTCGCCTTAGCAGGAGACGAGGGTCGCCGAGGCAAGCGCAGTAAACGCTGAGGAATCCGGCCTTTCCCGCTATACTGTCCGATTACGCGAATGAATCAACTCCTGGGCACCAAGAGTATCGACCGCCTTGTGGACGAAAGCCACGCGGAGGGGAAGACGCTCAAGCGCACACTGGGGCCCTGGAGCCTGATTGCGTTCGGCATCGGAGCCGTGATCGGTTCGGGCATTTTCACCGTCACGGGAACGGCCGCGGCGGGCCAGACCATGGGGACGGCAAGTATCTGGAAGGCGCCGCTGATGGATTTGATGCTGCATGGGTTCTCGGGCGCGACCATGGGCGCTCGGCCGGGCGCGGGGCCAGCTTTGTCGTTGTCCTTTATCCTTACCGCTTTGACGTGCGGGTTTGCAGCGCTGTGCTACGCGGAACTCGCTTCCATGATTCCCATCGCGGGTAGCGCCTACACCTATGCTTATACGACCCTTGGCGAGATTTTCGCCTGGGTTATCGGTTGGGATCTGATTCTTGAATACGCGGTCTCGAATATGTCGGTGGCAGTCGGGTTCTCCGCTTACTTCAACGTGATGTGCGATTACATCTTCGGCCGGCATCTGCCCCAATTCCTGTCTGAGCCGGCGTTCGTGGGGGAAATGCGCACGCACTCGCTGTTCAATGTGCCGGCTCTGCTGATCGTTCTGCTGCTCAGTTGGCTGCTGGTGCGAGGCGTTAAGGAGAGTGCCGGCGCAAACAACGTGATGGTCGCCATTAAGGTGGGGGCTGTGTTGCTGTTTATTTTCGGCGCGGCACACGCGGTACAGGCGAAGAACTTGCATCCGTTTATGCCGAATGGATTCCAGGGCGTCGTAACCGGTGCTGCCATCGTGTTTTTCGCTTTTATCGGTTTCGACTCGGTTTCCACGGCAGCCGAAGAATGCAAGAACCCGCAGCGTAATATGCCGATGGGCATCATCGGAACGCTGATTGTTTGCGGCATCCTTTATACGTCGGTGGCCTTCGTTCTAACGGGCATCGTCAACTGGCGAACCCTGGACAATGCGGCACCGGTGGCGAATGCGTTGCGGGCCATCGGTATGGACCGGCTGCGCTTCACCGTCACGGTAGGCGCGTTACTGGGAATGCTATCGTCGCTGCTGGTATATCAATACGGGCAAGCCCGCGTGTGGTTCGCTATGTCGCGTGATCGACTGCTGCCTGACATGTTCTCGCGTGTGCACAAACGTTACCAGACGCCGCACGTCAGTACATGGATTGCGGGTCTCGCGGTCGGCATTCCCGCAGGATTATGGGACATCGACACCTTTGCAGATCTCTCGAATATTGGAACTTTGTTCGCGTTTGTCATCGTATCTGCTGGTGTGATTATCTTGAGGCGCAAACAACCGGACCGGCCGCGCTCGTTCCGCGTTCCCTGGTCTCCTGTGACTCCCATCATCTCCATCGTTTGCTGTTTCGGTTTGATGCTCGGCCTGCCGCTTGAAACATGGATGCGCTTCGTTGGCTGGCTGGGCATCGGCTTAATTGTCTACGGATTTTACAGCCGCAAACGCAGCCCGTTGTATGCAGCCTCCCTGGCCACCGCAGAAGTCCCGAAGTAACAACGCGCGCTGAAGAGCCTGCATCGCTGCTAAGTCTGCATGCCCCAAAGAGCTGAGCTGCGCGACAGTGTGAAGTATGCGTTTGCAGCGCGTACCGTGCGCGCGTTGCAGGTCATCTTGATAGCAGTCGTATTCGTAACGGTGCTGCTGCTAGGCGCGAAAAGCGGCAATTACTGGCAGCTGCTGTTTGTGGTGGAGACCGGGCTGCTGCTTGCCTTCGCGATTCAACAGGCGGGCGCACGGGCAGGCAGTTGGATTGACCGCCGTTTCTTCCGCGAGGCCTACGATGCCGAGCAGGTTTTGAAGGAGCTGGCCCGGTCCGTCCCGGAGATCCGTGACCGGCGAATGCTGTTGCAGACGGTGGCGCGCCGCCTGGCAGAAGCGCTGAATGCGGAGCCCATTATCATTCTGCTGGAGCGTACCGGAGGCTACGAACTGGCGTTCAACACTGGCAACATCGACCAATCACTAAAAATCGCCAACACGGCGGCGACCTTGCGGCATTTACAGCGGCTGCAATCCCCGGCGAAGTTGGACTTCGACGACCCTCAATCCTGGGTACATGGGCTTCCAGATCAGGAGCGTCGGATCTTAGGTGAGTTACGCGCCCGCGTGCTGATTCCAATCACCGCAGACAGGCGAATAACCGGGTTGATCAGCTTAGGCTGGAAGCGTTCGGCGGCCTCGTATTCACGCGGCGATTTGCAGATGCTGGCCGCGGTGGGCGCGCAAACTGGACTGGCGCTGGAGAATGCCCGGCTGAACGACGACATCCGCGCCGAAATTGCCGCCCGCGAGCGCCTGAACCGCGAATTGGAAATCGCGCGCGAAGTGCAGCAGCGACTATTTCCACAGGTGCTGCCGATCGTTCATGGCCTCGACTTCGCCGGATACTGCCGTCCTGCCTCCGGCGTCGGCGGAGACTATTACGATTTCATACGGCTGGACGACGGCTCACTGGGAATCGCCATCGGCGATGTTTCCGGCAAGGGTATTGCGGCGGCTCTCACCATGGCGAGCTTGCAGGCGTCGCTGCGGGGCCAGACCATCAAACCTTGTGAAACGCTGTCCGAGATGGTTCAACATGTCAATCGCCTGGTCTTTGAAGCCTCGGCCGCAAATCGCTATGCGACCTTCTTCTACGCACAATACGAGGCGGAGCAGCACCGGCTTCGATTTGTGAACGCGGGACACAATGCGCCCATCTTGAAGCGGGGCCTTGGCCCGGCAGCAGAACTAATGCGTTTGGAGGAAGGCGGCACGGTGGTGGGTCTTTTCGCCCAAGTCGCTTACCAGGAGTCCAGCATTGCGGTCCAGGGCGGTGACGTGCTGGTGGCCTTTACGGATGGCATTACGGAAGCGTTGAATGAGGCCGGCGAGGAGTGGGGAGAAGAGCCCCTTTTAGAGATGCTTCGGCGGCAGGAGTACCGCTCGGCGGCGGATTTGATTACGGCTGTCCTGGAACAGGTGGACTTGTTCACAACGGGAACGCCACAGCATGACGACATGACCCTGCTGGTGGTGCGAGTTCGCTAGCGAGCCGCTACTTCCGCGCCGAAAACTTGTTCAGCTCACGAATAAAGGCAACGGCCGCCTCCGGTGGTTTTCGATCGGCGGTCACGATCTCGCGATTGCGAAGGTGTTCGCCATAGAGCTGGTAATTCAGATCCTTGTCCGGCATAACGGCTGAGCCGCTCAGATCGATACCGCCGAAGATACCGCGCTGGCGTGAATATGTCAGGATTTCCGCGTGTAGGGCTGCATCGGTCATGGCTGAGACGTTCCGTCCCACCGGTCCCGCGGCAGCGGAGACTTCCCCGCCGAGCTGAAATCGATCGCTGACCAGGTGACGCATGCCGTCTTTGTTCATGACAAGCATCACGATATCTGCTTCCGCACCGCCGATGAGCAATCCGAACTTTCCGCCTACGACGCGGACGAAGCCAGGCGAACTCCAGCCAACGCTGCTGATGCGGCGGCAGCTAAACAGTCCACGGCCGTATTCGGCGCCTACAATGAAGCCGCCCTTCTTCAGATTCGGGACAACAATGATGCAGGCAGCCTGATCGAGAAGTTGGCGCGGAACACCGCGGTCTTCAGCATTCATCAGATCCTGGAAGTCTTCGGTAGCATTGCATAACAGCTTGGCAGCACTGCTGCGCGAGTTGGTGCATTGGGCCGACACGGCAGTGGCGCACACGACGAGCGCGACAGCGGCGACAAGGAACTTCATAGGTAAGGAACTATGGTAAACGTTTGCCGCCAGCCATAGGGAACAATGTCAGGGGTGAGTGCTTAGGCCGCAGTAAATGGCCCATGCCGGAGCGGGACGGACTGTCTTTCGCACCGGGTCCGGTTTCCGTGCAGTGACGGCGAAGAAGATGCGGTCCACAGCGTACTCGACGGACACAAGCGTAAACCCAGCCTTGCGGGCGGAATGATGGACTCCGCGGGAAGTGTTGACGGTCTCAAAGACATCCCGACGCCACCAGGTTTGCATCTGCGGAAGGCCGAAGTGATTCAACACGCCATTCAGCCCCATGTACAGGCAGAAAACGATGTCTTTGGCATTGCGGGCCCGTAAACTGCCCCGTAAACGGTCCGCCAAGTAGAAGAAATTGTGAAAAGTGAGGAAGAGACTGCCACCGGGGGCTAGAACACGGTACAACTCAACCAGCGCTTGATCCGTGTTCATGTAGGGCATGGAGACGTGACCGGTGATCACGTCGAACGTTTCTGCGGCGAAAGGGAGCGAGAGGCCGTTCCCGCAGACAGGGTGGATGGCTGGATATTGTTTGGCGGCCTGCAGCGATGTGAACGAAAGGTCAATACCGATGCAGAGAGGTGAGCCTTGCGTGGCCGCCTCGCCCAAAACCCAACCAGTGCCACAGCCGAAGTCGAGAACACGTCTCGCTTCCGGCAAGGCGACCTGAAGAGCCCTCATCGCCTAACGGAGGCTCCGCCCATGTGCCGAAGCGTTGTACCTCGCGCTCCGCACCAAACCTCGATTATTGGACTCGGCGCGCTTCTTTGGCGTCTGCCGTGGCCTTTTTCTGGGCCTGCAGTTCGCGTGCTTTAGCAAACTTCTTCTGGAAGCGGTCTACGCGTCCTTCCGTATCCACCAGCTTCTGACGACCGGTGAAAAAAGGATGGCAGCTTGCGCAAATTTCAACACGCAGGTCGCCTTTGTGGGTGGAACGCGTCTGAAATTTAGACCCGCACGCGCACACCACATTTACTTCTTCGTAGGCGGGGTGAATCCCTGCTTTCATGACTTGGAAATCCTTTCGACTGATTACTTTCGAACGGCAAATGTTCGGAAGATAGAGGTTTGATGCTGACGCAGCGCGAAAAGCCGCAGCCGGCCCAAGCATCTGGAAGTTTCACCATCTTAGCATGCGTGAAGAACACCCATGCCCCGTAAATGTCAGAAACCCCGCACGCAGACGCGTGCGGGGTTTCATAGGAGCCTTGCGGCTTTAGCCTATAGCTTTGTTACGCGCGACGCGGCCGGTCCACAGGAACGGCGGCCTCGTCACTGAAACGAAACCTGAACGTACGAACGGCGACTTTAAGAGTCGACCACCTCGCGCGTGGAACTTATGCTACAGTCACTACCAGAATTCATATTGGACTGGACCACCTCCTTCCTCAGTGATGTCTTCATTTTAACTTCAAGATCCGCGCCCGTGTCAACACCAGTTAAGGAAATTTGTTTGGAGAAATACACGGCGGTTCAGAGTACGTTCTGGCTGTCCGGCTTCTTCCTTTTGGGTGCGCTCCTCAGCCTCTTGGGATCGCTGCTAATTGTTTGGCGGTATCACATAGAAGGGGATGCGCGGCAGGCCGGACTCTATTTTCTGGCGCTTGATCTCGGGTTCGTGCTCGTCTCGGCGCTCTGCGCACGTATGGGCGACCAAGCCCCCATCCGGCTGCTTCCCCTGTTAGCGTGTGCGTTGGCAACCCTGCTGTTTATAGCGTTGCCTTTCGTCGCTCCCCCTGCTTCATTCGGGCTGCGTCTCCTCTTTATGGCTCTGGTTGGCGGGTGCGCCGGAATTCTGTCAACCAGTCTTGTGAGGAGATTGCAGCATTCCATCCGATTCGGCTCCGCCGCAACTCTGACACGCGCCGGTCTGCTGTTGAGCGCGGGAGCGTGTACGGTGACTGCGGTCCTGGGTGCGCTCTATGCCAAGGGGGCTGCTGGCTGGGAAGTGGCCAGTCTTCTCCTGATCCCGCTGCTGACGGCGCTGCCATACATCCGCACAGATCCGGCACCCGTCAGCGAGCATACGGGGTCTACACGCCAGTCCAAACCGCGCAACCTGCGCGCGCTGGCAATGGGTCTATTCGGCTTGCTGCTGTTTTGCCAGCTTGGGAACGAACTCGCCATCGCCGGCTGGCTTCCAACTTTGCTGATCCGGCGTCTCGGAATCGACCCTGCCAACGCGATCTTCTCGTTAGCCCTCTACTTTCTTCTTGTCGCCCTGGGGCGAGTTGTTTCAAGCGCGGTACTAAAGAAGATGAGCCACCGGCGTATCTTGCTGACAAGCATTGTCGTGGCTATGACCGGCTACCTGCTACTGGCCCTGACCCACACTGTCCCGGCAGCGCTCACCGGCATCGTCTTGGTTGGTTTTGGCTTCGGACCGATCTTTCCTTTGCTGGGCGAAAACCTGGATGGTCCGCTGGTGTCGCAGCCTGGCTTCTCCAACGGCGTTTTCTCCCTCGCCATTATGGGCGCGATGGCGACACCCTGGCTGCTTGGTTATGTATTCGAATACCTCGGCAACAACTACGTGCTGCTCATCCCGGCCTTTGGTTCGGTGGCGGTATTTGTCCTGGCTCTGCTGTTAATGCTCGAGGGTCGATTGATGCGGGAAAGATCCCGGGCGCCACACGGCGAATTACTCTACTGATGCTGCGCTATTGGCGACTGGGCTGCTGCGCCATAGCCATCAGCGGCTCGCTGGCATGGGGCCAGCAACTCGGCGACACCCTGGCAGCGCTGCGATCGAAAGCTCCCGGAACACCGCGATTTCATTTCGGCTATAAGGTAATCGACGCCAACACGGGCGAAGTGCTTGCAGCCGAAAACAGTGCGGAGCTATTCACGCCTGCATCGAATAACAAGCTGTACACAACGGCATTCGCGCTGATGAAACTGGGCCCGGATTACCGCTTCACTACTGAGCTTCGCGCGGATGGAGCAGACGCACTGCATGCAACCGTACTTTCTGGCTTGCAGTTAATCGGCGGTGGCGATCCCGGCATGTCCGGGCGCGTTTTTCCGTACGCCATCAACGCCGCCGACGCCGACCCGCTTGCGGCTGTGCGCGAGTTCGCCAACAACTTACGTCAGCGCGGTGTTTCGTCCATCAACGGCGATGTCGCGGGCGTAGCGACGCGCTATGCCGAACAGCGTTATCCGGACGGCTGGGCCATTGAAGACATTCCCTACGGCTACAGCGCTCCGGTGAGCTCGCTGTTCGTGAACGACGGCACCATCACGCTGTTGCTGCACCCAACCGAGGAGGGCGAACTAGCCGATATCCAGCTTCGTCCTCCAGTGCCCCATTTCGTTCTGCTGAATCAGGTTCGAACGGTCGCAACAGGAACAACCGAAGTGCACGTCGTGCGGCCGCTGGCATCGAACGAGGTGGTGCTTTGGGGAACAGTGCTGGCAGGCGCGGCAGAGTTGAAGGCGGAACTGGCGGTAGAGGATCCGGCGCTTTTCGCAGCCGAGTGCTTGCGCGACGCAGTGATGGATCAGGGCATTGCGGTGCGCGGCGAGGCAACATCAGAGTATCGCCACCCTTCTGCAACAGCCGCCCCGGCGTTAGCAGGAACCATTCTGGCGACACATCAATCCGAACCCGTCTCGGAACTGGTGCAAGTGACCAATAAGGTAAGCCAAAATCTCTATGCGGAAGTGCTGCTAAGGGAGTCCGCCCTTCCCCAGGGTGCGGCCGCGGATCCGTTGGCGGAGCGCCAGAAGTTCCTCGATTCTTTAGGCATTACTCGCGACGGCAGCGGCTATGAGGCAAGCGATGGGTCCGGCTTGGCGCGTCAGGACAAAGCAAGCCCCGACGCTACGGTGGCGCTGCTTCGCTTTATGTGGCAAGGCCCGTTGCATGGTGTCTGGCTAGCCTCGCTTCCCATTGGCGGCGTCGATGGTACCCTGCAGTCGCGTCTGAAGAGTGCTGCAGGAGCAGAACGAATCCATGCGAAGACTGGTTTCCTGGGGCACGTAAACACAATGAGCGGCTATCTGCAAACGGGCCACGGGCGTTGGCTCGCGTTTGCATTGATGGCCGATGACACGCTCGCCTCCGACCACGACGTGCGCAGCTTTCTGGACACGTTTTGTGCAGCGATGCTGAACCAGTAGAGGCGTACCAAATCGTGCAGGTTGAGTTTCGCGATTGTGGTTTCTATCTGCCGGAGATCGATCTGTGGCTGGATAATACGCAAGGGTGCGAGGCCACGTGGATCTCGCATGGGCACAGCGACCATGCGCGCGGCTGTCACGGCCGCGTAATTGGCACGTCCGTCACGCTGCGCATCTACCGACTGCGGCTATGGCTGGAACCGGAGCAGCGCGAACCCGAAGCGCTGCCGCTGGACTACGGCAGCAGCATGGAGTGGAACGGGGCCGTGTTAACGGCCTATCCAGCGGGCCACATTCTAGGGGCGGCACAGCTTCTGATCGAATATGGCGGCGAACGCCTGCTCTACACAGGTGACGTTAAGTTGCGGCCGCCCTTGTGTGGCGCCAGCACCGAGATCATTAGGTGTGACAGGCTCATCATCGAATCTACATTCGGTCTGCCGTTGTATCGCCTGCTTTCACGCGAAGAAGCGATGGAGCGCATTGTCCGGTTTGCACGCGAATGTCTGCAGGCCAATGTAGTGCCGGCTTTCGTCGGCTATCCACTCGGCCGCGGGCAGGAGATTGTGCACGTTTTGTGTCAGGCGGGAATACGCACGGCGGTTCATGGTGCGATTGCAAAGTTTCTGCCGATTTACGAAGAGCATGGCTACATGTTTCCAGGTTCCGAGCCCTATGAAGCCACCGCCACGGCCGGCAAGGCACTGGTAGTTGTGCCCACGCACGGGCGAGTGCTGGAGGCAAGCGGCAAAAACATCCGCCTGGCGTATGTATCGGGCTGGGCGCAACTGGACAACGCGCGTGCAAGAAGCGGGGCCGAAGAACTGATTCCCTACTCTGACCATGCGGACTTCACCGAACTGCTGGAGATGGTGGACCGGTCGCAAGCAAAGCATGTGGATGTCGTTCACGGCTATACAGCGCCGTTTGCACAGATTCTGCGGAACCGCGGCATCTCCGCCGCTGCGCCTTACCGTGCGACCGGCGAAGGCAATCTAGAGGCCGAGGGTTGATGGATCGCTTCGCCGAAGTTTGCGAGCAGATCGCCAGCCACAACAGCCGTCTCCGCAAGGTTGAGATCCTGGCCGATTACCTTCGCGTCTTGCCCGATCGCGATTTGTTCCTTGCAGTTCAGTTTCTGAGCGTGGGTCCAGTAGCGGAAGAAGCGCAGACATTGACGTTGTTTGCGGGTGAGGAACAGCCGAAGCTTTCTATCGGTTACGGCGTGCTTCGAGACGCGCTGCAGGCAGCCACCGGTTGGGACCGCGACACACTCCGGGTTTGCCACACGGAATCGGGTGACACGGGGGAAACCACGGGCCTCTTGATGCGCGGATTGTCGGCAGAAGAGCCGCTATGCCTTCAGCAGGCCCAAGCGCTGTACCAGGAGCTGTTTCGAACACGTTTGACAGCCAGCCGCATCGAAATCCTCGTCACGGCCTACCGCAGATACAGGCCGGGCGCACTGAAGTATTTCGTCAAGGTCATCACGCGTGGCTTGCGCATAGGGCTGCTGGAAAAGATGGTGGAAGAAGCCGTTGCACGCGCCTGCGATGTTCCTGCGGAGGCGGTTCGTGACGCCAATAACCGCCTGGGAGATCTGGCGCGGGTGGCATTGGCCGCCCGCCACGGCGAACTCGGTGCAATCGAGGCAGCGCTGTTTCATCCGATGGATTTCATGCTGGCGAAGCCGCTGGACCGTCTGGATGACCTGCCTTCGGCAACCGACTGGTATGTCGAAGATAAATTTGATGGTATCCGCTCGCAGATCCACTTCGAAAACGGGCATGTGCGCATTTATTCGCGCGGCATGGAAGACGTTACCACTTCGTTTCCAGAGATTGTCACTGCTTTCGAGTCGCTGGAGGGCAACGGCATTGTCGATGGCGAGATCCTCGGCTGGGGCGACGGCCGGGCGCTAAACTTCAACCTTCTGCAACAGCGGATTGCGCGCAAGCGCGTAAGCGCAACGCTCATGCAGGAAGTGCCGGTCGTCTTCGTGGGGTACGACTTGCTTCTTCGGAACGGCCAACTGTTGTTGCAGCATCCGTTCGAACAGCGGCGGGCGGCGCTGGAGGATTTGTTTCGAGCCCAGCCGATGCCGCTGCTGCTCTCAGAACAGCACACAGCGGAAACGCACGGTGACATCGACCGGATGTTCACCGAAGCGCGAAGCCGCGGCAATGAGGGGCTGCTGCTGAAACGCAGAGGCAGTATCTACGAGCCAGGAAAGCGCAGCGGCACCTGGTTGAAGGTAAAGCGCCCGTACGGCACACTGGATGTGGTAATCACGGCAGCGGAACAGGGCCAGGGAAGGCGCGCCATTTTTCTGTCTGACTATACCTTCGCGGTTCAAGCTCCGGGCGGCTACGTGAATGTGGGCAAAGCGTACTCGGGACTCACCGACTCCGAAGTGAAAGATCTGACTCGAATTTTGCGGTCTTTATCGACTGACCGTTTTGGGCGAGTGGTGCTGGTGCGCCCGGAAGTGGTGCTGGAAGTCGCCTTCGATGGCGTGCAAAAGAGCCCGCGCCACAAGAGTGGTTATGCACTGCGCTTCCCCAGAATCTTGCGTTGGAGGCGTGATAAGAAGGCAGAGGAATGCGATGACCTCGCGCGTGTCGAAGCGCTCTACCAAGCCTCCATCCAGTAAACCAGCCGGCAGCAAGCCACTGCTTTCGGCCCTTCACCCGGCCCTCGCGGAATGGTTCGTCCAGACCTACCCGGATCTCAGCGATATACAGCGCGGAGCACTGCCACATACGCTGAAAGGCGAGAACACGCTGGTGCTTGCTCCCACCGGCAGCGGGAAAACCTTCGCCGCGTTTCTGTCGGTCTTGTCTCAACTGGCCACGCTTGCGTCTGCGCATCGATTGCCGAACGCGGTGACAGCCATCTACGTTTCTCCACTTAAGGCCCTGGATAACGACATTCACCGCAATCTGACGCCGGCGCTGGAAGCGGTGAACAGAAGCCTCCCGCTTCTGCAACAGATTCGAATGGATGTGCGCACCGGCGACACAGAACAGGCACAACGCTCCAAGCAGAACCGCAAACGGCCGCATCTGCTGCTGACGACGCCCGAAACGCTCAGCTCCATCCTGTCGCAATCCGCATGGCGGGAGAACGGGTTTGCTCCGGAAACCATCATTGTGGATGAGATTCACTCGTTCGCGGAGGGCAAACGTGGATCGCTTTTGGCATTGTGTATGGAACGGCTGGAACACCGCGCCGAAAGGCCATTGCAGCGGATTGGCATCTCCGCCACGGCATGGCCGGTTTCTGCCATCCAGCAGTTGCTGTGCGGATCACGACCATGTGCCGTCGCAAGCGTGGATGTCCGCAAATCGCACCGCCTGGAGATTGTTGCACCCGAACCCGGAACCTGGTTGCCGCCTGCCGGTCACAATCCATTTCGCATCGCGCCCACCGTGGCCCATCTGGTGGAACAAGGCCGCTGCACACTCATTTTTCTGACCACGCGTTCCGCCGTGGAGCGGCTTGCTTTGGCGCTGAACGTCCTGCTGCCGGAGTTGGACGGACGCATCGCCGTCCACCACGGCTCCCTCAATCGCGAAGCTCGTAACGACATTGAACAGGGCCTGAAAGATGGCCAATGGCGCGCTGTTGTTGCCTCGAGCAGCCTGGAGCTTGGGGTCGATTTCGAGAGCGTAGATCACGTCGCTCTCGTCGGAACTCCGCGCGGTGTTAGTCGTGCCTTACAGCGTCTGGGGCGCAGCGGACACCGGGTTAACGGCGTCGCGCAGGGAACGCTGGTGCCTTTGAGCGTCCCCGATCTGTTGGAGTGCATTGCGCTCCGTGAAGCTGTACGCGAGGGCAGATTGGATGCGCTGCGCATTCCACAAGGGCCTCTGGACGTCCTGGCGCAAGTGCTGCTAGGTATGAGCATCGAACGGCCCTGGCACTGCGCCGAAGCATTCGAGCTTGTTAGGAGGGCGGGTCCGTACCTTGACTTATCCCGGCCTGACTTCGACGAGGTTCTGCAGTACCTGGCGGGGCACGGTAAGGTGCTAGGCCCCTACGGCACCTATGGAAAAATCCTGATTGAGAACGGTACGTTCCGCGTCACGGATAAGAAAACCGCACGGCAGTATTACATGAACACCGGCGTCATCAGCGCCGATTACGAGATGAAGATTGTCTCGGCACGTAACCGGCATCTCGGTTCGGTGGAGGAAGGCTTCGTGACCTCTCTGCAGCCGAACGAAGCTTTCATCATGGCCGGCAAACCAGTACGCGTGAAGACCATTCACCAGAATATGGCGGTGGTGGAACCGGCGCAGGGCGAGGCGGTGAAAACGCCGCGCTGGATGGGCAACAAGATGGCCCTGACTGCGCAGATGGCCATCGAAGAGTTGAAGCTACGTCGGGAGTTGCGAACGGCCTGGGAAAGCGAGGGCGAGGCAGGCTGCTCCAGCTATTTGCAGGCCGCGTACAAAGTTGACTCGAATGTGGCTGCACGCGCGGCTTCGTTCGTCGAGCGCCAGTACCATGCGTTGCCGCTGCCGACGGACTCGCCCGTAATGGCGGAACGCATCGTCACCGGCAAAACCATGTTGGTGCTGGTGCATGTTGTGGCGGGACGCGCGGTGAATCGTTCGCTGGCCTGGGTTGCGGGCGCGCGGCTTGCGGGTGGCCGAAGTGTGGTGGCGAACTTCGATGACCACAGCTTCCTGCTGTCGCTGGACGCCCGCATGCCGTTCGATGCGGAAATGCTGCACGATGCGTTCGACCCGCAGGATTGGCTGCAGGATCTAGAGCGCACCCTGAAATCGACGGAGACTCTCGGCCGCAAATTCCGTCACATTGCCGAGATCGGCCAACTGCTGCCGCGCCGCACGCTGCAGGGCAACGTGTCTGCCAAAGCGTCTTCGTGGAACGGAAGCTTGCTCTATAAAACATTGATGGAGCATGAGCCCGATCATCCGCTGCTCCGGGAAGCTGTGCGCGAAGTGCTCGAAGACGAGTGTGATGCGCCGCGAGCCTACGAGGAGGCCGCACGCATCCATGCGACACCCTTGCAACTATACGATTTACCGCGTCCGTCGCCGCTCGCTCTGCCGCTGTTTACGGCCTTCAACCGCGAAGTGCTGCTGGCTTCCGACCCGGAGCGCGCACTGGACGACTTGATCGCCTCCATCTACGAAGAGTGGTCATAAACGAAGGCGTAGTTCCCCTTTTCCCCACGTTGTCTGCCTGCCTACGCCCGTATGCTGCGCTGCTTGTAAATAAGGAATGAAGCGGGTGAGATCTCCTTCGTAAGTCACTGTACCGACGAAGCCGCCCAGCGGATGTTCCTGGCCGGTACGGCTACTGAATCGTGTTGCCGCTACGTGCCGGAGGTCCGAGCACGCTATGTTGACCTCGTTCGCTGTGTCCAGCCATGCCGGAGGCAATGCGTCGAGATGCGAACCGCCGAGGTTTATCAACCGGGTCCCAATCAGCGAGACCAGGATCGGAAACGCCGGATCTTTCACCAATACGCCGTTATGTTTTAACTCCGTAGGAGTAACGAACTCGACCGTCGCTTGTGCTGCGGTTTGCCCTGGTTCCAGAGGCATTTCCACCCGCTCGCGATGGAAACTCAACAACTTCACACGCGACCGTTCTGCGCCCAAACCTTCGTTCGCTACCTCCGCAAAGGCATTAATTAAGAGTTCAACCAGGTCGGTGTCGAACACGTGCACATGGAACCAGAAGTCGCCCGAAGCTTCGATGGTGGCACCAGCCAGATGCGCAGCACGGAACACGAAAGGTCGAGGCCGCTGCACCAGACCACTTGGTCCGCCGGGTGACGTAGGAGCAAAGAGCCGTAAATAATCCTCTGGCCTGCTCCTGAGAACGCTCCCTAAAGCGCCCCGGAGAAGATTCGCCGGAAGGGGCGCCGGGAAAGATAATCTTTCGTCTGCTCCAAAAAAGAAATGCACGCGGGTGAAGCAGAAAGACATCCCCGCTATTTTAGAAAGCCCAAGTTATGCTAGTGACACTTGCGCAACAATCGTCCTCTTTTCTACCTGGCAGCGTTTCTTTTGGGTCTGCCAACCTTCGGTCCGTCCGCTGAGTTACCGCTGATGCCGCTGCCCGCAAGCGTGACCGAACAATCGGGATTTCTGCCCATCACCACATCGTTCTCGGTCAGCACCTCCGGCGTCGGCGCAAGCGACGGCCGCGTGCAACTGGCAGTCGTGCGCCTGTTCTCGCAATTGAGCAGGCAGACCGGGATGCTGTTGTTGCCGCATACGGTTCCGGCTGATGAACACGCGACCCTGAGCGTCGTTGTGGAAGGACGCGCCCACAAAGGTCCGCAAAAGCTAGGTGACAACGAACAATATTCACTTGCGGTCACGCCGGAACAAGTGCGCTTGTCGGCGGATGAACCGCTGGGCGTGCTGCGCGGCATGGAGACGTTGTTGCAACTGGTGCAGCAAACAACCACTGCGCCCGGGGAGAACGTGCCGCGCGGCTTCGCCATTCCCGCCGTGACCATTCACGACGGCCCACGTTTCCCCTGGCGGGGCCTGTCGCTGGACGTCTCCCGCCACTTCATTCCGGTCGATGGCGTGAAGCGCACAATCGACGGACTGGCGGCGGTAAAGATGAATGTGCTGCACTGGCATCTGTCCGACGATCAGGGCTTTCGCGTGGAGAGCAAAAGATACCCGCGTTTGCAGCAATTCGGGTCGGACGGCCAATACTACACGCAATCAGATCTGCGCGATGTCATCGCCTACGCACGCGACCGCGGAATCCGCATCGTACCGGAATTCGACATTCCCGGTCACGCCACCAGCTGGCTGCCGGGTTACCCGAAGCTCGCGGCACGCAGTGGGAGCTTTGACATTGCCCGCAGCTATGGCATCTTATACGACCTGATGGACCCGACGAAAGACTCAACCTATCGTTTTCTCGATGGGTTCATTGGCGAGATGACCAAGATCTTTCCCGATGAATATTTCCATATTGGAGGCGATGAAGTCGCCGCCAAGCAGTGGCGTGAAAACCCCAGCATTCAGAAGTTCATGCATAAGCACGCGATGCAGAGTCCGGCGCAGTTGCAGGCTTACTTTAACGGCAAGCTGCTGAAGATTGTGACCAAGTATGGCAAACACATGGAAGGTTGGGACGAAGTACTGGAGCCCACGTTGCCAAAGAGCATCGTCATCCAATCCTGGCGCGGACAGGCCTCCTTGTGGCAGGCAGCGAGGGAAGGCTATTCGGCGATACTCTCCGCCGGCTACTATGTTGACCTGTCCTATCCAGCTTCGTACCATTACGCGGTGGATCCGATGAAAGATCCGCCCCCTGCGCCCACCAGCGACGGCTTGCCGGGAACGCCGAAGCCGGGTGCTCCAGCGGCCGGAACGCCCGCCGACCTCACACCCGAGCAAGCGAAACGTGTGCTGGGAGGTGAGGCGGCCATGTGGGAAGAATTGGCCTCGTCGGAAAATGTCGATTCGCGTTTGTGGCCTCGCTTGGCGGCCATTGCAGAACGCTTCTGGTCGCCGGAGACCGTTACCGACACAACGTCGATGTACGCCCGTTTGCAGCAGACGAGTTTGTGGCTGGAGTGGGTCGGTCTCACGCATCGAACTAGCTTGGAACTGATGCGGCAACGCTTGATGGGAACGGAATCGACGCAGAGTCTCGATAGATTTGCTTCAGTACTGGAGCCCGTTAAAGGCTACTCGCGTCATGCAAACAAGTACGCGCCCAACACGCCGCTGAACCGGCTCGTGGATGCCGTACCGCCGGAAAGCGATGATGCACGCCGCTTCCGCGCCGATGTAGACACTTATCTTGCGGGACCGCACGACGCGGAACACAGTGCAGCGCTGCGCAAGAACCTCGCGCTGTGGTCTGCCAATATCGATGTGATTCGGCCTGCTCTGCAAGCCCACAGCTTGCTCAACGAAGATCTCCCGCTGGCCGACCAACTCGCGACACTGTGCCGCGTCGCGCTCCAATCACTCGACAATCTGGATGCTGGCCGGCAGGCCTCGCAGAAGGACGCGGACCTTGCGGCCGTCCAAAGCGCATCGGAGCGACAGGCAGACTTACTCATACGCGTTGCGCCAGGAGTTCTAAAACTCGCAGAAGCAGTGCCGAAACCGTAAAGACGCGAGGTTCGGGAATAACCGGATACGTTCCGTCCTGCTGGTCCGTCATCATTCTTGACGACGCACTTAGGCGGCTTCGAAAGTACGCAAATATTCGGGTCGGGGCAGGATGTTCTCGGCACCACCAGGCACATCGAGTGTTGGCGCGACGATCTCGTAATGCTGCAGCGTGCAGGCATTCAAGAGCTTCGTTATTCCATTCCGTGGCATCGGATTGAAGCAACACGCGGCACCTTTGACTGGAATTGGCTGGATGGGCCGCTTGGCTTCATGAAGCAACAGGGACTTCGGCCCATTGTCGACCCGCTCCATCACACCTCTTTTCCGGCGTGGCTCACCGACGGCTTCCTCCACCCAGACTTTCCGTCGCTTTACGAACGTTTTCTCGATCGAGTCTCCGACCGCTATCCGCACCTCCGTCGATACACCGTATTTAACGAGCCGTTGCCGACTACGCTGTTCTGCTCATTAACCGGCATGTGGTATCCGCATCTTGCCTCCGATCGGAACTTTGTGGCGATGACGCTACAGGTGGCACAAGCCATTTGCCGCTCTTGCCGAATGCTGCGGCAGAAAAATACAGAGATCGAATTCATTCATGTCGATACAGCCGAGCACCATCAGGCGCTCGACGCCGCCTCAAGCGCGTGGGTAGATTTCGTCAATGCCCGTCGCTTTCTGATAACAGATCTGGTGCTAGGCCGCGTCGGTTCCGAACATAAACTTTGGAGATACCTGACCGGCAACGGCGCCGATCGCACCGCACTCGAAAATCTCCGCGAACAGCCCGGATTTATCGATGTTCTCGGGCTTGATTACTACATCCATTCGGAGATGGATTGGAAATGGTCTGAAGAGCAGGCGCGCCCGAATCCCGTGGCGGTGGTGCAGCATCCGAAGGCGTTTGCGTCGATCGCTAAGCAGTACATTCATCGATACCGCCTGCCCGTGATGCTTTCCGAAACAAACATTCGTGGAACGGTGGAGGAGCGCTTGAGTTGGCTCAAGTTTATGGAGAGCCAATACGAAGACCTGGTCGGCGCCGGTCACGATGTGCGCGGCTTCTGCTGGTACCCGTCTATCGACAGCACAGACTGGGCAAACGCCTGTACCCGCTTGACCGGCATCACAGATCCGCAAGGGATTTGGAGTTTAGATCCGTCGAATAAGATGCGTATCGAAACGGAACTCTCCGAAGTATATGGCGCACTCGCACGCGGGCAAATGGATTGGCGGGACATTCCGGCGTACAGATTTGGCACTGAGCTGCAGCGCCGATTGCAGGGCTATTCGCGATGGATGCAAGATTGGGACTGGATGGAAGAGCAGACCGCCTAAGGCCCTACATCAGGGTAATCGGGTCTACGTCAATCATCAGCGTCGTCGCACGCCATTTCTCTGCATCCGCGTGCGCACGCATCTGCTTCAACAGCATTCGCAAAATCGACCGCTTCGCCGCCTTCAATAAAATCTGGTAGCGGAACTCATTCTGCAACCGTGGAACGGGCGCCTCTGCCGGCCCCATCACTTTCACGCCCTCAGGGGGCACCATCAGCAAGCGTCCGAGCTCCGTTGCCAATCGCAGCGCTTCTTCCTGTTTTTGATCGCGTACAACCACATTCGCAAAGGCAGCGAAGGGCGGGTAGCGAAGCCATTTTCGGAATTCGATTTCTTTCTTGTAGAACGCTTCGTAGTCTTGCGCCGCGGCAAAGCCGATGGCGTAGTGATCGGGATTCAGCGTCTGCACAATCACGCGACCGGGTGTACTTCCCCGTCCCGCTCGGCCCGCCGCCTGCGTCAGCAGCTGGAAACTGCGCTCGGCAGCGCGGAAGTCCGGCATACTTAGCCCGATGTCGGCTAACACGACGCCGGCCAGCGTGACATTCGGAATATCGTGGCCTTTAGCAATCATCTGCGTACCCACCAGGACGTCTATGTTGCCTTCACGAAAACTTTGCAGGATGGATTCGAAGGCGCCCTTTGCTGATGCCGTATCGCGGTCCAGCCTGGCAATGCGTGCCGTGGGCAGCGCCGCATGCAACTCTTCTTCCACGCGCTCAGAGCCGCTCCCAAGAAACTGAATATGGTCGCTGCCGCATTTAGGACATTCTTCGGGCACTCGCTCGGCGTATCCGCAGTAATGGCATAGCATGCGGCGATCGCGTTTGTGGTAGGTCAGCACCACGGAGCAGTTCACACACTGTAATCGCTCGCCGCAGGCCCGGCACACCATGAAGCTTGAGAAACCACGGCGATTCATCAGCAACATGGTTTGCTCGCCGTTGGCGAGTCGTTGCTGCATCTCTCCAATTAGCTTGCGAGAGAACGTAGTCTGCCGCTTGGTTTCCAGGAACTCGGTGCGCATGTCGACGATTTCAACCACCGGCATGGGACGCTGCGCGATGCGCTCTGGCAGTCGCAACATTTCATACTTGCCCTGGTCGGCATTGAAGCGTGTTTCAATGCTCGGTGTTGCCGACCCCAGGACAGCAATGGCACCCGCTTCTTTGGCCCGCACAAGCGCCACATCGCGGCCATGATAACGGGGCGTCTCTCCCTGCTTGTAGCTGCCATCGTGCTCTTCATCGACTATCACCAGCCCCAGGTTCTGCACTGGGGCAAAAACGCCGGAGCGCGTGCCAATCACCACGCGGGCTTGGCCGTTGCGTATACGCCGCCATTGTTCGGCCCGTTCTGCATCGCCGAACGCGGAGTGCAGAATGGCTACCTGTTTTCCAAAGCGGTGAAAAAACTGTCCCGCTACCGCCGGCGTCAACGCAATCTCCGGCACCAGCATTAAGGCGTTCCGCCCCAGCGCCAGCGCCGCATCAATGCTATGCAGGTAAACCTCGGTTTTTCCGGAACCTGTCACTCCTTGCAGCAGGAAAGCTTTGTATTCGCGCGCATCCATTGCTGCGCGAATGTCCCGGAAAGCCGCCGCCTGGTGTTCATTCAGTATCGGAACGGGACGGTCGTACCCTGCAGGCGCACGCTGGCTTTCAGCTTCCGCCCGGACCAGACCGCGTCGCGCCAGCGAACGGGCCGCCTCGCTCGCACGTCGAACGCTTTTCGCTAATACAGCCAGATTATGAACACCCGGATGCAGTTCCAGGAAGGCAAGCAACTCGCGCTCACTCTTATTCAGCTTGAGTCCTTCGGCAGCGCGCGCGACAAACTCTACTTCCAGCCGTTCTGCAGATGCGCGCAGCGGATCTCGTTGTTCCTCCTGCTCCTCCGCCACCACCCATCCTCGCTTGATCAGCGGCTTCAAAAGATCGCGCGCTCCGGGGACTTTTGCAGACAACGAAGTCGCGGCTAAAGACCGGTTCTCCAACAGGCGAAGCAGTGCGACACTTCCGTCCTGTTGCGCGGACGTCAACTGGCGAACTACATCGCGACCGAGTCCCGTCAATGAGTAGGTGGCACTGCGCCTGGTCTCGCCACTGAGCGGAAGCATGCCGCGCAACACTTCGCCGATAGGTGCGCAGTAATATTCCGCAATCCATTCACCCAGACTCAGAAGCTCGCGCTCCAGTACCGGCTCTTCGTCGATCAGCTTCGCCACATCGCGGATGGTTGAATCTACCGGAGAGCTATGCAACCGGACGACAACACCGGTAAGTTGGCGCGAGCCAAATGGCGCGCTGACGCGGCATCCCACGCGAACACGTCCCTGCAAGCTCGCAGGCAAGGAGTAAGTAAAGGGACGGTCAACAGGAACGGGCAGAGCAAGGTCGCAGCAAGTGGGAAGCGGATCAGGCATCCAATTGGCCGATAGCCTCGAATACCGGCTTTAGCGCCGGGTACATCGATCGGAACACATCGTAATGTTTGCGATAGAACTGAGCCGACGCGGGATCAGGATTCTTTCCGTCCACCTCATGAATTGCCACGCTTGCAGAGTTCCGCAGCGGTCAGCATACTCGCCGGTCCCAATCAAAGCCAAAAGCGCGGCGCCGTAAGCCGAGCCTTCCTGTGTCTCCAGCATCACTACGCGCGTGTCAAACACATCGGCGAACAGCTGGTGCCAGAACGGGCTTTTCGCTCCGCCGCCGGACAAACGCACCAGCGACGGATGCGCGCCCAGCGAGGCGATGATTTCCAGTCCGTCTTTCTGGGAATAGCAAACGCCCTCCAGACACCGCCCTCACTAAGTCCGCCCGACTGTGCTTTGCCGTTAAGCCAATCCAGCATCCACGAGCATTGGCGTCCAGGTGCGGCGTACGCTCGCCCATCAGGTAGGGCAGCCAGAAAAGACCGTCGGCACCAGGGGGCGAAAGCGTGGCCTCGGCGGTCAGATCGTCGTACTGCAGTTCAGCCGCGAACCGGTTTCGGAACCACTGCAAGCTTAAACCAGCCCCTTGGGTTACACCCATCACGTGCCAAACCCCGGGTATGGCGTGACAAAAGGTGTGGACACGCCCTTCGGGATCGTACGCCGGCTTCTCGAGATACGCAAAAACCACGCCGGAGGTGCCGATGGTGCAGGAAACCGTTCCAGGCTCCACAATCCCGTTCCCGATGGCGCTGGCGGCCTGATCTCCCGCACCGGCAACTACCGGCGTGCCGGCGATGAGTCCGGTTGCGCGTGCTGCGTCTTCCGTCACTGTGCCCGAGATTTCGCTCGATTCATAAGCGCGAGGCAGCATGGCAGCATCCAGCCCCAAACTCGACACCATTTCCTGCGACCATCTCCGATGTGTCACATCGAACAGCCCCGTGCCGCTGGCATCGCTTACGTCGGTTGCATACTCGCCAGTCAGTTGAAATCGGGCGTAATCCTTGGGCAGCAGAATGTGGCGAATTTGGGCAAACTTGTCAGGCTCGTTGTCGCGCACCCAAAGCAATTTAGGAAGAGTGAATCCGGTTAGCATGGGGTTTGCCGTCGAGCGCAGCACGGCATCCCGCCCCAATTTGGCATTCACGAAATCTACTTGCTTTTGGCTTCGCTGGTCGCACCAGATCAACGCTGGACGAATCACCGCGTTGTGAGCATCCAGCAGAACCAGCCCATGCATCTGGCCCGTTACACCAACGCCCGCCACCGAAGTGCCGTCCACGCCGGCCCGCAACAACACGCCGCGAATGGCCGCTTGCGAGGCGCGCCACCAGTCGTCCGGATCCTGCTCGGCCCACAGCGGCTTGGCCATCTGCATGTCTTTATGCGGCGCCGTGAAGGCGTGCCGGACGCGGCCGCTGGCATCAACAAGAAGCGCACGGGATCCGCTCGTACCAACATCCAGGCCGAGCCAGTAGCGATTACTTCGAGAGGTCATGATTATGTGGTGGCGGGAGATTCCAGTGTCGCAGAGGCCTGCTGCACTGCGGGCGCGTGTTGAAAGGGGAGGTAAGCAGCGCCGAACAGGCCTGCATCGCTTCCCAGGACGGCTTTCTCCACACGTGCGCCGGTGCGTCCAAACGTGAAGGAACGCTTTGAAATTTCGGCAAACATCGTCGGTGCGAAAAATTCCCACGCCGGCAGTGGACCGCCGCTCAGAAGATAAAGCGGGAAATTGAAGAGGTTCACCAGATTTGCAATCGCAATACCGAGGGAGCGGCCCATTGATTCAAAAACAAGCTGGGCTCGCGTATTGCCTGCCTGCGCGAGTTCGAAAACCTCGCGAGCGCTGAATTTCGTAGTGGCAATGCCCATCATGCTCGCCATTGCAGCGATGGCAGAGGCGGAGGCATGCTTCTCCAGACACCCGCAATTTCCGCATCCGCAGGGATTGCCATCCGGGAATACCGTCATGTGGCCAATCTCTCCTGCCATTCCGCGAAAGCCGCGCAGGATCTTGCCATCGACAATGATTCCGCCGCCAATGCCAGTACCTAAGGTGATCAGGATCAAATCTTTCACATTCTTACCGGCCCCGATCCAGCTCTCTCCCAATGCGGCGGCATTGGCGTCGTTCTCCAGAATGATGGTAGTTCCCAGCCGCTGCTGAATGACATCGCGAATGGGAAAGCCTTGAAAGCCCGGCAAATTTGCCGAACCAATAATCACCCCTTCGTCCATGTCAATGAATCCGGGTACACCGATGCCAACGCCGGTCAACCCGTCTGCACCGTAGCGGTTGCGTATCTCCCCGATGATCTGGACCATTTCGTCCACAACACCGACCGGGCCCTTTGAATAGGTAGTCGAGTGCGCAACCTTCTCGAGCATCGTCCCGTTATCCGAAACGGCAGCTACTCGTAGATTAGTTCCCCCGAGATCGACTCCGATGGAGTAAGCGCGCACTGAGGAGTAGATGATAACAAATGAAGTGCGTTTGTCAGGTGCGCGCACATCGCATCAGGCCGCTGTGAAATCAGGCGTCAGCTGGCCGGTCAACTGTGTAGGCAATGTTCAACCAAAAATCAGCCGCCGTTCGAATGGTCGTGAAAAACCCATCCAGATCCACAGGCTTTCGCAAGTAACAGTTAGCGTGCAAGTCGTAAGCGTCCCGAACATCGCGTTCAGCATCGGACGTAGTCAGAACAGCAACCGGAATCAAGCGCAATTCCGGATCTTCCTTCAGCTTTCGCAGCAGTTCACGGGAACCGGCCTTAGGCAGATTAAAATCCAGAAAGATTAGGCTGGGCAGTTCGGCCTTAGATGAATCCTGTTTGGATTCCAAGCGTGCAAACGCTTGATCTGCGTCCATGGCGACCTGGATATTGACGGGAGGATTCACTTCTCGCAGCGCTTCCTGCATCAAGCGAATATCGCCCGGATTGTCTTCCACGATCAGGATGTTTCTGCGCACAAGTTGCAAGAATTTTAATCTTCTCTCGTAACAGTAGCAGGGTCCACGAAAATGCGAAATGCACTATTTACCAACAGGGGTACAAACGACGACATTGTGTCATCTATCTGGTACGGGCCACTATCATCGGGGATATGACTGACGTGTTTCGGCTGGACAACAAGACTGCGATGATCACCGGAGGAGCAAGCGGCATAGGCGAGGCAACCGCGCGTTCCTTTGCCGGTGCAGGTGCCCGCGTCGTGATAGTCGACCTGAATGAACAGCGAGCGCGCGAGTGCGCTGCCAATCTCCCAGGCGCGACTTCTTTTGCCTGCGACATCACAGACGAACGTGCGGTAACCGCGCTGTTTCAGGCCGTGCCTCACCTGGACATCCTGGTGAATTGCGCTGGTATTGGCCTGGTAGGCAACATCGAAGAGACCGACCTGCCGGATCTACAACGGCTATTTCGGGTCAACGTGGAAGGCACATTTCTTATGACACGAGCCGCGATTCCGCTGCTTCGGCAAGTCCGCGGATCGATCGTTAATATCGGCTCAGTCGCCGGTATGGTGGGGGTCAAGCGGCGTTTGGCCTACTGCGCGACCAAGGGAGCGGTTCATGCCATGACGCGGCAATTAGCCGTAGACTACCCGACGGAGCTGCGAGTCAACTGTATTGCCCCAGGAACCGTGGACAGTCCCTTCGTCGAGGGCTATTTAGAAAAATATCATCCGCATGAGAAAGAAAAGGTCCGTGCGGAACTAAATCAGAGACAGCCTGTTGGCCGACTAGGGAAACCGGAAGAGATCGCGAACCTGGCGCTCTATATGTGTACGCCGGCAGCCGATTTTATGAACGGTTCGGTAGTTGCCATTGACGGAGGCTGGACCGCGGCTTGACTGATATTAAGCTTCTGTAACGCAACAGAAACTTTGCAGAATGTTTCCGATTGACGGAATCAATTCAACTACTTAGGATAGAAGTATTCTGTACCGCTGAAATTGTTGCTAAGTTTAGATGTTTTGGCTTTGGCGACTGTAGTTAGGTTTGATCGCAAATAGTGCTTTTTGATGGTTAAGTTAGACATGATCCGAGGACTAAAGTCGACCTTTCGCTCGTTGATAACGGCAGGGTTGTGTTTTGCGGCGCTTTCCGCGACACCGGCTATCGAAGCCAAACCCGATCCGCAGAGCGTTGTAGTCCGAACTTCTTCCTCCAAGAAGCATAAGCGGCACAAGCGGGCCCAGGTTGCGGCCTCCGAAACAACCGTTGTCAAGACTTCGCGCGGTAGACGCGTTGTGCGAACCACCACTCAGGCTGCCGTGCTCCACACCGATGAGCCCGCGCAGTTCAAGGTGACCGTTGCTCGCCGACGCTCTCGCGGCCATAGACTCTTTGCTAGCCCTTGGACCGAGCCGACATACGCCGATTCAACCGTTGGCGACAACGTGGACGGCGAAGATGTGGTAGTCCGGCGTGCCGCTCTCGATGCGCTTGGCCCCTATAACGGAACTGTTGTCGTGGCAGATCCCGCCAATGGCCGTATTCTGAGCATCGTCAATCAGAAGCTTGCCTTGAAAGGCGCCTATCAACCTTGCTCCACCGTAAAGGTAATGGTTTCGCTCGCCTCATTGAGTGAGGGTTTGGTTCATCCCGAAACGGCGGTGCGTTTGACACGTCGCGGCTCCATGGACATGACCCGCGCCCTGGCGACCTCCAATAACATGTACTTCGCTCACCTGGGCCAGCAGCTTGGGTTTGAGCGCGTAGAAAAATACGGCAAGATGTTCGGACTTGGCGAGAAGGCTGGGTTGGACATACCGGGCGAAGAAGCCGGATACCTGGCGACGGAAGCACCTGAAACGGGTGTCGGTATGATGACCAGCTTCGGCGACGGCATTCGCCTGACGCCGCTAGAACTGACCAGCGTCATCTCCGCTGTAGCAAACGGCGGAACGATGTACTACCTGCAATACCCGCGCAGCCAAGACGATGCCCAGAAGTTCATTCCGCGAATTAAGCGGACTCTCGACATCTCTAATCTCACCGAAGAGATCAGGCCCGGCATGATGGGCGCTGTGGAATACGGTACTGCTCGCCGCGCCAACTTCGACTCCACCACACCAATCTATGGCAAGACCGGAACCTGCACCGACACTGCCCAGCCTGGTGTACACCTTGGCTGGTTTGGTTCCTTCACCGAGGTCGGCAACCGGAAAGTCGTAGTAGTTGTTCTCTTGACCGGCGGCCGTGGCATCAGCGGTCCCATTGCTTCCGGGATTGCCGGAAACGTGTATCACAATCTGATCTCGGCACAATACTTCAACAACAACGCTACTCCAGTGGCCGCACCCGTTCAGACCAGTTTGGCTTCGTTCCAGAACTCATTCGCGCAGTAGCTTACATTAGAAATTCGGAGATTTGCCGGGGTGTATTTACCTTCTTCTCACGCCGCGGCAATGCTGCTGCTGGTTCTCAGCTTCGTGCTGCTTGGTTCCTGGGCGAACACTCTTAAACTCGCCGGGTCGAAGTGGCGCTTTGAACTCTACTGCTTCGATTTTGCGCTGGGTGCTCTGGCCTGCGCCCTATTGGCAGCCTTCACCCTGGGTACATTCGGCTCAGAACTGTCTTTCAACGACCGTATAGTCGTTGCCGGATTGCGTTCTCAGGCCATCGCCATCGGCGGTGGGTTCGTTTTTAATCTTAGGGAATATGCTGCTGCTGGCTACGGTGTCTCTCCTAGGCATGGCGGCCGGTTTCCCGCTTGTGTTTGCGGTGGCATTTATCATTGCGGCACTGACACCGTTGTCGAATGTAAACTTCGGATTGCTGGGCGCGGGTGTCGCGGGTCTTCTCGCGTCCGCTATTTGCGCCGCGATTGCCCAGCGCGCGCCGGCCCGGAAACCGCAACCGGCTTCAGCCAGAAGCCAGCCCTCCGCACGCATTGTCAAGAGGAGCACCAAAGCCATTGTCGTCGGTATCTTCGCCGGCATCTTCATCGGCGTTTCTTACCCGGTGTCCGAAACTGCCTTTTGGGGCGATCTCGGCCTAGGCGCCTATGCCGGCGTTCTTATGTTCGCGGTGGGAATTGTGGCCTCTACCGCCATTTTCGGTTTGTTTTTAATGAACATGGCCATTGAAGGTCCCCGGTTGAGGTTCGGAGCATATCGCCAAGGAACCGCGAGACAGCATGCGCTAGGCATCGCAGCCGGATTCCTCCTGACGGCAGGAGTATTGGCAGGGTTGCTGGCGCGATCGGTTCCTACAACTGTTGAGCCTTCTTTTGCAGAAGTGAATCTGTGGACGCGAGGATTTGTCGTGCTCGCGATGCTGTGGGGCTTGCTTGTCTGGAAAGAAAAAGGACCGACAGGCAATAGAATCGCGCTCCTGGCAACAGCAGCCGTTCTTTTCGCGGCCGGGATCACGGCACTGGCGTATCGGTTCGGATCCTAGCGGCCTTCGCGAAAACCGAGCGCCGCCCGCAACGGAACAAGCAGCGCCACCTCCGGCAAGTTGCCCTGTGCCATGGCAGCAGAACCGCCCCCGCGAGCACCGGCACTCGCCCAGATACTTTTCAGGACGGATCCTGCGTTAACACCCGAATCGGCTGACGCCGCCAGCAGAACACCGGCCGGGTCGTCTCCTACCGCAAGAGCAACCCCCCTGCCCTGAGCGGTGAAGGCTTGCACCTTCGCCCGCACTGAACCGTCGATCGCGGCCACCGGCAAAGTGATTCGCCGGATGCCGTCCTCGTCTGGCAGTGTGTTCCCATACAGTTCCCTGCCTTCAAACCCAGCTAGGGCAGTCGCCAACCGGGTTCTCTCCTTCTCAGCCTGTGCCGTTCTTTCCTGTAAAGCTTGCACCTGGGAAGGAAGCGCATCGGCCGACGTGGCCAGCAAGCCGCTGATCGCAGTTACCGTCCGAAAGTCTTTCCGAGTGGAGGCAAGAGCGCGGTCGCCGCAGACAAACTCAACCCGAACGTTCCCGCGGACCCGCTCGCTTCGACGAATTAAGATTGGCCCTAACTCAGCGGTCGATCGAACGTGCGTGCCGCCGCACGCGCTCTTGTCAACGCCGGCGATGGCCACTAATCGCAGTTCACCTGCACGTTTGCTGGGCTTGCGCAGACCTCCAGCGGTTGTCGCATCTTCGAATGAAATCGCAACCGGGCGAGCTTCGCGAACGATTTCATTTACGCGGCGTTCCAATCGCTCGATGTCCGTCTCGATCAGTTGCGGAACTCCTAATTCGATTGTCGAGACATCCTCGCCCATGTGAAAGCTGAGAGTGGATGCCTGAAGAAGTTCCACACACACGGCAGATAGAAGATGTTGGCCGGTGTGCTGCTGCATGTGATCGTAACGGCGAGCCCAGTCGATACGGCAATGTACCGGGCCGGCGATCAAGCCGTCGGCTACAACATGAACGATGGTTTCGCCGTTATCCACAACGTCAATCACGGGCGAATCGGCTATGAAGCCAAGGTCGTGCGGTTGTCCGCCCGAAGTCGGGTAAAAGGCTGTTCGATCGAGGTAAACGCGCCGGCCGTCGTCGGCAGTGTCAAGCACCGTCGCGTCAAACTCTTGAAGATACGAGTCGTGATAGTAGAGGCGTTCGGTCACTGCCAGTCAAGCGCACCTTTGCGAACGATCCAGACGTAGCCAACGATCAAGAACGCGAGGAATATGCCGGCCTCGGCGACGCCAAACCAGCCCATCTGCTTGTAGCGGACCGCCCACGGAAACAGGAACACCGTCTCCACATCGAAGACAACGAACAACATGGCAACAATGTAAAAACGAACCGAATAACGCCCCCGCGCGTCGGATTCGGGCAAAATCCCGCATTCATAAGGGTCTAGCTTTGCGGCCGAGGGTTGATTTGGCCTTAGATAACGGCCCACGGCCAAGGCGAGCAGAGGGAAAAGCGTGGCCAGGGCAGCGAAGCCAAAAAGCAGTAAGTAACCTTCGGGCATCGTATTTTCAGGCTAACATTCACGCAAACCCGTAGGAGCAAAAGATCGGTACGGCGCATCGTAAGAGAGAATAGAAACCTGATGTCGCTACGACAGCACATCCGCGCCATCCGCCGGGAAGATCCGGCCGCCAAGAGCGAGTGGGAAGTACTGCTCTGCTACCCCGGCCTGCACGCCGTTATCATTCACCGGTTATCACACTGGCTTTATGGGCGGAAGCGCTGGGTATTGGCCCGGTTCGTTTCGCAATTTGCGCGCTTCCTGACCGGAATCGAGATTCATCCGGGAGCCACGATCGGCGAACGCCTTTTTATCGACCATGGCATGGGCGTGGTAATTGGCGAGACGGCGGAAATCGGCAACGATGTCTTGCTGTACCAGGGCGTGACCATCGGCGGAACCGGGTCACAGGGTGGAAAGCGGCACCCGACGCTCGGAGACGGTGTTGTCGTGGGAACAGGCGCTTCCGTTCTGGGAAACATCACTTTGGGCAACCACGTGAAAGTGGGTGCGGGTTCGGTGGTGGTGCATTCTGTTCCGGAAGGCGCGACCGTGGTCGGCATTCCCGGACGGGTGATTAAAGGCTTGGGCGATAGGCTGGGCACTCTTGAGCATGCCCGAGTTGCCGCACTAGGGGAGAACCAGTCTCCCGACCTCGAGCATTTGACCGATCGCATTCACGAACTGGAGGCGCTGATTAGCCTGCTGCTAGAGGATACCGTCGGACGCGGACGCGGCTAATTTGCCGTTTCCTCCAAATCGATAGCGCAGGCTGTTTGCCGCCAACAGCGCCAGTTCGTTTCGCGAAAAGCCGAAAATCTCTCCTGCAAGCGTATATTCATGCAGCAGGTCAGTGAAAAAAAGCGCCGGATCGTCCGTCCCGACTACAATCGGAACACCGGCTTCCCAGAGTTTACGAATTGGATGCTCGGTGAGGCGCGCTACGGCGCCAGTGCAGACATTACTGGACGGGCAGACTTCGAGTGGAATATCCCTTAGCTTCAATTCCTCGAGCAACTCGGGATCGTCGAGTGAGCGAATGCCATGGCCGATGCGCTCGGCACCGATATGAAGCGCCTGCCACACACTTTCCGGCCCGGAGATTTCACCCGCGTGACAGGTCAGGTGCAGCCCTGCATCACGCGCTTCTTTGTACAGAGGGCCAAACCAGCTTGCGGGACCACGTTCCTCGTCGCCCCCAATGCCGATTGCGACGACACCGGAATCTCGAAACTCGCGCGCGGCTGTGAAAACACGCGCAGCCTCGTTTACGCCAAACTGCCGGACGGCATCGAAGATCCAACCGACTTCGATTTGCGATTCGAACTTCGCGGCCTCTTCCGAAATCGCCTCGAACACAGCTTCGATCCGTTGTTCCTTCCACAGGATGACGCCTACGGAAAGTGTAATTTCGGCATAACGAACATTTTGCGCCACCAAACGCTTCAGCAAGTGCCGGGTAGCCAGCGCATATGCCGCAGGACTATCCAGTTTCTTCGTGATCCAGACGTAGGCTTTCAAAAAACCAGCGAACCCACTGTAATGGAGATTCGACCGAATGGCATCCAACGACAGTGAAGGATCAAGCTCCTGTATGGTCTCCGGCTCTACCGAGCCTTCCAGGTGAAGATGTAACTCGGCTTTCGGAAGCGCACGCAGGAAATCTTGCAGAGTTTGTGACGCAAGGTTTTGCCCTGCTTCTTCGTTCGGTATAACAACTCCTCGGGATAAGGGGACCGCAGTGCGTGAGCGAACCGGCGAGGACAGGCCGGACATCCGAAACTGCGGTAATGACACAAACAATAGCAGAGGAACTCTAGGAATGGTGAAACAAAATGGCTGAGCAAGACTTGGACGCGATTGCGGGCGGATACCATGGGGATCCTTTCGCCTGGTTAGGGCCGCATCCCAAGACGCAGGACCCCAAAGCCGGTTGGGTGGTGCGCGCATTCTTGCCCCAGGTGAAAGAAGTCACGCTGCTGGTGAATGGTCGCGAAGTGCCGGCGCAGCGCACACACGAAAGCGGTGTATTCGAAGCAGAACTGCCCCAAAAGCCGGATGCGTACAAGTTCCGCGTGACGGGTCAAGACAACTCAACGGCTGAAATGGAGGATCCGTACCGATTTCCGCCAGTAATCAGCGACTTTGACCTGCATCTGTTCCTGGAAGGGACGAATTACGAGACGTATCACGCACTTGGCGCGCACACTGCCACCGTGGAGGGCGTTCCTGGGACACGTTTTGCCGTGTGGGCTCCGAATGCACTGATTGTGAGCGTAATTGGGGATTTCAACGGGTGGGATACCAGACAAAACCCGATGCGGCTGCGAAACGGCGGCGTGTGGGAAATCTTCCTTCCGAATGTTCCCGTCGGAACGCATTACAAATACAACGTCAAATCGAAGTTTCGGGGCTACAGCCAGGAGAAAGCTGACCCCTATGGCTTCGCGATGGAGAAGCCGCCCAAATCGGCTTCCATAGTGACCGACCTGGACCGTTATCACTGGAATGACGAGGCTTGGCTTAAGCGACGAGGGGAAACCCGCTGGCTGGATCAGCCCATCTCGATTTATGAGGTGCACCTGGGATCATGGCAACACGGCGAGAATGGTCAGCCGCTGACGTACCGCGAGTTGGCGACGCGTCTTGTCAACTACGTCAAGGAACTGGGCTATACCCACATCGAGTTGATGCCCGTTGCCGAACATCCGTACAGCCCGTCGTGGGGGTACCAGGTGACGGGTTACTACGCGCCCACAAGCCGCTTCGGCAACACCGAAGACTTCATGTATTTCGTAGATGCCTGTCACCAGGCCGGTATTGGCGTCATCATGGACTGGGTTCCCGGGCACTTTCCAAAGGATGCTCATGGCCTTGCCTTCTTCGACGGCACGGCGCTTTACGAGCACGAAGATCCGCGCCTGGGTGAGCACCGCGACTGGGGCACGCTGATCTTCAACTACGGCCGCAACGAAGTGAAGTCGTTCCTGATCTCGAACGCTCTGTTCTGGCTGAAGCAGTACCATATCGACGGACTACGCGTGGATGCCGTCGCTTCCATGCTTTACCTGGATTACTCACGCAAGGCGGGCGAGTGGGTTCCGAACCGCTACGGCGGCAACGAAAATCTTGAAGCCATCGACTTCCTGCGAAAAGCGAATGAACTGATTCACCAGGTTCCAGGGGCGATAAGCGCGGCAGAGGAGTCGACCGCTTTTGGCGGTGTATCACGTCCGGTGTATCTGAATGGCCTAGGGTTCACCATGAAGTGGAACATGGGCTGGATGCACGATATGCTCGCCTACTTCGAGAAGGATCCGCTCTACCGGCGTTACCACCAGAACGCCATTACGTTCAGCATGGTGTATGCATTCACCGAAAACTTCATCTTGCCCATCTCGCATGATGAGGTGGTCTATGGAAAACAGTCGCTGCTGGGCAAAATGCCGGGCGACGAATGGCAGCGGTTTGCCAATACGCGAGCGTTCCTGGGATACATGTACGCGCACCCCGGGAAGAAGCTGCTATTCATGGGCGCTGAGTTCGGGCAGTCTGGCGAATGGAACTCAGAAGCGGATCTGCAGTGGTGGCTGCTGCAGTACCCCATTCATCAAAAGCTGAAAGCATTCTGCGCAGCCCTGAACCATGTCTATAGGAGCGAACCCGCGCTTTACGAGGTGGACTTCACCCACCACGGATTTGAATGGATCGACTTCCATGACCAGGACAACTCGATTATTTCCTTGGTTCGCCGAGGCCGTAATCCCAACGAGTTCGTGGTGGTTGTTTGCAACTTCACACCAAGGCCGCACGTTGCCTATCGCATCGGAATGCCGGAAGCAGGAGGCTACCGGGAAATCCTGAATTCCGACGCGGAGGTGTTTGGGGGCAGCAACATGGGCAACGGCGGCTATGTGGAAGCGATTGCCGAAGAAGCACACGGCAGACCGGCTAGTGCCTGTCTGACGCTTCCTCCGCTTGGAGTCGTGTTCCTGAAACCGACCCGGCCGACACCTCCGGCTAAACCGCCCACCACGGACGCTCACCCGCTGCAGAGCACTTCGTAATTTGAAGAGATTCAGCGCTTAGGGTCGAATAGTTTCGCTCGACTCTAAGCGCTGGAGTGGATTGACCACGTAAGCCTGCAAGTCGAAGCGCCCTTTGTGCAACTCGTGTCCCGCGCCGGGCACGATACAGAGCTGGGTCCAAGCTGGAATGATAGAGATGGCTGTACGAAGTTCGGACTCCGAACCGAAGGGATCGCTGGCGCCGTGGACGAACACTACGGGGGTTCGGAGGCTCGTGAAATGGGCGGTCCTCAGTTGCTCGGGCTTCGAAGGAGGATGAAGAGGATACGACAGTAGAAGCAAAGCACAGCAGCAAGACGGCTGCTCGGCGGCCAACATACTGGCTTGGCGACCGCCGTATGAATGCCCGGCGAGAATAACAGGGGCTTCAAATGCCGCTTTTAAAGCCGCAGCTGCGTCCTGCAAGCCAGAACGGTCTGCGGCAGCGGAGGAAGGGTGCGGCGGACCCGTGCGACGTCTTTGCCGGAACGGGAGGTCATAGCGCAAAACAGCAACACCGGCGGCAGCAAGGGCAGCAGCTACCGTTTTCAGCAGAACGCTGTCGGCGTTGGTTCCGGCCCCGTGAGTCAAAACCATAGCCAAATGAACACTGCCGGGTGGGTGATGCAGAACACCACGCACTGTGCCGTGTTCGAAAGCCTCAGCGAACGCCGGATCTTCGTCCGTCATCGCACAATGCTGCTTTCTTCCATTTTCTTTTCGTGGACGGCGATCTCCACCCGCTCGCGCTTTAAATCGAGCCGTATGTGGGAGTAAAGATTCATATACACGTTGGCCACCCAGACAAGCGCGAAGAACGAGAGAAGGTAACCACGCCAGTCGCCATAAAGCAACTTGAATCGAGTCACGAATAAAAAAAAGATTGTGACGTAGTGGCTAAAGCAATACTCGCAGGTGAACAGGTAAAAGAACTTACGCTTCACCAACCGAGTGCAGCTTTCACTTTTGTTCTTGCAGTATTCTCTGGGTTCCCGAAAGACTTCCTCATGCGTAACCGTCCAGGCCACACAGGCCACGGGTAACGCAATCAACATCAAATAAGCAAACTGCTCGCCAAGAGACATGATCTACTCTCGTAGACGCGCCGTGGCAGGAACAAGTACCTGCAGCGTGTATATTCCGCCGAAAGCTTCGACTGCACGTTTAGTTTCAGCCAATCCAGACGTCGAAACGAAGGATGCCCCAGAACGGCACAGGTACGCAAGCCGATGTCTCGCTGCTGGTGGGAGCAGTCTTGACTTGGACTGCCGGTTTCGTGGATGCGGTCGGCTTTCTTCGCGTCGGCCACATTTACACCGCGAACATGAGCGGCAATAGCGTCGCGCTAGGTATTGGTGTCGCCCAACTGCAGGTATACGAAGCTTTTCGCCGATTTTGGCCGGTTTTGTTTTATGTAGCCGGCATCTTCGTCTGCCGCTTGCTGATTGAAATTGGTGCGCGCAACTCATTCACCAGGATTGCTTCGATCGCTTTCGCTATGGAGATCGCCCTATTAGTGCCTGCTTCATTCCCAGCGTTCCAGACGTCGACTGGCGGCCTGCTCCCGTTCGAGCTTGTGGCACTCCTGGCACTCGCCATGGGAGTTCAGAACGGAGCTCTTACGCACTTCAGCTCTCTGACTCTTCACACTGGTTTTGTCACTGGCACATTGGTCACGATGGGTGAGCAGCTCACACGTTTCCTGACGTGGGTCTACGACCAGATTCGCTCGGGTGAGACGGTAGGAGCCGGATTATGGAGGCAAGCCTGGCACCAAATCGCGCTGAAGCGGGGCGTGTTTCTCGGGCTGGTCTGGTGCATGTACGTTGTGGGCGCTATGATGGGCGCGGTCGCGCAAGCTCGATGGAGCCTACGCAGTCTCCTGATTGCGATGGCAATCCTGCTCGGGATGATTGCGCTCGATCTATATAAGCCACTGGGGATAAAGGACGAGCAGGCGCAAGCCAGCCCTGCGTGAATAACGAATGAAACTGAACATTGCTTCCGTAGTCTGTTTCGCTTTGATGCTGATGAATTTCGACGGCACGCTTGCGGCTAGCAAACGGCACCACGCCCGCCGTACTCAAGCCACTGCGGGCGCTTTCGACTACTATGTGCTGTCGCTTTCGTGGGCGCCGGAGTTTTGCGCAAGCCATGGAAGCGCAGGCAGCGGGCGGGAGTGCGACCCCAGCCGTCATACCGGCTTCATTGTGCATGGATTGTGGCCGCAAGCCGAAGGCAGCCGGGTAGAAAACTGCGGCAATGTCTCACCTGTTTCGCAGAGCATAGTGAATCTGATGCTGCCGCTAATGACCAGTGCCGGACTGATTCAACACGAATGGCAAACACACGGCTCCTGTTCGGGCCTAAGCGCGGATGATTACTTCGCGCTCATCCGCAAAGATTATGCCAAAGTACACGTGCCGGCCGAGTTCAGCGGGCATCAGCAACAGCAGAAATCTACCGCCTCCATCGAGCAGGATTTCGCAGCAGCTAGCGGGCTGGCAGGGGCCTCCTCGGTTCGCGTAGCCTGCTCGGGATCGCAATTGACAGAGGTTCGGCTGTGTCTCACGAAAGACGGGCAATCTCGGGCATGCAGCGCCAGTGTCGGAGAGTGCAACGCCGGGTCGGTGACTATACTCCCGGTTCCGTGATGCGACCACGCCGAATGAACGGCAACTAGATCAGATACGCAGAAGAGGACAAACGATGAGTGACGGACAAACAAGGATGGCAGCGCCGGCCGGGCCTTGTGCCATGGTCATTTTTGGAGCAGGCGGAGATTTGACGCGGCGTTTGGTGACCCCAGCCCTTTACAATTTGGCCGCCGCCAAACTGGTCCCGGAGCAGTTCGCCATCGTTGGGGTGGATCTTGCCGACAAGTCAACCGAGGACTGGCGAAAGTCTCTGAAGGAAATGACGGAGACTTTCGTCAAAGGGTCCAGCAACGGCAAACTCGACGCGAACGTTTGGGAATGGATCGAGAGCCGGATGACGTATCTGCAGGGAGACCTTAACAACCCTGACACTTACGTTCAATTGGGCAAGAAGCTGGCGGCACTCGACGGCACTTGCGGTTCCGCGGGCAACTATATGTTCTATCTGGCCATTTCCGACAGGTTCTTCGGACCCGTAGTGGACCACCTGGGCCAGAGCGGATTATCCAAGCAGACTGGTAATTGCTGGCGTCGGATAGTGATTGAGAAGCCGTTCGGACATGACCTTGCTTCGGCGAAGGCGCTGAATAAACAGATTTTGAATGTGGTGGGCGAAGACCAGATTTACCGCATCGATCACTTCCTTGGCAAGGAAACAGTGCAGAACATTATGATGTTCCGCTTCGCAAACGGCCTGTTCGAACCTTTGTGGAATCGCGATCGAATCGACCACGTGCAGGTGACGGTAGCCGAAACGGTCGGCGTGGAGAAGCGCGGGAAATTCTACGAAAGCACCGGTGCCCTGCGGGACATGATTCCCAACCACGTTTTTCAACTAGTGGCTATGACCGCTATGGAGGCGCCCAACTCGTTCGGCGCGAACGCCGTTCGTTCCGAAAAAGAGAAGGTGTTGGAGGCCGTGCGCATCTGTACGCCGCAGGAAGTGAAGTGCATGGCCGTCCGCGGCCAATACGGCCCAGGCAAAATCGGCAACGAGGAAGTTCCAGGTTATCGTTCTGAACCGGACGTAGCGCCGGATTCGACGGTTGAAACGTACGCGGCAATGAAATTGACGATAGAGAACTGGCGCTGGTCCGGTGTTCCCTTCTATATACGAACCGGCAAACGCCTGGCCAGCCGAAAGTCTCAGATCGCGATTCGCTTTAAGGAAACGCCGGGGGCCTTGTTCCGCGGGACACAGGTGCAACATCCGCCACCGAACTGGCTGCTGCTGCGGATTCAGCCGGACGAAGGAATCGCTCTGGAGTTTGGCACTAAGATACCGGGGCCCATGCTGCAGATTGGGGATGTCCGAATGGATTTTCGATACGCAGACTACTTTGGAACGGCGCCGCGCACCGGATACGAAACTCTTCTATATGACGTGATGACCGGCGATGCAACTTTATTTCAGCGCGCGGACAATGTGGAGACGGGCTGGCGTGTCGCACAGCCGCTTTTGGATGTTTGGCAGAAAGAGAAACCGCAAGGATTCCCCAACTACGCAGCCGGAAGCCAAGGACCAGCCGAAGCCGACGAATTACTGGCGCGCGATGGGCGACGCTGGCGAAGAATCGACTGAGGGCGATTCTTAGAAGGGCCGGTGAAGCGCCCGGTACTTGCGGAGCAGTTCATACATGACAATCGCGCCCGCGCTCGCCACATTCAAAGAGTGTTTGAGGCCTAGCATCGGAATGCGAACGTGTGTATCGCAGGCCTCCAGCAGCGCGGTGGGAAGCCCCTCCACCTCGTGACCGAACAGCACGCACACGGGGTAACGAGGCTGCCAATCGAAAATGTCAACGGCGCGCGTACTCGTTTCGACGGCGGCGATCTCGTAGCCGCGATCGTGCAGATCGCGAACTGTCGCCAGTGCGTTTGAAACGCCATCCCAGGGCACGCGTTCTTCCGCGCCCAGTGCGGTTTTTCGAATGGCACTTTGCGGCGGCCGGGCCGTGATGCCGGCCAGCAGCAATCGCTCTACGCCGGCGCCATCGGCCGTACGAAAAAACGCGCCCACGTTGTACATGCTCCGCACGTTATCCAGCAGGATGGACACCGGAAGTTTCAGGCCGTCATAGGCCGCTGCTCCCTCGGTTGCAAGATAAGGAACGCGCTCCACTATTGCTTGTTGAGACCGGCCCGCTTCCAGAGTTCATCCACGCGTTTCACAACCGCGGCATCCATTTTTATGACATTCGGCCAACGACGCGTGAATCCCTCTGAAGGCCACTTAGTTGTCGCATCCACGCCCATTTTCGAGCCGTAGTTAGGCAGCCGGCTGGAGTGATCGAGCGAGTCCACGGGTCCCATGACGAACTGAATGTCGCGCTCCGGATCGATGTTGTTGAGTGCTTGCCAAGCGACGGTAGCGACATCTTGCACGTCGACATCTTCATCCACAACGACTATGCATTTGCTGAACATAGCCTGCCCTAAGCCCCAAATGGCGCTCATCACCTTACGCGCCTGGCCCGGGTAGGACTTGCGGATGGAGACCAGAATCAGGTTGTGGAAGACGCCCTCCGCCGGCATACAGATGTCGCGCACTTCAGGCAGTTGTGTTTTCATCAGGGGCAGAAAGATGCGTTCAATCGCCTTGCCCATATAGAAGTCTTCCATAGGTGGCGGACCTACGATAGTCGCAGCATAGATAGGATCTTTGCGATGAGTGATGCACTCAATATGAAACACCGGATACTCATCATCCAGCGAATAGAAGCCGGTGTGATCTCCGAAGGGCCCTTCGCGGCGAAGCTCGCCTAGATTGAGATAGCCTTCCAGCACGATCTCGGCATTGGCAGGAACCTCAATATCCGACGTTTCGCAACGCACCATCTCCACTGGTTTGCCACGCAGGAAACCAGCGAACATCATTTCATCAATGGCGGGCGGCAACGGCAGAATCGCCGAGTATTGCGTGATTGGATCTGCACCAATAGCAACCGCGACCGGCATTCTGGTTTGTTTACCTTCTGCCAGCAAGCGGCGATAGTGTTCCGCCCCTTGTTTGTGCTTCTGCCAGTGCATACCGGTTGTCTGCCCATCGAAGACCTGCATTCGGTACATGCCGCAGTTCCGCTTACCGTTGTCCGGATTGTTCGAAAACACCATCGGCAACGTAATAAATGGGCCGCCGTCTCCGGGCCAGCAATGCAAAATTGGGAAGTACTTCAGCGAGAAGGCGTCCTTGCGAATCACCTGTTTGCACCGTCCGGAAGAAACTCGCTTCGGAAACATGGCGCTCAATTCGCCCAGCTTCGGCAGCATTTTCAGCTTGTCCACAAAGCCTTCGGGCTTTTGCATTTCCAGAAAGCCGGCTATGCGCTGAGCCACCGCGTCGATGTCGTCCACGTTCAAAGCGAGTTCCATCCGCCGCATGCTGGCGAAGGCATTGATCAAGACGGGCACGCTGGAACCTTTAGGGTTCTCAAACAAAAGCGCCGGGCCGTTGCTTTTTACCGAACGGTCCGCGAACTCCGTTATTTCCAGATACGGGTCCACTTCCACGGAGACCCGGCGCAACTCACCGTTACGTTCCAAAACACGAATGAAATCCCGCAAGTCTTCCAAAGGCATGGCTTCTGTTCACCCATTATGATGAGGATGGAAATCACATGAGCCAAAAAACTGCCCTCGTCACGGGCGCGAGCCGTGGGATCGGCAAGGCATGCGCGCAAGCGCTGGCTGCTGCAGGGTACCGTATCGTTCTGGCGGCACGCTCGGTGGACAAGCTGGAAGAAGTTGCCGCCGACCTTCGCGCGGCGCACAATGAGGCCTTTGTTGTCGCGGTGGACCTTGCTTCGGCCGATTCCATCAAAGCAGGTTTCAGCAGAGCGGCGAAAGAGTTCGGCCGCATCGACGTTCTGGTGAACAATGCAGGCGTGACTAAGGACGGTCTGGCAGTACGAATGAAGCCGGCGGATTGGGATCTGGTTCTGCAGACGAACTTGACTGGGGCGTTTGTTTGCATTCAGCAAGTACTTCCCGCCATGATGCGTGAGCGCTGGGGCCGCATTGTGAATATCTCGTCCGTGGTGGGCGAAATGGGTAATCCGGGGCAGGCGAACTATGTTGCTTCAAAGGCGGGCTTGATTGGTCTAACGAAAACTCTGGCGCAAGAAGTCGGCAGCCGCAATATTACGGTGAACGCAGTGGCACCCGGTTTCATTGAAACCGACATGACACACGGGCTGACGCAGGAACTAAAGCAGAAGATGGTGGACAACACGCCCCTGGGGCGGATGGGCTCCCCGGAGGATATTGCAAGCGCGGTGAAGTTCCTGGTAAGCGACGAAGCTTCATTCATTACCGGCCACGTCCTGGACGTGAACGGCGGCATTTACATGTAGCTTCAGGTCCCTCGCGATCATCCACAGGAAGGAACCTAAACGATGGCTGGCAACTCAGTAGCTCCGCACGCCCAACGCGACGACGCATTCAAAGTGGGATTGGTGCAGATGTCATGCACCACCGACCCCGAGGTTAATCTACAAAAAGCCATCACGGGCATTCGCGAAGCGGCTGGGAAAGGTGCCGAAATTATCTGTTTGCAGGAACTTTTCCGTTCCCAGTATTTCTGCCGCGAAGAGAATCCGGAGTTGTTCAATCTGGCCGAGTGCATTCCTGGACCTTCGACGGAAGTGCTTTCGTCGGTCGCCAAGGAGCTGCACGTCTCCATCATCGCCAGTCTCTTTGAAAAGCGCGCGCAGGGGCTGTATCACAACACGGCCGCCATCATTGATGCCGATGGTTCGTTGAACGGCATCTATCGGAAAATGCACATTCCCGACGATCCGCTGTATTACGAGAAGTATTACTTCACTCCCGGTGACCTTGGCTTCCAATGCTTCGAGACATCCGGCTCGAATATCGGCGTACTTGTCTGTTGGGATCAGTGGTATCCGGAGGGCGCACGCATTACTGCGCTGAAAGGCGCGAACATTCTGTTTTATCCCACCGCGATTGGCTGGCATCCGGCGGAGAAGGCGCAGTACGGCGAAGCACAGTTGGATGCATGGCGCACTATGCAGCGAGCGCACGCGATCTCAAACGGTGTTTTTGTGGCAGCAGTGAATCGCGTCGGATTCGAAGGGCCTAAAGAACAGGGGCTGGAGTTTTGGGGAAACTCGTTCGTTTCCGATCCATTCGGCCGCGTGATCGCGCAAGCGGATGCAAGTGAAGAGACCACGCTGGTGGTGGAATGCGATCCAAAACAGATGGACGAAACGCGCCGCAACTGGCCCTTCTTCCGCGATCGCCGCATTGATGCGTACTCCTCCATTACGAGCCGCTGGCTGGCCTGATGAGCGCGGGCGGCTTTCTAAATTCAGGCTTCCGAATGCCTGCGGAATGGGAACCACACGTTGCAACCTGGCTCGCTTGGCCGCATGAGAAGTCCGATTGGCCCGGGAAGTTCACGCCCATCCCTTGGGTGTATGGCGAGATTGTCCGTCATCTGGGGCAATTCGAGCGCGTTCGCATTCTGGTGAATGATGCCGAGGTTGAGGAGAAAGCGCGAAAAGTGTTGCGGCGCTGTGGCGCCGATCTTGCCGCGGTTGACTTCTACGTTATCGCCACCGACCGAAGTTGGACGCGGGATTTCTGCCCGATATTCGTGCGGTCTTCTGAAGGAAAGCGTAGCCTGCTGAACTGGCGGTTCAACGGCTGGGCAAAATACGGGAACTCTGAGCGTGATGATGCCGTTACCGGGCATCTGCGGTCTGAACTCGGGTTGCCGATGGAGACCCCCGAGTGGAACGATTGCCGCGTGGTTCTGGAAGGCGGCAGCATCGACGTCAACGGTTCGGGATCGATTCTAACCACGGAGGAGTGTTTGCTCAGCGATGTGCAGGCCCGAAATCCCAAATTGACTCGCACGGATATGGAGCAGATATTCGCCAAGTATTTGGGAGCCCATCATACGCTGTGGCTGCGCAGTGGTATCGCTGGCGACGATACGCATGGGCATGTGGACGATTTGGCGCGCTTCACCGCTCCTGCAACTGTCGCCATTGCGTCCGAAGAGGACCCGGCGGAGCAGAATTACGAGCCTCTGAAAGAAAATCTTGCGCTGCTGCGAGAGATGAGAACCGAAAGCGACGCCCCACTGAGGGTGGAGACGCTGCCGATGCCGGCACCCGTTTATTTCGACGGTCAGCGCCTCCCGGCGAGCTATGCGAACTTCTACATCGCAAACCGCACTGTGCTGGTGCCGACGTTCAACGATCCAAGTGATCGCCATGCATTGAACAAACTCGCTGATCTTTTTCCGGAACGACAGGTGGTGGGCATTGCCGCTACCGATCTCGTTCTCGGATTGGGCACCTTGCATTGCATGACTCAGCAGGAACCTGCTTGATTGATGCTGTTTGTCTGCGTTGCGGCTATCCCCATTGTGATCTGGTGTGTGCTGCTGCTGGGGCGCGGAGGCTTCTGGCGGGTCCGAACGCAACTGGCACCTCGTACGGCAGCAGCTAACACTGGCGGCGGCAGAGTCGCGGTAATCATTCCAGCGCGTGACGAAGCAGCGCATATCGGCGAAACGGTCGCCGGCCTGATTCAGCAGGATTACACCGGCGATTGGCACATCTTCGTTGTCGATGACAACAGCAGCGATGGAACAGCGCATGTCGCGCAGGAAGCAGCGAGGCTATTGAATGCAGATTACAAGCTCACGGTCCTGCGAGGGCGCCCGTTGCCAAGCGGTTGGACCGGTAAGCTTTGGGCTTTGTCGCAAGGCATCAATGAAGCGCTGAGTTCCTCGCCGGACTTTCTGCTCTTCACCGATGCCGATATTTTGCACGGTCCTCACAGCCTTACTGAGCTTGTGATGCTGGCGCAAACAGGCAACCACGATCTCGTTTCCTTCATGGTTAAGCTGCGTTGCGAGACCTTAGCGGAACGAACCCTGATTCCTGCATTTGTCTTTTTCTTCTTTCTTCTGTATCCTCCACGCTGGATCGCTTCGAACCGGCATCGAACGGCGGGTGCAGCAGGCGGTTGTGTTCTAATTCGCCCGGAGCGGCTGACGCGAATCGGTGGCATTGCCGCTATTGCAAATCAAGTCATTGATGACTGCGCGCTGGCGAAATCCGTGAAGAAATCCGGGGGACGCGTCTGGCTCGGGCTTACGGAGCACCGTTTCAGCCTGCGCACATACGGCAGTTTCGGGGAAGTTGGGCGCATGATCTCGCGCACCGCCTTCAATCAGTTGCAACACTCGGCGCTGTTGCTGGCCGGAACGATTGTGGGCTTGCTCGTCGTGTACGTTTTGCCGATTGCGCTTCTGCTTTCAGGCCGTCTGCCGTTGGTGATCGCGGGTGCCCTTGCCTGGACTCTGATGTCGCTTGCCTATGCTCCAATGGTCCGCTTTTACGACCGTTCTCTTGCCTGGGCGCTGGCTCTTCCGTTTGTCGCGCTCTTTTATTCCGGCGCTACGGTTCATTCGGCAATCCAATACTGGGCAGGCCGGGGAGGCCAGTGGAAAGGCCGCGCACAAGATGCCTGAGGGCAACGAACTTCACCGCCATAGCGAACTGCAGACTGCGATGTTCGCAAGCAAAATCATCACGGTAGATGCTCCGAATGGGCGCTTTACCGACGGTGCTCAAATCCTGAATCGCCGGCGACTCAAAAGCGTTGAAGCCTTCGGGAAACATCTCTTCTACGACTTCGGCAAAGGCCGCCAGCTTCACATCCATCTCGGCTTATATGGAAAGTTTCGCGACGGTGAGATGCCCTTTCCGGAACCTCGGGGCGCTCTCCGGCTGCGATTCTCCACCAAGAAGCACTGGCTGGAACTCCGCGGACCTACCGCTTGCGATGTACTCACGGAAGCTGAGCGCGAAGCATTGCTGGCGCGAATTGGCCCAGATCCACTGCGCGAAGACGCCAATGCCAATCTCGTGATTGAACGCGTCACCAGGTCGCGCGCGCCTATCGGCGGGTTGTTGATGGATCAATCCGTTATCAGCGGCGTGGGCAATATCTATCGCGCCGAGTTACTGTATCGGGCCGGCCTGAACCCGTTTCGCCCTGGCAATTCGATCGCAGCGGAACCGCTGTGCACCCTGTGGCAGGACGCCAAAGTTCTAATGCGGGCGGGCATGGTTGACCGCCGCATCATCACCACTCGCCCGGAGCACCGGCCTCATCCTAAGGGCAAAGCTCGCCGTTTCGAGACGCACTACGTTTACCGGCGGCAGCATCTGCCGTGTTTCGTTTGCAAAACCAAGATCGAGATGCAGATGTTCATCGGCCGCAAGCTTTACTGGTGTCCGAAATGCCAGCCAGGCATCCAGTAGTGACCCGCACGCCAGCGATAATAAATAGTTCATGCAAGCCCATCTGGTGTGCTTCGAGCCGACGTGCCGGGCGAAGTACGATCTGGCCGAAGTTCTGTATCAATGCCCGCGTTGCGGAGGACTGATTGAGGTTGATTATGACTGGGATGCGGCCACGCCGGCGTCCTGGAAGGAACTCTGGCGCAATCGCCGACTCGACAACGACCGTCTGAACCAGAGCGGTGTTTGGCGCTACCGTGAGTTGCTGCCCTTCGACGAGAGCGAAGTGGATGTGGTCACACTCCGCGAGGGCAACACACCGCTGCTTGAATCGCGCTATGCCGCTGAATACGCGGGTCTCGAGCGGATCACGTTCAAACACCAGGGCTTTAATCCAACCGGCTCTTTCAAAGACAACGGCATGACGTGCGGCGTCTCGCAAGCGATTCGTCTCGGGAAACGCGTGGTTGCTTGCGTATCCACCGGCAACACCTCCGCATCCATGGCTGCCTACGCGAGCGCGGCCGGCTTGCTGCCGGTCATCTTTCTGCCACACGGAAATATCTCATTCGGAAAGCTGGCGCAAGCGTTAGAGTATGGCGCACTCACGTTGCAGGTGGAAGCAAACTTCGACGAGATCCTTTCGCTCGTTCGCCAGATCGCGGACCGCGCTGGTGTTTATCTCCTAAATTCGATCAACCCGTTTCGCATCGAAGGGCAGAAGACGATGGCGATCGAGATGCTAGATCAACTCGACTGGCAGGTTCCGGATTGGGTGGTGATGCCTGGCGGAAATCTCGGGAATGCCTCTGCTTTCGGCAAGGGCTTCGGTGAACTGTACAAACTCGGCCTGATCAGTCGGCTGCCCCGAGTGGCGGTTGTGCAGGCTGCTGGCTCGGCACCGTTTTTCGAGTATATGCACGCCCCGGCTCGCGGCGCATTTAGCTCGGTCGTGAAGCCCGAGACTCTCGCCACTGCCATCCGCATCGGCAATCCCGTGTCGTGGGCAAAAGCAACGGCCGTTGTGGACCAAAGCGAAGGCGTCGTCGAATCGGCAACAGAGCAGGAGATCGCTGACGCAAAGGCAGTGATCGGTAGGTCAGGCATCGGTTGCGAACCAGCCTCCGCGGCGACGCTAGCGGGAATCCGCAAGCTCACTGCCGCTGGCGTAATCAACGCGTTCGGATACAGTGATCGCCGTACTAACAGGAAACGTGATGAAAGATCCTGATTACATTTACCGCTATCATACGGGCGAACTGACGACGCCGGCAGGCGCAGCGATTACCTCTACGTTCGGCAACAAACCGCAGTTGGTTCCGAACGATCCTGAGGCTGTGGTTCGCTTGCTCTCCGCCCTATAGACAACAAAAGGGACTGGAGTTCTTGGCTAGGAACTCCGATCCCTTCGGCACTTCACGATCGACACTTTACCAGCGATTGCGGCTGCCGCCGAAGTCACGCTGATGACCGCCACCGGCATCGCCCTGTGATCGTTCGCGTCGCTCTGGCGGACGTGCCTCATTCACAACCAAAGCACGGCCCATGAGTGCTCTTCCGTTGCAAGCTTGAACCGCCTGTGTGGCTAAAGCATCGTCATTAATTTCGACGAAGCCAAAGCCTCTTGCCTCGCCACTAAAACGATCGCGCAGGATATTAACGCTATCCACGTGAACTCCTGCTTCTTCGAAAAAAGCCTGAATATCGGCTTCCGTCGCCTTGTAGGGAAGGTTCCCCACGAAAAGCTTGGTCACTATACTCTCCTTACTGTGCGTTCGGGATTGCAGGGCATCTGCGGAGGTGATCAACGAGGAAATCTAGCCAACAAGAGAACCTGAAAATCCAAACCAACTTCTCTATACTGCCATAAACTTTCCGAGGTGAGAGAGGGGCCGAACGGTTTCTGTAATCTCCCAGCGAGGCGCCTAACGGGGAGTAATTAGACCGCCGAGTTTGTCCTGTTCGGACGCCAATTGACGCGGAAAACGGGTAGAAAAAGCCTCGGCATACTTCACGCCGGAACCCGTATTCAGCAGCAGAATGCGTTCGTGCGGCTGTAAAAGTCCATTTCCAAGCAGGTGCCTGGTTGCCGTGACTACCGCGCCGCCTTCCGGTGCCGGGAAAATTCCTTCGCACCGAGCCATACGGAGCGAGTCGTCGATCATGTCGCGGTCCGAAATGGAGACCGCGGTGCCACCACTGTCGCGCACAGCCTTCAGCACCAGCGCGTCTCCTAAGGCTTTGGGCACTCGCAAACCGCTGGCAACCGTGTTCGCTTCCGGCCAGGGTTCGCTTTGTTCCCGGCCTTGTTCGAAGGCACGAACGATGGGTGCGCACCCGTCGGCTTGCACCGCAATCATCTTCGGACGCTTCGGCCCTATCCACCCGAGCTGTTCCAATTCGTCGAAGGCCTTCCAGATGCCAATCAGCCCCACGCCGCCGCCGCAAGGATATAGGATTGCGTCGGGCAACTCCCACGCAAACTGCTCGGCGATCTCGTACCCCATCGTCTTTTTGCCCTCAATCCGGTAAGGCTCTTTCAGCGTGCTGACTTCGAACCAGCCTTCGCGTTCCTTTCGTTCTGCCACCATTCGCCCGCAATCGCTGATTAAGCCATTTACCAAAGTGACGTGCGCGCCATGCGCCTGGCATTCCAGGAAATTCGATTGCGGCACGTCGGCCGGCATGAAGACGTAAGCGGGCATTCCGGCACGTGAGGCATACGTAGCCAGCGCTCCGCCGGCATTGCCCGCTGTGGGAATCGCGAGTTTTTCCGCGCCGAGCTTTTTCGCCATGCTGACCGCAGCAGATAGGCCGCGAGCCTTGAAAGAAGCGCTGGGATTCTGGCCTTCGTCCTTGATCCACAGATCGTGCGCACCGATCTGTTGCCCAAGCTGAACAGCGCGAATCAGCGGTGTCCAACCTTCGCCCAATGTAACTGCCTCGGAGAGGTCGCAAGGGAGGACCGGAGCATAGCGCCACATGCTGGCCGGTCCCGCAGCCAGATCGCTTTTATACCAATCGGCTTTGACCGCTGCCAAATCGTACCGGACCAGCAATGGCCCGCCGCAAGCGCAGAGATTGAGTAGTTGTTCCGGCGCATACTGCTTCTGGCAGCGTGAACATACAAGCGATGACGAACGTCCCATTACGCGTTCATCGTAGCGCGCCCGCGGAGCTCAGAAGTTCGAGCGATAGATCGTGACGAGAGCGGCGGTAAGCCTCTGAGGTTAGGCGCGATGCTGGTTCAAGTCCTGCTTGCGCCCTTGAGGTTCAGGCTTCCTACTCGTCGGCTTTCGCAACATCATCTTCGGCCGCCTTCGAACCTTTGCGTACGTCGGGAGTCTTCTCCTCGTCTATGTGCCCGCCGCGATGGAGGTTGATGTTGCCGTGCGCTGTCGTCAAGCTCAAATCGGGACCAGTGCCGCTGCCACCCTGAAGCCGCGAGCCCTGTCCGTGTGTCTGCTCAGCGAAACCCGGGCCTAAATCGCTGTCGATGCTACCGCGCTCCGTATTGGCTGTTAACAAAAACCCTGCGTCCTGCGGAACAGCCAGATCGATATCCCCGGAGTTGGTGCGAACCACCATTTTGCCCAACGGCAATCGTCCTGGCCGCAGATCGATGTCGCCCTTATCCACAGTTACATCAAGCCCATCGCTGAAGCTGTCGAGGGTCACATCTGTCGCGCGGGTCGCTACGGAAACCGGCCCCACCAAGCCTCGCCCATCCAGACTGCCGCGCGCTAACTTCATCTTGCCGGAAATCCTCTGAACCGCCAGTTTCGTTCGCGAACTTTCCACGCGCACTGGATGGGCGATGTCTTCTAACGTCACCACCCCGGTGTAGTCACCATTCACCGCCACTTCACCGGCGATCCTGGTCAACGCGACATCGGTACCGTGACCGCGCAGACTGACATTTCCACCGATGTTGGAACACAGAATCTCGTCGCTTTTTCCCGTGTCGATGTGAACGCTTCCCTTCACATCGCGTGCCCGTACCGCAGCACGGTCGCTATTCACATCCAGATCGCCCGAAATGGAGGATATTTCAAATTCGCCGCGCGTTCCAGTCACTTCCACACTGGCGCCGCTGGGTACGGTCACTTCCAGATCGGTGGTTACCAGTTGACGTCCGTTACTGCCTCGATCCTGGTGGCAGCGAATCACAATTGTCTTGCCCTGATCGACAATCTCCACGGGTGTTTGCCGGTTGGCGCGGTCCGCGTCCGCGGGGTCGAGCGCGCGAATGGTCTTGTGCCCGCTCAGCGTTAAACCAGCGCCAGGAACTCCGGTGATCTTGGCGTCGCCCCGAAAGCGCTCAATAATGATGTGCGGCGCCGTCCCGGTCGCGTGCTGCATAGGCGGCAAAGAATAATCGTGCGCATCTCCGAACACCTCGATCCCGTTCTCGAATCCGACGCGATGCCACCAATTGCCCGGCCGGTTCACCTCAAAAGCAGAAACACCCAGAAGGCAGATGAGCAGCACAATTAGCCAACCGCCGCCGCCAATTCCGCCGATCGCCGTTGGTGTTGCACGAACAGCCCATACTCCAATCTCAAACAACTGCAGAACACCCCATAGAATCAGAAAGTAAGGCCAGTAGTGGGCGAACAGATCAATGACACGGAACTCCGGCGAGATGGTATGGAGAAGGAATACAACCCCGACGGCAATCAGGATCAAAGGCCCGGTGACCGAATGGCGCGTTCTCATCTCGTGCCTCCCCCAGGCGGCGGAGCCGGCGGGCGGTACGCCTGACCAGATGCGGGATATTGCTGCCCGCCAGGCTGAAACGGCTGGCCAAAGGATGGAGGCGGATACGGTGCGGGCGGTACGAACACCCGCTCCAGCAGCTTCATTAGACCTACCACGATAATCAGTAACGGCCAGGTGCGCTCAAAAGACACCAAGCCGGCCTGTTGCATGGCAAATAAGGACCCGATAGTGATTAATAAGATCGGACCGCGGCACGCTCGTGCAATAAGTCCGCCTTTGCTGTTCACGGCCGTTCCCCGCTGACGTCCGCAGGATTGGCGGAAGCAGGCACATACTGCGGGTACGGCAGCGCAGGCCGGCGCAGCCGCATGTAGAGCATGACCACGCCGATCACGATCAGAATCACCGGCCAGAAACGACCGACCTGCCGCAGATCCAGCAAGTTGAGCGATTGCAGGAGAAAGAGGATGCCAACCAGAATCAGGGCAATAGGACCCACCGGAAACGGATGCGCAAAGCGATTCGATCCTAGCAAACTCGACCATTCATCCAGCGGCAGACCTAGCTGTCGTTTACGCGCTGTATGGTACGCCTCAAATGCCATGTAAAAAAAGAAGGCCATGGTGGTCATCACAAGGAAAGGCTCGCCGTCATGCCCGGTGTTTAACAGGCTCATCAGTAGCCCAAAAATAAGGGCGTGGACAAGGCCCTTGACATACTGGCCGTTGTAGATGGCGCCCACACCCGGGATGCAGCCTAGACAAAAGGCCAGCGCAGGCGATGTCCGCATCGCATTTGGAATCGCATTGGTGGCGGACGGCGGGGGTGGAGGCGCCGTGTACGGGTTGGCTGCTGCGGCGGCGGCAGCGCCGAATCCACCACCCACTCCAGCAGCTTCCACCGGCGCGTGCTCCGGACAGAAGACGGTTCCTTCCGCGGGCCGCTGGCACACCGCACAGAGCGCTCGCCCGCAGGACCGGCAATAGGCGACCGCCGGAGCATCTGGATGTTGATAGCAGTTCATTTCGTGTTTCCTTTTCCCGAGGCGTTTGGCACAACCGGGCTTTCCCCTTGCGGCCTGGACGTACCCCCCGTCACATTCGCCTTCTGACGCCGCCGTGCTTCGGCACTGGCCTGCGTTTGCTGCTCTTCCATTTCCCGCAACCGCACTTCAATGTCGTAGACGAAGCGAATATTCTCGTAGTACTTCACCGCGCGGTCCTTCGTTCTGACAGCGCGGTCTTCCAAGCTGCCGATAATGCGGATGGGATTCAGATCCGCAGCTTCAATCCGTTGCACCCGTACTCCGGTGCAACGCTCCATCATGGCGAACGACAAAATGGTCATAGCCATGCCCATGGCCAACCTGGGCTGCAACATCGGTTGCAGCCAACGCGACCTCAACCGGTTGATCCAGCCTTGCCGTTCCGAAGGCCGGCGCGAACGGCCGATCGGTGCCTGATACGCAATTCGGGTAATCAGGTCAGCGGGAGGTTGTATTTCGTCTGCGCGCTTGGTCAGTTCGAAACCGGCGCTGACTTCGGCAAGGAATTGAGCACAGCCGGCACAGGTAGCCAGATGCACTTCCAATTGGGCGCGCTCAGCATGAGGCAGAACCCCATCCAGGTAATCGGCCAGGAGGGATTCAACATCGATACACTTCATCGAGCCCGCCTCCTAAACCGAAACATTCTGCCGTCTCAAAACTCGCGCCAGCTCCGCCCGCCCACGATTCAAGCGCGATTTGACCGTCCCTTCCGGAACGTCGAGGACTCTCGCTATTTCCCGATATTCAAGTTCTTGCAGATCGCGCAGAATGACCGCTTCGCGCAGTTCTGGCGACAACTTCTTTAGCCCAGCCTGGAGTAGCTCGCCCGCTTCGCGGCCAGCCAACAATCCATCCGTTCGGGAAGACTGCGCAGTTCTCTCTTCCAGAAGAGGCAATTTGTCCTCAATAGCATCCGTGATGCGGTCCGATTTCGTGCGCCGGTAATGGTCTACCAGGAGATTCCGAGTCAGCCGGGTCAACCAGACCGTAAATGAACCTTCGCCCGCCCGAAAGCTGTTCAATGTCTTAAAGACGCGCAGGAAGACATCTTGCGTCAGATCTTGCGCTTCATTGTCTTTGCCCGTGAAACGATAGCAGATGGCATACACACGCCGGGTGTATGTCTTCACCATTTCTTCCCATGCGCCCTGCTCTCCTGCCAGGCAGCGTTCAATGAGGTTGAGTTCGGCTTCCAAAACGCGGTTCGATCCGAGCGCTCCCGAGGTTCCCCATTCCCAAGGCGCGCTTACCCTTTCCGGTTGTAGCGGAGTCTTCGAGTTTAGCGAAAGTGAAATGGCCGCAGCGGCAGACATAGCGTTTACGTTGTTGAACATTGGTCGCAGGGCGACTACCCTTACAAACGCAAACCCTGTCCCGGAAGTTCAATCGCTTCAGTCACAAGCGCTACGATTTAGCTGAGAGACCGCGATTACGCATCGATGCTCGCCATTTTCTTCTTTGCCATGCTTACCACCGTGCTGGATACTGCTCCAGATCTGCAGTCGCTCCAATGGAAAGCCCGAGTCGTCGTGGCCTTTGCTCCCGACGAGAAAGATGAGCAATTGCGGCAACAGCTGCGGTTGCTGGAAAACGAAGAGCACAGTTTGAAGGAACGGGACACACGCGTTTTTGTGGTGGTCGGGAACGCCGATGAGGTACAGAAGCTTCGCCAAACGTTCCACTGCCCCCCAGCCGGCTTCAGTGTCGTGCTGATCGGGAAAGATGGAGGGGCAAAACTACACAGAACGCATCCGGTCAGCACAGCTGATCTATTCCAAACCATCGACCGAATGCCGATGCGGCGCGAGGAGATGGGTCAAAAACACTGACCCGCTTCTAACCCGGCCTTTAGGCGGACGCAAAGGCCTGGTTCATTCGCGTCATCATTTCGTCAGGCGAGACATCCTCCGTGCGCGTGCTGAGCGTCCATTGGTAACCGAATGGGTCCATCAACGTTCCGGAGCGCTCGCCGTAGAACTGATCGGCCACCGGCCGTTTCACTGTGGCTCCCGCCTGTGTCGCTTGTTCGAAGGCCGCATCGACATGGTCCAGGTAAATCGCGAGTGCAATGGGCGAGCCGCCTAGCGTTTCCGCGCTTCGGTTCCCTGCCGTGGGCGATTCGTCTGCGAGCATAATGCGTGAGTTGCCGATCTGTATCTCGGCATGCCCGAACCCTGCCATCCGGCATGCTGAGACGGTAGAGTTCTTTCGCCCCAAACGCCTGCCCATACCACTGCATAGCCGCATTCGCGTCCTTAAAACTCATGTACGGCGTCACGGAATGATAGCCGTCAGGAATAGGTTTTACAGAAGACATGGCAACCTCCTTCGGTTAGAACCGAATAGATGCTACCAAAACTGCGGCTCAACGAAAGGTCTGTAAGTTCTCGAAAGAGATCGCGGAAACAACGCAAAGCAGCCGCACTCGCTGGCATCAGTCCAAACACCTGCGGAAAGGGACCACAGTAAACTACAATTGAATGACTCTCGAAGAACTAGAAAGAGAGTACGTTGCGCTCCGCCAGCAGGCTGACGCTGTGCGGAGCTATCTTTGACGCGCCCGCGAAACAAGCAGCAATTAGCACAAACTCGAAGACGCAATCTCCGATCCCGACTTCTGGAACCAGCCCGAAAAAAGCCAGAAGATCATGCAGGAGCGCAAGCGCCTGGAAGAGGCGATCGCAGACGAGTCCAAGGTGTCGCCGCCGCCACCTCCGACATCGACACGCTGTTCGAACTCGGCCGCGAGGGCGAGAACGTGTAACGCCGCGAACTGGAGCGCGAGATGAAAGCCTTCTCGCGACCAGCCTGGAAGAGCTCGAAGACCGGCATGCTGCTTTCCGGCGAAAACGATGCGCGCGACGCCATCGTCACGATCCACCCGGGCGCGGGCGGCACCGAAAGCCAGGACTGGGCCGAGATGCTGCTGCGCATGTACCTGCGCTGGGCGGAGCGCCACGGTTTCAAGCCGTCATGACGGACCGGCTGGAGGGCGAAGGCGCGGGCATCAAATCCGCGACGGTCGAAATCAACGGCGAGAATGTCTACGGCCAGCTGCAGTCCGAAGTCGGCGTGCATCGCCTGGTGCGTATCTCGCCGTTCGACGCCAACGCGCGGCGCCATACTTCGTTCGCTTCGGTTTTCGTCTATCCGCAGATCGACGACGACATCAACATCGACATCAAGCCGGACGATCTGAAGATCGACGTTTTCCGCGCCAGCGGCGCGGGCGGCCAGCACGTGAACCGGACCGAATCGGCGGTGCGCTTTACGCACCTGCCGACCGGCATCGTCGTGCAGTGCCAGAACGAACGCTCGCAGCACAAGAACCGCGCCAGCGCCATGAAGCAACTGCGCGCCAAGCTCTACGAGTACGAGATGGAAAAGAAGCGCGCCGCGGAGAAGAAGCTGGAAGACTCCAAGCTGGAGATCAACTTCGGCAGCCAGATCCGCAGCTATGTGCTGGCGCCCTACCGGCTGATCAAAGACCATCGGACCAAGCTCTCGATCGGCGACGTGGATCGCGTTCTGGACGGCGACATCGACGCGCTTATGCATGCCTTTCTGGTGTGGCGCAAGACCGGCAAAACCGTCGGCGACACAAAGACGATCTTCCCGACTGACCTCACCACTTCGAACGCTGAAGTCGAGCGCGCCGCAGTCATTTTACGACGCGGCGGTTTGGTGGCCATCCCAACGGAGACTGTTTACGGCCTGGCGGCTAACGCCCTGGACGAAGCCGCTGTCCGCCGCATCTTCCTCGCGAAGGGCCGTCCGCTGACCAGTCCGCTGATCGTTCATATTGCGGATGTCGAAGCGGCTAGGAAACTGACGGCCGAGTGGCACCCCGTTGCCGATGCCTTGGCTGCCTGTTTCTGGCCCGGACCGCTGACGATCATTCTTCCTAGAGCGGCCGCTGTGCCCGATGTCGTTACCGCAGGTCTGCCCTCCGTTGCGCTCCGGGTGCCTGCGCATCCGCTCGCGCTCGCGGTTCTGCGGCGCGCCGCCATCCCGCTGGCGGCACCCAGCGCTAACCGCTTCATGGAAGTCTCGCCCACTACCGCCGAACACGTGAAACGCGGACTTGGCGCTGCGGTCGAGATGATCCTGGATGGAGGTCCATGTACGGTCGGCATTGAGTCCACCGTCGTTTCGCTCACCGGGCCCTCTCCCATGGTCTTGAGACCGGGCATGATCACGGCCGACGACTTGAGGGAGGCAACTGGGGCCGAGTGGAGCACACACGCCGCACTGAGTGACATGACCATGCCGCAGGAGTCGCCTGGACTGCACGCTCGTCATTACGCGCCGCGGACGCCGCTGTTTATCCTGAAGCCAGGCCATCCTACGCTGCCGGACGGCCGGGGTCGCATTCTGGAAATGCCGGACCAGCCGGCGGCGTTCGCCGAATCTCTCTACTCAGTTCTCCACGCCGCTGACCAGGCTGCCTTGGACTGGATCGCGATTGCCGAACCGCCAGACACGCCCGCATGGGCTGGCATACGAGATCGCCTTCTCCGCGCCAGCACCGGCCGCTAACACGGATAATCAAATCTCGTCCGTTCGCTGGTATCATGGCCGGACCAGCAACAACTCGGCTGCTGCGGAGGACATTATGGCCGGACTTGATTTGCGTCCACTCTCGGTTGGCGAAATCCTTGACCGAACCTTTACGCTGTACCGCCGTCATTTCGTATTGTTTATCGGCATCATGGCGGTTCCGCAACTCCTGGTGCTTGTTGTCAATCTGGCACAAACGCTTCTTCTGCGAGGTCCCGGCGCACACACACCCGTTCTTCTGGCCCAGCATGCAATCGAAACGGTCCTGGTCTCGATCGTTGTTTTGATTGTCACCTTCATCGCCGTACTGTTTGCGCAAGCCGCCACAATCTATGCCGTGAGCGAATATTATCTTGGCCGGTTGACAAATATCAGCGATGCCTTACACCGGGCTTGGGGCGAGATCGGGACCGTTTTCACCGTAGGGTTGCTGAACGGCCTCGCCGTTATGGTGGGCATCATCTGTCTGGTAATCCCAGGCTTCTACATTCTCTGCCGCTACATTGTGGCAGTCCCTGCCGCCCTCATTGAGCGACGCAACCCGATGGATGCACTTAGCCGAAGTTGGACTTTGACCAGCGGCAATGCGGGTCGCGCTTTCCTGCTGATTATTCTCTACTTCGCTGTGAGCTTCGCGGCTGGGCTGCTGATCGGCGTGCCATTTGGAATCGCTGTGGTCATGAACAAAGGCAACCCCGCCGCCATACAGCTATGGACTGCCCTCACCCAGGTTGGGAACACCGTTGTAAACATCGTGGTCGGCCCTATCCTGCTGATTGCAACGTCGGTGTTTTACTTCGATCTTCGCGTCCGAAAAGAGGCGTTCGACCTACAATTCATGATGGATCCGACAAGCGAGCATGTGACCCCGCCCGGCACCGGCAGCATTCCTTCCATCCTGTCGTAAGGGGCCATTATTCCTGGGAAGGCGATTGTTTCCACGCTGATGGGCCGCGTACTGGTGTGCTTGCTTTATGGAGTGCGCCAGTGCAACGCCGATGCGCCGTCCGACGATCCATCACTGGCGTCAGTTCGCAATGAATTGACCCGCTCATCCGCAGCGCATGAATTTGCACGGTCGACGCTGAAACAGATTCTGTCTGCGCCAGAGTTCGCGCAAGCCACGCGAACGCCTAACGCTTGGGATCGTTGGAGGCAGGAGTTTAGCCAGTGGCTTGCCCGGCAGCTGGAAGATCTTTTTCGCGCAGCAGCACAGCATCCGACAACCAGCCAAGTGATCTTCTGGAGCTTAGCCCTGGCTGCGCTCGCCTTCATCGCCTTCCAACTCTTCCGGCTGTGGAACCGCAATGATTTCAGTTCACGAAGGGCTGCAGTACAGCCTGCTATCACTGTTCAGTACAATGCAAGTCGCTGGCTCGCGGCGGCACGGGCAGCGGCAACTCGTGGCGACTTCGCCCAAGCCATTCAGTGCGGTTACTGGTCAGGCATCAGCTACCTGCAATCGAGTCACGCCCTCCCGGACGACACCGTTCGTACCCCGCGGGAATTCCTCGCCGATTTGAATCGGGAAAGCGCGGCTGCCGAGCCGCTTCGCAGCCTGACTAATGCGGTGGAAAGATTTTGGTATGCCCGGCAACCGGCCGGGGCAGCAGATTGGAACACATGTCTGCGGTTGTTGGAAGCGGTGGGATGCAAACAAGACTAAGCGCAACGGACCGCAAGATCTTGTTGGCTGCACTCGCCGTGTTCGCAGCGCTGTCACTCGCGACTGTGCTCGCGGCTCCTTCGCCAGACCAGGATTTCTCGTCCGCTCATCCACATATTCGTCGGCTGCGGCCGGAGCACGTGCGGCGTACATATTGCTGCCACGCCTGGGCATTTCCGTTCAGCGTTGGCAAGAACCTCCGTTTCGCTTGTTGCCGGCAGCCGGCCAAGCTACCCTCATCCTTGCCGAGCCCAGCGAATTGCCATCGCGCCGCGAACGGAACGCACTTCGAAACTTCGTCAGCGCTGGAGGACGCGTTCTGTTCTGTGGATCGAATCTGCCCGTTTTCTTCGGAGGTGTGCAACTGCATCCGATTCGCAGCGCACCAGCTCCCATTACGGGCCGCTTCGCAGCTGGCGTGGAGAAGTATTCACCTACTGCTGTCGCTGACGGCGAAACGGGCCGGGAGCATACGGTTGAACTCCGTCCCGCTGCCTACTGGACGCGGTGGGCGCAGAGCCAAAAGCCCGTCTATGGAGACCGGAACAGCGCCGTAGTGGCGGTGTGGAAGATCGGTAATGGCGAAGTGGTCTGGTGGGCTGCCGCAACACCACTTACAAATGTGGGTCTCAATTGGGCCTCCAATTTGTCGCTGTTCATCAACAGTATCGGCCCGGGACGCCGCGTTTACTGGGACGAATATTTCCATGGTGAGCGCGGCTCGCTCTGGTCTTATCTCGACCGGACCGCAGTGCGTTGGGCAGTTCTGCACTTGACACTGTTGGCGGTCGCAGCGTTGTTCACATTCAGCCGTCGCTCAGGTCCAGTGATTCCGGCGCGGCAGATGTCGCGCTTGTCGCCGCTGGAGTTCGTTCAGACCCTCGGGGCTCTTTATCGGCGCGGTAAGGCCGAACCGATTGTCATAGAAGTTACTGCGCGAGAACTGCGCCTTAAGCTGGCCCAACGTCTCAGGTTGGCCGCCTCGGCCACGGATGGGGAACTCGTAACCGCAGCCGCCGAACGCCTGCAATGGAATTCCGCGGAGGTGCTTGGCACTTTGCAGGCAGCGCAAGCGGCTGCGGCGGCACCGCGGGTTCGCAAGCGGGACGCGTTAGCAATCGTGCAGAAGATACAGCGATTGACGGCGCGTCTTCGCATCGTTCAGGAGAGATCGTAAAACATGGAACACTTCCCCACCCTGGCGGCACACGTTCGCGGCCAACTTTCGAAGGTCATCGTCGGCCAAAGAGAGGCGGTGGACCAGCTATTGCTGGTGCTGATTTGCAGCGGGCACGCCATCATCGAAGGCGTACCGGGGCTAGCGAAGACGTTGATGGTGAAGTCGCTTGCGCGCATCTGCGGACTTCAGTTCCAACGCGTCCAGTGCACCCCGGACTTGATGCCGGCCGACATCACCGGCACCAACGTGTTCCGGCTCTCGGACAATAGCTTTCAACTCCACCCTGGGCCCGTGTTTTCGGATTTGCTGCTTGTTGACGAGATCAACCGAACCCCTCCGCGAACTCAATCCGCTCTGTTAGAGGCAATGGAGGAACGCCAGGTCACCATTGATGGCATCCGCCATCCGCTCTCGTCGAACTTCACCTTGCTCGCAACGCAGAACCCCATCGAATTCGAGGGCACGTACCCGCTTCCTGAAGCGCAACTCGACCGCTTCCTGTTCAAAATTCGCATCACCTACCCGTCCGCCGAGGAAGAAGCAGCCATCCTGGAGCGGTACGAAAGCGGCTTCGATGCACGCCGCCTGGATCAGGTAGAACTCACACCGTCCGACCCCAGCCTGCTCGCGGCGGCCCGCAGAGAAGTAGAGCAGGTGCGGATTGAGCCGTCGCTTCTGCCCTACATGGTCGCGATAACCCGGCGCACGCGCGATTGGCCCGCTATCGCTTTGGGAGCAAGCCCGCGCGCTGCCGTTGGTTTGCTGTATGTCGCCCGTGCTCTTGCGGCCATGGACGGCCGCGACTATCTTCTGCCCGATGACGTGAAAGCCGCGGCTTTGCCTGTCTTGCGCCATCGCATCTTGCTGAAGCCCGAGGCCGAGCTTGAGGGCCTGTTACCGGACAACGTCATCCAACAAGTGATCGCCACTGTGCCCATCCCGAAAATCGCCGCATGAGAGCAATACCGGGCCGTTCGGCATGAAGGCGGCGCTCACTCCAGAGCCTGTCGAAGCCGTCGCGGAACCGCACGGTCGGCTCCCGTTCGCGTTTGCGCCTCGTTTCTATATCGCGCTTGTCGTCGGCTTACTTTGGCTAGTGCCTGCGTGGTGGTCGCCGCGCTTTATCAGCCTGCTCTTCACATGGGATGCGCTCGTGCTCGCGGGCTGGCTGTTCGATCTGCGTCGCCTTCCACCGCCACGCCTTATCTCCGGATCGCGAAGCTGGAACGAGGCCTTGAATCTGGCTCGGCCGAGCACGCTCCATATCGAATTGCGCGCCGACACCGGAATGGTTGTCGAGTGTTCCGTGGTTGACGAGTTGTCGCCCGCGTTTTACGCCGAGGTTCCGCAGTGGTCATGCAGGGTGACACGCGAGGCACCATGCCGGAATAGCGCCAGCATTACTCCACAAGTCCGCGGCAGTTTGCCGGTCGGCTCCGTATACCTGCGATATCGAAGCATGTTCGGGCTTGCCGAACGCTGGGCTTGTCTGCCACTAACGCAAACGGTCGTGGTTCTTCCCGACGTGATGCAGGCCAACGAGCAAGCGCTCTACCTGGTTCGAAGCCGCCAGGTGGAACTGCAGAAGCGGCGACGCCAGCAACCCGGACTGGGGCGCGAGTTCGAATCGCTGCGCGACTACCGGGCCGGCGACGAATTCCGCGACATCTGCTGGTCTGCCACCGCGCGCCGCCATAACCTGGTCACGCGAACGTTTGAGGCCGAGCGCAGCCAGGTGATGTGGGTGATTGTCGATGCGGGCCGGCTTCTTCGAGCCGAAATCACTCAGCCCGATGCGAGCTTTCGCCTCTCGAAATTAGACTACGCCGTCAATGCCGCGCTCTCCTTAGCAAGCGTCGCCTCGCAGTACGGAGATCGCTGCGCCCTTCTAGCGTATGGCCGCACCGTGCAAAAGACGGTAGCCCCGGGCCGGGGACCCGAACAAATACGCCGGTTCATTGAAGCACTGGCGCATGTGCACGCGGAGCAAAGTGAAGCCAACCACGCCCTCGCCGCCCGCGTTCTTCTTCAAAAACAAACCCGGAGAGCGCTGGTCATCTGGATCACCGATTTCGCGGAAACACCCACTATTCCCGACGTAGTGGAATACGCAACCCAGCTCTCGAAGCGGCATCTGGTGCTATTTGCTGCAATCAGCCAACCCGACCTCGCGTTGTGCGCCCACCAGATCTCCAGAACGGAAACGGACATGTATGAAGCCGCCGCCGCCCTTGCGCTTGTACAAAGGCGCGAAGTGCTTTTGCGGCGCCTGCGGCAGCAAGGCGTACTTGCGATGGAGCTTGCGCCCGGCAAGCTGACCACGACTCTAGTTAATCAATATCTGGAAATTAAAGATCGGAGCTTGCTCTAGCTGAGGAAAGGTAAAGCACAAGGGTAGCGAACAATAACCCGGCCAACCCAAACTTGAACACCGGAGACACATGTGTCGGCGAGAAGAAGCCTTCGATTGTGCCGGCAATCAGCAACAGCGGCACGCTACCAAGAAGCAGCCGGACGCCCCGGCGGCCCGCCTCCGCAACCGAGTCGCGTCTGGGCAGCAGTCCCGGAAAGAATAGGCCGCGCGCAAGGGCTAAACCAGCCCCGCCCGCAATCAGGATTGCCGGAATTTCCAAAACTCCGTGGGCCGCGACGAAACTCCACAACGAGAGCGCCATGCCTGCCTGCTCAGTTGCGGCGGCCACCGCTCCTAGCATCAGGCCGTTGAACACCATCAACCAAACCGTTCCGATGCCCGTCAATCCCAGAGCGAACGCGACGAACGCCACACTCAAGTTATTGGTCGTGATCGCCGAGGATGCAACCGGCTTCAGCGACACCACCGACTCCGTCCACATCTTGCGCTGGTCGATGGTGTCCATCATCTGCGGTCCAAGCAATCGATGCGCGAAGCCCGGATCATGCATCGTCACGGCCCACCCGGCAATGGTGCCTGCCAAAAACAAAGCGGCGGCCAGAGACGTCAAGGGCAGATTCGCCCGGAACAGGCGCGGGTACTCGTTCCGATAAAACGCAAGTAACCCCTTGCCTTCCGTGCGGTGTCCAGCGTACAAGAAGTTATGACAACGGCCCAAGAGGTGGTTAAGGTAGCTTGCGAAGTGAGCACTCGAGCGATCCTCCAAAACGGTCGACAGATCGGAGGCCGTCTGGCGGTATAGTAAGCCGAATTCCTGCAACTCCGCACCCGTCAAGTTGTTCAAGCCCCGATCGGCTCTGCTCAGCAGTTCCTGCAGGCGCTGCCAGTGTTCCTTCCGCTTAGCCAGCCAGCGATTCGAAACCATGTCTTCTCATCAGACTAACCCCTCGCCCTGGACCGGTTTCAATCCAGATCATCACGCCATTGAAACGCCCGAACAAACTGTCGTTTCCTTCGACATTGCCGGCATCGGCAGCCGGTTCTTGGCGCTGCTGGTGGACTCGCTGATTCAAGGCGCTGCGGTAATCATCGCCCTGATTGCAGCCGGCATCTTGGGTTACACACGTGCCCTGCGAGGAAGCCCGCTAACCACCGCGATCCTCGTTGCCGGGCTGATTGCGTTCGGTTTCCTGCTGCTGTATGGCTACTTCATTCTCTTCGAAATTTTCTGGAACGGGCAAACGCCGGGAAAACGTGCGATCGGCATCCGGGTCATCAAAGACTCCGGCCGTCGTCTTACCCCAATCGAGTCGATGGGCCGTAACTTGCTTCGAATTGTCGATCAACTACCCGGGTTGTACGCGATCGGTCTGCTGTGCGCGGTTCTCAACAGGCAGAACAAGCGGCTAGGCGATCTTGTGGCCGGATCTCTCGTCATCCGCGAAGCATCGCTGCGAGACCTGAAACCTGTGTGGCAGGAAAGCTTCTTCTCAATCGCTACCCGTTGCGCCAATGGGCGCAGAACGTTTAATGCCTGAGGATGTGGTTTTAATCGAAGCGTTTCTGCAGCGCCGCTATCAACTGGAGCCGAACGTGCGTTATCGCATGGCGGCCGATATTCTTCGTCGCCTGGACGGCAAACTGACTATTGACCCTCAGCAGCACCCGGGAGTGGAACGCATCCTGGAGGCGGCTGTCCAGGAACGCCGCTCGAAGACACCATAAGTGCACGCTCTTAGCGCTTTACCGGCACTGCAAACGCGTTGTTATAGTCGGCCATAAACTGCGCCAGGCCCGCGTCCGTCAGTGGGTGAGCAAATAGCGACTCAAGCATTTTGAATGACATCGTCGCCGCATGCGCACCAGCCTTGGCGGCCTGCAGCAGGTGGTGGCGGCCGCGCACGGAAGCAGCAAGAATCTGGGTCGTGTAGCCGAAATTTTTATAGATGGTGACGATGTCCTGCAGAAACGCAAAGCCCGATTCACCCTGATCTTCCACACGGCCAATGAACGGACTCACATACGTCGCGCCCGCTTTCGCCGCCAATAAAGCCTGCGCCGGAGAAAAGCAGAGCGTGACATTGGTGCGGATGCCTTCGCCCGACAACATGGACACGGCGGCGATGCCTTGCGGCGTCACCGGAATTTTCACGACAATGTTCTTGTGCAGCTTCGCCAGGCTTCGCCCTTCTGCCAAAATGCCGTCTAATGACTGCGAAGTCACCGGCGCGCTCACGTCACCGTCGATCAGGCTGCAGATCGATCGCAACTGCTCTTCCAGTGGAACGCCTTCTTTGGCAAGCAAGCTGGGGTTAGTGGTAACACCGTCGATGATCCGCCAAGGCAGTGCGCGCTGAATTTCTTGCAGGTTGGCAGTGTCGAGGAAGAACTTCATTCTAAAAGACTAAGCGTAATAGTAACAGAGCGCATAGCTCTTATAATCGAAGACAATGCACCTGTCTCCGGCGGACCTGCAGCAAACGGCGTTTCACCGTTTGACCGCCATACCCGACCTGCTAATAGGACGTAATGCTCCTTTGTCCGAGTACACCAGATTCGGTCTCGGCGGCCCAGCGAGTCTTTTGGTTGAGACTCGCAACCCCGAAGCCTTTCGCGAAGCGCTGGAAATGGCCGCGGAAGCCGAGTGGCCGCGCCTTGTCATCGGCGGCGGCACGAACTTGGTTGTTTCTGATGCAGGCTTCGACGGTGTCGTCCTTCGATACGGGGGTGCTCTTATCCAAGTAGATCGAACTCGCGTCCATGTACAAGCCGGTGCAGTGCTTCAGGACCTGGTGGATGCCACTGTTGCAGCCGGGCTGTCTGGAATGCATACGATGACGGGAATCCCGGGTTATGTGGGTGGCGCTCTTTATGGAAACGCCGGTGCCTACGGTCACTCGATTCACGAGTTCGTGCGTAGCGTTCAAGCTACCGACGGCAAGCAACTGCGCGCCTTCGACAACGGCGAGTGCGGCTTTTTCTACCGCGAGAGCATGTTCAAGTCGCACAAACAATGGGTAATCCTCGCAGCCGATTTGGAACTTATTCGCGGTGATGAGGCCGAACTCCGCAGTGCCGCCAATGAGATCCGGACGGTGCGCGATAAAAAGTACCCGCCCACGATGAAGTGCGCCGGCAGCATCTTTAAGAACCTGTTGTTTACTCAGTTGCCCTCGCATGTCCAGTCTGTGCTGCCTCCATCCATCGTCCGAGAAGGCAAGGTTCCCTCTGCCTGGTTTCTTGAACAGACCGGCATCAGGGGGTTTCGTGTGGGCGACATTCAAGTCGCTTCGTATCACGCCAACCTCATTTACAATGACGGTGCCGGCACCGCGGCGGACCTGCTCCGCGTGATTGACGAATGCAAATCACGTGTATCAACACAGTTCGGGTTCGACCTTGAAGAAGAAGTGCAGTACGTTGGCTTCACTCCGGTGACGGTAGCGGCTTAGCCTTCGTCCATCACGTTCCCCAGTTCTTCTGCCAGGTCCTGGACTTCCGTCGATTCGCTCATGGCAATTACGTCAGGATCGTACTCTACCTCGTGAATGCCGAGCCGTTCGCAGATCATCCGCTGCAGCTCCAGCACCTTGGTTATTTCCTGTTCCGCGAGTAAGTTGACCTGCAAGTGAAGGTGGTCTCGCCGTTGATCCCGGCGAGACGCCCAATTTTGTTCAATCAGCACAATAGTGCTCAGGAACACAGCCTCCGCAGACACAATGGTCCCTAGTAGAGGAAATGGAAACGGGTCAAAGCGATGACCTGCCGGAGCCAGGACATTCACAAGAATCCATGTGATAAACCAAACGAAGTGAACGCCGATACAAGGCAAACTGCCGATCCAAGGAGCAACCGACGCCAGGAGGCGCTCCATGAAACCGCGCTGCTTGTCAAACTGATCCTCTAGTTCCAGGATCTCGGAAATATTTCGGCGTGCAACCGTTCTACTCATGTCAGCCCGGAGACACTAGACCCCGAAACACTAGAATAGACCCATGGACGCAACTTCTGAGGTCACACAGAACGAAGCAACCGCCGCTCCCTCCGGACCGCTATCCCGGCGCGAGCACCGTTATCACGTCGGAATAGAATGGACGGGTAACAACGGGATCGGAACACGCGATTACCGCAGCTACAGACGCGATCACAACGTCAGCGCGAAGAACAAAGCGACGATCCAGGCATCGTCCGATCCAGCCTTTCGTGGTGACGCCTCGCGTTGGAATCCAGAAGAGTTTCTGGTTGGTGCCCTCTCGTCGTGCCACATGTTGTCGTACCTTCATTTTTGTGCCGTTGCTGGGATCACCGTGCTGGAATACTCCGACTCCGCTGAAGGCATCATGCTGGAATCAGGCGACGGCGGTGGCGACTTTTCCAAGGTAACGCTGCATCCCCTCGTCACTGTGGCGCCCGGCTCCGATCTCACCAAGGCCATCGCTCTTCACCACGACGCGCACGAGAAATGCTTCATCGCCCGCTCTGTGAGGTTCCCTGTTGAATGCGAACCACAGATTCTCGAGGCGTAGGCAGTTTCGTTTTCGCAGCATTTCTTCTGATCAACGGGAACATCTGGACCGGCGATCCACAGAAGCCGCATGCGCAGGCGATCGCGATCTCTGGAGACCGTGTCGCCGCCGCCGGGACCGACGAAGAGATCCTCAAACTGAGCGACGGACGGCTCCCGGTTGTCGACTTGAATGGACACTTGGTGCTTCCCGGCTTTAACGATGCCCACGTTCATTTCTTTCAAGGCGGCCAGGCGCTTTCCGGCGCTCAATTGCGTGCCGCCAAAAGCGCTGCCGAATTTCGCGACACCCTGGCCGAGTTCGTCAAACACCAGCCTCGCGGCCGCTGGATTCTCAACGGCAACTGGGACAACGAAAACTGGTCGGTGACCGACCTGCCCACCCGTGAGCTGATCGATGCTCAAACGCGACACTGGCCCGTGTTCGTAAGTCGTATGGACGGTCATATGTCGCTCGCCAACTCGGTCGCACTCGAGAAGGCCGGCATCGATAAGAAGACAAAGGATATCCCTGGCGGCGTTATTGTTCGGGACGCCCATGGCGAACCGACTGGCATCTTGAAGGATGCGGCACAAACGCTGGTAGAACAGGCCATCCCACCGCCAAGTGACGAGCAGATTCGTGACGCTCTTCGTGCCGCGCAGACGTACGCCAATGCGCAGGGCGTTACCAGCGTGCAAGACATGTCCGCGAGTGCGCCGATACTTAGGGGTTATCAGGCGCTGTTGAACGAAGGCGAACTGCACGTTCGAGTTTCAGGCCACCAACCGCTACCGCAATGGAAGCATTTAGCCGACGTCGGCATCACCGCTCCGTTCGGCAACGAATGGATCCATATCGGCGGCACAAAAGGCTTCGCCGATGGCTCGCTTGGCTCTGGAACGGCACTTTTCCTGAAGCCCTATAGCGATGATCCGAAGAACTCAGGCATTCCCAGTGCCGAACTGGCCGAACCGAAACAGATGTGGCACGACATTGAATCTGCGGACGAAGCCGGCCTCCAGATCGCTATCCATGCCATCGGTGACAAAGCCAATAAAGAGATTCTCGACTTTTACGAAAGATTGAGCTTCGAACACAACCGCCGCGATCGGCGCCTTCGCATTGAACACGCGCAACATCTGACCAAGGCCGACATTCATCGCTTTGCCGACCTACACGTGATTGCCTCTATGCAGCCTTACCAATGCATCGACGATGGCCGCTGGGCGGAGAAGCGTGTAGGTCCGGAACGCGCCAAGACCACTTACGCGTTTCGCTCGCTGCTGAGCGCCGGAGTGAATCTGGCATTTGGGTCTGACTGGCCGGTAGTTACGATGAGTCCTATCCTGGGCATTTATGCGGCCGTCACACGACGCACGCTCGACGGGAAGCACCCGGATGGTTGGATCCCCGAACAGAAAATTACCGTCGAGGAAGCGGTTCGCGCCTACACCATAGGGTCCGCATTCGCGAGCTTTGACGACCATCTAAAAGGTTCGCTGAAACCGGGAAAGCTCGCCGACCTTATCGTGCTGTCGGATGATATCTTCACCATTGATCCAACGAAGATCGCCGACGTCAAAGTCCTCACCACCATCGTGGGGGGCCGTGTCGTTATGGGCGAACTGCCGCGCCGAAAGGATGCAAGCGGACTCCTGATTCGTTGATGTATTCGCGGACCCGGGGCGATGTCAGCGCCTCCAACTCACGCAGGCGTGACTCTTTCAACCGTGTCGGCGCACTGCCGAGTTCCGGCCCCAGGTAGCCGGGGTGGCACATGAATTCAGTAGTTCCCTCTCGCAGTCTCTTCAGCGCTGCCACCAGCGTGCTTTCCGTCAGGGAACCCGTTAGCCGAAAGCCCACAAAGTGGTCTGTCATTGCCACATTGAACGGAGCGGCCAGACGCTGGTAGTATCGGCGAAAAGCATCTGCACAGGGCAGAGTGGAATCGATGGGCAATCGCATGTAAGGAATGTCGAACTCCGCGGCCAGTTTCGCGGCCACTCGAAAAATCGGCGGCGCGATGTGCGTGTGCTTATGCGAATCCAAATGCGTCGGCCGAATGCCCGCGGCGAAAATGCGTTCAACCTGCGCGCGCAACTCCGTATAGGGCTCAATCTGCGCCGGTGAATTGCTCGGATCATTTGGATGACAGTGTCGGGAAACGGTTCGCCGGTTACAAGCGATCGTCCCTGGACCAGCACCAGATGACACCCAACATCGAGACTCGGTGTCTGGCGGGCCAGACGCACCGCATCGTCGAAGGCATCGCCATTGGCCATCAGCGTCGTCGACGTGAGGATGCCGCTTAGATGTGAATGAACGATGCCGGCATTGACATCGCGCGTAAAACCAAAATCATCCGCGTTGGTGATGAGCCGCTTCGCCAACTCAAAAAATCCGCAGTCGAATGGTAAGAAACTTCTTCGGATTAGCCCGGAAGTCGTTCAGCGTTGCATGCAGCTCGCGGGTTGTCGCCGTAGCTTCATCGTAGAGCTGAGGATTCACCAATAGCTGACCGATAGTGCCCTGCCCCGAATTTACTTTATCTAGCGTGCCGTTCACCTTGTCGAGCGTGGTCGAAAGTTGATTGCCAATCTTGTCGCTGGCGAGCAATTGTCCAGCCGTTCCCTTGCCCGCATTTAAGTTGGTCAGGATGGTGTTTAGTTGTCCCACTGAAGTATCCAAGTCGTCGTAGAGCTTGCGGCTGACCAGCAATTGTCCGGCACTTCCCTGCCCCTGCTGAAGGCCCGTCGTGATTGTGTCCAGTCGAGTGATGAGCGCGCCGACCTGGGTATAGAGAGTGTTGTCGTTGATCAGTTGCCCAATCGTTCCATTCTTTGAGTTCAACGTGGAAGCAAGCGCGTTCACCTGGGCCACCGTATTCTGCAGCGTGTTGTACAGAGTTGGATCCACAAGTAGTTTTCCGATTGTGCCGTTGCCGTTCTGGATGTTGCCGACCACATCCTGTATTTTCGCCAGAATCGCCTGCGCCGAATCCAAAACGCCAAAGCCCTGCTTCACCAGCTGATCGAATTGCTGCGTGCTCTCCGCTTTCAACGTCGCATCCGCCTGCACGGTCTGCGGATTCTTGCCTTTGTCGATCTGCAGAAACTTAGTGCTGCCGAGCAGATTGTCCGAGCCCACCGAAGCGACTGAGTCCGCGGGTATTTGCTTCATCATGTCCGCGTCGACTTTGAAGTCAACTTTGATGATTCGCTGCGGGTCCGTTTCGCCAGAGAGCACCACTGTTTGCACCTTACCGGCCTGAATACCATTGATGCGCACAGGCGCACCAGTTTGCAGTCCCGACGCATCCGACAAGAACACGTGTAGATTCACTTTCTTGGTGAACCAGTCGGTTCCGCCGGTCAGCAGGAATACCAATAAGGTGAGAAAGAAGAGGGCGACAATGCCCAGAATGCCCACCCGGAATTGTGCCCAACCTACTTTGTCTTTCGCCGGCATAGTTACCCTTCGTGTCTGATAAATCTTTTCACGTATTCGTCCGTACTCGCTTCCAGCTCTTGACGGGAGCCGGAAAAGACAATCTCGCCTTCCTTCATAACAAGGAAATTTGTCGGATTTTCAGCCTGCTCTTGCTCGCTTAACGCAACCAACTCATCCCGTTCGCGATCATACCGGAAGTTTGCCATGATCTCGCCGTCCTGATAGCGGTGCGTGACTATCAGCGATGCTGTCTTCTGTGTATCGCGCTGTTTGGCGATGAGAGCCATGATGGTGTTCGCAGTAATCGGATCCAGTCCGGCAGTCGGTGAATCATACAGCACCAGACGGAGGATCTGTCACAATCGCCCGCGCAATCCCGACGCGCCGCCGCATACCGCCAGAAAGCTCGCTCGGAAACTTATCGTAGGTCTGCTCCAGTTCCACAAACCGCAGCGTCTCGCGAACACGCTCCTCCGTGTCCTGCGGCTGGGCGTCCTCTTTCCGTCCCTGTTGGTTCAGCAACGGGTACTCCACGTTTTCGCCGATCGGCAACGAATCGAACAGCCCGCCCTCTTGAAATAAGACGCCTGCGCGCGAGCGCAGCGCATAGAAAGCGTGCTCTTTCATGCGTGTCACATCCTGTCCGAACAGTCGAATTTCCCCAGAATCCACACGTACGAGTCCGATCACGGCTTTCAGTAAAGTAGTCTTTCCGCTTCCGGCGGAACCAAAGATAATGTGCGTGTCACTTGGTTCCAACGACAACGAGACGTCGCGCAAACCCCAGTTCTCGCCGAACTTCAAGTTCACGTGCTTGAGCTCCAGAATGCATGTGGATTGGCGAGCCATCACAAGTTGACGAAAATCTTATCGATGAGAAAGGTGACAAAGAAAATCCAGATCGAAGCCGCCACCACGGCGTGAGTCGTTGCCCGGCCAACACCTTGTGTTCCGCCCGTCGTGCGCAGGCCATAAAAACAGCCGACCAGCGAGATGATAATGCCGAATATCAAGGGCTTGATTAAGCCTTGCGCCAAGTCGTTGAGTACCAAGCCGCGCCATGAGGTCGCCCAATATTGATCGCCGCTGATGATTTTCAGCAGCGGAACCGATACCAGGTAAGCGCCGAACAATCCAATCGCATCTGCTACCACGGTGAGTGCCGGCAGCATGATGGCGGTGGCGGTCAGACGGGGCGTAACCAGCTTCTGTATGGGGTCGGTACCGAGGGCGCGCATTGCGTCAATCTGTTCGGTCACCTTCATTGAACCCAACTCGCTCGCGATTCCGGAGGCATTGCGCCCCGCTACAAGCAGTGCGGACAGCACCGGCCCCAACTCACGAACCAGCGTCAAGGAAACAATGGTGCCCACCTGACTACTCGCACCGTAGGTCGCCAGGGCGCGGGCCATTTGTAAGGCAATAATTGCGCCGCTAAAGAAGCCGGTAAGCAGCACAATCGGGATGCTCCCGAACCCGATGACGTCCATTTGCGTCAACACGTCATCGTAGTAATGGGGGCGCCTGAAGATGTTCGCAAACGCGCTTCCGGCAAGTAAAAGAAATTCCTGGAATGAAGCGATCGGTTTCGCTAGGAACCGGAGCAAGTCGATGCTCCCTTAAACGACTTCCCCCGCATATGGCTGATGCTAACACAAGGTTCAGCGCAGCCGTTTCAATCGGATAGAGGGCACAATCCGGGAGCAACGCAGCATTGCCGGGACCGCCGTACTCGCCATCTGTCCGCAGCCAGCGCGCCATGTTTCGCAGCCGGTGATCTAATTAGGCTGTGAAAACGTCGCGCTTTACCTTTCTGCTGTGTCTTGTGGCAACCCTTGCCACAGCCGCGGAGTCACCTGCTCCGCTGCGTGTCGGCATTATCGGGCTTGTCCACGGCCATGTTGCAGGTTTTCTAAATGGAGGTGCTCTTGTGCCCGCAGGCGGCGCAATACATCGCCCCGATATACAAATTGTGGGCGTGGTCGAATCCGACGACCAATTGTTCCAATCCTACGCCGCCCGTTACCACTGGTCGCCTGATATGCACTTCCGCAGCATCGACGACCTGGCGGCAAAGGCTCACCCGCAAGCCGCCTTGGTTTTCACATCCACCTATGGTCATACCGAGGCCGTTGAGCAATGCGCCGCCCACGGTATTCACGTGATGATGGAAAAGCCCATGGCCGTGTCTTACAAGGACGCGCTCGCCATGGCGGATGCGGCGCGGCGCGGTCATGTTCATGTGCTCGTCGATTACGAGACATCGTGGTATCCCAGCAACAAAGCAGCTTTTGACTTGCTGAAGGGAGGCGCGCTCGGCCCCATAACAAAGGCCGTGGTCCGCGACGGCCATGAAGGCCCAGTCAAAATCCATGTCAGCCAGGAGTTTGGAAAGTGGCTCACCGATCCCAAGGAGAATGGCGCCGGCGCACTCTACGATTTCGGCTGTTACGGAGCGGACCTGATGACTTGGCTGATGAATGGCGAAGCACCCCTCTCGGTCTCGGCGATCACCAAGCACCTGCAGCCGGATCTCTATCCCAAAGTAGATGACGAATCTGACGTGCTGGTGAACTATAAGAACGCCGTCGCTATCCTGCAAGGCTCCTGGAGCTGGCCATTCGCCGTTAAGGATATGGACCTTTACGGCGCCACCGGTTACGCCAAAACGGTGGCATCGGGCGAAATCAATACCCGCCGGGCAGGCGAGAAAGAAGGCACAATCAGCAAGGCGGCGCCGTTGACCGCACCTTACGATGATCCTCTGCACTACTTGGAAGCCGTAATCCGTGGCGACATCGAGGAAGGCAACGATGTGTCTTCGCTTAAGACCAACTTGATTGTGAGCGAAATCCTGGATGCAGCCCGCCGCTCGGCCGAAACCGGCCAAATTGTGAAACTTCCACTCGAACACTGAGGTCAACACAGTATCTGGCACTGCTTAGTGCTGCCTGGGCAATATCAATAATCCGCGTTTCGCCTTAAGCTTTGATCATGCTGGCGAGCGATTCGCCCGCTGCTGAGAAGTTTGTATGACGTGGCATCCACAAGCCTGCATCATTTGCCAAAAGCCGTTTATCCGGCGGGTTCCGAACGAGAAGACTTGCAGCATCGCATGCTCGGAGACGCTCCGAAGAGTGACGAGGCTTAGGAACCAATTAAAGGTGAAATCAGAAACCCACTCGCCGCAGGTCGCTCTCCGTAAGTAGGCGCCGCGTAAATCAGCTGAAGGTTAGCGGTTGCCGTCCTGTAAATACCTGTACTAACGGCATCAGCCAAAAGTCGCGACAATAACAATCTCGGGGGCTGCGCACTCTCTGACTCAGCGCGGCACGGGACGTTACTATGCCCGGAACTCCTGTGTTTGAACTGAGAATGCGATTGCTTCAACTTCAAAAAGATCTCGAGGACCTTAACAAAGTTCACGCGGACATGAGATCCCCCGATTTCCCCGCGCGGGTGAAGGCAATCGAAGCCGAAATCAACTTCTTGCGCGCGGAACTTCGGCGGTTTGAGGGTGCTCCCTAGCATCGACTCCATTTCGCTGTAACGCGACGCACAACAAGCTTAGGGCTCCGCGTGCAAGTCGATCAAAACGGCAGCGGAGTTGTCACGAAGCCGGTCGAATACGATCTGTTTGCCGTCGGGCGTAATGTCAAATGTGCGCATGGCGGCGCGGTCGGTGAGTCGGGTCAAGCGCCGGGATTTCATCGTGGTCATATCCAGAATCCAAAAATCCTGCCATGGCGCCGCGCCATCGCCCTGCATGTACACCAAGCTTCGGCTATTCGGTAAAAAACGCAGCGGCTCTCCATCGCGGTAAGTCCGGATATCAGGCGTCTTCACGGGACTGCCATCCGGTCGCACCGCCAAAATCGGTGTCAAGGTAAACACATTTGGTCCGGAATACACGATTAGCGAGCCATCCGGCGACCAAACCGGATTTCTGCCCACCGTGGGCGTTAGCCGAACCGGTAAGCCGCCTGTTGCCGGAATTTTGAACAGGCCCTTGCGTTGGCCGTCGCTAGCTCCGGTGACAATCCATCTGCCGTCCGGCGACCAATCGGGAGAGCCCTCCACGTCAAGATTGGGCGCAAGCGGGAGAGATTCAGCGCCGTCCGCCGTGATCAGACGCATCCGCCGTTTTCCATGTTCGCGGACTACGATGGCAATGTGACGACCGTCGGGCGAAATCGCGGGGGCTCCTAGCACTCCCCCTAGCCCTCCGGTCCAGACCTCGGTCGCCTTTCCGCCTTCGAAGCGCCATAAGCCGTCCCAATTGCCCCGCGATGACAGGTAATAGAGAGCCTGGCCCCGAAAGCGAGGCGTCAACGATCGTAGCGAGGGCAGCGCAAAGCTTTTCACATCCCGCTCTTCCGCAATGGAATCGCGAATGGGAACGCTGCACAATCCGGCTTTCGGATTGGCGACCGTTACGGCGAGGCGTTGGCCATCAGCAGATGCCGAAAGCGAAGTGAACTTCTCCAGACCGTAAGCGATCCGCCGGGAAGATCTGCGTACGAGGTCGAGCGCCCAAAGCCAAGGCCCCGAGCCGTCGCTATCGCGGCCTACGTACAAGATTGTTTGCGGCCCCAGCGGAGTTGGATCGCGGAGGTCGGCGTTTCGATAAGTAAGCCGTTCCGGGTCGCCGCCTGAAGCGCGAATGCGCCAAAGGTCCATCTCGTCGGTAGCCTGCGTGCCATGCGCGAAGTAAATCCATTTGCCCTCCGCTCCCCAGGCAAGGTAGTGATTGTGCCGGTCCGGGCTGTCCTGAAATAAACGCCGCGCATTGGCTCCATCGTGCTCGGCGATGAACATCGGATCGCCTGGTTCTGTTGTGTGATAGGCCAACCCGGTTCCATCCGGAGACCACACAGGATTGACAACTTTCTCACGGAGAAACACCCGAGAGCCGCCACCTACAAGCGGCAGCATTCTCACTTTTCGGCTTTCCGTCCCCGCCATCCAGATTTCCGATCCATCATGCGAAAACCCGATGCCTCTCAATGGGGCGCGTTCATCTCCAGGTCCTGGCGTAAGGTCGATGGCTTTACCCACGCTTCCCGCCTGGATAAGCCAGACATGAAAATGGCCGTCGCGATCCGACAGGAAGGAAACGAACTTTCCATCTGGCGAAATAGAGGCATCCAACTCCGCACCTTCATCATCGGTTAGGCGAGTAAATTTCGCATTCGCCAGAGGATTGTCGGGGGTTGTGTCTCGCCGGCCTCCAATCCCGATCGCAAGAAGCGCAAACACAAGCGCAGATCCGGCCACCAACCATGGCCAAACCGGGAAGCGCCGTGTGACTTTGGCGTTAGCTTCCAGAGGCCGGAAATCAACCTTCGCACGAGCCACTCGCCGGAGATCGACAACCAAATCGCGCGCGGTTTGATAGCGATCGCCAGGATCTTTCTCCAGTGTCTTATCCACAATGACGTGCAGAGCGGGAGGCAGATCAGCGGAAAGGGGCTCAGGGGTACGAGAGACGATATCGGTCAAAAGGTCCAGCCGGCTTTCACGGCGGAAGGGCCGTCGGCCAGCGAGCGTTTCATAAAGCACCACCCCGAAGGAGAAAATGTCACTTCGGCAATCTACGCTAGTTCCTTGCGCCTGCTCCGGCGACAGATACTCGATAGTGCCCATCACATGACCGGGACCCGTAACGTCCTCTCGGAACTGTCCGGTGCCATCGTGGGGCGTCGTAGCCGCCAGCCTGGCCAAGCCGAAGTCCCCTAGCTTCGCGTAGCCATTCTTAGCGACCAGAATGTTAGCCGGCTTGATGTCGCGATGGAGAATTCCGGCATCATGGGCTGCGGACAGGCCGTCAGCCACGCCCATCAGCAGTTCGACTATCTGCCGCCACGTACGCTTCTCCGCTGTGGTCCAATCTCGTAGCGTTCCGCCATCGACGAATTCGGTGACAAGAAAGCGGCGGCCTCCGTGCTCGCCCGCGTCATGCACAGTAAGAATATGCGGATGATTCAGCGAGGATGCCAATTGCGCTTCTCGTTGAAAACGCCGAGCCGCGCTCGCGTCAGCGAAGCCGTCGGAGAGGAACTTTATTGCGACCGGCCGATTGAGATTGGTATCGCGAGCCTGGAATACAACACCCATCCCGCCGGCGCCCAAGCGGCCTTCGATGACATAAGGTCCAATACGCAACCCGGGAGTTAGCGATTGTTCCAGATCGTGAGGGGGATCCGGGAACGCTTCAATGTCGATGGAGAGAGTGGGTAGAGAATCACCCTCGTGCTGCAGCAGTGATTCCACCTCCCGCCGCAATTCCGGGTCAGCATCAGCCAGAGCGCTGCTGTTCTGACGGGCAGCGTGATAGAGATCCTCAATCTGACGCATGCGTGCAGGAGTCATGGTGACGCGCAAAAGCGTGCCAGTATATTACCTTGTAGGCATTCTGCGGTGTGACAGTTTGTTGTTCAAATACGGAAGGCAATCCAGAATAGTGCAACAATCTGATTCGGCCGAAGTCACGGGACTCCTGAAGGCCTGGACCAACGGCGATTCGGCAGCACTCGACTGCCTCATGCCTGTGGTTTATGACGAACTGCGACGCATGGCACGCCGATTCATGCGTCATGAGCGCGGTAACAACACGTTACAGACCACGGCTCTGGTGAATGAAGTCTATTTGCGCCTGGTGGACGTCAAAAAGGTGGACTGGGAACATCGGGCTCAGTTTTTTGCCATCTCGTCTCAAATGATGCGTCGAATTCTGGTAGACGCGGCGAGAGCGAAACAATCGCAAAAGCGCGGTGGCGGCCTTGACCACGTAAACAAAGACGATTCAATTGCCGTCGCGCCGAGCGCTTCGGAATCGATTGTAGCGCTCGACACAGCGTTGGACGCTTTCGGCAAACTGGCTCCGCGGCAAGCCAAAGTGTTGGAAATGCGCTACTTCGGAGGTCTCAGCGCGGAAGAAATAGCTTCTGTGCTCAAGACTTCTACTCGGACCGTTGAACGCGACTTTCAGTTCGCGAAGACTTGGCTGGCACGCGAGTTAAACAACAGATAACTGGCCGCATCAAGACGACGCGTCGAAAAAGTTGTCGAGCAAATGGCGGGTTGTGCTTTCTTTTTTCGCCTGCTCCTGTGAGAGCTGATACAGCTTCAACCGGATGGACTGCGAAGGGAAGAAAGACATGAAAAACGGTAGTAAGATCCTCATTGGATTCTGCGGTATGCGCTGGTTGTCTTTGGCGGTGTGCCTGTTAGGTCTCGCCTCAGCGTTGAACGCGGAAAACATGGTGACGACTTGGAATGCGATCGCCTCGACAACGATCGTGGCGAATGGCGGCAAGGCTCCCGGAGCGTCGGGGGTCTGGTTCGCGTACTCAAGCCTGGCGGTTTACGATGCGGTGAACGCCATCACGCGTCAAGACCGGCCATTTTACGATGACCATTCACATTCAGACAATGCCTCCCTTGACGCGGCAGTAGCGGCGGCCGCCCACCGCATCCTGGTCTATTATTTTCCAGGGCAACAGGCCGCCCTGGACGCGCAACTTGCCACGTCACTAGCCAGCGTAACTGCCGCTCAGCACGCTAAAGACAGTGGCTTTGCGGTGGGTGAAGCCGCAGCGATGGCCGTTATAAATGCCCGGATGAACGATGGCCTGGAGGCCGATGTTCCATACACTCCGGGTTCAGGCCCAGGCGAATGGATTCCGACGCCACCTGGATTCGCCGCTGCCGCAGTTCCGTGGCTAGGTCAGATGCGGCCGTTCACCATGGAAGCGGCCAGCGAATTCCTGCCGGATGGACCTACGCCGCTAGCCAGCGAGGCTTGGGCACGGGACTACAACCTGACACGTCTCTACGGCAGTAAGAGCAGCGCTATCAGGTCTGCAACCGAAACAGAGATCGGCACTTTCTATACGGAGAACACGGGACAGCAGTACGCGCGAATGTTCAATAACATCGCCAATAACTACACCTTGGGTACACCCGAATCTGCGAGACTTTTTGCCATGCTTTGGACGGGCTACGCGGACGCTGCCATCGGCTGCTTCAACGCCAAGTACAAATATGGCTTTTGGCGGCCGGTAACTGCCATCGAAGCCGGCGGGGGTAATCCAGCGTTGACCGCAGATCCGGGTTGGCTGCCCCTTGGTACCACGCCAAATCATCCGGAGTATCCTGCCGCCCATGGATGCCTGACCGGCGCCGTGACCAGCTTGATTGCAGATTATTTCGGGAGCACCAAAGTACACCTTGTAGTGGACAGTAAGGCGTTTACTGATGGTTTACATACACACACGCTGGAGGACACGCGCGACCTTATGGACGAGGTTTTCTGGGCGCGCATCTACGCCGGTTTTCACTTCTATCATTCGCTTGAGGACGGCCGACAGTTGGGCCAATCAGTGGCAAAGCAGTTGAACCGCAACTACTTTCGTCCAGAGCGGGAGCATTCGGACGATCGCCATTGATAGCGAGATCAGTGGCCGGTAGTAGGCTCGCCGCTTCTCGCTACGATCCGCCCTGGGGCGGGATACTCGCCCCTCTGCACCACCCGGATGAAGTGATCGGTGAAGCGTAGCGCCGGATGCAATTCTACTTGCGGCATGTGACAACCGATACAGTTGCCAGTGTCGCGGGCATCACCATGCAGAGCGGAACCTGCATGGCATTTAGCACACTTGCCGTTGTAAGCAGCTGCTGCTTGGCGTTGTGCGTCCTGGTGAGCCGGGTGACAAGTTGTACAGGCGAGTTTGCCCGATTCGAAGCAGCGGCTCTTCATTAGCCGTAGCGGCTGGAAGCGGACATTTTCAAGTCGGTCCTCGGCGACGGGCGGTGTATTGCGGTGGCAATTGCCGCATAACTGTACCTGCTGTAGGGCCGAAAGCTTTCCGGGGTTTAGGACTTTTCCATGTCCGGCAGCATGCGCATTCGCGCCCGGATGACACTGCTCGCATTGCACACCGGGCTGAACTCTGGTGAATGCTGAGTCCAGCACAACGGAATGGCAGCCAAGGCACTGCGACAGTTCGGCCGGTGTTTTTGGGCGGCCCAGTGCAGCTTCTGCGGTGGAAGAGGCGGCCGCACTCTGCCCGACCGTGATGCCGTACTGCTGCAATTGCGGAAAGAAGCTAACACGCGACTCGAAGAACGTCTGCCCCGATTCGACAATGGGCGTTTGCCCCTGAGCCCCCGAACCCAGAACCCATCGAATTCCGGCGACCGCAGAATCGCCATTCCTAAAGGCGACGACGCCCACTCCGGATTCCGTTTTCTTGTAGAGAAACTGATAACCGTTGCCCGATTCCCGGAGCACCAGACCACCTACATTCTGAGCAAACGCGCTTTGCAAAACGGGCACCATGGCCGAAGCCATACGCGTTCGCGCGTGAGCGGCATTTTCTGCGGGATGACAAGATTCGCAAGGGGCGGCCGCGGACAGTGCTTCTGACCCTGGAAGCGCGTTTGCGATCGAAAGCGTTGCAATCAGTGCGAGTAAATGCCGGCGCATGCGGTTATTCGGCGTTAAGCGCCTTCACTCGCTCCATCTGCGCGTGTGCTTCTTCGGTCTTGCCCTCCGCCATCAAAGTCTGTCCCAGCAGATACGTCCCAGAGGCGTTGTTGGGATCGAGTTTCAACCCCTTCCGTAGAATGCCCTCCGCGTTGGCGAAATTCCCTTGCTTCAGATAGCACTTTCCCAAGAGGAGGTAGGGCCCGCTGAAATCGGGATTCAACCATATTGCCCGCTGCAGTTGGCCGACAGCCTCTCCCCAATCCTGTTGACGAACATAAGCGTCGCCCAGCCTGTACCACGCCATGGAAAAGTTCGGGTTCAGTTTAAGTTCGGTCTGCAGGTAATGAACGGCTTCGGAAATACGGCCCTGGAAAATGGCTATTTCGCCTAGAAGGAAATTGGTCTCGGGAAGGCTTCCGTTCAAATCCAGAGCCTTCGATAACTCGGTTTTCGCTTCCACTTCGTAGTTGCGCTTCAGTAGCATCTGTCCTGTCATCAGATGGGCAGCGGCAGAATTGACGTCCAGATGGAACAATCGTGCGAACGCGGCCTCACTTAACTCGGGCTGATGGTTCTGGATGTACGCATAGCCAAGCATGTAATCGGCATCGGTAAAGCCGGCGACTTTCTCCAGGAACGGAATGGACTTAGGCGCTTGGGACAACATAAAGTAACTCTGGCCAATCATCAGCATGGATTCCCGATACTCCGGCGTGTCTACTTTCTCTTCCTGGGCGGACTTCTGGAGTGTGGTGATGGCAGCGGCGTATTGTCGCGCCTTGAACTGATCTACGCCTTGTTGATGAGCGCTGCTGCCGGCCACGGTGCCCGACGGCGGCAACGCGGCCTGCACAGCGAAAGCGGCCAAGCTAAGCCATAAGAGAATCATGCAGACTTACCTTTGTATTATCGATTGCCGCAAGTGAGATAAAATCAGCTTGTTCCTTTACCTGATGGATGTTTATTCGCCGACTTAGCTCGGGTATGCTGCTCGTTGTTGTGGCACCGCTGCTGGCACGCTGCTCTCCCGCAATACCCAATTTTCAGCAGGACATTGCGCCCATCATTTATAAGAACTGCGCCGCCTGCCATCGCCCGGGCGAAGCGGGTCCCTTTCCGCTGCTCAGTTATCGTGATGTTCGTGCGCACGGCCGTCAAATCGTGGCCGTCACAGGTGCGCGCTACATGCCGCCATGGCTACCGGAACCAGGTTCCTATGCGTTTTCCGATGAGCGCCGCCTTAGCAAAGAACAGATCGCACTGATTCAGCGCTGGGTGGAAGGGGGCATGCCCGAGGGCGACGCTGCACATGCCACAAAGCCTCCAGCATTCGAACCGGGCTGGCAGTTAGGCAAACCCGACCTGATTGTGACCGCGGCAAAGCCCTTTGTGCTTCCGGCAACGGGCAGTGACGTCTATTGGAACTTTGTTGTACCGGTGCCGGTAGATGGCACACGATGGCTTCGAGCCTTGGAGATTCGGCCTGGCGACAAGCGGCTTGTACATCACGCAAACATCTTGCTAGACCGTCTGCAGAGCGCACGCGAGATGGAACAAACGGCCGGTTCTGGCTTCGGCGGGATGGAGATTCGCGTCGAATCGGAAACATTCGATCCCGACAGCCACCTGTTGTTTTGGAAGCCGGGGTCACCGGCGCTGGAGCAGCCGCGCGGCATGGCCGTCCGGATCGATAAAGGTACCGATCTGCTGCTGAATGTGCATCTGCAGCCCTCCGGAAAACCCGAACAGATTCAACCGAGCATCGGCCTATATTTCACCGACGAACCGGCGAGCGTGCGGCCCATGCTACTCGAACTGGAGAACGATGCAGCGCTGAAGATCCCGGCTGGCGCGAGGAACTTTCAGGTAAGCGACCGCTTTACGCTGCCGGTTGCAGTGGATTTGCTGGCGATTTACCCGCACGCGCACTATCTAGGCAAGGACATGCAGGCCACGGCAACTCTTCCGGACGGCTCACGAACGACCTTGCTCCACATCGCAGATTGGGATCTGAATTGGCAGGGCGTCTACACGTACGTACATCCGGTGGTGCTGCCGAAAGCGACGTTGATCGAGATGGTGTACACGTACAACAACTCGGCGGACAATGCCCGCAATCCGAATAATCCGCCCGTGGAAGTTCGCGGTGGTAACCGCGCCAGCGACGAGATGGCGCATCTCTGGTTGCAAGTGCTACCGCATGCAACGGCCTCGGACGGAGATCCGCGGCTGGTCCTGCAGGAAGCGCTTTCGCGTCATGAGGTAGAGAAAGATCCAACAGTGTTCGAGGCGCAATACAATCTGGCTGCCATGCTGCTGAATAAGGGGCAACCACGGGAAGCGCTGAGTCACTATGAGGCTGCAGCACGCCTTCGGCCTAACGATCCTGTAGTTCGGAATGCCCTCGGCTCGGCGGAATCTGCGGCGGGGCAAGCGCCCGAGGCGATTCAAAGCTTTCAACGTTCGTTGGCCCTTCGGCCCCGTTACTTCGATGCGCACTACAACTTGGGCTTAGCGTTAGCGTCCTTGGGGCAGTTCAGTCAGGCCGAGAACGAACTGCGAAAAGCGGTGGCCTTGAAGCCGGATGACGCCGATGCGCACGCGAACTTGGGTGCCGCTCTTGCACAGCTCAATCGATTGCAGGAGGCGCAAGCAGAGTTTCAGCGCGCACTGGCGTTGAAGCCGGACAACCAGCTCGCTAAGGAGAACTTGGCGGTGGTGCAGCAGATGACTGGTAGACCGTGACTCGTTTCCCAAAGTTAATTCTTGCCCTGTTGAGTTGCTGTGCCATGGCACAGACGAGCCTGGATTTAGCCAAGAAGGCCGAGCAAGAGATTCGTGCCGGCCAAGCACAACAGGCGTTAGCAACGCTTCAGCAGGCATCGGCAGCCGCCAAGCCGAGCGCCGAATCGGAAGACAAAATCGGTTTTCTTTTGGCCATTCTCGGTCAGTCGAGCGCAGCGCATGAACACTTTCAGAAAGCGATCGCGCTCGACTCTCGTTATTCACCGGCGCATTACCATTTAGGCGCCGCAGATTATCTCGCGGACGAGAAGCAGGAAGGGATACGGGAGCTGGTGACCGCCGTCGCTTTAAGTCCCCAGGAGTTCGAATACCGCTACCGCTTAGGGGCGGCGTACCTGGATATGGGCGATCTGGCGAAAGCCGTGCCTGAGCTCAGCCAGGCGGTGAATTTGCAGGGCGCGACCGAGCCTGCCTGGAGTTCGCTCGGGCAAGCTCTGCATCTAAAGGGTGATCTGGTGGGAGCCATCAACGCTTATGAGCGCGCTCTGAAACTGAATCGGGCGGATGACGAAGCGCGAAACCACTTGGCAACACTCTTGGTAGAAACGCGCCAGCCGGAACGCGCCATAGAAGAGGCCACAACCGTGCTGAAACGCGATCCTCACAATTTGGCCGCGGAGATGAATGTGGGGTATGCCTACCTCAAAATGGGCGAGTATGCAAAGGCCGAAGCGGCGTACCGAACGGCAGCCCAAATCGAAGGCAGTTCTGCAGCACCGCACTACGACTTGGGTATCGCACTCAAGATGCAGGATCAACTGGATGCGGCGCGAAGTGAGTTCAAGCGAGCGGTGGAACTTGAGCCGACGCTTGCCGAAGCGCAATACACCATCGGGATCATCGCCTGGCAATCGGGAGACTTCGGCAGCATGGCGGACGCGATGAAAGCGGCGATTGCCGTTCGTCCGGATTATGCGCAAGCCCACTACATGTTGGGGGTTGCGCTGAAAGAAACCGGCAAAGCCGAGGAAGCGATCGCTGAGCTGAACGAATCGATCAAGCTCGATCCAACAACTCCCGGACCCTACAATACGCTGGGGCAGATTCTGCGGCAGAAAGGCGATCGCCAGGGCAGTGCCGACGCATTCGCAACCGGAGCACGTTTAAAGAAAGAAAAAGACGCGGAACTGGCAAACAACCTCGATCAGGGCATGCGCGGCGGGGACATGCCGAAACCGATGGCGGCGGGAACCTCGAAACAGTAGTTACGGCACCGCCGTGTGATGGTGCGGTGACACCGTCGGCAGCGGAAAGACGAAGCTCTTCAAAGCGACAGAGGTTGCGGAAGAGGCTCCTTCTTTCAGCCGGTACACCCGGTCCATCGGCAGCCCCGGAAGCCTCTGTTCCAAACCCGATGGCCAGCGAATCGTAATCTGCCGGATGGCCCGGGCCTGCCCCAATCCGAAGTGAAGTTCGAATGGAAAATCGCCAAAGCTGGTCCCCGAGTTGACGGTGCGGTAAATGCTCGCTAGGCCCTCCGGCGCGTCCACATCTATACGAACACGCGCTCCAATGGCGGCACGGTTCGAGCGCACGCCATCGAGTTTCAGACCAAGCCAGTGATTGTCATGCCCGGGATTTGCCAAGAGTGCGCTCATGTAAGTGTCGCCCGGAAACGCTCCGCCGATCACTTCGAATATGTCCTGATTGCCGTCTCGATTGAAGTCGGCGAAGGATACGGCGTGGCCTTTTTGCAGCTGCCCAAAGCCGCCCGATGCCGTCACGTCCTGAAACCGCGCCCCACGGTCGTTGCGAAACATGCGATTCGGCAACAGAGCTTCATAGTCTGGCGTGCCGGTGCCGAAATAGCAATCTAGCCAGCCGTCGTTGTCGAGATCGCCGTAACCTGCGCCCATGGACAAGATCACCCGGTTCAGAGCGACACTCTTCGATACGTCTGTGAACGTGCCGTTGCCGTTATTCCGATAAAGCCGGGGCGTCTCTGCTTTGTTCGGCAGCCCCAGATGGAAGGCAGGAATGTCCTCGAGCGTGTCGATATAAAAACCGACCACCAGCAAGTCCAACAGTCCGTCGTTGTTGTAATCGAAGAACCAGGTGGCGAAACTCTGATTCGGCTGCGCCACCCCTGCTTCGTTCGTCACGTCGGTGAACTTCCAGCCGTGCGCCGCGTCAGGTCCATCGTTGCGAAACAGCAATGTGGGGGCGCCTTTGCGGGTCACCACAAGGTCCGGCCGCCCGTCGTTGTTGTAGTCACCCCAAGCGACCCCCTTCACGTACCGGAGCTGTGACAAACCGACCATCTGCCCCACCTCGGTGAAGGTGCCGTCGCCATTGTTATGGAACAACTCCGAACCGTGCGGGTCCTCAATGCTGGTTTCATGACCCAACATGAGATCCAGGAAGCCATCGCCGTCGTAGTCCGCCCACGCCGCCGTTTGTGTCGGGTGCGCCGAGAGTAACCCGGCTGCTTCCGTGACATCAGTGAAGGTCACTTGCCCACTCGCGTTCGGACCATTGTTGCGAAGCAGCGAGCATGGGTAGTCACCGAATTTCCCCCACCATCCTCCACGAAGGACAAGAATGTCCGGCCACCCGTCGTTATTGAAATCTGTGTGGACCACGTTTAGCCCGCCGGTTTCACCGTCCAATCCTGCCGCGTGTGTTTGGTCAGTGAACGTGCCGTCAGCGTTGTTATGGAAATAGCGCAGTTGGTCCTGCGGGCCCGAAGAGGAAACAATCAGATCGAAGTAACCATCGCCGTCGAAGTCCTCCGCAATGCTGCCTCCGGAATGACCGTTGATGGTGAGACCGGCTTGGGCCGCCACATCGTGGAAGCGTCCGACCGTACCCTCATTCGGTAGAACTGTTTCGGCAGGGATGATCCACTCCTTGGGCGTGTTCGGGGGCGGTCCACCCAACGTCATCCAAGCGATGTTGAGCAACCATCGGTCCAGTAGCGTCGCTTTCCCTCCCTGGAGCAGACTGGTCCACAATCGAACTGCACCTTCGGCCCCCGTGCGATCGGTATGCACGCCGCGATCGCCAATGGGGTACACACACGATTGCGCATTATGGTTTGTGAGGCAGTTCTGCTGCTCTCCCATGCGCAGCGAAGCGATGGCCTGTAACTCAAGGCACTTTTGATCGAACTCCGGATTGGGAGCGAGGCCGCTTTTTGGAAGCCACTCACGAAGCTTGCGCGCTTCTGCGACTGCCGATGCACTGTCACCCGCCTGTAGCAAATAGATTGCAAGTTCATAGCGCGCCTGCACTTCTTTTTCGGGCGGCAGCGGACGGAGCAGCAGCTGGCGGTAGTAGTAGGCGCGTTCCGCAGGCTTGTTCGGGTCGGCCTGCCAATCGTGATCGTGGTAGATACGGGCAAGCAGCTCCGCCATCTTGGCGGTTGAGGGAGCGCGCGGCTCATCCTGTGAGCCCGCCGGCTGACTCGAAAGAAGAATCAGCAGCAGCAGCGCGAGTGCGCGGTGGAACAACAGAGCTTTCAGCATAAACAAAGGGCCGGCAAACAGATCGTTTGCCGGCCCCAGTTGTTAAGATTACTTTGGTCTTAGAACCGGATAGTGCCGGAGAACTGCAGGCTGCGCATATAGGCGCCGGCGGCTAAGCCGGTGATTTGCCCCGCGCTTGAACTTTGGACATCCGTGTTAGGAAGCCCTAAATTCGTGTGATTGAGTACGTTCCGAGCGTCACCACGAAGTTGGAAGGCCAGTTTCTCCGTGATGGCGAACGATTTGGAAAGCGATAGGTCCTGCTGGATGAATCGCGGTCCGAACAATGTGTTGATTGGGTAGTTGCCAAACGTATTGGACGCGGGGTATTGGAACGGTCCACTACTACAATTGCCAGCTGGGCAGCCAACAAACCACTGGCTACGATTGCCAGCGGCACCCGTGTACGGACTGCCGGTGCCAAGCACTGGCCGATTTTTAGGACCAGCATTCGGCTGGGTGTTCGGTCCGTAATTTTCAAGCGTAGGCGAGAACGGGAAACCGCTGTAGTAAATTGTGACTCCGCTAACCGTCCAGCCGCCAAGCCACTGCATCTACTAAGTGATTCGCATTGGCGCCGAACTTGCGCTGCTTACCGAACGGAATGTCATAGGTCTCGGTAAACGTGATTTGATTGCGGGGCAGCGTGTTGCTGTAGCCCTCGCCCGCGGCCCGATTGTAAAGGAAGTAGTAGTTGGAATCGTATGGATCCCAGCCAGTTCCATATTGACGCTGGTAGGTGTAGCTGCCCTGTAAGTTGAGTCCCTGCATGGCTCGAACCTGCACTGTGGCTTGCAGCGAATTGTACTGTTCGTTCGCACAATCGCAGTAGTAAGAAAGGTCCTGCGTCCAGCCATACAAACCAAAGTAAGGACGGTTTGCGTTGGTATTCGAGGCACCCGGGACGAAAAGAGCCTCGTTCGGGTTGATCGTATTGCTGGTGCCGTTGAAGTTATGACGGTCCACATTACCGACGTACGATACGGTGGCCGCGACCTTGCTCGTAATCTGGCGTTGAATGGAAGCGTTGTATTCGTAAACCTGCGGCAAGGTGACGATCGCTGGACGGAACTTCACGTTGATGCCATTAGGCAGCGGGAACGTGCCGTTCGAGCTGATTGTGATCGGAGCTGGCAGCGCCGGCCCATTCGCAAGATTAAACACGCTGCTAAATGGATTGCTAGCGGTCAACTGCTGGTCGGACAGAACCGGCGGATTCTGCGTTACGTTATGGCCGAAGTTTGAGCCAAATACGCCAAGGTCATAGGACCAGCCATAACCAGCGCGAATGACAGTCTTCGAATTGAGTTGGTAAGCGACACCCACGCGAGGAGCGAAGTCATGCCAGTTGGTCTGCTGGATGCCGTGAGCGGAAACCGAGTTCCCGGAACCGAAAACGTACATCAGGCCATTTGACAAGTTCAGAGTAGAACCATTGCCGGGTGCGTTGACACTCTCCGGAAACGCGAATTCCCAACGCAGCCCTAAGTGAGAGTCCATTTCGGAGTCGGGCGCCACGTGTCCTGCCCGTAGTAGAAGAAGCGCGGCTGACTTTCTGAAGCATTCGTGCTGGAGCTGACGTATCGACCGAAGGCCGTCACATCACCCAACAGGAAGGTCGCAAGCCCAATGCCCGGATTGGGATTCTGCCCGGCTACCGCAACGTTGCCCGTCGCGGTACCGGCAAACGTGAGCTCACCGGCGCGGTGAACGTCGCTGGGTACGCGGAGGTTTTGCGCGTAACGCATATCCGCACCGAACTTGAAGCTGTGGTTGCCCACTACCTTGGTCAGGTTGTCGACAAACTGCATCTGCTTTTCTGTTTGGGTCAGAGGGCAGTTGCAAGAGTTGACGCCCAGAGCATAACCCAGCTTGTAATCGGAGATGCTATTAGGAGTATGTGATGTCGAAGTAAGGAAGACCGGATGTATAAGTCTTATCCAGATTCAGCCCAGGTATTCCGGCATCAGCCGCCGGTGTTTGACCAAAGCCATTCGGGGTATCGAATACGTGATAGCGCATCCAGCCGAAACGGAACTCGTTGATCGTCGTTGCGCTTGCAGTGTGTGTCCAGCCGATCGACAAGCTTTGGTTCAAAGCCTGGGAGTTGCCGGCGTACGGTCCCGCAAAAGCCGGTCCACCAGCTAACGGCCAAAAGCGCCAGGCGCGCTCTCCTGAAATGCTGCGTAGCTATAGCGTCCGAAGAACGAGTTCTTCTCGTTCATGTAATAATCTTCGCGCGTATCCCACTGGTTGCGCGTCGATCTTCAAGTCTCCGTTTGCAACGTAGTTCTCAAGATAAGGCTGCGAAGGAATCTGAACGTGGTTGGGAAGCGGGAAGTAGTTAGCAAGAGCTAAAGCTTGCGGGCTCAATTGACTCGTCGGAATGATGTTGTTCGCGATAAGGTGTGCGACCCATACCAGTGACCGGGTTGCCCGTGTTCGGGTTGTAGATCTGGTAAAGCGGATTCGACGCCAACCAATCACTGAAATTGCCTTGCCGATTCAGAAGCGTGGGAACGCTGGTCAGCAGCGAACCGCCCTGCGACTCACGATTTAACTGGGCATCACCGAAGAAGAACAGCTTGTCTTTGATGATTCGGCCCGCAATGGAGCCACCGAATTGATTCTGGCGGTAGAGAGCGGAGGGCAAGTTTGTAAACGGGTTCGAAGCAAACGTCTTAAATCCTGGCGTATTCAACTGCAGGTATTCAAAGGCGTCGCCATGAAACTGGTTGGAGCCTGAGCGCGTGGAGTAATTGGCATTTCCGCCGCCCACATATTCGAACTCCGCGTCGAAGTCCTGATTGGCCTGTTTGACCTCAGACACCGAGTCGAAAGTTGGATTGATGACAATGATGCCCAGAATCGGATCCTGGTTTGTGGTTCCGTCCAGCTGGTAGCCCATCGAGTCGAAGAGCTGCCCGTTGACCACCATTTGCACGCTGCCCTGCGGATTTTCATCGGAGGCGTGCTGCCAACCGATCTTAGCCGTACCGGGATTCAGCAACTCCATTGATTGCAAGTTGCGGCCGATGTTCGGCAGATCATTGATCTCTTTCGCCGTAAAAGTTGTTGCCACATCAGCGCGGTCGGCCTGAAGCAAAGGCGCAGTCGCCGTCACTTCCACTTGTGTGCTGACATCGCCAACTTGCAGCTTGACGTCGAAACGAGCCGCTTCGTCTACGCGAACGACGATCTCATTCGACACTGCCTTCTGGAAACCTGCCGCTTCTATCGAAACCGAGTAGTTATCGGCAATCAGTTGACCTTTCGTGTAGTTTCCAGAATCATCGGTCGTGACCTCAAAGGAGGTCCCTTTATCTTTATCGGTGATTGTGATTTTTGCGTTAGCAACCGCCGCGCCGGAACTATCTGTTACCGTGCCGAGAATGCTACCGAAAACTTGTTGTGCGTTTAAGGGATTTAGTATTACGAAAAATAAAAATAGACCTACCAGAAGCTTGCCGAGCAAGCCTCGGTTGAGACTAACCATAGTTTCTTCCTCTCCTTGGAGGACCACTCACGTACTCTGCTGCGCAGAATACGCAACTCCAGCTTTTTAGTAGTTTAGTCTATTTTCGTTAGAACGATCCGGAAAAGTGCAAGTGAGGTGAACTTTCACCTCGGATCGTTACCGTTTATGTACGCTGGGTTCACTCCGACGCTTCTAGCAGTGCTTTCTGACTGCCGGGTGAAAGCTGATCGTAAAGCTCAGTGAACACTGCGTTAGTCCAACCAAAGCCGGCTTCGTTTGTGCTGTAGCCGAAGTGGATCTTGGCGCTTACATTACCACCCGGGTGCACAACATCATACTTTTCGACAATGTAACCTTGCTTTCGATACTGTCGGCGCACGAGCGACAGGAACTTGACGGCGATACGGTTCGCGTCTTCCGTGTAACCGTACCGGCGGAGGCCCTCTATAGCAATCATCTGCAATGGGGCCCAGCCAAACGGTGAATCCCATTGATTGCCGCTAACCACAGCACTGGTTTGCAAGCCACCATCACGCTCGAAGCGCGGCAGGTTTTCGCGAACCGCCGCTGCCTGCTCCTTTGTGGCGAAGCCAGCCCACAACGGATAGAAAGTCGTCAGGAAGGGGTATTTCCGAACGCGCCTGGTTTTGAAATCGTAATCGAAGTACAGCCCATCCCCTTCTGACCACATGAGCTTATTTATGAGTTCCCCGCGCTTTCTTGCCATTTCACGCCATCGGGGCGAGTCTTTCGGTCTGCCCAGCGTTTCCATAATGTCCGCCGTTTGCATTTCCATGATGTACAGCAGCGAATTCAGACAGACGGGATTGTAGTGGATGATGTCGAGATTGAATGGCCCGAAGCGGTTTGACGGATCGAAGCCGGATTCGCGCATGGAGCGATCGCCTTTATAGAAAAGCGGTGTTAGCACGTTGGCACTGCGGTCGTAGAAGTCGCTGACGTCGTAATCTTCGATGGTGTGCGTGCGCAGAAACTCGCGGACGAGATCGTAATGCGATTTACCTTCCGCGTTGCGTTCACCCGACACCACTTCGGCTGCAGGCCCTTCCCCAAGATCGAAGTACCGCGACAAGCCGGCTTCCGTTTGGTGCGGTTCCTTCACCCAGAACTCGTGGTATCGCTCGATGGACGGAAGCGCCTTCTCCAACCAGACTCGGTCGTGCGTCTTGCCGTAAACATTCAGGACCATTTGCGTCAGGAATGGCGGTTGCGAGCGCGTGAGGTAGTAAGTTCGATTGGCGTTCAGGACCTTGCCGTAATTCTGTACTTCGTAAAGGAAGTTGTCGGCCATGTCCCGCGCCAGTTCCAATTCGTTGTCGCGCAAAAGCCCGAGTTGAATGAAATAACTGTCCCAGCCATACATCTCGTTGAAGCGGCCACCCGGCACAACGTAAGGATGTGGCAAGTAAAGCAGGCCCTGTTCTTGTAACTCGCTCAACTTATCGGGCAGAATATGAAGCGAGATACGACGGAAGTCGGTAGCGGACATGTCGTGCCGAAGTAAAGCGGTCACCTGATCGGTTTTTTCGGTTTGTGGAACGTAGACAGCCCATCTGCCGTCCGGACCGGGTGTGAACTTTGGGTCGACGGCGGCCGTTGCCAGGTTCTTGTCGGAGCGCGTCAGCACTTTCCACGTCTGCTGGATATAACCCAGGATGGGCGGTTGGCTCGGCTTTTGAGCAGCCGCCTGCGCCCAGAGCGAAACGGTGACAAGCGCGGCGGCAGAGGCGCTTGCAAGAACAGAACGGGACGAGATTCGGATCATGATAAATGGGCGGTGCCTACTTCGGCGCTACCAATGGAATTTAATCACGATGGTCTGATAACCGGTTCCTTCAGGAAAGTGAACCTCCATTGCGTGGTTGTGAATAGTGAAACCGGGCGCCACCGCTTGGGAGTTGTTGGCGCGGACGTAGAGCCGGTGAGCGGTTCCGGCGGGCGCCGATACCGTAAACGTAGCGTCACGCGCACCAAGCTCTTCATTCAGAACCTTTAGGGCATGCGTGCGGTCTCCTTGTTCAAGAGCTTGCTCGCCGATAGAAAGTTCCACCGCGGGAAGGGGAATAGTTAATGTTTGCGGCCCCTCTGGCCTGGCAGCGCAGTTCTTCGGTTCCGTATCGCCGTGCACCAGGCAAACGCCGATGCCGCCCTTTGTCGTCGCCCGGATGTTCAGGTTCGCTCCGTTACGCGCGAACTCCAGATCCACCGAACTCTCGCCAACGCGCACATTTTGGATGCGGGCGTGATCCCACTCGGCAGGAAGATGCGGATCCACAGCCAGTGTGTGATGGACAGCGTCTGGTTGCAGTCCGAAGAGCCCGCGGAACAACGGTGCCAGGATCATGGCGGACGACCACATCTGATGCGAGCTGCTGCGCCCGAGCGGCTGATAGAACTCGCCCGAGAGCAACTCGGTGGCCGAGCCCAGATCCTGCAGCCAGGTCAGGTCTACGTTTTGTTTCAGATGTGCGTAGGCCGACAGCGGACGTCCCGCACGATATTCGGCTAGAGAAACCCAGCCGGTAAACAGCGGCCACACCGTTCCCTGGTGATAGCTGATCGGGTCAAAGTAGGGCGATTGGCTGGTGATGTCGCGCGTTCCCCAATCGGTCGAAAACTCAGGCGCAGCCCACCGTGAAAGCATGTTAGCAGCGTTGCTCAGCGTGTAGTTGCCCTGCCACCAGGCGACTGCGGGATAAATGCTGGGCGTCTTGTCGAGCGAACCATCAGCATTGCGGCTGAACGCATAGAAGCGGTCGCCGGAATCGAAATACTCGGATGCGATCGTCTGGCCGATCTTGCTGGCGGTGGTGCGGGCCGCTTGAGATATCTCCGGCTGTTGCATCAAGTCTGCCAAATGCGCCATCGCGTCAGCCGATTGCTGGTCGAGAGCCGCCAGATAAGCCTCCTGGTGAGGCATACCGGGCGGCCACGATTCTACCCAGCCTGTACCTTCCGTGTTTTCGTAGATGCCGTCGCCGTCCGAATCGTGCGATCGCTCGAACGCGTATGCCTTCTGCACCGCGCCCCAATTTTGGCGTAGATACGCGACGTCTCCGCTGGCCCGAACGTAATCCCAAACCGCCATCACCAGCAAGGGAGCCGCATCGGCTGAAGCGTAAAAGTAGGGCGTTTGACTCCAGTCAATCGCATCGGCCGACTGCGAAAACTCGTGCATGATCTTGCCGTCGGAACGCTGCCGTTTGATAAGAAAGTCCAGCGCTCGGCGCGTGAGTGGGAAATCGCCATAGCTGTTGATGGCATAGGTAGTCCAAAGCGTGTCCCTTCCAAAAAACCAGGCGTAACCAGGACGCGCCGAGTCAGCGGATTCGTAGTAGCCGGCCACCATTCCGGTCTCGCCGTGGTAATCGACCTGCATCTGATCGATCGCTACTTCCGCCCAGCGCACCGCTTGGTCGAGTTTAGGATCGGGCGTTTCGGTATGGGTGTGCGCGCCGTCGAAGGCAGCGTAGTAGGCGTGCGTCTTCTGGTAGAGGGAAGCGATGGAATCATGGATCGCGAGAATCTGGTCTTTCGGCGCGCTTCCGTCGCTGGTCGCCATTATCAAGGGAAAGATTTTTCCCGAGTCACGCCGTGGATCGAAGGCCAATTTGAATTGGAGCGGGTAAGTTTGAGGATGTTCCTGGTACGGGACGAGAATTCCTGGCTGTGTATCGGGCATGCCGACAACGCCGAGGAGCTTGGGGTTGTCCGTGTGCAGAACGTAAAACCCGCTTGCACCGTTCTTGACCCATTCCCCGTCCGGTCGCCCGAAGTTCGGGGCAGGCCACATGCGAAGCATCTCCGGCGTGAAAGAAAAGGTGATGGTAATAGGGCGGACGGAGTACACCTCAAAGAACAGCGCCGCCCCGGCTTGCGGATGATCGCCTCCCCGTGCGGCAAACGCATGCTGGCGGATAGTGAATGCCGAATGAGAGTAAGTGATTACCGTTTCTGCGGGTGTGACGGAAATGACGGACGAGAGTGCATTGACATCGATCGGAACGGGGTAGTCCTGTATCTGAGCGGAGATTCGAAAGTGGCTGATCAGCTTGACGGGCCATTGCCAAGCCTCAAAGACACCGTCCTGGCGGCCTAATACTGCGCCACGTTCTCCCGCCACCGTCCAGGGGATATGAGGAACAGAACGCGCTGTTAACCGAAGATCGGACTGATGCTCTGTTGCGAACGGCGCAAGCGGCGTCCAGTCGGCCGCTTGCGCGCTAGCAAATACAGACAAGAAGACAAGAATCCGCCACATACCTGCGAACTTGCATATCACACAGGTCTGTCGCGAATGTTGTCCGCTGAGTTAGACGGTCCGTTTTCCTACAACTGCGTGGTAGATAAACAGAACCAATACTGCGCCGATGACTGCAACCAGAATGCTGTAAAGGTTGATTCCCGTGACACCATGAGCGCCGAACATTGTAAATACCCAGCCGCCGACCACCGCACCGACAATGCCCAAGATGATGTCGAGGAAAAGACCTTCACCCGTCTTATTGACGATTTTGCTGCCGATGAACCCGGCTATTAAACCTAGAACAATCCATGCTAGAAATGACATACTGCCTCCCACTCGTGGACGTTCTTCCGGCTAGATAGCTTCTCTAAAAGTGCGTACTTGTGGTTATGTACCTTTAAGGTCAGCGCACGTCTTCGAAAACCGAAGTGGAAGGTTGATAACGCTCGAGCGCCGGCGGCTGCTCATCCGGACGCAACAGCCAGGGATGGCGGCCGGCGTATTTCTTCAGCAATGCTGCGTTCCGCTCCCGGCCCAAATCGTGTACCCAGATCACGCTGCTCGTCGCTGGTTCGGCGACGTTGTGGATCCATTCAACAAAGCCATGTTCCGGACTGTCGTGCACAAACACCAGCTGTCGGCCCGGCTCTCGAGCAAGCATCTGCGCCACGGCACTCCGGCCTTGCGGATCAGCGCTGTTGATGTAGTCCCAAGCCTCATAGACGGTCGTGCGGCCTAGAAGGTGAACGGCGTACCAGAACGCAAACTGCAGCCAGCAGGTGAGCACGATCGCGATAGCGAACGATCTGGGCAGTCGTTGCAGGGCGAAGACGGCGGCTAGAATCAGCAGGCAGCCCACGGCCGCGATGTAGTGGGGATAGAAATAGGGATAGAAGTTGCTGCCGGCTGCAAAAACAGCGAAGCAAAACAGGCACGCCCACTGCTGCCGTGCTCGTGAACGCCACCATCCAACAACAAAAGCCAGCAGAAGCGGAGCGCTCCAGAAGAAGCGAAGGAACCGAACCCGATCGAGAATACGACGGAAGTAACGAGGCAGCGTTTCCGAACCGTCCCCGTGTACCGCCGTCTCCATTCGGAAGTCGAGTTCCTGTTCCTGATTCAGCACAGCGTGGGGTACGGCGTTCGGCTGGAAGGTAAACGTTGCAGGAATGCCGTACTCGTACCGATACAACGAGTACGGCAATTGGTTCCAGTGTCCAGTGACTGCCCGATTTTGCATCAGTATGGCTAGTGCCGCGGCAATGACGGGAATCACGATCACGACATGTATGCGAGGGACTCGCAGGATCAGCATCGCCCCAATAAGCGAGAGCAGCAGCAGAGTCGTTTCATAGGGTCGACTTAGGGCTTGCAGTGCGATACCGCAACCGACAAGCAGCGATGGTATGACGGCGTTTCCGGTGCGTAGGCGGCCAAGTCCGCCGAAGCAAAGGCATCCTGCAATGGCTGATAAATAGCCGCCCCAATAGCAGTTCATCCAGTAGCAGAGAGGGCCAAACTGAAACGCAGCCAGCAAGCCGCCCACCAGCGACCAGGCCGGCGAGACCCAAGCGCGCAACATCCAATACATCAGAGCGCAGCAAGCACCTGCCGCCAGCAGTACGCCGATCCAGGGATGGCCGAACAGCATCCAGCCCACCCCGAGCACAGCTCCTTGCCCAAGCGGGAAGATGGCCGCATATGCAGGCGACTGCAGAACGAAGATTTGTGCAAACGCGTCCGGAAAGCCGTTCGGCGGGTTTGCCAGCCGGCCATGCCGGAGCGTATCAGCGAGCAGAAGGTAGCCAAAGTCGTCGGCACCGCTCGGTATGGGAACCGGGAAGTGGGGAAGAAGGGAAAGCCGGAGCGCAATAGGCAGCCCGAATAGTAGGGCCATGCATGCGCGCGTGTTCCTAGCAAAGAGCTGCAAACGCGCGGGAAGCTGGACAGACCGGCGAAATAGAACGGCCGTTAGCGCAACCGCAAGTGCAACTGCGATGACGTCGGCAACGGTCCAGCCTAGAAAGTTGTCAGGAGCCAGGAAGGCGTTACGGGCACTACCAACCAACCTCTATCTTCTGTGATGATTGGTGTGGGCCCATGCATGTCAGTCGCTCAGAAGGTCCTGGTCACGGAGGGACGCCGCTTTCTCCCGGCCTTTCCGTAGGAGGCTTGGCGAAGCTCCCCGGCATTAGTCGCTTCGATACTCAGCGCCTATTCGCAACGCTTGATATCGCGCTCTTCCAGAACCTTTCGCAAACAGATGTCTCCAAATTGCTGGAATTATTTGATCGAGCTTCGAGCGGACTGGCCTCGAATCCACCGCCCGCAGCCGGGGAGCACGCTTCGGCTGAACACCCTCTCCCGGATGAGCCGCGAGAGGCGACGCAGCAGCGGAATGTGACAGAACAGCTTGTGGAACCGATGTTTCCGGAGTTCGCAGCAAAGGTGTCCGCAGCCGAAGTGCATGTAGCGCGATTACAGGCCGAGACCCGGTTGATGGCGGCCGGAGAGGCTGTTAGCGGTGCCCACCACCTTCGCTTGCCGGATTGGGATGCCGCACCAGAAAAGCTGCTCCAGGTTTCGCAGGATCTGTTTAGCCAGGGCGGCTATCTGAACTACTTGCGATCTGCGGAAGTGTCGCAACTCCTGCTATTTGTCGGGACCACAGCATCTATTGCTGTGGAGCAGCGAAAGCCGCCGCGGGCAATCATGACCGCGGGAGGCTGGCGAAACGGGGCGTGGCGGCAACAATGGAACAAGCGCACAAGCATCGCCTTTCTGTTGGTCCTGCTCGGAGCCGTTGCGCTCTACGTGCTGCTGCGCTAATCAGGCGTATGCTCTGGGACGGCGGCTAAACAGCCGTTTCATTCCACGATATAACCAGCGCATCAGGAATATCGAGCACACAACTGCAATCAAAACAATGATCAGCAGCACGGCCGGATGTACCGACATCAACAACGTCCCGCCCACGGTTAGCGCGTCACCCAGAAGACTGAGAATGATGTTGCTCACCGGTTCGGGCGAAGTATTCGCTGCCAAACGGGTGGCCGTTTTAGTGCTATGTGAACTGAGAGCGACACCGCCGCCGATAAGCAAAGCCATGATTCGGATCTTCGGATCCAGGTGCGCGACTGCGGCAGCTGCCAGAATAGCGCCGGCGGGAACTCTAATAAAGGTGTGAATTAGGTCCCAGACCGAATCCACCGCAGGGATCTTATCCGCAATGAACTGAATCGCGTAGAGCGCCCCTGAAGTGATGATCACCCAGGGGTGGCCCAGATAGCTGAGATCGCCAGGCAATTGCGCGAAGTGAAACCGCTGGACGAGACCCAACACCAACACCGTCGCGTAAAGATTGATTCCCGAGAGCCAGGCCGAGCCCATCGCGAAGCCAAGGATCCCTAGGTTCATATCTCTGTTGTACTGCAAGGTGTACTGCAAGCCGCACAGTACCGCCCCATTGGCTAGCTTTTACTGTTGCTCCCCATCGCGAATACGAAACGTGTTGCAGGATCCAATCTGGCCCGAATCTAAACCTGCACGGAACCAATGTTGGCGCTGAGCGCTGGAACCATGAGTGAAGGACTCGGGGCTGACGTGCCCGGTCGCCATGCGCTGCAATCGGTCGTCTCCCACTGCTGCCGCAGCCCGTAAGCCGGCGTCGATATCTGCCTCGTGAACTTTGTTGCGCTGTTCACCCGCGTGAGCCCAGATTCCGGCATAGCAATCGGCCTGCAGTTCCAGGCGGACCGAGAGCGGATTCTGTTCTTCCGGGCGCGTTTGCTGCAAGCGGCGTACTTTCGCCTCAATCCCTAAGATCTTCTGGACGTGATGGCCAAATTCATGAGCAATGACATAGGCTTGCGCGAATTCTCCAGGAGCGCCAAAGCGCGTTTTCAGTTCGTCGAAGAAGCTAAGGTCCAGATAGACCTTCTCGTCTTCGGGACAGTAGAAGGGCCCAATAGCGCTTTGGGCCGTGCCGCACCCGGATGGATAGGCGTCGCGAAATAGCACCAGGTGTGCATGGCGGTAGTCGCGATGTGCTTGTGCCGGCAGCAGCGTTGTCCAGGTGTTTTGCACGTCGTCTATCACGGCCGATACAAACTGAACTTCTGTGGTTTCCCTGCTGTCGCGCACGCGATCAGGCCGGTGCTGTGCTACCGGAGCGGAGTTTTGGGAAGACCCTGTAAACAGCGTGAAGAGGTTCTGGTGAAACAAGAGGCTCAGGATGCCAACAATAATGATGCCCCCGCAGCCCAGGTGAAAACCGCCGAAACCAAAGCCCCCACCACCGCCGCCGCTGTCGTCCCTGCGATCTTCGATGTCATTACTGACCCCACCCGGTGTCCAGTCCATGTGCTCCTCCGTCAGACACACGCTCGTTGCTGTCCGTTACGGATGGCGATCTGAAACCGGGATTGCTATCGTCGGAATCAGTGAGGCTTTCCTATGTTCGAGCATTGCAAGTAGGCTGGTCGGTTACGTGGCGTTTGTTGCTAGCCAATGTAGTTCTGGTACTGCTGATTGTCGCGTTTACGACCGTGTTGACGCCGGCGCTGGAGCGCTCCGGAAGCTTCGCGTTGAATGTCTTCTACGGGGTAATGGAGTGGTTGCTGGCCTGGCCATTTGTGGCGCGCGTCGCTTTGGCTCCGCAAGTGCTTTCACCCGATTTGTATCCGCCTTCTGCTTTCAATCCCAAGCGTCAACGATCACCGGTGCGCTACGGTCCAGCTGTTTTGTTCGGCGTAGTTGTAGACGCCGTTAGCGCGCTCCCACTGCTGGCACTGGCTTGGGCCCTACACTCGCTCGCCAGCGCGCCGTTGCTGATTGTGCTGTTTCTCCTTATACGATTGTTTGTCGTGCTTCCCCTAGGCGCGCAGTTACTCTCACGCCGGTTGGAGGCCGCGGTCGCCGCGTGAGTCCCGAAGCTTATCGACGGCGGTGGGATGCCATCGTGGTGGGCGCCGGCCACAACGGCTTGACTTGCGCTGCCTATCTGGCGCGTGCCGGGCTGCAAGTTCTGGTGCTGGAAAGCCGGAACCGCATTGGCGGAGCCTGCACCATGGAGGAGCCTTGGCCCGGAGTTCGAATGTCGCCCTGTGCTTATTTGGCGGGCCTGCTGCATCCTTTGATCGTCGAAGAACTGGAGTTCACGCGCCGCGGGTTCCACTGGACGCCAGCAACCAATGGCATGTTCGTTCCCTTCCCCGATGGTACTAGCGTCCAGTTGTGGGATGACGACGACATGTGTGAAGCCGAACTGCGGCGTTTTGCACCGCACGATGTGGCAGGTTGGCGTGCAATGTCCGATGTGATTCGGCGTTTGCGCGACGCCATTCGACCGTCTGGCGATGGCGATGCCTGGATCGGCGAAGCGCCAACACCCGAACAGTTGGATGAGCGTCTGGGAAACGATGATGAGGCACGTGCCCTTTTGTTTGATTGGTCAATGGCGGAGTTCGTCGAACGCTACCTCACAGATGAGCGTTTGCAGACGGCGTATTTGGGACAGGGCGTAATTGGTACCAATGCAAGTCCATTTGATGCGGGAACAGCGTCTATTCGCTTTCACCATGCATCAGGACGACTGGGAGGCATGCCCGGTCAATGGGGCTATGTGCGAGGCGGCATGGGAATGGTGTCGCAGTATCTAGCCGAAGCAGCGCAGGAAGCGGGAGCCACCGTGCTGACGGGCATGCCGGTCGCGCAGATCGAACCAGGCGAAGGCATTCGACTTGCAGGCGGCGATCTGATCCCTTCGCCGATTGTGATTTCGAATGCCGATCCGTGCGTTACGTTGCGACTGCTCGGTGATGGCGCTGATGCTGCGTGGCGCGCCAAGGTGGAATCGATACCGATACAGGGTTGTACCTTGAAACTGAACGTCTGGCTGCGCGAGTTGCCGAATTTTCGGGCGCGGCCAGGATTGTGCGAACCCCACCATCTAGGGCAGATCAATACGCCGCTGACGAAGCAGGAATGGCGTGACGGGTTTGCAGCGATGCGCCGCGGTGAATTGCCGGAACGGCTGTGGACGGAACTTTACTTTCAGAGTGCCCATGATGCAAGCGTGTGCCCGGCGGGTACGCACACCATGAGCATGTTCACGCAGTATGTACCCTATGCGTTTGCCAGTGGCACATGGAACGATCACCGGGACCGTGCACGCGACTTGGCGTTGCATTCGCTCGCGGATTTCTGTTCGAACATACCGGACGCCGTCATTGGCGCTCACGTGCTGGGGCCGCCCGATATCGAACGTGAGGTTGGACTGACCGGCGGCCATATCTTTCAAGGAGAATGCCTGCCGCGGTTTATGTGGAGCAACCGTCTGCAGTCGCGCACTCCTATGCAGGGCGTCTATCTATGCGGAGCGGGCACACACCCCGGCGGCAGCGTGATTGCGATCAACGGACGCAATGCGGCTATGGCGGTGCTTAAAGATTTGCGCTGATGGTTCACGCCGGCCTGTGGTCCGACTCCGCGCTTGCCTGCCGTCGAGCTTTTAAATAGCGGTTCATAAAGGTGAGCACAAGGGCAAGCGGCACAACGGCGAAGTAAGGCCAGTATGCGACAAGCGGTGCTTCTTCGCCGAGTACGTTCAAAGCGCCTGTGACCTGAGCGGATCGGGTCTTGATAGTGAGCTGATAGGTGCCGGCTTCCGGTAAGTTGACAGAAGCGGCGTAGAGGAGCTTATCCGTTGCGGCGCCGTGAGTCAGAGTAGTCTCAACAGGATCAGTGCCCGGTTTCACTAAGACTGCCGTGATTTGAGCATTCAGAATAGGCGTGCGATCCGTTTCGCGCTGCAAGAGCAGACTCAGGTCGGCTTGGCCGGCATGGACCGGCGAGGGCGATATAAAGACCGTGAACACCAGGGAGTGAGTAGCGGCTGTAAAAACGACTGCACCGCCATCTGGCTTTGCGGGTCGGGGAGACAGCAGAACCAACGCTAGGCACAGCAGGCGAGCACGGATCAATTCATCATCATCCCGCGCATCTGCATCGGTTGAAACAAGATCCAGATGCCTACACTGTAGAGAGCTCCTGCCAGCGTGGCCCACGGAACGGTAACGGCAACGGGCGATCGGCCCGCCGGAGCCAACTGCTTTGCAAGCCGCCAACAGACGTAGAGGCTGAACAACAGCCCGGCATCTAGCAACAGAATTTGAGTGGGCACCAGCCACGACGGCATGAAGGCCACGGTTTCTAAACCGAAACGCGCCAGAGGCGCGGTCAAGCTGGTGCCAAGGTGATATAGGAGATGGGCGAGCCACATGGCGAACCCAACCGGCACCAGGGCGTAGGCGAATCGTCGGGCGTTGTCCGTAGTTACACGCGACAGTAGCCGGCAGAGGGCCATCGCAAGGAACGGCAGTCCAATGGCGCCTACGGCGATGAACATCAGTTCCACAAGCGGCATCGCGCGCGGGCCAAGCAGGGCGTGTAGGCGGTGTTCCCACATCATTACGGGGGTTACCATGCCAGCGGCATTCACAAAAGCGCCAAAGGTCACTAGGAGCGCAAGAGCAACTATGTCCGGCCGTCGCGAGAAGCGGCCTACGCCGGACCGATAGGGGTCCTTAACAAAGCTTTGAATCGGCGAGATCTGAATAAGGCTGACATTATCGTGCGGACATGCTTTCACACAATCCAGGCAGAATGTGCAATCCATGTTGCTTTCCTTCTTCGGCTGGAAGAGATATAGTTCGCAACCACGAGAAGAAGCGTTGCCGCGAATGCAATCGTATGTCGTGCAAGACTGACAGACTTCGGCTTTTCGAACACTCACCTGCCGTGGTGAAATCAACGAGCTTACGAAATGATACTGCCCAATCGGGCAAACATACTTGCAGAAGCTGGCGCCGCGATAGACGCCGTCAATGACAAGTGCCGCCGCGAAGTAACCAATGATGATCCAGGCGGTGATCCAGGGACTGTTCCAAAGCCCGTATGCTTCGTAAGTCCACAAATAGATGGCAATCAAGGCGAAGGGGATCCACTTATTCCGAAGCAGTCGAGGCCACTTACGGTTCGCAGGCAGAAGTTTGCGTCCCCAATCACGCACAAGCGTGAACGGACACGACATGCAAAAGAGATTACCCACCAGAAGCAGAGCCAGAACCGACAGCGCACGCCAGTGGATCCATGGCAGCGTACCTGCCAGATTTAGCGGAGCTAAGCGCGGCCCGAAAAGACCATCAGCGACAACGATTACGGCGAGGGCCAGCATGGAGTATTGTGCCATGCGGCGTAGGCGAGGCGCGGTGAAACGAATCCGGTGCGAGCTTGCCTCCAATGCTCTTCGAGGCAGCAACCGGCGGAAGGCTCTGCGATTCGGGGAGAGCAACCGCATGGCGATCCAAACTACCGGGATGAGATAGATGACAGAGCCGGGAACCCACATAATGGCGCCCGCCAGAGTTTGATCTTCCTGGCCTGTGACCGTTCCCATCTTAATGGCGGCGTAAGTGGGATAGAGTAACTTACCGGAAAAAATAAAGTAAGCGGACAGCCCCGTATTGACCAGATCGGCCGCCATCAGATAAGGTATGCCAACCCACAACGGCCATCGGTAGCGAGCTGGACCCGGCCGGATGATGGGATACCAGAAGAGAATGCCGCTCCAGAAAAAGCAGGCGTGCTGCAGCGCGTGCCACCGCGTTGAACTAAGCGCCAGTTCGTAGAAGAACGGCATGTGCCAACCAATGGTGCTGACGGCAAATATCAGCCAGGCCATTACAGGCGCAGAGAGAACGGCGAAAAACCGTTTCAGCGGTGCCCATGTAAGAAATGGCCCCAGCGCTTCTTTAACAAACGCCTTTGGCAGTCCACGCAGCATGGGAACAATCGGGTGCCCTAAGAGGATGAGTGCAGGCGCAAACATCATTAGCAGCAGGTGCTGTGTCATGTGCGCGGACAAGTAGAGCGAGTCGAATGCGTCGAGCGGTGAAGCGAGCGCGATGAAGATGAGCCCCATTCCGCCGAGAAAACAGCCGAGGCGTTGCGAATCGTCTGGCGTTTGCACCTGCCTTCGCACCCGGAGCCAACCCCGAATGTAGATGACGCAGGTAAAAGCGAGCGCGAAGAGCACCATCCCGTCGAGGTTCCAGGATGTGAGCGCCGCGCCCGCGACAGTGTCCACTGAGGTTGTTTACCGTCCTGCCGTAATAATGGCGAAGTCACGAGGCAGCGGCTCTAGCGGCGGAGCTGACTCACGCGATTTGGTGCCAGGTTTAGATAGCGTCCGCATGAACGCAACTACAGCCTCAACTTCGGCGGGGGTCAACTTCTTCCCATAGGCAGGCATGTTACCGCCGCCTTGAACAACTTGCCGCACCATCTCGGCAGCGGTGAGGCGAGACGCAACGTCGTCCAAAGCAGGTCCTCGCTGGCCTCCGACCCCACCCAGAGCGTGGCAATTGCGGCATTGCTTGTTCTGCAACACCACCGCGCCATGTAGTTCCAGCGGCGTTCGATGCTGAATGTACTTCGCCGGCACGGCACTTCCGCTCCAGGCGCCCATTTTGGGCGACCAGGGGGACTCGACCCCCATATATGCAAGAACACCAATGACAGTCATGATGAAAACCACCGACATGACTGCGACGGGACGCTTGCGATAACTCTTCTCGCCGGTTGGCGCAATAAACGGCAATGCCAGAAGAAAGCCAATCATGATTACCGGCGCCACAAAGAGAACTACTACTTCCATCCAATCCGGAAGCAGGGCAAGTGCAGCGAAAATCGCTAAGAAGTAAAAATCCGGGCGTGGATTAGTATCTACAATCGTCGGATTCGGCGGCCCTCCCGGACCTGCCGGGCCAAAGAAGAACGCGCACGCCATAATGCCAATGATGGTCAGCGCGGCGAAGACAAGATCTTTTCCGATCGCCTTTGGAAAGAACGGCACACCTTCCTTGCGCAACACTTCGGCATACTCAGCGTCGTAAGTGGCTTTCAGCACTGGATGGCCCGGTTTCGGATACTCGTTGATACCCTTGGCCAGCACCAAACGCAGGTGCATGCTGATGATCGCAATGATCAGACCGGGAACGATAAAGACGTGCAGCGTGAAGAACCGTGACAGCGTTTCACCGGCAATAATCGGTCCAGCTAACAACAGATGGACTAATTGGCCGCCTATCAAGGGAACGCGGCCGGTGATAGAAGCACCGATGGTTAGACCCCAGTAAGCATCTTGATCGAAGCGCATGACTTGGCCTGTAAAGGCCATGGCAAGCGTCATCAAAAGCAAGAAGATACCGCTCACCCAGGTCAGTTCGCGTGGGTACTTATAGGCACCGAATAAAAAGACCTGAATCATGTGCGCCGTCATGATGGCGACCATGAAATTCGAACCCCAATTGTGGATGGCACGGATGTACCATCCCAAGAACTGCGCGTGGTTCAAGTACTGGAGACTCGTGTATGCTTCGTTCGTCGAAGGAATGTAAACGAACGCCAGCATCGCGCCCGTAATCACCTGAATAACGAAACACAGCAGCGTCGCACTGCCGAACACATACCACCAACTGCCAGCGCTTGCGGGCACCTCGTGCCCCGCCGTAGACGCATACAGTGCAGACAAGTGGAGGCGGTCGTCCAGCCAGACCGCGGCTTCACGAATCGTCTTCATTGGAACCTCATGTATTTGACGACACTTCCATCAGACCGGATTGGAAAGTGTGGGCATCTCTCCGCCCTTTACCCAAAGCTTGCCCTTTTCCACCTTATAGTCGTATTCGAAGAGACCGCGCGGTGGCGGCCCAGCCGCTCGCGATCCATCCTCGTAATAGGCGCCGCCATGGCAAGGACACAGAAACAGTCCCGACTGTTCAAACCAGCGAACCGGGCAGCCCAAATGAGCGCAGTTGATAGCAAACACCTGAAATTTGTTACCGCCCAGACGCCGCACCCAGCAAGGGATGTCAGCAGTTTCGCCATCCCACGGGCGCGTATACGGATTTCGGTAAGTGGCCAAGCGCGTCGAGTTTTCGGGAAAGCCGTCGAGTTCGCCTAACGAGATCCACGAACGCGGATCTTTGCGTTCCACGAAGCTCGAGAATACAAACCCAACAATCGGCACTGTCAGCAGAAGACCGGCGAGTGCGTTGCCCGCGATACCGGCATAAAACAACCAATCACGGCGTGTTGGATTGGCGTAATTCTCACTTCCCTGATCGTTTGTCCGATCGACATCGAGTCCCTGCTTGGGTCCATGACTACCGCCACTCATAACTGCATTTCTCCTTCTCAGCTAAGACAACCAACCGATCGATTGTAGGTCCCTCCTTGCTCATTTCACGCCTTGTTGGCTGCTGCTTCCTTTACCCTTATTTCCTTCAGTTCTTCCCTTGCTGTTGTCACGCGCGCTACCAGGGCCTTGGCCGCTTCCTTCGTTCCCCTTCGTCATCGCGCCTTCGTGTCCGGTCCCGTTCTCGTCTTCATGTGAACCAGAACCGCTGACGACCTTTCCACCGTTCTGCATGTTGGCCTGCGCAGCCTTCATCTGTGCGTCTACGTCGGGCGGACGATAGGAGGCCAGGTATGTCACCAGGTCATTGATGTCGCCGTCAGACAGCGGCTTGCCCCTATTGAGAGTGCGGTAATTAGGCATGCCAAGGTCGCTACGTCCCGCCAGAATGGAGGTACGCAGATATTGATTGGAGGCAAGCGACTCGTAATTTGCCTCGGTCACAGAGCCAACCGCTGCGCCTTTCCCATGGCACATGAAGCAGTCCTTCGCGAAGAGTTGCTTCCCATGCTGCACATTGCCTGTGGATGGATCGCCCGCATACGGCGCCAGACTCTGTCCCTGGTATTGGGCAGGCTTCGACCACGCCTTATAAATCCCGTTTACCAGGGCATCGATCTGGTTGTCGGTAAGTGGGCCGCCTTGTTGCTTAGACCAGGCCGGCATCTGCGTTCCAGGACGGCCATAAACGAGTATCTGTTTCAGGGCATCACGCGGCAGGATAGCCAAATAGAGTGGATCGTTTAGGATGCGCGCACCGCCGTATTTGCCATCGGTTCCATGGCACCCGGCACAGTTGCCGTTGTACAGAGTGGCAAAATCAGCGATGTTTTCGCGGTTCTCTGCCTGCGCACTTTCCGCCTTCGGCTTTCCCGGCGGATCGCAGGACTGCAGTAGGGGCATTACCAACAAAACGCCGAGCAGCGCCACCCGGCAAGAAGTGTCTTTGCCCCAGCATCGGAAACGCAAACGTGACGGACTTGTATACATTAGCTACTGGCCCTCGCCGCCGCCGCCGCGTGGCCCATGCAGGCCAGGTGTCTCAAGGAACGCGCGTTCGGCCAGTGACCACGACTGCATTGTTTTGATGCTGGTGCTGCGAGCGATAACGAATCCGCCGACTAGCCCATACCCAAGCTGAGCGACCACAAACCAGGGCCAACTGATTCGTTCGTTAAGTGCGGGGTTCAAAAGGCTGAGCGCCACTGCAACCAGCGCGCTCCAGAACAGAGGCATCAGTATGCCGGCCCAAAAAGGCGCGTACTTCGGAAACATCGGCAGCATGACGGCATAGACAATGCCCACCAAGATGGAAAACACACCGTGTCCCACCAGGGCGGCCATAAAAGCCAGCCCGCTAAATTGACGCAGTTGCTCCACGGTGTCGAAGCCAACCTGCGGAATCACAGCACCTGCAAGCAGATTAATCGGGTACCAGATACTATGTTGCGCGATCAGTCCGTACAAGCAGGCCAGAATTGCCATGGCTGTACCCCCAGCCAGGCCGCCCAGGATACCCGCGGAGTAAGGGTGAATCGTTTCAGGAACCCGAACACGATGTTGCTCCTCGCCTGCACTCAGGCGAACGACCGATCGCGACTCTACCATGATCGGCGCCGGCCTGTGTAGAGGATCAATGAGCACCTCTTCGTGCTCTTCGTGCGGGATGACGTTATGCCACCAACCCAGCACACCGCGCACAACAAGCACCAAACCCACCGCGCTTACGGTCCAATGCGTCACAATACCGGCGAACAATAACGTTAGGCCGAAGGCGAAGATGAACGGCCAGTAAGTGGGCGCCGGCAATTGAATAGCATGCGCATTTGTGCGCTCGCCTGCCTCGCCGTGATGAACTTCATGTGACATACACAATCCTCAGTGACATAGTTGCCGAACTTACCGGCCCAGGATGTAAACCACCGTGAACACGACCACCCAAACGGCGTCAACGAAATGCCAATACCAGGAGAGGAAGATAATGCGCCGCGTTTGCGTCTGGATTGGGAATCCCAGCAGGTTCACAATCAGACTCATGCTAAGGAACACCAGTCCCACAATCACGTGGCTGGCGTGTAAGCCAACCAATGAATAGAACGTGGTTCCAAACAAATTCGTCGTCAGCGTCAGATGATCTTCTGTAATCAGCTTCTTCCACTCGAGTGCCGGTTGAACCAAGAAATTCGAGCCCCAGCGCAATGGTGACTATCCACCAGAGTCGCCAGCGCGCTACATTACCGTGCTTCAAAGCGTGCTCTGCCAGGTAAACGGTCAGGCTGCTCGACAGAAGGCAGATGGTTGCGATCACCGGCAGTTCAAGAACTTCTTTGGGGTATGGTCCGGTCAAGCTCCGACCGCTGTACACCAGGTAGACCGCGACGAACATCGCAAACAGGGCCGTCTCCGTAATGATCAGGCAGACGATGCCAACCACACCACGGTCGGGCAGTTGCCAATTACGCTCCATTTCCAGCGCATTGGCAGTAAGTGCTTGTGCTCCGTCAGCCATGAGTTACTCGTACTTCCAATCTGGATCCTGCGGATGCTTCAAATCCCAAAGTGGGCGGCTACTGCGAACAACCGGCATCTTTTCAAAGTTGTATTCGGGCGGCGGAGAAGTGGTGCTCCATTCAAGGGTCCAACCGTCCCATGGATCGTCGCCGGCCGGCTCGCCCTTCAAGCTGGAGACTAGCAGGTTATAGACGAAACACCAGAGTGGCAAGAGACTGAAAAAACACGCCGACAGTGGCAAGAAGATTCCACAGCTCCCATCCGCGCCCCGGCGCGTAGGTGTAAATGCGACGAGGCATGCCGAGCATCCCGGCGAAGTGCATGGGAATGAACGTCAGATTGCCGCCGATGACCATCAGCCAGAAGTGCCACTGCCCAAGCTTCTCGTGATACATCCTGCCGGTTGCTTTCGGGAACCAGTAGTAAATTCCGGCGAATAATCCAAACACCAGACCGAGCAGCAGCGTGAAGTGAAAGTGGCCACCACGAAATAAGAATCGTGCAATTGCCAATCGAAAGGCGCCACCCCCAGCATGATGCCGGTCAGCCCGGCAACGAGGAACTGCAGCAGGAATGCGCAGCAAAATAGCATCGGAGTATCCAGCCGCAATTTGCCGCCGTACATGGTGGCCGTCCAGTTGAAGATTTTGATGCCGGTGGGAACGCCGACCAGCATAGTGGAGGCGGCGAAAAAGGTGTTCGACCAGGATGTCATTCCGACCGCGAACATGTGGTGCGCCCAAACGCCAAGGCTGATGAACCCGATTGCGACAACCGCGCCCACCATTGCAGGACGGCCAAAAAGCGGCTTCCTGCGAAAAGACCGGAATGACCTCCGACAGAATCGCGAAGGCCGGAAAGATCAATATGTAAACTTCCGGATGGCCGAAAATCCAGAAAAGATGCTGCCAAAGGACCGCCGAACCGCCCGCCTGCGTCTCGAAGAAGTTGGCACCCAGATGGCGGTCCAGCTCCAGCATGATCTGCGCGGCGTGAGTGCGGCGGAAGTGCAACGATGATCAGCCATGAATCGATCAGCATGACCCAAACAAACATCGGCATGCGGCTCAAAGTCATACCTGGGCAGCGCATAGAGAAGCAGGTGGCGATCACATTGATTGCGCTCGCAATACTCCCCAATCCGGCCACCATGATGCCCAAAGCCCAGTAGTCCGTGGCGGAGCCGCGAGAGAACGTCTTCGTCGTAAGGGGAGCGTAGGCAAACCAGCCAATATCAGGCGCAGACCCAGCGCCTGAAAGTCCGCCGCCGCCGATATAGCTGTAGTACAGCAGCAAACCGCCAAATAGAAAGATCCAGAAACCCCACGCGTTCAGGCGAGGGAAAGCCATATCGCGGGCGCCGATCATGATCGGCACAAGATAGTTCGAGAAACCCGCGACCATCGGCATGCCTACCAGGAAAACCATTGTGGTGCCATGCATCGTAAACAGCCGGTTGTAGGTATCCGGGCCCACGACATGGCTGTTCGGAAACATCAGCTGCAGACGGATGACGGCCGCCATGATGCCCGAAACGACAAAGAACAGCAGGGCCGAGATGACATACATCAGGCCCAGGCGCTTGTGATCGACGGTCGCAACCCAGGAATAGAGAGCTTCCGAGAAGGAGAACTCCCGTGCCTGGGCTTCTGGCCTTTCAAGTGGATAATCTATGGTCGCCATAAATTCTGTAACTTACTTCAACGCTTCCAAATAAGTAACTACCTGAGTCGAGTTCGCCATCAGTCAGTTTCATGCTCGGCATGAAACAACCTGGCTTCGGGTCCTGAGGATCGTTCGACCCAGACCCGGAGGTTTTTCGGGGTGTTCGTCAATCACACCCGCCCCGATCGTCTGCCTGCTCATCAGGTGTGTCAGATCCGGACCGAACTTGCCCGCCGCCACGGTTCCGCGCACGCGTGACAGCTGACACACGCCAGCGACTCAAAGGCTTGCTCGGTACCCGCGGGAGCTTGAGCCGCGTGCGCGGGCTGCTGTTGCGCTTTGATCCAGGTTTGAAACCTTCCGGCGTCTGCGCGACTACACGCAGCAACATGTTGGCATGCTGTGTTCCGCAATATTCGGCACAGTTGCCCACAAAGACGCCCGGCTCTCGCGGATCGATCCACATATAATTGTTTCGATTCGGGATCAGATCCGTCTTACCGGCAAGTTGCGGCACCCAAAAGCTATGAATGACGTCTTGGCTTTGCAACGTGAGATAAGTTGCGTTCTTTCCGTCCGCTGTTGCGGGGACATGAATTTCATTCGCAGTTACCACGTGGTAATCGGGATAGACCACCTCCCACCACCACTGATGTCCGATAAGCGTGACATGTAAAGCCGCAGGTGGCGGACTAGCGTTCTCCACAGCGGCTATCACGCGTGCCGAGACGCCGATCAGCACGAAAACAATCAAGATCGGGATTACAGTCCAGGCGACTTCAATCTGGTTACTGCCGTAGACTTGCGCCGGCTCCTGGTGATCTTCATCTGCGCCGCGTCGGCGAAAGCGCGCAATTGTGAACACGATCAAGCCCGCGACCACAACAAAAATGGCTGAGGTAATCAGGATGGTTAGCACACCTGCCGAGCGCTCCGCTGAGGCTGGCGTTGCCATGGGCTTGAAGATGTTAGCTATGCGATGTTCAGAGACACCGGGAACAGGTGCCTGCAGGAACATCGAAATATTCCAGGTGGCGAACAACTGCGCTACGGACATACTCTTAAAGTCCACTTTATCTCGTTATCATGCAACATTTTAGGGTCAAACGGCCACTGTGCAATGTGCTATACAAGGGGTCACCTCTCCTATGTCTATCGAAGTCACCCAACGCGAAATCGAAGGCATCGTCATACTGGATCTGCACGGACGGCTTGTGATCGGGCGTGCTGCAAGCCTCCTCAAACAAACGATCGACGGACTCCTTGACGCAGAGCGTACCCAAGTGATTCTGAACCTGCAACATGTTTCTTCCATCGACAGCACTGGCCTGGGGGTTTTAATAGCGGCGCACGTTTCTTTTGAGAACCACTCGGGAGCGCTCAGATTACTGCACGTTCGAGAACGTAATCTCGAGCTGTTATTACTAACTAAGCTAACTACTGTCTTTCGCATTTTCGATGACGAGCGCTTAGCCATTGACAGTTTTTTTCCAGACCGGCAGCCCCGAACGTTTGACATCTTGGAGTTCGTCCAAAGCCAAAATGACACTCCCGAAACACCCAACGCCCCCAAGCCAAGCACCGATTAAACGCCGCAAGGCAGAAGACCGGCGCGACGTGCGGAAAGTGCGGCTTGCGCTACCCTGGAGTTAGAATGGCGAATTTCAGCGAGGTCATTGGTTCAGCAGCGGCCATCGCCAAAGGGATGGGCATCACTTTCAAAGAGCTGCTACAGCCCGCGATTACTGAGGAATACCCGGATGGGCCAGCAGTATTGGCGGAACGTTTCCGCGGAGCCCATGTTCTACAGCGCGATGAAAATGGACTTGAGAAGTGCGTGGCGTGCTTCCTCTGTGCGGCGGCGTGCCCGGCTCAATGCATCTACATCGAAGCAGCTGAGAATACTCAGGAAGAACGTTACAGCGGCTCAGAGCGTTATGCGAAGGTTTACAACATCGATTACAACCGGTGTATCTTTTGTGGTTACTGCGTAGAAGCTTGTCCCACCGATGCGATCACGCACGGTCACGGGTTTGAGTTGGCAAGCTATAACACGTCAACGTTGATTTACCGAAAAGAGCAGATGCTGGTAACTCTGCCTGAAACCGGCCAACGGCCGTCGCAACACAACGCGGTTCCGGCAGGTGCAGTTCCTGCGATCCCTACCATTCCCACCAAAGCCTGATTCGCGTAGGGAACACTCCGCTTTCTATTTTTCTTGTCGGCTAGAATTTCGCTTGCTCACGCTAGCGGAACAACGAGGAATGGCTTGGTGGTCGGCTGCCTCGAACCACTGCTTGGCTCTACCGTAACTGCGACCGCTGCCACCGTGGCAGGGTTCACCGCTGCTCCCGACGTATACACGATGCCACCAGATGGATTTGCCCGGAACAGGCCAGCTGGTTCAGGCGATCCCTTGGTCGGCACAAGCCATAGCTGAAACGTCCTGTCGGCTGCGATTGGCGGCAGATCGGACCCTACCACCACAAAGCCGCCTCTCGGGTTCACAAACACGCGACCGTGAGCCACTTGGTCAGAGGTGCCAAATTGAACCGTACGTGTCTGCGAGCGGCTCATGATTTCGAGAGCAGAACGAAGTTGATCTCGTTCGTCCAAAATGTGAGTAAGGCGCGTGCGTGTTGCGTTGAGTTCGCCTGTGGTCCACAGTGAGACCGCAAGCAAAGCTAAACACGCCGCCACTAGAACGGGGATAGCAATCGACCATGACCGACGTTTGGGCTTGGCGGAACCTATCGCGTTTAGGATGCGTTCGCGTACCTCGCGCGGGGGTTCCATAGGGTCGGCCAGACCGGAAAGTGTTGCCGTGGTGTGAACGGCCTCATGAACCCGCTGGAGACAGTAGGCGCATTCGCTCACGAGATGCGAATCGATTTCGACTGCGAGTTCATTCTCTAGCGCACCAAGAGAGTACAACTCGTAGAGTTCATCCATCTCGTTGTGCGTCATGTGGCCGCCCCCACCTTCAACGCCGTGCGCATGCGTCCCAAACCCGACCGAATCCAACTCTTCACCGTGCCGAGTGGTTCCTGCAGTTTGGCTGCGATCTCGGTTTGAGAGAGTCCCTCGAAATAGGCGAGCTCCAGCACTCGCTTTTCGTTCGGATTAAGGTTGGTCAGCGCCGCAGCTACTATCCGGCTGCGACCTACCGTTGTCTCTGCGTCGGTGGCCTTGCTGCTCAGGAACCCGGGATCGACGTCTTCGATCGGGCGCAAGCGCGTACGGAAACGGGCTTGGGCGGAGCGAATGTAGTCAATAGCCATATTACGAGCAATGGAAATGATCCAAATCCCCAACGCACCTCGACCGGAATCGAAATCGCGTGCACGATTCCAGACACGGATAAACAACTCCTGCAGGAGGTCTTCCGCCACCGCACGATCTCGCGTAATGCGGAATAAAACCGAGAAGGCGACCGCGCCATAGCGATCGTAGGCGGCCGCAAGGCCGTCAGCTTCGCGCCTTTTAATGCGCTCGATTAATTCATAATCCGAGGTGTCGTTCGACGCCATGCCCGGTAGTCTTTTGATGCCATAGTTGTCGTGACTTCTGTAAATCTTTCATACGGAAATCAACGCAACAACGGACGTAGTGAGTGTAGCGCAGTGAAAAGAGGCTGCGTGCTCGGTCTCTTGCGGGCTCAATACCGACACTGACAAGTGTTCCAGGGGAACTTTACTAGCACGAAATAGCCATCCGGTAAGCACTTTGTGGACGTACCAGTGTTGGATGGAAGAGCTCGGTCCCGCCTTGATCACGAAGGTACGGCAAGTACGTACCGGACTTTTTTCTGTGTGTGATCTTAGTCGTTTAAATATCCAATACCAGGGCGTGACTTACTCGCCCTTTCACTTAAAGGAACCTTTCTAATGAGGCTTACTCGAACCTACTTAGTTGCACCGTTAGCAGTCCTTGCTCTCGGTGCATTTTCCACTGTCAGTCAGGCTGCAAGCGCGACCGTTATCAATCAGACTTACAGCGGCTCGTTTCCGGCTACTATCAACGGCACGCTGCCGAACCAGAATACTGTCTTGGAGGAGGCATTCTCGCTTACTTCAACTAGCAATGTAATGGCTTACACCACCTCTTATGCGACTGGTGGCTTTCAGCCAAACTTAACACTGTACGGACCAAACGGGGTCGAAATCGCAAGTGCGGCACCAGGCGGGCCGGGCGCAACCAGCAGTCCTGCGCTCGATGTTGTCCTCTCCGAAATGGGATTGGGCGCTGGCACGTATACATGGGCCTTATCTGACTGGAACGTCGGACAAAGTCTAAGTGCCACTTCGCTGGCCGATGGATTTACCGCTAACAATGGAAACGGAACGACATTTATCGACGTGGACGGCAACACACGAACTGGTAACTACGCGCTTGATCTCTCCGTAACCTCCAGTGCTAGCACCGGCCCCGGCACCGGCACCGCGAACCCCTGAGCCTGCTTCGGCTTGGCTGGTTCTGTTGCCGGCTCTTGCCGCCTGCGGTCTGTACCGCCGTAAGCACCTAGCAGCCTCGAAGTAAGTTCAAAAGATCTGTTTGAGAAAAGGATAGGAGAACCATGTCGAAAGAAAATTTGATTAGTAATGTCCTCGCAAGCTCCCCGAACCGCCGTAGCTTGCTTAAGAAGATCGGTGTTGCTTCAGCTGCAGTAACCGCCGCGGCCACGGCGGGCGGGAAGTTAGAGGCTCAATCCGGGGTCCCAAGCCCAGTTGATGTTGTACAATTCGCCCTCAATCTCGAATACCTCGAGGCCGAGTTTTATGCCGTCGCCACTAGCGGTCAAACATTGGAACAGCAGGGTGTCGACATCAGCGGCACGGGCGCTTCTGGCGCAACGACAACCAGCTATGGCAAGGTCAATTTCGGGAATAACTCGATCTACACCGGCTCAGTCGCAAACAACATTGCGCTCGACGAAAAGGACCACGTCATCCTTCTCCGGACCGCGCTGATGGGGCTGGGCATTACACCGATCGCTAAGCCGGCCATCAACCTGGATGCACTCGCCTCGATGGGTGCTAGCCTCCAAAATCAACAGAGCTTCCTGATTCTTGCCCGCATTTTCGAAGACATCGGCGTGAGTGCTTATGCCGGAGGCGCCCAGTACCTGGCGCCAGGTCCCGCGGTCGTGTTGACGACAGCAGCTAGAATCCTTGCTGTGGAAGGCGAGCACGTCGCAAACGTTCGCCTGCAACTGGCGCATTTCGGCATCTCGGTCCCGGCTATCGACCCGGCCGATGTCGTACCTCCTCCCGCTGGATCGAATTTCTTCACAACCAATACCGCAAATGGTTTGGTCCCAATTCGTACACCCGGCCAAGTTCTTTTCCTTGCCTATGGTGGCCAAGCCAATGTCACAAAGGGCGGGTTCTTCCCCAATGGCGTGAACGGCACCTTGAACATGTCGAGCGCTGCCGCGACTGCCGCAAACCTCAGCTAACAGTACTCCTCCCAATCGTACTGAGTGGGTGAGGGGCGTTAAGCCCTTCACCTTCTTTTTGTTTTGGGCCGAAATGCGTCATACTCTAGTGGAGAGAGAAAAGAGACCAAGATGATCGAAGGTTTACTGCGGCCCCAGCATCTGCTAATCATCCTGCTCGTCGCGCTGTTCCTGTTCGGCGGCAAGAAACTGCCGGAGATCGGTAAAGGCTTAGGCGAGGGGATTAGAGGATTTAAAGACAGCTTCAAGCAAGGCCAGAACGAAGCAGACGAAGCAGCCGCGTCCAAGACCAAAGAGTCTTAGATCTTTCAGCGGCGGTCGCCTTTAATGCCGGTAGTTTTGAACGTACGAGTCCCGGGGAAGCCCCTCTGCACGAGCTTTTTGGCGCAGACGCTCCGCCTCGGGACGTGTCATATCCCCGCCTAAAGTCAACAGGTACGGTGCCCCATGCCCGTGCGGAGAAAACACTTCAGGATTCAAGTCGGCATGTTTTTGCCTCACCTGTGCTGCGCGCTTTAATGCGTCCGATTCGCGGTTGAAAGTCCAGGCGACAACACGCCACACGCGTTCATCTGCCAGCTTTCCTCCCGCTGCATGATCGGATTGGCGGCCACCCTCAGTTGGAGACGCCGTCGTGTTTGCTGGTGCGTGCGCCCCAGACCCTGCTCCGTCGGGTCCCACTGCATGGGAAGCGCCGCCTATATCTGCTCCACCCGTTGCGCGCGATACATCCGTTCGAGGAGATACGCCAGGTTGCGGCTTGTTCGCGCCTTTGGGCCTGGATAGCCATAGCAATCCAAACAACAGTACAGCTGCCAGCACAACCCACATCCAAGGCTTGTTTGGACTTTTCGCTTCCTCTGAGGGCTTCTCAGAAGACACGGCAAGTGGACGGATCGGCGTTCTCTCTGCGGCCTGTCGGCGTGCTTGAATGCGTTCGCCCGTGCTAAACGTGGTCGCGGGCTTGGCGGACTCAGACCGCAATGCTTGTGCCGAAGCCTCCGGGAATGGAGTGACGCCGCCACTAGGCTCTCTCAATCGGACGGGTTCTGGCCGCACCGGTCGGATACTCGCCGGCGCAGGCTCGGGATTGGTCGCCGGTTCTGCCGCCGGTTTGGCCTCCAGGTGTTCAGCCTTAAGCGCATGCTCTTCGGCCCCCGGCATGCCGTTCGACGGCAGTTGGTTCGACGGCAGTTGATGGATCTCCGGCTCCGGATCTGCCATCGGCTGTGCAATCTGCCGCCCTTCCAGCAAAGCCTGCACTGCCCCTAAAGCCAGGCGCTTTGCGGGATCCGGCTCCAGGCAGCGATCGACAATGTAGGCGAACGGCTGCGGCAACTCCACCGGGTCTGCGGGCGCGTCGGCCGTCACCTTCTTCGCCGTCAGCACTTCGTACAGCGCACATCCCAGGCAGTAAATGTCCGCTTCCACCGTGCTGTTTTCCAACGGATTCTCTGGCGCGCGAAAACGAGCCCCCGCGCGCGCCGGTCCCAAAGCAACGTTCGTGCGGTGCAACTGTACAGTGGAGAGCTGAACGGAATTGCCTAGCGCAAGAACCTGTTCGGGCGAGACTCCGCCGTGAACATACCCATTAGCGTGTAGGAACTCGAGAGCCGTGGTGATGCTTCGCGCCACCTCTCGCGTCTCTTCTACCGTCAACGCACGCTCGGCAAGCACCGTGCCGAGCGTCTCGTCCGGGCGCAGCCGCACAAAATAGGGCCACTGGTTGCCATCAACCACCAGCTCACCCACTGACAGCGGACGATTGAGGTTGGGATGATCAAGGAAAGCGGCTTCCCGCCACAATGCGATTTGGCCGCGCGGCAGCGAGCCGGGTGCAAACACATCTGCAATCGCCTCGGTGAAGCGATCGCCAAGGATGCGCACCTTGAAGCGCGCCACGGCTTCGGTTGGGGTCAGGCACTGCTCGAGTTCGTAGCCGCCCTCGAGAATCTTGCGTTCGAGAGCGCTCCAGTTCGGTACGGTTTGCGATGAGATGGGCATCAGGCGAGGATCAAAAAGCACCGCGTACCAGGCCGCGGGGGAGACGCACGGAGCGGCGCGTAAACGGTCACTATAGCATCCGCCGGGATTGTGGTTTGGCCATCGTAAAACCCGCTGCGGACGAATAGTTGTACGGGTCCTATAATTGGGTCATGAATTGCAACGCCTTGAGTCGCGAAGCTTGGATTAGTGATCGGCAGAACGATGCGGTGCGCACACAGATGCACTACGCAAGAAAAGGCCAGATCACGGGCGAGATGCAATATGTTGCAGAGCAGGAGGGTTTAGCGCCCGAACTGATTCGCGACGAAGTAGCGCGCGGGCGTATGATCATCCCCGCCAACATCCACCACGGCAGCCTGAAGCCCATGTGCATCGGCGTTGATTCAAAGTGCAAGATAAACGCGAACATTGGCAATTCGGCAACCACGTCCAATATCGACGAGGAACTTGCAAAGCTTGAATACGCGGTCAAGTACGGCGCCGACACCGTTATGGATCTTTCGACCGGTGGCGACATCCCGCGCATACGCAAGGCCATCATCGAAGCATCCCCGGTGCCAATCGGCACGGTGCCCATCTATGAAGCGCTCAGCCGGGTGCGGCGGGTAGAAGATCTGAACCTTCGGGTGATGCTGGAAGTCATTGAAGAGCAGGCCGAGCAAGGTGTGGATTACATGACCATTCATGCTGGCGTGCTGGTGCAATACATCCCGCTCACCAGCAAACGCATTACTGGTATCGTCAGCCGCGGTGGCGCGATTCTCGCCGAATGGATGGTGAAGAACCATAAGCAGAACTTTCTCTACGAGCATTTCGATGAGATCTGCAAGATTTTTCAGAAGCACGACGTCAGCTTCTCGCTGGGCGATGGATTGCGCCCCGGCTGTCTGGCCGACGCAAGTGACGCCGCACAGTTCGCCGAGCTGAAGACGCTAGGCGAACTGACCAGCAAGGCTTGGGAGTATGACGTCCAGGTGATGATTGAAGGCCCCGGTCACATCCCATTGAATGAGATTGCACTGCAAGTAGAAAAAGAGCGCGAGCTCTGCTTCGACGCTCCCTTTTACACACTGGGCCCGCTGGTCACCGACATCGCGCCAGGTTACGACCACATCACATCGGCCATCGGCGCGGCAATGATCGGTTGGCATGGGGCCGCCATGCTCTGCTATGTGACCCCGAAGGAGCATCTCGGTTTACCGAACCGCGAAGATGTGAAGCAAGGCATCATTGCTTATAAAATTGCCGCGCACGCAGCGGACATTGCTCGGGGCCGGAAGGGCGCCCGCGATCGCGACGACGAACTATCGCGAGCACGCTTCCAGTTCGATTGGAAGCGCCAGTTCGAGTTGTCGCTCGACCCCGAAACAGCACAGGCCTACCACGACGAAACACTGCCCGAAGAAGGCTTCAAGGAAGCGGCCTTCTGTTCTATGTGCGGACCCAAGTTCTGCTCCATGAACCACTCTGCCAAAACGCAAGAGTTCACAGAGCAGGACGCAGCTTCGGTTCTGAATGGCGTGCCGCTCGTCAATTTGCCATAGCAGTACGTGTGCCTTTAAACCTCCGAGCCGACGACCGGGTGCTGCTGCTTCACATCCCGGAGCGAGAGCCGCTGGCGGCTTTGTCGCGCATTTTGATCAAGGGCGTAGTTGTCGCCACTGGTTCGCGTACTCAAGTGGACGCAGCCCGGGCCGCAATGGCTGACTTCGAAAATGTCATGTTCCTGGAGGCTGAACCCCACCAGATTCCCTGGCGCGATGCCTACTTTACGAAGATTGTGGTCGCGCCGGGGCTTGAGCCGCTTTCGGTCTCTTCCGCAGCAGAACTGCGGCGCGTATTAGCGCCGGGTGGCCAAATCGTGTCCGAGGCCGAAACTGCCTAGCGCCTAGTCTTTTAGTGGCCGAACGCGCATGCCAGCTCTAATCTCAGCGTCGCTCGGCTCCACAACGCGGTCCGCTACCAAGTCGCCGTTCCGTAAACCCGACAGAATCTCCACATTATTCACGTCACTGATTCCGGTCTGCACCCTTGTCCACGTAAGGCTGCCGCCTTTCAGAACGTAAGCGCCACTATTGCCATTCAAAGTGCGGAGCGCGGCTTTTGGAATGCTCATCGCGTCCTTCTGCACTCTCGACACGATGGTGGCATTTACGCTGACTCCCGGAAGCAAATCATGGTTTGGGTTCTGGATTATGGTGCTTACCTCACCGACGGTGCGGGTACCAAGAGCGATCACCTCGGTAGGCATATGTTCCACCTTGCCCCACCACTGCTGCCCCGGGCGTGCATCCCACGTGATTCGCACTGGAAGGCTGTCTGCCAATCGCCCGATATCTGGCTCGTCTACATACACCGTTACTTTCACCTGATCCAGATTGCCGACCCGGGCCACTAGCTCGCCGGGCTGCAGATAGGCGCCGATTTTGATGTCTAGCTGATTGGCTGTTCCCAATTGATAGACCGTTCCGGACATTGGGGCGACAACCACGCCCAGAGCAAGCCGGTGCCGCGCTAAAGCGACGGCGGCTTCGGCATCGTGCAGTTTAGCCTGCGCTACTACGCGATCGCTTGACGTAATCAAGGTTCGCCGCTGGTTCTGGGCAGCTACCAATTGGAGTTTGGCGCGATCCAATGCATTCTGGGCCTCCACGACCTGCAGTTTGGTCGCGGCACCTTGCGAAGACAAGCGGGAAAGCGAGTCGTAGTTCTTCTGCGCCACCGCCACCGCTGCCTCTGCGGTATTCACTGCGTCCGTAAGGCTTGCCACCGTGCTAGCTCGTCCGCCTTGGCCCAGCGTGTTGGCTTCCGATTGCGCTTCCTGTTCCCGTGCTTGCGCCGCGGCAAGGTCCGATGCTGCCGCAGCCGTATCCAGACTGACCAGAGTTTGGCCTGCCGACACTTTCTGGCCGAGTTGGACCGATACGGTGCGCACAACGCCGGCCGTTTCGGCGCGTGCCGCTGCCCACTGCGCAGGCTCTACCTTGCCGTTCGTTGAGACGGTGCTTTCGATGGTCACCCGGCGCACTGCCGAAAAATGCACCTGTGGAGCTGACTCACCCCGGCTGACTCCCCACCAAATCAGAAGCAGCGCAGGCAAAATCAGCAAAAGCCAATACTTTCTCATCAGTTGTCGGGTGGAGCTCTCGTTCTCAATTGTAACGGGGAACCGCCCTAACGCCTTCATGCGGGCGTCCCTGTTCCGTGGTTGTCAAAATACACCCAGCGCCGGCAAACCAGGACGATAGACTGGAGAACATCTTCATGCTCTACCGGATCCATCGGATGAAGGATGCCCCGCGCGAGAACTTCCGCTGGGCGTCACATGCAGGCGGACTCGCCATCATCAAGCCGAAGGATTACGATCCGGCCGAGGAAATTGAAGCTCTGTCGCCCTATGCGGCCTGGATCTTCCTGCGCGAAAACGGCGCAGCTTTACACCCCGGAGATGTACTGGAGCAGATTGACGCCGAAGGGCGGCCAACGGCGCTACTGATTGCAAAATACATAGGATTCGAACCCGCGCAATGGTTTATCCCTATTGCGAAAGATATCGCTAACCCCGGAAATCAGCCAGATTATTCAGGGGACGTAAGCCTTCCTGCATCATTTGAGTAGAAAAAACCTCCGACTTATCGGAAAATAGCGATTACGTCTGTGATGGTTAAACCCTGGGGCTCATTCGCACTCGTCAGCTACGTCCCGCCACCGCTAGGTACTTTCTTAGACAATTTGCGCCGAAGCCTGCCTGGGAACGACCACTCCAACGCGCATATTACGCTGCTTCCGCCTCGAGATTTGAAGGTTTCGCAGCAGGTCGCCTCAGAATATGCGCTCAACGTGCTGCAGAGCTTCAGCCAATTCGACGTAAATTTAGCATCTGTAAAAGTCTTCCCGGTCACAAATGTTGTTTATTTAGATCTTGCGGAGGGAAACGCAACCGTCCACGAGATTCACGACCATCTAGATCAAGGTGACTTGAAGGATCATGAACTGTTCGAATTCCTCCCGCACGTAACGCTTGGCGGCCCAATCGATGAGGATGAGCTGCGGGCGTCTTTCAAAGCGGCGTCCGACGCCTGGGATGGGGCGGCGGTTCCGAAGGACTTTCAGCTCGGTGAGGTTGTTGCCCTATGGGCCGAACCTGGCGCTGCGGCTGCCGGAGTTTGGGAACGAATCTGGAGCCACAGCCTGAAACCTGCGGCGTCAGAACGAAGCGCAAGCGCCGCTATCGGTCGAACATCCTGAGTTGCTGTGCATCGCTACCAGTCTTCGGCACGGTTGTGCGCGAAGGAGCCGCGCCAGCCAATCCGACCACGCCTCTTAATTCCGTTGCGATCAAAGCCGATTTCGGGACGAACACACGGCCCCGACTGGCGCCGGATTTGGGTGGAGTGAACAAAAACCCGGCTTGGGGCCATTCCAGCAGATTATGCCCCAATACCCCGTCCAACTGATCGCCATCACGAAAATAGAAGCGCGCCCAAAGGCCAGCCACTTTGGGCCGGCGCTCGAACAATGAGCTTTCAACGAAAAGATCGGCGGCGGCAGTCTCCGAGATGAAACATACCGCTTTAACGTCGCTATACGATGTGGCTTGAAGTGCCCCCGTCGTGCTGATCCATTCCACCCCTGTCTCCAGCAGATAAGCCGAGGGATTCACCAGTCCTTCTATGGGTTGGCGGTCGAAGCGGTACAGCAGTACCCGTTTGGCCGTACTAGAAGCCACTGGGGTAACCGCCAAACATGTAATGTTTCAAACAAATTTGGACATATTGTATCATTGGCAGGATGAGTGGGATGACGCCATTTGAGGGCACTGTTCGATCCTACTTATTCTTTTGCCGCGTCGAGAAGGGGCTCGCCGCGAACTCACTCGAGTCTTACCGTCGTGATTTAAATAAGTTCGGTCGCTATTTACGGCTAAATCAGCCAGATACAACGCTAGCGCAGGTAACCCTCGACGTCTTACGCACTTATCTTGACTCGCTGCGGCGGGCTGGGCTAGCAAACCGCTCCATCGCGCGCCACACCACCACGCTCCGCGGTTTCTTCTCCTATCTGGTGGAAGAAGGTGTAATGGAAGGCAATCCGGCGGAGTTGTTACCGCTGCCGGCCATTGGTTCTGCGTTGCCAAAGTTTCTCGCGGAAGAGGCGCTGGAGCGCTTGAGCGAAGCGCCCGACCAGGCGAAAGCCACTGGTCAGCGTGATCGAGCCATGCTCGACCTCCTCTATGCCACCGGAGCTCGGGTGAGCGAACTGATCCAACTCCGGCTGGTCGATCTGGACTCATCGGCGGGCATTCTGCGCGTCATTGGCAAGGGAAACAAACAAAGGTTAGTGCCTGTCGGAAGAACCGCGCTTGCCTCGGTGGAACAGTATCTCAGCGGCTGCCGTGCAGCTTTGCTGAAAGGACGCAGCAGTCCCTCGCTCTTTGTTACCGCCCGCGGCGGGCCTATGACCCGGCAAGCCTTCTGGAAACTGCTTCGGGCACACGGCCGCGCGGCGGGGGTCGAGAGCCCGCTCAGTCCGCATGTCCTCCGGCATTCGTTCGCGACGCACTTGCTGGAAGGCGGCGCCGATCTTCGCAGCGTCCAGACCATGTTGGGTCATGCCGACATCGGAACTACGCAAATCTATACACATGTGATGCGTTCACGGTTGCGGCAAACCGTAGATGAGCATCACCCGCGAGCAAAACGTAAGCGCCTCGCCCCCGCACGGGCGACGTCAGCCAAGGGGAGCCTACACAAACCATGAGCGATTACATGTTCATGCTCGAGAGTCACTTGACAGGTGAGCAGAGCAAAGTGCTTGCTGAGGTGCGCCAGGCGGCGGAGCAGGCCGGTGTCAATCTGTTTCTCACCGGCGGGGCCATGCGCGACATGATGGGCGGTTTCCCCATCCGTGACTTGGATTTCACGGTGGAAGGCGCGGCCCTCAAGTTGGGCCGAAGCCTGGCGGAAACACAGAACGCGGAGGTCCTGGCCGCCGATGAGTCGCGGAAATCGATTGAGCTGCGCTTTCCTGGCGGAGTCACCGCCAGCATCAGCATGGCGCGCGACGAACGCTATCCCAAACCAGCCGCCAAACCGCAAATCCAACCGGCTACCATCCACGAAGATCTTCGTTGCCGCGATTTTACCGTCAATGCCATCGCGCTTTCGCTCGGCAAAGCGTCCCGCGGATTACTACTCGATCCAACAAACGGACTGGGCGATCTGAGTGCGAAAGAGCTTCGGGCAATCAGCAATCACACGCTCTACGACGATCCTTCGCGGTTGCTCCGCATGTTCCGCTTGCGTGTGCGGCTCGGCTTCACCATCGGGGAACGTACGCTTTCGCAGTACCAGAATGTCCGGGAAGCCAAACTGGAGACCAAAATCTCTGAGGCGGCGTTGCGCCGTGAAATGCGGGAGATTGCAGCCGACCCGGCTGCGGGCGATATCTTGAAAGCGCTTGAGGACGAAAATCTGCTGACCCTGGTCTCGCCAGCGCTAACCGGAGCTAAGCTGAACCTTGCAGGTTTCCAGAAGCTGCAAAAATCCAGGCTCACTTTACCGGCAGAGACCGCCCAGGCTGTCGATTGGCTCGCCTTATTCACATTCCTGCTCACAGAAAAGCTGACGCCCCGGGAACGGGCGCAGGTCGTTACCGTGCTTGGGCTTGAAAAAGACGAGGCCGACGCCGCCAGCAAACTGGAAGCACGCGCCAAGAAGGTGGAACGCGAACTGGCCGCCTTGCGCGTTCACCGCCCATCCACTTTGTATAACGCCCTGACGAAAGTAGCGCCGGAACTGATTGTTTTCCTGCTACTGCGCTCCACGCAGCGGATTGTTCTCGATCGATTAAAGAACTATTTGCAGAAATACCTTCCACTGGCGCAAGAAGTCACGGAGAAGGATGTGCTGGAAAAGGGGTTCCAGCCCGGCACACCCAAGTTCCAAAAGGCCCAGCTGGAACTCATTCGGGCGAAACTGGATGCGCGCCCAAAGAAGGTTGTGGTGGAAGAACCCCCGCCTCCGCCACCACCTGCCTCCGCCCCTGGTCCGGGGCGGCGCTCGGCTTCGTTTGCCCGCTCCTGAACAAGTTGAATTCACATCGCCGCTGCTATCATGCGGCGATGCTCACCCTTCGGGTCTTCGCCGTTCTTTTCGGTCTGGCTGCAGGCGCGTTTGCCGCCGCTATGCCCTGCCATGACTTGGCGTCTCAGAAGCTCCCTGAGACCACAATCGATCGGGCCGAAGAGGTGCCCGCAGATGCAACGGCCACTCCCGACGGAATAGCCATTAGTAAGCTTCCGGCATTTTGTCGCGTCGCGGGCATCATCCAACCGTCGGAGGACTCGCGCATCAATTTTGAGCTCTGGCTGCCATTGGAGACTTGGAATCACCGTTTTCTGGGTGTTGGCAATGGCGGCTTCGCTGGTTCTATCGACTATCGCGCCCTCGCCGGCAATCTAAAGCGTGGATTCGTCACCGCCGCGACCGACACCGGCCATCAGGGAGAAGCGGTCGACGCCAGTTGGGCTTTTCATCACCCGGAAAAGGTAACCGACTTCGGCTATCGCGCTCTTCATCTCACGGTGGAAAACGCCAAGACACTATTAAAGACCTTCTACGGTGAGCCACAGCAGCATGCTTACTTCGATTCCTGTTCAAACGGCGGGCGGGAAGCACTGATCGAAGCGCAGCGCTTCCCGAACGATTTCGATGGCATACTCGCGGGCGCTCCGGCGTACGACTTCACCCACCTGACCGCGACCGGCATCGAGGCCAGTCAAGCGTTATTAGCACGACCTGAAGGCTATGTCTCGGCCATGAAATTGCCCGCTATTCACAAAGCCGTGCTCAAAGCCTGCGGCGCCAAGAACGGGATTGTCGAGGACCCTGCACACTGCACTTTTAATCCTGCGGTTTTGCTTTGCCAAGGCCCGGATACTACTAGCTGTTTGACATCTGCTCAGGTGGGCACGCTGAAGAAACTCTACGGAGTTGAGCCCGCAGGTCCCGTGTCGCGGGGTTCTGGAGATTACATCGGCTCGGGCGGCCATGTTGGGTTTGTGCCTGGTGCCGAGGAGGGCGGAGGCGGCTGGCGGTCATGGATCGTGGGCGAGGGGCCCGGACTCAGCGCCGGCATCGGCTTTGTCCAAAACTTCTTCCGTTACATGGTCGTTCAGGACCCGTCTTGGAACGTATTGACGTCCGATGCCGCCCAAGCGCAACGGGCAGCGGCACCCGTCGCGAAGGTTATCGACGCGACAGATCCGGATCTTCACAGATTCACCGCGCACGGCGGCAAGCTCATTCTTTACCACGGCTGGAACGACCCGGCACTGTCGCCTTGGGCCAGCATCGACTACTACCGCAAGGCGCAGTCGGTACTCGGTGCCAATGGCGCTCAGTCACTACAGCTTTATATGATTCCCGGCATGCAGCATTGCGCTGGCGGGCCGGGCGCTAGCTCCTTCGGTCAGCTTGGACTGCCAACTTCGGAGGGTGACCGGTTCGGAGCGTTCACCGCGCTCGAACATTGGGTTGAGGACGGCACAATGCCCGGGGAAATTATCGCAACGAAGTGGGCAGACGACGTTCCTGGCAGCAGCGTTCAGCTCACGCGCCCGCTCTGCGCCTACCCTTCCGTTCCGCAGTACAACGGGACCGGCGACACAACATCCGCTAAGAATTTCCACTGTGTTGTGCCTTAAGCTCATTTTTGACTCGTAACGGCGCTGACGATACTCTAGTATCTAGATGGACAACACGCCTCCTACCCCGGAGCAAGCGCCAAATCCGGCGGTCGCGGCTAAGCCTTCTCCTGCCGAGCAGGGCAAAATCGAGGCAAACTACCTCCGCGGAACACTTGCGGAGGAACTGCAGAACGGCGATGCAGCCTTCAGTAAGCCGGCTACCGGTGTCCTCAAGTTCCACGGTATCTATCAGCAGGATGATCGTGATCTGCGCAAGGTAGGCCCCAAGCAGATTACCTGCATGGTTCGGGTAGGCATCCCAGGCGGCATTCTCACGCCCGAGCAGTACCTTGCGCTTGATCGTCTGGCCAATATCGGCGACGGCAGCCTTCGCATCACCACCCGGCAGGATGTCCAGTATCACTACATCCCCAAGCAACGCATTCACGAACTGATTAACGGAATCAACAAGTCGTACCTGAGCACGTTCGCGGCGTGTGGCGACGTAGTGCGCAATGTCGTTTCGTGCGCCGCACCGTTCGATACCGCGCAACGCCGCGAACTGGGGCCATTTGTCAGCCTTCTCGCCCGGAACTTAAAACCCAAAACCAGCTCTTATTACGACATCTGGGTGGATGGCGAGCGTGTGGAGTCCGGCGATGTGCCGTCCGACAACATCGATCCGGTTGAACCCCTTTACGGCAAGACGTACCTGCCGCGCAAATTCAAGATAGGCTTCGCTTTCCCCGGCGACAACACAACTGACGTCTACGCAAATGATGTCGGCATCGTGCCTCAGTATGGGACGTACGGGCAATTGACCGGCTTCGCCATCTTGGCCGGCGGCGGCATGGGCCAAAGCACCGGTATTAAGGCGTCGCACCCGCGACTCGCCTCGCCTATCTGCGCCATCGGGCCAACTCCCGCGGAGTTGCTGGAAGTCTGCGCAGCCATCGTGACAATCCATCGCGATTACGGCAACCGGACGAACCGCAAACTGGCTCGTTTAAAGTATGTGCTGGATGACTGGGGCGTGCCTCGCTTCAAGCAAGAACTCGAGACGAGGATTGGACGGGAGCTAGACGCGCCGCCGGACCTGGAATGGCATCGCTGTGACGATTATCTCGGCTGGCATAAGCAGAGCGAGGATGCCGCTGGCCAGGCAACCTGGTTTGTTGGGGTGCGCATCATCGCTGGTCGCATCCGCGACTTCGATCAGCAGCGCCGTATCCGCACCGGGCTGCGCACTATTGTCGAGAAATTCGGTTTCGAGGTGCGGTTCACGCCTCAACAGAATCTTTATTTTGCCGGCGTTTCGGAAGCGCAGAAGCCGCAAGTAGCGGCGCTTCTGCGTGAACACGGCATTGTTGAACCGGAAGCGCTTCCGCCCGTCTTACGGCACGCTATGTCCTGCCCTGCCCTGCCCACCTGCGGCCTGGCGATTACGGAATCCGAGCGCGCCATGCCCAGCATTGTGGCGGAGGTACAACGGGAACTCGACGCCTCCGGCCTTGGTAACGAAATCGTTCACCTGCGCACCAGCGGCTGCCCGAATGGTTGCGCCCGCCCCTACACCGCGGAAATCGGCATCGTCGGCGCGAGCATCAACATGTACACCATCTACTTGGGTGCCTCGCCAATGGGTTCACGCCTAGGCCTGGAATTCGCGCGCAACATCAAAGAGCACGAGATCGCAGTCAAATTGCGGCCGGTGTTCGAGCGTTACCGTCAGGAGAAAGTCCCGAACGAGCGCTTCGGTGACTTCTGCTTCCGCATTGGCGTAGACAGTCTAAAGAGCGCAAACGTTCTAGCTCCGGCGTAGACGCCCGCTGGAGATGTTATCGCTTTGCCCCATGTTGTATTGGGTAGACCGGATCAGCCGTTACGATTTTTAAGCAAGTTCGTAAGACCCAGGTGATAAACATGACCATCGCAATTGCCTCCAAAAGGTGAATAGAAATAGAGAACCTTTTGGTTCCGAATTCTCATGAAAATCAATCCGGGTCGACAGGTGAGGTAATCTGCTGAGGTTGAAGATATGCCAAATAGCTCGAGTATGGCCATGTTTCTGGGATACACGCTTTATGTGATGCCGTGTCCCTACACGGAAGGCGAATGGAAGGCAGCGGTGAGGAACCCCGACGAACACGGATTCACGAATCTGGAAGGGCCGTACAAGACCGAAGAGGCGGCCAAAACCGATGCGGAACATCAAGTTCGGCTGAACGCTGCGAGCGTCGGCATGCAAATCCCCGATTATGCGAATCCTATCTGGGAAGACGCATTTGGTGTGTGACTCCGCGCCCTGCACAACGGCCAGCCTTCCGCGTTGTTAAAACGCGATCCCATCCAGAGCTATCCTCTGCCCGATGCTCAAATTGAGCCACTACCCCCACCGTGGGCACGGCTAAGCTACCCGTATCTGGAGGCACGAAGACCTTTACAGCTAGTTCGACACTCTCACGAGACGTTGAATCCAGACAACTTTTTGCGGTCAGAAAAGGCGTGCTCAACTTTCGTGGATTCAAGCCCATCAATTTCCCGTCGCAGCATCAGCACTAACGGACGTCTTAGATTGAGCACTAGGGCCATAGCCGCCAGCAATCACGGGAACTCCCGAAAACCGGAAGGGCAGTCCCGACCGACCTAGGAGTGACCCTGGGCAACGGCGAAATAACCTTACACCCTCCGTATTGTTTCGGTTAGGATTGAGCAACACAAGAAAGCAGTGTAATGCAATCCAAGCTGGTCGGCACAACCGTTCGTTTGGTTGACCCTTTACAAGCCGTTACGCTTGAACGCGAACAGCCCTCCATTGTTCAAGTCCCACAAAATGAGACTCTTTCCATAACGGAAGTCACAAACGAAGTCACCGGACTGCTTCTTGCCGATTGGAACGGCGTGCAACTCATTGTGTTTGAACAGGATCTAAGAGTAGCTCTCGATGGAACGGCTTCTCGCCAGTTGCCGCCAGAATCCTCTCAGGAATAACGCCAAACTGGAAAGCTTCGTCAGCCCTACCTTCTACCGTTGGTCCGCTCTGCTGCGATGGTGAATTTATCACCCATGCTCATTGAGTCATTACACGAGAAAGAACCCAGTTGCCGTTTGCTTTCACCTCAGTTAAAACGGGACTAGGTGTTTACGGTAGATCACTTAAGGTTTTGCTCCGAACGTGGCAGGCTGCTCGACGTCCTAAACAAAGCCACTCTGCTGCATGGCAAGCTTGTCTCCGCCCTCTTGAGTGAGGTTGAGAATATGCAGGAAGGTAGGTTGACGGCTCGACGGCAACAGATCAGAGATTCCCGGCACAGGTGCGAACAGGCGCGTACTGACTTCGATGCTCACGTCAGAGAGCATGGATGCGGCATGTCGCCCTCTGCTGGAGTTGCCTGATATAAGTCGATATCCCCGGCTGCCTGTTCCGTTCTGTTGCAACAGTTGGTGGGTTCAAGGCAACCGGGTGGTCCGTACGATCCCCCTCTATCCTTGCACTAATCCCTAGTGACTTCCCTAAGAAGTTTTTCGTCTAGCTATGGAGAACGCCCCAAGAAGAGCGGAAAACCAAACGTATACAAGGTAACCTTGGCCTAATGCTCGCGGGGTGGCTGCACCTCTTCAACCGTGAACAAAGCTTTTCCCGTCTAAGCGAACAACTTCATTCGCAAAACGCTGGTCAACAACTTCGACTGACTTTATCTGAGGGTTATATCTGGGGATCGTGTTCTTTGATAACAGATACGGAATCCAACAGCCGGTAAACAACAGCATCATCACGACGACTGCCCAATATCTTCTCAGCCAATTCATCTTCAGGGTCCCGCCGACAGCCCTCAGCGATCCACTGCTCGGAAGAGTCGCCTTAAGTGTGCGCCACATAAGCCAGAGGCCCACGCAGTTAGTGGCAGCGGTGAACCAGAATTTCCAATCCCAATCCATATCTGCCGAAAACGGTAACATGGGAAATGCTGTGCAAAGTGCACGGGCAAGATATTTCCTCCATGCTCAAATTGAGCCACTACCCCCACCGTCACTCAATTGACACCCCCTACCCCTCTCAGGTAGACTGAAGTGTTTCGAGTCTTCGAAGCGGAGAACCAGTCTGTCCATGCGAACCGAAGTACCGTCCAAGCACGCTATCGTCCGTGCCTGGCACGTGATCGACGCGCAGGATGCCGTCCTCGGTAGGGTGGCGACTCGCGCAGCTATGCTCTTGATGGGCAAGCACAAAACCATCTTTGCCCCGTCCATCGACACGGGCGATCACGTCGTGATTGTGAATGCTGCGAAGGTGAAACTCACCGGCAGCAAAGAAAACCAGAAGCTTTATCGTCGGCACACCGGATACCCGGGCGGCCTGATTGAAACCGGCGCTCGGAAAATGCGCGAAACCCGTCCCGAGCGGATGCTGGAGCTTGCGATTTCGGGTATGCTGCCGAAAACCAAGCTCGGCAAACAAATGTACCGGAAGCTGAATGTCTATGCCGGGGCAAACCACCCGCACCAGGCGCAAAAGCCTGCCGCATTCGACATCGTGGCCTAGGACAAATCGAGTTAGAGAGAGGATTGAGTGGCAGCGAAGTTAGTGCAACAGTTGGGAACCGGACGCCGCAAAACGGCGACAGCGCGCGTGTTTCTGCGCCCCGGCAAGGGTCAGATCACGGTCAATCACCGGCCCTTTGAGAATTATTTTGCTAATGAATCGGCTCGTGCCTATGTGCGGCAGCCGCTGCTTGCAACCGAAACGGCCGATCGTTTCGATGTGCTGATTCTTGCCGATGGCGGCGGTGTCACCGGGCAGGCAGGCGCGGCGCGTATGGGCATTGCCCGCGCCTTGATTGAATTCAATGCCGAGTTGCGTGGCAAATTAAAGCAGCTCGGATTCCTCACGCGCGATGCGCGTGAACATGAGCGGAAGAAGTACGGTCAGAAGGGCGCCCGCAAGCGCTTCCAGTTCTCCAAACGCTAGTTCTTGCACAAGCAAGTTCTCCTTTCCGATCTTTCCTTTCGTTCCCATTTGGTCCCAATGGGCGGCTTGGCTCTCTGCCAAGCCGCCTGTTCTACTCGGAACCGTCCAGACAACAGCGCAAAATCCCGCTTTGGACCGCGCCTCGTCTTCTGAAACGAGTTCTTCGAAACGAGCCCACTGGCCCGTTGATTCTTTAAGGAGGCATTTTGCCATCAATTTCAATGAAAGAACTGCTCGAAGCAGGCGTTCACTTCGGGCACCAGACCAAGCGCTGGAATCCAAAGATGAAAGAGTACATCTTTGGCGAACGTAACGGTATCTACATCGTCGATCTGCAAAAGACGCTGAAGCTATTCAAAGACGCTATGCGGTATGTCGGCGAAATGGCTGCGCAGGGCAAAACGGTTCTGTTTGTCGGAACCAAGCGGCAGGCGCAGGAAGCGATTGCGGAAGAAGCCACCAAAGCGCGGACAGTATTACGTCAACCAGCGCTGGCTGGGCGGCTGCTGACCAACATCGCCACCGTGCAGCGTTCCATCAAGCGTCTGAAAGAACTCGACTCTATGGCCAACGAGAATGCCTATGAAGGCCGCGCCAAAAAAGAAGTCGGACGGCTCGAGCGCGAGCGCAAGCATCTGCAGCAGAACCTGGCGGGCATCAAGGACATGAACGGCCTGCCCGGATCTGCTGTTCGTGATCGATTCAAACAAAGAAGCCATCGCCGTCAAGGAAGCTCGCAAGCTGGGCATTCCGGTGGTTGCGGTTGTCGACACCAATTGCGATCCCGACGAAGTGGATTACGTGATCCCGGGCAACGATGACGCTCTGCGCGCCATTCGCCTGTTCACGACCAAGATTTCCGAAGCCGTCGTCGAAGGCCGTTCGCTGGCGACCGAGCACGAATTTGCCGCCGAGAAGATCGTTAGCGAAGACGAGCCGGGCGGCCGAACAAACGCCGGACGAATACACGCAGTATCTGGATCCGAAATACGCGGAGCAACTCATGTCGGAAAGCCTGGCCACCACCGCTGAACCCGAGGCACCTCCACGTAAGGGCCCTGGCAGCGAAGCCTCCGAGGAAGTTGTCAGCACGACCGTCACAGAAGTGTAACGAACGGATATTCCTGCTGCCTGACTGCAGGTGGCACCGCAAGAAAATAGAGGGCGACCAGCCGTTTCGGGCTAGGTCGCTCTCTGTGTGTAGAAATGATCATGGAGCCGCGGTAAGTGGCGAACCCGTCTGAACCGATTGTTGTCAGTTCGGGAGAGAAGGAACGATTGTATGGCCGAGATTAGTGCACAGTTAGTCAAACAACTCCGCGAGAAGACCGGCGCGGGCATGATGGAATGCAAGAAGGCGCTCGTAGAAGCAAATGGCGATCTCGCGGAAGCCGAAGTCATTCTCCGTAAACGCGGCATAACCGCTGCAGGCAAAAAAGAATCGCGCTCCACCAAGCAGGGCCTTATCGGCTCTTACATCGCCAGCGATGGTAAGACCGGCGTGTTAGTGGAAGTGAACTGCGAATCCGATTTCGTGGCGCGCACCGAAGACTTCCAGTTATTGAGCGCGGACATCGCGGAGCATATCGCTCACACCAAACCCAAGGTCGTTCGCCTGGAAGAGGTAACGGAAGCCGAACGCGAAAACTTCAAGCAGCACGAAGCGCTGTACGAACAGAAGTTCGCTAAAGACCAGAACACCACGGTTGCGGAGATGGTGAAGAGCAAGATCGCCAAACTTGGCGAAAACATGAACGTTTCCCGGTTCGTTGTGTACGAGGTGAACGGAACCGGTGCGGTGGGTCACTACATCCACACGGGTGGCCAGATCGGCGTGCTTCTCGAAGTCAGCACGGGGACGGCTGCGACGGCGCAAAAGGAAGAATTCAAGACACTGGTCCGCGATCTTGCTATGCAAATCGCTGCTGCTTCGCCGCAATTCGTTGGCAAGGACAATGTTGCACCAGACGTGCTCGAAAAAGAGCGCGACATTCAACGCGAACGCGTCCGCGGCGAGGGCAAGCCTGAGAAGATGCTCGACAAGATCGTAGAAGGACGCCTGAGCAAGTTCTACGAAGAGATTTGCTTGCTGGAACAGCCATTTATTCGCGAGAACACCATCACCGTCTCCGAACTGGTGCGCAACGCGGGAACGAAAGTCGGGCGACACCAATATCAAGGTTGCCCGTTTCGTGCGCTTTAAGGTCGGGGATGCCGGCGATCAACCGGGCGTGCAGGAAAGTCCGCTTCCAGTAACCGCGTAATCGCAAATCAGTGCAGGGGGCGAATCAACAGAGTCGCTTCCCTGCTTTCCTTACAACTTACTCACAATTACATGGCTCAGTATCAACGCATCCTTCTTAAGCTAAGTGGCGAGGCGCTGGCAGGTTCACAGAGTTTCGGGCTCGATCCGGAGCGTGTGAAAGCGTTGGCCGGCGAAGTCGCGGAGGTGGCCCGCACCGGCGTTCAAGTAGGTCTGGTGCTGGGCGGCGGGAATATCTTCCGCGGCGTAGCGGCGGCGGCCCACAAAATGGACCGTGTCACCGGTGACCACATGGGCATGCTCGCGACCGTTATCAATGCGCTGGCGTTTCAAGATGCCTTGGAGGCACACGGCATTCCCACGCGGGTGATGACCGCCATCCAGATGCAGGCGGTAGCTGAACCATATATTCGCCGCCGCGCCATCCGCCATATGGAGAAGGGCCGCGCCGTGATCTTTGCCGCCGGCACTTCGAATCCTTACTTCTCCACCGACACAGCCGCCACTCTGCGCGGGTTGGAGATTCACGCTCAAATCATCGCGAAGGCGACTAGCGTCGACGGCGTTTACGACAAGGATCCGAAGAAACACGCCGATGCTGTAAAGTATCCCGAAGTGAGCTACACCGAAGTACTTTCGAAGGCTCTCGGCGTGATGGATGCATCGGCCGTTGCCATGTGCCGCGACAACAACATGCCCATCATGGTCTTTTCGCTGAAGACGGTGGGCAATATAATGCGAGTGGCGATGGGTGAACCCATCGGTACGCTCATCTGCTAAAAGCAGTAAGACTTAACTATGAAACAGGGCAAAGAAGCTGCGCCAGCCAACACGGCCGGCGGCAAGACCGTTAAGGATGTAGAAGCGACAGCTCGCGGCAAGATGGACAAAGTACTTTCCGACTTGCAGCATGACATGTCTAACATACGGACGGGCCGCGCCAACATCAACGTGCTCGACAGCATCCGCGTAGACTACTTTGGCACGCCGACGCCGCTGAACCAGGTGGCGCAACTGCACGTTCCGGAACCCGGCATGATCACCGTGCAGCCTTGGGACGCATCGATGATCCGGGCCATTGAAAAATCGATCCGCGAGTCCGACCTGGGGCTGAATCCCGCGAACGATGGCAAAATAGTGCGTGTGCCGATTCCGCCGCTGACGGAAGAGCGTCGCCGCGATATGGCGAAGAAGTTGAGCCACTTGGCGGAAGAACGCCGGGTCACGCTGCGCAACATTCGCCGCGATGCAAACGAGCAATTAAAGAAGCTGACGAAAGATAAAACCATCAGCGAGGATGAGGAGCGGCAAGCCCTCGACCTCATTCAAAAGTTGACCGACGGCCAGATCGCCAAGGTAGACCAGGCGTCTAAGGCGAAAGAGAAAGAGATTCTGGAGCTCAAGTAGCCTTTAGACTCCAGTCTGTCTCGCATAAAGTAGAGTTGCTTTCGCCATGGTTCCGCATCAAACAGGTATCACATGGCGAAAGCAAAGACTCTCTCACACCCTTTGAGTGCCGCACCCATCCTGGGGCAGCGCGGCAAAATCGTCCAGGAGTTTGGAACTGTTGTCAATCTGCCCCAGGGACTCGACGAGGAAGCCCGGAAGGCAAGCGTCGACAACTTGAACCAAGTTCTTGCCGACACCATCATCTTGCGTGACTTATACAAAAAGCACCACTGGCAAGTTTCGGGCCACACCTTCTATCAGCTGCACCTTTTGCTCGACAAACACTACGAGGAGCAGGCCGAATTAGTCGACCTTCTTGCAGAAAGAGTTCAGGCACTGGGCGGCGTCTCCATTGCGATCGCCTGGGATGTAGCGGAACACACCAGACTCGAGCGGGCGCCCATCGGTCGGGAAGAAGTTCCCGTTCAGCTTTCTCGCTTGCTGGAAGGCCACGAGATCATCTTGAAGGAAAGCCGTGAGTACGCCAAGGCAGCCGATGATGCAGGCGACGACGGAACCAACGACTTACTCGTTAGCAACGTGATTCGTACCAACGAACGCCAAGTCTGGTTCGTCGCTGAGCATTTGGTTGCCATGCCTACCGTAAACGCGGAAGCCTAGATCCCATTACCGCGCCACGTTCCGGAGTGACGAACCGGAACGTGGGAACGTGTTGGCCCTCGCCGCCGTCGCAATTTCATCGAACAGAAATATGAAGCGGCTCAGAATTTTTTCGTATCTGCTCCTGCCCCTCGCGTTGGCCTCCCTCGTTTTGGCTTCGTCCAGTGCTCCGGATCCCGATCCAGCACAGTGGAATAGTCACGACGTCTACGAGATTCTGAATAACTCACCCTGGAGCAGGCCCGTCAAAGTCAATTCCCTAAACGAAGGTGTTGGGCTGCTCGGTAGCCAGGGCCCAAGTCGGGATTCGAATGTCAACAACACCCCGCCGCCCACGGTCGGTGCTGCCGGCGGGCGCCGGAGCAGCATTACAGGCGGCAGGTCGCGGACATACGGCTCCGGAAATGCAGGTGCTCCGCCGACTTCCAGCTCGCAGTCGGGCCCAACCGAAGTGACAATTCAGTGGCAGAGCGCACTGGTGGTGCAAATGGCCGCAGCCAAGAAGAACGACGAGAAGGCGGACGTCAAAGCTTTGAAGCCTCTGAACGAGTACGTGGTAGCGGTCATTGGTCTGCCGATGACCGCGGTCGGTGGCCGCGCCGCGTCCGCAGACTCCGAACAAACCATGACCGGCGAGGAACAAGAGCGCATCGAACGCGGCCTAAAAACTTCCGTGGCTCTGGTCCGTTCCGGGCACCTTCCGCTCACGCCCGACAAGGTGGAGTTAGACCAGGGTCGCGACGGGCGCATACTGCTTTACTTTCCCAAATCCGATCCCATTCAGCCTGGCGACAAGAGCGTCGAGTTCAGGCTGGTGATGGGCAAAACCAAAGTTCAGAAGAAGTTCGCGCTCAAAGAGATGGAATACGACGGCAAGCTTGAGTTATAACCTAATGCGTCGCAGCGGTCTTTGCCGGAAGTTTACCGCGTACCGAATCGTCGTAAGCGATCCCATTCTTTTCGAGTAAGTCTCCCACGGCGCGGTCTAACGCTACTCGCGCTTTGATCCAGACGCTCCGGGCGGCAACTTCGGTGGAGCGTGCCTGCGCCAGATAAGTCTCCTGCTGGACAACCAGGAAATTAGTGGATGCCCCGACACTAAGCTTGTCGCGCTCTGCCTGCACCAACTGCTCCTGAGTTTCCCGGCTCTGCCGCGCCGCAGCCAGCGCCGACCTGGCCGTCTGCAAAGCAATCAGCGAGTTCTCCACGTCTTCTCGTACTTCGTTCGCACTTCTTTGCGTTCGGGCCTGAGCCTGCCGCAACTGCAGCAAATCCCGGGCAGCGTCCGACTCTGCAGACCGGTTACGAAGCGGCAAATTCAGCTGGATACCTGCCTGGTAAATACGCGACAAACGCAGACCCGCAACACCTAAGTCCGCGGGACTGGTCACTAGCCCGGTGCCCTGCGATCCCAATGTGTCAAACGGTACCTCAGAGCTCCCGCGAGTCTGGAAATTTCCAATCACGTCGAGTTCCGGCCGCGTGGAACTGTTGGAGGCATGGACAGCAATCTTTCCACTCTCCACCTGTAGCGCCGCCTGGGCAAGATCGGGACGAGTAGCAAACGCCTCTGTCACCAAGGAGTCCAGGGAACGGGTATCGTCTACGTCGGGAACCACGATCGGACTGGTCGGTATGATCGAAACATTTGCAAGGGCAGGATCGGCGCTGCCCTGCCTGGAGAGCTGCGATTTCAGGATGCTTTGTTGCTGCCGAACAAGTCCTTCCGCCTGAATTAAATTTAGTTGGCTTGAGGTCACCAGCGCTTGCACCTGTGTTAGATCAAGCGGAGCTAATGTTCCCTGCTCCAGCTGAAGTTTGTCATCCTCGTACAGCTTCTGAGCGGCCGCTAAGCTTTCTCGAGTGACCTCAACATTCTCGCGCAGACTCACAAGATCGTAGTAGAGCCGCGAGATCCCGTAGACCGTGCTAATCAATTGCTGCAGAAACCCAAGCCGGGAAATTCTCTGATCGAGCTTTGCAATACGTAAGTAGCGGAGGTTGACTTCGCGGCCAAATCCGCGCAGCAACGGCTGGCTAACTGTTACGGAAGTATTTGGTTGCGAAAACGGGTCTAATTTGCTCGTGTTCGCATATAAGACCTGCGCTGCGTTCGTCAGATCTACCTCTACTTGAGTGCCGAGACTAAAGCCCTGCACATACGCATAGTTCGCGGTGACGAAATGCAATGCGTTTTGGATGGCTGGAAGCGTGGTCGAAGTAGAACCGAGCGTGGCTCCCGTAAGTGAGGCGCTATTCGAACGCTGGAAAAAAGAAGTTTGTCCAACAATGGAAGGATCAAACAACGGAACTGCCGGCCCTGCGCTGTAGCTGGCATTGTTTTGCACCGAAAGATTCGTTTGCGTTTGTGTCAGTATGTTCAACGACGTCAGATCATTCACGGTTGGCGTCGTCGGAGTTACGCTAGCAGCAGCGCTGTTTAACAACGGGCTGCCCGGGCCGCCGACACCGGTCGGGCTTTCCGCAACGCTAAGATCAATCGCTCGCAGATTTCCGCCGCCTTGGGCCCGCAGCGGTTCGGTCCCAGCGATCGATAAGTTGTAGCGTGCAACCTCAACATCCAGATTGTTTTCAATCGCCAGCGCCAACGCGTCGTAAAGCGAAAGATACAAAGCCCCATCGTGTATCAAGCCCTGCGCCCGCTGGGCAGAATTCACCACCAAAGGCGCTGCCTGCGGGGTCGCATAGTTGAAATAATATTTGGCCGCGAAGTCACTGGTTTTCGCGGTGGCCGGCTTCGTCTCGTCTTTTTGGATTGAATCCAGAAGTCCGGACGGCTGCACTTGACCCTTTTCTGCGGCGGTCACTGCCGGCTTCGTCTCTTGCCCGAACAGCAATGCTGCGGATAGAAGGACACCACAGCAAAAATCACGCAACCTCATTTCTTCTCCGGCGAGGCCGAGCTTCCCTGTTTCCCGGAAGTGCTCTGTCCCGACGCACCGCTGCCCTTTCCCTGCGCGGGCTGACCCGTTTTTCCGCTACTGTTGGAGGCGCTTTGTGGTCCGTACTGGCCGGCAGATGTACCACTCTGCTGGCCTTGTCCGCCTGCCTCGGAACTCTGCTTCGGATACTGGGGATCGATTTGAACGCCGTCGTGGACCTCGTCGGAAACGTCCGTCACTACCACGTCGCCTTCTTTCAATCCGCTCAAAACCTCTGTTTGGTCCCCATAGTCGCGACCAATCAGAATAGGCTGGAAATGCACAACATTGTTGTCGGCCAAAGCAACCATCTGTTTCGCATTTCGCACCACGATCGCTTCCCCAGGGATTAGCAGCGGCCGTTCTCCTTGAATGCTGATAAAGTTCACCGTCGTGTACATGCCTGGCAGTAACTTACCTTTCGGGTTAGCTACCTGCACTTCCACTAACAAGGTGCGGGTGTTTTGATCGATAGAAGATGACGTACGCGTCACCCTTCCCTCATACTGCTCGCTCGAGAAGGCTTGGAACGATAGCTGCGCCCGCTGGCCGATACGAATAGCCGGACTATAGGATTCGGGCACCGACACCAGCACACGCAATCGGTCTATCGCCGCCAAGCCGAACATTTCTCCGCCTTGCGCGCCGCCTGTACTCGGTGTCGTGGACGCACTCAGATTGCCGGAAGCGCCCTGATTGTTGCCCTGTGCGCCCGCAAGGGTAGTGCTGGGAGACGAGGGTGAAGAAGCGGTCCCCATGCCGGAACCCTGCGCCGAAATCAACGCACCTACATCAATATTGCGTGCCGTCACTACACCGGAGAATGGCGCCGTTACCTTCTCGTAGCCTTGCAGCACGATCAAGCGGTTCAAGTTTTCCCGATTACCCTGAATGGTATTCTCCGCTGCCCGGACATTTGCTTCTGCCACGCGATAGTTCGCTTCCTGTTGATCGCCTTGTTGCCGCGAAAACACGCCCTTCGCGACCAGCACCTTATACCGTTCCCAATTCAACTCGTTCAGGTGCAATTGAGCTTGCAATTGGATGAGGTTGTTCTGACTTTCGAGCAGGGACGAACGGGCCTGTGCCACTTGCTGATCCAGATCGGGAGCGTCGATGGTTGCGAGCACTTGGCCCGCCCTGACGCGATCACCAATGTCGGCGTAGCGATGGGTGACATAGCCTGAGGCTCGTGCGTAAACATCGGCTTCCGTATAGGCGAGCGTAGTGCCGGGAATCATCAAGGCCGAAGTGGCGGGCGCGCGCCGGATTACAGAAACGTTCACGCGCGGCTTTGCCTCCGTGCGTTCGCGTGCTTGCTGCTGAATCTCATGCTGCTGCTTTTCACGGGGAAGCCAAGCGACAAAATAGACGAGAATCGCCGCGACAATCAGTAAGACAGCAAAAACTATCCAGGCTTTCGAAGAGTGGCCCCGTTTTGTGGACTGCCCCGGCGCGCTTGAAGATGGTGTTTCCGTCGTAACGGACTGCCGTGAATCATCCGCCATAATTATGCTTGCTGACCCTGTGGACTGCCCTGCGGCGGTTGTTGAACAGGCTTACCATCGGGCGTGATCTCGCCCCGGTACTCCTTATCAATTTTTTCATCGTAGTTAATCGGAGCGCTCTTTCGCAGCAGTGAATAGAAGATCGGCACAATGAACAGGGTACTCATGGTCGCCACCAACAGTCCGCCAATGACGGCACGACCTAACGGCGCATTTTGCTCGCCGCCTTCACCGAAGGCGAGTGCCATGGGAAGCATGCCGATGATCATTGCGAGAGCCGTCATACAAACCGGGCGCAAACGGATGAAGCCTGCGTTCAGAGCAGCATCCAGCGATTCTTTCCCGGTCGATCGCTCATCATTCGCAAAAACAACCAGCAGAATGGAGTTGGCCGTCGCTACACCGATCGTCATGATGGACCCCATTAGCGAAGGTACGCTGAAAGTAGTCCGCGTGAGAAACAGCATCCAAAGGATGCCTGAAAAGGCGCCTGGAAGCGCCATCAGGATGATGAACGGGTCCATCCAACTCTGAAAGTTGATAGCCATCAAAAGATAAACAATGATCACCGCGAAGGCAATGCCGATCTCCAGTCGCGTAAAGGACTGCTCCATCGTAGTTACTTCGCCGCGTAAGTCGAGAAACGTTCCGCTCGGTAGCTTCGATGTCTGCTTGATTATCTTATGAATCTGGTCGGCCACCCCGCCCAGATCACGCTGGTCCACGTCGGCGTAAATGTCATAAGTCGGCTGAATATTGTAGTGATCGATGACGATCGGCGACGAATCACGCTTCAAGGTAGCTATGTTGGCAAGTAATTGACTGTTGTTTCCGCTCGCGGCAGTGATGGGGGTTCGTTGCAGTGCTTCGAACGAATCAATCCGGTACAGCGGCGTCTGCGTAACTACTTGGTAATTCACCCCGTTCTGAGGATTCAACCACTGATTCGGCGCTGTCTGTCCGCTTCCCGAGAGAGAGATCAACATGCTGTTTGCAACGTCCCGCTGCTGCAGCCCAATCTGTTGGGCCTTGCTGCGGTCGACATTCACCATCACGGTGGGGTACTGCACTTGCTGATGGATGTGAACGTCCACGGCGCCAGGAATTGCCCTTACCTTGCGCATCAACTCCAGCGCAATTGGATAGTTCGCCTGCGCATTCCGGCCCACCACCTGCAAGTCGATCGGTGCCGGCAATCCGAAGTCAAGAATCTGATTCGTCATGTTGGCAGGCGTGAAGAAGAACGTATCCTCCGGGAACTTCTGTGACAGATGCTGCCGTAATTGGCGTTGCAGTTCCTGAGTCTCTCTCTTGCCCGGCTTCAACGAGATCAGAATGTCCCCGTCGGAGTTACTGATAGTGGCGTTATTTCCGAAAGCGATATTGATGCCGCCATTCGGAAGCCCGATGTTGTCCAGAATGAGGTCGATTCGGTCGCCAGGAATGCTTCTCTTGATCTCCGCTTCTACCGCCGCGAAGATCATTTCCGATTCCTCAATTCGTGTGCCAGGCGGGGGAACAACGTGCAGCCGCATCTGTCCGGAATCAACGTACGGAAAGAAGTCGCGCCCGATCACCAAAGTGAGCAGCAGCGATCCACCGCAAAAGATGCCAAACAGCGTAAGCACAATCCCACGGTGATGCAGCGTCCATTCCAGCCAGCCGTGGTATCGGTGACGTAGCTTTTCGAAGCGATGCTCAAAGCGCTCGTGAACATGCCAGATCCAGTTTTTGGCTTCTTCCGGCTCCGGATCACCTTCGTTCCGCTGATACAAGCCAACTTCCGCCGGCAACAGATAATGCATCATCGTCGGCACCAGTGTTCGCGAGAGGAAATACGAAGCAAGCATCGCAAATGCCACCGCCATCGCCAACGGAGTGAACAGAAATTTGGCAGCGCCGGTCAACAGCACCACCGGAAGGAACACTATGCAAATCGAAAGCGTAGAGACAAGGGCAGGCGCGGCGACCTGGCTCGCGCTGTCCAAAATTGCATGCACAAGCGATCTGCCAGGTTCAGCCAGGTTCCGGTGGGTGTTCTCAATTTCGACAGTGGCGTCGTCTACCAGAATGCCGACCGCTAGCGCGAGTCCGCCTAAGCGTCATGACGTTGATGGTTTCGCCTAAAGCCGCCAAGATGCAAATCGATGTCAGGATGGAGAGCGGGATACTGACGCAAACAATCAACGTACTTCGCCAGCTTCCCAGAAAGAGCAGGATCATTAATGCAGTCAGGGCAGCCGCAATGCTCGCCTCGCGTAGCACTTCGTTGATGGACGTGCGGACAAATATCGACTGATCGAATAAGGGAGTGATTTGCAAGTTAGGAGGAAGGTCGGCTCTTACTCGCGGCAAGGCTTTGCGTATCGAATTCACAATATCCAAAGTGGAGGCTTTGCCATTCTTTAGCACCTCAAGAAGCGCCGACCGCTTCCCGTTTTGGCGCACCACGTTCGTCTGCACGGCGAACCCATTGCGCACCTGGCCAATGTCTTTCATGTAGACGATAGCGCCATTGGCAGCTCGGATTGGCAGGTCGTTCAAGGCCGATACAGTGGTTGGGCTGCTGTTGATCCGGACGAGATATTCCGTATCGCCGACACGCGCCGTACCGGCCGGCAAAATCAGGTTTTGATTATTGAGCGCGGCCGAGACATCTGTGCCCGATAAGTGCTTCGCATACATCGAGCTCGGGTCTAAGTCGACCATGATCTGGCGCGATTTCCCACCCCAGGGCAACGGAATGGACGCACCTTGCACCGTGGCCAATCGCGTTCGGATAAAATTCAACCCAAGATCGTAGAGATCCTGCTCCGTTAGTCCGTTGCCGGACAATCCGAGTTGAAGGACCGGAACGCTCGAAGCGTCGTATTTCAGAATATTGGGCGGGAATGTCCCGGGTGGCAGAACGCGCAGAATAGTCTGGACGATGGCCGTCACCTGCGACAATGCCAACTCGACTTTTACCTTGGGTTGGAAGAATACCCGGATCACCGAAACGCCGGTGTATGACTCCGATTCCATGTGTTCAATGTCGTTTACGGTGGTCGTCATCGCCCGTTCGCATACGGTGACAACGCGCTTTTCCATATCGTCCGGAGTAAGTCCGGTGTAAGTCCAGACGACACTAACAACCGGAATGTCGATATAGGGAAAAATGTCTTTTGGGGAAACAATGGCTGAAATCGCCCCGAGAATCAGCACTAAAACCGAAAATACGACAAATGTATAAGGTCGCCGAAGGGCGAGATGAACTATCCACATGGGCTACTTAGGAGACTAACAGGGACAGGCGACCATCAGGCGGGAAGTTCTTGTACGCTCGGATAGCCGTGCTGCTCGCGTCCGAGATCGCCGTCATACTTGGTCGTTGTTTTGAACAACTCCAGACGGCCATCGGCTGCCAGAAAGCGGCAGCGGTCACGCAGTTGTGCCATCTCCGGTTCGGACATGTGCTCGAAGTTCCGCGCCACTTCCAGGTTTTGCTCCAGCACGTCCATGGAGTTCATCCCGCTAATCGTCACGGTCACCGGCAAGCTCATCGCGTAACGGAGACCTTCCGCAGGTGTGATGGCGCCCTTGCGAATCATCTCGCCGCTACCGCCAAGACTCTTCATTCCGAAAATCGCAAGGCCCTGTTGTCGTGCCACCGGCAGCACGTGTTCGGAGAAGCTTCTGAAAGTACCGTCCAAGGGATTCAGCGGCATCTGAACCGTATCGAAGGGAAAACCATGAGAGAGCATCCGCAAATGAATGGCAGGATCCTTGTGTCCGGTAAAGCCAACCAAGCGCACTTTACCTTGCTTCTTCGCTTGCTCTAACGCCTCCGCCACGCCGTTTGGCCGAAAGATCAGGTCGGGATCATTTTCGTAGATCACTTCATGAACCTGCCAGACGTCCAGATAGTCGGTTCGCAAACGCCGCAATGATTCTTCCAGCATCTGCATCGCAACTTTCTTGTCACGGCCGTGCGTGCAGACCTTGGTCATCACCACTGCTTGTTTGCGTCTGTTCCCTAGAGCCTCGCCGACCCACTCCTCGCTCTTGCCTTCGTGATACTCCCACGCGTTGTCGAAAAAGTTGATTCCGGCATCAAGCGCATGATTCACAATCGCCTTCGCTTCATCCAACGTGTCGGCCGACCCGATATGGAAACCACCCACGCCTAGAATGGAGACTTCCGTATCCGTCTTGCCGAGTTTCCGGCGAGGTATGGCTCCATTTGCCATGCTTGTTCCGCTCCCTTGTCCCATCCCGGTTGCAGCCTGTCCAACACCCGGCGCAACGGCTGCTCCCGCTAACGCCGCTTGTTGGAGAAATCCTCTGCGTGTCCCCGTCCTGTAAGCCATACTTACTTCACGGCGGGAAATGGTTTCCCGGTATTGTCAGTCGAGTGCATCATCTCCTGAACTTCTTTTGACTGCATGTCGAGCGGGAACCCATGTGCTAAGCGTGCTTCGGGATTATCGTATTTCAGCGAGGTCTTGTAGACCTCAAAGCGTCCATCCGCATATTGCTTTCCGCGCTCGCGCAAGGCATCCATTTCCTCGGGAGACAGCGGTTCGAAGTTCTGGGCAATCTGCAAATTCTGTTCCAGCACGTCGATCTTTTCCATCCCGGTGATGGTGGTCACCACACCGGGCACGCTCATGGCATACCGCAGCAGTTCCTGGGGCGTGTAGACGCCTTTCTTAATAGCTGGCCCGGCGCCTTGCAGTGGTTTCATGCCAAGTGGCGCGATACCGCGCTTCGTCAACTCAGGCACTACTTGCTTTTCGAAGCTGCGAAACGTTGCGTCGAACGGATTCAACGGCATCTGCACTGCGTCGAACGGGAACCCTGTCTGCAGCATTGCAAGGTGCAACTTTGGGTCCTTATGGCCGGTGAAGCCCACAAAGCGAACCTTGCCTTCTTTCTTGGCTTGCGTGAGTGCCTCCGCCGCTCCATTCGGCCGGATGAACAGTTCAGGGTCGTTGTCGAAGGACACACCGTGGATTTGCCAGAGGTCAAGATGATCCGTTTGCAGCCGCGTTAGAGATTCGTTCAGCATCTCCATCGCCACCGACTTATCTCGCCCGTGGGTGCAAACCTTGGTCATCAGAAAGACCTTGTCGCGCTTGCCTTTAAGGGCCCCGCCAAGCCACACTTCTGATTTGCCGCGATGATACTCCCAGCAATTATCGAAGAAGGTGACTCCACCATCGATGGCGCGTGCAACAATCTCTTTCGCTGTCTTGACGTCCTCTGCCTGTCCGAGGTGATGGCCGCCGAGACCTAACGCTGAGATCTCGACGTCCGCCTTACCAAATTTTCGTTTTAAGATCTGCCCTTGTGCCATGTGTCAGGTGGTCGTCACCTATTTGGACCTCAAGGCAGGAAGCGAAGTTACACGACCGGTAAAGACACGGGCCGCGGAAGGAACTGAATAGGTAGCTTCTACGAGGCTTTGTGCCGAGCCGCTTTGGCCGTACTTAGTGCAGGTTTTAAGGTCGAAGTGGTCATGGGCTGTGCCAGCAATTGTTCAATGTGTTGACGAACCGCTTTCTCGTCCATCATCTTGCTCCAGGAGTCGTCGTTCGAAAGCGCCGGCGTCTGGTAGTGAATGGTTCCTTTGCGGTCGATGAGAACCAACTGCGGCACAACAAACCGGGCGTCGCTGAAGCCCATGAACTGCTGCATCTGTGCCTGAGTAGTCCAGCCCACCGGAAAATTGACGCCGTTATCCTTAACGAAGTTCTCCACCAGCAGATCGGCGTTTGGGTTTACCGCAACATCGATCACCTGAAGCCCGCGCGCTGCATACTCGCTTTGCAGCTTCGTCATGAAGTGCGAGGCCGCCTGGCAATGCGGGCACGTAGTGAAGATAAACTCGAGCGCAACTACCTTCCCTCGATACTGTTGTAAGGTCTCCTGGCCTTTGCCGGGCACCGAGAAACTTAGTGCCGGAGCGTCCCGAAGGTGTTCCAAAGAATCGGCCAACAGTAGCGGCGCCACGCTCAGCGCAACACAGGCAAGCGAAAGAAAAGCTCGTCTCACTCAGTTCACTCCAAAGAACAATTTTAGCTTAGGAGCAGCAAGCCGAATATTTATTCCGGATCTACGTTGTCTTCCACTGTGACTGCTGCTGGATTCGGCACACGGTCGCGATCGTAGTAGTAATCGTGATAATAGGTGTATTTGCTGTAGAGCTCACCGCGGCGGGCGCCGTTGACTACGATGCCGAGCACGTTGTTTTCGCAAAGCGATTGCAGGGCACGGGTGACCGAGTCGAAGGTAGTGGAACCAATACGAACCACCAGGATTGTGCCGTCGCACATGGTGGAGAGCAGATTGCCGTCGGCGGCGAACAGCAGCGGCGGACTGTCCAGGATCACCCAGTCGAAATGATCTCGAACGCGTCGATCAGGGCTCCGCACTCTTTCAGGTTCAGCAACTCAAGCGGGTTCGGGACTGCCTCGCCGGCCGTCAGGACGTATAGATTGGTCCCGTCGACCCGCCGCAGGATCTCTTCGAAGGCGACTTTCCCCTGCAGATAATCAGTGATTCCCGGGGCACAATCGATCTGGAAAGATCTTGTCGACTGTAGGCCGGCGGAAATCGAAGTCGGCGAGAATGATCCTCTTGTCGGCCAGCTGCGCCTGCGTCACCGCGAGATTCGTGGCGGTGAAAGACTTGCCCTCCGCCGGAGAAGCGCTGGTCACCACCAGCGTATGCAACGGCTGAACAGTTTGCATGTGATTCAGACGCGTGCGAAGGGTACGAAACTCTTCGGCCGGAGCTTCGCGCGGTTTCAGCGGATTCACCAGTAAAGCGTCGTTATTCGGCAGGTAAGGAATGGTCCGGGCGTTCGCGGACGATTCTTCCAAATTCCTCGACTTCCTCGGTGGTCCACGAGGACGTCGGAGTCCCCTATGGTACGGGCTGCCGGTGTCTCGGGCGGCAACAGCGCCGATTCCACAACAGGAGTGGCCGGCGTCGGAGGACGGAGCGCCGGAACCACCGTTGCGGGGCCATCTTGCCCGGATTTACGCAGCGCTTCGTGAATTCGGCTCATTGTCTATGCCTTTGCTAAGATAGTAGTGGGCAATCGTGATGCCCATGACGGCTAACCCGGCAACTGTCGCCGCAGCCCATCCGACCCACATCATCTGCTTTCGGCGTTGCACTACCAGGTCGTTCTCAAGCAGCGGAATGCTACCCAGAATATAAAGCTGCGTGTAAAGCCGGGCATCCTTCAGGTTCTTCAGCGAGGTGTCCTTTACTTCGCGAATCGCAACTAGGATCAATCCAAGAACCAACCCGATGGCAGGTCCCACCGAGATAATCATCGGGCGCTTTGGAGCAGTCGGCGTATCGGGCAGCGATGCGGCGTCGAGCACTTCCAGCGTTTCGCCCTGCTTCCGGCGCTCTAAGTCTGTCGAGAGTGCGGCGCGCTGGCGCTTCTGCTCTAGTTCGTCGTAGTGCTGCTTTGCAAGATCGCGGTTGTGGATCAACTCGGTATACTCAGTTTCCCCGGCCGGAGTCCCCTCCACCCGTGTCTGAAACGCGCGCATCTGGGCCGTTACGTTCGCCAAGTCTCGCTGGTATTGGGCGCTTTCGGTCTCTGTGGCCTTGATCTGGCCCACAATCGAATCGATCTGGGCCTGCGCCTCAAACCGCTCGCGTGCAACTTGCGGATCGGTAGCGGAATCTTTCGGCTTTGCTGTAACCGCCTGTTCCCGCTGATGCTGTAGCACCACCAACTGCTGACGCGCCGTCTTCAGATCCGGAAAGTCGTCCGTATAGTGATCCTTCATGTTCTCGATATTGGTCTGAAGGTCGTTAATCTGCTTGTCGAGTTCATCCAGCCGCGTGTTGCGCGACTGGGTCATCGGCACTGACTCTTTAATCGCCGCCTGCCGATTCTTCGCGATCTGCAGATTGTTCTCCAGCAACATTTTGCGTTCTGTGTTGCGGCTCAGCGAGTCGTTCAGCGCCGTAGTCTGCTGAGAGAGCGCGTTAATCTGCTGGATGTTCATTTCCATCTGCTCCGGCAGCTTGCCCGCATGCTGAGCTCGGAACTGGCCCAGTCGCTCGTTCAAGCTATCCAGAGTTCGCTTCGCCTGCTGGGTTTCGTCGTTCATGAACTGGTTGGCCGATTCGCTATGCTCGGCGCTTTCCACCGTGTTCTGGCTGATAAAGCGCGATACGATCTCATCGCAAACCTTTTGCGCGATAATCCGGTCGCTGTATTTGAAACCAACTTGCATCGCCGGCAGACTACGCTGGCTGTTTGCCATGTCCGTGACTCCCAGCGTGGCTTTAATGGAGATGGCCGTCCGCATTTTATTGATGACGTCCTCAAGCGGCTCCGTTTTCATCTCCTTCGGGTAAAGATGGTACGTGTTGATCAGATTGGTTAGCGTGTTCCGGCTTTCTATGTTCTCAGCCATCGCATTCACGTGATCCTGAATCTGTTGCGTGGTTGCGTTTTGCACCAGGGTATCCGAGATCTGCTGCGGCACAATGCGGATCTGTGCGACAGAGATGAACGTATCCTGCATTACGAATGCAACTACGGTCGCGATAACCAGCCCCGCAAATGCGGGACCTAACACCCAAAGAAAATTACGTCGCAGGATATCGATGTAATCTTCAAAATCCAGCGCTCGACGAGGGACGGATAAGCGTTCTAGCATGTGTGTACCTGACTCACCCTACGGGATGACAACGTGATCGCCCGGCTCTAACTGCACGTTCTGTTCCAGGCGCTTTCCATGGATTACTTCCTTGTAATTGAAAGGGATTCGCTTGTCCCCACGCAGAATATAGATCTTCTTATTGTTGGCAAACTCTTGCAGGCCTCCAGCCTTGCTGATCGCTTCCAGAACAGTGGTCGGACTTGCCAGCGCATATTCGCCTGGGCGATTGATCTGGCCATCCAGGTAATACCGTTTGCTGATTACGTCCTGGACGGTAACGGTCACCAGCGGGTTAAGCACATATTTGGCTAGCGCCGTTTTCACTATGTCCTGAATCTCGTTCGGAGTCTTATTGCCCGCCTGTAACTCACCCACGAGCTTTACTGTAATCTTCCCATCTGAGTGCACCGTGTAAAGACCAGAAAATTCTGGTTCGTGCCAAACATCGACATTCAAGATGTCACTAGGACCCACCTTGTACGTGCTCGAGTCTACCGGGGCCGACGCGCCCGGCGACTGAGGAGCGACTTGCGCCGGCCTTTGCTGTTGCTGTTGGGGGCGGGTATCCCCTAACGGGGTAATCGGCGACTGGGCCTGCAGCGTAGCAGTCAAAAGACCCAAAGTCAGTATCGTTTTTGAGGCGATCATTCGATTGCGAGACATGTTTCGATTCATCACTGTCGATATTCAGTTCAAGATAGAGCGATTCGTACACCGTGAGGCTTCAAACATCGGCGCCCTATGCATCTCCAAAGTGCCCTCACCTAAGCTCTTTCGGCACTTCCCCGGAGGACCTTTATAGATGGTGCCAAACCCTGCATTCATTTCTATGCTTAAAAAGTCTTCAGATATCCGTACACCATCGCTACCGGCAAGCCGACGACATTCTGATATGACCCCTCGATCCCGGATATGAATTTCGACGCACGCCCCTGGATTGCGTAAGCGCCGGCCTTATCCATGGGTTCACCGCTCCGAGTGTACTCCCCTATCTCTTCAGGTGATAGGGAGGTAAACGAGACGCGAGTCACGGCCTTATCCACTACCGCTTGCTCACCCCTTCTTAAGCAGATACCGGTCCAAACCCAGTGATCCCGGCCCGCGAGCGCCCGCAACATACGCGCTGCGTCGGCCTCATCTTTGGGTTTGCCAAACACTTGGTCATCTACGCACACAGCCGTATCGGCCGAAAGCACTATGTCGTTCTCATCGGCCACAATCGCGAACGCCTTGTCCCGCGCAATCCGTTGTACGAAGTCAGGCCCTGGCTCCCCCGCTCGGCGAAGCTCGGGAATGTGGGCCGGCCTCACTGTATGGGCAATGCCGGCCGCTTCCAGCAGTTCATGCCGCCGGGGCGACGCAGAAGCAAGAATCAACACGGCGATGGAACGCCCAGACCTGCCGAGTATGAGTTATTCATAACGCAGAGCTTCGGTCGGATTCAGCTGCGACGCTCGCCGGGCCGGCAAGAGTCCGAATACGACCCCCACGGTAAAGGACACAACAAAGGCCACCATTACCGACACCGGCGAAATAGGAACTTCCACTTCCGTCGTAATTAGGCGGATGCTGACCGGAACTGCCAATCCGAGGACCACGCCGATGCTGCCGCCAATCAGGCTGATGAGGATCGATTCCACCAGAAATTGCAGTAAGATCTCCCGTCTTGATGCACCCACGGCCATTCTCACTCCGATTTCACGCGTGCGTTCCGTAACCGTGACCAGCATGATGTTCATGATCCCAATGCCGGAAATAACCAGCGCGATTGCCGAGACGACAATTAGCACAATCGTCAACACATCGGCTATCTGCTTGGCTGTCTCAAGGAAAGCCGTCAAGTTCTGGACGTTGTATTTCGCACCCGCGCGATGGCGCCGCTCCAGTATCTCCCGCACCTCATCAGTTACGCGAGGCACATCGGCCGCGGCTCTCACCTGAATGTAAACGGGATCAATCCGCTCGAACGAGGTGAAATACTGCATCACAGAAACGGGAATCAGGATTGTCTCGTCGCCGATTTCACCTTGTCCTAGAGTGCTGGTCTTTTCGCGAAAGGTGCCGATTACGGTGAACTGCAATCCGTTGATCTTCATCGCCTGACCAATCGCTGAATCTAGACTGCCAAAGGCACGGATCGCCAGCTTATCGGTCAATAGAGCCACATGCTCACGCAACGTGATGTCGCCCTCATCGAACGGCCGCCCGGTGCGAATAATGAGGTTTCGAACCGGCTTATAGTATTGGTCAACTCCGTCCAGCCCTACGTCGCGAATCTTGCCCGCAATTACAATCTGGGTGTGCCCTTGCATCACCGGCGCAGCAGCGACAATGCGGTCGCCCAGCGTCTGGCGGATGGCTTGCACGTCGGCGAGTTTGACGTAGTCGGCGTCCACCGAAGCGGCGTTCTCGCCGGTCGATTCCAATGCTGCGTAGACAAGATTCGATCCGATGCCGCGGATCAGATTCAGAATCAAATCCGTGCTGGCCATCGAAATGGTGACGACCAGAATGACCGATGCGTTGCCGATGATGAAGCCCAGCGCAGTGAGGAACGTTCGGAGGCGGTTGGCGCGCAGCGCATCCAGGCTGAAAGTGACTGCCTCTGCGACGTTCATGGGGCAGAGTCGAACTGTAGATGAGTCACGCGAAGCCTAAACACAAAAACGGAGGGTATGCCTTGATTAGATGGCCTAAACTCCGCCTGCCTGTCGCAGCAATCGTGCGGCGTCTGATTTAGACGGGTCATCTGGCGTTAACGGGGCCTGCATATACTTTTGCAGCAGCAGCTTGGCTTCGTCCAAATTGCGCTTTTGCCGGATCAGGATATCGGCCTTGGTGTACCACACCTGCGGAGCTTCCGGATGCAGATTCTGCGCTTGCGTCAGCACGGCATCGCTCTCCTTGGTACGCCCCTGCCGGGCCAGAAACCGGGCGTACTCCAACAGGGCGCCGACCTTTTGCGGGGTCGCAGCAATCGCATTGCGAAGGTGCTGTTCCGCCGTGTCGAACTCTTTCCGCTTCTGGGCTAATTTGGCCTTTTCAAAGTAACCCTCAACCGGATCGAATACCGCAATCTTGTCTGCTACGGCCTCCGCCTTGTCATAACCGCCACCCAGGAAGCCCGGAGCGCCCAGATAGTAGTCGAACAAATCGCTCAGAGCATCGGAGTTGCGCCCGTCCAGTGCAACCGATCGTTCGAAAGCATCCCGTGCTTTGCTCGCGAACCCAGGAGCCAACAGGGGCATGGCCGTCTCGGCGCGCTTGCCGTAGGCGCGTCCCAGCCAATCCACATAATCACTATTCTCAGGCGCTTCTTCTGTCGCTTTCTGCAGGTGATCAACGGCTTTCTTGAAGTCACCCGTCATGAAGTAGTCGCGGCCCAGTAAGAAGTTGGTCGCTGCGTTGTTCGTGTTCTTGTTCAACAGCGCCAGCGACGCTTCGAACTCCGTGTGCTTGTAGAGCTCTTCCGCTTTCTGCAGGCTTTGCGCACCAGCGGAGGAAGCTAACCCCGCCGCCAGCATACACACCAGCAAAAAGCTATTCAAGCGAGACACAAATGTCCTTTCCCCTGCCCCTGAGTACCCACAATTCTAGCCACCGCGGTATGCGATTGCAATCCGCTTATTGTCCGATGCGCGCGGTGTTCGCCTAGTTGCAACTGCCTGCTGCATTTGCGGTACTCTCCTCCAGCGTGACTTGGGAGATATAGTAAGGGAAGACCTGTAAGGAATTCTCGCAAAGGAAGGTTTACTCCACCGTATGCTCGCCCAGTTGCGCAAGGCGCTGTTACTGCTCGGCTTTGTTCTGATTGTGTCGTCCGCGGCTTTCGCCCAGATGACCACCATGGAAGGCGACGTCAAGGATGCGAATGGTCAGCCGTTCAAAGGCGCCGTCATCAACCTCGATCGCACCGATATCAAGGGCCACTACTCGGTCAAAACCGACAAAAAAGGCCACTACTTCTACATGGGACTGCCTTTTGGCACCTACACAGTCTCCTGCGTAATCGACGGCAAAGTAGCTGACAAGGTGGATGGCGTAAAAACCAATTACAGCGAAAGCACCAAAACCGATTTCGACCTTCGTAAGCAGGCCGCCCAGCAGCAGCAAATGCAGCAGTCCATGCAATCCGGTCAGCTCGCCCCAGAGCAAGAAAAAGGGATGAGCAAGGAGCAGAAGGAACAGTTTGAGGCGCAAGCCAAAAAAGCGTCCGAGTCGATGAAGAAGAACAAGGCGCTTAACGACTCCTTCAACGCTGGTATGGATGCGTCCAAGAAAGCACAGGCTGATACGGATAATGCGCAGAAGGTCACCGACTACACCGCTGCGGTTAACAGCTTCAATCAGGCCAAAGACCTGGATCCCACTCAAGTAGCGGTTTGGGAAAACCTGGGCTTCGCCAACTATCAGATGGCGCTGGCGCAAACCGGCGACGATAAGAACAAGAGCCTGGACGCTGCGCTCGCCGCCTATCAGAAAGCAGTCGAGCTGAAGCCCGATCAGGCTAGCCTGTACATCCAGGAAGGCAACATCTACGGCGCACAGAAGAAGACCCCTGAAGCCGAGCAGGCCCTAACCAAAGCCGCTCAACTCGACCCCGCCAGCGCCGGCAAGGCCTACTTCAACATGGGCGCAAACCTGGTGAATAGCGGCCACCCAGACCAGGCTTCGGAGTGGTTCAAGAAAGCCGCCGATTCCAATCCAGACAACGCCGAAGCGTGGTATCAGCTGGGCAGCACACTTGCCATGAAGGGCACAGTGGATCCGAAGACAGGTGCGCAGGCCTATCCTCCTGGAACCGCGGAAGCATACCAGAAGTACCTGCAACTCCAGCCGAATGGCCCCCATGTTCAGGAAGCGCAAGCCATGCTTGAAGCGCTCGGACAGAAGGTACAAACTAAGACGGTTGTGCCTGGTGCAAAGAAGAAATAAGTAATCCGCTTGTCGGCGGGGAGCGTCCAACCAATAACTGGCTGCTCCTCGCTGGCAATACCTGCCGGCCGTCGATCCCGGCACTAAACCAATGATTCGCGCCCTCCTCGAACTCCTCTTTACCATCGCGACCGTCATGGTGGCCCGGGCCGTCCTCACTAGTATCTTCCGCGGTCTTTCCAACGCGTCATCTGTGGCAAAACAGTCTGCCGCGCAGCCGCAAGCGCCCGAGATTCGCGGCAGCAACCTGCACAAGGATCCGGTCTGCGGGACGTACGTTTCGGAAGGAACCCGGTTCCAACGACAGATCAGCGGTCAGGGCACCTATTACTACTGCTCGGAACAGTGCCGCGAAAGGCACTCTCTGGTTGCCCACTAGCGGCGCCAGCTAAGCCCACCCGTTATGAATTGGATCGCAACCGGCGCTCTGCTATTGGCTCTTGGTGTGGCTCTGGGCGCGTTCGGCGCACATGGCCTTCGTAACCGCCTGGACGCCGCCATGCTCGATGTCTTTCACACCGCAGTGCTGTATCACTTCCTGCACGCCCTCGGCATTCTGTTAGTCGCTGCGCTTGCCCGTGCTGGCGCTTTGACCCCGATCGTGCAAAACCGTGTCTGTTGGTTACTGCTGGTCGGAATTGTGATTTTCTCGGGCAGCCTCTATGCGCTCGCAATTTCCGGCATTCGCGTTCTAGGTGCCATCACACCCATCGGCGGACTCGCCTTCATCGCCGGCTGGCTTTATCTGACGGTGGAAGCCATCCGAAGCCGGCCCTAAGACTTCTTCGAACCGCGCAACTCTATCAATGTGCGGGTCCCAAGTGCGTGCGGCAGATCATACCGGCAAACCACCGTCGCCTCAATGCGATATTTGGCTGCTTCTTCCAGTTCTTTTTCAACATCCGGACCCTTGTAGAGCAGCATCCGCGTTCCGTTCCTTAGATGCCGCCCAAACAACTCGAGAAGCCGGCTCATCGGTGCGACCGCTCGTGCGGTGATAATGTCCGCCTTCTGCGTTCGCAAAACTTCTTCCGCCCGCTCACTCACGACATCGACGTTTGAAAGGTCCAGCGACTCAACCGCACCGTCGACAAAGCGCGCTTTTTTGCCTACGGACTCGATAAGAGAAAACCGCACCGCGGGCAGCACTAGTGCCAGCGGGATGCCAGGGAAACCGGCGCCGGTTCCCACATCCAGCACTCTTTTCGCTCCCTCAAAAGACTTCCAGGGAGCGACTGAATCGTATACGTGCTTGATTGCTGCCTCCCGCGCGTCTGTGATCCGAGTGAGATTCATGAACTCGTTTGCCGCTGCAATCAGGTGCAGGTGCTGAGCCGCCTTCTCAATTAGTCGGTCGCGGTTAGGAACATCGGCCGGGAGAGTGTGTGCCAGTTCTCCTTCGAATTGCACAAGTTCATGATGCCATGCTGCCCAAAACACCAGACGGAACGTGAGACATACTCAGAATACTGTGGCATGCAACGATACATCGCCTAAAGCTGCCGAGGTCTATTTTCGACGCTTGAAAGAAATGACCTGTTCCGAGCGGATCGGCTTGGGAATCGCATTATGGGAGGCAGGCAATTCTGTTCAGCGTGCCGCGATTTTGCGTCAGGATCCTTCTGCTACCGAAGCCGAGATTACATTCCGAATCGCGGCCAGCAGATTCGGTGATGAAGTTGCGCGCAAGGTGTACCAGCGGACACCATGCCCCTAGCGGACGCGTTTGAGCCTGTGCGTTCCGCACTTCAGCGCGCCGGCATTCGCTATGCGGTAGGAGGTTCCTGGGCCAGCACAGTGTTTGGCGTGCCGCGTTTCACAAACGGCCTCGACATCTTGGCGGAACTTTCTGAGACCAGCGTTCGATCGTTTCTCGCGAACCTGCGCTCAAAAGAGGCTAGCCGCGCCCTCTTGTTAGCCCCATTTCTTCACGACTGAGTTATTCCGGCCGTACGCGAGAATGGAAATGAATGTTAAGAGCTGGAATCGTGGGCCTTCCCAACGTAGGGAAGAGCACGCTGTTTAATGCCGTCACGCAAACGCGCAAAGCCATGGCGGCGAACTATCGTTTCTGCACTATCGAACCCAATACCGGCGTCGTGACTGTTCCCGACGATCGGCTGCAAGTTCTCTCCGACCTGAGTCACTCCCAAAAAATCATTCCCGCTGTTTTCGAGTTCGTCGACATCGCCGGCCTTGTGAAGGGTGCAAGCCAGGGCGAAGGGTTGGGCAACCAGTTTCTCGGCCATATTCGCGAAGTCGACGCCATCATCCAAGTGGTCCGCTGCTTCGAAAACGCGAACATCGAACACGTCATGGATACTGTCGATCCCGTCCGCGATATCGAAATCATCAACACCGAACTCGTGCTCGCCGACATGGAGTCGGTGGAAAAGCGCAAAGCGAAGCAGCAAAAAGCAGCCAAAAGCGGCGATAAGAAGGCCCTCGCCGAAGTGGAACTGCTCGAAAAGTTGGAAGCGCATCTGAACACGGGCAAAACCATAGCTACGCTCGAACTCAGCGACGACGAAAAGGCTCTGGTACGTTCGTTCTTTCTGTTGACTGCCAAACCCACGCTATTCGCCTGCAACGTCGCCGAAGACGACCTCGCCACCGCCGATCAAAATAAGTTTGTGCAGCAGGTACGTGCCTATGTGAAGCAACACCACGACACCAGCGCTGTGGTGGTCTCGGCGGAAATCGAATCTGAATTGGCCATGCTGCCACCCGAAGATCGCGCCGAATATTTGCAGTCCCTAGGCGTGCCCGATACCGGAACGAGTGAACTCATCCGCGAAGCGTACAAGTTGCTTGGCTTGCGAACCTACTTGACCACCGGCGAGAAAGAAACCCGAGCCTGGACCATTCACGCCGGCGATAAGGCTCCACAAGCGGCTGCCGTCATTCACTCCGACTTCGAGAAAGCTTTTATCTCCGCCGAGTGCGTCTCCTTCGATGACCTGGTGGCGGCAGGCTCCTTCGCCCGAGCGCGCGAACTTGCGAAGCTGCGGACCGAAGGCAAAGAATACGTAGTGAAAGACGGCGACGTCATCGAATTCAAGACTTACGTTTAAGGTGGCGCTTCTGCGTCAGGCCGGTCAGCTTTTTGAGCTGCTGCACCTCTGGCGCGGTCAGTTCCCGCCATTGGCCAATGGTCAAGCCCGACATGGTGAGCGGTCCAATGTGCGTGCGAACCAGCTTAAGTACAACGCTTCCCAAGGCTTCCAACATGCGCCTTACCTGACGATTGCGGCCCTCCGTAATCGTCAGTTCCAGGAAGGTATACTTCTCCGAATCGCGCTGCCGTTTCACCTGCGCCGGACGCGTAGGCCCGTCCGATAGTTCCACGCCCTTTCGCAGTTGCTCCAGTTGCTCGTCGGTCAACAGCGTCCCGGCTTTCACCAGGTACGTCTTCGGCAGCTCATGCTCGGGGTTGGTCATGCGCTCCGCCAGTTGCGTATCGTTTGTCAAAAGCAGCAAACCCGACGTATCCAGATCCAGCCGTCCTACGGTACCCACGAATTGTTCCGCATCGCGAATCAAATCGTAGACCGTTGGCCGCCCCTCCGGATCCTTGTACGTCGTGAGATAGCCCTTGGGTTTGTAGAGCAAAATGTACCGCCGCTCGGCCGCAGTCACCGGTTTGCCGTCAAACGTCACGCGGTCGCGTTCGAGGTCTACCCAGTGGTCGGGTGTTTGAATCTTGCGTCCGTTCACTTCCACCCGGCCGGTGCCAATCCAGCTGCGCGCTTCTGTGCGTGATCCTAGGCCCGCCTTCGACAGCACTCGATCTAACGTCTTCAACATCGCTGCTAATCGTGCTGCAAGAGCTTATATCTCTGTATCTGCTCGCCTTGGAAGAAGATTTCCGCAATACGTTCTGTCGCCGTTATGTCCATCACAGGGTCGCCATCCAGCAGCAAGAATGTCGCGTCCCTGCCCTTCTCTATAATGCCGATTCTGTCCTCCGCGTGCAGGTACTTGGCCGGCGTGTAAGTCGCCGCTTGCAGCGCCGCACCAGCCGGCACGCCGGCCTTCACCCACAGAGCTAGCTCATGCTGTACCGTCGGCCCGTGAAACACCAGCAGATTTCCCGCATCCGAACCGGTAATCAGCGGCACGCCCGCCTGGTACGCGGCCACTAGATTACGTGTCTCGAAATCGTTCATCCGTTGCGGGTCCTTCAAGTACGAGTCCATTCTGCCCTGGGCCACCACACCGCGCGTGTCCGCAAGCAGATCGGGCGGCACAACACGCTGCACCAGAGACCGGTCCAGCAGATCCTGCTTGCCCGCCACCAGATCCGTCATCGCTTCATAGACGCTCAGTGTCGGATCGAGCGCAATACCACGTTCCTTCATCGCTGCAAAGGTCGCCGCGGGAATCAGATCTGTACGCGACCCGTGCTCGATGGTATTCGTGCCGGCGGCGACGGCCTCCTTCACATCCTCGGAGTTCGCCGTGTGTGTTGCCGTAGGCAGCGCTTTCTTTATCGCCTCTGCGATCACCGCGCGATACACATCATCCGCCAACCGGGGCATGGGGGCAAACCCGCCGCCTCCGCCTTCGAGAACCGCCTTTATCCCGTCCACGCCCTGAGTTTTCAGTTCATCCACCTGATCGCGCGCCTGCTGGGGCGTATTGGGCAACCGCACGAACTCCTTCTCCGCTTGTGACCGGAATTGTGCCGGCATGCCCCGCAGCAGTTCCGTCGGATGCCCACCGGCGGCCGTGAATAGCGGTCCATATGTGAATAGTTCCGCCCCCAGGTTTTCCCCCGTCTGCATCGTTGCCCGCAGCTTCAACGAGTTCTCGAGAAAATCCCCCGTGCTGCGAACCGCAGTGATGCCGCAGTAAAGATACGCCGCCAGCCGCTGTTCACCCATGCCTGACTGCATGTACTTCGACGCGGTCTTGTAAACGCCGCCCGGCGAACCCAGATGGACGTGCATATCGATCAGACCCGGCATCAGCGTCCGTCCCGACTCGTCCCAGACATCAGCATCCAATTGCTTTGCATTGCTCGGAGGCGTGCGGAACACCTGCTCAATTTTTCCGTGACGCATCAGCACCGCGCCATTCGGGATCACCATGCCGTTGCCAACGAAGATGCGCACGTTGGTGAACAGAATCGTACGCCCTCGATTCGCCTGGTGCATGAGAGCCTTCTGCTCGCGGATGTTGTCCTTAGTCTTGCCTTGATACAAGCCCAGCAGCAGAAACGGTGCCAGCACCACCACAATCCACGCCTTAGACCGGGGGCTGATCTTTTCTTCCTTCTCCCAGCGAAAGACCTTGGCTGCGATGAACACCGACACGAAGGTTGCCAGCAGCAGACTCAGGATAGCCGCCCAATTTTTCCATAGCGGCTCGTGCCCAATTAGCATCGACTGCATTCCGCTAAACAAGTAAGTGGCCGGAAGGAATCCTGCGACGATCTGCACCCAGTCGGGCATGATGCTGATCGGGAACGTGGCGCCAGACAGGAACAGCATCGGCAGGTACAGGAACTGCACCATAATCTGTGCTTCCTGAGCCGAGTTCACCACCGCCGCGATAATCAACCCGAGTGCCCGGAACGCCACGATGGCGATCGCAACAAACACCAGCAGCGGCAGAAAGTTCGAGGGAAGCGGAACTTTGTAGATCACCACAGCCAGCAGGAAAAACAAGATCACCGTCGGCAGAAAACTGACCACGCCGGCAACAATCGAAGACACCAGCAGCGGCAGAGAACTAATGGGCGCTACCTTGAACCGGCGCAATACGTTCGTCTCGCGATCCTGCACCGTACGCATACCCGCGCCGAAGAAACCGTTATTCAGAACGCCGATGACAACCACCATGGTCAGCACCTGCAACATCGCGGCAGGATCCTTCGCACCCCCGGAGGTTTGCGCAAACAGGAAGAAAAGCACCAGCGGAAACAGAACGCTAAACACCACCACCGCGCGGTCGCGGTACATCAAACGCAGGTTGCTGCGAATCTGGGCTAGATAAGGCTTCATTTAGTCGCGCAGCTTCTTTCCCGTGAGTTCAATGAAAACGTCTTCCAGCGTCGGCCGCTTCAACACAATGTCCAGCAGAATTAGCCCTTCCATCTCAATCCAACGCACCAGCTCCACAATCGTCGCGGCCGGAGCACCGGTCTGCATCGAGATCGTCCGGCCGTCGTCGCGGAGCAGATGTTTTACGTCGCGCAAACGCTCCGGCATGCGTTCCAAGGGCATCGTTCGGTCGGTCGTGATCTCCACCAGGCTTTCGCCCATCACCCGCTGCTGTATCTCGCGCGGCGTACCCGATTCAATAATCTTTCCGGCGTCGATGATTGCCACCCGATCACACAGCCGCTCCGCTTCTTCTATGTAGTGCGTGGTGATCAATATCGAACGCCGGTTCTCTTTCAGCTCTTGAATCACACCATGAATTTCATGGCGCACCTGCGGATCGAGTCCGGTAGTTGGCTCATCGAGAAACAACAGCGCAGGGTCGTTCAACAACGCCAGCGCCAGCGCCACTCGCTGCTTCTGGCCGCCCGATAACGATTTATACAGAGCATCGCGCTTGTCGCTCAGCTGCAAACGCGCAAGCAGCTTGTCGGCATCGGTCGATCGCGAGTAGAACGCCGAAAACAAGTGCAGCGCCTCGATCACCTTAATCTTGTCGGGCAAATTAGTCGCCTGCAGGCAAACGCCAATGCGGTTCTTTACGTCCCGCGTTTGCGTGGCCGGGTCGAAACCAAGCACCGCAACCTCGCCGCTGGTCCGGGGACGCAGTCCCTCCAGAATTTCAACCGTGGTTGTTTTGCCCGCCCCATTCGGCCCTAGCAGGCCGAACACCTCGCCCGTATGTACTTCGAGATCTATGCCTCGAACGGCCTCGAAGTCACCGTAGGATTTGTGGAGATTGTGAACAGAGATCGCGAGCGAGTCCGTCATGTGTAAGTTCTTCAGTATGCCCCAAAGGTGCCTCGCCTCGAGTCAGATCCTCGAACGTTTCACGCCTGCGGGCAACATGAATACGAGATCCATCCACCAGAAGTTCACAGGCGCGCGGCCGCGAGTTGTAATTCGAAGCCAGAACGAACCCATAAGCGCCGGCAGTTTGAATGGCGGCCAAGTCGCCCGCTGCCAGCGCCGGAATCGTGCGATCCCGCGCGAAGAAGTCTCCGCTCTCACAAACGGGGCCTACTACATCCGCCACCATCTCAGGACGTCCGTTGTTCTGCAACACAGGAACGATCTCGTGGTGCGCCTGGTAGAGCGAAGGCCGAATCAAATCGTTCATGCCTGCATCCAGCACTACAAAGGTTTTCGCACCGTTCTGTTTCACGAGAAGGACCCTACTGAGCAACACTCCGGCCCCAGCCACAATGGACCGCCCCGGTTCCAGCATCAACGTCAGCCCGCTACGTTCCACCCGGTCGCGCACGCGTCGGATGTACGAAGCTATGGAGACGGTGCGGTCACCTGGCTCATAAGCAACGCCCAGGCCACCGCCAAGATCGAGATTGCGAATCGCGAGCCCGCCAGCCTCCAGCCGCTTGCTTAAAGCCAGCACTTTGTCGGCCGCCTCTAGCATCGGCTCAACCGAGAGCAGTTGCGATCCGATATGACAGCTCACACCGTCAGGCACAATCCCGGGCAGGTGAGCCGCCCAACGATAAATGTCTTCGGCACGGTTGATATCCACGCCAAACTTATGCGCGCGCAGCCCGGTCGAGATGTAAGGATGCGTATCGGCATCTACATCCGGATTCACACGGATGGCAATCGAAGCCTTGCGCTTCACTCCAACTGCTATCTGCGAGATCATCTCAATCTCTGCTTCAGACTCACAATTGAAGCTGTGGATCCCCTGCTCCAAAGCGAAGCGCACTTCAGCTTCTGTTTTGCCTACACCTGAAAATACGACCTTTGCCGGATCGCCGCCCGCCCGCAACACGCGGTACAGTTCACCGCCTGAAACAATGTCAAAGCCCGCGCCTTCGCGCGCCAGCAAGCTCAACACGGCCAGGTTCGAATTGGCTTTCACCGCAAAGCAAACCCGGTGCGGTAAACCTTCAAGCGCTTCGTCATACGCGCGATACCGGCTCCGAATCGCATCAGCCGAGTAGACATAGGCGGGTGTTCCATACTCGCCCGCCAGCGACACCAGATCCACGTCCTCGCACCACAGCCGCCCGTCGCGATAACCGAACATGCGTCAGAGAACCCGCATCGCAATCACACTTTGGTCGTCTGTCAGCGGAGTACCGCCCCGGAATCGATCGACATCTGAGAAGATCAACTTCGGCAGATCGCCCGTTGATGCCAGACAGTTTGCGTGCAGAATCTTCTCCAGCCGTTCGCGGCCGTATTCCCGGTCGTCCGCCAGCTGGTCTTCCACGCCGTCCGAGTACAGCAGAATCAGGTCGCCCGCTTCCGCTTGCACCTCAATCTGCTCATACTCACGATCGTCCAGTAATCCAATGGGCACGCCGGCAACACTCACGTCCAGAATCACGCCACGCCGGCAGATCAGCGGCGGCAGTGTTCCCGCGGCCGCAATCGTAAACACCCGCTTGGTTGCGTTCCAAAGCAGCAGCGAGATCGTCGCATACTGCGCATCCACTTTGCGCTCCATCAGCGCCTCGTTCAATAGCTTCATCAGTTGTGCGGGCGTTCGCCGCCTCGGTGCCAGCGTGCGCAGCAGACCCGGAGATCAGCGCGCCATAAAACGCGGCCGCCGCGCCCTTCCCGCTCACGTCACCGAAGGCAATCAGCGTGTAGTCTTCCGCTTGCTCGAAGAAGTCGTACAGGTCGCCGGTGATCTCCCGGGCCGGCCGCGAACGTATCGCAATATCCAATCCCGTAATCACCGGACCGACCGTGGCAGCAGCACCGATTGCAGCTTGTAAGCCGCTTTCAGGTCCTGCTCCATGCGCTGTTCGCGCTCGCCGCCAATTCTTCGTAGAGCCGGGCGTTTTCAACCGATGTCGCGATCTGCGGAGCCAGCAGGCTAAGCGCGCGCGCATGCTCTTCCGTGAAAAAACTATATTCGCATGCTTTCCAGATTCATCACGCCCATTACGCGGTCGTGCAGAACCAGCGGAACAGCGATCTCAGAGCGAATCTCGTTGTGCGAAGCAATGTAGCGCGGATCTTTGATACACGTCGCCAACACGCATAATCTGCCGCGCTTCGGCGGCCGCCCCCGTTATTCCCTTGCCGAAAGGAATGTTGTCGACCGTACCCGTCCTCGTCGTAGCGCTGGCTGAATCGGCACTGGAGCACCTTGCGTTTCTCGTTCACCAGGAAAATGCTGAAGGCGTCGAAGTTGATCAAGGCGCGAACCGTCACCGCCACCTTCGTCAGCAGCTCATCAATGTCAAGAATCGAACTGAACTCCTGCGAAAGATGCGCCAGAACTCGCAACGTCCGGTTCTGCCGCTCCACCCGCCGGTAGAGCCGCGCGTTATCGATCGCCACCGCCACGCGGCTGGCAATCAACGCCAGCAGCGCCCGGTCCTGTTCGGAAAACGCGCTCATCGTGCGTCGATTGCAGATCGATAACGCCCACCAGCTTGCCGCGAATCAACATCGGCACCGCCAGTTCAGCCCGCACCGCGTCCAGGGCATTCAGATATCGCGGATCCATGCGCACATCGCGCACCAGAATCGGCTGTGCGCGTCGCCGCCGGCCGCGCCGGTGATGCCTTCGCCTAAACCGATCATGCAGATTCTTCGCGACTTCGTCCCGATGTCCGATGGCATATCGCATGCGCAGCCCGCGCGTGCGTTCGTTATATAGCAGGATCGCAAACAGCTCGTGCGGAATAACATCCTTGATGATGTCCGCCGACATTCGACAGCAGCTTGTCTAGATCCAGCGTCTCCGAAATTGCCGCTACTCACTTCCAGCAGGAAGTCGAGCAGTTCGGCGCGTTCCCGAAACCGTACTTGATTGCCGCGAGTGGCCATTAATAGCCAGCCTTTGCTCCTGCATTCGGCTGCCCTGCGCCCTCGCGGACTTCACGCAGGATAGATACGCCCGAACTGGTGCCGATGCGCGTAGCGCCCGCGGCCGCCATCTCGCGAACAGCCTCCAGCGTGCGAACGCCTCCGGAAGCTTTTACACCGATGGATGGCCCCACCACCTGGCGCATCGCACGTATATGCGCCACTGTCGCACCGGCGCTGGAGAACCCGGTCGATGTCTTCACAAAATCCGCCCCAGCCTCCACGGCAAGCTCCGACGAGCGCACCACCTGCTCGTCCGTTAAGAGACATGTCTCCAGAATTACCTTCAAAATCGCGCCGCCCTCATGTGCCGTGGCAGCCAGGGCAGCGATCTCCTCTGCCACTACTCGCTCAAGTCCGGAACGCAACGCGCCTACGTTCTGCACCATATCCAGTTCGCGCGCACCCGCACGCAGCGCTGTTTCCGCTTCAATGCGTTTTACTTCTGTCGCGTTCGCGCCCAGCGGAAACCCGATCACCGTGCAAACCGCAACCGTCGATCCTTCCAACTCCTTCACGCACACCGGCACCCAGAACGGGTTCACGCACACCGAGGCAAATCCCCACTCGCGCGCTTCCGCGCACAGCCGTTCTACGTCGCTCTTCGTTGCTTCCGGTTTTAGCAACGTATGGTCAATCAGCGCAGCGATGGAAGGAAGGTCTGCCAAGGGGGTGAGTTTCGCTCAAAGGATACCACGCAAACCGCCCCGTCCAGGCCCTTGCAGCAGTGGCGCAAGGCCGCTCATTTCCTTTGTTGTCAAGCGGATTGCACCAGGACGAATGTGAAATATTGGTAGCGTATTATGCCAGCGGTCCCCGCCCCTCGTTCTTGGCTCAACTCGTCGCGTAAAAAGCTTCCCGTCGCGATCCTCAGCCTGCCTGCTCTCCTGTTCTTGCATTCCGTTTTGTTCGCGCAAGGGCACAACGCCACAGTGGCGCAGCACCCGGGAGTACCCAATCCCACCGAAGATGCCGCCGTCGGGCGCGGACAAGCCAACTTCAAATCCAGCTGCGGCTTCTGCCACGGCGCCGACGCTACCGGTTCCCGCGCTCCGGACTTGCTTCGCTCCTCCGTCACCGTGCACGATGAGAACGGCAATCTGCTGGCGCCTGTCATCCGAAACGGCCGTCCCGATAAGGGCATGCCCGCTTTCGCCAACTTGAAGGACACTCAAGTCGCTGATATCGTCGCCTTCCTTCACCATCAGGCTGCGCTCGCACTCCATAGCGCGCACGTGCCGGGCGACTACCCTGTTGCCAAACTGCTGACCGGCAACCTCGCCGAAGGCAAGACTTTCTTCTTTGGCGCCGGCGGTTGTTCCGGCTGCCACCAGGTGGATGGCGACCTGAAGGGTATCGCCGCCAAAATGAGCCCGGTCGATCTCCAGCAGGCTATGGTCTATCCCGGCGGCAAGAACGCACCGAAAGTGAAGGCAACCGTCACCGCCAAGGACGGCACGCGCTACGAAGGCCCCGTTGTCCACCGCGACGAGTTTCGCATCGGCATCATGTGTCAGGACGGCTGGTACCGCTCGTTCGCGGTCTCCGACGTAGACATCGCCATCCAAGATCCGCTGCAGGCTCATCGCGCGTTAATGAATCGCTACACCGATGCCGACATCCACAACCTGTTCGCGTTTATGGAGACCCTGAAGTAACCATGCGATCCGCTCTTGTGCTTCTTCTGTCCGCCTGTTGCGCGCTGGCCGCCGATGCTGGCCTGGCGCCGCAGGAGCTTCTCAAGCCGCTCAGCAACGACTGGCCCACCTTCAATGGCGATTACTCCGGCAAGCGTTTTAGCAGCCTTTCGCAGATCAATCAGGCCAACGTCAAGAAGCTGACCCTGGCCTGGATTTCGCAAAGCCAGACCGGCAACTTGAAATCCACGCCGCTCGAAGTGAACGGGATTCTGTACTACACGTCGCCCGACAATGTCTGGGCAGCGGACGCTCGCTCCGGCCAAAACATCTGGCATTTCAACCGCGAGTCCACGGGCGATCACATCGGCAATCGCGGCGTGGGTCTCTATAAAGACCGCTTGTATTTTGAAACCCCCGATTGCCACCTCATCTGCATCGATGCGAAAACAGGCAAGCAGGTTTGGGACGTGGAACTCGCCGATCCCAAGTTCCAATACTTCGCCACCATGGCGCCCCTGGTCGTGCGCGACCACATCATTGTCGGCGTCTCCGGCGATGCCACCGACATTCCCGGGTTCCTCGCTTCGGTCGATCCCGAAACCGGCAAGTATCAGTGGAAATGGAACACCGAACCGAGGCCCGGTGAACCCGGGGCGGAAACCTGGCCGCAGGGAACCGACGCCATCACCCACGGCGGCGGCATGACCTGGATGACCGGCACCTACGATCCTGACCTGAACCAGCTCTACTGGGGCACCGGCAATCCAAACCCTGTGTTGAATGGAGACATTCGCAAGGGCGACAACCTCTATACCTGCTCCATCGTTTCGGTCAATCCGGATACGGGAAAACTGCTCTGGCACTTTCAGCCCTCGCCCCACGACACTCACGATTGGGACGCAGTGCAGACGCCTGTCTTAATCGACGACAACTATCAGGGCGTCAAGCGCAAGCTGCTGCTGCAAGCCAGCCGTAACGGCTACTTCTTTGTCCTCGATCGCACCACCGGCGAGCACATCCTCACCGCGCCCTTCGTCGCCACCAACTGGTCCAAGGGCATTGATTCTCGCGGCGAGCCCATCCCGAATCCCGCCAAGGAGCCGAAGCCCGATGGCGTGCTGGTCTCCCCGGGCTCCGATGGCGCAACGAATTGGATGGCCCCCAGCTTCGACCCGAATTCGCAGTTGTTCTTCTTCAGCGCCCGTCGCCTCTGGAGCCTTTTCTATATGACCGCGGAAGGTAAGCCCGAAGGCTGGGCCGGCCGCGATCGCAATCTCTGGGCAAACTCTTTTATCGTCGGCCTCGATTACAAAAATGGCAACGTGAAGTGGAAGCACGAGATCGGTGAAGGCGAAGGCGTCGCCGGCATGCTCACCACAGCCGGCCACTTGCTGTTCACGGCCGACAACCAGAACAATCTGCTCGCGCTCGATCCGGAAACGGGTAAGACGCTCTGGCACGTCAACCTGGGCGGACACATGCAAACCGCACCCACTACCTTCGAATTAGACGGCAAGCAATACCTGCTCACACAGGCAGGCACTTCCATTCTTGCCTGGGTGCTGGCCGACTAGCGCCAGATGGCAGCGAATGTGGGCTATCCAACCGCTCTCTCCGAAACCCAAATCCGCCTGATCTCGAAAGCGCTGGCGGACCCGCGCCGTCACGAGATCCTGCACCACATCAGCCAAGGCCACGACTCGCTCGCCTGCTCCCAACTGCGTGACTGCATTTCCGTAACGCCCGCCACGCTCTCTCACCACATGAAAGAACTGGAGACCGCCGGCCTCGTGGTCATCACCCGACAAGGCAAATTCGCCACTTACGCCTTACAGCGTAACGTCCTTAACGCTTATCTGGAAACTCTCAAAAAACTCTAGAGTCGCCGCACCGCCGCCTGACTTTTCGACATCACTTAGACGGTTATCGAAACGTGCAAACATCACGCAACGGACCGACGGAGAAAACCATGAATCGTTTAAAAGGAAAAGTCGCGGTCGTCACTGGTGCCTCTAAGGGCATCGGCGCTTCCATAGCCAAGGGACTCGCCGCCGACGGTGCTGCCGTCGTCGTGAACTACGCGGCAAGCAAGGAAGATGCGGATCGCGTCGTTTCCGACATCACCTCTTCCGGAGGACGCGCTGTCGCTGTGCAGGGCAATGTGGCCAAGAGTGACGACGTCAAGCGCCTGTTCGCGGAAACAAAGCAGGCATTTGGGCAACTCGATGTGCTGGTCAACAACGCCGGCGTCTATGAATTCGCGCCGCTGGAGGCAATCACGGAAGAGCACTTCCATCGTCAATTCAACACCAACGTGCTGGGCCTGCTGCTTACCACGCAGGAAGCGGCAAACCACTTTGGGCCTGAAGGCGGCAGCGTCGTCAATATAGGCTCAGTCGCAAGCCGCATTACCCCTCCCGCCAGCGCCGTCTACTCAGCCACAAAGGGCGCTGTCGACGCTATCACTGGTGTTCTTTCAAGAGAACTCGGGCCCAAGAAAATTCGCGTCAACTCAATCAATCCAGGAATGGTGGAAACGCAAGGCACACACACGGCGGGTGTCATCGGTGGCGACTTCGAAACGCAGGCAGTTTCGCAAACTCCGCTAGGCCGCATAGCGCAGCCCGGGGACATTGCACCGCTTGCTGTGTTCCTCGCCTCTACCGATTCAGGCTGGCTCACGGGCGAAACGCTCATCGCTTCGGGTGGCCTGCGCTAAGCACACCGCTTGCCACGCGTTCCTTCGACGATATCGACCAAACGGTGCAAGTGCGGGAACGAGAGCAGCGACGGCCAGACGATCCCGGCTGGCCGTCAGCCCGCTACAACCCGCTTGCGCAAGACTCACAGTTCGCGCTTCCAGTAAATGCCTGCGCGCACCACTTTCGCGGGCGACCCTACCGCCAGGCAGTTGTTCGCTATCGACCCTGTGACTACCGAGTGCGCACCGATCACGCATCCATCGCCTATCTGGGCACCTTTCAGGATTAGCGAGTTCTGACCGATCCAGCAGTGTTCGCCCAAATGCACGCTTGCCGCCGGATTAATGCGTTCGTCAGTCTCGAGATCGAAAATCGGGTGCATGTCGCTGACCGTTATATCGGTGCCTCCGGAAATCAGGCAATCTCGGCCGATCGTAATCCCGGCGGGCTCGTGCACCATCAGTCGAACCAGACCGCTGACGCTCACGAAGTCACCTAAACGCACCGCGCCGTTGCTCCATGTATACACATGCAAGTGACCCAGCGTGCATCCCGCTCCAATCTCAACCACCGACCCTGTCCCGTGAACCTCCACATGTACATTCTGCGAAGCATGCTCGCGCTGAATGTGGACCGCATTGTGACTGCCATGCACAATCACCCGTCCGTTGATCGAATCTGGAACGTTGATGACATTATCAGCCCCGAAATCTTGAACTTCCATAAGGAGGCCAGACCTTCTCAGCAGCTAATTCGTTTCGCGCGCTTCTCAAAACATTTAGGAAGGGAGTGAGTCATCATCACTCATCCCGCAACGCACACGGATCGACTCGTCGCTCTTAAGGCGGGTAAAATACTCGCACGCGGGAAGCAATCCGCCAATTGCCATCATCATCACCAGCTTCTCGATCCCAACTATTACCTCGCCGTCAATGCTCAATCATTCTTCTACCGCAATTTCGTCCGCCATCATTCCTGGCCAGTCTTAATTCACTACTTCGCCTCCCGAAAACATCCCGGCGACCAGTTTCATTCGTTTCAGCGCGTCTAGTGAGCAGAACAGTATGAGCATCAAAGAAACGCTAGGCTTTGGGTCGGGCAGAAAAGTACGTTACGCCATCGTTGCCTTGGGCGACATCGCCCAGGAAGCAATGTTGCCGGGCGTCGAACACACGGGTAATTCAGAAGTCACCGCGTTCGTCACGTCAGACCCCGAAAAGGCGCGTCAGGTAGGCAAACAATACGGTGTTTCCGACGCCTACACTTACGAACAATTCGATGAGCTTCTCAGATCGGGCAAGATCGATGCTATCTACGTCGCAACACCGAATTGGCGTCATGCTGAGTTCATCATTCCTGCTTTGAAAGCCGGCATCCATGTGCTCTCTGAAAAGCCGCTCGAGGTCAGCACCGCGAAATGCAAAGACATCCTCGAAGCCCAGAAAAGCTCGGGCTCCAAGCTGATGGTCGCGTACCGGTTACACTTTGAACCGGCCACTCTTTCCCTCATTGAGCGGATCCGCTCCGGCGAACTCGGCACCGTCCACACGTTTACTTCAGTGTTCGCGCAGATGGTGGACCCGGCAAACCACCGCGGCAAGAACGGCGATCTTGCCGGCCCGGTGCTCGACATGGGTCCTTACCCGGTGAATGCAGCTCGCTATGTCTTCAGTGCGGAGCCCACCGAAGTGGTCTCCGCCGTCGGCACTCGACATTCCGAGTCGGGCCTGGGCGATTTCGATGACACCGTGGCTGTCACGCTGCGCTTCCCTGACCAAAGGCTCGCCCAGTTCACCATCTCCTACTACGGCAATCAAGTCGACGTCTACACCGTCGTCGGCACCAAAGGCAACGTAATGATGAACCCGGGCTTTATGTATGGCAAACCTTTGGAACAGCAAGTCGCCATAGGTCAAAAGAAAGACGAGAAGAGTTTCAAGAACACCGACCACTTCGGCGGCGAAATGAAGTACTTCTCCGACTGCATCTTGAACGGTACCGATCCCGAACCAGATGGAGAAGAGGGCTACGCCGACGTTCGCGTTCTCGAAGGCATTCTGCGTGCCTTAAAAGAAGGCACCCCCCAAATGCTTGAACCGTTTACGCGTTCCAAGCGGATCCATCCAAAGGCACAGCAAGAAACCCTGCGCGCCCAAAGTTCCCCGGAACTGGTCCACACTTCCAGTCCCGGCAAGGGCCAGGAGAAAACACCTAAAAACTAGGCACTCTACCTCGGGTGCGCTGCTCCTTCTACTGGAACCGCTCGACTACCTCGATCTCATAAGCTCGGTAGTCCACACGGCTATATAACAGCGTTCGTCCGTCGGGTGAGAGCGCGAGTCCGCCCGCCGGACTTTTCGGGATGGAAGCAACGGTGGTCGTCTTGTGAGTGGATGCGTTCAGAAAGCGCAACTCCGCTTGGTCGCTGAACGCACTCTCCATTCCCCAAAGGCCTCCACTGCCCTCTGACCCCTGGCGCTCCAGGTACCAGACGCCTTTCTCAGCCACCGCCCACCAGCGCTCGTGCACGCCCGGCAGAACTTCCACTTCTTTTCCCCCGCTCACCGGCATCCTCACCAGCGGACTCTTGCCGAATCGGCTGCGCGTATAGTAAAGCCACTTGCCGTCCGGCGATTCTTGACCCGCCCAGCCCCCGTTCTCTGTTATTTGAATGGGCTCCCCGCCTTTGGGCGAGCACTTGAATAGCTCCAGCCCCCCATTGCGATTCGACGTGAAGTAAACCCATTTCCCGTCCTGTGACCACGAAGGCAGCATGCTATCGAACCGCCCGTCCGTCAACGCCCGCGGTGAACCGCCATCCTTCGAAATCGAGAAAATCTGGGCATGTTTGCCCTTCCTTGAGTCGAATGCGACTTCTCGTCCATCTTTCGACCAGGCCGGACTGCCGGAAAGGAAGTCGGTGCTTCCAAATAAAAATGCCGGGTCCGATCCGTCCAGGTTGGCTGTCCAGATTCCATAAGGGCCAGAGCGATTCGATTCGAAAGCAAATCTCTTTCCGTCAGCCGCAATCGCATTAGGGCGCACGTAGCTCGACCGCGCTGAACTGATGATCTGCTTCGCCTCGCCTACTTTTCCCGGGCCCAGCACCGGAAGGCTCCAGATATTCGAGTTGTTGAAATGATGCGCAAACGCCAAGCGGTTCCCAACCGGCGCGATGGCGGGTTGATACGCCACTTCTCCCGTCAGTGCGATCGGTTGCGCCGGTTTGTTTCCGTCCACCGTCACTCGCCATAATCGGCTGGTGGAGCTGCCGCCGTTTACGAATATCAGTTCCTTTCCATCGGCCATCCAAGTCGCTTGACGATTTAGGCCCGAAGGAGTATTTAACCGGCGCGCCGCCCCGGCAACTCGCAGCTGGGTGTCTAAAGCAACCACATAGATGCCCCACTCGGTATCGCCTTCCGTGCGCGTGAACGCGAGAGCGCGAGAATTCGGGGAGAGAGCTGCGGAGAACTCGTCACCGGTTTTCCCGAACGACAGAATGCGAACCCCGCCATCGCTTGCGGCCACCACAAACACACGCGTATGCTTGTCACGGTCAGACCGTCCGGAGGTAACCAGAAATCTACCGTCTGAGGACCACTCCAGGTTCGGATACAAAGCCGCGGGAATCTGCGCCAGTAAGCGCTCGCGTCCGCCCAGCGCGGAGACCTGATAGATGGCCGTAATATCTGGCTGCATGTTACGCAGAAATGCGACCGAGCGCCCATCCGGAGCGAAGGCCGCTTCGTTATCGGAAAAGGGACCCGACGTGAGGGCGAGTGGCGTATCCGTCCCAATCACTTTGGCAAAGATATGCGTGACTTCGCCCTGCCCCCCGGTCCAGGTAAAAGCAATCTGATTGCCATCGCGTGAGAATGCCGGATTGCCCTGAAATCCCGGGTAACTGGCGAACGGCACAATTCGGGGCTCCATCGGCGGCGCATGCGACTCCCTACCGAACCGAACCAGGGTGAAGCATGCAACGGCAAGCAACGCTAGAAGGCTCGCCATCAATAGAGAGGCACGCCGGCTGAAGACGCGTTTCGGTCTTCCCGCTGGGGCCAACACCTTGCCCGATTCGGAATCTTCCCTCAAAACGAGCAGCGCTTGGCGTGCATCGCCGATACTTTGGAAACGTGCGTCAGGCTCTTTCCGCAAACATCGGTTGATAATGGCTTCCAGCTCGCGTGGAACATCTGCGGCGATTGCTCCTACAGGCCGGGGCTCATCGCGCAGAATCGATGTAAGCACCGAGACGTAGCTGCTTCCCGGGAATGCACTCTCGCCAGTGACCATCTCGTACAGGACTGCCCCAAAGCTGAAAATGTCCGATCGCACGTCAAGCGGCAAGCCTTGCGCCTGTTCCGGCGACATATAGGCAATCGTTCCCACCAGCGTCCCTTGGCGCGTCAGCGATTGTTCTGCTTCCAGAGGCAACGTTCGCCCGGGGTCAAATTCTACAGTTCCCGGCAGGAAAAACTTGGCCACCCCAAAATCCAGCAGCTTCACCAACCCGGCTTCAGAGACCATGATGTTGCTGGGCTTCAAGTCGCGGTGGATAATGCCCGCCGCCGCCGCCGCGCCCAGAGCATCCGCTATCTGAAGAGCAAGCCTCAGCACTTCCGCGGTCCGCATCCCACCCTTAGCGATTAATCGGTCGAGCGTTTGCCCCGGAACGAATTCCATCGCAATGTACGAGCTGCCAGCCTCGGTCGAAATATCGTAAATTGTGATGATGTTTGGGTGATTCAACGCCGAGGCCGCTTGTGCTTCCTGTGCAAAGCGCCGGAATTGCTGGTTTTCCTCGCCTATGCCTGGAAGCATCAGCTTCAAAGCGACAAACCGGTTCAAACGCGTATCCCGGGCTTTGTAGACGGCACCCATGCCACCTTCGCCGAGTTTGTCCACAATCTCGAATGGACCCAGAGTCTGGCCTACTGTAGGCATAGGAGGGATGCGGGTGTCGAGCAAGTATACAGCAGCGGACCTATATTACCGGAAAAATACGCACCTAAACGTATGTCGCTGATAAGATGAAGCCATAGAACTCTTAGCGCTGCATTAGATCCGCCGCGCGCGGCTTCACCCACCTGATGCACCCCAAATGAACGAATCGACAACCTCGGAAAATCGAAACAGTAAGACCTTATCGACGACCAAAGTAGTCGTAGCCACTACCGTCGCACTTTCCTTTATTAGCTATTGGCGCGGGGCTGCCATCGTGCTTAGCGATCTCGCGTCCTCCATGTTCTATGCCGGCGGTATCGCGGAACTGGCGATTGGTCCTTCGGCCGCTTGGTACGTGCTTGGCGTCATGATTTTCAGCTTCGCGGTTCGCTCCGTGTATGTCGAAAGTTGTGGCATGTTCGTGCGCGGTGGCGTCTACGTGGTCGTTCGCGACAGCATGGGCCCCATCAGTGCGCGCTTGTCTGTCTCATCGCTTGTCTTTGATTACGTTCTAACCGGACCCATCAGCGTAGTAAGTGCTGGAATCTACCTGGCAGCGCTTCTGAACGAGTTGTCAGTGGCCATTCACCATCCGGAGTGGCAGTTCAACACCGCCCATTTTGCAGCCTTCTTCGGTGTGCTCGTCACCATAAATTTCTGGTGGAGTAACACCAAAGGCATTCAAGAGTCAAGTGCGGCCGCCCTGCGCATTATGCAAATCACCACCGTAATGGTGGTAGCGCTTCTCCTCTGGTGTTCGTTGACCATCGTCTTACAGGGCAAATGGCAACTGCCACCATCGCCGGTGCCCAAACACCTGGTCTTCAACGACACTTCTACCGGATTCTTGAAAGGCACACTGTGGCCCGCGGTTCCGGCCATTGCCGTTGTGATTGCATTCGGCCACTCGCTGCTGTCCATGAGCGGCTTCGAAACCTTAGCGCAGGTATATCGGGAAATCGCCTCGCCTAAGATGAAAAACCTGAAGATCACCGGCAACATCGTCTGCGTTTACGCTCTTATCTCAACCGGCGTGATCACGGTACTTGCTTCCATGATCATGCCGCACGAAAGCCGGGTAAAATACGCCGACGACCTGATAGGCGGCTTAGCCATGAGCCTGTCCGGGCCGTTCGTGCTGCGGCTGATTTTCCACATCTTCGTCGTTGTGGTCGGCGTGTTGATCTTGTCTGGAGCAGTCAACACCTCGCTCATTGGAGCGAACGGCATACTGAATCGCGTCGCGGAGGATGGCGTTCTGCTGGATTATTTCCGCAAACCCCACCCTAAGTTCGGAACTACCTTCCGCATCATCAATCTGATCGCTGTCCTCCAGATCGTGACCATCGTGTTAAGTCGCGGCGATGTCTATCTCCTGGGTGAGGCTTACGCGTTCGGCGTGGTCTGGAGTTTCGCCCTTAAGGCACTCGGCGTTCTGGTGCTGCGCTTTCAACGGCACGATCAGGAATACAAAGTTCCTCTGAACTTTCGCATCGCCGGGAAGGAAATCCCCGTTGGGCTTGCAGTAACAACAATGATTCTGCTAGTGACCGCGGTGGCCAATCTGTTTTCTAAACGCAACGCCACAATTTATGGCATTGCGTTTACGGTCGCATTCTTCTTGCTGTTCACCATCTCTGAACGCATCAACTTACGCAAGCACAAAAAGGTTCACGAGCATGCGCTGGAAGAGTTCAACCTTCAGGAGCAAGCACAACTCGATGTGAAGCAGTTGCACGCCCGTCCTGGCTGCATCCTCGTCGCCGTACGCAATCCAACTAACATGCAGCACTTGAAGCGGACGTTGCAGAAGACCGATTTACGCCGCAACGACATTGTTGTCATGACGGTCCGTAAGCTGACCGCTGATAGCGAATACCGCCCCAATGCGGAACAGGTCTTCGGCACCGACGAGCAGGCGTTGTTCTCCGCCGTGGTCACGATGGCCGAAAAAGAGGGCAAACCGGTCGAACTTCTGGCAGTGCCCGCGATCGACCCGTTTGACGCTCTTGTGCAAACCGCGCAGCAGCTGAAAGTATCGCGTGTGGTCACAGGCGTTTCGCCCACCATGACCTCCGATGAACTGGCGCGCCGAATCGGTCTTGCCTGGGAGCGCCTTCCCGAACCGCGTCATCCATTCTCACTCGAAATCATCACTCCAGGGCGGCCATCCACGTTTGCTAACTTGGGGCCGCACCCGCCGCGCTTGTGGCCTCAGGATGTGGACAAGGTTCACTCGCTCTGGCTCGACCTGAGCGGTGATCTCGGCTCTCAACTCCACCACCGCGATGTGGTCGGCTTTGCGCTGCAGCAATTGGAACAGGAACTGCAATCGCCTGAGCGAACTCATATCCTGGATAGGCTACGTGAGCGCATGAACCGCTCAGTTTAAAACCCAGCGAACACGGTTCAAAGGGCTGTTTCGTAGATTGAGACTCGGCCATCCTGCCGCCACAGCCGCAGCTGCGGCACTGTCGTGCAGATCGCCTCTGTTTCTACATACAGCGAAACCAGAAACACATGCCGGGGTGACTGCTCAAGCGAGTCCCTCAAACGCTGAAGTACGGCATTCAAGACAGGGCCAGCAAAAGGATTGAACAAATACAGCACCAGGCACCCCAACGGAACTTCAAAGTCTCGCGCGTCTAAGTGATGGCAGAGGATCTCGGCGCGGGCTTTCTTTGCGTGCCTGATCGCAGCCACATTTCGCACTGACTCTTCGTGCAATAGCCGGTCGTACTCCACGCCGTGGACTGCGCGAAACGGAAATTGCGCGGCGAGAATCAGCATGCGCCCTTTCCCTGACCCATAGTCAACGAACGTGTATTCCTCGAAGTTCGTGATTGGAAGCTGCCTCAAAATCTGCAAGCCCACAAAGGGTCGTGTCGGCAGGTAAGCATGCAAATGCGGACCTCCTCCTTGAATGGCGGAGCCGGAGGTCGCACTCGTACGCACGCCCCACCTGAAGTCGAACCAACTCGATTCCACCTGAACCAACGCCGACTTTGCGCGCTGCAAAAGCCTCACCTGCGAAGAGGGTAACACCACAACCTTCATCACTCTAGTAGTTATCTCAGATTGCTTCATATTAGTAGCCCTTGGCCTATTCCGTAGGTTAGGCTTGGGGTGGGGAGAGTTCCGTCGCCGCGACGGACAAAGAGCACAAGCTTGTCTGCTTCAGCCGTGGTAGCCCGGCCTATGCCGCCGGACAGCCTAACCGAGTCGCGTCTGTACACGTCCGCTGACGACATTGAAAGCCTCCGGCAGCACTCGTTCTTTCTTAGTCGTCAGGGGACAACAGAGCACCTGGACTTTTTCCTGGCCTCCCTGACGAATCAGTGGCGACCGCTTCTCCTGCTGCATTATTCCGGACGTGACATCAAAGGGGTTGTTTACGCGAAGGAGCGAAGACTTCTGGGTTTTTCTACCGGAACCATATACGTTGACGCCACCCTGCCGAACACCATTCTTAGTGAGGGTCTGAGCAGACACGAGTTGCTGTTACGATCCGCCCAGAGTTTGCTGGCGGTGCCCCGTGCCCACAGTCTGCGAATGATCGCGCCACAAGACATGGCATCGCATTTGACAGCATCGTTGGCTGGCCTTAACTCCATGCATCGGCCTGCCAAGCTCCATAGCATCCTGCATCTGGGCACCAGCTATAACGAATTGGTCAATCGCTTAGGCCCCCATAGCCGCCGCAACATTCGCTACTACCGGCGTAGGCTCGAGGCCGACGGCGGGCGCTTCGTAACGGACATTCCTCTTGAAGACTTTCGCACCGCTGCCAGCTCCATTCTGCGCCAGGCCGGCACCGGCGCGAGTGCTCCCAAGACGAACCGATTTCTGAATATGGTTTCCGCCGTGCGTCGCCCACTGCTTCTTGGCTTGCAGAATGAGAGGGGCGAGTGGATCAGCATCGTCGGCGCATGGCAGGAACACTCATCTGCTACCGTCCTGTTCCAGATGAATAACGACCGCTTTTATGGACGGTTCTCACTCGGATTGGTTCTTCGCGGCTACATGCTAGAAGAGTTCATCAAGCGCGGTATCTCCGACGTTTTTTTCTGGGCGGGCATCACCGAACCTCTTAGCCGGATCGCCGTAGACGTGCCTGCAGTTAATCTCTACTTCGACAAACCCCATTTGCTGCCTTGGCTCTGTCGAACAGCGGTGAAGGTGTGCCGCCCACTGCTGCCGCCTGACCTCGCCTGGAGTGCCGATTGGATTGCGCCCGCCAACATGAGCAAAGCGGCGTCCGGTGATACCGATTCTCTCTGATTTCCTCCATTTGTGGCGAGGAGAGATATGATGCTTTTGGGGCAGTTATGGACAAAAAAGCATCTGGCGTCAGCCGGCGGTACTTCTTCTTCGGAAGCGTCTTGGCAGGAGCGATTCCTGCCGCGGGTTTTGGTTCCGAACCATCGCTAAAGCGCTTGGGCTATCGGTCTCCGAACGAAAAGCTGAACATTGCCTCCATTGGGGCTGGCGGAAAAGCCACCAGCGACATCCGGGCCTGTGCGGAAACCGAGAATATCGTCGCGCTTTGCGATGTCGACGACAATCGTGCCGCCGACATTTACAATCAGTTTCCGAGCGCGCCGAAGTTTCGCGATTACCGCGCCATGCTCGATAAGCAGCAGAGTGACATCGACGCAGTCATTGTCACAATTCCCGACCACATGCATGCCACCGCCGCTCTCGCCGCAATGGAGCTCGGCAAACACGTCTACGTCCAGAAGCCTTTGGCTCACAGTGTTTGGGAATGCCGGCAGTTGCAGCAGGCCGCCGAGCGGTACAAGGTGGCGACGCAGATGGGCAACCAGGGTTACTCGAATGAGGGCACCCGGCAATGCGCTGAGATGATCTGGTCAGGCGTTATCGGCAACGTAACGGAGGTGCACGCGTGGACCAACCGCCCGGTCTGGCCGCAGGGCATCACCGAGGCGCCGCAACCGTCGCCCGTTCCTTCATGGCTTGATTGGGACCTGTGGCTGGGAATCGCGAAAGATCGTCCCTACAGCGAAGACTATCTCCCCTTCATGTGGCGCGGTTTCTACGATTTTGGGCTTGGTGCTTTAGGTGATATGGCGTGCCATATTCTGGGTGCCCCCAACATGGCCTTGCGCCTCACCGCTCCCACCTCGGTTGAGTGCGTCAGCCAGGAAGGCCGCAGCGACATTTACTTCCCTGCTAAGTCTGTGGTGCGTTTTGGTTTTCCTGCGCGCGACAACATGCCGCCCGTCAACGTGTACTGGTATGACGCTATGCGCGGCGAAGTTCCTGACTTTGCAAATGCGCCCAAAGGCGAGATCCTTGGCGACCTTCCGCGCACTCGCACTAGCAGCGGCGATCCGCAAATGCAACCCAAGGAACGGCAGATCATCGGCGGGGTATTCACCGATCAGTTCTTCAATCCCAAGCCCGAACAGCCGCGTAAGCCGCGGCCTCAGGCAGCGCCGTCGCATCCCCTCACTCCGCGCGAAGAGAAGGAAGCCAAGTGGATGAGCCTCATCAACAAGGGCACAAACGGCAGCTTATTTGTCGGAGACAAGGGCATGATCACCACCGGCACTTACGGCGAGTGGACACGGCTGGTTCCGGTGGAGAAGATGCACGATTACGAGTTTCCTCCGGAGTTCCTGCCTCGCTCGCCCGGCCACTACCGGGATTGGATCCGCGCTTGTAAAGGCGGCTCACCCGCTTGCTCGAACTTCAACGTCGCCGCTCCGTTCACGGAATGGATCGCGCTGGGCGCTCTCGCTATCCGCTTGAACACCAAGCTCGAGTGGGATGCAGCTAACATGCAGATCACAAATAACGCCGACGCGAACCAAATGCTGAAGCCGGCTATGCGCCAAGCCCGGCCCACCAGCTGAGTCTCGGCCTTATAGGTTCCGCAAGAAAGGGTTTTGCTCTTTCTCGCGGCCGATCGTTGTCAAAGCCCCGTGGCCTGGAACGACCACCGTTTCTTCTGGAAGTGAGAGTAACGACGTCTTAATTGAGGCTAAAATCTGGCGTGTGTTGCCGCCGGGAAAGTCGGTTCTGCCGACGCTGTCTCGAAAAAGCGTGTCCCCAGCCAGCACTTTGGCCTGTTCGGGCAGCCATACGCTGGAACTGCCCTGTGTGTGTCCGGGCGTGTGAATGATGCGCAGCGAAGATTTGCCGAGCGACAATGTAAGACCGTCCGGCGCATTGCTGTCGATCTCCGGCCGCGCTGGGACGTCGATACCCAGCCATTCCGCTTGTTCGCGCAAAATGTCGAGCTGCTGATCGTCGGCTTGGTTCATATACACCGGCGCTTGCGTGAGTAGGCGCAGCTTCTCGGCGCCCATGACGTGGTCGATGTGGCCGTGAGTAATGATGATGGCCGTAACGCGTAGCTGATGGCGCTCGAGGATGGCCGTGATCTTTTCGATGTCATCGCCAGGATCAACGACGATGGCTTCGTGGGTTTCTTCGTCCCCCAGGACAGAGCAGTTGCAACGGAGCAAGCCAACAGGAAATATCTCGTGGATCATACGCGAGGCTTAGCGCTGATCTAATAGTGACAGATATAACTCTTCCAGCTCCGGAGTGATGCGCGACAGATCGAACTGCTCGATGGCTCGCTTGCGGCTGGCCCGGCCGAGGCGGGAACGAAGATCGGGATCGTTAAGCAGGAGGCGAAGCGCCATGCTGAACAACTCAACTTCTCCCGGCGGAACCAGATATCCAGTACGGCCTGGCCACACAACCTCTTCGCAATCGGCGTCACAAGCGGCCACGACGGGAATGCCGAGCGCCATAGCTTCGCAAGTGACATAGCCGAAGGTGGCAGCGGCGGCGGTGACGACGAAGACGCTGAGCTGCGAAAGCACGCAACGCAGATCGGGCGTGTAAGGCAGATCGTGCATGTTTGCTTCTATACCGGCCAGGCTCGCACCGACTGCGACTTCACGCCGAGAACTCGCGGTGCCGAGCCAGACAAATTGAACGCTCGGGATCTCGCGCAGCACCGTTTGGGCAATGGCAACAAACATCGCCGGATCCTGAGGAGCGGACGACATCGTGGCAGCGGCGACCAGCGGGCAGTCGTTCGGCAGCCCCAGCTCAGCACGTATGTTCACGTCGGAGGAGTAAGTCTTGTAAAGCGAGACGTCGATTCCGGCATTCAGACGTGGTCGTTTGTATTCAGCCGCCATGAGTCGCGACACTCAGGATCTCATTCGTAGACTTACTAGCCAAGCGACAGGAGTACGCAGTACCCGCAAACCCTAATGATGGGATCAATGCTTTTCGTGAGGATTGATGAACTGGCGCCGGAATGGTCCCAGGCGAAGAACTCCGTCGTAACGCAGGTTGAGCGCCAGCGCAAAACCGATGAAGAGCAATACCAGCTTGGCAACAAACTCGAAGACGCTGGCGCGATGGCCGGCCGAGAGAGACTGGAGCAATTCAACTGAGCCCGCGGTGAGAACGGAGAAGAGCACGCCAAAACCAATGCGGTCGAAGGCCCAAAACGCGAGCGGCGTCAGGGAGCCGAGAGCGATGAACAGCGCCGCTTTCCAGGCAACGTAGGAATAGAGCACGGCGGCGGGCACAGGCGGCAACGGCAGAAGCTCGACGGCGACGGTAACGAACAGCACCAGCGCCCACCCCGTTCGCAGTCCTTGTGAGAACAACTGTGTAGAAGTAGGCATAGCGGCTATCGCGGAGCCTCCATTATAGAGCGAATTTGGCGCATGGCGCTCTCGGTGTCAGAGTAAGCGAGACGATAGGACGGCACGGACTGTAGCCAGTCTAGGAATGCTCTGATAGTAGGCTGCTGGTGCTCCACCCAGAAGCCGCTTGCCTTGAGCGCGACGAGTGTTTCGAAAGGCGAGAGCGGTGCGAGCGACGTATTGCTGCCGGGGATCCAGGTGCTGACGACAATGGCTGCGGCGTGAGCGGGGGCCGCTGGCGACGGGCGACGGTGGCAAGAACTTCACTTGTTCGCCGAAGCGGTCGACCGTCGGCCGGCCCAAAAGGTCGGGGTAGTGCCTTGAGAGAACGGGCCAACTGCCTTCGCGAACGGCCAGCGCGAAGGGCATGGGCGGAATTCGCAGACTACCGCGTTCGAGGCCGACAAAGTCATCGCTCAAAAGTGAGAAGCCGTGCCGCATGAGGATGGCAGCAAGAGTGGTCTTGCCGGAGTGCGACCCAGCCGGGAAAATGACGCACCGAGCGTCAATGGCACAAGCGCCGGCATGGAGGAGGGCCAGCCATTGCCGGTCGGGTTCACTCAACCGCACCATCTCTTGTAATAAGCGCGCGCGCATGGCAGCCACGGAATCTTCGGCGGCCAGACACTCGGGGCCGTGCCAGAGCGTGAAGGCTTCGGCGGTATCGAAGAGAGCCAGGTGGAAGTCGGCAGGTGACGGATCGACCTGGAGGGATTCGAGGCGCGGGCGAATCTCGTCCTCAAGTTCGGGGCTGTCGGTAGAAATCTCGAATGTTTTGCCGTGAAGGCGATAGTAGCGGTGGCGGGTCGGGGTGGGGCCAGAAGGAACGGGCGTCCAGGGCGCTGGGGCGGGTGGAACTGTGGTCGACTCTAAAACGGCGTTGACATCGCGAAGCGCCTGATGGAGAGGGATCCCGTAAACGTCAGCGAGGCTCGCCGCAATGTCTTCAGGGGGGACATTGTGGCGAGCCTCGGTCCAGATCAGACGCGCGGTCGAGTTTAGCAGAAACAGGCCGTGAACGTCGGGTCGGGCTACAACCAGTTCATCGCCAATGGGGAACTCCCAAAAGCGTGTCCGGCACACTACCGGGTGTTACTTCGCACGAAACTGGGACGAAGGGATAGAGATTGGGTGCTTGCGTGGACCACCGCCGCTGGCAGCACTGGCCTTCTGGGTGACGGCGAGGGCGGCGAACGGAGCAGCATACACTGCGAACTTACCAAGCTTTTCCAGGAGCTCGCGACGATCCTGGTTGTCAGCAACCGCTTCACTCTTGACTATGTTCTGATCTTGATTCTGGTTCATTGCACTCCTTTGACTAGTATAGGCGGATTGTCAGGCCTTTTTCGCCTGCTTGCGGCGAAAGGCACCTAGGCCAAATACGACCAAACCGAAGGCAATCGGGATGGTTTGTGTAGGTTCCGGAACGGAGGAAAGAACGGACGTGCCCGTACCCGGGGCAGTTCCCGCAGCGAAGGCAAAGATCAAATTGTAATCGGCGCTCAGAGTATTGCCGTCGAGGCCGGTGAGGTTGGCGGTTTTCGTGATGTCGTAGGTGCCGGCGGAGAGAGGTCCGATAGTACCGATTCCCTGCCCGTCGAAGGAGAGCTGGCCGGTGAACATACTGCCCGCGCCGACCTTGACCGGGATGTGTTCGGAGTAAGCACCGTCGAAGCTGCCGGCACTGTCATCAAAGATGTTCTGCAAAAGATGCACGTTGATGGTGTCGGCGGCAGTGCTGGGAGCGGATCCGGTGTAAACAGCCGACAACGTGATGCCGATGTTGGAGCCGCTATCCGTATAGCCGGTGGTATAGGTTCCAGTCAGGGCGTACGTGTCAGAGCCAACAGTGTAGGTAAAGTTGAACGGAGTTGTCGGGATGACCGTGGGATAGCTAATCGAGTCGGGAGAGGCACAGCTTCCGAGCTCACATGTTCCATTCACAGACAGCGCTGCTGGTAGAGCGAGCGACGGAACGAGCAGAAGAGAAGAGAGTAGTACGCAGCAACTTGTAAGAGAAAGACGCATTATGGCTCCTGAGAACAGTCTGCAGAAGAGGACGCTATTAGCCCCTAAAGGTTAACAGGCTAAGAAGTCGTTCTCAAGACGAAAAAGTTCCACAACCGGTGTGTTTACGGTGTTCCTATTTGTCGAGTGACGCAAAGATGCGGCGGTAGGTGCGCCAGCGAAACAGGTGGCGAAGCAGGAACTGGCGGCCAGCGGACAAACGGAGCAGTTTGGGTGCAAGAGGAAGGCGTGGACCGAGAAGCGCCTTATATAGGAAGCGGGGATCGACCCAGCGCAGCCAGGGAGCGGCCCACAAGGCTCTGCGCCGGAGCCATCGAAGTCGGGTCCAAAGGGAAAGCGGGCCGATAGGGAGGTCGGAACCGAGGACTTGACGCACTTGGAGCAGATGCGTTTGCAGAATGCCGAGGCAGCCGGCCCGGCGGAAGCAGCGGAAGACTTCCGGCCAGTTCAAGGCATCGCCGAAATGGCGGTGGAGCAGGTGCAAGTCATATAAGGACCGGAGCGGAGGCCAAATTCTCTGGTCGTAGCCATGATGGAGCTGGGAGTGGGCGACCAGATGGATGAGCAAGTGTTCGGGACGCGGGATACGGACGCGTGCGCGGCCAAGTGTGACGGGCGTTGACTCGGAACGGACGCATGCTTCGGGCAAAAGGCCCGGAATGGAGCCGAGGCCGAGTTCCTGGTGCAGTTCGACCCGCACTTTGGACGGGTGAACTAGTGGCGGAAGGTGGTAGTCGCGCGCCAGAACGGTGGGGCGATCGGTTTCGGTCTGGTATCCAGAGGCGAGGAGCTGTCGAAATGCCGCCTCTGCCTCGGCCGGGGCGGTCAACAGGTCGATATCGAGCAGGAAACGGTCGGCCCGATCGGGGTATATGTCCGTGAGAAGGTAGGCGAGCCCTTTCAACAGGACCGGTTCGATGCCAATCCCATTCAAAGCGACGCCGATCTCCTCGAGTTCGTGCAGGATTTGGGTGTTTCGACCCCGGTTGAGGTCACGATAGGCCTGCAGAAAGTCAGAGACGCCGGCCGGCACCGACTCGACGAGGCCGAGACGAAGCAGAGGGCCGTAGAGGGAAGGCAGAACCGTCTCATCGGAGGCAATTCTGATGATTTCCTCGCCGTTCCAGCCTGGAGATTGGCCCAGAGCGCGCGCGTGGGGCTCAGAGCCGGCGAGGATGGCTGCCAAAAAGCCGAAATGGGAATTGTCGTGCCGCACAGCCTGGGTTGGAACCGCTCCCTCATGGTAAGACGGAGCTTCCTTGGTGAGACAGGCTTCCTTTTGCGAACGCCGCCTACGCCGCGACGTCGCTGAGGTTGGCCAGTGAAACGCCAGCAGCGGCGGTGGAACAGGTGTTTTGGGCGGTTGCGGGCGTGGTTTGCTGCGGTCGATTCGCTGATTTTGTGGTTTCGGCGCGGCGGATTTGGCGTTCGAGCTGCCATTTTGCCGTGGCGATGCGGTAGGGGTGGATCTCGGTGCGCTGCTGCTGGCGCTCTTCGCTCCGTTTGGCTTCGGCTTCTTCGCGTTTCTGCCGTTCAAAGCCACGAGCGGCTAAGTCCCTGTCTTCTCTCCGCCTTGCGAGCTCGCCGGCGGCACGTTGATAGGCCCGGTCGTGATGGGCCTGGTAGCGGAGGTAGACGTCGATGTCCTTCATCACGCCAACCGAGTGGCGGGTCCGGCCCTCAGCGTCGGGGCTTTTCTGTTCCTCGGATTGGGGCTGAATCAGGAAGCAGGCTTCCTGGAAGCGGATGGCCCGTTCGGAGAGCCACGTATGGCGGGCCATCTTCGCGACGAGTTCGCGCTCGACGTCATCGGCAGGTTTTTCGGCGGCGATGAAACGGGTGAGCAGGTCGTCGTACTCCGATTGGTTTTCGGAGGCGAGGACGCGGAACGCACCGCAGAGGCCATGGATCACGCGGTTTTGCGAGACGGTTTGACGGCCGGTATCGGTTTTCGGGCCGGTGCTGTGCTGGGCGTTGGCGCGGTTGGCTTGACGCTTGCGCTCGGAGATGGACATGGCTGGTTCGTTTCCTCGCTTCGGTGTGGTTCGCGTGGGGGGCTGCTGCCGCTTGCGCGCGCTCGTTCCCTTTTCGGCTTCCATTGTCAGAGGCGGGCGGGGGGCGAGCTGGCAGGTTAGCGGGTAAGTGGTTGGAGGAAGGAGAGATGGCGATTTCGCAATGTTTGTGACTAGTCAGCGAGAGACTAGACGAGCGCGGCCTCGAAGGGTGCGACGGGTTTGAAGTGGCCCTGGTAGCCGGTGATGTGCTGCTGGTAGAGGGCTGCTGCTGCGTGGTGCTGGGTGCGCCACGTCCTCCTTGCTAGTGTTTGTGGAATTGGTGTTGCTTGCTAGACAGCAAAGGCTCCGAACGCACGCCTGAACAGGCGGAGCTGGAGCCTGAGTAGAAAAAGTAGTATGCGGCGGTAGGGGAAAGGGTCGAAGATCAGCAGAAAATCAGGACAAGTTCTTGCAACTGATAGAGACAAAAAAGTGAGTTGAATCGTGATCGATCCCGCGTTAGAGGCCGAGTGCATCCTTGCGGATCAGAAAGATCCGACAGCACTTGTGTGGACAATCAAAGAGACATGCACATGAGTCCGGGTACGACACTTCCGTGGGTTCAGTTGCGGCTTGGACAGCCGCCGAACCTTCATGGAATCCATTGTGCCCAACTCACTTCCGTTTCGAATTGTTGCCGCCGCTTATCTTCTGTTCTCCACCGTCCCTGCATGGACTCAACCGCCTGTCCTGCCAGCGACAAGCGAAGCTACGATTAATCGACCGGGTGCCGTCGGCAGCGGTCCCCTAAAGCAACCGCAAGTGTTCACATATTACGTCGATCCCGCCGGTTCTGACCAGCATAACGGTACGAGCCAAGCGCAGGCCTTCGCGACAATTAACCGAGTCAATCAATTGCAACAGCAAGGGCAGTTGCATTGCGGCCAATCTATTGGCTTTAGGCGTGGCGGCGTGTGGCGGGAAACATTGCAGCTGACCAGTTCGGGTTGCTCGGGTGCACCCATTCTGTTCGGTGCTTACGGAACGGGAAGCCAGCCAGCTATTGACGGTTCGGATTTAGTTGTGTGGTCGCAAGGAGCAGGATACCCGATCCCGAAAAACGTCTGGTACACGACCCAGACAAGCGATCCAGGTTTCCCAAGCTTTGCCGGAGTAGCAGGCGTTGCGAAGCCAAGTGTCTCCTCACTCACGGGGCAGAACCAATACTACTGGGACGGATCGAAGTTCCTCTACGTCTTCTCAACGAATGATCCTTCCCCTTTCGTCGAAGTACCTTACCGGGTGAACGCAGTTAGGAGTAGCGGCGCCACTTACGTTTCGTTCCAGGATCTAGATCTACGAGGCAGTTTGCTATACGGATTCTATTGCGGAACAGCAAAGCCTTGCAGTAATTTAACGTTCCAGAATATGACCTTTGAACTTAACTACGCCAATGGCTTCCTGGTGCTCAGCGATAATGGCGTGGTCGACTCCCAAAGTACCGTCGCCGACAACACGTTCAGGAGCAATGGTGGCCATGGACTGCAGGTTGGCGGAGATGGCCCTTTCATGAATTGGACCATCGAAAGGAATCAGATCTACGGTAATTGCCTCGTATATAGCTCAAGTGACAACTTACATACCTGGTGTGGAGGGATTTACCTTGACACGCCGCGCAATCAGTCTGGCGGGACTGGACGATCGTTGCCTACAATTTGATTCATGATAACGGCGTTCCAGGTAATCCGTCCTCTTCTGGCGCTGGAATTTGGCTCGACACGGTAACCGGAATTTCCGTCCACCATAATACGGTCTGGAACTCCAGCGCTTCCGCGATTTTCCTCGAAAAGACACTGAACTGTCTAGCCTATAACAATCTTGCCTATGCTAGTGCTGTGGACCTCTACACGGCTGCATTGTCTATTGCAGGTGGCCAAGGTTATAACTCGTCAGGGAACAAGATCTTCAACAATACTCTTAAAGACGGCTGGTGGACTCTGGCCCTGGGTTTAGAAGACGCCAACGGCATCGTATCGAACAATCAGTTCGAAAATAACCTGGCCGTAAACTCGACAAAATATCGCCAAGCACTTTGGGTGGATGCACTTTCCGGCAACAACGGTGTTTATAGCTGGGGTAATACTTGGACCTCTAACAGCTTTGGTATCCCTTCATCGAGTTTTATCTGTTACAACGGTAGCTGTCTCGACACTTACGCTACCTTTGAATCAGCCGTTGGAATGACTACTCGCAGCGTAAGTGGCGATCCCATGTTTGTCAATAGCGCCGCCAACAACTTCAACCTTCAGCCTGGCTCCCCTGATATAGGTGCGGGCAGTCAGATCTCAGGCTTCTCGTCGGTATATCCGAATATAGGTGCTTACTGATCCAGTAACGCAGTTCGCTTGTGGCGGACATGCAGTTCGGTCTGAAGGCAGGTCCGCCGACCAGCACTACCGCAATACCAATTCACGACCGCGGTTGGGTTGACAGACCCGGCTTCCAACAAACGCCCTGATGTCATCCTGGCCGAACCTGTAAATACGGAAAGCGACAGCTGATCCGGCTTCAGCTTTCCGCCCGCTTTGAGCTATAAAAGACGCCCATACCCCTGACTGATCGTGAAGGTCGGGTTTACTGAGCGCTAAGACTATGCCACCTCGTTGAGTCCGGAAATAGTCACACGTTTCTGCTGCATTCCAGTTAACAACCGAAAGAGCCTGCATAGTTGTTGGCCATTCCACTCTTTTTTAGCAGGCCCATTACATTCTCGCCGTTCTGAAAATGTCCATTTATGGCCAGTCCGTAGTAGTACGCAGTCTTTTCGTCCGCAGCCCAGAGAACAGGTGAGTTCGTCCGGGAAGCTTCGCTTATGACAGATGCTGTAGCGGCCCGATAATCATCTTTGGAATAGGCAGGAATAAACCTGAGTCTAAAATCCGAGATTCCCCACGCTGCGGCCAACGCTAAAAGGCTCGCAATTGGCAGCCAGATGTCTCTACGCGAGCGCTTAATTGGAAAGGTAATCATGAGGCCCCCGAATGCGAGAAAAGGAAAGAGCATCGCGAAATGCCGACCTACGAAACGCAAATGCACAAGGTCAAAGGTGGCGCAAGCAGCAAGAAACATGACCACAGTTCCGGTCAAAAGGGCTGTCGACATTTCAGCTTTCCTGGAACGGAACGCGAGAAGTATCAAGCCAGCCCAGGATAGCGCTCCGAGGCTTAAGTATGGGAGGTATTCCCAGAGATGCAGCGTGGCCCCTGACCTGAGTGCGTTCCTCGGTGCACCCAAGCCCGCAAACCCGGCAAGCTCATAAACGGCGAAAGCCACATTGCTGAGGCCATTGCTCCCTCGTTCGCTGCCGGCCCCATGAAACAAGGTGAAGGCGTAGTAAGCACCCTCAAAGACAAAGATAGGAAGAAAGCACAGGATCGGAATCCGCCAGGCACGCACGGCTGCTCTGACCGACAATCGGCTCGCGTAAACTATGATGATCGCTATCACAGGAATAGCAATCACGGAAAGCATGTGCAGCCCGCCAGCAATTACAAGGGCGAATAGACAAGTGCTTTGAGCTAGTCTAATCGTTTTCCCGGCCACACGCATCGAGACTGCAGCCGCTATAGCCAGCATGCATGTTGCCATCACTGCAACGTAGGGCCGCGCCTCGCTCACGTAGAAAAAGAGGAATGGGGATAAGGCCACAACCACCCACGCAGATGGTCGTTTTAGGCCGACAACCGAAGACCAGCTTAGTGATGTTAACAGTAAAATGACAAACGGCAGATTTGAATACCGCAGCGCAAGTTCGTTGTGCCCGAAAACCTTTTCCCACGCACACATGTACATCAGATACAAGGGCATTTGAGCTTCGCTCGTGTGAAATCTAAGGAACGTGGTTATAAGCTGATGTTGCGTACGTATGCAAGCGAACCACGCGGTTGTTGCCTCGTCAATCCATAAGCTTTGAGGAGAAATCGTTGCGGCTAAGCCTAAGGTGAGCAACACGATTAAGGCGGCCTGACCAACTACCAATTTGCTTGGAAAGCGCGAAGAACGGAAGTGCGCACCTTCACGCACGTCATGTTCTGGCTTAAGTAGTAACGGGTACATATGCCTTCGGAGTTTCCTTGCGAACGACGTCGTGGCTAAGAGCTACCTTGAACAAAATGATGTTTGCCACAAAGTTCGGGAAAAGAGGAAGTAGTGAGAGGGACTCAGTAAAACCGTGGAAGATTAAGAATAGGACGAGAGCGGTCCAAACCGTGTATTCCTCCTTGCCACGCCACAGCCGGGATATTGAGACTCCCAAACAAGTGGTTAAGGCAGCAACGTAGAGCAATGCACCAGGAACGCCACCACTAAGTGATTGGTCAATGTAAGCAGAATGGCTTTGATTGATCGCCCATCCAAATTCGTGAGACACATCTTCAATGTGTGTCGGCGACCAGAAAGCCCCGTAACCAAAGCCGGTGAAGGGTCTTTCTGCGACGAATGAAATGCATTCACTCCATAGAAATGTTCGGCCCGTAAACGTCGTCAGGTCTCCGTCATCGCGCTTGGCTTGAATTAGCGATAGCGGGCCTTTGCCGTCAGTTGCATCATCAACTACAAGCATGGTGACGGCTAAGAAAAGGCCTGATAGCGCAACGACGAAAGCGGCCTTAGCTGAAGGTCTCGTGTGTCGCATCCACCTGATACCGAGCACTACCGACAGCGCGATGAGCATGGCCACCGTCGACGTTCTGGAGTGAGTAAACCAAAGAAATAGGAACACGATCCCCCAGAGGCCAACAGCTTCTTTCGCTCTTCACCCCGCCACATAAGTAAGCAGCCGATGCAAATCGCTGATAGGGACAATTCGGCCCCTTGGACGTTGGGATGCGCGGCAGCCCCGACAAATCGAAAGTCGCCAGAAAACGGCAGAAAAGTGTGATGAACTAACTCGGTTAATGTTCCTGGAATGAGATTCAGCAGTGGGACAGCCGCTAGGAACCAGGTGAGATTCCTGCCGCTCATGCATAGACTACAACCTGCAGCGAACAGGAGCATACACGCTAACACGCCCAACCTTCTCAGAGTCAGCTTCGGATCGTCAGACCAGAGTACACTCGCGTAAGTCCAGCCGAGATACACGCACAACGGTACGGCTGCTCTTACGTTGACTCGGGCCCTAGGCTGTCTCCGCGACACGAGCCACAAACCGATCGCGCCCAAGCTTAATCTGAGGCAGATGAGCGCGGTAGTTCCACCCATAGCCGCCTGAGAGAGATCGCTGATAGATCGATCATCGAAGTTCATGGACGGCGCGTCTAGCTGGCACTCGAGCAAGAATATCCCCAGCCAGCCGTAAAGGAGAAGACAACGCGGAAATCGGTGGTTCGTCTTGTCAGCAGACATGCCGTTTGTAGAATGCTAGCGCTTGCGGTTAGGTTGGGGAGGAAGCATCGAATCTGTCCTCACTGCAAGACAGTAAAGTTAGTTAGCGAAATCGAGGTTTTCCTCGGGACAGCTGCCGATCGGTAAACCGAGATCAGGTTGTCGAAGTAGAGATCTTGGTTATAGCAGCGATTCGCGATATCTTGCGCGGCCTTGCCCATTTCCGTGCAGAGGGTTTTGTCGTTCCATATCCTTGCTATCTCGCGAACAAATTCGCTGGCATCGCCTGGGGCGACGAGCGACCCAGTAATGCCGTGTTGAACGATATAAGGTAGACCTCCGATGTTCGAGGCAACAACAGGAACGCCTAGAGCCATAGCGTCGACTACGACCATACCGAATGGTTCAAACCAGACGCTCGGGACTACAAGCATCCGTGCGTTCCTGTAGAAGTTAACAAGTCGGAGAATTCGAGTCTCCCCACAAATTCAACATTGGGCGGGGCCTTTAATTTAAGTTCTTCAATCCCTGGACCGTCACCAGCAATCTTGAATGGAATGTCGGACAGTCTCGCCGCCGCACTTAAGAACACGTCCAGTCCTTTTTCAGGACTAATTCGGCCGGAAAATCCAACATAATGCCCTTGATCTTGCCTGGGACCTTGAGAGTGAAGAGATGTTGGATTTGGAACCACGGAGATTTGCTCGGCGTTGAAGCCCGCCCTCATCATTCGTTGTTTGGAAAAGGGTGTAAGCACAATAAATCTGTCAACATTGTTGTGAAAGAGTCTTAGCTTTCTTGCAACGCCTGCGCGCAGCGCATACGCGGAACTTTCCAACACGTTGTTGCGACAATTTTTCAAAACGCAGTTGTATTCCCGGCCTCAGAGCAGTCGTCACATATCTTGCCCTTGTATAGATCGGGACCCAAGTCGGGCAGGTGAGATTATATGTGTGCACTGTCATGACCACCGGGATGCCGGCCTGTCTGCAAGCAACTAAGATCGATGGCGAGAACATTGGATAGACACTGTGAACGTGAACAACATCGGGAGGATCTTCCCGTAACAGTCGCGCCATGTACCGCTTCGCACCTGGATTGTAGATACCGCTCCAAAACGCCGCACGGCCTGCTTCCGGCCCGATCCCTCCAGATCTCTTCTACTTCCTCTTTATGAGTCGGGCAGTATGGCCATGTTTCTCCAGCACTCGGACCGTATTTTCGATGACCGCAGGTTCACCACCCAACCTACTTCTTTGCTCGTTATAGATTTGAAAGACTTTCATCGCGCGCCCACCTTCGTTTCGAGCGAATTTGCAACTTGCGATTCCAGCGTTGTCCAGATCAGGTCTGCCTTGGCGTCCCACGAATTCGCTGCAAGGAATTCATCTGAAACAACTGGCAACGGATGACTCAGGCTTTCGCTTCAGGGCTAGCTGGAATTCCTCCGGGCCGGCAGCGATACGTAGATAAAAGAATAAGGCTTCAATTCCGGGAGTTCTGTGCGACGACTGGCCGGTCCCGGCGGCGAGGTACTCAAACAGCTTCAACGGGAAAATGCTTCTCGGCGAGTTTCGAACAGATGTAAGGAATAGTGCACACATCAAAACCCTTAAGGTAAGCGGGCAACTTCGATTGAACGCCGTCCCAAGAAGTGTACGTTTGGGCGATCACGCAGGCTCGATAAGTCCACATGCTTCTCCATAAGCGGTCCAACAATGCGAAGTTCCATTGCGGATTGTTCCGTTTGCTCAGTTCCGTATACATTGCTGTGTCAAACCTTCATCTGCATATCCGACGTAGCCGATTCGAGGCGCCGGGATATGTGCAATATATTGTGGAACCGGAAGGTCGGGATCCTGTGCTCTCCGGAAGGCTCGAACATCAGCACCGTTTGTCACAAGAAGTGTGTTCGAGTGCCAATCCTTCCAACGTTTTTCTATCTTCGTCGAGGTTCCGGTAGCGGAGATTTTTCTTTCTCCGCAAGCTCAAGCTCACGACGCGTAATGTTTAGTGCTCTTATTCCACCACTTGCTGGATATGACGCTGCCGATCATCCGCACAATGTAAAGGCTGTAACATTGGCCCAGGCCGGCCTCTTAGCCGGCGGCATCAAGTGAATAAATCCAGATCACAGGATTCTGGAGTTTCAGTTTCTTGATGGCTTTGGCGATTGATCAGAAACATAGCCGGAATTAATCCAGCCAATCGTCCGTTTGTAGCGAAGCGGGAGTATCGGCGAAGGTGTTAGAACGTTCAGGTTGGGACCCAGTTGCCGAATGCCGCCTTTGAACCAACGTATCCATTGGCGCATCACAGGCGAGTCACTTGTGCCGGTTAGAGCACTAAATACGGATACTGGCCGATCTACGTACAGCACCTGACACCTGTCAGCCAAGCGGGACATTAGTTGCTGTTCGCTTGCCCAGTGCTCGTCCCAGAAAAGGTCGGAGATGCAGACGATAGCAAACATGGGCTTGGATGGTGCATCCTGGAGTTAGCTCGACAGGGATGTCGGTGTGGATTTGAGAGCGCATAGTTTTCGATTTACTCGTGGTCGACGGTAGCGAATTGCTTTGAGAGCCGGAAGCCCAGACGTCCCGATCCGAGAATGGATCAGCTTTGTTGACCCGGAGAACGGTCCAAATTGCAAACATAACGGAATATTCAGTAATCACGACCGCCCAGGCCATACCTGTCTGCTGCCATTTGCGCGCCCATATGCAGGCCAACACGACATTAATCAGGCCCGCGCCAATCGTTATCCAGTTATAGACTGCATCCATGCCGAGCGGCAGCATCCACTGAATTCCCAGGACAGTACTAACAGCGATGGCAGGGAGCAAAAAGCCGGTACCCAAGCGGGAACGGCGACCCTCGTATCCCGGCCCGAGCGAATTCGGACAAGCAGGGGAGCGCAAAAAGCGGCGCCAAGGCCCAATCCCGATGCCCCCCGGTCATTGCGAGGAGACTGAGTCTTATGAAATATATCGGCTCTGGCTGATCTATCGTGATGAGGCGACTGGATACGCGGGTAAGGGCTCTGGCTTATAGGAGTTATTAAATTCAGGAGCGCTTTGATGACCCGTTCCGCACCGCTGTAGAAGCCGACAGCAATGGACGTAGCTAGGGTGCCAGAGTGGTAATCCGCATTCGCGGGTATAAAGGTCACAGAACTCGAAATAGAACATTGCTGCGGATCACGAAGAGCGCCGCGGATATCGAACCAGCGAGGAAATTCGAAGCGGACATCCCTATCGGTAACCCAGAATTCGCAGATGGTTATGCCGCCATACGAAGCACACTGCAACTCCACTACTAAGGCTGCATCGCTAGCATGCTTAACACAAAAAAAACACCCAAACAGAAACATGCTCGGCCCACGACTTCGATTGCAGCCACCTTCTTCATGTTTTCGAAACCCTGGTCAAGCCCAGGACACTGAAGCCCTGAAATACCCCTAAGAGGCTACGGGCCACACGGTGGCATCGGCGCTGCGGAAGGGCTGAACAAAGCGAGTGAGCAAGATTCGAAGCCGAGACAAGTTGTGGCTAACAAAACTTTCGCCCCGTTAACAGCCGCTACAACTCTCGCTACTTGGCTTTCGTTGTCGCGAATCCTAGAGGGATTCGCGTGGTAGCGGGATAGTTGAAATCCGAAGTCAACGAAAACCGACACGTAGAGGCCCAGTGCTTGCGCGAATGCAACGGAACCCCAATTTGAAGCGCCGAGGACGCGCGCAAGGTAAGGTATCGTTGCAAGCGGAAACAGATACGCGGCTACCTGAGTTCCGAACAGGGCGGCGATGTTTTGGGTAATTGAGCTTGCCACTATCCGGGGCTGACGGTTGCTTGAATGGGACTGCATGACGTTCTCGCGAGAAACAGACTGACCTGCATCGACTCTGAAGCACACCTTTTGCCCGAGATCATTCTTCGGCAAGCGGAGCAGCCATTGTGGGTCCGAGATTGACCAATCCTGCAAGCTCCAACATCAACGCGCAGAGAAAAACGATATTGTAGAGTGTGTAACGTTTCCAGAGTCGCTTGGGATCCTGGAATAGTCGATAGAGCCATTCAAATCCCCGACTTTCTGATCCAAACTGGAGCTTGCCGAATTCCGCCGGAGAAAAAAGTCGAAGGTCGCGCCGGCAGCAATCACAACGATTCCCGGGAGCTTTCGATCATGCTGCTCAATCCATATGTCTTGCTTAGGTGACCCGAGACCAACCCAAAGTATGTTGGCACCAGACTCGCGGATCATCTCACATATTCTTTCGTCTTCCTCCGAGCTTAAAGCTCTAAACGGAGGTGAGTACATTCCCGAAATTTGAACGTCGGGATAACGCTTGACCAATACTCCCGCATCTTTTCGGGGCTTCCTGAGATCCCCCGTAAAGGAAGAATCGATAATTCCTCTCGGCAGAGTACTCCGCAAGCTTGAGCATCATGTCGGGAGCGTATAAACGATCCGCGCTCCTTGCTTTCAGCATCTTCGCTAAGTAGAGGAATGGCATACTGTCGACGCCGCGCAGGTCAGCATTCTGGTAAACCCGGCGCACGTTTGAATCCATCAAGGCCGATACGCAGCAGTTAACGTTCACGAGTGCAACCGAAAACGCCCGCCCAGCGGAGTTGTGGATGTGCGCATCGAACCGGTCCATCATCTCGGCGTATGAGACGCAATTTAGCTTGATGCCAAGAATGCGCAATTCAGCATTGGCAGTTTTGAGAAGAGTCTTGCTTTCCATACTTCCTTCCGAAGTAGATTCAGGTGTAAAACGATTTCATCGCAACCACCGTACAAACCCAGCTGCCTGAGAACGGCTAAGTACTGTGGAAGGTCGATCGCTGCTAGACGAACTACGCTGACCGAATCGCGCTAGTTCTACTCAACACCAACAAAGTAGTGAAGTACGAGTGCATTAATACGCGCATATCTTCACGAGAACCATCGTGCAACAACGGGCGACTGCTGATTCGAGGTCAATACCCCAGCGGATTCAGGTACATGCCAATGTTTGCAATCTTAATGATGCGTTCCATTTTCGCTAACCGGCTTTGTGGCACAATCAGCAAGTCTCCGGCCCGAACTCCGCGTCTTCCGCCAAGTCATGTTTGTTAATTACTTTTTGCAAGTCGATCACCTTTGTCTCTGCGTCAACGCTATTTACCTGGCGTACCAGCAGGATCTGCGACGCTTTAGCACTCATTTTCAGCCCGCCCGCGAGTTCTATGGCCCGTAACGCAGTAAGGTGACCGTGATACTCAATTCGACCCGTGCGCTGACTTCGCCGCCGACAACAACGTAGGGTTTTTCGAACTCTTTCAAGTTCATCGTGATTACCGGGTCCTGTAGACGTTCACAGGCCTTAGCACGGACGACGGCCTGTGCCTGTTCCAGACTCAGGCCTTCGACTTTAAGTGACCCGATTTCCGGGAAGGATGCATAGCCATCGGGCTGAACGGATACAGTCGCATTAAATTCCGGGCTGTAGCGATACTCAACACTGACAACATCTCCGACGTGGAGTTGATATCGGTGTTCTCGGGACGCGAAGGTATCGTCCGCTTGCAGGGAAAACGCGCATATCGCAAGGCACGCGGCTGTTGTGGCTGAAGAAAATAAACGCATGGTGTCTCCACGAGATCGTCAGAGGTTTAGTCGCCGGTACCAACGGAGTAAGCACGTACCGCATGAAATGCAGGCTTGTCGGATTGCTCCCCTGCTGTGGCTGTCGAGCCACCACCCGACTCGACGAGGAAAGCTACAACAACAGACAGGGCCAGCCCTATGAAGAACCCGATCGCTAATGTTAATCCAAGCCTTGGAGAGGTGGGGATTGGCGAAGCTACTGGATTCTCAATTATGATGACGTTCGAGAACTTCTGTTGATCGAGAGACTCGGCCATACGAGCTTCTTCCAGACGGCGGGCATAGAGCGCATAGTTCTCCTCGGTTTGGCGCTCGGCTTGTTCGAGTTCGTGCAAGGTAGCGGCATGTTCATCCATTTCGTCGAGCCTTGCCGTGTATCGGCCTACGTTTTGGGCTAGCAGTGCTCTAATGCCTCTGTGACCGGCCAACTGTATCCGCGTTCTAAGCAGATCTGTGGTCAAGGCTTGGTGAACCGTGTTAATGTCGCTGGTCGACTCTGTCAAATGGCTGGATTGTGCGCGTGCAAGGGCTTGCGTCGTGTTCTCGATTTCTCGGTCGAGCTCGCTGATAGAGCGATCGGTCGGCTTGAACTTGACCCCGAGAGCGATGCGGCGATTTTGCAGGTCTGTGAGCATCGTCTGCAACTGCTGCACTGCCATCTGGTTCGAAACGTTTCTAATTTGGGTATTCAGACGCTCGCTTGTGCTGCCGAGTTCTGACTCATTCTGGGCAACGCGCGTCTCCTCGTCGCGAATTTGTGTATCGAGGTCCTTGATTTGAGCCTTGGTGTCTTCAAGATGTCCTATAACCGCTGTGCTCTGCTGCGGCATGGAAAAGATCTGTGTTTTTCGATGGAACTGGTAGATATCGTTTTGAACAGCTTTCAGCTGATCGCGGAATTTAGCCGCCTGTTCAGCGAAAAACTTGTAACTGCCGGGCGCGCTGTGAGCTGCCAAGTGAGCATTCAGGTACCGTTCCCCCAGGTCGCGTACGACATAGGCCGCCTTATCAGGCGAGGAACTCGTATAAGACACGGAAATAATGTTGGTCTTTCGAATCGGAGCGACATTCAGCTTCTTGCCTGAGGCACTAACTGCGCGCTCGATGACCATGGAAGACGGCGGCTGCGGCTTCTGGCGGTCGCCGTTTGATAAAGCTTGGCGTCGCGGGTTACGGCTTCGAGAATATCGTGGCTGCGGAGTAACTCCATCTCGGAGTTGACTTCCGTCTCCGTGAGTTCCGTGCGCTCCGTATCGGCGGAGTTCTTTCCGGGAGACAGTACGAGATCTGCCCGCTCGTTCTTCACCAGCAGCTTCATATCTGCTTCGTACTTTCGTGGCAGGAGGCAGAACACCAGGCCCGCTAAGCCGACGCAGAGCATACAGATAACGATGCAGAGCTTCCAGCGCTTTTGGAGTAAGCCAGTGATTGTTAAATCGGGGTTCATTCGTGTCCTTTGATTCCTAACTTAGGCGGCCGTCCGTATTACTTACTGTTACTGCTTGGGCGGTATGGATTCCACGCCGCTGGAAGTTGAGATGAAATGCCTCGCGACCCGGACATAGGCGAAGAAGCCGGCCGTGACTACTCGGTAGAAGAGCAATGCGAGTGCTTCCGGAACGGCAGCGAGGAAGGTCTGTGCGAATGAGTTGAGTGTTGCCTCATGAGGGTTTCTCCAAGAACTAACTAATTACTTGCCGATACCGCGGCTTGGGCGCCTTGCAGATGGCCGCTTGCTGGCAGGCCTGCAGTTCCGTCGCGAGTTCGTTCAGCCGGCGCTTCGAGTTCGCCGACGCGCCTGGTAAGTGCGCGTATGTCCGTGATGTCCGCGTCCGACAACAGGGCGCTGATGGCGCTGCGGGCCATCTCGGAAACGCTCGGGATGCCCTTGGCGTAGCAGAGGTCGCGGAAGCGCTCGTATTCTTCTTCGGTCAGACGGAAGCTGACCATTTTGCTGCGGTTGTCGATGGACATGCGTGGAGGGTGGGTTGCTTGGTTAGGGAAACCGGGGCGGAAAACTGCTGGGCGCTTTGGCTGCTTTAGATGGTCTCGACCGAGTGGTGGTCGACTTCGACGGAGATGCTTCGTTCGAGCATGGAGACGGAGACGACGAGACGCCACTCCGATTTCTTCTTCAGCAGGATGCCTTCAACGCCCTTCATCGCCCCCTGGCAGATGCGGACGTGCTGGCCCTCGCGAAGGTAGGCGCATTGCTCGGCGACGAGGCCGGATTGGAGCACGGTTTGGATGGCTTCGATTTCAGAGTCGGCGATGGCGGCCGGGTCCTTGCCGAAGCCGACGACCGACACAACGCCCGGCGTGCTGACGATGGGCAAGCGGAGGTTGGCATTGAAGCGGCAGAACACATAACCGGGGAATAGAGGTACTAGTGTATTGACAGTACGATCTGACCAACGGCGGGTCACTCCGTAAGACGGAACATACGACTCGTACCCTCGGCATGAGAGCACGTGAGCGGCGGTCCGCTCCTGATTGGACCGGGTGCGCAGGGCATACCAGGGGAGCGGATCGGGATTCGGAAGCGGTATCGGTTGAGAGCTCATAGTTGCGACTTCTTCTAACGTAAACAAACGAGTAGAGTTAGTCGGAAGGTCGACTTGGACAGGCTTCCGCCCTTTCGGTCCCAACTCGTCATTTCTGACTTATCGGTTGCCGGTAGGTAAAAATTTCTGTGTGCTTGTGTACATCTGTTGTACCGCGTTTACACTGCGTTTATCCAGGGAAAGTTAACAGTTTCACACGTTAAACAGTACTAAAACTATGTAGTCTTCGTTTATATGCATTAGCCCATCCAGCAGCGTAGTGAACTTCGTAGAGGAACAAATCAGGTCATTTTTTCAGCCTGTTTTGCATGAGGGAAAACACCTGCGGGCAGCCGGTTGCGATGATGGGGGCGGCGCGGAGGCGGGATGGCGAAATCGGCTTTACTGACCGGGATCACCGGGCAAGACGGGTCCTATTTAAGTGAGTTGCTGCTGGGCAAGGGCTACGTGGTGCACGGCGTTGTGCGGCGTTCTTCGAGCTTCAATACGGGCCGGATCGACCACATTTACGCGGACCCGCATGAGGCGAACCGGCGGCTGATTCTGCATTATGCGGACCTGGCGGATGGGAGCGCGCTGCGGCGGGTGCTGGAGCTGGCGCAGCCGGACGAGGTGTACAACCTGGGAGCACAGTCGCACGTAAAGGTGTCGTTTGAGGCACCGGAATATACGGCGGATGTGGTGGGGTTGGGCGCGCTGCGGCTACTGGATTCGGTGCGCGATTACGTGGAGCATACGGGGCGGGCGGTGCGGGTGTATCAGGCGGGGTCGTCGGAAATGTTCGGGGCGGCGAAGCCTCCGCAGAATGAGGGGACGGCGTTTTACCCGCGGAGTCCATACGCAGTGGCAAAGGTGGCGGCGCACTGGTATGCGGTGAATTATCGCGAGGCGTATGGGTTGTTTGTGGCGAACGGGATTGCGTTCAATCATGAGTCGCCGCGGCGTGGCGAGACGTTTGTGACGCGGAAGATCACGCGGGCGGTGGGGCGGATTCGGGCGGGACTGCAGCGGAAGCTGTATCTGGGCAATCTGGAGGCGCGGCGGGATTGGGGGTTTGCGGGAGATTACGTGAAGGCGATGTGGCAGATGCTGCAGCTGCCGGAAGCTGGGGATTACGTGATTGCGACCGGGCAGGCGCGGACGGTGCGCGAGTTTCTTACGGAGGCCTTCGGGTGTGCGGGGTTGGATTGGCAGGAGTATGTGGAGATTGATCCGAATTACTTTCGCGCAACTGAAGTGGATTACCTGATGGGCGATGCGACGAAAGCGCGGGAGGCGTTTGGGTGGCGGCCGGAGACCTCGTTTGCGGGGCTGGTGCGGATGATGGTGGAGCACGATGTGCGGTTGGCGGAGGGGGAACGGCTGGTGGCGGCGGGACAGGAGCATGCGGCCGCGCAGGCACATGCCGGGGGTGGTAGTTCTCTAAAAGGATGAAGGTTACACGTGGATTCTTGGTGCTGCTGGCCTTGGCATTGGCCGCGCGCGCACAAACGAAGACGCCAGACGCGTTGGTGACGGCGGATCGCTGGAAGGCAGACCTGCTGCTGGTGGTGGCGCATCCAGACGATGAAAGCGAGATTGGCGCGTACCTGGCGCGCGCGGTGTTCGACGAGCACAAGCGCGTGGCAGTGGTGTTTGGAACGCGCGGCAACGGCGGTGGAGACGAGGTGGGTGCGCAGCAGGCGGCGAGTCTGGGGGCGATTCGCGAGATGGAGGGTCGGCAGGCGCTCGGATTTCTGGGAGTGGATAAAGTGTGGTTCCTGGACGCGCCCGACACGGCGGGACAGGATGTGTTGAGCTCGCTGGAGACGTGGGACCATGGGCGGTCGCTGGGGCGCTTGGTGCGGTTGGTTCGGTTGACGCGGCCGGCGGTAGTGGCGACGTGGCTTCCCGATACGCTGGCCGGCGAGAACCATGGCGACCATCAGGCGGCAGGGGTGCTGGCGACGGAAGCCTTCGATGCGGCGGGCGATCCGACGCAGTTTCCGGAGCAGGTGACGCCGCCGCGCAATGCGCGAGGGATTGGCAATTTGACGGAAGGGCTGCGGCCGTGGCAGGCCCAGAAGCTGTATTTCTTCAGCGATACGTCGCATCCGGAGTTTATGAATGGCCACGGGCCGCAGTATTCGGCGAGCGATGTGTCGCAGTCGAAGCAGGAGACATACGCGGTGCTGTCGGCCAGAGAGTGTGCGTTTCACTTGACGCAATCGGATTCGGGGTATGCGGCGGCAATGGCGTTAGCGCACGGTCACTTAGAGGGCACTTACTTTGCGGAACCGTCGCGGTTCATTTTGGGTAAATCGTATGTGGGCGGCGAGGTTACAAGCGACATATTCGCCGGGGTTCGTCCGGAGGCGCTGGCCTATCATCCGCCGGCGGCTTACGTTGACGCGGACCAGACGGCGGGGAATGCGGGACCGAGTCTGCGTCTGGGTGGCGCGTGGCATTTTTACCCGCAGTTCTGGCGGGTGCATGGGATTGAGCACTTGGAGGGCCTGGTGCCGCCGGAGGTGCTTGCGGGGGTGAATACTGCCGTGTCGATTCCGGTGCTGGTTGGCAACCCCGGGGGAGCAGCGGTGGATGGCGCGCTGGCGGTGGAAGTTCCGAACGGCTGGCGTGTGCGCGATGCGGCGGCGCGGTTTTCCATAGCGGCAGGCGATACGTTTGCGACCACGGTGGTTGTGACTGCGCCGGCGAAGGTGGACACGTCGTGGCAGACGGTTCGGGTGCATGCGACGGTGGGTCAGCGGCCGGTGGGCGAGGTGAGTGTGCGTGTCGCGGTAGCACAGTTCAGCTTGCCGCAATAATAAAAGGACGTGCCTTCGACATCTAGCTTGCCTACGCGCCATCGGCCCATTGTGTTTCTGCTTTGGGCGTTCGCGTTTCTTAGTTATCTGCTGCGGATCAACATCACGATTGCGCAACAGTATATGGCACGCGAGTTGGCCCTGAGCGACATGCAGATTGGCTATGTCTTTAGCGCGTTCTTAATTGGTTACAGCTTGTTCCAGGTGCCGGCGGGGGTACTGGGAGATCGTTTCGGGCCGCGAGTTGTGCTAACGGTTTCGGGTTTGGTGTGGGCAGTGACGACGCTGCTGACGGGCGTAGTGCCGGGCCTGCTGATGAAGGGCGCGGCGCTGGCGCTAGGGTCGCTGCTGGTGCTGCGATTCATACATGGATTGGCCGAGGCGGCGACGTATCCGGTGGCAATGAGCGCGGTGGCGGAGTGGTTTGAGCCCTCACGGCACGCGTTTATCACGGCTTTGATTTTCACGGGCTCGACGCTGGGTTCGGCATTCGCGCCACCGCTGGTAGCGACGGTAATGAGCAGCCTAGGGTGGCGGGCGACGTTCTATGTGACGGCGATCTTCCCGATAGTAGTGGCAAGCCTATGGTGGCGTTATAGCCGCCACGGGCGAGATCGCCGCGGGCCGATGGCGAAGGCTGCGGTTCAGGGGCGGCACGTCAGTAGCTGGTGGCACTTACTGGGGCAGCGCAACATCTTCTTTCTTTGCCTAAGTTACTTTCTTTACTGTTATGCGATTTCGATCTTTGTGTATTGGCTGTTTAAGTATCTGGTGGATGTGCGGCACTTAAGCATCGTGAACGGAGGCTGGGCGGCAAGTCTCCCCTGGATTGTCGCTTCGGTAGCAGTGCCGGTGTTTGGATGGGTGAGCGCCCGGGCGTCGGACCGAATGGGTACACTGGCGGGACGGCGGGCGGTAGCGGTGGTGCTGCTTCTGGTTTCCGCGGTCCTTATGTATGTTGGCGCGGGTGCGGGCACCATCCCGGTGGCGTTGGCCGCCATCGCTCTGAGTGTGGGTTTGCTGTTCAGTACGGAGTCGTCGTACTGGTCGACGGCGATTGAGGTGGCGCAGGAAGATGCTGGGGCGGCGAGTGGATTAATGAATCTGGCGGGCAATCTGGGCGGCGTGCTGTCGACGATGCTGGTGCCGGTGCTGGTAGCGCGGCTGGGATGGTTCTATGCGCTGCTCTCCGGATCGTTATTTGCGTTGTTAGCGGCGGGTTCATGGTTTCTGTTGCGGCAGACAGGAGCCGGCGGGCAGAGGCCTGCGGGACTGGCGGCTGCAGCGGCGGCGGGCGGGAGTCGCTGACCTTGCGCATTGCCGTTATCGGTGCTGGGGCATTCGGGGGCTGGACGGCGTATCATTTGCTGCGGGCAGGCGCGCAGGTGACGCTGCTGGAGGCTTGGGGCGCGGGTCATTCGCGATCGAGTTCCGGGGGCGAGACACGCATCATCCGCACGGTTTATGGCGAGGATGTGCTGTCGGTTCGTTTTTCGGCGCGTGCTCTGCAGCTTTGGAAAGAGCACGAAGCACGTTGGGGTACCCGGCTGTTTTTCCGCGCCGGCGCGTTATTTCTCGGCTATGCAGCGGACGATTTCCTCCGGGCGAGTTTGCGCGTGTTGCACGAGCACGGCATCGCGGCGGAAGAGTTGTCCCTTGCGACAGCAGCGGGCCGCTATTCGCAGATAAATTTCGAGGGGATCGGCTCGGTTCTGTTCGAACCGGAGGCGGGGTATCTGACGGCGCGGCGAAACTGCCGCACGGTGGTACAGCGCTTCGTGGAGGAAGGCGGCGACTGGCAAGTTGCTGCCGCGACCGTGGACCGTCTTGATGGCGAGTTACACACGTTGGCGCTGTCGAATGGCCAGAAGTTGGTAGCGGATCAATTTGTGTTTGCCTGCGGACCCTGGCTGCCGCAAGTGTTTCCAGACGTGTTGGCTTCGGTGATTCGACCGACGCGCCAGCAAGTGGCGTTTCTTTCCACGCCTGCGGGAGACGACCGCTTCTCGGCCAACGTGATGCCGTGCTGGGCCGATCGCACCAGCGAGGAGAAGTTTTACGGCATACCGGATGTGGAGGGCCGCGGTTTCAAAATCGCGTCTGACCTGCGAGGCGCGCCGTTTGAACCGACGACAGGCGACCGGCGATTTGACGATACCTGTCTGCCTTCCATGCAGAAGTATGTCGGCCACCGGTTCCCTGCCCTGGCCGACGCGGCTCTGCTGGAGTCACGGGTTTGCCAGTACGAAAACACGCCGGATTTCGGTTTGCTCATTGATCGGCATCCGCATGCGGGGAACGTGCTGCTGGTGGGCGGCGGATCTGGTCATGGGTACAAGCAGGGTCCCGCGGTGGGAGAGTATGCGGCGCGGGTGGTGCTGGAGAACACGGCCATTGAACCAGGCTTTTCGCTGGCACGATTTACGACGGCGACCAAGCAACCGCACTGCTCTTTCTAAGAGCTTGCAGTGACGTATATGGCCACGGCGAGCGATGTCGTCGAACGGGGGATGGATCGGGACTGCATCTCCGCTACCGGATGGCAACGAGCTATCTCGGGCGCTGAGCTTGGTGTTGGGATTGCGGTGGTTGTCGCACATAACGTGTATCACGCGATTCCAAATGAAGTGCCAATCCTTTTCCTGCTGGCGCTGATTTCGTTCCGCCTTCGGGAAGGCCACTGGGGAACACGTCTGTACGCCAAACCAAAGTCGTGGCTGAAGACGGTGCTGGCGGCGGTGGGTTGTTTTCTGGCGCTGCTGGCGAAGGATGAAGTACTGGAGCCGATGGGGCAACACTTCTGGCCGGGCCCTGCGCATATTTCGTCGGTGATTTCCCAGGCGCACGATGGGCGGCATGCGCTGTTCATGGTCCTATTTGTTTGGGCGTTTGCAGCATTCGGCGAAGAGGTGGTTTACCGCGGCTATCTGCTGCGACGGGCGATCGACGTGTTTGGCCCTTCGCGGCGGGGCCTGGCGGTTGCTTTGCTCATCTCAGCCGCGGCATTTGGATGGGGGCACTTCTATAAAGGTCCCGTCGGGATTTTGGAGAGTACGGGCTCGGGTCTCATTCTGGGCGGAGCGTACCTATTCTCGCGCAGACTTTGGGTCAGCAGCCTGGCTCACGGGTTGAACGACACAGTGGCGATCTGGTTTTCCTATCTGGGCTGGTAGTCTTTGTTTGTCCCGACGGGGTTGGATCCCAAGGGACCAATCTCTTGGGCACATGATGCGTCCGGCTCCTCATTCCAAGCGCTGGCTGATGATCGGCCTTGCCTTCTTCGCAACGGTGATTAACTACCTGGACCGGCAGACACTGTCGGTGGTTGCGCCTGTTCTGCTGGAGCAGTTCCACATGAACAGCGTTGATTACTCACGAGTGGTCTCGGCGTTCCTGCTGGCGTATACGATTGCCAACGGCGTTTCGGGTCCGCTGATTGATCGCCTGGGCACGCGTACGGGTTATGCGGTGTGCATGCTGTGGTGGTCGCTGAGTGCGATCTTGCATGTGTTCTCGCGAGGCGTTCTCAGCCTGGGCATCTTTCGATTTCTTCTGGGCATAGGAGAGGCGGGCAACTGGCCGGCAGGCGTCAAACTTGTTGCGGAATGGTTCCCGGAGAATGAACGCGCCCTAGCTTCGGGCATTTTCAACAGCGGTTCTACGGTTGGAGCGATTCTGGCGCCGCCGATCATCGCGTTGATTGTGATCGAATTTGGATGGCGGGCAGCGTTCGTTGCGATCGGCGCTGTGGGTTTCCTCTGGCTGGCGGTTTGGCTATTCACCTATCACGTTCCTGTGCCTGCGCTGGCGAGCACAAGCGCATTCGCCAGCCCGCGGTTCAACTGCTGCGCATGCGCTTTGTGTGGAGCTTCACGGTGGCGAAGATCTTTCTTGATCCCGTCTGGTACTTCTATGTTTTCTGGTTTCCCGAGTATCTGAAGCAAGTTCACAAATTCAACTTAGCGGCCATTGGCAGGTACGCGTGGATTCCGTTCTTTATTGCGGCGCTGGGCAATGTGGGGGGAGGCTTTTTGTCGCCTGCACTGATGCGTCGCGGAGTCCAGACGGCCCATGCCCGCAAAGCCGCAGTGACCATCTGCGCGCTGTTCATGCTGTTTTCAATTCCGGCAGTGCTGTCACGTCACCGTGGGTCGCAACGGGATGTGTGGCGGTGGCCATGGCCGGATACACAGGAGCGAACGTCACGCTGTTGGCTTTCACAACGGACGCTTTTCCGAAGGAGTCGGTGGCTTCGGTCTGGGGCTTGGCCAGCATGGGCGCGGGCTTTGGCGGCATGCTGTTCACGCTGATTGCGGGCTGGTTGATACAGCACTTTTCGTACACGCCGGTGTTCGTCGGTTTCGGGATTATGCCGCTGATCTGTTCCACGATCCTGTGGACTTTGACGGGTCCATTGCCGGAACACAGGCTGCCTGTGGCAACACCGTAAGATGGTTTCCATACGCCGCCGTGCCACCACGCTGAGGCCGCCGTGCGCCAGATCCCCTTGTATGCGCGCCAAACAACTTATTTCCTTCCTTTGCCTGCTGTGTGCCTGTGCTTCCGGACAACAAACTCCGAGCTCGAGCGCAGGCGTGGTCCACGGCAAGTCCGGCATTACTTTGCCTGCGCCGCCGGTGGCGAAAAGCAGCCCGGTGGTGGATGAGTATAAGAGCGCGGATTCGAATGAGCCGGTGAAAGTGGTGGACAACTACCGCTGGCTGGAAGACCCGACGAGCCCGGAGACCCGGAGTTTTGAGCATGCGGAGAACGCCTACACGCAGCAGTATCTGGACCAGTTGAAGATACTGCCGGAAGTGCGGAAGCAGATGGAAGCTCTGTTGCGGGTGGATTTCGTGGGAACGCCGCAGCGCCGCGGCAACCGGTTCTTCTTTGTGAAGCGGTTGGCTTCGGAGAACCAGGCATCCATTTACATGCGCAGCGGGCTGCACGGCGCGGATGAACGCCTGGTGGACGCAAACAAGTTGAGCGCGGACCAAAACACGTCTGTGACGATTGTAGATCTGTCCGAAGACGGTTCACTACTGGCGTACGGTATCAGGCAGGGCGGCGCGGATGAGGAGGAGGTCCATTTTCTAAACCCGGCCACTCGCCAAGCGAGCGCCGACGTTCTGCCCAGCGCACGTTACTATGGCGCGCAGATCAGTCCGGATGGCAAAGGTGTTTATTATTCGAAGTTTTTTCCACACGAAGGGACACAGGTTTTTTATCACGCCTTCGGTAGCGCTGTGGCTTCGGATCGGACGATTTTTGGGCGCGAATACCGGGGCGAGAAGCTTGGTGAAATCGACAACGTCAGCGTACGGGTGACGGCGAACGGACATTACCTGGTGTTCGATGTGGGCCATGGTGTGCCCGCAAAGCGCGTTGACATCCTACTGAAAGATCTGCGCGTAGCCGACTCGGAGATTGTCCCGCTGGTTTACGGTGTGGACAGCCGCTTCACGGCGATGAACATCGGCGATGAGTTCTATGTCGATACCGACTACCAGGCGCCCAACCACCGTATTCTGCGGGCTGAGTTGGGCAAGTCCCCCGATCAGTGGAAGGTGATTGTTCCCGAGGGCAAGGACGTAATCGAAGAAGTAAGCCTGGTGGACGGAAAACTATATGTTCTTCGGCTGAGGGACGTCAAGAGCGAACTGACCGTGTACTCACTGGAAGGCCGGCAGTCCGGGACAATTGAGTACCCGGGCTTAGGTGCAGGTTCAACGGTGATTGGCCGGGCCGAGCAGAAGGACGGCTTCTATACATTCGAATCGATTGTGAGACCGCCGACGATTTACCACTACGACACAGCAACCGGCAAGTCGGAGGTATTTGCAGCAATGAAAGTCCCGTTCGATTCCGCTGGGTTCGACGTGACGGAGGTCTTCTACAAATCCAAAGACGGAACGCGTGTGCCGATGTTCGTTGCGGGGCGCAAGGGTTTGAAACGCGACGGCAGCGAGCGGCTGTTGATGACGGGATACGGAGGCTTTGCGTTGAGCGAGCGGCCGGTCTGGAATTCGGAGTATGCGTGGTGGATGCAACAAGGCGGATGGTTTGCCCTGCCCGACTTGCGCGGCGGCAACGAGTACGGCGAAGCGTGGCACAAAGCCGCGATGTTCGAGAAGAAGCAGAACGTATTCGACGACTGGTTTGCCGCAGCGGAGTACCTGATTAAGGAAGGCTATACGTCGCCCCAGCACCTGGCAATCCGGGGGCGCTCGAATGGCGGTCTGTTGATGGGTGCCTCCATCACGCAGCGTCCGGACCTGTTCGGTGCTATCTGGTGCGGATACCCGTTGCTCGACATGTTGCGCTACCAGCGGTTCCTGATGGGGCGAACGTGGACCACAGAGTATGGTTCTGCGGAAAACCCGGCTGATTTCGCCTATATTGACAAGTACTCTCCGTATCAACATGTCGAGTCCGGTCGGAACTATCCGGCGATCATGTTTTTTACGGGCGATGGCGACACGCGCGTGGATCCGATGAATGCGCGCAAGATGACAGCACTAATGCAGGCTTCGAGCGGCAGCCAGCGGCCCCTGCTTTTGCACTACAGTCTAAAGGGCGGGCACAGCGCCGGCATCTCGCAAACGCAGTTAGCGGAAGACTACGCGGACGAAATGAGCTTTCTGTGGACGGAAACCGGTAACTAGCCCGAAGCTGCGGTTGTTCGACGGTAACGTACCCTCACCCGGAAACGTAGTAGCTTTAGGAAGTTTATGGCATGGATGCGGCGTTGGATGAGTGTGCTCGGGCTTTGTGCGTTTACAGCAGCCACAATGCCGGCGGACGACAATGTCGTTTTCAAAAGCGACGTTTCGTTGTCGCGGGTGGATGCGCAGGTTGTCGACCGCGACGGACGGGCCATTACCGGGCTGCAGGCGCGTGACTTCGTCCTCCACGTAGACGGCAAAGTTCTGCCGGTCAAGAATTTCGATAGCGAGAGTATGCCGATCGACATTCTGCTGCTGCTGGATGTGAGCGGCAGCATGCGGCCGCATGTACAGCGAATTGCCGATGCCGCCCAGCAAGCATTGAATGTGCTGGCTCCGCAAGACCGGATCGCGATTATGGTGTTCGACACCCGGACACGTGAGCGTCTCGCCTTCACCAACAGCCGTGAGGATGTGACAAAAGAGTTGAACCATCTGGTTCGTTGGGAACGGTTCGATGGAGGCACTCGCATTACGACATCGATGATCGACGCGGCCGACTACGTACAGCGGCATGCGCGCGCAAATGCCCGGCGGGCGGTGGTGGTTCTTACCGATGACGAGACACAAGACGGCGAGGACGAAGTGCGGGTGGAGAACGCGCTGGCCCGGGCGAACGCGGTATTGAGTTTCCTGCAGGCTCCTTACGAGCCTCCCACCATGAGCCGCATGCCGGGACATGGACGCCGCGGCGGTGGCGGCATCGGTTTTCCTGGGGGAGGCATCGGATTTCCGGGCGGCGGTGGTTGGCCGGGGAGCGGTGGCGGCGGCATCCCGCGCGGCGGAGGCCCCGGCCCGGCGGAGGCGTCGCACAGTGCCGGTACCGATAACATCGCACGCGATTCGGGGGGCGACACGATGTCCGTGGATAACGCATCGGCCCTGGAAGATACGCTGGCGCGTTTGCGGCAACGGTATGCGCTTCACTTCTACCTAGCGGGCGAGGCGGAGGCGCAGAATCAGCAGCACGATGTGCGCGTGGATTTATCGACGGAAGCACGCATCCGCTTTAGCGACGCGGAAGTGCGCTCGCGGCGCGTGTTTATGTCGGGCGCTACCAAAGAAAGCAGCAGCGGGCCTACCGTAGTCAGCCGCCAAGCGGCACCACCGGAGGAGGCACCGAGCGAGGATTCGGCTCAGCCGACTTTGCGCCGGCGCCGCGTGGCGGTGAGTGAGCATTCCGGGGACTCCGCTGCGAGCACGACGGACGCCCCGGCGAACCCTGACCGGCCCAGTGCGGCTGCTACTTCCACGGTTGCGCCTGCCGCTCCCAATCCAACAGCGGCCCCACCGCCGTCTCAACCGAAGGGCGGATGGCCGAGCGCCACGCCCGACCATAATTAGCGGCTGCATCGGCTACACTCACTGTGTTTCCATGTGTTCGCACCGGTACACGCTGGGGCAAGCGGTTTACCAATTCCGCAATCTGAAAACGCTGCTAGCGAAGGCAACCCCGGCGCGTTCAGGCGACGAACTGGCGGGCATTGCGGCGCAAAATGCCGAGGAGCGAGTGGCCGCGCAGTTATGCCTTGCCGATCTGCCGCTGCGAGCATTCTTAGAAGAACCTCTGATTCCTTACGAAGAGGATGAGGTCACGCGCCTCATCATGGATCAGCATGACGCCATCGCGTTCGCACCCGTCGCTGCGATGTGCGTGGGCGAATTTCGTGATTGGCTGCTGAGCGACCACGTGGGTACCGAGGTGCTGCGTGGGGTGGGCCCGGGTATTACGCCGGAGATGGCAGCCGCCGTTTCGAAGATCATGCGCTTGCAGGATCTGGTGGCGGTGGCGGCGAAGATCCGCGTCGTCACTCAATTTCGGAACACGATTGGACTGCCGGGACGACTGTCGACGCGGCTGCAACCGAATCATCCGACGGACGATTTGGCAGGCGTTGCCGCGAGCGTTCTGGACGGGCTGACCTACGGTAGCGGCGATGCGGTGATCGGCATTAACCCGGTTTCGGACAATGTCGCCACGGTGGCAACGCTGCTCGGTTTATTGGACCGGATTCGTGACCGGCTGGAGATTCCCACGCAGACGTGCGTTCTGGCGCATGTAACCACGCAGATGGAGGCAATGCAACGGGGCGCGCCGGTGGATCTGGTCTTTCAATCGATTGCCGGGACGGAGGGCGCGAATCGCTCATTCGGAATCAATCTGGCTTTGTTGGCCGAAGCGCGTGCGCAGGCGCTCGAGTTAAAGCGCGGCACACTCGGCAATCATGTCATGTACTTCGAGACGGGGCAAGGCAGCGCGCTATCGGCTGAGGCCGCGGCGGGGATTGATCAACAGACATGCGAGGCGAGGGCTTACGCGGTGGCGCGCCACTTCGAACCCCTTCTTGTGAACACAGTAGTGGGTTTCATCGGCCCTGAATACCTCTACGACGGGAAGCAGATTCTGCGCGCTGCTTTGGAAGACCATTTTTGCGGCAAGCTGATGGGACTACCGATGGGCTGCGATGTTTGCTATACGAACCATGCGGAGGCGGACGGGGACGATCTGGACGCAACGCTGACGGTGCTTGGGGCGGCAGGCGTGAATTACATTATGGGCGTGCCCGGAGGCGACGACATTATGTTGAATTACCAAAGTACGTCCTTCCACGATGCGCTTTATCTGCGCCGCGCTTTGAAGCTGCGCCCTGCTCCGGAATTCGAGACGTGGCTGAACCACCGCCAGCCGGAACTCCCGGGGGTTCCTGCGCTGCTGGGAACATGACGATCCCAAATCTGCGCGAATTCACGTCTGCGCGCGTAAGCCTGGGCCGCGCGGGCAACTCACTGCCCACGTCAGAATTGCTCCAATTGCAGCTGGCCCACGCTCATGCCCGGGAAGCCGTACACTCACGGCTAGATCTCCATCAGATGGCCGAAGATGTGAAAGCGCTGGGTGAGGAAGTGCTGTTCGTTCAGAGCCAGGCTTCGGACCGCAGCGCCTATCTGCGCCGGCCCGATCTGGGGCGTCGCCTGACCCAGCCATCTCGCGATTTGCTGCTCGAGCGGAAGCGACTCTGTGATGTTGTGTTCGTGATTGCCGATGGCTTATCGGCGCGTGCTGTGCAACTCCATGCTGGAAAGCTAATGCAAGCCTGTCGAACGCTGCTGGCTGTTACGGAGTGGCAGTTTGGCCCGGTGGTGGTCGTCGAACAGGGCCGGGTGGCGATCGGCGACGAGATCGGCGAGTTACTCGGCGGGGCCCTCACGGTGGTTCTCATTGGCGAACGGCCGGGCCTCAGTTCGTTCGATAGTTTGGGCGTTTACTTGACCTGGAACCCGCATCCGGGCCTTACCGATGCCGACCGGAACTGTATTTCTAACATTCGCAACGAGGGCCTAAGCTATGCAGTGGCGGCCCACAAGTTGGCTTTCCTGATGAACGAGTCGCGACGCCGAAAGCTATCGGGCTTTGCGTTGAAAGAAAACGCTGAGACTTTCCCCGCCCTGCCCTGAGGGCAACTTGGCGGATTCCCTTGCCTTCATATATGATCTTTGAACGCAGCCGACATCGGCAAACTGGTATGGACAAGCGAGACTTTCTGAAAACATCCGGCATTTTAATAGCAGGAAGCGTGCTATCCAGCGTATCGGGCGAGGGTCAAACCGCCGACGTTCACAAGAACTGGTCGGGCAACTACGACTACAGCACGCAGAACGTGCATACGCCGAGGACGGTTGCCGACGTGCAGAAGGTAGTCAAAAGCTGTGAGCATGTGCGGGCGGTGGGCACCCGCCACTCGTTCAACGGCATTGCCGATAGCAAGTGGAATCAGATCTCGCTGAAAAGCCTGAACACGATGGAGCTAGACACGCGTTCGCGCACAGTTACTGTTGGCGCCGGCGTTCGCTATGGCGATCTCGCGCCGTACCTGGACACGCACGGCTACGCGCTGCACAATTTGGCGTCGCTGCCGCATATCTCGATTGCCGGAGCCCGCGCCACGGGCACTCACGGTTCGGGAAGCAAGAACGGCAATCTATCTACTGCCATCAGTGCCATCGAATTTGTTACACCGGATGGCGAATTGGCAACACTTTCGCGTGACCACGATGGGGATCGCTTTCATGGAGCAGTCGTCGACTTAGGCGCCATCGGCATCGTTACGAAGCTAACCGTGGATGTGCAACCGACCTTTACCGTCAGCCAGGTTGTCTACGAGAATCTGCCCATAGAGCAACTGGAGCATCACCTGGACGAGATCTTCTTGAGCGGCTACAGCGTGAGTCTATTCACCGACTGGCAGCACCACCGCATCACGCAGGTCTGGGTAAAAAGCCGCATCGCGCACGGAGGCACTGCACCGAAGGCACAAGCGGACTTCTTCGGAGCCAAACCAGCAACCGTGCGCCTTCATCCGCTGGCCGGGCACTCCGCCGAGAACTGTACGGAGCAGCTGGGCATTCCCGGGCCCTGGTATGAGCGGCTGCCGCACTTCCGCATGAACTTTACTCCTAGCAGCGGAGCGGAACTGCAGTCCGAATACTTCATACCGCGCGACCGCGCCTACCAAGCCATTCTGGCGGTGGAAAAGCTGCGCGACCACATCACACCGCATCTGTTCGTCACCGAACTGCGCACCATTGAAGCCGACGACCTCTGGATGAGCATGGCGTACCATCGTCCGTCGTTGGCGATGCACTTTACCTGGAAGCCGGAATGGCCCGAAGTGAAACAGGTACTGCCGCTGATAGAAGCGCAGCTGGCTCCCTTCAACCCGCGGCCGCACTGGGCCAAGCTATTCACCATTGCCCCGGATAAGATTCAACCGCAGTATGAAAAGCTGGCGGCCTACAAGGAGCTGGTTGCCCATTACGATCCCAAAGGCAAATTCCGGAACGACTTTGTAAGAACGAGTTTGTACAGCTAGGGCTTATGGAACGCCGCACCTTCATTGGAACCGCCGCCGCGTTCGCTTTCGCGGCAACTACGTCGTCTGCAACACCACTGCCGATCCGCCGCGCGGTGGAGTACAGCATGTTGCCCTCGAACATGCCGATTGGGGATCGTCTTCAGCTGGCGCGAGACTGTGGCTTTGAACAGGTAGAGTGCCCCACGACACCGGACGAATCCGAAGCGCAGCAAATCAAACGCGGCGCACAGCACGCCGGGCTCCGCATTCATTCCGTGATGAACATGGATCATTGGAAATACCCGCTGTCGTCGCCGGATGCATCCGTCGTCAACAGGAGTCTGGAAGGCGCGCGCACATCGCTGCGCAACGCTCACCTTTGGGAGACCGACACCGTGCTGCTGGTTCCGGCTGTGGTGGATGCAACCAGTCACTACCCGGATGTTTATAAGCGGTCACAGGAATCGATTCATAAGCTGTTGCCCATGGCTGAGCAACTGAAGGTGGTGCTCGGCATCGAAGAAGTCTGGAACAAGTTTTTACTCGATCCAGTGGAGTTCGCCAAGTATGTCGACAGCTTCCAGAGCCCTTACGTCAAGGCCTACTTCGATGTGGGCAATGTCGTACTCTACGGCTACCCGCAAGACTGGATACGCATCTTAGGGCATCGCATCGCCAAACTGCACATCAAGGATTTTTCTTTCCGCGAAGACAAAGCAACAGGCAATCGAGTGGCGGCGTGGGTTCCGCTGCTCGAAGGCGACATCCAGTGGAAAGCGATCTACGACGCGCTGCAGGAAGTCGGGTACAAGGGCACCGCCACCGTGGAGCTTCCGGCGGGCGACGCAAATTACCTGCGCGAAGTAAACAGCCGGTTTGAAAAGATTCTTAGCGGCAATGTTTAGCGCAAGAAAGACAGGAATGAGTAGTTGCATGAGGCAGATGGTGGCAGCTTTCACACTGCTGGCCCTAGGACTGCCCCTGATGGCACAGGGCAAGAAGAAGGCAGGGGGTGAGGACTGGGTTTCGCTGTTCAACGGGAAAGACCTGGAGGGATGGGAGCCAGTCGGGAACGAGAGCTGGACCGTGGCTGACGGCCTTATTCATGGCAAAGGGCTGACGAAAGACTACGGCTACCTGCAAACGAAGGCGAACTACAGAGATTTTCAACTGGCGTTGCGATTCAAGTGCGTGGGCGATGGCAATAGCGGTGTCTTCTTTCACTCGGCGTTTAAAGCGGGCACGGCGGATGTCACGCAGGGCATGCAGTTCGAGATCGATTGCAACATGATGCATCACACCGGTGGCGTCTACGCCGAAGATGGCCGGAACTGGGTGGTGTGGCCGGCACCGGAAAACGAGATTGTGGTGCGCATGGGCGAGTGGAACGAGTACCTGGTGGAAGTCTCCGGCAACCGCTATCGTTCGCGCCTAAATGGCGTGCAAATGGTTGACTTCACCGATCCAAAGCCTGGGGCCGAGGATGGCACTATCGCACTGCAGCTACACGCGGGTGGACGCGGCAACATGGAGTTTAAGGATATCTGGATTCGCGATTTGTCGCATCGTTGAACCGACGCCTACGAGGCCGCGGGCTCTATCCCGATGGCGATGACAAAGTAATTCGCCGGCACAGAGCCTACGTTTTTCAATCCATGCTCCTCACCTGAAGCGGCGTAAGCTATTCCGCCCGGTCCAATCCGTTCCGGCTTTCCATTAAAGGTAAACTCCACCGTTCCCTCGCGAATCAGCATGAACTCGCAATGGACGTGGTGGTGAGGCGGATGTGGCGAGGCTCCGGGCGGCAGCGTGGTCTCGTGCATTTCCACGGTTTCTCCGGTCGGCAGTTTGCCGCGCATCACCGCTCGAGTGGTGGCGCCAGTAGCGGACTGTTTAGGGACCAGGTCGTCGAACACGAAAACGCGCGAATGTTGCGTATCGGCGGCTTGCGCTTCGGCCATTCCGGCTCCGAAAAAGCCAAGCGCAGGAAGCAGCAAAGACAGATCGCGACGAGTCATGCGGACCATGCTATCGCGCCTTCGTTTGCGGTCCAAGGCGGCCACGCGGTCCAAGTTCGATGGCCTCCACGCCCGAGATCTTGCCGGCCGCAATGGTGAAGCGGAGCAACGTTCGCACCTTGTGCCAGCCATGATGACCGCAGGCACCCGGATTCATATGCAACAGGCCCAGCGTTGGATCGCGCATGACGCGCAGAATGTGCGAGTGCCCGGCGATGAAGAGCGCCGGACGCACTTGCAGCAACTCCGCTGCTGCCCGCTTATCGTAGTTCCCCGGGTAACCGCCGATGTGGGTCATGTACACAAGAACGCCGTCGCAATCCCAACTGAGGTCCCGAGGCAAGTCGGCGCGGATATCAGGACCGTCGATGTTGCCCCAGACGCCGCGAACGGGCTTAAACGCGCGCAGACGGTCCAGGATGTGGACAGGCCCGAAGTCGCCCGCGTGCCACACTTCGTCACACTCGGCGAAGTGAGTAAAAATAGCATCGTCCAGGTCGCCGTGAGTGTCCGAAAGAAGGCCGATGCGCATGGCCAATACGATAGCCGACCAGCGAACGCATAGAGATACTGGTAATCGGATGAGATTCGTGAGTCGTTGTTTACCATTGGTGGCCCGTGTGCTGGTGCCAGGTCTGCTGCTCACGAGCACGCCGATGGCATGGGCACAGCATTCCTTCGCCCCGCTTGCCAAATGGACCGCGGCCGTGGCATCAGGAGACACCCAAGCCGTGCATTCTTTTTACAGCACGAATCCTCCGGCAGTGATCGTCATCGGCAAGGAGCAAAGTCATGACGTCGATCAGGAAGCGGCATATTGGGCTGGGCTGAAAACCGAGGGCATCAGCAATGTTGCGCCAAAAGTGTTGTCACTCGAAAGCGAGCAGAATGAGACCAAACTCGTAATGCGTGTGCAGGCGCAGAAGTTTGGGCAAAGTCTTGTTTCGTCGGTGGTGCAGGTCTGGGTGCAGCAGCCAGACGGTTGGCACATTTACGCCACCCAACGGTCTCCGTTCGTTTCGGACAACGGCCGCCGTTTACCGGAACCGGCTAAACCAAACACGGCGCTCTATGCCAGCCCACAGGAATCCGTGGTGGAGCTTAAGCAAGCAATGGCAAAGGCCGGACGCGAACACAAGCGCGTGCTGGTCATGTTTGGGGCCAATTGGTGTTACGACTGCCACGTGCTGGACACCACGTTCCACTCGAAAGACTTCGCGCCGCTGCTGCAACAGAACTACGTGGTGGCACACGTCAGCATCGGTGACGAAGGCAAAGATAACAACGATCTTGCGCAGCGCATGGGCGTGAGTGTGGAAGGGGTTCCGGTGCTGGTGATTTTGGATCCGGATGGCAAGGTGGTCACCGCGCAGCAGCACCACGAATTCACTTCCACCACCAGAATAGGCCCGGAAGACGTTCGCGCGTTTCTTGAAAAGTACAAGCCCGCACACTAGCGCCTCATGGTTCTAAAGTCTCGCTTTCTCTCCAGTCTGCTATTGATCGCCCTGGCGTTCGGCGCCTTCGCCCAGCAAGGAACGCATCCCGTGACCGGCCGGAAGATTGCACCCGTTATGGGGGCCGACGGAGCCGACTGGTTAAACCGCCCGGAGCGCGAACAGGAGGAGCGACCCGAGAAAGCCATCGCGGCTCTCCACCTTCATCCGGGCATGCAGGTGGGCGAAGTGGGCGCCGGCACAGGTTTCTACAGCCTGCGCATAGCAAAGCAAATCTCGCCGGGCGGAACCGTGTATGCGAACGATCTGCAGCCCGAGATGTTAGACCTGCTGCGTAAGAACGCGGCGCGCGAGGAAGTCTCGAACATTCAATTCATTCAGGGCGCGGAATCTAACCCTCACTTACCCGCCGCACGCCTTGATTATGTGCTGTTGGTGGATGTCTACCACGAACTGGCGCATCCTCAGGCCATGCTGGGCGAGATTGCGAAATCGTTGAAGCCCGATGGCGAACTGGTGCTGCTGGAATTCCGAAAAGAAGATCCGAATGTGCCCATCCGTGAAGAGCATAAGATGTCGGTAACGCAGGCCAAGGCCGAATTGAACGCGTCGGGTTTCGTGCTCGATCATGCGGTAGAGACGCTGCCATGGCAACACATGTTGTTCTTTCGCGTGAAGCGATAAGTTTAGGAAATCAGAATGAAGCTCAAAACAGTTGCGTTGCTTTCGGTGGTGATGGTGATTACTTCCGCTACTGCTCAGAACCGCCGGCAGCAGAAGGTAACCGGGCCCTGGATGAACACGAATCTCTCGCCGGACGAGCGTGCGGACCTGGTCTTGAAAGAGATGACCTTGGACGAGAAAATCTCGCTGGTCCACGGCATGGGTGGATTCGATGCTGCCGGCCCGGTTTCGAACGGCGGCGCTGGGGTGGTTGCTGGTATTCCGCGTCTTGGCCTGCCCAATCTGCAGCTTGCCGATTCGGCCGTGGGCGTGCGAGATGCCGCGAAGATGGGACGGTACTCCACGTTGCTGCCGTCCGTGATCGGGGCAGCCGCCAGCTGGGACTTGGATGCGGCCACCGATTACGGCGCATTGATTGGACGCGAGCTCAGAGATCAGAAGTACAACACTACCTTGGGCGGCGGAGTGGACATTACGCGCGAGCCACGCAATGGCCGCAACTTCGAATATGCCGGTGAAGACCCAGTACTGGCCGGCGAGACGGTGGCGCACCTGATTCAGGGCGTGAACAGCCAAAAGATACTGAGCGACTTGAAGCATTACGCATTCAACGACCAGGAAACCGGCCGTAACACGGGGAACGTGCTGCTGGGCAAGCGCGCCATGCGGGAAAGCGACCTGCTCGCATTTGAGATCGCGGTTTCGGAAGGCCATCCCGGTATGGTGATGTGCTCGTACAACAAGGTGAACGGCGACTGGGCGTGCGAGAACCAGTACCTGCTCACGGACGTCTTGAAGAAGTCCTGGCAGTTCCCGGGGTTTGTGATCAGCGATTGGGAAGCAACGCACAGCACTACCAAGGCAGTCCTAGCAGGGCTCGACAACGAACAGCCTGGTTATCGCTTTCTGGGCGATCCATTGAAGGCCGCCGTGCAGAGCGGCGAAATTCCCATGTCCCGTCTGGATGACATGGCGCGTCGCATTGCGCGGAGCGAGTTCGCGGCCGGGATTGTGGATGACCCGCCCACCGGCCGTGCCGTGGATCCGTTTACCGGCGCAGAGATATCGCAACGCATCGCCGAAAAGGGCATCGTGTTGTTGAAGAACGAACGCGCCGTTCTGCCACTGGACGCGGACAAGGTTCGTTCCATCGCGATCATCGGCGAGCATGCCGACACGGGCATGTTGTCTGGCGGCGGCTCGGCTCAGGTGGACCCACCCGGCGGAGCGCCGAGCAAGTTTCTTGGACCCGACGTCTGGTTTCCTACTTCGCCGCTCAAGAACTTGCAGCGAAAAGCACCCGGAGCGAAGTTTTCCTTTAACGACGGTTCCGATCCGGCGGCAGCGGCCAATGTGGCAAAGGCAGCAGAGATCGCGATTGTTTTCGTAAATCAGCCGATGACGGAAGCACGCGATGCACGCACGCTTAACCTGCCGCACAATCAGGATGCGCTGGTGAGTGCAGTATCCAGTGCCAATCCGAAAACGATTGTGGTGCTGGAAACGGGCGGACCTGTCGCCATGCCCTGGGTGGATCAGGTAGCGGGAGTTGTGGAAAGCTGGTACGCCGGCGTGAACGGAGCGCAGGCCATTGCCAACCTGCTGTTTGGCGACGTGAACTTCAGTGGCAAGCTGCCTGTTACTTTCGCCAAGTCCGATGCCGATTTACCGCATCCACAGATCCCCGGAATCGACCTGCAGCCCATTGGTCGTGGCCAGTTGCCCCCGTTCGACATTCCCTATACGGAGGGACTGAAGGTTGGCTACAAATGGTTCGACGCCGAGAACAAACAGCCGCTGTTTCCTTTCGGTTATGGCCTCTCCTACACAACTTTCTCGTATTCGAATCTCGAGGCCAATCTCGAATCGGTCAGCTTCGTCGTTAAGAATACGGGAAAGCGTGCAGGTAATGAGATCGCGCAGGTGTACGCAGCGCTGCCCACCTCTACCGGCGAACCGCCCAAGCGATTGGTTGCCTGGCAGCGTGTGGCGCTGGCGCCAGGAGAAACGAAGACCGTCACATTGAAGCTGCAGCCGAAATTTCTCTCCGTGTTCAACGAAGAGAAGAACGATTGGGAGTTGCCGTCGGGCGAGTTCCAAATCTTTGCGGGATCGTCCTCTCGCACATTACCTCTATCGGCGGCCGTCAAGAGATAAGCGGGGCGCAATGGAAATAGCGCAGGAACGGAACGTAGATAGTGTCTTCTCAGGCGGCGGAAGCATGGGCGAACTCATGCGCTCGCTCGACTGGTCGCAGACGCCGCTCGGCCCTGTCGATCAATGGCCGCAGTCACTGAAGACGTCCATCTCCACCTGCCTGAACTCCCGCTTCGCCATTCTCGTGTGGTGGGGTAAGCACCTTGTCAAGCTGTACAACGACGCTTACATACCCATTCTGGGCATTAAACACCCGCACGCTTTAGGCGCGCCCGGTAAGGAGGTGTGGCCCGAAATCTGGCACATCATCGGGCCCATGCTCGAGGGCGTAATCGAACGCGGCGAAGCTACCTGGTCGGACAATTTGCTCTTGGAACTGGAACGAAACGGCTATCCGGAAGAGTGTTACTTCACTTTCTCGTACAGCCCTATCCGCGATGAGTCGGGCGGCGTGGGCGGCATTTTCACACCGGTGCAGGAAACCACCGCGCAGGTGATTGGCGAGCGCCGGCTTCGCATGCTGCGAGATTTGGCGGAAGGTGCCCGGGGCGCCAATACCGAGAACACTGAACACGTCTGCCAGCTTGCCAGCAGCCTTCTGGCTAGCAATCCCCAAGATATTCCGTTCGCCGCTTCCTACCTCTTCTCGCGGGATGGCACGGAGGCGAACGTTTGCTCCACCGCCGGCGTATCAGGGCCAACGCCGCTGCTGCCGGAAACTATTGTTTTTGCAGAAAGCGACTGGCTGTTTGCGGAGGCTGCGCGGACAGGAGAAATGGTCGAGGTAGCGATTCCGCCGCACATGGAGAATGTGCCATGTGGAGCGTGGCCCGTTCCTCCCACACAGGCGGTGGTGGTGCCGATTGATCCGGCAGGCCACCGGATCGGCTTTCTTGTTTTAGGCGTCAGCCCGCGGAAACGGCTGGATGGGGATTACCGGAGTTTTCTCAGCTTAATCGGCGGACATGTCACAACCGCGGTTGGCGATGCCCGCGCGCTGGAGGAGGAACGAAAGCGCGCGGCCGCTCTGGCGCAACTGGATTACGCGAAGACTCAATTCTTCTCCAACGTCAGCCATGAGTTTCGCACTCCCTTGACGCTTCTGCTCGGCCCGCTGGAAGATCTGCTCGCAGACGGTAGCAGCGTGGGGACAGAGGTCAAGAAAACCCTACAGGTTGCACACAGAAATGCCCTCCGGCTGCTACGGCTGGTAAATTCGCTGCTCGATTTCTCGCGCCTTGAGGCCGGGCGCACCCGAGCCGTTTATGTGCCAACCGAGCTCGGCACATTCACCAGCGAACTCGCTTCGACGTTCCGGTCAGCCACCGAACGCGCCGGCCTGGAATTCAAGGTGGAATGCCAGGAGCTCCCCGAACCCATTTACGTTGACCGCGAGATGTGGGAGGCCATAGTTCTGAATCTGCTCTCCAACGCTTTCAAATTCACCATGAAAGGGCAGATCTCGGTGCGCTTGCGGCAGGCAGGAGACTCGGTTGAATTGGAAATCCGCGATACCGGGATCGGCATTCCAACAGAAGAGATGCCTCGCCTCTTTGAGCGTTTTCACCGCGTGGAAGGATCGCATGGCCGCTCGCACGAAGGAACCGGCATCGGTTTAGCGTTGGTGGAAGAATTAGTTCAGCTTCATGGGGGCACCATCCGCGTCCAAAGCGTCCCCGGCCAGGGAAGCTCGTTCGTGGTTTCGCTGCCGCGCGGCAAGGAACACCTGCCGTCAGATCGCGTGAACGCATCACAAAGTGGATCCACGCTGGTGCGCTCCGAGGCTTACGTTGAAGAGGCGCTGCGTTGGCTGCCAGCCACGGCGGAGATCGGCCAAGAGTCGACCGAGCAAACGACCGCAGATGACGAAACGCGGAAACGGCAACGACAGAAGATTCTGCTGGTGGACGACAATGCCGACATGCGCCAGTACCTGCAGCGGTTGCTTGGGGATAGGTATGCCGTGATCCCTGCAGCCGATGGCTTGGAGGCACTGGCACTCGCGCAACGGGAGAAGCCCGATTTGATTTTGTCGGACGTGATGATGCCCGGGTTGGACGGTCATGGGCTGCTGCAGGCTTTACGAGCAGAGCCTTCCACCCGCAGCATACCGTTTATCTTGCTTTCGGCTCGTGCGGGCGAAGAGGCGCAAAGCCACGGTATGGATTCGGGTGCCGACGATTACCTGGTGAAGCCTTTCAGCGCTCGGGAGCTTAGAGCCCGCATCGCCGCACATCTGAACCTGGCGCAGGCACGCAAAGACACTCGGGAGCAGGCAACGCGTGTGTTCGCCATGGAGAGCCGCAGGTGGCGAGACCTGTTCGCGCAAGTTCCGGCGGCGGTTGCGGTCTTGCGTGGACCTGAACACCGCTTTGAATGGGTGAATGATGACTATGTTCGTCTAGTGAACCGAGCCTCGGCAGACGAGTTGCTCAACAAGACCCTGAGCGAAGCATTACCGGAGATCGCGTCAGTGGGTTACAACGAGATCTTCGACCGCGTTTTTCAAACAGGCGAGCCGCATGCGAAGCGCGAAATCGCTGTTGCACTTGGCAATCCCAAGGCTGAAACAGTTTATGTCAGTTTCGTGTGTCTGCCCACTCGCGGGGCGGACGGCCGTATCGACGGCACGTTTGTTCATGCTACCGACGTCACCGATATGGTGGAGACCCGGAAGCAGATAGAAGAAAGCGAGCAGCAATTTCGCACCTTAGCCGAGAGCATTCCAAACCTGGCCTGGATGGCGGACGAGACCGGCAACATCTTCTGGTACAACCGCCGTTGGTACGAATTTACGGGCACCACGCTCGATGATGTCAGCGGGTTCAAATGGGAAAGGGTTCATGACCCCGCAGTGTTCCCGGAGGTTCTCGCTCAATGGACAAAATCGGTGGTGACCGGTGTACCGTTCGAGATGGTTTTCCCGCTGCGAGGAGCGAACGGCGCCTACCGGCAGTTCCTTACGCGAGTGGAACCAGTGAAGGACCACGCAGGGCGTGTGGTGCGTTGGTTTGGCACCAACACCGACGTCTCCGATCAGCGCAAAACTGAACAAGAACTCCGCCGCATGAATCGCGAACTGGAAGAATTCGCGTATGTGGCCAGCCACGACCTGCGTGAGCCGTTGCGCATGGTGAACATCTATACGCAACTAATAGTGAAGCGCTTGGGCGACCAGAGCTCCTCCATCAACCAGTATGTAGATTACGTGCGGCAAGGTGTCAGCCGGATGGAAGCGCTGATAGATGACCTGCTGGTGTTTTCGCGTACCGTGCAGGCCGACGAAGAGCCGCTGGGAAGAGCCAATCTTGAGAATGCTTACCGCCAGGCTATCGGTGTTCTGAAAACTGGTATCGAGGAAACCGGCGCCACCGTGACAGCATCCGCCTTGCCCGTCGTTCGCGGCGACGAATCGCAGCTAGTGCAGGTGTTTCAGAACCTGATAGCGAACGCGTTGAAGTACCGGAAGGACGGAACCGCGCCGCGAGTGGAGATCACGGCCGCAAGGCAGGGTGACAAGTGGGTGATCACTGTTGCCGATAACGGCATTGGGTTCGAGCAGCAGTATGCCACCCGCATCTTCGGGCTGTTTAAACGGCTGCACAAAGACCGCTTTCCTGGCACTGGACTTGGACTCGCCATCTGTCAGAGAGTCATCGAGCGTTACGGAGGACGTATCTGGGCAGAAGGCAAACTCGGCGTCGGTTCGCGTTTTTACTTTGAGCTACCAGCCGCTGATGGCGGGACGGCGCACTAAGACGAAAGCAGCTCGGCGATCTCTTTTTCGGTGATCTCGCCTTCCTTGATCAACTTCCAGTAAGCATCGGTGATGTCGACCGTGGTGGGACCAGGCCCGATGCAGGGTCCACCATCGAGCACCAGATCGATGCGGCCATCCATAGCGGCAAAGAGATCAATGCCAGTGCCAATAGTAGGCTCGCCCGAAATGTTGGCGCTAGTGGCAATCAGGGCGTGACCAACCTTTTCGACGATGGCGTTCAACACCGGCGCCTTGGCATGACGAAGCGCCAGGCGGCCGGTATTGCCCGTGACTTTCAATGGCACTTTGGCCGAAGCCGGCACAATCATCGTCAAAGGTCCGGGCCAAAAGTGGCGAGCGAGTATGTAGAAGCGGCTGTTGAGTTCGCTCGAGAGGTCTTCCGCCATCAGCGTATCCGAAATCGCGAGCGGGAGAGAGCGAATACTTTCGCGTCCCTTAGCGGAGAAGACTTTCTGGACTGCGTGCAGGTTCAGCGGGTCCGCTACCAGGCTGTAGCGTGCGTCGGTCGGTACGCCGACGATGCGTCCGCGCGAGATCTCAACAGCAGCACGAGCGACGGCTTCGGCTGTGGGCGCGTTAGGGTCGATAGATATAAGATCGGTAGCCACGTAAAGAATTTCTGGTCTGAGTTACTGCCGGTCGGCAGTGGTTAGCGCGCGCTGATTGCCTCGGCGACCTGAATCGCCATCTCGTAACGTCCGAACGGAGCGCTGAGTTGCACGCCCTGCACTAACGGCCGAACTTGCTGCACCATCTCCTGAGCAATGCGAACGCCTTCGGCTCGCGCTTTCTCGGCGCTATCGGCCAGGCGCATGCGCTCCATGTAAGCCGCCGGAACGGGAACACGCAGTTCATTCACCATAAACTCAGCGTTCCGATAACTGGTCAGCGGCCAGATACCCGCAATTACCGGCACCTTGTACTGCTCAATCGCGCGCAGAAATTGTTCCAGTAGGCCAAGATCGAACACCGGCTGTGTCACTACGTACTCGGCGCCCGCCTCCACCTTCCAGGCGAACCGGCGAAGTTCTTCGTCCATGTTGATGGCGCCCGGGTTGGCGCCGACTCCGATGAGGAGTCCGGTTTGGGAGCCGATCGGATTCCCGCCAAGATCCAAGCCCTGGTTCAGGTTGTTCACGATGTTGGTCAAGCCGATCGCGTCGACATCAAACACAGCAGTTGCGTCCGGATAGGTACCCATGCGGGGCGGATCGCCCGTAATGCAGATGAGGTTGCGTACACCGACTGCATGCGCGGCGAGCAACTCCGACTGAATGCTCAGAATGTTGCGGTCGCGGCAGCAAAAGTGGAGCACGGCTTCAATCCCAGCCCGCTGCTGAATCAGCATGCAGGTGACCTGCGCGCTAAGTCGCGCACTGGCGCGCGGTCCGTCGGGAACGTTTATGCAGTCAATCCCGTGATCGTGGCACAGCTTCGCGCCCGCCACCTCCTTCACCGGATCGACGCCGCGCGGCGGCAAGATCTCAACGAAAGAAACGAACTTACCGGCGGCCAGCTTCGCTCCCAGTTGCGAGCGCTCGGCCACAGGAATCTTGGCCATGCGCTGGACTTCAGGCTTGGCGACGTTGGAAACGGCAACGGTGGTAGCGGATGCACGAATCTGGGCCGGCTGCATCGACCGGATCTCGGCGCAAATCTGTTTGATATGTTCGGGCGTGGTTCCACAGCAACCGCCCATTACGCGCACGCCCGCCTGCACAAAGCGGCGTGAGTACTGCGCCATATATTCGGGCGAACACAGATAGATGTTGCGGCCTTCAACCGTGGCCGGCAGACCCGCGTTCGGCATGGCGCTGAGCGGCTTCTCCGTCCACTGCGCCATTTTCTCGATGGTCTCGAGCGCCACCTTCGGCCCAGCAGAACAGTTCACGCCGATGACATCAACGGGTAAGGCATCGAGTGCGCGCGTGAAGGTCTCAGTTGCCGTGCCTTCGCGCAGTGTTCCGTCGTCGTTCACGGTAACCTGCGCAATGATGACGGTCTCGGGACCGGCCGCCTCGCGTACGGCAAGGATCGCCTCCCGAAGTTCGTTCAGATCGTAGAACGTTTCGAGAACGAAAAGATCGACACCCGCGCCAACCAGGGAGTCTGCCTGTTCGCGGAAGGCGGCGTGCGCCTCGGCGAATGAGAGCGCGCCCAGCGGTTCTAAACGTGAGCCTAAGGGCCCCATTGCGCCGGCAACGAATGCCTTGTCACCGGCGGCTTCGCGAGCCAGCCGAACGCCGGCTTCATTGATCGCCTGCAATTTTTCGGCAAAGCCGAAAGCGCCCAGCCGGATGCGCGTTGCGCCGAAGGTATTGGCCTCAACGATTTCGGCTCCAGACTTGACGTACTCAGCGTGAACCTCTTTCACCAGCTGCGGGGCCGATAAGTTCAGCTCATCGAAACAACGGTTGATGAATACGCCCTTGCCGTACAGCATAGTGCCCATGGCGCCGTCGGCGACCACGATTTTCGACTGCAGTTTCTGGCGAAATTCACCGGCGCGTGACCGGGTTATGGGTTCGACGGAAGTCATGAAGCTAGGATCTTGTCCGGAACGAGACACAAACCCCTCGTATGGCTTCGAGGGATAATTTCTTCATTGTAACGTAGGGCAAAGCCTTGCGATCGTACGGTGATGCTTCGTTGCTTGTGGATTGCTGCTTCCATTCTGGCAGCCGGCACGTCGTCCGCGGCGACCGTTCCTTACTCATTTACCTCATTTTCGCCCGCCGGAAGTTCTATAGTTCACCCGACTGGGGTCAATGATGCTGGGCAGGTTGTCGGTTGGTATACACAAGCGGGTTCGTCGCTGGAGTCTGGATTCCTGCGTACCGCCGACGGGCAGTTCACGACCGTGGTTGTGCCGGGCTCTCCATCAACGGAGCTGGCAGCTATCAACAATGGAGGCATTGCTGTAGGGTCGGCGGCAGTGAGCGCCTCAGTCTACGAGGGGATTCAGCTGTCGAATGGAAGCATCAGCACCTTCCGCGTGAACGGCCTCGATCAGACGGAGCCGATCTCCATTGACGATAGCGGCCGGATGCTGTTAGCAGCCTACTCCCAACCTGGTCCGGCAATATACTTCCTGCGCAGCGCCGATGGCCTGACTGAGACGCCCCTGAACTTCCCGGCCAATGGCGGCCCGAGCGGCCTGAGTCCCAACGGCCAACTTTTGGTAGGAACGTCCGGCGGCGAACCCCTCGTCGAGTCAATTCAGTCGGGCGTGGTGCAGCAGTTCACCGTTTCCAGCGTCGCAGGCGTCACGGCTACTGGCGTCAACGACGCGGGCGCCATCGTGGGATATACAAACAGTTACCGGGGAGTGCAATCCCAGCAAGCTTTCGTCATTCAGCCCGACGGCACGGTGCAGACGCTCCTGTTTCCGGCGGCGGCCTACACCTTAGCCTTTGGAATCAGCGACAGCGGCGTCATAGTCGGTGAATACTCCGGCGACGGCGGATCCGGTGCCTTCATTGCGCAACCCGAACTTACCGCGATACCGGAGCCAAGCTTCGCCGGCCTCGTCGCGCTGTTCGCCGGGACACTCGTTGTGGTTGAACTACGGCATGGCTCCCGCAAACACCCGCCTATTAAGGCGGTTGCTAGTAAGGCTTCGGAGCACAGTTATCTCGCTTAAGTCGCCAGAAACGCTTACGGTGGTAGAGAGATGCTCCGTCGTTTGTGGATCGCCCTCTCCCTACTGGCTGGAACCTCGCCGGCAGCCACCCTCCCTTACTCGTTCACATCATTCACGGTGGGCACCTCCATCCACCCCACGGCGATCAACGACTCCGGGCAGATTGTCGGATGGTATTCAACAAGACAGTTCCTACGGCAGACTTGGATTTCTGCGGACTGCCGACGGGCAGGTGACGATTCAGGTGCCGGGCACGGAGTTCCTCTCCATCAACAACGCAGGGGTGGCTGTGGGCTTTGCGGACCTCCCAACTGGTGGTGAGGAAGCTATCCAAGTCTCGAATGGCGCCGTCGGCACCTTCCAAATGAATGGCTTCCAAACCACCCAGGCAATCTCGATTGATGATAGTGGCCGCGTGTTGGTCTTTGCAGCCTCGTCTCAGCCTGGTTTGGCGGGCCTTTTTTTGCGAAGCGCCGATGGCCTAACCACTACGCCTTTGCCCCTTCCCAAGGACGGATATGTAAGCGGCTTGAGTCCAAACGGCCAGTTCCTGGTAGGATCCATCGGGGACCAACCCTTTGTCGAGTCGCTTGTCTCCGGTGCGGTCCGGCAGTTCTCTATCGATGTTCCTTACGGTGTCCACGTCGCCGGTATCAATGATTCGGGCACCATAGTCGGTCGTAGCATTGCATACATGACAGGAGGGTTAGAGCAGGCGTTCGTGTTGCAGCCCGACGGCAGTTACCAAGTTTTCGATGTTCCAGGGGGCCATAACACAGCAGCGGAGGGCATCAACGACGAGGGCGCCATTGTCGGTGAATATGGTGGCAGTGAGGAAGAGGATGACGGCCCACATGGTTTCATCGCGGAACCCGAATCTGCCACCGTACCTGAGCCGCGCTTCGCCGGCCTCCTCGCGCTGTTCACGGGCGCACTGTGGATCGCAGCCCGCCGGCGTTCCCGACCTACGCGCTATTGGATTTCAAACGGCTGCCATACCTGGCTCGCGCCGCCGGAACCGTAGTTCTGTACCGCAGGCGCGCCTTCCGTGGCGACGCCTCCCTGCATGTCCAGCAGCAGACCAGTCTGCCGGTTTTTCAAAGTGTAGGTTCCGTTCCCTGCTGAGGTGAATCCCCACTGCTGAATGGATGTGCCGCCGTAAGGAGACTGAACGATGGCGTTGCCGTTTCCGGAAACGCTCAACGCAAGTCCGCTGTTGCTATTGACGAGTTCGTACCATCCCGGCTGAGCGGCAACGAACTGCCATTGCTGGTTTGGTCCTTGCCAATACTGCCATTGCAGGACCGGTGTTCCGGACGACTTACCTCCCCCGGCCACATCCAGCACAAAACCGCTATTTGTATTCGTCAGGGTAAACAGGGGCATCACAGCAGAGCCCGCATTCTGCCATTCGTTGACCAGGTTGTAGGCGTTCACCGAGCCGAGTCCGGTGGCGAGATCGTAGCCCGGCGTAGCAGCGTATCCACTAGCACCAGGAACGGCGTTGCTTCCTGCGGTCACGTCATGGAAGATGTCGTTTTGCTTGCCTGCCAGGCGATACAAGACAGGCGCGGCCTGGCCCTGGCGCGCGCCATTCTTCTGGTCGACCAACGCCATAATCGCCGCAAACGTAGGTGCACTCACCGAAGTTCCACCCACAACAGCGAATCTGGTCGCGCCATTGGCACAGGACCCGTTAAGACACAACAGGTATCCGTCGTGTGAGGCAGACGCGTTGAAAGCGACATCCGGGATATCACGAGCGCCATCCAGCGGGATGCCTGCCGCATGCGCCTGCCAGTAAGGCTTTGCGAAGTAGATGCTTGCTCCGCCTCCGCTCGCGTACAAATTGCCGGCGCTGCTGTCGTTCCAAACAGCTTCAGGAATGTATCCGGTGGCTGAAATTGCTCCCGATGCATTCGAAGAGTTCCAATAGCCGGCATTGCCATTCTCATTGAACTCCGTGCCGCCCACGGCAATGGTATACGGCGTGGAAGCGAGAAGGTTCGCCGATGGCGCGTGCGTGGCGGTTCCCGAAGTTGGTGCATCGCAACCGGCGGAACCGGAATCGCCCGAAGACACAACCATTGTTTGCCCTTGCGCGGCCGCTTGTTGTGCGAGTGACGAAACGGCCGTCGCCTCCGCCTGCGAGGCGAGCGCTTCGCAACTGCCGAAACTGGACGTGATCACGTCGCCGATATTGTGATCGATCGCATACTGCTCCGAAAGAAAAATTCCGTCGCTCGCGCTCGTCGACGCAGAAAGAATGAAGTTCACCGTGGCCGTTGGGGCGATGGCTCCCGCCCAGGAATTGTCCAGCACGGCTTCCGCCTCTTCGCCGCCGCCAAGATCGCCCGGATCGGCGCCATTCACAATCACCACCGGATTCAAGTTCGACAATCCAAACGTGCGCCGGAAATCCGCTACGTCCTGCCCGTTGAAATTGGAGCGGCCCAGCACCGTGATGGTCCGGCCTGCCCCCATGTAGCCCGCATAGTACAGCGGCATCGAGTTGTAGATAGTAGCGAAATCGCCGGGCGCCAAAGCGTGTTGCCCGTTCGCGAACGTCGCATTCGGCTTAGCTCCCGTCGTCTGGCCCATGACACGAATCTGCGGGCGCGAGACGAAGTTATGGAGCGAGACTACGCCTGCCACTGCCGGAGTCAACGCCGCCGGTATTTCGGCCGCCGTTTCGTTAGCCCAATGCTCCACGCCCTCGACAACATACTTATGTACTTCGGTATGGAACGCTTGCGCCACACTCTGCGCCGTGCCCGAGAACTGGATCGTCGTCCGGCCGCGCGACACAGAATCGATAGTGAAGCCGTGCCCCTGCAGCCACGACGTTACGGTTTGGATGTCCGCATCCGAGGCTCCGAAGCGAGCACCGAACTCATCAGGCGTCAGCCATCGCTGGTAGCTTCCCGATGCCGGGTCTGTCTGGTTTGCCAGCAGCTCCGCCAACGCGGCCTCCTGGTCTGGGCTTCGCTTCAGCACCAGAATGAATGTGCTCCATAGGCAAGCTGGAAGGCGCAGTCCCCGCGTCGAATTCCGGCCGTGCCAGCGGATGAACAGAGCCAGGGAGTGACACCCTTTGACCCTCATTCACGGCAGTAACGATTAACTTTCGAGGGCCGCTGCCGTTCTGAGCAGAAAGCAGGGACATAGACAGAAGAACAAATAAGGAGGCAATCGCAAACTTCATGAAAATTGCTGCTGAGGGCGAAAAAAGACCCGCCAAGGATTGTATCCCCGGCGGGTTTAATTCGATGGAATTTGTTTAGGTGAGATCAGATTAACAGATTAAAGCTTCTTCATGCAACCCGGTCTCTTACTTCGACGGCGGGTTCGCAGCCGGCTTCGGGCCATGCTGCCATTCCACTTCTTCGCCTTCGCCCGGAAGTGGCCATTGTTTGTTCAACAAGAGCTGCTGCTCTCGTACTTCCCTGGTGACCTGGTTGATCTTCAGGTTCTCAGCGAGATGCACGCCGGTCTTGCCGGCCGTGGCGATATCAAGGTCGCCGTCGCCATCAAAGTCGGCCGTGATGAACTGAGTTCCGGCTGCCTCCGTGCCGCCCACAGAGATGGGGTAGCGTTCGAAATGGCCGCTCTTGCGGTCGATCTTGTAGTAGTAGACCACCAGCGGATCGTAAGACCCGGGATCGTTTCCATTATGGCCGCGATAGCGTTTACCGGCGAGCAACTCCGGTTCCCCATCACCATCCAGGTCCACCAGCTTCAGCACATGCACCTGTGAGAACGATTCGTCGATGGTGTGCTTGGTCCAGGTGGGATGCCCGGCATCGCCGCCTTGTTCCATCCAGTAGAGGCCGTAGCTGTGGCCGCGCCCGTAAATCAGGTCTTGCTTACCGTCGTGATTGACGTCGTAGCCGACGATGGGAAAACCGGTTTCGCCCAGATCCCAATCGCCATGCCACTCCAGTTTGTCCGTTGTCGGCATCGATGTTCTTGAACCAGCCATGCGGGGTGAGAATGTCCATCTTGCCGTCGCCATCCACGTCCGCGATGCCAATGCCGTGGCCGTCCTCGTCATGTCCGCCGGCATGGTGTACTTTCGGCTCCGGCCCGGCAAAATCGATCCAGATCACGCCCGATCGCCCGTAGTGAGCTAAAGCTAAATCTGGCTTGCCATCGCCGTTGATATCCGCCATCCATCCGCCTTCGGTTTCGATGGTGTGCGTAATGAAGTGCTTCTTCCACTCGGCGCCGATCTGCTTCGGGTTCTCATACCAGAACAGGCCATCGGTCTGCCAGCCGACCGTCACCAGATCTACGGCTCCGTCGTGGTTCACGTCCACCGCCCATTCGCCGCAATCGGAGACAAATTCGCCGACAATCTCCACCTTGCGATACTGGTGCTGCTTCCATTCGCCGCCGCCCGCGCCTGGATTCTCGTACCAGTAAGCGCCACTGACCAGATCCGGCTTGCCGTCGTTGTTCATATCGATAACGGCAATGCCCTCCGCGTGGTCGGTTCCCAGGCGGTGAACGAAGTAAGTAGACTGCGGTATGCCGCCCGGGCCATCTCCCCGATTGCGATTAAGCTGGGCAAAGGCAAGCACGGACCCTATGCCGGCTACCGCCAAAATGGTGCAAACTGTGACAGAAACTTTCATGCGTTCCGTTCCAAATACTATCGCCATTCGCTTGCGGCATTTTGTGTTTTGCCTTCTCACCATTTGTTCTATGGCTTTTCCGGTCTTCGCAGCCGACGACGGTATCGCCAAAGCCACGGACAAGATGACCCGAATCGACGGCTTCTTTCCGCTTTACTGGGACGCAACCAAAGGCGTGATGTGGCTGGAAATCGGGCGCTGGAATCAGGACTTTCTGTATGTCGCTTCCCTGCCCGGCGGATTGGGATCGAATGATGTCGGGCTCGACCGGGGCCTGATTCCGGAATCGCACCTGGTCACCTTCGAGCGTGCCGGCTCGCGCGTGCTGCTGATTGAGAAGAATGCAAAGTTTCGCGCCGGCAGCAACAACGAAATGGAGCGTCGGGCAGTGGCCGATTCGTTTGCGGTCTCGGCGCTCTGGGGTTTCGATGTGAAAGCGGAAGAGGGCGGCCGGGTGCTGGTGGATGCCAGCAGTTTCTTCCTGCACGATGCGATTGGCATTTCGTCGATGCTCGCAAAAACGAAGCAAGGCAAGTACACGCTCGACCCGTCTCGCAGTGCCTTCTACCTTGAGCGAACAAAAGGCTTCCCGCGAAACAGCGAAGTGGAAGTGACGGTCACGTTCGCCGGCGATGGCTCTGGCAAGTTCGTGCAGGACGTGGCCCCGAACCCGGAGGCGATCACGCTGCGTGAGCACCACTCGTTCATCCAATTGCCGGACGCCGGCTTTCGGCAGCGCCGATTCGATCCGCGGGCCGGTTACTTCCCGTTCAGCTACCGCGATTATTCGGCGCCGCTTGAAGACGAACTCGACCAGCGCTTCATTGTGCGCCATCGTCTGGAGAAGCAGGACCCGAACGCCGCCGTAAGCGATCCGGTAAAACCGATTGTGTATTACATAGACGGCGGGGCGCCGGAGGATGTTCGCAATGCGTTAGTGGACGGCGCGAAATGGTGGGCACAGGCCTTCGAAGCTGCCGGATTCCGCAACGGATTTCAAGTGAACGTACTGCCGCCCGACGTAGATTCCATGGACATTCGCTACAACGTTGTGCAGTGGGTTCACCGCTTCACACGCGGATGGTCATACGGCGCCGCCATCACGGACCCGCGCACGGGCGAGATTCTGAAGGGCCAAGTAACGCTAGGCTCGCTGCGGTACCGTCAGGATTACCTCATCTTCAGTTCGTTGATGGCGCCCTTCGGCGCGGCAACCGGACCGTTGGAGCAGGTGAAGGCGGCTGTCTATGCCCGCTTGCGGCAGTTGGCTGCTCACGAAATCGGCCACACGCTGGGGCTGGCGCACAATTTTACGGCCAGTGCAGACACTTGGACAACGCCCGAAAACATCGCCTCTGTGATGGATTATCCGCACCCTCGGGTCGAGTTAACTCAGGATGGCAGCATCAGTCTCGCTCAGGCCTACGGGACGAACATTGGCAATTGGGACAAAGTCGCTATCCGGTATGGCTACAGCGAGTTCGCGCCAGGTGGGGACGAAGCAAATCAACTCAAAAAGATCATTGAAGACGCCGCCCACGAAGGCCATATCTTCATTACCGATGCCGATAGCCGCCCGCTGGGGGGCGCGCACCCGCGGTCGCATTTGTGGGACAACGGACCGAATGCAGTGGACGAACTCGAGCGGTTGCTGAAGGTGCGGCGTGTGGCACTGGCGCATTTCGGTGAGAACAACATTCCGAACGGCCGGCCATGGTCAGAACTGGACGAGACGTTAGTGCCGCTCTACTTCCTGCACCGTTATCAGACCGAGGCGGCCGGCAAAGTATTAGGCGGACTCGACTACACCTACGCGCTACGCGGCGACGGACAAGTGATCACGAAGATCGTACCGGGCTTGGAGCAACGCCGCGCATTGAAGGCGCTGATTGATACCGTACAGCCCGAAACGCTCGCCATTCCAGAGCGAATTCTTGCATTGATACCGCCGCATCCCCCAGGGTTCGACCGCACGCGCGAAAGTTTTCCCTCGCAGACCGGACTCACGTTCGATCCGCTGGCCGCTGCGCAGGCGGCTGCTAACCTCACCGGTAGCCTTCTTTTCAACCCGGCGCGTGCCGAGCGATTGCTGCAGTACCACGCCCGCAACGCAAGCAATCCGGGGCTAACGGACGTTCTCTCTGCTGTGGCGCAGGGGACTTGGGCACGTCCCGCGGACTCCGGCTTTAACGCCGCTGTGAAGCAAGCCGTCGACACCGAGCTTTTCCAGCAGCTTCTGTCGCTGAGCGTGAGCGATACTGCGGCCGCTGCGGTACACAGCGTCGTCCATGCCTGGGTCATGCAGAACAGGGCTGCACTTCCTTCCTATTTGAAGCAACTGGAGAGTGAATGGGAACATACGCCCGAGCACTTCAAAGCACCCGAAGCAGTTGAACCTCCGCCCGGCCAACCCATTGGCGATACCGACTGCGTCCGCCTGATCGGCCCTTCGTAGCCACTGCTGTGTTCTTGTGTTTAATGGCTGACTAGCAGGGCCTCCAGGCGCGTGGAAAGAAGAAGCACCTGGATGCCACGCTCCTCGACCCTTATCGTGTCGAAAACGATTCCTTTAATTGTTAACTTCCGGATGGCCGACAATCCATGAGCAACTCGGAACGTAAACACATCGCCTTTACGGGCAATTTACCTACGCTGAGGGGTCACGGTCATCGAGATGGGCGTTTCCCGTCAACTGGGAGTGGCCCCACCAGTTCGCGACTGCTGACAATGCGGAAATGGCCCACTACCGCTCTAATTAGCCGACCCAGCCCGCTTCAGCCGCCCTTGTATCTCGCCTTTTCCGCCGACATAGCATTCTCGCGGCGCCACCGGCTGGGGCCCACGCCTACTGCTGTCGTGAAAACTCGTGTCAAGTGACTCTGATCCGCGAATCCGCAAAATCCCGATACATCAGCCAGCGACAGCACCGTGGTTCGTAGGAGGTCTTTGGCTCGTTCGACTCGCTGCTTCAACAGCCAACGGTGCGGAGGTACACCGGTCGAGATCCGGAACGCACGAGAAAAATGTCTTACCGATAAACCGCACGCCGCTGCCACCCGGCTGAGTGGGATGTCTTCGTGCAAACAGGCGTACATCAGTTCTTTGGATCTTCGTTCCTGCCACGGTGCGAGCGCACTGCTCGGCAGAAGACCGCCTGTCGCGCTAAGGCCTCCATACGCACATGCAATGTGCGCAGCCACCGCCGCCGCGACATGGTCAAGGAACAGAGAAGGAGCCTCATGAGTTCTCGCCAAAGCGGGAAAGAGAGACGAAAGGAGATGTCGCGTTACCGGATCCTCCACACTGCTCCCCAAGCCATGCCGCAAATCGCCGATACGCTGGCCGCCGGCTTCAGAAGCCACCATTTGCAGCGCCGTCAGCGGTAGGTAGAACACAAGAGAATGATATGGATCGTGAATATCTGTGACTGGACTGCGGCGCAGATCGTATATCGAAGTTGCGCCTGCCGAGTGATTCTCGCGGCGCGTCAGTCGACCATCGAAGTACAGCGATTCCGAACAGGCGTGCATATGCAAAACGACTAAATAGGCGTTCTCGCAGGGTACGGAATCGGACTTTCCGAAATCCGGCTGGTCGCACCTGAGTTCGGTCAAAGCCAGAGTCGATCTGAGCAGAGTTCTGGTTGTGAGACTGCGCGCGTCCGCCATCCGAAATGCGCTGCCCAGCCGCGAACCGTAAGCTCCCTGCTCCATCTTTTATTCCCGCACCCGACGAGTAGCTTGAAAGTCTAGCACCGATTGTCTTCTTTTGACAAAAACGTCCTTTTTGTCCGCGACCGAAGCTTGGCCGAGCGAGCACAATGAGGATCGAAACACAATCCCATCTCAGGTGTGGAGTTAAATGTCGGAACAAGCAAAATCAATCGTACTGATTCACGGTCTCTGGATGACTGCTCTCAGCTGGGAGAAGTGGGTCGCCCGCTACACCGCTCGCGGGTACCGCGTCATTGCCAGAAGCTGGCCCGGAATGGAAGGCGACATTGAGGAGATAAGGCGCGATCCGTCGTCCATTGCAACCCTCGGCATCACGGACATTGTTGAACACTATGAACAAATCATTCGCGCTTTGGATCACGCGCCAATTATCATCGGGCATTCCTTTGGGGGACTGATTACGCAAATTTTGCTCGATCGTGGACTCGGTGCCACGGGGGTGGCCATTGCACCGGCGCCCGTCAAGGGCATTTTCTTCCTGCCTTTGTCGACCATCCGGGTCTCGCTTCCGGCTCTAAGCAACCCCGTCAACCTGCACCGTGCCGTACCGCTTACACCGGAACAGTTTCATTACGCATTCACGAATAATCTGAATGAGGAAGAGTCGCTGGCCATATATCGCAGATACGCAGTGCCCGGTCCTGATCATGTTCTGTTTCAATCGGCGTTCGCGAACTTCAACCCCCATGCAGCGACGGCGGTCAACTTTCACAACGATAACCGCGCACCGCTACTACTGGTCTCAGGAGGCAATGACCACGTGTCGCCAGCGTCTGTCGTAGAAGCAAACTTCAAACTCTATTCAAAGTCAACGGCTTTGACCGAGTACAAATGTTTCTCAACTCGCACGCACTACACGTTGGGTCAGGACGGCTGGGAAGAGATTGCCGACTATGCGCTGACATGGTCAGAAGTCAACGTCGCCAAACGTTCGGCATATGTTGCATCGTGATTCCGTAACATATCGAATCATCTGCCGATTTTGTTTACGAACAGATCAGAGAAGGAGTTGTTATGAATCGCTTACCAGAGTCGGAATTGATTCTGATCCCGGGTGGAACTTTGCTCACGCCAAATCCGGAGGCAGGGAGGGCACTCGCGCTCCAGATCGCTCGGCACACGATTCACAACATCCAGCCGGATCTGGATGTTCTGAAAGAGGGCCGGCCAACTTATTCGAGAAACCCCGATAGCCTCATTGCCGCGTGTCAGGTGGCAGCTATCGAATTCCAGACCATCGCTGCCGCGAATGACTACTGGCGGTAACCTACGGAGTGCTTCGTTGACAGGAAACCCTGATGAAAGCAGCAAGAATCCATCATTTCGGGCCGCCCGATGTGATTGTTATTGATGATCTGTCCTGTCCCAGCCCGAGCGCGGAAGAAGTGTTGGTGCGGGTGAGTCATGCGGGCGTTGGACCTTGGGACGCATGGATTCGGGAAGGAAGCAGCGTTGTAAGGCCAGCCCTGCCTCTGACGTTGGGGTCGGACCTGTCCGGGATCGTTGAAGCTGTTGGTGCTGGTGTGGTGACAGTCAAGCCGGGAGACGCTGTATACGGGGCCACAAACCCGGAATTCATCGGAGCTTATGCGCAATTTGCTTCAGCGAATGTAACCATGATTGCGTCAAAGCCAGCATCGTTGAGCTTCGCCGAGGCGGCTTCCGCGCCAGTGGTGGCCGTTACCGCCTGGCAAATGTTGTTCGAGTATGCCAACGCGAAAACGGGGCAAACGGTTCTGATTCATGGGGCCGCTGGCAGCGTCGGTGCTTATGCCGTGCAGTTGGCGGCGCAAGCTGGTCTACATGTCATTGCAACCGCGTCGGCCGCCGATGCAACGTATGTGCGTAGTAGAGGCGCAGACATAGCAGTCGACTACCGGGCCAGCCGATTTGAGGAGTTAGTGCCGATGGTTGATGTCGTGCTTGACACCGTAGGTGGAGAAACGACTGAGCGCTCACTGCGAGTTATCAAGCCTGGCGGAGTTCTCGTCTCCATTGTTTCGGAGCCGCGAGATCTGCAAGCTCATTCAAGGGATATCAAGGTGATCTTCTTCCTCGTTGAGGTAACGACAGAGCGGCTGAACAGAATCACAGACCTATTTGAACGGGGGAAGTTGGTGGCCAGAGTGGGCACCATGCTTCCTCTTGAGCAAGTGCGCACCGCGCATGAAATGCTGGCCGGTGTATCCCACCACCCCGGAAAAATCGTGCTTAGCATAGGTGAACCAGGAAGTGGATTTTGCGGATGAGCACAGGTACTCACTCCAGTACTCCGAACCCTGACCGGGATCTGAGCGATAACTGCGTCTCTAATACACTCGTAAATTCGACCACTCGCAACTTGTCGGGCAGTGTAGGGGAATGTGCCGTGCTCGATGTCGGGACGGATTAGCAAACACATCGCCGTCACCGGCGATCGACGTCTAGATCTGGCGGACTGCGCCTAATGACCCGCGAGAAATTGAATCGCGGCGCTCCCGATCTTCTGTGGGGCCATCAAGACGGCAGAGTGATCTAAGCCGTCAAGCGACTTATAAGTTGCGGCCGGGATTAGCCCAATGAGCGATTTTGCCCCTGTGTGAAAAAACAGCTCGCTTTTCGCGCCGACTGCCACCATAGTAGGCGCGTTCACATCGGACCAGCGATCTGGGAGCAGGGGTTTGCCTGATTGAGTGCCAGAGAGAATCTTCAAATCGTACGGCACCGTGTGGGCCAGTCTAAGCATCTCCGGCCAGGCTGGCAGCATTACCCGCATGAACAGCACGCCCGGCCGCGGTATACCCATGCCCTTATTGAAGAAGAGGGTGACGGCCTCGGCTCGATCATTCGCCCTCAAAGCTGCATTGATTTCGTTCAGGAGGGACTCGGACAAAGGAAAGTGACTCTTATCAACGATGAAGGGTGGTTCGTACAAGAAAATCCTAGCCACTTTGCTGCCCAGCCGGTTAGCGGCATCCAGTGCGAGAACTGCCCCAGAGGAGCTTCCGAACAGGTATACCGGCCCGGGGCTGATGTTTGCGAGAACCGCGATATCTTCTAACTCACGCTCCACTGCATAAGGTTCCGTGTTTCCGCTGCTCCCGCGACCACGACGATCGTAATTGAGGACCCTATACGACGACGCCAACTGCTTGGCCAGTGGACGATCGCCGGTTCGGTCTGTGAGCGCAGCCGATATCAGGATGAGCGATGGCCCATGCCCGGTCTGCTCGTAGGTAATCGCCGTACCATCCTTCGATATCACCGTTCTTTGCAATGCGCCCGGCGGCGGCCCTCCCGTATCGAATCTTTTCGCGATCATCGCGCGGAGACCAAAGAAGACAACCAACAGGAGCGCAGCCGACGCGAGACCAGCGATCCTAAAAGTATTACTGGTCATTTTGAAGACTCTTCCGCCAAGGATGGAAGCTCGTCAGTCCCGGCAAACAGTTCCGCAAGCTTGTCATAGCTTTCCGCCGCACCGTGCTCCATACCGGAACGGATGACGGCGTCGCGGATTTCTTTCGATGCGTACAGCATAGTCGCAAGCAACGTAGTCTCGCCATTCCGTTCGGTGAAAGTCGAGGTAACCCTTGATTCACCCGGAAAGTCGTCGAATCCCTCAGTGTGCACAGATTTATCGGGCGGTGCCAGTTCGCGATAAGTGCCATGCATTCCCAATTGGCGGCCATCCGGAGCCCGCAACACAAAGCGGAAGCCGCCGCCGACCCGCGCATCGACGTCGCAAGTGACGAGAGACCACCCGCGTGGGCCAAACCAACGCTTCAGAATCTCAGGGTCGCTGAATGCGCGATAAACGAGTTCACGAGGTGCTTTGAAGATGCGTGTTAACCCGATCTCACAGTCGCTCGGAAAACTGACGATCAAATTCCCAGTGTTCTGCATAAAGGTGTAGACCTGCGATTCATGAGCGCCTGGGGCGCTTTGCAGGCTGGCGTTTCTCCTTCTTGGATTTGATTGTTTTCAGTTCGTTCAACACCCCATCCAAGCGCTGGAACTGATCCTCGAATAGATTTCGATACCGCTCAAGCCATCGGTCCAACTGTTGGAATGGGTCCGGACGTAACGCGTAGATTCGACGCTGTGCTTCGTGCTGTACCTCAAGTAATCCGGCGTCAGCCAGCGCTTTAAGGTGCTTGGATGCTTGCGGCTGTCTGATTCCGAGGCGCTCGGCGACCGACCCAACGGGCAGTGGCTGAGTGAGCAGCAGGTCGATGATTTGCAGCCGGTTTGGTTCGGCAAGAGCCCTGAACGTCTCAAGCATAAGCTATAGTATTCTTCCGACTGACTATTCGTGTCAAGGAATATTCTTTCAGAAGAATGTTGCGATTCGGGTAAACCGACGAGGGTTGTCAGCGCGAGTGCTGTTACTTCGCTAGCAGCAGGTATACAAGCCAAGCAGCATGAATCCGCCCTAGTCCGAAAGGGTAGGGGAATCCTCCGTCCTCGATGTCGGGACGGATTGGCAAACACATGGCCGTCACGGCGGATCTATCCGTTTCTCTTTTGGCAGTACCTGCACTTAAGGCTTCAACCCGGAATTCCACGTGGGTCGAAAATCGCTGTTAGCAAGCCATCGGATTGGCTCGACAAGAGACTGGATCGCTGCGGTCATGAACGGAAAATCTAGATGAGCGAAGTCATCATCGGGCTGATGGTGATTGGGTGGCAATGCGTAACCGGCCAAGGTATGGGCAATGACGCCTTGTCTAGCAAAACCAAAGTTATCTGACGCTTCAAAAAGGTGCATCTCCGGATAAGGGTCGGGCCCAAGCCTTGCCCCATGCTGCCGCAAAATCGGTCCGAGGTTGGAACGCTCCCAGCCGTTCACCATTAAGCTGCCTTTCGGCATCTTCGGATCTTGGAGCCTACCTGCTCAAGATTGAGGTCTGCAACCACTTGGCTCAACGGAACCGGCAAATGATGTTCAAACCATGAACTGCCATCGCCGCCAAGCTCCTCACTGCCAAAACATACGAAAAGAAGAGTTCGTTTAGCGGGCTTTCAGCGCGAAAGAACGCGAGCTAACTCAAGCACCGCCGCTGCTCCCGAAGCGTCATCGTCCGCCCCGTTATAAATCGAGTCGCCGTTGACCGGTTTCCCCCTGCCCAAATGATCCAGGTGCGCGGTAACGAGAACAGTACCTGCATTCTGGTCGGTGCCTGGAAGCAATCCAATTGCATTGTAGGTAGTGCGGGAAGAAACGCCTACAGCCTTCACCGTGATCGTAATAAGAGAGCCGTCTACGACCGCCTTAAGCTTCTTCACTGCGGCTTCCTTCAGCAGAAGAACAGTCCCTACATCCACGCCCAATTGGACATCAGTTCCGTCGGCGAAGTGGGAACGAATTGCAGCCGGCATTCCCGCCAGCTCCTTTTCCATCGCGTCGCTTCCGCCTAATAGTATGAGGTCCGCACCCGCACTATGGGCAGCAATTCACGGCCGGAAATACCTGCTCGGGATGCGCATTCTGGAACTCCAAAAACACGGCATTTGAATGCGTGATTTTCAAGCCTCTCAGATTGCCTGGATTCGCCCGAACAAGGTTACCTTTCGCAGCTTCCCCGGAACTCGCCATCAGCCGAAAGTCCGCCTGCTCGGTCAGTGAGAGTCCGGGACCGAAGAGCTTCGCGTGTCCGTCGAATTCGGGCTGTACAAATCCTATACCCTGAGTGAACGAGCGGGTTTGCGGGTCCGGCTGCAAGTGGAAGGTTTCAAATTGACTACCAACATAGATGGCAGCAATTTGCTCGTCCCGAGTAGCGCTTCCGCGCCCCTGGAGGGCATCGCTGGACAGAAATCTTTCGTACGCCCGGACTCGTTGAATGTTCACAAGATCAGATTGAGCTAGCGAGATAGACGGAAAGATTATCGATAAGAACGTGATGATGCTGCCGAATCTATTCACGACTGATTGGTGTATCGATCGTCAATTCCAAAGGCTCGGATGTGAACGTTAATCCTGCTTCGGATTCCTCGCGTGTGGTCCGGATGTGTTTACCGATCCCGAATTCTCAGCTTCCGAGTTGTGCCAGGCTTACGGGCAATCCGGAAAATGGCGATTGTTTCCGGATGCCCGACCAACCGCCAGCAGTTCCACAACAGCATCCACTAGCCCTTCTCAGTGGCAAACTCCCGGCTGCGAGAACGACCTAGCACGTACCCCATCGTGAGCGGAAAGCTCACCGTCCAGAGCCACGCCATAGGCGCGTCTGCCGCCGAAGTTCCCAGAAATGAGTAGAGTACCCGGTCGCCAAAAGATCCGATGGCCGCTGCTGCAACTGCCCATAATAATCGCATTCGTAATGGCGGAATCCTACGCGATGTAGCGCCTATGCTCGTACCGAACCAGAATGACAAACCAAAAATAGCGGCGATAACGCCTCCGGTTGCCAAACCAATCTCAAACGGTACAAGCGGTGTGCTCTGGAACTTAGGGTCCGTGTTGTGCGCTATGAAAGCGTCCCAGTATGCGATGGTGGACGAGAATACAAGGTAAGCAAAGGCGCACCATGCCGCGTCAGCACCTGCGAGATCGCAGGATGAGAGACAGCAATACAAGCCCACCCGTTGACCCGAGGAACAACGGCCAACTGTATGCAGGACCAGCCAAGAGGTTGTTCAAGTATTAGATTACGAATTGGAGCATTCGGTCGTTCACATCGCAAGTCACCGAAGTTCTGTCCGAATTGCGTCAGGATCACGAGCAACCCGTCAACTGGCACTGTGAACCACAGGTATTGGTCGGTTCATGCCGCCCAATTACCGAGTGGCCGACCATTCACTCTAAACCGCAGTGCTTGTTCTTACAGGGCTGAACGCCTCAATGCCCGGACCTTTGGGAATCCAGTCCATTTGGTCTCGCTCGCGCGGCAGCATTACGTGTTCGGCCTTCTACTCCGCCCGTAACGCTTCGACCGGGTCGATCTTAGTTGCCCTCCTGGCCGGAAGATAGCTGGCAAGAGCCGCGGCCAAGATCAAGCTTGCCGACATGGCAGCGTACGTCAGCGGATCGGCAGGACTGACAGAAAACAGCAGAGACTTCATCAAGGGCGCCAGCACAAGCGCCGCGGCAAGCCCGCACCCGCAGCCGATTGCGGACAGGAGCAACCCGCTTCGGATGAATGCAGTTGTGACCTTTGCAATCGGCGCACCGAGAGCAAGACGGATGCCGATTTCCCGCGTGCGTTGCGAGACCGAATACGAAACTACGCCGTAAAGGCCTACTAGCCCCAAAACCAGAGCCATGCTGCCGGCAATCGCCAGTAGCGACAAGGTAAAAGACGTACGCGCGAGCGAGTGGTCATAGAGCGTTTGCAGCACGTCCATCTTTGCAAGCGGAAGCTCCGAATCCACACTCCACAATGCGTTCTGAATTTCGTTCCGCAGTGACATAGAACCGGCGCGCGGCGTGCGAATCACGAGTGAAAGGTAGCGTTGGACCTTCAGCGGCGCGCCTTCAAAGTTCTTGGCAAGCAGCGGCCAATAGACGATCGTGGGCGCGGGCTTGTCAACGCCGTCTGAGTGCTCATCGGCAACCACTCCGATGACTTCGCGCCAGTCGTCTTTCTTGTTTGAACGGATGCGTTTCCCGAGAGCAGCTTCCGGCGCTCCCCAGTTATCCCGAGCCGTATTCTCAGAAACAATCGCGACGGCGCCTCCGTTATAGATGTCGGTCCAGGTAAGGTCACGACCCGCGAGCATTCGCTGCCCCATGGTTGCAAAACATCCCGGCGCAATGAAATTGTAGCGGCGCAGCGGAGCCAGCGTTCCTTCGCGGTAGCTCTTATCCAACGCGTACACCGGATCGTTTGAGTTCTCGCCGTCCATAGGAACAGACCAGGCTATGGAAGCCGAAGCCACGCCGTTGATGCCCGAGACCTTCTCGAGCATTGCCTGCTCCATCCGCATGACGCGCTCTGGTTCTTTCACCTGTTCATCCGGTATCCCAATCCTTACCGTCTCAATCTCCTGCGCGTTCCTGAATCCTGGATCCACATTGTGCAGATTGCGGAATGTGCGAATCATGAGCCCGGAAGTGACCAGCAGCAGCAGAGCAAGCCCGACCTGAAAAATAACCAGAAAGCCTCGCAGCTGCTGGCGATTCTTACCGTGGCTCATGGATCGACCTCCGCTGCGAAGCGCGTTCGAAAGCCGCGGCCGCACGTACCGCAAAACAGGAATGAGGCCGAATAACGCGCTGAAGCCGATTGACGCGACAAACGTGAACAACAAAACCCAACCGTCGATTCTGATGTTGGCGGAACGCGGCAGGTGCACCAGATCCGATGCGGAGAGCAGTTTCAGCGCGGCGCGGCACAAAGCGAGTCCCACCACCCCTCCGATGGCGCCCAGCAGGATGCTTTCAAACAGGAGTTCCCTGGCGATTCGCATTACGGCGGCGCCAAGCGCTGCTCGAACCGCAAGCTCCTGTTGCCGCCCTTCGGTTCGGACCAGCAGAAGATTCGCAACGTTTGCGCACGCGATCAACAAAACAATGCCTACCGTCGCCATTACTACCCAGAGCATGTTGCCGATGTCGCCCACCAGGTCGTCTTTCAGCAGTCTCAAATTGGGCGCGATGCGCGCATCCTCAAACATCTTGGCTGTATAACCCGCAGGCGGCGGAAACCGCTGCAATACCAAAGGCAGCATGCGGGCGAGATCCGCGTCCGCTTGCTTTAGCGTTACGCCGGGCTTGAGCCTTCCGACGCCTGAGTAAGAGAACACCCCGAGATTTGTTTTGGCGCGGTCGAACCGCATTGGAATGAGCAGGTCGGCCTGTTGCTCCATAAATTGAAACGAAGGCGGCAGGACACCAATTATGGAAACTGTATTACCCTCAATCAAAAGCTGACGGCCGAGCACCGAACGATCGCTGCCGAAGTGGGATCGCCAATAGCCGTCGGAGAGCATCACCGTGCGTGCACCTTTCGGATCATCGTCAGCCGCAGCGAATAAGCGGCCTATTTGAGGTTTCACGCCGAGAATGGGGAGCAACTCGTGCGTGGCGAACAAAGCCTGCACCTCTTCCGGGTGAGTTTTGCCGGCAACTGTTGTCCTGCCGGTTGCGAAGGTGCTCACGGCCTGGAAGGCGCGCTCTTCATCGCACATCGTGAAATACACCGATGGGGCCATGTTTAGGTCGGTTATCTTCACGCCCGGCGCTGTCATCCATACGGCGACCAGCTGCTCGGGATGGACATAAGGCAAGGGTTTCAGCAGCACCCCGTTGATCACGCTGAAAATGGCGCTCGTCGCTCCCAGTCCCAGTGCGAGAGTTCCGATGCTTACCAGAGTGAAACCCGGAGTAGCTCGCAATCGGCGCAGCGTATATCTCAGATCCTGAAGTATGCCCTCAACCATGTTTTCCCAGCCATAAGACCGCACTTGTTCGCGCAGTGCCGTCGTGCTTCCGAGTGCCATCCGGGTTGCGCGAGCAGCATCGTGCGCCGTTAACCCGCGCGCCTCCATATCAGCCTTGGCTTCGGCAAAGAAACTGTCGACCTCCTCGGCAATCTCTTCATCCGCGCGTTCTCGCCGCAGCAGATTTCGAAGCCCACGCACCAGCTGCCGCGCGATCGACACAACTCTAAACCTGCGCCTTCAGCAGGCGCGAAATCGCCGCCGACCGGCGCTGCCAGCCTTCCGTCTCGTTTTGCAGTTGTTTTTTGCCCGCTTGCGTAAGCCGATAAACCTTTGCTCGCCGCGAGTTCTCTGTCACCTGCCAACTTGAATCGAGCCAGCCATTTCGCTCCAGACGCTGCAGTGCAGTCAACAGCGAGCCGGCGTTCACCTTAAAAACGTTCTGTGTGACCTGCTCGATCCGTCGGGCAATGCCGAAACCGTGCATCGGTTCCAAGCTCAGTGTCTTCAGGATCAGCATGTCCAGCGTCCCCTGAATCACGTCCGTGTTGGTGTTGCTCATCTGGAAGTGAGTACAGAATACCGGCGTTACACCTGATTGTCAAGATATGACGATCAAACAAGGGCCGGACCGCAAACCAGGCACCACGCTCCGGCGCCGGAAGCTTGCACCTTTGTCCTTGCCCTGGTTGTTCCGCATTGCTCCCGTATCACGGGCAATCCGTTAATTGGGAGAGCGCAAGTATCGAGGCCGTTCCAATTGCCGGATTAACGACCCACAAGACACGACTCGTCGTGTTCTTCCATTGTGCTTCGACACACATCAACTATCATCGGCGCATGGCCGGTAGTGTAACGGAAGGTCGAGATCTACCCCGACGACCTTCTGCGCCCCGATTCAAATGTAAATTAACGACGATTGCGGTTCCACTGCTGTGCAGTCTAGCCGCGGCACAGACCAGGGTGCCCCTGCAACCTTTTGCCCAAGAAGTGCGTCAGGTGGAGACGGCTCTGGCCTATTTAGGGCAGCCGTTGCTGCCGAAGGACGAGACTAGAATCAATGCCCTTATGGCTGGGACCGACGAGGCAGCGGCGGTTTCCGGCATCGAGCAAATCCTCGACAAGTACACGCTCGCGGTTGTCGAAATTAACGCGGAGAGCCGCGTCAAAGTGCGTCCGGGCGCAGCAAAACATGAGCTGGTCGAATCCGGAACGCGCGTTTTCCTCGTGAAAGTGAGCAACCTGGCCGGAGTGACGTCGCGGCTGCAGGCGAAAAGCCCGAACGCGCTGCCCGTCTACGTTTCGTCGGACAATAGCGCCGAACCTCCGAAACAGATTTCCCCCGCTGACATCCGGGGTCGCTGGATGAGTCTCGATGTCTATAACAAGGACCCCATGTCCGAGCGCCTTTCTGGCCTGCCGTTGGAATATCGAATCGTCGAAATCTACAGCCGCGATCGAGGACAACGTTCCGCGGAAATCAGTTTCGACGTTGGGCAAGGCACTCAGGACATCGGATTTCGCAACCAGATGGTCGTCTTGTTCAACGCACTGCCGGCCGTACCGCTGGAACTGCGGGTGCGCGATGAGAATGGATTGCCCACTGTCGCTGCCTTCACCATTCGCGACCAGTCCGGCCGTCTCTATCCGAATCCATCAAAGCGCCTCGCGCCCGACTTCTTTTTCCAGCAGCAGATCTACCGGAGCGATGGAGAAAAGATTCTCTTACCCGAAGGCATCTACAAGGTCACCTGCTCGATGGGGCCGGAATATCTCACCGAGACCAAACAGGCCAGAGTCACGGCTGCCGCGGGTTCGAGCCAAGCGGCGTTCACCATGCGGCGCTGGATTAATCCGGCAAAATACGGCTGGTATTCAGGTGATCATCACGTGCATGCCGCCGGCTGCTCGCATTATCAGAGCCCCACCGAAGGAGTCAGGCCTGAGGACATGGTGAGCCAGATCAAAGGCGAAAAGCTAAACGTCGGTGCGGTGCTGACATGGGGTCCTTGCTACTACTATCAGAAGCAATTTTTCACCGGTAAAGACAATCCGCTCTCCACCCCGGACCGGCTAATGCACTACGATCTGGAGGTTTCCGGGTTTCCCTCCAGCCACGCTGGGCACTTGGTTTTGCTCGGCCTCAAAGACCAGGACTATCCCCACTGCGTTCGCATCGAGCAATGGCCCACTTGGGACCTGCCAATCTTGCGTTGGGCGAGATCACAGGGAGCGCTGGCAGGCTTCGCGCATTCTGGCTGGGGTCTCGAAGTGAAATCGCATGAACTTCCGAATTACGAGATGCCGGGATTCGACGGCATCGGCGCCAACGAATATATCGTTGATGTGACCTTTCCCGAAACCGTCGACTTCATCTCGGCCGCCGACACTCCTTACCTTTGGGAGCTCAACATCTGGTATCACACGCTGAACGTCGGCTTCCGCACTCGCATCTCGGGAGAGACAGACTTCCCTTGCATCACAGACGCGCGGGTGGGTCAGGGACGTGTCTATACCAGGATCGACGGCCCGCTCACATACCGGGCTTGGCTGGACGCTCTGCGCGCAGGCCGCAGCTATGTCTCCGATGGACGAAGCCATCTAATGAACTTCAGCGTTAACGGTGTAGAGGTCGGAACGCAGGGGAGCGAAGTGAAACTTGCGGAAGCCGGGACAGTTCACGCCCACGTTAAGGTTTCCGCCTACCTGCCAGCCCCGGCCGATCCTGGCAGAGGGGGCGAGGAACCCTCGTGGATGATTCCTCTGGGCAATGCATGGACGAAACATCCGGTCAATATTGACTCTTCAAGAGATTTTCATGATCGCCCACTCGATACTGAACCTTACTGGCACATCGAGCGGGCGCGAATCAAGAACACCAGACAAGTGCCCGTGGAACTCGTGATGAACGGGAAGTCAATTGCTCGCAAAGATATCGTTGCGGATGGGACCGTTCAGGACGTGGCATTTGATGTGCCCGTCGAACGAAGCAGTTGGGTGGCAGTGCGGATTCTTGGGTCCTCGCACACCAATCCGGTTTTCATTCTCGCAGCCGGAAAACCGATTCGCGCTTCCCGGCAGAGCGCTCAATGGTGTCTTGATGCCGTAAACCAGTGCTGGACACAAAAGGCTCCGAAGATCTCGCCGCGTGAACTGCCAGATGCACGCGCAGCGTATGACCACGCGCGTGCAGTTTACGCCACCCTTCTCACCGAATCCGCGCAATGAGGACAGGTTAGAAGCTTTCTTCGTGATTGCTTCAGGAAAAGAAATGATGTGAGTTCGAGCTACGGTTTTGGCATTTAGGAACTGAGTCGGCAAAGGGTCTAGTAAACCATTGACGGATAATTTCCGGATGCCCCAGGATCAGGCGCCATCCTGAAACAATCCGCAACAGATACCAGAAGAACCTACTGATATTTGGCATTAACGCCGTGTGAAGAAGTTCGTCCGAGTCAGTTTCCGAGTCGCCGACAATCCAGGACAACTCGGAAGCTAAACGCTGCGCCGTCACAGACGATCTATCTCGATAGATGTCTTCAGTTCTGACGGCAGAAGACTATTTGCTTGTTACCGAGCCATGGTCATAGCCTGATCGACTGTCGCTTTTTACGCCATTCTTCATCCGTAATCTCCCAGATCTCGGTTAAGAACGTTCCAGACACGTATTCGTGTTCTTCGACCGCAATCACGCGCATTCCTGTCTTCTCTGAAATTCGGCGAGAACGGGCGTTGCAGACTGCTTTCGGCGCACGGAGCACTTTAAAACCAAGCAGGTCGAACCAATAATCGTTGGTGGCAATGACTGCCTCGGTCATGAAACCTTGATTTTGCCAAGCAGGTGCTAGCCAGAATCCACGATTGATTGTCTCGCCCTTACTCAGACTGATAGCACCAATCACCTGCTGAGGAAGCATCCTCAGTCGAAGGGTCCAATGCCATTCCTCGCCCCGTTCTATCGCAGGAAGCGAGACATTACGGTAATAGTTAATAGCACCATCGGATGGGTAGGGCCAAGGAACTGAGGCGTTCAGGAACTTCACTATTTCCCATTGAGGGAAAATTCGCTGGATTTGTTCCGTATCTGAGAACGTTAGTGGCTCCAATATAAGACGGCTCGTCCGAAGTTGGTCTGCCATTAATTACAAAGATATCAGTGTTATCCAGCCTGGTCGCCAAAGGTTATCGATCCTGGTAGATTGTTTCCGAGTAGCTCCTGGATCACGGGCAATCCTTAGACTGGCGATTGCTTCCGGATCGCCGACCACTCACTCGCAATACCGAAAGTAAATACTTCGCCGTAAGGGCGGATCTATCCCGAAGTAGCCGCTCAATTTCGGTGCGCGCGTATCTGATTTCTGAGATCTTCAGTCGCGACGAGATTTGCGCCCTGCGCGATCAATTCGGCCACTCTGTTCACCTCCGATGAAGAACTGACCGAGCGTGTCAAGAGAGCAAAAAACGGAGCTCGGTTTCGTCGATTGTGGACTGGCGACATCTCCGAAGGTTGAGGTGCTATGAATCGATAACCGCCTAACTGACGCTCGACTGTGCCAGGCGCGAAAGCCCAACCACGCACCACGGCCAGAAGAGCGACCCTGTTACGGTTGGGCTCGATATAAAACAGAGAGATTTCAATATGCCGGATGCTGCAGCGGTGGCACACTGCCGTTGCTCTATTGCGCAACCTTGGCTAGATCCGGTATCAGGTTCGACAGATTGGGAGTACCCCACCCTGTAGTTAGATCCCAGCCCGGTGATGCCGAGTAACCAGCGACGCCGTCGAACTCGTTCGATCCCAAGGTGATATCACGGAGGAAGAAGTAATCCAACCTGACTGCGCCGAGCAGGTAAAAAGATGGATTGAGAAAACCCAAAGGACGCTTGGCGTATTGATTGGCTATAGCTACGATGCCTCCCCACTCCGCCGCCGCAAGCTCAGTACCGCCAATAATGGTGAATCCAAAAGTCATAGGATCGAACGTTGTATAAACAGGGAGACCAGTCTGCGGATCAGCATCAATGGCAAGATCGGGCAGCCCACGGTGGTGATTAAGCAAGCCCTGCTTGACTCGAGGCAAGGTCAGCAACTGGTAAGCCGGTTCTGCAAAGTACTGACTGACACCGCCTCCGGTTGCTCCTGACGGATTGTTCCAGACCGTTTCTGACTGATAGTTTCCCATGGTGTCGGTGTACAAGCTGCTGCCGCCAATCGCTGTCACCCAGGGCGAAGAAGCCGGAAAGAACACCCCAGAATGTGCATTTCCGCCAACATCTGTGTAGGAGGAGCCCGTATTACCTGCCGGCGCAAGAAACGTGACATGGTGCTGGACAGTGAAAGTCCGGAAGAACGAACTGAATGCGTCGAGCAACGCATCCCCACCATCGGCTGTCAACAGATACTCTTCAGGGACGTCCCAAGGCTGCACAGCGATGTTCACGGGCAAGTTCGCCAATAGGTTCTGTTCGGCGTTCAGAATTTCGGGCACCCCTTGTGACCCCCCTGACAAAGCCGTAGCGGTCTCTGCCAAGACAATCTTGGCGTCAGGCGCCATGGCGTGAGCCCACTCCACTGCACTGTCGGCTCTGAGCGCCCAGAACAGATGATCACCGTTTGTTGGATCGAAAGGGGGGACATTCCCGTACTTCATTACCTGCACTGTTACATTCGGTAATCCATATGAAGCGTCAAACTTGTCGAGGTCGGCTTGAACTGTTGGACTGCCAAAAGGCACGACAACGAGGATAGTCTGTCCAGCGCCGGTGTATCCTGCCGCCAACAGGGAGTTCAAACCGTAAGCGGTTCTGATTTCTTGCGGCGAGTAGCAGACTTTATTCTGCGTCACGCAACTCGCGTGATTGGGTGCCTGTGCCCGCAAAAGGCAGCAAACGAAGCAGAGCATCAAAGCTGATCGATGTAATCGCATGTTCTTGGGTCTTATCCTTGAGGACTGTCGAAGCAAGGTTATCAAGATAAGGACAGCAGAGTATTGCGAAAGTAGGTAGACCGCCCCGAATCGCGAGAGTGCGTCTTCTACTTCCAACAAGGATTCTGTGCCGCATGCGCGGTAGGCACATGCGCGCCCCGCTTTGTTCGTGCCGGTTGGAGGCGCAACTCCGGAAAGAACGCGTCAGCAGTGGCTCGGCGGCCGAGCCGTCATGGCGAGGAAAATGAGTCATAACCAGGACCAGCCCTCCTACGGTTCGGCGTTCGGTGACGGTGCAAACCCGCATAGCTCAAGCAGTAAGGCCCTGGAAGATGCCGCGAAGCGTTTCGAGGATGGTGTCAACGATCTTCAAAAAATCGGGCGATCTCGAGCGACATTACGGAGGGACGTGACTAACCAGACGTTTGCCGTTCCTTCTTTAGATCCGCATGTACATCGAACCCGTCGGAGCCGGTTATGTGAACATCTGTAAACGCTGCGCCGTCACCGGCGATGTATGCGTGCCACGAGGTCACATTGGTAAGGATCGCGCTACACTCCTGAACTCGATTCAGCATTAAAACTCTCCCGTGGCTGGTATGGGCGCCACGAGAGCCGAGGGCGGGTCTGTCTAAATCCAACTGCCGCGGGCTACCGCCTTGCCTGGTCCACGGTGCCCAACAAAACTCGGCTCCTATTTACTTCCTCTCGCTAACGTCAGCGATATTTGACCGGCATGATTCGAAGTATGAAAAAGAGCGTGAACAAATAATCTGACTCGTGTAACCGTGCCAAAGAACGGAGTGTCAACCGGTCTCAGCCAGTCTTCGTCAGAGCTGCTTTCGACCAGTTCCTTCAATGCACCGTATCCTCTTGAGATCAACTCTCGGCTAAATTCAACGTCAATGTCTTGGCCGGTGTCCGTTTGCCCAATCGTGGTGTTTTTTACGTCAGTTTCGACGCCCAACAGCGCAGCAAACAAATTCATCGTTTCGCCAATGTGCCGGTATATGAAGCCAATAGATGCTGTCTCTTGATTCAGCCTTAGCGAGGAATTTTCTTCGCTCACCCGGCTGAGCGAAAAACGGCTCGTAAACTCATTCTGGTTCAAAATTTCAAGTAAGATCTGGCGTTGCATGCACTGCCCTCTGCGATGATACTTCCATTCCGTGCATAACCAGCCACCTGAACTCAATTCCGGATACTAGATTCCCACTTCACCCGACAGGCCGTGGCTCATAGAACATCTCATTGCCATGCTGGCGGCATATATTGCGACATTCACCGCCTTCTCAGTAACAAACCTGCGGTTTCTTCCTCCCCTTGTCCGCTGGCTGGGACAACTGTGATCGACACTATAAGAATCACAATCGTGGCGCAACGATATGCAAAACCTCGCGTTCGCAAACCATCCGTAAAAGTATGATCTCGCAGTGTCGCATAAATTGCGTGGGCGCTGCTCGCGCTCTTTTTTGAACGGATACTCCGCTGACGATCCAAGCTATGGTGAGCTCCTGGATGGTCGCCGATCCGGACAGAACTCCTTTGCAACCGATAAATCCGCACTAGTCGGGATGTGTTTACCAATCCCGAATTCTGTCAGTTTCCGAGTTGTGCCTGGATGACGGGCTATCCGGAAACAAGGCACCTGTTCCGCGGAAGCTCGCCGGACCTGCTTGTTGTGCCCTGAGTCCAGACAAGAAATACCACAGCCCACGACTGATACTTTGATTTCCTAAGCGGGCGCCGCTCCCTCCGGCACACGAGGCGTTACCCAACCTGCCGCGCTTCGCCTGCGCAGACCTCCGCGCCGCCGTGAAGGCAGGGGTGCATGCGACGGGCCCCGAATCCAGAAACAGAACGCTGCAAACTTTGGATTCGCTTGCCAGAAGGTGCAGTCCTTCAGGCCTCCCCCAAGGCTGCTGTTGAATGAACAGTTTCTGAGGACGAAGCAGATAAGCTATGACTTGCCACCACCATGGCAACACTGGCCTGGGCGGATATCGGCACAAGGTGTTCTACGGAGGAACGAGTGAGTCAAGTGACCCGAAGAGGGTTCGTCGGATCAGTTTTGGGAGGAGCCGCCGCCACGGCGCTTGCGGGGCGGCAGGCACAGACCGGTGTCGGCTCCGGCAGGCGGCCGGGCAGTGTACCGGTGAAGATCACGGACGTGAGATGCGCCGTCATTGGACGCAACCCGGTAATACGCATCGTCACCGACCAAGGCATCTCTGGCTACGCTCAGGCCGAGTCCGGGAAGACGAACGTCAAGCTGATCGTCCCGTACTACAAGCCTTTTCTCGTCGGCGCGGACGCCAGGGACGTCGGCCAGATCATGCTGAAAATCCGCCGCATGGGCGCCATGAAGCCGTGGGGTTCGGCCGTTAGCGCGATTGAAATCGCATTGTGGGACGTGGCGGGACAGGCATCGGGATTACCCGTCTACGAACTGCTCGGCGGGAAGATTCACGACCGGGTGTGTGCGTACGGGAATTCGGAAAACAACTCGCCTGTGTTTTCCCCGCGTTCGCCGCAGGAATGCGCCGAGATGGCGGCAAAAACGAAGGAGGCGAAAGAGGGCTTCAAGCTGGTGAAGATGCCCGTGGGCTTCCACAGTTCGCCGATGATGAACGCAATGCCGAACGAGTGGTACGGCCAGCACTGGACGGGACGCGTGTTCCCGTACATGGATCGCGGCGTGATGACGAAAAAGGGGTTTGACTATGTTCTCTCCTGCGTTGAAGCCATCAAGAAAGTTTTGGGCGACGACATCGACCTGGCGTGCGATTGCGGCCCGGGATGGGTGCCAAAGGACGCGATCCGTTTTGCGCGCGCAGTTGAGCCGTATCACCTGATGTGGCTGGAAGACCTGATTACGGGCGACTACACTCCTTACCCGAATGCACAGGTCTTCAAGGAAGTGACGGACAGCACCGAAACTCCGATTCACACCGGAGAAGAACTCTACCTGCGCGACAACTGTAAGGACCTGATTGAGATGCAGGCAGTGGACGTGCTCGGGCCCGACCCCGAAGATGTGGGCGGTATTGCCGAATTAAAGTGGATTGGCGAATACGCTGAGCTTCACGGCATTCAGATGGCTCCACACGGCATCTTCGATGGAGTATTCGGGGTTGCCGCGCAGGTGCATTTAGGGGCCGCCATGGGACAGAACTATATCGGTTTCGAATACGCGAAGGGCCAGCCGGACTGGTGGTACGAGATTGTGGACGGCTTGCCCAATCCGATCGTCAAGGACGGCTACATCGATGTCTGGGACAAGCCGGGTCTAGGCATCAGCTTCAACGTTCGGGCAGCCAAAGCGCACCTGCAAGATGAGGACAAGGACTTCTTCGATTAAAGGCAAGCCGTCGTCGAGCAATTCACAGCGATATGCTGTAGGCCGATGGAATATTCAAGACGGCAGTTTGGAAAGACAGTTCTTGCATCGGTGCCGGCATACGCCGCGTTTGCGCAAACCGTTGGTGGCGTCCACATTGGCGTTTGCACTTACAGCTTCCGCGAGGTTCCGCGTGATAATCAGCATCCGCTCGGTCCTATTATCTCGGCGTTGAAAGAGTGCCAGACCAATATTTGTGAGCTATTTTCTCCCCAACTGGAACCGGAGAACTCTGCCTTAGCTGGTCTGATGAAGGAAGCGAACACGCCCGGACCCGACGGCAAAGTGCCTAGTCAACAAGCGATGATGGCCAAGTATCACGCGATGTCGAAGGGTCCCGAGGCCCAGAAGTATCAGGACACCGTCAGGCAGTGGCGTCTGAACACGCCCATGAGCTACTTCCAGGGGGTTCGGAAGCAATTCGACCAGGCAGGAGTGGAGATTTTTGCCTATACTCTGAACTTCAACGACCAATTTTCCGATGACGAGCTCGATCATTGCTTCCAGCAAGCGAAAGCTCTGCGCGCCAAGGCTATTGCTGCTTCAACGCAGGTAAGCATGCTGCCGAGATTGAAGCCGTTGGCGGAAAAGCACAAGATGTACGTAGCGGTGCATGGTCATAGCGACACCAAGCATCCGAATGAGTTTTCGTCACCCGAAACCTTCCAAAAGGCGCTCGACACGTCGGACTGGTTTCGTGTCAACCTCGACATCGGGCACTTCTCAGCCGCTGGATTCGATCCGATGGCCTACATCAACGAGCATCACGACCGCATCACGCATCTGCACATCAAAGATCGCAAGAAGAACGACGGTCCCAACGAGCCTTTCGGGCAAGGCGACACACCCATCAAGCAAGTGCTGGCTTTGTTGAAAGAGAAGCGTTATGCAATTCCCGCACTGGTGGAATACGAGTACCACGGCACCGGGACGCCGGTGGAGGAAGTGAAAAAATGTCTCGCTTACATGAAGAGCTCGCTGACGGAGGCAAGCTGATCTCAGAACATCAGCTTCAACGAAAACTGAATCTGGCGTGAGTTACTCGCAGTTCGATTGATCTCGCCGAAGCCCGAACCCTTGATCGTATTCGCCGGGAGTCCGAAATTGGCGATGTTGAATAAGTTGAAGAACTCGGCGCGCAACTGAACGTCAAGTGCTTCCCGACCGCCGCGCGTGCCCACTAACGTGTCTTTGATCAGCGCGAAGTCGAAATTGTGAAAGGCCGGACCACGAAAGGTGTTCCGGCCCAATGAACCGAAAATCCCGTCATTCGGCCCCGAGCCGCCCACAACGCCCACAGGGATGTAGAAGTACGATGCGTTGTTTCCGCCTAAGCCGAAGTAGTCTTCCCGTATTTTGCGGCTAGTAGACAGACTCGGCTGTCCGATCTGATCGGGCCGGTCCACCCCATTCGAACCGACGCCGGTCTGCTGCACTCCCGAGTACACGCTAAAAGGCGACCCGGTGCTGATGGTCGATACGCTCAGCAACTGCCAGCCGCGCGTCCAGGCTTGTTTCACCGGTTGCAACCAGCCAAGACGCTCGGCATGCAGATCCTGAATCGCGCTCAGGGTAAAGGCGTGGGTGACATCGAAAGTGGACGGACCTTTCTCCGCACTGGTATCGAATGGGTTCTGCGGCGAGGCAGGCGCGATAGCGCCCGACGCGCCACTCACAAAACCACCCAGCACGCTGCTGGTGTCGTCTAGCGATTTCGACCAGGTGTAACTCGCCTGAATGTCCGGACCACCCTTGGGCACCGTGCCTTGCAGGGATGTTTGCAGAGCGTGGTAGCTGGAGTGCGAGCGATTGGTCATTAGCGACTCCGTGCCGAAGCCGCCGCTGGGCTGCCCGCTGGCGTCGAACTGCGTGTACGGTGCGAATCCCTCGATGGCCCCTGGATAGCCGTTGGGGAAGTTGACGGCAGGCAGGCTGATGCCGGCAGTGCCGACGTAAGAGACGTCTGCGGTAAGCCGGGCGAACTGCCGTTCCAGGGCAAGACTCCAGCTGCCAAGGTACGCGTTGCGAAAGTCTCCGGCAATCGCGGCTACGTTTAAAGGCGTTATCTGGTGACTGGGACTCAAGGCAGCAATCCCTTGCTCGAAGCGATTCAGATCCCATACGGTGTTGGGTGGAACCGCCTTTGAATTGCCGCTCGCCAGAATGTTGACGCCCGAAGGGGTAAACACGCCGGGGAGTTCGTCGGGGGTGACGCGCGTGCCGAACAGCAGCGGCGCCGCCGGGGATGCGGTCAGGCGCGGGTAGTCCACGTAAGGTGCGGCGCCCGTCAGCATATTGTCTTGCCAGATGTTCGGTGGAATCGTCGTCAGTCCGCCGCCGACGCGCAGCCATAATTTGTCCGCCGCTCGCCATTGCAGGCGCACGCGCGGCCCCCAACCATTCGCATTAAACCGGTAAGGGGGCTGTGGGTTGATCAGGTACTCCTGCTGCGGACCGTTTGCCCCTGGGGTGAACGCAACGCCAGCGGTGCGCTTCGCACGTTCCGTAATAGGCCAGTAGAGTTCATACCGCAGGCCGTAATCGAGCAGCAAGCGTTCCGAAATCTTCCAAGTGTCTTGCACGAAGACATTGAAGTTATAACGCGAGATGGCAGCAACACCAATCTGATCGCCCTGCGGCAGGCCTTCCGGAGCAACCGCCACCGTGTAAGAAAAGGCGCTGCCAGTAAGTAGCGCCGAAAGCGTGTCCGGCAGCGCGGCGCCGGCAGCTACGTTATGCGTGCCGGTGAGGGAGCCAATGGAAACCGGAGCATAGGACGTACCTCCGCCGAACGCATACTGTCCGTTCGGAGTGATCCCGAAATAAGTGGTATCGCGATTCGCCCGAAACTCCACGCCCGCCTTTACTGCATGTTTCTTCGCCGACCAGGACACGGTTTCGCGGCCTTGGAACAAGTTCCCGAAGGACGCCATTACAGACCCTCCGGCGGCATTGAATGGTTCGTACAGACCGTCACCGAACGTGAGGGCCGGATCGGTGTGATCGGGGGTCGGAAAGGAGGGTGTAGAACGGGTGACGCTCAGCTCCGATTCAAAGATCAGGGCAGGGCTGGCCGTTCGCGTCCACGTGAGCGCCGCGTTGCGCTGGTGGTCCACGTACAAGATTCCAAAGTTCGGATCGATGGCAGTCTGGTCCGGGTTGGTGGTCGGTCCCGTCAGGTTGTCCATGGAATAACGGAAGAACAGGCCGTCCTTCGACGACAGCCGGTGATCGAGTCGCAACGAGAACTGATCGGCGTCGGTGCTGACCTTCGACGAACTCGCGAAGGTGCGTGCGCCAAACGGCCCTTGTGGGTCGTTCGGCAGTGGATAGCGGTCGATCAGCGCTGCAATCTGCGGATTAACCGGCACCAGCAGCGTGTCGCGCGGGTATGCCGTCGTGTCGATCCCTCGACGCTCATCGGCAGTCGGCACGGGCAGCACCTGAGTGGTTCCAAGCACCTGGCGAAAGCCCTGATACTCAGCGAAGAAGAAGGTTCGATTGCGGCCATCGTACAAATGCGGCACGAATACAGGACCGCCGAGCGTTACCCCAAACTCGTTGCGGCGAAAAGGAGGAATGCGGCCCGGACTCGCTATCGACCGCCGGTCGAAGAAGTTGCGGGCATCCAGCGCAGAGTTCCGTAAAAATTCGAACAGCGATCCATGCACCGCGTTCGTGCCCGCGCGCGTCACGATGTTTGTAAAACCAGCGGCGCCGTGGCCAACCTCCGCCGCCATCCAGCCCGACGACGATTGGATCTCCTGAACGGCGTCCACGTTGAAATTGGAGAAGGTCGCGCCGCCCATCTCCGGGTCACTGGTATCGGCGCCATCCGTGGCAAACACGGCTTCCACTCCCCGCTGGCCATTGATGGCGAACTGTTGCGTAAAATTGGTGGCTCCGTTGGCGTCGGTCATTGTGCCCGCGGCTAGAAGCAACAGCTGACTGAAATCGCGTTTGTTCAGTGGAATCGCCGAAACGGCACGCGCCGAGAGATCCTCACCGCCGCTCGTCCGGCCACTGTCTGCAAAACGAAGCGTGGCGGTGCCCTGCTCCCCCAGCGTGATGACGCCTGAGGTAGCTCCTGGCCAATCGAGCGCCGGCGTGATCGCAATATCGCGACTGTGCCAGCGAACAGTGACGGTGTAATGACCCGGCGCGAGCGTCCGAAACTGAAACTGGCCGGCGGCCGAGCTAGTTGCTGATACGAGCCCGCTTCTGCCGTGTACCTCAACCACTATTCCCGGCATTGGCTGGCCTGCCTCGGTGCGGATCACACCTGTCCAAACGGTATCAGTCTGGTTCTGCCCATGAAGGCCACACACCAGTGCGAATAGCAGAAACACTCTACGCATCCTTTGCAGGATATCGAGTGTGTTGCGGCTATGACTTTCGCAGCGTGATTAGCACCAGTTCCGGCGGGCAATGAAATCGCACCGGCAACATGGACGACCCGATGCCCGCGCTGGTGTAGCCCTGCATGGTGCGGTGTTGCCAGCGTCCGTGCGTGTACGCCCGCGGCGCGTCGGAGTTCTGCATCACCGACCCGATCATGGGGAAACGGATTTGGCCCGCGTGCGTGTGCCCGCAAAGGTAGAGGTCGAATCCGGCCTTTGCGGCGCGCTCATACAGATCGGGCGTATGCGCCAGCAGTACAGAGAACGCCTCTGGCGGAATCGGTTGCGCAGCCAGGTCCAGGTCGTCGCAGCGGTAATCGTAAGGATCATCAATGCCGGCAAACCAGAGGGCCGAGCCTCCTCGGCGGATCTCCGCTGCGTCGTTAATCAACATCTGTACGCCCATTGCGTCCAGTGCAGGCGCAATCTCACAGGAATCGTGGTTGCCAAGAATACCCAGAATGCCGTGTTGGCTTCGAACGCTGGCGACCACCAGCCGCATCCCCCGAATTGCCGCGGCTGCCGATCCTTCGATGGCGAAACGGTAGTCCCCGGTCATCACGCAAATGTCGCATTCCAGGGTGAGCAGCCGATTGGCCACCGCGGCCGCCAACTCCGGCAGGCAATCGATGTGAAAATCGGACAGATGCAGCAGGCGAAAGCCGTCGAACTCGGCAGGCAAATGCGGGTACGCAATCTCGAACCGGCGCACCACCGGTTTCAGGGCATTCGCGGTGCCTCGATCGTAGAGCCCGGTCATCTTCAGACCCAGTTCCAGTGCCGGCCGGATCAAGGCATCTTCGAACTTCTGGTAGCGGGCGTTTCTCTGAAACGGTTTGCCGGTGCGTTCTGCTTCGGTCTCGATCGCAATTCGGCGGCGCAAACGATCGGCGAGTGTTGACGTGGCTAGCATCGGGTAACGGGGAGGAAACTTCATTTTAGTGGACCGAGGAGACCGATGCTCTCAAACGCTTTGTTTGCTTATGGAACATTGATGTCCGGGCAAGTGCGGCACCACTTGCTGAATTCCGCCAACGTTGTGTCGATAGAACCAGCTCACGTGCAGGGAACGCTTGTTCATCTCGGCGGCTATCCCGGATTGTTGCTGTCCAGTGATGATTCGGCCGCAGTGGCAGGAGAGCTGATCACGATGCGAACACTGAGCGAACAACTGCTTGAAATGCTGGACAGGGAGGAAGGTGATGAATACCGCCGCGAAAAGGTAACAGTGCAGCGCCACGGCTGCGCAACGGTCACGGCATGGACATATGTGTTCGTGGGAGATGCCAGCGGGCGCCCCCTTATTGCTTCGGGCGACTGGCGGGGCGCTTGACGCTCCGGCTCAGGCAGGCGTGTCCGCTCCACACAAAGCGTAGCGGCCAGTCCACACACTGCGAGATTCCGATGCGCGGCGTCGCCTCAATGGTGAAGCTGGGCTTGCGGCGCCACTGCCGAACCGTTAGTTCTCCGGCATCCAGCGGCAGCCCATACTGCGCACGCGTAATCGCCAGCGCTTCGGTCAGCTTACCCGGGCCATTGGCAAGCCCTTCGGCGCGTCCTGCCCAATGCCGGCGTTCCCGCATTTCCCGCAGTCCCGTAAGTGGTTCCAGGGCACGAATCAGAACGCAGCCCGGCACGCCGTCCGGCTCAGCCACAATATTCAGGCACTCGTGCATGCCGTAGATGAAGTACACATACGCCCGGCCAGGTGGCCCGAAGATCACCCGCGTGCGTTCTGTCTTGCCTCGGGAGGAATGGGCAGCCAAGTCATCTGCGCCCAGATAGGCTTCTGTTTCCACAATATTGCCGGCCGTTTCACCGTGCACCAGCACGCAGCCTAAAAGTGCACGCGCCAAATCGACCGTGCTCCTGTCGAAGAAAGAAAGCGAAACTGCCGCCGTCTTCGCCAGCAACTCATCGAACGCAAATGGTTCTTGTTCTCCCTCGCTTTTTGCCGACCGCTTCAAGTACGCTAAGAACGTTAGCATGGCCGTCCGCTCCGGTAGCCATCTGCACGCGTGCATGCGACTTTTCACCGCAATCGATCTTCCGGAAGATATACTTCTCCGCTTGGATCGCCTTCTGGCTGCGCTTCGTCCGGAGGCGCTGTTGAAGTGGTCTCCTTTGGACAACCTTCACATCACTACAAAATTCATCGGCAACTGGCCTGCCTTGCAGCTGCACCAGGTCGGTTACGCTCTGCGTGCCCTTCCGCCCCACGCGCCCTTTTCTATTCAGGTAAAGGGATTTGGCTGGTTTCCCAATCCCCGTGCACCTCGCGTATTGTGGGCAGGCATTGATGGTGGGCCCGCATTGCAGGAGCTTGCACGCACCACAGAAGAAGCGCTGCTGCCGCTTGGCATCGCAAAGGAAGAGCGGCCTTATTCGCCTCATCTGACACTGGCGCGAGTGACGCGCCCGGTGCCGCTCGATAACTTACATCGCCGGATCGAAGACATGCGCGATATGGAGATCGGGTCGTTCTCCGCGTCCGCGTTTTACCTCTACAGTAGTGAACCAGGGTCGAACGCCAGCACATACCGCAAGCTCACGGAATATCCACTGCAGACCGCACAAGCCCCGATCTCGGCAGCTAAGGCATAACATTCATGTTCTCTTTCTCTCCGATGCTGGCAGTGTCCACATTGCTGGCGTACCTCATCGGCGCACTGCCGTTTGGTTACCTGTTTGTGCGTTACTCAATGGGCAAAGATGTTCGCACCATGGGAAGCGGCAACATTGGCGCCACCAATGTCCAGCGGTCCGCCGGAAGCAAGGCCGGGTTCATCGTGTTACTGCTGGATATCGCGAAAGGCTTCTTTGCGCTATGGCTTGCTGCATACATTACGCACAATGATCCACTCGCAATGGCACTGGCGATTCTCGCTGTAATGCTGGGGCACTGCTTCCCTGTGTTCCTCAACTTCCACGGTGGCAAAGCCGTCGCCTGCTACATCGGCGCGTTTATTTACGTAGCTCCGCTCACTCTGCTTGCAACCGCGATCGTGTTCTTCGCCGTCGTCGGACTAACCAAGTACGTCTCGCTCGGCTCTCTCATCGGCGCTGCGGTCTTGCCCCTTCTGCTGTGGTGGATCTCGCGGCCCCCGGAGCCGATTCTGGCCGCTTCCATTTTTGCTGCGCTTCTCATCATTTATCGCCATCGGGGAAACATCGACCGGTTGCGGACAGGCAAGGAGAACGTATTCTCCATGAAGGGCGGCGCTGCGCGCTCATGAGCGCGAACCAGCTTGCCATCCTGGGCGCCGGCAGTTGGGGCACCGCTCTGGCGATTGCGCTTAGTCAGCGGTTCGAGAGAGTTTATCTCTGGGCGCATTCGGCCGAACGTGCCACCGCTATCGACTCAGCGCGTGAGAATGTGCGTTCTCTGCCAGGCTTCGCCCTGCCCCCTGCAATCAGTCTTACGAGCGACCTTCAGACCGCGGTCTCCGGTTGCTCGTTCGCGATCAGCGCTGTTCCTTCTCGACATGTACGCGCTGTTATCTCACAGATACGCCCCCATGTCGCGCCCGGGACAAGTCTGGTCAGCGCCACCAAGGGAATCGAAGAAGGAACGCTGCTTCGAATGTCGGAAGTGATGCGGGACGCCCTGGGCAGCAACACTGCCGGCGGCATCGCCGTTCTCTCCGGCCCCACATTCGCCCGCGAGGTTGCCGCCGCGGAACCCGCCGCAGTTGTCATCGCAAGTGAAGATCTGGCTGTCGCGGAATCCGTACAACGCGCGTTCGCAACTCCGACGTTGCGTTTCTACGCAAGCACCGACGTGATAGGTGTCGAATTCGGCGCCGCCTTGAAGAACGTAATCGCCATCGGCGCCGGTCTTTGCAGTGGCCTCGGCTTGGGCAGCAATAGCGTGGCGGCACTAGTGACACGCGGTTTGGCAGAGATCACGCGTCTGGCGGTTAACATGGGCGGGCACTCCAGAACTCTCGCCGGCTTGACCGGTTTAGGCGACCTTGTTCTGACGGCCACGGGCGACCTTTCCCGCAATCGCTTCGTCGGAAAAGAACTGGGACAAGGCCGCAAGCTGCCCGACATTCTTGCTGGCATGACCATGGTGGCTGAAGGCGTCGAAACCTGCCGCGCGGCGCGGGAACTCGGCCTTCAACGCGGAGTCGAGATGCCGATTATCCAGGAGATGTACAGAGTACTTTACGAAGAAAAGAGTCCGCGTGAAGCAATTCGCGATCTTATGGAGCGACCACTCACCATTGAGTAAGTGGTTCTGAACCGATTGTGGTCAGTGGATTGCTCTGAGTTATTGCAGTCGCGAGACGATGCAAGTGGAGGAACAGACCATGGATAGCGTATGCAGGAATTGCGGATGTTCGGAATGTCTCACAATCGCGAACGCCCAGGCGCTCGGATTGGAGCAGGAGTTTCGAAGCGCTGTTTACAGCTGCTGTCAGCTGGCAGAATGGGCCGATGAGCAACGAATCGCGTGGTTTGCCGCAAGTCGTGACGACGCCGCGAGCGCTGCTGAGGTGGCAACCGATGCCGCGTCGGCCGACGCCGAGTTGGTACTCATGCCCGTCCGCCTACGTCGTCCTCAAGTGCCCTGGTTCCGATACCCTGAGGACTGGCACAAGTAGCGCCTCGCTAACTCTGGCGGAAACGTGGCCCTAACGAACGCCTAGGATCCAACCCTCTTCTGCCGTGATGACGGGCAGTTCCTCGCCGGATACTCCGTCCGGCGGCTGGAACAGTGTTTGTAAGCGCCCTTGTTCATCCTCACGGTGGAAGTATTCGGCCAAACCGCGCACCTGCGCCGCATCTTTGCACTCACCCTCGCGCACATCGAGCGCACGCAGCGAGGGGTAGATTTCGGCATGCAGAATAATCCACTCCCGTGAATCGCGAGCAGCCAGCTCGAAGCCGGTTTCGAACGGCCATACGCGTGAGACTGGAGCCAGATCCGGGTGATCCCGTAGGCGCGCCAGATATGGGATGCCCATCAGCACTTGGCTCCCAACCGAACCCGCATAGCAAAGCTTCCACACAGATTGAGGTCCGCGCTGCCGCGTGTCCGTGAGCCGGAATTCGCGAAGCACCTGACCCAGGGGTGCGGGCGAGCGCGTGGCGCGAAGATGCGGAATCACGCGACCTTGTGGGCAGCCCCAAAACGGCCAGTATCCCTCGCTCATGGCCGCATTAATGGCACCGGCCACCTCGAATCGGTTGCTCCGATTGCTTTCGTCGTCTCGGATGTCGTTTGTAAGCCGGTTCCAAACGTTTCGCCACGGAGCGGCACCATTCATCTTTAACGCCCGGCTGAATCCTGTTGGATAACCATAGGCGAAATCAAAACCCACCAGCGTGGAGCGGCGTCGGGCAGCCAACTCAACCAGCAAGCGGCTGACCTCCTGAAAGGCTTGCGCCCGGGTCGGCGGGTTCCGCAACAAGCGCCTGGCTTCACGTCCGTTGTCGGCCCTCTCCAGCAGGCAGTACCAAATGCTATTCACTCCCGTATTCGGGCAATTGTTCGCGCTCCAGTCGACTGTTAAGTAGGCATCAAACTGGTTTGGAACCGAGCGTGGCATTGGCAGTCTTCCTATCCTGCCAAAGCAAGAAGCCCGTCAGCGTCTTTCCATCGTGTATTTCACCGTTATGAATCATGCGGCGTAGCTCCTCCGCTTGGAACCACTGCATTTCGATTCGCTCATCTTCCATGTTCTCCGGCTCGCCGGCGGTGAGATCCTCGGCCAGAAACAGATTCATCTTCTCGTCCACATAGCCGGGGCTGGCCCAAAATGTCACCAGTAACGTCCATCTCTTCGCCGCATAGCCGGTTTCTTCGCGCAGCTCTCGCTTAGCGGTCTCAAGCGGCTGCTCACCTGGATCGATGCGCCCTGCCGGAAGTTCCCACAATGCCTGTTCGGCCGGAAGACGAAACTGCTTCACCAGCAACACGCGCTCCGCCTCATCTATCGCCATCATTACGGCCGAGCCCGGGTGGCGAACAATCGAACGGTGAATCTCGAAGCCGTCCGGATCTTTCGCCACTTCATCCACTACTCGGAAGAGCTTGTTCTTAAGGAGCTCTTTCGACGACATGATCTTCATGCTTCTACGGTAACGTTGGATTCATCGAATGGCAGTGAACCGCACGTCTGCATCCGGCACCGCGAGCGAAGCCGAGTTCTGGGCCCATCCTGAGTGGCCACACGAGATCAGGCGTCCGTTCATGCTGCAGCAGTGGGAGTCGCTCACTTTCCTGCACTGGAGCTTCCCTGCCAGCGTCATCCGGCCGCTACTGCCGGCTGCTCTGCATCGCGCCGGAGTTGAATTGGACACCTTCGACGGCAAAGCCTGGGTCGGCCTGGTTCCCTTTCTTCTAACCGATCTAAGGCTGCCCGGACTGCCGGCGTTCCCTTGGTTGGGCCGCTTTCCAGAGACAAACGTGCGCACCTATTTGCGCGGGCACGACGGTAAGCCAGCGGTGTGGTTCTTCACCCTGGAAGCCGATCGTCTTGGTGCCGTCCTCGCGGCTCGTACCGGGTATGGACTTCCCTATCGATGGGCTCAGATGACGGTCATCCACAGACGCAGCCAGTGTGGAGTATCACAGCCATCGCAGCAAGCTATTCGGGCAAGGCGAATCGCATCTGGTGGTTGAGCCAGCCGAGGCCTTGGCCTCTGGCCCGCTTGAGCATTTCCTCACCGCCCGCTTCCGCCTGTACAGCACCTTTGGCTCACGCGTGGCGTATGCCGATGTCGATCACAATGCCTGGTCGCTGCAGCAAGCCCGGGTCGTCGCGCTCCAGCAGAACTTGTTTGAGAACTCAGGGGTACCTCAGCCTGCGGGCAATCCAGTCGTCCAGTTCTCGCGCTCGCTCGAAGTGCGCATCGGGCGGCCGCACCTGCTGTGAGGGCCGCCCGGTCAACAAACCTAGATCTGCGAGTACGACGTCGGGTTGAGGATCAAATTCGTGATGTTATTCACGATTGACTCGTAGCTGTAGCGCGGATCGGCGGTCAGCTTCTTCCAATCGGGATTGGAGGAGAAGGCACTCCATTTGCCGTTCATCTCGGCCAAATCGGGGAAGCTCAACATGTACGTCAGCTTCGGCAGCCGCTGTCCCACTAAGGCATCGCCGTAAAACACCTGCCAGAACCCGGCCTTCGCAAAGATATCGAACTCGCCCGCGTGGAACATCTCCACCTTACGGACGTGAGCGGCATGGCTCGGACTCTCATAGGTGCGCAACTGAAACACGCGCTTGCCATGCTCGGCAGTAGGCGGCGGCACTGTGAGTTTAGGATGACCCTCAAAGGCCGATAGAAGCTCGCTCTCCACTCGAACGAAGGCCGGTTCTTTGGCCGGCGCTGCCCAAAACGGCTGGGCCGCTTTCACGAACTCTTCGTCCTTCGCCAACTTCAAATCAGCCGTGACCAGCGTCTCCAAGGACGAACTGGGAAGCAGCAGGTATAGTGTGGGCGTTTCCGGTCCTATCTCCAGATTGAACGCACCCACGGGCGAGATGCCCATCTTGTTCAAAGCCGGAATCAGCGCTTGCTCAAGATACTGGTTGGTCAGCTTCTGTTGCGGACCCGAATCCAGGCGGTACTTGCGCAGCTCATAAAACTCACGGGCGCCCGAACCGCTCGGAGTCTGTGCCGCCCCAGCCAGTTGTGTGGCGCCGGCAGCAAGAGCGGAAGCTAAAAAATTACGACGTTGCAAAGGAATCCTCCGAATCTACTGTAAGCATCGTCTCACCTTGGCTGCGCCTTGCTAATGAAGAGACTGCCCTGCTCGTACATCCATCAGATAGCAATACTGCGTTCAATAGCATCGGACAGATAATACGACCACCATGGCAGAGCAACCCAAAACACCGCCCAAGCCGACCGAAGAGGACGTCAAAAACACTCCGGAGCATGAGAAAACTCTGGATCGCGACGGTCGCGAACATCAACCCAACGCGCAGACAGACGAGAAGTGAGATCCGAACAAGCGCGTCGGAGAAGATAGCAATATGGCCACCGACCGTCTCGCTCTTCTTCAGCAAATGGTGCAGCAGGACCCCTCGAACTCTTTTGCCCGCTATGGCTTGGCAATGGAGCTTGCAAACAACGGCCGCCTGGATGAAGCCGTGGGGGAATACCGTACTCTGCTGGCGCAAGACGAGACCTATGCGGCCGCATACTTTCACAGCGGCCAGGCATTAGAAAAGCTTGGTCGTATCGAGGAGGCCCGCGCCACTTACGAAAAAGGCATCGAGATCACTACCCGAAAAGGTGATGCGCACACCCGCGCCGAAATCGAAGCCGCCTTGGATCTGCTGCCCATCTAGCGCAGAACACCAAGGTTTTCAAGCCTCCGGCAATGTTAAACTTGTGTTGATTGCGGCGGCCATAGCTCAGTCGGTAGTAGCGCCAGATTGTGATTCTGGATGTCGTGGGTTCAAATCCCACTGGCCGCCCCACCCTCAGATCTCGGCCTCACCTTCCAGACTGCGCCACAAATACCAGGTAGCAACGGAACAATACGGGTGCCACTTCTTCGCAATCTCGGCTAACTCCAGCGGTTTAGGCAGCACGTCCAAACCGTAAGCTTTTCGCACCGCCGCACGGATGCCAAGATCTCCCGTGGGCATAATATTCGGCCGCTGCAGCGCAAACATCAGGAACATCTGCACCGTCCAGACGCCCACGCCGCGCACTTGCGTCAGCAGCTCGATAATCTCTTGATCTGGCAGTCCGGCCAGCTTCCGAAAGTTGATTTGCCGGCGAGCGACATGCTCGGCTAAGTCGGTCAAGGATGCGATCTTCTGGCGCGATAAGCCGCAGCCGCGCAACTCCTCTTCGCTCAGCCGCAAAAATGCATTAGCCGTAAACCGCCGCCCTACTGCCTTGCGGAGCCGGCCGAAAATCGCGGTCGCCGACTTGCCGCTGAGCTGTTGGAACGTAATGGAACGGGCCAGCGTCTCGAAAGTTGGCTCTCGGCGCAGTATGCGGCAAGGACCCACTCGCTCCATGATTGCGGCCATTACTGGATCCGCAAGACGAAGGTGCGAGATGGCTTCTTCCATGTACCGTAGTAGGAGCGACTGACTGGATCATCATAACGGACATGCACCGCCAAGCTCGTGCCACCATACGCCTGCAGATTGTAGGTCTCTGCCTCGCCCTGGCGAGTTCCATCGCTTTTGCTCAAGAGCAGCCCGCAGCTCCGGGGCAACCGGCGCCACCATCGGAAGCACCCACAATCCGCGTTGACGTCGACCTTGTAAACCTCTATTACGTGGTGCGGAGCAAGAAGGGCAGTCAGCTGATACCCAATCTCGAAAAGAACGATTTCCGTGTCTTTGAGAACGGCAAAGAGCAGAAAATCGAACGCTTCTCGCGCGAAACGGATCTGCCGCTCACATTGGGCCTGCTGATCGACATTAGCGCCAGCCAGGAGCGGCTCATCGACATCGAACGAAACGCTGCTTCCCAGTTTTTCACCACTGTCATTCGCCCGAAGGACGAAGGATTTCTGATCTCCTTCGGCAAAGACACCGAGCTATTACAGGACTTCACCAGTTCTCCCAAACAACTGGCGGCCGGCTTGGACGGACTGCGTGGCGACGGCCAATCGCCCATGATCGCCGGCAGTCCGGTGCCGGTGAACACGGGCCCCATCCCCCAGAGCGGCAATCCCAAGGGCACGCTTTTATATGACGCCGTGTACCTCGCCTCTAACGAGAAAATGAAGGCCGAAGTCGGTCGCAAGGCGCTGATTTTGATCACCGACGGTGACGACCAGGGCAGCACCTATAAGTTGCAGGATGCCGTGAATGCGGCGCAAAAATCGGACGCGATCATCTACAGCATCTACTATGTCGATCGCGGCTTCTATATGGGCAACGGCATGATCTTCGGCGGCGGAGGCGGCGAGAGTGAACTCGAGAAGATGTCGCAACAGACCGGCGGTCACGTGTTCAAGGTCGACAAAAAGCATCCTCTCTCCGAAATCTTCAAGGAGATCCAGGACGAACTGCGGAACCAATACTCCATCAGCTATTCGCTGCCCGGAGAGCGCGATGGATCATTCCGGAAAATTGAGGTAAAGGTCGATAACGCGGACTACAAGGTGCAGGCGCGATCCGGCTACTACGCTACGAAGAACGATGCGCAGTAGTGTGCTCTCTCACCTGCATGTACTCCCGGAGCGCCTCTTCTAGCGGGGGCATGGGTGTGATGCCGGCCGCGTCCATTTTGCTGTTGGAGAGCGCCGAAAACTTGGGCCGCCGGGCCGCGGTCCGGTACTCTTTTTCATCGGTGGGCGTTAAGGACGGCGATACGCCGGCGGCAGTGAAGATTAGCCGCGCATAGTCGTACCAGGAAATTGCCTGGCCGCCCCCCATGTGAAAAACGCCGCTCATGCGCCGCTCAATCATGTCGGCGCTACGGACCGCCATTGCAGGCGCGTAAGAGGGCGACGCGACATGGTCCTGGACGACTCGAATCGGCGAGTTGCTGCGCGCTAGGCGGAGCATCAACTCTACAAAGTTTCCCCGGGGCGTGAACATTCCGCCCGGACCAAACACCCCGGACGTTCGCAGGATCAAAGCATTATCAAGGTACGCCTGGGCATAGTGCTCTCCGGCCAACTTCGAGACCGCATACGCGCCAAGAGGGTGCGGCATGTCCGTTTCCACATACGGACTTCCTTTCGTACCATCGAAAACGTAATCAGTAGAGTAGTGCACTAGTTGCGCATCGGACTGCCGGCAAGCAAGCGCCAGGTTCCGCACGGCCAAGGCATTGGCCTGATAGGCTGCCACCGGCTCGGTTTCCGCGATATCCACCTGGTTGTAGGCGGCCGCGTTTACCACCACGTGCGGGTCGGCTTGGGCAATCGCGGCTTCCACGCGCTGGGCATCGGTCACATCCAGCGACTGACGATCGAACCTTTGAAGCGTCCAGCTTCTGCGCTCAAATTCACGGCAGAGTTCCACTCCCAACTGGCCCCCGCCGCCCACAATGACGATTTTCCGCTGCATTCCTTTGCAGCATAACGGATGGCTGTGGCTGGCCCCGGAGGCGGTGAGTCCGGCTTACCGTGAAGCAACTGCTGGATGGCTCTGGGGGTTGGAACCGATTCGCCCAGCAGGCGCGAACGAAGTGTCACCAGGCTCTGCAGACCATTCAACATCTGTTCGATTGCGATCTCAACCGACCATCTGTCCGCGTAATCTTGAGTGCACGCGACCACTTCGCCCAGGAATAAGACGTCGTCGTATTCCACGCTTAGCGTCGTAAACGGAGCAATGCGCTGAGAAACGCCCAGCGTCAGACGATTGCCCTGTACTCCACGGAACTCGCAAGGCATACGGCTGGTCTCGCTTCGCGCGCCACCCTGGATCTCACCCGCTTTGATCTCAAGAGTCGCAGAATTGTCTGAGTCGGTTGCTATGTTCACAAGAAGCTAATCGGCGAACCGGAGCAAAACATTAGCAAAAATCTCAAATTATTTTCAGCTGGCGCCTTTTACGTTGGCAGAAATCCATTCGAGGTACCGGGCATTGCCTTCAGCGACGGACAAACCTAGTACCTCAGGAATGTCATACGTATGCGCCTCTTCGATGTAAGCTCGGAGAGCATCGAACTGAGCGCGTCCGGTTTTCGCAACCAACAGCACTTCTTGCGCCTGCTCCACTTTCCCCTGCCATCGATAGATACTCTCAACGCGCGGCAGAATATTCACGCACGCAGCCAGTTCACGGTCGACGATGGCTCGGCCGAGTCTCATCGCTTCGTCAAAATCAGGACACGTGCACAAAACGACAAGCACATCTTTCATAAAAAATCTAGGATTATTCTGGACCTGGTGGCCAAAACAAGTTTATAAAGGATTGTAAGGGTTTTTTCCTTGGTCTCCCCCACCCTCCTGCGTCCTATTGCTGCCGTCGCCGCTCTCGCTGGTCTAGCGGGATACGCGACTATCATGCTGCGTGGCCCTCAGGGCCTAAGTGCCTTAACGGAGAAGCATCAGCAGATCCGTGCACTTGAAGAAGAAAATGCCAACCTGCAGCGTGACATCGACGCTAAGCGGGAACGCATCGATCACCTGAAGCACGACGCGAATACTCAGGAGATTGAAGTCCGCAAGCGGACCAAGAAGCAGCGTGAAGGCGAGACAAAGTTTGTGCTTCCCGACGCGCCCTCGTCCAATCACTCCCCGCAATAACGCCGCATAATCCCGGCTATTGCCTCAATAGTTTCAGCGTCACCTAACAACGCACGATGTCCAATCCAGAATGCGTCCTCTAATCGCTCTTCTGCCTCTGGACAGGGAAGCACGCGGCATGTCCCGGGCTCTTGATAGACGGGGTTCTGATACAGCGTGTGCGGATAAAAAGGGGTGCACGGAACTCCAGCCGCCGCTAGGCCATGGCACATTCGGTCCCGCGCCGCACGCCCGGCCGTAGCACGCCCGATCAACAGGTACTGCGGGTTCTGCGAGATCTCCGCCGGCTGTTGCTGCCATTCAATGGCTGGCACATCGGCTAAATGGCGCTTCAAAGAGATTGCATTAGTGGTCCGCCGTTGAATCTGCTCAGGCAAGCGTTCAAACTGGGCCAATAGAATGGCCGCCTGGAAAGCACTCATTCGGAAATTCGTTCCAATACGAGCATGTTCATAAAAGCTGCGGCCTGCCGTCCGCCCCTGGTTGGCAATGGACCGCGCTTCCGCCGCAAACTTCGGGTCCGATGTAACCAACAACCCGCCCTCGCCCGCACACAGCACCTTGCCATTCTGAAACGAGAATGAACCGGCAATCCCGAAGCTGCCCGCACGCTGGCCGTTCCATTCCGCCCCGTGCGCATGGGCAGCGTCCTCCAACAGCGCCAAACCACGTTCACGGCACAGCGCTACCAGCGCATCCATCCGGCACATCGCGCCGCCGAAGTGCACTGCAATCACTGCCTTGGTTGCTTGTGTCAGCGCGCGGCGCACTTGATGCGGGTCGATATTGAACGACAACGGCTCAATGTCCACGAACACCGGCGTGGCACCCAATCTTGAGACAGCCGTCGCAGTCGAGATAAAGGAGATCGCCGGTACGATGACTTCATCCCCCGGTCCAATGCCAAGAACCGTCAACGCCAGTTCGAGCGTGACAGTTCCATTGAACGCGCTTATGCCCGCCGTGCAGCCCTGGTAGCGTGCAAACATCTGCTCGAACTCAGCGACATAGGGATGGAAACCGCCCCACTGCGGGCTCTCGAGAACGTGCCGCAGGCGGGCCGCTTCACCTTCGTCGCTTTGCGGCCACGGCGGGATTTGGAGAGCGGTATCGGAAGGGTTCAACTCTCAGTGTACGTGCCACAATTGGGGCAGATGACGGTGTACCAGGAACGCAAAGACGAGTTGGAGCGCTACGAGTTCATGATGGGAAAAGAGCGCGGACGCCTGGCGGTAACGCTCGATTGCATCACCGACGCGCTGGTGCTGGTCGGACAACACGGCGTTTACTGCCAAAGCGCACGCCAGCCAGGAAAACCGGCGATGGACATTCAGATCATCTCGAAGACATTGACCGACGCCAAAGAGCTGATTGCCAGCGTTCTCGAAGAATTGAAAGCCGCTGGGGCGACCGCAGCCGCCAAGCCCTAAACGATCGCGCCCACCAACGCACCCAGCAGAAGTGGCCCCACATGCGCCATTGCGATGATAAAACCGCCCGCGCCCGCAACCAGACCCAGCAGCGGTACCGCCGTCAGTACGGAAGCCAGCAGGAACAAAGCTACTCCGATAATAACGGCCGGCAGCAGCGCGGCAATCAGGGCATTACCCACGCTGCCTGCTTTTCGACCACCAATAAAGCCTGCAATTAGCGGCCCGACTACTGGCAGCCAGAAGAGCAGGATGGACAGGACAAACATCCACATCGATGCCGACCCAATGCTCCCGGGGCGCTGTTGCATGGCCCAAGTCTCTCACAGCACAACCCCTCACCGGATTTGAGGCATCCTGATCGTATGGATGTCGCGGATCGCGATCTGCAAACACCAGTGCCGACGACCGCCGCCCTTACAGCCAGCCATCTGCTGGACACACTTGAGGACTGTTTGCATGCGTCTAAAACTGAATGGATTTTCCTTCGCGAGCTCCGTGTCGGCACCGGTCACCGGCAGCATTCAATGCAGCGTCTGGACGCATTTGCCCTCAATTGCCTGCCGCACTTGGCGATGAAGCGTGTCTGCTATGAAGTGAAGATGTCGCGGGCCGATTTCCTCTCGGAACGGAAACACCCATTGAAGCGGCGTATCGGTTTGCGCTATTCGAACGAATTCTTCTTCGTGACACCGGCCGGCATGTTGGCCTGCGACGAAGTTCCGGTCGAGTGCGGTCTGATTGAGGTTGGAATTGCCGAAACGGAAGAGTCCTGCCGGCTCGTCCGCAGTTCCCATCAGCCTTTTCAGTTTGCGGGAAACCGGCCCGGCCTGTACTGCACCACTGTCATCCCGGCGCCCTGGCGCGAAACACCCGGGCCCACCTGGCAACTCGTTGCGGCCATGCTGCGCAACCAGCGTCGATGCTTCGAAGAAAAGCCGCCGCCCGCACCAAAGCAGCAGAAGCTGCCCTGGGAAACATCGCCTGCATCCCCAGACTAATTCATAATTATCCGTGGTGAAACGAGTTCTCCTTCAAACAGCATTGGCGCTTTCCATCAGCGGCGTCGCTTCCTCTGGAAGCCTGAAGATCGAACCCTCGCCGGCCCGGCAGGGCGACGCTCTACAAGTGGTGACAGCCACGGCGGCGGAATCGGCCCGCATGGACTCACAGACCGTGCCGGTGTTTCGGCAAGGCGACGGCACTTACTTTACGCTCTTTCCCGTTCCCGTGCAGGCTCATCCGGGCGAGCGCAAATTAGAGCTTCTCAGCGCGGCAGGGGCGGTACTTGAGCAGCAGGACGTCCGAGTCCTTGACGCGCACTACAAAACACAGAACGTCGTTCTTTCGAAACAATTGACCGCGCTGAAATCTTCTTCCGACGAGCGGGAACAGATGGAAGCCTTCTCTAAAACCATCACGCCGGAGCGCTACTGGAGCGAGCCCCTCACGGCACCGGTTCCTGGTTGCGCCACCTCGCCTTTCGGTGTCGGCCGGCTCCATAATGGAAAGCTGACGGGTGACTTCCATGCCGGGCTCGATCAGCGCTCGCCTGCCGGCGCGCCGATACACGCTGTTGCTGCCGGTGTGGTCCGCGTCGTTCAGCAATTCGAACTGCGCGGCGGCACTGTTGCTGTCGATCACGGGGAAGGATTCGAATCGGTGTACCTCCACATGTCGCGTTTTGCCGTACAGCCAGGGATGCGCGTGCAGCGCGGCGATGTCATCGGTTACGTGGGGTCCACCGGGCGTTCCACAGCGCCGCACTTGCACTGGGCTCTTTACGCCTTCGGGCAACCGGTCAATCCAGGACAGTGGATTTCCGTCAGCCCCTGCACCACACCGAAGCCCGCGACGATAAAGCGGCATCGGCCGGAGGCATAGAATAGGCGCTTGCGTGCCATCGTCCAACTCTCGCTCGATCTCACCTCCTGCGAAGAAGCACTCACTACTGCCGCCATGGCGCTCCGGGCTGGCGTGGATTGGCTGGAAGCCGGTACCCCGCTGATCCTTGCAGAAGGTACGCGCGCCGTGCGTCAGCTTCGTGAGCACTTCCCCGATACACCCATCGTTGCCGATCTCAAGATTATGGATGGCGCTTACCTTGAGGCGGAACTGATGGCAAGGGCGGGCGCCAATATGGTCGTCGTGATGGGACAGGCGCACACGGAATCCGTCGAACTCACCGTAAAAGCCGGGCACGACTTCGGCCTTAAAGTGATGGGCGACAACATGGCCATGCCCGATCCGGTGGCAGGCGCTAAACAACTGGAAGATCTCGGCTGCGATTACATTGTTCATCACATCGGCTACGATCATCGGACGATAGGACGGAAGCGCGGCCTGCACATTCCCACACCTTTGGACCAGTTGCACGCGATCGTCCAGGCGGTTTCCGTCCCCGTTCAGGCTGTTGGTGGTCTCACGATTGAACAGGCAATCGACACACCGCGCTACGGCGCGCCCCTGGTCGTCATCGGCGCGCCGCTTGCCATCGACGCGCACGCGTTTCAGACGGCCAGCGGTAATTTAGAAGACTCTCTGCGCCTCATCTGCGACACCGTACACGCATTCGGCGACATTCCCATCAAGAAGAAAGTAAAGACATGAGTACCACCACAATGCCCGCGCTGGTGAACTTCGCCCGCGACCCACTCTCGGTCGAGGTACGCGAAGTCGGTGTGCCACAGATCGACGATCGCGACGTTCTCCTGCGTGTGGGCGCGGTCAGCATTTGCGGCAGCGATCTTCACCAGTGGCGCGGCTCCCACAGCTGGCCGGTGAACTATCCCTGTATCCTCGGGCACGAGTTTGCCGGCACTATCGCCTCCGTGGGTGCCGGCGTCCGCGGCTTCAAAGAGGGCGATCGCGTGGTAAGCGAAACCGCCGCCGTCATCGATGAATCATCGCCGCTCAGCCGTGCCGGACTTTACAATCTGGATCCCACGCGCCGTGGTTTCGGCTACGGCGTCGATGGCGCTATGACCGAGTATGTTCGCGTCCCGGAGCGCTGCCTTCACCGCATTCCCGATTCGCTTCCGTTCCACAAAGCCGCTTTGACAGAACCTTGTTGCGTCGCCTACAACGCCATCTGCGTAAACGGCCGCATTCGTCCGGGCGATCGCGTGCTGGTGCTTGGCCCCGGTCCCATTGGGCTTCTCTGCGCCAAAATGGCGAAGCTGAGCGGCGCCGGTGAACTCATCGTTGCCGGGTTGCCGAGCGACCGTCATCGCCTCGATATCGCGCGTCAATTAGGTGCCGACACAACGCTTGAGGGAAACGTCCGCGAGTACATCAAAACGGCTGGCGACGGTCTGGGCGTGGACGTGGTGGTGGATGCCTCCGGTCACTCCATCACGCTCCAAATTGCATTGGAAGCCGTCCGTCCTGCAGGTCAAATCGTCAAGGTTGGCTGGGGGCCCCAGCCGATCCAGTTCAGCCTGGATCCGCTGGTGCAGAAGAACGTTACGCTCACCGGAAGCTTCTCACACAACTGGCCTATCTGGGAACGGGTCATTTCCATGATTGTCTCCGGCCAGCTCGACCTCGATCCCGTCATCAGCCGCGTATGCGACCTGGAACACTGGCACGATTGCTTCGAAAAGATGGAGGCCGGCGAGTATGTAAAAGCTGTGCTGACGACCTGATGCCGCTCAAGATCTCTGCTTTCCCGAAGTGCTATCTCGAAATCATCTCTACCGGAAGCATGTCCGTCTTCGAGTGGATCCAGATGGCCCGTATGCTCGACGCCGACGGGCTCGAGATGTACGAGGGTTTCTTCAGTTCACTCGATCGCGACGTACTTGAACAATGTGGGAGAAGCGATCCACTCTGCAGGGTTCAGGATGCCCATGCTGTGCTGTTCGCCCGACTTCACAGCCCCGGACGATACCCGCCGTCAACGCGCCATCGAGCGTGAAGCCGAGATGATCCGTGTCACAGCACAGCTCGGCGGTCCGGGCGCCGTTTGCCGCATCCTTAGTGGCCAGCGATACCCAGACGTGTCCTGGGAACAGGGCCGCGAGTGGGTGATCGAGGGTATCGAATCCGTGCTGCCAGTTGCCCGCGAGTACAACGTGATTCTCGGCCTGGAGAACCATTACAAGGATGGCTTCTGGACTTACCCTGAGTTCGCGCAGAAAATGGACCGCTTCCTCCCTATCGTAGAGGCAATTACGGACCGCGAGCACTTTGGTGTTCAATACGACCCTTCGAACGCACTGGTGGCAGGCGACGATCCGGTGGAATTGCTGCGCTGCGTTGCCAGCCGTGTGGTCAGCATGCACGCCAGCGATCGCTACCTGGCCGAAGGAACATCGCTCGACGAACTACGCCAAAGCGACGGCACACTTGGCTATTCCGCTAACCTGAAGCACGGCGTTACCGGCAAAGGCCTGAACGATTACGACACCATCTTCCGCATTCTTGCCGAACACAATTACCGCGGTTGGGTCAGCATCGAAGACGGCATGAACGGCATGGACGAGATGGCCCAGTCGCTGGCCTTTCTTCGACAGATGTCTGAGCGTTACTTCCCCTCGTTATGAACCGTCGTGATTTCGTCTCAGGACTGCTGAGCACCGCTGCTCTTACGCCCCCGTCATCGCGAGTGAAGCGTGTCCTGGTGATGTTCAAGTGCCACTTCGACGCCGGATTCGTGGATACCCAGGCCGCTGTCGTCGGCAAATACTTCAATCAATACTTTCCGCAAGCAATCGAGACGGCCCAGAAGAGTCCTGATCCGTATCTCTGGACCACCGGTTCCTGGCTGCTTTATCGCTATCTCGAACAGGCCAGCCCCGCCGATCGCCGCCGGATGGAGGGCGCCATCGAGCGAGGTCAAATTGCCTGGCACGCACTTCCGTTTACCTGGCAGACCGAGTTGCTTGACCCGCTCCACCATCGCCGGCTGTCTCGGCTTTTCTAAGACTCTCGACCGCCGTTTCGGCCGGACTACCACGGGCGCCAAAATGAGCGACGTGCCCGGCCATTCCCGCGGCTTGATAGCGCCGCTCGCCGCCGCCGGAGTCACCTTCCTTGACATCGGCGTCAACGGAGCCAGCACGCCTCCAGATGTGCCAGACGTCTTTACCTGGCGAGATGCCAATGGCGCATCGCTCACCATGCTGTACCATCGCGCTGCCTACGGCAGCATTGTGGAAATTCCCGGAACGGACCTTGCCGTCGACGTGGAAGTGCGCGATGACAACAGCGGGCCCCACACCCTCGAAGAAATTCGGAACATCTATTCTGCCTTGAGGAAGCGCTTCCCCGGCGCGGAGATTCGTGCCGCGAATCTGACCGACATCGCGAATGCTTTGAAACCGTTCGCGCAGCAGCTGCCCGTCGTGACGCAAGAAATCGGGGATACCTGGATTTACGGAGTTCCCAGCGACCCAATAAAGTTAGCGCGCTTCCGGGAACTGCAGCGGCTCCGCCGCGAGTGGCTGGCTGCGGGCAAGTTCTCCGTAGCCGACTCGACGGATCTATCTTTCTTGTCGAACTTTGCGCTCGGGGCCGAACATACGTGGGGCACCGACACCAAAACCTGGCTTGACTTCGACCATTACACACCGCAGGCCCTAACCGGGATGCTGGGCACGCCGAAGTACCAGACCGTGCAAGCGAGTTGGGCGGAGAAGCGCGCCGACCTGGACACGGCTGTCGCCGCGTTACCGTCCGCGCTGCAGACCGAAGCTAAAGAACGCCTGGCTGCTTTGAAACCCAAACGGCCCGACACGGCGCACATGCAACGTCACAACGCTTCAGCAAAGTTCGAAACGACTCACTTCACCGTCGGGCTCGATCCTAATACGGGAGCGATCACAACATTGCGCGCCAAGGCCAATGGCCGTGACTGGGCATCCACCCAGAATCCTCTGGCCGCGTTTCTCTACCAGACACTTTCGAGCGAAGATTACGAGAAGTTTCTGAAGGCCTACATCACCGTGCAGACCTGGTGGGCACCCAAAGATTTCGGCAAGCCGAACATCGATCGGTTCGGAGCACGCAGCGCAACTTGGGAAACGAGTCTAATCGAGGTTTTCACCTCCGAGAGCGATCGCGAACATCGCCTGGTGGCTCGCTTGCGCATCGATGGATTGCAGCCGGCAGCGGCCGTAACCGCTTGGCCGGAAGAAATGGCGCTTGCGCTGACGTTTCCAAAGGACGAGCCATCGGTGCAAGTCACTTACTCATGGTTTCGCAAGCGAGCCAATCGTCTGCCGGAAGCTCTCTGGCTAGTCTTCCGTCCCATAGCGCCGCAGTCGCAGGGTTGGACACTCGACAAGGTGGACCAGCCGGTATCGCCGTTTGACGTGGTGCCCGGCGGCAATCGCCAGATGCATGCCGTCTTGAAGAACGTTCAGTACCGGGACGTAACCGGTTCACTTGCAATTGAAACATTCGATGCGCCCGTCGTTGCCTTCAGCCGATCACCTATCGCGTTCACAAAAGAGAACCCCAACCTGTCGACCGGCCTCCACTTCAGCCTCTTCAACAACGGTTGGGGTACGAATTACGTTCAGTGGTTCGGAGAAGATATGCAGTTTCGCTTCGTTCTCCGAACCTGATCCGTGTGCCTTAGAAGCGTTCCGTAATTGGATTCCAACGCAGACCAAAGCCAAAGGTCGGCTTGTAGTATTCGCGTTGAATGGGCCAAATCCCGCTGCCTTGGTAGAAACCGAAGACTTCGTTGTTCAGATTCAGGCCATAGACAATCGCAGAAAGCCCGTGATTCAAGCGCAGACTTCCTTGGGCGTCTACCTGGAAGTGTGTGTACAAGTATTGGTCGCCTAGCGGGCCTTTGAGTCCGAGAGGTGCACCATCTGAATACTGATAGCTGAAAATGTTCGCCTGGTTATAGGCCAGTCCAACGCGCAAGGAAAGTCTGCCTTTGTCGTAGGTCGGGCTGATGTTCCAGGTATTTGGCGCTTGCCGCTGCAGCGCCGGGTGGTCGGTGCGCCCCAACAACGTTCCCAAGCCGTTCGCCCGGGAGTCGGTGTAGCTGTAGTTTGCCGAGATCCCGAGCGCCTTTAACTGCCATGGCAAGTAAGACAAGCGCTGCTGATAAGAAACCTCAAAACCCGCGATCCAAGCGCTGGTGCCGTTTACTGGCTCACTTTCCTGATAGGGAATTGAACCCCCGTAAACGCCTGTTACCTCCCGGGTGATGGAGTAAATCGGCGCCGTGATTTCCTTGTAGAACAGTCCGGCCTGGAACACGCCGAGCGGGTTGAAGTAGCGCTCGTACAGAATGTCGTAGTTGTTGGCCTTTGTCGGCTGTAAGGCAGAGTTCCCTACGCTTGCACGATGGGTGAAATCATCCACGGAGACGTACGGCACCAGGTCACCGTAGTTAGGCCTGGCAATGCCGCGTCCATAAGCGAGGCGAAGATCGGACGAATTATCGAACGAGTACCGGATTTCTGCACTCGGCAGCGGGTTTACGTAGCTCGAGGCGTTATTAGTCCCAAGAGTCTGAACATAATTGCCGTGATTGAAGATGACATTGCGCCCAAGCACGGTCTCGTCGGTTGCTTCGAAACGAAGGCCGCCATAGAAACGCCACTTCCCGAACTCAATCGTGTTCATGAAATATCCCGCAGTCACACGCTCGAGTAAGTCGTAGTTGTTCGGATCGTTGCGCTGATGAGTCAGATTCGTATTGAGTACGAACGCGCCAGGGTTCGAATTGAAGAACGACTTGAACTTGTTGTAATCGACGAATGGACCTTCTTTGTAACTGCCGTCGTAATAGTTCGGATCGGTCGTTGTCCCCACGAACTGGCTCATCGGGATGTTCGCGTCTCCAGCCACGTTGTAATAAAGATCGTTCGATTCCTGGAATTTGTGAACGTTCCGGAACTTCGCACCCATGGCGAAGGTTCCTAAATGACCGAGAAAGCTGTAGCCGCGCGAGTAGTTACCGGATGCGGCAAGATTCACCTGCGGAGCATATGTGGTGTTGACGTCGGTCGCGCTGTTAGTGCCGTTTCCATTCAGAACGTACTGCGATGGATCGTAGATGTTCACTCCATTTTGAACGACAAACTGCGGCCGGTATGGATTTGCCAGGTTAACAGCGTATTGAATACCGTTTAGCGGCGAATCTGCACTCGGACCAAAGTTTGCGCTGGAGTATCCCTTGTCGGTCGTCGCTGAGCGTCCTGCAGAAGCCTCCCACGTAAACGTATTTGCCGCCCAGCCGTGGGTTCCGCCGAGCAGGATGCTTCCGATTGTCTGCACCGGCCGGCGAATCTGCGCATCAGAATTGATAGTTCCGTCTGTCCCGCCCTGCAGCGCCGATGTTGTGAAGCTGTTGATGGCGGGGCTGTACTCCCAGCGAGTTCCGTAATTATCGAACAGCGAATACAAACCCCGCACGTAGACGCTGGAGGCATCGCTGATGCGGTAATCCACGGTTCCCTCGAAGCCGAATCGCGTCCGGTCGTAGGCGTAGTCTCGGATGCCCGCTCCATTCACGCTTCCGAAGTACGGTGCGTTGCCGCTCACTGAAGCCAGGGCCGGGTCGCCGCCGCAGTTCCCTGGGTCGCACTGCACCGCAGTTGGCGTAGGCTCGACGTCGTTGATGCCGCGGCCATTGTGGTCGTAAGTTCCCCCGAACAAGACGCCAAGTTTCTTGTCTTTGCCAAACCTTTGGCCCACGGTTGCCCCAAACTGGTCAGCGGTCCGAGTGTTGAAAATCGGGGTGAACGCACCAATGCCGAACAGCGAAATCGTCGGGCGCTCGGTAGCTGTACGGGTGCGAAGATTGACTGATCCGCCAATAGCATCGCCGTCCTGGTTAGCCTGCAACGTTTTGCTGATCTCGACCGACTCGACCAGATCGGAAGGCACGATATCCAACTTAATCTGACGCACTGACTCCGGCGACGCCACGTTGACGCCGTCGATTGTCACGTTGCTATAGCGCGGTTCGGTACCGCGAATCTGCACATACTTGCCTTCACCCTCATCACGTTCCAGCGTCACGGAGGGTAGACGTCCAATTGCATCAGCGACATTGGCGTTGGGCAAACTAGTGATAACTTCCGCCGGCAGAACCTGCAAAATGTTTGGTGCGGTTCGCTCACGGTTTATGGCTTCGGCTTCGCCGTGCGGGCGCGCATCCGTCACAATGACTTCTTCTGCTTTCTGCGCTACCTGCAGGACGCCATCGGCGTGAACGGCTTGGCCTGCAATGGCATTTACTGTTGTTGAAAATGGCTCGAAGCCGATGAACGATACCGAGACGGCGTACGGTCCGGGTGCAACATCGGCGAACGTGTAGACACCTTCGCGATTGGTGACTACTTTGGCGCCGGAGGGGGCAAGGCTCACTGCGGCGCCGTAAATGGCGCCGCCGCCCGAATCTTTAACTGAGCCTGTAATGGTTCCATGGTTTGCTTGGGCATTGCCCAACTGGGCACACAAACCGACTATCAAGAGCGCGGGCATCAAAGCCTGCAATCGCAACATTTATTCCCAACCTTTAGAGATTGCCCTAGACGGGCTAATGTGGCGAAGGTAGCAACCGCCTGTGAAATTTGCGTTACGGCAGATTTACAGATCGAAGAACGACGGACTGAAATAGTTCTGGTATTACGTCCCCTAACCAACGTTTGTCAGCATCCATCAAGCAGGATTTATGAATCCCATTTCGAGTCTCGCGCGCGGGCTCATTATCATCGGCTGGACTGCGTTTCTGATCGCGTGGGAGACGAAAAGAGCTTTACGCATTCCTCACGACAATAAGATTATTCGCGACGCTCGCAATCTCACCATTGCCACGGCGGCCGGCGTTGTGATGCAGTTTGCCGAAATGCCGGTTGCCTTCCCGCTAGCGTCTTTCATGCAGACCCGGCATTGGGGCATCTTGCCCCAATGCCGGATTCCCGCACTCGGGAAAGCGATGCTCGGAGTGCTCGCGCTTGATTACACACTCTATTGGTGGCACTTCCTAACGCACCGTGTGCCGTTGCTCTGGCGCTTTCACCAGGTGCACCACGTTGACCGCGACATGGACGCGACGACGGCGCTTCGCTTTCACTTTGGCGAGATTGCCATCTCGGTCCTGTTTCGCGCGGGCCAGATTCTGGTGATCGGCCCGACGCCGATGGCGGTCGCGGTTTGGCAGCTCTTTCTTTTCACCTGTATCCTGTTCCATCATTCGAATGTCCGGCTTCCGTTGCGAATGGAGCAGCTGCTCGCTCGCATCCTGATCACGCCCCGCCTGCACGGCATTCACCACTCGCTGCGCCCGGACGAAGTTAACTCGAACTGGAGCAGCGGACTCACTGCCTGGGACTGGCTGCACGCAACGCTACGGACCGATGTTCCGCAAAGCAGCCTTCAGCTGGGCGTGCCACAATTTCGCTCCGATGCCGATGTGGCGCTCGCAAGCGTGCTCACTTTGCCGTTCCGCAAGGGCGGCGCGGTGCCAGCATACAATCACGGCGCCGTGCGTCAGAATGTTAAGTCACTGCACTAATTAGGTGCGGGCAGATTGCCGCACGTGTCCGTACCAGCGCGCCAGCCAGTTCGGATGAACACCGCACCAGTACAAAACTTGCATGGCCGTCCAGTGAAGCCACATGCCGAGAAAGTTCCGGTTCTCAAATCGCCGGGACGAGGTAACGATGCGGCAGGGCAGGTGAACGAAACGCCCTCGCTTCCGCAAACGGCGCAAGAGGTCCAGATCTTCAAACAGGACCAGGGGGCGAAAGCCGCCGATGGCTTCGTATACGGTGCGCGAGACAAAGATGCCGGAGTCGCCGTAACATAGATTCAACCATCGCAGAAGCGGATAAATGGCTGTCAGTTGCTTCGCCGCCCGCGAGTCACCGTCAAACAACAATCCGAAGTTTCCGCCTGCTACGCCAGGCTCTTGCAGCGCCGCTTGCAAATCTTCGAGAGCGTGTTTGGGCGGCAGAGTGTCGGCATGGACAAACCAAAAAACACAGCCGAGCGCGGCCTGCGCACCGGCATGCATCTGAGTTCCCCTGCCGCGCTCGGCCGAGATGACGCGCGCTCCATTCGCTTCTGCGATTGCCACTGTTGCATCGATGCTGCCTCCATCGGCGACGATGATTTCTGTTTCGCCGGCAAGTGCGTGCAGAGCGCGTAAGGTGGCGCCGATGCCCGCCGCTTCGTTCAAGGCGGGCACAATCACGCTGACCATTTCAGAATCCAATCTTTCGTATAAGGTCCAGGCGAAGCACAGGCGAGCAAATCGGCAAGGACATCCACATCGCCCAGCGGCGGCAATAGAGCTACCGAGAAATCTGACGACCGAAGCCGCTCTTCCGTCCGGGCGAAGGTTTCCGGCGTGCTCCAGGGCAGCGCATGCAGCAAGCCATCGGGACAACGCGCTAAGCCCAATAGATAGTAGCCGCCGTCGAACGAAGGCCCTATCACCGCATCGTGCGTGTCCAAGTTTTTCAGTGCCAACTCGATGTGGTCGGGCCGCAGTTCGGGTGAGTCCGCACCCAACAGGAGGACGCGGCCTGCCTCAGCAATGCCTCTTTGTGCAATCCGCTCCATGCGTTGGCCAAGGTCGCCTTCACCCTGCAACCAAATTGCTGTGCCGGCCGGCAACTGGGGGAAGGCGGCTACTGCCGTGCTTGCTAACACCGGTACCGCACCGGCAACGGAAACGACGGCATTCCAAACATCGCAAAGCATTGCGGAGGCTAATCGAGCGGCTTCGGCCTCCCCGATCGTCACCGCTAAACGTGTCTTAACCAGGCCGGGCACCGGGGGCTTCGCGAACACGCAGACGGGGACGCGCATGCTGCTACTCGAGTTGCCCGCCACAACTGGAACCGGCACCCGCGGTGCAACCGAAACAGTGCCGGCCGGTGGTGATGGGTTGATCAGCCAATTCGTCGAATGACTCGATGTTCCAGATGGTCCGTCGCGAAGAGACCCGTAGACTCAGCATCTGGTTGAAGTCGCAGTCGTACAATCCTCCATCCCAGCCGACGCTGACAAGGGACCGGCACATCACGTCATTCACTGTCGACGGATTGAAGTGACGGACCAGCAGTTCCCCGTATTCAGCGGTCTTGCCTTCGCGCGCGAGCGCATCCGCGAAGCGGCTGATCGGCATGTTTGTGATGGTCAGCAGACGATGAAATTCGACACCGAAGTGTTCCCGCAGTTGCCGTTTGTATTCCGCTTCCAGCCTCGCCTGCGGTGGCGGCAGACTCGGGCCTAGCGGATTGTAGACCAGATCTAACCGTAAGCCCGAATCTTGCTTGCCGTAGCCGATGTTGTTCAGCAACTGCAAAGCACGAATGCTTTTGCCGAAGACGCCGCGCCCCCTTTGCCCATCGACATTTTCCGCCGTGTAACAAGGCAGGCTGGCTACGATATCCACCCGGTGCGCGGCCAAGAATTCGGGCAGGTCCTGATGGCCTGGTTCGAACAGAATCGTCAAGTTACAACGATCGATCACTCGCCGGTGGTCGCCCGTCGCCATTTGCGCCAGCAGCCGGAACGAGGGATTGATCTCCGGGGCACCGCCTGTTATATCGACCACTTCAATGCCGCGAGAACGCTCGAGCAACCAAAGAATACGCTCGGCGGTTTGGCGGGACATGCTTTCCGTTCGCTTCGGCCCCGCTTCCACATGGCAGTGAAGACAGGCTTGATTGCAGACCTTGCCCACGTTAATTTGCAGCGTAGTTACCGCGCCGCGGCGGAAATCGGTGCAGCCGTACTCGCTCAGGACTCTTAAGAAATTTGGCTGAACATCGATAGCAATCACTTCAGGCTCGCCTTAACGTGCGCAAGGCTTTCCACGCTTCGGGAATAGCCAGGGCAAAGATGCCCACATTGACAGCGGCGCCTGCGATGCAATATGCGCACCAAGCCTTCTCCTTAAGCGGCATCTGCGCAAAGTACCAGCCCGCAGCGACGGCTTCCAGGGCGGCTTTTCCGGCCGCGATTATGGGAACCACCGGTTGCGCTTCGAAACGACGGCTGCCGCCCCAGGCAGCAATCGGAATATTCAACGCCAAACCAGCCAGACTCAAGGTCCCGTCCGGAGTGCCCAGCGCATAAGCAGTGCCGGAGGAGTTCACTTTGTCGGAATCGAAGCCGTCGAGCGGCGGGTCGGGAAGATGCTTCACAAGGCCGCTCTGCAATAACGTAACAGCCCCCATACTGGCGATACCCGCAAGCGAGAGAGCAATGATTGCCCGGCGTTTACCTAATTCGGCAGTTGTTCCGGCCTGTAGTTCGTGCCGTAGTTCGTCGACGCTCAAGCCTGTTCCCCAGGCTGCTTGTTCCTTTGCCATTAGTTACTCCTCCCCACCGCTGCACGTTTACGTCCCTGCCCAATTCACTGTGCTTCGAACGGCGCGAAACGCACATCGAGCAGATCTAATTCGCGTTCAAGCTTACGGCGCAGTTCGGCGCTGATTTCGCCCTGCGTGCGCCGGTTGATGACGACCTGTCGTTCGCGATCGCGCAATTTCTGGGAAAGGGATCGCCAGCGCCGGCTGGCTTCGGCCGACCAGCCCGGGTCGTCTTGTTCGTCCTCTTCCCGTTGCACAACCCGAAGTCTCTGCTGATAGGACTGAGCGAGCGCGTTATAAACAGCATCGAACTGGCCATCCTCTTTGGACCGCAAATCATCGATCGAGAGAAGGGCCGCCTCCAACATGGCACGCCTGGTTGTACGCTCAGCGGGCGATTCGTCATCCACGCCGGCGAGATGGAGCGCCCGAATCAAAGGAGGAAGGCTTAGGCCTTGCACGACCAGGGTAAATAGAATCACCGAGAACGTGAGAAAGATCAGAACGCCGCGCTGCGGAAAGGGCGTGCCATCGGCCAAAGTGCCCGGCAGCGAAAGCACGGCCGCCAGCGAGATAACGCCGCGCATGCCGGTCCAGCCGACAACAAAAACGCTGCGCGCATCGGGGGCTGGCTGCGACTGCTTGAGTAAGCGCACACGAATCAGCCACGCAACATAAGCCCCGGGGTACGCCCACAGCAGCCGGAGCGCGACGACACTGACCGACAATTGAAGAGCGCTCAAGAGAAGCTCTGCCACCGTAAGCGACCGGATTGCGTGGAGGATAAACGGCAACTGCAGGCCGATTATCAGAAACACCATCGCATTCAACAGGAACGTCAAGGTGTTCCAAAAAGCGCGCGATTCCACACGCACTCCGGATGACATAAGGGAGGAGCTACGCCGCCCCAAGTACAACCCCGCAGTTACGGTGGCGAGTACGCCGGACGCGTGGATGGACTCCGCTGCCATGTACGCGATGTAGGGCGTGGCTAAGCTAATCGCGATCTCGATGGGAGCATCGTCGAATCGCCGTTCACCGAAGTGCACCAGCTTGGCGACAATAAGACCTACACCGACCCCACCAGCGACTAACAGCAGAATACTGGCAACGCCACCGCCCCAGGAGGGCACGGAGCCTGTCACCACCAAGGCGGTTGAGAACTGAAGCGCTAACAGGCCGCTGGCGTCGTTCACCAGGCTTTCGCCTTCCAGCAGATCGACCAGGCGAGGCGGTAACCCAATGCGCTTAGCGATAGCGGTCGCGGCAATGGCATCGGTGGGCGCGACCGTAGCGCCTAACACCAGACCAAGCCGCCAATCGAGACCCGGGATCAACATATGCGCCGCAAAAGCGACACCGACGACGGTGAACAAAACCAGCCCAAAGGCGAGCAAGCCGATGCTCACCAGGTTGTATTTGAAATCGCGCCACGATGTTTGCGTGGCGCTGCCGTAGAGTAACGGCGGCAGTACGAGCAAGAAAACAAGATCTGGACTTAATGTGAACCGGGGCAATCCCGGAATAAAGCTGAGAAGCAATCCACCGAGCACAAGCACGATGGGGTAGGGAGTGGCGAGTTTTCGCGCCAACATTCCGAAACCAATGACGAATATGAGAAGGAGGACGAACGCGAGTTGATACTGATGAATCACAGCTCGCCCGGGTCCGACGGCAACGAAAAGAAGAACGTGGAACCGAGGCCGGGCTGCGACTCCGTCCAGATTCGACCGCCGTGCCGGCTGACGATGCGCTGGCAAGTTGTCAGCCCCAGGCCAGTGCCTGGAATCTCGGCCCCGTGAAGCCTCTGCAAAGGTTCGAAGATAAGCTGCAGGTGTTCGGCCGCAATTCCCTGCCCGTTATCGCTCACCGAAAATACCTGCTGATCGATGGCGGGAATTGCCTTGATTTCGATGGCCGGAGCGACTTCGGGCCGCCTATATTTCAATGCGTTGCTGATGAGATTCTGGAACAGCTGCTGCAATTGAACGGCGTCGCCCAGGACGGTTGGTAAGGGCTGCCGAAGGATTGTTGCCCGCTGCTCGTCGATGTGCAACTGCAGAGTCTGCAGAGCCAAGTTCAAGACCTCATTCATATCGACGGCCTGCTTCTCGATCTCGCCCTTGCCTACCTGTGCGAACCGCAGCACGGCCTGGACCAAATCCTGCATGCGGCGCCCGCTTTGGACAATCTGATCGACAAACTCCCGTTCATCCCGGTCGAGCCGCCCGTCGGCCTTGCGCTGCAGTAACTGCGCGAAGTTGACCACGCCGCGCAGCGGGGCCTGCAGATCGTGGGCAACGGTGTGTGCAAATTGGGAGAGATCTTCGTTTGAACGTTGTAAATCCTGCGTCAGCCGATCCCGGTCCTGTTCCGCCTGCTGGCGTTCCGAGATGTCCCGGGAAAGAACCAGAATCCGAACCGTTTGACCGCTGCCGTCGCGTATGGGGCTGACAACAATCTCCCACCACTTCGGCGTGCCCTTCACGGTAGGGCAGAAGGATTCAAAACGAGTAGTTTGCCCGTTTCTCGCGTCTTGCAAGGCCTGGTCGGCCCGTTCCCTCATTTGGTTCCACGAAGCGGTCCATGGTTTATGAAGAAACGGCGTCAGGTCGTCGATCTCCAAGAGACGGCAGCCACCCTCGTTCATCGCTAACAGACGGCCTTGGACATCGACTACCTTGACGCAGTCGGGCGTGCTTTGCAGAATGCTGCGCGTGAACTCTTCGCTCTGATGCAACTCTGCGATGGTACGAGCGCGTTCGGCGGCCTCCCAGGTCCGGTCGGCTATCTTGCGCAGAAGAACCAAGTCCGCGCCGATCCAAACTCTTGGGCGTTGATCCAGCAAGACCAATAAAGCGCGCAGCCCCGCTTTGTCCAGCATCGGGACCAGAGCAAGCGATTGGCAATGGAGGGAATGCCAGTAGGCCTGCTGCTCGCTGGTAGCCGGGTCGAGTGCGACATCCGCTACGGAAACCAGTTCGCCCGACCGGAGCCGGTCCATCAAAGGCTGGCCCAGGTCGTGGAACCGGTATGAGAGCTGACAGGGATGCTCACCGTTTTGGACCCAGCCGCCTTCGATAGTGACGGCTGCATTCGCGTCATTGACTCGTCCGTAGCCCGCACACGTCACATTCAACACCGAGCCGGCGATTTCGACGGCTGCTGTGGTGAGAGCGTTAACGGTGGTGAGGCTGCGCAGTTGCTCACCCAACGCCACGAGGGCCGATTGCCGCCGTTCCTCGTCTCGCAGCCGGAGTTCCAGTGCCTTGCGTTGAGATATGTCGTTGCCCAGCACCACGAAACCGCGAACTTGCCCGTCCTCGTCAAAGTCGGGCGTGTATGTAACCTCAAGAGTGCGCCCGCCGGGGTACTCGCTTTCGAAAGTAACGGACTCACCGTTCAGCGCCTGGTGCAGCAGCTGATCCAGATGGGCAAACATCGCATCGCCCAGGAATTCTCTAACCGATTTGCCAATTACTTCTTGCGCCGGCATACCGAACCAGCGCTGGTAGGCGTTGTTCGCCAGACGGTAACGGAGGTCCGTCCCTACATAACTGATGAGGGCTGGCGCCGTGTCCAAGATGAGTTTCTGTTGTGTTTCACGTTCGGCAAGGGCACGCTCGGTGCGCCTTTGCTCGGTTTGATCTTCGATAGCAAGAACGATTAAAACTACCTGGCCGTCGGAGAAGGAAGCTTTACTGGCGTTTAGAACGAGTATCTTTTGCCCCAGATCGCGGAATGTTTGTTCCAGCTTCACGTTCTCGATCGGGCCATTTTGTTGACTTAACTGACGGAGAAGGTTGCGGAGTGCCGGAACATCCCATTCACCATTGCCCAGGTCAAAGAGGGCGCGTCCGCAGCACTCAGCCTCCATTTGCTGGAAGGAACGGTAGAAGGCTGAGTTCGCAGATTGAATGATCCCGATGTGGTCGAGGACAATCACCGGCTCGCGAACCATGTTCAAGATTTCGAACAGGTTCGAAACCGATTCGGGGATTTGAAGGTTAGTCAGTGGCAGGCTCTCCGCTGATGGCAGTTCCAAGGAAGGGGAAGCAAGCCGCGGACACTTTGTCCATCGACAGATTGCTCATCGCTATCATAACCCTCTTTATCGGTATCGTCATGATTCGAACTGACGCTCCCCCGGACATTCGCGAACAATCACTTCGATGGGAAAGTGGTGGTTAGCGACATAGGTGCCAAAGCAGGGATCGTGCTTTGCTGGCTGCTGTTGGCCAGCCGAATCGGTGGCGCGCGACATTAGCCGGTAACGACCGGGCCGCGACGGGGTCCGCCACGGCCAGTGCCAGCGCCGCCAGCAATTCCGGCGGTCAGAGTCGAGAAATTCGGCAGTGTGCCAGGTTCGCCCCGCGTCGTCGCTCAATTCGACAGTAGTGACGTCGCCCTCACCGGACCAGGCAAGGCCACGTACGGTATACAGATGATTCACCGGTACAGAGTCCGAAGCAGCGGGCTGAATTATCTCCGACTTGACCCGCATGCGGCCCAATGGGCGACGGACCGGTTTGCCGTCGAGCGCATCCCAGAACGCGTAGTCCGATGTCTGGAAATAGCCGGCAAAGGGCTCGCGAGTCACGTGCACGTGAGTTAGCCATTTTACCGAGGCCATGCCGTAATACCCGGGAACGATGACTCGCACAGGGTAGCCGTGCTCCGGAGGAAGGTCCTCGCCATTCATGCGATAGGCGAGCAGAATTTCCGAACGGACTGGCGCGGCACAGGGAATGCTGCGGGCGTAGGCAATGGGCTCGGGCGGGACGGGTTCTTCTTTAGGCGTGCCACAATCGGCGCCTTCAAAGATGATGTCGCACGCATCATCGGCCAGTTCCGCCCGTTGCAGAACGGTAGAGAGCAAAGTACCGGTCCATTCCGCATTCCCAACCGCGCCCACGCCCCACTGGGCACCTTGCACCTGCGGGACTAAAAACACGCGGCTATTTCCGGCACACTCGAGCGTGGCAGTAACGGTGATGCTGGGCAGATCTTGCAATTCTGCGAGCGTCAATACAAACGGATGCCGGACTGCGCCATCGACTTGCAATTGGTAGGACGCGGAATCAAGGCTGGGAATGGAAAAATGAGAGCGCACATAGAACGACTCGACCGGGGTGAGATAGGAATGCAGCTCGGCCGCAGGAGTTTCCAAATTGGCGGGCTCGTTTTGCCGGATGATCATTCGGTTAATGCCTAGTTCTGGATTATCAATCGCCGATGATCTTCACCAGGACTCGCTTGCGTCGCCGGCCGTCGAATTCGCCATAGAATATCTGTTCCCACGGACCGAAGTCGAGGCGACCGGCCGTTATAGCTACCACCACCTCACGACCCATGATTTGGCGCTTCATATGAGCATCCGCATTGTCTTCGCCGGTTTGATTGTGCCGATAGCTGTTTACGGGCTCGTGAGGTGCAAGTTTTTCCAGCCACTTGTCATAGTCGTGATGCAAACCAGCCTCGTTGTCGTTGATGAATACAGAAGCGGTGATATGCATCGCGTTCACTAATGCGAGACCTTCCTGCACCTCGCTTTCCGCCAGGCATAGTTGCACCTGGTCCGTTATGTTGACGAAGCCGCGCCGTGATGGCACTTCGAACCATAGTTCTTTGCGATAGCTTTTCACAGCTCCAGGGTACTGGCTACCTGTGCAGCACGCGCATTCGGTGCGGTTGGGTTTGAGGGTTGGGGCACCGATCCCGTGATTGCGATTCGAACTGGTTCATCGCTTGACGGAACGGGTTGGGCCCGTACGCCCTGGCCGATAGCGGAAGCGCCCGCCGAAGCGTTTTGAGGCTATTCCGGGGGTCTGGAGGATGCGAACAGTAGCGGACGGGCGAGGAAAGTCCCGGCTAACCTAGTGCGAGAAGTTGGGGTTGAACTTTGCCGCTAAGGCGTCGGCTAAGGTTGCTTGCACTTTAACGGACTTCTTCTTCGGGTCGCGCCGCACTTCGGTTTGCATGTGGAGCTGGTGCTTTTCCACGCAGTATCGAAGATGTGTCCACTCATCACTGCCGTGAGTGAATTCGGCGTGGTCGTTGTCGAGACGTAATAGCAGCTGCGATTTGCTAGGATCGTGCGCGAATTTACTTACCGCTTTCTTGAGGGTGTCGCGTTCTTCGGCGGTGGGCTGGAACAGAGACATACTTTAGCCGGTGCTGATGGTATCACTTTGGTTTCGCGCGTTTGCGTCAAGCGTTCGACCTTCGCCGATGCCGCAAAAAGTAGAGCATTGAAGGAGCCGCAACGAGCAATAGAGTGGCCGGTTCTGGTATAGCGGCGACTGTCAGTGTGGCAGGGTTAGCTCCACCCAGGGTAGCCCGCGAGTAAGTTCCAACTGTGGAGAAAGCGCCCAAATCGAAGCTGTAATTTTCCTGGCTGACGGTGCCTTGAAATCCCTGGGGCGTGAGGTTGTAGTTGATGAATTCGATGCTGTCGAAGCCGTCGAAACCGGGAGCGATTTCTACCGGGAACTGACCTTGAATATAGGTTGAATTACAATCGGTGCAAGCGGTCAGATCAGACAGCGTCAAGCTTAGTTCGGAAGTTATAAATCCTGAAGGCGATATATAAGTGAAGGCCTGTATGGTCCCGGCGGGATTGACTGGATCATCGTTTCCTGAAACCACACCGGTGAAGCTATAAGACACAGGCGTGGCCCGAGCCGAAGAACCCAAACCGGCAATCAAGAGTACCGCAACGATGCTCAGCGCATTACCTGCTTGCACAACTCCAAAGTGAGGCATCATCAAATCCTCCGCAGCGGTGATGATATATCGAACTGTGCTTGATTACAAGCGCGATTGTTCATGAACAACGGTGAGTTTGAGCGCGAGCGAATTCTTCTATGCCGGTATGACCGCGGAATGACCTTGCTTACGGGCGTGTGCGTGAAGGGCTGCATCGAAGGTGACGAGAACAGCCTTGCTCTCAATGGCATAGGCCAGGATGTAGCAATCGCCCACCCATTTGGAGGCGGGTTTTCCTGCGAAGGGCTCGGTTGTTTTGCGAAGTGCGGCGTCCACCCCTCGTGGTTCCGGGTGAAACTCCACACGTGGGTCTTGCAGCCAGCGGTCGTAGACGCTCCAGGCCTTCCGCAGTGTAAGCGTTTGATCCCCCATTATGGATTGGTTTGTTAGCAGCCGGAGCAGGCCGATTTGCGTGTAGCGGGCGAAAATAATTCGTGTCTCGTTTGGTAAGTGGTTCGCCCAACGCCAGGCGGTCTCGTTATGGAAATGACCGCTCACCGAAAGCGCCAGCCAAACATTCAAATCAGGAAAAAACGTGGTCATGCGGATTTTCGTCTCTCGGGAAGGCAGGGCCCAACTTGCCTGAACCGTTGACGAGAGGACCGGTCAAGCGCTCTCCCTTTCCTGAGTTCGCGTAGGTTTGCTGGAGAGCGCGGATGATGAGCGAGCGAATCGAGGTACCCGCCACTTCTGCCCGGTGCCGAAGCAGATCATGTAACGGCTCCGGGATGTCTACTGTCGTCCTGACTGCCATGACATAATTATGGCATGCGAGAGTGTTGCTTAATGCCGATCTAGTGGAGCATAATCGGGATCGTCTGACTCCGACTGCGCGAAATCAAATCGCCACATCCGGATTGCTCGCAACCAAATTCCACGATTTGCACACCGTCTTTCGACGCAGTCAAAGCAGAGCTGCAAAACGCAACTACGATGATTTTACGGATGAGTTGGTGTTCGAAGTCCTACAGGCGTCACGCGGTGGTTTCTCTGCCGAGTGCCTTACGGAGGAGAACATCTTCACGCAACGCGACACTTGGGATGCACTGCGAGGCAATGTTCGTGAAGCCGTGACCGCGTTTTGCTTCGACAGGGCTGTTGCTTCCGGGATCGACTGTTCGCGACGAAGTGTTTTCGGTTACGTGGGATTTCGCGTGACGTGTCTGGAGAGCACTCGACTACCGGGCTCTGTAGGCGTTGTCAGTACAGGAAGGATGGACCAAGTCAGGAGCCACATCATCCCTCGCTCTCTAATGGAAATCGGGATTTGAGGTCTTTGACCCCGATTAGGACCCGGCCCCGATTAGGACCCCGATTAGCGGCTGCACCCCGATTAGCCGCGTAGGCGTTGTCAGTACGTCAGTACAGGAAGCTGGACCAAGTCAGGAGCCACATCATCCCTCGCTCTCTGATGGAAATCGGGATTTGAGGTCTTTGACACCGATTAGGGACGCCGATTAGGCTCCTGACACCGATTAGGACTCGACACCGATTAGGACTCCCGATTGGGACACCGATTAGGACACGGACACGGATTAGGACAGGGTCGATATTTACGAAACGTCCACGTACTGCTAATATGAGAGACGGGCCCTAGAGCCTGCTGAGGTTGCGCGTCCTTTTCGGACGGTATCGATGCCGCCCGCTCGGCACCACAACTCTTTCCGACTCTGTTCCCTCCGACGGAATCTGTAAACTCAAGACATCTTTTATATGGCGACTACGCTAGTTGATGCCAGGCCCGTGCGGCCGCCGCGCTTCTGGGATTCCACCAATGGCAAGAAAGCCGTTATGGCCGTCACCGGTGTGATCCTGTTCCTGTTTGTCATCGTGCATATGCTCGGGAATCTGCAGACCTTTGAAGGTCCCGAACGGCTGAATGCATATGGCCGGTTTCTGCACGGAATCCCGGAATTGCTGTGGGGCTTTCGGATTGTGCTGTTGACCAGCGTGGCGCTGCATATCTGGGCTTCGGTGCAATTGGCGCTGCGGAAGAATGAGGCCCGGCCGGTGGGGTATGCGGTGAAGCGGAGTATTTCTTCCGACTATGCGTCGCGCACGATGTACTGGAGCGGGCCGATCCTGCTTGCCTTTATCATCTTTCACCTGCTGCATTTCACGGCGGGCGTGGTGCATCCCGGAGCGGACTTCATATCGAAGGCGACGTTTACCACAACGTGGTGGCGGCTTTCCGGTCTGGTATGTCTCGGCCTGGTACATCTTCTCGATGATCCTGCTGGGGTTTCACATCCGGCACGGCGCATGGAGCATGTTCCAGTCGCTCGGCATCAACCATCCGCGGCACACGCCGATATTGAAGAAATTTGCGATGTTCTTCGCGGTCGTGATGACGGCGGGCTACATTTCGATTCCGCTGAGTGTTCTCTTAGGTCGGGTGAAGTAAACGCATGGAACTCGAACGCACGAATTCCCTCGGGGCCCATTGAGCAGGCGTGGGACAAGACGCGCTTCGATATGAAGCTGGTGAACCCGGCGAACAAGCGGCAGCACACCGTCATCGTGGTGGGCTCGGGGCTGGCGGGCGGCTCGGCGGCGGCGACGCTGGGCGAGCTGGGCTACAACGTGAAGTGCTTCTGCTTCCAGGATTCGCCGCGGCGGGCGCACTCGATTGCGGCGCAGGGCGGCATCAACGCCGCCAAGAACTACCAGAACGACGGCGACAGCATCTATCGGCTGTTCTACGACACGGTGAAGGGCGGCGATTTCCGCGCGCGCGAAGCCAACGTTTACCGGCTGGCGCAGATCAGCGTCAACATCATCGACCAGTGCGTGGCGCAGGGCGTGCCGTTCGCGCGCGAATACGGCGGCATCGCTGACGAACCGCTCGTTCGGCGGCGCGCAGGTGTCGCGAACGTTCTATGCGCGCGGGCAGACCGGGCCAGCAGTTGCTGCTGGGCGCGTATCAGGCGCTGGAGCGGCAGGTGCAGGCGGGAGCGGTGAGCGATGTATCCGCGCACCGAGATGCTGGACCTGATTGTGATCGACGGCAAGGCGCGCGGCATTGTGACGCGCAATCTGGTGACGGGCGAAATCGACACGCACATCGCCGATGCGTGGTGCTGGGCACGGGCGGCTACGGCAACGTGTTCTACCTTTCGACGAACGCCAAAGGCTCGAACGTCACGGCGATGCTGGCGCGCGCACAAGCGCGGCGCCTTGTTTGCGAATCCGTGCTTCACGCAGATTCACCCGACGTGCATTCCGGTATCCGGCGAGTATCAATCGAAGCTGACGCTGATGAGCGAATCGCTGCGCAATGACGGGCGCATCTGGGTGCCAAAGAAGAAGGGCGACAAGCGGCCGCCCGATCAGATTCCGGAAGCAGGAGCGCGACTACTACCTGGAGCGCCGGTATCCGAGCTTCGGCAACCTGGTGCCGCGCGACGTGGCTTCGCGCAATGCCAAGGATGTGTGCGACGAAGGGCCGCGGCGTCGGCGAGACGGGCTCGGCGTGTACCTCGATTTCGGCGCCGCGATCCACCGCCTGGGCACGCAAGACGATCGAAGAGCGCTACGGCAACCTGTTCGATATGTACCAGCGGATCACGGACGAAGATCCGTACCAGCGTGCCGATGCGCATTTATCCCGGCCATTCACTACACGATGGGCGGCCTGTGGGTGGATTATCACCTGATGAGCACGATCCCGGGGCTGTTCGTGATTGGGCGAGGCTAATTTCTCCGACCATGGCGCGAACCGGCTGGGCGCGAGCGCGCTGATGCAGGGCTTTCGGACGGCTACTTCATCGTTCCCTACACGGTGGGCGATTACCTGGCCAACAACAAGTGGCGAGCGGTGCCGGAATCGCATCCGGAAGTGCGCAACAGCGGTGGCTTGCGCGCAGCAGACGATTCAGCAAGCTGCTGTCGATCAATGGCAAGCGCACGGTGGATTCGTTCCATCGGGAACTTGGCAAGATCGTTTGGGACTACTGCGGAATGTCGCGCAACGGCGGCGGGCTTGCAGCACGCGATCGAGAAGATCCGCGAGCTGCGCGAAGAGTACTGGCAGAACGTGCGTGTGCCGGGGAGCGCCGAGGATCTCAATCAGAGTCTGGAGAAGGCCGGGCGCGTGGCCGACTTTTTCGAACTTGGCGAACTGATGTGCATCGATGCGCTGGAACGCAACGAATCCTGCGGCGGCCATTTCCGCGAGGAGTATCAGACGCCGGAAGGCGAAGCGCAGCGCGACGACGAGCAATTATTCGTATGTGGCGGCGTGGGGCTATCGCGGATACGGCAACGCTCCGGACCTGGTGAAGGAGCCGCTGGAGTTCGACTACGTCCATCCCAGCCAGAGGAGTTACAAGTAACGGAGACAGGATTAACATGCGAGTTACGCTGAAGGTTTGGCGGCAGGCGAGCGCAGAGTAAGTCGGGTAAGTTCGTGACTTATCCGATGGACAATGTCAATCCGGACATGTCGATGCTGGAATGCCTGGATGTCTTGAACGAACAGCTGATCGAACGGGGGAAGAGCCGATCGCTTTCGAACACGACTGCCGCGAAGGCATTTGCGGTTCGTGCGGGTTCATGATCAATGGTGTGGCGCACGGTCCGTTGCGGGCCACAACGGTTTGCCAGTTGACAATGCGCCACTTCAAAGACGGCGAAGACGTTGACGCTGGAACCCTGGCGCGCGCGGCCATTCCCGGTGATCAAGGACTTGGTGGTGGACCGGCGTTCGTTCGACCGCATCATTGCATCAGGCGGATATGTCTCGGTGTCCACCGGAAGCGCTCCGGATGGAAACGCGATTCCGGTCTCGAAAGAAGCAGCAGACCATGCCATGGATGCGGCCGCCTGCATCGGCTGCGGCGCCTGCGTGGCAGCCTGTCCAAATGCTTCGGCGGCACTATTCACAGGGGCGAAAATCACCCACCTGGGGAGTTTGCCGCAAGGACAAGCCGGAGAAGGACGTCCGTGCGCTGCAGATGGTGGCGCAGATGAATGCGGAAGGGTTTGGCAGGCTGCACGAATATCGGCGAGTGTACGGGCGCGTGCCCGAAGGAGATCGCGCTGGAGGTGATCGCGGCGATGAACCGCGATTACATTCGAGGCAGCTGGCATGCACGGGATAACGTGGTGACCACGATGAAGCCATTTACGGAGTGGAGTTACGGATCGAAGTTGAAGGTCGATCCGCATCCTTAACGCTTCTTTTCAGAACGACGGAGGTTTCGACCTGGCGCTCGGAAATGCTCCAGAAAGCCCGGAGCAAATGCTCTTTCTCAGTGTCAGCAGTTAATTCGAAGCCGTGCTTTTCATAAAAGCGGATCGCCCACACGGCATCAGCCCATGTGCCTACAAGCACCGGACCGTGCGCGATGTCAAGTAAGTGGTGCAGAAGACGAGCGCCAATGCCCCGCTTCTGATGTTCCCCGAGCACATAGGCATGCCGGATAAGGGCAACCTCGGGCAGTTGCTGGAGGCCCATGACACCGGCAAGCAAGCCATTTTCCTCGTAGCCCCAGAAGACGACTCCGTCGTCGATTTCGTGCTGGAGTTCCTGCAGCGACATGTATGGTTCATTGCAGCAATCTTCGGGGATAACGCCGCGATACGCATTCGCGCCATCGTTGATGATGGCCCAAATTTGATCAACTTCGTTGTCACGGCAGCGGCGAATCATCCGTTACTCCTGTCTCATCTTAGATACCTCCCAGGCGTTGCTCAATTCCGCGCCATTGCGTTACAGGTGTGAGTCCATTCCGCAAGCTAGGATTGAGGGGTGTCCCCGAGTAAACTTGCCTTCATTCTTTTCGGCGCGGGCTTATTAGCACGCGCCGAAGTGCATTCGTTAACGATGCAACAGGCGCTGGATCTGGCAGCGCATCAAAATCCGGACATCACCCTGGCCCGGTTAGATGAGCGGCGTTCGCAGGACGACGTGAGGATAGCAAAAGATCCGTTCCTCCCCAAGGTGTTCGGCGGAAGCGGGTTGGCGTACACCTACGGTTATCCGAACAGCATTGAAGGCAATGCGCCGGCGCTGATTGAAGTAAAAACGAACGAGGCGCTATTCAACCGTCCTGACAACTACAAATTGGCCGCCGCCAGAGAGCTGTCGCGCGGTACCGAATTCGGCGCACAGGCGAAGGAAGAGGACGTTGCATATCAAACCGCCGATTTGTTTCTGACGGCGAGTCAAACGGAACACGAAGTGGACACGATGACGCAGCAGATTCCCAGCCTGCAAAAGGTGGTGGACATCATGAACGTGTCTGTGGCGGAAGGAACTGAGCTCCCCGTAGAACAGAAACGGGCTGCGGTGAACCTGGCGCTGTCACGGGAGCGGATGGAAGCGGCGAAGCTGGACGCCGACTACTACGAAATGATGTTGGCGATTGTGTTGGGATACCCGGCGACGGACCGAGTGAAACCAATCGACAAAGAGGTGCCTGCGCTCACGACGCCGGCAACGGAAACCGAGGCGTCCGATTTCGCATTGAAGAACAGCCGGGAGCTCCGGCAAATGCAATCGAATGTGCTGGCGAAGCAGTTAGACCTGCGCGCCTATAAGTCGCAGTGGATGCCACAGATAGATCTGGTGGCGCAGTACGCTTTGTTTGCGAAACAGAATTATCAACAATACTTTCAGAAGTTCCAGCGCAACAACGCACAGCTTGGCGCCTCTATCACCATTCCCTTGCTGTTGGGTTCGGCGGGGCGGGCGCAAGCGGACCAGGCCGTGGTGGATCTATCCCGCATGCGTATCCAGATGGACCAGATTCGGAACCGCATCATCTCCGACACACGGCGCAGCTATGAGCAGTGGCAGAAGGCGGTTTCGATCCGGGACCTAAGCCGGCTGCAGTTGGATCTGGCACGAGAGAGCTTAACGGTGTTGTTGGCCCAGAATGGCGAGGGCCGGGTGCCGCTGCGGCAAGTGGAGCAAGCGCGGCTGGACGAGAGCGATCGCTGGATTGCACTGTACGAAGCCGAGACGCAGGTGACCCGGACCAAGCTGGCGATCCTAAGGCAAATGGGCACGTTGCTGGCGTCGGTGCGGGGCGGAGCTACATGGAACCAGCCGTGACGGATGCAATTGACGCGCCTGTCCGTCCGCCAGCGATTGAGATTCACCAGCTACGCAAGACCTACAACACTCCGGGTTCGTTGACGGGCGGGGTGCATGCGGTGGATGGGTTATCGGTCACGGTGCCGCAAGGCCGGTTCTTCGGGTTCCTAGGACCGAATGGCGCGGGCAAAACAACGACGATCAAAATCTTGATGGGCATTACGCAGCCAACGTCGGGAACGGTGCAGGTGCTGGGCATGCGCCTTCAAGAGGACTCGTTAGAGATAAGAAAGCAGCTGGGCCTGGTGCCCGATGACACTCTTCTCTTCGACTACTTGACAGGAAGCGAATATCTGGAGTTCGTCGGACGCCTTTACGGCATACCACGCGAAACGGCGCGTGAACGTGCTAAAGAACTGATGCACTTATTCGAGTTAGCAGCGAACGATCGCAAGTTAGTGGGCGAGTATTCGAAGGGCATGCGAAAGCGTGTGGCCATGGCAGCGGCGCTGATTCACAGGCCGCGCTTGTTTCTGCTGGATGAACCCTTCGAAGGCGTCGACGTGGTGGGCGCTCGCTTGATGAAAGACATTTTGCTGGAGCAGATCCGTCGTGGCGCGACCGTGTTTCTGACGTCGCATGTGCTGGAAGTGGTGGAACGGCTTTGCGATGAGGTCGCCATAGTGAATCAGGGGAAGATTGTGGCGCAGGGCAGCATTGCGGAACTTAGTCGCCAGAGTGCCGGCGGTGCCTCCACGCTGGAAGACATATTTGTGCGCGTTGTTGGTGCGGAGCGTCAGACAGAAGCCTTGCACTGGCTGTGATTGCTCAGGAACTTGCTCGTTGTATTCGGTAACCGCTAGCGAGCCAAATCCGAGTTAGCGACAGGGTCTGTTCAAGCCGTTGTATATAATTCTCGAGGGTTCGCAACCGGTCGAACCGTCTAACTATGAAAAAATCAATTGTAATATCGGCAACGCTGCTACTTGCCGCGTCGCTTCCTTGGAACGCAAAAGCCAGCACCTTCGACTTAAATTTCGCGGGGCCAGGGGTAAGTGGTGCTCTCGAGTTGACGTATGGTACAGCGACCGACTCGAAGTATCCTCAGGCGTTTGAGGTCAGCGCGATTACCGGGACCTTCTCTGATTCGAACAACGGTTTGAATATTGTGAAGGTTCCTATAAATGGGATCGAGGCGGTCAGGCATGATGCGCCTGAATCTACCAACTTGCTGGCACCAAACGATTTCAGCAGATTCGCAGTGAAGGCCGGCTTGCCGATGGAGAGCAACGGCTTTGTGACCTATGACAATCTGTTCTATCCTGGCGGCTCGCCGCCGACGGCGACCGATTACCCGGTCTTTGGCGGGTTCCTGGACATCTACGGTCTGCTCCTAGACATAGGCGGCGGCAGAGTGGTCGATGTCTGGAGCAACGGCGACTTTACCGGGACGGGAACCGGTCCCATCGATTACGGTGTTGCGGTGGCAACCAGTGATGCGGCATTAGATTACGTCGGCGGGGGCGTGTCGCTGACTCCGGAACCCGGATCGCTTGCGCTGCTCGGTGGCGGGTTGCTGGGACTGATTGTCTGGAAGCGCCGCGCTTCCGTCTTCGCCGGGCGACGCACTTAAACCAACCAGAGTAGACTTCCTGTATGTGGGCCCAGGTGGGCACAATTGCGTGGGCGCAGCTGCGGGCCGCCCGGAACCATCTGCCACGCACAACGTTTGGAAGTCTACTCGGCTTTGCCATTAGTCTGGTTTGGTATGGCGGATTCGGCGCCCTCGCTGTCTTTATCGCGACCACGCTTCCGTTCACTCCGATTCACACTGTTCGCACCTGGTTGGCCTCGTGGCTGTTTTGTGTGTTTCTGTTCTGGCAGTTGGTCCCGCTCTTTACTTTGAGCGGAGGCTGGTCGCTGGATAGGCGAAAACTGCAGGTCTATCCCATCTCCAACGGTACACTTCTGCTGACGGAGACGGTGCTGCGTGTAACGGCTTCTCTGGAAATGCTGCTGGTCCTGCTGGGAATTTGCGTCGGCCTCTTGCAGCGGCCGGATCTTCCGTTGGGTGCGGCGCTATGGCTGTTACTCTATATCCCTTTCAATCTGCTGTTGGCCTTGGCGATTCGCGACTTTTCGTTGCGCGTTTTTCGGCGCAGGAAACTACAGGAAGTGTTCGCGATTTTCATCGTTTGCCTGGCGGTGGGCCCACAGATCCTGTTGCGCTCCGGCAATTACACGCGATTTACACCAGCGTTCTTATGGATGGCGAACGGTGTCGTTTCGCCTTGGCACAACGTAGCGGCGGTCGCCTTTGGGAGCAGGGTCCCGACTAATGTCCTACTCACTTTTGCCTGGATTGGCCTGGCGTATGTGGCCGCGCGCCGTCAATTTGTCGCGTCGCTGCTGGAGGAGGAACCGTTGCGGGTGGCAGTCCCTTCCGCCGGCAGCGAACGGGAACGCCTATTGGGCCGGTTATTCGAATGGTTCAATCAACGCTTCGCCGACCCGCTGGCGGCTTTGATTGTGAAAGAAATCCGCGCTCTGATGCGAATGCCTCGCTTTCGCGTGGTGTTTATGCTCTCCACACTATTCGCGGTCCTGATCCTAATCCCGGCGGCACTGAAGCAAGACGGCCCGTCGTTCTTTGGTCGGAATTTCCTACCCATAATGAACGTGTACGGCCTCTTAATCCTGGGCGACGCTCTTATGTGGAATGTATTCGGGTTCGATAGAACCGCGGCGCAGACTTACTTCATTGTGCCAGTGGATTTGAGTCTGGTCTTCCGAGCCAAGAACATCGTCTCGGTTTTCTTCATGACTCTGCAGACGTCCGTCGTAATTGTGTTCGCCTTTGTGCTGCGGCTGCCGGTAACGCTCCCCGGCATATTGACATCGGTGTTTGCTGCGCTAGTGATGGGCACTTGTTTTCTGGCCATCGGCAATCTGTCGTCGGTGATCATTCCGCGTGCGGTCGACCCGCGCTCAACCATGCGTAAACAAGGCGGAGCAACAATTCAACTGTGGCTGCTGGGCGCCAGTATCGGGGCGGTGGTCCTGACGGGAGGCGCCTTTCTCGCCGGCTGGGCTCTCAGGACGCCTTGGGCTACGATTGCGGTTTTAATGGTCGAGTTGGTGCTGGCATTGGTCACATACCGGATCGCGACGGACTCCGCGGTCAGCAGAGGAGTGGCGCATCGCGAAGAAATCCTGGCCGCCCTGTCGAAAGGAAGTTCACTGGTGTCGGGTTAGATGGACGCCACTTACGTTAGCTGACGAATCGGGGTGTCGAGTTTATCGTGACTGCTGACTTCGTCCACATCTAGCCGCAGATCCCCGTTCTCTTCGACGACAAATGCAGTTTTGAATCTTGCTCCCCAGATAATCTCGTCGTGGCGATAGGACCGCCGCACATTCACGGTCTGCCCGAAGGTCTCGTCGAAGGCTCGGATGAGAATCAGAAACTCTGCCTGCAGCGCTTCGAACTCTTCCCGAGTTCGGCCGTATAGCGGACTGGCGGAAGTAATCTGGTGCACCACAGTCCAGGTGAGTGGAAAAAAGGCTACCTGCTCGCGTTCGAGCTGCAGCTGAACGAACTTGCGCCGGAGTTCTCCGCCGACAGATTCAACAGTCATTAACAGAACACGGGCATTCAATTCGAGTAAGTTGTTCGAACGGCGGTTCACAATGCGGAACTGCAGGCTCCATCCTTCGGCATAGGGTGCAACGAGTAAGTAGCGGCTGAATCCAATGCGCGCGGAGGGGCGGGCAAAACGCCCAAAGAGGAGGCCGGTGGCGAGGGCGAAAGCAAGTAACCCCACCAAGGCCTCAATCGAGGCGATGCTATTGGCGGCCACGCCCACGGGGTAAATGCTCCCGTAGCCGACTGTGGTCAAGGTATGGGCGCTGAAGAAGAAGGCGTCAAGAAAGCGCAACGTAGGGGTGACGCCGTCGGCTCCCTTCAGATGTTCGATACCCGCCAGCATATAAATTGAGGCGAAAAGCAAGTTCGTGACCACGAACGCCAGCAGCACTAATAGAAGGAAAAGCGGCAGCGGAATGCTAACGAGAAACAGATAAGGATGGATGTCGCGGAGAGTGCCGCCGCGGCGCCGTACGTTGAACTCGCCGTTCTCGTTGATGGCGCGGCTGAGTGCGCCGGTATATTGCTGCGTTAGCCCGGGGTCGAAACTGGGCGGCGGCGCTGTTGTTGACTGGTCGGCTGGCTCCATGAGGGCGAGTTAATCGAGCAGTTTCTGCACTTCCCGTTCAATGGCGTCGCGTACGGCCTCTCGCGCGCGGTCATCGATGTAGTTCTGGCGCGGCCAAAAGAAGCCCTTCAGTCCATCCCGGCGGCGGCGCGGGACGACGTGGACGTGCAAGTGGGGCACGGTTTGACTGACACGATTGTTGATGGCAATGAAGGTGCCTTCGGCGTCCACCGCTGCCTCGACGGCCTTCGCCAGAAGCTGAACACGTTCGAACACGACACCCACCGAGTCTGAAGGAAGATCGGTCAGAGTGCCGTAGTGTTCGCGCGGGCAAACGAGAACATGGCCGGGGAACAGCGGGTTGTTGTCGAGAAAGGCGAATACGTCGCTGTCTTCGAAAACGAGATCAGTCTTGATTGCTCCAGTAGCAATGGAGCAGAAGATGCAATCGACGTCGGCCATCTGTGCATTCATGGTAAAGCACAGGCCGGTTCAGAGGCACAAAGAGCGCAGGAGTGCGGTGCAGAGGCCGGAGGTAGGTGAGGTGCTAGTTAGCGCTCGCCCGGACGGCGTGGTCGCTGCTGCGCCATTCGCGTTCCATCTCTTCAAGCAACAGATTTTCCTGCTCCTCAGAGAGAAAAGCGTCGACCGCCATGACGCCGGGGTCCCGATCACTCTCTGGAAGGTGAACGCAAGGAAGAGATTGGATAATCACTATAAAGTTTTCCTGATCGGCGCGGCATGCGACTACCTTCGCTGTCACGGAGATATCTCGAACGCTTACAGCCACTTGAGCGTCCTGTTCGAAAGCTGTACTGGTAGAAAGAACAGCTTCCGTGTCGTCTGCTGAGAGCACCATGGCTAACACCTGGTGCACGCAACCAGCCGAATCGACCCAACGGAGCCAGATCTCGTTATGGTTTTCTGGATCAACGGACAACAACAAACGAGACCTCCCACGACCGTCGGCGGTTGCAAACACACGTGAACTAGGTATATTGTTGGCCGGAAAACTACAAAGATCAACCGGCGGACATAGAAAAAATTCCGTACCCGGCAATTTTTTCTTGCATTTGTATACCTAGAGCGGTCTACAATGATGAAAACAAGTTCATCTCTGGAAAAGCAGAACACTGCCTCCGGTGAATGAGATCGGCGTTCCCACAAACGGGAACGGGTTCCGGATGAGACTTGTTCCGCTTGACCCGGACTCGGAGATTAAAAAGGCGCACTGCTCATGCGACAGAACTACAAGTTTTTGATACTCGCCCCCGCCAATGCCGTTATGGCAAACAGCAATTTCGGTAAACCCAGAAAAAGTGAGCAATTGCATAGCCAGCTTTTGTCAGCAATGCAGCACTTGCGGGGGCAGCTCTATTTGAAAGATGGTGCCATTCAGGCGTGTGAGCTGGACGAGGACGGACGCTTCCGGATGCGCGGCGATGAGCAGGGCTGGCACCTTCTTCTAATGGATGATTCTCGCCAGGTCATTGGTTGCGCTCGATATCTGGTGCATCCGAATACAGTTTCTTTTCATAAACTTCGGTTGAGCCATTCCGCACTGGCGCAGGACCCGATTTGGGGCATCAAAGTTCGGAACGCAGTGGAGTCCGACTTGGCTCTGGCGCGGAGAAGCAATTTGTCCTTCATCGAGTTTGGGGGCTGGGCGCTGGCCGAAGAGTGGCGCAATACGCGCGCTGCGCTAGAGATTCTGGTGGGCTCTTACGCCTTGGCGCAAATGCTAGGCGGCTGCATTGGGGCTTGTACGGCAACCGCGCGGCACGGCTCCTCCTCCATGCTGCGACGCATTGGCGGAACCAGCTTCGTGGTGGGGGCGGAAGAGCTGCCGTCGTATGAAGATCCGCAGTATTCGTGCCGCATGGAACTGCTCCGATTCGATTCGAGAGCGCCGGGAGCGCGTTTTGCTCCCCTAGTGTCCCAGTTAAAGGCCAAGCTGAGCGATATCGTACCGATCACACCCGAAGCGAGCCGCGACTGGCTTACGCTGCCGCGTGAAGTGGGCGTGCCTTCCTTGGGCATGCTCCGGATGGCGCCTGTGTATTCTTAGAGCGGAGTGACTGCTCAAAACCTGCCCCAAGCGATTCAGGCGTGGGAAACACTGCTCGGATCTGAACATGTCCTGACCTCAGAAAAGGACCGGCAGGCAGCACAAACAGCTACCTTTGCCACGTTCCAAACGATTCCGGCGATTTTGCGGCCGGGACAACGCCAGGAATTAGTAGATCTGCTGGCCATCGCCAATCGGTTCCGCATTCCTGTTTATCCCGTAAGCAGCGGCAAGAACTGGGGTTATGGATCGCGAGTGCCGCCAGCTGACGAATCTGTGCTGGTGGACCTAAGCCGGCTGAATCAAATCATCGAATACAACGAATCACTGGGCTACGTAACGGTAGAGCCGGGCGTCACGCAACGTCAACTATTCCACTTTCTGCGAGAGCGCGGGATGCGGTTCTGGATGGATGCGACGGGATCGAGCCCCGACTGCAGCCTGATTGGGAACATCATGGAGCGAGGCTTCGGTCACACGCCTTATGGTGAGCACGCGAGCCATGTATGCGGGCTGGAAGTAGTTCTTCCCAACGGCGAAGTGCTGCATACGGGCGCGGCGCGGCTGCCGAACGCGACCACCGCGGCTGTCGACCGCTGGGGGCTTGGGCCCAGCCTAGACGGGCTATTCACCCAGTCGAACCTGGGCATTGTGACGCGCCTCAGCATCCAGCTGATGCCCGCACCTGAAGCATTCGCCGCATTCTTCTTCCGGTGCGAAACGAAGGAAGGGCTGGTTCCGCTAATTGACGCAGTGCGGGAGTTGCGATTGCGCGAGCTGTTACGCAGTTCTGCCCATATTGCCAATGACTACAAAGTTCTGAATGGGCTACGCCAGTATCCCTGGGACGAAGTGGGCGGTGCGACGCCGCTGACGCCAGCCATGATGCAGCGCTTCCGTTCCGACCTGAAGTTTGGCTTCTGGAACGTGTCCGGCGGCCTCTACGGCACTGCCAGGCAGGTTACCGAAGCGAAGCGCGCGCTGCGACAGGCGTTCCGTGCTGTGCCCGGGGAGTTGAAGTTCGTCAACGACCGGATGTTACGTACGGCGCGCCGGTTTGCGAAGCCGTTTCGGTTGGTGACCGGCTGGGACATGGGACGGATGGCGGACCTGGTGGAGCCGGTAATCGGGCTGATGAAAGGCGTACCCACCCAGCAGCCAATGGCTTCGGCTTACTGGCGGAAGCGGATGCCAGTGCCAACGCAGCCGGACCCCGACCGCGACCGGTGCGGATTGCTTTGGTACGCGCCGACTGCGCCCGCGGAGGGCATTCATGTGGCACGAGTCACGGACATTGCCAGCGAACACATGCTGGAGGCGGGATTTGAACCCTCCATCTCACTCACGACAATCAGTCCGCGCACTGTGGCGTGTGTCATTTCGCTGAACTACGATCGCGATGTGGCAGGACAGGATGAAAAGGCGCGAGACTGCTACCAGAGGATTCGATCCGAATGTACGGCGGAAGGCTATTATCCGTACCGGCTGGGGGTCAACGCCATGAATGCGCCGCCGGATTTGGCGACTCCCCACCAGCAGATACTGCAAGCCATTCGGGCGGCCGTGGACCCGAACGGCATTCTTGCGCCCAAGCGGTACGAAGCTTAGTTCGCCGCACAAGAAAAAGGCCCGGAATGCTTTTCAGCATCCCGGGCCCTGTTAGTTTAAATCAGCTTAGGCGATTGAGCGATTCTAGCTTTTCGCACGGCGACGGGCGATAAGGCCAGCACCAAGGAGACCTGCGCCTACTAGAAGTAGAGAGGCCGGTTCCGGAACGGTGGTCAGTGCAAACGTACCCGAGAACGGTGTGTTAACCGGTAAACTCGACGTCAGTTGTGCGATGGAGTACCCTGCGAACGTTGCCGAGAAGATACCGGTATACGGCGTTTGGCTATTATCATTCGAGTTCAGGATGTACCCGTTGACTGCGAACGATGCCGTGGTCGAGTCGCCGAGCGCCGTGGGAGTTTGCGTCAGCGTGAATGGCGATGCCGGTATGCCGGGAGCCGTGAAGGTACCGGGAATCAATTCGGTCAAGTAGAGATGCAGGTTGCTACCAGTGGTCGAGAAGTTGATGAAATCGACCGGCGGCACTACCGGAGTTCCAAGGCCCTCAATAGAAGCAGCCAAGCTGGTGATAGTGCCCATTTCGCCTGAAACCACACCGTTGGCTGAAAAGATGTCAGTCACCGGAGCACTTACCTGGAACGTTCCCCCGCCCGGTGCAGGAGTATAAGGCGCACCGTTCGGATACATACCAAAGTTTACGTAATCAAGGCCGACGGAAGCGCTTCCGTTTAGCCCCAAAACCAGTGTGCTGGCGAATGATGGCATTGCCATGCATGCGCCAACCGCTAAAGTCGCCAATGTAATTTTTATTTTCAAAGTTTTCCCCTCCGCAAGAATACCCAGGCCAAGCCTTGGCCCACGCCTAACTGTAGGTCACTGAACCGCTTATGGTCAACGGTTTTAAAGGTACTAAGTAATTATGCTTGCCCAAATAGTGTAGCAAAACCACTTAATCCCCACATCATTTCCGAGTTAAACCTAGGACACACCCCGTGGGGTAAGGCTTCCCCCGAAAAGGTGTGAACGCACCCACATTCACGGCCGGAATCTGTCCAGCGCAGAATCCGGTATAAACGTGACTGCGATGAATAGATTCGGCCCAATGCTTAAACGTTCAGACAAAACCGATGCAAGCACATTAAGTGGTACTAAGCGCGTTACTCTAGGGACCTACTAAGAAGTTCAAGCGCTCCGGTAATTGACGGGGCGAAGTGATGATTTCAAAGAGCGGGACGCCGACAAAGGGCGTCTTGAGAAATGCATTGGGATCGGCGATTACGCGGCCATTTGAGGCAAAGAAATCGGCCGCCTGGTCTTGGAGTGCGTACGAAATGGACCGTTCGGAGACGTTCACCGGTTCGGCGAGCGTTGGGTTGGACAGAATGCGGTGTGGCAGTACCGGAAAGCCAAATTCGGTGGCCGCTGTACCCACTGTCAGCAGACCGGGATCAATCGAAACCGCCGTCTCGAAGTGAAGAAAGGTAGTGGATCCGAAAGCATCTGCGGCCCTGATTAAGGCAGACTCGGTTGGATTTGGTACTTCAAGATCACCGTATCCGAACTGAAACAGGGTGGATTTGTGCGGAACGCCGGACAGATGAGCTCGCTTTCGCAGGTGAGGAGCAAACGCCAGCGGGTCTCCTGGCATGCCCAGCCAATCCGCAGCTTCAAATGCCGCTTGTATAGGAACGGCTCCTTTAGCAGGCACGGTGATCTGGTCCCGGAAGGGGTAGCTATCCACAACAGCACCGGGTGGCGAATCGGCGAGGAGCGAGGGATCGACGGAGTTCAAGTAACTCAACTCCAACGGGAGATCGGTTGTCGACAGGCGCGCGACGTCGATAGAGGTGCCCCCGCCGGCGTTGATCACCGCGGTTCGAACCGCCGGCTCTGTGGCGTGGAATATCGTTCCGTAGGTAGCTCCCAAGGATTGGCCGATATAGTAAATCCGTTCGGGATCGAGGTTCATGCCCAGACCGCCGGTGGCCCGAATGGTCTTGACGAGCGCAAAGAGATCGACTGCTGTTTGACGAGCGCAGTCGCGAATTGCCACTGCACCGGGAGCAACGCATCCATCGATGGCTCCGATCGGCTGCCCGGGGGCAAGCTGGACGCCACGGCCCGGCGTCCATTCATAAAAGTTTCGCCCACTGGTGTCAGTCACGTTCACGAAGCTGGACTGACCGTAGCCGTGGCCAGTGATCTCGAGCGCCAAGGTGGCAAAACCGTGTTGCGCGAGCGTGGAGGCGATGTACGTGGGCGCGCCGAACTGGCTATCCGACAAGCCGTGCCCATAAATCACCACCGGGATTTTCGATCCGGGGCTGCTTGGGGGCAGGAAGACGTGGTACGAAACGGGCAGTACGGCATTCGGGAACGCGGGCGGTAGAGCGGTAGGTGTTTGTGGAATGGTGCCCGCGGCGGGACCGCTGGTAGCGATGTAATTTGGCGAAAGAAAAATGCCGAACGCAATGGAGCTGACTCCTGTTAAAGAAGTGAGCGGAAGGGGCTGCGGACCGGAGAGTGTGCCCTGTGACGGCATCCAGTTAATGGACTGCAATAAGTTAAGCGGAAACGAACTGGGAAAGCCGGCCGGGAAATTCGAGTAGAGCGGGAAAAAATCGATCTCCTTCCGGACCTGTTCCAACCAATGCGTGGCGCTGAGGGTGGTGAAAAGCGATGCGGCGACAACGCAGGACGAAGGAGTGTTCGCCCAGCCGTTTCTCACCAAGGCATCGTTCAGAGCATCGCAGTAGCCTTCGCCGGCATTTCGGCACTGCAAGAATGCGGGATCGGCCTCGACCGCTTGATGATTGGTATCGACCAGGGCAGTTGTTGCTATCAGGAGATACGAGGATTGTTGCGCGAGTACCGACTCCGGCTTGGCAAAGACGCAGTTTGTCCGGTTGTCATAGACGATCTGGTTCACACCGATGGCTCGGCCTCCGCTCACCGGTTGCAGGCTCAAACCGAATCGCAGGCTGCTGGTTTGAACCGGACCCGAAAAACAAACCGTTAAACGTGGATTGACACTGAATCCATCCAGCTGATTCAGCAGCCCGTTGCTGCCGCAAACGCTGGTAGGGCTGTCATTGCACATATCTTCCGTTGCCGGCAAATCGATGCGCAACCCGGTCAACTGAGTATTGTCTGCAGTGGTGGCGGAGTTGCTAGGAAACGGGCCGATTGTGAAGGATGTTTGCGGATCCGCCGAGAACAGCAGTTTGGTGCCGGCCGACGCGGACGAGGCCACTATCAGGGCAAAGAGGATGAGAGACAGGTTGCGCAGAAATGCTCCAGACTTACAAGGGTAACGCGCGAATCCTATCCTATGTTCCTCGTAGGACTACCCTTTAGAGAGATAGAATACGACCTTGCAGTCTTGCACGAGCAGCTTTTTAAGTCGCAAGAGGCGCTGAGAACCATAGCTACAGATGAGACGTTTGCGGGCGGGCGCTTACAGCTTCGCGAATTACCTGATCCGGTATCACGCCTGGTTGGGACCGGAATGGGACGGGGCACGTGAGGCTTATAAGCCTTGGCACATTTTTAAGCGCACTTCAACGATCGGCGGCAGGATTCTGGTGGAGAAGCTGGGCAGCCTGGATGAAGCACAACGTTTCGTGGCTGCCCAACTGGCGGAGACTACAGGAAGGCGGAGTTAGTTCTCACCGGCGGCTGAGATTGCCTCCGAGTCGGTGGTAAACAACGACCAGGGAGTAATCTGACTTTGGTTCGCACCTAAACCCCACATCGACATCTGCGGTTGGTTGGCACCTAGGCCCCACATGGACATCTGGCTCTGGTTGGCACCTAAGCCCCACATGGACATCTGGCTCTGGTTCGCACCTAAGCCCCACATCGACATCTGGCTCTGGTTGGCACCTAAGCCCCACATCGACATCTGGCTCTGGTTGGCACCTAAGCCCCACATCGACATCTGGCTCTGGTTGGCACCTAAGCCCCACATGGACATCTGTCCTTGGTTCGTCCCTGAGCCCCACATAGACATCTGGCCGGCGGTGCCGCCCGTGACGGCGTTTAGCAGCCAAATGGAGAAAGGACTCCAGATGGCGGAAGCTCCGGCGGGCATACCGCGCGAAGAACTTGGATTTCCCCACGGTGCTTCGCCGCCCCATAGCGCCACATCACCGCTCAATACCGAGTTGCCCCAGACGCTGTTGGCCAGGCTCGATTGTTTAGCCCAAGCCGAAGCGGGCTCGAATTTGAGTTCCACCGTTCCCACCGTCCTGTCGTGAACCGCTATTGGCGAGGCAGCGGAACCCACGAGTTTAGCCCCGGCCGCTTGATTCAGCGCGGCCTGAAGATCCAGATAGCCGGCGCCGATAGTGAAGAGATCGTAATAGGCCGTGTACGTGGTCGAGGTCACGGGATCCACCACGCTGCTGGAGGTCGGGAACGACTTGGTTGCTGTCTGCATCAGCAGCAGTTTGACCTGGTCGGCCGACAGTTCGGGATGAGCCTGCAGCAGATCGGCCACCGCTCCTGAGACCACCGCGGTCGCCATACTGGTGCCGCTGATGGTGAAATACGCCGGCGACAGCTTTGCACCGTCGCTGGCGCTAAGTCCCGATGTATATGTCGAGAGTGGCACCTGGTTGGCCGGATATTGGGCCAGCAAGGCGGAATCGGGGGCTAGGAGAGAAATCACCAGGTTTCCCGGTGCAACTAAGTCTGGTTTGACGGCGTGATCGACCGCGGTCGGCCCTTTGGCACTGTAACTGGCAATCAAGTCATCCGTACGGGTGAAGGTGTTTTCCGCCTTCATCGCGCCGACAGTGACGACATATGGATCGTTCCCTGGCACAGTGATGGTGGAATACCCTTCTACGCCGAACCCGGTTTCACGGCCGTCGTTTCCGGCGGCGGCCACTACGACGATACCGGCCTTCCAAGCTGCTTCTACAGCCATGCAGAGTGGATCGAGTTTATAGCTCTCGAATACCGGCCTCCCGATGGACAAGTTGATGACCCGAATGTTATATCGAGGTTTCAGGTCGATGGCTTCCTCAATGGCCGCCATGATGGCGCTATCGGTGCCGGAGCCGCTGGCGTTCAAGACTTTCAGGTTGATGAGATGTGCTCCGGGGGAGATGCCGATGTAGCTTTGGGTGCAGGCGGGGCAACTGGAACTGGCGCCGTTCGAGGCAATAATTCCGGCGACATGTTGACCGTGCCCATATTGGTCGGGCGCGGGCTTCCCTACTTCAGGGAAGTTCGAAAAATCGCGCGAGTACACAATGCTGCTGTTGGGTCCGGCACCGAGATCCGCGCTGGTGTTTATGCCACTGTCGATGACCGCGACGCCAATGCCCTTCCCAGTCCAACCAGCCTTCCACACCGCGGGTGCATTGATGGCGGCGGCGCTGTAAGCGAGTTTATGGCGCACTTGCCGGTCTAAGGTGATGTAGGAGACTGCGGGATCGTTATCGAGCGTGCCGATCGCCGAAGCGGGAATTTGGTAAACGCCCGCGGAAATGTAGTGAAACTCCTTTATAACGCTGCCGCCTACCTGCTTGATTTTGCTTTGAGTGTCTGCTCCGGTCGTTTCGCTCCACTGAATGATGACCTGAACGGATCCGGTTGCGGACGCGGCTTGGGCCGTGTCCGGTGCAAGCTTAGTACCGGGCGCTGCGAACAGCGTTGTACTAGCCAGGAAGAGCGTAAGAAGAAGGGTTTTCCTCACGACGAATTGGGGGTCCTTTCCTGCCGTGCACCTCGGCCAATGCGAGGCCGCGAGATACAGGCTTAAACGGCTTATCGGAGCGGTTCGTCATTTTTACGTGGTGCGAGCAGAAACTCCAGGCAAGGCGGAATCATCCTAGAGTGCGTATGCCCAGGCCGATACCCTTTTCCGGCGTGCCGCCGATCCTGCTTCTGCTCGTGTTGCTTGCACTTTGGATCGCCTGGTGCATCTTCGCGGTCTCGGTTGTAGTACCGCTGGTGGAGCGACACGTCACTGTCTACTACGGTTTGGCGGCTTGGGTGTTATGTGTCCTGCCAATGGTTGCAGTGGGCACGTTCGCATTTCTGCGGCTCTCTGCTGAGGAGGAGTAACGGTGCGGTCCGTTAAAATAGGAGTTGAACCCGCCCTGTCCTCGGCCTCTTTTTCGCGTCGGCGCAGTTAGCTTCCTCAATACGGTGCCATTGGCATACGGTATGACGGACGGCCCGCAGCGCGAACAGGCGACGGTGCGGTTTTCGATTCCCTCAGTCTGCGCCGAGGAACTGGAAGCCGGAATCATCGACACGGGCATCTTACCGGTAGCCGAGATCTCGCGCCAACGATTGAAGATTATCTCGGCCGTTGGGATTGCGGCGGTGCGACCGGTGCGCAGCATTCTTCTGTTTGCGAAGGTGCCGTGGTCTCAGGTACGCTCGCTGGCGGCGGATACGGCATCCCGAACTTCGGTGCAACTAGCGCGTGTCATTCTACGGGAGCAGTACGGAGCGACGCCCACCATCGTGCGCGCCGAGCCGGACCTGGAAGCCATGCTGGCTCAAGCCGACGCCGCGCTGATCATTGGCGACCCTGCACTGCGCATTGAACCGCAATTGCAATCCTATGCCTGGCTTGACTTAGCAGAAGTCTGGATTGATATGACCGGTCTTCCATTCGTCTTCGCGGCCTGGGCAGCGCGTTCACCAGATGCCGCAATGACGACAGCCCTCCGCAAGATCACAGAAGACTCGTACAGCTTCGGACGGGAACATCTGTCAGCGATTGTTCAAAGCGAATATCCGGCGGCGCGGCATCTCGGCGGAGCTTACAGACCGTTATCTGCGGCATCATCTCCATTACGAACTTGGCACGAAGGAACAGGAAGGGCTAGCCCATTTCCTTTCGCTTGCCGGCCTACCAGCGATACTGACGTGACTATTAACGAAGCACTTGAATTACTCTACACAGACGACCTGACGGAGCTTGGGATGAAGGCACATGACCGCCGGCGCGAACTACATCCGGATGGGATTGTGACTTACTGCACCGAGCAAGGGGCCGAGACAACGAAGATCTGTCTGACGACGCCCGAAGAAGCACTTGCCCAATTAGAGCAGGCGCGTGATTCTTATGCCGTAGAGCCGGTTTGTAGCCGCAACTTCACGGCAACGGAATACCTAAAGTTTCTGGCTGTCTGCCGCCTCTATTCGCCGGTGCCGAACCTGGAGATCGAGCCGGAACGCACCGGACTGAAAGTGGCACAGATCGCCTTACGCTTTGGAGCGAACGATTTTGGAAACAGAAAACCCAGCAGCCCTACGTCCGAGGAGGAGATCCGCCGGACGATTCGGGAGGCTGGGTTTTTGCCGAAGAAACGCGACCGGCTGTACCGGTCGGTATCGCTTTACTAGCTTTGTTGAGTTGTCTTCTGCGGTTGCGTGGCCTTGAACTTTCGAATTTCCAGTGATTTATTGGACCAGTCTTCAGCCTGCGCAATGTCCGCCTTGGCAGCATCGGGCGAATCCTCGATAACGGCCTTTTCGCGAAGGAGAAGGTTCATGTACGACATAGCATCTTCATTCTTCGGATCGTACTGAAGACACTTCTTCAGATTATCCAGGCCTTCCTGAATCTGGGTACCGAATTTCGCCTTCAGGTCTTCCCGAACCTTCGCATCCTTAATCGGGCCAGGATCGTTAGGACTCATCTTGACCGCAGCCTCAGCGGCACGGATCGCAGGAAAAGCCTCCGACCAGTTGATAACACCCAGGTAGTAGTAGCCCTCGGCTTCCTTCGGATCGACCTCCACGCGCTTTTCGTTCCAGCGCTTCGCTTCTTCGAAAGCGGTCTTTTTCTGCTCGTCGGTGCCGGTTGCAGCCTGCTGGTACGCCATGTTGGCCATGTAGGCCAACGCGAGGCTGTTAGTGGGATCGCTATTTAGAATCTGACCGAACGTTTTCACCGCCATCTCATGATTTTTTTGGTTATCGGGAGACTCGGCGCCCGGCACCCATTGAATCATGTAGGAGATGGCTAAGTAGAGACGCGCGTTCTTGCTGGCCGGGTCTAACTCCACCGCTTCTTTGAAATGAGTAATAGCGTCGTTATACTTCTGATTCTTGTAAGCCTGAACGCCCTTATTCAACTCGTCTCGAGACCTTAACCTGTCGCATCCTGCTGTCGCTAACAGCAGCGTCATACAGGCAGCGGTAAGCCATTTCGATCTTTTGGTCATCGGTATCGTTCTCCGTCTTCCTACTGACCGGCTTCCACTTTAGGGGTCATGAGACCGACCTTATCCAGGCCAGCACCCTTAGCCGCATCGATCGCAAGGGCCACGTACCGGTAGTCGACATCCGGATCACCCTTGACGAACACCACTTTGGTGGCGCGCGTCTTGAAGATCTCTTCCAGCTTCGTGGTCAGATCTGCCGTATCTTTCACCGGCTGGCGTATTGATCTGCATGCTGTGATCCTTCAAAACCTCCACCACTACAGTCGGGTCCTGATTCGGGGGCGGCGGCGGCTGGTTCGGAGGCGGCGGTTGAGGCACCAGCGTGTCAAGACCGTGCGGTGTCAAGGGCGTGATGACCATGAAGATGATCAGGAGGACAAGCAATACGTCGATGAGCGGCGTGACGTTAATGTCGGCTTTGGCTCCGCCGGACCGCCAACTGCAAATGCCATATGAATTGCTCCTTGAAATAACTAAATCTGACAGCTCTTACATTGAACCAGCGGCTTTGTTCTTGTCGCGGATCTCTTCCGTCAGCAGACCCAGCTGGTCTACTCCGGCCGTACGCAGGTTGTCGATGACGTCTGTTACGCTCGAGAAGCGGGCGCGCGCATCGGCTTTGACATATACCGTCTTGTCCTGGCGATTGGTCTGCAGATCCTTCACTTTGCCGCCCAGGTCGGCAGGCTGCATAATCAGTATTACCGGGGCTGAGATACACCTTGCCGTCACGGGTGACGGCAATGAGGATCGCGTCTTCCTGATCGGCTTCTGCCATCTTGATGGGATTACGCGTCTTTCACCATGTCCACGTTTACGCCTTTGCTCAACATAGGCGTGATGACCATGAAGATGATCAGCAGCACGAGCATGACGTCCACCATGGGGGTGACGTTGATGTCGGAAACGACCGGAGGCGCTTTGGGAAGTTTGCCATTGTCTTTACTCCTTACTGAATGTCGAATCGGGACAGCTGCCGAAGAGGTCAGCGGAGCGGTGTTGACTCCGCCCCCTCCGCTTCGATTCAACCGCCAGACTTACGTGACTTAACTGAGCAACTCTTTGCTGAGTGCCGCTTCAGGAAGTAGTCGATCAAGTTCCGAGCTGGAGTTGCCCATCTCCACGTCGAACGCTTCAATGCGGTTGGTGAAGTAGTTGAACACCCAAACGGCCGGGATAGCCACGGCCAGACCGACAGCGGTGGTGATCAGAGCTTCTGAAATACCGCCTGCGACTGCGCCGATACCAGTCGACTTAGAGGTCGAAATCTGTTGGAACGCGTGCATGATGCCGAACACTGTTCCGAACAGTCCCACGAAAGGGGCGGTGGAACCGATCGTTGCCAGCCTGCTGACGCCGCGCTTCAGTTCCGCGTGCACAATCGCTTCGGCGCGTTCAAGAGCGCGCTTGGAAGCTTCGATTTCCTCACCAGGGATTTCGGTGCTCATCTGATGAGCCTTGAATTCCTGCAGACCGGCAACGACAACTTTCGCCAGATGGCTCTTGTTGAAACGATCGGCGATCTTGATGGCTTCATCCAGCTTGCCTTCGCGAAGTGCGCCCGCCACGGCCGGCGCAAACGCGCGAGATTGTTTGCGCGCCGCACTGTATGCAAGAACACGGTCGATCATCACGCCGATCGACCAGGCCGACATGATGAACAGAATCAAAACGACGACTTTGGCGACCCAGCTCATGTTGCCCCAGAGGGTACGGAGGATCGAAGCTGATGCCTTCCTTCGCTTCCTGGAACAGCCAGAAAGCCCAGACTTGCAGTTGTAAAACCATGCGTATCTCCTAGGTTGAATCGAACTACTATTAAACTAAACGGACTAACTCGATGTAACTGGACGGACACAAGAAACAATCAGTTACTGATTCAACGTGAAGTTCACGATGATGTCGGTAATCACTTCTACCGGCTGGCCATTCAGCATGGTCGGCCGGTACTTCCACTGCAGCACCGCTTCCCGGGCTGCATTGACCAGCAGCGGATGCCCACGAACGAGACTCAGATTCTCGATGTTGCCATCCTTACTGATGGTGCGCGGAACTCGACCGTACCCTGAACGCGCGCCGACTTCGCGAGCGGCGGATAAGCGGGCTGGACCTTGCGGATCAGATTCGCCTCCGCCACGCGGCCACCGATCGGCACCGGGCCCGACGGGAGCCTTCTTGGCAGGCGGAGGGAGGCGGTGGAGGCGCAGGACCGACACCACCGATAACGCCGCCGATGACGCCACCGGCCGCACCGGCATCACCGACGCCACCAACTACGCCGGCACTCATATCGGGCGGCGGCGCGGCTTCCACGATCTTGTTGATCGTTTTCGGGATGACTTTCGGAGCCATCAACTGGTTGGCGATGAACTGGCGCACCACCGGCTTTGGCTGCACCTTGGGCAGCCTGCGGAGGTGGGGGCGGTGGCGGAGGCGGTGGCGGGGGCGGAGCCACCAGCATGCTCTTCAGCTGGGCGCTCGGCAAGCGCCTCGCGTATAAATCAGCGGAATCAGGATCAGGACGCAGATCAGCGCCAATCTGCAAGATGCAACGACACAAGGATGGTGTATGGCTTCTTAGTCTTTTGCGTGCCGTCTACAAATGTCTGGTCAAACATGTAAGTACCCTCGATGGCGGCCCGATAAGCAGGACCGCCTGTCATCTAAATTGCTACCACTTACCGAACCGTCTTAGCGACATCCTTACCGGCTTTCGAGACAGAACTCGCGCGGGCATCCACCAGCGGCGGGCTTTTGACCGCAGCGGGCGGCACCCGGCCTCCCTTACGTCTACGTTTCTCTGCGATATCCCGCCAGAAGATCAGAATCGGACTGGCCATGAAGATCGACGAGTAAGTTCCAACGATAATACCGACCACCAGGGCGAAAGAAAATCCATTCAGAACCTGACCGCCGAACAGATACAAGGACAAGGCGGTCAGGAAAGTAAGCCCCGAAGTCAGCACCGTCCGGCTCAACGTCTGATTGATGCTGGCGTTCACGATTTCGGTAAACGTCCCGCGCCTCTGCAGCCTCAGATTTTCACGAATACGGTCGAAGGTCACGATCGTGTCGTTCATCGAATAACCAACCAAGCGTCAGCAATGCAGCAATGACTGTCAGATCGATCTGCTTATTGAAGATCGAAAACAGACCAATAGTGATGATGGTGTCGTGAAACACCGCAATCACTGCCGCCACGCCGTAGATCCATTCGAAGCGGAACGCGATATAGACCAACATGGCGGCCAGAGCGCCAGCAGAACCACATTGATCGCCTGCTGCCGCAGGTCGGCGCCGATCCGCGGACCGACCACCTCCACGTTGCGAACCGAGAAGCTGCCCGGATACGAGCTGCTGCTTTAGAACACCGTCAGTATCTGCGGCAGTGACGCCGGGGACAGCCGAAAGATCATCCATGCTTCGAATCAGACCGGAACGCGGCGGCGTATCGCGGATAGGTCGTAATCGCCGAGTGCCAGCTTCTGCAATTGATCGTCGGACAGAGACATGCCGGCCTGCGCCAGCGGATCGCGCAGGCGGTCGGCCAAGTCAGCCGTGCGTGGCCGTATTGACATCCAACTTGCCGGAGTTATCCGGATTGAACGCAGTGTTCAACGCCGACACCATGTCAGCACGGAAGCGCGCTCAGCGCCTTCTCGTCCTGCAAGCCCGTCTGAGATCAGAACTTCCTGCGTGCCGCTCACTTCCTGCACCTCAATCTCGCCCGGAATCTTCTTGCGCATCGCGGAGCGGATCGTCCTCCGCCGGGGCCGCTTCACGAACTCCACGTCCATCAGCGCACCGCCAGTGAAATCGATCCCGTACTTGGGCCCGCCTTTACCGCCAGGCTGATCAATCCAACCAGCGTCAGCGCCAGAGACAGGCCAGATGAACGGCCATTTCTTGCCGAGAAAATCAAAGTTCGTCTGCTTGAAAATTTCCATCTAGATCTACAGGCCGTCATCTACTTGAGATAGACACCGGCTATTAACAAAGGTTCCCATTTGACGCAGAATTCGAGTGAACTCTTCCGGCTGAAATTCCTAGATACTTAGAGCTTGAACCGGCTTTGGGCCGGACAACTCCCAGTCGAAGATAAACTTCGACACAAATACGGCAGTAAATACGTTCGCGATCAAGCCGATCACCAGCGTCACGGCAAACCCCTTCACCGGCCCGGAGCCGAACAGAAAGAGAATGGCGCACGAGACCACCGTGGTCACGTGCGTGTCGATAATCGTCAGCAGCGCCTTGTTGAAACCGCTATCCACGGCCGCATCGACCGCCTTGCCCGCACGCAATTCTTCGCGAATACGCTCGAAGATCAGGACGTTGCTGTCCACCGCCATACCGATGGTCAGAATGATTCCCGCGATGCCCGGCAACGTCAGTACCGCATCGAAGTAGCTCAGGCAGGCAATCAGAATGATCGCGTTCAGAACCAGCGCCAGAGTGGCATTGATGCCGCTTCGCTTGTAATAGATCAGCATCGCGACGACTACCGCCAGAACTCCCGCAATACCGGCGACGAAGCCATCGCGAATCGAATCGGCGCCCGAGCGACGGACCGACCGTGCTTTCCTGCAGGTAGCTGACGGAGGCCGGCAGCGAGCCCGCTTTCAGATTCAGCGCCAGATCGTTGGCGCGTCCTGCTGGTCGCGCTGGCCTTCAATTACGCCCGTTGTCGCCGATCTGCGCTCGGATGGAGGGCGCCTCAATACTTTGCCGTCCAGCACGATGGCCAGACGCTGCCCGATGTGCGAGCCAGTGTAGTCGCGAAGCGGCGGCCGCTCCGGACTGAGCACAAAGGAACGTTTCCCACGACGCCGGTTCTGCTGACTCTGCTGCGGCCGCGAGTCCGCGAATGTCAGGCCCGCGCACCACCGGGGTGCGCGAACGAGGTAGACTCCGCGCATCCGGGCTGTTGGCTCCGCTATGCGGCAGCGGTTCCGATCAACTTTGTTCCGGACCGGCAGCACGCCGCCGTTTTGGGCCAGCGCTTCTTCGCGGCTGGCATAACGGACCGCCGCGGACATCGTACAACTCAAGCACTGCCGCGGTCTGCAGGATCTGCTTGACGTGCCCGGGATCGTCCACGCCGGGCATCTGGATCAGCAACTGGGATCGGCATCCTCGCGGCGCTGTTGCACGCTGGCTTCGCTCAGACCCAGGCATTGATCTTTTTATCGATGGTGTTCTTGGTCTGGGCCAGAACGCTCTGCCACAGCTTCAGGGCCTCGGTCGGCTTCATGGTGAGCCGGTAATCGTTGCGCTTCTGCGCGTCGACCACCCATGCGGCAGAGTGTCGCTAACCACCGTGCGGAAGGTGCCGACTGCGTAGGCGGGCACGCCCTTCACCAGTATGGCGACTTGCGTCGCATCGGCCAGCGAATGCGCGTCCGCAGGTCGCCACGTCGCGAGTAGGGACTTGCCTTTGCGAAGCGCGTCTTTCAGGCGGTCGGCCTCGGACGCCGGCTTCGGGTTGAAGGCATCCCATTGCGTTCACCTGCACGACCAGGTAAGTACCGCCGCGAGATCCAGACCGAGGTGTATGTTCTTGTGCCAGTTGGCAACCAGTTCGTCCTTGCTCCTCGGGACGCCGACGATGCCGTACAGGCAGGCCAGGATGACGGCAATAATCAAGACCAACTTAAAGCGGAATTGCGTTTCATTGCGGAAGCTGCGTAGCCGTAGATCGACTCGGACGTACTTCTTGACCGCTTCGTCCGTCGTTCACCACGCTCGTGACAGCGCTGCGGGAGACCTGCAGCTTCAGATTGTCAGGCTTAATACGAAGTATCAGAGTATCATCGTTCACCGCCACAATGGTGCCGATGATGCCGCCGCGTGGTCACCACGGTTTGACCGTTCTGCAGCGCCTTGATCATTTCTTTCGTCGCTCTTCTGCTGCTTGCGCATCGGCATGAACACCAGAAAATAGAAGATCGCGACCATCAGCGACGATGGGCAGGAATCCCGCCGAGATACGAAGCAGGCGGGCGACGCGGCTTGCAGCAGGAGGAAACAATACGGCATATAAGGCTTGATTGTAAGCTAGCGGCAGAGCGACGGCTCGCCGCACGAGCGGCTGACACAGCTATCGGAATCAGCCGCGGGTCGCAGACGCTCCTCATCGGGACATGCTGGCTCAGCGAGCAGCTCCGCTCGCGGATCTCAACAACTCGGGAAAATTACCAAGCAGAATAGCTTGCCTGATTCCGGCGCATGATGTCAAGGTAGTAGCTGCACATTGTGCAGCGTGGCCAAGCACGGAAAACAGGATTTCGCCGGCTTGAAACAGATGACGCAGATAGGCGCGGGAAAACGTCCGGCAGGTGTAACAGGGGCAGGCCGGATCGAGCGCGCCATGGTCATCGGCATATTGCGCCTGCTTGATAACCACCTTTCCCTCCGATGTAAACAGGTACCCGTTACGGGCATTGCGCGACGGCAGAACGCAATCCATCATGTCCACGCCTTGCGCAACGTATAGCGGCAACTCCTCGGGCATGCCGACGCCCATCACATAGCGCGGCCGGTCGGTAGGAAGCAGAGGCGCGGTAACGGCGACCATCTCCTGGCTCAGGTCCCGCGGCTCGCCCACCGAGAGGCCGCCGATGGCATAACCGGGCGCATCGAGCTCCAGCAGGGCTTCGGCGCAGGCCGTTCGCAGATCGGGGAACATGGAGCCTTGCACGATGGGAAACAGCGCGCAGTTCAGACCCTTCTCGCGGCGGAGATAATGCGCATAACCGGCCCGCGCCCATCTGACTGTCCGGTGCATGGAAGCGAGCGCCGCTTCATGCGTGGCAGGGTACGGCAGGCACTCGTCGAGGACCATCAATATGTCGCTGCCGAACGCCAGCTGGACATCCACCGTGCTTTCGGGTGTGAAGAAATGGGCATCACCGTTCAGGTGCGACCGGAAGAGAACGCCTTCTTCCGTGACCTTGCGCAGGGTGTCCAGACTGAAGACCTGGAAGCCGCCCGAATCGGTCAGGATGGCACGCGGCCACGACATGAATTGGTGCAGGCCGCCGAACCGTTCAATGCGCTCGTGTCCGGGCCGCAGGAACAGATGGTAAGTATTGGCCAGAATGATGCGGGCATCCAGATCGTTGGCTAAGTCGCGCGGAGTGAGTGCTTTGACGGTACCCTGCGTGCCTACAGGCATGAACACCGGCGTTTCTATGGTGCCGTGGGCGGTATGCAAAAGCCCGGCCCGCGCCCCGGTTTCAGGGCAGGTGGCCTCCACTTCAAAACGGAGACAAGACATCCGGTCTCATTGTCTCGTGCCGAGTCGTGTGCAACGTCTGGTTGCCGGCACGGCACTAGGGGAGAAGTTTTGCGGTTGTCTCACACCACCATCCAGCTTTATTCTCAAAGCAAAGGGTGGGGATGCAAGAAAGAACAAACAACAGTCGGTATGGAATACCGCGCGGCTCGCGCAGCCTGGCGCTGCTTTGCTGTCTGGTAATGCCGTTGGGCGCACAACAGGCGACAAGCAATCAAGAGGCAGGCGGCGCGGCCATGCAGGGCAATGCGCCCCGGAGTTTCACGTCGCTGGTAGAAGGTTCCGTGAAAGACGTCCTGCGGGACCAGCGGGACATTTGGACCAGTCCTTTCCACATCAAAAAGCAGACCGCACTGCCGTGGATCCTGGTGGGCGGAACAACGGCCGTGCTGCTGGCAGTAGATCATCCGGTCTCGCGGGCGATTCCCTTCTCCGGAGCGCCGCAAACGGTGGGCACCGACATCTCGCGATTTGGCCAATGGTACACGGTGATCCCGGCGGGGGCCGCCATCTTCGGAGCGGGCTGGCTATCGCACGACCCGAAGCTGACCGAGACCGGCATTTCCAGCCTGGAAGCGGTGCTAGATGCCGATATCGTGACCGAAGTCTTCAAGGTAGCGGCGCGGCGGCAGCGGCCGCGGGACGGCGATGGCGGCGGACACTTCGAGAAGGGTGGCAGTTCGTTCCCGTCCGGGCACTCGACGCAGGCTTGGGCATTTGCCTCCGTCATTGCTGACGAATACGGCGAACGCAAGTGGGTGCCGGCATTGGCCTATACTTACGCAACCTCGGTCAGTGTGGCGCGGGTGATGGCGCAGGAACACTTCACGTCGGACGTGTTTGTCGGAAGTGCCATCGGCTTCTTTGTGGGCCGGTACGTGGTCCGCACCCATCGTTTGCGAAATGAATGGGAACGGCACAACGGGCACGCAAGCCTTCTGCCCAACATTCAGCCCGAGTTCACGGGCCCGTTGAAGATGGCGAATCTGTCCTGGGCGTTTTAGTTGACCCGCCCTGCTTAGCGCGATGCAGCTGCCCCACATCGGTCATCCTAGACTGCACCCAGCTCCGAGTCGTTCGTCGATTGTGGTCCTCCCAGATTTCTTTCAGACACCCGAAAAGCGCCGCCTCTGAGACAATAAGAGGCGGGACGGCTTTCGGGCCGTACAGTAAGGGAAACCGAAATGTCCAAAAGCTTACTCGAACAACTCCGCCAGATGACCGTTGTTGTGGCCGATACGGGCGACATCAAGGCCATCGAACAAGTAAAACCGCAAGATGCCACTACCAACCCGTCACTGATCACCACCGCCGCCGGCATGCCGGGGTATCAGGAGATTGTGGATGATGTGCTGCTGCAGGCCAAGAAAGAACTGGGCGCGGGCGCGAAGGACAGCGACGTAGCCACCCTGGCGTTCGAACGCCTAGCCGTTGCCTTCGGCAAAAAGATTCTGGCGATTATTCCTGGCCGCGTCTCGACCGAGGTCGATGCACGCTTGTCGTACGACCAGCAAAAGACGATGGAAAAGGCGCACGCCATCATCAAGCAGTACGAAGAGGCCGGGATCTCGCGTGAGCGAATCCTGATCAAAATTGCTTCCACCTGGAACGGCATCAAGGCCGCCGAGGAACTGGAGAAGGAAGGCATCCACTGCAACTTGACGCTGCTGTTCGGGATGCACCAGGCAGTGGCTTGCGCGGAAGCAGGCGTCACGCTGATCTCGCCGTTTGTGGGCCGCATTCTTGATTGGTACAAGAAGGAGAACAATCGGGACTATGTGGGCGCGGAAGACCCGGGCGTGCAGTCCGTCACGAAGATCTACAACTACTTCAAGAAGTTCGGTTACAAGACGGTCGTGATGGGCGCGAGTTTCCGGAACATCGGCGAGATTGAAGAACTTGCCGGCTGCGACTTACTGACCATTTCGCCCAACCTGCTGCATGAGCTCGATCAGAAGCAGGGGGACCTCCCGCGCAAGCTGAATCCGGATCATGCGAAGGACCTGGACATCGAGCGGATCCCGATGGACGAGGCCAAGTTCGAAGCCATGCATAAGGCCGATAAGATGGCGTCTGACAAGCTCACCGAGGGCATCAAAGGCTTCAGTGACGCGCTGGTGAACCTGGAGAAACTGCTCTCGAAGCGGCTGGCAGAACTGGGCGCGGGCGAAAAGCAGGAGATGGCTGTCCGCTAGCTCGCCACTTTTACGCGAAGTTTTCTTCAGGCGCCGCACGACAACCAACTGTCGTGCGGCGCCTTCTTTTTGTAACGGACCTAAGGCTAAGAGATTACGTTTTTGGCGCCAGCAGCGTCTAATCCGAGACGCTATGTGCCTGCGTAAAGTGGCGGTTCTCTTCCTTGGTGGCTGCATGATCGGTTTCGGCGCGGTGCCGGATGTGCAGACTATCATTCAAAACTCGGTAAAGGCGAACGATCGCGACTTCGCCGCTGCTACCCGCTTCGATCACAAGGAAGAAGATCGAACAGCGAGTGGCAGCAAGACCTTCGAGGTTTTGATGCTGGACGGTTCGCCCTACCGGCGCCTAATTCAGGTGAATGGCAAGCCGTTGTCCCCGAGCCAAACCCAAACTGAGGCAGCAAAGGAGGCCCAGGAACGGCGGAAGCGTGCCAGCGAGTCTGCCTCGCAGCGTCGCTCCCGCATCTCGAAGTTTCAGACAGAGCGGCACCGCAATCAGGCTATGATGGCCCAATTGACTGAGGCATTCACCTTCACACTGGTGGGTCAATGCAAGCAGGGCAATTTCGATGTGTACGACTTGAAAGCGACTCCCAAGCCAAACTACCGCCCTCCCAGCATGGAAACCCAGGTGCTAACCGGCATGCAAGGTGAACTTTGGATTGACACCAAGAGCTTCCAGTGGGTGCGGGTGAAAGCGCAAGTGATTCATCCCGTTTCCATTGCAGGTTTTCTGGCCCAGGTGGAGCCGGGAACCGAGTTCGAGCTGGAGAAGGCTCCAGTATCCGGCGACGTTTGGCTGGCTTCGCGCTTCTCAATGAAGGCAGACGCGAAAGTGATGTTTCTGTTCGACCACAACTCGCAGGAGGAAGATGCCTTCTGGGACTACCGGCCCGCACAATAGCGGTTAGCGCGCCGTTGCTTCCGGCCGTGTGAGGATGGTCACATTCTGATTCTGATAGGCCACCTTCGTCATGTGCATTGTGCGTTCCATGTCGGCCTCGCAGCCCAGGTAGTCCTCGTCCAATGGCCCGGAGATGAACAAGTATTGGAACGAGTTTGTCCGCGCAATCTTCTCGATTGAATGCAAAGAGCATCCTTGCTGGTTGGGCACCATGGTCTTCACCGTTCGAGCAAATGCATTGTGAGGCAGCCACTCACGACCTTGCGCCGTCAACACGCTTTCGCGCTGCGCTAAGTAGGGGAACCATTCCGCTACCAGGTCTCGCGACCAAAATCCCGACCGCTCGTCAAACACCAAAAATTTCGCGTTTTCGGGAAGGTGAGACCGTATCCAGTACATTGCCTGGACATCGCCAGGGGCCAACGTCGCCCGATAATCTAAGTACAAATCGTGCAGCCTGTCGCCTGTGTTGTGGTGCCGGTGAACGAAGCGCAGACTAAACGCCAGGCAAAGCAGCCCGCAAAGGGCCAGCAGCGTTGCTCCTGGGGAGGTTCGCGCGAAGCCGAGGCGATGGGGCACCCTGGGCGACGATTTCAGCCACTCTGCAACCTTCGACAAGAGCCACGCGCCAAACAGAGACAGGACAATCGCGACGTGCGTTTCCGCGCTCCGCGGGATCAGCAAGTAAATCGCCAGGATCCACACCGCCCAGGCCGGCTGCCGAAATAGCGCCATCACCACTGCCAGGAAGAGCCAGGGGAGAGCGGTTCCTGCGGTGAGCAGAGTCGTGGAGGACCCATCGGCGCCATGCGTGAGAAAAGCCGCCGCGAAGGGACCAGGTCCGGAGCGCGCCATAGCCCACAGCAGCCAGGGTACGAACACAGCCGTGCTGACTGCGCCAGAAATCAGCAGCAGCGGCAAACCATTCCGAACGGGCATAAACACGAAGGCAAGAACTACCAACGAAACGGCGGCAAAAAGGCCAGCTTCCAGGTGCGTCAGCAAGCTAAGTCCAACCGCGATGCCTGCCCAAACCGCCAGCCCACGCCGGTGCTGTTTCGTCGCTTTCAGGAACAACAGGATGGCGACCAGAGCGAGGAACTCGCCCGGCGACCGTGTTAGTCCCCCACCCATCACCAGCCACTCCCAACCGCGCGGCACAACCGCATAAATACAAGTAGCGGCTGACGCCAACCAGGCACTCTCGAAAAATTCAAGGCCGATCAGGTAGAGGACGGGCAGACTCAGAAGATTGAAAGCCAACGGGACCCAACGCAGAGCATCCAACGAGGTCTGATGGAACAAGGTAGCCCAGATCGCACCAAGATAGAAGCCAATGGGCGGATAGCAAAGCGGGATGTTTTCGAAATTGTAAGTGGTGTAGCGAGGCAGGGCAAAATGGTTCGCACGCAGGTCATCTACGATTTGTGCAAACATGCCGCCGTCGTTCAAGGGATACGGCGAAGACCAGTAGAACGGCAGGCGTGCGACTAACGCCAGAAAAACTGGTAGTGCAAACCAAAGAATATGGCGGGTCCAAGTCTGATGCGTCTCGCGCTCTTGGACTGCGGTGGCTGGAGAATACTCTATCGGTAAAGCATCCATGATAGCTGCAGGAGTCAACCTCTTCGTAGACGATACAATCAGCTTACGATTACGCTCCGATGGTAGTCGTCTTTGAAGGTTACTGTTTAGTCCTGCGTCCCAAATCGATAAACCCGAACGTAATCGTTTGCGATCAAAGGCGCCTGCTGCCACATCCAACTGCTTTGGTCCCGCCAAGCGCCATCCGTGTTTCGCATAACAAGCGCACTGATTTGGTACTGCCGGCAAATGGCTTGCACCTGTTGAAGACTTAGATGACTAGTATCGGAGAAAATGCCCTCGATCGCATCGTAAGCATTTTTGCAGAGAAGTGGATCTCCGCCGAATTCAGCACCGCAGCTTTCGTTCATTGCCGCAGTTTGCCGAAGAGCATAGAGCCCGAACGGAAAATCATTCCACTTGCCCGCTGGGTTCGTTTGCACGATGGCGCTAGCGGGCAGTATGTGGCGCAACCGCTCGTAAGCTTCTCGAAAGGCAAAGGTGCGGCGGCCCGTTTCGCCTTGCGCAAAAAACTCGGACTTACTTAAACCGCTATCCGTGGCAAATCCATAGAAGCGAAATAGAAGGACGGCGTAGAGCGTTCCCGCCACGCCAACGGCGATAGAAGCTTGCGCGAGAGGACGTGCCCAAGCGAAACGTGGCGTCGCAGCAGGCTCTTCCCGCCATCGCGCCAGCCAGTCCGCGCTCCACAGCAGCAAGACGAATTGCGCCGGCATAAACCCGCGAACGCCAAGATCGTTGTTTACCAATGCCGAACTGAAGAAGGTGCAAATCCCGATGCTGACAATGAGCAGCAGAAGAGCAGCCCGATCTTGCAAGGTTTGGGTGTGAGTCCGCCGAACACGCAACCAATACAGCGTGCCGCCGAGCATGAAAAACCCAAGCTCCAGCGCGTAGTTGACCGGAAGCAGTGCCAGCCGCAATACAGCCTGCACAAGCCGCGCCACATGATGATCGTGCATGAACCGGTCGAGCGGATCGAACGGGCGAATATGGAAGCGGATAAATGCGCCGCCGCCACCTTTGGCGGCGATGTGCAACAAGTGTGGCGCCAGCAGCACAATGCCAATCACTCCCGAGACGACGAGGAGACTGACATAGGTGCGCGGACCCTTCAAAAGGCACACGGCCATCCACAGGAAGAAAAACACCGCAAAGACAAGTGTTACGAACACGGACGTGCCGACAGCCGTCGCAAAGCAGATACCGGCCAGCACACACACCAGCCAACGCTGGACGGACGTCGTTCGCTCGCCTTGCCACACCAGCAGGAATCCCATGAGGCACCCGATCACCGCGACGATCTGGTGAGGCACCCAGATGAGGGATGAGAACCAGGCGCACACTGGAGAGTTCCACCACTCCATGTCCGGATACAAGTAGTGCCAGCGCAGGAAGTAAAAAATATTCGGCAGCACGTCCAGGCCAGTAACGGAAAGGAGCAGAACACCGATGACGGCCCGCCGTTTCAGGGCTTGGCCCGTGAACCGGTAGAAGTAACGGAAGAACAACGGTACCGTCGCCGCCAGCGCCCATCCAGCCCACACGATACTGCCCATCATTGCCTGCCTTGCGTTTAGCAGGCTATCCGCTTGGGCGCCGTTTAGCAGCCGACCACCGGCGCGCTCCACCAGGCTGCAAAGGATGAACCAGAAGTAGTGGTAGCGAAGTGGTGCCGTAAACCCTAGATCGAAGAGTGGGTTTTGCGGAGGCACACCAGTTCGCGTAATGGCATGGGTGAACTCGGTGCGCAACGAATGGTCGAACGAGGAAACATTGAAGTAAAGCCGATTCCCCAGTTGCAAATCCACAAGCGAGAAAAGGACGATGACCAACCAGGCAATGGGAATGAGATATGCGGCGCGTCCGACGTTACGAAAGGAACTGAGCCACGGTACCAGGCGTTCATGCTGAAATAGCCCAGCCAGTAACAAGATTGCAACTAACAAGCAGCCGGCAAACACAAGCAACGAAGCGGTCCATCCACCAAGCCACATGGACCAATAGCTCAAAGTAGGAGCAATGCCGACTGATAAGGCAAGACCGATAATCAACCGCCATGGCGGCGTACTACTCCGGAACTCGAAGACGTTTGTGAACCAGCCAGCAATATAACCGACGGGTAGCAGCAGTGGCGTAAATAACAGCACGCTGCAGAAAACAGCAACGAGGTCAGTGGATGTGTAATTCAAGTTCAAAAACAATCGTCAGGTCTGGATCGTACGCAGGAATGGGGCTGGACGACTAGGTCAGGAGTTACAGAACCACACCTAGTAACATCCACAGGAGGATACAGGACGGATGACCTGCGTCCGCATCAGGTTTCGCTACTAAGCTGATGGACGCCCGGAATTAGGGCCGGTTTCTTTGTTCTTTTTCCGCGCCCTAGGGGTAACGAGAATAAAACCGTCGTTACCTAAGACATCCCATTTGCGTGTGCGTTGCTTGGCGAACTCTTCGAAATCTATTCCGCCTGACCTATGTACGGGGCTTCATTCGATATACCCTTACGTACTGGTTGGCAATCATCGGATCTAACTTCCACATCCAACTGCCCTGGTCCAACCACGCCTGATCCGAATTGCGCATAACCAGAGCGTCGATTGAATAACGGAGGCAAACAGCTTCGACTTCTCCCGCCGAGAGATGGGTTTTATCCGAAAAAATATCTTCGATGGACTGGTAGGCAGCGTGGCACGTGCTTGGGTCCCCCCCGAACTCCGTCCCGCAGGTATCGTTCATCGCCGCGGTCTGACGCAGCGCGTAGAGTCCGAATGGGAAATCGTTGAAGCGGCCAGCCGGGTTCGTCTGCACAATGGCCGACGCTGGCAACATGGTGCGCAGTTCTTCGTACGCCTGACGGAACGCGTAAGTGTGGCCGCCCGTGTCTCCTTTTGGGAAAAACTCCGACTTGCTCCATCCGTGATCCGTAGCCAAGCCATAGAAACGAAGGACCAGCACCGCGTATACGCTGCCCGCAACGCCGATTGCGAGCGCGGCCCGGGCCAGAGAGCGTACCCATGCCGCGGTCTTCCGTGGCGCCAGCGTTTCATCCTCCTTCCAACCCGCGATCCAGTCCGCCCCCCACAAGAGCAGCACGAACTGCGCGGGCATGAACCCCCGCACGCCCAAATCGTTGTTCACAAGCGACGAACTCAAAAACGTACTGATGATCACGCTTGTCCACAGCAACAGCCCTGCTACGGTGTCCTGCGGCGTTGTCGTCCGTCGTCCTCGCGACCTCCACCAATAGGCGAGACCCGCCAGGAAAAAAAATCCAAGTTCAAGGCCATAGTTAACCGGAAGAAAGACGACGCGCATCAGCTTGCGCATGCCTTCGCGTACGTGATGGTCGCCCATTACGCGGTCCAACGGAGAAAAATCGCGAACGTGGAAAGTTAAGAACGCGCCGCCTCCGCCTTTGCCCAAGATCTGCAGTAACTGTGGCGCTGTCAACACCACCGCAACACCTCCGGCAACCAACAGCATCGGCAGATACCGCCGCCACCCTTTCCAAAGGCACAACAGAATAAAAAGACCGAAGAACGCGGCGAACACAAGCGTCACAAATACCGAGGTGCCCACGGCCGTGGCGAAGGCAAAACCCGCTAAAACCGCTGTCCAGGCCCGGACAGAAAAAGCGGTCTTTTGCGCGCCATGCCACACCAACAGAAAACCGACAAGGCACGACACGAACGAAATGAGATGGTGCGGCACCCACAACCCGATCGAGACCCAGGCCGAAACTTGCATGTTCCACCACTCCATATCGAAATACAGGTAGTGCCAACGCATGTAGTAGACGAGAGTAGGCAGCAGATCCAGTCCGGTCACCGATAGCAGCAGTACGCCTATCAGTGCGCGCCTTCGTAAGGCCTCACCCGTGCGTTCGTAAAAGAAGCGAAAGTACAGCGGAATGATGGCAGCCAACGCCCACCCTGCCCAAACGATGCTGCCGATCATGGCGTGCCTGGAGTTCAAAACACTGCTAGGTTGATTGCCGTTTAGCAGAGCACCGCCCGCCCGTTCCACAAAGCTGCAAAGGATGAACCAGAAATAGTGGTAGCGCAGCGGCGCAGCACCGTTCAGGTAGAACAGAGGATTTGCAGGTGGCACACCGGTGCGGCTAATCGAATGCGTAAATTCTGTGCGCAGCGAATGATCATACGAAGAGCCGCTGAAATAGAGGTGATGACCGACCTGAAGATCGACCAACGAAAACAGCGCGACTGCAAACCAGATAAATGGAATAACGTACGCAGGCCAGCGCACTGCTTTAAAACCAGTGAGCCACACATCCAAGCGCTCGTGCTTTGCCAAGCCAACGAACAACAGAACTGCAACCACGAAAAATGCGCCGAAAACAACGGTTGCACTCACCCACCCGCCACGGAGCATCGTCACATATGCAACCGTTGGTGCGACAGCGCTGGCTAGTACCAGCGCAGAGAGCAGGCGCCAGGGCGGTGTGCTTTCGCGAAAATCGAAGGCGTCTGTAAACCAACCAGTCACATACCCGATGGGTAACAGCAGCGGTGCAAATAGAACGGTGCTACAGAGGGCGGCCCAAAGGTCAACCAGAGTATAGTGCGGCGATGGAGACAAGTGGTTTCACTATACAAACTGTTACCAGTCCCTACAAGTTATAGGACGTATATTTACGTACCTTGGCTAACCAAAAACCTGCAAACCTCCACTGCAAAAAGAAAAAGGGCGGTCCCTCTGGGGACCGCCCTTTTTGTTTGAGTTAGCGCGAAAGAAGGTTAGACTTCTTCGCTGGTGCTGACGATCTCTTCGCCGAGATCTTCGGAGAGGCCGCCGGTATAGATACCCGGTGTCTCGTCGCCGTAATCGCCGAGGCCGTCGGCAAGAGAAATCTCCTGCTCCGGCAGCGGCTCTTCTTCCACCACATCCTCGCCTGCGATCTTCACGCGGCGGTAGTACTCCATACCGGTACCGGCAGGAATGAGGCGGCCCATGATGACGTTCTCCTTCAGGCCGCGCAGGTAATCCACCTTGCCGTTGATAGCGGCTTCGGTGAGAACACGCGTTGTCTCCTGGAAGCTGGCCGCGGAGATGAACGAATCGGTCGAAAGCGATGCCTTGGTGATACCGAGCAGGATCGGCTTACCCGTTGCCGGACGGCCGCCCGCTTCGATCACGCGGTTGTTCTCTTCGCGGAAGCGGAACTTGTCAACCACTTCTTCCGGCAGGAATTCGGTGTCGCCGATATCCTCGATTCGGATCCAGCGCATCATCTGGCGCGAGATTACTTCGAGGTGCTTGTCGTTGATGTTGACGCCCTGCAGACGGTAGACTTCCTGGATCTCGTTGACCAGGTACTTCTGCAGTTCCTTTTCGCCGAGCACGGCAAGGATGTCGTGCGGGTTGCGCGGGCCGTCCATCAAAGGATCGCCCGAACGCACGCGCTCGCCTTCCTGCACGTTGATGTGGACGCCGCGCGGGAGTGCGTATTCCTTCTGGACACCGTCGTCGCCGACGATGTAGAGCTTACGCATACCCTTGCTGACTTCGCCGTATTTCACAATGCCGTTGATTTCGGCGATGATGGCCGTCTCGCGCGGCTTACGAGCTTCGAACAGCTCAACTACGCGAGGCAGACCACCGGTGATGTCCTTGGTCTTGGTTGTCGCACGCGGGATCTTCGCAATCACGTCGCCGGCGTGAAGCGTCTTCCCATCCGACATCATTAAGTGAGCGTGGGTCGGCATGAGATAACGCTTCTCTTCCGAACGCGAACCGCCTTCGGGGCGGATGATCACCGTCGGGAAGCGTTTTTCATCGGAGGATTCGGTGACTACCACCTGCATGTTGCCGGTGATTTCGTCGACCTGCTCCTGTGTGGTCACGCCGTCGATCAGATCCTTAAAGTGAATCGTTCCGCTGACTTCGGTCAGAATCGAGAACGTATAAGGATCCCATTCGAGAAGGACCTGATTGGCCTTAACCGGCGCACCGTCATCGACATTGATCTTCGCGCCGTAAACAACGGGATAGCGCTCGCGCTCGCGTTGCTTTTCGTCCACGATGATCAGGATGCCGTTACGGTTCATCGCGATCAGTTCGCCCTTGTTGTTGCGAACCGTATTGACGTTGTTGAAGCGGACATAACCGTCGCTCTTGGCATCTTGAGTCGATTGCTCGCTGATTCGTGTCGCCGCGCCACCGATGTGGAACGTACGCATGGTCAGCTGCGTGCCGGGCTCACCGATTGACTGTGCCGAGATGATGCCGACTGCTTCTCCGCGTTCGACCATCCGACCCGTCGCCAGGTTGCGGCCGTAGCAGAGGCGGCACACGCCGCGCTTCGATTCGCAGGTCAGCACCGAGCGGATTTTTACGCGCTCGATACCAGCTGCCTGAATGGCGCTGGCCAGGTCTTCCGTGATCTCCTGGTTAACGCCGACGATGACCTGATTCTCGTAATCGCGCTGATCTTCAAGGGCCACGCGGCCGACGATGCGGTCACGCAAGCGGCTCGATGATTTCGCCCGATTCGATAATCGGCTCCACGTAAATACCGTCAGCGGTTCCGCAATCATCCTCGCTGATGATGACGTCCTGCGCCACGTCGCATAAGCGGCGGGTGAGGTAGCCGGAGTCAGCGGTTTTGAGAGCGGTATCGGCCAGACCTTTACGGGCGCCGTGTGTCGAGATGAAGTACTCGAGCACGTTGAGACCTTCGCGGAAGTTCGCCGTAATGGGCGTTTCAATGATTTCGCCCGACGGACGAGCCATCAAGCCGCGCATACCGGACAGCTGACGAATCTGCTGCTTCGAACCGCGAGCGCCCGAGTCGGCCATGATGTAAATCGGGTTCATCACGCGGCCGGTGCGGTCGTCCTCCTCCATGTTCTTGAACATCTTGTCGGAGACAGCGTCGGTCACCTTCGACCAGATTTCGATGATCTTGTTGTAGCGTTCGGAAGTGCGTGATGGCGCCTTCCTGATACTGCTGCTGCACTTCCACCACTTGCTTTTCAGCGTCGCGGACCAGCGTGTACTTCTCTTCCGGAACGACCATGTCGTCGATACCGATCGAGATACCGGCGCGAGTGGCGTAGAGGAAGCCAAGCTTCTTCACTTCGTCGAGCATCTGCACAGTCATCTGCAGACCGAACTTCAGGTAGCAGTACTGCACCATCTGGCCGTCGCCCTTCTTCTTCAGAAGACCGTTGATGAACGGCATCTCCTTCGGAAGAACGTCGTTGAGGATGACGCGGCCCACCGTCGTGTCCATGTACTGCTTGGTGAACTCGATCGGCTCGCGTGTGCATGATGTTCTGGCTGTCAAACGCCTTCGTCAGGTCGATGACTTTGCCGGTGTAACGCAGCTTGATGGGGGTGAGCGTTTCCACTTCGCCCATTTCGAGCGCAATCAGAACGTCGTGCAATGGAAGCGAAGGTACGCCCGGCGCCCTTGGCGTTCGGCCTCATCTTCGTCAGGTAATAAAGACCCAGCACCATGTCCTGCGTCGGGATCGCGATAGGCGAACCGTGAGCGGGCGACAGAATGTTGTTCGAAGCCAGCATCAAAGTGGATGCTTCGATCTGCGCTTCGGGCGACAGCGGAATGTGGACGGCCATCTGGTCGCCGTCGAAGTCGGCGTTGAAAGCGGTACAAGTCAGCGGGTGCAGCTTGATCGCTTTACCTTCGACGAGTACGGGCTCGAATGCCTGAATGCCGAGACGGTGAAGCGTAGGAGCGCGGTTCAGCAGGATCGGGTGATCCTTGATGACCTCTTCCAGGATGTCCCAAACCACCGGATCCTGCTGCTCGACCAGTTCTTTGGCTTGCTTGATGGTGGTGCAGTGGCCGCGCTGTTCCAGGCGGTGGTAGATGAACGGCTTGAAGAGCTCAAGCGCCATCTTCTTCGGAAGACCGCACTGGTGCAGCTTCAGTTCAGGACCGACGACGATCACCGAGCGGCCGGAGTAGTCGACGCGCTTGCCCAGCAGGTTCTGACGGAAGCGGCCCTGCTTGCCCTTGAGTGTGTCGGAAAGCGACTTGAGCGGGCGATTGTTCGCGCCACGCAGTACGCGACCGCGGCGGCCGTTGTCGAATAGAGCATCCACCGCTTCCTGCAGCATGCGCTTTTCGTTGCGCACGATCACGTCAGGAGCGTGCAGTTCCATCAGCTTCTTCAGACGGTTGTTGCGGTTAATGACGCGGCGATACAGGTCGTTGAGATCGGAGGTCGCAAAGCGGCCGCCATCGAGTGGAACCAGTGGACGAAGTTCCGGCGGAATGACCGGGATGACGTCGAGGATCATCCATTCCGGCTTGTTGCCAGACTTGCGGAAGCTTTCGACAACGCGCAGACGCTTGGCGAACTTCAGCTTCTTCTGTGCTGAAGTTTCGGTCTTCATCTTTTCGCGGATTTCCTGGCCGAGCGATTCGATATCAAGCCGGCGTCAGCAGTTCCTTCACGCCCTCGGCACCCATCATGGCGATGAATTTGCCGGGGAATTCCTGATCCAGCTGGCGCTTGCGCTCGTCGCTGATCACTTCACCCTGGTGAGACCGGTGCCTTCGCCCGGATCGATGATGGTGAATGCTTCGTAGTAGAGGACGCGCTCGAGTTCACGCAGCGTGATGTCGACCAGGTAACCGATGCGGCTCGGCAGACCTTTAAAGAACCAGACATGCGAGCAGGACGATGGCGAGCTCGATGTGGCCGAGACGTTCGCGGCGACACGCGAGACAGCGTAACTTCAACGCCGCACTTATCGCAGATTACTCCGCGATGCTTCATGCGCTTGTACTTACCGCAGAAGCATTCCCAGTCCGCGACCGGACCGAAAATCCGGGCGCAGAAGAGTCCGTCGCGCTCGGGCTTGAACGTACGGTAATTGATGGTCTCCGGCTTCGTCACTTCACCATGGGACCAGCTCCGAATCTTTTCCGGAGAGGCCAGACTGATTCGAATGGAATCGAAGTCGGCGATGAGATTGGCTCTGTCGTACGGAGAAGAACGATACATTGATTGTCCTTAATCCTTGAAGCGGCCCGAATTATCTATCAACAAGTGGAACGGAAGACGCGGGGCACCACGGACGTCCCCTTCCGCCAATTCCCTATGGCTCGTGATTAATCCGCAGCGTGCGCCAAGTCCTGGATCTCGCGCGGCTTCTTCATCAGCTCCACATCCAGGCAGAGGCTCTGCAACTCGCGGATCAACACGTTGAACGATTCCGGCACGCCCGGTTCGGCGGCGGCTTCGCCCTTCACAATGGCTTCGTAGATTTTGGCGCGTCCGTAGACGTCGTCCGATTTCGCCGTCAGCAGTTCCTGCAAAATGTAAGCCGCGCCGTATGCTTCGAGCGCCCAGACTTCCATTTCGCCGAAGCGCTGTCCGCCGAACTGCGCCTTGCCACCCAGCGGCTGCTGTGTGATCAAGGAATACGGTCCGATGGAGCGAGCGTGGATCTTATCGTCCACCAGGTGGCTCAGCTTCAGCATGTAGATGTAGCCGACAGTCACCGGCTGTTCAAACGCGTGGCCCGTCATGCCGTCGTACAGCTGAATCTTGCCCGAGGTCGGAAGCCCGGCTTTTTCGAGCTGTGCCTTGATGTCCTTTTCAGCCGCGCCGTCGAATACCGGCGTTGCAAAGTGAACACCCAGCTTTTCCGCCGCCCACCCTAAGTGGGTTTCGAGAATCTGACCGACGTTCATACGGGACGGAACGCCCAGCGGATTGAGAACGATCTCAACCGGCGTGCCATCGGGCAGGTACGGCATGTCCTCTTCAGGAACGATGCGCGCGATCACACCCTTGTTACCGTGGCGTCCGGCCATCTTATCGCCGACTGAAAGCTTGCGCTTCATGGCGATGTAGCACTTCACCAGCTTGATGACGCCGGGAGGAAGTTCGTCGCCCTTGCGGAGCTTCGCGATCTTCTCTTCCGTGATCTTTTCGAGCACGGCGATCTGGCGCGAAGTCATTTCTTCGATTTCGTCGATCTGCTCGTTGACGTGCAGGTCCTTCGTGGAGAGCCGCATGCGCTTCAGATCGCGAGCGCGCAGCTTTTCGAGTACGTCGCGCGTCAGCGGCGTGTCCTTCGAAAGCAGCTTTTTGTTGGTCTTTTCGTCGTGCAGGTCGGCCTGCAGTTCCTTGCCGTTCAGCAGGCGTTCCAGGCGCTTGGCGCGCTCGTCGCTCAGAATGCGCTTTTCGTCTTCGAGATTGCGATGAAGCCGCTCCTCCTGCTGCTGCAGGATCTGCTTCGAACGCTCGTCGAGTTCCGCACCCTTGCGCGAAAATACCTTGCAATCAACGATGGTGCCTTCGATACCCGGCGGGCAGTAGAAGCGAGGCGTCCTTCACGTCACCGGCCTTTTCGCCGAAGATCGCGCGGAGCAGCTTCTCTTCCGGTGTCAGCTGCGTCTCGCCCTTCGGTGTGACTTTGCCGACCAGAATGTCGCCCGGCTTCACCGTGGCGCCGATGCGAATAATGCCGCTTTCGTCCAGGTTACGCAGGAAGCTCTCGGCGATGTTTGGAATATCGCGCGTGATTTCCTCCGGCCCCAGCTTGGTGTCGCGGGCCTCAATCTCGAATTCTTCAATGTGGATTGAGGTGTAGTAGTCTTCCTTGACCAGCTTTTCGCTGACGACGATGGCGTCCTCGAAGTTGTACCCGCGCCAGGGCATAAAGGCCACCAGCACGTTGCGGCCAAGAGCGAGCTCGCCCAGTTCGGTGCAAGGCCCGTCCGCCAGCACATCACCCTTCTTCACCTTCTGCCCTTCGTGAACGATGGGCTTCTGGCTGATACAGGTGTTCTGGTTTGACCGCTTGAACTTGGTCATCTGGTAGATATCAGCGCCGACTTCGCGCGACATCTGACCTTCGTGAGCGCCGCTGCCTTCGACACGAACGATGATGCGTTCGCTATCGACGGAATCGACGACGCCGGCGCGCTTACAAATGACAACCGCACCCGAGTCGCGAGCAGTCACGCGCTCCATGCCGGTTCCCACATAAGGAGCATCGGCGCGCAGCAGCGGCACTGCCTGGCGCTGCATGTTCGAACCCATCAGCGCGCGGTTCGCGTCGTCGTTCTCAAGGAACGGAATCAAACTGGCCGCCACCGAGACGAGCTGTTTCGGACTGACGTCCATGTACTCAACTTCGTCGCGATGCTTGAGCACGAAGTTGCCGGCCTGCCGCGCATTGACGAGATCGTCAACAATATGGCCGACTTCGTCGATGGGCACGTTGGCCTGCGCGACGATGTACTTGTCTTCTTCCCACGCCGAGAGGTAATCGCAATAGGCTTCAAACTCCGCCTGCTGCTTCCCTTCTCCCAGCGCCGCATTTGCCTTGTCCATCTCGTCACGGGAGATGACCTGGTTCACGCGATAAGGCGTATCGCCCGGGTTCAGAAGCCGAACTTCGTCCACCAGCGCGCCGGCACGGACGCGGCGATAAGGACTCTCAATGAAGCCGTACTCGTTGATACGGGCAAAGCACGAGAGCGAAGAAATCAGACCGATGTTCGGGCCTTCCGGCGTTTCAATCGGGCAGATACGGCCGTAGTGCGTCGGGTGAACGTCGCGGACTTCGAAGCCAGCGCGTTCGCGAGACAGACCGCCCGGTCCAAGAGCCGACAGGCGGCGTTTGTGAGTGATCTCCGACAGCGGGTTCGTCTGGTCCATGAACTGCGACAGCTGCGAGGAGCCGAAGAATTCACGGATAGCCGCCATTACGGGCTTCGCGTTCACCAGGTCGTGCGGCATGGCCGTCGACATTTCCTGGTACACCGACATCTTTTCCTTGATGGCGCGCTCCATGCGGACCAGACCGATGCGGAACTGGTTTTCGAGAAGTTCGCCCACCGCACGGACGCGGCGGTTGCCCAAGTGATCGATGTCGTCAACAATGCCAATGCCCTTGCGGAGCTTCAGCAAGTAAAGGATGGTGTCGGTAAAGTCCTTCTGGTCCAACACGCGCTTGTCCAGCGGCGTCGCATCCGCCTTGTCGTACAGCTTGATGTTGAACTTCATGCGGCCCACGCGCGAAAAATCGTACTTGCGCGGGTCGAAGAACATGCCGTGGAACAACTGCGTGGCCGTGTCCAGGGTCGGCGGATCGCCGGGGCGCAGCTTGCGGTAGATTTCCAGCAGCGCGTCGTTCTGGCTCTTCACGCCGTCCTTGCGGAGGGTGGAAGAAATCACGTTGCCGGCGTCGTCGCGGTCCGGGAAAAAGATTTGGAAGCTCTGAATACCCGCCTCACCCAGGCGAGCGATAGCGGTCGGAGTCAATTCGTGATTGGCTTCAATCAAAACCTCGCCGGTTTCCATATCGATCACGTCGGCGGCAACATAAGCGCCCTCGAGATCGTTCACGGCCACTTCGACGCGCTCGATTTCCTGCTTCCTGATTTCGCGCAGCACCGAGTTGGTGATTTTGCGGCCCTGCGGCACTACCTGATCGCCCGCTTTGTTGTGGATCGCGTGCGACAGCTTCATGCCGGCCAGGCTGTCGTTGACACCCCAGAACAGCTTGCTTTCGTTCAGGCTGATGGTGGAGAGCTTATAGAAAGCGCCGATGATGTCGGAGTCGGTCTTCAGGCCGAGCGCGCGCAAAAACACTGTGCCGTAGAACTTGCGCTTACGATCGATGCGGACATAGAGAAGGTTCTTGTTGTCGTATTCGAACTCTACCCAGCTGCCGCGATACGGAATGATCTTGCCGAGGAAGTAGCCTTGCGTCTGAACGCGTTCAAAGAACACGCCCGGCGAACGGTGCAACTGCGAAACGATGACGCGCTCGGTACCGTTGATGATGAACGTACCGTTGTCCGTCATCAGCGGGATTTCGCCGAAGAAGACTTCCTGCTCTTTAATGTCGCGAACCGTCTTAGTGTTGGTCTCTGGATCCTTGTCGTAGACCGTCAGGCGAATGGTGACTTTCAGCGGAGCCGCATACGTCATGCCGCGCTCCTCGCACTCGGGAACGTCGTACTTTAACTGGAGCGCGACTGGATCACCGCAACGATTGCAAAAAGTAACGATATTTTTGTTGAACGTTCCGCACTTATGACAGAGGACGTCACCGGCATGGAACGGATCAGTTCGAATTTCGGCGCCGCAGGTCGGATTGCGGCAGATGGTGCGCAGGTGATGCAGCCCTTTCAGGTTGCCGCACTTGCATTCCCAGTTGCCGATCGAGTAATCGACAAACTCGAGCTGACTAAGCCCGCGGAAGTCGGAAATCGGAAAAACAGAGCTGAAAACACTTTGGAGGCCCGCGTCTTCACGCTCCTTCGGAAGCAGGTCCATCTGCAGGAAACGCTCATAAGACCGTTTCTGCACCTCAATGAGGTTGGGAATGGGGATCGAGGTCTTGATCCTCGAAAAATCTACTCTCTCGCGGAGAGAACCGTTTGACACTTGGGGCATCTACGCTTGTCCTTTAGGAAACCAACGAACCAAATCTTACAGACGAACCGACACAGCCAACCGATTGCTGGACCGCAACGCGCATTCTGCGCCTACGGAACGCTCGCTTATGCTGTTCGAGCCTGCGCTCGGGAGATACCCGAGGGAGGCAATTCGGCCAACTGCGGGCCGGAAAACACAGGCACGCGGCCGATAAAGTAATGGCCAGAGGGAATGTTGTTGTTCAACGATGTCTTTTTGATGTCTAATCGCAAGGTAAAAGACTCACGGCGAAGGGCCGAGTCCCGGCAAAAGTGTGAGAAGGAAAATTTGGGCATGCCAAATTCCCGCATTGCTTTGAAAGCATGCGGGAGATTTACATATTACACTAAACCAAAAAAAGAATACTGACCCGTCCCGGCACGACGACCAACAAAGAATAGCAAAAGAAGGCGGGCGGAGTCAACTACACCCCACCCGGCCTTATAACCTACTGAAAAATATGAAGCTTGTCCCAAAAGGGACTGCTTACTTGACTTCGACGGTGGCGCCAGCGTCAACGAACTTCTTCTTGATCGTTTCCGCTTCATCCTTGTTGACGCCTTCCTTGATCGGCTTCGGAGCGCCGTCCACCAAGTCCTTGGCTTCCTTCAAACCAAGGCTGGTTACTTCGCGAACAGCCTTGATGACATTGATCTTGTTGGCGCCGACCGCGGTAAGAACAACCGTGAACTCGGTCTTCTCTTCCACCGGAGCAGCCGCTGCCGCGCCACCGCCCGCTGGTGCAGCCACCGCGACCGAAGCCGCAGCCGCCGACACACCCAGCTTCTCTTCCAGCAACTTGACCAGCTGAGAGGCTTCGAGCAGTGTCAGTCCCTGAATTGATTCCGCAATTGCGTTGATATCCGCCATGTTCTTCTAACTCCCTGATTCTAAAGATTCAATTAATTGTTTGCCGGCGGATCCCCGCCAAAACATCGACCCCAAGGAAACGACCGCGCTTCCCTTGCAGTCCCAGTTACCCGATCGGCTGGCCGCCAGAGTGGGCAAACCGTTACTGCTGAAATTTGTTTTCCTTGGCTGCCTGGTCCAGCACCACCGCCAGATTCCGACCCACACCGCCGATAGAACTCACCAGGCGAGTGGCGTTGGCATTGATCAGGAACAGCAACTTCGCGAAGATTTCTTCCTTCGGCGGCATCGACGCCAAATCGTTAATGGCCGCAATGTCGATGACCCGGCCTTCCACCATGCCGGCTTTGAACGTGAACGCCGCGTTGTCCTTGGCGTACTTGGTCAGCGCCTTCGCCAGTGCCACCGGATCTTGCGACGTATAGGCCAGCGAGGTCATGCCCTTCAGGTCGCCGAGCAGATCGCCTGCCGGAGTGCCTTCCGATGCCTTCGCGGCCAGGTTGTTCTTCACAACCTTATAATCACCGCCCGCCTGGCGAATGGTTTTGCGAAGCTCGAAGTCCTGGCTGACCGTCATCTTCTCGTAACCGGCAACAAAAATGTTCGGATTGTCGCCGATCGCCTTCTTCAGGTCTTCCAGGTCCTTCTTCTTCTCGTCTTTATCCTTCATACCGAGTTCCCTTGCTGTCCACTAAAAAGGCTGTCACTAGGCGGCTTTGGCGTTGAACGCCGTCACGTCTAGCGGCACGCCGGGCCCCATCGTAGAGCACAACGTGGCTGTCCTGACGTACTTGCCCTTCGCAGCGGAAGGCTTCGCCTTGACTACGGCCTGAATCAGGCTGTTGGCATTTTCAAGCAGCTTGTCGTAGGCAAAGCTCACCTTGCCGACCGGCGCGTGGATCACACCGGTTTTATCGACACGGAATTCGACCTTACCGGCCTTGATCTCATTCACGGCGTTACGAACGTCGGTGGTTACGGTGCCGGTTTTCGGGTTAGGCATCAGTCCGCGAGGACCGAGCACCTTACCCAGACGACCGACCGAACGCATCATGTCCGGCGTAGCGATCACGGCGTCGTAGTCGGTCCAGTTTTCGGTCTGAATCCGCGTCACCATCTCCTCGCCGCCGACGAAATCGGCCCCCGCTTCTTCCGCCTCGCGAATCTTGTCGCCCGAGGCGATGACTAAGACCTTCTTCGATTTGCCGAGGCCGTTGGGCAGCACCACCGTACCGCGCACCATTTGATCCGCATGCTTGGGATCGACACCCAGCCGCATATGAACCTCGACAGTCTCGTCGAATTTCGTAAATTTGATTTTTTGAACGAGAGTTACGGCGTCGGGAAGCGGATAGGGGCGAGCCTCCACCTGCTTCGCCGCGGCTTCGTACTTCTTACCGGGCTTTTGACTCATAATGTGACTGGTCCAAACGGCTCAGGCTACGCAGACGCGCCTTTGCCTCCCAAGTTGGCTTGAAACCTTCCTGTAGCTTAGCACAATGCGGCCGCGATCATGCAAGTGGCCAAACGCCAGGGCCAGTGCGGGAACAGGCAGAGGGAACTGTGAACGCTTCCCTAACGAAAGTACATCTTACAACCTTTCGGAAACCAGCGAACGACTGACGCTGAGGAAAGGAAAGTCTCACTGGATCGCAAGCTACACGATACTTCGGAGCAGATCGCAGCGGCGCGGGCATTGGCAAAAGAAGCCGGAACCGCCCATTTCCGCACCGCACTGCCCCACTTGGCGAAGGTGCCGGTTTGGAGCCAGGTCGGTTTTGTCGCAATCATCGTGTTGATCAGCCTGGTCGACCGGCTTCCCTTTTACTGGCACACGGTGGCTCCGCTGAACGATGGCGGCTTGTTCGCCCAGATCATCGACGAACTGGTTGCCAACCATCTCCGCCTGCCGCTCGAAAGCAATTACAACTTTCTTCATATGCCCATGGCGTATCCGCCGGTCGGGTTCTATCTGGGCGCGCTGGCTCGCCTGGTCAGCGGTGCAAGCTCGTTCGTCGTCCTGCGCTGGCTGCCCCTGCTGCTCAACCTCGCTACCGTAGCGGCGTTCTACTTTCTTGCACTCGAACTGCTGGCCCCGCCCATTCTCGCGTTCTGGGCGGGCACCCTGTATGCGGTACTGCCGCGCAGTTCGGAGTGGCTCACCATGGGCGGCGGCATGACGCGCGCGCCCGGCGAGTTGTTTGTCGTTCTGGCGTTGTTCTTCTTCGCCCGCTGCGCCAACCGGAGCAGGAATTGGGCCGTGCTTGCCGGCGTGGCCGCAGCTTTGGCCATGCTGACGCATCTCGAAGCCGGGTTGGTGGCCGCCGTTTCGATCACGGTGCTCGCGTTCTGGCCGTCGGGAAGAACGCGCAAATACCGCCTGACCTTGCTGGTGATTGCGGGCGCGACAGCCATTGTGGTCGTCATGCCGTGGGTTCTGTGGTGCCTGGTTCACTTCGGCTGGCAGCCGTTCGCATCGGCCCTTTCCACCCGCGGACGTGCAGGCTCCACTTCGCTTGGCCTGAGCGGCGTCGAAGTCGCAGGCTGGGTTGTATTTGGCCTTTTGCTCACCTTCTTTCGCCAGCCGCCGTTTGCCTGGTGGGTGTTGGCCATCGACGTAGTGGTTTCGCGCAGCGCCGCCACTCACACGGTGCTGGTCTACGCCCTGCTGGGGGCTTGGCTGCTGGGATTCGCCCTCGATGCGCTCTCTACTCGTTTTCACCGCATGCCCGAGAAGATTCGCCCCCGAGTCACGCTGGTCTGGCTTCTGCTATGTACGGCTCTGGCCGTCGTTTACGTACGCGGGCATTTGCTGCCCGGGAACCCGGTGCGGAATATTAAGATGAATTCGCGGATAACGCTATCGTCCGCGGATCTGGCCGGCATGAAGTGGGTGAGAGAACACACCGGCGGCGACGGACGCTTCTTCGTTTTCAACCAGCGCATCGATCCTTGGTTCCGTGATTATGTGGGCGAATGGTTCCCTTATCTAGCCCGGCGGCAAAGCGTTTATACGGCGCAGGGCCGCGAATGGCTGCCCCAACACGCCTTTCAAACTGCCGCCGACCATATCCCGGTGTGCGATGACATTCAAACTAGTGAGCAATTAACCAAGGTGATTGAACCCTTCCATTTCGATGCTATGTTTCTAGCCGGACCCTACGACGCGGCGCATGCGCGCTGTGCGGATTTCCTGCGCTCGCTACCGGGATTCCAAAACGTGTACCTGCGCGGGGATGTCGAAGTGTTAGTCCGCCAAGGCACCAGCCTCCGATGAAGACCATAGCGACTGCGACCTCCTTTGCAGCGGCGACTCGCCGCTCTTTTCTTGTCTCGTCAACGGTGGCGCTTTCGGCGCTGACCACCGCCTGCCGGGCTCAGTCGAATGCCGGGTGGGTGAAGTACAGCGGCAACCCGGTCTTAGGAGGCGATCTCGGCACCTGCTTCGATGTGTGTCTCCTCCCCAAGAGCAGTGGCGGCTACCGCATGTGGTTTTCCTGGCGGCCGAAGAAGAGCATCGCATGGACCGATAGCGCCGACGGTGTCCACTGGTCCGCGCCTCAGATCGCCCTCGGGCCGGAGGCAACCAGCAGTTGGGAGAACGACGTGAACCGGCCGGTCGTCCTAGAGCGCCCGGATGGCTTTCATATGTGGTACACCGGCCAGACGCAGAAGAACTCCGCGCTTGGTTACGCCCGCAGTGCCGATGGCATCACGTGGCAGCGAGTATCGGCAGATCCTGTCCTCACGCCTGCTGTGCCCTGGGAAGGGGTGGCCGTCATGGCGCCGCATGTCTTATGGGATGCCGGACAATCCCGCTATCGCATGTGGTACTCGGGCGGCGAACAATACGAACCCAATGCCATCGGCTACGCGACCAGCGGCGACGGAGTGCATTGGACTCGCCTGCCAGACAACCCGGTGCTCCGTCCCGACCGGCAGCTTGGCTGGGAAAAAGAACGGGTCACCGCAGCACAGGTGGTTCCCCACGGCGGCTGGTATTACGCCTTCTACATCGGCTTCAGCGATGTCAACCACGCCGCTATCGGCATCGCCCGGTCGAAGGATGGCGTTCGAGGCTGGCAGCGGCATCCCGGCAACCCCGTCCTCGCCCCTGGTCTGACAGGATGGGACCGCAGCGCCTGTTATAAACCATTCGCGCTGCTGGGCGACGGCAAATGGCGGCTCTGGTACAACGGTCGCAATGGCCACGTCGAGCAGATCGGTATGGCCGAACACGCGGGCGAGGATCTGGGCTTCCCGTCGGCGTAAATGCTGCTCAGCGCGTAGGCGAAAACGGCAGCGGATGCAGCAGCACGTTGCTGATATTCGCGACCACCTGATCGTCTTTCAACTCCGGACGGCTGCTGAGCTTTTTCCATTCCGGATCGCTCCCAAAGGCGCCCCAGAGCTTGTCGTGCTGCGCCAGATCGTCGTACGACACCATGTACATCAGGTTCGGCTGCTTCGGCCCGGCGATGGTCTCCGCAAAAAACACCGGACGGAAGCCTAGACGAATGAAAATCTGGGCTTCGCCCTCGTTGAACATCGCCACTTTACGCCGCAGCGCCCCAAACGACTGCGATTCGTAGGTGCGCCATTCGAAGACACGCCCGTGTCCGCCGACGTCGGTTATAGAGGGTGCGGGCATGATGTCGAAGCTGCGCAGTATGCTGCTTTCCACCCGCACAAACGGAAGCCCATTGCCGAAACTGAGTTCGTCCACGGCCGCTTGATATTCCCGATCCTGCTGAAGCGCTTGGAGCGTTTCCCCCATCGCGCCGAGATTTGGAAACTGTGAAAGCGTGACGTAATACGGCCCGTCCGCACCGAAGAGGTTCGCCCACGCGCCCGCAAATTTCCCGCCCGTGCGGTCGAGCGCCGGCGCCAGCCCTCCCTTTAAGAACTTACTGACCCGCTCTGGCTGCCCTTCGGGGCTGTTATGCAGCTTCCAGGTCTTAATCTCGAGATAGGTATTGTGCGGCTTGGAGGAGGAGGTTGGTTCTTGCATGAAGGATAAGGCGGATGCGCTCAATCCGGCGATCATTTCGCGGCGCTGCATGATAGGTGTTCCAACTCTATCGCAGGCACGCATCGGCGGAAAACACCGATAATCACAGGTGTCCCATGGCGACGACCCTAGCGAAAGCAACGCCCATCACGGTCGATCAATACGAACACTTCGAAGGCTACCCCGGCCTGCGGCACGAATTGTTTTTTAGAGAGAGATAGTCAGGTCGCCGCAGCCGAAGCCGCTGCATCAGCAAGTCTGGGCCGACCTTCGCCCTCGACTGACCGCACCCCGCTACAATCGTTATCGGTATGCCTGGATTGACGTGGAATCATACGGACGACATCGCCTTGAGCCTGCATGAAGCTCACCCGGAAGTAGATCCGACGCACATCCGCTACACCGATCTTCACCAATGGATCACCGAACTCCCGGATTTCAAGGACGATCCAATGGCCTCGACCGAGGGCAAGCTGGAGGCCATCCAGATGGCATGGCTTGAGGAATACCAGGACAACCAGTAGCAGCGCCGCCCTGTGATAAACTCGGTTGAGTAGTTCTGCGCTCGATCCCTGCCCAGTCGAAAGATGGGTTATTCGACTGCGTGTGATCTCAAGTCAAACCTCGTCCAGGACAGTGTTATGCCTAAGTTAAAGACTCACAAGGGCGCGGCCAAGCGCTTCAAGAAGACTGGTACCGGTAAGGTAACCCGGCGCCATGCCTTCGCCCGTCATATTCTGACGTCGAAGCCACGCTCCCGCAAGCGCAAGCTGGGGCAGAGCGTGGTCGCCGATTCTACCGATCAGGCGAAGCTGCACAGCATGCTGCCTTACTAATTCGCCTTCGGGCAAGTTGGTAAGCGAAGTAAACAGATCGAAAACCGCGGGTAGAAGCAGAGCGCCGCACGTGCCTGCTGTCTCCCGCTCCGGTTTGCAGCGTTACCTAAGCTGCGAATCTTTCAATACCTAAAGGAGAAAACGTGCCCAGAGTAAAAAGAGGAACTGGCCGGCGGGATTACCGCCACAAGACACTTCGCTTAGCGAAGGGGTTCTTCCTAACTAAATCGAAACTGAACCGGTCCGCGCAGGAAGCAGTCGAGAAGGCGCTGCGCTACGGTTATGTCGGACGTCGCCTGAAGAAGCGCAACTTCCGTTCGCTGTGGATTGTGCGCATCAATGCCGCCTGCCGCATTGGCGATATCTCGTACAGCAAGTTCATCAGTGGATTGAAGCGCGCCGGCATCGACCTGAACCGCAAAGTATTAGCTGACATTGCGGTGAACGACGTGACGGGGTTCACCACCTTGATTGCGAAAGCGAAAGCAGCGCATCAGGCAAACGTCCAGTAAGCTGCGCCAAACACCGGTCCGGTAACTGATAATGTTGAACTGAATATGGAAGCAGTTCAAGAATCCCTTCAAGAGCATGAGACCGACAGCCTGGCGAGTCTGGAAGAGCGCATCACGCGGGCAGTGCAGGCCATTACGGCGCTGCGCCATGAAAATGGACAGCTGCAGGAACGCCTGAAGAATACGGAAGCGGAACTGGATTCGACACGCGCTTCCCGCGACGAAGTGCAGGCTCTCTCGTCCGAGTATCAACGTGAAAACGGGCAACTGGAAGAGCAGTTGAAGCAGACTTCGCAGGAACTAGACAATCTGCGCGGCGAGCGCAAGCAGGTGAAGGCCAGGATCGAAAAATTGCTTGGCCAGCTTGATCTTCTGAGCGAAAGTTAACGGCGGTCCTCATGAAAACACCGGACGTTCCCAAGCAGTCGGTCCGGGTCACCATCTTCAACCAGACTTACTCCCTCTCTGCCACAGGAGACCCGCGCGAAACGGAAGAACTAGCGGCGGAGGTCGACGATCTGATGTCGACGATCGCCCGGCGAGCGGGTAACCTCGATTCCACCCGTACCGCCGTTCTGGCGTGTTTGCACTTGGCGGACCGGGTGCGCGTCGCGGAGCAGGAGTTAGGGCGTTTGAAGCAGTCTGTGGAGCACAAGACCCGCAGTCTCGCGTCGCTTCTGGACGATGCACTCGGCGCATATCAGCCCGTCGAGAGAGAGTAAGTTGCGCTGCTGCCTACGGCAAGGTCTCCCATCTGTTTTCGGCTGTCCAACGTAGTCGCACTGCACAGCTAGCTCCGGCCGGAGCATCGGTCGATTCAACACTCACTCCGGGCAGGTCTCGTTCCAGATCGCGAGCGACCTGGTTTCCAAAATAAAAAGCTCCGTACAGGTCGCGAGGCAAGTTACTGACGTACATTGCGCGGCAACACTGGCTCACTTTGCACTTGTCGGCTGCCTGTTGCGCCACAACCGTCGCCTCGTGCATCATGCGCACGTAGACGAGAGTATTGAACAGCGCGCCCAGCATCATCAGACCGATCCAACAGCCCATCAACACTTCCCGGTGGCGCAGCGAGTAGAGCGCTGCCGCAACGGAGAGAATGACCCAAACCGCCGGATGATACAGGTATCGTCCCTGCTGTGCGAACGGTGTCATCCACCCAAACATATTCATTAACGGGACGACCGCGAGGAAGGGGAAAGCCAGCAGCCAGGTCCGTCTGCCGGCGCTGGCGCCGCGCAGCAGCGCATAAGCAAGCAACACCACGTATCCAATGAAAGTCGCGCGCAGCCAGACAGGCAGGCCGGCTCCGGTATTCACCAGGAACAGCGTTGCAGGCATGCGGGTGATGATGGAAGTGAAGGTAGCGGGCGTGAGTATGAAGTTGATCGGCTTGCCGCCCGCACCCCCGGGGTAGCCGCCCAGGTTGCCATAGATGGCGACCCGGATCAGCGCCAGAACCACAGTGACGATGAAAGTAGACCCCAACAGCTGCAGCCAGGTCCGGCGGGGCAATGGCAGCGCCAACCGCCCTCGAAGCACAAACAGCCCGCCCAGCAGCAGCGGGTACGCATACGTCGTTTCCTTGCATAAGCCGGCCACGAAGTAGCCCACCAAGCTCCAGCCTGTGGCGCCGGCAAGCGCACGCTCCAGCGCGAACAGTACCAGTCCGGCCGCCATCAAATCGAAGCGGGCGCCGGGCCAAATCACGGCCTCGAAAGATTCGGGTAAGACCAGAAAAGCAATACCGGCCCAGCGAGCCAGACTGGCTTCGAACCCAAGCCGGAAAGCCAGCCGCGCCAACAGATACCCGTTCAGCAGTTGCCACGCCACGTTTTGAATGTGAAAGCCCCAAAGCGCCGGCCCGAAGATCCGGTTGTCCAGCCACAGGCTGAGAAACACCAGCGGGCGATAGAAACCGTCGTATTGCCGGTGTGCAAAGAAGCTGAAGGGCGAAACGTGGGTGGTGATGTTACGGTGCGTCCAATCCCCAAAGTCGAGATTGATGGTGAAGGAGACAGCATATAGCAACACCACCACCGCCACCGCACACCACCAGAAAGTACGCCCGGCGTGGAACCGTACTTCGCCCGCAGGTGCAGTGTCGATGCCTTCATTGCGGTATTGCAGCGCCAGCGCCAGCAGGAAAGCGCCGTTCAGGTATAGCAGAGGCTTGAATAGGTACGTAGCGGCCAGATGAATAGGGCCGAGGCGAACGTCGTATTGGCCGACAATGGCAAGAACCACCAAGTTCAACGCCGCCAAAAGAAACGCCGCGAGGGCGATCCTCTGCAGAACTCTAAGTGTTGCCATTGGGGCTAGAAGATCCGTTCCTGCTTTTGCAGGCTGCCGAACGTGCCCAGGTTCGCAAGCGAAAACGAGAACAGGTATTGATTTTCGTCCCGGATACCGAAATTGATGCGCCGGTACTGCAAGGAGAAACCGCAGCAGTCTGTGTTGTAAGACCCCTGCAGGAACTGAAAAACATTGCGTTGCAGCAGAATGTCGTAGAGGTCCGTAGCACCCACGTTCCAACCCTTCCGATTCGTGCTGCCATAGCCGGCGCCAAAAGTAATCTGGTTCGATTGCGGGAACAGCAAAGGGTTACTCGCGATGGAGGTCTCGCCGACTGAACCGAAGTAGTTCTTGTGACGGTAAGAGGTGCTGTACGAATTAACGATCATTTTGCTGAGCAGTGGATCGTACTCGGCGCGCCACTCCGCGCCGACGCCTCCGTAGGGATTCAGCGTCAGCGTGGAGACCACCGGTGAGTAATTTCTTGGGCCGGTTAGGAATGCGTACGGGCTGATCTCTTCAGTCGCTAGTGTGACGCTTCGTTGTCCGCTGACGGCGGCGCCGCCGAAGGTCGGGTCGAAGTAGCGCGCCTGTGCGACTTTCCAGGTTGCGATTTCACTGACGTTGCCACTCTTGTCCTTGCGATAGAGCCGGTTCACCAGCGAAAGAGTGAGTTGATTGGTATTCGAGACAATATCCGTCGCGTCGAAATGAATGATACGGTCGAACATGCTGGCGCCGGTGACGTATTCGTAGGCCGCTTCGGTCTCCACCACGTGCTTCAGCTTTCCCAGATGCATCCAGCGCGCAGGCGTGTACACCCGCTCCAGCGTCGGCAGCCGCAAGTCCAACGTCATGTCAGCATCCTTGCGGAACAGATTCGAATTCGCTAGCGCCACAGCCGTGGTTGGAGTGGGCGGACATACCGGGTACCCGGCACAGGGCCCCTCGGCAGCGTAGCTGGTCGTGTTGCTCGCGTACCGGTTCGTGTAGTCGGTAGCGGCCAGCGTGATGCCCGGCTCAAGCGAAAGACCCTTCCAACGGAACGCCGTGTAAACGTGAGGTTCAATGTCGACCCGTCCCACTTGCCCGCTGTGAAAATCGCACAGGGACGCGCCATTCGGTCCGCAGTTGCTGTTCGGCGGTCCACCCGTGTTCTCAGTCCCCGTGGGTTCATCGCGCGTCAGAACACCGGCGCTGGAAGCGAGCGAGAACCACACCGGAACTTGGCTGTGTATCAACTGCTGGTCACGGCTGGAGAACTCAAGCGACGGTAATTTTTGAACCACAACCTGGTTCTGCGGTTGGTTAATGGGCGTCGCGGCGATATAGTCCACATTGCGCTGCACCACCAGACTGAGCGTCAACGTGTCGTGATCGAACCGGCGCTGCAGAAAACCGCTGGAGAGCACTTCGTTATACACGGCGCTCGCGAACGAATACGAAAACTCCTGCCTGAACGTAAACGAACTCAGGTAGTTGTAATCGATGCGGCCGGTAAACCCGAGAATCTGGGTAGATCCCGTGATTTCAAACTCGGTACCGCCCTGCTTCAAGCGCGTTCCATTCGGCTGTAGCACACCCTGGTCATCCACGCTGTAGAGGCGGAAGTTAAAGTCGCTGACCTCGCTCGGCTTGCCCCGGAAATCGTAGGTGAACGCCGGTCCGCGCGCCGTGAAGTCCTGGACGATACCCGTCATGTCATAGCTGCGTCCCAGCGCCTGATAATAGCCCGCTCCGAACATGTAGCCATACAGGCTGCTGTGGCCCACGTTCGGCGTCAGGAACCCGCTGCGCCGGGGATTTCTGCCCAGCGGACGATAGAAATACGGCAGGTAAAAGATAGGAACCCGCTTCAACCGCAGCACCGTGTGCCGTGCAATCGCGCGATTGCCGGGCACGATGTCGAACACCGGCGCTTGAAAGATCCACCACGGCTTGGGAATCTTGCAGTCCGTCAGGAAGCCTTGGTGCAGAATGTAGCGATCTTTGATGCGCTCCGCCCATTTGGCTTGAAAGTAAAACGGGTTGGTCGTCGTCAGAACGCCGGGGCTGGTCATCACCTTCGAAGGCGAGGTGCCGTCAACCACATAGAACTTCCCTTCCTCGGTACGGATGTTGTATTCGGCATGGTCGGCATCAATCTTGTCGCCGGTTGCATAGTGCTCCATGTGCACATGTCCATGCGCGTACGTCCAATCGGTGTCAGTGTCAAAATCGATCTTGTCGGCGGAGATGCGCATCTCGCTGGTCTGCACGTAGGAGTCGCCAATCAGGTGTTTCAGATTGCCATCGGATTCCTGCGTAACCGATCCGTAATCGATTTCATCTCGCGCAGGCAGGTTGGCTTTCAAAGGACGCGCTGTTGTTTGGGCGTCGCCGCAAATGCAACTGAGAAAAAGCAAAGCAAACGCCCACAACGCAGGAGACAAAAAATATTCTCGACAGATGCCGAGAATTCTGCTAGATAGATGAACTGGGGGATTGTGTAGCGACGAACAAGGGTTCAACCGAAAACCGTAGCACGGCGGCTGCGAAGCCGCAAGCTGATTCGAGTTGGGTGAACTGAGTTTAGGGCTGTTGTTATGACGTGTCAACATTGCCAGACGTGGGTGGGGGACCATGAGCACCGTTGTCCCCGGTGCAGCCGGCGCGTGCGTGCCGTGCCCAGTCGAATTTCGCCGGCCACTTACCCCATCGCTGCCGCTGCTACTGCGCGTGCCTACGAATTCTATGAAGAGCAAGCGCCCGCCGCGGTTCCAGAAATCAGCATCGCCGGTGAAAATCAGCCGCAGGCCGGACAGCAGCCCTTGTTCGATAAGCCCGTCAATGAGCCGCGCGTCATATCGTTTGACAGTTTAACTACCCCGGCCGAACGCGAAGCCATCCGCGCCCGGGCAAGCGAGGTGCATCGCCCCGCCCCGCTGAAGAACGAACGCGTGGAGTTGAAGCGGCCACGTCCGGCAAAGTCCGACTGGAAGGTCGGCGAAGGCTCCCAGCAATCACTCGAGTTTCTAGGTCAGCGTGAGATCTCGGCAGCGCCCCAACTCGCCATCATCTGCAATGCGCCCGTCGCGCCCGCAAACCTCCGCGCCCAGGCTGGCCTGATCGATGGCTTGCTGATGGCGCTCGGTTGCGCCCTGGTATTCGCCCTGTTCACGTTGTGGGGCGGCCACATGCTGCTCGATAAGCACACGCTGCCCTATCTGGCGCTGGCGTTGCTCACCATACCGCTTGCCTACAAACTACTCTGGACCATGAGTGGCCAGGATAGCTTTGGCATGCAAAAAGTGGGACTAACGGTAGTCGATTTCGACGGCAACCCTCCGTCGCAGGAGCGCCGCTATCAGAGATTCTTTGGCAGCCTTCTAAGCATTCTCGCCGCCGGTATGGGTCTCCTCTGGTCTTTCGTCGATGAAGACAGGCTCACCTGGCACGACCATATCTCGAACACATTTCCGACTATTCTCGAGTAACACGAGGGCCCGATAGTAGGTTAAGCGCTCGGTGTCATAACCCCCTGAGTCAGCGTTGTCGCCCCTGTTCGCGCGCGAAGCGATGCTCAGGTTAGCCCGGTTACTTCGTCTTGTCGATGATCCAAAGCGGGTCTCATCAACTTGACCATCTGCCTAAGCATGAATTGCGGAGCGATTCGGCTCATAGTATGTAATAAGTTGCTCACGCCTGGGCGAATTTCCAGCTTACCCGCTTCGATTCCTGAGATGGCGCGTGCGACCAGTACGGCCGGTTCCATTCCCTTCTCATTCTTCATCTCTTCCGCAAACTCGCCCCGAAAAAGAGGAGTCTCGACGCCCGGCGGCGCCACTTCGATTACGGTAACGCCGGTCCTGTGGAGTTGGATACGCAAGGACTGGGTGAATGAGTGCAGTGCGGCTTTCGTGGCGCAGTAGATCGGCGATGAAGGAAATGGCACAAAGGCCAGTCCTGATGAGACGTTCACGATCATAGCCTCCTTGCGCATTTTGAGGTGCGGCAGAAACTGCTGAACCATACGAATCGGCCCGTTCAGGTTCGTCTCGATCTCCCGGGTGACGTCCGTCAAATCGCGATCGCGATTGAGGTCCAGGTTACGCATCACGCCTGCGTTATTGATGAGCGTATCAAGTGCTGGAAAGCGCGTAAGCACCTCGCTGCCCAACTTCGCTATCGCGTCAGGATCGCTCACGTCGCTCTGGAAAGTATGCAGACCCTGCAACAAAAGCTTCGCAGCGTCGAGCTTCCTCTGATCGCGGCCGGTAACGATGACTACATTGTTCCGGTGGAGAAGTTGGGTTGCCAGCTCCAGGCCGATACCACTCGTCCCGCCGGTGACGAGAATAGTTCTCATTCTTAATTTCACGGAATACTCCTCTTTCTCGAACTGTTCTGACTATAGGCTGTACACTCTCTATTTGGAAGTAGGCACAATAGAGTGCCATACTTACCCGGGAGAGAGTGTAGGCAATGGCGGACAATCCTAAGCTGACCAACGAGCAGATTTCAGCGCTGAACGCCTATGCCGCCTGTTCCCATGCAGACCAGACAGATCCTCGCGTTGACGCTCTTGTGAATGATCTGATAGGTCGTGTCGCTGACAAGTGGACAATGCTGGTCCTTGAAGTTCTAACCGAACGGGGAGAGCTGCGGTTCACTCGAATCAGCGAATCGGTGGTTGGCATCAGCCAGAAGATGCTTACCCAAACCTTGCGTCAGATGGAGCGTGACGGTCTCATCACGCGCACCGTCCATCCCGTCGTTCCGCCAAAGGTCGAATACAAACTAACGCAGCTCGGCTTGAGTCTTGGCGCTGCCTTCTGTGGTGTCTGGATGTGGGCAGAGCAGAATCTTGACCAGGTAGAGAAGGCTCGGGTTGCATTCGATAAAAAATCCAGACATGCCGCTTCCTAGCTTTACCTCAGGAGCCCGGTTTCCGGACTTTCAGCATGCGGGTGAACATTACTCCCGACATAGACTACATGTGTGAACCTTGGCGGTCTATCATTCCGTGAGCTCGTCAGCAGGACCGCACATGCAAGTTGGCATGATTCAGTCTTCGGACAGGCAGGCCGGATGGCCTTTTATCACTTTCTTGCTATCTTTCCCGTACTGTTGCTGATCCATCTTGCGGCTGCGCACATTCCCGATCTCCATCCAGGTGTGAGGCAGTCGTTCGCGGACGCTGCGAGCACGATTCTGCCACGGGACGCGGCTGAGACACTTCGCCTCGTCACAATAGATTTCAGTAAGGTGCGACTGCCAGGCTGGCGACTCCTCACCACTCTGGCGGGAATTCTTTGGGCCGGCTGCAATGGGACCTGGGCAATGATTTACGGCCTGAATGCTGCGTACGAGGTGCAGGAATCCCGTCGTTGGCAAGAACTGGCAGCCACGATCGTGGGACTCACAATCGCTCTGGGCCTGATTACGATATTGGCTGTGGGCCTCATCGCTGGGTTGGCGAATTTGCGTCCACTGGTGCACGTTCCCATTCCGCGCGGTTTGATCGAATCGCTTGTGCTCATTATGGTTTTGCTGTTTTGGTTTTCAGTCCTCTACCGATTCGCCCCGAGTTTAGGAAACAAGCGTTGGCAGTGGAGCACTCCTGGCGCTCTTCTAGCAGCTACGCTTTGGATAGGCGCCACCATCACAGCGCGATTCTACTTCGAGCGCACCGATAGCTACCACATTTCTTTTGGAAGGCTGAGCGGAGTCGCCATGTTGCTGATATGGCTCTACGTCAGCAACGGAGCGATCCTGATTGGTGGCGAGATGAATTCGGAGATAGAGAAGGCTGCCGATCATAGGAAATAGGCTAGGGGGACGCCTTACCTCAGAAATCTTCGGCCAATCTGGAACGCATCTGTAGTCAAGGCTAAGCTGTCACAGCCCGTTGCGTATCACCGCACACGGCAAGATTGTCCACTTATCTTCTTATTGCCTGCCTAAAATAACTCTCGCTTCTGACTTACCGGGTTTACTTAGCCGGATTTGTTGCCTATAATCAGCGCACCCTAAATGACTCCCTTCGATTGGAAGCGTAGCCTGACACACTCGCGCCGTTCGCTGCTGCGGCAAGGAATCGTTGCCGCCCCGATTTTACCCGGCGCCCTCCTCTCTCCGCTATTTGCCAATACTCAGCTGCAAGCAGCGACAGAGCAGTGGTATTGGTATCCAGGTCACACTTTCACATTCAAAGCTATTGCGAAGGATACCGGCGGCACGATGAGCTGGATGCTGATCGAGAACTCTCCCCGCGAAGGTGTTCCGTTCCACAAACATCTGCACGAGGACGAGTCTTTCTTCGTGGTCGATGGCCACTTTGAAATGACCGTTGGGATACCACAATGACTGGCGGCCCGGGCGCCGAAATGAGCGCGGCATTGGGTCTCGATTGGTGGTTGCTAAGGAAAGCGAATGCTCACTAACAGTCAGGAGATAACAGGATGTCCATACTTTCAAACTCTTCTACGCGTCGCCATTTCTTCGCTGGCGCTGCTGCGCTTGGCGCGGCCACAGGCAGTTTGCCAATGCTTGGCCGAAACGCGTCCGCCACGGGCACCTCTGCACTTGCACCGTCAGCCTCCGGCCAAACCGGTAGCTCACCAACCCCACCGAAGCTGCCTCCCTTACCGCTGACGGCGCCGCCCTATGACAAGGCGACCATCGACATGATAGGTCCGAGGTCCGGCTATAGCCCGCACGTCGGAACCATCGTCACTATGCTTACCTGGATGGAGGGCGCGGTGCTCACGCCGACGCGAGGCCTGACGCAAGAACAGCTGGACTTCCTGTTGGATAAAGACGCTAACACCGTTGGAGCCCTAATGCTTCACCTCGCTGCCACCGAGGTGCTGTACCAGCGCCTCACTTTCAACAACGAAAATTTCGACAAATACCCCGCCGACTACCAAGCTAAATGGGGAGCCGCAATGGATTTGGGCGACGCTGGCCGCTCCGCCATCAAAGGTCACGAGATCGCCTTTTATCAGGACACGATCCGCCATGTTCGTGAAAAAACACTCAGCGAGTTCGCTAAGCACGATGACGCCTGGCTGCTAACTCCACTCAAAGAACCCGGCTTTGGCGGTGGGCCGGTAAACAACTACTGTCTCTGGTTTCACGTGTGTGAGCACATATCGCACCACGCCGGGCAGATAGACTTAATCATCAAGCGCTTGCCTAACACTAAGTCCGGCGCTGTCGGCTAGTTCCCGGTTCGTGCCGAAATGAATAAGTTGCTGAGTTGAGCGAGACTACTGCTTGTCCAAACAATCACAACCGAACGTTGAGGCGCAACGGGCCGCCATGAAGAGACTTGAATTTCTTGTTGGGAACTGGTCTGGTGAGGCCACCGTCCTGCGGGGACCTGATCTATTTGCTGAGATGGCGCAGACCGAGTCGGCGGAGTTCAAACTGGACGGACTAGTGCTAATGATCGAAGGTGTTGGCCGAGCCAAGACCGACGGGAAGGTCTTGCTTCAAGCTCTCGGCTTGATCTCCTTCGACGATGAGGAAGGAACATATAAGATGCGAGCCTTCAACGATGGACGGTGGCTTGAAACCGAGGTCAAATTGGCAGACGGTGGAAATGCCATCTCGTGGGGCTTTGTCCTCGGAGCATTCAAGACGGCTACCGTGCTGCGCATCAATGAAAACGGTGAATGGACCGAGCGTGGGGAGTTAACCATTGGCGAGCGCCCGCCCCAGAAGATGATGGACTTGAAAGTTCGGCGCATTGCCCGTTGATCGACACGTGGCGGGCGCGGTGCGCCTACGGCGCAGACAGGAACTCTAGAATTTCCTGCATCACTCGATCTCCCTGGTCCGTTTGAAACAGAAATTGTGCATGAGCCGAACCAGACAAGACGATCAGTTTTTTTGGTTCCGGGGCTTGCTGATACTGCTTTTGAATCCCTGGTAGTCGCAGCCCATCGCCACTACGGTCATCACGCGCGACGATGAAGAGCGTCCTTGACTTTAGCTTTTCTGATGGCAGGTTCGGCGCTGCTCCCAGGAACACGACCCGCTCGATTACACCTGGAGCGGAGTTGATTGACGCATCTCCAGCAGCAGCACCACCGAAACTTCCGCCAACAACCGAAACTGCTTTGGCACCGTGCGCCTTCAGGTAGCTAACTCCAGCGAGCACGTCTTTGTCGAACGGGGCAGTATCGAAGTCCTTCTGTCCGGGACCAGATGAACATCCAAATCCGCGAAAGTCGATCGCCAGAACTTCGAACCCCTTGGAACTGAGCACCCGCGCTTGCGACCTCCAGCTCTCCTTGGTGAACCTGCCGCCGTGCGCAAGTAGGACAGCTCGTTCACTTCTGCCATACAGATCTGCGCACACTGTACCCTTGTCCTCCGTAGGGAAGGAAACGGATTCCTGAGCTGGTAACAGCGTAGCTAAGGCAAGAACGGAAAGAGCACTAAGGCTGACCGACATGCGCCGATTATCTTACTGCAGTTCCGGACGCGGCTCCACCGCTTGCGCCTGGATCATCGCGACTCCGTTCGCTAGACCTGGCGTGATAGCCGTAAGTGTTACCGGACCTGCCCGCTTCGAACTGCGGATCACCACCAGCGCACGCCCCTGGTACAACTTGTGCCGAGTTTCCTGGTAGGACGCTGGATCTTGCCCGTCCCCGTTGCCTGCCGCGGCAATATTGCCGGGACCATCGACCGAGAACTGCACTTCCTGCTCCGTATGCGGTTGTGGCCGCCCGTCCTCATCTACGGCCTCCACCGTCACAAACGAAAGATCCTGACCGTCGGCGTGAATCGTCGTTCTGTCCGGAGTCAGTCGCAGCTTGGTGGCGTTGCCGGCTGTTGTAAGAACGCTTTCAGCAACGGCCCGATTGTTCCGCATGCCAATCACTTTCAGTGTGCCCGGTTTATATGGAACAGAGAACGTAGCTTTGAACTGCTGATCGCTACCGGTTGGTTGCTCGCCAATCAGCTTGTCATTCAGAAAGAGCTGAACTTTTTCAGCGCCGGAGTAGACCTCCACCTGCATCTCTTTGCCTTCTTGCCCCGGCCAACTCCAACTCGCCGCTGTGGGGTAAGTCGCCCACATCATCGCAATAATTTTCTTTCCCGGCGGCTCCGGTAAACGAACCGTTGCGTAAACGCGGTCGCCGCCGTTCCAGATAATGTCTCGGTAAAACGACTGGGGCTTCCGATCGCCGGTCAAATCAATATCCCCGCAATTAGCCGCATGCCAGGGATAATCGTGCGACAAGACTGCCATCACGGCCTGCATCATCGGATCCTTGGGTCCTTGCGCCATCATCGCTGCCATATCTACACCTTGGGCCATGCCAAGAAACATCTTGTCCACGGTGCCGGTGTTCATCATGAACTGTGCAATCTGCCCCGCTTGTTTAGCTTGTTCCGGCGTGCCGTACGACCACGCGCCGATTCCGGACTCTCCCAAATAGTCGATCGCCGTCCAGGTGAGGTCTCCGAGCACATACGGATTGTCGCGCGAGATCTTCCATAAACGGAACGCATTTGCGGGAAACGATTCGGTGGTCAGCATAATGCGCGATGGAAGCCTCTGATGATCGTCCGCGTAGCTTGTCTGCAGGCTGTAGTTATAACCCGTGATGTCGACTAACGAGAAGACCGCAGCGGCATTCGGCGTAGTTGTCGTACCGGGAAATGCCAGCGTCAATGGGCGCGAATTGTCAAGCGAACGCACCTGATCAACTAATTTCTTCGCAATCTCGCGGCCTCGCTCCACCTCGAGTTCGGGGATTTCATTGCCGATTCCCCAGATCACCACCGATGGATGATTGCGGTCGCGCAGAACCATCGCGGAGATGTCACGCTTCCACCATTGGTCGAAGTTGCTCGCGTAATCGAACTTGACCTTGTGTGCCCCCCACGTGTCGAACGGCTCATCCAGCACCAGAAGGCCGAGCCGGTCGCAGGCATCCAGAAACGCCGGTGATGGAATATTGTGGGCAGTTCGCACCGCATTGTGCCCGGCTGCTTTCAGCAGCTCTACCTTGCGCTCTTCGGCTCGATCAAATGCTGCCGCGCCCAGTGGTCCGTTGTCGTGATGAACGCTGCCGCCGGTCAGCTTAAGGGACTTGCCGTTCAAAAGCAGGCCCTTTTCTGCCGACCACGCAATGGACCGGATTCCAAAGGGTGTGACCACTTCATCGATAGTCTGACCATCCCTCAGCACTCGCGTAACGGCGCGGTACAAAGCCGGCGAGTCGGGAGACCAAAGGGCAGGCTCCGCCACGGTGATGTTCTGAGTTAGGTCCTTTTCGCTACCTGCCGCGACATCTAAAGGTGCTTGCGCGCTTCCAACCTCATGGCCCGAGCGGTCAAACAACGTAGTCTGCAGGCTCAGGTTACTGTCACTGCGGGATTCGTTCGTCACGGTTGTGCGCAGCAGAACCGTGGCTCTTGCAGGGGAGACTTCAGGAGTGGCGACAAACACTCCCCAATGGGCCACATGCGCCGGATTAGTAACAACCACACGGACATGCCGGTAAATGCCTGATCCGCTGTACCAGCGGCTGTTTGGCTGCTCGGAATTATCCACGCGCACCGCCAGCACATTCGGATCTGTGAAGCTCAACTGCGGCGTGAGATCGAGTTCGAAACTGGTGTAGCCGTAAGGCTGGGTCCCAAGTTTATGCCCATTCAAGAACACCGTGGCGTTCCTGTAGATGCCGTCGAACTCGACACTTACTCGCTTGTCTTTCCAGTTGTTGGACGCGGCAAACGTCTTGCGATACCAACCGGTGCCTCCGGGGAAAAAACCTTCACCGCTGCCGGACGGATTGCTTTTGTCCGGGCGGCTCTCAATGCTCCAATCGTGCGGCAGGTCGACGGTGCGCCAGGACGTGTCAGTAAACGAGGGCGCCTCTGCGCCACTCGGATCACCAAGCAGGAATTTCCATCCGGAATCGGCGGACAGCTCGACTCTCGCCGGCTCAGGTTCGGCTCCGTTCGCAATGAATGGAATGAGGAGCGCCAAGCCGCCCCAGAGCACGACCATCGGTCGGAGATGCAGTTTCATGATTGATCTTTCTTGCCGTTCTTTCTTACTGAACCACCACTCGAACTCTACCCAAATTGGCGATACGCCCAAAAGGCGTGTGTGCATCACCGTCGCGCTGGGACGTTGCCCGGAGCGCGGGGAAATACGTTCCCGGTTTTGGGAACGAATGAGTGATGGTGAGGATCATTCGGCTTCCCGAGTCGGAGATGCTGGCGTTCGGGATCTCCTGCTTTGTCGGGAAATTGCCTTCGCCGTCGAAGTCCCATTCCGCTGCGACGATCTGGCCGGTGTGCGGCGGTAGCTCAACCGCTGCGGAGAACTTCACGGGCTGGCCCGGTGCGGCTTCGGCACGCTGTGCGCCGTTCGCGGTTACACGAACCAATGGCTGAATACCGCAGCGTTCAGCAGCAGTTGCGGGGACCACGATTTGCGCATCGACGACCCGGTAGGCCGTGCTCGGCGGAGGCGGGATGTCTTTTTCCACCCACGCGCTTACATCCAGCAGCGCCTGTTGCAGGATACCTCGATAACTAACTACGTGCGTCTCTCCCACGCCCTTCTCCGGATCACCATGCACCGCGTGTTCAGTAAACCAAAGACGGAAGTTCTGGTCCCCATGCTGCCTGACTTTCGTGCGATACCAGTCTGCCTGCCACGGAAACGCATCCTGATCCGTCATATTTTCCACGACAATCATCTTGCCCTGAAACTGTCCCGATTGCACCGACCCAGCGCCGGTGATCATAGGGCCAATCAACATCGGCCGTTGCGGATAAAGAGGCTTCCCATCGGGTCCGCGAAATTGATCCCAGGGGTAAAAGTCAGGAGTGGGAACTTGATGCCGATGATAGTATTGAACCGCCAGAAAATCTGAGTTATCAACCTGCAGTTCGTCACCGGCTTTAATAGCGCTTACGGCCTCCGAATCATTCTTCCCGAACGGATTAATTTCCACGAACACCGTTTTTCCCGAAACTTTGCCTATAGGAAGGTCCTTGCCGGCGGCGGCCCCGGTCTTGAGCATAAGGAAGGCGCCTTGCAGGTTTCCACTTGGGACGTTCTCCAGTTCGAATCCGACAGGAGCGTCGCCCTTCAGCTGAAGCCATGCGGTGTTGACTCCGCCCATAGCAGGGTTCGCACGCGCTTCGCTCGCCGAAATGACTTTCTTTACAACGGTCTTGTACTGGATCCGCGCACGCACCAGCGATTCAGGAGGGTTCGCACCGGTATAGCCAGCGACCTTCCAGAAACCTTCGAAATACGCATGATCCATGGCGCGAATCAGTCCGAACAGCACGGCGAAGCCACCTTCCCCAAGCGTCTTGTAATTGAACCAGCCTTGCGGGGGGAACCCCATCTCCGTCACCTCGCGGAGTACGTCCTTCTGCTCTTGATTCAAGCCTTGGTACATGTCGCCGCTACCGCCAGGTTCCACCGCATCCAGAATCGAAGGGAATTTATCGTAGAGAACTCGCAGCGCCAGCAGTCGAGCAGTAAACACGTTCGGCAGCGCCAGCGGCGAGCCGATAACGAACGGAACCGCGCCGTCCCAGGTGTGCGTGTTCTCGAAGCCGCTGATGGTTTTGAAGCCGCCGCCGCTTCCTCCCCACGCGTAGCCGTACGGCCGATGGGGACCGTACATCTGCGCGGCAACCAAACGAGAGTATTCGGCTGAGGCCGCGCTGACGCGGTAGCCAGGGATGGTCTGATCGCCGGCAATGGCAGACAGGCCACCTTCGTTCGATTCAACAAAGTAACCGCCGCTCGCAATTGAGAAAGCGATCGTGTCATTCTCGTTGTCACTTTGCTGTGCCAGGTTCTCGTTGCTCGGTACCGGGTCAATGTACTGGAAGAACCGGCCTTGATACTGCCCTTTCGGCGGAAAGTAGAACGAGAACCGGGCTTCAGTACCCTTGAAGCCGCCATGGACATACCGATGACGCACAGGCTTGTCATGCCACTCGTCGGCGTCGATATAAGGGTCGTGAAAGAGGGGATCGGAAATGAAGCTGGCGCTTGACGCCGCGGGCACCGCGCTCTTTTCCTGCGAGTACGCTAGCGGGACGCAACCGGAAATGATCGTGCTCAAAAGCACGGCGCTCATGGCCAATCGAGGAGCTTGAAGGATGTCAGACACCTGCGAAGAGTCTAACTGGCATAATCTGCCAAAGTCAACACAAAACGACACTTTGGACAGATCATGTCGGAACATGCTACGCTGATCGCGACGTGAGGAAACCTTCCCATCCGCGGGACGCTGACGAGGAAGTCCCGCCAGCAGCAGCTGCCGTCCCGAGCTTAAGGGAACGGAAGCTGGAGGCAGTGCGCGAGGGCATATGGAATGCGGCCACCGACCTTTTCTTCCTGAACGGCTACGACGAGACTACCGTCGACGACATCGCTCAGGCAGCCGGCATCTCGCCTCGTTCCTTCTTTCGATACTTCCTATCCAAAGGCGATCTGATGTCGTACGCTTTGTTGGCCTACGGGAACCAACTGGTGGCACACATCAACGCTTGCCCCAGCAGCTATTCGCTTCGCGAGGTGTTTCGCGAGACGATCGTAAGCGTGGCGCAGCCGGGAATAACCAGGCAAGCTCGCACACGAAAACATCTGGAGATTCTCAATAACAGCGCAGCAGCGGCCGCGGCAGAGATGTCGCGTCTGTCCGAAGTCCAAACCATGGTTGCGGAGGCATACGCGAGGCGACTTCCCGCCGGCCCCGGACACGCGCTCACTGCTCGTGTGATGGCCGGCGTGACTCTGCAACTCACGGGTGTGCTTGTGCGCTGGTGTCTGGAGCAAGGCGAGCCGGACATTTCGACGGCTATGGAGCTCTTGCTTGCCAATTTGGAAGGCATCTTTTGCCGCGATTCCAAAGGCAAAGCGAAGACCCGAGAGAAGCGCTGATGGGGAACTAGTTCATAATTCTCGTTGCTAATCGGTTCCGGTCTTGCGACGAGCGGCTACGCGGACTTCGCAGGTACGAGGCCATGGCGCATCATGATCGCGCCGATCTTTGCGGGATCCGGAGGTCCACCTGCCGTTAGTAGTTCCCGCACTTCCCGGAAGTACTGCGCACCGAGAATCCCGGGCGTGAGCACACAAAGAACTTTTGCCGTGTCATCGAACGGATTCGAGAAGGCGTGGATCTCGCCGCGCTTGACTAACAAGGACTGGGTCGGGCTGAGCTCGAAGACTTGACCGTCAACGGTCATTCGCAGTCTGCCGGTCATGGCATACACGACTTCGTCGAAGCCGACATGGTGGTGCGGCACCGGCATCCCGCTTCCAGGCGGCACGTTCATCTCGAACATGGTGAGCGATTCGCCTGTTGTAGGTCCGTCAATCAGGATGCGCAAGGCAATGCCGGGAAGGTGAATCTCCTCCGCCTCAACGGCCGAACTCAACATTGCGTTATCTCCTTCGGCCTTCACTTTAGCTCATAGGACGAAGCGGGCGAAAAGCGCGATTGCGTCCACTTCTGATCACCCTGGCGACAGAACTGGAAACGTCGAATGAACAGATAATGAGAGCACACATGAGTCGCTTATCCCGTGCCGCTTCATTCTCGCTGTTGCTAGCTTGCGCAATTGGACGAGCGCAGCAACCGGCAGCTTCCCCGCCGATGTCCGCCGACCGCGCCCCCACCAGCGACACTAGCTATATCGACGCACAGGGAACGGCCCACATCACACGTGTTGTGCCCGTCCCCAAGACCATCAGCGCGGAAGCTCAACGCAGATTAAGCCGTCCACAGCCGGACCAAGGGCCGCCACAGTCTCTGGATGACCGCCGCAAAGGCACTGACGCTTACACCGCCCGGGCGCGCGTCGAGTGGACTCGCCTCTGCCCCAATCAGTTGATTGAGGACAAAATAGCCGGTGTTCCGGTACGTATTGTCACGCCGCAAGGATCGCTTGAAAGCGACCGTGACAAGGTGCTCCTCAACTTGCATGGCGGCGGGTTCAACTCAGATTCCGGCTCCTTCACGGAATCCATTCCGATTGCAGGCTATAGCAGGATCAAGGTTGTTGCCGTGCTCTACCGTCTTGCACCCGAGAATCCGTTTCCCGCGGCCGTGGATGATGCCGTCGCCGTTTATAAGGAACTGCTCAAGACCTATCGGCCCAATCACATCGTGCTGTACGGTACCTCGGCAGGTGCCATTCTGACGGCGGAGGTGGCAGCCCGCTTGAAGCAGTTGGGCTTGCCGCTTCCAGCCGCTCTGGGCATCTTTAGTGGCATGGGAGACTTCGCCCGCGCGGGCGACTCGGTCGCTATCTATTCGCTAAACGGCTTCTCTGGGCACCTCGATCCACCCCGTCCGGAAGGTGCCGATCGTGCATACGTCGGCGCCGCAGACGTTCGAGATCCAGTGCTCTCACCCATCTTTTCTGACCTGCATGGGCTGCCGCCAACGCTCTTCATTACCAGCGGCCGCGACCTGCTACTCTCCGGCACTATCAATCTTCACCGCGCTTACCTGAATGCCGGAGTCGATGCGAGGCTAGTCGTCTTCGATGCCCTGCCCCACGCTTTCTGGTATGACTCCACCCTGCCTGAAGCTATCGAGGCCAACAAAATGATGGCAGATTTCTTCGTACAGCAATTAAGAAAGTAAGCCACTTGGTGGAGCCATACTTGTTCGCTTCCGACGCCTGAGAAAGGTAATCACAGATCTTCCCCAGAGCCGGGCAACGTCACTAATCCTTCCTGGATCGCAAACTTCGTCAATTCGGCGACACTGTGCGCACCCAGCTTGTTCATCAATCGCCCACGGTGGAACTCTACCGTCTTAACAGAAATGTGGACGATTTCCGCGATCTCTTTATTCTGTCTGCCTTCGGCCACCATTTGCAGGATCTGTCGCTGGCGCTCTGTCAGCGGAACAGCTTTCTTCAGAGGCTTGTTCAGCCAATCACGGGCATTCGCGATGACACTCTCGTCGAAACCAGGGCTGACGTAGAGCCTGCCGGTCCGCACATTTTCGATGGCATTGAGCAACTCCTCGGCGGCCTCGGACTTGAGGACGTAGCCAAGCGCGCCTGCGCTGATCGCTTTCCGAAGGTAGATCGGGCTAGCGTGCATTGTCAAAAACACAAACTTTGTCCTGGGTAGTCGAGCCCGCACTTCTGTCGCCGCGTCGATACCATTTAGAAGCGGCATGCTGATGTCAAGAACAATCAGATCGGGCTTGTGGACCTCGGCTGCACGAACAAGCGCTCGACCATCCTCGGCGGTGCCTACGATCTCATGGCGACTCTCAAGTAGTTGTCGAATACCAGTGAGAATCAGCGAATGGTCATCTGCCAGAAGTATGCGCACTGGCGTCACCCTTGGAGGCCGAGACGGGCACGCGGGCGATCACGTCCGTACCTTGCCCCGGAGTAGACGAAACTGAGAGTTCTCCTCGAACCAGTCGCATGCGCTCAGTCATGCTGACAAGGCCTAGGCCGCGTTCGGGCCCCTCCGACAAAGGCATGGCGATGCCGACGCCATTGTCATGTATGGAAAGCCGCAGACCGTCACCATCGTTTCGCAATTCAACCGTCACGCAAGTCGCCTGCGCATGTTTACGGACATTCCGCAAGCTTTCTTGCGCGACTCTGTAGAGACAGGCGGCTGCCGGAACCGTCAGCCCGCTTTCGTCGGCATCGCAGAAAAACTGAATGGCTAATCCTTCCAGCCGGCTAAACTCCTCGCAGAAGACTTCAAGAGCTGTGCCGAGTCCGAAATCTTCAAGCATCGAAGGGTGCAGTCCATGAGATACATGGCGGACGACTTTCAGCACCTCCGAAACGCGACCCTGGAGTGACCGAAGCCGTGTAGTCAAGCCGTCGGTGGTCTCCGATTCGGCTGCCATCGTTCCGAGTTCGATGGAGATCAGCGCGAGTGCTTGAGTTACATCGTCGTGAAGGTCGCGCGCAATGCGCCGGCGTTCATCTTCCTGAGCTGTCAGCAAACTTCCTGCAAGAGCACGGAGTTCCCGCTCGCTGGTGCGTAATGCATCCTCGGCGTACTTTCGCCGACCGATGTCCTGGACGAACTCGACTGCTCTGACTTCGTTGGCGAAGTCTCCGTGTTGGTCCGCGCTGGGCGACAGCGCTAGAGGCGAGATTGTAAGGGCGACCTGCACCATTGATCCGTCCTTCCTCAAGCGAACGGTTTCGAGTTCGTGTATTGACTCCCCTGCTCGCAGTCGTTGGAGGATTTCCAATCCCTCTTGCCGTTTGTCCGCGGGAATCAATAACCTGATCGGCTGGCCAACAATTTCGCACTCGCTATACCCGAATATTCGCTCCGCCGCCGGATTCCAGCTGGTGACGATGCCATGGAGAGACTTGCTGATAATGCCGTAAGGAGAGGTTTCTACAATTGCAGACAGCCATTTGCTCGCCTCCTCGCCTCGCTTGCGCTCTGTGATGTCCGATAGAGCGCCGAACCACTCGGTGATTTCGCCGGTTGGATCGAGAAGCGGGACGGCGCGCGAGGATACCCAGCCAATGCTGCCGTCCGCCCGTCGCACCCGGTGCTCCAGCGAATAGATGCGCTTCAGCTGGATCGCCTCCTTAATCGCCGCGCGGACTAGCTTCTGATCTTCTTCGGGAATATATTGCTCAATCCAAGACGTCGTTGGTGTGACTGTGTCCGCAACCAGGGCCGCGGCATGCAACTGGCGTAACTCCTCGGCATTCGGGCTCATTCTGTACCAAACGTCAGAGCTGGCATTGACCAAGGCCCGGAAGCGCTGCTCGCTCGCACGCAACGCCTCTTCTGCCTGCCTACGGTCGGTGATGTCTATGAAGGTAAAAACAACGCCATGAACTTTTTGGGGAGCGGCCCAATAGGGGCGCACACGCGTGAGGTACCAATCGCCTCGGTCATCAGTTACCTCGCGCTCGATTAGCTTCATACTGCCAAGCACGGCTTCGGCGTCCATCGAGAGCTCTTGATAGTCAAGCCGGTGATCGGCATCGCAGATGAGATTTCCGCAATCCTGAACTCCGATGCGAAACAGTTCGCCTGCTTTGGGCGTAAAACCTACAATCCGAAGTTCGCTGTCGAGGAATAGTACGGCGATCTCTGAACCGGCTATGAGGTTCTCGAGATCGCTCGTGAGTTCGGTGAGTTGCTGCAGACTTCTGTGCGGTTTGTCGTGGATGGCCCCAAGCGCTTGCTCCGTGGTGCGGATGTGCTGTTCGGACATTCAAGCTCCTCGTAACGCAAGTGGCGCATTGCTGACGGCGAAGGCCAGCTCTGACGATGGAAGAGGGCTAATGGCGGTCCTGGCGGGATCGCAAGTGTCGCTTGCTCGGCTTAGGAGGGCCTCGTCTTCGTACCGATAGCGGCTAAGCGAGGCGCGACGCAAGCCTGCAGTACTCAGATCGTTGCCAGCCGAGCAAGCAAGGTCCGTTGCAAGCTCAACTCGCGAGACAGGACCCGAACGCTGCCAGTCGGTCTGCAACAACCGCCTCCCTTCGCGCGGAGAACGTGCGTTCGAACTACGTCGCCACGTTGGGGTGCACTGAAAGGATTCTAGCGCTTTTCCACGGCGTTGAGCACATGCGAGCAGAGCGTCAGGCGGTCGTGTTTTCCAGGCGACATAGCTCGCGATAGCCCAGTTGCGGAAAGTAACGGGCGTTGACCAAACCTTCTCAACGAACAACAGGGCCAAGGGACCGTTGGCGCGAGATCATCGGTGTCGGAGCGGGTAGTAGTTGCTCTTCCAGGTCGCGAACAAAGACATAGAACAACGAATTTCCGCAGCGAACTTTAAGGCTCCGGCAGTTGAAGCCACTTCCACAGGTCTCGACACTTGCAGCCTCAGGCAGAACGGACATCCGGCCGGATCTCTGCGTCCCGTCCGGGTAGGTATCGACCTCGAACGCTGAAATGGGACACGACAAACGCTTAGGGGCCTGAACCGATGTCCAATTAAGAGCGGGGTTCACATGTGTTGCGTGCATTACTCAACTCACTCTACCGGGCCAACCCATCCTCTCGGTACTAGGGCGACACCTAGTTTCAGCGTTGCTGAAATTTTCAGCCGATAACTAGGGATGGACCTAGATGGCACGGGTTCGAGTTGGTGCCACGCTGCTGTTGTGATCGGTGAATGGAACCGGCCTAATCTGATGCCCACCAAAACTGACGAAATCATCATCTCGGCTCACAAATCCGCTGGTCGTTGGAAATGTAAGCACGGCCCGTGTCAGTGTACAGTACACGACGAAGCTACTTTCTGCGGTCGGTTTTGCGAAGAGGCCGCCGCACAGGGCATCGAGCGAGATTACTGCCAGTGCGAGCACGAGGCCATATCTCGTGAAGCACGGGGCACTTCCAAGACGCACTTTGTCGATGCTTGAGGAGTGCTTACCCGAAAATCGCCTGCGGACGGGGTGGAGCTTCGGCAACCCCTGAGTGCCGACCTAGGTGTATAAAGCCCCAGCTCCGAGTAAGGTTGACAAACAAAGCAGAGTTAGTAGTTTCAGAGACAAAGTAGGGGAGGTGTATGCATGGACGCGACCGAGTCAAGCTCAGCAGTATCGTTTTTCAAGCGGGATAAAACGGTACCAGACTTCGAAGGCAGATTGTCTTTCGACATCCCGGCGGTCGAGGTACTGCCGGGAAAAATCGGAGTCGCCGCGCTCGGGCTTTTTGTGACTCTTCCTATGGGCGCTGAAATCAAGACCTGCGGCGAGGGTTTCAATCTCCGGACCGTGAAGATTGCTTGTGGCCCCGCTTACTACTACGTATTTCGCCAAGACCTGCCGGACAACTATCTCGGACGCTCCTCCAAGTCTGCCGCGGGGTGAGAGTTTGGGCCGGAAGGGTGCTTCTGATCACGATGCCACACCGAAGCGGCTTCCGTCAATTCGCAGCAAAGCGGCGACGGTTGATGTGCCGATAAGAATCAGGACAGCTGAACCGTGATGTAGGTGCTCAATGCCTTTGCCGCCTTCTCGGCCCTGCTGCCGTTATCCTTTTGTGCCTTTGTCGTGTACTACGTGGTTCTTGTTTGCGCGTGGGTGTTGCGCCGCCTTTAGCCACCTCGCGCTTGAACTAAGACCAGGCAGGGCTGCTTACGTGTCGCCGGAACCGCAATCGCAGTAAGTGCGGCGCTAATGGGCAGCCATGCTGGTTGGCAACGACCCGACGCCTACGGTCGCAATCACCGTATTTGTCGTCGTGTTAATCACGGAGAGGGCCGAAGATCTTGAATCCGCAACAAATACCTCCCTGCCGTCCGCACTGATGGTGACGCTCGCCGGACTGTGCCCAACTGCGACAGTTGCAACCACCACGTCATTGGCAGTGCCGATCACGGAAACCGAATTCGACCCATTATTCGCAACATAGAGCCTGCTGCCGTCCGAACTCACCGCCAGCTGATAGGGAGAATTGCCCACCTGCACAGTCGCAATAACCGTATTCGTGCTGGTGTCGATCACGGAAACCGAGTGGCTCCCTGAATTCGCCACGTAGGCCCTGGTTCCGTCGGGACTTATCACGACATATAAGGGTGTTACGCCAACAGGAATCGTCTTCTTCACGGTATTCGTGCTCGTATCCAAAACGGAAACAGAATTTGCACCGCTATTTGTGACGTAGCCTTCGCCAATTTGCGTATTTGGGCTAACCACGACATCGACATTCGGCGAAAGGTGATTGACAGTCAACCCGCCACCGGGATTGACGTTTATGGTTAGAGAGAATCCGCTGCCGAGGGGGTCGGTGCTGAGCTGAGAAGTAGTTCCGTCGCCCGCATACATACCAAAACCAAAGCTGCTTCCGGAGATATATGTCGGACTTGGGGCTGAGATCGCAGGTCCGGCAAAGGTCACCAGATAATTCAACGATCCCCCCGAAGTCCATCCAACAAAATAATCGTTATACGGACCGCCGTTTGCGAGAGTGATCGAGGGAGGCAAAAGGCCAGTAACATTCCCGGACAGTGTGGGCGAGCTGCTTAAGCTGCCTTCAGGGTTGATCGCCGAAACGGTGGCCGTTGCGGCTTGACTACTTATTCCCGGGTTGAATTGAAAGTCCAGGTATCCCGACCCCGCCAAGCTGGAAGTGTTGACGGTTACAAGATATGTCACCTGGGCCGACGCGCCTTGCGAAAACAGCAGCGTAAGGGCCAGGACAGCGAGCAACGGTGTTCCAGATAATAATCTGCGCATCAGCTTTGTTCCGCGGTGGCATGACATTGCGATCACCCTGTATACGTAACGGGATTAAAAACAATCGCCGCGTTCGATGGATTCTGAAATTGCAGGTTCACGTTGACCATGGCGCCAACTCCCAACGTGCCTGGGCCGTCTCGCACGGTGACAAGAGGAACTCCGCTAAGCACGCCGCTCCCGTTAGTCAGCGTTACGCCCGAGGCGAGATTACTTAGTTCGACCACAATCGGCGTTTTGATCGGCGAACCGCTTGTGTTTGTGACGGTCAATGTCCCGCTGAAATGCTGCGACACGCGACTAAACAACCAGCCGCTTGTATTGATTCGAACTGCTGAAGAATTGTTCTGCAGGCAGAAAGGATTAGGCGCGGAAACGCAGGTATACGGTGTGGAGCAGGTATTGCCGCCGCAACTGCCCACCGCTGCGCAGACACCCGAAGAAGAGTTGCAGAATCCCGAACGGCAGACACTAGTTTGATTCACTGAATTGCAGGGTCCATCACCGTTTGCATAGCCACACTTGTTGTCAGCGGAATCGCAAACGCCGGATGCGCATACCAAAGTACCCGCCGCCGACGTGCAAATTCCGTTCAGAGTAGGACTAAGATGGGGTGCATCGCTGGGGATAGGCGTGCCGTTCGCTAGTTGCGCCGTACAGGTGTTTGTAGATTCCATGCACCATGACCCAGCGGCGCAGTCCGCGTCTACGTTGCACCCGCCAACCGGTTCACACTTTAGGTTCACGCTGCAAGCTCCCGAGCAGCAACCTGATGAGGGACCTGGAACACAGGGACCGCTCCCATTGGCAGTGCATCCTGTTTGTGCGAAGGCGGAGCGCAAACCCGTTCTCGCCAACAAGGCCGTTCCGGCCGAACGGAACACGATGGACAAAACTTTCCGCCGCGGAACAGGCTGGCTTACCTGCTTGCAAACCGAATCAAAGAGGTGTTGCATGCTACGCTTCCGAACGCTCCAGCCCTTTTAGATTTAAACCTGGGTAATAGTCGCACGCTTCCGCTGGCAAGTAAAGATATATGTTTGTGGCTCACTTGCATCTCACCGCAAGGTTACTCAAGATCTCTACTCAGTTATATAGCGGACAACAAGAGGGCCGCCAGGCGCCAAAGTGTGGAATTATGGCCCACGCTGGACTTGGGCACATGAGTCGGTTCTTACACCGCAATTAGGCTCTGACTCACCAGCATCAGGATTTCCTCGCGTCCGATAGCTAGCTTCGACGAGACGCGGCCATGCTCGTCGAGTAACACAGCTGAGGGGGTGCTGTGCGCGCTAAAGAGCTCTCCTGTGCTGAAGCTGGGATCCAGCAGCACGCGCCCCTTCAGGCCTAATTCCCGGTTCTCCCCGGCTGAGCCGCTTGAGATGATAGCTAAGCTCGGCCTAAGGGGCTGCCGTTCCTCGTGCCAACGATTCACGTCGGGCACCATTTGGCGGCAGAATCCACAGGACGGGTTCCAGAATAGGAGCAAGTGGGTTTGGCCTTCAACTCCGGTGATTGGGGTAAGACTACCGTCCAGGTCGGGAAAGAGCAGGCGCGGAAGCAATTCGCCTTTTCTGAGTGAGGTCTGTCCCAGGGGGGCGACCGACTCGTTGATGACATTCGCAAGCAGCGTCTGAATCTGTTCGACGCCCGAAGCCACGGGACTGCCGATCGTATGATCAGGGCGCACCACAACCGCGGAAGGCGTCACGGCGCAAAGGTAGGCGTCTGATACCTCATGCGCATCCTGAAGCAGGAAATGCGGAAAGCTCAGGCCTTTGATGTTCGCAACATTCTCCTTACGCGAACCTTGTGAAATCACCACTAACTCGCAACACGCTGCTGCTTCATCCAGCCATGCACTTGCTATAGGCAGCAGTGACTTGCAGGGCCCGCAGTCGGGATGCACAAAGAGCAGCAGCAGCGGTCTGGACGCAGCCAGCAGCTCTTCGAATTCAACGGCGCGTTCAGACAAATCCGGCAGCGAGAACGAAGGCGCTTTTTCGCCCACTGGTAGTCCGGCCGGCGCTGCCGGTGCCACTTGTGCTGCTGCGTTGCGCGTACCAGCGAATTGCCTTTCCAGGGCATCAAGGCGCAGCAGCACTCGCCCGCTCTGCTGAACCAGTTGAAAGGTAAGCCAGCAGTGCCCCGCGGTAATGGCCAGCAGAGCGACGCCGAATGCAAACAGCAGTTCGTGACCCGAGATTCCGGCCCATACATAGCCCCAAATGCCCGCTTGTCGAGGTCCCGCATAAAGCACAACCGCTGAAATGACGCACAAACCGCAATTGCGAGCGACAAGGTCCCAGCCGATGGGCTTTGAGTACAGTTGGCCAAAGCAGTGACAGTTCGGTTTGCGTCCGCGCACTAATGCAGAGCTAATTACTAGAACGAACAAGGCGAGAAGCGCCAGAGCGGCGAAGCCGCCGTAAAAAGCAAATCGTTTCGAGATGAGCGCCCCCGCAATAGCAATCTCAGCTGCCGGTAGCAGAATCGCAAGCGGACGACTTAGCCAATCACCCAGACCGAAATCCAGCAGAGCCTTCCGCGATCCAGCGGGGTCGGCCAGCTTTGTTATGCCCGCTAACCCAAACACCGCGGCCAGTAGGAGCCTCGCGAAAGCAGCGCTGACAACCATAAGCTGATAGGCTCCGACTACGATAGCAGGCAAATTACTCGCGGTTCCCGGAACGTCTTTCTATATCGCTGTTGAAAAGCCTGTTTGAAGGGATAACCACGGACTGAAGATCTCGTGACAGGCAGGAATGACAGAGGGCGCGCCGTCGCGAAAGGAGAGCGCCCCGTTCCCGCTAAGATCACAGCTTCAGCCGCATCTCATTTGTGGGGCTAAAGCCAAGCTTTTCATAGAGAGACCGGCCGTGTTCGCTCGCGTGGAGAGCTACCGATTGAAATCCAATATTCCGACACCACTCAATCAAGGCCCGAAGAAGCATGCGAGCAAATCCTCGCCGCCGGTGCTCAACCTCCACATAGAGGTTTAGAATCCAAGCCCTGCGTGGGTCGAGATTCATCGGACTGCCGGGCCAAGCGGCGATCAGCACTCCTCCTCCAGCAACGATTTTACCTTCGACTTCGCACAGCAATCCGTGGTAGAAACCGTCCTTTAGGGCGTTCATGAAGTATTCGCGAGATGCGCCCTCGAATGCATCGAGTTGGCGGGAGTATGCTCCTCCCATCTCTCGAAACATTTCCCGGCGATGCGAAAGGATAGTCTCGAGGTCCGCTATCGTTGCCGGGATAAGGTTCACGATTCGAGTGTAAGGCGATAGTCCCTCACCCGATCGAAGCTCGGGTTCGGCTGGACCCGGGTGACGTGTATATATCGAAGAAGCCTGACACGGGCTCTGCTGTTCGGCTGCCTTCAACGCGGCCGCGGCTATGGAAGTTGAAGGAGATACGCAATGATTAGGTCCTGCTGGTTTGCACTGAAATGGTATGGGGGCATAATGCTGCCGGCAGATACAGTCTTCGGAGCTTTGAAGTGCTTCTCAATCCATTGTCTGGAACGGCGCGCGGCCAAGCCGTTCAGGGACGGACCAAGATTTCCTCCCGCGCCATTCACCTTGTGGCAGGATCCGCACCGATTGGACACGTAGATATCGGCTCCCGCGAGAATCGCAGCAGGAGCTTCGTTTAAATCACGGGCCTTCTCCGGCGTCAGGTTCGAGGCCCAGGTGATGAGCGCATTCATTTGAGGCGCCGACATCGGCCGCCGGTTCTCTCTCATAGCTGCAGTCTCGTCACTCGGTTTACGGAAATGGCTCTCCATCCAATCAGGTGAGCGGCGGCGATCCTCCAATCCGGCGAGATTTGGGCCGCGCTTGGGCTCGCCATCCAGCAGATTGTGGCACTGTCGACAGTTCTCGCGTCGGAAGTATTCGAAGCCTGCCACTTCGTCCGTTGCGAAGGACAGAACTCGCTGATGTTGTACCGGAACAGAACTTTCGCCGACCCACTCGGCGAGCCAGCAACTGCCGCGAACGTCAGTGAACCCCAAGCCGACAAAGACAAGGGCGACAATGCCAATACCGCCCAACGCGGCAATGCGCCGCGCTGCCCTTCGCTCGATCGAGAAACGGCACCAGCACGAGAACAGCCATCGCCGCGGACGGCAGCCCCACGCTGCCCACCACCTCAAAAGGGCCGCGGAACAACTTCAGCGCTTGGAACAGGAAGAGAAAATACCACTCGGGCCGTGGAACATATGAACTGTCAGTCGGATCCGCTAAGCGCTCCAGGGGAGCGTCTAGGAAAGCCGCAGCCGCGAAAACCAGCGCAAACGCCACGAACACCGCAACCGCATCTTTGAATACCTGGTCAGGAAAAAACCTTCCTCTGGAGCTCCCGTCCGAAAGACGCGGGAGTAACTCCATGCTTTCTCACTAAGCGCAACATGCACTGCGATTAGAAACACCGTCAGCGCCGGAAGTATCAGAGACATGTAAAACATAGAATCTTGTAAACGCTAACAACCCCGATTCCACGTTCCACGCCAATAGCATGTTGCAGGAATGCGCCAACCCCGGGAACTCTGCCCGGCGATTTGGGTCGTGACCACTGTGCCCCAATATGCGCGGTTGTCCCACGGCAGTAAATACCCAGTCAAACCGAACGACATCACCAGCAGGAACAACAGCACCCCGCTAATCCATGTGACTTCCCGCGGCTTCTTGTAAGCCGCGTAGATAAACACCTGCGCAGCGTGAGCAGCGACGACGATCACCATCATGCTGGCGCCCCAGTGGTGTAGCCCGCGGATCATACGGCCGCCTGGCACCTCCCGCATGATGTAGATCACGCTGTCGTAAGCGTCGCCAGGAGAAGCCGCATAATTCAAGCCCAGCAACGTTCCGGTTAGCGCCTGAACCAGGAACAGGAACAGCGCAACGCTGCCGAAGACCTGCGGCCAACTAGTGGATGCCGGAATCTCTTCGAGGAAGAAGTGCCTGATAGCCGAGCCGCCCCGGTCCGCGCCTCGAGCCATTCCCCGGTCCGGTTCATATTAGCCCGCATGCTTGCCGGATGAGTCTTCGGCTGAGTCACGCAGCCACAAACGATGTCCCGTCTATCCTCACCATGTAGCGCTCCAACGGGCGAGAGGCCGGCCCGGACACCACTCACCATTTGGCAAGAAATGTGAGCCGTGGCACGGGCACGCGAACATCTGTTCGCTGCGTCCCAGTGATACGCGCAGCCGAGATGCGTGCAACGGGCCGATAAAGCGGTGATCTCCCCATTAGGTTGCCTGACGATCCACGCGCTGTCTCGTTCGCTCTTGATTCTCCATCCATCCGTGCGAATTCTGAGAATCGGAACTTGGCACGGTTCACCTACAGCGAGTGCGCTCAGGACGCCTGCATCTATCCAGCCCGACTCGACGTCTTGCATCTGGCGTTCCGAACACGTACATCACCGCCGGCGTACTAAGTGCAATACTCATCAGCCCTGCTAAGCCGTAAATCGCACGAACTGTGAATCGCCGTCGCGTACTTCTCTGTGTCTCACACATCATCTTGTCTTCCGTACACCTTGGGCGTTCTCAACCGCTTTCTAAGTGCGATCTTACTTAGATTGGGTCTGCTTATTGTCAGGGCTTTGTAAATCTTTTAGCGATTCTCTACCGTTTGCTGTATAGCATGGTATTGATGCTTTCAGACCTATTTACACCGGACGCTTTTACACGTTTTTTACAAAATAGATACATCTTCATAACTGAGCACTTACGCTAAAGTTGGGTCGAAAGAGCAAGCCCATATGTGTGCCATCTTTGACCTCTTTAGCTGGTTCCATTCGCAAAACAGGCATGATCCTGTTCGCCTCGCTGTTGCTTGTTGCATCAGGCACACGCGTTGCCGTCATTCGCCCGGCAAACAGGCCAGAAATGCGCCGCGTGTCATGTCGGGGGAAACTGGCCCCAACTCACTCCGTGGGGCCGTTTCTTCAAGCTCTCCGGGTACACGGCGGGCAAAAATGTCGTGACCAAAGAGGGCGTCGATCATCTGCCGTTCGGCCTATTCGGCCAGGGTGGATTGACATTCGCTGCGCAGCCAAATGACGCCTTGGGACAAAGTGTCATTCCCCATAACGGAATGCCAGAGTTGTATCAGTTCACGGGCGAAGCGGCCACCAAAATCACCAACTCTATTGGAGTCTTCTACGAGTACCAGATAGGCAACACCTTCCCAGGCTGGAAGGGGACAACGGGCGCCGCGGATCTTCGTGCCGTTCACTTTTTTCACCTCGGCCATAATGAAATCCTCGTCGGTATCGATAGCAACAACAGCCCTACCGTGCAAGACGTCTGGAACACGGTGCCGGACTGGACGTTTCCGTTCTACTCGTCGCCACAGTCGCCGGGCGCGCCGGCCAGTCCCATCATCGGCAACCTCGGCGCCCAATCGGGAAGCATCGGTGGCTACGTCCTTCTCAATAGAGAGTTCTATGTTGAAGCTTCGTTCTACCGCGCCGCTACCGGCTTCTTACGTTGGATGAGTGCCGGGACTTCCTTCGCAGCCGGCGGCGAAAACTACCTGGCGGGCTACAACCCTTACTGGCGAGCGTACTGGGAAAAAGCGCGTGGTTCGCACTCCTTCATGCTCGGCACATTCGGCATGCGCGCCGGGCTCTATCCCGACAGCTCCAGTCCAAACGGCCCGGCCGACATTTACACTGACAATGGATTCGATACTCAATATCAGTATCTTGGCGCCACTCACAAAGCTACGCTGCAAGCGAGCTATGTTTACGAACAGCGTGCATGGGACGCCAGTTTCCCCCTTGGCGCTTCAGGAACCCCGACGGGCAACCTGAAATCACTCAATCTAAATGGCAGTTATGCCTATAACAACGGCTGGGCATTCCATGCCGGATATACCTTGACAAACGGAAACAGTGATTCAGCTTTGTATTCGGAATCACCACGCCTTCGGGCAATCAGGTGACAGCTTCGCCAAAAACAACCGGTTACACCTTAGAAGTGGATCGCCACCTTACCCAGAATATTCAACTTACGGCGCAGTATCGCGGCTACATTCAGTTCAACGGCGTGCGGCACAACATCGACGGCCTCGGGCGAAATGCTATTGACAACAACACACTGTGGCTTAGCGCATTCTTCGCATTTTGACTGCAAGGATTATCAATGAACATCTTCACGAGTCCCCGACGCGAAATGGTGATTGTAGCCGTGGTTTCGATATTCGTTGCAGGTGCCAGCGCCCAGCAGCGCCCAGTCCCACCGCCCATTGTCACCAGCTATTGTTCGGGTTGCCACGGCATGGATGGCCGCGCAAAGCTCCCTTATGTCCCACGACTGGCAGGTCAAAACACGGCCTACCTGGAGCATAAGCTTTCCTATTTCCGGACTGTCGCTTCCTCGCCCGTAGACGAAGCCTTCGTTCGGATTGCCCGTATCGGAGGAGACGCAAGTGAACACGCAAGTCTCACCGATGTAGCAGCCGTGCAAATGGTTGGCGTTGCAAATACCGTTTCTGAACGAGATCTGAAGGCCGCCGCTCAGTGGTACAGCGCCCAGCAGCCCGCACTTGGCAAGCATGCAAAAGGAAAGGTCATTGAGGAGGGTAGGAGCCTCTACAGCAACGGCCTCCAAACTCAAAACCTGCCGGCGTGTCGGCAGTGTCACGGACCCGACGGCGCGGGCAGCGACAAAGCGCCTCGTCTGGCTGGTCAAAACGCTGCGTACTTACTCAGTCAGCTAACCTTATTCCGGCACGCCAACGCCGGACGGTCGCCGATGACGGACGTAGCACGTTGCCTTGAAACCGAGCAGGCCAGCGCTATCGCCGTATACCTCCAATCGCGCTGATCTCTCCTGCAATGCATTGTCGTGGCATCGCAATTGAATTCTTAGGCTTGACGCATCTACGTAAGCTTGGGTGCTTCGCTCAGTGTCTCCACGTCTGATCGCTGCACACCGCAGTCGCGCAGCGCCATAGTCAACGGTATTCCCCGAAGTTGTGTCTTCGAGCCGAAGGCGCTCCGGAAGCTAACCCACTACCTCAACCGACACAGTAAGCACACAGCAGCCCGAAGCAGGCCATGCCCAGGGTGAGAAACACGACGTAGTCGCCAACGTGTCCACTATGAATTCGGTGTACAATCCGCAACGGCCTCATCAGCTTTTCCGATATGCTCCGAGTGCGCTTGCTCTGCAGATTGGCAACGGCAATCGCAATCGCGGCGAACACACTCAGAAGTGCCGTCCCGGTCTCGGCGGGCACAGGCCGGGCAGCAGTCACTGCAGCCATAGGCCATCCGTCCAGGACGTGGGCCGCGTAAGCGGAGCGGTTTTGGAAGCGCTCTGCAGCTTCAATGGCCGATGGGGTGAAAGCCGGAATCAACCCAAGCAGCAGTCCGCCCACAAGCAGGCACGCAGCAGGCAAGAACATGGTTGCGGGGGTCGATTGGTGGCCCGATTGCGTCTCCGTCTTTTCCTCGTGCTTCGGCGCGCTACCGCCGCTGTCGACCGGTCCCCAACCCAGGAAAATATGTCCGCCGATACGCAACACTGCGGCGGCCGTTAGGGCACTGGCAAAGACAAAAACCCAGCGTATCCATCCATAGCCGGCATTATTCGCTCCATGCGAAATCAGATCGTGTCCGGCCGCCAACCCGGAGAAAGGCAACCCCGCCAATCCAAGCGCTCCTGCAAAGAACACAATGGCCGTCCACCGCTGTTGCTTACCTTTGCCATGCAGGTCAGACTCATCAATCATCTGGAACCGATGCAGCAGGATGCCGGCTACCAGGAACAGCGCGCCTTTCACCATGCCATGGCCGATCGTATAAATCGCTGTTCCTGCCAAGCCGTCCGCCGAGAATAACCCGATCCCGATCACCATCAGGCCGACGTGACTGATGGTGGAAAACGCCAGCAGCCGCTTCAAATTTCGCTGCAAAAAACACATGAACGCGCCCACGACAGCGGTGACGATCCCAATGGCCACGAATAGCCGCATGAGAGCCGTCCCATGCGTGTGCAGAGCTCCATCGAAGGCCGTCCAGTAGATTCTTGCCATGGCAAAGATACCCATCTCCACCATCACTCCTGAGAACAGCAGACACACCGGAGTCGGCGCGACTGCATGCGCATCGGCCAACCAGAAGTGAAACGGAACAATCGCCGCTTTCACCAGGTACCCGCACACAAGAAACGTGAACCCCACCAGCACCAACGTGTCCACCGGCCCGGCAGCCAACGTGCGGCCAATCTGCGCCATGTTTAACGCCGCCGTGCGGGCATAGATCAACCCGATGCCGGTCAGCACGAAGTACGCCGCAATGGTATTCGTCACCGCGAAGTTCAAGGCGCCTTGTACGCTCGGCGGATCATCTGTTTTGTACCCGCACAGAGCGAACGCGGCCGCACTCATCAATTCGAAGAAGACGAAGAGATTGAAAATGTCGCCGGTGAGCGTGAACCCGCACATCGCGCCCAGAAATGCTAGCAGCAAGGCCCCGAAGTGACCGCCAACCGAATCGAAGTATTTCAGCGAGAACACCAAGGCCGCCAGGGTCAACAGTGAAGCGAACGCTGCCAGGCCTGCTCCGATGGGGTCGATTGCGAACGAGATGCCCAGCGCAACGCCATGGCGTGGCCGCCAGTCGCCGAACCAGTACACAATCGGCTGCGCTGCCGAGAGGTGCAGTAAATATAAGTTGACGACTAGAGTCACCGCGGTGCTGGCAATTGCCAACAACTGGGAAACCCACTCTGGAACCGTCTTCGATAAGGCCGCCAATAGCGCCGCCGCAAACAGCGGCACAACCACCGGCAGCACGGGCAAGGCAGCCATCATCCCGAAATCCCGAGAAGACGATCCGGATTGAGCGTGCCATGCTGCTTGTGGATCTGAACGGCCAGGCCCAGCAGCAGCGCCATCACCGTCACCTCCACCACAATATCCGTCAGCATCAGCGCCTGCATCACCGGGTCTACGGCCGGAGTGGTGGCCGGAATATCAGAAAAAATCGGTGCGACGCGGCCGATCTTATAGCCGATGGCGAGAAGCAGAACGTAGCTGGACGACTGGATCACGCCCACGCAGATGATCAGATGTACCAAGTTACGGCTGCTGGTCACGCCATAGAGGCCCACCAGGAACAGCCATGCGGCTACCACGAATGCCAGGTGATTCATTCTTGTTTCTCTTCCAAAAGTTCTTCCAGGTACACGAGCAAGACCAGCGATAATCCGCCGCTCACTTCCAAACCCACTCCGACGTCAATCAGCGGAACAATGCCTCCGCCGTTCACGCTGCCGTTCGGTCCCAGCGGCAGCAGATTCTGCAGAAACACGCCGCCCATCGTTAAGCCGAGACCACCGACAAGAATGTACGCTGCGGCTCCAATCGATTCCGAAACGGCAACCAGCCGTAGCGGCAGCGCTCGGCGTAATTCCTTAAATTCCGCGCATAGATAGAGCAGCAATGGGGCCGAGGCAAGAATCACGCCGCCCTGAAATCCGCCGCCCGGCGTAATCTGGCCGTGGGTCACCACATAAATTCCGAACAACACCGTTAAAGGAATCAAAGCCAGGCTGGTAATGCGAACGGCATCGCTCGTAGGCGGAATCACACGCCCGGCGGCATGATCTTCGTGGTCGCCGGCAGCCTCATCTTTCTGTCTTCTCATCAAGAGCACTGTGCCCATCACGGAAGTAAACAGAATGAACTCTTCGCCCAGTGTGTCGAACCCTCGAACGTCAAAGTTAACCGCGGTAACGGCGTCAGTTACGTGCCGCTCCGGCACCGTGATCGCGTTCACCATGTCGCCGTATTGGCTTGCGATAAAGCCCATGGGCGGCAGGGGCCGATACGCCAGAAAGAAAGTCCACGCGAGCGCGAGGGCGGCGATAACAAAGACCACCCGGCGGATCTGCCGATTCATGCCTTCGGCCCCTGTTTCTTCACTCGCGAGAGCGCCAGCAGGATCATCAGCGGAAGCGCCAGAGCCCCGACCACAATCTGAGACAGCGCGACATCCGGCGCTTGAAACACAAAGAACATCACGCCTAGAATCAAGCCATAGAAACTCACCATAATCGCCTGCGAAGCGGGATTCCGGGTAAAGACCACCGCCGTCCCTCCCGCAGCCACGAACAGGAGAATGGCATTTTGCAGTATCACTTCGTTCATTCGGGATCTCCCGCCATCGGCACCTGCTCACCCGGCTTCGGTTCAACCTGCTGATTGCGCCGAATGCGGCCTGCGCGCGCCGTGGCATGCGACAGAATCGGATTCGCTATAACCAGCAAAAGAGCAATCAAGAGTGCTTTCGCTCCTGCCTGCGACAGGCCTTCGTGTACCAGGACCGCCGCTACAAATGCAATCGAACCGACGATGGACCCCGGCGCCAGGTAGTGAATCTGGTCGTACAGATCCTTGCTGATGAGCAGACCAAGCGACGTAAACGCAAACGCCAGAATCCCAACCGCAAGCAGGACGCCGACGATGATCTCGCTGGCACTCACAGCCAACGCTCCAGAAAGCGCGCAAACACAAGACCCGCGCCGAAGGTGAGCAAGGCCAGCGTAAGTGCGAGATCCACAAACGGCACCCGATGATACGCCTCACCCAGTGCCAGTAGCAGCACCACGCAAATGGAGCTGCCGGCTTCAAGGGCCACCAGACGGCTGACAGTGTCGCCATGAGCGCAGCGTATAAACGGGCCCAGCAAGCAGACCAACAGTGCAATCGCGGCCAAGGTCCACATTACGATGGCTCCTGCAGCGTACGAACCAGCCCCGGAAGCGGCTCGGGCTCCATTACATGGAACAACATCTCTGCTTTCTGCCGATCGATGTCGAGTACCACCGTATTGGGCGTCGTGCTCACATACAGCACAGCCAGCGCCCGTTGCGCCGTAGCACAGCAGTCATCCCCCACTGCCTGGAAAGCGACCTTCTGGAACGCCGACCGCGAGGGCTGATGCGTAATTTCGCGTCCAAGGTGCCGGGCCAAGGGCCAGAGATCCTTGACCACCATCGCCGGCAGCTGCCACGCCTGAGCCAACCATCGCAGCCGCGGCTTGAAGCACGCGGGGGCTACCCGAAATGTCACGTATCCGCCCAGCACGGTCAGAGCCGATGCGACGGCGCCGACAATCAGTTCAGGGGTGGACACCTGAAAGACAAACAGGAGCCATAGCGATAAAAATGCAATCCAGGCGATAGCCAGACGAAGCAGCAGAGTCACTCGGAGTTGGAGATGCAGCGACACTCATGTCGATTTCGTGTCGAGTGAATGCTGGTACTTATTGAACGTCGGTATTGTCTACGGGCACCAGCACCGCCGACATGGAACCTTTGGATTTCGGCATCCGCGGATCGGCCCCGTAGGCTTGAATCTGGTCGCGCGCAAACTCGGCTTCGGGTCGGGCGCAGGTGATCACGATCGTTCGGCCGGTGGTGTCCACTTCCACGGCGTGCTGGAACGCCAGGCTCGTCGGCAGCAGAAAAAGCTTCTGCAGCATCTCAATAACGTACTCGTACGTGTGCTCGTCATCGTCCAGAAGAACAACGTGGTACAGCCGTTCGTGCTCGTTTTCACGGATTTCATCGGCAGCCGGCGTAATCGCGGGCTGGACCGTCCCTGGCAGCGCAGGCACAACGGTACTCATCTCCAGCAAGGGCAATGCACCTCCAATTGGAGCACTGCCACCTCACCAGGCGCAACCAACCTGCATCGAAAGGCAAGCAAGATCATCGAATACATTGATAGACTAGAGTTCTGGCCTTCTCCAGGCTGACCAATATGGGGGCGCAACGGTTTCGACGGGATTGGATCGTTGTGTGAAGGCGTGTCGGGTTCCGAGCTCCCGTAAAACGATCGGAAAACAACAACTGCCAACAATCAGCAGTTTGCTTACGCTGCTTAAGTAATTAGGTAGCCGCTTCGGTTGACGAGCCTGCGCGTCGGCTAGTAAGCGTCACTTTGCAGGATAGGCTGAGAGCTTCGGTCCGGAGCTGCAAGTCGAGATCAATCGGACTAGGTGAGACCCGCTTTTGCCGGTTCTTTAGGGTCTCATTGAATAAACAGAACCGGATACACACGTAGTCTTTGCACGGCGGGCTTTTTCGGACGCGGGTTCAACTCCCGCCGCCTCCACCAACCTTTACTCCTTCGAACGGCACGATTCAAGCCGGGCACTTGCATGAGGACCCAGCCACCTACCCTTATGCCATCATCTGAAGAATGCCCAGGCCCTTTCTCGCCCTAGTCGCCGCCTTCCTCTGCGCCAATTCCCTCGCCATCGCCACCGACGAAATCTCCGCCCACGCCCGCCAGCTGCAATCCTCGTCCATCGTCCTCGACACGCACGACGACACCACCCAGCGCTTCTTCACCAAAGACTTTAATCTCGGCGCCCGCAACCCCGACGGCCACGTCGACATCCCCCGCATGCGCGAAGGCGGCATGAACGCCATCTTCTTCTCCATCTGGATCGACGGCCGCATCCTCGGCGCGCCCGCCATCGAAAAAGCGCTCGACCAGATCGACGCCGTCCGCGAAAACGTCAAGCGTTTCCCCAAAGACATGCTCCTCGCGCGCACCGCCGCCGATGTTCGCCGCGCCCACGCCGAAGGCAAAATCGCCGCGCTCATGGGCGTCGAGGGCGGCCACATGATCGGCAACGACATCCGCATGGTCCGCATCTTCAGCGATCTCGGCGTCCGCTACATGACTCTCTCCCACTTCTACAACAACGAGTGGGCCGATTCCTCCACCGACAAACCCGCCCACAACGGACTCACCGATTTCGGCAAACAGGTTGTCCGCGAAATGAACCGCCAAGGCATGCTCGTCGACATCTCACACGTCGCCGACAAAACTTTCTACGACGCGCTCGCACTCAGCAAAGCCCCGCTGATCGCCTCTCACTCCTCCTGCCGAGCCCTGTGCAACCACCCGCGCAACATGACCGACGATATGATCAAAGCCCTCGCCGCCAAAGGTGGCGTCATCCAGATCAACTACGAACGTAGCTTCATCGACCAGGGCTATAAAGACGCCTACGACAAAGAAGCCGGCGGCGCAGTCGCGCACTTATCTGAAGTCACCAAGAATTGCAACAACGACGAAGCCTGCATCTCGCGTCAGATGGACCAGTTGGCAAACAAGCTCATGGCCGAAGGGAAACTCCCCCACGTCAGCTGGCGCCGCATCATCGACCACATCGACCACGCTGTCAAACTCGTCGGCGCCGACCACGTCGGCCTCGGCTCTGACTTCGATGGAGCCACCATGCCCGACGGCATGGAAAGCTGCGCGCAACTGCCCAAGATCACCCAGGCCCTGATCGACAAAGGCTATTCCGACAGCGACATCCGCAAGATCCTCGGCGAAAATACCCTGCGCGTCCTCCAACAGGCAGAGCAAGTCAGCCGCGAAATGCAAGGGAACCAATAATCTCTACTGGTCCGCGTAAATCTTCACCAGCTGGTATAGAAACGCGCGCCCCTCATACACCGACTTCACGCGGATGCGCTCATTCAGCCCGTGAATGTTCCCGAAATCGGAGTCTTGAAACAACCCCGAAATGCCGAATGTCGGAATGCCCGCCGGATTCAGGAATTGCGCATCGGTCGCGCCCGGCTCCATCACCGGCACCACCGCCACGCCCGGCCACATCGTATCGGCCACCCGTTCCATCGGCTTCAGAATCTGCGGCGTCAACGGAGCCGGCGTCGCCACCGGTCCTCGCACTTCAGCCACCGTCACTGCCACCGCTGGGTCATCCACAATCTTCACCAGCTGCTGCAACACCGCCTCGCGTGCAACGCCGGGAAAGATCCGGCAATTGATGTTTGCCCGCGCCCGCTGCGGCAGTGCATTGGTTGCATGTCCAGCCGAAAGCATGGTGGCCACGCACGTCGTCCGCAGCATCGCGTGCCAGTTCTTGTTCTGGTCGAGCACCGCCACCGCGGCGGCATCCTCCGGGTTCGCCACCACGCGCCGCATCGCATCGCCATCCGCGCCGCCCACAATCTTCGCCATACCCAGAAAGTAGCCGCGGTTTGCATCGTCCAACTGCACGGGAAACTCGTACCGGCTCACCTTGTCCACCGCTCGCACCAGATGATAAATCGCATTGTCCGGCACCGGCCGTGAACTATGCCCGCCCGGGTTCGTCGCCTCGAAAACGAAATTCTGCGATGTCTTCTCCGCCGCCAGAACATGCAGCGCCACCTTGCGCCCTTGCCCATCCAGGTCCCCACCCGCGCCCTCCGTCAGCGCGAACTCGGCATCAATCGCCTGCCGCTCATTCTTGGCCAGCCAACCGGCGCCGTTCAGCGCACTGTTGGTTTCTTCCCCACACGTCAGCGCCAGCTTGATCGTCCGCTTCGGATGAAACCCCTCTTCGCGCAGCCGCACCAGCGTGTCCACCCAGATCGCATCCTGGGCCTTCATATCATTGGTTCCGCGCGCATAGAAATATCCGTTCTCTTCCACCAGCGTGAACGGGTCACGCGTCCAGTCCTCCCGCTTGGCCTCCACCACATCCACATGCCCCAGCAGCAGAATCGCCTTCGCCGCCGGGTCAGTTCCGTGCAGTTCCGCCAGCAGCCCGCCCTCTTTCGGATGCCCCTCCGGAACAAACACGCGCACATCCGCTTCCGGATACCCCGCCGCCTTCAACCGAGCCCCCATGCGGCTTCCCGCCAACGTACAATCTCCGGCGGAGAGCGTAGTGTTCGTCTCCACCAGCTCCTTATAAGTCGCGCGAAAGCGTTCCAGTCCCGGGTCAGCGGCACCCTGCGCCCAGCCCGCGGTCGCAAAGCCGAACATCGAAAGCGCCAGCACCCCGAGCACACACTTGGCAGTCATCATTGTGTTTTTGTTGTCTCGTTATTGTAGTAATCACACCATGCGCCTGAAGTGGCTTCCCCTCTGCGTCGCGTCCCTTTGCTACGCCCAAACAGCCGTCCCCACCCGCACGCCCACCATCGACCAGTCGCTTGAGATGCGCTCCGTGGCCCAGCCCCAGATCTCTCCCGACGGCCGCCGCGTCATCTACGAACAGTCCCGCACTGATTGGGAGTCCGACGCCTTCTTGACCGACCTCTGGATCGCCGACGCCGCCACCGGAGAACGCCACCAACTCACCACCGCCATCAAGTCCAGCACCGACGCTGCCTGGTCGCCCGATGGCCGCTCCATCGCCTTTCTCTCCGATCGCCCCGGCCACCTCACCGGCTCGCCCGTAGACAAAAAGCAGCTCTATGTAATGCCTGCCGACGGCGGCGAAGCCCAGCAACTCACCAAGCTCGAGCAAGGTGTCAACGCCTTCGAGTGGGCGCCCGATTCCCAGCACATCGCCCTCACCGCCGCCGCCAATGACACCCAGGCCATGAAGGACCGCAAAGAAACGTTCGGCGACTACCACGTTTTCCACGCCGACTACCCGATGGTCCACCTCTGGCTGCTCACTCTTGCTCAACCCGACTCCGCCGGCCGCACCGCTCCACCCGCTGAACCCAAGCTCCTCACCGCCGGCGATGTCTTCAGTGTCACCACCTTTTCCTTCTCTCCCGACGGCACCCGCCTCGCCTTCAGCGCCCAGCGCGACCCCGATCTCATCTCCGGCTTCAGCAGCGACATCTACACCGTCACGGTCGCCGACTCCGCCGTCAAGAAAATCGTCGACACCACTGGCCCTGACAACGATCCGCACTGGTCGCCAGATGGCACCGAGATCGCCTACGGCACCGCCAACGGCAACAAGTTCTTCTTTTACGGCAACAGCCACATCGCCATCGTCCCCAGCGGCGGCGGCCCCTCGCGTGTCGTCGCTACCGAGTTCGACGAAGACCCCGGCCTGCTCCGCTGGGGTCCCGCCGGCATCTACTTCACCGCTGACCAGAGGACTAATGCGGCACTCTTTGTGCTCGACCCCAAAACCGGCAAGGCGCAGCAAGTCTCTACGCCCGGCAGCGAAAACGCCGGCCAGTTCTCCTTCTCTCACGACTTCACACACATCGCCTATCGCGGTGCCGGCGCCAACCAGTACGCCGAGATCTACACCTCCGCCTTACCTGCCACCGAGCCCAGGAAGCTCACCCGCATGAGTGACCAACTCACGGCGTTCGATACCTCCCACCGCGAAGTCGTCCAGTGGAAATCCGGCGACGGCACACCCATCGAGGGCGTCCTCTACAAGCCCGCCGACTTCACGCCCACCAAGAAATACCCGTTGTTAGTTGTCATCCACGGCGGCCCCACCGGAGTCGATACGCCCGTCATCAACCCCGACCGCTATTACCCCATCGAACGCTTCGTCCAAAAAGGAGCACTCGTGCTCCGCCCGAACTACCGCGGCTCGGCCGGCTACGGCGAGAAGTTCCGCTCGCTCAACGTCCGCAACCTCGGCGTCGGTGATTACGCCGATGTCATCTCCGGCGTCGACTCCCTCATCGCGCAAGGCTTCATCGACAAGGACCGCGTCGGGTCCATGGGCTGGAGCGAAGGCGGCTACATCTCAGCCTTTATCACCACCTCCAGCGACCGCTTCAAAGCAGTCTCCGTCGGCGCCGGCATCTCCGACTGGACCACTTACTATGTCAATACCGACATCACACCCTTCGCCCCGCAGTACTTACACGCCACCCCATGGAACGACGCCGAGGTCTACCGCAAAACCTCACCCATCACTTACATCGCAAAAGCCAAAACCCCGACACTCATCCAGCACGGAGGCAACGACAGAAGAGTGCCCATCGCCAACGCGTATGAATTACGTCAAGCGCTAGAAGACCACGGAGTGCCAGTAAAAATGGTGGTTTACGACGGCTTCGGCCACCCCATCAACAAGCCCAAGCAACAGCGCGCCGTAATGGAAGAAAACGAAAACTGGTTCAACCACTACATCTGGGGCGACCCGTTGGCTTCGGCGCTCATTCCGATTGCCAAGCCTTCAAAACAGTGACTTGGATGTGACTATTTTCAGGGAGATTCGTGGACGCTCCACACAACTCCGACATCCTGACACATTACGCAACGGAGTACGAATCGCCAACTGGTTTTAACCACCGATCGCTGCCGCCAAGTCTATCGTGCCTTATGACGTGAGCACAGCCGGCGTCACCTGCGCATCCTCGCTGCGTGGAGCAGGACCCGCCATCCGGCAAGCTACGTTCACAGGGCGGCCGCTTGGCTCCGAAGAGTTCGTGAGAGACTTGGAAACCCGCTTAGGACGGAGATTGCAATGCCAAGAGCCCGGACCGAAGCCGAAACCCGAACTAAAGACGCATCAGATGCCGATATTTGGGTTTTCTGTTGGACTCCTTGAGAAGGGACACTCAATGGGGCAAGAATCCGGATCTCCCCCAGTTACGCTACTTCCGATGACGGCTTCACAAACGCCGCTGTCGCCGATACCTTCCGGTCAGGCATTTCGCAGGCGGAAACACTCGTGAACGCTCCATTGCCCGTCGCCCAAAAGCTTGAGTCAGGCTGAGCCGATGGCGAGGATGTTGCGTTTAGCGGTCGTGGGGTACGGTTCGGCGTTGCGGCGCGTTGTTGCCGGTGTTCAAGGAGGGATTGAGCCGTGGCGACCTTGAGGTGATGGAGTTCGGCGCGCTGTGCCTGGCGCTCTTCGCGGCGGATCTCTTCGGCGGTGGCGCGTTCTTGCGATTCAAAGCCACGCCGCGCTAAGCGCCGGTCATTTCTTCGTTTTGCGAGCTCATTGGCGGCGCGTTGATAGGCACGATCGTGCGACGCCTGGTAGCGAAGGTAGACGTCGATGTCTTTGACGACGCCGATGGAGTGGCGGACGCTGCCTTGGTTGTCGGGGATGTGTTGTTCCGCGGTTTGAGGCTGGTGGAGGAAGCAGGCTTCCTGAAAGCGGATGGCTCGTTCCGAGAGCCAGGTGTGACGGGCCATCTTGGCGACGAGTTCGCGTTCGACGTCATCGAGCGGCTGTTCGGATTGGAGAAAGCGGTGGAGGAGGTCGTCGTACTCCGCCTGGTTTTCGGAGGCAAGGACGCGGAAGCGGCCGCAAAGGCCGTGAGTAGTTCTGTTCTGCGAGACCGCTTCTTTTCCGGAGGCGCTTTGCGGTCCCGTGCTGCGTTGGGCGTTGGCTCGGTTAGCGGCGAGTTTGCGTTTTGAGATGGCCATGGTTGTTCCCGTTCCGTTCGCTTCCTTTGTTCAGGATTCCGACTGAATGGTTGAACAAGGCGTACAGGGTGCGGCCATTTTTGTCGGGCAAGCGGTTGAATGGCAGGGAGATAGCGAATCTAAAGAGGGCCGTGATCGCAGATGCGGTTCACGACTGCTGGGTTTCGTATGGAGGAGACATGTTTGAGAACGCTCCCAGAGGGAATACAGAGGTATGTCGATTGCTTCGGAGTTGCCATGGCATTAGTGGAGGCGATAGGAATGGTCGGTGCAGGGGTGCGTGGGGCGGTGGGACTTGTACCCGTTGGCTGGGTGCGCTTACGTTGAAGGGGATCTGGGCGGAGGCAGGAGAACTGGACGGGGGGTTACGGTGGCGCAGGAACGAGAACAAATGCGCTGCTCTCAGGAATTCCGGGGTTGTGTGGAGCGTCCCTGGATCTCCCTAAGAGATGTTTCCACCAGCTCCGAATTGGCCGTCCAATAGCAGCACCAACGAGTGTGCCTTCAGGTCCGAAGGCGCTGCCAACAAACGCCCTTCGACCTCCGTCAGCGCCTTCGTAGCTGTAGCTGTGACAATCGAAGAGGATCCGCTGACGTTGCAATAGCCCGGCTTTTGCGTCCCGGTCTTTGGGGGAAAGGCAATGGATTCAACTCTATTGCAGCCCGGAATAAATGACTCTTCACTCCTAACACAGTCGCCTTCTTATCGATAATTTTTGATCTCCCTCAGGCACTCCGAACATGAGACGAAGGTAGCATCATCTTGCCAACGAACTTGCAAGGGACGGGCGACCTACAGCTATGGTCACAGGTGGAGCAACTGGAGGCATTGATTGGGCTTGCGTCGGAACAGCGTGTGTTGTTGTAGACGGTTGCAACTCCACAATCTGACTGTCTAGGACTTCGGCATTTGGCAGTCCTGTACTGACAACAATAGCCTTGACCGTCTGACTCGGGTTGAGCAGTGATTCCGTATGAGTTTCCGCCTGCTCAGACGGAAACCCTTCGTACCTGATCGAAACGCCTTTGAAAGTGTCCTTACGTCTGTCGCATACGTTAGCGGGATTCCACAGTGCTTGCAAACGACACTCAGGATTGCTGGCGTTTGCCAGCGTACATCGATCGGTCCAGACCCTGCGAGCACCAGAATTCTGTCTTGGCTGACCTGTCGACTGCCCTCTTCGTCAACAACGGACACAATCGTTACATCGGACGAGCGTCCGCCATTGGATCTCTCCTTTGTCACTAGTGCTCGCAGTCCTCCTGATGAGTCTGCAACCGACTCGATTACCCATGAAGACACGGAGGCACTACGCTCCCCATTGACGCACGACACGAGCACCGCTACGAGGGCGGTGCACAGCACAGTGCCGGTTGTTTGAATTACGCGGGAGGCGATCATGGGCATTGCTTTCCAATCGCAATGCCCTTCCGGACATTGATGTTGTCGATAGGTTGGTCGCCATGATATTGGCTAAAGTACGACGACGTTCCCGTTGAACCGTTACGATGTGCGGCTATGCCGGCGCCAAACTGACAAATCTGTTTCCAACCCAACCCAAACCAAATTGCGCACATGTTGCGCCGAAATTGACGTTGCCGGCAGTCGTGAAAGTCTCGTATTGAGACTGCGTGGTCGTAGGCCAGTCCTTAGGATCCCAAGCACCATTAGTCCCGACAAGGTTCAGGTATGTCTTAGCCGCATCAATGGCCTGCCCCGGAGTGCCATACCAAAAGGTATTCGCTAAATATCTTGCGTCTTGTACGTTTTGTGCAAGGTCCATTCCGGTTGCTGCAACTGCGTCGCTGTAACAGACCTTGGTCTTTGGGGGGAAAATCGCTGCTATGCCGTTTAACCCCGATGTCGGTGACACCGATACTGGCTTGGCCGGCCTCGGTGCCACTCCTGTCCCAGTCACAGTGAAGACAGGACCAACGCATCCCACACAGATACCGCCCGAATCGGGGCCTACCGAAGTAGGATCTACTGGACCGGGGCTGCCACCATCGACAGTAACCGTACAATCTGAACAGGCTGTTGGAAGTGGCCCACCACTGCCGCCTATGTCGCTTACGCCGGTACCATCGGCATCTTCCTCGAAAAGTCCAAAAGGATCCACAGCATTGAGCGGATTATTCCTGACGTAGGCATAAGCATTCCAGCTTTGCGGATGGTACGCGTCGGCGCCGGCATTACCGGGATCGGGGCTGAGAAAGCGGCCTAGGGGTGCGCCGAAGTAGCGGGCGTTGAAGAAATCGAGTCCGGATTCCGGGTCACGATACTGGCCGGTGAATTTGTTGTTAGACGAATCGTTCTTGTCGAAATCTGAGTTGCGTCCTGCCGAGCCGGAGAAGATTTCTTCGCCGAACGGCAGGTAATCGTGCCGCGCGACAACGTTGGCGTTCTGATCTGTCATCAATCGCAAAGACCCAAGGTGATCGAAGCTCAAGTAGCAGGTAGTACAGGGAAGGCCGGTCTGCACGGTGGTGGCGTACTCGGCCGCCAGTTGTCCGAACGCATCGTAAACAAAGAGGGTAGCCGCGTTGCCCGATGCGGTTTTTTCCACCCGCTGTCCGACCGCATCATATAGATAGTTTGTCGTATTGGCTCCATAGCTGTACGCGGTTTGCCGGTTCTCGGCGTCGTAGCTCAGGCAATTCGAGCAGTAGCTCGGCAATCCGAGCTGGTTGCCAGCAGCGTCATAGCCCGTGGTGCTGAGCCGGTTCAAGCTGTTGAATTGGGAGGTACTGGAGGGTGTCACGCCGTTCTGGCTGAAGCCATTGTTTGCCGTCACAGCCATATTGCCGTAGGAATCGTAGTTGAAGGTTCGGGTATTGCTTCCGTCCGTTATCGAGGCCAAGCGGTTCGCGCCGTCATAAGTAAAACTTTGATTGAACTGGAGAAATTGTGAATACCCTGGACCGCCCTGAAGTTCAGCATAGCTCTGCAGATTGCCGTTGTCATTGGTCTGTGAAGCCGCGGGACACAAGCTGTACACGTTCTGATTGTTATTCACGCCCCAGTTCGGGCACGACACAAACAACATCTGCCCTGAATTATTATTGACAGCTTCGTAGCTTTCGGTCGGCTGCAGCCGGTTGTTGTAGGAGGCTTCATGCCACACGCTGTTTCCTCGAATGAAGTAGTACACAGCTCCGTGCGGCCAATACTGAGCCCAGGTGGAGGAGGAGTTGGGGTTCCCGATGTAATTCGTAGCCGATCCATCCGATAGGCCCTGCAACCAGACAGCACGGTTTGCACCATCGTAGCCGGTCGACAGGGTCCGGCCGGAAGGATAGGTTTCCAGGAATATGGGGACGGTCCACATGTCACCCAAACATCGGCATCTGATGCGTCGTTACTTCGGGTTTGGGCTTCGGTCCGGGCTTTTGACGTCGCAATTTCCGTCCTAAGCACATTTCCAAGTCTTTCACGAACTCTTCGGAGCCAAGCGGCCGCCCTGTGAACGTAGCTTGCCGGATGGCGGGTCCCTGCTCCACGCAGGCCAGAAGATACTGCGTCCATGATGGCCCCTCTCCGATTGCCGATCCTCGCCGATCTTCCTCGAGCAGATCGAAGCGGTCAGTGGCCATCCCTACGTGGAATGCGGCGCTAGACCACGCGAACTCGGCAGCATGTTGAACCAAGCCGGCTCGCACAGGATTGAGTTCGACGTAGGCGATGACCGGCTCGACACCGCTGGGCTCAATGGGGCAAGAATAATACCGGTTCTGCCAGAGGTGCCCGCAGCGAAGCAGTTCGGCATTTATGTATTGAGCAAAGCGCCCGTGCACCTAGCGCATGGTGCGGTGTAGCGAGTCCTCCTGCTCGGGAATGGCGACCAGGTGAATATGGTTGGTCATCAGGCAGTAGGCAAGGATACGCAGGTGATGACGCCGGCTATGCTCGCGTAGTAAGGCAAGATAGACTTCGCGCGAGCGATCGGTGGTGAAAACCGGTTGGCGATTCGTACCCCGTTGCGTAATGTGATGCGGCAGCCCGGTTGCGACTACTCGTGCGATACGCGCCATGTGGTACGAGTGTGTAGGTATGGGCGCTGCTCTCAGGATTTGGGAGTTATGTGGAGTGTCCCCGGATCTCCCATACATTGCTGAGGTGGGGCAAGAGGCTTCAAATGCCAGCCCCTTGCCCCACACCCCCATCCCCGCTTTTATCAAGCCAAGACATGGCTGATAAGTTGTAATTTCGAGTGTGCGGATTTTGGGGTCAGGTCATATGCACGTCGGGTCAAGATTGTGAACGCGTTCACGACATCATGGATGAACAACTCCTTGGCGACAACCCTCCCCAATTCGTACTGGGGATGTGTGATGACGACGTGGCGCTCCAAGGGATTAATCGGGGACGCCCTAGACTTTTTCCTCAACTGCACCGCCCAGACGAAAACCTACGCACCCGATGGGTGCGACCGTGCAGTGATTATTTCGTTCGTGCCCGGCGATTGGGTCGCAACGATTGAGGAGTGCGTGAGAGCGCATATACAATCCCGGGCCGAGTGATGCCTTGCCGACCTATTGTGTGACGACCCTTACCTCGTTAACCCGGTTTTCCGTTCCGTTGATCCCCAACACCCGGATACATCATGACCGGCCGGGCACTTGATCGTAAAGCAATCGTTTTGGGTTGATCCGTCATCACATTAATTGTGCGAACAAAGACACGGCTCAGTAATGTTTGACAGTACGACCGCAGCCGATCTGTACACAGTTCTCGACGATTTCATGGCTGAAATGCACCCTCACGAAAAGCCGCGCCTCAAGCTTAGATCTATTGCTGTGTGCAGGTCTCCGGAAGGCGATAGATCGATAGATCTCTTAATGTAGCGACGACCACTAAGCGGCCAGATGGAGAAAGATCTGCATGATAACCACCAACGTGACCAAGTAATTGATTGGGGCTCTCCAGATGGAAGCAAATCTTGCCAGTGGCAGTGTCGACAACCCTGATCACTTCTCCGTTTGACTGTTCGGGAACTCCCCCGAAGGGAAGAGCATCCACTATCGTTTCAAATACCTTTTCCCAAACTGAAACATTTCTCGTGTAGTTGTCGAATAGCATGCGGCTGCCGTCCGCATTCCACCCGTATCTGAATCCCCAACCATCAGGAGGACGAATACGCCTAAGTTCCCTGCCATTAAAGTCAGCTATATGCTCCTTACCGTAAGTATTCAGGTACAAACGGTTCCTACCGGCAATCTCGGCGACGGTTGATCCCTTTGTGTCCGGGCTCACGGGAAAGACTCCCAGCAGTCGACCGTCCGTCGTTTCCGTCCTGACCTCATTCGCTTGACGATAGACGATGGCATCGTTTGACACCGACAGTAACTCGCCGGAGCCGCTCTTGATCATGCGTAGCGGGGATGACAGCCAAAAAGTTGCCCAATTCCGTCCACCGTAGTCCCCCACCACTCCGCTGTGCGGAAACATCGAAACTAAGATTCGGATCGGAATGGGCTGCTTTACCTTGAAGTCCACCGAGTAAAGATATTTGTGAAACCGACTCACGACGAAAACACGATTGCCGGAAGCGGCGTACAAATGGTCGACTTCGTTGTCCTTACTAGCTTTGGCGGTGGGCTGAAGATTCGTACCCGTCCATAGGAATGTGAAGAGCTGACTGGCCCCGGTGCGTGAAACCCCAGAACGAACCAGCAACGTAATCAACTCATCGGATACGAACACGGCAGAGACGTCCGTAGGCGTTTCGCCTGAGCCTACGATTTGTGAACTGCTTATCTCTGCAATTGGTTTCAAAGGAGTCGCTGTCGTGGCAGTTCTCCAAAACAAGACAAGCAGTAAGATGCAATCTAGTCGGATTAACATGAGCACGATTCACTAGTTCATGCTAATCGGCGGAGTGAGTGGAGGCTCCGGAGTTGGGGGGAGATCTGGGGACGCTCCATATATCACCCAAACATCGGCATCTGATGCGTCGTTACTTCGGGTTTGGGCTTCGGTCCGGGCTTTTGACGTCGCAATTTCCGTCCTAAGCACATTTCCAACTCTCTCACGAACTCTTCGGAGCCAAGCGGCCGCCCTGTGAACGTAGCTTGCCGGATGGCGGGTCCCTGCTCCACGCAGGCCAGAAGGTACTGCGTCCAGGCAATCGGAGTCAAAGACCTCAAAAAGGATTTCAGCCGACCCAACGCACACTGATTCCGCTGTGAGAGACGATATCTCACCACGAATTAGCGCTTCTTGTTGGGAAGCTTCAAGGCCTGGCGCACACGCTGGAAGGGCTCACCCTCGGCAACGCCGCTCGCATCGCCTTCGTCGATGGCAACGCGGAGGGCCGCAAGCTTGGCCTCGTGCTCCTGTTCCTCGCGCTCAAGGGTCCGAAGTGCCGCCCGGACAACCTCGCTCGCATTCTCATAACGGCCGCTCTCGATCTTGGTGGCGACGAAGCGGTCAAGCTCATCAGTGAGGTTTACATTCCGGGTTGGCATGATGCGTCCTCGCTCAGGGAGTGTTTCTGAGGGGAGTGTACCAGAATTGGCAATCTTTGCCAATACACTCCGTATGCTGAAACGGTCTTTCTTCGGACCGTAATAGAGCAACATAAAGGTACGATGACGGGGAACCAATCGGGGCGGACCAATCGGAGTCAAAGACCTCAATAAGCATTTCAGCCGACGCAACGCACACTGATTCGCCCGCTATGGTCTGACTCACTGACTAGTGGAAGCGTAGCGGATGAAAAACCTAGTCCCTCGGCACCCGGCCTCGGCCGATTCGGCACTCCGGGCGATGTTTCGAGGACAGGCCCAAAACCTGCCGACGTGGCAGCGTATGGCCAAGGCTCACAGATGAGCGCGCCTAATTAGTGCCTATCAAAAGCGCAATGTAATGGCGCACCATGTCTAAGGTCTCGCTTGGCGCAACGCCGACATGCTTCGCGCCTCGCGCCTTCAGATCCGCGGACCTGACGTGATCGGCCAAAACGACACCTTGCACACCAGCGCTTTTCGGGAGCGGAACCTCAAAAGGATATCCCTTCGCTTGGTTCGTTATGGGACAAATCAAGGCGAGATTTGCACGACCGTTATAAGCTGCCTCGGAAACGACCAAGGCTGGGCGCCAGCCCCTTCTTTCATGTCCTGCTTGCGGGTCGAAATCGATGTTTATCAAATCACCCGGCGGCGGAATGCGAGCCTTGCTCACACCAAGCCTCATTGCCTTCCGGCTTACCCCAATCCGTCTCGCTATGACGATTATGGGGAGTGATGGCGGCGACGAGATCTTCCAAGGTAGGCTTTTCTTGGGCAGCCCGCACGACGATAACTCCAGGAGACGCTACCTCAAAATCCACGGCGTCTCCCTCGTGCAGATTCGCTTTCTCCATGACAGACTTAGGGATGCGGATAGCGGGAGCATTACCCCATTTCGCAATTGCTGTGCGCAGCCGAGTTGCCGTCTTAAGTGTATACAAAGTATCTACCTCGCGTTTCGACTTCTCGACCATATTGACGGCTTTATTTCCCCGAATTTGGCCCCGGCATCGCAAGTCGATCTAACTCTCTCATGCAAAAAGGGAAAGCGGGTTTCACATTCAATCCCGATCTGTTCGACGACTAGTACGCCAGCCTCCCCGAAGAATTGGAAGACGACTGCGACGAAGACCTCGCCGCTTAGTGCTGACTTACTTCCGAAATCAGCTAATCGGCTCGCAAAGCTTCCATCGGGTCGATACGCGCGGCTCGTCTGGCCGGAATATACGCGGCCACAAGGGCGACGGCCAATACCACGGCTGCGGACAACGCGCGTGAAACACCATCCCATCCGGCCACGCCGTACAGCAGGGTTCGCAGAACCCCTACCAGAGCGAACGAGATGACACCGCCAACCAAAATGCCGGCTAAGCAAAGCCGGAGGGCGCCGCCGACGAACTTATTTACAACGTTTCTACGTTCGGCCCCCAGCGCCATGCGCAGCCCGATCTCGCGCGTTCGGTGTGCCACATCGTAGCTCAGCAGGCCGTAAATGCCGATCGAGGATAGCAGCAAAGAGGCGCCTGCAAACCAACTGAACAGCTTGGCCTCGAGTTGGTAGGAAGCAAGGCGATCTTGGACGATGCCCGCCAGCGTTCCCACGTCTGCAATCGGCTCCTCGGGATCCACAGACCAGATGGCGCGCCGCACGCTGGAGGCATAAACCAGCTGGGTCGCCACTAACCCGAACCGCTAAGTCGCGCGGCTGAAAGTAACCAGGAGTGCTTAAGTCCTGCCGGTAAGACAGATAAATCTCGGGAGTGGGCGGCGTTTGGATATCGGCAAAATGCACGTCTGCAATAACGCCCACGATTGTCAGCATGGGAGACTTGTCATCGTCGATCCGAAAACGCCTTCCCATCGGGTTCTGGCCATGCCAATATTTGCGCGCGGTACGCTGGCTGATCACGGCCGCGGGCGCTTGCGAGCCGTCATCGTGTGCCGTCAGGAACCGGCCGGAAACCAGGCGGATACCGACAGAACGAAAGTAGTCCGGCGTGACGATGCGAATGTGGACGTCGTTCCACTGCCCGGGCTGCAGAGGCGGCGCGCCTTCCTGCAGAATGCCCATTTCGCCGCCGCTGTTAGTTAGCGGAAGAAAGGTCGTGTAACCCGCGGAGAGAACGCCTGGGATCTGAGATACGTCTTGCAACACGCGCTCATAGAAGCTGGTGCGCGCTGCGAACGACCGGTAAGGCGTGACATCCGACACCGGCAACTCGGTTCGCATAGTAAGGACGTGCTCCGGCGTAAAGCCGAGGTCGGCATGCGCGAGCTTCCAGAATGTTTGGCCCAGAAGGCTGGTGGCAATCAGAATCACCGTCGCCAGGGCGAGCTGTGCGCTGACAAGGACAGAGCGAAGCATGCGCTTGTCAGTCGATACAGTGGCGCGGCCGTAGCGCATAACCGTGCCGGCTTGAGAGGCAATGAAGCGATGGCTTGCAAGCGCGAAACCGATGCCGGCGAGAAGGCAGATAAGCAGCGCAAAGGCAAGTGCGCGCCCATCGATTTGGGGATGAGCCCAAGCCGCCAGGCTGCGCGGAACTAACGTTTGCAGCAGCGACACCGAGCCCATTGCCAGCACGATTCCTAGCAGGGCGCCACACAGGGAAAGCACAATGCTTTCAAGCAGGTGCTCGTAGAACAAGGCATATCTGGATGCGCCCAATGCACTCTTGATGGCAAGTTCACGTTGCCGCGTGGTACTGCGCGCAATCATGAGTCCGGCAATGTTCGCGCAGGTCGTTAACAGAATGGTCAGCACTCCGACGGCGAGGACCAGGATGGCCGGGCGCGCCTTGCCAACCAACTGTTCGCGCAGCGGCACCAGCGAGGTAGACACGCCGATGTTGTCGTTCGGGTATTCGTGTTCCAGCTGCTTCGAGATGGCACGCATTTCCCGCCGCGCTTGTTCCAACGTGACGTGTGGACGCAGAAGTCCATACACCAGGAGGAAGTGATTGCCGCGATCGCGAAGTTGGGTTGCCGAGAGGCCCAGCGGCACCCAGACTTGGGAACTCTGGTGAAACGTGAAGCCGAACGGCATTACGCCGGCTATGGCATACGCAACGCCATCCAGCCGGATAGATCTATCGGTAATGTGCGGGTCAGCGCCATAACGGTTTCGCCACAGGCTCGCACTGATGAGGGCCACGGGCCGGGCGCCTGGTTCATCTTCCTCGCGGCGGAAGTTGCGCCCCACCAGCGGCTGCACTCCCAGCAGCGGCAGCAGATTGGCGCTGATCGCGGTGCCCTCCACCTGTTCCGGACGTCCGTTACCCGTGACGGCGAAAATTGTGCCATGGGCAGCCCCCATATCGGTGAATACGTGATTGCGCGTTTTCCAATCCACGTAGTTCGGAGCGGCCACCGGGTCGCCGGCGCTGCTGAAGCTGGGGCGGCTTTCGGCAACCTGCACCAAACGCGCCTCGTTGGTGAACTGCAGCGGACGGAGCAAAATGGCATCAATCAGGCTGAATACGGCCACCGTGCCGCCGATGCCCAAAGCCAGCGAGAAAACGGCAGTCAGCGAGAAGCTCGGAGTCTTTAGTAATTGACGGAACGAGTAGCGTACGTTCTGAAGGAGCGTGATCATGTGTGAAGCGGCGAGTCGGGGTTATCGCTGCAATGGGAGCGCCAAAGCGCTAACGCCCGCTTTTCTGTGGACTTCAACACCGTCGTACCTTGGTGAACTCCGGCGGCGGTGTACGATTCCGGAACTTCTTGTTCGGAATCAGACATAATGTTGCTCCGTTTTGCCGGCAAAGCGCTGGCCCCGGCACGGGATGCTCGCCGGCGTCGAGCAGTTATGCCGCCCGGGTGGATCAGGCGTGGCCTGAATGAGCGCAACCCTTTGAAAAGACTGTGGTTTTCTGACTTTTAACTATGATATACCCCTATGTTACGCTCGGAGGGAGTTCCACAACCTCAAGTACTAGCTCATGAACTATCGCTCGATATTCAGCCTGATGTCCTCGGACCTTGCTATCGATCTTGGGACTGCAAACACGCTTGTGTTTGCGAAGGGCAAGGGCATCGTGGTAAATGAGCCCTCCATCGTCGCCATCAATAAGAACAACGGGGACATCGAAGCGGTCGGCAAGGAAGCCAAGGAAATGGTCGGTCGCACTCCTGGCAACATCGTGGCCATCCGGCCTATGAAAGACGGTGTGATCGCCGATTTCAAGGTCACCGAGCGCATGCTGAACTACTTCATTCACAAGGCGCACGGCCGCAAAATGCTGGTTCATCCCCGCATTGTCATTGGTGTGCCCAGCGAGATCACGCAGGTGGAGAAGCGCGCCGTTAGCGAGTCCGCCTACCGCGCCAAAGCCAGCGAAGTGCATTTGGTAGAACAGGCGATGGTCGCCGCCATCGGCGCCGGTCTCCCCATTACGGAGCCCTCCGGCAACATGGTGGTCGATATCGGCGGCGGGACAACCGATGTGGCCGTCATCTCGCTGTCGGGTATCGTCTACTCCCGCTCTGTTCGGGTGGCGGGCAACGAGATGGACGACGCCATCATGAACTATCTGAAGCGGAAATACAATCTGCTGATCGGCGAACGCACCGCCGAGCAGATCAAGATTCAGATTGGTTCGGCGTATCCGCTCGATAATCCTATGACGATGGAAATCAAAGGCCGCAACCTGGTGGAAGGCGTCCCTAAGACCATCACTATTGAGGATGGCGAGATTCGCGACGCCTTGTCGGAATGCGTGGCCACCATCGTCAATGCCATTCGAGTGGCACTCGAACGAACGCCGCCTGAGTTGAGCGCCGATATCAGCGACCGCGGTATCGTGCTGACCGGCGGCGGAGCAATGATCAAGAACCTGGATCGCCGCATTCGCGAGGAGACTGGTCTGCCCGTGTCGATCGCTGAAGATCCCCTGGCCTCGGTCGTGCTCGGCACCGGTAAAATGCTGACCGACTTCAAATTACTGCGCCGGATCGCGATCGAATAGGTGAGAGGTCTTCCTTCCATTCGCGTCTTCTGAGACAGTAGGAAGAGAAGCGATCCGCCCTCAATGGAAGTCCTGTTAAGTCGGTACCGGAACCTGACCGTGCTTCTGGTTGTGGTCCTGGCGCAGTTGATCGGCGTTGCCTACCAGGTTCGAACCAGCAGCGACCAACGGCTGATCCGAATCTGGGCCGTCACGGCTGTTACGCCGATGGCAGGCATTGTCGAAGACATCCGCCACAACACCATCGGTTTTCTGCAGGATTACTTCATCCTGCTGGATGTCCGCGAGCAAAACCGCAAGCTGAAGGCCGACAACGACAAACTTCGAATGGAAAATGTCTACTTCCGGAACCAGCTTGGCACTGCCGCCAATGCCCGCGCACTGCTCGCCTTTCAGTCGCGAACGCCATCGCGCACCGTCGCTGCCCGCGTTATCGGAAATAGCACTGTCGCCAGCGCCAAGGCTGTGTTTATTGATCGAGGTTCTACAAGCGGCATCCTGAAGGGCCTGGCCGTAGTCACGCCGGAAGGCATCGTCGGCAAGGTCACCGCTGTTTATCCGTTGGTCTCGCAGGTTCTGCTGGTCACCGACCCAACCTTCAAGGTGGGGATCGAATCGCAGAAAGGCCACGTACACGGCGTCTTGGACTGCGGCACCGGGAAATGCACCGTGGAGCAGGTTCAGAACGAAGACAAAGTGGACGTCGGCGAGTGGTTCTTTACCTCGGGCGAGGATCGCATCTTCCCGAAAGGTTTTCCGGTGGGTACGGTGGTCTCCGCGCAACCGGGTCAAGGGATGAAAGACCTGAAGCTGAACCTCAGCGGCTCTCCCGGCGGCTTTGAAGAGGTGCTCGTGGTGCTCGAGGGCACCCACCAACCGATTCCTACTGCGCCGGCAGTGCAACAGGCCAGCGCCAGCATGCTGCCGGCACCGCCGCCAGATAATTCCAACGACGGCGCAACTGCCGCGAAGCCGCAAACTGAAGCCGACAAGATCCGCGAACGCTACGATGCATTGGGCAAACAGGAGAATCATGTGTTCGGCGGTTATGGGTCCAACTTGCCGGACTTCAATCCGAAGGCGCCCGTCACTCCAGCGGCGCCCACCGCGGCGGGGGTTCCTTCCTCCGGCACCCCCGCAGCCCCATCTCAGACAAAGCCGCCCGCAGCAAATTTGCCCAAGGCGATCAATCCCGCACCGAGCCTGCTCGGTGCTCGACCTGGTACGCCGCCTCCGTCCTTCAGCGTTCCGCAGCCGGCAGCTCCAAAGCGAGTAGCTCCTCCTCCTGCTGCCGGCAATGCAGCCAGTGGGCAAGCGACAGCGCCGGCGCTTTTGGGTGCACCGCGACGGAGAACGCCGTCGACAGCCACTGGCAGCACCGCGTCGCCGCCCCAGCCATGATCGAGACTACCGACGACATTCTGCGGCGGCGGACGCAGCGCGAAGGCTGGTTCGGACGCTTTCAAGTGGTTGCGCTTAGCGCGCTCACGCTGATTGCCATCATCGGCAAGTTCTATCTGCCGCGCCTTGTCCCCAATACGCAATGGCTGGAGCTACCGCTGCTGCTGACTGTCTACTTCGGCCTGATGCGCCGCAGTCAGGTGCAGGCCCTGCTCTTTGGCGCCTTTGTCGGATTAGCCGAGGATTCGCTCGCGCCCGATGCACTGCCCATTGGCATGTTCGGCATCACCAAGACGCTGGTCGGCTACTTCGCTTCGTCCGTCAGTCTCCGCTTCAACGTTGAGAACTCCGTTATCCGCTCCATTCTCTGTTTCTTCTTTTACCTCTTCCACGAATTCTTCTACTGGATCATGCGGCGCGCACTGCTGGGGCAAATCGTTCCGTTCGATCTGCAAGATACACTCGTTCACGGCGCTTTAAACGCGGTCATTGCGATTCCACTATTCTTAATCCTGGACAAAATGAAGCTTTCCGGTCATAGCTAGAGCGACAATTCCCTGCCCCTACATGAAAAGCCGTCGTGCTCTCCTCCTCACTTTGATGGTGCTCCCCTGGGCACTACTTGTTCTGCTTCTTGCATTTCATTTCCGAACTTCCAAAGCACCGCCGGACGACACTTCGTCGACATCGACGGCTGTGGTCCCAGCCGGCAAAACCGCCGTTGCCAGCAGTGGCAGCGGTGCTTCGGCCACCAGCGTTCATGCTCACAACTTGCTGTTGCGGAAGGGGCCAACCTTTCGCGTATATGTGCGTTGGCTGAACGGCGAACTGAAGCGCACCCGGCGCAATGAAGACCCGACGTTCGATGACATCGAATCGTTCTATCTGTTTATAAAGACCGGCGTACTGCGGGCCAACATCGGCGATATTGGCAACTTTCTAAATACAGGCGGGCTCGCCAACTCGCCCTTAAAGAATGTAGTGCTGCGAGGCGACGGCGATCATATTAAGCTCACCGGCACCTTGCACAAAATCATTCCGTTGCCGGTGGAATTGGACGCCTCCATCTCCGCCTTGCCGGATGGCCGCATCCGCCTTCGTGTAAACAGCATAAAGGCGCTGAAAGTGCCGTTGAAAGGTTTGCTTCGCGAGTTCCACGTAACGCTCGCAGACCTGGTGCACGCTGGTAGCGTTCCGGGACTCGAAGTCACGGGCAGCGACATTCTCCTCGACACCCAGACGCTATTGCCGCCGCCCCATATTCGTGGCCAGCTCACCTTGGTCCATGTCGTGAATCCGGATCTCGAACTCGTCTATGGGGATGCCGCCAAGGAGGTGGAGCGAGTAGAGCAGTGGCGCAATTTCCTGCACCTGCAAGGAGGCACACTCGACTTCGGGAAACTGACCATGCACCAGCTTGACCTGATTATGATCGATACCTCAAAAGACGCCTGGTTCGATCTCGACCTGGAGCATTATCAGCAACAGCTGATACACGGTTACACCCGCGTGACACCCGATGCAGCCCTGCAGATTTTCATGCCCGACCTGCGCGATCTGCCGCCCGACAAACAACCGCAAAACGTGAATATTCAGTGGTACAAGAATCGCAATGTTGCCCCGCCGTCGGAGGTCATCAAACAGCAGGGCAAATGACTATCAGGCGCCTTGCGCCTTCTTGTGGGCCAAGCGGCTGCAGGCGTCCGGTGTGTGAAGCATCTTAATCGCATCACCGCCGGATTCGATGGTATCGATCTTTCCGCTTGCGTCAATCACGAAAGTCACGCGATTGGCGATGGCGAACTTAGGAATAAACACGCCATACTCTTGAGCGACTTTCCGATCGACAAAGTCGCTCAATAAAGGAAAGGTGAGACCTAGTTGCGTAACAAAGGCTTTCTGCGATGGACCGTTGTCCGTGCTGATGCCGAAAACCTTGGCGCCGGTCTCCTGAAAATGTTGCATACCAGCCTGGTACGCTTTCATTTCAGCCGTTCAACCACCGGTGAACGCGGCCGGGAAGAACGCAAGAACTACCGTGCTCTTGCCCAGGAAGTCGGCTAAGTGCACCTCGCCTCCATCCGTGGAAGGAAGAGTGAAATCAGGAGCGCTATCGCCGACCTTCAAAGTAGAAGAAGGTGGCGCAGCGCTCGTTTGTGCGCCCAAGTACATTCCGACTCCGCCCATGAGGGCGAGCCTTCTGGTAACTCGCATCAGTACCCCCGAACTGAGAAGGTAGCACGAGCTACTCGAACTCGTAATTAGACGAGAACTTCTAGCGAAAGGACAACGGTCCGCATGGCTTCCGCCTGGCTTTGTAACTCCGCACCGGCAGAAGCGTTTTCTTCTGCCATGGCAGCCGAGCGATGCGTCGCTGTCTCCATTGAGGAAAGTGCTTTGGCAATCTCAGCCACACTTGAAGTCTGGGCCGCCGCTTCCTGATCCACGTGATCGACCAGTGCCGACACTTTCTGACTGCTGTCGGCGGATTCACGGACTGCGTCAACCACTTCGTCGAGCCGCTGTTTGCCCTGGCGTGCGCTCTCGACGGACTCGTCTATGGATTGAGTGATTTCCTTTGCAGCCGCAGCGGAGCGGCCGGCCAAGGTCCTGACTTCATCTGCGACTACGGCGAATCCCATGCCGGCACTGCCAGCACGCGCTGCTTCCACGGCCGCGTTCAAGGCCAGAATGTTGGTTTGAAACGCGATGTCATCAATCAGCTTGATAATTTTGGCAATCTTCTCGCTGGCGGTTGTAATTTGCACCATGCTCTGAAGCGTGTTCTCCAGACGGCGGTTCGCCTCCGCTACGTGCAGTTCGTTCGCCTTCATCAGCTTCTTCATCGCCTGGCAATCGTTGGCGTTGCGCTGCGTCGCTGCCGCAACATCCTCGCCGCATCGGGAGGTCTCATGCAGAGTTGCCGCCTGTGCATTCGAAGTCTCTGCCAAGCTACTACTAGCGGCGGCTAATTGGTTCGAAGCACCGGTAACCTGCTCCGCCATTTCGCGTAGATCGACGACGGCTCTCGCCAATACGGATGAGATTGTGCTTGCCATCCATGTGCCCAACCCCACGCCCAAAACCACAGCCAAGGCGAGCATGGTGCCGGCCAGCATTTTCGCTCGCGCGGCGGTGGCATCGCCCTCAGCAACGGCTTTCGACGCCGAATTTTCGCTGATTTTGACCTGATCTTCCAACGCTTTGCGAAACGCCTTGGATTGCGAACCGCCCTTCGCCGACCAGAAAGCTCCTGCTTCCGCGGCTTTGCCGTCCAGGCTTAGCTGTAGAAAGTGATCTACGGTCACCAGAAAGTCATTGGTCGCCGATTGGAATTTCTGGTAGGCGGGCCGATCCTCCGGCGAGATGGACGCGCCAAATTCATTGACGAGCTGATTGATCTGCGCGCGCAACGTTTTCAAATGGGCAACTTGAGTGGATCGATAGCCTGCCGCCAAACCTGGAGTTCCCATCAGGAGACTGGTGCCACGGTACTCCAGGCCCAATGCCTGAATGGCTGCCAGGCTCTGCAATCGGGGCAAAGAGTGCGTTCCCAATTGATTTACACTTCGCGTTAGGCCAACAACGCTGGTAACACCTACCAGCCCAGTGATGACGGTGAGCAGAATCAGGAGGAAACACAGTCCTGCCACCCGGTGCTTAACTGTCCAAGCTCGCTTGTTCAAAGTAGATCCTTTATCGACTAACTGCTGTGGTTCAGCGTTGGCTGGCGGCTCGGAAAAACCCGGGCCGCCAACGTGAGAAGCTCGCAACTATAGAAGGCCGCGATGGAACAAATCTGTGAAGTTGTAACCGAGGCCCACCTGCAGATTTGATTTATTCCACAGGTATCCATCCGCATCGTAGTTGTAATTGAACATCCTCGAGTAGAAAGCGCTCGCAGAGAATTCTTTGCTTATGTGAACGGTGGGCCGTACAAACCAGTGTTGACCCGTGTTATAGCCGTCCCCATTCACGGAGTAGCCTAAGATTGCTGCTATTTTCATGTGCGTGTAGACGTCGTAGCCCCAGTCGAGGTTTGCCAGGCCACCCTCTAATGTCAGGTGCTTACGGAAGTTCTTAAAGCCCGTGATCGCGTAGCCGCTTCCACTTGCAAAATCGAAGTTATAGAAGGTAGCGTCGGCCAGGCGTTGATAGGCTTCGACCCTAACGGCATCTATCACTTTGGCTTCCGGGATCTTCACAAAGGCTGCCTCACGGACCGTCTGAGTGTTTCTCGTGTCGGTGAAATCGGCAGATGCATCGACCCGTCTCCCGAATGACTTGCGAACCATATACTGCCGGTAATTGCCTTGAGTCATACGGCCGGTACGTTCAAAGAAATTGGCCTGAAAGAGATCGCCAAGGTAAGCATAGGTGAAGGAAACCTGGTCGAAGTAGAGGTGCTTAGGATCTTTCAGCGAGATACGCTCGCCGTCGATGTAGCCATCCTCGTCATAGGTGGTGATTTCGGATCCGTATCCACGATCTATATCCAAGCTGCCCACCTGCAGTTCTAAGCCCTTCACAGGTTTGGCATCCAGGAATAGACGGCGAACAGCAAGTCCCCACCCGCCGGACCTGATTCCGACCGTCTGATCAGGGTACAGGACAAAGGCGCTCTGAAGGTTCTGTAAATCCCCGGGCTGCATTCCCACTTCGGTTTTTGAAATTGCCTTATCTAAACCACCGCCCGCGAAGTCAGCGTAAGCCCAATCAAAGTAGTGTCCAGACGAGATATGGAAATTGATGGAATACTTCTCGGCGGCATCGAACTTGAACTTACCGTCGAGGATGCTTCTTTGCGACCCTTGTTCGTATTCATGGGTGCCTTCGGTGTCTGCCACATTGCGATAGCGAAGGGAGAACGAGACATTCTTCATGTCGACCCAACGGTCCAATCCCGAAGCCTCCGGGTTATCGGTCGACACCGGGGTCGACGTACTCGTCGGAAACGGGTTCACGCTGGGGTTGACCTGCGCAAGCGCAGGAAGTGCAACTGCCGTAAGGGCGAAGAAACCCAGTGTGCAAAAAGATAATTTCAATTGAGCAACTCCTAGTTGATTCTTAAGTGGCAGAGATAATACAAACTTCTCGCGGAAGTTCAATTCGTCCCAAGCTCGTGTTACAGGGCAGCAAGCAGGTACGGCCAAATTTGTTAGCTGGACACCAATGCCAAGCGTCGATGTTGGATCTTCGTGCAGAAAGCCGTGAACGACTGACGACGTACACGGCTTTCCGCCAACTCTACTTAGTGTTCTGTAGCTTCAGCATGTTTTTGAAGTCCACAGTGAGCCCGGCATTGAACGCCGTCTGGTTCCAGATGAAGCCGTCGCGGTCGTAGTTGAAGTCAATCAAGTGAGTGTAGAAACCGAACAGGTTCAAGTACGGAGTCAGCTTCACGGTAGCGCGTACAAAGGGCCGTTTGCCCACTCCATACTGGTCGCCATTCAGCGCAAACGCCCAGATTGCATTGTTACCGTCGGCGCCGTACACGTCGTAGTTCCCGTCTACGCTGGCAAAACCGGCCTGAAGATTAACTTTCTTGCCGATCCGCTTGTCCGCCGAGATCGCAAATCCGTTTCCGGATGCATATTCATCGGTATCGACGAACACACTGTTCATGCGCTGGTAAGCTTCGAACCTGACATCGTCGATCGCTTTGGTCCGCTTCGTATTTACTACCACAGCTTCACGCATTGTGTGGGCGATGTCCCGGGTGTAGTCCGTTGATGCTTCAAGCCAAGGTGTGATCTTCTTGCGAACAAGAAACTGGTGGTAGTTCGACTGACCAAGGCGCTGGTAGCGATCGATGAAATTGGGGGTTAGTATGTCGCCGAGATACGCATAAGTGACCGAGACTTCATCGAAGAATAGATGGTCGGGTCGGGTAAGAATCAGTCGTCCGCCCGCCATGTAACCGTCTTCGTCGTAACTGGTGATTTCGGAGTTAAGGCCGCGATTGATGCCGATAGATCCGTATTGAAGTTCAACACCCGAAACAGGCCGGGCGCTGAAATACAGCTGGCGCGGCAGGAAAGCCCAACCACCAGATGGGTAGCGGACTGCGCCGGGACCGGAGGAAATAGCGTCCGTGCGGTCCGCCGCGCTGGCGAGCCGCGGGATGGACGCCTCTACGGCCTTATCGGTACCGCCGCCGATGAAATCAGCGTATGCCCAATCGAAGTAATGTCCCGAGGAAAAGTGGAAGCCGATGGAGTATTTGCCTTCCCGATCGAACTTGAACCGGCCGTCCAGCAAGCTACGCTGCTGTGCCTGATCGTAAGTATGCACGCCATCGACATCAAAGATGCTGCGGTAGCGAAGGCTCAGGTTGAATGTATTTATATCGAACCAACGAGAGAGCGCCGTCTCCGGCTTATAAGCGTCGTTGTTGGATGCACTGGGCACGGCATTGGCGACTGGCGATGCGGATTGACTATCCGTCGTGTCTGCGGGTGCGGCGTTCAAGGTGCTCACGCCCAGGCTGACGATTACTGTAGCCAGTGTCTTCAGGTAATTAGGTCTGGAATGCTGCATTTGCGGGGTTCCGTATCGTTCTTTCTTTGCTCTCTAGCTTTGAACGTCTTATCGACAAACCACGGCGTGCGTTCCAGAAATGGGGTGTAAATTTTACCTTCGATCTCTCATGAGCAGCTGCGCTCCGCTCTGCGCCAGGTACTACGCACGTTACACTCGGCAACAGGTAGACACATCGTTTTGCTTCACCCCGGCCGGCATAAAACCACTGCTGCGACCTACCTGGTCGCGTTTGCTTCGTTTCTTGTTCCCGCACATGCCCAGAAGATTCATGAGCCTGAACCCGCTCCGCTACCTCCACCGATCGCGGCACCCCGCGAGACACCTTACCCGGGTGTAATTGAGCTGCTTGTCGACCTCACAGACAACCAGCGCCGCATTGTTAATGTGCACGAAACCATTCCGGTGCAGGCAGGCGACCTGACACTTCTGTATCCGAAGTGGATTCCCGGGAATCACTCCCCTACTGGGCCTATCTCGAAGGTTGCCGGGCTTGTGGTGACAGCAAACGGGACGCGCTTGAACTGGGTGCGAGACCGGGTGGATGTCTACGCCTTCCATATCGTGGTACCTCCCGAAGTGAAGTCAATCGACGTTGATTTCCAATTTCTGCCGCCCTTACGCGCAAGAGAAGGACGCATCTCGCTATCGTCGAAGATCGTTGACCTTGCGTGGAACACAGTGCTGCTGTATCCAGCAGGACATTTCGCGCGCTGCATAGCTTTCTCGCCCACGGTGAAACTGCCACAGGGATGGCAGTTCGCGTCTGCCCTGGAGGTTAAGTCGCACGAAGCGAATACGGTGCACTTCAAAGAGACGATGCTGAACACATTGGTCGACTCGCCGCTATATGCGGGCATGAACTACAAGCGAGTGGATCTCTCGACAGGCGCAGACAATCAGGTGTTTCTGGATGTGTTCAGCGACTCGCCAGCCGATCTGGCGGCTACACCGGAACAGCTACAGTGGCATCGCAACCTGGTGGCGCAAGCACAGAAGCTCTACGGTTCCCATCACTACGACCACTACGACTTTCTATTTCTGCTGAGCAATACCGTGGGCGGCGTTGGGCTGGAACACCATCAATCGAGCGAGGATGGCACACGAGCCAACTACTTTACCGATTGGGCAGCAGGCGTTGCGAACCGCGATCTTCTGGCGCACGAATACACTCATTCCTGGGATGGCAAGTTTCGCCGGCCGGCCGATCTTTGGACTCCTGATTTCAACACCCCGATGCAGGACGATCTGCTTTGGGTATATGAGGGCATGACTCAATACCTGGGCTATGTTCTGACGGCGCGATCCGGGCTGCGCACGGAGGCGGCGACGGAGGATTTGATTGCTCGCGTGGCTGCAAACTTCGACATTAGTCCCGGTCGAAACTGGCGGCCTCTGGTAGACACAACCAATCAGCCGACTGTCTCTCAGCGTAGTCCGGTTAGTTGGGTGAGTTGGCAACGTCCGGAGGACTATTACACCGAAGGCATGCTCATCTGGTTGGATGCCGACACCAAAATACGGGAATTGAGCCACGAGACAAAATCGCTGGACGATTTCGCCAAGTTCTTCTACGGCATTGATAACGGCAGCTACATTACGCAGACGTACACGCTGAAGGATCTAATTGCCGCCTTGAATAAAGTGCAGCCGTACGACTGGGAAGGCTTCCTGAGGACACGCGTTTACGAAATTGCGCCGCACACTCCGGAAAACGGCATTACGCAAGCCGGCTATAAGTTGGTTTACAACGATACCGAACCGGAATGGATGAAACACGCCGAGCGCCCGGATGCGGCAGTCAGTTTTTCGACCTCGGTTGGCTTCACCGTAAGAACGGATGGCAATCTGGAGAACGTATGGTGGGACAGTCCCGCCTTTAAAGCCGGTATCACGCCGGACATGCAGATCACCGCGGTGAATGGAACGGCCTTCAAACCGGAAGTTCTGAAAAAGGCGATCCTTGAGGCGGAGAAGGGCCAGACGCCATTGAAGTTTCTGTTAAAGCGCGGCGATGATTTCGAGACAATCGACGTGGATTATCACGGCGGTTTACGGTATCCGAAGCTCGAGCGAGTAGAGGGAACACCCGATCGGCTTCACTCCATTTTCGCCGCCGCCAATTGATTCCGGGATTGGGAAGCGGCATACGAGAAAACACCGGCAACAAACGGGAGTGCGGAAGCACTGATAAGCTGAAAGGTAAGGCAGCAGCCGCACCTCCTTGCCGATTCCAAGGACCGACCCAACACAGAACGAACAGTTATCGCCGGACCGCCTGCTCCGGGACGACCCGAAAACAGCCTCAAATAAGGTGGCGTTTTTTCAGTACCTCACGGTGGGGGTCTTCATCTTTCTCGTTTCTGGTTTCTGGCAGTTGCAGGTACAGAACCCGGATCAATACAGCGAAGCCGCCGAGCGGAACCGCATTAAGAGCACGCCCATGCTGGCGCCCCGCGGCAAGATCTTGGATCGCGACGGACGGGTAATCGTTGATAACAAGGCGTCTTATTCGCTGTTACTAACCCGTGACCAGATCAATTGGGAGCACTTGCCGGCGATCGCCGATGCGATGGGACTGGATTACAACGATCTGGTGGCCAGACTGCGACGCCGCGGTTCGCCACCGCAGATCATTGTAAAAGACCAGCTGAGCCGCGACGAAATGGCGTTCGTGGAGTCGCATCGCGACCCCAGCGCCTATCCGGAAATGGACCTGATTCGCAGCTGGCGGCGGCAGTATCCGCAGGATGGGTTCGCAGCTCACGTGATGGGGTATGTGGGTGAAATCAGTGAATCGGAACTCGATCTGCCGCAGTACATCGATTACCGCCAAGGCGATGTGATTGGCAAAGAAGGACTGGAGAAGCAGTACGACGGCGTTCTGCGAGGCGTGGACGGCCAGGAGCGCGTTCTAGTGGACAATCTCGGGCGCGAACGGCAGATTCTGGGCGCAAAAGATGCCGTCTCTGGCAAGGATCTACGGACGACGCTCGATTTAGATTTGCAGTCGGTTGCGGAACTCTCGATGGATGGCAAGAAGGGTAGCGTGGTCGCGATTGACCCTCGTGACGGCGAGGTGCTGGCCATGGTGAGCCGGCCGGCCTTCGATCCAAATAAGTTCACAGGCCGCATTAGTCGAAAAGACTGGGCGGAAGTAAGTGAGGACAAAGACAAGCCGCTGCTGAATCGGGCCATTCAGGGGCAGCTGGCGCCCGGATCGACGTTCAAACCAATCATGGCTATCGCTGGATTGGAGCAGGGCGTGGTGGATGACAAGACGGACTACTTCTGCCCGGGCGGCGCTTCTTTCTACGGCCACTACTTTGCCTGTCACTTGAAAGGCGGGCACGGCACGATTGCGCTGCATCGCGCAATTGCGCAATCCTGCGACGTTTACTTCTACAACGTGGGCAATCGGCTGGGCATTGACAACATCGCGAAATACGCAGACATGGCGGGTGTCGGGCGGAAGACCGGGATCGACCTGCCGAATGAGACGCAGGGCACCATGCCATCCACAAAGTGGAAACTGCGGTTATCGCGGCAGAAGTGGTACGCGGGCGAAACGATTTCGGTCTCGATCGGCCAAGGCGCGGTGACGGTTTCGCCGCTCCAGATTGTGTCGGCGCTGGGCGGATTAGGTGCGGGGGGCGTTTGGTACAAGCCGCACCTAGTAAGGGCGGATGCGCCGGTGCTGCTGAGAAAGGGTAACTTCAACCCGAACAACCTGAATGAGGTAATCAGCGGAATGTCGGCGGTGGTGAACGAAGGGGGTACAGGACGTGCCGCAGCACTTCCTGGCATTCGGGTAGCCGGTAAGACCGGTACCGCCCAAGTCGCGTCGAGCGACCGGACGAAGGGCGCCAAACTGCGCAGCGCCATGGCAAACAATGCCTGGTTTGTTGCGTTTGCGCCGATGGAAAATCCGGAGATCGCGGTAGTAGCGCTTTTTGAGAACGGAGAAGAAAGCTACAATGCGGTTCCTATTGTGCGGGACGTTCTGAAGGCGTACTTCGACAAGAAGACCCGCATGGCAAGCTCCCAATTGGCGCAGGAGCGGCGCTATTCGCCGCTGGCGCTACTAGGTATTCCTTCTTTAATTGCTGGATTGCGGGGCGAGGTTAGGCCATAGTGTTCACCCGTTCCATTAAAGATCTGGACTGGCCGCTGCTGATCGTCACGCTGGCGTTGTGCACGCTCGGCATTCTGCAGATTTATAGCGCCACGCTCGCGACCAAATGGCACGATGCCTGGTGGAAGCAGATTGTCTGGGTGGGCAGCGGGCTGGTGATGATGTGGGTACTTTCTTTATTCGACTACCACACCATTCTGAGCAAGGCACTTCACATGTATGCGGCCGCTTTGTTCCTGTTGGTGGTGACGCTGGCCATGGGCAACAAAATCTTCGGATCGACCCGCTGGATTCACATTCCCGGACTAGGCTTCACCTTTCAGACCTCGGAGTTCGTCAAGATCGTTTTGGTTCTGCTGCTGGCCAAAGTTTTGAGTGACTGGAAGCTGGAAACGCTGGAATGGCGAGACCTGGCGAAGCTGGCCGGATTCGTCATAGTGCCGATGGTGCTGGTGATGAAAGAACCGGATCTGGGAACTTCACTGACTTATCTGCCCATTCTTGCCTGTGGCATTCTGATGGCCGGACTCCGGTGGAAGTACTTGCTAATTCTTACAGGTGTTCTGGTGGTCGTTCTACCGATTGGGTATCATTTGCTTAAGCCTTATCAGAAAGATAGGCTGGTGAGCTTTATTTACCCTGATCGTGATCCGAAAGGAACGGGCTTCCAGGTGATTCAGTCAAAGATCGCTGTGGGAAACGGCGGTATGTGGGGGCGAGGGGCTCGCGAGAGTTCACAGACCCACCTGGGATTCCTGCCTGTGCCCCAGACGGATTTTATCTTCTCCTCGTTTGCAGAAGAGCACGGGTTCATGGGCGTGGTGATTGCGCTGGTGTTGTATTTCCTGTTGATTATGCAGGTAGTGCAAAACGCGCAAACCGCAGCCGATAAGGCGGGCTTGTACGTGTGTATGGGCATCGCGGCGCTTTTATTATTCCATGTATTGGTAAATGTTGGAATGGTGGTCGGGCGCATGCCGGTCACGGGAATCCCGCTACCTTTATTGAGTTCGGGCGGGTCTAATACATGGTCGGTATTCCTGATGCTGGGTTTGGTGAACAGCGTCAGGCTTAGACGTTTTGTAAATTAGTCGGCCTCCAAGACAGGAAGGCCGGTTCGGCAAAAAACAGGGTCGAACTGAGCAGAAGGACAGATTTCAGATTGCTGGCACGAATGTCGCAGTTTTGGACGAAGATGTAAAGCAAATTCCAGCCGCGAAGTTGTTGAGCAGGTCTCCAGTTGGGCGCAGTTGTCTTGGTGAGACGCAGCCGGTACGACCGAGCAGAGACGTAGGTTGTTCTCTGCGGAGGGGCAGACCGCCCGGTGCCGGAGGTGCAAACGCGATCCCTGCGGCTGGTAAACAGTTTTGTGTCCGCTGTACGCGAACGAAGCGGCGGCTCTGGTTGGCAAGTCTGAATCTCGAACGCTCTTCTCACGGCCCGAAAGGCGGTGACACATGAGTAAGGAGTTGGTGATTGGATCCAATCGCCACGAGACGAAAGTAGCGGTCCTGGAAGAGGATCAGCTGGTTGAAGTTTATTTCCAGCGCGCGAATGAGTATTCGCTGGCAGGAAGTATCCACAAAGGCCGAGTGACGCGCGTTCTGCCTGGGATGCAGTCTGCGTTCGTAGATCTTGGGCTGGAACGGGACACGTTTCTATATGTGTCGGACTTCTTCGAAGAGAACGAAGATATCGACACAGTCACGGATGAGAAGCCGCCCGCCCGCAGTGACAGAGGCGAGCGAAACGAGCGGCGCGATCGTGACCGCGGTCCCGTCAGGCAAGCCCTTCCCCCCAGCAGTTCTTCCCTTCCACCACAAACGGCAGTAGCGGCAGAACCGCGGATGGCTATCCTGCAGACGGTGCCGGTGCCCAGCGACGAGGAGTTGGCGGAAGAACCGTTTCCAGAGGACGCTGTTAGCGACTCGCTCCCCGGGGAGCAACGTGCGATCGATGCCGCTCCTGAAGCAAAGGGAATTGGCGGCGTTGGCGGCGCTGCGCGAGCGATAGAGCCGGTCTCGCGCGAAACGCGGCCCGATGGGCAACGCGGCGATGACGGGCGCGGTGGCGACCGGAGGGGCAGGCGTTCGCGCCGTCGGCGCACCCGGGGTAGCGGATTCCCGGAGACAAAATACGCTCAGCCGGGTTCGGAGAACGTCCCTCGCAACGACGGCGCCCTCTCGGCAGAGTCCGAAGTCATCGAAGTAGGCGAAGAGGACCAGACAAGCGCGCCGGAGCCGATTATTCTTCCGGGCGAGTCGCTGGCGAAGTATCGTCATTTGGCCTCGGCGCCAGACACGGAGCCGAGGGCTGCACTCGATCCTGAATCGGACATTGAGGACGCGGGCAACGCTGAGTATGAAGCCGAGCCACCGGAGTTCGCAGAAGATGAGCCGGCTCACGTGGAAGCGCTGCATCAGGAAGCAGTTCGTCAGGAGATTGAAGAAGAGGCACGGGCGCTTGAACTCGCCGACCGAGTGTTGTCGCATGCTGACGAGTACGTCGACGAAGACGAAGAGAAGTATGCCGAGATACGGCACGATCAGCCAACGTCGCCGTTCATTGTAGGCGACATTGATACGGAAGAAGCGGTGGAAGACGGGGCCGGCCCGGTTGAGCACGGCACTCCGAGGCAACACGCCAGCCCGGTTGAGCCGCTAGCCGCTAATGTGCAGGTAGCGTTGCCGGAAAGTTCGGAGCCGCACAGGCATTTCCCGGCCGCCGAAGAACCTTGGGCAGAAACGCAAGCCACTCCGGCGGCACTCAGCGAACAGAGTCATCCGGAAGCTGCATCCACGGAAGCAGCAGTTCTTCCGCATGAAGAGGACGCCGACGATTCGCTTGCACTGGAGTCTGAAAACTTCGAAGTGAATGCGATCGAAGCCGGCAGAGCTCCGCGCTCCCCGGAGTTAGCGCAGAAGGTGAAGATCCAGGACCGCAAACGGCGGCCGTACGCGAGCAGGGTGGCCGCTACATGCACCGTGTGGGCGGACGTCGGATGCGGCGCAGGCGTGGCGGCAATCGCCCAGCAGGGCCGCAGCCGCAAGTACAAGGCGCGGTTTCGTCCGCGGCCCCGGTGTTGAACGAAGGCTCGTTCGGCGGAACCGCAACGGCGTTGCAGCCCGAGCGGCGTCGAGTCGGGTGTTCGCGAATCGGGTGTTCGCGAATCAGGTGTTCGCGAATCAGGTGTTCGCGAATCTGGCGCAGTGGAGGAGTACTCGCGCGAGCGAACGGATCGGCCAGAGCGTATTCTGCCGTCGATCACGGAACTGCTGAAGCCTGGCCAGGAAATTATTGTCCAGATCGCCAAAGAGCCGCTCGGACAAAAGGGTGCTCGCATTACTTCGCACATCGCGCTGCCCGGTCGCTTTGTAGTTTTCATGCCCAGCGTGGCTCATCTGGGCGTATCGCGCAAGATCGCGAGCGACGAGGAGCGGCAGCGGTTGAAGCGCATCCTGCAGACGCATCGTGCTGGCACGGTGGGCGGCTTTATCGTGCGGACGGCGGGCGAAGGCGTGCCGGAAGAAGACATCGCGGCCGACATGGACTTCCTTTATAAGCTTTGGCTGGACATCCGGCAGAAAGCGGAGAAGAAGCCTGCACCGGCGCTGTTGCATTACGACCTGGACGTAGTGCAGCGCATTCTTCGCGACCAGGTGACCGACGAGTTCAAGGCCATCTGGGTGGACAACGAAGACATGTACGAGAACGTGCTGAGCTTCATGCAACGCTTCCAGCCGCTGCTGGTGAGCCGCGTAAAGATGTACACGCGTTCGGCTCCAATCTTCGACGCCTTTGGGATTACACAGGAGTTGGAGAAGGCGCTGCGGCCGAAGGTTTGGTTGAAGTCAGGCGGCTACATCGTAATCAATCAAACGGAAGCGCTGGTTGCAATTGATATCAACACCGGCAAATACGTTGGTAAGTCGAATCGCCTGGAAGACACGATTGTTAAGACCAATACCGAAGCGGTGAAGGAGATTGTGCGGCAGATCCGGCTGCGCGATCTGGGCGGCATCATCGTTGTCGACTTCATCGACATGGATGAGCGCAAGAACCGGCAGAAGGTGATGCAGGCGCTGGAAGAAGCGATGCGCGCAGACAAAGCGCCATACAAGATTCTGCAGTTCAACGATTTCGGACTGGTGGCGATTACGCGCAAGCGCGTGAAGCAGAGTTTGGAGCGCACGCTGTGTTCGCCGTGTCCGTACTGCGAAGGCGCTGGATACGTCAAGAGCGTACAGACGGTAATTGGCGAGATCCTGATTGAAGCGCAGAAGATTGCCAGGGCGATTGAAGGCAAGGACGTGCTGCTGCGTGTTCACCCGGATGTGGCGAAGGTGCTGAAGGCCAACGACAACAAATATCTGGAGGAGTTGGAGCAGATTCTGAGCCGTCCCGTGCTGGTGAAGGGCGACCCGACGCTGCACATGGAGAAATTCGACCTGGGGTAAACGCCCGGCGAGTTAGGGAAGCGAACGAAGCGCGCTTGTGCCTGAATGGTGCAAGCGCGCTTTGTTACGATAGGTACTGTCCTAGCCACCCTAGCGGCGCGCCGGCATGGTTTCTATGCATGCCCAGTGCGCTAGCGTTTACCCTGCATTGGAGAGATGGCCGAGTGGTTGAAGGCGCACGCTTGGAAAGCGTGTTTAGGGGAAACTCTAACGTGGGTTCGAATCCCACTCTCTCCGCCAGCTATATTTGCAGTTCGGCGAAAACCCTAACAAAGACGCCAAAACGCAGGTACCACCCACTGCCGTGGTTCCGCAGTAGATGCATGTGCCTGGTTGCTCGACGACCCATTCTGGCCGATGTGTCCGTCTCAAGCCGAGTCTCGATCAGGTGCTCCCAGCTTTCGAGATCCTCCCCAGATAGTTGAAATACATCCTCACCCGAGTCGGGCGAAGCCACATCGGCCCTGACCAGCTTAGTGGCCTCACTCCCAATCAATCCGGCGAGGACTTCGGCGACCTCACGCGGAACTTTAGTAAGATACACGCCTTGGTTGCCGTTGCCAGTCAATTCCAGAGGAGAATATCGGTCCGGCAGAACAGGGCCAAGACACGGCCATGTGGTCCTTGGGCCCGATTCGACTGACGAGTGGAACGAAGTGGAGGCGGACCTTCCAACCGTTTTCCCAGTTCTGACCGGCTGAACCAAACTCCTATGGCTTCGGACTCTCCCAGCAGTAAGATCGGGCAATGCCAATGGCGGCAATCCGGGTGTCCACAAACGAGAACACGATGTCTTCCGGCGACACTCCTCGCATCGTTCATGGAAAGGATTGCGAACGCCATTCGCGTTCCGCTTTGGCGACCAGAGATAACCGCCCTGAGTCTCTTGCCGGAATGTTTGATGCTGGTTACCCACCGGTAGCGCATCAGGGCGTTTGATCGACTACCCAAAATGCTATTACTCGCAGACCAGCCCCCTGAATCAAAGGGCGGTATATGGCAAATGGTGCGTGATCTACATTTACGGTTACTTTCACGCTTATAATCGCTGTCATGTCTTCCGGCGAGAATGCTGAACTTTGGCTTCAAAAAGGCGCTGAGGCATGGGCACACATGGCAACTGCCGAAGCCGGACAGTGTTTCGAGGAGGCAGTCGCAGTTGAGCCCGGTTTTGCAAGGGCGCACTTGTGCTTGGGCGCTATAAAGTTCTTCGAGTATCAGAACGGAATCTCGATCCAACCCGACTTGCCCCAGGATTACCTTGACACTCTGAAGGATTGGAAGCCGGGATCACCGCCTCCACCTCCGCCCAACATCCGACCCTTAGACCCCGCGGCAAAACGTGCCCGGATTGCCGAGCAGAACTCTACAAAAGGGGCAGAGGCGGAGAAGCACCTAAAGCGGGCGCTTGAACTCGAACCGCATTCTGAGCCAGCAATGGAATACCTCGCCGCACTCTATTTCAGGTGGCTGGAGCCAGCGAACCAACGTCCAGAGCGGCGCGACGAGGCACGGCAGTGGTATGCGCACCTCTTGGAGACAAATCCCCAGCACAGATTGGCAAACTACGTTTTGGGTGTGATCGATTATGAAAAGGCATCTGCGATCATTCGGTCGGCCAGAGGGTTTCCCCATCCACTCACCGATAAGAATGATCGCCAATCTCTTCGCGCCCAAGCTGGCCCATTACTTGCCGAAAGTGCCCGAAACGTCCTGCGCTCGCTCGAAATCGATCCGAACAGCGGGAACGCCATGACGTACTTGATCCTCATCAGATCGGACCAGGCCTACATAGCCGAGACTAAAGAGGACGCGGCGCTCGCCAAGGCTGAAGCCGATTGGTGGCGACACAAGCTGGACGAAATCATGGCAGCCCGCGCGAGAGCGGCTGGGCAGCCATGGCCGCCTTATTCACAATCGGCGGCAATAACGTTTACGCGCACTCCAAATGCAGGAAAGCCTGCGATTCCAAGCTTTCCACCCGATCCTCAATGCCTAATTTCCCTCGCACCGCCGCCTCCACCACCTAGTCCATCTCGTATCAGGCCATGAGATGTACACATCCGGCGTTCACTTCAAGGGTGCGCTCCATCTCGGCAGCATCCGTGTAGCTCACAGCTTTCACTCAGGAACGGGTATTGATCCACTCTTCCAACGCCACGGTCACAGCGTCGCCCGCCTATCTCCCGATTGCTCTACGGACATCCGCCTTCACCGGCAGCATGTGCAGGCCGTCGCGCATGGCCATAAACGGAGTTCGGAATGGATGACCGTCGATCTTGCCGCTGATCTTGACCAGACCCCGAGACCGAAGAACGTGACGGATTCCGGCCAGACTACATGTGTCCAACCGTTGGCCCGGTAGTTGGTAGCGAATGCGATGCCAGAGCGATTACTTACTTGGCGGTTTACCGTTGGTTGGTGGAGCGGAGGTTAAAATGCCGACTAAAGGAGTGTCGCGCCGCGCGGCACTCGAGGCAGCCGGTCACCGGAACAGTAGGCGGAAGCTCTCCGAAATGCCACGCGTAAACTCCCGGTTCTTTAGGGACCGGCGACGGTCGAGAGAGCACCTGGTCGCGGCTGAACAGGCGAGCGGGAAGCGGTAGGTCGTGTTTCCGCATCGTCTGTGAGCTAAGCCTTGCATTCAACTTCGAGTTGGTCGATGCTGTTCGCCTATTCCCGATGCACGTCTTTGTCGTGCTTGTCTTCTCGAAGAGCTGTACGCGAGCCGGACGCGCAATGGGTTCACGCCGCAGCTTGCCGCCCTCGTAGTAGCCCATGATGAGCGCATCGAAGTTCTTTGGAGTCGGCGTATAAGCCACAACCGCCGCCAGCCACCGTCGTTATTCGTTGTGAATAGCGGCTTTTACTTTGTGCTGGACCTCTTCCGGTATGTCCTGCATACCATGAGCCTCCTTCGCGTGTTCCGCGACCTTGGTCATGATTTCCTCATCGTCTTTGCCTCGTGCCACATAGTCGCAATCGAGCCCGACGTCTTTGCATCGCATCACTTTTGTCATCGAAAGGCCCTCCGTGCCCTACGCTCTCCTCTCCAGGCAGTCTGCCCGAACCTGTGCCGCGTGTCCACCCTGGAACTCTACGCAGTCTGTCTGAGTGGGATCTGCTTCGAGTAAGCAGATCCGCCCTCGAGTTGCGCTATCTGGACAGCGTCACTTCTCGACGTCGACAATGGCGATCGTGCGCGAAGGGGTGGGCTGGCCGTTCCACCAAGAGTTCACACAGCTGAACTGAAGCGATTGATCGATAGCCACATAGTAACGGCCCCCAACGTTTGGCACTTGCAGGGTGAGATTGGCTGTCCCCGGAGTACCGGTTACCGGAGGGACACCGTTGTAAGCGCAACCCTGCGCGACGGCATCGGTATTCAAGCCGTACTGCAGTTGAACAACGCAACCTGGGCCGTTGCAGCCTGCCTGATTCACCGTGTAGTCGAAGGTCAAAGTGACCGGGATTGTATTGGCAGCGCTTGGTTGGAATTCGATTACCTGGTTCAGGTGCTGCGCATTCGATGCCGGGGAACCCTGCGCTGGCGCTAGCTTCACATTGCTAACGGTCGCTCCGCCAACGCTAACCGGATTGTTTAGCACGTCTACTGAGTAGACTGCCAGCGGCGCCGGATTGGCCGGGAAAACTGGTGCCGCTGCACACGGCTGAGCCGTTCCATCGAAAAGAATCTCAAAACGTCCAGCACCAGGCGCAGCTAAGGCGACTGGCGCTGTCGGATCGGCTGTGCAGTCCTGCGGATTTTCTCCGCTTAAGCCAAAAAGGAAATTAGGGTTGGTGTTACTGGACGGTCCAAAAAGGCCGCTGCTGGCCGGCACCGCCGTGAACGGCTGCGCGGTGAAGCCCACACCTTGCTGATCTGAGTCCGGTGGCAGGCCAGACCCGATACCACCCGAATAAAATCGAACCACGCTGTTTGTGAGCTCTCCCTGGCCAGTTACCGGTAATGCGAGTGTCAGTAAGTGCGCTTGTTGCGCGTTGTCCACTGCGGAAAGCTTCAGAGCGTAACTGCCAGTCGCAACACCTTGAAGACAGCCCGCCAAGACGTTGCCATTCAGTAGAGTAACTTCGGTGGCGGCGGCGTTCAGACTGGACGCATCCAGTTGCCAACTGACCGCACCGGCATAATACAAGGGAGTTGTCGGGTAAGGCATATAGCAGTTACTTGCTCCCGCATACGCTGTCGCCAAGCCCACTGTAAGCGGTAAGGTCAGCGACTGGCTGGTGGCCGGGATCCCGGAATCCGTAACGGTCAACGGAACCGACCAGAAACCCGCTTGTCCCGGAGTTCCCGACAGAAGCCCCGTATTGCCAGCCAGGGAAAGTCCCGCTGGTAGCACACCCTGGGGCGCTATCGCCCAGTGATATGGCGGCGTCCCGCCGCTAGCCGTAAGCCCATAAGAGTACGGCGCGTTGAATTTGCCATCGGGCAGCGCACCAGTGTTAATGGCTACAAACGGCGACACAACAACTAAAGTTAGCGACCGCTGCACGCTCTGTCCGCTTGCATCGGAGACTTGGATGGAGATCGGATAGGTGCCGGGCACAGAGGCTGTCCCGGTAAACATTCCGTTCGGCTGCAAGATCAATCCAGTGGGTAGAGATCCGGCCGAGACAATCCATGTGTAAGGCGCTTGCCCGCCCGTTGCCTGCAGCGTTGCCGGATATGCCGTTGCAATCAGCGCGTTCGGCAAGACGCCTGTGGCAATGGCCAGAACGGGTACGTTGGCGGGCGGGACCGGCAGCCGAGTGTCGACCGCCTGACCGGCGATCACGGGTGTGATGCTGGTGACCGGATTGTAATCCTGGAGTGCCTGTGCCGGATCTTTCGTCAGCGAATCGTACACACGGAGCGTGACCAGCGCCTGTTCTCCGGGTTGCAGGCTGAAGGTCGGCGTCGCCGACGACGGAGGGCCGCTGTTTATTACGCTGCCTGGGGCCAGAAAGGCCGGATTCGGAATATTCGCAATCGGGATGAAGTGCGGTTGCACGGCCAAGGTGCAAGCATTCGCTACCGGTGTAAGATAGACTCCCGAAACAATCAGCTGTACCGTTACGCCTGCCGGCGGCTGTTGTAACTGCACCAAATTCACTGCGTATGATGCAGCCGTGTTGCCACTGTTCGTCACTGTATAGGACGCATCAGTGATCTCACCCGCTATGCCGGCATTGGAGATGTTCGGGTTCGAGATATTCGGGTTCGAAATGTTCGGATTCGAAATATTGGGGTTGGAGATGTTGGGGTTGCTGATATTTGGATTTGCAAACGCCACATTCGAAATATTTGGATTGGAGATATTCGGGTTTGAGATATTCGGGTTCGAAATATTTGGATTCGAAATATTCGGGTTACTGATGTTTGGATTCGAAATATTCGGATTAGAGATATTGGGGTTGTAAGTTTCGTAGTTAGAAATGTTTGGATTCGAGATGTTCGGGTTCGAGACGTCGCTGTTCAGGGACACGCTGCTGGTTAACCCGTTCGGCACAGCGTTGTTGTTGGCATCCGTCTGCACAGCATTCACTGGAACCGTAGCCGTGGGGTCGGTGGAGGTGATGAACACCGAACGTGAAGCGCTCGACGTTGGCGGAACGGTGATGTACAACTGTGCCAAAGGGTTGGCCAGTCCAGCCACCGGGTACTGCGTGAAGGACGCAGTCCCTCCAGTTGGCTGAGACACAATGGTCAACCGGTACGAGAGACTTTGGGCTGTGGGATTCTCTATCGTTACCGGGAACTCACGCGGCAACGTAGTAGATAGAGGCTTGGCATTGCCTTTCGCAGACAGAACCAAGCCGGAACTCAAGCTGGCCGTATAGATATCCTGATTGCGAATACCGGTTTGACCCACCACGCAGGCGGGCGAAGGCTGTGTTGGATCAAAAAGGCTGGTACCGCCCTTGGAGGCGACCGGGGTGAAGTTGGCCCAATTACCGTCTTGTGGCTGCACTACGTTGCGGTTGTCCGTCCACACTACGTGAGTGTGATCGGGGTCCGTGGACTGATTGTTGAACCGCCAGGTTTGCGTAGTTCCCGACCGGACGGGTACAAAGGTCGGCCCTGCCACATCGATGTAGTCGCCAACAAACGGCACCGTGCCTTTCAGGAACAAGGGGAGATTGGGCGCACTGAACTCCAGTTGCTGAATGTTTTCTGGATTGTTCGGCAGGTTAGTCTGAGTGATAGGACTCGCATTCGGCCCAGGCTGACCCAGCGCATATTGCGACACCAGAATGGAACGTGGGAATTGCGGAAATAGACTGGGCGGGGCTTGCGCCGCGCGGATGTCAACCGTTTGCCGCCAAACCGAAGGCGCGAACGGAGCCGCGGGGTCGGCCACGTAGTTAGTAAATTGCGGTACCACTCCTTGGGGCAGTTCGTCCAGCGAGGAGTAATTGCCTCCGGGATTTACCGTGTAGACTGCCACTTTGTCATCCCGCCTGAAGTCGTACCAAGCCACGGTCAGTTTGCCGCTGGAGTACGCTAGCGCCGGCATAATCTGGTGACCGCGTCCTTGGTAAGGATCCACCGTCACCGGTAGCCCAGGCAGCATAATAAGCAGCGATCCATTGAGTCCGTAGACCGGCTTCGCCGCAATCACCTGGATTCGTGCGTCGTCGCCTGTGGCATTATTCGGCAGCACGCCCCTTCCAGACCAGCCCACATAGAGCAGCCCACTTCCATCCACCGCGATGCTCGGGAACGCATTGGTCCGAAACGAAACACCCGTCGTTCCCTGGTCGAATGGCAGAATCGGAAAGCCGATTACGGAGGTAAGGGTTTTGCTTTTATACTGGAACGCGTCGCCCGCGATCGCGTCGAGAGTATTGCCATTCTTGAACACGCGCCAGACGATGTAGACATTCCCCGTCGCTGGATCGATGGCAAGCGACGCTCCCTGGTTTGTGCTCGCAGACCCGCTTGCTTTCACAGGGGGCATCCAGGTCACACCGCAATCGTTCGAATACGTGAACATGATGGCCGCGATGTTGGAATCCGCGCTGCCTGCGAATTGCGTGTACGCCACATAAATGCGTCCCGCTGCGATGGTGGCGGTCAGCGCGTTCGGTCCCGCGGGCAGCGTGCAGGTGGGTGAACCAGGTCGTGGGATATCCACGGCGATGAACGGCTTGTCCAGAAAGTGAGTAGCATCTCCTTTGGCTACCAAGCTTTCGCCAAGGTAGCGCATCGCATTAGATCCCTGCAGGTTGTTGTCATCCACAAAGCGCGCCACGAATACAGCGCTTTTGCTGCTGTCCCGGTCGAATACTAACCCGCTGTAGTAGAACAGCCCATTAGTGCCGGCTCGAACCGTCGCGTCCGCCCCCGCGTTGTAGCCCTTCAACGGCGATGCAAGGCCGTTACTCGAGGTATCTTGCGGATAGCCTGGCACCAGTACGCTTTGCCAGAGGTTCCCGCCGTCAATCGATGTAAACAGGCCCAGCCAGGCGTCGCCGGTCGGCTCGTCCGCATCGACACCCGGCAGATCCACCGTCCGGTAGTCGTTGTTGCCAGCCATTAAATGAAGCGGGTTGCGGGACGATACGGCCATGGATGGCTCGTTTTGCCGTTCCAGAAACGGGTCTCCGCCAGGCCACTCCGTACCCGTCACCATGTTCACGCTTTGGCCCGCAACCTGGGCTTGCGCAGGCGTGGGAACAAGGGCTGTCACGAATGCAATGATCGACGCTGCTGGTAGCAGCACAAGCTTCTTTACGCACCCGGTCTGCAGGCACGAGCGGTAAAAGGACATCAGGTCTCCGAGTCTCTCACTGTATCTCGAATGCGGCGGTTACTATTTGATTCTTGTTCAGGATTACGAAGAACCGCTCCAGTACTATCGGCCCCTTCGTACATAGTCCGGGACGTCACTGGTTCTGCAAACGCCGCCTTGCATCGAGCACCATGGGATCTTTTTCGCTGTGTTGCTTCAACGTGATGAACGTCCTGAAGTCATCCAGCGCGGCAGCGCTGTGAAGCCCGCTTCTGGCCAGTCCGGAGTCATAGTACAAAGCCGGCATGTACCTTACGGTGGGCTCGTCGTCCAGGAACACCGAACTGGCTTCGCCGCGTCGTTTCAGGCACACGTCAAACTCCTCTTGCGCTTCGGGGTATTGCTTCGCCGCCAAATAAGCCCGGCCTAAATCGAATCGGCCCAGCCAGGTGTCTGCCAGTTTTTGTCCATCCTCAAAGGAGGAGACCGCGTCGTGCAACTTACCGGACGCCATCTGCAGTTCGCCCTCCACTAGCTTTGCCAAAGCGCGCGGCTCTGGCTCAAAACGTTCATCGAGTCTCTTGGCCAGCGCCGAGGCGGCGGAGGTGTTACCGGCCTCGATATCTACGTGGGCGGCGCTATACAGAACGCTTTCATCCGCGTCATAGCCAACCGCACGTGCTGCGCTCTTTAGCGCCAAGTCGCGCTGGTTCAGGCTGAGTTGAGCGCCGGCAAGAGCCAGAACTTTCACCGAAGCCGCAGTCTCATTCTTCTGCGCCAGATCCGCCGCAATGCCCTTCTCCAGCACCGTTACTGCGTCGTGAAAACGGCCTTCGTAGAGCGCCAGATCACCTAATGCCAGCGCTGCCTCCGAGCTACCCCAGTCACTTAACTTTGCCAGACGCTGGTAAGTTTCTTCGGCCTCCGGAACCGACCCGCGCTGTACCTGCGCAATACCAAGGCAGAGATAGGCTTTTTCAAATGACGGGTTAATCTTCAAAATGCCTTCCGATTCCCGGATGGCGGCATCGAAGTCGCCCGCGTACATGGCGTACAGCCCCACATTGTTGCGCTGCAGGATGTTCTGCGGGTAAATCTTCACCGCTTTGCGGCCTTCGTCCAATGCCGCCGTCATGTTGCGCGCGTAGAAATAGGACAGGGCCAAATTGGCCATCCCGGCACTGTCAACCGGATACTGCTTCAGTAGCTGTTGAAACTGGTCGGCGGCCTTCTGGTAGTTGCGCATCAGCAGGTAATAGCCGCCGCGGGTCCGGAACTTTTCGCGCTCCGACTCGCGATCGATATTCGCCAGCGCCAGTTCATAGTAGTGTTGCGCCTGTTGCCGTTTCCCCTGATTTGCGAGCGTGGCGGCCATGCCGGCATACGCCCGGCTCATCTTAGGATCAAGCACCGTCGCCTCACGGTAGGCGGCTACCGCTTCGGCCCATTTGCCCTGCCACTGCAACTGCTGGGCCTCGGCGTACTTTTGCGCGCTTTGCAGAGAGCCGGAAGTGAAAGTTTCCGCGCCCGATCGCGCCGACGCGCCGCTTGCATCGCCAAGCACGCGACGGATTCGGGAAGCGACGGTATCGATCGCTTTTGGCAGGTCGTTCGCTTGCCCGAAGGTACGTTCTTCCGTGGCCAGTGTTTTGCCGGTGCTGTCGATGGCGCTGGCCTCTAAACGATAGCCGTTGCCTGCGCGTTCGACAAAGCCGCCGAGAATAACACCGATTCCCTCGCGCATTGCGATCAGCCGTCCCAAATGCTCATCGATGCTAGTGGCACCGGGCCGGATGGCTGCCGCCAGTTTGTGCGCTTGGCCGCGGTTGAACGCGCTAATGAATGAGCTGCCTTCCATTGCCACCTGGAAGATGGGCTCGGCAACTCCGCTGAGGAGCGGATTGCCTGATTTGTTGGCGAAGTCTGAAATCAGCAATGTCACCGGGCGCGTGGTTTTTTGAAGCCGTCGTGGCCAGATCCTGGCGCAGCAGATAGCCCGCCACCAAAATCGCCAGGACGGCGACTCCGGCAGCAGCCGCGGTCCATCGACTGACGCGCGCCGGCGCACTCCGGGGCCGCAGCCCCATCCAGACTTCCAGGCCCGCGATGATCTCCGAAACCGATTGGTACCGCTCTTCCGGGGCTGGATTCAGACATTTGGCAATGATCTCGTTCAGCTGTTTCGGAAGCGTCGGATCATGCTTGGTGATCGGAACCAGCACCTCCTTGCCGCGATTCCGCAGCAGTTCCTTCACATTCGGAGCAGTGAAGGGCAATCGTCCGGTGAGCAACTCATAAAAGATCAGCCCGACGGTGTAGATGTCCGAACGCGCATCGGTCGGCTTCCCATGCGCCTGCTCCGGCGACATATAGCGCGGCGTTCCCAGCACGGCACCTACGAACGTCAAGCCTTCGTTGGCGGGCAACGGCATAGCACCCGACAGCTCGGGCGCAACACTGAGTTCCGCGGAACGAGCAATGCCGAAGTCCATTACGGCCGCGCGCCCCTGCCCGTCGAGCATGATGTTCTGGGGCTTCAGGTCCCGGTGAACTACCCCTTGCGCATGCGCCGCTTCCAATCCGCGGCACACCTGCAAAATGATCTCCGCTGCCGCTTTGGGTTCTAGGGTTCCGCGCTCCTGGAGGACGGCGCTCAGTTCGCGGCCATCGATGTACTCCATGCTGATGAAGCGCATGCCGCCCGCCACGCCGAGATCGTAGATCCGCACCACATTGCGGTGGGTCACCTGCCGCGCCAACACAAGTTCCTGCTTGAAGCGCTGCACCACGATGGGATCGTTCGCCAGTTCCTGACGAATGATCTTGATCGCCACCACCCGGTTCACTTCCAGGTCGCGCGCTTTGTAAACGGCGCCCATTCCGCCTTCGCCTAGTTCCTGAAGGATCTCGTAACGGCCGCCGACCACCAGCCCGGGCATGAGACACAGTGCGCCGTCCAGACCGTGTCCGGGCAAAGCCGAGGTCCACCCGTGAACCCCCGAACCGGCGAGGAGCGGGGCGTTCGCTTCCTGCGCCACCACGGTAGCGTGGCTAGATTCGGCTGAGTAACGTTGCGGCCCAGATAGGCTCTGTTGCGCCGAGGCACTCTCTTGAGGAGTGACCCCCGTTAGCATTTCGGATTGCGGCGGCGTCGAACCTGGCGTTACCGGACTTGTATGGGATGGCAGGACACGTGTTGCCAAGTCATCCTCGCTGGAGAATGCGAGACCACAAGTGGAGCAAGTTTCCGACGCATCTTCGCTATGCGCGGTGTGACATTTAGAACAGACCATCATCAGCAAACCCGCAGCCGAATGAGGGCGGTACGGTACCAAAACCGCTTACAAACAAATCTGCCAGCCTTCTTTCGCGGCATCTGTATTTCCGAAATGCCGCCGGGCCTCATTCTGAATTCCCCGTAAACAATTATCGTCATGATTCGGGTCATGATGGAACAGAATCAACTGCTCTACTTTGCAATCGCGGGCAACCCGGGTGGCCTCCAGCCAGGTGCTATGCCCCCAACCCCGCTTGCTTTCGTATTCTTCCGGCGTGTACTGTGCGTCGTAAATAAGCACGTCTGCGTTTTGTGCGTATTCTCGTAGCGTCCGATCGAACTTCGCATCGCCATGCTCCAGATCGCTGGCATGAGTAACCACTTTGCCACCCACCTCAATACGGAAGCCGGTTGCGCCCTGCGGATGGTGAAGGGGAAACGGATGCACGTTCACTGCCGAATTGCGCGGCGTTTCTCCAGGTAATGAAACAAACGACCGCGCCGCACCCAGCAGATCGAAACGGACCGGGAAATACGGGTTGGTCATCTGGCCTTCCAAAATGTCCTGCAGTTCGTCCGCGCCGCGGCCCGAGCAGAACGTGACTCGATTACCCTGACGGTAAAGAGGCGCGAAGAAGGGAAGGCCCTGAATATGATCCCAGTGGAAGTGGCTCAGCAAGAACGTTAGCTGCAGATCGGTGCTGGCAAACTCATTCTGCAGGCAGAGACCTAAGGAACGGGCACCCGTTCCGCCGTCGATGACAAAGAGCTGACCGCCCGCCCGGATCTCGATGCAAGCGGTGTTGCCACCGAATGCCAAGTGTTCGGGCGTAGGCGTCGGTATGGAGCCCCGAACGCCCCAAAATCGCAACTGTAGTTCGTTGCTGCTATTCATGCGTCTGCCTGCCAGCGCTCTCGGCCGAAGCCGGCACCTCGTCAGCCCATTCCACAGAGTAGATATTCAACTTGGATTGCCTGCCCTTTAATTCGGCTTCACCAATCAAATGCAGCCGGTCTGTCGCCGTGAGTGCTTGCCGGAGGTTTTCCGATACCAGGATCTGGTCCGGCGCGGCGCGGCTGACCAATCGCGAAGCGACGTTCACGGTGTCTCCAATGGCCGTATACTGCACCCGATCCGCGGAACCGATGTTGCCCACCACGGCTGGGCCGGTATGCAAGCCAATGCCGAGATGGATCTCCTTTAAACCGAGATCAACCCTGGCGGCACTCATACGCTGCGCCGCCCGCTGCATTTCAATAGCGGCACACAAGGCGTGGTCGGCCGAAAGGCTCGAAGCCAGAGGAGCGCCGAATAGAGCCATGATGCAATCGCCGATGAACTTATCCACGGTGCCCTCGCATTGGAAGATCACCTCCGTCATAACGGTGAATAATTCATTTAGCATCTTCACCACCTCGCGGGCGTCCATGCGCTCCGACATGCGTGTGAATCCTCGCAAGTCTGCGAACAGAACCGTGATGTCTTGCAGGGTGCCGGACAGATCGATGGCGCCATCGGAGGAGAGAATGAGATCGGCCACCTGCGGGGGGAGGTAGGCTTTCAGCGCCTGGCGCTGAATCTCGCGCCGTAACAGCTCTTTACTCGCCATCGCGTTGCCGAGCGCCAGGCCTGTTTGGGCAGCAATCGCCGTAAAGGTGCGAAAGTCCGTATCCGAGAAAGCGTCGGGCTGCGCCAGATTATCTGCGTACAGGACGCCAAGCAGCCGGCCCTGGCAGCTCAACGGCGAACAGAAGGCGGCCTGAATGCCGGCCCGCATGATACTGGCCGCGGAGCCAACCGTATCCTCTTTGTCGTCGCGAATCAGCAGCGGACGATTTTCCTGCCGCACTTTATTCAGGATGGTCCGGCTGAGGACCAGGCTTCGCGGATCGTAAACTGCCGCTGCGGGGGAGACTCGCTGGCCGCCGCGGAAATGCAGTTCCGCTTCATCGAATGAAGCCCGTTCATCGTCCCACAGCATGACTGTCGCCCGGTGCACTTCGTCGATCTTAAAGAGCATTTGCACTGCCGCGGCCGTCACTTCCTGGATGGATTGACTCCTGGCCAGCGTCATGCCTACTTCGTACAGCAGTTCCAGGCTCCGCAACTCGGTGGCCGTCGCGGCTTCTTTCGGCCCAGTAAAGCCCAGCAGCTTCGGTTCCTGCTGCAGTCGTTGCAGGTCCACGTCCGAGGCTCGGATCATGAACGAGCTTTCGGTCGACTCCTCCCGGAAAAATAGCCGGAAGCTACCCACGGTAATGCAATCGTTGCTGGCGAGCGCCGCAGAACCCGAGATTCTGCGCCCGTTCAGGAGCGTGCCGTTTGCCGAATTCAAATCGGCAACCTGCGCCGCGCCGCTCTCAGGGATCGCAATGCTCGCGTGCCACCGCGAAACACTGCGCTGTGGATCAAGCAGGATAACGTCGTTGTCATCGGCTCGGCCGATTTTCAGCGTCGGCTTTTCAATGGCAATCACTTGCGTGGAACCGTCAGGCCGTTGAATCTGTAGGGATCGAGCCTTCACCTCACCGTCCTCAGGCGACTGAACTGCCCTGCAATTCAACCGCCTTGCCTTGCACAATCACAACTTTTACTGGTATCCGCCCAATGTTAGCTCAAGCCTCCCGACAAACCACGAAAATTTGGGGCATTAAGGCGCTATGCCGTAATCCGCAACACAGAGACCGTCATATCGTCGTACTGCTCACGCCCTTTTGCGTAATCGTCCGCGCGTTCGACCAGCGCCGCAATTACGTCAGCAGGCCGGCCGTTCTGCTGTGCGATGGCAACAGCCTCTACTTCTTTTTCGTCCCACATTTCGCCTGCGGCGTTGATTACTTCGGAGATCCCGTCTGAGATACACACAAGCAGGTCGCCTGGGCCGAGCGCGATGGTGTTCTCCGTATACTCAAACGAAGGCAGCATGCCGATGGGTAGACCGGTCCCGGAAGCGCGCTCGATGCTTCCTGAGTCTTGGCGCAGAACTAAGGGCGGCGGATGGCCGGCGTTAACGTAGGTCAATGTCCTTCGCTTCGCGTCGAGCACACCGCAGAAGAGTGTCGAATAGCGATCCATGCTGGAGCATAAATAGACGGCTTCGCTAACCTCCGTAATCAGCTTGGCCAGCGGAAACGGCTGCCGCAGCAAGTGGCTTCGCAAAAGCGTTTGTATGCTCGCCATCAAGACCGCCGCGGGCATGCCCTTCCCGGACACATCCCCGACAGTGAAACTAAACAGTCCATCGCGCAATTGGAGGAAATCGTAGTAGTCGCCGCCGACGGATTTGGCCGGACGCGAAAAGCCCTGATAATCCACTCCGGCAACTGGAGCGAAATCCTTGGGAAGCAGATTCTGCTGCACCTCGCAAGCAAGTTCCAGTTCTCTGCGCATCAGGCGCGCCGACTCCGCTTCCTGTCTGAGGCGTTCCGACTCGATTTGTGAAGCGGCGTAGAGCCCCATAAAGCTCAACAACTCGGCATCATGCTCGGAAAAGCCGCCGGGCTTATTCAGTACTTGCATGGCCCCGATCACCCGGTTGTCAGCGCGCAGAGGAACGGCCAATACCGACTCCGTGTGATACCCGCTGGTGTGATCCACCCGCTGCAGAAACCGCAAATCTGCCCGCACGTCATTCACAATCACCGTGCGATTTTCCGCTACGCAGGCACCAACGATGCCCGTTTTCGGCGGCACTCGGATCTCATCGACTCCATGCGCCACCTTGGTCCACATCTCGCCGGTGGTTTCATCCAGCAACCAGACGCTGCATCGGTCGGCTCCGGTTAAATCACGCGCCAGATCCGCGTTCAGTTCCAACAGCTTCGAAATATTATTTTCCCGGCTGATGCGCGCGGCATGCTGAAAAATGACGTGACTGATGCGCTTGGCCGTGGCCGCGTCGTCGGAGTTAAGAGGATCGATAAGCGGATCGTCCATAAATAGAGAGAGTGAGCACCCGGCTCGCACCGGACTTCGAATCTGCTCTATCATAAGCGAGCGCCAGTAATGGGCGGCGGCGGACGACCGTTTGGAGGCTAACTCACGAAACCGTTGATAACTGCTCACTACTGGGAGGGGCCGCACTTCGGTTCGCTCTGCGCAGGCGGTCGGCCATGACCCTCATTACGGCCAGCGCAAAATAAGGAGTTTCCGAGACCAGATACTCGAAACGCCTTCGGTCGACTTCCACTAATTTGCAATCTGTCTTGGCGACAATGCTGGCGCTGCGGGGCGAATCGTCGATCAGAGCCATCTCTCCGAAGATCGACCCTGGCACCAGGGAATCGACCACCTTGGTTCCGACATGAACATCCACTTCGCCGTCAACCACAACGTACATACTTTGCCCCGTTGTGCCAGTCTCCACGATCGTTTGTCCTGCCACGTAATTGGTCACTGGCTTGGAACGAAAAAGGTTAAGAAAGAAGTTCGGGTTGACCATTTGGCGACATTTACCTCCACCGAGTAACTGCGGTCACTAGGGGGACCGTTAGAACGTCAGTATACGACTATGCACTGCCGTTCAGTGACCTGCGTTTGAGGTTGGCCATTGCAGAACTAAATGTGCCGGAATTCACACGGAATTAACGATTCGGGGAGTAAGTTAAGAGACTGGGCGTCGGCACAAGCCCATCGGTATCGGACCACTAGCAGCGCAGCCGGCAGGGAATGGAGAGCGAATGGCATCAGACAGTGATTTTCATTACGAATTTGAACACTCGGAAGTATCGCCGTCCGAAGATCTGGACTCACGCGGCAACAAACTAACGACCGTCAGATGTCATGGCAGACTCGTGGCCGAGAACAGAGACCAGGTTCAGCAAATGTTCAAGTCCACGCCATTCGAAGGCCATGTTGTGATTAATTTGAGCGATGTGGACTACATTGATAGCGCTGGTTTAGGAGCGCTGATGCGGCTGAAGCTGTCCGCCATCAATAAAGGTGGTGTCAGCGTCAGGTTCGTGCAAATGACGCCCCGGGTTATCCAATTGCTCAGCATTGCTAATCTCACCCAGTGGTTTACCTCGTAAACGCGCCGCCTTACTCAGTGTCCGTGCTGATCCGCGACACGAAAGCCAAGTTCGAGGATTGATTGCTTCAACGACTTCTCCGCAATCACGGCAGGATTGAACTCGATTCGCACCTGGTTCTCCGCATAGCTGGCCTGGGCCCGGAGAACTCCATTTTGACGGCGCAGCATCGTTTCGAGACCCACCGCGCAGGTGACGCAAGTGAAGCCCTTTACCGAGAAGACGACGGTCGAGTTGCCATTGGCTTTGGTGGCGGGCGTAAGGGCCAGCGTTGTGGCGCCGGCATAGCTCAATTTTTGTAGAAAACTTCGGCGAAACATACTGTGTGCTCCTAAAAGGACAAATCCGTTCACTTGGCCGAGGCAAGGCCGGCCTCGTATTTCCAAGCAGTCTGAATACTCGCGCGATCCGAAAACCGGGTATCCGCGTATTGTTCGAACTCAATCTTCTTGTTAAGTACGCCCGTTTCGAGCATCATGTCGCGCACAAGGTCGAAGTCGGCTTTACGCGGCGCGAGCGGGCTATACATCACACGATCCATAGGGCGCGTGAGCGCCCAACGCAGCAGCGCCGGCCGCTGGTTGTAGTAGTAGCGGCCCACGAAATCGGCTGCGTTCTCGCGATGGGGCTTGCTAGTGTCGAGCCATAAGCCCGAGCGCGCAATGCCATCCACCAAGACCTGTACAACATCGGGGCGAGAGTCAATCAGATCTTGCCGCACGATCAAGATGCAGGACATGTAATCGGGCCAGTAATCGCGAGCTTGAAACAGCACGCGGCCATAGCCGGCGAGTTCTGCTTGGGAAGGAAACGGCTCGCCCATGGCGAAGCCATCGATGGCTCCCGCGGCCAGCGCGCCCGAGACATCCGGTGGCGCCATTTCCACCATCCGCATCTCAGCCGGTTGTATGTTCCATCGCTTCATGGCGCGAAACAGCATCAGGCGTTCGTCAGAAAAACGGGTAGGAATGGCAATGGTTCGTCCCCGCATATCGCCGAATGTTTTGATAGGTCCGTTCTTTCGGACCACGACCGCACTTCCGTAGCGGTGGCCCAGGTAAACGACCTTGATAGGGACGCCTTGCGCCTTCAGCGCAATGGCCATGGGTGCAACAATGAATGCCGCCTGCACCCGATTCGAGATGATGGCCTCCTTCATCTCCGGAAAGCCCTGGAACATACGCGGTATAAATAATTCACCGCTTTCCGAGAACTTAGATATGTAATCCGTCACCGGGCAAGTAAGTTGGCAGGTAACCGGTATGTACGCCACGGTAATTCTTCGTTGGGCCGGCGGCAGATAGTTGTTCAAGAACGCCGCCCAATTTACGTTAAGCGAGGCGTGCGCGGTGGAGATAAGCACCAGCCACCCAGTCGCGAACAACAGGATTTTATGTTTGAGCGGAATGGCGGAACCCCCAACGAACCGAACGCAGCGTTTCGAGTCTTCGAAAGCAAACATCTAAAGCCAAGCCAATGACCCCGATTAATAAGATCGCGGCAACCACCAAGTCATAGCGCTTACCGGCGTTACGAGAATCAATCACCAGGTAACCCAGACCGGAGTTGACGGCGATCATCTCAGCCGCAACCACCACCAGCCAGGCAATGCCAAGCGCAATCCGCAAACCCACAATCATCTGCGGCAGCGCCGCCGGAAAAACAACTCTTGCGAGTAACTGCGGGGGCGTCAATCCAAAGTTCCGTCCTGCCCGACGAAACACAGAAGGAACGTTTGAAACGCCGTTGATGCATGTCACCACCACTGGGAAGAAGGCGCCGAGAAAGATCAGGAAAATCGCGGCCCGGTCACCCACGCCGAAAAAGATAATGGCCACCGGAATCCAAGCAATCGGGCTGATAGGCCGAAGAATCTGGATGGCAGGATTCACAATTCTATTTGCGGCGGGGTACCAGCCAAGCGCCAGCCCAAGGGGGATTCCGACGGCAACGGCCGCTCCGAAGCCAATGGCTACGCGCCGCAACGAATCCCCGATATAGCCCCAGAGAACGCCCTTTCGCAGCAGCTCGAGCAAGCCTTTCTCCACTTCCAGCGGCGAAGGAAACACCTTGGTTGAACTCCAGAGGACGGCATAATGCCAGATCGCCAGAAGCAAAAGGGATGCCAGAACGGGCCAGAAGAACTTTTCCCACTGCCTCGGTTGCTGGAGCGAGTTCATACCTGATGCGCCAAGCCGATTTGCTCAAAGATGCCATCCCGAAGATCCAGATACCGGCGAGAACTGATATCGCGAGGATGAGCGATATCGATCTCAACAATTCGCTGAATCCTGGCAGGTCGAGCACTCATGACCACGACCCGGTCGGCCAACTGAACGGCTTCGTCGATATCATGCGTGACGAAAATGATGGTCTTGCGTTCCGCCTCCCATATGCGCAGTAATTCGCCGCGCATCACCAGACGCGTTATGGAATCTAGGGCGCCAAACGGTTCATCGAGGAACAACATGTCTGGATTTACCGCCAAAGCCCTCGCCACTTCCAAGCGCTGCTTCATGCCGCCCGAAAGTTCTTGCGGGTAAGTTGCTTCGAACCCCTGCAATCCGACCATCTTTACGTAGTGCGCAATTCTTTGCGCCCGCTCGGCGCGAGGCAGCTTCGAAAGGCCAAAGGCGATGTTGCCCTCCACCGTAAGCCACGGAAATACACCGCGCTCCTGAAAGACAAAAATACGGCGTGGGTCCGGCCCTTGCACCACTTCGCCGTCGATCCTAATCTCGCCCTCCGTCGGCGAAAGAAATCCGGCCATTGCGCTCAGAAGAGTCGACTTACCGCATCCGGAGGGACCCAGCAGGCAGACAAACTCACCCTCCGCGACTTCGAGACTGATCTTGTCGAGGACGGGCGTAATTTTGCCATCCCGCTGGAACACCATGCTGATGTTCTCGGCGCGTAACTTGGTAGAGGTCGTTGTAATTGGAACCGCCGTTGCGAAAGAAGACATTGCTACTCCTGCGAGTAACCCCAGCGGAGTGATTTCGTTCTTTCCAAAGATCGCATTCCTAAGTCCAGCAGCAAGCCGATTAGACCGATGATTACCATCCCGGCCACTACCAGGTCGTAGCGGTTGCCGGCATTGCGCGCATCGATGATGAGAAATCCAAGACCTGAATTCACCGCGATCATCTCGGCTGCTACCACGACCAGCCACGCGACCCCAAGCGTAATTCGCATGCCGATCAGCAGTTGCGGCATGACAGCCGGATAGAGGACCCGAAACACAAGATGGGCAGAACTCAAACCGAAGTTCCTGCCTGCATTGATAAAGACGGCTGGGATATTCTGAACGGCGCTGATGGCAGCAAGCAGCAGCGGCAGAAAACAGCCCACAAAGATGAGGAAGATGGAGGCAAGATCACCGACGCCAAACCACAAGATCGCAATGGGTATCCACGCCAGGGGTGAGATAGGCCGGAGAATCTGAACGATGGGATTCAGCGCCATCGCGGCGCGCGGAAACCAGCCAATGGCGAGCCCTAACGGTATCGCGAGCACGGCAGCTAGCATAAAGCCCCACGTGACGCGGAACAGCGAGGCAACAACGTATTTCAACAGCAGCCCATGGCGAAGAAGATCGACAATGCCCCCGAGAACCGCAAGCGGGCCCGGTAGCAGATGTGATGGTTCGCGCATCACGACGATTTGCCACAGGAGAAGCAGCAAAGCGAGAAAGGCCAGCGACGGAAGCCAAGCGAATCGGTTCAAAGCTCTCTACGACATCCCTGGAAGATTGTAAGATGCGCTTGCCGAATCAGTAAAGATGGAGATTTTCTTCCACCCTAAGTTGTAGCGGGTTGTCTTGCTTCCGTCGGGCGTGCGTGGTCCGTGCGCGCCCGTTTCTTCCCGTTCAGATAAATGTCCACTACGTTGGCGACCGGTCCTACGATCGCGAGCGCATAGTAAGGAGCGTGCACGTTCTCAGTTAGCCGAAGAACCATCTCCGCCACTGCGACCAGCGCCGCTACCAGGCATTGCGCCCACCGCGCTTTAACCGTGGTCTTGGGATCGGTGATCATGAAGAAGATGAAAAGCTGATACATGGGCCCGGTAATGGGGGCCACTTCGGCCAGAAAAGAATGCCCGGTGAAGAACGTCCGGACAAAAGACAACACAATGAAACATGCCACATATGTAGCGGTGATGTGGAATCGCTTTACCCGATACACGATGAGTGCGCCTAGAACCCACACGATCAGCATCGGCCATACTGAATTTCCCCACTGAATGCTGAGGGTGGCGACGTATTCGGGAACCAGCAGCAACATGGCACTGATGGCAAAGTTGGATGGATTCCATAAGTGGCGTCCGCGCCAGCGGATGACATACTTCGACGTAATGGCTATCGCGCTGCATAGAGCGTAGGGCCAGAATGCCGGCGAACGAACCAGAATGCCAACACTAATGCCGGTGATATAAGCGCTCGCCAAATTGGGGAACTTTCGATAAATCAGCAGCGTGAGAGCAATCTCAAACACCATGCTGGTGCCGATGGCGAGCGCAGTTCGGGAAAAGCTCTCCAGCAATCCGAACGACAGATTGCCCGCGACCAGGATCAGCGTAATGAAGATCGGAGGAAGATACCGGTTTTCTCCGCTGAAGAATCGCGCGATCAGGCTCGGCGGCGATGAGGGTTTAAGCGGCGCGCAGAAGTTTGTGTCTGCACGCTCATCGCTGTTCCTCTACTTCATATGATTTTGTTCGAGGCCGGTGAACTTATTCTTTGCACGGTGCCGCAAGGCCAGCGTATCTCGACGTGATCCACGCTCCCGGTTTTGCCCAATCCAAAATGCAACCGCCGCTGATTTTGCGAACAGAAGCCGCTTCCGCCAGAGACTTCCTGCACCTGTTCCTGCCCGTTCCAGAAAACACGGACTTCAGCTCCGATCGCGCTGCGATTGCTGCTGCGTCCGGTGAGGTTGAACTCGATCCAATGGTTCTGTGGATCGACACGATTCTTGTACAGAAGAACGGGGCCTTTCTGGTTCGCGACCACTGCGTCCAGAGCACCCGTATTGCTGAAATCGGCAAGCGCAACCGAACGGCCATCGTAGCGGTCTTTGACGCCCACCACCTGAGAGACTTCCTTGAATTGCCCCGCGCCATCGTTGATCCAAACGCGTTTTTGCTGATAACCGGAAAGGCTCCGACCTTTCAAAGGCGGCCAGTTCGCCGCATCCGAAATGATGGAACCGTTTCCGCCGGCCACTTTCGAATAGTCGTACCAATAATTTCGATCCGGGTCGAGCGAGACGTTGCCGTTCACCTGGTAGAGATCGAGAAAACCATCGTTATTCAGATCGCCGAACTGGCCCCCGAAGCTCCAGCCTCCGAGTTCGACGCCCATGGCATTGGCCACATTTTCAAATTTAACGTTGTTGCCGGAGGTGCCTGGCTGGGGCATCCACAGATTGTTGCCCTGCACCAGCACGCCTTCTTCCGAGATATTGCTGACGAAGATTCCGTAGCGGCCTTGATTGAGGATGTCGCCGACTGAAGCCGTCATGCCGCTCTTCGGCGCGTACCCGACTCCGGTCTCCTTCCCTGCCTCCCGAAATGATTTTCCGCCCTGATTCAGGTACAGTTCGGAAACGCCATAATCGTTAGCGACGAACAGATCGGGATAACCAGTGCCGCGCAAATCCGCTGCCACCGCTGCCAACGCCCAACGCCGAGAACTTATGCCGAGCTTCGCCGATACTTCCTCGAAGCGGCCGCCGCCCAGGTTGTGAAACAAGTATTTCCGGCCGCCATTCTGCGCATACTCGAAACTCTCCGGCATCATCTTGGTGTTTCGCAGCCGCCACAGATTCACATCTTCCGGATAGTAGCCGCCCAGAAAGAGATCCAGCTTGCCGTCGTTGTCGTAATCGAACCAGATGGCCGTGTTCGCATTCACCCATGGAGGCAATCCGGCGGTTTCGGTGACACGCGTGAAGTGCTTGCCTCCATCGTTGTGGTACAGCTCCGGCTTGCCCCACTTGTAAATAAAAACGTCTTCGTAGCCGTCGTTATCGTAATCGCCCCAAACGGCCCCCATCGAAACGCCGGTTTCACGCGAGTTCACGTCCGCAAGTCCTACTTCGCTCGCCACATCGCGAAACGTACCGTCGTGCATATTGCGGTACAAAGCGTTGCGTGATTGTTCGCCGCTATTGGTGACGTAAAAGTCAGTCCCAGCCATCGTGGTCAAAGTCCACTACGGAGACGGCAGCCCCCATGGAGGCGATCTGCTCCATGATGTGGTTCAGTTTCGGATCGAGCTTCGGCGCCTGATGCCGGAAATCGACGCCAGAGGCTTTGGCAGATTCCTCAAGGCGAAAGCCATACTGGGCCACGGCCGCGGATTGCTGGCTGGCGTTGGCCACCGCCTGCCTGTGTGCCAGCACTCGCTTATACACAACCGGCGTTGCGAGCAGCGCAACAAAAAGAACGCCGGCGAATATGCGTGCTTTACTCATTTACCGCTCCCAAAGCGCCGATGCGAAGTATTGCGGGCTCACATAGCGCGTCTGATACGTCTGCCAGTCTTGGGGGTGCAGTTGATAACCGCGGTCGGCCTCTAACGTGGTCGGCGGCACGACATAATCTTTCATTGCGTGATAGGGCAGCGGCAGGATTGTTCCTGCGAAAGTGGAATTGTAATCGCCGTCCTTTACCCATCCATCGCAGATCAAGATGAAGTCTCGCTTCATGCCTGGCGCAGGCGCAGGTAAGGCAGCAAACTTCATTCTTAATTCGTCGCCAGGACTGGTAATCACGAACCGGTCATCCACGTTTTCCAGCAGCTCGCGCACTTCACCGTAACGGGTTGCATACCCTTCCTGGTCGTGCCAGCGCAGGTCCGATTCCCGGATTCGGTCGTAGTGCGGAAGTTCCGGCGACGAAGCATCCGCCTTCGTGATCAGCGGAAAAGCCCCGGAATCGCAGCTCAGCCGCCGCCAACGAAAGGTGCTTCTGCTCTATACCTTTCTCCCCATAACCCGCGCCCCATGCCAATTTATTCCAATACAGCTCCAGATTAGTGCGCAGTCGTAGCTTGCGCGGAGCACCGGGCCGAAAGATGCCGCTGATATCCAGAATGACCGTTTTTACGCGGCCCTTCGGAAAACCTAAGCCGTCGCGAACCGTCGTCCAGTGTCCGGCCGCATCTGGAACTTGGATGCTCAACCCTTCTGGGTGCGCCTTGCTGTTCTGGAACTGCGCCTTCACAATGGTGGCGTCGGTATCGTGGATCCATCCTTGCCCCACCAGGTACAGCGGGCCGTCGACCGGTGCATCCGCCGGAAGCTCGAGTTCCACCCAGTGATCTCGCGTCAGACCTTGATACTGTCCGCGTCCGAAAGTGTCGAGAAAGCAATCATCCAGATCGCGCACAATACTTGTGACATCCTTTCCACCGTCGTCGGTTGCGCGTGCGAAGGGCTTGGTGGCTTTCGTGGCGATTAAATTCGGCGTCGGCGAGGGCAGTGCAAAGCGTTCGTCCGTGTAGATCTCCGAATCGGCCGGATGGTCCACCGCCAGTAGCGAGTAATGGTCCATGTAGTAGGTCTCCCAATACTCTGCGGTGATGCGTAAATCATAGAAGCCGTCGTGCGGTCGCAACTGGTCGCCGCGCACGTTGAACCATTCACGCGTCCCATAGATACCCTTGCCTTGAGCGTTGACGTTCAAACCGAGCGCCGACCCCCAAGGTCCCACGTCTTTTATAAACTGCATCCCGTGTCCGTCCCAGGTAAACAGCATGGGACAAGATCCCTTGATGCGTTGTTCCGCCAGCACCGTCTGATCCGACTTCAGGTCGAACTCCGCCTGCACGAACCCGTTCGGCCACACGATACGCGCAAACTGGACCGCTTTGTGATCGCCCAACCCGAAATGCAGCAAGGGCGAATTGATGATCTGCTTTTGAGCCAGCAGATCGGAACGAAGCTCCATCTCTCCCCCGATGCCGAAGGAGTTGATGCGCTGATCGCCGGTCGCATGCGCGGCCTTCGTTCGCACTACTTGCCATTGATAGTTCTTGACGCCGCGATTTACTAAGGTGACTGGAGCGCCGCCAGCATTCACGCCGACGATATCCAATCGCCCGTCCATGTTCGTATCGGCGACGGCGTGTGGAATCGCTGCCAGGCGGGACGGCAAAGCAGCAAAGGTACTGCCACTGTTTAGAAATACCTGGTCACCCGCAACCAGGTCCATCGCCCCGTTATTATCCAGGTCCGCGATGAACAGATTCGGCCTGGCGCTTTTAGCTGCTCGCACGACCTCGGCCGATTCCCAATCCTGACTGTCTCGTTTCATCGAAAGCCGCACGACGGAGGAATCGTTTTTCAAAACCAGCAAGTCGAGAATGCCGTCGCCGTTGATATCGCCAGCCGCCAGAGCTCCAACGCCGCCGCTAACGATCGACGGCACTCCGCGCTCGCGATAGGCGCCTAGCCTTTCATTTACAAAAACATGAAGATTGCCCGCCGCGTCAATCGCGGCGACATCGGGATCGCCGTCACCATCCAGATCAGCAGCGGCAAATGCGGTCAGGCCACTCATCCCTTTGAAAGGATCTGTGGGCGTGAACGAGCCATCCCCGTTATTGCGCAACACCACTGGGTCGCCGTGCGGGACACCTAGCACCAGATCCAGGTCGCCGTCCAGATCCACATCGAATGCCCAGACGCCTGTGTACGCCGCTTTGGCCACTGCCCCAGGTATTTTGCTCTCACCAGTCACATCGCGAAAGTGCTGGGGATCTTCCTGTTGATAGATCTTCAGGCCCGACGCGGTAGCAATCGCAACGTCGGATTTGAAGTCGTAGTTCAGGTCAGCCGCCGCTACGGCCGCGTTGCTGAGCGGCGTCGATTGCTTGCCGGGCAGAGTTAGAGCAGCGCCGGTCGCCAGGTGAAGGGTGTTGTCATCGGCCCACGCGGCCGTCAAGCCCTGTTCATCTAGCGCCATCACGCCAAGCCACGAAAGGTTACCTGAACCGGCCTGCGCCAGCGGTTTTGCGTCGAAGTGGGTCTGCATATCGGGCGCGGCCGCTTCTGCATTGATGACGGGCAAGCGCAAGAATCGCGTAAAGGGCTGTGCCACCAGCGTGGCGGGCGTTTGAATCTGGTCCAGGTCCTCGCGATATTTTGGGACTCGAAGCAGCACGTTGCGCAGAAACTGCACCTGGACGGCGGCGGCTCGAATGGTTCCGCTGTTCACGCTCCGCTCTACATTGGCAAACTGCAGGCGAGCAGCGTCGGGCCACGTTCCGGCGAGTGGTTGCAGCGCGGTTAACGACTTCTGCGCCTCCGCCAAATCGCCGCGCTTCGCCGCCAGCCGCAAGTCGTCCAGCAACACAGCCGCGTTCGCCGGCTGCTGCTGCAGAATCTGCCGCAACAGCTGTTGCGCAGCTGCCTGGCTCGCCTGGCTGTCATCGTGCTCTCTTTGTTCCGCCAGCGAATAGATCGCCTTTAAATTGCGTCCATCCAGCAAAACGGCCTTCTGCAAATGCGCCGCGGCCTCCGGCAACTTGCCGCGCCGGTTCTCAATCAATCCCAACAACGCTTCAATGCGGCTATTCGACGGCGCGAGCGATCTGGCCTTATCGACACTCTGAAAAGCTGCATCGAACTGCTGCTGGCGCACTTCGAGGATGCCCACGTCGGCCCACCCGGCAGGTTCACCCGGCGCGATCTGCGTCGAGCGCGTTAGGTACTCCTTCGCCCTGACATCTTCGCCGGACTGCAACCCCGCGAGCCCTAGATAGAAGGCCGAACAAAGGTCGGCATATGTTTTCGAACCGGGTTCGGGCAGTCCCGAATTCCGGCACGCGGCGCAAACCACCAGAGCCGATGCGACCACGGCTAACGACGAACGCTTCAACGTTGATTCCCGGCGAGCTTCGCTACCCGCTCGCATTCCTTTTCGGCAGAGTCTTTGAACTAAAGTGTGGCACCGAACCACACGCCGCACAAGCTTGGAATATGGGTCCCATTCGTTTGTTGGGGACCCGTCTCCACCGAAAGATTGAGGTCGAAACTCCTCTGCTAGAGTGCGAACATCCCCCAGTTTTCTGCGCCATGAACATCAGCTCCGTTTTTCGCTTCTTCGCGTTTGCAGTCCTTGTTTGGACGGCGCCCGCCAGTGATCAATCCATCAAAAGCGATCAGTCGATCAAATTCGTGGACGTCGCGAGCCAGGCAGGTATTCACTTTTCGCACTACAACGGCGCAGTCGGAAAGAAGTGGCTGCCCGAAACCGTCGGCTCCGGCTGTGCCTTCGTCGACCTGGATGGGGACGGTTGGGCCGATGTGTTTCTGCTGAACGGAAAGGACTGGACGGCGGCCGGTACTCGCCACCTCCCTGCTCTCTATCGCAACAACCGAAACGGCACCTTCAGTGACATAACGAAAGGGAGCGGCCTCGATGTGGAGATGTATGCAAACGGCGTTGCTGTTGCGGATTACGACAACGACGGCCTTCCCGACATTTACGTCACCGCGCTAGAAGGCGATCGCTTATTCCATAACGAAGGTCGCGGTCACTTCCGTGACGTGACCGCGGCCAGCGGCATCCGCAATGCCAATTTCGGGACCAGTGCCGCCTGGTTCGACTATGACCGCGATGGCAAAGCCGACCTGGTGGTGGCGAACTACGTCCAGTGGAGCGCCCCCAAAGACATTCGATGCTCCATGGACGGCAAGACAAAGTCTTACTGCACGCCCGAATCCTACAAAGGCGAGAGCCTGAAGCTGTATCACAATCTGGGCAATGGCCGCTTTGAAGACGTCACCAAGAAGGCGGGCCTGGATAATCCGAACAGTAAGTCGCTCGGGATTGTCGTGTTCGATATGAACAGTGATGGCTGGCCCGATCTATTCATCGCGAACGATACACAACCGAACAAGCTCTACCGCAATAACAAGAACGGAACCTTTGCCGAACAGGGCATAGAGTCAGGAGTGGGGTACGGGGATGACGGCGTTGCTCGAGGCGCGATGGGGGCCGATGCGGCGGATTACGACCATTCCGGCCGCGCCCATCTTCTTGTAGGTAACTTCAGCAAGCAGATGATGGCGCTGTACCATAACGACGGCACAGGGCTCTTTTCCGACGTCGCCCAATCCACTCCCCTGGCCCGCTCCAGTTTGCTCGACGTCACGTTCGGTGCGTTCTTCTTCGATTACGATCTCGACGGCTTCCCCGATATCTTTGCGGTCAACGGGCATATCGAACCCGACATCAATCGCACGCAGACCGACCTGCAGTTTCGCCAGCCCTCCCTGTTGTTTCACAACAACGGACATGGCGGATTCGAGGACGTGACGAATGCAGTCGGACCTGATATCCTCCGCCCCATCGTCGGACGTGGCGCCGCCTACGCCGACTTCGACCATGATGGCGACCTGGATGTCCTTGTCACGGAAAATGGCGGGCCGGCCCGCCTGCTTGAGAAACGATGGCGGCAACCGCAATCACTGGCTGAATGTTCGTCTGGTCGGGACGGCAGTCAAACCGAAGCGCGCTGGGCGCTGTAGTGCGAGTGGAAAGTACGGCCGGAAAGCAGTGGCAGACCGTCCACAGCGGCTCCAGTTACTGTTCGCAAAGCGACCTGGCGCTCGCCTTCGGCCTGAAGGGGGACCGCGCTGTCCCCAAACTCACGGTCGAATGGCCCAGCGGCAAAGTGCAGCACTTCGAAAATGTGCCGGCGGATCGCTTCATTACGGTTGACGAATCCGCTGGGCTCACACGCTAGCGTTTGTGGAACTACCTACCATCGCGGTTAAGACCTTGTCATCGCGTGACACTGTGAATGATACCTGCCACTTTTAAGGGTTCTGCCTGATTTAACTACGGGCGTTCTCGGCTTAAGGTAAGTTATGCCACTTACGTCAGGCAGCGACACTTCACGACGGATTTCGGCGATCCAGGTACTTGGCTCCGAGACAGGAAGCAAGCACATGGGGCTGCTCACACAAATCACCCTAGATCCCGGCGTGGAAGTCTGCGGTCCGGGTTTCAACGACAAAACCGTTCAGGTCAACTTCGGCGGGGCTATGTATTTCGTTTTCCGTGAGGATCTTGAGACGCAAGGGATGCAAACCGGGAGAAGCCGGAGTTCGGCGGCCTAAGCCGGATCCACTGCTTCGCTCACCATTGGTCGTCGGTGGCGGAGCGCGCTGGCAACCCACGCCGCTTTTGTAGAGCTAATTTTGCTCGACGACTCAGATGAACGCCTTGTCGCCGTTCTGCTTGATTCCTGGACCGCAATAACAGCATTCTCGTCAACTTCTCCGGTCCATTCCGAACGAGGGCCTAAAACCGCGGGCGAAGCCGGGTTAAAGAGAAGTGTTCAGCTTCGGCTCAACACACGGCGGGCGGCCTGCGCATCGGCTAAGACCTGAACGATGTTTGCGCCCAATGCTGTCACGTGACCCATCTTGCGCCCCGGCCGGGGCTCTACTTTTCCGTACAGATGGATTTTCACATTGGGCATGGCTGCGGCGGCCGCCCAGTCGGGCTCACCGTTGGCCCAGACTTCGCCCAATAAGTTCGCCATGGCGGCCGGGGCGAACTGCTCCACCGATCCTAGCGGCAATCCACAAACAGCGCGTAGCTGTTGTTCGAACTGGCTGGTGAGATTGGCGTCGAAGGTGAAGTGGCCGGAGTTGTGCGGACGCGGAGCTAGTTCGTTGATCAATAAGTCGCCATCGCTGCACACGAAGAACTCCACACACAAAACCCCCACCACTTCCAGTCTTTCAAGGACGGCCCGGGCAATGGCTTCAGCGCGTGCCGCTACCTTCAGATCTACGCGCGCCGGGGCGATGGACAGATCTAAAATGCCATTTTCGTGGTGGTTTTCTACTGCCCCGTAGTGGACAAATGCGCCGTTCGCGGACCGCGCGGCAACTACCGAGATCTCGCACCGGAAATCGACCATGGCTTCGAGCACTGCTTCGCGCCCGCCCGCAGCTTGCCACGCTTGGTCGAACTGCGACGGATGCTGCAGGCGGAATTGGCCTTTACCGTCGTAGCCGAAATCGGCGCTCTTCAGAATGGCAGGCAGGCCAATTTCGGCAGCGCAGGTGTCCAGTTCCTCGCGCGTGCCGACCCGGCGAAAGCGGGTGACCGGAAACCCGGAGTCGCGCAGGAATGTCTTCTCGCGCAGACGATGCTGCGTGGTATGCAGGATGTGGCCGGCTGGCCGCACCGGGGCGCACTCTTCGGCAGCGGCGGCGGTTGCCGTAGGCACGTTTTCAAACTCAAACGTAACCACGTCGACACCGGAGGCAAACTGGCGGACGGCATCCAAGTCTTCGTAGGCGGCTTTCACCTCTAAGTCGGCCACTTGACCGGTGGGCGTGTCTTCGTCGGGCGAAAAGGTGTGCACTCGATAGCCCATGCGGCGGGCTGCGATTGCGAACATGCGACCTAATTGACCGCTTCCCAGCACGCCCATGGTGCTGCCCGGGAGAACTGGCTTCACCGTCACACGAGCTCCCGATTGGCGAGCACAGACTCGGTCTGCTCGCGTCGCCAAGCCTTAAGGCGTTCGCGAATCTCCGGATATTTCGCGCCCAGGATGCTGGCCGCGAGCAGTGCGGCATTGGTAGCGCCCGCGTTGCCTATGGCGAGCGTGGCTACCGGCACGCCAGCAGGCATCTGCACAATGGACAAAAGCGAATCGACGCCGTTCAAAATACTGCTTTTTATAGGAACGCCCAGCACCGGCAACGGTGTATGCGCGGCCATCATTCCAGGCAAGTGCGCAGCGCCGCCCGCCGCCGCCATGATCACTTCCATGCCGCGCTCTTCGGCACCCTTGGCATATTCGGCCATCCAATCCGGCGTGCGATGGGCCGACACGACGCGGCACTCGTGCGGCACTGACAGCTTAGTCAGTGCTTCGCTAGTCAGCCGCATCGTTTCCCAATCGGAGCTGGCTGCCCATCATGACGCCGACCAGCGGCTTGATGTCCAAGATCTACTCTCCTTGCGAGGCGACGAAACCCTTTTGCCCGTCGAAGGTATAGAGGTTCTCAATCTTGATGAAGTCGAGGCCGCTCTTCTGCAGTCGGTCCAGCAATTGGACAATCTGATCGTGCGTGACCGGGCCCGCCTGACTGCTCGGAGACGAAGCCGGCGCGCCAGTGATCGGTGCAAAACGTCTCCGGGAAGCCTTCCGGATAAACCTTTGACGCCGCGATTGCTGACCGAACTCAGCTTCAGTCCGTCGCCGTTGAACTTTTCTAGCGTTGCCCGAAGGCGCTGGCGTCGCGTTCCGGCCAGTGGAAGAACACATCGACGCCGACCAGCTCTTTCTTCGCCGGGGCTTTCGGCGTGTAAGTGGAAGTGAGCTGACTTTGCCGGCTCCTTAGAGTAAGACGCCTCTTTCAACTGACTTGGCTTTTGACCCAGGCGCGCCACAACGGCCTCGGCGAATTCTTTCGTTCCGACTTTCTGCTTGCTGATACCTTCCTTGTAGATATCGTAGGTGTGAATACCGTCTTCGATCGTTTTCAGCCAGGCATTGTGGATTCGCTCGGCGATCTCGGGTTGCCCAATGTGCACCAGCATCAGTAGGCCGCCATGAAGCAAACCGGACGGATTGGCAAGGTTCTGCCCCGCGCGCCGGGGAGCCGAGCCATGAATCGCCTCAAACATGGCCGCCGTTTCGCCGATGTTCGCGGAGCCCGCCAATCCGACCGATCCGGCAATTTGCGCTGCCACATCCGAGAGAATGTCGCCATACAGATTTGGCATCACAATCACGTCGAACGCCTCCGGAGTATCAGCCAGCTTTGCCGCACCGATATCGACGATCCAGTGTTCCTTCTCAAACTCCGGATACTCCGCACCGATCTCATCGAAGACCTTATGGAACAGGCCATCGGTGAACTTCATGATGTTGTCTTTGGTGAAACAGGTTACTTTCTTGCGGTTGTTGCGGCGTGCATATTCGAACGCGTAGCGCACGATCTTCTCGCATCCCGGCCGGCTGATCAGCTTAAGGCATTGATACACTTCGTCGGTTTGCCGGTGTTCGATGCCCGCATAGAGATCCTCTTCGTTCTCGCGGACAATCACCACGTCCATCCCGGGATGCTTGGTGTCGATGTAGGGGTGGTACGAGACGCAGGGCCTGACGTTGGCGTAGAGCCCCAGGCTCTTTCGCGTGGTGACGTTTAGCGATTTGAAGCCACCGCCTTGGGGGGTGGTGATGGGTGCTTTGAAGAACACCTTGGTCCGCCGCAACGATTCCCAGGCGCTAGGCTCTATCCCAGCGCTAATGCCCCGCAAATAGACTTTCTCACCAATCTCAATCGTTTCCGTCTCGATCCGGGCCCCAGCCTCCTCCATAATGTGAAGGCAAGCTGCCATAATTTCGGGTCCAATGCCGTCGCCATTCGCGACCGTAACAGGTACAAGATTTGAAGCCATGCGAGTCCACAGCTATTAGATCAAAGCGCCATGACTAAGCGTCCTACAGGTGTACAAATTCTTGTCAAACCGGAAGGAGTACACTTTAAATGTTAACTACGGCTAATCACCGCCGGTTTCTACGATCGATTCGGCGCGTGTACTGAAACAGTGAAAGACTACATCGAGCTCACCAAGCCTCGCATTACGTGGCTCATCCTTATGAGCACTGCGATTGGCTATTTCTTCGGCCACCACGGTGCCTGGTCGCTTTGGTCCGTCGTACACACGGTAATTGGTACCGGTCTGATTGCTTCTGGCACGGCTGCGCTGAATCAGTGGTACGAACGCGATGCGGACAGCTACATGAAGCGGACCCAAATGCGGCCGCTGCCGTCAGGCCGGTTGCAGCCGAATCATGCCCTTACGTTTGGCATCGCTTTGGCTGTGCTCGGCGGCGTGGAACTCGGCTGGGGCGTGAACTGGCTGGCATCTGCGCTGGGGCTATTGACCCTAATCATGTACCTGTTTCTTTACACTCCTTTGAAGCAGCGTACGTGGTGGTCCACGACTGTGGGCGCGTTTCCTGGCGCCATGCCGCCGGTAATCGGGTTCGCTGCCGCAGCGGGCACGTTGACCGTGCACGCCTGGGTGTTGTTCGCCATTCTTTTCTTGTGGCAATTTCCTCACTTCTACGCGATCGCCTGGATGTACCGCGAAGACTATTCGCGCGCAGGAATCAAGATGTTGCCCGTGGTGGAACCGGATGGGCTGTCCACCTCTCGCCAGATCATCATTTACTCGGTCCTGCTGATTCCCATCAGCGTTCTTCCGGAAGTGCTGGGAATGACCGGAAGCATCTACACGGTGGGTGCGGTGGCGCTTGGGTTGCTGTTTCTGTATTCGGGCGTGCGCGTTTCTTTAGACAGAACCAGAATGCGGGCTCGCCGCGTCCTATGGGCCTCCATCATCTACCTGCCTGTTCTTTACGGTTTGATGATTCTCGATCCAACACGTTTGTGAAGCAACGTAGTCTTCGATCTGCGTTGGCGGCCGCCCTCTTAATGACGGCTGCTTGTACAGATCCTTCCGCAAAGCTTCCGAACTACGGTTCGGTGCCGCACTTTGAGATGACGGCGTCTTCCGGCAAGCCATTCGACAGCTCTTCGGTAGCCGGAAAGGTCTGGGTGGTCGACTTTATTTACACCAACTGCCCCGGCCCATGCCCGATGATGACGCAGCGTCTCCACCATGTCCAAGAGCAGGTTCAAGACGAGCGAGACGTGGAACTGCTATCGATTTCAGTGGACCCCGCACACGACTCACCAGCTGTGTTGGATGCTTTCGCTCACAGATTTCATGGTCCAGCGCCGGACTGGCTCTTTCTCACGGGATCGCCGGCCACGGTACACCTGCTTGCTCGGAATGTCTTCAAGGTCGGCGACGTGATCCCGCAGATGGATCACAGTACGAAATTCGTCCTGGTGGATAAGCACGGCAATTTGCGGGGCTACTATTCCAGCTTTGACGAGGATGGTGAAAACGGAATCAGTCAGATGATGCGTGACATCGAAATACTTCGCCATCAACGGTCATGAGCTCTCGTATCGCTACTCCCGCAACCAACGCTCCTGAATTAGCGCGGAAACCGCTTCCGGTCATCATCGTACTGAGTGCGCTTATCGCCGCCGCTCTGGTCTGGTTGATTTACTTCAAAGGTCGCGTTGAAGGTCCCGTATGGGTGTATTCGCTTCCAGCGGCCAATGCCGTTCTGAATTCGCTTAGTGCCGTCTGCCTCCTGTGCGGCTACTGGAACATTCGGCGCGGGAATCGCCTGATCCATATGCGCTTCATGCTGAGCGCAACGGTATTCTCGTCATTGTTCCTGCTTAGTTATGTGACTTACCATTACTTTCACGGAGACACGAAATTTCCGGGACACGGCTGGATTCGTCCGGTCTATTTCTCCATCCTGATTTCGCATATCTTCCTGTCTGTGGTGGCACTGCCGTTCATTCTGACAACGCTGTGGTACGCGCTGCGGAATCAGTTCCGCTTCCACCGCCGCGTCTCGCGCTGGACCTTTCCCATCTGGCTTTACGTCTCAATTACTGGCGTGCTTGTTTTTGCAATTTTGAGAGCTTACTCGGCGTGATTGACCGCTGGGATCCCGAGTTATACGAGGCTAGGCACGCGTTTGTCTGGGAGTTGGGCCAAGGGATTCTGCAGTTACTTGCCGCGAAGCAAAGCGAATCGATTCTGGATGTCGGGAGTGGCACGGGGCAGCTGACGAGTCAAATCGCCGATTCGGGAGCAGATGTTACCGGAGTAGACTCCTCGCCCGAAATGGTCGGGCAGGCGCGCCAGAACTACCCCAAGCTGAAGTTCCTGCTGAAGAGTGCGACTGCGCTCGATTTCCGTGAAGAGTTCGACGCTGTATTTTCGAATGCGACATTGCATTGGGTGCTCGATGCTGCGGCAGCGGCGCGCGGCATCGCGAACGCGCTCAAGCCGGGCGGACGTTTTGTTGCCGAGTTCGGAGGCTACGGCAATATCCAGCATATTGAGAGCGCAGTCAGGCAGATTGTTAGTGAGGACATGCCCGCCATTCCGGAGCCGCGTTGGTACTTCCCCACAGTCGGCCAGTATGCGGCCGTCCTCGAAGACGTCGGGTTAGAGGTCCGCTTTGCTCAGCTGTTCGATCGTCCCACGCCGCTTGAAGGCGAGGAAGGCATGGAGAATTGGTTACACCAGTTCGCCTGGTTCTATTTTGAGTCGCTCGGCAGCCGCATTCGCGCCCGAACGATGCGCAAAACAATCGAACAACTGCGCCCCCTTCTTTACCGGGATGGACGCTGGCACGCCGATTATAGGAGACTTCGCGTCATCGCCGTCAAAACCACACCGCATACCTAGCGATGAAGCTGGACGGCGTGATACCACGCCGTGGTTCTACACATAAATGCGCTTGACGCGGGCGTGGATGCCGCACAAAACACTATACGAGATGGTGCGGGCCTGCCTGGCGATTTGCTGCGCATCGATGGCGACATTGCCTTCCCGACCCAGCAAGGTAACCGCGTCCCCAACCTGGATCTCGGGAGAAGCCGAAACGTCTACGCAGGTTAGATCCATTGAGACCGCGCCGAGAATGGGCGAGAGCCGGCCATTGACGATCACATTGCCGGTGTTACCCAGGCGATGCGGGATTCCGTCGGCGTACCCGGCCGCGAGAACAGCAATGCGCATAGGCCGCAGTGCCTGGAATGTAGCCCCATACCCGACGGGCGCACCTTGTGGGATGTCCTTGACGGACAGAATGCTGGCGCGCCAGGAGAGGGCGGGTTTGACGGTCAGCTGTCGCCCAGGGGCGTGTCCGCGAGCAGGCGACACATAGCCGTAGATGCTGTGTCCCGGGCGAACCATGCCTCGCCACGTGTTGCGGCGGCCATAAGCCACGGGAATGGTGCTGGACATGTGGATGAGCTGCGGATGTATGCCGGCCTTTGCCAAAGCATCTACAATGTGGTCGAACGCAGCGGTTTGTTCGTCGGTCTGGCTTGCGCCGTAGTCGGCGGCTGACGCAAAGTGCGTCATCAAGCCTTCCAGTTCGATATGTCGCCCAGCGAGGATGGCTTCCGCGACCTCAGCCGCGGGCTGCCTGACTCCCAGACGTCCCATGCCCGAATCGATCTTCAGGTGGTAACGAACTTTCTCTTCGCGCGCGCAGGCAAGACGATCGAGTTCGGCGATATCCTCCAGACCGTGGAGCACGGGAGTGAGGCGGTAGGCCAACAAGGCTTCGCGTGTGAACGGCAAAAAGTCAGCCATCACGAGGATGCGAGCCGTGATGCCGGCATCGCGCAGTGCGACACCCTCCTCTGTGCTGCTGACCGCCAGCCAGCGTGCACCTTCCTCCACCAGAGTGCGCGAGACTTCGACAGCACCGTGGCGGTAGGCATCGGCCTTCACGACCGGCATGATTTCTACGCCGGGGCCCACCAAGTCCCGAATGGCACGGAAGTTGGCGGCAATTTGCGGGCGGGAGACTTCCACCCAGCAGCGGTACGGCAGCGCACGCACCGCAGAGAGAGCTGCAGGGTTTAGAACGGCAGCCAATTACATCTCCCCGAGGAGCTTCTCGTATGCATCAGTAACAGCATTCCAACTATAAAGCCTTTCGACTCTGGCCATGGCTTTTCGGCCCCAGCAGTCACGTTCCGAGGCCGGCAGGAGCACGGCACTCTGCAGTTTGTCGCGCAGGTCGGCAACATCGTTCCGGAAAGAGATGCCGGTATCGGCCGCAACTTCGGTGTTCTCCGGATTGTCCAAGTACAGCACCAGCGCTCCACGCCCCATGGCTTCGATGAGCGCAGGATGCGTGCCGCCCACTTCAGTAGCCTGCACGTAGGCGTGACTGTGCGATTGAAGCTGGTGATAGCCGTCGCCATAAATGGCGCCCGGGATGACGATTCTGGGGTCAGCGGTTTGGCGGACTTCGCGGATGTACTCCGCCGCATAGGGCGCGTCGCCCACAATGGCGAGCTTCATATCGGTGCGGACTTGTTCAAACGCCCGGCGCACCAACAGCGCGTTGTTCTCGGGTTCCAGGCGGCTGACATAGAGGACGTAGCGGCCGGGCTCAAGTCCCAGGGCGCGGACGTGATCATCGCCGGGGCATTTGCCAATGGCTGCACCATACGGGATGAAGGTAGAGTCCTTGCCATAGCGTTCGGCGTAGTAATCACGTATCTTTTCGGCATCGGTGACGACACGACTGGGGCAGAAGGTCGCAAGCCATTCCGACAGCAGATAGTAACTCTTTGCGACGGCATTCCACTTTTTGCGGTGACGCTCCAACCCGTCTACATTCAGAGCCGTGGGCATACCAAGAAGGCGAGGCGTCAGCGTGAAGATGGCATTAGCCGCATTACAGAACAGCATGGCATCGTAGCGCTCGAAGAGCGTAGCGGCGGTACAGATAGCGGTGTGGGCCACAGTGTCGAAGTATTTGTGACGAATGGTGGGCAGAAAGCGCAACTGAACGCCGCGATAGGTGGGCTCAGCGAAACGCTCGCGGCAAAACACCGTCACGTGGTGGCCGCGTTCGACCAGGCGCACCGACAGTTCTTCGGCGAAAGTTTCGAAGCCGCCGTATTTGGCCGGGATGCCACGTGTGCCCAGCAAAGCAATGCGCATGAGAACGAGAGCCTACAGAGAGCTACGAGCGCGTTCTCGCTGCCAAAGCCGCGGGAAAGCTCACAGGTGTGTATGCAAACCAGCTTACGACGTAGCCGTTTGTCACACGCCTGCGCCGCATGAGGTCGCGGCGTTTGCGGAGGGTGCGCGGCAGGGCTTTTGCGATGAGCGGGAAAGCGCGAAGGGACGAGTGTTCGCGGAGGAGACAGCTGGCCAGGACGGCGCAGTCGCGAATGGTCATGGCCAAACCGAAGCGAGCGTAGAGCCCCAGCGTGGCGTTCTTCATTCGCATGAGAAAGCGGTTTTTCACCGAGTGCATATTGAGAACGGCGGGCACCGATTCGCGGTTCGATGGCAACACATGGCGCACATGCCAGGCAACCGCCGAAGGCGTGTAAAGGCACTTCCAGCCCAGCCATTGAGCGCGCCAGGCGAGATCGGCATCTTCGCGATAGGCGAAGAAGTCTTCGTCGAAGAACTCTCCGTTGCAGGCGACATCGTCGATCATGGCGCGGCGATACAGCGCGGCAGCTCCGGTCGCGCCAAACACGTATTCAGCGCGGTCGAATTGCCCTCGGTCGGGCTCGTGGCTGCCGCGGTCCAGGTGACGCATGTTGGGCATGAAGTAAATGCCCGTGGAGTCGAAATGGGCGTCGGTGGGGATTTCGAAATCGGCTTGCATGGTGAGCAACTTGCCGCACACCGTGCCGATCGCTTTATCCTTCTCTCCGGCGGCGATCGCTTCAGAAAGAAAAGTGGGCGAAAGACGGACGTCGGGATTGAGCGTCAGCACCCACGGCGCAGTTGTGGCACGGATAGCTTGGTTTTGCCCACCGGCGAAGCCATTGTTTCGTTGGTTATAAATGACGCGAGCCTGTGTTTCATATTCGCGCAGGATGTTGGGCGTACCGTCAGTAGAGGCGTTGTCGAGAATAACCACTTCCAGGCCAGGAACCGATTGCGCGAAAACATGCTGAAGGCACTGGCGGATGTAACGAGCGCTGTTGAACGTGACGATGCTAATGGCAGCAGCGGGACTCTGGGTCATTACGAGCGAACGAGCCGGAAGTACAGGCGCCAGTAGGGGTCGAAGCCGATGGCTTTCTGGATCTTGTGGATCTCGCGTTCGCTTTCAAAGAGAGCCGATTCGATAGCGGCTTCATTCTCGCGTATGCTGGCGCCGCCACGAAAGAGAGACCACCGGCGCAGGCCTTCCCACTTACCGAGTAGGGCGCTGAAGAAGTGACCGTGCGTCGCAGCGGCAACCACGGAAAGGGCTTGGCCAATGAGAATGGGCCAGGCAAAGCGGCGAAGGGTGCGCGGCGAGTAGTGCTTGGCCAGCAGAAGAACCTGGTTGCGAGCGGTGAGAAAAAAGACACGCGCGCCCCGCTTGCCGAGGGTGCTTTTGCCCATGTGCGTGGCGACGGCGGTGGGTTCGTAGACGCCGCGGATCCCGGCGAGCGCGCAGCGAATGCCGAAATCGACATCCTCGTAGTACGCTTCGAAACGCGCATCGAGATTACCAATGCGGTCGAACACGCTGCGATGAAAGAGGGCAGCTGTCATGGGTGCTAGCCAGATGGCACGGCGGCGGGACCAGAGCGCTCCGTCGACGCGGCCATAACCGCAGCGCCACGCATACGCCGCCCGCGACACCATGTCCCAGGTGCCATCGATGAGGTCGCGGTGGCTGTGTTGCAGCAGTTTTCCAGTCGCGAAGAGCGCGTGTTCCTGCTCGGCGGCTTGCTGCAAGCGTTCGAGCCAGGTAGGCTCTACCGTCACGTCGTTATTCAAGAGAACCAGCCAGTTACCTTTTGATTGAGCCACCCCTTCGTTGATGGCTGCTGGAAAACCCACGTTGGTGGGCAGAGAGATGATACGGGCACCGTGGCGCTCGCATACTTCCTGCGTCTGATCGGTACTGCCGTTGTCAACGACAAGTATCTCGTCCGGTGGCTGCGTCTGCGTTCGGAGGGCCGGGAGAAGTGTGTCAAGAAGGTCGGCACGGTTCCAGGTCGGGATGATGACGGAGACGTCGCCCATGCGTCTCCATCAGAGTAACAACCCAGGGCCTTGGGCTGGCCTAGGATTCCGGGCAGTACGTGACTGCGCCTGATGGTATGTCTCGAGCAAACGGCGGACTTGTTTCTTTGCGTCGTGACGGGATTCGATCAGGGCTCGCGCGCGGCGGGCCATTGCGATCGCATCAAGCGGGTTTGAGAGCAATCGGGCAGTGGCGTTTGCGAAGTCAAGGGGCGTGTCCGCCACTGCGCAGACTGGCTCGTTCGTTTGAACGAAGCCCTCGGCTCCGAGTCCGGTCGACACAACCGGTATGCCGGTGGCGAAGGCCTCTAGTAACTTGACGCGAATGCCGGAGCCGCTTAAAACAGGACAAATCAGGACCGCGCACTGATCGTAGAGACTCACGATATCGGGAACGAATCCCAAGATTTCGATGTTTGGATGAGTCATTCGGGGGCGTATCGGTTCGAGATTGCCGGAGCCGGCGACCAGCAACCGGACCTGCGGGCGCAGCGACAGTACGCGAGGGAAGACCTGGTCCAGAAACCACATCAAACCTTGCACGTTCGGCTGGTGGTTGAAACTGCCGGCAAAGAGTAGCGTGTCCGGTTGCCTGCCGGATTCGATGTATGGATAGTGCTCGGTGTTGATGATGGCGCGAAGATCTGCATCGATACGATCGCCGAGTTCGGGAGCATAACTCAACAGAAACGCTTTATTCTCTTCGGTACACACCTGCACGCGCGCAAACCGTTTGACTGCGTGCAGTTCGAAGTAGAGTAACTGCAAGTAGGCCAGCAACAGACCCGGGTGTGGCTTACCAGCGCGCAGACGGCGGCCCATGGCCTGGAATGAGATGTCGTGTTCGAACAAGAAACTCGGGATGTGGCTGTAGTCGTAGCGATACTGCGCCATCATGGTGTACTCAATCTGCACCAAATCGATGTTCTCGAGCAAGGTGGTGCGATGGAGCGTCCAAGCGAACTCCGGATCGGCGAACTCGCGCAGCACAGTGGGATTGGTGCTGGAGGGGTCGACGCGGCGGCGGTCTTTGCGAACAATGAAATGAGCGGACGCGCAGAAAGGCCGGAGTGCGTCCTGCTTCGAAAGCTGTATCGGGTTGTCGACGAAACTGACGAGGTGAATATTTGCCAGCGGGGCAAGCGCTTCCAGGAATGTTTTCATCAGAACGCCTCCGCCATGAACAGGAGGCTCGATTGGATAGGGCGAAAGGAAGAGCACGTTCAGGCGCGCCGCCGGCTTCTGCTGCGGCGCGACGAAGCGGTCGCGGAAGTAACCTGCCTTCTGGCGCAGGAACGCTTCGCGATCGGAAACGGCGGCAAGCGTTCTCGCCTGCCAGCGCGCATGAACGGCGTCCGCAATCTGCAGACAGGCGCGGAAGGAGCCGAGACCCGAGGCACGGCCGGCAGCGGTGGGTGCGATTGGCGAGAAGAAACTGGAGAGGGCGCGTTCGGCAAAATGGCCCGCCAGCATGCGCCAGTCGTGGATATTTTTCCAGCAGTAGAGAACGGCGTTTTTCTTTACGATGCTGTCGATGTAAGACCGCGAAAACTTCTTGCCGATGGTGCCGCGGTGCTCGTGGACGACAACGCTGCGCGGCTCGTACAGAACCTTCCAGCCGCGCTTCCAGGCGAGCATTCCGAGATCGGTGTCTTCGTAGTAAAAGGGGCGGAACAGTTCATCGAATCCGCCGAGTTCCAGGAACTTTCTTTTATCGAAAGCGCTTGAGCCGCCCCCAGGGTAAGCACATGGAAATAAACGGTCGACTTCGGCATCGATGCGGTGCTGAACCAGAAAACGGCCGGCGTGCCACCAGGTTTCCGTCAGTCCTGTTTCCTCTCGGCGCTTGGCGGGATCGGGAAAAAAGATCTGGCAGGAAACGGAGAAGAGCAGTGGGTCTGCGAAAGGTTCCAGCAAAGGAGCGAGAAAGCCGGGCTCGACGCGCATGTCGTTGTTCAGCAGAACCACTACGTCATTGTGGGCGGCTCGGAAGCCTGCATTTGAGCCTCCGCCAAAGCCTAGATTGCGATCCATGGCGAGCACTCGCACTTGCGGGAAATGCTGGTGCAGCCATTCCACGCTGCCGTCGGCGGAAGCGTTGTCGACGACGATGATCTCGTTTTCAGAGTTTCCGGCGACCGCGGCCAAAACCGAGGGAAGGAATTTCTCCAGGAGGTCGCGACCGTTCCAGTTGGGAATGACGACCGAAGCGGCGTGATGGTGCACCGCCGTCGCAAGTGGCGTCTTGCGTTTGCCGAAAAGAAGAAAACAGAGATCGGTGATAGCCAGGAAGAGAGCAGCAACAACAAGCAACAGAGGGCTGACGACCGAGGCAAGAACGGCGGCCAGCCCGCGGAACCACCTCATCCGTTACAGAATGGCGTTGGCGGCAATGGTCGCCTTGTACCACTCGGCACTCAGCTTGGGCGTGCGTTTTTGGGTTTCGTAATCGACGTAGTAAAGACCAAAGCGCAGATTGTAGGCGTCTGCCCATTCGAAATTGTCGAGCAGGCTCCAACAGAAATACCCGCGCACGGGAACCTTCTCCTGGACGGCGCGATGCAGGTTGTGAAGATAGTTGCGAAGGTACATCACACGATCCGTATCGTAGACATGGCCATCGGCGGCGAGGTGATCGCTGGAGGAGCAGCCGTTCTCCGTGATGTAGAGCTCTTTCGCCTTCCAGATGTCATGCAGATGACGTGGCGCCCAGTAGAGCGCTTCGGGTCCGACGAACAGCCAATCGGATAGCATGTGCGGAAACGAAGATGGATTCGGCACCACCGCGAAGCCGGGGGCTTCTTCCGACGCGCGCACATAAGTGGGTTGATAGACGTTGATACCGACGAAGTCGAGCGGCGTGCTGATGTTCTTCAAGTCTTCAGGAGTGAACTGAGGAGCGTTGGCGCCTTGCTGTTGCAGGTATTCGTCGGTGTAGCGACCCTCCATGATGACGGTAAGGTAGGGCGAATTGATGACGCGCATGGCCTTGCGCGCGGCCTCAACGTTGCGGGCATCGTCAATCACAGGGACAGCGACGCCGGGGTTCTCGGCAAGTCCGACTTTAGTGCCGGCCTTCGCGTGAGCGCGTATCGCTTGCACGGCCAAGCCATGTGCGAGAACTGCGTTCTGCCGCGTTTCGTTAAGCTCCTTCGGGGCAAGTTTGAGCCCCGGCGCAAAGCGGCCGTCTCTATAGCCGAGGTCGATGAATGACGAGAACTCATTCATCGTGAAGAAATGCTGCACCTGATCGGATAATTGGCTGGCGACATAGCCGGCGTAATCGGCGAAAGCCTTGGACGTATCCCGGCTTTGCCAGCCACCGACCCGGTCCTGTAGCGCTTGCGGCAGATCCCAGTGGAACAGGGTGCAGAAGGGTTCGATGCCGTTGCTGCGCAGTTCGTCCACCCAGCGTTTATAAAAGTCAATGCCCTTGGCGTTCGGTTGGCCCGTGCCTTCGGGAAAGATACGCGACCAGGAAACGGAGAACCGGAAGCACTTGGCGCCGAGGTCCTTCAAGAGCTGGGTATCTTCTTTGTAGCGATGGTAAGTATCGTCGGCTACATCGCCGGTCTGCCCTTCGAACGTTTTGCCGGGCAGATGCGAGAACGTATCCCAAATGGAGGGACCGCGGCCATCGACGGCAGCGGCCCCTTCCACTTGATAAGCCGCCGTCGCGCAGCCCCACAGAAAGCCGTGCGGAAAGGAAAAGGCGCTCTTTTCAGCGGGGTCAGGCGAGGACGATTGAGCCAGGGCGGCGACGGGCAAAGCCGAGGCCCCAAGGGCAGCGCTGCCCAACGTCTTACCGAAGCCGCGACGCGAGAAGTCTTGCTTGTTCATAGAAGTTCCAACGGAGAACAAACCCTATTTTCAGGTATCTATTCCGGCTTCCGTTTGCGCGGCCTCCGGGTGGTTGCGGTTCCGGTCGCAGCGCGCTTGCGAGTGACGGTCTTCTTGGGCTTGGGCGGCGGCGGATTCGGCTCAAAGATGGTGGGCTGGCCTTCCACAATGGGCTGCGGCTCGTCTTCCTCTTCTTCGGGCATAGGCTCGGGTTCAGGCGCCGGCAGAGCGGGCGGATAGAACTCCGCGCCTAAGTGCACAATCAGGCCGCGGTCTTCATCCATCTCGGTGCGAACCACCGTCTTATCCTGCGCGAAGTTGAGCAGCTCGCCGAATTGCTGGAAGCCGAATTTTGGCAGATTGAAGTCGGGGTTTTCGGCTTGGGTCCAGCCTTCCAGTTCCTCGGAAGTGACGCCGTTTTCGAGCTCCATACGGTGAGTTTCGAGCACATCACGCAGCATGGGAAGAGCTTCTTCGGGCTTGGGAGCGACCTTGTCTTGAATGTGCCCCCCGCGGCGCTCAATAATGTAGCGGCCACCGGAGCCGCTGACGTTGATGTATTCTGCCTTCTTCAGTTTGTCGACAAAATCAGAGAAGCTGCCGGCTCCATAAGCGCGCTCGCTGAAAGCGGAATCGAGCTGCAGCATGGTGCTTTTCAGCAGTCCAAGCTGGGGCTGGACAGCTCGACGTTCCAGCACTTGCAGGGCGCGTTCCACCAGCGGCACAGCCTGCGCCAGATCGAGCGGTGCCGGACGAGGGCCACGGTCGCGGCGGTCTTTGCGGTCGGGCCGGTCGAGACCTGGACGATCGCCGCCGGCTGGGCCTTCCAGACGCGGGCGGTCGTCACGCCGGTCGCGGCGGTCCGGCATGGGCGTCGCGACAATGGTGGCTCCGTCTTCCAGCAGTGATTCGTACGAGACGAATTCGTGGCAATTCTGTTGCAGTATGGTGCTGGTAAAAGCCTTGCCGCCGAGCACGAACACGGTCTTGCCGTATTCCTTCAGCTTGTTGACCAGCGGAATAAAATCGCTATCGCCGCTGACAATGGCAAACGCGTTCACGTGCGCGTGAGTGAAAGCCATTTCAAGCGCATCGAGAGCGAGATTGATATCGGCGCCATTCTTATCGCCTCTGGGTGAAGGAATGCGCTGTACCATTTGCACCGCATTCTCGGCCATTTGGCGGGTAGCACCCTCCTGCCGGCCCCAATTCGCATAGGCAAACTTGGCGACGATATCTCCACGTTCCTTCAGCGCATCCAGGGCAAGCGATACGTCAAATTCGCGCCGTAGCGTCGATTTGACACCAATTTCAATATTGTCGTAATCGACGAACACCGCGATGTTCGGTCTGTCTTGCATCGAGTTCCTTTTCTGATCCTTATCCTGTTTGCGCTTATGCGTCCGAGCAGTACGGATCATCGTGTTTCGTACCTCTGCGGTCGCGCGCGACCGTCAGGCCACCTGTTTCACTGAGTTTCGAAGAAAGCTGACGATGCTTTCGAGCGAGGTTCCTGGCTGGAACACCTCGGCCACGCCTTGCTGTTTGAGCTCGGCTGCATCGTCGTCGGGGATGATCCCGCCGACTACGACGAGTACGTCTGTCATCTGCTTCTCCCGCAGCAGCTCCATAACGCGGGGCACTATGACGTGGTGCGCGCCGGACAAGATGGAGAGTCCGATCACTTGTACGTCTTCCTGCAGAGCTGCATTGACAATCATTTCCGGAGTTTGCCGGAGACCGGTGTAGATGACCTCCATGCCCGCGTCGCGCAAAGCACGTGCGATCACTTTTGCGCCGCGATCGTGTCCATCGAGGCCAGGTTTGGCTACGAGCACACGTATCGGGCTTGCCATGTCTACACTGACCAGATTATAGAACGAAGGGGCTTTGAAGTTCGTTGGCGATAGGCATTACCGGACGCTTCTCTGCTTAAACGAGCTCCTACTTCTGCTTAGGGCGCGTCAGGAAATTGCTTTGGCCAGCCCGAACGCAGCAGCGGCGGCGAGTCCGCCGATGACAGTGGTTTGAAGAGCGCTCCGCAGGGCGGGCGTGCCTGTCGCCTTGCCTTTCAGGTAGCCGAACACAGCTAGCGCAACCAGTGTGACGCCTACCGAAAGGGCGAGCGCCTGATGGGCGCTGGCGCTAAAAATGTATGGCAAAAGCGGGATGAACCCGCCGGCAATGTAGGACAGCGCTATGGTGGCGGCGCTTCTGGGGGCACGCCCGGGGTCCGGTTCTTCCAGGCCTAGCTCGAAGCGCATCATGAAATCGACCCATGCGTCCGGCCGTTTGCTGAGAGCTTCCACGATGGGTCGTGATTCATCCGCGGTGAGTCCATAGCGCTCCAGCACTTCCGCTACTTCCTGTTTTTCCTGTTGCGGAAGAGTATGGATTTCTTCCTCTTCCCGTTGACGTTCATGCCGATAGTGCTCGGCATCGCCACGCGCAGCAAGGTAGCCGCCTAAGCCCATGGCAATCGAGCCCGCTGCGATTTCGGCCAGACCGGCAGTGATCACTACGTGCGTAGAATCGACAGCTCCGGACAGGCCGGCTGCGAGGGCGAACGGCACGGTCAGACCGTCCGACATACCGATGACGATATCCCGCACGAGTTCCCCGACGTGAAGTGGCGTTCCACATGTGGATGAGAATGCATGGAAGTCACTCTCCGTCGTCTTGGGAACCGGGAGGAACCGCGCCTGGATGATGGCCGGAGGCGGGTAGCAAGTGCCAGCTGATCGATTTCACGCTTTCCTCCAGCGACAAACGAGAGACAATCTGTTCCAATAGCTCGTCATTACGTCCGAGCACGCGAAGATCGGCGTCCACGAATACACCTTTTGCCTGGTCCTCACTGTGCAACGCGTAAAGCGTTAGCGGCAAGCGGCTGACAACCTGCAGCAGCAAGGCGCGCATCCGGGACTCGTCGGATTTGCGGCAAATGAAGCCGAGATGGTAGTTGATTTCCTCGGGCGTGGTCACGGTCGCCGGAGGATGGAGCCTGTACGCCAAAGGCCGCAGCACGGTATTAGTGAGAAGGATGCCGGCCACCAGCACAACGGCGAACAACGGGAAACCAAGGCCGGAGATAACGCCCACAGCGGCTGAGCACCATATGGTGGCAGCGGTGTTCAATCCCTGTATCTGCAGATTTTCTTTGAAGATAACGCCTGCGCCAAGGAAGCCGACACCTGACACGACGTAAGACACGATGCGCGCTTCGCCGCTGGGATCGCCCGGTATGAGAAAACCCGACATCACGAAGGCCGATGCACCCGCACACACCAGAGCATTGGTGCGAGTGCCGGCCATCCGCTGCCGCCACTGGCGCTCCAATCCGATCAACGCTCCCAGCAGGAGCGCTATGGAAAGGCGAGCAGAGAAGAGCAGAAGATCGAGCGAAGCGCTGCCCTGGAGATAGTTCACTTGAAGTACCAGGGTATGTTCATGACCGAGATACGATCGTTGCCTTTCAGCAGCAACATCGTTTTCAGCAGAGCCGGGCGCTGTGAGTGCAGGAGATAGTTGTACCACCGCGGTTCCACCAACTCGGGGACAATCGCCACCACTCGGCGGCCCGGGTTGTCGGCGGCCAGCTTCAACACATAGTCAACAATGGGATTGACTACGAATCGAAAGGGCGATTGCAGAATGATCAGCTCGGGCTCAGGCGCATTGGCCTGTAAGGCGGGTTGAGCAACGTTCTGCTCCCAGGTTCGGCAAAATTCATTGGGTCCTTCTTCCGCACTGACGTAGAGAGCGCGTATATCGGAAGAAATCGCAAAAGCGGCGCACAACGCGTGTTTGGCGAGCTTGCTCCATTGCTGGATGGGAACAACAACCATGGGCGGCTGATTACCCGTAAGATCGAGCGGGGCCGGGCTCTCGATCTCATGCTGGATGGTGTCATAGTGCCGCCGGACTGCGTACATAACGACCAGCATGAGTGGAATGGTGACAACAGTGATCCAAGCCCCTTCCATAAACTTCGAGAGAACGACGATGATGACAGTGGCGCCCGTGGCGACCGCGCCCAAGCCGTTAATGAACATCTTGCGGCCGGCGCCTGGCTGGGGATGTTTGCGCCAGTGCAGAAACATGCCGGCCTGCGATAGCGTAAAGGCAAGGAAAGCGCCCACCGCATAGAGCGGGATCAGCCGATCGGTGACGCCACCAAAGGCAATTAGCAAAGCAGCGGTGAGAAAGGTGAGGACCAGAATGCCCTGTGAATAGACCAGGCGGCGTCCGCGAGTGGCAAACGATACCGGAAGGAAGCGATCTTCGGCAATGAAGCGGCAGACGCGAGGGAAGTCGGCAAACGCGGTATTGGCGGAGAAGATCAGCACCAGTAAGACCGATCCGATGGCGCTGTAATAGAACCAACCTCGTCCGGCGACCGCCTGGAACAGAATAGACAGAACACTTTGATACTGGTTGCCGTTCGGATCGGTGGCAACAATCTTGTAGGAGTACACGAGGTACGCTATGCCTCCGAGCATTACAACCAGACAGGCAATGATGATGGCGAGCGTTCGCTGTGCAATCTTCGCGGTAGGTTCACGAAAGGCTTTCACGCCGTTACTGACCGCTTCAACGCCCGTCATAGCGGCACAGCCGCTGGAGAATACCTTCAGCAGCAGCCAGATACTTACAGCGCTTATAGCCGCATGTGATGGCACAGGCGGAGCGACAACCGCAGTGGGATGTCCGCCGCTGGCGAGGCTTTTAATTAAGCCCAGGCCAATGGTAATGAACATGCAACCCAGGAATAGGTAAGTAGGGACCAGGAAGACACTCCCGCTTTCCCCCACGCCGCGCAAGTTCACGACGGTGATGAGCAAAAGCGCAATTAAGCACAAGCTCAACGTTTTGGAATGGAGGCTTGGGACTGCGGAGGTAAGAGCGCCTATGCCAGCAGATATGCCGACAGCGGCGGTCAGAACATAATCGATCATCAAGGCGGCGGCCGCGAGCAGGCCGGCGAACGTGCCCAGATTTTCGTGCGCCACAGTATAAGAACCACCGCCGTTCGGATACGCTTCGATGGTCTGGCGGTAGGAAAAGAATACGATCAGCAGCAGAACGATGATGCTGAAGCTGATGGGCACAATATAGCTGAGGCCCGCCAACCCAAGAGGGATCAGCAGGGTTAGCGCTGCTTCCGGACCGTAAGCTGCGGAGCTCAAAGCATCCAATCCAAAGATGGGTATGCCCTTGGTTATGCCGATCTGCTGAGCCCGTTCATCCGACGTCGGAATAGGGCGTCCGATTAAGAAATCGATGATCGACACGGGTTCTCCTGGTAAATAAGTGCCAGCTGCACAGGGTTCAATTTGTCTAGACCGGCTTAAACGAGGGTTGGCTACTAACAATAAAAATAAGCAGCAGTTATGGAGTGAAGAGATGGGCGGCGCGATTCCGTTCGCGTTCAATAACACCCGGGGGCAAAGCCACAAAACCAAGCGAGCCCGCCTCGGCTTGTCCGGCACTGAGAGCCCAGTCGATAAACTGCTGCAGCGGCTTGCGTTTTTCTTCGGAGATTTTGAGCGGCACGACCAGCCAGGTAATCGAAGCAATAGGGTACGCATTCGACGCGGGGGCGTTCACCAGCGAGATCCCGCCGTTGTGGTCACGTTCGGCGGTGGACGCAGCGGCTGTAACCGAGTCGATGTTCGCGGCCACAAATTCGCCGGCGGCATTCTTCACCTCGCCCGCGCCGAGGTGCGCCCGAAGCGCATAGATCAACTCCACATAGCCTAGAGAATCGGGTGTGCGAGCAACCGCGTCAACGAGTCCCTGACTGCCAGTGACAGCAGTCCCGCGCGGCCACCGAGGGGCCACGCCTGCGCCCACCTGGCTATTCCATTCGCCACTCGCTTCGGAGAGAAATGCGCTCCAGATATGGCTGGTGCCACTGCCATCGCCTCGATAAAAGATGGCAATCGGATCGGGGGGCAGTTTTACATTCCGGTTAATCGCCTGCAGTTGCGTATCGTTCCAGTGCGTGATCTTGCCCAGGTAGATGTCTGCCAGAATCTGTGGGGTAAACCGAACATTGCGTCGAAGGTGGGGAAGATTGTAAACGGGAACGGCAGCACCGACGACGGTGGGAACCAACTGGTAAGCCGAGTTACTGCGCGTTGCCTTTGGAGGGAAATCCGAAGCAGCGAGATCCGCCTCCCCGCTCTGCAGAGCATCCACGCCGGCTTGTGAACCGATGGCGCGGTAAGTGAGAACGAAATCCGGATGTTGCTTACCGTAGGAAGTTCCCCAAGTCTGGTAAAGCGGCGCAGCGAAAGTACTGCCGGCGCAAATCACCCGTATGGCTTGGCCGTAGACCGGCGCACACACTGCGACCATGGCGCACAGCAGCATTGTGCGTACAACATCCCTCACGTTTTCTGCCTCATGGTTTCTTGGAGGTCGATTGATCGTTTTCAATTAAGTGCCGGGCAATGTCGCGGGACAATTCACGACCCGGTGTGCTGGTGGACTCCTGCAAGGTAGCTAGATACGACCAAAGGGTCTCGCCCGACCGGCTTTTCAGAACAACGGAAGCAAACCCACCGTACAGGGGGCGGCCATGGCTGGGCGCGGACCCGGCGCGAACGTACAGGCTGTAATACCCGCGAATGTACAGTTCAGCGCTTCCCGTCAGGATTTCGTCGGCTTGTGCAGGCGACTGTACCAACTGCAGGTCTTTTGACTTACTCAGTTGTCTAAGCAATTCCTTTCGCAGATCGGAATCACCGGCCTTGGCGATATCCGCAACATAAAGGCGGTGCGAAGCGGCTAGGACGTGCGGGGGCGATGCGATGGCGCTTGCCATGAAAAAGGCACACCACAGAAATCGTCCGTGCGGCATTCCGGAGACCATCATCTCAGCCGAGGCCTGGACAATCCAGTGCTTTCGCGCTCGCAGGCATTCCAGCCTGTATCTAAGAAGAAGTAATGCGATCCTCCCAATAATTTCTCGCGGCCGAGATGGTGAGTGTTGGACATAAAAGCGCATAAATGCGTCACGCAGAACTACCCGGAGCCATGCTAATATTCGCGGATGCCCCAGCGAACGATGACGGCATTTGTAGTCTGCCTACTCTGCTCCACTCTTAGTCAGTGTCAGACAGCTCCATCGCAGAAGCAGGCTCCCACAAAGGTAATACGCTGCGGGTCATTGTTTGACGGAATCTCCGTTGGACTGCAGAAGGACAAAGTCATTCGCGTTCAGGCGAACAGGATTGTCGCAATCGCCAACTTTCAGCCAGGACCTGGTGCCAGCGCCGGATTGGATGTCTTGGACTATTCAGCCGAGACCTGCCTGCCTGGTCTGATCGATGTCCACGTGCACGTTATAGAGCAGGATCCCATGCGGCGAGAAACGAAAGGCGCGGCCGCACAAAGCCTTTCGGCCAGCGCATTAGAAAGAACTCTGGGGTACGGCTTCACGACCGTGCGCAACCTGGGCACCACCACGCTCGGGCCATCTGATATTGACGTTCGCAACGCAGTCGAGGCGGGGCTGCTGGCTGGACCGCGTATGCAGATCGCCATGATGAACACTACGACTCGCAACTTCGGAGTGAAGGGCGAGCCTATGCTCCGGGAGACAGTCGATAAGCTCGCGGCCGCTGGCTCGCAATGGATCAAGATATTTGCCAGTCCGGGTTGGGATTACGCACCCGAATACGATGCAACTGAGTTGGCGGCGATCGTCGACGAAGCTCACAAGAAAGGCCTCAAGGTGGCGATGCATACTGTCGGCGCCGAAGATAGTCATTCGGCTGTCCAGGCGCACGTCGACAGTATTGAGCACGGGGTTGATATCGCAGATGCCGATCTGGCCTTGATGCGTGAGAGGGGAATCGTTTATGTTCCGACCCTGTCTGTCCTTCAATTTGCAAGTGCCTTGCCAGACCAGAAAGATCCCGCTATGTGGACTTACCAACTGAAGCGCAATTATTCGACGTTTGATCGAGCTCTCAAGGCTAAAGTCAAAATCGCATTTGGTACCGATGCCGGTGCGCTGGACGGCGGCTACAGCGCGAATCCCGCTCCTCAACTGGGAATGATGGTACAGCACGGAATGAGTCCTCGAGAAGCAATTCTTTCCTCCATCCGGGAAGGGGCTGAATTGATGGATATGAAGAACAACATTGGCTCCATTGAAGTGGGCAAGTTGGCGGACATCATAGCCGTCCGCGGTGATCCGCTGACGGACATCTCAGTGCTTGAGCACGTTGACTTTGTGATGAAGGACGGCCGGACTTTTAAATCGAATAACAACGCGCAGGCCCCTCACGCTTCCAGGTGAGTCTCGTTTCTCTGAACACATCTATGTAGCGAGTTAGCACCAATCGCATTCGGGTCAGGGCTACGCCGAGACGAGTATCGGGTATGCAGTGCGGTGGTGATGTCTGAGGTAGCATTGGGCACATGCCGGAGCAGAAGTTTGGGGAACCGTCCATCCATTTGAACAGGATCTATACGCGCGCCGGGGATGCCGGTGAGACGCGTCTGGTGGGTGGTCAACGCGTGCAGAAGGACGTGGCGCGGATTGAAACGTATGGAACCGTGGACGAACTGAACTCTTTCATCGGTTTGGCGCGCGTGACGGCGGAAGGCCTGGCCCCGCAGTTCGAACGCCTTCGGCCTTTTGCAGCCATTTTGAAACGAATTCAACACGAGCTGTTTAATTTAGGATCCATCTTGGCAACGCTGCCCGAGGATGTACACCCGAAGCAGCCGACAGTGACCGAAGCTGAAGTGCAGCAATTGGAGCGGGAAATTGATGCTGCCAATACGGAGTTGCCAACTCTACGCTCGTTCGTGTTGCCGGGCGGCAGCCGACTAGATGCGGAGTTGCATGTGTGCAGGACCGTTTGCCGGCGTGCCGAACGTCTGTTGATTACGTTGAGTCGCGCGGAGCCAGTACCGCCAGAGACGGTAAGCTACCTCAACCGGTTGAGCGATGCACTCTTCGTCTGGAGCCGCTGGGTGAACCACGTCACGGGTTCGGAAGAGACGTTGTGGCAGCCGAACGCAGCGGCGAGCGCGCAGACGTGAACGAACCTGCGCAAAGCAGCGCCCGCACCGTGAACGCGTGGCCGGCGCTGACTGCCGGTTTTCTGGGCTGGACACTCGACGCCTTTGATTTCTTTTTGGTCGTATTCTGCCTGACGGCTATCGGACGGGAGTTCCACCAGAGCGATAAGGCGGTAGCCATTTCTCTGACCTTGACGCTCGCCTTCCGGCCCATTGGTGCTTTGATTTTCGGATTGATGGCGGATCGATACGGCCGGCGGCTGCCGTTGATGCTGGACCTGATCTTCTATTCAATTGTGGAAGTGGCCACTGGCTTTGCCCCAAACTTCACTTGGTTTCTGGTTCTGCGTGCGCTGTTCGGGGTAGGTATGGGCGGAGAGTGGGGCGTGGGTGCATCCCTAGCCATGGAGCAGGTGCCGCCCCGATGGCGCGGCGTGCTGTCGGGATTGCTGCAGCAAGGGTATGCCCTGGGCAATCTATTGGCGGCAATGGCGTACCTGTTTTTGTTTCCACGCTGGGGCTGGCGTCCCATGTTCTTTCTGGGCGGTGTGCCCGCGCTGCTGGCGCTCTTCGTTCGCTTTCGCGTTCCTGAGTCGCAGGTCTGGGAAAAATCTAAGAGTGAGAGTTGGAGTCAGTTGGGGACGGCGGTCGGCCGCAACTGGAAGCTGTTCGTGTATTTGACTGTCTTGATGATGGGAATGAATCTGGCCTCGCACGGCACGCAGGACATGTATCCCACATTCCTGCAGCGGTTTTGGAAACTGGATGCAGCGCACCGCTCCCTGGTCTCGGCCATCTCGATGTTAGGTGCAATTGCGGGAGGCGTGCTTATCGGCTTATTTTCCGATCGTTGGGGACGAAAACGGGCGCTGGTGGTTGCCTTCATTGCCGCCATCGCGAGTACTCCGCTATGGGCTTATTCACCGAGCTTTGGCTTCCTGGTTCTTGGTGCGATCGTGATGCAATTCTTCGTGCAGGGCGCATGGGGTGTGATTCCTGCTCACCTCAGCGAGCTTTCGCCGAATGAGGTTAGAGGGTTTCTGCCGGGGTTCTCCTATCAGTGCGGCGTGTTGCTTGCGGCCTCCATCGGCTATCTGCAAGCTTTGTTCGCCGAGAGCATGAGCTACGCCACGGCAATGGCAGCAACCGCAGCTACGGTTTTTGCGTTCTCGGCGGTAGTCGCCGGCTTGGGGAAGGAACGGCGAGGCCGGGAATTTACGGCCGAGTGAGCAGTCATATATTGACGCCGATTTGCCACAGCGTAAAGCCAACCGCCTGGCGCAGGTAAAACCAGCGAAGCTTGCTGACGTTGGCAGCGCGAATGCTGGAAGGCCGCGGCGAACCATAGACGCGAATTTCCTGCGCTTCCAGCAGGCGTTTTACGCGGAATATGTGGTATCCGTCGCTGACCACCACACAGGAGTGCAGGTTCATGCGATGCATGATCTCCGCTGCACCATCCAGGCTTTGCGCGGTGGTGGAGCCCTCCGGATCGGTCAGGATCGCTTCGGAGCGAACCCCGTGCTGGATGAGATAAGCACGGCCGACCTCCGCCTCTGTGAAGTGCGTATCGCCACCTGCGCCACCGGTTGTCAACAAATACGGAGCGATGCCGCGCATATAGAGCATGAGTGCGTGGTTGAGCCGCGCCTGCAGAATCGGCGAAGGTTTCCCGCGATACTGTGCCGCACCCAGCACCAGGATGACATCGGCCTGCCGCGCTTCATCTCGCGTGGACTGCGCCTGAATCTGATGGGCGACGGAGACGAGGTAGCCTAGAAGCAGAGCCAGAACGAACACGAGAAGAGCGGCCGCAAGGGCAATTCTCTTCATGGGAGTTTATGGAACTCTAGCATTCTTACACGGAAGCTTGGTGTGGGACACGCCGCGGTTCCAATGGCTGCGCGCCTGGTTGCCTGAGGACACATACGATCACGAGCCGTCACAACCCGCTCCTGCAAGAGGTCCGACGAGCCGCCGCTGCGGGACGACTGACCCCCGACGGATATGTGGTGGCAGAAGGCCCGCATCTGCTGGAGGAAGCCGCACGCGGCCGATGGACGGTTGCCTGTGTGCTTACGACGGCAGCGGCCCGTGAACGGTGGGTTAGCATGACCGGGCATTTGGACGTAGAAGTAGTGGAGGTTTCGGAGGCAGCGCTGGCGTCTGCGGCCGCTACCGAGCAGAGCCAGGGAGTGCTCACGCTTTTGCGGCCGCAGTCTTTTGGCTGGACCGACCTGATCTCGGGACCAGGGGCGTTCGTGCTGGTATTGGATGGGTTGCAGGACCCGGGCAATGCCGGCACCCTGGTTCGGTCGGCCGAAGCCTTCGGAGCCTCAGGTGTGGTCTTCATGCGATCTTCCGTTCGGGTGTCGAATGCCAAATTTTTGCGCTCCACGGCAGGCTCCATTTTTCGGCTGCCCTATCTCGAAGGAGTGGATGCCGATGAACTTTTGTTGCAGCTAAAACGGAGTTCAGTGAGACTTTGGGCGTTGGCTGCCCAAGGTGCATTTAGTATCTGGGAGTCTGACCTAAGGCAGGCTTGCGCGCTTGCCATTGGCAGCGAGGGGCGCGGAGTATCACCGGAACTGCTCCGCAGTTCGCAGACGCTTCGCATTCCATCGGCTGGTGTGGAATCATTAAACGCAGCCGTGGCAGGATCGATTGCGCTCTTTGAAGCAAGCCGGCAGCGAGCGCGATAAAAACAGGAGGGAGCTACGAACTTGGGCTCGATGAGCTTGTTTGACGCTTCAACCGCCTCCTATGAGGGGCGTCCTCTGGCAGATCGTATGCGTCCGCAGACCTTGGACGAATACGTCGGGCAGGAACACATCCTGGCACCCGATAAACCTCTGCGCCAACAGATTGAGACCGGGCGGCTGACCTCAATTATTCTTTGGGGACCGCCCGGATCGGGAAAGACAACCTTAGCCGGATTAATGGCGTACCGGGCGCGAGCCGATTTCGTACCCTTCAGTGCGGTACTGAGTGGAATCAAAGAAATCAAAGCGGTTATGGCAGATGCGGAACGGGCGAAGCGCCTGGGCCGCAACACTGTCCTGTTCATCGACGAGATCCACCGCTTTAATAAGGCGCAGCAAGACGCGTTTCTGCCCTATGTGGAGCGCGGCGACGTGACCTTGATCGGAGCCACAACCGAAAATCCCTCGTTTGAGATCGTCTCCGCGCTGCTTTCGCGCACCCGCGTCTACATGTTGCAGCCTCTTTCCACAGAGGACGTCACCAGACTGATGCGGCGGGCGCTCGAGTTGCCGGAGCGTGGCTTGGCGCACTTAGGCGTGAGCGTACCGGATGAACTGTTGGAGGAGATTGCCGTAGCAGCCAGCGGCGATGCCCGGTCGGCGCTGCACACTTTGGAACTGGCCGTGCAAGCTGCACACGGGGGAGTGGTCGATCGGGAGATTATTGCCGGCGCCTTGCAGCGACGGGTACTGCTTTATGACAAAACAGGGGAGGAGCACTACAACTTAATCTCGGCCCTACATAAGTCTGTGCGGTCCAGTGATGCCGACGCCGCTCTCTATTGGTTGGGGCGGATGATGCATGCCGGCGAGGATCGGATGTATCTGGCACGCCGCCTGGTCCGCATGGCGATTGAGGATATCGGGTTGGCGGATCCGAAGGCCGTGGAACAAGCGATTGCCTGTATGCAGACAGTGCATTTCCTGGGTGAACCGGAGGGCGACCAGGCTCTTGCGCAATTAGCACTATACCTGGCGCTCGCGCCCAAATCCGATGCGGCTTACCAGGCTCTGAATCGAGTCACGCAAACCATTGAAACTACAGCGGCAGAGCCGGTTCCTCTGCATCTGCGCAACGCTCCGACGCGGCTCATGAAGGAAACTGGGTATGGGCACGGATACAAACACGCACATCTGGAGCCGGATGCGGTCACAGACATGGCGTGTTTACCACCTTCGCTGGTGAGAGAGGAATTCTATCGTCCAACCACTCGTGGTTTTGAACAGAAATTGCAAGATCGTTTGCAATGGCTAAAAAACCAGCGAAACAGTCCCGCTTCTATCCGAAGAGAAGACTGACAGTTGCTGTTAAGCTAAAAGATCGGAGTTCTGTGCAAAGTGTCCGAAAAAACGTTGACCCTTGCCAGTGTGGATTCTACGAGTGTGGGAATGAACGACCGTAGGCGGTCTAGTCGGTTCCCCATCGTGCGGGACGTGCGTTATAAGACCTTGAATCAAAGGTCTGAAGTGCTAGCCGGAAACGGAAAGACACTGAATATCAGCAGTTCCGGTGTACTTTTTACCTCTGAGCACGAATTGCCCGTCGGAACCCGCCTGGAATTATCTATTAGCTGGCCAGCCCAGTTGAATGAGCGCTGCCTGCTGAACCTGGTGGCCAGAGGACGGGTCACTCGCCACCACAACGGCCAGATGGCTGTCCAAATTCAGCAATACGAGTTCCGAACTCAAAGCCGCCCAAGCCTGATGCGAGACTAGCGGCGTCGCAGCCGTTGCGTTAACCAGACAGATAATCGGTAAACCGTTTGGCTAAGGAAAAGCTCCATGGGCCGGAAGTTCGCCGATGCTGTCTGGTAGGTAGTTATCGCGCAGGAGAAAGAGCGCCTCGATCTCTCGGCGTTGCGCGAGTCTTTCGGTACAGCGGCGATCGAAAATACCCTTAAGGGGACCCAAGATCCCAGTTCCAGACCCTGTGTTTCGTACGCGGATTTACCGTCTGGTTGCGCCGCGCTTCGAGCGTCTCGGAGCGGAATGCAGGCCAGAGAGGTGTGGGCCGCCTTTTACCGAGAGCCCCGCTAGCAACTTCCTCGATCGCAAAGATCTAACGCTTACCGCGAGAATCGTACTGGAAACACTGCTCCAACGGCACACCGAGCGCTATGGCTACTTTGAACGCAGTCTCAAGCGAGGGCGAATACTTATCCTGTTCGATCGCGATCACCGTTTGCCGTGTCACGCCCACCTTCTCGGCGAGTTCCTGTTGCGTCATTTCGCGCCGGGCGCGGAGTTCTCGAACCTGATTGCGTATCGAGGGCATCACACCGTTTTCCGGTAAGCCACAATCTGTGTGACGGTCTTCGTGATATCCGCGATCACTAACATACTGAAGAAAACGCTCAAGAAATGAAGTCCTACCATCCCGCTGTCTAATTGGATATGGCCGACAGTGGCATGAAACCACAACATACCGAGGCCGATCACCATAAGTGAGGCAAGCGCTAGATACCCGGCGCGATAGCCTCTTAGCTCAATAAGGCGATCGCGTTCGTCGGTTACCCGGATGCGTGTCAGTGCGGCGATAACAGACTGCAGGATGATCTGGAGCACGATAATCGAGATGATCATGCCTGCCACCTTGTTGACGGAGTTTTCTTGGCGTAGGCTGAAGTACGTTCCATAAACAATCAGCTCCGCCGTAAGCGAGGCGTAGAGAGTTTTCTCCCGATAGGAGAAGCTTGTTAGCATGGCGGGTCGCTCCAATGTCAAAAATATTTGACATCAATAACGATAACTGCCCTCCCTTGGTCGTGTCAAATATTTTTAGGCGAGTTACAGGTCGGAGCTTCTGACGGTCCCTTGGACTTGTTCCAATTTCTGTCCTAACAACTCCAGCCCGACTTGCATTTTTGCTCGGGCGTCAATCTCGAAGCTCTTGGTCGCTAGTGTGCCGGTTGTAGAATTGTAAATCTCCCTCGCGTTGTTGATATTTCGCTTTACCGTCTCTTCGTTATGTGAAGCCGTGGCGACATCCAGAAAGGTAAACGCAAGGTCAATGTCGGCGAGTAGGATGCCGGCGATGATACGGCGCGCCTCACGCTCATTCTCTGCAAAGTCGTTCATGCCTGATAGCCACTTTTAAGCTGGTGGTTCTCAGCACGCGTAGGTTACTGCATTAAACCGCGTTTCGGGCGCTCACCGCCCTTTTTTTGGCCGTGCGCGCTTCTGCGTCCTTGCGAACGGACTCTTTCTCGACGTCGATAGCTGCCGTTCGGCTTGCCTGTTTCTTCGTCCGCGCCCCAGAGGTTGCGCTGTAATTGCAGAGCGCTGACGCCCATCTTTGATGAGCACATCAGGTGAAACGCGAGAAGCCACTTATATAGCGGATTTGGGGAATCTTCGAAGATCATCCCGACAGTCGCGGTGAATTTGCTCCCGCAACCGCCGTACTTGTAAACGCCCTTGCGAAGCTGGTGCTTGCTATCCGGCTTGGATTCGAGCTTGTAGCTGTTCTCGATCAGGCCGCAATGCGGACAAACCGGTCGGTCTTTCCAAAGAAACTTCTCAATGTATTGCCGGGCTGCGTCCTCGTCTTGATGTCGCGCTTTGAATAGCCCGGACATGCTTTAAGTAGGCCGCACGGCCGTGGGTCCGTCAAGTGTATGCTTCGCAATAGTTTTTAAATTGGTTCGCAAAGCAAGGCGGATCCGATTACGTCAACAGCAGCCGTTCCTGCGTTTGGTCGCTTAGCACGCGTGCGATAACGCTGGCCAGCGTACTCTGATTGATGGGTTTGGAAACATAGTCGTCCATTCCAGCAGCCAGGCACATCTCGCGATCACCATTCAGTGCGTTGGCCGTCATGGCGATAATTCGGCTTCTTGTCCCCTTGGCGGGCTCCTGCTTACGAATCTGAGCCGTTGCTTCTAGCCCGTCCATCTCCGGCATCTGCACGTCCATGAAGATGAGATCGAAGGGGATACGATTCCATTCGAGTATCGCCTCAAGTCCGGTGTTGACCAGTGTGACTCGATGACCCATCTTGCCGAGCATCGCCGCTGCCAGCTTTCGGTTGACTGGATTGTCTTCAGCAACCAGGACGGAGAGAGAACGTTTAGCATCCGGGAAACTAGGAGAGACGGCGGCTGCTGGCCGTATCTGAGCGGGACTGGCTAGTGCCCTTTCCATAGCGGCGCGCAAGTCGGGAACGCCGATGGGCTTTATCAGGTAAGTCGACTGCGCCCTGAGGCGACGAGGAGCTTCCGTTTGCAGAGCTCAACATGACGATGGCCGGCGTACCAGCCGCTGGGCCCTCCGCCAAGCGCCGCATGAACTCTGAACCATTAATGCCGGGCATCTGATCGTCGACCAGAACGACCTGGAATGGCTTCCTGTCGAGGGCTGCGTGCTCCAGCACTCTCAGGCCCGCTGACGCCGATGACGCACAGATTGTCTCCACCTTCCACCTGGAGGCGATTTCGGCAATAGTTTCCAGGCTGGTGGCATTGTCATCAACCACTAGCAGGTTTACGCCTTCCAAATTGCTGACCTCGTTGCGAACAAGCGTTTGCAAGGACGACGACCTGCCGAACTCGGCCGTAAAGTGAAACGTCGATCCTTTGTTAGGTGTGCTTTCTATCCAGATAGCGCCACCCATCAAGCGCACAATTCGCGCGCTGATGGCGAGCCCTAAGCCAGTTCCGCCGTAACGCCGCGTAGTAGCTGAATCGGCCTGCTCAAAAGGCTGAAAGAGTTTTCGCTGCTTCTCCGTTGGAATCCCCACTCCCGTATCGCGGACCGACACATGCAACCGCAGGCTCGCCTGGCTTATGGTGTCGACGCTCACTCGGATGCTTACCTCGCCTTCACTAGTGAACTTCAGGGCGTTTCCAGCAAGATTCAGCAATACCTGTCTCAATCGAGTCGGGTCACCGACCACCGTCAACGGCACATTGGGCTCCAGATAATAAGTCAGTTCCAGACCCTTCTTTTGGGCAGACGGCGCAATGCTCTTGATTGAGGTGCCGATCACTTCCTCCAGACTGAAATCCATTGATTCTAAAGTCACCTTGCCCGCCTCGATTTTGGAGTAGTCGAGGATGTCATTGAGGATGACCAGCAACGTCTCGCCAGAAGACTTGATCAGGTTGTGATATTCATGTTGCTCCGGGCCGGAAGACGACATGGCAAGCTCTGTCATGCCAATGATGCCGTTCAGTGGTGTGCGGATCTCGTGACTCATGTTGGCGAGGAAATCGCTCTTTGCGCGACTGGCAGCTTCCGCTTTATCCTTCAGCCTGTCCGCTTCTTCAAGCTGGCGGCTGATCACAGCGATCTGCTCGGCAACCCGGCGCTTCAGAAGAATCAGTCTATGCGTCACTACCAGAACGAGAATTAGCAGGAGGGTGAAGAGAGCACCCACAAAGATAGAAGAAGCAGAGGGACCCGAGAAGCTCGGCTTAGTGCCCATCACAACTGCATCTTCACGGGAGCGAAGGAGTATTCGAAACCCCTGCGTTTGCCCCTGTTTGTCCAGCAACACCGCGCTTGTGCCGGTAAGACGAACTTGACTGCCCTGTGCGATCTCTCGAAAACTCTCCCTGTCGGTCGAGGAGAGGACCCCTTCGACTAAGGACTTTCCTGAGACGACGCGCAAGCATTGTTGCAGCGCGCCTGCTCTCCGCTCCACCAGGCGCCCTTCCATGGTGACTTGCGGCATCTCGTAGTTCGGCTCGGCAGATCGCTTATCTGCTGCCTGTGAGGTCTTGGCAGGCAAAGCAGACCCATGAAACAGCAGGAGTAGAACGAAAGGAAGTATTGTGGCGAACGTACGCACTTGAACTGCTTATCGGCGAACCGCGCCACTTTTCTCCTTAGGCGCGCCAACTCTGACTGCCATTGGCTCAGCAAGTTCGTCTAAGAGCGGCCCTGGGTTCAGTTCCATCCAGCTTTAAACGAGACGTGATTACGGCGACTGGTCGTACGGAGCGCAACCAAGTCTCCGGCGGTCATAATCTCGGCTTTGGGCTAGCATGAAATGTGCGAAGGCGTCTGGCGTCCGCGGCAGCAGCACTCAGCTTTTTAGTTCTGCTCGCGCTAGTGATCTGGCAAGGCTCGTTCAAGATTGAGTACTCGCCTTCTGACTTGAGCGAGACCGTCGTCCTGTGGGCGGTTTCTACCGTCATTTTCCTGCTCACCGTGTTGCTGGCGTTCATGCTCTTTCGAGCGCTGGTGAAGATGTACCTGGACCGTTACCGGAACCGGGAAGGCTCGCGCATTCGTTCCAAATTACTGGCGGGCGCGCTGGTTCTGACGCTTGCACCCACATTGTTTTATGTCGTGTTCAGTGTGTACGTTCTGAATCGCCATTTGGACGCCTGGTTCATCCTCCCTGCCCGCAACCTGCAAGCGAATTTGCGCGATCTGGAGCAGTCGTATCGGGCGGAAGCGAAAGAGCGGGTGCAGGCAGAAACTAACTGGATTGGCTTGTTGCCCCAGACACGCGAGGCGGCCAAAACCGGTCACATCGATGTGCAGGGCTTTCGCAATATCTGCCGGGACCACGGCATTTTGCGAATCGTGCTGCAGCGCGAAGGGGGTATACCAATACTCCTCTGCCAGTCTTTTGAAGGATCGAGTACATCGGTACTGACCGGCACCGCGGACGTGACGGATGGAAACGTACGGCTGGGTCGCGTGACGGTCACCGCAGCGGGCAATGCTGAAAAGTTCGTGCGTGATTTAGGCGTGAAGCAGGAGGCCATTCGACGCTACGCCGAAGTGGAGTCGAGTCGGCGCAAACTCTATCAGGACACATATTTCCGCCTCATCTGCCTGATCACGGTTTTCGTTTTCTTTTTTGCGTCCTGGACGGCGCAGATTCTCTCGCGCCAGATTAGTATTCCGATCGCGGCTCTGCTGGAAGCTGCGCGCGAGGTGCGGCGCGGGAATCTGTCATTCCGTGTTCGGGTCAACGCCCTCGATGAGTTGGCCTCCTTAGTGCGGGCCTTTAACGAGATGACAAGTGATCTGGAAGCAAACGCCCACGAACTGGAGACGCGCCGCCGGTTCACAGAAGCAATTCTCGAGAGCATCCCGACGGGCGTGATCTCGGTGTCTCCCGATGAACGTATCGAGCGCGTGAACCGGGCACTGGAAAACATTCTTCCGGCCGAGAGGATTACTAAAGCGCAACGCCTCGCCGATTTGTTCTCTGCGGAAGATCTTGCCGAGATTCGCTACCTTCTGAAACGTGCGCGTCGTACTGGAACCGCAGGGACTCAGCTTGACTTGCAGCGGCAGGGAACGCTGCTGCACTTGGCCGTGACCGTTGCTTCCCTGGAGGCCCATCGCGGCTTCGTACTGGTTCTGGAAGACACCAGCGAACTGCTTAGCGGGCAAAAAGCGGCGGCGTGGCAGGAGGTGGCCCGCCGCATCGCACACGAAATAAAGAATCCGCTCACGCCGATTTCGCTGTGCGCGGACCGGATTGCGCGCCAGTTGTTGCGAGTGCCTCTCCAACCAGAAGCCCGCGCAATTTTAGAGGAATGCACGCATCACCATCCAGCAAGAGGTGCAGACAGTGAAGTCACTGGTGGACGAATTTTCGCAGTTCTCGCGCTTTCCCGCTGCTCGCCCGGTGTTGTGCGACCTGAATGAGATTGTCGATTCGGCGATGGCGGTCTTCGCCGGTCGTCTGGAGGGCATTTCGACAACTATGGAGCTGGAACCGGAGATGCCATTGGTGCTGGCGGATCGGGAGCAGATCAAACGGGTCATCGTTAACCTGGTGGACAACGCAGCCGAGGCTATGAATAGTGCGCCGCGTCCGGCAACTTCGTATTGCGACGACGCTGGTGTCCCCGGAAATCGTGGAACTGTCGGTGACGGACACCGGATGCGGCGTATCGCCCAGCGACAAGGAAAAGCTCTTTTTGCCTTATTTTTCCACCAAGTCGCGCGGAACGGGACTAGGTCTCGCGATCATCAGCCGCATCGTCGCCGAACACCACGGCCGGGTTCGCGTGGAAGATAACCAGCCGTCGGGAGCGCGCTTCGTGGTGGAACTGAATACCTCGACCGCCGCGGAGTCACTCTATGCCGGGCGTTTGGGCGCTACGCTGAAGTCGTAGCATGGCAGCACGCGGACCCAAGATCCTGATCGTTGACGATGAAGCGAGCATTCGCACTTCCCTGCGCGGCGTCTTGTCCGATGAAGGACTATCAGTGCGGAGCGGTGGGCAGCGGCGAAATCGGCCTGGAAGAACTAGGCGCGCGAATCGTACGAAGCCGTGCTACTCGACATTTGGATGCCCGGCATGGATGGTCTCACCGTGCTGCAGCGTATTCAGGAACTGCCGCCGGCGTCGCGTCCTGCTGTGGTTATGATTTCCGGACACGGCAACATTGAAACAGCGGTGAGGGCCACCAAGCTGGGCGCGTTTGACTTCATTGAAAAGCCTTTGACAATTGAAAAGGTGACGGTCGTAGTGAAAAACGCCATCACGCAGCGCCGCATGGACCTGGAATTACAGCGGTTGCGTGACGACACGGCAGATCCGGACATGCTCGGTAGATAGCGTACCTATGAAGGCGCTACGCCAGCAGTTGAGCTTGATGGCCGGCACGAATGGACGCGTCTTATCTTCGGGGAGAGTGGCACGGGCAAGGAACTGGTGGCGCGCGCTATTCACCGCCTGAGCCCGCGTTCCAATGGTCCGTTTGTGGAGGTGAACTGCGCTGCGCTCCCCGGACGATCTGATTGAGAGTGAGCTGTTTGGACATCGGCGCAAGAATCGAGGACGGCACGCCAGACCATAAAATCGGAAAGCTACAGAAGGCGCACGGCGGGCACGTTCTTTCTTGATGAAGTTGGCGATATGAGCCTGCTGACGCAGAGCAAGGTGCTGCGCGCCCTCGATGAGCATCGTTTCGAGCCTATTGGCGCCGCACAGTCAATTCAAGTGGACGTGCGGGTGGTGGCGGCCACCAACAAGAATCTGGAAAAAGAAATCGAGCGCGGCAACTTTCGCGAAGATTTGTTTTATCGATTAAACGTGATTCCATTTACCGTGCCGCCGCTGCGGGACCGTGCAGAAGATATACCGCTTTTAGCTGCGCATTTTCTGAAGACTTTCTCCCGTGCGTACGGCCGCAAGCCAAAGGAACTGTCGTCGGATGCGATTGAGGCCTTGCTGGAGTATCACTGGCCCGGCAATGTTCGCGAGCTTCGAAACCTGATGGAGCGAATGGTGATTCTGAACCCGCAGTCGCGGATTGAGGCTCGTCATCTGCCGTTGGAGTCCAGCCGCAAAGCGCAACAGAAGCAGTGGAACGGCTTTGGCAGCCTGCATGAAGTGAAGGAGGCAGCCGAGCGGGACTACATCCTACAGAAATTGGAAGAAACGGGTGGGAACGTCACGCGTGCTTCGGAGTTACTGGGACTGGAGCGCAGCAATCTGTACCGAAAGATGAAAGCCCTGGGGATCGCGCCAAAGGACTAGAGCTTGGCATTCAGCCGTTGGCTGACGATCAGGGCCGCTGATCACGGAAGAAGAGCAGCCCCGAACGTAAAGGTACTGGGTTAGAGTTGTGCGGCTTTGCTAAGGCGCTTACGGGCCAGCGCGAGTGATCCGCCGACTAAGCCTAAGCCCATCAGCAGGCAGCTTGCAGGTTCCGGCGTAGCAGTAGGATCGCTTGGATTGGCGGGATCGGCCGCACCGCCGGTAAACTGCCAGTTGGTAACGTCGGAGGTTTCCCAGGCGTCTCCGGTTGCGCCAGCAAACCCGGCGTAGACGTTGGTGCCTGCGCCGAAGAGGCCGGCAACGTCGATGGACGTGCTGACAAGCGGAGTCGATCCAACCGCCGATGAACCGTCGGCCAGACTGACGTTCATGGTGCTGCCATCGTAGGTGATGGAGGCAGACCACAGATCTCCATTGGTCATGGGATTTGCGGTTCCGTTAGCGCCCAGGAGAGTCATGACATCTCCGTTTTGAAGGATCGCCACCTGATTCGAGAACTGATCCCAGCCATCCTGGTAAGTGTCGAATTCTACAGCCAGGCTAGGTCCTGTCAAGCCGCCGTAACCCAATCCGCCACCGGGCTGCCCCAGCGCCTGAGTGCCTCCTGGTTGCAGGAAGAACACAAAGCCATCCCCGCCAGTGCTTGTGATGCCGCCCGGATTCGTCAAACGAAACTGGAACGAGGTGCTGAAAGTGGATGGATCCACCGGCGTATTCGCGATGATGCTACCGGCCTGTTGACTTGCCGACGAAGTTAAGCGTGCTACCGTGCCATCGGTCGTTGAGGTTATGGCGGCAGACCCGTTCACCGATAATCCGGAAGCCGACGAGAAATCCGGAAATGAGAGTGTCGATGCAGAAAGCGGCAGGCTCATAGCCCCCGCCAGCAGCGCAAATGATATTTGTTTTTTCAAGGAATACTCCTCCAAACAGGAGTTTCTTCTACCCGACAGCCCTTCTGATATTGGCCAAATGGGGTATATTCCCATCGAAACGTAAGACGTATTAGTCCCTGAGTACTAGGAGAGAGTCCGAGACGCGCAACGGTGCAGCGCTAAGTATCAGGGCTTTGGGCCGCTGCCTATACTAAAGGCGAAGGATTCCACTGCTTGCCATCCGTTGTTGCCCAATATGTTCGTGAAAACGAAGGTCGCTTTCTAGAGGAGTTACTCGCGTTACTGCGCATTCCGAGCATAAGCACGTTGCCGGAACATAAGGAGGACGTGGCGCGAACGGCACAGTATGTGGCGGACAAGCTGACCGCGGCGGGATTAGAGAACGTGGAGATCATCCCCACGGCCGGCCATCCGCTGGTGTATGCCGATTGGCTGCATGCGCCAGGCAAGCCCACCGTGCTCTGCTATGGGCATTATGATGTGCAACCGGCAGATCCCCTCGAGTTGTGGAAGTCACCGCCATTCGAGCCTTCCATTCGTGACGGCAACATCTACGCTCGCGGCGCTTGCGATGACAAGGGTCAGATGTATATGCATGTCAAAGCCGTGGAAGCTTTGCGCGCGGTGAATGGTGGCAAGCTTCCGGTGAACGTCAAATTCCTGGTGGAAGGGGAAGAGGAAATCGGCGGCGAGTCGATTTCGAAGTACGTGCCTGAGCACACTTCCAAATTAAAGGCCGATGTCGCGCTGGTATCCGACACTGAGTTATTTGCCGACGGTGTTCCCACGTTGTGCATCGGCCTGCGTGGATTGATGTACCTGGAAGTGGAAGCGCGTGGACCGGCGCGGGACCTGCACTCGGGTATGTATGGCGGGGCGGCGCCCAACGCCGTCTATGGCTTGATTGAACTGTTGGCGAAGGCCAAAGACGCCGACGGTCGCATTCAGATTCCCGGTATCTATGACGATGTGGCGGAACCGGATCCAGCGGAAGTAGAGAGTTGGGAGCGGCTGCCATTCTCCGAAGAAGAATTTCTGCGTGACGAGGTAGGCTCGACAGCGTTGACGGGCGAACCCGATCAGAGTGTGCTGGCGAGGGTGTGGGCCCGTCCCACCTTTGAAGTACACGGGATTGCGGGCGGCTTCGCCAGCGCAGGAGCGAAGACCGTCATCCCTGCGAAAGCAGTGGCGAAAGTGAGCCTGCGACTGGTTCCGAACCAGGACCCGCAAAAGGTTCTGGCAGCAGTAAAGAAGTGGATTGCCGAAAACACCCCGCGCGGCATCGCCACCGAAGTGCGAGTACTAAGCGCGGGGCGCGCCATTGTGGTTAATCCCAATCACCCCGCGATTGATGTAGCCGCAGAGGCGTTCTCTGAGATGCTGGGCCAGAAGACCGTGTTCGTGCGCAGCGGCGGGTCTATTCCCATTGTCGGTGATTTTGCAAAACACCTGGGCATTCCAACTGTGCTTATGGGCTTTGGCCTGCCGGATGACGGGCTTCATTCGCCCAATGAGAAATACCGGATCAGCAATTACTACCAGGGCATTGAGACCATCGCGCAGTTCTTTCATCTCTACGGTGCGTAAGTGAGTTTGCGTGTTAGGATCAGGTATTCATGCAGCAGGACTTAGCTCTTGCGTTGCGCCTTCAAGCGCTGGATCGCAAGCTCGTCCAACTCGAAGGCGAGATTGCGACCCTGCCGAAGCACATCGCTGAGATTGAAAAAAAGCTGGACGGTCATGCGCGCCGGCTGGAAGCGGATCGCGCGGCCATCGCTGCCAATCAGCGCGACCGCAAGAAATTAGAAGGCGATATTCAGGTTCACCAGCAAAAGATTTCGAAGTTACGCGATCAAACGCTGCAAGCAAAAACGAACGAGCAGTATCGCGCTTTCCAAAACGAGATTAGTTATGCCGAAGGCGAGATCCGGAAAGCGGAAGACCGCATTCTGGACTTGATGGAAGCTTCGGAGCCTCTGGATAAGGCAGTTAAGACGGCTGAAGTCGAACTAAAAAGGCAGAAGGAACACGTGGAAGCGGAGAAGATCCGCGCGCGTGAACGTACCTCTGTCGATCAAAAGCTGCTTGCCGAGAGCCGCGCCGAACGCAAGAAAACGGCAGACGCCATGACGCCGAAAATCTACGCCGATTACGAGCGTATTCGCCGGAAAACACACGGCACTGTTGTGGCAGATGCAACCCAAGGCCGGTGTGACGCGTGCATGATTTCGCTTCGACCGCAGTTCTTTCAGGATTTGCGGAAAGGCGAACAGATTATGTTCTGCGAGAGTTGTGGGCGCATGTTGACCTACAATCCCGATGTGGATCTGGGCGCTGATTTCTCGGCTTCGCAACAAATCGCGTAGAGTTCGGCCATCCCATTTTGATATGCTCTCGGGCGTCGGCGAGTTCGTCGCTCGCCCGGAGGTGCGAAGTGAAGGTCTTCGACAGTTCCGATATTCGGAACGTGGCTTTGATTGGACACGGGCACTGTGGCAAAACATCCCTCGCCTCAGCCGTTCTCTATACCGCCAAGGCGACTGACCGGCACCTGAAAGTGGATGAAGGGAACACCATCACCGACTTCGATGAGGAGGCGATGGCCCGCAAAATGAGCCTGAGCTCTTCACTCGCTTCCTTCGTCTGGGGAAGCCGCAAGATCAACTTGATCGACACGCCGGGCTTCAACATATTCCTGAACGACACGCGAGCGGCGCTGGTGGCCGCTGATGCAGCCGTGGTGGTACTGGATGGTGTGGCAGGGGTGGAAGTCTCCACTGAGAAGGTCTGGAGCTTTGCCGAAGAGCGCAAGCTGCCATGCGCACTGATGGTAAACAAGATCGATCGTGAGCGTGCTGACTTCCACCGCGTAGTTGCCAATATCCAGGAGACATTTGGACGCGGCGCAATGCCGGTTCAAATGCCATTAGGCGCCGAGAAGAACCTGGGCGGCATCATCGATCTGATTCGGATGCGGTCGTACTGCTACAAAGTGGGCGCCGACGGTATCGGCAAGGAATCGGATATTCCCACGCCGTATGAAGAGGCAGCGAAGGCGGCGCACGAAGCGCTGGTGGAGATGGTGGCCGAAGGCAACGACGAACTGATGCAGGAGTTCTTCGATACTGGCACACTGCCCTGTGAGCACATTATTAGCGGCTTGCAGCAGGCTATGCGAGAACGCCGCATCTTCCCCATTCTGTGTTGCGCAGCCGGATCAAATGCCGGTTCCGATTTGCTGTTGGACTTTGTCGCCGAGACGTTTCCGTCGCCCTTGGAAGGCCCGGGATTGTCTGCGATGAAAGACAACCGGGAAGTGACGGCGCAGGTGTCGACGAAAGAGGCACCTTCGGTGTTCGTGTTCAAGACCTTAGCCGACCCGTTTGCCGGACGCGAGAGCTTCTTCAAAGTCATGTCGGGGACTGTGCGGGAAGACGTGCACCTACAGAACATGCGCACAGGCGTAGGCGAACGTCTGGCGCACATTGCCACTCCGTTCGGAAAGACCATGCAGCCCGTTACCGAATTGCGGGCCGGTGACCTTGGCGTTGTGGCGAAGTTGAAGGATACACTGACCGGCGACACGCTTTGCGAAAAGCCCCACTGCGTTCAGTTTCGGGGCGTGCTGGTGCCTGAGCCTTCCATTGCCTACGCGATCGCGGCCAAGACTCGCAACGACGAGGATCGCCTAAGCGCAGCGTTACAGAAGATATTGGAAGAAGACCGGTCGTTGCGTTTTTACCGCGACCCGATGACCAAAGAGTTTCTACTGGCGGGAAGCGGACAACAGCACGTCGAGATCGTCGTTAGCCGGTTGAAGCGCCGCTATGGGGTGGAGGTCGAACTGCATGCCCCAAAGATCCCGTACCGCGAAACCGTTCGCGGCACGGCTTCGGTGCAAGGTCGTCACAAGAAGCAGACGGGTGGACACGGACAGTTCGGCGATTGCTGGATTCGCCTGGAACCGTTGCCGCGCGGTGAAAAATTCCAGTTCGCCAACGAGATTTTCGGGGGCGCCATTCCGAGGCAGTTCGTGCCGGCGGTAGAGAAGGGCATTCTGGAGGCAGCCGAGCAGGGATTCCTTGCCGGCTACCCGGTGACCGACTTCCGAGTGACGGTCTACGACGGGTCATATCACGACGTGGACTCGTCGGAGATGGCTTTCAAATTAGCAGGAAGAAAAGCCTTTCGCGCCGCTATGCAGCAAGCCAAGCCCGCTTTGCTGGAACCGGTGATGAACGTGGAAGTGGAGACACCTACCGATTTCGCGGGCGACCTGATGAGTGATTTCAACAGCCGTCGCGGGCGCATCTCCGGCATGGACATTAAGGGAACCATGCAAACCATCCGCGCCCAAGTGCCGATGTCAGAGATGCTGAACTACCAGAACGACCTGATATCTAAGACGCAAGGTCGCGCATCGTTCCACATGGAGTTTGATCATTACGATTACGTGCCCAGCGCACAGGCTGAGAAGATCATTGCCGCAGGCAAGGCGCACATGACCACGACTGAAGACGACTAATGAAAAACGGCATCGAACAAATGCCGCAATTTTGCCTGCAGAGAGGCTAGTTCATCCACCAGCGTGTAGCCGGTCGCCTGTGTTCCGGTCCAGCGCTGCACCAGCCTGGCCGCCAACTCACGCTGTTCCGCTGAATCAGGAAGCTTGTCTTCCGCTCGTCCCAACACCACGCGGGAAGCATGGTCCACAGCGCGGAAGAAGGTCGTGGCATTCATAAGCAGGTCAGCATCTTCGCGTTCCAGGTGGCCCATTTTTTCCACCACATCGATGCGTTCCGGGGTGTTCAAACTTTTAAAGAACATCCCCGCACCGCGCAAACGCAGATACATCAGAATGAAGTCCGCGTCATAATATCCGCCACGAGCCGCCTTCAGCGGGGCCATAGCGCCCTGCTCACGTTCCAGACGCAAACGCATCTGCCGCAGGTGGCGGCGTGAGCGTCCGCTTTGCCCGTAGCGCCGCCAATCGAGTTGCTGCAGTCGGGTAAGGAAAGAAGTGGCGCGTTCGCTGTCACCGGCAACAGCCCGCGCTTTCATGTAAGCGATGCCTTCCCAAGCTTCCGCTTTGGTGGCGAAATATTCGACATAGGCAGATTCGTTCTGAACCAGCAGACCTTCGCGCCCGTTCGGCCGAAGGCGAGTATCCAGAGACAGCATGGGAGCGTTGCCGCGATACGTCGTCAGCATCTCGATCATCCGCTCCGCCACGCGCGTCCAGAAGCGCTGACGTTCAGACTCTCCATCCGGAATGATAAACAGCAGATCCGCATCGGAGCCAAGGTCAAACTCGCGCATCCCTAACCGTCCCAGCGCGACGACCATCATCTGCTCCTGGGGAGGACGAAACGGTTTGTCCAAGGTGGCGCGTGCGCGGGCATAGGCCAGCGCCTGATCAAGGGCCACGCGGTAGGCACGGGCAATCACAAATTCGGCAAGGCCCGACGCGCGATCCAACGTTTGGAACACTGGCTGCGGAAGACAGATGCTGGCAGCAATGATGCGGAACATCTCGCGCGCATAGAAGCGGTGCAAGCCTTCGATATCGTTCAACGGAGCAGCCAATCCCTCAAACGCGGGACAGGCTCCAGGATTCGAGGCAAGGGCGCTAATTTCGTCCAGCAACTCGGGTTGACGGCTGAGTTGCTCCGCAAGAAAAGGACTGAGGTCGAAGATCTGCCTGGTGTAATCCGCCGTGAGCGAGGCACTGTTCAGCAGGGAGGATGGAAGCGCGGGCGACACTCCGGGGTGGCTGACAAGGTTCGATCCAGCAAGCGGAAACGGCCCACTTTCTGACCCGTGCGGAGCGTAGGCGAGCGGCCGCTGCGCATGAACAATCCGCTCATAAATCACTTGCACGTGCTCCAAATGAGCATTCAAAGTGCTTAGTAATTGCGTGGCGTTGAAGCGGGGCGCACCGGATGGCACTGGCATCCGCCTGGCAACACGCTCCAACTGCAGCGGATTCGAAGGCAGCGTGTGCGTCTGCCGGTCCTCCTCAAATTGCAGTCGGTGCTCTAAGTGCCGGAGAAACTGATAAGCCTCGGTCAGATACCCATGCTCGGTCTCCGACAGCATGTCGCGATTCAGAAGGCTGGACAGAGCGAACAACGTGCCGGTGTGTCTAACCGACCAATCGCGCGCACCGTGCAGGCGCTGCAGGCATTGGGCAAGGAATTCGATATCGCGAATTCCGCCCGGTGCCAGCTTCACATCCAACTGGTCGCGCTTCAGGCGTTTGCGCGCGAGCTTTTCGCTAAGCCGTTCTCGAGTAACGGAGACATTCTCCACGGTTGAGAAATCAAGCGTCGTGGAATATATGAAAGGATGAACGAAGTGCAGCAGTGCTTGGCCCACGGCAAGGTCGCCAGCTGCGGGCCGGGCCTTGATCAGCATCTGCAATTCCCAGTCGCGAGCGCGTTTGGAATAGTACTCTTTCGCGCCTTCCAGCGATGCGCAGATCTCGCCTAGAGTGCCTTCCGGTCGTAAGCGCAAATCGACGCGATAACAGGTGCCGGTCGCGGTGTAAGTAGAAAGCAGATTCGTAAGTTGATTCGCGACTTTGGTGAAGAACTCCTTGTTCGTGATAACGTGGGCGCCGTCCGTTTCACCGTTGCCGCCGTAAAGGAAGAGCAGGTCGATGTCTGAGCTGTAGTTGAGCTCGCGCCCGCCGAGTTTCCCGAGCGCGAGAACCGCGAAGCCGGCACGCGCCCCGTTATCCGAAAGTAAAGGCGATCCGTGGCGCTGTTCCAGTTCCTGCGTCACCCTGGCAAGCGCACAATCAACAATGGCATCTGCAAGGTTCGAAATCTCTTCCGTGATGGCAGCAAGCGATGCGGCCCCGGAGGCATCACGGACCAAGATACGAACCAGTTCCCGGCGCCGGAATAAGGCCAAGTGTAATGCCGTCGCGCCAGGCTCAGAGGAAAAGCCCAGGAACTTCTCCAGACGATTGCGGTAATCCTCCACCGAGAGCGTTTCTTCCAGGCGGCTCAGATCAAGGACCCAATCCGGCTGGCGTAGGACTTCTTCCGAAAGAAAACGACTCAGGCTGAAGACGGTTGAAAAAATCTGGAGGTGCTCGGGCGTCAGTGACTGATGAAGCGTCGGGTGTCGTCGCAGGAGTTCGTCAAAGTACTGGCTTGTACGGTCGGGGTCGGCGGCTGACTCGATGACCGCTTGCCATTGATCGCGTGCAACAGGGACGCGAAGCGATTCTTCTACGGAGGGAGGCATAGCAACTTCAAGCAACTCTTGTGCGAGCGGCTACGAAGTCAGCTCAATTATATCGTCGGGCCGGACCACGCCGGGAGTTATGACAGTCGCATAGAAGCCGCTCTCGCCCCAATGGGCGGAGGTTGCGTCCAGCGCCTTCACGCGCTCATCGTAGATCCGCTTCTGGATGCCTGTACCGTATGGGTTTAGGGTTTTGCATGGCTGCCGAGGAGTGGTCAACCGCAGCGTCACTTCACCGGCCCGAAAGCAATCGCCTGGGCGCCACGCCCGGTGATCAAGGCCGGCTGTGGTCAGGTTTTCGCCTAAGGCCCCGTAGAACAATGGCCAACCCTCCGCGCGCAGTGTGTCGATGAACTCCGACGCGATTAGCAGGAGAGCTTTTCGCGGTCCGCCATGGTAGCGAAAGCGGTGCCCGTCGCCGACGATGCCGAATCGGTCTACCTCTGCCTGCAACAGCGGTGTCTTCGGCACTCCGCCTTTCGAGCTATTAACCTGAACGATTTTCCCGGGCATGAAGTCAGCTAATTCAATCGCTCCAGCACATAACCGGTCCGTTGAATTTCAGTAAAGTAGGTGCGCGCGGGACTTCCCTTCTCTGCAAACAAGCGCTCGAAGTTTCGGGTGACGGACTCCTGCCCCCGTTCGTAAAAAACCAGTACGGAAGGACCGGCTCCGCTGAGAGCGCATCCCAGCAGACCCGGTTCACGCAGGGAAAGCATCTCGTCGAACCCGGGGATCAGCTTGGCGCGATAGGGCTGGTGCATGCGATCTTGGAGCGCCGCCGAGAACGATTCGGTGCTGCCGGTGCACAAGGCAGCAATCAGCAGGGCGGAATGTTGAATGTTGAACACGGCATCATGGCGCGAGTAAGTGTCAGGTAAGACCGCTCGCGCTTTGGACGTCGACAGTGCAAACTGGGGCACAACCGCGGCCAGTCCATAGCTGCTGGGCAGTTCAATGCGGACCGCATGCGTTTGGCCGTCCGGCTCCATCGATGTCGCAACTACCGCGCCTAAAACGCATGCGGATACGTTGTCAGGGTGCCCCTCAATCCTCGCCGCCTCGTATAATACGCGGTGGCGCGACCAGCGCAGATTCAGCAACTCACTCGCAACCACAACGCCCGCCGTGAGAGCGGCAGCGCTCGATCCTAAACCTTTGCCGATGGGAATGTCGTTGCCGATATGAAGCCGGATGCACGGCATCTCCCGGCCTTCTGCTTCCGCAATCCGAAGAGCCGTTTGCCAAATCAGGTTCTGCTGGTCGGTCGGGATTTCCTCGGCGTCGATGCCTTCGACAACAATCGCCAGTTGCTCGTTTCTTTCAAACGTGCACGTGAGATGAATATCAAGAGCGAGACCGAGAGCATCGAACCCGGGCCCCAGATTGGCGCTGGAGGCCGGAACGCGCAGACGATGCCTTACAGAATTTGGGAATGAATCCGCCATGCCGGTTTGTGATTCATTGTACGAGTGAGCCCGATCGGCACGCGTCATAAATCTTTGCGACCACTTCCAGCGCCCGGTAACCTTCGCGTCCGCTTACCGATGGTTGGCGGCGCTCCCGTACCGCCGCGGCGAAATCCTGGAACTGCCGCTCGAACGAGGTGAGTGAGATGGCCATCGGATCCGATGCGCCCGAAGCCACGCCGGCATTCAATGGTGCCGGGTCCCTGGCATTCTCCTCCATATCGTTCAAAACGTCCCAACTAGTCAATTGGTCACCGGTAACGATTGCTGAGCCTCGCGTGCCGTGCAGTTCAAGGCGCTCGGGGTAGCCCGGCCAGAGCGCCGTTGCCGCCTGCAAGACACCAGTGGCGCCCGACTCAAACCGCAGAAGCGCATTCACAATGTCTTCCGATTCGATGGCGTGGCGAGCACCGAGTTGCCACATCGCGTTTATTGCCGAAACACTGCCTGCAAGATAAAGCAACAGATCCACTTGGTGAATTGCTTGGTTGATGAGTGCTCCTCCGCCCTCCGTATGCCAACTGCCTTTGATTGGGCGAGAGTAATACTCATCGCTGCGAAACCACTTCACGTAAGCATCAGCTTGCATTAGCTTTCCCAGGCGGCCGGCGGCGAGAGCACGTTTCAGGAATAATGTTGCGTCGTCAAACCGATGCTGGCTCATGACGCCGAGCGTTAGTCCTGCCTGTTCAGCGGTGTCGACGATCTTCTGCGCGTCAACGAGGTTAGTAGCAATCGGCTTCTGCAAAAGAACGGCACGCCCTATGCGCGCACAAACCTCAACAGGCGCCAGGTGAAAGTCCGGAAACGTACAAACATCGATATAGTCGAGGTCCGGGAGTGTACACAGAATTCGCCAATCTGGAACATATGTTGCGCCCCAGCGGTTGGCGAACTCTCGCCCTTTCGCTTCTGTGTGATTTGAGCAGGCAGCTAATTGAAAGCCGATATTACGGTAAGCTTGCGCATGCTTACCCGCGATCGCGCCGGTACCCAGCAGTCCGATTCTCAACCCTCAGCACCACTCAATTCGTGAGGTGGAGTGACTCAATTGTCCGACGCCTGCAAGACAAGGCATTCCTCATTCTTGCAAATGCAATGGCCCTTGCCGGCAGCGCTATGACTCGATTTGCACTAGATCCGAATCGGTGCTAGGACGCGGTTCGTCGTCCCACCGCAGACCGGGAGCACGACTGGCGACTTTAGTCACTGCCCGTCCAACGGCGAGCGATGCATCCAGAAGATGCTTGCCATAAAGAGGACCCAGCACTTTGGTGTTTGTCAGCCAGTGTGTACCCAGGCTGATGGAGCAACCGCACTCGGCGCAGTTCGGCGTGCCTCCAAAGACACAAGGCTCCACACGAGTGCGAAGATCAGCCGTGTAGTTCACCGACAACCTCGAGAAGTAACAATCTGAAGGCGACGTAGGCGGATGGAGGAACGCATCCATCAGGCCTTTGTGCATGGTTAGCTTGCTATAGCGTGGACTGGCAGCAGCGAAATAAGTGGCAAGGGCGGCGCGATTGTCGCTGGTAAGGCGCTCCGGGGATTCCTCACCCACTTGCGGAGTGTATATACTGACCCAGATCCGATCCACTTCCGGCCGTGCTTGCCAAAAATCAAGGTAGCGGTCCATGTAACCGGCTTGTTCAATATTGCTTCGAACCACAGTCCAATGCACGTTGATGCGCCGCCCCTCAACGTTGCGGAGAATGCGCTCATAGGTGGCTGGTGTGCGTCGTATATCGTGGTCTTCTGGATTGCCATCCACTGAAACTGCTATGGTCACGCGGGGCAGTTTCGTCCACTCCATCGGGATTGGGACAACACCACTGGTGACAACCATGGTGAAGATTTCGCGCTTACTAAGTTCCGGGAGTATTCGACTAAGTTCCCGGTGCCTCATCATCGGCTCGCCGCCTACCAGGGACACCTGCAGCGGTTGATGTTCATCTACCAGTGCCAGGATACGCCGGACAAGCTCGTCGCCTTTGTAATCAGCGACGCTGCGCAAGTTAGGCCCGCCCTCACCCAAATGACTGTCGCCGTATGCATAGCATCCGGGACAGTGCAGCGGGCATTCGCGAGTGATTTCAATCGACAGCATCGGGACATGGCCCGAAAGCACTTTCCCCCATGACTGAAACACGTTCTTTAAGTTCATTCGACCGTTACTCTTGCGACGACGAGCACGGGCCATTCGATTCACTTTTAACGGTTGTATTGTTGCGAACTGCTAATACGCCCAGCCGAGCGTCACTTGGTAAGTTCGCGGGGTTACCCAGTGCGTTCCGCTGAAAGTAGATAGAAAGTTGTAGAGAGCCGCTTCATTTGTGAAGTTGACCGCCGTTAGTTTCAACGTGGTTTTGAAACGTTCCTTGTGGAATAGATTGTCTGTGCCTACTGAGGCATCAAAAACATTTCTCGGTGCAATTCGAGGTGGGTTGTGATCCGGATTGAATGTCCCGGCCGTGGGAATGTTCAATCTTGTGGCACCGAAGCTAGTGGCACACGACTTAATGGGCGTCGACAGTGTGGCGAACTGGCTGCCGCAGTAAAAGCCGATAGCCGATTGTTGGTCGCCATCGAGCGCAAGTGCGTCGGAAAGGCTCGTCACCGCTCCGGCAACCTCCCCGCTATCGAAGCGCCAGGTAAATGCGGCCCACACACCATCTTTCCCATGCTGGTACCGCAGATAACTGGTTTGCTGAAACTCCTGATCGTGATCGATACGGAACACGCCTGTATTCAGTGGCGAATTGAAGATCAGTCCGCCGTTCTCGGGGCCAAAGAATCTCGCACGTGTGTGACCGAGAGTCATGTACGCTTGAAATCCGCGAATTGTACGCGTAGAGAGGCGTGCTGATACGCCGTCGATGTGCGATTGGCGCCACTCAATGGGGAACGTGATCGACGTGTTGAATAAGGTATCGAAATCGAACGCGTTTTTTGTGTACTTCCAGAAATAGTCTCCGGACAACTGGATGTATTTGCCCAGTCCTTGCTCAAACCCGGCGGAGAACTCGTTGCGGTGTCCGGGGCGAAGTGCGGTTGTGCCAAAAGCGCCAAAAGTGTTTGATACTAAGCCGCCGCTGCCAGTTGAACTCGACAACACAAGATTCTCGTTATAAGGAGTTTCCATCGTGCGATCGTACGATCCGCGAAGAACGGTATTGGTCTTTTTGACCAGGTACGACACGCCCATTCGTGGTTCGAGCAGATTGTCGGAGGTGATCCCTGAGTAATTGTCGAATCGGATGCCCGGGCTCAGGGTTAGATTCTTGATCGTAATCTGGTCTTGCGCGTAAAAAGCTTGCTGGTTGATGTTCGAAGAACCCGTGAAGTGGAACAGACTACCGCCACGCGAAAGATCGTACGGCAACAAGCCTGGCGACAAGCCGGGATTGGACACGAATCCTGCCGTTGAACAGAGAGCCGGATTCACGATTGTAGGGGTTGTCACCGCCGCTCCGCCCGCAGTTAGGCAAACAGGGTTCAACGAAGGATCTGTAAGACCAAAACCAAAGTTCTCGTCTAGGCGCGTCTGCATTAACTGGGTTCCAAACTTCACATTGTTGATACCGCTTGAATAAGACAAGTCGACACGTGTGCCCCAGTTCGTGAGGTGACGATCCTCGTCAATGGTCGCCGGCGTGTCGTTCAAGGCGTCGGCGCTCGGAAAGTATTGAACGTGATCCTGCCGGAAGAAAGGATTGATGGAAAGCAGGGTGGTGGGGCTGAACGTGTGTTGGTACCCCATGGCGGCACTGTACGTCTGTGCCTGCTGACGCTGATCTTGGTCCGGTTGATCGAACGTATTCGGAATTTGGAACCAATTCCGCGCATACGATAAGTCAAGGTGCAGCGAATCGTGAGCACCCGGCTGAAAATCTACGCGGTCAAACAGGTTTTCGGTATTACCGATATCGTGGATCGGTGTGAACTCGGGACTGTCAGCGAAACGCCCGCTACGGCTGGAGTCGAGGACGATAAAGTTCCCCCATCGGGTTCCGCCGATCGCGAACGTCGCGTCTTCGCCAAGAGTTCCGAACGAACCATAGTAGGTATCGAAGCTTCCCGTCGGCGCTTGTCCGAGACCGGAGCGAGTGGTGGCGTTCACAATCAGCCCGGTCTTGTCACCAAACTCCGCGTTCGGCGAACTACTTACTAACTCGAGAGACTGAAATGCGTTCGGAGGAAGTTGGGTCGAAAAGATTTTGTTCTGCTGGTCGCTGATGGGCTGGCCGTCCACGACATAAGTGGTTTCCCCGTGATCGCCTTGGGGATGGAAGAACCCGTTTGAGTCGGCAACTACGCCGCCCGATGTCAACGTAATCGCATCGCTCAGTCCCTGACCATTATTCGAGATCGGTAGCGAAGCCAGCAAATTCTCACTAACGTCTGTATGGGGAGTAGGCACATTCTCCACCATGTCTCCGCTGGCAGAAACGTTAACAGTCTCGGTAGAGGCTGAGATTGCAAGCTTCGGACTTACCTGCAGCGGCACCGACGTATGAACGTCGAGATCCTGCTGAAACGATTGAAACCCTGCAACTGATACCGACACCTGATAGTGGTGGAACGGAATATTGACAAACCGGTAGCTGCCCGTAGCATCGGTTTTCGCTGCTTTCGAGTAACCGGTAATGGCGCTCGATAAAGTAACATCTGCGCCTGCAATCACGGCTCCGCTGGGGTCGCTCACCACGCCCTGCAAAGTGCCGCCAGTGCCGGTGGCCTGAGCGCAAACCGCAATCTGCACTGAGGCAAGAAAGAAAACAAAAAAGGCGACCAGCCCGGCAGCTGGTTTTCTACTTATCATGAACGCAAGCTCCTTCGACACAACTCCCGGTACACTTCCAGAACAAATGAACGCTGCTTGAAGCTGCGTCCATCAGTGATCAGGCAATGAAGGAAGGAACGGGCGGAGCGCGTGAGGCGCTGGCGCGGTCGCTATCACTCTCAGCCACCACGCAGACGCTTGGGCGAACAAGCGCCGACGACCCGGTGCTTAGAGGCTTGCCGGCATGGTGTGTGATGTCGACGGTGATTGCACGTTCGCTGGCGTGACACAAGACACACGAGCTGTCCTGCCCGGAACTGTGATTGTGCAGAGGCGCCGCAAAGGCAACTACCAACAGCGCGAGGAGGCAGGCAACCGTGAACAGGCGCACGAAAAGCAGGCGGCCACTATTAACGGATCGGTCCACGTATCGTTACTAAAAATTATACGCGACGGATCTTGTTGAAGTTACGTGACAAGTGATTGATACTACGTTCCCATCATCCGGCGGATGCCAATTTTCATGCATCTCGGCATAAATCAAAAGCTGACAAATTTGTTCTAACCGGTTAAAATTACCACCATGCAGTCGAATAAAGCTTCGAAAAAGACCACACAGAAGACACCCGAGATTTCTGTTCCAGTTGCAGCCGCAACTACCAACGATACGGCAAGCAAGCCTCGCGCTTCCCGGTCTTCCAAGTCGAAGAGCGAATCGGTCGAAAGCAGTGCGGTGAAGCGTCATCGCAAGGCAGCCGCACCCACGGCTGAGGAGGCAATCGCCGCCCCCGCAGCACCACTGGCGGCGACTACAGTCGTGGAGGAGTTTGCCGCGATCCCTGCCGAAGTGACCATACCGGCACGCAGCGAATTTAGCACCGGCAGCGAAGTTTCAGGCAGCGAACTTTCAGAACGATGGGTTGAACCTAGCTACGAACAGATCGCGATGCTCGCGCACGCCTTATGGTTAGAGCGCGGGTGCGAACACGGCTGTGCCGAACAGGATTGGTTCCGGGCCGAAGAAAAACTAAAGTCGGCAACCGCCACCGCGTAGGCGAGCGTTGCCGGTAGGGGCAACCGAAAAAGAAAGTCGTTCGTCCAAAAGAGTCGGTGCTGCGGCCGTCACCGCAGAATTATGTGCAGTCGTACGCGAGTACTCTGGTATTTAGAGCTTTCTTGATGAGCGAGCCTGCCCCTCCAGCCGCTGTTCCCGTTCCTGGTCTGCCCGTGGAAGCTGCTGAGCGTCCAAGGTCCGTCCTGCTGACGACGGTGGCGTGGCTGCGCGACCTTTTGCTGTCGGTGATGATCGCCGTTCTGGTCATCCTGTTCTTGTACCGTCCGGTCAAAGTGGAGGGCACCAGCATGATGCCTACCCTGCTCGACCAGGAACGGCTGTTTATTAACCAGTTCAGCTATAAGTTTGGCTTGGGCGACATTCAACGTGGGGACACCGTTGTCTTCTGGTCGCCCGAAGATCGAACGCAATCGTACATTAAGCGGGTAATCGGTCTGCCCGGCGACACCGTTGCTGTGCAGGATGGTTACGTGCTGGTCAATGGCAAGCAGTTGGTGGAAAACTACGTTCCCCAGGAGTACCGCGACGACCGCAGTTACTCGCCACGCGTTGTCCCGTCGGGCGAATACTTCGTGCTGGGTGATCACCGCAGTTCATCGAACGACAGCCGGGCCTGGGGTTTTGTCCCGCGGACCTACATCTACGGTAAAGCTGTGTTTGTGTTCTGGCCCCTGGAGCACATGGGCAGCGTCCATTAGCTAACGCCGGTTCAGAAGCCAGAATACCAGCGAACCCAGCACGCTCAAAACCAGACACGTCACGATAGGGAAGTACACGGTGGTGCTCTTCCCGCGCCAGACGATGTCACCCGGCATGCGGCCGAACGGCAGTGCTAGCCGTTCGCCGAATAAGACAACCAACCCCGCCAGCACAAGCACCAAACCGGTTCCAATCAACAGGCGCCCTACACTCATCTCTTCCATTCTCGCTTGCAATAAAGCGTGAGATACACTGACCGCTGAGACGCTATCCCGCGCATGAGTGATCACCAAACGTATGCTCCGCCTGCCGCCTTCAGCTCGCGGGCACATGTCAAAGACTTGGACGAATATCGGGCCCTGTATGAGCGCGCGAAGAGCAACTCGCAGCATTTCTGGTCAGAGCTTGCGACGAACGAATCTAGCTTGGTTTCAGACCCCCAAGCAGACCCTCGACTGGACCCCGCCAGTTGCACAGTGGTTTGTGGGCGGCAAAATCAATGCCTGTTACAACTGTGTGGACCGTCATCTGGCAGGGCCGCGAAAAGACAAGCCGGCCCTGGTGTGGGAAGGCGAGCCGGGCGATCAGCGGACGATCACGTACGAAGAACTGCATCGTCTGGTCACTCGGTTCGCCACCGTGCTCAGTCGCCTGGGATTCCAGCAAAACGATCGTGCTGTGATTTACATGCCGATGATCCCCGAGTTGCCGATCGCCATGTTGGCGTGTGCGCGACTGGGCATCATTCACAGCGTCGTGTTCGCAGGCTTCTCGGCGGAAGCGTTGAAGATGCGCATTCAGGACTTAGCTGCAGGGGTGGTGATCACCGCCGATGGTGGCTGGCGCCGCGGCAAAGAGGTGAAGCTGAAAGCCGCCGTCGACGAAGCCGTTGAGGATTGCTCCGACGTGCGCAGTGTCATCGTTTACAAGCGCACTGGTTCCACCATTCCCATGAAATCGGGGCGCGACGTTTGGTGGCATGAAGAAGACAAGGAACTGGATCAGCCGCCGCAGTTAGCCCACAAAGCGTCGAACGCTCCGGCCGCTCGACCTGGATTCCGAACATCCTCTGTTCGTTCTTTACACCTCCGGCACTACCGGCAAGCCAAAAGGAATCGTTCATTCCACAGCGGGCTATTTGCTGCAAACCTCGCTGACAATGAAGTGGGTGTTCGACCTTCAGGAAGACGATGTCTTCTGGTGCACTGCGGACTGTGGCTGGATTACCGGGCACAGTTACGTTGTCTATGGTCCGCTGGCAGCGGGTGCTACGTGTCTGCTGTATGAGGGCGCTCCAGACTTCCCCGCCTTCGACAGGTTCTGGAGCATCATCGCGAAGTATAAGGTCACAATCTTTTACACTTCGCCAACCGCCATCCGCGCTTTGATTCGGCAGGGCGACCACTGGCCCGAAAAGCACGACCTGTCCAGTCTGCGCCTCCTCGGTTCGGTAGGAGAACCCATCAATCCCGCAGCATGGGAGTGGTACTACCGCGTGATCGGCAAAGAGCGCTGCCCCATCGTTGACACTTGGTGGCAGACGGAAACCGGCGCCATCATGATTTCGGCGATGCCGGGGGCTACTCCTTTGAAAGCCGGTTCTGCCACGTTGCCGCTGCCCGGGACGGTGCTGGATATTGTCGATGCCAAGGGCCAGACGTTAGGCGACAATCAGGAGGGCTTTCTGGTCATCCGGTCGCCTTGGCCAAGCATGATCCGCACAATTTGGGGCGATCCTAAACGCTTCGAAGAACAGTACTGGTCACGCGTGCCTGGCTCCTATTTCACAGGCGACGCCGCGCGCCGGGACAGTGATGGCTACTACTGGATTCTGGGGCGCGTTGATGACGTGATGAACGTCAGCGGACATCGCTTAAGCACTATGGAAGTGGAGTCGGCTCTCGTCCATCATCATGCCGTGGCCGAAGCGGCCGTGGTCGGCAAACCGCACGAGATTACCGGGCAGGCCGTTTGCGCCTTCGTCACATTGAAGCGTGGCGATTGGGATTTGGAAGCCCTTGGCACCGAACTCCGGCAGTGGGTCGCGCATGAGATCGGTCCATTCGCGCGGCCTGAAGAGATTCGCTTTACTGACGCTTTGCCCAAAACGCGAAGCGGCAAAATCATGCGCCGTTTGCTGCGCGAGATCATCACCACCAACGCCGTCACTGGCGACGTCACGACGTTGGAGGATCTGAGTGTCGTCACGAGACTATCGTCACAACAGGACGAAGACTAACTTACGAGTTTTGCCTCGAGTGTGATCTCGGTATCAAACAGCTTCGAGACCGGGCAGTTTTCTTTAGCGCCCTGCGCCGCTTGATTGAACTTGTCTTCGGTCGCCCCAGGGATCTTCGCGGTCAATTGCAGGTGACTGTGCTTAATCGCGAAGCCCTCGCCCTCTTTGTCCAGCGTGATGGTGCAATTTGTCTCGATACTATCCGCCTTCAATCCGGCATTCTGAAGGAACAAAGAAAGCGCCATGGAAAAGCATGCCGCGTGGGCGGCCGCCAGAAGCTCTTCCGGATTGGTATTCTTGCCGTCCTCAAAACGATCACGGAACGAGTACGGCGTATCCGAGAGTATGCCGCTCTGTGCCGAGATTGTTCCCGCGCCTGATCGCAGGTCGCCCTTCCACTGTGCTTTCGCGTGTCGATCCATTCACTTATCTCCTTGGTTGTATTGCACGAGATAAGATGCGCCGGATCAAAAAAAGTGGCTACGCCAGACGCTTAATTGCAGATATCATGCGGCCCGGGTTTTCCGGTTCCCGGCGATAGGAAAAGAACTGCGTGCTTAAACACGCAGTGCAGAGACCGGAGTCGAATACCTGTTGAGCCGGCACTCCCGCCACTGACAACTGGCGGCGGTTCGCTTCCACTAAGTCAACGTTTCTCCGGGCCCGGTCTTCTTCGCCCCATTCCGGGAACTGTTCCGAAAGGCGTTTAGCCACTTCTTCACCCACTTCGTAACAGCAGACTCGAATAGATGGCCCGATGGCGACGAATAGGTCTTCGCTCTTACTGCCAAACGCAGTGGCAAGATTTTCCACAGCGTTCTTTACAATATGGGCCGCGGTGCCGCGCCAACCAGCATGCACGGCGGCAATTGCGCGCTGCCCGGAGTCCAAAATCAGCAAAGGCACACAATCGGCAGTGCGAACACCGATGCTGAGTCCCGCTTTGTCAGTAATTAGCGCATCGCCTTCCTGCTCCCGGTCCCGAACGTTCGCTGCATTAACAACGCGGTCAGAATGAATTTGCCGAAGCGTCACGTCCACCGGCGGAGCGCCGTCGCGTGTGCCGAACCCATGCTCCTGCCATAAAAATTGCTGGAAGGCATCGCAACGGTAAATGCCGTCGTGCCCTAAGCGGAATGATTCTGTCACGCGAGAGTCACCAGCTCTTCGGCCGGCTGCGGTAGCTGCGCCACCATCACCTGCTTTTTGAACTCTTCCAACATGCTTTCTTGCAGCCGCACGTAGGTAGGTTTGCGTACCAGATTCGGCGTCTGATCAATCTTTTCCTGCAGCTTCAACAGTGCATAAAACAGGTTCTCGGGACGCGGCGGACAACCGGTGACATACACGTCTACAGGCACGATCTTGTCAACGCCCTGCAAAACCGAATAAGTGTTGAAGGGTCCCCCAACACTGGAACAGGCACCCATGGAAATCACCCACTTCGGCTCTGGCATCTGGTCGTAGATACGCTTCAGCACCGGAGCCATTTTTAGTGTCACTGTGCCGGCCACAATCATCAGGTCCGATTGCCGCGGACTCGGGCGAAACACTTCAGCGCCAAACCTTGCAATGTCGAAGCGCGATGTCGCCGATGCAATCATCTCGATCGCGCAACAAGCCAGCCCGAACGTGAGCGGCCACAGCGACGACCGGCGTGCCCAATTGAACACGTAGTCCACCGAGGTGGTCATGAAGTTGCGCTCGAACCTGTTTTGGATAAACGACATCGGGAGGCGGTAAACAGTTCGCCCAGCGGCTGTTTCTTCCAGTTTACCGCCCGTTCCCGCGCTCCTGCTGTTCAGGACCTCTATAAACGGGTGGTCTTGTCGCCCGACGCAGTGGCCGTCGCCGGAGCATTCTTCCGATACCACTCGAGTGTCAACCGAAGCCCCTGCTCAAAACTGTATTCCGGAGCATGCCCCAGCATCTCGACTGCTGCTGTCGTGTCCGCTTGCGAATGTTTGACATCGCCCGCCCGTGCCGGACCATACCTGGGCGGAAGTTGCACCCCTTCAATCTGCTGCAGCAGCGACCAGGTCTGGTTTAGTGTGAAACGGTTGCCGTTGCCCGCGTTGAACATCCGGCCCGATACGTCTGGAGCTTCCGACGCTTTCAGCAGCAGCGAAACAACATCCTCTACGAACGTGAAGTCGCGCGATTGCTCGCCATCACCATAGATGGTCGGAATGCGTCGCTCCAGAAGACACGTGAGAAAAATGGAGAGGACGCCCGAGTAAACGCTTGTCGGATCCTGCCTCGGCCCAAACACATTGAAGAAGCGCAGCGATACGGTCTCTACCCCGAAGCACTCTGCGAAAACCGAAGCGTAGTACTCGCCCATCAGCTTCTGCGCCGCATACGGCGACTTCGGACGTGGAATCATGCTCTCCACCTTAGGCAAAATTTCGCTGTCGCCATAGGCCGAAGAGGACGCCGCGTAAACCACCCGCCCCACTTTGCCTTCCGCTGCCGCGCGCAGCACGTTGAAGGTTCCGTCGATATTAATCTCGTGGCTCGCAACCGGCTCGAGTATCGATTTCGGCACAGACGGCAACGCCGCCAAATGGAATACCCGGTGCGCACCTGCGATCACTGGGGCAATCGCCTCGTAATCGCAAATATCGTATTCGTGAACGGTGATGTGGTCCGCAATCTCCTCCAGATTGTCCAGCTTCCCTGTTCCCAGATTGTCGATCACATGGACGTGATGTCCAAGCGCCACAAATCGCCGCACCAGCGCAGAGCCGATAAACCCCGCGCCTCCTGTAACTACGTAACGATCCATAGAGTTCCTTTGCGTACCGAACGTTCTCTCATCCTAAACCGCACCCATCTTCCCGGCCGATTGCAAGCGTTGAAAGGCACGTGTTGCTATCTCCTCCGCTGGACGGCTGAAATCGAAGGCTTCCACTGAGACCCAGCCGTTATAGCCGATCGTCTCCAGATCGGCCAGCAAACGCTCAAAAGGGTAGCTCCCCATTCCCGGCTCGCGCCCGTCCATTTCGTTCACGTGAACATGGCGGATGTAGCGGGCGTACCGCCGTATCAGGTCGCTGTGTTCGTCCCGCTCATCGGCTGTATTGTGTACATCGAACATGGTTTGAACGGCCGGACTATCCACTTCCTGCACCAGCGACACCGCTTGCTGCAACGTGGTGACAACATCCGTGTCATGAGACGGAATTGCCTCCATTAGCAACACAACGCCTGCCTGTTGAGCATCGTCTGCCATCGCAGCCATCTCCAGGCGCATCACCTCGGCTGCCTTCGCCGCGGTCCGGCCTTCGCCTGAGGATCGCTGCTTAGGAGATCCGAAAACCATCACCGGCTTGGGCGCATCCGCATTGTTGCCGCGCGCGAAATCGGCGCAAAGCGCAATCGCGCGACGTACGTAATCCCAGGTCCGCCGTCGCACCGCCTCATCCTCCGTCGTCACATGCAGGCCCGGCGGTGACACCAGCAGCCAATGCAAGCCGACGAATTGAAGGCCCGCATCGCCAATGGCTCTACGAATCGCAGCCCTTTCCTCACTTGGCAACAACGTTGCATCCTCGGCTAAGGTATGCGGGGCCAATTCAATCCCTTCGTAGCCAATGCCGTCGAACTGCCGCGCACACTTCCGCCATGTTGCGATTCCGCGGAAGCGCCTCCGCAAATATCTCGTTGCACAATGCAAACCCGTAAGCCATGTTGAAACCAGTGTAAAAGTTTGATCGTTATGCCTTGTTCTTACGTAATTGATGAGCATGTCACCTTTTGGTCAGACGTTGCGGGCTCTTCGTCGTTCACCGGCATTCCCAATTGCCGCAGTGCTCACCATGGGTCTCGGCATTGCTGCCAGTACCGCACTGTTCTCCATCGTGGATGCGGTTCTGCTCTCGCCGCTTCCTTATCCCGATGCGGCTCGCGTCGTAGCTCTTCAAACCAGGTGGCCCGCAAAGAGCCAGGTAACCAATCGCATCACCGGCGGAGATCTTGTCGATCTTCGCAGGGAGGCGTCCCACCTCTCCGCTTTGGCCCAGTATTGGGGCGGTGAGATCGGCGTCCGCCTGCGCGACCAGTCGCGATTCGCCCAAACTTTTTTCACCGCTCCGGACTTCTTTCGCGTGCTCGGCGTTGTTCCCACGGCCGGGCACCTTCCCGTCGCGTCCGATGCAGGACACACCGCCGTCGTCAGCCTTGGTTTTGCGGTCCGCAGCTTCGGCTCAGGGCCGGCTGCGATAGGCAGGGTATTAACCGTCGACAACCGGCCCTACGACGTTGCTGCCGTCCTCCCGGATGCCTATGCGTTCCCGGAAAATGCGGAAGTCTGGTTGGTGCAGAAAGCCGCGCCGGAGAATCTCAACCGCACTGCCTTCAACTACTACGCGATTGCGCGCCTGCGGCCCCAGGGTTCGCTGCCGGAAGCTACGGCCCAGCTGGCCAACATCGGTTCACGGTTGGCCCGCGCTTACCCTTCCTCCAACGCAGGAAAGACTTTCACCGCCATTCCTTTGCGCGACCAGATTGCCGCTCCGCTGCGCAGCACGCTCGTGTTCTTGTTCGCAGGCTCTGGATTGCTCCTACTAATAGCGTGCGCCAACGTGGCCCATTTGTCGCTGGCCAGAACGGCGCGACAGACCCGTGAGTTGGCCATCCGACTTTCGCTCGGCTGCCGCGCGTCCACCATCTTCAAGACCGTACTGCTGGAGAGCCTCGTCCTGGGGCTGGCTTCGGCCCTCTTCGGGACCGCTCTCGCCGCCCTTGCTCTACGGGTGTTCGTACCGCTTGTTCCCTCCACTCTGCCGCACGCACAATCCGCACTTCATCTGCGTCCTGACGTAGTCCTCTTTGCTGGGGCTGTCTCGCTCCTCACGGTTTTGGCCAGCAGCCTCGCCCCTGTTCTTCTGCTGCCCAAGTTGCAATTGGCAACCGTCATGAAAGAGTCGACCACCCGCGGCTTTGCCGGTGGGCGCAGTCGCACCCGTCCGCTTGTAGTGATGGCCCAGATTGCGATCTGCACGGTATTGTGCGTCGGTGCTGCCCTCCTTGCCCGCACCTTGCTCGCGCTCAATCAAACATCGCTCGGCTATCGCACCGAACATGTCCTGGTCGCGTACGCAGACGCACCCGCCTGGCAGATGTCCGAATACCTGGAGGCCATCCGCACCTTCGAACGCTCACTGCAAAACATCCGGGAACTTCCAGGCGTGCGGTCCGCCGCCGCCGTCATGGGATTGCCCACCGGGCAATACGGCTCAAACGGCAGTTACCTGGTGGAAGGCGTCCACATCCAGGCAGGGCAAGACATTATGAAATTGGACTGGCCGCAAAATCTACCGCATGCCACTTTCGCGTTGGCAAGTCCCAGCTACTTCTCCACGGTTGGAATCCGGCTCATCAGCGGCCGCGATTTCACACCGCGAGATCAGTACGATCAACCGTTTACCGCCGTCGTCAGCGAGTCCCTGGCGCGCGAGTCCTTTGGCAACGCCTCTCCGCTCGGTCGCCGCCTCTACTGCGGCCTGGATTCACCAAAGCCCATGACGATTGTCGGCGTGGTGAGCGATGTGCGGCAAGATTCGCCGGCCTCGCGCCCGGAACCGGAGATTTACATGCCATTTCCGCAGCATCCTTCATACGCCAATGAACTGCAGATCGTAGTGCGAACGGAGCAAGATCCCCAGACGCTAGCCCCCTTGGTGCGCGCCCGCATCCATCGCATCGCGCCGTTTGTGGCCACCCGGTTTACCACATTCGGTGCTATGGTCCAAGAATCTGTAGCGGCTGAAAGATTTCGGGCCGTGCTGGCAATCGGCTTCGCAGCGTTGGCCACTTGCCTGGCCCTGGGCGGCGTATACGCGCTGATGAGTTATCAAGTCGCAGAACGCACGGCCGAGATCGGCATCCGCATGGCCGTGGGCGCAAACCAACTCTCCATCATGCGGCTGGTATGGGCACGCGCTCTGCTGCTCGCGCTGGCAGGACTGGGCCTGGGTCTGGTCAGCGCTGTCGGGGTCAGCCATTTAGCTGCAAAGTTTCTATGGGGCGTCACGCCCCTGGATGCGACTGCGTACGCCATGGGCGTTGCCATCATGCTACTGATCGTCTTAGCGGCCAGCACCATGCCCGCTTGGCGAGCGTCGCAATTGGATCCGATACGCGCACTTCAGCAGACCTAAAATGCAATTGGGGCGACCTGCTAGTCTGCAGACCGCCCCAATGCCAGTTTGGTACTGACTCAGCTTTTAGTGGTGAGCGGCGCCGCCACCGGAGTGTCCGCCAGCACCGGGGCTCATATTGCCGCCTGAAGCGCGTCCACCGCCGCTGCTGTTGCTGCTGGGACCCATAGCACCTATCGCTCGTCCGCCGCCCGAAGTGCCTCCGCTCGCGCCCGAGAAGCCACCGCCCCCTCCACCAGCGCTGATAGCATGTGCGACGTTGCCGTGCGCAGCAGTTATGTTAGCGGAAGAAACGTGCCCGCTGGCATTTCCCACCGGCTGGTTACCCACTACGCCCGACCATTTGCCAGGGTGCCATCCAGGCTGCCCGGCATTGTTGCCCGCGATTAAGCCCTGGCTTACCCCGGCCGGCATCTTTGCCGGATTCACCGGCACTGCTACCTGTCGGCCGCCTCCCACTCCGCTATAGATTACTGGCGCGTAGCCGACAACCCCCGGCGAGTAGAATCCATACCCAAAGGGGCTAAAGAATGCGCCATCGCCAGGAAGCCAAGCCCACGAACTGAAACCCGAGTTCCAGAACCATCCCGGCCCGAAGTAGCCGCCGAATCCGTCGTTGAACCCGTTCCCATAGCCGTTCACTGGCAGGCTCTTTGCCGAGGAATAACTCGCGGCCGAGACATACTCATCGCGAACTTTACTCCAGGCAAACAACTCGTCTTGATCCTGCTTCTTATCGAAGCGGGCGGACTTCAGATCTGCGTCCAATGCCGCTTCTTTGCCCTTCCCCAGGTCGATGTGACGGCCGTTCTCTTCCACCTGAGCCTTCCCCTCCAACACCTGCACCGAAGGCTGGTCCGCTGCGGTGAACCGGTACAAGCCAACCTTCTCGAGACGAATCGAGGCCGCCCCGTCCTGCACTTGGATGTTGTTGTCCTTGGAGATCTCAGCCACCTCCACCAATGCCTCGCCCTTTGTCACGGCGACCTGCGTGTCCACCAGGCGCGGCGAAACCATCTTTACTTCGCTGTCTTGGCCCACACGAAGGAACACACCGGGGGTCAACAGAATTTCCGCCCGGCTATCTTTCGCGGTCGACAAAACGTCGTTCTCCAGCAGAAACGGCCGCGTTTTATCGTTCGCCAATCGCTTTCCATTCAGTACTACCGTGCCTTCCACGTAGTTGATGGCGCCAGGCCGCGCGGAAATCGTGTAGGCCTGGGGCATCGCGTACATGGCGGCAAGAAAAAGTCCAGCAACTATACGTGCCGGAGCGTGCCCTACGCGTTTCATTCAGTACTCCCTCTCGCCTCGCTCCAACCCCTACCGGGACGAACCCGTCAGATCGAGGCCACCACATTGGATGCATGAAACCATTAGTGGTTCCCTATTCCTTGTATGCCGAACATACGCAGACATCCTCGCCGCTATTGTACGTTTATGTGATCAAGGCCGGCGAAAGCGCCTCCACAATTGCTTATGGAGGCGCTTCGATACCGAGGCTGTGCTGGCCGCGTTCATTCGCAGGCACTTCTGTTAGGGGCGCAGTTTGGGTGTACGCATCTCAATCGCGGCTTCCGCCATTCATCAGCCGAAGCAAGATGTTAAGCGCTGCTACGAAGACGTTGAATACTCCCGCAAACAGCATCAGCGCGCCGGGGATCGGGCTATCCGCCTCGGGCGAGCGCAAGATAGCGCTGGTGGAATAAACCAAGGTGAATACGCCCAGAGCGCCGATGCCCAGACCGATCACGATGCCCAGAAAACCGATGTGCAGGAAGCTATTCAGCAAGATGGACCCGATCAGCGCGAAGAAGATACCGGCCATCAGTCCGCGGGGCGCAGAAAACGACCGGCGCGCTGTCATCACATACAGCGTTATGCCCACAAACACGCAGGCTGTTACGCCCAGCGCAACGAAGATCAACTGTGGCGCAACCAGGCGAGCCACCCACAACAGGGGTGACAGTGCAATGCCTGAGATGAACCCATCGCCCACCAGCGCCGCCACACCCAACTGGTGATTGTGCCGCGCCGCAATGGCAATCCTAGGCACAATATTCAGCAGCAGTAGCGCTGCAATCCAACCTAGCCATCCCGAAAAGAATCTAGCTAGCGTCTCCGACGTCGCGCCAATATAGCCCCCAGCCAGCGCACTGAAAACAGCCAGCCCGAACAGCAGGTAGGTCTGCTTCACAACCGCAGCACCCCTGACGCCGAAAGCCGTTGTCCCGCTCAGGTTGTCCCAGACACTAGGCCGCGCACCGTATTCGTACATATCTTTTTCCTTACTAACTTAGACGCGCCAACAGTCGTGACGATTCGTAGGCTATCGTCCGCATCACACAAGTGCGCTGAGCTGGCGCCACTCGCGCCCTTGTGACTCCGCCACCGCCGGGTACGTAATGGAACCACTGTAGGTGTTCACACCTTCGCGTAAAGCGGGGCTGGTCTCGCAAGCAGCTTCCAGACCCTTGTCCGCCAGCAGCAGCACGTACGGAACCGTGGCATTCGTCAAACCAAACGTAGATGTGTGAGGAACCGCCGCCGGCATATTCGACACGCAGTAATGGAGAACGCCATCCACGTAGTACACAGGATCCGTATGCGTCGTCGCGTGCGCCGTCTCCAGGCATCCGCCCTGGTCGATAGCCACATCCACCACCACAGCTCCCGGACGCATGCGCGCAATCATCTCGCGGCGCACCAGCTTCGGCGCCGAAGCGCCTGGAATCAAAACCGCGCCCACTACCAGGTCCGCTTGCTGCACCGCATCGCGGATCGTGTAGGTGTTCGAGGCCAGCGTCCGTATGGAGTTCGAGTAGATATCGTCCAGCTCGCGCAACCGATTCAGGTTGCGGTCGATAATCGTCACGTTTGCGCCCAGCCCGCAAGCCATCTTCGCCGCGTTGTGCCCAACCACACCGCCGCCAATCACCACCACGTTTGCAGGCGCAACCCCCGGGATTCCGCCCAGCAGGATGCCGCGCCCGCCATTCGGCCTTTCGAGATATTGCGCGCCCACCTGTACCGCCATTCGGCCCGCTACTTCGCTCATAGGCGTCAGCAGCGGCAGCGAGTTGTCGGGCTCGCGAATCGTCTCGTAAGCCACAGCATTCACTTCGCTCCGTACCAGCGCTTCGGTCAGATCGGGCAGCGGCGCCAAATGCAGGTACGTGAACAGAATCAAACCAGGACGAAACAAACTGTACTCGCTCGCCTGTGGCTCTTTTACCTTCACCACCATCTCGGCTCGCTTCCAAATGGAAGCAGCATCGGAAAGTATCTCGGCGCCCGCTTCCGCGTACTCCTCGTCCGTGATACTCGACCCCACCCCGGCTTGGCTCTCCACCAGAACGTGATGCCCGTGATCCGTCAGTGTCTTCACCATGCTGGGCACGCAGCCAACCCGCGTCTCGTGGTCTTTGATCTCTTTGGGGACTCCTATGATCATGGGGGGAACCTTCCTGGCTAGAATTTCTGATCGCCGTTACTCAGGGGTAGTGGGAGCATCGGTCGGCAAACTGGTTGGCGGTGGCGGCAAGGGAGCTTCGTCTGGCGGCAGCGGCGGCTCCACAGTTGTAGGAGCTGTTCCCGCTTTCGAGGCTGACCGTAACGCGTCTACGGCAGATAGAGGAGCGCCGCTGCCATCGTGTTTCGGACCAAGCCCTAGCTTCATCAGCGTGAGTGCATTGATCTTGCCGTCTGCCTCCAACTGATTCGCACTCTGAAAGTCGCGCAGTGCCTGTACCGAATCGTCGTTCCAGCTGCCGTCCGGTTGACCCTTATAGAAGCCCCGATCCGCTAGTGTCTTCTGGATCTCCTGATAGCGCTCCGGGTCGGGATGAAGCTGATACGAAGGCGCGGCAGCCCTCCTGATGCGCGTGGAGGCATGGCCATTCCGTCCCCGGCCTCGGGATCCTGTGGTGGAGGGTCGTCTCGCTCGGCCGGTCGCTCCGCCTGCAGACGCGGATACAACGCGGGACGACGTTTTGATGGCCGACGTGTTGGAGGAGCTACCCGCATGGCGGGTAGGTACGGAACGACGGGAAGCTGCCGGATGGCGGGGAGGTGCGGCACGGCCGCCCACAGCCGTGTGAGCCGGCTTCTGCGTTTTGGCTGCCGTCTGCGCGCTCACCAGAAGAGGCCACACCACCAGCGCGGCAAACAGCGCGGATCGCCAGTCCATTAAACTGTCGATTTTACCACCGGAATGATGCCTTCCTCACGCAAGCGTCGCCAAACTCTCTTGCGTTTTGCACCCGTTGTGGCATACTCATAGCTTCATGTCAGCTTTTGCAGCATCCTTTTATTGGGGCCGATTTTGGTGCTTTACCAAGTTCGACCGAGGGGCGTCTGCATAAGCTGACACAAATTAGCTGATAAGGAGGCCCACTCGGTAACGAGTGGGCCTTTTTTATGCGCGCCAAGGACAACGTGGTTCCACTCGTGAGGGGCAAATGATCATCTCAATGAAGAGAAACGCTTCGGAGGCCGATATTAAAGCCGTACGTGAGCGCATCCAGGATTTTGGCTACAAAGTGCACTCTATCGACGGCGAAGAGCGGGTCGTCATCGGCGTCGTCGGCGTCGGCGACGTCACCGCCTGCCTCGAGTCGCTGGAGGCCATGCCGCAGGTAGAAAAAGCCGTTCGCATTTCGGCTCCCTACAAGTTTGTAAGCCGGGAATTCCGCCCCCAAAAGTCACAGATTCTCGCCAACGGTGTCGAGATTGGCGGCGATGAGTTTGTGATGATGGCTGGACCTTGCTCGGTTGAAAGCGAGAAACAGATCATCGACACCGCCCAGTTCGTGCGTCGTCACGGCGCGCAGTTCCTGCGTGGCGGCGCCTTCAAGCCCAGCACCTCGCCCTACGATTTTCAGGGCATGGAAGAAGAGGGCCTCAAACTTTTACGTAAGGCGAAGCAGGAAACTGGCCTCGGCATTATCACCGAAGTGATGAGCGACCGCGACGTCCCGCTGGTCGCCGAGTACGCCGACATCCTGCAAATCGGCGCGCGCAACATGCAGAACTTCGCGCTGCTGAAGACACTCGGCAAAGCAAACCGCCCCGTCATGCTGAAGCGCGGTCTAAGTTCCACCATCAAAGAATGGCTGATGTCGGCCGAGTACATCGTCGCCCACGGCAATCCTGACGTCATTTTGTGCGAGCGCGGCATTCGCACCTTCGAAACGGCAACGCGCAACACCTGCGACATCGCCGGCATTCGCGCTCTTGAACGAGCTTTCGCACCTGCCCGTGATCCTCGACCCGAGCCACGCCACAGGCAAGCGCAGTCTGGTGCCGGCATTGTCGCGCGCCGGTGTCGCCATTGGCGCCGATGGCCTGATCGTGGAAGTCCATCCCTGTCCAGAGAAAGCCGTCAGCGATGGCGCGCAATCGCTGACTCTCGACCAGTTCGCGAAGATGATGGCCGAACTTAAGCCATATATCGCGCTCTGGAAAGAGTCGCGCGTAGCCTCGTTCGCAACCGCGTAAAGGCATTGCGAAGAAACATTCACCCTGCACTGGCGCTCCTGCTTCTGGCCGGAGCGCTGGCCACCGTGTTCTTCCTCATTCATCGCTACCGCTACCGCTTTGTTCGAAGCCGCAGCGATCTGGTGCATCGTCTGCCCACAGACAACGCCACAACCTTCTTTGCCGACGTTGAACTTTTGCGGCAAGCGGGGCTGCTCGGCACCTTTGCCGGTTCGCGCAGGCATCGCGAGCCGGAGTATGAACGCTTCGTACAACGAACCGGCTTCGACTATAGCCGCGACCTGGATGCTGTGGCGGGCTCGTATCAGTCCGGTCAGTTATCGGTATTGCTGCAGGGTCGGTTCGATTGGCATCGCTTGCGATCGTACCCGTCCACCCACGGCGGATCTTGCAGCAATGGTATCTGCGATGTCCCCGGAACCGAGGCGGGCCGCTGGATCTCGTTTGCCGAGTTGCAGCCCAACGTGCTTGCGGTGGTTGTGGGCAGCCGTCGTCAAGGTGCTTCCCTGCTGCTGAAGAACGTAGACGTCTCGAAGATCAGGGACATTCCGCAGGAACCCGTCTGGCTCCAGCCCGCTCACTCACTCTTTCAAGACCCTGCCGGCTTGCCCCCAGCCGCCCGCATTTTCGCCATCGCGTTGCAATCGGCTGACCATGTTGTGCTGTCCGCAAACCAGGCCCAAAATCCCGACGACGCTTTTATCCTTCGTCTCCAAGCCCGCTTCGACAATGGCGCAATGGCGGACACCGCACGTGCCCAGTTCGATCTGGATACTCGACTTTTGAAGGCAGAGCTGGCACGCGAACACGTCACACCCAGCTCCGCCGATTTATCCGGGCTCCTGACCTCCGGCTATTTCCAGGTGGTCGGCAACAATCTCGCTGGCCAATGGCCTGTGAAGCAGCAGCTCATTCAAAGTCTCCGCTAACCGCCTAGCGGGTGTGCATTTGAGAGCAGCAAGGAGTCTCGCTCGGCTTGAACTCCATCGCTTCCACGCGTGTAAGATCGGGATCGTATAAGTTAAGCTGCCACTTACCGTCCCGCCCTACCTTCGGCGGCTGCTGCGGTTGGTAGCCGCGCGCCAGAATCTCTTTGTACGGAGGCTGAATCTCCTTTACGCCCAGCGCGAAATGATTCATCACCCCACGCGTCTTCGGCGTCGGATTTTCTACTCGCAGCATATATTCCAGCCAATCGTCTCCATCGGGCACGCGCATGTCCACCCAGTTCACAACGTCATCTTTCATGCCGCCGTACCACATCACTTCAAAGCCCAGGATGTCCTTGTAGAATTTGTCTTCCGCAGCACGGTCATGCACGATGAACCCGGCATGGATCATATGGTCCGAGATGCGTGTCGCCGGCAGCAATGTTCCGAACTTACTCTCATGCAGCGAGCCCGGCATGTATTGCACGAACTCAACCCGCCGGCCTTCCGGATCGTCCACCATAAAGCTCAGGTTCTTATCCAGGCCGGGCTTCAGCGAAGGCGGCACCTTCACGCCCTTGCTGGCCAGGTAATCGCGCATTTTGCGCGCGTCCGTCGTCTCAAAGGCCACATGCGACAAGCGATCCTGCTCGTCGCCCTTCAGCCCGGGGTAAATCTCCACATACTGGTGATCGTTGATCTTGTAGTAATTCAACATCAAGCCGCCGGTCGGCTTGTCCAGACTGAAGTGAGCATAGCCCAGGTCATGCCCATAGAATTCCTCGGCCTTTGCGATATCGCTCACATAAAAGCCAACGTGCGCCAGGCGGACTATGGGAGGCCGCTGAACAGCAGCGCCCTCCTGCGCCCGGCCGGCCGCGTGCAAGAAGAAGGCAGCCGTTACCAGCGCCGCCAAAGCGGGCAGTATGAATTCTTTTCGTTTGTACATTCCCGTGTCTTCCCCCTCAGAAGAGCAACTTCAAGGCGAGTTGGATATCCCGCGGCGAATTCACCTGATCGGAGATTACCCCGGCCTGCGGCGAACCGATCACCGTATTAGGATTATCGAACTGTGGGTGGTTTAGCAGGTTGAAGGTCTCGGCGCGAAACTGCAGGTGCATACGCTCAAACACCGGTATTTCCTTAAATAGCGACATGTCCAATTGCACCGTACCCGGACCACGCAGGTTCGGCAGCAGCCGGCCTGTGTCGCCATACGTGAACGGAGCCGGCAACTGAAATGCATTCACATTGAAATAATCGCTCAAACGGCTTGCGATGGAGCCTTGTGTGTACAGCGGCCCTCCCACGTAGTTCGGCCGCTCCACGTTGCTCGCCCATCCGTAAGCGCCGTAATTGTAAAGCGTGTTAGTGGCGGTCGTAAGGCCAAGCGGCGCGCCCGTGTGAATCGTGAAGATTCCATTCAGCTGCCATCCCCCGGCAATGGCGTTGATCCAACCGCCATGGTTGAAGAACTTCTGGCCCTTCCCCATCGGCAGGTCCCAGTTGCCATTCATCGCAAGGTAATTCGGAGTATCGAAACTGGCGATAGATCGGTCCGCCCTGCGATTGTAAGCATCCTGGATGTAACCCGGGCTGAAGTTCTCGCCTGGAAAACCGGCGTATGTATCCGAAGGCAGCACATCATCAATCAGCTTCGAATACGTGTACGACAGTAGGAATCCGACGCCGTGTGCGAATCGCCGTTCGAGTTTCAGCTGCAATGCATGGTAAATGGAATCGCCGTAAGAGTTGCTTTCCGCCGTAATGTTCTGAAACTGCGGATAGGGGCGCAGCAGCTGTCCACGCTGGACCGTGGGTCCGCTCAGGGGTCCGCTGCTGATCAATCCATAATACGGATTCGGCACCAGCGACAGTAGCGCGTTACCAAGCGATAGGTATTGGTCAGGCAATTGGTTATAACTTACCGGGCTATACAGGTGGATGCCGTGGCTTCCCGCATAGGCAAGACTCAGTAAGAACGAACCCGGCAGCGTGCGCTCAATACCGAAGTTCCACTGTTCTGCATATAAATTCAGCCGGCCCCGGTCCATAGTGTTCAGAGTCTGCCCAAGTAGGGTATTTAAACCCTGACTGCTTCCGGGCGCGCGCTGGAAGCCATTCGGGAATGGATTATTCAACGGGTTCGCCGGCGTAATGCCATTCACCGTGCTGGTCCAATTCGTCGAGGCCGAGAACCCTGTGTAGGGCGACATATTGCCCGCAAAAGCCGCTCCGTTCGAAGGCCCTTGGAAGAGGCCGAAGCCGCCTCGCAACACCGTCTTAGGATCGAACGAATACGCGAACCCGAAGCGAGGCGCGAAGCCTAGGCGATTATTTTGGAACTGTCCGCGCGGCAAACCGTTAACACCCGGAAACTCCAGTCCGCCTCTCAGCGGCACGCCGTTATCGACATGCACCGTATTGCCGTTCCAATCGTTCAGGCGGTTATACCGTTCCTGCCAGGGGGCGTTGAAGTCGTAGCGCAGACCAAGGTTCAAGGTCAGCTTGGGCGATACTTTCCAGTCATCCTGGAAGTAAAAACCGTAACTGTGGTAACTGACAAACTCACCCGGTGATGTGCTCTGAATGCTGCCGCTGTCGCCCGTTCCGAAAAGGAACGACGCAAACCCAACACCCGAGTTCGCGCTGGCCGCCACCGGATTGGGTCCTTGAGTAAAGTCTGACGAGAACGAATAGTTGTTCGACGCCGGTTGCGGCCGTTGCGACCAGCGATTGTAAAACCAGTCCGCGCCCATCTTCAACGTGTGCGCGCCCTTGATCTTGGTCATGTTCGCGTATTCGGAAAATGTGTCGTACGACTGGTTTGTATATTGGCAATCGCCGATGAATCCGCCGCCCGTGTCCGGCACGTTGATCGTCGTTCCCATGCCGCTCACGCCGATGCTCGGAAAACATGGTGTGAGCCCGACGTTATTGAAGTACGACGGGAATCCCACCTGTGTAGGGCTAAAACCGTAAGCCGGATTCTGCCGGCCCAGCCAGTAGTGCAGAACGCTGGAACTCAACTCCAGCACCGTGGTCGGGTTTACTACAAAGTTGTAGTTCACGGTTGCTTCCTGGTTGTGTGAAATGTCCGTGCCGTTATCCGGCTGGCTGTACGCGAAGTTCGGATTGCTGGTGCCATACACGTTCGGACGGTCTACCGTGCCGGTGTTCTTTGACCATCGGACAAAAATCTTCTGATTATCGGTGATCTTCTGGTCCACGCGCAGCGAATACGTATCTTGGTTCAGCGGCGCCGACAAAGTGCTGGTGAAGTTGTTCGCTCCTGTGAACGGGTTGCCAGGCGTGTTCGGCAGCGGCAAATAATTCACAAGCGCCAGCGAAACCGGGTTCAGCTCGGAAACTGGAATTTTATTGTTCGGCACCGCCGTGCGTGTGTACTGGCCATTGGCGAGCAACGTCGTTGAGTTCGGGTCGTAGATAGCAATCTGCTGTCCCGATTGATTGAAAGTCTGCGAGAAATCGCCCTGCCTCTGCAGCAGCGTCGGCATGGTTCCGGTTGTCGTGTAAGATCGAACCCAGCGCAGTCCTTCATACGCGAAAAAGAAGAACGTTTTGTTGCGGCCGTCGTATACCTTCGGAATGTAAACCGGACCGCCAAAGGTAGCGCCAAACTGATTGAAGCGGATGGGTGCAATCTTTTCACCTGCCGCATTTGCGAAGAAGTTGTTGGCATCGAAGTAATCGTTGCGAACGAAGTCGTACGCGCTTCCGTGTACCTGGTTCGCACCGCTCTTGGTGATTACATTGATCACACCGCCCGCCGTGTTGCCAAACTCTGCCGGCAGGTTGTTGGTCTGCACTTTGTACTCCTGCACCAAATCGATGGGCGGGTAAATACCCGGCCCATTGAAGCCGGAATTCGAGTTCCAGCCGCCATCCAGCAGGAACATGCTTACGTTCGCGCGCGATCCGTTGATCGACAGAAATTGATCGTTGTAATTCCCATAAGCGAGCTGACTAAACAGATTAGGCGCTCGCACCCCGGGCACCAACGCGGCAAAGCCATAGCTGTTTCGCCCGTTGGTCGGCAGGTCCACAATGCTTACGTTACTCAGTACCGTGCCCAGCGACGACGATTCCGATTCAATTTGCGGTCCGTTCTCGGTCACCGTCACTGTCTGCGTTTCCTGCCCAACTTGCAAAACCACGTTTTGCGCAACGGACTGTCCGACATTCAGAGTTGTCGACGCAACCACGAAGCGTTGAAACCCCGGCATGCTGGCTTCCAGCCGGTAATTCGCCGGCGGCAAAAGCGGAATCGTGTAGTATCCCTGGTCGTTCGTATGTGCCGTGCGCACCTCGCTTGTAGCGGTGTTGGTTACGGTCACGGTTGCACCGCTGACGGCCGCCTGACTGGGATCCGTAACTGTACCGGAAATCGTGCCTGTCGCCGTCTGGCTCCATCCAGGCACCACCGTCGCCACAAGCAATGTCAGTAGTAGGCCCGACGTTGCAAGACTTCCACGTAGTGTCATGACATACTCCCCCTGACAGGCTCACCGTTGGAGACTCAAAGTCTCTTGGCCTGTTAAGAACGAAGTTAGTCTTCACTCCTCGTGTGCGGAAGCATCTGCACGTCAGGTAACGGTTACGTAACGTTCTCTACTCGACGAGACGTTAAGGCGTTAGTTCACCAGCGGCAGTCCCTTCAACACTTGGTGTGTCTCATACTGCCAACTTAAAGCCAGATTGTGGTCAAGTCCGCAGCGGACTACCACTTGATAAGCCGCAGGTAACTTCGATATGCCTTGTGCCTGCAGCTTGTCGCGCAACGTCCGCAGGGCCTCAGGAGACCGAAAGAACTCTAAAGCCGCCTGGGGACCCGCCGAGGTTATGCCTGAAAAGATGAGGGTCTGTGTTGCACTGTCGCTACGTGGACCACTCGGCAGGACCGTAATCAACCCGTACGCCTTCGTCAACATGCCATACGCATCGTGTGCCGGACGGAACACCCGATGCCCCGGCACACCCGGTTCCCCTTCGCTCACCACTTCTTCCCGATGCACTGCGTCGTAGTGAACCGAAAACGGCATGTTCATCAGAAATCTTGCCGCCAGCGGACTGTAATTGGGCGACCCGATCAACACCACATTCCGATCGCGTAGCGTGAACGCCCGAAGGTTCGATTCTGGGAACACTTCCGCTAGCGCGCCTGAGGCGGTGATCAACTGAACAGCCGAGGCAGCGGCAAGCGAGTCTCCGAATAAGAAGATATCTTGCGTCGTGTGCATGTACAGCTTGCCGCCGCCATCCATCATCTGCAGTCCTTGATACCAGCCGGCTACTTCTTTCGGAGTCGGGAAAAGAGTCATTGGCCCAGCCGGCTCCTGGCCTTCCTTATAAGAATGGAGAAGCATGGCCGGCGGTGTAGCGATCAAGATCTCTACGGGCGCTCCGGGCGACAACATGGAACCCCAGGCATTGCGCAGAACTGGGTCGAAGTCAGGCGAGCGTTCACGTCCAATCGCGCGAGCGAAGAACGAAGTGCAAATCACTCCGCACACAAATGCCATCGCAATCATCCAACGCGAGCCGATCTTCTTCGGCTTTGCTACGAACTGGAATGTGGGCGTCGCTGGCGCAACAACAGCAACGGCCGGTTCCGGTGAAGGTATCCGCACCGGCGCATGCCTGTGAAAGTGCGGGCTGTATGCTCCCTTAGGCACTTCGATCCGCAGCACAGAACCGGGATCTTCCGTTCGATAATACTCTTGCAGTTTCTGTCGCAGCGCATGCGCTCTGGTTCGTACCGATGAATCGTCGGTAGGCGAGTAATCCGGCGGCCGTCGAAGAGCCTCAACGCCGATGGAATACTCGTTCACCTCGTCCATCTTGCCCGCGATATCCTTCTCGCAGATGTACTGCAGGAAACGCTTTAATTGGTCGCACCGCAGGAAGGTCTGGCTCTTAAGAACGCGATCCAACTCGCGCCGCTTTTCCTCGGGAGCAACGTCTTCGGGGGCCAGGGTCGTAGACACGAGAAATCCTTAACTCCGCAATGAACGTATCACAGCGTAGTCGGACTGGGAGTACCCGGACCACCCTCGATCCTGCTACTGAGGAGGTGCGGGCTTAGATGTAGGTACTGCCGTATTGGTCCCGGCGCCGGCCGAAGGTGCGGCTCCATTATCGGTGGAACTATTGTCGGGAGTGCTGCCGGTTGCATCACTCGGGGCTGCATTGCCCGGTGTTGCATTCCCTGTTCCGCTTCCGTTGTTGTTCACCGGCGCTGACATCCCTGGCGCGCCCGTTTGCAAAGGCGCCGAAGGCGCTGCTCCGCCCAGGGTAAGGCGGCCGGTTGGATCGGTGGCCGGGTTGTAGTAGAACTCCCACAACGAGTAGTCGTCCTGCTCGTTGACAACCTTGATGGCACGTCCTTTGGCCTTGCTGGCAACGCCGGCCAACGCTCCGCCGCCACTCATCTGGCCCAGCGTGCTCCCCGCGCTACCCTGCGAGGCGCCAAAGCCCGGTTGCGCTGGCGGCGTTGTCCCGCTGCCAATCACTGGATTCAAGGTCTGCATGATCCCCGGACCGCCGTTCGGTTGCCCATTGCCGGTCCCCGCATTTCTGTTGGGCGAAGCAGCGCCGCCCCCACCCGCCTGGGTCGCGTCGTTGGTGCTTGGCGGCAACAGTGGCGCATCGGGGTTCTGGTCTAGCGTTTGGCTGCTCGGCATCTGTGTTCCCGTTCCCGGAGCCGTGTTGGCCGCAATCGCGGGCGCACGCTGCGGAAGCGGGGCAACCACTACACTCGCATCGGAACTCGAACTCGAACTGGAACTTGAATTCGGACTTGTGTTTGTGTTGGAACCGGAAGAGAAACTGCTGCCGAAGCTGTTTTGCCCGGTTGCCGAATTCTGGCCGATGCCGCCAGTGGAAGTGTTCGCCCCTGGCTGACCATTGCTACCCGGTAGCTGCGTTTGCTGAACTTTCGAATCAATCAGCAGTCCGCCGGGACCGGCATGCAGCAAACGCCAGTCATCTTTGCCCGTGAACGGATCCGTGTAGCGCCGGCGCAGATACCGAATATTGTTGGTGCTTTCCAGCTGTTCGATCGAGGAGGGGTACTGCCCGCGATTCCGGCGATAAAACAGCTGAACGGCCCGGACATATTCATGCCCGCGGTCCACCAGCCGCTGCTCCTTCTGTCGCTGCGCTTCGAACAGCGTTACCGGCATCTCGCGGTAAAGCATGATGGCGATAATGGCCGCAAATACAAAGACAATCAACAACGCAGATCCGCGCTCGCGAACTCGATACTTAGCTCCGGTTTGCATGGACTACGGTACGTTCGTGGCCGGCGTTAGAGGCAGTGTTTGCTCCTGCTTTAATTGCGTATCCGATAGTCGGGCGCTAGCGGCTGTCAGTTCCACCACCAGATATCGGTGATCCACCATGTCGCCTTCGGTTGCCACCACCACATTATCGCCTTCCAGGAACAAACCCCGATTCACCGACGAGCGGCCGGCCGGCTTCACAAAACCATAAAACTTGAGCGGAATGTTCACCTGCGGCATCATCGGCGCGACCGCTTGCGGCGGAGGCGGAGCAGTAACAATCGGCGCCGGCGTTACTTTTACGTTCAACTCCTTTATCTTTTCAAGCGAGGGTTCCGCGGCTTGCAGTTCGAACAGACTGCGTGTCACCTTTGCTTCGGGAACAGTCTGCAGTCGCGCCAGCAGATCCAGTCGCAACGTTGGGTCAATATCCCCCCGCGTTGCGTCCACCGGCTTTATCCGGAGCACACCGCGATCGTTGGAAGCATTCGGTCGCACGCGCCGGTTCAATCGCCGGGAACGGCCTGCAGTAACTGCGGCATTTGGCAGCGGGTGAAACCCGGTGTTGGCCGCCGTCCCGGCGCCGGAATCGCTGTCGCTGCTACGTGAGTTAAAGAACAAGACAGCGGCCGCGATCAAAATCAGACCGCCTACCACCCATTTCGGATCAACTCCCAGCTTTATGCCGAAGATCTTTGTTTCGGAAGCGGCACTCATGGCTGCCCTCCCGGGTTCCCGCCTGTCTCTTCTTTCACGGGAATCAAGCCGCTCGCCTCATCGCGGATAACTGCTTGAAAGCGAACCTCCGCTTCAATCTGTCCGGCATGTTGCTGCGGTGTCGCTTGCAGCGTATCTAGCATCAGCAGTGACTTCGAAGTATCTACCTCATGCAGGAAGTGCATCAGGTTTTCGTAGCTGCCGTTAAAGCGCTGGGCAATATTCAACACCGACAAATCGTCCGACCCTTCAATCGGCTCCTTCGAATAAACGGCCTCCCTCGCCTCCAGCCCGGACGCTTTCGCCATCCGCTGCACCTCGGCAATCACGTTCTCGTAAGCAAGCCGCTCCGGTAGGAAATACTTTGTCTCGAAATCATCTGCCTGCGCGCTGCCCTGTTGCACTTTCCCGGACACTGTCTGTAAGCGTGCTGCGCTATGGCGCGATCCCAATATGTCCGAGTGCAGCTGTTGGCGTTCTTGCACCAGTTCGCTCTGCGAACCGCCCGGAGGAGCAATGAACAGGAACAGTGCCACCGCATTTGCCAGCGCAAGCGCGCCTGCCGCTACCTTCAGCCAGAATCCAGGCCCGCCTTGCCGCGCGCTGCTTTGCAGCACCGATAACTTAAAGCTTCTGCGCATAGGCGACCGTCACTCGATAGCGATAAAAATTGTCATTCTGCGTGGGAGGGCTCTGGCTCACAACTGTCGCCGATCCAAACAGCGGCGATGCTTCCAATTTCTTCAAGAGTTCAATCAAAGTTTCTGGCTTGTCGGCGCCCAATGTCATGTCCAGCTGCACCCGGTTCACATTGCCGTTCTGCATAGCCGGCACTTGCGGCAGCCTTATCGTTTGTAAGCGCATGTTCGACGGCATCACCGTCTGCAGATCCTCAAATACCTTCGTCCAGCTGACCGCGCGCCGCGCAATCAGCTCATTCAGAAATACACTTTGCGCAAAAATGTCGGCATTTCTCGGACGTCCCAGTACAGCCGAAAACTGCGCTTGCTGCGATTGTATGCGCTGCAACTCTGTATGCTGTCCGTCAATCTCGGCCAGGATTTCTCTCGCCTGAGAGCGCGCATGCGCAATCAATCCCACCAGGATAAGCAGCGTGCACGTCAACGCTGCGCAGGCTCCCGCGAAAGCAGCGTTCTGGGCTCGCTCCCGCCGGAACGGTTGCGACGCCAGGTTAATGGCTAGCGGTCCTAAGTCAGTCACAGATCCGGTCATGGTCTGGTGTATTGCTCCAAAAGTCCCAATAAGCCTGCGTTTTCCGGCGCTACTCGACCGAAGTTCGAATCGATGCGCCCGGCGGGAATCTGAAATTCGCTCTCAGAGAGAGCTTCCATGTGCTGGCAGAAACCCTCCGCCCCGCAGATCAAGATCTGGTCTACTGGCGAGCCCACCTGGTCTTCGGCATACGCCAGAGTCTGCTGTATGATGCCCGGAAGCAAATCGCTTTCTGCACCCGGCATGTCGTCTTCGCCGGCTGCCATGTCAATGGAGCGCACCAGCCGCAGCCGTCCCCGCTGAATCAACAAAACAGACACGGTGGTCCCTGCCAGTTTCACCACCAGGGTCAGCGCGGATGGAGAGGCACGACTGAATAACGGCAACGCCGCGATCGAAGAAGGAGTCACAAGTCCTATGCGGAACCCCGCTTCAGAAAACAGCTGTTCGTACTCCGCGAGAATCGGACGAGCAATCGCAACCGCAAGCACTTCCACGAATTTCGCTTCGCGTTGTTGAATCACATACGAGACCTGTGCCTCGTCAATGTGAAACGGCACGCTCTTGCGCAGCCGGAAACGGATTAACGCAATGCGTTCCGGTTCGCCATCCGGAAACTGCTCGAAGTCGAGAATGGACATGCGAACGGCATAGTCGGGAATTACCAGCGCCGCCGTGCCCGCGCGCAATCCCGCTGCGGTCTTTGCCAATGCGTCTCGCAACGCCTGCGGACGAAGCAGATTCGGAGTGCTGGGAGAGGCAACCACAGAACGCGGCTCCAGCCGCTCCAATCGTCTATCGGGGGCCACGCGCGGCGAGACCTGCGCCAGACACTCTTCCGACACTTCGAAGACAAAGTCAGGCGGCGGCTCCGCAATCCAGCGGCGAATAGTTCCTATTACTGACAGAGTCGATACCTTCCTTGCTAAAACCAATCCTCAAGCTTCGATAAATGTGACTTTGTTTGCTTCGCGCAGCGTCGTAATGCCCTCGCGAACACGGTCCAACGCGGACCCACGCAGGAACGTCATGCCTTCCTCACGAGCCACCCGCTTAATCTCCGACGTCGGCCGGCGCTCCAGGATCATTTCGCGGATGCGCTCGGTCAAATCCAGCAATTCATGAATGGCTGTGCGGCCGCGAAACCCGGTGCCGCTGCATTCCATGCAGCCTCGGCCTTCAAAGAACTGAAAGCTACGCCATTCCGACAGGTCCAGACCGCTATCTACCAGGTATTCGTCAGCGTATGAGACCCGTTCGCGGCAATGAGGGCAGATGATGCGCACCAGCCGCTGCGCGAGAATGCAGTTCAGCGACGACACAAAGTTATAGGGCTCAACGCCCATGTTCAAAAAGCGCCCGAGCACATCCAGCACGTTGTTCGCGTGCACCGTCGTGAACACCAGGTGGCCCGTGAGCGCCGCGTTGATCGCGATCTGTGCCGTCTCCTGATCGCGGATCTCGCCGACTAGGATCTTGTCGGGATCGTGCCGCAGGATGGAGCGCAATCCGCGGGCGAACGTGAGCCCCTTCTTCTCGTTCACAGGAATCTGCGTTATGCCTTTGATCTGATACTCGACCGGATCCTCGATCGTGATGATCTTGTCTTCGTCGTTCTTGATCTCGCTCAACGCTGCATATAAGGTCGTTGTCTTACCGGAACCGGTCGGCCCGGTCACCAGCACCATGCCATACGGCTCTTTGATGTAGCGCCGGAACTTCAGCATGTCGCTCTCCGCAAACCCAACTACATCAAGCGACAGCTTGGCGAACTTCTCGCTCATCGACTCTTTGTCGAGAACGCGAAGCACCGCGTCTTCGCCATGAATGGTCGGCATGATCGAAACGCGGAAGTCGATCAACCGGCCTTTATACCGGACCCGAAAACGTCCATCTTGAGGAACGCGCCGCTCGGCGATATCCAGTTCGCTCATGATCTTCACGCGCGAAATGACAGCAGAGTACCACTCCTTCGCGATCGGACTCATTGCATACTGCAATACCCCGTCAATGCGGTACTTGATCGCCAGTTCCTGGTCGCGGGTCTCGATGTGGATGTCGCTCGCCCGCCGTTCGAGGGCGTTAAAGATCGTCGTATCCACCAGCTTGATCACCGGTGCAATGTCGCTCTCGTCCGACGTCAGCCGGTCGATAGACAGCGTTTCGTCGGTGTTTTCTTCATCGCCGACAACGTCCAGCGTGAAGCCTTCCGTCACTTCTTCAAGAACGCGCTGCGACTGCTCGGTCTTCTTCAGCAGATCGGCAATCTGCGACTCGGTGGCAACTTTGATGCGTAGCTTCTTCGCCAGCAGAACCGAGAGCTCGTCGATCTGCACTATCTGCGTCGGATCCGCCAGCGCGATTTCCAGCGTGCCGTTGTACGCCTGCATCGGCACGAAATGGTACCGGAACATCAAGTCAACCGGGATGGTGCGGAAAAGTTCGTGATCGATCTTCGCCATCTTCAGGTCGACAAACTCGTACCGGTAGCGGCGCGCTAACGTCCGCGCCTGCTCGATGTCGGTCGGGATTTCTTTGAGCTTGAGTGTATCGGTTGCCATTATCTGATTGAGTCCGCGAGCGAAAAGATGGGCAGGTAAAGGGCCACCAGAACGAAAGCAACAAAGATACCCATGAAAATCATGATTGCTGGTTCAATCAGTGACAAGATGGCCGTCATCCGCGTGGCGACGTCCTCTTCGTAAAACTCAGCCACGCTGTTCAGCATTTGCGGAAGAGCGCCGGTCGATTCGCCGACCTCCATCATGTCGATGGCAAGCGGCGGAAACATTCCTGTTGTCGTCAGCGAGGAAGAGAGCGAACGCCCTTCTCGCACATAAACGGCGACTTTGTCCAGAGCCTTTCGCAACAGAACGGTGCCGAGCGAGCGGCCGGCTGTCTCAAGCGCCGGTACCAGCGGAATGCCGCCGACCAGCAAGGTGCTCAGAACGCGGGAGAACTGTGCCACCTGATACTTGGTCCAGACCTCGCCAAAAATCGGCGTCCCTTTCTTCCACTTGTCGATCGTTTCCTGCGAGCTCTCGCGTTTCGACCACAGGTACAATCCCGCCAGAAACAGCAGAAAACCGCCGGCTCCCGCCAGAACGTACGTCTTCGCCGTGGTGCCCACCGCGATCAGGATCAAGGTCGGAGCCGGCAACTTCGCTTCCATGCTCTGGTAGAGCGCGGCGAAGTTTGGCACCACGTAAGTAACCAGGAACAACATGAGCAGGATGACCAGCGTAAGCAGGACCGCAGGGTAGATCAACGAGGCAATCAGCTTTTTGCGGAGGGCCAATGTGAGGCGCTGATACGTGATAAAGCGGTCCAGGACCTCCGTCAAGGCGCCGCTTTTCTCGCCGGCGAGCACCGAAGTCACATATATAGGAGGGAACACGCCTTGGTGCGCAAAGGCATCCGATAACCCCGTGCCCGTTTTCACCTCGTCCCGCACCGCGCCGATGTAACGGCTCAGCTTCTCGTCCGTTAACTTATCCGCTAGCAAGTCCAAACCTTTTAGGATGGGCAAGCCGGCGCGCACCAGCGTCACGAACTGCTGATTGAAGATGAGAAACTTCTCTAAATTGACTTTCTTCGAGCGAGTCGTGCCCCGGCTCAACCGCGCGCTCAGGTCCTTGGCGCGAACCGAGTAGACCAGATAGCCTTGTTGCGACAGCCGCTCCCTCGCATCGCGCTCGCTCGGGGCGTCTGCCACCTGCTCGTGCATTTGTCCACGCGCATCGGCGTAGCGAAGAACAAACTCAGCCATTCCGCTATCGCTCCTGTGCCGCGGTCTCGATTGAGTTCACGACTTCGGCGCCCGCCGGGATCTGGAAATGAAAAAGGGCGTCAGAAACCGGCGGATTCAGGCTCTCGCCGGAGAACCTGAACCCCAGCTCCGACTGATCCCGTCCTGTGATTCGCAACTGCCGCACTTCGCCTTCTGACGTGAGTAACATCTCTATTTGCGTATAGGGCACACGATCGTTCTTCGCGGCCGCTGTCAACCAAGTCCCGCCCTCAGCATTTCGAGTTCGGAAGTCGTGAAATTCCTTCTTCATGTCGAAATGGCCGAGCAGGAACGCGAGCGGAGCCCGCATATCTTCAGTGTCTTTTAGGGGAATATTCTCTACCCTATTATCCCCGGCAGTATAGAGGAACACAGTCTTGCCGTCCGAAACGAATACTTTTCCTGCCGGATTCGCGTAATCCCAACGCATTTTCCCTTGCTTCTTGAGAGTTAATCTACCCTGTTCCGGCGGACGGCGGTGCCCCAGCAGGCTGTACTGCTCCTCAAACTGCACCGACAAGGTTTTAGCGTCGTTGTACCGCGACTGCATCCGGCTAATCAGCGCATCAGGCGCGCTTTCAGCTGGTAGTAAAAACGAACCCACCAGCAGCAGCGTCGTTACGGCCACAAACGTTCGAGTCTCCAAAAATCGACGCCTTCTTTCTGGTATACGATCCGGTCGTGCAGACGGTTGGGCCGTCCCTGCCAGAATTCGACGGACGTGGGCAGGACTTGGTAGCCACCCCAGAAGGGCGGAGCCGGAATTTCTTCGATTCCCGCATATTGCGCTTCCAGTTCTGCCAGCCTGTCGTCGAGAAACTTGCGGTTGTTAACTACATTACTCTGCTGCGATACCCAGGCGCCCAATTTACTGCCCCGGGGCCGACGGCGAAAATACCGTTCGGACTTCTCGCGATCCACTTTGCCGATCGAACCCTCCACCCGAACCTGCCGTTCCAACTCTGCCCAATAGAAGGTAAGCGCGACGAACGGGTTCGTCTCTAACTCCAGCGCTTTCCGGCTGGTGTAGTTGGTATAAAAAACGAACCCATCCGCGGTGATCTCTTTCAACAGAACGATTCGGGAGGACGGCTTTCCACCAGGAGCAACAGTGGCCAGCGACATCGCATTTGGTTCTTTCAGATGAGCAACTTGAGCCTCTTTGAACCATTTCTGAAACTGCGCGATTGGGTTCGTCTCGCAATTCTGCTCGTCGAGCGCGGCATGAGTGTAGTTTTCGCGCAGATCTTCGAGTGAAATCCCGGAGGTTCGTTCGGAAATATCGGCCATCCGCTCCTAGTGTCCCACTTGCTATACTGTTGCTTCCGGTCATGGTGTATCTGTTAACGGGCCTGCACGTCCTGATTTGCTTTTTCCTGATTATCGTCGTTCTGCTGCAGAGCGGGAAGGCAGCCGATCTGGCCGGGGCTTTCGGCGGCATGGGTTCCCAGACCGTCTTCGGACCCCGCGGAACAGCGACGGTACTGTCGAAGGCGACCACTGTGGCGGCCGCACTTTTCATGATCACGTCCCTCACATTGGTGATCATGGCAAGCCGCACCAGCGGAAATGGCAGCGGCTCCGTGGTTCGGCCTCGTTCGGTGGTCATCCAAAAAGCCAAGCCGAACACCACGGCCCCTAAGAAGTAAGTTTTTCAGCCTGCGGAGATGGCGGAATTGGCAGACGCACTAGCTTGAGGTGCTAGCGGGTAACACCGTGGGGGTTCAAGTCCCCCTCTCCGCACCATTAACTTCCCTTCCTTACATTAAAGAGCCGCCGTCCCGTGAACCGTGGTTACGGTTATGCCTCGGCGTTCTGAGCCGGCTCGACCGATTCCGGTTTAGAGCTACGTTTTCGGAAAAACCGCAAAGCGAACGGGATTTCGTCAGGGCAGGCGGCACACCACGCCACAATGCGTTCCAACTTCAGCGTGTCATCTTGGATTGCCATAATGTCGATGAGTTCGGCTTCGACAGTCTGCTCGTCTCTTCTCATAATCAGTGACCAGTATCGGTCCTCATTGTAGGCCGTTCCGCCCAACCTTTACCCTAAAAGATTGCGCCTGAGAAACCGCCTGAAGCCCGAACCACTGCCGTCGGTGCTGCTTGCCATGCTGAGCGTCCAGTTTGGGGCGGCACTGGCCAAGCAACTATTTACGGTGGCAGGTCCGCTCTGGACCGGGACGCTGCGGATTTGTTTCTCCGCCCTGATTCTGGCGGCGGCATTTCGACCGAATCTAGTCCGTCTGCGGCCGGAACAGTGGCGCCTCGTGATCCCTTATGGCGTTGCGCTTGGCAGCATGAACATCCTGTTCTACTTCGCCCTGAGCCGCATTCCCTTGGGACTCGCGGTCGCGGTGGAATTCACCGGCCCGCTACTGGTGGCGCTGGCCGGTTCGAAACGACTGCTGGATCTCCTTTGGGCAGGATTAGCGGTTGTCGGAATCATACTCATCACTCCGTGGTCTCACTCTCCCGGGGGTAGTGCTGCCGGTCTACTGTTTGCACTCGCGGCGGGATTTATGTGGGCCGGCTATATCGTGCTTGGACGCCGGGTGTCACAGGTCTTTGCCGGATCCGCCGGCGTCGCCGTGGGAATGCTGGTAGCGGCGCTGACTTTGCTGCTAACGCTGCTGTTCCTTCCTGCCAACGCCCGATTTGAAGGCCGCGTTCTGCTAGCTGGTTTCGGCGTGGCCACACTGTCCAGCGCGCTGCCCTACACGCTAGAGATGATCGCGTTGCGAAGCATGGCGGCTCGCACCTTTGGCATTCTCATGAGCCTGGAGCCTGCGATCGCCGCGGCGTGCGGCTGGTTGATGCTCCACGAAAAGCTAAGCGCCACACAGTGCCTGGCAATCGCACTAATTATCGGCGCCAGCGCCGGCACCACCATCACGACGAGACAAGAGAGCCGGACGATAGAAGTCTAGGCGACCTGTTCCCTATCAGCACCGATAGGCAGGCGTTATTCGTGTAGGATGTCTATACGGAGCTCGCTTGAAAAACAAACCGACTACGCTTTTGCAGGGCACTCTGGATTTGTTGATCCTCCGATCACTCGTTTCGGGCGAGTTGCATGGGCTGGGAGTATCACGCCGGATCGAGATGATGACTGGGGGCACGTTCGCGGTGAAACCCGGGTCGCTCTTCCCGGCCTTGCACCGAATGGAAGAGGAAGGTTGGCTCGCTGCCTCCTGGGGTGAATCCGAAAGCAATCGGCGTGCGAAGTTTTACAGCCTCACCACCGCAGGGAGAAAGCAACTGGAGGTTGAAACCAAGCGCTGGAGCCGCATCTCGTGGGCGATCGCGCAGGCGCTGGAGGCATAGCGAAAGGTCAGCATGCCAGTGAGTGCAACCGTTCGAAGTTTCCTCCGAAACGTGTTTCGGAAGCGCCGGGTGGAGGCCGACCTCCAGCAAGAGATTGCTTCCTGTCTCGAGCTGCTCGCCGACGAGCACATACGGAAGGGCATGACGCCTGGGGATGCAGAACGTGCCGCACGAATGAACCTTGAAGGCGTTGAACAGTTGAAAGAGGAAGTTCGTGAAGGTCGCGTTGGCCATGGACTTCAGTCGATGCTTTCCGATTGCCGTTATGGCCTGCGGCAGTTACGCCGCACGCCCGGCTTTACGGCGGTTGCTGTCGCTACCCTGGCACTCGGTATCGGCGCCAACACTGCCATCTTCAGCGTGGTGCATGCGGTCGTCCTGGCGCCGCTTCCATACGGAGAACCGGATCAACTGGTTATGGTGTGGCTATATAACCGGACGCTGAAGCATTCGACGCAAGTGTCTTACGCTGACTTTCTGGATTGGAAGCGTAATGCCACATCGTTCCAGCAAATGGCCGCCTTTACACCGCACCCGGCGGATCTACAAAGCCCGGGAACACCGGAGCATTTAGAGGGTAAACGAGTCTCTTCGGGCATCTTTCAGACACTCGGCGTGAAACTACGCTTGGGACAAGAGTTCACGCCACAGCAGGATGTGCGCGGTGGCGCCCGTGTGGCAATGATCAGCGACCGGTTATGGAGAGATCATTTCGCCGGAAGCCCGCACGCGATTGGCAGACCCTTAACCCTGGACGGCACTGATTACACAATCATTGGAGTGCTTCCGCCCGATTTCCACTTCTGGACGGATGCGGATGTTTACCTGCCGCTCGCACAGGGCGATGCTCTGGAAACCGGCGACCGGGCAACACACAATATGATGTGCGTTGCTCGCTTGCGACCGGCGGTCAGCATGCAAAGGGCGCAAGCAGAGATGAATAGCGTGCAGCAGCACCTCGATCGTCTTTATCCGAGCCAGGAACGCGGGCTCGGAACCGAAGTTGTGCCTCTAAAGCGGGAACTCACCGGCGATGTTCGTCCAATCCTGTTCTTGTTGCTGGGATCGGTGGGCGTGGTGTTGTTGATTGCTTGTGCCAATGTGGCGAACTTACTTCTGGCACGCTCTTCGGCACGCGCGCGCGAGTTTGCCATTCGGGGCGCACTCGGTGCAAACAGTGCGCGCATTGTGCGGCAGTTAATCACGGAGAGCTTGCTACTTTCTCTGGCCGGCGGCACGGTGGGTCTTGCTGTCGCGAAATGGGGGATTCGCGCTCTGCTGGCCGCGATGCCCGGTAGCTTGCCAGCAAGGGAGCACATCGGGCTGAATACGCCTGTCCTGCTGTTTGCCTTGGCGGTTTCCATTGCGGTCGCGGTTCTCTTCGGCCTTGCGCCCGCGCTCAATGCCTCGAAGCTCGATCTGGAAGCAGCGTTCAAGGAGGGAGGCCGCACTACGACGAACTCTCACGCGCCGGTGCAAAGCTTTCTCGTGATCTCGCAAATAGCGCTAACCCTGGTGCTGCTGGTCGGGGCCGGCCTGCTGTTCCGCACGGTTCGCGGCCTTTGGGCTGTTCATCCTGGTTTCGACACCGACCATATTGTGACGTTGAAGGTGGGTCTCGCACCCAATGCGTCCGCAAGCCCAGAGAAGATGCGGGTTGCATACCAACAACTGATGGACCGCATTCGCGAAGTTCCCGGCATACAGGCTGCTGACATCACAATGCTGGTTCCGTTAAGCGGCCAGGACGACTCGCTGCCGTTCTGGGTTGGTTCGCAAGAGCCCCCGTCACTGGCCGAAGCACCAAGAGCGCTGTCGTACTCAACCGGTCCAGACTACTTGAAGGTGATGGGAATACCTCTTCTGAGAGGGCGATTTTTCAACCTCCGAGACACCCCGGATTCACTCCATGTGGTGGTGATCGATACGAACATGGCGCGCCGATGCTTTCCGGGTCGCGACCCCGTTGGGCAGGTCATCTCCTTCGTTCACGTGGGAGCTTACCGTGTGATCGGAGTAGTGGGCCATGTCCGGCACTGGGGCCTTGATGACGTCAGGCGTAGCCCCTACCAGATATATGCTGCTGTCTACCAGATCTCCGATCGATGGCTGACGGTGATGTCTCCGGACGTGACCGTAACGGTTCGCACAGGGCTGAGCCTTTCGACTATCATGCCGCGGTTGCAAGCAGCCGTCTACCAGACTGATGGCCGACAACCGATCTACGCTGTTCGAAGCATGCAGCAGTTCGCTTCTGCCTCCATTGCGCAACGCGTTCCTATGATTCTGATGGGCACGTTTGCCGGCTTAGCACTGGTTCTTTCTGCAGTTGGCATTTACGGACTGATGTCTTACGGCGTGGCGCAGCGTGCGAAGGAGATCGGCATTCGCGTGGCGGTCGGCGCCGAAAAGTTGGATGTGTTTCGGATCGTCATCGCGCGCGGTCTGCGATTGTCCGCTGCAGGCATCGGCATAGGAGGGCTAACCGCGTTGCTGCTCGCGCGGGCTTTATCCAGTTTCTCGAGCTTGCTCTATGGAGTGGGTGCGAACGACCCCATCACGTTCGCTCTCGTCTCTGCCGTGCTGATTCTGGTTGCCGTTCTCGCTTGTTTCGTTCCGGCGCGCCGTGCCATGGGTGTGGATCCGATAATCGTGCTCCGGCAAGATTAGTTCTTAGCGGCCGGTGAATAGCCCTGCCAAAGATACTCCAGCGCTTCCGGCAGTGTCTGTTGCTTGACTGCGCGGTCGGTGTGCCCGGCATTGCGCGCAAACACAAACTGGTAGTGGTAACCCTTGGCGGCGAGCACCTTCGCCATGTTCTCGTTGGCGACGACCCAATCATGCATGTTGTCGTGCATCGGATTAGGGTTAAACAAATCGCGATCGCCGACTTCCATCCAGAGGCGGATCGGCTTGCGAGGACTGTCCGGAATCAAGTGCCGATGAAAGTCCCAGGCACCCTCGGGTGTCTCCGGGTTCCACGGCCATTGCTGGTTCACATAAGTGCCTGAGTAAGTGAGGACCCGGTGGTAAAGCTCGGGGTGGTACCACGCCATAATCAAGGCGCAGGAACCGCCGGAACTGCCGCCCATGGTCGCCCGGCCTTCGGGATCTTTGGTCAGCTTGACGTTGTATTGCTTTTCCACCAGGGGCAGCACTTCCGTCTCGACAAACTCTGCGTAACGGCCCGACATGGTGTCGTACTCAAGGCCGCGCTCGCTACCCTGTGCATCGCCGCTGCCGTTAGCGATCGAGATGGCGATCATTACGGGCACGCGATGCTCGGCGATCAGGTTATCAAGCGCCGTAAATAAGGCTTTGTCCGGTCCGTCCGCGCCCACGATAAACGGAGCAGCCGTGCCTGGCACATACTGCTTCGGAACATACACGTCGACACGCCGGGTATAGGGCGCTGGGTGGCTAGTGGTGAGCACGAGCTTGGCAGGATTGTCGGGGTCTGGCGTACCGAAGGTGTGGGGCTCACGCGCGATGCCAGGATATATTTTGCTATCGGCTGAGTTCATTACGAATTCAGATACGGTTCCCTGCGGCACATCTTCGTGCACGGTCATCTCCGGTGCCGGATTGTGCGTCGGTCCTAGGATGAAGTTCCCATCGGTGTTGGGCGGCGCATTGCTTCCATCAGGCAACTCGGTCGCTTTCACGTACCCAGGCGTGTGGGGATCGCGAGTCGGCGGCGTGGGCCGAGGCGGGCGATCCGGAACTGTGGGCGCCGTTGCCGGCGGAGTTTGCGCGATTGCTGAAGAGGAACAGCCCAGGGCGCTGACCAGTAAAGCCGTGCGTAGATGGCGAAACATGAACACCGATCTTAACGCAAGCGCTGCTGCCTGTTACAGCCGTTCCAGCCGATTCTGCGCATCGCCGAACTGCTCGAGCTTGACGCCGAAGCGGTCCATCAGTGAGAGATAGAGACTGCACATCTTGCGGTTGTCTTCGCTCTCGTTCAAATAGCTCAGGCTGCGTCCGGTCTCGAGTGTTCCACCGAGCCCACCGGCTAGGATCACCGGCAAGCGGAAGTTGTCGTGCTTGCGGCCAATCCACATATTGGAGAGGAACATGAGGCACGTGTTGTCGAGCACGGTGCCCTCGCCTTCCTTCATGCTGTCCAGCTTGGAGGCAAGATAAGCATACTGGCTCACGTGGAACCGCGCGATGCGTTCGTAACCGTCCGAGTTGTTGTTATGAGAGGCCGAGTGGTGCCCTTCCTTCACATCCAGGAACGGGTAATACATGGCCGACAGATCACGGGAGATGATCAACGAAGCCACACGCGTCTTGTTGGTCTGGAACGCAATCGCGATCATGTCGCACATCAGGCGAGCGTGATCGCGCAAGTCTTCCGGCAGCCCATTGGCAGGGCGGTCCATCGCCATAAGGGGCGTGTTCTTTGCCTTGGCTGCGTCCTCTGCATCGGACTTGCCTTTACGCGTCCCCTCCACTCGCTTCTCCACTTCGCGCACGCTGGTGAGGTATTCGTCCAGCTTGCCCTTGTCGGTGGAGCTGATTCTGCGGGTGAGATCCTGCGCGCGCTCCTTCACGCGGTCGAGAATGCTGATGTTCAGCAGGCTGCCGCGGTTATCGAATAAGTTGTCCCAGGCGAGCGACGGATAGACTTCCACCGGCACGGGGGATTCAGGGCTCTGCCACGAAATGTGGGAGCTGTAGGCCATGGAGAAGTTCGTTTCGTGGTAGCCGGTCATCGGCTGCTCGCAGGCGAGAACGATGCTCGACTGTGGCGTGTCTTCGCCGATTCGATTGGCGATCATCTGATCGACACTAATGCCGGAGTGAATGATAGCGCCCTTCGAAATGTGCGCACCCGACAGAAGACTGCCGGTTTGGCCGGGGTGAATGCCTTGGCCCGTAAGCGCTTTGACATACAGACCATCGATGACGTTGATCTTCTGCTTCAATGGCTCAAGCGGCTCCAGCGTCTTGCCGAGTTTCATGGCTGCGCCTTGACCGTCGGCACTCCAGTGGTCCTCATTGATGCCGTTTCCCAGGAAGACAACACCGAACCGCTTGGGGAGAGCGGCGGGGGTCGCAGCAGGGGTGTCCGCGAGGGCGTGCAGCGATTCCAGCCACGGCAACGCTACCGTACAGCCAGCGCCGCGCAGTACGGTACGGCGCGAAACTGCGCCGGCGGCCTTCTTAGAACTTCGGGACATACTTAATTACCCTTCCTGGATTGTAAATAGGCGACGGACGTTTCCGGCGCGACCGGTGTTCGCCGGTTCAAGAACTGGGGGCTGGTGACAATTGTTTCGACCAGCGAATAGGAGCGGTATTGGTTAGCTCTGAGTTCGTTTTCCATACGCTCCACCAGAGATTCATCAGAAAGCTGGAGCGAACGGCCCAAGGCATACGCGAGCATCTTGCGGCTTAGATTGTTCAGGAATTCATTCTGGCGATGGTCTCGAATGAAGGACTGCAGGCCTGCTAAGCCCGACCCTTCCACGCCGCCCGGGTAGGTGACCGCCGTGTCAACAGGACGGCCCCCGAGGTCATGCGTTCTGGCATCGCCCACCGGTCCGTAGCCTTCGAAGGCAAGCCCGAACGAGTCGAAGCGGGCATGGCAGGCGGCGCAAACCGGATTGGCGCGGTGCTGTGCAAGCATCTGCCGGACGGGCAAGTCTGATTTTGATTCGTCACTGGGCAACTCCGGAACAACCGGCGGTGGCGGCGGCACTCTTATGCCGAGCACCCGCTGCACCACCCAGTTTCCGCGCTTGACTGGGCTGGTTCGGAGCCCGGGCGAGTTCTGGGTCAGGAAAACTGCCATTGGCAAGAGACCGCCCCGGCCATAACGGGCGGCATCGTCCACGCGAACCCAGGTGTTAACATCGCCCGTTACCGCCGGCATGCCGTAGTGTTGAGCGAGCGGCGGGTTTACGAACGTGTAGTTGCCGTAGAGAAGGTCCAGCACCGAGCGATCGTTCGAGATCGTATCCTGCATGAAACGCACGGGTTCCTGGAACATCGCCTCGCGGAGATCGTTGTTGAACGAGGGGAAGCGTTGGCGGTCCACCGAGTTATTGGTCTCGAATTGCCGGAAACTGAGCCAGTTCCCGGTAAATTCGGTGGCAAGCCCACTTACGCGCGGGTCTTTCAGCATTCGTCGCGTTTGGGCCAGCAGGACATCCGGTTGCGTCAGGTCACCAGCGGCGGCATGACGCAGCAACTCAGCATCGGGCATGCTGGACCAAATGAAGTAACTCAAGCGGCTCGCCAGGGCGTAATTTGAAAGCGGTTGACTGCCGGAAGGAACTTGCGAACGGAGTGCAGCCTGGCGCAGAACCGGCTTCGTCGCCGGGCTGATGGAATCAGTGAGGTCTAGCCGGTAGAGAAAATCGGGCGACATTAGAATGCTGGCAACAGAGTCGCGAATTGCGTCCTCGTGCGAAAGTTCATTCTTGGCCCGAAGCTGGTGGTAGTACGCCAGCAAGTCAGCCCGCTCATCAGAAGTGAGCGGTCGCCGGTACGAACGTTCAGCAAATTGAACCAGTGCGTCAAGATGCTTTGGCTCCGCATCGGTTCGTTCCTTTTCCAGTCTCCGCAGGGTGGCGTTCATGTGGTCGAAGTGGACGCGTATGGCTTCGGCGGCAGCCGGATCGTTCTTGGGATCGGCAGCCGCCTTCGCCAGATAGGCATCACGCATCGCCAGGATGACCGGGGTATCTGTAATCTGGTGATCGGCGGGACGAGGCGAGCTTGCTTCCGCTCCTTTGCCGAGAACTTCCCCGCTCTGATTGAAGAAGTACTGAGTCCAGGTTCGGGCGGTGAAGTTCGCAACGAAGTCGAACTCGTCCCAAAGGCGGTTAATTTCCTGTTGTCCCCTGTTGTCGAGGATCAGTTCCATCAACGGTTGGTCATCCCGGAAAAAGCCGACCACGCTGTGGTAACCGGCGCTGAGAAGCCGGCCCTTGTCATCCGAGTCGTCCGGAAAATATCGGCCACGCTCGGTTACATAAAAGGTGTCGGGGAAGACGGAAGCAAAGCGGGAGAAGGCCGCCTCGTACCGGCGGCGCTGTGCCGCGGGAACAATCAGATCTTTGTCGTCCGCACGAGCTTTAGCAGAAAGCGCAGCCCAGCGGTCGGCGGCTTCCATGTGTAGTCCCGGGTATTTGGGAATCTGGGGCACCACCGGCGGCGGGTCGGTATCGTTCCGAAGGTCGTTAGGGTCGCTTTCGCGCCGATGCGAGGCAAATTCCTGCAGCTTCCAATTCAGTAATGGTTGCGAGGCAGGCGGCAGACCTTCCACTTTAGGTGCAGCAAATTGCATTGCCGTGTCCCGTCTGATCCTGGTCACGAAGTCGCGCATTTCCACGCACTTGGCACGGACGACCTCGCTTTGGCCATCGGCAGGCGCAGGTAGAGCACGCCACATGGTCTGCAGTTTGAGCACAGGACCAATAGCGCCGCGATCGTGGAGAATCTTCCAGACCACCGGCAGGTACTTTGGGCTTACCTTCGAATCGGTAGCGATGGAGGCCAAAGTTCCACCCCGGCTACCCAGCGCGTTGCGGTAACGGTAACGCCAGGCCGCTTGGAAGTAATCCGCGTAATCAGTAGGCTGCTGGCCGTAGAAGCCGATAATGCGCTGAATCGCATACTTCTCGCGATCGGTTTCCACCAGCATCGGGTGCCCTGCAAAATCGATCGAATCCGGCGTGAGTACCAGGTGATTGGCTACTTCCCTCGCCGCCTGAAGGTATTTATTCAGCAAAGCCGGGGACATGGTCAGGGACTCGCCGGAGTTATCGAAGCCGGCCGTGTTCGCCGGATCCACCGGGAACTGCTTCGTGATCTGCATGTCCTGTGACGTGAGGTCGCGGATCGTGTAGTTATACTCGGCGCTGCTGAGCCGGCGTGCCATCACCACACCGGGATCCCCGGCCGACTTTCGAATCTCCTCTGCCCGCACGGACTGAATCCACGCAATTACCTGCTGCCGCGCTTCGTCCGGCGGGGCAGGCATTGGCTTGGGGGGCATTTCCTTGGCTGTCAACCGGTCCGCCACCAGGGACCACCGGCCAAAGTCTTCGGAGACCATGTCCATGGAGGTATAGGACTTTAGGTCGAACTGCGCCGCAGGCATCTTGCCGCTATGGCAGCCGGTGCAGTATTTGGCCACGAAGGGCCGCACTGTTTGATCGAAGCCCTGCTGTAAGGAAGGAGCCGCGGTAGCGCCAATCGCCGGCGTGACCGCAACGGCGAGCAGGGCAGAAACGGCTCGAAGGTGCATTCAAGGTCATTATTTCATTACAAACCCCGAAATGCACTTCAGTTACGTACGGGGAACGGTTACGGCGCCGAAACCTGAAGGGTGTGAAGAGCTCGTGACAAAAAAATGGGAGGACGCCCGGAGGCGTCCTCCCGCTAGAGGAGGAAACTAGAAGGAAACGCGAATTGCCAGCTGTAGCTGCCGCGAGAAGTTGGCCTGGGTGTTGATCTGCCCGAACGTCCCGCTCGAGAAGTTGGTGTTCGGCGATTGAAAAATCGGTGAGTTGAAGGCGTTGAGAGCTTCGCAGCGGAACTGGGCCTTGGCCCGCTCCGTCTGCAAGAAGTCTTTGAACACGGAGAGATCCCAATTTTTTTCGCCGGGTCCGCGCAGAGGCACCGTGCGCGCTACGTTGCCGAGAGTACCCTGCGACGCCGTTGCGAACGCCGCCGGGTTGATGTAGTCGTAAAGTCGGCCCTCGACGCTGCCGTTGGTTCCCGGCGAGACCCCGGTGGCGTTGGGCCGTTGCGTCTGGTATCCATAGGCCGAGTTCAAATCGGTCTGGTAAATCTGAAGCGGGAAGCCGGTCCGGTAAACGGAAACCGCATTTACGCTCCAGCCGCCCAGGACCGCGTCCGTAATGCGATTCGTATTCCCCAGGAACGTCCTGCCTTTGCCTACCGGCAGCTCATAGGAGATAGAAGTGGCCCAAACCAAAGGCGTGTCCACGTTGGATAGACTGTATTCGGCCTGCAGGTTATATGGATTTTGGGGGTAGCCTTGTGCGCCTGGATTCAGTGAATTGCCCGGGCCGGCGCTACTCTCATCCATATTCTTCGACCAGGTGAAGGTGCTCAGGAACGTCAGCCCGTAGCTGAAGCGTTTCTGGGCCTTGACCACCATGGAATTGTAAAGGGCATGATTCTCAGATCCGAAGACCTTATTAATGTATGTGTACGCCGGGAACGGCAGCAGCAGCTGGTAGGCGCCGATAGTCTTGCTGGACAGAGTGCCCGAATTCACCACACCGTAGAAGGGATTGGCAACCGGCGCATTCAAAGCGCTCGCGCCCAAAGCCAGGTAACTCGGGTTCAGTGCGTTTAGGTTCACACTGGGGTCGCCCAGCGTCATGTGCGTGGATTTTGAGCCGACGTAGCCGACTTCAAGGGCGATGCCAAAGCCCATCTGCCGCTGCACGTCGAACGAGTATTGCTGAACCATGGGCGAACGGGCCGTTGGATCCACCAGCGAGAAGCTGGTTCCGATGCCGGCTGCCGCCCCTTGCGAGTTGCCCAGCGGCTGCAGCAAGCCATTCGGAAATGGGTTAGTCAGGACGTCTGTGGTCGATTTGCCAGTGTATTGGGTAGTATTCGCGTAGCCGAGGGTGGCCAGCGGACCGCCCAAGGCAATCTGCGGCGCCCAGAAGATGCCATAGCCGCCGCGCAGCACAGTTTTGGTATTTAGCGAATAGGCAAACCCGATGCGTGGTCCCCACTTATTGTCGTTGTAATTGCCGACGGTGGTGGGAGCGCCATTCAAGCCGGCGTACTGCACCGCGCCTTTCAGATTCAGACCGGGCACTTGCGAAGCCAAAGCGTTGGTGGCGGCGCCGTTGAAGCCCGTAATCAACCCGTTATTCTGTTCACTGACGCCCGATTCGTGTTCCCAGCGCACGCCAAGGTTCAAAGTGAGCTTGCTGGAGAAGCGGAAATCATCTTGCACGTAGGCGCCGTAGTAATTAATCTTGTCGGTCAGCGTAGAAGCAGTGTCGGCTTGGCGCGTATACGGAACGCCTAGCAGCAGATCTGCCAGATCGATACCCGAGTTACTGGTCCCCAGCGACTTGTCGGAATTGAAGTTGTAGCACCCTGTCGGACAGTTGAGCCCCGATCCGGACGTGGCGAGCAGGCGGTAATCGAAGCCGGCCTTGATGGTGTGCCGACCCACATACTTACTAATACTGGTTGAGAAGTTATGTGAGGCCTCATCGTAGTAGTCCCAATCGCTTGTATCTCCGAGGCTGCTGAACGTCGTCATGTTGATGGCCGGAAATTCAGCCGCCGCCCCGTTCACGGTATTGGCAAACTGCTGGCTGAACCCGAGCGACTTCACATTGAAGCCCTGCGAACTGTTGTAATCGAAGTTCGGGAAACGATTAAAGCCGTAGCGCACCGCGAGCACGGTAGTGGGATTAATCGTGAACAGATTGTTGAACTGTGTGGCATCCACACGACGGAGAAGCCGCCAGCCGCTCTGGGTAGAGGGCAGGTTGAACCAGGTGTCGCCCGGCTCAAGCGAGTAATAACGCAGGTAGCTTAAGCTGGCATGCCACCAGGTTGTGAAGTCCTCGTCCAGTTTGGCCGTGTACTGAACTGCACGCGCCTTGATGTTCGAAGCGACCGTAAGATCGTTCCCGCCAAAACTCGAAGGAGTGCTGGTGGCTTGCGGGTATAGATTGGCAACAGCCAGGCCCACCGGACTCAACCGCGAGGTCGGAATCTTATCGCCCGCAAAGGGCAGGCCCGTGGTGGGATCGACAATGGTTACTCCGCTCTGCGAGAAATCGCCGCTCCTCTCTAGAGCCGTCGGCACAGCGAAGTTGGAAGAATCGGATTGTTGATCGTCATAGTGTTCCACGGCAAGGTAGAAGAACGTCTTGTTCTTGCCGTCGTACAACTTAGGAATCCAAACTTTGCCGCCAAAACTGGCGCCCCAGGTTGTGTTGGGCTGTTCTGTAATCGGCAGGCCAGCGGCGTTACTGAAAAAGTTATTGGCATCCCAACTAGTGCGACGCAAGTGCCCGTAGGCACTGCCGTGATACTCGTTGGTACCCGACCGCATCAGCGTGTTGAACATCCCGCCACCGGTACGAGCCATATCGGCGTCGTAAGTATTGGCTTGAATCTTGACTTCCTGCACGGCTTCCAGCGAAGGAATGATAATGGCACGGTTGTTCGCGTCGGTAATCGAAATACCATCCAGAAGATAGTTATTACCGCGCACTGGACCGCCGGCGATGGAGATCATGGAAGAACCGCTCTGGTCCTCCATGCGATTGTAGGCGGGCGGCCCCACCTGCACTACGTTCTGCACCAGTCTCGACATCATGAACGGGTTCCGTCCTAAGTTCGGCAACTCCGTCAACTGCTGATTGTCGAGCACCTGGCCTTGCGACGCGTTGGAAGATTCCACCAGCGGCGTTTGTTCTGTAACGACAATACTTTCGCTGACGGTACCAACCTCCAGCGTGGCGTCGACCGTTACAAACTCCTGCGTAGCGACGAGCACGCCCTTGCGTTCGAATGTCTTGAAGCCTGCGATTTCTGCGGAAACGGTGTAAGTCGATGGGATGACATTAGTGAAGTCGTAGATTCCATCGTGATTGGTGGTGGTGGTTCGGGGTTCGCCCGTTCCCTGACTTATCAGGGTAACTTTCACGCCTGCGACCGCACCGCCTTGAGCGTCTGTAATTGTGCCGCGCACACCACCTTGCGTAGACTGCGCGAGACACGCAGCAACGGCCAAGATGGCCAACAAGAACACCCTGGCTGTGAGGAGGAAAACCCTCCGATGAGATTGGTGTTTCAAAACGTCCATTTCCTTTCCCGATTGTTGCCGGGCAACTCCAACGCCACGGCATTGTTTCTGGCCTTGACAGGGGGCGGGAGGAAATCTGACGGGGATCTGGTTCTAAAGAACAGGAGTGGACCGCAATTGCGCCACGAGCTGCCCTTGGAGGAAGCCTAGATTTACGAGTTAAATTAGCTTAGCACTTTCATATCACCTAAGAAACGAATTTCTTACGCTGGCGCAAGCAACAGTTGACTTAGCACAAGAATAACTTGTAAGGTTCGGTATGCAAAGACGCCAATTCTTCTCGGCTGCCGCAGCGGCCGCCACTGCTTGGAGCGCAGACTCAGTGCTCCGTGCGCAATCCGCTGCCGCCAGCGTTTCCGGACGTGCGGCCGACACGGTGGCGCGTGACGAAGATTTCTGGTTTAACGTGCGGCATGCGTTCACTGTAGATCGCAACATGATCAATCTCAACAACGGCGGTGTCTCGCCTGCGCCCAAGATTGTCATGGACACAGAGATGCGCTACCTGGAAGTAGAGAACCTCAATCCGTCTTACTACATGTGGAACGTTCTGGACCCCGGCGTGGAGACCGTGCGGCGTCGATTGGCAGAGTCGTTCGGGTGTGATCCAGAAGAGATCGCTATCACTCGCAATGCAAGTGAGGCGCTAGAGATTGTGCAGCTCGGGATGCAATTGAAGCCGGGCGATGAAGTGCTCACTACCAACCAGGATTACCCGCGCATGATCACGACCTGGCAGCAGCGCGAGCGTCGTGACGGTATCGTTCTGAAGCAGATTACGTTTCCGGTTCCGCCGCCGAGCCTCGACTATCTGGCAGGCCGCATCGAGGAGAACATCGGGCCGAAGACCAAAGTCATTCATATCTGTCACATCACAAATCGAACCGGACAAATCTTCCCGGTGAAGAAGATCTGTCAAATGGCCCGGGCGCGCAACATTGAAGTCGTCGTGGACGGCGCACACGCCTTCGGGCAATTCCCGATTAAGCAAGAAGATCTCGATTGCGACTACTACGGCACTTCGCTGCACAAGTGGATCCTGGCTCCTATCGGCACCGGCATGCTGTACATGCGTAAAAGCAAAATTCCGACCATTTGGCCGATGATGGCGGCGCCGGACTCGATGAAAGACAACATCCGGAAATTCGAGGAGATTGGCACTCACCCTGCCTCGCAGCGCAACGCCATCACAGAAGCCTTAAACTTTAGCGAAAGCATTGGGCTTGGACCGGAAAGCCGAACGTCTGCGATACATGCGCCGCCTTTGGTCGCAGCCGCTGCGGCAACTGCCCGGGGTCAAGATTTTGAACAGTGACGATCCGGAACAATCGTGCGGCATCGGGTTCATCAGCATCGACGGCATGGACGCTCCCAAACTGGCCGCCTATCTATGGCAGAAATACAGAATCTGGACGGTGGCGGTGGTGACACCCGGTGAGTATCAGGGTTTGCGCATTACACCGAATGTGTATACAACGCTGGAAGAGGTCGGTATGTTTACCGACGTGATGACTAAGATCATCAAGCAAGGTTCCATTCCCGCCGTCTGAAGCTCAGCCGATGCGGATCGCCATAGTATCTGTCGCCTTAGTTGCCCCGCTAATCGGTGCACAGCGTGGATTGTGTGCTGACAACTCCGCTACCGTGCGAACAAGCGAATCCGCCTGGAGTGCTCCCGCCGCGGCGCAGTATCTGGACAGCCGGGCCAAGTGGTGGGTGAGTTGGCCGGCAGCGCAGCGTGACCACGGAACTGTTTGCATCTCCTGCCACACCATGCTGCCATATGCGCTGTCACGCCCGCTTCTAAGTGTTCGGCTACATCAGACAGAAGTCCCGGCCGCGGAAGAAGTGATGCTGGCAGCGATTCGAAAAAGGGTTGCCCTGTGGCCGCAGGTCGCCCCGTACTATAACGACGCCCAATCCGGTCCGGGCAAGTCGCGAGAGTCCCGGTCCACCGAGTCGGTTCTCAATGCCTTGGTGCTTGCCAGCTTGGATGCCAACCAGGGGCACTTGTCTTCAATCACCCGAAGCGCATTCGATGCCGCTTGGGCGTTGCAGTTGAAATCGGGCCCGAACGCAGGGGCTTGGGACTGGCAGGTATTCCATCTCTCGCCATGGGAGGGCGCAGAATCTCAATATCAGGGTGCGACATTCATGGCGCTCGCCATCGGCCGCGCACCGGACCGCTATGGGAAAACGTCGACCATCCAGCCTAACCTTCGACTGCTGCGGTCGTACCTGCAGCGTGAGTTCACTCAACAACCGTTGTTGAATCGCGTCGTCTTACTATGGGCCTCCGCGCGGGTTCCGGGCCTCTTGTCAAGAAAACAAAAGCAACAGGTAGTCGAGAGCGTCATTCAAAAACAACATGCCGATGGAGGATGGAATCTTGCTTCCCTCGGTTCCTGGACGCGGTCGGACGGGACGCCGGAAGTGACCGACAGCGATGGCTACGGAACTGCTATTGTCACGCTCGCTCTCGAACAAGCGCGCGTCGCTGGCAGTTCGACCGCTACCATTCGTGGCCTCACGTGGCTGAAAGCGCATCAAAATCAAACCGACGGATCGTGGCGTGCTTACTCGCTCAACAAGAAACGTGATCCGGACAGCAACGTCGGCCGGTTTATGACGGACGCTGCGACCGGTTACGCGGTTCTTGCCATTGCCGGCGACCGCAGGTCTAATAGCGGCTCTAACCGTCAGAATTGAGAGCGGCGATCTGACTTGTTCCCGGCACATTGACGCCGGCATACGAACTCGCGCATCCGATAGCGGTGAGCAGGCAGACCAGCAAGATGGCCAAGCCAGTCAGGTTTCGCTTACCCAAAACAAACGGTGACTTTTGCGGCAAAGCTGACGGTTGCGGCTGCAAATTCATGGACCTACAATAACTGTAATCTTCGTTGCTGAGTAGTCCTTTCGGTTCATCGTAGAACAGAACGGCATAATCCCAGGGTGCGGCTGAGCTTACATTGCTTTTCGACCGCAGCCAGCAGTCAGAGCATTAGATTTTGGCTTTGAACACCAAGGTGGTTACCTGCGTAGGCCGCGTATTCTCCGGCTCCATGCTGACCGCTACTCCCGCCAGGTCAGCGACCGGAACTGGCCCCGGAACTACCGACACGGCACGCCCGGCCTTATCGGGATGGAAGGGCTCTACCGGCTGCGGCCGGCCGTTTTTGGGCAGCACCCAGCTCTCGTATTTCCAACCTGCTGGCGCGCTCGGCAAGCGATCGATAATGAGTGCCAGACCAAGCTTCTGGTGAATATATAAAGAGCCCCGCAGATCAGGGCGCGCTGGATCGCTAAAGGAAACGGCGCGGGTGCCAGGCGCGTTCAGGATTTCAATCGCACTCGAAAGCTCTTGCTGGTAAGCGAATTGAGCCTTTGCCGTCTGATCCCGGCGGGCACGAACGCGTTCCGAAACGGCAACTCCGAACACTAGTAACAGAACAGCAGCCGCAGCCAAAGCCACCGGCAGCCAGCGCCTTAGCGCATGCGATGCCGAAGCCTTGGGCGCCGCGATTGAGGCGAGAATCCGATGCTGCAAGCTGGAAGGAGGATCCACCAAGGGTACGGTTTGCGAGATCCGAACGTTCAACCCCACCGCGCGCCGCAACTCTTCCGCGCAGGAAGCACAGCCCGTGGACAGGTGTTCGTTCAACGCAAGTGCCTCATCAGATTCCAATGCGCCCAGCGCATACAGCTCAAGATTGTCCCGAAAGAGGTCACAGCTCATTCCGCACCTCCGAAGGAGCAGTGACTGTTGCACTCAGCGAGGAACGTAGACTCTTCAGCGCACTGCGCACGAGCCCTTTCACGGTTCCTAATGGCTTCTGGAGTCGACCCGCGATCTCCGTCTGCGTCATGCCTTCGAAATGAGTAAGCTCTATAACCTCGCGTTGCTCGCTCTTGAGACCGTCAAGTGCGGCTCTAACCGCATCTGTCGCTGTCAGACGACTTAGTTGCGCCGTATCCGTGAGGAGAAAACTGCTGCTGCTGCTCTCCAGTTCAGTGAAGCTGAGCGATGACGTCTCCGGCGCGTTCCGCATTGACCGGAGATAGTCGAAGGCTCGATTGCGCGCAACGGTCACCAGCCAGGCCTCCAGATTGCCTTTCTCCGGATTGAACGAAGCTACCCGGCTCCATACGCGTAGAAAAGTCTCTTGCGTAATATCTTCCGCAATTGCAGAATCGTTCACGGCTCGAAGGATGATTGAGTACAGTAACCGCCCGTACCGTTGATACAGGTCCATCATGGCATTCGGGTCGCGACGAACGAGACCTTGCACCAGTTGCTTGTCTTGATGGCTTGAGCGGGCTACAGACATGCCGTCGACCGAAGATTCAATTGCCTCTCTGCTGGACCTGAAACACTCGTCATCTAGCTCAAAATTAAGGAAGACGAGCGTTCCTACGTTCGCTCGTCTTGCCTGAACCGACCACTACGGCATAAGAACAGAGTCAATGACGTGAATGACTCCATTGGACTGATAAACATCGGCGATGGTCACGTGAGCAGTGCCGCCCTTGGCATCTTTCAGCAGAATGCCATCTCCGTCCATCGTAGCCGTAAGAGGTTCACCATTGACGGTCTTTAAGGTCGCCATACCGCCGCCCGTGACGATTTCCTTCTTCAGCTTCTTGGCATCTAATTTACCGCTAACGACATGGTAGGTCAGAATGCCGGTAAGTTGTTCCTTATTTTCCGGCTTTACGAGACTATCAACAGTTCCTGCCGGTAACTTGGCAAAAGCTTCGTTGGTAGGTGCAAACACGGTAAACGGTCCTGCGCCTTCCAACGTATCTACCAGACCTGCCGCCTTTACCGCTGCGACAAGCGTGGTGTGGTCGTTCGAGTTAAGTGCATTTTGAACGATGTCCTTCTTGGGCGACATCGGACTTCCCCCGACCATCGGATCCTGCGCACCAAACATGGAAGCAGAACAGGCTAACGCGACAAACAAAGCAAACTTTTTCATATTGTCCTTTGAGCAGCTCATGCTTACTCGTCAGCTGATACGGATGGTGAACGCCAGAAGGATCAAATGGGAAAAGATTATTTTGATTGAAGTTCATTAAGTCAGAGTACGGGTCGCTCCCTTGGGCGCGTGTATTGCCCTTAACCTTCACAGGACAGTACCCCGGGAAATTCTGACGCCACACCATTAGCCCGTTTCTGCGTGGGAGGGCCACTACCATACCGACTCTTCCGATAAGCCCAATAGCCGATCATGGACAACATTGCAGGACAGGCATCCGACGACATCTTTGCACTCTTTTCCCGCTTTGACTTAGATACATCGCAATACAAGATCTTCGAACGTCAAACGCCCGGCCAGGAAATCACGCCGGAGGCCGAAGTGCCCGTGTTCACGACCGTTGCCACTATGGAACCGGAACCTGAACCGAAGCCGACCCCCCTCCGGCGAGAACCGCGGATGGAGCACACGCCAGCACGGCGGCCCGTCCAAGTGCCCGAGCGCCGCCAGAACACGAATATTCAAGAAGCGTGCATTCAGGTGTTCGGCGCCGCCGGCGGAGTCGGTGTGACCACAGTAGTCGCTACCCTGGCGCGGTTCTTTTCCCGCCAAGGCTTTAGCTGCGGCGTCTACGGCGGTGCCAAGGAATCCATCCTGCCGTTGCACTTCGGATTTCAAAGACTAAGCTCTTCGCACAACAGATTCCTCGGACTCCGCTCCCTCTATGAACCAGGCGTTCATCTGTTACGTCCTGGCAGCCTGTCAACCAATCCCGATTGCGCAGGACTAACTGAAACAGAACTCCTGGAACTCGGCTCGACCGATTGCGGCCACACGTTAGAACGCCTCGTTTGCGACCGCAGCACCGAGATAGCGGCGCATCAGGGAACGCGGCTGTATGTGGCTGTGCCCGATGTGGGCTCGGTCTTCGGCATCCAGAAGTTTCTGCAACAGCACGGGCACGGAGACCGGCTGGAGAAATCGATTTGTGTGCTCAACCGCTTCGACCCGGAAAGTGCACTGCACGTGGAAGTTCACTCCTGGTTTACGCAGCAATTTACAACCGTTTGTACCATCCGGGACTCGCGGCTCGTTCCCGAAGCCTTGGCTGAGAGCTCAACGGTGCTCGACTGGTGCCCGGAGGCAAACGTCACGGCTGACTTCGAAAAACTCGGCCAGGCGACTTCAACATTAACTACGGCTCGTAGCAGCCGTAAGCAGGAAGGAGTAGTCCTGTGTTCTTAAATTCCAAAGCAAAACGATCGCAGCGCCTGCTGTGGTTTGTCACTCTGACCCCGATCCTAATTGCACTCGCGTTTCTGATCCGCATGCCGCTTTCGTGGCAGGATCAGGCCATCTTTAGCGGGCTGATTATCGCCTGCTGCGTCGTGGTTGGCCGCTTCAGCGCATCGCGGTATGTGACTACCGTTCTCACCTTCGTCTCTATCTTCTGCACCTCGCGCTACGCCATCTGGCGCTGGTCGAGTTCGATTAGCTTTTTGAATAACTCGGGTTGGAAGGTGGACACGATCGGTTTAGTGTTCGCGCTCCTGCTGCTGGTGGCGGAGACCTACTCGGCAATCATCCTGCTGCTTGGTTACATTCAGAGTGCGCGGCCATTGCGCCGCAAGCCCGTGCCCATGCCGGCGGACGTGGATTCATGGCCATCAGTGGATGTTTTCATCCCCACCTACAACGAACCTTTAGAAGTTGTCCGGCCTACCGTTCTGGCGGCGCTCGGCATAGACTGGCCGCGCGATCGGATGAACGTGTTCATCCTGGACGACGGGCGCCGGCCGGAGTTTCGCGAGTTCGCTGAAGAGTGCGGCGCAGGCTATCTGACGCGAACAGATAATGCCCATGCGAAGGCGGGCAACATCAATGCTGCCCTGAAGAAAACGACCAGCGAATACATTGCCATCTTCGATTGCGATCACATCTCTACCCGTTCTTTCCTGCAGTTGACGATGGGTTGGTTCGGCTTGGATAAGAAGTTAGCCCTGGTGCAAACACCGCATCACTTCTACTCGCCTGACCCGTTCGAAAGAAACTTAAACCTGTTCCGGAAAATTCCGAACGAAGGCGCATTGTTCTACGGCGTCGTTCAAGACGGCAATGACCTGTGGAACGCCACGTTCTTCTGTGGTTCCTGTGCCGTCATTAAGCGTGAAGCCCTGGAACAGATTGGCGGTATCGCCGTTGAGACCGTGACGGAAGATGCCCATACTGCACTTCGCTTGCAGCGGCTCGGCTGGAACACCGCGTACATCGGAATTCCGCAAGCCGCTGGACTTGCCACAGGTAGCCTCGCCGCGCACGTTGGCCAACGGATTCGCTGGGCCAGAGGTATGGTGCAGATTCTAAGAACCGACTTTCCGCTCGCTGGCAAGGGACTGAATCTCGCTCAGCGAGTCTGCTACCTGAACTGCGTGATGCACTACCTTTATGCCATTCCGCGGCTGATCTTCGCGACGGCTCCGCTGGTATATCTCTTGCTCGGCAGAAGCAATCTTTATGGGTTCCTCTGGGAGATCCTCGCCTACGCCGCGCCTCACCTGGTGCTTTCGAACATGGTCAACTCACGCTGCCAGGGCAATCACCGGCACTCATTCTGGAACGAAGTGTACGAAATGGTGCTGGCTCCCTATATTCTGCTTCCAACAACTTTCGCCTTGATCAATCCGAAGTGGGGCAAGTTCAACGTCACTGCTAAAAACAGCGTCGTGGACGAGAACTTCTTCGATTGGAAGATTGCGCGTCCTTACATCTTCCTGATTGCCATCAACATCGTTGCCATCGTCTCCGCCGTACCGCGGTACTTCACTTCGGGTGATCCATCCGGCGTGCTGCTGATGAACGTAGTCTGGGCATTCCTGAACACCTTGATGCTGGGTGCTTGTGTGGCGGTCTCTTTAGAAAGCAAACAACGCCGCACCACAACCCGCGTGGAAGCGAACCTGACGGCTACGCTCGATTTTGCCGATGGGAAAATGCAACACTGCCACGTCATCGATTTATCGGAGGGCGGTTTGGCGCTGCGCGCTGACTCCACGCTCGATTACGCCGCCGGACAAGCAGGCACCGCCGTTATCCGGGCTGGCTTCGAAGAGTTCAGTTTCGCTGTGCAAACTGTCCGCACCAGCGAAAACCGAATTCACCTCCGGTTCTCTGCGAACAATCTGAAGCATCAGCGCGATATCACGAAATTGGTCTACGCGCGAGCTGATTCCTGGGTTGATTGGACTAAGGACCAGAAGCGCGATCGTATTCTGAGTAGCTTCGTCCACGTTCTTAGCATCGGCGCCAATGGCGTCTGGATGCTGCCAAGCTTCTTGATCAAGACAGGACGCAAACCGGCGAACCCGGAACCTTCTGCACTATCGAAAGCCATGCTTCCCCTCCTGCTTCTGGGTATTTTTCTCGGCGGGACTCCTCACCTGAAAGCGCAAGCCGTAGCGTCAGAAAAAGCTATGGCGGCGCCGGCCGATCAGACCTTCAGCGATCGACAGAGCTTCTCCGACTTGGGTGCCAAAGCAGCTATCGTCCTGGAACCGCAACGTCTGAAGAACACCTTGAACTTTGTCCTTCCGGCAACCAAGATTGTGAGCACCGCGGACCTGGCGCTCTATCTGCGATCGGGCGAAACAACCCCGGCGGAGGCGCCGGAGATTGCCGTGTCCCTCAATGGGATTGAGGTAACAACCGTTCCGGTTAAAGATTTATCAGCTCATCAGCCGTTGAAGTTCAACCTTCCTGAAGACTTGCTGGTTCACGAAAACAGTCTGACATTCGAACTGCGGCGGTCCTGCTCCGCCCCTTGCTCCAAGGAAGAATCGGCCCTGACGAAAGGTTGGGTCCGTGTGGAACCGATGAGCGAATTAGTCACATCCGGAATGCTGCTGGGGCTGCCCAACCGCTTGTCTATGCTGCCCGAACCCTTCTTCGATCGTTCGCTGCAGCGATCGGTTGACTTGCCTGTTGTTCTGGAAGCGCAGCCGGATCTTTCCACCCTGCGAGCGGCGGGAATCGTAGCCTCCTGGTATGGATCGTTGACGGCGCACCGCGGTGCTCACTACATTCCTTTCTTCGGGCAATTCCCGAAAGGAAACGCTGTGGTCGTGGCCCGCGCTGGCTCGGCTCTAGCCGAAACTCTTGGACTGACCGAGGGAGCGATGGTCGCCATATGCGACAACCCTTCGGACAAATACGGCAAAGTGCTTGCGCTGGTTGCGCCGGAGAGTAACCAGCTTCCAAAGCTGGCGAGTCTGCTGGGAACGGAACACCTGTCCGTCGATACGGACAAGCTGGTCATGGATCCCGGGACAGTAGCAAGAATCGAGAGCCGTGCCGCTACCAGCGTTCGCTGGGAAGACGCCAGCCATCCGATTCACCTAACGACCAACCTGGCGGACAGTCTGCTATCCGCTCGCCTGAACTCCCCGAGCAAACTCTATTTCCGGCTGGCGCCGGACCTCGATTATGGCAGCAAGATCACCGTGCCCTTGCACCTTTCATATCGGCTCGCCGGCTTAGCGCCAGAGGACCATGTCTGGCTCGCCCTGTCGTTGAACAACAACTTTGTACTGAAACGCCGGCTGGGAGCCGAGGATCTGGGACCAGACCGTCACCAAAGCTTTGCTATCCCGGTGTCGCTCCTGTTTTCAAGCAATACGCTGAGCATCGAGTTAACCACCGACAGAAAAGAAGCCACGGTCAGCGATCCGCGTGATGTGGAACTGCAGGTTCTTCCCAGCACGAATCTCGAGCTCGGCAATCCCACCCACTTCGTGCAGATGCCGCGGCTGGATCTGTTCGCCGCCTCTGGCTTTCCCTTTACGCTGCGGCCAGACCTCGCCGAAACCACCGTGGTCCTTCCCGAGTATCCGACCGCCGCGCAGATTGGGCTTTACCTGGACGCCATCAGTTTCTTAAGCGCCCAGTCTGAAACGGTCGCAACCAGCTTCAAAGTGGTGGGTCCACGCGATCTTCGGGCAGGCTCCAACGACAACATCCTGGTGATCACCGGGGCCACCGACGATGAGAGTTGCCTGCCGTTCCAGCGATCCATGATCGTGATGCCGCAAGGGGGCAAATTCGTTGCCGGCGAAACAGATCTTTCCTGGCAGGAGTGGATCTCGCGAGCTTGGTTAGGCCGCCGCGATGAACTGCAACGCCTGGACGGCCTACTCGAACGAGAATCGTCCTTACACTTCCTTGTCGAACAGTTTAAGAGCCCCTTTCATGCTGATCGCTCGGTGGTAGTTCTCGCCACTCGCTCGGAGACTGACGATAATGCCTACTTCGAATCTCTCGCCAAAGCATCACGCGAGGGAGCCGTTTCTGGCGGCGTCGCGTTAGCCGACAGCGAGCACTTCTTCTCGTTTCAGTTGTCCACGCGTGCCTACGTCTTCGGTGCCTCCAAGTCGCGGGCGGCGGTCTACGGCTGGCTGCGCTTCCACCTTTGGATTCTTCCGTTCGTACTACTGCTTCTCTGCGCTGCCATCGCGCGGTGGTGGGAGCAGCTTGTTGCCCGTCAAGCCCTTCACCGACTGGAGTTGGTGGCCTAGTTACAGGAGTATTCCATGATCATCAAGACATCCTCGAAACTTGTTCGCCAATTGCTCCACATCGGAGTTGCCGGGAGCATTCTCGCCGGCCAGGCACTGCCGTACGCCGCATCTCACGACACCCAAAGCGTCGTCAGCATTCTCACGCAAAAGGCACAAGCACTGGAGGCGCGAGACCGGGACGATTTGGCCGCGCAGGTTTGGCGGCAGGTGCTGGTAGCCGATCCTTCAAATTCCACAGCACTGGCCCATCTCGCACAGTGCGCGACGCAGGCCGGTCATGCGGCGGAAGCCAAAACCTATCTGGAGCGATTACATCAACTGGCTCCCGGATCCGGTCTTCCCGGCAAGGCGGACAGCCTCGAAATCGATAACCGGACCAGAACAAGATTGGATGAAGCCGCCCATCTTGCGACCGACCACAGGCCAGAAGAAGCGATGCAGATCTATCGCGAAGTCTTCGGTGACAATCCCCCGTCCGGCCGCTGGGCGATGCCTTACTACGAGACTCTAGCCGGCACTCCCGGCGGTGGTGATGCCGCGGTCAGAGGCATGCGAGATCTGGTCAGCAAGTATCCAACGGTACCCGAGTACCGCGCCTCTCTCGGCAAGCTGCTGACCTATAGTCAAGCGACGAGGCAGGCCGGAATCGCCATACTTTCCGAAATTACTGGATCGACTCACGCCGCCGCCGAAGCTCGTCTGGCCTGGCGGCAGGCGCTGGTTTGGGAAAAGCTGAACACCGCCTACGCTTCTTCCGCGAAACTGTATCTAAGCCGCTACCCTGATGCTGAGTTAGCCGCAGTGACGGCGAAGATGCGGGAGCAGGCGGAGTTGCATCCCACCCAATCCCCGGCCGCGACGGAAGAGGAACACAAGCAACAACTGGGATACGCTGCACTGAAAGCGGGAGACCTGTCGGGCGCTGAGCATAGCTTCGAGTCGGTTTCCGAAAATTCGGCTGCGAATGGCCGGGCGCAAGCGGGTCTTGGCTTCGTCGCCATGAGGAAAGGCGATTTCCGGGAAGCCGTACAGCACTTTACGGCTGCGGCGAAGTTGCCGGGAGCACCCGAATCCGTGCACGCCGGTTTACAGGATGCCACCTTCTGGGACAACATGGACCGCGCGTCTAAGGCTCTAGAAATGCAACATTGGGAAGCTGCGGTCGGTTTCTATAACTCGGCACTTAGCATAAAGCCAAGCCACAAAGATGCGCTCATCGGTTTAGGTGGCGCGCTGCTTGCTGCCGATAAGCCGGCAAAGGCGATCCCTTATTTGACTAAGGCTGTTCACGAAGAGCCTTCTATGCAACGCGGATGGATGCTGCTGGCAAAAGCGACCCTGGCAACCTCTGGCGGACAACCGACCCTTAAGCTGATGGCCTCCGTTCCAGAAGGTGTGGCCTCGGCATTGGCTTCTCATCCCGAGTGGGAAGCCGTCGAAGCGCTGGCATATCAAGATGCTGGCGAGAGCTCAAAGGCGCAGTCGATTTACCGGTCGATTGTTCAAAGCGACACCGGTGCTCTGCCGGCCGACGTTCAAACACAACTGGCCGCACTCGCCTTGCAGTTGCACGAGCCGTCGCAGGCTGCCGTGTATGCTCGGCGCGCCATCGAGTCGGGAAAAGCCGATAGCGGCGCTTGGGAGATCCTTGTCTCCGCCCTCGTAACCGCCGGACACCCGGACGAGGCACAGCTCGCCGATGCTCATATGCCGTCGAACGTGAGAACTGTCATCGCACAACATCCGGGCTACCGCGAAACCCTTGCCGCCCTGAAGGAGGCAAACCGCGATTTGGAGGGAGCTCTGGCACTTCTTGAGCCTCTGTCACAGAGCGATAAAGGCGCTGCTACCGACGCCCAGATCAGCCTAAAGCTGCACGTCGCGGATCTGAATGCAAAGCTAGGACACACCGAACAGGCCGAATTGATGCTCAATGAGCTCAGCGAAGCGCAACCGAATAACCTATCCATCTGGCGCGCGCGGCTCCAGTTACTGAACCAGCTCAAAAAGCCGTCCGAAATCGTATCCTTATCGGCTCAGATTCCACAAGACGTTGCGCTGAAACTGGGACACGATGGAGACGTTGTTGCTTTGCTCGCGAGCGCCAATGCCGCCATCGGGCGTCGCGACTACGCGGTTCGATTCCTGGAAAGCTATCTGCTGCTTTCGCCGGACAAAGATGCGCCGACCGTCCAGCAGCGGGAACTGCAACTTGGATGGTTGCTTTTGGACACACCGAATGCAGGCGGCCGCCTCTACCGCGTCCTGGAGAATCTGGATGGAAGCGGCACTCTCGCTGCCGATCAAAAGAAGCAGCTGACCGATCTCTGGACGACATGGATTCTGCGCTCGTCCGACGCTGCGAAGAAGGCCGGCGATGTCCAACGCGCAATGACGCTGCTCGAGACGGGCAATCAGCGCTTTCCTAACAACCCCAGCATGCAGAAAGCCCTCGCGGGGGCCTTGCTCGCCTCAGGCGACACCAAGCGAGCGCTAAATTTCTATTCGAATTGGGGCCTCTCGGGTGCAGATGCGGATGATTATGCCGGGGCGATCGGGGCGGCGTTGTCGCAAAACAATACCCAATACGCAGGCGCTTGGCTCCAGACCGCCCTTGTTAGCTGGCCCGCTAACCCGAAGATCCTGACACTCGCAGGCGACTTGTCGCAATCGCGCGGTGACTTGAAACACGCCAAGCTGTACTGGCAGCAAGCTCTGGCAGTGAAGCAAGCACAGCTGCCGTCCGCCAGCAGCAACTCGCCCGAAGACAACACGTTGAAGGCGATGCTGGTCGGCGTGGATGGCACGCTGCCTGAGGCAGCCGCCTCCGATATGGGCGTCAACGTCCAGCCGAGTGATGCCGCTCCATCGATGCATGCTCCGGTTCCAGTTCGGCTGTCCAGCTACCGGGGAGAGACCGCTACTCAGAGCGCGCCGGCTTTGGCGCCACTGACTGCCGGTTTAGGAGTGAATCCATTGGTGAAGACAGCTTCGCAGCCAGACCCCAACTCTCTTGAAGATAAGTTGGCGTCGCTCGAGAGCCGAAACACCCCCTACCTCAATTCGCAGATGTCGGTTTGGGGACGCGGCGGCCAGTCAGGCTTCGATCGCTTGTTTATCGAACAGGCAGATTTTGAGGCCAGCACTACACTGGCCAACAATCTTCGGGCATCCATGCTGCTGAAACCGACTTTTCTGTCGGGTGGCACGCCGGACGGATCGGGAACGGCTCTCTTCGGCCGTCAAACAACTACCCAGAGTTTTGGACCGCAAAGCGCCAGCGGTGTCGCCGGTGAAGTACAGTTGTCCTCCGACCCTGTCGGGATTCGCATTGGTGCCACGCCTCGCGGCTTCCTCACCAACAACTGGGTGGGCGGGTTCAGATTGCGTCCCAACCATGGCCACATCACGTTGCTGCTGGAACGCGACAATGTCCGTGACACGCTGCTGTCCTATGCTGGCGTGAAAGATCCAATCACGCGACAGATCTCGGGCGGTGTCATGACAAACACCGGTTCGGTGCAGGGACAATGGGGAAGCGCCACCTCGGGCGCCTATGCTTCGCTCGGCTATCAGACTCTGGATGGTCGCAACGTGGCTCGAAACACGGCCGCCAATGGCAATCTCGGTACCTGGTGGAAGGTCGGAACACTTTATGGCGGCAACGTCACGGTGGGCATGAACTTTTCGGGCATGGGTTACGACCGCAACCTGAGGTATTTCACCTTCGGACAGGGCGGCTATTTCAGTCCCCAACAATACTTCCTGTTCAATGTTCCCGTGCGCTGGGCCGGAAACTATGGACCCGTTCACTACGCCGTATCCGGCAGCTACGGACTCCAGCACTTCACAGAGGACACCTCGGACTACTACCCCAATGACGCTGCTTTGCAGGCAACGTCGAAGCAGCTCTATCCTGCCCTGGTCGTGACCGGCGCAAACTTCAATCTGGATGCCCGAGTGGCGTATCAAATGGCCCCTCACTGGATGGTGGGAGCGTTCGTGACGGCAAGCAATGCACGCGATTACACGGCTGCCTCCGGCGGCGTATTCGCCAAATACACGTTCGAAGAGCGACCGATGACCTTCGTACAAACCGCGCCTTCCATACCGGACTGGCGTGGACAACAGCCTTTCTCGTTCTAACGAGAGAGGCCGCTGCGATAGTCCGTCAACGATCGCCTATCAGGAGTTACGCTCTTGATAGGCGATGCAGTCGATCTCGACCTTGCAATCGACAACCATGCTGGACACGACACAGGCTCGCGCGGGAGCATGGTCCCCGAAGTATTCTCGAAAGACTTTATTGAACGCGGCAAAATCGCGAGGATCTGCAAGCCACACGCCGCAGCGCACTACATGCTCCGCGCCATAACCGGCCTCCGACAGAATCGCCATCACATTCCGAATGGCCTGATGCGCCTGAACGGTAACGTTTCCCGTTACCAATTCCCCGTTCAACGCTGGCACTTGACCCGAAACGTATAGCCAGCCATTCGCCTCCACCGCCCGCGCAAACGGTAGCGACTGCCCACCTTGCCCTTTACCGCCTTCCGCGCCATAACGCCTCATCCAGTTCTCCTCTTCCTTGTCGCTATAGGATATTAGGCAACCTTCGATGCCTTCAAATAACGCGCAAGCCGAGCAGCGAACGGGTGCGCTGCAACCTCAACCGATGCGGCCTGTTGGAACCGCCAACAAAGGCCTGGGTGTGGTTAATGAGCCGCTGCTTCCATCCGATGTTGCCGCTCGTCAATGGCACCTGCTGCGCGAAGATCTCAGTCTGCCGACGGCCGTCCTGTATGAAGACACCATCGCGCACAACCTGGCGTGGATGCAGAGATTCACAGAGGCGTACCACGTCCATTTGGCCCCGCATGGAAAAACCACCATGGCGCCCAGTCTCTTCCATCGCCAGCTTCGCGCGGGTGCCTGGGGCATAACGCTGGCCACTGCACAGCAGACACTCGCCGCCTATGAACACGGAGTAAAACGAGTGTTGATGGCCAACCAACTGGTGGGCAGACAAAATATGGCCATCATTGCGCGCTTGATTCAGGATCCGGAGTTCGAATTCTTCTGCCTTGTGGACTCGCCCCAGCAGGTAAAGCAATTGGCCGCTTTCTTTGGCTCGATCGGCGATCGGCGATTACACGTGTTGGTTGAATTGGGTGTTGCCGGAGGACGCGCCGGTGTCCGTGATGAGCGCCAACTGTCGGAATTAGTCAGCCAAATAGAAGAATGCCGCCAGCAAATCGCTTTGGCCGGAGTAGAAGTCTATGAAGGAGTGCTGTCCGACGAGGACTCGGTAAGGAAGTTGCTGCATCGGGCTGTTTCGGTTGCCCGCAGCTTAGCCTCCGGTAATCGCCTTGACCGTCATCCGATCATTCTTTCAGGCGCTGGTTCCGCCTGGTACGACGTTGTAGCGGATGTGTTTTCGAAAGCAGAGATCGGCATGCCGGTCGATGTCGTCCTTCGACCGGGCTGTTACCTCACGCATGACGTGGGCATTTACCGCGAAGCGCAGAGTCGAATCTTCCAGAGGAATCCTATAGCGAAGGAAATGCACTCAGGCCTGAAGCCCGCGCTGCAACTTTGGGCGTATGTGCAGTCCATCCCGGAGCCCAAGCGGGCGATCGTCGGTTTAGGCAAGCGCGATGCAGCATTCGATGCCGGTTTGCCCGTTCCCGCCCTTCACTATCGTCCCGGACAATCGGCCATGCCATCGCCGGCTAACCCGGAGTGGAAGCTTGTGAAATTGATGGACCAGCATGCTTATCTTCAAATTGAGCACGGGGCCGACCTGCAAGTCGGAGACATGCTCGGCTTCGATATATCGCACCCGTGTCTAACCTTCGACAAATGGCGCTACCTTCCCATCCTGGACTCCGAGTATCGAGTGATTGACCTGGTGGAAACGTTTTTCTAAGCGGCCGGCGTATATGCAAGCCAAGTCTGCAATTGCTGCCGTTCTGATTCTCTTGGCTTCTGTCCTGAATGCGCCAAGCTATGGCGGAGCCGCCCATCATTTTGCACCCGCAGTGTTGAAGGCAGAGGACGCCCGACACTTCTTCGATCAGTTTGCAAGCGAAGAGCGCCAGTTCTTGCGCGACGATGCCACCGTGCCTTGGCCTTGGTTCGCCGCCAACGTGCCATTGCTTGACGTGCCCGATGAAGCATTGGAAGAGATCTACTACTTCCGTTGGTTCGCGTTTCAAAAACACATCCGGAACACGCCTGCAGGCTATGTCATCACCGAATTTCTTGACGATGTGCCATGGGCCGGCAAATACAACTCAATCGACGCGGCAGCACAACACCAACTCCGCGAAGCACGCTGGCTGCGCGATCCTAGCTATTCGGCTCAATATCTGAACTTCTGGTTCACTGCCGGCGCAGAACCAAGGCGCTACAGCTTTCCGCTCGCCGACAGCACCCTATCGGTCATGCTGGCCACAGCCGATACCCATGCCGCGACCGAGAAACTCCCGAAATTGGTGGCGAATTATCAAGCCTGGCAGGCAACGCACCAGGATCCGAATGGATTGTTTTGGCAGATTGACGATCGCGATGGCATGGAAGACAGCATCGGCGGAAGCGGGTACCGCCCGACTATCAACAGCTACATGTACGGCGACGCGCTCGCGATTGCAAAGATTGCAGCCATGGTTGGCGATGCGCAACTGACGCGAGAGTACGCGGCCAAAGCAGCACAGCTGCAGCAGTTGGTGGAAGACAAGCTCTGGAATCCGACTGCGAACTTCTACGAGACGGTTCCGCGCGGTCCCGGAGCATCATGGGTCGACGTGCGTGAACTGATCGGCTATGTTCCGTGGTACTTCAATCTGCCGCGTCCGGATCGAAGCATCGCCTGGAAGCAGCTGAACGATCCTGAAGGCTTTTCCGGTGCCTTCGGGCCAACGACAGCCGAACGCCGTTCGCCGCGCTTCCGGTTCCCTGACCCACACGAGTGTTTGTGGAATGGACCTTCGTGGCCATTTGCCACGACGCAGACGCTGGTCGCATTAGCGAACGTGCTGAATGGTCCCGCGCAGGATGTGATCGGGCCGCAGCAGTATTGGGAACTGTTGCAGCGGTACGTCCGATCGCAGTATCTGCCTCTTCCGAACGGTCAAACCATTCCGTGGATCGATGAAGACCTGGACCCGGATACCGGGACCTGGATCGCCCGGAACATTCTCGAAGGCAAAGGGCAACTACCAAAGAATCGCGGTCGTTATTACAATCACTCCGGCTTCGCCGATATTTTGATCACTGGTCTATTCGGTCTCAGGGCCAGCGCCGAAGACACTCTCGCCATTCATCCATTACTGCCGGAAGGTCTGTGGCACTATTTTGCACTCGACGGAGTGCCCTACCATGGGCATCTCCTGACAATGCTCTATGACGAAACGGGAACGCGCTACGCGCGCGGTAGCGGTTTTCAGATCTTGTGTGACGGTCGGCGCATCTACTCGAATGCGCACGTGACGAACGTTACTCTGCCGTGGCCCGCTCGCACACAAGAATAACGTCCAGGATCCGGGGTCCGTGCACTCCCTTGATGCGGGTCATCTCAATGTCTGAGGTGGCGGAAGGACCAGAAATGGTCGTGATGGGCAGCGGATGGTACGCGGCGCACTGTCTTATCCCTTCCACCACCGAAGCGACCACTTGCTCCGCCCGAACAACGCAGAGCAAATAGTCTGGAATGAGCGAGAGGGCGCGGCGGCCTTCCTGTTCGTTGTGCCGTAGCACCAGAGTCCCGGTTTCTGCAATCGCCAGTGCGCAACCCATCACGACACCCTCGGCCTCATCCAGCACTTCGTACGGCAGCCCTTCGTCCACAGTGAACCCGAGACCACCTGACTGCCATTCTGTCGGTACTCCAGCCGGTATCAGCAACAGCTTCTTGCCCCTAGCGCGTGCAGCCGACGCAATAGTCTGGGCAATCTCAGCCGCTTCGCAGCGCGTCACCTTCGCCCCGTAGTCATGGAGCCGGTCTTCAAACAAATCCAGAATCTGTTTCCGGTCGAGCGTCGATTTTTGCCGGTATGAACGCTCAATTTGGTCATAGGTTCTCACCGGCAACACAGACTCTGTCCTTGCCCCGTGAATCCGCGCCAGAATGGCCGATCGAGCGTTCGTCATCGTTTGCTCTTACCGTTCGTACGATCGGCCCACCATGCGCGGAACGATTGCTTTGGCACTGGCTGCAGATCCCGCACCGCTGTCCATCCGCTCAACATGCCAGGCAGGTGATGAATCACACCGTTGCGTTCGAACGGAACCTGCGCAATGCGAGCGAAGGCCTGCGCGAGTGCAAGCCGGGGTGCGCTGCTCAGCGCCACACTGGCGGCTTTCATCCCCCATCGCTCTGCCATTGGCGCATCACCATGCTCCACTATCTCCGCTCGCAGGTGAATCAGAATCTCAGGAATGTTGATCTTCACCGGACACACTTCGTAGCAAGCCCCGCACAGCGACGACGCATAGGGAAGCGATTGCGAGTGCTTCATCCCCTGCAAGGGAGGCGTCAGGATTGCCCCAATGGGACCGCCATACACCGAGCCATACGCATGGCCTCCCGTTTGCCGATACACGGGACAGGCATTTAGGCACGCGCCACAGCGAATACAGGCCAGCGTATCTCGAGCCTCTTCATCCCGCAGCACGCCGGTGCGTCCGTTATCCAGAAGAATCACATGAAACTCACGCGGACCATCTCCAGGCGCAATGCCAGTCCAGAGCGAGTTGTAGGGATTCATACGCTCGCCAGTTGCCGAGCGCGGAAGTAACTGCAAAAAGACTTCCAGATCCTGAAAGCGCGGGATGACCTTCTCAATGCCCGCCAGCGTGATAAGAACGTCAGGCAGAGACAAGCACATCCGGCCATTGCCTTCTGATTCGACAACGCAAACTGCGCCGGTTTCAGCGATGGCGAAGTTCGCTCCACTAATGGCCACTTTGACGCGCAGAAACTTCTCGCGAAGGTAAAGGCGCGCCGCAGTGGCCAGAGCCTCTGGCGTGTCGTCGAGTTCGCTGAGCTTCATCTTGCGGCGGAAGATCTCGCGAATCTCCATCCGATTTTTATGCAACGCAGGAACAACAATATGGGAAGGTTTGTCTTCCCCAAGTTGAACGATCAGGTCCGCCAAATCGGTTTCGTACGGCGTGATTCCGGCCTGTTCCAATGCCCGGTTCATGCCGATCTCATCCGATGTCATAGTCTTGACCTTTATGACTTCGGTTGCCTGATGCGACTGGATGATCCGAACGGCGATCGCGTTTGCTTCATCGGCATCTTGCGCCCAGTGAACCGTTCCGCCTGCGCGTGTGCACGCCATTTCGAATTGCAGAAGATAGTTATCCAGATTCGCCAGCGTGTGCTGCTTTATCTGGTGAGCAGCCTCGCGCAGTTGCTGCCAATCAGGCACTTCGCTGACCACCTTGGCCCGCTTCGCGCGGATGACATCGGTTGCGTGACGGACATTGTGACGCAGTTGCGTGTTCGCGACCAGTTTCTTAGCGGCCGCTGGAAAACTGGGAGCATTTTCCGCCTCTCCAACCCGGATACTCACTCCGCTGGTTCCGTTTCCGTAACCGCCAGAATCTCCGCTAGGTGCATGCAGCGCACACCCGTCCGCTGCCGGAAGAGAGCTCCTTCAATGTGCATCAAGCAGGAATTGTCCAGAGCGGTGCAGATCTCGGCGCCGGTCTGCAATACTGCGCTTGTTTTGTCCGAGAGCATGGCCGCCGAGACATCAGGATTCTTTACGGCGAAGGTTCCGCCAAATCCGCAGCATTGGTCGGCTTCGGGCAGTTGCCTTAGCTGCAGCCCCCGCACGTTCTCCAATAGCCGAAGCGGCTTGTCACCCACCCGCAGAGACCGCAATGAGTGGCACGAAGGATGCAAGGTGACGGTATGCGGAAAGAACGCGCCCACATCCGTGACGCCAAGCTTGTCCACCAGAAGCTCAGAAAACTCCCAGACTTTCGGAAGCACCTCGTCGACAGCCGCCGCTAGTTCCGGATCGTTGCTGCCTTTCGCCATCTTTGGATAATGATCCCGAATCATTGCGACGCAAGAGGACGAGGGAATGCAAACGACCTCCGCATCCCGAAACAACTGGACGAAGTGCCGCATCAGGGGCATCGCTTCTCGCTGATAACCCGTGTTGTAGTGCATCTGGCCGCAGCAGGTTTGGGCGGCCCGGAACTCTACCTCGTGCCCCAGGCGTTCTAATACCGCAACCACGGCCTTTCCAGATTCAGGGAATAACGTGTCGTTGTAGCAGGCAACAAACAAGGAAATCTTCACGCGCCAGGGTCTGCCTCTTGGAACGATTGAAAGGCCTCCACATCTTCCTTGCTCCCCACAATCAAAGACGTGCGCTCATGGATGCCCTCGGGCTTGATGTCCAGAATCCGCCGCTCGCCATTGGTAGCCACTCCGTTGGCCTGTTCCGCGATAAACGCCAGCGGGTTCGCTTCATACAACAGCCGCAATTTACCGTCGGGGTAGTCTTTCGTCGGCGGATACAAAAACACACCGCCCTTCAATAGCGTTCGGTGGAAGTCCGCCACCAGCGAACCGACATAACGCGAACTGTATTTCCGGCCGAGCCCTCCTTGTCGCAGGTAAGCCAGATACTGCTGGTAGCGAAGAGGGAAATCGCCCGCATACGCTTCGTTCACAGAGTAGATGTTCCCGCGTTCCGGCATCCGCATGCGCTCATGGCTCAGGACAAATGCGCCGATGGCGGGCTCCAACGTGAACCCATACACCCCCTGTCCAGTGGTATAAACCAGGATCGTTGACGGCCCATAGACAACGTATCCCGCAGCCACCTGTTCGGTTCCCCGCTGCAGCACACTGGCGTGGGCATCGCTGGCATTCTTTGCTGCCCGGAAAATAGAGAAGATGGTGCCAACGTTCACGTTGACATCGATGTTAGAAGAGCCATCCAGCGGATCGAAGACAATCGCGTACTCGCCGGTCCCGGGCGCCCGGTCAAACGTAACGGGCTCGTAATTCTCTTCCGATACCAGTACCGACACGCTATCGCGCAGCCCCAGACAATGAAGCAAAGCCTGGTTGGCGTACACATCCAGCTTCTGCTGCGCTTCGCCCTGCACGTTAATTTCGCCGGCAGCGCCCAGCATGTTCAGCAATCCAGCCCTGCGAATCTTCGCTTCCGTCATTTTGGACGCGAGAGTAATCCCAGACAAAAGCCAGGACAAAGTCCCACGTGCGCCGGGGAAGCGCTGCTGCTGGTCGAGTAAATGCTGCTGAACGGTGGTGATCATTTACGCACAGATTGCCGGTTACTTACCGGCAGCCGCGTTGAGGTAATTGCCATACCCAACAATAACCGTAGACCCTAACAGCACCAGCAGCCCAGTCACCAGCAGGCGGATTGCCGTGTTCCCCGCCCCCTTCCATTCTTTCAGACCGACACCCCACAGAGTGCTGAAAATGACGATGCTTGCCATGTGAAGCGTCCAACTGCTGAACGTGTAAGCGCCCATTTTCGTCTCACCCATGCTGTAGAAGAAAAACTGCAGATACCAGGTAACGCCGGCAATGGCGCACAGAACGTAATTGCGCAGTAGCGGCACCCGCACTGTTTCACGAACCACCTGTGTTGGCGCATGCACCAGAACGCTCGCCGTGGGCCCAGTTAGCGCGGTCTCTTCAATCGGCTGCGGCGCGCTTCCTCCCGTTCCTGCGAATGTTGTCTCCGCAGCCAGATACTCATGCCCGGTCTTATTGCGGAAATTCAGATAAACAGTCCAGAGAAAATTAGTGGTGAAGCCCCCAATCAGCACAATCACTAACACCGGCAAGCCCTGCCAAAGCGAGGGTGTACCAGCGCGCATCGTCAGTGCCTTGATAGGGTCACCGGCAGCCAGCCCGTAAGCAAAGCATGAGCTCATCACGCCTGAGATCAGCGCCACCAGGAATCCCTTCTTCAGGTCGAACTCCTGAATGGAGGTCTGCGCCCCGCTTCTCGACATGTTGCGCTCCTTGGCGATGCCTGCCAAACCCGCAATGCCGATGCCCACCAGACAAATCACGATGCCGAGCAACACAATCCGTCCCGGCGCAGTTGCTAAGACCTGCGAGGCGAACGTCCCGTTGAATATGGGCGGCATCAGCGTACCGAATGCGGCACATAGTCCCATCACAATCGCCATGCCCAGCGAGAGCCCCAGGTACCGCATTGTCAACCCGAAGGTCAGGCCTCCAACACCCCACAAAACACCGAAGAAGTAACACCAGAAGACAGTCTTCCCCGGCGTGGCGGCCAGCACCGCCGGCAGATGGCGCGTCAACAAACCGGCCATGATCCACGGCGCCAGAATCCAGCTGAAAACGCCGCCCACCAGCCAATAGGTTTCCCAAGACCAGCGTTTCACCCCTCGGTAAGGCACATAGAAACTGCCGGAAGCTAAGCCTCCAAGCCAGTGATACAAAACACCTAAGGCGGGATTGGGCGTCATAGCGTTGTGGTTTGACTATCCAGGTGAAATACTTCTGCCAGCGGGCTCATTGCTGCGTCGGGCGTTAGTCCCGCTGGCTGCACGAAGAAGGGCGCCATCTCGCGCTGCCAACGCTCATTCACTGCATGCGTTTGCATCTCACGTCGGGCTCGCTCAAAGTCTTCCGTTTCCAGGTAACCCACCAGCAATCCATCCTCACGCAGAAATAACGAGTAATTGCCCCATCCGGTTTCGCGAAGCGCCTCCAGCATCTCCGGCCATACACGCAGGTGCCTCGCTCTATACTCATCCAAGCGTTCCTTGTGAACCTGAAGCACGAAGCAAATGCGCTGCATCGGCGACCAGCCTATCGCAAGAACGCTTCCTGCAGCCCGCCGTCCACTGGAATCACATGCCCGGTCGTCTTGGCGCTTTCATCGCTTGCAAGCCAAACAATTGCATTCGCGCAGTCTTGTGGCAGAATCGGACGCCGCGTCAACGTACGTTGTGCGTAAAAGTCTGCGAGCTTATCCCGCAGCTCTTCAGTTGTTTCGGATTCCGAAAACGCGATCTTATACTTCTGAAGTGACTGCATCACACGATCGCGCGGGAACATTGTCGATCCAGCCACCACCGTCGCCGGCGCAATCCCATTCACTCGCACCAAAGGCGCAAGGCTCACGGCGAGCTCGCGAATCAGATGGCTCAGCGCCGCCTTGCTGGTGTCGTACGCTTCGCTGCCAAGCTTAGAAACAACCGCATTCGCCGAAGTGGTCAACACCATAGCGGCCGGTAGTTTCTGATCGCGCAGCACCCACCCGGCCTCCCGCGCCAGCAGGAAGTTGCCGGTCACATTCACCAAAAATGTTGTATTCCATTGCGCATCGGTGAGCTGACCATTCGGACCGCTGCCAACAGGAAAGATCGCGGCCGTGTTGATGATCGCGTCCACGCCGCCGAACTGCAGGACGGTTTTCTTCAACGCATGCGCGAGGCTCTCAGAAGAGCCAAGATCTACCCGCACGTGCATAACGTTCTCGCTTGAACCCGCAGCAGCTGCTTCTTTCGCCGCCTCCCCCGCGGCATCTTCGTTCATATCCGCAATAGCGAGATGCGCGCCTTTGCGCGCCAGCAGCAGCGCAACTTCCCGCCCAATGCCGCTGCCCCCGCCAACTATCAACACGATCTTACGGCTGAACTCTGCCTCCGGCGGCATCCGCTGCAGCTTCGCTTCTTCCAGCGCCCAATACTCGATTCGAAACGCCTCGGAGCGAGGCAAAGCCACGTAATTTCGATAGCTTGCAAACTCCTGTGACCGCTCCGGAAAACGCGCCTGCGGATAGGGGTGCCTCGCATCGCCTTCGTCCAGCGCTGTTGCGCCCGCCATTACGTGAATGGCATTGATGAAGAACTCAGTGGTGATGCGCGCTTCTTTCTTGTTTTTCGCGAAGCCAAATAAACCGACCCCAGGCACCAGAACCACCGATGGATTTGAATCGCGCAGCTTGGGTGAGTCTTGCTCCGCATGCGTGCCGTAGTAGGCCGCGTACTCTTTTCGATAAACCTGCGCGTGGGAAGCAAGACGAGTCTTCAAATCCTCAACGCTGTCCTGCTCCGGATTCCAGTCAACGAACATCGGGCAGATTCGCGTGCGCAGGAAATGATCCGGGCAGCTTGTACCCAATTGACCCAATTCGCGTGCCCACTTAGAACCGGCAAATGCCAGTGCATCTTCGTGGTCTGTGTAATGCCCAATCACGCGCTTGTTCGACGACATGATGCCGCGCAGTGTGGGCAATATCTCGGTCGCTATGCCGGTACGGTCCGGCCTTGCCGTTGCTGCCACTCCCCCGAACAGCGGCCCTGCCTTTTGCCGGTATTGCTGAATGAACTCGCCCATTTGGTCGATGGTGCGGATGCTGCTCAGGTAGCACTCGCGCTGCGTGTCGCCCCATGTGAACAACCCATGGCTGCCGAGAAGAACGCCATCGCATCCCGGGTTCTCGCGAACGGCACGTTCCAGTTGCAGCCCCAGCTCAAAACCTGGACGCTGCCACGTCAACCAGACAATGTTCCGCCCAAACTGCTTGTTGAACTCCGCCAGCTTCTGCTTTCCGTTCGCACTGGCGGCAATAGCAATGGCCCAATCCGGATGAAGGTGGTCGACATGCTTGAACGGCAGAAATGCGTGCAGCGGCGTGTCGATCGAAGCCGCCACCTTGCTTTGCCCGAACGCCGCCAGAGGATAATACGCCACCATCTCGTCTTCGAACTCTTCGCCGCGGTAGATCTTCTTCAAATCCAACAACCGCTGCATGTAGAGCAGCGCGAATCCGGATTCTTTGATCGACCCGATATCGCCGCCGCTGCCTTTCACTGCCAGCACTGCAACCGCTTCCTTCGTAAAGGGGTCCGGCATGTCGATCTTTGAGCTGGTATTGCCTCCGCCAAAATTCGTAATGCGGAGATCCGCGCCCAACAGATTCGATCGGTACCGAAGCAAAGCTAACTGGTCGCCAGCGAGTCGAGCGGCCTCCTTCTCGTCCCACAGGTCGCGTAAATGAACAATGTCCAGTGTTTCAGGCAAGGCTTACCTCACAAATCTCTTCAAATTTTTCGGCTTGTGCGTCCCAATACGAGGTTTGCCTCGGTTCGAAGATCCGCGATTGGAACGATTCCGCTACAATCTGCCGGCTCTCCGCAAGCGAAGCGGTCGCACCAACGGCCAGCATTTGGATCGCCAGATTGCCCAGCGCCGTCGCTTCCACCGGGCCGGCAATCACCCTCTTTCCCGTTGCATCGGCCGTGAACTGGTTTAAGAGATCGTTCTTAGAGCCGCCGCCGATGATGCGAATGGCATCCACCTTGTGCCCGATGAGAGTTTCCAGATCGCGAAGCACGTGCCGGTATTTGAACGCCAGACTTTCCAGTACCGTCCGTACATACGCGCCTGCCGTAGCAGGAGCGGACTGCCCCGTCTCCCGGCAGAATTGATTGATCGCCTCTAGCGTGCAATCGGGGCTCAGAAAGCGTCCGTCGTTGGGATCCACGAATCGCTGAAAAGCGGGCTCGCGTCCAGCCAGTTCCATCAGCTCTGCATAGTCGTGCGGCATACCTCGGGCGGCGAACCTCTTGCGGCACCCCTGCACCATCCACAAACCCATCACATTCTTGAGTAGACGAGTCGTCCCGCAGACGCCGCCCTCATTTGTGAAATTCAAGCGCCGAGCTTGGTCGCTCAGCACCGGCCGCTCGACTTCAATCCCCAGCAACGACCAGGTACCGGAGCTGAGAAAAGCCGTCGAGCCGCGCGCTTCTACCGCCGCCACCGCAGATCCCGTATCGTGCGAAGCAGGCGCAATCACCGGCGTTCCCGCCAGCGTCTTCGAAACGGATGGCAGAACAGTGCCTATTGTCGTGCCCGGTTCCACAATAGGCGCCAGCAGATGCGCAGGCAGGTCCAATCGGGACAACATACCGGCGGCCCAGTTTCGTGTGCGCGCATCCACCATCTGCGTCGTGGTCGCGTTCGTAAACTCGCAAACGGCATTGCCCGTCAGCCAGTAGTGGAACAGATCGGGAATGGTGAGCAGGCGCTCGGCTACGCTCAGCAAACGCGGCATCTGACGCTTTGCAGCCGACAACTGATACAGCGTGTTGATCGGCATGAACTGGATTCCGGTCGCCGCGTAAATCTCCGCTTGGGGAACAGTGCTGAACACTTGCTCCATCATGCCTGCGGTTCGAGTGTCGCGGTAATGGTGCGGATTGCCGAGCAGCATGCCGCCCTCGCCCAGCAGTGCATAGTCGACTCCCCAGGCATCCACGGCAATGCCATCCAGCCGCAGCTTCGGGACGGCTTCCAAACCCCGCCGTATCTCGAACCACAGCCGCGCCACGTCCCAATGCAGCGAGCTTCCGCACGTCACAGGATCGTTTGGAAACCGATGAACTTCTTCCACCGCCAGATGTCCGGAGGAGAGCCGCCCCAGCATAACCCGACCGCTCTCGGCCCCTAGATCGACCGCGAGAAACGCATGCTCGCGCGGGCTAGGCATACGACGAGACCGACGAAAGATTGCGTGCCCCGCGCTCGGCCGCGGCACGTTCCAGATAACCGCTGCTGCGAAACGCCGCTAGAGGAGAAACAGGTAGGCCTTTCGAGGTGCGCCAGTCCTGCAGCATCGGGCGAACATCCGTTGCAAACGCATCTTGCAGGCAAGACTCGGCACCCATTAAATCGCAACTGGCTTGCGCCGCGGCCAACTCCTTATGGTCAACCAGGCTTGCTTTTGCGAACAACTGCTGCGCCATGTCGATGGTCTGAATCATCGCCTCAATCTTGCCCTTCAAGTTATGGCTCTGATCGATCATGTAAGCGATATCCGCACCCTCGCCCGTCTCCCACTCGAAAAACAGAATCTCGTGAAATATCCGAAAGACCTGGTACGGATCAATCGACCCCAGCGTCAAGTCATCATCGGCGTAACGGCGATCGTTGAAGTGGAAGCCGCCAAGCATCTTCTCTGCCAGCAGCCAAGCCACAATCTGTTCAATGTTCTGTGCTTGGTAATGGTGCCCGGTATCCACCAGCACCTTGGCTTGCGGACCTGCCGCGCGAGCGAAATGCTGCGCCATGCCCCAATCGGCAATGTCCGTGTGATAGAAAGCCGGCTCAAAGGGTTTGTATTCCACTAACATGCGCTGAGTCGGCGAAAGCTCCTGGTGCGCTGCCCGTAAGTTTTCTTCGAACCAGCGTTTCCGCTGCCGGATATTGGCTGTCCCCGGGTAATTCGATCCGTCAGTGAACCAGTAGGAAATGTCGCGGCTCTGCAGCCGCTTCGCGATTGCAATGCAAGACCGGGAATGTTCCTGCGCCTGCCGTCGTACGCTCTCATCCGGATGCGCGAAAGAACCGAACTTGTAAATCTGATCCTGAAACAGATTCGGGTTAATCGATCCGGGCCGCACGCCGTACCGGTCGGCCAGCCGCAGCACCTCGGGCACGCTTCCTTCGCCATTCGGCAGATCCCAAAGCACATGCAAAGCAATGGTGGGACACACACCAGTTAACGAGTGCACCTGCGCGGCATCGCTAAACTTCTCCTCGGTCGTAGTCGCCGCCGCCGCTTGCACGAACTTACCAAAGCGGGTCCCGGTATTCGCAAAGCCCCACGACGGAATCTCGATGCGAAATTTTTCAAGCGCTTGAAAGACGGCTTCACTCTGCTTCGCTGGCATGGCGACTTCCTCGTTTCGGGTAGAAGATACAGCTTATCGCTAGGCCACCTGCGCCAAAAGTTCTTTCATACTTACCCGCGCGGAGTTCTTCGTGCCGGCTTTGAAAGTAGGGCCGGCAATTAATACTTCCCTATGCCCCTCGAACCACACCAGCATGCGCGATTCCGAAGCGCCAGGCAGGCGTTGCTGGTTCAGCCACGTATAGTACGCAGCCATGTCGGCATCAATCAGCGCACCTTCTGCGTCCACATCCGCAGCCGTTGCCCGTGGGTCTTTCACCATCGCTTCCCGCTGCCGGGGAGCGAACCGCGCCACCAGCGTTAGTGGTTGTGCCCGCCGCAGTGCCTCGCGCGCCGTCCACTGCACAAACGTTGTGCTGAAGATTTGCGTGCCTGACCCCTGTGTCAAAACGCTCACCTTAAAGCGGCTCAGAATTGCCTCGGCGCCCCCTTCCGGCAATTGCAGTTCAGAAGGATGCATCTGCGCCAGTTCGGTTCGAAGCAACTCCGGTCCCCCTCCACCCGGCTGCATAGTTTTGGTCATCTTCGAAACCAGCGCCGCGCGCGCCGTTTGCAGCGCGTCGTATGAAACCAGTACCGCCTCAAGCGGAACGCCAGCGGGAACCGTGGCGCCATCGATGTACCAGTGAGCAAACATTGCAGGGTGCGATTGCGCCCGGCTTCGAAGTGTCTCCATGACGGCCGCCAAACCGCCATTGGGATCCACATTGTCGTAATGGGCACCGTGCCGTTCCAGTTTGCGGAACAACCGGTAATTGCTCTGGGTCACCTGCTGCCCAAAGACAATCACGCTCAATCTCGGGACTGGCAGCCCCTCGGTGGGCGTACTGGCGTTCAGCGCGTGCACATAGTCCACCGACGCTTTCCGGAAGGCGTCCATCTGGTGCGAGGCCCAGAGATACGCGCTCAGCTTCTCTGAGAATTGAACCGGATCGTTTACCCAGTCGAACTGAGCCAATTCGTCACTCACGCTTAACGCCGTAAAGGGGCGCATCAGTTCCGCCCGTTGCGTCGCGCTCTTGCCATTCAGATACGCAAACTGCTGGTCCAGCTCTTTGCGTTCCGCCGGAAACTTCCAATCGTAAGCGATGGCCTCCCGCAGCAGCAGCGGCAGGAAACCGAGCGGCAGCGAACGCAAAACCTCAATCTCGCGAGTAACAAGCTTTCTTGCCTCGGGCGGATACGCCGCGAAGTTATCGGCCGTTAGTTGGTTCGGCAGCATGCGTCAAGCCACCTCCACTAACGGCTTGCCTTGCGAGTAGCGGGCAGAGAAGCCCAATAATGCCCCGAGCGTTGGAACTAGATCCACTGACTCGACCGGCCTGTCGACCACCGTGTTCTGCCGGATGCCGGGTCCCAAAACCATCATCCACGTCGTCCGCGACAGCGCATCGCCGGTTCGATGATGCTGAAATCCATTGCCCCCGGCGTCTTCGTCTGAGTCGCGCCCGAAATCAGGAAGGATGAACATCGTCGTCTTGCCGGCGTACTCTGGCTCGCTCTGAATCGTCTTCCACAGCAAGCCGCACAACCGGTCTGATCTGCGAATCCCGTCGATATAAAGCGAGAAAGCACCGGAATGCGCAACATCGATGTCATGCAGCGTGATCCAGAGCATGCTGGGCGCAACTTGCCGCATCAACTGCCGGGCGATGTATACCGACAATTCATCCGGACTCGCCAGCGATTGCGCATGGGTCGAGAAATCGCTGACCGACAGCTTCAAAATCTCGGCCAGTTCGTGCAACTCGACGCTATCGCCGGAAACATCGGGCGCATATAAAGGTGTTTCGTAGTTGTCTCGCAGCAGATGGTCGTAAAGCAAGTTGTCTTTGGGAGAAATGGCCGCGCCTAGCAAACGTTTCGGCAGCACCACGCGCGCGCCCAGGCCCTGCCCATACGAACTATGAGCGCTCTCCCCGATCCGATTAAAGCCGTTGCTGGGAGCAATCACCCAGGCATCGCGCGCAGGCCGGCCTCAGGTCCTTGCGGAAATATTCGAAGACCGTCGGGTTCTGTGGTGAAACGGCCGCGAAATTATTGAACGTCTCGTAAACGCCCGTCGCGAGACTTGCCGTCGCCACGTAATGCCCCAGAATTCCACGGTTCACCACCTGCGTAAAGAACGTTGCCTGCGGAATCAATTCCTTCAGCAGCACGGGGATGTTTTCCTGTCCGTCGGGCATGAACGTCTCTTCGTCGCGCGCTCCTCCGCCGAACGTCACAACGACCACCTTTTTGCCGCCCGAAGCCGCCCGTAACACGCTGGGAGACATCGCGAAAAGTGTCCCGGCAGCGCAGGCCCCGGTAGCGTTTCGAAGGAAGTCGCGGCGGCTTTGCGATACCCGCGACGCCATCTCGCGCGCACTCAAGCGGCCGTTGAACAGAAAAGACATGCCGTATCCTGAATTCTACTTGGAAGCGTCTGGCCTGTTTGCAGAATGTTCTAATAATCCGCAGCATGCCTCCCTTCCGCGCACTGATTGCCACTCTTGCCTCGGCGGCTCTTCTCGCTACCACGTCCTTCGCCGCTGAGCTCAACCCTGAGTGGTTTCCGAAGCAGCAAATGCTCACCATCGGCGTTTACTACTACCCGGAAGCGTGGCCGTCCTCGCAATGGGCGCGCGACATGGAAAACATTCACAAGCTGGGTATGGAGTTCGTCCACATGGGCGAGTTTGCCTGGTACTTCATGGAACCCGAAGAAGGCAAGTTCGACTTCGACTGGCTGGAAAAAAACGTCGATCTCGCGGCCAAAAACGGCATGAAAGTCGTTCTTTGTACGCCCAGCGCCACGCCTCCAATATGGCTGGTTAAGCAGCATCCAGAAATCCTGATGGTCGACGAGAACGGCCGCCGCATGGAGCATGGCAGTCGCGAGCAGGCTGACTGGAGCTCCCCGCTTTACCGCGAGTACGTCGCCAAAATCGATGCCGAACTGGCCAAACGCTTCGGTCATGACAAACGCGTATGGGGATGGCAGATCGATAACGAACTCAGCCACTACGGCCGCGAACGCTCCTATTCCGCAGCATCCACAACAGCCTTCCAACAATGGCTACAGCACCGGTACGGCTCCATTAAGGAGCTGAACGGAGCCTGGGGCGGCGCGTTTTGGTCCATGAACTACCAAAGCTTCGACCAGATTGAAATTCCAAACCCCAAACAACTGGTGGCCGATCCCAGTCCCAGCGCCTTGCTCGACTTCGATCGCTTCTTCGCGTGGAGCGCTGCCGACTATTTGCAGATGCAGGCCGACACGCTGCGCAAGTACACGGAGAATCAGTGGATCACGACAAACTTCATGTCCATGCATGAAGCGGTCGATCCTTCGCTGTCAAAGGGCAACCTGGATGTCTTCAGCTGGACACACTACCCGGTGCATGGCGATCCCGGTAACGGTCCGCTCGGCTTCCGTTTGGGAAGTGCTGCGGTGATGAATTTTATGCACGACTTCATGCGTCCGTTCACAGACCTTTCCGGACCCATGGAGTTGCAACCCGGACAGGTCAATTGGGGCGATATCAACCCGCAGCCATTACCGGGCGCCATCCACATGTGGATCTTGCAAGCCTTCGGCGCGGGTGCCCGGTTGGTTTGCACGTATCGCTATCGGCAACCGCTCTACGGCTCGGAGCTGTACCACAACGGTCTCGCACAAACCGACGGTGTCACGCCATCGTTCGGCGGCCAGGAATACGCGCAAGCGATGAAGGACGTGATCACGTTGCGCAATCACTACCAGGCGAATGCGCAACCGCCGAAGTCGCTGGCAGCCCGCCGCACCGCGTTTCTGATTGACTATTCGAACCGCTGGGACATTGCCAATCACAAACAGACTTCACGCTGGGACACGAATGGGCACTGGCTGAAATATTACAGTGCGCTCAAGAGTTTCGAAGCGCCTGTCGATGTCATCACGCCCGACCGCGACTTCAGCAAGTACCCGTTCGTGGTTGCACCCGCTTTTCAACTCATCGATCAGGAACTTGTCAGCCGCTGGACCGACTACGTCACCAATGGCGGCCATTTGGTTCTAACGGCGCGGACCGGCCAGAAAACTCATGAGGGACATCTGTGGGAAACCAAATGGGCCGAGCCGATCTACGGCCTCATCGGAGCCAGCATTCCCCGCTACGATGACTTGCCGAAAGGCGTAAACGGCACCGTCAGCGCCGGCGGCAAGAATTATGCCTGGGGTTCCTGGGGCGACATTCTGAAACCCGACACCGGGACCACGGTTCTCGCGACCTACGCGGATCAGTTCTATAAGGGAAGTGCCGCCGCGGTGCAACACAAACTAGGCCGGGGCACAGTGACGTACATTGGCGTCGACACCCTCGACGGCAAACTGGAGCACGACCTGCTCCAGCGTCTCTACCAAAGCGCGGGCGCTGCGCCGGCACACCTCGAAACCGACTTCATGGTGGAGTGGCGCGATGGCTTCTGGACCGCAACCAACTTCACCAGCACCACGCAGCAAGCCCCCGCCCCGCCGTCCGCTCAAATCCTGGTAGGCCAACGCAACGTTCCGCCCGGCGGCGTCACGGTCTGGCAGGAGCGCTAACGCTCGCGTATGCTCAACACGCGATCTGACGGTTGACGCAGAACCGTCTGCGTCTTTCCGCCCGGCCACTTAATCTCAATCCGGTCAACTTCGGTCGCAGCGCCAAGTCCGAAGTGCAGCCGCAAGTCGTTCTGAGAAAGGTAGCTGCCTCCGCTTCTCACTTCATCCACCTGCGTCTTCCCGCCCGCTGTCACTTTCACGCGCGCACCTAGCGCACTGCGATTGGCCCGTGTCCCCTGCAAACTGACAATCACCCAGTGACCCGCAGGCGCTTTCTCCTGCTTCAGCAGCGAAGGCGGTTCGCCTTGGTTGTTAACCGCCACTTCCACCGCGCCATCGTTATCGAAATCGCCAAATGCGGCTCCCCGCGACGAATGCTCCTCCTGCAATGCCGGGCCTGCCACGGCAGAGACATCGCGGAACTTCCCCCCACCCAGATTCTCGTAAAGAATCGCCCGATCCTTGTAGTGAATGTCGATCTTCAGCCGATCCACTTCCGGAAACGCGTGCCCATTCACCAGCAGCAAGTCCTTCCAACCGTCATTATTGAAATCGAAAAAGCCGGCGCCCCATCCGACGTACCGCGTATTCTGCCCCAGTCCGGCATCGAGCGTTACGTCATCGAAATTGCCATCACCGCGATTGCGATACAGCGTCTCAAACTCGTCGGAGAAGTTGGTCCGAAAAATACTGAGGTGCCCATCGCCTGAGTAATCTGCCGCGGTCACGCCCATGCCCGACATCGCCTTGCCGTTTTGATCGAAGGCCGCGCCGTTCAGCACCGCATCCTCCTCGAATTTGCCGTGCCCCTTGTTGATGTAAAGCAGCGAAGGGGTCTGATCGCAGGCGACATAAATATCGGGCAGCCCGTCTTCGTTGAAATCGCCCGTCAACACGCCCAGCGAGTAATGCCCGGACGGTTCGGCAATTCCTGAACTCTCAGACACATCGGCAAACGTTCCGTCACCGTTGTTGCGATACAAGATGTTCCGGTCAAACGGCAAACCACGCGGACCGCAACTCACCGGGATCGACCGGTAAAAGCAGTATGGATTCTCACCTGGCTTAGGCGTGGTCTCCGGATCGAACTTCAGGTAGTTCGCAACGAACAGATCCGCGTGACCATCCAGGTCCACATCCACGAACGCGCAGCCTGTGTTGTAGCGTTTTCGGCTCTGCGTCAGACCTGCCGCTGCGGTCACGTCGGCAAACCGCTTGCCGCCCTGGTTTCGGTAGAGGTGGTTCTGCCCCCACGACGTGACGAACAGGTCGGTATAGCCGTCGTTGTCATAATCACCGGCGCACACGCCCTGGGACCAACCTGATGACTGCAGCCCCAACGCGTCTGTCACATCGCGGAACTTAGCGTTGCCTTCGTTGTGATACATGCGGTTGGTTCCGCCCTCGCCGGACAGAACGAAAATGTCCAGCAGCCCGTCATTGTCGTAATCGACAAATGCAATACCGCTGCCCGTTGTTTCCAGGATCCACTTCTTCGTTACCGTACCGCCGTTCGGAAACGAATCGGTCAGTCCTGCTTGCTTGGCGATGTCACGAAAACGAGCAACCACTTCGGACGGCGCAGCGCAGATAAACAAAGCGCCTAGCAGCAGCGCCAGCGCATACTTCGTCACTGTTCCGGCTGCTTCTCCCCGAGCTTCTTCAGAAAGTCTGAGAACTCTCCCTCCGGCGGTTTTTGCAGTTGGTCAAGCTTTGCCTTTTCTGCCATCGCGTTATCTCGCTGCCCGGCATCACGATACGCCGTCAGCAGCGCATAGTGCGCAGTCTCATTCTCAGGCTGTAGCGCAGTCGCCCGCTGCAATATTTCAATGCGCTGGCTGGTATCTCTTCTGCTGAACATACAGCTTCCCCAGCGCGATCATCGCGTTCGCAAACGTGGGAGAAAGCTTCAGTGCCGTGCTGAAATGCGATTGCGCTTCTTCCGTGCGGCCCTGCACTTGCGCAATCTGCCCAAGCTGAAACTCAGAAGCGCTATCTTCCGGGCTAATCTGCAACTCCGCCGCAAATGCCTTCGCAGCCTCTACCAGCAATTCGGGCGAATGCCCCTGCAGCAGCATCGCCCGTCCTAAGCGGTAGTGCAGATCCGGAGCTTTCGGATTGCCCTCAATCGCCTTCCGATACTCGGCGACAGCATCCGAATACCGGTTCTGTACCTCCAGAATCTCCGCCGACAGTTCATGCACGCGATACGACGAAGGGGTGCGTTGAAACATGGCGAACGTGGTTTCATTGAACGCCTTCATCTCCGTTTCCGCCGCAAGATAAAGAACGTCCGCGTCCTTCGGATAGCGCATCTGTAATGGCTGCAACAGCGCCAAGGCATGCGCCACATCCCCAGCTGCGCTCGCGCACTTCGCCGCCGCCAAACCCGCCAGTCTGCCCTCTTCCGTATTCAACCGCTTTGCTTGTTCATCCAACACCGGCATGGCGGAAGCGCAGTCATTCGTCGCCGCTTGCGTTAATGCCAGGTACACCGTCGCCTGCGTTCCGGACGCTTGCCGCAACTCCGTCATTGCAGCCCCAAACTTCCCTTCATCGAACAGTTGCATCCCGCGCTGAAGGTGGTCGTCCGCCGCCTGCGCCAAACAGGCCGCTATTACCAACGCCCAGGCGAAGCTAATGACCCGCATCGTCCAGCATCAAATCCATATTGTTAAAACGATGGTGCAGCTTGCCTTCGAAGTAGCGGAAGCTGAGCATCGGTGGAGGGCCCGGCGCGATCGAAGGTTTCGGCGCAACCCGCGCATCCGGCGATTCTGCCGCCGCCACGCAGCGGGTCGATGCCTGCTTGTCTGCTGCAATCTTCGGCGCTGGTTCGGCACGCTCGGTCACCTGCGCTTGCAGTACCACGGCAGCTATGGCAATCAGCATGTTGATTATCTCCCGCTTAACTCTTGCAAAGCTCGCCGCGCTGTCTGATTGTTTGCATCGCGGTCCAGCAACTGCTGCATAATCAAACGGGCCTTCTCGGTCTGCCCCAACCCCACATACGCACGGCCCAGGTTCAGGTAAAGTATATCTTCGTCCGGCGTCACTTTGATGCCGTACGTCCAGGCCGCGATGGCGTCGTTTGCCTTCCCCTGCTGCATGAACAATACTCCCAAGTTGTTCACGGCATCGGCGTAGTCGCGCCGCAATGTGATCGCTTGTTCGAAGTAGCGTTGGGCTTCTGCCGCCGCGGCCTTGCTTTGCAAGCGCCAGCCCCAGCCCATTAGCCGCCTCTGCCGAATGTGAATCCAATTGCAGCGCTCTCCCATACTGCGTTTCAGCCTCTGCGTTATTGCCGGATTTTGCCGCCACGTCGCCGAGCCCGATGAAGGCATTCACCGCGTTCGGGTCCAGGCGCGCCGCCTTTGTGAACGACTCTGCGGCGTCAGCCGCCCGGTTCTGTCTCCAGTTGAATCTGCCCCACCAGCACCAGCACGCGCGCATTGTCGGGTGTCTGCTGCAATACCCGTTGCAGATACGGCAAGGCAGGCCCCGTCATGCCTGCCCACAAATACGCCGCGCCAAACTTAAAGTAGTCGCGCTTGGGCTGCTTCACATAGAAGCCGTCGAACGGTAGCGCGCGCACTCTTGCGCCTGACTCCATCTCTTTCAAATCGCTCTGTACGGTTGCCGCGGACGGCACCGCGCCATACACTTTGACGGCTTCCCCCTTGCCGTTCAATAACAGCGCGAAAGGTGGCTGCAGAGACGTTCGCCAGTCAAATAGATAGCGGCGGAAGATCTCATACTCAGGCGAGGTTTCTTTGACCACGAATAACCCTGGGCCTTGCTGCTGATTCGGCAGCGGCACCGGAGCCAGGAACCAGGTGTCTTGAAGGCCGAGACTGTTGTCCGCCGCAATGGCTCCTTCCGGCAAATCCGTATGGGCTCGAAAAGCCTCGCTATGGCATTCCTCGGCGCCTTCCACTAACAGGTACGTTTTGCCCGGCGTCAAGCCGGTCCACTCTTGCGTCGTGCCCGACGGCCAGGTCACTCGCACTGATTTCACCGTCGGCGCATGTGGTCCCAATCCGAACAGCAAACGTTTGCTGTGCTGCGAGAGAAAGCCCGAACCCGCGGCCAGCCACTTGCTCTGCCCATCTACCCCCACCTTCGCGCCAATCGCGTCACGATTAGATTGCGTTCCGCGCAGCCGGAACCCGATCGACTGGTTCTCCTCCGCACACGCGTTCTGCAGTACGCGCACCTGCGGACCCAGCCGGCTTTTTAGCAAAATATCCGGCCGCCCGTCCCCGTCGAAGTCAAACACGGCAAACGCACGGCTGTCGTCCGCATAGTCAAACCCGCTAACGCCGGAAAAATCGAAGAACCTGTCTCCCCGCCGCGCATGCATCACGTTCGGCTCATGCCCGCTCCAACTGTACTCTTCGCGCACAAACTGGTTGATCGCGTTCCAGCCATTCTCATACGCAGCCGACGGCCCGGCCTTCAGCGGCGACTTCGCCACCACCTGCCGCCAGAAGAACCCGTTCAAATCCTCCACGGACTCGTTCGTCAACATGCCGCAGGTGACCAGAATTTCGGCTTGGCCGTCATTGTCCAAATCGTGTCCGCCCGAAGCCCATGCCCAGCGTCCGAATGCCGACATGCTGCTCGCCGGTCACGTCTTCAAATGTGCCATCGCCGCCGATTGCGAAACAGCGAGTTCCCCATCGTATGCGCCCGGTACGCTACGGGCTGTTCCTTCGCAGGCTGAAACTTGTCGTCCTCAATCACGCGCTGGCCCGCATCCGTCCACATGTTCGCAACATACAGGTCCGGCTTGCCGTCGCCGTCATAGTCGAACCACGAGGCGCTCATCCCAGGCCCAATGTCTTCCACACCTGCTTCGGCCGCGACATCCCGAAAATGGCCATCCTTATTGCGATACAGATTCTTCCGCCCGAAGTCATTGGCAACGTATAGGTCGGGCCAACCGTCGCCATTGTAGTCGCACCACGCCGGCGCAAAACTGAACCGGTCGTTGTTCTGGTCCATACCGGTCTCGGCGGTGCAGTCTTCGAACGCACCGCTGCCGTCCGCCTTCAGCCGGTTTCGGAACAGAAAATTCGGCGGGCCATTCTCGCGCATCGTGGTACGGCGACGCGTACGTGTACTGCGCCTCGCTTTGAAAATAAACGTAGCAGCAGAGATACAGGTCCAGTTTGCCGTCCCGGTCGAAATCCGCCGCCGCCATTCCGGTAAATCCACCTTGCGGCGCTCTGGGCAAATTGGAATGCATCGGTGCGCATCCGATACCGCTCGCCTTCGTGCACGAACAACACCGGCCCGCAGCTCCGCAGCACCACCAGATCCTGGCGCCCGTATTGCGCAGATCCAGGAACAACGCGCACGACGTATCGTCCAGCAGGCCTACCCCCCAGGCTTCGGTGATATCGTCGCAGATGCCGTCAGGCTGCAATCTTCAACAGCCGGTTCGGAAGCCCGCCCGGCTGGCATATATAGACTTCGTCCAAGCCGTCGCCGTCGATGTCGCCGACCGCGATACCGTTGCTGCCGTAGATGTCTATGCCGGTAGCCGGATCGAGCCGCGAACGCCAGTAGGGAATCCCTCGCCGAACTGTCTGCACTAACGCCGGCATTCTGCCCTGCAGGCCATGCACGGTCACGTCGCGAAACCACGGCGTTCCGGCAATCGCACGTGCTCCCGTATGCGGAGCGAAATGCGCAATTTCGGCCGTCTGCCCACACCTACCTCCCAGTAGCCCACGCGGTGCTGCCATGACCCTCCTGCGTTCGGCTCGCAACCTCGTAGCGAACGTACATTGTTCCGGCAACACGTAAAATTGAAACGCGCCTGATCTCACCCAGGCTCGCGACCCACCACTCCAGCCAGCCCGGCATTTACATCGCGTCTTCCGCACGTCGAAACACCGCCTCTTTCACGTCAGCGCAGATGGCGCGGTATCCAGTTGGTTGGGAGAGGCGCCTGTGCCTCGCTGGCGAGCGGCAACCGCTCCGACTTTCCGAACGCCGCCGTCTAAGCGCTGCTTCGCATTCGGCCGCCGGCTTTCTCCCCTGAGAACTCATCCGCACCTGGCTCGATGAACTTCTGCAACTCCAAATACGGCGCTGTCCGCTGTCGTCTGCCTGCGGCAGAGGCAGCAGCATCGAATGCGGACGCAGCATCAGCCCGCCACCGCCGATGCCGCGGCAGCTGCAGCAAGCGGCGCCGGCTCAGCCGAAAACCGCGAATTCGCCCACCATCAGCCCTTCACGGACGTCGCTTCCGTCACGTGAAGGTTCTGTCTGACCGCTGTCGCGCCCAGTTGCTGAACGTTCCCGATGGCCATCGAATCTCGATCCCGTCCACGTTCGTCAGCCCCGCCCAGACCGAAGTGAAGTGTAAACGAGTTTTGCGAGTAGTAGCTGCTTCCGCTCATCACTTCATCCATCATCTTGCGCCCGCCGCATGCACCAGCACTCGCGCGCCAATCGCGCTGCGGTTCGACTTATGTCCCGTCAGCGCAACGTTCAAGAAATGCCCCTGCGGCCCTTCGTTCTTCAGCAGGCTCGGCGTGGAGTTCATGTTGACAACCACAATCTCGGGCCGGCCATCGCCGTCCAAGTCTCCCACCGCGAGCCCTCGTGCGGGCCTCGGCATCGCGAAACGCTGGGCCCGGCTTCGTCGCTGATGTCCTTGAACTTCCCATTCCCCAGGTTCCGATACAGCAGCGTTTGCTGCAGGTAAGTGTCGCCCAGTTGCTTGCCTTCCACCTCCGGATAAACATGGCCGTTCGCAATCACCAGGTCGCGCCAGCCGTCGTCATCCACATCCAGCCAAGCGATACCCCAACCCAGCAATTGCCTCGTGCCCAGTCCGCTTCTGCCGCGACACATCGGTGAAGTATTGCCCGTCATCGTTGTGAAAAAGCGACGGCAGATCGCCGGAAAAGTTTGTCTTGGCAATATCCATCCGGCCGTCGCCATCGTAGTCGGCCACCGCCACGCCCATGCCGGCCTGCAGCGCCCCATCGAAGTTGTATGCCACCCCGGCCTCCGCCCCGCGCTCTTCAAACGTGCCATCGTGCTGGTTGTGGAACAGCAGGCTCGGCGTCATGTCGCATGCCACGTAGATGTCGGGCCAGCCGTCGTTATCGAAATCCGCCGCCACCACCCCCAGCCTGTAGCGCCCGCCCGGCTTCAGATATCCCGGCTGCTTCCGAAACATCGCTGAACGTGCCATCGCGGTTGTTGTGATACAGATATTCTGCGCCAGCGGTAACCCGCGCGGCCCGCACATCACCGGAATGCCTTTCCATTGGCAAAACCCCGTGCTCCCGGGGTGAGGCGTCTTCTCCAAATCGAGATCCACGTAGTTCGATACGAAAAGGTCAAGGTACCCGTCCCGGTCGTAATCCAGAAACGTGCACCCGGAACCGTAGCGGACAGCCGGTCACGGGCAGATGCGCCTTCGCCGTCACGTCCTCGAAAGTTCCGTCGCCTCGATTGCGATAAAGCCTGTTCTGGCCGTAAGCGGTAATCAGCAAGTCGGGCTGACCGTCGTTATCGTAATCGCCGACACAGACTCCCTGCCACCATGCCGCTTTCGCGAAACCCCGCCTTCGCCGAGACATCGCTGAAATGACCATGGCCATCGTTATGGTAAAGCTGCGGCGCGGCGGTCTCGCCCGGACCGGGTCGCAACCGTGTGCCGTTTAGTACCAGAATGTCATTCTGACCGTCACCGTCGTAGTCGAAAATTGCAACGCCATTGCCCGTGGTCTCCAGGATGTAGTCTCTTCTTGCCCAGCCCGCCGTAGACGTTTCGGCCGGTTAAGCCGGATTTTGCCGCGATATCCATGGAAATCTGCCGCGCGCGATACCGACTGCTCTTTACTGGCGCCTCCCAGTGCAAGCACCGCCAACGTAAGCTCCGCACGTGACCGCAACTGCGAACTTCACCATCCCGCAGAGTACAACGGTGTCGCCCCCAGGAGACTCAGCCCCGGTCATATTGTTCAGGAAGACTGAACGGCGCTTCACGGACGGGTCCACGTTTCAGAAAAGTGTTGACGTAAACGTTTACATCGTGTTAGCTTCGACCTCAGATTGGACTCAGTTTCGCTCTAATCTATAACCCATTCAGGGAGGTAAGGTATGCTACGTCGGCTCCCTTCGATTCCCGTCTCGCTTTTCCTGCTGCTGCTTGGCTTGCAGCCTCGCATTTGGACAGCGCGATCTCGGAACGATCACAGGAACCGTCACTGACGCTCAAGGTGCCGCCATTGCCAACGCAAAAGTCACCATCACTAACGAGGCCACAGGAGTCGTCTCGGACACCGTAACAACAGATACCGGTTCATATACCCGGCCCGCTTTGAACCCTGGCACTTACACCGTTTCCGCGGAAGCCCCGGGATTTCAAAAATCGGAGCAGAAGGGCATCATTCTCTAACCCGAACCAACCAGTTGACGTGAGCCTGAGCTTGCAGGTCGGAAACACCTCGCAGACGGTTGAAGTCACTGCTTCGGCGCCGCTGCTGCAAACCGAATCCCCGGTCATCGGCGAGAATCTGAACGCAGCCCAAGTCTCCGAATTGCCCCTCGGCGGCCAGCGCACGTTCACCTATCTTGCGCGCCTTTCGCCGGGCGTCGTTCCCGCCGAAAGTGGCGCCCGCGATGCGCTGGGCGGCGGCTTCTCCGCCAACGGCGTGCGTTCCACTGGTGAGAACAACTTTCTACTGAATGGCGTCGACAACAATGTCAACGTCATCGACTTCATCAACCAGACGTCTTTCGTCATCGGACCGTCGGTTGAAGCCATCGGCGACATGCAGGTCATCACAAACGGCGCCAGCGCCGAGTATGGCCGCGCTGCCGGTGGAATCCTCGACATCAGCTTGAAATCGGGCACCAACCAGGTGCACGGCGTGCTCTTCGAGATTCTGCAGAACACTGCCCTCGATGCAAACCGCTGGGAAAATAATCTCGCTGGCAAGCCGCGCAATCCTTTCAAACAAAACCAGTTTGGCGCCGCCGTCGGCACTCCCATCATCAAGAACAAGCTCTTCATGTTCGGCGATTATCAGGGAACGCGCATCGCGCACTTCCGGCGGAACCATTCAAAACCTCGGTTACGGCGGTTTCTATACCATTCCAACCCCAGCCATGGTAAACGGAGACTTCTCGGCTCTTCCGGTCCAACTCTACGATCCGACCACAACGAAGTGCGCCAGCGGCTGCGCGCCCGGAACTTTGAACGCCCTTCCCGGCGCAACCCCGATCTATTCACACGGACGCCGTACGCCAATAACCAGATCCCGATCTCGGAGATGGATCCTGTCGCCAGCAAGCTGGCGGCCCTGTATCCGGCCCCCAACACGGATTCCAGCCATTGCGCTGTGGCCGGAGCTGGCTGCTACTACGCGGTCACCCCCGGCAAACTCGTCACCGATCAGGGAGACGGTCGAGTTGACTGCCACTATAACGATGCCAACAGTATCTTTGGCACCATTAGCTGGTCCGACACGGCGAAGAGCAGCGTTCAACCCTTCGCCGGTGCGCTGGACGGAGGCAACTTCAACGGTACCAGCGAAACGGACCTGGGCCGCAACGCCATGCTGAGCTGGACCCACACCTTCTCGCCGACTATCGTCAACGAAGCGCGTGTAGGCTTCAGCCGGCTTGTTACCGCCCGCACACAAGCGAACGCGAACACCGACGAATACAAGGCGGTCGGTATCGGCGGCTATGACCCGACCACCACGCTGAACGGCGGCATACCGCAGTTCGGTCTTGGGCCGCTACAGCCAGATTGGCGCCAACGACTGGTTACCGACCAAGGAATACAACAACGAGTGGGACCTGATCGAAAACCTCTCGATTACCCACGGCAACCACAACTTCAAAATAGGCGCGGAGTTCCGTGACCTCCACTTCCCGTTCTTCCAGGTTCCTTTTCCGCACGGCGAAATGAACTTTCGCGCGCGTTGAGACTGGCGCAGCTACCTTCGACCGGCGCCGTTAACAGCAATACCGGCGATGAGTTTGCGTCGTTCATGCTCGGGGCCATCGACAATGGCGCAAATCTCGACCACGAACTTCATTTCGTCAACTAAGCAGGCTACGCCGGTTACTTCCAGGACAACTGGAAGCTCACTCCAAAACTGACCCTGAACCTCGGCGTCCGCTACGAGTTGTTCTCGCCTATCGGCGAACAATTCGGACGTCAGTCATCTTCGACCTACAGAACCTCACGCTGTATATCCCGAAGGGTCCAAATCAGAACGCTCCGCTGCCGCCCAACTTCAATGCGCCTGCCGTGATCAATGGCGTTACTTTCCCGGCACTTTTCACTACGCCGATCAACATCAGCCGGGGAAAGGTCAGTCCTTATATCATTCCCTGGGATAAGACCGACATCGGGCCGCGGCTTGGCTTTGCGTACAACGTGTTGCCGAAAACCGTCATCCGGGGATTCTATGGAATCTTCTACGGTGGCGAAGAAAACCAGGGCGGCAATCCCGAACCGCGGAGAATCCGCTCCCTTCAACCAATCGCCCGCACTGAACCGCCCAGCCGGCGTTAGCGCATTTCAACCGGATCCGCTGATGGGCAATGGGCTCGCCACGGGGGCCATCTCAGTCGGCTATCCCCTAAATGTGTTCAATGGATTCCCTGTCTCCTCGCTGCAGTTCCGCAGCGTTGCGCAGGACTTCCGCAATCCAATGGTGCAGGAATGGAACCTCGCCGTTCAGCAAGAATTGCCGGGCAAATGGCCTTAGAACTCGGCTATGAAGGCAACCATCAATCGCACCAGTTGCTACCAGCCGGATCCGAATGCGTGCCCGACTGACGTACACAACAAACACGTGCGATCACCTGCAACAGCCTTCGTCTGTACCCCGACATTGGACGGTTCTCCGGTACCGCGACGTTCGGCTTCGGCAACTACGATGCCCTGACTGCGTCTCTCCAAAAGCGCATGAGCCAGGGGCTGCAGTTCCAGATGTCATACACCTACGGCCACGCCTTGGCAAACAGCGGGCACCACTTTGTCGGGCTCGGCCGGACTCTATCAACCGGATAACGCAAACTGTCAGCCTCGGCCTATACGACCGCTTCCTGGGACATCCGCCACAACTTCGTGACTTCTTTCGACTACGAAATTCCGTTTGGTCGCGGAAAGCATTACGGCGCCAACCTCAACAAAGCTGTTCAGACCGTTCTGGGTAACTGGCAGGTGAATGGCATCTTTCGCCTTCGCACGGGACAGCCGTTTACGCTGGATTCCAACGCCTGCCTGCGGAGTCGGTACGGCGGCTGCGGTCCGACTTTGGCCTCCGGCGTAAGTCAGCCAACGCAGGCGCCGTCCGGAGGACGTAGACCCAACGAATGGTTCAATACGTCAACTTCGTTCCGCTTTCGATCCTCAACGCGCCAGGCAACCAGGCGCTCCGCTTGACCGAAGGCAACGTCGGACTGCAGACCAATACCGGTCCGCCCACCCGGACGCTCGACTTCTCCATCTTCAAGAACTTCACCTTCACCGAACGGATGGCTCTTGCAGTTCCGCGCGGAAGGCTTCAACATCGCCAATACGCCGCAGTTCAATACTCCTGATACCAACCAGCAGGACGGCAACTTCGGCAAAGTCACCAGCACCCATAGCTGGTAGCGAACGCCACATTCAATTCCGCTTCGACTACAGTTCTAAGCGGCAACCAACAGGGCGGCTTGTCTCTTCTGGAGGCAAGCCGCTTCCTCTAGTCCTTCCTTCGTATCGTTATCTAGTTGTTGTTCAGTACGCTCCTTCTTCTTCTCTGATCCTCGCGCCGGCCAGTCCGCTCCTCGCTCCTCCAACAGGCTCTGCTGGAACTCCAGCACGGCGATCTGCAGCATGCTCGCGAAGATCTTCGCCCGCTTCACAACGGATCAGTAAAAATGCGTTGGTTTGGAGCGCCTTGGCCGAGGTTTATGCCCGGACCCACGAATTACCGAGCTCGCCGAGGCGGCGGCCGAGCAGGCTGAGAAAAACGGCGGAGATAATCCGCTGGTCGCTCATGCATTAGCGCTGTACTACTCGCAAGTCGGACGATTTCGAGAAAGCCGGAGCTGCGGAAGAGCGCTTGCCGACAGTCCGAAAGCAGACCCCAACGCCAAGCCCCGGGCAGCCGCGTGGTTTCTTGCAGCAGGAAACGAACCGAAAGCCTTGGCTCTCGCGAAGGACGCCGCCAAGGGCGACCGTCAGACCAGCTTTGAACTAGCGGATACGTTCCTGCGCGGTCAGCAATTCGGCGATGCGCTGCCGAAATCCTTGAGATCGGCCTGCGAACGCACCCCGCCGATGCGCAACTGTCCTCGCCCTTGGCGTCGCCCGTTATGGCCAGCGCCGTTTCGACGATGCCATCTGACTTTCTTGCGCGTGGTGCAGATCGACCCGCAAATTCGAGCAGCCGTACCTTTTCATCGGGCGCATGCTGGATCAAGCCGGCCCGCATCTGGATGAAATCACGCAGTTACCGAACATGGGCCGCAAGAAATCCGGCCGATCCGCGCGCACAGCTCGTGCTCGCGAAAGTTCTCCTTGTTCGCGATCCGTACGCCAAACGCGCCGAATCCTGCTGCGCCGCTCCATCGAACTTGACGACAGCAATTGGGAATCGCATTACAACTGGGCGTGCTGCTTGAGTCGTCTCACCAATATGCGGCCGCTGCCGAAGCTAGTTGCGCCACTCCATCGAACTGGATAACAAGCGGCGAATCCCCATTACCATTTAGCGCGCGTCTATGCCGACTCGGCAATGCGCCAGCTGCCGCCGCGGAGCGCCAGCCTGCATCAGCAACTGACCGCGCACCCGCGCAAGTCGCCTTAAGGTCGTTGCGGAGGGCTTATCAGCATCGATAAAGTCGCGAAACGGGCGAAGGTTTCGATCGCCACTGTTTCGCGAGTCATCAATAATGCAAAGCTCCGTGAGCCCGGATACCGCGGCGCGCGTGCGCGAGGCCATCGACGAGCTTGGCTATGTGCCAAACCGTACCGCCAAAGCGCTGGTGTCGGGCCACAGTCATATTCTCGGCATCATCGTCTCCGACATCACCAACCCTTTCTTCCCGGACATCATCCAAGGCTTCGAAGAAGTCGCCATTCAACACGGCTACGAAATTTTCACCGGCTTCTTCCAACTACGATTCCAATCGCATGGAACAATGCGTACACCGCGCTCATCCAGCGCAGCGTCGATGGAGTCGCCATCATGACCTCTGAGTTCGACCCGGCATCATGGCCAACTCGCTCACCTGCACGTTCCTTCGGTCTTTCTCGACGTCGGCATTGTGTCCGAGTTCGTCAGTAACGTTCGCGTCGACTACGAACGCGGCATCTGTGAAGCAGTCACACACCTGGTCGGTCTTGGGCACCGGAGAATCGCGATTCATCTCCGGCCCCCACACATTGAAGTCGGCTCAAATGCGCAAGGAAGCTTTTCTGCGCTCGTTGCGCGAAGCCGGCATCCAGGGCGACCACCAATTGGTGGTCGAAGGGAACCACGGCATCGAAGGCGGCTTGGCGGCCATGCAGACGATCATGCACCAGCGTTATACGGCCGTTCTGGCGTCCAATGATCTCACTGCCATCGGCGCCCTTCGCGACATTCGGCGCGCCGGCTTATCCGTCCCACGCGACATCTCCGTGGTCGGCTTCGATGACATCCAGCTCTCCCAATACACCGACCCGCCTCTCACCACCGTGCGCCTGGCCCGTGCCGACATCGCCGCTGCCGCCTTCGAAGCGCTGCTGCATTCAACGCGCAGCGCTAATGGAGACAGCGGAATAGAAATGCAGATCACTACCGCACTGGTGGTCCGCGAGTCCACCGGGCCCGTCACACTCTGAGCCGTTAGCGGCTGCGATGCAGCAACACCGCGGTGCTATCGAAATCGCCTCGCAGCGTCACCTGCAGTCCATGGTCCATCAGGTATGCGCCGCTGCACTCCGTCTCTTTATCCATCAGGTCGCCATCCGTCGATTCCAGGGTGTAAACGCCTTGCGGATCCAATCCCCGTGGATACAAGACAGGCGGCAGGGTGTCATATTCCTGCGAATGCCGGAACGCAAACACCACCGCCTCTTTTCCGTCTTTTCCCACATACTCGTTCGCGGTCGTATCATTGGTTCGCGGCGAAAGGAGCCGGTATAGATCCCCGGTCTGCACCGTCGAGCGTATTCGCTTGTCCAGCGCCACCATCTTCGTGGCCAGCGCCGTATCGGCATCCGTCCACTTGTTCAGGTTCGCCCCAATCCCGAGCGCTCCTTGCATTGCCACCAGGAAGCGAAACTTCAACGGCGTGCTGCGGCCGTTCATGTTCGGAACATCGGTTACCCACGCCGACATTACTTTTGCCGTGTACGCTTCTGAGAATCCTTCCTGTATTCGCAGCCGGTCGAACGCCTCGGTATTGTCCGACGTCCAGAACTCATCCACATAGCGCAAGATGCCCAAGTCCACGCGCCCGCCGCCGCCAGAGCACGACTCAATCTCCAACTGCGGATGCTTTTGGCGCAGCCGGTCAAGAATGCTGTACAAATTCCAAACGTACTTCACCCAAAGCTCTTTCTGCTCCGCTGGCGAAACCTCCGGCCACCCCGGCTCTGCGAGCGTTCGGTTCATATCCCACTTCAGGTAGCGAATGTTGTTCTCGCTCACCAGCTTGTCCAGCACCTGAAAAATGTGTTCGCGCACGTCCGTCCGCGCCATGTTCAGCACCAGCTGGTTCCGCAGTTCACTCCGCGGACGTCCCGGGAAGTTCATTACCCAGTCCGGATGCGCACGATATAGATCGCTATCCGGATTCACCATCTCCGGCTCCACCCATAAGCCGAAGTCCATCCCAAGATCGTTGACGTGCTTGATCAACCCGTGCAGCCCGGTCGGGAACTTGCGCGGGTTCACCACCCAGTCCCCCAACCCCGCGCGGTCCGTATCACGCGCGCCGAACCATCCGTCGTCCATCACAAACAGCTCTACACCCAGCTTTGCCGCTTTATCGGCCAACACCGACTGTCCCTGCTCATTCACATCGAATGTCGTCGCCTCCCAGGAGTTATAAAGCACCGGCCGCACCCGCGCCGACGCGCCGCTGGGCTGAATATACTTCCGCTCCAGATTCGCCAGCGATCGCGAGGCCTGCCCGAACCCATGCTCCGAGTAGCCCGCAAAGAATTGCGGAGTTTCCAGGCTCTCCCCTGTCTTTAACGGATAGGAAAAATCAAAGGTATTGAAACCGCCCGTCACGCGCACTTGACTATAGGGCGTCTTCTCCACCGTGATCCGCCAGTTGCCGCTCCAGGCCAGCGCACCGAACCACACCCGCCCATGCTGCTCGTCCGCATCGCCCGGGTCCACCGCGAACCACGGATTCAAATTGTGGCCGGTGTGCCCCAGGCGGCTCTCCAGCACTTTCATCCCTTCGTGAATTGGTTCCTGGTTCACCTGTGTTTCCGCCGCCCAGCGCCCGCTCAGGTACGAAAGCCGGTAGTCATCGCCGCGTGGCATGTAGAAGGTGGCAGACTGAGCGCTCTCCACCGTAATCTCCTGCTTCGACGCGTTCCTGATCGTCGACCAGCGCGCCACAATGCCAGCATCGGCATAGATCCGGTAATGCAGCACGGCCTCGATGTCGTCCGAAATGTCTTTGGTAGTGATCTGCAGTTCATCGCCGCTGATCTGGTGCGACTGGTAGTGCAGCACCAGATCGCGATCGCCATCGGCGCGCGTCACTTTCAACGCCGGCTCGTAGTAGCGCGTCCCGCCCCACCCCGGATACTCCTCGTTCTCGAGCATCTCGTGAGCATCGAACGACGAAATCTCGTGGCGCTGCACCGCCGGTGGAACATCTTCCAACCGCCACAGCGGTCCGCCCCAATAGAGATTCTGCACCTGTCCATTCGGAGCGACCCCGATCGCATACGAACTCTGTGCCGTCGTCAGCAGCCAAATCTTCTTCCCCGCGTCGTACCGGATGCCCGGCCCAGCGGTGCCCTGCCCCACAGCGCCACAAACAAAAGCCAATAACCCCAGCAAGGTCGCCCATGCAACACGAATCATATGCGTCGATTGTATTCGCAGCCCAGTGTTGCGAGAAGAGCACCTCGGGGACGTAGCGGCTTACCCGACCCCGACAGCCCAAAGCGGAACCGCTCTTCATTCCCGCTAAGGCCACCCCCAAAGCCGGTGACATTTCGGCAAAATAAATCCTTCTCGCGTTTGCAATCACTTACCTCCAAATTTTCGGTCGCTTGAACGCCGAGCGAATTCAACTGTTAAACATGACCACCCGTCAAGAACGCCGCGCCGCCGAGCGCGCAGCCCGCAAGCAATCCCGCAAAGCTGGGTCTTCGCCAGAAACCGACAACAACGCTATCGGCGAAAGCAGCACCTCCGCGGCCGTCTTCGCCGGCCCCCAACCCGAAGTGCCCGCCACGGCACCGGTCCCGCCGCCTGTATCGGAACGCCGTGCGGAAGCCAACCGCGTTAACGCGCAATTGTCCACTGGACCGAAAACAATCGAAGGCAAAACAGCGTCGAGCAAAAATGCCGTCAAGACCGCACTCACCGGACGCACCGTGCTCCTTCCGGCAGACGACGCGGACCGCTACGAACGCCTCCTCCTCGCCTACAAAGAATCCTTCCGCCCCTCAGGCCAACGCGAGTGCGAACTGGTGCAGGCCCTCGCCGACGCGGCTTGGCGGCTTGATCGCATCCCCGGTCTAGAGGAAGCAATTTACTGTAAAGGAGCCGCCGAATTCGCAGGACAGGTCGCTGAGCTGTCAGGTGAATCCAGATCCGCAATGCTTCGCATGCACACAGCCTTGGCCTACGAACGGCCGCTGCGGAATCTTCATACCCAGGAAATGCGGCTTCATCGCCTGCGCGAAAAACTCCAGGTCGAACTGAAGCAATTACAAGCCGAACGGCAGCAGGCGCACAGACTCGCCCTCGATTCAGCCGCTAAACTGTTGTGGGTCGCGAAACACGAAGGCAGAACATTTAACCCCGCGGACCATGGCTTCGTTTTTTCAACTGCGGAGCTCGAAGCTTATCTCGCCGACATAAAAAGCCAACCTAAGTCGCTCCTCGGTTATCCACCTAACTTCAAAGCGCGGCATTCGAGCGCGGCTTAGTGTCCCATACGACGCTTGTGATGGAGACGCTGTATTGTTATACTTTCTTACTATCAGGGAATAGACTAGTCTCAGTACTAAGCTACGGTTTAGTCCCAGCAGTTTGCGCCAGCCTTGTGGCGAAATATGAACCAGCGATGCAATCGGGAGCTGTGCGCCATCAGGACTGCCTTCGAACTTTCTCCTTCCTATGTCCGAGCCGTAGATGGCGCGGTCAGTCTCTGGTCCAAAGGCAGTGAAGATCTGTACGGCTACTCGCAAAGTGAAGCCATCGGCCAAGTCGCACATACACTGCTGAAAACCGCTTTTCCCCAGCCCTTGGCGGACGTCGAAGCGACGCTCGTCTCAACAGGCGTCTGGAAAGGGGAATTAGTGCAGGTCACCAAGCAGGGCCATCAGCTGCAGATCGCCAGTCAATGGGTTCTGCAGGCAGGCGAAGACGGAGACGCGCCCTTGGTGGTCGAGGTAAATACAACTAACACCGATCGCAGGCGCGCCGATAATGACTCGCCCTTCCTGGCTCAGCTGGTCGAATCGTCCAATGACGCCATCGCCAGCAAGAACCTGAATGGAATCATCACCAGTTGGAATCGCGGAGCCGAACAGCTTTTTGGCTACTCCGCCTCGGAGATGATCGGCAGCAACGTCCTAAAGCTTTTTCCGCCTGACTTGCATGGGGAAGAACGCGACATCATGCGGCGTATTCATCGCGGCGAGCGGGTCGAACCTTACGATACGGTCCGCGTAAACAAAGCGGGAAAAAGGCTGGACATCTCCCTTACCGTATCGCCGCTCTTCGACGATCGCGGACGAGTTGTGGGCGCCTCTAAGATCGCTCGCGACATCTCTGCTCGCAGGGCTCTCGAACGAGCCGTTCGCGAAAGTGAGCAGCTTCAGCGCATGGCAGTCGAAGCGGGTGACATTGGCATCTGGAGCTTCGACATAGGCACCCGCACGAATGAGTGGTCTCCTCGTGCCAAGGAAATCTTCGGCCTTACAGCGAAGGGGCCAACGCCAAGTGAAGACGAGATCTCTCGCATGATTCATCAGGATGACCGCGAAGCAGTGGCGGACTTGTTCATCGCAACCGTCGCAGATCGACACACTTTCGATTGCGAATTTCGAATTGTCACGTCCTCTGGCGGTCTCCGCTGGATCCATTCGAGGGGTCAGGCCGGGACCGGATTACAGGGCAACGGTGTAGTTCACGGCGCCTTTGTCGATGTTACTCGCCGCAAGGTCGCCGAAGAAGCGCTCCTACAGACGAACATGCAATTGCAGCAGTTTGCTTACGCCGCGGCTCACGACCTTCAGGAGCCGCTTCGTAACATCGCGCTCGTGGTCCAGTTAGCAAGGCTTCGCCTCAACGGCAATGTCGACGACACCGCAAGGGCATACCTCGATACCGCGGTCGAAAATGCCCACCGCATGGAAGCCATGGTTCGGGATCTGCTCAAGTACTCGCGCATGTTCGGGGACGACGAAATCGAGTGGGCCGCCAGCGATGCGAAGGAAGTTGTCTCACTCGCGTTGAAAAACTTGGCGTCGAGCATTGAAGAATCCGCGGCACGTGTCGATTATGGTGAACTGCCAACAGTGAACATGCCCCAAACGCATCTCTTGCAGATCTTTCAGAACCTGATCGACAATTCGATCAAGCACCGGGGACCCAAGCCTCCCGATGTCCACATCGAAGCCCGCGCCGACGGGGGCGTGTGTCGCTTTTCGGTGAGCGATAACGGCCTGGGCATCGAGCCGCAATTTCAACAACGTGTGTTCCATGTCTTCAAGCGCCTTCGCAAACGGGAAACGCCCGGAACCGGAGTCGGCCTCGCACTTTGCAAACGCACTGTGGAGCACTACGGCGGCCAAATCTGGATCGAATCCAACGGTAGCAGCGGCAGTACCTTCTTCTTCACCGTGCCCTGCGCCGGGAACCAACAATGAGCATCCCTCCCCTGCAAAGCGCCAACGTCCTGGTCGTCGAAGATAACCCGATCGACGCCGTCCTGATTTCGATCGCCCTGAAAGCGGGCGGCTTTCTCAACGATCCCACCGTTGTCGAAGATGGCCGTCCCGCCATTCAATTACTGCAAAAGCAGGGATTCTTCTCCAATTATGCGCGCCCCGACTTGGTGATCCTCGATCTTAATCTGAAGCAAATGGACGGCTCGGCGGTCTTGGAGTTCATTCGCCAAACTCCGGACCTAATGAATCTTCGCGTGGCGATCCTGAGTTCCTCACCCGCGGACGTCATGGTTCGGCGCGCCTTCGGAGCCAATGGCTATTTCTCAAAGCCCAGCGACCTCGATAGCTACGAACGGCTCGGGAAAGAGTTAGTCGACTGTTACATGTCAGGATCGCTGTCCTGAATCAACTTAAAATCAGGGCTTGACACCCGCGTTGCGCGCGTTTTTATCCCGTCGCAATCGCCGGAGCTATGGGAAACGGGTGGGCTCGCTTGCGGGCGACTCGCGCTTTGGCTTCCCCACCGAGTAACGAGATGACAACTGGTCCACAGGAGCGGTCACACCAGCCCGCTCCTGTCAACATCAATCAGGTGAGGAAGATAGCTTCTTGACTAAGTCGTACAGAAACGTCTGTCCTTCATAAAAGGATTGGACTAACATCCGTTCATCGCGGCCATGGGCGCGAACATCGTCCCGGTCCATGAAGAAGCCCTGGATTCCATATGTCGGGATGCCGGCCTCTCGCAGATAACGGCCGTCGGAAGCACCGGTCGCCATACTCGGCAGCGTAATCACGCCAGGCCACATCGTGTCGCTGATTTGCGAGAAGGCCTTCATAATGTCAGGACGCATAGGCGACGGAGGCGCTTTTCCTTCGTCTACCTTAATGGACACAACCACCTGATCGTCAGCGACTACTTGCTTCAGAGCGTTCATTACGTGCTCGGTCGTGTCATCGGGGAAAATGCGGCAGTTGACATTAGCGGCCGCTAATTGCGGTAGCGCATTAGGTGCATGCCCGCCTTCCAGTTGCGTTGCCACGCAAGTGGTTCGCAGCATGGAATTCATCCCCGGAAACTGCGCTGCCACGCGCTTCATCGCATCTTCGTTGCCTTGTGCCACTTGGGCGAGGTCCGCCGCTAAAGGACCCTTTTCGATCTTTGCCATCTGGCCGAAGTAAGCACGGGTGACCTCGTTCAGCTGAAAGGGGAAGTTATAGGAAGAGAGCCGGTACAGAGCGCCGGCAAGGTGATAAATCGCGTTGTCCGGAACAGGCCGGGAACTGTGGCCGCCTTTGTTACGCACCTCGAAGCGGAAGTCGGCGTAGGTCTTTTCGGCAAGTCCGATGTCGTTGGCTACTCGCTTGCCGTCGATCATCTCGCCTCGCCCGCCTTCGTTGAGGGAAAAGTCGGCGTCGATCAGATCGCGATGATTCTTCAGCAGCCAATCGACTCCGTTGTAGGGGCCGCCGCCTTCTTCATCTGCTGTCAGCGCGAGAATCAGGTCGCGGTCGGGACGGAACCCTTCGCGCTTGTAGCGGATCAGGTTCGCGACCCACACGGCCGCCTGGGCTTTATCGTCTGAGGTGCCGCGGCCGTAGAAGTAACCGTCCTTCTCGAGGAGAACATATGGGTCCACCGTCCAGTCCTCGCGTTTCGCCTCTACCACGTCGGTATGGGCCAGCAGAAGAATGGGTTTCCGGGCTCCGGTCCCGTGGTAGCGCACCACCACGTTGTATTTTGTTGGAATCGCGCCGCCGACGAAGATGTCGCTATCAGGAAAGCCGGCCGCCTTCAAACGTTGGCCACGGCTTGCGCTATCGGCGTGGTGGATCCTGTAGTGAAACCGGACTTGCTCTCGATCATTTCCTTGTAGATCTCGCGGGCAAGTTGCTGGTCAGTAGCGGGCGGTAGGAGGTTAGCAGCTTGGAGCGACAGAGATCCCAGCAGGAAGAAGAAGGACAGCTTACGCATTTTGCTAGTTTGCCATGGGGGATGACTCACTATGCTTCGAACGATGATTTGTCTCGGAGCGCATGCAAGCGGGCGCGCTCTGTCTGATAGCGCTTTGCCGCTTGGCGTCCGGTGACTCGACTGAGCCCCCACAGCAGTATCGCTGGATAAACAACCCCCAAAGCAACCGAAACCAGCACGTTGCCTGTAGCGCGCCAGAAGCCGAAAGCAAGCACGGCAAAGCCCAGCATGCGCGGACCATTCTCCAGCCACGCCGCCTGCCGGTTCACGGCGAGTTCTTCGTCAAACCATCGATCGACAGGTATGTGCTCTGTGATGCGGCGATTGCGAAGAACAAGGAAGCCGGCAAAGATGAGCTGACCCGCCAGCAGGATGTACAACCCGGGCTGCAAGCTGGGCCACTGCGTTTTGAGACTCAGGACGGCAATAAGAGCGGCGATGATGAGCGCCATCCGGATACGCCTGTTATTCCGCCGCTTGGAGTTGACAGTGAGGTTATGCAATTCCTGCTGCAAGGCATCATTGCCGAAGGTGGTGCTCATGTCTCCAGCCTAGCCCTTTCGGGACGAGTCTCGGGCACGGCGAACCAGAAGAGGAGGAGGCCTGCCGAAGCGATCACAGCCAACATAAAAAAAACGGGAGCGAATCCCAGCCGCTTGGCCGCCACACCGGCCAGCAAGTTACCAAGGAAGGCGCCAACGCCCAAAGCAGACTGCATCAGGCCTCCAAGCGCGTTGAACCGGCCCGTGTTCCGCGCCAGGTCGGCAACAATCAGCACCGTGACAACGCTTGCGATTGCGGTCCCGATACCATCCAGAGCTTCTATCGCTACGATGATGTTCGGATGGGAGCTGAAAGCGAACAGAAGCCCGCGTAGCACTAGTGCGCCAAAGCCCAGAAGGAAAACGGGTTTGCGTCCAAAACGCCCAGCCCCGGCACCACTGAGCAACGAAACAGGGATCATCACAAGCTGTGGCAAGACGATGCAGGCCGTGGCGTAGAGTGAAGCGTAAGTGGCGTGACTGCGAGCGATTTCCTGTATAGCCAACGGCAGCAGCGCGGAGTTCGAAAGATGGAACAGAACCATCGTCGTGGCAAACAGAAGCACAGTGCGCTGGCTTAACAACTGGACAATGCTCACGGCTCCGCCGGCCGTTTGCTCCGGGGCTTCGCGTGCAACGCTATCGTCGATGTCAGCTGAGCGAAGCGCCAGGGCAGACGCGGTGCAGCCAATTCCGGTCAAGGCGGAAAGATAGAAGATCCACTGTTGGCCGAAACGGAATCCAACGTATCCTGCGACGGAAGCGGTGAGCATGTTACCGGCATGGCTGAAGGCGCCGTTGCGGCCGATGCGTTTACCGAGCTCGTTCCGGCCGACGATGCCAAGTGACAGAGCCGCAATCAGTAAAGTGGCCATAGCTGTTGCGGCGCCAACCGCAATTTGATTCAGCATTTGGGTTGGAATTCCCGGCGACCAGACCACGAAAGCGGAACCCAGGCTGATCACGACGACAACGGCGGCTGTCAGCCACTTCTTACGTTTGGTTTCATCGATGAACCATCCGGCCGAAGCCTGCGCGATGACGGATGCCAGCTTCTGCGCGGCCAAGATACTGCCGACCTGCGCCGGATTCCAATGCCGCACCGCGGCAAAGTAGCCGGCCATGAAAGGACCAGCGCCTGTTTCGACGTCCGACAAAAAGAAGGTGAGGCAATCGAGCGCGAACCGGCTTCGGCGTTTGTTCAACGGCTTATTCCACTCGCAGTGTGATCGGGCGGAGAATGCCTGATGGCAGCGGGCGCAGGTTGTTCATGTCCTGCGGTTGAAAGCGTTCGCCGTAGCGAAGATTGAGCAGCGTGTAGGTGTCAGGCGCGTGACCTGCGAGTTCGTTGATAGCCAGATTTCCGACGGTAATTTCGAAGTGATTCGAGCCGGGCTGTACAGCGCCGGTCACATCGACCTCGTATGGCGGATGCCAAACCAAACCGGCTCGCTTGCCGTTGACAAGCACAACCGCGGCCTCCCGGACAGGGCCGTCCAGCAAGGCGTGCATTCCAGGCGTTTCCTGCAAGCCAGGTTCGGCAGCGATTCCCGGACCAAAGTCGAGCGTGAACTTAGAGCGGTTGTTAAACAACGATGACGACAGGTCGATAGTCTTCTCATAACGTGCTCGTCCGGAGTAATAGCGGGTCGCTTCGTCGTCGGTCCAGGAATGGAGATGCGCCATGGTCGTCGTCTGCCCCGTGCCTAAAAAGGTGACCTTCCAGTCTGTACTGAAATCCGTCGTCGCTGCCGGCTTACGAATATGGGTGGGCTCCTGGGGCCGGTTACTGGCACTCAGAATAAGGATTTTAGATTCGTACGGCGCAAGCGTCATCGGTACCGTAGTGCGTTCACCGGATGCCTGCGCCAGTGCGGGTTCTCTTTCGCCGCTGAAAGGATTCCACCACTCGGCTTGCACGCCATGGAGGCGCAGGGAGGCAGTTGTGCTCACCGCACGGTTCGCCGCATTGGCAATGAAGTACACATCGGCGTTGGGCAGCTTGCGGTGGACGAAACCGATGGCCGGTGCGGCCGCAATGTCCGTCGCGAAATCGGGCGGCACCAGTTCGCTAAGAGCACCGGCTACGTCCTGGTCGGATGCGACGAACCTGGTGTTCTTCGCCCCGCTTGCGAACGTCTGCCGTGCTAGCTCTGCGATTCGCACGCTGTCCGCTCGCTGTTCGAGCAAGCCAGGTCCAAGAGTGGGAAGCGAACGGGTTGCCGACAACGTAACCGCCATTGTCCACGTACGTGCGAATACGCTCAAGGGTAGCGAGCGGCATACGCTCTACGCCGGCGACGATCAGGACTTTGTACGGGAGGAGGCCGACATCGGCGATCGCGCGATCGTCGATGAAATCGAAGTTATAGCCGGCATTCAGTACCGCCGGGATCAAGACAGGGCCCAGCAGCTCATCACTCATTTCGTCGACCGCGACTTTGCCGAGATGGGCACGCGACCAGGCGTCATCGGTGGGCACGTAAATCGCCACATCATTCGCGGGCTTACCTTGGCGCAAAAGAAAGCTGATGCGCTGCAGATAGGCGGTAATGTCGGGCATTACGTCGAACCAGGGATTGTGATCGTTGAGGGCGGCGGCCGCATAGAAACGCCAGCCGGGTTCTTGCTCGCCCGGCGGTGAGTAGGGCCAGCCATGACCGACGAGTTGATTGATGCCTTGAATGAAATGCCGATCTGCTTCGGCCTTCAAATCCAGCGGCGTGGCGCGGAACGAAGGGGAATGAAGCCAAGTCCAGGTTTCCGTGGAGACAATGGGGCGGCCGTAAAGGTGCGCCGCCGAGGAGGCCCAACGTGCCGCGGAGAAGCGACGCCAGTAAGGGCCGTGCTCGCCTTCGGGTAAGTCGACCAGCTTATTGCTCGAAAGAATGACGGGCGGCTCGCCGTAACTCTGTGAGCGGAAGAGCGTGTGATGAGCATGGGCCCACTCGGCAATCGGCGTCAGATAGTTTGCCTCCGCCAACTCGGTCAAGGTCTTGGCCCAGTCATGTCGAACCGCGCGCGTGTTCGCGCCGATATCGGTGACGAGCGCCGGCAGATAGGGCGTGAGGTCGTACCCGCGGCGCTTTTGAAATTCAATCAGGAGGTCGGGCGTCCAGTCGGAGCCGTAGACTTCCAGGCTGTCGCTGAAGACGGAATGCGGCGGATGCTCGCCAAAGGCGGCGAGCAACGGGTTTGCCACGGACGCCAGGTGAGCTTCGATAGCGGCGCGGCTGTAGTGATCGAGAACAAATCCTTCCGCCCCGACAGCCGCTCGCTTCACTTGCTGGCCGGTGCGACTCGCGATGAAAAAATACAGGAGGTCGCTACCGCTAAGCCCAGCGGGTATTTCGATTCGGCCGTGTTCAATTTTGCTCACTTGCGCGCCACCGATGAATGCACCGATGAGAGTTTCGCCTTGCTCGAGAGCCGGAACCGGAACAGTGCGCGTACCTTCGGGAACGCTCACCTGTTCGACGCGAAGGCGGCCCGCTGCCTCGCTCACCGGAGTGCGGGGACCGCCATAGGGCCACCCGCTGCCCAATGTGACATCCACGCGTAAACCGAGACTGCGCGCCGTATCCGCCGCATCATGGACTGCGCTCAAAAAGTCGGGTGAGAGATAGGGCAGAATCTTGTCTGCGCTTCTGGGATCGTTTAACTGGACCGGGTATACCGGTTGAATTTCTACGCCGCCCACGCCGGCCTGTTTCATGACGGCAAGCTCGCGGTCCACCTCCTGCTTACGCACGGCGGGACCGAACCACCACCAGCGCATGAGGACCCGCGCATCATCGGGCGGGTGGAGAAAGCTCTCGTGCAGTTGCTCGATGCTGGCATCAGAGATCGCAGTCGCGATAGTGGTTAGAGCGCCCGCGAGGAGGACCAGCGCGGCGGAGCAGACGACGTTTCGCACTTACACAGTGTGCCGCATGCCACTAAGTCAGCGTTAGATTTTGTCCGTTCGACAGGACGATAAACGAATCAGGAGGGTGCAGCGAGGCGATGACACGAGCGGGTGTATCAATAGCGTCATCGCCCAGTTGAAAGGTCCCGTGATGGATAGCAATGCTGGTTCGGGCACCCAGTGTGTGGTGAATATCAAGTGCATCCGCAGGCGCCATATGGACCGGATGCATAAACCATTCCGGCTTGTATGCGCCGATGGGAAGCAGGGCCAGGTCGGGCGGCCCGAAGCGGTCGCGGATGGACGCAAAATGAGGACCGATGGCACTGTCAGCGGCGAAGTAAGTAGTCTTGCCTCCTTGCTCGATGACATAGCCGCACCAAAGTGTTGCGTTGCGATCGAATGGGGAACGGCCGGAGAAGTGGAAGGCGGGAACGCAATGGATGATCGTTTCGCCGACCTGAACTGATTCGCCCCAGTCCATCTCGTGCACGGGGCCGATCCGCTGCCGCTTCAGCAAGGGCCGCAGCCCTTTAGGGACAACATAGGTGGCCCGGTCGCGGCGCGCTAGCCAGCGTAGCGTAGGCAGGTCGAGATGATCGTAGTGATTGTGGCTCAGAAGCACAATGTCGATGGGCGGAAGATTTTCTTGCCGCACACCCGGGTCGCGGTGCCGTTGTGGACCGATCCAGGAAAACGGGCTGCAGCGTTTTGACCAGATGGGATCGGTCAAGATGTTACCGGAACGCTGTTGCAGCAAGACGGTGGAGTGATTGATGAATGTCGTGAGTAACTCATCGCCTTCGATGCGAGAGGGCGGGATGGAAGGCGTAACGTCGTGTACGAACTTCGGATTCGGTTCCGCGCGGTTCTTGAATTTCCAACGCAGTACATCGCCTAAACCGCGCGGCTGCACGCCTCCGGGATTGAAGAAGCGTTTGCCATCGAAGTGCGGCGGCCAGGCGTTTTGAGCGGACATTCCGGAACTCCCTTCGCCTAATTCGATGATGGGAGACACGGCTGCCGACTCCTCTTTCTTCCGTTATGTCGAGAACTCTTCGATGAGAGCGGCGATGGTACCGGGGGCAAAGCCTTCGAGCCGGTTGTTCACAAAGATGAAGGTAGGTTCCGCTCGCCTTTTGGCGCGGCGTAGCAATCCGCGCAGGGCAGAACGCACTTCGGCGTTCGGCTCGCAAACCGCGCTGTAAGGAGAAAACAGGCGAACGGACTCTTCATAGGGACGTCCCGGCCGGAGAAGCGCACGTGCGGCGGTGAAACCGGCAGTGAAGGCGCATGCTTGTTCCATCTGGTCGGTGAGGGACGGCATGTCGGTCCAGGAGTTAAAGACATGGGCGACGCTGCTTGCCCGTAACGCGTCGAAATAGCTCCCATGCAGCAGGCGTGGATGCCGGATCTCCACGGCATAACGGAACGTTTGCGGCAGCGCGGCAAAGAATTCCGCAAGCGCATCAGCGAATTGTTGAGGATGCGCAAACGCGCGCTCGACGGAGGCAGCGAATTCAAAGACGAGCAAGGCGACCTGGTTCGCGTAAGGGATCAACAAGTCGAGGAAGTCACGGCAGAGCAGCGGCGCGGAAAGAAACGCCGGGTTTGCCTGGCCGGCTCGTGCGGCGTAGCGAGGGTGATTTGGGAATACCGGTAGCGTAATTTCTTCCGGAACTTTGAATGCAAATTGGAAATGGGACGGCACCTGGCTGAATAGCTTTTTCCAGAAAGCCGGAGTAGGAAAGCGGTAGAACGCAAAGTCTCCGCTCACGATAGGAAAGACTTCAGCATATTCCTGGAGGCATTCCCGGTCGAAGAGTGGAGCGGAGAAACGGCCTCGGAGCGAATAGCGTTCGCGGGTATATATCTGGTCGAGCCAGCCCTCATATTTCCAAGAACTGGCCCCGAGGAACAGATTCTCGGAGGCTAATTTGCGAAGTTGTTGCCCGAGGCGGAGTTTCCACTCCGTCTCGGGCGATTCGAACAAAGAGAACGTCTGCTGCAAGTCTCAGCGTAAACGGAGCTTGCTCAGAAGTTGTATTTCAATCCGAACTGTACTTCGCGTGCGCCTTGTGAGCTATTCACCAAACCAAGCGTGGGACCAAGGCCGGTGCTGGGCGCATTCAGAATCGGGGTATTGGTGAAGTTGATGGCCTGGGCTTTGAACTCGAAGTTCTGGTGCTCCGTGATGCTGAAGAGCTTCGAGAGCGCAAGGTCGGCCGTGTGCAGACCGGGGCCCCGAATAATTCCGACGCCGCAGTTGCCGAACCCGGAAGTGGGTTGATAGAAGGTGGATTGGCTCCAGTATTGATAGCCGCCACTGGGACTGTTCTGCTTGCCTAACACGACTGGAGAACCGCTGCAGCTGGCGAGCGGTCCAAACGAGTTAGTGCCGGAGACATCGTTGGCCCCGACCGTGAACGGGAAGCCAGAGTGAAAGGTCACGATGCCGCTGACTTGCCAGTCGCCAATTGCAGCATTAAGGGCCTTGTTGAGATTGTGGCCCAGCATGCGGCCACGTCCGAAGGGAATGTCATACGTGACAAAGCCGTTGAATGCGTGGGGCACGTCGTAGTAACAGCTGCCGTAGTAAGAATGCGCATCGTAAGTGTTCTGCCAGTAATAGTAGTTGCCGCCGCCCTGACCATAGCCCCCGTAGTAGCCGATGGAGTCTGTGAGGCAATGCGACCAGGTGTAGTTCGCCTGAAACTCCAGCCCGTTGCTGAGCCGTTTCTGGAAGCTGACCTGGAGAGCATTGTAATTTTGAATGCCATTGGTAATGGTGAGCTTGTCGGTCGGGTTGTCAGCAGCCAGCGCGGGGTTACCGGCAAGATACGGGCTGGGCAGTACAGTGCCGCTTGCGGTGAGTAAGCCCTGCGAGGCGTTTACGGGCACCATGAGGTGGTCGGTATTTTGGCCGACGTAAGACGCTTGCATAGTCATGCTGTTGCCGAACTGCTTCTGGATACTGACATTCCATTGGTTGGAGACGGCCGGACGATTGTTCGGATCCCAAGTGAAGATGGTGGCGCCAGCGAAGCAGGCAGGCGACGAGGCCAACGCGGCCGCCGGTGTGCAAGTACCGTTTCCGTTAAAGCCCGAGAAGCCTTGCGAAAGGTTGGTCGGCGGAACCACCACTTGCGAGCCCGTTGTGTAAGTGACAAGATGGCCGGTCTGCCAAGGTGGATTACGCGTCAGGCGAAGGTTGGTCCCGGTTCCTTCGAGGAAACTCGACAGGGTGTAGGAAGCGCGGATAACAAAGCTGTTGGTCGGCGACCAGGCGAGGCCAATCCGAGGCTGAAAGTTTGTGATGCCGTTGTACTGGTTGTACAGCGCATTGTTGTTGTTGAACAAATTGGTTTGCCCGGACAACAACACCGCTCCGGTATATTCCTGGAAGTTGGTTTGCCGATTGTGAACTTCTTCCCAAGGGGTATGCAACTCCCAGCGAACGCCGAGGTTCAGCGTCAAATGTGTGTTTACCTTCCAATCGTCTTGGACGAATGCTCCGTAAGTAGTGGAGCGCTGCCCCCAGGTGCCGCCGCCGGCGCCGACCCCGACCTGTTCGGGCAAGCCAAGCAAGAAGTCCGCTTCGGGTATGCCCTTTGAACCTACGGCATTGTTGCCGGTGTACTGGCCATTGAAAGTGAACGACCCGGCAAGACCTTCGTTGCCGGAGTAGAACACGTTGATGCGGTCACGCATGTATTGAAACCCGGTGCGAATGGTGTGAGCGCCCTTCGTGATGATGGCGGTATCTTCGGCCTGAATGACCGTGGAAGCAAAGTCCTGCACGACATCGGAGTTACCGAAGTTAGTAACGTTGCCGCCATTGAAGTTCAGACCCGGCAGGAAGTTTAGCGGCGCGCCACCGATCCCGAAAGTATTCGAAGAGCCCGGCGCGGTGTTGCCGGTGGCCACTGGGTAGTAATTGACGCCTCCTCGAAGATCGTTCACGAAGGTAGGACTGATTGTTTTCGTGTAATCAACCACGCCGTTGTAAAGCGGGTAGTTGTTGAAGTTGTTATAAAGCAGCGGCTGGCTATTTATGGTTGGATTGGTGACTTTCTGCTGTGAGTAACGCCCGAAAAGATGGTCTTTGTCGGTAGGAGCGTAGTCGACCTTAATGTCGCCCTGGTCGCTGTCGGTAGTGGTGTGCTGGAAGTTCGTCTGATTATTGATGAGATTGCCGTTCAGAGGCGCAGGGTAGAGCGAGGAGCTCAAGATGGAAGCGGCAGTGGAATTAATCAGGCTCCCTGGGATGCGGTTGTTGAGGAAAGGTGACCGGGTAGTCGCGCTGCCGCTGGAGAACGGATTGTACAGCTGCTGAGACGCCGTGTTGCAAATACCATTGCTAAAGCCGGACGTACAGATGGCCGAGAAGTCGCCTGCGCGCTCTGCCGCTGTCAAGACTGTGAAGCCGCTGCCCGTGGCGGGCTGGTCGTACCGTGAGCCCTGGTAATCGGCAAAGAAGAACAGCTTGTCGCGAATGATACGGCCGCCCACAGCACCGCCGAATTCATTCCAACGCAGCAATGGCCTGGCAATTCCCTGGAAGTTGTTAGACCACTGATTGGCGTTCAACTTGTCGTTGCGAAGGAACTCAAACGCAACGCCATGAAACTGGTTGGTGCCGGATTTAGTGCTGACGCTGACGATGCCGCCCATGAAGTTGCCGAACTCGGCAGAGGCGTTCTGGGTGATGAGGTTGAATTCCTGGATGGAATCGACGCTGGGTGCAAAGCCGACGTCATTTTCCGACACCTGATTGTTGTCCATGCCATCGAGTAGGTAATTGTTGGCTTCTTCACGGTTGCCGTTGATGTAAGGACGACCGCTGCTGAAGGTAGTTTGGGGACCAGTGAAGCTACTCGGATCTGTCGTCACTGCGCCTGGTGCGAGCAAGGTGAGCTGGTTGTAGTTGCGCGTTGCTAAGGGCAACGACACATTGGTTCTCGCATCGAGCACGGTGCCGAGTTGAGTGGTTTCGGTCTGCAGAATCGGCGCCGCGGTTGTAACTTCGACGGTCTGGTTCACATCGCCGAGTTTCAATTGAACGTTAAGCTTAGCTACCTGATTTAGTTGTAAGAGCAGCTTGGGCTCAACTGAGGACTGAAATCCGGGCGCTTCCACGCGAACCTCGTACGTGCCGACGGCAACGCGGGGCAGGTTGTAACTGCCGTTGGTGCCGGACGTGGTTGAGTACGTGGTGCCACGATCGAGATCCTTGGCTGTCACGGTCGCATTCGCGACGGCAGAACCGGACGGATCGGTCACCATGCCGTTGATGGCGGCGGTGACTTCCTGGGCCCACCCGGAAGAACAAGTGAAGAAAAGTGTTGTGAGTAGGACGAGTGCGGGAAAGACAAGGCCGGCTCGTTTTATTGCGGAGACTGCTGAATTCCTCATAGACTCCTTTCACATCGCGAACGCGCGACGGAAATGTTCGTATTGCCGGATTCTAGAGCGATCGGAACCCTGCTGTCAATCAAAAAAGAAAGAAAAAGAAAGTTAAGAGGCAGGGAGAGAAAGCAATCTCGCTATACGATGACGACTTCGATGCCCATGTCACGCAGCCGCTGAACGCTGTTGGCAGGGGCGCCCGAGTCGGTAATGATGCGGTGGACCGCGCGAAGTGGCGCAATTACGGAGAGGCTACGGTGGCCGAATTTGCTGGAGTCGGCAAGGACGGTTACCTGGGCGGCGGCTTCGATCATGTGCTGATTCAGATGCGCTTCCATAATGTCGAGTGTCGTCAATCCCACGTCCACGTCGAGGCCCACCGTGCTCATGAAGCAATGATCGGCGTGTAAGGAACGCATCATTTGCTCCGCATGGGGACCGACCAGGGCCGTCGAGGGCTGGCGGAGGAAGCCGCCTAGCATGACGACAGAAAGGTGCGAGCAGTCTGTCAACTTGGTCGCGATGTCGAGCGCGTATGTGATGACCGTTAGGTTTTCGGGGCAATCCTTTCGGATGCGGCGTGCCAGCTCAGCCGAGGTGGAACCGGTACAAAGCATGACGGTCTGCAGCGGACGAATGAGCTGCGCGGCTGCTTCAGCAATACGGGCTTTTTCGGGCCGATGCATGCCTTCACGCACTTTCAGCGGATGTTCCGGCGTGGCGATCAAGGGCCGAACGCCGCCGCCATGGGAACGAACCAGCAGACCGCTCTCGGAGAGAACGTCGAGATCGCCTCGCGCGGTGACGGCCGAAACACCGAAGAGTTGCACGAGTTCCTCCACCGTGACGCGGCCATTCTGACCTAAAACCGATAAGATTTCGCGACGGCGTTCTTCGGCAAGGAGGCGTTTCTGTTTTGTCTCGGACATGCTCGGCAGCCAACTTCCTGGTATGAAGGGACGCTTGCGACTAATTGCACAACATCGTAACTCACGAAGGAAAACGCAAGCAAGGGGTTACGTATGGTTTCGAATGTTTTGCCGGAGTGACGTCCTGGTGTCTTTAACTGCGGCGCGTTGCACTGGTGCGCATATAATCGGGCCTGCTGGTCTTTACGACCGGGGAAGGATATCTATGCGTTTCGCCGAAAGCTTCGCGCTTGCAACTGCTTTTCTTCTGCTCGTTCCTGTGATGAGTAGTGCTCAAGTTCAATCAGAGGGTTCCCGCAGCGTGAGCGGCGGCGGGGTATCGGCCCCGGGTTGGAAGGGAGCAGTAGACCCTAATGAGGAGAAAGCCGGGAAGACGGTGAATGATGCCAAATTCACCAAAGAAGGAGAAGCGTATCAGGTTACGACCGGACCGGCCATCACCTATTGGAGCCCAGCTAATCAGGCGAGCGGAAACTACACCGTGAAGGCGACGTTTAGCGAACCGAAGTATATGAATCTGAATACGCATCCGCACCCCTACGGCATTGTGGTCGGTGGAAGCGAGATGGGTACCGCACAGCAGAGTTACCTTTACTGCGCGGCTTACGGAAACGGCAACTTCATTGTTCGCGGTTTTGGTCCAGAGCCTTTCCAAATGAACGGCAGACGCGGGGAAGCGAACGATGCGGTACATAAGGCAGCAGCAGCCGGAGAGCCAGTTTCACAGGAGATAGCAGTTTCAGTGAAGGGCGACAAACTGGAGTGCGCCATCAACGGCAAGACGGTGGCCAGTTACGATAAAGCAGCATTGGTAACCACCGGGCATCTGAAGTCGCTGGATGGAATCTACGGGCTGCGGTTCGCGCACAATACTGAGGTGAACGTCACTGGCTTAACTATGACTAAGGAATAACGAGCAAGAGTAGGGCCCAGGCCGTGCCCTTCTAAGCGATGTACCGGAGGTCCTGCCGCGGATCGCTTTTCACGTTCGATAAAGAAACGTTCATTCGTGCGATAGTGCTACGAGAGGGCCATGCGCAGCACTTCGCTTCAGACCTTTTACAGGGCGTTTCCTGCAATCGTTTTGCTCTTGTTTGCGTTTGTCTGGGCCGCTCCAGCTTTGCGAGCAACACAGGCGTCTGCCGCGACGGGTGCTACACATGCCACCGGAGCAACTGCTACGGTACCCCAGCGCAAGGCGGAGGCCCAACCATTACCGGCTCCCCCGAATCTGGCATTTGAGCCTGAGGAGTATGGTGATTCGGACCTGCCCATACTTATTGCGCCGCCTCCGCAGCTTCCGCCTCCGAAGCGGTCGCCGGCCAGGTCCTTAGATCTTCATTCGGCATCGGAGATTATCAAGGTCGTCCTCGGGCTGGTGTTCCTGTTTGCGCTGGCTTATCTCGCCGGAACTTCCCGCGTGCAAGCGCTAGAGAACAAACTTCAAGTTACTAACGTAGTTACGGCCGGACTGCCGTTTGTGTTTCTCGGCGTGATTGCGCATATGCGCGGAGTAGGAATTCTTTCCGAAGCGGTGCTGTGGGAGTTACGCCCGCTGCTGGCACTCGGCCTTGGGTGGATTGGCTTTGCCACTGGCTTTCGCTTCGATTCTAAATTGGGCGACACTATCACGCCCGGCGTGAGTATCGTGAGTATGATTACGGCGTCGGTACCATTCGCTACGATTCTTGCGACTTGCGCTTTGCTGCTGGTCTTTGTGGAGCACTCACCTGCGAATGCGATTTTTCTGCGGGATGCCATGATGCTGGGCACTGCCGGCGCGATGACGGCATACAATGCGCCTAAGTTTTTTCAGGCCCGGGGAGCGTTGCGGATGAGTGCAGACCGCGTGGCGTCGATCGTGACTCTGGAACAGTTGGCGGGTTTCATCGGTTTGCTGATTGTCGCGGCTTACTTTCGTCCCCAGGACAACTCGGTAGCCTGGCATCTGCCCGGAACAGCGTGGCTATTCATTACAGTTGGCATGGGAACGATGATTGGCGGAGTTATTTGGGGAGTTCTCGCACGAACTAAAGCCGGCCCGGAGTTCATGGTTTTAATTTTGGGATCAGTAAGTTTCACGGCAGGTATGGCGAGCTTTCTTCGTATCTCGCCGCTGGTTGTCTGCTTCATTGTCGGGCTGATTCTGGTGAATCTTCCTGGAACTTCGAAAGACCGCATACGTGAGGCGCTGGAACATATGGAGCGACCTATCTATCTTTTGTTTCTGCTGGTAGCCGGCTCTTTGTGGGATATGACGGCGTGGCAAGGATGGGCGCTTATGCTGCTGTTTGTTCCCGCACGGTTGTTCGGCAAATGGCTAGCGGTGCGGATTTCGCGCAAGGAGGTTCCCGGAACCTTGTCGGAAAGCGAGAGAAGGAGCCTGATCTTTTCACCCATGGGTGCTTTGTCGATCGCCATCGTTGTAAATGCACAGGACCTCTATTTCGGCGCTGCAATCTCCTGGATGGTCACGGCGGTGATTGGCGGATCGATCCTGACGGAAGTGATCGTGCAAGTGGCGTCGCGGCGAAGTCTGGCCCAACAGCCTCAATTGAGCGGCGCCCTGTAGATCATGCGCCTGCTGTTTGTTCTTATATTTGCGGGACTGATGCACGCAGCGCGGTCTTTCGCGCCGGACGTAACGGTGGGCGGCGGCGCAGCCGGAACCGCACTCGCCTGCGGGTATCTGTTGTTGTCTGCTTTTCTGATGGGCTCGATTTTCAAGTCGATGCACCTGCCGCGCCTTACCGGCTATCTGGCCACCGGGATCGTTGTCGGGCCGCAAGTCTTAAACCTAGTAAGTCAGCCAATGGTGGCGAACTTACAAATCTTCAATGGCATTGCCACGGCTTTAATCGCCCTAACGGCAGGCGTGGAACTCGACTTGACTGCGATGAAGCCGCTGCTGAAAAGCATTTCGTGGCTGACTTCGGTGGCGATCTGCGGGACGATTGTGCTGATTGGCGTCGCGGTATTTCTGCTGCGCGACCAGCTGCCATTTCTGCAGCATCTTCCGCTGTATCAGGTGGCAGCAGTGTCCGCGGTGCTGGGCGTAACGATGGTGGCACAGTCGCCAGCGGTGGTAGTGGCGCTGCAATCCGAAATGGAGGCAGACGGGCCACTTACTCGAACAGTGCTGGGCGTGGTTGTTATTTCCGATCTTCTGGTGATTGTTTTGTTTGCGATTGTTTCGTCGGTGGCGAAGAGTTTCCTTGGTTCGCAGATCGACGCGCTGCATACGGCGGGGGCGCTGGCCTGGGAGGTGCTCGGCTCCATTACCATTGGCACTTGTGTCGGCATCATTGTTTCCATTTACCTTCGTTACGTGCAAGGCCGCTCGGGCCTATTTATACTTGCGGCTGCATTCCTGGTCGGCGGAAGTGGGTCAGCGAATTGATTTAGATCCACTCCTGATCGCGCTGGCCGCCGGTGTATTCATTCGCAATGTGACAGCGCACGGACATCGTTTACAAGAAGAGATTGAGACGTCGTCGCTGCCGGTGTACGTGGTGTTTTTTGCCGTAACGGGCGCAACCGTGCACATAAGGGAGTTGATTGTAGTGGGTGTGCCTGCACTGATCCTGGTAGGCACGCGAGCATTCGGGTTCATTGCGCTGGGACGGGTAGCGACCACGCTGGCGCAGGCACCGCGGGAGGTTCGCAACTTCATTGGCTTGGGACTGATGCCGCAAGCGGGGTTAGCGCTCGCGTTAGCGCTGCTGTTTGTGCGCACGTTTCCGACAATTGGCGCCGAGGCCTCGGCGTTAGTGTTCGGCGGAGTTGCTCTGAACGAGTTATTCGCGCCGGTGCTCTACCGGTATGCGCTGGTGAAAACGGGCGAAGCGAAACGGACGGAGAGCGTTTCGAGAGATGTGCCCGCGGTGGTGGACGCCGCGGTTCCTGGATGAGGTTCTGCGTTTTTGAGAGCTGGCGAATGTGGAGTGAGTCACGAGTCGGATTCGGGCCAGTATATACACAGTGACTAAAGCGGGGCTTACGATAACGTGAGCAACAATGCTTGTCCATCCCAATCTCATCCGCCTCCGCAGAGCCTCCATTTTGCTTACGGTTCTTGTCTGGGGACAGATGCTAGCGGTTGACGGTCGCACCCAGCCGCTGCCAGCCTCTTATGTAGACAATTTTTCGGGGCACCCCCGCATGATCGTGATCAGTGACATTGGGAACGAGCCCGATGACCAGATGTCGCTAACCCGGCTGCTGCTTTATTCGAATGAAATAGATATCGAAGGGCTGATCGCAGCTACGTCCACTTGGCAGAAGAATGTCGTACATCCCGAAACCATGCGGACGCTTATTGCAGCTTACGGGCAAGTCAGAGCGAATCTGCTGCTGCATGCACAGGGCTGGCCTACTGCAGAAGAACTGAACAGCATTGTTTACTCAGGGCAGCCTGGCTATGGGATGGCGTCAACCGGTGCCGATCAGACTTCTGAAGGTGCGCAGGCCATTGTCAAAGCTGCAGATCGGAACGACGACCGTCCGTTGTGGGTTACGCTTTGGGGCGGCGCCAACACGCTGGCGCAAGCACTTAGGCACGTTCGCGAGACCCGATCGCCAGCGGAGTTGGATCGCTTCATTAGCAAACTGCGGGTGAGTTCCATTTCGGATCAGGACGATGCCGGCCCTTGGATCCGGCGTGAATTTCCGAACCTCTTTTACATTGTTCAACCATCGACGCCTACCAGCGGCGAATATTCTTTCGCTACCTGGACCGGTATCAGCGGTGACCTTTATTACCGCAACTGCGCCGGCGCGAACACTTCGCTGGTCACAAATGAATGGCTGGATGAACATATCCGCAAGGGACCTCTCGGGAAGCTGTATCCCCGCTTCCTGTTCATTATGGAGGGGGACACGCCGTCTTACCTTGCCCTAATTGACAATGGCCTGAACTCCTTCAGAAGACCGGACTGGGGTGGTTGGGGCGGACGATACATCTATCGTCAACCGTACGGCGAAACGCATCCGATCTGGACGCAGGGTGGAGATGAGTTTGCACGCGTAACATCGCAGGACGAAGCGATGGGTGTGGATGGCAAACTGTATGTCTCAGACCAGGCGACGATTTGGCGATGGCGCGAGGCCTTTCAAAACGATTTTGCTGCGCGAATCAGTTGGACGATCTCGGACATCGCGCATGCGAATCACAATCCTGTCGCTGTGGTGAACGGGCAAGCAGGAACCGAGCCGCTTTTTATAGATGCTAACGTCGGGCAGCCACTCACTCTCGATGCAAGCGCGACTAAGGACCCCGACGCGGGGCAATCGCTGCAATACCATTGGTTTCTTTACAAGGAAGCAGGTTGGGCGGACGGCGTGCTGGCAGCAATCGAAATTTCCGGTGCCATCACATCCAAGGCTGTCGTCACACCCACGGCTACTTGTCGTCCCATGTGGTTGAAGCTCGGCCCGGGAGCAGGCGCATGTCCAGCATACGGTGTTGCTCACATCATACTGGCGGTTACAGATAATGGATCGCCCAGCCTTACCTCATACAGGCGCATAATCTTGAGAGTTCACCAAGACTCCAGGTAGCTGAGGCAGCAGCGTGGGTACCGATAGTGGTCGTGATCGGGCCTGACCCGCCAACATAAACAGACGTTAAATCGCACGAGATCTCCTTGCAAAGGCGTGGGGAGTCCCCGGGCCGACGGCGGAAAAAAGTACAGTTATGTACCTTCGGATCGTCTCAAATCAGGTGAGTCGACCTGTAGTGAAACTGTGTTTTTTCCTTATTTTGTTTTCCGCGGCCCGGGCGTCTGCCGAACCTGATTTGTCGCTTCAACAAGCCGTTCAAGAAGCCTTAGCATCACATCCGCAAATGGCTGTGGCGAATGGCCGGGTTCAGGAGGCAGCCGGGCAGCGCGTGCAGGCCGGTCTGCGCCCGAATCCGCGCTTGACCCTGCAATCGGAAGACCTTCGCCCCCCAGAAAACGGCGCACCTTTTTCGTATGCGAACTCGACAGAAGAGTACTTTCTGCTAGGGCAGATCATCGAATCGGGAGGGAAGCGCGGCCGGCGTTTGGACGTGGCCAACGCAGCGGTGGCCACCAGTGAAGTGGAAGCACAGCTGACACGAAGACGAATCGTGGCGCAAGTCAGTTCCAGCTACTGGCTGGCGGTGAGTGCACAACGGGTAAGCGAACTAAGCGCGCAAAACCTGCGGACTTACGACGAAGATGTCACCTATAGCAGCAATCGCGTGAAGGAAGGCGTACAGGCGGAGGCGGACCTGATTCGAATTCAGATTGAACGCGATCGGGTGCGAGCGGCCGCGCTTGTGGCCACTCGCGATGCAGACCAGGCGCTGGTCGCGTTGTACCGAGCGATGGGAAGGAGCAATTTTGCTCCGGCCCATTTGACTGGCTCACTTGAAGACGCCGGGACGGTGACGCTGCCAGACCTGGCGCGCGTCTTAGCGCTGCGGCCCGAGATTCGAATCGGTGAGAGTGCGGTGCAGCAGGCCAAAGCGGATTACCGCCTGCAAAAGGCGAACGGCAAGCCGGATCCAGAAGCCTTCGTGGGCTACAAGCGCAACATCGGCTTAGATACGGCGTACGCGGCCTTGCAAATAGATTTGCCGATCGCGAACAGAAATCAGGGCAACGTGGCAAGTGCGGCAGCGCGCATCCATGAAGCCGAGGCGCAGCTGCGTTTGACGCGATTGTCGGTTCAGGCCGACGTGGAGGCGGCACAACGCGCCTATATTGACGAGAAAACAGTACTGGAACGCCTGCCGGAGACTGAGAGACAGGCCGAGGAATCAGAAAGGCTCACCAGAGCGGCATACCGAGAGGGTGCTTTGGATTTGCTTCGGCTGCTGGATGCACAGCGCAGCCGCATTCAGGTGCAGGTGGAGTACTATCGCGCCCTAGCCGATCTGCAACAGAGCATTCTGAATCTGCAGGTAGCAAGCGGTGAGCCGCTGCGGGGAGAGCAGTAGTGAAACGGTGGTGCGCGTGTTGCGTGGCAGCGGTGCTGCTGATGGCTTGCGGCAAAGGTGGCGCAAGCGGCGAGGGCGGGTCACAAGACAAATCTCAAGCAGAGAGCGGTGGTGCCGCGCAGGACAAAAGCAGTGCGGGCGCGCAGGGCGTGGTCACCATCGACGGACCGGCGCAGCAAAAGGCGGGCATACAGGTAGCGTCCATAGAACCGCGAAGCGTGCCTGAGTATTTCACCGCGGCCGGGCAGATTGTAATGAACGAGGAACGCACGTCTCACATTGGAACCTACACGGACGGGCGCATCACGGAGTTGCATGCCAACGTGGGTGACTATGTGAAGCGCGGCATGGTTCTGGCCCGTATGCACAGCCACGACGTTCACGAAACGCGCGCCGCTTACGATACGGCACTGCAGGACGTAAAACGGCAGGAAAGTGCGCTCGCCTATCAGCAGCAGATGAGGGACCGCATGTTGCGGTTGTTTGCACTAAAATCGGCCTCCCGCCAAGAAGTGGATAAGGCGGAGACCGACGTGCTCAGTGCGCAAACGGATCTGTCCAACGCGCATATCGCGGTGAACAAAGAAGTCGCGCATTTGACAGACATCTTGCACCTGCCCGCCTCGTCTCTGCCAAACATTAACGAGACCACGGAGCAGGTGCCTGTTGTCGCCGCGTCTTCGGGCGTGGTGGTGAATCGACCGATCACGCTGGGCGCCGTAGTGGAACCTGGGCAGGAGGTTTACACCATTACCGATCTGCATACGGTTTGGATGATGGCCTCAGTTGATGAGGCAGACATCGGCAAAGTTCACATCGGGCAGCGTGCGCGCATCCTGACGCAGGCGTATCCAGACCAGGCATTCACCGGCGAAGTCCTGCGTCTAGGCACTGAGTTGGATGCGAAGACTCGAACGCTGCCGGCGACGATTGTTATTCCCAACCCAGGACAGAGACTAAGGCCCGCCATGTTTGCGAGCGCGCAGATATCGCAAGGGCAATCGCGCCAATCGTTGTTCGTGCCCGAAGATTCCGTGCAGGATTTGAACGGAGGCTCCATCGTATTTGTACGGACAAAGCCCAACACGTTTGAACCGCGCGTGGTCGAGATTGCTCACCGTTTGCACGGCGAAGCGGAAATCAGCAGCGGATTGAAGCCCGGCGAAGCAGTAGTTGAAAAAGGCAGCTTTGTTGTGAAGTCGGAAATGCTGAAAAGTCAGATCGGCGAATAGGTTCCAAGACGCATTTATGGTCGAATTTTTTCTGCGCAATCGCTGGCTGGTGTCGGTGTGTTTGCTGGGCTTACTGATTGCGGGCACCTATACGATGTTCCACCTGAACATTGAGGCGTATCCGGACCTAACCAACATTCAAGTGGTAGTGACGACCGAGGCTCCCGGCATGTCGCCGGTAGAAGTGGAGCAACTGGTCACGTTTCCGATTGAATCCACTTTGATCGGCATGCCGAAAACGCAAGTGGTGCGTTCGGTTTCGAAGCTCGGCCTCTCGATGATCACGGTTGTGTTTGATGACTCCATGGACATCTACCTGGCGCGCCAGATTGTCAGTGAGCGGCTGGGGCAAGTGCGGTCGCGGATACCTTCCGGTCTGGAGCCGCAGTTGGGTCCGCTGGCAACGGCTTTCGGAGAGGTGTACCAGTTCACGCTACAAGGCGGCAACGCGGGATTGATGCAGCGAAAGACACTGCTCGATTGGGAAGTGCGCTACGATCTGCGCACCATTCCGGGTATCAGCGAGATCAACTCCTGGGGCGGCTACACAAAACAGTACACGGTAGAAGTGGAACCGCTGACGCTGCGCCGTTATGGATTGACAGTCCATGACGTGGTGCAGCAAGTGGCAGACAACAATCAGAACTTCGGGGGCGGATTCATTGAGCACAACGAGGAGCAGTACACCATTCGGGGGCTTGGGCGGGCAAGCAGCATCCAGGATCTGCAGAATATAGAGATCCGGTCGCTAAATGGCGTACCGGTGCTGCTGCGAGATGTGGCAACCATCGCCGAACGCCCCTACCCGCGGCAGGGCGCAATCATGCACGACGGCAAAGGCGAGACAGTTTCCGGCATGGTGATTATCACCAAAGGCACGAACAGCCGGCAGCTGATTGAAGCCGTGAAGGAAAAGATTGCCACCATCAAGCTGCCCAACCAGGTAAAGATAGTCCCCTTTTACGACCAGAGCGAAGTGATCGACGGCACAATCACGACGGTTAAACACAATCTGATTGAAGGCAGTGTACTGGTGTTGATTGTGCTGCTAGTCTTTCTCGGCAACTGGCGGGCCGCCCTGATTGTGGCATCGGTGATTCCGTTGTCGTTGCTGTTCGGCTTCATGGGTATGGCGGCTTTCGGCATCTCGGCGAATCTGATGAGCCTGGGAGCGGTGGACTTCGGGATGATCGTGGACGGCTCTGTCGTGATGGTGGAGAACGCCGTCCGGCGGCTGGAAGAATCGGACGGCGACAAGGAGGATCGTCGCAAGATTGTGCAGACCGCGGCCCGCGAGGTGGCGCGGCCCATTACCTTCGGCGTGGCGATTATCATCGCAGTCTACCTTCCGATTTTCACGCTGCAAGGCTTGGAAGGACGTATGTTCCATCCCATGGCAATCACCGTATGCTCTGCGCTGGGCGGATCGCTGCTGCTGGCCTTGTTCGCGATTCCAACGGTGATCAGCTTTGTGCTGCGGGCCCCACGGAAGAAGGCCGAGAGAAAAGGTGAAGGCTGGTTCGGCGCCCTGCGCGAGCGCTATGTGCGTTCGCTCGATGTTGCCCAACGCCATCGATGGCCCATTCTTGTTGGTGCCGCGGTACTGGTAGTCGCAGCCGCGGTGTCGCTGAAGTTCATCGGTTCTGAGTTCATGCCTAAGTTGGACGAAGGCTCCATTGTGGTGACATCGCGGAAGCTGCCGGGCATTTCCCTGCCCGAATCGATTTACATCGGCAACCAGATTGAGAAGACCATCCGAAGCTTTCCAGAAGTGACGCAAGTGGTCAGCAAGCTGGGACGGCCCGACCGTGCGACCGAAGCGATGGGTATCGAAGAAACGGATTCTTACCTGACGCTGAAGCCACGCAAAGACTGGCAATGCTGCAAGACAAAAGCGGAACTGATCGGCAAGCTCACAAAGTCGCTGTCGCAGATTCCCGGCGCTGCATTTGTGTTTACGCAACCGATGGAGATGCGCATGGATGAGGTGGTCACGGGCATTCGCGGCGACCTCGCTTTAAAGATTTACGGCGAAGACCTGGACACGCTGGATCAGTTGGGAGCACGCGCCGTGCACTTGATCTCCACCGTAAAAGGTGCGGCTGAAGTGCAGAAAGACAGCTCAATGGGAGTAGCGGAGCTACGCGTAGACATTCAGAGGCCGGAACTGGACCGCTATGGGCTTAACGTTTCCGACGTGCAGGAGCTGGTTGAGACTATGCTGGGCGGCAAGCAAGTCTCCGAGATGGTGGAAGGCGAGCGGCGCTTCGGAATCGCGGTTCGTTTGCCGGAGAGCGACCGCAACAACATCGATGTGCTGGGCGACCTTTACCTGAATGCGCCTAACGGCGAGCGTGTGCAGTTGAAACAGGTTGCCGACCTGAAAGTGGTGCGGGGGCCGGAGATGGTGAACCGCGAAAACGCCAAACGGCGGGTGGCTGTGCAGGCAAGCGTTTCCGGACGCGACCTGGGCGGCTTCGTTAAAGATGCGCAGCAGAAGGTGATGTCCGGGATGAAGATCCCGGCGGGCTATTCGCTAGAGTGGGGCGGTCAGTTTGAGAATCAGCAGCGTGCCGATAAGCGGCTGGCGTTTGTGCTGCCGGTCTCAATCGCCATCATCTTCGCTCTGCTCTACGCAACGTTTCAATCGGCGCGGCAGGCAGCGCTGATTCTGATGATTGTTCCCTTCGCACTGGTGGGCGGGGTAGCTGCGCTTTGGCTTCGCGGGTTAAACCTCAGCTTGTCTGCGTCCGTCGGGTTCATCGCGCTGTTCGGGGTTGCGGTGCTGAACGGGGTGGTAATGGTGAGCCACATCGACTCCCTTCGCGCGGGAGGGAAAGAGATATTGGATGCCGTTCGCGAAGGCGCACAGGACCGCTTGCGTCCGGTGCTAATGACGGCCGCAGTGGCCAGCCTTGGTTTCATCCCAATGGCGGTTTCTACATCGCGCGGCGCCGAAGTGCAGCGACCCTTGGCCACGGTCGTCATCGGCGGACTGATAACGGCGACCATGCTGACGCTTTACCTGCTGCCAATGATGTATCCGTGGTTCAGCAAGAAAGACGCAAGTGCAAAGCAGGACGCGGCGCTAACGCCCGAACCGGCCCAGAGCGCGCACTAGCGCAATTGGCCCGGCGGCAACAAACCCGGCAATCAGCAAAGGAGTGCGCCGTAAATCGTTTCCTAAACTGTTCGCGTCCGGCCCTACCAGCAGCGCGCCTCTGCGCATGGCATACATATTGAACAGGGTAGACACGACGGTGAAGATGATCGAACTGATCATACTCGCTTTGATCCGTTGCGTGCCACCGGCGATGTGTACGCCCCACTCCAGTAGGTGGGAAACGGTTGGGATGAGTAACACGGCCCAAAGCGTTCCGGCCCAGACTGGCTCCACCTCGTAGAAGGCTTGCGTGAGCGCGCCCCAGAGTCCGGCAGTGAGCGCACGAAAGCCGAATTCCAGCAACATGGCGTTGCCAGCCGCGTGCCACCCGGCTCGCAGATTGAAGAGAAAGAATATGATGCTGCGAATCAGTGACGCCATGAGGGCGGCCTTCCAATTCCAACGGCGAACCAGGATGTCGAGTGGATCGCGGATGAAGCTCTGAAGGACGTCGGAGATACGGCGGACCTGGACCGGCCGCTGCGTGATAGCAATGGATTCTTCTATCGCGCTTTCTATGGCGTCCTTTGCCGTTGGTGTTCCTTCGCTGTTACCCAATCTCACCTAGTATGGGACGCAGCACGGGATTGCGGGTGGAGGTGTTTTCGGTCAGCGTCAATTTGAGAAAGCTCTTTGGGTGAAATTCGATACGCGCAGGAAAGCCGCTGTCATCGCCGGACTTAAACCACAGGCGAAAAATCACCTCGCGCCTCTCCCCTATTTTTGAGAGATGACACACCGTCATTTGTTCGTCTCCGTCTGCCGGTTGCGGGTTAGCAATGAGCCGGTAAACGGCACCGTTGTGATTGTAAAGCACGGGCTGATTCGTTCGAAGCGCACGCCGCGTGGCGAAAAGGAAGGTGGGGAGAGCACAGGGCGGGCTGTCGGGCAGAGGGTGTACGTTCGGCAGCGGACCCCAATCGGAGATGGCGTGGAGAAGACCAATGCAATCGGACCAGTTCAAGCGCGCAGAGGCGGGACGATGGCGAAGCTCGAAGGCACACCCATCAGGGGTGGAGCGGCCGCGAGCAATGGAAAACATGGATTCAGGGCCGGTGGCAGTCACAGCGCGCCGCCCATCGGCGAAGCCTTTCTCGCTGGAGGTAGACATGAAGCAGGTGTACGCGCTCTCACGCACCGCGTTTGCACGCACGCTGACCAACTCCTGAGTCGCGCCAAAGCGATTGAAGCCTTTGACACGATCGGGCCAGGTGCCGGCGACAAACTGCAGGCCTGTCAAGCTGTCGTCGTCGGTTTTTGCAAGCTCAAGCGCCAGACACGCACCACCGACTTCGTCCTTTGACATTACCGGAAACGAACCCAGCAGGATTGTGGCGTTGATGTTGTAGTTGCGGGAGGCCCAAGTGGCCAGGCCGTCGATCTGGCTCTCGGCCAGCGTTCCGAATTCCGGGCCGTATCCGGATTTAGCGGCGGAAACGGTGCGTAAGCCGGCACCGGCAAATAAGGCTGCAGCGAGCCGGAGTATCGATCTTCTTGAAACACCCCGAAGCCTCGACATGCTTTAAGCATGAGCAGGAAACGGTTGAGCCTGTATATCTCCGCGGTTAACGTTTCGTGACGACGTTTGTTTGAGCAGATCTTTTCTGCTTTTCCACATCTACTTTTATGGTTGTATACTTCTGGCAGTGATCGCCATGATGCGATCGCTCTCTTTGCCGAGGATTCCGATGCGTTTTGTGCTCCTGGCCCTGTCTGCCATGGCTTTGGGGAGCTTGTCCGCTCCACAGGCCCGCTGCTCGCCACAGCCCGTCACCGTTTTGCTTCAGTTCGATCATCCTGGGTCGAATGTCTCTTCCCGCTTCATGGAACGGGAAGTTCGAACGCTGCTGGGTAAATCGATAGATCTCCGCTTTAAGACCTTCGAGGAAGAGGGCGTCTCCGAACCAGGCCGGCTTGTGATCTTCCGCATGCACGGGTTTTGCAGCATGCTTGGTCCCGAGACGGCGGACAACGGCGGCGTGGTGCTTGGATCGACTTTCGTCAGCGACGGCACTATCTTACCCTTTGGGCGGGTGGAGTGTGACCGGCTGCGTACTTCCGTTCAGCGTGTTTATGGAACTCGAAATCCACAACGGTATGAATCACAGTTAGGTTTGGCCATGGGCCGTGTGATGGCGCATGAGCTTTACCATATGCTGGCCGGATTGAAGAATCATACCGACAAAGGCGTGACTAAGGCTGCTCTCAGTCCTTTTGAGTTAGTTGCCGATCAGGCAGTGTTGCCTGCGACAGCATCGAGCGCGATGGAAGTACATCCTTCACAAGCAATCGCTAACACAGAGGAACGTTAGGCCGGCAAGGGACCCTGGGGCGCTGCGGCAACCGAGATCCTGGCTTCTATTTCATCGCGATAGGATACCCAAGCTGCGCCGATTACTTCGTTCAGAGGCCGGCCATCGGCGTCTGTCCACGGCACGCTCTTCGGGTTAAGGCCGACAAAGTGTGCCCCACATCGACCCAAATGCTGCTGATGCATAGGAAGCGGCGAGCAAATCGTGACGTCTTGTTTCGAGACCAGTCGCAGCTGTTTCCGAGATAATGTGGCAGCTTGCAACCCTTGCTCGTCCAGTTCTGAACGCAGAGTGATGCCCGAGTTGCGGAGCACTTCGCGCAGGTCGGTTTCGTAGTCATAACCAGGAGGCAGTCCGCGAATACCGGAGTTGATGGCTCGCCCGTCGGGGCAGCCGGAAAACTGTCCCAGCGATCGCTGTGTGTCTTCCGCTAACAGGCAGTGATCGGGACCAACGGATTCTAGCCATTGCGCCATTGCTGGCGGGATTTCCCAAAGGACGACATCGTTATCGAGCGAGATTTCAAAGCGGTCAGGGAATAACCGTACGGGTGCCAATTTCCATGCCACGCCCTCAGCCATTGCGCCGTCGACATGAAAGCGTAACCATTCCGGCACCCGTTCGTTGGCATTGACCCAAACAACTCGGGAGGGGATTTCACCGGTACGTTGCTTCGCAGTCTCAACCGGAATAGTATTTACACAGACTGCAAGAGTCGCATCAGGAGGAAACAATTGATGGGCGGACCAAATCGATAGTTTCAGGGCTTCGAAACCGTGGTGGCTGACGTCACCCAATGTCCAGCGAACCGCAACGGAATTTCCGGGTGTTTTCATCTTCACTTTCTGAGATGCGAGAACCTGAACGCAGCCACACTCGAACAATGACGGTGTTGAGCGTGGGTTATCCGCTCTTTCCGGTGCAGCCGGATTCGTCGGGTGGCGCGGAACAGATTCTCGGTCTACTTGACCGCGAATTCTGCGCAGCCGGGTGCCAGTCGCTGGTCTTGGCGCCGGAAAGCTCGTCGGTCGACGGCCGGTTGCTGCCAACGGTCCGTGTGGATGGCGAGATCACGCCCCATGTCCTTAGCAACGCGGAAAGCGTACATGCCGAAGTTATACGCGACGCCCTCACCCGCTACTCCATCGATCTAATCCATTTTCATGGGCTCGATTTCCACACTTACATTCCCCGAACAACGGTGCCGATGCTGGCAACGCTGCATCTACCCCTGGCGTGGTATCCGGAGGGGATGGTAGAGCAGCGGCCAATCCTCATGAACTGCGTTTCGAAATCGCAGGCAGGCGACACTGGGCTACCCGTGGTGTTCAACGGTATCGATACAGAGCGCTTTTCTCCGGTTGGGTCGAAGGGTGACTACTTCCTATGGCTTGGCCGCGTTTGCCCGGAAAAGGGAGTTCATCTCGCTCTGCAGGCGGCGAAGGAAGCAGGGGTAAAGCTGCTGATCGCCGGCCCGGTGCATCCGTTCGCCTCCCATCAGGAGTACTTTCGAGATCAGGTGGAACCGCTTCTGGACAAGAGAAGGCGTTATCTGGGAGCAGTGGAAGGCAAGCATAAGTTAAGGCTTCTGGCGGAAGCGCGCGCATTGCTCGTGACCAGTCTGGTGGCGGAGACCAGCTCCCTAGTGGCAATGGAAGCGGCGAGTTCCGGGACAGCTGTGATTGCTTTGCGGTCGGGAGCGCTGCCGGAAATAGTAGAACCTGGAAGGACGGGATTTATCGCCTCCCGGCGCGACCAATTGCCCGACTGCATTGAAAAAGTGGCCCACATCGCACCAGCGGAATGCCGTAAGGTGGCGCTGCAGCGCTTTTCTTCGCACCGAATGGCAAGCGATTATCTGGCTTTGTACAACCGGATTTTGGGAATGGGTTGCGCGCCCCACCAGGTTTTATATGTTTCCTGACCGCGCAGGAACTGCCAGCTGTTAATGCCGTGCTGGAAGCAGTAACGGAAAGCCTCATACAATAGCAGCCGCCCGAAGCCGTGACTCTCCTGTTGCGGATCGAACGCGCTCATATAACCGAAGTAGTCGTTGTGAAGAACCACGCCCAGGTTCATGGCCGCCGACTGTCCGTTGAAGCGCAGGATCAGCAGGCGCAACAAACCTTTCGAGGATAGCCGGGCTGCGACGTCGCGAAGAAAAGGTTCAGCTTGGTTAGCGGCGATCATGCCGGCTTCACCCTGTTCCTGCCAACGGGCAGTGTGCAAGCGAACCAAATCGTTCAGCAGTTCCGGTGTGGCGGTCGCCGTTACGTGCAGCTCCACTGAGCCACTGGCCCGGGCGCGGTCACCGTACCGGCGCACATTGCGGCGCAGGTCTTTGCCACGGGCGGCCCAGAACTCATCGAAGCTGGTGTTGAACCGGCTCTCGGTGCAAGGCGTGTCTTCCTCCACGAGGACTTCAGGCAGTTGAGCCAGCGGCGAATCGGCCGAGAGATCTTGCCAATGAAGAACGTCCCACGACCGGTCGTCTTGGAGATACTGCTTTAACAGAGTAAGAGCCGTGGGCGGCAGAATGGGATCTGTCCAATCGGAGAGACCCGTTCCAAGTAAGGTCAATTGATTTCGACCGTTCCACTCGTGCAAGAACAGGGGCACGATGCCAACCAGGACGCCGCCCTCGCGCAAAGTAAGCACCTGGAGACGGCCACTGCCGAAGTGCGTCCACCAGGTTAGTAGCCAGACGGGCAACTGAAAGGGCGTGGAACAAGGCTGGCTGCAGACCAAAGCCTGCCATTCATCAGCAATGCGATCCAGGGCGGCCCGATTGTCGAGGACGTCAAGGATCACAAGTCAGGCGTGGATGGCCGCTGCAGACGTTGCGTCTAAAATGCGCAGTGCCTCGCGATAGCCATTCAGCGTTCCCACATCAACATAGTCGGTTCCAGCCTTCCTGCCGTAAGCTCGACCACCGCGGCTGATCCATTCATTAAACAGCGTGCCCAGGTATTCGTCGTTGCGCTTCAACCATAGCTGGTGAAGCTCATGCAGAATCGAGCCTGGCATCTTCATGGCGCCCCAGATCCAGTGGCTGGCGGCATGGGGAGATTTCACCTGCACGTCGATGACGGTATTTGCCGAATCTGTAAGAACGGCATCGAAACGTTCCGGATGCTGCACCGGGAACAGAAGAAGGGACAGAACGTCATTCGGCAACTGCGCTAATCCGTCTTCGGGGAACCAGACGGTATCAGGCAGGCCGATACAGACATGCTCGTGTTCAGGAATTAGCGGGATGGCACGGAAGATTGCATCGCAGAGACCGGCTGGCTTCGGTTGTACTGCGTAAAAGATATCCGCCGAGAGCACGCGGCCGCCGAAGTAGTTGACGATATCGGATTTACCCGGCGAGATAACGAAACACAGTTTGTCCACACCGGCATTCACCATTCGTTCAATCAGGTATTCGCTGACGGCGCGCGGACGTTCGATGCCGTTCTGCGTGGCGCTGCCAACCGGCAGCAGTTCCTTCGAGAAAGCCAGCGGCTGGATACGCGTTCCCATGCCCGCTGCCGGGATGATGCCCCACATAACTAGATGACCTCCTCGAGCGACGCTTCTAATTGTTGTTCGTTCTCCATGTCCGGCGGGTCTTCCAGTAAGGAAAGAAGCCGCCGCGCTCGCATCGCGGCGGTGTGGCAGTCGAGCGTTCGTTGCCGGGCACGCTCCCCGATGCGGCGCAGTTCGCCTTCGTTCAACTGGAGAGCTTGAAGCGCATCGTCCGTAGACCTTGCGAGCAGGATTTCGCGTCCGGGTTCGAAGAACGTGTCCAAGCCCTCCCAGCAGTCACTTAAGATCGCAGCACCGCAAGCAGACGCTTCGAACAGGCGGCCACTCGGGCAAAAGCCCTGCTGCGCCATAGACGCTCTAGTGACATTGAGTGTGAGCGGCGAAGAGCTATAGAATTCCCGGTGCGCGGGCGGAGCAACGTGCTCAAGATAGCGGATGTTCGAAGGCCACTCAGCGCAGTTGGGATGCATAGCTCCCCCAACCAGGAATCGTTCTTGCGGCCGCAAAGCCGCAGGCCGCAGAAACAGTTCTTCTAGCGCCTTCTGCCTGTCTGCTGAATAAGTTCCGAGATACGAAAGGTCTGCCGCGAACTCTGCGACGGATGGTACGGCATAGTACAGGTCCGCATCCACCCACCCATATAGCGGCGCCACACGCCGAGCACCCAGTTGCTGCCGTAAGGTATCGAGAACGGTACCGCCCGTGTAGCTCAGGACAAGGTCGAAGGCGGCGAGACCGGCTGATGGCACATAAGTGACATCTTCTCCGCTGGCTAGCCGGCTGAGAGTGACTGGAGTATCCATGTCGTAAAACACGGTGCGGGGCGGTTGCATGTCTAGGATTAGATCGCTCGCCGGCCGTGCATCGGGACAGTAAGAGGTGATGATTGCGGCATCGGCTGACTGCAGATGCTGTCGCGCGGAATCGACGACACTCAGCCAATCCGCATACAGATGCAGCATTACATAAGGGAAGCTGGAAGAGTCGCGGTGAGACGCGTAATAAGGAACGTCGCGTTCGAAGAAGTGAACTTCGTGCCCTTCAGCGTGCAAAGCGCGGAATAAGCCTCGCAACAGCGTTGCGTGCCCGTTACCCCAGGAGGAGGAAATAGAAAGTCCAAAGACGACGATTTTCATTCTGACGGCCGCCGCTAAGGGCTAGCGAACCTTAAAGTTATACAGGAATTGGACGCTTACATTGCCGTTATAATCGCGTAAACCGACGGCAGAGAACTTGGGAGTTAGATCCCACTGCACTCGGACAATTTCAGAGTTTGTTTGTGTCACGTCGGTAATGTACGTGAACGTGATATTGTTCGCGATTTTCTGCTGCAGTGTCACACGGGCGCTCGGCTGCCCATTACTTCCAGAGAAAGATGGGTCGATCTTGAACTGGCTTAGGCCGAAGACACGTTGCACACGGCTGGCCAGAGGATTGGCGACGGCTTGCCCGAGAATGGCAGACTCGCCCATCTGTGTAAACGACTGCTGAGGCGCCACCGGTTGGTTGGCAGCAATGTTCGGGTCGTTCGGCGTTGTATTGGTGGCCAGCAGTTCCACAATCTGCTCGAAGCTCAGCGGCGGGTCGGACGTGTACGTCAGTTGAAGATTGCTCATGGGCCCTGATACGCCGAGCGTGACGTCCACACCTTGCGCCAGAGTTTGCAATGAAATGTTGATGACCGGCTGGATAGAGTTTGGATCGTAGAAGTTTATGGTGCCCGTGCTGACGGTGTAAGTGTTGCCGAAAAAGACGAGTTGCCCATCGGTGACGACTACCCGGCCGAGAATTCCCGGCGTGGCGGCTGTCCCACGTACATTGAGGTTGGCTTCGACGGCGAGGCGCTCAGCGTATGTAGTAACGACGCGGAGGTCGGGCGCTGTGCTTACGCGTATAGCGAGCCGCATCCCGGCGAGGATGGGCGAAGGAGCGGAAGAAATTGACGGCGGAGTGGAAGAGAAGCTGGACAGTAGGGATCCGGCATCGCTTGAGGATCCATAGGCGATGCGAGTGATGGTAATTGAGCCCGACGCAAGCGATCGGCGAGTATTGCCGGTAAGCGAGACGTTGGCATTCGAAACAACGCTGATTCCGGAGTAGCGGACGCGCACATGGTCCGCGGCCGCTTTCACGTTGTAGGTGATGGCCCGGCCTGAGAAACCGGCAAATCCCGTGAGAGCGATCTTGCCGCCTCCGCTTTCCGCCGTCAGCGTTTGAATGCTGGCGCCGGTTCCCGTCAATAAGATCACGCCATTGGCATTAGAGAGTCCGTTCGGCGCAGTAGCGTAATTTACATTCGCGTTTTTCAGTTCGATGCGACCGTTCACCAGCGGCTGCGCGAATGTGCCGTGAATGGCGGCATTCATGGCGACCGAACCTTTTGAGTAGAAGTCGCGATCGATATCCTGCAGAACGGCGAGATCGAGATTGGCCTTGGTTCTGACGTCTATCGGAGCAGCCTTGTCCTTCAGATTCACCTTGCCTTCGGCATCGATAGAGGTGGCGGGTCCGGCCAGATGAAATTGCTCGATGTTCAGTACCGAGCGGTCGAGCGCGACGATCACTGGGCCTTTGTTTTGTATAGCGACAACGCGATTATTGGGAGCACCGGTGGGCGACCGAAGCGGAGATGTTTGCGCTTCCAGGTGATCCAACTGCAAACGGGCAGATAAGTTTTCCGCATTCAGTGCAGGACCGGTGACGGAAGCCTCGCCTTCCACAAACGCATCAAACGCAGGACGCACATTCGGCTCCTCGGACACGAAAGGGGCGATGTTGGCGTAGCGGATATTGCGGAACGTGATGGAAGCTTTAGTCTGGTAGTCGCCTGCTAATGCGGTAGTACCGTTGGCGTGAATCTGGCTTTGTGCCACATCGGAGTCGAAGTGATACGCGACCGAGCCACCGTTAGTCTTCGCATCGAGCGCTGCCTGGCCCAGCCGGCGATGGTTGAGATTCAAATCGTAAGCACCGGCATTGGCATTCAAGCGGGTCAATAGCAACTCACTCTTCCCGTTTTGCTGACGCACATTGGCCGACAAATCGGCGGCGAGCCGCAGGCTTCCAGTCAAAGTCGGCTCGGCGCTCTGAACATGCTCGATTTTAGTTAAGTCGATAGGCGTGGAGTGTACGGTTGCTTGGAGTGAGCCTTCGTTAAAGTTACCGTCTGGATGCTTGAACGAGGCAGCGAGCGTAAGGCGGCCGGCAGGCACATCAAAGTCGATGGACGGAATGTCGACCAGAGTATCGGCATAGTGAACGGATCCGGCAAGCCGATTAATGCGCTCCTGATAAACGTTTGCGCCCACTAAAGCAAAGCTGAGGTCACCGCGCGGCGATTTTACTGTTCCCGACACATTCGCATTGGCAGAAATCGTTCCTGTCGCTGGGATTGTGGACTGGCCCGCGATACTCAAGAGCTTGTCTACGGCAAGGTTTTGGACACTGGCGTTGGCCGTAGTTGGATAGTCTGTTCCCAGCATTGTGTTGCCGGCAAGCTTGATGTCCGACCCAGCCAGATTCGACGCAAGCTGGTAGCTGACTTTGCGGTTGTTGGTACGTGCAGTGAGCGTAAGGTCGCCCGCGTTCTGATTGTTTACACGCAGGCTGCGGGCAGATACATCGGCGTTTACGCTCTGAATATCAATAGAACTCTGCTGTTTGTCCTGGCGGACCGTAGCCGCCGCATCCGCCGCAAGTTGAATCGTTCCTGCCAGTCCGGGACTCTGTTGTTGCACTTGATGCAGTTTGCTCAAGTCCAGAGTTGTCGGCGTAACGTGCAACTGGGCATCACCAACGAGAAAGCTGTCCCGCGGGTGACGAAAACTCGCCTGGACGCCAACAGTGCCGGCGTCGGTCGCGAGTTCGAACGGCGCGACTGAAATCAACTGGTCGGCGACATTGACTTGGGCCGATAAGCGGCTAAACGGCTCACCGTACGCTGTGCCATTTACAACCTGTACGCTCGCGGCACCCAACGGATCACCGTATGTGCCATGGATGTGTATCTCAGCACCAATGTCACCGCTCGCGGGCACTGCCGACTGCCCGGCCATGTTGAGAAGGTCGGTCACGGTGGCATTGTGTAGCGAGAGATTGACCGCGACGGGCGATTCGGGCACCGGACTCCACTTGCGAAGGCCGATGGACGCATCGAACGTGGTGCTGAGCGCACTTCGAGTTAAGGAACCATTCTGAATGGCAGCGTGCAAAGGCGAGGCTGCTAAATCAAGTGACAACTGATCGAACGACTCCTTCTGCACTGCGAAACGATTCAACGCTGCGTGTCCGGTGACGTTCGGCTCGCCCAAATTGCCGGTAACGGCGGCCGTAAGGGTCGCCGATCCGCCCGGCTCCAAATGAAGCGGTAACGACGCGGTCGGCTGAGTGGCGCCGAAGTTGGCGGCCGGCAGAAAGTCATTCAGGTTGTGGGAGACAAGCGTCAGGTTCAGCCGCTGGTTCAAAGCGCCCGCGAGATCGAGCCGGGAATGCGGTAAGGCCAGATAAGAATTGCCAAGGTCCACGGCTCCGTTCGCTCCGTTATAGACGGCTGCGATATCTCCCTGAACGGGAACGCCCCGGGTGCCAGGTGTGATGGCAAGGTTGGCCTGGGCGCGGTAACCGGTGCTTCCTCTGGCTTTTAGATCACCTTGCGCTCTTAACTGGCCGTTAATGGTTCCGTCGTACCCAAGATGTTTTCCGGTGAACACGGCCGCTAGCACTGGCAGCGAAAAGTTGCGCAGGGTTCCCTCTACGCTGAGGTTTTGAAGGCGTTCAACGAAAATCTTGGCGCCGAGCGAACCGCCGAGGGCGTTCAATCGCAATCCATCCAGACTGATCAGATACGGATCGGCATGGAACGGCGTTGTGAGCGACACATTATCGATGTTCGTTGTGCCCTCACGTACTGCCAGCCCCGCGGTGCGAAGCGTCCCGTTTACTTGATAGTTGTTCTGCGCGTCCAGGCGCGCCGCACCGTCGAGGGCTATGACACCGGTCGCCTCAGGGGAAGTAACTTTCAATAGGCGGCTTAACTCGGCAACGGCCAGGCTGGCATTGAACCGGACTGCTGCCGCCGGGTTTGCAGGATCACGCAGCGTACCAGTCGCGTCGAATGTGGTCTGTCCCAACTGCAGATGCGCTGTCTGCAACTGAATGGTATTGGCTTTCTGGTCCACATGCGCTGCCAGTTCTGCGCCCAATCGCCGGGGCAGTCCGTGGCCCAGTGTGTCGATCGGCAACGCCACGCTGCGCTGCAGTTCAGGAAGATCCAGGTCAACTTTTACTCTTGCATCGATGATGGGAGCAGCCATCTGGTGGAGCGATGCATTCACCAGAATTGTCGACTGGCCTGTGCTCAGGGTGGCGCCTGCGATCTGAACCGCATCCCCTTGAATCGTCACCGGCACATTGACGTTCATCCGAAACGGAGGCCGATTGCCCTGGTTAAACAGCAGCGGCGCAATGGCCAAATTGCCGGAGTAGCCCGGGTTGCGAGTGTCGTAGTTCAGCAATGCGTGCAGATTCTCGCCACGACCGCTGAAAAGCGTTGATTGCTGGGCATACTGAACCAACCCGTTCTGTAATTGAAATTCGCCGATCTTCAGGTCGACGATGGTTTGGAGACCATTGCTGTTGCTTGAAGGCTTGGACACCTTTGGCTCCGGTATGTTTGTCTTCCCGTCAGGAAACGTAATCAGGTTGATTTGCGGCTGCTGAATGCCGATGTATGCCAAATCGACAGCGTGCGCGATGCCGGAAAACAGCTTCAAGTGAACTTCCAGCAGCGCGACCGTGGCAAGCGGGTGCACCGTCCGCGGCTCCGTCCCATGCAGGACGAAGTTCCGGATCTGAAGGGTCAGATGCCAGGGATCGAATTGAAAGGAGCCAATTTCAACGTGTCCGCCAGTGGAATCTTCAATGCTCGCCACAACCTTGTCCCGCATGAAGGCAGAGAACCAGGGAGTCTGAACGAGCACGACTATGGCGAGCAGCAGCACCACCACCAGACCGGCTAGCGAGGCTGCGATAATGGCGAGAATTCGATTTCGACGGCTCATCGCAGGCCCTCCTCGTGGTATTTGATCTTTGCGTTCTCGCGTTGCTCATCCAGCCACGAGAAGAAAAGCTTGTTCACTTTCTCCGCCGAGAGAAGATCGGTGATCGCCGGGCGCAACTGGTCGAGCGTGGTCTTACCCGGGTTTTGTTGCCGCAGTTCCTTCTCGTGTTCGTCGAAGTACTCTGCCACTTCCTTGTCGCTAACGTAGGCAGCAGGCTTGAACCGTTGGTCAATGAAACTTAGCACCGTGAGTTGCCACTGCAGCTGCTGGCGCACCTGCTGATCGGTCAGGCCGTAGCGGGTGAGGGCGGATTGATAACTCTGATCGGTGTGGAAGCGGTGCTGCTTAAACTGCTGCAATTGCTTTTCGGCTTCGTCGGGGGTCGCGCGGGGATAATCGCCGGTGCGAATTTCCTGCCGGATGAACGCCTGGTCTAATAACCTTTCGGCAGCGCTCTTTCGAGCGGCGGCTGTAAACGACAGCGGTTGCCCGTTCATAAAATCGGTAAGCCGCATGTCCCGGTCGATGTCGCTGTCCTTTACGATGGCGTTGCCGGAGACAATGGCAATCCGGTCGATAATGACAGCCGGGCAACTAGCGGCGGCGCAGAGAATTAGCGTAAGCACGCGCATTCGCATTAGAATGCCTGCCCGATTGAGAAGAAGAAGTTCACTTTGCTGAGGCGCTGAGGTCCTACCGGGCAGCCGGGACTTGGGATGTTGCCCGGAGTGCAATTGAGTACTAGCTGTTGCGTTGTGAGATTGGTGCTGAATCCCTGGTAGTTGGTGGGATTCAAAGCATAGGAGAGATCGACGCGTACAGGTCCTAACGGGGTTTTATAGCGGATGCCAAAGCCCGGCGCCTGCACTGCATAGTTGAAATCAGTTCCGTTCTGGCGATAGGCGAGCGAAATGTTGCTGAACGTGGTGTAGATGTTGCCCATGTCTTCAAAGAAGACACCGGTGATATTAGGTCCGAGCAAAGGGAATCGCAGTTCGACGTTATTGAAGAAGAGCGAATCGCCGCCAATGGGAAAGCCGGTCGGTGGCACGGGCGGCTGGGCACCAGGATTTCCGGTGTCGCGCGGACCCGCCTGATTGTCAGCGAAGCCTCTCATTGAGACGCTTCCGCCGCCAAAGAATCGCTCTGCCAGGGGAATGTAATCGTAACTCGTATAGCCGCTGGCAACGTTGAAAGGAACGATGGCGCCGACTTGTGTTTGTCGCGCCAGCACCAGATTGTGGCCGAGTTGCGTGTAGGTTGCATTGCGCGCCAGAATGCGGGCGAAGCTCCGTTGTGAACCGAAGAAACCGCCCGCTACGCCCGCATCCAGAGTGTTCCAGTAGCCCCGATGCGCATCTGCAGAATTGTCCCGATGGTCTTGGATGTAGCTGGCCGACATAATGCCGATACGTACCGGCTGCGAGAAGAGCGGAACCAACAGTGACGGAATATTGATGTTCGATGTGGACACACGCCGATAGTCAAAGCGTAAGAGCAGCGTGGAGGCACGGTTGAAACGTTGGGAAGTCTGTACCGATGCCTGCGCCCGCTGAGAAGTGAATGTTTGCACGTTCTGGGTGGTGTCATACAACAACGAGAACGTCACCGTACGGTTCTCGGAACCGAAGAAGCGGGGCACGATGTAGTTCAGCGATTCACGCTGTTCCAGACTGGAGTATCGAGTCTGTAGAGAAATGGATTGTCCTGTGCCGCGAAAGTTCAGGCGGTTCACATCGAAAGAAATGATGGGTGACACGCCCTTCGCGCCGCCGGCGCTCGACAGGTTATTTGTGGTCTGGCCGAATACTCCGACCTCCAGGCCAAATCCGACGTTGAAGTTGTAACGGGCTGCTTCGTCGAAATCATAAAGCACGTACTTGTAGCGCGTATTGCCGTCCGGATTCTGCACGCCACTGTCGACGCTGGCGAAGACGCCGAGATCCGTTAACCGGCGCGATATCTCATTCAGCCGCTGCATGGAGATGGGGTCGCCATCTTTGAGCTTGATCTCCCGTTGAACCAGGCTCAGCCGGGTATTGTTCAGGCCCGACAAAATCACGCCGCGCAAGAATTCCTGCGGGCCTTCGGTGATGTTGTAGATCAAGTTTACGGTTGCCGGATCGGGCCCGGGCTCTATCTTGTAGTTGAAAGTGGCCTTCAGGAAGCCGTGCTCAAAGTAGTATTCGATGATGCGATTGCGGTCGGACGAGACGTTCACGTCCGCATAAGGCTGACCTTCCACTGAGTAGAGTTGATTGCGTATTGGCGAGAGGTCGAGACGCGCAGGACCCAGGATCTCCAATTTCGACACCTTCCATTGCTGCCCCGCGTTGATGTGGAAGGTAACTCCTATGTCCTTGGGATTGCCTTTGTAATCGGTTTCTACAGTGGAAGTAACTTTCGCGTCGCGAAAGCCATTTGACTGAAAGAGACTCGCAATCGATGTCTCGTCCGTGTGACGGAACGTTTCGCTATAGCGTCCATACCGCAGCACCAGAGATTTCGGCTGCAGGAACATGTGTTCGTGCAGAGTTTCCAAAGAGAAGTAATCGCTTCCCTGCACTGCGACGTTTACCAAGCGTCGCCGGGGCCCGAGCGCAATGTAGTAGTCGATGATCTCCTGATCGTTCTCCGTCGGCTTCTGATCGAACGTGACTTCAACGTCCGGATAACCACGCGCTTGAAAATAATCGTGGATGTTGTGAGCGCCTTCGGTCAGCAGGTCGTTGTCGATGGACCCTTCCTGGTAAACCGGCACCATGCCTTGGAGCTTCTTCTTCGAAAGTTTCGCCTCAACCGCCTTGATAGTAATTTTCGGACCGGCCTGGATATCGAGCGTTGGTTTCACGCTATTCGACTTCGAATCGAAATCCATGGAATCAACGTTCACGGTGGTAGTTAGGCGATCCTGCTTGGCATACTTTTTTGTGATGCCGTCCACGCCCTTCGACGTTGCCTGTTCGGTGACTCGACGCCAGAAATGGATCAAGGGAATCCGCCAGCCCGTGGCCCGCAAGATGGTCTGATCTGAAAGTTTTGGGTTGCCTTTCACGACAGGCATGGAGTAACGAGCACGCTTGCCGGAGTTGACCAGAAAGCGGATCGTTACCTGGTTGTCATCCGGATCGGTGATAGTTGCACTCGAAACCGTGCCCCGGTACAGACCATTGTTTTCCATGATCTGCTTGATGTTCGCTTCCGCGGTCTTGAGATCGTCCGGGTTGTACGGCGTGCCGAGATACAGTTCGGCATCACTGATGATGACGCCGCGGCTGGGCGGCTCCGAGATCTTGCCGCGAGCCCCGACATGCCCGACGAAAACGCGAGGGCGGGTTATAAATCGAATGGCAACGCCCGCGCCTGAAGGCTGCGCGTCGACTTGAATGTCGTCGTAAAGGCCACTTGAAAATAGGTGATCGATGGTAGTCGCAACCTGTTGCCGGTCTAAAGGCTTGCCCGGCTGCACTAGCTGCATGCGTGCCAGATCGCGCGGGTCAATCGGCTGGCGCGCCGGCTCGAAGGCGACGGTTGTCACCGTCTTGCCTGAGAAATCCTGCTGTGCGGCCACATGAAAAGGAAGCGCAAGGCAGATTCCCGCCACGACCGCCAAAGGCAGCCAGGCTGTTCCGATCGTTTCCCTCATTGACTGTCTGCATCCAAGTACGTGTTCACTGCTGCGAGTTGCTCCGTTGAAGACTCATACCGGCTGAGGGTGTACATGGTGGACGCGCCCTCTAAGATCGCTGTTACATATGTAAGCTGTGAGATCTTGGGGCATCTATAGGAAGAGGAGCGTCGATGCAGGCAGGCAAACTCAAGTTGCTTTTGAGTACCACTTACGATTCCTGGAATCAGCACAATGCGCCACGTCTGGGAGCGGCGCTGGCCTACTACACACTCCTGTCGCTGGCGCCGCTGGTCATCCTGCTGGTGGGCATCTGCGGCCTGGTGTTAAGCAACCAAAATGCGGAGCAGCAAGTGTTGACGCAGACGAACGAATTTGTAGGGCCTGGCGCGCAAGCGGCCGTGGCGGCGCTGATCCACAACACGCATCATAAAGGAACCGGGATCTTCGCCACGGTAATTGCATTTCTGACTTTGTTTTTTGGCGCCTCCGGCGTGTTCCTGGAATTGCGGAACTCGCTCAACTCCATCTGGGATGCTCCGCCGCCAGCCGCCGGCGGTATTCATTCTTTTGTGAAAGAGCGACTGGCTTCCTTCGCTATGGTGATCGGGCTAGGGTTATTCCTGCTGATAACACTCGCCTTGAGCACCACCTTCGGCTTCGCCGAGCACTTTGCGGCAAAGTGGCTGCCCATTCCGGCCCCTGCAGCCGAAACCCTCAATTTTCTGGTCTCGCTTGTTACGCTGGGCCTGCTTTTCACGTTGATATACAAGTTCGTTCCGAATGTGGCTATCGGCTGGAAGGACGTGGTGGTCGGTTCGGTGGCGACTGCAGTTCTGTTTACCATCGGCAAGTTATTACTGGGCCTGTACTTGACGACCGCCGCCGTGGGTTCGGCTTATGGCGCAGCGGGATCGTTGATAGCGCTGGTCGTCTGGGTCTACTACTCCGCCCAGATCTTCTTCTTCGGAGCCGTTTTCACCCAGGTGTACGCCAAGTTCCGCCGTTCCGGTCTGGAGCGTACCAGCAGCCTCCCAACGAACTCCGCTAAAGCAGCTGCCGCCAAAGCGCCCTAGTCTTTTTCAGCGCAAGCTGGTGTCCAAACGTGGCAGAAATCGCCCGATTCGGGTTAAAATGAAGACTCCCCACCCGTTTTTTCCATGATTTCAGCCAGTAATGTCAGCATGCGCTACGGCGGCAAGATACTTTTCGAAGACGTCAGTACCACCTTTCTGCCGGGGCGCCGCTATGGCCTGACAGGTCCCAACGGTGCTGGCAAGTCTACTTTTATGAAGCTCTTATCGGGCGAACTTGAGGCCCAGAAGGGCACCATTGTCCGGCCGAAGAAGCTGGGAATATTGCGGCAGGATCAGTTTGCCTTCGATGAGCACCGGGTGATTGACACGGTGATTATGGGCAATCTTCCTCTTTGGAAAGCGCTGGAAGAGCGCGAGGTCCTCTACGCAAAGGCCGATCTCACCGACGAGGACGGGATGCGGCTGGGTGAATTGGAAGGCGTGGTGGCCGAGGAAGACGGGTACACGGCCGAAAGCGACGCTGCCGTTCTTTTGGATGGTCTGGACATACCGGAACCACTGCACGACCGCAAAATGGGTGAGCTCCAGGGCGGTCAAAAGGTACGCGTCTTGTTAGCGCAGGCGCTGTTTGGGCATCCCGAAGCTTTGCTTCTGGACGAGCCTACGAACTACCTCGATTTGCAGTCGATTCACTGGCTGCAGGATTTCCTCACCCACTACAACGGTTCGCTGGTGGTTATCTCGCACGATCGCCATTTCCTGAATGGCGTCTGCACCAATATTGCCGATATCGATTACCAAACCATCATCACGTACCCGGGCGGGTACGACGATATGGTGCTGCAGAAGACGCAGATTCGTTCCCGCATCGAATCTGAGAATGCGCAACGCGAAAAGAAGATTTCGCAGTTGAACGACTTTATCGCCAGGTTCGCCGCGGGTACTCGCGCCAGCCAGGTGACTTCCCGCCGGAAAGAGGTAGAGCGGCTTCAGACCACAGAACTTTCGCGCTCAAACATCCAACGTCCGTTCATTCGCTTCGATATGAAACGCCCGTCAGGGCGGCACATACTCGAGTTTAAAGGCGTGAACCGCGGTTATGACGATCTTGAGGTAATCAAGAACTTTTCTGGCTCTGTTCAACGCGGAGAGAAGATCGCTCTCATGGGTCGCAACGGAACTGGCAAAACGACTCTCCTCAAAGCCCTATTGGCAAACGGACCCGGGGTGGATGAGAAAGATGTCGGGTTAGATTCGGGTACTGTCACCTGGGGTCACGAAGCGCAGATTGGATACTTTGCACAGGATCATCGGGCCAGTATTCGCAATGGCACCACAGTATCGGATTGGCTGCACGACTGGGATCCGCAGGCGTCCCGCGAAGAAATCCGCGGATTGTTGGGACAGATGCTGTTCAGTGGCGAAGAAGGCATGAAGCCGACCGATGCACTGTCTGGAGGAGAAGCGGCGCGCCTGATGTTTTGCAAGCTGATGCTGCAGAAGCCAAATGTGCTGGTATTCGACGAACCGACTAACCACCTGGATTTGGAGGCCATCAACGCGTTGAACGTAGCACTGCAGAAGTTTGAAGGCACCGTTCTACTGGTGACGCACGACGAAGATCTGGTGGACGAAGTGGCAACGCGGATCTGGCACTTCCACGACGGCGCGATCGAGGATTTTGCCGGCAGTTACGAAGAATACTCGGCAGTCGCCGCCAGCTAAATTGCCCTGCTATTAGCGCTCTGTCAACTTTACGGCCCGCAATGAAACGGTTCCATTGGCTCGCATCTCGCCAAGGGGGCGCTGGTACTGCAGACTGAGAAGTGAGACGGAAGGAGCACCGGCGGGGACCGCAAAGTCCCATCGCGGCTGTTCCTTTTCGGGCAGTGCCTCGCCGGATAAAAGTTGTACCGCCCCGGCCTGGATAGCCCAGGTGAGGCCGGACGGTTGGTGCAGGTTTTCACTGCTAGCGAGCCATTCCAAGCGATAGGCGTGCCCAGCCGCCAGCGGAAGCCACTGCTGTATGAACGTGACGTGATCCTCCTGGTTTCCATCCAATGTGAATCGAACCTCAGGAACATCCGTCTCCTGCAGAACAGTCAGACCGGTGGACGGCGGCAATAACCAATCGAAACCGTGACCCCAAAATGCCAGATGAAAGTCGCCATTCGTGAGGGGACGTGCCTGGTCGACCACACCGAAATCCAACCAGTGGCCCTTCACCAGTGTTCTCCAGATCTCCTGAGCGACATTGCCAAAACCGCTGTAAAGTAAGCGATCCTCCGTCGGCCCAATAATGTCGTTGAGTCCCCACCCGGCTGGATTTTCAGCTCCTGCTTTCACCAACCTGGCCACAACCGGTGGCAAAGCGTCATATTGTCTGCTGGCGCCGAGAAAAATCACGTACTGCGCCAGGATGCCGGGGCGGTCGGGAATGTAGTTCGACAGCTGTTTCGCATCCGGCTCGTATAGCCACATGTTAGAGAAAATCGGGTCGGCCGGATAAGGCGTGATGGCAAGCGTGGCTTCTGAAGCCCGTAGCAGCTTCTCTTTTTCACCGTGCCGGAAGTAGAAATTCGTCAACGTCCATTTCGGCAGAAATGTGTGGTCATAGTGAACTGCTTGGAGGAAGTCGCGCTCCGCCTCTGGCAGATTGTGCCGCTGCATCTCTGCATCCAACGCTAAGCGGAGCCAAGCGGCATCATCAAACTTGTTTGCGCGGACAGCGCGTTCCAGCAATGTCGTTCGACGGCTGCCGTCCCAAGCGGCCAAACGCGTAAGGTAAGCCGAGTTGTTCGGCACTAATGCAACTGCGGCAGCGACGGAGTACGGAGTATCCTCCTGGAACAGGTGGGAAGCGATGGCGAGAACAGCTGAATAGATTGCGGCGATAAGAGTGATTGCCGCCAGTGCATAGCGAAACACAGTGGGAGCATTCAGCACGTGCACGGCGGTGGCACCGGACGGCTGATGCGGCTGCAGTTCTGAAGTCAACGTGCCCGTTTAGATGCCCCGCGCACGACTTTGTTACGGCGGAACGACATTAAGAGTGAGCGGCGGAAAGCTGGAGGAGAACCACTGCTTGCGCTTCGCACGAACGGCCCTCGCCCACAGGTCCCACCTTTTCCGCTGTCTTGAACTTCACGCTCGCGCACTCCGGCGAGATTTCGAGAGCTCTCGCCAGATTTCGCTTAATTTGATCTCGGAAATCTTTTAGCTTCGGCCGTTCCAAAATGATTGTGGCATCGACGTTCCCGACCTCGTAGCCCTGTGCTTCAACGAGTTTCAGCGCATGCTGCAGAAACCGCAAACTGTCTGCATCTTTCCACTCGGAGGCAGTATCCGGGAAATGCATACCGATGTCGCCCAGCCCAAGCGCCCCCAGCAGCGCATCTGTCACGCAGTGAAATAGAACGTCGGCGTCGGAATGGCCAGCCAAACCGAAATCAGAAGGAATGTGAACTCCGCCGAGAATTAGTGGCCGGTTCAACTCGATGCGATGAGTGTCCCACCCTTGTCCAACACGGATGGGCAAACGGAAGCTCGGTGCCATCTAGGACAAAAGCAGACCTGGTGTTTCGAGCGTCAAGTAGAGCCTTGCCAGATCCATATCGCTAGGCTTTGTGATCTTAATATTGCGATCGGTACCAAGCACGACCGAGACCTCAACCTGCTCCAGCCGTTCTACAAGTGAAGCCTCGTCGGTGCCGACGAACAGATCGCGACGCGCCTGTTCGAAGGCTTGGCGCAACAGATTAAGCCGAAACACCTGGGGTGTTTGCGTAAGAATCAATCGTTCTCTGGGCAGAGTTGCCCGGACCTTATTGCGATGAACCTGCTTTACTGTGTCCACCGGCACAATCCCAAGAATCGCTGCGCCAGAATCAGCCGCTTCCAGCACAACCTTCTCGATCATGGTCTTTTCGACAAAGGGCCGGACCGCGTCGTGAACGGCCACCAAATCCACCTCATTCGAGATACTTGCCAGCGCGTTTTCAACGGACTGCTGCCGTGTTTCGCCTCCCGAAACAGTACGGACGGCCTTGCTGAACTGCTGGGACGCAAACAGATCCTGCGCCCAGGGCATGTCCTCTTCCCGCAGCGCTACAACGATTTCGGTAATCAGCTCGGAAGCAACGAATTTGCGGATGGTATGAATCAGGATTGGAGAGCCGTTCAGCAGCATGAACTGCTTTCTGCTGGTGCCTTCGCGCTCGGGGACACTCCGACCCATGCGGGTACCCAGTCCCGCCGCGGGAATGATGACTGAAACTTTCATTTGCGTCCAAGGGCGCTTCTCACAAGTGCCCGATCGGCTTCTCCTCGAATTTACATGATAGAGGAATGCGATGGGCGCCCTTCAAGCGGGACGATTCGGACTATTTATGCTTAGCTGCTGTCGAAGGCCCGGCAGCGCCGGAAGGCTCTTTCTTCGGGCCGTCATCCCGCACCGGCGCGAGCGGTTTTGGTACCGCATGATCGGGCGTAATGAGACCACCGGGATTCTGCACCGGATGCTGGGCAGTCTGCAAGCCGCCTCCCTTTAATGAATCCAGCTTCAGCATTTTCGGGGGATCCTGGTACCGAACTACCACCGAGACGCGGCGATTACCGGGATTTTCGGGGTGCTCCTTGTCACGCAGGTCCTGGTCCGCGAAGCCTCGAATCTGGGCGACCTGGTCAGACCGGATGCCATTCATTTCCAGAAGATGACGGGCCTGATTCGCTCGATCTGCGGAAAGTTCCCAATTCGTGTAAGGGGCATCAGCGCCATACTGAATCGCGTCAGTGTGTCCTTCGATCAGGATTTTATTCGGAAGCCGGCCCAACTCTTTCGCAAGAGCAGCTAGTATTTCTTTGCCGAGCGGGCTCGGTTCAGGCTTGCCTTGCTCAAAGAACACGCCTTTTGAGTTCTCGATTAACTCGATTCTGAGGCCTTCTTCCGTGATCGTGAACTCAACGTTGCCCTTCATCTGCTCGAAATGCGGTATCAGTTTGATAACCGATTTCAGCTTCTCTTTAAGGCCGCTCATGTCATCCTTCAGCACGGTGAGATCGCGACCGCTGCCGTTCATGCTGGTGCCCGGATTTTTACCCCGGCCAATGGGATCGCGAAAGTAGCCGCCAACGGCTTGCTGTACTTTCTGGCTGGAACTCAACAGCCAAAGCACAATGAACAACGCCATCATGGCCGTGACAAAGTCCGCATAAGCGACCTTCCAGGCCCCGCCATGGTGCCCGCCATGGGCAGCTTTCTTTTTAATGATGATGATGGGCCGTTTTGAGGCGGTCGTCGCCATGGATTACGCAGCTGCCGGAGCAGCGCCCTTCTCGCCTCGGCACGTAGATTCCATCTCTTTGAAGCTGGGACGAAGCGACGAAGGAATGGAGCGGCGCGCATACTCGGCAGCAACCATCGGGGACGCACCTTTGATGAACGCCAGAACACCTACGCGAAGAAAGGTGTAATAGCGGCCTTGTGCCTCATTGATCTTTGTCATGTTTGCCGCCATCGGACCAATGAACCCGTAGCACAACAAAATGCCCAGGAAGGTACCGACCAGTGAAGCGCCGACCTTTCTTACCAATCTCTTCAGGAGGACCGCCGAGAGCGCCCATTGTGATTACAATTCCAAGCACGGCTGCCACGATTCCTAGTCCCGGAAGAGCATCGGCCGTGGAACTCAAAGCCGCGACTGGCTCGCCGACTTCGTGGTGATGAACCTCCAGATCGAGTTCCATCATCTGGTCGAGGTCGAAGGGATCCGCACCCGCGCTGATGAACATACGGAGCGTGTCGCAAAGAAAATCAACGGCATGGTGATCTGCCAGGAATTTCGGGTATTTGCTGAAGACAGGACTTTTATCCGGGGCATCCATATCGCCTTCCAACTTCGGCAGCCCATTCTTTCTGGCGAATGTAAAAAGGTCGTTCAACATCTTCAGATTTTCCAGATAGAAGGCGGCGCTATATTTACTGCCGCCAATCAGTCCTATGAGCCCCTTAAACAGCTTTATGATGGTCGGCAGCGGATTGGCGATGAGCAACGTGCCGAGCGCTGCGCCGCCGATAATAATTAGTTCCGCCGGCTGGATAAGGACAGGCAACGGCCCTTTCTCCATCAGAAACCCGCCAAGGATGGCACCAATGACGACCACGACTCCGATGATGACGAACATGTTCGAAAGTCTTATCGGACGAATAACCGCATTGCGTATTCCGAATCGGCCTAGATGGGAAAATTTACGCGGCGGCCTGATCCAGCACGCGAAGCTTGTGGATTAGCGTAGTCCGAGGCAACCTCAGCATATCCGCTGCTAATGTTTTATTGCCCTGCGCGCGCGATAGCGCCTCGTGCAAGATGGCGCGTTCGAACTGCCGCAGCGTTTCTGTGAAGTCGAGGCCATCGGCGGGAAATTCCTGCGAAGGAAGGCCCAGGGGCGTACCGGCATCGAGCTTGGCTTTTTTCGGAATTGCAAAGTCCGATGGATAGAGTCGTGGCCGGTCTCCGCTCATCACCACAGCATGTTCGACAACATTTTCAAGTTGGCGCACATTGCCGGGCCATGCATAACCGGTGAGGGCCTGAATGGCTTCGACCGTTAATTCCTTATTGACGATAGTTTCGGCTTGGCAAATCTTCTGAACGAAGTGCCGGGCCAGCAGTTCGATGTCGGAAGTACGATCGCGTAAGGCCGGCAGGTGAATAGGTACTACGTTTAGTCGGTAGTAGAGATCTTCTCGGAACTGTCCCTGCTGCACGCGAGCTAGCAGGTTCGCATTGGTTGCGGCAATCACGCGAACATCCAGCTTTATTGTTTCGCTTCCGCCCAGGCGCTGAACTTCCCGTTCCTGCAAAACACGGAGCAGCTTAGCCTGTAAATCAAGTGGCAGTTCGCCAATTTCGTCCAGGAAAAGCGTTCCGCCATTTGCCTGTTCGAATCGGCCGATCCGGTGGTTGACAGCACCGGTGAAGGCGCCCTTCACATGGCCGAACAATTCAGCTTCAATCAGGTTTTCCGGTATAGCGCTGCAGTTGATCGAAACCATGGGACGACGGGCCCGGTCACTGGCAAGGTGGATGGCCCGTGCCGCCATTTCCTTACCCGTGCCGGTTTCACCGGTAATCAGGACCGTGCAGCGGCGGGAGGCCACCAGCCGGATGATTCGTGTCACCTGGTCCATAGCCCCGCTATGGCCAACCAGATGACGGCGCCATGGTTCCAGGGCCGCAGCCGATTCGGTGGCGCGTAACCTCGCCGAATGCGCTTGCGCAAGTTCCAGAGCCCGAGAAACGTCGTTCGCATTCGACGCAACTTGTAAACATTCAAATGCACCGAAACGCGTAAATCGGGCCACTTCCGTCGCCGACGCATCTCTTAGCACGGCAATAACCGGGAGATCTGGCACCGTCCTCCGGCACTCATCTAAGATCGAGGCCGAGATGGGGTCGAAGTTCTCGAACGCCAGGATCAGGCATTCGGCTTGCGGAAGGAAGGCATGAGCAGGCGCCTCTTCATTCGAGACGAAACACACAGCAGCATTCGCGTCGGCAGCAGCGGTCATCAGCTTTTGCGTGAAGCCGGCGTCGCGGACGGATGTCAACCAGTTTCGTTGAGGAGTAGCCATATTTTCGAAGGATGCCCGTAAACGTACTCAGAGCTGCACTAATACTGTGTCTACGGAACGAAAATCTTTTCGGTTTTTTCTAAAGAATCTTTAGCAGCGGCCGAGACTATAGGTAGAGATTTCTCGTTGATATGGCTGGACTTACGTACCACCGGACGGGAGATACAAGACTAGTCCTCGATGACTTTGACCGGCATAAAGTCAGAGTTGGGGGCTAAAAAGGAGTCTCATATGCGAATAAACGATCAGGGATTTACAGAGCGTCTAAGCGGCCAGTCCTCTCGTACCACGGCGTCCACGGGAACCACCTCGAACGGAACAAGCGCGTCCGGGCGGCAGAGTTCGTCGGACAATCTGCAAATCTCAAGCTTGGCTTCACTGTTACAGAACGCGTCGGCTGCAGACTCGGACCGCAGTGCCCGCGTGAGCCAGATTGCGAAGGCGGTCAGTAATAACTCGTTCCAAGTGAATCCGGCCCAAATTAGCGGCGCGATGGTCTCGGAAGCGCTTCACGCTTAGTAGGTATGGCTATGTGGGAGATTGCTGACGGCGAACTGGCCGAAATGCGAGCGCTTTTGACCCGTCCCACTTCAAAGAACCTTGCAGAGTTGGTGACCAGGCTGGAGGCGCTCGGCGGTCAAGTCGCAAAAATGGAAGCGCACACGTCGCGCCGAGGCTCGCTCGACCCTGGCTTGGCTGACAACCTCCGTGGCCTACAAGACGAGATGTCACGCATACAGCGTCTGCTCTCGTCGGCAGCGACTTTTTACAACGGCATCGCGAGTCTCAGGGTGGCCAGTTCCGTGGGCTACCAAAGAACGGGACTGCTGCAAACGGCAGCAAGCGACGGACGACTTTTAGCGCAACTCTGATAGGAGAGTTCTATGTCTTTGTTCTCTGCCCTTAACTCCTCGGCGAATGCGCTCACGACGTTTGAGAGAGCGATGACCGTCTCTCAGAACAACGTGAGCAATTCGTCAACGCCGGGATTTGCAAAACAATCGGCTACCTTTGAAGCGCTGCCGTTTGTTGAGGGAACCGGTGAAACGGGTGGAGTTCAATCCGGAACCGCTCAGGACTCCCGAAATCAGTTTGCAGAGCAGAATGTCTGGGCAAACAGTTCGCAACTGGGACAGTCGCAGCAGGAATCACAGAGCCTCTCTGCCTTGCAGACGTCGTTCGATGTGTCGGGCAGTTCCGGCATTCCGGCAGCGCTAAGCAGCCTGTATAGTGCATTCTCGAATTGGTCGACGGCCACCAATAGCGCCAGCGGACAGCAACAAGTGATAGCAGCAGCGAACTCCGTTGCCACTTCATTTCAAACGACGGCGGCCCAAGTACAACAAGCGGCGTCAAGCGCCGACTCGTCTATCACTGCCACGCTCTCCCAGATCAATACTTTAGCGGCTCAACTGGCTGGCGATAACGCCAAGATCCTCGCTGGAGGCAGCAATTCCGGCGTGAGCGCTGACATTTACAACACGCTCCAGCAACTCTCTCAGCTTGCAAACATTTCAGTGAGCAGCGATTCGAGCGGCACCCTTACTGTAATGCTGGGGCAAGGTCAGACCGCGCTCGTGAATGGGATACATGCGCAGACTCTGGCCGGAAGCATCTTTGTTCCGCAACCGCCGCCGCCTGTCAACCCGAACGGGCCGCCAACCGCGCACGTGCTCGATTCACAGAAGAACGATATAACGGCTGAGTTCACTGGCGGCAGTTTGAGCGGCTTGCTGAATTTCCGCAATCAGACTCTGGCTTCCATTCAGGGGGACGGCACACAAACGGGGTCCCTGAATCAGTTGGCCAAGACCTTCGCCGATCAGGTAAATTCTTTGCTGACGCATGGGTACGTTTCTGAGGGTGTGCAGGCAATGGGAACAGGCTCATCAAACACTGTTTCCCAAATCATCAGCGATCCGGTCAACCAAGCTTCGGAAGCAGTGGCGGGACAGACACAGTTTGTCTTCCGCGGTCCAGGATTTTCCGATGCCAACGGCGTGAGCGTAGCCGTAAACCTGGCGGGTGTAACCGATATGGCGTCATTAGCGACGGCGGTCAATAGTGCAATCACGGCCGCAGCCGCAGGAAACACTCCCGCCGCCGCTGCCTTCAAAACGGCCAACATCACCGCCAGCGCCACAACGGACGCATATGGCAACCCGGTGTTGGCGTTCAGTTCCGGTTCAAGCGTCTTCCAAGTGCAAGGTGCCGATCAAACCGCCAACGCGCTGATGGGTAACTTCGACGATCAAGCAAGCCTGACTGGTAGCGATACTCTGCCGACCGTTGACACTAGCGTGAATAATAGTCTGAGCATTGCTTTCAACGGGTCGGCTACATTCACAAACTTCACACTCAGTGCCGCCGATTCTGCTGCCGGCACGTCAAAGGCTGCGATTGCTGCCGATCTCAATAGTCAAACCGCCTTTGCTGCCAATGCGAAAGCGTATGTGGACAGTGCGAATCAACTCATCATTCAATCGAATCAGGCGTCTTCCGGATCCGAGATACAGATCTCCAGTACCGGAACCGATTTAGCAGCTTCACTCGGGCTTGCCACAAGCGGCTCTCCGTCAATTTCTAGCAGCATAATTAGTGACGCGTTAGCTGGCTCATCTCCTACCGGCACTGGATCAGTTTTGGCTGGCTCGGAAACGACTTACGATTCCGGAGGGGCCCAGACGACTCCCGCGATGGCTTTTTCCCCGATCCAGAGCGCAGGTGATTCTCAGACCATCTCAATCACTTCCACGGATGCAAACGGGACGGCGCACTCCACCCAAGTCTTGCTGGCGGATACCGCTTCAACCCAGAACGCTGGCTCGATCGATCAGGCGATTAGCGCAATTAACGCGCAATTGCAGGGCAGCAATGACCCCACACTCCAAGGCATTGTGGCAGTTAAGGAGATTACGAGTTCAAAGGAACAGATTAAGTTCATGAGTTTACATGCCTTTCAAATAACGCCAGGCACAACGGCCAGCGGCGCAGGCATGGGTTCACAGGGAACCAACATCATTTCTACCCTATCCGCCGGAGGCGTTTCCACCGGTAAGCCGACCGCTAACGGGACGGCTCTGTTTACTTACGACGCGGCCAATGCAACAAACATGGCCAACAGCTTAAAAGTGAGTCCATCTATTACGGAGCAGAATCTGGCCGCAATTAGCGGTACGAGTACAGGGACAGGTATCAGCGTCAGCAGCGGGAATGGAGTGGCCTTGGCCTTAGCTAACTTAGCTACCAGCCCGAACGCGGCGCTCGGCGGTCAAACTTACACACAGTATTTCGGCTCGATTGCCGCTACCGTAGGGTCGCAGCTGTCCACTGCCCAAACCAGCCAAACGAGCGCTCAGGACCAATTGACCCAGGCCGAGAGTCTACGGCAACAGGTCTCGGGCGTAGATCTCAACCAGGAAGCGGCGCAGATCCTGCAGTTCCAACAGGCATACACGGCAGCGTCCAAGATCATCAGTGTCATCGACAGCATGACGCAAACAGTTCTCGGCCTTGTCACACCATCACAGGTCGTCTAAGGAATCTTCAATGAATTCTATTCTTAATGCAAATAACCTTAGCTTTGTAAATTCAGTCGACACGCTGCAGACCTCGCTGAATAAGGTCGAGAAGGAGCTATCTTCCGGTTTAGCCGTGACATCAGCGTCCGATGCCCCAGACCAGATCAGCAGCATCCTCCAATTGCACGCCAATATTCAGCAGAATCAACAGGTGCAGAACAATCTGAACGTGCAAAAGACGCAGGCGCAGGCAGCCGACCAAAGCCTATCGGGCGCTGACACAATTCTTAATCAGGTGGCGACTCTGGCGGCTGAAGGCATAGGAACAGACCAAACCGCCAGCACCCGGCAGCAACTCGCCTCGCAAGTAACCTCGCTATTGCAGCAGATGGTCTCCCTCGCAAACACGACCGTAAACGGCCAATATATCTTCAGCGGCGACAGTGATCAAACGCCGAGTTACGCATTCGACAGCACGACAGGAACCGTGCAGCGGCTTCAGGTGGTAACAGCAACCAAATCGATTCAGGATGGTTCGGGCGGCAGCATCAACGTGAATGCAAGCGCGAACAACATATTCGATGCGCGCGACTCAACGGACAGCCCGCTTACCGGAAAGAATGTTTTCACTGCGATCAGCAACGTGATTACTGCGCTTAATTCTAACGACACAGCCAAGTTGCAGACGTCAGTGAGTGACGTACAAAGCTCGGGTTCGTATCTGAGCACGCAGCAACAGTTTTATGGGAATGTAGAGACCCAGGTAAGCTCGGCGCTTACGAACGCAGGCAACTTATCCGTGCAATACCAAAGCGATCTGTCGAATCGCGAAGATGTGGACGCTACCTCTGCGATACTTGAACTCCAACAGTACACGACTACTCTGCAAGCCGCCCTTGCCGCTCAGGCTAAGATGCCGCATACAACACTCTTCGATGTACTTCAGGGATAGCACGGGCGCTAATTAGAGTTTTGGGGGGAATACAAAGGAAAACGAAAAGGGTGGCCAAAGCCACCCTTTCTTGCTACTAGACAGCTTGCAAATGACTAATGACGGAACGGGCGCTGTTCGGCTCCGCTGCGGGTGCGAACCAAAGCCGCACTTCGAAGCTCTCTTCGCCGCACGAGAACGGCATTACAATCCACTCAGTTGTACCCACGCTTTTGGAGGTAAAGTTTCTTCCATAAATGACGGTAGGAACACTCAACCCTAAATTTCCGACCACAGCCTCGGCCGCCGTCTTGAAATTTCCCACCACCATGTTCGCTATCTCTCCGACCGCGTCCAGCACCTCCTCATTGACGGAAGTCGCTTCAGTCATCAGGAAGAGTTCGCAAAGCCGGCAGGCGAACGCGGCGCTGCAAGAGATCACGCCACTTCCCACCCAGGGACCCGCAATACCCACGAAAGCCATCACGCCCTCATCAACAGCAGGAGACGAGTGATCCACACGCGTGTCGCAAAGGCCGATTTCCATGCCCAGCATGGTCGAAAACACTTCTGCGGTAGCACTCTGCACCGCTTGGACAATTTCCTCTTTCCTCATTGCTTTGTTCTTGGGCCGAGTTAAAGAATACCCGCCAATTTCTCCTTTATTTGTTCGGCCGTGAACGGCTTCCGTACGTAACCGATAGCCCCGAGCTCAACCGCTTCGAGCACCTTTGCCTGGCTGCCCTCGGTTGTCACCATGACGACCGGCACGTTCTTCCAGTCGGGATGGCTTTTCACCTGACTCAAAAACTGCAGGCCGTCCATGTTCGGCATGTTGATGTCGGAAAGAATCAGCTGAACTGATTGCTCTTTCAAGCGTTCGATGGCTTCTAAGCCGTCGCTTGCCTCGTACACCTGTCCGGTTGGAATCTCTGCCTGCTGCAGCACGCGCCGGAGAATTTTCCGTATAGCCGCCGAATCGTCTACGATCAAAACATCCATCAGTTCACCTGCTTGAAAGTCTTTTCGGTCGTCGTGGCGTGTTTTCCGCACCCAAGCCACTGTCAGATTTTCGCGAGTGCGGAGAGCGCAACAAGCTTCACTTGTGATGAGAGCGCTTGAACTTTTTGTCACTTCTGTTCGAGAGGCTTCATGAATCGTCAGCTCAGTCAACAGGAAATCGATGCTGTTTTTCAGAAGCTGAAGGGTCAGGAGCAGGGCGGCCAGGTAAGGAAGGAAGTTCCTTTTGATTTTCGGCGGCCGGATCGCATTGCGAAGTCACAGCTGCGCGCCATTCACCTTCTGCACGAGGCCTTTGCACGCAATCTCGCCTCCAGTCTGGCTGCTTATTTGCGGTCGTACTTAACCGTCAACCTCATCAGCGTAGAACAGCTGTCCTACGGCGAATTTCTAGAGGGCCTGCCCTCGCCTTCCTGCATCGTCTCCCTGAGCCTTCGTCCTTACGATGGCAATGCTCTCATTGAAATCAGCCCCTCGCTCGTTTTCCCGATCCTCGAAATCATTTTGGGAGGTAAGGGCAAAAACTCCGACGCGCGCAAACGTGAGATCACCGAAATCGAGCAGCACCTGCTGGACACGCTCTTTCGCATTATCCTGAACGATCTCAAAGAGGCGTGGAAGAGCGTAGCCGTCATCAATTTCAAGATCGAGAACATTGCAACCGAGCCGCAGATGGTGCAGATTCTTTCGCCTACGGAGGCCGTTGTCGCCATCGGCATCGAGATTCGCATCGGCGACGCAGCTGGGACGCTAAACGTTGCTATTCCGGCGATCAATATCAAAATGATCGGCCAGAAGTTCGAGCAGCAGTGGATGCTTCGCAAGACGGATCCGACGGAGGCCGAGCAGTTGCGGATGTTGACACTGATGCGCGCATCCTGCTTTGCGGCAGACGCGCGGCTTACAGGTCCTCGCTTGACTGTACGTGATCTGCTCAGCCTGGAAACGGGTGATTGCCTGAAGTTTGACTATCGAATCGAGAAGCGGCTCACGCTGCTACTGAACAATACACCCAAGTTCGAAGGCCAGGTGATCGAGGCCGGCAACAAGAGAGCATTCGCAGTGGAAGTTCTGCCTATTGTAGAAGCGCCGCCGCTGGAACTGATCGAGAGCCTAAAGCCCAAGATGTAGCTGGGCGCTGGCGCAAGTTCTTCGGGGTCGCGGCCAAGTGCGTCAGTAAGTCCCAAAATAGGTTGGCAGTGCTTGAGGCAAATGGTTCCGCTTCCATCTGCAACTCACGCGCGATCTCGGACAGCAGTTCCATGCGTTCCGCTTCCGCGGCGTCATAGAGATTCGCGCGGCCATCGACTCTTTTCAGTTCTTGCTGAAGCAAGCCGCGATCGTTGGTCTGAAGTGCACACAGGATGGCGCGCGCTTGAAGAGCTGAATAAGAGGAGTAGGTTTGCATCGCTTTCTCAGGCCTCATCGGACGTGTATCTTCGCTTTTCGGTGTTTCTCAGAAAAGAGGATGGCGATTGTTGAGGCAGTTTTCCCACAATGTCGATGGCGTCGAACTCTTGACGTCCAGTGTTGGTCAGACAATGAGCAAAATACTTGTTTTTGAGTCATTCGGCACCAATGGCCGACCGCGTGCAGGGATACAGCAAGTGCATGCCAACTTGTAAGACGCGATTTCACGGAGTCATGGAGTTCGAACCAGAACAAGTGCTGGACATCCCCTCTGGCCTATTTGGTTTTACCGACGAGCACGAGTTTTTGCTGCTTGAGATTCCCTCCCGCCGGCCCATGGTCTTCGTGCAAAGCATCACGACTCCGGATCTCTGTTTTATTGCCTTACCGGTTCAGGTTATCGACCAGCAGTATCGCCTGCTCTTGTCAGCGCCGGAGCTAGCAGAGATGAACTGGCGCTCGCAAGAGACCGAATTACAAATGGGAACAGATTTGCTCTGTCTGGCACTTCTTGCTATCGGCGAGAACAGGCCGGTCACCGCCAACTTATTAGCCCCGCTCGTGATCGACATCGCCCACCACAAAGGGATGCAAATCATTGTGGCTGGCGGATACTCACACGAACACCCGGTTGCAACCCCAACTCTAGGATGTCCATGCTGATCAGTCGCCGGAAAGAAGGAGAGACGCTGCTGATAGGCGGCGAGATCGAAGTCAGAGTCGTGGCTGTACGCGGAAAGAAAGTGACTTTGGGCGTTGTTGCCCCGCGAGAGCTGAAGATCTCAACCGGGAAACTCAGTCCAGCCGCCTTAGCCAACACCTTGGCTGCGGCACTACCCGCCTCCGTTGACATGCTTGTGCAGCCCCGGGGTGACGAGCAGGACAAGCCCGTTTCCATGCTGCAACCGTTTTCTCATGAAGAAGGACCTAGCGACCGATAAGTAGAGGCAGGCGACTACAATGAGCTCATCCACCAGCACAAGCTCCCTTTTCACACCGCTTCAGTTCACAGGGATAAGCCAGTATTCAACCGACTTTCAATCCATCCTGAGCCGGGCCACCAGCATTGCTGCGCTGCCTATGCAGGCCCTCCAGCAGCAGCAAACCACAATTGCGACGCAGGAAACCGACATGAGCACGCTCGGTTCCAGCGTAAGTGCTGTGCAGAGTGCATTGGCTGCCATCGGGAAGTTGGGGTCTGGCGGAGGACTGACCGCTTCCAGTACGGACAGCAGCGTAGTGACGGCGACCAACACGGCGGGTACGACAGCGATTTCTTACTCGATCACGAATGTGACTTCGCTCGCCTCACCTGCGTCAGAAGTGTCTCAGACATACTTCGCGCACGCTGACACGACACAGGTATCCTCGACCGGAAGCATGCAGCTCACGGTGGGAACCACCAACTTCCCCATTACTCTGGCATCGGGTCAGAATAACTTGAACGGCCTGGTGTCGGCAATCAACGGACTCAACGCAGGCGTATCCGCTTCAGTGCTGACGACTCCGTCAGGCGACTATCTTTCAGTTTCAGCGAAGGCTCCGGGGTCAACAACCCTAAAGCTGGCGGATGATCCCTCGGGTGCTAATAAGCAACTACTCACGTCGCAGAACCAGGGTAGTAACACAAATTTTCAGCTAAACGGCATTTCCGTGTCAGAGCCGAATCTTACCGTGAGCGACCTGATACCAGGCATGACTCTCACCTTCAGCGGCACGACGACGGCAAATCCGAGCGAAGCAATTACGGTCGGTTTGTCGAGCAACAAAACAGGTATTTCGAGCGCTCTCCAAACATTGGTATCTGCTTACAACGCGCTGCAAACTGCTGACAATGGCCAAAGGGGAACGGCTGCTGGCTCCTTAGCGGCAAACAATATCGTCTACCAGATCAGCCAGGCCCTGAACAGCATCGTCCAGTATCATGGCGGCTCTGGTGGCGTCGCCGGTTTAGCGAATTTAGGAATCTCGCTCGATCAAACAGGTCAGATGTCGTTCGATCAGAACACATTCGACTCGCTTTCCGATTCGCAGATATCATCTGCGCTTCAGATGTTCGGTAGTTCCACCACGGGACTCGGCGGGCTGCAGCAGAACTTCACGGCGCTGACCGATCCGACGACGGGCAGCATTGCCGTGCAGCAGAAGCAGTGGTCCGCCAGCGTCACGCGTCTTCAAAATCAAGTGACAACGATGACCGCTCAAGTCACAGCGATGGAACAAACGTTGAATCAGCAGTTGCAGGCTGCCGACGCTCAGGTGGCTAACCTAGCCTCGCAACAAAATATCCTGACGGCCAGCATTACCAGCCTTGACTACGCGGCGTATGGCTACAACACCAGCTCCTCAACGTCGAAGACAACCTAATGACAACCGACGGAGAGCAGGTCCTGGAAAAGCTGGAGGTCATTTCCTCAGAAATTGCAGGGCTGCTGGATACACCGTCCAGCGTGCCCGAAGTACTCGAACGGACCGGCCCACTGCTGACTGAAAGAGCCAAGCTAATTGCGGAACTGGCCGCAGTCTTAACGTCCGGCGAAGACCTTTCCTATCAGCAATACAATCGACTTCTGATCATCTGTGCGCAGGGCGGTCAAATCGCGTCGTCGCTGATTGCGCAGCGCTCGGCGCTAAGTGAACTTGTGATGCAAGCGCAACGGAAACGAGCCTATGCCGATCGCCTTCGGGGCATGATCGGGAACGAAGCTGTGAGTTGCCGCCCAAGCGCATGAGTATGGCCGCTAAAGTGCACAGCGAACAACAGACCGCAATGAAGTTCACTGTTCGCACGGATATCACCACGTTTGCCGGCGTTCTTCTGGCCGCCGGCGGCATTGGTCTTGGCCTGAAGCTCGAGGGCATCGCATTTGCCGACGTAGCGCAACTGACCGCCGCCCTTGTGGTATTCGGCGGCACGGCCGGAGCAGCACTTGTCAGTACACCCTTGGCGCAGGCACGTCAGGCTCTTCGCTTGCTGCCCTCCATGTTCGGGCACCAGGTGCATGACGATGCTCAGATTATTGACCAGGTCACTTCGCTTTCTCGTTCTTCCCGAACCCGCGGAATTCCTCAGTTGGAGCAAGAAGTGGAACTGCTCAGCGATCCCTTCCTCCGAAAAGGACTGCGGTTGGCCGTCGACAGTGTAGGAACGGAGACCATTGCCCGCGTTCTTGATGCCGACATGCAAGGTTTGACGTCAAAGGCCGAGCTCTCGGCGGTCTTCTACGAGACGGCTGCTGGTTATGCACCCACTTTGGGTATGGCCGGGGCCGCTATCGGACTGATCCACGTTCTGAAACATCTCGACAATGTCGACTTGGTCGGTTCTGGCGTTGCGGCGGCCTTTGTGGCGATCGTCTACGGCGTTCTGCTCGCGAATCTCTTCTTGCTGCCCATTGCAACAAAGATCCGGGCGCGCGCGGAAGCACGGTTGCATAGCTGCCGACTTATGCGCGAGGGCACACTTGCCATTTGCACAGGCATGAATCCGTCCTTGATCCGGCTCAAGTTAGAGTCCCTTGCACAGTTGCCCCACAAGGAGTCTCGCTCGACGACCGCCATTCATCGAGCCGCTGCCTAGTCTGGGAGAGCCGATGCTTACCCGTCCCCGTCACGATCGCTGGCTCCTGAGCTATGCGGATTTCGTTACCCTCCTTTTTGCGATGTTCGTGGTGCTGTACGCCTTTGGAAGGACGCACCCAAAACAAAGTTTTCCTCAGCGGAGCCAGGCGGCGCCGGCAACGGCAGGCTTTCACTCCAATCTTCTGGCTGCGTTGCAGGCTAACTTTCAGTTGGAACAAGCGAACCGTCAAGTAACCATCTCTACCGATCCGCGCGGCATTGTGCTCGCCTTGGACGAACGAATCTGCTTCCGTCCTGGGGAATCTGCGGTACAGCCCGCGGCGACTGCCATCTTCGAGAAAATCGGCCATTCGTTGGCGGGATACCACAATCGAATCCTGCTGGTGGGACACACCGATTCACAACCGATTCACAACGACCGCTTTCGGAGCAATTGGGAATTGTCGTCGGCCCGGAGCATTGAGGTCATGCGGCTGATGCAAGCAAGCGGGCAGATGGAAGAAAGCCGCTTCACCATAGAAGGCTCGGCCGACAAGGCTCCGCTTTCTAAGGAAGTGAACGAAGACGGCCGCGCGCAAAATCGACGTGTGGATGTGGTCGTTCTGGACGACTCGCAGATCAAGGGTGTGTTGTAGCCCTGTCCGGAAGAGTTTCCCTGCCATTCGAACTGGGCGTTTGCCCTGGTCCCAACTTGGTTTTCTAACTGTTCTTGCTCCATCCTCAGCATCTTGAGCCGGCGTCCCAGCTGCTGCTTCCGCTCGTGTAGCGCTTTACCATTCGAACTCACCCAAGAGAACGTTGAGTTCTGCGATTCGAACTGTCCTCACGAATGCTCCCTTCCCTGGATTGCATTGCTTGCAGACCTCGACCTCCAGCCGCGAATTGGACGGCTGTTTTTGCCGCCTTGCGTTTTGCCGTTCGAACTCGGGACCGTTGATTGGTGGCTGCCATTCAAACTGGCAGTGTTCCGTCAGCCGAGAACCTTCCGTCTTTAAAGGTCAGCAAAGTTGCTGAGAGGATTGTCTTAATTGACGGCGGTAAGTTGTGACGGGCATGGATGAAAGCCAAGGAGGGTATCAAGTGTATGGAAGGGACGCCGACCCTAGGCAGCATTCTGCGTTTGGAAATGCAAAAGCCGCTCGCTCTCCGAAAGAGAGCGAGCGGCTTCGCTTGTTTATCCTAACTTAGCGATTAATGGCCCTGTAAGAGCGAGAGCAACTGCTGGGGAGCGGAGTTGGCTTGCGCCAGAGCCGCTGTACCGGCTTGCACGAGGATCTGCGCCTTGGTGAGGTTGGCAGCTTCTTGGGCAAGGTTGGCATCCTTGATCGTCGATTCCGCAGACGCTTCGTTGGTGAGCTGAGACTGCGCCAGGTTGGTGGCATAGTTCAGGTTGTTTTCACCACGACCGACTGCGGCTTGCGCCGTACCGAACTGAGCAACGGCCGCCGAGAGGGCGTTGATGGCCGCCGCCGCACCTGCCGAGGTACTGATATCAGCGGTACCGCCACCGGCAGACTGAGACGAAGCAAGGGCGGTTCCTTGACTACCGACACCCGCGCCGCTGGCGGTTGTACCCGCCGTGACTTGGAATGCACTGGTTCCCATGAACTTGATCTGTTCCTGGCCGCCAACGTTTTCCTTGACTGCCACAATGCCTTGCAGCGTTGGATCATTCGTCTGCTGTAACTTCGTGTTGATTGCAGCAATAGCATTGTCGATAGAGCCACCATTGCGGGCGATGGCGTTATTTTGAAGCACTACTGCGGTTTGATGGGAGGCTCCAGTGCTGTCCTGGCTGCTGATGTTGATTGTTTGCACATCACCGCCGTACTGGATGGCGCTGAAGCTCAAGGACTTGCTCACCTGTCCGCCACCCGCATCATACGTTGCGGACTGCGGGGTGGCTGTTGACGTGTTGGCACCTATGGCCGAGGTACCTGCCGCCGCCGTAAGTCCGGAGAAAGCAGTGAGATCCTGGACTCGGAAGCTGGTTCCGTTGCTGGATGAAAGGGTCAGGATTCCCGACGCGACCGTAGCTGTAATACCGGCAGCAGCAGTTGCGGAGTTTGTCGCCAGCACCTGGTTGATCGCCGCCGTATTTGTAGCATCGTCAGTAGCGGTTGCCGCACCGGTCAGAGCCGCGGTGGTCAAAGTAAAGCTCTGCCCACCCGCGATGGAGAACTGTAATTGAGCAGCGCCCGCCGTGTTGGCAGTCGTACCCGTAATGCTCGAGTAGTCCATCGAAGTCGCCGAAGAGGCGTTGGCGAGGTTGTAAGTTCCCATACCGAGCACGTTGCCTGAGTCGCCCGCAGTCTGCACGGAGAAGAGTTGGTTATTGCTGTTGGTGAAGGAAAGCGGAGTTCCGGCTGTCGTCGTTGCCAGCTTAATGCCGGCCGCTTGCAACTGCGAATTACTCGACACAGCGGTAGCCAGTTTCGAAAGAACCGATGCTCCCGTGTCAGAAGTCGAATAGCTCAGCTTGACATCGACCGGACTCGCGAGTCCACTGCCTTGGAAACGAACGATGACGTTTTCAGCAGCAGTCACCGCTGTAGCAGCGGCTAAAGTATTTGCTGCGCCAGTGACCGTGCCCGTCACGTTTGCGCCCGCAACGGCATCCGTGATCGAGTTTGCTGAAGTTCCAGTGCCTACTGTCAATCCCAGCGCGTTTGAGAGGTCACCAGACACGCCGGTGATGCTCACGCCTGAGCCAACGCCGGTCTGTTTAGATTGAATGATCAGATGGTTGGCGCTATCCACGGTGGCAATCCCCAGCGTGTTGAAGGCTGTGTTGCTGTTCAGGTCCGCGGCGATGGCGGCCTTTGAAACTGAGGCACCGGTATTGGCGCTGCTGAGCGTAACCGTTGTTGCGGTCGTGGAACCGTTGAACTTGATGTCCATCGTGTTCGCGCCACTGCTGGTACTGACAGTCGCAGCGGTGTTTGTACCCGCCAGGGTGCCCTGATTATTGAAGTTTCCCATCAGTGCGTTGGCCATTCCATCGCCGGCTTGCACTTGGAATGCGGCGTTGCCAGCATTAAAGGACAACGATTGGTTTCCGCTTGCATCCGTGGAAACGCTCGCTACGATGTTGGCGTTTTTGAATGCCGTTGCGGCAGTGGTGCTCCCGCTTCCGGCAGCCTGGATCGCCGAGTTGACCGCTGTCGCCAGGGAGCTCACGTCTGTCACGCCAGTCAGGTTGACGGACACCTGGACACCATTCGCGCCGGAGAAGCCGGCTCCGCGGAAGGTAAAGCTGGTACTGCCCGAAACGGTCTCAGATGTTTTGTTGGTGGTATCAGCCAGGATATTGGAAACGCTAGTTGCCGAGGAGGCTGCCAGGTTTGTTCCAGTCAGGGCCGTCGCCTGCACGCCGGCCAAACCGAGACTCTTTGAATCCACGGCCGACTGACTCAGATCAATGTTGATGGTGCCGTTCGCCGTCTGCGCAGCAGCCGTGCTGCCCTGACCACCGCCGATGTAAACCGAAAGAGCTTTGGCAAACTGTCCGCCCTGGTTGAGGCCGATGGCCTGGGACTGACGATTAATTTCTGTCAACACGCTCTGAAATTCTGTATTCAACGTGCTCCGGTTGCCGCTGAATGTACCTGACGCAGATTCGGTCGCCAGTGTTTGTGCACGATCGAGCAGCGTGTTGATATTGCTTAGACCGCCGTCGATGGTCTGCAGTGTTGCGAGACCGTTGTTAGCGTTCTGGACGCCCTGGGTTAGAACGGCTTGACTGGACTGCAGGGTGTTGGCAACGGCCAGACCGGCGGCGTCATCGCCTGAATTGACGATGCGCAAGCCCGAGGTGACCGAGTTGATGGTCTTGGCCTGGAAACTGCTGCTCTGGGCAAGATAATTCTGAGCCTGCAGCGACGTAACGTTCGTATTAATCGAAAAGGACATTTCTTCTCCTGGAAGCAATTGATGCCGGGAATCATCCCCAGCCTGCGGCGATTGCCGCTGATGTCTTCCAAGGTCCTTATCGGTGCGGCGCTTGGGATCTTCGGCAACAATCGGAAAAAATGTTTGTGGCTATCGCTGTCGAGATTTGGACGTCGAGATCCCGACGAAGAAGTGACCAATGCGTTCCCAAGCCCTTGATTCCGCATTAGATAGTTTGGTCAGCAACATGCATCACAACCCGATGCATGGTGGACTCGGTCTCGCAATCGTTAGAGAAGTATATGGACGTGCTGGCGGCACGGCAGAAGCTGGTGTCAACGAATATCGCCAACGCAGATACACCGGGGTATCACGCCAAAGACGTTGATTTCCAAACCGAATTTCAAAGCCGGCTTCAGGGTGCAACCTCCATCACGCCGCAAGAGGTGAGTGGGCTGCAGGTCCGGAACGATGGCAATAATGTGTCACTCGACCGCGAAGCCCGGCTACTGTCAGAGAACTCCATCCGCTTCTCAACGGCCTCAAACCTCTTAAAGAGTCAATTTCGCATTCTGAAGTCGGCCATCCACGACGGACAAGCATCATGAGCCTCTTTTCGTCTCTTTCGGTTAGCGCTTCCGGTATGGAAGCCCAGCGCACGCGCGCCGAACTGCTGGTGCAGAACATCGCGAACGCGGAGACGACGCGAACAGCCGACGGTGGTCCTTACCGCCGCAAGGATGTCACGTTTCAGGCACAGGGCGTCAACTCTCCCTTCGCCAGCACGCTATCCGACGCTATGGGCAACGGCGACACGGGAGTAGGCGTGTCAGAAATCGTCACCGATCAGCGCGATCCCGAGCGCCGTTACATGCCAGGCCATCCCGATGCCGGCGCTGACGGATACGTTGCTTTCCCACGCCTGAACCCGGCCGAGGAAATGGTGGATCTGGTCAGCGCCTCTCGCGGCTTTCAGGCAAATGTTGCGTCCATGAGTTCCACCAAGGAGATGATTCAGCGTTCTATCGACCTGCTGAAATAAGCCGTCATGTCGTTTATCAGCTCCATTACAGGAATTCCCGGCGCTTCGCAGCTCACGACGGCCGTCGCTCCTTCGGCCGCGAAGAATGGGGGAGAGAGCTTTGGCTCTGCTCTCACTTCTGCCATAAAGGATGTGGACAGCTATCAGCAGAGCGCTAACGGAGCGATCAATCAATTCCTGCAGGGCAATGGCGAGCTGCACAACGTAGCACTTGCGGTTCAACGTGCGGAAATGACATTCGATACGGCAATGCAAGTGCGCAACAAAGTGGTTTCCGCGTACCAGGAAATCATGAAGATGCAGCTGTAAGGCAACCTGAATGGGCCAGATCGTCAATCTATTCAAAAGTCTTTCGCTGAAGCAGAAACTGTCTATCGGCGTCGCCCTTGTTGCGATCATCGCTGCACTCTATGGCATCACCGACTGGCGCCGCGAGAAAGACTTTAAACCACTCTATTCCGGACTCTCACCGGAAGACGCTTCCGCTATTGTCCAAAAGGTCAAGGAAGCGGGAAGCGACTACCGCCTGTCCGATACCGGCGGCGTGATCTCTGTGCCAGCCGCTAAGGTAGCGGAACTCCGCCTCGAAATGGCGTCCGCCGGGCTGCCCAAGTCGGGTCATGTCGGGTTCGAACTATTCGACAAGGCCAATTTTGGCGCCACCGACTTTGTCGAACACATCAACTACAACCGTGCTCTGGAAGGCGAACTCGAACGCTCCGTAGAAAGCTTGAGCGCGGTGGAAAGCGCTCGCGTACACATCACTCCGCCTAAGGAATCGGTGTTTGTTGAATCGCGCGAACCCGGCAAGGCCAGCGTTATTGTGCACCTGCGTGCTGGTGCCAGCCTCTCCCCTCAAAATGTTTTGGCCGTACAGCAGCTAGTGGGTAGCGCCGTGGAGGGTGTTACTCCGGACACCGTCTCCGTTGTCGATGCGCGTGGAACGCTGCTAAGCCGTCGAAAGTCAGCTCAGGAAGACACTCAGGACGCTATATATAGCTATCGCGAGCGCATGGAGCACGATCTTCTTGAAAAGGTGAACACCACACTGGAGCCACTGCTGGGCCGCGATCGTTTCCGTGCCGGCGTTTCGGTGGATTGCGACCTCAGCACCAGCGATCAAAGCGAAGAAACGTTCGATCCCGGCAAGTCGGTGATGCTGACATCGCAAAAAACTGAAGAAGTCACCACCAGTAATGCCACCCTCGGCATTCCGGGAACCGCGTCGAGCCTTCCCCGCCCCGCTGCTCGCGCCGGCGGCCCGACGACCACCAGCAACAAGCGAAGCGAAAATATCACGTTCGAATCCAGCCATGTGCAGCGCAAGATTCATACCCCTGAAGGACAAGTGCGGCGCCTGTCTGTGTCGGTGCTCCTGGATCAGGACGCTCACTGGCAAGGCAAAGGCAACGCAATGAAACTAGTGGCCGTTCCCCCCAGCCCCGAAACACTGAAAGCGGTTCACGATGTGGTTGCTGGCGTCACCGGTTTCTCGCAGGAGCGAGGCGACATTATCACCGTGGAATCTCTTCCCTTTGCGGCTACTCTGCAGCAGCCGCCTCCTGGAGAGCCGGGAATGCCTGACGCATCAGGTAAGGGCAACAAGCTGACACCCATACAGCAGTTGCTGTCGAATAAACCATTACTGATCGGCGCCGGAATTGGCGCGCTTGTGTTTCTGCTGGCGGGCGCAGCAGGAGTGTTCTTCTTCATGAAGCGACGCGGTAAACATGCGGCGGATGTCACCGATACGTCAGCCCCGGCTCTGCCAGCCGGCGAGGAAAAACGCAACAGTACTTTGGACCTGGCAAATGCAGCTGAAAAGATGGAGGCCGCTCTCGCCGAACGTGTGGCAGAGCAAGAGAGAGCCGATATTGCCGCGCTGGCCGCGTTGAAGCTGCCGACGGTGACCACCAAAAAATCTGAGCTGCTGACAAAAGAAATTCGGGAAGGCACGAAGAGAGATTCCTCGGTCTCGGCACAAGTTCTGCAGACCTGGATACACGATGACTAGAGTGTTCAATCCATGAGCGCAAACGCTATCGAAGCACCCCCGGCTCCGCTCCGCGGCGTTCAAAAAGCAGCGATGCTGCTGATCTTGCTGGGCGATCAGGCGAGCGCCGAGATTATCAAGCATCTCTCCGAAGACGACGTGCAGATCGTCTCGCGAGAGATCGCCCGCATGAAGAAGATTAGTTCAGAACACGCGGAAACAGTTCTGGAAGAGTTCTTTCAGATGACAACGGCGCGGAACCACGTCGTTAGCGGCGGCATCGATTACGCCCGCAACGTCCTGGTGAATGCGTTCGGCCCTGAGACCGCCCGGAAGCTTCTCGACCGCTTGATGAAAGCAATGGGAACGGACATGGCGAATTTCGATGCCCTTCAAAAGGCCGATCCCCAGCAGCTCGCCAAATTCCTTCATTCCGAGCATCCGCAGACCATCGCGTTAGTACTTGGGCATCTAAACCCGTCTCAGGCAGCGGCTTTGCTAGGGGCTCTGCCTCCCGGGCAACGGTCCGATCTTGCCTGGCGCGTCGCCAATCTCGATCAGATTTCGCCTGAGGTCATCAATAAGATCGCTACCGTAATCGGACAAAAGCTGAACGCATTGGGCGAGTTCAGCCGCGAATCCTATGGTGGTGTGCGCGCGGTTGCGGAGATGTTTAACCGCCTTGATTCCGAAACCAGCAAAGACATTTTGAACCAGATTGAGACGCAGGACGCCAATCTGGTGGAAACCATTCGCCACCTCATGTTCGTCTTTGAGGACCTTCTGACTCTGGACGAGCATGCGATTAAAGAAATTATGGCGCGCGTTGACCGTAAAGTACCGATGATTGCCCTGAAGGGCACCAGCGAACGGCTGAAGCAGCACTTCCTGCAAACTTTGTCCGAACGCGGCGCGGAAATGATGCTCGAAGACATGGAAGCACTCGGCCCCATCAAGATCAAAGATGTGGAAGCGGCGCAGCAGGAAATTATAGCCGTCCTCCGCAGTTTGGAAGCGGAAGGTTTGGTCAACCTGCGAGGCGCGACCGGCGGCGATCAATATGTTGTCTAAAGTGCTGCGCGGAGACGAGGCGGGTGTTGCGCAGCCGCTGTGCTGGCGGCAAGCTGCCCGAACAACGCCGGTCTCGCCGAGCGCTCCTGTCGCCCAGATGGCGGCATCGCAGGCCGGTTCGCAGACAATGCCTTTAAGCTGGAATGAAACAGCAGAAGAACTCGTGCAAGCGAGAATGCAGATTAAAGCTCTGCAGTCTCGAATTGCCGAACTGGAGCCGACAGCGGAGTTACGCGCCCAACAGATACGAGAGGCTGCCTTTCGCGAAGGGGAGAATGCCGGCCGTGCTCAAGCCACTGCGGAGATTCAACCCTTGCTCGAAAAATTGGCGCACTCCATCCGCGAGGCGGCGGACCTCCGCCCTAAATTGCGTCACGAAGCCGAGGCTGACCTCTTGACATTGGCTTTGGCCATCGCGAAGAAGGTGCTTCATCGGGAGGTGACCGCCGATCCCGACGCGCTTTGTGCGCTGATCCGTGTGGCTCTTGAAAAAGTTCGAATGCAGGAGGTTGTTCGCGTCCGGCTCCATCCGCAGCATCACGCTCCGATTCAACAATTTCTTGCCCGTATTCCAGGCGGCTCCGCACTCGACCTTGTTCCCGATGCGCGCCTCACACTCGGAAGCATCATTGTCGAAACAACGCGCGGCGAGTACGACGTTTCAATCGACACCCAACTACGTGAAATTGAACGTGGACTCGCCGATCGGTTGAAGTCGAAGACATGAGCAGCCCCGGCATAGACATGCTGTCTTACATAGACGATCTGCGACGCATCTCGACTGAGGTCTGGCGGGGGCGCGTCACTGAACTTACCGGGTTGCTCATCGAGTCCAGCGGTCCGGCTGCCGCGGTCGGCGACTTTTGCGAAATCGAAACCGCCAGCGGACGTAGCGTGCGCACGCAGGTGGTGGGCTTTCGCAACGGCCGTGTCATTTCAATGCCGCTCGAAGAAACTGATGGTTTACAGCTGGGTGATTCCATCGTCGCCCGCAGCGATCAGTCGCGCATCGGCGTCGGGCATGCCCTGCTGGGCCGCGTACTCGATGCTTTCGGGCAACCAATGGACGGCGGTCCCCGGCTTGAAACCGAAGAGCGGTATGAGCTCTACCGGCAGCCGCCAAATCCGCTCGAGCGCGAACACATTACAGAGCCGCTGATTACGGGCGTACGCACCATCGACAGCCTGATTCCGTGCGGCAAAGGTCAACGCATCGGCATCTTTGGCGGCAGCGGCGTCGGCAAAAGCACTCTACTGGGCGCCATGTGCCGGCATAACTCCGCCGACGTCACCGTGATCGCCATGATCGGCGAGCGTAACCGGGAAGTGAAGGAGTTCTTGGACCGCGAACTTGGGCCGGAAGGCAGGAAGCGAGCGGTGGTTGTGGTCGCCACCTCCGACCGGCCTGCCCCACTTCGCGTTCGTGCTCCGTTTGTCGCTCTCGCTATTGCGGAATATTTTCGAGATCAGGGCCTGAATGTTCTTCTGGTCATGGACTCTATCACTCGCTTGGCCATGGCTCAACGCGAGATCGGCCTTGCTGCGGGGGAACCGCCCAGCCAGAAAGGGTACACGCCATCGGTCTTCAACATCCTCCCGAAAGTCTGTGAACGGCCGGGCAACTTTCGGCAAGGTTCCATTACCGCGTTCTTCACAGTCCTTGTGGAAGGTGACGATTTCAACGAGCCCATCTGTGATGCAGTACGCGGCATCCTCGACGGCCACATTATCCTGTCCCGCCAACTGGCGGCGCAAGGGCACTACCCCGCCATCGATGTCTTGAACTCGATTAGCCGTCTCCAGAGTCAAATCTCAACTCCGGAACAAAAGACAGGTGCCCGCAAGATCCGTGAGGCTCTGTCCGTTTACCGGGAAGCTGAGGATTTGATCAACCTTGGAGCATATGTTTCAGGTAGCAACTCGCGACTGGACCAGTGCATTAAAACTCGTCCCCAGGTCATCGACTTCCTGAAGCAGGACTCCGAAAGCAATGTTCCCCGAGACGAGACACTGGGCGAACTCACGCGTCTGTCCGCGGTGTTGCCGTAACCCATTAGCATGAAAGCCTTCCAGTTCCGCCTTGCACGTGTTCTGCATATCCGTATGACACAGGAACGCACTGAGCAGCAAAAGCTCGATCAGGTGCAAAATATTTACGGTCGGATTGAAGCCGAGATGCAGGCTCTTCAACAATCGGTAGCAAGCGCCCAACAAGCCCTACTCGGCAGCCCCAGCGTTTCCGCAGCTGAGCTTAAGCAGTTGAACGCCTACGAACGAGGCTCAGAGCGGCGGCACGGTGAACTAGCTAAAAAGTTAGCGGAGCAAGCCAAATTGGTGAAGGCTCAGGCAGAAATCGTCGTCGTCGCCCGCCGGAACGTAAAGCTAATGGAAAAGTTGCAGGACAAACAACGGGCCGACTGGTCGGAGGCTGCGGACCGTGAACTCGATGCGATGACGGACGACTTCGCGGCTGCACAATGGAGCCGCCTCCGCAGCTAATTGCGTCCTCCCTGCTCCAACTCTTCCCTTTCCAACCTTCTTACGCAGTGAGCGGAATTTTGTCCACGCCCCAGGAGTTTCCTGAGATTACTTAACCCGTTCAAACACATTGATATACGAGTTCGACGGTGGCGGCTGAAAAATTGGCACCCCACGTGCTCATAGCGAAGCGAGCGAAAGAGAAGAAGATGGTAGCCCAACAGAAACAAACCCCACTCGACATGCTGGTGATTTCTCAACTGGCGGCAATCCGCCGCGCCGAAGCAGCACTGGAACAGCGCCGCGTTGCTTCGCCCGCGATGGAAGCGTCGCACTTTGCCGCGGAGGTCTGGAAGCTGCAGGCCAGTGCTGATCGTCTTGGCCGGATGATCGACGCCATGAACCTGAATCAAACTGCGGCATCGGCAGCAATGAGGAGTCAGACCGTCGCCTAATTCATTTCTTTCAGTGCTTCTACCAGAGGTCGAATGCGAGTTCTTACCTGTGTTGTGTTTGCGTTAACGATTGTCGCGGGCTGGTTCTCTTACAGCCGTACCGATTCCGCAGCCGAGTTTCTGAAGCTTGCATACGCCTATTTGGCGCTAATGTCCGTCGTTTGCGCCATGATTGTGCTCACTATGAAGCCTGCTCAGTCTCCGCGCCCAGTCTCCGACCGAGCAAATTCCTCAACCCTACCTAACGAGTCCTAAGTCACTCGCTGTCCGGTCAAGCACTTTGCTTGATGTCGTCCCGCTCCTGAGGGTTCTCTGCTGCGGAGGCGCGCCCGAGTTTGCTGTGGATGTCTATTTCGACGTGACTGGTTGAAATCGGCCAACTAACTCGGTAGTGATGCACCAGCGAGCGATAAATTTGCTGCATTCGTTCCTTCACGCAGCTTGCGTCAGTCAGAAGCTCAAACATCCCGTTTGTCTGGTTCGCAAGCATCCGCCCGCTCTTATTCCACTCTTCGGACAGGGCGAGCACATTGACTACCGCCTCAAGTTCCTGACCTCGATCGAGGAGATTTGTCAGCAATGGGCCTTTGTCTCCCGCTCCCACCACAATCCAGGTGGGCCGCCCGGACGCAATGTCCACCCGGGAGAGGTTGTCGATTACCCGCGCCGCATCCTCGGCAGGAACTTCTGATAACGTGAGCGGGTTGTCGTGAATCATCTGCTCAAGACGACTTTCGGTATTGGAATACTCAAATTTCGGCTCAAATGGGGCGACCGCAGTCGGTACGCTTGCGTTCACGTTCAGCACAGCCCATTTCTGCCGCGTTCGCAGTAGCGTTCCCGCCATGCCATCGACTCTCGACTGGCAGACTCGACCATTGATCTTGACAACCGACCATCGATCTTTGGATCGCCGGTGTTGGGTCAGTCCTTGCAATCCATCTACAAACGACCGTTCCAGCGCCTCACTGGCGTGTACCGGCAGGCACAGGACAAATCCAACGTTAAGCGATGTTCGCGACTCGTATTCTTCTACTGCGAACTCGCGCAGCGGTTTAGAGGGATGGCCGGCTTTCACGATGAAGTGAATCGGCTGAATCCGTCGAACCGGCTCGCCATTCGGTTCGGTCACCGTGACAATCGCCGTTTCCCTTTCATTGCGCTTCACCTGGATCACGGAAGCGCGAAATTGTGGCAAGCTGGCAGCAGCGCGCATGGCTTTTCGAAGCTCGCCCAGTCCCTTGAAGGCTTGCGCGCGCACGATTTCATCCGCGTCGTTCATCAGTTCCAGACACGAAGCGCTGAAGCGGGGATCCCCGGTTTTTCCCATCAGCCACGCAGCTGTGTTGCGAAACCTAGCCTCGGGATGGCGGCCCAAGTCGTAAATCTTTGCGATCGATTCCACTTCGCCCAGCTGATACAGGCCGTAAACGGCATTTCCAGCGACGCGATTGTTCTCGTCCGAAACATGGTTGCGGAACATCTGAATTACAAATTCAGAGTTCAGCCCGAAAAGGCTCTCGATGATATTGGCACGGACGCGCGCGTCGAACTCCTGCGTGCCCCTGGCCGCCCAGGCCATATTCTGGGTTCGGCTTCCCACGAAAAGCGCCGCCTTCGACCTTACCTTGGGATTGGCGTGTTTCAGCAACTTCAAAACGTTGGGCACCAGCAAATCGCTTTCCGAAATCTGGTCTAACAAATCCAAAACGGCGTGATAGATGCTCTCGTCGTGAGTGATCCCTGGGGTCGGCTGTAGAAGATAGTCGGCCAGCATCACATCGAACCGGGGCTCGCATTCCAGTAGTCGCTTGGCCAGCGTGCCGGCCGCTTGTCGGTTAGTTGAGAAGGTGTCAAGTAGAACTGGAATGATGCCAGCCGAGATGGCAAGTCCGGCGATAAACTTCAGAACACGCGAGACAGGACGCTCCGCTATCGCCGTTTGTGAGTACCTCAGAAACTGACTGGGCTGTGCAAGTGCCGAGTTTCGAAGCAATTTGCTGCAAACGCCCGGGTCGTCCTCGTACCGCTCCAGCAGGACATCGAACTCAGACTGATTCGCAATCATCAAGCACCTTACTCCCGCATCGGTCGAAATTCATATGGTTTCGGTTTAGAAAAGACAGGAAGTACAACCGATGAGGTAAAGGTGAACCGGTTTTGGGAAGAAGCAGCCAGCATTCTCGAGACAGCCGCCGCGGCTGGCACGGAATCCCGTACCGATATCGGCATCATTATCGATCGGGCCAACGGACTACGTATTATTGACGCCTCGGGGTGGAACACCGAGGCTCTCCGCCGCGAGTACGCTGCAACCTCCGTATTCACAGTGAAGCGCAGCTGTAATGGTGTCACCGTGGAGGCGCAAAACGGGAGCGAACGGGCCCGCCTGTCAAAGTCGCTTCCCGGTAATCCTCTCGCCTCGCTTATGCAGACGATCCCGCACCATCTGGTCACACCAACGAGGGCGTTGATCGCCGCTGCCTCATCCGACAAGTAGAAACCGGCCGTTCTCAGCTCAGATCCAGGCTCGACACGTCCAGCAAATGCTGGGGAAGGAACCCGCTTCTAGGATCCTGCGCCCATCTAGAATCCGCATCCAGTTCGACTCCGATGATGTAACCGTTCTCGCGGAAGACACAATGCCGCACCACGCCGTGTAGTGCCGCAGTATTCGAAGAGAGCTCTACCACAGCGTTCACCGGCAGCGGCACGCCGCCAAACAAACCAACACCGGCCGCTGAAATATTTTCCAGGATAACGATCTCGCTCGAGCGCAAGCCATTGGACTGAATCCACGACAACTGCACCAGGTCGGCGCACAACAGGCGTGTCTGCAAACGCTTTTCGCAGCTATGTTTGGGCTGTCCCGAGGGCAACGTCCGATTCAGCTTCACGCTAAGCTTATCGGTCACTGCTTCTTGGAGATCGGATTTTGTGTGAGATCTTTTAGGATTGCGTCCACGTAGGCCACGGTCTCAGGGATGTCGGGGACCTTTTTTTCGGCGTCGACGCGCTGCGGTCCAGCATTATAGGCCGCCAGCGCCAGCTTGACATCACCCTTATAGCGATCGAGCAACTGCTTCAGATACTTCGTGCCGCCTTCGATATTTTGCTTCGGATCGAGCGGGTCCACTCCCAGCTCTTCCGCTACATCTGGCATCAGCTGCATCAACCCGAGTGCGCCTTTATCGGAAACGGCGCAGGGGTAAGAATCCGACTCATGCTTAATCACTGATCGGACCAATGCCACCTGCAGGTTGCGCGACTTAGCGGACGCCTCCACCAAGGGCTTCAATTCTTCGTCTGCCAAAGCAGTGCAGGTGGGAATCACTTGCGGCTGCGATAAAACCGCCGGTGTCGTCCACGTGGTTGTGAAAAATGTGTTTCCGGCCGGAACCCCTGGTGCAACGTTGGCGGCGGGAACGGCCGCTACTGCTTTCCCGCCCTGCACCTGTACCGCCGTTTTCTGTTTGTCAATGGAAGCCGTCATCAGCGCGATGGAAGCACCCTGCTTTTGGGCAATTTCAGAGGGTTGTGTTTGCGCTGCCACGGCATCGGACGAGGAAGTTGGTTTGCCCGCCATTGTGGGCGCAGGCGACGTGGGCGGGGCCGCTCTTGCGAACAAAAATAGAGGCGTAAACACCCAAACCAGCCGAACAAGCACACGCCCTTGTCCGATATGGTTTTTGTAAACGGCACATGTCGACTTCACCTTACGGCGCATACCTGGAATCCTCGGTCCTATCTGCTGCTCCCTTGCAACTCGTTCACCTGGCGTACGAGGGCGCCATCAAGGCGATCATCGAAGCTCGCGGGCACTTGGCGGCGAAGCGCATCCACGAGCGTTCCACGGCCATCACGAGAGTTCAGCTCATCCTGATAGAGCTCAATCGCGCTCTCGATTTCCAAAGAGGCACTGAAGTGGCCACGCGCTTGGCCTCGCTTTACGACTACATGTTGAAAAGGCTCGCGGAAGCCAATTTCAAGCAAGCAGAAGAGCCGTTGGCAGAAGTTCAGGAACTTCTCACCACTCTCGATGAGGCCTGGAAAGAGTTGGCCACACCGGAAAGCTCGGTGGCGACCGCGGCAGGTGCCAATCCCTGGAACACTTCCGCCGCGGAAGCCGCGCCTCGAGTAAGCTACAGCTTTTAGGGCTTCTTCGACAAGTCGTGTTCAATCACGTTCGCCAGGCCTAAGCCGCCATTCTTGGCAAGCACCGAGGCGAACTGCTGGTCCGCATAATCGAGTGCCGTCGAACTTGCGTGGTCGCTTTCGCCGGCACCCAACCAGCCCGAGGAATCGCTGTCGCCGCGAGCGCTCTTCAACAACTCCCCGATCATAAGCGCTTCGAACTGGGTCGCTGCCGACTTGGTTTTCTGAGCCTGCTTGTCGGCCGGACTTATGCCACCGGCGATGGCGCCCGCGGCCCGCAATTGGTCAATCATGTTTAGATCACTTCGAGTTCCGCATCCAGCGCTCCGGCCGCACGAAGGTCTTGCAGAATGGCGATGATGTCACGTGGTGTGGAGCCGATGGCACTCAATCCGCGCACCAGTTCCTCCACCGTCGCGCCTTCTTTTAAGACCAGGTTCTTCGCCTTTTCCTCAGTCGCATTCACCTGCGTCTGCGGTGTTACTTCCGTTGTGCCATTCGACAGCGGCGCCGGTTGCGAAACGTTGTACGTTGTTTGCACTTCCACCGTCAGATTGCCATGCATAATCGCCACGGGCGCTACGTGCACTTCCTTGCCCATCACGATGGTGCCGGTCCGCTCGTTCACGACGATTTTAGAGCTGCGTTCCGGATCCACTTTAATCTCTTCCAGCTCCGCGATGAACTCTACTGGGCGATCCTGATATGAACGTGGAATTTGCACGGCCACCAGGCCGGCATTATCCGCGCGTGCCGGCGGAACGTCCAGGTTCGCGAACTTCTTGTTGATAGCTCCCACCATTAGACTCGCCGTCTCGAAGTCCATCCTGTGCAGTTGCAGTTTCACTTCACCCTTCGGGATTGCGGACGGAGCCAGCCTTTCAATCAGGGCACCCTCCGGCACGCGGCCCACCGTCGGATGATTCACCACTCTCGCCGCGCCAGCCCCGCCTGCGGCGAAGCCGCCGGTCAGTACCGCTCCTTGTGCCACTGCATAGACCTGGCTATCGGCGCCACGCAGCGGAGTCATGATCAGCAAGCCACCCTGCAGGTTCGATGCATCGCCAATGGATGATGCTGTCACATCGATTTTCATGCCGGGCTGCGCAAACGGCGGCATGGTTGCCGTCACGATAACGGCCGCCGTATTCTTGACGTTGATCGCCGTTGGAGAAACTGTGACACCCATGCGCTGCAACGTGTTTGCCAGGCTTTGCGCTGAAAAGATGGTCTGCTGGCGGTCGCCGGTGCCCGCCAATCCCACTACCAGCCCGTAACCAAGCAACTGGTTGTCGCGCACGCCTTCCACGGACGCTATGTCCTTCAGGCGGACTGCGCCCAATAACGGTAATGCGGAGGCAATCGCCAGCAGAACGGAGAATCGGGCAATGATAGAGCGCATAACTAGAATGGCAGCAATCCTAACAACGCACGGTAGAGAAAATTAGGCCGTCGAATGGCATCGTTGACCACACCTTTTCCATCCAGTTTCACTTCCAATTGCGCAATGCGCGATCGACGAGACGGTGTTGTCGGCCGTCAGATCTGCCGGACGAATTACGCCGTGTACGGTGACCGTCTGCCACTCGGAATTGACCTGAACGTTCTTCGTTCCTTCCAGCACCAGGAACCCATTAGGCAACACGCGAGTGACACGAGAAGTTAAGGTTGTGTTCAGCGTGGTGGTGCGCGAGGTTGTTCCGGTTCCATTTAGCGAAGTGTCGGCCGAGATTTTCCCAAGGCTCGAGAGCAAGGTCGTCGCCGCCGCGCCCTTCACCCCAGGAATGCCCGACAGGGTTGTGTTCGCATTCGATTTGCGCTCGGTCTGGGTTGCACCCGTAGTCACCGCCGAAGCGGATTCCGCTACCACGATTGTGACCACATCATCTACCCGGCTCGCCTTCGGGTCGCGCGTCAAATCGGTCATCACGGACAAGTTCGACCAGGTGGAGCCAGGTGAACCTACGGAGTTGTCAGCGACACGTCCTTCCGCATCCTTCACATATTGATCAGCGGCGGACGGCTGTTTTGGCGGCAGCAAGCTCTTCTTCGCCGCAAACACTGCCGGCGCCAGCAACAGCGCCACCGATATCACACGCAGATATTTCATAGCTTCCCCGCATCGCCATCTACTGCTGCGCGACCCGCGCTTTCCACGCGCGCCCGAAAGGTTTTGCCCGATTCCAGATTCTTCAAGGCGATCAAATCGCCGCGGCGTCCATCCGCTTCGGCCTCGGCAACGAACACTCAGCCGTGCAAGACCGGCACGAACAGCCACCGTTACCTTGTCGCCCCGCGCAATAGTCAGCGGCGGGTCGATGGCGTCCTTCCACAAAGGAGTTTGCGCCGGAATCAGACGACGCGGAATGCAGCCCACCGCATCCTCGAGCGACTCCGGTGTTGCGCGCTTGTCTGGAAACACAGCTTCACTTACCAGCCGCACTTGCCGCGCCTGAATAGGAGCACCCGGCCGCAGATCCTCCGCAGCCATCACACGGGTGCTCGGGACAGCGATCCTCACACGCGCCCAAACCGGGAATTTGCTTGTCTCGTCGTACCTGACGTAACCCCGCCACAGCGCCACCGGCGGCGCGCCCATTTGGTCGCGCGGGAACACCAGTTCGCCCGCTGGTACGGGAAACTTGCTCAACTCAACAACATCCACCGTTGCTCCTGCACCCAGCGTTCCTCGCATAGACGCAACGACATCGCTCTCTTTCAGGGCAGATACCGGTCTTTGAAAGCACACGTCTTCCAAGGGTGAATCGGTGTCGAAACCCTGTTGGCGCAGAAGCGCGCGCAGTTCCGCCGCATGCACCATCCGCTGAACGCCAGGGGCCGGCGTGTATCCGACCACAGCGTTCGCGTTGGAGGGTACAAATGCCGGCACCGCTTGCGCCAAGTCCCGGGCCAGAATCTTCGGACCCGCCACCGAAACACAGGCAGCCATAACGAGAGCGAAGATCATTGCTTCAGGTTGTTGATCTGCTGATACATTTCGTCCGCGGCTTTAACGACCTTGGAATTCGCCTCGTATGCGCGTTGGCTTTGTATCAGGTTGATGAACTCTTCCACTACGTTCACGTTCGATTGCTCCTGATAACCCTGCATCAAGGTGCCGATGCCGTCGCTGGAGCCGGGCGTGTTCACAATCGGTTGTCCCGACGCATCCGTCGCTGTAAACAGATTGCCGCCAATGCTGCTCATACCGGCGGGATTCTGAAACGTCGCTAACTGCAACTGGCCGGCGGTCTGCGCCGCTGATTGCCCCGGCATGGTGTAACTCACCGTGCCATCGGCACCAACGGTTACTGAAAGCGCCTGCGCCGGAATGGTGATCTGCGGCTCGACCATCAGGCCAGACGAATTCACCAGGTTGCCCTGTTTATCCAATTGGAACGAGCCGTCGCGGGTATAGGCAATCGTGCCGTCCGCCTGCCGGATCTGAAAGAAGCCTTTGCCCTGGATCGCCAGATCTAACGGGTTCTCGGTCTGTGTCAGATTGCCTTGCGTGAGAATAATTTCGTTCGATGCCGGGCGCGCACCCATACCGATTTGCAGCCCTACCGGCACTGTGCTTTGAGCGCCGGATTGCGTTCCGGGCGTCACCATGTTTTGGTAAACCAGGTCCTGAAATTCCGTCCGGCGCATCTTGAAGCCAGCCGTGTTCGCGTTCGCCAGATTGTTCGCGATATTGTCGACATTCAATTGCTGCGCGTTCATTCCGCTGGCCGCGCTGTAAAGAGCTCTGATCATTGGTGGTGGTGTTCTCCTCTTCGTTCGCGCGCCCTACTGACCCGAACGCGCCACATCTTCTATTGCCTGCTTGTTCATGTCGGAGCCAATCGTCACGGCTTTCTGCAGCATTTCGAATTGGCGCATCACGGTAACCAGGCGCACGGCCGACTCAGCACTGCCGACGTTCGATCCTTCCAGTCGTCCCTGCTGTACCTCGCCCGGTGCCGTTTTCACATCCGCCGCATTGCCGCCGTACTGGAAATAATTCAAGCCCTGCTTGCTCAAGTCCGTTAGATTCGCAAACGAAGACACCTGCAGTTGTGCTACCTGCGCCCCGCCCTGTGTCACTGAACCGCGCGGGTCGACGCTGACCTCCTGCGTCGGGTCGAGTTGCAAGGGCTTGCCATTTGCCTGTTGCAGCGTATAGCCATCTTGCGTCACTAACTGTCCCTTGGCATCCAGCCGGAACGCGCCATTGCGCGTATACAAAGTTCCCGAGGGCCCGTTTACCGCGAAGAACCCCTGCCCCGCGATCGCGAAATCTAGAGGATTACCAGTCGCCTGCATACTGCCTTGCGAGAAGTCGGTCCAGTTATTCACGATGTTCGGCATCTCCAGCGGATTGCTCATCTCTTCTCCGGACGTGTATAAGTCGAAGAATTCGCGATCGCCCTTATACCCGTTCGTCTGGGTGTTCGCGAGATTGTTCGCCAGCATGTCTAACGACTCAAGGCTGGCGCGCATCCCGCTCGCGGCACTACTTGTTAACGAATCCATAGCAGTTCGGCTGCTAGTTATGCACGCCAAGGGCCACGGCCGCTAATCTTCACAACGCCCGAAATCGCAGCAAAAACGTCCGAAAAGCCCATTGAGGACGAACTCGCCGTCGAAATCTGGTCGGCCAATCTTCGACGGCGCTCGCGTTACGTCGTGGCGCTGTCACGTGTAAGTCACTGAAACTGAACAGGACGGGCACTGGCCCACGAAATGCATTTTCGGTGGCGTGACCTCCCTCTCGGTTGCTCCGCTTACCTGGTCCGATACTTCGCTCGCCGCCTCGGCGGCATCTTCCGCGAATTCCCTCAACGGCACCAGCGACAGCAGCTTTTCTTCTTTCTTCCAGAACGCCAGCAATACAAGCGACTCCACGGGCGACAGCAGCACACAGGCTCAGGCTGCGGCCCCAACCGATCGATCACGTCGGGACGACAAGCCGAATGACAAACGGCAGCACACCGCGAAAACAAACGATAATGCCGCCACGCTCCTCGGCGCCGAGTTGCCATCTCAAGTGATCCTGGACGATCGCAAGCTGAAACTCTCGCTCGATCGTGCGGCCAGTGGCAACGCGACTGCAGCCGCATCGGGAACGACCGCGGTCGATTCAACCAAGCTGGCGCAAAACAAGGCGAACAATGCGGCCCAGAACAAAGGCGGCGTAGCCTTCGGCGCCAACCTTCATATGAATGCGACGCAGGTGAGCGACTCCTCTACAAACAAAGGCACGCAAGCCATTGCCGACACCAAGAACAACGGCAAGAAGGAACACGGCGAATCGGGAAAAGACGACGAGCAACCCGCCGGTAAGAACCCCATCGAAATCGGCAGCACCAACGTTTCCACGGCTGTCAGCACGCATGCTGCGTCTGCCGCTCCGCCGGTCGCGCCTGTCGCCTCCATCGACCACGTGCAGACCGCGTACGCGGCCAACGCAGCCAGCAAGCCAGTGGAAGCAGCGCCGGTAATGAGTAGCGCGCCGGTGATGGATGCGCCTTCGCCTGCCAGAGACAGCAAGACCATCGATTTTCAGGTAGCATCCGCCGACGACAACGCTGTGAACGTTCGCGTTTCCCAACGCGCCGGCGACGTGCAGGTGACGGTAAGAACACCCGATTCCGAGCTCGCACAGTCGCTCCGCCAGCATCTCCCGGAGTTATCCGACCGCCTTTCGCAGTCCGGCGTACAAGGCGACCTGTGGCAGCCTTCGACGGCATCGGCAACCAACGACCAGTCCTCCGACACCAGTTCCGGCGAGGGATCGCAGGAAGGCCAGGCAGCATTCAGCGACGCACAGTCCAATCAGCAGAAGCAGCAGGAAAAGAACCAGTCCGCATGGCTCAACCAAATGTACGAAGGTGAGCCCAATCGCTAGAAGAGAACAGGAATCCATTCTTATGTCCAGTCCCATAACCGCCATTAACAACCAATCATCGATTACCGCGCCCAGCAGTTCCAGCGCCAGCACGCGTTCGTCGGCCTCTACGTCAGGACAAATCAGCGGCGTTAGCGCCAATGAAGGCACTTTCCTGACACTGCTGGTCTCTCAATTGAAGAATCAGGACCCGCTGAATCCAACCGATGGCACTGCCTTCGTTGGTGAGCTGGCCCAGTTCAGTTCACTGGAACAATTGATGACCATCAACCAAAACGTCGCCTCGGTGACGAAGACGATCGACCCCACCGATGCGGTCTCTGCCAGCTCCTCCAGCAGTTCATCTGCTGCCACATCTGCAGGCAATATCGGTGCAGCCATCAATACCGACAGCTCGGCATCGCTGCTGAACAGCATCGGCTAATTAGCGCGAACGGAAAAGGACGAACATGTTTACAGCTTTCTCCACTGCACTTTCTGGCATGAACGCCATGACCACCGCCATCGATGTGGTCGGCAACAACCTCGCCAACCTGAATACGGACGGCTTCAAAAACCGCACTGTCTCGTTTCAGGATCTGGTCGCCGAATCGTTGAGCGGAAATTCTTCCAGCCAAGTTGGACTTGGAACGGGAGTGCCGACGACCACGGCTCAATTCCTTCAAGGCAACGTGACCACAACCGGCGGCAGCTTCGACGGCGCCATAAACGGGTCTGGATTCTTTGTCGTGAAAGACACCAGCGGCCAGACGCTCTACACACGCGCCGGGAATTTTCTTCTCGACAAGAATGGCTATTTGACCTCCCAAAGCGGAGAACGGGTGCAGGGCTGGAAGCCAACCAACGGCGCAATCAATCCGAGTGGAGCGTTAAGCGATATCCAGGTGCCCACCGGCCAAACGCTAGCCGGAGAACAGAGCACGGCCTTCTCCGGAACCATAAACTTGGATGCATCAACAGCGGCCAGTGGAACCTGGTCCACCAGCGCCATCACGGCTTACGATTCGCTTGGGAACCAGGTCCCGCTCAATATCAATTTCGTGAAAGACCCGGCGACGGCGGGCAAGTGGAATTACACCGTTACCAGCGCGAACGCTACCGTCACCGGAAATACCGGTTCATTGCAATTCGACACCAGCGGTAACCTCGCGGCCACAACAGTGAACGGTGTGGATGCGAACGGAAATCCGATCACTACAACTGTCACAAACGGGGCTGTGCCCCTTTCCTTCAGCAATATGAGCGACGGCGCCGCCAATATGACTGTGAACTGGGACGTGTCGGGGTCGGCAGGCGTCCCGAACGTTACTCAGTATTCGACGGCGTCCAGCTTAACCGCACAGACGCAGGACGGCCAGGCGGCTGCCGTGCTTACCGGAGTGAGTCTTCAGAACGACGGCAAAATCACGGCTTCCTATTCAAACGGCGCCAAACAGCAGGTAGTTGCGCAGCTAGCGTTAGCGTCCGTTCGCAACCCGCAATCGCTGTTAGACGTTGGGAACAACAACTTCAGCCTGGGTTCCGATTCCGCAAGCCCTGTAATTGGTGCAGCGGGCACCGGCGGACTGGGAGCGGTTGACGGCGGCGCAGTGGAGAGCTCCACGGTGGACATTGCCAGCGAATTTTCTCAACTGCTGACGTTTCAGCGCAGTTACCAGGCAGATTCGCGCGTCGTCACCGTCTCCGATGAGCTGGCGCAAGATGCGGTCGGACTCATAAAGTAAGGCCTGACTAAACATGGGTGCCGTAACAGAAGAAATCGCAGCGTTCTCCGATGTTCGTCTAGGGGTAGAGGTTGAACTCGCCCGGCGCAAGATGACACTTGCCGAACTGCTGCGCCTGGATGTTGAGAGCGTTCTCGAGATGCATCGCTCGGCGGGCGAAAACCTGGACATCCGTATTGGCGGCGCCATGATCGGCTGTGGAGAAATCGTGATCTCCGAAAGCACTACAGGTGTTCGCATTACCGATTTCGATTTGAAGGAATAAGCATTGGAATTGCTTCCGCAACTAACCGCCGTCCTGGGTGTGTTCGCCATTCTGGGCGTCACACTCTGGTGGCTTCGCAAACGTGGCGCCCTGCAGATGTCGCCGCTCGCATCGTTTCGTCCCGTGAGTTCACGGCTGACGGGGCGCAACAAAATCCTCGAGCGCGTTGACGCGCTGCAGCTGTCGCCTACGCACTCACTCAGCTTGGTGAAGATGGCAGATCGCGCCATTCTCATCGGCACCTCGCCGGCCGGCTTCTATCTGGTGGAGAGCAGTTCCTGGAAGACTGTGGAACAACAGCAATCAGGAGCATCGCAGTGAAAAGACTTGTCATGCGCGCAGCAGCATTGATCGCGGTGTCGAGCGCAACACCCGCCCTTTTTGCAGCAGGTGCGTCCGGATCGGGAAGTATTCCCGTAGGTCCTCTGCTCGGCACCAACCTTTCCTCGGGTCCAGGCGGACCGACCATCAGCGCACCGATGCAGATCATCATTCTGCTCACCCTGCTGATGCTGCTGCCCGCAGTCGTTATGTGTGTTACTCCGTTCCTGCGCATCTCGATGGTGCTGCACTTTTTGAGGCAGGCGCTGGGGACGCAGACCGCGCCGTCGAACCAGGTGCTTATCGGGCTTCGCTGTTTCTCTCGATGCTGGTGATGCAACCGGTGGCTAAGGATATTTATGCGCAACGCCTGGGAGCCGTTCGACGAGAACAAGATGACTTGCTCGACAGGCGCTTGCAAATGGGCGAACAGCCGCTGCGGCAATTTTTTCTTCAATTCGCGCGCGAAAAGTGACATCGCAACTGTTTGTCGGCATCTCGCATACTCCGCGCCGCGAAATGCCGGCGGACCTCGACATGGAGGTGCTGATCCCGGCCTACATCACTCTCCGAGTTGAAGGCTTCCTTCCAGATCGGCACCGTGCTGTTTCTTGCCGTTTATGGTGATTGACGTCGTGGTCGCCTCTATTACGGTCTCGATGGGCATGATGCAGTTGCCGCCGGCCATGATTTCAGCGCCATTCAAGATCCTGCTGTTTGTCCTGGTAGACGGCTGGGATCTCGTGGTCGGCTCGCTGATGAAAGGCCTGCTTCTACACTGACGCCCGACTCCGCGGTACACATCGTCCGACAAGCCATGCTGATGATGTTCTGGCTCAGCGCGCCGTTTCTGATTGCCGCGTTTGTGACCGGCATCGTCACCAGCCTGATTCAAATTGTGACGTCGATCCAGGATATGGCCTTCAGCACGGTTCCGCGACTGGGCGTCTTCCTGGTGGTTGCAACCTTGCCCTGCCCTACGTGCTGCACCGCGCCATGGAGTATGCGTCCGATATTCTCGGCAACTTGAGCCGCTATGCACGCTGAGTTGCAGGCGCCTGTTGCCCTGCTCTACAGCTTTCTGTTGGTTGTTGCGCGCATCGGAGGCGCTTTCATTTTTGTGCCGCTGCCCGGAATCAAAAGCATTCCCGATCCATCGCGTGTCGTGCTTGTGGTGGCGACCAGCATCGCCTTATTTCCGGTGTGGCCGCATCTGGCGCACGATCCATCAGTTCTCGAGTACGCCGGACTGCTTGTGGTGGAGGCGGGGTTCGGCCTTTGCATTGGACTGCTGGCGGGCTTCCTCTCCGATGCAGCGTTGCTCTTCGGCCAGATTGTAGGACTGCACGCCGGCTTCTCGTTTGCCTCCACCGTTGATCCCGATACGCAGGCAGATTCGCCGGTTATGAGTTCTATCGCTCAGGCGCTCTCGGGCTGCTCTTTGTGACTCTGGGCCTGCATCTGTACGTCATTCGCCTGTTTGCTCGCAGCCTGGAGACACAACCGCCCGGACAAGTTGGCGTTGAATCCGCATTGGTCGGCAGCCATTGTTCATGCCGGCGGGAACTTTGTTCTCGGTTGGGTTTCGGCTGGCTCTGCCGGTTCTGGCATTGATGCTGATGGTGGATCTGACGCTGTCGCTGCTGGGCCGCATCAACGCCAATTTGCAGTTATCATCATTCGCGACTCCCTTAAAGTGTTTGGCGGCGCTCGCACTATTTCGGTTTTGCTGAGTATCTCCATGACGGTGTACTCCGAATACGCCAGCCATCTGTTCCGCATTGCCGCGGGCCTGTCCGCTGACCGGGAACAGAGCCGATGGCGGATTCGCAAAAGTCTGAACAGCCCACTCAGCGGCGCCTGCAGAAGGCGCGTGACGAGGGTAACTTTGTGTCCTGCTCGCCAGTTTATTTCCGGCATTCAGTTCCTTGCGTTCGTAAGCATCCTCCAGTTTCTCGGAGGCAAGTGGCTCGTCAGTATGGGACGAGTGATGGATCAGTTGCTTCGCCAGGCGTTCCGTGGCGACATGATTCTTACTGACTGGGTTCATCTGCTGCGCGTTCTGATGCTGCAGTGCGGTCTGCCGATCTTGGCGGCCGGCGGCGCCCTTGGGTTGCTGAGTGCCTGCCTGCAACTCGGCGTCACCAAACTCGGTTTCAGCTTTAACAAGCTGGCGCCTAACTTCAGTCGCCTGAACCCAATCTCGCGAATACCGCAACTGTGGCACCAAAATCTTTCTTCGTTCGTGCAAGCTCTGGTCTTGCTGCCTGTCTGCGGTTACGTGGTCTACGCGATTGTGTCCGAAAGCCTCGACCGCTACATGTTGCTGCCGTTCAAAAGCATCCAGGCGGGACAAGCCGACGTATTCGGTTCCCTGAGCACGCTGCTGTGGCGAGCAGCCGGCCTCTTCTTTGTCTTCGGTTGCGTGGACCTCTTGCGCGAGCAGCGCCGCTTTACATCCGGTCTCAAGATGTCGAAACAGGACATCAAGGACGAACACAAAGAGGCCGAAGGTAACCCCCAGATTAAGATGCGCATTCGCCGCATTCAGCGCGACTTGGCCCGTAAGCGCATGATGCAGCAGGTACCGACGGCAACGGCCGTCATTGTGAACCCCACCCACTTCGCAGTCGCCCTGCGGTACGAACCGGAGACGATGGTCGCACCCGTGGTGGTTGCCAAAGGCAAAGACTATCTGGCACTGCGCATTAAACAGATGGCCATCGACAACCAGGTGCCGCTCATTGAGAACCCGCCCCTGGCGCGTGGTCTCTACAAAGCAGTCGACGTGGGCCAGGAGATTCCTCCGGAGCTATACAAAGCCGTCGCCGAAATTCTGGCTTACATCTTCAAACTGATGCACCGCCGCTAATATGAAGATTCTCAGCGTGTGAGACGTTCAATCAGGCCCGAATGCTGCGGATATTCACGAAGGAGCGCGCCGCGATCGGCCAGTTCGAAATCCGCAAAATCGAAGCCGGGTGACACCGTGCAGCCGACCAGGGCGAAGGCGTCGGGCTCGGACAAACAAGAGCCGAACCAGAAACCGGCTGGAACGACCACTTGAAACTGCTCCCCTTTCTCCGCGTTCGGGCCAACAGCGAACTCGGTGTGCTTCCCCTCCCTATCGATCATGTGAACAGTGATCGCGGCGCCGGCGTAAAAATGCCACATCTCGTCGGCAGCCAACCGGTGAAAGGCGGAGAACTCTTGCCCTGCCAACAAGAAGTAAATGCCCGTGCAGGCGCTTCTACCGCCGTTGAACACATCCGGCAGGGCCACTTGCGGAATGGTGACCGGTGCCCGGTAGGTCTCTCGAAAGTGGCCGCCCTCCGGATGGGGCTTAAGGCCGAGCTTCTCAATCCAATAGCGGGCCTCCGCCGGCGCATTCACTTCCACGGAGCCAGTTTCCTACATGGGGAGAAGGAAATGCGTTGTCGCATCCCTTCCCCACGCTTGCTCATGGTGATCAATTAACAGGGAAGTTCTTGTGCGCCTTCACTTCAAGCATCTGATTCGTGTGGCGTTCAGCATGAGCGGCCGCGGCCAAAATCCATTGATATCCGTCCATGGTGTCGTGCCGCCCATTTGTGACTGCTTTCAAGGGAAGCGCCTCCAACGCATGTAATCGAAGATCGGGGCATTCGAGCTTGGCGGCCAGCTTGGCATAGCTGTCGGTTAATGGTTGAATAGCCTCGGAGACCGTTGCGAAGCGGCTTCCGGGCATGGCGAACTCAGGAGCGGGAAACTTTTTCAAACGCGTCGGGAACTGGTGGATCACAATTGCGTCCACTTCGCTTTTGTCGAGATGTGACGACGGCGGTGGCGCCTGAACCAGCATGTCCCAGACCGGTCCGGCGACACGGTCAAGCACGAAGATGGCGTGTTCCACATTCTGACCGATGGACCAGGAGTCCGGCCCTGGGATGAAGTGCCATTGAGTACTGGAGAGTCCCTTGATGGCGCCCAGCAGATAATCGCGCGTTTGTGCCAGGTACAGCTTGGCTTGTTGCCGCTCTTCAGCGGTTATTTCCTGAGCGATCGCGGATGCCGCTCCATTTGCTGCGAGTAAGGTCATGTTGTTTTTATCCTTTCCGATCGACGTCGCTGCGCGTACGTCCAACCTGACGACGTGCGAGTTCTCGCAAATCGACATCCGGGCGGTACTCTTTTGAAGGGTGAATATGACCGAAGATCAAGAGAAACTTCAAGCCGGATCCATGGGACGTCGGCGCTTCGTTGCCGGCTCGATGGCGGCGGGGCTTGCCGTTGCCACGGAACCGGGCGCCGAGGCTACTGCCGGGGTTGTTGAAAGCAATGTGCAGATTCGTACTCCTGACGGGGAGTGCGATGCGGCGTTCCTGCACCCGGAAGCCGGGGCACATGCCGGAGTCTTGCTTTGGCCGGATGCCTTCGGACTGCGGCCCGCCATGCGCGAGATGGGCAAGCGATTGGCCGCCGAGGGCTACGCCGTGCTGGTGCCGAATCCCTACTATCGGGTAACGAAACCGCCTTACCTGGACGCTTCAACCTTTGATTTCAAAAGCGCGGACGACATGGCGAAACTGCGGCCCCTGATGGCCTCGATTACGGCGCCCGGAAATGCAGAGAAGGACGCAGCCGCCTACGTGGCCTTTCTCGACGCGCAAAACGCAGTCGACAAGAACAAGAAAATCGGCACCCAGGGTTACTGCATGGGCGGCCCCTTGGTGATGAAAACAGCCGCGGCGATACCGAACCGCATCGGTGCCGGTGCGTCGTTCCATGGCGGCGGACTAGTAACGGACAAGGCGGACAGTCCACACCTGCTGGCGCCAAAGATTCAGGCCCGCATGTATTTCGGCATTGCGGCGAACGACGACGAGCGCCAGCCCGACGCAAAAGATAAGCTGCGTGAGGCATTGGCAGCGGCGCATGTGCCCGTCGAAATCGAAGTCTATCCGGACACTCTGCACGGCTGGTGCGTGCCGGATATGCCGAAGCAGAACGGAGTCCCAATCTATAACAAAGCTGCGGCTGAGCGGGCTTGGGGTAAACTCATCGCTCTCTATCGAACCGCCTTGGCCTAATCTGCTGCGAGACTTGGCGATCGCTTCGCCAAGTCTCTTACCGGATACGGTAGCGCTAAGCTTTTTGCGACGACCGTTTGCGCACTTTCTGGACCAGGAGTCCCACGCTCGCAAAGCCCATACCCAGCAGGCTCACCGAGCCTGGTTCCGGAGAGGTTGTCAGAACGCCGCTTACGATTTCGCGATACGGCGCACAGTTGTTACACTCAACGCTGCCGGAGCCATTGCCAAAGGTATTCAGGTTGACGTTCACGGTTCCGCCTCCGTCCGTCAAAGCAGTCAAGGGTGTCATCCGCAGTTGGCGCGTGCTGCCATTCACCATGAACAGCAACTCGTTCTGGTAACCGGATACCTGGAAGTAAGACCCGGCGGTGGAATCTGCCGGCGTGTAAGTGAATGCCGGAAGCGCGCCTGACGTGACGCTGATGTTCCAGTTGCTAAGGGTTTGCGAATCGGCGTCGAAAGTGAAGGTGCCGGACGCGGTAGCCGCATCACTGAACGCAACATTACTCAGATTCCAGTTGACACTGGAGGCAAAACCAGCCTGCGCCATAACGAGCGCCGAAGCCAGTAAAAAGAGAGCCTTACGGTGGTAAATCAAATTCGTCCTTAGATGCCGCCCAGCTAGGTCCTTTGGAGCCGCTGAAGCTAGGGGCGATCCAAGTGTAGGGTGTATGCCTGTGGAAAGGCATCTAAGAAAAATCTGAGGCTGCTGGACGATCTCGGTTGGCTCTCAAGAACTCGCCCCGCAGGCAGGTGCCGAACGTTACCGGTGGCCGAAGACGTCCCGCAGTAAGGGAGTAACCTGCGCGGCGGGATCCGTACGAATCTTCTTCTCCTCCTGGCCGAGCACGACGAATAGACCGTCCAGTGCTTTTCCAACAACGTAATCGTCGATGTCGAAGCTCTGGGTGCTGTGTCCAAACGGCATCTTTGGAACACTACTCATCATCGTGTTGTATTTCTGTTCCACACCCGTTTCTTCCATTGCCGATTTCACCGGCGGACGAAAGGCAGTGCGCAACGGATCGGACGTCTTATCTTTAAAATACTGGGTGGCGGCGGTGTCCCCTCCCGTCAGGATTGAATGAGCATCGTCAAACGTCATATGGCTGATGGCATTGCCGAAAATGTCTCCGGCCGCCGGCGCTGCTTTTTCGGCCGCGCGGTTCATGGACAGTACGAATTCGTCGATCAATGAGCTCTGGCCGGCCATGCGCAGTGCTTTTTCTATAGGACGCAGTTTTTCGGGAACATCGATTTTGATGGCTGGGTTTCCGAAGAAGCCGTTTGTGGTGCCTGTCTGTGCAACCGTGTTCTTGGTGCCGATCTCCAGGGCCTGCTTCAAACCTGAGGCCGTCTGACCGCCGCCTCCCGTGGGAGCATGAGAGCCCAGATGTTTTAAGGCATCACCGAGTTGGGCTTGCACGCATAAAGGTGCGAGCGCCAGCATAAGTACGACCGCAAAAATGCGCACAAGTTCCTCTTTCTACTGTCGTCGGTGTGATGTCACGCGCCAGCAGGTAGATGCAGAAATACGCGACGAGAAGCGGTGATTCTGAACAGAATATCGTAATCGCCGGATCAGACCTGTACACGAGTCGCTGAGCATAACGCTCGTGCTCGTATCATGAAGGAGAGCGACGCGATGACGGGAATTACTCTAGCGGAGTTGTTGCGACGCCCGACGCGGAACACGCACTCCGTTTCACTCTCTATACTCAGACAAGCGGCCGCCATTCTGGATGACGCTCACCGCCGCGGCCATGTGCATCCGGCCCTCTCCCCTGAGTCGATCCTCATCTCACCCGTCCTTGACGATCGTTTTGTGGAAGTGGAGATCCCGGATGTCTTCGGCGCCGAGCGTCCCTCGCTACACAACGAAAGCTCGCGTCAGTCTGCTCCCGAACACGCGAAGTATATGTCGCGCGAAGAAGTCCTCGGTATGACACGCAACGGTCAGTCCGATGTCTTCTCGCTGGGTGCTATTGGCTATGAACTCCTGACCGGACGTAAGCCGTTCGACGCTCCCGACCTCTCGCAGCTTTGTTATGCGATTTGTGTCGAGCAACCACAGCCGGCAAATGAACTCTCCCCTGAGGTGCCTGCGAGTGCCGCGCGGGTGCTCGACCGCGCCATGGCAAAGGAGGCAAGTGCGCGCTACGAAACGTGCACAGATTTTGTGGAGGCACTCGCCGCTGCCCTCCCGGGCACAGAGGAGGTACCGACTGTTGCTGCACCCACGGTCCCTGCACCGACGGTCCCTGCACCGGCTGTTGCTGCACCAGTTTTTGCCACACCAGCTGCGGCCGCGCCCGTGGAAACGTTGGCAGCAGAACCGTCCCCAGTCGCAGCGACGCCACGCTCCGCCGAGAGCGCTTTTTCCGCTACGGTACGCGCGGCAGGGGAGCCATCCCGCTTAGCCGCTGCCGCGGCAGCAACGGCAGCATGGTCATCCAAGACGCTGGCCTCGGACCTGCCCCCACCTGCAATGTCTACCGTGGCGAGCCCGCCGCTGCCCCTGCCTCCGCTGCCGCCGCGAAACACCGCGCGCCGCAAAAGCGAATGGGAGGAGCCGGATCCCCTTGTGCCCAAGTCGCCCCTGCAGCGCTTCGGTCTTATCGGATTAGCTGTGATTCTCCTGCTGGGAGTTTTGGCGTTGGTCCTCAACTGGCATCCGGCAAGCAGCGTGCCTGTACAGGTCCTGGACAGTAAGTCCGGGCCCGTTACACCGCCCCCGGGCCCTGAATCGACGTCACCTGCAGCAACCGAACGCGCCTCCACGACTGGAAGCTCCACGCCTGCAGGATCAACCGACACAGCGCCATCGACGCTCCCGAACACACCGCCGCCCTCCAGTGCCGATCGACTCAGAAGCAGCGCTCCCCAGGGACACACTCCGGCCGGAACAGCAACGGGACGCCAGTTCCGGGCAGCAAAGTCCCCCACCTTCCCCGCAGCCCGGCAATCCCAGCCAATCACGCCGCCGTCCGCGAGCGGCAGTGCCTTCGTGGAAATGCTTACCGAACCTCCCGGCGCCCACCTGATGGTCGATAACCGCGCCGCCGCGACCTGCATTGCACCTTGTTCGCTGGAACTGCCCGCAGGCCGGCACGTTCTCACCGCCGATCTTGCTGGATACGCCACTACCAGCCGCATTTTCCATGTGCCCGACGAACGCAGCGTAGTGGTCGCCATGCTGCAAAGTGTGGGAACGGTACTGGTCACTTCCAACCCGCCCGGCGCCACCATACTGGTGGACGGCAAGGATGCCGGACGGGCACCGCTCACCTTGCATTTGCGTTCGGGACAGCACCGGCTGGATGCAATGTACGGGGCCTCCGCTCAGCAGAAAGTGCTGGACGTGCGGGCCGACGACATCCAGGGCGCCAATTTCGATCTGCACTGAGACCATAGGCCTTGCGTCCACTCGCTTCGCCCGTCTCCTGGCGCTGGTTCGCCGTTTTTGCCTTCGTGCTTTCCTCCACGCTGAACTACATGGATCGCCAGGTGCTTTCCGTGTTCGCCCCTTACATCGTGGCGCAGTTCCACCTCACTCTGACCAGCTTTGGGTGGCTGCTATCGGCTTTCTCCATCGCCTATGCGGCCGTGGCACTGTTCGCGGGCTGGTTCCTCGATCGCGTAGGCGTGAACCGGGCCATTTCCGCCGCCGTTGCCTGGTGGTCCGCAGCTGCCATCGCCAGTGGTTTTGCACCGAGCTTCGGCTTTCTCGCGATAACCCGCGCTGCGTTGGGTGCGGGTGAATGCGCCGGCGTTCCCGCCGTAGGCAAACTCAACGGCATCTATCTCAAGCCCGAAGAGCGCGCGCTCGGTGCCGCCGTCAACCAGATCGGTTTGAGTCTCGGCTCGGCGCTGATCCCCCTCTGGGCCGCACTCATTGCATACACAAGCTGGCGCTTTCCGTTCGTGTTAACCGGACTGCTTGGGTTTCTATGGCTGCCGCTGTGGCGTTTCGTCAGCCGCCGCATTCCACCAGCCTTCGATGAGGAACAACCACCCGGCCTCCAAAGGACGCGCTCGTCCTGGTTCATCCTGAAGGACCGCGACCTACTCCTGCTGGTGTTCGCCAACCTTTGCTGGATGGGCAGTTACTCCCTATGGTCGAACTGGGGCGTTCTGTACTATGGCCGCGTCTATCACCTGTCTGTCAAAGCAGCGGCCGGGTATCTTTGGATTCCCCCGCTGATCTCGAACGCCGGCGGCTTTTTCGGCGGCTGGCTCTCCCTATGGTGGATGCGCAAACATGTGAACGCAGTATCGGCCAGGCGGCGTGCGGTTTGGGTGAGTGCCGCGGGCTCGCTCCTTACCTTGCTCTTGCCGCTGGCCGCAACTCCGCGACTGGCGACGCTGGTCATTTCCACCAGCTACTTTTTCGCGCTGGCCGGCAGCGTGAACATCTACGCTCTCCCCATCGATATCTTCCGCCCTGCCCGAGCCGGTATGGCCATTGCCGCACTTACTTTTGCCTTCGGCGTTCTGCAGACGTTTCTATCGCCGGCCCTCGGCTATCTCGCCGACCATGGCCTCTACAGCGGCATGGTGTGGCTGGTCACCGCGCCCTTATTCCTGAGCGCTGTGCTTTTACAATTGCTGCGGACAACCAGACCATGAGGCAGTAAGTGCAACGAATTCGGTAGATGGCTAGTAGGTCGCGCACGTTGGAAACCGTCCTGATATCGAAGTGTTGGCTGCTTGTCTCGATTGTTCGAGCAACTTCGGCCTCGACGGCATTCCAATCGCCCAAGGACACGTTAACCCGGGACTTGACTAATACCGCAGCAGTGCTTCCGCTTCGCGCACCAGATCGTCCACCTGCGGCAAAATGACGTCTTCCAAGCTGGGGCTGTACGCCACCCAGGTATCCTTTGCCGCAACCCGTTTGACAGGAGCGTCCAGATAATTGAACAGCTCGTCGGCCACGCGCGCGGCAATCTCGGCGCCGTAACCCCACGACTGTACGTCCTCATGCACCATAAGGACACGGCTCGTCTTTCGCACCGATGCTGCCACGGCCTCCCAATCGTACGGAGCTAGCGTGCGCAGATCCAGAATCTCCACCGACTTGCCCGGCATGTGCTGCTCAATTTGCGCCGCCGCCAGTTCCGCCTTGTGTACCAGCGCACCGTACGTGACTATCGTCAGGTGTTCGCCCCGGCGCACCACGTTGGCTTTACCGAAGGGAATGGTGAAGTCAGCTCCAGGATGCGGCGAGCGGTTGTAGGGTTCGCGATACAGCTTCTTGTGTTCCAGGAACAGCACCGGGTCGTCGCAACGAATCGCGGTCCGCAGTAATCCGCAGGCGTCCAGCGCGTTGGACGGGAATACCACGCGCAAGCCAGGAATGTGCGTGAACGTCACCTCGCCGCACTGGCTGTGGTACACCGAACCGCCGGTAAGATAGCCGCCAATGGGCACGCGTATCACCAGCGGACAGGAAAATCCATTGTTAGAACGCCACCGTATGTTCGCCAGCTCATCCCGAATCTGCATCATGGCCGGCCAGATGTAGTCGAAGAACTGGATCTCTGCAATCGGCTTCAACCCACGCGCTGCCATGCCAATAGCCCGGCCCACGATACCCGCCTCCGCAATCGGCGTATTAAAACAGCGCAGGCTGCCGAATTCGCGCTGCAGCCCGGCGGTCGCCTTGAATACGCCGCCCTTCCCTTTCACTTCCGCCAGATGCTGTTCCCGGCTGCAGTCCGCTACGTCCTCGCCGAACACGATAACGTGCTGGTTCCGGCGCATCTCCTCCGCCAGCGTCAGGTTGATGGAATCGATCATCGTGCGCGCTTCGCCGCGAAAAGCGGGTTGCGCCGCAAAGAATTCCGACCGTGGATCGACCTTGTCCGAGTAGAGAAATTGGTAAATCGAGTTCGTGGGCGGCGGCGGCTCCTGTAACGCTCGGTCGGCGGCTGCACCGACCTCACGTTCAATGCCGCGCCGTATGTCGGCAAGCTCCGCCGCCGAAGCCACGCCGTGATCCTCCAGGAATCGGCGAAACAGCACCAGAGGATCGCGCTGCGCCTCTTCGTCACGCTCGGTTCGCGTCTTGTACGCGCGTTCGTCATCCGACAGCGAATGCGAGTAGGGCCGGGTGCAAGTCGCATGCACCAGTGCCGGACCATGTCCATCCCGGCTGTAAGCCACGGCATGTGAAACGGCCCGATACGATTCCACGAAATCGCTTCCGTCCACTTCGATCCGCAGAAGTCCCGGGAAGCCCTCCAGCAGCCGCGCTACATTTCCGCCCGGTGTTTGGCGTTCCACCGGGACCGAAATGGCGAAGCCGTTGTCCTCAATCACAAACACCAGCGGCAATTTCTCCAGGCATGCGGCGTTGATGCACTCCCAGAACTCGCCCTCGCTGGTGGCACCTTCCCCCGCCGTCACCAGCGTGATCTCATCGGATTCGGGGCGCAGGTAGCGCTTGGCCTGTGCCGCGCCCGCTGCCTGCACAAACTGGCTGCCGGTGGGTGAAGATCCTGTAAAAATATGCAGCCCGGGTGACGACCAGTGGGAGGGCATCTGGCGTCCGCCCGAAGCCGTATCCCGGGCCGCGCCTACCGCCTGCAAAAACATTTCTTCCGGCGAGACGCCCAACGCCAGTACCAGCGCACGGTCCCGATAGTACGGGAAAATCCAGTCATCCCCCGGCCTCACCACCATGCCCGCTGCCGTTTGTATGGCCTCGTGCCCTGCCGCGCTGATTTGAAAGAAGATCTTGCTTTGGCGCTTTAACAGTATTTCGCGGTCGTCCACGCACCGCGAGGTGTACATCACGCGATAAGCGCGAACCAATGCTTCCGTGTCGAGTTCGGCTGGGCGGCCGTTAGACGACGATGCAGAGGCGGTCGAACCAGCGGCAAGGAGTGCGGATGGAATCGGGTATTGCACCAATCTGTCATTATCTCCCTTACGGGTCCGTGTACCAAGTCTTCTCGTCGTCCCATCCGCTATCGCTCACGCGACACTTGAGCCCAATGCCCTAAGACAGGAAGGTGTGAAAACTTCGTCCTCGCTCGTTTCGCACCGTCCGAGGCGCGGACCCGGGAATAACTCCGGCTTTCCAAGCGCCGCAACCGCTGGTAAACAAATAACATCTATCGCGAACGAAAACGAGTTGTCTGTCCAGCGGTTTGCTAACGCGACGTCGGGAATCGGTGTGAGGGAACCGATGTCAGGCTCGGGTAACTCCTGAACTCAACGGTTCACCTCGGTTTGGGGTATATCTCTCAGGCAAACGCAAGTACAGGTTTCGGCACGCTATTTACCGTCATCAAGATTCGCGACACAATCTGGTACGGATCTCCCTCGGAATTCGGGCGCCGGTCTTCCAGATATCCGCGGTATTCGTTCTTGATGAAGTTCACCGGCATCCGGATGGAAGCACCGCGATCCGAAAGACCGTAGCTGAACTTGTCGATGGCCTGCGTCTCATGCAGACCGGTAAGACGTAAGTGGTTGTCTGGCCCATACACGGCAATATGTTCGCCTACGTTATCGGAGAAGGCCTTCATCAGAGCTTCGAAGTATTCCTTCCCGCCTACCTCACGCAGATACTTGAACGAGAAGTTGCAGTGCATGCCAGACCCATTCCAGTCGCCTTTGATTGGCTTGCAATGCAGTTCGACGTCCACTTCGTACTTCTCACACAGACGGATCAGCAGATAACGGGCCGCCCATAAATCGTCAGCCGCTTTGGTGGAACCTTTCGCGAAGATCTGGAACTCCCACTGACCTTTCGCAACTTCCGCGTTAATGCCTTCGTGATTGATACCGGCATGAAGACACAGTTCCCAGTGCTCTTCTACAATTTGCCGGGCCATGCTGCCCATGTTCTTGTAACCCACGCCGCAGTAATAAGGGCCTTGCGGCGTGGTCGGATAGCCGTCCTTCGGGAAGCCAAGCGGGCGTCCGTCTTTGAACAGAAAGTATTCCTGCTCGAGACCAATCCAAAGGTCCGGGTCGTTTTCGATAGTCGCCCGCGCGTTCGTGGAATGCGGCGTTCCATCCGCGTGCATCACCTCGCTTAGAACGATGTATGCGTTCTTGCGGCTTCCGTCGGGATAAAGCGCTACCGGTTTCAACACGCAGTCCGACGATCTGCCTTCAGCCTGCATCGTAGAACTGCCATCGAAGCCCCAGTCAGGCAGATCGGCCAGTGTAGGCGGCGCATCGAACGCTTTCAGCAGGCTCTTGCCGCGCAAGGCGGGAACAGGACGCTTGCCATCAAGCCAAACATATTCGAGTTTGTATTTTGTCATCGCTTTTGTAGGTCAGTTGGATTACCTCGGTTCAACCTAAGGCTGACGGAGCCCAAGTTCCTACAGGTGTACCGGGATCATTCTCAGTAAACGATCAGACCTGCGCGAGTATTGAACGATTCTAGGCGGTCTACTATCTAAAGACCAATAGATTATTTCGATTGACTAACGTTGTTTCAGCAAGCAAAAGGCGAATAGATATCCAGCTTACTTACAGCGCGTCGAGGTAAGTCCTAAAGAGTTCTACTTCTTACAGGAACTCACAGATCGCGCATTCAGTAACGATTTTCCGTCGTTTCATCCTAGCCGACTTGTCGGGAGTGATTAGGCCCACTACAAGAACGAGCGGCGGTTTGCACAAAACGAAGAATCCTCGATCAGCACTTAAAAGAGTGCTTTAATCGAGATAGGGTTCCCATCCTCGACATCACGAAAGACATCCAGTCGCTGACGACTTTCCGCCGGCGGTCAGGCGACTTCATGAAACAACTCAAAAAAACCAAGCGCCCCGTAGTGCTCACCATAAAGGGGAAGGCAGCGGCAGTCGTGCAGGATGCTGAAGCCTATCAGCGTCTGCTAGACATCGCAGCTCGTGCCGATCCGGAGGAGGGCCTCCGTCAAGGCCTTGAGGATACTAAGCAAGGTAAGGTCCGACCGGCAAGAGAATTCTTTGCGGACTTCGAAGCCACGAATGGCTTACGTTGTTAAGTTCACGGCCCGCGCCGAACGCGATCTCGCGGACCTGTATTTTCAGATCAATGCTGCGGATTCCGCGGCGGCGCTTAAGTAGTATCTCGGCTTTAAAGAGGCGATCCTCAGCCTGGAACAGCATCCGAACCGATGCCCAAACACGCCGGAAAGTGACAAGTTCAAACATTTGCTGTATGGCAACAGCCATATCTACCGCGCGATATACCGGGTTCTAGAGAAACAGAAGCAAGTTGAAGTGCTGCACATCCGGCACGGTGCCAGGCGCAGCTTTGACCCCACCGACCTCGAATGAAAGTATCTGACCGATGACGGCGAAGGACCGGCGGTACGGAATGGGGATCCGCTCGAAACATTGCCATTTCCGGCACTAACACCCACGTCCTGCCCCGCCCCCCTCGCGTCAGCGCAAACCAAGGCAAAATAACAGCGGGGATAGAATCAAAGCGGGAGCAATCAGACACTCATGGCAAGCACAGGCGCGGGCCTCGAAGGCATCGTCGCAACCACGTCGAATATCTGCTACATCGATGGCGACCGCGGCATTCTCAGCTACTTCGGTTACAACATTCACACCCTTGCCGAAAACGCAACATTCGAGGAAGTGATTTATCTGCTTTGGAACGGCAGGCTTCCGAATCGTAGTGAACTGGCCGAACTGAAAACGGCCCTGGTGGAAGAACGCGACCTTCCGGCCGGCATCACCCAGTTCCTGCGCAACGTGCCGACGGGCGCCACTCCCATGGACGTACTTCGAACCGCAGTTTCCATGCTGAGCCTGTACGACCCCATGGCCCGCGATAACAGCATGGAAGCGAACCGCAAAAAGGCCTTGAAGCTGATGGCCCGGGTGGCGACGATAGTAACGACTTTCAACAGCGTGCGCAATGGCCAGGAACCGGTGCCCGGCGACCCGAAACTCGGCTACGCAGCTAATTTCCTCTATACCCTTACCGGTAAGAAGCCCGATGAAGTGATGGAACGCGTCTTCGACGTCGCCCTCACCTTGCATGCCGATCACGAACTGAACGCCTCTACCTTCGCGGCCCGTGTGACAGCAGCCACTTTATCGGACATCTATTCAGCAGTCACATCGGCTATCGGAGCTTTAAAAGGCCCTTTGCACGGCGGCGCAAACGAGGGCGTAATTCAGTTTCTGCTCGCCACCAAATCACCCGAGGACGCCGCACAGAAAGTCACGAACGATCTCAACAACAAGGTAAAGGTCTCCGGCTTTGGACATCGAGTCTACCGGGTTCTTGATCCGCGGGCTATTCACCTTAAGAAGCTCAGCGAAGAGCTGGGTAAGCGCACTGGCCACACCGACCTATTCGAAAAGTCTTCGCGCGTTGAACAAGCCGTGCGCGAAGTGAAGAATCTGAACGCGAATGTGGACTTTTACTCGGCGTCCACTTACTATTCGCTCGGTATTCCCATCGACCTGTTCACGCCTATCTTCGCCGTCAGTCGAATGTCCGGCTGGACAGCACACATCCTGGAACAGTACAGCAACAATCGCCTGATTCGTCCTCGCGCCGATTACACTGGGTCGCCAGATGGACAAACCTGGACGCCGCTGGCCGAGCGTCCCACTGGCCCGCACGTCCATCAACCGGCCGATTAACCGAGGAGGATCCGTCAACGTTGGATGCACGATCTTAATAGCTTCCGCAACAATCTCGAAGACGCCCGCAAACGCCTTGAAACCAGGGGGTTTACGCTCGATTTGGCTTCGTTCCGCGAAATGGATGCGAAACGCCGCCAATGCCTGACTGAGAGCGAACAGATCAAAGCCGAACGCAATCAGGCGTCCATGGAGATCGGTAAGCTCCGGAAAGCAGGTGAGGACACGGCAGCGCGGCAGGAACAGGTGCGCGCCATGGCCGACCGTATCGCCGGCTTGGACGAGACTGTAGCTGCGCTCGATTCGGAGTTCCGCGACTTTCTGGCGAGGGTTCCTAACTTCCCCTACGAGGATGTGCCGGTTGGTCGCGACGAACGCGATAACCGCGAAATCCGGCAATGCGGCAAACCTACCGTGTTCGACTTTTCACCCAAAGCGCACTGGGATCTTGGTCCCGCCCTGGGCATTCTTGATCTGGAACGCGCGGCAAAAATTACGGGTGCTCGCTTCGCCGTGTATTGGGGGCTGGGGGCCAAGCTGGAACGCGCGCTGGCCAATTTCATGCTCGACCTGCACACGCGCGAACACGGTTATCAGGAAGTACTTCCTCCTGTTTTGATCAACTCCGCCAGTCTGTACGGAACCGGGCAGCTGCCGAAGTTTGCCGAAGATCTGTTTCGGTGCGAAGGTAACGATCTCTGGCTGGCGCCCACTGCCGAGGTTCCGGTAACCAACCTGTTCCGCGACGAAACGCTGCCGGGGGAGATGCTTCCGCTATCGCTTTGCGCCTACACCTCGTGTTTTCGCAGCGAGGCCGGGTCGTATGGACGCGATGTGCGCGGCATCATTCGCCAGCACCAGTTTCAAAAAGTAGAACTGGTGAAGTTCACGCGGCCGGAAAATAGTGCGGCTGAACACGAGAAACTCACTCATCACGCCGAAACCGTCCTGGAGCGCCTTGGCCTGCCTTACCGGACGATGCTGCTCTGCACCGGTGATATGGGCTTCTCCTCAGCCAAAACCTACGACATCGAAGTCTGGTTGCCCGGCCAAAACGCATATAAGGAGATTTCCTCCTGCAGTAACTTCGATGCCTTCCAGGCCCGTCGCGCCCAGATCCGCTTTAAGGGATCCGGGAAAAACAAGGCAGAGTTTGCCCACACCATCAACGGCAGCGGATTGGCCGTTGGGCGCACCTGGGTGGCAATTGTAGAGAATTACCAACAAGCAGATGGAAGCATCTTGGTTCCGGAGGCGTTGCGTCCGTACCTGAATGCCGAACGCATCGACGCCACGGGCGGACGTCTGATCTAAAGCGGCATATCTTCCGGTGTTGCCGACCGGCTGTGGGCGCGTTCACAGGGAAACACAATTTCGCCCACATTCCTTCAACCCTCAATTAATCAGCTGTTTACAGGCGAGGTGACGGCTCGCTGCCGCCCCAAGGCAGCCGACCTAAACTCTGCTCCCATGCTTGACTGAGATCGCTCGTAGCACTACAGCTACTTCGAAGCGAGGCATTCATGGGCAAACTCCGGAACCTGTTTTCGATCCTTTTACTAACAACACTTCTTACGGCTTGCGCTTGGGCACAAAGTAACCTGACGCAAATTCGCGATACGATCTACAACTCTGATGGCACGCCCTTCAACGGCACCGTCGTTATCACCTGGGTGGGATTCTCCACGCCGAGCAGCGGGACTGTTTCTCCCTTAAGCACCTCGGCCCGCATCTACAACGGCGCGCTCTCGGTGCTGCTGGTGCCATCCACAACAGCCGCTGCAGGCTCCTATTATCAGGTGGTTTATTACAGCAGCAATGGAACCACTAGTTGGACCGAAACCTGGGCTGTGCCGCCGAGCACAAATGCGCTTTCGGTGAGTGGCGTCCGCACTTCCACGACCTCGGGTTCTGCCGGTACAAGCAGCGGCAGTGGCAGCGGGTCCACAAGCGGCGGCACTTCTGGAACGCAGTATGCGACCTTACCAATCGCGATCAGTCAAGTCACTGGCTTAAGCACTAGCTTGAATACGCTCAGCAACTCCGTCTCTTCCTTGACCGGCACCGTCAATAGCTTGAGCGGGACTGTGACGACAAACGGCAACACACTCGGCACTCTTGGGACGACCGTCAACGGACTCAGCAGCACGCTGACTACAAACACGAGCACGCTCAACTCCTTACAAACCACAGTGAATAGCTTAAGCAGCACCGTGGGGAGTAACAGCAGCACACTCGCTTCGCTCAACTCCACCGTGAACGCACTCAGCGGCACGGTGGCGACAAACGGCAACACGCTCGGTACACTGAACACCACTGTAAACGCGCTCAGCGGAACCGTGACGACTAACGGTAACGCGCTCGCTTCGCTCAACTCCACCTTAAACGCACTCAGCGGCACGGTGACTACGAACGGCAACACGCTCGCTACACTGAACTCGACCGTAAACGCGCTAAGCGGAACCGTAACAGCCAACGGCAGCACCCTCACTTCGCTCAACTCCACCGTGAACGCACTCAATGGCACTGTGGCGACAAACGGCAACACTCTCTCCACGCTGGGCACCAGGGTTTCAGGGCTAAGCTCTTCACTGACCAGCCTGACCCAAGCCGTCACTCAGCTGCAATCCGGCGGCGGCAACGGCAGTGTCAACACCGCTTTCATCGATGGCGAGATGCCTGCGGGTTCTGTAAACAGCAGCAATACCATTTACACATTGAGCGCTATTCCCGTTCCCGCCAGTAGCCTGGAACTCTATCGCAACGGCCTGGTACAAACAGTTGGTGTAGATTACACTGTCTCGGGCACAACGGTCACTTTCCTTCCCGTTGCGGTTCCCAAGTCAGGCGACCTGATTCAGGCTTACTACCGCGTAGCCGGAAGCAGCCCAGCTCCGCTCTTCGCCGACGGAGAAGTCCCGGCCGGCGCCGTCAGCGGCTCTAATACTACGTTCACTCTGGCCTTCGCACCAAGTCCGGCGGCTGGATTGAGGCTGTTCAAGAATGGCGTGCTGTTAGCCCAGCCAGGCGATTACACCGTCAACGGCCAGACCATCACATTTGTGGCAACCGTGATCCCGCAATCAGGCGACTCACTCAACGCCTATTACCGGCACTAATACTAAATCGCAGTTACGTTCCAAGATACTTGGCGAGATCTGGGAATAACTGCGCTTGAATCGCCGGATCTAAATAATTGCCGGAGTTGACCAGGCGAGGAGGGAGAGCAACTTTTTTCGGAGTCTGCTCTCCCCGAATCGCCTTCACTGCCTCGTCTACTGCCGTGGCGCCCATCCGGAAGGGATCCTGTATCACCAGCGAATCTAGCCAGCCGGCCTGCATCAGGTTGATAAGCATTTGGCTGGAATCGAAACCAACTAACTTCGCTTTGCTGCCCCGCGCCTTCAATGCCTGAGCTGCACCTTCCGCGCCAGATTCGTTCGAAGCGAAGATTCCATTCAAGTCAGGATGGGCCGTCAGCATGTTCTCGGCAACGGTTCGCGACTGGGCCGCGCTGGCCATTCCAAAGCGCTCATCCAGAATCCGGATCGCTGGGAACTTGCGCTGCATCTCCTGCCGGAACCCGTTCTCTCGCGCCACCGTAGAGGCGCCGCCCGGTATGGTCGCCACTATAACGACGCTCCCCTTTCCGTGCAGCACTTCACCCAAACGGTCGGCTGCCATCGCACCGCCGGCAAAGTTGTCGGTCGCGACAAAGGTCCGATAATTTGTCGATCGCACACCGGAATCGTAGATCACCACCGGGATGCCCGCTGCCGCCGCGCGATCAACGGCAATCTTGAACGCAGACTGGTCGGAGGGTGCAAGCGCAATGGCATCGACGTGACGATTGATCATCGTCTCAACAATCTGCATCTCCCCCGCGATGTCGGTTTCTGAAGCTGGGCCGTTCCAGATCAGATTGATCTTGTCGTCCCTGCTCGCTTTCACTGCCCCCGCATGCACTGTTTGCCAGAAGATGTTCTCGTTGGCTTTCGGAATCACTGCCACAGTCGTGACGTGCGTCCGGTTACAGCCACACGCAAAGAGCACACCTGCAATCATCAACAGCGAAGCCGGCGGGAAGCGGAGCATAACGCGACTCCATTGTATGCACCGGAATTTCGCTCGCAACAGGAAACTTGCGCTTCACCATCGGGTCTTACAGGAGGCTGCGACAATCATTCAAGGTAAAGGAGACACATGCAGATTGGTGTTGTAGGTCTCGGACGCATGGGCGCGAACATGTCGCGTCGTCTGATGCGCGGGGGACATACATGCGCGGTGTTCGATTTGAGCCCGGAGAACGTTCAGAAGCTGGAGAAGGATGGCGCACAGGGTGCCTCGTCCTTGCAGGATCTCGTTAAAAAGCTCGCAAAACCTCGTGTTGTCTGGTGCATGGTGCCGGCAGGCAAGCCCACAGAAGACACCGTCCAGACAATCGCGTCGCAAATGGAAGAAGGCGACGTCATCATCGATGGCGGTAATAGCTTCTACAAAGACGACATTCGCCGGGCGGCCGAACTCACTAAGCGTGGAATCCATTACGTGGATGCTGGAACCAGTGGTGGCGTCTGGGGCATCGATCGCGGTTACTGTCTGATGGTGGGCGCCAGCGATCAGGCGTTCGCAACCATCGAGCCGATTATCAAAACGCTTGCGCCTGGAATAGGTGACATCTCTCGCACTCCCGGCCGTGACAAGATGCCCGGCACTGCGGAGCAGGGCTATCTTCACTGTGGGCCCCCAGGGTCGGGCCACTTCGTAAAGATGGTGCACAACGGTATCGAATACGGCGTCATGCAGGCCTACGCCGAAGGCTTCGACTTGATGCTGCACAAAGATTCCGAGCAGTTGCCGCCCGACCAGCGATTCAAGTTGAATGTTGCGGATATCGCCGAAGTGTGGCGTCGCGGCTCTGTCATCGGGTCGTGGCTGCTCGACCTGACAGCTATGGCTCTGGTGGAAAATCCGTCGCTGTCGAACTTCACCGGTTATGTGCAGGATTCGGGTGAAGGGCGCTGGACCATCGAGGCGGCGCTGGAAGAAGCAGTTTCGGTAGAGGTGCTTGCCTCGGCCTTGTTCACGCGTTTCCGATCGCGTCAGGAACACACTTTCGCAGAAAAGGTTCTATCGGCCATGCGCTCAAAATTCGGTGGCCACGTAGAAGCGCCAACCGGCGAATAAGGTATTTACTCGAGTTCTGGCCCGGTAATCGTTATCAGAATGGGGACTGTTGCAACGGCCAGAACTCGGGTCCCTTCAAAAGTTATCTCTGCCAATTCTCCGTGCTGCGTTGCCTGTCTCTGGAACTGATCGAACACAAAGTTGCCTAGCGAGTAGAAGACCCATCCGCTTCGATATCGCTCCGTGGGTTGAACCACATGCGGGTGATGGCCGACGACAATCGTTGCCCCTGCGTCGATAGCAGAGTGCGCGAACGCGATCTGCGCCTTGTTAGGCTTCGACTGATACTCCGCACCATGGTGCATAGAGACGATGACTACATCGCATCGCTTGCGGAGCGCTGTCACGTCCTCTACCAGGCGTGACGGGTCCGCGAGCGCAATGCGGGTGTCGATGTCGTGCCAGTTGCCGTTCTGCTGATCGAACGTGTAGCCAAGGAATCCGAAGCGAACGCCGTTGCGCTCGAGGATAACTCCCCCGATGCGTTGCGTCTTCAGATTGACTGCTGCCTAATGCTGCTATATGGTGAGCTTGCAGCCAGTCGACCGTGAACCCAACGCCGTAAGGGCCGCAGTCTCGAGCATGATTATTGGCAGTCGAGACAATGCCGATGCCAGCCAATTCCAAGCCCGCAATCGCGCCGGGTGCCGAATGGAAAATCAGACCGTCCTCAAAGTAGCGGCCACGATCGGAAAATGGCGATTCTAAATTAACGAAAGCAATGTCTGCTTGCTTCAACGTGCAGGCGATCTTGCGAAAAGGAAACGCGGGATCGCGGGCGGCGAGCATCGAACGGCGCACCGCACGCGAAAACATGACGTCACCCGCGAACAGCAACCGGTTGACTGGCGAATGAATAATCTGCGGCGAAGGCGGCGGTATCTCTCTGGAGCAGGAGCAAAGCACCACCAAGCCAGGCAGGAGAGCAATGGCGGAACGGCTATCTATCCTTAACTTTCGCCGCAGCCGGCTCATCCACGAACCACACGGCTCGATCGGAGCCACGTGTCGCCAGCTGGCAGGGGAAGCGCATGGGATCGTCAGGGCCATACAGGACTTGGTAGATTGGCTCTGCTTTCGATGCACCCTCTGCCTGAATGATTGTATTCTCTGCTGCCAGCAGCACGGCCGGCAGCAGTGTCACTCGATGCATGTTCATCTTTTCCACCCAGACGTTTGCTGCCACGTGGGTTCGGTCTTCGATCAGCGGCTCGCCCGGGAACAAGCTCGCAGTATGGGCGTCGTCGCCAATGCCCCGATGCAGAACATCGAATACCGGAATCTCGCCGGCTGCAATGCCGAACACGCGCGCAATCTCCTCACGGTATCGCTTGGCGCCCTCTTCCGGCGGCAACTCGCCGTAGATTCGATGCACATTGACGTCAGGAATCTTAGCCGGGCCAATGAGGGTCGCGCCGGCCATCTTGTAGTTGCTGCTGTCGCTTGTGGGTGGAACACAACGCTCGTCCACCCAGAAGAGATGAATTTTGGACCAATCCAAGCCGGCGAGCGCGAGCTCGTGGAACATCGCCTTGGGGGTGTTTCCTCCCGATATCGCGAACATGGCACGGCCCTTCGCCGCAAGCGCCTCTTTCAACTGCTGCGCGATGTACTGCGCGCAGGTAGCTGCCGATTCCGCCGCAGTTGCAGCAACTTTAACTTGAGGAGCGATGGCGCTACCGGCCACGAACCAGCTCCCGCGCGCCTTCAAACGCAGTGTCGAACGTTCTGTCGCCCCCGGTCACGGCCAACTCCTCGTTCATCAACTGGTAAATGTTTTCAGTCGGATAACTGTATTTGCGCTGGCGCCCGTTGGTGCTTTTCAAAGTCATGCAGTCGTCGCCGCTTCGTTCGAAATCGATCGTTTCGGAAGGGGAATGCAAGGTAATGCGCTGAATTCCTGTTCCCTTACCTTCCGCCTTCACCAGGGAAACTTTGGCACGATACGGACGTGCCAACCAACCGGCCACGTACAGCGCCGACGCAGACGGAGTGTCGTCGAGATAAGCAACTTCGACATGGTCGAACGCCGAAAATTGATTCTCGCGCGCATGGTTGTCGAAGATTTGCGCGATCGGTTGTCGCCACGGTGTCAGCCGGGTCCACTCGAGATCCGCGACTACACGCCCTTTGCTGTGCCATTCGTGGATCAGGTCGAAGGCCGTCGGCAAGTCTTCGCGGGCTGTGTCGACCACTACCTTGGTCGCAAGGCTCATCACGGCTTCGAGACCCGCGATCTGGTGCCGAGTCGCATTGGGGCTGAGTGCAGCCCGGCTGCGGCACCACAAAATAACGGGCAGGTCGGCGGCCGTTAGGCCGATCAGCGTCGGACCGACATTCGGCCAGCTCTCCGGCCGGGTCGTAATTTCGATTTGCTCGCAGCAAATCTGCTGAGCCTTGCCGAACGGCTTCCAGCACTGCGCCAACACACGAGCTTCGATAGGACGTTCCGCTTTCTCCGAAACGGCGAGTACAATCCCGCGGCTAGGATGCTCATGCATCAACTCGGAGATGGTCTGCGAAGCGAAGAATCCGCCGTCTTCCTCATCCGTAGCAACGATGAGCGTCATGGCGCACGCCCGGATGACGGTGGGCTTACCGTGCTGCTTCTCCTCCTGGCCGAGGGTCGTCCACAGCTTGCCAAGACTTTTTAGAATCTGCTCTGGCTGGGCAGGAAAAATGACTGAGGAACTCATGGAACTCTCCAAACGTGCCCTTGCCGGGCGAGCATCTCGTCGGAAGCCTTTGGCCCCCAGGTTCCCGATGGATAATTCGGGAAGTCGAAGGTAGTGTTGGCCCAAACATTAAGAATGGGCTCTACAATTTGCCAACTGGCGTCGACCATGTCTTGCCGAGTATAAAGCGTGGCGTCACCCGCCATAGCGTCAACTAACAGCGTTTCGTAAGCGGTAGGCGAGCGTTCGCCGAAACTGGAACCATAGTTAAAGTCCATCGATACGGGCCGCACGCGCATGCCGCTGCCAGGTGCCTTCGACAGAAACCTCAGCGAGATGCCTTCTTCCGGTTGAATACGCAGAATCAGCAGGTTTGGCCGGGGCGAAGCTACCAGGCCGCTTCGTGTCTCCTGGTTAAACAATCCCAACGGCGGCGCATGAAACTGGATGGCGATGTCGGTCACGCGCTTCGGCATGCGCTTTCCGGTTCTGATATAAAACGGCACGCCGGCCCAGCGCCAGCTATCGATGAAGAAGGTTACGGCCGCGTATGTGTCGGTTTGGGAGTCCGGCGAAACACTCGGTTCTTGCCGGAAGCCCGGCAGATCCTGGCCCCCCACCTTTGCCGGACCGTACTGTCCCGCGACCGCATACTTCGGAACGTCTTCGTTTTTCATCACGCGTACCGCGCGCAGAAGCTTTGCTCGCTCGTCGCGTACGTTGTTGGCATCGAAAATGGTCGGCGGCTCCATGGTCACTGTCGCCATTACTTGGCTCAAGTGGTTCTGGATCATGTCGCGCAGAGCGCCGGCTTCCTGGTAATAACCTCCGCGGCCTTCCACGCCGATCGACTCAGCGGCCGTGATCTGCACATGATCGATGTAGCGGCGATTCCACAGCGGCTCGAAGATTCCGTTTCCAAACCGGAACGCAAGGATGTTCTGCACTGTCTCTTTGCCGAGATAGTGATCGATGCGATAGATCTCCGCCTCATCGAATACCTTGTGGATCTCTTCATTCAACTTGCGGGCGCTCGCCAGATCATGGCCAAACGGCTTCTCGATAATGACGCGGCGCCAGCCGTTGCCATGGTTAAGCTTGTGATCACCTAGTGAAGTAATTACCTCGGCGTAGTAACTGGGCTGAGTGGAAAGATAGAACAGAACATTGCCCGCAGTCTCGTGCGACTTTTCCACCTCAGCAAGCTTCTGTCCAATACCTTCGTATGCTTTCGGATCGTTCAAATCGCCCGCGACGTAGAAGAGGCATTGCGCAAATGACGTCCAAACATCCTCATCGAACGGCGCGTCTTCAAGGAACTTCGAGACCGATTCCTTCATCCGCTCACGGAACTGATCGTCGGACATGGGTGTCCGTGAACTGCCGATCACAGCGAAATTGGGCGAGATCCGGCGCTCGTAAAACAGCCTGTACAAAGAAGGCAGCAGTTTGCGCTTGGACAAGTCTCCGCTGGCGCCGAAGATCACCATCGCACACGGCGGAACTCGCCGGTCGAAGCGCAACGGGTCTTGCAGCGGATTCGCCTCTTGGACTGGTTGGACAAGAACGCTCATGATCTATCTCTTATGATCATAGGTCGGAATGGTTCCTTTCGTGTGAACACGAATTGCGAGGAGAATGTCAACAGAACAGAGCCGTAAGATTGTCGCCGTTGTCAGCGATCTCATGTTCATGGTAAAAATTCAGAGCGCTGCGAAAAGCGCAGGCTTCGAAATCAACTTCTCGAAGACCTCTGAAGACGCGATGGAACAGGCGCGCACTAGGCCTGCGGTCATCCTGTTGGATTTAAATACAACAACGATGGACCCCTTGCGGTTTATTGAGAGCTTGAAAGGCGATCAGGATACGCGCGACACACCTCTGGTTGGGTTCGTCTCGCATGTCCAAACAACTCTGATCAAGGCAGCGCAGGAAAGAGGGTGCGATACCGTGCTTGCCCGTTCCGCCTTTTCACAGAATTTGCCCGCCATACTGCAACGCTACGCCTAAGCAGAATTCCTTGCCTCTCCCCTGTGTGCGTTAACGTCGAATAAGAGGCGAAATGGAAGTTCAAGCAAAGCTGCGCATTCTGGCGGATGCGGCTAAATACGACGCCTCCTGCGCCAGCAGCGGCTCAAAACGCGCCCGTGCTGAGGGCGGCTTGGGCAACACCACGGGCATGGGTATTTGTCACAGCTACACCCCGGATGGCCGTTGCGTTTCGCTATTGAAGCTTCTGTTAACGAACTACTGTGTTTATGACTGCAGCTACTGCGTGAACCGGATCAGCAGCGATACACAGCGCGCTAGGTTTACGCCGGAAGAAGTGGTCTTCCTCACCGTCGAGTTTTACAAACGCAATTACATCGAGGGCTTATTTCTTAGTTCGGGCGTGATCCAGAGCCCGGACTACACCATGGAACAACTGGTGCGCGTGGCGAAGCTCTTGCGCACCGAGCAGCTCTTTCACGGTTACATCCACCTGAAAGCTGTGCCAGGCGCATCGGAGGAATTGATGCTGGAGGCTGGCCGCTGGGCAGACCGGTTAAGCGCCAACATTGAACTGGCGCGCGACTCCGATCTGGCGCAGTTGGCACCAGCGAAGAATCACGGCGAGATTGAGACCTCCATGCGGCAGATCGCTGACGGCATTCTGGCGGCAAAAGATCAGACGAACCGCGCCGGGCAGTCTCCAAGGTTTGCGCCGGCTGGTCAAAGCACGCAATTCATCGTCGGTGCAACTGATGCGCCGGACGCAGTGCTACTTGAGAAATCCTCGACTTTGTATAAGACTCACCGGCTGCGGCGAGCCTACTACTCGGCATTCAGCCCTATCCCGCATGCAGATCCGGGCTTGCCGCTGAAAGCCGATCCCACTGGTTCGCGAACACCGGCTATATCAGGCAGATTGGCTGATTCGTTTCTACGGCTTTTCTGCCGACGAGCTCACCACCCCGGACGATCGCAATCTGCCCTTAGATAAAGATCCGAAGCTCGGCTGGGCGTTGCGCAACCGCGAGTTCTTTCCAGTGGATGTGAATAAAGCGGGCAAGGCCGCGCTGCTTCGGATTCCAGGCTTCGGCGTGCGCAATGTGAAGCGAATTCTGCAACTACGGCGCTTTCGCTCGCTCACTTTAGCCGACCTGGGGAAGCTGAAAATTCCTGTCAAGCGGTCGCAGTTCTTTGTTGTAACGGCGGACCATAATCCGGCAGCCCTACAAATCGATTCGCCCCAGTTGCCGCAACGCGTAGCTCCGCAGACACAACAGCTCTCACTTTTTGAGGCAGCGGCAACGGCCCGCACGGGTGAATTGTGATCGCCGCGGAGGCCACGATTTTGCTTCCTGGCGAGAGTCGGCCCGCCGCTTCTGGCGGCAGATGTCCGGCCCGAAAATCTGCTGTGGAGTGGCCATACCGGCGCGCTGTTCGGCGAGGAGATTCCCTTGGCACAGCGCGCCGCGTCTGTCCCGGCGGATTCCTGCGACTGGCAGAAACGGTTGCGATGCATCGCGACGAGGGTCGCTGGGGTCTGCTCTATCGCGTACTCTTCCGGATCACCCACGGCGAGCGCCACCTGCTTGCCATCGATATCGATGACGACGTACGCAGGCTGAAGCTGATGGAGAAAGCCGTGCGCCGGGACATGCATAAGATGACGGCTTTTGTTCGCTTCCGGCGGGTGGAAGGAGCGATCCCGAAGTGTTTGTCGCTTGGCACCGGCCCGATCATCACATTGTAGAGGCCATGGCGCCATGGTTTCGCAACCGCTTCGGAAGCATGCGCTGGTCGATTCTGACTCCGGATCGCAGCGCGCATTGGGATCTGGACAAGCTTACGTTTGGGCCGGGAGTTCCGCAACCAGGCGCCGGCGGGCGATGCGCTGGAAGATCTCTGGCGCGATTATTATGGCTCTATTTTCAACCCGGCGCGCGTCAATCTGAAGGCGATGCGGCGGAGATGCCGACCCGGCATTGGGCCACGCTGCCAGAAGCGCAAATCATTCCAGCTCTCCTGGCACAAGCCCAGACAAGAGTTTCAAACATGGCAATGAATCAAAAATCATCGGCAGCAGCATGGCTACCGGAGAGCAAGGACCTGGAGTCTCTACGGGCCGCAGCGCCGGGATGTCATGGCTGCGAGTTGTACTCACATGCAACTCAAGTTGTTTTCGGTGAAGGACCCCGAGACGCGAAGGTGGTGATGGTGGGCGAGCAGCCGGGTGATGAGGAAGATCAAAAGGGGCAGCCGTTTATTGGCCCGGCCGGCACGGCTGCTTGAACAAAGCGATGCAAGACGCCGGTCTGCCGCGGGAGAAGATCTACGTCACCAACGCGGTGAAGCACTTCAAGTGGATCGAGCGCGGCAAGCGGCGTATCCATGCCAAGCCGACCGGCATTGAAATCTCAGCCTGTAAGCCTTGGCTGGAAGCAGAACTCGCGGCTATTGAACCGGAACTGGTGGTGTGCCTGGGAGCCACGGCGGCACAGTCGCTGCTGGGCCGCGAGTTTCGCATCACAGCGGACCGCGGCAAGTTCTTTCCGCATCGCTGGGCGAAAGAGATCGTGGCCACGATTCACCCTTCGGCGATCCTTCGCATGCCGGAGCGTTATGACGAAGAGTATGGGCTGCTTGTGCACGACCTGCGACTGATTGCGGACGGATGCGAGAACTCGAATGCGCCGCTTAGTTCAGGCCGGCCTTCAAGCGCTCGATCAGCAGCAGCTGCTTTTCTACCTGTTCCCGCTCGGGCGACTTAGGCTCCAGGCGAAGGTATGTCTCCAGATCCGACTTGGCGGCACGATGGTTCAGCGAACGCAAGTGAATCAAGCCGCGATGGCGATACTCTTCAGCATAATCTGGCATGGCGGAGATCAGGAGATCGAGCACCTGCTTTGCCTTGTCGAACGCCTGCCCGCGCAGGTAGATCGCCTTCAGATTGCTCAACATTCGCACCAGAATCTGTCGATTATTCACCGGCGCGAGCACCGCGGGGTTGGCCCGCAGATCGACGCCGGAAGTTTGTTTCGCAAGCGTTGCGCAATCGGCAAAGGTGAGAATCCGGCCGCAATGAAACGGATCGATCCAATAGCGCGCCTCGGCATCCTCATAAGCGACGATAAAGTGACCGGGCAGGCCGACGCCGTATACAGGACGATTCAGGCGCCGGCCCACCTCGATGTACACCACGGACAGGGTGATGGGGATGCCGACTCGCCGGCTGAGAACCGAGTTCAGACAACTGTTGCGAGGGTCGTAGTACTCCTCGTCGTTGCCGCGAAATTGCAGTGTCTCGAAAAGATGTTCATTCAGGGCCTTGATGAAATCGAGGCCGGTAGCGTCACCCGCCAGACGGGAACGCACCTGCTCCGCAATGTTATCCAGCCGCAAAAAGAGGCCTCAATATCAATGCCCGGAAACTCAATGGCGGCAAGCTCCAGTGCTGCGATGTCCAGCGAGATATCAGACCGTTCATCGGCCAAAGCTTCGAGCAACCGCTGCACGCGAGCTAGCTTACCACTGCTGTGTTTGGCTCTTGTCATGGGCGCAGACGGTCTGTACGATTGACGTTGGAAGGGTCGCCAGAGCCAGAGCGGTACCCGGAAGGAATAGCACTGCAGATTCCAGATACTTTAGTCACCGCCATTCAACGGAGACGTGCCATCTTATTCGCCGGTGCAGGGCTTTCCTGCAGTCTGGGGCTCCCTCTGTTTCACGTTCTACGAAGCGTTTGGCGCAAGAATTAGGCATTCCGGAGCCGTCCAACACAGACTTTCCCGTTCTCGCCGAATACTACCTGTTAAAGACCGCGAAGAAACGCGAACTGGATGATTGGATGCGCCAGACATGGCACCCCGGCGACCTTTCGATTGAGAGCTCAGAGGCGCATAGCGACATCGTGGATCTTGATTTTCCGGTCATCTACACGACGAACTATGATTCTTGGATTGAGCGAGCGTTCGCGTCGCGAGGCAAACCCTATCGCAAGATCGTCCGAGTGGCAGATCTGGCACGGACTGAACGGGACGAGACCGAAATAATAAAGTTCCACGGCGATTTGGAAGACCCGAGTTCGATTGTTCTGACGGAATCGAGCTTCCTGCGGCGCATGAGCCTGGAAGAGCCACTCGACATCCGGCTGCGCTCCGACAGTCTGGCGAGACCGTTGCTTTTTGTTGGCTACAGCCTTACCGATCCGAACATCCGGTATCTGCTTTACAAGCTGCGAGAGCTCTGGTCTCATCACAGCGAATCGACGCGCAAGCCAATGTCCTACATTGTTCTGGTGCGCCGTGACGAGATTCAGGAGAAGATCCTGGAAGAGCGCGGCGTGGAGCCAATCATTGTGGACGACGAAGACGCGAGCCGCGGATTGGCGACATTCTTTCGTGAGTTATGCCGGCGAGTGGGCGTCGCTCCGGCGCGGAACTTTAGCCACTCGGCTGCGTATTAGAAAAAGCGAGTCCGCACATGATCAAGTTCCTGCTCTGGTGTCTCTTGTTTGTCGTCTGCTGGCCGCTGGCGCTGGTCGCGCTGGTACTTTATCCAATCGCCTGGCTATTCCTACTACCGTTCCGACTGGCAGGCATTGCGGTGGAAGGTGCGCTTAGCCTGGTCGCTGCCATCATCATGCTGCCTGCGCGGATGATTCGCGCCGTAGCATGATCTTCCACCGTGCGTAAAGACAAAGCTTTACTGCTTGGCGCGGGCCTATCTGTGTTCAATCGTAAGCGGGGCGTTCAGGCGGAACGTCAAAACGCTTTCCGAGGGGATCTTCACTGCTGGGCCGTGCGTGAAAAATCCGGTACTGGCGCCTGCGCCGCCGCCGGCAAGTGAACCGATTGCAGCACCTTTACCGCCGCCCGCGATCGCTCCAATAATGGCTCCCGCCGCTACGCCAATGCCCGATCGAACCGCCGTCTGTTTTCCGCGCGAGGCGCCGCTCTCCGTGTAGGCGCTGCTGTCGACCCGATATCGCGCCCCGTGGTACTGAATGCTCGACAAACGCACTTCCAGCTCCGAGCGGCCGACGAACTTGCCCGAGCTTTTGGCCGAAGCTAGTTCCAACGTGACATCGGCTCCCGCGGGAATAAGTACTCGTCCATCCCCGCGCAAAGGCGAACTCAGACTGCCTCGGAATGTCTGTCCAGGCTGATCGGTCTTCGAATCGATTGCATCGATAGTACGTACAGCAATTTCAGATCCTGTCGGGATCTCTACCGGAACGGGCTCGCGTTCTTCGCGCGGGGAACGGCGGCCACATTCGCCCGTGGCGACGGAGCTTGTTGCTGTGCGGATGGCGCAGAAACCGGCGGTGTCTGCGTATAGGGTGTGCTGCTTCCGGCGGGCGGTACGGCCGAAGCCATGGGCGCCGGTGCTGTGTTACCCGATGTCTGCGGTGTGTTGCCGGAGCTTTGAGCCGTATTGTTACCTGCATTCGGCAACTGGCCCTCTGCAGGCGAGCCATTCATTGTCAACTGGTCGGCAACGCTCCGGATGCCTGGCGTTCCGTTCGCCACCCGCATCGCTTCCAGCGCGACGTCGGCGCTGGGTACATCTCCCGTTAACGTAACGGCGCCGCCCTTTACTGCCACATTGATATTGGCAGCTTTGGTGGTCTGGTCGGAATACAGCTTCGCTTTTATGTCGTTGGCGATTGCATCGTGGTCGCAGACTTATTGCAGCTGACGAACGACAACGTGCATAAAGCCGTCGCGAACAGAGCCACTTCCCCGGGGTGACTACATCTCCTTTAGCGTCGACATTGCTGTTATCTTCGCCTTCACTAATTACGATATCGCGATACCGCGCCCCCGGTCTGTTAAGTTTTGACGAATTCGAGCGAAGCGGAGTTCATGCAATAGCGCAAGCCGGTGGGACGCGGCCCATCATCGAATACGTGGCCCAGATGTGCATTACATTTTGAACAGCGCACCTCGGTGCGGAGCATGCCGAGCCAGGGGTATGAATCCGTGGCGACGTTTTCCTTTGCGATCGGCTGGTAAAAGCTAGGCCAACCTGTTCCTGATTCGAACTTCGTGTCCGACGAGAATAGCGCCGTGCTGCAGCAGATGCAGCCAGAGAATGCCATGCTCATGATTATTCCAGTACTTGCCTGTGAATGCCCGCTCGGTACCGGCGTGGCGAGTCACCTCAAACTGCTCCGGGGTGAGTTGCTTGCGCCACTCTTCGTCCGACTTATGAACTTTCTCCACCGTGATCACACCTTTCCGCTTGCCCGCCTCGTCGAAGTCAACTAAGCGGATTTCCTGACCGTTGTCCCGGCTCCAGGCAATCCGGCCGGCAAGAGCCACCACTGAGGGGGCCCAGGAAGAAAGACTGGCCAAGAAAGTTCTGCGTCGCATAGTTACCTTAAGTTTCGCAGGAAATTGCTCTCAGGTTACGGCGTTGCTAGCGTAGAGTTATGCCGATCT
>CAVWGO010000005.1:180000-895027 GCA_963754595.1 uncultured Acidobacteriaceae bacterium | reverse complement strand
TCGACGTAAGGGGCCAAGTAGATCAACAACTTAGCTCATTCTGCAAACTGATCCTAGAACCAGGCGAGTCCTGGTGAAGCCGAGCAGAGAATGTTCTACTCTGTGGTTGCGAAACCGATTGCTTCTCCGGGGGCCCGCCGTGGATATCGTAGCTCTGTTTTGTAGCTTGGACGACTTCGTGCAAGCGTTTCTGCCGCTCTGGCAAACATGCCGATTGCCTGCCCCCGGTCGACACCGCCTTCGCCCCTGCCGTTTGCACGAGAGCGAGATCTTAACTCTGCTGGTGGCCTTTCACGCTTCTGATTACCGCACATTTAAGCATTTCTACCTGGACCATGTCTGCCGGCACTGGCAAGCGGAGTTTCCGGATCTGATCAGCTACAGCGCCTGGTCGAGCGCATGCCCTCCGTGCTGGTACTCTTGGCTGCTTATCTGCACACACGTCTGGGCACCACACGCGGGGTTGCTTTTGTGGACAGCTTGCCCCTGAAAGTCTGCCACAACCGGCGCATCCACTCCCACCGCGTGTTTGCTTCCATGGCGCAGCGCGGCAAAAGCAGTGTGGATTGGTTCTATGGCTTCAAGTTGCACTTCGTCATCAATGACGAAGGTGAGTTACTTGCCCTGCAGTTGACACCAGGCAATGTAGATGACCGTACCCCGGTGCCCCGCTTAGCCAGCAATCTATGGGGCAAACTGTTTGGGGACCGCGGCTACATCAGCCAGAAGCTATTTGAACAACTCTGGACCAAAGGCGTGCACCTGATCACCAAGCTCAAGCGCAACATGAAGAACAAACTGCTGCCCCTCATCGATAAAATCCTGTTACAAAAAAGGGCACTGATCGAAAGCGTGGGCGAGCAACTCAAGCATGTTTGCCAGATTGAACATACCCGCCATCGCAGTCCGATCAACGCCTATGTGAATATCCTCGCCGCTCTGGTGGCTTACACCTGGCAGGAACACAAGCCATCTCTACATCTGAGTGATGAACGAGCGTGAACTGCTCCTCAATGCCGCCGTGTAAATTACGTCGAACTCACGTTAAAGAAACGTTTCTTGCCGGTGCAGATGGAACTCATGCAAAGCTTTTGCCCGAGATTTCCGTCGAAAGCTGTGGAACTGTTGGCCGTGTACCCGAAACAGGTAGCCCAGATTGCCGCTCCAACCGAGAAGGGCACGAAAGAGGTCATGAAATTCGGAAAGTTCGAGGTGATCCGAGACGGAAACCAAGCGGATCACCATGGGGTTTACGTTACGGAGAACTGCTCGCAAAATCAGTCGTTTGAAGGGAGTTGTAGAAAGCATCCCACAAGGCTATCCATATCCATTCACCCCCGACTTTTTGGCGCGCTCTATGGACGGAGCTCTTCAACGCTGATGAGATCTGCCTCCACAAAATTTTGTAGGCGAACGAACATATCAAGAAATCGGTCGATACAATCCCTGATGAGCATCTCCTGCGGCCAGTACCCATTCGCTGCCTCGTGGGGGAGCAAGGAACCTGCAAGAAGAGCGTCATCAACTTTTACCGTTGTTCGCGACGTGCCGTCGTCGGATGGAAAGTAGAGCTCGCGGTCGTTCCAGTCGAGCACGGTCATGACCGCACGGATCTTCTCGTCGGCTTCAAATTCCTTTATCTGTGCGGCAATAAATTCACGCCGCTTCCACTTTGGGCTTTCGCATATTGGAATAGCCCGATTCCGAAGACAGCTATCGCTCCGATCAGCTTGAGCAAATCGGCGAACGCGATGGGTTTGAAATCGATTCCAGGCATTATTGCCTCGCGAACGTCAGACACCTACTATACTCCGAGCTGTGAAGGAGTGGGATGCCTCTTCGCAGTAAGCGTTATCCACCCTCGCCTTCTGCGCGTTGGGACGCGCTACGGTGAAATAGAGATAACGAAGCTTGATCAAGCATGAACGTAAGCGGTACCAGTAAATTACATGAGAATTTAGCTAATCTCATTTATACGACTCATCGACAAACCTGCCAAGTGGATCGTGGGATGCAAGTGCGTTTGCCGTTCCTAATCTGCTTCAACCTTGTCTGCCGCAATTTCCGGTAACGGGACTTTGCGGGCGCGAAGGTAAATGCTGCGCCGTTAGGGCGGATCTTTTCTGAATCTGAGCTTTCGAGTTTCTGTTTGTGGATCTCGACTTATATCGTTCAGTCGAGGCTCTCTCTCTGCCACTCCCGCGTTCGCCCTGTACCGGAATCTTCGAAACTTCTGCAGTTATGCGTTCCCGATCGTCGCGTGAGTTTGATATCAATCGATCCAAGGTTCTCTCAAGCCGCTGCAGTTTGCGGGTTCCAGGAATCGGTACAATCCAGGGCTTCTGAGCCAGCAACTCCCGGTCCTCGCGGGTTTATCGGCGATCACTCGCTCCTGGAAATCACACCGACTCTGGAGAGGCGGATCTATGCAACGACACGCAACCGCTCACAACGACTGCCGGTATTCGCTAGGCGAGAGACCAAACTCCTGTCGAAAGGCGGTCGACAAATGTGCATGACTGCTGAAACCGGAGTCAACTGCAATTTCGAGAAGCGTAAGGGCACGCTTCTGCATAAGCTGTCTCGCGCGTTCGAGGCGCAAGCGAAGAACGTAACGACAGGGGGAAATCCCCATGGTCGCCCGGAATGTGCGCAGAAAATGCCGCTTACTGTAGCCGGTTTCTGATGCTAAGGTCGCTAAGTCAAATTCGGTAGTTGGATCTGCGTGGATGCGATCAAGCAATCTACTGAGTCTTCTCGGTGGAAGCCGTTCATGCGACCGAAACCGGGCTGCCCGGTTATACGCCCGCGCAATAAGCCGCCCCATCAAAGCTTGAAGAAGATGCTCTGCGTAGAACCGCCCTGTAGTAGACTCCCAAGTTTCGTCACGAAGCAGTAGGACCAATCGCCGCAATGCTGGATCTTGGAAAGGCAATTGCTCTTCGAAGTAGAGTTCAAGTGGCTTGGATTGTCGTGTTTCCTCTTCGATCTCGTCTTTAGCAACTTCAAACGCACGAACATCAAACGAACAAAGGAATAGGTTGACAGATGTCGTAGCTAACGCCGGAGGCACGTTGCCGGGTGCGTAAAGCCTGAGAGTACGTGGACAAATCGGTGGGAGATTGCCCCCGCTTCCGGGATTGATGCGGCTGCAGCGGGTCGCGTCCTCTCCCTCGTAGAGCAGAAGTATTGGGGTTTCAATCGTTACTGCCGGCTTTTCCCCGGCCGGAACAACGTGTTCTTCAAGGACCGCCCCGCTCCATCCAAGTTCACTGCTGGATGACTGAAGCGTTGAACTACCAGCCAAGAGCCTTCGGATGGACCGCGTTTCTGGGCGCTCTGCGTTCATTCTTAACCTCCAGCGTTAATGTTCTCGGAATCCTCTCAAACAGCTCGGGTCTTTGCCCATCCAGAAAGTATATCGCTCTCGAGATGTCGCGATTCTGAAAGCGATGGCGCTCTGCTGAAGCGAGCCTCCACATTTCCGGATACATTACCTGTGTGGCTGATTGGCGGTGGATTTCAGAAGGCAATCATGAAGAGTGCATCTTTAGCGCAAAGCGCCGAAATCGAGAACGGAATTACAACGCTGCAGAGTTCGCGGCCAATCGACGAAGTCGTGCGACAGCTCCAAGATCTGCTCGCACGTAAGGGCGTCAAGCTATTCTCGATCGTCGATCACGCGGCGGAAGCCAGGGAGGTCGGGCTGGAGATGCCGCCGACCATACTGCTGATGTTTGGAAACCCTAAAGCGGGTACTCCGATTATGTTGGCGTCTCCAAGTAGTGCGATTGATCTGCCGCTGAAGATCCTGGTTGCGCAAGGTGAACACGGAACGGTTCGCCTGTCCTATAACAGCGCTGGCTATTTGCAAGCCAGACATAGCATACCGGATGAATTCCTGAATCCTCTGAATGGCGTGGCAGATCTGCTGGCCGACATTCTGTAGGCACGGGTTACGCGAACGTTCCCGCGAGCAATCATCCCTCCATCGAAATAGGCGTGTGATCGACCATCGGGTCCCTGATCAAAAAGAATTTCTAGGGAAAGGTCGGGTTAGGAAGGAAACCATTGTTACTACGCTTTTGCAGAAGAGCTGCGTCGTTTGACCGAATTGGCATAGTGATGCTCCGTATTGGACTCATTGTCGTTGTTTCGTGGATCGGTGCTCTGAAATTTGCAGACTACGAGGCAGACAGCATCGTCCCACTGGTGACAAACAGCCCGATCATGAGCTTCTATTACGCGCACCCCGCGCCCGAGTATCGCTCCTACATGAACAAAGAGGGCGAGGTCGTTCCGGCACATCACGAGTGGCACGTGGGTAATCGCACTTATGAGTTTTCACACCTTCTTGGCTGCGTCATCGTGCTGATCGGTGTGCTGATTACTTTGCATGGGTTTCTTCCTCAAGTGGCGTCAATTGGTAGTGCCCTCCTCGTTCTGATGGCATGCACCACATTGTCTTTCATTATCACGACGCCCGAGGCCTGGGTTCCTGCACTGGGAAGCGCAACACATGGCTTTCCGTATCTCTCGGGTGTTGGCCGACTGATTATAAAGGATGCAATCATGCTCGGCGCCGCGGTGGTCACGATGGCGGACTCGGCAAAGAGCTATCTGAATAAGAAAGGTGGGCGTGCATTATCCACTATCAACAGCATGGATCACGTTCCGACAAACCCCATGTAGCCGAAGGACTAATTGCTTTTGTTTTTAACCTACCCGGCCAGGACCATAACACCTGAGCCTTACGCGAAGGCCGAAGGAAGAGGACGAAATGAAAAAGAACAAGGTGACGCTCCGTACCACGATCTCTCACTTACCGATGCGTGCAGCATGGATTCTCGTACCCTGCTTCGCACTGGCTCAGCATGACGAGCTGTCACTGAAGCATGGAACTTACGTGCGAGAAGGCTCTGAATGCAAGCAACCGCCATTTGCCGCGATGAAGTCCTGGGATGGAATCGGATTCGCTGGACCGCACTCAAGCAAATGCAAAACACGGGTCCTGAGCCGCCACAACAACCAATTCAGCGTGAGCACGGCGTGTACTGCCATCGGTGATGGCACTCCAAATCCTTCGGGTCAGGTCGACGTTGAGACCCTCTCGCTCATCCGGCTCTCGAACACTAGCTTCGTAACATCCAACGAGGCTAAGCCAAGAGCCACCTACCGCTGGTGTGCTGCGAAATAGATTGCATCAACAAAGCAACCGCTATGAGAGTTTATGTCATCACTGACCCCGGCGGGCCCTTTCACGAGGTTGAAGTCGCGACGCCAAAGCCAGCAAACGATCAGGTGCTCGTGCGCATTTACGCAAGCGGAATCAACCCGTTAGATACCAAGATACGGGCGGGAGAAGGGGGACATGCGAAGCAGCCACTCCCGGCTGTGCTCGGACTGGACATGGCAGGCGTGGTTGTCACGGCTGGCCCGAGCGTAACGGCATTTCGGCCAGGCGACGAGGTCTTCGGAATGGTAGGCGGAGTCGGTGGGCTGCAGGGAACGTTAGCAGAATTCATCCTTGCAGACGCAGCGCTGCTTGCCTCAAAACCGAAAGCATTGACAATGCGGCAGGCCGCTGCAATACCGCTGGTCACCATTACGGCCTGGGAGGGTCTGGTTGATCGCGCGGGTGTGCGTGATGGGCAGAATGTGCTGGTGCATGCCGGCGCAGGCGGCGTTGGATATGCTGCGGTGCAGATCGCCCTTACACAAGGCGCAAGAGTATTTGCAACCGTGTCAGATGCCAAGCGATCGGTAGTCGAAGCGCTGGGCGCGATCGCGATCGACAAGCATGCGCCAACGAAGGAGTACGTCGCTGAACACACCGATGGCGAAGGTTTCGATATTGTCTATGACACCCTCGGTGGCACAGTGCTGGATACTTCGTTCGAAGCCGTTAAACGCTATACAGGCAGAGTCGTCAGCTGTCTTGGATGGGGCGCACACTCGCTCGCACCACTGTCTTTTCGTGCGGCTACATACTCCGGAGTGTTTAGCCTGTTGCCGCTGTTGACAGGAGTCGGGCGTTTCCATCATGGGCAGATTCTTCAGAAGGCCGCAGAGCTCGCCGAACAGGGTCAACTCAAGCCGCTGTTAGCTGCACATCAATTTGGGAAAGACGACATTGCGAGTGCCTACGATCTCGTCGCTAGAGGTAGCGGAGGCAAGGTCGTCCTTGAGCTTTAATCGCCGCAGTTTCCTGACATCAGTCTTTATGGGCCTCGATGCCTTTTGTCATAGGTGCCTCTATTCGACCCCAAACACGCAAAGCAAGAGATTAAGGAAGTCCGTGACTGATCTTTCAAAAATTCCACTGACGTCGCACCATCGCATTGCAGCTGACGGGATTAGTTTGTTCTACCGCGAAGCGGGACCAGCTGACGCTCCGGTCATCCTCTTGCTCCATGGATTTCCTACGTCTTCGTTTCAGTATCGAGAGCTGATTCCGCGTCTGGCGGATCGCTATCGGGTGATCGCTCCAGATCTGCCGGGCTTTGGCTTTACAGAGGTGCCTGCTGAGCGCGGTTATAGCTACACCTTCGAGGCCCTGGCAAAAACAATTTTCGCCTTCACTCAAGCTCTCAAACTCACACGCTATGGGATGTACGTCTTTGATTACGGAGCGCCCACGGGCTTTCGGCTAGCCTTGATGGCTCCCGAGCGTGTGAGCGCGATCGTGTCCCAGAATGGCAATGCCTACGAAGAAGGCTTGGGCGCTGCCTGGCACCCGATCCAACGTTACTGGCGCGAACCCAGCTTGGAGCATCGGAATGAAATCCGCAAAGGCTTGACCCTTGAAGGAATGCGTTATGAATATGCCGTCGGAATGCCGGACCCGACTCTCATCAAACCCGAGGGGTACACCCTGGATGCTGCGCTTTTGGCGCGTCCCGGAAATGTTGAGATCCAGCTTGATCTCTTTCTTGATTATGCAAGTAACGTGAAGTTGTACCCCAAGTTCCAGGAGTACTTTCGAGTGGTGAAGCCTCCTCTGCTGGCTATCTGGGGAGAGTTTGATCCCTACTTCATTCCGGCAGGAGCGCAAGCATTCAAGAAGGACCTACCGAATGCCATTGTCCAATTCCTGCCAACTGGCCACTTTGCACTTGAGACGCATCTAGAAGAGGTCGTCCTAGCCATGCGTCAGTTTCTTGCGGAACGCCCCTAGGAAGGAAAGAATGCAACAGAAGATTCGGGATGGAGTTCCGCTGGCGTTTGATGACAACGAGACATCCAACAGCGCGTTGGTACTTATACACGGTTGGGGCTGCGACCACACGGTTCTGCTGCGGCAGCAGGCATTCTTCGCGGAAACGCATCGAGTTATAAACCTCGATTTACGAGGACATGGTGAAAGCGGCTCACCCGAGCAGGTTTACTCAGTCGCTCAGTTTGCCGATGACGTCGCGTGGCTTTGCCATGAACTCGATATAGAACGCGCGGCCTTGGTGGGCCACAGCATGGGAGGCGCCGTCGCCATTGAGACGGCCTATCGACATCCGGAGCTGGTACAAGCAGTCGGTTTAATCGACAGCGTATTTCAGGCACCTTCGGAATTGCTGGAGATGCTTGCTCCATTGCTGCCAGGTCTGCATGGCAGCGAATACGAGAACGTTTATCGAACGATTATGGCTTCACTTAGCCTGCCTACTGATCTTGCAGAACTAACGTCGCCCATATTCTCGAATCTGCCGAGAGCGCCTCAGCATGTTTTGCTCTCCGCGCTGCAGCAGCATTTGGAACAGCATGACTTTGCGAGAGCCGCGGCTTCTTGCCTCAGTGCCGATTGCCTACATACGGACTGCTCGCCCGCTGGCGAACTTGGCCTCCTTGCAGCAGCTGGTTCCTAACCTCTGGATAGGGCAGACACTTGGCGCAGGGCATTTTGCGCCTTGGCTTGTACCAGACCAGGTAAATGCAATGCTGCTGCGCTTCTTTCAACTGACATCGATCTCAGGTGTTCTCAGAGATCAACCCAGTGCCTCGATGACGACCAGTGTCGTCTGAGAGCAAATCAATCGCCCGACGAAAGGACCACATATGAACGTATCCAACCAACAAACTTTCGAAGCAACCACGTACGCGAACCAGAAACAGCATCCCTCTGAGTGGAATAACGAATTCGATTACATCGTCTGCGGTAGCGGCAGTTCAGGTTCTGTCGTTGCTGGAAGGCTTGCCGAGAATCCACACATCCGAGTGCTTCTGCTTGAGGCAGGGGGCAGTGACGAGACGGACATGGTGCTCGATACCGACCGCTGGCCAATGAACCTCGGCGGTGATCTTGATTGGAGTTTCGTTACCGAGCCAAATCCCAATCTGAACGGACGTTCGATTCTTTACTCCATGGGCAAGGTGCTGGGAGGAGGTTCCAGCATCAATGTTGCGACCTGGTCAAGAGGACACCAGGCCGACTGGAACATGTATGCAGCCGAAGCCGGTGATCGGGATTGGGAATACGATGCGATCCTCCGACTCTACCGGAGCCGAGTTGAAGACTGGACTGGTGCTCCTGATCCGGACTTCTATGGCGTGGGTGGAGCAATGCATGTGCAGCCGGCAGAGCATCCGGACGATTTTTCTCTCGCCATGCTCGCCGCGGCTGACTCTTCCGGACTCAAGCGCTTTCCAAATTCTGGCGGCCAGATGATGAAGGAAGACGGCGGTTGCGCCGTCGTGGACAACATCATTCACAACGGGAAGCGGCAGTCTGCATACCGTTCCTACGTCTCTCCCCGCCTACAACAATCCAACCTTACCGTGCTGACGGGTGCACTCACCACACGCATCCTCTTTGAAGGCGATCGCGCAACCGGTGTCGAGTTTGAGTGCGAAGGTCTGCTTCGCCAAGCCAAAGCGACGCTTGAGCTCATTCTCTCCCAGGGCGCGATTCAGACGCCGAAGCTACTGATGCAGTCGGGTATCGGTGACGAGCAAGAGCTTGCAAAATTCGATATCCCTGTGCGTCAACACCTGCCCGGCGTGGGGCGCAACCTGCATGACCACGTCGCGCTAGGGCTCGTCTGGCAAGCAAGTGATGCCCCTCTTCCGCAGATAGCAAGGAGTTCGTCCGTAGCGTTTTGGAAGTCAGATCCCACTCTGGACGCACCCAATTTTTACACCTACGGAATTGGCATACCGTTCCTCACACCGGAAAACGCAGCCAAGTACCCTCCACCCGCAAAAGCTTGGACGTTGTTTATGGGAATGCGGCCTGCTAGCAGGGGGTCGATTCACCTGACGGGCGTCAAAGCTTTTTCCCCCGTGAAGGTGCAGGCCAATTATCTTGCCGAACCCAGCGATCTTATGAACCTTAAACTCGGTGTGCAGCGCGCCCGTGAAATCGGGAATGCCGCAGCTCTGCACCCATACACCCAGGGCGAGCATGCTCCCGCTAACTTGACCGGTGTGGCTCTCGACGACTATATCCGGAATGGACTCGTCACTTTCTGGCATCAATCGGGAACGGCGAAGATGGGCCGGGACGCCATGTCAGTGGTTGACAGCAAGCTCAAGGTCTACGGCGTCGAAGGGTTACGGGTAGCAGATGCCTCTATCCTGCCTCGCGTGACAACCGGCAACACAATGGCGCCTTGCGTCATCGTCGGCGAACGGGCCGCTGCGCTGTTGCGGGACGAGCATTCGTCATAGTGGCGAACAACATCTCCCGACAACTCACCGACGCTCCTTCCGGAAGTGAGCACATGGCTCGAGTTGATCTTAAAAGGAGGCTTCAGTGAACAGTCAGCTAAGTGTCCTGGTGACCGGAGTTTCGACGGGCATCGGTCTGGGGATCACAGAGGTCCTGGTAGCAAAAGGCATCCGCGTTTTTGGCAGCGTCAGAAGGCTAGAAGATGCTGATCATCTAAAGCAGGTCTTCCAGGGGCAAGTGGTTCCACTTGTCTTCGATGTGACAGACGTCTCGGCGGTTATGGCTGCAAGCGAACAGGTTCGCGAGATGTTGGACGGTGGATCTCTACTTGGCTTGGTCAACAACGCGGGCGCTGGAACCGCAGGCCCTCTCCTGCATCTACCCCTGGATGAGTTTCGCCAGCAGCTCGAAGTAAACCTCGTCGCACCACTGAGTGTCACCCAGCACTTTTCTCCACTTCTGCGCTCGACCGCCAAAACCGGGAGAATCATCAACATTGGGTCAACCGCAAGCCGGATAGGCATTCCCTTCATGGGAGCTTACTCGGCATCAAAGCATGGACTCGAGGGCTTATCGGAGTCACTTCGCCGAGAGCTGTTGATTTACGGTATCGACGTGATCACCGTGATCCCTGGCCCGGTGAAGACCGCGATATGGGATAAAGCCGAAGCCTTAGATTTCAGCGCATATAAGACCACGCCGTATGGCAGCCTGGTGGAAGCCTTTCGCACTTTCATGGTGCGGGAGGGGAGGAGTGGACTTGACCCGAAACAGATTGGGTCGATAGTTTTTGCTGCCCTGACCCAGAAGCACCCGCGCGCTGTCTACATCCTTGTTCCTAAGAAATTCATGAACTGGACGCTTCCGACAGTGTTGCCGACCCGGCTAGTCGACAAGTTGATGGGCAGGCAGTTCGGCCTTGTTGCAAGGTAGCGGCAAATCAGCAATCAAGTGAGCATACACAGACTGCACCGGAGTTTAATGAATAACCATCCCGAATTCACACTCGCTGGCGTACTCATGAAGCAGCATTTGGCAAGCACGCAAACAGGCGGATCATTTTCGTTGTTCGAGAACCGAAGCAGCGGCCCTTCTAGAACGCCGATACACGTCCACGCATGGGACGATGAGACGCTCTACATCATGGAAGGAGAGATGCTGGCGATCATAGCCGGCGAAGAACAGACGATCAAAGCAGGAGAGTCGATTTTTCTCCCACGAGGAATCCCGCATCAACTCATGAACGATGGTGGTTCCCCGGCGCATTACCTCCTGCTGTGCACTCCAGGTGGCTTTGAAGGTTTTCTCGCGGATGGTGGGCATGCACTCGCACCGGGTGAGATCCCTTGCCCTCCTTCGACCGTCGACCTCGAACGGCTACAGGCTGCGGCCCCGCGATATGGCATCACTTTGCTCCCTAGCTGGTCGGCAGCGAACGGGCATGCTCCGCAAGCAAAAAACGACTGCTCCTGAGGCGTGCGTGTTCCAAGCGACTTTGCTCCAGTTCCGCCGAGACAATACGCCACACCAGTTGTCATTCCTCACCAGCACGATATCAAGCCAACCTTTATCGAGCGAAAAATGCTGTCAGGCCTGCGGTGTCGGCTGTGTTTTGTCGGTTGTGACAAAAAAACAAACACGATACAAACAGCAGGCCGAAAGTACGAGAAGAAAGCCGCTCCTACGGCGTAGCTTAAACGAATTGGGTTGACGAGAAGTCGACACTTCGGACGACTGAGTGCGGATTAGCCGCGAGTAGTCCGGATGTGTTTACGAATCCACTTGGACGTAAAACGCGCATTGCGGAGATCGATGCGTGCCGAGCCGATTACCTTCGACAAATGGTCTTTGCGAATGTAATCGCAGGTGCCCACGCTCGTATGAGCAGCAAAGTTGGTGTTCTAAAGATGGATTCGAGATTCGGATTATTCACTTGCGGAAGGTGGTCCGCTCTTCAGATCGGCCACCCACTGGAACGTGCCAGCGATAATAAGGCCGTCCACTCTGAGTCAACGGGAGTTACGACAGCCGAGACACACGGATTTCCGAACACGCCGGGAAGAACGGGAAATTGAGGTACGCCGGAGTTGTAGGTGGATAAGTCAAGAGCACTGGCCAGATTGTTCGCCATTGCATCCCGAAGCGTTAGCGGCCGCAGTCCCCAGCGCCACTCAATGAATTTCAACACCGACGTGTGATCGAAGACGGTGCGCGTTATATAGTCTCGACGGGCAAAGGGCGAGATCAAGAGGCAGGGCACGCGAAACCCGCGTAGTGCTGTTGCAGGATTGTTGTCCGGAGCAATGGACGGCGGCACGTGGTCAAAGAATCCACCCCACTCGTCGTAGTTGATGATCAGCAGGGTGCTTCCCCAATTCGGGCTCGCGGTGACCGCTTCGTAGATCAGGTTGAGGAAGGCTTCACCATTGCGTATATCCGCATGGGGATGGTCGTCACCGGAGGTGCCGCTGTTCTCATCCAGAAAACGCGGATCCACAAAGGAAACCTGCGGGAGTGTCCCGGCCGCGCAGTCCGCCAGAAATTGGGCAATAGGGCGGCTGATGGACAGATACTTTGTTCCCCATAGCGCGAGGATAGGCACGTCGCTGAAGTAGTAGCGGCCGCTTACGCCTGCTGCTGCCAGCCGATCCCATATTGTGGGGAGATTCGAAATTGTGATCGTGTTCGTGACTCGATCAGTTTGAGCTGCATGTTGATAGATTCGGTTCGGATAGGTCTCAGCCATGGTCGCCGCGAAGTAGCGGGAACAGGTGGTCCAAGCGGGTGCGGCTTGCCCCAGAAACGGCAAGTCTGTCTGTTTGTAGTAACCGATTGAGTACACATCGTTTTGACCGGCTCGCAGCCAACCATCGCACCGGCCGTTGTTAAATTCGATGCGGCCCCCCGCGTAGGAATGGTCGGGATCCGGGTGTCCGCAGCCCTGGTAATCCGGCGCGAGCGGGTGGGTCGGATGCCACGCCCCGAGGGCATCCTGATAAGCCAGCCCGTTCTGCCTGCCGTCGGCTTTTGGCATCCAGCCTAGATAGTGGTCGAAGGAGCGATTCTCCATCATCACCAGAACCACGTGCTCAATCGCCGAGCGGTTGACTTGCTCTGATTTATCAGCATCGTCCGAAGTGCTTCCGAACCCCAGTGTTCCGCTGGCTGCCAAGGCTGAAAGAAACGCGCGACGTGAGGCGTTCATACAAATTCTGGAGGCTGGAGATTACTTTACCGTTTCATGTGCGCAAGTGCTTCGGTACGGGGCAGGCCCACGGCGAGGTAGTAGTACTGGTCCCTCTGAAGACCGGGCAGCTCCGGATTCCCATTTATCGCGGTAATCACAACCGTACGGCTCGTGCTCGCATCCAGCCTGACCAGAATCTTACCGGCTCTATCCGCTATTCGAGTGGTCGCTTGAAGATATACCTGAAGGCTTCGACCGGGATTACTTCTTCTGCTTCAACTGCATTGAGATCCGATTCAGTGGCTGCGGGATCGATAAGCTTCGGCGGATAGTAATCTGTGACTCGAGCCATAGTTACGAGCTCCCATCCTTCACTCCCGGACCTGTCCAGGTGACTGACGAGTTCAGCCGGGTCTAGGTGGCTCGCAAAGACCCGGTACTCCCACTTTTGCATAGCAACAGTATGACTGATCTCCTGCGGATGAAGGCGAGAGATCTCCGGCACCCGGAAGAGCCCGGCGCCCTGTTTGAACGAATCCGCTAAGCTGAAATGCCGCAGCGTAATCCGCATCCTGAGTTCGCCAGAGAGAGTGAACGTTATACGGCTCGAAACAGCAAGAGATCCAGGCTGAATGTTACTGACATCGCTATGGCGTTCTGCGACTGCATTGGTCGATAGATTGAAAGCAAAACGTCGCGAACGGCGTTGGCGTCGAGATCGGCCGTAATGGCAGTGTGACGTTGATCGACAAGCTTGAAAAGGTGCTCGAATCTCTTGAGCGTTGGCGCGACTCGATCATGGCCTCCGCCCCGCAGCTCAATGAGATCGTCCGGGGCCGGAACGGCGACGAGGAGGCGTCCGTCGTCGTGGAGTACACGCCGGAATTCGCCCGCGTTCATCCGCGCCGTAATCGACAGCACCGTCGAGAACGACTTGTCTGCGTAGGGCATGGAACGGTCAGCATTGGCTACTATCCACTGGCATCCCGGGTAACGCCGCGCCGCCAGCTCAATCGCCCGTGTTGAGATGTCGACGCCATGCGCATCGAATCCGATCTGGCGGGCGAGGGAGCCAAGATAGAATCCATCACCACAGCCGGCGTCGAGGACGATATCGTTCGGCGATAGTGCGAGCGTCTGCGCAATGGCTTGCAGCACCAGCTCGCTTAGGCCGCGATCGTGTAACCGCCGTCGAGCGGCGACAGCAGCCACTGTGTCGCCCGGCTGCTTTGATCGCCTTTCCTGCGGTTGGAGCAAGTTGATGTATCCGCTACGCGCGATGTCAAACGAGTGCCTGCGCGGACAGAGCAGTCGGCCCTCCTCGCGCCGGAGCGTCATGCGGCAATCCCCGACGGGACAGACAAGCATGAGCCGAGTGTAGCGGGAAATGGTGGTTCACTTGAGCGATCATTCAGTACTTGACCCGTGTCGCCCCTGTCGCGAAAGCGTCACCCGTAGTTCGATGCACATCAGCGCTTCCTAGGACTCGCTGACATGTCGTCGCTGTAAACGTCTTCATCATCCTCGTCGTCTTTCCGTTCCAGACGCTCTAATTCTTCGTCTTCGTCTTCTTCTTCGTTCCTGCGGTTATCCTCTTCCTCCTGGTCCAAGTCGGAGTCAAATTCAGATTTGCGTTCTGGCAATCTCGAGGCATCCTTTCTCACCTCTATTGAAGCAGTGGTGGCTCAAACGTCGAAATTAAACACGGGGAACTGACGTTCGCGGGCATGTCGAAGGTGAAGTCCGGCGTCGGCTTACCTTCGACAATTACGGCTATTGAAGGCAGGAACGAGCTTAGCCCTGCTTGGACACGTTAACGCTTCGACTGAATAGTTTTCGGGGCTGCTGACCATAGACGAGCAACTCGGAAGCTAAATACTGGGCCGTTTTGCGCGATCTATGCTGCCGATGTGCAGTCAATTTCCCGTTAGCCCGTCACCTGCAAATTTCCGAATCCAGAGACCGCCACGTCTCAATTCCGATGATAGAGTTGGGTTCCGATGCCAAGATGCCCATCCTGCTCCGCGGCAATTCCGGAGTATAGCCGCTCTTGCTTGGAGTGTGGCGCGGCCTTAGGATCGGCGTCTGCAGCGCCGACGGTTACGATCCTGCTTCCCGGAACGCCGGTTCCATCCAACTCCCTGGACGAAGGCCGCTTCCCTGCCGGCACGGTGCTCGCCAATCGCTACCGCATCATTGGACTGCTCGGCCAAGGCGGGATGGGCGAAGTTTACCGCGCCAATGATTTGAAGCTGGGCCAGCCGGTCGCCCTTAAGTTTCTGCTCGCAACCGGCGGGAAGAACCAACAACTGCTTGATCGCTTCCGCGCCGAAGTGCGCATTGCTCGCCAGGTTTCTCATCCGAACGTCTGCCGGGTTTACGACATCGGCGAAGCGGGCGGCTCTACATTCCTTTCGATGGAGTACGTGGATGGCGAGGATCTCCGTTCCCTGCTACGCCGCATTGGACGTTTGCCGCCCGATAAGGCGGTAGACATCGCTCGCAAGCTGTGCGCGGGGCTCGCAGCGTCACATGGTAAGGGAGTCCTGCATTGCGACTTGAAACCAGCCAACATCATGATCGACGGCCGAGGACAGGTCTTGATCACGGATTTTGGCCTGGCCGCATTGGCTGGACAACTGGACGGAGCACAACTTCGCGGCGGCACGCCTGCCTATATGGCACCGGAGCAAGTGACCGGCAACGAAATTTCGGTTCGCAGCGATATCTACTCCCTCGGACTGGTGCTACATGAGATGTTCACCGGCAAGCGAGCCTTCGAAGGCGCTTCCGGGCGCACCACGCCTACCGCGGTAAGTTTCCTCCCAAAAGATGTCGATCCCATGGTCGAGCGTTTAATTCTGCGGTGTCTGGATATGGACCCGCAAAAGCGTCCTAGCTCAGCGCTGGCGGTAGCCGCCGGATTGCCGGGTGGGGATCCGCTGCAGGCCGCCTTGGCCGCGGGAGATACGCCCACGCCCGGAATGGTGGCGGCCTCCGGGGACACGCAAGGGATTTCGGTGCGCACCGCCGGAATCTGTCTGGCATGGATTCTTGCGGGCTGTGTGGCGGCAGTGATCCTGGGCGAGAAGGCCAATATCCTCCAGCGGACGCCTTTCCCCCACTCACCCGAGATCCTGGCGCAGAAAGCGGACGAGATGATCCAAAGCTTCGGATATACTGCCCCTCTCGCCGACCGCGCTTACAACTTTACTTTTGACACTGCCTACCAAACCTACGCGGAGAAACACGGGAAGCCTGGCGCGTATCTGGATCAGTTGGCGAAGGGGCAGCCGCCGCCGATCCATTTCTGGTACCGGCAGAGCCCGGAACTCCTGATGGTGAGCAGCCCCTTTCAGCTATGTCTCTCCCGATGACCCGCCGCCCGTCCTCTCGGGGATGATTGGGCTGAGCCTGGATCCGCAGGGCCGTTTGCTTCAGCTCGACGCCGTACCTTCGCAAATAGAGGAAAATTTCGCAGCAACTGCTCCGTTTGATTGGAAACCCCTATTCACGGCCGCTGCCCTGGACATGAATCGTTTCACGCCGGCCGAGCCGCAGTGGATTTCGCTCGCCCCCTTCGATGCGCGAGCGGCGTGGACCGGATCATACGCGACCGCCCCGCAGGTTCCAGTTCGCATCGAAGCCGCATCTTGGCGCGGGAGGCCGGTGTTCTTTCGGTTAATCGGTCCCTGGTCTAAACCCGAACGAATGCACTTTTCGGAGGGCCCATCTGGCATGCCGGTGTTCCCGTTTGTGTTGCCCTTGTTGCGCTGTGCACTGGGCTTTTTTCTCGCCTGGCGCAATTTCCGCGCGAAACGAGGTGATATCCGCGGAGCGAACCGGGTGGCCGCCTTCGTCTTCGCCTCGGCCTGGCTGCAGGGCATGCTGAGTGCCCACCATGTTGCGTTGTCGAGCGAATTCCAGGTACTCATGCTGCGTGCGCTAGGCGCCGCGAACCCTACGGCGGTCATATGGGCGCTTTACCTAGCGTTCGAGCCCTATGTGAGACGGCGCTGGCCGCAGAGCATGATCACCTGGAGCCGCTGCTCAGCGGTGGATTTCGCGATCCATTGGTAGGCGGACACCTCCTCATTGGCGTTGCTTTAGGGATCGGACTCGCGCTCCTGAACTTAGGCAACCGCCTTGCTCGGGAGCACTATGGCCCATTCGCAAACCCTCAGCTGCTTTCGAGTCTCGAGGCCCGGGGCCTGGCGAGCAGTCTGCTTGCGGAGCTGATTGGTGCGCTCCTTGTTGGAATGATTCTCACGTTGATCCTTATGTTGCTCCGCGTTGTCTTGCGGCGGCAATGGCTCGCGGCCGCAACTCTCGTGCTGCTCAGGGCTTCGGTCGCAGTGGGAGACGCTCACCCGGGGATTACGCTCGTCGTCGAGGTCTCAATCTTTACGCTGCTCGCTACCACCTTGCTCCGGTTTGGAGGATTGTTGCCGACGATCGCATGCATTATCGTGGGCAACACTCTGGGGGACGTTCCAATCGCGGATTTCTCCTCCTCCTGCTGGTACGCGAGCACGACCGTCTTCGTTTTGGTTACGATACTTGCGCTAACCGTCTACGCCTTCCACACTGCCATGGCTGGGCGCCCGATGTTCAAGGCAGGCTTCCTCAACCGGATTGACTGAGGCCCACAAGGTAGCTGACCTGATATCCCGGTGTTTCGGCTGCGACTCGGAAGTCACCCCAAATCAATATATGATCCGCCCTAGTCCGGAAGGGTTTAGGAATCCTGACGATACTCCCGGTTTACGCCCAGAGATAACAGGCAATCCGGAAACGGAAAACAGAACGGCCGGGGCTGCATCTAGTTAGCTTCGAAAAAGCCATTTGGCGAAGGTAAAGTTCGCGACGTTTACCGGGCTGTGTTGCTGAACGCAGTTTTCTGAGTGGATCGCGACGGACACGATCAACTCGGAAGCTAAACCCTTGGCCGTCAGAACGAGCTCGCTGACGCGAGGGACGCTATGCGTGGGCTGCGCATCTGCCGCGCCGACTCAATAGGCGGTCGCGCTTTTTAGCGATAATTAGGGTCGCCGATAACGATCTGATTCCCCCGAAGGGCGCTTGGCCTCACTCCCTGGGAAGCTAAGCATCGTGATTCTTTAGTTCAAAACATGAGAAGCCCATCCTTCCCGTTGACCGGTCTGCGACAAGCTGAGTGCGCTGCCAAACCACAAAACGAAACTCCGGCGTGGCTTCCAGGCTGTCGAGAGACGCGCAATTGAGCTAGTCGCCGGAGTACCGCATCAAAAGTGGCGAAAGCCTAGTCGGGCACGCAGTGTTGGCGCTCTTGATTCCCTAGTGCACCGCATTCACGGCAGAAAGGAGATCCACATTGGGAATCTCCCTTTTCTTGATGTACATTAGGATGATGGGAAGCGCGTTAACTGTTTCGCGGCCAGCCGTTCCGGTTTCGGAGGACCTCACACAGCAACTTGGTCTGGGTATAACTTCGCACCAGCTGAACATCGTCTGCGTAGGAGCGCACCCCGACGACCCTGAGACCGGTTGCGGCGGCACTCTCGCAAGACTTGCGAATGAAGGCCATCGTGTGTCCATCGTCTACCTGACAAGAGGTGAAGCCGGAGTCCGAGAGCGCGACCACGCCACTACGGCCCGGATTCGCACGACTGAAGCAGAACGGGGCGCAACGCTGCTTGGCGCCCAGGCCTATTTCGCGGATCAGATTGACGGAGAAACAAGCACGGACGGCGCGCCCAGCCAGCAGTTCACTAACCTCCTGGCATCGCTTGATCCGGATGTCGTGTTCACGCACTGGCCGCTCGACACCCACCGTGACCACCGCAATGCAGCACAGCTCACCTACGAAGCCTGGGAAGCGCTCGATGAATCTTTCACGCTTGTCTACTTCGAGGTAATGACAGGCATTCAGACGCATCACTTTGAACCGAACTGCCTGGTGGACATCGCTTCCACTTCGGAGCAGAAACGCGCCGCCATCTATTCGCACATTTGCCAGAACCCGGACCGGTTCTATCCATATCACCTAAAGATGGAGCAAGAGCGGGGCTCGGAAGCGCAGGTCAAGCGAGCCGAAGCTTTCGTTGTGGTTCGGGAAAAGCTGCCGAAACCCTGCCTCCCCTTCAGAATGTAAGAGAATACGCCGTGGGAGAGGTAAGAACCGCCTCAGTCAAACGGGTCGCTATCCGCAGCGGCTGAAGGCTCGGTCGTGACCATAAGCAGTCTAATGGTCTACGCCACTTCGAAAGAGAACTGCCGCTGCCCTCGTTTAAGATGCCGCGAAATCCCGTCTTCTTGTTAGCAACCTACCGTGCGAACCGGTTTTACGAGCAGGTCTCCGCGTATGCGACTGTGGAACGCCTGTGGGTGAATCATAGGATGTCGCCGAAGTTCAACCTCAAAGTTTGCCTCCGACAATTGCCCTTTTCGAACGAGTTGTCTGCCTCCCTGGCAAGATGATTTCTGACCTGTGGCCGGGCACAACGACCTTTCTGGTATGTAGCGCCGGGCATCCGGAGGAGGGTGAATGTCAATCGAAGTTATTACGTGAGACGTACAAGTGCGGCTAATAAGTCAACATACTTACTTGGTATAAACACGATTTTGGTTTGAAGGTGCAGGTGAGAGCTGAAGCTTTTCGAGGAGTCGAAAAAGACAAGCTTCAGATTGCGGGACGTAATGACGAGGTCAGCTTCTAGAGGGGCTTCTGATCACGAGCAATCAGGTGCGAGGTGGGACGCCCGGGCGTTTGCATAGGTGTAGCAAAGCGCCCGAGGCGATTGATGGGACTTTTCTAGCTAGCCGTCTTCAAGTAGCGATCAAACCAAGCGATTGTACGCTGAAGAGCGTCGATCTGATTTTCACGCTTCATAAAGCCGTGTCCCTCATTCGGATAGTAGTGGGCATCCACGGTCTTTCCGGCTTTATCTAAGGTGGATACGACCTGCTGTGCTTCCTCCTTGGGAACACGGATGTCGTTGTCGCCTTGCAGCACCAGCAGGGGAGCCCGGCAATTACGGATATAAGTCAGCGGTGAATCTTTTTCGTAGATAGACTTGTCCTTCACGGGGTCGCCGAGCAGCGACTTTTCGTACTCCTGCAGACGTGGATCCTCATGTTGGAGCATCGTCAGCCAGTTGATGATGCCGTACTCTTCGACTGCGGCCGCCCACGCCTGGGGCGTTTTACCGATCGCCATCAGAGTCATGTAGCCGCCGTACGAGCCTCCGGTAATGCCTATCTTCTTTGCGCTTGCGTATCCGGTGGCCACCAGGAACTTGGCGGCGTAGACTTCATCCTGCAGGTCGCCTCCGCCGAGGTCCTGATAGTTGGCCTTCTGGAAGGCGAGCCCATAGCCAGTGGACCCACGAGGATTCGGAGCGATGCAGATGTACCCACGTGACGCCAGCGCCGCCGCAGTGCGATTGAACGTATCAGCGGTCTGGCCGGTCGGTCCGCCATGGGGCAGAACGATGCCGGGGTTTGAACCATCCCGCTTCAAGTTGAAAGGCATCCAGACAAAGGCGCTGATGATTTTGCCGTCGAAGCTGCGGTAGTGGACCAGTTGAGAGGCGGGGATCAAATCTGATTTCAGACCAGGGTCACTCGAAAAGGTGAGCTGCCTCGGCTTTTGGGTTTTCAAGTCGTAGAGCCAGAGATCTGGCGGATGCTGAGAGCTCTGGTATGCGACCAGAAGCGAATCTCCCTTGGGCGAAAAGGCCGATGGATTTCCGCCAAACGAGGAGACCCCTTCCGGGAAGTTTAACTTCGTGGCGTGGAGCGTCGCGCGGTCGGCGAGGTAAAGCTCCGTGCGTCCGTCCTCATTCACTAAGTAAGTGAAACTCTTATCGCCCGGAGAGAAGTCTCCGGGCTCCGCTTCCCACTGGAGATGAGTTACATCGGTGATCTTTTTCGAGGGCACGTCGAGCAGAGCTACATTCGAGAAGCCGCCCTGCTGGTTGGTGGAGATGAGAAGGGTTTTGCCGTCGTGGGCTATGCCGTTCAGGCCATAGCGGATTTTGCCTGCATGCGCCGTCAGATTGGTGGCCTGCCCGGTGGTACTGTCGATGCGAAAGACGTCAGAGTCGCTGTAGCCGACATCGGCGCGCACTGCGAAGACAGACTTGCCGTCGGAGCTCCAGCCTCCGATATTCCAGCCGAAGTTGGGGGATTTTTCGGCTGTGAGGAGGCGTCGCTTTTGCGTTTTGCAGTCGTAGAGAGCGAGGTTGGTGATGGGCGAACTCTTCAGCTTGGATTCGAAGAGGATAGAGGACCCGTCCGGCGACCAGCTTGGACTTGTCTCTGACGTATCTGGCGTGTTTGTGAGGTTCGTTGCCGAGCCGCCGTTGGCGGATACCGTGTAGAGGTCGAAGGTTTCAGCACCGCCATGGTCCTGCATATAGATGATCGACCGGCCGTCCGGCGACCACTGAGCGCCTAACTGACGGTCGTCGGACTGGGACAACTGGATGGGCTTGCCTCCTCCGCCTGCGGCGGATATTTTCCATAAGTTCAGGCGTCCGGTGGTGTTGGTTGTGAAGACGATATCCCGGCCATCGGGCGACCAGGCCGGCCCGGATATGTTGCGTGTGTTGAATAGCTTGTTCAGGTCGAGGGGCCCAGCTGAGGATTTGCGGGGTGCTGATAAGGATTGCGGGTCTGTGATGGCCCTCTGGTCGGAAGAGTCGGCAGCCTCCGCCGCGAGACAGAGAGACGCGATGGTGGCGATGTAGAGCAGGCGCAAGGGATCTCCTATTCGGACTATGGTACTCGGAGTGGGGTGGTGGAGTTTGGGGATAACTGCCGCGTATTTTAAGTCGGTTTATTGGGCTACTGGTTTAGCGGTCAGCGGTCGTCTTTTGGTTTGTTGAGCCGGCGTTCGAGTGAATGGGCGGATGGATCGGCGTTCATGAGACCTATCCTTTTGCCGTCGAACGCACCGCGGTTCAGCCAGTCGCGTTATACGGCGAAGTGGCTGGTCGGAAGGTTGGTTTCGCCCGGAACCGCGTTTTGGCTTGCAGCTCTAACCGTAGCTCTGCAAGACCGAAGCGCGTGTTCACACGTGATTTCGTTGTTGACATGCACCGCGTCTCGTGATTACATATGCGCGGAGCAACCATGTCCGACCTCATTGCGAAAGTCAAAGGTTTTTATGCGGCGTTCAGTCGCGGCGACATAACCACTATTCTTGAGAGCGTGGCGGACGATGTTACTTGGGAGTATGAAGCAACGCCCGAGGTACTGTCCTCCGGCATCCGTCACTCTCCGCAGGAAGTAGCCGAATACTTCTCCGCCATCGCAGGCCAGAGTGTCGATCACAATCTGGAGATGACCGAGTTCTTTTCGACTGAAGATGCAGTCGCCGCTTTCGGGCGCTATCAGGGGACTATAAGGTCCACTGGCATTCGCGTGGACACCCCGTTGGCCCACTATTTCAAGTTCCGCGACGGCAAGGTCGCCCGTCATATCCAACTTAGTAATACCGCGGCCACCCTTGAAGCCACCCGAGGCCGAGCCGCTGGCGCCACTTCTAAGTGAGTGCGAGTGCGGACCCCCGTTTCTGATCCCGTAGATGTCCGAACCGAATCCCACACTCGTTTGGGAGGCAATCACCGCACACCAGCGTAGCGCCGCCTCGCGTGCCGCGGTCGATCTCGGCGTCTCCAACGCTCTAGGTGCCGGTCTCCGCACTGCGAACGCTGGCCGTTGATGCCGGCGTCGCCGAACCGACTATACACTCCTGGCGCCGCGAAACACAGTCGAAGTGTATTCCCTTGACCCAACTGGCGAGTTGGAGCGTCGCCCGAATCACGAAGTGTTTTTTGTTGGAGGCCTCAAGTTCCGTCTACAGCGCAGCTGAAGTGACCGAGTTCGGGACCGTTGAAGCTGGTCTTCCTCCGCTGGAAAGTATATAGGCTGCACAGCTGTGATAGTGTGGCTAGGCTCGCGAGCCGAGAGCTGCGCACTTGCTTGCATCAGGGAGGACGGAGTATGGAGTTGTTAGGCGCGAATGACCTCAAGACGACGGTGGCAGCTTTTGCGGCAAATTCCTGTAAGTGCGTCTGTCGTTCGACGGGCAATTTGGAGTTGATTCCGCTGCATGCGCGGACGACGCAGCCAAGATTCGAGCTGAGCAAGGAATGGATCGGTTCACATTGGTTCGAGAACGATGAACGCCTATGGGCGAGAAGTTTCCTGGCTGACGCCTGGTCTGTCACGGAAGAATCCGCTTAGAACGTTGCTGTATTCGTTTTGAGGCTTAGCGGCGGGCGGGGATGGGATGGAGGCGGTAGCGGCCGTAGGCGACGAAGAGGGTCAGGGCACCGATCGTCAAGGGGAAGAGGGCGCCGGGGATGCTCATCGGTATGGTTATGGCCGTGGCGCCTATCATGATGATCACCAAACATACCGCCGCTAGTGGGGTGAGGGTGGGGCGGATGCGCAGTAGGGCGGGAGCGATGAGGCCGATGGCTCCCAGGATTTCCATGGCTCCGATGAAGTAGAAGAACCAACCGGGGAGGGAGCTGCCCTTGGTCATCTGCTGCATGGGCATGATGAACTTCATGATGCCGGCGAACAGGAAGAGAGCGGCCAGGAGAATCTGGCAAATCCAAAGAATGACGGGTAGCTTTCGCATGGGAGCCGGCTTCGCCTTATTGGTGGCGATTGTATCTCCAATGCGACGGGATGGGGGGAAGTGTTCTCTGTAAGCACTCCGCTCAACCCCCCGTCATTGATCCCGTTTAAACCACGGGGGAGCCCTCTGAGCGCCTTTAGACTTTTCCGCTTGCCTTGCGACACCGGAACCTGAGCACAGGCACTGCCCTCTGGGCTCCATGACATTGATTATCGGATCAAATTTAGAGAGCCAAGCGAAGTGCTTACTGAGAACGCTGCTCCTCTAGAATACCAAGCCATGGCCTGGAGCCGCATATCTGGATGTGGGTATTTAGGCGAGAGGGCGGGCGGTCAGGGGATGACGCGGTCGTGGCGGAGGCGCGTGAAGAAGTCGCGGAACATGTCTTCGGTGTCGATGCAGTCGTGGAAGCCGGCGCGGCGAGCCTTGATGGTGCTGGAGATGTTGTCGAAGGCGCTGCCGAAGATGAAGTCGCCGAAAGACCAGGAGGCTACCTGTTCATAGGGAAAGGGCTGGAGCTTGTGTTCGCGCACGAGGTTGTTCCAGAGCTCGGCTTTGTCGGGCATGTAGACGGTTAGAGGCATGGGCACCGGAGGGGCGACGGGCATTTCGAACATGTCGGCAATGCGGGGCCACAGGAACTGCCAGCGGAAGTAATCGCCATTCGTGATGTTAAAGATCTGGTTTTGAGCGGCGGGGGTGGTGCCGGCCCAGGCAGTGGCGGAGGCGAGGATGCGGGCGGAGGTGACCTGGTAGAGAGCGCGGTAGGCGGCCTCAGGACCGGGGAAGCGCAGCGGCAGGCCGAGCTGTTTCGAGATGACCGCATAGACGGCGATGACCATGGCGAGGTTCATGGGGTTGCCCACGCCGAAGCCGCAGATGGCTTCGGGGCGGAGCGCGGTCCAGTGCCAGGGCTTGCCGGATTGGCGCTGGCGGAGGAAGTCCTCCTGGTCGTAGTAGAAGTTGGGCGGCATGAGGCGGGGGTCGTCTTCGCGAGCCGGGGTTTTGAAGGGGCCGAGGTCTGCGCCGTAGGCTTTGCCGCCCTGATAAAAGGTGATGTGTTCGAGCGCGGAGGCGGGTTGGCGTTCGGCGGCGTCGAGTAGGTTTCGCAGGATGGCGACGTTGACGTGGGACTTTTCGGCCGGGGTGGGTTTCTCGATGTATGCGCCGAAGACGATGTGGGTGGCGGGCGGAAGCTGGGCCAGCTTAGATGCGGTGTCCTGAGGGTTGAGCAGATCGACAGTGACGGGGCGGACTCCGGAGGGAACGGAGGAGCTGCGGCGGGACAGGCCGTAGACTTCGGTATCCGGTACAGCGGCCCAGTGTTCGGCAGCGGCGCGTCCGCTGACTCCGTGGACACCGGCAACGATGACGACTTTCTTGGTGGGCAGGATGAACTCTCCTGCCCTTATGATTGCGTGGCGGGGGAGGCCAGGGGAACTAGGTCAGTTCCGTGAGGGCGCGCCGGGCTTCGCGGTCGGGATCGTTGCGGGCGACGGAGGTGTCGTCGAAGATCATGGTTTCGCCCTGAGCGGAGGAGTACTTCGGCCACTCGGGGAGACCAGCGCCGTTGGGATCGCCGGTCTTCATGAACTGGAGCAGGGCGCCGGCCATTTTGGTGGAGACTGCCCGGGGGCGAGGGCCGCCGCCGGTGTGCGTGAGCATGAGGTCTGTGTTGTAGAACCAGAAGCTGATGTCGACGCAATGGAAGGCGCGCAGGCGGTAGTCGAAGAGCGGCGGCTGCCAGGTGAACCAGTTGACGTAGACGGGCGCGGGCTGTTTGGATTTGACGTCGGCCAAGGCAACGACGCTCTGGCGGTTGCTGCTGACGAGGGACCAGATTTCGACGGGCTTGCGGCCGGGGAAGGCTTTGACATAGGAGTCGACGATGGCCTGAGTTTTGTCGCCGAAGCCGGCACCGAAGCCGGCGCGATGCTTGAGCTTTTCGACCACCTGATCGAGGGTGATGGATTCGAGCGTGGGGTCGGCCCAACTGGGTGACTGCTCATTTTGGACCGAGCTGATGATCATGGGGATGCCGGCGGCGGTGGGCGCGGCAACGGGATCGTAGGGGTGCTGGGGCAGAACGGTGCCATCGACGACGGGGACGAAGCCGCGCGTCATGCCGGCACCGGGTCCGGCGCTTTTGGCCAGGCTCTTCTGGGCTTGGGTGGCGAGGGCGTAGAAGTCCTGCCAAGGCATTGTCTGCAGCTTTGCTAAGTTGTCCGGGGTCAGGTTGGCTTCCTTGACGACGGCGGAACCGAGCTCTTCGGAGTGCGCTTTCTCGCCGGCTTTGCGGGAGGCACCGCTGAGCACGACTGCTTTGTGGAAGAGGCCTTTGGCGCTGGGCATGGCGGTGAGGAGGCAGACTTTGGCGCCGCCGCCGGACTGGCCCATGATGGTGACGTTGGCGGGATCGCCGCCGAAGTTGGTGATGTTGTCGCGGACCCATTCGAGGGCGGCGACGATGTCGAGCATGCCGACGTTGCCCGAGGCCGCAAACTTTTCGCCGCCGACGCCCGCGAGGTTGCAGAAGCCGAGAGGCCCTAAGCGGTGGTTGATGGAGCAGAAGACGACGTCGCCGAAGCGGGCGAAGTTTTCGCCGTTGTAGCCGTCCTGTTCGATGGCGTTGCCATTGACGAAGCCGCCGCCGTGGATCCAGAACAGCACGGGCCGCTTCTTGCCGTCATTAATGCCGGGGGTGAAGACGTTGAGGCGGAGACAATCCTCACTGACATCGTCGTAGTTCCAGTGGTCGCGGAAGGAGGCGTACTTGTTTTCGTAGCGATTGGCCATTTCCTGCGGCGCGGAATTGCCCCACCAGAGTGCCGGGTAGACGTCGGTCCAGGGCTTGGGTTTTTGCGGCGGCATAAAACGGTTGACCCCGGAGGTATCGGCTCCGTATGGCATGCCGAGGAAGTAATGGATGCCGCGGAGGGTGTAGCCTCTGACCTTTCCGTACTGCGTGTCGGTGACGGCGATGTTGTCGCCGACGAGCAGGACCTGGCCGGCATCGTCTGGCGTGTGGGCGTTGCCAGGCGGGCGGCGGCGAGCGTGGAGCTAATAGCGGCGATTCCGGCTCCACCGGCTCCTATTGTCTGCACGAAGCGGCGACGGTTGGACTTCATGGTTTTCCCATCCTCTAGCGTTGTCAGATTGCGACTGGACATAGTGTATATCCGCGTGTATACCGGCGTGTATCTATCCGGGTGGTTTGGGGCGAGTGGGAGGCGAGGCTGGACGGTGGCCATTGCGTACTATCACTGGAGGGCTGTCGGAAGTGTGGAAGGGCTTTCGCGGGCAATAAAGAATGGAGAACGAAGGCCGGCAGGAAGACCTGGTAACTGGTGAAACTTGCGCATTGACGCAGGTGGTGGCGGGCACGCAGCTAGGTCCCTATCGTATTGAGGCGCGCCTGGCGGCGGGCGGTATGGGCACGGTGTATCGCGCGCTGGATACGCGACTGGGACGGGCGGTGGCGATCAAGATAGGGGCGGCGCAGTACGGGGAACGTTTTCAACGCGAAGCGCGGGCCATTTCGACGTTGAATCATCCGCACATTTGCAGCCTGTACGATGTGGGCCCGGATTATCTGGTGATGGAGCTGATTGAGGGTTCCACGCTGGCGGCGGCCATGGAGAAAGGGCCGCTGCGCCTGGAACTGGTGGCGCGCTATGGAGCGCAGATTGCGAGCGCATTGGCGGAAGCACATGCGCGGGACATTGTGCATCGCGACTTGAAGCCCGCGAACATCATGGTGACGCGGCATGGTGTGAAGCTGCTGGACTTCGGGCTGGCGCGGATGTTTTCGGAGGCGGGCTTGACGGCGCCGCATGCGGTTATGGGCACGCCGGCGTACATGGCACCGGAGCAGTGGCAGGGCCGGGAGCCGAGCGCGGCGACAGACCTATTCGCACTGGGGCTGGTGCTGTATGAGATGGCGGTGGGCAAGCTGCCGTATCCGGGGGCATCGTTGGGGCAGGTTCTGTTGAGCGACCCGCAAGCAACAGTGCGTGCGCCCTCTCAAGAGCGCCCTGAACTGCCGGCCCGCCTAGACGACCTGATAGTCAAGCTGCTGGCAAAAGACCCATCCAGGCGCATTCCATCGGCAGCAGAGGTGGCGCGCACGTTAGCGGCGATGGCGGATGGGATGAGTGAGCCATCGGCAACGCCGGCGCGACGAGGACGCCTGCGGCGGCCCATGTACCTGGCTGGTGCGCTGGTGCTGGTAATGGCGCTTGGGGCGGGAACGCTGCGGCTGTGGCGGCGGTCGGAGCAACGGCACTGGGTGCACGAGCAGGCGATTCCGCAGATGTCGCGGCTGGCCGCCGACCAACCGCTGGCGGCGTTCCTGTTGTTGCGCGAGGCGGAACGGATTGAGCCGGGGGATGCGCAGCTGCGGAAGGCGGCGCAAAGCTCCACTCGCCTGATTTCGCTGGGGTCGACGCCGGCGGGGGCGAGCGTAGAGATTCAAGATTATGTGAAGCCCGGAGCCTGGTACGGGCTGGGTGTGACGCCGGTAAAGAACATACGTGTGCCCAACGGTTACTTCCGGTGGAGAGTTTCGAAGGCGGGCGCGGGCCGGTTTGTCGCGGCGCCTGAGACGGCGGACACGATGCAGTTCGACATGGGAGCCCATGTGGCGGCTGGCGGTATGGATACGGTTCCGGCCGGGTTTGCGGGGGAGATGATCGATTTCGTGGGCTGGTTTGCGTACAGGCTGCCGGCGTTCGATGTGGACAGGTACGAAGTCACCAACCGCCAGTATCAGGAGTTTGTGGACCGGGGCGGGTACCAGAGCCCGAAGTTCTGGAAGGAGCGGTTGGTACGCGACGGGAAAGAGCTCAGCTGGCAGGAGGCGATGCAGCAGTTTCGGGATGGGACCGGGCGCAGCGGGCCTTCGAGCTGGAAGGGCGGTCATTTCCCGCCCGGACAGGGAAGCTACCCGGTGTGTGGCGTGAGCTGGTATGAGGCCGCGGCGTACGCGGCTTTTGCGGGCAAGAGCCTGCCCACGCTGGTGCAGTGGTACGAGGCGGCTCCATCGGACTTGGTGGTGTACCGGATCAATACAAGCAACTTCAATGGGCGAGGGACGGTGCCGGTGGGGAGCTATGGCGCGGTAGGTCCTTATGGCACTTACGATATGAACGGGAACGTACGCGAATGGGCGTGGAATGCGGTGGATGGAGACCGGCGCTTCCTGCTGGGCGGAGCGTGGGGAACGCAGACGTACCAGGCGTACGACCCGGAAGCGCTTCCCCCGTTCGACCGTTCGGCCTTGAATGGATTTCGCTGTGTGCGCAACCGAGGGCCGCTGCCGACCGGCGCTACTGGACCAGTGGTCAGGCAAACGAGAGATCTGGCAAAGGCGAAGCCGGTATCGGACGAAGTATTCCGGGCTTTCCGGACCATGTACGCGTACGATCACACCGCGCTGAATGCAAGTTCGGAAGGCGTGGTGGAGAACACGGCGGACTGGACTAAAGAGAGGATCACGATTGATGCGGGGCACGGCAACGAGCGGCTGCCGCTGTATCTTTTTCTGCCGAAGAACGTGCGGCGGCCGTACCAAGCGGTTCTGTTCTTTCCGAGCGCCCGCGTGAACACGATGCCGAGCAGTCAGAATCTGGGCGATTTGCAGTTCGTGGATTACGTGATTCAGAGCGGGCGGGCGCTGGTGTATCCGGTATATACAGGAACCTACGAGCGTATGGGTAGCTTCATTGCGCCGGGGGACATCCGGCGGCTGAATATGTTGACGGAACAGTCGAAGGAAGTTGGGCGCTCGCTGGATTATCTGGAGACCCGGCCCGATATTGACAAGAGCAGGATGGCGTACCTGGGTGTGAGCCAAGGCACTGCGGACGGCGTGATTATTACGGCGCTGGAAGAGCGGTTTAAGACGGTGGTGTTCCTGGATGGGGGATTCTTTCTGACGCCCACTTTACCGGCGGAAGACCAGGTGAATTTCGCGCCGCGGTTGAAGAAGCCGGTGTTGATGATCAATGGCCGGTACGACTTCACGTTTTCTCCTGAACGGGCGCAGGAGCCGATGTTTCGAATGATTGGCACGCGGGCGGCCGACAAGCGGCGCGTGGTGTTCGATACGCCGCACGATATCAGCCAGAAGCGAGAAGAGCTGTCGGCGGAAGTGCTCAGCTGGCTGGATAAGTACCTGGGCAGAGTGAACTAGCGCCCAAGTTTTTCCACAATTCCGGCGTAATTCCAGCTGCCTGGCTCGTATACAACGCGTATGTTCGATTCTGAGCTGACCTCGGGAGCGCCCATGGAGAGCAGCACACAACAGATCGCGCTGGGGCTGCGCGCGAGGGATGTCGCGCTCCTACGGTCGCTGGTGGAGCAGTATCAGTATCGGCTTGTGCGCTACCTAATTTATCTGTTGGGCAGACGCGACGGGGTGGACGACCTGGTGCAGGATACGTGGGTGCGCGTGCTTGAGCGGGGGTCTTCGTATGACGGGCGCTCGCGGTTTGAACCGTGGCTTTTCACGGTGGCGCGCAATCTGGCGATCGATGAAACGCGCAAGAGGCGGGAATCGGGCGTGACCCCATCGCCCACAGATGATGTGTCGCCTTTCGTGCTGGCGGCGCGGAGCGAGGATGCCGAAAGGCTGGCGCTGTGCATGCAGGGACTTGATCCTGTGTATCGGGAAGCGCTGGTGCTTCGGTTTCAAGAAGACTTGTCACTACAGGAAATTTCGTCGGTTGTGGGGGCACCCGTCTCCACGGTTGCTTCGAGAATCTATCGGGGGCTCGCGGCGCTGCGGGTCCAATTGGAGAAAGGGAAAGATGCAGTTTGACGATCACGAAAGGTTTCAGCAGTGCATGGACGAGGCATTTGCGTCCGGCTGGCCGATAGACGGAAATCGCGCGTTACGTGAGCACCTGGATGCCTGCACATTGTGCGCGGAGTATTTGGAGAACAGCAGCAGGGTTGTGGCCGGCCTGAGCGGGTTTTCGTTTGCGATGGATGCGGAGCTTGATGAACGAGTTGCCGCGGCGCTGAGTAAGCGTGCGCAGGAATTGGAAGCGACGCCGCTGAGTGCCAAGCGATGGGCGCTGATCAGCATTGCCGCGGTGGTGCTGACGATCGTCAGGCTCGTTGGTTGATCTGCGGATCGGGGGGCTAATTGCTTCGATCGCCAATGTGCAGTGGGTGCAAGTGCGGCAGGCACTGGTTACGTTCTGGATTGTGCCTTCGCTGTGTGTAGTGCTGCTGTTTCCGCTGTTGCCTCTGCTATGGAAGACCGGCACTCACCGGGAAGGAAGGACTGTATGAAACTGCGTGGATTCTTGAATGTTGTACCGAAGGCAGTTCGACTCTGGGCTTGGGTTGTTGTGGGCTGCGCTTTGCTGATTGGATTGGTGGCGGGGTACAAAAACGCCGACCCGGGTGATGGGTTGCGTATGGTCCTAGCAGGGGCCGGGGCTGGGTTGGTCTTGGGCGCTCTGCTCGCGATCTGGCTGCTGTGTCTCGGGTTCGTGTTTGCGGATGCGCAACGGCGCAGGATGCGCGCGATTCTTTGGGTGCTGGTGGCAGCGTTGTTTCCCCATCTGCTGGGGTTCCTGCTCTACTTTGTGATCCGGCAGCCAATCGCTTCGACTTGCGCCCACTGCAAACAGAGCGTGGCGCCGCATCAGCGATTCTGTCCCTGGTGCGGCACTCCGCAGCCGTCCTCGAGTGTTGGCGGCGACGCGCGAGTAGTAACGGCGGACGGATGTTAGGGCGGAGGTCAGACGGTGCCAAAACCGGGGTGAATGGCTACGAGGGAATAAGCTTGCGACAGGCGTTCGGTGAGTTAGCGGTCATGCTGTGGCTGTTGATCCGCGGCTGGACGCTGAAAGAGCCGGCCGTGATTGGTTGAGCCGAGGCGAGTGGAGGCCCACGCCGCGCTGGTTATTCCTGGTTACTGAGGAGAGAGAACACAGCGCCCAGCGGGTCCTGGCCCTGGATGACCCAGCCGCCGCCGGGCACCTGCATGGGACCGTTCAGCACTTTGCCGCCACCGGCTTTGACACGTTCGATGGCTGCATTGATGGAATCGACATTGAAGTAGAAGTTCCAGCAGGATACCGGGACCTGAGGGGGTTTCGTCATCATGCCGCCGCTGCCCATTGCGTTGTGATCTCCGTCGTCGAAGACACGATAGACGCCCATGGGGCCCATGTCCATATCGCTCATCTTGGTCCAACCAAAGAGCTTGTTGTAGAAGTCGAACCCGGCTTCGAGATCGGTGGTGAAGAGCTCGTGCCAACCGATGGTGCCGGGAGTGGGCGGTGCGGGACGTTGGGGCGAAGGCATTGCCGGGTCCGGAGTAAAGACGACGATGGCAGCGCCTTGCGGATCTGACAAGACAGCGAAGCGAAGCATGCCCGGGATGTCGGTGGCGGGTCTCCAAAGCTTGCCGCCGGCTTCGACGATCTTCTCGATGTGAGCATCGACGTCAGGGACGGAGATGTAACCGATCCAGGCGGTGTGGCCGGGGAGGTTCAACATGCCGGCGATACCGACCTCGCCCACGTTGAAGGTGGTGTAACTGGAACCGTCGGGACTCGACATTTCCTGAGTAGTCCAGCCGACGACGTCAGAGTAGAACTTGCCGGCGGCTTTAGTGTCGCTGGTCATGAGTTCGTACCAGCCGAATTTTCCTTGTGGTGTAAACATGCGTTTCGATTGGGCCCTTAGTTGAATATCAAGTTGGATGAATGTCTGTCAAGGGGTCGGGAATTTACTGCGCTGAACTTCGCTTGCTCCGCAGTGTCCTAGATGTCGACTTGGGTGCCGATCTCAACCACCTGGCGCGGGGGCAGGCAGAAGGTGCCTACAACGTCGACCGCGTTGCGCTGCAGGTAAGAGAAGATGCTCTCGGCGATTTTGCTCAGCTTGCTTGTCTTAGTGGAGATCAGGGTTTCGCGGCCGACGTAGTAGGTGACTTCGTCCAGATCGATGGGTAGATTGGCGGAGGCTAACGCGGAGCTGAGGGCGTCGACCACGCGGGGATGCTCCATGTATCCAAAGTGGAGGACGACACGCCAGAAGCCGTCGCCGAGATCGGTGATTTCGGACCTTTCCTCGGGCGGCACCTTGGGTATTACGTCGGTACACACAGTGAGGAGCAGTACGTGCTGGTGGAGGGAGCGACAACGTTCGGCGAAATGGACCAGGATGGGCGGAACGTGGTCGCTGCTGGGGGCAATGAAAACAGCGGTTCCCGGGACGCGTTGGGTAATGCAGTGTTCGATCTCTTTACGCGCGATTTCAAAGGTTGGAAATTGCGTAGCGTAGCGCTCCTGAAGAGAGGTGCGGCCCCGGTTCCAAATGAGCATCGCTGCGATGAGGGCCGCCCCGATGAGCACAGGCACATACCCACCCTGGAAAAACTTGAAGAGGTTCGCGGTAAGGAATGGGATGTCGAACGAGAGAAAGAACAGGAGCAGCAGCACGGCTTTCCATTGCGGCCACTGCCATACATAGCGGGCCACGATGTAGAACAGCAGTGAGGTGATGGCCATGGTGCCGGTGACGGCGATGCCGTAAGCCGCCGCAAGTTTGACCGATTCACGGAAGGTGAGCACCAGAATGAGACAACCGACGGCGAGCAAGGCGTTGACTTCCGGAATATAGATTTGGCCTTCGCTCTGCGCAGAGGTGTGCAGCACGGTGACGTTGGGGAAGTAGCCGAGCACCATGGCCTGGCGAGTTAAAGAAAAAGCGCCGGAGATGAGCGCTTGCGAAGCGATAACGGTGGCGGCGCTGGAGAGAAGGACCAACAGAATGGTGGGCAAGCCAGCGGGGACCTGAGCGAAGAAAGGATTGTCGATGGCGTCGGGGTGGGTGAGGACGAGTGCGCCCTGGCCCATGTAGCCAAGCACCAGGGCGGGAAGCACGAACCAGAGCCAGGCGCGGCGGATGGGAGCGCGGCCGAAGTGGCCGAGATCCGCATAGAGAGCTTCGCCGCCTGTGACCACCAGAACGACGGAGCCCAGGATCAAGAATCCGTGGAGGCCGTGACGCACAAAGAAGTCGGCCGCATAATACGGGGACAGCGCCTGCAGGATGGAGGGGTGCTGCGCGATGTGCCACACGCCGAGCGCCGCTAAAGTGGCGAACCAGATGGCCATGACCGGCCCGAAGAGTTTTCCCACGCTGCCGGTTCCGCGGCGCTGGATGGAGAAGAGTGCGATCAGGGTGACGCTGGTGAGAGGCACGACCCATGGCCTGAAGCCGGGGTTGGCGATGGTTAAACCTTCCACAGCGCTGAGCACCGATATAGCTGGCGTGATGACGCCGTCGCCATAGAGCAGGGCTGCGCCAATGACGCCCAGCAGCGCAATCGCTGTTATGCGCCCATGGTGAGTGGCATCGGTGCGAAAGCGGTCGGGCACCAGCGCCAGCAGGGCGAAGATGCCACCCTCCCCGTGATGATCGGCACGCAGGATGAAGTAGAGGTATTTGATGGTAACGACGAGAATCAGCGCCCACACCATGAGTGAGAGGATGCCGAAGACGTCTGGCCGAGTGACGTGGTTGCCGCCTGCCGAGAGCAGACATTCGTGAAGCGTGTACAAGGGGCTAGTACCGATATCGCCGAAAACCACGCCGAGAGCGCCGAGCGTGAGGGCGTGCATGCCGGCGTGTGGGGACGCGTTCTCATGCGGCCTGTCCGCGTGGGAGGCTGCGGCCGGGATGGGAGGCATCGTCCGAGTGCTCATGCGTTTACTTTCGCAGAACGCGCGGGTTGCAATCGCATCTTTCGCGTTGGAATGCCCGCGAGGTGCATCGCTGACGCGCGGGAGGGTGCTAACTTGTTCTCGATAGCTTCAAGACAAAATACAACAGGCATGCACACCAGAACCAAAGAACAGGCGAGTGAGCCACTTCACGCGCCGCTTGGGGAAGTGATCTACGAACTTGTGGGCAACGCGCCCTCCCTGGGCGGAGCGGCCAAACATAGCCTGGCCCAAGTAGTGGTGCCTTCGGGCAAATTGTCGCCCCGGCACTTTCACCGTGGTTTGGAAGAGACTTACTTTCTGCTAAAGGGCAGAGCCCGCATGGTGATTAACGAGCATGAGTTTTTTTTATCGCCGGGCGAAGCGTGCCTGATACTGCCGGGCGAGATTCACCAGGTTTTTAATGACGATGAGGAAACGCTTGAATTTCTAGTTTTTTGCGCTCCAGCTTGGACGCCTGACGATTTCGTCGTGGTTTGAACCCCGGAGGGTTAGCAGAAGATGGAGCCCGAAAATAAGACAACTACCGGCTGCGTGCTGGTGAAACCTGCCGATCGCGTGGTGGCCGCCATACAAACTCCCGGTATGCTGCGGGAAGAAGCAGTGAGAACGCAGCAGCTATGGTCTGGCATTGCACGCACCGCGGCGGGCAATGTGTCGGGTTGGCATCATCACGGCAATTGGGAGACGGTTGCTTACGTCATTTCAGGGGCGGTTCGCCTGGAGTGCGGTACCGGCGGTCGAACCATCATCGACGCTGAGCCGGGCGACTTCCTACTTATCCCGAAGGCTGAAATCCATCGCGAGTCGAACCCGACCGGCGAAGAGCAAAGCCTGGTAATCTTTCGCTCAGGGTCTGGCCCGGTCGTCGTTGACGTCGACGCGCCGCTGGCATGACGAGCGCGTCCGCCCAGTTCACCAACCGCGACTTCGATGTGCTTACGCGCACACCGATTCTGCAAGGCCTGACGCCTGAAGCCTGCCGGACGCTTATGGCAGCCGGGCGCATCTGCTGCTTTCAACAGAACGAAGTCATCTTCGAAGACAACAGCGTCGGCCAGGACCTATATATCGTTCTTGAAGGCGAGGTGATCGTGTTGCTGGATCCCGCCAAACTGGGCACCATCGAACCGGCCTCGATTGATCTGCACGCGATACGACGCATCGGACCTGCCGAGTCTTTCGGAGAGCTGTCGATGTTGACGGGCGAACGGAGAACAGCCGGTTGCGTAGCGACTCTGCCTAATACCCGCGTTTTCAATCTGTCCGCCGACATACTCGCCCGGCTGCCTACGCCGAACGTCGTCCTCGCCAACATTGCAGGCGACGTCGCCGGACAGGTGCGCAGCAGCAATGAGCGGGTGATATCGATGCTGGTGTCCGGCTACTTCATTACCGCGTTGGTAGAGGAACTGGCCACGGGCGCACATGAATGTTCGCCAGTGGTTCCGCTGCAAAAACTGGTGGTGATTCGCCACAGCGACAGCTTTATCTTGTCCGGCCCAGGCCGACTTTTGCCTGTGTCACCCGACAAAGAGGCACTGGAGTTTGCCTTCTTCGCAGAGCCGGCCACGCTGCGCAGATTTGCAGGCGCCGGATCACCTTCCGGCACCGTTATTTTGAAGGCACTGTGGGAAGTGATGCAGACAGGCGCGCTCTCCGGGCGGATTGCGGAAGCAGTCTCCGCCGCCTGCCGCTTCAACACAAGTTCCGACCGTCGTACCGGTTCCTTCGTCATTGAGAAGCAAGTCGGGGATGGCGCTAGCTCGGTGTTTCATTTCGATTGGCAGATAAAAGGCGCACGGTATGAGGCGGCTACCAAGACGGCGCAAGCGGGCCTATTTCTGGGCGTATATGAGGACGAAGAATTTTCAACCGCAGGCCAGGTACGGCAAATGCTTGAAGGCATTGCGATGCCGGTGCAGAAGCAAATCTACCGTGAGTTATTGCCTGCGAGCGACGACTTTGCGAAGATTCGCATTCTTTTGATTCACCACCGTTCGCATGAGGTGGCGCATACGCTGGACACTCTCCAGCGGCTCGGCTTTCAAATCGATTCGTTCATTGGGATTCCGTACGGCGATGCGAGTTGGGAATACATCACCATGCTCGATTACGTCTCCGGGCATCGGTACTTGTCGTTGAAGCACGTGTTGGATCCGGTGGAACCGCCGCGCTACGAATTTGACTTCAGGCAATCCTCACTTCTCGACTTTCGAACTGAGTGCGAGATTCGCGCGCTTTTCGATAAGCCCGCTGTGTGCCGCGATTATCTGACCGCGATGCAGGCGCTGGTAGAGAATCGGCTGCAGCACGCGCTGGAGCAGTGCCGCGAACGTCAAGAGCGGCTGATGGTCTACGAAGACGGCGGATACATTGCATCGCGCATCTACGAAATTTATGGAGACCCGGCCCATCCATTACACTCGGCTGTCCGATCGGCGGTTGACGATCGCACGATTATGGGCGCTGTTGAAGTGACGGTTGCTGGAGAGCGCAAGAACCTACAGGCGATTGAGCAGAACAAGGGCAACGCACTGCTTGCGGTTCTTTCGAATGCCCGCAGCGACATTAAGTCGGTTTGTGAAGCGGTGGGGGTGGGGGAAGCAGTGCTAAACGCGAGCGCTACTTCGTTTGGCCGCTTGGGATTGCCCACATTTCAGGCCCGGCGTATTGCGTGTGTGGGCGGAAACGGCGCGATCGGTACGCGCCTGGTTGAGCAGTTTTCCGCTCTGCATAACAGCACGGCGAATGTGTTCGTGGTTGACCCTGCCCCTACCGCATTTCAACTCACTCTGGATGCTGCCGCTCTGCCGCATGCCGCCACTCGCTTCCAACACCGCAAGCTTGTCCGTTATCGCGTGGCAGAGGATTGTCTTGCGATGAGCGTACAGCGGGCAGGAGACCGCGACGAAGTGGCGAGGGCGGTGCAGGAGTTTCTCCGGCAAGACAATGCATTTCACGAACTGGCTCTTCTGAATGGAAGTCTTTCTGTCGAGGATATAGAAGAGCTCTGGACTGAGATCACACTGAAGACTGAATTTGTCGTCAGCGACGCCGCTCCCATCGCCACGGGTGCGGGAGTATCGTATGAACTTCGGCGCGGGACTCAATGCAAGCGAGTGTCGTTACTGACCGCATCGACGGTGTTTGCGTTTGAGTCTGCCTTACGGTTGTTGCGCAACGGGATTGATACGGTTGTGGGCAGCACGGGCTTTGACATTTTCGGCGCGCCGGAGCTGGATGCGTTCTTCACCCGTGCAAACCCGTTCGGCGGCGCCGATGAGCTGGTGCTTATTAGCGCGTCTTCCAAAGACAACGAGTTTCGCAGCGCTGTTGCCTTCCTGAACAATCTGCTGAAGAGCGTTCGCGATTCCCCGGCAGCTTCCCCGGAAGAGCAAGTGGAGTGGTTCGCCAGCCTGTATAGGCACAAGATGAGCTTTCTGCGGGACGACGACTTTCCCGCACTTCAAAAATTGCTTGCTAGCCAGATAACCACGGAATCACTTCGGACTTTTGCCAATGCCAATGTTGAAATAGCAGATCGCGCCGGCTTCCGTTCCTTCGATTCCGACGAGTCACTTCAACGCTTGCGAAATTTCCTTGCCGACAAGGTGAGGAGAGCGGTTTCGATTCGGAAAGAGATCCGAGCGGATATCGGGTCTATCTACCATCTGAGGGTCAATGGGAAAGCGAAGCGAATTGTCGTGATGGCGGATGGCTTTGTTGTGAACTTCTTCGCTCGCCATGAAAAAGGCGTCAAGACAGAATACATTGATCCGGTGATCACCATGCAGCTACTGGGCGTGGTGCGGCTGTCCACAACGGCGGTTGAGCCAGGGGTTCATAAGATCGATTCCTATCTGCGCCCGGAAGACGTGGGTCTGCTGTGGTCGGCGATTAACGAGAACTGCCGGCCGTTGACGATCGGCAGCTAGCTGCGCGGTGATCGTGGTGCAAGCTCATTTGCATGCTACTGTGGATGACGCACAACAAGGGTGCCTTCCGTCCGCGAAAAGGGATTATTCCCGCCTTAGCTTCGGCTTCTTACCACTCACTCTCTTCTTGCTCAGCGAAGCGGACCGCGAGCTTTAAAGAAGGAGTGTTATGTCAAATCGCGAACTTCCCACGCGCCCCAGTCTGGAACATTTAAAAAATCAAGCTCGCACGCTGCTGCGTGAGGCTAGCGCAGGTAATGCACCTGCTACCGAACGCTGTACGGTGTTCGGTATTACCGCCACGCCTAAATATGCGGACGCTCTTCACGTTATCGCTCGCGAATATGGCTTCGAGACATGGTCGGCGCTGAAACTGCATACCATTATTGCGAGCGAAGATCCGGTTGAGGCACTAACAGCAGCCATCAAAGCGAATGATGCGTCGCTGGTGCGAGAGGTTCTCACTCGCCACTCATCCCTAAAGTCGCGAATTAATGAGCCACTTCCGAACTACTCCTTCGATACACCTGCCATTGTGGCTGCGGCTCAGAAAGAGAACCGCCAGATGATTGACGCGTTGCTGGATGCCGGAGCCAACATCAACGAGAGATCGCGCTGGTGGGCCGGTGGCTTCGGAGTGCTTGATTCGGCCAGCCCTGAACTTGCGGAGTACCTGATTTCACGTGGTGCCCGCATCGACATTCACGCGGCATCCCGGCTGGGCATGGTGGACCGGGTTCGGGAACTGCTCAGCAGCGATCCATCGCTGGTTCATGCGCGCGGCGGAGACGGCCAGTTTCCGTTGCATTTCGCTGCGGATGTAGAAGTTGCCAGCCTCCTTCTTGACGGTGGCGCCGATATCGACGGGCGCGACATCGACCACGAATCGACCGCGGCGCAGTATATGGTGTCAACGAAGCCGTATAGACACGATGTGGTCCGTTTTCTGCTTGCCCGCGGCACTCAATCAGATGTCCTGATGGCCTCTGCCATTGGCGATCTCGCGCTGGTGGAGAGCATTCTGAACGATGATCCGGAGACCATTCGAATCACCGTCAGCGAACGCAATTTTCCAAAGCGTAATCCCAGATCTGGTGGGAGCATTTATTTCTTCGGCTTCGGTTTGACGAAATCGCCCCATGTGATTGCCCACGAGTTTGGTCACACGGCTGTGTTCGACTTGTTGATGCAACGTAGTGCGCCTTGGCTCCGGCTAATTCAAGCGGTGGAAACCGGCAATGAGCCTTTGGCGAAAACGATTCTCTCGCAACATCCTATGCTGCTGCAACGGCTCAGTGACAGAGCGGCACGGCGCATTATCGGTGTAGCGTTCCGCAGCAACGATCGCGCGATGGGCTTCCTTCTCCGATGTGGTTGGCCCTGCAATGCCACACTCGAAAACAATCAGACTGCGTTGCACTATGCTGCGTGGCATGGCAATCTCGCCATGGTTCGTGATCTGTTAACTCACGGCGCTCTGGTGAACGTTTTCGAAACCGAACACGGGGGCAGCCCCTTCGCTTGGGCTCTCCACGGTTCGCTACATAGTTGGCAGCGTGAGAAAGGCGATTACGTGGGTGTTACCAGGCTGCTGCTTGCTTCGGGCGCAGAGATCCCGAAGCCGGAGCATCCTCTTGAAGCCACAGAGGAAGTGCTGGAAGTCCTCCGGCAACACGGCTCTTGAGCTGTGCCCGTAGCGGACCATTGCCGCTAGTTCTTTGACGGCTCTTCTACGCTTTTTTCTCTTGGCTTCACGGTGGAGCGGACCACGATGAAGCGGTTCAGGGTATCGAACCAGAAGGGCGCGCCGAGGGCGATGGCAGCTCCAGTAATCAACCATCCTAAGCCGTGCTTTAGCAGCAGCTGCCAGCTCCAATACAACGGACGCCGACAGCTATCTTCGTTCGCAGGACAAGCGGAGGAGAAGTTGAAGTTTGGAGGCAGCTTGGCGCGGTCGATGGTTCCGGCGGCCCCGGGTACCAGGGGGATCCAACCTATGCCGAGATCCAGGCTATTCAGCTGTGCCATGGCCTGATTGATGGAGGTGGAAGTTGCGTTTGCCGCCGCGGTCTGAGCCGTGCCGACGACGGCCTCGAGATTCTTAGTGTGCGAGAGGTTCTGGAAGATAGTGAGCGAGTCTGCATTGACGAGCACCGTGACCACCAGACCGATGGTGAACAAAATGTATTGCGTTCGAGTTTTGTACCAGCCCGAGACGCGATCCATGGAACTGTTGAACCAATTTTCGATGTTCAAGCGCGCCTGCTGGCTATCGCCTTTGGCGGCAATGACGAGCGCCGTGACTGACTTTATGAGGGCCGGAGGCAGGGGCACTCCGTTCACGCGCTCGGCCAGGTTCAGCGTCGCCACATTGCCGGCCGCGCCTTGACTGGTGGCCCCGCTGAGCAAAGACCCATCCTGGCTGACGATGTCCATCACGGCAAGGGCAAAGTTGCGCGCGGGTATGTAAGTGGGCAGCCGGTTCTCGCTCCGGAACAGGTTGCGGATCAAGGGATGCTGATAGAACTCTCGCGTGATGCATTGCTTCTTGATGGAGTTAATCCAGGGCAGAAAGGAAGCCCACCAACTGCCGCCAGCATCGCCAAGCAGATTGCGGATGCCCGTCTCAAGGTCGGTAGCGCGATTGCGAAGGAACGATTCGAGACCTTCATTCAGCGACGAGCAGATTAGGCTCAGCAGCAGATAGACAAAGATCATCCCGATCGCGACATCGAGAGATTGAAAGCTGGGCACTTTAGCTGTTCTCCTTGCTGCTTCGTTGGATCGGCTTGCAGCTTACAGGTGCAGACCGTCGGCGCCTGGGTTGGCTACGCCGATAAAGGTGTGGCTTCCCTCGCCACTGCCGAGCCCGATATAGGCGCGGAACCAGACCTTCTCACCGCTCCAGAAGTTGAATCCGAACCCAAAGGTATGCCGGATGTGACCGAAGTTCAGGTTGCTGACTTCGGTAGCGACTTCGCCCGCGTCGAAGAAGGCCATGACGCCAAGTGCTCCGGCAACGCTTCTGAGCGTAGAAGCGCGCGGGCTGCCCCGTGGCGGAGCAGGCAGCAATCGCCGCTCATATTGCGCTTGAAGGGAGAACAGGTCTGGTGCGCGAAAGCGATAATCCTGGAAGCCGCGCAGCGAAGCCACGTTCTCGATATCGGAACCGCCGATGGTGTCCTGCAGATAGAAAGGAACAACGTTGCCGGTGGAGGCGCTGGCGGCGGAGAATCGTCCTGCGATAGAGAAAACACTGTCGTATCTTGGCTGGCGACGCTTGGCGGTTCCTCCCGCTGTCGGCTCGGTAAGCGTCTCGGGGTAGAACTTCTGCACCACGCCGGTTTGAAAGATGCGGGAGGTGTAGTGCCCGCTGTTCATATCCTGATACTCGTCAAAGGAGATTTCAGAGTTGACGTTGGTTCTGCGCCAGCTGTGCTTCGGGAGCGCGAAGACCTGGTAGTGAACGAAGTTTGGTTGGCTGGCAATGCCGGGCGCGGTGGCCTCCGAATAGAAACGCTCGATTGATTTCACCGAGGCTCCGGGAACCCCGCTGAGCGTGGGTTTGAAATATTCGATGCTGCCGCCAACATCGAGCCAGGAACTAAGTGGATTCAGCACCGACACGCCGGCGGAGATATCGCGCTGGCGAAAGTCGACCAGGTTAGAGCGCGAGGTATCTGGCCCGATACCGTAGAAGGGGAGCAAGGGCAACCCCCGGGCGTGCGTGTACGCTTTGACCTGGAAGCGGTCGCCGGGGCTCAAGGGCCGAATCAATTTCTTGTGATCGAAGGTAAGGACGGCATCGCCAAACCAGAAGCCGCGGACGGAGCTTCCGCCCTGCAGAGCAAAGGTGCTGTCGGTCCATTCGGAGATGTTCAAGCGCTGGGTGTAGATGGCGCCCAGGGCTGACCCGCCGCCGGGCACAACGCTCTGCGGAATGGAGGCGTGTACGGGATACCCGGAGCTGAAGAGAAACTCGGCGCAGCTGCCAATCTGCTTGAAATCGCTGAACAGATTTGAACAGCTGCTGGTGAGCTTATCCTTTTCTAAACTCCACTCGTCGGCTGCCTGAAGCGGCAGCACACACAGGCATAGTAGAGCAACGGAGAACCCTGCTGGGCATCGCATACCTTCACCCTTTCTCGAAGACGATTAACGATTAACCGCCCGCGCCAACGGCAACAGCTGGCCCATGAACGGCCGCTTTAAAAACCTGTTCGTGCAGCGCAGTCGCCTGTGCCTGTGTCATGCGAGTAGCGGCCGCCGATGCCATCACGGCCGTTAACGCCTGCTGATGATCGGTCAAAACACGGCCGGCCTGCATCGCCGCGCGCTCACTCAGGCTTAGGGAGTGGGCCGCCAGCTGCGCCTGGTGAAACCTGGTGGGGTCCACTTCCTTCGCGCTCCGTGGAACGCTGCGGGTCACGACACCTTCGAAGGTGTTGGCAGCCTTGTCCCGTTGCGTCAGGAACGTATCTTGCCATCCGGCGCCTATGAATAGCTTGCGCGCAGTCGCAATTAAGGAGGTGTGGTCGAAGACGGTGTCGCTCACTATCGTGCCGGCTTCGATGTAAGGCGACACCAGCACAGCGGGCACGCGCACGCCCAGCCGGTCGAATCCAAAAGAGGGATTGACGGAACGGAATTTATCTGGACTGACGCATGCGGGCGGAGGAATGTGATCGAAGAGGCCGCCGTGCTCGTCGTAGACAATCGCCAGCAAGGTGGTGTTCCAGGTGTCGGGATTGGAGCGGATGGCGTTGTACACCTGCAGAATGAGCGTTTCGCCTTCAGAGACGTCGTGGTCAGGATGCTGGTCGCTGGCCGCTGCGACACTCAGCCCGCCGGCGGAAGCGTTATAGCGCGGCTCAAGAAAGCAGTAGTCTGGCAGATTGTTCGTTTTACAGTCATCGAAGAACGCGTCGAAGTCCGGAACGAAGTACCGATCCTGGGCTGCCAACAACCCGCCGTACGTCAGGGTGATGGTGGAGTCGGTGTAGTAGATCTTGGCCGTGCAGTTATGGTCGTTGAGTAACTCGTATATGGTCTTCGTCTCTTTCCACCAGTTGATGGTCATGTCGACGTGACCGACCGAGGTGGCTCCGTGTGCATAAGCGCGATTGGGCAGCGTGGGACCGGGAATGGACGAGAACCAGCGAGTACATAGTGCATACTGTTGCGCCAGCGTCGCCAGCACCGGTACCTTCGTAGGCTGGAAGCATTTCATTACGCGGTGCGACTTCTGAATATTGCCGGACACTGCGCCATAACTGGTGACGAACCCGGACATGTTCGGTGTTGCGCCTGCGGCCGGCGACTCCGTGCCGAACATCTGTTTCATCACGTTCGGGAAATCGTGCGCAACATCGGGGTCGTAGTCACCGGAGAAGTTGGCGTCGTTAGTAGCTTTGATCGGTTCGCCGGTGGAGTCGCGGTTGAACTGAGTTCCGTCGAGCCCATCGATCTGATACCGATCGGACTGCAGCCAGCCCAGCATGTGATTGAACGAGCGGTTCTCTAACATCAGAACGACAATGTGCTTGATATCGGCGACGGCCATGTTTGCTAATCGGCTCCTGAGGGGTTATCTCTATCCGTAAGCAGTTGACAGTCCAATGGCAGATGAGGGGGATTGTCTGTTACACAGCGGTCATTCACTTACAAAATGCCGTTGGCAGATTAGTGTAAATGGGGCTGGACCGGGGCTCTTACCGTCGGCCATTCACCTGGAGGCAGATAATGACTCACCCTTTGGATAGGATGTTACGCTTCGGCTTGCCTTACCGCATCGACATTAATAGTGCGCCACCCGATGCGGTTGATGTGCTGGTGCAATTGGGAGCGCTGGATATCGAGTGGGTGGACGAGGGAATGGCAGCGATCCTGCCAGATGCGGTGACACAGGAAACGGTGGCAAGTGCGTTGGCGGGGGCCATTGTTGCAGTTTCGGCCGCGATGGCGCGCGATAACAATTCGGTGTGGCTGCTCAACCCAGGCGCGGTTCGTCTCGGGAGTTTAACGATCGCCCCACCGGAGGGTGAAGCTGTTCCAAACGCACTCAGGTTGACTGATTCCGGTGCGTTTGGGACCGGGCGTCACCCGACGACCGCACTGTGTGTTGAGGCATTGGAAGAGATGCTGAGCGTGGAGCAAAGCGAAAGCATGCTGGACGTTGGCACGGGATCTGGCATTCTGGCGCTGGCGGCACTAATGATGGGCGTGCCGCACGCGGTGGGACTGGATATCGATGCGGAAGCACTGAAAGCCGCGGCAGAGAATGCGCGTTTGAATCACTTTGAGGAGCGATTGGAGCTGGTGCTTGGCGGCCCGGATGCTGTGAGTGGGCAATGGCCGCTAGTGGTGGCGAATGTACTCGCGGCGCCACTGATTGAAATGGCGCCGATCCTGGTTCGACGAGTGGGAAGGCGTGGCCGCCTGATTCTATCGGGAATTCCGGCCGCGCTGGCAGCCGAAGTGAGCGACGCTTACCAGCACTTTGGAATGCAACCTAGCAGACGAGAGACGCGCGGAGGCTGGACCATGCTGATGTCGGACGCTTCGTGGTAATCCTCGATGGAGGCTGAGAGATCAGCGCGGGCTTTGTTCGTGGTGCCTGGCTTTCTCGCGGATAAGACCGATGATTTCGGCTGAAGTGGGTGAGCGCCCGGCCTGTTTCAGCGAGAAGATCTGTTCGCCATCGACGAAGATATTCAAAGAACCAGGGGCGCCGGCACGCACGCGTATCGGGATTCCAAGTTCTTGCTCAATATCGTTCTTGAGGCTCACGGCCTCGACCTTGATGTCAGCTCAAAAAAAGCAGCGTTTGATCTCGACAGTCATGAGAGTTGCCTTCCATCGGTGGAGCGGTTCTGTTAGGCAGATTAGCAAAAATTTCTTAGTCGCACCACCGGCAAACACCTGCGGGTACACAAGGGCCGATTTGGCCGTACTACACTAAACCGCGGAGATTAAATGCGCCAACTGTATTTAGCTGTAGCGGCGGCTATTGCTGTGTTCGCCCCGGTTGGGTTCGCTCAACAAGACGGGCCTTACAAGGTCTTGAAAACGGCCAAGGTGGGTGGCGAAGGCGGCTGGGACTACATCTATGCTGATGCTGCAGGACGCCGGCTTTACATTCCGCGCGGGGCTGCGCATGCGGTGCCGGCCACTGACTCAGCGCAGGCGGTGCCCGAGGCGCAAGCGCGTTTGACTGTCTTCGATCTGGACACTCTGAACCCGGTGACGGAGATCGCCGGCATTGGCGGAAACGGCACGGCGGTGGACGCAAAGGCCGGGCATGGCTTCACCAGCGACCATCCGAAAGTCTCCATGTTCGACACCAAGACGATGACTCTGATGAAGAGCATTGACGTGGGCGCTGCACGGCCGGACGGGATCTATTTCGATCCCTTCAACGAACGAGTGTACGTCTTCAGCCATCCGACGAAGGATGCAACCGTTATTGATGCCAAGGACGGCACGGTGCTGGGCACTATCGATCTGGGCGGTGTGCCGGAGCAGGGCGTTGGCGACGGCAAAGGCATGTTGTATGTGGTGATGCAGGATGCGGTGGGCAGTGTGACGGCGGTGGATGTGAAGACGATGAAGGCAGTTGCGCACTACTCCTTTGTCGACAAGGGCGGTTGTAACGGACTCGCGCTGGATGTGAAGAACCAGGTGCTGTTTGCGGCGTGCCGGACATTCAGGCAACCCGCCGGCGCAGCCGCCGCAACCAATGATGGTGATTCTAAGTGCGACGGACGGCAAGATTCTGACGAGCCTCCCGCTGGCGGGCGGTTCCGATGGCGCGGTCTTCAACCCGGAGACGATGGAGGCGTTCAGCACACAGGGTAACGGCACGATGACCATCGTGAAGGAAAAGAGCCCTTCCAGCTTCGAAGTGGAGCAGAATCTGACCACGATGAATGGCGCGCGCACCGTGACGTTCGACAGCAAAACGGGGCACCTGTTCACCATGTCGCAGGAGCGTGGGCCGGCACCGCCGCCGCCACCCGGCGGAGGCCGCCCGCCTCAAGGCACACCGGTTCCGGGTTCGTTCACCATCCTGATGGTGGGTAAGTAAGCGGCGTCTTACAGGGCGGGATCGTCTGGCGTTTTCGAGGCGCCATTCTCCAGTACGACGGCCGGTGCCTGTCCTGAGCCTCGTATAGATCGTGCCGTTTCGAGCGGCGAATTACCCGCGAAGACAACCACCATTCGAGTAGCATCCAGCGGGTTCTTCGCCGCAAAGACAAGCCCATTACGTTCCGACGCATAAGTTACATCGGCGACCTTGAAGACCGGGCCATGGTACTCAAGCCCGAGTTTCTCGCTCCATGACGCGAGCATAGAATTCGTTTCGGGACGTCCGATGAACATCACATCGAGGTGGGAGAGCATTGCATCGTTCACTTCGAAGTCCTTGTAGATCGGGAGCTCGCGCTGTAGCTGATCGCGAAGCTGCAGTTGCAGCTGTTCCGCCGCGTAGCGGTTCACTCCCGCTTCACTTGCCGTGCCGTAGACGATCACTGCCGGTGTTTGCCGGGTTCGCAAGTCCCGGACCAGATAAGCCGGCCCGGTACCGACATCGGGAACTTGGTAGGGCATGCCGGCCAATTGCAGGAACGAGTCAGCGGTCACCGTCTTCGTTGTGTTCGCGGCAAAATAGCGCGCCATCAAAGCGACGAAGGCATCGTCGCCCATTTTGCGACGCATGGCATCCAGGAAGAGTAATCCCTCAGTCTGCTGCGTGCGGAACCAGTTGCGGCGCGTCTCGGACTGTAGCTTCAGGCCGCGCAGCTGGATCTTCTCGGGTCTCGATGGCCTTCTCAACGTCGCGCGACTGTAGCAGTTCATAGTAAGCGGCCGAGCCCGCCACGAACCAGGTGTCCGCATCGGAGGCGGGCAAGATCCAACCTTTCCACAGCTCGTCCGACCGATCGTGCCACGAAATCAGCTTGTGTTCTTGCGGCTTGGGCTTTGCCGTCCCCGAGTCCAGACGCGTCCGTTCCCGTGAGGAAACCTCGGCGCTTAGAGCAGCGGAGCTCTGCACTTGAAACAGGTGGTAACCGCCCGGAAAGAGTCCATAGTTGCTGTCCTTCGGCGCAGCCACGCTTTCATTGGGTCGTCCAAAGGCGCCCCACGTCATCATGCGGTTGGCCATGTCCGCCGTGATTACCTTTGCGTCCATCGTGCTTGCAGAAACCAGCGGCGCGCGATCGAAGGCCTGGAACGCAAACTGTTCATCGATGGCACCTTTGTTTTTGTTGTAAAGCTCCATCCACGCTAAGTCCCGGACGGCAGGCACGAAAGGAATGTACTCTGGCGCCGCATGCGGGTCGGGCTGGTACTCAAGATTCACCGCCAAATCCTTGGCGTTGTTATCGCCCCAATAGAAGCCGGGCGTGTCGTTGAACCACTCGTTCTTTGAACTGCGCCACAGCTTGGTGTGATTGGTGCCCAACTCATACATGGCAATCTCGTTGTTCTTGGCATCGCCGATGATCCATTCATTCGTGTACAGCCCGTTGTTGCGGGTACCCAGTTGCTGCACCACTTCGTCGATGTTGCCGCCATACTGAATCGCCATCCGCGCACGGAAAGCCACCGGGCGTACCCTGCGCATTGAAGGGCGTTTGTCGAATGGTGGTTTCCGTCAACACCACGCCCGCATCGTTCTGATACCAGTCTGTGCCGCTCTCGATGCCTCCGGGATAGCTCTGGATCAGCATGCGATGGCCCTTCTCCGGCTGAATGTCCAGCATGACGTTGGTCTGCTCGGCTAGCGTCTGCGGCCACCAAGTGACGTGGCCGATCACCATCTTGCCGTCGCGTGTCGCAGAACCCGTGGCGGCAAAGGCACTACAGTGGTCTGTGACCGAATCCTGCTTGCGAGCATAGGGCGGAAGAGTGAAGGGCGTATCTTCGAGGCCGGTGGCGGTCACCGGCATAGCCGCAGCCAGTTCGCCCATCTCTACCGTGGTGTTCGCCAGCACGATGTCGATCAGGTCCAGCTTGCGGTCAAGGAACTTCGCACCCGCAGCATTGGCGCCGTCCACAATCCCGCGCATCTCTTCCAGAATTTCGCGGTCGAAGCCGCGCAGGAACAAGGCATTGGCGCTGGTCCGGTAGCTCTCCCAGGTGGTCTTCTCGGCTTTACCGGCCAGCAGCATGGCGCAGCGCGTCAGATATTCCGGTATCTCTCGCGCCATCAGATACCCGTGCTGGTAGCCGCGCTCATACGGTTTGCCTTCAATGTGGATGTAGATCCATCCCGCCGCGGGATACCGGTAAGCGGGGCCAAATGTGCTCACAGTCTCTCGGCGCCGGCAATCCGTTGTCTGCCGACACCTCATCCAGGCTTACGCGCTCGAACCAGGCTTTGCCCTGCAGGACACCACCGTTCCCTGCCGTCAGAAGAATGTGGTCTTTGGCCTTGGTGGCCACAAAGCGAAGCGATAGCCGGGTCCAATCCTGGCTGCCGCCCACCGACACCGAGTGCACGTCGAACGGCATCGACTCCATTTTTAGTGCAGCTCCCGCGGCAATAGGCGAGCGTTCCGCATCCTTCACCTGCAGACCTTCGGTGCGCACCCAACCGCTGACTTCATATGTCTTGCCAATCCGTAGAAGAAGGTCCTTCGACCGGGCACTGGCATCGGAATCAGTTCCCGAAGCTTCCAGCCGCAGCGACTTGTCCTCTTTCTGATGTACGGAACGGTCGACCGTAGCCGAGCCATGCACCGCTACCCAGTTGTCGTCCGAAGAAGTTTGGAAGAAAGGGGAAGCCGCTTGCAGGCTGAGACCAAAGCCGAGAGTTACCCAAAGGCAAAGAACGGAACGAATCACGGGCACGCTCCTTATCTGTACAGGATACGGGAATCTGCAATGACGAAGCAAAGAACGCAGCCGCAAGGCGTTCGCCGGGCGCAAACTCTTTCCGCATCTTCGCCCTTGACTAAAGCGCTTTGTTATATAATAGTATAGTTATATAACAATGGCGGGTAAGAGCAAGCTGCCGAAACTCGATGCGGTGTTTTCTGCGTTGTCCGACGAAACGCGCCGGGCGATCCTGGTGCGCCTGACCAAGGGCGAGGCGACCGTCATGGAGCTGGCGAGCCCGTTCGCCATGACGCAACCGGCCATCTCGCGGCATCTGAAAGTGCTGGAAAACGCGGGGCTGATTGTCCGGCGCGTAGAGGGCACCAAGCGCCCGTGCCGGTTGGCAAAACACGGCGTGGATGCGATGGACCAGTGGCTGGACAAACTCAGAAACGCGCTGGCAAGAAACTACGATCGGCTGGATGAACTTTTGGAAGACATGTAGAGCAGAGAAAGGAACACGACAAGCAATGGAGAAGATGAGGCTTCAGATTGAGGGCGAGCGACAGATTGTTGTGACAAGGCGTTTCGCTGCCACGCCGGAGGCGGTGTATCGTGCGCATACTGACCCGCAGTTGATTCAGAAGTGGTTACTGGGCCCGGAAGGATGGACGATGCCCGTCTGCATCAACGAGGCACGGCCACACGGGAAGATTCGTTACGAGTGGACGAACGGAAAAGGGGCGGCGTTTCAGCTTACGGGCGAGTATTTGGAACTGGAGCCGTGTCGCAGGCTTGTCCACGTGGAGCGCATGCACCTGCCGGAGACGACGCCTGACAACCATGTGGAAACGACGTTTGAGCCGGACGGCGCGGGGACGTTAATGACCATGCGTATGACTCTGCCCGATGCGGAAACACGGAAGCAGATGCTTGCCAGCGGCATGGAGGGTGGAATGGAAGCCAGCTACGTTCGGCTGGAAAGCTGGTTACCGGCCGCGCACCTCACCGTGTGACGGAAGCCGCGGCGCCGTTTTCAGCATGCGGTGTGAAATGAGTCCAGGTTCCGGCGAAGCGAACGTTCATTCCGCCGCACTGCTGGTTGTCATAGCTGATAAGCGTGTGGGTTGCGCGGTCGAGTTTCAGATCGACCACGCAGCCGACGCCCGAAGATGGTTCAACTACATGGAGATAGATGCCGACGGGCGCAGCGTCGGCGAGGACGGAGCCAAAATGAACGTTGTCGTTTGAACCGTACCAGTAGGCGCGCCCGCTGACATGCAGAAGGTCTGAACCGGGGCGGCGCGTGATGAGCAGCCTGTCATTTTTTACGCCCTTGATGTCCTCGCCCATGCGCCACCAGCCGAGCCACTCGGAGGTCGGCACGCGTGGGGTGGCGGGAACCGGAGCCAAGTCTTCGATCGGCACCCAGCCGCTGGTGGAATCGCCACCGGTAACACAGGCCCAGCCATTCTGCTGAGTGCCTAGACTGACAATCAGACCGGATGGCAAGGTGTTGATGGCGCACACGCCTGCTGGCCGATTGAATCCGCAAGCGAATTGATATGGGATGGGTTTGCTTGCCGTGGTGATGCGGATAGGAGTGCTGCTATCGATGCGACTGAAGCTGCACTCGCCGGTGGGCGCGCCAGGAATGGGTGTTTGCGGCGGGAGCGCGGCGGGCGGAGACGTGGGCGACGCCAAGTTAACCGCGGCCAACAACACAAGAGCCATCATTCCAGCGTTCATGCAGGCTTGCGTCCCATGCTAGGCGAAATGCTTTGAGATAACGAGGAGCGGCGGCAACGCTAGCCTGGAAAATGGGGTAGAATCGCGGCTTCGGCACAAGGGGATGAAGTAGAATCGCGGAGCGATGACCAGAGAGGACATGTTCGCCCGCATTGAGGAGATCGGCATCATACCCGCCGTTCGTACATCCTCGGCGGCTGACGCGCTATTTGCCTCTGAATCCGTTTTGGAGAGCGGCATTCCCGTGGTGGAAATCACCATGACAACACCGGGCGCACTGGAGGTTATTGCTCAGCTGGCCCGAGCCGACTCCGATGTGATTGTGGGAGCGGGAACGATCCTGGATCTGGAAACCGCGCGGGCGTGCCTGGATGCAGGCGCGTCGTTTCTCACCAGCACGGGCCTTGACCCCGAGTTTGTTGAGTTCGCGTTGCAGCACAACACGAGCGTCATTCCGGGCGCGCTGACACCCAGCGAAGTTATGGTGGCGAGGAAGGCTGGATGTGAGTTCATAAAGATATTTCCGTGTGCCAGCGTGGGCGGCCCTTCCTATATTCGCGCCCTTCGCGGCCCATTTCCCCACATGAAGCTGATCGCCTCGGGCGGAGTAACACAGCAGAACGCTGCGGATTTTATTCGCTCCGGCAGCAACGTGCTGGGTATCGGTCAAGAGCTACTGCCCGGGGAAGCCATCTACACCAGGAATTCGAACTGGATTCATGAACTCTCGCGGCGCTTCATCGACATGGTGAAGCAAGCCAGAAACCCGAAGCCGAATTGCGGAGGCCGCAAGTAGGCGTTTCTTCTGCACTCAGGGCTTTCCCACGCGGCTTCGAACAAGCAGTGGTACGTTGAGAGCTTTGTCACATGATTCGGGCCCTGGTCGACTTTGCGCTTAACAATCGATTCCTGATTGTGATTTTCGCTGCCCTTTTGCTTATCTGGGGAGCGATTTCCTTCCATAATCTTCCCGTGGAAGCCTACCCGGACGTGGCGAATAACTACGTTCAGGTAATTACCCAATGGCCGGGACGAGCCGCCGAAGAGATTGAGCAGCAGGTGACGATACCGCTTGGAAATAGCGATGAATGGCATTCCGCACCTGGAACATCTGCGTTCGGTTTCGATTTTCGGATTATCCAGCCTCAGCCTGATTTTTGACGACGAATCTACCAACGATTGGAACCGCCAGAAGGTGCTGGAGCGGTTAACGCAAGTAAACTTGCCCGCCGGTTTGCAGCCGCAGATTGGCGCCGATTTCAGCCCAGTGGGCCAGATCTACTGGTATACGCTCCGCAGCACTAATCCCAGCTACGACGTGATGGCACTGAAATCACTGCAAGACTGGACTCTAGAAAAGCAATTCAAATCTGTTCCCAACGTGGTTGATGTCAGCAGTTTCGGCGGTATCACTCGCGAATATCAAGTGCGGGTGAACCCGAACAAGCTAGTTTCCTACGGGCTGACGATCAGCCAAATTGAACAGCAGTTGACGAATAACAATGTCAACGCGGGCGGCAGTTTTCTTGAGACCGGAATGCAGCAGATCAACGTGCGTGCATTGGGATTGGTGGATGACGTCGGCGACATAGAGCAGATTTTGCTAAAGACGCAGAGCGGCACGCCGATACGGGTGAAAGATATCGCCACTGTGACGCAAGGGCCGCGGATCCGGCTTGGCAAGATTGCCAAAGCCATTCACCGCGTGGACGGCAGAATCATTGATAATCGCGACGTTGTTGAAGGCGTTGTGCTGCTGCGCAAGGGCGCTGACTCCGAATCGACCCTCGCAGCCATACATGAAAAGGTGGACGAGTTAAACAATCATCTGCTTCCACCGGGAGTGAAGGTGGTGCCGCATCTGGACCGAAGCGACCTACTTCATTACACGACGCACACGGTACTGCACAACCTGACGGAAGGCATCATCCTGGTGGCGCTGATTCTGTTTCTCTTTCTGGGTAACGTGCGCGGCGCGTTCATTGTGGCACTGACGATTCCGTTCTCACTGCTGTTTGCATCTATCTGCCTTGATCTGAATAAGATTCCGGCCAACCTTCTCTCGTTGGGAGCGCTGGATTTCGGAATGGTGGTGGAAGGCGCGGTGGTAATGGTTGAGAACATCATCCGCTACCTGGGGCGGCACAACAAAGACAACGTGCCGATGATCACCGCCATTCGCGAGGCGGCGCACGAAGTACAACGGCCGGTGTTTTACTCCATCGGAATTATCATTACGGCCTACCTTCCGATTTTTACGCTTCAGCGGGTGGAGGGGCGGCTTTTCAAGCCGATGGCCTGGACGGTTTCGTTTGCTTTGCTGGGCGCGCTAATTTTTTCCATGCTGATTGCGCCGGTCCTCTGCAGCTTGTTCTTCAGCAAGCAGGTAACAGAGTGGCGGAACCCGGTGATGACGGCGCTCTCCAACGCTTATCTATGGCTGTTGCGTTGGGCCATCCGGTTTCGATGGGTAACAGCAGGTACGTGCGGCACTGGTCTTCGCGGCTTCGATCTGGATTATGACGAGCGGGATCATCGGCTCTGAGTTTTTGCCGCACCTGGATGAAGGCGCCATCTGGGCGCGCGCTACGCTGGCGCCGAGTACGGGCCCGACTTCAGGCACTGACGTGATGGATAGAGCGCGTGTGATTATCGGGTCTTTTCCTGAAGTGAAGCAAGTGGTTTCGCAAATAGGCCGTCCGGATGACGGAACGGACACGACCGGATTTTTCAACACCGAGTATTTCATCGATCTGAGACCGAAGGAGAGTTGGCGTCCGGTGTTTCGCCAGAACAAAGAAGAATTGGTGGCAGCCATGGATCGCGCACTGGCTCCAAATTCCCGGCGCGCTTTGGAATTTTTCGCAGCCCATTGCCGACAACATGGAAGAGGCGGTGAGCGGCGTGAAAGGCCAGCTTGCCATCAAGATCTACGGTGACGACCTGAAGACGCTGGAGGGCAAAGGCCAGGAGATCGTGAATGTGATGCGGACCGATTCCCGGCATGGCGGATCTCAGGCCTATTCCGGGTGATCGGCCAGCCCAATCTGCAGTTCAAAGTCGACCGCAAGAAGGCGGCGCGGTATGGCCTGAATGTCTCCGATGTTCAAGACGCGGTGGAGACGGCGGTGGGAGGAAAGGCCGTGGGACAAGTGCTGAAAGGCGAGCAGCGCTACGACATGGTGGTGCGTTACGAAGCTCCGTTTCGCAGCACGCAAGAGGAAGTGGAGAACATACGTCTTTTGGCTCCATCGGGGGAGCGAGTGGCATTGTCGCAGTTGTGCGACGTTCGTGTGCTGGACGGGGCTTCCGAGATCTATCGGGAAGCAAACTCGCGCTATGTGGCGTTGAAGTACAGCGTTGTGGGCCGCGATCTCGGCAGCGCCGTCGAAGAAGCGATCAGCAAGGTCTCGAAGCAGGTGAAACTGCCGCCAGGTTACAAGATCGATTGGGCGGGCGAATATGAGAGCGCCAAACGTTCCCAAAAGCGCCTGGCGATTGTAGTGCCCATTACCCTGCTTGTGATCTGCATGATTCTTTACACGATGTTCAATTCGCTGAAGTGGGTGCTTTTGATCATCGCCAATGTAGCCATGGCGCCGATTGGCGGATTGCTGGCTCTTCTTATTACGGGCACGCATATCAGTGTCTCCTCGGGCGTTGGCTTCCTGGCTCTGTTCGGGGTTTCGGTACAGACCGGCGTCATTCTGCTGGAGTACATCAACCAGTTGCGTGCGCGCGGCGAAACGATCTTGGATGCGGCAGTGGAGGGCTCGGTTCGCCGATTGCGCCCCATCATGATGACCATGCTGGTGGCGAGTGTCGGGCTTTTACCGGCGGCTCTGTCGCGCGGCATTGGGTCGGATTCGCAACGCCCGTTTGCCATCGTCATCGTTGGCGGACTGGTGGCGGCTTTGTTCCTCGGGATCTTCCTCCTGCCCACTTTGTATGTGTGGTTCGCCGGACATGACGACGTTCTGCCGAAGCCGGAGGGTGCGTTAGAAGAAGCCTGAAAAGCCGCGTTCAGAGCGCGTTCAGCACGCGGGCAAAGTCGACATCCGGACTTGGTGCACCCTTCCCGGTTTGCAGATACTGCTGCAAGCTGACCAGATAGTAGCCCCAGCCGGTTGTACAGAGCGCGTATTCGTCGTCGGCGTGCGTCCATCCGCTATGCGAGAAGAGAAGGGCTGTGCCGTTGCTATCGGGACGGAGGGTGAATGTGACAGTGGTACCAAGCCATGCGGGCCGAAACGATGAAGTAGTTTGCCAGCAGACGCGAACGGACGGAGCGAGTTCGGCAACTTTCACCTTCGTGACGTACTTTCCACCCGGGTAGGAGAAACGAAACTCGCCGTTACCGCCGACCCTGTCCTCCAGGTCCGCGTCGCGTGTCCACCATTGACGAATTCCGTCGGATGTAGTCAGTGCCTGATAGACACGCTCAGCAGGGACGTTGATTTTGAGAAGATGCATGATTTCCGGCATAGAACATTCCTTCCGTAAATGAATTTATGTGGAGGCAGCCAAGGCTAGTCGCTTTCGACCATTGCTTTCAAACGCGCCAGCGCGCTGTCCCACTGTTTGGATACGGATTCGAGGTATACGCTCAAATCGCGGATCGGTTTCGGGTCGAGCTGAAACAGGCTCTCGCGGCCGGCACGGCTGGGGTGAACGATCCGGGCACGTTGGAGCACCCGGAGATGCTTGGTTACCGCTTGGCGGGTGAGGCTTGTTCCCTCCGTGAGATCGGAGATGGAGCAGCGCTGCCCTTTGCCGAGCCGGACGACTAGCGAGAGGCGAGTCTCGTCACCCAGTGCGGAGAACAGCGCAGCCTTTGTTTTGAGGCCGCTAGGACGACTTGCTGACATAGGTGGCAATACTCCCGAGTTGTTGTTCCCAACCGCGAGTGTTCATGCGGAAGGCGTCGGCGTAACGCTCCGGCGGAAGATTCTCGAAGCCAGATTCGGTTACGACCAGCAGCGTTCCGCCTGGGATCTCAGTTAGTTTAAATTCCACAAGCGTGGGGGTCTCCTGCGAGTAATCCGTCTTGGGATCGACTGCGTATGGATGCCATGTGTAAGAGAAGTAGGACGTCGGCTCCATCGTTTTCACAGTGACTTCCATGCGCAGGTGCTGATAACCGGGAAAGGTGAGTTGACCGCCGACAGAGCGCCCCGGAACGAATGGGCCTTCCAGCTTCACCTGGAACCATTGACCGAATTGATGGGAGTCGGTAAGTGCCTGCCAGACGCGCGATACGGGCGCGGACAGTTCTAAGCGCTTCTGAATCTGATTTTCCATACGAGCAACCTCCTGGTTGCACATAGCGAGTATAGAGGCGAATCGCGATATATGCAACCGCAGAGTTGCGTTTCGGTAGGCCTATCGGCGCGCTAGTGTGTCGCCTAGCGGCCGAGAGCATCAGGAAAAGGGCGTTGTTACAATTCGGTTACAGGGATTTTGTGCTGGGAGACGTGGTGATTCGGTTCGTGGTAGGAGGCGCAATCGTCTCTGCTTTCGCGGTGCTGGGCAATCTGTTCAAGCCGAAGAGTTTTGCCGGGCTGTTTGGGGCAGCGCCGTCGGTGGCGCTGGCAACGCTGCTTCTGACTGCTTCCACGCGGGGACAGATCTACGCCAGTGTCGAAGCCCGCTCCATGCTGTTGGGCGCGATAGCACTCGGCTGCTACAGCCTGGTAGTTGCGCTATTGCTCGAACGGTTTCGAGTGGCGGCGTTGCGGGCAACCTTGGCTTCTCTTCCCGTCTGGTTCGCCGCCGCGTTCGGCCTTTGGTCGCTGCTTCTTCGCTGACGTTACCCATGAATATTCGAGTGGACGGATCGAGCGTTCGCGAGACGCGTTGGTATGAGTATGTGGTTCGGTTTGTCTTGGGTGGCGTGATTACCGCCACCGCGGGCGTAATTGCCGAACATTACGGGCCTATTATCGGCGGTCTGTTTTTAGCTTTCCCAGCGATTTTTCCGGCGAGCGCCACCTTGGTGGAGAAGCACGAGAAAGAGAAAAAGGAGCGCCACGGACTGAGCGGCAACGAGCGGGGCCGCCAAGCAGCAGCACTGGAGGCAATGGGCTCTGCCATGGGAAGCGCGGGTTTATTGCTCTTCGCGGCATTGCTTTGGTTTTTGCTGCCGCAGCACCGACCGTCGCTGGTACTAGCGAGTGCAACTTGCGCCTGGGGAATTGCATCCGTTGCAATCTGGCGTCTGCGCAGGAGCTTCCACAGAGCCGCGCCTGGGGTGCAGCGCATTCGCGTTCGCTAAGAGAAACGAGATAAAGTATGGATCTTTCCCGTCTGTCACACGAATTAGATAAGAAGAGTGGCGAGTGCAGAGTCATTGTCGAAACGCCCAAAGGCTGCCGGAATAAATTCGACTACGATCCGGAAATCGAAGCTTTTACCCTGGGCGGTTTGCTGGCGGAAGGACTCAGCTTTCCTTTCGACTTCGGGTTCATTCCGTCCACGGTAGGGCAGGATGGCGACCCGCTGGACGTCATGATCCTGATGGACGAGCCGGCGCATGTCGGTTGTGTCCTCAGGGTGCGGATCGTCGGGGTGATCGAAGCCGAGCAGACAGAAGATAACAAGACAGTCAGGAACGATCGCCTGATCGCTGTCTCTGTTCATTCCTACAATCACGAAAATATCCACGCCCTCTCGGAGATCAACAAAACGATCATCGACCAGGTGGGAGAGTTCTTCGTGACTTACAACAAAAGCCGCGGCAAGCGCTTCAAGATCACCGGCAATCATGGTCCCTCGCGAGCGGTCAAGCTCGTCGAAGAAGGCATAAAGAGCTTCAAGAAAAAGTAGACGTACTTCGCTGTGACGCTGCAGAGCGCCGCGCTAAAGAAGTACCGCGGTCCCGCCCCATTCCGAAGGATGCACATCGGACACAGACTGCGAAAAGGTCCAGGAGTGTCCGGCGAAGTCATCCGCGCTGTATTGGCGTTCGCCGAAGGGATGAGTGGTGGGTGCCATGGTGATGTTTGCACCATGCGCCGTTGCCCGCTGGCAATGCGCGTCAACATCCTCCACGCGGACAAGAACCGAATGACCTATGCCTAAAGCCACGCCTTGTTCCGCTTCCCGTCTTTCCCGCACAATCACCGCATCGTCGCCGACGTTCAACTGCACGCGATGGTCGCCGATGCGCAAACGCACGGTAAATCCGAATGCCTCGGACAGCCAGGCGGCTGCCAGGTTCACATCGGGGTAAGCCAAAACAGGGATCACCGTGGAGGAGGGTACAGACCGGTTCGAGAGCATGCGCTCCATCTATTAGAGCTCGAATTTGCCCTGAAAGTGCATCTGCTCGACATTGAACGTCTGCGCAATGGCAATCCTGCCGATTTGCGCATCGAACTCAATATGGCGGTCTGCCTCCGTGATTTCTGCCGAGAGCGGGAACAGGTAAACAACGACCAGCCCGTCCGCGCCTTGAAAGACTTCGACGCTGAACGGTTTTACATCGGGCTTGGCACTGCGTCGAAGGAAGGCTTGGGACTTGAATGGATTGCCCAGCGATTTGGGATCGCCACCTTTGAAACGTGCGTCCGGAATGCCATAGACTGCCAGCGCATAGGCGTCCTCAGTGACGGTGGGCGCGCCGGAGAAACGGGCTTTCATTTCAGCGACGCGCACAGGCAGGGCGCTCTCCCAACGAAGTTGGAGACTGACGGACTGTGTCGGCGCGGGCACCGCAGCTTCGGGCTTAACGATATCGACGACGCCGTGGGGAGGTGTCACTCTGGGGCGGTCGTCAGCAAAACCGTCGAAGCCGATGCCACGCTGCGGTCCCATATTGCCGCTTTCCCTACGTTCATCCTCGGTCTGCAAAGGGATAAGCCTGGGCCGGATGGTTCTGGCCCAAGGAGAGTTGGTGATAATTTCGCGAGCCTCCCTTTCGGTCCAGGCGTTGGCCGGTTTCGCGATCCAGACGGGATCGGCGGCGAGGACCACCGCCGCCCCGATCACCAGCCAGAACATGGCCCGCAGTGTTGGCAGTCGCAGCATACAGTATGGCGTTAAAACTTCACCATCAAGTCGACGTCGAAAAGCATTTCATCGCGCCGAAGATCAGGGAACCAAACGCCGCCATTTCCGCCGCAGGCGCCAGTGGCGGTCGGCAGGTCGCCTGCCCCTGAGGTGCTGCCATTGAGGCAAGCGTACTGGGTTGGGGAGCCGTTGTTGCTGCCAGGCGGCGGTGTAATGCCTCGGGCACCCGTCCAGTAGGGTACGTTGGCGTGGCGGTAGTCGCCCTCGAAACGGAAGGTAATCCACTGCTTCGGCATGTAATCGAAGGTGGCTGAAGTGTCCCAGGCTTTGAACGTATCGCCGGGATTGCCGGTGAAGTACGGCGAGTTCAGCGACGCAGAGGCGGCCGTCTCACCGTTAATGGGCGGGATTAAGACCAAGTAGCGTCCGGGATTGTTGATCTGTCCTCCGCCCAAGGTAAGTCCGAATAAGTCGCGATGGAACCAGAAGCGGTTATATAGCATATAGCCGATGAAACTTTGCTTCGGGCCACCCTTGGTGTTGCCGTGGCAACTGACTCCGCCGCCGAACTCGCAACCGAGGTCGCCGGTGAAACTGAAGGCCATCTTGTCGAGGCCAAAGCCAGGCTTGTCGTAGTATTTGATCTCGATGCTGTTGTCAGTGTGGATGCGCGAGCGGTGCGGGTTGTACAGAGCGTCGTGGCCTAAGCCGTAATTGTTCGAGATGATGTTCATCCAGGGAAATGGCGTCCACTTGATCTGTCCTCCCAACCCTTTACGAGAGTTCGAAGAGGCGTACGACTGCCATCCATTGATAATCCAAGGCTCGATTTTCAGGTGGTGCGTAGGAAAAGTTTGAATGCGCACGCCCTCGAAAAACCACGGCGTGTTTGACGACACGAAGGATGGTTGATAGGCCCAGTTATCGAAATTGTAGTAACTGAACAAACCAACGTACGACATGAAGATGCCTGCGTCGATGTTCACCCCGTGCATTACGTTCACGTGGTATCCGCCGTAGGCTTCCGATAGGTAGCGGTTGGCGTTGCCGAGATCCCATTGCCCCTTGGCGGGACTAGGATCGTTGCGTACGGTGGCGGTTGAGTAAAGACCAAACTGGGTCATGAAGCGGGCGCGCACGTTGTCCAGATGAAAGTCGCCGCCTATGCCGAGCTGTTCCAACTGAACTTCATTCGAGCGGAACAGCTCGCTTGATCCACCCATGGAGTTATCCACCGGCTTATTGAAATCGTAGGCGTATGTAAGGTCGGCCCGGATTTCCGGAGTAAAGAACTTCGAATCGAAGGCGACATCTTTGTTCCGCGGGATTTCCGTTCAGCCATGTCCAGTCGTAGTCGGCGAACGGCGTTACGTTATCGACCGGCGCAGCGGCGGCCGTGGTTGGAGCGGTAGGCAGTAGTCCGGACGACTGTGGTGCGGTGGGAGAGCCTCCCTGCGTTTGGTTTGGATCTCTGGGTGTGCTGGCCTTGGGAGTATTCTGATCGCCGGAGGCTGCCTGATTGGAGGCGGACGTTTGCCCGGCAGCAACAGATGCCGGATTCTGCCGGCTCTGCTTCAGTTCCGCTTCGAGCTGATCAATACGAGCTTTCATAGCCTCGAGTTCTTTCGCAACGGCCGGGGCCAAACCTTCGGCTGAAGGCGCTGCTTCATTGACGACCGGAGCTGCATTCATAACAAGGTCGAGGCGAGCCGTGCGCATGGCCGCGATTTCGACGTCGGCCGTATAGGTCTTGAAACCTTCCTTGCTGGCGATGACCTCATAGCGACCTGGCTCCAGGTTGTCGATGGCGAAGAATCCTCTGATGCCGCTGGATACGGCACGCGTGGTGTTTCTATCGACGTTGTGAGCGACGATCTGCGCATCCGGTACAGGCATTCCCGTGAGAGAGTCTCGAGTGACCCCGCCGACGCCGCCCGCGGCACCGGCTGCAAAGGCCCCCGGACAGAGCACGGCGATTTGTAATGCCACACCGGCCTTCAGGACGAACGAACGAATGAACTTGCGAGTCATAGACTCCCCTTCGAGCAACCTTTTGAATCACCTTCCAGCGGAAGGGATTTTCGCGCTCGCATTGGCGAAGAAGGCGCTACCTACTGCATCTTCTTGCTTCGTGCATAAGGAAGGCATAAAGATTGGGACAATATGCGTTCCGCGCGCTGAGCGGGTGCGGGAGGTTACGGTGGGTTGCCTAGTGGTCGATGTGCAGAGATCCGGCGTTCTTTGAAGATCGGCGTCGTAGCAACCAGACACCGCAGAAGATGAGCGCCCCAAAGAGAAGGACGGCGAGTATGATTTGCCAGGTCGCCAGAGCCGGGGTGGTCGGAGCTACCCGGGTGAACGTGATGGAACCGCTCTCCTGCATTGCAAGTCAGGTTACCGCGTTCCTGACTCTTTGTGCGAAGAGTTAGGACAATGGCCAGCTCTGCATTGGACATACAGGTTCTAAACAGGCAGACTGCTATTTAGGAGAGCAAGGGGATGCCGACGACAGACGCGCAGGCCGGGGATTGCAGCAAAGAGTGCGGGATGCCGGCAATTACCATTCGACGGTGGGAGTCGCCTGCCGATGGGTTGGCCTTTCGGACTTTGAACGAAGAGTGGATTACGCGGCATTTCGTGTTGGAGGCAAAGGACCGGCAAGTTCTGGAGGATCCTGAGACCGAGATTCTAGCTAAGGGCGGCCACATCTATATGGTTTGCGCCGCGGGCGAGCCGGTTGGCTGTGTGGCGCTTGTTCCTTTGGGTGGCGGGGTTTTTGAGTTATCGAAGATGGCGGTCTCGCCGCGGCTGCGAGGATTTGGAATTGGCCGCAGATTATTAAAGCACGTAATTACGGCGGCGAAGGAGATTGGCGCTCAATCGCTTTTCCTGGGCAGCAGCACGAAGTTGCCGAACGCGGTGCATTTATATGAGTCGGTCGGATTCCGTCATGTCCCTCCGGATAAGATTCCGCCCATGCCCTATACACGCGCCAACGTGTTTATGGCGATGGAACTCTGAAACACTTGCATCTGAAGGAGTCTTAGGAAGGTGGGTAAACCAAGCCGTTCGCGCCTGCTAACGCGTCGACAGGCGACGGGAGTTTTTGCCGCGCTTGCTACCGGGCAGTTGCGGGCAGCGGCTCGCGTTCCTGTTGCAATTCAGCTGTTTTCGCTGAGAAGGCAATGTGAACAGGACCTGGAAGGAACACTTGCCTACGTCCGGGAGGTCGGGTTCGAAGGAGTTGAGCTTGCAGGCTTTTACGGGAGGACGGCGGCGCAGCTCAGGGATATGCTGGCGCAGCACTCCCTGCGGTGCTGCGGTTCGCATACGCCATTGCCGCAACTGACCGGGGACAAGCTTAACTCCACGATTGAGGACAACCGAACGCTGCAGAACCGGAATCTGATTGTTCCTGGATTACCCAAAGAGTACGAAGAGTCCGCGGGCAGCTGGCAGAGGGCGGCGGATGTTTTCAACGATGTCGCGGAAAAACTGCGACCAGAGGGCATGCGGGTGGGATACCACAATCACGACATTGAGTTCCGACCGGTGGATGGAGTGCTTCCCTGGGCGGTACTGTACCAGCACACGAAGCCGGAGGTGATTCTGCAGCTGGATACGGGGAATGCGCGCGTTGGTGGCGCTGATCCTACGGCGCTGATTGAACAGTTTCCCGGCAGAGCGGTGACCGTTCATGTAAAGGATTACTTGCCGGGGCATCTGGACCCTGTGCTCGGCAGCAGCGACTTCGACTGGAAACGCTTTACGCAGGCCTGCGTGCTGCATGGCTCGACCGAGTGGTACATCATCGAGCATGACTGTCCACGCCGTGAGGAAGCGAAAATGTGCTTCGACCATTTTCGCGAGCTTCGAAGCTAAGGCGATTATCGAACGCCGGTTTTGGTTGTTCGCTGGTGGCCAGCGGTCGACGCGGCATCGGACGACGAGGGCAAATCCGGAATGGTGAAGTAGAACGTCGCGCCGGCGTCTGGTTTGCCTTCCGCCCAAATCTGCCCGCCATGACGCTCCACAATGGCTTTGCAGATGGCCAGGCCGATTCCGGTACCGGGGACTTCCTGCCCATGGAGCCGCTTGAAGATTCCAAAGACGCGCGTGGCGTATTCCGGCTTGAAGCCGGCTCCGTTATCCTCCACGGCGAAGAGCCAGCTATCCACTTGGCGAGTGGCTCTCAAGTGAATGCGGGGAGGAATGCCGGGACGGCCATATTTTATTGAATTGCCAAAGAGATTCTGCAGTACCTGGCCCATATGAACTGGATTGACGTGTAACGTGGGCAGCGGATCGTGCGTGATGGTCGCTAACGACTGTAGAATGCCGGCTTCCAGGTTCTGGATGGTGCTGGCAAAGACGGATTCCATCGAAGTAGCGGTGCGCTGGATGTCCTGAGTTGCGGTAGCGCGGGAGTATGCCAACAGATCGGAAATGAGTGCTTCCATGCGGCGGGCGCCATTGCTGATGATTTCGATGTACTGCCGGCGTTGAGGCGAGAGATCGCCATTCTGGAAAGTTCGGGATAAGAGTTGGGCGAAGCTGCAGACATTGCGAAGCGGTTCCTGCAGATCGTGGCTGGCGATATAGGCAAACTGGCGAAGATCCTCATTGGAGCGCTGCAACTCCGATTCAACTTGCTTCTGTTCGGTGATGTCGGTGTTGGTGCCGAACCAGCGGACCACCTGTCCCGTGTTGTCGGAAATAGGCAGGGCGCGTCCAAGAAACCACCGAAACTGTCCATCGCCGCCGCGTAACGGGAAGGTGTCTTCCCAACTTTCTCCTGTTTTAAAACTATGGCGAAGGCCGGTGGCAATGCGGTCGACGTGATCGGGGTGATGGTAGTCAACCCAGCCCCAATTCCGCACCTGATCGAGGGTGCTGCCGGTGTACTCGAACCAGCGCTGGTTGTACCAGATTGTGGAGCCGCTGGCATCCGCCATCCACGCTAATTGCGGGATATTGTCGGCCAAGGTGCGGAAACGTTCCTGATCCTCAAACATGGCCTGCTTGCGAGCAGTGACATCGCGGCCAATGGCTTCGACTCTGATCTGCCCTTGAGCATCGGCCTGAAATCGCTGGCTGACTTCAACCGTAATTTCGGAACCGTCCTTGCGAAGAAAACGCCACTCCGCCTGTTGGAAGCCGGAGGTGGGATGCGAGGGATGAAACGCGAGAGACCGGCGGGCGAGTTCGCGCTGTTCCGGCACTAACAACGGAAAGAGACTTTGCCCCAGCAATTGCTGGCGGGTATAGCCGGTGAGGCGCTCCGTGCCATCGTTCACGTGCAGCAGTTTCCCTTGAAGGTCCACGATATAGACCATGTCGCTGGCATGTTCCACCAGCTCGCGCACACGGCTTTGCAGCGCGGCCTCACGCCTGAGCTGTTCTTCGATGGTGGCAGTTTGCGCACGGACGCGACGGCGCAGGAAGACGATCCAAAGCACCCCGCTAAGTGCGGCGATCAGCAGAATGGCGGCGGACTTCAGGGCAACCGAGCGCGTGAGCCAACTCGGCCTGGAGACGATATGAACATCGTCGGGAGATCGCAGTAGCAGTTCGAAGGCGCGAGGGACTGCGGACTCGTCCACCTGGATCAGACAGACGCCGGTGAGAGTGACTCGACTGCCCTCGGGAATAGCAAGCGTGACGGGTGCGCCGCGCTGACGATGCAAGCGCGCTGCGAAAACGGAGTCGCCGTCCTCGAGTGTCAACACCTGGTCTTGCGCAGAGCGACTGACATCGAGCACGGTAGCAGCGACACGGATGAGAGTGGCATCGGGCAGTGCGGGCCTATTGTCTTGGGTCCGCGACAGGATGTTTGCCGCCTTCACGTCGATGGGAACCACCGGCTGTGGAGAGGAGCATGGGCGGAAGATGGCGTCTTCGAGAAGGCTGGAGTAAGGACCGGGCGCCGGAAAGCCAACAACATCGAGACATTGGCCGACACGGACCGCAGAACGTGTGGCTGTGCGCACCTGCAAGGCGTAATCTCCCTCCTGCAGAAACAGCCGCGTACCATCTACTCCGGTAACGGTTCCGTTGATGCGAACGCGGTGGAGCTGCGCGCCAACGCCCGGCTGTGAGACCAACACACCGGGGCGGAAGGCAAATAGGTGATTGAGGCTGGACAGCGGTAAAGAAAACGGGTCGCGCAGGGCAGGCTCGACGATATCGACGCCACTGGCGTTTGCCACAAGAAGTGCGTTCCGTTCGAATTGCCGGCGCGCGTTCGACAACACCAGGCAGGTGCCCCGGACGCGCACGCTGGAGCCGGGTAATTCCGCGGTCTTCAGGTTAGTGGCGTCACGAACGTAAGCCCACACGAGATTACCGCCCAAGTCGATGTGGATCTCGGTGGCTGGCCAGCGCCAGCGGGGAGGTTGCACCGGACTAGCGGAGCGGACGACGCCCTCGACCTCGACATAATCGTTATCACAGGCGCCGCTCGAAAGCGTTTTCCAGTCGATATGAGCAGGCTTCGGGAAGCTGCCTGGGCCCAGAATGCGGATGGCGTCGCCGCGAATGAGGGGCGCGAAATTGCCGGCATCCGTATGGCCGCGGACCTCGACACGTTGTCCAATGGAAGGCAGGACAGGGTGAGCAGCCACGACAGAAACATACACAGCGTCAGTGGAATCCTGGAGCGCAAATCCGTTCCACTCAGGCATGGTTTGCGTGACGATGCCTTCTACGGAGACCGGGTATGCCTCCGCTGCACGTCCAGCCGGCAAGCTGTGGACGTCGATGATTCGCGTCAAGACCTGCTGTCTGGGCTGAGCCGCAGAAGGAAGGCATAACAGCCCGACTGCCGCTGCTATGTTGCCCAGAACCTTCACATATCTGATGTGATCCAGTGTAGCGTCAGGAGACTGGGCGAAATCACCGGGCCGGACTAGTTTGCAATTCCGGTGCGACGCTGTTCGAGCTTGTGTCAGGTGACGGTGTGCACCATTTCGCCAGCATGGCTCGCAGGGAGTCTAGAGCAATCGGCTTCGAAAGGTAGTCGTCCATTCCCGAGTCGAGGCAGCGTTCGCGATCGCCCACCATGGCGTGCGCGGTTAGAGCGATGATCGGCGTGCGTTTCTGCCCCCAAGAGGCTTCGAGTTGACGAATGCGCCGCGCCGCCTCGTATCCGTCCAGGGAGGGCATCTGACAATCCATCAGAATGAGGTCGTATTTATTTTGTTCGAAAAGGCGGACAGCGATGCTGCCGTCAGCAGCTATTTCAGGGGTGCAGCCCACTTTCGCGAGAAAGTGCAACGCAACCTTCTGATTGATGGTGTTGTCCTCTGCCACCAGCACTTTCGGTTGCTTTCGGTCAGCGTCTGCGGGTGCAGTCTTATCCCTTTCGCCATTGCGTTCGGATGGCTGTCTTTCATCTTCGGGCAGCACAAGCGGCAACCGAACCCAGAAGGTGGAACCCTCGCCGGGACGGCTTGTCAAACCGACTGAGCCACCCATAGTTTCAGCGATACGACTGGCAATGGCGAGGCCTAGTCCAATGCCGCCATGCTCTCGAGTGCTGGATTCATCCACTTGCCGAAAAGGCTTGAACAAGTGAGCTTGGGCTTCTTCAGGAATGCCCTTGCCGGTGTCGTGTACGTCAATGACGAGTTCGGCGAGTTTACCGCCCTTGCGCTCCTGACGCACTTCGACGGACACGCCGCCCTTCTCTGTAAATTTCAACGCGTTGTGAAGATAGTTCGTGAGAATCTGGCGAAGGCGATCACAGTCTCCCACTACCCGGTTCGGCAGCGGTTCTTCGTAGGCGATGGACAGCTGCAGCCCTTTTCGTTCGGCCAGAGGAGCCGATAGGGACAGCGTCTGATTAAGCGTGCTTTTTAGTTCGAACGGGAGGCGTTTGCAATCGAGCTTGCCCGCTTCTACGCGGCTGAGGTCAAGCAGGTCGTTGACGAGCGCGAGCAAGGCAGTGCCCGACTGCTTCACGGTTTCTGTTAATTCGGTTTGCTGAGCATTGAGACCACTACCGAGTAACACCTCCGTCATGCCTAAGACGCCGTTCAGAGGTGTGCGAAGTTCGTGACTCACGTTTGCGAGGAAAAGGCTTTTGGCCCGGTTTGCCTCTTCGGCCAGTTCCCGGGCACGCTGCTGTTCGGTGCCGGCACGCCGCAATTCGCTCATGTCGCGGGAGATGGCAAGAATGCGCTCGGGGTGCCCGTAGCGGTCTAGGATGGGGCTGAAAACCGTGTCCCACCAGCGCAATTCACCTTCTGCATTAGGGAAGAAACCCTGGAACGATCCCCTACCGCCCAGAGTAGCTGCATGGAACGCTTCCCTGGCTGCGTGCCGGTCCGTCTCGCTTCTCCAAAGAGAGAAGTATTCAACTCCGAGGAAAGGCTGTAAATCTGTGATGCCCAGTGCTCGCTGGCCGCCGGGACTCATAGAAAGCAGGCCCCCTTGCAGATCAAGTATCTTAATGCAATCGGCGCTGCTCTCCAGAATCTTCCGGGTTAATTCTTCGCTGGCGTGACGCTGCTCATCCAGACGCTTGCGGTCTGTGATGTCGTCGACCGTACCGACTGTGCCGATCGGGATGCCATCGCGATCGCGAAGAACGCTGGACATTCCATGCACCCACCGGAGGGTTCCATCATCTAGCAGCAGGCGGTATTCGCATTGATACGGCCGCGCTTCGGCATTTGCCTGGATCCAGCCTTCGATGAGGGAAGCTTTATCCTCGGGGTGAATGCGAGAGAGCCACCCAGCGCCTAGCACTCGGTCTTCGGGCAGCGCCCAGATTTCGACACAACGCTGATTCACATAATTGACGTAGCCGTGTAGGTCGGCGCGGAAGATCCCTACCGGACTTGCCTCGCTGATGCCGCGAAACGCTTCCTCGCTGGCCCGCAGCTTCTCGTCACTGTTACGCCGCTCAGTGGTGTCCCAGCAGACACCGTTAGCGCCCTCGAGCCGGCCTTCGGCATCGCGCCGGTAATGACCCTTCACTGCTAACCAGCGCAGTTCTCCACCCGGTGGCAGGACGCGAAAGTGCAGCCCCACGGCATCGTTGTTCGACCCAGCGGTGCGCATCAACTTGCGAATGGAGTTCCGGTCCTCGGGGTGGATGTGTTTCATCCACTGAAAGGCGCAGGGTGTTCGGTCGGTTCCGTTGTAGCCAAACAACCGCAACATGAAGGGCGAGAAGACCGAGCGTCTGCTGGCAGCGTCCCACTCCCAACAGCCCATCTGGCCTGCTTCCAACGCGAGTTCGGCGCGAATATCGCTTTCGCGACGAAGATCCTTTTCCTGCTGCAGCTGTATTTCGCGATGGGAGAGCTCAGTCGAGATCGTCTGGAGCTCACGGCTTTCCTGGTTTTGCGCAATCTGGCCGCTCGCTTGTGCCGCAAGATCCTGCAGTAGACGGATGAGAGCGGCCGGAGCTTCGACTCTAGGCTCAGTATCGATGACGCACAGCGTCCCAATAGCTTGATTATCCGGCGTTGTGATGGGCGCGCCGCAGTAAAACCGGATGCCTGGGAATCCGGTCACAAGCGGATTGTCTCGAAAGCGAGGGTCGCGGCTTGCGTCCAGAACCACGAATGGCTCAGATTGCAGAAGGGCGTGCGCACAGAAGGCGTAGTCCCGTTCTGTTCCAGTGAGGTCCAGACCCACCTTGCTTTTGAAAAACTGGCGATCCTTATCAACCAGACTCACCACGGAGATTGGGGCCGAAAACAGCTGCGCGGCCAAGCGAGTAAGACGATCGTACGATTCTTCCGGAGGAGTATCTAGGATCTGGCACCGCTCCAGTGCCTGCAAGCGTTCCCGCTCGTTATCCGGGATTGGTGCTTTCATGGTTCATCGCCTCGAACTATTTGCTCGGGCTGCTTTCCAAGCCCGACATGTCTGCCACATCAAAGAATTGTTGTACACGGATAGACCGTAGAAGATTAGTGCCCCCGGATGTCAGGAATATCAGTGTCACTAAAGATGTATTTACTCTTAAATTATAGAATCAGGCGAAAACATTGGCGCCGTATTTGTCATTTCGGTCAAAACCGGCGTTCGCTATGACGAGTCTGCCAACTATTTCTCGCGGATCTCCCTTGCGATATAACCTGTAGCGTGCATCGAAGGTCATTCCTGGCTGGTTCTGCCGCCGCTGCCTGGGCCGCTATCGCGCGGACGGAGACTTGGGGCCAAGTGCCATCGGTCGCAGGGCGGCCGGTGAGAGTGAGCGTTGATTCCGGCCGAAAACTCGGAGCCGTTTCGCCGGATTTTGTAGGCCTGGGCTATGAGATCTCTTCGGTGGCAACTCCTGGATTGCTGAGCGCCGCCGACCGCACGTATGTGCAGTTAGTGCGTACGCTCTCGCCCACAGGCGTCATTCGGGTAGGCGGAAACACGTCGGACGATTCGAAGTTCGCTCCTGAGCAAGCAGCTCGATCGGCTCCCAAAGGCACGCTGGTGAATGCTGCCGGACTGCGCGAATTGGGGGCCTTTCTCCGGGCGACGAACTGGCAGTTGATATGGGGCCTGAATCTGGGTAGCAGTGATGAAGGGCAAGCAATCGCGGAAGCTGAGGCTGTGACGGCGGCGGTCGGCGACCGGCTGCTTGCATTTGAAATCGGGAATGAACCTGACTTATTCGGGCGCGGCGCTGGCGCACATCGCCCAGGGACATACGGTTATAAGACATATCTTCAGGAGTACCGGCGCTATAAGGCAGCGATTCGGGCGCGGCTTCCGAATGCTCCTTTTGCGGGGCCTGACGTGGCGAGCGCGACGGATTGGGTAACGGAATTTGCCGCGGATGAAGGCAGCGACTTAAAGTTATTGACGCACCACTATTACCGCGAGTGCGCGAGTGCTTCGAGCACCTTGGACAAATTGCTGCGAGTTGACCCCAAGCTGGAGCCCGAACTAGCGACGCTTCGAGCTGCGTCCGTACGCGCGAAGCTGCCGTTTCGGATTTGCGAGACGAACTCATTTTGCGGTGGAGGGAAGCCCGGCGTAAGCGATACGTTCGGGGCTGCGCTTTGGGTGCTCGACTTTATGTTTACGCTGGCGTACGGCGGCTGCGGCGGGGTGAACATGGAAACCGGAGTGAATCAGCTGGGCTTTGTCAGTTCGTATTCACCGATCCGCACGGACGAGCGAGGAAACAATTGTTCGGCAGCGGCGGAGTATTACGGCATGTTGGCATTTGCGCATGGGAGCAATGGACAGCTTGTGGCCGTTGACATCGACAGAGCGCGGGCAAATGTGGACGCCTTCGCGACGGTGGCGGATAATGGACGTGGTCTGGCGGTCACGATCGTAAACAAGGACGAATCGCTGAATGCAGATGTTCGTCTGTCGATCCCGAGCGGATGGGATACGGCACAAGTACTTCGTCTGAGCGGGCCCTCGCTCCAGAGCAAAGAAGGAACGAAGTTTGGCGGGTCGGCGGTTTCGTCGGACGGCCGATGGGAACCGACGATGAACGAGGTTCTGCGCGCTAATGGCGGAAACGCAACCATTCAAGTGCCGGCCGGAAGTGCGGCGATATTGAAATGGAAGCGCTAGGATTCCGCAGGCTCCGATCTCAGACACCGCCTGTCGCCTCTGTGTCGGTTGGCTGTTTGCCATGGGTGACGGCGATGTAGGTGACGGTGTCCCAGGCGTTGTGGATGCCGATGAACAAGAAGATAAGCGTGTCGGCGGCCAGACCGAAGAGTGCCCGGTTCAGGTTGCGCGGAAGCACCAACGCGGTGGCGACAAGGGCGAGGTAGGCGGCAATCGGGAGAGCGGTGTACCAAAGCCAGTCTTCAAAATCTGGTTTGTAACTCGCCTTGCGTGCATGCCAGACGACGCGAATGGCGTAGATGATTCCGACCGAGCCAGACACGCCCAGAGATATACCGAAGGCCGTTGCCGTCTGCCATGGCATGGTGGCGAGCGCCGAGACCAGAAGCGCCGTGCAGAACTGAACCACGGTGGGCGTACCAAACGCGTGGACCTCGCGCATAGTGCCCGGCGTTCGGGTCTGCGCGAGTAGCGTGATGGCTATGAACTGCAGCCCGGTTAGAGCAGCGGACGCCGAGCCGATGATCACGTAGAAGTTTTGCCAACTGGCCAGAAGCGGAGAAGACATACCGTTCCCAAGAGTAGTTCGAGGACCCGTCGCGCATACTTGGAGAATCACAGAATGAGCCCCTTCTCTGCCCGGCTATTTCTTGCTTCCTCCATGGCTTTTGCACTGCTGGTCTGCTTGTCTCCCTTACAAGCCGCTGCTCCGGACCTTCACGCCGAAGGGCAGAAATGGTGGTCATACGTGCAGTATCTGGCGAGCGATCAAATGGAGGGCCGGCTTACCGGTAGCGAGGGGTATCGGAAGGCGGCGCGCTACGTTGTGGAGCAATTCAAAGCGAACGGCCTGCAACCCAAGGGCGTTGACGGGTATCTGCAACCGGTTAAGTTCGATGTGCAGCGGATTCAAGCGGCGCAGTCTCAACTGACGCTGATCCAGGATGGCCAGCAGCACCCACTGTCGCTGGGCGAAGATGCGCTTTTGGGTAGCCGGCTGCCACAGCCGAAGAGCATTGAAGCGCCGCTGGTATTCGTGGGCTACGGCCTGCACATTCCGGACGCACACTACGACGATTTGGCCGGCCAAGACCTGCACGGCAAGATCATCGTGTACGTTACCGGAGGTCCCGCAGATTTGGCCAGCGCTTTGAAAGCGCATTCGCGAGCGCCGCAGGAGTTCTATCGAGCGGTGGAGGCTGCAGGCGCCGTGGGAATCGTCAGTATTCCGAACCCCAAAAGCATGGACATTCCCTGGGCGCGCATGTCGCTGGCCGCCTCACAACCGGGCATGCACCTGGCGGACCCGGCGCTGCAGGATACTCGCGGCCCAATGTTTACTCTTACTTTGAATCCAGCTCATGCCGAGCAGATCTTTTCATGGCTCCGGCCACTCCCTGAGTGAGTTGCTTGCGCTCGGCGACAACGGCAAGCCGCTGCCACGGTTCTCGCTTTCGGGCAAGCTGCGGGCTCATGTGAGCGTGGCGACGGAGCAGGTAGAATCGCCGAACATCGTAGGCGTGCTGCCAGGATCAGATGCCCAGCTGAAGAACGAATATGTGGTTCTGACCGCGCACCTGGATCATCTGGGCATTGGCGAGCCCATCAATGGCGACCGTATCTATAACGGGGCGATGGATGATGCCTCAGGTGTAGCTAGCTTGCTGGATGTGGCGAGCCAATTACATGCGGCGCATGCAGCATTGAAGCGCTCGGTCCTGTTCTTGGTGGTTTGCGCGGAAGAGAAAGGCTTGCTCGGGTCGCGATACTTTGCGGGACATCCAACAGTGCCGGCAAAGTCGATTGTGGCCGATCTTAATACTGATATGTTTCTGCCGATCGTCCCGCTGAACAACTTGACCGTGTACGGATTAGAGGAATCGACGCTTGGTGACGACATTCGCACGGTAGCGGCGGGAATGGACGTCCAAGTGAAGCCGGACGCGCAGCCCGATCGCAATATCTTCATCCGCAGCGATCAATATAATTTCATCCGTGCCGGCGTGCCGTCGATCATGAGCGCGTTCGCAGCGACACCGGGCACCGACGAAGAAAAGACGCTAAAAGCGTGGCTGACAAATCGCTATCATGCGCCGTCGGACGATACCAATCAACCGGTGGATCTAGAGGCGGCGGCGCGATTCGACCGTATTCTGCTGACATTGACAGAGCGAGTGGCGGATGCCGCGCAGCGGCCCGAATGGAAGCACACAAGCTTCTTCAAGCGCTTCGCCGCTTCCAGCAAGTAAGACTGTCAATGCGCAAACGACGCTTGCACTTGTTGTTTGTAAGTGTCGGCCTTGGCCAGGATGGCGGCTTCGTCGAGAGTCAGCATTTTGCGGTTGTCCACAACGACGCGGCCGCCGATGATGGTGGTTTGCACGTCTGATTCCTTCAACGCGTAGACGATTTGCGCGTAGACGTTGTACATCGGCGTGGCATGCGGGGCAGTGGTGTCCACGATGATGAGGTCGGCCTTCTTGCCCCCCTCCAGAGAGCCGATCTGCTTATCCATGTGAAGCGCGCGGGCACCGGTGATGGTTGCCATAGCGACGACTTGTTCGGCGGGCAGCGCAGTCGGATCCATACGGGCGAACTTTTGGAGCTTCGCGGCTATGTCCATCTCTTCGAACATGTCCTGGTTATTGTTGCTGGCCGGGCCATCGGAACCAATGCCGACGGCAGCACCAGCAGCAAGCATCTCCGGCGCGGGCATCAGGCCGGCGGCGGACTTCATGTTACTGGAAGGGTTGTAGGAACAGCCGACTCCGTAATGAGCGAGCGTGCGAATGTCGGCCTGGTCGAGCCAGACGCAATGGGCACCCAAGAGGTCTGGCCCCAACATGCCAATGCGCGCCAGATACTGCACCGGCGATAAGCCATGATCGTGGCGGCTAACTTCCATCTCGTACGGGGCCTCGGCCAGATGCATCAGGATAGGTGCGTGGTAACGACGCGCAAGAGCAGCGGCCTGCTGCAAGAGTTCTTCCGAACAGGTGTAGATGGCGTGGGGCGCGACGGCAGCGGTGATGAGTGGATCGTTGCTCCAGCTATCGAGAAACTTCTTGGTGTAAGCGAACGCGGCTTCCGCCGTCTTGTTATCGGGTGCGGGGAAGCCGATGATCGTCTCGCCAAGCACGCCGCGCATGCCGCCCTCTTTCAACGCCCGTGCGACATCGTCTTCGAAATAGTACATGTCGGCGACCGTGGTGGTGCCACCCCGGAGCATCTCGAGCATGCTGAGCTTCGTACCTACCGAGACGAAATCAGGCGTGACATTGCGGGCCTCTGCGGGGAAGATGAATTTCTTCAACCAGTCTTCGAGCGAGCGGTCTTCGGCCAAGCCGCGGAACAGGCTCATGGCCATATGCGTATGGGCGTTGATGAGGCCGGGGAGCAGAAGTGCGCCGTGGGCATCGATAACGCGAGCGGCGGTGTAATGGCCCGCGATCGTGGCGGAAGAATCGATGTCGAGGATGGTGTCGCCGGTGATTGCGACGGCAGCATCGGGCAAGACACGGCGCTGGGCATCCATAGTGACTACTAAGCCATGGGCGACGACGAGATCGGCGTGGCGCGGCGATGATGGCTGGGCAACAGCGGAGGACCCGGTCAGTGCGAAGAGGAACAGCAGCGCGCCGAGTGAAAGCGCGCGAGCTTTTCTGGCCGCCGACTTGCGGGGCTTCGGCACTTTGCCAATACGAGGATCCCTGGCCGCGACAAGTTCGCACGCACGCAGCCCGGCTTCTTCGAAGTCAGGCGCATCGGCGGGAAGCAGTTGCCAGCCTGTCACCGCACTGGCCCCTCCCCTACTTGCGAGAGCGCGTATAGAACGCATGTTCGGGAAGTCTTGAAGCAGACTGGCGTGATGATCGTGTGTGGTTGCGAGCCAAACACCGTTATCTTCGGTTTGCTTCGGCTTATCGCGCAGAGCGAAAACGATTTTGCCTTCGAAGTAAACAGCGGTACAGCCGAAGAGTGGGCGCGTCTCCGGGCATAAGGGAGCAAGCGCTTCGAGCACAAAAGGATGGGGGAGAGGCTTGCGGTGTTTGGGTGCAAACAGTTCCTCGTCCGATGCAGTGAAGGCGGATGGGTGACGCGGGCGCGGCATAAGAGTACTTATTGAACGTTGAATTCAGCGGTGATCTGCCCAAGATACTCTGCCTCGGCGTGAACCGCCTGCGCAATCAGGACCAATTGCTCTTTGGCTTCAGCGAAACGCATCTGCTCCAGTGCTTCACGGACGCCGGGCATGGTCTTGGCCCCATAACCTGTGAGCGTGCCGGGTGCATAGAGCAGGTTGCGAACCCAGGGACGGCGGGGCAGGCCGACGTCGGACGAGAACTTACGTTCAGCGAGACTGAGTTTCTGGTTCAGCGCATTGCGTTTTTCAGGAGACAGCGCAAGCCAGGCGTTCTGTGACTGCTGCACTGAGGCCGCTGCCTTCTCCAGTTCGGCGATGGCTCCATCAAGGGGCGTGAAATCCATTTCAGGGGGAATGGGTAAGGCGAGTGGCGCTTGCATCGGATTTTGGGGATCGCCGGTCAGGCTATATAGGCCCATATCGATGTTGCGCTTGCGCGTTTCAGCGTCATCGGTCAGAGATTTCAAAAGAGCCTTCAATTCGGAGTCGTAAGTCTCCAGAGTCTTGGTAAGAAGAGTGAAGTCGTAAGGGAGGACGTCGGCATCGGCGGCGCGCATGACGAGTGTGCCGGCCGTTTGCGCCAGCGCTCGCCCATAAAGTTCGTCCTTGTCGCCGAAGTGATTTTCGAACCACGGATTATCGTATGCCGAATGGTAAGTGCCGCTCCGATCTTCGCCGCCGAAGCCGAGGTTCAAAGAGGCGATGCCGAGATGGTCGAGAAAAGCCGCGAAGTCGGAGCCGCTGCCGATCGCTTCCAAGGGGATAGTGGGACGAGACAGGGCATTTTGTGCCGCCGAGGCACGGCCGGCCCGTCTGCCGGTGCCCACCAATAGGGCTGCTTGCTGGCGCTTCCAGATGGACACGTTGGTTTCCGGATCGGTGATGTCCTTGGCAACCTCATTCACCAGTTGCTCCAGCGAGTGGGAGCCGCCAGCGCCGAAGAAGCCCCGGCCGCTCTCATCGGAGTTGACATAGATCGCAGCGTGCCGCGTGAGATCGTCGGCATGAGTTTCGGCCCATTCGGTTGAGCCGATCAGGCCTGGTTCTTCGCCATCCCAGGCAGCGTATATAAGGGTGCGTTTGGGACGCCAACCCTGTTTCGCAAGTTCGCCCAGAGCACGGGCCTCTTCGAGCAAGGCGGACTGACCGGAGATGGGATCGTTCGCGCCGTTAACCCAACCGTCGTAGTGATTGCCGCGGACCAGCCAGACATCCGGCTCTTCAGAGCCGCGCATAGTGGCGATGACATCGAGCACCGGCTTCTGATCCCAGTTGAACTCGAGTTTCAGATGCACTTTGGCGGGACCGGGGCCGAAATGGTACGTGAAAGGAAGACCGCCGCGCCAGGCAGGGGGCACCACTCGGCCGTCGAGAGCCGCCAGCAGTGGCTGCGCATCGCCATAACCGATGGGGAGGACGGGAATGTGCATCAGGGTTTGGGCTTCAGAGATAGGCAAACGTTTGGCGCCCGGAACGGACCCAATACCGGGTGTTAGCGGATCGCCCGAGTAGAGAGTGGTGTCGGCTACGCTGCCGCGCTGAACGCCGCCCGGCGGACGCATTGGTCCTTTGGGCAGAATGTCCCCCTGTACATAACCGTCATCGGCGGGGTCGGAATAAATAATGCAGCCAACGGCGCCATGCTCATAGGCAAGCTTCGGCTTCAAGCCGCGCCACCCGCCGCCGTAGCGAGTAATGATGATGGCGCCTTTTACCGAAATGTTGTTCCGCTCCAGCACCTCATAGTCATCCGGCATACCGTAGTTGGCATAGATCAGCGGACCGGTGACATCGCCGTCGGCGGAGTAGATGTTGTAGCTGGGGAGCTGGGTTGCTTTCTCCTTACTATAAGGATCACCCGGCAATGGCGGCTCGTCCAGTTTGGCTCTGAAGCTGGTGGGACCGGTCATTTCCAACAGGCGCGTTTTGGGAGTGGGGAAAAGCACATCGAAGCGTTCGATGTGGGCGTCCCAGCCCCATTCTTTGTAGCGGGCCAATACCCACTCCGCGTTCTTTCTTTGCGCTTCGGAACCGACATTGTGGGGATGTCCGGCTAGCTGAACCATGTTGGCGTGGATGCGCTGAGGGTCGGGAAGCTGGCGAAACCGCTCCTCCCAGCCGCGCTCGGCCTTGGCGCTTTCGGTGGTGAATCCAAGATAGGTTTCAGGAACAACGGATTCCTGAGCCGATGTGAGAGCAACCGAGCAAAAGAGGAGGACAACCGAGAGCAGTTTTCGCAAGCATTCTCCACGACGGACAAGTATCCGTCGATGGTACGACACGAGAGAACCATCTACGGCAAGCCGCCGCGGCGCTGTTATCCGACTCGTTAGCCCCATTCATCGACGAGTGCAGGAAAAACCCCCGGGGTACCGGCCCATCTTGCGGGAATTATGTGGCCTGGAGTTCGGAACGCAAACTGCAAGAGCCCGAGCCAGTTCTGGAGGATAGAACTGAATGAACACAGGTTGCATGAGCCGGATAAGCCCGACTCTCTTATTCCTATTTGCAATGGCGTCTGCGAGCCAGCTGTTTGCTCCAAGCCGCCTTGCCGCACAAGACAACACCTGGACGAAGATTCCTGATACTTCTCAACAGAGCGGGACCGAACCCAATGCGTATGTATTGGTAAAGCCCGCGAGTCCGGCGGTAATAGGTGCAGCGCAGGACCAGATGTTTACCGCGGCAGCATCCCTTGCCACGCAGGGATCGTCAACATCGGCGACGCTGCCGCTGTGGTTCTACAACGTGACCTCGGCTCGGGACCATAACGGGTACTTCGGCATTATGGTTGGCAACGATCCGTTCCATGGGGGCGGGCGGGCCGAAGTCAGTACGTACATCGTTCCACTCATCATCAAGACCAATACGGTCGGCGTTGCCTACAACGCGCTTACCGGAGCGATCACTACGGCACCCGGAGTGACCACATTCGACCCAACCAGCCCCGATGATGCTTGTCTCAGCGCGCCGAACGATGTGGCAACTACACTATTTCGCGAATCTCCGATATTCGACAACGCAAGCTTCAGCTTTGGTGGCGAACACGTGGGGCATACCCAATACCTGGATGCGTTTCAGCGAGCTAACTTCTGGAACGTGTTGGCGGATAGGAGTAACTATCATGTACTCTTAAGCCCGATTCAGACGCTAGCGCCGGTCACGATTAATGTGCCGTCGCCTTTCGGCACCACGCGCCCGCTAGCCTCGACGGCGAAGACGCCTTGCGGCCCGCAGGGGATTGTCGATATTAATTGGCTGGACTTCTACTTGTCGGCGGTGGTTTTGCCCTCGCTTGCGCAACAAGGGGTTAATTCGGGAAGCTTACCGGTGTTCCAGCTTTACAACGTGGTTGAAGCTTCGCCAGTAACGAACTTGTTCACCTGCTGTATTCTCGGCTACCACGGAGCCAATGGACCGCCTATTCAGACCTATGCCGTAGCGGACTTCGACACGGCCAGGTTTTACGGGGCCGGTTTGCAGGACACCGGGATTCTTTCGCACGAGATTGGGGAATGGATGAACGACCCGTTTGGATTCAATCCCACCCCGCTTTGGGGCCACACCGGTCAAGTTGGGGGATGCCAGAACAATCTGGAGGTGGGCGACCCGCTTACACAATTCCTGGCGCCATCCATAAAGATGCCCAACGGGTTTACATACCACTTACAGGAGATGGCGTTTTACTCGTGGTTTCTGGGAGGACCTTCGACCGGCATCCATGGCTGGTATTCCAACAACGCATCTTTCACGAGAGATGCCGGGCCGCCTTGCCATTTTTGAGCTGTTTTGCAGAAGAAAAGGCTCGCGATCTCTTGTTGTCGCGAGCCTTGCTTTAGCGTACGCAGGACGGATTACTGCTGTGTAGAACCGGCCATCCAGCCGCCGCTGGGCGTCAAGATGTAATCGCGGCTGTCGGTTGAACTGTGGACCCAAATGCCTAACCCGCTGGTAGCGAAGGGGCGCACAACCATCGGCGTGTTGTTCTTATTCACGATCCAGACAGTTTCATCGCCCCCTACTTGGCGTACTTCGACCGTTTTCGGAGGAACGATGTCGTTAGCGAATTGATGGATATGGCCCGGTCCAGCTGCCTGGGTGGACGCTGGGATCGCGCTGGCCTGCGACACAGGGGCGGCCAGCACCGTGTTTTCCTGACGTTGGCGCTCCACGTGGGCGACTCTGGCCGTCAAGGACTTCAGGCTGACTGTTGCGTCATGGTTCGCCGATTGAACGTCGTTGAACCTGTGGTTCAGATCGGTTACCACGTTGAGCACCTGTTTGTATGACTGTTGCAGTTGAGAGATGCTGCTACCCTGCTCGCTTTGCGTTGCGGATACGGCAGCAATCTGGTCGGTGAGCTTGTTGGTGGAACGCGCCTGGGAAGCAACGTTGGTCTGCATCTGGAAAAGAAGGTGAACGGTGAAGTAAGTCACGATCGAAAGGACGATCATAAACATCCAGAAAACGATCAGTTCCCGACGTAGCCAAAGCTCGTCTACGGAAGACCATAGCCGGTGTGAATTAGACCACTTAAACTCGTTCGAACTGTTGAATGTTCCAGCAGTTGACGAATGCATTCTGCTGGAAACGACGGAAACTGGCGATTCCGTGTGATAGAGCGACAATGACCACCTCCGGCTAACTAAGTTAACGTTTTGTCAGGATCGCTGTAGTCTATCACCTTGAGGATAACTTGATTTGCTCTGCAGCAAACTCACTTTGCTGCAGGCGAGGGTCGTGGGAAAGAAAGCCAAGCAGATAATCGCCTGCTTCAAAAGCCCGGCGTAGGGACAGTTCTGCCGAGGCGCGATCGCCGGTCGCGAGTTGCACAAGAGCGTGCCAGCAATGGGAGACGTAAGTGGATTGAGCGGATTCCCGTAAACGCGCGGCTATGTTACGCGCTTCTCCGGTTTGACCGCTGGCAGACAATGCGTGACACAGGCCGGCAAGCGCGGCGGCGCTGGTTCCCGGGCAATTCGCGGCATTCTCGAATTCAGTGACTGCATCGTCCAGCTGCCCGAGTTGCTGATACGCCAGCGCTAGTGCGTATTGCGCGCCGGCACACGCCGGTTCCATGGAGAGTGCGGCCCAGGCTTGTTCGGCGGCGGCTTCAGAATCGCCGGCAAGATAGAGGGCAAGCGACAATTTCGACCGGATGAGAAGAGACGCCGGGTTTTCCCGCTTGGCCCTCTGCAGATGTTTAACGGCTTCGCCGGCCTGCCCACAGCAGCAAAGCAATTCACCCAGCCATAAGCGTGCCGGCATACTTTCCGCCTTAGGTTCGCGCGGCGCCGTTTCGCAAGCATGCATCGCTTCATAGTGGTCGCCGGTGTTGAGGGCGGAAGCGACGGCTAACACAATCTGAGTGCCGGGCAGCGTTGGGTTGTTCTGCTGCGCCGTGCGCGCGTGATGAAGAGCACGCCGGGAGGCATCGCGTGTGGGCGCAAATCCACAGATGGCGGTGACGTTTTCGAGTTCGGCAAGAGCCAAGTGGCCCGACACGTTCGCTCCCGCGTGACTAACGACAGCGTTGAAACAGGCGCGCGCCCGGGTGAGACTTTCAAACGAGTGCCGGTGGAGGAAGTAGTAGCCCATCGCCAGATCAGGCTCATTAGCGTCGTCGGCCACTGTGTTTGCATGTGGTTCGAGAGACACACAGATGCGCCCGGCAAAGCGGTAGCCCAAACCCGGATGAGTCTCGATCCAGCGCGACTCGCGCGTAGGATCCCCGAGTGCCGTTCGCAATGCGTTCATGGCGGTGTTCAGGCAATGGTCGTAGCTGACGTGTAAATCGGGCCATAGCTCATGCGCGAGTTCGGCGCGAGTGATTAGTTCGCCGGGCCGCGTCAGCAGCAGCCGCAGAATCTGAAACGGCTTTCGCTGTAGTGCCACGCGCGCGTTGTTTCGGAAAAGCAACCACGAGTTGAGATCCACCTCGAACTCTCCGAAGCGGATCGACGTCAGTTCCGGCTTACCCATGCTGCTGTTGCTCAAGAGCAATCACGAATGTGGGTGTGCATTTGTTCCACCAAAACGAAGGCGACTTGTGCGGATTGCTTTTTCTCGACTGCTGACTTTTTGCTGATCTACCCGATGGAGGTTCGAAGCGTATTTGAATGCGAGACCGCTACGGCGCGTTTCGGTTCGCAGACCAATACAGGAGACAGATATGAAATTCCTTCCCAGTTTGAACAAGAAGATAGCTTGCCTCGCGCTGGCAATCGCGGCTTTGGCGGGCGTGGCCAGTGCATCCGAAATCAACGTGCACGTTCCGGTCACCGCTCGCTGGGGACAGAAGATGCTACCCGCAGGAGATTACAAATTCAACGCGACTGCCTTCTCGCCATTCGCGCGAGTGTCCGGAAACGGGATACAGGCGAACGTTTTTGTGACATCGATGATGCCGCAAACGAAGGGCAAACGGGGCTTTTTGAAGATTGTGAATGTGCAGGGCACACCGACAGTGGTGGCGTTTGGTTCCGGCCCGCAGGGTATGACCTACTTATTCGCTACTGCGAAGCCGCGAACGCATACCCGGCGCACACCGCACATCGACGCTCAGGGTTTATAAAGTCCGGCGCGTAACAGAGCCCAGCAGTGATTGGGCACGCCGGAATCGTGGACGTTACGAACTGTCTTTCCATCAGGAAGGACTCCCCAAGAGGGCATATGTGGCGGATTCCGGTGACGATCCTGTTTCTTTGCTCGGGGCCTGGCTGCATGGACGCGCAAATGAATGTTGCGTTGTGCGACGGCGGTCAGGTGCATGCTTCTCTCCTGAGGAGTGCGCGCGCTGAGACTGAATTTGTCTTCGGTTCGGCAGGTATCCGCATCATCTGGACTGCTTGTGGCAGTTTCGAGTCGTTGGCTGCAGCATCGCCCGCACCGGTCTTCGTTGTTCGTCTGCGTACGGACACTCCTCGGCAGCCTGTAGGTTCCAGTTCGCTGGACACTATGGGAAGAGCATTCCTCGCCAGGAACAAAGGAGGAAGCCTTGCAGACGCGTACCTGCCCGCGATTGAAGGCAATGCGAAACTTTATGACATTGAGTCAGGCGAGCTGTTAGGTTGTGTGATTGCACACGAACTAGGACACCTGCTGCTAGGTTCGGGCCATAGCGCGGACGGATTGATGCGATCGGGCTGGCGTGGGACCGAAGCCAGAAACGTGGTCAGGCGCTGGTTGAAGTTCAACACATCACAGGCAGCAAGAATGCAAAGCGAACTGCGTCATGCGACAGCAATCAGTCAAATGGGTGAGTAAGTCCGGCGTGGACGACGGACTATTACTGAGACAGTAACGCGGCCGTTATTACAGGTGAAGTAGGCCCCTTCAGCCCGACGAGATACTTACGGGTTCACCGGATCGCTCCCTGGCAGAATACTGTGCACTTCTTCGCTCATTCGCCGTCAAACCTGCGAATAACCATGGCCGAAGCACCGCAACGTTCGCTCGCTCTTCTCTGGAATGGATCATCTGGTTGGCACGATTCGAAGGCGACCCGACTAGCCGTGGAATCGGTTCTATCCGGCGCTGGGTCGCGGATCGAGGTTCAACAGGTAGAGCGGGGGATGAACATCCAGGAAGAAAGTAAAGCCATGGCGGCGGGGGGCGCTGATGTGCTGATTGCGGCGGGCGGCGATGGCACCATTAATGCCGCCGCTTCTGCGCTCATCCACCAATCGACGGCGCTGGGAGTAATTGCGGCGGGTACGCTGAACCACTTCGCGCGCGATCTGCAGGTTCCCCTGGAAGCGGAAGCGGCGGCCCGGGCGTTAGTGAACGGTCATATCGTGAAGGTGGATGCCGCTTCGGTGAACGGGCATGTGTTCATCAATAACGCGGTGCTGGGCCTCTTTCCGAACTATCGGAAAGCACGGGAAGCATGGGACCGTCACGGCTTCGGTGATTCTCGCGTGGGCCGTTTTATCGGCACGGTCGCGGCGCTTTGGCGCGTGTTCTGGCACCTGCCCCATTTGGAAGTATCGTTCGCGATCGAGGGACGCCGGCGAACGTTACGGACGCCGTTCATTCTGGTTGGTAACAACGAGCATCGAATGGAAGGGTTGGCTCTGGGACAACGGAGCAGGCTTGATGGAGGAATGTTGTGGGTTTACGTCATGCGGCCCTGCAGCCGCTGGCGTATGCTGCGCCTGGTAGTGGGACTTGTCTTCGGCCACGCACCAAGGGAATCGATTTTTGAGGTCTTCGCCACAAAAGATCTGGTCGTCACCTCTAAGCGGCGACGGATTGGCGTTGGCATTGATGGCGAGATGGTGCGCATGACTGCGCCGCTGCATTTTGAATCGTTACCCGGCGCGCTGCGAGTGCTGGCTCCGGCATCGTATCCGAGCAATGAGGCTACGGCAAGCTGATGCGCGTTATCGCACATATTTCCGATTTGCACTTCGGTTACAACGACCCGCTTCTGGCAGAGGCACTAAGCCGGACGCTGGCCGAACTCAACCCCAACGTCGTGGTGGTTTCGGGCGATCTGGTAGAGCACGCTACCGACGCCGAATTTGCGAGTGCACGCGATTTTCTGGAAAAGCTGCCAGGGCCGCAGATTGTGGTTCCCGGCAATCATGATCTGCCTTTCTACAACCTATGGCGGCGCTTCACGGAAGGGCTTACCAAGTACCGGCAATTCATCACTGACGACCCCGAACCGACGTTGATTGATGAAGAGATCGCGATTGTGGGGGCCGACAGTGCGCACCTTTATCCGGTGAAGGGCGGCAAAATCACCGATACGCAACTGGATGAACTGGTGGCCCGATTCTCAAAGTTGCCGACGAGTCTGGTGCGCATTCTGGTGACACACCATCCTTTCGATCTGCCGGAACCCTCGAATCCTCATTTGCTGATCGGCCACTCGCGCCGCGCTGTGACTCGCCTGGCGCCCGTGGTCGATATTCTGCTCGCGGGTCACGTGCACGTGAGCTCGACAGGAAGCACCAGTACGCGTTACAAACTGGAGGGTCAAGCCATGGCCTTCGTGCAGGCCGGTACGGCCATCTCCGACCGTCACAAAGGCGAGAGCAATTCGTTCAACGTGCTGCATACAGGCCGCGCTGAAAACGGCGAGAAGCAAGTGGTTGTGAAACGGTACTCCTGGGTGAAGGCCGAGAGCTGCTTCGCGTGCGGGAACACCGAAGAATACCGGCTGGGCAAAGAAGGTTGGGCGGAGTTTCGGGCGGCACTGGTCAAGGGTGATGGGCGCTAATGAACTTGCCCGGCACTGTTTTCTAGCACCACATTCGAGAACACACCCGTATCCGCTTTCACTGGCAAGTGGGAACAAAAGCCGATACCGACATAGAACGGTTCTTCGAAGTGGAGGGTCACCGGCGGACCGAACTGGTGCAGCGGTTCTCCTTCCAAACTCACAAAGATGGCGAAAGCGTCGCCCCGCTTCTCGACACCGATGCGAGACGCCTTCACTTTCGCCAACCCGCCGCCGAAACGATACTGCATGTCGGTCATAAGAGCGCCTTTGTCTGGTCGCTGAGCCAAATGAATCATGCCGGTACCGTGCTCGCCGATCATGGCCTCTTTCGAATCGTCGTCAAGGCTCTGGCGGATCATTAGAACCACCTTGCGGTCGTTGTAACCGTTCGGATCAGGAAAACTGCCATCGGCCGCTAGCGAGACGTCTCCGGACATCTTCTTCCACAAAAAGCGGAACTCGTCGCGCGAATACCAGATGTTATAACCGGCGGAGGTTACGGTGTACTGCTTCGTATTCGGGTCGAAGCTGGCGCTGCCGGGGACGAGCGCGGCTCCCACATCCGCCTGCCCTTGAAAGACGCCGATGGGCGTTTCGAAAATCTTGCTTGGGCGGTGGAAGTCCGGCGGCGGCGGAACCTGCTTATGTGTAGCGGAGCCTGGTTCGGCCCACTCTGGCGCAACCGGTGTTTGCGCGCGCAAGGCGTAGGGCACGCTCCAAAGGACGACGCCCGCTACCAAGATGGAACAGGCATATTTAGGTCTGCGCGTATCGAGAAACATCCCCATAGCGATGGACTGTATCAGACTGTCTTCCGCAACGCGACATTACTGCTGCAACTGCTTTACTGCGGCAGCCTCGGGCAGCAGAAAGTAGAATGTCGTTCCGGACGCCTCTTCAGACTCCACCCAGATGCGGCCACCGTAGCGTTCGACAACTTTCTGGCAAATGGCAAGTCCCATGCCTGTGCCCGGGTATTTGCCGTGGTTCCCGTGAAGGCGTTTGAAAATGCCGAAGATCCGCTGTTGATACTGCGGTTCGATGCCGATGCCATTGTCACGGACAGAGAATTGCCAGCACCCTTGTTTGAACTCAGCCGACACTTGCACCAAGGGTGGCTCCGAATCCCTGCGATACTTCAGCGCGTTGCTAATCAGGTTCTGGAACAAGCTCCGAAGATGAACGGCGTTCACGGCGACGACTGGCAGCGGATCGTGCACTACATGAGCACCGGTCTCCTCAATCGCCTGCTTCAGATCGCCAAGCACCTCCCTGAACACCTGCTCGGCATTGGCGGGAACGATTGTTTCATCTCGGACGCTGGCGGCCCCGGTGTACGCCAGAAGGTCGGTCACCAGATGTGCCATACGGTTAGCCCCCTCCAGCATGAAGCCAAGATACTGATTGCCGCGACTGTCTAATTGCGAGCCGTAGAATCTTTGCAATAGCTGGCTGTAAATGGCGATGTTGCGCAGGGGCTCCTGCAGATCGTGGGAGGCGGAAAAGGCAAACTGTTCCAGGTCCTGGTTGGCGCGGCGAAGCTGTTCCTCTACATGTTTTTGTTCGTCGATATCGGTACAAGTTCCGAACCACTTCACCACCTGACTAAACTCATTTGTCACGGGCAGCGCCTGGCCCATGAACCAGCGCCAGCGCCCGGCGTGCCGGTCCCAGAAGCGACACTCAAGGCTGTAAGCTTGCCCTGCTTTTACGGCGCCATACCAAGTGTCGACGCAGAGCTGAAGATCTTCCGGATGCAGTAAGGGCGTCCAACTCTGATCCCCTCGAAGCGAAGGATCGAAGCCTGTGAATTCGTACCAGCGACGGTTGTAGTAATCCACGGAACCGTCGGGTGTGGCGGTCCAGATCAGTTGGGGCATGGAATCCGCGAGCTGGCGAAAACGCAGCTCACTTTCGCGGAGTGCCTGCTCGGCGCGGCGTCGCTCAGTGATGTCCAGTTCGGCTATAACACCAGCGATGATGGTTCCATCATCGCTGCGGATGGGCGCAGCATTGTTCAAGAAGAACCGTCGTTCGCCCGTGCCGAACTGCTCGCATTCCACCAGTTCGCCTCGCACAACTTCGCCGTGCAAAAGCGCGCGCGACATGGCCCACTCGTGCGCCTGGATCCGTTCGCCTGTCTCCGGCCGGTAGCCGACCCACTCAGCGTACTGCTGCCAATTGTCGGCGTCGTGCGACATGGCCCACAACTGGCGGTGCGCAGCATTATTCCGCAGCAGACGCCCGCTGGCATCAGCAATCACGACGCCCATAGGCAGTGCGTCCAGCACAGCGCTGAGAGTAGCTTCGCTCCTGCGTACGGCCTCCTCGGCCCGCACGCGCTCGGTAATGTCTACGATCTCGACCACCGTACCGAGGACGCTGCCATGCTCATGGATCGTGTTGGCCGTAAACGCCGCCTGGTAGGAAAACCCGTCCTTGTGAACAAAGGTGTTCTCGCCCCGTCTGGGGCTCTGCCCGGAGTTGGAAACGTCGGCGGGATCTGACTCGATTGGATGAGATGAACCGTCGGATGGCTTGTAGTGGACCACTTCCCGCAGCGGTCGGCCTGTTGCTTCGTGGAGCCTATAGCCAGTTAGTTGCTCCGCCGCGGGGTTCATAAACAGGCAGCGCTGTTCTTCGTCGAGGAGAAACAGTGCCGTGGTCGCGTGATCGGTTATGCCGCGATGTAGGGTGAGCTGCTTCGACAACAGTTTTTGGATTTGTTTTAGATCCTCGTTCGCTGCTCGCAGTTCGTCATTGTTTCGCTTCGCTTCCGTTAGTCCGCGGTTGAACGATCCGGCCCCTCTAAGCGAGCCGCGCAGAAGAAGGACAGCACTTGCGGAGGCAAGCACCGCCGTTATCCCCTGCAGCACCCCTTGCGCCCACAGTACCGGCTGGCTCCTAGCGAAAACGCCGACCAGGTGAGTGACGCTGCAGGAAAACAGGAATAGCACGATGAGCCACATCGTCCAGGGAGGGATAAGATCGCGCCCGGCGCGCCGTTTGAAGTAGACGAGCGCAATCAGGATCAGGAGGTATGAGCACCCCAGAAGAAGATCGGATGAGTTACTCAGCCAGACAACCTCCCGAGGATTGGAGAGATAGCCATGCGGTAGAGCCTCGATTGCAAATGGGTTGCGCAAGAAGTCGATCATGAACTGCTTCGGGGCAGAAAGTGCAACGCTGGCGGGCTACTTGAGGCTACAACACTCCGTCTCTTTTGATAAGGAAGGGATTGCGGTAATTGGGGTGCGAGTTAGGAGCGTGAGCAGTAGTACTTACAAGAATTAGGGCATAACAGACTAGTCCTGGTATTCGCCATTTGTTCTCCCCAGTACCAAACACCGTGATTTCCTTGGGAAACAAGCGTGATTTTGCTGTTAGTATCAGGACATGGGAAATGCGGCGCTGGCCAATGGCAGGCCAGACTTACAGGCGCACCGTAAGGCGACATCAGCGGATTTCCGCCAGGTAGTAGAAGACTTAGTCGGCATTATAGGAAGAAAGCTGACTGCCTACATTGCGTCGGTGAAGGATGCCCGAGCTATCGACCGCTGGCTGCAGAATTCTGCACCACAGAAAGATGTCGAACGCCGGATCAGGCTCGCCTACCATCTGGCTAGCATGCTTGTCACTTTCGATAGTCCGGCCGTTGTGCAGGCATGGCTTACAGGCTTAAATCCGGAACTGGACGATGCGGTCCCAATCACGCTGCTGCGCGAGGGGGATCTGGAACAGGATGGCAAGCGCTTGCTGAGCGCGGCGCGGGCGTTTGTTGCTGGTGCCTGATCTTTCCTTACCCATCGTCGGACCGCCTGAACCGCTGTATCGAGTAGGACGCAAGCCAGATCCCTGGCAGCCGCTGGATTGGGCATTCGCCGGTGAGGACCTGACCTTTGGTAACCGGTTCGACGATTCCGAGGGCTACTTCCGAGTTCTGTATGCTTCATCGAGTCCGCTGTGCTGCTATCTGGAGGTGCTTGCCCGGTTTCGCCGGCCGCTCTCCGGCCAGGTGTCGCAAGCGCTGGCTGAAATCCAACACGTCTCAGATGACTTTGTTCCTCCGGGTGTTGTACCTGCAACGTGGCTGAAGACCCGTGTGCTTGGCTCCGCTGTTTCTGAAAAGAAGTTATTTGTTCCCATTTACGATTCTGCGTGGATTGGCTATCTGCGGAACCGTCTGGACGCTGGTAATCTGCGCCACGGGGCGGGCAGTACCGACATCGAATTCGATCTTTCGCTGCTGATGTCGCAACGCCGGGCAGTAACCCAGCAGATCGCAACCATCGTGTACCAGCTGGGATACGACGGCATCTGCTATCAGTCTCGCCATGGCGCGGAGCTCTTCAACTGGGCGCTGTTCGAGCCGTTTGGCCTTGCCTGGACGACGACAACAAACATCAAAGCCGTCGATCCGGAGTTTCAGGAAGCGCTGCACCGCATGAATCTCACTTTGGATCGACGCCTGTAGTCTTAGTGATACCTATGCTTCTTCGTACGCTGTTGCTGCTCGCCATTGCGAGTCAGGCGCTTCCGCAAGGAAACCACTCCATTGATGAAATCGCCCGTTCCGTATTGGACCGTACGGGCGTACCCAGTGCATCGGTCGCTGTGGTGCGAGACGCGCAAGTGGCGTATGTACACGCTTACGGGCAAGCACGCCTCTCGTCGCTAGAGCAAGCGCAGCCTTCCATGCGATACGCGATCGGATCCATCAGTAAGCAATTCACCGCAGCCGCGGTGTTGCTGTTACAGCAGGACGGCAAGCTAAAGCTGGATGACCCGGTGGCTAAATACTTTCCCCATCTCACCCGGAGCAGCGAGATCACCATTCGTATGCTGCTGTCGCACACGTCCGGTTATCCGGATTACTGGCCGGAAGACTACGTGATGACGGACATGCTGCAACCAACAACGCCGCAACAGATTCTGCAGCACTGGGCCGAGGAGCCGCTCAATTTCGATCCCGGCACTAAATGGGAATATTCGAATACAAACTACGTTCTGGCCGGGCAGATTGTGGAGAAGGTGAGCGGGCAACCACTGATGAAGCTTCTGGCACAACACATCTTTCAGCCGCTAGGGATGCAGAGCGTTTACGACGTAAATGAGGGGAAGTTGCCAGCAACGGATGCAACCGGGTATTACCGGCATGCGTTGGGGCCGCTGCGTCCGGCTCCCAAAGAAGGAAGGGGATGGCTTTCAGCAGCGGGGGAGTTGTCGATGACCGCCGAGGACCTGGCACGCTGGGACATCAGCCTGATCAACCGTTCGATATTGACAGCCGAGTCCTACGACGAAATGTTTCGCGATGTCACGCTCAAAGATGGAAAGCCAACCGGCTACGGCTTGGGAGTGTCGATTGCCGTTAAGGACGGCCACAAGCGAATCGAACACAGCGGCGAAGTCTCCGGGTTTGTCTCGGAGAACATCGTTCTGCCGGACACCAAAACAGCCGTCGTTGTGCTGACGAATCAGGATGCGATCCCAGCTGCGGGAATGATCGGCAGCGACATTGCCGAGGCTATCGGAGGGAAAACTGCGGCGGAGACGCGAATGCTTTCTATCTTGACGGGACTGCAGAACGGCCAAATCGACCGTTCGCAATTCACCACGTTGTGCAACAACTATTTCACGGCGGAAGCGATCAGTGATTTTGCCGGCAGCCTCCGGCCGCTGGGCGAACCGCTCAGCCTCACGCAGCAACATGAAGCGCACCGCGGCGGCATGATCTTCCGTTCCTTTCGCGTGCAGTTCAAGAACAGGGACCTGAACCTGACCAGCTATGAAATGCCAGACGGGAAGCTGGAGCAGTTTCTGGTTGCTCCTCGCGACTCCTAAGTGATTGGGCTGCCGGCCAGCTAGCGGCGGTTTGCCGCCAGAACCTTTTTGCGAAGGCGAATGGATTTAGGAGTTACTTCAACCAGCTCGTCGTCGCGAATAAACTCGACTGCCTGTTCCAGACTGAGCACGCGCGGCGGAATCAGCCGGATGGCTTCGTCCGATGTAGAAGCACGCATATTGGTGAGCTTCTTTTCGCGCACGATGTTGACGTCAAGGTCGTTACCGCGCGCATTTTCCCCGATGATCATCCCTTCGTAGACCTCGGTCTGCGGGGAAACGAAGATCGTACCGCGCTCCTGCAGGTTCGAGATGGCAAAGCTGGTGGCTACACCGGAACGATCGCTGATTAACGAGCCGGTCGGGCGCATTTCGATCTCACCCTGCCACTCAATGTAACCGTGAAACAGCGAGTTCATGATCGCCATGCCCTTGGTTTCGGTTAGCATCTCGCTGCGGATGCCGATTAACCCGCGCGAAGGAACATGAAATTCCAGACGAACACGGCCGGAACCGTGGTTCACCATCTTGGTCATCTTGCCTTTGCGCTGACCCATCTTCTCGATGACGACTCCGATGAACTCTTCGGGGCAATCGATGACCAGCAACTCCAAAGGCTCATGCAGCTTACCGTCGATCTCGCGAGTGAGGATTTCGGGCTTGCCGACCTGCAGCTCAAAACCTTCGCGTCGCATCATTTCGATGATGATGGCGAGTTGCAGTTCGCCCCGGCCCATAACTTTGAAGGCATCCGGGCCGCCCGCTTCCTCAACCTTAATAGAGACGTTGGTGAGCAGCTCTTTGTCGAGCCGGTCACGTAGGTTGCGCGAGGTGACGAATTGACCTTCGCGCCCTGCAAAAGGCGAGTTGTTGACGACGAACGTCATCGCGATGGTAGGTTCGTCGATTTGGATGCGCGGTAGGGGTTTTGGCGTTTCGGCGCTCGTGACGGTGTCGCCTATCGTGATGCCTTCCACACCTGCGATCGCCAGGACATCGCCAGGTTTGCCCAGAGTCTCATCAACCCGCTTCAGTCCTTCGAACGAATACATCTTGGTGATGCGCGTTTTGTGGAAAGAACCGTCGAGTTTGGCGATGGATACTTCGTCGCCGTGTCGCAATGCACCATTGAATACCCGGCCAATCGCGAGACGCCCCAGATAGTCGCTGTAATCGAGGTTCGCCACCAGCAACTGAAGCACTTCTTCTTCCGTGCCCTTCGGCGGCGGTATGTGCTTCAGAATGGTTTCAAAAAGAGGCTGAAGTGTATCGCTCTCGTCTTCGGGCTTGTATTTGGCAATGCCGGCTTTGCCGTTCGTGTACACGATCGGGAAATCCAGCTGATCTTCTTCCGCGTCAAGGTCGATGAAAAGATCGAAGACTTCGTTGACAACTTCCTGAATGCGCGCATCCGGGCGGTCGATTTTGTTGATAACCAGAATCGGCGGCAACTTCGCTTCCAGCGCTTTTGTCAGCACGTAGCGAGTCTGGGGCAACGGACCTTCACTGGCGTCGACCAGCAGCATGACGCCGTCAACAATCTTCAGTGCGCGTTCCACTTCGCCACCGAAGTCGCTGTGGCCGGGCGTGTCGACAATGTTGATCTTGGTTCCGTGGTAACGGACACCGGTCGTCTTGGCGAGAATGGTGATGCCGCGTTCACGCTCCAGATCGTTGGAGTCCATCACACGGTCTGTTAACTCTTCATTGGCTCGAAAGATTCCACTTTGACGAAGCATGGCATCCACTAGCGTGGTTTTGCCATGGTCAACGTGCGCAATGATCGCGATATTGCGCGTGTTGGCTGATGCTGTTCCTGCTGACATTCGTAAGTTCCATGGTCGCACGCACGGGATGTTACGCTTTGGCAGAAGTCATGCAACGCGTGGATATATACATCAAAGTGGAAGTCGATTTGGATGAGGATGAAAAGCCCGAGCGTGTGGCGGCGGAAATTGTTCGCCAGATCGAGAAGTTTTATCCCGTGCGACGTGCAGAATTACAAAGTACGGTGAATCGCGATTAACTAGTGGTTATGTAGAAGCGCCTGATGCGTGCGCAGAAAGAAGCCGTCCGTCATACCAGCAATGTAGTCGCAAATCACTCGGTGAAGGGCGGTATGAGCAAGGTTCTCGCGATAACCCGCTGAGATGTGCTCGGGATGCACCAGCAGGTGATCGAACAGCTCACTGACTTTCCGAACCGCGGCCGCTCGTTCGGTCTTCAAGGTTTCATCTTGAAAGACATAACGCACCAGCAAACCCTTTATCTGACTGCTGATGTGCGCGGCTTCAGGTGTCATCACGCCGATACGATACGGCAGCGCTCGCACGTCTTCTACTGATTGCACTTGCGCCCGGTCGGCCGCTGCCGTGGCGCCATCAATGAGTCCCCCAATGAGTACGTTCATCATCTGACGCTGAATTTCCCAGAAGCGCACCCGGCCACTTGCTCCGGGAAACTGTGTATCTACGGTCTCGGAGAGCTCGGCAAAGAGCGGCACACCGTCACTGATGAGATCGAAATTTAACAGGCCAATGGTGAAGGCGTCATCAAGATCGGCGAGGTTGTAAGCTATCTCATCCGCGGCATCGATCAGTTGCGCTTCCAGTGGTGGCGGAACTCCGGGCAATAGATCTTCGCAGCCGTCAGCGGCACCGGCATCGAGTTCGCGTGAATGCTTCAAAATGCCTTCACGCACTTCCTGAGTCAAGTTCAGTCCGTCGAAGCGGGCATACCGTTCTTCAAGGACATCCACGATGCGCAAGGCGTGGGTGTTGTGTTCGAAACGCTCGCCAAAGCGGCTCATTTGCCGGTCGAGTTCACGTTCACCGCTGTGACCGAAAGGAGGGTGGCCGAGATCATGTGCCAGGGCCAGCGTCTCGGCATAATCCTCATTCAGGTCGAGCGCAGTGGCAACAGTGCGCGCCACCTGCGATACCTCAATGGTGTGGGTCAGGCGATTTCGGAAATGGTCGCAGAGCCCGGCCGCAAACACTTGCGTTTTGCCTTCCAGACGGCGAAACGCGCGGCAATGGACAATGCGGTCGCGATCCCGCTGAAAGTCACTGCGATAGGGATGCTGCGGTTCAGGAAAGCGCCGGCCCCGCAAACAATTCGGACCGAGCCGGAGTCGGCCAAGCATCGGGAAAGCTATTTCGCCATTTGCGCGGCTACCTGGTCCGCGGCACGTGCGACTACTGGGTCGTTCTTGTCTGCTTTCAGGCTCTGGAGGATCTTCTTAGCGTCTTTCGGGTTTGTGGTCTGCTCCAGCTGGGCCAACATCACCTGCGCCTGCGCTTTCGATACCAGACTCGAGGGGTGATCGACCAGGCTGCGCAACAGGCTCTGGGCGTCCGCCATCCGATTCTGGCCGGAGTAGAGCTGAGAAAGTGCGATCTTTGCCAGCGGCGCTACGTCGCTAGATGAATCAGCAACCGTCTTGAGGTCGGACTCAGCGCCTTTAGGATCGTTTTGGGTCTTCAAGGTGCCCAGGTAATAAAGAGCCATGCGCCCTTCGTGGCTGCTGCCATCCTTCGAAGCAACATCCGAGAAGGCCTTCAGCTCGGCTTTGTGCTTGGCATCTTCTGTGGGGTAACTCTTGCCGTAGTCGCCGCTGGCGCCCACTTGGGCCGAAGCCACCTCAAATGCGGCTTCAAGATCGGCGCGGCGCTGTCCGGCACGATACGAGGAGTACCAGATTCCTGCTCCGATTAGAGCCAAGCCTACCAGGGCAACAACACTCCAGCGGATAACCTGCTGACGATTCCGGTACGTGTAATCGAGGATTTTCGATACCGAATCGCTAAACTGATCGTGCTGAAGTTGCTCCTTTAAATCATGACGGGTCAAGCGAAGTACTGCCTTTCAAACGGGGTAAGCAACCAGTAGATTATCATAAAAGGCCAATTTAGGCCCTTTTTGAGGAATCGCCGTTTAAGCGCCGGCAGTTACCAGATCGCGCCGGATGGCGTACTTTACTAGGCCGGCCACATCGTGAATATCCAGTTTGCGCATAAGGCTGGAGCGGTAGGTATCCACCGTTTTCGGGCTCAGGGACAAACGTGCTGCAATTTCCTTTGCGCGAATGCCTTCAACCAGGAGTGAAAACACCTGGAACTCCCGGCTGCTAAGACTTTCAATGGGATCTTCGCCGTTGGGCCGCAGGGTTGATTCGCCGAACAGCGACATCACCTCAATTTGAGGCGAGACGTAAATTCCGCCTTGTACGAATTGCGCCAGAGCATCGCCCATCTGTTCCGAAGTGGAACTCTTTAAGACGAATCCGCAGGCGCCGAGGCGAAGGCTTTCCAGTACGGTTTTGCGATCTTTGCGAACGGACAAGATGGCGCAGCGAGTGGGCAAATGACGTTCACGAACAGCACGGACGACTTCGGTAGCGGCAAGATCAGACAGTGCAAGGTCGAGCAAGGCCAAGGCCGGTTGCAACCGTTCGATGTCCGCCAGGGCGGCGGTGGCGGAATTGACCTGCGAAACCACTCTGAAGCCAGGCATCGAGTTGCAGATCGCAGCGATTCCTTCGCCCACGAGCGTCAACTCGTCCGCAATCAGAACATCGACGAGTGGAGTCTTGAGAGACGGTGACAGTACGCCAGACGGTACGGACAATGAAGTCATTTTTGGAGCTCGACGCAGAATGAGTGCCGAGCTCCTGGGAATTCTCTCAGGGGTAAGGAGAAGCCGCGAACGGGGTTAGGTTGGTTTGAGTTTGCTAGAAGCTACGGACGGCAGCAGCCTCGTCGTCGTAAACATCGAAAACCGTGTAAAGTTTGGTGATTTGTAACAGGTCTTTGATGCGCTTCGAGAGACCAACCAATTTCAGCTGGCCGCCGCCGTTGGTTATGGTGGTAAATCCGGAAACGAGTTCTCCAATCCCCGAACTGTCGATGTAAGAGACATCGGCAAGATTCACCAGGATTTTCTTTTTGCCAGTGGCCGCCAGTTCGCGGATCATATCGCGGAAGGCACTGGCGCCCTCGCCCAGAGTGATCCGGCCGGCCGCGTCTATTACCGTGACATCCCCGACCTGCCGGGTCGTCAACTTTACGTTCACTTTCCTTCTCCTCCGTTTGCAAGAATCATCACGATCTTAGGCCTTGGTCACATGTTTCACGAGGCGGACTTCGGTCCCGCCGCCCGGACGCGGATGCATATCGAAGTCGTCCATGAACGCACGAATCAGCAGAATGCCGCGGCCCGACTGCCGAAGTAGATTTTCAGGAGAGGTTGGGTCGGGCAGGTTTCCGATATCGAAGCCTTCGCCTTCATCGCCAACCGTGACCGACAAGGTTTCTGCCGATGCGTCGATTGCAAGGTGAACGACCTTCTTCTTGTTGTACCGGTTGCCATGAACAACTGCATTCACCATGCACTCGCGAACGGCCATGCCGATCTGGTGCTGCTCGTCCTCTTCGAACCCGAGCTTGGCAGCCTCTTGCATGACGAGCGCTTCGGCTTGATCTACGCTGTCCAGTGTTGATTCGAGGGTTGTCTCGATCTTCTCCATGTTGCCGCTTTCGCGTCCGGCGCAAGATGAACGCATTTGGATCTCCCGGCGATTCCAACGAAACGCCCAAGGAAGAACAAGGTATCATGGCTCGCCTGGAACAACAATACCGCGTGGCACGGAGCCATCCTTTTTGGAGCAAGCTTATGGCGCGATACGCCCTACTGCTACCACGTGCAATTCCACTTGCTTCTCGACCCGGAAAATGAAGGTGCTGGGATCTTTCAGGCCCCAGGCGACATAGGGAACCGTAAACGAACCCGAGGCCGTGATCTGCTGATTTTGGATTTTCACCGATACCGGAATAGTCAACGCGTGTGTTTCGCCATGCAGTGTGAACGCTCCTGAGACAGTCGATTTGAAGTCGGTAGCGGAGCCAACCGGCGAACTGGAGCGCTCCATCACGAACCGCACCTCCGGGAACTTGTCCGCTTGGAGGATGTTTGCGTTCATCCGCCGGTCGCGAGTGCTATTTCCGCTTTCTCCGCTGGTTGCGTCGGCAATAAACTCACCTGCGGCCGTGCCCGCTGCAGCGTTGTAGGCGAAGGCGCCGCGCTTTAGCCGAAATGTGCCGTGTACTTCGTGCACGTTGCCCCGGAGCGTCCATTCAATAGAAGAGCGGTTTGGATCGAGCGTAATGTTGATCGGGGGACTGGGTGGAGCGGCCATAAGGCGGCTCAAGGGAGTCACCGCAAAACAGACGGCAGCAATCACGCAGCAAGAAAAGCGCGGCATAGATGAACGAGGTCCCAGGAGAGAAGGTCACGGAACGAACGCTCCCCTACATGGAGACCAAGCAATTCGCTGAAGAACTCCGGGTGGCGGGCCAGGCCGGCCAAGGCGCGGCGCTGCAAAGACGGGTGGTGGTCCAACAGGAGAAGCAGCTGCGACATGAAGCGCGGGCGCTGTAAGATACGCCGGTGTGCCACCGCGTAAGTCGGTAAGTTGCCGTTGCCGATCGCTTCCGCAAGGGCGATAGCCTGGCGGAAGCTAAGACCCAACCCCTCGCCCGTAACGGCATCGACCGATCCTGAGGCATCGCCGATAAGAGCTAACCCGCCAGTGGTCACACTTTTGAGGATGCGCGATAAGGAAAGCGCTCCACGGTCCGGCGTGACCTGCTCAGCATTGCGAAAGCGGCTCAGAAGAGTCGGGAATTGGGCGAGCGCAGCGTCGAGACGCAGTTGGGGGTTGCGGGATACCGACGCGACACAGACCTCGCCGCCAGCAGTCGGGGTGATGTAAACCTGGCAATCGCGCCCCCAGTAGAGTTCCACAAACGCGGACCAGGGCGCCATCCGGTAATGACGCCGGAATCCATACCGCCTGCTCTCCCGGCTGACAGCGGCCAGTGAACTGGTGCGGCGCACAGCAGAGTTCTGACCATCCGCGGCGACTACGATTTGCGCCGTCCATGTTCCATCGCGCAGTCGTACCGTGCCAGGAGCAATCATGGTGGCGCGTTCCCCCCAGCGGCAGTGCACACCAAGTTCGGTGGCACGCTTCAGTAGTGCCCGGTGCAAAACGATACGGCGAACGCCATTGCCGGTTCCGCTTGGAAACAGCGCTGTGGCTTGAGAGTCCGCCGCGAGAAACCGAATGCCACGGAACGGAAAGCCCGCATCTTCAGGAAGCACAACGCCGAGCTGCTCAAGAGCATGTACGCTATCGGGCATCAAGCCCTCGCCGCATGCTTTATCTATAGGCGGAGTAGCGGCGTCTACGACGGCTACGTCTCGCCCGGACTGAGCCAAGGCAATGGCAGCGGCCAGGCCGGCCGGCCCTCCGCCAATAACGCAGACCTCAAACGAGCAGCTTGTCATCCACCGGTTTCCTAAGATTTTTGACGCGCACCAACCTGTTCGCGTTTTACCACGGCAAGTTAGTGATTACCGCCCATCGCCTGTAGTTTGCTTATTTCACTTTAAGCGGGGCGTAAGGTGTTTCACGCGAGCAGGTGAAGAGTACCCGAACGCCCTACGCCCTCTCAAGCAATTTCAAAAAATATTGCCGGCCGCCAAGATTGAGTAACTGGCCGCCATGTTGACGGTCGACAATCTCAAGCTTTGGTGCATGTTCGTATGAAAATACTGATCTGTTCGCTTCTTTGTTCTGCTGTTGTTGCAGCTGCCACGCCGGTTTCCGTCAGCTTTGTCAATCCCGGTGTTCCTGGTGTTGTCGACACCGACAGCAACTATTACGTAGGCCCCTATACGCTCAGCATCAACGGCAAGAATGTGGCAGCGATGTGTATGGACGACTTCTACGAGACATCTGGCAGTTGGTCTGCAAACATGACCGCTGCGAATAGCAGCAACTTAAGCGCCACTTACCTTGGAAACATCTCCTACAACGTAGATGGATTCCAATTCTCCAGTTCCCAAATCTACCAGGCAGAGGCTTACCTTGACAGCGAGCTGTTGAAATCGGGTGCGGACAGAATCCACATCCAGGACGCAGCCTGGACCATCATGGATTACGTGACAGGTCACACGCCGCATTCGAACAACGACCCGGCTGTAAATGCCATCCTTGCGGATGCAGCTGCAAGTGCCCACTCGTTCAACGACTCGTCGTACTCGATCATTTCTCAAGTAGATCCAGGAACGAACGCCGAACAGGAATTTATGGTCGCTACAGCTGTACCCGAGCCGGCTAGTTGGAGCTTGCTTGCCGGAGCGCTGGCAGTGATCGGCTCATTTTGTAGGCGATCTTTGCGGAAAACCAGCGCCGGAGCTTCCAACCAATAGTGGCTAATGCAGCTTGTGCAACTCCTGAGCGTATAAAGGATTGCCGGGGAATCGCTGAGAAAGATCCGTCAGCAGTTGACGCGCTTTTGCATCCTGCCCATCGCGTAGAGCGGCCACTGCCAGCAGTAGTTCCGCATAGGGCTGAAGATAGTGTCCATGCTGAGCCGTCAACTCCAATTTCTTGAGACCGGTTTCCTTGTCGGTTTGTGCGCCCGTTGCATGCAAGATCCAGCGAATCGGCGCAGGCTTCAAGCTCAGTAAGTAGTTCTCGACACCCACCGCGATATAAGCATCGAAACAGTCAGGATGCAGCGCGAGTAGTTGCTCCGCGAGTTCGCGGCCCTCTTTGGTTTCGCGGAGAGCATCCAGATCCTTCCGATCGATCAACGAAAGATAATCGGCGTGCAAGCCTAAACGCATCACATTTGCGAACAATCCAATCTCATCCTTCGGATTTTGCCGCAGTCGCGCGTCCGCCAACCCATGGGCCTTATCGAGGGCTGCTTCGAATTTTTGCCTGATCGCCGGATCGGGATGAAGATCCCGATGTTGGAACGTTTTGTCGTTGACGAAGAATTGAGATTCCAGGATATGAAGCCGATTGAATTCCCCGAATAGGTAAGCGGCGGCATCGAACACAGGGCCCAGCGGATCGGCCGGGTGAGAGGATTCAAACTGTTCGAACTGCTTGTGGGCGGTAGAAAACGAAAGATTGTATAGATCGTGAAAGCCGTCGTCTAAAGTCTTGTGTATGAGGGGCGTTGGCTCGGGGCTGTTCGGCTCCGCCGGTGCTGCCGCAATTAGCCAGGCTGGCAGGAAGCACGCCAACAGGCCGGGCCAAATACGAAAGGTCATCAAGGGTGGAGTCCTCCTACAACGACATTGCAGGGATGTACGACAGGTATTGGGCTAACTGGTACTTGCCTGCCGCTTTGCCGGCACTGGACAAGCTTTTCTTTACAATCACTCCCGCCGGGGCGCACATATTGGATGTTTGCTGCGGATCGGGGCACGTAACGGGAGAACTGGTCCGGCGCGGCTACGAAGTCACCGGGGTTGATATGTCGCGCGAGTTGATCGCCCGCGCGCGCGAACGATGGCCCAGCGCAACTTTCCACGTGCAGGACGTCCGTTGTTTGCGCCTCCCCGGAGCGTATGACGCAGCTTTGTCCACGTTCGATTCATTGAATCACCTGCTGACCCTGGAAGATTTGCAGGCGGCCTTCCGCAGCGTTCATGAGTCACTGCGACCAGGCGCGTGTTTTGTCTTCGATATGAACGGCGAGGAAGCGTGGACGCTCGACTTGCACAATTGGAACGCAACGGTTGAGGACGATAGTGTTTCTCTTGTCCGGGGGACGTACGATCCGTCACGGAAGCTCGCAGAAACTGAGCTGGTCTGGTTCGTTCGTAATGGAGAGGATTGGAAACGGAAAACAAGTGTCGTGCAGCAGCGCAGCTATACGGAAGATGAGATACGAGACGCGCTGATAGAAGCGGGCTTCCGCCACATTGAGAGGTGGACTGCCGCGAAGGCCGGTGTTCGCGCCGACCTAGGATTTGGACGATGGTTCTTCCGGGCAGCGCGCTAAATCTTAATTGCGTTTCGCGCTAGGGATGCGGAAATACTCGCACGTCAATCCCGTCGGCTAACCGAATGAGATTATCGAGTTCGCTACCGAAGGCACGTTCGCGCCAGCTTTCGCGGCTCTTCTGTCCCACATAGATCTGCGTGATACCGCGCTGCCGGGCGATTTGTAGAATCGCTTCCACTGCATCCGTTCCGTCGAGGCTGACGATCTCGGCGTGGTTGCTGCGCGCCAGAAGTACGGAAGACTGCACTCGCCGTTTCTCGTCCTCGGACCACTCATGGCGGTTCAGATTGACGGCAATAAGCTCACCGTGGAAACGATCGCGATTGCGAGCCGCGCTGTCCAGCATGCGAGGAGCATCGGCGTTGGGCGTTAAACAGACAAGTATCCGTTCCTGCGTGCCCCAAAGTTGCTGGATTCCGTTGCGCTCCAAGTAACGCTCAAGCTGTTTATCGACAACGTCGGCCGCGAGCAGCAGAGCCACTTCGCGAAGCTCCGACAGTTGCAACTGTGTCAGGCGCTTTCCTTTGCCGATCTTGCCTTCGTCCAAGCGCATACAGGATTCGGGCGGCGCATCGACGACGACGATCTCATCCGCCATTTGTAGAAAGCTGAGCGGGACCGTTTGCTCGACATGCTTGCCGGTGATGGTCTCGACCTGGTGGCTTTTCTCTTCAATGTGTTGCAGGTTGACAGAGCTAATGACGGAGATACCGGCGGCAAGCATCTCGTCCACATCTTCCCAACGATTGCCATGCCGGCACCCCGGCGGATTCTGGTAGGCCAATCCATCCACGAGCACCACCTTCGGCTTACGGGCCAAGAGCCGGTCGACGTCCATCACCGCTACGTCCCCGGTTTCCTTCAACGGGATTACCTCCAGCGCAGAAAGTCGCGTGCTGGACATCGGCGGCCAGATTCGGTTGGATTGCACCGACAACAACATCCTGACCACGCTCGCGACGGCGGCGGCCCTCGTCGATCATCCGAAAGCTCTTTCCTACGCCGGAAGCGTAACCCAGAAAGATTTTCAATCGTCCTCGTGATTGGAAGCGTTCGTCGGACTCAACCTGCTGCAGAAGCTGTTCAGGCGTGGGCTTGCGTTCAGACACTGACGGCACATTTCTATTATCATGTTTTTCTAGAGGGAGACCAGCCCTGGGTGCAACCCTTTTGTTACAGGTGCCTTGTGTTATCCTTCTGTTGTCCGACGTTATCCGCACCTAAGGGGACGTAGTTCAGTTGGTTAGAACGCCGGCCTGTCACGTCGGAGGTCGCGGGTTCGAGCCCCGTCGTCCCCGCCAATCCCCTTCCACTCGGCATTTTTCGCCGGGTTTTAGAATAGCTAAACATGACACCGGCACACCCGCAGCCTAAACTTCAACTGACGAACAGCGAAGACTACCGTGAGCGCTATGCGAATAGTGTCCAGGTGCGCGTCAGTCTTTGGGATTTCTTTCTGATGTTCGGCATGGTGAACCAGACGGGTCCGGATGCGGTCACCATTCAGAACTTCCAAGGCGTGTATGTCAGCCCGCAGCAAGCCAAGGCGCTTTTCAATGTTCTGCAGCAGAATCTTAAGCAATACGAAGCGGCCTTTGGAGAGATCCGGCTGGAAACGCAGGGTTCCGGCGAAGTGATCCAATAGGGCACGCTCGGATGCCTGCCCCCAGTCGGGCGCCAATGCCCAAACTGCCTCCGTTCGCTTTGGCAGAAGAGCGACCGCCCCAGCCCAAACGCCCTTATTACTTGCTGATCTTCTTTGTGCTGTTTACAGCTCCGTTGGTCATGCTGCATGCCGGACTGCTTTCGTTGCCCTATTTCTGGGACGAAATGGGACAGTTTATTCCCACGGCGCTCGATTTGCTGCGGCACGGGCAATGGGTCGCGCACTCGACCATACCCAATGTTCATCCGCCAGGTGTCGAGGTGTATCTCGTGCTCTGGTACAAGCTGTTCGGGTACTCCATCGTTATCACGCGCATTGCCATGCTGCTGTTCGCTGGTACAGGCTTGCTCGTCACGTTCTTACTTGCAATTGAGTTGAGCCAAGGAGTCCGCGGGATGCCGGCGTTCTGGCCTCCTTTGTTTCTGATAGTTTCGCCGCTGTTTTTCATGCAGAGCATGATGGCGCAACTAGACATGCCGGCCATGGTGTTGACCCTACTGGCGCTCCTGCTGTTTGTGCAGCGGCGCTTCGCCTGGGCGGCCTTCGTTTGCGTGCTGCTGGTGCTTGTGAAAGAGACTGGCCTTGTTACTCCGCTGGTTTTCTTTGCCTTACTCTCAGCACGGCGGGATTGGCAGCGCGCTGCTTATTTCACTGCGCCCGCATTTGCACTGGGCATCTGGCTTCTGGTGTTACATCGGGCGACGGGATATTGGCTCGGGAACCCTGGTTTCGCACATTACAACGTCGGCTATTCGCTGCAGCCGCTGCGAATGCTGCTGACCTTTACGCGACGCTTCTACTATTTGTTTGTCGCCGAATTGCGGTTCGTGGGAACGGCGATTTTGTTGCTGACGCTGCGATCGTTGCGGCCCATCTTCGCGAAGGAATCGTGGCGCACGGTGCTGCTTGTAGCGGCCGCCAACATTGTCCTTGTCTCGGTGTTCGGGGGCGCGGAACTGGAACGATACCTGCTGCCGGTGCTGCCGCTGTTCTACATCGCGGTTGCGATTGCAATCACACGCGTTCGGAAACCCTTTGCGATATCAACGATTGCCCTGCTTACATTAGGCTTGGCCGCCAATCTCTTCTGGAATCCGATCTACCCGTTTCCTTATGAGAACAATCTCGCGATGGTGGATTTTGTGCGGTTGCAGCAAAGCGCGGCAGAATTTGCGGAGCGGAACCTATCCGGAAGTCGCATTGCGACGGCATGGCCATACACGGCCGCGCTCCGAAGCCCGGATTATGGCTTTGTTACGCGACACCTGCGAACGTTAGAGACCACGGACTTTCATTACCGCTCCATCGCGGCAATCGCTCGCGACAAATTCGACGTGCTGATCGTCTACACCCGGGAGTGGGATTCCCCACGAGGCATGCTTGCCTTTCCGGTAGTCCGTCGCACTCTCGCGCGTTTATACGATTGGCAGCCTCCCATTTCGGACGCGCAGTGCGAACAGCTGGGCCTGTATCCCTATATGAGTTGGGGACTGCACGGCCAGAACATAACGATTTTTACCCGCCTGCGCTCTGGAGCGACTTCAACACAAGCCAGCCGACTGCCGCAGCCATGAAGGGAAAGGAACAAGCAGTCCACCGCGCCTGGTGGGCGACAATGGTCGCCTTTCTGGTGCACGGCCTGATTGTGGGCACCTGGGTGTCACGCATTCCAGCAGTCCAGGCTCAGCTTCATTTGCAAAACGGGCCATTTGGCTTAACGCTGCTGTGTGCCGCCATCGGCGCCGTGGTTTGCATTCCGATTACTGGCCACTGGCTGGGCAAGTTTGGCAGCAGGGCGGTAGGGACAGTGGCGACGGTGGCCTTTGGACTCACCTTGGTATTACCTGCGCTGGCGTTCGACGCGCTGACATTGGGATTGGGACTGTTCCTGTATGGGGCTGCCGCGGCCGCGATGGACGTTGCCATGAACGCGCAGGGTGTGGAGGTGGAGAAGCGTCTCGGGACGCCAACGATGTCGCGGTTCCATGCCATGTTCAGCTTGGGTGCGATGGCCGGTTCGGGAATTGGAGGGTGGGTAGCAGGCTTTGAAATTTCGCCCTCGCTTCATCTTGGGGCAAGCGGCTTGTTGTACGCGCTTGCCGGCGTGGCGCTATGGCCCGTGTTCTTGCCCGGCCGGGGCACCGCCGTTGCGCATGAGAGCCGCCTGCGGTGGAACAAAATCCCACCTGTGCTTTGGGCACTTACAGGTATAGGCTTTTGCATGTTACTGGCAGAAGGTGCCATTGCGGACTGGACTGCGATCTATCTCCGTCAGGTTTTGCACGCGGGACCCGCGCTTGCCGCACAAGGCTACGCGGCCTTCTCGGCGTCTATGGCGCTGTTTCGGTTGGCGGGGGATTGGGTAACCGCACGGCTTGGGCCTTACCGAACGTTGCGCGGAGGAAGCTTAGTTGGACTAGTGGGCCTTTTGCTGGCGCTGGCTTCGCCAAGTGCGGCTTGGGCACTGCCTGCCTTTGCACTTGTTGGTGTTGGTTATTCGGTCATCATTCCACTGGTGTTCGGGTCGGGCGGGCGAGTGGAGGGCGTAAGTCCAGGTGCCGGGATCGCAACGGTCACCGGGATAGGCTACATCGGGTTTATCGTCGGGCCACCCGCGATCGGCTTTCTTTCGCAGTTGTTCACGCTACGGTATGCGCTGTTGTTGGTAGTGCTGTGCACGATTGTTTCAGGGGTCCTGGCGGGCGCAGTCAGGAATATAAACGATTGCTCCGCCGGGCCCGCGCCTGAGGCACACTGATGCTACTTCGTTCCAAGCCAGACGGGCGTTCCGTAGCCGGTCATCTCTAGATAACCTTGGCCTGTCACAGGTCTCTGACGCACAACTCCGGTATAGGCGACGGCACCTTCCCAATAGCTGGGCGTTGTTCCGGACTGACTTAGTAACTCCTGGTTGGGCAAGGTTGTCGATTCCTGCAGCGTTAGTCCGAGCGACGGTACGGCGATGGTCCAGTTCGTCGGGTATTCGGACTTCGATTCCGGGCTGCGCCATGTGCCATGGGGAGTTAATGTGAACTGCGTCGAATCGAGGTGGTGTGCTTTCCCGGAGGCTTCGACGTAGGTACCGGACGAGTAACGGTCAGGGCCACCGGACTTGCGCCGGAGACGATACAGCATCAGTTCTTCGTGGTTGTCGAGTTGGATGGAAAACCAATCCCAGCCGGCGAGCGTGTTGTCCGGGGGCTCTGTAAAGTATTCATGGTCCATCCAGGCTTCGCCATCCACCTGCAGGGTTTGGTTCCGCAACTCGACGCTGCCCGAAGCGGCTAGGCGCGTAAACGAGAAGTAGCGCGAGGCTTCACCAGGCAAAGGCCCTTTTACATCTATTCCGTTCTCGCCATTGATGACGACTGGCTTTTCGGGGTTCAGGTGAAGGCGCAGGTGGACGCGATCAGTTACGGCCCCAAGATCCTGTTGCTGCTGAGCGGACCAGTCCACGTGCCAATTTCCATTCCATACGCGATGACCTTGCGCCGAAGCTCCTGCGATGCCTGGCCCTGCCCGATTAATTCGTTCGTCGTGGTAGAACTCATGACCATCTAGATCACTCAACGCGAAGTGTGCCAAATAGATCTGGTCCAAACGCCACTGGGGAGCGATCTGGGTTTCGGATCCTTTGGGCAGGTCGAGTGCCGTACGAAAGAACGTTAGTTCAAATCCGAGGCGATGGCCGTTTTTGGCACGCAGGTTTCCGGTGTAGTACCACCATTCGGTCTGGTAATCGGGGTGGCTGAAGTAATCTCCGGGGAACTGATATGGTGCGCCTGGTTCCGCCACTTTCCAATGCGGTGCTGCTGCCGCCGTCGCAAGAAGAACGAGAGCGGCAAGACTACTCTTCATGGATGACCTCGATCGGATTCATCTGTACGGCTGTGCGCGCAGGGTAAAGTCCTGCGAGAAGCGTAGCGACATAGATGCCGCTAAGAACAGAGAGAAGCATGCGCACCGGCCAATGAAACTGAATGGTCCAGCCGAAGGATTGTTTATTGATAACGAAGATCAAGATGAGCGATAACAGAACCCCCAGCACCAGGCCGATGGCGTTAGCAAACAGGCCGAGCAACCCGGCTTCACAGAGGATGATCCGGCGCACCTGACCGCGCGCGGCCCCAAGGAAGCGCAGTAAGGCGAACTCGCGGCGACGGTCGAGAACGAGTGCCAGCAAAGCACCGGCGATGCCAAGGACGGCGACAAGAACAGCGACTGCTTCGAGCGCATAGGTTATGCGAAATGTCTGGTCGAAGATGGCGATGGCGGCACGACGGATTTGACTGTTGGACAGAACTATCACGGCGCGGCCCGCAAGTACGTGCTCGATGCCGCTGCGCACTGCCTGCGGATTGGCGCCGTGAGCGAGGTAAACGGAGAGGCTTGAAACAGCCGGATCGGGCAGGTAGCGAAGCAGGACGCGGCGGTCCATCACGATGTAGCCGCGTTCGGTTGAGTAATCGTAGGTGATGCCGAGGACTTGGATTTTGCGGATGGCCGACCCGAGCGGAAGTTCGAGAACACTGCCCGGATGAACGTTGTGTTTATTGGCGAATGGCTCGCTGACAAGCGCGTAGTTGCCTGCGGGCAGCTTTTGAAAAATGGCGTGAGCGTTTTCACCGGGCAGCAAGAGGGTGCCGGCCCACTGCTCCACTTTGCTGCTTTCGCCGCCGGCGAGCACCGCGGGCATTCCTTGGTAGGTGATGGCATAGCCGCGATAGCGATCCACTGCGGCGACGCCGGGCAGCTTTTCAATGTCATCTGCGATGGCGGCGCCCATGGTGGGATCGCGATCGGCCCCGGACTCGCCGGCTGGGCGCAGGTAGAAATCGGCCTTGAGTTCGTTATTCATCCAGACGCTGACAGTGGCACGAAAGCTGCCGACCATCAGTCCGACGGCTGCGGTCATCGCAACTGCCGTGGTGAGGGCAGCCGTCAGGACAGAAGTACGACCCAACGAGGCGCGCAGTGACCGCATACCAAGCACCGCCTCCACGCCAAGCAGTTTTTGTAGCAGAACGGTGCTGGAGCGGCTAAAGGCAAGAACGATGTTTGGAATGAGAAGTGAGAAGCCGGCGACCAGGCACAAGACGGCTGCGTAAGCAAAGATTGGCTGGCGGTAGATCGGCGGCAGTTGGGCTAAGGCGGCGGCCGCAACCAGGAGTGCGAGGGCCCAGTAAACTGTAAGGCGCGACCGCACCTTGTTCTGGTACTCGTTTCGGCCGCGCGCCATCGCTTCCACGGGCAGAACGCGCGAAGCTTCCCAGGCCGGCGCCAAGGCGGCCAAAATGGAAACGCCTGTACCGAGCGCGACACCGTTGAGAACGGAGCCCCATTGCAAGGAGAGGGCGCCGGACTGGCTGGCGACATACAGCATCTGCACGGTGTTTCCGACGAGCGCAAGAGCGCCGATGGCGAGCACGCGGCCAAGCAAGACACCGACGGCACTGCCGACCACCGCGAAGAACAATGCTTCGCACAGAACCCCAAGCAGGACAGTTTTGGCGCTCGCACCCAATGCGCGTATCACTCCGATCTCATTGCGACGGCGCACGACGGAAATAGAAACCGTGTTGTAGATGAGAAATGCGCCAACAAGCAACGCGATGTAGCTGAGCACATGTAGATTCCAGCGGAACGCCGACATCATTTTGCGGTTCTCTTCCGTGCGCGCGCCCTGCGGGTTGATGCTTACCGTTGGTGGCACACAGCTTTGCAGGATGCGATATGCCGCCCCTTCGTCCATGCCGGCAGGCAGCTGAACGTCGATACTGTCTAGCTTGCCAAGCTTGCCAGTAAGTGACTGGGCCAAGCCGATGTCGACGATTAGAAATGTTCCTTCGCCGGGTTTTGCGGGGATGATACCGGCAATGGTGAACATGTGGACGCGTTCGTTGATGAGCAAGTGAATGCGTTGGCCTTTATGTAAACCGAGTGCGTCACCGGCCCAAAGCGGATTGCCTTCTTCCAGCTTTACTCCGTTATCGGATGGGAATGCGGATGCGTCCTGCGGGTGAGTGTTGGCGTAACCCACAAGATCGACTCCAAAGAGCGGGATCGCCGATCCACGCCCGTTGACAAACGCATAGTCTTCGATGCGGGGTGTCCAGTGAAAGGCATAAGGCAGTTGTTCCAAACGTCCCAGCAGTTCATCGTTCAAACCGCCCGTAGTAGACAGCAACAGATCATTTTTCCCGACCAGCGATTCGACCGACGAGTGAAAACTTTCGGTTGCCGACTGACTGGCTAAGTCGATCGCGATCACGACCGAGACGCCCAGCGCAACCGCCAGCGTTGTCAGCGCAGTTCGAAGAGGTTCACGCCATAAGGGGCGGACAACTAGCCTTGAGAACAGAAGCCAGGCGGCGATCATGCGATCCGTTGGCCGTCTCGCATCCGGATCACCTGGTCCACGTACTCAGCGCTTTCGGGACTGTGCGTCGCCATCACAACCGAAACGCCGCGGGATCTGGTCATTTCGCGGAGCAGTTGCAGGATTTGTTCACCGGTGGCGGTGTCCAGATTGCCTGTGGGTTCATCGGCCAAAATCAATTTCGGACTATGCGCCAACGCACGTGCGATGGCGACACGCTGCTGTTGGCCGCCCGAGAGTTGATGGGGCAATCGGTGCGGGTATTCTTCAATGCCGACGGAAGCGAGGCTTGCCATTGCGGTACGCCTTGCGTTCGGCGCACGGGCAAGCAGAAGCGGAAGTTCAACATTTTCGACCACCGACAACGTATTCAGCAGTTGAAATGACTGGAAGATGAAGCCCACCTTGACGCGACGCAATCGGGTGAGGGCGGCATCGGACAAGCGGGACGTGATTTCGCCGTCGATGGAAACTTCTCCGGAGGTGGGGAAGTCCATCGCTCCACAGAGATTCAGGAGTGTGGATTTACCGCAACCGCTGCGGCCGACGAGGGCGATGAAACTTCCTGATTCAACCTCGAGCGAGACATCACGTAATGCGGAGACTGGGGAGCCTTCGGTTTGGTAGAGCTTGGTGACATCACGCACCTGTAGCAGCGGCATCTTCTTTCAGGATCGAATTTCAGGATGACTTGCTGCATTTTCTGTGTCAGGCGGCTCTGGTGCGTATGGGAAGTTGGGGGAGTGGGCAGGCCTTGAGAGCGTCGGACGGTCTGCATTCGTCGTTGGTAAATTCAAACCCATTAAGGGGAGTGCGCTTAGTTTCCTTCACTTCGGCTTCGGCCGCTGCTGCCGTTTCGGTTGCGTTGCGTTCGGCTTGCAATGCGGTCAGTTCGGCTAAGTCCTGCTGGTAGTGACGCCGGAGGCGGCCTTCTTGCGTGTGCAGGTTCTTGAGTTGCTTTCCGTAGACCACTATGGTTTCGGCGTCGATCATTGCGCTGGCAAGGGATGGTTCGACGGTGGCGAACTTTTCCGCGAATTCGTGGTGGCCGCGGGCGAAGAGGGCGAACTCCAGCGTGGGGATGCGGTTGAGACGCCAGCGAGTGTCGGCGAGATTCTGGACGAGTTGGCGTTCCTGCGCGGTGGCGGGCTGGTATTGCTCAGTGAAGGCAGCGACGAGAGCTTCGTAGGCGGCTACGTCGTCGCTAGGGAGCAGGACGGTTTGACCGGTGAGACCTGTTTTAACCGCATTGAGCGAGACTTTGGCTTTGCCTTCGGCGGAGGTGGGGCCAGTGGAGAGCTGGGCGTTGGCGCGATTGGCGGCAAGGCGACGCTCAGACGGTGGCTCGGGGGCGGCCAATGATGCGACGCTGCTGGCGACTGGGACCGTAGTGCGCTCGGACGCTAAGGCTCCGAGGCCTTGTCTCATGGCACGGCTCATTTCTTTCTGTGCTTTGCGTTCGGCGGCGCGGCGGATGGAACGGGGTGTCATTTCGTTTGGCTACTCCTTCTGGCAGGGTGACAGTAGCATGGGCAAGGGAGAAATCAGGTCAGTGCGGTTGGGTGAAATGCGGGTAAGTGGTTGGTGGCGCGTGAGTAAAGTTTATTTGCTTGGGCTGTGACTCCGCCATGGCGGTAGGGCTGCGCAGCAACGAGATGAAAACGGGGATGGTGTGTCTGGGCTTGGGATCACGAGCCGGCACGGACCTCACGTAAGGCTGCATGGAGTGGGAGTAATCGGCCACTCCATTGATAGGTTCGGTTTGCGCCTAAGCGGCCTTCGACACAGCGCCGTGAGGGTCGAGAACGTATTTCTTGGCCGCGCCCTTATCGAAGTCCTGGTAGCCTTGGGGTGCTTCATCCAACGAGACGACCGTTGCGTTGACAATCTTCGCTATCGGCAGACGGTCGTGCAGTATCGCCTGCATCAGCTGGCGGTTGTAACGAAGGACCGGGGTCTGCCCGGTGAAGAAGCTATGACTTTTGGCCCATCCGAGACCTAGTCGCATTCGAAGATTGCCTTGTTGAGCGGCTTCGTCCTTCGATCCGGGATCTTCTGTGACGTACAAGCCCGGGATACCGATGGAGCCGCCGGCACGAGTGATCGCCATCAACGAATTCAAAACGGTGGCTGGTGCTTCCGTCGTGTGCTCCTTGCCATGTCCTCTGGCTTCGAAGCCGACAGCGTCCACGGAGGCGTCCACCTCGGGGACTCCGACGATCTGTTCGATTAACTCCTCGAGCTTGTCGCTCGCCGTCAGGTCAACCGGTTCGAATCCGACGCTTTTGGCATGCTTCAAACGGTCAGGATTCATATCGCCAATCAGGACAACGGCAGCTCCTAAGATCTGTGCGGAGGCAGCGGCAGCGAGTCCAACCGGTCCAGCGCCCGCGACGTAAACTGTCGATCCCACGCCCACTCCCGCCATCACGGCACCGTGAAAGCCCGTGGGGAGAATGTCGGAAAGCATGGTCAGATCGCGTATCTTCGCTCGAGCCTGTTCTTTGTTCGGAAACTTTAAAAGATTGAAGTCAGCATAAGGGACGAGTACGTACTCGGCCTGCCCGCCGACCCAGCCACCCATATCGACGTAGCCGTAAGCGCCGCCGGCCCGCGATGGGTTCACATTCAAGCAAACTCCCGTCTTCTGCTCACGACAGGTTCGACACCTTCCGCACGCAACATTGAAAGGCACCGAAACGAGATCGCCGATGTCGAGGAACTCTACATCTTTGCCTTTTTCGATCACCTCGCCGGTAATCTCGTGACCGAGAACCAGACCCTTGGGCGCCGTTGTCCGGCCACGCACCATGTGCTGATCTGAGCCGCAGATGTTGGTGGAGAGAATCTTCAGGATCGCTCCATGCTCAATGTCTTGCCCCTTGGGATTCTTCATCTGGGGGAAGTCGATGGACTGAACCTCCACCTTTCCCGGTCCCAGGTAAACCACACCTCGATTGTTTGGCATCACGCTTTCCTTCCACGAATGAGACTACACCCAACTCGTTCGTATCGCGCAGGCGTTTGCCGGAACCTATCATGGTGGTGCAGGTCTTATGGCGAATACACAGACTCTCATAGCGGAAATCTACTTTGCTTTTAACCAGCGGAACATCGATGGTGCATTGGCGCTGATGAGCGAAAGCGTCAGCTGGCCAAAGGCATCGGAGGGCGGGCGTGTGGTTGGGAAAGAAGAGATTCGCGCCTACTGGAGCCGTCAGTGGAAAGAGTTCGATCCTCATGTGGAGCCGATTGAGGTGATAGACCGCGGAGGGGGCAAGGTTGAGGTCCGAGTCCATCAGACGGTGAGAAGTCTTGCTGGCGCGGTGCTTTCAGAGAGCGAAGTCCGGCATGACTATACCATCGCAGAAGGTCTGGTTGAACGGATGGACATTGAAGAAGGCGGAGCAGCGGCGGGGCAGGGCCCGTCTGCGGCGTTTTCGCATCATTAGACCTAATCGGCCCGGGGGCTCCAGGTCTCAGTATCGAGATCTGGATCCCGCGGGTCGCAAAGGCAACGACACCGATTAGTTGGACTCAGTAAATTGAATCGCCCGGCGTCGATCCACCGGTGGCGGTACATGCCCCGAGCCTCAGGTTATTAGTTTCGCCCGTAGTGCCGGCGTAACTGGTTGGGGCGACGCACGTTGGCGCACTTGTGGATCCATCGCTTACCGCAACCTTCACGGTAAGGGACGAACCGGAGTTGAAGTCGGCCCGCGATCCACCCGCATTGCCAACCACATTAAACTCCGCCTGCGTCCAACCACTCGCGATATCGGTAAGGCTGTCCTTGACGGTTGCTGTGTAAGCCTCAGTGCCGAACGTAACAGTGGCGGCATCCGTTCCCCCTGGCATGGCCGAACCTGCGAGCGTTAAGCTCGCGAGATTCGTTATTGGCAGCTGGCCACTTTGGATCACGGTCGCTGGCGTATTCTGGACGCAGTCATCGCCGGGGCCCTGTGAATCCGGACCAGCGTCGATGAAACCGCTGGGGCATATATTGGCGCCATTCTTGCCGATTCCATAATTGATCAGCCAATATTCTATGAATACTTCTGTCTGGTTTGTCAGTTGGCTGCTGGTAAGCGACACCGGGGTATTGGTGGACATCACATATTGCTGCCACGCTAAGCAACCCGAGTAGCCGTCGCAAGCCGGGGAACCGCTGTAGAAGTTCGTATTCACCTGTAGGGTGTATTCGTTGGGTCCGAGAATGCCGCCACCGCCAAAGGCGCGAACGCCAGCGCCTCTTTCAGATTTGACACCCGTGACCGTTGGAAAGCTGCCGGTCGCTAACGTGAGCAGGTGTTTCGATGGTACTTGAACAACGTAGTCATAGCCATTGCCCACAACTTGCTCTCTGTTTGTGGAATCGCGCAGAGCCGACCGGTAGCCTGGCGCAGCGGCGCATGTCACCTTTTGCCATTCCATGATGGGATAAGAGGCATGGAAGCATCCTTCAGCGGGTGCACTGATGCGGTGCATGGCTGCCCGCCAAGCTTCATGAGCCTGTGCTTCCGGCGAGCTCGCGATTTCAGCACTGGCCTGCGCGAATGAGAGTGGGGCGACACCCACATAGCCGACGAGTATCGAGATACCGAGCAGCTTACGCGTATAATCCCTGACCCTACGTTGCATACACAAATGTCCCTTCGGTGTAAAAGCTAACTTCTTTCAGCTAGTTTGTTAAGGTTCGCACATTTGTGGCGAGGTGAACAAACTTCTTGGGTAAGGGAAGAGACCGAAGATGAGTCTGCTTGCGGACACTGCGGTTATGAACCGCACCTGAGTCGACGTCGTTTTCAGCCTTGCCGTGGCGAGCTCTCTGGCGGCTTATATTGTTACTGTTTGAGAAGGAACAGACGCAAGTATGCGACTCTCGACTTTCGTTCTCTCTTCTCTTTTTTCTAGCCAGCACTCAAGCTCTTACGGCTGGTGTCCTTTACAGCGTGACGAATCTCGGAACTCTAGGCGGCGGCCAGAGTTACGGATACGGCATCAACAATGCAGGTCAAGCCGTAGGAGTTTCTGACACCGGGCAAGGCTCCGAGCACGCTTTTCTTTACACAAACGGGCAAATGCAGGATCTGGGCACGCTGGGCGGCGCGATAGGCGTAGCTTATGGCGTGAACGACGCCGGGCAGGTGACTGGAGCTTCCAGAACAGCTACGTCGGAAGGCGTTTTGCATGGCTTTCTGTACACGAATAATCAAATGCAAGACATCGGCACAACCGGAGACGTTTCCGGCCAGGGCATTAACGACCGAGGCCAAATTACCGGAGGGTACTACCCGTCCACGTCACCCGCCACCCTGAACGCTTTTGTTTATGCAAATGGTCAGATACAGAACCTGGGAACGTTAGGCGGGGTTGGGAGCATCGGGTTCGGAATCAATAATGCCGGCCAGATTGCGGGTGATGCCGACACGGCAGGCGGCGCAACGCATGCTTTTCTCTATGCAAACGGGAAACTGCAAGATCTCGGAACGCTGCCGGGCGGGCAAGCGAGCATCGCATACGCCCTCAACAACAGCGGCGAAGTGACGGGAATCTCTTATGACAGCTTCGGTCCCGGCGTCGCCCAAAACGTGAATCATGCCTTCCTGTACGCGAACGGACAAATGCAGGATTTGGGCACATTAGGAGGCTATATCAGCATCGGCAAAGGCATCAACGATGCCGGGCAGATTGTAGGCGCCTCTTCCTACATGACGGGGAATGACACGGTGGATGCGTTCTTGTACGAGAACGGGCAGATGCAGGACCTGAACAACCTGATCGATCCGACGCTTCATTTAACGCTCACAGGGGCGACTGGCATTAACGACAGCGGCGAGATCGTCGCCGAAGGTTACGACAACCAGGCCTATTTACTCACTCCGGTACCAGAGCCAGGAACTTGCTTGCTACTGCTGACGGGTGCGCTGCTGATGTACTTACCGAACAAAGCTCGGCATCGCGCGGCCGCGCTGACGGCCACCCGGGAGCTTACGTAAGGTTTGGAGGGCGGCCCCGATGCTTAGATTGCGTCTACGGATTGATGGTTCGAGTGATCTGCGTTTCGTTCTGCGCGATGGTTCTGCTGCTAACTACAGGCTGCAAGATCAATCAGGGTAACGGCGAGGCCCAGCCGCAAAATACGTCAAAGGGCTACAATCCCGACAACGAAAGAAACAACACGCGCCAGGGTGGAACCGGGGGTCCGGGAAAGACCGGGACTGGCTCTGCCCAGCCGGTTCGCAGTCAGACTCCGAGTCAGCCCGCCAGCAGGACCAGTCATTAAGATGCCGACCCCCGGAGTAGATGGACGGAAGCGCCGCAGCAGTAAAGCAAGGAGCGCGAAGCCGGCCAACGGCAAATAGGCAGGCTCCGCAGCGGCGGTTGCGGGTGCAGGTAGGGCAACAAACGATTCGATATCAGGCGCGGCGCCGGCGGGAGTTACCAGACTGTAAGTTCCCACAACTTCGCCGGCGTCGTTGATGCCCGTCGGGTCGACATATGCCGTGCCCGGAATTGTCAGAAGCGAATAAGTTGCGTCGGCATTCAGAACGAAACCCACCGACTGTGTACCAAGCGCGGCTTCGCCCGCAATCTGGCCCTGGTTATTAATCGCCGTCGGAGTTACATTCGACAACCCGGGAATGGTGAGGTTGCGGAGATTATTCGCCAGATCATCCATATATGCCTGCTCGCCAATAACTGGAGAAAAGTAAGTGCCGACAAACTCGCCGGCGTTGTCGATCCCGGTAATTGTCGCCAACGAGCCCTCCATCGGAGAACCATGAGGCGAAGAAGTGAATGTCGGCAGCGGCACAATGCGACTGTCCCCGAGGTTAGTGATATCACCGATCAGCGCATACTGAGCCGATTGTTGACTGCCAACGGTCGTGCCTGTTCCAGGAATCAGCCCTCCATCCTTGATGGCAGTGCCCTCGGTGGAAGACAGCGGCTGCACTGCGATTTGCGATGACAAACCGGCATTCGGCAGGTAGGCCCCGTTCTGATAGATGAACACAGACCCGACCAGTGCGCCGAACTGATTTTGGTGCGCCGTGACGACTACTTGTCCCAGGTTGTTGATGCCGTTCGCCGAGACGTAAACAGGATTTGAAATGGGCGAGGGAATGACCGTGACCGCGCCGCCGGTGTCGATGAAGGGTGTAGTGTCGTTCGCGATCGAATAATTACCGATTAACTGGCCAGCATCGTTGATGCCACTGAGGGTCACAAGCGTTGTGCCTGGCAAATGGAATGGGCTGATCTGGTAGCTGGCTGCGTGAGCTGGCAAGCCAACTGAAACAGCAAGTACAGCGGAGCACACGAGGGAACGGTTCATCATTGTCGACCTCCAGCAGGATTCTAAGAGACTTCGGCCGTGACGATAATTGGTAATCCTACGACTGCCCATCTGCAAGAGTTGCTGCGATGGAGAAGAGATCATGCTTCACTAACTGAACGAAGGAAAAACAGAAGGAGACATAAATGCCAGAGTCACGTATTGCGGCATCCGATTGCATCGTCCTATTTGCCGATCTGCAGGAGGGGATCGCCGACCTGCCTTTGACTATTCCGGCCGAGCGGCTGAAGAAGGGTGTACTCGGACTGGCCCAGCTGGCCAAGTTATTAGAGATACCCGTAGTGGTCACGGCTATTCCGCCTCCAAACGGTCCGCCAAGAATGATGGGAGAGATTGAGCAAGGTTTGGGCAAGACGGAGTTGCTGATGCGGACAACGGCGGATTCCTTTCTGAACCCGGCCATCGCGGAAGCGGTTGCAAAGAGCGGCCGCAAGACGGTGCTGATTTCGGGAGTGGCAACAGAGCTGGCAGTGCAGCTGGCGGCGCTGACAGGAGTTGATCTGGGGTACCGCACGTTCGCCGTGGTGGATGCATGCGGCGGCATAAGTGTACGGACGGAAGAGGCGGCGCTTAATCGAATTCTTCAGCACGGGGGCTCGACAACCTGCGTTATGACGTTAGCTGGCGAATTGGCCGGTGACTTTCGCGAAGAGAAGGCGCAACAAGCGTTGGCCATTCTGTTTGCAATGGCGCGCCAGTAGGACCGCTGCCGTTGCGGGCTTGTGAGAGGACCGTCGGCGGGTATCAGCAGGAAGGCTTTTTCCGGCTGGTTGACCACCGGTACACTGAGAAGGCTTGGCTAACATACTCGTCACCGGCGGCGCCGGCTACATCGGGTCGCATACCCGCTATTTTCTGCAACAGAAGGGACACAATGTCACCGTTGTCGACAGCTTGCAGCGGGGTACGCGGAGGCTGGTACCCGAGGACATTCTTCAAGTCCTGGAGCTGCGGGACACGCCCAGAGTAGTCGAGCTGCTGCGGTCGAAACAGATTGAAGCTGTGATTCACTTCGCGGCGTTTATTTCCGTAGGTGAGTCGACGCAAGCGCCGGAGTTGTACTTTACTAACAACACCGCAGGTTCGTTGTCCTTATTCGACGCGATGGTAGAGGCCGGCGTTCATAAGGTCGTGTTTTCCTCGACGGCAGCGGCTTACGGCATTCCCGAGCGCGTGCCGATCACGGAAGATCAGCCGTTTGCGCCCATCAATCCTTACGGCGAGTCGAAGGTGATGACCGAGAAGATGCTCCAGTGGCTGGACAAATATCGCGCCATTCGCAGTGTGCGCCTGCGCTATTTCAATGCCTGCGGCGCCGAACCAGAAGCCGGGCTTGGCGAACTGCACGATCCCGAAACGCATCTGATCCCGCTACTGTTGCGTGCCGTTCAGACTGGCAAGCCAGTTACGTTATTTGGTGATGATTATGCGACGCCGGATGGTACCTGCATTCGCGATTACATTCATGTCAGCGACCTGGCCGAAGCGCATATCTTCGCGGTGGACTACTTATTGCAGGGCGGAAGCTCGGACGTGTTCAATGTGGGCACCGGCTTTGGACATTCGGTGAAGGAAGTGATGCAGGCGGTGAAGCAGGTGACCGGTAAGCCGGTTCCGCACACGATTGGGCCGCGGCGGGAGGGCGATCCGCCCAGCCTAGTTGCCGATTCCTCGAAGCTGCAGACCAAACTGGGATGGAAGCCGACGCGCGCCGATCTGGAGCGCATTGTGGGCGACGCCTGGACGTTTGCCCAAGCTCATCCGCCCGCTTAGGCCAAAATCCCGAGCGCTCGGTTCGCTTGAAAGTGGGGGAACACCGCCGTAAGCTGGCTATTCTGCAGCTGCTTCGCGACAAGTTCGGCGAGAACAACGCGAAAGTCGGTTGTCACATCTAGATCGCGCCTTTCGTAGAGTTGCTCAAGCTCGAGTCCTGGCCACTTGCCGTACACGTGTCCACCGCGAACGTTTCCACCCAGCACGAACATTACGTTGGCGTGGCCATGATCGGTACCGCGGTCACCATTCTCCTTGACGGTACGTCCAAACTCTGACATCGTTACGACCGTCACGTCGACCATGCGATCGCCCATGTCCCTGGAGAAGGCTGCCAGGGCATCCCCGAAATCGCGAAGCAAATTCGCCAGTTGACCTGTGTGGGGTTGCGGGCCGACCTCGTTGACGTGCGTGTCCCAACCGCCCATATCGGTGAATGCAACTTCCAGGCCGACATCAGCTTTGATAAGCCGGGCGATCTGGTTCAGGCTCTGCCCCAATCGTCCATTGGGATACTTCGCTCCGTTGGCAGGCGTGTAGCCTTGCTTCTGAATAGAGGCAACCAGCTTGACTGCTTCGAAGGTTTCGCGAGCGGTGCCGTTGAGGACCTTGTCCGCGCTTGCGCCGTACATGCTTGCAAACGACGATGCTACGCTCTGGTCTCTAACCTGGAAATCGCCTAAGCTGGCGATGGCAACTGCTTCATTTGGACCGCGAAGAGAGCGGGGCAAATCCGCAGTCAAGCTGACGGCGCGGATGGGTGAGATTTTGGGTTCGGCGACGAGTGCGCGGTTCAACCAGCCATCAGCAGTCGCCTTCAGGCCGGGCGTGCCGGATTCCATATAGTCCTGTGCATCGAAGTGAGACCGGGTGGCATCGGGCGATCCGCAGGCCTCTACAATGGCGAGTTGCTTTTCATCCCAAAGCGGCTTCAAGGATTTCAGCGACGGATGCAGTCCGAACATGCCGTCGAGATCGAGTGCAGCCATGTCGGTACCGTTCGGACGCGGAATGGCGATGGAGGGGCGCGCCTGGTAGTAGGCGGGGTCGCCGTGGGGCACCACGACATTTAAGCCGTCGACTGCACCGCGCTGGAAGATGGCGATCAAGACTTTCTTCCGCGGAGATGAATCCCCCTGCGCATAAACGGCGCGCGACAACCAAACTGGAACCGTGCCGACGCCGAACATGGCGACGGCTGAGTTCTTCAAAAACAATCTACGTGAAAACATTGCTGTACCTCCCGCCGTCTTAGCGGCGTTGAAAATCAGGAGAACCAAGGGTCAAGCCGATGACCAGCGGAACATTGTTCGGCGGCGGAACAACCGGCGACTCGATGGAAATTGATTGAGCGGCTGCAGGTGGTGTTAGTGCCTGCTGAATCGTGCGCTGCGTATCGGCACTGGGCGGATAGCCGATAACAGCAGTCGCGATGGCGACCGGATTTTCTAAAGCGTGATCGGCCCAGGCGGCACCGAGGCTGATTCCAGGTATGCGATCACGCCCGATAGCCAAGCCGAAGTTGAGCCTTTCGAGCAGGGCGGCGGAGTTCACCCACTCTGCGTTGGCACTGGAGTAGCCGGTGGGCTCGACCTTCCTGTACAGAGGTTCACCCAGCTTCTGGAGTTCTCCCGTGAGGCCGAAGGGTGAGTCGACGTCGGCAGCGGTAGCCCGGAGCGCGCTGGCGACCAGTTCCAGAGGCGTTTTTACTTTGGCGCGATAGGCGCCTTCCGACCAGAACTCCGGCGAGTGAACCATTGTGAGATACACTTCGCGCAGATCGCCCTTCTTCTTGAGAAAGGTTTGAGACATGCGATTCACCAAGGAGGGCGGCGGATCGTCCGCAACGAAACGCTGCGCCAGTTCAAGGCAGACATGGTGTGCTGTCGCCGGACTCTGCGCCAGGAAATGCAGTACTTTTAAGCCGTCATCCATACCACCTCCCGCAGCAATCACGTGCGCCGAGAACAAGCTTCTGGCCTTTGTCGTGTACCTTGTCGTTGTAATCGAACCCGCCGCCTTGTTGCGGTTTTTTGATGGTCCAGCCCGTGAAGCAGCGTGCCACTTCGATGACGTCCTTTTGGGTGTAGCCGCCATCGACGCCGAGCGTATGCAATTCCAGGAGTTCGCGGCCATAGTTCTCGTTCAAACCGCGCTTGCGCTTGGCGGGGTTTTTGGTGTCAGGGCCCACCGACTGCCAGTTATCAAGATAGAAAAGCATGGCCGGGCTCTTCGCGGTTGCGAGTAACAGCTCGTAGAAGCTTCCGAACACGTGCGGACGAATGGCCTCATTCTCATACGAAGGCACAAGGAAGTGGTCAGCCCCTTTGTCGATAAAGACGTTGAAGTGGTTGAACCAGAAATCAACTAGCAACTCCTGAAACTGATGATTGCTGTAAACGGCGCGCAGAATCTTGGCTTCGGCCAGGTCAGTTTGCACCACGCGTTGCGGGTTCAACGACAGCATCAGATCGCGGCGGAGTTCGACCGGCGCCAACGGGAAGAGGGCTCGGCGCTGACCTGGCCGGAGCGCCCAGGCGAAGTTCATGCGCTGATCTGCAGGTATTGCTTTGAGGATTTCCGTTTTCTGCTTTCCGGTGCCGTGTTGCAATTGGTCGATCTGCGCTGCGGACAGTAGCTCTGCAAGCGGCACGCGCCCTTCCACGCCCGGCTGATCGCTGTCGGGCAGGGCAGCATCGGCGGGGTCCGCGTTTGCCTTTTTGCGCACGTACTGTGCAGCGAGCGAGGCAACAACGGCGCGGAGTTCCGGGTCGTCCGGCAAGTTGGCATTTCCGCGCGCGACTGCGGCGATAAATTGCGGCGGCGGGTAGTGCAGCATGGCGTCGCGAGGCGACATGTTGAGCGATTTGTACGGCTGAAGTTTGATTGCCAGCTGCGGATTTTCGGCTTCCCGTTCCGGATGAAGCTGTGATTCCAGCCACTGATTAATACCGAAGCGTTCCACGGCGGAAATCTCTTGTGGTTTTGGTCCGAAGCTCAGGCGATCGACAGCGTGTAAAGCGTAGAGATCGGCCGGGAGCGCCCGCGCGAACGCCAGATATTGCGGAGGATTGTCATGCGGTTTGATGTGCTTCGGTTTCGCGATGTTCCCGTGGGTGGCGGCGAGGACGAGGAGCGGAGTTCCTAACAGGAGCAAAGAGGAGTTAAGGGAGGAAACTCGTTGCACATCTGGTAGTACGAATTGCCGTCGATAAAGCTTACGGGCGAAAGAGGTTTAATGCGGCAAAGTAAGCTCACCACGTTAGGCTGCGTCAAGCAGTACTATTGACGTAGGCGCGCGGGGTGCCTCCAGTCCGCGGAAAGGGCCAAGCCCACCCGTGAGTCGTTGACCGGTACAATCTGACGAATCTTCTTTCTGCCTGCTGTGCGGACACAGGCGACCACCGAAAGGAGATTTTCATGTTAAGGCAACTACCGCCGCGTCCCAGTCTTGAACAATTCAGGAAACAAGCCAAGTCTCTGTTAAAGGGTCAGCAGGCAGCTGACTCTGAAGCTTTGACTCGCATTCGCGAGAGCCATCCGCATTTTCGAGAGCAGCCGGATGGCCAGGTAGCCGCGTCGCGGGTTACGCTTGCGGACGCTCAGCTTGTGATTGCGAGCGAATATGGATTCGCGTCATGGTCCAGACTGCGGTCACATGTTGAGACTCTCGAAGCAGTCAGCGCGACCGCAGAAAGGGTCAAGTCTCTGCGGGATGCCGCTGGAAAAGGCGATCTAGCGCGGCTTAACGCCCTGCTAGATGTGCATCCAGAGCTGATTGACGAGCGCGGGGGCGAGGGGGTAAGAACAGCGCTGCACCAAGCCGTCTTCGGCAACAGCGTTGCGGCTGTAAAGCTGCTGCTTGAGCGCGGTGCCAATCCCAATATTCGCTGCGAAGGCGACAACGCCTACCCGCTGCATTTTGCAGTGGAAAAGAACCGCGTTGCGATCATCCAGCTACTTGTGGAGCATGGCGCAGACACGATCGGTGAGGGCGACTACCACGAGCTTGGCGTTATTGGTTGGGCCAGTGCTTGGGAGCACTTTCAAGCCGACCCCGAGACAGTTGCCTATCTCCTTGCCCACGGGGCGCGCCACAACATTTTTTCAGCAGTCGCGATGGGAGATGTCGAAACCATTCGCGGCCTGGTAGCTCGCCGGCCGGGCGATTTAGAACACCGGATGAACGGATCGAGAATGAGGTGTATGCCGCTACACCTGGCCGTCATCCACCGTCAGCCGGCAGCAGTGCGGGTACTGCTGGAACTGGGCGCGAATGTCGAGAGCCTAGACGAAGCCGGGTTCACGCCGCTCGATCATGCCGCGATGATCGGCGCATCCGACATGGTTTCTATTCTCGTTGATGCCGGCGCACAGTTGCGTCTTCCGGCCGCAGCGGCACTCGGTCGGAACATCGATATAGCGCGCCTGCTGCGCCGCGATCCCGAGGCTCTAAAGCCAGAGGGCCGATGGGGTCGCCTGATCGTCCGAGCCAGCGAGTACGGCTCCGGCGACATGGTGGAAACGCTCCTGCATCACGGCGCCTCGGTCAACATCCGGGACAATCCTAAAACCTCTATCGACTCCACCGCTGGTTATACGCCGCTACATGCTGCGGCGTGGAATGGCAATCTCAGCGTGATTCCCGTTCTGTTGCGTCATGGCGCCGATGTCTGTGCCCGGGAGGAGAAGTATCGCGGCACTCCGGCCGGCTGGGCCGACTACGCCGGTCACAAAGAAGCTCGCGATCTCATCCTGCGGGGACCGATCGACATCATCGAGGCGATTCAATACGGGCTGCTCGATCGGCTGAGAATAGTACTTACAGAAGATCCGGCTTCTCTCAACCGGCCATTCCGCGAATACGGATTGTTCCCCTACGATGCCGAGGCCTGGCACACTCCGCTGGCCTACGCCGTTATGCGCGGTAACGAAGAGATCGTACGGCTGCTCATGGAGCGCGGCGCAAATGCCAGGTTGCGATCGCCTGAAGGCAGTTCACTGAGTGAGATTGCACAGAAGGCCGGCTATCGCGAGCTTGCAGACGCCCTCGACGGCGCAGCGGAGGGGCAAGGGGACTGAAGTGGTACTGGTGGTAACGATGGAGCGGGAGACGGGATTCGAACCCGCGACATCAACCTTGGCAAGGTTGCACTCTACCAGCTGAGTTACTCCCGCAGTAGGCCTATAAGACATTCTCCAATGTCTTTGTTGCAATGTCAATTCATGTACTTGCAACTTATGTGTTTAGCACTTTCCGGCCGGATTTCGTCCTGGTTGCACGGTGGTTACGGTACTGTTGTCTTGGATCGTAAATAGCTGATAGTTAACGGGTTATATATCATTCAAAATGTACTTTCAAAAGCCGCTCCCTATGTTAGACTGAGGTTTCCGAAGACACGAAATCGGCTTTTCGTTCATTCCAGTGCTGCGGGTGCGGCAACCTTTTACCCCCCAGTCACAGACTCATCCCAAGCTTTTCCACATACAGTGGAAAAGTTGTGGGAATGTTTTGCCGTTTGCGCTGCTTTTCGGAAGGCTACCCATGCTGCGGATATGGGAGCCGGTACACACGGAGGGATGGCAGCGGTTGGGTGACGCCTGGGAACAAATAAAAGCGGTGCTGGCGAAGCGGTTGAGCTTAGGTGCATACCAGAACTGGTTTTCCCGCACTTCTTTTGGATCGCTGCAGGACGGGGAACTCAAGGTTCAGGTTCCAGATGAACCCACCGAGGCGTGGATTCGGCAGGAATACACCGCCCAAGTCCGGTCCGCAGTGGCCGAACTTCAGTTACCCGTGCGACAGGTTCAGTATGTAGTGGCAGGCACTCAGGAGCGCGCCGTCGCGGTTGCCGGTGCGGGCGTTGCTTCGATGGCCCCAGTTGCGGCAGCAAGTCCCGGCAACGGGCGGCCGATGCGCCAGCAGGTCGATCTGCTGTTTGAGAAAACATCCAGCTGGCTGAACCCGCGGCTCACCTTTGACACCTATGTGGTGGGTTCGTCGAACCAATTAGCGCATGCAGCGGCACAGGCGGTGGCCACCATGCCTTCGCGCAACTACAATCCGCTTTTTATCTATGGGGGCGTTGGTATTGGCAAAACGCACCTGATGCATGCAATCGGGCGGGCGCTGCTGGACAACTTCAGCGGCCTGAACGTGGTTTACACCTCCAGTGAACGGTTTATGAATGAAATGATCAACTCCATCAAGCTGGATGGTATGCCGGCGTTTCATCGCCACTACCGGACGGCGGATGTTCTGTTGATCGACGATATCCACATCCTGGCGGGCAAGGAGCGGACGCAGGAGGAATTTTTCCACACCTTCAACGAACTATACGATCACCGCAAGCAGATTGTTGTTTCCAGCGACTCGGCTCCGAACCAGATTTCGGGCCTGGTGGAGCGGTTGCGGTCGCGCTTTGAATGGGGCTTGATAGTGGATGTTCAACCGCCTGACCTGGAGACCAAGATGGCCATCCTGGATAAGCGCGCTGAATCGGAAGGCGTTCATCTGCCGCAAGATGTTCGCATCTTCCTGGCCACGCGGACCAAATCGAATGTACGCGAACTGGAAGGCGCGCTGACGCGCTTGATCGCAGTCTCCTCGGTCACCGGGCAATCCATCAGCCTGCCTATGGCTCACCAGACGTTAAAGCACCTGGCAGGCGGAACGGAAAAGCGCATCACCGTTGATTCCATTCTGAAGGCCGTGGGAGAACGCTTCTCAATGACGCCGGCGCAGCTCAAGATGAAGAGCAACACGCGGCAAATCGCCTATCCGCGCCAGATCGCCATGTATTTAGTGAAAGAGTTGACGCAAGCATCGCTGCCGGAGATCGGGCGTTATTTCGGCGGGAAACATCATACGACCGTCCTGCACTCGGTGCAGAAAATCGATGAGTTACGGCAGCGCGATGAGGATTTGAACAACCTTATCCTCGGGCTAATTGATTCACTGCAGAAGAGTTAGGCGAGTTGTCCACAGGCGGCGTTCGGGAAGGCTGTTTCCCGATGTTAAAAACCAGGAGAGACGCTTAATCTTCCTGCTTACGCGAAGAGTTTTGCACAACGTCAAAATGGCAGCAACCAGTAAATTTTGCTATAATTTACGTAGAAATCAACATTTCCACAGGCCCTACTAACTCGGTTAAGTTTTACTTATCTATTTACCTGAGTAGGAAAAGAATACAAGAGGCGAAAGAGAGCAAGGAGCTCCCGAAGAACGCTATGGAATTCTCCGTAAACAAGTCCGACCTGGTGCGCGAGTTGGGCCTGACACAGGGCGTAGTGGAGAAGAAAACCACCATCCCGATTCTGTCCAACATTCTGGTGGAGACCGATGGCGACCACATCTGGCTTACGGCGACCGATCTGGAGTTGGGAATCCGGTGTGCATGCCCAGCGCGGGTGAAGAAGGACGGGGCAGGGACCATTCCGGCGCGCCGTCTGCTGGATTACGTGCGCTTGCTGCCTGACGCCGATGTGCAGGTGAAGCTGGGCGAGAACCAGTGGGCGAGTTTTGTTTGCGGCCGTTCCCGGACGCGCATTGCCGGCATGTCTCGCGAGAGCTTTCCGGAGTTGCCGGAGATGCCGGATGTTTTGGCGGAGATTCCGCTGAGCGTTCTTTCGCAGATGATTGCGAGCACCATCTTTTCCATCTCGGCGGAAGAGTCGCGGTTCACCTTGAACGGCGCCCTCCTGCTGTTGAAAGAAGACGGCCTGGTGATGGTGTCAACCGACGGCCACCGCCTGGCGATGATTGAGAAGCGGATCGCGCTGCCGGGTTTGACAGGGACGTACCGAGCCTTGTTGCCGCGCAAGGCAATGAGCGAGATTCAAAAGCTGGCCAGCGACGACGCGAAGAAGACGGTCCAGTTTTCGGGCAACGATAATCACCTGTTCTTTCGGATTGACCAGCGCCTGCTGCTGAGCCGGAAGCTGAGTGGTAACTTCCCCGATTATGAGCGTGTGCTGCCCAAAGAACACCCGTACGCTCTGGTGATTCAGCGGGACGAGCTGAAGTCGGCCATTGAGCGGGTGGCGCAGTTTGCCGACGAACGTTCGCGAGCTATTCGATTTCGGATTGGCAACGATGAATTAAAGGTTCACTCCTCGCTGTCTGAAACCGGCGAAAGCGAAGAAATCATCCCGGTGACCTACAGCGGCGATGAGTTCGAAATTGGATTCAATGCGCAATACCTGGTCGACTTTCTGCGATCGGTCGACCAGAGCGAAGTGACGTTTCACTTCAAAGATGCAAACAGTGCCGGGGAACTGCGTCCGCATGAGGCTGCACCCGACACCACGTACCGCTATGTCGTGATGCCGATGCGCATCTGATCGCAGGCGGCAGGAAAGTTGATTGCTTAAGCGCGAGCGCTGACTCGGTTCGCGCGACGGCTTCTTGAAAGTATGGCTTCTGTGTCTCAAAACGATAACTACGATTCGAGCAGTATCAAAATACTGGAAGGATTGGAGGCGGTTCGTCTGCGCCCCGCCATGTACATTGGCTCAACGGGCGAGATGGGCCTGCATCACCTGGTGTACGAGGTCGTCGACAACTCCGTCGACGAAGCTCTGGCCGGGTACTGCACCGACATTGGCGTCACCATCCATATCGACAACTCCATCACGGTCGTAGACAATGGGCGCGGCATTCCGGTCGACATTCACCACGATGAGGGTGTGTCGGCGGCACAAGTCGTTTTGACCAAGTTGCATGCTGGCGGTAAGTTCGACTCGAACACCTATAAAGTCTCCGGTGGTTTGCATGGTGTGGGTGTCAGCTGCGTGAACGCGCTGTCGGAAACGCTGCACCTGGAAATCTGGCGCAACAAAGGCACCTGGGAGCAGGATTACGAGCGCGGCGCGCCAAAAGGACCGCTCACACAGACGGGGAAATCGAGCAAGACCGGCACCAAGATCACGTTTAAGCCGGATCACACAATCATGGATGCGGTGCCGTATAACTTCGACACCTTAGCCCAGCGGCTGCGCCAGCTCGCATTTTTGAATAAGGGCCTCCGCATTGTGTTGAGCGATGAGCGCGGCGACAACATTCGGACCGAAGAGTTCTTCTATAGCGGTGGGATTTCCGAGTTCATAAAGCACATGAATCGGGGCAAGCAGGTCCTGCACGAGACCCCGATCTACTTCGAGGGCGAGCGTGAGATGCCCAAGGGACTTCTCACCATCGAACTCGCGCTGCAGTACAACGATTCGTATTCCGAGAACATTTTCAGCTTTGCGAACAACATCAACACCGTTGATGGCGGATCTCACCTCAGCGGGTTTCGCAGCGCGCTGACGCGAACAATCAATGCAGCTGCGACTGCCGCCGGCATGATCAAAGACCCGAAAGATAATCTGACGGGCGACGACGTGCGCGAAGGCCTGACCGCGGTAGTGAGCGTGAAACTTCCGCAGCCCCAGTTTGAAGGACAGACCAAGGGCAAACTGAATTCCGATATTCAGGGTTATGTTGTCCAACTAGTGAACGAGAAACTCGGCGAGTTCTTTGATAAGAACCCGGCCGTGATGAAGAAGATTGTCTCGAAAGCGATTGATGCAGCCCGTGCGCGCGAAGCAGCCCGTAAAGCACGCGATCTGACGCGTCGAAAAGGTGCGCTGGATTCAGGGGGGCTGCCCGGGAAGCTGGCCGATTGCCAGGAGCGCGATCCCGATAAATGCGAATTGTTTCTGGTGGAAGGTGAGTCGGCGGGCGGTACCGCGAAGTCGGGTCGCGATCGGCGGTATCAGGCGATTCTGCCATTAAAAGGCAAGATCCTGAACGTGGAGAAAGCGCGCTACGACAAGATGCTGGGGCATGAAGAAATTCGCGCCATGATCACCGCTATCGGCACGGGCATTGGCAGGGGCGAGGATTTCGACATTGCCAAGCTTCGCTACGGAAAAATCATCATCATGACGGATGCGGACGTAGACGGATCGCACATCCGTACGCTGCTGTTGACCTTTTTCTTCCGCCACATGCAGGAACTGATTACACGCGGCAAGGTGTTTGTTGCGCAGCCGCCTCTGTACCGCATCAAGAAGGGCAAAAGCGAGAAGTACATCAAGGACGATAAAGAGTTCACGCGCGAGATTCTGCGCCGGGCAACAGAGAACTTGTCGGTGGAACTCAGCCCTGAAACTGAGGGCGGGGAGCCGGGCAAGATTGAAGGCACCGAGCTTCGCAACTTCTTAAGTACTCTCGACGAGCTAGCCCAGATCTGGGCCCGCCTGGAACGGCGTGTGCGAGACACGCGAGTGGTGGAAGTGCTTTCAGATGCAGGTTTGCCGATTGATGCGAAAAGCGATCTGCAAAACGAAGCCAATGTGCAGGCAATTGCGCAGCGCATGCGTGATCTGAAGCTCGAAGTGGTGGTGGAGCGCGAAGAGGAGCATTCGGCCTGGATGGTTGGTTATCGCGACCCGACAAACGCCACCCGGTACATCAATACTGAATTTCTATCAATGCCGGAGTTTCGACGCCTACGCGCGATTGTGAAGCAAACAGTGCGCTACAACCACCCGCCGTTCACAATCGTGAAAGAGAACCGCCGCGATGTTCAGGCAACGTGGCGTGACTTGTTGAACACGGTGAAGGGTGACGGCACGCGTGAAGTGCAGGTTCAGCGCTATAAAGGCTTGGGCGAAATGAACGCGGAACAGTTGTGGTCCACCACCATGAACGCTGACACTCGCACGCTGCTCCAGGTGGACCTGATCGACTTCGCTGAGACCGAACCGATCTTCTCTACGCTGATGGGTGAGGATGTCGAGAGCCGGCGCAAATTCATCGAAGAAAACGCGTTGGATGTCCGCAACTTAGACGTCTAGTTTCCGCTATTCCGCTGCATGCGTTTTTGAACGCACTCCAGCCGGACGTTGTGTTGTTTATCTACCAGCCGCCAACTGAGCTTCGGATCAATGGCGGCTTTTCCTTTTAGGTGCTCCAGGGCCGTGGCGTCGAAGCACGTCGTCATGTCTGGACTGCTATCGCTTCCCATCATGGTCAACGGCCGCCAGGTTCGGCCTGGTGCGAAGTAATCCAGATACCAGTCGTCGGGAACGAACGTGGCGTAGTAGACTGCGGCGTTTCTAGGTAATTCGCGATCCACTTGTTGTGCCAGAGAAAGCAGCGGATCAAACCGGGCTTGCGAATGTGGAAAGATGAACGCCCCGAAGTTCCATGCGGCGAGCGCGAGCACTCCGCCAGTCAAAGCCGTCGCGTGCCGCTGACTCCACTTCGAAGTCGCGAGCAACAAAACTAACGGAGGCCAGAGAAACAGTTTGTGGCCGGCGTTGCCTGGATCGAACCATGCCAGAAACAACGCATACGGGATTATCCAACTCCAAAGCACCCATCGAATGCGGGGCGGAAGCTGGCTGCCGCTGCGCTTCTCATCTTTGCGAAGGTATAGCAGACACCAGACGATTGCGGCGGAGGCAACCAGAAGCGTTGCAGCCAGTAATAGCACGCCATGTTCGCGCAAAGCGCTGATCTTTCCGCCGGCGAACAGTTTGCCGTAACTCGCCAGGTTCGTACCGAAGATCTGACGTGCCGAATGCGCGACGTCGGTGCCACCTGCATAGTTCGTCACCCAATGAATAAGAGTCGGGTGAGTCGCGTATGCACCCGCTCGGTAACACATGTAGTACAGGCCCACCGTTGCTGCTGCCGTGATCGTTGTATACAGGGTGATCTCGCGCCACCGCGTCCGCTCCACTTCATGCCGGGAAGTCCAGATGGCTAGTAAAATGGGCACGTATCCGAAGACTGCCAGTTCGTGAAACAGCATGGACCCGACATGGCACAAACCCGCTGGAATGAATCTTGGATGCGGCTCCGCAGCAAAAAGAATGGCGAGAAACAACAGCCGGACCGCGATGATGTAGGGGTCGGCATCGGTTGCAAACTTCCACCACGTAGCGCCGAAGGCAAAAAGGGCCGCGCACAGTAGAGCCACATCGCTGGAGCGCGTCATCTTCTGCGACCACGTCCACATCCGGTAGACCACGCCCACTCCCACCAGCGCGTTCCAGATCTGTAACAGCAGGATGGCTCGCACATGCGCGTGGGCGAATTGGCCAGCCGTGTATAACAGGTAACCAAACGCGGAGTACAGCAGATGGTTCGCATGAAACAGAACGGAAAATCGTTCCTGATCTGCGTAGACGTGCTCGATCTGCAACGAGAACATCACTCCGTCCCAAAAGTAACTTCGCGTGAGGAACGCAAGATAGAGCGCGAGTGTGAGCAGCAGAAATGCGATGCGTCGATTCAAGGCTGTTAGCAGGGTAGCAGCGAGAATAAAGTTAGATGGTGAATTTGCCCCATGTACGCGTGAATCGGAAGGCGGCAGACCGCGTCCGTTCCGGGCATCTGTGGATTTTCGAGAGCGATGTAGTGGATCGGGGGACTGCGGAGCCGGGCGACGCGGTACGAGTGTTGGATCCCAATGCCAAGCCGCTTGGGACCGCGCACTACAGCGCGGCGTCGCAGATAACACTTCGTTTACTAAGCCGGCATACCGAAGCTGTAGATGCAGCATTTCTTCGCAAACGGATCGCTACGGCTCTGGAGTATCGGCACCGAGTGGTGGCGGGAACCGATGCTTACCGCCTTGTTTATGCCGAAGGCGACATGCTGCCGGGCTTGATAGTGGATCGGTATGGCGACTACTTGGCCCTTCAAATCTTAGACCAGGGTATGGATCGCATGACGGGCGATATTGCCGCGGTGTTGAACGAGCTGATTGGGCCGAAAGCGATTGTGGCACGCAACGACGGAGCAGTCCGGGTGAAAGAAAACTTGCCGCAAGAAGTAAAGGTGCTCTCAGGCGAACTGCCCGATGAAGTCACCATTCAGATGAATGGCTTGTGCTGGCAGGTGGACCTGCTGCGCGGACAGAAAACCGGCATCTTCTTGGACCAGCGTGAGAACTATCTGGCGGCTCGAAAATTCGCGCGCGGACGCGGCCTGGACTGTTTCACTGCCACCGGCGGATTCGCCCTACACTTGGCAGGTGCCTGTGAGCACGTGGAAGCGGTAGACAGTTCCGCACCAACCTTGCAGACGGCCAAAGCAAACGCACAGAAGAATAGCGTGACCAACGTAGACTATCGTCAGGCCGACGTGCTGGAGTATTTACCGGGGCTAGTAGCAGCGCATCGGCAATTCGACATCGTGGTGGTCGACCCGCCTGCATTTTCAAAAACCCGTGGAGCCGTTGAAGGTGCGGCTCGTGGATACAAGGAAGTAAATCTCCGTGCGCTTCGGCTGCTGCCACGTGGCGGAATCCTGGTGACATGCTCGTGCTCTCACCATATGAGCGAGTCACACTTATTTGAAGTGATTGCCGCGGCAGCACTCGATGCCGGTAAGCAGCTTCGCGTGCTGGAGCGTCGCACGCAGGCGCTGGACCATCCGATTTTGCTGACGGTGCCGGAGACTCACTATCTGAAGTGCCTGATCTTTGAGGTGGTTTAAAGCACGATCCGGTTGTCGCCATCGCGTTTAGTCACGCGCTGGTGATCCAGGTACTCCAATAGGGGAATCGCAAACTTGCGAGAGATCTGCGTCCACTCCTTGAACTCCGGTACCGAGAAGCGGCGGCCTTTGTGCACGCTTAGAGATTTGCGGATATGCGCAATAACGTCCACGTGAAAGACAAGTGAGTCTGAAATCCGAACCAGCTTTTGCGCCTTGATCAGAGATTCCAGAAGAGTGCGTGCTTTGCGTTCATCGGCCGCGATTGCGCGCAATACATCCGCCACCAGCGGCGGAGTAAAACCGCCTTCGCGGAACGCTTTCTCTAACTGCTGTAAGGCGGCTAGTTCGCCGCTGTTGAACTCTGCGCGATGAGCGGCAAGCGAGATAACGTCGCCTTGCACACGCACGGCGGAAAAGCCGTCGACAACGAGTGCCGCCAAATCGGGCGGCAACTTCAAGCGTGCAACTGCAACAGGTGCCCCAGGCTTCGAAGGGTTCTGCGTATGAAATGCGGTCAGCCACTGCACGAGTTGGGCGCGCCGCCGCCCCAACCAGGGTCGTGTAACTACGCGTTCCGAGGGAGCATGGAGAACCAAATTTTGATTTGCAATGACCAGCTGTCGAATCTGCTCCGCACGGATGCCCGTCAAACGCACCAGTTCTGAGATGGTACGGCCAAGCAGCGCTTCGGAGGCAAAGATCTCGATCCGGTCGCTCTCACGAGCCATTTCCAGACGCTGTAGCCGAGCAACAGCGGCTACCCGGCGGAGGCGCAGCGGCACCGCAATATCGAGGATGCGGCCGCCTGCAACCGTATGCGAGGGAGACGGGCGACGAACGACCACGTGGTCGCCAGGAAACGCCAGCACCGGCTTGCTGGGCCATAGGTAGGCGAGTGCCGGCTTGTTATCGACTGGCAATTGCAAGACTTTGAGCTCGGCGACGACTTCGGCCGTGCCTACGTGAATCAGTACTTCCTCGCGGGTGGTGATCGGCGTATAGCCTGGTAAGAACTCCAACGCAACTGCAAGCACCTTCGACGGAACGACTACCGCTGAATCGGTTAGTACGTCGCCGCGCTCAATCTCGGCCGCCTCCACTCCAATCAGATTGACGGCTGTGCGCTGTGCGTTTTGCGCCGTTTCCACGTTGTGGTTGTGTGTTTGCAGTCCACGAATGCGCACCGGCCGTGCGCCGGGCTGTAGGGTTATGGTCGCGCCTACCGTGAGCGTATTGCCCGTTAGCGTTCCGGTGACAACCGTTCCGAAGCCCTTCAAGGAGAAAGCGCGATCAACCGCCAGCCGTGCAATGCCGCCGTTTGAAGGTACCGCCGCGCGGCTTACCAGCCGGTCCAACTCTCGCAATATGTCCGGGAGGCCGTCGCCGGTGCGGCTGCTGGCGGCAAGCACTGGCTTGCCCGCCAGGAACGATCCCTTCACTAGATCCGCAACGTCACTCCGCGTTGCTCGCAGTTGTTCAGAATTCGCCAGGTCGGATTTGGTGAGCACCACGAATCCGTCGCGCACTCCCAACAGCCGGCAAATCTGAAAATGCTCGCGGGTTTGTGGCATCACCGATTCATCTGCGGCCACAATCAGCACAACTGCCTGAATACCCGCGACGCCGGCGACCATGTTCTTCACAAAGCGTTCGTGTCCCGGTACGTCGACAAAACTGGCGACAGCGCCGCTCGGCAGAGTCACATGCGCGAACCCTAGGTCGATGGAGATGCCGCGTTTCTTTTCTTCCGCCAGGCGATCGGTGTCGATGCCCGTCAGCGCACGCACCAGCGAAGTCTTCCCGTGATCGATGTGGCCGGCCGTTCCTACAACAAGGCCCTGTGCAGTCTCCTGTCCCATGCGCCCTACGGCAAACTTCCATGTTCTCATTCACATCGGAGGGTTTGGGCCGGAAGGCAATGTGATACTGAAGGCGCTACCGCCACATGAGCACCGACCGACTAGAAGAAGTTCGCCGCCGCCACGCACGCGCCGAGGAAGGCGGCGGTCCAGAGCGTAAGGAGCGCCAACACAAAGAAGGCAAATTGTCTGCTCGTGAACGAGTCGACCGGCTGCTGGATGAAGGCACGTTCGAAGAACTGGACAAGCTGGTACGGCATCGCAGCCGCAATTTCGGCATGCACGCCAACGTGGTTGATGGGGACGGCATTGTCACAGGACATGGCCTAATCCACGGCCGCACCGTATTTGTTTTCGCGCAGGACTTCACCGTCTTCGGCGGGTCTCTTTCAGAAACCAACGCAGAGAAGATTGTGAAAGTGATGGACCTGGCGATGAAAACCGGCGCGCCCATCATTGGACTGAATGATTCTGGCGGAGCTCGCATACAGGAGGGCGTGGCTTCGTTGGCCGGGTACGCCGACATCTTTCTCCGTAACACCCTAGCCAGCGGCGTGGTGCCGCAGATTTCCGCCATCATGGGCCCGTGCGCGGGAGGTGCCGTGTACTCGCCTGCATTGACGGATTTCGTTTTCATGGTGGAAGGCACCAGCCATATGTTCGTCACCGGCCCGGACGTCATCAAGACGGTGACACACGAAGACGTGACTAAGGAAGACCTGGGCGGCGGCATGACGCACAATGCGATCAGCGGCGTTGCACAATTCCTAGCGGCCGGCGATGAGGATTGCCTTCGCAGAATTCGCGAGTTGTTCCGCTTCCTTCCGCAAAATAATCTGGATGGTGTTCCGCGCCTGGCAACGAAAGATCGCGCCGACCGCGCAGACCAGGCCTTGGACACACTGGTTCCAGCGGAATCGAACAAGCCTTACGACATCAAGGATGTAATCACGCGCGTGGTGGACGACGGCTACTTCTTCGAAGTGGCGGAACACTTCGCACGCAATATCGTGATCGGCTTTGGGCGGATGGATGGCGAGGCGGTTGGTATCGTCGCGAATCAGCCTGCTTTCCTGGCTGGCTGTCTGGACATTAACTCCTCTACGAAGGCGGCGCGGTTCGTGCGATTTTGCGATGCCTTCCAGATTCCCATTCTGACGTTCGAGGATGTGCCTGGATTCCTGCCCGGCACGCAACAGGAGTTCGGCGGCATCATCCGGCATGGCGCGAAGCTGCTATATGCGTACGCCGAAGCGACGGTTCCGAAGATCACCGTAATTACGCGCAAAGCCTACGGCGGCGCTTACTGTGTAATGGGGTCGAAGCATCTGCGCACCGACGTTAATCTTGGCGTGGCCGAGCGCAGAGATCGCTGTAATCGGGGCAGAAGGTGCCGTTAACGTCTTATACCGCCGCGAACTCGCCGAGGCAGAAGACTCGAATGGCGCCCGCGCCCGAAAGATTGAAGAGTATCGGGAACGCTTTGCCAACCCGTTCATTGCTGCGGAACGCGGTTACGTGGATGATGTCATCGAGCCGCATGAAACACGCTTTCGGGTGATTCGAGCATTGCGCATGCTGGCGAACAAAGTAGACAATATGCCGCGCAAGAAGCATGGCAACATCCCGCTCTAGATGCGAGTAGACTGATAAGTGCCATGCGCTTGTGCGCGCTGACTGTTGGATTTCTTCTACTGCCGTTGCTCATTCATGCCGACACTTACAGCGTCACTCGCATGACTGCGGACGGGCACAGCTCTGAAGCCAGGTTCTACTCGCACAGTGACATTCTCCGGTTCGAACAGACTCGCGGCAACGTACCCGCTGTCACACTGGTGAACCGGGCAAGTCACTCGTCCATCATTGTTGACCCGGTCCGCCGCGAATACATGCCGCTCGACTCGACTCCCGGCTGGATGGCTTCGCTTGCCATGTGGTTGCAAAGGCCACTAACGCCCGAAGGCCCGCGCATGACGGTTCACGACCGCTTCGAACTGATTGACACCGGCGAGCAGCGGCTCGCTTTCGGCCACCTGGCGAAGCATTTACGACTAGTGGAGGAGACCGTTGCACCGCCGGGCGCATGTCTCAGCAGTTCCAGGACGGAGCGAGATGGCTGGTACTTCGCGGACCGGCCCTCAAAGGCAAGTCAGCGCGGGTACATTGGAATTGCCCCGCGGTTTCGGCTTATATGCACGGACGAGGTTGTTCAGGACGGGCCGCCTCCTCCAGTGCTCGGGTATGCGGTTTATGAAAAGGTGATAGCGTTCGGGCGCGTGCAAGTGACTCGAGAGATGCTGGAGTTTTCAGAAACAGCGCTCGACGCCAAGCTCTTCCAAGTGCCCGCAGGCTATCGAAAGGTCGACAAGATGCCGCAGTTTCCTTCGCAGAAGTGGACCGATCGCATGACCGTGGAATGGAGCATGCTTACCGCCGCCGTAGAGTCCTGGTTCGACTAGGGTCGCTTAGTCGTTGCCTTCCTGTCCAACCTTCAAAACAGCCAAGAACGCTTCCTGCGGTATCTCTACCCGCCCGACGCGCTTCATCCGGCGCTTGCCTTCTTTTTGCTTTTCGAGTAGTTTGCGCTTACGTGAGATATCTCCTCCGTAGCACTTCGCGAGGACGTTCTTGCGAATGGCAGAGATCGTTTCACGGGCAATAACCTTGTTGCCAATGGCGGCTTGTAGCGCCACTTCGAACATCTGACGCGGGATCAGCTTGCGCAATCGGTCAATCAGAGATTTGCCGCGCTCGAACGCATAATCGCGATGCACAATCATCGACAGAGCATCAACGGGTTCGCCCGCTACCAGTACGTCGAGCTTGACCATCGGAGAAATGCGATGACCGGCCAGAACGTAATCCAACGACGCATAGCCGCGTGAGGCGGACTTCAGACGATCGTAGAAGTCGAGAACGATTTCATTCAGCGGAAGCTCATACAGCAGCAACACGCGGCCGGTGCCGATGTATTCAAACTTTTTCTGGAGCCGCGCTTCTCTTCCACCAACTTTAGAATTTCACCGACATACTCTTCGCGCGTGATGATAGTGGCGTCGATGATCGGCTCTGCGATTTCCTTGATGTTGCTGGGATCCGGGAACTTCTGGGGATTGTTGACTTCAATGACTTCGTCGGCAGTGGTCGTAATCTGATACCGGACGCCAGGCGCGGTCGTGATGAGGTCGATGTTGAACTCACGCTCCAGGCGCTCCTGGATGATCTCCAGGTGTAGCAGCCCGAGAAATCCGCAGCGAAAACCGAAACCGAGCGCGGCCGAATTCTCCGGCTCGAAGTTGAAGGCGCTGTCGTTCAAGCGGAGCTTTTCAAGAGCATCCCGAAGCAGTCCGTGTTCATGCGACTCCACCGGATACAATCCCGCGAAGACCAACGGTTTGATTTCGTGGAACCCCGGCAGCGGCTCCAACGCTTCGTTGCCGTCCTCCATGATGGTGTCGCCAATCATCGCGTCCGAAACGGTCTTGATATTGGCGAACAGGAAGCCGGCCTCGCCTGCGGTCAGTTCGTCGCACGGCACCGGCTTCGGCGATTGAAAGCCGACACCGTCCACCTCGAAAGTTCTGCCGTTCGACCACAGCTTGATCTTTTGTCCCTTGCGCAGCGTGCCATCCACAATGCGAGTCAGGATGATCACGCCGCGGTAGGGATCGAACCACGAATCGAAGATCAGGGCGCGCAGCGGAGCGCTCGGATCGCCTTTGGGAGGCGGTACGCGCTTTACCACGGCTTCCAGGGTCTCTTTGATGCCGATGCCGTTCTTCGCACTGGCCATTACGGCATCGGTGGCATCTAACCCGATCACCTGTTCAATCTGCTCGCGGATGCGCTCCGGCTCTGCCGAAGGCAAATCGATCTTGTTGATGACCGGAATGATCTCGAGGTCGTGGCTGAGCGCAAGATAGGTGTTTGCCAGCGTCTGCGCTTCCACACCTTGCGAGGCATCCACCACCAGCAGCGTTCCTTCGCAGGCCTGCAAGCTGCGTGACACCTCGTAGGTGAAATCGACGTGCCCTGGCGTATCAATCAGGTTCAGCTCGTACGTCTGGCCGTCGTCGGCCTTGTAATTCAAGCGGACAGCGTGCGCCTTGATAGTGATGCCGCGTTCGCGCTCCAGGTCCATGCTGTCCAGGACTTGGGCCATCATCTCGCGCTGCGAAAGCGCGCCGGTGTACTCCAACAAACGGTCGGCAAGCGTGGATTTCCCGTGATCAATATGAGCAATGATCGAGAAATTTCGGATAAAGCGGGGATCCATGATGCGGTAAACTGAGGGGTAAATCGTATTGTCCCACAGCACGGCCTCTTGACCCCTACGTGCTGTTTTTCAATGTCTTACAAGTCTTTACAAGGTTCTCTCGACGCTGCGAATTTGCGTTTTGGCGTGGTCGTCAGCCGGTTTAATGAATTCATCACCGAAGCTTTGGCAAAGAGCGCGCTGGAAACACTGCAGAAGCATGGCGCGGCGGACGAGGCCATCCTGCTGGTGAAAGTGCCTGGCGCCTGGGAACTGCCGGTTGCCGCCAAAGCGATGGCTGCCCATTGCGACGCGATTGTGGCGATTGGCGCCGTTATCCGTGGCGATACGCCGCATTTCGAATATGTCGCGGGCGGCGCAACCGATGGTTTGCGTGATGTGAGCGCGCAAACGGGCGTGCCCATCGCTTTCGGTTTGTTAACAACGGAGAACCTTCAGCAAGCCATGGATCGAGCCGGCGGCAAATTAGGCAATAAGGGCGGAGAAGCGGCGGAAGCAGCGATCGAGCTTGCCAACCTGGTGAAACAGCTGAAGGACTCGCGGTAGTTATGGCCGCCCGTCACCGTTCCCGCAAACGCGCTTTGCAAATCCTCTTTCAATGGGACATGCGCGGCGATTCCATCGACCGAGCCATCGCTTACTTTTATGAAACGCTCTACTCGGAAGAGCAGGAAGATCGTCCCAAGCCCGACAAGTTTATGGAAGAGTTAGCGCGCGGCACGGTGGCCAACTCTCCCGAAATCGATAAACGAATCGAGAGCAAGGCCGCCAACTGGCGCCTCGAGCGCATGCCCGTGGTGGACCGCAATATCCTTCGGCTGGCCATCTTTGAACTGACCCAAAAAGTTGTACCGGCCCCGGTGATCATCGATGAAGCACTCGAGTTGGCCCGCCAATTCTCGGGTGATGAATCGCTGCCCTTTATCAACGGCATCCTCGATGCGGTGAACCGGCAAGTGTCGAGCGACAACCAGGCCTCCGCTGTCTCGTAGTTAATTTCGGCGCAACGCGCGCGACCTTACTTGCCGTTGCTTCGCGCGTCTGGCCCCAGATCCATGTGCGGCATACCCATCAACCCACCGAGTTTACCCATGTCGGCAAAGTTAAGATTGCCTTTCACAAACACCACTGTCAGTTCCTTAGATTCGGCGCTGATGACCGCAAGCCCGGAAGGCTTGCCGTTCTCGCTGCACATAAAGATCTGCGAGTGTTCGTTCTTCTCTTTGGAGTCGACGATGGCATTGCAACTCTTCATCTTGCTGACTTGGGCCCGCACCGCATCCAGGTCGCTATCGGAAAACTGGCCCGATTTTTCAAACTCGAAGTTGCGAACCTGAACACTGTCCAAGCCCTGCAACAGGCCCTGCATCTGATCGCCCTTCTTCTCTTTCTTGTCGTCGGGCATCATCTTCAAAGCCGTCATCAATTGGTCGTGGTTCAGCGATACCTTGTTGACCTCCGATGCTTTCGAGGCTAATTTGTCCAGGCTCGAAAGGTCGAGGTTTGAGACATCGACTGCCTGGCTCCAAGCCGAAACCGAAGCCACTGCGAACAGAACAGCCAACTTCTTCATAACTTTTCTCCTGACGTGGACGGAACATTCACTCTCGGTGCACTTTGTTGCAAATGCGCGTTGACGTGCTCAATCTTCTGCACCGCCAGCGCCAGTGCAAACACTACTTGCCGCTCGGTTTGCCGCGCATGTTGTTGCTGTTGGTTGTGCTTCTCTACACCAGCGAAGACAAGCAGACAGGCTAATGCCGCTGCCAGCAGCCCAGACCAAATTACACGGCCGCTCAAACGGTTCGATGGAAGGCGCGCGCTTACTTTCGCTGCGAGATCCGCAGGCGCCTCGCGTCGCCTCAGGCTCTGCCTCAGCTGTTCTTCCAGAAAATCGCTCATATCGTTACTTTCTTTCGTCCCAGGCGCACTCGCAACGTTTCCATAGCGCGGTGCAGTCTACTCTTTACTGTATTCACCGGGATATTCAAAATCTCGGAGATTTCGTCTGGATCCAGGTCCTCCTGATACCGCAAAATCACCACCGCTCGCTGCCACTCGGGCAGCGCTGCCACCTGCCTGCGCAATGACTCTTGCAGCAGCGGATCGGCAGTGGCTCCCGCGGATGCCGGATGGATTGAATCGGACAGATGAACTTCGGAACGGTAGGAGCTCTTGCGGCTGGTGTCGATGCAGCGATTTGCCGTGCTGCGACGGAGCCACGCCAGCAGATGCGCTTCCGACTCCAGCTTGTGCAAATTGCGGTACAGCTCCAGAAATATGTCTTGCGCGATCTCCTCGGCCAGTGCGGCGTTGGCGAGAAAATGATACGCGATGCTGAAAACCAGGCTGCTGTGTTCACGCACCACCACCTCGAAGGCTTCTTTCCGGCCTGCTTTTGCCAGCTCGAACGAGTTTGCCATCGCTGTTGCAGTCGCGCCCATTGTCACTAGCTAATTACGGACTGGCGCGGAATTGGGTCCCGAAATCTTCGATTGATCACCTCCCGTAAAGTGGCGAGCAACCGCGAGAGCGTGCGGCTTGCGCAGCGGGTGAGAAAAGCGTTTAGACGCGCTCGAAGTTCCGGAACCAGAGCGCCTGGTGCGCGATGGCTTCGGTCTTCGCGCTCAGCACTTCCATTTGCTGGTGAGTGAGCGGCGTGAACTCCCGCGCTAATGCTACGTTTTCCTCCAGTTGAGGGATGGAATCGATGCCGATGATAATCGTACTCACCGGGTGCGAAAGCGCGTAGTAGACCGCTTCACGCATCGTCAAAGTGCCGGGCCTGGTGGTGATATCGGCCCCTGCTTCCCACATCTTCTTCTGCTTCTCGACCGGAGGCGGCGTCCATGACGCCAGAATACGTCCGCGAGCCGGAACCTTCATTCCGATGATGCCCATCTGCTTCTCTACCGCTAGCGGCAGCAACGCATCGGCAAAGCTGTGCTGGTGCTGGTCAGCGGCATTGAAGCCCATCAACACCGTATCGAATGGAAAACGGCGGATGCACTCTATCAAGGCATCGGGACGATGATGACCGGTGAAGCCGAGGAAACGAACCATGCCCTGATCGCGCGCCTGAATCAGCGCCTCCATCGCGCCGCCTTTGGCAAACACCTGGTCAACGTCGGTCATCGTGCCGATGTCGTGAAGCTGCCAGATGTCGACGTGATCCGTTTGCAAGAGGCGCAGTGATTCCTCAATCATGCGCATGGATCCATCGCGCGTCCGCTCCTTGGTTTTAGTAGCAAGGAACGTCTCCTTGCGGCGCGTTTTCATCACCATGCCGATGTAACGTTCGCTGGGACGAGACGGACCGCCGTAGATGGACGAAGTATCAATGTAGTTCACGCCCAAATCGAGCGCGCGCTCAATGATGGGAACCGCAACGGCTTCGTTGTTCGACTGCTCGAGCGCCGATTGGCCACCAAGGCTAAACAAGCCCACTTTGTGACCGGTTTTGCCCAGGTTGCGGGTGGGCATGGACCCAGCCGTAGCAGGGTTAGCCGCGGTATCCGGTGGCGTCGCACCGGCAGCCGAGGATACGGCCGATTGCGTAAGAAGTGCGGCGGCAGCGGCACTTCCGGTCTTCAGGAAATTGCGACGGTCCGAATTCGGTTTCTCCATGGTGGGGGTCCGTCTTGATTTTTTCACAGACCTGCCTCCAAAGGCGTTTCGAAGCTATTTGCCAATGCAAAAAGTGGAAAAAATACGGTTCAGAATGTCGTCCGCCGTGGTCGCACCTGTCACGGCATCGATGGGCCGCAGAGCTGCATAAAGATCCAGAAGCACCATTTCATGCGGGATGCCGAATTGAACGGCACGCGTCGCGTTTTCCAGCGCTTCCAGGCTCTCGCGCAGCAGGCTCTCATGCCGGATGCTGGTGATGCTACCGCTTTCCGGTGTTGCCAATCCGTCTGGCGCCAACCGCTGCAGGATAGCCGTACGAAGCGCTTCTATGCCATCACCGGTCGCAGCCGAGACGGGCAAGGCTGCCGCTTCGAGATCCAGGTTATTGCCCAGATCCGATTTGTTGGCAACCAACAACGGCCGGCGTTCTTGCACCGCGGCAAGCAATTCCTCGTCTTCGACAGTGAGCGGGGTGGAGCAGTCCAGGACCAGCAGCGTGAGGTCCGCATCCGCCATAGCCTGGTACGACCGGTCGATGCCGAGCTTCTCCACGACATCCTGGCTTGCGCGAATGCCGGCCGTGTCGACCAGTTTCACGGGTATGCCCTGAAGTGTCATGGTCTCCGAGACCAGATCCCGCGTGGTGCCTGGGATATCGGTGACGATGGCGCGATCCTGCTGCAGCAACCGGTTGAACAAGCTGCTCTTGCCCACATTGGGCCGTCCTGCGATGGCTAAGGAGAAGCCTTCGAACACCAGTTTGCCAGCAGCGAAGGTTGCGGCGAGCGACTGCAAAGCGCCGTGAACGTCTTCGATCCTTCGCAGAATCTCGCTTGGCGGGGCAACACTGATGTCGTCCTCCGCGAAATCGATACCAGCTTCTAAAAGCGAGATCAGTTCCACCAGGGGTTCTTTGATGGGACGGATGCGCCGCGAGATAGAGCCGTCCATCTGCTGTGCCGCCACTCGCGCCTGGTACAGCGTTGTGGCATCTATCAACTCGCGGATTCCTTCGGCTTGTGGAAGGTCGATGCGTCCGTTCAGGTAAGCCCGCAGCGTGAACTCGCCCGGCTCGGCTAACCGCGCGCCGCTGGCCACGGCACGCGCCAAGCAAAATCGAAGCACAACGGGAGAGCCATGGCACGCGATCTCAACTACATCCTCCGCCGTGTACGAGCGGGGTGCCGCAAAGTAGCTCGCGACTACCTGGTCTACTGCCTGACCGCCGTCCACCAACTCTGCCAGTTGCGAAGCCCATGGCCGCCACGCCACGCCGTTGGGAAATCGGAGAATTTGTTGAGCAATGTGGCAGCTGTCCGGACCCGAAAGCCGCACTACGCCCAGACCGCCACGTCCAAGCGGCGTCGCAATGGCGACAATGGTGTCGCGCAAATTCATGGCTGGTGTTGTAGGCGGTTTACTAATGGGGCCGTCGATCGCGTCCGCCACCAGGGCCGCTGCGTGGAGGTCGTGGTCCGCCGTTGCGGTCTCGACCCCCGCCTGGCCGCCCAAAACCACCTCCGCCGCTGCCGCCGTGAGGACGGAAAGCCGGAGCGGGTGGTGCCGGAGGCGTCGGCATGTCAGCGGGCACAATTACTACGGCGCGCCCGGGTCCTACGCCGATGCTCTCACTTCGCAGATCCGTTTCTTCACGTAACGCCAAGTGAATAATCCGGCGCTCGCGGCTGCTCATCGGATTGAAGTGGAACGGCACATGTGTTCGCTTCACTTTCTCTGCCGCGGCCAAAGCGCTCATGCGAAGCTCTTCAATGCGCAGCATTCGATAGTCATTCGCGTCGAAGGACAAAAGCGAATGGTCTTCGGCCGGCATTCGAATGGCTTCCATCGAGAGATGTTCAAGAGCCAACAGCAGCTCCGCCCGATTGCCTAATAGCAGGTCGACATCTTCGCCCGAAAAGCGCACCGTTACTTCGGGATTCTCTACTTCCGGATGCGGGTTCTCTGACGCGTGAAGCTCGTAATTCACAACGAAGCCCGCGTGCTGCAGAAGCGGTTGAAGAAAGGCGTCCAGCTTGGGCTTGAGCGTATCGACCGTGTACTTCATGCGCCTACTTCTTACCGGTTCTCTTCACGGGAGCTTTTGAAGCAATTGCTGCTGCGGGCGTAGTCGTCACTGGAGCGGCAGGCATCATCTTGTTGATAAGCAGTTGCTGCGCAATACCGGCTAAGTTACTGGTCAAATAATATAGTACAAGTCCGGATGACAGGTAATAGAACATGAATCCGAAGAACACCGGCATGATCAGCATCATGCGCTGCTGGTTCGGATCCACACCGGCGGCGGGCGTCATCTTCTGCGTCAGGAACTGCGTCACTACCAGGATGATGGGCAGTAGGTGAATCGGCAACGATTCCGGCGCCGATAAGTCCGTCACCCACATCCAAGGCGCGTGTCGGAGCTCGATCGCAATCGTCAATACGCGATAGAACGCGTATAGAAACGGAAGCTGAATAATCATCGGCAGGCAGCCACCTACCGGATTGACGCCCTCTCTCTTGTAGAGGTCCATCACTTCCTGGTTCTGTTCGGCCTTCTTCGGATCGTTCAGCTTGATGTTCTTGTACTTCTCGTTGATCGCCTTAATCTGCGGCTGCAGCTTCTGCATCTTGCGCGCCGAGCGAAGGCTGGAGAAGCGCAGCGGAAACAGCACCAGGTTAATGATCAGTGTGACTACGATGATGGCCCAGCCGTAATTGTTAGTCCAGTGGTCATGCGTCCAGTTCAGCCACAGGAAGATTGGCTTCGCGATGATTCCGAAGAAGCCCCAATCCACGATTTGCGTGAGCTTCGGATTTACCTTCTTCAGGATGTCGATATCTTTGGGCCCTACGAAGAGAGAGAAATCGTTTTCCGCACCGGTGGACAAACCTGCACCCACATAAGGTTGCGGCTTGTCTTCTCCCTGCACGTTCAGTGAATCGGAAAAGGTTTGCACTTCCAGGTTGCCGGTTGCACGCGGCAGTGCAACGGCAGCGAAAAAGTTGTCTTCCAACCCAGCGAACGTATAGTTGCCGCTGTCGGTTACGGGCCCGTTCTTTGCGTCCTTCGCATTCTTCTCGACGCGCTTGTTGGCATTGGCATCGAAACGAACCGTGCGCTCCGTGGTGGCGGCCTTAAACGCGCGAGGGTCGCCGAATCCGCCGCGCCATTGCAGGTAGTGCGGCACCGGAGTGGAGCCTTGCAGAACCGACGATTTCACTTCACTCAAATAACTGTCTTTGTCGAAGTGAAAGCTCTTGTGGATCGTCGTCGTGCCGTCGGAAAAGACATAGTCGATACCGCTGTTGTCGGGGGCTACGGTCGCTTGATACAGTGCCGTGTTCGGGTCGGTGCTGAGCTTCTGGTTGCGCACTTCAATCGAGAACGGCGGCGGCACAGTGTTCGACTGCTTCTGGAAGGCATTCTCATTTACCAGTTGCAGCGGCTTGCCCGCGGCATCCTTAAAGCCCTTAAGCACCCAGCTCTTAACGACCGCGCCTCGATTTGTAAAAACGATGTGATACAGGCTGGTGTCGATCTCGTTCACTTGCTCGGCGGCTGCTTGCAGCGCATTCGGCGACGCCACGCTAATAGCGGCGCCCGTTACGGGCGCAGGCTGCACCAGGCTTACAGCCCGTTTGTCATCAATCGGCTTGTTTGGTGTCGGCCCAGGCTTGGGCTTGAATATGTACTGCGACACCAGCAACACCAGCATCATCAATCCCAGCGCAATTGGCAGGCGCTTTTCCATCGAGGGCGGCTGGGGGGAGATCAAACCGCCATTTGAATCATTCGGCATCAGTAAATTCTCGGAAGTGAATAAAGGAAACTCGGATTGCTGCGCGGATTAGCGGACCGGGTCATATCCGCCTTGATGAAAGGGATGGCACTTCGCCAGTCGCTTCATACCCAACCATACGCCTCGCGCGCTGCCATAGTTCCGTATGGCGTCCAGCATGTACTCGGAGCAGGTGGGACGGAAACGACAGGACGACGGCAACCAGGGCGAAAGCGCCACTTTGTACAGCCGCAGCAGAAATATCAGACTCCGCTGCATTTGGCCAACACCCGGCCGACTTCACGGCACAGGTCGTCATACGGCGCAGTTAAAACGGTTCGCCGCGGATTGAACACCACAGCCCAGTCGTTCGGAAGGACCGTGCATTGTGTGCGGACAGCCTCGCGCATGCGGCGTTTCATGCGGTTGCGCAACACGGCCTTGCCCAGCGCCCGCGGCACTGTGAAGCCGAAACGCGACGGAACGCCATCGCCAGTCCGCAGACAAAAGGCTGCAAAGTAACGGCTGGTGATACGAACGCCAGTTTGGTAGATCGTGCGGAACTCGGACGAACGGAGAACCCGCCGGTTGCGAGGGAGTGACAGCGCGGCAAAAAGCGGCGGAGCGTTTACTTCGCGCCGCGTACAGCGCGCTCGTCGCTGACGGTAAGCTTGTGACGGCCCTTCGCACGGCGGCGCGCCAGCACGGCCCGGCCATCGGCGGTCTTCATGCGGACGCGGAATCCGTGGGTTTTGGCCCGGTGCCGGTTGTTCGGCTGAAAGGTACGTTTTGGCATTACAAATCCTTCTTACTTGTTGGCGGAATTCTCTTCGGATAAGCGACCGTCCCTGCTCCTGGAGTTCAACCAAGAAGGACGTTCTCCTGGAGCCGGAGGGCTCCAGACGACGCGTATACCGTTCGGAACACAGACACACGTCCACCGTTCACTGATCCAAAGGACATTATATACGACCGAGCCAGTCTGGGCCAAACGCTTCGGACCGTCAGTGGTCTACCGGCGCTGTGACTCTTCGTCTGGCCGTCCCGTTCCACCGGCATCTTTGGCTTCCGCCCGGCGGAAAATAGTGCTGAACACGTCACCCAACATATCCAGGGCCTGCTTCGAGAAAAGGCCGGCCAGCGTGGACAATGCGTAGATACCTACCCAGTTGAGATTCTTCGTAGCGTCCGCGTTGCTCGCCGCTGGATTCAGCACACCGACACGAACCATTAAATACACGGTGACCGCCAGTCCCGCCCCTTCCAGCGGCATCAGCAGGTAGTAAATCACCCACGAGCGCACCAGTTGCCTGTTGCCGATGTACTTCGTTAAGGAACTGGTGAGATGGATGAAGCCGCCTAGTGAGCCCATCAGCATCACCATTAGGAGGACGTCCTTCTCTTCCGGCCCCGGCGAGATGATGTTGGCGCCGGCAGCAACCGGCGGCGCTGCTTGAGCTGCCAGTTGTTTTTGCCGGGGCGAGTTTAAGTCGTCCGAGGTGGCACGCGGCCAGTTCAAGTAAACCGCGACCAGAACGGCCACTGTCCCGAGCAGGGCGAAGAGAGTCAACGCAATTACGCCCCGGTTCGAGACGTAGTCGCGGTACATAATGCTGTGCGGATCTGCCGGGCCGTCTGCAGACGTCAGCACCTGCACTGAATCGCGCAGCCGCAGCAGAGTCTGGCGCCGTTCTTCCTGGTCCTCGGCACTCAGCGTCGCCCATCTGGCTTCGTCGATTTCTCCACCATCGGTGAGAGGAAGATCGAGGAATGCTGTCCTGATTAGCGAATCTACGCGATCTGCTGTGTGGTCTTCTACCGTGCGCTTCTGCGAGGATCGCGCCGCGAGCGCTTTTACTCTGTCAATTAATTCGCGGATCTCCTCCGCCGACAAGGTGGCCATCCGGTTGGATCAGCCTACCACAGCCCTACTGTTCTTTCGCGTCTAGCGTAACCACGGTGACGCGCGCCGACCACTCCGCGCCGGCAAGAACAATCAGTGTCGCGAAAAACGCCCACAAAATGATGCTGATGGATTGCACAAACGGCGGAACTTCCCCGCGCAGCTTGTCACGCAAATAAGGCCAGGTGAGGACATTCAGGTACTTGGCAACTTCCAGCAGGCCGCCAACCACCATAGACGCCGGAATCAGGCGGCGCACTTTATTCCGGCAATTGGGCAGGATCCAATACACCAGGAAGATCAGCAGCATGCTGATCAGCACGGCCATCAGCCGGAACGCAGCTGTCTGCAGAGAGGCGCCAGCCGAAGAGCTTCGGAAATGCTGGGCCAAGTAGTGGACATTCATTGTGGTCACGCTGACCGAGGCCAGCACCAACCCGCCGCAAGCGAAGATCAGGCCCAGGCTTACCACTTGATTACGGACAAAGCTGCGATTTTCTTTCACGCGCCAGATGCGATTGAAGGCAACCTCCAACGGAACGAAGATGCCGTTTGCCGTGAACAACAGGAGAAAGACCGAAAGCCAGCTGAATTTGTGCTGGGTGGCGGTCATCAGCAGTGCTCCGGGGAAGTCCACACCGAAGCCCGGGGGAAAGTAGTCGCGAACCACTTGAAAGATTACCTGAACCGCTGCGTTCCAATGGAGCACCGAGCGGCATAGCAGCACCATGGCCACCAGGAACGGGAAGAATGTGAGCAATACGTTCGCCGCAACGGCGATAGCGTACACATGCACTTCCGTCTGCGCCAAAAAGCGCAACGATGGCCAGACCGACAGCTCCAGCGATTTCCATGTCCTTACGTGAACAGGTAGCCCCGGATGGAACACGTCGGGTTCGCGAACGGACTTCTCCTGGTGGGGCGAAAGGCTCACTTGAGCGCGTCCAAACACGGTCTTCTGAAGGTGCATTGTTGAATCAGAGTGGAGCGCTTCGGGCAATGTTCGCAGCCGGAGGCGGAAGCGTACCGCCACTCAAACAGCTCGTAGCAGGCCCAGCAGGGCGCTCAGACAACGAATAGCGATGCACAAATACTTAAAAGCATATATAATTCTCAGCAATCAACCTGTTTAGGAGCACCGGTATGGACGCAGTCGCACCACACCTTCCCTCCGAGCGTTCAGAAGGCTTAGCAAGCGACCTTCTTGGCGTTTGGAATTTCCTGATTGACCCCGCAGGTGCAGCTACCCGCTTGTCGCGAAAGTGGTTCTGGATAACACCGCTCGTGATTGTCAGCGCAGCCTGGATTATCTATTCGCTGGTGCAGGCCCCGATGCTGCAGCACTTTCTGGAGACCGCGCCTACTCCGCCCAATACAGACCCCGCCGCCTACGCCAAAGGCGTGCAGATGCAAATGGCCATTCAGCGCTTCGTCCCGCTTTTCATGCCGGTGCTGATTGGGGTGACGTGCCTTGTCAACGCGGCCATCCTGTTGGCCACGTCGTCTATGCTGGCCGTGCGGGTCACATTCCTCAAACTCTTCAATCTGATTGCCGGCTGCGCGTTGATCACCGGCATCCAAGCCATTGCCTGGGCAGTCATTCTGAAGATGAAGGGCGAGGTTAGCAGCGTGAGTGAGTTGCGGCCGCCCCTCGGCTTGGATATCTTCCTAGGCGAGAATACGAACAAACTGCTGCTCGGCTTCCTCGGTTACTTCTCCGTCTTCCAGATCTGGTGGTTTGTGATGATCGTACTGATTTACAGCGTGGGTTTCCGCGTCAGCAAGGGTAAAGCCGTTATGGCCATCCTTCCCATCCTGCTGTTTGGCCTGGCATTGACGATGCTGGGGGCCATGTTTCAGAAGAGTTAGACAGCGCCCCAGCCATCACGCACGCAAAAGAGCCCCGCATTCAGCATGCGGGGCTTAGTTTTGGTGCGCTGCGACGGAGGAACCCTTACTTGGCGGCGACTTTCTTCGGAGGGACGATCGCATCCTTCACCGATTTTGCCAGCCGGAACTTCACTACCTTCTTTGCTGCGATCTTAATCGTCTCGCCTGTCGCTGGATTGCGGCCCGTGCGCGCCTTGCGCTCAGCACGCACCAGCCGGCCAATGCCCGGGATGATGAACACGCCGTTCTTCTTTGTCTCGCGGACGGCCATTTGCGCCAGCCCTTCGATAAATTGCTTTGCGACCTTGTTGTTCACACCCGCGGTCTCTGCCAGTTCACGGATGATGGCGGTCTGCGTCATCTTTTTCACTTCAGCCATGGTTAGCCTCCTGCATCTTTCTTTTCACCGGAGAGAACAGCGTAGTTCTGCAAAGGGCTCCTAAAACAGAACAACGCGAAAATGTTTAACCTCTTCGGTTCACCACGATCATACGGGCATCTGGCTTAAATTGTAAAGGGAAAAGCGGTCAAAACGGCTGTTTTCCGGGGTTTTACTGCTCTTTCTTGTGCGAAAGTGCCGTCAAACGGGCTTTTCAGGCGATTCGTTCCAGAAGAAAACCTGATTTTCCGGTGTTCTTGAGTGCCGTTCTGAAGCTATAATCGTGAAACTTTGCACTCGCTGCCAACCTTTCGGCCGTTGCTCGCAGTCGTGTCGCTCTGTGTGGCCGCCCTGGGGCCAGCGCAAACGTATACGCGCCATCCTTTGCAGAAGAAAAGCAGCAACGCCGCTAGCATTCCTGCTTCTGCCAATCCTAATGCGCCTGTGCACCTGCCTGTGCCTCAAGCCCCGGTCGCGGGCACTTGGACGTTTGCGGTCTCTGGCGATTCCCGGAACTGCGGCGATATCGTCATGCCGTCCATTGCGGCGAGCGTTCGCAGCCACGGCGCTCAGTTCTACTGGCATCTGGGTGATTTCCGCGCCATCTACACTTTCGACGAAGACATGCTCCGGGCGGCTTCGCTGGTTGATAACCGGCTGACCGTTTCTTCGTATCTTGCCACCGCTTGGGACGACTTCCGCCGGAATCAGCTTCGTCCCTTCGAAGATACGCCCGTGTTCCTTGGCATCGGCAACCACGAGTTAATCCCGCCGATGGACCGTTCCCAATTTCTAATTCAGTTCGCCGATTGGTTCGACACGCCCATCATTAAAGATCAGCGGCTCCGTGACGATCCAAACGACCATCTTCTGCGGACCTACTATCACTGGCATCGCGACGGAATCGATTTCATCTCGCTGGACAACGCCTCGATCGACCAGTTCGATGAGCTGCAGATGACATGGTTGCGGAAGGTCCTGGCGAACGATGCCCTCGATGGCACGGTTCGTGCCCTGGTGGTCGGCATGCATGAAGCCCTGCCGGATAGCCTGGCGGACTTCCACAGCATGAGCCAAAGCGTGAATGGGCAGGCGACCGGTCGTGCTGTGTACCAAGCGCTGCTCGGTTTTCGTGAGACAGCGCACGTGCCGGTTTACCTGCTGGCCAGCCACTCGCATTTTGTTTTGGAAGATGCATTCAACAGCGACTATTGGCAGCGGAACGGCGGGGTTCTACCCGGCTGGATTATTGGCGCGGCCGGCGCAGTTCGTTATCCATTGCCAGATCTTCCCCAACGCAACAAGCTCGCCAAAACCCACGTATACGGCTATCTGCTGGCCACGGTCACGCCCGATCTCGTTGACCCCGTTCACTTCACGCTTCAGGAAATCACGGAACCGGATATTTCGGACGATGTGAAAGCCCGCTTCACGGCGGACGGTGTCCACTGGTGCTTTGATAAAAATTAGAACAAGTTAGATAGACTGAGCTAACGGTCGCCCGGCATGCCGAACTGTAACCTGTCTCCGTTTTCTATGAACACTAAGTTTGACGTTCTTATTATTGAGAACGATCCGGCTTCGGCTCGCCTTACCGTCGAAGCGTTTCGTGAAGCTGGCCTGGCTGAAGCGATCGTCTGCCTGCCGGATGGCGATGAGGCCATCGCCTACCTCCATCGCAAAGACAAATACAGCACAGCGGCTCACCCGGATGTGATTTGCCTTGACCTTCACCTCCCAAGGAAATCCGGCTTGCAGATCCTGGCCGAACTGAAGAGTGATCATCGTTTGAAGCTGATTCCAGTGATTGTGGTTTCCGGATCAGACAACCCACGCGAAGTGCGCGAAGCCTATGAACTGCATGCGAACTGCTACATACGCAAGCCCGACGATCTCGATCAGTTCTTACGGTTCATTCAGACGTGCTTCGAGTTCTGGGGGACGGTTGTAACGCTCCCACCGTCTGAGAAGTTCTCCTCCGCGTTCGGTTGAGCGCATTCACTATCATGAAGAGATAGACAGGCGGATGAGAACATCCGCGTGTTAGTCCCACGCCCGGGTGGCGAAATCGGCAGACGCAAAGGACTTAAAATCCTTTTTCGCGCAAGCGGAGTGCGGGTTCAAGTCCCGCCCCGGGCACCACTTAACGATCTAGATCACGCCGTTGCGCCCCTACTCGCCTCCGGCTGCTGCTCGGTCGCAATTGTCACTGGAACCGGCAGAATAACCGGATTGGGGAACTTGGTCCGGGTCCTTTTGAATTTGCGCAGGAGCATGCCTAAGCCTACTAGCGCCGCTGCTGCTGATACTTTGAGGGCGACGGGAATGGAAGCAAGCCGGAGAAGATTCTTCGCGCCTTCGTTTCTTACCGGGTATTTTGTCCGAAGGTAGTCCAGCAACGTACCGTAGGCCGGGCAGACCCCAGCGTTTTCGTCCGCAAATATCTCATGCTGCTCCGCCTCGATCAACGCTTGTATGACTGCCGGTGTCCAGCATCCGCCGATGGCTGCTCGGAACGAAGGCTCCAGAATTGCAGCATCACAGTGCGGGAAATAGTCAGCCGGACCCCGTCCTTTTTTATAACTTCCATCAAGTTCGAAAAACGAGGCCCTAATTTCGGCTAATTCAGCGGCCGATTTATTTTTCGCTTTTGAATTTTCGCCCAGCAGCAGCTCTGTCAACTGGCAGGCACCGTCGAATCTACCGAACAGGATGTCATTGGACCGCCATGATTCTTTCAGAAATCCACCGAATGCTCCGAACTGGCGCCCTAGGATTTTCGGCTTTAGGCCCGAGGCACCGAGTTTTGCGTCCAAAGGACTAAATCGAATCGTTCTGATGGAATCTTTGGACACCAGTCCTGACATTAGTTCGGCAGGGAACGTCAGGTCGTCCAACATCTCGAATTGTTCATACTCAGCTAGCAAGCCAGGGTAAGCGCGCGCGTGCTGTTTCAGTACATTCAGCTCTTTCTGGTTCGCCATCGACAGAAAGCTTGCCCCCGTGCGTATGAACTTCGTGGGCTGTCCACTCTTTAGCAGTGAGGCCCTCGCGCGAAGCTTCGCTCGAAAGTCCCTAACGGAGCGCATATTTGCCGGATCCGGCCATTCCAGGTCACCGCAATCTAGGAAGTTGAAAAGAAGTTCATAGACTTCGAGCCACAACGCAGCGGCGCTCTCCTGCGGGTTCTTGTCAGTGCTGAAGCGGGATTCCCACTTGAAGTCGTACTTATCAATTAGGCTCTCCATCTCGTCTTGCAGGATGTCCGCAACTTCCTTCAGGCCATTGATAGCCCGCTTCGCGTGCCTAAGATCCCGACTTATGTCTGCAGCTGGTCGAGGATCGCTCAGTAACTCATCTTGCTTTCGGTTGGCGGGGTTCAACTTTTCAGATGCCCAATACGTCAGATGAGTCAGCCGGCGCTGGTGAAAGTAGATGTCCACCTGGGGAAGCAAAACCTCCGCATGGTCTACCTCAGAATCTTCGAAGCAGTTCACCATCCGGCAAGCCGCCTCTTTGGCCGAACGGCTGCGTATTGGGTCGCGGCCATTGTCACGAAAAATGCCTGCCAACACGCGATCGGTGAGCGAGAGAAGCCGTGCTTTTTGATAGAAGCTCGACGGCTTCCAGTGAGCCGTATCGATGTGATTGCGTGCTGCCTTGCACATGCGCGTATATTGCTCCAAAGCAGTGTTGTGGGAAGCAACTTGCATCAGGTCACCGGAAATGCTCTGGAACCGAGGCAGTGTGGAGAGTGAACCGAGGGCGGTTTGCTTTAAGTCCGGCGCAATCGGTACCGGCGCCGAGGTTTTCTCTTGTAATGGTTCTGGATTGGGTTCCACGTAGCAAAGGTAACGATCAACAACGCGGTCTGCCGACCGCTTGAAGATAGCCTGAATCGTCGGGGTAAATGGCTTATTTGCTAACACTCCTCCATCGACGAAGAACTTAGTGCTGCCGTCGAGGCCGCCCCACTTTCGCAGGCAGCTGTCCTCGCCGTTACCGTCCGGGCCTACGGCCACGGGTGGAAACGCAGCAGGAAAACACGAGGTGATAGCCGCTAACTTCCCGAATGCTGGCATGGACGGTGATGATGGATTGTTGACGCGAAGATCGCTCCGGCCCTCCTCCAGTTCGCTGGTCCGATGACGAAGCTGGAACACGGTACGGTAATTCATCAGATCGATCGGGTGACCTGCATCGTCGAATTGTGTCGACGCCTCTCCGTAGAAGTCAGTCCCGGTAATGAAGAGGTCCAGATCGAAATCCGGTGCAGGAGAAGCGTTGTGCCCATCATCGGGCGGCGACCGGAGCATTGTCCGAAATGCATCTTCGAGCGCCGGTACGTAATACCCGGGACCATCGAATAGAGAATCACGCAACATTCCAGCATGCTTAGCCGGTATGTTCCCGATCAGGCTACCAATCCCGCCCTTTTTCCGCCAAAGGTCTCGGCAAGTGCCAAACTCCACGCGGTTCGCGAGCGCGAATGCCAGAAACAATCCGTTGATCCCGCCTGCGGAGGTCCCGCTGATGATGTCGATGAAGATCTCGGAATTCGTGATCTTCTTGAGGAACCCGTAAAGTCCGCGGCCACGAACTGCGCGAAAGAACTCCAGGGTCACTCCGTTCATGTAGATTGCTAAGGAGATGCCCCCGTAGAGAACCAGTCCCAGCCTGACTTCCTGGGCGTAGTGATCAACCTCTGTGTGAGATGTCTTCAACTGTTGTGCCTGCATGCGATCCTCGCTCACGCGATGCGCAAGCAGTTTCGCAGCCACTCGCTATTTGCCTGCGAATCGCTGGTGTATCAACAGAAAATACAGCGAAACCTGCTGCAAGAGTGAACCAATAGCTTAGTTTGTGAACAAAACGGTAACTTGACTCGCCGCAAGAGTCGTTCATCAGTCGTAAACTCATGACCGACTACTATGTGATGTGAACAACCTTTCCAGACTTTGTGTAGTGACGGGGACGGCTCTCCTGACCTCTGTACCCTCGTGGGCTTGGGGTCGCGAAGGCCATCATCTGGTTGCGCAGATTGCGCAAAATCATATCTCGGCAAGCACTAAGTCGCAGCTCGCAGCCTTGTTAGGCAATGAGACTCTGGTTGGGCATCCACTTGGCCTGACGAGGTGAGACGCGACCGAGATGAAACCGCAGGTTGGCATTATGTGGATATACCGAAAGCAGCGGCCTTCTTCGACGATGCACGGGATTGCTACCAGCCCTATAGCAATCACAAAAACGCCGATACCGATCATCAGAATTGTGTTGTGGATCGGATCGATATGTTCGCGGCAATAGCGGCAGACAAGTCTCAGCCAAAACAAGCTCGTATCGAGGCGCTGAAGTTCCTGGTGCATTTTGTCGGCGACATCCATCAGCCGATGCATGCGGTCGAAGAAGCTGCTGGCGGCAACCAGATCAAAGTAGTTCTATTTGGCAGCAAGGAATGCGGCGAGAACAAGCCGTGCAATCTCCATAGCGTTTGGGACAGTGCACTTATTGAGCACACGAAGCTGGATGAGACTGAGTACGGTCAGAAGTTGGAAGAGCAGATCCAATCGGAACATCTGGAGCAAAGGCCTGAAGGCAGACCCGCCGACTGGGCGAATGAGTCACACCGTCTCGCAGAGGGCGCGCTAGTAGAGCAGAACGGGATTGTAGATGAACTGTATTTCCAGCACGAGATTTCCGTCGTTGATGAGCGGCTGGCTTTAGCAGGTCTCCGTTTGGCTCACACGCTGGATGTCGTCTTCGCACAAGCGACAGTAAGCTAGGGAGTGTATCGCGTTGGCATCTGGTGGGAACGGGCAGATTCGAACTGCCGACCTGCCGCTTAGGAGGCGGCCGCTCTATCCATCTGAGCTACGTCCCCACACCATTGCAGTTTACCAGCGACTCAGACCCTTCTGCGCAATGTCCTGCCGGTATTGCATACCAGCAAATTCGATCTTCTGAACGGCCCTGTAAGCGGCCTGCGATGGACTGCTGCAGCGTCGCCCCGGATGCTGTGACACCCAGCACCCGTCCGCCGTTGGTCAGTAATTCTCCGCTCTCCTGCCTTGTTCCTGCTTGAAAAACGGTTGCACCAGCAGCTTCCGCGTCCTGAATGCCGGAAATGGCGTCACCCGATGTTGGCTGGCCAGGATACCCCTTGGCAGCGAGGACTACACACACGGAAGGCTGGCTCGAACCCATCCCAGACTTACCTGAGGTACATAGGAAATCAGCGAAGTCGCCCTCAAAGGAGTGCAGAATGGCCTGCGTCTCTGGATCTCCCATTCGGACGTTGAACTCGAGGATCTTAGGGCCAGCGGCCGTCATCATCAGCCCGGCATACAAAAAACCGGTAAACGGCGTTCCTTCCCGCTTCATTTGCCAGAGAGCCGGCAACATTATGCGTTCCATAATCTCGGTTGTTTGACTCGGGGTGATGATACGGGAATCGCAGTACGCACCCATACCCCCGGTATTCGGCCCCATGTCGCCGTCGAGGGCGCGCTTATGATCCTGGCTAGGCAGGAACGGCACCAAGCTCTCGCCGTTACTAAGGCCAATGAAGCTTACCTCTTCGCCTTCCAGGAACTCCTCGATAACGAGCAACGGACCTAACGCCTGGATGGCATCCTGTGCCTCGGCTTCATCGCGGGCGATCACTACGCCCTTCCCTGCGGCAAGTCCGTCGGCTTTGATTACGACCGGCAGGGGAAAGCTCTTCAGGGCATCGCGCGCAGCTTCGAGGCTTGTCACCTGCAACGACCGCGCAGTTGGAATGGCAGCGCGACGAAAGAACTCCTTGGCAAAGATCTTGGAGCCTTCCAGCCGTGCGGCCGCCTGCTGGGGACCGATGATTAAGTGACCATGAGCCCGAAAGTCGTCGACAATTCCGGCGACAAGCGGCGCCTCGGGGCCGACGACGGTAAGTTCCACGTGGAACATTTCGGCCAGCTCACGGTAGCCATCGACAGTTGACGGCGCGGGAAAACACTGCGCCACGGCTGCAATACCAGGGTTGCCCGGACTGGCAATCAGCTGCACGCCAGGTGTTTGCGCCAACTTCCAAGCCATGGCGTGTTCCCGGCCACCTCCGCCGACAATAAGAATCTTCAAGGCCTCTTTTTCCTCAGTAGAATGAAGTGGTAGGCCTTTATTCTAAGGCTGCTCCCTTCATGCAAAAGCGATATGACGTTGTGGTAGTGGGTGCGGGTCACGCGGGCTGCGAGGCGGCGCGGGCGTGCGCCCGTCTGGGCCTTCAAACCGCAATGGTCACCATGAACATCGACCTGATTGCTCAGATGTCGTGCAACCCCGCCGTTGGCGGAATTGCAAAGGGACACCTGGTGCGAGAAGTAGATGCGCTCGGCGGCGTTATGGGCGAGTTAACCGATGCTGTCGGTATCCAGTTCCGCCTGCTGAACACCAGCCGTGGACCGGCTGTCTGGTCGCCCAGGGCGCAATGCGACAAAAAGCAGTATCGGATCCGCATGCGCGAATGGCTGGAGAATGAGCCTAACCTGCGCATCCTGCAGGCGGAAGTGGGCGAGTTGCTGTTTATACAAGACGAAGCCAATTCGCGCCGGATCACGGGTGTGCGTCTGAAGGATGGCCGCGACCTACTCGCCGGAGCCGTTGTGGTTACGACGGGAACCTTCCTGAACGGTTTGGCGCATGTGGGAGAGTCTAAGACCGCCTGCGGACGGAGCGGAGAGGCTCCCTCCAATACTCTGGGTGCGCAGCTGCGTACTCTGGGTCTACAGTGGACCCGATTGAAGACTGGAACGCCGCCCCGCCTCGACGGCCGGACTATCGTCTGGGAGCGCTTTGAGGAGCAGCCTGGCGATCCGATTCCGACTCCCTTCTCCTTTCTCACTGAGAAGATTGACCGTCCGCAGATCTGCTGCCATTTGGCCTATACGACAGACGAGACGCATCGGGTGCTAAGCGACAGCATTGCCCGCTCGCCACTGTATTCCGGACAGATCGAAGGCATCGGGCCTCGCTACTGCCCTTCTATCGAGGACAAAATCGTTAAGTTCCCCGACAAGAAAAGGCATCAGATTTTCCTGGAGCCAGAGGGTCTCGATACTCATGAGGTTTATGTGAACGGGATGTCGACCAGCATGCCGATCGACGTTCAATCGGCCATGGTGGCGTCAATCCCGGGGCTGGAGCGAGCCGAGATGATTCGACCTGGCTATGCGATCGAATACGATGCTATTGATCCTCGTGAGCTCACTCACTCGCTTCAGGTGAAAACCATCTCAGGCTTGTTCCTTGCTGGCCAGATCAATGGCACGTCGGGGTACGAAGAGGCGGCGTGTCAAGGTTTGGTGGCCGGGGTAAATGCGGCATCTCACGTCATGGGGCAACCCGGCCTTGCAATCGGTCGCAGCGACGGCTATTTAGGCATTCTGATAGACGATCTGGTTAGCAAAGGTGCTGACGAGCCCTACCGCATGTTTACGTCGCGGGCTGAGTTTCGGCTTCATCTGCGAATCGATAACGCAGATGAACGGCTGACGCCTCTGGGCCGCAAGTTGGGATTGGTGACGGAGGAGCGCTGGCGGCGCTTCTGTCAGAAGCAGGAACAGAAGAGTCAGGTGATTGAGCTTCTGGAGAAAAACCGGACGGCGGCGATGGGCTTGGGCTCTGCCACCGACAATCCAACGCTGGCCGTCTGGCTGCGGAGGCCCGAGGCGCGGGTCGCGGTGCTGGAATCATGGCTGGAGCGCCAGCTTGGCATTCCTCTCTCACATGGTGTGTTGACCACCGTAGAGACGGAGATCAAGTACGCGGGCTACATGGCCCAGCAAGACAGGGCGATCAAGAATTTGGAGCAGTCCGAAGGGCGGGTAATCCCTTCGTCGTTCTTGTACGACAACATACCCGGATTGTCGAACGAGGTGCGCCAGAAGCTATCTCGCGTGCGCCCGGAGACCCTTGGCCAAGCGCGTCGCATCCCAGGTGTGACGCCCGCTGCGGTCGCGGTTCTCGACATCTACTTGAGTCTGGGTTCGCTGGCGACGGTGTAAGCTGGCCAGTGTTCCACGTGGAACATGGCTGCTCGAAGTTTTCGGGTGGCCATCAGTGCAGATCCGAGCCGCTGCACCCGCTCGGGGCGCGCGCAGTCTCTCTTGTGCTGGTCCAGGCTGACGTGGTTCGTCAGCATCGATGACGTGCTGGCAACGCTACAAACCTAACCACTCGCCACTTAGCGTAATCAGTCCAGTGTTCCACGTGGAACATATGCAACGACGCACTCCGGGACCGCAAAGTCACTCTGGCCGGTGTTCCACGTGGAACATGGTAGGATTCCTTTGAACCCCTCCCCGTGAATAGAAGTGAATCTTGGCGCGCGTACTCTCGATAGCTAACCAAAAAGGCGGCGTCGGTAAGACCACGACCGCCATAAATCTTGCGGCTGCCTTGGCAGCCTCTGAACTTAAAGTCCTCCTAGTCGACTCGGACCCGCAAGGCAATTCCACCACGGGCCTGGGCGTCGATAAATCGCCAGAACGAAACACGCTTTATCAAGTTCTCCTGCGTGAAGTTGACATTCGAGACGCCATCACTCCGACCGGGTTTGAAGGCCTGTCCATCGTTCCTACCGACCAGAATCTCGTCGCCACAAATCTTGACCTCGTCGATGCAGAAGAGCGTGAGATCCGTCTTAAATCGGCGTTGGCGACTGTAGCAGAAGAATTCGACTACGTTCTGATCGATTGCCCCCCGGCTCTCGATCTTTTGACCCTGAACGCTCTGGTGGCCTCCGATGCCGTGCTGATACCGATTCAGTGTGAGTTCTTCGCTCTGGAAGGCATATCGCAGCTGATCGATACGGTCGACCGGGTGAAGGAAAGCTTCAACGCCGATCTTGGCATCGAAGGCGTCCTGCTCACCATGTATGACGATCGCACGAACCTCACTCGGCAGGTAGAAGCCGATCTGCGTGAGTTCTTTGGCAGTGAAGTGTTCAAGACGGTGATCCCCCGCACCATACGTCTCGCGGAAGCGCCCAGCTTTGGGCAATCCATCTTGTCCTATGACCCGCGCTCTCGTGGCGCGGAGGCCTATATTCAACTCGCAAAGGAAATCTTGGCTCATGAGCAGACCAGAACTAGACCGGAGTCAGCGCAAAGCGCTCGGTAAGGGCCTTTCGGCCTTATTGCCAGGCAAGAACGCTCTTATCCCACCTAAGCCAGAGGTAAAGGTTGAGCTTGAGGCGCCTGCTGTCGCCGTTCTTGAACCAATCGCTCCGGAGCTTCCGGAAAAATTTGAGCGGTTTGAGAGTATTCCTCTCGATTCGATAGTCGCGAATCGTAACCAGCCTAGAACTGCCTTCGAGGCTGATCGCTTAGATGAACTCGCTCAATCTATCCGCATGCACGGCCTGTTACAGCCGATCACAGTCGTTCGCGTTGGCGAAGGACAGTACCAGATTGTAGCTGGAGAGCGCCGATGGCGAGCAGCCCGCTTAGCCGGTTTAAGTACCATTGCCGCTCTGGTTCGCTCGGCGGAAGAGAATCAGATGCTTGAACTGGCTCTGATTGAGAATATTCAGCGCGAGGATTTGAACCCGATCGAGACAGCGATCGCCTTCGCCCGCTTGATCGAGCAGCACCAACTCAGCCACGAGCAGGTGGCGGAACGCACCGGTAAGGATCGCTCGACGATCACCAACTTCCTGCGTCTTTTGAAACTGCCGAAAGAAGTACAGGACGACCTGATCCGGGGCGACATCAGCATGGGCCACGCGCGGGCTCTCTTGGGCTTGCCTACTGCCGAAGCGCAGCGGCAGGCGGCACAACAGGTACTGGATAAGCGGCTCTCGGTACGCGAAACCGAGAAATTGATTAAACTCCTCAGTTCTGGCTCCGGTGCCAGCGGAGCGCCGACAAAAGTCAAAACAATTGCCGAGCCCGACGCCAATGTACGGGCGGCATTGGAGTCGATGCAGTCTGCACTTGGTACCAAGGTTCGCCTAGTTGCCAAGTCCGCCAGTTCCGGTAAGCTGGAGATTGACTACTACTCCCAAGATGACCTTGATCGTATTTACGGATTAATTGTCCGGTCGTAATTAAGTCGGTTTACCAATCAACTAAGATTTCCAACAACGGATGCCAAGCAGTGCGACCGCATCTGCCCGCTTGCCAGCAGTGGCAGCGCGGCGATACTATCGGCCGGAACTGGACGTTCTCCGGCTGGTTGCTTTTCTAAGCGTGTTTGTCTTTCACGCTTTTGCGAAAAGCCCCTTCCTGTCTTTCTCCGGTCCACCCGGCAACCCGGCCGCGTTACTTGCGCTGGCCGGCAGAACCGGGATGGCGCTGTTCTTTACCCTTAGTTCATTCCTGATTACTGAGTTGCTGATCCGGGAACGCGAGGAGTCGGGGCGCATCCACTTGAAGGCGTTCTATGTGCGCCGAGTCCTTCGTATCTGGCCGTTGTACTTCGCGTTCCTGCTGGTTACGGCGATCGGAGGATGGCTGGCTCCCGCGCATCGCATGGAAACGAGCCAGTTGCTCACATTCCTGCTGTTCTGCGGAAACTGGTACATGGTATTCCATCCGGACGGTGTCGCTTCGAGTCCGGCGGATCCGCTGTGGAGCATCTCGCTTGAAGAACAGTTCTACCTGATCTGGCCTCTGCTCACTCTAACGGCAAACCGGCGCTTGCTGCTTCTCTTTTCCGCGGCGACGATACCAACCGCCTGGATCGCGACTGTGATTCTGCGCCGGATCCCAGGCCAGGACCCGGTAATCTGGTACAACAGCTTCGTTGAATTCCAATACTTTGGCATTGGTGCGTTGCTTGCGCTCGCGCTGCATCGAAAGTCCGTTTCATTGCGGGTCGTGGGCCGGGTCGCGGTGCTTGGAACAGCGGCGGGCCTCTGCGTGTGGGCCACTTGGCTGAGCGCTCTGGGGACGACTCCGAGCATTACCGCTGCGGGCTTCGCGCTAGCCGGGCTTGGCTGTGCGCTGGGGATTGTGGGGTTCCTTGGATGGACCGGAATGCCGAAATGGGCCGTTGACCTGGGACGAATCTCATATGGGCTCTATGCCTTCCATTGGCTCGCTGAACTCGTTTGGCACTCACTGCTGACGAGGGCTCGTTTCGCCACGGGCTCGCCCGCCCTTTTCTTAGCTGTGCGGAGTGCAGCGTCTTTGGCGACAAGCATTGCACTAGCAGCCTTGTCGTACCGATACCTTGAGCTGCCATTCTTGAAGCTCAAAGAGCGGTTTACATTTGTTCGATCCCGGGCTGTCTAGCGATTAGTCCGGGCGAGATCGATACGGTACTCTAAAAGGGTGCTGCCGGTGTAGCTCAGGTGGTTAGAGCGACGGTCTCATAATCCGTAGGTCGCAGGTTCAACTCCTGCCGCCGGCACCAAGACTTCTTCTTTTGATTCCTTCGTCTCTGTGTGCGGTCGACCCTAGCGCAGAAGCACTTTGCCCAATCCGGCATTCCCAACGACATCGTAAACGCGAAATACGAGCAGGTGTTCTCCGGGACGAATATTGTCCAGGTGAAGAGCAAAGGTCTCATGGAGCGAGTCTGTGACGCCGTCTGTAGACTCGATCGGTTGCCAAGATCCGGCATCGAGCGAGTACTCGCAAACCTTTAACGGGCTGGTTTTGTCGTCGGCCATTACTTCCACATCCAGAACAGCCCCGCTGCGATGGGGGGTGCCGACGGCGACTGTCGGCGGCGTATTGTCGATCACCACCGGCGTGCTGACTAATTCCGACTCCTGCGCGAACTCAGGAGCGTTTGCCGGCGAATCGCTCGCGACGACTCTGAAAAAGTAGCGACCGTCGGCAAAGACGTCGGGGTCGAGCGTCAACGTGTTCTCATACATGCGGCTCCGGACCAGTTGCCACCCTTTTTCATCCTCGGCTCGGAAGTAAACGGAGTAGACCAACTTATCCGCGTCCGGATCATCGGCCTGCCAGGAGATTTGCGTTTGGGTGGTCTGCAGGCGGGAAGCGGTCTGATTTGCCGAGTTGGCTGTACTAGCGGCTGGGGCATCGCCGGTGTCGGTGACGGTCACGGTATAGGCGTTGCTGGAGGAAGCGGCCGTCGTTCCGGCGGACTTCGCAGGATTTGTGCCCACGATGGAGGAGACGGTAATACTGTGAATCGCAGGCGGACCATTGCGCGGCAAATAAGGGACTCCCACCGAGTCAATGGTGCCCGTCGCATGCGGGGGCCACTCAGCGCGCCACTGCACAAAACGGCCGGCGGGGCTACGAATGAGTGCTGTCGCTGGTTCTACCGGAGTCCAATCGCTCCAGGTACTGTCGGGGCGCGCGGAAAATCCGGTTCGTGTGGCAAACACCATCCCGCTGCCATTGCCGTGCCACTGCAGATGGCCCCAGCGGGCGACCGACGTGGAATCATGAACTTCAGACTGGTAGTGTGCCGGCTGAGAGCCAGCGGCGCCCAGGCGAACGAAACGTCCCGGGTTGCTCAGTAGAGCGGAGATTGTGTCACCTTGAACCATCAGGTGAGTTGTCACTCCATCGCCCAAATCCGCCAGAAGAGTCGAGCGTCGACCAACCAGACGAAAGATCCGCCCATGGACGTCGGTGGAAAATAACAGCCCGTCATGAACCAGCGCCAAGTCATACACGTTATCGTCTTTGGAGGTGCGCAACGTTTCTGCCCGATGGTCTGGAGTGATCTTGTAGATTGCTGATTTGTCTACGCCGCTCACTTCCGTGACGGTGGACGTAGTCGCGGCCGCGGGCGCTGTCGTCGTGCCGCTGGTCGAAGAAGAAGCCTGCGTCTGCGCCGGAGGTGCCGCGGCGCTGGGAGCGTCAGCCGCTTCGGTTACCGTGATCACCGTAGGCACAGTTGCAGTGACCGTGGCGGCTGCGGTGGCAGTCGCGGCGGGAGTTGTCGCGGTCGTACGAGTCGAGACTGCTCCTCCCATTGCCGCGGCGTACACCGTTCCGTCCGGCGCGACAACGATGGATCGTATCTCCGGCAAGTCGAATCGAACAGCACTGTCCCATGCTTGGCACCATCGATAGCGAACAGAAGGCCATTCGGGTCGGTGCCAGCGTAGAGTGTTCCGGAATCCGACAAAGTGAGTGCCGTTACATTCGCTTGTCCGGTCTCGTAGAAAGTCTCCGACGTGCCATTGCGATTTATGCGATACACTCGGCCCTGTTCGCCGGACCCGACGTAGATAGAGCCGTCATTACCCACTTGCAAGGCCCAGATGTATTTGTCGGGAGAGTGCCAGACTTCGCGAGCGGCGCCGTTTTCGATCCGGTAAACTCCACCGTTCGGCGATGTCCCTGCGTACACGGTTCCGTCAGGCGCAGCGGCAATCGCGAAGACCTCAGGTTGTGGCGCCGTCCAGACAATCGACGATTGGCCCTCTGGCGAAATGCGCAGAATCTGTCCGTTGTGCCCGGATGCGATGAAGACACTACCGTCTGCTCGGCTAACCACATTCCAAGCCGCGGGCTGATTCAGAGGAGTGGATTGTTCGATGGAAGGACCGGGCTGAAGCGTGCCATCCACCGACAACGACAGGCCATCGAATCGTCCTTTCAAAAAGTCGGCGTAACCGGTCAGCTGCCACGAAGTAGTCGTCGCCGCCTGCGCACACAGAGTGAGCGCCAATGCGGACACGAAATGTCTGAATTTCACTCTTTTACTTCCACCTGAACAGTTCGGGCGCCTGAAACCACATAACCGTCAACAGGCAGACGGAATTCAGCAACACCGGAGCCGCGCGTCGCCACCTGAGCACTATTGCTGGTGGGCGAAGAGGACGGATCGGCGAGGATGAGCATAGCAGAGGGAGGCGGATCTGTAAGTTCACCGCCAGGGGATGGGCCTGAAATCGTGAATGATGGTTCGAATCGCCACACGCGAACGTAGGCAGCATCTGCGCCACGATACTTATTAATGAGTTGAACCAGTTCCGACGACGTTCGCGCAGATGATGCGTTCATGCCTGCATAGTCTGGAAAGTTCTGGGTATTTGCGTCGCTCACAGTAAAGTTCAACAGTCCCGCCGGCAAGCCTACGGGCACATGATAGACAGCTTGTCTTGTCAACTGCACGCCATTCTCACCGGCCAGTAGTGCCGTCACCGTCACGGCGTCTCCCGGTTTCACCTCGTGTGCAGACGTCCAGGCTTCTGTAATGTAAAGCTGCCGCTTTGACTGAATAGGCTCAACCTGGAACTTCATCTCTTGAATATGTAAATCCCGGAAGCCAGCACCTAGTATAAATCCTAGTGTCGTCACTGCATCAAGTGACACCTGCTGTGCCAATCCGCTGTCGCTGACAAAGGTATCTTGCAGATCCAGGGGAGGAACGTTGCCGCTGAAAGAGATGTGGGTCCGAAGCCGAATGGTGCCCGAGCCCAGCGTTCGTTCAGTGGCATCTATGGCCGAGAACAATGCAGTCTGTGTGATGAAGGGGGTCAGCAGGCGGTCGTTGATCACTTGCACATGATAAAGATGTGTGCCAGTGCTGCCGGACTGTATTGAGATCGTAGCTGGAATGGTGTGTGCCTGGCGGCCGATTTCACCAGCTACACCGGTGCCTCGATCACTGAGTATGGTGCCGACCCACTCCTTCGGTGTAGAGAGCTTGAACGAAGTATTGAGATTGGGTAAAACCGTAATTACTTCCGAGCGCGCAAAAGGCATCTCCACCGAACCCGTGTCCAGAAATCGGTGTCCAAAGGCAAAAATGCGTTTTCCGTCCACGTAGGTCACAGTTCCATCGGCACCGATTGACATGTCGCCGCTGAGCAGCTGGACACTGATCATTGACCCGGGTTGAACTATTCCCGTCATTGTCTGAGAAATAGGAGAGCCACTCCCCACTCCCTGTTGAGGCTGAAAACCAAGCTTTTGAAACTGCGGCGCAAACGCCTGCAACGTTGCGGGAGTAAAGCCACTGAAGCCGACAGGAGTTAAGATTTGCGTAATACTGCCAACGTTCAACCCCGAAGTCAAATGATCGGACGTGCCGGGCAAGCCGTTGTGTGCTGCCGTGAAGCCGTTTGCTTCGGAACTGAATGTGGCATCGGCAATCATCTGTTCAATCGGCTGAATGCCGGCGATGGGTTCTTTGGAGTAAGCGAAACCGAGCGCGACTGCACCGAGCAGCTTACCGTCGATGTACACAGGGCTTCCGCTCATGCCTTGAATTACGCCAGCCTCTGCCAAAGGGCCGCCACTCAGACGCGCGAGGATAATGCTCTGCTTTGGTCCACCGTTCTGGATGACGCCGAGGATTTCGACCTGGAAATCTTCGATACGATTCCCCTGGAAGACGGTACGGCCGATACCATGGAGTCCCGCGCGTACGTCCCGCAAGGGGAAGAATTGCTGTTGTTGAGCCTGCACGTGGCAAGTTATCAGCCCAAGCCAGAGCAGAAAAAATGGAAGACGCACCTTCCAACGCCAGCGCGATCGTACGGAGATTAGCCTCACATTAGTCATTGTTGTTCATTGTGGATGGCGGACGTACTGGCGTAAGCGGGTACTCGTATTCCACTGGGACGTCTGTCCGGCTGCCGAGGTTTGTGTTTAACTTGAGAAGACTGTGCCAAATATGGCGAGTGCCCCGCTGTTAGAAACTGCCGATAATCGGCAAACAACCAAAGAAACACCAGGAGTGTCTTGGTCAGCCATCGCCTGGTTCGGCGGGCTTCTGATTCTCTGTTATGCGCCGGTGTTATACCGGATGGGCGTCCAATGGGCGACCGACGAGAACATGGGCCACGGCTTCTTCGTACCCATCATCGCCGGATTCATTGCCTGGCAGCGACGCGATCAATTGCTCGCCACGCCACGCCGGCCGAGCAACTGGGGCCTGCTGCTAATCGGCTGGGCTGCGCTTCAGGAACTAGCCGCCACGCTCGGCGCTGAGCTGTTTACGGCGCGTCTTTCGTTTATCATTGCCGTGTTCGGAATCGTCTTGTATTTGGGCGGTAAGCAGTGGGTCAAGATCCTGTTATTCCCGCTTCTATTACTGCTGTTCATGATCCCTATTCCGCAGATTCTGTACGCCCGACTTACGCTGAGCCTACAAATGGTGGCAAGTGCACTCGGGGAGTGGCTGATTGAGATGATGGGCATACCCGTTATCCGCGAAGGCAACTTGCTGCGCCTTCCCAGCCAAACGCTTGACGTCGCTGAAGCATGCAGCGGCATCCGTTCCCTGCTCTCGTTGGCATTCCTTTCGCTGGTTTACAGCTACTTTGTCGATAAGCGCATCTGGATGCGCTGGGCCCTATTGGTAGCGACCGTGCCGATCGCGATCATGGCCAACGGCATCCGGGTAGGACTCACCGGCCTTTTGTCGGAGGTCAACACCAAATTGGCTCAAGGTACGTATCACGAGATGGAAGGCTACATCGTGTTTCTCGTGGCGTTGGCTGCGCTCCTGCTGACTCACCGGGCCCTTTCTTTTGGAGCAAGAAAGTTGCACAAGGCTTAATATGGCAGGTTTCTGGAACTCCAAGGCCGTGCGCGTCCTAAGCGTCGTACTGCTGGCGCAGGCCGGAGTTTTTTATGGTTTTTCGCGCCAGGAACGCGTTCCTCCTCACCACGAGTTAGCGGCGTTTCACCTGACCGATAGCCCCTGGATGTCGATCGAGGATCAACAACTCGACCAGGAATCGCTGGACGTTCTGAAGGCAGACGATATCTTGGCGCGAGTCTACCGGAACCGTGACAACGGCTCCCTCGCGACCATGTTCGTCGCTTATTTCCAAACGCAGCGGACCGGGAAAACCCCGCACTCCCCCAAGAATTGTCTTCCGGGAAGCGGATGGGTTCCGACGGAATCCGGCTTTCTCACCATACCCATTCCGGGCGATGCGCCCATCCAAGTTAATCGTTACGTGGTGGCGCACGGTGACAATCAAAGCGTCGTTCTCTACTGGTACCAGTCGCACAGGCGCGTGGTGGCCAGCGAATATTCGGCCAAGCTTTACACGGTGGCCGATGCCATTCGGTACAACCGTAGTGACACGGCATTGGTCCGGGTTGTTACCGATGCGCACGGCGACACTAAAGCGGCCACTGATAACGCGGTCGCGTTTGTTCAATCCTTCTACGAGCCGTTGAAGCAATACCTTGGCGATTAGGCGCGAGTCAGTCGCGGTTCAAGATGCGGTGGGCCCGGTATTCCACGCCTACCAGCAGCATGTTCTCAAACTTGCACTTCACGACCACCTGGTAGGCCGCAGGGAATTCGTTCACGCCTTCTTTGGCGAAGATGTTCCGTAGTTGCCGGAGTAAATGCGGCGAGGTGAAGTACTCGGCCGCCCCATGAACACCCACCGAGGTAACGCCGGAGAAGATCACCATGCCGAGCCTGCCGCGGTCTGAGTCTCTCGTATTGAGAACGGAGACTAAGCCATACACGGTCCTGAAATCCCCGTTGGCTTCCTTCTCCGGATAGAACACCTGACCCGTCTCCCGGTCTCGGACAACGAACTCCTTTACGCTTTCGTCGTAAACCACGCTCATCGGAGTCTTCTCCAGCAAGTCGGAGATGGCCTGGCTGTCGACCGGCGCTCCGAACAGAACCGTATCCCGGCCGTGGATGACGGACATCATGGCGGTTCGCTCTGGCAGAACCTGGGGCACGGCACCCAATTCCCGGAGCACGTTAGAGGCAAGAACGACCGCGTTCATGTTTCCGACGCCCACAGCATCGCCGGTGAAAATCATGCCGAGCTTCGACGGTGCGGGCAGAGGCCGATGCTCGCGGAAGAGTGGGTACGCTTCGCTTGGTGCCGGATAAGTGGGTGTTTTGAAGCCGCCGTGCGACTCCGGGCCAAGCACAAGAAAGAGCGGCGTTGCGGCAACCAGCAGCACGGAGCTGGGGCGCTTCGCGAAAGGAGCCCAAGCTTCGGCGACGATGGGGTCTGGGACGGGCGGCGACGGAGCAGCGACTGCAGTTTGGGCGCGTAGAAGATACATCGTCAGTGCGCCGCAGCCCATAGCGGTCACCAGGAGCAAGGCGAGAGCAACAAACGACACACTAAGGCTCTTCAGCGTCTTGGGCTCCGGCTGCCGGGGCACAACAGCCTCGACTGTAATAGGAAGAGCCGCATGCCCATTCTCCTTCGCGTGGGCCAGAGCAAACACCGGCATGTACGAGCCTTTCGGAATCTCGATCTGGATCTGCTCGTTCGTTAACTCGGTGGAGTAGAGCTTTTCCAGCTTCTGGCGAAGTTCATAGGCTCGCGTTCGAACGGACGAATCCTCGGACGGCGAATAGGCCGGAGGCCGATGCAGCACTTTTACGCCGATCAGATACTCGCTGACAGAATCGGCGGTCCCTTGAAAGTGTGCTTCGCAAACGTATTGAAGGAACGAGCGAAGTTGTTCCGATCGGCTGAACGTGCGGCTTTGCAGGACCCGTTCGAGCGCGGCCCGCTTCTCCGTCTCTGAACAGTTTTCAACGCCAGTCATCCGGAGGGATTATACAAGAACGCAACTAAGTGATTGATTAACGGGTAAGATTTTTAACTACTCTCCCACAGGTGAAAGTACTAACTACCGAAGTCGGAACACCAATCGAAACAACCACTTAGCGCGGTTACATAACTGTTAGTTGACAGTCAACAGGCTTGTCCTCACCCCCCTAATACAGGCAGACTCGTCACTGACATAGCCACCCATCCTTAGTTGTAGACAGGGGCGCATGTGATTGCTTCGGAGTATGTGAGGGGGTTCCCGGTATGAACGCAAGGCGGCTTTTTGCAGTCTTCGCATTGTTTGCAATAGCACTTTTTGGCCAGGCGGATCGCGGCATCATCACGGGCCTCGTCAGCGACCCGCAAGGCGCGCCAGTTCCGAATGTGAACGTGCTGGTCACTGATATGAAAACCGGCGTCGTCACAACTTTGAAGACGAGTTCCGACGGCAATTACAGTACGCCGCCCTTGCTGATTGGAACGTACTCCGTCGCGGTTTCGACCCCCGGGTTCAAGGCGTTCCGCGCGAGCAATATCACTTTGGGTTCGGGCCAAACCTATCGTCAGGATGCTCCCTTGCAAGTCGGGGAGGTGCAGCAGTCAGTGGAGGTGCAGGCCGATGCCGAGCAGCTGAATGCTGACAATCCGCAAGTGTCGTCAAGCGTAAATCAGCGCTTTTACGAATCTCTGCCGGCCGTAATGGCCGGGGAGAATCGAGTGCCGGAGTCGCAGCTTTACACGTTCCCCACCTTCGTTGCGCCCACGCAGGGCAACATCTATCCGGGTAGCGCGTTCGGGGCGCGCATCAATGGCGGCCAGCGTAGCGATTTTGAAAACTTTCTGGATGGCGCTTCGTACGGCGAGGTTAGCGGACACAACGGCACGCAGGAGCGATCTGCTCCTTATGAATCGATTCAGGAGGCGCGCGTAATTGAGAACACCTTCAGCGCGCAGTATGGCCATACCAGCGGCGGCTTTGTTGAGTACACGACCAAGAGCGGCACCTCCGAATACCACGGCGAAGTGTATGAGTTCTTCGACAACGACAAGTTGCAGGCGCGCGGCGAAATCGCGCCCATCCGGCCACCCGTGCGACAGAATCAGTACGGCTTTACCTTGGGCGGGCCGATATTTATACCGAAGCTCTACAATGGCCGCAAGAAAACATTTTTCTTCTTCAACTACGACGAGTTCAAGTACAGCAATGCGGGACTAGGAAGCGGGCTGGGGACGGTCGCCGACAGTCAGGTTAGGAACGGAGACTTCTCGCAGTTCCTAACTACGCAGCAACTGGGGACCGATGCGTGCGGACGCCCTGTTTTCAGCGGTCAGATCTTCGACCCAAACACCACGCGCGATGCTTCCACCTGCGGCGGCCCGGCTGGCGTAACGGTTCGCAATCCGTATGCAGGCAATAAGATCCCAACTTCCGAATTGAGTAAGGTGGCTGGCAATATTCAGTCGTACCTGCCGGCGCCCTCGAACAATGGCATATTCAGCAACTACAATCTCGGCCCGGCCCAGGCGTTCCTGAATGCGCGCACCGTGCTCACGCGCATCGACCACAACATAACGGACAATCTCCGCTTCAGCCTGACGTACAACTACGACGACCGTCCGCGCGAGCTTGACTGCAACAACATCGGCGGTTGTGGCGGGCCGATTGGGCATCCCCGCGTACAGGACATTTCCACGCACACCGCACATGCGCAATTGACGTGGCTGATCAGTCCTAGCTTCTTCACTCACTTCGTGGCCTCCTATGATCGCTGGGTTCTGCCGGATTCGTATCCGTCGATTGTGAATAAGGGCTGGGCTTCGAAAGTCGGCATCACCGGCATTCCTTATGCAGATGCGGGCGGATTTCCCAACGTCAACTTCGACGAACGCTACACCAACTTTGGCGTGAACGGCACGGGCGGATTACAGGGAACAGATCGCTGGCAGTTCCTGGATGACACGACAAAGATCATCGGTGCCCATACGCTCAAGGCCGGCTTCGAATATCGATGGGAACGTTGGTTCACGGGCAGCTACATCGGCGACGCCGGCTCTTTCTCGTTCCGTGCGGCGACCACCGGTGCATTCACTGCTACTGGCGCCCCCATCAACGGCACAGGAGATCCGTACGCGTCATTCCTCTTGGGTCAAGTGAATCAGGGTGGCTTCGCGATTCCAGCGTTCTCCGACTATCGACGACCTTACTTCTCGCCCTGGGTGAACGACGATTGGAAGCTTACGGACAAACTGACGCTGACATTCGGCTTCCGTTACGACCTGCAGTTTCCGCGCACCGAGCGCCACAATGAGTTTTCATCCTTTGACCCAACCCTGGCCAATCCCGGGGCAGGTGGCCGGCTGGGCGCTCTTGCCTTTGCCGATTTAAACGGACACGGAAATACCTTCGAAAAGCTGCAGGCTGATACCTATGGACCTCGCTTCGGGTTCGCGTATCGAGCGAATGGCAAAACGGTTGTACGCGGAGGTTATGGTATCTACTACGCTCCCGTTACGATGAACGGTTTCCAGGCGAACTCGAACTACGGATTCAGCACGAACCCTTCGGTAACGGACCTGACTAACGGTCGCCAGGCGGCTTTCCTGCTGGATAATGGCTTCCCGGCGAGTGCCGTGCGGTTGCCACCTCAAATTAGCCCTACACTCGAGAACGGAACCAGCGTGTTGTACATGAATCCGAAAGGCATCACGCTGCCTCGTTATCAAAACTGGACGGTTTCTGTTCAGCGGCAGATCAGCAACAGCATGGCGCTCGATGTCGCGTACGTTGCCAACCATGGCTCGCGACTGATTGTACCCGACCAGATGGATGACCTGAATCAGAACAATCCGCTCATCCTGCAGCAGTATCCGCTCAGCGTTTTAAGCGCTCAGATTGGCACACCGGCGGCGGCCGGCTTCGCTTCGCCTTACCCCGGGTTCACTGGTACGGTTGCGCAGGCTTTACGGCCATACCCGCAGTATCAGAATGTTCCGCAGTTCAACGGAGCGAGCGGCAGCAGCACCTATAACTCACTTCAGGTGAATTTCAATAAGCGCTTTGAAACTGGCTTGCAGTTTACGGTTGCGTACGTTCGCTCGAAGCTTTTGAATAACGGCGCGGAGTCCGGCCTAAACTCGGGCTTCGGCGGCGGCGCTCCGGTCAGCACTTACCTGCCGACAAAGTCGTTATCGCTGGACGACGTGCCGAACGTGATGACCATCACTTTTGTGTATGCGCTGCCTTTCGGCACCGGAAAACATTATCTGAACCATGGTGTCGGCAACTGGGTTTTGGGTGGATGGCAAGTCGCCGGCAATCTCCGCTACGAAAGTGGGCGGCCGCTCGCAATCTACTACGGTTCTAATCCATACAGCGGCGTGCTGTTCAACAGCGGCTATCTTCCGAATCGCGTCGCCGGAGTAAACGGATACCTCGACCAGAACAACACGAACTTCGACATCGTGAACAGCCGCTACATCACGTCTTCCGTGTTTCCTTACGCCACCCGCGGGCTCGCTAGGCAACGAAGCAAGAACAGATTCGCGTCTGCGCGGCTGGGCGAACTACAACGAAAACCTTTCTCTGTTCAAAGACTTTCCTTTGTACAAGGAACGGGTGACATTGCGCCTGGGCGGCAACAGTTCAAATCTGTTCAACCGGCATCAATGGTGTGACCCCGACACGAACTTGAGCGATGGAACGAACTTTGGCGCAGTCACCGGCCAGTGCAATCTGCCGCGGGCCTTCCAACTCTATACGAAGATCACGTTCTAATATTCGAGAAGCGGAGGATACGCAAGAAGCGGTCCTCCGCCTCCCCCAGAATCACCGGGCATACAATCACGGATGTTGAAGTTTCCCCTTGCAAGTGCGATAGGCTGCGCTCTGCTGCTTGCGCCCATATGCCCGGCGCAGGATGCAGCCTTTCGCCAAGCGTTCGAGTTGTATCAGGCCGGGTCGCTTCCCGAGGCGCAACACGTTCTGGAAGCGGCGATTCGAGTGAAGCCAACAGCCCTGGATTACAGTTTGCTTGGCAGCATCGAATATCAGTCTCGGAGCTTGCCGTCAGCAGAGCATCATTTACGGCAGGCGCTGTCCCTTGCCCCAGGCCTACCCGGCGCGCACTACGTTTTGGGTTCGTTGCTAATGGAGCAAGGCAAAGTCGCCGAGGCTCAGAGCGAATTTGAGGCTACGGTGAGGGCAAGCCCCGGCCACATAGAAGCGCTGCTATCACTGGCACGGCTGGACATCGCGGCGGGCAAACTGGAGGAGGCAGCCCGTTTCGCTGAACGCGCGCAGCAAGCAGATTCGAAAGATCCGCAACCGAAATTGGTACTGGCGCGCGTTCGAAATCTGCAAGGGAACAGCGAAGGAGCACTTGCAATCTTGATGCAAGCCAGGCAAGCGACGCCGAATGACGCCACCGTATTGTATGCCTTGGGTGCTTTGTGTTTGCAGATGGACTTGCTGAAGGACGCCACAGAAAACCTGGAACATGCTTCTGCACTGGAGCCGACGAATCCGACCACCGCGTATGCACTAGCCAGTGCGCGCGTGGCAACCCGTGACTTCGCGTCCGCGGCTAAAATTTACGAAGCGCTGTTAGAAGCAGAACCGAAGAACGCCCAAGTGCTGTATGCGCTTGGTGCCACCGACTTTCTTGCGGGCGATAACGAGAAAGCCAGGCGCTACCTGGAGCAAAGCCTCCAAGCCGCGCCCGGAGCAGTTGAGCCTATGTATTACCTGGCCCTGCTTGCACAGCAAGCCGGTGACGAGACGAAAACGGTGGAACTGCTGAAGGCTGTTATTGATCGTCAACCGGCACATGCGCGCGCCCATGTTGCGTTAGGAATGGCTTATCGGTCCAGCGGACTGCTCACTGAGGCCAAACAGCAGTTCGAGGCAGCAATCGCGACCAGCCCGAAAGTACAGAAGGCGCACTATCAATTGGGATTGACTCTATCTGCACTTGGAGACAATGAACGCGCACGTGCAGAGTTGGCGCTGGCGGCGCGTTTACGCTCCGAGTCGGACGACAAGGTTAGTTGGGAGTTGGCCAGCGCAACCGCGGGACAGCAGACAAAGAGCGATGTGGCGAAACTGGCTCGTTAGAACAACATTGCTGCTCCAGGTTGCGTTTGCTTTCGCTCAAGGCGCGGATGACGAAGCCGTCCGACGTTTCGAATCGCTGATCAAGGCAGGACAGTTCGAGCAAGTGGCTGCGCAGGCTCCTGATTACGTGGCGAGCCATCCAACATCCTGGCAAGCCTTCTACCAGCTTGGATATGCCTACTTCCGCTTGCATCAGAACTGGCGCTCCCTTCAGGCCGTGTCGAAGAGCCTGGCCCTGAACGACCATTTTTCCGAAGCTCACAAGATATTAGCTCTCGATTTGAATATTCTTGGCAAGCAAGAGCTTGCCCTGACAGAACTCCAAAAGGCAGTCGCACTCGATCCGAAATCCGCCGAGAATAACTATGAACTGGGGCGCATTGAATATGAGCGTGGGTCCTATTTGAATTCGGCAAAGCACTTGGAGAATGCGAAAGCCCTGGATCCCTCCGCCGTCCGTGTGTACCACAACCTCGGGCTCGCCTATGCCGCTGTCGGCCGCATGGACGAGGCTGTTTCGAACTTTGACGAAGGTCTCCGATTGAATGCGAAACAGGTGACGCCGTCGGCGTGGCCGCTGATTGATTACGGAACGTTCTTGAACCTGCGGAATCAGTTTGCGGAGGCCCGTGACTTGCTGTTGCAGGCCGTCCATATAGATGCCGGGTGGGACCAAGCCTACTTCGAGTTATCGAAAGCCTACCGCGGACTGAACCAGAATGAGGACGCAGTCGCTGCTCTCAAAAAGGCGATTGCACTCAACTACGACAGGCCGGAGTATCATTACGTGCTGGCGCGCCTTTACTCACAAACGCACCACACTGACCAGGCGAAAGCCGAGCTCGCCGAGTACGAAAGCCGGCGCCCTAAAGACGCCGCAAAATAGTCTGCTGCGACAAATTTATCGAATGAGAATAAGCATGAGAAAAACGATCTCGCCATTGCTGTTGTGTCTGCTGGCCCCTGTGTTCGCGAAGGCCGCCGACTTTCGTCCGCCTGCCGTACCCTTGATCACGCACGACCCGTACTTCAGTATCTGGTCGATGTCCGATCAACTCACTGATACGCCAACCAAGCACTGGACGGGGAAAACGCAATCGCTCTGCAGCCTGGTGCGGGTGGATGGCAACACGTTCCGCATTATGGGCACGGATCCGCGCCATATGCCCGCCATGAAGCAAACGCATGTGGCTGTTCTGCCCACGCACACGCTGTACCAGTTCGAGGGCGGTGGCGTCATGGTGACGCTCACCTTTTTTACGCCGGTGTTGCCGCAGAGTCTCGATCTGGTATCCCGCCCGGTGACGTACATTTCGTGGGCAGTGAATGCGACGGATGGCGCCTCGCACAAAGTGCAGGTTTACTTCGACGCTTCTTCCCAGCTCACCGTGAACATTCCCGAGCAGCCGGTCGAGTGGGCCCGCTACCACGTGGCCGACTTGCAAGTCTTGCGGATGGGAAGCGAACACCAACCGGTTCTGGAAAAGTCCGGTGACGATCTCCGTATCGATTGGGGTTATCTCTACGTAGTGGCGCCACCCAATACAGCCAACGGCGAATCGGCAACGGTTCGCCCCGATGCCATCGAGCATTTCACGAAGACGGGGCAAACGACTATCTCCGATCGCCTTCAAACCGATCAGCCTTATGCGCAGCCGACACCCGTATTGGCAGAATCGTTCGATTTTGGCCTGATTGGCGCAACCCCTGTGTCACGGTACGTCATGGTGGGCTACGACGACATATATGCCATCGCTTATTTGCAGAAGCGCCTGCGTGCCTATTGGCGGCGTAACGGTACGGAGGCGGCCGAACTGTTCCGCGCCGCCATTCAAGAACACGATGCACTCGAAAAGCGAGCGACCGATTTCGATGGCATGCTGATGAAGGACCTCACGGCGGTTGGGGGCGAGGATTATGCGCGATTGTGCTCGCTCGCGTTCCGCCAGACGCTCGCAGCTCACAAGCTTACTATCGACACCGACGGCACTCCTCTCTACTTCTCGAAGGAGAATTTCAGCAACGGGTCGATTGATACGGTTGACGTCACGTACCCAAGCTCGCCGTTTTTCCTGCTATTCAATCCGCGCCTGCTGGAAGCGCAACTGCGGCCGATTCTCGATTACGCCAGTCTGCCGCGTTGGAAGTTTCCATTTGCACCTCACGATCTGGGACGTTATCCGCTTGCGAACGGGCAACAGTACGGCGGCGGCGAAGAAACCGAAGAGAACCAGATGCCGGTGGAGGAAAGCGGCAACATGCTGTTAATGATTGCCGGAATCGCACAAGTGGATGGCAACGCGAAGTTCGCAGAGCGTTACTGGCCCGTATTGACGAAATGGGCGGACTACCTGCGCGATAAGGGGCTGGATCCTGAGAATCAGTTGTCGACCGACGACTTCGCCGGTCATTTAGCGCATAACGCCAACCTGTCTATCAAAGCTATTCTGGCGCTCGCCGCATATGGCAAGATGGCCGGCACACTCGGTCACTCGGATGTCTCGTCACAATACGGAAAATTGGTGCAAGGCTATGTGCAGCACTGGATTCAGACCGGTCTGGACGGTGACCACTACAAGCTTGCATTCGATAAGGAAGGAACCTGGAGCCAGAAATACAACCTAGTCTGGGACAAGCTTCTGCACCTGAATCTTTTCCCGCCATCGGTAATCGAGAAAGAACTCGCGTTTTATCGCACGCACGAGAACAAATACGGATTGCCGCTGGATAATCGCGCCGACTACACCAAACTCGATTGGCTGATCTGGACTGCAACGCTGGCCGGTTCCAAGCAGGACTTCGTCTCCATCATGGATCCCGGGTATCACTTCGCGGATGAGTCGCCGACGCGCGTGCCGCTAAGCGATTGGTACGACACGAAAACCGGGAAACAAGTTGGCTTTCAGGCACGCTCCGTCGTGGGCGGCGTTTTCATTCGTATGCTGGCGGAACCAGACATGTGGAAGAAATATTCGAGCGCGGCTACAGTACAGTAGCGTTCATGCTCCTTCTTCGAAGCTCTGTATTCTTGTTGGCATGCAGCTCGCTTTTCGCTGCCGACACGAATCACCTTGTGGTGCGCGTGAACGATGCCAGTCCGGTAGACATGAGCGCCGCGGACTTACAGGCGCTTCCGCGCCACAAGGCTGCCTTGACTAACCATGGCACAACGGCCAACTACGAAGGAGTGCTGGTGGCGGATGTGCTGCGCAAAGCAGGCGTCGATTTCGGCAAAGGCTTGCACGGAAAGCAGCTATCCACCTATGTGTCCGCAATCGGCAGCGACGGCTATGAAGTGGTTTACGCACTTGCCGACTTCGACACCACGGTAAACGATTCGGAAATCATGGTTGCGGACAAACAAGACGGCAACGCTCTTTCCGAAAAAGACGGTCCATTGCGCATTGTGGCTCCCCATGATAAAAAGCCGGCCCGCTCCGTTCGCATGTTGAAAGAGATCGACGTGGTGCAGCTGCGAAAATAAGCAGTAGCAACGATGGTTCAAACACAAACCGCCAGTCCTCCCGCCGCGGCGGAGCAGCGTCACAGTGAGGTTCGGCACGGGGAGACGGTTGTCGATTCCTATTACTGGTTGCGAGAGAAGTCGAATCCCGCGGTTGCCGACTACCTGAACGCCGAGAACCAATACACGGCGCAGATGACGGCGCACTTGAAGCCATTCGAAAACAAGCTCTATACCGAGATGCTGGGCCGGATAAAACAGACTGACTTGAGCGTTCCGGTTCTGAAGAATGGCTACTGGTATTACTCGCGAACTGAAGAGGGCAAACAATACCCCATTCACTGCCGCCGGCATGGAAGCATGGAGGCTGCGGAGCAGGTGATGCTCGACCTTAACGAGTTGGCGGGCGAAAACAAGTTCGTTGGGGTCGGCAGCATGGAAGTGAGCGATGACGCAAATTTGCTGGCGTACACCATCGACCTCACAGGTTTTCGCCAATACAGTCTTCACGTCAGGGATCTGCGAAGCGGCGAGACCTTGCCCGACACGGTCGAGCGCGTGACAGGGGTCGAATGGACCGCCGATAACAAAACGCTTTACGTGACGACGGAGGACGACGTCACTAAGAGATCGAACCAGCTCTGGAGGCACGTGCTGGGCGCGAAGGCGTCCACGCTCATCTACGAGGAGCAGGACGAGTTATTCGACTTGGCGCTCGGCCGGACGCGTGATCGCAAGTATATCTATGCCGAAAGCGAAAGCAAGGACACAACGGAAGTGCGCCTACTCCGCGCTGATGATCCTGCCGCGCAGTTCACAGTTTTATATCCGCGCCGGAACAAGCACCGGTATTATGTCGATCATCGCGAAGACAGTTTCTACATCCGCACCAACAAAGGGGGCCGCAACTTTGAAGTTGTGACGGTGAGCGACTCTGCACCCGTTGAGGCGAATTGGCACTCATTTGTTCCGCACAGCGGGGAGGTGTTGATAGAAGACATAGAACTGTTCGAAACGTTTGCCGTGCTAGAAGAGAAAACGCAAGCCACCATGCGCTTGCGCGTTTACCGGTTTGGCGTCGCGACGTGGAACGAGATTGCCTTTCCCGAACCCGTTTATTCCGTGTTCGCCGGCAGGACACCCGACTACACTTCGCGTACGTTTCGTTATCGATACCAGAGCTTTGTCACCCCGGATAGCGTGTACGACTACGACAGCGAGACAGGAAAATCCACGCTGTTGAAGCGGCAGGAGGTGCTGGGCGGCTACGACCCATCACAATACGCATCTGAGCGTCTTTGGGCTACCGCACGCGACGGAGTGCGCGTCCCCATCTCAATCGTATATAAGAAGGGCTTCAAACGCGACGGGCGCGGTCCGTTGTTCCTATACGCCTACGGTTCCTACGGCATCGCTATGCCGGTGACGTTCAGCAGCGGGCGTTTGAGCTTACTCGATCGTGGTATGGCCTACGCTATTGCGCACATCCGTGGCGGCAACGAGATGGGCGAGCAGTGGCGCGAAGACGGCATGTTGATGAAGAAACAAAACACCTTCAGCGACTTCATCGATTGCGCGCAGTACCTAGTAAGCGAGAAGTGGACCAACCCTGGCCGGCTGGCGATCGAGGGCGGCAGTGCGGGCGGTTTGCTGATGGGCGCGGTTGTGAATCAACGTCCGGATTTGTTCGCCGCGGTGCATCTGGCAGTACCGTTCGTGGACGTGATGAACACCATGCTGGACGCGACACTGCCGTTGACGGTCGGCGAATACCTGGAGTGGGGCAACCCCAACGAGAAGCCCGCCTACGACTACATGAAGAGCTACAGTCCCTACGACAACCTGGAAAAGCGCGCCTATCCGGCGATGCTGGTGACAACCAGTTTCAACGACAGCCAGGTGATGTACTGGGAGCCCGCCAAATATGTCGCACGTCTGCGCCAGTTAAAGACCGATGACAAACCACTACTTTTGAAAACGAAAATGGAGCCGGCGGGACACGGCGGCGCGTCCGGCCGTTACGATCGACTCCACGACCAGGCTTTCGAGTACGCTTGGATCCTGGACCAAGTACAAATCCGAGAGTAGCGCCGAATCTTATCGCCACCGGTCCGTTCGTTTCGGTATCTATGGGGAGAGGGAGAAGACATGCGCGTTTCTGATGACAGCTTACGAGGCCGAACGGTGATAGCGGCTGATGGGCACGCCATTGGCGAGGTAGCCAGCCTATATGTTGAGACCGGCACTTGGCAAGTCGAGTCGCTACAGATCAAGTTGCGGAACGAGATTGCCGACCAGCTGGGTGTCAGCAGAAATATCTTTCACGCTGGCGAGATCGAACTTGCCATCCGCTATGTGCAGTCGGTTGGGGACGCAATTGTGCTCTCGGTACCAACAGACCAGTTGCGGCAAGTGCCCGGGCCGGAAAGCCGGAAGGCAACGGTGTAGGCGCATTGGCCAATTCCGCTTCGCTCCATCCCGTAAATGAACATCCTGGTTTTGTAAAAGGCTGAAAACGCGAGGAGTAGCCGTGGAGGGGTTCGTGCAGCGTCATTCTCGATGCGCTATACCTTCCGAAGTCTCGTTCGCACACCTTCCTTCACGCTCGCCGCTCTGTTGTGTCTGGCGCTAGGCATCGGCGCTACTACGGCCATTTTCAGCATTGTAAGCGCCGTGTTGTTCCGTCCGCTGCCATACCCGGATCCCGAGAAGCTGGTTCGCATTTACACCGACTTCACAGACTTTCCTGGCGGCGGCCTGCACAAGTTCTGGATCTCCGAACCTGAAATCTTCCACGTGCAACGGGCAAAGTCGTTCACCGATGTCGGTGCGTGGCGAATCACCGGGGTGAATATCGGTGCGGGCGGCGAACCAAGACGTGTCACCGCGGGCTTCCTCTCAGCGGGTCTGTTGCGGGCGTTACAGGTTTCACCTTTCCTGGGGCATCTCCCTTCCAATGCGGAAGATCGGCCCGGCGGAGCGAAAGTATTGCTGCTTTCTTATTCCGAATGGAAGGCGGCGTTCGCGGGCGACCCTGCCGTGGTCGGAAGAAGTGTGTACATGAACGGTGAACGCGGAACGGTGGTAGGAGTAATGCCGCGCGAGTTCACCTTTCCCCCCGGCGAGCCCGATCCGGCGCAAGTCTGGACGCTGCTGCAACTCAACCCCAATAGCACGTCCTACGGAGGCCACAATTTCAATGCGCTGGGCCGATTGCGGCCAGGCGTATCGCTGGCGCAGGCTCGCGGGGAAATGGCTCAGCTTCTGCGGCTGTGGGGTGCGTCGGAGTCACGCAAAAACCATGTCTTGAGCTCCAAAGGTCACCCAGTCACCATGTACCCCCTGCACGAGGAAATCGTGGGAGGCGTGCGGCGCTCAATGGAAGTTCTGCTGGGTGCTGTCGTTTTCGTCCTTCTGATTGCGTGCGTGAATGTGGCGAACCTATTACTGGCGCGCAGCGAAGGACGGCAGCGCGAGATTGCGGTACGCCGCGCAGTTGGAGCTTCGAATCGACAGCTGCTGAAGCAGTTCGTGTCCGAGGGGCTTTTGCTTTCAGGCGCGGGCGCTGTTTTGGGTCTGCTTGTCGCCGCTGGAAGTCTGCGCTTAATTGAGCTGCTCAATCCGGGCAGTATTCCCATGGCAGACAGCATTCAGATGGATTGGCGTGTGCTGCTTTTTACGGCTGCGGTCTCCGGCGTCTGTGGGGTCGTGTTCGGTTTGGCTCCCATGCTGCAGGTATCCGCGCTGAAGATCTTCGAGACCTTAAAGACCGCCAGCGGCCGATCTTCCTCGACGACTGCCTCCCACCGGTTCCGTGCTGCTCTCGTTATTGCGCAAATGGCACTCTCGTTCGTGCTGCTGGTGGGTGCCGGCATCATGGTGCGCGGCTTCGTGCGACTGCAGAACGTTCACGCCGGCTTCGATCCGCACGGCATCTTGACAGCGCAGATATCGCTGCCGCAGGCGACCTATAATGCGCCAGCGAAGCAGGTGCAATTGCTGGACCGCTTGCAATCGGAGCTCGAACGCATACCCGGCGTGCGTGCAGCGAGCTTTGCAGCTGGGGGTCTTCCGCCAATCCGGCCCGTGAACGACAACACCACCGAGATTGAAGGCTTCGTCATGGTCCCGAATGGACCGGCGGATAACGTGGCCTACTATCAGGTGGCCGGCGATCATTTCTTTGACGCTCTTCACGCCCATATACTGGAGGGCCGAAGTTTAGAAAAGCGCGATGGCGACGCACGCACACCCGGTGTCGTTGTGAATGAAGCACTCGTTCGTACCTTTTGGCCGCATGCCCCGTCTGCCATTGGCCATCGCCTTAGGCCTGCCATGCCCGGAGTGCCTTGGTTTACCGTGGTTGGCGTCGTCGCCGACATAAAGAACGGCGGTCTCGACAAACCGGCCGGTACCGAAATCTTCTTCCCTGCCCGGATGGTCTCCGCGCTTCCCGGCGGACTCACCGGGTCCCCGCTTACGCTACTCATCAGCTATGCCAATAGCGACCCTGCCTCCGTCGCAAGGTCACTTCGCGGTGTGGTCCAGTCGCTGGACCCGAGCCTGCCGATTGCCAAGGTTCGCACTATGGATGACGTGATGGACAACGCAAATTCCCGTCCCCGCTTTTTTACCGTGGTCTTGGCCTTGTTCTCCGGTTTGGCGCTTGGGTTGGCTATGCTCGGCACCTACGGGTTGATTTCCTACTCGGTCGCTCAACGGACCGCCGAGTTCGGCATCAAATCGGCGCTTGGGGCTTCTTCGCAACGCCTGCTGTGGCAAGTTTTGCGCCAGGGCTTAACGATGGGTGCGGCAGGTTGTGTCTTGGGTGCAATCGGAGCCCTGTTTCTCACACGCACCTTGGAAGGCATGGTCTTCGGTATGGAGGCATCCGACGTTTCTTCCTGGTTAGTCGTTTTCTCCTTGATGGCGCTGACCACTGCGCTTGCCTGTTTCCTGCCTGCTCTGCGGGCCACCAAGGTGCAACCGATTCGTGCTTTGCGCTACGACTGAAGCTTTTTCTTGCTCACCGGCGCTCGTTTCTTTGCTGCCGGCGCAGCCTTCTTTGCGTCTGGCGGAGCCTTCTTTGTGGTTTTCTTTCGCGCTTGCGATGCAGCGGCTGTGTTCGCAACGAACTGCTTGCCTTCCTGCGAACCCTTGCGCTTCTTCTTATTGGTGCTGGCTTTCTCTTCCGGAGTGAGTGCATCCCAAGCCTTCGCCGGAAGATACCGCGCCGTGCCACCCTCGCGCCGCGCTTTCTTATGGTCGGCGGTGGTCCAGTGCTCGTCACCCCACTGTTTTAAACTTTCCTGCGATTCGTTGGGCGGCTGCTTGTACCCGCCGCCCTCACGCTCGTATTCCTGCGTTACCAACTGCGCTTTGCGCGCACTCCACTGTCCCGGGTTGCCGCCTTTATCACTGGCGACAACCTCATGTTTGATTTTGTCCCGCAACTCCGGCTTTGTGTACGTCTTCGGATCTGATTTCTTACTCTGCCGCATCGTACGCCTCTGTTTCGGAGATGCCCCGGTGCGCGGATGCAGCGCAAAAAATGTCTTACGCGTTTATCCGGCGGAAAGTATCTTGCACCTGTTCGCTCACGCCGGAGCTGTAGAGGAACTTCGCTCCGGCCACGGGTAGCTCTTGAGAATCGGAACCCAAATCTTCCATCGCTGCAGCGATGAAATCCGCAAGCGGCATCGGTTGCATACCTTCGTGAATCGTCTTCTGTCGTGCATCCAAGTCGGTTGCCACCCATGGCGGAGCCAGTTCAATCACCTGGATGCCCGTGTTCCGCAGTTGCTGCCGCAACGACATCGTGAATGAATGAACGAACGCTTTAGTGGCGCAGTAAATGGGGAAGCGAGCGATGGGTACAAAGGCCAGACCCGAGGACACATTCACAATCGCCGCGCCGTGCTGTTCTTTTAGATGAGGAAGAAAGGCGCTTACCAAGCGCAGCACCCCCTTGATGTTGGTGTCGATCTCTTCGGAGAGTTCGGCTTCGTCGGGAGCGTGCGTTGCGTAATCGAAGACCCGTTGAATCCCGGCGTTATTGATGACCACGTTCAGTTTCGGGTGATTTTTCAGGATCTGGTTCGCAGCTGCCTGCACGCTGGCCGGGTCCGCCGTGTTCAGCGTCACTGCTTCCATACCGGGATTCGCGTCAGTGGCGCGGTCGAGCACGTCGCGACGCCTTCCACCAATGATGACCCTATTGCCACGCTTGTGAAACGCCTCTGCCAAACCGAGTCCGATGCCCGACCCGCCGCCTGTAATCAGGATTGTGTTGCCTTCTAGATTCATAGCTAATCCAATGCTACGAATTGCATGCGACGGAGGCGAACACGGGCAAGCTGAACAAAATGCCGCTGCTGGTAGTCGGCTCAGAGTGTTCATTCGCGCTCAGCGCTATCTAATGGCCAGGAGCAACAAGCCACTCGATGTCCACTACTGTTCAAAACCAGTACGCCATGCAGGATCCGACCAAGCAATATCCGCAACCGAAATTTGAGGAGCAGAAGCAATCGCCTCCCGGTCTGGCCAAGGATATGGATCCCAAACCGGATCACGGAGAGAAAAGCTACAAGGGTTTCGGACGACTTGCCGGTCGAAAGGCGCTGATTACTGGTGCGGATTCGGGAATCGGCCGAGCCGTCGCTATTGCCTTCGCGCGTGAAGGCGCCGATCTTGCCCTGAACTATCTGCCCAGCGAGCAACCCGATGCGGATGAAGTAATAGCGCTCGTCAAAGAGGCGGGCCGCCAGGCGTTTCCTCACCCCGGCAGTATTACGGACGAGACATTCTGTAAGCAGCTGGTGGAGGACGCACGCCAAGCCCTCGGCGGGCTCGATATCTTGGTCAACGTAGCAGGCCATCAGATAGCTACGCAGAGTATCTCCGAACTAACCACGGAACAGTTCGACGAGACGTTCAAGACAAACGTGTATGCGCTGTTCTGGATTTGCAAAGCGGCCGTCCCGCATATGCAGCCGGGCGCGACAGTGATCAATACCGCCTCTATTCAGGCGTACGAACCTTCGCCCACGTTGCTGGATTACGCGCCCACTAAGGCCGCGATCGTCGCCTTTACAAAGGCTCTGGCAAAACAAGTTGCCGAAAAGGGTATCCGCGTCAATGCCGTCGCGCCCGGGCCGGTATGGACGCCACTGCAACCGTCCGGTGGTCAGCCGTCCAGCAAGATTCCCGACTTCGGAGCTAAAGTGCCGCTCGGCCGACCTGGCCAGCCGGCGGAACTGGCACCCATTTACGTAGTTCTCGCTTCGCAGGAATCCAGCTACGTCACGGGTGAAACGTACGGCGTGACCGGAGGTAACTCGTTGCCGTAACCAAGAGAATGCGCGAATCGCATCAAAGGATCACGACGCCAGAAGCGTAGGGCAGATCCGTCGCAATGCGTTCCCAACCGAGCGACCCAGTTCGGGACAGCCACAGTGTTCCACTGCCGTCGCACACCGCAGCGCGCCCGTTTCCAGCAGCGATGTGGCCTGTATCTACTTTGCCTTCCAGCCACTCCGGCAAACCATCGCGTACCTGTTCAAGCTTTTCCGTCCCGATCTGCCAGCGCCAGATTTGAGAGCGTTTGGCGAAAGGTCCATCCTGAACACTGAACAGCGCCTCGTCTGCAACAAGTGCGACCGCCAGCAAGCTCGCCCATTCAAACCGTTCCGAATGCAAGCGCCAGGTTCGCCCGGCATCCTCACTGGTGCACAGACCGGCGGCGGCAGCGGCCACCGCAATGTTCGGCAGTGTCGGATGCGCTTGCACCTCATGCACATCAAAGGCAACCGGAATCGTCGGCTGCCACGTTTGGCCACCATCTGTTGAGCGTGGAATGCCACCCACGTGTACTGCCGCCAGTAACGCACTGCCGTCGGCGTTTATGGCAAGGGAGCGAATGCCGAGTGGCGGACCTACGGCGAACCATTCGTTGCGCCCAGGCACTGCGTGAAATCCTTCCAGCGGTTCCGGCCCACCATTCGCCGGGATCCGCAGTATAGTTGCTTCGTTCATTCCGCCGGCAAAGATGATTCCCTGAGCGGAAGTAATTGATTGCAGCGGGATCTCGGCTGTGGCGCGCAGCGACCAAACACCATCGTTCGCTCGCCGCCAGATCTCACGCTCGTCCACTATCGCCAGGCAAGAGCCGCCGTGTTCGGCAGCCACGGTTGACACTGCCCGGCCGGCAAGCTCAGTTGATCTTTCGCTTCCATTCAGGAAGGTTCGACATCCGAAGTAGGTGGGAACAAGAACCAGAGTCATCGAGAGTTGCCTTTTCACTACGATCGAGAGTCGCCCGCCTGGGCCGTCAACGGTCAAGAAAGCAGATCGCGGCCGCGGGTTTCAGGTAGCAGAAACGTTCCCAAAGTCATCAACGCGTAAGCGCCAAGAGCAAAGATTGCGATTGCATGCTCAATCGGAACCCGGTTTCCCAGAAAGCCGACGCACGCCGGAAAAAATGCGCCGAGACCGCGCCCGAAATTGTACGAAAAACCCTGGCCAGAACCTCGAAGGTAAGTAGGGAACAATTCGGCAAAGAAAGCGCCCATAGGGCTGAAACTGCCGGAAGAGAAAAATCCTAACGGGAAGCCAAGGACTAGTAAGAAGGGTCCGTTCAGAGTCAGTGCTGTGTACGCAAATACGGTAGCAAAGGAACACACCGCAAACAGTCCTAGAGTGGAGCGCCGGCCCCAGCGGTCGGTTAGAGCGGCGCTGACGAGGTAACCGGTAAACGAGCCTATAATCACAACCGACAGATAGCCCGTGGTGTTCAGGATGGAAAGACCGCGTGCGCTTTTCAGATAGAGGGGAAGCCACGTCATGATGGCGTAATAGCCGCCTTGAGCGCCAAGAGCCAGCAAGGAAGCGAAAGCCGTAGTCCGCATTAGGCCTGGAGCGAAGATTTCAAGAAAGGCGCCGCGCTTCTGTGAGACTCGCGTCCGGGAAGCCACGGAGACGGTTGGCTCAGGGACGTGCCTGCGGATGTAGAGAACGAGAAAGGCCGGTAGAATGCCGACCCAGAACATTGCACGCCACGCAATGCCGGGCGGCAGCAGCGAAAAGAAAATCGCAAAACAGAACGCAGCGATGCCCCAGCCGATGGCCCACCCAGCTTGAACGGTGCCAACGGCCTTCCCTCGATGCCGGGAGCGGATTGCCTCACTCATTAATACGGAGCCGACCGCCCACTCGCCTCCAAATCCAAGACCTTGTAAACTTCGCGCCACCAATAACTGAAAGAACGAGTTGGCGAAACCGCTCAGAAAAGTAAAGACCGCGAACCACAATATGGTGGCCTGCAGCACGCGAACGCGCCCGAAGCGATCTGCGGCCAATCCAGCCAACCAGCCACCGGCAGAAGACACCACCAGCGCCGATGTTGCCAGCAAACCGGCCTGCCCATGGCTGAGGTTCCAAACTGCAATCAAAGTAGGGACGACGAAGCTGTACACCATGACATCCATACCGTCCAGCATCCAGCCCGCGAAGGTGGCGTATAGCGTGGAGCGTTCAATCGGGGACAGCTGAAAGATCCATGCCCGGTCTGTATGTGCACTGGTCGAAGTGGAGTTCATCGTTCGCTAATCGCCTTCGCCTCCACTAGATTCTGTTCCGGTTCGCTCGTCAGGATAAAATCGAGAATTAGCGGCCCATCAAACAATTCCCACACCCAACTCATTAGCATGACTCACCGAGCTTAGAACAGGAGCACGCCAGCGGGTGCAAATTGCCATCGACACGGGGGGAACCTTCACAGATTGCGTGTATCTTCACGAAGGCCGCATTCAGGTTCTCAAACTTTTTTCTACGCCCCAGGACCCCGGTCTTGCCGTGAGGCAAGCGGTTCAAACGATTGCCGGCGAAGCGGTTCCATACGTGCGGCACGGCACCACCGTTGGTACCAATGCCGTCCTCGAGCGCAAGGGTGTTCGTGTAGCCTTCGTCACCACAGCGGGATTTGAGGATGCAATCCTCATCGGTCGACAGGCGAGAGCCAGCTTGTATAACTGGTTTGCTCCGGCACATCCAGGTCTTGTGTCACGAGACCTCTGCTTCGGTATCCGCGAACGCACTGATTCGTCCGGCGAAATTCTGCTGTCTCCGTCAAATGAAGATTTGGATCACTTAGTAAGTCAGGTGAGCGCCAGCGGAGCGGAGTCGATCGCGCTGTCACTTCTTTTTTCTTTTGCGAACCCGGAAAACGAGCTGAAAGTAGCGCGTGCCCTCGGTCGCCTGAAGCTTCCCATCTCGGTTTCACACTTGATTCTTCCCGAGTTCCGGGAGTATGAGCGTGGCTCGACAGTTTCGGTCAACGCCTACTTGGCGCCCAAGATGGGCAGCTACTTGCGAGGCCTTGAAACAGGTCTGTGCGACGGGTACCCTCAGTCGCGGTTCGAGGTAATGCAGTCTTCTGGCGGCATTGTCTCGGCCGAATTCGCTGCCGAACAACCGGTGCGCACCGTGCTCTCCGGGCCTGCCGGCGGTGTCATGGGCGCGTATTTTGTTTCCGTGCTTGCCGGTTTCGACAAGATCATCGCCTTCGACATGGGCGGCACATCCACCGACGTTTCGCTCATCGATGCCGGCGAAGGTGGACCACGCATTACCAATGAGTCCATCGTGTCGAACATGCCGATCGGTGTGCCCATGCTTGACATTCACACCGTTGGAGCAGGCGGCGGATCGCTCGCTCATTTCGATGCCGCCGGTCTGTTGCATGTCGGGCCGCAGTCGGCCGGATCGAATCCGGGACCCATCTGCTACGGGCGAGGCACGCAACCCACCGTCAGCGATGCCAATCTGATCCTGGGACGGCTTCATCCTGATCACTTCCTCGGCGGAGAAGTTCGGCTCGACTGCGAACGGACCTATCGCTATATGGATCAGGCTCGCGGCAGCATGCCTTCGGTAGAGGAGTTTGCCGCGGGCATGGTATCGCTAGCCGAAACCGCGATGGAACGTGCTATTCGTGTCATCTCTGTCGAACGCGGTTACGACCCTCGCGAATTCGCGCTGGTCGCTTTCGGCGGCGCGGGTCCTTTGCATGCCTGTGCTTTGGCGAAGGCCCTACGCATTCCGCGCGTTCTGGTGCCGAATCTCCCCGGCGCCCTATCGGCGGTCGGTATTCTGCTGGCCGACACGGTTCGCGATTACTCAAAGACGGTAATGCTCGCAGCCGACGCAAGTTTGGAGGGAAGCTTCCGCGACCTGGAAACGCGCGCAGAAGCTGACTCGCGGACCAGTCAGGATAAAGCTGTGGCTAGCCGCTCCCTCGATCTTCGTTATGCCGGCCAAGGCTATGAACTCAACGTGCCCGCGGGTCCGGATGCCATCGTGAACTTCCATGCGGCGCACCGCCGCCGCTATGGGTATGCCGATGAATCGCGGCCAGTCGAAGTCGTTAACGTCCGGCTGCGCATCACCTGGGGCGCCGAACGCGTCGACTTCCCGAAGAGCGAAATCCGAAGCGGGAATGGTGCACAGGCCGTTATAGAGACCAGGCCGGTCATTCTCAATCGAGCAAAGCTCGACACCATGGTTTACCAGCGCGAACTGCTGTCTGCGGGAGACGAGTTCACGGGCCCCGCCATTGTGTTGGAATACAGCGCGACAACCGTAATCCCGCCAGGTTGCGTAACGCGGCTGGATGCATACAAGAATCTGGTGATTGAGGTCGCTTGATGCCTGCCGATCCGGTTGAACTGGCAATTTTTCAAAGCACCATTCACTCAGCTGCAGAGGAGATGGGCGCTGCTCTGCGCCGGACTTCATTTTCGCCCAACATCAAAGAACGGCGCGATTACTCCTGCGCTGTCTTCGATGCGGTTGGCAACGCTATCGCCATGGGCGATCACATGCCGGTGCACCTCGGGTCCATGCCGATGTCAGTGCAAACCGCCATCGCCCAAGTCGATCTGGGACCGGGCGACGTCGCTATTTTGAACGACCCATACGGTGGCGGCACACACCTGCCCGACATCACGATGGTGCTCCCCGTTTTTGCTCCGGATGATGCAAAAGCGCCCGTGTTCTACGTGGCCGCACGCGCTCACCACGCCGATGTCGGTGGCATGTACCCGGGCTCCATGGGCCCCTGCAGCGAGATCTATCAGGAGGGAATCCGCATCCCTCCCATTAAGATCGTGCGCAGCGGCAACATCGTTTCCGATGTTCTCAGCCTGCTGCTGTACAACGTGCGCACGCCTGTGGAGCGTGAGGGCGACCTTACTGCCCAGATTGGAGCCTGTCGCGTAGGCGAGGCGCGATTGCAAGAGGTGCTGGAAAAGTATGGCCGGGAAGCTATCGTCCGGCTCACGGAGGAGTTACTCGACTACTCCGGCCGGCTCGTCGAAAGCGAGTTGGCGTGCATGCCGGCGGGCAGTTTCGAAGCCGAAGACTTTCTGGATAGCGACGGACTGTCAGACGTGCCGGTGCGCATCCGAGTGGTTCTCCATCTCGATCCCGAGCAGCGAAGGGCGCGGCTCGATTTCAGCGGATCAAGTGCACAGGTGAACAGCAGCATCAATGCTGTGTTCGCCATTACGTATTCAGCCGTCTACTATGTGTTCCGTTGTTTGTTGCCGGACCAGGCACCAGCCACCTCGGGCATCATGGGCCCGATTCAAGTCTTCGCTCCGTCAGGCAGCATCGTCAACGCTGTTTCGCCTGCTCCGGTGGCAGGTGGAAATGTAGAGACGTCGCAACGCATTGTAGATGTGGTCATGCGAGCGTTGGCCAAAGCGATTCCCGATCGTGTTCCGGCTGCGAGTTCAGGCACGATGAATAACCTGACAATTGGCGGAATCGATGGACGAACCAAAACGCCTTTCGCGTACTACGAGACCATCGCCGGCGGCATGGGCGCTCGTCCGTCGGCGGACGGGCTTTCCGGCGTCCATACGCATATGACCAACTCGCTCAATACGCCGGCCGAAGCTTTGGAATATGCGTATCCGCTGCGAGTCATGCGTTACAGCTACCGGCCCAACTCCGGCGGCGCGGGCACGTATCGTGGAGGCGATGGACTCATTCGCGAGATACAGCTTTTAAGTGATGCTCGCATCACGCTGCTTACGGACCGCCGCCGCTTTCACCCGTACGGTTTGGCGGGGGGTGAACCCGGCGCAAGGGGACGCACCACGCTGATCAGCAAAGGCGGGACGACTGAGCTTCCTGCGAAATGCAGCATAAGCGCTTCTGGGGGCGACGTCATCCGCATCGAAACTCCTGGTGGTGGAGGATGGGGAAATGCAGCCGATAAAGCCTAGCGACTTACTCCGACCGAAGATTTTTGACGCCCTTCTGTTCTTAATGCTCGGCATCGCTGGCCATTCACTGTGGGCTGCTCCGCCTTCGGTCGGTATTCCGCGAGAACTGGCGCGACAGCGCGCTACTGCGGTTTCGGACGTACACTACCGGCTCGATTACGCATTGCAGCCAAAAGCTAACGCGACGGACGGCCACGAAGAACTCCGATTCAAGCTGAAGAGCTTGAATCCTGTGCTGATCGACTTTCGCGAAGGCACTGTCACCAACGTCATGGTGAACAGCGCCCCGGTATCCGTCAATATCGAGAACGGCCACATCGCGTTATCCGACGAGCATTTGCGCGCAGGCGACAACACCGTCACCCTCGACTTCACTGCTCCAGTCGCGCCGGCTGGCAAAGCAATCACGCGTTACGAGGATAAGGACGATGGCAGCGAATACATCTACACGTTATTCGTTCCCATGGACGCCAGTATGGCCTTTCCTTGCTTCGACCAACCCGATCTGAAGGCGCGTTTCACGTTGAGTCTGACTGCTCCTGCGAATTGGACCGTGATCTCGAACTCTGCCGGACAGAGCACCGGCAAGGACGGTGTGAATAAGCGAACCCTGTTTGGTGAGACGAGGCCCATCAGCACCTATCTTTTCGCGTTCGCCGCCGGTCCGTTTCGTAGTGTTCATGCCACCGCGAACATGCCGAATGTCTACGTGCGCCAGTCGCAAATCGGCCGTGCCCAATCGGAGGTCCCGCAGATACAGGACGTTACGGCACGCGGAATGCGCTTTCTTGCCGGATACTTCGCCCAGCCCTACCCGTTTCCGAAGTACGAGATGGTCTTGATCCCCGGTTTTGCCTATGGCGGCATGGAGCACGCTGGCGCAACGTTCCTCACCGAAGACGCCATGCTCTTCCGCACCGCACCCACCGAGACCGATCGCTTCAATCGCTCGATCACCCTGTTGCATGAACTCACGCATCAATGGTTCGGCGATTTCACCACCATGCGCTGGTTCGATGATCTCTGGCTGAAGGAGGGTTTCGCCCAGTTCATGGCGTTTCGCACCATGGACGCTCTGCAACCGGATCAGAACGTATGGAAGCGCTTTTACCAGGACATCAAACCGGCCGCGTATGGAATCGATGTCACGCAGGGAACTACTCCCATTTATCAGGACATCCCCAACCTGAAGGACGCGAAGTCCGCCTATGGTGCCATTGTGTATTCGAAAGCACCGGGGCTGCTGAAACAGCTGTCCTACATGCTCGGCGACGAACCTTTCCGTAACGGGCTGCGGATCTATTTGCACGAGCATGCGTATAGCAATGCCGAGTGGAGCGATCTGGTCAGCGCCTTTGAGCGCTCTTCCCACCAAAACCTGAACGCGTGGGCAAGCTCCTGGATTCGTCGGCGCGGCATGCCGCAGGTGCGTGTTGCTTGGTCCTGCGATGCGCAACAGCATCTCTCGCATCTGACTCTTTCCCAGCAAAACGTCCTGGGCGAAGGCGGCACTTGGCCGCTCGCGACTCAAGTCCTGCTCGGTTACGACAAGGGCCAGCCCATTCGCATCCGTGCCCAGATGTCGGGCGAAAGAACCGATGTTCCGCAAGCAGCAGGCAAAGCCTGTCCCGCCTATGTGTTCGCCAACGACCAGGATTACGCGTATGGGCTGTTTATGCTCGACGATCGCAGCCGTGACTACACGATGAAACACATCGGCAGCATGCCCGACCTGTTCGGCCGCACACTGCTGTGGGGGTCGCTCTGGGACTCTGTCCGTTTTGCGGAGCTTGCTCCGCGCGACTACTTGTCGGTCTCACTTCGAAATACCGGGCAGGAAACAGATGAAGCGTTGGTCCAGTCGTTAGGTGCCAACGTAGCCTATGCGCTGCACCACTATGTCGGGGCTAGCGTCCGGAGCCAGGATGCGCCTCAGTTCGAAAAGATCGCCGTCGATCGCATGCTGAACTCATCTGCGCAGGGCGTCCGCATCATGTGGTTTCGTACGCTACGCAGCGTGGCCGAGTCGCCCCTCGGCCTGAGCGAGCTAAAAGACTTGCTCAACGGCAAAGCCTCCATTCCCGACGTGAAGCTTCGCTCGCTCGACCGTTGGACGATGGTGGCCACGCTTGTAGCCCACAATGACAAGCAAGCTGCTTCTATCTACGATTCCGAGAAGCGGCATGATCCCACCGGTGATGGACAGAAGTACGCCTACGTTTCCGCCGCTGCGAAGCCCGACCCCGCGACAAAGAAATTTTACTTCGACGACTATCTTCACAACCCCTTACGCCAGGAAGACTGGGTAGAGCAAAGCCTGGGCGCTTTCAATTACTGGAACCAGTCTGAATTCACCATGCCCTACCTTCAACCCGCGCTAGACGCTTTGCCGCAAGTGAAACAGCAGCGGAAAATCTTCTTCGTTCTCGCCTGGCTCAACGCATTTATTCAAGGGCAGGATTCGCCCCAAGCCGACGATGCTGTTCACAAGTGGCTTAAGAATGCCTCGCTCGACCAGGACCTCAGGCTGAAGGTCCTTCAAGTGACCGACCAACTCGACAGAACAGTGAAAATCCGAAAACGATTCTCTTAAGTCGCTCGGCCGCCTATGGATATTCGATATGATCCCTATCGAACATGAAATTGTCCATCGCCGGTCCGGCACCTAGTGCTCTTGTTCTACTTGTGGCAGCGTTTGTGTTGGCCCCGTACGCCGTCGCCCAAACACCCCCAGCGCCTCGGCCTCCCGGGCAAAACCCAAATGGCATGCACATCTATATTTGGGCGGGCTTGAAATCTCACCTGCCTGGCCAACACGACTATCCTCAGTTCCTTGCCGATTGGAGCAAAATCCTCACGGAGCACGGAGCCGTTGTCGACGGATCCCTGCATCCGCCCACTGCAGCCGAGCTTGAACATACCGACGTACTCATCATCTACAAAGGCGATGCCGGCTACCCGATCGACGAGGACCGGCCTGCCATCGAAGCGTTCGTCAAACGCGGCGGCGGCCTGGTGAACATGCACGATTCCCTTTGCGGTCCCGATCCAGCCTATCTGGCGACACTGTTAGGTGGCGCAAAAAAACACGGAGACGTGAATTACACGCTGGATGCGCCCATTCACTACACGGTTGTCGATAAAGCCAATCCCATCATGCAGGACATGACGGACATCATCATTCTGGACGAGGCTTTTTACAACATCACGTGGGCGAAAGATCCCGCCGTTCACGTGTTAGCCACCACAGCCATTCCCGCCACTCGGAGCGCCGGTGAACATAAAGGCGAAGTTGTGCCGCAGATATGGACCTATGAGCATACGCTGGCTGGTGGACAGCCTGCCCGAGCATTCGTTTGGATGCAAGGCCATATCTATGCAAACTTCACCGACTATCAAGTGGAACGAACACTGCTTCGGGGCATCGCCTGGGCAGCAAACAAGCCCGTCAATGAACTTATAGACTACGTTCCTCCTCCCCGCCCCGTACGCGCCCAAGGGCCGCCCACCGGCACCCCGTAAATGCAAACAAATGTGGAGGAGCAACCGATGGCGAACGGCTTCGTTAGCGTAAAGACTATTCACAGCGTGGACGAAGCCGTCCACCGGCTAAAGGCGATCCTGGAAGCGAAGGGGGTCGCGCTCTTTGCCCTGATAGATCACAGCGGAGAAGCCGCCAAAGTGGGAATGACCATGCGACCGACGCAGCTACTCGTCTTCGGCAATCCCAAAGCGGGCACTCCGGTGATGCTGGCCTCGCCGACTTCCGCTATCGACCTTCCCCTCAAGATTCTGATCTGGCAGGATGCCGAGGAGCAAGTCTGGATCTCTTACAACGATCCCGCCTACTTGCAGGAACGGCATGCTCTGGCGCCTGAGCTTTTGCAAAACATCGCAGTCGTCCAGAAGATTGCAGAAAGCGCCGCTGAGTAGAAGCAGCGGCGCCTCGCTTTAAAAGCTAAGCTTCAGCATCAGGTTCATCAACGGCTGCCCATCAAACGATGCCGTCGTTTGGTCGCCTGTGATTTTGCCGAACAATTGTGGATTCTTATAGTCGAACGTGTTGCTCGGGTTGTTGAAGCCGTAGTTGTGGAACGGATTCTGGAAGTCGAAGCGGAACTGCAGGTTTACTCTTTCCGTAAAGCGGAAGTTCTTCTTGGCAGAGAACTGCGAGTACAAAATTCCCGGACCGGTTACAATGTTGCGCCCGGCATTGCCTGGAGTAAATGGCTGGGGAACCGAGAAGCAGTTCACCGGTAGCACCGGATTCTCCAGCGCCTGATTGAAGCGGTTGCCACCAATGTCGTTTCCGATCCCAAACGCCGGCATTGAAATGTTGTTACAGGTCAGGTTAGGAACCTGGTTGCCCACCGCCGTCGGGTAGTAATTGTAAGGGCTGTTCGCAAAGGAGAAGCCGAACGGGTTACCGGACTCCACAGTTTGGATCCAGGCCAGCTCATAGCCGCCGAGAGCGTAATCGAGGAACTTATTGTGGTTCAGGAAATGCCGGCCCGTGCCAACCGGCAATTCATAAGTGAAACTCGTAACAAAAACGTGCGTGCGGTCGTAACCTGCACGAGCCTTATTCAGGTTGCGATCCTCTACCGGTGCCACGCCCGTGCATACGCCGTAGTCCGTGTCGCAGTCGTCAATCGCTTTGGAGAAGGTGTAAAACGAATTCACCACCAAGCCTTGCGAGTAGCGCTTTTCGAACTGGACGGTGCCCGAGTGGTAGCTGGAGTGCCCGGTGTTCGACATGTAGTTGATGGCGCCGAACTGAGGGTAGGGCAGAAAGTTTTGGGGTGCGGCGAAGGCGGCAGCGCGAAGCGCCGGATTATTTGCTCCGAAGCTCGTCGGAAACACATTCACGTTCCAGCTCTCCACCAGATCCACGCCGGCAGAGCCTTGATACGTCAGCTTCAGGATATTGTTAGCACTCAGCTGATACTGAACGCTCGTGTTCCAGTTCATTGCATAACCCGGATGCAGGTGACTGTCCATCCAGAAAATGTTGCGCGAGCTGTAGTTGGTTCCTACGTAAGGTGACGTGTCATTCGAGCGGATCGGATAGGTAACACCTCCCGGAAATTGACTTATCCGATAGATTGGGGTGGGATTGCCGGGCGCCTGCTGTTGTGCCACCTGCGCCTGGTATTCGTCGAACTGCTGCAAGGCGTTCGGAAAGCGGATATCGATCGTGTTGATGCCAAAGCCGCCGCGGACGACCCATTTGTCCTTCGGATGCCAGGCTACGCCAATCCTCGGTTGAAAGTTCTTTAGGTCGCGTTCATTCAGTCCGCCATTCGGATGAATCGACCGCACCCATTTTTCCTGTTACCGGATCCACCGTTGAGGGACTGAAGTTACTAACCAAATTATGGGCCGTATGGAACGGACTCTCGGTTGACCAGCGCAGCCCCAGGTTCAACGTCAGGCTGCTCGACACTTTCCAGTCATCTTGAAAGTAGAGGCTGTTCAGGGAATCGCGCGGAAGCCAGGTTGTCGTGTATTCCGTGAAGTTTGCCTGCCGCACATACCCAAGCTCCAGGCCTGCCAGTTGGTTCCCCGTGTTTGGGATGGGCTGGCCATTCGGTTGTAAGCCGGCCGTCATTGTGTCGAACTGGAACACTCCGCTAGGCTGCCCCACCTGAATATAGTTGGCTTGAAAGTACAGAAACTCGTAACCCATTTTAAAAGCATGCGTTCCCAGCACCTTCGAGAAGTCATCCCGGAATGTCCAAACCTGCCGTATCCCCGTTGAGGGCGACGGGGCGCCAAGCCCGTAAGTCGTGTTTAATGCGGGCGCAGTCGAGTTACCTGAGGCCGTTGTGCCGCTTAGCGTCGGAAACAGCGCTGGGCTGTCGTTCGGTATCCCCAACTGGCCGGCCCAGTTTTGGTTGTAGGAAGGCACCAGCGTATCGTTGCGAAGTCGATAGAAGCCGATGCGCACATCGTTGACAGCCGTCGGACCTAGCAGCTGTGTCAATCCCGTCGATGCGTTCTGTTGCGTAAACGGAGCGATTATGCCGTTGGCATAATCAAATGCAGGCACCGCAATGCTCGTCGGGCGTTGCAGCCCGCTTGTGTAGTTGTATGTATAACTGCCGTAGGCCTTCAGATTCTGATTGAATTGCTGGTCCACACGACCGGAGAAGTCGCTGAAGTAAGTGCGCGATCGTGATGCCCACGTGTAGTTACTAACCGGGCCGGTGTTGGTCAGCGAACCAGCACTGTTGGGCGCCACCCAGGGATTGAACGAAAGAAGCTTCAAATACACGGGATCCATCTTGCTTACCGGGATGATATTGCCAGGAATCGGATCCCGCACCCAGGCACCATTCACAAGGCGAGTTGTCGACGGATCGTAGAGTTGCTGGCCGATACCGCCGAAGGTGAAGTTTCCGCCCAGCTCCGCAGGCGTGGGCGTCTGGCTGGTAAACGCAGCCGACTTCTTCTCGATAAGCTTCTGAATACCGAAATAGAAGAAGGTTTTGTTCTTCCCGTTGTAGACCTTGGGAATCGAAATTGGCCCGGATAAGCTCCCGTCCATCTGCATGAACCATGCGGGCACCCCGTCGGGCGCTCCCGGCTGTGGCTCGATGTTTTGTAAAGATTGAAGAACTGGCGGTGAGTCATGCTTCGCGTGCGCCCCAGATCGGAAGCTTCGCCATGGTATTCGTTGGTACCGTTTTTCTTTGCAACGGTTAGCACTCCTCCCGAGGTGTGCCCATACTCCGCCGGCAGTGTGCCCGTCACCAGTTGAACTTCGCCAACCGAGTTCTCCACGGGCTTTATGTCGGTTCCGGTGCTCAACACCGGGTCCTACACCAAAAACGCCGTCTTCGAATACGGTAGTGCCGCTTGAACGCAATCCGGAGACGTTAAACCCGCTTGTGGAGCCGCCATAGGCGTAGCCGTTCATAGTCACGTTCGGGCTGATATTTAATGTATTCAGCACGTAGCGCTGATAGAGCGGCATCTTATACAGCGTGTCGCCCTCGGTCACCGTGCTCGTGGAGGACGTCTCAGTTTCCAACAGAGTCCCTTTGCTTGTGACCTCGACCTGCTGATTCACTTGTCCCAGTTCCAGCTTCCCGTCCACTGGCAGGACGTCGCCCACCCTAAGCTGAAGGCCTTTCTCAACTAAGGTCTTGAATCCCGGAACGTCGAATGTCACATCATAAGTCCCTGGCTGTAGCGACTGGATTCGGTACAGGCCATCGGTGTTTGTCTCAGAGCGCGCCTGGAAGTTGGTACCGATCTCTACAACGAGGACCTTTACACCGGCTACCGGCGCACCCTGCGGATCTGTAATCGTTCCGGTAATAGTGGCGGTGCTGATCTGGGCCTGCGACTGAACACATAAACCCAAGCACAGCCAGAAGGCAAGCGCAGCCTGTGCCGGAAGCAGACGGCAGCAGGCGGACGAACGCGAAAAGGGTTTAAACCAAAGCATCTGCGGCTCCTAGTCGGGAGATTGCAAAACAATGGTTTACATACTATCCAACTGCTAGTTGACGGGCGCGAAAGCAACGCACGCCATCGCGAATGCGTGACAATAAGTGGGCGTCGCCGTAAATTCTACCGGCCCTAGACTTAACGAAGGATTATCGTTTTCGCTCTCGATGGCAAACAAGACTTTGCGCAGCCAGCAATGGTGGGGCGCGTACGACGAATACTACCAGTTCTCCCGGCGTGCCTGGCTTCGCTCCGAAGGCTTCAGCCCCACTATCTTCGATGGCCGTCCTATCATCGGAATCTGCAATTCCTGGAGCGAACTGAATAACTGCAATCTCCATCTGCGGGCGGTCGCGGAGGCGGTTAAACGCGGCGTGTGGGCTGCCGGCGGTGTGCCTTTGGAATTCCCCACTATCTCGCTGGGTGAAATGTTTATGCGTCCCACCGCGATGTTGTTCCGAAACCTCATGGCTATGGACGTAGAGGAGTCCATTCGCGCGAACCCTATCGATGGCGTGGTTCTGCTCGCCGGCTGCGACAAAACAACACCCGCCCAGCTTATGGGCGCGGCGAGTGCCGATCTCCCCGCCATCATGGTTACAGGCGGCCCCATGCTCAGTGGCCTGTGGCGCGGAAAGCCCTTGGGCGCCGGAACCGACGGGCGCAAGTTGTTCGACCAGTTCCGTGCCGGCAAGCTCTCCGAAGAGGAGCTCAACGAAATAGAAGGCTGTCTGGCGCGCAGCTCCGGGCACTGCACCGTGATGGGCACCGCTTCCACCATGGCCAGTGTTGCCGAAGCGCTTGGCATGACTCTGCCCGGTTGCGCCAGCATCCCCGCCCCCGACTCCAGGCGCCTCCTGATTGCGGAACAGAGCGGAAGTCGCATCGTTGGGATGGTGCAGGAAGACCTGAAACCTTCCGCCCTCATGACGCGTGCAGCTTTTGAAAATGCGATTGCGGTGAACATGGCTATCGGCGGCTCCACCAATGCCATCGTCCACTTACTCGCCATCGCCGGCCGCCTGGGTGTTCCGTTATCGCTGCAAGACTTCGATGACATCTCCCGGCGAACTCCTCACTTGGCAAACATTAAGCCATCGGGACAGTACTTGATGGAAGATTTCTTCCGCGCCGGCGGCATACCCGTGGTTATTCGCGAACTTCTGCCGGCATTGCACGCAAACGCGCTCACCGCAAACGGAAAAACTCTGGCCGACAACACGCACGACGCAAGCTGTTGGGACCGCGACGTCATCCGTTCCATCAAGGAACCACTCCACAGCGAAGGCGGCACCGTCGTTCTCTGGGGCAACCTCGCTCCCGATGGAGCCGTCCTGAAACAAACTGCAGCCTCTCCTCACTTGTTGCGTCACCGGGGGCGCGCCTTCGTGTTTGAGAACCATGACGAGATGAAAGCCAATATCGATCGTGAGGATTTGCCGGTCACTCCGGAATCAGTTCTCGTCATGAAGAGTTGTGGGCCGAAGGGCGCGCCGGGATTTCCGGAATGGGGCCAGATTCCCCTCCCCAAACGTCTGCTGCTGCAAGGCGTCACCGATATCGTTCGCATCAGCGATGCACGCATGAGCGGCACTAGCTTTGGAACGGTCGTGCTCCATGTGGCGCCCGAGTCAGCCGTCGGAGGGCCGCTCGCTGCCGTCCAAACGGGTGACGAAATCGAGTTGAACGTCGCCGATCGAAGGCTTCAGCTTCTGGTCGCAGACGATGAGATCGAAAGGCGGCTCTCACAACGGCCTAAACCAGCGCCCAAGTTCGATCGTGGCTATGGCCGGCTCTTTATTGAGCATGTGACGCAAGCAAATCGGGGTTGCGATTTTGATTTCCTGGAACGTATCTCGGACACTCCCGCGAACGGGTCGGCCTAGCCGTTGGCCGTTTTCGATGCCGTTGTACCCCCGACCTCCGCTCCAAAGCGCCTTCCAAATGGACGAGTCTTCAAAAGATTCGGGGTATCAGGTACCGATCGGGGCACATTCCTCGTCCATCTCGGTATGAGCGGCTGATGTCTCGCGCCGCCATTTCTGGTGAATTTTGATACAGCCACTCGCTACACCTGATCAGCCGGCAGTAGATTCGCCTGACGCCGTTTCGGTTGCTCCACCGCCGAAGAAATCAAGACGGCAGCCGGAACTGGATGGCCTGCGCGGTTTATTGCTCGTCTGGATGACGTTGACTCACCTTCCAACGCATGCCAGCTTCTATTCCAATCAGACACTTGGTCTGGTATCCGCCGCGGAAGGATTTATCTACCTGTCGGCGTTGCTGTGCGGTCGCGTGTTCGGCCGGAAACTTACGGAAGAAGGCTTCCGGTCGGTATTCCATCGGCTGGGCAGCCGCGCCGCCCGGCTTTACAGTTATCACCTGCTTCTGCTCGCAGTCGCCTTCACCTTTGTCGCCCGAGTAGCCGTTCATACAAAGCAGCCCAGTCTTCAAGGTTTAGTCGATTTCTACCTCGCGCATCCCTTTCGCGGCGTTGTCGCCTCCATCATCCTGATTTACCGGCCGCCCCTGCTCGACATCTTGCCCATGTACATTCTGTTCTTGCTGGCCACGCCTTTCATTCTGTGGGCCGGCGCGCACTGGGGTTGGCGGCCGATTGTGTTTGGCAGCATTCTCATCTGGGCCGGTGCTCAGCTTGGGTTACGCGCCGCGTTCTACGCCGGTTTTATACGCGTCACCCACCTCGATATCCCCTTCAGCGCCCTTGGTGCGTTCGATTTATTTGCTTGGCAGTTGCTTTGGGCGGTGGGTTTATGGATCGGCAGCGGTCGTCCGGACATCCTGGCAATGAAGCCGCATCCAAGGCTGGCCGTTGCCGGGGCGGGTGCCATTGCTGTGTTCTTCCTGATCGCGCGCTATACGTCGCTGTGGACGACACTAAATAGCCAGAGCTTCGACATACTCAGTAGCAAGTGGCACTTAGGCGCGCTACGCCTGCTTAACTTCACTGCGCTCGCCATCCTCTTCTCGGCATTTCAGCCGGCCATTGCGAAGTGGATCGGACGGGGACCGCTGGTGCTTTTGGGGCAAGCCTCTCTCGAAGTCTTTTGCGCTCACCTGTTGATCTGCTTCGCTGCGCTCGCTTTGGTAGGTGATGGCAACGGATTGCCGGTCCTTTCGCAGCTTGCCATTATTGCCTGCTCGCTGCTGTTCCTGTACGCGGTCGCCAAGATGTTTTCGAAAGAGCGCAAGAACACTGCTCGTCCGCGCCGCGAAGACTAATCCATTCCCACACGGTAGTAAAGTGATTATCGGAAAACGATGGTCCAAATTTGCATTTGTTTGCTTCTATTTAGCGCGAGCATTGTGGCTGCCGCGAAGCCGCCCGTTGTCTTATCCACCGATGTCGGTAACGAGATTGACGATCAGTGGGCGATTGCGTATCTGCTAACGAGCGATCGCTTCGATGTGAAAGGCATCATTTCTGCCCAGGCCCCCAGCCTGCCGGCTCCGTCTGCTCATGCCACTTACAAAATCCTGGTGGACGAAGTGGAAACCCGCCTTGGCATGCGCGAACACCCGCCATTGCTCGAAGGTGCCAGTACGCCTCTCACTGACACCAAGACTGCGCAGACCAGTGCCGGCACGCAGTTCTTGATCGATGTTTCAAAAGCCTACACACCCGATAATCGCCTTACCGTGCTCACCATCGGGGCCGCAACCGAAGTTGCTTCGGCCATACTGGAGGACCCTCAGATTACTCAGCGCATCCGTGTAGTTGCCATGGGCTTTAAGAACCTCTCTGGGGAAGGCGGGAAAGAATACAACGTGCAGAACGATCTGCATGCCTGGCAGGTCATTCTGCAATCGTCCGTGCCGCTCGCGATCGGCTCTGGTGACGTCTGCCGCGCGTACCTGGCTATGCCATTCGACAAAGCCGCCACGCTGCTCGCGCACGGCCAAATCAGTTCATGGTTGTGGAGCGAGTATCAGGATTACTATTTTCGCTTCGTGAAGCCGCTCCGCGTCAACGACTTTTCGAAGCCCTGGATCATCTGGGACATCATCACCTTGGCCTATGTCGAAGGCTGGGCGGAAGCGAAGCAGATTCCACGTCCAAGCCTAGGCGACGATTTTTCACTCAATGCCGGCAACGAAACAGCGGGGAGAATCGACTGGATCACGTCCGTCGATTCTTCCCGCCTCTGGAGTGACTTCGGACTCAAACTACAAGCGTATGAACAAACGCACGCCTTAAGTCCGGGGCCTTGCCGAAATCAGTGATGGTCGCCGCCATGCCCGCGTTCGTCACGATGTTCACGGACGTCATGCCGCTCTATGCGGCGGCCGTCGTAGTGTTCCGGCCGTACATAAGGGTAAGGGCTGACGAACTCTCGGCGATTCTGCCAACTCCGATCCCAGGGCCGCTGATTCACCAGAATGGCGTGCTCACGCCACCCAAACCCAATGCCGCCCCAACCGAAGGGTGCGAACCCGGCGCCCAACGTGATTGCGGGACCAAAATGAATTGCCGCGCCCATCGCAAAGCCCGGCCTCGGGCGGATAAACACGATCCTGGGATCGTAGACGGGCACGTAGAACAAATCGGGGTTAGCAGACACTATGGATATCGCCCCCGGCCCTGGTTCCACTCGCTCATAGGCGTTATCGCGTAGATATCCATAGTCGTAGGCCTGCTGCCGCAGCCGTTGCACGGCGTCCATTATGTCTGGCCGCTGGGCCAGAACGGCAGCACCGAGTGCCTGCGTCCACGGCATGTTGTTCGCCATGTAATCCAGAACCTGCGGGAATGGAAGAAGACCTTGCACGCTTGGATCCCACGGGAGTCTATCTTGTTGAATTGCCTGCGCCAGCGCCGGACCGGTGATGTAGCTGTGTTCTCTGGCCCACTGCGCTGCTGCTGGTATGTCCTGGTAAAAGGTGGAGGCCGTCAACACTTCCGCTAATAGCGAATCCGGGTACAGCGCAATAGGACCCACCATCTGATCTAGCTGACCGGGAGCAAGCAGCGGTGGCTGCTGGTTGTAGCCCCCTTGCTGCGGATACGGATTCTGCCCGTAAGCCGGAGCAGGGTACTGCCCCTGTTGCTGTGGAGGATAGTTCTGCGGTGGATAATTTTGCTGGGGATACCCTTGCTGCTGTTGCGGCGGGTAGTTTTGCTGCGGATAACCTTGCTGTTGTTGCGGTGGAGGATAGTTTTGCGCCGGCGGGTACTGTGGAGGGTACTGTTGCTGCTGCGCAGCCAGCGGTACACCTGTCAAAGCCGCCGCAAGAAGAACGGCGGACGCGGAACGGAACACCCACGAAATAGTGGACTTGAGCATATTTTCTCTCTCCGGGCGCATTCGTTTCTTTAGCGTGCGCCTCTTCTGCATGTAAAGACGTACGAAAGGGAGGCGATGAATACGCGTGCCGCAATTTTTTCAATACTTACAATGACAATATGGCCGCCACTGCCGATGCCGCCGGTATTTTGACCAAGTACGAACCTGTTATCGGGCTGGAAGTCCACGTCCAGCTTGGAACCCTCACTAAAATATTCTGTTCCTGCGCTGTAGAGTTCGGCGCTGCCCCAAACACTAACGTTTGCCCGGTCTGTTTAGGCCTGCCGGGTGCCCTTCCGGTGCTGAACCTACGTGCGGTGGAGTTGGCCATCAGCGCAGCCATCGCGCTCCGTTGCCAGATCAACCCGTTCTCACGCTTTGCGCGAAAGAACTACTTCTACCCGGATCTTCCCAAGGGATACCAGATCTCTCAATATGATCAGCCGCTGGCCGAACACGGTTTCCTCGACATAGTTTCATCGGAAGGAACCAAGCGTATCGGCGTGACTCGCGTGCACATGGAAGACGATGCCGGTAAGAGCATTCACGATGGGTTCCGCGATTCCGATCGCTTCACATATGTGGACTTGAACCGGTCGGGCGCGCCCCTGATCGAGATTGTCAGCGAGCCAGACCTCCGCACTCCGGACGAAGCCTACTCATATCTGAGCGAGATCAAGCAAGTGCTTCAGTACGTGGGCGTATCCGATTGCGACATGGAGAAAGGGCAACTGCGCTGCGACGCCAACGTCTCGGTCCGCTTACGGGGTGCTCCCAAATTCGGCACCAAGGCGGAAGTAAAAAATTTAAACTCATTCCGCTACGTGAAGCTGGCACTCGAGCATGAAATCGAGCGCCAGGTGGACCTGATTGAGTCCGGCGGTCATGTGGTCCAGGAGACTCGACTGTACGACGTGGAGAGCGGGCGCACGGTCAGCATGCGTAGCAAGGAACATGCGCACGACTATCGATATTTCCCTGAGCCAGACCTGGTTCCGCTGCGCGTGAGCGAGCACTGGCTCAACGAGGTGCGTTCGCGCCTTCCGGAACTCCCGGCAGACCGGCGCCAGCGCTACGTAAAAGAGTTTGGCATCCGCGAATACGATGCGCAGGTCCTGACACTCACGCGCGAGACGGGCGACTATTTTGAAGATGCCGTCCGGGCGAGCGGCGACGGCCGTGCCACTGCGAATTGGGTGATCGGCGACCTGATGGCGCTATTGAAAGCCACTGGCAAAGAGATCAGCCAGTCCCCCGTTCGTGCGGAACATTTAGGTGAACTGGTGGCATTGATAAACAAGGGCGAAATCTCGGGGAAATTGGCGAAGGAAATCCTTCCCAAGATGTTCGAAACAGGGGACGCGCCATCGGTCATCATGGAACGCGAAGGGCTGCGCCAGATCTCGGATGCCGGTGCGCTCGGGAAGATTGTCGACGACGTTATTGCCGCCAATCCCAAACAGGTCGAGCAGTTCCGCAGTGGCAAGACTGCGGTAATCGGGTTCCTGGTTGGGCAGGTAATGAAGGCCAGCCGCGGCCAAGCCAATCCCGCCGCGGCCACAGAGACGCTGAGGGCGAAACTTGGCTAAGAGCGGGCCAGCGTCCGCTCTTCGTTGTGGTGCCGGACGTCTATGCCTTTTACCAGGAACAGAACGTCTTCCGCGATATTCGTGGCGTGGTCTGCAATCCGCTCCAGATTCCGCACCACGCTGAGAAGATACAACGATTGCGGAATGTGCATCGGATTGCTCTCCATGAAACTGATCAACTCGTGGTAGCTGGCAGTGCGCAGATTGTCCACCGCATCGTCGGAGGCGAGAACACTCCGCGCCAGTTCGGGATCGCGGCCCACGAATGCGTCGAGTGCCTTGCGCACCATACCTTGGGCTAGGCCGGCGATGTGCGGAATGTCGATAAGGGGGCGGATCACCGGTTCCTTGATCAACGCAAGCGCGCTTTGCGCAATGCTCACCGATAGATCGCCCATCCGTTCCAACTGGTTGTTGATCTTGATCGCCGACGTTATCAGCCGCAGGTCGGCCGCCATGGGCGCTTGCAAGGCGAGCAGGCTGATGGCAAGATCGTCGATCTCAATTTCGAGATCGTTTACCCGCGCTTCGTTTTTAAGTACCTGTTGAGCGAGTTCTTCGTTCTTCTCAACGACGCCCTGCACGCTTCGGTAAATGGCACTTTCGACGAGAGCGCTCATTTCGAGTAGCTTCGCTTTCAGCGCATCAAGCTCTTGTTGGAAATGGCGCACGCTGTTCCGGACCTCCCGTAACTTCCTGACCGTACATCATCAATCAACCGAAGCGACCCGTAATGTAGTCTTCGGTCTCCTTTTTATGCGGATTCTGGAACATCACACGAGTATCGTCAAACTCGACCAGATTTCCCATCAGGAAAAACCCGGTGTAATCGGCCAGACGCGCTGCCTGCTGCATGTTGTGAGTGACGATGACGATCGTGGTCTGCTTCTTGATTTCGAACAACAGCTCTTCGATCTTCAGCGTTGCAATCGGATCGAGGGCAGAGCACGGTTCGTCCAGCAGCAACACCTCAGGATTCACGGCCAGAGCGCGGGCAATACAAAGACGCTGTTGCTGGCCGCCGGATAAGGCAGTTGCTGGCTTGTTGAGCTTGTCTTTCACTTCGGTCCATAAGGCAGAGCGAGTCAGACTGCGTTCAACGGCTTCTGCGAGCACTCCCCGGTTGCGAACACCATTGACGCGTAGACCGTAGGCGATATTGTCGAAGATGCTCTTCGGAAAAGGGTTCGACTTTTGAAACACCATCCCAACACGGCGCCGGAGGCTTGTCACATCCATCTCCAGGATGTTGTGGCCGTCCATGGTGAGCGAACCCTCGACACGCGTATTGCGCAAGGTTTCGTTCATCCGATTAAAGGTCCGCAGGAATGTGGATTTGCCGCAGCCCGAAGGGCCGATAAAGGCGGTCACCTTGAGTGGTGGGACTTTGATGCTGATATCGTGCAAGGCCTGAAAGGCGCCGTAGAAAAAGTTCAAACGCTCTGTCTGAAGTTTGGGCTGCGCGCTTGGCTGAGGATCTTGTATCACGGGTGCAGGGGCCGTAGTAGCCTCGTTTACTCCCTTGATTTGCTGTTGTGAAGAGGATGTCACAGGTTATCTCCGGGAGGCAGCGGGCCCTCGACTAATGATAAGTCGGGCGGTAACGTTGATCACTAATACCAGCGTAAGCAACACGAACCCGGCGGCCCACGCCTGTTGGTGTAAGTCTTCTTCCGGCGAGATCGCGTAGTTGTAGATCATCACCGGCAGTGTCGCCGTAGGCTGCAGCCAGCCATGGCTCCAGAACATGTTACCTAATGCGGTAAACAGAAGTGGCGCGGTTTCGCCGGCGACGCGAGCCAGATTCAGCATCAAGCCGGACATTAGCCCTGAGATCGCGGCCGGAATCACCACCGTGAAGATCGTCTTGGCCTTGGTTGCGCCCAGCGCCATAGCGCCTTCCCGCAGCGAATTCGGCACTGCCCGCAGGAACTCCTCGGTCGTTCTGACCGAGATCGGGATCATCATGATTCCTAATGCCAAACCACCGGCCAGAGCTGAAAAGTGCTTTAACGGGATCACGACGATGGCGTAGGCAAAAATTCCAATCACAATGGAGGGCACGCCATTCAGCAAATCGACGATGTAGCGAAAGACAAAAGCAAAGGTTTTGCCGCTGTATTCGGACAGAAACACGCCGCCCAGCATGCCGATGGGAACACCGATGCAACTGGCAAGCAAGAGAACTTTTCCACTGCCGACGATGGCATTGGCCATACCGCCGCCGGTCTCGCCTGAAGGCTTTGGCAGCTTGGTAAAAAAATTGAAGTCCAGGCTGCGAATACCGTGCACTAGCAGGTAGCCCAGAATGAAAAACAAGACTCCGATGACCAACAATGTGCACACACCCGAAAGCGACAACATCACCGCATTGGTGACACGCCGCTGTGTGGAGATGCGATTGGTCATGCCCGCAGTGACAACGGAGGAACTCATGCGGTCCTCCGTGCCATGGCGATGATCATCAGCCGTGCCGCACCGTTAATCACGATAGTCAGGCCAAACAAAACCAGGCCGAGGAGGATCAGGGAAGAAACGTAAAGGGATCCATCGGCTTCGGCAAATTCGTTAGCGATAACGGCAGCTATCGAATAGCCCGGTGAAAACAGTGACGCGGATATATTCGGGCTATTCCCAATCACCATCGTCACCGCCATGGTCTCACCGAGTGCACGCGCTAAGGCGAGGAAGATAGAGCCCAGAATGCCGGCCTGTGCGTTCGGAAGCACAATCTGCCACGTGGTCTCCCACTTGGTAGCGCCCAAGGCAAGCGCCGCTTCGCGCTGATCCGTTGGTACCGCGAGCAAAACCTCACGCGACACAGAGACGATGAAGGGTACCACCATCACAGCGAGAACCAAACCGGCAGATAAGAAGCTGACACCGTAAAACGAGCCCTTAAAAAACGGCAGGTATCCGAAGACGCCAGTCAGGGCAGGGGCCAGGTACTTTCGAATCAGCGGCACCAAAACGAAAATGCCCAGGAGGCCGTAAATTACGCTCGGGACCGCTGCCAACAGTTCAATAAGAAACGTAAGAATGTTGGAGGCGCCTGGCGGAGCCAGTTCGGCCAGGAAAGTCGCCGCTGCGACGCCTAGCGGAACTGCAATCAGCAAAGCCAGAAAAGAAGTGACACAGGTGCCGTAAATAAAAGGCAGTGCGCCGAACTGGCCGCTGTTCGGATTCCACGTGGAAGAAGTGAGGAAGCCGAAGCCGAACTTATGTATTGTCGGCTGCGAGTTGATCCACAGCTCAATCACAAGAAACGCGACGATAGCGATGGTAGTGACCGCTGCCAATAGCGTCACAATGTACGCGACCTCGTCTCCCCCGCGCAGCCGATCGTAAAACAGCTGCGACTTGGTTTTTGGCGGTAATTCGGAGATAAGTGCAGAGGAAGCCATAGGCGACGAGGTCGTGTACAGTTCAGGTTACTGAATCTTGCTGAGGGCTGATTCCTCTTTGGACACGACAGACTCAGGCAACTTGGCGTAATCGAGCGATTCCACTTCACTCTGGCCCTTAGTGATGGCCCATTTTAAAAAACCGGCGAGCGCCTTTTCTTTGCTGTTATCCGAGATCTTGGACGGAATCAAAAGCCAGGTGAACGTAGAAATCGGGTAGGCATCGGCACCGGGGGCATCGGTAATGGAAACGCGAAAGTCATCCGGGATGGACTTTGCTGCCCCAGCCGCCGCCGCCGTCACAGAGGAGAGATCGGCCTTTACAAACTTTCCGGCTTTGTTCCGGACGTTGCCATACGCAAGGTGGTTCTTGATGGCATAGATCAATTCGACGTAGCCGATCGCCCCTTCTTGCTGCTTCACGACACCGGCGACTCCATCGTTGCCTTTGCCGCCGAGACCGACGGGCCAGTTCACCGATGTGTTTGGCTTGCCTACCTTTGAGACCCACTCCGGGCTGATCTTAGCCAGATAATCGGTCCACACGAAGGTGGTGCCGCTGCCATCGGACCGATGGGCCACCAAAATATTGGTATCGGGCAGCTTCACACCCTTATTGGCGCTGGCAATGGCCGGGTCGTTCCACTTGGTGATCTTGCCGAGAAAAATACCCGCGAGTGCTTCCTGAGTGAAATTGAGCGGTTGAGACACAGAGGGAAGATTGTAGGTAGGCACCGCAGCGCCGAGGACCGTCGGAAATAGAAGAACCGGAAAGCCGTGCTTAGACTTGTATTCACTCAACTGCTCGTCGGTGAGCGGCATGTCGCTGGCGCCGAAATCGGTAACGCCTTCCATTACCGCCTTGATTCCACCACCCGAGCCGTTCGGCTGATAATTGATCTGAACATTGCCGACCGACTGATAGTCGTTGAACCACTTTTGATAGATCGGCGCCGGGAAAGTTGCACCTGCACCGGTGAGGTTCGTTTGCGCTTGGAGGGGGCTTGCCACAACCATGGCAAGCACGGCTGCTGCGCCCGCAATAGTGCCGCGCAGACCCGATACTGAAGTTAGCAATTTCATGAAGTTGTCCTGTGTAGATGCGTCCGTGCTCCCAACCACCCCGGCAACAGGACGCGTCTCGTTTTTGCTTGCTCTCCCAGTATTTGCCCCCTGTCATAAATGCAAAGTGACAGAAGTGTTACAAACGAGTGAATCGGCTTAAGTGTGGTTCTACCCGGAACGCGCAACCCAGGGGGGTGGTGGCCTACTTGCCGGTGGCGCTATCGTGCCGGAAAACTTGACCGCCCTTCATCACAAAAATGGGACTTTGCGTAAGCGTTATGTCGTCCAATGGATTACCCGGAACGGCCACCAGATCGGCCCATTTGCCGGGCTCCAGTGCTCCGGTATGACTGGCCAATCCTAATAGGTCGGCTGCGACGGTCGTTCCGGCCCGCAACGCCTGCGCCGGCTTCATTCCGTCATGGACCAGCAACTCAAACTCTAAGGCGTTATTGCCATGCGGGTAAACGGCGGCATCCGTGCCGAGCGCGATTTTCACTCCCATGGCGAGGGCTCGTCGCACCATATCGTCCTGGGATTTCATCGCGAGATCCGCCTTCGCCTGAACCAAGGGCGGGAATTTGCTTTCGGCGATGCCGCTACGTACCGAAAGCGTTGGCACTAAATAGGTGCCTCGCTCTTTCATCATCCGCAGAGCTTCGTCGTCCAGAAAGGTGCCGTGTTCGATGGAGTCGATACCGGCGCGGATAGCACGCTTGGCGCCCTCCGGGCCATGGGCGTGAGCGGCGGTCTTGCGGCCGAGATCGTGTGCTGCCGCCACCAGTGCATCCAGTTCTGCCTGCGTCAGTTGCGGAGTATCGACTGCATCGGTAGGCGAAAGGACGCCGCCGGTGGCGCAGGTCTTGATTATGTCCGCGCCATATTTGATGTTGAAGCGCACCGCGAACCGGGCCTGGTCGGGTGAGTCTATTACCCCGTCTTCCGGTCCTTCCTCATGATTCAAGAACCCGAAGCGGAAGCCGGCTCCCTCGTCGCAATGGCCGGCTGTTGCGCCGATGGCGTGGACGGATACCAGCATGCGCGGACCGGGAACGACGCCTGAATTGATGGCATTCCGGAGACCCACATCAATAAAGTTGTTCGACCCTACGTCGCGAACTGTGGTGAAACCTGCCATCAACGTCTTGCGTGCGTTGACGGTAGCGTCAATCGCCTGTTCCGCCACGGTCCGGCTTAAGGCTTTGAGCCGCGCCCCGTTGTAATCGGCATCGAAGTTCTGCGTCAGGTGTGTGTGGGCGTCGATGAAGCCCGGCAGGACAGTGGCATCGCCAAGATCAATCACCTGGACTCCCGGCGGTACAGAACCGCCGACGCGAACGATGTTCTCGCCCGATACGACCACGATGCCAGGTTCAACCAAACGGTCTGACTTGCCATCGAAGAGCCGCGCCGCTTTGATGACGTAGGTGGGAGTTTGATTGTCGGCTGCAACTACAGGCATGATGCAGACAACCGACATAAAAGCGAGTGCGAACGATCGAAAAGTCATGATGTTTTGAATGAGGCTAAAGCGAGCTGCTTATGCAGCCGGCAGGATGAGAATGAACTTCGAACCCTTTCCCAATTGACTCTCGACGGTAACATTGCCGCCCATGCGTTCCACTACTTCTTTTACGATCGGCAATCCGAGACCGGTTCCACCGGCCGGTCGGGAACGCGCCTTGTCGACACGATAGAAACGCTCGAAGACACGCTTCAGGTCGGAACTGGGAATGCCGATTCCGGTATCGGAAACGGTAATTTGGATGCGGTCAGGCGAAACCAGTTTGGAACTCACGATCACTTCGCCTTCGGGGCGGTTGAATTTCACCGCATTGTCGAGCAAATTTGAAAGCACCTGTTCGAGCCGAAAGCGGTGTCCCAGCACAAAGGACGGTTCCCAGCCATTGCGCTTCAGATGGACCGATTTCAAGCGGGCAGCATTTTCGACGCTCAGGAAGGCGGATTCGATGACATCGAGCACTGGGATGCGTTCGGGCGAAGCCTCTTGTTGAGCTCCTGAATCGAGTTCGGAGAGAACAAGGAGGTCGGAGGCGATATTGTTCAGCCGGATGGCGTGAGAAAGAATGATCTCGACGAAGCGGCGATTGTGGGCCATGTCTTCGAGCGCCCCATCGAGAAGCGTTTCGGCATACCCGCGAATGGCAGCAAGAGGCGTGCGCAATTCATGCGACACATCGGCGACGAAATCTTTGCGCAGCTGTTCCTGATTTTGGATATCGGTGAAGTCGTGAAGCACGATAACCGCGCCGTGATTCGGGTACGAGGCTAGCGGCAGCGCACGCGCTTCATACCAGCGGTTTTGGGCCATCGGCAGTTGCAGACGCTCGGTTTCGGCGGTTCCAGTAGTTAGCACGCGGATCAGGATGTCGCGCAGAGCCGGTTCACGGACAATCTCGTACAGTAGTCGTCCTTCGACGGGAGTTCTGGCGTGAAAGGCTTCTGCAAATGCCTGGTTGCAGAAGATCACTTTCATCTCGGAATCGACGGCGAGAACCCCTTCCGCCATACAGGCGAGGATGGATTCACGGCGGGAGGCTTCGAGATTAGCGTGCTCTAGAACCTGGCGCACACGGTTTGCCATGTGGCGAAAGGCGCGGAAGAGGTTCTCAAGTTCCGGCGGGCCTTCTTCTGGCAAGTCGGTGGCATCCGCAGAGAGGGCGGCTGCGAACTGTTCCAGCATGCGGGTTCTGGCCGTCCAACGGCGCGCTAAGTTTTCGTACAAAACGACTGCGATGGTAACGACGGCGAGCAGCAGGACGAGCAGTTTGAGGGCCGCATAGCCCTGCGCTTCAGGGCGAAGATCGCTTTGCAACCAGAAGACGCCCACGGCGGCAACGAGTACCAGCAGAAGACCCCAGCCCGAGAATCTCTGCCAAAGGCTGCGACTCACAATCGAACCGCCTGCGGAGAAATCACGCGCCGGCTAATTTTCATGCCGCTTGAGGAACCAAGCCTGGCTGCTGAACCGCTTTTTGACGCCATTTCGGGCAGACCGTACGTATACGCCATCGGAGTTCATGAGATGAGCGCCGCTGTCGTCTTCAAGGTACTTCTCGAGCACCCTTGCAAGACGACGCACGATGCGGCCGTCTTCTATCGGGAACAGTATCTCGACGCGCCGGTTCAGGTTGCGCGGCATAAGATCGGCACTGCCAACGTAAACCAGTTCGTCGCCGCCGTTATGGAAGGCATAGATACGGCTGTGTTCAAGAAAGCGGCCGATGATACTGCGGACCCGGATGGTTTCGCTTATGCCCGGCAGGCCCGGGCGAAGGCAGCAGACACCGCGCACAATCAGATCGATTTGAACGCCGGCCTGTGACGCTTCGTAAAGGACACGAATCATGCCAGCGTCTTCAAGAGCATTCATCTTAAAGATCAGATGACCGTCGCCATGCTGATGATGGCGCTCCATCTCGGCCCTTATCAAAGCCTCTATGCCGGAGCGGACTGTATTGGGCGCGACCAGCAGTTTCTGGTACGAAGTCTTGGCGGAGTAGCCGGTCAAGTGATTGAACAGATCGCTAACATCGGTGCCGATGCTTTCGTCGCACGTGAACAGACCTAGATCGGTATAGAGCCGCGCTGTAACGGGATTGTAGTTGCCCGTCCCAAGGTGGACGTAGCGGCGAATGGTGTCGCCTTCCCGCCGAACTACCATCGCCATCTTGGCGTGCACCTTCAGGCCAGGCAGGCCATAGACAACGTGGACGCCTTCGCGTTCCAGCTTCTGCGCCCATTCGATGTTGCTTTCTTCGTCAAAGCGGGCCTTCAACTCCACGATGGCGGCGACCTGGGTTCCGTTCTGGCTGGCATCGAGAAGCGCTTCAACGATGGGCGAGTTCTTGCCTACCCGATAGAGGGTCATCTTGATGGCAAGTACGTCGGGGTCCTCGGCGGCGGCGCGCAGGAAATCCACGAGCGGCTGAAACGATTCAAACGGATGGTGCACGAAGATATCGCTCAACTGAATAGCGGCGAAGACCTCAGGCCCGGTGGCGCCGACGAAGGCGGTGGGAGTGGCCGGAACGAACGGCTTGTCCTTCAAGTTCGGCCGATCGAGAGAGAGCAAGGCTTTCACGCGGCTGAGGTCGAGCGGGCCGTCGATCCGATAGACATCGTTCTGATCGAGTTCCAGGTTGGATTTCAGGACATCGACTAACTTCTGCGGGATGTCAGGGTTGACCTGCAGGCGCACGGCATCCCGGAAGCGGCGTTGGAAGACAGCTTCCTGGATGGATTCAAGCAGGTCGTCGGCTTCCAGTTCCTGGATGGCCAGTTCCGCATCACGTGTGAGGTGGAACAGGTACGCTTCTACGATCTCCATCTCGGGGAACAACATCCCTAGGTTGGCGACGATGACCTGCTCCAACCATATAAAGGCGATGGTTCCTTCGGCAGTGGATGGAATGGGGACAAGGGGCTCGAGCAAGTCCGGCACTTTGACACGGGCAAAGCGCTCCACGCCATCGCCGTTACTAACGATGGCGGCGATGTTGAGGCTGAGGTTGGAGATGTGCGGAAAGGGCCGGCTCTGGTCGACAGCAAGCGGCGTAAGGACGGGGTAGACGCGCCGCTCAAAGTACTCATTCATCGCCTTCTTCTGTGCGGCGTTGAGCTGGTGCAATTCCAGGAGTTGTATGCCGGCTTCGAAGAGCGCAGGTTTCAGGTCGTCGCGCCAAAGCGCATAGATTTCCTGGACGAGACTGGTTACGTCTTGCCGGATGAGCTCGAGCTGTTCGCCGGGCGAGCGGCCGTCCATGCTGATTTCAGCCGATTTGGTTTCGATTTGCTGCCACAGACCGGCGACGCGGACCATAAAGAACTCGTCGAGGTTGGAGCCGAGGATGGAGAGGAACTTGATGCGCTCCAGGAGCGGGGCGGTACGGTCCTGCGCTTCTTCGAGAACACGGCGCTGGAAGGCGAGCAGGCTGAGGTGGGGGTTAAGGTAGAGATCCGGCGAGTCGAGTTTTACTGGTTTCGAAACATCCTCGACAACAGGCGGTCTCCGCTTGCGGGGCGTGCGAGATTTGGACGGCGCGGAACGGGCAGTGGCCATGGGGGATGATTTCTTTTCGCGACTCTTCCTACTGTAAAACCTTGCAGGCGCGGCCGTTATGCGAGTGAGAGGGAATACCCCGGAATATAGGCTTGGCGGTTGACCCGCTCCGCATGGCTTGGTACCATTTGATTGCGGGGTGGAGCAGTCAGGTAGCTCGTTGGGCTCATAACCCAAAGGTCGCAAGTTCAAATCTTGCCCCCGCAACCAAGCATAGGACCTCGGTTCCGCCGATCAGGTCCAATTCTCCAACCAGTACGATTCGTCCATTCCCAGACTGCGATAACCGGATTGCGTCAACCCGCCGAGACAGTCGGCTTGACGGCTTCAGAAGCTTCCTTCAATAACGCGGGTAGTTCATGATGCGCGATCTCCGAAGGTGCGAACCTCTTCGGGGCTGAGGGCGCGCTTAGGCACGGAGTCGGCGCCTAGTGTCCTGCGCGAGACTCCCAGCTGCGCTCGAAGTTTGTGGCGATGCACGCCCTGCTTTGCCCGCCTGAGGAATGCTGACGATTAGTTCTGCTCGGCTTTCGCGAAGAACGATTCGACTTAATCGACCACCAGACCATCCGCCCGAAAGCCGCCGATGACGATGTTGACGCGATGGCCGTGCTTCACAACGCCACCTTTGTTTGAAAATGCCATCCAATATGCCTTGCCCGGCTCAGGCGTGGAACTCTGCCGCAGCATGCCAACTTGTTCTAATTGGGGAACGACAAGTTTGACATTCGCAGCGGGATCTTCGAGAAACGGTTGTGACTTTTTCTCGTTCAGGGCCTTTGCCTTGCTAGGATCCAGCACCTGATAACTAAAGCGAACCAGTTCTCCCGATTCGAGTAACTTGACGCTGAGCGAGTCGACTCCCCAGACCATACCGTAGTAGCGGTTTTCCCGGTCGCTCACCTGATACGTGCGGAAGCGGTCAGAAGTGGAGACAGCGGCTGGGGATTTCGCAACTGTCTGCGGTGTCGCCTGAAACGAGAGCAGGCCGGTCAGCAGACCGGCCCCGAGTATTGCGAGATTACCTTTGTAAAACATCTTAGTTCCAATAGTAAGTAGCGATTTAGTTACTAGGGCTGGACATCCGAGTATTCAGACGTCCAGCCCTGCTCTTAGTTCACAGTGAATGCCGTGGTGGCTGTGCCACCCTGCGTCGTCACGGTAAGTGTTCCCGGGCCGGATGTCGCCGTGGCAGCGATCGCCAGTGAAAGTGTGAGTCGAGTACCGGCGGCATTGACGCTGACAATCGTCGGCGCCACACCGATGTTGCTGGACGTAACCGTCGTACCAGTGGTCGTGAGATTCGTGCCCGTCAAGACAACCCGTACGTTAGTGGCGCCGCGGGAACCGGACGGCGGAGTCGCGCCAGTGACGGTCGGCGGCGGTGGATTGACCGTGAAGGAGACATTAGTTGTCGTCCCTCCAGGTGTTGTCACCGTTACTGTCCTCCCACCAGGAGCAGCGTTCCTCGTGAGCGTGAGAGTGGTGTTGATCTGCGTTCCGGCAACATTCACGTTACTTGCGCTTGCCGTTACGCCACCGCCCGATACCGCGACGATGGTTCCGCCCATCGTAAAGCCCGTCCCAGTCAGAACTACTGGAACTGTTGGTCCAGGCAGGCCCTTGTTGGGCGAGATGGCAGTCAACGTGGGCGCTTGCGGGCGTTCGATTGTGAACGGCAAGGTGTTCGTAGCGCCACCCGGTATGGTGACACTGACGGTTCGCGCCCCTATGGCTGCGCCGGGGGCTATCGTCAAGGTGGCGATAACCGAGGTCTGGCCAGCCGCCGTTGAGGTTTTGAAGTTACTCACCGTTACCGCACCGCCCGAGATGTTCAAGGCCGATGCACCGGCCAGGCCTGGCCCACTCAGAGTGACTTGCACGGTGGTGCCTTGCGTACCGGAGCCCGGTGTAATGGCGGTCAGCGAGGGCAGCACAGTGAAGTTCACGGAGCCGCTTGCGCTGGTGTTTCCATTGGGTGTCGCAAGGTTCACCGTCCGGAGTGTTTGCGCTGCATTAGCAGCGATGGCGAAGTTGGCCTTTACGGTCGTGTCGTTTACCGGCGTGAATCCGGTCACGTTGATGCCGCCGCCCAAGCCGGTGAAGCCAGTTGCTCCGGTCAGGTCGTTACCGGTGATCACAACCGGAACCGTGGTGCCCGTATACCCAGTAGGCGGCGCTATCAACGTCAGGATCGGGCCCGTTACGGTGAAGGTGCCAGGCGTACTGGCCACTGCACCGGGATAGGTTACCGTCACTGTTCGTTGCGTCAGCCCAGCGCCGGCGCCGATGGTAAAGGTAGCCGTGATAGTCGTGTCGTTCACAACCCGGAACGCGCTCACCTGAACATTGCCTCCGGTGATTGCCACACCAGTCGAACCAGTGAAGCCGATACCGGTGATGGTTACGGGAACACTCTTGCCTCGGGCACCCGTCGGGGGTGTGATCGAGGTGATCTGCTTGGTTGGCGAGGTCTGGACTTGAACCGCCCCGACATCCACCGTACCGGTCGCCGGTCGAGTGTTGCCGAAGAAATCGGTCGCAGGCGCAACTGCGGCCGAACCGAAGTTCACCGCAGCGGTGTTCGCCGCCGGAGCGTAGTTGCCCAGCATCACGCCAGTAAGCGGATGCGTCAGCGTCAGCGGGCCCCATTGAAGGTTGATCCAGTTGTTGCTCTCGTCGGAGGTCGCCGTGGGTGTAAGTGTGAATTGCGTCGGGATGGCAGACGCGAAGCCGCTGCCCGGAGGCACTTGCCAGCCGCCCGATGCATACTCCGGGGGTGTCCGTGAACCGTTGCAGTACTGGCTGACAACGGTCGGGTTTAAGCCCTTGACAGAATTAACGATTTCGCCGTAATCCGCCGCATCGGTCAACACCGAGAACTTCGGAAGGAGCGTGAATGTCGATTCGTGGGTCGCCGGTGTTTTGTCGCCGCGCACACCAATATCCCAGTAGTTGGAAGTGGTGGGCACGATGCAGGCACCGGTACCGCCCGTGACGATGGAGCCACCGCCGTTGCCGGCCGTCGCACTCGCGCTCGGCTGGACCGCTGCTGGGTTGGAGCTGAAGGCCTGGTACAGTGCCACTACATGCTGGTTGTACTGCGCCGCCTCCGGCCCGACATTGATGTAGTAAGAACCGTTCTGCCAGAACAGATCGTTACTCAGGTACGGATTGGAGAAATTCGAACAGTTGGAGTGGTTCGCGGGGCAATTCAAGCTGCGCCCCACACCTTTGATAGCCGCTTCGAAAGCCGCGCTATTTGGAACCGAAACCAAGCCGGCAATCTGTGGCGCCGATGCCGTGTCGGATTGCGTCAAGTTGGCGGGAGTGGTGACTCCGGTGGCGCCTTCCAAGTTATTGAAGAGAACTCCAGCCGAAGCGGTCGAGTTATTCAACATCACGGTGTTGTTGATGAAGTCGACGTTGAGCGCGTCTTCTAGAGATACGCCGCCGCCGTCCCATCCCGCCACGTTGTTAGCGATGATGTTGTTGGTGACCTTTACCGAGTTCCACTGCTTAGAGTCTCTCGGGAAGTTGATTACGTCGGTTCCGTTCACACCTTCCAGTCGAATACCGCCCCCGCTGCCTGCCGTGGCCGAGTTGCCCAGGATCAGGTTGGCGTTGATGGTGAGATTCGGACCGGTGCCGTAGCTGAGCGCCGGCGGGCCGGAGACCACGATGCCGCCGCCGTTCGTGTTGGTGGACGGGTTCGTGCTTTCGTTGAAGATGATGGTGTTGTGTTCGATGTCGCCACCCCAGATGTAGCCGGTATGACCAACACCACCACCGTCGCCGAGGCCTTCGTTGCCGCACACCCAGTTGTACGTGAAGCTGTAGTTGTCGGCACCGGTGCCAAACGAGGCGCCGCCCACGCCCACTTGAACGCCCGTGCCCAAACCTTCACCGAGTGAAGAGTTCAGTGCGATGGAGTTGTTGTGCACATTAACGTTCATGTTGTAGCAGAATGGCAGCTGTGAGTTCGCCGGTAAGCCCGCGCCGCTTTGGCACGAACCAGGTACGTCGTTTGTGGCGGAACCTTTGAGGTAAGCGTCGGGGAATTCCACTTCGCCTACTGTGATGCCGCCTGAGATGGTTGCCGCATTGTTGTAGATGCGGTTGTTCGAGATTTGCAGATTGTGCGCCCAGCCATGGACAAATACGCCGCCGCCGCCTTGCGAACTGTCGGTGATGCCGAGCCCGTCGATACTGGACGGGTTGCATAAGAAGTTGCCGGGAGTTCCTACGTTACAGTCCGTTGTTGCATTTAGGTACTTGGTGCCCGCCGGGAAGCCCGCAGTCGAGAACGTCGGAATGCCGCCAGGGTAATTGACGCCTTTGCCCAGTACCGTGATGGCCGCTCCTTCGTACGCACCCATTAGCGTGGGTTCAATCAGCAACTCAGCCACATTGGCATTGGCCGTTGAATCCCAACCGAGTATGGCTTCTGTTGGCAGCGGATCTACTTTGCCCTGTTGTGCCGACGAACAGGCAGCAGCGGGATTGGTGGCGCTGACGGGCTGACCGTTCGGCGCTAGACCAAACAGGCAGGTGACTGCCGAGCGCCAAATGTCGAGCTTGCCTTGCAGCGGATTACCGTCGATGGTCACGGAAGCCGCACCCACGCCCTGCAGGCGCACCGGCTTCCACATCAGCAGCATCTCCGGATAGGTGCCTGGCTTGATGATGATCAGGTCACCGGGGGAGGCCGCGTCGATGGCGCTCTGGATGGTGGTGCCAGGGGTCACATAGGTCGGAGCTTTTCCGCCCACTGTCACCGTGATAGCGTCAACAGTTTGCTTACCGTTGGTCGCTGTGACGACGAGCTGGCCGCATTGGGCGGTGGAGCCGCCGTTACTGGCCTGCTGTTGCACCGGGCAGTTCGGAATGCCAGTGGGAACCGTCACAGTGATGGAGCTATCGGTCCAGTTGGTCACCGTGGCCGCGACACCGCCGATGGTGACCTTCCCGGTCGCCGTTCCGAACCCATAGTGACGGTTGATGAACCGTGCGTTGTAGGGAGGCGTGTTCGCCTGCGGTCCGGAATAGGCGTAGTTCTCAACCGACGTGTCGCCCAGGGCCGTGATGGTCAGCGTGGTACCGGCCGCGGTTACCCAAGGGCCGCCATTTGAGCCGTTGCCGTCGACCGATGCAATGGCGGGTGTGGCGTCCGGATAAGCGCAATCCGGGTGGTTATAGCCAGTTGCGAACGCTGTCGTAGGCACAACCGGAGTGTCGAGGTAGGACGTCTTGCCGGGCATGTACGGCAGTTCGTAGCAGAAGGTGCTGTAAGCCGGGTTGAATGCAAGGTCTGCCGGCCCACCCACCGCACCGCGGTCGTTCATACACATCGTCATCATGGTGGGCGCAAAGCCGGTTGGATTCGGCGGATTCACTTCCCAAGACGAGTAGTTCATGCCTTCGTAGGTACCCCAGTGGTCGGCATAGACGCGGTTTACCTCGTTACCGAACCAGTCTTTGATGGCTACCGGCAGATTCGGCGGAGCAAACTTTTCACCGAATTGCGGCGAGAACGGATCGAACTCTCCGGCGTAATCGTCCGTGATCTGACCCGTGAACTGGGCCGCGATTTGAGTGGACGTGAAGAGATAGAACTTCGCCGTGACACTCATCTGATCGCCCAAGAGCACTTCTTTGCGATCGCACAGATTACGCAGCGCGCCGGCGAACGGCGCAGCCTGCTTGCTGCCCGGGTAGAGGCTGATGTAATCGGGCACGATGCGCTGCTGGCCGACACATGCCCATACCTGCTCCACGGGGAACGAGGGCACCGTCTGATTGGTGGGGCTCGTACCAAGGTTCTGTGTTGGATTCTGCGCGTTATTGGCGTTGTATTGCGCGGCTACCTGCGCCTGGTCCGGCAGGATGAAGATGTCGCTTAATCCCGCGAACTCCTGAGGCACCGACGAGATAAAGTTGTCGCCAATCAGGATGTTCTTATCCTCTTCTTTCACGAGCTCGTAGCCAGGCGGTACCACCACTTCGACGACATAGCTGCCCTTGGGCAGCATGGGGAGGCCGGCATACAAGTCCGTGGCCGGATCGGCGGTGCAGATGGTGCAGTTGGTTCCGGTCGGCTTGCCCGTCTTGGGATCTCGAGCCGTGATGCTGGGGAACTGGTACATGCCGTCGTAGGGGGCCGGCTGCAGCTGGTTCCAGTTGTGCATCCCGTCGTAGCACTTATATTGCGAGTTATTCGGCAGGCTGGCGGGGGCCGGGCCGCCGTGTTGCGAGTTGTACCAATCCAGGTAATTCGGCTGATTGCTTAACGAGAAGATGAACAGGTCATTCGGGTCTTGGCCGGGACAGTTCATATTCGGCGTGCCGTCGTTACGGAACCCTTGTGCCCAATCGTCCCAACTGCTGGTCTGCGTGGTGTCCACCAGCTTCAGGGTCGGCGTGACGCCATCGCCAGCCAAGCCCTCCTGGTAGAGGTTGATGGTCACGTGCGGGATGAGCGGTTCCCATTGCGTTTGTACCAGCAGGGTGGGGTCATCAAATGGACGCGTGGAGGAGTAGACAACGTGGCCTTTGATGCCGCCATTTTCGCCCGTTGCATAGGGAGCTTTTCCGAATTCAACGAAGTCGCTGTTGCCGAGGAAGCCTTGCCAGCCTTCAACGCCACCGGCAACGAAAGGTGCATCGATGCGGCCGGTGGAGTTGGTTGCCTTAGACGAGGGTCCATTTAAGAGGGCTTTCGAGGTGCCCTCGGCGCTGCAATCGGCGCTGGCGCAGTACACCGAGCCGGGTACCTGTAAGGCGAGCGGGACCGGATTGGCCTCCCAGGTGTTTGCCATGAAGTTGTAGGTCGTCGACGAACCGCAGTTCGGGTGACCAGGACTCGTCTGACCGCACAGATTCGATCCGTCGGCCGGTCCGCCTGCGTCGTACACGGTATGGATACCGGTGGTCTTATAGCGGGTGGTATCGCTTTCCACCGTGTACCAGTTGAAGAGCGGGAATGTCTCGTTAAAGTTTGCCACGCCCGAGAAGTCGGTCGAGAGATTGTTCGACAAACTGCCGTCGCGGTATCGCACGCTCACCGGAATCAACCCGAGGCCGTCTTCCTTGCCGTCCCACACGCCGCTCCCGTTTGTGTCGAGGAAGGTGCGCGTATACAGATTCGATTGCCATTGATTGGTAGCGATCTTACCCATGTCGACGCCGGAACCCGTTAGCGAGATCGGCGTTGTAATGCCGTCGATCACCATTTCGTTCCACTTGTCGAAAATCGAGACCTTCCAGCTGCCATTCGGGATTCCGGTAAAGGTGAATTTGCCCGTCGAATCGCACTTGGCGAAGGCAAACTCTTCACCTGTGGGGTCGCCGATACTGGCGTAGCACTGGGTGAAGGCGAACTGGTCGAAGCTTTCGCTGCTGTACAGCCGCTCGTCGGGTGTACGGCTCATGCGAGTGGTTGTCACACTCCCCGTGACCGTGTTGGTACAACCGGAGGACGCGCCCTGGCAAAGCGCCGGCAGGCGTTTGTTGATCAGGCCGGGATTGGCAAACCCTACGGTGACGTGGAATCCGGCTGGTCCGTACTCCTGGAAGTAATCCGGCTCGCCAACGCGGACAAAGGCGTCGTGCGCTTTCTGGCCGTCGAGCGTGTTGGTCTGCAGCCATTCTTCGCCACGCGCAATGCGGTCAGCGCCGGGCGAAGCCACGACACCGAAGCGGCCAGGCATCAAGTTGTTGATCACGGCCTCACCTGCAAGCGGCGAGTAGATGTTCGTCGGTTTGTTACCATCCGCCTCAAAGGTTGGGCAGGTGATGATCATGCCCGTAATCCCTATTCCTGAGGCCGAGATCGGACAGGCGTTCTTCCCGGTCTTGGGATCCATCGTTCCGTCCAGGCTATTGGTCAGCGGCATGTTAAACATGTCGAAGGTCATCTGGCCCGTGAAGTCGCCGTTCTGGCCCATCGCGTCCCATAAGTGGATTTGGAATCCACCCAGACCCGGCTCGATACCAGGCCCGGAACCGACTTCGCCGTCACCATCCTGCTGTCCGTTCAGCGGGTAATCGTCCTCAAACACTTGCACCACCAACTTGCCTGGCGGTAGCGGGGTCGGCTCCGTCAAAACTGTAACCGAGGTTGCGCCTGCCGCGATCGGGGCGCCGCCCATGGTGTGGCCAACTGGTCCCGCATTGTAGAAGGGATCGGCGGCATCGCCGGGAAGAACCGAAATGTAGTACCGCTTGGTCGGATCAAGAACAACCTGGGTCGGAAGCACTGGGGTCGCGCCGTTCCCGGTTGTGTCGGGCCGGCAAGCGCCGTTCCCTAAGTCGCAGACCACTGGATTGTGGTTGCCGGTGGAGTCCACCAGCGTCTGCCCGGCTTCGCAAGATTTCGGTCCCGTGCAGCCCTGGGCCACGAATGGGTTGTTGCTGGTATGAAAATTCACGCCGGGCGTCAGCACGATGCCGCTTTGGGCCGTGGGACAACCAGCGGGCGGCGGGTTCGTGGAGCACTTAGGATCGACGAAAAACGTGCGGTCCTCTTCGATGATCCAGCGGTAATCGGTTACTGCATTTTTATTCTGGCCGTCAAGAACGCTGACGGTAAGGCCGGAACCAGGAGGAAACACGATAGTCGCCACGCCCAGCGTCGGACTGATGGTTCCTTGTGAGTTCTGCACCTGAAACGTGAAGTTGTAGGTGCCTGGTGTCGCAACGGAGGCGCTAAGACCGCCATCGGGCGAGACGTTCACACTGAGCCCGGCACTCGGTTTGATGGTGTTGGGAGCAACACTCAAAGCCAGTCCCTGCGTGTCAATCGAAGCGCTCAGGATGCCGGGCCGCGCCACCTTAAACGCGGTCGCCAACTTCGAGGTGTAGGTGATGTTACCGACCGTGATACCCCCTGCTGCTTCGGCCGCTGTCGCGTTCAAAGTCACAGTCGCTGTGAGCGTGCTGTTCCCGTTGGCGACATAGGTAAACATGTCTGAGGTCGTCGTGGTCCAGGTGCTGTCGGGCTTGTAAGCAAACGTGCCGTTGCCGTTGAGAGTCAGGCTTCCATGTGCCGGGCCCGTTCCCACCGCGACGCCGTACACATTCGTGTCGTTTGCGATCAGGCCGCGCGCCGGATCGGAGATGCTGAGCGTATTGCCCGGCACTACCGAATAGACGTCGTTTGACACCTTGGTGGCGAGGAAGATGGCGCTGTTCGGGCCGACGCCGCTGCTCGCGACGTTCAAGTAGGCCAACATGCCGGCGTCACGCTGCGCCCCGTTTCCAGACAGGCTGAGTTGCCGGTCATAAACGGGAAGAGCCGGCGACTTCGCGGGCGGCATGTTCATCAACACGTCGTAGGTTTTGCCGGCGGCCAGGAACACTTCGTTCTGAACGCGCGGGAGACCGGGTAGTGGATTGCCGTCCTCGGCAATCAGGGAGAAGCCGCCCACCGGAGACGCGCCCGCCGTTTGTGCTCCGACAATGGAAGGCACATGCATGCGCACGCCTGCGTTGACGAAGCGCACTAACACCGATCCGGTTGCGTTTCCGTCGGTATTCGTCGCGGGAGGAGTGAACAACGAATTGCCCGCGTTCGACTTATCGAAGGCAACGCCGTTGAACATGTAATAGAGCGGTGTATAGTTGACGACCGGCGGATAGCAGGATTGGTAATTGGCGGAAGCCGGATTGCCACAGCCGCCCGGTTGACCGGACCAGACCGCAGTCTCGCTGAAGCTCGCGTTGCTGACCGCAGCCGCGACTGCTTTGTTCTGCACCGGGTCGATCTCGCTCATCAACAGGTTGATGTCGGCGTCGTAGGTGACAGCTGGATTTCCATTTGTCGCCGGATATGCCGTTCCCGGCGTGCCGGCCGCGGCCGGAGTCATCCCAGCCGTTGGGGGCGCCGGCGGCGTGGTGACGACCAGCATTCCGTAGAGACCCATCGGGCCCTGGATGGACGGGTGGGTGCCCGATTCAATCAGGTAAGTGCCGGGCTGCAGGTTACTCCACGTCAGATTGGCATTGGCGCCGGGCGCCACCTCCGTACCGAAGGACTGCACTCGCGCAGGCTGTGAAGGTGGCGTGAACTGCGCTGCTGCGGGAGTGTTCACAGTCGACCAGGTCACGCCCTGCGTGGCGTGATTTGGACTTGGTGTAGTGGTGGGCGTAGCACCCAAGCCACCACCGAGTTGGCCGATGATGGTCAGCGATGTGGGCACGCCACCCGCCGGGTTCGCGAAGCTAAGATTGTTCGTGAGGTTGATCTTTAAGCTGGTTCCACCGGCTGTATAGGGCACGGTAATGACGATGGGAGACCAGGCGCCTGCAGCCGCCGCTTTGGGGTTCAAGGAGGCGCATCCGGCCGTCGCCGGCTTGCACGTATAACCCCACATGGGCACCTGAGAACCATCCGGCATCGTCGCGATGCTTGGCCCGGCAGCGATACTTACCGACTGCTGGCCGAATGCCGCATAAGCTCCTGCGAGCAACAGGACCGCAGTCGAGATCGACCTTTTTAAAACGGCCTGTAAGTGAAAAGTGGACATGAGTATGTTCGGTTCCTTCCGTCGCAAGTTACTTGGCTTCATCGATGACAAACTCACGTGAATCCACAAGCATCATCATCATCATTCCGCCGGGGAATATATTGTTGGTGGTAATCTCGCGCTCGTTGTGCGAGTGCCACATAAAGGCATAGCCGCGCTCGCTGCCGGCATTGCCCTGTGTGTTCGAGGGTTGAAAGTCGCTGGTCGTGCCGGTTGCCCGGGTCGTGGCGTTCGGGCCCAGGTAGGGACTGCCGCTGTACCAGTTACCGTTGGTGAGAATGTTGGGGTCGGGCAGGGTCACCGGACCACCGGCCGCCACATCGCCGGTAGGATGCGTTTGCAAGGGTTTGTTGTGGTCCTGGCACCATTCGAAGTAATTCAGAGCCGTCGGGTCCGCAGTGTTGTAGCCACTGGCATCGGGCGTACAGGATAGCTTTGCCGTGGGATCACTCGAAGCTGGATTGTGCCCATACAAATCCCAGTTCAGGCCTTTTCCTGTGTAATAGAAGATGCCGTCGAACGCTAGTCCCGGCGTTGTGCTGGTTGTGAACATCAGCGGTCCGGCCAATGGAGTCTTTGTCGGGTCGGGGTCAGCCGTCTGGCTGAGAATCAAGTTGCCATCGCGAGCCAGAATGCGGACGTGGTTGGCATGTTCGTGAAACGGATGCTGCCACCGGCCCTGACCGATGACTCGGATGAGGACCTGTTCGCCCGGATGCATATGAGGATTCCCGTTGTACGGTTGATGAGGATACGCCGGCGCATAATTGGCGTCCATGTCATCCGGCATAGAGCGGCCGTTGATCATGAAGTAACTCGGATGGTAGGGCTCGGTGGGAACGCTGAGAGAACAGGCTGCTGTGCTCGCCTTACAACTGTTTACCTGCTGGAACGCTGTGGTGTGAATCTTCGGGTCCATCTCCGAGAACTGAAATAGATATTCCCGGTCGTAGCAGGCTTTCGTGTGGTTATAGGCTGCTTGCGTCAGCCGGAAATCGGATTCGCCGTGCACTCCTTCCGCTATCAGGTTCTTGGCACCCGGCGTCGATGCTGCCGTGCAGGTCGCAGGGACCGTCTTCGGCAGCACAATCAGTGCGCCATAAAGCCCCATTTCGATTTGCAAGTCGCCTTGTGTGCCGCTGTAGTAAGAATGCGTTCCGGGCGTAGTGGCAATAAACGTGTAAGTCACCGTGTTCCCAGCCGCCGCCTCCTGCGTGAGTAAGCCGGCCGCACCCCCCGTAGACGCAACGGCGAACCCGGGGAATAAAATCGAAGTTGGGCCTGCAGAAGCCGGTAAGTTGTTAGTGAGGGTGACCGTCACAAAATCTCCCTCCTTCACGATGAGCGTGGGACCGGGTACTTGCATCGAGGAGCAGTTGGCACTGGTAATCGCCGCCGGAACGAAAGTAAGCCCGGAAGTGCTTGCACAGCCATAGCCCCACGCGTAAACGGCAGCGCCGTCCGGTTGGTTGAGGAAATTCTCCTGTGCCGTTAAGTTAAAGGTGGTACCCGAGATACCCGGTGCAGCCGCATACGCGCTTGCCGCTAATGCGACCACCGCAATTGCCGATAGACACACTTTTCCTAAGATCGCCATTGTAAGTTCCTAATTTGTCCTTTGGAGCCGGATTAGTTGATGACCACTTCCGTCATCAACCCGCCGAAGTTTTCGGCGTCGTTGGCCAGGTGGTCGAGATTCGGAGTATAGAGATAGAACGTGCTGCCGCTTGGGAAGCGCGTCTTGTCGCTCGCATCGAGGATGACGTCGGCCGATTCGCCACCGGCAAGGGTAACTGAATTGGTGTTATAAGCCATGTTGTTGCCGGCCTGATCGCGAAGCAGTTTGGCGTTCCAACCGACCACGCGCATGGGAATTCCCAAAGACGCAAGTGTCTGATACTCCGACACATCCAGGTCCGAAAGACGAAGCAGCGCTCGTCCACCGAGTGGAATTTTGATGATTGAAGGCAACGGCTGTGCGAAATGCTTGGCGCCATCGGTCGTTTCGGTGGCCATGGGACCGGGCTGAACCGTATCCGGATAGCTGCGGCCATTCAACAGGAAGTATTTGTCCTTCATGGTGGCGAAGTTTTCCGGGTTAAAGGTCATTCCAACGAAGTGGAAGTTCGGATCGAACCCGTGAATCTGCAGCGGATACTCAACGTCGTAGGCCGTCGAGCCGTCACCGTCGTTGTAGGCATACTTCTTGGTCGCGACACCGGCCACATACGTTCCGGCAGTGTTGTTATCGCCGCCGACCGGCAAGCTGTTACTGCACAAGATGTCGTTAGCCACGGCGCAGGATGTCCGCAGGTCGCTTTGCTGTGCTTGCAGGCCCGCGTACAGGGTCATCGTGCTCGGCACGCGATTCTGCCGCGGCCGTACATACAGCTGTCCCACCATACCCATTTGTAGGTGTTCCGGGGGCGCAATGTGGCAATGCCAGAAGTACGTTCCCGCGTCGGGCGCCAGGTAATAGTAGGTGAAGCTGCCGCCAATATTGATGGCGACGGAGGCATCCGGCACGCCGTCATAGAAAGATGAAGCATTCGGATACCCATGGAAGTGGATCGTATGCTGTTCGAATAAGTCAGGCCGCATGATCATGCCGACGTTGCTCAGCGTCAGGAACAACTCGTCGTCCTCGTCGATCGCGATCAGGGGCGCTGGGATATTGCCGTTCATCACGGCCACATCCATCATCTGCCTGGCATCGACGTGTCCGTTGAGACACGGAGCGGAGCAAGCACCGGCTGAGATCTGGTCAAGATCGGGGGCCAAGCCGATCGCGCCGTTGTAATTGAATCCCGCCAAGCCCGTGGTGGCGGGATCGCCGGCTTGCGGCGTGCCTGCATAGGGAAGGTTGAAAACACTCGGAAACTGTGTACCGGGAAGTCCGTTGGCGATGTCTGCGAGTCCGGATAGAGGCCCGAACGAGAACATGTACGTTTGCGATCCGTCGGCCATAGTAGCGAACCCGTCGCCACCTGAAACTTCCTGGCACTTGATGGCGCCGTTGACGTTGGACCTCGGAATCAGATATGCGCCGCTCGCGTCGAAGACGGTGGCACGTTGATAGGCTGGCTCAACGTTGTTATTGTTCAACGCTGACGGATGGGTAATCGTGGTAGTCGGACATTGAACTCGGAATGATTGTGCCAAGGCCGGCATGCCGGCGCCGCAGACCATCAGGAACGCGACTCCCAACCCTTTTATTCGACAACTTGACATAAGTGCTCCTTGCGCGCTTTTTCAGCGTGCCCCTGAAACTTGAATTGTTCCGTTCTCTGACTGTAGGGGGTTGGACCCGCCTCCCTGTTTGCTCCAGCGCAAGTTCAGCCTGGGACAGGGTCTGACCTCACACTCTGCCGTACTGGGACTTACATTGCCCGAACTTATGAGGGCGGACTATTTTGCGCGAGCACAAGAAAAGGCGGCGGTAGAGCTCACTATCCTTGTATATCCTCGCCTTCACCTGAAGGTGCCTTGTCTATGATTCGTAAATTGTCCTATTTGGCGATCTCCGCCACACTCATTTCGTTGTTGACTACCAGAGCGTCTGCGTCGACAGTAGTTTCTGGCTTGACGGCGGCGCAGATCGTCGATAAGAACGTGCAAGCTCGTGGCGGTCTGCGGGTCTGGCGTTCGATTCAGAGTATGACCTTCACAGGGAAGATGGGGGCTGGCGGCAATCAGCGGACGACGCTTGCGCCCGCGGCTGAGTCGCCTAGCCACGGTGTGGCTCAGTCTCTGATACCGGCACGTCCAGTGGAAGAGGTTCAACTGCCGTTCAACATGGATCTGAAAAGAGGACGCAAAGTTCGCTTCGAATTGCAGTTCGCCGGCCAGACCGCGTTGCAGGTGTTCGACGGCACTAACGGCTGGAAGCTTCGGCCGTATCTGAATCGGCGGATTGTTGAGCCTTATACTCCCGAGGAAATGCAGAAAGCCTCACTTCAAAGCGATCTGGACGGTCGGCTGATCGATTACGCCGCCAAGGGAACGAAAGTTGAGTTACAGGGGATGGAGAAAGTGGAGAACCACGACAGCTATAAGCTGAAGCTGACTCTCAGCAACGGGCAGATCATCCATCACTGGATTGATGCAAATACTTTTCTGGAATCGAAGATTGAGGGTACGCCTCGGCGCATGGACGGCGTTGACCATCCGGTGGAAATTTACTTGCGGGACTACCGCGAAGTAAGCGGCGTACAGATACCCTTCGTCTTGGAGACTCGAGTTCTGCCGGTGGCACATACCTCTTCCCCTATGGCTGCGACTCAGGTTCCACCCGAGCGTTTGGTGATCGAGAAAGCAACCGTAAACGCCAACCTTGATGACGCCCTATTCAGAAAACCGGAATTGCCGGCGGTGACCCCGAAGTAATCTCTATTTATCAGGGCAGTTCGGGCGCACATTCCTGAGCCAGATCGTCGCTAGCCGAAGATCTGGCCATCGTGCGTTTCCGGACGAAACTCCCCCTCCGACGAAAGATTTGCCCGATGTCGAGCACCGATCCGCATTCCGAGTGGCTTTAAGCAGCTGTTTGCAGTGGAACTGACTATCCACACCCTCGGCATCGGAGGCCGTTCCACAATTGAGGCTTGGGCATCGCCATAGCCTCGCGTTGAAGAGAAATTTACGTGGGCACATAATGCGTGTCAACAGCATCTTTGTCAGATTTTCGAGGTACCGGTTAGGCGGCTTCTTCGTCGTCGCATTCGTCGTACAGATCGAGGTGCCCCCATTAGCGGATCCGTTGGCTATGAGAGTTTTCCCATCATAGTTGGTTGCGGTTGTCGCTGCGCGAGGAGCGCAGCGAATTCGACTGGCGTTCGATAAGCGAGCGCGCTGTGAGGGCGAAGTCGGTTGTAATCGCTTCGCCAAGATTCAAGTTGAGTGCGAGCATTGGCCAGGTTGAGGAACCAGTTTGCATTAAGGCATTCGTCGCGGAGTCGGCCATTAAATGACTCGATGTGCCCGTTCTGCATCGGACGGCCCGGCTCGATGTAACGCAGTAGTACGCGGTGCTTTTCACACCAGGACCGCACCGATCGGCAGACGAACTCAGGGCCGTGATCGACGTGAATCTCATCTGGTAGGCCTCGCGTTTGAGCAAGCCGTTCGAGTACACGGATGACCCGCAAGCCCGGCAAGCTCGTATCCGTTTCAACGGCCAGGCATTCGCGCGTGTGTTCGTCAATGATCGTCAGTACGCGGAAGGTGCGGCCGTGCGCCAGTGTATCGGCGACGAAGTCCATCGCCCAGCGTTGATTTGCCCTTTGTAGAGGTGTTTTTGCGGCAGCGGCGAGCCGCTGCCCACTGTGTCTACGTTTGCGTCTGCGCATGGCCAGCCCGAGATCGCGGTATAACCGGTAAACCCGTTTGTGATTGATGGGCCGTCCTTCTCTGCGCAGCAGTGCGGTTAAGCGTCGATAGCCGAAGCGCTGCCGCTCTCGCGCCAGCTCCGTCAGTCGTTGCGCAATGCAATCATCAGCTTTGCTACGCAGCTTTCTTCTTTGTGTCGAGCGTGCCAACTGGGTCAACCTGCAAGCGCGGCGTTCGCTCATCCCATGCTGCTGAATCGCGACTGTCACCGCGGCCCGCTTGCTTGCAGGTTCTAGAAGTTTTTTCCCAGCAAATCCTTCAGCACGACATTGTCGAGCGTCAGATCGGCGACCACACGCTTCAGCTTGGCGTTCTCGTCTTCCAAACGCTTCAACTTCTGCAAGTCACTTACTCCCATGCCGCCGTACTTGGCTTTCCAGTTGTAGAACGTCGCTTCGCTGACCCCGTTCTGACGGCAGATCTCGGCCGTCTTTAGGCCGGCCTCGCTCTGCTTCAGAATGGCCACAATCTGTTCTTCGGTGAACCTTGTTCGCTTCATCAGTCTCCCTTTCGGCGGCCTTTGGCCGCCGGGAAACTCTCATTTCACACGGATTCGTTCTGCGGGGCAACGTCAGCACAGATCCGGTCAGATATCGAGGGCTTTGCGCTCGATTTGCGCGATTGAAATTCGAAACCAAGCAAAGCGGGGTGGAAGTCGTCCAGCTGGTCCTCTTGTACGGCTTCGATATAAAGGTCGGCGGCTTGGGCGAGGCGTTCGTTTTCCCACCGGCGGCCTCGGACTTGCTGCATTTTCTGGAGTGTCGCGGTGTCTTTCTTGCGCAGGCGGCGCAGGCCGCCTTCCTGAATGCTCAAGTTATTGAACTGGCGCTGGTAGGCGAGGAAGGTTTTGGCCTCCATAAAAGCTTGGCGAACGGATTCGTCTGGCTGCTTCGCGAAGTCCGCCGCGAATTCGATTTGGGCAATGGCGTAGATTCCCATCTCAAAAGCGGGGATGCGCAGTAGACGCCATTCGGTGTTCGGCCAGCGACTGGACTAGGTTCTGTTCGGTTTCGTCTGCGGGCTGGAAGCGCTTGTGAAAGTGCGCGATGTGGGCCATTTCGTTTTGGGATGCCATGATTGTTCACCTTGGCGCCGCCATTCGGCGCTGGAACCTGGATGAGATTCCGCAGTTACTGAATTTGTTGATTGGGGATATTTCACTCGTCGGCCCTCGGCCTCAAGTGCCGCAGCATCAGACACACGTTCTGCAGGTCACCGGGTATGACCGGGGCAGCCTCGCTGGCGTTTCGGAATGAGGAACGGGTGCTGCAGTGCGTTCCGGATGAACGCCTGCACCTTTACCAAGTGCGGGTGTTGGTGCCTATCAAGAAGGATCTGGATGATGACTATGCAGAGCGCGCGACGCTGCTGACCGACATCGGTCTGCTGTGTAAGACCGTGCTGAACCGGGGAGCGCAACTCGAGGAGGAGGGCATCCAACGGTTTAGGACGTCCTTGTCGTCACTGAATGCCGCGCTGCACACCCATCATCATCGCCGGTTTGAGGTGACTGATCTAGAGGATAGCCAGGAAGTCAATCTGGCGCATACAGCCTAGTTCGGCGTCTCGCAGCTAATGGTCCGCTACGGCCTCGAATCTGGTCGCATTCTTTTCCCTCTTGCCCGCTATAGTGATCGGATAGGCAGCCGATGCCCGCGATGTTATGACTGCAAGTAATCGTAAAGGAATCATTCTGGCCGGGGGATCCGGCACGCGGCTTTATCCCGTTACGCAGGCCACTTCTAAGCAGATGCTGCCGGTGTACGACAAGCCGATGATTTATTACCCGCTGAGTACTTTGATGCTGGCGGGTATCCGGGACGTGCTGATTATCTCGACGCCGCGGGATCTGCCACGATTTGAAGAACTGCTCGGAAATGGGTCGCGTTGGGGCATCCGGTTGCAGTATGCGGTGCAGGATGCGCCGCGCGGGCTGGCTGAAGCGTTTCTCATTGGGCGGTCGTTTGTCGGGACCGACCCGTCCGCGCTGGTGCTCGGCGACAACATCTTTTATGGGCATGATTTTGCGAAGGCGCTTAGCGCGGCTTCGGCGCAGACGTCAGGCGCTACGGTGTTCGCGTATCGCGTGACGGACCCTGAACGCTATGGAGTGGTAGATTTCGATGCGCAAGGCCGCGCGCTCAGCATTGAAGAAAAGCCGCCACAGCCCAAATCACACTATGCCGTGACCGGTTTGTACTTCTATGACGCCGAGGTTGTGGACATTGCGGCCAGCATCAAACCGTCGCCCCGGAACGAGCTGGAGATCACCGACGTCAACCGAGTGTATTTGGAGCGTGGCAAACTGCAGGTAGAGGTGCTGGGGCGAGGGCATGCCTGGCTGGACACCGGTACTTACGATTCGTTGATTGAAGCCTCCATGTATATCCAGACGCTTGAGAAGCGGCAGGGCCTGAAGATTTCCTGTCCGGAAGAAATCGCTTACCGTAATAAGTGGATTGACCAAAAGCAGCTGATGCGGCTGGCGGATGAGTTGTCGAAGAGCAGTTACGGCGAGTATCTGCGTTCGATTGCGGGCGAGGTGGTTTCTTAGATGCAAGCGATTGCTACGCCTATTGCAGATGTGTTCCTGCTGGAGCCGAAGGTTTATGGCGACGAGCGCGGGTTCTTCTTCGAATGTTTCAACGAGCGAGTATTTCGTGAACTGACCGGTGCGCAGGTGCAGTTTGTGCAAGATAACCAGTCGGGTTCTGTGAAGAACGTTCTGCGCGGAATGCATTATCAACTGCACCAGCCACAGGGCAAGTTGGTGCGCGTGCTGGCGGGTGAGATTTGGGACGTGGCTCTGGATGTGCGCCGCTCCTCGCCGACCTTTGGCAAGTGGATCGGGTATCATCTTTCCGCGAAGAACCGGCGGATGCTTTGGATTCCGGCAGGCTTGGCGCATGGCTTTATCGCGCTGGGTGAGTGGAACGAAGTGCATTATAAGGCGACGGATTTTTGGGCTCCGCAACATGAGCGGTCTGTTCTGTGGAACGATCCGGCGATCGGCATTGAATGGCCGCTGGCCGGGGCGGAACCGACGCTGTCGAACAAAGATCGCGCAGGCGTTCCGTTGGCGGAAGCAGAGGTGTATGAGATGCCTTTAAGCAGCCGGCAGGCGGTTATAGCCAGTTAGGATTCCATGCAAACACTGCTTGTAACGGGCGGCGCCGGATTCATCGGCTCCAATTATGTTCGCCAGGTGAGGGCACTTGGCTGGGCGCGGGTCGTCAACCTTGATGCACTGACGTATGCCGGCAATCCCGAGAACCTTGCCAGCCTGGCGCACGATGCAGACTACACGCTTGTGCACGGAAGTATTGCCGACCGTGATCTGGTCGCGTCGTTGTTTCAGAAGCACCGGCCCGCAGCGGTGGTGAATTTCGCGGCTGAGACGCACGTGGACCGGTCGATTCTCGGGCCGGACGCGTTTGTGCAGACAAATGTGCACGGCACGTTTGCACTGCTGGAAGAAGCAAAGCGTTACTGGTCGGCTTTGCCAGCGACCGAGAAGGCAGGCTTTCGATTTCTGCACGTTTCGACGGATGAAGTGTATGGATCGCTGTCACCGACGGATCCGGCTTTCACGGAACAGACGCCGTATGCACCGAATAGTCCTTACTCGGCGTCGAAGGCGGCGAGCGATCACTTTGTGCGCGCGTACCACCACACCTATGGGCTTCCGGTTCTGACCACGAACTGTTCGAACAACTACGGTCCTTTTCAGTTTCCGGAGAAGCTGATTCCGCTGGTGATTCTAAGCGCGCTGGAGGGGAAACCGCTGCCAGTGTATGGCGACGGGACGAACGTACGGGACTGGTTATATGTAGAGGACCATTGCACGGCGATAACGAGTGTTCTTCAACGGGGTCGCCTGGGAGAGACTTACAACGTTGGCGGCTGCAATGAGATGAAAAACATCGATGTAGTTCGCAGTATCTGTCTCATCTTAGATGAGCTGCGTCCCCAATCGGCGCATGTTCCTCATACGCGCCTGATCACCTTTGTGAAGGACCGGCCGGGGCACGACCGGCGTTATGCGATTGACATTCGCAAGATTGAAAGCGAGTTGGGATGGCGTCCCGCCGAGAGCTTCGAAACCGGTATCAGAAAGACAGTGGAATGGTATCTGGCGAATGCCGAGTGGTGCCGCAATGTTACCTCGGGCGCTTACCAGAAGTGGCTTGATGTGCAGTACACAGGGGCACGTTAGCGAATTCGGGACGGACTAGTCTTCGTCGCCGAAACGGGCGTCGAGCAAGTCCAGTTCGCGTTCCAGCGTGCGAAGCGTTTCGTCGTGAATCTTGTCTTCGTTGCGCAGGCGCAGTATGGTTTGACGTTCGACGGCGCGCAGGTCACGGCCTAACTGACGCCGCCGTTCGGCTTCACCCCGCGAACTGGACTCTTCTTCCGATTCGGGCGACCGTGTGAGATGCAGTTCGCGACGGTAGAAGCTCTCCAGGGCGCGCACGGACTCCTCATTTCTTTGGTCGTCGTCGCGCCTTTGTTCTAACTCGCGTAGCGCCGTCTCTAACATCTGCCGGCGTGCCCACCGCTCTTCCTCTTGTGTTTCGGATGAGCCCGCCATGCCAAGACGGCGGATCAGCATGGGCATGGTGAGACCTTGCAGTACAAGAGTGGCAAAGATGACGCAGAACGCCAGGAAGATAATCATGCTGCGTTGCGGAAACGGAGCACCGCTGTTGAGCTTCTCCGGGAGCGAAAACGCCGCCGCGAGAGCAAGAACACCGCGCATACCTGCCCAACCCACAAGGAACACTTCCCGCTTGTTCAACTGCACCTCACCCATGTGTAGGACGTGGCGGCGTATGCGGATTGAAAGCCAAGCACCTGGGTAAGCCCAGAAGAGCCGAAGCAGAATGACGACCACGCTGAAGAGAACGCCGTAGGCGACCAGAGTCCCGATGCTGAAGTTACGAATATCGGCAAGGATGATGGGCAGTTGCAGTCCCAGCAGAAGAAATACCAGGCCGTTCAGGATAAAGTCGATGGTCCGCCAGAAAGCAGAGGCTTCAATGCGCGCGTGGAGCGAAAAATAGCGATAACTGCGGTGCCCCAGATATAAGCCGCAGGCGATGGTGGCCAACACTCCGGAACAATGTGCCGCTTCGGCGATTAAGTAAGTGACATAGGGGGTTATGAAGGAGATGGTGATTTCGATGGGAGCGTCGTTGACCTTTTCTCCCAACCATCCAACGATGGCGCCGATTAGTAAACCGATGATGACCGCCCCAGCAATGAGATAGAGCAACTGGCTGGCGCCGACGGCCAAACTCGGAGTAAGACCTGTAACTACAATGGCCACAGTGAATTTAAGCGCCAGCAGGCCGCTGCCATCGTTGACTAAGCTTTCGGCTTCAAGTAAGTCGGTGATGCCGCGGGGCAGCCCCAGGCGCTTGGCAGTAGCCGTGGCTGCGATGGCATCGGTAGTGGCGACGACGGCACCTAGTACCAGGCCAAGCCTCCAATCGAAACCCGAGAACAGCCAGCGCGCGGCCGCGGCGACGCCGAACACGGTGAAGCCAACGAGTCCGAACGCAAGCAGGACAATGCTGGTGAGGTTTTGCCGGAAGTCACGCCAGGAAATGTGAAAGGAAGCGGAGAACAACAATGGCGGAAGAAAGACGAGAAAGACGACATCGGGCGCAAGCGACACGCGGGGTACATGGGGCACAAGACCCAGCAGCAATCCGCCAATGACAAGCACAATCGGGTAAGGAACCTGAATGCGTCGTGCAAGCACGGCAAAGCCCGCCGTAACCGTCAGCAGGAGTAGCAGAGTAAGTTCGAAGTGGGAGAGTCCCAAGCCCGGCATGTCGCCCTCAAGATAGCGCACGAACTCTGCTGGTTAGAAGAGACGAACAGACTCGGAGTCCGTTTACGAGTGATCGTGGCGGGTCTGGTAACGTGGGGGCGTGAACCTGCTGCGCTGCTCCGGGATCTTACTTCATCCGACTTCGCTTCCGTCCTTACACGGCATTGGTGACTTCGGTCCAGTCGCTTTCGAGTTTGTTGAACAGATGGCAGAGGCGGGCCAGAGTTTATGGCAGGTATTGCCGCTAGGTCCGGTGGGATCTGGGAATTCTCCTTATCAGTCTTTCTCAGCTTTTGCGGGAGAACCACTATTAATTAGCCTGGACACACTCGTGGCAGACGGCGTTCTGGATAAAGCTGAACTAACGAGCAAACCGCAGTTCCCACAGGATGCAGTAGATTACGACGCGGTGCGCCGCTGGAAACTGCCGCTGTTAACTAAGGCATTCAAGAATTTTCAGAAAGGTAACGGAGCGGGCGAACAACATGCGTTTGCACAGTTCTGCGCGGACCACGGCACGTGGCTGGACGACTATGCGCTATTTGTTGCTCTTCGCAATAAGTTCGGAACTGACCGGAGTTGGACTAGTTGGGACAAGGAGTTGATCCGCCGCAACCCGGCGCGGCTGGCTAAGCTTCGCGATGAGCTGAAGGACGAGATTGAAACACAACGCTATTGGCAGTTTGTGTTCTACCGGCAGTGGGATGCCCTGCGGCAGCATTGTTCGCTGCATAATATTCGCGTGATGGGCGATATTCCCATTTATGTGTCGCACGAGAGTTCAGATGTGTGGGCGCATCCACGGCAGTTTCTGCTGAACGAGGATGGAACGCCAAAGGCCGTGTCAGGCGTGCCTCCCGATTACTTCAGCGAGACAGGCCAACTGTGGGGCAACCCGATATACAACTGGCAAGAGATGGAGCGCGACGGGTTCCATTGGTGGATTGAGCGGTTTCGAGGGACATTTCGTCTTTACGACGTGCTCCGGGTGGATCACTTCCGCGGCTTCGATGCTTTCTGGCAGGTGCCTGCGACGGAGAAGACCGCGGTGAACGGAGAATGGGTAAAAGCACCGGGCCAAAAGCTGTTTCGGGCCGTGGAAGCGGCACTCGGCAAGCTGGAGATCGTGGCCGAAAATCTCGGCGTTATCACTCCCGAAGTGGAGGCGCTTCGGGAAGAGTTCGGCTATCCCGGTATGGCGATTCTACAGTTTGCATTCGGAATTGAAGGGAACGCGGCGAGTTATCGCCCACATAACCTGATTCGCGAGGTGGTGGTTTACACAGGGACGCACGACAACGACACGTTAGCCGGCTGGTGGAACTCTGAGGGTGGCGACAGCACTCGCTCCGACGAGGATATTCGGAAAGAGAAGGAATTCGTGCGCGCGTATCTTGGGATCGGGGATGGGCCGGTACACTGGCACATTGTGCGCGCGTTGGAAAGCTCAGTGGCGCAGCTTGCGGTGATGCCCATGCAGGATGTGCTGGAACTGGGCAGCGCGGCGCGTATGAATCGGCCAGGCGTGGGTAATGGCAATTGGGGCTGGCGCATGCTTGAAGGCGCATTTCTGCCAGAACTTCGATCACGCCTTCACCAACTGGCGACGTTGTACGATCGACTGCCGGCGACAGACGAGACCGCGACTAAGTCTCAGGCTTCACAGATGGCAGAGCCTGTGAGCTCCGGGAAGGGATAGCGTGACCGACGACGCCTCACTTGCCGTTCGTCGATTCGACATACGGCGAGTGCGTGAGGGCGATTCGGAGCGAGTTCTGGACACGGTGGCCGTGGAAGAGCCGCTTGGCATCCGGCTTCTTTACCGTTTCAAAGACCGGCAACAGGCGGCAGAGTTGGCCGTGACAATGCGCACGCCTGGCCATGATCGCGAGTTGACGGCGGGGTTTCTGCTGACAGAAGGAATGATTCGCGAGGGCGCGGACATTGCGTCGCTGAACCATATCGGATCGGGGGACCGCAACGAGATTACTGCCGAACTGGCACCGCACGTGGATGTCGATGCCTGGCGTCAGATGCGCCAGTCGTTCGTCGGCGCGAGCTGCGGCATTTGCGGTAAACGAAGCCGTGAGGCGATCGCGACGCGGTTGCCGCCCCTGCCGCAAACGGGCCTCCGTTTCGACTTTGCGCAACTGCAACGGTTTCCAGATCTGCTGAGTGCGGCGCAAGCAGGCTTCTCGCAAACCGGTGGGCTGCACGCGGCGGCGTTGATGGACGCGAGCGGAGAAATGAAGGCGGTATTCGAAGACATTGGCCGGCATAACGCGCTGGACAAGTTGATTGGCCATTGCGTTCTTTCCGGTCTGACACCGCTTCACCAGCACGCAGTCTTTCTTAGCAGCCGCAGTAGCTTCGAACTGATTCAGAAAGCGGCGAGCGCCGGTATTCCGTTTCTCGCGACGGTTGGCGGCCCCTCCAGCCTTGCTATTGAAGCGGCCCAGGATTGCGGCATGACGCTGATCGGATTTGTGCGCCCCGGCCGTTGCAACGTATATTCCGGGCATTGGCGTCTACACTCGTAGTGACAAATGAAGTTGAGGTTTAAGGACAACAGTCTCCGTTTACGATTGAATCGGTCTGAGGTGGGGATACTTGCGTCGGGACGGGCGTTGCGGGAGCGTGTAATGTTCCCGGGTTCTGCGGAACTGGCGTATGTTCTGCAGTCGGCAGCACAGCCGTCGGCTTCTTTCGAGAATGGGAACATTCTGGTAAAAGTATTCGAACAAGACGTGCATACGTGGGCAGCGAACGAAGAAATCGGGCTGTACTACCAGTTTCCTTCCGATGGCGCGCCCCTTACTATTGCCGTCGAGAAAGACCTGGAGTGCCTTGACGGGCCGGTGGAAGAGCGCGATCCGGACGCATTTCCACGGCAAGCGGGCAGCAGCTGCTAAATTCCTCCTTTGCTGCGCTTGGCATCGCGATGGTTCTCTTTTACGTGGAACCCAGCATGTTTCAGGCGCTTGAAGATTTCATCGGCGATCAAAACTGAACGGTGTTGTCCGCCCGTGCATCCGAACGAGATGGTCAAATAGCTTTTGCCCTCGCGGATGTAGTGGGGCAGCAAGTAGATCAACAGCTCTGAAATGCGGTTGATGAACTCAATCGTTTGCGGGAACGACCGAATATATCGAGCGACGCTAGGATGACGGCCAGTCAGAGGCTTGAACTCGGGTATGTAGTTCGGGTTAGGGAGAAAGCGGACATCGAAGACCAGATCGCTGTCAGCCGGTACTCCGTGACGAAAGCCGAAGCTGTTCACATGAACAACGATCTTCTGTTCATCATGCTGGTCGGCAAACTTCGCGGAAATCAGACGCCGCAGTTCGTGGACGTTTAGCTTGGACGTGTCGATAGAGAGATCAGCTAAGGCGGCGATGGGCGCGAGCGCAGTGCGCTCATCTTTCAGGCTGTGAAGCACCGTCATGTCGGCACCTAGCGGATGAGGCCGGCGGGTCTCGCTGAAACGGCGGCGCAACACCTCATCTTCGGCGTCCAGGAACACAAGCTTGGCGTTCAGGCGCTTCTTCAGCGCGCGGTACATCTTAGGGAACTCGGCGAGAACAACGCCCTCACGTATGTCGATGATGAGAGCCGCGCGCCGGCGGCTCTTAGAATCGTGAGTAAGGTCGGCAAACTTCGGCACTAGCGGAATCGGCAGATTATCGACCGCGTAGTAGCCCAGGTCCTCGAAGGTCTTCAGTGCGGTTTGCTTGCCGGACCCGCTCATTCCCGTAATGATGACCAGATCGGCTTCGGCAAGCGAATCCGGCCGCGGGGAAGCGGCGCTCTCGCCCTCATTCCTCGGCGATGCCATCCCTACGATTCGATCAAATCGTAATTACCATCGGCTCTTCGCACCAGCACGGAAAGGCAGTTCTTGTGCGAGTCGCGGTACACCATGTAATCCGATTCGGTCTCCATTTCAAGCATGGCTTCGTCCAGCGTCATGGGCTTGCGGCCGTCGTTGTAGTTGACGCGGAAGATGCGCGGCCGGGCGTGATCGGCGCCATTTGCTGCAGGTGCGGGTGAACCAACGCCGTTGCTAGCGCCGTTCGCCTGATCCCAATTTTCCTTCGAGGAACGAACGGCTTTCGGATCGCGATGCATGTCCCGCCAGCGCTTGGTCAGCTTGATGGCTTTTGTCTCCAGGTTCTCCACGGCATGACAGAGCGCGGCTTCGAGATCGGGATCGGCGCATTCTGCGACGATCGCTTCGCCATGGAAGTTCACCACGACTTCCACTTTATGCAGGTGGCGCTCCATGCAGTGCGTAATGTGCGCTTCCCGCTCACCACGCTGCTCCAGAATCTTACTGAGCTTAACCAGCTTGCCAGAGATCTTTTCCTCCAGCTCGACCGTGTAATCTTTGGTCTTCCCGGAATAGGTGACTTTCATCGTTCCTCTCCAATGCGGCCGCCAGGGCGACTGAGGGCCGCCATCATTATTCGCCTTTGCTACATAGTCAGGCGCGAATTCGACGCTGGTGTGTCGAAGGAATCTTCATGTCTTCCCGATACTTGGCAACGGTGCGGCGGGTGACCTGGATTCCTTCCCCTTGCAGACGAGCGGTGATCTGCTCGTCGGTGAGTGGGTGTGAAGCATTCTCGTCTTCGATCATCTTCTTAACGCGCCGCTTCACGATGAGTAACGGGGTTCCGCTACCAAGCGGCCCTTGCACGGCTTCGGAGAAGAAGTATCGCAGTTCGAAGACGCCTTGCGGCGTATGGGCATACTTGTTGGCCACTGCACGGCTAACGGTAGACGGGTGTACGCCGATCTCTTCCGCCACTTCCTTAATCATCATGGGCCTCAGTTGATCGATGCCGAGTTCGAGAAAATCGCATTGCCGCCGCACGACGGAATGGCAGACGCGAAGGATGGTTTGTTTGCGCTGCTCGATATTCTTGATGAGCTGCAGCGCCGACGCATAACGCTCCTTGACGTAATTTCGGATGTCTTTGTTGGGCTCCTGTTCACGATCGACCATGCGCTTGTAATCACCGTTCAACCGCAACTGCGGGACGTCATCCTCATTCAGCGTTATGAGGTAATCGTCACCTTCTTTGGTGATGTAAACATCGGGCTCTACCTGCCGTGCCCCTGCGCCGGTGTAGCGCAGACCGGGCGCCGGATCCAAATGCCGAATCACATTCACGGCAACATGAATATGTTCCATGGGCCGCCCCAGCAGCCGGGAGATCTGCGGCAGTTGCCTCGATTCCAGAAGCTTCAGGTGGTCGTGAACGATCTGCCACGCAACCCCGCCTCTGGAGCCGCGCGCATCCAACTGTAGAAGCAGGCACTCGCGCAGTGTTGTCGCACCCACACCGGTGGGGTCGAGCGATTGCACGGCTTTCAACCCCGCCCGAACATCGTCGTAGGTCAGTCCTTCGGCGACTGCAATCTCTTCCAGAGGCGTGGTGAGATAACCGCTTTCCTCCAGATTGCCGATGATACTGTCGGCCGCTTGCCGCACGCGTTCCGGCAAGACCGATACACTAAGCTGGCTTTCCAAGTGATCCGCCAGAGTGACGGGCGAGGACAGAAATGTCTCGAACGAAGGCTTCTCAAACGACTCGCCAGCCGGACTTTTGAAGCCAGGGTCAAGGTAGTCGTCAAAGAATGTACCGAAATCGATCTCGTCGAAGGGATCCGTTTCAGTCTTAGGCGCCTCTTCAACCGCAGCGCTGCTCACGTCGGCGGCGGCATCCGTTGCGATAAACTCCACCGGCGACTCGGGCTCTTGCATGCCCTCGACTTCGTAAGCAGAGTCGAGCGTCTTCGAAGAACCACCGTCTTCGGGATCGGCCTGCCGCTCTCGTTCCAGGAGCGACTGCACTTCTGCGGGAGTGAGTTCCTCGCCGCTCTCCGATGCCTCTTCGAGAACCGGGTTTTCCGCGATCTCGTTGATGATCATGTCCTTCAGCTCCAGACGATTGAGCTGAAGAACGGTGACCATCTGCACCAGGCCGGGTGTGAGTATCTGCTTTTGCTGAACTCCCAGGTGTAGCCGCTGCGAAAGCGAACTCATTCGGCTTTCAGTTTAACACCGGAAAGCAGCTTGTCGATCCTCTGATAAGTCTAGGATTTTGAGCGTGGCGACGCCCAAAATGAGGGCTGTTCGACTCGTTCGGGTGCCGGTTTCAGCTAGCTAAACCGGGCATGTAGAAGTTTTCGCCCAGATAGATGCGCCGTACTTCGGGATCGTTGCCCAACATTTCCGGCGAGCCCGTACGGAAGATACGGCCGGCGCTGATGATGTAGGCGCGATCGGTCACGGCAAGCGTTTCACGCACGTTGTGATCGGTGACGAGGATGCCGATGCCCTTGTTGCGAAGGTCGCTGATGATGCGCTGCAACTCCAGCACCTGAATGGGATCGATGCCCGAGAAGGGTTCGTCCAGAAGAATAAAGTTGGGCTGTAACACCAGCGAGCGCGCGATCTCGCAACGCCGCCGTTCACCGCCCGAAAGCATGTAGCCTTTACTGTGGCGGACGGTCTCCAGACCCAGATCGTCGATCAGATTCTTCATCCGTTCGCGGCGTTCGCGTCCGCTGATAGGAAGCGTCTGCAGTATGGCCAACAGGTTCTCTTCCACCGTTAATTTGCGAAAGACCGAAGCCTCCTGCGGGAGGTAGCTGATGCCACGACGAGCGCGCTGATACATGGGCAGCTGCGTAACCGGTTCGTCATCCAGAAGGACCGAGCCGGAATCCGGACTGACAAGGCCAACCGTAATGTAAAACGACGTTGTCTTGCCGGCTCCGTTGGGCCCTAGCAAGCCCACCACTTCACCCTGTTTTACACGGAGACTGACATTATCAACGACTTTTCGTCCGCTGTATGACTTCGATATTTCAACGGTCTGGAGTGTGCGGATACTTTTCACGCCGGGCACGGACCCTCAAAGGTCCGCTGTGGTTTGCCCTCGGACCATACCTTATGATACGCGGTGAGTGGTCCATCGGGTTACAGCTAAGGCGTCCACAAAGGCAGAAACAATTTTGGGTTGCAACGGTAGTGATTCTGTTCGCCGCTTTGCGCCTGTGCCATGCCGGGCTGCTGTGGAGTGATGAGGACTACCATTTATCGGCGGCCTTGTTCATGCTGCACGGGAAATTGCCGTACCGCGATTTCTGGTACGACAAGCCTCCACTGAATGCTCTGTATTACCTGCTGATTGAGGCGCAGCCGGGTGTTCTGTTGCGATTGCTGGACGGCGTGGCGGTTGTACTTGCGTCCTATGTCGTCGCTCGGATTGCGCGCACTCTGTGGGGACGGAGGGAAAGCTACTTAGCGCCCTTCCTGTTTGCTTTTTATTTCGCGTTCTACCTGCCCGCCGCCGTGATTCCTTTTGCGGCAGACGCCGTTATGGTGGTTCCGCACGTAACGGCGATTTACTTTGCGCTACGCGGGCGCCCGATGTGGAGCGGTTTCTGTGCGGGCTTGGCTGTTCTCGCGAACAACAAAGGTGTATTTGTCCTGGCGTCGTGCGGCGTTTGGTTGCTGCCGCGACTTGTTCCGCTGGTGGCCGGCTTCGGTGCGCCTCTCGTGTTAGCGGCACTGACGCTGATCGGCACTGGTGCGTGGCCGGGCTACTGCGAGCAGGTGTGGCGCTGGAGTCTTCTTTACGCCAAAGAGGTTCCGACGTTGCACCCGCTTCGAACGGGTTTGCGGGCGACATCGGACTGGCTCGGGTTCCATTCCGCAGCCTTTGTTCCTACGTTGTTCACGTTCGTTCGCGAAAGCCGGGAACGTCTGAAGCTGGTCGCGTGGCTGTCGTTCTCGTTTGCCGCGGTGTGCCTGGGCGGGCGGTTCGCACCGCGATACTATCTGCAGGTTCTGCCCGCATTCGTCGTGATCGCTTCGCGCGGGCTGGTGCTTGCTTACGAGACTTGGGGCAAGCGAACTTACCTGGTTACAGGCTTGTTGCTGGCAATTCCATTCCTGCGGTTTGCGCCGCGGTATGGTCAGCTTGCGATCGATTTGGTGACGCATCGACAGCCATCGTGGTCGGACGTGCAGATGGATCTCGACAGCCAGCAGGTTGCCGAGCACCTGCGGGGTCTCGCGAGACCTCACGACACCTTGTTCGTGTGGGGATACCGGCCCGATATTTACGTGTTTTCGAGGCTGGTGCCTGATGCTCGCTTTGATGATTCCCAGCCGCTGACCGGCGTCCCGGCTGACCGTCATCTGACTGTTTCACAGACGATTGATCCTATCCATGCGGCGCAGAACCGCCGGGAGTTCACGCGCAGCCATCCGACGTACTTTGTCGACGGATTGGGGCTGCTGAACCCGGCACTCAGCCCGGCTCGCTTTCCGGAACTCAAGACTTGGCTGGCGGATTACAAGCTTGTCGACCAAACGGGGCTGTCACTCATCTACAAGCGAAGGTGAAGCTTGTCTTGTGCCGAAGGCGCCCATTCGCATGGTTCAGTGGCGAGGTTCACGCGAATGGGCAACGGCACGAATCAGTTCTTCACGGTCATGGAGTCTGAACTAACGGCCTTCTTGCCGGTAACGCCTTCGAGTCCTGCCAGAACGCCGCGATAGTCACTCTTGTCAGCTTGAAATGCGACGCCGCCCTTATGGCCACCGTCGTCCCAGGTAAGGCCAATGAAGTGCTTCTTGGACTTGGTCAGCGCCATAAGGGCTCCCACGCCCAGCGAAACTGTGGCAAGGCCGATCGCGGCACCAACCCGTCGATGAACGTCTTGTCCATAGCTGATTTCCGTAACAGCAGACGCTGGAACGGTAAGGATAGCGGTGTCCTTATGTTGCAGGCGGATGTGATCACCTTCCATAAACAACGTTAGATGCTCTCCCGTTTTGGCGCTGGCGACCGAGCCGCCATCGTAACTGACTTTGTATCCACCTTCACTGGCGAAAGCTGCAACACTGGTGGCAAGGCATAGCATGATTGCAAGTAGACCGCGCATAAAAACTCTCCTTAGGGCATTCGCCCGACTGTCATTAGCAGCATCCGCTGTATCAGCGTCTGCCTATGAGGTAATCGCCAGAAAGTGACGACTTCGCTAGTTAGGAGAATTCTTAAAGGTATTCGCTTCTATCTCGAGACTTGTACCTGAGGTCGCTTTGGTGATTCCCAGCCGCTGACGGGCGTCCCGGCTAAGCCTGATGAGGCTGTTTCACAGACGATTGATCCTATCCATGCGGCGCAAAACCGCCGGGAGTTCACGCGCAGCCATCCGACGTACTTTGTCGACGGATTGGGGCTGCTGAACCCGGCACTCAGCCCGGCTCGCTTTCCGGAACTCAAGACTTGGCTGGCGGATTACAAGCTTGTCGACCGTTCAAGCTTGTGTCTCATTTACAGACGAAAGTAAGCTGGTCCGGAAACCGGACCAGCTGGTTGGCACGAATGGTCGAACTGCGCAACTTACTTTGGAATGGCTGTCCAGACCGTTGGTGTGGAAGAAAGGCTCAGCTTGTTAGGCGGGTCGATTTTACCGGGAGTATTCACATACAGCTGAACTGTGCTGTCGTAAATGGTAAACCCACTACCGCTGCTGCTAATCGTGAACTTATCGCCAGCCGGTCCTAGACCCAAAACTCCGCCCTCGTCATAAAAGTATTCGCCAAGATTGGAAGCCGATTGTAGTTGACCGGAAGTCGTGAAGTTGATCAGCTGAGTGGAACTGCTATTAGGGCTGTAGAGATACAAGTAGTTGCCATAGCCCCATTGCGGATTAAGCGCCCAGCCAAGGTCCATTGCATTGCCGTATCCGTCCTCGAAGCTGTACCGCTTTCCTGCCGCCAGCGAGGAACCACCACTTGAGATCGCAGAAAACATCCACACGGTGGGGGTGGAGGACAAGGGTAGCTTGTTCGGCGGATCAATCGCGCTGGCTGCGTTCACGTAAAGGCCGCCTGCAGTTTTGTCCTGGATTGTATAGCCATTCCCGTTTGTGGTAATTGAGAAGGTATCGCCGCCCGACCCTACACCTAAAGCGCCACCGTTGTTATAGAGGTATTCGCCGGGGCTAGTCACCGATTGCAGTTGACCGGAACCTGTGAAGTTGATCTGTTGGTTGGAGCCGCCGTTATAAGTGTAGAGATAGACATAGGGGCCAGATCCCGACTGTGGGTTAAGCGCCCAACCGAGGTCCATGGTGTTGCCTGCGTTGGGGCTCTTGATGTTGTAAGTGCCTGTGGCGAGAGGTGTCCCTCCCACCCCTCCTCCTCCTGGGCTTCCGCTGAAGTTGAACGTCCATAAATGAAAAGCGGGATCCGTCGGCTCGTATGCGTTGTGGTTAGCTCCCGCCATGTATTCGACTCCATTCAACTGGTAGAGAGTCTGATTGTGAATGCCGAGATTCGACACGATGGTTGGCGCGTTGAAGCCAGTGCCGTTCCAGGCAAAAATAGCGACACGGCAACCTGAATAGCTGGTTCCATGGTCGTTATACCCGAGCCGGTTGCAACTGGGCGAGGCTTGTTCTTGCTCACCGATCGTGAAGAAGTGTGTTCCGTTCAGGGTGTCCGTCGCAATTTGATGAACGTCCGTAAAGCTGCTGTCGAGCTGGTGAAAAGTCCACGTGCCCTCCGGATTGGAACCGGGATCGTAGTAGCCCAGCCCTGGCGCCCACGGCTGTCCAGCGCCGATTTCGCCGCTCGCGACAAGCACGATGTCACGGTCGCCGGTAAACATTGCAGCAAGCGATGCTCCTCGATTGCAGGCCGGCTGGCCCGAGCTACTGGTGCTGGCGATCAGATGAGCCGTCCACCCGGAGCTGCGGGCCGCGCTGCCTCCCGGGTTCTGATACCAGTACAGGCTGTTGTTGGTGCTGTTGCAAGCTACTAAATTAGTGCGCGCGCCTCCATTCACACCATTAATTGCGACCACATCGATGGATTCTCCCGCGGGTGGAGTAAATGTCCCTTGAACCCAAGAGTTGTAGTTATTCTGGAACATCAGAGAGCCTGTTGTAATATTGGCCGGAAATTGAGCACCTGAAGCAAGCACGTCCAGCTTACCGTCGGCATCAAGATCGACTAAGTGTAAGTCGTGAGCGCCTCGATTGGGATTGATTGTTTGAATTTGCCAGTCGCCGCAGAGCGACCCGCCCCAGTTAAGCGGATTTTCCAGCCAGGCAATGCTTGTGTTCAAGGAAGCGATGATTCCCGCATATTTGTCTCCCGGATAAGTAAAGGCATGGGACCTCTCGTAATACTTATCAGGTATGCCGAGACTGCAATTGTGTCCGGTTTGTGTGTCGTAGATATAGCCATTGCTATCCGTGCCCAGAAAGAAACTTGGGTAGGAAGTGCTTGTGAAATTTCCAATCGTCTTTTCGTAGTGAAGTGCATCCGGTGGAGCAGCGGAGATCACGCTCTGAGATAGTACTGTCGCCGTTTGGCCCTGCATTGCCGTCGCGATAGACAGCAACGTTATAGCTTTTGAGAATGCGCGAACTGTGGAGGTGTTCATGGGAACGTACCGCCGACGGTCTTCTGCACCCAGAGCACCGGAATGTGATGTGAAGCACCACCTGCGAAGCGTCCCTTCGCTTACGACAGACGTGGTGTCTTCTTAAACTGTTGAAGTGTGGTGAAAGGCGGGAGGAGCTCAGACGTGAGGAGGGGTGGCGTAGATCTCCGAATGGGCTTTAAGTTCTCTCCCAGCACTTGCGCGTTGATCCAAGAGTGCTTGTAAAGTCAACAGGTGAAAGCGCTTGTGCTGCGCCAGAGCCAAAGTCGGCCTCGAGGATAGTGAGTGCGAAGACGATAAGTGCACGGTCGCGACGAGTGAAGCGCATTTAATCGCCAACCGCCCTGATAAGGTTAATAAGGCGTCACCTTCGAGATGATTTCTGCCGTTTGACGCCTGAACGTTAACACCTAAGATAATGGCGTGCGAATTTCGTTAAGGCAGGCCGCAGCAGCAATCGATGGGCATTAGAGGACGGGTTCTCTAATGCGTTCGAGGAACATCGGACAAAAGTTTAGCGGGCCGCCTCAAGTGATGAGGCAAGCCGCCTGCAGTTGCTACAAGCAGGAACGTTAAGCCTAAATCCCGTCCGGGCGCTTTACTTTGTCGCCAATCTTCGGAGTGCCCGGCCCGCTGAAATTACCTGAGGCGGAGGTTGCGTCCACGCTGATGACGGTTACAGTTCCTATCGCTTCCTCAATCGATCGTAATGGCTTTCCGGTTGCCGGGTCTTTAATGGTGCGCGTGATCCGCGTGATGGCAAGCTTGTCACCGGTGTGCACGCCGGCGCTGGTCCCTACGTTCACAATGATTTCGCTGCCCGTGGCGTCGGCAACCAGACCATCTAACGGAGGCAGGGCGGCAACTTGGGGCACTTCTGGCGCGGCCAAGGTGGCAGCTTTGGAATCTAAACTTGAGGCAAGTTGAGTCACCGACTGCTTGACTGCTTCGCCCAGGATACTTTGTGAGAAATTGCTGCTTCCCATGTCCAGATTGCCGCCGCCCCGGTTCCAGCCTGATCCACCGGCGCCGAGCATATCGGCCGAGGAGCGCTGCGACTCACCATGGCCTGTGGCAGAAGCTAGAATCTCGCCCGTATTAACGTTGACCATGCGGGCAGTGACTTCCACGACAGCCTTGGCTTTCTTCAAACCAACACCGCCGAGACCATAACCACCCCAACGTCCCCCTCCGCCTAAGCCACCGTAGTTCTTATCGTCACGCCCAAACTGAGTGACATCGCCAACGATGATGATGTCAGCGCCCAGGAGAGCGCCGATTTTGGCTGCCGTGGCTGTGCTCGCACGATCGCTGTTCGAGAAGTTCTGTTCCTGCAATACCTTTTCGAGCACGCTCCGTTCAATGACACGATAGGTTCCATCGCTAACCAGTTGGTTAACAAGTAAGTCGACAACCCCCTTACCGACATCCTGATTCGTACCAAAGATAGCTTGGACGCTGGTCATAACGGTGCCGTATCCGAAGTCCATGACTGCGACTCGATGCTTCGCGGGCGCCTGTGCGACCAGCGGGACAACCGCAAGAAAACAAAAGGGGAGAATCAAGCCCGTGTTACGGATCATGAGAGATCACCTGCCTGGTGGTGGAAAAATATCGGGTTCAGAAAGCAAACAAGCGAGATCTGGACAACATCCGGTTTTAGGCTAGATGGTTCGTCCATGCGAGCTTGGTTGCATTCTTTGAGGGAATCCTGCACTTTCGTCGCCAATGAACACAGACCAGGCTTACGGCCGCACAGCTTGAAGGTAAAGAGTATGCGGCGTTATGGAAGGCGGTACGAGCCGCTACACTAAGGCGCTCACGATGTGGGCGCCACCGAGGGTCAGCGTGTCGGCTGACAGATCCTCGATGCGTTGAAAGCCCAGGCTCCGTAGCAGAACTGCAACGGCTTGCGGTTGGATGAGATGTTTGACGCTGTTGCCGGCGCCGGCAATCCGGCTTGCCAGAGCATCGAGCGCGGTCTGACCCAGCAGCGAATGAGCGGTGCGCTCCGCCGCGTAATCGAAGACCACTCCACTGCCCTGGGGCAGTTTGGCGATAAAGGCGAGACTGGCAATGGCGAGATCCACTGTTCGATAGCCGGCGCCCCCCAGCCATAAAAACAGACTTGCTGCGCTGTGATCGAAATTCGAATTCTGAAGAGCATTCGCCAGTGTTTCGGAACCGAAGTCCGTCTGGATAAACGAGTCCGGCAGGTCGGAGGCGCCATCCTCTCCCACGGCGAACAATTCGAGTTGCGAGCCTTCCGGCGTATGCGTGAACCACTCGCGCAACACAGAACGCGAACCGATCCACACGAACTGCCGTACGCCTCTGGCAACAGCTGCGGCAATCTCAGCTTTCAAGAAAGGGATGACACTCACGCCTGCACCTGCGCTTCCTGATGGGGCGCTTCCATATTGCGGCGAGGGCCACAACCGTAGCGCACGCCCTGCTTGAACTGCTCGCGCTGTTCCGGTGTCATTGCTTCCCAGCGTTCCATCATCCGCCGGCGCCAGTGAGAGTTCCCCCTGCCAGAGGGGCGGAAACCTCCGAATAGAATTTTGCTCAAGATCAAAAGCCCCAATGCCTGCCAGAAAGTGATGGCCCGCAGTGCAAAGATGCTGGGAATCAGAGCGTTCCAAAGGCTCATCACCGCGAAGCTCAAAACCGCCGCAGCCGCAGCGGCAAAAATCGCGAACTTCAACACTCTAAAAACGCGGTACTTTCTCATCTTCGAATCCTCTACTTCCCTGTCCTTCCAAATTCGCTGTAGATGGCCTGCAAGCGCCGCCGCAACTGAAGCACGGCATAGCGCTTCCGGGATAGCAGCGTATTGACGCCGACACCGGTTGATTCACTCAGGTCTTTAAAGCTGCGGCCTTCTATCTCGTGTGCAACAAAGACATCGCGCTGCTCTTCCGGCAGCTCATCCAGCGCCGTATCGAGTTCTTCCAACAACACGCCTCGCGCATAGGCGGCTTCCGGCCCGGCGTCGGGCGAAGGAAGTAAGTCTTCCCACCGATCCGCCTCGCTATCGTCCGCAGCGGCTGGCGAATCGTTACCCAAGACGGCCGAACGGTTCCGCCGGAACAGGTCGCTTATCCGGTTGCGCGCTACCCGAAATAGCCATGCGCCCGCTTGCTCCACCGGCTTCATCAGACGGTATGCGTCGACGAGTTCATATAAGACTTCCTGGAGGATGTCTTCGGCATCGCTTGGATTCGGGACTCGACGGAGAATGAATTGGCGCACCCGGGACTGCTCTCGCGCAACGATCTCGGAGATTCGCCGATCCTGGTCCGTAATAACGCCGCTAGTGCTGAGTGCCTCTTCCATCTACTTCACATCAATAAAGACGGACGAGCGGCCTCGATATTGTGTGAATTCGAAGAGACTAGCAGGAAAATCGTTCAGCTTGCACTGCGCCTGTGTAGGGTGCGGTACGTTTGCGCTGATGTTGATGCGTGCTAAAGCGACTCGCTCACTTTTTCTTCATCTTGGTGTAAGCCATCTGCTTCTTCTCGCCTTCAACGATCAAGCGGTCATCATCGCTGAAGTACGTCAGCTGCCGGCCCCTGGTGATGCCTTTGCGGGTATCTTCCAGTTGAGGGGCTCCGCCGTTCAACACCACTTTGTTCAGCTTGGTGTAGAACTCGGCATGTTCGGACGACCCGACGCGTGTGTCGCCTGGGGAGATCTCTTCGGAGACCTTCACATCACCCTCGGCAAAGGCATGGTCGAGCGAAGAATCGCCCTTATTGCCGTCGGACTTAGGCGTCAAGAAAGCTTTCAGCTCCTTTGAATCAACCGTCATCTTGTCGTGTGTAAGTTCTACGCCTCCGGTGTAAGTCGCCAGCCGGTCATTGTCCGTATACACCAGGCTGGGTGCGTGCACCACTGTGAAAACGGGCGCATTCGTCCCGGCGGGCGCCGTGGCGTCGTTCCGCGTATCTACCAGTTCGCTTACCACCTTGCCCTGCGCATTTAGATTGCCGTTCTCGCGATCGATCTCCACGCGATCGGCCAGCAGGCGATTCGCGCCTTGCCACAGAACCACATGGCCCTGATAGAAGATATGTGAGTTACTGTCACGCGTCTCCATCTGGTCGGCCTTGGCCTGCATGGTTTCGGTGTTGTCCAGCATAGAGGTGCCGGGTTTCGCGTTCTTGTCCGGAGCGTGGGCCGACATCACGTGGCCGAACGCGTTCATATCGCCACTGCCCTGGTTCATCACAATCCGGTCTGCCAGAGTGGAACCCTTGTCGTCTGCGACGCGAGTTCCATCGGTTACCGTACCGCTGGTTAAAGTGATGCGGTTGCTTGCCTGCTCCAGCAGTGCTGTGTCCGAATTGGCCTTTCGGGCGCCCTCTTGGTATCGAAAGTGTCCCCTTTGTTCAATGGTCTGAACGTTGTTCGACTCGGGAACGAATACCGCGTTGAGCTGATCGCTCCAGGTGTATGCAGTGCTGATGCCGGTTGCATTCGCAGCGCTTTTGGCCACGCTGCGGTCTGTCTGCGTTTTGGCATTTGCCGCTACAAATCGATCGATGTAATTACCCTCGCCATATACCACCTGCAACCGCGAGGCATCTACAATGCGATGCGGTGCACCGGCCTGATTGGGCTTGAACTCCAGCTGCGCCTGCGTGTTGGTGCGGATCTCCTGAACGTCCTGTCCGCCTGGCTTCATCATCAGCTCAATGTGCTCGCTGCGCAGAATTCGTGTGTCGGCCACAGCCACTCCGGGCTTTGGCTTAGCCATCGGCTCCGATTGCGCAACCGCATGACCATCCGTGGTAACGCATTGAAGGTCGCTTTCCGCTCCATTCTTCTCAGGCTCCTGCACCACTTGGAACACCATCTGTGCCCGATCGCCCGTCATGGTTGTTTTGGAAGTAAGTCCTTCCGAAGCGACCCGGGCGTTGCCGGCGCCGTCCATCTCCGTCATTACTCCGTCGTCATTGAAATGTGCCGTTAGATGATCGGCGGAGTACGCGGTATGCTTCGCTTCGCGCACGTCGGCGCCGGAAGCATGTTCGGAATCTACCTGATGCAATACGCCGTCCTGCAGCAGCACTGTAGAGGCCATGGCTTGAACGGTTGTTCCCTGCCGGATCAGCTTCGACCAAGGCGTGAGATAAATCTTCTGCTCGCGTTCTTTGTACACCAGATCGCCGGCTTCGATGTGCATCTTGTTGGCCGCGGGTCCGTTCCCAACCCAATCGAGCGAGACTTGCGACTTGATGTGGAGATCGCCCGTAGCAGGGTCATACGCGACGCCGGTTCCCGCGCCTCCGCCCTTTGGAAAATGGAATGTGGCCGGTTGGTTCGTGTCGGCTTTCTGCGTTTTCGTATCGAAGGCTACGCCGGAGGTGGTCACACTTACGAGATTGGCGACCTGGTCCGGCTTGCTGGCGTCCTTGTCGTGCGGGACATTCATCACAATTGAGATCGGCCCTTCGGACTTCAGCGAGCCGCTCACTTCATCAAACAATGCCGAGTCGCCTTGCACGTAGGTGTAGGATTCACCGTTTTTGTGGAACAGCCTCAGCTCTAAGCCGCGGAGTTTAAAAGTTGCCGGAGCCTGCGTTGCTTCCAGCGACTTCGCATGCACAATGACCACGGGCTTGTTGGTCTGCGGATCATCCTTTTTGTACTCCCAGCCGTTGTTGGCGACCGTTTCGGTGGACGGTTGGATGTTGGGAGTGGGGGCAGTGTGGCGTCCGCCGATTTGCGACCGTAGCTGATAGGTGAGACCCACCACGAAGGCGACCAGCACGGCGGCTGCCGCGAGCAGAAGAGAGAATCGTCGCATGGAAGGTTAGAGCTGGAGGGGCAAGTTCCAGGGTATCAGGCAGTTACGACATGAGCCTCATGACTTCGCACACAGAAAGCCTTAGCGTGTGACACTAAAGGACGCAAGTGCCAGAACTATATATCCTTTGCTTACAACGACTTGTAACTTATTCTTGTCACTCTATGTGGGAGTGTGCTAAAACCGTTGTTGGGTAGTCTGCCCCCGGGCGGACCGCTCAATACGACATTTTCACGTTACAGGCATAGCACTGGAGGTTTTAAGTATGGACATTCGACCGCTTCACGACCGCGTCGTGGTTAAGCGCATCGAAGAGGGGGAGACCATGCAAGGCGGTCTTTACATCCCTGATTCTGCAAAAGAGAAACCGCAACAAGGCGAAGTGGTTGCGATTGGTAAGGGCAAGCGTAACGACAGTGGCGAATTGCAGCCGCTGGATGTGCAGCCTGGCGACCGCATCCTGTTCGGAAAGTACTCCGGTAGTGACATCAAGCTGGACGGCAATGAATATCTGATCATGCGCGAGGACGAGATTCTGGGCGTGATCAGCAATGGCGCCAGCAGCGCTACGTCTGGCAAAAAGTAAGCGACAAGGATAAAGAATATGGCAGCAAAACAGATTGTTTATAGCGAAAATTCCCGGCAGGCGATCCTGCGCGGTGTGAATCAACTCGCCGACGCTGTAAAAGTGACCCTCGGTCCCAAGGGCCGGAACGTGGTCCTCGAAAAGAAGTTTGGCGGCCCGACGATCACGAAGGACGGTGTTACCGTCGCGAAGGAAATCGAGCTCAAGGATCCGCTGGAAAACATGGGCGCCCAGATGGTGCGTGAGGTTGCTTCGAAGACCTCCGACATCGCAGGCGACGGCACCACCACTGCCACCATCCTGGCCCAGGCAATCTTCCGCGAAGGCGTGAAGTCGGTAGCTGCGGGCGCAAACCCGATGGCTCTGAAGCGCGGCATTGAAAAGGCTGTAGAAGCCGTCGTGAACGAAGTGAAGTCGTTCTCGAAGCCGGTTTCGGGCGATGCCATTGCTCAGGTCGGCACCATCTCTGCCAACGGCGATTCCACCATTGGAAACATCATCGCCGAAGCGATGCAGAAGGTCGGCAAGGACGGCGTTATCACGGTTGAAGAATCGAAGACCATGGTGACCGAGTTGCAGACCGTCGATGGTATGCAGTTCGACCGCGGTTATCTTTCGCCCTACTTCGTAAGCGATCCGGACCGCATGGAAGCCGTTCTCGAAGATCCGTACATTCTGATCCATGAAAAGAAGATCAGCAACATGAAGGATCTTCTGCCGCTGCTCGAGCAGATTGCACGCTCCGGCAAGCCGCTCCTCATCATCGCCGAAGAAGTCGAAGGCGAAGCACTCGCAACCCTGGTCGTCAACAAGCTTCGTGGCACGTTGAATGCCTGCGCCGTCAAGGCTCCTGGCTTCGGTGACCGCCGCAAGGCCATGTTGGAAGACATTGCAACCCTCACCGGTGGCAAGTCGATCATGGAAGAAACCGGAATCAAGCTCGAAGGTGTCCGACTCGAAGACCTGGGCCGCGCCAAGCGCGTCACGGTCGACAAGGACAACACCACCATCGTGGACGGCGCCGGTACTCAGAAGAGCATCGAAGGCCGCATCAAGCAGCTGCGTAATCAGATCGAAGAGACCACTTCGGACTACGATCGCGAAAAGCTGCAAGAGCGCCTCGCGAAGCTCGCTGGCGGCGTTGCCGTCATCAAGGTGGGTGCTGCCACCGAAACCGAAATGAAGGAAAAGAAGGCCCGTGTCGAAGACGCGCTGCACGCAACCCGCGCAGCCGTTGAAGAGGGCATCGTTCCTGGCGGTGGTGTGGCTCTGCTCCGTGCCGGCAAGGTTCTAGTGAATCTGAAGGCCGACGGCGACGAGCAGATCGGTATCAACATCATCCATCGCGCCACCGAAGAGCCGGTTCGCCAGATCACTGGCAATGCTGGCTGGGAAGGCGCCATCGTTCTGGAGAAGATTCGCCAGAACGACAGCCCGAACTTCGGCTTCAACGCCGCTACGGGCGTATACGAAGACCTGGTTGCGGCCGGCGTCATCGACCCGACCAAGGTAACCCGCTCGGCCCTGCAGCATGCTTCCTCCATCAGCGCCCTGATGCTGACCACCGAAGCCATGATCTGCGAAGTACCCGAGAAGAAGTCTTCTGCTCCGGCAGGCGGTCCCGGTGGCCACGGCCCCGACATGGACTACTAAGAAGCAGCGAAGCAAAACAACTCAAGCCCGCCTGGCATCTTGCCTGGCGGGCTTTTATTTTTTCCGAGACGCGCTTTTCTTCGCTGGCGCCTTCTTTTTGGCTGGCGCTTTTTTAGTTGCTGCCTTCTTTGTAGCCTTCTTGCCTTTATTGGGACTCGGCGGGATGTCGGCTCCGGATCGCCGCGCTTCGCTCAGGCCGATCGCGATTGCCTGCTTCGGGTTCTTCACTTTCTTACCGCTCTTGCCGGATTCCAGTTCGTGATGCTTGAACTCGTGCATCACGGTTTCCATTTTCTTCTTGACCACCCGTTTCGACTTCGGATCGGATCCGGAAGAAGATTTCTTCTTCGTTGCCACTATTCCTCCTTTAGCTATCGCCCTCAGGAAACAGGCCCGCACGCATAACAACGACGGGCCTCTATATTCCTGTTCGAAGAACCGCTAGGGAACTAGCTGGTTTTCTTGGTTGCTTTCTTCGCGACGGTCTTCTTGGCGACCGCCTTCTTCGGAGCTGCTTTCTTCACTGCCTTGGCGGCTGTTTTAGTTGCCGCCTTTTTCGGGGCAGCTTTCTTAGCGGCCTTCTTTACACCTGCTGTTTTGGTTGCTTTCTTTGTTGCCATTTCTTACTGATTCTCCTTTCAAACGTTTACTACCTGTTTTGTTCTAATATGCCCTAAAAACGCTTGACAGTACAGCAATAAGTTCATGCGGCCCTTTTGAACAGAGCAAAGACCAAACGTTAACCGGTTGTTATCCTGACTTCGAGAGGCCGCTATTGTCCCGTATCTCCTCGGCGTTCCGAAGCTTTTTTGCGATCTTGTTCTCTGGCGAACTGCCTGAAGACATCGCAACAGAGTTCGGCTATGCCAAGCCCGTGCCGCCCCCCGTTGTTCCTGAACTGCCGAAGGTGAGAGTAAGTGACGGTGCGCTGCAGATGCTGCAGATTCTGCAGCGTGACTCCCGTCTCATCGACTTCTTTATGGAAGACATCGCGGGGTATGCCGACGATCAGATCGGAGCCGCCGTGCGGAACTTCCACGCAGATTGCAAAGCCACTTTGAACCGGCATGTGAACCTGGCTCCGGTGATCGACGGGGTAGAGGGCACTTTTCAGAAGCTGGACGCATCGAAGGCGCCGGATCCTGCACGCATCAAGCTCATCGGGAATGTGCCCGCGAGTGGCAAGGTGTCCGGAGGAACGTTGCGGCATCGCGGTTGGTCCGCTACGGGAGTTCATCTGCCGCCGCTTGGGAAGCAGGATCCAAACGTAATCGCACCTGCGGAAATCGAAGTGGAATAGCTTCATGCCGCCGTTCATAATCGGAATCGATCTCGGTACAACCAACAGTGCCCTGGCATTTACTTCACCCGATGCGGAAGGCGATGGGGTCCATATCTTTCGGGTGCCGCAACTGGTAAACCCGGGCGAGGTTGCCGACCTTGACCTGCTTCCTTCCTCGCTCTACATTCCTGGCGCTAACGAGTTTGTAGAAGGCGCACTTGCGCTGCCGTGGGATGCCACTCCGGCGTTTATCACGGGTCGGCTGGCGCGAGTTCGAGGCGTGGAAAATGCGAACCGTTCCGTCACCTCTGCAAAGTCCTGGTTATCGCAGCAGAGTGCAGACCCAACGCAGCCGATCCTGCCGCTAACGGCGCCTGAGGGAGTAAACAAAGTCTCACCGGTGGAGGCTTCGCGGCAGTATCTGCTGCATTTGCGAAATGCCTGGAACAAGCAGCATCCGGAAGCACCGCTGGAACAGCAGTCGGTGCTCATCACGGTGCCTGCTTCGTTCGATGCCGCTGCCCGCGAACTGACGCAGCGCGCGGCGCAACAGGCCGGTTATGGCGAGATCACAATCATCGAAGAGCCTCAGTCAGCCTTCTATGCCTGGATCGAGCGGACTCCCAAGTGGCGCGAACAAGTAAGTCCGGGCGACCTCATCCTGGTTGTCGATATCGGCGGCGGTACCACCGACTTCACCTTGATTTCCGTTGTGGAGCAAGCAGGCGAACTCTCTTTGGAGCGAATCGCCGTAGGCCAGCATCTGCTGCTGGGCGGCGACAATATGGATCTCGCGGTGGCGCGTTATGCCGAACAGCAGTTCGCCCAACGCAATATCAAGCTCGACGCGGTGCAGTTTCACTCGCTGTGGCAGCAATGCCGCTTGGCTAAGGAGTCTCTCCTCTCGGGCGATGTTGATGGGCCAGCGGAACAGCCGCTGACCATTCTGGGCCGCGGAACGGGACTAGTGGGCGGCACCATTCGAGGCAAGATCACTCGGGACGAAATACGGTCGCTGCTGCTGGATGGCTTCTTCCCGGTGGTCGGTCCTGGCGACATGCCACTAAGGCAGCGGCGTGCGGCGCTGATGGAACTCGGTCTGAATTATGCGGCCGATCCAGCGATTACGAAACACCTGGCTCAGTTTCTGGCGAATGCTGGGAACGCGCGTCCCACTCATGTGCTCCTCAACGGCGGTGTACTGCAGGCAGGGGCCATCGAAAGTCGCTTGTTCGAAGTGCTACAGAGTTGGCTGGGGCAAAACATCACGGAGCTGCGGACAGAGTCCAAGCAGGTTGACTTGATGCACGCGGTCGCGCGCGGAGCCGCGTATTACGGACTGGCGCGGACTGGGCGGGGAGTGCGGATTCGCGGCGGCGTTCCGCGGACTTACTATGTCGGTATCGAAAGCGCGATGCCGGCCGTACCCGGTATTCCGGCGCCCATCAAAGCATTCACTGTGGTCCCGTTCGGCTTGGAGGAAGGCTCGCGCGTGGAACTGCCGCACCGTCGCTTTGCGCTGCTTGTCGGCGAGCCCGCCACCTTCCGCTTCTTCTCGTCCACGCGCCGTAAAGAGGATGCGCCAGGCACACTGCTCGAGGAGATCAGCGACGATATTGAGGAGTTAGCACCGGTGGAGGTTCATCTGCCGGCCCAGGAAAACGGACGTGAAGAAGAGGTGGTTCCGGTGACGCTCGAAAGCAATGTTACGGAAACGGGGCTGCTGGAACTCTGGTGCGTAGCCGCCGACGGCCGCCGTTGGAAGCTGGAGTTCAATGTGCGGGAACGCGCCGCGTAGACCGATCACTCGACATTTGCCGTGAGTCCTGCTGTCCGACGGTGGAAAGAATTGACCGAAGTAGCATTGCCACGTCGCGCCGCGGCGGAGAAGTGGCCGTTGCGTTACGACCATTGCTTTAAGCGGGTCACGCTCGATCATGTGTTCCAGGATGTCTGGTACAAGCATCTGGCGAAGCCTGCCGCTGCCCATCTTTCGGAGGAACAGGCGGCCCGAGCGGTGCTGGTTGCAGAGGCGATTTTGCAAGGCGGCCCTGAGGTGCTGAAGGGATTGAATAACAGCAGCCTGAAGTGGCGCGGCAAACGGGAGGATGCTTCGACGAAATGTCCCGAGTTGAGAGCATAGGCGAGAATAAGACTATGGCTAGCCAGACGAAACTGCTGTCCATTCCAATCTCCGCATCGAAGCTTAAACGCCTGACTTCTTTAGCACAAGAGTCTGGCGTCACCGTTGAGGATCTCACTCTACAAGCGCTTACCGAGTACGATCTTCGTCACAAACAAGGGCAGAAACTTGCTCAAGCCTTGGCGGCCACGCGCGAGGACGCTCGCCGCAAGGGGACCAATACGTTGACTATGCGTGAGATCAACGCGGAAATCGCAATTGTCCGTCGTGAGTTGCAGGCTAAGAAGGCACGCCAAGCAAGTTGACTTTGGCCGCTCGAGTTGTTCTCGATACCAATGTTCTCGTTTCGTCAGCCATTAAGACTTCGGGAAGCGAAGCTCAGGTGTTGGACCTAGTCGCTGAAGCTCGCTTGGACTGCTTCGTTTCACGCGAAATCCTCGTTGAATATGCTGAAGTACTGCATCGTCCTAAACTTAAGCTCGAGCGTTCAGGCATCGATTATTTGCTCCATGTCATTTCCAAGAGAGCGACCTTGGTTGAGCCCGCGAATCGCGTAACCGTTTCGCCTGACGAATCTGACAACCGCTTTCTGGAATGCGCTGAGGCGGCCCAAGCTGAGTTCCTTGTTACCGGCAATAAACGTCACTTTCCGAAACAGTGGAAGTCCACCGCCGTCGTGAACGCTCGCGAGTTGCTCACTGGGCTCAACGCATGAAAGTCGGTATCGACCTCGGCACAACGAACTCTGCCGTTGCTTACATTGACCCGCAGGAAGCCGCAGAAGCGGATTTCCCGCCCATCCACATCTTGCCTATTGAGCAGCAACTGGATGCAACCCGCACGGGCGCGCTTCGCACTCTTCCTTCGTTTCTCTACCTGAGTGATCCACCGATAGTGGGCGCGTTCGCGCGCGAGCAAGGCGCGTTACTGCCAACGAAGACGGTCCACTCTGCGAAGTCCTGGCTTTCGAACTCCGAAGCCGATCGGACGGCAAAAATCCTGCCTTGGGATGCCCAGGATGAAGGTCGCATTGTCTCGCCGGTGGAAGCCTCCAGCCGCTATCTGGCGCACATGGGCACGGCATGGCAATCAACAAAGCAGACGAGTCTCGCCGACCAGGAAATTGTCTTAACGGTGCCCGCCAGCTTCGATGAAGAAGCGCGCGAGCTGACCGTTCAAGCAGCTAACGATGCGGGACTGCCACGAGTGACTTTGCTGGAAGAGCCGGCGGCGGCCTTCTACGCCTGGATCTCGACCCACCTTGCTCGCTCGAACAAGGAACTCTTCGACGGTCAGACGGTGCTCGTCTGCGACGTGGGTGGAGGTACCAGCGACTTCACTCTGGTGCGTGTCGGACGCGAAGGCGACCGCGTTGAGTTTACCCGAACCAAAGTCGGCCGGCACTTGCTGTTGGGCGGCGACAATCTTGACCTGACCATCTCGTGGCTCGCAGAATCGAAGATCGGCAAAACACTTTCGCTGCGTCAACGCAGTGCTCTTCGTCGGCAGTGTTCCGCGGCAAAGGAATCGCTTCTTTCTGCTGATGGCCCATCTTCTGCGGACGTGACCATCGTCGGCTCCGGATCTGCGCTGGTCGGCGGCACGCTCCGAACCACCATCACGCGCGAAGAAGTGCAGGAACTCGCGATGAGCGGCTTTCTTCCACCGTGCGAGCGCACCGATAAGCCGCAGGCCGAGAAGCAAAGCGTCTTTCGCGAACTGGGGCTCCCTTACGTTGCGGACCCTGCCATTACCCGGCACCTGGCGGAGTTCCTCCAAGACACACCGGGCGGGATCGATGCCGTTTTATTCAATGGTGGCTTCTTCATTCCCGCCATCTTTCGCGATCGCATCCGCGACGTGCTTGAACATTGGTTCGGCAAGAAGCCGGCGATTTTTGAAAACCATGACCTTGATTTAGCGGTAGCGATCGGTGCCGCCTATTATTCCTACGTGCGCTCCACCGGCGCAGGCGTGCTTGTGCGCGGCGGTCTGCCCCGGTCTTATTACCTGGGCTTGCAAGATATGGACGCCAGTTCAGCTCTTTCCGCTGTCTGCCTCATGCCGCGCGGAACGGAGGAAGGTGAGGAGATCACGCTGGCGCAGCCCGAGTTGCAACTGCTGGCGAACACGCCAGTCGCGTTTCGCCTTTACAGTTCGTTGAGCCGGGCAGATGACGTTGCCGGCCAGGTGGTTACTTTCGACCCTACGACGGACATGCTGGATCCGGCCAGCGACCCGCGTTTGCACGCGCCTCTACGTGCCGTGATCCGCTTCGGCAAGGGCGGCCAGCGACAGGTGCCCGTTACGCTCGGCGCCCGTCTGAACGAGGTGGGAACGCTGGAGACCTGGGCCGAATCTAAAATTAGCGAGCATCGCTGGCGCTTGCAGTTTCAGTTACGAAAGGCAGCGGACGCCGCTCAGCCGGCCGCCAACATCGGCGTGCGTTCCTCTTCTGTCGTCAGCACAGAAGCGCAAGCGCAGGCTGAATCACTCGTAGCGCAAGTGTTCACTAAAGGCGATGCCGGTTTCCCGCCGGAACAGTTACCTGCACGCCTGGAACAGGCACTAGGATTAGGCCGCACCTCGTGGCCCCTTGCTACTATTCGCGCTCTCGCCGACAAGCTGCTGGAACATGCGGACGGCCGGCGCAAGAACGCGCCCCACGAAGCGCGCTGGTTGAACTTGACGGGCTTCTGCCTTCGCCCCGGGTTTGGCTACCCCGGCGATGAGTACCGTATTGAGCAGGCTCGCCGGATTTATGCGGGCGGGCTCACCTTCGGCAATCAAGTGCAATGCGAGATCGACTGGTGGATCTTCTGCGGCCGTATTGCGGGCGGCCTGAATCGCAATCAGCAAGCCGATATCTTTCAGCGCCTCTCCCCGCTGCTGCTGCCGAAACAAAAAAAGAAACAGCGCATCAACCCAAGCCTGCAGCGCGAGATGTGGCGCACGGCTGCCAGCCTTGAACTGCTGCCGCAGCAAACCAAGGTGCAACTCGGCGACGCCATTCTCGACCTGGTGAAGCGCGGTGAAATGCTGCAAGCCGGTCTCTGGTCTCTCTCGCGATTAGGTGCACGGAAGCTGTTCAGCGGGCCTATCAATCTGGTTGTTGCCCCTGCGGTTGCCAGCCGCTGGGTGGATTCGCTGCTGCGGCTGGCGCATACGCCTGCGTTGCTCGAAGCAGTGGTGCAGATTGCACGCATCTCCGGCGACGTGGCGCGCGATCTGCCGCCTGCGGTCCTCGACACGGTGCGCCGCGCGTGTGAGGCGAGTCCACGCGCCGCGGACCTGCTGCGTCAGCTCTCGGGCCATGCCGATGATATGGAGTCCTCCAGCCGCGTGTTTGGCGAAGACCTGCCCGCCGGCCTGGTGCTGGTTGAGCCGCAGCCCTAGCGCATGTCGGAACTGGATGTGGTCCGGAAAATTCGAGCGCAGGCCGCCTCCGGGCCGCGTCATCGCGCGGTCATTCAAGGCATTGGAGACGATTGCGCAGTGGTCCGGCCAGACGAGAATGTCGATCTTGTCTATACAACGGACTTCGTAATCGAAGGCCGCCATTTTACACGCGACCAGAAACCATCCGACATCGGCCACAAGGCTCTGGCACGCAGCTTGTCGGACTTGGCGGCGATGGGCGCTGAACCGGTCTTCTGCCTTGTTGCACTAGCCGTTCCAGCCGATTGCGCCGGAAGCTGGACCGATCGTTTCTACCAGGGGCTGCTGCGGTTGGCACAACGGCACAAAATTCAATTAGCGGGCGGCGATCTATCGCGTGCCGACGAAATTGTGGCCGACGTCATGTGCTGCGGCAGTGTGCCAAGGGGACGGGCCCTTCTGCGCAGCACCGCAAGGCCCGGCGACCGCGTCTACGTGACGGGGCCGCTTGGTAAGCCCTGGACCAAGAATCCGCGCCCGGAGCCTCGCATTGCCGAAGGGTTGGCCCTGCGCGGCATCGCGACGGCCGCAATGGATTTGAGCGATGGCATCTCGCTCGACCTGCATCGCCTTTGTGTCGAGTCGAACGTGAGCGCCGATCTTCGATCTGCGGCGATTCCCATTGCGCGCGGTTCGAACTTAGAACAGGCACTGCACGGCGGCGAAGACTACGAGATTCTGTTTACAGCCCGCAGGAACCTGCTTGGGGGCCCCGTTCCCATTGGCGAAATCACGAAAGGTGCGACAGGCCAGGTGCGTCTGGACGGCAATGTTTTGCAAGCGAAAGGATGGGATCACTTTCGATGATCGAGAAGGTAGCCTACCGAGGCTGGCCGAATTGCTATCGGTTGACCGATGGCGAAGTGGAACTAATAATGACTGCCGACGTAGGTCCGCGTGTGATGCGCTATGGATTCGTGGACGGACCGAACTTGTTTTACGAGTGCGAAGCGCAGCTTGGGAACACCGGCGAGCCCTGGTGGATGATTCGCGGGGGCCATCGATTCTGGGTTGCACCGGAAACAGTTCCAGAAACCTATGCGCTGGATAACAAGCCGCTCGCCGTCTCGTTCCCCGACGACGACTCGATCTCGCTGCTGGGTCAGACCGAGCCGGAAACCAAACTGCAGAAAGAAATGACGGTGAAGCTTCTGCCAAGTGGGCGTGTGCGCGTCACCCATCGCCTGGAGAACTGCGGCGGGCACGCTGTGAAATGGGCTATCTGGCCCGCCACCCTTTTTGCCACCGGCGGCGTCGCGTTCGCCGCATTTCCGGAATGTCGTCCCCATGAAACGTGCCTGCAGCCGACGCATCCGCTTGTCATGTGGGCCTACACCGATTTCAGCGATCCCCGCTGGACGTTCACGAAGAAGTATCTTGTGCTTCGCCAGGACCCCGATGCAGCCGCCGGGCAAAAAGCGGGCTTGTTCAACCCCCATACCTTCGGCGCCTATCTGCTGAACGGAACTCTGTTCGCCAAACGCGCCCGCGCCTTCCCGGAAGCGGACTACACCGACTTCGGCTGTTCTTTTCAGATCTTCACCAATCGCGATTTCATGGAGCTGGAAACGCTCGGACCCTTCACCGAGCTAGCCCCCGGAGGCTCCGCATCGCATTCCGAAGAATGGTCCATCCATCGGAATATAGAGATCACGGAGTGGACCGATTCCGCTCTAGATAGGGTTCGATCGCTGATATCCTGAAATTTAGCCGATTTCAGCCATGTCGCAGATGCGTCGTACCACACCTTCGGGGATCTCCGTCCTCCGAACTAGCTCGCAGCTTCCGTTTGGCGGCGGCGGGCTGGAGCACATTCTGCGCCAGCTGGACTCCAAACTTGGCGTCTATCTCTCTTCTGGTTACGAATACCCCGAGCGTTATTCACGCTGGGACGTAGCGTGTGTGGCACCGCCGCTTGAGATCGTCGGGCGAGAGCGCAAGGTTGCCTTCAATGCGCTGAACGAGCGTGGCCGAGTGCTGCTCGATTTACTACGTCCGCTGTTCGAAAACCATCCTCACCGGCGGTCCGTCTTTGTCACGCCGTACTCATTTCAAGTTGAACTAGCACCACTGGCGAAACGCTTCCCGGAGGAAGAACGCAGTAAACAGCCATCCCCATTTTCTCTGCTCAGAACACTCATTCAGGAGTTTGCTTCGGCCGAAGATTCCCGCCTGGTTCTGATCGGCGCTTTCGGCTACGACCTCCTGCTGGAATTCGATCCTATTGAAAAGCGCTTGCCTCGTGAAGACCAGAAGGACTTGCATCTCTTCCTTTGCGACGACATTTACTTCATGGATCGCAAGAAGGAGACCATCGACCGCTACCAATTCGACTTCATCCGCGGCGATATCACGACGGAAGGCCTTGAGCGCACATCGCCCGAAGTCGAACAACGCAAGTACTCCGGTTCGCGCGGCGTGATTGAGAGTGACCACACCACCGAAGAGTACATGCAAAAGGTGGAAACGGTTCGCGAAGGCATGCGCCAGGGCAACTACTACGAAGTCGTCTTACGGCAAACCTTCAGCGCGCCCTATGACGGTAGCGCGTCAGAGCTCTTCCAGCGTATTCAGACTTCCAGCCCGAGCCCCTATGAATTTCTGCTGCAGATGGGGGATGAGCAGCTGATTGGCGCCTCACCGGAGATGTTCGTCCGCGTGGAAGATCAGACAGTGGAGACCTGTCCGATTGCCGGAACGGCCCGGCGCTCTGGTGATCCGTTGCGTGATGCCGAAAGCATCCGTGAGCTTTTGAATTCCACCAAACAGGAATCCGAACTCACGATGTGCAGCGACGTGGACCGGAACGACAAGTCGCGGGTCTGTGTGCCCGGCTCCGTGCGCGTCATCGGACGCCGGTTGATCGAGTCGTACGCCGGCTTGTTTCACACTGTCGATCACGTGAAAGGCACGCTGATGAAAGGCTTCGACTCGCTCGACGCCTTTCTCACGCACATGTGGGCCGTCACCATCATTGGCGCCCCGAAGAAGGCCGCCGCACAAGCAGTGGAGGATCACGAGAAAGACGCGCGCGGCTGGTATGGGGGCGCGGTCGGCATGATCAACCTGAACGGCGACATCAACACCGGCATCCTGATCCGCACCGTTCATTTGAAGGAGGGCGTCGCGAAGTACTCGGCCGGAGCAACGCTGCTGTACGATTCCGAGCCGCTAGAGGAAGACCGGGAATGCCGCCTAAAGGCGACCAGCTTCTTCCGCGCACTGTATCCGCAGATTGCCACGGGACCTGCCGAACGAGAACACCGGCAGGTGGGTGAAGGCGTACGGCTGCTGCTCGTCGATAACGACGATTGCTTCATTCACACCTTGGCGAACTACGCACGCCAAACCGGCGCTACTGTGTCCACCTATAGGTCTGGCGTCGCGCTTGAGGTGATTGATGCCGAGAAGCCCGACATAGTCCTCATCTCGCCTGGTCCTGCCCGGCCCGCTGATTTCGGCGTGCCAACTTTGGTGCAGGAATTGGCGAAGCGAGGCATCCCCACCTTTGGCGTGTGCCTTGGACTTCAGGGAATGGTGGAAGCATTCGGCGGTACTCTCAACGTGCTCGACTATCCCATGCACGGCAAACCATCGCTGGTGGAGCACCACGGTCACGGTGTCTTTCACGATCTGCCATCGCCCTTCCGCGTAGGCCGTTACCACTCACTCTATGCCGACCGGAGCACACTGCCGGAGTGTCTGGAAGTCACGGCACAAACAGAAGACGGCATCATCATGGGGATTCGCCACAAGCATCTGCCCATGCAGGCGGTTCAGTTCCATCCGGAGTCCATCCTGAGCCTGGAACAGGAGTGCGGCTTGCGCCTGATGGAGAACATGATCGAAGCCTACGCAAAGCAGGGCCTTGCCTTCCAACGATAGCCAGGAAAAGCGAAGGGTAGTAGTAGTCGGCGGAGGCCTTGCTGGTCTCGCCACTGCGGTCGCACTCGGCTCCTCCGATTACCAGGTCGAGCTGTTCGAAGCACGCCCTTTTCTGGGCGGCCGCGCTACGTCGTATCCGCTGAACACCGCCGATGAAGCGCACTCTGCCACCATCGACAACTGTCAGCACGTGCTGCTGCGCTGTTGCAATAATCTGCTCGACTTCTACCGACGGCTGGGCGTCGCAGACAAAGTCGAGTTCCATCGCGAGTTCTATTGGATTGAGCCCGGCGGCCGGACGTCCGTGATGAAGCGTGGCTTACTTCCCGCGCCCCTGCACTTCACGGAATCGTTCGCAACGCTGCGCTTTCTCTCTTTTTCCGACAAGCTGAGCGTCGCCAGTGGTCTGCTGGCCGTGAAGTATGAGTACGGCAAGCGCGCCGATCTGGAGCGCATCACCATGCTTGACTGGCTCCGCGAAAAGAAACAGACCGCCCGCGCCATCGAGCGCTTCTGGCGGCAAGTGCTGGTGAGCGCCATCAACGAAGAGCTCGACCGCATGGCGGCCAGTCACGGCCTTCAGGTCTTTTACCTTGGGTTTCTTGGCGGCGCGACGTCGTACGAGATGGGTATACCTGCCGTGCCGCTTGGCGAGCTTTACTCCGACCAGGTTTGGGAGCCGTACTCGGACGTGAAGATACATGAGCGCTGCGCAGTCCAGCAAGTCGCGATCGAGAATAATCAGGTTGCCAACGTGCAGACAGCGGCAGGTCCTGTCACAGCGGATGCGTACGTTCTGGCCATACCCTTCGAGCGTGTAGCCGCGCTCACGCCCACACTGCCGCTGCATTACGAAGCCTTCGATCACTCGCCCATCACCGGCATTCATCTCTGGTTCGATCGTCCGGTGACAGATTTGCCGCATGCAACGCTGCTCGACCGCACCATCCAATGGCTCTTCAATAAGAGCGAAGGCAAGCACATCCAACTTGTCGTGAGTGCGTCGCGCAGTCTAACGGAAATGCCGAGGGCGGAGGTGATCGCTTTGGCGCTACGCGAGTTGAAGGAGTTCCTTCCCGCCGTGGCAGAAGCAAAACTGGAGCACGCCCACGTAGTAAAAGAAGTGCGCGCCACCTTTGCCGCTGCTCCACATCTGGAAGAGAAGCGCCCACTCAGTCAAACCGAAATCCCCAATTTGTTCTTGGCCGGCGACTGGACCCGATCCGGCTGGCCCGCCACCATGGAAGGCGCCGTCCGGAGCGGCTATCTCGCCGCCGAAGCCGTAACCAATTTCTTCGGCGCTCCCCGACGCTATCTGCATCCCGACGTTGACTGAGGCCTATCCCGCTTTCCGAAAAGTAAGATTGATGCGGCACGCTCCAGTGAGCGGGTGTGAACCCTCTCGCAAAGGCCGCACTCCGTGATAACGCAACCGAGACGGTCCGCCCCAAACCACGATGTCGCCGTGAACTAATTCCAGACTCTCGGTTTTACTCGAACGGTGCATGCCGCCGAAGAGGAAGGTCGCGGGAAGACCCAACGAAACGGATACGATTGGGTGTTCAAAATCCTTCTCATTCCGGTCCTGGTGAAGTGAGAGCCTTGCTCCCGGATCGTACCGGTTGATCAGGCACGCATCGGAATCAAAACCGGCGTATCCTGCTTTCCTCGCTGCGTCGCCAGCCAACGCCGAAAACGATGGCGGCAGTTCCGGCCAGCGACGGCCGCTTTCCGGATCAATGGCATCGTAGCGGTAACCTGTCTCGTCCGATACCCAGCCGAGCGCTCCGCAATTCGTCATCGCAACGGACATGCGGAAACCTCCTGCGGTCACCATGTGCCGGAACGGAGCCCGGGCGAGCACGGTCTGCAAGTCCAACCAGAGCGCCGCCTCATACGAAAGCGCAAATCCGCGCAACAGAATGGCTCCTTCGCCCAGCGGCTGTTCTGCCGCTTGTTCGAATAAGCTTAGGTTCATAGTTGTTGTTCTGCGTTCATTGCTGCCGCTCGCGCTGCAGCAACGTTCGTTTCCGGTCCACCCCCCAACGATAGCCGGACAAAGCGCCATCGTTTCGCACCACACGATGGCAGGGGATCGCGACGGCAAGCGCATTTGCTCCGCAAGCCCGCCCGACCGCTCGCACCGCAGCAGGCGCGCCGATACGGCTGGCAATGTCGCTATAAGTCGCAGTCGAGCCGGGCGGGATCTCTTGCAGCGCTTGCCAGACCCGCCGCTGGAACACCGTGCCGCGCACGTCCAAGGGCAGGTGGAACCCAATGTTGGGCGATTCCACAAACGCCACCACCTGCGCAATCAGCTGTTCGAACTCCGCGTCGCCGCCCACCAGTTCGGCTCGCGGAAACTGATCTTGCAGTTCACGCACCAGCGTCTCTGGTTCATTGCCCAGCGAGATAGCGCATATGCCACGCTCACTCTGCGCAACCGCAATGGAGCCCAGCGAGCATTCACCCACTGCAAAACGGATGAGAGTGTTGGTTCCGCCCTGGCGGAAGCTCGACGGCGTCATCCCCAAAGCTTGGTCCGCCCGGGCATAGAATCTGCCATTCGAGTTGTACCCGGCATCATAGATGGCATCCGTCACACGGCCGCTTTGGCGCAGGCGTTCCCGTGCCCTGTCGTCACGGCAAGCAACCGCGTAGGCGCGCGGCGTCATTCCCGTCGCCGCCTTGAATAGCCGGTGAAAGTGATACGCGCTTAATCCGGCGCGCCGCGCCATCTCCTGCAAGCGAGGAACTTCGTCGGCCTGTTGTAACCAGCGACAAACGTCGACAATGCTTGCGGCGTGATCAGAAGCAGCAACCGGATTGCTAGGCGTGCATCGTTTGCAGGCGCGGAAGCCTGCCTGTTCGGCCTCCTCACAGGTATCGAAGAACTGGACGTTCTCCGGTTTCGCTAGGCGGGCCGCGCACGTCGGACGGCAGTAAACGCCCGTGGTCGTCACCGCATATACAAAAGTTCCCGCGGCCGCTGCGTCGCGCGCCACCACCGCCAGCCAACGTGGATTGCTCTCTGTTTGCACCGTCATATTTATGCTCACATGTCAGATATTAGGCGCAAAGCGGTAGCGCTGCACTCCGGTTCTTGCTTTTGAACTCCGATATACTTCGAGCGCCATATGGCCTTGAGCCTCCACTGCTTCAACCGCAGCGTCGTCAGTTTCGCGGCCGCTACGGTCATCTTTGCCGGGCCACAACCTCCGCCGGCATTCCGTTCCGATGCTGATCTCGTCATCTGCCACGCCAGGGTTCTAGATAAGACGAACCGGCCGGTCCTCGATCTAGACAAAGGCGCGTTTACCGTTTACGAGGACGGCAAGCCACAGGAGATTCGGGTCTTCGCACATGAGGATGTGCCTGTGTCGCTCGGACTGGTGATCGACAATAGCGCGGGGATGGCCGACAAACGCGCACGTGTCGCAGCAGCGGGCTTGGCTATTGTTGAGACTTTGAATCCGCGTGACGAAACATTCGTCGTCAATTTCAACGAACAGGCTTACCTCGATCTGCCTGACAATGAAGCGTTCACCCACGATCCCGCCGAAGTGAAACAGGCTCTGGGCCGCCGTGATGCTCGCGGCAACTCGTGCGTTCGCGATGCCGTTGCTAAAGCGCTTGCTTTCCTGGACCACAAGGCAAACAATCCGAAGAAAGTGTTGATTGTGGTTACCAACGGAAGGGATACCGGCAGTAGCTTCACCGAGCGCGAACTCCTGCAGGCAGTGGAGCAGAGTGACACGCTGGTCTATGTTATCGGCCTAATAAACTCCTCCAATTGCGGCGAGCAACTGGCAGCCACGCGCCGCGCGCTGCACCAATTAGCTGAAGTCACAGGTGCCGAGGCGTTCTTTCCAAAAACTGCCGACCAGGTGGACAGCATCGCGCGCCAAATAGCCCGTGCCATCCGCGACCAGTATGTGATCGGGTTCCGCCCGACTGATCAGGCCGCGACCGAGGGCTTTCACTCCATCAGAATCGCGGTCACAGCGCGAGAGCGGATGGTCGTGCAGACACGGACGGGCTACTACCGCCCTAAGCCGCCTGCCGATCGATACGGCAAACCCGCAGGCTCGCGCGCTCAGTTGCAGCCTGCCCTCGCTGCTTTGCGAGTGAGTTGGCGTGACTTTTCGGTCGCGAACTGAGTGTGCGGCAAAATAGAAGCACTGCGGTTCCGGTCCGCGTGCAAACTCCACCATGCACCTTCTTCTGCGATTGCTTTTCGTTGCCGCTCTGGGCACCTTGTGCATGTGGGCGCAAGGCAATTATGAGATCCAGGTCTACGGTTCCGATACCGTTCCGCCCGCGCGCACCATGGTGGAAATTCACAGCAACTACACCGTCTCCGGATTTAAGTCGGTAGTGGACGGAGTGTTGCCCGACCAGCATCAACTGCACGAGACTCTCGAGATTACTCAGGGCATCAACGATTGGTTCGAAGTAGGCTTTTATGTGTTCACCAGTGCCGGTCCCGGGCAAGGCTACAAATGGGTTGGTGATCACATCCGGCCTCGCGTCCGGGTTCCCGAAAGCTGGCATTGGCCCGTCGGCGTCAGTATCTCCACCGAGGTCGGCTATCAGCGCCCAATCTTCTCCAGCGACACCTGGACCTGGGAGATTCGACCCATCATCGACAAGCAAATCGGCCCCTGGTACGTCGCCTTCAATCCTGCCCTTGAGCGTTCGTTCCACGGTCCCAGCGTTCCCATTGGCGTTGGTTTCTCGCCGTCGCTCAAGCTCGCCTACAACGTGACGCGAAAGCTAAGCACCGGGTTTGAATACTATGGCTCCGTCGGACCCGTCTTCGGCTTCGACGCGTTCGGGAAGGAGCAGCAGCAATTCTTTCCCGCTATCGACTACGATTTCGGCCCCAACTGGGAGTTCAACTTCGGAGTCGGTTTGGGCGTGACACACAGTAGCGATCATCTGATCGTCAAAATGATCGTGGGTCGGCGCTTTCGCTTCGCCACGCCGCATTTGCCGCGGGCACTCCGCGCAACCCCGCCGCTATCCTCGCCCGAAGCAACGGAAACAGGCGCTCTCGGCGGCTTCTAGCGCGTATGCTGCCGCTCCGGGCATTTGTCCTCGCGCTTATGCCACTGGCCGAGGTGCTTGCTCAAGCCGTTGCGCCAGTGCCTCCCCTGGGACTGCCGCCTTTTGTCTGGCCCGTAGACGACCCCTACTCGCCCGCCAAAGTGGAACTGGGCCGCATGCTGTTCTTCGATGGCCGGCTGTCGTCGAACAACGTTGTTTCCTGCGCCTTCTGCCATACACCTGGCCATGCCTTCTCCGGTGCCACAGCGCTGTCTCCCGGCGTCGATGGCCAGCTTACCGGCCGCCACACTCCCACCCTCATCAACCGCGACTGGGGCAAGTCGGAGTTCTGGGACGGTCGCTCGCGCACTTCGGAAGAACAGGCCATTATCCCCGTCACCAACCCGCATGAGATGGGTATGAGTGCCGACCGCGTCGTCGCCAGGCTCTCTCAAATTGCAGGCTACGGGCCGCTGTTTCAGGCCGCGTTCGGCGATGCGCAAGTGACGTTTGCTCGCGTTGCGCAAGCGCTCGCCACCTTTCAACGAACAATCGTTTCCGGCAATTCCGCTTATGATCGCTACGCAGCCGGAGACAAGTCAGCGCTCAACAAGGAAGCCAAAGCCGGATTCGATTTTTTCAACGGCAAAGGCGAGTGTGCGGAATGCCATAACGGCCCCAATTTCAGCGATGAGAAGTTCGCCAACCTGGGAGTCGGCATGGCGGCACCCCATCCCGACCCGGGCCGTGCGGTCGTGACAAAGAAAAAGTCCGATTTCGGCAAGTTCAAAGTACCCACCTTACGCGATCTCGCCAGCCGTGGTCCCTACATGCACGATGGCAGCCTGAAAACCCTGGGCGACGTGCTGGATTTTTACGCTCGGGGGGGACTGCCGAATCCGCATGTCGATGATCGGCTGTTGCGGTTTTACATGGACGAGCAAACCAAGCGGAATCTGCTCGCCTTCCTTAATTCGCTGAACGGCGAAGGCTGGCAAAATATCAAGGCGCCGGCTGCTTTTCCGCAGTAGGTGAGTCCTAAGGGGAATGCTTACATCTAAGTGTTATCCACCTTATGAGCGCCGCACTGCAGCCCATTGTTCCCGGTCCACTTTCGTTGCCGCCGAGCACACCGCAACTGCCGCCGAAATGGTTGCTGGACATCCAGGCGATCTACCTGGAGCCTGCCGTCACCGACCACCAGCGGGGACGAGACATCCTCGCCCGTTTCCCGGACGCAGAGCGGATTGAGGTTGCGTCCCATTGGAAGATCCCCGGCCTGTTTGGCTTCGAAGGCAACGTCGGCGATTGGAATAAGATCAAGCGCAACGTGCTTGTGCTCGGCGTCAAGAAGTCGCTTCGTGCGGAGCCCAACTCGCGCTCCTCAGACTTTATCGCGCCTTCACATGCGAACGGCTGCGCCATGTCTTGCTCCTACTGCTATGTTCCGCGGCAGAAGGGTTACGCGAATCCGATCACGGCGTTCGTCAACATCGAACAGATCTCGGCTTATCTGACCCGGCACGCCACCAAGCTGGGATGGAAGGAGCAGCCGACTCAGATCGACCCAAAATATTGGGTCTACGATATCGGCTGCAACAGTGATTGTTCGGCCGATGCTCTGATCTCCGACAACGTCCGCGATCTGGTCACGCTCTTTCGAACTCTGCCCACGGCGAAAGCTAGCTTCGCGACCAAGTACGTGAACCGTGAGCTGCTCGACTACGATCCGCAACGCAAGACCCGCATTCGCCTCAGCCTCATGCCGCAGCGCATTGCCAAAACCGTCGACGTGCGCACGTCCTCCATTGCTGAGCGGATTGGCAGCATCAACGATTTTTACGCTGCCGGATATGAAGTGCACTTGAACTTCTCACCCGTTATTTACTACGAGGGCTGGCAGGCGGATTATCGCGATCTCTTCGACGAACTGGCCGATCGCGTGAGCCCCGAAGTGAAGAGGCAACTTGGTGCCGAGATTATCTTTCTGACGCACAACGAGAAGCTTCACCAGATCAACTTGGGTTGGCATCCGAAGGGCGAGGAACTGCTTTGGAAGCCGGAGTTGCAGGAGACGAAGTACAGCCAAATGGGGGGTCGGAACATCCGTTACAAGCGCGGCTTCAAGGCCGATCTGGTGGCCGAGTTCTCGCAGTTACTGAACCAGCGCTTGCCCGAGTGCCAGATCCGTTACGCGTTTTAGGATTTGCTAGTCAGCGGTTCGCTGGACTGGCCTATCGCACTGAGGTCGGCCAGCAGAATCTTGGCCGCGCTTTGGCTCGCCAGCTTTTTCGACGAGCCGGTTCCCTTCGCAACATGCTGCTCCCCAATGCGCGCCTCCACCGTAAACTGCTTGGCATGTTCCGGACCGCTGGTACCGGTCGTGACATACCGGGGCGTCGGCAGGCCCATGGTGAGCGCCTTCTCCTGCAGCAAGCTCTTGTGGTTTAGTTGAGCAATCTCGTCCAGTTGTTCCGGGCTCTGCAGAGATTCCTTTAAAATCTGGGCTCGAATGAAGGTCTGGGCTGGTGCGATGCCGCCATCCAGGTACAGTGCTGCAATCAGCGCTTCCATCGCATCAGCCAGCAGACTCTTACGCTCACGTCCGCCACTAAGTTCCTCGCCTTTCCCAATTAAGACGTACTCGCCAAGGCCAATTTGGAGAGCGCACGAATGCAGGTGAGTGGAACTGACAAGGTGGGACTTCAGCCGCGACAGGAAACCTTCCCTGCCGCTGGGATTCTGCCGGACTAACTCTTCACTGACAACGAAACCCAGCACGGCATCGCCCAGGAACTCCAGCTGTTCGTTGTCGCGGCTTTCCGGGTGATCAGCCAGCTCAGAAGCTCGCGAGCGATGCGTCAGAGCATTCGTCAGTAGCTGCCGGTCAAGAAACGTATACCCGATCTTTGCTTCGAGTTCCTCGACCGGCACCATGAACGCGTACGTCGTTATTTGGCCGCACCCTTGGCTGTCGTGGCTAAAGTCTTCTGCTGTTGCGCGAAGTCCTTCACCGGCTGTGCCGCCGAAGGCATGTCAATCACCTTCTGCGCCGTCGCCATTGCTTCATCGTATTGCTTGTTTTCGTTCTGCGCTTTCGCCAGACGCGCCATATAGAGCGCATTCGTCGGGTCCGCCTGTGCCGCTGCCTGCAGTTCCTTAGCCGCGTCCGGGAAGCTCTTCCTCAACTCTGCCGAAATGCCCAGTGCGTAATGTGCCTGGCCATTCAACTGCTGCTTGAACTCAGGCCATTTCGAGGGATCGATGGGTGCACTCGCAGGCGGAGTGTTTGCCGACTGCAGAAGACTCAGGCCCTTGGTCGCATAGTCGTCGGCCTTCTTCAAGCTTTGGTCTTTGTCCAGGTCGTTCTCGCGCGTATGCTCGACAATGGCATCGGCCAGCTGAATGCGGGCGATGATGTCGTTCGGGTCGCTTTGAATTATCCGATCGCCCCAAACCACCGTCTGCTCGTAATTGCGCTCATTACTGGCCGCTTGTAAAGCCAGCAGCTGAACTTTCGATTTCAACGGCGTGTCCGGAAAGTTCTCCAGCAGTTGTGTGATGGCCTGAATGGTACCGTCCCAGTTCTGGCCCTGGTACGCCGTTTGTACCTTCATAATGGCGTCCCGCTGTGCGGCTGAAATCTGGGGTTGTTGTGCGTTCTGGCCTTGCGCCAGGACGGAGCTCGCGGTCAGTGCGAAAGCACCGGCAAACGTCAGTAATCTCTTTTTCATTCCTGCTTCTCTCCTGCAGTCGTTTTCAGGCCCTTTTCCGCCGCGTCGAGCGCCATCGGCGACGCTCCAGGAATGGCCAGCGCCAGCTTGAACTCGCTGTTTGCTGTTCCCGGATCGCCTTTCGCCTGTGCCAAACGCCCAAGGTAAACATGGGCCCATGCCGTAATGGCGGGGTCAGGCTTCGCCTCTGCCGTGCGTTGAAAAAGTTCCACCGCCTGGTCCTTGTTGTTCTCATGTACGGCAATGCGGGCCAGACCGTAATAAGCCCGGCCATGCATCGCCTTATCCGGAGTTTGCTCGAAGACTTTCTTGAACAGCTTGGCGGCACCTTCGTACTGCTGCTGTTCATACAGCCCCTCCGCCGCCTCCAATGTGGCCTCGGCTGGCGGCAACTGTAACTCCGCCGGGGTCGTCAGCACCCGGTTTGGCGTCGATTGGACGAACTCGACCTTCTTTAGCCGCTTCTCTTCCTTCCGGACATCAATCGCCGAAACCAGATCTGGATAATAGATTCTTAATGCCTCCTGCTGTTTCTCATAGGCTGGCAGCAAATCCGCAAACGCCGCGGTCAAAATATACCCCTCGCGCATCGCTTCGTTCACAAAGCCGTCTTTCGCCTCCTGCGAGCCATGCATCAATCGGCTATCGATGGCTTTGATCAGCGACTTTGTTACCAGCAGCGAAAAGTCATCTTTGTAGGCCAGGTCTAGCGCCGGGGCCTCCTGCGCGTACTTTGCCAAGGCTTTCTTTTCCTTGATCGTGGTGTTGAATTTGAATGAGAGCGGGTCTAGTAAATACGCCAGGTAAGCGTCCCGCACTTCCTCAGTAACCGACGCCGCCGTCGGGGTGATCACCACGTAGTAGTCGTCGCGATAACTCCGAACTTGTATCTGGTTGGGCTCGCCTTGCAGGTCCAGCAGGATCAGAAAGCGCCGTCCCAGATAACCGGAGGGATTGCGCGCATACCCATTCGCCTCGAAAATCGTTGAAATAACAGCATCCTGGTAATCACGGATGGCGACCCCGTAGGCTGGCGCAGACCGTTTCCAGAGCTCGTCCAGATTTGCTTCCTTATAGAAACGTGCCAGCAACGGACTAAGGTCTTGCAGATCCTCAACGTCATTGGGCAGTTTGCCGCCGGGCAGTTCGAAGGTCGGCGCCTCCCCCGCCAGCAGCGAGAACGAGATGTACTGCCCTAAATCGGCCGCCGCACTCGGCTTCTTATGTTGCTGGTAAAACGCACGCAACTCGGGCAGGCTCGGGATATTGCGTTTGGCCAACTCCTCGCGAATCTGCTTGCGAACCTGAAAGCGCGCATTCAGCGGCGAATCCAGACCCGTGTCGTACCCGGCGGCATTGATTGCCGCCATCGTCGCGAACATGGTGAAGCTGACTCCGAACTGGCTGTCCTGCGGTGCTATCGCGGACTTCTGCTGGGCATCGGCAGTGGGTGCTACAAGCGTCGTAAGGGGGCAGAGTAGGAAGAAAAGAGCGGCGGGGCGGCGAATCAAGAATACCTTAAGTTGCTGAAAATAAGATGATGCCCTCAGTGTAGCTTAATAGGGTGTAGCAGGCGTCTGCTCGCCAGGCGCTTCCGGTGTGAATCAAAAGCGGATCCATCCTCATCCATTGAACGGAGATATTTATGGCAGGTAACGACACACTGACCTTCACTGATTCGTCCTTCGACCAGGACGTCCTGAGTTCCGACAAGCCTGTGCTTGTGGACTTCTGGGCTGAATGGTGCGGCCCTTGCAGAATGATGGGCCCGACGGTGGACCAGGTAGCAAGCGAGTACACGGGCCGCGTTAAGGTAGGAAAGTTGGACGTTGATGCCAACCAGCAGACTGCTTCGCGCTACGGTATCCGGGGTATTCCTACGCTGCTTCTCTTTAAGGGCGGTAAGGTCGTCGACCAGAAGGTTGGCGCTATCCCCAAACCCGAATTTCAGAAGATGCTCGATCAGCACGTCTAACGCGGTCCGCACTTCAAACTAACTTCGTCCCTTCCCATGCTCCCCGTTTGGCAACGCCACACGGGGAGCATTTACTTTTGGCAGGAACCCATTCGGAAACTGCCGGAAGTTCTCGAATTGTTTTCTCGTTTACTGCCGATGAGAGAAGTAGGCCGAGAAAACGAAATGCCGCGAGTTAACCACCAAATCCTGATAGCTGACCCTCACGTCCTTTTCCGTCGAGGTCTCAAAACAGTCTTATCGAACGAGCCGGACTTCCACGTCACCGACGATTGCTCCAGCCTGGACGACCTTCTGGCGAAGCTGTCCGAGAACAGCGGGGCGGATATACCTTATCCGGATGCTCTTCTCATGTGTGACCAGCTGTTAGACCAGTGCTCGGCACAGCAGGCTGAAGTGTTGGAACAGGTGCAAACGCGTTCGGTTCTGCTGGCTCTGTCGAGTGCGGGTGCTGCCGCCCGGCCTAATGCCATCGCCAGGAACGCATCGGCTGCCGAAATGGTGATGGCGGTTCGCCAAGCAATCGATGTGCGGCGCACCGGCTTCTCTCACTCGCTGACCGCTCTGCGCAATCAGACGGAGCCCTCCACCGACCGTCTGCCGGCCTTAACTTCCCGGGAAATCGAAATCGTACGCTTGCTTTCGGAAGGTCTCACGGCGCGCGACACAGCACGTGAGCTCCGTCTCAGCATCAAAACCGTCGAAGCTCACAAGCTGAATGTCATGCGTAAACTGGGCGTGCATAAACGCTCCGATCTGCTCCGCTATGCGGAGGAAAACGGATTGGTTCAGCCCGCATCCGTTGCCTAACGGTTAACCGGATCGGCTTCGGCTGCCGCCGACTTGCTACGCTGCCATTGGGAGATTTGGAAGCTATGAGCAGGTTCCTTATTGGCGTTGTGGTCGGGATTATCGTCGCCGTTTTAGGGCTAGTCATCATCGGGCTGGTAATCGGGCGAATCTTTGCGACCAGGCAGCCGGCCATTGCTTCCAATTCGGCTCTGGTTCTTAGCCTTTCCGGTGAAATTCCCGAAGCTGCTCCTGTCGACATCCAAATTCCCTTTTTTCAACAGCGCGGCGTTCCCACCGTCCGCGATCTGTGGACGGCTCTCCACCAGGCCGCCAAAGATAACCGCATCAAAGCCGTAGTGATCCAGGCCCAGGGCTTACAGGTAGGCAGCGCCAAGCTGCAGGAACTGCACGAGCAGTTGCTGGACTTCAAGAAGTCCGGCAAACCCGTGTATGCCTTGCTCCAAAATCCGGGATCTCGTGAATACTACCTCGCTTCCACTGCCGACAAAGTCTTTCTTTCTCCCGACGACATGCTCAATGTGAAGGGCATGCGGGCCGAAATCATGTACTTTAAGGGCGTCTTGGACAAGGTCGGAGTGAATTTCCAGGTGGATCACATTGGAGCTTACAAAGACGCCGGCGACGTCTTTACCCGCAGCAACATGTCTCCGGAAACGCGCGAAGTCCTGACGGCCATGGTCGACCAGATCTTCAACGATTTCTGCTCCACCATCGGCCAAGGGCGTCACAAATCAGCCGACGAAGTCCGTGCGCTTGTGGACCAGGGGCCGTTCACTGCCAACCAGGCAAAAAGCGCCGGTTTAGTGGACGTTATTGGTTATGAAGATCAGGTCTATGCGGATCTTAAAAAGCGAACCGGTCAAAGCGAGTTGAATAAGGTAAGCATCAGAACCTATGTGAAGGCGGCGCCAGCGTCGGGTGATCATGTCGGCGTGATCGTCGGTGAGGGCGAGATTGTGGCCGGCGACCCGAATACCACGACAATTAGCAGTGAATCGCAGATGAGCTACACCGCGATGCGTAAGTTGATTCAGCAGGTACGCTCCGACAGCTCCATAAAAGGAGTTATCTTGCGAGTGGATTCTCCTGGCGGCGATGCCGTTGCTTCGGATGAAATCCTCCACGAACTGCGGCTGCTGGCAGCCACCAAACCCGTGGTTATCTCGTTCTCCGATTACGCTGCATCGGGCGGCTACTACATCGCAATGACTGGTGACACTATCGTTGCGTATCCCAATACCGTGACCGGATCCATTGGCGTACTGTATGCACGGCCAAATATTCAGACTCTGCTGGGTAGGCTCGGTGTGGGCCAGGATGCCGTGTCGCGTGGCAAGCTGTCCGGTATCGACTCCGTGACTGAACCGTTATCCGATGCCGGTCAACAGAAGTTACATGAAGGCCTGCTCGACACTTACAACACCTTTGTTTCAAAGGTGGCCTCCGCTCGCCGCAGGACCTTCGATCAAATTCAACCACTTGCGCAAGGCCATGTCTGGATGGGTACGCAGGCCCGTCAGAATGGATTGGTGGACGATTTGGGCGGGTTCGACCGAGCCGTCGCCTTGGTCCGGCAGAAAGCCCATCTTTCCGCTTCCGGCGACACGAACCTGATCGTGTTTCCGCCCAAGCGCTCCATTTGGGAAGTACTCACTAACTCTTCCAGTGAGGCTATGGTGGATGAAGTCGCCGCACGCAAATTGCATCAGCTTGTCCCGGGGCTGCCCAGCGAATCGCTCCTTCACGGCGGCATGCTTCGCCTGATGCCATTTACTTTCTCCGTCCAATAAGGTTCGCTTTTAACAGAAGGCCGCGGCCGATGAGATGCCTCGTCCATCCAGGAAGATATGCATCTTGGCTAAAGCCGACTTGTGGATCTGCGAGACGCGGCTCTCGTTCACGCCCAGCCGGCTTCCGATTTCCTTCATTGTCATGTCGGCTTCGTAGTACATCTTCACCACTTCCTGGTGGCGTTCGGGGAGGCACTGCATCGCGCCCTGAAGCTTGTCCTTCATTTCAGAGCAAGCCAGCACATGGTTGGGGCAACTTGCAGGAGTGGAAGGAACTTCGCGCATCGGCATTTCGTCGCCGTCCTTAGAAGCGGCCCGGTTTGCCGCCAAACCGAGAAGGCGGAAGTCGATCATCAATGACTGCCAGCGGCGTTCATCCAGGCCCATTGCTTCTGCTACCTCCTCTTGCGTAGCCGCGCGGCCTAATTTCGTGGAAAGATCTCGCGTCACTTCCTGCATCTGCTTGTACTGCCGGCGTGCATCGCGCGACGCCCAATCCAGTTGACGGAGGCTGTCCAGAATCGCGCCGCGAATCCGGTGTTTCGCGTATACCGGGAAGGCCACTTCCTTATCGTCGCGGTATTTGGTAGCGGCGTCGAACAGGCCCATCGTGCCGGCGTGCACCAGATCGTCCATCTCCATGTGAACGCCCATCGATTTGCGAACGCTGCCCGCAATCGCCTGCACCAGGTGCAAGTTTTCAACGATCAGTTCATCTCGGCGAGCAGTTTCGGTGGCGGCGGCGGTCGGCATTGTTTTTCTCCTGGCTTGCTTTCGCCAGAAGAAAAAGCACGAAGTGCTCCGGAGCATGTCAATGCTTCCTTAAGTTCCGTAAGTAGTTGACACGAGGACACTTACGACGGAGCCACGCCAGCAGCAGCGACCGACACGCGACGTCGCGAGACCCGCTTGGCTTGGTTTTGTTCCATGCTGGATTCCGAATCGGGATTTGCGTTTCAAAGTGAAACGAAAATATGGGGAAAGGCGGCGCTAGCTCAAAAGGAGCTTTAGGTAGGATCTTTCTGTAGCTGCTTAGGCGGAGGACGATCAGCCCTTCAGTTCACAAGCTTCGAACCGGCGCATTGACCACGGACGTGCTTGTGGACGCATCAGCATCGGCTTATCCGGGTTCAAGATGGCCCCGTTTGCAATGCCAACGGGCTCGGCATTCTCGCGTACCAAGTTCCAGCGCTGGCCCAAGATCGCCAACGCCAGCACTCCCTCCAGACGCGCGAACGGTTCACCGATACACATCTTTGCCCCGCCGCCGAATGGGAAGTACGCGAACTTGGGGATGGTTATGTGCTCCCAGCGCTCAGGCTCAAATGCTTCCGGGCGCTGAAAATACTTCGGATTGCGTTGCGTGATGTACGGACTGACGAAGATACTTTCACCGCGCCGGATGCGATACCCTCCGAACTCGATATCGGCCTTCGGCCGGCGTGCAAACAGTAGAGCCGGAGGATAAAGCCGAAGCGTCTCGCGAAAGACGTTGGCCGTATAGGGCAATTGAGGCACATCCTCCATGCCCGGCGTTCGGCCCTGCAGAACCGCATCTAACTCTGCATGCATCCGCTCTGCGACCTCGGGGTGCTGGGCCAGCAAATACCAGGCCCATGTGAGGGCGGTCGATGTCGTCTCATGTCCCGCCAGGATAAATGTGACTACTTCGTTCTGCACATCAAGATCTGTGAGGGGGCTATCGCCCTCGTTGCGCTGATTGAGAATCAGCGACAACACATCCTTCTTACTGCTGCCACGCCGGTTACGAATGACCGGTTCCACAATCTGTTCCAATTGGGCGCGCTCCTTTGAGAAGAACAGACTCCGGCCATGCGGTTTCATCCGTCGATAGGCCAACAGCAACGGCTCTCCGAACGTGATGGCCGGCGCCAGCCACGCACCTTTCTTTGTGACGCGCTGCAGTACCGCGGCTATGCCGTCAGCGCTGTCCCGGAACTCGGTGCCAAACAGCGTAGCGCCGACAATCGAGAGCGTTAGCCGGCGCATCTCCATGCGCATGTCGAACGCCCTCGTCGTCTCCCAGTCGCGCGACATCTGCTCGCACTCCGCGCTCATAATGGCGGCGTACGAAGCAATCTGATCCCGGTGGAACGCAGGCTGCAGCACGCGGCGCCGTTCCTTGTGAAGCGGTTCCTCGCGGGTCAGCAAACCATCACCCACCAGTTCCCGGCCCAGCGTGGCGCCGGTATCGCGAATGAATTCGTGCTGCCGCGTTACCAACACCTGCTGCACCAGTTCGGCATCGTCCAGCAGGTAAATGCGCTTGTGCAGCAGGCGGAACGATGAGATGGGCCCGTGCTGGCGAGCCGTGTTCTCAAAGAAGGTGAGCATGCCACCTAAGGAACCGGCCCCGAAAAAGCCTAGCGTTGCCCGTCCGCGCGGTCCCGGTGGATGTTGCATACGACTATTGTCGCGATTTTTGCTGGCAGCTAGCGGTTCGCCAGACATAGCTGCGACCGCAACTAAGTACGCTCCGTTTTGCTGTTGGGAGCAGCGTTCAGTCCCAAAATAACGGTACTTCAGCCCGATTTTGGACTGAATTGCCGCCCAACTCGAGTGAGGACCGTACCCTAGCCCGTTTTTCCGAAACGCCGTATAGCACTACCTAATCCGTTGTTCGCCTTCTGTTTCCCATTCAAAACTGTCTTCAAGCCCGACAAGAAATCCCGAAGTGATTCGCCAGTCGAGCCGTTAAAGCTCTTAATTCGGAGACAATTATTATGAAAGCTTCTCTTGCGTTTTTCGGTTTAGTCGCTGCTTTGGCGCTACCCACCCTTGGCTCGGCCACCCCGATGCACGGAATGACCTGGAATTTCGTCAACGACGTGACGGGCAACAACACCGGCGCTAAGGAAGGCGTCTCTAAGTCTTTTACAGACACGCAAAATGATGGCACGACCATCAAAGCGTCCGTCGATCCAAACATCTTTGGAATCTTCGATCTTTACGAGAAAAAACAAGGTGGTAATGAGAATGGCCTCGGCGTGGTCCCTGGCTTCGACAACGAGATTACCGTTGGCTTGCCTGGCATCAAGTTAAACCTCAGCAACGTGCTTGCGCTGAATCCTTCGGCGATTTTCCTTTCGCTGAATAGCATTACTGGCAGCGATGTTGCCACCATCACTTATCTCGACGGCGATCACGATTCTGATCCCTCGTCATTTAAGGTTTCTAACGGCGATCCCGTGTCATTGAATCTGGCGGAACTTAAGGAAGAAGGCGGCTCCATCCTGGTCACCGCTGCCAGGGGTAACGTTTTGATCGGCGACGTTACTGCCACCCCCGAGCCTGCCAATGCTGCTCTGCTCGGTTTGGGTCTGGTCGCTGCTGGCTTCTTCGGACGCAAGCGCTTGGCGAAGCAGTCCTAATCTCGCTCCCCCGTCCTCTAGGCAAAAATGCTCCGGGTAGCCCCGGAGCATTTTTGCTTTCAGGCCGGAATACTCGAGCCGGTACTTAACCTTTTTCAGGCCAGAACTGCATAAGTGAGCAAGACCCAGGGAATCGACCTCGGTTAAATCGATTCTCAGGCATAATTGATGACATCAGTGCCGCTGAACAGATGCTTTAGCGGCTAAAGTAGCAAGCAAAATATACCGATATGGCTCTTGTGAGCACGTGTCGTATCCGTTTCTTAACGAATAAACGGAGAAGGGCTACAAACTTCTAAAAATGTCATCTCTGTTTGTGCATATCGTTGAGACCGTTCTCATGGCAGTGCTGGTAGCGCTATTCGTGTGGCTCTACCTGCAAGACCGGAAGCAGCGGCTCGGCTTATGGCTGGTGGGCTGGTGCTTTATTGTGGCTCACTTTGCCAATGCAATCGCCGTTGCCTGCATCCGGGCGCCCGGGTTCCTCGTCCAGTTTGTTATTTACGGAACGTTGGTCGTGGCGGCATCCAGTTTTCTCCTGTCCGTCTCAAAGTCCTTAGTAACGCCAATACGGCGGCGTCTCTTTCTGGTTTTCAACACTCTCCCGGCTCTTATTTACTGGGCCGCGCTCGTCGCCGATATCAAGGGCGTTTGGTTGTATCGCTCGCTACTACTTCTCACCATCGCGAGCGGAGCGCTGCTCATCGAAAGCAGGCAGTGGCGTGGTTCTGTCGCTCGGATACTCTACCCCGTCTCTTTTTTACCCTTGCTTGCGCTTTGGCCTTCTTTGGGTGAACATCCGGAGTACGGCATGGACTATGCCCTGTTCGCCGTCTTTGCCACGACGGGCATGCTCTACCGGCGGCACTACGGAAGCTGGTCGCCGGGAGTGATTCTAACGTCAGTGTCGTTTGTCGCCTGGGGCTTGGTTTTTCCTGTAGGCGAAATCCTTGAAGTCTTTCATCTGGGACCACCTGGCGATAGTGCGTTTTGGGATCTCGAGAAGTACGCTGTTGCCTTCGGTATGCTGCTCACTCTCTTTGAAGAGAAAACGCAGATGGCGGGCAGCGTGGCGCGCCGCTACCGCGATCTCTTCGAGAACAATCTCGCCGCCGTCTACGTGGCTACTCTAGAAGGCGAGTTGCTCGACTGCAACTCTGCTTTTTGCCATATGTATGGATTCGAATCGAAGCAGGAGGCGCTAGCTATTCATCTCGATCGAATCCATGCCTCGCCTGCTACCCGGAAAGCCTTCGTAGAGCACGTGGTAAGCCGGGGACAAGTGCTCGATTATGAGCTTCAGCAGCAGCGCAAGGATGGATCTTGCCTCTGGATTCTGGAGCGCGCCACGCTGGTAGCCGATTCAAACGGCCAGCTGCGGTTAGAAGGTGTCGCCATCGATATCACTCAACGCAAGGAAGCCGAGCAGAAGCTGCAGCTCGAGATCATCGAACGCAAGCGGGCTGAAGAAGTGGCCCAATCCGCTAACGAAGCGAAGAGTACGTTCCTCGCCACTATGAGCCACGAGATCCGGACGCCGATGAACGGCATCATCGGAATGACAAGCTTGGTTCTCGCAAGCGATCTCTCCACTACGCAGCGGGACGATTTAGAAATCGTCCAGAAGTCTGCCGAAGCCCTGTTATACGTCCTGAACGATGTCCTCGATTTTTCGAAGATCGAGGCAGGCAAGCTGGAATTTGAAAACATACGCTTCGACCTTTCCGAGGTCATCAGCGACCTTGCCAAATTGATGCGGTTTCGCGCCGACGAAAAAGGCCTCCAACTCAGTTACCAGATTGCGGACGACGTGCCGCGCGTTCTCTCCGGCGATCCCGGCCGGCTGCGCCAGGTCCTGCTCAACCTGGTCGGTAATGCCATCAAGTTCACTGAAAAGGGTGGCGTCCATATATCCGCTCAGTTAATGTCAACAGACGTTGGCGGCGTCACTTTGCGGCTTACTGTCACCGATACAGGCATCGGCATACCGCCAGCTAAGCGAAAACTCATCTTCCAGCCTTTCAGCCAAGCGGACGAGTCTACCTCTCGCCGCTATGGCGGAACTGGCTTGGGCCTTGCCATATCTGCCCGTCTTGTGAATCTAATGGGTGGGGAAATTTGGGTTGACGATGGCCCGGACGGGGTCGGTACCGAGTTCCATTTCACGGTGCGGTTCACTTATCCAATGACAACCATCCTTACAAGGATGGCTTCAGCTGACCTTCGAAGCGAGCCTCTACGGATACTGCTGGCGGAAGACAATGCAGTCAACCAACTCGTAGCCATCCGCCTCCTACAACGCGAGGGACACAGCGTCACGCTCGCTCGCGATGGGGTCGAGGTGCTTGCTGCTGTTTCGGCTCAGCCATTCGACCTCGTTCTGATGGATCTGGAGATGCCCGTCATGAACGGCGTCGAAACCACGCGCAAGATTCGGCATAGCGAAAAAAGCACGGGCGCACACCTGCCTATCCTGGCCATGACAGCCAATGCGCTGGACGGCGACGAGGAGCGGTGCCTCCAAGCGGGGATGGACGGGTTTATTTCCAAACCCATCAATACCCATAAACTGCTGCAAGCGATTGAAAAATCATCCCTGACTCCGGTGTAGCCCGATCTTTCCCCAGCGGTTTTCTGGCGAAAGCCGGCCTCAGTCGGTGGTGCCGTTCTTCCGAAGGGTCCATTCCGTTTCGCTCGCGGGTGGTTTGCGCAGCTGGGAGGTCTGTCCGGTTGCCTCGACACTCTCCCGGATCTCGGCCTCCGTTAATAAATCCAGAACGGATAAATTCAGCTTCGCCAACATCAAATCAGCTAATTCGGGCGATAACTTTCGTGCGCCCTTTAAAACGTTATGCACTTGCGGCTGCGAGATTCCCAAAATTCGAGCGAAACCGCGCTCTGTGAACTCACCGTTATCAATCCGCCGAACCACAACTGCCTTAAGACGAGCTCGAAGAACCCCGAAATCGACTTTGCCGAACCGAGGATTTGATTCCACTTTGAAATAGGCTCCCGCAAATTGCTGCGGTAGAGTACATTTTACACGGCTTATTACCAGATTTACCTTGGTCGCTAAGTCATTGTGACGATTAGGTTTGATTGCCTGCCGGTAAAAAACTCTCAAAGGCTTGGAAAAAAATTACCTGTATTTTGCTGCGAGAAAAACAAACTACCGTATCGTTAATCTTGTAAGCGATCTGGGCGCAACAAGATTGACGCCTCAACACGGTGGATAAAAAGAAACTAATGCAGTGGACTCGTTCAGAAACTCTCGCCCTCGCGCAACAGTCGTGCAGCATCTGCTACGGACTTGGTCTTCGACCGGGCCGTTCCGGGGTGTCCACCCCTTGTAATTGTGTCTTTCGCGCCATCTTCCGCGCCTGCTACGCGCGTTTCCGCAGCTGCGCCATGAAAGAAAAACACATTAGCCGAGTTTCGCTCGAAGCAAATCCCGGACGCCAACGCAAATCCGTTTGGGGTATGAAGAACGAGGAATTTATGGCTGATTTCTGTCTCGTCAGCCGCCGCGAATTGACCGATTACGAATATACGATTTTCAAATTTCACTTCCTGCTCGGCGCCGATTGGAAGTTGTGCTGCCGGAAGTTGAAGTTGGATCGCGGTGCCTTTTTTCACGAAGTCTACCGCATTCAACAGAAGTTAGGCCGTGTTTTCCGTGAGTTGCAGCCATATGCGTTGTTTCCCCTGGACGAATATTTCAACAGCACGCCGCGCACCAACGAAGCGAGCGTGACGCCGTTCAAAGTCGAAACAGAGACGCCGGCCGCAGCGAACCTATTAAAGTTTCCGGTAAAAAAAGCAGCATAAAAACAAATAAAATTACCGTGTTCTAGGAGGGTAGCCAGGCTGAAAAGCCTGGCTTTTTTTCGTCCCGTCCCTGCCTCCGCCCTCACCGGCGTTTAGCAAAGAACTTCGCCAGCATCTCACCCGCCTCTGCCGCTAACACCCCTTCCACAATCTCCAGTTGATGGTTCAAGAGTGGCGAATCCGCCAGGGCAAACTTGCTCCGGACGGCTCCGAACCGAAGATCGCGCGCAGCAAAAACCAGGCGATCTACCCGTGCCAGCACCAATGCTCCGGCGCACATTACACATGGCTCCAAGGTCACATAGAGTGTCGAGCCGGGCAGTCGGTAATTCGCAGCTTTGTTAGCCGCTGTACGCAGCGCCTCGATTTCGGCATGGGCAGTCGGGTCATGGGCAGAAATCGGCCGGTTCCAGCCCTCTCCCAAAATCGCACCGTCCCGCACCAGCACAGCGCCGACCGGTACCTCGCCCTCGTCTTCTGCCTGACGAGCCAACGCAATCGCCGCCCGCATGAACCGGACCTCATCGGCGCCTGGTTGAACAAACTCTGGTGAAAGTACGTCTTTTCGTGTACCCATGCAGCCTCAGCAGCGGTCCCGAACCAGCCCCGCGCTACCCGAACTCGCCGTTCTAAGCTACCCTAGCTTGGAAAGAGGCGCATGTGAATAAGTACCTGGGGTTGGCTTTCAAGAACACCTGGCGCAATAAGCGGCGCAGCATCCTAACTGTTTCCAGCATGGCAGTGTCCCTTTGCTTACTCGGCGTGCTGGTCGCTATGTACCACACCCTGTTCTATGCCGAAGCCACTCCGGGACAGGCCTTGCGCGTCGTCGTTCGGCACAAGGTCTCTCTGGGTAATCCTTTGCCCCAGTCGTACGAGTCCAAAATTAAGCAGATCCCCGGCGTCCGCGTCGTTTCGCCCTGGAACTGGTTCGGCGGCAGTTATAAGGATAACCGCGACAGCAAGAACCGGTTCGCCCGTTTTGCCGTCGAGCCTGCGCCCTTCCTCCAGATTCGAACGCAGATGGAGATGCCGGAGCAGCAGCGCCAAGCCTTTATCCGAGAGCGTACGGGCTGTATCGTGTCTGCGGATCTGGCAGCCAGTCAAGGCTTCAAGCTAGGGCAGAAGATTACTCTTATCGGCGACATCTACCCGGTCACCATTAACCCAGTGATCGTCGGCATCTTCGACGACCCGGATGCGCAAGGTTCTCTGTACTTCAACATCGAGTACCTTCGGCAGCTGCTCGGAGCGCAAAACCGGGGCTTCGACAGTATGATCGCCATTCTGGCGGCCAGTCCGCAGGTGGTTCCTCAGATCTCGAGAACGGTGGACACCATGTTCGCGGATTCGTCGTACCCCACCAAAACCGAGTCGGAACAGGAATTTGCCCGGGCTTTCGTAAGCTTTCTCGGCAACGTCAAGATGTTCCTTATTGTGATTTGCGCCGCCGTAACGTTCACCATATTGTTGGTGTCCGGTAACACCATGGCCATGTCCGTCCGCGAGCGCATCAAAGAGGTAGGAGTTCTCAAGACGCTGGGCTTCACGAACGACGCCATCCTCGGAATGGTGCTTTTCGAAGCATTGTTCATCGCGCTTATCGGCGGCATCATCGGCGTGCTGTTTGCAGGCCTGCTGGCTTCCGGCATCAGTCACGCGCACGTGCCATTCATCAACCTGCACAGCATGGGCCTGAACGTATTCACGGTGTCCATCTGTCTTGGCATCGCACTATTCATCGGTCTCGTCAGTTCCCTGATTCCGGCAATTAACGCCGCCCGCACCAACATTCTTGACTCGCTCCGGTACGCCGGATAATTCCATGGCCATTCCTCTTTCTTACAACTTACGCAACCTCGTCGTCCGCAAAACCACAACCTTGATGACCGCGTTAGGGGTTGCGATGACCGTGGCCATTCTGATGGCCGTACTTGCACTGAATGCCGGCTTAAAGTCTGCTTTCGCAGCACAAGGCGACCCCCGGCACGTGCTGCTGCTACGCAAGGGCGGCACGGCCGAGTTGACCAGCCTGTTCACACCACAACAGTTACAGGTGGTCAGCAGTACGCCCGGCATTGCTAAGGGCGCCGATGGCCAACCATTGGTGTCCATGGAAGCCGTGACTATCATCACTATTCCCAATAAGGAAAACGAATCCGGCAACAACATCACTGTTCGTGGTGTCTCCGAACGCGGCGTCAAGATGCGCAATCTTAAAATCATCCAGGGACGCTGGTTCAAACCCGGCATGCGCGAGGTGGTGGTAGGCAAGGGCATCGCGCGCCGCTACCCCAGGGCACAGGTTGGCCAACAGCTGAAATTCGCCCGCGGGTACTGGACCGTTGTGGGCGTCATGGATGGCGGCGATAGTGCCGTGAATAGCGAAGTGTTCGGCGACGCTTACCAGATCGCGTCCGACTTCAACCGCACCGATGCTTACAGTTCGGCGCTCGCCCAAGCCACCGATGAGATCAGTGCCGCCGCGCTGATCAAAAGCTTTACGAACGACCGGCGTTTAAATGTGTCCGCCATGACGGAGCGCGACTACTACGACCAGCAAACATCATCCGCCGCCCCCATCTCCTTTCTTGGCGCCTTCGTCTGCATCATCATGGCGGTCGGCAGTTCGTTCGCAGCCATGAACACCATGTACGCCGCCGTAGCGCGCCGGTCAAAAGAAGTCGGCACCTTGCGCGTGCTCGGCTTTACCAAAGGCAGCATCCTGTTCAGCTTCTTTCTGGAATCCGTGCTGCTGTCCGTGGTCGGCGGCCTGCTCGCCTGTTTGCTGGTGCTGCCATTAAACGGAATCACCACCGGTATCGGCAACAACGTCACGTTCAGTGAAACCAGTTTCAATTTCAAAGTTGGCCCGCAGATCATGCTGTGGGGAATCTTGTTCTCCGCACTGCTCGGGGCCCTCGGAGGGCTGCTGCCGGCGCGTCAGGCGGCAAATCAAGAAATCCTGACCTCATTGCGACAAGTCTAAGGGTTACTCTCTCTTACGACAACCCATTCCCTATGATGGAAACCGAATTAAAAAGTCTGAAAATTGACCGTACCGCCAAGCGCCGCGACAGCTCAAAGCCGGTCGGACGAATCGTCGTCCTCACCGTCATCGGTTTGGCCCTGCTCGCCGCCGCTCTCTTCGCTTACCAGAAGCTTACGGCCGCTGTGCCGGTGCATGTCGCCGATGTACCTGCGCCTTCTGACTCCGCTCCTGGCGCCAGCGGCGATGCCGTCCTCACCGCTACCGGCTACATTGTGGCCGCCCACAAAATCGAAGTGGCCTCAAAGGTCGTAGGGCGAGTTGAATGGATCGGAGTCGATAAAGGCGACAAGGTAAAGGCGGGACAAGTTGTCGCGCGGCTTGAAACCGACGAATATCAAGCCCAGCTAAAGCAGCAAAAGGGCAATCTCGCCAACCTGATGGCTCGCCTCGACGAGCAGAAGAACGGCTCGCGTCCGGAAGAAATCGCCAAAGCTCGTGCCGACCGCGATCAGTCCCAGGCCGACCTTGAAAACGCGAAAGTAACGCTCGATCGAACCAAGCAACTCGCGGGCGAGGGTGTCGTCTCCAAGCAGGCGCTCGACGACGCGCAGGCGAAGTACGACAGCGCCGCCGCTAAGGTCGTGAGCTATCAGCGCACGCTCGACCTCTCCGTGCTGGGCCCGCGCAAAGAGCAGATCGCCCAGGTCGAGGGGCAGATTGAGCAGGCGCGCGGCTCTGTCGATTACGCGCAGACGCAGTTCGACAATACCTTCATCAAGGCGCCGGTAACCGGAACCATCCTCGACCGCAACGTCGAAAAAGGCGAGTTCGTAACGAACGGATTCGTCGGCGACAAAGGCGCCAAGGGCTACCTCTTCACCATGGCCGACCTGAACGATCTGCAGGTGGAACTGGACATCAATCAGGCTGATTTTCCGAAGCTTGGTCCCAAACAGAAGGGGACTGTCACCACCGATGCCTATCCGGATCGCAAGTACCAGGGCGTCATCGAGCAGGTCTCGCCCGAAGCGGATCGCGCCAAAGCCACCGTTCAGGTCAAGGTGCGGGTCTTAAATCCCGACGACTATCTGCGGCCTGATATGAATGCGACTGTTACGTTTTACAACGAAGCGACTAGCGGGCACGCTGCGGAGACCAAACGGACCGTGCTTGTGCCTACCAGCGCCATTCAAAATGGAGCCGTGTTCGTGGTGCTGGATGGCCACGCACGCAAGCGCACAGTAACCGCCGGTCCCGTTTCCGACCGCGGAACCACAATTGACAGCGGCCTCATCGGCGGCGAGACCTTGATTCTGAACCCGCCCGCCGATCTCAAAGACGGCCAAAAAGTTCAACCGACACAGTGAAGGGGAGAGCATGAGTGAAATAGTAATCCGCACACGCAGGCTAAGCAAAGAGTATGTCCGGGACGAATTTCATGTCACCGCTCTCGATGCCGTTGACATCGACATTGATCGTGGCGATTTCGTCGCCTTGATGGGCCCGTCCGGCTCTGGAAATCAACGCTGCTGCACCTCATCGCCGCTATGGACCGTGCCAGCGACGGCGACATTGAAGTGCTCGGGGCAAATCTCCGCGCCTTGAACGATCGCGAAATCGCGCACTGGCGGAACGAACATATTGGCTTCGTCTTCCAATCGTTCAATCTCCTGCCCGTACTCACTGCGCTCGAGAACGTCGAGCTGCCGCTGAAGCTGACCAAGCTGAACAAGAAAGATCGCATTGGATCACGCGGAAACCGCGCTGAAGTTGGTGGGGTTAGGCGATCGTCTCGGCCATCTTCCCAAGCAACTCTCGGGCGGACAAGAGCAGCGCGTCGCCATCGCACGCGCCATCGTGACCGACCCCGATCTCATCCTTGCCGACGAGCCTACCGGCAACCTTGATGCCGCCGCCGCCGAAGACATTCTGACCATGCTGTCTCGCCTCAATCGCGAGTTCGGCAAGACCGTCGTCATGGTGACGCACGACCCGCATGCAGCGAAGTTTGCCAAAACCATACGGCATCTGGAGAAGGGCCAGTTGCTCCCGCTGGGCACCCTTCCGGCGGATTGGGCCGGTGCCATGGCCGTCCGAAACTAAGCCGGCTTAACAGGCCCGGCCAGCCTCGTTCCGCGGATCTCCGGCGGGGGCGAAAGCAAACAAAGCTATGATGCTCCCTGATGCTGACCTTGCTCGCGCAGGCGTGGCGCTCGTGGAAGAACGCCAAGGGCGTCGCCGCATTTTCTATCCTGGCCCTGGCTATCGGAATCGGCTCCACTGTGGCGGTGTTCACCGTGGTCTATGCCGTGCTGCTGAAGCCGCTTCCTTTCGCGCACGGCGAGCGTTACGTACTCTTCTACGCCGCCAATCCTAAAGACGATCCGCACCGCATGTCCGGATCCAACGATCAGGATCTTCGCGAGTACCAATCGCGTCTGCGCAGCTTCGACGTCTTTGGTTGGTTCACGGTTATGGGCGATTTCAATCTCACCTCGCCCGGAACGCCGGAACATCTGCACGGCGTTTCCGTCACGCCGCAGCTAGTGAAAGATCTTGGCGTTCCGCTGCAACAGGGCCGCTGGTTTCGCAGTGCGGAACAAGAGCCAGCGGGTTCCGCAGCCGTTGTGATCTCCGACGCCCTGTGGCGCCGGCTGGGCGCAGATGGAGCCATCATCGGCAAAAGCATTGGCTTGAACGGCCGCAGTTACACTGTCACCGGTATCGCGCCTCCGTCGTTCCGGCTGGTGCAGATGGGTGCGGGCATTTGGCTCGCGCCAGAGGATGTCTGGCTGCCGATACCGCCATCCGTGCCCGGTAAACCCGACACGCGCGGACTCTATATCGCTTATGCGCGGCTCCGCCCCGGGGTGTCGCTCTCCGCTGCCGCCGCCGAAGCGCGAGCCGTTGCGGCCAGCATTGCGCGCGAACGCCCCGCCGCGCATTCCGAATACACCGCGCGCATCATGTCTCTGCAGGACACCGTGGGTTTGGAGGTCCGTTCTCCGCTCCTGCTCTTGATGGCGGCTTCCGGTTTGCTGCTTGTCATTACATGCGCCAACGTCTCTGGCCTGCTCGTCGCCCGCTCCGTCGAACGGGCGCGGGAAACTGCGGTGCGCGTCGCGCTGGGTGCCGCACAGTGGCAACTCGGCGTGCAGTATTTCTTTGAAGGTCTGGTGGTCGCTTGTGCCGGCTGTGCGCTCGCGATTGCTCTTGCCTATGCCCTCATTCGCATCATTCTCGCCCTGGCGCGATCGTACCTTCCACGTGCGCACGATATTCAAATCAATCTTCAAGTCCTTGCGTTCGCCATCGCCGTCGCCATCCTCAGTGCTGTGCTCGCCAGCTTTGCGCCTTTGTGGCAAGCCTTTCGCACCCAGCCGAATGAGGCGCTCAGCAACGGCGTTCGCGCTTCGGCCGGTCTCCGCAGCCGCCGCCTCTCCCGGCTGCTGGTCGGTAGCGAGATTGCCCTCGCCTTCACCTTGCTCTGTTGTGCCTCGCTTTTGATCTCCGAACTTCGCAGCATTCTCTCGCAGTCGCCCGGCTTCAACCCGGAGCACCTTCTCACCTTTCAAATGGATGCGGCTATGCACTCCGAAAGCTCACAGGCGCTCCATGCCTACCAGCAGCAGGTGCTTACAGGTCTACGCCAGATTCCAGGTGTTCAAGACGTATCCATCAGCTACCAAATGCCTCTGAAAGGCTGCTGCTTCTTCACCAGCATGGTGTCCGATCAGATGGCCGCTGCAGGCTCCCACAGGCCGCAAACCATCAACTTCAACTCCGTGAGCGCAAGCTATTTCAGCACCTTGGGACTGCAGTTGCTCCAAGGCCGCTTCCTGAACAACCACGACAACACCGAACATCCGGTACACGTCGTCATCAACCAGGCCGCAGCCGCACGCTTCTTCCCGCGCGGCCGTGTCTTAGACCAGATTGGACACACGCCCGACGAGCATGGCGATGCCCTGCAGATCGTCGGCGTCGTGCGCAACGTGCGGAACGACAAGCTCGGCGAAGAGCCGGCGCCCGAAGTCTATTTTCTCGACGCTGTCGCCCCTCCTGATCCCTCCCACCTCGCCATCCGCTCGCGCCTGGGTGTCGAAGCCCTTCTCAAGCAAGTCCGGCGTGTTATCCAGCGCATCAACCCGGGCCAGGCCATCTACGACGTGGCGACCATGCGCGAAGTGGTGCAAAGCTCAATCACCATCCAGCGCGGCACTTCCGCGCTCAGCGGTTTCTTTGCTCTTGCTTCCTTGCTGATGGCCACCTTGGGCGTCTACGGCGTTATGGCCTACTTTGTCCGGCAGCGCACCGTGGAAATGGGGACCCGCCTCGCTCTTGGTGCCATGCCGGGCACCTTACTCCGCTTCGTTATCCGGAACGGCTGGATGCTCACCGCATGGGGCATCGCTGCTGGGCTTGTCCTCACTGCTGGCGGCAGTTGGTTGATGGTCCAACAATTTCAGCTCGTCCATTTCCGCTTACTGCCCCTTGTAACACCAGCCGTGGCTTTGTTGCTTCTCAGCACCGTTGCCAGCTTTTTTCCGGCTTGGCGCGCCACCACCATCGCACCCATGACTGCCATTCGCGAACAACCGGAGAACATGTGGAGTTCCACCCGCCGTGGCTGGAGTGTCCTCATCGAAAGCCTCTCTCCCGCAAGCTTTGGCGGCGCGGATGCTTCTTCGCGTCCGGGACCCAGCGTCACCCGGCAGGCAACGCTGCTCACCGAATTCGTCGATGCCGCCCGCCAAGCCGATTCTTTCGGCAATGCCATTGCCGCGGCGCTCGCAAAGCTTTGCGAACAACTGGATGCCGAGTGGTCGGCGTTGCTCGAGGACGACGGATCGGGGGTGTTCCGCGCCGTAGCCTCCGCCCCGGTAGGCCTTCCGCCGCTGCAGCTATCGCAAGAAGGCTTCCTCGCCCATCGTCTTCGCTCCTATCCGTTGCCGCTGCCCATCAGCCACGCCGATCTTGCCGCCTGGAAGCGCTGGTCTCAGCTCCAGAGGCCTGGCTATACTCCGGAACTCTCGTCGCTTGAATCAGCGAAGCTGCGAATGGCGGTTCCGCTGGCCACCAGGCGAGAGAACCTTGGCCTGCTTTTGTTGGGGCCGAAGAACAATGGGCATAACTACAGCAGCTTCGACAAACAAGCGCTGCGAGCCTGTGCCGACCAGCTCTCCCTCATGCTTGAGAATGGCCGCCTGACGCACCGCATTGTCGAGCAGGAAAAGCTTCGGCGCGACGTCGCTTTAGCAGTGGAAGTGCAGCGGCGTCTGCTTCCCAGCATCTCTCCCACCTCGAGCATCGGCGAGTTTGCTGCCTACACGCTGCCCGCCCGTTCTGTCGGCGGCGATTACTACGATTTCCTGCAAGTGGGCGATCATCGCGTCGGTATCGCGCTGGCGGACATCGCCGGCAAAGGCGTCGCAGCCGCACTGCTGATGTCGGTCGTGCAAGCGTCCTTGCGCGTCCTCTCATCACAGGAAAATCTATCCCTGCCCGACCTCGCGGCCCAGCTGAACCGCTATCTGCACAGGTCCACCGGCGCCAGCAGCTACGCCACCTTCTTTTACGCGCAGGTGAACGAAGAAACGCGCGAACTGCGCTATGTGAATGCAGGACACAATCCACCTTTTCTACTGCGCAATGGCGCCAGCGTGGTGGAACCACTAGCAACCGGCGGCATGATCATCGGCATGTTTCCGCAAGCGGCGTACGAGGAAGGTTCTGTTGCCCTGCGCTCGGGAGACATCCTCATCGTGTTTACCGATGGAGTAACCGAAGCGCTGAACCCTATGGAAGAAGAGTTCGGCGAAGAACGCCTTACTCAGTTGTTGAGAACGCTAGCCGGCCTGCCTGTGCAGGAAATCTCATCGCGTATCGCAGCTGCTCTGCGCGCCTGGATTGGCACCGCAGACCAGCACGATGATCTGACCTTTGTCGTGCTCAAAGTTGACTAACGGAAGAACGCCTTTACGACTGGCTGGCCGTCGCGCTCGCCGCTTTGCTGCCGCGATGCAGCAATTTCCAATGAAGGCTCCAGTGGCCGTTCCCGAACGCATGACCAAGCCCTTCGATGTGCCCGGCTTCAATGCTCAGAATGCCTCCCGCAATGATCAGAACTGTTCCAAGAATGGCCCAGCGGTCCGGGACACTGCCGAAAAAGGCCCAGCCCAGTAGACCGGAGAACAGAACCACTGTGTAATTGAATGGAGAGAGTTCGGTGGCGCTGGCATAACGGTAAGCCAGAATGATCAGATACTGTGTCAGCGCATAGAAGCCACCGACGCCCACCAAAAGAAGCCACTGCCTTGGGGAGAGCGGCTTCCAGACGAACAGGCAAACCGGAATCAGTATCAGGGTCGAGAGTCCGAAGTTGTAGATCAGGATGCGCGTCGGCGGTTCTGTTTCTGCCAGCTTGTTCGTAGCAACCAATGCAACTGCCGAACATAAGCCGGCCAGCAACGCGATCAGCGAGGCCGGGCTTTGAAACATCTGGGGGCCGGGCTTGATAATCATCACAATGCCCGCCAACCCAATCAGCAGGCTCACCCAGACAATCGGTTGAACCGTCTTCCGGAACCAAACATAAATTACCAGCGGGATAAACAGCGGCGCGGCATTCGAAAGCAACACCGAATCCAGCAGCGGTATCGAATGTACGGCCACAAAGAACAGCAGCTGACAGATCGATCCAGCCAGGCTGCGGAAGAGTTGCAACCCGAAGTGCTGCGTCTTCAAATGATCGAGACTGCCGGTAAACACAGTGGGCACAAACACCAGAAAGCTGATGGCGTATTGCAGGAAAAGAATCAGCAGCGGCGGCACCCCTTCTGCCTCTTTGCTCAGAGTGCTCATAATGGCAGAGCATAAGAAGGCAGACGTGATAAGGGCGATTCCCAATGGCAGCTTGTGCCCGGCGCTTTGAGCTTTGATGTCCACGGGCCTGAGTATTTCCCCAGACCTTACTGCACATTCCGAACGACAACTTTTACATTGCCGCGTGGAATCAGATCGCCTGTAACTTCGTTGTAATCCACTTCGTCTGCCGACAAAACCATGGCATGGTCAGGAGCTTTTGCCGTGGTCCAGATTTCTACCCGCACGTCACCTTGCAGGTGAAGCACCGACGGACTCCAATCGCCATCCATGCGATTCGCTTGCAGGGCGATTCTTCCTTTTCCGTCAGGCATCGCCATAACGCGATGCTTCAAGTCTGCTCCACCCCCGCGCATATCGCTTTGAGCAAAGGCGGGCGCGCATAACGACGTTGCCGCAAACACGATTCCAATGCCAAGAAAAATTCGCTTCATGGAGGTTCCTTTGCGAGTTGATTGTACGTCGGACGCAACTCTATTCGGTAAACAACTGCTTCCAGAAGACGGTCGAGGTCTTGGTTACAGAGTAACCTTCCCGAAGATAGAAGCGATGCGCTGCCTCTCGGGTTGTGCGCGAACGGACGAGCATGCCGCTAACGCCCCGGCCCTCCACCCATCTTTCCGCCTCCCGCAAGAGTTCCCGGCCTATCCCTTGATCCCTAAATCCGTCCTTGACGACCAAACCCGCGACTTCACCATAACTGCCGGCCGCTAGTCGCCGCACAATGCTGGCATCAACCCACCCGACGACCGTGCCCGAGCGGCAAGCGACAAAGCCGATTCGGTCTGGTGAAGACCGTAGCTCGTCAATGCGCTGCTCCATCTCCGGAACGGCGACAGGATACCCGAGTTCCGCACTGAGCGCGGCCACCGCCTTCGCATCTGTTCGAAAGATCTCGCGTATCGCCGTGGGATCGAAAGCCGGCAGATTAGGCTGATCGTTCATAGTTTCAGCTCCGCTTATCTAACGCGCCGCTGTGCGCTGCCGGAAATCCGGATCCTAACCCTTTCTCACCCTGCAGTACATCTGCAACTACTTGGTTTTCCTTGCCGGCTGCAGTCCTGTATTCGGGCTCGGCAAAAGGGCATCTGTCTGAATATGAATTATGTTCGCTGAAGCGGAGACTTGCATATTCTGAAAAGGCATGTCCGAAGCTGATCCAACGGTTTTTAAGGCCCTGAGTAGCTGAACTAGTAACATCGCTGCCGTCTCTGACCTACATGCCAGCGTAGCGCTGACATGCGCTTCGCTTCCGATCTTGACGCTGTAACTCATTCCGGTCACGTTAGAAGATAAGGAGGACCAATCCTTATTCCATCCCGTCCAATCCGACAGAAGTTGCGCCATCGATGCTTTCAGCTCGTTTCCGCGCACAACGCCACGCACAGGGGAGTGTTGATCGGTACTCTCCAGCAGCTCCAGAAAGCTTCGGTCTGCCTTCAGACGCGTGATTGCGCCCTGGCGTGTTTCAATGATTTCTTTCAATTGACTCAACGATCCAAACGCGGCCAGTGAATCTTCCAGGAAAACGACACACGTTTCTCTGCCCATACAGAATGCGTCATCCTCCAGCAACCTCAACGCAAAGCCCCTTGCCCTTGCTCTCTTCGCGGCTGATTCTCCGTTGAAAGTTCCGGCTAGAACACCGTAGAATGCATTCGACTTGGAACCTACAACTATTTCCTGAACCTCTTCGTCTCGGATGCCTAACTGACTCAGTACGATTTGAAGTTCATTCAGAGGTTTGCCGGCCAGTTGTTGGCGGAGCGCGCTATAGTTTGGCAACAGCTGCAGCGAGGTGAGGTTGTCGTATTCGAAGTATTCGGTTTGGGCTGGAAATGACAGTAGGGCCTCCCCGACAACGGCACCCCGGAGCGGCAGACAAGAGCAGACGACCAGGGTCGCAATGAGCAAAAGACCGAAGCGCACTATCGTCATTGAGGTGAGACTGTGACGGCGATGGTTGTCGTGTTCACGATGCTGCCGCTGGTGGCCGTAATGGTTACAAGACCGGTCTCAACGGGAGGCTGCTGAACCCAGACATAGTAAGTTCCTGTCGAAGCTTGCTGAGGCGGCGAACTGGAATCTGTCACGTTTATCGATACGTTTCCAGTCTGGGACTCAGTGGTTGCTGTACCGGTGAGAGTGCCGGTAGATGAGTTGAACGTTAAGCCCGCCGGAAGGGTTCCGCCGGTCATTGAGAAAGTGTAGGGAGGCATTCCCCCCGTTGCGAGGCAAGGCACATTAAAAGGGCGTCCCACGGTCGGCTCGTTGTAAAAACTGCAGCTTATTGCTAGTGGCTGAATCGGTTGAATTTGAATTTGAGAGATTTGTCGCGTTATCGTCTGCACGGGAGATCCGCTATCAGTGACGGTGACCCCGATTTGATCGTAGTATCCGATTGTTGTTGGCACGCCGGTGATGACGCCGGTCGTTTGATTCAGGGTGATGCCGGGGGGCAGTCCGCCATAGGCTACAAAGTAGTAGATGGGCGGGGTGCCTCCGGTAGCAGTACAGTTGCCTGTGTACGAGACATTCAGCGTGGCCGGAGTAGGCGCCGTGCACGACAGCGCTAACGTTGTTGGAGAGACCGTAAAGGTAGTGGATTGGGTCGCGGTTTGAGGCGGCGACCCGCTGTCCGTTGCTTTGATGGTGACAGGGCTGGAGCCGACCGAGGCAGGCGTGCCCGCAAAGACGCCCGTTGTCGGATTGAGAGTTAAGCCCGGCGGTAAGGAACCTGCGCTGATGGAGTATGTGACCGTCCCGAATCCGCCGTTCGCTGCACAGAAGCCGCTTGCGGCTACTCCAACGGTCAAGGCGGGAAAGTTGCACCCAATACTCAGCGGCGTGGATGCCGGTGGGGTGGTGCTGCCGCCGCCCGTGGATAAAGTTGCAGAAGAGGAGCCGCCACAGCTCACGGCGCCAATACCGATCAGGAGCACGACGCCTGATCCGCAAGCATAGAGCGCCCATGGCTGTCTTTTCTGAGTCCACAGGAAACCTAAAGAACCGACCAACGTAAACGAGAGGAGGCCGAAGAGCCAAGGGCCGCTGGGCGGATGTTGCCAGACAAAACGGCTTGAGGGCCGCGTGCCCGCAAAGGTGGTTGCGGAGATGGTGACGGCAGCAGTGCCTGATGCGTTGACCGGATTAGACGGCGCTGAGCAACTCACATCTATTAAGGTGCTAGCGACCGAACAGGTGACTGTCACATTACCGGTGAAGTTATTCTGCGGAGTGATTGTCACGGTGGCGGTCGATGAGTTGCCAGCCACGAGAGCCACTGTACTGGGGCTGGCAGTAATTTGGAAATCTCCGAACCACTGTTCTGCCATGTTATTGGCGTCAATGGAGCCCCAGCCGGTTGTCTCGTCGTAGCCAGGGCCGCTTTGATATCCGATTGGGCCGCCATTGGGACAATCTGCTGTGCCCGCCTGGCAGTAAATAGTGTTATCGCCATAAATGATGTCGTGGAAGAGATTGGGCGAGATTTGAGCTAACGAATAAAGGTTCGGGTTGATATTGCCGAGGCGGGTTCCAGCTCCGTGCATTTGGATAATCAGAGCTAAAACGCCGGCGAAGGGCGGGGGGCCCGCTGATGTGCCGCCGACGATATCGAGTTGATAGGCAGAGTTATGGAAGCCGTTGGTGCACCAGCCTTCGTGGCAAATCAAAAGGCCGTTGGCGCCCGAGGCGGTGAAGGCGATGTCAGGAACATCGCGCGCACTATCCGCCGGTACGCCAGTTCCAGCCTGCCAGCTTGGTTTGGATACAAGGATACTGGCACCACCGCCTGTGGCAGCTTTGAAGCCGTCGTTCCAAGGTAGTTCTGGAATATACGACAGCACCGAGCCGCCATAGCTGTTGTTGAAGGTGTTCCAATACCAATTCTCGTCCTGGAATCTGGTTCCCCCAATGCCGGTTACATACTGTGAGGACGACGGGAAATCAACCGCGAGTCCATGCGTCGCCGTGTTTTGGCCGGAAGCGTTGTCGCAGTCCGTCGCGCCCGCGTCACCACTAGCCGCGAGAATGGTCATGCCTTGCGCATTGGCCTGCGCGAACAGTGCGTTCATGGTCTGAAACGTGGCCGCGGGCTCGTCTGCTTCGCACTGACCGTACGAGATGCTGACGATGGGCGCGACGTTGTTGTCGATGGCGAAAACGATAGAGCTATCCACACCATTACTCAGCGTCGCGCTGGCAGTAATGAACAATATGTCGGCATTGCGAGCGATACCGCCAGCCCACTCGAGATCCAGGTCTGACTCAACTTCGTCGCCATTGGTGGTTTCGAATCCGGGGACCTGATCACCGGGTGGAACCACCACTGTCGGGTTCTTTGCGGGCAGGCCAGCGGCGGACCGGAACGCTTGAATGTCTGACATGTGGATATTGCTTTGGCCCACCACGGCAATGGTCACACCCGTGCCATCCAGACCGGCGCCGTACAGGGGCTGCACGTCATAGATCGTGGCCCAATCGTCTGGAACCAAATTGTGCGAAGGGCCTGGACCCGAAGTGAACTTGGGATGCTGACGAACCAGATGCGGCTTCATGGCGAAATTATTCAGGCCGCGGACACTCTCCACTACACTTGCCAGAGCCTTCGGAACGTATGGGTCAGTGCTGTTTGCAATTTGTACCTTACCTTGGAGTGAATACTTGTGCACCGAAGCATGGAATGCGGCCTCCGCTTGCGAAGCATTGCCCGAAAAGCTGATCCAAGTCCGGCTGTGAGCCACCTCAAGACCAGAGAAGCCTGAATTTTCGAGCCAATTCTTGACCTTTTCGATGTCGCTGGCGTTCAGTCCAAATCGCGTTGCGTACTGCTCCGTTGTTAGGAATTGATGGTAAAGCGGTGACCGGCGGTCCTGCTGAGACTTCAATAGTTGATCGAGATCCGCACGCTGCGCCTCGGTCATAGAAAAATGCAATGACATCTTCGGCATCTTGTAGGAAGCAGCGACTTTGCCTTCGTCTTTTGCTGTGCCGCGCACAACCGCCGGATGCACATTCCCGTGGAGCGGCGAGATTTCGTTGTCGGTGATCTTCGAATGAAGTCGTTGGATTGAAACTGGAGCGGCGCTACCGATGCATGAAAGGAGAACGATGAAGCAAGTGAGGCCGCAAAGTCTACTCGTTCTCCTCGTCTGTTTTTCATGCGTCTTTATTGATGATGATTTTGGTTGTGCTGTGCCTAACATACTAAGCCGCGATATCAGTAGAGTGGGCTTGCGCGCTCGAAATTCTTACGCACAAACTCGCCCGCACTCGAGGACCTGCTTGCGGACATCAGTGTCAGGACATCGGTGTCAAAGACCAAATTCGCCGACTTCTGAGCAAGAGTTCGCGAAGAGCAAACAACCGGGAAAGCACTCCCACAGCTCGACCGGAACGACAACTACAAAATGTCTTGGTAGAACGCGCCCACCTGAAACCGACTACCCAACAGCGCGATGCTGTCGTCTCGATCGAAGTTGGGTGATCATCTCGCTCGGTGTTCCTGGCAAAGTGCTCCACCTTCACCGAGACAGTTCACCTAAAGCTGGCACTTCCTCCATTGAACCGCCCGCCTGGGCAGATCCCGTTCCCTGGAGAGCTACTATGCACGCTCTGAACCTACTCGGCGACGTCCTCTGCGGATGGTTCGTTTGGTCAGTAGGGCACAATACCGGACATCGACTGTGGCACCACGACATGGAAGAGGGCAGAAGGACCTTTGTGGCTCACGGGGAGAGTGAGCACCACCGCATTTACGACGGGCCCATTCAACGCGAGTTTCACAAAGCGGAAGATCCCAAAGGGCGTTTCATGAGCTTTCCATTGATCTTTGTCGCCGCAGCTGGATTACTGCTAGCCCTGGGTCTCACTTTCCTCTGTGGCATAACCAATGGCGTTGCGTTCGGGTTGAGCATGTTCGCTTTCATGGTCGCGGACCACCAACTCCATACCCTCTTTCACCGCCGTGAATCACTCAGCGGAATCTTGGGACATTTCCAGCGCTTGCATTTCATCCACCACGCTACTCATGATCGGAACTTCTTCTTTGTTTCCGGGTTCATCTGGGATATGCTGCTGGGCACGTTTCAAGCGCCGAAACATACCAGCTGAATCTGAGCTCGTTTGAAGCTTGGCCTTCCTAGACGAACATTGACGTCCCAAGTCAACGGGAGAAGTGACGTAGCGCAGCCGTCCCTGCGCAGACGAAAAAGATACCGAAGCGTTCGAGCGACCATGAAGCACGCATAAACAGGCAAACTGACCCATTGTTGGCGGTTCCTGAACCTCAACATTGAGCTGATCTAGAACCATCATGAAAACATCTCTGTTGAACAGATTTTCGTGGCCTATCAGTTCAAACTGCTTCATCAATCCTGTCCATCGCCCAGCATCATTGCTCTTGCGTCAGGATGACGGCAATCTGAACACACCGTTATCGTGCACTGAAACTGCCGTTTTCGGAAACTGAGCGCTGCATGAGGATCGCGGATGCGTGTAAACTGTCCGCAACCGGTCGACCGGGGACACGGCCGCCTTTGTTCAGCTTGCCCGTACACCCCGAACGACCCAGCAACCACTAGCAAGAGGTATCCCGTGCCCCAAGCAGTGCAATAGCGGCAAGCGACCCAACTTTCGCATAATAAGGCGGATAAAATGCGTGCTTTCGCTGCTTCATCACTGCTGCTTCTGGCCATCCACTCGCTCGCTTTTGCTGACGTCACTCACCTGTGGTCCGATCTCACGGCAAAGCGTGAAGCGCTTACCAGCTACCACCAGGAGTTTGATCGCACAGTTTCCTTCCTTCTCCAGGACCACGATCAAACGAGCAAACGATCTATCATCCTGGACGGCTCCGGACCGCGCTGGCGAGAGCACATTCTCTCGGGTGCAGGCGACTGGACTTCTTTGTTTGACGGCTCCGGCTTCTTTCAGCTCGAAGCCGGTGAGTACACCTCAAAGAACCTGGCGCACGAAAAGGACGTTCCCGAACCGGAAGCGTACGAGCAGGCCTCGGTTGATCTGAAGAAAGGCGTCGAGATCAAGCGTCTTCCCTGCGGACTAAGCGCAGTCGATCATGAGTGCGTTGCGTTGGACCTTCCCGTTAAGCCGAAGTCTGGGAGCTCTCCCAACGCGCCCAAGGTCACCAGCGGCGCGAGACAAATCATCATCGACTTGACCACCGGTCTCGTGTTGTATTCGCACACCATCGAGAACTACGAACGACGCGACCAGCGGTATCGCCGCGAAATCAGCCTGCATTCGAAACGGGTGAGCTGGAACGGGGTGGCCGATCCAGCCGTCTTCCGCATCCCATCCGGATACGACGAAGTGAAGGGCTTCTCGAAATGGGATGCCAAAAAGATGAAGAAGCAATTGACTGGCAAACCCGCGCCTGATTTGGTCCTGCTGGATACCAATGAGAAGGTCATCAAGCTCAACGAGCTCCGGGGAAAAACCGTGCTGCTCGACTTTTGGACCACGTGGTGCGGACCTTGCCGCGCCGACGGCCCGGCATTAGACAAACTTGCCAAGAAGTACGGTGACCAGAATCTTCAGATCATTGGTGTGTCGGTTGACGAAGACCGGGCTACCGTGCAGAAGTTTCTAAAGGAACATCCACATGCGTATCCGATTGCATTAACGACTGAGAACGAAATGCCGCGGCCTTATCAGATTGGAGTTTTTCCCACTTACGTGATTATCGATAGCGACGGCAACTTCGCAGAGGCTACTGAGGGAGACAGCGGATTCTCTAAGTTGAAAAAGTTGCTGACGCGAGCCGGCTTAGACGGGACTGATGATTTCTCACGAAGGTGCCCGGCGGTTGGAGTGAGCGGTACTCCGGTCCGCTTCCGGGAGCCTGCTTGCTCTTCCAGCCCCAAACCTCCGAACAGCAGAAGTCCAACGAGACATTGCTGTCTCTTGCGCTACGAAGCAGACCATGACCGGGCCTATCAGCGCGCTGCCAGCGAGCTCGCGAAAGCAGGTTCCTTACCCTGCGGTTCGCGTCTTACGCCGCCAAGTGAGGTGCGGGAGTTGACGCGGGTCGTTCGGGTAGCCCGTCATCATCCAGGAGCCATTCGGAGGAAAGCATTCTCCTTTCCGAGAAGGCTGTGTTCCGCATACAATTTTGCTGGATAGCGACGCTTCAGACCAACGACTGATTTTCCAACGCCGGAGTTGTTAAGGCCATCATGGTGGCCACCCGAAGGGTAGCCTATCGATTATTTCTCCCAAGTCAACGCCGATATAAGGCAAACTATAATTTGGTGGCATAATGACGTTATGCCTAACAAGGATACGCCTATCGCTGGAATGCCTTCAGGGACACTGCCTATGCTGATCTTGCATGTACTTCGATCAGGCAACTTGCATGGGTATGCCATTGCGCAACGGATCCACGTTCTTTCAACCGAGGTGCTGACGGTCGAGGAAGGATTGCTCTATCCCACCCTGCAGAAGATGCTTCGCAAAGGGTGGGTGACGGCCACGTGGGGCATTTCTGAAACCAATCGCAAAGTTCGCTTTTACCAATTGAGTAAGGCAGGACGTGAACAACTGAAGAGCGAGTTGTCGGGCTACGAGCGCCAGACTCAGGCTATCCAAAGTGTTCTTGGAATCGCGGAAAGGGGCTCCTCATGAAGGAATTCTTGCGCCGTCTGCTCTATTTGTTTAGCCGGCGTCGACGGGACCTGGAGTTGGAAAATGACATGCTATTTCATCGTGAAATGGCAGCGCGCGAGGGCCGCAACAACTTCGGCAACATGCTCCAGTTGCGCGAGGACGCGCGCGAGGCATGGGGATGGACTTGGCTTGACCGTCTCGGACAGGATCTGCGCTATGGCATTCGCGTGTTGCTGCGATCCCGAGGGTTCACCGTCGTGGCAGTCGCGATTCTGGCTATCGGCATCGGCATCAATGTGGCCGTATTCAGCCTTTTCAATATGGTCGCGCTCAAGCCGCTACCGGTTCCTCATCCCGAGAGACTCGTGCGGCTGGAGCGAAAGTCGCCGTCCTCCTATGACTCCGAAATGTCGTATCCGTCATTTCTGTTCTACCGGGATCACGCCAGAAAGCTCTCAGCTGCTATTGCCGTGATGGGTGTGCCTCCCATGCAGATTGAGAGCGACTTACAAGGCACAAGCACCTCATTCGTAACAGCAAATTACTTCACGGAACTGAATACCCGAACGAGCTATGGCCGGGTGCTGAGTCCCGCTTTAGACGGTTCGCCGAATGACCAGGCAGCTATGGTCATCAGTTACGGTCTGTGGCAACGGCGTTTTGCAGGCGACCCTACGGTGATCGGCCGAGTGGTTCATCTGAACAAGAAGCCCGTCGTGATTGTGGGTGTCGCGCCGTACTCGCTCGCTACTCTCGGTGGTCAGCATCCCGACATCTGGCTGCCTATTGCGCAGCAACCCTATTTGTTCGAAGGCAGCCAAGTCTTAAACGACTTCGGGAACTCCAGTGTCCGGATGTGGGGACGCCTCGCGCCTGGCATCAACGCGGCGGTTGCTCAGCAGGAACTCAAACACTTGACAGATGAGCTACGACGCCAGCAGCCTGCTGCCGTCTGGGATGGCGAATTTATCCAGAGTTCGCCCGGTGGCCACATGCAGGTGATGCAGCCTGAGATGTACCGGGTGGCCGCTATGGTCGGTGTTCTCACCTTCTTGATCCTGGCGGTGGCGTGCGGAAATTTGGGCGCTCTGATGCTGGCGAGGGCGGTACAGCGCGAACGGGAAATAGGAATTCGGATCGCCATCGGCGCAAACGCTTCCCGCGTCTTACGGCAGTTATTGACGGAAAGCCTGTTGCTCGCCAGTGTTGGTGCGGTCGCCGGCATGTCATTGGGATGCGCCGTGCTTCAGCTCGCGCTCTCCCTGCTTGATATGCCAAAGTGGCTCAGCGCGACGCCCGACTTCCGCGTCCTGCTCTTCACGGTCAGCATGACTCTCTGCGCCACGGTTTTCTTTGGCCTTACGCCGGCGCTGCAGATTGCTCGCCAGCGTCAGCATAAAGCCACGGCCCGGCACATTTTGGTTGCCGCACAGGTAGCAGGCAGCTGCGTGCTTTTAATCGTGTCCTCGCTGCTGGTTCGTGCTGCCCATCATGCACTTTACTCGGATCCAGGCTTCGGGTATGAGCGGCTTGTCTCGATCGATGCGCAGCTGAATCAACATGGATACAGCGCCGGTGCAGCCAAAGCCTACCTCGATCGGCTGCAAGAGCGGCTACTGGAGAGGCCCGGTGTCCGTTCCACAGCGCAGGTATTGCTTCCTCCCCTGGGACATGCGGTTTCACGGGAAAGGCGTTTGATCGGCGGGCACGTCTTCATGCTTTATCCCAATTGGGTCAGTCCGGGCTTCTTCCAGACGATGCAGATTCCTCTGCGGTTGGGTCGGACGTTTCGCCCAGGAGAAACACAAGCTACGATCGTCAGCGACACGTTGGCGCGCCGGCTTTGGCCGGGGCAAAACCCTGTCGGTCAGCTAATCGGCGAGGGCAAGACTAAGGACCGGGTTGTCGGCGTCGTCGGGGATGCTCACTTGAACGCATTGAGCGACGATGATGCGGTGGAAGAGTACTGGCCGGTCGCGGCGGCGCAAATGCCGAGCATGGTCATGATGGCCCGCGTGTCTGGCTCACCGAAAGTTTAATGTCTGCTGCAAAGTCGATCAGCCAAAACCTCGATCCCAAGGTATTTCCTGAGATCCGTCAAGTCAAGTGGCTTTATGCGGAAAACGTTCGGCAAATTGAGACCGTGGCAAGCGTTGTTACATTCACCGGGTTTGTGGCGCTCGCACTGGCCGGGGTGGGATTAGTCGGACTGGTCAGCTTCACTGTTTCTCAGAAGACGAAGGAGATCGCCATTCGTACCGCCCTTGGGGCCAGCGGTGCAAACGTTCTAACGGTTTGCTCCGGCAGTTCTCCTGGCCGGTTGGGTTCGGACTTCTCATCGGAACCGCAGCAACTGCTGTCTCGTCTCAAGTGCTGCGTGGCGCTCTCTACGGCATCAGCAATCTCGATCCGATCGGCTACGCGGGAGCAATAGTAGTCCTGGTGCTTACCCTGACTTTCGTGAGCCTGTTGCCAGCCAGCCGTGCGTTGCGGCTGAATCTTTCATAGGCGCTCCGTTACGAGTAAGACAGGAGCACCGACGTATTTCGTTCTCCGAAGCTTGAAGATCCCCCGCGGTCATGAAAAGCGGGTTCAAAGTGTACGAGAAGGTTGTTTCCTGGCCGGAACACGCCTAAAAAGCTAGTTATCAGCCGTAACTAGTAAACCCTTCCCCATTACTCGTGACTAATCGCAAACTAGGCCAGATCCTCGGCAAGTTATTCTGGGAGTACCCTCTGCCCCAGTATCGAGTTTCTATTAAGGGCTCCCTAATCGGATCCTGTGTGTCCTTCCAGGGCAGCTCGACGAGACTTGGTCCGCATTCGGTCTCCGACTTGCGCGCTCTTTAGCGTTGCCAGAAATTTCTTAGTGAAGTCCTGCTGCAGATGGAAATCCTGTGCCGCTTGCGACCTGTAAATCTCGTAGAAAACAATCGTATTAGGATCGTCTTCTCGTGTCGTGACGTAAAACGCTTCGATGCCCGCTTCGGCCCGCACCAAGGGTAGGTATTGGCGCACGGCATCAACAATCTCCTCACGGCGCTGAGGCTGAATTTTTGCTTCGATCAGCATGATCACCTTTTCGTTCGTCATATTGGACTGCTCCTCTCTATTTGGTTGGCGCGGCGTATTTACTGTCTGCCCGCCCTCAGCATGCTCGGCGCCCACGCGCCTGCGACCATCAGCACGTGGCTGAGCCGCAATAACATATTTGTGAACTCACACGTTGTGTCGTCAATCCGCCAATCATGAGGGAGGATACAGAACGATCACGATTGACGGGATGCTTGGGGCCGCTCCTGAGTCATCCTTCTAACTGTGTTTCGCGGTGCCTCGGCTGCAAGTGGTCCTGAATGGGCCGGGTCACTGATGATAAACGAATCGGGCGAGCAACTGTGAGGTCGTGTGGAGCTGCATCACGACCGGACGTAGCTTTGTGCGTCAAGGACAACTAGGATTCTCGTACATCTGCTGGTCGATTGCCAGAGATGGGCTGATACTTGTCCTATTGCGCATCTATCATCGAAAATATCGATTAGGTTCCGTGGTGAAACATCCCTTATGCGCCCACTTTTAAATTCAGCTTTCATCGTGGTGTTGCTTTCCATCCATGCTTTTTCCACAATGTTTGCGTGGTTCTCTGGAAGATGACCTTGTATACCCTGGGCCCGGTGTCACTGGCCCCAAACTCACGCGCAGAGTTGATGCGACCTACTCGCAGGCCGGTCTGACGCAAAGATTCAAGGGAATGTCTTCCTTGAATTAGTCATTGATGAAAGCGGAATGCCAGACAGGCGTCTCTATATCGACAGCAACTTCACTGCGGCGGCTCCGGCTAAACACGCGTACCCGTGAAAATGTGAACCACAGCCTCCATTTGGACGTGTCCTTCGTGCTCATGTTCGGCAAGAAGCGCCGTCAACGTTCGGCACGCGGTAGCAAATGCATGGTCGCCTGCTTCGGCTAACTGCTCACTGAAAGACGACAAGGACGTTAGGGCGAAGCTTCGCGGCCTCAGGAGCGGACAGTCCCCCGCCGACGGGAAGAACCCCGCACCAGTCGTGAACGCCAACGGTGGCAAAGCCGCATTGCGCAAGCAGGGCCAGCAGCATATCGGCATCGGCGTAGCGGAACGGGCCGGGTGCCTCGGGATCGGGCGGCGGGACAGAGATAAGTTCGCTAACGGCTTGGCGGACAGTGGTGAGCCAGGGGTTCTCGGCGGGACGTCCCCAGGTGGCGAAGGCAAAGCGACCGCCCGGCGCGAGCCAGCGCGCCAGATTGCCAAGCGGCGGCTGGGTTCCCGAAGAACATAATGCCGAAGCGGGAGACCAGTCGGTGATACCGCTCGTCCTGCAGCGCGGCGGTTTCCATGTCGGCTACTTCGAACGCGATGGCGTTTTCTTTAGCGTGCGTGCGCGCGCGAGCCGCCTCAATCAGGACCGGTGAGATATCAAAACCTCTCACGATCGTGCCCGGCGGAGCGCGGCGGCTGATTTCGAACGTTGTGCCGCCGCCCCCGCATCCGATGTCGGCGACGCGATACGGTGCGTCCAGGTGGAGTGCTTCGATCAGCGGTTTCGTCACTGGCGCGAGCATGGCTTCCATACCCGCAAGTTGCGCACGCCATTTCTCGCCGCGCGTGGTGGCCCAATCGTTGACCGCACAATCGATATTCATGAAGAGTTCTTACTTCAGGGTCGCATCCCAGATACTTTGGCCTTATCCCTGCAATCGTCCGTAAAGCAATGTCCACCCCAACCGCCCCACCTCCGCACGCCCCGGTTCAAATACGCGTGAAAAGCGCCAGGAGGCCCGAGCGCCCCAGCGCGCGCACCAAAACCGAAACGAGCGACGCACACATGTCCATCTCAAAACGCAAACTCAAGCCAACCGCGCGAACGCACAGCGGCCCCTACGGAATCAACAATAACGGCCTGATGTCCGGCTTTGATATATCTCCGGGCTTTGGAGGATTATCATCTGACAATGGGTGATCTATAACCCTGCTGGCGGCACTCTCATTGTCGCTACTGGAGCAGAGCAGTTCAACATCGTTACGGGTATCTAGATGCCCGAATCACACCCATCACTACGGTCGATAACAGTGTCGGGGGCGCAACCACCGGTACTCAATCGGTCGGAGTCGGGATTCCGAATGGTGTTTGCTCCGGGGCCGCGCCGCTTTCCAACCGCAGTTCGTCCGTATACGTGCGGTCGGGATTGCCTGTAATTCAGCGCTTCCCGCATGGTGAGCCTAATGGCATTCCTTACGAACGGCATGTTGAGTCCGGTGGCATAAACAACAGGAACCAGTTTGTTGGTTTCTTCGAGACTAGCCTCAATGATGACCGGGCTTATCTAGCGACGCTGACAACGGGAAGCAATCCGAGCATCAGTTACGTTCCGTTCGACTACCCGGGAGCGGTAGATACCTGGGCGGCGGGTATTAACGATTTCGGGGTAATCGTCGGATCTTATTCCGACGGCACAAGCCAGCATGGCTTTGTCGAGGACAACACGGCAATTCTCTGCACTTGACTTTGCGCCCGGAGGAGCGACAAATCTTTACGGCATCAACGATAACGGCGAGATCGTTGGAGCGTTTCTACAGCCAGGCTTCGATGACCAGGCGTTTGTCGCCACACCTGTCAGTAGTGCGGCTCCCGAGCCTCCAGGCACAAGTTTATTGGCCATTGGCGGGGTCGTCGCAGTGATCCTCGGTGGCTGGATGCACCGGCGAAGAAGCGGAACCAAGTTGCACGGCCCTATATTGGCAACGCGGGTATGTCAAGGGGAAATCGTTGTTGTCTCTCATTTGGCAGCGAAGAGCAGCCAAGTAACCAAACACGCACTGCAAAAAAGGTCTTTCGATTAAAGCGAAGGGCGCAAGCGATTAAATGTTTGAAGCAAAAATCACTCCCCCGAACCCGAATACAAACAAGAGAGGATTGGTGTTGTGCCGCATGATATGTGGCCTCACATACGGCGCTAATACGATAATGATGACTAGGTGATTCAGGTACATGCCGAATGATAGGCGCGACAGAATATGGAAGCCGCTCCATCTGGCGAATCTATTTGCCATTTGGCTATGCAGACCACTGACAGTTACTCCTCCGTAAATCAACGCCAGCGAACCGTAGGAGAAATCCACTCCGCCCACGAGTCTGGTTGCGACACCGAGTACAACCATCACGAGACTAAGCAAAAGAGCCGATCGTCTCACCGTAAGCATCCCTGGCCTCAGAACCGCTAGTAGTGCAATTAAGACGCCTATGGCCAACCCGTCTGAGTGAGTGTGTAGGGGACTGTAAATGACGATGTTTGGGGTCTTGCCTGGGTGAGAAAACATCTCCCAGTGTCGCAGCAACGGAAGTGCCGCCAGCCAAAGGATTGGAACCCATACCAGGCGCTTAACCGGTAAATGTCTAGAAAAACTTTGACCATGACGCGAAAGAGAAGATAAAATTGTTCCTCGGTAGAAAGCGACCATCCCCCTTCTACCTGATAGTGGAAGGAAGTAGTTTGAAACGAAGGCAGCATCGGCCCACAGTCGGCTCATGGGACGGTGGGTGAGAAAATCGCAAGCGGCATATATGCCGAGTACAAAGAAGTACAACGGCCAAATACGAAGTGAGCGGCGGACGAAAAACTTCCTAAGATCGATAGATCCAGTACTGCGGAGTTCTCGCCAGAGCTGAAAGCCGATTAGGTAGCCACTCAGGATAAAGAATAGGTCTACCCCAGTCCAACCCCAATAGAATGTTTTGTAAGCCAATCCTCCATAGCCCCATTCGAGGCAGTGGCCACCGATTACCAGTAAGAGCGCTAAGCTCCTAAGAAAGTCGAGCCACGGAAGTGAAGTCTTGGAATTCTTGTGACTGGGCGTACAGAGTTCTTGAAGAACAGGGCACATGAACACTCAATCGGCAGCGACAGCAGGGAAGCTTAGAGCGGTTGAACATTAATTTGCCTTAAGTTGTGACGTGGATTAATTAAGAGGGAAGAACTGTTCAATTTGGGAAAGACTCGGGACAAATCTCGCCACCAGTTTCGGCAAGGTGCAAAGCTGTCGAGGCAGGTTGTGTTTATCGGCAGATCCGGGGAGGCAGATCCGGGGACGCTCCATATATCACCCAAACATCGGCATCTGATGCGTCGTTACATCGGGTTTGGGCTTCGGTCCGGGCTTTTGACGTTGCAATTTCCTCCCTAACCACATTTCCAAGTCTTTCACGAACCCTTCGGAGCCAAGCGGCCGCCCTGTGAACGTAGCTTGCCGGATGGCGGGTCCCTGCTCCACGCAGGCCAGAAGATACTGCGTCCATGATGGCCCCTCTTCGATTGCCGATGCTCGCCGATCTTCCTCGAGCAGATCGAAGCGGTCAGTGGCCGTCCCTACATGGAATGCGGCGCTAGACCACGCGAACTCGGCAGCATGTTGAACCGAGCGGGCTCACGCAGGATTGAGTTCGACATAGGCGATGACCGGCTCGACACCGCTGGGCTCAATGGGGCAAGAATAATAGGTTCTGCCAGAGGTGCCCGCAGCGAAGCAGTTCGGCATTTATGTATTGAGCAAAGCGCCCGTGCACCTAGCGCATGGTGCGGTGTAGCGAGTCCTCCTGCTCGGGAATGGCGACCAGGTGAATATGGTTGGTCATCAGGGGCAGTAGGCAAGGATGCGCATGTGATGACGCCGGCTATGCTCACGTAGTAAGGCAAGATAGACTTCGCGCGAGCGATGGGTAATGAACCCGGTTTGCGATTTGTGCCTTGCTGCGTGGTATGAAGCAGCAGCCCGGTTGCGACCACTCGTGCGATACGCGCCATGTAATACTGCCAGTGTTATGGGCGCTGCTCATCCAGAATTTGGGAATTATGTGGAGCGTCCTGGATCTCCTTTCAACGGATAGATCGTCCCGGAATATACTCTAGGGCGTGCTTGAGACGGTTCTCCTAGACCTGAGATTGCTGCGAAAGAGCTGGCTCAGACAACCTATTGTGCCGATTGCAGCGGGGCTGAGCGGCGCGAACCGGATCAAATCGGTCATCGACGGCAGCAATAGCCGCACCTTCAACTACGATCCGTATGGAAACCTGGCCGTTGCCAACAATGGTTTCTTCGCGAACGGGCAGACGCCCGCAAGCACGTCGCAATTCAACCCCTCTACCAATCAGTTGACGACCACCGGCTACGATGCATCCGGAAACCAACTCGGGTTGCCTTCTTACTGTTCCAACTGTCTGAGCTACGATGCCGAGAACCGGCAGACCGCGTACAGCTATGGCTCGAATACAACCAATTATCTGTACGATGCGGTGGGGCAGCGAGTAGAAAAAACAGCGCCCGGCAATGCCCTTTTTGTCTACGATGCCTTCGGACAATTGGCGGCGGAATATTCACGGCGCCGCAAACGTCCGCTCCTTGTACGACCTGCTATCTCAGCTTCGACCACCTGGGGTCCTTGCGCATCGTTACGGATCAGAATGCCCATGTAGTCGCACGGCATGACTACCTGCCCTTTGGCGAAGAGATCACCTCCGGCTACGCCGGGCGCAGCGCGGATTTCGGCAAGTCGGATGCGAGCAACAACAAATTCACCGGCCAGTATCGCGATCCGGAATCCGGTCTGGACTTCTTCCAAGCTCGCTACTTCGGCGCGGCCCTCGGCCGCTTTACCTCACCCGATCCCAGGAACGCCGGCGCCGATCCCGCCAATCCGCAGAGCTGGAACGCGTACGCCTATGTCCAAAATAATCCGCTGAACGCGACCGATCCGAGCGGCATGTGTCTAGCGACTAAAGACGACAACGGCGGCGACATATATTTGTTGATGACGGAGGTGATCCGTGTCAACCGACGGGAGGCAACGGTGGCTCCGTTACCGTCAGCGGTAACGCCCCTCCACCAGTAGGCTGCATTGCTTACGGAACGGAGGGCTGTATTCCTTTACCTGTGACAATGGGCGGCGGTCCGAGTGGCGGCGGCCAAGGCGGTTCGGTTCCGAATTTTACGGTAACTGGCACTTCGACTGCGGTTATACCCCCAAAGTCAAGGACGCGGAACTGCGCCGTTACTCCGACGAGTGCCGGTAAGTACGCTGCTGCTACGGCGCAAGTTGCGCTTCTGACAGGTCAATTCTTTTCAGACTTCGGTTGCGGATCAGAACTTCGGACTTAATAGCGCCACATCACAAGTGATGGCGCAATCCGGCCAGGTTCAGGATGTACTGAATGACTATTCCATGACCGGCCGGACGAGCAATTTGTACACGTTTGGGACGAGTGGCCTCCTCGCAGCAGGTTTCAATCCAGCCGCTCAGTTTGTAGGTTCGTTCAGGTACACGATTACTCCAACAAACGGTGGCGTCAGCCTAAGGCTGACAAATACGACAAGCTTCAGATCGCTTACGTACGCCAAGGGGCCTCAATGGCAGGGGGGCAGCTTGCCAACTCCCATGGGCAACACGCATCGGGTTTACAACATCTTCGTACCGTGCGGGGGATGATGAGGAACCTGCATGTCCGGCTAGCTGTACTTGGGTTTCTGCGCGCTAAGCGAGTTGTGGTAGGATTAGGCCAATAAAGCGGGAAATGCTCATCGGTACCTACGTGTACAAATCTGAGAATCCTGAGGACAAGCCATCAAATCATAATTTTGATCGGTTGGCCCTACAGGCCGATGGCAGCTATGAATTCGTCCAGGGCGGCTCGACAAAGCCGAAAACGGAGCGCACAGGATCGTGGCACTTTTATGCAGGTGGGAGAGAAACCGACAGTTGATCTCGATCATTCTGGCTATCCCGTCGAGGTGAAAGGCAACGAGGTTCGGCTGTTAATCGATAACGACACCGGTATCTGGTTACAGAAAGTGAAGTGAAGACCGAACGGTGCTGGCGCACCGGCTAATAGGTGACACGTCACCCTTTAGGGCCGGGATAGCAGATCAAATGCTATTCCTGCCCGCCCAAGTCTTCCGCAGTTCCTCCTTGACAGCTCCGACCGGCAAGCGCCGCGGCTCCCTGTTTGGGAGATCCGGGGACGCTCCACGTGGGAGATCCGGGGACGCACTTTCAGCGAAGGGAGAAGGAAGTGCCCAAGCACGGAGGTGGACGGAAGTGGTTCAAATACAGCCCGGAGTTCAAGCGCTCAGCCGTAGACCGGGTGGTAAGCGGAGAAAGTCCGGCCGCGGTGGCGCGGGACCTCGGCATACGGCGTAAGTTTCTCTACGCCTGGAAAGCCGAGGGGAAAGGCAGCGGCAGCGCACAGCCGGCGACGCAGGAGCCAGCGCCGGATCCGGAGCAGTGTGAGATTGCTCGACTGCAGAAGCAGGTTGCCGAGTTGGAGCGGCTGAACGGCAGGCAGGCGGCGGAACTGGATTTTTTTGCCGCAGCCTTGCGCAACGTCAAGGAGACACGCCAGAAGAGCGGCTCCGTTTCCGGCGAGGAATCTACCAAGTGATTCAAGATCAGGTAGCTGCGCAAGGCCAAGCCAGTATCGAGCGAATGTGCATTCTGGGGAAAGTCAGCCGGGCTGGTTTCTATCGGGATTGGCAACAAAGCCAGCCGGAACAAGCCGCTACTTTCATCCGTGATGCGGTGCAAAAAGCCGCGCTGGCACGACGAATCTATGGCTACCGCCGCATCACACCGATGCTGCAACGTGCTGGGTTTGCGGTAGGAGAAGGCACTGTCAGACGCATCTTGCGCGACGATAATCTGCTGGCTATCCGCAAACGAAAGTTCAAAGTCACGACCAACTCCGAGCACGGCTTTACGGTTTATCCAAATCTCGCGCAGTACATGCAAATAAAGGCCATCAACCAACTTTGGGTGGCCGACATCACGTATCTGCGGCTAGGGCGTGAGTTCATCTATCTGGCTGTTGTCTTAGATGTTTTCTCGCGCAAAGTCGTGGGCTGGTCATTAGCTCGAATGTTGCAAACGGCCCTGCCTTTAGCGGCCTTGAGTCGAGCCATCGAGGAGCGCCAGCCTGACGCTGGCCTGGTGCATCACTCCGATAGAGGCAGTCAGTACGCCAGCAATGACTATGTAAAGCGGCTCGAGGCGGCGCGTATGGTGATCAGCATGAGCCGTCCAGCCCGGCCTTGGGAGAACGCCTATTGCGAAAGCTTCATGAGCACTCTCAAGCGCGAGCAAGTGAGTTGTCCGAGCTTTCAAACACTGGAGGATTTGCAAACCCAGATGAGTGAGTTTATCGACCGGTTTTACAACGTTTAGCGGCTGCACTCGGCCCTGGCTTATTGCTCACCGGACGATTTCAAGAGAAAGCAGGGCGCGACTCCGCCAGCGGCTTTGAGTTTTCCCAGGCATGAGGAAATCTATCCTGATGCTGAACACGAAATCCAGCGAAGAGCGGTATGCCGCCCCTCGCTGTCTCATCAGGATGAGTTTCAGCAGAGTATTCCTTGGCCGGTTCCTCTCCAGCAGAGCCGGCCGCCGCTTCCTCTGCTACGCTTATCCTCACCAGAATCATTACCATTGGCCAGCATTTTTCAGCCAATGGCAACTGTTCCCAAACTCGACTGTCTCAGCTCGCACCGCAGGCCACCACATAACCCCGAAATTTCAATAGCAGCGCCCATAACTTCACACTCGTACCACATGGCGCATATCGCACGAGTAGTCACTGAGAACGGAGTGGAGGCGCGGAGCATTGGCGGAAACTGCTTAGCAACCCGGAAAGACTCACTCCCGAAAGTGCGGAACTGCGGAGGGTCAACTTAACCGGAAGCACCCGCCACTGACGAGCCCTTCCTGGCCTCTTTAGAGAGCAGCAATTCGGACGACATTGGCGCCTCGCCGAACGGCCCAAGCTGCCGGTGCGGAGATCTGAGATTTGGGGACGGTCCACATGGCTCGATAGCGTTTGGCTCAATGGGTAATGAACCCGGTTTGCGATTTGTGCCTTGCTGCGTGATATGAAGCGGCAGCCCGGTTGCGACCACTCGTGCGATACGTGCCATGTAATACTACCAGTGTTATGGGCGCTGCTCATCCAGAATTTGGGAGTTATGTGGAGCGTCCCTGGATCTCCCCTATCACCTCGACCTACACCGGCATGGGAGGTCAACTAAAAGTGACGGCCAAGGCGCAGACCTGCCCCTCGTCAAAGCCTGCGACAGCAACCGTCAAGATTACCGGCAATCAAGTTCCGATTGCTGATATTCAGAATTATCTGCTTTCGAAATATCAGAACGACCCGAATATGGCAACGCCTAATCTGCTGGTGCAAATCGCGCAGAATGAAAGCCATTTTCTCCAGTTCTGTACGGTCGGTTCTAATTGTGAACAAAGCCTTCAGCAAGCCATTTATGGCTCTAACGGGCCTTGGCCGACAGAAGGCGCCCTGGTGGTACCGGAGGACGGGTCAGATCCAACGCTACACATTGGACTAATGCAAGTACCTCTCAATCAAGTTACAGCTTGGAGTTGGACAACAAATGCAGATGCAGGCCTACAAACTTTAGATGAAAAGTTCACTTACGTGGTCAAGGCAGTTAAGGCGATTAGAAGCAAGCGGCCTGGTTTACGTGACCTAACACCGTATGAATACGAAAATATGGCACTTTTACAGTATGGGGAAAGTCCAGGTCATTTGTATGGTGGGCTTTACTATGTAGCCGCCTGCGATAGCGTGCCCTGGGATTACCAATCCAAACAACAACCTACGTGTAATGGTCAGTGGGACTGGCAAATTACGAAAAGCAACACGAAAGGATTGAGATATGTCGCTAGAGTTCGTAACATGCATTAAAACTCGAGGTTACTGTGCTACGGGGAGGTTGTGTATTCTGCTCTTGAGTGCGATCCTTACGTCTTCCGCTTTTGGCCAGGACAGTTCGGTCGCAATTCAGCACGTGACAGATCCCGATGTGATAAGCCAACTAGATGCAATCGTGCCAGCTGCAAACTGGTCGGTGCAACAAGGTACTAACCCAGTCACTTTGACCAGGGATCAAGTCACCCAAATCACTACCTTAGCAACCAATGAACCGTTTGTTGATGATATTGAGGTTTGTGGCTTCCGATTATTGAATGTCACTGGAGATTCCTTCTACGAGCTGCTGGTAAGGTATGGGGTTAGTGGGCGACACTTCTGTGATTCAATCGAGACCGTCCGTCACACCCCGAATGGATATGACGTTCAATCTTTTGATCATTACAGGCAAAGCCAATTTAATGATCTTAGTGGAGATGGAGTTCAGGAACTCGGTTTGACGCAGTACTACTCTGATTATGAAGGAGCTAACGGTTGCCAAGCGCAGTGGACCTCTTGGTTTCAGTGGAACGGCACTTCCTACGACAAACGGGATTCATCGTTTCCGGCTTGGTATCAGAAGCGTCACGATAGCCTGTCCGCTGCTATCCAACCGCACAGGGCCAATCCGGGTCAGATGCAGGCTTTGAGCTGGATGAAACCTGCGACATGATGGAACGGGACCGAATTGAACGTTTTCTCGGAATCAATCCCAAAGCGGGACTAGACCGCGCTCTGACCTGGGCTACCAGCAACTCTGAGCAACTGCAAACCAGAGCCGTCGTAGTATTGGCAAGCATCAACGATCCTGCTGCGCTTCAGGCCATCCAAACCCTGGCTCAGAGCAGCAATCCAAACGTGGCCTATGACGCCCAACAATGGCTCTACAGTTCGTCATTCTCTCTCGCCCTTGGGGCAACAACCATCTCGCTGTCACCTGGTTCTCAAGGAAGCCTTGCCCTCAAGGCAACGGTGATGGGAGGATTTACCCACCCACTTTCGTTTGCTGTCGCGGGTTTGCCGATTGGCGTGACAGTCAGCTTTAGCCCCACGACACTAACCGGTGCGGGAAGCACATCGCTGACGTTGACAGTTGCCCCCTCGGCTCTGATCGGTACTTACAATCTCGTTATCGTGGCGGTCGACTCAGCAGATCCCAGCGTGGCCCGGTCCCTCGGCTTCACTCTTACCATCCAGGCAAGCTCTCCAGCGGCCGCTAGTTGCCAAGTCACTTACACGGACGCGAATGACTGGGGGAAGATCCGGGGACGCACCACATAACCCCGGGTTCCCACCGCTTCCGGGAGATCCGGGGGTTCGTCAGCGACGGATGCTCCCGCATGCGTTGCCCTCCGCAGTTCCGCACACTTGCGTGATCGCCTCCACAAACCGCCATCCCAACTCCGAAGCAATCGACATACCTCTGTATTCTTTCCTTCCTAAGGCATGCTCAAACACGTCTAGCACAAAGCCGGGAAACTACACTCAATCCACAATCAAAGCGCACTCACCGACCCCCAGCAAACAACTCAAGCGGTAGATCCATCGTGCCCGTGCAAGCCAGCTCCGCCGCGCAGGCCAAGGCAGCGTCGATTGCGTCGGCGCGCAGGCCGGGGTAGCTTGCCAGCACCTCATCGCGTCCAACTCCCGATGCGAAGTTGTCGAGTGCTACCGACACCAACGCCCTCGCACTGCGGATGCAAGCCTTTTCCACGACAGGCCATCGAACCGACGCTGATCCAATCCCGCCAGGGTCACCATGCACAAACGAATTCCCCGGTGAGCCGCCTTTGAAAAGCAGATAGGAGTCATGGGGCAGTCACAGTTCCATCCAAAACCCCATCTCGCCTCCTGACAATCACTTGCCCGCGAAAACCGCCCCAACCCCGCGCGCCTCAGCCCACCATGCACTCGAGAACGCAGCCATGTCCATCTCCAAACGCAAACGTGACGCCAACCGCGCCAACGCGCAACGTAGCACCGGCCCCCGCACCGAAGCCGGCCGTGCAACGGTCTCGCAGAATCGAACCACCCACGGTCTCTGCGGCCGTTTCCGCGTGCTCCCCTGCGAAGACCAGGCCGAATACAACACCCTCTTCGAGCGCTTCTTGAAAGCCGAACAACCCGCGGACGACGTCGAACGCGAACTCGTCGCCAAAATGGCCCGTCACACCTGGCTCTCCGAACGCGCCATTCGCTTCCAGGAAGCCTGCTTCCTTCTTCAGCCTCTAACTCCCGAACAGCAGAAACCCGACGCCGAAGGCCGCACTCGTCAGTCCTGCGGCGTCCTGAAGGACATCGATGTCTACCTCCGCTACCAGGCGTCGCACGATCGTGCCTATCAACGCGCCGCCAATGAGCTCGCAAAACGAAGAAAAGACAGATCGGTAGCCGCCCGTGGCTTTGAATCGCAGAAACGCGCCGAAGCCGAAGAAAACCGCCGCGATCAGCGCCAAACGCAGCGCACCGAACTCCATCCCTACCGGGTCGCCGCCGCCCAATACCAGCTCGAACGCCAATTACGACGTGCCGCCGAGGCAGATTCCACCCATCAGCCGCCCGAAACGGAAGCCCTGGCCCGCCGCGCACCACTTACTCAGCCGGAATAAGCCACCACCGGAACCGAAGAAGGCAAGGGTCAACGCCAACTCACCCATAAAACGACGAAGGCATGCTGAAGATCGCGCATTCCGCGTCGGCCGGTCGCAGCACAGTCACAACAGACCCAAATTCTTCTTACTAATTCACCATCAACAACTTACTCGCAATCTCACCCACGCCTAAATCACCCATCCCCGCACACTGACAACGAAAGGGGAAGAACGACAGCATGGGACAACCGCAACTGCCTCGAACCCGCGAAAGCGAAGCACAAAAAAGCCGCGTCGAACGCCTGGCGCAAATCGGCGCCACCGAAGAGGACATCGCAGCGGAACTGCAGCTTCCCCTTAAACGCCTGCAGAAACGCTTTCGCCGCCAGCTGGAGCAAGGCTCCGTCCAAGGCAGGCACCAGGTCCTCGAACAACTCTACGAAAACGCGCAATCCGGCTCCAACATGGCGGCCGCCTCGCTCTGGCTCAAAGCTAAATGCGGTTGGCGCGACACCGGTCCCTCCGCCCACGCGCCCGCCATCACGCATTCCATCCTCGAAATTGTGAGCAAAGACGTCGCGAGCAAAACCCAATGCCCCAAAGACGGCAAACAAAGCTAACGCTCGAACTCAGCGAAGCGCAATCCGAGGTTTACGGCAGCCCTGCGCGCTTTCGCGTCCTCGTTGCCGGCCGTCGCTTCGGCAAAACACAGCTCGCCTTCATCGAAATACTGCGCGCCACTTGGCAATCCCCAGCGCGCACCGCTTGGTACGTCGCCCCAAGCTACCGGCAGGCCAAGCGCATCGCCTGGAAACGCCTCAAGACTCTCGTCGACGGCCTCCCCGGCGTGCGCGCCTACGAAACCGAACTGACCGTTCAGTTCGCCAACAACAGCACCATCTCTCTCCGCGGCGCCGATAACTACGACGGCCTCCGTGGCAACGGTCTCGATTTCGTGGTCCTCGACGAGTTCGCGTCCATGAAGCCCGAAGTCTGGACGGAAGTCCTGCGCCCCGCACTCGCCGACCGCCAAGGCCGCGCCCTGTTCATCGGAACGCCTCAGGGCCACAACCATCTCTACGATCGCTTTCAGTTCGCTCGCGAAAACGCCGGCTCCGAATGGGCCGCCTTCCAGTTCACAACCCTCGACGGCGGATTTGTCACCGCACATGAGTTAGCCGGCGCCGCGCACGAACTCGATGAGCGCCTCTTCCGGCAGGAGTTCGAAGCCAGCTTCGAAACCACTGCCCTCGGCCGCGCCTATCACACCTTCGCCCGTCAGGAAAACGTCGCCCGCCGCGAGTTCCGCCCGAACGCCAAACTCGTCTGGTCCCTCGACTTCAACGTCCACCCCATGTGCTCGGTCATCGCGCAAGCCGATGGCGACACCGTGTACGTTCTCGACGAGCTTGTCCTCGAAGATGCCAACACGCTCCTTGCCTGCGAGCACTTCTGGAATCGCATCGGCCCCTGGCGCCAAACCCACGGCACGCTTCAACTGGATATCTTCGGCGACGCCAGCGGTCACCAGCGCCGCACCTGCGGCACCGCCACCGATTGGACTCTCATCCGCGACTTCTTCGCCCAACGCAACGGGCAGGTGCTCGCGAGCATCAAAGCCTGCACCGCTAACCCTGGCGTGCGCGACCGCATCAACGTAGTCAACAGCCGCTTGCTCAATGCCGCGGGCGACCGCCATCTCTTTATCCATCCCAACTGCACAGAACTCATCCGAGACTTGGAACGTGTCTGCTGGCGCGCCGACGAACGCGGCCAACCAACGAGTGAATTGGATAAGTCGGATCGCAAGCGCACCCACATGAGCGACGCACTCGGCTACTACCTCGCGCAAGCCTTCCCGCTACGCCCCAAAATCGGCGAAGTCGGCAAGCGAGTCCTCTAATGCGCTGCGATCAACGCTCACCTCCACCTTGGGGCAAAGTTACGAAAAACACTGCCACCCACCGGGCAATGGCATCCTGAACAGGATGGAAGCTGCCAGCAAAACCGTATGGCGTGTGGCCAGGTTAGCCGCGCCGGTCGCTCTGGCCGAGTTGGGCTGGATGTCCATGTCGGTTGTCGACACAATCATGGTCGGATCACTCGGGCCCGCTGCCATTGGTGCCATCGGTGTCGGCAATGGAGCGTTCTACTGCTTTGCCATTTGCGGTATGGGCATGCTGTTTGGCCTCGATACGCTCGTTTCGCAAGCCTGGGGCGCGCGCAATCGCGAGGATTGCCATCATTCGCTGGTTCAGGGCATCTACCTCGCTTTGCTGGTGGGTGCGCCATTGATGATCTTGTTTTCGTTCATGCCCCCGGTTTTCAGCGCGCTTGGCATCGTACCGGACGTCGCCAGACCGGCTGCGCACTTCTTAACGGTGCTCAGCTACAGCACTTGGCCTCTGCTGCTGTATGCAGCGCTGCGTCGGTACTTGCAGGGGATGGGTCACGTCCGGCCAGTCATGTTCGCCCTTATCAGCGCCAACGTCGTGAACTGGTTCTTCAATTGGCTACTGATTCGAGGGCACTGGGGCTTCCCCGCTTTAGGCGTGGTTGGTTCTGCCCTGTCTACCGGTCTGGCACGTCTTTATATGGCGTCCTGCCTGGCCTTTGCGGTCTGGTGGTTGGAGCGTGGGCCGCAACCCGTCTTCCGCCGGCTCCTGCGCCAGCCCGATTGGCAGCGCATACAGAAGTTGTTGAAAATCGGCGCTCCCGCTGCGGGTCAGATCCTTCTGGAAATCGGAGCCTTCAGCGCCGTCGGTGTCTTGGCTGGACGCTTGAATGCCAATGCGCTCGCTGCGCATCAGATCGCGCTGCAATGTGCCGCACTTTCGTTCATGGTGCCGCTTGGCATCTCGTCTGCCGCTGCCGTGTCGGTGGGACACGCCATCGGGGCAGGCAGTCCCGTGCTCGCGCGGCGAAGCGGCTTTACCTCCATCGTTATCGCCTGTACTTTCATGGCAGGTGCGGCTCTGGCGTTCATCTTCGCGCCGCATGCCATCCTGGGCATCTTCACAAGAGATCGCGATGTCATCGCAACCGGAACGGGCCTGCTTGTTTTGGCGGCAGGCTTTCAGCTATTCGATGGCATCCAGACCGTTGCCACCGGAGCGCTGCGAGGCATGGGCGAAACCAGGATTCCCATGTACGCCAATTTGATCGGCTACTGGGTGCTGGGACTGCCGGTTGGCTATTTGCTGTGCTTCCATTACGGCCAAGGCGTCTTCGGCCTGTGGTGGGGGCTCACCATTGCGCTGATCTTGATTTCGCTGGTGTTGCTCCACACCTGGCAAGTCAAGTCCCGCCACATCAGCCGGTTCGCAATGCCGGTGCCGCAGCCCACGCCCTAGATGAGTGAAGAAAGGGATCAATGACGAAAGTGTCGAATGCCGGTGAACACCATGGCCAGGTTCAACTCATCCGCCGCTGCAATCACCTCGGCATCGCGAACGGACCCGCCCGGTTGAATGACCGCCGTGATGCCATGCTTCGCTGCTTCCTGTACGCCGTCGGGGAAGGGGAAAAATGCGTCGGAGGCCAGCACCGTCCCGGTCAGCGGGAGCACCGCTTTCATCGCGCCTACTTTAACCGAATCGACACGGCTCATCTGCCCTGCGCCAACACTGATCGACTGTCCCGCAAGCGCATAAACAATGGCATTCGACTTCACGTGTTTGCAGACCTTCCACCCGAAAAGCAGAGCCTTCATCTCGCTTTCGTTCGGCGGCCGCTTGCTCTTTACCGTTAGCCCGGCAGCGTCAATCAATTTCGTATCGGCGCTTTGCGCCAGCATGCCGCCGCTAATTGACTTCAGCACCAGTTCAGGTTTCGGTGTTACGGCAACCCGCACCAGCCGAACATTTTTCTTGGCGGTTAGAATCCGGAGCGCCTCTTCTGAGAACGCCGGTGCGGCAATGGCTTCAACAAACAGGAGTGCTACTTCCCGCGCCGTCTCGCCATCCACCTCGCGGTTGAACGCAAGTACGCCGCCGAAAGCGGAGATCGGGTCTGCTTCCAATGCTTTCTGATATGCGGCTACAAGCGTCGGCTGTTCGGCGCATCCGCACGGGTTGGTGTGCTTGATAATGGCAGCCGCCGGCTGCTCGAACTCTTGAATCAGCTGCCAGGCGGCGTCCAGGTCTACCAGGTTGTTGTACGACAGTTCCTTGCCATGCAGTTGTTCAGCTCCGGCAACGCCGCCGTTGTTGAACGTGTAGAGCGCCGCGCTCTGGTGTGGATTCTCTCCGTATCGCAAAACGGCCGAGCGCTGCGCCTCAATCGACAAGCGCGCCGGTAGTTGCTCGTCCGGCGATGCCGTTTCCCCTTCCGCATCGATTTGGCTGAGCCGTGCCGAAACCGCGGCATCGTACGCGGCCGTATGCGCAAATGCCGCTTGCGCCAGTCTCCAATTGGTGGCTTTGCTGGTCGCCCCGTGCTGCTCCAGTTCGTTCAGCACGTTTTCGAACTGGTCGGGTGAAATCACCACTGCGACATCTTGCCAGTTCTTTGCGGCAGCGCGAATCATGGTGGGGCCGCCGATGTCGATGTTCTCGATCAGTTCCTCCCGGGTCACACCGGGCTTGTTTGCATAGCGCTCGAATTGGTAAAGGTTCACCACCACCAGGTCTATAGGAGGAAGACCATGCTCGGCTAAAGCCTGCATGTGCTCGGGATTCGAGCGCATGGCCAGAATTCCGCCCGCAATCCGCGGGTGGATCGTTTTTACCCGGCCATCCAGCATCTCGGGGAACTCGGTCACTTCCGCCACGTCGCGGACGGGAATGCCGTTGTCTCGTAGAAGTTTCGCAGTGCCGCCTGTCGACAATAATTCAATTTGCAGCTGCTGCAAACGCCGGGCAAAATCGACCAGACCGGTCTTGTCAGTGACGCTCAATAGCGCCCGTTGAACTCGGGGCATGAACTATCATTTTTGCATCGCAACGGCTTCGTAATTGTGGATCTCATCCGTCAGCACATCGAGTGGCAGTGTGCCGCCCCGCAGCACGGCATCGTGAAAGAGGCGCACGTCGAACTTTGTGCCCAGTTTCGATTCCGCTTCCGTCCGCAGCTGGCGAATCCGCAGCTGTCCCATCTTGTAAGAAAGCGCCTGAGCCGGCCATGAGATGTAACGGTCGATCTCGGCCATCGATTCGCCGGGAGCGTGTGTCTGGAAGAAGTCGAGGGCCTGTGCCCGGCTCCATCCCATCTCGTGGATGCCCGTATCCACAACTAGCCGCACAGCGCGGAAACGCTCGCTGGCTAATTGTCCGAAGCGGCTGTAGGGATCACGATAGAGTCCAAGTGGAGCCCCCAGTGACTCGGAGTACAGGGCCCATCCTTCGATGTAAGCGCTGTTGTGATAGAACTTGCGCAACTCCGGTAAGTCGCCTTGCGACCGTGCCAGCGTGATCTGGAAAATGTGCCCCGGTACGGCTTCGTGCAGCACCAGCGATTCTTTGTCGTACTTCACCTGCTTCTCGGGCTCGTAGGTGTTCAAGTTGAACCAGCCGGGCGTGGTGAAGTCGGGCGAGGGCGCCTGCGCGTTAGTGGCCGTCGCCGCCTCGCGGTCAGGGGGAATCGGGCGCACTCCGTACAGTAGTTTGGGAATGTTTCGGAACTGATTCGGAAGCTCAGGCTCGATGATCTTCGCGATGTTGCGGCAATAGATCAGCATCTCTTCCTTGCTGTGGAAAAGCTGATCCGGCGAGTGGTTTAAGTGCTCCTCAAACTCGGCGAGTGTGCCCGTGAAATGGACCTCTTGGAGAATGTCCTGCATCTCGCCTTCGATGCGCTTTAACTCCTGCTCGCCGATACGGTGGATCTCTTCGGGGCTGGTGTCCGTTGTCGTCAGGCTGCGAATCAAGATCCGATAATCCTGCTTGCCATCGGGAAGCGAGCTGAGGCTGTCCGTGGGACGCACATGCTGCGTGTACGTGGTCGCCATGTAGTCATGCAGCTTGTGCCACGCCGGAAGGAACTGGTTGTCGTAAGCGTCGTTCGCTGCCGTTGTCAGGCGCTGTTGTTCGGCGGTGGGAATATTGGAGGGAAACTTGCGAAATGTCGTCAACAGTTCCGAATGCGCGGCCTCCTGGTGCATCTGCGTGTCAATTTGCTTCACCACCAGGTCGGCCACAACCTTCGGCTGCGTCATCTTCATCGCGATCGCTTCGTCCTGGATGGCGATGTTCTGGTCCACGTAGGTGGGAATCGCGCGCAGCCGGGCGATGATGTTCTCGTAATCGCGAACGGTTCGCGCCGGCATACGGTCGATCAGCGAATACACGCGATTGTGAAAGCCGAAGAGCTGACCCACGGCCAGCAGATGAGTGTCTAGATCCCATGCCTCCAGCTGTGTTTGGAAATCGTACTTGACGATCCGCACCGAAAGACGATCTTCGGGGCTCAACGAATCGGCTGGATACTGTTCAAGCGCGTGCAGCCGCCCGACCAGGAACTCGTGCCGCTGTGCGCGGGCCGCTTTCGATAAGTCTGTCCAGCGGTCGTCGTGTTCATGACGGCCGATGCTGGTCGCAAACTCAGGGCTTTGCTGTACAAGTTGTTCGAAAGTGTCCCGGAAGAACTCCGAAATGGGCTGGACCGGCGCTGCCTGAAGAAGAAAGCTACTTGCGCCTAGAAGAAAGAGAACATGGCGAACCATGAACTACAGATTAACGGTGACGGGCGGGAGTGGACGCCACGTTCACTCCCAGGTTCTTCAGATGCAGCTGCGCTTTGCGCGCGTCGTCGGTGCGGCCGAACTGCTCTACCAGCGCCTTATATTCCTGGATGGCCCGCGTGCGCTGGCCCGATTTCTCCAGCGCCATACCCTTCATCAGGTGCGCGTCGGGTGTCTTCGGATTCTGTGGGTATCGTTCCAACACCGCGTCAAAAGCCTGTATCGCCCCAGGCAAATCACCCTTGTTGTAGGCAATCTCGCCGATGTAATACTGCGCGTTCGCAGCCAATTCGGAATCCGGATAATACTGCAGAATCTGATGGAACTCCTGTGACGCCAGGTCGGCGTTGCCCTGCTGCAAATCGCGACGTCCATCCGTGTACGTCTTCTCCAGACTCATACCGGCAGGCGGACCGGCCTGTGCCTGAGGCTGCCCGGGAACGCCGGTTGGCGCACCAGCGGCACCTGTTGTCGGCGCAGTGCCCGGGGCCGGCGGCGGACTCTGCATAATCTGCATCTGGTTTTTTAAATCGGTAATCTTCGCGTCCATGCGCTCAAGCCGCGCATTCAGGTCGTTCAACGAATCGCGCAGCCCGCGAACGTCGTCGCTCATCGCGTCCACACGCGTGCCCATCCCCACAACCGGGGCCAGCTGCTTGCTCACGCCATTGGTCAGAGTGTCCTGCAGTTGCGCATTTTCGCGGGTGGAGTTGTCCTGCACCTGGTGCATCATGGCCGTCAGTTCGCCTAGTTTGGTGTCCAGGTCACGCTGCATCGTGTCGACCTTGTCTTGCAACAGAGCGACGTCACGTTGCAGTTCGACCATTTCCTTGCTGGCGGCGAACGTCATCGTTGAGAACACCAACCCGGCCGCGGCAAGACGCAAGAACTTCATTCGATAGAACTCCTTCAAAGAGGAAGGACGGCCCGGGGCCGTCCTCGTTTCAGGCTTCTCTCCAGTGTAGGAAAGACTGGCGATTGCCTACTGGTTGGCGGAGAAATGAGCGCGGCGATTGCGCATATAGCAATCTTCCGTCGCATCTGTGCACAGCGGCCGTTCTTTGCCGTAGCTTATGGTTTTCAACTTCTCTCCGGGAACACCCAGTGCGACCAGGGCGTCCTTCGTGGCAGAGGCGCGCCGGTCTCCCAACCCCAGGTTGTACTCGGCCGAGCCCCGCTCATCGCAATGGCCTTCAATCGTGACCACGAAGTTGGGATCGATGCGAAAGTATCTGCTTCAGAGCGGTGGCGTCCTGCTGCAGAACGCGGCTGGTCTTGCGCGCGCACTTCGCTCTTGTCGTAATCAAAATGAAGATCCTGGACCTGCTTTGCCAGGATGTCGGCAGCCGAGGGCTGATTCGCGGTTGGGGCCGGGGGCGGTGGCGGCGGCGAACTGACACTGATTGTCGTCTGCGCCGTGGTCGCCCCGCCTGGTCCGGTCGCGGTCAAGATGTAAGTCGTTGTTGCAGTCGGATACACGGCGCGACGGCCGTTCGGGCTCACCTGGCCAATACTGTTATCGATCTCCACGCTGGTGGCATCGGTAACCGACCAACTCAAGGACGACGCCTGTCCGCTGTTCACGGTAGTTGGTTCGGCATTGAAGAAGTTGACCGTCGGCTTGTTTGCAGCAGGTGCGGGCGCCGGTGCCGGCGGAGGCGGCGGAGGCGGCGCAGCTTTCTTATGGCATCCTGCTGCGATAAGCAGCGTGAGTGCGGCGACGGCACTGAGCGATGCTCGGTGTTTGGTCATAGTGTGTCTAGACATTCTCCCTGGCAAATGTTACTTGGAACGAATTATCTATGTTAGTCCAGAGTTACTGCTCGGCGTTCACCCAAACGGGTTTTTCGTTGCTGCCCGCCTGGGTAAGAGCGTGTTTGCCGGTTCCGTCGGCGTTCATGACCCAGATCTGCGACTGCCGTCCACGCTTCGACGCATAGACGATATGCGCTCCATCCGGAGCCCAGCCGGGATTCTCATTGCGGCCCTCGGCGGCGGTGAGCTGTGTGGTTTGACCCGATGCAACATCCATCAGAAAAATGTTGTAATTGCCAGGTTCGAAGCCCTTTGTCCAGGCAAAGGCGATGTGCGCGCCATCCGGACTCCAGGCAGGGTTCGTCGCCTCGCCTGTACCGGCCGAGATCCTTTGTAAGTCGGCGCCTTCCAGGTTCATGTGATACACCTGCGGCAGGCCCGACCGGCCAGAGACGTCCACCAGATCGGTCCCGGTTTTTGGGTTGATCTTGGCCTCCACCTCGATCGCGCCCGAAGATGTAATGCGGTGAAAGTCGCTGCCGTTGACATTCGCCATGTACAACTGGGGCGGACCGCCCCCGGCCGTGGACGAGAAGATGAGGCGCTTCGAATCGGGCGTAAATGTAACAAAGGCGTTCATCGAGGCCCGCTGGTTATAAAAAGGCAATTTGCGGCCCGTGTCTATGGAAACGATGTTGATGTTAGGGCTGCCGCTGGCGTACGTTGTGAACGCGACCATCCGGCCATCTGGTGAGGCCGACGGGAAGGTAGTTATGGAACCCAGGTGCGTGAGTTGACGCTGGTCGGTGCCATCCCAATTCATGACCCATATCTCTTTCGATCCAGTCCGGTCGGAGACGAAGACAATATGGGTGCCGACCAAGCTCTTGCCGCCGAACTGGGCCAGGATATCGGCTGCGTAGCGATGACCTGCGTCGACTGCACCATTCCGGTCGAGCGTTGCCGTATAGACCTTGCCAAAGACCTGCGCCTGCTGCAGCGTGGCAATGGTTGGAGCGGTGGTGTAGAACCAACCGAAGACAACGAATTGTCCGCGGTCCTCGGCGCCGTAACCGATGCCTACAAAGTTGGTCGAGATGGGCGGCAGGCTCCAATCCGTCAGCCGCATCCCATTAGGATTCACGGCCCGGTTGCTGCCCGGCGCAACACCGGGAATCAAATCGGACGGTTGTTGAGGAACTTGCAGCGGGTAAAGAGTCTTGGGGACAAAGTTAATGAGCGGCGAGGCCAGCAGATCGGTGGCTACAGTCTGATTGAAAACAGAGATCAACGACCCGGCGTTCCCGGCGGCGCGGAAATCCGTCACGGCCACCAGCGGCTTGCCCGGATTTTTCTCGATGGTTCCGGTGACTTGTTGTGCTTCGGCAGAAAGCGCAAGCGCGCTCAGGACAATGGCTAGAAAAAAAGTGAGATGGATTCGCATCAGCGTAAATTGAACGTGAACTGAGCAGCGATGGAGCTGTCTGTGATCTGCGGCGGCAGCGGCGGTAACGGGTTCGCCTGATACACAGCGCGTGCGGCGGTGCTATCAATGTTCGGATTGCCGCTCGACTGTATCACGCGAACATCTCGCACCGAGCCGTCTCGTGCCACGGTGAAGCTGACGATGGCCGGTGAGTTCTGGCTGCGGGCATCCAGCCCATTCGTGAGCCATTGTTGAGCGATGCGCTGCCTGATCACCTCGGCGTACCAGCCCAGACGGGAGCCGAGCGGGGAATTAGGACCGATGCCAACCTGGCCTGAGCCCGTGGGTCCGCCGTAAAGCGGACTGGAGACCGCGGTGCGCGTCCGGCTGTATATCTGATTTTGCGGCGGCGGCTGCCAATAGTTCTGCTGGTGCAACGGCTGCGGCGCCTGCTTCTTGATCTTGTCCGGGATCTCGATGGCGTTCTTGGGTGGAGGCGGAGCTTGCTTTTCGGCCTCCTGTTTCGCAGGCGCAGTGGGTAGTGTGGATTTGGTGTCGGCCGCCACCGGATTCTGCGGAGCGTCCCGTGGCGGAATCGGGATCTTGCTGACGGAAGAAACGCTATATGCCGGACCACCGGCAGCGTTTTGCTCGCCGAGCGTTTCGCGTGTTCGATGGAGCCAGAACCAGCTGGCGATCAGCGCTCCGACCAGCGCCAGGTGTACGGCGAGGGAGCCGGCAAAAGGGCCGCCCAGCGGATCGCGTTCCTCCAAGATGTCGAGGTTGCGCGCCATCTTCCTATCGTCCCTGATTTGAACCCATGCGACGGGAAGCCGAATCGGTAGGCGCTGTCACCATCTTTACTTCGAAGTGAGATTCACCCAGCTCCGCGATCACCTGGGCTATGGCGTCCCAAGGCGTTTCCTTGTCGGCCCGCACATAGACTGCGCTTGGGTTCCGAAAACGTTGCCGGACGGCGTCGCCTAACAGGTTGATGTTCACTGCTTTCTCGTTGAGGAACGACTCGCCGTTTTTGGTGATGCTGACGACCGGCAGATCCTGCGCCGTGTTAGCAACGCGCTTCACTTTGGGCACCTGGATATCGAGGCCGAATTCCATGACGTTCGCGGTGATCATGAAGATGATCAGAAGCACGAGCACGACATCGACAAGCGGCACGATGTTGATCTCTGACATGGCGCTGGGACCGCCGAACCGCCGTCCCCGCCTTCCACCACCGCCGCTCTGAAACGAGAATGCCATTTGCGTTCCTGTCAGCCGCCGAAATCGCGCTCCGCGAGGTTCTGGAACTCGATGGCGAAGTCTTCCATGCGCGTGCCGATTTCCTTGATGCGCGTACCAAATAGGTTGTAGAAGATCGCCGCCGGGATGGCTGCTGCTAATCCGACTGCGGTTGTGATGAGCGCCTCTGAGATACCAGGAGCAACCGCGCGGAGACTGGCGCTGCCGGCATTGCCAAGACCCTGAAAGGCGTCGATGATGCCCCACACGGTGCCGAATAAGCCGATGAAGGGAGACACCGAAGCGACAGTGGCCAGCCAGTTCATGTTCATCTCGAGCTTGGTGACTTCTTCGCTGATACCGAGTTGCAGGCTGCGTTCAACGGCGACTTTGTTTACCAGCCCGCCGCGCTGCTTCACCTGGCGCTCAATCTCGCCGTAGCCGAAATCGAATACCGCCACCAGCGGCGCCGCATTGAATTGTTCGCTTGCCACTGCTACGGCCTGCAAATTTTGGGCCTTTCGAAAAGCACGCAGGAAATTTCGGTTATCGCGGCGCGCCCGGCCGAACACGCTGTTTTTCGAAAAGACGATGGTCCACGAAAGCAGCGAGAACACGATCAGAATCACGATGATGGCCAGAGGAACCGGTCGCAGGTTCTGGAAGAGGTCCCACAGCGACAGCTCTGCGGGCACAAGCACAAAGTGCAATATTCGACTGTCTCCTTACTTCGTTTCTCATTATAGAGAGGCGAGGCGAAACGCTACGGGCCTTGCTTCTGTATCAGCACGGCCGTCAGGTCGTCCTGCTGCGACGGAGTCTCAATGGTGCGGAACAGTTGAGCGATAAACGCCTGAGGTTCAAGGCCTTGCTTCTCTAAGAATAGGCGCTGTAGATTCGATAATCCAAATTCCTGCCCGCCGGGTCCGGTTGCCGCTTCCAGAATGCCGTCTGTATAGAGCAACAGGCGGTCGCCGCTTGTGAATGGAGCGCTCATGTTCGCATACGTTGCCTGCGGAAAGGGCCCAAGGAAAAGCCCGTTTTCCGCCAGTTCCAATACTTCGCATTGCTCGCTGCGAAGCAATAACGAGGCAGGATGACCAGCGCCCGCGTATTGGAGCTGTTCTGAAGACAGGTCAATAGCGGCGCATGCCGCGGTCACGTATTGGCCGCCCAGGCTGCCACGCAGCATTTTGTTTAACCCGGCCAGAACCTTCGACGGGTCGTTGGCATGTTCTCGCTGTGCCGCGAAACAGACCTTCAAAACGGAGGAGACCAGCGCGGCGGGCACACCATGACCCGACACGTCGGCGACGAGCACGGTTAGACATGTGTCACTGGTGTGAAGGAAGTCGAAGAAATCGCCGGCCACTGAGGTCATAGGCTGGTAGCGGGTGGCGAGCTGAAGGCCCGGAAGCTCGGGCGCAGATTCGGGTATGATCGATGCCTGAATCCGTCGTGCCAGGGTTAGCTCTTGTTCCACTTCCATCAGCTTGCGTTCGCGCGTCATTGCGTACTGAATGGCAGTTAGACCTAAGCCTGCCAGCAGGATTAGAAATCCAAACGGCTCCACATTCATGCCGCCCGGTCGAATTTGGCGATTGTTGATCAAGACAAAGATCCCGAAGATGATCAAGGGCCAGGTCAGCGCTTTGCCCGGCCCTTTTGCATTGCGTGGAAGGAAGAGAACATTCAGAACCAGAGCCATCGTGCCGGCGACCACGAGGATGGCGTTGACAAGATCGGGGATGTCCTGTTGCCTGGTCCACAGCAACGCCGGGATGGAAATAACCGCGAATACGGCTTCGCACCAGAACCACAGCACGATGGAGTTCTTCCAGCCCCGGCCGAGCAGTTGGACTGCAAACAAGGCGTAGGGGACGGGGATAACGTAAGTCAGGCAGAGCGAAGCGAGAAGAAGCGTTTCGCTATTGGCCGAGGTGGCGTGTTGGACCAAATCGTTCTCAACGAAGAGGCGAAGTCCGTACAGCGTGGAGAAGCTTCCGACCCAGAGCAGCAAGCGGTCTCGGGATCTTGCGATCGCTAAGCCGAGCAGTACCAGGCCGGCCACCAGGACGATGCTCGCAATGCCGACAAAGGGGAGCGACTCTCGCAACGCATGGCGGACCACGTCGACGGGAATGGACTCCGGGTTCACCTCAAACAGGCTATCTTACGGGGAAGCGTACGATGAGCTCAACTTACTTCGGCACTGCGGTCGCTATCCGGCCTGCAATCGAGTCCGACATCGTCGTGTTGCACGAGCTGATTGAGCAGTCGGTCCGCAAGCTTCAGGCAAACGACTATACAGCGGAGCAGATTGAGGGGGCACTAGGTCACGCCCTCGGCCTGGATACGCAGCTTGTCCAAGACCGCACCTACTTCGTGGCGGAAACGGTAGGACAAGCTTCCATCGTTGCCTGCGGCGGATGGAGCCATCGCGCAACGCTGTTCGGAAGCGATGGAGGGCCCAATCGGGAGCAAGCCTTTCTCCATCCAGGCAGGGATGCCGCAAAGATCCGGGCGATATTTGTTCATCCAGACTGGTCCCGTCGAGGCTTGGGAAGCCTGATGCTGGCGCATTGCGAAGACCAGGCACGGGCCGCTGGGTTTCGCCGCCTGGAGATGGGCTCGACTTTGACCGGAGTTCCGCTTTACTCGTTGAAGGGTTATCGCCGGTGCGAGAGCGTCGACGTCCCGCTTCCCAATGGGGCAGTTCTGCCGATTGTTCGAATGACTAAAGAAATCTAAATCTGTAAGCCCGTCGAATGCTCCGCCGGTAACGGAGCGGTAAAGGCCGCCGCGAACTATAATTCGGTCACATGCTGTCGGAACTGATTGTGGACAACTATGCCGTCGTGGAGCACGCCCGCATTCGGTTTCAAGATGGATTGAACATCCTAACAGGTGAAACGGGCAGCGGCAAATCGATTGTGGTGGATTCATTGGGGTTGCTTTTAGGCGCGCGGGCGTCGGCCGAAATGGTGCGCAGCGGGGAAAATAAAGCGCGCGTTTCGGGAGTGTTCTCAGTGGAGCCAAGTGCCGAACTCAAGGCTTTGCTCGCCGAAGCCGGTATCGAACAAGAGGACGAAGATCTGCTGGTGGAGCGCGAGATCGCTTCCAATGGGAAGTCACGCGCATTCGTGGCGAGCCGTATTGTGACCACGGCCTTTCTTCGCCAGCTGGCGCCTGCGCTTGGCGATATCCATGGACAAAACGAGCAGCAACTTCTTTTCGGTTCGGAACGACAGCGCGAGCAGTTGGACGACTTTGCCGCGAACGCGTCGGTGCGGGAGCGCGTGGCGGATGCCTACGCCGAGTGGCGCTCCCTTGGCGAACGCCTGAAGGAGCTTGCGGCGAACGAGCAGGAGAAGCTGCGGTTACTCGATCTCTGGAGCTTTCAGCGGAATGAGATTGATGCCGTGCAGCCAAGGCCGGGCCAGGATGTTGAGCTCGAAAGCGAACGCAAAGTATTGCAGAATGTAACGCGATTGCAAGAGAGCGCGGCGGCGGCGTTCGAGGCGCTATATGAGTCGCCCGACAGTGCCATTACGCAAATCAAACACGCAGGAAAGCGGCTGGATGAACTGATCCGAATTGACGAGAGCCTGGCGGAAACCGGTAGTTCGCTAAAGCAGGCGTCGGTCCTTGTGGAAGAGGCAGCATACGCCCTTCGCGATTATTTGGGCCGATTGGAAGCGGATCCGAAACGGCTGGAAGACGTGGAGACGCGCTTGGCGGCGATGGATCGTTTGAAGCGGAAATATGGCGGAACGCTAGAGGAGGTAATTAGTTTCCGGGACGATGTGGCGCGCCGCGCTGACGAGGTGGAGAATGCAGCCGAGCACCGGGCCGCGCTGGAGAAAGAACTGGCGCGTGCAGCCGGCGTTTACGAAAACGTAGCAATTGAGCTGCACAAGACGCGAATGGGAGCAGCCGAAAAGCTCAGCCGTCAGGTGGAAGCGGAGTTGAAGGGCCTGGCGATGCCAGGTACACGCTTCCAAATTGAGGTAAAGACGGGGGAATGGACTGCTTCGGGCGTGGATCAAGTGGCGTTTCTGGTCTCAGCGAACCGTGGTGAAGAACCGAAGCCGCTCGAAAAGATTGCTTCGGGGGGCGAACTATCCCGAATCGCGCTGGCGCTAAAGACAGCGGCGCAGATGCCGGTTAATGGAAATGTGCACCACACGCTGGTATTCGACGAGGTGGACGCCGGCGTGGGCGGGGCAGCCGCCGCTGCGGTGGGACGGCGACTGAAAACCTTGTCACGATCGAGCCAAGTAATTTGCGTCACTCACCTGGCCCAAATCGCTGGGTTTGCCGACCACCATTATGCGGTTTCAAAACGGGAGCGCAAAGGACGCGTTGCCACGGAAATCGAAGAACTCAGCCATGGGGAGCGGGCAAGGGAGATCGGACGGATGTTGTCGGGAGATCACGTAACACCTGAAGCGCTGCGCCAGGCAGAGCAGTTGATGCAAGCGGGTGCCGCGAGCTAGAGCCTCGTTCAACGTCGGAAAGATCGGCGTCGATGGCTCGGTCGACTCCGATCTTTCAAACTGAACAAGTCTATTGCTCTCGGCCCTGGTGAAGCAGCGCTTTCTTCAAGTCCAAAACTATGCCTGCATTGAGTGCCTCTTTATTCCAAACCATCTGATCCGGAACGGTGAATTGCCCGATCTCGTGAGTGTAGAAGCCAGTCACATCGAGGTATGGTGTGACCTTTACCGTGGGGTGGACGAAGAACCGGGTACCCAATCCATACGCGTCGCCGTTGACGCCCATGCAAAAGGTAGCTGAGGTTTCTGATTGCGTGAGTACGCCTTGGTGCGGGTCGATATGGGCGTAGCCTCCTTCTAAAGAGACGCGGTGTCCAATATTCTTTTTGGCTAAAGTGATGGCAAATCCTTTGCCGCCCGGTGCGAAGTCAACAACTTCGGCGAACGAAATCGCATTCAGTCGTTCATAGGTCTCTACACGCGCACTATCAAGGATCCGGAGTTCCGGCATTTTGATTTCCACTGCTTGCCTCAAGGTATTCGCTTTGTTCTGCCAGGTGTAATCGAAAGAAGCATTCAGGCGCTTAGCGATCATCTTACGCAACAGGAACTGATGATAGTTGGCCTGGGTAAGACGGTCCCCGCGGGCGAAAAAGTTAGGCGTATAGAGGTCGCCCAAGTACGCGTAGGTGACGGAAGCCTCATCGAAAAAGAGATTCTTCGGACGCTTGATCAGCAGGCGCTCTCCCGCAATATAGCCATCGTTGTCGTAGGTTGTGATCTCACTGGCCGCGCCGCGATTGATGTCGAGGCTGCCATACTGCACTTCAATTCCATCCACGGGCTCAAGATCGAGGTAAAGCCGTCGAACATACATCGCCCAACCGCCAGAAGCTCCTTGCACTGCTATGCGTTCAGGCGTCAGGTACGCATCCACGGCGTCGCGTTGAATGGGTGTAGCCCGTGCGTATTCCGCAGCGTAGGCCTTCTGCGTTCCACCACCTATGAAATCGGCATAGGCCCAATTGAAATACTTTCCCGTGGAGGCGTGAAAGACAATCCCGAACTTGCCCTGACGGTCGAATTTAAATTTGCCGTCGACAATGCTTCGCTGCTGCGCCTGATCGAATTCGTGTGCATTGTTGGAATCGAAGACGCTGCGGTACCGCAAGGAGAAGTCCACCTCACGCAGTTCGAACCAACGGTCGAGCATGGGTTTCCAGGGCGAATCGGCACTGATAACAGAGTTGGGCAACGGTGAAAGGGTTGCTGGCGCCTCAGACGGAGTGTTGGACGCAGGCGATAGTTGCTCAACGCCAGTCTGCCCGAAGCTTCGAGCTGACGAAAAAATCAGGAGAGCCACGGCGAATGTATATCTACGGTGCATGATGATGATTCCGAATTCAGATTTCGGGAGAGCCTGGGTATGCCATAAACCCCTCCCATCACATTCATCGGTCCGCTTACGGGAAAGTTCCAGGCGGAAGAATCCTAGAAGGGTGTTCTCAGAAGTTGCGCAATCGGGCCTGCGGGTGTCAGATAAGGAGACACCAAAGCCATGCCTACTCAACTCAGCAGCGAAGAGTCACAGAAACTTAACGAGTATTGGTTCGCAGCGAATTACCTTACGGTTGGCCAAATCTATCTGAAGGACAATCCGTTGCTGGAGCGGCCTTTGTCGCCGGAAGACATCAAGCCCAGGTTACTGGGGCATTGGGGCACGACGGCGGGGCTCAACTTTCTTTACACACACTTTAACCGGTTGATCCGGGTGCACGATCTGAACATGATGTACATCATCGGTCCGGGACATGGTGGTCCCGGGATTGTTGCGCACACCTATCTCGAGGGCAGCTATTCAGAGATTTATCCGGCGGTCGCACAGGATCGCGACGGCATGAAGCGTCTGTTCAAACAGTTCTCATGGCCCTACGGCATCCCGAGCCATGTGGCCCCGGAGACGCCCGGGTCGATTCACGAAGGCGGCGAGTTGGGTTATGCACTGGTGCATGCGTATGGGGCGGCATTCGATAATCCGGATCTGATTGTCGGTTGCATTGTGGGGGATGGCGAAGCGGAGACCGGACCGCTGGCCACAAGCTGGCATTCGAATAAGTTTCTAAGTCCGGCAACGGACGGCGCGGTGCTGCCGATTTTGCACTTGAATGGTTACAAAATAGCGAATCCAACGGTGCTGGCCCGTATTCCGCAAGACGAACTACATGGATCTCTTCCGCGGCTACGGCTACGCGCCTCGATTCCTCGGCGGCGACGATCCTATGGAGATGCACCACCAGTTGGCCGAAGTATTGGACGACATGGTTGCGGAAATCCGGCAGATTCAATATCGAGCTCGGCAGGAGGGAGCGACTGAGCGGCCACGCTGGCCGATGCTGATCTGGGCGACGCCGAAAGGATGGACGGGTCCGAAGGAAGTGGATGGCAAACCGGTGGAGAACACATGGCGCGCGCATCAGGTGCCCGTGGAGCAAGTTCGCACCAACCCGGAGCACCTAGCAATCCTGGAAGGTTGGATGCGCAGCTATCATCCAGAGACGTTATTCGACAAGAACGGCAAATTGCGGGCGGACTTATCGGAACTGGCGCCCACGGGCCTGAAGCGTATGGGAATGAATCCACACGCTAACGGGGGCCTTCTGTTGAAGCCGCTAGCGATGGGTGATTTCCGCACACGCGCAGTTGAAGTGCCGGCGCCGGGAGCGGTGGAAGCGGAAGCGACTCGCGTGCTGGGAACCTTCTTGCGCGACATTATGGCGTCCAACTTGAAAACACGGAACTTTCGAATGGTCGGTCCGGATGAGACCGCCTCGAATCGGTTGCAGGCGGTTTACGAAGTCTCGGGCAAAGAATGGATGGCCGAAACAAAGCCCGTGGATATGAACCTGACGGAAGACGGGCACGTGATGGAAGTCTTGAGCGAGCACATGTGCCAGGGATGGTTGGAAGGCTACTTATTGACTGGACGGCACGGGCTTTTCAACTGCTATGAAGGATTCATCCACATCATCGATTCCATGTTCAATCAGCATGCGAAATGGTTGAAAGTAACCGCGCGCATACCGTGGCGGCCGCGTATCGCTTCGTTGAATTACCTGTTGTCGTCGCACGTGTGGAGGCAGGACCACAACGGATTTTCGCATCAGGACCCGGGCTTTATAGACCATGTGCTGAATAAGAAGGCTGACATTGTGCGGGTGTATCTGCCTGCGGACGCCAACATGCTGCTGTCGGTGGCGGACCACTGTCTGCGCAGCCGGCACTACGTGAACGTGATCATCGCGGGCAAGCAGCCAGCGCCGGTCTGGTTGGACATTGATGCCGCGGTGACGCATTGCACAAAGGGCTTGGGCGTTTGGAAGTGGGCCAGCAACGAGGAAGGCGGAGAGATCGACGTGGTGATGGCGTGCGCGGGCGATGTGCCGACGCTCGAAACTATGGCCGCTGTGACGCTTCTGCGTGAGTATGTGCCAGACATACGGGTTCGCGTGGTGAACGTAGTGGACTTGATGACCCTGCAGCCATCAAGCGAACACCCGCACGGATTGCCCGACGAAGAGTTTGATGAGGTTTTTACAAAGGATAAGCCGATTATCTTTGCGTATCACGGCTATCCCTGGATGATTCACCGATTGACCTATCGCCGAACCAATCACGACAACTTGCATGCCCGCGGCTTCAAGGAAGAGGGAACAACTACAACGCCATTTGACATGGTGGTGTTGAATCAACTGGACCGGTTCACGTTGGCGTTCGACGCGATTCGCCGTATACCGCGGCTGCAGGCGATTGTGGATCGAGAATCTGACCGCTATTACGCCAGTCTGCAACGGCATCGGGCTTACGTTTCCGAAAACGGGCAAGATCTGCCGGAAGTGCAGAACTGGAGATGGACCGCTTGAGCGCCCCGGGCGCGGTGCTGGCCTTCAATTGCGGATCGTCTTCTCTGAAGTTTGGATTGTTCGACAGACGGGGCGGCGATCCTTGCCTGATTTGCGAAGGCGAGGCGGAAGAGATTGGAACGCCCGAGGCGAGCTTTTGGAGTAGAGCGGCGAATGATGGTAAGCCCTCGGAGGCAAAGCGCACCATTCCGAACTTCGATGCGGCACTCGAGAACGTGCGACATGCATTGGATGAATTCCAGTCGCCTCCATTACAAGCAGTGGGGCACCGCATTGTGCATGGCGGCCCCGAGTTGCTGGAGCATGCCGTGTGGACGGATGAGATAGGCAAATCGCTGACACGCGCAGCGGAGTTTGCACCATTGCATCTTCCGCCTGCACTGGATGTACTCGCGGCTACGCAGCGGCAGTATGCAAACGTGCCGCAGGTTCTATGCCTGGACACTGCCTTTCACCGGACGCTTCTGGACGTGAGCCGAACCTTGCCCTTGCCCTCCGAACTAAGGCGACGGGGTGTGCGTCGATACGGTTTTCACGGGTTGTCACTGGAATCGGTGCTGCATGAGTTGTCGACCGTGCCACCCCGGTTGGTAGTTGCCCATCTCGGAAATGGCGCGAGTATCACGGCGATTCGCAACGGCCAATCGGTGGACACGACGATGGCTTTGACTCCGAACGCCGGCATCCTGATGGGAACGCGGTCGGGCGATCTGGACCCTGGAGTAACAAGCTACGCGATGCGGCATTTGCAGCTCGGCGTTGATGAGTTAGAGAATGTGCTGAACCACGAATCCGGACTGCTTGGCGTTTCCGAGACAAGCCGCGATGTGCGCGATCTGGAGAAGGCACGCGCTGCGGACCCGAGGGCAGATCTGGCATTGCGCATGTTTGTGTTTCAAGTGAGGAAGGCAATTGCCGGGATGGCGGTGGTGCTTGGCGGGATGGACGCGCTTATCTTCACGGGTGGCATCGGCGAGCACTCCGAAACCGTCCGGCGCGAGGTGGTGGACGGGTTGCAAGTGTTGGGGCCTTTTGAAACGAAAACGCTGCCGTCCGAAGAGGACTTACAGATTGCCCGAATTACTTCGCGATTCGTCGCAGCGAAGTGACGAGGGGAGCGAGGCGACTCCAGGCCGAGTGCAGGAACTGGTCGGATTCTTCGACGTTCAGAAACGAAGTTCCGGCGAAGTAGCTGGCGGCGTATACAAGCAGAATAATAGCTGCAAAAGGCCGGGGATGGGAGAGCCCAAGACCCGCTTTAATGCCGTATGCTAAGCAGCCGGCGACGATGGCTGGAATCCAGAGCCGCACCATGAAGCCGGATGTGATTGAGATAGGCCCGATGCGCTCACTTAACGTCCGGCGAAGTAGGCTAAATTCCACCCATCCCGCAACGCCGGCAGAAGCGGTAAGGGCGGCCATGCTCCATTTCACATCCAGGTGCAGCCAGTGCGGAATGCCGAGGGCGAATAGGAAACCAAGTGCCGTGGTTAGTAGGACGCGCACAACGGCGAAGCGCAGGGGGGTTTTTGTGTCGAGAAGTGCGTAGAACGCCGACGAGTAGAGGCGGCCAAGACAGGTAGCGAGGAGGCCGACTGCAGAACCTGCGAGGACCGACCACACGGCTACCCCGTCCTCAACTCGAAAGCGGCCGCTAGCGAGAAGACCATCGGCGATGACGTCGCCCAGCAGCAGAAACGCAATGGCCGAAGGCACTACGAAGAATGCGATGCGGCGTAAGCCGGAGATGAGCTGAGTACGCAGAGAGGCGGCGATTTCTTCTTCCGTGCCGGTAGCGCTGGAGAGTGCAGGCAGGGCTGCGGCCGATATGGACATGCTGAACAGGCTTACTGGAAGGACGCCGATGGTTTGGCCATAGGCGAGAGTCGAAATGGCGAGCGGACCGAGAAAGCTGCCAATGATCTGATCGACGGTGGCGCTGATTTGCACTACGCCGCGGCTTATGAAGACTGGACCGAAGTTCTTGAATACGGTACGAACATGCGGCGAGCGCAGTTCCAGGCGGGGGCGAAAGTTGGGCAGCAGTTGCAGCACCTGCGGCACTTGCACTAGAAATTGCATGCCGCTGCCAAGGACCGCAGCCCACGCGAGGTAATTGACAACCGGTACCGGTCCCGCACCGCCGGAGAATAAGAGCGCCATGATCATGACGAGATTCATGGCAACGGGCGCCGTGTAGGAAAGCAGGAAGCGCCGGTGGCTATTGAGCACGCCGAGGCACCAGGCGCTAGTAACAAGCAGGCCTGCGCCGGGGAACATGATGCGAACAAGCTGAATCGTAAGGGCTCGGTTTTCCCCTTTGAAGCCGGGCGCGATCACATCGATCAGCAGCGGCGCGAGGAAGACTCCGAGCAGGACGAGCGTTGCCGAAAGTGTTGCGAGCACGCCAAAAACAGCTTCAGCGAGTTCTTCTGCTTCCTTGTCTTGTCCGTTGGCGCGCAGCTTGGCATAAACCGTGACGAAGGCAGCAGAAAGGACGCCTTCCCCGAAGAGATTGCTGAGCAGATTGGGAATCCGGAAAGCGGCCTTGAACACGCCAGCGATGGGCGAGTTGCCGAGGAAGTGAGCAAAGATTGTCTCGCGTAGAAGCCCGCTGATACGGCTGAGCAATATGCCGAGGGCGACCAGACTGGAGCCCCCGATGGCTCTGGATGCAGGACGTGCTCCGGCAGCTGGCGCGGACGGCGGAGGCGCTGCTAGAAAGGGCTTGCTGCTGATTGGCTGCGCTGCACGCCGAGGAGGGCGCGTGACGATTCGAATGCGGACTGGCAAGAAGATCTTCTCGTTCGAGAGTAACAACTGCGACGAGTGAAGTTGTGCGTTAGGGTAGGAACTGACATGGATCGTGGACCCGTTTCGAGCTTCATCAAGCATCATTATCGACACTTCAATGCCGCTGCACTGGTAGAGGCCGCAGAAGCCTACAATGCCCATCTGGAGAAGGGCGGCAAGATGTTTCTGGCGATGGCGGGTGCGATGAGTACTGCCGAACTAGGCATCTCTTTAGCGGAGATGATCCGGCAGGGGAAAATCCACGGCGTTTCTTGTACCGGCGCCAACCTGGAAGAGGATGTTTTCAATCTGGTGGCGCACAATTTTTATGAGCGCGTTCCGCACTGGCGGGATTTGAGCGCCCACGATGAGCAGGCGTTACTGGATCGTCATATGAATCGTGTGACGGATACCTGCATCCCCGAGGAAGAAGCGATGCGCCGCATTGAAGGCGTAATTTTGAAGGAATGGACGGAGGCCGATGCCAAGGGCGAGCGCCACTTCCCCCATGAATTCTTTTACAAAATTCTGAAGTCGAAAGAATTGCAGGCTTCGTTTCAGATTGATGTCAAGGATAGCTGGCTGTACGCGGCGATGGAACGAAACCTGCCGATCTTTGTGCCGGGTTGGGAAGATTCCACGCTGGGCAACATGTACGCGGGCCACTGCATCAGCGGCGATGTGAAAAACGTGCACACGGTGCGTACGGGCATTGAATACATGATGTCGCTGGCGGACTGGTACGGCAAAACAACGGCGGATTCTTCGATAGGGTTTTTCCAGATTGGGGGCGGTATCGCCGGCGACTTCCCCATCTGTGTGGTGCCCATGCTGCGCCAGGATCTGGAGAAGGAAGACATGCCGCTGTGGGGCTATTTCTGCCAGATCAGCGATTCAACCACTAGCTATGGCTCTTATTCCGGAGCGATTCCGAATGAGAAGATCACCTGGGAGAAGCTGAGCATACACACGCCCAAATACGTGATTGAGTCGGACGCGTCCATAGTGGCGCCGCTTGTGTTCGCCATGGTTTTGGGCTGGTAAGTAGGTCTTTAGCGCTATACTAATGGCAGCGGCCCGAGTTTTCGGGCCGCACACCATTATTAGAGGCGAATGAGTAAAGAAGACAGTATTGAAGTAACCGGAACTGTGGTTGAAAAGTTCCCAAGTGGTTTGTTTAGCGTGCAGTTGGACCAGGACAGAACAGTGCTTGCACACTTGGCGGGCAAGCTTCGACGCAATCGAATCCGCGTATTGGCTGGCGATCGCGTCACCCTTGAAATGTCACCCTACGATCTAACAAAAGGCCGCATCACCTACCGTCATAAATAGTTAACCCGCCTTAGCGCTATCTCACCCAATTTGGCGCGAAGCTCCATTCTCCCGCCTAGTCAGTACCATAGGAAGTTGCAACCGACGGAAGCTGTGAACCCAGATGCCACAACTTGGGCGGAGCGCAAACGGAGTTGGCCCCAGATCTATTTCGGAGTGGCGGCAACTTCACTTGCAACGCTTGTACTCGAGTTATCGCTGACACGAGTTTTTTCGGTCATTTACTACTACCATTTTGCGTTTTTAGCGATCTCGATCGCCTTGTTCGGGTTAGGCGCGGGCGGGGTTCTGTCGTACGTAGTCCAGACCTGGCGCGGCACCTTATTGCAGAAGGTGGGCATGCTGGCGGCCGTGAACTCGGTTGCCATTGTCGTGTGCCTTTGCGTGCTGCTGAGCGAGATAGGTTCCGCCGGACTGGTGCTGGCCTATTTTGTGGCCGCGGTACCGTTTCTTCTGGCCGGCACCATTCTTTCGCTAGTCATCAGCGACACCATTCAGCGTGTCGATCGCGTGTACTTTTTCGATTTGATTGGCGCTGCCGGCGGCTGCCTGGTGTTGATTCCGCTGCTGAACCGGCTGGGTGGACCTAACACAATCCTGGTTGCCGCTGTGCTCTTCGCGGTCTCGTCAGCCATTTGGTTTCACTTAGCGGGGATTACTCGCGGACGCGTGCTTGGCGTCGTGCTGGGACTCCTGCTGGTGGGGCTGATCACTTACAACAGTAAATACCCGGTCATCGATATTCACTACGCCAAGAACCAGGTTCTGCGAGGCGAGGAGTTTGTTCGCTGGAACAGCTTTTCGCGGATTGCCTTAAAGCCGGATAGCGGTATGCAAAGTATCGTCATCGATGCCGACGCATCCACGGCCATTGCACAGTTCGACTTTGCCCATCTGACGCCAAAGCAGGAACGAGATTTACGGTTTCAAGGGCCTGGGATTCCCTATACCGTGCGGCCCGGCGCTAGAACTCTGATCATTGGTCCGGGCGGCGGCTGGGACGTGGCACGAGCGTTGGTTTCAGGGAGCAAGGACATTACCGGCGTTGAGATCAACCCCATCATTGCTAACGTAATCATGCGCGAGCGCTTTCCGGAGTACAGCAATGGACTCTATTCACGTCCGGAAGTGAAGATAGTGGTAGAGGATGGGCGTTCCTTCGTCCGTCGATCGACTGATCACTACCAGGTGCTGCAGGCAACGCTGGTGGACACATGGGCATCGACGGCGGCCGGCGCGTTTGCGCTCTCGGAGAACAATCTCTACACAACGGAAGCATTCACCGACTACCTCTCGCATCTGACTCCGGACGGGCTGCTCGCTTTTACGCGCTGGGGATTTGTGCCGCCGCGCGAGTCGCTACGAGTCATTGCACTTGCGGCAAAAGCGTTGGGCGGCCTCGGGGAAAACGACCCGGCCCGGCACGTGATCGTGGTGCGGCAAGACCAAAGAAAGCTGGATAAATGGGGCGCCCAAGATACTTTGCTGATCTCCCGTAAGCCTTTCACCGAAGAAGACATTCAAAGAGTACAAACGGCTGTGGCCGCCGGCGGTTTGGAACTGGTATATGCGCCCGGAACAAACCACGACAGTTACTTTCGAAGTCTCCTACTGTCGCCGGATCGGGATGCCTTTTACGCGAGCTATCCCTTTGACGTTCGCCCTGTCTCGGACGATCGCCCGTTCTTCTTTTATACGGTTCAGCCCGGGGAACTCTGGCGTTTTCTTTTCCAGGCGTCGCATAAAGCAGCCGACTACAAGATCAATACTGCCCTGCCGGTGTTGTTCACCGTTGTTGCGGTGAGCATTTTGGCGACGATCACAATTCTTGCGCTCCCGCCATTGTTGTTGGGCAGCCGCTTATCTCGTGCGCAAGGCGGATTGCGAGCCTTGCTGTTCTTCTTATCTATTGGGGTGGGATACATCCTGATTCAGGTTGCCTTGATTCAGAAATTCGTTTTGTTCCTGGGGCATCCGACTTACGCGCTGACGGTGATCATATTTTCCATGCTGATCTCCAGCGGCGCCGGGAGTTTCATGAGTAAGTACGTCATGAAAGCGAGGGCGCAGCGTTTAGCTGTCACGCTAGTGCTTGTCGCACTCTGCATCTTTGTTCTGGCGGCCGTAGTAACCCCGGTGGTGGAAGGCGGAGTGGCTCTGCCGTTCGCGATGAAAGTTCTAATCAGCGTGGCGCTGATAAGCCCGGTCGGCTTCCTTATGGGAATGCCTTTCCCTACAGGCTTGTTCCTGCTTGAAAGAGTGGCGCCGGATTCTGTTCGCTGGGCCTGGGCCATCAATGCGGCCTCCAGTGTAATGGGCTCCGCCGCTGCCATCTTTTTCGCAATTTTCCTTGGGCTTAAGATGACGTTAGTTCTTGGCGGAACCTGCTACTTGGCGGCTTGCGTTTTCGTGTTATTTTCTCAGCTGACCCGGGCATCCACAGCTGAAGTGGAGTGAGTGGTCACCCGACCGGTAAACACGCGCAGCGCGTTCTCCAGTGCTTCCACGAAGAAGTATTCGCCCCACATCACTGATTCGTCAACGCCTAAATCTTTGTGTAAGTGATAGACGCCGCCTTTGAGCACACCTTCCCATGCAGGGTCGTTTTTTGCAAGATGCTTGTTGCACAAAGAACGTAGAATCTGGATGGCGGTGGACCAATAAAAATGTCCTTTTAGCGGATCGGGGATCTGACGGCATAGCCGAAGGAGGCCGGAAGCGGCAATAGCGGCCGCCGACGTATCCACAAGCGAGCGGCTTTCGATGGGTGCGTTATAGTCCCACGGCGGAACGCCATCCGGGCCGGTGTGAGAAATGTAGTAATCTGCGCACGCTTCCGAGGTTTGCAGAAAGCGCGGGTCGCGGCTGTATTCGTATGCCACGCAGAATCCATACAGCGACCAGGCGAGCCCGCGCGACCAGCACGAATCACCGCGAAACCCTTGCTGTGTGGACTGGCGGAGAAACTCTCCTGTATCGAGATCGAAGAGCCCTTCATGCGCCGTTGAGCCATCTCCACGCACTAAGAAGCGGCGTGTTGTGATGCAATGCCGCACGGCAATTTCGCGCAGCCGCCGGTCACCGCGCTCTCGAGCCGCGTAAAAGATGATGCCGACGTTCATCATGATATCGATGAAAAGCGAATCGGGAGCCACGAAGGAACGGAGGAATTGCCCCTCCTCGTTGAAGCGCCGCGCCAGGGTTGTTCCCGCTTCCAGAACGACTTCCCGGATGGCGGGGTCCTTAGTGATTTGGTGCCATCGGAAGTAAGTGGAAAGAAAGATAAATCCAAGGTCATGAACCTCGGTATCGTTCTTACGCTCTTCCAGGGGTTTGCTGTACCGAATCGCCTGCTCCATCCAGTAAGCTGAGTCAGGGTTGTCCGCCCCCAGATACCTACAAAACAGCCACATCATACCGGGGAAGAAACCGTCACACCAGTGGGTCCAAGCGGCACCCTCATGGCGCCACTTACCGTTTTCTGTGTACATCGGATAAAAGCCGGGCTGCGCTTCGATGAGTCGGCGCACTTGCGCCTGCGCGAAAACCATCGCGCTCTCAAAAAGATCTTTATCGGAGTCGTAGATGAACTGGATCACAAGAGCACCTGCGTTGACAATTATAGGAAGAGCGCATGAGAATGCGGCAGGTTGGCGGCTTCCCACCGGCTACCTCGTCGACGTTTCGCTGCTAAGACGGGCCTTGTACGACGGTGCTCGCGGGAAAGAATTTGGCCCGTTTCAGGAGTCGGGCCACTCTATACAACGATGTCAGACGTGACTGAGCAAGCCGTTGCGGTGCCCCCCGGCCATGCGCGAATCCATTACTACCGGCCAGATGGAAATTATGCAGGATGGACGGTCTATACCTGGCTAAGCTCTGCAGAGCCCGACGATTACAAGGACGGTCCGGACCCAGTTACGTCAATGGACGAGTATGGTGCGTATTTCGATGTCAAGCTGATTGCCTCGCCGACCGACCTGAAGTTCATTATTCATAATCCTTCGACTGCCGCGAAGGATCCAGGCCCCGATATGAACTTGGCGCACGTGGCGGAGCATCCAGAGATATGGGTTGTCTCCGGCGAGACTACCGTGTACCCAAGCCAACCGACGGCGGTGGAGATCCTCCGGCGTGGCTTCGAGAGTTTGCAGGCGTATTGGATTGACAGGCACACAATAGCGATACAGCCTCAGTTCCGGCAATCGAAGTGGGCGTATGCGCTTGCGTATTCGCCGGATGCAAGTTTGCAGGTTACTGCTTCCGGCGGACTGGCGAACGTGCAGATGCTGCCGCTTACTGCTGGCTCATTCAGTACAGCCCAAGGGCAGAAATATCCGCAACTGGCGAAATACGCTGTCTATCGACTCGACTCCGCCGTCGTGGATGAAACTCTGGCCAAAGCGTTGCGATCGCAGATCTGTTTGGCCGCGACGGATGCGGGTGGCGCTTTGAAGTATCTTACGGGCGTACAGAGTGCCGGCGTGCTGGACGATCTGTTTCCGTATGACGGAGCGCTGGGCCCCAGTTTCGACGGAGGCGTGCAGGTTCGAGTCTGGGCTCCTACAGCGCAGTCGGTGCGCTTGCTGCTCTACGGCCAAGCCAAAGATGTGGAGCCACTGGCCACGGTTGCGATGAATTCTGCGAACGGCGTTTGGACGGCACTGGGTGATAGTTCCTGGCGTGACAAGTATTACTTGTTGAGCGTCACCGTCTATGTGCCCGCGCTTCACCGCATTGTGACCAATACGGTTACCGATCCGTACTCGGCTGACCTGGCTCTGAATGGCGCTAAGACGAGATTGACTGACCTCCGGTCACCGCGTACGCTGCCCGAGGGCTGGCGGGCAAGCCAAGCGCCGCCGCTGCGATCGAAGCGCGACTTCTCGGTTTACGAATTGCATGTGCGGGACTTCAGCGTAGCGGATGCAAGCGTTCCCGCACAAGGACGCGGCACTTACTTCGCGTTCACTGATGCAGCAACGGTCGGAATGCGTCATCTGCGAATGCTTGCCGAAGCCGGCATGGCCGCGGTGCACTTGCTGCCCACGTTCCATTTCGCGAGTGTGAACGAGGACAAAGCGACTTGGCAAGACGCGGGTGACCTCTCCGCATATCCGCCAGACAGCACAGAGCAGCAAGCAAGGGTGGCGGCGGTGGAAGACGTAGATGGATACAACTGGGGCTACGATCCGGTGCACTACTTTACGCCCGAGGGTTCCTATGCGGTTGATTCTGACGATCGGGTAAAAGAATACCGGTCGATGGTGATGGGCTTGCATAAGCTGGTTTGCGAGTCGTGCAGGACATGGTGTTCAACCATACGATGTCAAACGGACAAGCGCCTGGGTCAGTGCTGGATCAGCTGGTGCCGAATTACTACCATCGCCTGGATGCGGACGGCAACGTGGAGAACAGCAGTTGCTGTTCAGACACGGCGAGCGAACACAAGATGATGGAAAAGCTGATGATCGACGCCGTAGTGCACCACGCGCGCGAGTACAAGATCGACGGCTTTCGATTCGATCTAATGAGCTTTCATTTTGTCGACAACATGCTGCACATTCAAGAGGCTGTGGCAGGGTTGACGCTCGAGAAAGATGGTGTGGATGGCACGAAGATTTATCTCTACGGCGAGGGTTGGAACTTTGGCGAAACGGCCGATAACAAGTTGGGTCCGAACGCTTCCCAGGCCAACATGTATGGAACCGGGATAGGAACCTTTAACGATCGGGTGCGGGACGGCATCCGCGGTGGCAGCCCGTTTTCAGATCCACGTGAGCAAGGCTTCGCCACGGGATTGTTTACTGATCCGAGTCGCTTCACCTCTCAACAGCAGACGCTGCAGGCGCAGAAGGCGGCGTTGCTGAACCAGAGCGACTGGATTCGTGCCGCCCTGGCCGGCAACATGCGCGATTTCACGTTCACTGACAGTAGCGGGCAAACGGTTCGGGCTTCGCAGTTAAGTTACAACGGACCAGCGGTGGGCTATACGGCAGCGCCAATCGAGAGCGTCAATTTCTGCTCTGTGCATGACAACCGCACCCTATTCGCGGCGGTACAACTTAAGTCAGCCATCCCCGGAGCCACCGGAGACGGCGGTGATGACCTGACGACCCGCGCCCGGAGACAGGTGTTGGCGATGAGCTTGATTGCGCTCGGACAAGGCATCCCCTTTTTCCATGCAGGCGATGAAATCCTGCGCACGAAGGGTATGGATGGCAATAGCTTCAACTCGGGTGATTGGTTCAACCGGATAGACTGGACCTGCCAGTCTTCGACTTGGGGGATCGGCCTGCCAGTGGCGAGTGAAAATGCCGAACATTGGCCCCTGATGCGGCCGCTCTTAGGCGACCCTCAGTTCGCGCCGACTCACGGTGCCATGATCTGGACGCGTGATGCGTTTCTCGACCTTCTGCGAATCCGCGCCAGTTCCACACTGTTTCGGATGGAAACGCTAGCCGAAGTGCAGAATAAGCTTCATTTCCTGAATACAGGTCCCCTGCAGATCCCCGGCTTGATCGTGATGAGGTTAGATGCTGGCAGCGGGAGCGCGGGCGAGTTCGGGGACATCGTTGTGGCGTTTAACGCGACGATTGGAACAGTGCTTTTCCAGAACGAACAATTAAAGGGCAACCGTTTTCAACTGCATCCCGTGCAAGTACAAGGCGAGGATGAGGTGGCGAAACAGGCCTCCCTGGACAATCACACTGGCACAGTGAAAGTGCCGGCTTTGACGACGGCCGTTTTCGTCGCGGCGCGCTAACGCGTGACTTCCGGCCGTGGTCGCAGGTACTTGCGTGTCTGGTACCATGGCCGCAGAATGCCAACGAAAGTGACAATCATCGACAATGGTCCTATTCGTATTGAAGGGGACTTCGTCATTGCCGATTCCGAAGGAAACAGCTACGGACTGGGCGGAAGAAGCGTTATCTCGCTGTGCCGCTGCGGTCTGGCCGAGAACAAGCCTTTTTGCGACGGAGCGCACGGGCGCAATGGTTTTTCGTCGGCCTGCAAGGCTCGTGAACTTGCTCCACCAAAGCCGAAGCTTGCACCCACTGCCTGATCTCACACAGTGAGCACGCGGATGTCGCTTAGATTGCGATAGTCTTCCGCGAAGTCGAGTCCGTACCCAACTACAAACTCGTCCGGTATTTGGAAGCCGATGTATTTCACGTCCACTGGCTTGAGACGCCGGTCAGGCTTGTCCAATAAGGTCGCGATTTCGAGCGACTTGGGATGACGCTGGCGTAGCAGGCGGGTTAAGTAGTTGAGGGTAATGCCGCTGTCGATGATGTCTTCCACAATCAGCACGTTCTGGTTTTCGATGTTGACGTCCAGATCGCGGGTTACCTTTACCTGGCCGGAACTGGTCTTGGCGTTTCCGTAGCTTGAAATGCCCATAAATTCAATGCGCACGTTGTGTCGAGTCAGCGCGCGCGCCAGATCTGCCATGAAGATGAACGACCCTTTCAGGATCGAGACCAAGTAGAGCGGACCGGGCGGGTAATCGGCCTCAATCTGTCGGCCCATGTCGTGGACACGTTGCTGAATTTGGTCAGAGGAGAGCAGGATACGCTCGGCACTGGGCGTTGCTGGACACTTCGCCAATATTAACGTGGGCAGCGGCGATTTCTCGCCAGGCTTCCGATTCCGCTGCGGCTGTAGTACGCTAGGCGCAGGAGGCCGTATCAGCGCCCTTACAAGCCGGCAAACGAGTCCCCAAGCGGCAGGGATTCCTGACGAACCGAATTGGCTCCTTGCGGTACATGCTGCCGAGTCGAAGAAAGCCTTGGATTTGCGGGTCCTTGACCTTCGGGAAATTACCACGTTCACTGATTATTTCGTGATTTGCACCAGTTCGAACCCGAAGCAATCACAGGCAATCGGCGACGAAATAGGCCGCCAGCTGAAGCAGATCGGTGAACTGCCTGTCAGTGTGGAAGGATATGAGACAGGCGAGTGGCTGCTGATGGATTACGGCGACTTCCTGGTTCACATCTTCTCGGAGACGGCAAGGTCGTATTACGATCTCGAAAGGCTCTGGCGTCACGCGAAAGTCCTAGAACTTTCTGAGGGAAAGTCCTAATTTTCAGCGCCTTAGCTATTTGAGAATTCGCTGCTTGTTGCGCCACAACTTATAATCAGGGTAGGTGTAACGTAATGTTTACGTTCGCTCCTGGTGTTTGGTTCTTTTAGTCAACGTCATGAATTATCTCGGGTCGCTTTCACCGCGTCATTACGAGGTTCTGCATGCCATCGTCCAAAACTACATAGAGACGGGTGAGCCTGTTGCCTCGCGCACAGTTGCCCGCAAGTATCCGATGAGTCCAGCTTCCATCCGCAATATGATGGCGGATCTTCTGGAAGAAGGGTACCTGTTTCAACCGCACACGTCGGCCGGGCGGGTGCCGACTGAGCGGGCTTACCAGAGCTATGCCAATACCCTAATAAGCAGTCGTGTCGTGCAGGCCGAATTAGACCGTCTGCAGGTGGAGATTGCGCGCGCGGGCAGTGTTGAAGCGCAGATTGAACGATCGTCGAAACTGCTGACTGAGATCACACGCAATTTCGGCATTGCCGCTGCGATACCGAATGAGAACCAAACACTGGACCAAGTGGAACTGCTGGCTCTTCCGGATCGGCGCGTTCTGATGGTGGTGGTGACGCGTGACCGGCTGGTGCGCAACAAGGTAGTCAACCTGGATGAGAATCTTACGCAGGATGACCTGACCTCCATCCGCAATTACATCAATGTGAACTTCGGCGGATGGGTGCTATCCAATATCCATCGCGAACTGAAGCGCCGCCTGGAATTGGAAAGTGCGGCCTACGATGCCATCTTGCGACGGGTTCATGTGCTTTATGGCATGGGGCTGCTGGATCTGGGCCTGGTTCCGGAGATCCATTTCGACGGCGCCGAAAACCTGATTGGTCTGGACATTCACCTCACGCGAGAGCGCATGCGCGAGTTGTTCCGGACGCTGGAAGAAAAGAAGCGCGTGCTGCACCTGTTAGAGCGTTTCCTTGAAAACCGTGGCGGCGAACCGGGGATCCACGTTGGGCTCTCAGATGTGCATCCAAGTCTGAGTGAACTTTCCTTGATTGGCGTACGGTTCGATCTGCCGAACGGGCTGGAAGCGCACGTCGCGGTGCTGGGCCCGATGCGCATGAATTACCACCGGGCCATCTCGGCGGTTCTGCATGTCGGACGGGCGTTCAAAGGCGCCACTTCCTAACCATTCGCTTCCCGCAGTTCTTTCCCAAACTCCGCTTTACCTCGCTTGAAACGATTTCTTCGCTCCGGTAATCACGTCATTGTCGTTTCGCTTGTCGCCGGCCTTCTGCGATAGGCTTTGTGGACGGTGGTACGGAGATCGACCATGTCAAAAATCGGGATCCTTTACGGGATGGAAAACTCGTTTCCGACAGCTTTAGTAGAGCGGATCAACGAGAAAAAACAGTTCGGGTTACAAGCTGAGGCTATACGTCTGGGCGGCGTTGAAATCGCGCAAGTGAGCGGATACGACGTCATCATCGACCGTGTTTCGCAGGACATCGAGTTTTACCGAGCGTTCCTGAAGAATGCCGCGCTGAGCGGGACGGTTGTGCTGAACGATCCGTTCGTTGCTGGCGCGCATGACCGTTTTTATCACTACGCGGTGGCGAAGAAGGAGGGGCTTTCCGTTCCAAACACCGTTTTGATTCCCCAGAAGTCACATCCGCCGGGAACAACCGGGCAATCGATGCGGAATCTGGAGTTCCCGCTCAATTGGGATAAGGTGTTCCGGCACGTAGGATTTCCAGCGTTTCTGAAGCCATTAGGGCGAGGCGGCTGGCTGGGCACACACCGAGTAGAGTCTCCGGAACATTTCTTCTCGGCGTACGACCAGACTGACTCGGTGTGCATGTTTTTGCAGTCGACGATTCCGCTGGATGAGCAGTACCGGTGTTTTGTTGTAGGGCAAGAGCACACACGGGTACTGAAGTACGACGCGAACAAGCCGGTTCATCTGCGGCACACCACCGGCGCAGACGACACGCCAAGGCATATCTGCGACGCTATGCAAGATGGCGCGCTGCGATTGTGCCGGAGGCTGGGGTACGACATTAATGCGGTGGATTTCGCTGTTCACGATGGGCAGGCTTATGTCATCGACTCTTTCAACATGGCGCCTGAGGCAGATGCGCGTTCGCTGGGACAGGCGAACTTCGACTGGTTCGTCGACCAAGTGGCGCAGCTTGCCATCAAGAGAACGCAGAAGCGGGAAGGCTCAGGCTCCCAGCAGCCTGCTGGGAAACTAGAAAAGCAGATGGCAGCCGGTCTTCAGACCTCCGCCTTATAGCCAGCGAGTGATAGTAAAGGAATCCATATGGCAATCGATCCACGCGCGGGAAAAACTCCGACCGCCGACAGGCTGGTAAACGTTCCGCGGCTGGTGACGAACTACTATTCTTTGAAACCGACCGCGGAAGTCAAATCACAGCGTGTGGCCTTTGGCACTTCCGGGCATCGCGGTTCGTCCATGCATGCCAGCTTCAACGAAGATCACATCCTGGCCATCACGCAAGCGATTTGCGAATACCGCAAGCAGCAAGGCACTACCGGACCGCTGTTCCTCGGTATCCGATACACATGCTTTATCGGAGCCGGCTTTCGTCAGTGCGCTCGAAGTGCTGGCGGCAAACGGCGTCGAAGTGATGATCGAGTCAGGAAGGCGGCTATACGCCGACGCCGTCGCTGTCGCACGCGATTCTCACGCTACAATCAAGGGCGTTCCGAGGGGCTTGGCCGACGGCATCGTGATCACGCCGTCGCACAATCCTCCGGAAGATGGTGGATTCAAGTACAATCCGCCGAGCGGCGGCCCTGCGGACACGAACGCGACGAAATGGATTGAGAATTACGCTAACGATCTCCTTTCGAAGCGTCTTCGAGCAGGTCAAGCGGATCGGGCTATGACAAAGCCCTGATGGCGGCGACCACGCATCGCTACGATTATGTGTCGTCGTACGTGAACAGCCTGGATGCGGTGATCGACTTCGATGCCATTAAGAGCGCCGGATCTGAAGCTCGGCGTTGACCCGCTGGGTGGCGCAGGAGTGCAATACTGGCCCCGCATTGGGGAACGATACGGGCTAAATCTTACGGTTGTCAACAATCAGGTGGATCCAACCTTCCGCTTCATGACGCTGGATTGGGATGGCAAGATTCGCATGGATTGCTCGTCGCCTACGCCATGGCCAGCCTGATTGCGCTTAAAGACAAGTTCGATGTGGCCTGGGCGTGCGACACCGACCATGACCGGCATGGCATTGTGGCGCGATCTGTCGGGCCTGCTGAACCCCAATCACTATCTGGCCGTTGCGATTGAGTATCTCTTCAAGAACCGCCCGCAGTGGCGCGCCGACGCCGGCATCGGCAAGACGCTGGTTAGCAGCAGCATGATTGACCGTGTCGCGGCCAGTTTAAACCGCAAATTGCTGGAAGTGCCGGTAGGCTTCAAGTGGTTTGTAGACGGCCTGCTGGACGGCTCACTTGGATTCGGCGGGGAAGAGAGTGCCGGCGCATCTTTCCTGCGGCGCAATGGGCGGACCCTGGAGCACGGACAAAGACGGCCTGATTCTCGGGCCTCTGTCAGCCGAAATCACGGCCAAGACCGGGCACGATCCGGGCGAGCGCTACCGCCAGTCTGACCGAGCGGTTTGGCGCCCCTGTTTACGAGCGGATCGATGCACCCGCAACGCCCGAGGAGAAAGCGCTGCTGGGTAAGCTTTCGCCGGAACAGGTTGCGGCGAAAGAATTGGCAGGCGACCCGATTACGTCCATGCTGACCACGGCGCCGGGCAACGGAGCGCCGCTCGGCGGGCTGAAAGTGACCACGAAGAACGGCTGGTTCGCTGCCCGGCCGTCCGGCACCGAGAACGTGTATAAGATCTACGCCGAAAGTTTTCTGGGCGAAGCGCACTTGCATCGCATACAGGAAGAGGCAAAAGCGCTGATTTCAAAGACGTTCAAAGATGCTGGCGTAGCTGCCTGACGGCCATCGAATGACGTTGCGCTCCGATTGCTACACTGCAAACGTTGAAAGCTAGGAATTCGGTCACCCGCCGAACGCTACTTCGGAACTCGTTCGGCTTTGCAGCAGCGGTTATGCCGGCCGTTGATGCGCTGGCGCAAGGGGTATCATCACGCGGCGTGAAAGCGCAACCGCGCGGCAAGCTATCCGGCCTTCCTTTCCATGCCAGATTCACCGATATCGCAGAGCAGGCAGGTCTACGCGAACCACTGATCTACGGCCCCGCAGATCACAAAGACTACATTGTCGAAACCGTCGGATGCGGCTGCGCATTCATTGACTACGATAATGACGGCTGGCTGGACATCTTCGTCCTGAACGGCACACGCTTCGAAGGTGCGCCGCCAGGAACCATCAACCGGCTTTATAAGAACAATCGCGACGGCACGTTTACCGACGTAACCGAGAAGGCGGGCTTGACGCGTACCGGGTGGGCATCCGGCGTGTGCGTGGGCGACTTCAACAACGACGGCTTCGACGACCTGTTCGTCACGTACTGGGGCCAGAATGTCCTGTACCGCAATAACGGCAATGGCACGTTTACGGACGTGACGAAGCAATGCGGGTTGCTGCACGAAGGCGACGCGTTGGGGCGCGGGATGCACGTTCGTTGACTATGACCGCGATGGCAATCTAGATCTGTTCGTGACGAATTATCTTGAATTCGATCCAGCGAAAGTCCCGAAGCCAGGGCAGAATCCGAACTGCAATTGGAAGGGCATTCCGGTCAACTGCGGACCGCGCGGTTTGCCGCCGGGCCGCCTCTGGCTTTACCACAACAACGGCGACGGCACGTTTACGGACGTGAGTGCAGAAATCGGGAGTGTCGAAGGCGCAAGGGCAGCTACTGCATGACGGCGGTGGCGGCCGATTTTGATAACGACGGCTGGCCGGACATCTATGTGGCGTGCGATTCGACGCCGAGTTTCCTGCTGAAGAATAATCACGACGGCACCTTCACCGACGTTGGCCTGGAAAGCGGCGTGGCGCTGAATGAGGACGGCATGGAGCAGGCCGGCATGGGGCTCGGCATCGGCGATTTCAATCTGGACGGCAACCTGGACATTCTGAAAACCCACTTTGCCGACGACACGGCCGTCCTGTACCGGAACGACGGCAAGGGCAATTTTGAGGATGTGACCAATTCCTGCGGGCTCGGCGTAGAAACGCGCTTTATCAGTTGGGGTGCAGGCATGTTCGACTTCGATAACGACGGCAACCCGGACCTGTTCTGGGTGACGGGCAGCGTTTATCCAGAGATCGAAGCAAAGCTGCCCAGCTATCCATTCAAAAGACCTCGCATCGTTTTCCGCAATCTGGGCAACGGCAAGTTTGAAGAACTTACTGGATCAGGCTGGACCGGCAGTGGCGGCCCCTCATGCCAGCCGCGGTTGTGCGTTCGGCGATTTCGACAATGACGGCGACGTCGATATTTTGATTTTGAATCTGAACGAGCCGCCTTCGCTTCTGCGCAACGATGTCACGGGCGAAGCCGCTGGCTGAAGGTGAAGCTGATTGGAACGAAGATCTAACCGCAGCGCAATCGGCGCGCGCGTACCGCTCGCTATGGCGGCAAAGTGCAGGCGCAGGAGGTGCTGAGCCAAGCGAGCTTTTACTCTGCCAATGATCTCGCGACTGCATTTCGGACTCGGGGCGGCGGAGAAGGCGGATATTGAGGTCCGCTGGCCCAATGGGTCGGTAGAGAAATTCGCTGCCGTTGCGGCCAACCGGCTGGTCACAATCAGGGAAGGCAGCGGCTCGGTAGATGCCAAACCGCTGCCCAAGCGGTAAGCGATGCATCGCAATCTAGTGGCGCGTCGCTTCACATCACTGATCCCGCCTTCGGTCCGCCCAGGGAACACGATTTCCTTGGCGAGGCTAGCAGCTGTGAAACAATAAGCCTTCGGAGGACCGTATGCGTCCGAAGATCGCCTTCGCCCTCGTCTTTACAAGCGTCTGCTGGGGCCAGCAACTCCCGACCACGCCTTGGGATACCTCAACGGTCAGCGCCTTCATCAGCGCAGCGCAAGGCACCGTTAATGTCACGCAAGACACGACGCCTTGGGCCTTGAGCGCCGGCGATTCCCTGGCTGCACATCGAACCATCACCACCGGGCCGGACGGCTATGCGCGCTTCGAAGTCGCGGGGCGGGCCAGCTTTGAAGTGTACGGCAACTCGCGAGTCGTCTTCCGGCGAAATTCGGCAACGCCGGGCGATTTGCTGGATGTCGTGTCGGGACGAGTGCGCGTGCATTTCAATCCGGGTGCGGGCGAGTGGCAGCAACGGGTCTTCTGCCGCGTTGCCATCGTGACTGCACGCACACCAGCAACCATTGCGCTGGCAACAGATGAAGATAATAAGGTTCGAGTAGACGTTCTGGAAGGCGAAGTCGCCATTCAGCATGCACTGCATCCGCGGAATGAACCGACGATCGTGAAAGCCATCGACGCAATTGAGGTCGAGCGTGATGAACAAATTTCGCGGCGAGTCGACCGCGGCTCGCTGTACCGCTATACCGTCAAGCCGTGGCATGACCTGATGGAAATCCTGACTGCGGGCCGTTCGCATCCGCGCGTGCAAGAACAGCCGTTTGCTTCAGAGCAATTGTTAGCGGGCGCCAAAAGCGCGCCGGCACTGCCCTGAACAGCCGTTACAATGGAGTCCGATGCGTTGTTCTGCCGGCCGAATACCGGCTTTCGCCAGTCTTGGCGTTTGGCTACTACTTGCGGCTGCGCTCCCTGGATTTTCCCAACAGCCACCTGCTCCGGCGGTTCCTGCTACCGGAACTTCTCCCGTTGCGGGTCTTGAATCGCCGTACGAAGCGCGCCAGATTGTGACTACGTCGCTGACGGAGGTGGATGCGCTCAAGCCGGTACTGCTGGGAACGCATCCGGATCTCTGGTCCCAGCAAAAAGGCGCTCCCGGGACGTATCTTGTGCAATGGCAAACGGCGCAACGCGAGGTGGAGTATGTGGATACCGTAGGAAAACAGTTCCTGCAACACATCGACAGCTTGCCGGCTGCGCTCGATCTCTATTACCGGTTGGAGGCGCTGGAAGCCACGGTACGATCTGTGAACGAAGGCGCGCAACGGTATGGGGAGCCTGTGACGGCCGGAAAGTTGTCGGCGTATGTTGCCGGCAGCTTCGACCGCCGGCAACGCTTTCGCGACTACATACGCGACCTGGCGACCGATCTGGAGCAGAACTACAAGGTCGCGGATGAAGAAGCGCAGCGTTGTCGAGCTATCATCAGCAGAGAACCAGCCCCGAACAGCAGCAAGGTAAAGAAGTCAAAGTAGAACGAAGTGGACGCATACTCTTTTATTTGTTCGATTTGTAACGAAGCCTCGCAGGATTTGTGCGTATATTGCACGAAAGATGCATGCCACAACCACCTGTGTGAGCGTTGCAAACGTTGTAGCGATTGTTGCGTATGTGAGTTCCGCGTCACAGAGGTGACGCACGCTTTTGAGCACACTTCTCTGAATGGAGAGACCGGGATACACAATTCCGGCTGGATCGCGGGCCGGGACGAGCAGATGAATTAGGTAGGCAGCAACGCTACACCGTTCTGGAGTGAACGAACGCAAACCGGTCTTTCAGTTTTAGAAACGGCGATTCGAAGTAGCGGTACGACAGCGCTGCCAAGATCAGCGTGAACGTGAAGCCGATGCTGCCTCGGAGCGCGGAGGAGAGAAGACCGCTCGCGATGCCAGTTTGGCCGGGCCGCAAGAAGGTCTCCACCAGCACCCGGCTTAAGCCGAGACAAAATCCATGGAAGACGTATAGGCCGTAAGAAATCTTGCCAAGATAAAGCATCGGCTTCGGAATGAAGCGAGCAGGCATGCCAAGTACCGCGGCAACAAGTAGCAGACAAGCACAGCCGACCAGCAGATAGCCGCAGATTAACTCCGCACCCGAGGGCCTTGGGACGAAGTTAATAAGGTGGAAGATTCTTTCTGAGCCGAAAAACAGCAGCAGCGCGATGGCAATCAGCCCCAGGCGTGCCGGAATCGCGAGCGTAAGAGTTCGGCCGGCGAGCGCGAGGGAAAGCAGAGCGCCCAAACCGAAGAACTGAAACTGGACAAAGCTATTTACCCAGATTTGCGACATGGTCGCTGATCTCGTTCCGGCGAGTGCGAATTCCGTCATCATTGCGGCCAGCAGCACGACAGCGCTGAAAAGTGCGATAGTGCGGCGCGTCCCGAATTTGTTCAGCAACGGCCAAATTAGGTAAAACTGCTCTTCGAGGGAAATGCTCCACAGGGCACCGACGGGCGTGGCCGGGAATCCATGCGAAGCAACCCACCAGTTCCCGGCCAGAAAAATGAAGCTGAGTACCAGCGACGACTGAAGCCTGGTAGCGGGAACCATCAGTCCGTAGACATACCCGAACAGCAAATAGCCAAAGTAGAGCGGCCAAATGCGAAGGATCCGCCGGACGTAAAAAGCTTGGATATGGACTTGGCCCGTCCGCGCCTTCTCGCGCTGTAGCAGCTCGGTGATCAGAAACGAACTTAGAAAGAAGAACAGGCACATGCCGAAGGCGAAGCATCCCTGCAGCGTCTTCAGGAATGGGGTGCGAGCAGGAAATTCGTGGTGAAGAAAAACGGCCGAGAACGCCAGAAAGCGGATAGCATCGAGTTCAGGCCGGTAGTAGCGTGCCGATGACTGCTCGGGGGGTGCCGCTGTTCGATTGGGGCCCGTTGTTGCCGTCGCCAAGCCGTGGCCCATGTACGAGAAGAGATCCACGTCCCTGGGTTTCAGTTACATGCGTGGCCGTGAGGGCAGGACAACCTGCTGGAAGTCTTGGCTTAGCCGTGCTTCCTGCTGGATCGATCTCCTGCCAGCCGGCCGAGTACTGCTTCGCGGTCGCCTCTCACCCAGGCTGCCTGCGTTTCCTTGTCGGTTAGTCCAGCCAGCCGACCGGCCAGAAGGAAGCCGGGAAGTGCATGCTCCAGATCTTGCCAACTCGCCATGTCGATCACCGATCTGAGAGCACGCTCACGGACCAGGGCCAATACTTTTGCGTCGGCTTTGTCGGTGAGCGTCACCAGCGCGAGACTTGCATACCGCCGGTCGGACCAAAGAGTTGAGTTCATCAGTTCAACAAACCAGGTTGCCTCGATGTGCAACGGCTGCTCAGGATGCAGGCGAGCGCCCACCAGGACTGCCGTCAGCGACTGCATAGCAATTCGGCGGACTTCCGGGTCAGGATCCTGCAACGCGTATTGCAGGTCATCTCCCATGATTTTGCCTTCCCGAGGCGTCCTGGGCGCATACTGCAAAACGTACGCCGCTGCGGCGCGCTGTTCCGGGTCGCCGGATGTCCTAACCACTTGGTCGACGATACTTAAATGCGCTGCGACCAGAGGGCTCAAGCTCTGCTGGATTTCGCGGCCCTCCGGATCGGCCAACAGCGAGTAGCCGTTGGTCAGATCTTCGTCGGCATTCCGGCCGCGAAGACTCGCCGCCGTCGCGTCCAGTAGCGCGTTGTACTTGTCAGTTATTTCCTGCGGCAAGTTGAGATCGGGCGCGGGCTGCGGCAAGGCATGAAAGTTGACGTGCGGTTCGCCTTTTTCCTCTACGCCGACATAGAGGATCATGTTGCGATGAAAGCAGCAGACCGCCTCCACGTTCGAGGCGAGGACGCCGGGCACGGCCGCGACGCGCTTTTCGGCTTGTTCCTGCGAGGGAGGAACGTTGCCTTGCGCGTCACCAAGAGCAGACTCAATTTTCTTCGCCGACAACTTGTGCAGCCCAAAAACCTGCACTAAGCCCACATGCGGAGTAATGTCTTCTGCGATCGCGGTCGAGGCGAGCGAGACTACAAGAGCAACAACAACAACAGCGTTCACTATTCCAGTATCGACGTGCGAACCGCCGTAGCGGTTTACGCCTGTTTCTCGGCTAGGGGCCCGATCACCGGAAGCACAATCTTGCGATTGTTGTAGGCCGTGTACATCATGTAGAGCCAAAGGATAAAGACCAGAATCTCGTATATGGTCCACATTGTTCCCGCTAAGGCCCACATATGCAGCGCGCCAAGCACACCGCTGAAGATGGCCAGGATAATCTGCAGAACGATAAAGGCCAAGGTGGCGAAGATGGCCTGGAAAGCATGGAAGCGAACGGTGCGATCGCGATTATACGGGCTCAAGACAAGAAAAATGATGCCAGTGATGATCCAGAACAGATAGCAGAGAGCGCTGGCGACGTTCGAGGTCAGGCCGGGTGCGTTGATCGCCTCGGCTGGCGGTACATAAGTGGAACCGCCTGGCGTAGCGCCAATGGGGTTTGCTGCGCCAGCGGTACCCGCAGCTTGCGCGGCACTGACATCAGTTCCACAGTTCTGGCAAAATTTCCCCGCGACTTGCGCACCGCAATTCGGACAGAATGCCATTCCGTTCTCCTTTTTCTGAAAGACCGGATTGAACAACCGGCCTAGCCAAACATTCTACGCTGTTACGGGGCGACGCGAAAAAGAGCCAGTCCTAAATTCACCAGTACCCATCAACACAGCAAGGCCCGGCAGCAGGAGCGGCAGCACCTAGTCTCACAGTTCTAGAGCTTTGGCGGTTGCGCTCCATCGCCCAATACGGTGTTCCATTTGCGGACCCGCCAAGCTTTCACCAGACCGTTCCTGACGTACGGATCGTTTTGGGCGAAGCGAGCGGGGGCTTCCGGATCCTTATCGCGAAAAACGAAAATGGCGTTGTCGATCGGATCGGACAACGCGCCGGCCAAAATCAGGTCTCCCGAGTCATACGCGTTCTTCGCTAAGCCAATATGCTCGGCGCGCAGTGGAGCGCGTTTCTCTACGTAGTCGTCCACAAGGTCATACTGCAGAAGCAAGTGCATGGCGTCTCTCCACTGTAATCTCTTCCGCAATGCCCGCAGCGCGTTCACACCCCTCTCGCGACACATTACAGTGCGTGACCATGCGCATTCGCGAGGAATCGATGCCGTTGGCCAGAATGCCCCGTTGCTTCAGCATGGCGCTGAACTCGGACGAGTTCATGCCGGTGGCCGAGATGTTGAAAATAACGATGTTCGTGCGGACCAGGGATGGATCGAGTCGAATGCCGGGGATGGTTGCAAGTTGGCGTGCCAGAAGACTCGCGTTCTGGTGGTCGGTCTCTAGCTTGCCGGGCGCATTCTCAAGAGCAAGCAGGCCAGCGGCCGCGAGCACGCCCGCCTGCCGCATGCCGCCTCCCAGACGTTTCCGTAGTAAACGGGCCTGCGCAATAGCATCGCCGGAGCCGACGAGCAGGGAACCAACCGGCGCACCCAAGCCCTTCGACAAACAGAACATCACGGAATCTGCGGCTTTTGCGATACGGTCAACAGGCACTCCGCTCGCCGCGGAAGCGTTAAATATGCGTGCCCCATCGATATGCACTCTTAACCCGCGGGCGTGCGCTTCAAACCCGATTTCGTCGATGGTCTCCTTGTCGTAGACCGTGCCGCCCGCCATGTTGTGGGTATTCTCCAGCGAGATCAGTGTGGTCGGCGCGTTATGGGGACCTTTGGAGCGCAGGACAGGGGCAATCGCTTTCCAGGTCAGAAGCCCGTCAGTGGTGGCAATTGTGCGTGGGATGCAGCCAGCAAACCAGGCCATCATTGAAAGTTCCCAGTCGACGATGTGGGAATGGGCCTCGCAAAGCACTTCCTCGCCATGGTTCGTGTGCATCTTAATGGCGATTGTGTTACCCATGGTGCCCGTAGGCACGAACAAAGCAGCTTCTTTTGCGAACAGTTCGGCGGCGCGCTGCTCCAGGCGATTGATAGTGGGGTCTTCGCCGTAAACGTCGTCTCCGACTTCGGCATCGGCCATTGCGGCCCGCATTGCGCTGGACGGCTTAGTGACCGTGTCACTGCGAAGATCTATCCAGTCGTGCTTCGAGGTTTCAGACACTGACAAACTCCTGTAATATTTCGTTCGAGACAAGCACCCCTCGGTCTGACAAGCGCAAGGCACCGCATCGCTCTTCCAACATTCCGGCCTGCAGCCATCTGGCAATGGGTTCGGAAAAACGGCGGCGCTCTTCAGCGGTTGGTTGAATGCCGGAAGACAACCGCAGCCCAACGAAGAAGTGTTCTTCTCCGAGGTCGGATTTCACCACGGAAGCGGGCTCACGTTCGGCCAGGTAAGCAGACAATTCGTCCGGGTTACTCCAGCGATGGACGCCGTCGAAGGAATGAGCATCCAAGCCGAAGCCGACGTATGGTTCCAGCTTCCAGTACTTCAGGTTGTGTTGCGATTCGAACCCGGGCAGGGCAAAGTTCGAAATTTCGTACCGTGCAATGCCAAGTTCGCCTAGACGCTGGTACGCGCGTTCGTAAAGGTCGGCAGTAACGTCATCGCTTGGCAGGACATCCGCGCCATAACGTACACCACCCAGAAGTGCTTCTTTACCCAGGCGGCTGTCGTCATCAATTTCGAAGATGTAGACGGAGACGTGCGGCGGCTGGAGGCGCTCGATCCAGTCGAGAGACTCGTTCCAGGACGCAACTGTTTGCCCGGGCAAGCCGGCGATGAGGTCGATGTTGATATTGGGGATACCATGCCGTCTTAGCATCGCGACGTCTTGGGATACCGTTGCAGCGCTATGGCGTCGGCCTGTTTGCTTTAATTCGGCGGTAATAAACGATTGCACTCCCAGGCTGACACGATTAATACCCAGTGTCACCCAGCTTTTAACCAGCCGCTTCGTCAATGCTGCCCGGAGCGCATTCCATTGTGCTCTCCCGAAGATCCAAGCGAGGCAGTGAGGCGGTAATGCAAGCTAATTCGTCGGGCGCCAGCAGGCTGGGAGTTCCGCCTCCGAGATACAAAGTTTCTGGCGGCCAAAGCCACTGGTGCGTCTTGATTTCCGAAGCAAGTGCCTGAAGGTAGCGTGCCTTGACGTCCGGAACAGCGACATCGGAGGCGAAGTTGCAGAAGCTGCACTTCTGGGTGCAGAAAGGGTATGAAATGTAAACGCCAGGCACTTCGATTACAGCGTAACCTGAGTTCCCACGTGCTGGCTGATGGCCCAAGCCATCAAATCGTCCAGCGTCTGCTCTGACTCCGGCCAGACGAAAGCCTGGCGCGCGGGCTCCCAATCTAGCTTGAAGCTTTTCGAATGAGCCGATACCCAGATCTGCAGCACGGGCGCATTGGGGCTGACGACAAACTTTGCTTTCGGCTCGTCGAACTCTATTGTGAGCGCTCCGGCATTGAAGTCAGGCTCAAAATCATGCGTCTCGGAGGCTTTGGAGAGTTTTTTATACAAACTCTGCAGAGCTTTCTCCGACTGATCCTTAAATTGCTGCTCGTCCATTTGTCATTCCATTGTCGCCTCTTCGATGACAAACTTTGGTAACTTTAGCTGGGAACGCCTCATCTGCTAACTACGTGTCCTATGGAGTCGTCGTGTGTCCGCCAGAGCCTGATCCCCGGCACCAGCGCAATTTTCGGCGATTATCTCTACCATTATGAGAAAGTTCGCGAGTTTTATCCTTACTGGTTTGGCGACACTTCGGCGCTGGTAGAAGCAGCGAAGGCAATTGATTTTCCTGCCGAGCGCAGGGCGGCACTTGTCTCCGCCTTACGGCAACAAAATGGCGATAGCGACTCGCTTCGCAAGCTGGCTGAACCAGATACGGTAGCGGTTGTTACCGGGCAGCAGGTAGGCCTTTTCTCGGGGCCATCCTACACGTTCTTCAAAGCGTTGACGGCTGCCAAGCTGGCCGAGCATCTGAACCAGCAAGGCATACCCGCTGTGCCGGTGTTCTGGCTGGCTACGGAGGATCACGATCTCGCCGAAGTCGACCATGCCTGGCTTTTCGATGCCGCGCTCCGGCCCCAAAAGCTGACCTTCACACCAGGTTCTGAGGCAGGCGGCCCCGTTGGCGAAGTAGTGATCCGCGATGTGCCGCTGGCCCAACTACGGACACTGCTGGCTGAGTATCCTTTCGGCGAGGAGGTGTTTGCCCGTTTAGAGACGGCGTACCAGCCTGGCGCAACACTGGGACAGGCATTCCGCAGTTTTCTTCAGCCCATCCTGCAACAGTTTGGTTTGCTCTACCTGGATCCGCTGCAGCCGGGCATTCGCGCTCTCGCCAGAACCTTCCTGAACAACGCAGCGGAAAACATTTTGGATGTTGTTCCCGAACTGCAGGCGCGCGATAAGGCGCTGGCTAAGGCGGGTTACCACTCGCAGGTGAATATCGAGTCGGGCTCTACCATGCTCTTCGTCATCGAAGGGGGCAAGCGGACGGCGGTTCGATCGAAAGACGGTCGTTTCATCACTCGCGATGACACCTACACACCAGCCGAATTTGCCCAAGCTGGTTTGGAACTCTCTCCGAATGCATTGCTTCGGCCCGTTATGCAGGATTATCTATTGCCCACCCTGGCGTATGTCGGTGGCCCGGCGGAGATCGCCTACATGGCACAGGCTGAGGTGCTATACCGGCGGTTGTTAGGCCGCATGCCGGTGCTGTTTCCAAGAAATAGCTTCACGTTGCTGGATGCACGAGCGTCGAAGCTGCTACAGAAATACGGGCTTGAAATGCCGAATCTGTTGGCCGACCACGAACAGGTGCGAAGTCGCATGGCCGCCAAATTAGTGCCGCGGCGCTTAACTGAGCATGTGATGCAGGTTCGCTCGCAGATTGAGGCTTCGCTGAAAAGCCTGCAAGCAGATTTGCTTGCGTTTGATCCTACCTTGCAGTCAGCGGCCGTGAAAAGCACAGCCAAGATGCTGTATCAGGTAGATAAGCTTTCGCAGAAAACGGCGCGCGAGACGTTCAACCGGGACGAGCGCGCCTCTTACGACGCCTCGTATCTTTTGAATCTCATCTATCCAGAACGCCACCTGCAGGAGCGCTTTTACTCCATTGTTCCGTTCCTGGCGAAGACGGGTTTAGACTTGCCTGGCCTGCTGTGGGAGCACACCCAGCTTGCCTGTCCGGACCACATGGTTCGCGCCATATAGCCACGCCATTCCGTTCATCGTTGAATAACAATCTCGGCCACGGCGCGTTTGTGGGCCTGATCGTCCGGTTTCCCTTCCCGGTAGTGCAGCACGTTCCCGCCCTTGAACAATGAGAGCAACTCGCCCGCTTCCAGGCGATGAGGGTGTGGCTCTTCACCGGATTCGGCGATATGCGTTATCGCGAGCAGCACTCCGCCCCGACGCAGGCCGGAGAAAGCCGGCGCTAGTAAGTCGCGCTGCAAGTAGTAACAGATCGTGATGAGATCCCAGGATTCAGGCGCGATGGCGAACTGCCCCAAGCTGAGGTCTGCCGCAACGGCATCGACGCGCAAATTGCGTCGAACTGCCTCATCGCGAAGCAATTCTATAGCCGCGGTTGCGCCATCCACGGCAGTAACGTTCCAGCCCTGTTCTGCCAGCCAGAACGCGTTGCGCCCTGTACCGCACGCCAGATCGAGCGCCCGGCCCGGCTTCAACGATTCGGCGGTGCGAACCACAAGCGCGGTCGGCGGAGCGAAGATCGCTCCTTGGTCCCCTCGCTCACTGGACAAGTATCGCTGGTTCCAGCCTGTGAGGTTCATTGCTAAGCCTTCCCAGGTTTGCAACTATCCCGCACTACAACCACTCCAGCGCAGTCCCGACGAGGGCGCCACCCAAAAGATTTGCCGCATGGTTTTCCACTGCGTTCAGCACTTGCTCCGCATGAACGCGGTCCTTCGAAACTGTAACCGCGGCGACCACGGACGCTTGCCATGAATCGAGATGATCAATCTCGGCAACCGCAACGTTGAAGTGGTCGCGCAGCCGATCCTTCAAGCTCTTCACGACGTGGCGCTTGTCTTTGAGCGAGTGAGAAGACTCGACATGTATCTCTAAAGTAAGAACGCCGACGACAGGCATATCCGTTTTTACAAACTGATGATACCTGCCGCCGGCGTCTGGAGTTAGCGCGAGACGGGTACTTCGGGCAGAACCTTTTCAAGCGAGAAAGCTTCGATGATGTCGCCTGAGTTTACGTTGTTGAAGTTGTGAATCGAGATACCGCACTCGAGACCATTCTTCACTTCGCTGGCATCGTTCTTGAAGCGTTTCAGAGACTCGATGCGGCCCGTATGGATCACTTCGCGATCGCGCAGGATGCGAACCTGGCTGTCGCGGCGAATCGAGCCGTCGGAAACGTAGCAACCGGCGATGGTGCCGATTTTGCTGATCTTGAATATCTCGCGAACTTCGGCGTGGCCCTGGATCGTTTCTTTGAAGATAGGATCCAGCATGCCGGTCATCGCGCGCTGCACATCGTCGATCAACTCGTAGATGATGCTGTGCTGGCGAATTTCAACCTTCTGCTGCTCCGCCGTCGCCGATTGCATTGCGTTCGGGCTTTACATTAAAGCCGACAATCATGGCTTCCGAAGCAGAAGCGAGCAGAACATCGTCTTCCGTAATAGCGCCTACCCCGGCGCGAAGGACACGGACGCGAACCTTATCGGTTGAGAGTCTGCTGCAGCGTGTCGGAAAGCACTTCAGCGGTACCGCCCACGTCGGCTTTGATGATGAGGTTGAGATCCTTGAGATCGCCTTCCTTAAACTGCTGCGACAGCGAATCGAGCGTGGCGACACGAGCGCCGCGGGCCATTTGCGCTTCGCGAGCCTTCTGCTCGCGGTAAATGACGATCTGCTTCGCCTTCGACGTATCTGAAACAACCTGGAAGCTGTCGCCGACATCGGGCAGGCTATCGAGCCCGATAACTTCCACCGGCATCGAGGGCTCGGCTTCCTTCACGTTGTTGCCGCGATCGTCGAACATCGCGCGAATCTTGCTGAACAGCGCTCCGCAGATCAAGAAGTCGCCGGCCCGCAGCGTGCCGTTACGCACCAGCATGGTGGCAACGGGTCCGCGGCCTTTGTCCAACTTCGCTTCGAGCACAGTGCCGAGTGCCGGACGAGCCGGGTTGGCCTTAAGGTCCAGGATGTCGGCCACCAGCAGAATCATCTCGAGCAGCAGATCGAGATTCTGGCCCGTCTTGGCAGAGACCGGAACCATGACCACATCGCCGCCCCAATCTTCGGCCAGAAGACCGCGATCGGAAAGCTGCTGCTTCACGCGATCAGGCTGTGCGCCGGGTTTATCGATCTTGTTGATGGCGACCATGATCGGCACCTTGGCGGCGCGTGCGTGATCGATCGCCTCCAGCGTTTGCGGCATCACGCCGTCATCCGCCGAGACTACAAGAACGACGATATCGGTGACCTTTGCACCGCGGGCACGCATGCGGGTAAACGCCTGGTGGCCTGGTGTATCGATGAAAACGATCTTGCGCTCGTTCTTCTCGATGTAATAGGCACCAATGTGTTGCGTGATGCCGCCGGCTTCACGACCCGCCACGTTGGTTTCGCGGATCGCATCCAGCAGCGACGTCTTACCGTGATCGACGTGACCCATGATGGTAACCACGGGTGCGCGCCGCACCAAGTCTTTCGTCTCCTCCGCGAGCTCAATGTCTTGCGTGCTTTCTTGCTTCGTAGCTGACTTGGTTAGTCGAGGCCCCGAACTCGCGCGAGAGCTCCTCGGCAAGCTTCACATCCAGCGTCTGGTTGATGGTGGCGAACACCTTCTTGGTATCCACCAGCTTCTTGATGACCAGATTGGCCTTGACGCCGAGCTTCTCCGATAGTTCCTTGATGGTGATGCCTTCGGCGACCGTGATTTCACGATCGATCGGCGGCGGCTCCTGAATGGCCTGACGTTTACTGTAACGCTCGCGAATGTTGCCTTCGGTCTCGCGCTTACGCGGACCTTGGCCCTGGCGGGCACCCGGTTTGGCCTGATGGCGTCGTTGCTGTTCGGTTGGAAGCGGCGTTGACGGCTCTGCACGCAGCGGCGTTGTCGGGTGCATTGGCCGCATGCCGGGGCGGCGCTGCAGGCCGCCGGGCTGACCAGGAAGAGCCGGTCCACCGGGACCCCGCATCATGGGCTGACCAGGACGAATGGGTCCGCGATACAGCGGCTGACCGGGAGCGGGTGAAGTAGGGCGTGCCGGAGCGCCTGGACGTGGCGCTGCCGGTGCTGCCGCCATACCGGGACGCGGTGCTTGCGGCTGCTGCTGTTGCTTAAGCCGCTGGACCAGGTCCGGACGCGGCGGAACTACCATGCGAGCGGGCGGTTGGCCTGCCAGGGTCGGGCGCGGTCCCATGGGACGGGGAGCAATCGGTGCTCCGGGCGTCAGATTCGGCGCACTTGGCCGGGGAGCGGGCGGACGCGGAGTCGCGGGGGCGCCAGGAACACTGGAAGCCGAAGAAGTGGACGCACTTGGCCCAGGGGCCACCAGGTGAGTGGGCGGTTGCGGTGGACGCGCCGGGGCCTGCGGCGGACGTGGCGCCGGTTGGCTTGGCAGCGACGGTCCTGCGGGCCGCTCTCCTGGAGATGCTGCAGGCCGCTCCATCGGAGCGGACGAACGCACAAAAGGCCGCTCGGGAAGGGTCGGATTCGGTCGCGATGCTTCCGAGGGCAGAGGCTGCCGAGGGCCGGTCGGCGGAAGGCCAGGCCCGGCAGGTCTCGCCGTTGCTGGAACTATGGGACGCGCCGGAATCGGGATCGCGCGCGCCACTTGGCCCGGCGTTCCGGGTGGCGAGCCTGCTTGCGTCAGCGGCGGATGTAAGGCGCTTCCGCCAGGACCGATCGGTGGTCGTAGCGGTTGAAATCGAACAGCGGGCCGCTCTGGTTCCGCAGGTGCAGGCTGCGCCGGTGTTGCTTGAGTCAACGCCGATTGAGTAGCCGCCGGCTGTACGGGAGTTGGCTGCGCCGGCAGTCCCGGGCGCGCTTCAAGCGTTTCACCGCCTGCCATGGGAGAAGCAGGCGCCGCAGCTACCGCATGTGCGGGTGCGGTCGGCGCTGCTGCTTCCGGCATCTCGACTACCTGTGTTGAGGCACTCGCTGTGGGAGCACCTGGTTCTGGCCGGGGTGCCGAGGCAGCCGGGCTTGTCAGCGGATTCGTCGCCGGACGGCCCAGCAGCGCGGCATCACGCATCGGCGGCCGCAACGGCGGCTGCAGTGGAGGCCGCACCGGGGAAGCGGCGGTCTGGCCGGACTTCGCGGACGTTTCTTCCTTAATCTTTTCTTCCGTCAGGGACAGGCCTGCCTCCTCATGGTGGCGTGGATTCGGTGTCTCGCTATCGTGATCGCTACCTTCGTCGGCAGAGTCTCCGTCATCATGGTGGATTGAACCGTTCCGGGGTATCCCGGACGTGACTAAACGATCCCGCAGAGCTAGAGCAACCTCTTCATCGATCGAGCTGGAATGGGTCTTCTTCTCCTGTACCCCAAGATCGGGTAACAAGTCGAGGATGACGCCGGGTTTGACTTCAAGTTCCCGCGCCAGCTCGTTGATCCTGATTTTCTTCATAGAAGAGACTGCTTGGATAACTCCTTGTACTACCGCAATTTTTCAGATTTAACCGGCATTTTCCATCGTATCAGACTTAACGTCTTCATCAGGTTGGCCGGTTTCTACCACGCTGTGGAGGGTAGAAGGCGCTGCGGATAAACCTTCTACTCTTCCCAGGTCCAATACTTCGCCATCTTCCGTCTCGTCAACCGCCGCTGGCGCATGCGTGGCAATATCACGCTCCAGCAACCCGGTCTCGATGTTTTCAAAGGCCGGAATCGAATCACCTTCGTCGTGCGTTTCCAAACCGCTTGCATCAATCGCGTTCTCAATCGAGTCGGCGTCGGCAGGCGCTGCTTCCGCCTCCGCCGCATCGTACTGCCCGTAAAAGGACACAACGGCCGATTGAATCTGACCCACTACGTCTTCGTCGATGTTCGGGATCGCTTCCAGTTCTTCCGGCGTCATGGAGCCAAGACGCTCCACCGTGCCGATCCCGGCGGCCACTAGCCGCTCCACGATCTCCTCGGCCAGGCTATGGTCGATCAGAACCGATACCGGAGCACCTGAAATCACCATATCTGCCATGCGAGACTCCAATTCACGACGCTTTTCTTCTTCGCTCTTGATGTCGATTTTCCAACCAATCAGTTTTGCCGCCAGCCGGACATTTTGTCCGCGCTTGCCGATCGCCAACGACAGTTGCGAATCATCGACCACAACTTCCATGTGCTTATCACCGGTATCGACAATCGTCACACGAGAAATCTTGGCAGGGCTCAGCGCTTTCGTCACATACTGAACTGGATCGTCAGAGTATTCGATGATGTCGATCTTTTCGCCGCGCAGTTCACGGATGATCGATTGGACTCGCATCCCCTTCATGCCGACGCAGGCGCCCACGCTATCTACGTCGCGATCCCGGCTGGCTACGGCGATTTTCGTCCGCTCGCCCGCTTCACGCGCGCAGGCTTTGATGGTCACAGTGCCGTCATAAATCTCGGGCACTTCCTGTTCGAAGAGCCGCATCACAAGTTCAGCTGCCGCACGCGAGACGACAACGCCGGAGAACTTTCCGCCACGCTCCACGCCCTTGATGACGCAGCGAACACGATCGCCAATACTGTAGCTTTCGATGCGTGACTGCTCTTTTTTGGGCAGGCGAGCTTCGGTTTTTCCCATGTCGACGACATAGTCCTGGCCTTCCAGGCGCTTCACCATGCAGTTGACCAGTTCCCCTTGCCGGCCCTGGAATTCGGAGTACACGCTGTCGCGTTCGGCTTCGCGAACCTTCTGCAGAATGACCTGTTTTGCCGTTTGGGCCGAAATGCGTCCAAGCGCCTCGGTTGGCTTGGGTTCCCGTACTTCCGCCCCCACCTCCGCTTTGGCATCCAACTTCTTGGCAGCCTGCAGCGTGATCTCGCGTGCCGGATCGGCCACTGCATCGACCACGCGCTTCAAAGAATAGATCTGGATGTTGCCAGTGCCCTCGTCGAGATCCGCAATCAATTCCTCCTGCCCTCGAAATTGCTTCCGGGCCGCCGCCAGCATCGCATCTTTAACTGCGTCCAGAACGATCTGCGGGTCAATGCCCTTTTCTTTGCTCAACACTTCGATGGACTGAAAAATGGAAGCCAAAGTGAATACCTCAAAACTGTTGCCAGTGGTTGCTCAGGAACCGAAATCTACCACTCGAATTTCAGGTTCGCTTTGCGAACCAGTTCAAGCGGTACCTGCACGTGCTCACCGGAAGGTGTTTCGATTTCCAGCGTCTGATTGGCGCATCCGCTGAGCGTGCCTTCCAGCCGGGCCTGACCTTCAACCGGCTCTCTTAATAGGATGCGCACTTTCTGCCCAATGACGCGCTCGAAGTCTCTCGGCTTGGACAGCTTGCGCTCTACACCAGGAGAACTCACCTCCAGCGTGTAACGGTTGTCCGGGATGAGATCTTGCTCATCCAGCAGCTGCCCCATGCGCGCCGAGATCAGCTCGCAATCCCCATGTGTGACACCGCCCGGCTTGTCGATGTAGATTCTTAGCAGGCGAGCGCTGCCGCTGCCCCGCAGCTCCACTTCCACGATCTCGATCCCCGTTCCGGCGGCTACACCTTCACCTATCTCGGAGATTCGTTGGGCAAGTTCGTCATGTCCGAGGGCCGGCATTGTAAGAGCAACGTACAAATAAAAAAGTGGGCTTTGCGCCCACTCTTCCACTTGAGACTCCTACCATTAAAACACGTTCCAGCCGCTTGCGCAACGCCGCCCGTTGTCGTCCCACATGCGGTGGGTCAAGCCAGATTTGGTGAATCCTGTAGTCTCAAAGAAGGAGATGCACAGGCAACCCTTAAAGGTTGGATTTGTCCTGCTTTCGAACTCATCCAACCCTATCCCAAGCACCAGAATTGCGGTGCTGAATATGCTTCCTTTTCTTCGCGAAGAAGGATTCGACGTCAGGATCGTCTACGACCCCGACCAGGACACCGAAACCCCCGACGTGTCACATCTCTTCGAGGCCATTCTTACCCAAGCGCTGGATATTGTGGTCTTCCAGAAGGTGCATGGGTCGGGAGTGTTGCCCCTGGTTAGCAGGCTTCGGGAGCGCGGGGTTGCCACTGTATTTGAAGTCTGCGACGTTATCTCACCAGCGATGGCCGCGGCCACCGACGCCTCAGTCGCTGTAACGGATTTTCTGAGAAGCCAGTACCCGGCTGCCCTGCAGCCGAAAATCCACGTCGTTCACGACGGTATCGAGCGGCCGGAGGTCTGCAAGACCGATTGGGGCACGGGCCGGGGATCGCCGTGGAAGCCCTTGCGGGCCGTTCTCGTCACCTCCGCTATGCTGCACACGCTGCCTTCGATTGTTTCGCCTCCGAATTGGCTGCAAGTGAAAATTCTGGGTGCGTACGCTGCCAATCCTATACGACGGCTGCGCGAGACGCGCTGGAAAATGATGAGCCTGTCCTCGGCGGCCGAGCGAGCCAGCTACCGGCACTTCCTGCTGAACCGGCGCATCCGCTGCCAGGCATGGAGAGCCGACGAAGTTTATGAAGAGCTGCGGAACGCCGATATCGGCATTATCCCGATTGATACGCAGCCAACACCAGTGAATGGCCGGCCACCCTTGTGGCAGCTGAAATCGGAAAACCGGCTTACTTTAAAGATGTGCGTCGGGCTGCCTGTTGTTGCGACCCCTATCCCCGCGTACGAACCCATCGTGCGGCACGGGGTGAACGGATATTTCGCGCAAACTTCCGAGCAGTGGGCAGCGAGCCTTGAGGAACTACGTAATCCAGCTACGCGCGAACGAGTCGGCCGAGCTGCAAGAGAGACCGTGCTGCAGCGTTACTCAATGCAAGAGCAAGCGCGACGACTGATCGCTGTGCTACGTGGCCTGGCATCCGAAACTCACTCGAAAATCCAATAAATAGAAGCCGATTTCTCTGTCAATGCATTTTCAGAGAACCACAGCGCGTGCCACTTCGTCTTGAAAAGGCATCGATGATGGCCTCGCGCGTGCAACTCGGAACCGAGTACCAATCATCTAATCGGCTGGATGCCTTTGAACTCGGAAACGGCTGCGGTGGCATGAAGGGCGAACTGATAAACTTGAACTTTCCGCCCGCACTGCCGTGCGTCTCCGACGGAGGAGCTGCGGCTTGTCTAAGCTCGTCTTGAAATCAACCTTCATCGCTAGCCTCATTATTCTGCTCACGTCATTCGTGGCGGTCGCTTCCGGCGCCCCCAATGACCTCGGAGACGAGCAGGATTCGTCGTCGCTCGCCATTATCCAGCGGTATCTTCAGGCGCAGCAGACACACGAAGATGCGCTGCGTGGCGCGTCGATGCAGGTGGATATAGATGCAGCGATTCCAGGTCTGAAGGAGCATGGCAAGCTCCGTGCCCTGCGCAAAATTTCAAAGCTGGGCCAAGTTACTTACCGTCAGCTTGGCTTCCAGGGTGATAACTCGGTTAAGAAGGATGTTATCGCTCGCTATCTACAAGCTGAGCAACAGGGCCAGGGGGACCAGAATGTCGCGATCACGCCTGACAATTACAAATTCAAGTTCAAGGGAACGAAAAGCGTCGAGAGTGGCAATCAGGTGTTTGTGTTCCAGCTCACACCTCGGAAGAAGAAGGTGGGGTTGTTCAAAGGAAGCATGTGGGTAGACCGGAAAACCTACCTGCTCGTGATGGAGAAAGGGCGGTTAGTCCGCAACCCAAGCATATTCTTCAAGACAGTGGATTTCGAGCGACGCTTCGCCATTCGCGACGGCGTGGCTGTTCCATCTCACATGACCATCGACAGCCAAGTGCGTTTGGTTGGTAGAGTGGAATTAAGCATCGACTACTCGAACTACGAGCAAAACGGGGCTGATACAGACGAGTCGCAGTCCGCATCCATGGCGACGGCCGGCGCACAGTAAGGGAGCTGTGATGCCGTTCACGCTATGATTTTCGCCTACGAGTGCACATAACCATCCCATGACAATGACACGATTGATGGTCGCGCTTCGACCAAGTACCCTAAAGGTTCTGTAGCTTTAAGGGAGTCCATGAGAACGCTTTTTCTAAACCCTCCTTCGTTTGAGGGCTTTGATGGTGGAGCCGGTTCCCGCTGGCCGGCGGCTCGCGAGATCGAATCTTATTGGTATCCAGTATGGCTTTGCTACCCCGCGGGCATGATTCCCGATAGCAAAGTTCTGGACGGACCGCCACACAAGTTCTCGATCGAACAGACCGTCGCGATGGCATCCGATTTCGAGCTGCTGGTGCTGTTTACTTCGACTCCCGGCTTCACGGTCGACGTGAAAATTGCCGAGATGATGAAGGACATCAACCCGAAGTTGAAGGTCTCCTTCGTCGGTCCTCCTGTCACGATTGAGCCCGAACGTTCGCTGCGGGCTCAGCAAAGCAATCGATTTTGTCATCAAGAAGGAATTCGATTACGCAGATTCGCGATTACGCGATGGGCAAGCCGCTGGAGGAAATCGCGGGCGTAGTGTTCCGGAAGAACGGCGGATTTCCAGAACAATCCTGAAGCAGCGCCGATTGAAAATCTGGACGAGCTGCCCTGGGTCACGAAGGTCTACAAGCGCGATCTGGATTTCAAGCGCTACAACGTTCCATTCCTGCTAAATCCCTATATCTCGTTCTATACGACTCGCGGCTGTCCGGCGCAATGCACTTTCTGCCTGTGGCCGCAGACCCACTCGGGCCACCGCTGGCGTCTGCGCTCGTCGGACGACATCGTGAACGAATGCCGCTGGACGCTGGAAAACTTTCCGGGCCTGAAGGAAATCTTCTTCGACGACGACACCTTCAACTACCAGAAGGCCCGCACCATCGAACTCTGCGCCAAGCTGAAGACTCTGAACTTCACCTGGAGCTGCACTTCGCGCGTCACGACCGACTACGACACTCTGAAGGCGATGAAGGAAGCGGGTTGCCGCCTGCTGATCGTCGGCTACGAATCGGGCGACCAGCAGATTCTGAAGAACATCAAGAAGGGCGCGACCATCGACATGGCGCGCCGCTTCACGGCAAATTGCAAGAAGCTGGGCCTTACCATTCACGGCGACTTCATCGTCGGACTGCCCGGCGAGACGCCGGCGAGACCATTCGCAAGAGCATCGATTTCGCCAAGGAGCTGGATGTCGAAACGATTCAGGTTTCCATCGGCCATCCGTTCCCAGGCACTGAATTCTACGACCACGTCAAGAAGAACGGCCTGATCACCATCGACGAGGTAATGACGGACGAAGCCGGCCACCAGCTGCCGAACTATCAATATCCGGGACTTGACCGCGGAGAACTGGTGGATTGGGTGGAGCGCTTCTACGGCGAGTTCTATTTCCGGCCCAAAGTTGCCTTGCGGCTTCTCAGTAAAGCCGTCTTCAATAACTCCGAGCGCAAGCGCCTTTACAAAGAAGCGCGCGAATATCTGGCTCTTCGCACTAAGCGCAAGCTGTTTGTAAAGGAACAGAAAGAGCAGAAACAGGAAGCTCTGTTGAGCTCCGGGGACTGACGTTGAAGTGGTTTTTGCTAGGCATCGTGGTTCTGTCAACGGTGCTTGCCGACCTTCTTCAAAGCTATGAGCTCAAGCGGAGCGGCGGGCATTCGGTCAGCGCCCGCGGCTTTGGCCGTTTGCTCTATTTAATCGGCAGCAGGAAATTCCTGCTTCTGTCCATCTTCTTCATGGCGATTTCGTTTTTCGCCTTCATGGCATTAGTGCAGCGGGAGCCGCTTAGCTTTGCGGTGCCCGCTTCGGCTGCCACGGTGGTTTGCGAGACATTCCTGGCGAAGTTTATCTTGCGAGAAGCAGTAGGAAAGCGCCGCGCGGCGGGTGCTTTGCTCAGTGATGTGCGGCGTTATCCTACTCGCCAAGTAAGTACGGCGAGTGCGATTCCTGCCGCTGGTTTTTCTTCCCGCGTTCGCTTACCAGTGCCTTGCGATTGCATCCGCGCTCCTCTTCCGTGCCCGTGCTCGTAGGAAAGAGCAGCCAGGGGCTTACACGCCGCCCGTTTCCGTTCTGAAGCCGGTGCATGGTCTTGACCCAAACACCTACGCAGCCTTTGTGTCGCAGGCCGAACAGCGCTATCCGCAGTTCGAGATTCTCTTTGGCGTTCGCGATCCCGAGGATGCAGCAGTACTCGAGATCCAGCGCCTACAGCAGCAGTTCCCACAGGTCGACATCCGGTTAATTCAAACATCCACTGTCGCCGCCAATGCGAAGGTGGGGACATTGATCGATTTGGCAACGGAGGCCCGCCACCCGGTGTGGGTCGTGAACGATGGCGATATCAAAGTCGGCGTTGATTATCTTCGAACAATCGTTGCGCCGCTTGCAGATATGCGCGTGGGCGTCGTCACCTGTCCTTATCGAGCCTGGGCGCACTCGTCTGCTGCCGCCTGGGAAGCTCTTGGTATCGGAACCGACTTTATGTTGGGCGTCCTGGTTGCGGATCGGCTCGGTATGCGGGACTACGGCTTGGGTGCCACGTTAGCGTTTCGCGCGGCTGACCTTCAGGCTGCTGGCGGTTTCGCTGGGCTGGCCGACTTCATTGCGGATGATTACCAGTTGGGTCATCGAATCGCGGCTCTTGGCAAGCCGACTTATCTCTGCCCGTATACGGTCGAAACTGCATTAGGCGAAGCTACCTGGCGCGGCGTTTGGCGCCACCAGTTACGCTGGGCGCGCACTATCAGGCTCTCGAAAAGCGCTGGTTACCTGGGCGTTCCCATCCAGCACACAGGCTTATGGATGCTGCTGGCGATGCTGACGCGCTCCGGAACGGTCGCCTGCGCTTTGCTCGCCATTCGATGGTGTTCAGCATTTCTGGCCGCAGTCGTATTCGAAAACAAAGCGAACTTGCGCCTTTTTGGGCTGGCACCGCTTTGGGACCTTTACGCCTTCGCCGTGTGGGCGACCTCCTATGCGGGAAATAGCGTCGTTTGGCGGGGCAAACGGCTGCGGTTGGACGCTTCCGGCAGGATCGTCAGGTAAAATCGAAGTTCACTCATTGGAATTCGAACCAAACGACGGCGAGCGCGACTGCGCTTGACGTACACCCACAGGAGTCACATAGGAATGTTCGTTAGATTTCGGAGCGCATTGCTCCTGGCGACGGCTATTACCGTTTGCACCATGTCTGCTTCGGCCCAGGCGCCGCAACCTGCCAAAGTAGCCATCCTGAACGCACAGAAGGCGGTTGCTGACACAAACGACATCAAGAAAGCACAAGCCGATTTGCAGGCTAAATTCAGTCCAACGCAGCGCCAGATCGACACCTTAAACAGCGATCTGCAAGGTATCCAGCAAGAGCTTGGGAGACCGGGTTTGGCTCCGGACCGTGAGGCTACCCTGCGCAGCCAAGGCGCGGCCAAACAGCGGCAGCTTCAACGCCTCAGCGAAGATCTGCAAGCCGACCTAAATGCAGCTCGTCAGGATATTTTAAGCCGCGCCGGGCGTCAAATGACTGAGGTGGTTCGGAAGCTTGCCGAACAGCGCGGGTTCGATGTCGTCATCGATATCACGAATACGTTGTACTTCAAGCCGTCGCTGGACATTACGGCCGACGCGACCACTGCTTACAATCAGGCGTATCCGTCGAAGTAGCTCGCACTCTCTGCCCGCTGTTTTCGGGCCGGACGCCCCTGATGAGTAATATGTCAAGGAGATGTCATGGCCAGCTATCTGCAAACCTACGGCGTAGAAGAAGCGCGTCGCGGAAAGAAAATCAGGGCAATCGTAATAACAACCGTTGCGTGCCTGTTCGTAGCGCTACTTGCGTACTTGATTTTGCATAATCTGCCGGAGCGCCAAAAGGTGAAGGCCTTTCTTGCAGAGGTGAACGGCCATGACTATAAAGCCGCATATACGGAGTGGGGCTGCACCGACAAGACACCCTGTCCGAATTACGATATGCGGCGTTTTATGGAAGATTGGGGACCCTCAAGCGCTAAAGGTCCGTGGTCGGTTGCATCTACCGATAGCTGCCGAACTTTCCTGACCGTGAATGTGCAAGCGCCCGGGAGTGAACTGGAGTCCCTCGCCGTCCAGCGCGCCGACCATTCGCTTGGCTTTGCACCGGCGCCGGAATGCCAGGAGCGGAAATGGCGTTGGAAACAGTTCTTCCAGCGGCTGACGGGTGGCGGCTCGCCTCCACCGCCCGCACCCTCCAGCAAGTAGCCCGCTTACATGCTTCGAACAGTGCAAGCGACACGTTACGTTACCCCTTTGCGGGAAGGCGGGTCGCTTCCGGCGATTGTGGAAGCAGAGGACGACGGGCTTTACGTACTGAAGTTCCGCGGCGCGGGCCAGGGCGTTCTAGCGCTGGTCGCCGAACTACTCGCCGGCGAGATCGGCCGCCAACTTGGGCTGAATGTTCCGGAACTCGTGTTCGTTCAGGTTAACGAAGCGCTGGGCCGCAATGAACCGGATGAGGAAATTTGCGATCTTCTCCGCGCGAGTGTCGGCCTGAACCTTGGCATGGATTACCTGCCCGGTTCTCTCACCTTCGATCCGGTTGCCGATACGTCTGCCGTGGACAGTCTGCTGGCCTCGCGCGTGGTCTGGTTCGATTCCTTTGTTACCAATGTCGACCGAACAGCGCGGAATCCGAATCTGCTCATCTGGCACAAAGCATTACAGCTAATCGATCATGGTGCCGCTTTGTATTTTCATCACAATTGGCGTGATCTCCATCGGATGGCGCTGACCGCCTTCCCGCCAGTTCGGCAACATATTCTTTTGCCTTGGGCGACCGATTTGCCGCAAGCGGATGAAGTCTCTAAGCCTCTGCTAACGCCGGCCTTCTTCGCCGGACTGCTCGAGACTGTGCCCGACGACTGGTTGACGCCTGCGCCAAGTGCAGAAACACCCGCCCAAAAGCGTGCAGCTTATATCGAGTACCTAACAATGCGCCTGGCCGCGTCGTCCACATTTGTAGAGGAGGGCATTCGTGCTCAATCCGAGTGCCTTTGACTACGCTCTCGTGCGCATTGTTCCACGCGTGGAAAGGCAGGAATTCCTGAACGCAGGCGTCGTCCTATTCTGCTTAGAGCAGCGGTTCCTGGCTGCGAAAGTTGCGCTGCCGCAGGAGCGGCTCCGAGCACTATGGCCCGCTCTCGACCTGCCCACCATCGAGGCCCATCTGCGCTCAATGGAGTTGATCTGCCGGGGAGAGTCCGATGGCGGCCCAATCGCAAAACTGTCCCAGCGGGAGCGCTTTCATTGGATTGTGGCGCCGCGCAGTACGGTTTTGCAACTGTCGCCCGTGCACAGTGGGCTGTGTGAAGACCCCGCGGCAACGTTAGACCGGCTTATGCAAGAGCTGGTCGCGGTCTGAATCAGCGTGCCGCAGTCAGACCGTAGGCGAGAACGTAATCGTGATAGCGGCTCTGCCCCACCTGGAACTCTCGCGTACCCACCTTCTGGAAACCCGTTTTGCCGTAGAACCGAAGCGCGCGCTCATTCGCTGCCTTCACACCGAGCAGCAATCTGCGTTTTCCGCGCTGCCGTGCAAACGTGATGCATTGCTCCATTAGCTGCCGGGCGGCACCGGTGCCATGGAAGCGGCTGAGTAAATAGATGCGTTTTAGCTCAACGTCGTCTGCGGTGAGGTCGGGGAGCGGAAGATTCGGTTCAGCCAAAACCGCATACCCAACAGGGGCGGCACCGGGTTGTGCTTCCAGAAGGTACGCTTGCGTTTCCGGGTCGCTAAGGAGAGCGGCATACGCAGCGGGTGAATGGTGCGTCTGGCAGAAAGCCAGGAGATCGGAACCCTGCAACACGCCGGCATATGCATCCAGAAACGTTGCTTGGGCAACGAGCGACAAGATGTCCGCGTCCTCCGGAGCGCATGAACGAAGCGTAAGCCCCGTGTTTACAGCCGACTGGGTCACCACTGCTTCATCATAACGGCGGTGCTCGGCCGGCTAGACCGGTTCTCGCAGGCTCGGTTCATACACCGGCAACACGTCGTTGTCCCTTGCAATCCAGACATAGATCGTCGGCAAAACGAAGATGCTCATAATCAAGGTTGCGCTCAGCCCGCCCACAATCACGATGGCGAAGGGCCGCTGGGAATCCGATCCGATTCCGTGCGATGTGGCAGCCGGCAACAATCCGAGCGTGGCCACCAGCATTGTCATCATGATGGGACGAAGCCGAAGCACGGCGCCTTCTACGGCGGAATCCTCGATCGAATTTCCGTGCGCTCGCAACTGATTGATGTATTCGATCATGATCACGCCCGTCTGCACGGAAACGCCAAACAGGGCCAGCGTGCCAATGCCAGAAGAGACGCTGAAGTGAGTGCCTGTCAGGAAGAGTGCGAACAACCCGCCAATGGGCGCAAGCAGCACCGTCACCATCACAAGCAGCGACCATTTCACCGAATTGAACATAGAGTAAAGCAGCAGGAAAATGACGCCGATCGTAACGGGCACAATCACGGCCAGGCGCTTGTTCGCGCGCTGCTCGCTGGCGTATTCGCCTGCCCAATCCGTCGTGTACCCGGCCGGCAGTTTCACTTGCTGCTCAACCCGCCGTTGCGCTTCCTGTACGGTGCTGCCCAGATCGCGGCCGCGGACACTGTACTTTAATGCCACATACCGGGAATTCGCTTCACGATAGATTTCCGAGGCGCCGTCCAGCGTATGCACGTCGCACAATTGCGCCAGAGACACGCGTTCGCCCGAGGGCGCAAGCAGTCGAATCTTTTCGATTTCGTCCTGAGAGTCGCGGTAGGTAGGGTTATAGCGCGCCACCAGATCGAAGACTTGTTCGCCCTGAAGAACTTGCGTCAGAGCCTTTCCGCCCACGGCTGTTTCGATCGCATCCTGCACGTCGGAAACATTCAGCTGGTAGCGCGCGATCTTCTGGCGATCCACAACGAAGTTCAAATTCGGCTGTCCCAGCACCCGAAAAACACCGAGATCTTGAACGCCGGGCACCTTGCTCATCACGTTCACGATTTCGCCGGCTTTTTGCTCCAACAGTGTCAAATCGGAGCCGAAAATCTTGACTGCAAGTTCGCCCTTTACGCCGCTGACGGCCTCCTCCACGTTGTCAGAGATGGGCTGGGAAAAGTTCCAAAGAACGCCGGGGAACTTCTCCACCTCGCGGTCCATCGCCGCAATCAGCTCTTCCTTGTTCTGATGGAAGACGCCGCGCCACTGTTCCTTCGGCTTCAGGTCCACGAAGTATTCGGTGTTGAAGAAGCCGGTGGTGTCGGTTCCGTCATCAGGGCGTCCGACTTGCGAGATGACCTGGGTGACCTCAGGAAATGAGGCAAACACCCGGCGAGCCCGCTCCATAACTTCGGCCCCCTCGGCGGGTCCGGCGCTGGGCGCCAGCGTACCGCGCGCCCAGATTGCACCCTCGTCTAAGTGGGGCAAGAATTCCGATCCAATGGCGCCTCCTGCAAAGAGTCCGATGGCGATGCACAACAAGACCGCAACCGGCAGAAGCACTGCAATGCGCATCCGAATGGCGCGACGAAGCGTCTTCCGGTACGTTGAGACAACAAACTCAAGGACTGGATTGTGCCACTCTTTTGCACTCGTCCGAAAGAAAAGGCTGGCTAAGACCGGCGCAATGATGATGGAGAACAACAACGCACCGAGAAGCGCGAAGGCAACGGTCAGTGCCATCGGCCGGAACAACTTGCCCTCCACTTCCTGCAGCGTGAAGATCGGCAAATACGCGGTGATGATGATCGCAATGGCATAAAACACCGGCCGCTGCACCTCATGCGCCGCTTCTCGAATGACTTCAAGCGGGGTTCGTTCCGGCGAGTTGCGGTGCCCCATATGCCGGATGATGTTCTCCACCATGACAACTGCGCCATCCACCACCATGCCGAAATCGAGCGAACCGAGCGATAGCAAATTAGCCGGCACCTTATCCAAATCGAGACAGATGGACGCGAAAAGTAGCGAAAATGGGATTGTGAGTGCCACAATCAGAGCGCCGCGGAGATTGCCAAGAAATAGAAATAGGATGATGGCGACAAGAACAATGCCTTCGGTAAGGTTGTGAAGAACTGTATGCGTTGTGAAATGCAACAGGTCGCTGCGATCTAGAAAGGGCACAACCTTAACACCCGGAGGCAGGATGCGCTCATTTAGCTCCTTCACCTTCTTGTGAATCGCTTCGAGAGTGGTCTCTGATTCCGCGCCTTTGCGCAAGAGAACAATGCCTTCCACAGTGTCAGGGTCGTCCACAATCACACCGTTGCTGCGGTGGATCGCCTTACCGATCTGCCCGAGCCGAATCTTCGGACCTTGTTGCACGTCCGCGACACGGTCTATCTCGATCGGCGTTCCGTTCTTGCTTAGAAGCGGCACCTTCGCAATATCGCGGGTGGTCTTCACCAAACCGACTTCGCGAATATTGATTTGCTGCCGGCCCTCTTGTATGAAACTGCCGCCGGAGTTGCTGTTATTCGCCGTTAAAGCCTGTTCTATCTGGCTGAGACCCAGGCCGAAGCCAATCAGTTTTTCAGGATCGATACGGACCTGATACTCTCGCGTGGGACCCCCGAACACAGCAACATCCACGACATTCGGAACCGAGCGCAGCTGCTTCACCAGAACCCAGTCCTGCAGGGCTTTCAGGTCCATCAGATCGTAATGCGGGTTCGTGCTTTGGAGCGTGAACCAGTAGATCTGTCCCACCGGACTCCAGTCCGTACCCATCTGCGGTTGAATACCCGTTGGTAGACTTACCTGACTCAGCCGCTCGAGTGTCTTCTGCCGGTTCCAATCGTTCTCAGAACTATCGTCGAAGATCAAATTTACGGAGGATAAACCGAACAGCGAAGTAGATCGCAGAAACTTCAGATGCGGAATGCCGTTCATCTGGATTTCAAGTGGAATCGTGATCTGCTGTTCTACTTCTTCTGCCGCGCGGCCGGGCCACTGCGTGATGATCTGGACGTAATTCGGAGCTACGTCCGGATACGCTTCGATTGGCAGGTTGTGGAAAGAAATGCCGCCCCAAATTAGGAGCATCACCATAACGGCAAGCACCAGCAATCTGCTGCGCAGAGCGAAATCAACCAACGCTCGTATCACTGAATAAAACCTCTATTGCTCTGTTTCCGCTGACAATGCCAGCGCATTGGCGACTACGCTTTGATTTGGCTGCACTCCCGATAAAATTTCCACTTCTCCGTCACTGGTCTTGCCGAGGCTTACTTCTGTTCGGCGGAACTGATTAGAACCAGCAGGAACAAAGACCCAGTCCCGGTCGTGAAGGTGGAGAATGGATCCGGCCGGCGCAGTCGCGTGTTCATGTCCGTGCAGCCCGTAGAAAGTGGCCGTAACGAACATTCCGGAGCGGATGATTCCAGGGTTTGTAAGCTGGATGCGCACCTTAGCCGTGCGGATGGTTGGATCCAGCACCTCACCGATGTTGCTGATCCGCCCGTGCAGGGCCCGGTCAGGATAAGCATTCAGGCGAACGTCCGCCGTATCGCCCAGCTTCACATTCGGTAAGTCGTTCTCATAAACGTCACAGATTACCCAGACCACCGACAAGTTAGAAATCGTGAAGAGATTCGGCTGGTTATCCGGCGTATGAACGCTTGCCGATTGCACTACGTTCTGTTCCGTGATGACACCCCCAATGGGTGCGTTGATGTTCACGATCGAGCTGTCGTGGTTCGGATCGGCTCCCAAAGTGCGCAAGCTCTGCGCTGCAGTCTCAACCGCGACCTTAGCCTTCTGCTCGATGTCCTGTGCCACTTGCAAGTCGTTCAGCGAAATGGCGCCGTGCTCATACAGCAGTTGAGCGCGCTCTAGCTGCTTCTGAGCCAGCACTTCATCCGCTTGTGCCTGCTTGTAATTCTGAAAGCCCGTGGCGATATCGTTACTTAGCACCTTCAACAGCAACTGGCCTTTTCGAACGGAGTCGCCCAGCTTTGCATCCACCTCCACCACGCGGCCTGAAGCAAGCGATACCACCGGGACCGACAACTCGACATCCGGATTTACCACGCCGGTCGCGGTAATCTCGTTGACCGACTTGATTCGACCCGTGCTCACCAGCTTGAACCGGTCGGGGTTCTGCACCTTGACGACATTCAGGTCGGGCACTACGTCGACCTTTGCCTGCGGAGGTGCCGCAGCGCTTTCGTCAATCGGTTCTTTCTTGGTGCACGCCGACATGGCGAAGATCAGCGGAACGGCCGCTATGCACGTTGCAAATCGTCGCCTCATCGAATTACCTCTCGCCCTACAGAAAAGTTCAACTGATTTGCCGCACTTAAGTAGGCGCCCACTAAGTTCACGTAGCTGAGTTCGGTCGTCCTGTACTCTTGTTGCGCATTGAGAAAATCCAGCAGCGAGGCAGCGCCATGGTTGTACGAAAACGAAATCGTGTCGCGCACGTCCGTAGCTTCCTTCAGGTACTTTTCTTTGAAGGGTCGCAGCAAAGTCAACGTGTTCTCTAATGTGGCGTAGGCTGCATCCACATCGTGTACCGCCGCCAATTGAGTCGCGTCCAGCAATTTCTGACTCCTGCCGATTTCAATTTCTGTGTGCAGCTTGTCTCCCTGGTTCCGGTCGAAGATGCGCAACGGAATCGTCACGCTAACGCCCGCATAGAACGTTAGCGGCGGCTGGCGGCCCACGTCTACGCTCCACGTTGGGTCCGTGCTGCCGTTGGCCACAGAGAGTGTGTGATCTACTTTGGCCTTGTCAAACGTCTGCTGAGCTTGCTGAAGGTCCGGCCGATTTTGAAGGGCGTCCGTCCGTGCCTCTTCGAGCGTTGTGGTCGGCTCCCGAAAGTCGAATGGCTCCACAACGTCGAAGCGGTCTATAGGCGTATGGCTCCGCAATAGTTGCAGCAGGTCGATCTTCGCGGTGCGCAGATTTACCTCCGCCGTGCCCAGGTCTGATTCATACTGCACCCGCTGCAACTCCACACGCTGGAAATCCACTCGGGCCATGGTTCCCACATCCAGGCGCTCGCGATTCACCTTGATCTGCTGGTCATAGAATTTCAGGTCCTCCTCTGCGATGCTCCGGACTGCTTTCGCCAGCAGAACGCGCACAAACGCGTCGCGGAGGTTATAGCGGAGATTGCGCTCCAGGTCGGCTTGTGTCGATATCGCGATTGCCGTTGCCTGCTCGGCACTTTCCAACCGCAGTTCACGCTTGTGACGGCGCTCATGCAGGTAGCTGACCGATCCCGCAAATATTCCGTTCGCAGTAGGTTGAAACGGGGTGAATGAAAAGAGCCCTAAGTCATCTCCGACGATGGTCAAATCCGGATTTGGCCGCAGATAGGCCGTAATCTCGTCTGCTTTTGCCTCGTCAATCGTCGTTTTCCCGGCCAACAATGTCGGATTGTTAGCTTTAAACTCATCTACAGCCTCCTGCCACGTAAGCGCAACTTGCGCCGGTGTGCCCTGCGCGAAGCAGGGAATGCCAAACAGGAGACCGATGCACAAACGCCAGAACAGGCGTCGCATACAGTCCTCCAGAGAAAAAATTGCTTATCGGGGAAACGGAACTAGTAAGCGGGCGGAGAGCGGCCTGCGGTCGCCGGCGCTATAAGAGCGACATCGCGCAGCACCAGGACCGTGACGAACGCTGTGAAAATGAGGGTGAAAATAAATGGCTGAATCCGGCAAACGATGGAAGTATCCATCGTCTCGTAGAGCCGCATCAAATTGTCCGTCTTGTGCTTCTGGCCGGGACCATGTGAGTTCTGCGTTTGCTCGTGGTCGATCCGCAGCACGTCGTCCGTGGCGGAAATATAGGGAAAAAGCGCAGCGACAATAAGGCCGACGCCTACAACCAACAACCAGCGTCGGGAATGTCGCTCCTTCTCTTTTCCCAAGCACACGGCATGAATGGAGCCAAGTAAAGCCGCTAGGCCTAGCACCATCCAAACAGCGTTCAATGTGGCGACAAATGTCACTCCTACCTAACGTAACACGCGCTTTCGGCACCGGACAGTTAGACGGCTCGTTCTCTGAGGCCATTCCCGACGCCACAAATGGACTCGCAATTGCATCGTTAAGTGAGAACGGATCATGTCTTTTCTTGCGTACCTTGGCCGGGTGTTCATCGCTGTTGCAACTGCCGGTGTATTTACCTGCTTTGCCAACGCAGGCGTCGTCCCGCGCCACGACCTCGCACCAGCGCTAGGCACTGCTCAATCGCCGTACTACTGGCGAGCTACTAGCGTAAATAGCCCAACGAGTGTGGACAATTCTGCACAGCTGGTCACCCTGTTCCTGAGAACGGAAGCAGGCGGACGTGCCGATGTGCCCGTCATCTCCGTCCTCCGCGACACCTTGGGCGACGCTGACACGGACAACGACAGGCTGATATCCCTGTGGCTTTTGAGCGACTCGCCGTTGACCACCAGTAAGCGCCTACTGGCGGCAGTTCCGTTCTTGTATTGGCGCATTGGGCAAGGCTCGTCGCAACACGTTGTCAGCCATGTCAAGCCTTTCGTAGATCTAACGCAATCGCAGACTCCCATGTTTTACGCGGCCAGCCGCGAGATTCTGCAGTGGACCATGTTGGATCCGATGACCCTGCCGGTACGTGCCAGTTCCCGCGCTTATCGAACAAACGAAGTCGAGCAGGAGCGCCTTCAACTGGAGGAAGCCATCGGCTATCTCCATCACGCGCCAACTGGGATGAGTGAATCTGCGTTAAGTCAGGAGGAGGTTGATTCCATCATTGCCCGGCTGGAGCTTCGAAAGCAGCTGCTAGGTGGACTGATTCGGAACCGGGCTCTCACCCGTTTGGGTGAGCAGGCGCGCTTCAATGAGGAACGGGTTCGCAGTCGGAATTGGGAGATGCTGCGCCAAATAGCGGAGCGCACCGGACTGTTTTTCGAACCGCTTCAGATTACTGGCACTCGCGACGAGTATGCAATGCTCTGGTTTTCGCCAGAAATGAGCGAGCCGGCCGGTGTCTCACACAAGGCCTTATGGAAACTGCTGAACGTTCGGGATCCCTGGACCGATCATCGTCTCCAGGATTGGAAGGGACCAGTCTCCATCCGCAACACCACTGCTGACGGAGACCTGCTGCCCGAAGGCGAGACCGGAGAGCGCAGCGTTCACTTGATTCCACTCGGTGCTTACAGCATGGATTATCCGCGGATGCCCTTGCTGATGATTGACTTCCGGGACAACATACATGTGCGCCGCCATGAGATGACGCAGCGGGCGATTACTGAAGTCACAAGCGGCGTTATTGGCATCTCGCACTTTACGAATTGGTATTACTATGTCGCTGCCGATGCCTACGATTTCATCGCCTCGCGGCGCGGGGGTGCGGTCGATCAATCCGAGCGGCTGGATTCCTATTCCCGCTTTCGCGTCGCGCTTGCGCTCGATAGCGACGTCGATGCAGGGCTGCGTTCTGAGATGCAGCATAGGTTGAACGCAATGGCGGTAAACCCGTTGGACAGCTCGCCCGAAAGAGAACTTAAGCTGTCGCAAGCACGCTACGACGCACTCGAAAATGAGTCTCAAAATGGGCAGCTTGCACACCTGCTCGACAAGCACAGGCGCGCGGAGCTTGCAAGCTATGGCAAGACAAACGCACAGATAGCTGCAAAGGCGCTTCTTCATATTGCGTCCTTTGGCATGTTTACAAGCCGTGTTCCTGCCGGCGCATCCACAGTCCAGAAGCTAAGCGACGCACGGCTGCTGGAAGCCAACCTCACGTTCCTCGAGAACGTTAATATTGCCGGGACTGCTCCGGAGATTGCGTATGATCGACAGCGTCTGCGGGAGTCTCTTCAAGTGGTCAGCTCCCTGTCCGTCGATCGAGTCTCTGCCCTCACTTCGGAACGCGTGCAACACGCTATACAGCGCTTCCAATCGCTTACTGGAGATCCAGTGCTGATAGAGGATTGCCGCCTCGCCCTCGATCATGTACACGTGGGCGTGCCCGGGATGACGGCCAGCATTCACGCCCGCTCACTAGCAGTCCACTCGGAACCAGCTCAGTGAGACGGTTCCGTCTTGTAACCAGAAGCTTTCAGTTACTTGTTTCCGTTGCGTTGGTCTCGGCCACTTTGCTCTCGGCCCAGCCAGCAGCAATTCCGAAACGCATTGTGATTCTGAAGGTGGACGGGCTAAATGCGGATCTGCTCTTCCGCACCATGGACCAAGTCGATGCGCGCTCCGGCAAGTCAAAACTACCCTGGTTCACGCACATCTTCCGCGAGAACGGAACCGTGTTTGAAGACTTCTTTACCCGCGGAATCAGCCTGTCCGCTCCCTCGTGGTCGATGCTCGACACCGGCCATCACACCATCATTCGAGGAAATGCGGAATACGATCGCTACACCGGCGATGTCTACGACTATCTCAATGCCTTCCCGTTCTACATCAGGGTGGCGCGCTCGCACCAGGAGGATATGCCCGGCGTTGAAGTCCTCGACCGTGCCGGCATCCCGCTCTTGAGCGATCGGTACAGCTATGCCGAAGTCCTGCAGAGTCTGCAACTTTATCAGCGCGGTGTTCGGTGGGATCTGCTGGCTCGCATCCTCAAAGCCAAGTTCTCATCCAAAGGCATTCTGTCTTTGATTGAAGGCGGATCCGAGTACTCCTTAGATCAGGTGCTTCTTCAACAGGAGGAGCGCGAACTGATCGGCGGCCTGCAGCGGCCCGAAGTTCTGTATCTTGATCTCTACAGCGGCGATGTCGACCATGAGACGCATGCCATCAACAGCACTGCCGCCATTGAGGATGTCCTGGTGCGGCTGGATGGTGTCGCCGGACGCATCTGGACCGCGATTCAAGCCAGTCGCGATGCCGCTGACACCTTATTCGTCACCGTATCCGATCACGGCATGAACAACGTGCCTGAAGTTCACAGCCAGGCGTTCAATCTGCCCGACCTGTTCAACAGTCCCGCGGGCGGCGGGCATCACGTCGTCACAAATCGCCACCAATTGAGTGACTTCAGCCTACGCGCCATCAATCCGCTGGCGAACCGCATCGTCACGCCCAGCACTACGTCGTTTTATCTTCAGGGTCAGGCTTCGAGTTACCCGACGGCGTGGCTCGACTTGGACGGTAACGAGCGCGCCTCCGTGCATCTGCGAAACAGCGATTTCAATAAGATACATATTCTGCTGCTGCAGCTTGCTCGCAGCGACTTAACGCCAAATCTCCGCCGCGCTGCCGCGGAGGCCGTCACGCAGACAATCAACAGCAACCGCGAGACCTGGGCACGCAGCTGCGACGAGCTGTCCGAAGAACTCGCCGCGCTTCACATCGCCATCATCGAACGGCGCAAGGTCTTGGACAGCCTACCTAAGAAATGGACAAACGAACAGCGTGCGACCGGTGAGCGCGCTGTATCGCGCCGACTCACCGAAGCCTGGCAGGCCTGGACGCAAGAAGAAGCCGAATATCGCGATTATGTAGCCCATATCCGGGCGCTTCTATCTTTGACAATCGATGCCGAGCATTCTTTCACCGGCAAAATCAGCGAACTCATTCCGGAGCTGTCCCTTGGCCCGAATAACACGCTTTATCAACTGCAAAGCTATGTCGCTGGCGTCGCCGCGGGTGGACTAGTTCTGAACGGGCAAGGCGGCCTGGACGAGCAGCAGTCCTTCCGCCATATCAATTACTTCGCGCTGCTGCCGAAACAGCGCGTACGCAACAATCCGGAGCCGGCTGTGTCCTCTGAACCTATCGACTTTTCCGCTACGGCTCTCCCGGACGCCGCTGCTCGGCACTTCGATTCCGCAAGCTCGCACGCGTATTGGCTGGTCGCGGATGATGACCGCCAGCTTGTCATCTTACAACGCAGTGACGGAGCCATCGCTCTCCGGCCCGTAGCCTCACTGTGTCAATTAGCCGGTGGCGACTTCCAATGGAAAGAACGGACGTGGACTCCTGGTCTCCCACTGGAAATCTTCGAAGACAAGGCTCTGAGACTCTCCCCCGACGCCGATCGCGGGCAATGGTTGAGGCAATGGCACAGCGAGCGTGAATGGTTCAACGCTATCTACGAAACCCGATACTCAAACGGCGTCATCGGGATCACCGAACAGTTCTCGCCCGTTGCAGACAACGTTCCGGGCACGCCGACTATGCCACCTTTGCTGCTTCGCTACGAAAAGCGCCGGCGTGAATTAGTGACGCCGGATTTTCAGATTTTCGCGTCCGACCACTGGAACTTCAACGCGCGCAATTTCAACCCCGGAGGCAACCACGGCAGCTTCCTCCGCATTTCCACCCATTCCGTGTGGATGATGGCCGGTGCCAACGTGCCCATAGCTACCGTCACCGATCCATACGACAGCCTCAACTTCGCATCTACCGTTTTACAAATGCTCGGAAAAACCGTACCTATGCCGGAGCGCGTTGTGTCGCTCAAGCATCCATAGCCGCCTTCTTACTCGGCAACGGCGTCGAACACCCCCGTCTCGACCGTTGCCCCATGTTTCATCTGCACGAAGATGCGATATCGTCCCGTGGTTGGTAAGCCGTATGGAAACCCAACCGTGTTCGGCAAATGTGTTGCGGCCGCGGCCGTGTGATCCATGTCCGGCATGTTCATAGCAGCCATCTCGGCATCCGCTGGGCCCGATGATTCTTCTTGTGCCTTCATATAAGCTGCCATTGATACGGAGCCATTAGGATGGATATGCGCGAACACAGTTCCGTCGGTTTTGACGAACGCTGCGTGGCCCAGCATTCCCATATACAGCGCCATGTCCTGCGGCGGCCGTCCCTCTGCATCTAATAATTCAAACCGAAAGGCAATCGGCTGCCGTGCTTTCAAATGCTTTGGCACATCACACCATTTCATCTGAAAGCCGTCCGGTAATTTCCAGTCGGTGCTCACCGGCGCCGAGTTCTGCCAGGCTGGGGCCGTCGCGCTCGCGTCATCATCCGTCAGCGGCCTGCCCTGGATCGCATTTAGCCGTATCGAACTGACCAGCGTCTCGGGAAAACCATTTCGATGCACAATATCCGCATACAGCTTGTACTCGCCGGCTGGCATATCGGGCAACGCCAGACGGAACGTGCCGCCGTTGACCAGGTTTGGATGAAGATGATAGATCACGTCCTGCCCACCCTCCCTGATCAGGTACAAGTGCATCAGGTGGTCGTGGTCGCGCACCAGATCATCCACAGACCGCGCCGTTGGTAAGACCAGAACACTTCGCGGATCGTTCAGCCAACCCGGATCATGCAGCGTCAGTGTCAGTGTTCCGTTGTTTAGCGACGGCGTCATCTGCAAAGGCTTGTAAATGTTGTTTGCGTAGCTGGTCGCTTCCGTGTTCCACCATTGCTTGCCGAACCAGAGAATTGCGCCGATCACTATGAACGCAACCGCCATCGTTTTCCAGCCGCGCCTGCGTCCGCGCTCGTCCGGCTCCACGCCCGCCGGGAGTGTTGCTTCACGAACGGCAGCGCCCGACATCGCCACGGCGCCGAATACCAGAAAGGTCGTCATCAGCAGCAGCACCGATCCCAGACCCCGCTCCATGCGCTTTGTCGTCGTAGCCGCCGAGGGCAGAGGGACGGCCAGCACGCCAGCGCCGCGGTCGCCGGTTGCGCTTAGCTTTACCTGCCAAGATCCGGGCGCCATCATCCAAACACTGCCCGTGAAAAATTGCCGATCGTCGGATGACTGCTTCAGCCGGTCCGCGGTAGGCGCGAACTTTAAGCCTGGCCCCGTCATCGGCAGCGGCGTCGCCGAGAGTTCTCGTACCCCGGCCGTCTCCGTTCGCACTTCGATGGCGGCCACACCGGGAATTACCACTGGCGGCCGAACCGTCACAAAGAGTTTGTACGGCCCAGCCTCACCATCCAGGTAAATGTCGGGACTGCCGACATGCGCCTCTGCTGCCAACGGAAGCAAATGCAGCAGTGACAAGCAGGACCAACGGGCGCAGCCTCACCGCTGAACCGTCCTCATCCAATCGCCGCGCGAGAGTCCGAAACGAAAGCTGAGCGTAGCACCAATCAGCGCTATCGCCATCCCTCGCCAGAACTGCAGTGCGCTTTCACCATCGTAGAAGAGATAACGGGCATAGTAGGACGTCGGTGCCGCGCCATAGTACAGGTACATCGTGCCAAAGAATCGATTCTTGGCGAGCGGTGACATCAGGAATTGCGCAAAAGGCCATTCGACCATCAACAGCACCGCGAGGAATACCACCGCGCTGACAGCCGCCACCGTCCAGCGATTCCACGTCTGCATCCGCGGCCACATCAAATCCAGAGCCAGTGCCGGCGCAATCAACAAAATGGGGAATTGCGGCGGCACGAACTGTGTCACATGCTGATACACCGGACCCAGTTTCGGCTCAGCCGGAAACAGCGGCAAAATCAATATGAAGCCGATCATCGCCAGCATGTAAACAGCCGCTACGGTCGTGGCGCCGAACCGAGTGCCGCTCCCACGGGACCCAATGCCGAATGTGACGGGCACCAGGAGTGCCAACGTCATATAAGCCAGGGAGCTATGCAGCAGTGAACGGCCGGTAAACTCCTGAATCAGCACCATCAACATGATGAGCGTGATACCGGTAACGTAAAGGAACAACCCTCGCGCCTGCCGTTGCGCCGCGCCCATTACGCGGTTTACGTGTCCCGCAATCAATACCAGAGTCCCGAACAACACTGCATAGGTGCCAATAAATAACACCATGTGCGGCGGGCTGACAATCTTCACATCCAAGCCGTAAGCATCATGCCACCAGTTGTCGAATGGGGCGGAGGTCAGCATCGCAATGCCGCCCCAGGAAGCGATGAATGCGCCCAGCGGTCCGCGGAATCCCCAGATGTGGACCGAGGACGAACGCAGCGGCGAGCCGGCGACGAACGTAGTGGACAGAATTAAATACCCGAAGGCAACGCCCGCCAGCACGCCGCACAAATAGATCGCCATGTGCGCCGGCGTCCAGAACGAATCGCGCCCAATGGAGCTATGCCACGAAATATCCCAATTCGCGCCGATCATAGCCGACGTAACCGCCAAAACGGCGCACCAGATGTACCAGGGCGAACCCGTTGCCGCAACACTGCTAACGGCCGCGCGCGCCTTGGCGTTACTCGGGATCGAAGTTGTGCCTGCGGGCAAACTTGTACTGCTCATATTTCGCTGGAATCCTTTGCGTTCTCAACGGTGCTCAACTCCGCAGAAGCCCTGACACCAGCCCGGACTCGGCCTCAGCTGTCCGGTCACGCACCAGCAAACTCTCCGCGTTCAGAGCGCCGGAAGGGCTCTCCTCATGCTTGAAAATTGCAAACACCGGGTAGCCGTTCGTCCGATACTGCCGGACGCGCCAGTAGATGCTTTCCAACTCCGAGATCGTGTACTCGGGCTTCCTCAACCGTAAGTAGACGAAATCCGCGGTAAGAACGTTGGGAGTTTCCAGCTTTTCGTTTTCGGCATGGCAAAGACAAGCGTTCACCGCTTGCAGTGCCTTATAAACTTCGTCGGTAAACCAGCTGGGATTGCGAAACTCGAAGGCAATGCGGATGTGGCGGGGAATTTCCGCCAGAAAGGCCTCCAGCCGGGGCACGTCCACTTTCAAAGAAGGCGGCAGCTGAAATAAAATCGGTCCTAACTTGCCGGCTTCCTGTAGCGGCGCCAGCGAATCGAGAAACACTCGCGTGAACTCACCCGCATTTTCCAGCTTCAGAGAATGGGTGATCTTCATGTGCGCTTTGGGCAGGAACACGAAGTCCTTCGGAGTCGATGCAATCCACTTGAGGAAGGTAGAAGCCGACGCGATCCGGCGATACGTGTAATTGGCTTCTACGGCGTTCAACCGCGTTGCATAGTGCGGCAGGAACTTACTGGAAGGAAGGTCGGCCGGATAGAAGCCGGGTCGCCAGCTGTCATAGGCGAATCCGGAGGTACCGCAGTAGAGTTTTGCGTCTGCCACCCTCTTATAATCCCGCGAACCAATCGTAACCGTCTTCGGCCCAGTAATCACGGGGCCGTGTCGACGTGTATTCAATGGTGCCAATCCGCTTCAGATTCTTGACACCGTACTTCACTGGAATGGCAAGCCGCAGCGGTGCCCCATGCTCATCCGTTAACTCCGCGCCGTTGTGTTCGTAGGCCAGCAGCGTCTGCGGATGCAAAGCGCTCTTCATGTCCAGCCCAACGAAATACTTCTCATCCGGCGTTCTTAACGAAACATAAGCCGGCAACGAGCTCGAGGGCGGAAAATACTTGCGAGTGAAGTCGGAAAAGCGCGCGCCGGTCCATTGCGTCACCACGCTCCAGCCTTCAATGCAGCAGAAGCGTGTAATCATCTCCCTGCGCGGTAGCGCTTTGATATCCGCCAGCGAAAGATTCAGCGCCGGTCTTCCTCCACCCGTCACTACGCGGAGCTTCCAATCGTCGGGAACATCGTCTTCTAATCCAACGTCGCCGTTTTCTTTCAGCGTTTGCACTCGCTCGCGCCCGTACTGCGGCATTAAGTGCTTGTCACTTTCATAGGCGTGCCAAAGCTTCTCATTCAGCTCCAGCACTCTCCGCTGGGCAGCCGGCGCGCTCTCTTCATTGGCGCTATGCGTCAGCCATTCGTACCCTGCCAGCCCAACCAAGCTAGCCGCGCCGCCCACCAGAAAACCGCGCCGCGTCCGTCGCTTCAGCTCTCGATGCGCTTCATCCCCGCTGACTAACAACTCCCGGCTGCTATTCATGCGGCGTCACAACCTCGTATCCAATCACCATGCTGCGAAAGTTATTCCACCCTGCACGCACCACCTGCGCAATATGCACAACGAAAAACAGTACATAGCCAACCGTCAGTGCAAAGTGAATCGCGCGCGCTGTCTCATAGCCGCCCATTGCTTCCGCTAACCAATGCAACTGCGCCGGCTTGTATATGGCCAGACCGGTCGCAATCGAACCCGCGCCCATCAGCACTATCATCGTGTAGCTTAATTGCTGGGCCGCGTTGTACTTTTCTTGGGCGGGCAGCAGCTTTCTCCAGCCTAGGTCGTACAGAATCACATGCCAGGTATCGCGGAATGCCGACGTTGAGCGTGGCACCAAGTACCGCCATTCGCCCGAGATCACCGTGTACAGCACGTATGCAATGCCATTCGCAAAGAATAGCCACATGATGGCAAAGTGCAGATCCATTCCCTCTGCCAACCGGTGATCGATGTGGAAGGTGGAGTAAAACCATTTCGGGAAAAAGTGAAAAGGCCCCAGCCAATAAGGCGTGTACGCCCAGTAGATCAACATCCCACTCCAGATCATCAGAGCCAGCAGCGGAAAGTTGATCCAGTGAAACCAGCGGACAGCCCGCAAATGCTTTAGGCGCAAATGCTCCATTGATCTCTATGCCTCTGTGTGCTTCAGCAACATGCTACCGCGATTCCAGGCTTTGTAGTGTTAGGCTGTTGGACGAATGCGATTTTCGAGGGCAGCGCTTCTCGCATCCGGAGTAGTTGGCGGCGCAACAGCGCTCACTGCTTATGGCACCCGCTCCCGGAGTTCACAGCTGTTCGGTCCTTCGGTTTACCGGGGTCATGGTATACGCCGGTCCGTCGCTTTGACCTTCGACGATGGTCCCAGCGAACGCACGCCGGAACTGCTCGAATTTCTGCACAAGGAAGACATTCGGGCCACCTTCTTTATGTGCGGCCAGAATGTCCGCCGATTGCCTGCTCACGCCGGAGCCGTCGCCGCGGGCGGACACCAGATCGGGAATCACACCTTCTCCCATCCTTATTTGCCTTTCAAGTCGAAGGCCTTCATAGAAAAGGAATTTGCGGAGGCGCAGCGCGTCATCTCCGCGGAAACCGGTATTAGCCCGATGTTCCTGCGTGCTCCCTATGGGTTTCGTTGGGCGGGGATGCGCGACATCCAGAACAAGCTCTCGCTTCTGGGTGTCATGTGGACCGTCCTCGGAAACGACTGGAAGTGGCCTGCCCGCCGCATTGCCGAACGGGTGGTAGCTGCGGTTTCTCCGGGCGGCATCATCTGCCTTCACGACGGCCGTACCACCCAGCCCAATCCCGACATCAGCGAAATGTTGGCTTCGGTCCGCACCTTCGTGCCTGTATTAAAGGACCAGGGCTACACGTTCGAAACCGTGAGTGAACTGCTCAGCTATTAGGGTTCCGTCGTGTCTCTTCCATGGGCAAACGCGGCAAGCTCTATTTGATCGGCGCCGGACCCGGAGACCCCGAACTCCTCACGCTAAAAGCGGTCCGAGCTCTCCGCGAAGCCGACGTCATCTTATATGACCGCCTGGTCTCGGAGCAAACCCTGCTGCACGCCCGGCCAGAATCCGAAAAAATCTACGTCGGCAAGCACCAAGGCGAACAGGAACGAACGCAAGCAGACATTTTCTCGCTGATTGTCAGCAAGGCGCTCGAAGGCAAAATTGTGGCGCGGTTGAAAGGCGGCGACCCCATGATTTTCGGCCGGGGTGGCGAGGAATGGGCCGTCGCCGAAGACCAGGGCATCGAGGTGGAGCTGATTCCCGGCGTCAGTTCCGCGATCGCCGTTCCCGCCTTAGCCGGAATCCCCGTCACCTTTCGCGGCCTTGCCCAAAGCGTCACCATTATTACCGGACACGGGCAGGAAGACTCGCCGAACTGGCCCGCGTATGCGCAAGCCGATACCCTGGTCATCCTGATGGGCGTCAAAAATCGCGTTGCTATTGCAAGATCGCTGATGGAGGCCGGCCGGCGTCCGCATGAACCTGTGGCTTTCATCGAACGCGGAACAACCACCCGGCAAACCGTTGTCGAGTCGACTCTCGAACTAGTGGCGCAGGGACTCGTTCAGGTACACAACCCGGCGGTCTTCGTCGTCGGCGAGGTCGTAAAGCTGCGAAGCACCCTGGTTCACGGGGCTCAGTTCCCGGCCTGATCCCCGTGCGCCAGCGCCGCTTCGCGCACCAGTAAACCCATCTTGGGATGGCTCGGTTCCAGGGCCGGGATAATGCCGTAGCTCCTTAAGGTCTCACTGCAATCCGGACCAATGGAGGCAACCATCGTGGACTGAAGTGCCCGAATCACCTCTTGGCGCGAAGCCACCGTTTCGGCAACCGACAACAGATGATCGATCTGCACTCCCGTGGTGAAAAGGACAGCCTTGAAGCGTCCCTGTAAAAGCCCCTGGATGGCCTGTTGAAGTGGCTGCGTATCTTCGGGAAGCGCCCACTGGTATACGGGGACTGCGGTCACCTCTCTTCCTTGCGCACATAAGCCTTCAATAAGGTTAGGATTCGGCCTTCCGTATTCCTGGACGGCCACCTTCTTCTCAGGCCGTTCCGTAATCGCTGCCAGTACTTCACGCCAAGTATTAGGCTCGGGCACCGAGACCGCCACAGGGACATTCCACTCCCGCATCACGCTGGCCGGTTTTGGCCCGCGTACCACTACCGTGACGCTTCGCAGCGCTTCGGCAAATCGGCCTTCCGATTCGCGAGTTGCCAGGACCTTCTGCAAGTAGCGCGTACCCACGCCGGTCATCAAAATCACCATTTCGAAAGCGCCACCATAAAGGCGATCTGCGAAGGCAAAAGCGTCCCGGTTTTCCTCGATTGGTATTTCCCGCATAGCCGGCGCAACGGTTGGCATTCCCTGATTGATCTGGATCAATTGAGCCATCTCGGTTGCTCGGCGGCTTTCAAATGAGAGCACTGCAGCGCCTGCGAAAGACATTCTGTTATTCAGATTAGAGCGTTCTGCCGCAACGCAAATATCCTGGGCTTAAAGCCCTCGGAATTGCTTCGAAATCGAAGAAAACGGGCGCAAAACTTATCTGCACTATCTTCCAGCCCCGCAATCTTCACCTACAAAAAATACAAGCGTCTATTCGCGAAACCATATTTTCATAACTCGTTGACAGCTATAGCTCTGTCGCACTATTCTCGTCTCAAGACACTACATGCTCTAAGTGAAACGAGCTACGTCCAGGGAGGGAGTAGCGCGCTTCGGCATGTTCGATTGAATTTGCTAAAGGGGGAATAAGAATCTACATGTCTAGATTCTCTGTTCTGCGGCTGCTTGTGGCAGCCCTTCTTGCCTCGAGTTTGGCTCTGTTCGCGCAAAACTCCACAGGCTCCATCAATGGAACCGTCACCGATTCAAGCGGTGCCGTTATTCCGAACGCCAAGGTTCAACTCATCAATCAGGCCACCAACTCCACCCGCGACACCGTCGCAAACGGCAGTGGCTTTTTCAGCTTTTCCGCTGTTCAGCCCGCCAGCTATTCACTGAAAATCGTGGCCCAGGGCTTCACGGCGTGGGAAGAAAAAGATATTCAGATGACCCAGGCCGCGAATATCGCCGTTCCCAATATCATTTTGCAGATCGGCTCGAATACGCAGACCGTCGAAGTCGTATCCGCCGCTGATGTCGTCGTTCCGTCCGACACGGGCCAAACCAGCCAGACCCTTAACGCCCACATGATCAACGAACTGGCGATCCAGGGCCGCGACGCGGCTGAGTTGATCAAAATTATGCCGGGTATGGGCAACAACAACGGCCTCAGCAACAGCATGTGGAACAGCTTGACCACAGCAAACAACAGCGGTCCCATCGGCGCATTCAGCGCTTCGGGTACACAGCCTAACGGCGGTATGACCATGACGCTCGATGGCGCGAACCTGCTCGATCCGGGTAACCAGGGAACCCAGACCGCCAACGTCAATCAGAACCAGACCGCAGAAGTCACTATCCTGACCTCCGCCTACGACGCTTCGTTCGCAAAAGGCCCGGTCACTTTTCAGGCCATCGGAAAAAGCGGTACCGATCATTTCCATGGACAGGCCTATTTCTACGCCCGCAACGGCGTCTTCAGCTCTGAGGATTCGCTGCTCCGTAGCCAGGGCACCAAGAAGCCCCAGGACAGCTACTACTATCCGGGCGGCGATATCGGCGGTCCGGTGATCATCCCCGGCCTGAAATTCAACCGTAATCACGACAAACTGTTCTTCTATGCGGCTTACGAGAATATGCGGCAGACTCCGTCCGGCAGCCTGCTGAGCCGTTTCATTCCTACGGCCGACATGATGGGCCAGAATCCTGCCAAGCCCTACCTTGACTTCAGCCCGAGTTACCTCGCCAGCCTGGGTAAGGCTTGGGCCGGGAACTTCGGTGCTACCTCCACTCCCTGTGCTCCGAATAGCACAACCGGAGCTGCTACCTGCATTACCTCCGTCGGCGGACCCGCAAACTTTTCCAGCACCACGGGGCAGTTGCCGCTATCGATGCTCGATCCGAATTCTCTCGCCCTTTGGAAGTTGATGCCGACGCCGAACGTCGATCCGAATACTCATAACGGCTACAACTATCAGACCCTGCTCACCCAGCCGGTGAACCGATGGGAATTGCGCCTCCGCGGCGATTACAACATCAGCGACAAGCACAAGCTGTTCTTCTCGTGGAATCGCCAGGATGAACAGGACGTGAACCCGGTTAGCGTTTGGTGGTACATGAGCAATGCGCTGCCGTACCCAAGCGCGATGCCGGCTGCACAGCAATCCAACGTCTATAGCGCCAACCTCACCTCTTCGTTCTCGCCAAGCCTCACCAACGAATTCGTGTTCAGCGAAGCAAAATTTATCAATCCCATCACCCTTTCGAACGCCGCGGCTGTGAATCCGGCTAAGGTCGGCTTCAGCATGCAGACGTTCTTTAAGGATCCATACACACCCCAGATCCCCAACACGGTGAGCTGGAACAATGGTGTCCCGGGCTACTCGGCGCCGACCTTTGGCACTCCTTGGACAGGCGGAGACTTCGGTAAGCTATCGGCTGCGCCGACGGTATCTGACAACCTGACCAAAGTTGTCGGTACGCACACACTCAAAACGGGCTTCTACTGGGATGGCGATCAGAATCAACAGACCAGCGGTGGCTGGAATGGTGCTCCCCAAGGCGAAATCGAGTTCGAAAACTACGGTTCCACCGGCATCAACACCAATAATGAATACGCGAACTTTGCCACTGGCCGCCTGACCTCCTTCGGTCAGCAGAGCACTGCTCCCGTTGCTAACTTCCACTTCCATCAATACGGCTTCTACTTCAACGATCAGTGGAAGACAACCCGGCGCCTGACGCTCACCCTAGGCGTTCGCTTCGATCACTTGGGCGCATGGTATCCGGAAGGCAATCAGGGACTCGCTGTTTGGGACCCTGCCACCTACAACAACACCTGTACAACTTGCGCTTGGACCGGTCTGCAGTGGCACGGCATCAATCCCAAGATCCCGGTGTCAGGATTCCCGTCTCGTTCCTTCTACGCTGAACCGCGTGTCGGTTTCGCCTATGATGTCTTCGGAACCGGCAAGACGGTCCTCCGTGGCGGCTTCGGTGTTTATCGCTATCAGTTTGCCTACAACACCGTCAGCGGAACGGCCTACACGGCTCCTCTGAATACGCAAAGCTTCACCACCACAGGCACTTGCTGCCTCGGGTATAACGACATCCTGGCCCACACGCCTTCTCTCGGCGCGGCTGGCTTGGGTGGCAATGCCAACGGTGTGCTCGCTATGGGCGATGACAAGACGCCCTACACCGAAAGCTACAACTTCACCATCTCGCAACAGGGCCCCTGGCGCTCCGTTTTCGAAATCTCCTACAACGGAAACCAGAGCCATGACCTTCTCTTGAAGGGCGCGCTGAACGACGTCGACCTGATCCAGCCCGGTGCCTATTACCGTCCGGATCCCCTCACCGGTGTCACAGTTGCTCCCACCGCTGCCTCCGGCTTCAACGGAAACGATTACTATCCGTTACATCAGTACACCGGTATCCAGCTCATTGGTCACGGCAGCTATCAGTACTACAATTCGGTCCAGACCAGTTGGCAAAAACAAACCGGTCACTATACGTTCACCACGAACTACACCTTCAGCAAGGTGCTCGGCATTCGTGATGGCGAGACCGACAACGGCAACGGTAACGGCAATCTGCTCGATCCGTTCAACATCAAGAACAACTACGGCGTTCTCGCATACGACCACACGCACATTTTCAATGCGGCGTATGTATTAAATCTGCCCAGTCCTATACATGGCAATAAATTCGCCGCCAGCGCGGTGAATGGCTGGGAACTGTCCGGGTATCACCCAACTGCAGAGCGGTGCTCCCATTCAGCCCAATGCCGCCGGCAACATGAATGTGGTCTGGGGCAACGCCAATGTAAACGGGCAATCCATCAACATTAGCCCGTCCAACTGGCTGGGCACCAACGCCTATCCGAGCATCGTTCCGGCGCTGACTTGCGATCCCCGCAAGAACCTCAGCTCCGGCCAGTACTTCAACCCGAGCTGCTTCACGGCTCCTGCTTTCGGTACCCAGGGCTCTTACATTTGGCCCTACATCAAGGGACCTGCCTTCTTTAATAGCGATCTCTCGTTGTACAAGAACTTCGCTATTCACGAATCGCAGAAAATTCAGCTTCGTCTCGAAGCCTTCAACTTCCTGAACCATCCGTTAGGCGAGTTCAATGCCAACGGCAACGGTGATCTTAAGTTGAACTTCTCCGGCACCGGCGGTGCGGAAACGGCTTCTAACACCAACGTTCAAACAACGGGTAAGCCCTTGTTTACCGTCGGTCGTCGAGTACTGGAATTCGCAATTAAGTACGAGTTCTAAGCCTCGAAAGCCATCGGTCACAATGTGAAAGGGGGCGCTGTTTGGCCCCCTTTTCTCTTTTCATGTCCCTGATCCGTTCCACCCTGCTTGCGGTCTCTGCACTTGTGGTTTGCTGTTCGGCTCCAGCGTTGTTCAGCGCCGCCACTTCACCCATCTCGTTCCTTCTTAAACCCATCGGCTTCACACTCGAGAACGGAGAAAAAGCGAAACGCCACCTGCCGGCGACCATGGCCGGCGGCGTCGCTGTGTTCGATTACAACCAGGATGGCCGTCCGGATATCTTCTTCACGAACGGCGCCGAAATGGAAACCCTGAAGAAAGAAGATTCCAAATACAGCAACCGCTTGTTTCGTAACGATGGCAAGGGCAACTTCACCGACGTTACAAAAGAAGCCGGACTCGAAGGTGCCGGATTCGACATCGGCGTTGCAGTCGGTGATTACGATAACGACGGCTACCCGGACTTGTTCGTCGCCGGGGTCGGCCGCAGCACGCTCTATCACAACAACGGCAACGGGACTTTCACTGACGTAAGCGCAAAAGCCGGCTTCAACAAGCCCGATCCGCAGTATGGCGCGATGTTTGCTGTCGCGGCTGCCTGGGTGGACGTCAATAACGATGGTCTTCTCGACCTTTTTGTCGCCAACTACGTGCAGTGGGACTACAAGACGGACCCTCCGTGTTCTTACACCGGCCTTTCCGAGTACTGCCATCCCAACATGTATAAGGGACTGCCCAATCAACTGTTCTTAAATCGCGGCAATGGCAAGTTCGAAGATGTTTCGGAACAATGGGGCATCCGCTCACATATTGGAAAAGGTATGGGCGTTGGCGTTGCCGATTTCGATCTCGACGGCAGGCCAGACATCTTCGTCGCTAACGACACCTACTACAACTCGCTGTTTCACAATACTGGTTCCAAATTTGAGGAAGACGCTTTAGAGAAGGGCGTGGCTCTGGTGGAGGATGGCAATTTTATCTCTGGTATGGGGCTCGACTTCCGTGATTACAACAACGATGGTTACCCCGATATCACGTTCGTGGCCCTGACGACTCACACGTTCCCGCTGTTCCGGAACAACGAAGGTAAAGACTTCCGCGAGGTCACAGGTCCGAGTGGCTTGCGCCAGCAGAGCTTACCCATGGCCGCCTTCGGAGTCGGAATGTTCGATTTGGATAACGACGGCTGGAAAGACTTGTTCGTCACGCGCGGCGACGTCCTTTCATTGCCCGTCTATCACAACGACATCGATCAGCCGAATACCGTTTTTCGCAACCTTGGGGCGGGTGGTACATTCCAGGCTTACACATCGGAAGCTGGGCTTGCGGCGCAAACGGGCCGTCATCGCGGCTGTGCCTTCGGCGACCTCGACGGTGACGGACGCATCGACGTTGTTGCCACCGCACTCGGAAAACCGGCCGAGTTGTGGATGAACAATAGCCAGGCAAGCGGCCACTGGCTGGATGTGGCGCTCCAAGGCACCAAGAGCAACCGCGACGGTATCGGCGCGCGCGTCAAAGTTGTCAGCCCGCAGGTTGGTCCGCAGTATAACCACATGACCACCAGCGCATGCTACGCGTCCTCCAGTGCGGGGCCGGTGCATTTCGGGCTTGGCCCCGATGACCACGCGACCTCCCTCGAAATTCACTGGCCCTCTGGGACCGTGCAGACTTTGTCGAATGTCGCTGCCGATCGAGTCCTTACTGTGAAGGAGTCCCCGAAGTAGCATTTGATCGTTCCTGCTTCTGCTCTTCGGCCGTAAGCCGGTCGACGATCTCCCGCTCGCCCTGCGCCTCCGGCAACTTCTTCAATCGTGCATAAACAGCTGCCAGCGCTACATGCGGCGGAAGCCAGTTCGGCTCGGCCTGCACCACCTGTTTCAAATTGTTCTCTGCACCTGGCAGATCGCCGTTGGTCTGCTGTGCGCGGCCCAGTTCGTATCGCGCCAGACTGGAATCCGGCTTTAGCTCCAGCGCATGCTTCAAGTGCGCTTCCGCCTCCGGATCCCGCTGACTATTCAGTAACGACCCCAGCGTGACCTGTGCCTGGAAGTCGTCGGGATTCGCTTTCACCGCCTGCTGTAACGCCGAAATGGCGCCCTTTTCGTCCAGCAGATAGCTCAGCGCCTGGCCTTTCAAAGTCGCCAGCCCCGGCAGGTTAGGGTTTGTGGCTTCCGCCGCTGCCACGTCGTTCTTCGCCCGCTCAAACTCGTTCAATCGAAGCGCCGTTTGTCCGGCCAACAGAAAGGCTTCGGCGCTCTGGCTTCCTTCCGCATATTTGTGCAACCGTTTCGACGCATCCGGCAGTTTGCCCGCATGCAAATAAGCTGTGCCCAGGACGCGTTGGATTTCCAGGTCCTCCAGGTGAGCGCTCTCCAGGTTGCGTAGCAACGCGATGGCTTCGCCGTTCTGCCCCGTGCGAACATCGCAGTCTGCCAGTAAGGTAGCCAAGCGCACGTCGTCCGGGTGCGCCTCATGCAGTGGCGTTAATTGTCGCGCGGCGTCCACCCAGTCAGACTGTTTGTAAAACGCCAAGCCCAGGTTGAATTTCACCGGCTCACTCGCCGGGTTGAGCTTTAGCGCCACCTGATATTCGTGGATTGCATCCGCGTACCGCCCCGCGTGCGCCAACACCACGCCGAGATTCGCATGCACTTCCATCACGGCGGGCTGAAGCTTTTCGAGTGCCTGGTAATTGCGAATCGCGGCTGCATCATCGCCGCGCTTCTGAGCCGCCACGGCTTCCTGGAAAAGCGTTTCCGGCGATGTTGAAGGGGTTTGCGCTGCCAGCAACATAGCAGTGAACAGCAGCGAAAGCGCAAAGCGCATGCCTTCAGAATAGCGGTCCACGCTACTTTGGAAGAACAACGGACCATGATGCTCGTTTCCTGCCGCCGTGCCTCGGTGGCTTTGTTTTTACATGGGGTGCTTTTGGCGGCGCAGTCCGCCGGCTTCGACGATCTCGCACAGCGTGCCCAAGCCAGCCTCGATGCCGATCCGGCCCAGGCCGTCACGCTGTACACGGAGGCGCTCCGCCTGCGGCCCCAGTGGGCCGAAGGGTGGACGTTTCGCGGTGCTGGGCTGCTCCGGCTGGAGCGCTACCCGGATGCCGAAGAGTCGCTAAAAAAGAGCATCGCGCTGGCACCCGACAGCGGTACAGCTTGGGGGTTTTTAGCACTGGCCGCCTACGGTCTGCACGATTACGATGGCGCGTTGGCGAACGCGATGAAGGGCGAGACTCTCGGCCTTGGCGCCAACCCCGGCTTCGAATCGGCTGTTCGCCAGTCCGCCGCCTTCGCCCTCATTCGGCAGGGCCGTTTCGATGAAGCAATCGGGCAATTGCAGCCCCTGGCCAAATACGGCGACAAGTCACAAGGGGTCATAATCGCTGCCGGCTTGTGCGCACTTGCGTCGGCTCAGTTGCCAGAGCAGATCGCGGCCAGCCAAATGCCGCTTATTCAATTGGCCGGTGAAGCGCAGTGGGCGGCCACCAGTAACCGGCCGCAAGAAGCCGACCAGCTCTTCCGCACTCTGCTGGCGTCCTTCGGGACTGCGGCCGGCGTGCATTACGCCTACGGACTTTATTTGATGGAGTCCGATCAGGAGGCGGCTTTGAAGGAGTTCCGTACCGAAACCGCCGCGCACCCGGACGCGTGGGCGGCCTGGCTCGTCAGCGCGTCACTCGAAACCAAGGCCGGTGCGCCCGAAACCGCGCTTGCCGATGTCGACAAAGCCCTTCCTCTTGTTCCCGCTGCGGCACGCTGGCGTTGCAATGTGGAGGCGGGAAAGGCTCACCAGTTGCTTGGCAAAACGGCGGACGCCGTCGCCGATTTCCAGCGTGCCATACGAACCCACCCCGAATACCCGCAATTGCACTTTTATCTGAGCCAGGCATATGGACACTTGGGCCGTCACGCGGACGCCCAGCGCGAGAAGGCCGAATTTCTGCGCCTCAATGCCCCGCCTCAATAACTTTCAAAACACGGTCGGCGGCAACGTCCTTTAGCACTTGATGAATCCCGCTCGGCCAATCGATGTCAATGCTGGCTGCTTGCAAATTCGAACCCAACCCGAAATGGACTCTGGGATCGCTCGAACTGGCATATCCGCTGCTGGTCGAAACATGGTTGTACTGCACGGACCCGTCCGCGGCTGTCACCCGAATGCGCGCTCCAATCGCCAGCCGGTTGCTCTTGGCTCCCTGTAAGTCCAGGCACAGCCAGTGGTTAGCATTTCGTGTGGTGTTGTGTAGCAGCTTGGCCTGTCCGTTCAGAACGGACACAACGATATCCATTCGCCCGTCGTTGTCGAAATCCCCGAACGCCGCGCCCCGGTGAACTGCCGCCAGCTGAAAATCCGGACCGGCGGTGCTGCTCACGTTCTGAAAGCGCCCGTTGCCGCCATTGCGAAAGACGGCATTGGGCTCGGCATACTGGCGCGGAGCGAACAGCGCTACGTTGTCAATGACATTCGACCGCGCGACAAAGAGATCCTTCTGCCCGTCGTTGTCCAGATCGACAATCGCGTTCGACCAGCCCGACATGCCAGCCGTGTCGAGCGCAAGTCCGGCGGCAGAGGTCACATCTTCAAACTGGCCCTTGGCTTCGTTTTTGAATAATGGGAATGTCTGCTTCTCGATCGCGGTGGTCCAGATGTCCGGACGCCCCGTCCCAAACAAGTCCCGGAACTCAACCCCCATGCCGGAAACGGCATTACCACCTTCGGGCAGCGCAACACCCGCTTCCATTCCGACCTCCTCGAAGCGCTTGCCACCCAGGTTATGAAACAGTTCGTTTGGCAGCGTGTCGTTAGCGACGAAAATGTCCGGAAAGCCGTCGCCATCGTAATCCGCAATGCCGATCCCCATGCCCTTGCCCAGGTGCTTCGCGATGCCCGTCTGTTCCGAGACGTCGGTGAAGGTGCCGTCGCCGTTGTTGCGGTACAGGGTGTTGGGCAGCGGTTTGTAATAGCGCGGATTGCAGGCAACGCGAGATCCATTGATGACGCAGGGCGGTTCGGTCGCCGCATTCCACTGGCAGTAATTGGCCACGAATAGGTCAAGAAGCCCATCGTTGTTGTAATCTACCCAGGCCGCGGACGCCGACCACATGCCATTTCCGCCTACTCCGGCTCTGGCGTGTCACGTCGGTGAAGGTGCCATCTCCGTTGTTGTGAAGCAGTTGGTTCCCATTGAGATTGGCAACGAACAGGTCTATATGACCGTCGTTGTCGAAATCGCCTGCTGCCACGCCCATACCGTAGCCAATCCCGCCCACACCGGCTCTTGCAGTGACATCCGTGAATGTGAGGTCGTGATTATTCCGGAACAGCCGGTTTTGGAACCGTTCGCCGCTCTTCTCCAAGCCCGGCATCGCGGCGCCATTCACGAAGTAAATATCTGGGTAGCCATCGCCGTCGTAATCGAAAATGGCTACCCCCGCAACCATCGTTTCCGGCTGATGTTTTTCTGCCGTTGGCGAACTATCGCTGGTGAAGCGCACTCCGGCCTTTCCCGCGATGTCCTCAAAGCTGATGGGCGCAACGATCTGAGCAAAAAGCAATGCGCCAAGACAGAGCCCAATGGCAAGAACCCGCACCATTCGCTACGGATTCACGGTGTACGCCAGAGTCTGCGTCGAGGTTTCAGGACCTTGCAGCGCCGTGATTCGGAGCTCGCAGTCGCCTGGCTTCGCAGCCGCGCCCACCACCATCGGAATAGCACCCGTCACATCTGGCGCCGGCAGGTTAGCGTCTTGTTTTGCGATTACCTGCTTATTGACCAGGATCTCCACCTGGATTTTCGGCTTCTCCCCGTTGGCCTTGTCAGGATAAACAACGAAATACACGTAAGGGTGGGCAGTCGAATTGAGGGCGGCATTTCTGGTTTCAGGAACAACGCGCCGCGACTGTGTCTGGTTCAGTGCCACCTGGAACGGATCCGATCCATCCGGCTGGCCTTTCACCGTGTCCATTCGTTGTACCAACGCTATGCTGCTGAGGGCAACTCCCTTTCGCTCCGGGTTCTCGAACGCAAAGCGGTTGACGCTGGCACCGTTGTTCTCCTGGTCGGTGGCCGCAATCTCAACTGTGTAGTGACCAGGTGGCAGATCGACCGCGTGCGTGAAGTTCAGCATGCTTTTCTGAGCCGTCGCCAGACTCTCGGCCGGTACTTCGAACGGCGCGTCTTGACTGAACTTATCCACCACTTCACCGTCGGCGTTCTTGATCAGCGTGAGCACGGAGACATGAATGCGGTAGAGCTTGTTTCCCTCCGTAGGCACCGCCTTTAGGTTTGCAGCGGGCAGTTCAAAAGCGATGGCGGCTTGTGCCCCTGCCGTCGTGGGACGAAACTGCAGGGCGGCGGCTCCGAACGTAAAGGCATGCGGCGTTGTCTTGACGTTTAAGGCTGCAAGGCCTAACATCTCCGACGAAGTAAGTCCGGCAGACCCGCCCATGGCTGGCATCGCGTAGTAGCCGGTCCGGCTTTCTATTGTCCAGTCGGGATGAGTGGTCTTCACTTCAATGGTGCGCAGCCGCCCGTCCATTTTGTCGTCCGTCGGTCGATAGACTGCTTCGTAGTGAGTCTCCAGGTCTTCCGCCATGTGCTGGAACGGCTTGCGCAGGTCGTTGGTGCTCCCAATTAAGAAGCCTCCAGTTCCCTCCGCGAGCGCTCGCATAGTGGCCTGGGTATTGGTATTGCGAACGGCATCTACCAGATAATCATCCTGCCGCATCTTTTCCATGTTCGCTGCCGCGGACGCTGTGCTGCCCGCTTGACTCGCGCTTAAGGAGACCGCATGCCCCAGTTGCGTGTTCACGGCCAGCGCATTGCTGTTCTGGGTGAGGCCATTCACGTCGAGCGAGTAGAACGTAATGCCGCCTTGATTGGCCTTCTTCAATATCGCGTCGAAGTGATCGGGGTCGGCGTCGTTCGATAATCCGGTCGATAGCAGCAGGACGGTCTTATGGCCAGGTAATGTCGCCAACTGGCCAATCAAAAGCTTCAACTGGTCCAGATTCTGCTTTCCGGCAATGTTGCCGAACTGGCGGCGCTGGCCGGCTAAATCACCTCGCTGCCGGTTAGCACCTGTGCCCGTGGAGACGTCGGCACCATTGATGGCCTTGGTGTTCAACTCGCCGCCTGTGATGTCCATCGACGCGGAAACGGAACCGCCCTGGGCGGGATTACCTTGAACAATGCTGTTGATAGTCGCGATGTTCGGCGAAGCATTCAGAACGGCATCTGCGACGCGCGCAAAATCCATGGTAGTTCCGGTCAACGCGCCAGTGGTCGCCTTGATTAGCTCCGCGCGATTGGTTGTGAACTCATGCAGCGGGACCAGGTTACTGTCCAAGCTGAACGCGGCGATCCAGGTGTTGGGCTGCAACTGTGTGTTCAGGAACTCTTTGGCTGCATCCATCGCGTTCTTCTTCGTGTATGGATCCAGGCCGTGGAACACCAGGCAAACCAGGTTGGGAGCCCCGAGGACACTCGACTCCATGCCGGTCGTACGCCCGGCGTTTGAGTCGCCACCGCCCTTGGTGCTTTCGCGTCCGGAGACGAAGTGAAAGGATTTAATTTCCTGCTTCGTGCCGTCCTCGAAGATCTGTATTTGATCCGCTTGCAGGTTCTTGACAATGCGGCCTTTCGCATCGCGAACGATCAGATCCAGGTCGACTTCCTGAGCACCCGTTTTGATCACCATACCCGAGTTCGCATGCGTTGACGCAGAGGATGGAGGCGCCTGGGCCGCTGCGCCGAAGCAGAGCGCACTCGCTAAGGCCGGCAGCAACAAGGAACGTCGGCTCGTCAACATGTCGTTAATTTTATGTCAGCCAAGACAAGAAGATAGAGTGAACCACCGCCGACACTAGCCAGAGTCGGCCGAGTTTAATTGACGAGATTGCTGCTTGCAGCCAAATTGAAACCGCGGTGTCATGCATTGGCGATTTCAAGACGATACAAGGGAGCTTGACCCCGGTTCACATTCCGTTCGCGACGCTTTTTTCTGAACGGCCGCTGCTTGTACGTCGCTTCCTGCGGTCGGTTCTTCGAATTGAAGAACTTCAGGATCTCTACCTTGAAGCCAGACGCGATGGCGTTCCTCTGGCGGAAGCGGTAATGAGCTACCTTGGCGTTAAATTACAGATCGACGAGCAGGACCTGGCGCGGATTCCTGCTACCGGTCCCGTTGTGGCTGTAGCGAATCACCCGCACGGGCTCTTGGACGGTCTTTTGATTCAGGGCGTTTTGCAGCGAGCCCGCAACGACATCAAAGTTCTCGCCAACGAGCTTGTTTGCGGCTATGAAGAGTTCCGCGACTACACAATCTCAGTGGATGTGCTCGGTGGGAAGCGCGCCAGCCGCCAGAATTTAAAGGCCGTCCGCAGCGCCATGGCGTGGCTGAAGGAAGGCCACGGCGTGGCTGCGTTTCCGGCCGGCGAAGTGTCGCATTGGAACGCGGAAGAACGCTGTGTCACCGATCCCAAGTGGGAAGGCTTTGTGATCCGCTGCGCCAGGATGGCGAAGGCGCCGGTGGTTCCGATCTATATCGACGGTCATAACAGCCTTACCTTCCAGATGGTCGGGTTACTGCATCCAACTTTGCGAACCGCCAGACTGCCAAGCGAATTGTTTAACAAGCGGGGCGCAACCGTGACCGTGAGGATCGGCAATCCGATTACCTCTCGTGAGTTGAGCGAAATCGGGGACGAAGACGCAGCGCTGGAGCACATTCGCGCCCGAACCTACCTGCTTCGGAACCGAACTGCAGCCGCCACAAGCGGAACGGTGCGGCGTGTGTTCACTTTCAACCTTCGCCGCCAGGACCCGATCTCAGGGCCGGTGTCAGGAATCGCGGAAGAGATCGAACGGCTGCATTCAGGCGGCAAGTGCCTGGTCGAGAACGATCACTACGCCGTTTTCGCGGATCAGGGACATCGCATTCCGCGCCTGGTGGCCGAAATCGGGCGGCTACGGGAGTTCACCTTTCGACAAGCCAATGAGGGCACCGGAAAAAGCTCGGACGTTGACCGCTTCGATCCGTCCTATACCCATCTGATTCTTTGGCACAAAGACTCCAGATCGGTGGCGGGCTCGTATCGTCTTGCCTGGACCGAGGATGCCTTGAAAAGCAACGGGACGGATGGCCTCTACACCTCGAAGCTGTTCCGCTACGCGCCGGCATTTTTTGAGGCGGTCGGCCCGGCGGTGGAGTTAGGACGGTCGTTTATCGTGCCCGACCATCAACGGGAGTATGGTCCGCTGTTCCTCCTTTGGCAGGGAATTGGCAGGTGTGTGGCGGCACGGCCGGAAGCGCCGGTGCTGTTCGGTGCGGTTAGCATCAGCACCGCGTACTCGGAAGCAGCGCGAGCCCTCATTGTGCAGTTTCTGCGCGAGCGCAGCTTCCGCGACGATCTTGCGCCTTTCGTGTCTGCTCGCCGTGCCTTCCGGCCGAGACTAACGCGGCGCCGTGAACTTGATTTAGTAACGCGCTGTTTTCAGGATGTCGACGACCTGCCGATTGGCGATGTCGGACCGCACGAAGGTGTGCCTGTTTTATTGCGCCAGTATCTGCGGCTGGGCGGGCGCGTGGCTGCTTTCAATCTGGACTCGCAGTTCTCCGACGTGCTGGATGCGCTGCTGATTGTGGATCTTCGACTGACGCCGCGCAAGCTGCTATCGCGCTATATGGGGTCTGAAGCGAGCAAGAACTTTCTTCAGAAAGCGCAGCAGCAACCGCTTGTTCAGGCTTGAGCGGGACTGTCCCGAAAGGTCGGCCTGCGATGCAGGCACAGTTCGTAATGCCGAAAGACATCGGTGAACACGGCGTCCCAGGATTGGCCGCACGCATACGCCCGGGCAGCCGTGCACATGTCTTGATGCCCGGGGCCGTTCGTCATCATAGCGTTCACACAGCGAATGAACTCCATGTCGGTGTGGGCCACATGCCCCGTCACACCATCCTGTACCAGGAACTTGGGGCCCCCGTCGGCCGTGACAACAGCCGGCACTCCGGAACTGAGTGCCTCCAGAACTACGTTTCCAAACGTGTCGGTTTTGGAGGGGAACACGAACACGTCCATATTCGCGTAGGCATCGGCCAGCGCCTTTCCGCGCAAGACACCGGTCAGAACTGCATTCGGAACGTGCTGCCGAAGCCACTCATCGTCACTGCCTTGTCCGATGATGACGAATTCGAAATTCTTTCTGCCGAGCGCCGTCAGCGCCTGCGCCAGGTCGGCCAGAAAGCGCACGTTCTTCTCGACCGTCAATCGCCCGACGTAGCCCAGCCGGAATGTTCGGTCCAGCCGGTTGCGACGGGCGGGTGAAAAGAGCTGTGTATCCACACCCCGGCTCATCAGGAAGACCGGCCGGTGAGTCAATTGCCGCAGCATTGAGATCAGCTCGGTATTAGGGGCGAACAACATTTTGCCGCGCCGGTAGAACCATTTGAGGATGGCGAGGGACGCTTTTTCGGCTGCGTGAGCAGCCGGCCGGCTGACACGATCGGAGGCAAAACTGAGCGTGTTTTGGAGGCGCCTTGCTGCATATTCATGCAGGCTGGTGTGCCACGACATCACCAGGGGCAGTTTCAGCAGCAAGGCCACATAGAAACCCACGCAGCCCATGTCGCCTGGGCCGGTGACGTGCACCAGGTCAGCGCCGAACTTCCTCACCTCGCCGGCAACGTGATGAGCGTAGCGAAACAGAAGCGGATCGCAGGCAAGATTGGCATCCAGCGCAAACGACGCCGGTCCGCGCTTTAGCTGGATGACAGTCACACTGCCATCCAGTTTCGTTTCGGTTTCAGGACCACAGTGGATGCTGAGAAAAGGAATGTTTGAGCGCCGTGCAAACGCCTCAAACTGCCTGCTTGTGTGAGCAACGCCGTTCACTTCATGAAATGTGTCCGGCAGGAACGCTACCCGCGGAAAAGAAACCAAGCTTGCGACCTCTCGCTATGCCAACGAAGTTGTTCCAAATGCGCGCAGATCTTGCCGGTGCCATTCCGGGTCGCGACTGCTCAAAGCGTAGCGCATTAACGAGCGAACGAAACGGAACTGAACGACCCCAACGGCCTTGCTGACGATGCCGAACATGCGCGGGGGGCTACCGTTAGCCCAGATGGACGCCATGGATTGGGCCCCTTCGGGATGCCGGTAGAAGACGCGTTCGGTCCACAAACGCCTACCTTCGAAGCTGCTTGGATAATCGCGGAGAATGTCGATCACAACCTGTGCCGTTCGCCAGCTGAGCGACTCCCGGTACTGCGGCATGAAAACCACATGACTGCTTCGATCGTAACGAAGTTCGTGGACGAAGCCGGCAAAGGTGGCGGCTGAAGTCAGGTTAACGATGGCATTAGGCTCGCATCCATGCCGGTCGCCACCGGACACTAACGGCAGACCTTTTTGGTTTCCGAGTGCGATCACCGCGCGGTTTTCCGCCCAACTGCGCAGGCCATTCAATTCCAGCGCATGAAGGAATTCGCCAGCCAGGGCGAGAAGCGACATCAGCTCAGCAAGGTGCCCGGCTTGGCCGATTTGCTTTTCATCCCAAAGAGGATGGTTCAGCACCAGCAATACGTTCGGCAGCTCGCACAGCCAGGCGAGAATCACACGGAGTTCAGAAGGCGAAGGATCAGCAGTGAAGCGCCCCAACTTGTCCATAATGGCGGGGGCGTCAGCGCATGGCAGATTGTGGATGCCCAAATGGAAGAAGGTCGGGCCAAATGGAACCGTCCACTCTACCGAAATAGGAGCCTCTCCGAACTGGTCGATAACACACAACAGCGATCCGGCATGTATGCTGTCATGGTCAGTCAACGAGACAAGCCCCGGCCGCTGAAACTGGCGTTGAATCTGTTTTTCTTCCAATCGGTGAGCCTGGCGAGGCGACAGCGGCGGAGTCCAAAAGGCTTTGCTGTAATCAACCGAATTGCTTTCGAGCGTCGCACCCAGTAGTGGAATTTTCCCGACGTGCTTGGGCAGGACCTCCAGACACTCTTCGGAGTACATGGTGTGGCTGTGCAACGACACGCCAGCTTGGAACTCCTTGGCAACCGTGCGGTTTTCCCAGAAGAACTGAAACGTTGTCTGTTCCCGTTGGAGGAGCGGGTACATATCTAACACATGTTTGCGTAAGGGCGTTTCGAGCTCGTTGGGGTTGTGTGAATATTGGATTGATCCGAGCGAGGGTACCGGGATTTTAAACTTGTCGCCGACTTATAGGTTGCGACCGGTCACATTTCGGAGTCTGTTTCTTCGAAAACCCCTGTTGCTCTGTTCTTTCGGACAGTTCCGGCCGAAAAGCAGCGCCCGTTCATAGCGATGTAAACGCCGGGTGGCAGGGCTTGCGCGAACGCAAGTGCACTGCCCAGATTGAACAAGCCATCGGAACTACCGAACTTGTAAGGCACGATCGCGCCAGTCAGGACGATGGTGCGGTCATGAACGGATGCCGCAAGTTGCTCCGCTGTTTCTGTCATGGTATCGGTGCCATGCGTTATCACCAGACGTCTTTCGGGTGCGTTGCGGCAGGCATGGATAATCATCTCGCGGTCCCCACTGGTCATTTCCAGGCTGTCCACCATCATTAGGGTCCTTACCTGAACATGAAGGCGACAACGGGCCAGAGCCAACATCTCGGGAAGATGCGAGTCCTTGAAGAAGAGTTGGCCGTTGATCTCGTCGTATTCCTTGTCGAATGTACCGCCAGTGATAAGGATGCGAATCGCTTCGTCCATGTGCGATTAGCCGACGGGAATGGGCGCGGGCAAAAGTTGGGGCACCCCCTCCCCAATCTGCTGTCGCCAAAGCGCGTAATAGAGGCCGCGCTCGGACAAGAGTTCGGCGTGCGTCCCCTGTTCCACTATCTGGCCGCGCTCCAAAACGTAAATGCGGTCTGCATGCATGATGGTAGACAACCGATGCGCAATCAGGATGGTGATGACATCCTGCTTGGTGCCCACGTGGCGAATGGTGCGGGTGATCTCTTCTTCGGTAATGGAATCGAGCGAAGAAGTGGCTTCGTCGAACACCAGCAGCCGTGGCCGCCGTAATAAGGCCCGCGCGATAGATAACCTCTGTTTCTCGCCGCCCGAAACCTTGACGCCGCCCTCGCCAATAAGCGTGTTCAGCCCGTCGGTTGCGCGCGCCAGAAGTGAATCCGCGGCGGCGCGGTGAAGCACGTCCAGGCACTCGGCGTCACTCGCACCGGGCTGAACGAACAGCAGATTCTCCCGGATAGTGCCGGAGAATAGCTGAGTGTCCTGCGTTACGAACCCAATCTGCGAGCGCAGTTCCTCAGGATCGATCTGGTCGGCAGAGATACCGTTATAGCGAACTAACCCATGCTGCGGTTGATACAGCCCCACGAGTAACTTCACAAGCGTGGTCTTACCAGCACCGGACGGTCCGACGAACGCAACGGTCTCCCCGGATTGCATCCGAAAACTTATGTCCTGCAATGCCGGGCGATTAGCCGTCCTGTGCTGAAAGCTGACATCGTCGAATTGCAGTGTGTGAATGTCCCCGAGCGCAATGGCTTGGGCCGGCTTGGGCTCAGGCGGGATTTGCAGAATCTCTTCCAGATTTGCCAGCGACGCTTCGGTCTCGCGATAGATGTTGATGAGATTACCCAACTCCTGCAGTGGACCGAAGATGAAGAACGAATAGATGAAGAGCGAGAAAAATTGTCCCACGGTTATGCGCTGCGTAAAGATGAGATACAGCATCAGGAACAAAATACTGGTCCGCAGCAGATTTACCGCCGTGCCTTGCAGAAAGCCGAGGCTTCGCAGGTAGCGCACCTTCTTCAGTTCCAGGCGCAGAATCTTGCCGGTGGTCGCGTTTAGCCGCTGTACTTCCTGGCGGGCCAGTCCCAGCGTTTTCACAAGCTCGATGTTCCGTAAGGATTCCGTAGTGGATCCGGCAAGCGCGGTGGTCTCCGCCACGATCGTCTTTTGAATCGTCTTGATGCGGCGGCTAAGAACCGAACTGATAATGCCCAGCAGCGGCACAGTCAGCAGGAAGGCCGGAGCAATCACCCAATCGACGCGCAACGCATACACGGTGACGAACACAATGCCCACCGTGGCTGTGAACAAGATGTTGACGAAGGAAGTGATAAAGCGCTCGACATCCGTGCGCACTTTCTGCAATTTGCCCAGCGTCTCGCCGCTACGCTGGTCTTCGAAAACCGCATAGGGCAGACTGAGTGATCGTTCTACGCCATCGGAATACAGCTGTGCCCCGGCTCGCTGGGTGACAACATTCACGTAGTAGTCCTGGAAGTTCTTAGCGACTCGAGAGACAAATGCAACACCGACGGCGGCGCCCAGCAGTAGCGTGACACCTCGAACAAACTGCCCGATTGTGTATTGGTGGAATTTCGTGGCGTAGTTGTCGATGATGTAGCGGAAGATGAGCGGATCGAGCAGCGAAAAGATCTGGTTCACTGCCGCAAGAGCTAACGCCAGCGCAACCAGGTGCCAATGGCGTCGAAGATAGAAAAGTAGAAGTGCCATGGGTGTTGCTGTTCCTTTATATTGTCAACGAGACCTGCCGAAGCGTCTTCCTCAGATTGGCACGGCTGGCGTGACGATCCCTGGGGCAAGTACGTATTGTGGGCGGTTCCCTGGTCGCTTAGCATCCGAACAGTAGTCTTGCTGTAACAAACGTTGCTAAACTCCGTCGCGCAAGAGCGCTGGCTCGATCCCTGTCTGCGGGCTTTGAATGCACTTCCAATTCAGTGCACTGCGTCGCCGGTAAAACCTGGGGGTTGTTTGCTTCGAATCGTTTCCGCTCTTGTGGTTTGCCTTGGCCTGGGATCTTGCGGTGTTTTCGCGCAGGAACTGAATGCAACGCTGACCGGTTCTGTTACGGACCCAACCGGCGCAGTGATTCCGAATGCGTCGGTTGTGGTTCATAACCGTGACTTGAATACCGATATCCGAACCGTAAAAACGGACGGCGGGGGAATCTTTACCGCCACCAACTTACCTCCCGGCAACTACAGCGTGAGCGTTACCAGCCCGGGATTCCGCACCTTCGACGCGGAGAACGTGGAACTGCACGTGGCGGAAAAGCGCACCTTGAATGCGCAAATGCAGACCGGCGAATTGGCCCAGAACGTTACGGTAAATGAGACCACCACGCCCGTACAGACCTCCAGCGCGGCGCAATCAGAGACCATCACCGGCACGCAGGTACGCGAGCTGGAATTGAATAACCGTAACTTCGAACAGCTGGTGACGCTGCAGCCTGGCGTAGTCTCCGGGTTTACTTCGCCGACCATCAACTTCGGGATTTCCAATTCGACCAACGTGCTTGTGAACGGTGCGCGAGCCACGTCAAACAACTGGACGGTTGACGGCGCCGACATTAATGACAGTGGATCGAACGGAACGTTGCTGAACGTCCCCAGCGTGGACGCCATCCAGGAGTTTACGCTGGGCCGCAGCAACTACGATGCGCAGTATGGCCGCAGCGCAGGGGCACAGGTTCTGGTTGCGACGAAATCCGGCACCAGCGACTTTCATGGCGATGCATACGAGTTCGTTCGCAACGATTACTTCGATGCCAACGACTTCTTCTCTAACTCAGCCGGCCGTCCCCGTCCGCCGCTGCGCTACAACGATTACGGATTTACCGTGGGTGGTCCTCTTTTCGTGCCGCGCCTGTACAGCCGCAAGCAGTCGAAGACGTTTTTCTTCTGGTCGGAAGAGTGGCGCAAAACGGGGCAGCCTTCCACGCTGAACGCCAACGTGCCCACGGCTGCGCAGTTGGGCGGCACGTTCGCCGGGAATCTCACTTCGCTTAAATCTGCGCCTGGTTGTATCGGTTATAACGCCGCGGCGAATGTGTCGCAGATTGCACCCTCCTGCATCAGCAGAAACGCGCAGGCCTACATCTCCAATGTGTATTCCAAATTTCCTGGCAATGCGAATAACGGGACGCAATACATCAGCAACGTCAATTCCATCAATAATTACCGGCAGGATCTTGTCCGGCTTGACCAGACGATCACCGATAAGGTGAAGGTCTTCGGCCGTTACATGCAAGACAAAGTGCCAACGACGGAGCCGGGTGGATTGTTTGCCGGCGAGCCCCTGCCGGGAATTTCGTCCACGGCGACAAATGCACCGGGAAAGAACGTGGTGGCGAACATAACCTGGGCGATCTCGCCCAAGGTGGTGAACGAGGCAGCGTTTGCCTATTCTTGGGGCGCCATCAACAGCGAGATGACCGGCGTGACAAACCTGCCCTCGTTCTTCGGCGCAGTTTCCGGAACGCTTCCGTTTACTGATCCGTACGGGCGCATACCGGGCATTAGCTTGGCTGGTTTCACTGGCGTGGCCACGCCCAGCGCGCCTTACTTTGAACGCAACATTGATAAGAACGTATTCGACAACTTTTCAGTTGTGTTTGGCAATCACACGCTTCGGACAGGCGCTACGGCACAATGGATGACGAAGACGGAGAATGGACCAGCCGCGACCAACGGCAGTTTTAGTTTCTCCACTACCAACAGTATTCCTAACTCAGATTTCGCGAACTTCCTGTTGGGTAATGCGGCTTCCTTCAGTCAAGCAAGCCGGGACATCATTCCGCATCTGAATTACACGAATATTGAAGCGTATGTACAAGACGATTGGAAAGCGACGCCGCGCCTGACGATCAATCTGGGCGTTCGGTACAGTTACTTCCCGGCGCCGGGCGATTCGAATAACTTCCTTAATAACTTCGATCCGTTGCTGTACAACGCCGCCAATGCGCCACGCTTGAATCCTGCGAACGGGAATTTCGTTGCAAACCAAGGCGTGATTCCGGCGACGTACGTCAATGGGATTATTTTCCCTACTGGCGGTGCCTGCAGCACGGCACAAGCAATCGCGCCTGTTACGTGTTCGCCGTATGGCTCCGTAGTCAACCCGAACTCGAACAACAATTGGGGACCGCGCGTGGGTTTGGCATGGGATCCATGGGGTAATGGCAAGACGGCGATCCGCTCGGGGTATGGCGTTTACTTCGACCGTACATTGAACGGGCTATGGGAGCAGAATGCGTTCACGGAACCGCCGATACAGCAATCCACAACCATTACGACAACCGGTTTCGATAGTCCGTTGGGTGGCACTCGGGCCATTCCTCTCGGTCCGGCCGCGTTCGACATCTCAGGTACTCCGACGTTCAAGGTCCCGAGTTACCAGCAATGGAATTTCTCGGTGCAGCAGCAGGTGGGCAAAGAGTGGCAGATGGAAGTTGCGTACGTTGCCACCAAGGGAACTCATCTCTTGGGTGAGGTAGACGCCAATCAGCCGACACTGGCCGCCCGTGCCGCCAATCCCACCGTAAACGTGAACCTGGTTCGCCCGTATCTCGGCTATTCGGACATGCTGGCCCGGCGCACCGATTTCCGCAGTAACTATAATTCACTGCAGGTCTCGCTTAACCGCCACGTCGCGTTCGGGCTGACGCTGGGCCTCGCCTACACGTGGTCAAAGAATCTGAGTGACAGTCCGGTTGATCGAGGCTCCGCCGTCATGGACACCTACAACTATGCGCAGAGTTATGGGCCTTCCTCGATGAACACGCCTCATATTTTCATTGCTAATTACGTCTGGCAGGTTCCCTTCTTTAAAGAACAGCGCGGTCTTGTCGGCCATCTACTTGGGGGCTGGGAAATCTCGGGAATCACCCGTGCGCAGTCCGGCCAATCGCAGACGGTGACTCAGGGTGTGGATCCGTTCAACGCGTCCGATTGGAATAGTGCGCCGGGTACGTACCCCGGCGGCATCGGTTTGGATGTGGGTCCTTCCGGATTTTCCAGACGCACTGATGTGCGGGCCGGTGCTTCGGTAAGCGGACCGAAAACAGTGGCGGAGTTCTTCAACATCTCGGCCTTCATTCCGGCCGTTGGTCACTTCGGCGATGCGGGCCGCGGCCTGTTTCTTGGGCCCGGCCTGCAGAATTGGGATATGGCCGGCATTCGCAATTTCAAATTCGGCGAACATCTCAGCTTTCAATTGCGCGGCGAGTTCTTCAACGTGTTCAACCACACCAACTTCACAACGATTGCGACCAACATCAGCAGTCCCTCTACCTTCGGTCGCGTGACGGCGGACTACAGCCCGCGCGTAATTCAGCTCGGATTAAAGTTATATTTCTGAATCTTGGTTTGGTCAAACACGTCAGAAGGCAAGCCTTTGCGGCTTTCTCTCTGACGTGTCTGTTTCTGCTTTTCTCCCCGTTGGCGCTGGCCGATGATTTCGATGGCGCCATGCGCGGAGGCGTAACAGCCCTGCAGGCCGGTGACAACAGGCAAGCAGAGCGGTCCTTTCGTCAGGCTGTTACGTTAGCCCCGCAGTCGCTGGACGCCTTGACAGGTTTAGCCACGGCGCTTGCTCGAATGGGAAACACGGACGAGGCAATTGAGACCTACCAACGCGCGCACAAACTGGATTCCAACAATCGAGCCGTATCCCTGAACCTTGCAATTACGCTGTTCAAGGCCGCCCGGTACCCCGAAGCGTGGGCGCTGCTGCAACCGCTTGCAGCCGTGCAACCGGATTTTCAAGCGTTAGACCTGGCCGGTTTGTCCTTGTTTGCCATGGACCGGTATGCGGATGCCGCCACTTACCTTCGCCGTGCCAGTGAACTGGAACCGAACGACCTAACGACTCTGCACATGCTAGGTAACGCCTACCTGCGGCTGAATCGAACGAGTGAGGTAATCGATGTCTTTCAACAGATTTTACGCGTCGATCCGGAATCCGCGGAAGCGCATGTCTTGATGGGCACGGCTTACGACAAGGTCGCGCGCCTTCCCGAAGCCGAGCAGGAGTTCAAGGCGGCGCTGCGTAGGAATGCGCGTTTTCCAGGGGCGCACTCCGGCCTTGGGCAGGTGCTTTGGAAGACTGGCGATTACGATGCCGCTGCCACTGAGTTCGAGATGGAGTTACGGCTATATCCGAACGATCCGATCGCGAACTGCCTGCTTGCCGATATATTCCTGAAACGGGATAAACCAGCGGAGGCGCTGCCGCTATTTCGATCCGCTACAGTTGCCAATCCTGGATACAAGGAGGCATTTTTCGGGTTGGGCAAAGCCTCGCTTTTGCTGGGACACCCTTCAGACGCTGCAGAGGCTCTAAGACGAGCTATCGCTCTGGACCCCGATTATATACAGGCGCATTTTGCTCTTGGGGCGGCATTTAAGAAATTGGGTCGGTCTGAAGAAGCATTACGGGAGCAGCAGGCGGCAGAAGCAATTCAGCGGCAACAAAGAGCAGCTTACGTGCAAAAATTCGACGGGGAAAACTAGGAATATCGCTGCGCTAAGTTACCGTTAATTCACTTCGCAATATCTTGTTTAGCGTGTGCATTAGACATATACTTCTTTCATAGGTCTAGCGAATTTGTGGTCCACCTAGACAACGTGTGGGGGTTCTTTCGATATGTCAGTACAATTGGCGCAGCCACGTGTAAATGCGCGCCAAAGAATAATTTCCAGACTCATGCGCATCATGAGCTTCTGCCTTCTCTGTTCAGTCTTCCTGCCCATCGCCGATGCGCAGGCATTGAGTAGCGTCAACGGCACAGTAACTGATTCGTCCGGCGCTGTGGTTCCGGATGCCCGCGTCACCGTCCTTAACGACGCCACTCAGGTCTCAAAAACTGCCGTCACCAGCAGCGCCGGCACATACACGGTCACCGATCTGATTCCCGGCACTTATACCGTCACCGTGGATGTGAACGGATTCCAGTCCTCGGTTCACAAGGGCGTAGGCATCGACGCTGCACGATCTTCCACCGTTGACGCTGTGCTGCAGCCAGGCAGCGCATCGCAGTCCGTCACGGTCACGGAGAATGCCATCGCGCTCGACACGTCGGCGCCTTCTTTGAACACAACGGTGGAAAACAAAGTAGTTCAGGAACTGCCGAACGAGATCAGCGGGGGTCGCGGCCGGCAGATCGACGCCTTTGTCTTCCTGGCGCCAGGCGTGACTGGCGGAACGTTTAGCAAACGCATTAACGGCGGCGTCGATTTTCAGAGCGAAGTAGTGTTCAACGGGATTCCCATGGCTCAGTCTGAAACACAGGGCTATCAGACGATTTGGAATCCGCCTTATGAATTGGTGAACGAGTTCAACGTGGAGCGCGCCACATTTTCCGCGCAGTACGGCTTAGCTCAGGGCGCGGTTACCTACCAGACCGTTTCGGGGACTAACTCGTTCCACGGAGATGCGTTCGAGATTCTCCGCAACGACTTCTTCGATGCGCGCGGCGCTTACAACGCCACCAAGCCGGTCGATAAAGAACACAACTACGGCTTCAGCATCAATGGACCTGTGGTGATTCCGCATCTGTACAACGGCAAGAACCGAACGTTCTTCAACCTGAGCATGGAATGGTACCGGCTGAACCAGACCGACACGGCGTATAGCACGCTACCCACAACAGCCGAAGTGGGAGGCAACTTTAGCGCACTTGGAACTACAATTTGGAACCCGGCCGGCGGGAACTGCACGGCCAATGGGAATCGCCCCGGCACTCCATTCATCAACAACACTATTCCCACTGTTTGTTTCAGCCCACTGGCTGCCAGTTTACTCAAGTACATTCCTCCTCCCGCTCTTGGCGGACTGACCAACAACCAGCAATCGCTGCGGGGCGTTCTGCCGACGCGGCAAAATCCTTGGGGCTTCACCATCGATCACAACATCAACGACAAACAATCGCTGCATTGGGCAGAGTGGCGCGACAAGCAGACCTCTTATGGAACCGAAACGGGCGCCCGTTTTCCTACCAGCAATCCCCTTACGAGTAACACGTACAATCCTGACTTAGGAACGGTATTCATCCTGAACTACGCCAACACAATCACTCCACATCTGGTTGTGACGGCAGGGGCTAGTTGGCTGGGAGAGTTGAACGACCAGCTTAGTCAGCGTACCTCTGCGCCAGGGTTTGCGGCCGCGCCAGGAACGCCGCAGTTGTCCCAAATTACGTTCAGCGGTCCCAATGCCATCACGGATTTCGGATCGCCCTGGATTGAATCAGTGAACCGCAAACTGGGCTGGGTTATTGATAACAATTGGCTGTATACGCATGGCAAGAACACGTTCAACATCGGAGTCGAAATCCGGCGGACGTATCAGGACGACAATGAATGCCAGCACTGTGCGGGCACCTTTAACTTCAGCAACAACGAGACCGCGGATCCTAACAACCTAAGCACCACAGGAAACGCCTTCGCAAGCTTCCTGCTGGGGCAAGTGGATTCAGCGAATCGAATTGGCTCACAAGAGGAGCGCCTTCGTAATAAAGACTTCTCGTTGTATCTCCAGGACGATGTGAAGTGGAGTCCCCGGCTTACCTTTAACGCGGGTCTTCGGTGGGACATCATGGTTCCGTTTACCGCTGTGGGTAATTACATTGTTTACTTCGATTCCACCATCCCGAATCCGGATGCCGGCGGTCGTCTTGGAGCCGCAACGAAATTCGGATCGTGCGCGGGCTGCTCCGGCGTGGATCGGGCGGACATTCACTGGGGTCACGTGAGCCCGCGACTTGGGTTTTCGTACGAGCTCAACAAGAAGACAGTACTTCAGGGCGGCGGCGCTATCAACTTCCTAAGCGGCGGCGCTTACGAATACGGAACCGCCAAGGTCGCTGTGAACTACGGCAACCTTCTCTTGGGTTCTTACTCGCGCAACTCGACTGGCTCCACCGTTCCCGGATTCGGATCGTGGGATAGCAACATCCTGCCTAATCCCACATCAGTGCCGTTCTCTCCGGGCTTGGGGGTTGGAACCAGCATCAATTCGTTCGATCCAAGAACCTCGGGCGTGGCCCCGTATGACGTAGCCTGGAACCTCGGTATCCAGCGGGAGTTGCCCGGGCAGATGTTCCTGTCTGCGTCGTACGCCGGCAATCGCGGCAACCGCCTGCCCTCGGAACTTAATCCCATTAACCAGCTTCCGGTTCAGTTCTTGAACCAGTATGGAAGTCTTCTGGGAGCTTCCATTACCTCTCCTCAGGCGATTGCGGCGGGCATCAAGAGCCCCTACCCGAACTTCGTCTCTGACTTCGGCACAAGCGCCACGGTGCTGCAGGCCCTTCGCCCCTACCCGCAGTATTCAGACATCGTCAGCAACTTCGACGAAAACGGTTCATCGTTGTACAACGCGCTTCAGGTGCAAGTGCAAAAGCGGTACACAAACGGCCTCAGTTTTCTGGTGAGCTACACGCTGTCGCGTATGATGTCGAACACGAACTCCGGGTTTACCTCGTTCGCAAACCGGCCGCTCAACAAGCAGAATCAAGCGGCGGAGTGGACCATCGACAATAACGACCAGACCAACAACATCAGCATCGCGGGTACCTACGAACTGCCCTTCGGCAAAGGCCGCGCGTTCATGAATCGCGGTGGAATCAGTAACGCTGTCCTAGGCGGATGGCAGATTAGCCCGCTGCTCAATTACGCCACCGGTACGCCTCTCTTCACGGGTACCGGCGGAGCAGTGCAGGTGAACAGCACCCTCTGGGCAACGTCTGTTCCACCTGTAACCGCGCCAACATCCTGTCTTACAACAACATGATGTTCTCTTACGCCAACGTATACAAAGGACTGCCGGTGATCAACAAGGCAGACTTTAGTGATCCGGGGCCTTGGACTCTCGGCAATGCGCCGCGCGTTCTAGGGCAGTTGCGCAACCCCTTCGGCTATAACGAGAACATCGCGCTAGCGAAGTACTTCCCCATCACGGAACGCGTGAAGTTCAAGCTGGAAGTCGAATATTTCAACGTACTCAATCGGGTCCGTTTCGGAGGTCCGGATGAGAACTTGGGCGATGCCAACTTCGGCAAGGTGATCAACAGTCAAAGCAACACGCAGCGGCAAGGGCAAGGGCACCTTACTTTGACGTTCTAAACGCTCTTCGTGTAAACAGAGTCAATGCCGCGTGACAGTGGGCGTCCGAGATGCTTTATTGCGGCTCCTCCAGGGTGATCATGCGGTCGCCCTTGACGTCCGACAATTTCTGGGTGATGCCCGAAGGCCACCGGATCTGGATGGCCTTCGCCGTGGACTCAGCGCCCAAGCCGACGTGCACGCGCTTATCGCCTGCCGAAAGATAGCTGCCGGAGGTAGTTACCGTAAACGATTGCTGGCCAGAACTTGTGGTGACATTGATCTCCGCACCAATCGCATCACGATTACTCTTGTGCCCAACCAGTTGCAGCCCCAGCCAGTGGTTCGGTGTCTGCGTTTCGTTGTGCAGCACATACGCCGGCCCACCGTTCGTGGTCACGACGGCATCCATCAATCCGTCGTTATCTATGTCGCCAATTGCCAAGCCGCGCGCCACCCACGCTTGACGGAACACAGCACCGGATTCGGCAGAGATGTCCTCGAACTTGCCTTTCACGTTGCGAAGCAGCAGCATCGGCTCGCGATAATGCAAGTCAGGTGAGCTCTTTTCTATGGTGTCCAGATCGTGCCCTTGGGCGACCAGTAAGTCCTTCCAGCCGTCGTTATCGACATCAAGAAATCGCAGTCCCCATCCCGAGTGCTTCAGTGATGCTTTCCCCAACCCGGCAGTTTGCGTCGCGTAAGTAAAAGATCCGTCACGATTGTTAAGGTAGAGCGCATACTTCTGATTCGCAAGGGCATCAACCGCCAGATCAGGAAACCCGTCATTGTTGTAGTCCGCAAAGTCCACGCCCATGCCCGCGTACGTTTGCCCATCCTCATCCACCGCTACTTCAGATAACAAACCCGTCTCGGCAAAGGTTCCGTTCCCTTTGTTGCGGTACAGATACTCCACCATGGAGTCATTGGCGACGAACATGTCGAGTGCTCCGTCGCGAATCGTAGTCCGCCAGAGCGACGCCCAGGCCTTTACCCGCTTTCATCCCGATCTTGCTCGCAATCTCGGAAAAGTGTCCGTGCCCATCGTTGTGAAAGACCAGCGGCATCACGGGCTGGAAGGTATCGGGATGACAATAGGCGCGTCCGCCCTCGGTCCGCTCCCCGCAATAGATATCTTCAAAGTCCCAGTGAAGGTAGCGCAGGACGACAAGATCCAGCAGTCCATCGCGGTCCACATCCATCCACGTCGCGCTTGTTGACCATCCGCTGCCTTCTACGCCGGCCGCCTTTGTCACGTCGCTGAACGTACCGTTGCCATTGTTGTGATAGAGCCTGTTGCCGCCATAAGCTGTTACATACAGGTCCTCGTAGCCGTCGTTGTCGAAATCGCCGACTGCGACGCCCATGCCATAGCCAACGCCCTGCAGGCCGGCGCGCTCCGTTACATCCTCGAAGGAGCCGTCCGCCTTCTGGTGAAACAGCCGATTCCAGGTATCTGGTCCTGTCTTCTGCGGGACGCTACCCCTTGGAGTCGGGTCGTTCAGGTGCGTGCCGTTGACGAGAAACACGTCCAAGCGGCCGTCGTTGTCATAGTCGAACAAGGCCACGCCGGAACCCATTGTCTCCAGCAGATACTTCTTCGACGTGTGCGAGGCAATCCCCTGAAAGTGAATGCCTGTCTTGGCCGTGATGTCAGCAAACTGCGCCGGTGCTTCCGCCAGTGGCCGCAGCGCAGAAAACGTACTGGATTAGGAAATGAAAGACGACAAGGCCGCGCGGCCACTTGCGCTTCGGGACCGTCGTGGAGTAACACGCAGCGAGGTCTTTCAGCACCGTTATAGTGTACCCATGGAGCGGCGCTTCGCAGTTCGCTGCAGAGCCTGAAGTGACAAACCAAGATTGTCCTCGGCCTTCACATCCTTTGGCGCGAGTTGCAGACAATGCCGGAATACCTGGGCCGCTTCGTCGAAACGGTTTTCGTTATATTTTGTCCGGCCCAGGTAGTACCAGGCCTGGATGTTGCCAGGCTCCCATTCGGTAGCTTGCGTGAACCATTTGTCTGCATCGGCGAAATCGTTCAGCAGCACATAATCCGAACCGACCACGATCAGATCGAGCGCATCCGGCTTCCGGTAACGCGCCGCCTCCGTGTACGCCGCCAGCGAGGCATGTGCGTCCGCTTTCTTGAACAGAATTTGACCCAGCAGGTAATGGCCGTCCGCCGATTGTTTGTTCTGCGCCAGGTATTCGCGCGTTTTCTGTTCAGCGCGCGCGACATCGCCCTTCTTCAAATAGTCACGCGCCTGCGTCAGTGGGCGGTCTGCATCGTCGAGCGTTGTCGCGAAACCGGGTGCCGCTAACAAGGGAAGCGCAAGCAGAACAGCCAGTCGAGCGGTTCGCAAGCAGCCCAAAATGCGCTGGTTATCGGAAGGATGGTGGGCGGTCAGGGACTCGAACCCCGGACCCCTTCGGTGTAAACGAAGTGCTCTAACCAACTGAGCTAACCGCCCCAAGCGGGAAGACTTTTCTATGGTAGCGAATCTAAGATCCAATCAACTGCGCATACACGCTGCGCGCCACACCCACATCCGTGGTGCCTTTCACAATCGCGCGACCGTCGGGGAAAACGGTAACGTCGAACTTAGGCAGAGTCATGCGGAGCGCGAACTCGTTCACTCGTACCGGGCCGACCGGCCGCAACCGCACGGCCAGACTTTCTAAATCGATGGGCTTGGATGATTCGTGCAGTTGCACAGCATTGCGTCCGCACAGGCTTACGGGTACGCGCTTTCGGCCATCGAGATACACAAACTCCCGGCTTTGCACAGACGCGGCACTGCGGATCGCGGTCGCCTGCACTCAAGCGTTTGGCAGTGCCTTCCCAGACATCCAAAGTCTGAATGAAAGCTTTAAACTCCGGCCAGCCTACCAACACCCGCAGCGCCAGTGACACCTGCATGGATGCTACCGCGCCGGTGGTACCTGCCAACACGCCATTCACATCGCAAGTGGGCTGCAGACCGGCGGGTGGTTCCGGATACACACATGCGAAACACGGCCCACGCGTCGGCATAACGGGCATAACTAGGCCGTAGCTGCCGATCGCCGCGCCGTAGATCCAAGGTATCCCTACCTTCACGCTAATATCGTTGAGAAGGTAACGCGTTTCGAAATTGTCGGTACCATCCAGGATGACATCGCATCCCGCCAAAAGGTCCTCAGCGTTGGAGGGCGTCAGATCAGAGACGTGCGGCTCGATTTGCACACCATGATTGATTCGGTGCAATTTGCTGGCGGCCGCAATCGCTTTTGGCGCTTCGTCCCGTGCATCCGCTTCGTCAAACAGCCATTGCCGTTGCAAGTTCGTCCAGTCAACCGTGTCGCGGTCGATCAATATCAGGCGGCGGACGCCGGCGCGAGCCAGTGCTTCCGCGTGCAAGGTTCCAAGCGCTCCGCAACCCACAACTGCGACTGTCGATGTGCCGATTCGCTCCTGCCCGGCGCGGCCGATAGGTGCGAACAAAATTTGCCGGGAGTAGCGATCCTGTTCACCCGGTTGCATCAACAATGATGGTAACAACCGGTCTCTGGTGGCGGCAAAAGCTGCTCCGGCTCACTTTGACGTTTGTACTGTGTGCAGCCGCGGTTCAAGGACAAAACAATCCGTGGCTGATTCGCGAGGCGCTGAAGTACGAGGGGCAGCGTATCGTCAGCATCGCATTCTCTTCGGAAGAGCGCCCACTTGACCCAAAGACGCTGACCGCACGCTTGCCTTTTCAAGTCGGGTCCAGCTTTCACGAAGAGCAGTTGCGCGGTGCCATTCAGTCTCTTTATGCAACCGGGAACTTCACCACCGTGGCAGTCGATGCGGCAGAAGCAACCGGTGGCGTGGCCCTTCGCTTCGTGACTACGCCGGCGTACTTCATTGGTCACATCGCCATCAATGGCGTGAATGCGCCGCCGAATCGCGGACAACTATTTGGCGCGGCCAAGCTTCGGTTAGGCGCTCCGTTCGAAGCGTCCGACACGGAAAATGCGGTCGCTTCCATGCGGGATCTGCTGCAGCAGAACGGGTACTATCAGGCGACAATTGTGCCGGATGTTCAGCGCGATTCGCGAACCCAGTCCGTCACCTTCGATTTCCAGATTGAAGCAGGGAAGCGCGCCCATTTCGAGTGGCCCCGCATCTCCGGCGATCCGGAGCGCTCCGTGAACAAGATTGTGCAAGCTACGCGTTGGCGGCGTTTGTATGGGTTGCTCGGTTGGGAGCCCGTGACGGAGGCCCGTGTTCGCGCCGGGGTGGACGATGTGCGGCGCGGCTATGAGAAACGCAATCTGCTGCAGGCGCAGGTAACGCTGGAGCGGCGTGAATACCACGCCGATACGAACACCGTGCAGCCTGTGTTGCACATCAACGCAGGCTCTCGCATCGTCGTGCGATTGCGAGGCGCAAGCCTTCCCACCAACCGCCTTCATCAGCTGATTCCTGTCTTTCAGGAACGCGCCCTGGATCCGGACTTGATCATTGAAGGCCAGCGAAACCTGGAACAGTATCTGCAAGCAAACGGCTACTTCGGAGCCGAGGTCAGCTATTCGGTTGAGAATCGTGTGTTCGACAGAACTGCTACCGTCCTCTACACCATCTCCAGAGGGCAGCGCCACAAATTTGTCTTCCTCGGAGTTACCGGAAACAGTTATTTTTCCGCACAGACGATTCGCGAGCGGCTGGTGGAATCGCCGGCCGAGTTCCCGCGAAATCCCCGGGGCCGCTTCAGCAATCAAGACCTGCGCCAGGACATAGGTATCATCCAGGCCCTTTATGCGTCGAACGGCTTTCGAGATGCGAAAGTAAGCAGCAGCGTCGTCGATGATTACCAGGGCAAACGGGGCAATGTAGCGGTGTTTCTCAGGATCGCGGAAGGATCTCAATCCTTTGTGTCGCAGCTGAAGGTGCAGGGAATCAGCGATGGCGATATGCGCTCCATTCGAGACATGCTGGCGTCTCTGCAGGGGCAGCCCTTCAGTGAAACGAACGTGGCCCTCGATCGCGACAACATCCTGAACTATTACTACGATCGCGGCTACCTGAATGCGTCGTTTTCTTACACCGTGCAACCTGCGCCGGACCCGCAGCACGTCAGCATGACGTACCGGGTAGAAACAGGCGACCGCAAGTTTGTGCGCGACATCATCGTGACCGGTATACAGACCACTCGTCCCAACCTGGTTCTGCGCCGCATCGAATTGAAACGCGGGCAACCACTGTCGCTTTCCGCTGAAACGGACAGTCAGCGCCGCCTATACAATCTCGGTATCTTCGCGCGTGTCAACACAGCGCTTCAGAATCCGGAAGGCGATGAAGATTCGAAAACGGTGCTTTACGACATTGATGAAGCGAAGCACTACGCGCTGAACGTTGGTGTGGGCGCGCAAATTGCTCGCATTGGCGGCGGTGTCACCACGCTGGATAATCCGGCTGGCACCACCGGCTTCGCGCCTCGGCTCGCGGTGGGACTCACGCGAGAGAATTTCCTGGGCTTGGGGCAGAGCATCGGCGTGCAAAGCGCTATTTCAACTATCGAGCAGCGCGCCGCAATCACTTACTTTGTCCCGCAGTTGGTACAGAATCCTAATCTGAGCTTCACCACTGTTCTGTCAATCGATAACTCGAATGACGTAAGAACTTACACGGCGGACCGTCGCGAAGCGTCCATCCAGGTGGGCGAAAAGCTTTCCCGGGCGTACACCGCCCAATATAGGCTTGTCTTGCGCAACGTGACGCTTTCCAATCTGAAGATCAACCAGCTACTTGTCCCGCTTCTCTCGCAGCCGGAGACCGTCGGTCTCGCCGAAGTTTCGTTGATCGAGGATAAGCGTGACGACCCTACGGACGCACATCGCGGAACGTACACCACCATCGATCTTGCTTATGCGCCCCAGGCGCTCGGCTCGCAGACACAATTCGGCCGCGCGCTGGTCCGCAACTCCACTTACTATCGTCTGGCCCGGGACATCGTGCTCGCGCGGTCCACGCAGTTCGGATTTATCTCGCGCACCGGCGGCAGGGCCAATATTCCACTTGCCGAACGCTTGTACTCGGGCGGTTCCACGAGTATCCGGGCCTTTCCGGATTTCCAGGCCGGTCCGCGCGACTCGGTGACCGGCTTCCCTCTGGGCGGAAACGCGCTGTTCATCAACAATACGGAACTCAGGTTTCCGCTGTACGGAGATAATCTCGGCGGCGTCCTTTTTCACGACCTCGGCAATGTCTATACCAGTCTGGGTAATTTCGATCTTCGTTTCCGCCAGCCGAACCTGCAGGACTTCAACTACACGGTGCAGGATATTGGATTCGGAATTCGCTACCGCACGCCCATTGGCCCGGTTCGTGTCGATCTTTCCGTAAGTCCCGACGCGCCCCGCTTCTTTGGCCTGAGGGGAACTCTGCAAGATTACCTCAACGGAACTGCCATCTCCACCGTTCAAAAGATCAACGCCTTCCAGTTTCATCTGTCGTTGGGGCAAGCGTTCTAATGCGCATACTTCCTCCGTTGCTCTTGCTATCCGCCTTGCTTGCAAGCGCCGAAACCATCGATCGCATCGTGATCGTCGTTGCCCGCCATCCCATTACAGAATTGCAACTGGAAGAAGAGTTGCGCGTGACGGCTTTCCTGAATGAGAAGCCGCTCTCCACAGGAGCCGCGCAACGCTGCGAAGCAGCCGACCGCTTGATTGATCAGGCTCTTGTGCAACGCGAGATGCAGCTAACGCGCTTCCCGCTGCCAACCGACGATGCCGTAAACTCCGCCTATCAGCGGCTGGAAGAGGAACAAGGCGGTTCTGAAAAACTCTCGCAATTGCTCAGCGAGTATGAACTGAATCCGTCCGAAGTGCGCACACATTTGGCGCTGCAAATTGCGACACTACGTTTCATTGCGTTCCGCTTTCGTCCGGAACTGGGCATCCAGGAAAATGCGGTGGAGCAGGCGTACGCAAAGGAGCGGGAGACGTGGCGGGCCGATCATCCCGGACAACCCATCCCGACATTCGAAGCAAGCCGTGGCTCGCTGCGCCGGCAATTGCTTGAGCAACAAACCGATCGCGCTATGAGCGAATGGCTGGAACAAACGCGAAAACAAGTTCGCATCGCTTACCTGGATTCCACGCTGGAGACACCCAAGCGGTGAATCCGCGCCTGCGAGCCCTGGTGAAAATTGTTGTTGCCGCAGGTGTGCTTGCCTTACTCTTGTGTGGCGCCGTGCTGCTGCTGCTTCGCTCCAATTGGCTTCGAAACCAAGTGCGCCTGCGCACCATCGCAGCGGTGGAGCAAGCCACCGGCGGCCAGGTTGGCTTGCGCGCTTTTGAGTTTAACTGGCTGACTCTCACCGCCGATTTTCGTGGCTTTACCGTGCATGGAACGGAGCCGCCTTCCTCGCCACCCTTGTTGACGGCCGCCGATGTTCACATCGCATTCCCGTGGACGGCGGTTTGGCGTCGCGAATTTAAGATCTCCTCGCTTTCGGTGGAGCAGCCGCATCTCTACTTGCTGGTGCGGCCCGACGGAACAACAAACATTCCTACGCCGCGGTTAAATCGCAAGAGGGCTTCTGCGTTCGATCTGACGCGGCTGCACATTGGTCACATGCAGCTGACGCACGGCGTTCTTGAATGTCATGACCGGCGAATTCCCTTCAACCTGCGCGCTTCCGGGCTGGCTCTGGGCCTCGCCTACCTCGCGTCGCAGGCCCGATACGATGTTCAGCTTCAGATCACGTCGCTTGCTCAATTGCAAGGCGGATGGCAGATTCTTCCCACTGCCGCCTCGTTGAACCTTCACGCGCAACTAGCGCGAGACGAGCTGGATGTAGAACAGTTTCAGGCGTCTTCGCCAGAGGCGTCGCTGCACGTCACCGGGACTGTGCGAAACTTCCGCGCGCCCATTGCGGAACTTAATACCACCGCTCAACTGAACGCGCGTCTTCTGACCCCAGCTTCCTGGTGGGTCAACTTCGGCGCTGGCCTCATCCATGTGGGTGGCCGGCTCCACTACAGCCCGTCCACTTCGCTACACTTCGACGGTCGCATCAACGCCGACAGCCTTCTGCTTCGCTATCCTGGCGGTCGCATACAAAACGGCGCGCTCGCGGCAGAGTGTGTTGCCGACCGAACGGGTGCCGCCTGCAAGAATGTGGTAGCTCACGCGCTTGGTGGCCAGTTTCGTGGCACTGCGGACGTTAGCAACTGGCACCTTATCTCTGTGCGTGGCGGCATTGCCGAGGCGGACACTAATCGGCTTCTCGCCGCACTCATCCGCCACGAGCTTCCTTGGAGTGGATGGGCCAGCGGTCCGGTGCAATTGACGGCAGTGGTGAACAAAGGCGACGGCATTGTGGTCCACACGCAGCTGCACATCGCGCCCAAGGTACAAGGCATACCTCTCATCGGCGATGTCTTCGGAACCTACGTACAGGCAGGCAATAAACTCCGCTTTGACCGCCTCTCAGCGCAACTGCCGGCGACACGCCTGGACGCGTCGGGAGATTTGAATCGGGATGTTGCATTGGCCTTGCAATCGACCGACGTGGCCGAACTCGCGCCCATGCTGCCAATCATCGTTGGCTCGCCCGTTCCGGAGTGGCCACTCGCTTTCCGTGGGTCTGCCGCGCACTTCGACGGCCACCTCACCGGGCCCGTGATGACGCCCAGCATCAATGGAGCGCTATCGCTCCGGAATTTCGTTGCGGCGCGCCAGGCCTGGGCAGAAGCTTCAACTCGCTTGACGGCTTCGGAAACGGGCGTGGAACTCAGCCAGGTCTCCGTCAAGCAGGGTTCTCTACACGTCACCGGTTCCGTGAATGCTGCCCTTCGAAGATGGACGTTCGACGAGCGTGAGCCGCTCGCCGTCGCGCTCGGGTTCGAGGGCGCCGATGTCGCTCAACTCTGGTCGAAGTACTCGAGTACCAACCTGCCCATCATTCGCGGCATCGCTTCCGGCAAGCTCAACTTCGCAGGCACATGGCAGCATCCGGAGGGCGATGCGCAAATGACAATGCGGAGTTTGGACGCGTTCGGACAAACGCTGAACCGCCTGCAAGCCTCGCTGCAACTGAACGGCGACAACCTGATCGTATCGGAGGGCCGGATCGACGCCGGGCCTGCGTTACTCCGCTTCGATGGCAGCTATCATCATCTGCACGAAGACTGGGCCAAGGGCGATCTGGCCGTAGCCGTCAACACTAACGGCTTTCCCATGAACGCTCTCTCGCCGGTGCAGCGGTTCGCGCCCGGTCTGAACGGCCGCATGGAAGTGCACGGAACTGCTCGCGTACAAATTGCGGGCAAGCATGTTGAACCCGTCAGCGCGGATGGCCGTGCCAACTTCCGCAGACTGACGTTCCGCGGAGTGGAAGCCGGGCCCCTCGAACTCACTGCTGTTACGCGCTCCGGACACTTAGAAGGCATTCTGACCGGAGCTTTAGAGCAGTTGGCGTCCGAGAAAATCACGCCGGAGCCCTTAACGGGTCGAATCAACATTAGCCTGGCTGAGGGAAACGCAACACATGCGGAGCTGACCGTGCCGCAAGTCGAGATCGCCTCCCTTCTAAAAGTAGTTCCGCTGGGACTTACTCCCTCGCAACAGCCAAGTGGACGTATGAGCGGAACCGTCACCCTGGACGGTCGGTTAGCCTCGCCGGCCTCGTTGAGGTTGGCCCTGCGGATCGATCAGCTGATTCTACAGCCGCCGCAACAGGCGGAGAACTTCGCACTAACGAATGCTGCGCCAGTCGCAATCGACTTCGATGGTGGCACTGCCCGTATCCGAAGCCTGCAGCTGAAATCGCGCTATGGTCAGGTCGATGTGGCCGGTTCCTTCAATTATGCCGGCGCAGAAACCTTCAGCTTGGAGATGAACGGGCAAGCGGGCCTGGAGGCATTTGAGCTGTTTGACCCGAATGTAACGTCCACCGGTTCAGCGCTGGTGAGTGCGCACATACGAGGTACCGTCGCCCATCCCGCGATCACCGGTTCAGTACGAATTCAAGATGGATCGTTCTACCTGCACAATGTCCCGAACGGGCTCACTAAGGTGAATGGCACCGCCACCTTTACGGGTGACCGCGCTGTCATTGAGCAGCTCACGGCGAACAGCGGCGGAGGAACAGTCAAGCTTGCGGGCTTCGTCAATTTCGGAGTCGGGCACGCTCCCATCTACAATTTGAAAGCCGCAGCGGAGCAGGTGCGCGTTCGCTACGCCAATGCTGTTAGCGCCACCGGCAGCGGAACGCTCCAGTTGACGGGGACTACGGAGAACGGCCTGCTCTCGGGCGACCTTTCCATTCAGCGCGTGGTGGTGAATCCGGATGCGGATCTGGGGACGATCTTCGCCGCCACCTCCGCGTCCAAAGCGACGCCTGTCGACCAGAACGAGTTCCTTTCCGGGTTGCAGATGGACATCCGCGTGGAGAGTGCTCCCAACCTGCAGGTGAGCACGGCACTAAGTCAGGACGTGGAGGCCGATGTAGACTTGCGGCTGCGCGGTTCGCCGGATCGGCCGCTTCTATTCGGAAGCATCACGGCGAATCAAGGGCAAATCAAGGTCTTCGGCGCGAAGTACAGCATCAATCGCGGGGAAGTTACATTCGTCAACACCGTTCGGATTGAGCCCGTCCTCGATCTCGATATCCAGACCGTGGCGCGCGGCGTCACGGTCGATATCACCATATCGGGAACGCTCAACAAGCTGAACCTGAACTATCGTTCAGATCCGCCGCTCCAGCCCAAAGACATTATTGCGCTACTTACGGTAGGTCAGCCGCCGAGTTTCACACCCAATCTACAGAATGCGCAGCCCGCGAATAACGACGTCAGCGCGTTGCAGGCCGGCGCGAACACCGTCCTCGGCCAAGCTATCTCGCCGGCTTCGAATAGGCTGTCGAAGCTGTTCGGCATCACAAATATCAAGATCGATCCCTTGGTCCAGGGCATCACCAACACGCCGCAAGCCCGCCTCACCGTGGAACAGCAGATCTCTAAGAACGTCACCGTCACTTACGTAACGAATCTGGCCCAGACCTCGGAACAGATTTTCCGCTTTGAATGGGCACTCAATCCCCAATACTCCATCATTGCTGTGCGCGATGATAACGGTGAGTTCGGAATCGATTTCCAATACAAGAGGCGGTTCAAATAGACCGCGTTTTGCTTACTGCATGAAACTGCGCGCCGTACAGAACAAACTAAAGATTGAGCACAGCATCATCGATGGCCTGCGCCCGGTGCTGGAGCGCATGCTGCGCGACAACGTTCAGATTCGTTCCGTCATCCCTGGTGTTATCCGGCCTGTTCGCGACGCCAAAGGCGAACCCGTGATTCGTCTAACGGTGCCGACCACAAATGGGTGGAAGGGCATCGCGCTCAGTCAGGGTGCGCGTCAGGAACTGTTCTTCAGTACGGATTGGACCAAAGAAGAATTGGAAGGCTGTATCCGAAAGGCGCTTAAGCCCTAAGTTCCAGCGTGGAGGGTCTCGGCATCACTTCGAGTGCCAGCACCACCACCGCCATCCATAGAAGGTCTGCCATAAACAAGTGTGTGAGTTGCAGCCACACTGGTGCCAGCAGGCTTGTGTTTACCAGACCCACAACGATCTGAAACACCACCACCGTGATCACTCGCCCGGCAGCAACCGTGGTCGCGTTCTCGCCTGAGCGTCGAAGGTGCCGTGCAGCAAGCCAGACAACGTAAGCGGCGGCGGCTACCGCCAGCAACGGATGAAACACGCGCAAGCGCAGCAGCAAACTCGAGTTCGCCGCGAAATCCTGGTGCATTCCTGCGGAGAGTGACTGCGCCGGAAACAACGTATCTCCAAGAGCCGTGATAGCGCCAGTAACCGCTACGAATGCAGTGGCGGCCAGTGCAATCCAAAGACGCCGGTCTAGCTGACGCCACGCGATCCGGCGGGTGGCGTTCTGTGCCAGCCAAGCCGTAGCTGTCAGAGTGCCAATCAAGAGTAGCGTGTTGGTGAGGTGTGCCGAGAGATACCAGGCTCGGCCCGCCGACTGATCTTTTGCCACGTAGCGAAAAATCACCAGACCGGCTCCCAACAGCGCTTCGACAAAGAGAAAAGCCAACGAAAGTGCTGAGTAACGGCGCAATTGGTGACGTTTAGGAAACACCAGAAGCGCCCAGACGCACAAGCCGATCATCAGCGCCGAATCAACGCTGGTCATCATTCGGTGCGTGTACTCAATCTGCGTGGGAACCGTCATCTTCTGCGGTACGAAGGCTCCGTTGCAGGTGGGCCAATGCGCCCCGCAGCCGTCGCCGGAGTACGAGACGCGCACATAAGCGCCCCATAGAATCACCGGGATATTGAACAGCAGAACCAGCAGTGCGAAACGTCCAAACCACACCCGGCTTCGGTCAGTGATGCCGCCAAGTGGCGCAACAGTACTAAGAACGGACATGGCTCACCTGTTTAGATTCCTGTGCGGCGCAGAGCCTCTTTTAATATTGCCGCAATGCTGCACACTTCGGTGATCCCTCCGTCCAGTGCCATCGCCACAACTTCTGCGAAAGGCACCCATCGCACGGTGATCTCTTCTTCCGGATCCAGGTGTCTGCTAGTAGGGCTTAGTTGGGTTGCGAGAAACAACGATTGCACGTCGTTCGCCACGCCATTGCAGATGTCCACCGGCCCCAATGGCTCCCACTTGGCCGCGGTCACGCCGGCCTCTTCCGCCAGTTCGCGCTGCGCGGCCGAGAGCATATCGGTCTCACCAGGGGCCGAACCGCCGCGCGGAATCTCCCATGAATACCGCTGCACCGTGTAACGCCATTGCCCCACCAGAACCGCTTCGTCCCGGTCATTGATGGCCAGAACGCCAATCGACGGAGGAATCTCTATCACGCCGTAAATGCCGGGGTTGCCGTCCGGCCGCAGCACCTGGTCTTCGCGTACGTTGATCCACTTATTCTTGTAAACAGATCGTGAGGACAGCGTCACCCATGGATTCCGATCCACCTACGCGGCCTCCGCGCAGATGCGCGCCAGTACGTCGAAATCCACGTTCCCGCCCGAGAGAATCACTCCTATCGGTCCTTGCTCGCTCTGTAGTTTCTTGTTCAGGACCGCCGCCGCCGCCACGCATCCGCTAGGTTCTACGAGTAACTTTAGCCGCGTCAGCAGGAACCGCAGCGTGCTTCGGATTTCTGCTTCGCTCACGGTCGAAACCCTTGCGCCTAATTTCTGCACAATCGCAAATGGCAGCACGCCCGGCGACGGTGTTCGTAGACCGTCGGCAATCGTATCCGGCGCGCCAATACTCACGCGCTCGCCTCGAGCAAGCGATCGATACCAGTCATTTGCCTGCTCGGGTTCCACGCCGTAAACAGGCAAGCCGGGCTGTAATGCGCGCGCCACCGTAAGCGTGCCCGATAACAATCCGCCGCCGCCCAACGGAACCGCCAGCGCGCCAATATGGGGATGTTCGCGCAGCAGTTCAAGCGCGGCGGTGCCTTGTCCCGCAACAATCCATGGATGGTCGTAGGAGGGAAGAATCACTGCGCCCGTTTGCTTTGAGATTCGGGCGGAAATTGCTTCGCGATCATCAGCTGTGGCGGTCGTAAAGCACAATCTCCGGCCCATAGGCTTGCGTCGACGCCAGCTTCGCTTTGGGCGCATCGGTAGGCATCACAATGGTTGCCTTTACACCGAGGTGAGCCGCCGCAATGGCGACCGCCTGCGCGTGATTGCCGGAGGAAAACGTGACCACTCCGTGCTTCCGTTCCTCTGCGCTGAGTTGCGCTATAAAGTTCAGAGCGCCGCGTATCTTGAACGATCCGCCCCGTTGCAGGTTCTCGCACTTGAACACTGTACGCACGCCTGCCGCCTCGTCGAACAAACGGGAACTCAGCACCGGCGTTTTCTTGGCAAGCGCCTGAATCCGCTCCGATGCCGCGACGATGTCCTCCAGCGTCACCGCCGTTCCCACTGCTTCGGCAATGCTCATCAATAACCCGCCTCCTTGTCCACAATGTTCTGCAGCGGCTGCCCTGCCACATAGCGCGCAAAGTTCTCAGCAAACAGCTTCATGCTCAAGTCCAGCCAGTCGGGGTCTTGCGTGCGGTCCGTGCAGTGCGGCGAAATCAGTACATTCTCCATCGACCACAGCGGACTCTCGCGAGGCAGCGGTTCCTGCTCGAATACATCCAGTGCCGCTGCGCCAATGGTGCCGCTCTGCAGCGCACGAATCAAAGCGGGTTCGTCGATCACCGGTCCGCGGCCTACATTAATCACAATCGCCGATGGCTTCATCGCCGCAAACGCCGCATCGCTTAGCATGTGGTGCGTCTCCGGCGTGTTGGGCGCAGCAGCCACCACCACATCGCAATGCCGCAGCATCTCGTGTAACTGCTCCGGCGGAAACGTCTGCTCCAGTAACGGGTCTCCCGCCGAGCGCGATGGCTTGCGGCGAACCGCATGCACTTTCATGCCGAGAGCATGGGCAAGCAGTGCGCACTCTCGTCCAATTTCGCCGTACCCAACCACGCCCAGCACTTTGCCTGGCAGCCAATCCACTTTGAAGTCGTCCCAGTGAGACGCGCGCTGGCTTTCCACCAGCCGTCGCACTCGCTTATAGAAGTAAAGAATGCCCAGGATGGCGAACTCGGCCAGGGAGCGCTTGAACACCCCGCGTGCGTTCGTCAGCGGAACCGGGCTTTCTCGAAACCCGGGAACCATGAATTTCTCCACGCCTGCGGATAACGAATGCACCCAGCGCGCCGCAGTAAGATGAGGCCACACTTCGCCAAAAGGAATGGTATGGCCGCCCAGGCCCGAGTACAAAACAACCTCGGCGGACGGACCATGTTGCGCCACAAATTCAGCCGTGTTGCCGATCGTGATATCTGCTTGCGCCCTGATTAGGTCCAGGTTCCGCAGTGCGTAATGGTCGGGCGGAAACACCGCAAGCAGGGGTACTTTAGGCATGAAGGGCTCTCCTAGCCAGTGTAGAAGGTGGCATGGGCATGGCACGGTCGACAGCGCCCGAATCTTGATATCTCGCCTACACTAAAGAGGTGGAACTACGTTGTACCTGCGGAGCGGTGCTTCCCCCTGATGCCCGCTTCTGCCATAAATGCGGCAAGCCGCAATATGAAGAAGATATTCAACGTATCGCGGCGCAGGAGGCAGCACCTCCGGCTCCCGTCCAAGCTCGCATTGAGCCTCCGCTCGAGGCGCGGTTCGGCGGCATCTCTTTCCGTGATGGCCGCGCCGTCACCATCACTTTGCTTGCGGCGGTGCTGGCGTTTGTCGGTGTCATGTTAGGCGCAATGCTGCTTCCGGCCTTGGCGCCTGTCCTGTTCCCCTTAGTGCTGCTGGTCGCCGGGTTCCTGGTGCCCGCCGCCTACCGCACTCCCAAGCAGGAAAATCTAAGCACCGCGGCCGGCGCACGCCTCGGCTGGATGATGGGTGTCTGGTTCTTCTTCGCCGTCGTCATCATCGTTACCTTTGTCACCATTATTCTGGCCACTCCGGAAGGCGCGGATTCGCTACGGCAACTCAAGACGAATCCGCAATTCTCGCAGATGAAGATCGCCACTCCCCGCGATCTCCTTATGAATCTGGTCATGAGTGCCCTTCCCATCTTCCTGCTGGTGACCTTGTTACCTGGCTTGGGCGGTATGCTCGGCGCACGCTTCTGGAGTGGACGCCGTTCCTAGGCGCCAGTCGCTGGCCAGCTTCGCCCGCACGGGCGGAAGGTGGCCGCTGATACCCTGGAATTCCAAAGCGGAATGAGCAAATCTCTTCTGACGTTGACCGTTAATCCGGCCATCGACCGGATCGTCACGGTCGACCGCTTGGTCTTTGAGGACCGGGCCTACATAGAATCCACCACCGAAACAGCGGGCGGCCGCGGCATCAATGCGGCGCGCGTTCTGATGAGCTTCGGTGCAAACGTAGTGGCGATTACCACCTCTGGCCCACGCGACGGCGGCCGTCGTTTTGAGGAAGCTCTGCAGCAGGATGGCTTTGGGAAAGAAGTCGTCAAAATCCGGCAGCACATCCGCACCAACCTGACCATTTCAGATCATCGCGGCCTTACGGTCAAGCTCAACGAAGCCGGACCGAAGCTCTCCCAGGCCGAGCAGAACCGCATCATCAAAGCCGTCGAGTGCCACCTTCCAAGTGCCTCCTGGCTTATGCTGTGCGGCAGTCTACCCCCCGGCGTGGAGGCCCACTTCTACACCAAGCTCATCCGCGTCGCGGCTAAGCACGACGTCAAGACTTTGCTCGACACCGATGGTGACGCTTTGTTGCACGGGTTAGAAGCGCAACCAACGCTCGTGAAGCCGAACCAGTCGGAAGCCGAGCGCCTGTTGAACACTCCCCTGATTACCCGCACGCAATGGATTGAGGCAGTGAAGCGCATCAAAGGCATGGGCCCCAGTGCAGTCGTCTTGTCGTTGGGCAGCCGCGGCGTGGTGGCAGCCTCCGATGAAGGCGTTCAGGAAGTGGTGCCGCCCACCATCGAAGCCGTTTGCCCCATAGGCGCTGGCGATGCCACTGCCGCTGCCATCGTCTGGTCGCTCGACCGCGGCGATTCGTTTAGTGAAGCACTGCGCTGGGGCGTGGCTGCGGGCACCGCTTCCAGTAAACTGCCCGGCATCAATCTGGCTAACCTGGAACAGACCGAAGTCTTGTATGCCCAGACTTCAGTAACTAAAGTCGCCGCCGCCTAGGCCGCTAGTCGTAAGCTTCGTAGATCAGTTGTTTGCGATCGAAGCCGCGCGCCTTCAACTCGCGGCGTACGTCGTTTACCATCTCCTTCAACCCGCAAATGTAAACGTCGATGGTGCTGATGTCGTCGCTGGTCGGATCGGACTTCGCCGACTGCAGCGCCTCGGTCAAATGCGCTTGCACACGGCCCACTCGCCCGGTCCAGGACTCCGTAGGTCGAGTAATCGTTGGCATGAACTGAAAGTGGCTGTGCTCCCGCAGTAGTGACTCGAACTCATCGCGATACAGCAGCCCATGTTCATGCCGTGCGCCAAACAGCAGCGTGACGTGCGGTTCGCTCTTCGGCAAATGATCCAGCAGCATAGATCGAAATGGAGCAATCCCTGTGCCGGTCGCGATAAACACTGCCCGGTGCCCCGGATGGCGGACCGTGAAGTACCCCAACGGTTCACGTACTTCAATCGTTTCGCCCGGTTTTAGTTCGAACAGAAAGGGCGAGATCAGGCCGTCCGACACGCGGTTTAAACACAGCGCGAAGTGGTTGCCGTTGCGCGGCGAAGCGATCGAGTACGCGCGCGTAATCTCTTTTTCTTGCACCACGTGAACCACCGAAACGAACTGGCCAGGCGTAAAGGAAAAACCCGGCGCATCCTGCACCTCGAACTCAAAATGTCGCGTTTCCGGAGCGAGTTCCCTCGTGGCGATGAGCTTGGCTTTCAACATGGAAACAAAAACTCCTTAAACAATCAGACTGGGCGCGCGTTCATCCACCGGCGCATCGGGAGTCATGTGCCGCAGCAGGTCGATAAACATCCGTCCCTTGGGTCGGCCGTTCAGGTTCTGCTGCCCTATGCGATGAAGAAAGACCAACGTGGCGAGAATTTCCGTGTTGCGCACCGGCGGCAGCGATTCCCTTTGCGACCGCAGCTTTTGATAATCCGCGAGCGAAGCCGAGAAACCGCGCTGCACGTTGGCCGCCAGCACGTTCTCCGACACGCTTTCATACACTAAGCCGGAGTTCAGGGTGCGGTGGGTTTGAATAAGCGATGCCAGCGCCGCCAGGACGTCAGTGTCCACCGCGCCCGGCGTACGAAGCGCCGCTTGCAGCAAAGAGTAAACCGAAAACAGCAGCAGTTCCTCGTGCGTCTCAAGGAACTCTTCCGTCACCACAACATCGGGGTTCGATTGATCCTTTTCTTCCACTGGCAGTGCGTCTTCGTGTTCGTGGGCGCTTTCCAGATACTCGCACTCGAATGGACAGGACAATGTAACTTCGCGTTCGGTTCCGCAACACACCGTACAAATGTCCCCATGTACGGCGGGGCAGGCGCGTTTCGCACGTCGCTTGCCGCAAATCTTGCAAAGGATGCCTTCGGCCATCTCGTCCTATTGTCTCGCGATGCCGAATATGCCATGCAAAATTCCTACCCGGCCAGTCAATACTAAGCTGTCACTGTCAAGTGCTTGTTGCCAGAAATAGATTGAAGGTCGCAGTTGTTGGCGCGGGAATCATCGGTGCTGCTAGTGCTTTCTACCTGTCTCAACAAGGGATCGAAGTTCATCTCTTCGACCTTGCGCCTGGACCGGCTGAAGGAGTGACCTACAACGCCTTCGGGTGGGTCAACAAGATTAACGGAGATCCCAGCTTTGTAGAGGCATACAAGTTTCGAATCAGCGCCGTTGAAGAGTATGAATCGGTCTTTGCTGATATGCCGGAGCTATTGCCTTGCGTGCGGCGTGGATCACTTGTCTGGAAAGATTCCCCAGCCGCCACGGCGTATGTTGCAGCCCAGCACGAACCTTTCGAAGATCTCGAACTACTTCCCAGCGGTTCCATTCCTACGAAGGAACGGAGACTGAGAAGGCCGCCTCCCTCGGCGATCTACTCTCCGCGCGATATTGCGATCAGCCCGGTCTTACTGGCGAGATCATTCATCGCCAGAGCGGAGCGGTCAGGCGCTGTCCTGCACTATGGCGTGCGAGTAGACAGGCTAAAACTGTCAGCTAAAACTGTCGAAGGTGTTCAGACCGAATCGGGGCTACTGACGTTTGACCTCGTGGTGTTAGCTGCCGGTGTACAAACCGCAAGCCTGCTGGAGAGCATCGGCATTTCTCTGTGTATGGACTCGTCGCCCGCTGTTCTCCTTCGTTACCGGACGAGGGAGCGGTTCATCAGCAACGTCCTGTCCTTTCCGGAGTTGGAGATCCGGCAAGCGGCGGACCAGACGGTCCTCATCGTCGAGGACTTTCATGCTGGTTGTGAGGATCGGAATTTCCGCGCACTTCGACTACGCGTAAACGATGTGTTGCACGATTATCTATCGGTACCGGGCGACCTGGAGTTCAGCTACGGAGCAGTCGGCCACAGACCAGTGTTCTCCGACGGCTTAACGCGGAGCGGCTTCGCGCAGAACGTTGAAGGCCTATATCTCCTCGTAGGGCATCCCGGTATTATCTTGGCGCCACTACTCAGCCGTCTCGCCGCCCAGCAGATCGTTTCTCGCCAATCGTGAACGTATTCGCCCGTTACTGCGAAGTGCTGTCACAGCCGGCCAACAAAAATCGTCCGAACAATCTCAACCACTTACCGTCGTCTTTTCCGCTCGGCGACCTTGCATCGCGCGATAACGGTGCCGATGAATGCACGATCCATACGCCGCGCCGCCGAGCGCCAAGCGCGCAACGAAGCCCGCCAACTGAATCGCCATACCGAGCTAAGCCAAGCCCAACTCATGGCCAATCGCGCCAATGCCGAACGAAGCACCGGTCCGGTAACTGAGGAAGGAAAAGCCCGCTCTTCAAAGAACGCGCTCAAGACCGCTCTTACGGGCCGCACCGTCCTGCTGCCAACCGACGATGCCGACCGCTACCAAGCCCACCTCGACGCCTACGCGAAGCAACATCGGCCCGTTGGCGAGCTCGAAACTGAAATCGTGCAATCTCTAGCTGACGCCGCCTGGCGTCTGGACCGTATACCCGGTCTCGAAGAAGCCATGTACAGCTTGGGAGCTGTCGAACTGTCGGAAGAGGTAGCGGCTCTGGAGCCCCACGCTCGCGAGTCGGCCCTTCGCCTAAAAACTTACTTGAAGTACGAACGCCAACTGCGAAACTTGCACCTGCAGGAAATGCGCCTGGGCCGCATGCGCCAGAAATTGCAGGTCGAGTTAGCCCAACTGCAGCAGGAACGAAACGAACGCCGGGAAGAAGAACTCGCGGCTGCAGCAGCGTTGTTTGCTACCACCGCTCAGCTCGGACAGCGGTTTCATCCTCGCGACCATGGCTTCGAATTTCCACTTGAAGAAATAGAGGCCTACACAGCCCGGCAGGAGGAGTCAAAGCGTGCTCGCAGTGCGTTCCATGTCGGCCGCCATAGCACTGCGAAGCACGCTTAAGTCAGGAAAGGCTACTCGATGCCTACTTCGAACTGTTCTTTTCCGACTGGCTCAACGATTTCACCATCGTCAGGTGCTCTTGCAGGATCGGAAGCGTGCTCGAAGCGAAGCTCTTGATGTTGGGGTCGGTCCCGTTCTGCGCTTCGGTCTGGAACTCCTTCACGTCCGTTTCGTGATCTTTCAGTTGATCTTTCACATAGGCTTTGTCGAATTCAGGACCCGAAAGCTTGGACAGCTTTTCAACCCGGGCCTGGTGTTTCGCATCCAGTGCATCCGGAACGGTGACACCGTCCTTGCTTGCGATTTCTTTTAGCTGATCGTTGGCCTTGGTGTGGTCGTCCACCATCTTCTGACCGAACTGCTTTACGTCATCGCGTGACGCTTTTTGTGCAGCGAGCTTACCCAATTGCACTTCGGTTAAGCCGCCCAGCGCCGCTTCTTTTACGAATTTCTTGTCGTCCATCTTAGAGGACGGCATCGTGCCGTCCGGTACATTACGGCCGGTTGGACCGTTCATCCCAGGCCCGGCATTCGGAGCCGTTTGGCTGGGCAGTGTAGGCGGGGTCCCCATACTTCCGGCTCCGGCGCCGCCCCCGTGAACTTGAGCCATTACCGGCATTGCAAAAGTAAGTACGCCCGGAAGGGCGAGACTTAGTAACAGATTTTTCTTCATATCGTTGACCCTGTCTATTCGATAGATGCAGATGATGCAAGCTTCAGATACGGGACATTCGACTGCGTTCCGATCTGCCTTGTTGCCTGTCTGCTCGTCCACCGGCCTCGAGCGCTGACCACGTGAAATTCGCAGGTTGGCGCTTGCCGCCCTGGAAAGTCTAGAGTTCGGTGGCAAATGTTCGCCGTTGTGTGCGAACCCTGGGTGTCGCCGGAAAAGATTCGTAGGAGTAAAAATTATGGCCGAGAAAATGGCTACCATTAACGACTTGATGTTGAACGGGCTCTCGTATGCGCTGGATTTCGAAAACAAGGCCGCGCAAGGGGCAGGCAAAATGGCGCAAGCGGCGTCCAACCCGGAAGCAAAACAGATCTTTGAGCAAAGCGCAACCAAAGGTAAGCAGTACGCACAGCGCATCCAGCAAGTGTTTCAGCAACTCGGGCAACCGGTCCAGACGAAAGACAATCACGTGGCGAATGCCATGCTCACCGAGGTGGAGCAGATGATTGCAAACTCCGATACTTCAGCCGTCCGCGACGCGGCTTTGATCGTAGCCGCGAATCAAATGCAACACTATCGCGTCGCCGTCTATGGTTCGCTTGAAAGCTACGCCAAGCTAGTAGGTAAATCCGATGCGGCGCAGCCGCTGACGGAAAACTTGGAAGACAGCAAAGGCGGTGATGCAAAACTGACTCGCATCGCTGAGCAGAGCATCAACCAGAAAGCCGCGCAAGCAACGGCTTAACCCTCAGCAAAAGACAGCAGCGCTGTTTTCCTTAGCGCTTAGGGAGTCGATGCAGGCGGCACTCGGCGTTTTGTGGCTTGCTCAAACGCATAGCCCATCTGCAGCAGTTTCGGCTCGCTACATGCCTTGGCCGTAAAGGAAACCGCGAACGGTGTAGGCTTTGCGTCGAAGCCGGCTGGAAACGGGGATGGTGGAGCATTCGGAACCATACCGAATGGCACCATCACTGTTGGATAGCCTGGCTTCGCCGCAATCGCCGCACCGCTCGGTCCGGGAAACAGCAGCGCGTCCAGGTTATTGGCTTTCATTGCCGCATCGATTCCATTAGTTCCGGAGAGCTCAATATCTTTGGCGCGGTTCGCCTGGTAATGGGCACGGTCGGCCTCCAGGTCGATCTCATCTGAGATATCCAACAGGCTCTGGCCGAAGCGAATCGGCATTGCCGTTGATGTGTGTGATGTTCCACTCGCGCAGTTCCGTCAACGTTTTGACTGGTGCCGCCGCGCCCAGCGTCGAAAGCCACTTGTTGAAGTCCCGCTTCATCCCGTACTTCAGCACGATCGAGCAATTAGCGTCTCGCCCGCGGCCCTCGTTGTAGCCGCCGCACGCGCCCCACAACAAAAAGTTTTTGTCGGGGTCCTGAGTGCTTACGCTTGGGATCTCAACCGGATCGACAATGACGGCGCCCTGCTGCTGCAGGATCGCGATCGCCTCCGTCATCACACGGGCTTGGTCGGGGTTGAGGCCGCCCCCTTGTCCGCCAAAGCGACTGCCGGTGGCTAGGGGTGCTCCAGCGGGACTTGTCGTTGGACCGCCGCTTGTGCTTCCAGGCCGGCGGTCTGTGGCAGCGTCGTCCGCCGCCGCTCCGGTTCGCTCCGGCGGCGTTATCTTGTCGTAGAAGAACGCGCGTGGTATGCCGATCCGCATGCCCTTGAGTCCGTCAGTCTTTAAGAACTTGGTGTAGTCGCGGCCGGGCGGGGCAGTGCAGGTCTGGGTAGCGGGGTCGTTCGGATCCGGGGTCGCGCTCTCCAGGGCGCCTAACATGATGGCCACGTCTGTTACGGTTTTTGCCATCGGGCCCGCGGTGTCCTGATCCGCCGTGATCGGAATCACGCCATAGCGGCTGATTCGTCCCACTGTGGGCTTTACGGCAGCCAGCATGTTCTGGTTCGATGGGCTGAGAATCGATCCGGAAGTCTCGCTGCCCACGTTGCCTGCCCAGAAGTTCGCCGCCGTGCCTGCCCCGGAGCTGGAGCCGCCCGTCGAAAGCACAGGCCGGCCATCCGCGGTCGCTTCGCGCGGATCGCGCCGTGGATCATACGGGTTGTAAGCGAACTCGCGGATAGCGTTGTAGTTCGCCGGCATCGGCATAGGAGATCCGGCCACCCAGTTCGCGAGCTCCGAAAGCGTTGTCTTGGCGATGATTACCGCGCCGGCCTCGCGCAAGTTCTTGACCAGGGTTGCATCGTAAGGAGGAAGCAGATTTTCGAACGCCAGCGCGCCGCCAGTCGTGATGATGTCCTGCGTCAGAACGTTGTCCTTCAGCGCAATCGGGATCCCGTGTAGCGGGCCGCGTACTTTTCCCTGCGCCCGCTCTTGGTCGCGCTGGTCGGCTTCTGCCAGAGCATGTGGATTCACAGTCATTACCGCGTGCAGCTTGTCTTCGTACATGCCGATGCGAACCAGGTACTGCGTGACGAGTTCGTGCGATGTAACTCTGCCCTGTTCCATGGCCGTCTGCATCTCCGGGATGCTTGCCTCCACAACGTTGAACGGCGGCACCGCCGGCTTCGGTGTGGCGGCCTGCTGTTGCCGTTCGCGATGCTTTTGCTTGCCATAGCCAGGGACCTGCATCACTCCGGCGAGGCAGCCCGAAAGCAGAACGCAGCTGATGGTTCGTTTCATCGAGTGTTTCTAGCAGTGTAGAGGGTGAGGTCGGAACACGCGTGTTATTGGCTGTCGAAGAAGCCTGAAACAATAATGGGAGCCGCTGAAATCATGTTTGAATCCACCGTCTCGCGTCGGGCGCTGCTCCTTTCACTCTTGGCCGCGCCTGCCTTCGCGCAGGATGTCCCTACCTTCACCACCGACGTGAAACTGGTCGGCATTCTGGCCAACGTGCGCGATAAAAAAGGCCATCTCATCGATGATCTGAATCAGCAGGACTTCAACATTCTTGAGAATGGGCGGCCGCAGTCCATCCGCTACTTCGCCAAGCAATCCGATCTGCCTTTAGTGATTGGTTTGATGGTGGATACAAGCATGAGTCAAGAGCGCGTTATTGAGCCCGAACGTACTGCCTGCTTCCACTTTCTCGATCAGGTGCTGCGTGAGAACAAGGACAAGATCTTTATCCTTCAATTCGACATGAACGTGTTCGTGCGGCAACCGATGACATCGTCCTGGAAGGATCTGAATGCCGCGCTAGCCAGCGTGGACACGCCTTCGCGCACGCAACTGAAGAATCAGGTCGGCGGCGGTACGCTTCTCTACGACGCCACCATGGACGGTGCAAAGATGATGTCCGCCGAGCACGGGCGCAAGGCTTTGATCGTAATGACCGACGGCGTGGACTTTGGAAGCGACGCGACTTTGAACGAGACCATCGACGCGGCCGTGAAGGCCGATACTCTGGTGTACTCCATCTTGTTTTCTGACGAGGGATACTACGGGAGCTTTGGAGGAGGCAGCAACGGAAGAAAGGTTCTGCAGCAACTATCCCGCGACACCGGCGGCAGTTTCTTCGAGGTGTCGAAGAAAATGACCATCGAGCAGATCTTCGACGTGATCCAGAACGAGCTCCGCAATCAGTACGCGATGGGCTTCGTGTCCGATCAGCCAGCGACGATCTCAGAATTCCGGAGACTCGAGGTGAAAACGACCGGCAAGAATCTGTCGGTGCAAGCGCGCAACCGGTACTGGGCACGACCGTAGAGGTCGGCGACCAGGCTATTCAGAACGATGTGGATTATTTTTGGCGTCCCCAAGGGGATTCGAACCCCTGTTATCGCCGTGAAAGGGCGGTGTCCTAGGCCGGGCTAGACGATGAGGACGCGATTCGGCGGGCCTGACACTCTTAATGTACCAGACCCGTCCGAGGCTGAAAGTCTCTCTTCTGACCTGCTAGATGGTGTGGAGATACGCGATCAGGTTCGCTTTGTCTTCGGCCGACAGCATGTCGCTGTAGGCCGGCATACCGTTGCCACCGTTGTTGATCTGGCCAACACGTTTTGGTCAGTCACGGCTTTTCCGGTGGTCATCGTTTTTTTCTTGTATAAGCCCTGGAGGGAGGGACCCATCTTCTTCTCGGGGGAATCGATGTTATGGCACACCGAGCACTGCTCGAAGACCTCTTTCCCCTTTGTGGCATCGCCTTTAGCGGTGCCGCCACTACTGTTCTGACCGTTCGCGGCGCTTAACAGCAGCGCTGCGCTAAAGAGCAACGAACCAGCAATTCCTAATGCTCGGCGATTCATATTTTTATCCCCCGCCTCTCCGTTTTTTCGCTCAATCCTCTGCAGGGAGGCATCATCCAGTCTACAATCGACGAGTCCCGGGGGGCGAACAGTACCTGTCAATTCGGCTGCTAGCTGGTTATTCTGCGCCATAATGGAGACAACTTTAGGAAACGCCTAAGCTCTCCGTAGCAGTCCTGTCGTTTTCGCATCGGAAAAGGTATTACACATGTTTCAGCGAGCGCTGTCGGGCACACTTCTCTTCTGCGGCCTATTGGCCGGTCCGGCACTGGCAGCCGGCGGTGCCGCGGCGGAGACGCCCGTGCCGAACATGACCGTTGCGCCGAAAGCAGGTCCGGTCGAGTTCTATCCGGAGAGCGCTCTCAAGCCCGGAATGCAGGCCGTTGCCTGGACGGTGTTACAAGGCTCCAAACCGGAGCCCATTCCTCTCGAAATCATCGGCATCTGGCACAACGGCTGGGGTCCGAAACAGGACATCATTCTCGGAAAGATGATGGGCAAAGCCATCGCACCAACGTGGCCGGCGGCATGAGCGGGAGCCCGGTGTATATCGACGGCAAGCTGGTGGGCGCCGTATCGTTGCGCCTGAGCACCTTTTCGCCCGACGCGATCTGCGGCATCACCCCCATCCAATTGATGCTGGAAGTGAAAGATCTGGACAAGTATCGGCCCTCCGACAGTAAAACGCCTGACAAAACAATGGTGAAGCAGCGCAAACCTGGAGGTACCGTCGGAGCTGCTGCGAAACGTGATGAACGCGGGGCAGAGGACGCCGGTGAACGAAATGCCCACCATGCTCCGAGATCGCCACCCCTATCGCCATGTCGGGCTTTAGTGACGAGACCCTCCGCCTGTTTTCACCCATTTTTAATCAACTGGGGCTCGCGGTTTCGCAGGGCGGCTCAGGCTGGATCACTGGAGACTACCAAGCCAGCGGCCGATTGGCGGACAGCGCTACAGCCTGGCGAAGCCGTTGATGCGGTTCTTGTCTCGGGCGACATGACAGTCAGCGGCGGCGGCACCGTCACCTATCAACGATGGCAAGCGCATTCTGGCTTTCGGGCATCCCATGTTCAACCTTGGCAACGTGGATATGCCCCTCGCGAAGGAGCAGGTCTTTGGACCCTCGCTTCCTCCTATCAGCCGACAAAGATTGGTACGCCAACCGAGGTCGTGGGCGCCGTGCGGCAGGACCGCCATAGCGCGATTGAGGGCGAACTTGGCGCTACGGCGCAAATGATTCCGGTTTGATGCACGTTCGTTCGTACAACGAAGACAACACCGTGCGTAAGTCACGAGACTTTCACTTCAACGTATTTGTCGATCAGAAGTGGACGCCTTACCTGATGATGGCGACGCTGTTCAACTCGCATCTCGCAGCTGAATGACTTCTCAGAAGAGGCGACCTATCGTCTGCATGGCGAGCTGAAGGTGCAAGGTCAACAGCCGATGGAACTGACCACCATGCAGGCGCCCGCCGAAACGCAGGTGCCGACGCCGATGCTGCTTGCGGGTTGGTGGGGCGACAAATTCAACCGCCTGTTCCTTAACTCGGACAAGCCGCCAAAGCTGGACGCGGTGAATGTCGATCTCGATCTACTTCCAGATCGTCGGATTGCGCAGATTGAGTCTGCCTGGATCGCCGATAACAAGGTTGCGCCCGGAACCGACGTACCGGTGAGAGTTTTTTTACGGCCTTACCGTGGCGAACGCATAGAGAAGACTGTGGATGTAAAAATTCCGGCCGGACTGTCTCGCGGTGCACATGAGATTCTATTCAGCGATGCGGAAACCCTGAGCCACTTCCAGAACATCGCCAGTTCGTTGAACCGCATTGAAGACATACCGCAAACGGTAGCTCTTCTTAATGAGGAGCGCAGCAATAATCGCTTGTATGTCTCTCTGATCGAATCGCAGCCCACGGTCTACTCCGATGAGAAAGTGCTGCCCAGCCTGCCGGCGTCCATATTGAACGTGATGCAGAGCGGGCGCGCGACGAACCACCAGTTCGTCAGTTCGCCTGAGAGTGCGCATGAGCAAAGTTCGATTCCGCTCGATCGCATGGTGACCGGCAGCTACTCGCTCAAGATCTACGTCAACTGAAAGTCTTCATTCTGAACATGTTCTTTCTTCCGGCCCCTCGCTGGGCTACATTGCGCTATGCCGCGATGCTGCCCTTTCTTTGCCTTCTTCCCTCATTTTGTTTTGGAGTGGAGACGCACGTTTGGGAACAGTCCGATCCCGCTGATTACGCCCGCGGAACGCTGAAGCATCTGTCAATCCGCAGCGATGGCCACTTGACGCTCTCGCCAAAGTTCGAAGAGTTGGATGCGACCACTGTGCCTTATCTATGGGCGCTAGCGCAGGACTCCAAGGGCACGGTGTTTTACGCGGGCGGCGCGCCTACCGGGGCAACCACGAAGATCTTCGCTCGCTCGCCGAAAGGCAAATCTCGAACAGTAGCCGAAATTACTGGGCTGGAGATTCATGCGTTGGCCGTGGACGGGGAGGATCAACTCTACGCAGCGGTTCTGCCCGACGCCAAGATCTATCGCATTGCCAAGAATGGCAAGCCCGAGCTGTTCTTCGATCCGCACTGCAAATACATTTGGGCAATGACGTTCGATCATAGCGGCAACCTGTTTGTGGCCACCGGGGAAGCGGGTGTGATCTATAAGGTGACTCCGGACGGCAAAGGATCGGAGTTTGCCCACACAGAGGAGACACACGCCCGGTCGATGATCATCGACCACGAAGGGAACTTGATTGTGGGAACAGAACCGGGCGGTCTGGTGATGCGCATTTCGCCCGCCGGCAAAAGCTTCGTGTTGTTCCAAACCCGCAAGCGGGAAGTGACTGCGGTTGCAGAGCACGATGGCTTTATTTACGCCGCCGCGGTCGGCACCAAGCCGGCTGCAGTCTCTGGACCCTCTCCGGTGTTGCCGCAGACGCCGCCACCATTGAACCCATCCGGCACCATACGCGTGGGCACTACTCCTCCTGCTCCTGCTCCTTCCATTGGATCTCTGAACGCAAGCGTGACCGGCGGCTCCGATCTGTATCGCATCCAGAGTGACGGCTTTGCCGAGCGCCTTTGGGATTCCGCGACCGATATTGCCTATGCCATTGCTTTCGACGCGGCGGGAAAGCCGCTGCTCGCAACCGGTAACAAGGGCATCATCTATCGCATCGATTCGGACCAGTTGTCCACCCAACTGCTGAACGCACCGCCAACGCAGGTGACGGCGTTTCTGGCAGGCAAAGACGGTCTTATCTATGCGCTCACCGGCAATGTGGGCAGTTTGTATGCGATAGGGCCTGGCATGGAGTCCTCGGGCACTTTTGAAAGCGAAGTTCTGGACGCAGGGCAGTTTTCCTACTGGGGCAAAGTGCATGTGACCTCTTCGGCCAACGGCGGAACCCTCGGGCTTGAGGCGCGTTCCGGTAACTTGAACAATCCGCAACACGATTGGAGTTCCTGGACGGCCGTTCCGGTGGACCGGCTCGGTGGCGCCATACAATCTCCTGCCGCGAGATTCCTCCAATACCGCTTGACGTTAAAAGCTGGTGATGACGGCGGCTCGCCTGACGTGTCTTTGGTCGACGTGCCTTACTTGGCGAAGAACGTAGCGCCGAAGATACAGCAGATCGAAATCGCTCCCGTGAACTATCGCGAAGCTCCATCCACATCGCTCCTTGAAAGAGCGCAGGAACCCTCCGGTGCATCCCTCACCATCAGCTTGCCGGCCATCGGACAGCGGCGTTCCGGAGGGCAATCGCCGGCGCTCGAGACGGCCGGTGCTGCAACCTTGCAGTACAACAAGGGCTTCATCACAGTGCGCTGGAGTGCAAGTGATTTGAACCGCGATTCGCTAGTGTACAAACTGGAACTGCGGGGCAAGAGCGAAACGTTGTGGCGGCTCTTAAAAGACAACCTGCAGGACACGCACTATGCGTTTGATTCGGCCGCGTTTGCCGACGGTGAGTATGTCGCGCGTGTCACAGTAAGCGATGCACCGTCCAATCCGCCGGCGCTGGCACTCTCGTCTTCCATGACCAGCGATCCGTTCACCGTTGACAACACACCACCCGAGATCGCGGCCTTACAAACCGAAAAGAACGGCTCGCAACGCAAGGTGTCTTTCACCGCCAAAGACGGCTTAAGCTGGATTGACAAAGCCGAATACAGCCTGAATGGCGGAGCGTGGATGCTGGTGCAACCCACGTCCCGCGTCAGTGACTCCCAGGTCTTGCATTATGAGCTGACGGTCGATGCCGGTCAGATACTGGCTTTGCGCGTGTTCGACGAAAACGATAACGTCGTTGTAAAAACGATCGGTTTAGATTAACGGGCTTTACTGGCCTTGGTGCTGGCTGGAGGGCGGAACCAGGTCCTTCATCCGTAAATATGTCACCAGGTTGCCGTAATGTTCGCTGTTGTGAACGTTGTTGAATTGAAGCACATCCACCTTCGCCAGCTTACGGCCGAAAAATGGGACCACCTCGGCCGCGCTTGCGTCGGTTAGCTTGTCGTAAGCCTTATCGCAATAGGTGAACGATTCCTTGAGGGCGGCAATGATGTCCGCCTTTGAAGTCTTGGTCTTTTCGACCTCGGGATCCTTGACGCCGTCCGCGTTCAAAGGTCCGCAGAATTCGTATTGTCCGTCGGCCACGTGTGCGACGATCTGTCCAAACGAGCGCACACTGGCAGTTGGTTTGAAAGAATAGCCGTCCTCCGGCATTTCCTCCGCCGACTTCAGAATGTTGGCCTTGCCCATTGAGTAGATCATCTTTGTACCGCCGGAGATCGGATTGCTTGTGTTCTGTGCGAACACAGGAACGGCCGCTAGCATACAGCCGAGTAAGAATACGCTGCTTTTCATTTCGAGAAGTCCTCTGCGAAATGATGCCACATCGCGGGCTGAATCGGGAGAATTATCGTCGCTTGGTCTTGATCACAATCGGCGTACCGTCGAAACCGAAGTTCTCGCGAAGGCGGTTGATGAGAAAACGCTCCAGCGAGAAATGCATCTTGTCTGCTTTGTCGGTGAAGACAATGAACGTCGGCGGCCGAATGGAGGCCTGCGTCATGTAGTAGATCTTGATGTCGCTTTCGAACTTGAGCGTCGCCACGAAACGGTTAAGTTCGCCGGTAGTGACGCGCTTGGAAGCGGAATCGAAACAGCGGCGAATGGTGGCGAAGATACGCCGGATGCCCTCGGCGTTCTTAGCCGAAGCGAAAATCACGGGTGCGTAGTCGAGAAACTTCAATTCATCGCGGATGGTCTCGGTAAAGGTGCGTTTGCTCTTCTCTCCGACGGCATCCCACTTGTTTACGACGATGATGACGGCGCGTCCTTCCTCATGTGCGTAGCCGGCAATGGTGGCATCGGAGCCCACCACGCCGTCCACTGCGTCCACAATGAGAAGCACGACATTCGCCATGCGAATGTTACGGCGTGCCATAACGACGCTCAACTTCTCGGGCATTTCGTTGGTTTTGCCCTTCCGGCGGATGCCGGCGGTGTCCACAAAGCGGTAACTGGTGTTGCCTTCGACAATCGTCTCGTCCACGGCGTCGCGTGTGGTGCCGGCAATGGGCGAAACAATGGCGCGTTCGGAACCCACCAGCGCATTCAACATCGTGGATTTTCCGACGTTGGGCCGGCCGATGATGGCGACTTTGATTCGGCGCTGCTCTTGTGGTTCTTCTTGTTCCGGCTCTGGAGGGCGTTCTTTCGGGAAAGGTTCGGTGACTTTCTCCAGCAGTTCATCCAGCCCGAGTCTGTGTTCCGCAGAGACGGCGGCTGGATCGCCCAGGCCTAGCGAGTAAAATTCATGCACCAAATTGGCGCGCACCGGCGCATCGATCTTGTTGACCACAAGAGTCAACGGCTTATTGAGTGCGCGCAGTAACTTGGCGAGGTCTCGATCGGAGGATGTGATCTCGGTCCTCCCATCGATGACAAATAAGATGTGCGCTGCAATGTCGAGCGCGACGTGGGCCTGCTTCAGAATTTCCGTCGGGATCAGGGCGTCGTCGTTTGGCACGATACCACCGGTATCGATCACGCCAAAGCGCTTGTCGCGGTACTCGGCCTCGCCGTAAATGCGGTCGCGGGTGATGCCGGGTTCATCGCCGACAATGGAGCGGCGATCCCGGATGATGGCGTTGAACAAGGTGGACTTGCCAACGTTCGGGCGCCCTACAATTACGAGCGTCGGAAGTGGTTCGTCAGAAACGGGCATGCGATTTCAGAGTCGCATAACCGCCTTCCTATTCGTAACGCGGAGCGAGGATGGGGTCAATGCGGGCAGCCTGGCGGGCCGGGACGTAGCGGGCGGTCACGCCGACAAACAACTACCCCGGCGTTCTTTCGAAGGATGCGGAGAGGCGGGCGAGGTGGGAGTAAGTAGTTCCGTTTACTTAGTCTGAGAGGCGCTAGTGGTTGTCCATTTGCCGTTTGCAGGAGACACTGCGAGCGTGGTCAAACACGATCCGTCGGTGGGCAACAGTGCTTCCGGTGGATGTTCTTGGGTGGCTCTTATCTCCTTTCTCTGGCTTGCCGAGGCCGATGCCGCACTCCACAGGAGCAACGGCGAAAGCTTTTGGCGTGGGCTCCGCGCGCGTAGATCTTCAGACCTTACGCGCGCGGATTTTTTTAGGAGGACTAACGAGTCCAACGGGCCGACAGCTTCTCAATTCGCGCTACGGCCTCCAGTAGGTTCTCAAGGGAGTTTGCATAGCTGAAGCGGATATAGCCTTCGCCGAAATGCCCGAAAGCGCCGCCGTTCAGACACGACACTCCGGCCTCTTCGAGCAACACATCGGCCAGGGTTGCCGACGGTATACCGGTAGCCGCCACATTCGGGAAAGCGTAGAAGGCGCCTCCGGGAAGGGCGCAGCGGAAGCCTGGTATCTGATTGAGGGCTTCACAAAACGCGTCACGGCGCGTTCGGAACTCTCGAACCATATGCGCCACATCGTCGTCAGCAGATGTGAAGGCCGCTAATGCCGCGCGCTGAATGAAAGTAGTGCTGCATGAGTTGGAGTTCACCATCAGTTTGGAAACCGCATCTACCAGCCACTCCGGCATGACGCCGTAACCCAGACGCCAACCGGTCATAGCGTAGGTCTTTGAGAAGCCGTCGAGCAGGATGGTTTTCTCGAGCATGCCAGGCAAACTGGTAATGGAGAAGGGCGCGGTGTCGCCATAATAGATTCGCGAATAGATCTCGTCCGACAGCACCATCAGGTCGCGGTCTTGCACGATGGCGGCAATGGCGCGAATGTCTGCCTCAGGAATAAGACCACCCGTCGGATTTTGCGGGGAGTTTAAGATCAGCATCTTGGTGCGATCGGTGATGTGGTCCCGCAGATAGTCCACATCCATTGAGAATCCCCGGCTTTCCACCAGCGGAATCGGTACCGGCTTCGCACCAAGAAACTGAATCATGGAGCGATAGATAGGAAAGCCCGGATCAGGGTAGAGCACCTCGTCACCGGGTTCCAGCAACGCCAGCATGGTGAAGAACATGACGGGCTTCGCACCGGGTACTACTGAAACGTGCTCCGGCCCCACTCCGATGCCCCGCGTCTTCCTGATGTAGGTGGCAATGGCTTCCCGCAATTCTGGCAGCCCCTGGGTTGGACCATAGTGCGTATAGCCTTCGTCCAACGCCGCCTTGGCGGCGCTTGTAATGGCAGAGGGCGTATCGAAGTCCGGCTCGCCGATCTCCAAGTGGATAATGCTGCGGCCCTGCGCCTCAAGCTTGCGAGCGCGAACCAACACGTCGAATGCGGATTCGACGCCAATATCATCCATCCTGCGAGCGAGCTTCATATTTCCATTGTCCATTGCCGTCGGAAGGACTATGCCCACGGCTCTTAGACGCAAGATTCTGTGTGATCTTGGCTGAAGTTTCCAGCACGTGCGCCGATGAGTAGCTTGGAGTCAATCGATGTTCCAAAACCTAGCCTCATTTTCAAATCGTATTGTTCGTTCCGGCCTCGGTATGGGCCTTGCGCTGGCAGCTTCGGTGAGCCTGGTTCAGAGTTTGAGCGCAGACCCGCTCCGTGTCTCTGAAGAAGACGGCAAGCGTGCAGTGGTGGCAAAAGTTCTGCCGGTCATGCCTCCGCTGGCGCGGCAAGCTCACCTGAGCGGCAAAGTCGTTGTCGATATGACCGTGATGGAAGACGGCAAAGTGGAGAAGGTGGACGTGGTCTCGGGAAACCCCATTCTGGCCGGTGCGGTTGCGAATGCGACAAAACAATGGATGTTCACACCATTTCAAAGTAACGGTGCAGCGGCGAAGGCTATTGTCCGCGCAACCTTTGCGTTCGGATCGTAGTGTTGAATTCACTTTGAAAGCCGGTACCGTATGACGATTGGGAAAAAGTTGTTGGCTGGGAGCGGCAGCCTGCTGCTGCTGACCTTGGTTTTGAGTTGCTCGTCTTTGTACACCTCCGAATCCCTGGGTACGGAGCTTTCAAATACGGCCTCGGTAACCGCGCGCAGTATGGAATTAGCAGGCAGCACGACAGCCGACGCCGCGAATATGCTGAGTGCTGAGCGGGGCTTACTGCTGCGGCTTGCGTTGGGCGATCAGAGCCGTGCTTCCGCCCTTCACGACACGTTCGCCGCTAATGCAAAGGCGCTGGATCGTGACTTGACCGGACTCAAACGGTTCACGGCTACAGCCGAGGGCAAGGCTGCAAACTCGGCCATGACTGCGGCTGTACTTGCCTGGATCCCTGCCGACGACGAGATGTGGCAGTTGTGCAATAAGCAGGATTATCAGGGTGCTTTCAAGGTTTTCGACGAAAAGGTAACGCCTCAGGCCAACAACGTGCAAACGGCTGCCGCCGCTATCCTCCAAGTCGAACATAAAGCGCTTGAGGTTGAAAAACAACGTGCGGTCTCTCTGCCGGTCCAGAGCCGGTGGATCGCGATTGCGCTGACACTACTTTCGCTGGGAGTGGGCGGAGTGGTTGTCTGGATCTCGAATGGCGTCACCAAGACCCTGCTGGAGATTTCTCACCGCATGTCGTCGACGGCAAACGAGGTAATCCAGGCTTCCGATCAGATTTCATGCTTGAGCGGTGAACTGGCCTCAGGCGCCAGCGATCAAGCGGCTTCGCTTGAGGAGACATCGGCATCGAGTTCGGAGATTAGCGCGATGACCCAGCGCAACGCCGAAAATACACGGGCGGCTGCCACCATTGTCAACACCGTTGATGCGCAGGTGAAGCAGGCGAATGTGACGCTGGAACAGATGATCTCGAGCATGCAGAACATCACCACGTCAAGTAAGAAAGTCGCCCAAATCATCACCGTAATTGAGCAAATTGCCTCGCAGACGAACCTGCTGGCACTCAACGCGGCAGTAGAAGCCGCTCGCGCGGGTGAAGCCGGATTGGGTTTTGCCGTAGTGGCGGACGAAGTCCGTACACTGGCGCAACGCTGTTCGGAGGCGGCACGCAACACCGGCGAAATGATCGCTGCTGCCGTGACGAGTTCAAACGAGGGCAGTACGAAGCTGAACGACGTTGTGAACGTGATTCAGGAGATTACAAAAAGCGCAGGGCAAGTTCGCGAGATGGTTTCCAGCGTCAACGCGGCCAGTCAGGAACAGGCCCGTGGAATCGCGCAGATCTCCGAAGGTCTGTCGCGTATGGAGAAGGTCACTCAACGAACCGCGGCTAGTGCAAACGAAGGCAGTACCGCGAGCCGGCAAATGGATTCCCAGGCGCGCGTCTTGCAACAAATGGTGGATGACCTGAAAACGATGGTGGACGACAAGACGGACGGTGACGTTCGCACTCGATCTGCCAAACCCGTCTACGCCTGAAATGCGAAAGGGGAACCTTGCGGTTCCCCTTTGTCGCGTCGATCGGGTTTGACCCCAGATTTGTAACCAGTTAGTCCCCTTCACATCGGGGCACCTTCATTGTACCCGGTGTGCCGGAAAAAGCCCAGCCGGCTCGGCTTACCCCACCTTCTCCGCAATCGATTTCGCTTGTACAAATTGAAGCAGATAGTCTGGCCCACCGGCTTTAGAATCTGTTCCGGACATATTGAAGCCGCCGAACGGATGTGCGCCCACCATCGCCCCCGTGCACTTCCGGTTGATGTACAGATTGCCGACGAAAAACTCCCGCTTCGCTTTCTCGATCTTTTCGCGATTGTTGGTGTAAACGGCACCCGTCAGTCCATACTCGGTGCCATTTGCGAGATGAATCGCCTCGTCGAAATCCCGTGCTTTCGTCACGGCAAGAACCGGGCCGAAGATCTCTTCCTGGAAGATGCGAGCCCCTGGTGCAACGTCCGCGATCACCGTCGGTCGAATGTAAAAGCCGTCACCGGCGCCCTCAGTGCCCCCGGTTAGTAGACGGCCTTCCTGCTTGCCTACCTCGATGTAATCGAGAATCTTCTTCTTCGCGCGAGCGCTGATCACGGGGCCCATATAGTTTGCGAACTCATCGGCTGGCCCCTGGGTGAGCGTCTCCGCCTTGATCTTCAGTTTGTTCAGAAACTCGTCGTAGATGGATTCATCCACAATGGCGCGGGAACAAGCCGAGCACTTCTGCCCTTGGAAACCGAAAGCGGACTGAACGACTCCGGTGACCGCCTGATCTAGATCCGTTTCGCGATCGATGATGATCGCGTCCTTGCCGCCCATTTCGGCGACAATGCGCTTCATAAAGGGCTGTCCGGCCTGCGGTCTGGCAGCACGCTCATTGATCAGTAGACCCACCGCCTTCGAACCGGTGAAGCTGACGAAGCGTACTTTAGGGTGAGCGACCAGAAGTTCGCCGATGGTGATTCCGCTGCCTGTCAAAAAGGCACAGCACTCGCGCGGAAAACCTGCTTCGAACAGCGCTTCTACGAACTTAGCGGCAATGGTAGGCGTGTCGCTGGAGGGCTTTAGAACCACAGTGTTGCCCGTTACCAAAGCGGCCACGGTCATGCCGACCACAATGGCCAGCGGGAAGTTCCACGGCGGAATCACAGCGCCTACCCCGAGCGGCAGATACACAAGCTCATCGCGCTCCCCTGGCAATTGGACCAGGGGGTCAGGACTGCCAAGCTTCAGCGCGAGGCGCGCATAGTATTCGCAGAAGTCGACGGCTTCGCCGACATCGGCCTCCGCTTCCGCCCAACTCTTTCCGGATTCGTACACCAGCCAGGCATCGAACTCATATTTGCGTTCTCGAATCACGTCTGCCAATCGCAGCAGTAGCTTTACTCTTTCCTGCATGGGCTTTGCCGCCCAGGTTGGGAAATACCGCGCCGCAGCCTCCACCGCGTCCAATCCGTCCTTATCTTCGGCTTCCGGATGGATGCCGACCACCTCCGAGGGCCGTGACGGATTGAGCGATTCGAAAGCGTGTTCACTCTGACGAGCAGCACCGCCCACGATTAAGGGATAGCGGCGGCCAAATTGTGCATGAACTGCCGCTAGAGCATTGCGCATACGTTCCGCGTTAGCAGGTTGCGCGAAGTCGGTGTACGGCTCGTTCTTGAAAGCGTTTAACTGCAGAGATTCTTGAACAGCAACGGGCATGGTGACTCCGGAGTTACACTGTCTCGTTGATTTTCTTTTCCGCGATCTGGCGGCCACGCTCGAACATGTCGGCAGCTTCTTCGGCCAACTCCCGGCCGCGCTCATACAGTTCCCGCCCTTTGTCGACGATGTTCTGACTAGAAGCCGAAAGCACTTGCTTACCCTTTTCTGCCTGTTTACCAAGCTCGCGGCGAGTGGCTTCTCCCGTACGCGGTGCCAGCAACAGGGCGACCGCCCCCCCGAGTGCTGCTCCTCCGACAAACCAAGCCAACAGCGAACCAGTATTGTTATTTGCCAAAACGATGGCCTCCGCTCTTATTGTAGGCACCGCAGTTCTCGTTCTGCGGAGGCCCCGAGCGTTAGTGAAAGGAAGTGATTTCTACACGGTCGCCGTCGGTGCGGAAGGTGAGCAGGCCGTGCTGGTCCGTCCGGTAAACTGCCACATGGTGGTCGGCCAACCGCTGCAGCACCACTGGATGAGGATGATGGAACTGATTTTGATATCCGTCGGAGATGAATGCGTATTGCGGCGCGACCGCAGCTAGAAATTCCTCCGACGAGGAGGTTCGGCTTCCGTGATGGCCCACCTTTAGAAGCGTCACAGGTTGAAGCGCCGCCGCGTTGACGAGATCGTCTTCCACGGGGCGTTCGGCGTCCCCGGTCAATATGACGCTGCGTTTGCCATAGCTGATTTGCAGTACCAGCGAATCGTCGTTCTTCGCTGTTTCTGCGGGAACGTAGTCGGGGGACGGTGCCAGAACGTGAATGCGTGCGCCCCCAATCACCCAGTCAGGAACTCCGCGGTGCAGTTGCTCGATGCGAACACGGTCAACAGCCGCGTGCGATTCAACCTCCTTCCATTCTTTCGAAGACGGTTCGGCACCGGTCCAAAGAACTGCCGGCCGGAAATTGTCCAGAATGGCGGGTAGGCCTGCCATGTGATCGGAGTGGCCGTGTGTGAGTGCCGCGAAATCGAGGCGATGCAATCGACGGCTCCACAAGTAGGGCGAGACGACATCCTCGCCCAGATCCATGTTCGGCTTGCGCTTCATTCGCTCCATGCCGGGAACTCCGCCGGCGTCCACCAGCATCGTCTGGCCATTGGGGAAGGCGATGAATAGACTGTCGCCTTGGCCCACATCTATGGCGGTTACTTCCAGCATTCGGGGAGACAGTAGTGGCTGCCAAGGCTGCCAGCAGATGACCGTGAAGAGAATGGCAGACGAAACCAACAACGGCAGCAATAGGGAGCGGCGGCCGAAGCGAACCGCCAAACCCAGGCCGATCAGCACACAGGAGAACGCCAGCGCCCAGGCGAGGGGGACCGCGCTCATGCGCCAGGGCGGCTCAAACTGTAGATGCCAGGTAGCGGTTGCTTCCGACCAGTGGAGCAGGTGAGCGGTGAGAGCGGTCAGCCACGGCCAGCCGGTGAGGAGTGTCGCAAACCCCGTGACGATGGTGATGGATAGCAGCGGTACCACGATTAGATTCGCCGATAGGCCGGTCAGCGAAAGCCTGTGAAAATAAGCAATCATTGGCAAAGCCAGCGCAAACTGGACGCAGGCCGATACCAGGATGATGTCGGCGATCATCGCGAACGCCTTAGTAACGATTGCCACCACGAACTGCGAGCGTTGTTCGGATAGCGGGCTCCAAACCTGCAGGCATCGGGCGAGCAGGCGCAACTCCACCCGCCACGGAGCTGCTCGCGGATCCACCATCGGGTCGTACCGGATTTGATCGAAGCGCTTGACCGCTGCACTCAAAATGCGGGTCGTATTTTCCATTAGCGGAATAGCAAAAGCGGCAATTGCGAACGCGGATAGAAAGGAAAGCTGAAAGCTGGGATCGAAGAGTTCTTCCGGCGCGCAAGCCAAGAATATAAGGCCCACCGCCCCCAGAACGTTAAGGATGCGAGTCCGCCGGAAGAAGTAGCTGGCGATCAGGAAGAGCGTAAAACCAGCAGCGGCACGTATTACGGGTGCGTTGAAGCCGGAGACGAAGGCGTATATCCAGCAGGCGGCAGCGGCAATGGCGAGTGCAGGCAAGCGCCGCAACTGCAGAAGGCGCAACAGCAGCAGGATGGATTCGGCCAGGATCCAAACGTGCAGACCCGAGATAACGATGGCATGATAAGTGCCGGTCACCCGGAACTCGCTGGTCCAGCGTCGTTCCACGCCGGCTGTTTCTCCTAGAAGCGTGGCCTGCAGTAGCCCCAAGGTGTGCTGGTCACCGGTGTAAAGCGTGCTGATCCGGTTTAGCGCCCACGTCCTGAGCGTATACAGCGAAGCCAGCACGGGCGATCCGCAAGTGCCGGGCATCAGCTTCAGATCGCCCACTCCCGCTACCGAACCGATCCAATAGATGTGCTGGTTGGCCAGGTAGCCCTCGTAATCGAACGCGTCCGGGTTGCCGAAATTGCGTGGCGAGCGCACCTTGGCAGCGGCTTCCACTTTCTGGCCGTAGCTGAGGGACGCCGGTTGCCCATCCTTCATCACCACCGACAGACGAATGGCGGCATGGGGCGCTAATTCAAGCGTGAACTGTTCCCGCCCTGGGGAAAACACTGGCGGGTTGGTGACGCACCCATCCAGCAGGGCGGTGTCCCCGTCCGCGATGTCGAGATGCGGGTGTTTCTGCGGCCGGTGCACCATCTGCACCGCTAACCCGGCCACTAAAAACGACGCAACGACGCTGGCCGGGCGGAGTCGCCTAAGCCAAATACTCAGCAGAAGCGCCAATCCGCAACCAACAGCGCAAACCGCTAATACGAAAGGCTGAATTGGAAACAGATGCGCAAAGCCGATCCCGGTCGCGAATGCAAGGGCTGGGAGTAGGAGGGGCTCGCGGCGCACAACCAAGCTAGTGCAAATTAAGGCATTCCGTTTCTCGTAACAAAATTATGAAAGTTTGTATTGACAGCCGACCTATCCGCCGTTGATACTAAAGGAAATTTAATAGCCAGAGAACAAGCCAGGACTTGGTAGTCCAGGTACGTGTTGGGACGCTCCCAATGAAAGACGGTCCGGTGATCGTCCAGAGTTTTGAGTACGATTTCTCCTCCAACCCAAACTGAAGGCTGATCAGGTTTACCTGACCAGCCTTATTTTTTTGGGCACCTCATCTCGGTCTGCGCCGACCTGCAACTGAGCTTCAACTCTGGTGCGCTGACTAACTGCTTTTGCAGCGTAGTGCGGGCGGTGCAGCCGAACTCGCACCACGTTACGGAGACGTTGAGGATTGTGCGCGATCGCCTCAACCTCCACATCTTCCCAATTGCGGACCGTGAACATTTACTTCGAGGGCTTCGGCGGGAACGGGACGCCATCAATAAGCATCGCCGGCTGCCTCGCAACCAGTTTCGGCAAACGTGACCGTGACCTCGGGCGTCAGCCGCACGAATATAGACCCGGGGATGCCTGAACCATGAAGAGAATCTTGATCTCGCGCGGTGGAGTTCTGATGCCGCGCGTTTCGGGAGAGCCGCTCATCTCGAGCGCAGGCAACAGGTGGACCAGCGTGTGCCTGGAGCGGCATCACTTGCAAGGGCCATCGGAATCCAAGGGGGTGATCGACGGATTCCAGATTTGTTGCAATCTATCGGGTCCGGTCTCGGCGGAGTGGCTGGTAGGTGGCATGTGGCGCGGCGCCTGCTTAAATAAAGGCGATTTATGTCTTGCCACCGACGGCGAGTTTCGAAGTGTGGTCTGGCAGGACTCTTATGAATTGTTGCTCCTATCGATTTCTCCGCTGTTCATGGCCGAGGTAAGCCAACAAGCTGGCTCAGTGCGACCGGTGCAACTCGCGGCTCAGATAGCCTTTCGCGATTTGAATATCGAGAATATCTGTCGGCTTCTGCTGGCGGATACCGCCGCAGGTGCGCCGGCAGGGCCGCTTTACGGCGAGCATCTTGCCTGCGCTCTGACGACTTACTTGGCTGAACATTTCGGGCAAGTGCGGCCGCAGATGCATATCACAGAAAGCAGTCTGCCCGGTCCCGTGTTGAAGAGGGTATGCGAACTGATAGAAGCACGTTTGGACACACCCATTGGTTTGCAAGACTTGGCGCGCGAGGCTTGTTTAAGTCAGTTTCACTTCTCCAGGATGTTTCGGAACAGCACTGGCGAAAGCCCATACCGGTATTTGACCAGGCGACGTATAGAAAGGGCCAAAGAGATGTTGTCGCGGGGCTGCGGCGCAGACGAAGTGGCAAGAGTCAGCGGATTCTCCAGCCTTAGTCATCTTGGGTCGGTGTTTCTTAAATACGTAGGAGTTACTCCCCGAAAGTTCCGGTCGTTGTTCAAACAGCGAGAAAGGGACGCGGGCACCCAGGCCGGCGTCCCTCGGTTTGAGTCGCTCCATCAGAATCCGCAAGGAAAGCTTTACTGATGTAACCCGGCCTTAAGGATTGCCTTGGCCGGAAAGGAAGGTCAGAGTAAATCTTGGTTCGGGAGCATGCTGCCTTCGCTGGAAAATCAATTTCTGCTCAAGGCTCTGGCCGGGGTTGAGCGTTCCGTTCGGCAGAAACACTCTAAAGTAAGGGGCACCGCTTTTCGTGGTGCCGCTGGCATTTGTCATGCGAACTCCAGACGGAAGACCGTTGACGATGATGAGCAGGTTTGTGTCGACGACGCTCGAACTGGTGTTGGTGATTTGACAGTTATCCACCTCGTCGGCATCTTCTTTATGCTTCTGAACATTGGTGGTCAACTGGTTCCCCACGTCGAGGAACTCTAGACCCTCATCACGACGCGCTAGTGGATCGTTGTCATCAATCGCCAGACCACTAAGCATGAATCCGTCTCGCGCCCCTAATGCAGCCAGGTCTGGGCGGTATTTGGAATAGGTGATGTCCCGTTCGTCTGGCTGGAAACTCGGGGTGGTCGAGTTGGGATCGTAGTGTGCGAAGGCAGGGTCGTACAGTCCATTCTCCAGGAACTCGGTTAAATCATCGACCTGCCGTCTAGTCAAACCTAAGCCGTTCGGTAATCCGGGTCCGCGCGGGTTAGTGAATCGCGTTGACAACGTCGAGGCCGCACCCGCGGTCGGGTCCTGCGGTACGCCCGCATTGAAGTACTCGACGGCGTCACGAACGGTTGTGAAAGAGCCATTGTGGAAGAAGGTTCGTGCGTCCTTGAGCTGGCGCATAGATAAGACACGGAATTTGAATGCGGCATTTGGATCTTGTGTGATCTCTTCGCGGCCCACGTCTTCGGCGTGGTAGGGGAAGCCGTCCTTGCCTAAGCGGTTGAGGTCGAGGTGACCTCTGGCTTGTGCATTCAGCGCCTGAATCGGATGGTCGCCGATGCCCACATTGATGAAATTCTCTTCGACAAACTGCCCGATACCGGCGACGTCCGGGTCGTTGTACTGTTTATTCAACATTGGTCCGCTGTGACAGGAGAAGCAGCCTGCGCCGCCCTCGGTTGCCGGGGTAAAGAACAGCTTGGCGCCTCGGATCTGTTTTGACGTGAGGGCGCGGCCGTCGCCGGCCAGGAACTTATCGAAGGGCGTATTGCGTGTGACTGCGGTGCGCAGGAAGGTCGCGGTTGCCCGGAACACGGTCTGGTCGTTCACGAGGACCGTGATGTCGTTCTGCGCATCGGCCTGAGCGGCTTCTTCCGGGAAAGCATCCCGGAATAATTTCACAAATGCCGGGATCTTGACCAACGCCGTAGATTCAAAATTGAGCATGCGATGTGCATCCAGCAGCAGGAGCGTCAAATTCTCCGGGGCCGGATCGCTGAACGGATTGAGCGATAGCGCAGTAGACTGCGGCTCGCCTGCGAAGCCACCCAAAAGGAGGCGGTTGTTGAAGCCAGAACCAACCAGCGCTGGCGATTGGCGCCCTACGCTGTCCAGCTCATCCAACCGACCGGTCATGAAGAGGGCTTGCGGGGGTGGCTGGTGGTAGAAGGGCGCCGGAGTGGTGACGACGTGCCGGCCGCCAATCAGGTCGATGTCGGTCAGCGTGGGAAGTGCATCAACCAGGTCATCGCCAGGGAAGATAGGCGCGTTGCGCACCTTTGTCAGAATCGATCGGGGCCGTCGGCGAGGGAAGAAGTTTCCCTGCGCGTCGGTGTAACCGCGGCCCTCGCCGCCGACATTGAAGTTGAGAACCTGACCAGCCTTGCCGGCCGCTTCTCCAATGTGGCAGCTTCCGCACGATCCAGTTTGGGCGGTGGCAACTGCAATTTCCTGAACACCGGGTTCAGAGGCACTTACCGTTCCGCCGAAGGCCGTTCCGGCGGGCAGGTCCACAGGCTGGCCCTGGTTAATGTTGATGCGGACGGTCCGGACCGGATCATGGAAGAGCAGTTTACCCAGATAGCGCTTTGCCTCAGTTGTTTCATAGCGAGGGTTCACGGTTCCGTCCGCCTGTTTGGGCAGAGGTATTTCGGCATCAGTCGCGGGAACTTTGAGCTTGTCGATGCCGCCAACCTGCTGATCTATGTATCGCCGCAACGAGCCAGCATCTACCTTGTGGTGATCGTCATCGTCCCAGGCACTCGCGACAGTTACCGACACGATGAGCGCAGCCGCTGCCCCGTACATGAGTCGGACGAGATCTTTCTTCATGAACTTCCTCTTTCCTGCACAGAGCACGACGCTGGCTCCGTGTTATTGCCTTGCGAAACGCTCAGCGCGTCGTTTCCACTCAAGAAGCGTTGCGCGCCTGGGTCTATTGGAAACGAGTTTCGGAGCCGGAAGTTGAAGGAGGCTGACTTTTAGGCAAGATCTTGACAACAAGCGCAAGAATCCGCAAGTTTGCCCTGAAGTGCTGCGATCTGAGCGCCCTTTGGCCTCTCTTACGATCAAGTAGATGTCTTTCAGTGAACTGCAACTTCACTTCGGCGCCATCGATATTTACCTGTTCGATCAACTGCTGCGCAGCCGTATCACGCCCGGTATGCGGATCTTCGATGCGGGGTGTGGTTCAGGCCGGAACCTGGTTTACTTTCTGCGGCAAGGCTATGAAGTATTTGGCGTGGATCGTGACGTGGACAGTGTCGAGCAGGTGCGCCAGATGGCGGCGGCGTTAGCGCCCGATTTGCCGCCAACGAACTTTAGGGTGGAGTCCATCGAGAAATCGTCATTCCCGGAGTCCTTTGCGGATCTGGTAATCAGCAGCGCCGTTCTGCATTTCGCGGAAGATGATGACGATTTCAACCGAATGCTGGCGGGTACCTGGCGAGCACTGAAGCCCGGCGGCCTGCTCTTCTGCCGGCTCGCTTCTTCCATCGGTATGGAAAAGCAGATTCGTCGAGTGTCAGGTCGCCGCTTTCTGCTGCCGGATGGCTCGGAGCGCTATCTGGTCAACGAAGCGTTCCTCATTCAGGCGGCAAAACGCCTGGGTGGGCGCATGATAGATCCACTGAAAACGACAATTGTTCAGAACGAGCGATCAATGACCACGTGGGTTGTGGTCAAGGAATCCTGACCGAATGGAGATGTCAGGCTTCAGGGATGGAGGTCGCCCCTATTTGTTGGAGCATGCCGAGCTGATCCGAGCTTCCCCAGCGCTCGACCATCTTTCCGTCGCGGAACTTCGAAATCTGCATGCCACGGAATTTCACTTTCTTTCCAGTCGGCTGAAGGCCCAATAGTGGTCCGGTCTGTGTTCCGCTGAAGTTGTACGCGAAGGCGATGGAGTCTTCGTCCGCCACCAGCGCCGCTACTTCCACCTTCATGTCCGGGAAAGCTTGCCGCATCTCCGAAAAAAGGGCGCGGTAACCTTGCGGTCCAGGAACCTGTCCAGGGCCTGGATCGTGATCGATGGAGTCGGTTGCCACTACCTCGTCGAAAAGTTCATACTTCCCTCCGTTTACCGCTTCTGCAAACTTACCCAACGCCGCCGCATTCTGTTCTTTGCTCATGTTGTCCCGCAAGAAGCTTACACGTAGTCAGAGCCAAAGGCCAGACAAAGCTGCCGCTGACATGTAACATGAAGCAAGCGGCTTTTTTCTCATCCGTTACGCCCTGGTGGCTTTCAGCTGTTGTATCCTGTTTAAGGTGTATGCGGCGGTTCCTGGGATGCCTTGACATCTTTGTGAGATCGTCTGTTACACTAAAAAAGTTTGGCGAGTTGATTCTTCGGCCTCTGTGCTACCGTGCCTTCCCGGTTTCTTTATCTGGGTCAGAGCATCCGGCCAGAAGTCGGGCCCCGCTGGCGGACCAATAAGCTTTCGGACTCATCCGAAAGTTACGTTGCATCCGGTAAGGGCCGTACTCCGAAGTAGTTACCCTCGCGGTTGGGGCTGGTGAATACGCTATATCAGCCTCCTTGGCAGTAATCAAAGCAGCCGGGCGAGATTCGTTCGTGCCTGCGCCGGAAGCCCGAAAAGGGATCCAAAGTTTTTGAATGAGACCTCGTCGTACAATGCCCTGCGTTGTCGCGCGAGTGAGCTGGAAGTTGTTTTAGAGAGGACATGCGGTGCCGCGGAGTATCTTAGCTCTCGCTGTGCGCTCGCGTTTTTAGGAAAACGATGCCTACCTTCAATCAGCTTGTAAGGAAAGGTCGGAAGCCGACCCGTTACAAGACGGCAAGTCCTGCCCTGCAGGCTTGCCCGCAGCGCCGTGGCGTTTGCACTCGCGTTTACACCACCACGCCCAAGAAGCCGAATTCGGCTCTGCGTAAGGTGGCCCGTGTGCGGTTGACCAACGGTATTGAAGTGACAACCTACATTCCAGGTGTTGGCCACAACCTGCAGGAGCACTCGATTGTGCTCATTCGTGGCGGCCGCGTGAAGGATCTCCCGGGTGTTCGTTATCACGTGGTGCGCGGAACGCTCGACACCGCGGGTGTGGCGAACCGCAAGCAGAGCCGCTCCAAGTACGGAGCGAAGCGGCCAAAGGGCGGAGCTGCCGCAGCAGCACCGGCCAAGGGCGGCAAGAAAAAGTAGGACCAGGAGTTAATTCGTAAATGCCACGCCGTAGACGACCCGAGCCGAGAGACGTTAACCCTGATCCGCTGTTCAACTCCACGCTTGTCGAAAAATTTGTGAACTCGATGATGTGGGACGGCAAGAAGACGACGGCGCAGAAGATCTTCTACGCCGCTATGGATACGCTTCGCGACCGCTCCGGCGACGATCCGTTGAAGCTCTTCAAGAAGGCCGTGGAGAATGTGAAGCCGCTGCTCGAGGTGAAAACCCGGCGCGTAGGCGGAGCGAACTATCAAGTGCCGATCGAAGTGCCCAATAACCGGCGCACCAGCCTGGCGCTTCGCTGGTTGATTACGAATGCCCGCACCCGGCCTGACAAAAGCATGGCCGACAAGCTGGCGAACGAGTTGAATGATGCCGCCAATATGCGTGGCGGCGCTGTGAAGAAGAAGGACGATGTGCACCGCATGGCGGAGGCCAACAAGGCTTTTGCGCACTATCGCTGGTAAGTACGAAGGAACGTTCCTTAAAGTAGCGAACTGATATGGCCCGCACTGTCCCGTTACAAAAAATGCGCAACATCGGCATCATGGCTCACATTGATGCCGGTAAAACCACGACGACCGAACGCATTCTCTACTACACCGGCCGCACACACAAGATCGGTGAAGTGCACGAAGGCACCGCGACCATGGACTGGATGGCGCAGGAGCAGGAGCGTGGCATCACGATTACTTCTGCTGCGACCACCTGTCAGTGGAACGACATCACGATCAACATCATTGATACTCCGGGCCACGTGGATTTCACGGCGGAAGTGGAGCGTTCAGCTGCGTGTTCTCGATGGCGCGTGCGCCGTGTTCGATGCGGTAGCGGGCGTGCAGCCGCAATCGGAAACGGTGTGGCGTCAGGCCGACAAGTACAAGGTTCCGCGGATTTGCTTCATCAACAAGATGGATCGCGTCGGCGCGAACTTCTTCTATTCGGTTCAAACCATCGTGGACCGTTTGAGCGCGCGTCCTGTGCCGATTCAGTTGCCGGTGGGCGCGGAAGATCAGTTCAAGGGCATTGTTGACCTGGTCAAGATGAACGCCCGTCTCTGGCGCGATGAAACGCTGGGCGCAAAATTCGACGATGTGGACATCCCGGCCGACCTACTGGAACAAGCCAAGGAATACCGCGACAAGCTGATTGAAGCCGTCTCCGAAAGCGACGACGTGTTGATGGAAAAATACATCAACGGCGAATCAATCACGGAGCAGGAGCTGGTGGCCGGCATTCGCAAAGCCACGCTGGCGCAAAAGATTTTCCCTGTTATTTGCGGCTCTTCGTTCAAGAACAAGGGCGTGCAGAATCTGCTCGATTCGGTGTGCGCTTATCTGCCTTCACCGCTGGATGTTCCGGCTATTCAGGGACATTCGGTGGACAATCCGGAAGTCGTCGTGGAGCGGCACGCCGACGACAACGAACCGTTCTCGGCGCTGGTGTTCAAGATCATGACTGACCCGTTTGTGGGGCAGTTGGTGCTTCATCCGCGTGTATTCGGGTAAGTTGAACGCGGGCGAATCGATTTACAACGTCAGCAAAGGCAAGAAAGAGCGCGTAGGCCGCCTGGTGAAAATGCACGCCAACAAGCGTGAAGAAATCCAGGAAGTGCTGGCGGGAGATATCTGCGCCGCAGTCGGTCTGAAGCAGGTCATCACGGGCGACACCATTTGCGATGAAAAGTCGCCGGTGCTGCTGGAGTCGATCAGCTTCCCGGCGCCCGTTATCCAACTCGCAATCGAACCGAAGACCAAGGCCGATCAGGAAAAGCTCGGCATGGCCATTAACAAACTGGCCACCGAAGACCCGACACTGCATGTGACGACCGACCCGGAAACAGGGCAGACGATCCTTGCCGGTATGGGCGAGCTTCACCTTGAAATCATCGTCGACCGCATGCAGCGCGAGTTCAATGTCGGAGCAAACGTCGGCAAGCCGCAGGTGGCGTATCGCGAGACAATTCGGAACAAAGCTGAGTACGACTACACGCACAAGAAGCAGACGGGCGGAAGCGGGCAATACGCGCGCGTGAAGCTGCGTGTCGAGCCCGACCACGAGAAAGACTTCGAGTTTGTCAACGCTGTCACTGGCGGTAACATTCCGAAGGAATTTATTCCTGCCATTCGAGAAGGGTGTGCAGGAGTCGCTGGAAGGCGGTATTCTGGCCGGCTACCCGTTAAACAACATCAAGGTCACGGTGTTCGACGGCGACTATCATGATGTCGACTCGTCCGAAATGGCGTTTAAGATCTGCTCTTCGATCTGCTTCAAAGAAGCAGCAGGCAAGGCGAAGCCGGTTCTTCTAGAGCCGGTGATGCGCGTCGAAGTCACCGTCCCGGAGGAGTACATGGGTTCCGTTAATGGCGACTTGATTTCGCGCCGCGGACGCCTGGAAGGGACCGAGATTGCGGGCGGAACACACATTATCAAGGCGATGGTTCCGCTGTCGGAAATGTTCGGCTATGCCACCGAGCTTCGCTCGCGCACGCAGGGCCGCGGCAGCTTCACCATGCACTTCGGCCAGTACGAAGAAGTGCCGCGGAATCTCGCGGAAGAAATTGTCAACCGGAACAAAGGCGTAGCCAGGTAGGGCCCGGAAGGCCTAACTAGGAGGGAAGATATGGCGAAAGAGAAATTTGACCGCAGCAAGCCGCACGTCAACATAGGGACGATTGGGCACATTGACCACGGCAAGACGACGCTGACGGCGGCGATCACGAAGACGCTGTCGAAGCACAATCCGAAGAACAAGTTCCGGAGCTTCGATTCGATCGACAACGCGCCGGAAGAGAAGGCTCGTGGAATCACGATCGCGGTATCGCACGTGGAGTATGAGACGGCGAACCGTCACTACGCCCACGTCGACTGCCCGGGCCACGCCGACTACATCAAGAACATGATCACCGGTGCGGCGCAGATGGACGGCGCGATTCTGGTGGTCGCGGCGACCGATGGTCCGATGCCGCAAACGCGCGAGCACATTCTGCTGGCCCGCCAGGTGGGTGTGCCGTACATCGTGGTGGCCTTGAACAAGGTCGACATGGTGGATGATGCCGAGCTGCTGGAACTGGTCGAGCTCGAAGTGCGCGAGTTGCTTTCGAGCTATCAGTTCCCGGGCGACGATCTGCCGGTGGTGCGTGTCAGCGCGCTGGGTGCGTTGAACGGCGAAGCGAAGTGGGAAGCCTCGGTGGATGAGCTGATGGCGAAGGTGGACGCGTACATTCCGCTGCCGGAGCGCGCGATGGACAAGCCGTTCATCATGCCGATTGAAGACATCTTCTCGATCCAGGGCCGCGGCACGGTGGTGACGGGCCGTATTGAGCGCGGCATCTGCAAGGTCGGCGAGGAAATGGAAATCGTCGGCTTCCGCGACACGCGCAAGACGGTGGTCACGGGCATCGAAATGTTCAAGAAGCTGCTTGACGAAGGCCGGGCGGGCGACAACGTCGGGTTGCTGCTGCGCGGTATTGAAAAGAACGATGTGGAGCGCGGGCAGGTGATTGCCAAGCCCGGCACCATCAAGGGCTACAAGAGGTTCAAGGGCGAAGTGTACGTGCTGTCGAAGGAAGAAGGCGGCCGTCATACGCCGTTCTTCAATGGCTACCGTCCGCAGTTCTACTTCCGCACCACGGACGTGACGGGTGTGGCGAAGCTGCCGGAAGGCATGGAGATGGTGATGCCGGGCGACAACGTGTCGCTCGAAATCGAGCTGATTACGCCGGTCGCTATGGACAAGGGCTTGCGCTTCGCGATTCGCGAAGGCGGCCGCACCGTCGGCGCCGGTACCGTTACCGAGATTATTGAGTAGTTGAGCAGCGCAGGAGGTTCCGGGCGTTAGAGTCCGGAATGCTTCTGCATCGAGAAGAGAAAAAGAAACGAAATGAAAGAACGCATCCGCATCCGGCTAAAGGCATACGATCACCGCATTCTGGACCAGTCGACGGGCGACATCGTCGATACGGCCAAGCGCACGGGTGCCACTGTGGCCGGACCGATCCCGCTGCCGACCTTGAAGAACCGCTACACGGTTTTGCGGTCGCCGCACGTGGACAAGAAGTCGCGGGAGCAGTTTGAAATTCGTACGCACAAGCGCCTGCTGGACATTCTGGAGCCGACGCAGGAAACGGTGGATGCGTTGATGAAGCTTGATCTTCCGGCGGGTGTGGACGTCGAAATCAAGGCTTTTGGCAAGAAGTAAGCAGCAGATAGCAAGCAGGCGATAGGACAGACGGAAATGAGTCCAGGAATTCTCGGCAAAAAAATCGGCATGACGCAGGTGTTCACGGCGGAGGGGCAAGTGGTCCCGGTCACGCTGGTGAAAGCGGGTCCGTGTGTTGTTACGCAGCGCAAGACGCCGGCCACCGACGGGTACGACGCCGTGCAGCTTGGGTTGGTCGAGTACGCAAAGAAGCAGAACAAGCCGTATGCCGGGCATTTGAAGAAGTCGGGCGCGGAAGGCGTGCGTTTCTGCGTGAGTTCCGGCTGAGCCAGGGCACGGGCGATCTGAAGCAGGGCGACCGGGTTCTGGCGGAAGAGTTCAAGCCGAAAGACGTCGTGGACGTCATCGGAACCAGCAAGGGCCGCGGTTTTGCCGGCTTGGTGAAGCGCCATCACTTTCGTGGCGGTCCGGCTTCGCACGGTTCCATGTTCCATCGCGCGGCGGGTTCGATTGGCGCTTCGAGCTTTCCTTCGCGCGTGTTCCCCGGCATGAAGATGGCGGGCCGCATGGGAGCCGATCAGGTGACGGTGCGCAACCTCGAGATCGTCAGTGTGGATACCGAAGATAACGTGATTGCGGTCAAGGGCGCGATCCCGGGGCCGAATGGCGGCTACGTGATGGTTCGCCGGGCCCAAGCGGTAAGGCACCCAAAAGATTTAGGCAAAAGGGAAAGAACGATGCCGAGTGTAGATATTGTGGATCTGAACAACGCCGCCGTGGGCTCTATTGAGCTCTCGGACGCGGTGTTTGGCGCGGAAGTGAACGAAGCGCTGCTGTACGAAGCCGTGCGCCAGTATACGGCCGCCAGCCGCTCCGGAACGCGCGTCCACCAAGACGCGCCATGAAGTATCGGGTTCGGGCAAGAAGCTGTGGAAGCAGAAGGGCACGGGCCGGGCGCGTATGGGCTCCATCCGGTCGCCGCTGTGGCGGCATGGCGGCACCACCCACGGACCGCAGCCGCGCAGCTACGAATACAAACTGCCGCGCAAGATGATTCTGGGCGCGTTGCGCTCGGCCTTGTCGGCGAAGCTGCGCGATGGCGAATTGAAAGTCGTGCGCGCGTTCGAGTTGGCCGATCACAAGACCAAAAACATGGTGGCGGTGCTCGGCAAGCTGGAAGCGAAGAAGACGGCACTGCTGGTCGAAGCGGCGAGAACGCGAATCTGATCGCGCGCTCGCGCAATCTGAAGGGCGTGAAGCTGGTCCCGACCAAGGACGTGACGGTGTACGACCTGCTGAAGTACAAGCAAGTGTTGCTGAGCGAAGCGGCGGCGAAGAAGCTGTCGGAGGCGCTTGCCTAAGAAGGAGGCCCAACAGATGAACGTTTACGATGTGATCCGCCGGCCGCTCATTACGGAGAAGGGCCATACGAAGCGGGAAGAAGAACGCACGCTGTGCTTTGAAGTGCATCCGGACGCGAACAAGATTGAGATCAAGCAAGCGGTGGAGACGGTGTTCAAGGTGAAAGTGGCCGAAGTTCGCACCAGCAACTACGGGCAAACTGCGGCGTCGCGGCCGGTTTACCGGCTATGCGTCGGATTGGAAGAAGGCGTATGTGCGCCTGCCAAGCCGGGCAAAAAGTGCCCGAGTACGCGGACATCTAAGGAAGGAAGCGACACCCATATGCCAATTAAGAGTTTTCGTCCCACAACGCCGACGCGGCGCTTCCAAACGTATCTCACGCGGGAAGACATCACCAAACAGACGCCTGAAAAGTCGCTGGTCGAAGGCAAAAAGCGGACCGGCGGCCGCGACGCTCATGGCCGGATTTCGAGCCGCTTTATTGGCGGCGGAGCCAAGCAGTCCTATCGCATCATCGACTTCAAACGCGACAAAGCGGGTGTGAACGCCAAGGTGGCCGCGATCGAGTACGATCCGAACCGCTCGGCGCGCATCGCGCTGTTGCACTATGTCGATGGCGAGAAGCGCTACATCATCTGTGCCCGGTCGGCCTGGAAGTAGGCCGCACTGTAACGTTCCGGTCCCGAAGCAGACATTCTGGTCGGCAACGCCCTGCCGCTGAAGAACATCCCGGCCGGTACCGTGGTGCACAACATTGAATTACGTCCCGGCAAGGGCGGCCAGATGGCGCGCTCGGCCGGCGCGCAGGCGCAGCTGGTTTCGAAAGAAGGCGGCATTGCGCTGTTGAAGCTGCCCTCGGGCGAAACCCGGCGCGTGCAGATTGAGTGCATGGCGACGGTCGGACAGGTCGGCAACGTCGAGCACGAGAATGTTTCGCTCGGAAAAGCGGGACGAACACGCTGGCTGGGCAAGCGCCCGCACAATCGCGGCGTGACGATGAACCCGGTCGATCACCCGCACGGTGGCGGTGAAGGCAAAACCTCTGGCGGACGTCATCCGGTGACGCCCTGGGGCCAGCCGACGCGTGGTTTTAAGACCCGTAACAATAAGCGGACCGATCGCTTGATCGTGACGCGAAAGTCGAAGAAGCGGTAGAGGAATGAGCGCACTGGGCTTTGGGGCCCGTTGTGCGCGTTGAGGAAAAGCAATGAGTCGATCACTTAAAAAGGGACCGTTCACCGACGAGCACCTGATTGTCAAGGTGGAAGCGATGAACACCAGGCCTCAAAAGCAGGTCGTGAAAACCTGGTCGCGCCGCTCGACGATTGTGCCCGATTTATCGGGCATACGCTCGCGGTGCACAACGGCAAGAAGTTCATCCCGGTGTACGTTACCGAAAACATGGTGGGCCACAAGCTGGGCGAGTTCTCGCCGACGCGCACTTTTAAGGGTCACGCGGCGAAGTCCACCGAGAAGGGGTCCAAGTAATGAGCCCCCGGATTGGCAGCTTGGCTAAGACAGGAGGCAGATAAATGGCTCACGACATAGAGGCATTATCGAAGGCCGAAGCACGCTACGTGCGTGTGTCCGCCCAGAAAGCCCGGCTGGTAGTCGACATGATCCGCGGACAGCAGGCTGGGGACGCCATCAATATCCTGAGCGCGACCAATAAGCGGATCGCTGAGGATATCGAAAAGGTGCTGCGCTCCGCCATCGCGAATGCGGAAGCCAAGGCCGAGAACGTGGACGTGGACCGGCTGTTCGTCGCCGAAGCATTATGTGAACGAAGGGCCGCGGCAGAAGCGGATCCGTCCGGCTCCGATGGGTCGGGCTTACCGGTACCAACGCCGGACATCGCACATTGTAGTGAAGCTGGGCGAGCGAGCGCCGGAAGCAGCAGGGGAGTAAGATCAATGGGTCAGAAAGTACATCCGTACGGCTTTCGCTTAGGCGTCACCAAGACTTGGCGTTCGCGCTGGTTCGCCAAGCAGGACTACTCGAAGCTTCTGCACGAAGATCTGGAGCTGCGGGAATCGCTGCACGAATCGCTTGAGGGCGGCGGGCATCAGTTCGATTGAAGTCGATCGGCCGGGCAACAAGCTCCGCATCACGATCCGCACCTCGCGTCCTGGTATTATCATCGGCCGCAAGGGCGCTGAGATCGAAAAGCTGAAGAGCGATCTGGCGAAGAAGACCAAGCGTGAAGTCTTTATCGACATTCAGGAAGTGCATCGGCCGGAACTGGATGCGCAGCTGGTGTCGGAGTCGATTGCGTTGCAGCTGGAAAAGCGCGTGGCGTTTCGCCGCGCCATGCGCAAAGCAGTCGATTCGGCGCTACGTTTCGGTTGCAAGGGAATCAAGGTTCGGGTGTCGGGCCGCTTGAACGGTGCGGAAATCGCCCGCAGTGAGTGGTATCTGCAAGGTCAGTTGCCGCTGCATACGCTGCGTGCCGATATCGATTACGGCTTCAGTGAAGCCTACACCACCTATGGCGTGATTGGCGTCAAGGTGTGGGTGTACAAGGGCGAAGTGATCGAAGGCGGAAACCGCGCGCGCAACACGCTTCGGAATGAAGGCGAACCGCGCCGCCGCCGTCGTGACGACCGGGGCGGGGATCGTGGGGGAGACCGCGGGGGAGATCGTGGTGGCGAACGCCGTTTCGGTCCGCCGAGCGCGGGCGGGTACGCGCCGCAGCAAACCGCGCCTGCCGAAGCAGCGGTCCGGTGGTGCAACATGCGCCGACCGATCTGCCGAAACCGGCATCGTCACCGGTGATTCCGCCGTTAAGCGCGCCGGTGGCACCGTCGTGGAAACAGGAAAGCCGTCCGTCCGCAGGCACCGAGAAGTGCTCCTGCTGCCGGACGCCGACGAATAAGGAGACAAACGAATAGCTTCGTTTGTATAAGTGAGGATGAGCTCGCCGCACCCGGCGGAGCGAAGACTCAAGGTGAGGAGATAAACCGCTATGTTGATGCCGAAGAAAGTCAAGTTCCGCAAGCAGCAGCGCGGCCGCATGACGGGCAAAGCCTGGCGCGGCTCGTCGCTCTCGTTCGGCGACTTCGGGTTGAAGGCCATGCGCTGCGGCTGGGTGACGAACCGGCAGATCGAAGCGGCACGTATTGCCATGACGCGCTTTATCAAGCGTGGAGGCAAGGTGTGGATTCGGGTGTTCCCGGACAAGCCGATCACCAAGAAGCCGCCAGAGACTCGTATGGGTAAAGGCAAGGGCGCGCCCGAAGCCTGGGTATGCGTGGTGAAGCCGGGCAAGATGCTGTTCGAGATGGAAGGCGTATACGCCCGAGATCGCGGCAGAAGCGATGCGGCTGGCCGCCATGAAACTGTCTGTTCCGACCAAGTTCGTGGTGCGTGAACAGGCGGGCGAACGGCAGTGGCCGAAGGCGAATAGCGTGAAGGCAACAGACATGAAGGCAGATAAGATTCGTGGTTTAGATTCGGCGGAAATCGAGCGCCAGCTCCAGGATGCGCAGGAGCAGTTGTTCCGGCTGCGCTTTCAGATGGGCATGGGGCAGCTGGAAGGATTGAAGAAGTACCGGATTCTGAAGAAGGACCGCGCGCGCATGCTGACGCGTCATGAACGAAAAGCGGGCGGCAGGCGAAACAGCCGCAGCGCCGCCGGTTGCCGCTGCAACCACCAAGGGCAAGAAAAAGTAAGGACTTTTACGATGGCAGCAGCAGATAACAGCGAGCAACGACGTCCCGGACGGCGAACAGCGCGCCTACGGGCTCCGGCGGGACGACCGTCGCCGAGCCGATCGGACACAAGAACGAGAAGATCGGCGAAGTGGTTTCGACCAAGATGGCCAAGACCATCGTGGTCGAAGTGACGCGCCGCGTGGCGCATCCGGTCTACAAGCGGATCGTCAGCAAGCGCAAGAAGTTTTACGCGCATGACGAACAAGGAACGGCCAAGGTCGGCGATGTGGTGCGCATCATCGAGTGCCGCCCGTTGAGCCGGCTGAAGCGCTGGCAGCTGGGCGACGTGATCCGCCGGCCGTGCAGGTGGGTGTCGAGCATCCGGCTCTGACTGCCAGCGCCGATACGCGCGTGAAGAAGACGCTGAAGAAGAAAAAGAAGAAGTAAGGATTCGCGCCGAACGGCAGCCGTGTTCGAGCGCAGGCGCTTAGAGGAGAAATGTCATGATTGGAATGCGAACGATTCTCGAGGTTGCCGATAACAGCGGCGCGCGCAAGCTGCAGTGCATCTTGCCCCGCGGCGGCGACCTGGGACTTCGCGCGGGCTTGGGCGACGTGATCACGGCGAGCGTGAAGGAAGCCGCGCCCGATTCCAACATCAAGAAGGGCAAAGTAGTGCGCTGCGTGGTGGTGCGCATGCGCAAGGAAACGCGCCGCAAAGACGGCACATACATCCGCTTCGATTCGAATGCGGCGGTGCTGATCAATGAAGTGGGCGAGCCGGTGGGGACGCGCGTGTTCGGGCCGGTAGCTCGTGAGCTGCGCGACAAGCGCTTTATGAAGATCGTGTCGCTCGCGCCGGAGGTGATCTAGTCATGCCGAAAATTGCTTATCAGCGCCGGCAGGAAAAGGGCGAGCAGAAGCCGGTCCGGTTGAAGATCAAGAAAGACGATCTGGTTCGCGTCATCGCGGGCACGGACAAGGGCAAAACCGGCAAAGTGCTCGAAGTCGATCGCTTCACCCGCAAAGTGACGGTCGATGGCGTGATGATGGCAAAGCGCCATACGCGTCCGAATCCGCAAAAGCAGATCAAGGGCGGCGTGGCGGAAAAGCCGATGCCCATCGATGTGTCGAACGTGATGTTGTTGACGGCGGGCGGCGTTCCGACGCGTGTCGGCTACAAGATCGAGACGACGGGCGGTAACCCGCCGGGTTCGCATCGCTCGCAAGGGCGGCGAAGACGCTGGATAAGAAGTAGCAGTGGCATGTTGAGGCCGTTTGGAATCGGCCAAAGAAAATAACAGATGGCGAAAGACAGACAACCGAAAGACAATCAGGCGGCAGAGCAAGACCGACGGCAAGCCGGCCGCGAAGGCGAGAAGACCGCAGGCGAAAAGAAGCGTCGCGGCGGTGACGCCGCGGTACGGCCGCTCCGGAGCTGGCGGCAGAACGTCCCAAGAGCGGCGGCGCGCATGCCCGGCTGCGCGAGCACTATCACGAAGACAGTTGTTCCGGCTCTGACGCAGCGAGTTTTGCTTACAAGAACCCGATGGCGGTGCCGAAGATCGAAAAGGTCTCGATCAATATCGGCCTGGGCGAAGCGACCGGCAACAGCAAGCTGATGGATGGCGCGGTGAACGAACTGGCGGCCATTGCCGGACAGAAACCGGTGGTCACGAAAGCCAAGAAGTCGATTGCGGCATTCAAGCTGCGCGAAGGCATGGCGATCGGCTGCATGGTCACGCTGCGCGGCGACCGCATGTTTGAATTTCTGGATCGTCTGATGAATGTGGCTCTGCCGCGCGTTCGCGATTTCCGCGGTGTTCTCGCCGAAGTCGTTCGATGGACGCGGCAACTATACGCTCGGGTTGAAGGATCAGTTGATTTTCCCTGAGATCGATTACAACAAGGTGGAAAAGACGAAAGGTATGAATATTTCGATCACCACCACGGCCAAGACGGATGCCGAAGGTCTGGCGCTGTTGCGGCACATGGGCATGCCGTTCCGTCAGTAAGGAGCGAAGGTTTCATAAATGGCAACAACTGCAAAGATCGCCAAAGAAGATAAGAAGCTAGAAGAAATTCGCGCGCGCCTGGCGGCTGGCAAGAACGCCAAGTTCGCCGTTCGGCTGCGCAACCGCTGCAAGAATTGCGGCCGCCCGCGCGGCTTTTTGCGTAAGTTCACGCTGTGCCGCATCTGCTTCCGGAAGTTCGCGCTGAGCGGGCCAGATTCCCGGCGTGACGAAAGCGAGCTGGTAACAGCTCGGCCGACGTTTCTCGCGTTCTTACGGGTCCGCTGAAATGGTCATCGAAGCAAGGTGAGGGGTAACGGACGATTGAAAGTTAAGAAATTCCAAGCAATGAAAGGTGCTGAAAGTAAATGACAGCAGACCCCATTGCCGATATGTTGACGCGAGTGCGCAATGCACTGATTGCGCGCCACCCCAAGGTGGACGTGCCGGCGTCGCGGCTGAAGAATGAAATTGCCCGCATCCTGAAGGATGAAGGCTACATCCTCAACTTCAAGCTGACCGAAGAAGGCGCGAAGAAGTTCATCCGCCTGTATCTGAAGTACACGCCCGGCAACTTGCCGGTGATTTCGCGCATTGAGCGCGTATCGCGTCCCGGTTGCCGCGTGTATGTCGGCAGCAAGGATATCCCGCGCATTCTGGGCGGCTTGGGAATCAACATTCTCACGACTCCGAAGGGCGTGATGACCGGTACATCAGCGCGCAAAGAAGGCGTGGGCGGGGAAGTTCTCTGCCAGATCTGGTAAGGACGAACGCATGTCAGAGTAGGAAAGAAACCAATTCCGCTGCCGCAAGGGCGTCAAAATCACCATCGGCGACCACGCTTGCAGGTCGAAGGGCCGAAGGGCAAGCTGACCGTGCCGATTCCGGCAGGCATCACGATTCGAGCAGAACGACGGCACGCTCGAACTGGTGCGCGAAAACGACAAACTACGCCGCCCTGCATGGCTTGACCCGCGCGCTGACCGCCAATGCCGTGCAAGGCGTGTCGACCGGATTCACCCGCGAGCTGGATATCGTCGGAACCGGTTATCGTGCCGACGTGAAGGGCAATGTGGCCACATTCACGCTCGGCTATTCGCACCCGATCGAGTTCCTGTTGCCGACAGGCGTCGATCTGAAGGTCGACAAGCAGACGCACCTGGTTCTGACCGGCTACGACCGGCAGGAGGTGGGGCAGGTGGCGGCGCAGATTCGCGCGCTGCGTCCGCCCGATCCGTACAAGAACAAGGGCGTTCGCTACACGGGCGAAGTGCTGCGCAAGAAGGCCGGTAAGACCGGGGCGGGAGGCAAGTAATGGCAAAAGATTCAAGACAGGAAATTCGCACGGCGCATTCACAAGCGCATTCGCAGCCGCGTGGCCGGTACGCCGGAGCGTCCGCGCCTGGCAGTTTTCCGCAGCGTCAACCACATCTATGCGCAGGTGATCGACGACCAGCAGGGTCACACGATCGGTGGCTGCCGCTTCTACCGAGAAAGACCTGAAGGGCAAGGGCGGCAACGTCGAAGGCGCCAAGCAGATCGGCAAGGCAGTGGCGGAGCGCGCCAAAGAAAAGGGCATCAGCAAGGTTGTGTTCGACCGCGGCGGATATCAGTATCACGGCCGCGTGAAAGCGCTGGCCGATGCGGCGCGTGAAGCAGGACTGGAGTTTTAATCGATGGCATTGAACGGAACAGCCAAGCGTGTCGATCCGCAAAACCTGAACCTGAAGGAACAGGTCGTCAGTATCAACCGCGTGACGAAGGTGGTCAAGGGCGGTAAGAATATGAGCTTTTCGGCGCTTGTCGTGGTCGGCGATCCGGGCGCGAAAGTGGTCGGCTTCGGAACCGGTAAGGCGAAAGAAGTTCCTTCGGCGATCAAGAAGGGCATTGAAGCGGCGAAGAAGAATCTGCGCAAGATTCAATGTTCTTGAGACCACGATTCGCCACCCTGTACTCGGCCGCTTCGGTAGCGGACTGGTGCTGTTAAAGCCGGCTCCGGAAGGTACCGGCGTCATTGCCGGTGGACCGGTTCGTGCCGTGATTCAGGCGGTCGGTATCCCGAACGTACTGACGAAATCGATCGGTTCGCACAACGCGCATAACGTCGTGAAAGCCACCATCGCGGCGCTGGAGCAACTCTGCGATAAGCAGCGCGATCGCCGACATGCGCGGCCTGCCGATCGAGAAGCTCTAAGGAAACGGAAGCGAGCATGGCAGATCGCGAAGGCAAAATCAAAATCAAGCTGGTGCGCAGCGCTATCTGCACGCCGCAAAAGCACAAGAACATTGTGAAGTCGCTGGGGCTTCACAAAATCAACCGCACGGTGGAGCGTCCTGACACGCCGGGCTTCCGGGGCATGGTGGCGAAGGTGCCGCACCTGCTCGAAATCGTCCGAATGTAGAGAAGGACGAGCCTAACGGCGGACGGAAGGGACTTCGAACTGAATTTAAGTAATCTGCGGCCTCCGAAGGGCCAGAAACAAAAAAAGCGGCGCATTGGCCAAGGTATGGGAACCGGCCGCGGCAAATACGCGGGCCGCGGTGCTAAAGGTGCCAAGTCCATCTCGGGCTATAGCAAGATGCGCGGCTTTGAGGGCGGCCAGATGCCGTTGCATCGCCGTTTGCCGAAGCGCGGCTTCACCAACATCTTTCATAAGGACTATGCGATCGTGAACGTGGCCACGCTTGAAGAGCTGGAAGGCGATGTGTTCACGCCGGAATCTCTGATGGCAGCCGGTGTTGTCAAAAAGCTGAAGTCCGGCCTGAAAATTCTGGGCAACGGCGAACTGACGCGCAAGATCACGGTCAAGGCGCACGTTTTCTCGAAGTCGGCGCTCGAGAAGATCCAGAAGGCCGGCGGCAGCGCGGAAGTGATCGAACGAGAAGTCCGGCTCCCGCAAACAACAGCTGAATAGCTCAGGTCAAGGTCCGTTTCGGGTAAGCCACAATCATGCCAATGACAAAGTTTCTTCGAAGCGCTCGCTAATATGTTCCGGATCCCGGATCTCCGGAACCGCGTCCTCTTCACGCTCGGTCTGCTAGCCGTGTATCGGGTCGGCGCGTTCATCCCGACGCCGGGCATCGATACGATCCGATTCCAGGAGTTCTTCACCCGCACTGCGCAGGGTGGGTTTCTTGGCTACTTCGATGTGTTCAGCGGCGGCATGCTGCGGCGCATGACGATCTTCGCCTTAGGCATTACGCCCTACATCACGGCTTCCATCATTCTCCAGTTGTTGACGGTGGTTGTACCCACGCTCGACAAGTTGCAGAAAGAGGGGGAAATGGGCCGTCGCAAGATCACCCAGTGGACCCGCTATCTGACCGTCGGCCTCGCGATTGTTCAGTCGATCGGCATTGCGTGTCGCTCTGCAGAGCTCTGACGGCAACTTTGTCCTTCACCCGGGTCTCGGATTTATTCTGATGACCATGCTGACGTTTACGGCCGGTTCGGCCTTCATCATGTGGCTGGGAGAGCAGATTACCGAGCGCGGTATCGGCAACGGTATGTCGCTGATCATCTTCGTCGGTATCGTGGTCGGGCTGCCGCATGCGATCAGGAACATCTACCAGAACACCTTCGTGACGCACCAGTGGAACGTCATCCAGATTGCTGGTGATTCTGGTGGTGATGGTCGCGGTAGTGGCATTCATCGTGCTGGTGGAGCGGGGAGAACGCCGCATCCCGGTGCAGTATGCCAAGCGCGTTATCGGGCGACGCATGATGGGCGGTCAATCGACCCACCTGCCGCTGAAGGTAAATGCCGGCGGCGTTATCCCGATCATCTTCGCTTCGTCGCTGCTGGCCTTGCCGCAGACGGCACTCCAGTTTCCCGTCGCAAAGAATAGCCCCTGGCTCAGTTCGCATGCTCGGCGCCATTGGCGGCTCGGAGCCTCTGTACTACCTGGCCTTTGTCGTCTTGATCGTTTTCTTCTGCTTCTTCTACGTTTCCATCATCTTCAATCCCAACGAAGCGGCGGATAATATGCGCAAGTACGGCGGCTTCATTCCGGGAATTCGGCCTGGGAAGAACACGGCCGAGTACATGGATAAGATCCTTTCGAAGATCACGGTGGTGGGTGGTCTTTACCTGGCTCATTCTGTCGCTCATTCCGCAGATGATGATCTCAGGCATTCATCTGCAGCACCTCCCGCTGGTCGGCAACTGGATAGATGCGCACTTCCCGCGGCCGATTCTGGACGGTCTGGGCGTCCAGTTCTGGTTTGGCGGCACATCGCTACTGATCGTGGTGGGTGTAGCCATGGACACAGTAAATCAAATTGAGGCGCAGTTGATCATGCGCCATTATGAGGGCTTTACGCCGCGCGCTGGCCGGATTCGCGGCCGCCGCAGCAGCACCAGCTAAGCCTTTGACAGAACGAACATCACAAGCCTACGACGCGCCGGCGGTCATCCTCTTCGGGTCGCCGGGCTCGGGCAAAGGCACACAGGCAAAGCTCCTCGAAGAGCGCTTCCACTGGCCGCATATCTCTACAGGAGACATGCTGCGGGTTCATATCGCGGCCCAGGACAGCATTGGGATCGAGATCCAGGACACTATGCGGGCGGGCCGCTTGGTTTCCGATGAACTGGTGAACCGCCTGGTAGAGACACCGCCTCCGCCAGCCGGATGTCGAAAAGGGCGTTCATGCTGGATGGCTATCCGCGCACTGTGCAGCAGGCCCGGGTGCTGCTGGACGTGCTTCGGAGATTCGCATTTCAGGCCAGCCGTGGTACACTTGGTGGTTGACCACGGTCGAATCGTGGCTCGCCTCAGTGGCCGCCGGCAGTGTCCTGTTTGTGGCACCCTTTACAGCGTTAAAACTCATCCACCCAAAGTAGCTGGTGTCTGCGATCTGGACGGCGCAACCCTGGTGACGCGGGAAGATGATCGCGAGTCGGTAATTCGGGAACGGCTGCAACAGTACGAGCTGCAAACCAGGCCGGTTCTTGAGTTTTTCCGGCAGGCTGGTCTGCCGATGATTGAGACCCAGGGAGCGAGCAAGGCGCCTGAGTTGATTGCGACCTCTATTTGTGAGGCGCTTGGCGAGGCCGGGGTGGTGGTCGAGGGCGGTTGTTCGGGATCGACTCCGAAGGTCGGTACCCGGTGATTATTTCCTCGAGTGGGCTTTGAGTAGTAGCGGGATTTGTGATTGTGAGAAGAAGCGCGGCTGAGTTAGAGAAGTTACGGCGAAGCGGACTGCTGGTCTATCAGATCCTGCAGGATTTGAAGGCGTGCGTGGCCGAGGGCGTCACGACTCAGGACTTGGAAGCTGTTGCCGAGAAATGATCTCGGACGGCGGCGCGAAGCCGGCCTTTAAAGGTTATTACTCGGCGGCCGCTGGGACCAAGTTCCCTTATGTGCTGTGCACGTCGGTGAACGACGAAGTGGTGCACGGGATGCCGTCTGCCAAGCGCAAGTTGAAGATCGGGCGACATCGTTTCGATTGATACGGGCGTTCTGCTGGATGGCTATTACGGCGATTCCGCGGTGACCGTAGCAGTGGGTGAAGTGAACGATTCCGTGAAGCGCCTGCTGAAAGTGACGGAGGAGTCAGCTGGAACTCGCGATTGATAAGGTGCGGGCCGGGAAACCGTTTATTCGATATTTGTGGCACGGTGGAGAAGCATGTCGTTTCGAACGGCTTTTCCATTGTGCGTGAGTTTGTTGGGCATGGGATTGGCACTTCGCTGCATGAAGAGCCGCAGATTCCGAACTATGTGGACCGGCGGGGTGAAAACCCGCGATTGAAGCCGGGCATGGTTCTGGCGATTGAGCCGATGGTGAACGCCGGCAAAGCCGAAACCAAGGTTCTGTCGGATAAATGGACGGCGGTGGCGAAAGATGGGTCGTATTCGGCTCATTTCGAACACATGGTGGCAGTGACAGACAATGGGCCCTGGGTTTTGTCCCGGCCCTGACTTTGTGAAGCAATGTGATGATGGACGAGCGCACCGCAGAGGGCACCGTTGTGGAGTTGCTGCCGAGTGCGCTGGTGCGTGTCAGGCTGGAAGGCGAGCACGAGTTGATTGCTCATCTCCCGAGCACGCAGCGCGCGAATTTTGTGCGTTTGCGAGTCGGGGACCGGGTGCGGGTGGCACTTTCGGTTCAGGACCGGACGCGCGGGCGAATATTGGAATTATTGGCGAAGGGATTACCTGCTCGATGAAGGTACGGGCATCCGTTAAGAAACTGTGTGACAAGTGCAAGGTCATCCACCGCCATGGCGTGGTGCGCATCATCTGCACCAACCCGAAGCATAAGCAGCGGCAAGGTTAGAGGATACAAGGAATATGGCGCGTATTGCAGGCGTTGATTTACCCGCAAGGAAGCGGGCAGCCATTGGGCTGACGTACATCTACGGCATTGGGCGGACTCGGGCACTGTCTTTGCTGCACCGGGCGCAAGTGGATCCGGAAAAGAAGGTTGGCGACCTCTCTGAAGAGGAAGTGAACCATCTTCGCAACCTGATTGAAGGCGAAGGGGCCATCGAAGGCGACTTGCGCAAAGAAGTCTCGATGAACATCAAGCGCCTGATGGAAATGGGTTCGTATCGCGGATTGCGGCATCGCCGTGGCCTGCCGGCCCGCGGCCAGCGCACACACACGAACGCCCGCACGCGTAAGGGACCGCGCCGTGGAACGGTTGCCGGCAAGAAGAAGGCGACGCAAGACCTAGCCGGAGCAACATATGGCGAAGGCACCTGCAAAATCAAGTTCGCAAGAAGAAGTCCTTCAAGAAGAAGGAAAAGAAGAACGTTCCCTACGGGACGGTGCACATCCAGGCATCGTTCAACAACACGATTGTCACGTTCACCGATCCGATCGGAAACGTGTCTGGCCTGGTCCAGTTCCGGCTCGCTGGGCTTCCGCGGATCGCGTAAAGGCACTCCCGTTTGCAGCGCAGCAGGCGTCGCTGACGGCTGCGAACAAAGCCAAGGATTCGGGTGTGCGTACGGTGGAAGTCCGTGTGGCCGGCCCGGGTTCCGGCCGTGAGTCGGCTGTTCGCGCGTTGGCGACGGCTGGTATCGAAGTCCGCTCCATCAAGGACGTGACGCCGATTCCTCACAACGGCTGCCGTCCGCCGAAGAAACGCCGCGTTTGATTTAGTTTGCAGTTGTTCTTTAAGCGGGACGAAGGTCAAGCCTGACCGTAAACCGCACCTACAACCTGGCGTCCCTTTGCTTGAGTTTTGGGGCGCCTGAAAGTACTTGGAGGTCTTTCATTGGCACGTTATAGTGGCCCCGTTTGCCGGCTTTGCCGCCGCGAGGGCATGAAGTTATTCCTGAAAGGGGAGCGCTGTCACAGCGAGAAGTGCGCGATCGAAAAGCGCAACTTCGCTCCCGGCCAGCACGGCAAGGACAAGAAGGCGAAAATCGTCGGCTACGGACTGCAACTGCGTGAAAAGCAGAAGGCGCGCCGTTATTACCGCGTGCTCGAAGGCCAGTTCCGGAATCTTTACGAGAAGGCCGTGAATCAAAAGGGCATTACCGGTGAGCTGATGCTTGCCATGCTCGAGAAGCGCCTGGACAACGTGATCTACCGAATGGGGTTAGCTACCAGCCGGGCCCAGGCGAGGCAGGTTGTCCGCCACGGTCACGTAAACGTCAACGGACGCAAAGTCAACATCCCTTCCTTCACTGTGAAAGTTGGCGATGTGGTTGAGATTCGCGAGAAAAGCAAGACCAATCCATTTATTTTGTCGGCACGTGACGCTACCGCCCATACCCCTAGCCCCTCATGGCTGGAAGTGGACCGGGAAGCGCTGCGAGCTCGTATTTTGCAGCAACCCAAGCGCGAAGAGTTGGTGCAAATCCAGTTGAACGAACAGCTCATTGTCGAGCTTTATTCGAAGTAAGCAAGAAGCGAGAGGAAGATCATGTTCAAAGGATTTCAGAAGCCCAAGCGTTTAGTTGCCAATACCGATACGCTCACTGAGCGCTTCGGCCAATTCACCGCTCAGCCGTTTGAGCGTGGATTCGGTTCCACTATCGGTACCGGCCTGCGTCGCGTGTTGTTGAGCTCCATTGAAGGCGCAGCCATCACCGGCGTGCGCATCGACGGTGTTTCTCACGAATTTAGCCCGATCCCAGGTGTCGTCGAAGACGCGACCGACATCATCCTGAACCTGAAGCAAGTGCCGTTCAAGATGGCTGGCGAAGGAACGCACATCGCTCGTGTCACGATCGACGCGCCAGGCGAAGTGATGAGCAGCCAGATTGAAACCGATGCTGATGTCGAAGTGCTCGATCGTAACCTGCACATCGCGACGGTCGGCGAAGGCGGCAAGCTTCATATCGAAATGCGCATTAAGAGCGGCCGCGGGTACGTTTCGGCCGATCGCAACTACGATGAAGACCTGCCGATCGGCTATATCCCGATCGACTCCGTTCACTCGCCTGTCCGCAAGGTGAACTACACCGTGGAAGCAGCGCGTCTCGGTCAGAACACCGACTACGACAAGCTGAACGTGGAAGTCTGGACCAACGGTGCGATCTCTCCGCAGGACGCTGTAGGTCAAGCAGCGAAGCTGCTGAAAGACCACATGACGATCTTCATCAACTTCGAGGAAACACCCGAAGTGGCGGAAGAGCCGGCAGAGCGCGGCGTGAACCAGATGAACGAAGTGCTGAACCGCTCTGTGGAAGAGCTGGAACTCAGCGTCCGTTCTTACAATTGCCTGAAGAACGCAAATATTCAGACGATCGGCGATCTGGTGCAGAAGTCCGAATCGGAAATGCTGCGGACCAAGAATTTCGGCCGTAAGTCGCTAAACGAAATCAAAGAGATCCTGCAAGGTCTTGGCCTGCAGTTCGGCATGAAGTTCGACGCGCAAGGCCGCCTGGTGGGCGGAGCTCCCAGCGCACCAGCAGATTTCGGCAACGACGACTACGCAGGAGCAGAGGAATAACAGATGCGGCACCGCAAGGCCGGAGTAAAACTCAAGCGCGATGTCAGCGCTCGCCGCGCGCTGTTGCGCGGTCTGGTGACGAACGTCATCGAAGAAGAACGAATCACGACAACCGTTCCTAAAGCCAAGGCGGCTCGGCCGCTGGTGGAGAAGATGATTACCCTCGCCAAGGAAGACACGCCGCATCGCCGGATGCAGGCCGGGCAATTCCTGATGACGAAGGAATCGGTCGACAAGCTCTTCGACAAGCTTGGTCCACGCTTCAACCAGCGACCGGGCGGCTACACGCGGATTGTGAAACTAGGCTGGCGGAAGGGCGACGGCGCTGAAACCGCCAAGCTCGAACTGGTCGGTTCGGAACTGGTGAAGCGTGCAGCGGAACGCGCCACCCGGCGTGAAGAACGATTGAAGCAGATACGCGGCGGCGACGAAGCGGCCGGCGAGTAAATTCGCTAGAACAACTTAACAGTAAAGGCCCGGGACTCTCGCGAGTTCCGGGCCTTTTTGCGTTATCTGTGATGATGCCTTTTGTGCGTGGTTTCCGGGGCAGGGTCGGCAGAGGACGGCGCTGCCGTCTGTTCCGACGGTGAGCCGATTTTGCTCAGGACTCGGTCCTTGATCCAATGCTCGTCCCACCATTCGATGGGGTTTACCTGATAGCCGGCGATCATCATGCTGAAGTGGACGTGGTCGCCGAAGGCCATTCCAGTCGACCCACTGACACCGATGTGCTGCTCCTTCTGCACCATGTCGCCTACTTTCACCTCTATCTTGCTCAGGTGCCCATAGAGAGTCTGCAGGCTGTAGCCGTGATCGATGATGATGCAGTTGCCGTAAATGCCCAGCCGGTCGGCGTAGATGATCTTACCGGAGTTTGCGGCCGTCACCGACATGTTGGTCGTCTGCGCTAAATCGAAGCCAAGGTGGACCTGTTCGTCTACTTTCTTGCCGTTGTAAAAGTAACTGCGATCGTCGGCGAAGTACGATTCGCGGGTGCCCTTGATGGGAACGAACGGGCCATTCCAGAGGATGCGGTGCTCGGTGTTCTTGCGGAGATCGTAGATGGTCTGGGAGTTCGATTTGCGCATCTCGTTGTTGATCTTGACGAAACGCTCCACGAGCGAGCCGGAGCCTTCGGGGTCAAGTTCGCCCACAACCTTTTGTAAATTGCGGTCGCTTAAAGGAATGTCGCTACGACGGAACTGCTTGGGAAACAACTTCACCCAGAACGTGGTGGTAACTTCCGTGCCGGCGTTGTTGCGCGCGAAGGCTAGCGGAATCGTGCTTGCCGGAACGTCCCACGGAAAAGGGAATAACGAGAAGCGATGGTTGCTGTTCTCTGGCTGGCCGGGCATCGGAAAAGTGCCCGCGCTGTACTTTCCGACACGAACTCCGGCATCTGTCCAATTGCCGCCCAGATCCAGAGTTACCAGTTCGGCGCCGCCCTGATTGATGTAGTGTTGCCGGCCGTCGGCAACGACGGTTGGGGCACGCAGAATCACCTGGCAATCTTGAGTCAGGGTTGCGGTCGCCCCACGACGATCGTTCGATTTAGCGGAAATGACCAACTGGGCTGGGCCTTCCGTGAGGAACGCGGCCTGTTTTTTGCCGGCGAGAAAACCCATGATTCTCTCGGGTTGCTTTGAAGCCGATTTGTCCTGCACCAAGACGGCGCTTTGGCCGTTTTGCCGCAACTCTGCGACGAAGGACTTGAGGCCATGTGGATCGGTGATCTTAACCGAGATGGGGGTGGCGCTGCCGATAACCGTGACAGGTTGGGTGAGCTTAACGACCGGGGTGGCACCGGTGAACCAGAAATAACCCAAACAGGTGATGACGCCTAGGAAGAGCGCGGCGCCGAGTGCTTTAAGCATCGTGTGTATTGTGAACCTTCAAATGCGGAGGACGCGGCGGCCCTCAATCTTGTAGTTGCCCTGGATGACCCAAGAAATCGCTTCGGAGTAGATCCGGTGTTCTTCTGCCAAGATACGTGCAGAAAGGTCGTCAACTGTATCACCGTCAAGTACTGGAACTGTGGCCTGGAGGAGAATGGGGCCGCTATCCAGGTGTTCGTCGACGAAGTGAACGGTGCAGCCGGAGACCTTGACGCCGTGCACAAGCGCCTGGTGCTGAGCGTCCAGACCAGGGAAGGCCGGCAGAAGTGATGGATGAATGTTCAGAATGCGCTCCGGAAATTGCGAAACGAACCCACCGGTGAGAAGGCGCATATAGCCTGCGAGGCAAACGAGTTCAACGCCGTGCTGTTGGAGTGTGCGCGCCACTTCGCGGTCAAAGTCGGTGCGGTCGCGCCCAGCAGATGGGATGGCTCCGCAGGGCAAGCCGAGTTCCCTGGCGCGGGCGAGGCCCGGCGCATTTGGCTTATTTGAAAAAACGAACCCAACATCGGCTTTGAGTTTGCCTGCTTCGATGTTCCGCGCGATGGCTTCGAAATTCGAACCACGGCCGGACAGCAGAATGCCCAGTTTCACAGGAACGCAACCTTGGGCTGCTTCTTTCCTTTGTGTTCGACGACACGTCCGATCTCGAAGAACGGCTCGCGCATCTTCTTCAGGATTTGCGATACGAACTCACGCTTGCGGGCCGAGATGATGAACACCATACCGATACCCAGATTGAACGTGCGGCGGAGGTCGTCTTCGGGAATGTTGCCCAAACGCGCGAGCACTTCGAAGATGGGCTGGTTCGGCCAGGACGCAGGGTCTATTTCGACTGCGCATTGTTTTGGCAGTACCCGCGGGATGTTGTCGGCGAGTCCGCCACCGGTGATATGTGCGGCTCCCTTCAGCAATTTAGAGTCGTGGACGGCCATGAGCGGCTTCAGATACGAGCGATGGACTTTAAGCAACTCGTCCGCCAGGGTACGAGACAGTTCGGGAAGCTGAGCGTTGACCTGATGGCCTGCTACTTCAAAAAGGATGCGGCGGGCCAGGGAATAGCCATTGGTGTGCAGACCGTTCGAGGGAAGACCGAAGAGGACGTCCCCGGGAACGATTGTTTCGCCGGTCAGCATGCGTTTGCGTTCCACCGCACCGACAATGAAACCGGCCAAATCGTATTCGCCCGGTGCGTACATGCCGGGCATCTCGGCGGTTTCTCCGCCGATTAAAGCGCAGCCGTTGGTTTTACAGCCGCGGGCGATGCCGGCGACCACATCCCCGCACACCTGGGCGTCGAGCCTGCCCACAGCAAAGTAATCGAGGAAGAATAACGGCTTAGCACCCTGGACGGCGATATCGTTGACGCAGTGATTGACGAGGTCTTCGCCGACTGTATCGTGACGGCCAGTGGCAAAGGCGATCTTAAGCTTTGTGCCAACACCGTCAGCGGAACTAACCAGCACGGGATTGCGGAAGCCCTTGAGAGAGAAGCCAGCTCCGAAGCTGCCGATGGAGGTCAGAACACCGGGCGTTAGCGTCTTCGCGGCCTGACGTTTGATAAGCGAAACAGCGCGATCCGCCTCGTCGATGTTAACGCCAGCGTCCTTGTAAGTAGTTGTTTTGGCCACCGTGAAACTAAAGGAAGCGAGGTAGGAATTTGCCACCAGGGCCGCCTCCCTCACTCCTGAAGGTTCAGTTTAGCTGATGGAGGGAGCACATCATTGCTGGTATAGGAATGAGACAAGGACAGGCGTTGAAGCCTGTCCTTGCCGTTTGTTACTCCTGGGGGAAGGTGAAGTTCGTGCTGTACCGGCCGCCTGCATCTTGATACAGATCAGCTGGTCCAGACGCAGTTTCCGACAGGGTTGGATTCTGAAGCTTGGAGTTGGATTTGTGACGTTCGATCACATCCTGGAGGATCGGTGTCGCGACCGAGTCCTCGGAGACCTTTTTTGTTGTTTTCATGGCGCACACGGTAGCATCCGGCGCTTTTGGGTTGAGTGCTTGCTTGCACTTCAGTCCCCGGCTGCTCCGCCGTAAGCGATTGCTTTTCATGCTGCTTAGAGCATCGTTGCTTGCACTCCAGATTTCCAGCCGAAGCTTGTGACTCTGGTCTTTGTCGCAAGATGCCGGGCGCTTTAGCGCCACCATTCAGAACGGATCTCCTGTCCCGCGACCACGTCGGATGGTACGCCAGGTGTGGGCGACCATAGTTGGAGATCCTCGACCGCAAAGACGGATTGAATGGGCTGCCGCCAAGGGTGGAGCCCAAGATCGAACAGGCCCCAATGAATGGGCATGAGCAAGCCCTGTCCGCCGAGGGCACGAAAACTGCGGACTGCGCCTTCGGGACCCATGTGAATGTCGGCCCATAAGGGGTCGAATGCGCCAATCTCGAGCATCGTCACATCGAACGGACCGAAGCGCTCCCCGATCTCCTGAAATCCATACCATTCACCGGAATCCGCGCCGTAATAAACGCGGTGTCTCGGTCCCGAGAGGGCGAAGGATGCCCACAAGGTCTCGAAGCGGTTGAATAGACTGCGCCCGGAGAAGTGGCGGGCGGGCAGTGCCGTTACCAGCAGAGGACCAATCTCTACATGCTCCATCCAGTCCAACGCCGTGCAACGGTCCGGGCTCACACCAAGATCCAAGAGTATGTCTCGCACCCCGAGCGGGGTTATCCAACGCGTTTGCTGCATGGTTTGCATCTGTGCGAGGCTCTTGACCGTTCCAGCACCCAGATGATCGTAGTGATCGTGGGAGATGAGAATCACATCGACGGGTGGCAGATTTCCTAATGCGAGCGGAGGCGGGAAGAAGCGTTTGGGGCCAGTCCATTGCGTTGGCGCCGCACGTTGGTCCCAGACAGGATCGATCAACACACGGACACCGTCGATTTCAACCAGGGAAGCGGCATGACCAAACCAAGTGACACGCAAGCCGGACGCGGGGCTACTGGCAAAGACACTCACATCGGTGTGGAAGGGTCCAGGCGGCTCTTTCGGAGAACGCGCAGCTGCTCCGAAAAAGAAGCGCGGACCCACCTTGAACATGAGCGAGAGGCCTCCGACCTCGGTCGGAACTGGGTTGAGGAATCGCTTGCCATCGCGCTTGGCTGCCATCAGTGACATGTTTGTTCGATGGCACAAACGCCCACATTCTTCAATTCACTTGCTCAAAAGGAGCAGCCCGGGCGTTAGATCCCGGATGGTCTGACCGGCTGGTTATATGTTCCCGCGCTTCATCTCAGCCGCCATGTAATCGGTAGAACGCCACGTCAACGCTAAGATCGTCAGCGTTGGATTCTTCTCAGAAGCAGTTGTAAAGGCGGATCCATCGACCACGAAAACGTTCTTTACGTCGTGCATCTGGTTGAATGAATTCAGTGCGGAGCGCTTCGGGTCATCTCCCATACGGCAGGTTCCGTGTTCGTGGATCGCACTGCCGTTCGGTTCCAAATACCCGTTTTGATAAGGCACAATCTCGGCCTTTGCTGCGTGGAGGATCTCCAGCATGGTGTTGTACATGTCGTTCGACATGCGACGTTCATTTTCGCCAGTCGTATAGGCAATACGGGCGATAGGCACACCGTATTGGTCCAACGGTGAACCTTGGACGGTTATGCGATTTTCCGCTTTGGGAATCGTTTCACCGAACGGATGCAGGTTCAACAAAGCGGGATACCGCTCCTTCACTGCTTTCTTGAACTCAAGGCCAAAGCCCGGAATGCTTTTCGCGTACGAGACGTCGGTTTGCGCACCCGTATACCAGAACTGACACCCAAAACCTCGGATGTAGTCACGCTTGCGTCCGTCGCGATGGTTGAATCGCGGCATGTACATGTGCGCCCCGCCAATACCGTCGTCGTTCCGCACTTCCGTGCCGATAAGTTCCGGCGCGAAACCTCGAATGGTGAAGCGGATTTGCTCCGAAAGATATCGTCCAATCACGTCCGACGAATTTCCGATGCCGTTCGGATAACGCTGGGATGTCGAGTTCAGCAGAATGCGCGTGGAATCGACGCAAGAAGCAGCCACAATCACACGCTTGGCATAGACGCGGTGTTCGGCTTTGGTGTACCGATCGAAGTACTGGACACCGCTTGCGAGTCCGTCATCGCCTACAAGGATGCGCGCTACAACTGCATTGCTGATCACGTCTAAACGCCCGGTTTTGAGTGCCGGTTCAATCAAGTAATCAGAAGCGTTGAAGAATGCACCTACATCGCAACCGCTGCCGCACGCCCCACAGTAGTGACACTTTGCGTGGCCGTTGTGTTCGCGCGTAAGCACCGCGCGACGAATCGCAACGGTGTCAATACCTACTTTGGCGGCGGCGCGTTTGATGGAGTGTTCGCCGCATCGGAGCGGCGGAGGCGGGAGAAAATACTTGCTGCCTGGAAGTGAGTCCTGATCATCGTCGCCGCCACACACACCAATCAGCTGATCCACCTGGTCGTAGTACGACGAGATGTCTTTGTAGCGAATCGGCCAAGGAATTTCCCAGCCGTCGCGTTCCGGACCCGCGAAGTCCAGATCTGAATAACGCAGACTCACACGACCCCAGATATTCGTTTTCCCGCCGCGACCCCACACGCGCGTGAGTGAAAAGTTTTGTCCCAAAGGAGTGATGTAGGGCTGCTCTGCTGTATCCAGGACGATTTGCGGCGGCTTGTGGCCGGCGTCTAAATGCTGTTGCCATTCCCACGGCTTCACATGTGTCCAGAATTCACTTCGATTGAACTTCCGTCCAGCATCCAGCATGGTGACGTTCACGCCTTGCCGCGTCAGGTTCCAGGCGGCCATTCCACCGGCGGCGCCGCTCCCGATGATGAGAACCTCGTGTACCTGGGGACTCGCTTGAATTGGCATGACTAGCTCTGGTGCTCCGGATGGTCGCAACCTGGGAAGCTCGCAAGATACGTGTTGCCGTGCCAGCCGAGCTCGGTCTTCAAGCCAGCTTCGGTGCGGTAATACGCATCAACGGTCATATCCTTCACCATTGCGAAGAATTTGCCCATCGATGAACTATCGTCCAGGCTGAGCGGCATTAAGACCGCAATTTGCTGGGTCTCTGTTAAGACGGCAAATTCTTTCCCATAGCTGCCGATCGATATAGCATTTAAGTCGGCTAATCCGGACCTGAACGGCTGCACCAACGTCGGATCTGCCACGATAGCTTTATCGATTAGGAGCGCGACCCCAGCATCCTTTGCCCCCGGTGTGTCGGATCGCGGGATAATGCGCTCACTGAGTGCTTCCATGGTGTGGAATTCGGAAGGCTGGAAGAATGTCGGCTTAGAAGGCGCAGGAACCTGGATGGCAGGTCCTGTATGCATGTGTCCGGGCTGTGTCTCGACTTCTTTGTTCTCCTGTGCACCGGGCATGACTGGCAGCGAAGCGGAGGCGACAGCCAGAATCCGGAATACGTCGCGGCGGGTACTCATAAAGGCTCCTAGCCACTATATAGGGTTCCTCCGAAAAGCGGCATGCTGGGTTGCCGCTTGCTTGTGCTTGCTTTTAGCCACGAGAACCGTACGCGCCGACGACTACGCCGATCTCTTTCGGCGTGCTGCGGTGCATAGTGAACATTCTGAATACGAGCAGGCCCTAGCTGATTACCAAGCAGCCCTAGTTATGCGTCCCCATGCCCCTGAAGCCTCCAACAATATGGCTGTGATTCTGTATCAGCTTCACCGCTACGCGGAAGCTTGGGAGCAGGCATCAAAGATCTGGAAGAGTCATCCCGAGCTACGCTCCGCGGCCCTTGTTGCAGGCATGTCGGCGGTCCAATGCAATCGGCCAAGGGATGCCGTCGAGCCTTTACGCCGGCTACTTGCAGGAGACCCGGGCAACCGTGATGCCCTACTCGCATTGGCAAGTGCCTACTTCGCGTTGGGCGATTTCCCGGATGCCGTTAAGACGTATGAAGCAGAGCTGTCTAGGTGGCAGGACGACGCCACCGGTTGGTACGGTATTGGGATTTGTTATGAACACAGCGCAGAAGCGGCTTCGGCGAAGCTGGCGCACATGCCTGACGGGCGGAAATACTCGAAGCTGCTGCTGGCTCAATACTTGCAAGGTGCAGGTGACGACAAACTTGCCGCTGAAGCTTTCGGAGATTCGGAATCGGATACAACGAATGTGACGGCCGAAGCACACGAGGAATACGACAGCGCACGCTTGTTTGCAAGCAAAGCGCAAGGCGCTTTTGAGCGTGTTCTGCAGATCGCTCCTGAATCGTGGCAAGCAGCAGTATTTCTGGGCGATGTGGCGCGACAACATAGCGATTTGCCTGGTGCCATTCAGCACTATCGTGAGGCCCTCTCAAAGCAGCCGCAGAATCCGGCGGCATTGCTCGGCTTAGGAACGGCGTATTGGGAGATGGGCGATTTCGAACAAGCTTCGAAATTCCTGAACGAAGCTCGAGAATTGAATCCGAAAGCGATCCAAGCGCTGTTTGAGCTGAGCAACATAGCTGTGCGGCAGCATCGTGAGGCGGAAGCGATCCCGCTTTTAAAGGAGTACTTGTCTGCTCAGCCCGATGCCCTCGCTGCACGCGCCGATCTGGGTCGGGCTTATCTTCATCTAGGCGAATATCTCAAAGCTTCGGATGAACTTAGCAGGGCTGCTGCTGGAGATGACCGTGGTGAAATTCATTACCAGCTCTCGCTTGCATTGAGGAAGTTAGGCCGCGTACAGGAAGCGGATACTGCACTGCAACAATCGACCGTGCTTCGCCGCGCACAGTTGGAACGAGAACAGCGCAGGCACGATGCCGGGCACACCAGCTATTAAGAGAGTCGCGCGCAAAACGGTTGCGGGGTGAGGCCCACCGCGCGAAAAGCTAGCGAGTTCGCCTTGTTTTCGCGGCGCGCATCCGCGCCCTTTGCGCTATTAAGGTGCCGATCTGCGTCGCCGCTGATATTCAGATAATGCCGCTTGGGCAGACTCTGCATCGCCAGACTCACGGTAAGCGCGGTACAGAAGGAAGTGATAACTGCCGTCCGCGTCCGCGTTCGCGATCTTGTTGAGTTCGGCAATAGCCAGTTTCGGCTTTTGCTCCTTCAAGAAGACGCGCGCGAGGACAACTCTTGTCTCGATCAGATTCGGATTTCCTTTGAGAGCGACCGAGGCGTACTGTTTCGCTTTGCTGTTATCTCCCTGGTGTTCTTCGATGTCCGCCATGATTCCGTTAGCCTCCGGATCGGCAGGCTGCTTTGCGAGCACATCTTGGAGAAGCGGGATTGCGTCCTCAAACTGGCGCTGTTTCCAGAATGCTGTGGCAAGGCCCAGAGACGAGCCATCAAGTGCGGGGTCTAAATGCATGGCCTTACGGTATTCCGGAACCGCTTCTGCGAAGTTTCCCTGATCGGACAAGGCTTCGGCCATCAGCAAGTGCGTACGCGCGGAGTCCGGTTCCAGGTCTACCGCTTTCATCAGCGCCTTTAGCGCTTCGGCAAGAAGTAGTTGTACCTTTTGTTTGAGGGCGGGATTGTCCGCCTCTCCATTTCGGACAGCTTTGTTCAACAGAGCATCTGCCATGCTGCGGGACGTAATGCCAACTCCAAACCACGCTTCAGCCGAAGTGGGGAGCATGACGGCGACTTCTTTGTAAGCTTTGTTCGCCGGTTCGTAATCACGCAAGGCCAGATACGCTTTTGCGAGCGCGACCAGTGGGGCCGGGCGTGCCGGGTCAAGTTCCTTGGCATGTCGAAGATGTGCAAGCGCCTCGTGAAAGTGGTTAAGATCGAATTCCGTCAATCCCGCAAACAGTTCAGCACTTGCCAGATTAGGATTTCGACGCAATGCGTTTTGGAACTGGATGAGAGCATCGTGATTTTTTCCTGCGAGGTGCAGCATGATGCCGAAGTTGCTGCGAATCTCGGGGGAATCGTTTCCTGCAGCAATCAACTGTTGATAAAGTTGCGCAGCCCGCGAGTAATCACCCGTGGCCTGTGCGGACCGGATCTGGTCGGAAAGAGTGTTTTGGCCGTTGCTAACGGCCAAAACACCCAAGAAGAGAAGGAGGAAGATGAAGGAACGAATCACCAATACAATTTCATTCCAAATTGTATAGAACGAGCCGGCAGCGCGCCCGGTACAACGCCAAAGGTGGAAGTTCCAAACGTTGAGCCAGGCGCATAGAATTGGGCCCGGTTGAATAAGTTGTAAAACTCGGCGCGTAACTGCAAGCGCGAGGTCTCGTTCCAGAGCCGCCAATATTTTTCAAGCGTCAAATCGGTGCTGAGTGTTCCCTGGGCGCGAAGATAGCCCATTGTTCGCGGTGCATTTCCAAAGGTGAAGGGAGCCGGTTGAGCAAACGCATTGACGTTGAAGTACTCGTAAATGGAAGGATTCTTCAGGCCGGGATTGCCCAACACGTTCGGCCGTTGGCTCCCTCCGAATGAGTTCGTGTTGTTGGTGGCGTCGGTGATGGAAAGCGGAAAGCCGTCCTTGAAGTTGGACACGCCCGTTACCTGCCATCCGCCAATCACAGCGTTGAGGGCTTTGTTGGAAGGTGCATAGCTTCGACCGGTTCCAACAGGCAACTCATACACGTAACTTGCGACAAGACTACGCGGGATATCGTCGAGCATCAGCGACTTCTCTAGTGACAAGTTGTTCCAGTTTCTAACGGATTGTGCGTTGCCATTGGTCCAGCCTTCCGGCCCCTCATTGTCGGTCAGGTATTTAGACCAAGTGTAGGAGATGAGAAATTGCAGGCCATTAGAAAAGCGGTGATTCGCCGAGAGAGCCATGGCGTTATAGGTGCTGAACGCTTCCGGCGTTTGTACGTCTTCCACCCCCGTGTACTCGGGGAATGGACGCAGCAACTGGCCATAAGGGATGGTGGCACCGGACAACGCGCCGCTGGTGATGATTCCATAGAAGGGATTTTTGACAGGCTGCAGTAGCTGATTGCCAAGAGCTAAGTCCGCTGTGGGTAATTGGTTCAACTCGGTCGTACTGCCGAACAGCAGCTTAACGCCGTGGTTTCCGATATAAGCCGCTTGCAACACGGTATTGCCGAGTTGGTATTGCAGATTGGCTGTCCACTGCTGCACGTAGGGACTGGCGCGCTGGCGAAGAACCGCGTTGATGCTCTGCCCTACATTGGTTGCACCGCCGTTGGCTTCCCCTACCGGAGCAAGCAGGCCGGTGGGAAACGGATTGCTAAGCAGGCTCTGGGGAGTTACTCCGTCCAGGGTTCCCACGTATGGCGTCGTTTGCGAGAAGCCGTTCAGAGAGAGGCCCTGATAATCTCCGAACTCCATGGCTGGCGTATAGAAGATTCCATAGCCGGCGCGAACCACAAGTTTTGAGGTGGGCGAGTAAGCCAAGCCGACGCGAGGGGCAAAGTTTGTGAAGTTCGTGTTGTAAACGCCGCGGTTGTTGTTGTTGACGTATTGCAGATTGCCGGGCAAGTTAAGACTTGGCACCTGACTGCTGATGGGATTGGGAGCAAATGTGAAATAGGACAGCCGGTTGAAACGATCAGTGGGTGCGGTTTGGATATCGTACCGGACGCCAAGGTTCAGAGTGAGCTTCTTGCTCGCCTTCCAATCGTCGTTGAAATACCAGCCAAAATTCTTTTTGCTGTAAGCCGCCTCGGCAGAGTAGCCGATGTTAGAGCCGCTATTGTCACCCGTGCCAAGCAAGAACGATGCGACCGAGTTTCCTGTGTTAGTGGTAGCAGCGGTAGGGAAGGGGCCCTGCGTGAAATCCGGACTGAAATTGAATGTGGCTTGCGCTGAATTGTAGGTATTCAGGTAGAAATTGATGCCCATGAAGCCCATGGCAAGAGCGTGGGCACCCAGGCTGCGCGTGAAGTCGACGGCATATGTTCGAGCTTCCCGTGGAGTGGAATTGAGGGAACCAGAACCGAGGTTCTGATAGCCGCTGAGATTGACGGTGGGGAAAGCGCCCGGAGGATTATAGGTGTTCAACGCAGCGGGAAGCCCGACTTGGGTCACATCGAAGGGAACACCCTGCGGCTTACGACCCTCTACCCAACGGCCCCAGCCAAGGTTCAACGACATAACAAAAGTAGGCGAGAAGACGTAGGTGTAGCCGAAGCCGCCCTCAAGCCTGTTGTCCGGCGCTAGTGTGCCGTTTCCGCCAGGATCATTGGTTCCAAAGAACTCACCTGCCAGCTGTTTGAATTGCCGCTTTTGTGACCAGCGACCAAACAGGTTCTGCTTTTCGCTGATATTTTCATCGACTTTGACCGTGTATTGATCGCTATCGGTGGGCAAGCCTGCGGTTCCCACAAAGTTGTTAGAGTCGGTGACTGGGCTGCCGGCGCGATTGGGAAGGGGATAGTAGTTGAGTAACTTCAACGACACCGGATTAAGTTCGGATGCCGGGATCTTATTATTCGGAAACGCCGCTCGTGTATATTGCCCGTTGACTAACTTCGTGGTGAACGGATCGTAGATGGTAGCAAGCGTTCCATTCTGGTTGAATGTTTGGGAGAAATCGCCTGCGCGCTGAGCGGCCGTGGGTACGGTGGCGATCAGGGTGGTGGGCGTTTGCTGCCGCAGACCCTCGTACGTGCCGAAGATAAAGGTCTTTTCTCTTTGTTTATAGAAATGCGGAATATACACGGGGCCGCCCGCAGTGAAGCCGAATTGATTCCTCTTAAAGGCAGGACGTGGCAACCCATTCAGGTTGTTGAAGTAATTATTCGCATCGAGGACGTTATTACGAAGGAATTCGAAGGCGTCGCCATGAAAGCTGCGAGTACCGGACTTTGTCACGGCATTCACCACATTGCCCATGCTCAACCCATATTGTGGCGAGAACGTATTGGTTTGGATGCGGAACTCTTGCAACTCATCAACTGAAGGAACGTAAATGACGCCGTCCCAATCGCCCGCTCCGTCCCAGGCTCCATCGAGCAGGAAGGCAGTGGTGCCGAAGCGGCCGCCGCCAAAGTTAAAGAACGCGATGTCCTGGTCTACGTTTCCCTGTGAGCCCGGGCCATTCAGTGCTTGAGTTTGTTGGCTGTTGTTGACGCTGGAGTCGAGTTCAACCAGGCCATAAACATTTCGGATGTTTAGCGGTAGCTCGACGGCTTGCTTGCTGCTGACCTCCGATCCGATATCCGCATTGCCGGTGTTGAGGACCGGTGCGGTGCCAGTCACCTCCACAACCTGATTGATGTTCCCGATTTGCATTTGCGCGTTCAACGTAGAGGATTGGCCGACTGCCAATACGATGTTGGGAGTCACGAAGGTGTCGAAGCCGGTCTTCTCCACACGCAATTCGTATGTTCCCGGCGGGATCAATAGGAAGGTGTAAAGTCCGTTGTCGCCCGTCGTGACTTCGCGCGTGAAACCGACGGTTGGGTTCGAAAGGCTGACTTTCGCGCCTGGAATAGTGGCGCCGTTCTGGTCTTGAACGGTGCCATTTAACTGAGCACTCACGGCTTCGCTCTGTGTCCAACCCGGGACCGCCAGAACAAGAGTTGCAAAGACGATCGCTAGGATCTGCTTTCCCACCTTACCTCCTTAAGAACCTAACTGGTTCTAGCTAGCGGAGGATAGTATCACAAAGTTAGATACTCCAAAGAATTTAAAGGATTTCTGGATAAAGCAGCTCGGGGCGAGCTCATGTTGGGGCGAACCGAGGTCGACGACGACTTTTAGTTTGCAGGTACGCGACAGCGCCATGCGCATCCCCAGGGCTGCAGGGGAAAAACCTGAGCGCTACAATGCTCTAGCCAACGCATCAGGAGACAGTTCAAATGTATTTGCCACGTGCCCTTACGCGAAGTGCCGCCATGCTCTCGGCATGTGCAATCTCGCTCGCGCTAGGCGCGCAAACACCAGCCCCAAAACTGGTCTCCGAAGGCGGACGGCATGCCCTGCTTGTGGACGGGTCGCCTTATCTGGTGCTGGGGGCGCAGATTGGCAATTCCAGCGCATGGCCGGCGACGCTGCCACAGGTCTGGCCGGCGCTGGAAGCGATGCATGTGAATACGGCCGAGGCCCCCGTTTACTGGGAGCAGATGGAACCGCAGCCGGGCCAATTCGATTGGACCAATGTAGACGCTTTGATCGATGGAGCCAGAGCGCATCATTTGCACCTGATCCTGCTTTGGTTTGGAACCTGGAAGAACGGCAACGACCATTACGTGCCGCAGTGGATGAAGCGCGACCCGCAGCATTTTCCGCGGATGGTGAACAGTGCAGGCGCGCCCTTGGACGACTTGTCGGCCAACTCGTCAGCGAACATGGAGGCCGATAGAAAAGCGTTCGCCGCCCTCATGCATCATGTGGCCGAGCGCGATGGAAGCGAGCACACCGTATTGATGATGCAGGTGGAGAATGAGTCTGGCGGGATTGGTGCGGCGCGCGACTACTCACCCGCCTCGAATCGCGAGTTCGCCGGGCCGGTGCCGCCGGAACTGGTGAAAGCGCTCGCAAAGCAGCCGGGAACGTGGACGGAGGTGTTTCCGGGAAACGCCGACGAAGCTTTCCAGGCCTGGCACCAAGCACACTACGTGAACGAAGTGGCTGCTGCCGGCAAGCGCGAGCTGAACATTCCCTTCTACTGCAATGTCTGGGTGGCGTATCCTCCGAACGAGCTTCCCGAGCGGCACATTCCGATTGCAGGGATCGGTTACCCGTCGGGAGGGCCGAATCAAGGGATGCTGCCCATTTGGAAGGCCGCTGCTCCGGCCATCGATGCAATCGGACCGGACATTTACTCTAGCGATCCTGGCTTCGTGCTCGACATTCTAGACACGTACAGAGGGCCGGATAATCCACTGTGGATTCCGGAGATTGGACAAGACAACGAGTACGCCCCCTACTTCTTCGCTGCGCTCGATCGTGGCGCCATTGGGTTCTCGCCGTTCGGCATCGATTGGACGGGCTTCCTGCCCACAGGGACGGTTCCGCGTGCGCATGCTGCTAATTACGCGTTAGTAGGGCCTATGGACCGGACCTTGGCCAAGCTCAATTACGCGGGAAAGGTGAAGGGCTTCATCGAAATAGTGGGAGGAGCGGACCAGGAAAAGCTGTTCTCAGCGAACGAACAGAAGCTGGCTGCAAAAGCGGAGAACGGCGAGGGCGAAGGCGTGTTGATGAATCCTGTTCGCCTGGCAAATGCCACCGTTCCGATTGAGCGGGCAGGCAATGCTGCCTCTCGCGCAGCGGATGCGAATGGCGACTGGGTGGCCGAAGTGCGATTTGGGTTTCCGCAGCGGGACGGTGCGCCTGCACCGGGCTCCGCGAACAAGGAAGGCCGCATGCTGGTAGCGCAGCTTGGGCCGAACGAGTATCTGATGACCGGGATTGGCGGCAGTGTCTTCTTTCACCGTCCTGGTTACCTGCCCGGTATTCGCATGCAGATCATGACGGCCGAAGAAGGTTACTATACGCCGGGAAACAGCCCCGGCGCTTCCGAAATCTGGCACGTCACGCGCATCTTAAATGGCGACCAAACGGACCGGGGAATTCATTTTCCCGACCCCAATGCAAGGCCGGCGAATGCGAGCGCTAATCAGAGTGCTTCGGGAGACCCGGCTCCGCCCGCGTCTGCTCATGCTGGACCGCAGGCAGTCCGCATTGTGCTCGGCCGTTTCTAGAAGACTTACTGCATGTCCGGTTTACTCGGCCGGTGTGGAGACGGTGATGTTCCGGTAACGGATGACGCCGTGGTGATCGCCTTGCAGATAGAAGGGGCCGGGTTCGGCTTCGTTGCTATCGAGCGCGCCACCCGTTGGGCCAGGAATTTCGACGTTGTCGTGGTACATTTTGCCATCGCGCACCACCGTGACGTGACGGCCGACGAGCGTGATGTCGAACGCGGTCCACTTTCCTAAGTCAGATGCGGCGCCGGGCGGAGGCGGGTAATAACTGTAGATCGCGCCCATTTCATGGGTCGGCTGCGTGCCGCCTTCCGTGCCGACCTGAACTTCATAACGGCCACGGAGATAGATGCCGCTGTTGCCGCCTTCCGGGCAGTCGACTTCGATATGCAGCTTGAAATCCTGAAACTTGGGGATCGTTTTGATATTGGCCGCGCCAGGGCCGCGCTTGCCGGGAGTCTCGGGATTGTCGTTCACAAGTTCGCCATCGCGGGCGATCCATTTGTTGTTCTCAATGTTTCCAATCGGTTCCCAGCCGGCAAGATCTTTGCCATCGAAGAGCGCTTTGGGCTGCGACCATTTGGCTGGCATGGGGCGATCGAGGGTTGGAGCGCGAACACCGGCAAGCGAGGGGCCCGCAGCATCACCACGTTTCTCTACCCCTGTGAGATGGTCAGCGGAAACCGAAGTGAGTTCCCAACTGACGGCGGGCCCGCGGCCAGCGGCTGAAATTGCAACCATCAGCTTTCCGGATGCGAGAGTTGCCCCGAGAATGGGATGCCAAGCGCCTCCGCGAGGCTGTACGCGGCCTTCGATCTTACCGTTGTTATCTGTGAGTTCCATCCACTGGGGATAAGGGTTGCCGGTGGCGGGGGTGGCAGTCATATCCCATCGCCCCAGGAACGATTTGGCGTCTTGGGCGGTGAGAGTGGCCGGCAGAATAGCGGCAATTACGGCTAGAAGCAGGATCTCTTTCACTCGTATGAGTGTAATGCGGTGCTGGCTGCGATCGCTTCAGCGGTTTTGATATTTCCAGTTTCGCTGCTTTCCTTCGGCGATCCACTCAATTGCCGTGGCGATGCGGTTGGCTTGGGTCTCCGGGCGTTTAGCCTCTGCGATCCACTCAATGTATTCGCGTTTGCAACTCGGATTAAATGCTTCAAACACAGCCGAAGCTTTGCTATGCGCCTTTAGCGCCGACTTAAATTCGACGGGCGCTTCGATCGCCTTCGCGTGAGCTTTCTTTGGACGCTCGGCCATGGGGCTTGTGTACTGGCCGCTGTCGACAAATGCGGCTGCCTGGCGTATCCACGCCAGCAACTGCTTGTCCGATGGCAAGTCGCCGAGACCGGTGATACGGCCGAACGAGCTACTTTTCTCTTCGCTTAGCACTCTCGCCTCGCAGAGCACAGCGCTGATTTCCTTGCCCCAGAAACTAAACGTACAATGCGCCTTGAAAGCTCCCATGTGGCACAAGATGGCACCGCGGTAGACGAAAAACGGTTGCCCCCACTTGATGCTCTCTTCGATGGTGGGACAGGCACGATGCAGCAGTTCTCGAAGGTGAAGCAAGACAGGGCGGGCAAAGGGCTGGGCTTTGGCAATATAGCCGTCGATTTTCGGGCTGGCCGTTTCAGCTGACATGCGCCTCGCCTCCTTGGATAACAGCATAAAAGAGCGCGCGTCAGACGATCTGACATTTGTCACGGCTAATTGGTGATGTCCGGCACTACGCGCGACGGGACGTTTCCGCGCACTATGTGGACATGACAGTTGCTGAATTAACAAACGTCACCAAGCGATTCGGAGCAGTGACAGCACTGGACCGAGTCAATCTGGAGATTTATGGCGGCGAGATCGTCGGGCTGTTAGGACGGAACGGCGCAGGCAAGACCACCGCGGCGAGGCTGCTGCTGGGGCTGGCTCATCCTGACAGCGGGACGGCGCGGGTGTTTGATGCAGATCCCCGGCAGGCGAAGACTCGGACCAGAATTGGCACTATGCTGCAGGTTGCGAACCTGCGGGAGACGCTCCGTCCGTGTGAACTCATCCGGCTGTTCTCCAGTTACTACCCTGCGCCGATGCCTTATGCGGAGGTTGTCCGAACGGCGGGTCTGGAAGGTATCGAGAAGCGTCTGCTGGGCAAGTTGTCCGGGGGGCAAACCCAACGCGTTCTGTTTGCGCTCGCGATTTGTGGCAATCCGGACTTGCTGATTCTTGACGAGCCGACGGCGGGCCTGGATGTGGAGAGCCGGCGTGCGCTGTGGTTCAGCATTCGCCAGTTCGTGCGCCGCGGCGGCAGCGTTCTGCTGACAACGCATTACCTGGAAGAAGCGGATGCCCTTTCGAGCCGCATTGTGATTTTGGATCGCGGTCGCGTGCTGACGGAGGGAACGCCCGAAGCGCTGAAAGTGCGGGCGAACGAGAACACGTTAGAGGATGCGTTTCTGTCGTTAACCCAGAGCCATGCTCTTGCCGAGGTGCGGTTGTGAGGACGTACTTGCTGGAGGTTCAGTGCGAATTGCTAAGCCTGCTGCGGATGCCGCGATTCAGCCTGTCGGTGATTGGCATGCCGTTGATGTTTTTCCTTTTTTATGGCGTGATGATGCGCCGGCACTTGGCCGGTGATCTGAATGCGACTTACATGCTGAGCACTTTCGGGACATTCGGGGTGATGGCCGCAGCGGTTTGGGGAATCACGGCCGGCATTGCGAACGATCGCGGGTCGGGCTGGATGCAGGTGAAGCGCGCGAGTCCAATGCCACCCTTTGCTTACTTTGCGGCAAAGCTGGTGGGTGGTTTGATCTTTTCGGCAGTCTCGATTGCCATGCTGTTTGTCCTGGCGGCGGTGTTCGCCGAAGTTCGCCTTCCCACGATGACCTGGTTGCTGTTAGGGTTCACTCTGCTAGCGGGCAGCATTCCATTTTGCGCACTTGGATTCGCTCTGGGGTATATGGCGCGGCCAGGTTCAGCGCCGGCTCTGATCAACATGACGATTATGCCGATGGCCTTTCTTTCCGGACTCTGGATTCCACTCACGTTTCTGCCGCCGCTTATCCGCCGCATTGCAGACTTTCTGCCTGCCTATCATCTTTCACAAATTGGCTTGCAGATATTGGGCTTGCCCAGTTACCGTCCCGGCGCGCACCTGCAAATACTGTTGGCGCTGTTGCTGATCTTCGGCGGAGCCGGCGCACTGATGTGGAGAAGGGAAGAGAATAAGGTCTATGGATAAGACGCTCACCTCGCCGCATCCGGACGTAGCGGCATTTGCGTCACCTCGGAAATATCCACTGCTGCCACCCGACCGCGAGATCGGGTGGCTGCCTTATTTGTGGCTGGTGTACCTGATTCAGTTTTGGGCGTATGGCTTCATGGTTCATACGCAGCCCTTGCAATGGATGCTGTACCTGGGTGCGACCGTCATCTTTCTCCCGCTGTACTTCTGGGCCTGGTGGCTGCGTGGGGGAAAGCTGCTCTGTGTGATGGCGGCTTTTTTCGTGATCGGCACGAGTCTCGCTTCATGGAATCCGTGTTCCTGCATGTTCCTGGTGTATGGAGTTTCCTTTACCGGGCGAGTAGGGAGCTTGCGTGCAAACGTCCGCACCTGGATTGCGCTGTTGGTTGTGATTGGCCTGGAGTCGTGGATCTTTCGGTTTCCTTCCGTCTTTTGGGTTCCGGCTACGCTGGTGGCGGCGTTTTTGGGAGTGGCCGTCATCTACCAATCGGAGAAGCAGAAGGTGAACAAGCGGCTGGCGATGGCGCAGGGAGAAGTTACGCGCATGGCGCAGATTGCCGAACGAGAGCGCATTGCACGCGACTTGCATGACCTGTTGGGCCATACGCTGTCGGTCATCGTCTTGAAATCAGAACTCGCGGCGCGGATCGGCGAGCACGATACAGCGCGAGCGCTGCAGGAGATCCGCGATGTGGAACGCATTTCGCGTCAGGCTCTGATGGAAGTAAGAGAAGCGGTGAGCGGCTACCGATCTTCAGGCGTTGCGGCGGAAGTGACGCATGCACGTGAAGCACTCGCCATTGCAGGGATTGCGTTCGACTGCCAAGTGGCGGGCACGGCTTTGCCCGCGACGCACGAAAACGTGGTTGCATTCGCTATTCGCGAAGCCGTTACGAATATCGTGCGTCACTCCGAAGCTAGCCTCTGTAAGCTGCGGCTGAGTACGCACGCAGGGGAGGGAGTTGAGTTAGAGATCTCCGATGACGGCCGCGGCGATTCCAGCGCAGAGGGTTGCGGATTGGCTGGTATGCGTGAGCGCGTGGAAGCATTGGGTGGCAGCATGCGACGGGAGACTGCCCAGGGTACGCACATCCGTATCTGGATTCCAATGCCAGCGGAGGCTGTCAGCGGAGCTGCATGAAGATCCGCATTGTTCTGGCGGAGGATCAGGCCATGGTGCGGGGTGCGCTGAAGGCTCTACTGGACATGCAGGGCGACCTACAAGTGGTGGCGGACGTGCCGAATGGCCGCGAAGCGTTGCAGGCCGTTGAGACGCATCGGCCGGATGTGCTTCTTGCCGATATCGAGATGCCAGAACTGACCGGGTTGGAGGTGGCCGCCGAGATGCGGAGGCGGCGACTGAGTGGGCGTGTGATTCTAGTGACGACCTTCGCCCGGGCCGGCTATCTGCGGCGTGCGTTGGATGCTGGTGTCACGGGCTATCTTTTGAAGGACTCACCCGCCGATACGCTAGCGACAGCCATCCGCAAGGTGCACTCCGGCGGACGTGCTATCGACCCGGCATTAGCGGCAGAAGCATGGACGGAAGAAGATCCGCTTACCGATCGCGAGCGGCAAGTTTTGCGCCTGGCCGCAGAAGGAACTGCCGGCGCTGAAATAGCCAAGACACTACATCTTTCTGAGGGCACCGTGCGCAACTATCTTTCCGAGGCGATCAACAAACTGGGCGCGGCGAACCGTACCGAAGCGGCACGAATCGCACGGCAGAAAGGATGGCTGTAGAGCTAAACCAACTTGGCCTGTCCGGCAGGAAGTTACTGGTAATTGTTTCGTAAATGTAATCGCCCAGGTGCACAACAAAATCCACCTGCTCTTGAGCAAGGTGAGCGAGAGCGGCGTAATAGCCGTTGCCGTAGTCCTGGCACACAACGAAGCCGAGGTTAATCTCGGCTAGGTCCGCATTTGCTGTCGGAAGCGTTTTGAAACGCCCGGTGCGGCTGGCGACGCCGTTGTAAATGAAGCGGAAATAGTAAGACGTAAATGGGGCGAGCGCGCTATCGGTGAGCGGCACCTTAACGGTGTTGTCTGTTCCTGCCGTTAGCGGATGCGTTCCTGCGACGATAACAGTCGCGAAATGGGGATCGGCCGCGATCTGATAGGCGATTCGATCGCCCGCGGTCTGCAAAAGCCGGGTCGAGCCGCATCCAAAGCAACACACCGTGCACCGTGGGATCGCCGGAAGCAACGCTTTGCGGAAATGAGCTTGTTTACAGCCGCTGCGTCAACAACGGGTCGACGTAGACAGCGTGGCTTCGCCGGAGAGAACGGATTCGCCGCTGAGAGCAGTGTTCGAAGGTGTTGCAGAGTCCGCCATACTTTGTATTTCCCTCTTAAGATGATGACGCGTTAGATGCAGCTCTAGAAGCTCCGCTCCGTGAAAGCTGGGTGACGAACGTGAACGCCAATTGTCATAGAACACGGGAAAGGATACGATGGCTGGCTTGGTATCCTGAGCGAACAGTCCACATGCCATCGCTTCCTCGATCCTTGCCGCGCATTTGTGTGGCGCTGGGCTTTCCTTCACCGAGCGAGCTGATGCGGGCAGCGGAGCGTGAAAGCAAAGATGGAACCACGTTTCTGGAGTTCCGTCTGGATGCCTTGACGGACCCGGAAGACGGCCTGGAAGTGATTCGCGCGCACCGCAACAAGCACCCGGACGTGGAAGTGCTGGCGACGGTGCGACACAAAGACCATCACGGTGGTTTTCGCGGGACCATCGAGAAACAGATTGCGCTTCTGCAGCGGGCGGCGGAAGCAGGCGCTACCGTGCTGGATCTCGAGATTGAGTCGGCGGAATGCGCGCTGGAGCGGGTGCGGCAGTTGCGCGCCAGTGCCCCGGTTTTGATTTCATTTCACGACTACGAGCGAACGCCAGCGCTGGCTCCAATTCTGCGGCGACTGCAGCGTGTTCCGGCGGATGCTTACAAGGTTGCAACAACGGCTTTGAAGCCGAGCGACAACCTGCGTCTTAGTGAATTTGCCCGTGCTCCCCACGATGTGCCATTGATTGCTTTGGCCATGTCGGAGGTTGGGGCAGTAACGCGTATCCTGAGCCCGGCACTCGGTTCGGCCTTCACATATGCGGCGCCTTCGGAAGGAACAGGAACGGCTCCGGGCCAGTTGGCGGCCCGCAGTATGCGGCTGCTATACCGCTCTGACCGGCTGACATCAAAGACTAGAGTTTACGGAGTGATTGCGGACCCCGTAGCGCACTCAAAGTCGCCGATATTGCATAACAGGGCGTTTCAGGCGCGCCGGATCGATGCGGTTTACGTGCCCTTTCGCGTGGCAACGTCGCAGCTTTCCGATTTCATGAAGCTGGCCGACAAGCTGCCCGTGGCGGGATTCAGCGTGACGATTCCGCACAAACAAAAGATCCTTCGCTATTTGGATGTGGTGGATCCGTTGGCAAAACGCATCGGCGCTGTTAATACGGTATGGCGCAAGGGCGGAAAGTGGCGCGGAACTAATACGGATACACAGGGTGTTTTGAAGCCGTTGAGTAAGTATGTGCGCCTTCCGCATGCGTCGGTTTTGATTGCCGGCTATGGCGGGGCTGCGCGGGCGGCAGCGATCGCTTTGGCCGATGCGGGGGCGCACGTGACGATCACCGGCCGCAAGTTGGAAAGCGCACGACAGTTGGCACGAGTGGTTAAGGCGGAAGCCTTGTCATTGAAGCAAGCCGAGGCAGCACACTTCGATGCGCTAGTGCATGCTACTCCGGTCGGCATGATGCCCGACCTGGACGGAAGCTTGTTTGCGGGGCATGTACCGGCCGATGTGGTGCTCGACATGGTCTACAACCCGCATGACACGATGCTTCTGCAGAACGCGAAAGCGCAAGGCCGCACCGTCGTTCATGGCATAGAAATGCTGCTGGAGCAGGCGATCTGTCAGTTTGAAATCTGGACGGGTGAGAGTGCGCCGCGTTCGGTCATGCAGACGGCGATTGAGCCACAGCAGTGACTTGCGCCGCTCTCCACGCATCAAATTCTTTTACCTCATGAATCATCGAAGCGGGTTGGTGTTTCGGGCCATTTGCCTACTTGCCTTGGTAGCTGTTGCCGCTGTCAGCGCGGCGGACCGGAAGGAAGCGGATGCGCCGCCGGAACAGATTCCGACGCACCTGGAGGCGGTAGATGCAGACCGCGGCGCAGCGGGTTTGGCGCAAGCGCTGCAGCAATTACAGACGCGCGCGAGTTTGCTGATGATAACAGCGCATCCCGACGATGAGGACGGCGGGTTGCTTGCGTTCGAGAGCCGGGGCCAGGGGACGCGGGCTGCTTTGATGACGCTGAACCGCGGCGAGGGCGGCCAGAATGCGATGTCGGACGACATGTATGACGCGCTGGGGCTTTTGCGGACGCAGGAGTTGCTGCAGGCGGACCGCTACTACGGAGTTGACCAATTTTGGGGTAGCGTCATCGATTACGGATTTTCGAAGACGCGCGAGGAAGCGCTCGAGAAGTGGGGACACGACCGCGTACTGGGCGAAGTAGTGCGTGTGATCCGGCAGACGCGACCGTTGATCTTAGTTTCAGTTTTTGCGGGCGCACCCACGGACGGCCATGGAAATCACCAGGTGGCGGGGCAGATGGCGCAGGAAGCATTTGTCGCGGCCGGTGATCCGAAGCGGTTCCCGGAGCAGATGCGGGAAGGACTGCGGCCCTGGAGTCCTCTGAAGGTGTATGCGCATGTGCCGTTCTTTCAGCCGACCAAAGAAGGCATTTACGACTACGCTACAGACAAGTATGTGCCGGTTCGTTTCTTCGACTACGTGCACCAGAAGTGGATTGACCATAAGCCGTCTACGGATCTCACTATCCCGGAGGGCACGTTGAACGCACCGACCGGCTTGACCTATTTACAATTGGGTCGCGAGGGGTTGGCCTACCAGCAAACACAAAATCACGGCGGCATGATTCCGCTGCCCTCGTTATATAGCAGTGAGTATCACGAATATGGGTCGCGTTTGAACGGCGAAAGCGGGAAGGCCAATACGCTTTGGACGGGCGTGGATACTTCCATTGGCGGCATTGCGGACCTGGCAACGGGCGATACGGCGGTCCTGAAATCCGGGCTGGCCCAGTTTACTCAGACCATCGGCGAGGCAAGCAAAGAATTTCGTCCGCAGACTCCGGGTGCGATTGCACCCAGGCTTGCAGACGCACTGGCGATGGTGCGCGCGCTTGCGGCGAAGGTTGCGGCAAGTGATCTTGCCGATCCCGGGAAACGCGATGTTCTATTCGAACTGCACGTAAAAGAGCGGCAAGTGGAACGGGCGCTCGCGTTGGCGCTGAATGTTTCGATCGACGCCATTGTGGCTCCCGCAAGCGAAAGCTTCTTCGGCGGTCCGCAGCCGACCTTCCTGACGGCCACGCCCGGGCAGGAGTTTGCGGTGCGCTTCCGAGTAAACAATCTGGGTGACGACGCCGTGATGGTTGAACACGTCACGGTGAACTCGTCTTTCGGTGAGGATTGGAACGTTCGTGCGGAAGGAGCGGCGGGAGGCGCTTTGGCGGCCCGGTCGGAACTGCGTACAAACTTCAAAGTAAAGGTTCCGCCTCACGCGACGCTGACACGGCCGTACTTTTCGAGGCCGGACGAGGAGCAGCCTTACTACAACCTGGACGATCCGCGTTGGCAGGGGCTGTCGACCGCTCCCTACCCGCTGGAAGCAATGGCGCAAGTGGTGTACAAAGGGCAGTCGTTCGTGTTACGTGAATACGTGAACTCAATCCACAGGACGGAGCCCCTCGGCGTTGCGGCGGATCCGCTTATTGTTGGGCCGGCCTTATCGGTTTCGCTCGCCTCGCGTGCAGGCGCGGTACCGCTGGAAGGGAAGTCGTTCCATCTGACGTGTACGCTGCGCAGCAATGTAAAAGGCGCCGCCAATGGAACACTGCGGCTGCAATTACCTAATGGATGGTCATCGATACCCGAGGAACTACCGTTCTCGCTGCAGCACGACGGCGATGGGCAGACCGTGACTTTTGAGATCTTTCCGCAGAATATACAGGCAAAGGCCTACGAGATACGCGCGGTGGCGAACTATAACGGACATTCTTACGAGGAAGGCTACCGCATGGTGGGGTATCCGGGCGCGCGTGAGTATCCGTTTTACCAGCCGGCAACGTATAAGGCTGTAGGAGTGAACGTGCAGGTTGCTCCCGGGCTGCGTATTGGGTTTGTGCCGGGGACGGGCGATGACGTGCCAGTCGCGCTGCATGAGTTAGGGGTGCCCGTTCAAACCATTGCCCCGGGGGAATTGGCCATTGTTAATTTCGCCGATTTCGACGCCGTGATTCTTGGTGTGCGCGCGTATGCGACACGCCCGGAACTGCGCGCTGCCAACGACCGGCTGCTTCGCTACGTGAACGACGGCGGCACGCTGCTGGTGCAATACAACACGGCCGAGTTCGATAATTCCGGGCCGTACCCGTTTAGCCTGGGGCCGAACGCAGCGAAAGTGGTGGACGAGAACGATCCGGTGCGCTTAGAGACCAACCCGCTATTCCAATGGCCGAACCAAATCACGGAGCATGATTTTGACGGGTGGCAAGAGGAGCGCGGCCACGGCTTCCTGAAATCGTGGGATCCTCGGTACACGGCGCTGACGGAGACGCACGATCCGGAGCAGCCTCCGCAAAAGGGCGGCTTGTTGGTGGCGCACTACGGCAAGGGGATTTACATTTACGATGCGTTTGCGCTGTACCGGCAAGTTCCAGCCGGCGTGCCAGGCGCGTACCGAATCTTAGCGAATCTGGTGAGCGCGGGAAAGAATCCCAATTACAGGTGAGGATACGATGCGAAGACTTGCGTTACTGACGATGTTGGCCGCTGGAGCAATGCTGGCCAGTTCGGCAACCTTTCCGGCACCCCAAGAGGATATGCCGGCCGTGCAAAGTGGCGCGCCGCAGCAAAAAGCTGTTCTCGCCGGCGGGTGTTTTTGGGGCGTGGAGGGCGTTTTTGAACGGCTAAAGGGCGTGTCGAACGTGGTTTCCGGATTTGCGGGCGGAAAGGCCGGCACTGCGCACTACGAGATCGTGAGTACGGGGACGACCGGGCACGCGGAGTCAGTCGAAATCACCTATGATCCCAGCCAGATTACCTACGGACAGCTGCTGATGGTGTACTTCTCGGTGGCACATGACCCGACGGAGCTGAATCGGCAGGGGCCGGACCAAGGCACGCAGTACAGATCGTCGATTTTCTATGAGAACGAGGAACAGCGCAAAGTCGCCGAGGCTTACATCAAGCAGCTCGACGCAGCGCATATCTACTCGCGACCGATTGTGACGAAGGTAGTTCCGCTGAATGGCTTTTACGCCGCCGAGAAGTATCACCAGCACTTTCTCGATAACAATCCGAACTACCCTTACATCGTCTACAACGATCTGCCGAAACTCCGAGCGCTGAAGGCAACCTACCCGCAGCTCTGCCGCCGGTAGCTATTTTTGGGCAGCGGCAGTGGTTGCTGTCGCGGGCGCGCTCTTGTCAGGCAGTGAAATCGCCAGCATGCGAACGATGTAGGGAGTGCGATCGTATTGGCTTAAGGTTTTCAGGTCGCTTTTGCCGCTGCGATATTGGGCCCCCAGCTTGTAGTCGGTGGTGAAGCTAAGACCGTCGAAGTTGTAACGTCCGTCTTTCTTTGTAATGAACGTTGTGCTTTCGTGAGTATCACCGTTGGTCAAGGTCACCAGCGCGCCGTCGAGCGGTTTTCCTTCGGCGTCAATGACGGTGCCCTTCACCGATCTCGACGTCGGTGTCTTTTCCTTCTTGGGTTTGTCGCCGCCTAGAAATACATTACTTTTGGGATCGGCCTGCGCGTGAATGGTAGCAGGAAGAACCAGGGTAGCGAGCGCAGCTAAGATCAAAAACGAATGGCGCATAGAAAAGCGAGGCTCTTCGTTAGAGTCTAGCCTAGAACCGACAGAACCTGTTGTGCGGCTCGCGTCCCAGTCGCAATGGCGCCATGCACGGTTCCGCTATGACCGCGGTTTTCTGTGGCCTCACCCGCAAAGAAAAGAGTTTCCTGCACCGGTTGCGCCATGGTGTCGCGTGCAGGAAGCGCGCCTGCTGGCGTGTAGCTATAAGCGCCGCGAGCATAAGAGTCACTGTGCCAGTCGTGGTAGTCGCCATCGATAAGGCTGGCTTCAAGACGCTCGAGGCCGATGCCGGTGACGCGAGCAAGTTGTTCTACAGCGCGCTTGATCACCGCCGACGGATGGAGACCGAGCAGTGAGTCTGCTTTAGGACCGGCGCTCCAGCCAGTGATGATGGGTGTTCGCATGGGCAACGGAGTCCACCAAGTAGGGAACTCGGGTTCACTAGAGAGCAGGAAGCCGATGTCGGCCAAGTCTTCCCTCCATTCCCAGACTCGCTCCTGAAACTGGAGTACGGTCCGTATCACCTGACCGAAACGCAGCCCCTGGGCGGCTTGAAGAATGGTTCCGGGGATTGGATCGAAACGGATGGCACCCTCCATCGGCGGCTGCGCCTGCAAGACACCAAGCGGGACGGAAACGATGACGCAACGAGCAGCAAACTGCTGCTGCTCTCCTGTCAGCGTGGAGCGAACATGTACGCAAGCATTGCCTGGCTGCCAAACGATGCCATCGACCACCGAGTGTAAATGGAGTTTGTTCGCCAGGTCTGAGATGCCGGCGGCAATGGTTTGCGGTACAGCATCGTAGCCGTTGAACAGCCGGAACGAGCGGTCTCCATCGATGGCCGCGGCGGCTTTCGTGTCTTGCGCTAATGAAGCGATGCCGATCTCGTCGGCTCGGGCGGCATTGAACCCTTGCACGAAGGATGTCGCCAGCTGCTTTGCCGTATCGTCGTGGAGCGCGTTGCTGACGAAAGTGGCGAACGGTACATCTGGTCCGGCTTCGGCGGCCTTCGTCATATCGTCCATGATTGTGTCGGTCATCAGCCACGCATCCTGGTGTTCTCGCACCTCTCCGTTCTCAAGATGAACGCTGCTCTCACCGCAGTCATAGGCAGCTAAAGCGCCCTCCTGCACAAGTTGCCAGGTCTCAGGTGGACGGCCATGGATGAACTCAGCGCCAAGTTCGATGGGAAGTGCGCACGTCGGCTTATGAAGCGTCAGAATACGGCCACCGATACGGTCGCGAGCTTCCAGGCAGAGAACGCTTTTGCCAGCACGATCCAGAGTGCGCATAGCAGACAGTCCGGCAGCGCCAGCGCCGACGATAATCACATCCAGAACCCTACTCACACGCCCAGTGTCGCAGGGAAGCGACGAAACGCACGCCTGGGCGAAGCGCGGATACAATAGCTACGGCAGACGGTCGCTGTGGCTGTTATGCCGGAAAGAAGGCACAGATGGAAGACGAGAAAGATCGCTTAGCATTGGGCGCCGTTCTGGTTGGTTTGGGCACTGGGATTGCTGCCTTTGGAGCAGTCTTAGTAGTTCCAGCGTTGATGTCTCGCGCGAGCTCTACATTTGCCGGTGTATCCGACAAGCTGAAAGACAGCGTGCGTTCAGGGCTGCATTCCGCGTCGGACGTGTTCAACGAGGTGGCTAGCAGAAGCCAGGCGCCGATTGGCGAAGCGGCGAAAGCAATGAAACACACGACCGCAGTAGCGGCCGGGGCGATTGAGTCCGCGGCACGGCACATTCGAGAACAAGTGCAGTAACTCAGGCGGTGGGCGGGAAGAGATACGCCAGCACGCTACCGAAGCGAGCGGCCCAGGCAGCCTCGCTGTGCGTTGCTCCCTCGAACTCGTGGTAGGAAATCGTCTTTCCGTCCACCCAGCCGCGCGCGAGCAACTCATCGCGAAGAAGGCGCGTGTCGCTGACCACGGTTGCCGGATTGTCGCCCTCGTGGGTGCCGACATCCAGCCAGATACGCGGCTTGGACGGTGAATTGAAAGTCTTCACGAACTGGAGAATGGAACGGCTGTCCCACCAGACAGAAGGCGACAGAATAGCAAGGCTGCCAAATACCTTGGGATAATGCAACCCAGCGACAAGCGATACCAGACCACCCAGTGAACTGCCGCCTACAGCCGTAAACCGGGCAGCTTTCAGCGTGCGGTACTCGTGGTCAATGAAGGGCTTGATTTCACGCGCGAGCATTTCTGCATAGCGATCTGCCTTGCCCCCTTTCCGGCTTTTTTTATCGCGGGTGGGGGTGTACTCAGAGATGCGGCGTGCGCCCGCATTGTAGATGCCCACGATAATTGGCGTGCGGATCTCGCGGCGCTGTGCCATGGCATCGGCCGTAATGTCGGCACGCCATTCCTGTCCGAAAAAAGCCGTCGCCGGATCGAACAGGTTTTGTCCGTCTTGTAGGTACAGCACGGGATATCGGTATGAGCGTGCCTCGTGGTAACCAGGCGGCAGGTAGACCACAAGGTCGCGGCTATTGGACAGGAATTTAGAGCTTACTTTGCGGTGAAGAATCAACCTGCCTTCCAAGGAAGCTTTTCTAGATTCGTTCAAACCTAATCGTAGCTTCCCGCCTGAGCAGATTTGTGGCTTTAGATTTGGCGAAACGGGATCCGACGCGTCCCTGTCAGAATAGGCACAACACGACACCGGAGTCGTTTCTTCATGCGTCGCGATTACGTCAAATGGTACAGCCCTTCGCTTCACCGAGATATGGAACTGCTCGCCTACGGGCATCGTGGGTTTCCAGTACTTGTGTTTCCCACTTCGGGCGGCCGTTTCTTTGAATACGAAGACCGCGGCATGATTCACCAGCTTGCACCAAAGATCGAAGGCGGCGAATTACAGGTTTTCTGCATTGATTCGGTGGACCAGAGTTCGTGGTACAACTGGCACGTTCATCCGGCAGACAAGTTGCATCGTCAGAACGCATTCGACGCATATTTATCGCTGGAAGTTCGACCGTTTGTGCAGCAGCGGACCTCGTGGCCCCAAATAGCAACCACAGGTTGCAGCCTGGGCGGCTATCATGCCATGAACTTTGGCTTGCGGCACCCGGATATTGTGACTTATGTGGTGAGTATGTCGGGGGCGTTCGATATTCCCAAGCGCTTCTTACACGGTTACTACGACCAGAACGCTTACTTCAACTCTCCGCTAGATTACTTGCCGGGCTTGGTATCGGGCTGGCAGCTTGAGCATTTCCGGCGTAACTACTACGTACTTGCTACGGGGCAGCACGACCCGCTGTACGACCAAAGCATTAAACTGGCGCATGAATTTGGAATGAAGGGCATCCCGCACTTACTTGACGTGTGGGAGGGATTCGGGCACGACTGGCCTTGGTGGCATAAAATGGCGACAAAGTTCTTCAGTTGAGAAAGGGGCAGATGCAGCGTATCGGCGTACTCTACGGGATGGAAAACTCCTTCCCGCCGGCATTGGTGGACCGGATCAACGAGCGGAATGTGGACGGTGTTGAGGCGGAGCACTTCAAGATAGGTGGTTTGTCTCTTACCGACCCCAGCCGGTATGACGTGATTATTGACCGCATTTCGCACGACATTCCGTTTTACCGTGCTGTGTTGAAGAATGCCGCGCTCAATGGCACAAGGGTCATAAATAATCCGTTCTGGTGGAGCGCCGACGACAAGTTTTTCAATTACGCTCTGGCCGCGAAGTTAGGTGTCGCCGTGCCTAAAACGGTGTTGTTGCCACACAAGGAACATCCGCCCGGTACAACGGCAACCTCCATGCGCAACCTGGAGTTTCCTCTGAATTGGGACGGAATTTTTGCGCATGTCGGCTTTCCGGCATTCTTGAAGCCGCATGATGGGGGCGGATGGCGGGACGTTTACAAGGTCAACACGCCGGCAGAATGTTTCGACGCCTATAACCAAAGCCGCGATCTGTGCATGACATTGCAGGCGGCGGTGAATTTTGAGGAGTATTTCCGGTGCTATGTTGTGGATCAAGCGCAGGTGCATATCATGCGTTACGATCCGCGCCAACCGTTCCATCTTCGTTATGTGCCCGGAAACCCGCCCCCCGAGCCTGCCTTAGGCAAGCGCATGTATAACGATGCACTCACTTTGTGCCGGGCGCTTGGATATGACTTGAACACGGTGGAGTTTGCTGTTGAGGACGGCGTTCCGTACGCGATCGATTTCATGAATCCGGCTCCTGACGCTGGGCTGGAGTCTGTTGGCCGGGAAAATTTCGAGTGGATTCTGAATGCCGTTTCGGACATGGCCATCAGCCGCGCACAACAGCCGCGAACGATTCCGGAGTACCGCTGGAGCACCTTTCTAAACGGCGCCATGACTGGAGTGAAGTCATGAGCCGATCGCCTAATGACTTCAGCATCGGCATAGAGGAGGAGTACCAGAGCATCGATCCGGAGACTCGCGACTTGCGCTCGCACCTGCAAGCGGAGATTGTGCAAAAGGGCAAGACCCTGATGGCCGAGCGGGTGAAGCCGGAGATGCACCAGTCCGTGATTGAAATCGGAACGGGTGTTTGCCGCGACATCAAAGAGGCGGACCTGGAGGTTCGATCCATTCGAAGGCAGATATTTCATTTGGCGCGGCAGAACGGACTTCGGCTGGCAGCCGGTGGAACGCACCCCTTTGCGCACTGGCACAAACAGGAGATCTATCCGGACGACCGGTATCACACAATCGTGGAAGACATGAAGATGGTGGCGCGCGCCAATCTGATCTTCGGTTTGCACGTTCACATTGGCATCGAAGATCGCGAGACAGCCATTCAGATCATGAACGGCGCGCGCTATTTTCTGCCCCATATTCTGGCGCTTTCGACGAATTCCCCTTTCTGGGAAGGCATTGATTCCGGCTTCAAATCCTATCGCTGCAAGGTCTTCGAGCGCTTTCCCAGGACGAATATTCCTGACCTGTACGGAAGCTGGTCGGAGTTTGAAAACTACGTCAATCTGCTGATCAAAACCAACTGCATCGACAACGCAAAGAAAATCTGGTGGGATATCCGCCCCCATCCGCATTTCCCCACGCTGGAGTTTCGTATGTGCGACGTGCCCATGCGGGTGGAAGAGACGATCGCCATCGCCGCGCTGTGCCAAGCGGTTATTGCCAAACTGTATCGGCTGCACGAAAAGAACCAGACATTTCGGCATTACAGCCGTGCCCTCCTTATGGAAAACAAGTGGCGCGCGGCCCGCTACGGACTAGATGGGAAGCTGATTGATTTTGGCAAGCAGACCGAGGTTCCCGTTCGCAGCCTTATCCACGAGTTGCTCGATTTTATTTGGGACGTAGTAGAAGAGCTGGGAAGTGCCGACGAACTCGCTTACGTGCACCGCATTCTAGAAGAAGGAACCGGAGCGGACCGGCAACTGCGTGTTTTTGCCGAAACGGGCGACCTGTTGAAGGTTGTCGATTACATGATAGAGCAGACGGAAATGGGATTATCGGAACCGGTAGAAACGGCGTACGCAGGGCAAGGATGACGGATTATAAGGATCTTCTGCTCTCAACGGCCTTCGATGCGGAGCTTACGCCGGGGGCGAAGAATGCCATCCGCGACTGCTTGCGTATCCAGCCCGACGAAAAGGTAACGCTGATCAACGATCGAGCGTGCTTGGAGATTGGCGCCAGTCTGGCGCGCGAATTGTTCGATGGGGGCTTTGCATTTAACGCCTGGGTACTGGAAGAGATGGCGCCTCGGCCCCTGACAGACATGCCGAAGCCGGTGCTGGACGACATGGAGACCAGTGCCGTTAGCATTTTTGCGGTAAAAGCGCAGCAGAACGAATTGCGCACGCGCATGCAGATGACGGACGTTGTGAATCGGCGCAAGATGCGCCACGCGCATATGGTGAACATCGACCGGCGCATCATGCTGGAAGGGATGCGCGCTGATTTTCTCCAAGTGGACCGGATCAGCACGCAAGTGTGGCAGCTGGCAAGCGCGGCCAAAGAGATTCGTGCCACCACCCCGGCCGGAACCGACATTCGCGCCCAGTTATCACCGCAATTGAAATGGCTGAAAACCAGCGGCATCATTAGCCCACATAAGTGGGGCAACCTCCCGGGGGGCGAGACGTTTACGGCACCGGAATGCGTTTGCGGCACCTTCGTGGTGGACGGCGTGGTGGGCGACTATTTGTGCGAGAAGTACGGCGATCTGCGCGAGCATCCGCTGACGATTCGGGTGGAAGAGAATCGGCTACGGGAAGTACATTCCGAGAACAAAGAACTGGAACGCGAATTCTGGGACTATTGCCACACGGACGAGAACAGCGATCGGGTGGGTGAGTTTGCGATCGGCACCAATATCGCGGTGCGCGATGTGATTGGCAACATCCTGCAGGACGAGAAAATCCCCGGCATTCACATCGCATTCGGTAACCCGTATGCTGCTCATACGGGAGCTGATTGGTATTCGGCTACCCATATCGATGTCGTGGGACGTAACTTCGATATCTGGATTGACGGCCGTCAAATTATGCACGCAGGAGCCTTCCTTCTTGATTCCCTCCCTGCGCCAGCCGTTTAACGACCAGTATTCCCCCGATAAGTATCAACGCTTCCTGGGCATTCTGGAGCAGCGCTTCGGCGAGCCTCCGCCTTTTCGCCACTCGGAAACACCTTGCTTTTTACCCGAAGCTCTGGTGGTAAAGGCGGCCCAGTATGGGCGCGAGATGGTGGAGCAGTTACTCGCGAACAGAACCTATCTGGACGCCGCTGAGAGCGCGGTTCCGGTTCAACTGCGCGTTCCCAACGAAACTCCGGTTCCGTTGTTCGTTCAAGCCGACTTCGGACTAGATGAGAATGGCGGTTGGAAGCTGGTTGAGATTCAAGGGTTTCCGTCGCTGTACGCTTACCAGCCTGTGCTTGCCGATGCTTATCGTGAGGCATATGCAATAGACGGCAGCTTGGTTAGTCTTCTTGGCGAGATGACGCGAGAGGACTACAAGAAGGCGCTGAGCCAAGCGATTGTTGGCACTCACGATCCGGAGCAGGTGGTGCTCTTAGAGGTGGATCCCGCTCGCCAGAAGACGCGCCACGACTTCTCGGCTACGGAAGACTTACTCGGTGTTCGGACCGTCGATGCACTGAAGGTCAGTCGAAACGGAAAGCAGCTGTCTTACTCGTGCGAAGGTCGGCAGATACCTATCCGCCGTATCTACAATCGCGTGATAGCCGACGAGCTGGACCGGCGGGGCTTGCAACTGCCTTTCGATTGGCGAGATGACCTGAATGTCGAGTGGGCGGGTCACCCGAATTGGTTCTATAAATTGAGTAAGTTCTCGTTGCCTTACTTAGATCATCCTGCCGTCCCGAGATCCTGGTTTTTGAACGAAGTGACTCAACTGCCGGCCGATCCGGCGCACCTGGTGCTGAAGCCGCTCTATTCATTCGCCGGCGCGGGCGTAATTGTGGGTCCGACGGCCGAACAGATCAATGCCGTCCCGCCTTCACACCGGGAGAAGTATCTGCTGCAAGAGCGCGTTCACTTTGTGCCCAGCATCGATACGCCCGAAGGACCGACAAAACTGGAACTCCGGGTAATGTATGTATGGCGCGACAGCATGGAGCCGCTGAACCTGGTGCTGCGCATGGGGCGCGGTGCCCAGATGGGTGTGGATCACAATAAGGATCTTGGCTGGGTCGGCGCGAGCGCCGCCTTTATTCAAAAAGAGAGCGAAACGGCATGACATTTCTCTGTCTGGCTGGTTATGAAAAAGGGCACGCTTTTCTCCGGGCGGCCAAGCGACGTGGCGCCAATGTTGTTCTTCTAACTTCTTTGAAGCTGAAAGACACGGCGAACTGGCCTACGGAAAGCATTGACGAAATCTTCTACATGCCTGACCGCGACCTGGAGTGGAGCCGGCCGGACACAATCAAAGCGGTCAGCTTTTTGGCGCGGACGCGAGAGTTCGAACGGATCGTTGCACTCGACGACTTCGATCTGGAACTCGCGGCGGCGTTGCGGGAGCACTTGCGCATCCCGGGCATGGGCGAAACCCAGGTTCGATACTTTCGCGACAAGCTGGCCATGCGTTTGGGGGCTCGGGAAGCCGGGATTCGAGTGCCGCCGTTCACGTCTGTGTTTCATTATGGCCGTCTGAACGAATTCCTCCAGAGTGTTCCGCCGCCGTGGGTTCTAAAGCCTCGGTCCATGGCAGGCGCGATTGGCATCAAAAAGGTTCATTCGGCGGAAGAACTGTGGCCCATGCTCGAGACTTTGGGCGACATGCAGTCGCATTACCTGCTGGAGCAGTTCGTGCCGGGACACGTGTTCCACGTGGACACGCTGCTGTACAACGGTGACTTTGTTTTTGCGATCGCGAGTGGGTATGGCAAACCCCCGATGGAGGTGTCGCACGGAGGCGGGGTGTTTACGACTCGCATTTTGCCACGCGAGCATCCCGAAACCCAGGCTCTGCTGGAAGAGAATCGCAAGCTGCTGAGCAGCTTCGGGCTGCGGAATGGCGTGTCCCACACCGAGTTCATCCGGGCACACAGCGATGGGCAGGTCTACTTCCTGGAGACTTCGGCGCGAGTCGGCGGCGCCCACATTGCCGATCTGGTGGAGGCAGCCAGCGGAGTGAACCTCTGGGCGGAGTGGGCCAACATCGAAGTTGCTCAGGCGACAGGTACCCCGTATGACTTACCGCCGGTGCGATCGGATTATGCGGGCTTGCTGGTTTCGTTGGCTCGGCAGGAGTATCCGGACACCTCTGCTTACAACGACCCGGAAGTGGTGTGGCGGATGGACCGAACGCATCATGTGGGCTTGATTGTAAGGTCACCGAGTGCAGACCGGGTACGCGAACTGCTCGACAACTACGGGCAACGGGTGCAATACGATTTCGGCGCATCGTTGCCTCCGCAAGACAGGCCCGACGCGTAAGCCCGCAGTACTGAGCGTGACGAATACTCCCGACGTTTCGGACATGATGAAAGCCTACTCAGCCGACGCGGTCGACCTGGCGCAGAAGCAGTTTGCAATTGCTCTCGACTATTCGGTCGCAAGTGTCCGGGACCTGGAGCGCATTCTACACAAGCAGCATGGTTAAGGGTCAACAGTTGCTACCGGCGGGGCGAGTTTATAAGCGATTGACCACGGGCTTTGAGGGCGGTGACGTTTGGGGCTACATCAATGCCTTACGACCTTCGCTGGGCCTGAAGACGTGAACGCCGGCTGGTGGCGAAATGCGTCTGAGCTAGCTACGGTAGCCGAGCTTGTCGCCTGCGAACCGAACGTCTTCGCCTTTCTCGCGGACAAGGACGACAACGGCTACAACGACTTGCATCGCGAGGAGAATCAGGCTGAGTGTCATGCCATTGAAAAGGCACGGCGCATTCCTTCCTGCCGAGCTTTCTAAGTATCTGACAGCAAAAGACCGCCGCTTCCCGGAGAGTGCTGCGGGCTTCATTTTGGTTCGTTTCCGGTTCCAATCTGAAACGAACCATACCGATTCGGAACTGTGCTACGCAGGAGTTCGCATGCGTGCCGGAATCAAGTTGCGGGTGAAGGAAAGCACTCGCTTTGGCGCGTTATCCTGCAACGGTTTCGCCCGAACCGGTCGTTCCTGCAGAATCAGTTCGCTTGCCTGTACCAATGGTTCGGCGTGGAACCAACGTTGAAAAGGCGCGTCTTGCAGAACGTTGCACAACGCGGTCACACTCATACCCTGGTGGTGCGCCATCCAGCAGCGAACCAGGTCGTACTTACGGGAAGCCACGCGACGGCCAGGATAACCGGTGAAGTCCGCCGCTTCATAGAACCCATACTTTGTCAGCCAACCCTTCTTCGCCATGTCGCGAAGGTTGGCGACGGCCGACATAGGATCGATCATCAGCGCCAGGCAGCTGGAATACGGCGAAACGACCAGCGACCCGGCACGCGCAACATTTAACGCCAGCCCCGGCACGCCGAACGCGGCATATTGGTAGTTTTCATTCGCGTCCCGCTTGCTGTACGCCGCCTCCGAGATGCCCCAAGGAACGCTGCGTCCAGTGCCATACTTTTCCTGAGCGCGCACGGCACCACGGACGGCACGATCCAGCAGCGTATTGGGTTGTGACTTCATCCAGATCACGGGCATCAGGTACTCGAACATCGTGCCCGTCCACGAGATGGGCACCACTTCGCCTTCGCACGCGGTATGCTGGCGTCCCAAGCGGAACCAGGTCTCTTGTTGCGCCTCTCCTTTGGACACAGCGATGAACGTGGCGATGCGCGCCTCCGAAGCCAGCAGATCGTAGCAGGACTTCGCCAGTTCATTCTTCGAGACGTCAAAACCGATCGAGAGTAGGTTCCGCCGCTGATCGGTTAGCTGGGCAAAGTCCATGTCACGCGCCAGTTGGTCTGCGGTGGCGGCAATCGCCTGCAACCGCCGGGCGAGGTCTTGCATGCGCGCCCTGCATCCGGTGAGCACTTCGCGCAAAGCGCTCACCGCTGCACTGGCTTCGCCGCTCGACTGCGCCGCCTGCAAACGCTTTTCCACGTCGTCGTAATAGGCGTCTGCATTGCCAGGCGTGAGGGTCAACTCGGGACGGTCAAACTTGACTGCTGCAAACTGCGGATCGAGCCATGGGAAGAAACGGCGTGCCTCGCTCTGGAGAGCATTCACCCGTTCGCGCACCAGCGGATCTGTGTTAGAAGTCTCCTTTTCCAATAACCGGGGCAGCCAGCGATCCGGTGAAGCATAATCCTTGCCGGACGGGCCGCCCCAATCCGTTCCTGCTCCGTTCCTTGGTGACACGGCGCAGTAATGGTCCATCAAGCCATCCCACAGAGTCTGACGGATCACGGGTTGGCGCAGCAGCTCCAGGCAGCCCTGCTTCAAGCTCCAAAGGGAAGCCACCAGATTGCCGCTATCCACACTGGATACAAACTGCGGCTCCAGCGGCTTAAGCGTGAGATTGTCATACCAATTCACGAAATGCCCGATCTTCTTCGGCATGCGCGTCATGGTGTCGAGCGTCTTCTCGGTCCATTCCACGAACTCGGAGACGGTGATAAAGCCGAACTCATGGGCGGCCTGCCGCACGTTCAGCAGAAAGCCCAAGTTTGTGGGTGAAATCCGGTCGGCTATGCGATAGGGCTCTTCCTGCACATTGTCGGGGACGAGCCAGTGGTTCTCGGCACGGCTGAAATCGGCGAAGTAACGCCAACTCTTCAGGGCAACGTCGCGCAAGAAGCGGCGTTCGTTGTTCGTCAGCCGGTACTCTTCTTCTAGCGGCGAGCGATTGATCCAAATGGAAATCGCCTTCGACAGACACCAGGCAATAACGAACGGCAGAGCATACGGCGCGGCGTCGGGCACTAAAAAGAGCGCCAGTCCGATGGCTATGGCCAGCAACGGAACCCAATTCAGGTAGATGTCAACGGGAGTTTGTTTGCGAATGCCGAGTTCGGCCTCGGTCGCTGTTTCCCATTCGAGCAGACTGCGATGGGTGATGTAGGTGCGGATGACGGTCCGCACAATCGCATCGATTGCAACCAGAGCTTGGTGCGCGAGAAAGGCCAGATTCAGCAGGATGCTGATGTGAGATGTGCCGAAATCCTTGATGGCGTCGCGCAGAGACCCCCAGTTCTTCTCCGCAGTGGTGCGGATGACGGCGAAGATTAACCGGAAGTAGATGGGCAGGAACGATAAAGCGAGCGTGACAATGGTCCAGAATCGCGGGCCACCCGGCAGGAAGAACCAGCCAGCGATCAGCAAGAAGAATGTCGCCGGTTCCATCAGGCTACGGCGAAGGTTGTCGACGATCTTCCAACGCGATACCAGCGCGATAGGATTGCGCACCAGGCGGCGAGTCTCGTCAGGAACTTTGTTGAAGATCCAGCGAACAATCTGCCAGTCCCCTCGCAGCCAGCGATGTTTGCGGCGATTATAAGCGCTGTAGTGCGACGGGTAATCATCCACCACTTCGATGTCGGAGACAAGTCCGGCGCGCGCGTAGGCGCCTTCAATCAGGTCGTGGCTCAGTAGCGCATTGCGAGGGAATCGATGCTCCAGAACAGCGCGCAGAGCATCCACGTCGTAGATGCCTTTCCCGGTAAAGATGCCTTCGCCATAAAGGTCTTGATAGACGTCCGAAACGGCTCGGGAGTAGATATCGAAGCCCGTTTGGCCCGAGTAAATAGACGCCAGACGCGAGCGCGTTGCTGAATGCACGCTGATGCCGACACGAGGCTGAAGAATGCCGTAGCCTTGCGTGACGATGTTCAGTTCGGGATCGATCAATGCGCGGTTCAGGGGGTGTGCCAAGGCACCGATCATGCGTTGCGCCGAACCACGCGGCAGCTGCGTATCGGAGTCGAGCGTAAGCACGTAACGAATACGCGGCAAGTGCAGCATGTCACCGCTCTTCACCGGGAACGGATCGAAGGCGTGGCGCAGCAGTTGGTTCAGGTCCAGCAGTTTGCCGCGCTTGCGCTCCCATCCCATCCAGGCGCCTTCACGAGGGTTGTAAACGCGATGACGATGAAAAAGATAGAAGCCGCCGTATGGCTCGCCCGCATACTTTTCGTTCAAGCCTTGAATGAGCGAGATCGCAAGATCGACGCGCGCATCTTTCTCGCCTGCCGGTTCGGCGGTGTCCGGCAGGTCCGTCAATAGCGCGTAAAAGATGTTGGGATCCCGATTCACCAGATACCGAACTTCCAGATCGTCGACTAACGTGCGGATCTGCTTCTCGTTGATGAGCAGAGTCGGGATGGCGACCATGGTGGCGCAGTCTGCATCCACACCTCGTGCAAAGTCGAGCTTGGCGAGCGGCTGCGGCGTCAGAATGGTCGTCACCAGATAGTTCATCACTTCGACGGCCGCTTGAGTAGCCGGCAAGATCAGCAGCAAAGCTCCGAAGATCAACCCCCAGCCGCCCTCGGCCCGCACCACGGACCAGATCAGAACGACAACGGTGAGAAGCGTGACAAACTCGATACCGATGATGTAGAACTCATCGGGGAACCGGTGCAACAGGCGGCCTACGGCGGCCGAGAAGTTAGGCCGGTAGTTCACTTGATGCAGCAGCTCTCTGGAACCTGTTTCGTCCAGCAGGTACCAGCCCACGTGTCGTAAACGGTCGCGCAGACTTTCGGAGGCGTCGCGCGCAACGGTGGCACTTTCGGCCATTCTGACGGCCATGCGCGCGATTTCGGTTTCACCCACGTCCGAATGCGACGGCGATGTGGGCCACCGCGCGGCGATACTGGGCCCGGCTTTCGAACTCCATGCGTCCATACACGCCCGCGGGGTCGAGGAGCAGAATGCGGTGCACCAGAGACAGCTGTTCGATGGTCTCTTTCCAGTCGATCTCGCCAATAAACCGGAGGCTACGAATGAGATTGTCCGATGTTCCAGCTACGTGCCGCAGCGCCTTCTGCCTTAAACGCTTCCAGGGCACGAAATCCGCGGTCGGCCAGCAACTCCAGCAAAACCAGCTTCAAAGCGGGCAGCATGCCGCCCAGTTCCGCCAGCCGGAGCGGCTCGATCTCCTCCACCGCTTGGATGAAGAAGTAGAAATTTGCCTCCGTGAGCTGGTATTGCGCGCCTTCCAGCAGTGCCCGGCTAAGAATCACCGGGCGCGGAATGCAGTCTTCGTTTTGCGTTTTAACGGCTGGCAGCTTGGCGAGGAGCTTAGCGCCGCTTTCCAAATCCTGAATGTCGCTGCGGACCAGCCGGATGTTGTCATACAACCACTGCAGATCGTCCGAAGGCTGGTCGCTGCGCAGGTTGACCAGATCGCGCTCCAGCTGGTTTAGCATCCGCGCACTTTCCCGGAAGAGCTCGCGTGGGCGATTGCAGCGCTTTCTGCCCCCAATCCAACCACACACTCGCGCGGCTTGCACGGCCTGTTCGCGCAGGGATTGCTTTTCCGCTTCGCTCAATCCCGCATCGGGCGTTGGCAGCGGACCCTCCACTAGTCTCTTGGTAACGACTTCAGACATGGGTTGGCTGACTCTTACCTGTAACTGGACGCTTGTAATTCAAACATCTCAGCGTATCGCTCGCCGAGCGCCATAAGTTGGTGATGGTTTCCTTCTTCCGCAATAGCGCCATTTTCGAGAACAATGATGCGCTCCGCCATACGCACGGTAGAGAAGCGATGCGAAATAAACAGCGCCATCTTACCGACCGTTAGCTCGTTAAACCGCTCAAACACTTCGAATTCGGCGCGCGCGTCCAGGGCGGCCGTGGGCTCATCCAGAATCAACACTTGCGCTTCGCGCAGATAGGCGCGCGCCAGAGCCAGCTTCTGCCATTCGCCGCCGGACAGATCGACGCCGCCCTCGAAGCGCCGCCCGAGCATCTGATCGTAACCAAGCGGCAAGCTTTGCGATGACGCCATCCGCCAGACTCTTCTCGGCCGCGCTTCGGATGGCTCTTCATTCGAAAGCATCTCAATGCGCCCGACGGCGATGTTCTCTCGCGCCGTCATCTCATAACGCATGAAGTCCTGGAAGATCACGCCAATCTCGTTGCACAGCTCGTCGATGCTGTATTCGCGCAGGTCGACGCCGTCCAGCAGGATCTGTCCACGCGTAGGATCATACAGGCGCGTGATCAGCTTCACGATGGTCGTCTTGCCCTGGCCGTTTTGACCGATCAGTGCGATGCGTTCGCCGCATTCAAGCGTGAAGTTCAGATCCTGCAAGATCCAGCGTTCGGTCTCCGGGATAGCGAAACCAGACATCCTGAAACTCGAAGCCGCGGCGAATGGGACGCGGTGCAGGCAATGCGTTCGGCTTCGACATCACGGTTGGCTTCATCTCGAAGAACGCAAGCAAATCAGTGAGGAAAAGCGCCTGGTCGGCGATGCCGGACAGCGACGAGAATACCTGCGAGATATTGCTTTGCGCGTTGGCAATGGCACCAGTGAGAAAGAACAAAGTCCCCAAGCTGAGCCGGCCGGTTACCGTGTTATAAATCACCCACAGGTAAGCGCCGTAGTAGCCGCACGTGCTGAGGACCGACAAAAAAGACACAGCAACCAGACGCCGGCGCGAAAGCGCCAGGTTTTCATCCAGAATTGCGTTCGAGATGGCCGTAAAGCGGCCGGTAAAGAAGTCGCTTAGCCCAAACAACTTAAGTTCTTTCGCGGCCTCTTTGCTGCCACCCACCTGACGCAGGTAATCTAACTGCCGCTTGGCGGGAGTCTGCCGGAAGTTCTTGGCATAACTGAGGAACGCAAAATGGCTTTCGCCGAGGAAAGCCGGTATCAAGCAGCCGACTAGCACCAGCAACATCCAAGGCGAGTAGAAAAGAATAGCGGCCGAGTACACGGCAGTCGTCACAAGCTGTTGAAACAAGCGTCCTAAAGCCTGGATCATTGCCAGGCGGTCTGTCGCCTGTACGCGCGCCCGCTCCAAGCGGTCGTAAAATAACGGATTCTCGTAAGCCTGCAGGTCCAGCTGCGAGGCGTGATCCATTACCTGAATGCTGACGTGCCGCGTGTAGCGGTCTGCGAGTACCGCATCGTAGTAGTCGATGATCCGCCCGAAGAGACCCGTAACAATCACGAGCGCAAACTCCAGCGCAACCAGCCACCACAAATGAGTCGTCAGCGTTTTTTGGTGGTGCACGACCGCCGTGATCAGATCGACGATCAGCTTTGTGACCCAGCCGGCGGCGACCGGCAATACCGATACAATCACGCGAGCAATCAGTCCCGCCGTGACAACAAACGGGCCGGATTGCCACACTATCTTGAGTACTGGCGGTACGTTCTTGAGCGCTTGTAAACGCTCCTGCCAAGCGGAAAAAGTACCTTTACTTTCGGTTGTTTCTGTCACGGGTAAGCGGGCTTCAACGGCAGAGAGTTGCCGCTTCTGGTAGATCCACTAAGCGTCGGAAGTGTTTCTTTAGCCTCAGATTGCTAACCGATTTTGAAAACAACGTCCACGGTGCGTTGATCGGCACGTGTGACGAATCTTCGCTCCATGTTCCGCGCCTTCGCACCCAGGATGCGCTGAATTTGTGCTGTGTAGGTGTCGATGTAGGGCTCGTCCAGAGGGGCGCCAGAGCGCAAACCGAATCTGCGGCCCACCACATCGGTTTCGTCCGCCGAAAGTCCCTCGAAGCGAAGATCGCCAAACACAAACTGTGGCCCTCGTACCATTCCAACCTGAAGATCGACCACGCCAGTATCGTCGTGGAACTTGCGAACTAGTTCCGCGCTGACCTGAATGTAGCCTCGGCTGCGAAGAATGCGTTCAGCTCGCGTGACCGAGGCCACCATCAACGGCCAATTAGCCACTTGCCCGGCGGGGAACTCGGCGGCTTTCTGCATGTCGTCGTTCGGCAGTGCGTCACCGGTAAACTCGAGCGCTCCGGCACGCCAAACTCGACCTTCATCGACAGTGACCACAACAGCAGCCTGGTTGGGTGCCGTGGTGGTGCGAGTCATCTTCGGGTAGGCAACGCGTAAATAGCCCAGTGCCTCGTACATCGGTGTTGCGTTGGCGCGCAAGGCTTCCCTTACATCACGTTCGGAGTATGGCTGCCCAACGACCGCATTCTGCATTTTGCGTTTGAGCTCGTCCTGGTCGATGCTACGGCTACCCTCGAACGAGACGGATGCGATCTTGATCGCGCTGGTCGACTGAAACACCACCTGCATCCGCTGCGTCCGGAGATCGGCTTCGCGACGGGCCAGAATCATGCCGGGATGTCCTAGCCGGACCAGCGCTGCCTCGATTTGCTTTTGATAGAAGCTCTGCGCGGCGTCGTTGTCGGGCATCGAGTGCTGGACGAACGGGCTTGATCTCTGCAGCTCTCGCCAGATAGTTTCGCTATTGATTCCCTCGACATCCACTTGGACCGGAACAGTGGAAGTGTCTTCGGCGACTGTGAGCTTGACTATATAGGTGTAGCCGCTCGCTGTCCCGGCCGGCAGGTAGCTGTAGTTGGCAGCCGTAAACAGGCCTGTGTCCACCAACTTCTGGCACACGTTATGCAACTGACGATCTGTGACCGTAGCGCCCGCGCGCAGGCCCGCCCAGTCGGTGATTGCGGCTGCCGGCAACTGTTGATTGCCCTCAATTTTGACGTCGGCAAGTCTCATTTGCCGCCCACAGCAACGGCTGAAACCAGGCAGCAGCGAGCAAGCCGAGAAACAGACGCCGACAAGTGGTGGCAGCGGGCAAAGGTAGAAAGTAGCATAGACCGGTCCGGCTCGGCCGTTTTCTTAAACTTGAAGAGTGCCTCATTTGTGTACTCTCATCCCGGGCGACGGGATCGGTCCCGAAGTTGTTCAGGCCACGGTAAGCGCCGTGGAAGCGACCGGCGTCGATATTCAATGGCGTCTGGCGGAGCTGAACGAAACAATCATCCTGGAATCGAAGAAGAGCCTTCCGGGCCATGTTCTCGATTCGTTGAACGAAACGCGGGTGGGTTTGAAAGGACCTGTCACCACCCCGATTGCCGGCGGTTTCCAAAGCGTCAACGTGGCACTTCGCAAGAGTCTGGATCTGTTTGCGAATGTTCGCCCGGTACGAACGCTGCCCGGTATCAAAACGCGCTTCCAAGATGTAGCGATTGATATGGTGATCTTTCGCGAGAACACGGAGGACCTGTATTCGGGCCTTGAACACGAGATCGTCAAAGACGTCGTAACCAGTTTAAAAGTGATCACGAGAACAGCGTCTGAGCGCATTGCGCGCTATGCATTCGGATATGCCCGCAAGAACGGCCGCAAGCGCATTGCTGCTATTCACAAAGCGAATATTATGAAGCTGGCCGATGGCTTGTTTCTGCGCTGCTGCCGTGAAACCGCGGCGCAATACCCGGATATCCAATACAAAGAACTGATTGTGGACAATGCGTCCATGCAACTGGTTATGCGCCCCGAAACGTTCGATATTCTGCTGCTGCCGAACTTATACGGGGATATCGTGTCCGATCTGGCCGCTGGTCTGGTGGGCGGCTTAGGCATTGTTCCCGGCGCGAATATGGGCGAGAACCACGCGGTTTTCGAAGCCGTCCACGGGAGCGCACCCGATATAGCCGGGCAGGGAAAAGCCAATCCGACCGCGCTGATGCTGTCTTCCGTGATGCTTCTTACCCACCTGGGCGAAACGAACGACGGCACAACGCCTGCAGAACGCGGTCGAGGCTGTTTACAAAACCGGTAAACACGTGACCGGTGATGTGGGCGGAACGGCATCGACGGAGGAGTTCACGGACGCGGTCATCCGTGAACTGCGCGGCTAAAGCACTCTCCGAATCTGGGCTATAGCCCTTTCTCGCCCAGGAAGCTAACCAGGTCGACAACGCGGTTGGAATACCCCCACTCATTGTCGTACCAGGAAACCACTTTTGCCAGGTTTCCGCCCAGCACCTTTGTCAGTTCGGAGTCGACGATTGAGCTATTCGGATTGTTCAGCATGTCCGTCGAGACCACCGGGTCGTCGGTGTAGGCCAGAATGCCTTTCATGGGACCGTCAGCGGCTTCCTTCAGCGCGGCGTTGATTGCTTCCGCTGTGGTGTCCTGTTTAAGAACGGCCACAAAATCCACCACCGAAACGTCGGGTGTGGGCACGCGCATGGAGTAACCGTCCAGCTTGCCCTTGAGCTCCGGCAGCACCAAGCCGATCGCTTTCGCCGCACCGGTCGATGTCGGAATCATGTTCAATGCGGCTGCACGCGCGCGGCGCAGGTCTTTGTGCGGAAAATCCAGGACACTCTGGTCGTTGGTGTAGCTGTGAATGGTGGTCATCGAGCCCTTCTCGACGCCGAACTTGTCATTCAGAACCTTCACCACCGGCGCTAGGCAGTTCGTGGTACACGAAGCGTTCGAGATGATGTTGTGCTTGGCAGCATCGTACTTGTCATCATTGACGCCCAGCACGATGGTGACGTCTTCGCCCTTTGCCGGGGCGGAGATGATGACCTTCTTCACAGATCCGCGTAAATGCTTCGCCGCATCGGCTGCATCGGTGAAACGTCCGGTCGATTCAATTACAACTTCCACACCCAGTGACGGCCAATCAATCGCAGCAGGGTCTTTGATAGCAAATATCTTGATCCGCTTACCGCCGACAACAATGAACTCGCCGTCCGCCTTCACATCCTCTTTCAGCTGACCCAGAATGGAATCGTATTTGAGAAGATGCGCCAGAGTTTTGGTGTCGGTCAGATCGTTTGCCGCAACGAATTCGATTTCGGGATTATGCAGTCCGGCGCGGACCACATTTCGACCGATACGGCCGAAGCCGTTAATTCCTACTTTGATTGGCATATACGCTCCATTTTAGCGGGAGCGTCAATTTCGCCCATCAAAGCCGATATGGTGTGGGCTACTGCACAGTGGGAAGTGGGGGTGCGGTGGTCCCGCCAATGTTGGCGTACGATTCTTTTACCGTGATCACCTTGTTCTCGTTAAAGCGAACAAACGTAATCTTACCGGGCGCTTCGCCGTAGATCCAGTCCTCGAAGTCGTTCCCGTCTTTGTCGGTCTCGCGACTTTTGTTGCGCGGTTTTCCCATGGCAAGAAGCACCTGGTCCTTGTCCATGCCTTCAATCGCTTTCTGTTGTTTAATCGCCTGCTGCACAGGTTCGGGCAATTTGGAAACGTACTGTTCCGTTGCGGAGTGCTTCTCGAAATCAAAGATGGGGCCTAACATCTGTTTGATCTGCGCACTGGTGACCGACGGCACATCCTTCGGGAACACTAAAGCTACATAAGTCCCGGTTGCGCCCTGTACCGTGCTCTGTTGCGTGGCGACCGGGTTCGTATTTCCACCCATGCCCACTTGCACGTGGTCGTACCAATGGCTTTTGCCTTTTGTGCCGCCATTGATATCCAGCAGGATGCGATTGCCTTCAATACGCACTTGCGTGATTTGCAGTTGGTCCCCCAGGCGCGCCGTAGGTCCACTTTCGCGTAATGCATCGTTCCAAGTGCCGTGGTCGTATGAGCCATCGCTTTTGATGACCAGTGGTTTCTTGGATCGCGGGAGGGTTACTTTGGCGGTGGCGAATTCAGCCGTGAGGCCGCGTTCAATCTCCATCCGTTCGTCAAAGCTGAGCTTGTCTGCGCGAATCGACACTGCCGTTCCTAACAACAGTAGAAGCGCAAGGAGAAGCCGTTCTAGGCCGAAGCCGAGAGGTCGAGTCCGCGTAGATCGGGTTCGTTGAGATTGGTCGCGATCGCTGCTGTTTGGCCCACCACCGGGGCTTTCCAAAGAGCGAAAAAGATCGCCACAACTACTAATGTGGTTAGCAGGCCGCCCTCCGGGCCATATGCTCCTCCGCTCCACAAGGGCGCCAAATCCCATCGATAGGTGTACCTCGTCACCTCGATTGTAATCCCGCTCAGATTAGTGCCGAACAGAGGTAAAGTGACGTTCCAGCCGTAGTGCAAACCGATCGGCAACCACAGATCACGGCTGCGGACAAAGGCGAAACCTAACAATGTTCCCCAGAGAACCGTATTGAGGATACCGAGTTTTGTGGAATGCGGGTTTGTCCCATGGGCCAGGCCGAAGATGAGCGAAACGGGAAAGATGGTGGCGAACGGACCCAGCCTGCTAACCAGCAGCTGAAAAGCGTAGCCCCGAAAGATGACTTCTTCGCCCGCCGCCCCAAATAGGAGCACAACGAAATAGAACAGGAGCGAAAGCACGGAAATGCTGGCGGGGCCTGTCCGGCTTTGGAGATGTGCGCCTCCGGTGACCAGCGGCGTCACTAAAAGGACTACCGCTGAACCTGCCGCCAGCCCAGCCCCGATCAGAAAATTCTTGCGAGAATCCGACCCGCCGCCCAGTCCGATGTCTGCCAACGGTCTCCGGTCGAAAATCCGCATGGTCAAGACGTTCGCGATCAACCCAGTGGCGAAAATGCCCAGCGCCGCCCCTAGCAGCGCCGAGCGCAGCAGCCACACCGCGATGTTTTCGAAAAGCAAAGCGCCCACCCACACCGTCACTGCGAAGAAAGCGACGCGCAGCACCAAACCCAGCCGCTCATCTGGTCTTTGGACGGGCGGCGACGGAAGCGAAACAGGGGCAGGCAAACCTATTCAATCGTAGCGAGAACAGAAAAAGTAATGCGCGCTCTTATGTTGCCGCCCGAATCTGCCGATGAGCACAACATGAGAGACCAGCGCCGCAATTCACGAGTGCTTTGCGCGGAACTAGTTGAGATTAAATACCAGGACCTGCGCGGCCAGGAACGCTATGAAGTCGGCAATCTGGACGACATATCCGTCCACGGCGCTTGCCTGCAGATGGAGTATGCGCTTCCTATCGACACTCCGGTGCTGATCGGGTACGATGGCGGCCAATTCTCGGGTAAGGTCCGGTACTGCGCCCATCGGGACGGCAATCATTTTGTTGGCATCGAGTTCAATCCGAATTCCCTTTGGAACAAGGACGAATTCGAACCGGAGCACCTATTTGACCCGAAGAAGTTGTTCGAAGAGACTCTGGCGCGCTACGACAAGCATCGGCTCAAGGGCGACGTTGTGTGATCGTGCCTAACCCTTCCTTGCTTCCCGGCAGGAACTTCTTGTTGATCTTGGCGACAACGACGTAGTTGGGATCCACCATTTCGTCGAGATGGATTTCCGCCACTTTCGAGAGCAGTTCGTAGGCGTCCATCTCCGAAAGGCCATAACCGTCGTGTATCCAGTGGATTAGTTCCGTGAAGGCAATCCGCAGAGCATCGTCCAGCGGCCGGTAGATGCCGACGGCCATTATGTAGTTGTCGTTCTCGAAACGCGGCCAGGCAATCTTCTTCCCCTTGACCAGATCCACCTGGATCTTCACTTTCATCGAGATCTCGATCGCGGTTCCATCTACTTCCCCGTCGCCCATGGCAGCATGCCCGTCGCCAAACGATAGCAACGCGCCGGGCACGTTGACTGGCAGAAACAAGGTGTTACCCACACTCGCTTCCGGCGCGTCCATGTTTCCGCCGTTCTCAGCGGGCACAATAGAGCTGCGTGCCTCGCCTAGCGCCGGCGCTACGCCGACACACCCCAGGAAGGGATGCAGCGGGATCTTCACGCTAAAGTTCGAGTCCTTTGCGTGAAAGGTCGCTTCGTTAGCCTCTTTGTCGACGGGATACGTCCATTCCAGCTTGGGGATAGGTCCCCCCAAAACCGGTGTGTAACCACTGCTGTTCAAGGCGCCGAATCCGGGTCCGGCGCTGCCGAATCCTTGCTTATCGTTGACATCTATCGCAATAAACTTCACCCGCAGCGTATCGCCTGGCTCGGCTCCGTCCACGTAAAAGGGTCCGGTCAGCGGATTCGGACCGTTCACCTTGTAGCCGGCCGCTTCAGCCGCCTTTCCATCCGCATCTACGGTGGTCGTGTCAATGATGTCGCCCGGCTTGACATGTAGCACCGGCGGAAGCACGCCGTAAACGGACTTCAACTCGTCCATCTTCAGTTCGTAATGGACTATCCGTCCGGTTTGGCCCTGCAGGAGAGGTACCATCGCCAGCGCCGTGCCGAACGCAAAGACAGCTGTGTAAGTTCGCATGATTAGAAAAGAAACTTCAGGGCCAGCTGCGTATTGAACGGTTCGCCGGGCCCGATGCCGGGGGACCCGCTGTAGTCCCCGATGGTGTCCGAACTCTGTCCGAAGCCGCCTCCAATGTAACCGCTCGGCGGAGCCAGGTTTACCCGGTTGAACACATTGAACATTTCCACCCGAAACTGAGCGTGCAGCCGCTCTCGGATCGGGATGTTCTTGAACACTGAAAGGTCCACGTCACCGAACCCGGGGTCCCGAAGCACATTGCGGCCGATAGTCCCAAAGCTGCCGTTGGCAGGATTCGCAAAAGCGTCCGGGTTGATCCATTGCACCGGCTGATGATTGCTGAGCGACTGGCCTGCGCCTGCGTACGCGCTGCCGATTTGGTTGCCGCGCGTCGTGTTCTCGCCTGTCCCACTGGTGTCGGAAGAAGCGTACACATTGAATGGCAGACCGGTATGGAAAGTCATGTTCGCGTTCGCCTGCCAGCCGTGTGTCAGCCACTTCGGCCCGTACCGAAGGCCCGGGATATCGTAAATTACAAATCCTGAGAAAGTGTGCCGGATGTCGTAGTCCGAATTGCCGTAATTGCCTTTCAGGTTGTTACTGTCCTGGGGCAACGCACCCACATACTGCGTCACCTCATCCAGGCTGTGGCTCCAGGTATAGTTCAACTGCGAGGCAAGTCCATGCCAGCTTGACGTCCGCAATGACATCTGCAAGCCGTTGTAATTCGAAGTGCCAGTGCTCTGTATTTCATCGATGACCCCGTAATTGGGGTACTGCGAGAAGTAGGGCCGCGTCGTCTGCTGGTAGGAGAAACCGTTTGCATTTGTGGTATCGACAAATCCGCTGCCAAGCGCCGCCTGATTGATGTCCCGCAGAATTAGCAATCGCCGTCCTTCGGTTCCGACATACCCAATTTGCAGGACAGTGTTTTTCCCTAGGCTTTTTTGCACGTTCAAGTTGTAGTTCAGTGAGTATGCCGGCCGGAAGTTCGGGCTCACCGAGAACAAATTCACCACATTGTTTCCGGTTAGCGAAATGGCTCCGGTGGGAAAGATCGGGGCGCCCGTGGCCAGGGTATATCCGTTCTGCTGCAGAGTGAAAACGGGCTGTGAACCGGCCGGATTGCCTTCCACCCCCAACGGTCCATTGTTCGCAACTGAGGGTGTCGAGAGGCTGGACGAATTATCTAAGAACGGCACGATGGCCGGAGTGTCGAAGTAAATGCCGAAGCCGCCCCGCACCACGAGCGTACCGTTGCTCGTCGGCTGATACGCGAAGCCGATTCTCGGGCTGAGCGCTTTCCAATACTGTGGATACAAGTTGCCAATCTGCTGCCCTACAGTTACCAGGCCGCCCTTGGCCGGGTTAAACACGGATAAGTCGTTGCTGCCGTCATGAATCGGCCCCTGATAGTCGTACCGCAGACCATAATTCAACGTCAGAGTCGGCGTAGCCTGCCAGGTATCCTGCGCAAACAGGTCGAAACTGTTCATGGTGACCTTGCGTTCTTGATTGCCACGCACGATGGTTGACTGATACACGTCACCGGCAAGGAAATCCGCTAGCGACGCGATATTAGTGTCATAACCAGGTTGGTTAAGCAGACTGCTCCACGGGCCCTGCGCTCCGTTGAAGAAAAAGGCTCCGCGCGCGCCGGTGTTGTAGAAGGAATCGATCCGGGCTTGCCGCACTTCGCCGCCGAATCGATACTGGTGTTTGCCGGTAACGTACGTCGCCGCATCATTCAGGTGGCCGGTGGCGTCGCTTCGTCCTGAGTTCGGCGTCAGGCCGATGGTATCGAAGCCGCTGATGGAAATAAAAGGCGCGCCGGTCAGGTTAGCCGACGCTACGCCCGTGTTCAAACCGAGCGCAACCGGATTGAAGCTATCGTTGAAGTCTGAAAAGACCTGGTTGAAGTAACTAACCCCGAACAGGATCTGGTTGGTGAACTTCGGCGAGAATGTCTCGTTGTAAATCAGCGAATAGTTTTGCACATGCAGCGGCGCCACTTGGTAATAGTCCTGAATACGGGATCCAATCGGCGCGGTCTGGCTGCCTTGTCCCACGAACCAGCGAAACGAGAGCCGGTTGGCATCGTTGAAGCTGTGGTCCACTTTCGCCAGGCCGTTGTTGCTGAAGCCATGCTCCGGATTCGGATTGAAGTAGTTGCTGGCCGTCGCCGGACCTTGCAACGCACTAGCTGGCCACAGTGTGTTTAGAAGATGAAGGGATAGCGGGTTCACGGCAACGCCATACTGCTGCATCAGGCCGATTGCCGCCTGCTGATAGTTCACCGAAGGTTCAGTGGAAAGCGCCTGATTACCGATCAGAAACTGCTGGCGCTCGTACGTGGCAAAGAAAAACGTTCTGTCCTTGATAATGGGACCGCCCAGGGAGAAGCCATACTGCTGGTTTCTCATCTTGTTCTTGGGCAATCCCTCAGGTACGAAGTACGATTGCGCCGCGAGGGCCTCATTGCGGTTGTAATAATACGCCGACCCGTGTAACTGGTTGGTTCCAGACTTGATAACTAAGTTGACGCTGCCGCCAGGGTTGCGCCCGGCTTCGGGACCGGGCTGAGTCTGCAGCGAGAACTCTTCCACAGCATCCAGAGGCATGACCGTACCGGCAATACTCTGCACACCGCCCTGATTGACCGCCATGACGTTCCACCATTGGTCATTGTTGTCGGTTCCTTCGATCTGCCAGTTCATCTGGTTGGCGCGCGCCCCGTTCATGGAACCAGAAGCCCCTCCAGCGTATCCTGCGAAACCGGGCGATAACGCGATCATTTGCGTGAAATCTCGTCCGTTTAACGGCACATCCTGCACTGCCCGCGAAGGCAAGTCGGTCGTGAGTGTTGTACTGCTCGTCTCGATTTCAACCGTGGCTGCTGAGACTTGCACCGTCGTGGTTTGTTGGGCCACGTTCAGCTTTACCGGCAGGTTATAGACCTGTCCTGCCGAGACATGCACCGCATCCACGCGCATATTCTGAAAACCGGGCTTGGCGATCTCAACCGTATAGGCGCCAATCGGCAGGTCCGGAAGCGAATATACGCCGGTTGAAGAAGACAGCGTAGAGTAGACCAGCCCTGTTGCCTCATTGGTCACTTTCAATGCGGCTTCGGGCACCACCGCCCCCGTCGTATCGGCGACCGAACCGCTGATTCCCCCACGAAATGTTTGGGCATTCAGGGAGCCCAGGCAGCCAACCAGCGCAACCATCAACAACAAACAACGACGCACGTTTTCCACCTCAGAAAAGTTATATGTATGCCAGGGCGGATTCGGTGGAACGGGGCCGAACTTTAGCAGCTTACTCGTGCAGCGTGGCGAAGAGTACCGCAGCCAAGCAATCCAGTCGTACCGGGAGTGGTATTTCGGATTGGAACATTCTGGTGTACGCTTGTCAAGATTCGGATCGTTCGATCGGGCAAGGCGCAAAAGTTCCGAGCAAACCGGGGTAGGACCGCGGTTAGAATTCAAGAAGCCGCCGCTGCCCAGGCCCAGCCTATATTGCAGCGGTCCGACTCCGCTTCCAGGGAAGAATGTCAAGAAAAGACACCAGCATCAGGTTTGAAGGAGTGTATGCAGCGTTGGTCACGCCCCGCCGGCCGGATACCATCGAGGCCGACACCGCAGCCTACCTCGATTACCTAGATCAGGTGGCAGCCGCTGGCGTGGATGGCTTTGTCTTTTTCGGCTCTACCGGCGAATTTGTTCACTTCGAAGTCGAGGAACGCATGCGCGTAGTGGGGTTGGCTGCTAAACGGAGCCGCTTGCCGGTGCTTGTGAACATTTCGCATTCCACCTTTTTCAGGGGCACGCAGCCTGGCGGATCACGCTATGAACGCAGGCGCCAGCGGCCTGCTGGTCATGCCGCCGCACTTCTATCGCTATAACGAGCTTGAAGTTGAGCGCTTTTATGAGGAGTTCCGCACCGCTGTGGATCGAAGCACGCCCTTGTTCCTTTACAACTTGCCGCAATCCACCACGCCCATTTCGGCGGCCGTAATGGACCGGTTGCTCGGTTCTGGCTTGTTCGCTGGAATCAAAGACTCCAGCGGCGACTGGCCGCAATGTGAACGTTTGCTGCAATTGCGAGCGCGCCATCCGTTCCTCCTGTTTGCGGGACACGAGTCCATCTACGCGCGCGCTCTTCAGGCGGGTACGGACGGTGTGGTCTCGGGCATTGCCGCCGCCGTTCCGGAACTGCCCGTTGCGATGCGGCGCGCCCAAAACAAAGGCGATGCCACCGCCCTTCAGCACCTGGACCAGCGCTTGTCCGAAATGCTTGAGTGGCTGGCACAGTTCCCCACCACCATTGCTCTAAAGGAGGCAGCCCAGGCGCGAAATTTCGTACGCAACACGCTCTCCATCCCACTCCATCCAGCCACCGCCGAGCAACTCGCCCGCTTTCGCAGCTGGTTTGAAAGTTGGCTACCGGAGACTCTCGCCTTATGCGGCGTGCAAACCTGATGGTAGAAGTGAAGCCCGCAAACTCACACTCGAATGCGCTTGAGACCGAACTGTGCGGGATCACTCTTCGGAACCCGGTGCTCGCTGCTTCGGGTACGTTCGGCTACGGCATTGAGTTTGCGTCCATTCTGCAGTTGAACCGGCTTGGCGGTCTAATCACGAAAGGGTTATCCCGCGAGCCGATTGCCGGCAATGCCGCGCCGCGCCTGTGGCACACCGAAGCAGGCATGATGAATTCCGTCGGGCTCCAGAATGTGGGCGTTCGGGCGTTCGTTCACGAGAAACTTCCAAAGCTTCGGACCTATGATGTTCCGGTCTTTGCCAATGTCTTCGGATATCGAGCAGAAGACTACGTCGAAGTGATTCGAGTTCTTGAAGACGTCGAGGGCATTGCCGGCTACGAGTTGAATGTTTCGTGTCCGAACACAGATCACGGGGGCATGTTTTTTTCGAATGAGCCTGACCTATTGAGCGATGTTGTGTCTCGGGCTCGCGCCGTCGCCCGCCGTCCCCTGTTGGTGAAGCTTTCACCGAACGTCGCGCGCATCGAACCGCTGGCTCGGGCCGCCGAACAGGCCGGCGCCGATGCGCTGTCTTTGGTGAATACCTTTGTTTCGCTTGCTATTGATATCCAAACGCGCCGCCCGCGCATAGGCAATGGTTTTGGAGGTTTGTCGGGTCCTGCTATCAAACCGATCGCGCTACGACTGGTCTATGAGGCCGCGCAAGCCGTGCGCATTCCAGTTGTCGGGTTGGGCGGCGTAGCAAACGGGACCGATGCGGCCGAATTCCTGATTGCCGGAGCAACCGCTGTGCAGGTTGGAACTGCTTCCTTTATAGATCCGCGCGCTCCCTTGCGGGTAGCCGAGCAACTCGGGCGCGTGTTGAGCCGACTCCACCTCAGGCACGCCTCTCAGCTGGTAGGAACTCTTCAGCTTCCCGGCAAATCGCAACGGTGCGTTGCTCCCCAAGGATCCGCGTTCCCTGATACCGCACTTACTGAAGTCAAGAACTCAAACGTATGAAGCAAACATTGCATACCGACCAGGCACCGAAGGCAATAGGTCCCTACTCGCAGGCAGTTCGCGCCAACGGGTTGCTATTCCTCAGTGGCCAGATCCCGCTTGACCCTACTACCGGAAATCTCGTCGCCGGCTCCATCGCTGAACAAACGCGCCGTGTGCTCGAGAACTTGCAGGCCGTGCTCACAAACGCGGGTTCCAGCCTCGCACAGGTCGTGAAGACAACGGTCTTCTTGAAAGACATGGGTCAGTTTGCGGAAATGAATGAAGTTTACGGGCAGTATTTCAATGCTGATCCGCCAGCCCGATCCACGGTGGAAGCGGCGCGGCTCCCGCGAGATGTCGCCGTTGAGATAGACGCAATCGCCTTAGCCGGCAACGAGCGATGAGGGTTACCATGTACACAATCGTCGTTTCAAAGCCAAGCCAAATCTCATCAATGCGCTACGTAGTACGTGTAATCCCGTGTTGCTTAAGTACTACTTACAACGGCCAAGCTAGTACTGCACAAACCACTAGTATGGCGCCGTTTGTACTAATCCAATGAGGTCTATGAACAGTAGAGTTCCCCATTTCGTGACCATGCGTCTCGCCCTTACGGTTGAGCGACTCGTGGCGATTTTGGGCCTTTCGACCTTCGTGATTCTCATTCTGTACGCTGTTCCCACGCTTGCTGAACTCGGCCTGAGACACGCCGGCGTCTCACGACTGGAAGGCGCACTTGGTGACTTAGCGGGGTATTTAGCTCTTCATTTTCTTGGGTTTAGAAAAACGGCCGTGTTGGTGTATCTCGCTTCCAAGACACTGGAGGTTGGTTTTGTTTTAGCCGGCGTCTGCACACTGTCGGAGATGCTCTGGTTCACCGACGTTCTGCCTTGCTTAGCTTGCACACTGGTTCTCTCCCAGAAAATCTTCTTCTCTAAGGTTCAACCGTTCGGCTAAATTGCTCGTTCGATGGCAGTTGCAATTACACTCCCACTCCGTCTACACTCAATATCCGCGTATCGGTTTTGGCCGTAGTTATTGGGGAAAATGTCGTTCAAAGATTAGGGTGGGGGAGGCGAACGGTGTCTGGGTCGACAACAGCGTTCAGAAAACGAACTAAGCGTGACGATAAGGATTCATTAAGAGAAGTTCAGATAGTAACTCCATTCGAATTAACTGTCAACTCGGGTTTTGAGATCCGCCTGCTTGAATTTTCGCGGGAACTCTCGCAGCAACTTCTGGCCGCCACTAAGTTGGTTGCGTCGGACTCCTCAGTAGTCCTCGTAACCGTTTTTCAAGAGCTTCTTCGGCGCTACACGGGTCAGTCGGTCCTGAGTGTTGATTTTTGTCGCGATGACAACTTCGTCACTTGCCTACAGCTGGACGAACACCTTTCGCTGCACTGTGCTGCCGAAGCGAATCAACTTGCAGTAACAAGTGCCTCGAAAGCTACGTTAGCCGGGAATGCAAGCGAAGGATCACAGGCGCGCTTCTCGTTTTGGGAAACACGACCGCCCTTTTGCGTTGCCTCCGCTCGAGACCGATCCAGTTCCATTCACCTGATCGTCGACGGCTCGGGCCCACTGAAAAACGGGTACCTGGAGTTTGATCCCAGACTGTGGAGCTCAGATGTGGTGGAGAGCATCGCCCGCCACTTCACCCTGCTGTTACGTTGGGCGCTGACCGATGTAGAACGGAACCTGACTGATTTCGACATCGTTACGGCAGAAGAGCGCCAGCAATTAATCAACTGGAACCAAACAGACTTACCTCAGGGCACAACTTCAACGTATGCCCTGTTTGCCGAGCAGGCCGGTAAGAATCCTGATCTGGTTGCGCTGAGCTATCAAGGGCGAACTTACACTTACGCTCAACTTGCACTGCAAGTAGAGCAATTAGCCATTCGTTTGCGACACCTCGGTGTAGGGCCGGATGTGCTGGTGGGCATACATCTGGAACGAAGCGCCGAGATGGTGATAGCACTAATGGCTGTTTTCCAGGCAGGCGGTGCATATCTCCCTCTGGATCCGAACCTGCCGCCGGAACGCCTCCACTACATGCAGGAGGACTCCGTTCCGAAAGTCATCATCACCGACAGTCGTCTTCGCACCAACTTGCACGGCTCCCCAGCCAACATTCTCTGCTTGGACGACGTGAGTCCGCTTGCGCTCACTGAAAAGCATGAATGGCCCCTCGTCGCACCAGAGCATTTGGCTTACGTGCTATATACGTCCGGGTCGACCGGAAATCCGAAGGGTGTTCAGATCACGCATGGAGCACTGGGTACGTTGCTCCACGCGATGAAACAGTTGGTCCCGCTCGGCAACGATGATGTCGTCTTAGCGACAACGGTGATTTCGTTCGACATCTCGGTCTTCGAAATCTTCGGCCCGCTCACTTCCGGCGCGCGTGTTGTGATAGTCCCGCGGACCACTGCTACCAACGGTGAACTGCTCGCGAAGCTTGCTGCCGAGACGGGCGCTACAATGCTGCAAGCCACCCCGTCCGGCTGGCGGCTACTGGTGGAAGCTGGGTGGCGTGGCCACCAGCGGCTGACGTTGCTTACCGCCGGCGAACCACTGGAACCCCGACTAGCGCAGCAGCTGTGCAGTTTGGGCAAGAGTGTCTGGAATCTCTACGGACCAACCGAGGTAACCGTCTACGCGACCGGCAAGCAAGTGGGGGCTAACGATGCGAAGATCACCGTGGGTCGTCCGCTTGCAAACTACAAGACTTACGTCCTCGACGGAAAGGGCCGGTTTAACCCCATAGGAGCGATTGGAGAACTATACCTGGGAGGACCCGCGGTTGCCCGTGGTTATCTCAATCGTCCCGATCTCACTAAAGAAAAATTTGTCCCTGACCCATTTAGCAGTGATCCCGCTGCTAGCATGTACCGAACGGGCGATCTTGCACGCATGTTGCCTGATGGCGAAATCGAACTGCTTGGGCGTACTGACAGCCAAGTCAAGATTCGCGGCTATCGAATCGAACTGGGCGAGATTGAAGCTAAACTCGAGAGTCACCAGGCTATTCGCAAGTGTGTGGCGAAGGTAGAGGAGCTTGAAGACGGAGACAGACGACTAATTGCTTACGTGCAATACAGTCAGCAACCGTTGAAGCATTCCGAGTTGCATAGCTACGCGTCGCTTTCGCTTCCGGCGTACATGGTTCCCGCTGCGTTCGTTCCAGTATCGACGTTCCCTCTGAATCCGAGTGGGAAGGTGGATCGGAAAGCGTTGAAACGTGATCAGCAAGCTTCCGACCCGCTCGCGAGCGAAAAGGCAGTCTGCGCAGACGACTTAGAACAGAAGGTGCTGAATGCGTGGCGGCTGATCCTTCAACAACCGTCGTTAGGCTTGGATGACAGCTTCTTTGAGGTCGGAGGACACTCCTTATTAGCGACCAGGATCTTCGTTCACTTGGAACAGATCACGGGCCAGCGGCTTCCTCCCAGCACGCTCATTGAAGCACCCACCGTGCGCTTACTTTCCGCACGGCTGCGCGTCCCCCCCGCTCCCAGTTGCCTGGTTCCTTTGCAACCCCACGGCCTGGAAGCGCCACTTTACTTTGTTCATCACATGTACGGTGACGTCCTCGCCTACCGGTCGATCTCGGAACTGTTCGCGCCCGACCGACCAGTAATCGGAGTTCAAGCTCCCACGCAGATTCTTGAGGATGTCACGCTGCGATCGGTCGAGTCGCTCGCCTCGCTGTACGTGAAGCAGATCCTCCAGATGCAACAATCCGGTCCCTTTCATCTGGCAGGCTATTCCAGCGGCTCCGTCTTCGCTTACGAAATGGCCCAGCAATTGACTAAGGCCGGTCATGAAGTTGGACTCCTGGCGCTTATCGATGGCGAGATCAAGGGCCCCGGTCCGACCGCCTCACGAGCGGTCCGCTTAGGTAAGCGGATTGCTGGCAAGGCATGCAAGATCGTGTTTAAGTTCAAAGATGAATGGAGCGAAGGGCCACGGCACTTCGTAATGAAACGGCTAAACCATCTTTGGCTTGAGTGGCGGCTTCGCGTCCTTTCGCACCGCGGCTTGGGACAGTATCGCACTGGAATGTCGATGCAGGAACTGCTTGTGACTATCGAGAATAGTTATGTTCCCAGCCGATTCGAGGGCTCGGCCGTTCTGATTCGTTTCCGCGACGATGCACCTAACTGCGATGTGGATCCCTTGATCGGGTGGAGCACCCTAATTGAGGGCGGTCTCGAAGTCTTGCACCTACCAGGGAGCCATGCCACTGCGATGATGCCGAACCGTGTTGCATCCTTGGCGGCTGCGCTTAATAAGAGATTGGCGAGACCGGTCGCACAACCCGTGCTTGCGAGTGCCCGCTAAGGAATCGGGACTGTCCTCGAAAGAGACCTCGGCGAGGTTCAACTGCCTGGAACTGCGAATGGGCCACATTCAGATTTGGCCCGTTCGCCTGGAAGGCACTGACGAAACCGTAGACCGGCTGCGAACCCTTTTGTCAGACGACGAGGTCCGGCGTGCCGATTCGTTCAAGTTCGTGCACCTGCGCCGCGCCTTTATCATGACGCGTGGACTTCTCCGGTCGCTGCTGGCTCGATACCTCGGAACCGCACCGGAAACAATACGCTTCACCACAGGGCCGAACGGGAAACCTGCGCTTCACGATGCCCATGATCTTCGGTTCAACCTCGCGCACTCGGGCGACCTCGTTGTGTTTGCCTTTGCTCGTTCTATCGAAATTGGAGTCGACGTCGAGCTTGTGAAAGAATTTTCGGATTACTCAAGCATTGCCGAGCGGTACTTCTCTCGAGAGGAGTTTCACGATCTGCTAGCGCTGCCCGCCGAAACTCGCCAGGGCGCGTTCTTTCTCTGCTGGACTCGCAAAGAAGCTTACATTAAGGCCACCGGCGAAGGGTTAGCCGCTTCACTCGATGCATTCCGCGTAACTCTAAATCCGTCAGAGCCGGCTCGCTTTGTGAGCTTGTCGGGTAAAACGGCGGCGAATTGGAAGCTGCACAATCTCGTGCTCGGTCCGAACTATGCCGGAGCCCTCGCTTACGAAGGCCCCGCTCATGAGTTGTATCTCAGCAAGATCCTTCAACCCTGGGACTTACTCGGGAAGTAAGTTCCCGGGTTGAGAATAAAGCCAGTCTAGCGGCAGAGGCTACCGTTCAGGTAGAAAGCCGCTGGGGTTGGATTGGTTCCGCTGTAAGTGCCGTTGAAGCCCAACCCGGTAACGCTGGCACCTGGCGCAATGGAAGCATTCCAGCTGGCATTAGAGAGCGCGACCTTCGGTCCTGCGGAAACAACATTCGAGTTCCAGGCCTGCGAAATCGATTGATTGCCGGGCCATGTCCAACTAAGTACCCAGGAATTGATGGCAGCGGCACCGGTATTTTGAATCGTGACACCGACATTAAAGCCGACATTCCACTGTGAGTTCACCGTGTACACAACGTGACATGCCGCGCCTTGAGAAGCTATGGGTTGGGTTGTGGCTGATCCCTGGTTTGACGGCCCGGACTCGCCGTCACCGACAGCTGTGACCAGAAAGTAATACGTCGTCGCGGCCGACAATCCACTGTTCGTGTAGCTGGTTGCGTTTACTCCTGTTGCGATGCGCGTCGCGGAGGATGGAGTGAAGCCTCCTGTCTGACTACGGTAGATGTTGTAAGTCACGCCTGACGTGGAACTCGCCTGCCAGCTGAGATTGATCGCGCTGGACGATGTTGCAATCGCGCTCAAATTCGAGGGCGCATTAGGGGCAGCCACTGTGCTCGACGGAGTGCTCGCCGATACCTCTCCGGAACCCGCCGACTGTCCAGCCGAATCAAGGGCAGTGATAACGAAGTAGTAGGTCGTCCCTGCGGCCAGGCCAATAGCGGAATAGCCGGGACTGGAAACGCCGCCCGCGAGTAGATTGGTACTTGTAAGTGCGAAGGTCGCAGTTTCCGACCCGTAAACGTTGTAAGTAACATTGCACCCGGTCGGCGTCGCATCCGCTCTCCAAACCAGCACTATCTGGCTTGAAGACGTCGCTGAAGCGGTCACTCCAGACGGAATAGCGGCAATTCCGGAACAACTCGGCGCTGCTCCTGGCGAAAACTGAATCGAAGCCAGCGCCTGTTGTTTTGCAGCATTGGCTGGCGTGCTGTCGTATTGACTATCCAGCAGTCCGTACGCGTCCTCGCCATTTAGCGCCCAATAAGTCCAGCTGATGTTCGAGTTCGTCTTTAGGAAGGTAACCAGGCTCTGGAACCATTGCCCCTGGGAACCGGCGGCTGAGTTACTAATATCCGAAGTGTTATTCGTGGTGCCGAATTCACCAACCCACACCGGCGCGACTCCGTTCAAACTCAGGTAAGCCCAGAATTTGGTCCAAAGCGCAGCTAAGCTTGAATAACTCGTGCTGCCGTTAAACCAACTCTGTCCATATTCGTGCGGACCATAATCGTGAGCCGAATATACCAGCCGGCCAGCTAGATTGAGAGTGACCGGATAGCTCTGAGCACCTTCCAGATTTCCACCCCACCAATCGCAATCGTTGTTGTAGCAGTCGGTACCTTCAACGAAGATCAACCAGTTCGGATTGGCAGCCAGCGTCGCGTTTCCCGCCGCGTTCGGCTGCTAAGCGCCAGTCAGTCATCGTGGACCCGCATCCCCAGCAAGCGCCGCCGCTATTCGCGTTGTGCGGTTCGTTCCGCAAGTCGGCGCCGATCACGGTGTTGTTGCCCTTATAGCGGTTGGCCAGCGTGACCCAGTCGTTTATCCACGCGGACTCAGGATAAGTGCTGGTGTACCAGAGGCCGTTTGCCTCGGCACTGTTGCCCGCCTCAGAGCGGTGGTTGTCGAGAATGATCTTCAATCCGATTTGGCCCGCATAGCCAACCACTTTGTCTAGGATCTGCAGAGAATTTAATCCGGATAAATCTCCATTTATTGCCCCGCTGCCGTTGTTGTAACTGATGTTCGATGGAACTACGGGCTGCTCCACCATCTGATTTGAGAACGGGATGCGAATGGTGTTGTAACCATTGGCGTGGATGGTGTTGAGAATCGACTTATAGTCCTGAGCCCATAAGCCATGAACGACTTCGTCGGTCGTCTCGAAGCCGTACCAGTTCACACCGGATATGCGAACGGGCTGGTTATTCGAATCTAAAATCTGATTGCCTGCTGTGTGCCATGGACCGGCTGCTTGTCCAAGCAGCGGCAACGTTGCGAAAGCCAGTGCCAAGCCCAGCAAGGGACTTGTGAGCGATGAGCGCATGCGAAGAAACTCCAGGTGTGTAGATTTGTGGTTCTTACACGGCCTTGCTGCCAGCAGATCCTTTCAGGCCAGGGATCAACCGTTACCCCAAGCCTACTGCTTAGGGGCGTCGTTTGTTTGCGGATCTGCCGGCTTTAACGGAGGATGCGCACTGTACTGGGTTTGGGGACGTTCCAGTTGAATGTCCAGCGTCTTCTGCTCTTCATCCACGTCGTATTTGTTCCCGTACGTTTGATAATTCTTCGCTACCACCTGCAGGCGAATGGTGCCCTGGGGCACCGGCGGAAAATGGGCATGTCCGCTTTGGTCGGTACGAACCTCCCAGTGGATAGGCTTGCGTTTCCCCAGGCGTGTCACTTGGTGCGACCCGAGAAAGTCCAGAATTACTGCCGCATTATCGACCGGCTTGTTGTAAGTATTCTTTACCTCAACGGAGATGGTGGTTTGCGAAGCTGCGGCCCAGGAGTGACCGGCAGCGCAAACTGCCCCAGCAACAAAAAGAACCGTCCGCATCAACGGGCGGCGAAACTGAAACACTGTCATCATCTCCGCCTCTCTCTATGTACTTACAGCGACAGCGTCTTCAGATACGCACGGAACGATGGGCCCAGGTCTGGCCGGTTCAATGCAAACTCCACAGTCGCTTTCAAAAAGCCTGCCTTATCGCCGGCATCATATCGCTTGCCCTCAAACTTCAGCCCGTAGATTGGCCGCGAGCGCAACATATACTTCATGGCATCAGTCAGCTGAATCTCGCCGCCACTTCCCGGTTCAATGCTTTGAACGCATTCAAAGATGTCGGGAGTAAGCACATACCGGCCGATGATCGCGAGATTCGACGGTGCCTCCTCAGCCTTTGGTTTTTCCACCATATTGTGGATCTTGAATAACCGGTCGCCGAACACTCCATTTGCCACCGGCTCTGCCTCCGCGCAACCGTACGCGGAGATCTGGTCGCGAGGCACTTCCATTAACGCCAGCACTGTGGCGCCAAAGGTTTCGTGAACATCTATCAGTTGCCGCACGCATGGCTTCTCGGCGGCGATAATGTCATCGGAAAGGATTACCGCAAAAGGCTCATTACCAACGAGTTCCTTCGCACTGAGCACCGCATGCCCTAATCCCAACGCCTGCTTCTGCCGGACGTAGGAGATATTTGCCATGTCGGCAATTCCGCGCGCAATGTCGAACAGAGCTTGTTTGCCTTTCGACTTCAGCACCTGCTCTAATTCGTAGCTGATGTCGAAGTGATCCTCCATCGACGTCTTGCCGCGTCCGGTCACGATGATAATGTTGTCGCATCCCGACTGCAGTGCCTCCTCTACGCCATATTGAATAAGAGGCTTGTCCACAATGGGCAGCATCTCCTTGGGAACGGCCTTCGTCACCGGAAGGAATCTGGTTCCAAGTCCCGCGGCGGGGAATACGGCTTTGCGCACCTTAACGCTCATCATGGTCATTATAGGTATGCGTCGCGTGGGCGCCTCGCTTCGCGTGCCATACGCAGGAGTACGATAGCGCTGGAACTGGTTTCAATGCTTGCGGTCGCAGCCCGCAACTGTGTGGCGCGCGACTGAGTCTGGCCGTCTGGTTCGCTGCCCTAAAAGTTCCGCCTGGTGCTCGCGTTGCGCGCAGTCCGGGTACGGCGCGACTGCGTCCGTGTTACGTCTCAATTAAAATTCACTATCGTGGTGAAAGATGATTGAACGAACTCTGGGTGACTCGCTGCGTCGTCTTCGGGAGCAGCAGGGCCTCTCCCTCCGCGGCTTGGCCGAGCGCGCCAGCGTATCGCCTAGTTTCCTGTCCCAGTTGGAGAACGGCCAGTGCTCTCCCTCCATCTCGACCATGGAAAAGATTGTTAACGTTCTCGGCGTCACCCTGGGACAGTTCTTCTTATCCGCCAATCAGCAACCGGTCAACGTCGTGAGGGCCCGCGACCGTTCTCCTGTCGCACTCGACTGGTCGAAGGCCGAGATCTCTTCCCTGGCGGCTCTTCCAAACGGCTCCCGGTTGCAAGCGTCCATGCTGAATATCAAGCCTGGTGGCCTCACCGGGAAACAACCGACACCAAGCATCTCCGACGAGTTGGCCATGGTTTTTGAAGGGACGGCCATGTTGTGCCTTGAGGATCAGGAGCAGACACTCGAGCGCGGCGACTCCGTAACTTTGGTAGCGGGTACCAGCCGGCAATGGCGAAATGAAACTGAATCCGTGGTGGAGATCCTGGTCATCTCAATCCAGCCGATTTAAGGAGTCCCCTTGATGCCGCCAGTACTACGGGTATCGGCTGGCCAACATGTGTTCTATAGTTTGTTCAGCAGGTCTGGACGACTGTATGGCACCACCGAACGCCCAAAGAAACTCCGCTCCTCAAACCCTGCTGGACCGCTGGCTCCAGCTTACAACCAAAAATGCAAACGGAGAGCGGCGACCGAGTTGTCCCACTTGTTCCGATCGGCAATCGCACCAGATTCTAGCGCTGCCGTGCGTCCCAGTGAACGTATCGGCACTGTGGCCGACTCGCGAGGCCGCCCAAACGTGCGCGACCGGCTCCGTGGAACTCCGATGCTGCCGACGACTGCGGCTTGGTTTTCAACGCCAAGTTCGACGCCGGACTTCTGGAATATGACACTAAATACGACAACTCCCTCGATTTCTCCCCGACGTTTCAGGCCTACACCGAACAGCTAGCGCAAGAGTTATGCGACCGTTACCAACTGCGCCGCAAGCACATTGTTGGCGTGGGCTGTGGTAAGGGAACGTTCCTGAAAGCTCTCTGCCGCTATGGACCGAACCTGGGTTGCGGATATGACCCTAGTTTCCTCGGTGAGACAGATCCGACGGCGGGGGTTAAGTTTGTGCGCGGATATTTCACGCGCCAAGAGGCGGAGAAGGGTTACGACTTTCTGTGTTGCCGCCACGTGCTGGAGCATATTGAAAAGCCATTGGATTTCATTCGGCAAATAACGAGTGGAGAAGATAACGCGGGCGCGATGCTCTACATGGAAGTGCCTAACGGCGAATATGTCCTAACTGGTCCCGGCCTGTGGGACGTCATTTATCCGCACGTATCGTACTTCACAGAAGCCTCCCTAGTCATGCTGATGGAACGTGCGGGTCTCCAAGTCGTCCGGGCTGGAAAACGCTTTTTCGATCAATTTCTGTTTGTGGAGGCTCGTATTCCCGGGGCAAGGAACTCGCGAAAACAAAGACGCACTCGGCTTGGGTCTGCTTCGCACCCGTCGGTTGGGAACCTAGGCGTCACGGTCTCAAACGCCGTACGGAGTTGGTCAGACGCTATCGCGCACTTAGTTGCGGGCAAGGGCAGGCCACTGGCCTTTTGGGGCGCTGGCGCAAAGGGGGTCAGCTTTCTTAACTTGGTGCCTGGTGCCAGTCAGATTCCGATAGTCGTAGACTCCAACCCGCGGAAACAGGGTATGTACGTGCCCGGTACAGGGCAACTGATAGTGGCCCCTGAAGAGTTGGAATCCCTCGGCACCCAAAGCCATTATTTTGCTGAATTCCGCCTATCGGGGCGAGATCGAAAGCTTCCTTCGTGTCCGAGGGATGTCGGCTCAGATATTAACTGAACCTACACTTCTGGTGTAGTCGCCTGGTCCGGATTGGGCTCGTTTTCTCGAGCGCTCCGAACTGCCATCCGGAACCAAATGCGTCCACTCGCTGTGGGGCCATTGTTGGCGGCTGCCGCGTGTGTTACTCCTAAGATTTAGATCTTCACGGAACTCTAGATGGCCTACGTAATTGCTGAACCCTGTATTGGAACCAAAGACGCCGCTTGTGTCGATGCTTGTCCAGTCGACTGCATTCACCCGAAAAAGGACGAGGCGAACTTTGAGGGAGAAGAGATGCTCTACATCGACCCGGTAGAGTGTATCGATTGTGGAGCTTGCGTTCCGGTTTGCCCAGTGTCTGCAATCTTCGCTCTGGACGATCTCCCGGAAAAGTGGTCGGAATTTACACAGCGCAACGCCACCTTCTTCGGACGTTAAGCTATTTCCCTTTCGAGTGGGGTAAGCGGGCGTGCGATTTGGTTGGCACGCCCGCTTGCTCGTTGCTAAGGCCGATACGTTGCGAAAGACGTGTCAGTCTCCCACACCTTGACGTACGCAATCGCAACGGCTTTCAGGTCTTTCTGGATCTCCTGACAAATGAAGCGTGCGATGTTTTCCGCTGACGGATTGATCACGTCAAACGGCTTCAAGTCGTTAATGAACCGATGGTCCAGGTACTCCGTCGTTGAGCGCAGCCGCCTCTTTAAATCAGCGAAATCGTACAACAAGCCGTTCTCGTCTACGTCTGCACCTTCAATCGCCACCTGCACCCGGTAATTGTGCCCGTGTACGTTTTCACACTTGCCGTAGTAGTTCCGTAAAGCGTGTCCGGCGGCAAATGTGTGTTCTACGCAGATCTCAAACATAGGAGAAAAAATTCTGAACGTCCCTTATATTCGTTGCAAAGCGGTAAGGAGGCAGACTGTCGAAGAAAACACGCCCGTAACGTTGCTTCGTGATTCTATTATCCAGTAGGGCCAAGACGCCACGATCTGACGTGCTGCGGATGAGCCGTCCAAATCCCTGCTTTAACGCCAACGCCGCCTGCGGCACCTGGTATTCGTAGAACGCGTTCCCTCCCGCTTGGTTGATTGCATCCACACGGGCAGCAACTACCGGATCGCTCGGCACCGCAAAGGGCAGACGGTCGATGATTACGCAGCTGAGCTGTTCTCCCTGAACGTCGATTCCCTGCCAAAAGCTCGAAGTCGCAAACAGCACGCAGTTCGGCGTCGCCCGAAACTGCTCAATCAGTACGCTACGCGGAGCTTCGCCTTGCAGCAGCATCGGATAATCCAGCAAGCCTTTCAACATCTCGTACACTTGCCGCATTTGCTGATAGCTTGTGAATAGAACGAAGGCGCGTCCCCGGGAAGCCTCCAGTATCTGTTCGATTTCCGTTGCTGCCGCTTGCGTGAATGACGGTGCTTTTACGTCGGGCAGATGAGGCGGTACATACAGCAGTGCCTGTGTTGAGTAGTCGTATGAACTCTCGACCATCAGGGTTCGCGCACGCTCCAGACCCAGGCGCTTCTGGGCAAAGTCGAACGAGCCCGCCACCGCGAGAGTGGCCGACGTCAGCACCACGGTCTTCACCTTCTCCATCAGATGCGTTGAGAGCGTTTGTGACACATCGATGGGTGTTGCCTGAAGATACATTCCGCGCCCGCGCCGCTCTATCCAGTACACATACGCCCGGTCACCTGATTCCATCCAGAACCGTAGCGCCTGCCCGATAGCATAGGCCCGACGAACCAGCGGCACAGTGTCTTCAATAGCCTCCATCACAAGCTCCAGTTGACCGCGTAAGACTTCGAGCCCTAACAGGAGTTCGCGATAGATCATCTCGTGCTGGTCCAGAAATGCATCGTGTGCCCGGAAGCCGTGCCGGCCCTCTTGCGGGAACAACGAAAAGAACTGCGCCGCATGTTCGTTCAACAACACCAGCACACGGTCCAGTTCGGGTGTGGCGAAGAACTTCCGCCGGGAAATTGCCGCCGTATCCTTCACCAGTTCCTGCACCTGCAAGTTGCTGACAGTGATCCCGAAATACTGCCCCGCGACATCCTCAATCTCATGCGCTTCATCGAAGATCACTGCGTCGTAATCGGGAATAATGCCGCCGAACGGCGCTTCCCGACTTGCCAAGTCTGCGAAGAATAAATGGTGGTTTACGATGACGATCTCGCTCTCGTTCGCGCGCCGTTTCATCTCCGTTAGAAAGCAACGCTCAAACTGCTGGCACTTCTGGCCCGCGCACAGATCCGCCCGTGCATCCAGCTTTAGCCAAGCCGTGCTATTGTCTGGGATTTCACGCAGTTCGGCCCGGTCCCCCGTCTTCGTTTCGGCTTCCCACTCGCGAATCATTCCGTATTCGCGGATTTCTCCTATGCCCGTCAGAACCGGTTCCCGCGCGGCTTCGTACAGCTTCTGGCGGCACAGATAGTTCGCGCGACCTTTCATGTAGGCCACTGAAAGTGGCCCCTCAAATAGCGTTTGCAGAAACGGCACATCTTTCAGATACAACTGTTCCTGCAGCGTCTTGGTGCCGGTGGAGATAATCACGCGCTTGCCTGAAAGCAAGGCCGGAACGAGGTATGCCAGCGTCTTTCCTGTGCCTGTACCCGCCTCAACCAATAAGTGCTGGGACTCGCGCAGCGCTGATTCCACCTCCTGAGCCATGGTCAACTGGCCGGGCCGAAATTCATAATTTGGATGCGCCTGCGAAAGTAGCCCGGCCCGTCCGAAAAATGCGTAAGCATTCAGCTTTGGGCTCGTTCCACGCGGGTTCTCTTTCGTTCGATGGTTGTTTCCGATGGAAATGGACGACTTCACTGACTGTCTGCGGGAGGAAACCCTCAGTGTAGTACGTTTCGCCAGTTATCCTCGAAGCATGGAAGCGGCGTCGGTGGCGGAAGACTATCTCTACCTCAGTGAATTGCTGGGCATCAAAGTCTACGACCTGAAAGGTCGTCACATCGGCATCTTGCGCGATGCCGCCCTGGTTCCCCTTATCAACCCGGTACGTCTTGACCGCTATCTTGTCGGCGCAGGTCCAGGCTGGCTTAGTATCCGCTGGGACCAGGTACACACCATTGCGCCCGATGGTATCCGGCTGAAGGACGAGCGTCTCACGCCATATCACTCCGACGAATACATGCTGCGTATGGTGCGAGATCTTCTCGATCAGCAGATTATCGATGCGCAGGGCCGCAAAGTCGTCCGCGTCAACGACGTCACCCTTACGCGCAAAACGCAGGGCGGCATCGAAACCCTGAACATTCTGGAGGTGGACATCGGCATCCGCTCTATGTTGCGTCGGGTCCTGCGCGGCATTATTCCGTACGCTACCATCCGAACACTGCAGAGCCGCATTCCGCCTCACTCCATTCCGTGGGAGTTCTGCAATATTCTTGAATCCGACCCGCAGCGCCGCGTTCGGCTGAACATTTCCAATAAACTGCTCGAGAATATGCATCCAGCCGATCTTGCGGACATTGTTGAGAATCTGGGTCACGAGGAGCGCACAGCCATTTTCAACACCATCGACAGCGAGACTGCGGCCGACTTGTTGAGCGAGGTGGACCTTGAAACACAGACCGCCATCATCGACCACCTCGATTCTGAAAAAGCGGCCGAGATCCTGGACGAAATGGAAGCCTCCGAAGCCGCCGACCTCCTCAACGAGTTAGGAGAGGACCGTTCTGAAGAGATCCTGGACGAGATGGAGCCCGAAGGCAAGGAAGACGTCGAGGAACTCTTGGAGTTTCGTGACAACACCGCTGGCGGCATCATGGATACGGGTTATCTCTCCTTTCCCGAGGCAGCCACGGTGCAGGATGCGATGCAAGAGCTTCAAAAGCAGGAAGAGGTGCTGGAGGATTTGCATACCCTGTTTCTGGTAAATGATGAGGAAAGCCTTATTGCTTCCGTACCGCTTGCCCGTTTGTTGATCGCTCCAGGGAGCATGCCTCTGAAAGACTTGGCCAGCGACCCTCTTTTATGCGTCCACTCGAGTGAGCGTCAGGATCGCATTGCCGAAATGTTCGACAAATACAACTTACTTACGCTGCCTGTTGTTGACGATCACCAGCGATTGATAGGAGTTATTACCGTAGACGATGTAGTTGCGTTACTGCGGCAGGAGTAGGTTCCGGCCGTTGACAGGACATGCTGAGGCACTTGTAATCCGTCAGTCATCGGCGACTTCGCCACTTGCTAACGAAATACATCGACTATGCCCTCTCCATCAGTTCCTTTAAACGCAGGTATCCAGCGCGACTGACGGGCAACTTGCTGCCGTCCCGCAACACGGCAATCCGGGCGTCCTTACTGTAAGGTTCAATCTTGACCACGCGATCCAGCCGGACAATATGCGATCGATGGATGCGAACGAACTCTTCCGGATCAAGCATTGTCTCCAGGCTGGAGATGGTCTGCTGCTTCAGGACTGCTTTACCTGACGAATGCAGAGCAACGTAATCATCCTGCGCCTCCACCCAATCCAGTTCCTTCACCGGAATAATTTGGATTCGCGTTCCGTCCTTGATGACCAGGCGTGTGGCGTATTGTCCCGGTGCTTGTGCCGCTGCCTTGAGCGCCAGCGCGGATTCGGTGCGTGTACCCTCGCCCAGCCGGGCGCGCGCTCTGTTGAGCGCAGTGCGAAAGCGCTCGGCATCGAAGGGTTTCAGCAGGTAGTCGACGGCCGCGGCGTCGAAAGCTTTGGTGGCGTACTGGTCATGTGCCGTCGTGAACACCACAGCCACTTCGGAGCCGATAAGTTCGAGCACCTCAAAGCCGTCGAGCTTTGGCATTTGCACGTCCAGAAAGAGCAGGTCGGGCTTATGCGCGGCCACGGCTTTCACCGCATCGAAACCGTTCCGGCACTCGCCGATTATCTCGATGTCCTGTTCTCCCTGAAGGTATTCCCGAAGCAGTCCGCGAGCCAGGTCTTCGTCATCAACCAGCAGGGTACGAATACTCAAGCGCGCGCTCCTCTGGCTGCGATGCAAGGCGTTGAGACAACCACGCGGTAGCGGTTGCGCTCGATCTCCACTTCGAGGGCCGCCGCCGCTCCATAACGGGCCTGCAGCCGGTTGCGTACGTTGGCAATGCCAAAGCCGCTTTTCGACGCTGCCGGGGCGTCCGGGTCGAAGTCGTTCTCAATCACTACGCGCATGCCGCTGCCATTCTTTGCGGCGGCAATGGTGATCTCTCCTCCATCGGCCAACGTGGCGACACCATGTTTGATAGCGTTTTCGACCAGTGGCTGAATCACCAACGGCGGCACTTCGCAACCGCAGCAGTTGTCTTCCACATGCTGGTGCAGCCGCAGGCGGGTGCCGAAGCGCACTTGTTCCACGTTCAGGTACGTTCGCGCGAGGGCAAGCTCCTCGCTAAAGGGGATGCTGATCCGTTCGCCCAGCCGCAACGACAGACGGAGAAAATCGGACAGAAGGACACACATGCTGCGGGCGCGCGTAGGATCGATTGCCGTCAACGCACTGATGGAGTTCAGGCTGTTAAACAGAAAGTGCGGATTCACTTGCGCCTTTAATGCCCGCAACTGCGCTTCGCGAGATAACAGTTCCGCCTGCTTTGAGCGCTCCATTGCTTGCGATGCGTAATGCAAAGCCGTGGAGAGAAGGTACGTGATGAAGGCCATGGCCGCGAGAACCGGAACCACGGGCAGAAACCGCTCGTCCAGGCCGGGTACCAGCTTCGCCAGCCAGTACAACGCAAAGTGGTTGGCAGCCAGTACAACGCCGCTGAAGAACATCGCGGGGATAGTATGCCAGACGGTCAACTTCCAGACAGGCGCCGACCCTAGTGGCAGGGAACGGCAAACATAGAACGGCATCAGACAAACAATGGCGAGCACCGCCACGGTCGGCACCGCGGCCAGAAACGACTCCAGCCACGTAACGTGGCCGCTCGCTCCGAACAGGTACACAAACACCAACCCAAGCGGGACCCAGGCCGCAGCGTACGCGGCAAAGGTATTTCGGGATCGAAGCAGTGGGTGCATCGCGAAAGCCGCTCTAATTGTCGATTTCCACCGCGCCAAACGCGCTGCTTCCGGTGACAATCAAGGTCGAAGGAGGAAGGTCCGTCCGCGGTATTGGAATCGTCTTGTCCTCGGCCGCTCCAAATGCGCTGGCCACTTGAACGGAAACACGCCAGTGCTGGGGCACGCGCAGCTTTACCGCACCGAAAACAGAGTTCACGTGAAGCGTCGCCGCACTTTGCAGAGGAGGCATGGTGATGCTTCTCATATCCAAATCGAGCGAACCGAAGATTGCCTCAATTTCGCCACCTGCGAACCGGTTTGTATCCACCCGTCGCTTCACCCCGCCAAACACGGCGGAATCACGGAGCCATTCGTCCCCTTGTCCTGAGGTGAAGGGCTGCGCAGGGTTGAATGGAGTGAACTGTTGCGCGTAGCGCCGGGCAATGCGCGGCCGGAAGAACGGTGGTCCGCCACCACGCGCCGCTTGCAGACTCATCACGCCGAAGACAACCAGGATGAGACCTGCGACGGAAGTCCACTGCCGGCCGCTGAAATGCAGCCAATGCTGGTTTGAAGCGAAGATAACCGTACCGACGGCGGTCAGAACCAAGCCGCTTGCGCGTTCCTGCGGTGCACCCGCAATGAGACGACTAACACCCAGAAACACCAGATACAAGGGCCAATAACTCCAGATATTGTGAATCGGAAATATGCCGATGTTGCTGAGAAAGAGAGCAATGCCAAACAGGATGATGAAGATAGCCCAAGACGCGTGCGAGCCGCGGCCGCAGCCATTCCGTCTGGCACGCCGGTCCATCCCCGGCGGAGGGGCCTGTGGATTCACGTATGGTGGAGCGCTATTATCTGGCATGTCCCACACGTTCGTTCTTCGTTTCAACCGGCTCCACGCTGGTCATGTTAGCTAAGCTCACCAGAATAACGCCGAACGGCCAATAATCGGCGATGCGGTCCAGGGAAAGGAGGCCGAACCAGTCGCCGCCTACCAGGATCAACCCTGTTGCAACCAGCACCAATGGGAGCGCAATGTCCTGCCACGAGAGCGAAAAGCGATCGGCCAGTGCGGGTTTCATTCTATTGGTTGCCTCGATTGTGATGATAAAGATCATTCGGTGTTCGCACACGGCGAAATCGGTGAACGACCGTTTCTTACCGGCAAACGCCGGATGACTCCGGGCCTAATGGCGGCCTTTAAGGTCCAATGAAGAGGTGAGCAACGCAAACACTACCTTGACCGTGGGCACGCGCGGCAAAGGACTTTACGCATTTACCAATGGAGTTCAGAACTGGCTGGCGAAGCAGCACATCAAGGAAGGGCTGCTGACGGTCTTCATTCAGCACACGTCGTGTTCGCTGGTCATTCAGGAAAATGCGGACCCTGATGTCATTCTCGACATGCGCGACTTTTTTGAGCGATTAGTACCTGAAGAGGGGGAAGGATTCCGCCATACAGCGGAAGGGCCGGATGACATGACGTCCCATATTCGCTCGGCTTTAACGAGCACCAGTGTCACTATCCCGGTGATTAGAGGGCAGATGGCGTTGGGAACATGGCAGGGCTTATACGTCTTTGAGCACCGCGCGCACCCGCATCAGCGCCGGGTGGTGTTGCAGTTGCTGGGCGAATGAAACTCGCCCAGCAACTGCGGTTGGCGTTGCTTACTGAACCATACGGCGCTGCTTGCGCAGGAACGCCGGCGTGTCGTAGTCGTTGGGCGGAACTGTCTCTTCGGCGGCAGCTTCGCCTTCGGCTGCGCGTTCTTCCGAAGCCGTTGCTTCAAAGCCGGTGTGTGTACCGTTCGAATCCGTCGGCACGTCGGGCAGAGTCACGCCCGAGAACGGAAATTGGGAGCTGCGCTGTTCTTCGACATGTGCTTCGCGCTGAAAACCCGTGGCGATGACGGTGATTTTGACGTTGTCCTCCATCGCTTCATCCAGAACCACGCCAAAGTTGATCTGCACATCGTGGTTGTGAGTGCTTTCGCGGATGAGGTTGCAGGCCTCGTTTACGTCGTGAATGCCAAGATTGCTCGAAGACGTAATGTTGATAAGAACGCCCCGTGCGGTATTGATGCCGCCCTCTTCCATCAACGGGCTGTTTATCGCCTCGCGTGCTGCTTCCACCGCCGCATTGGGGCCGGAAGCGATCGCGGTGCCCATCATCGCGTACCCCATGCCGATCATGATTGTGCGGATGTCGGAGAAGTCGCGATTAATAAGGCCAGGCGTCGTGATAATGTCGGAAATTCCTTGCACAGCTTGGCGCAACACGTCATCGGCAAGGCGGAAAGATTGCATAAAGCTTGTGCCCTTAGGAGCAAGCCCCAGCAGCTTTTCATTCGGAACCGTGATCACCGTATCGCAGCTGGCAGCAAGTTCGGATAGACCGCGCTCGGCGGAACGCATCCGGCGCGAGCCTTCAAAGGTAAAGGGCTTTGTGATAACCGCCACCGTGAGTGCATTCAACTCTTTCGCCAGCGATGCCACTACCGGCGCCGCGCCGGTGCCGGTGCCCCCGCCAAGACCCGCTGTCACGAACACCATGTCGGCGCCCTCCAGCATCTCAATAATCTGCTCGGTGTCTTCCAGCGCCGCCTGCCGTCCCACGGCGGGATCGGCTCCTGCGCCCAGGCCGCTGGTCAGCTTCTTACCGAGCGCCAGTTTATTCGCGACAGGCGAAACCGACAGCGCCTGCTTATCTGTGTTGAGAACGTAGAAGTCTACGCCCGTCAAGCCTTCCTGCAACATGCGTGCAACGGCGTTGCAACCACCGCCCCCGACGCCGACCACCTTGATCTTGGTGCCAATTTGCACTTCGTCTTCGATCAGATACTTCAAATCACTCGACATACAAACCTCCCGCGCTCCTCAATGCTTCCTTACCTGGAAACCAATCCGGCCAGACTGCGGCCAAATCCATTCGACCCTTTGGCGACGGCTTTACCATCGCGCTTTTGTTTCAGACGCCCGGAGTACATGGCCAGACCGGCCGTCACCGTCCAGACGGGCGAATCTAGTTCCCGTGGCCAGCCTTCAATGCCGGTGGCGAGTCCGTTGCGCGCCTGGCAGTTCATCAATCGCTCCGCGACGTCGCACATCCCCGCAAGACAAGCGCCACCGCCGGTGAGTACCGCACCCTCTAGCAACGATTGCTCCATGCCTACCCGGAGAATCTCAGCGTAAATGCGCTCAAAGATCTCTTCCGCGCGCGCTTCCAGGATCTCGTTTAGCTGGCTCAGGGGTGCTTCGCGCACGCCGCGCCCTTCCGCTGTCGGCACATCGATCATGGTGTGTTCGGACACCAGTCCCGTCACGGCGCACCCGTATTGGCGCTTCAGGTTTTCTGCGTCTTCGTAGTCTACTTTCAGCAGCCACGACAGGTCCCGCGTCATATGGTCGGAGGCAACCGGGATCGCGGTCGCGTGCAGTAACGCATCTCCGTCATACACGGCGAGCTGCGTAGACTGCGCTCCGATGTCGATTACAGCCACACCGCGCGCCCGATCTTCTGGTAAGACCGCAGCATAGGAGGCAGCCACGGCTTCGAACACCGACTCCTCTACCGCAAGGTGGGCCTGGTGAAGTGCAGACACAACAGCTTCGTGCTCCTGCATGGACGCCGTCAGCACATGTACGTTCGCCTCCAGGCGAGCGCACAGAATGCCTTTGGGATTGCGGTAGCCTGCGCGGCCGTCGACAGTAAAATCCTGTGGGCAGATCTGGAGCACCTGGCGGTCGTCTTCCAGGCGAACCCGCGCCGCCAATTCGATCGCATAGCGCAGGTCGTCCGGTTCGATTTCCCGGCGGCGGCCGAATTCGTAGAGACCGCGGCTGTTGACTCCGCTCACTGAACCGCCAATGCCGATCACCGCCGATTCCGCCGACGTCTGTGCGCGATGCTCTGCTTCATGCACCGCCATCCGGATACTGTCCGTGAGTGCGGCGGGCGACGCCAGCCGGGCGCGGTTCCAGGCCTGCACTGGAGCATCGCCGTAACCAAGCAAGCGGATTGAATCGTCCTCAAGGGCGCAGATGATCACGCGCGTAGCGGTGCTGCCGAGGTCTAATCCGACTGCCAGTCTAGTTTTATTGCTGCCCATGAGATTCCCCTGCGATGGCTGTAATCGCGCCGTCCACGCGAAGATCGAAAAGCTTCGCCTCGGGCCGCTTTGCTTTGATCTCGGCGTAATTGGCGACAAAGTTTCTCAGCCGGTCGGCGTAGTTGTCGTCGCCCATCATTAAATCCACAACATCGCCGTTCACCTTTTCGGAAGCAAGCAGATTATTGGGATCGGCTGCGTTTACTTCGGCGATGTTATCCGTCATCGGTCCAATTGCGTGTAGCATGGAGAGCACTCGTCGGACGCGGAGGCGGCGCTCTTCAATCGGCTGATCCTCGCGTACGCCGCTAATTACCTGTAAAGTAAAAACCGTTCGAACGCGCGGTCGCAAAATGTAACCGTCGCGATCGATCAAGGCGAGTGAAGGAGTTTCCTTGCGGCCCGTGGTCAAGCGAACAAACATCACCGGGCGGCGTTCGTGAACGTCGACTCTTACCGCGTTCGGCCAAATCTTCGAGATCGACGCATCCTCCACCCAGTCGATCGCCATAAGTTGGCTGCGGCGTTGTTGAAGCGGGACGAGATAGAGGCTGCGACCGAAGTCCTCCGCAAAGACATGACGGACCTGGGAAGGCGACGCATAACGAACTCCTTCTACTTTGAGATTGGGGCTCTGCCCCGCAAAGTCCTCCGTCTCCGGAATGCGGAAACGGTCGTCCTTTATCAGGAATTCCTCGGTGCGATGCCAGGCGAACAACGTGCCCACCATCACCAGGGCGCCGGTAATCAGCCAGAAGGTGAACCGGCCCCAGCGCACGCTCTTCAGCAGCGACGGTTGTTCTTCTTCTTCTTTTGGAGCGGCGGCTCGCGGCATCAGGCAGCCGCCTCCCGCAGCCGTTCAAGAATTTTGTCGGCGGCCTGCGACACGCTCCCTGCTCCCAGCGTGATCACTAAGTCGCCCGGTTTGACAGCCGCGGTCACGGCGGCCACACCGGCGTCTACGCTGGCCACATACTCGGCCGAGCGGTGGCCGTGTGCGCGAATCTTTTGAAGTAAGGCGACCGTAGACACGCCTTGCAGCTCTGGTTCTGAAGCGGCGTAAATGTCGAGTAGGTAAAGATGGTCGGCTTGGTGGAAGGCGGTGCCGAACTCTTCCATCAGGTGCTTGGTGCGCGAATACCGATGCGGTTGAAAGAGAACGTGAATCTGAGAATAAGGCGAGAGACGAGCGGCGGCGAGTGTCGCCTTTACTTCTGTCGGATGGTGGCCGTAGTCGTCGACTACCGTCACGCCGCCTATGATGCCGCGAATGGAGAAGCGACGGTCCACCCCGCTGAAGGCACGGAGACCTTCGCGGATTTTCTCGACAGGTACATCGAGTTCCAGACCGACGCCGATCGCAGCCGTAGCATTCAGAACATTGTGTGCGCCCGGAACCGAGAGGCGGAAGTTGCCAAGATCGGCCCCGCGATGTCGAACACAGAAGACGCTTCCGTCCGATTCAAGTTGAATATCGTGAATTTCGAGGTCCACCTGGGCGGAACGACCGTACGTGATGGTGCGGCGCTTGATGGCGGGAAAAATCTGCTGGATGTTTTCGTCCTCCATGCAGATCACTGCGGCGCCGTAGAACGGAACTTTGTTTACGAAGTCGACGAAAGCAGTGCGGATCTCTTCAATGGAGGCGTAATGGTCAAGATGCTCGCGATCAATATTGGTGACCACTGCAATGATGGGCGCGAGTTTCAGGAACGAGCCGTCGCTCTCGTCCGACTCCACCACCAGGAGGGAGCTCTTGCCCACGCGCGCGTTCGAGCCTTGCATGGCGGCAACCTTGCCGCCGACCACAACGGTCGGGTCCATCTGCGCCGTGTTCAGAATCGACGCGACCATCGAAGTGGTGGTGGTCTTGCCGTGGCTGCCGGCAATCGCTATACCGAACTTCAGGCGCATTAACTCGGCCAGCAGTTCGCCGCGTGGAATCACCGGCATCTTGCAGGCGTCGCGCCTCCGCCACTTCGGGATTGCTGGCATCCAGCGCGGACGTAACGACGACGGCTTTCGCTTCGCCCACGTTTTCCGCGCGATGCCCAATGTGAATCGCTGCTCCGATGCCTGCCAGACGGTCCGTCGTCGCGCTCGCCCTGACATCGGAGCCCGATACCTGGTAACCGAGAGTGAGCAGCACTTCCGCGATGGCGCTCATCCCGATGCCCCCGATTCCCACGAAGTGCACGTGTTGGGGCTTAAAAAACATTCTTCATCCGTATTGTTCCGGCTTTGCCCGGGCGTGTCAATGCAAAAGCAGGCCGAATCGACTGGTTCATTTAAATTTCTTTTTCTTGCGCGCGATTCTTCCAGGATGTCGGCGGCGCGCTCCGCTGCTCCAGGCTGTGCGAATGGGCGAACCGCCTTACGCATGCGGCTAGCGTTCGGCCTCATCCGTGCGCAGGCTTTCGATTTCCTGAAACAGCCGCTCGCCCGTGAGTTCGTTGTCGCGGACCATCTTGGCGGCCGCCCGCGTTGGCCAGCTGCGCGGCGTTCTTCACCTGATGATCGTCTGCAGCAAACGGAAACGGCACCAGAAGCGAAGGCATGCCGGCCGCAGCAATTTCGTTCACCGCGCCCGCGCCAGAGCGCGCGACTACCAGATCCGCCGCGGCAAACGCCTCCGCCATGTTGCGGATGAACGGCACCACTTCGCCGTCCAGCCCTGCGGCGCGAAAATCAGACGCAACTGCCTCATGGTCCGCAGTGCCGGTTTGCAAAAGAATGCGGACAGGCGCAGCCGCACGGCGAAAAAGGGGCAAGCTTTCGCGCGCGGCCCGGTTCAGGCGTCCTGCGCGCCGCGGCTGCCGCCCGTCATCAATACAGTGAAGGGCCCGGCCTGCTTGGGCTGGACCTCAAAGAAGGCAGATCGGATGGGAACTCCGGTGACGTCGGCGCGGTTCGCCGGAAAGAATGCGCGAGTAGAATCGAAGCCAACCAGCGCGCGGTAAACACGCGCCGCGACTCGCCGATTGGCGAACCCGGGAATGGCATTTGGCTCCATGATGGTGAGCGGAATTCTGCTCCAGATTGCGGCCAGCATCACCGGACCGGCGACAAACCCGCCCAAGCTAAAGACTGCGTCGGCAGCGCACTGGCGAAGGATGTTGCGAGCGGTCAGAATGCTTTGCGGGAGCTGCAGGGCAGTGCGGAACTGCCGAGCGCGCCCGACGCGATTCAGTGCGCCGATCCGGACGATACTCCATGTCATAGCCGGCTTCGGCCACCAGCCGCGCCTCGATGCCTTCGCGTGTGCCGACGTAAAGAATCCGATGTCCGCGTGTCTCCAGAACATCCGCAACCGCCAGCGCGGGAAAGACGTGGCCGCCGGTACCGCCGCCGGTTAATACAAACGAATGCTTCAACGGCGACTATCCTGCGTGCTCACTCACGCTCAGCAGCATGCCCATCAGGAGAAGAGTGCTCAACAGCGAACTGCCTCCGTAGCTGATGAACGGCAGTGGAATTCCTTTGTTGGGCAGTAGGTCCAGCACCACGCTGATGTTCACCAGACGCCTGCACGACCACGCAAACGGTGACGCCAAGAGCCAGGTAACGGCCGAAATCGTCGGCCGCGCTCAGGTATGTGCGGATGCCGCGCCACAACACAATCAACAAAGCCAGCCAGCAGAAGTGCTGCTCCGAAGAAGCCCGTCTCTTCACCCACGACGGCGTAGATGAAGTCGGTTTCGGCTTCGGGCAAGTACAACAGCTTCTGCTTGCTCTCCATAAGACCGACACCAACCACGCCGCCGGACCCGACTGCGATCTTCGCCTGGCGCTGCTGGTAGCCGGGATCGCTGGTGGAGGCCGTGTTGTGGCATGTATTTCAGCAATGCGGCCGTTCGGATCGAACTTGGTCGATCAACTTGTGATCTTTGTCGATGAAGTCGATCGGCGCGGGCTAACCGGTAGGGTTTCATCGCGATAAATGCGCCGCCGAGAACCAGCGCGAGTACCGCGCCAATGGCAAGGTAACGGCAGTTCCAACCCGGCAACAAAGACGACCGCAACCGTGGTGGCGACCAGAACGACCGCAGTACCAAAATCCGCCACAGCTACGGCGAGCGCAATGAACCCGATGATGAGAACCATCGGACGTAGCGTGTGCCGATCGTTCATTGCGCCCAGCCGGCTGCACAAGAAAAAAGCGAGGAACAAGGCAAGCGCAGGTTTCGCCAATTCCGAGGGTTGCAGCGAAAGGAGGCCGGCGTGCAGCCAGCGATGGCTGGCGCTGTCCAGCGCATACACCACCACCAAAAGCAGCAAAACGGTTCCGAGGCCGGCGAACGCTATCTTCGGATTGTTCCAACGACGGTAGTCCCGTTTCATGCACCAGAGCAATAGCAAGAACGAAACAATGCCCCAGCCGAGCTGACGAAAGAAGAAGAAGGTGCTGGATAGGTGGTAGCGCAGCTGCGCCAGAACGGATGACGAACTATAGACCATCACCAGGCCGAAACAGACCATGCAAGCACGGTAAGGAACAAGATCCAATCCGTTTTTAATCGCTGCGCCATAATGAGAAGCTCAGAACAATTCTGCCACTAATTGTTTGAATGTACGTCCCCTGTGTTCGTAGCTTTCAAACTGGTCGAAACTCGCGCAGGCCGGAGCCAGCAGCACAACGTCGCCTGCACTCGCTTGTTGCGCTGCGTATTGAACGGCCGCAGCACATGGTCCCGCAGTCGGCAACGGGTACCGCGGTTCCGAGAGCCGAAGCAATAAGCGGGGCCGCAGCGTCGGGATACGGCGGCGGTTCGCCGATCAGCAGCACGCCTTTGGCCTTATTACGGATGGCTGAACTAGAGGTTCGTAGCTGCCGCCCTTGTCTTTGCCTCCGAGGATCAACCAGAGCGGCTCGGCGAAGGCCTCGATCGCCTTCAGCGTGGCATCCACGTTGGTCGCTTTCGAATCGTTGAAATATGTGACGCCGTGCGTTCGCGCACGAACTCGATCCGATGCTCCACCCCGGGGAACGTCTCGACGGCAGCCGAAATCTGACGCAATGGCGCGCCTGCCAAGTGAGCCATCAGTGATGCAGCCATAACGTTTTCGACGTTGTGCAGCCCACGGAGCTTGATTTCGCTGCGCGTTAGCAGGCGGGTGCCGTCCACAACAAGTGTCTTGCCTTCGAGCCACGCGCCCTCCGGTACCGGACGCCGCGATGAAAACCAGAACTTTTCGCGTCCGCCGATGGTGGCGTATTCGTTCCTGCAGACCCGGTCCTCGTAGTTGAGAACAGCCCAGTCGCTCGCTTGCGGTTTTCAAATAAGCGGCCTTTCGCCGCCGCATAGTTCTCGATCGTGTGGTGGCGGTCGAGATGATCGGGTGTGACATTCAGGCAGGCCGCGATCTGTGCGCGAAAGCTTCGAATCGTTTCGAGTTGAAAGCTGGAGAGCTCCAGCACGTTCCATTGCCCGGGACGTGAAGACTCGACCAAGGCTGTTACCGCAGTACCGATGTTGCCACCCACCTGCACTGGGACGCCGCAAGCACTGCAGAGATGTGGCCAGTGAGCGCAGTGGTGGTCGTTTTGCCGTTCGAACCCGTGATACCCGACGACCGGCCCCTTTAGAAAGTATCCGGCCAGTTCCACTTCGCCGATCACCGGCAGATCCGCGCCATAGCGCCCTCAGCATCGGAGATCCCGGCACTGCAGGCGATAGGACCACCAGATCGAGGGCTGCGGAAGGCTATCGCGTTTTGCGGAAAAAACGGAATACCTAAAGCAGAGAGACGGGCCGCTTCGGCCGGACCGGGTTGCCTCGCATCCATCGCACGAACCCGCGCGCCGGCCTTCGCAAGCAATTCGACAGCGGCCATGCCGGAGCGTTTTGTGCCCGACCACCAGCACCGATTTTGCCTCTAACTCCATTGCTTATCGGAGCTTCAGTGTTGTCAGCGCGAACAGTGCCATGACAAGTCCCGCAATCCAGAAGCGGACAATGACTTTCGATTCCGACCAACCTAGGGCCTCAAAATGATGGTGAATGGGCGCCATCTTGAAGATGCGTTTGCCGTGGCGCAGCTTGAAACTGCCCACCTGCAATATGACGGAGAGCGCTTCGATCACGTAAACGCCTCCGATGAAAACCAGCAAAATCTCCTGCTTAATGAGAACCGCGACAATGCCGAGCGCGCCGCCCAGCGCAAGCGAACCTACGTCGCCCATGAAAACTTCCGCCGGATGGCAGTTGTAGTAGAGAAACCCGAGGCTCGCGCCGAACATGGTGGCGCAGAAAATAGTCAGTTCCTGCCGAATTCGGCAAGTGCGCCAGATCGAGGTAGTCGGCAAAATACCTGTTGCTCGAAACGTACGTGAGAACGGTCATCGCGCCCGAAGCGATAATCATCAGTCCAGAGGCGAGCCCGTCCAGACCGTCAGTGAGGTTCACCATGTTCGATGAGCCCACCATGATCGAAGACGATGAACATATAGAACGGGACGAAGGCGAGCGGATACGTCCAGAAATTGCTGGTAAGCCCGTCGACCAGTAGGTCCGGTTTGAACTGCTTGAAGAACGGGACGTTGATTGCCGTCGAGTACGCTGATTTCGAATGCAGCAGCAGCAGAAAGAAACTAAGTAGCATCGCGCATGCGACCTGGCTCCAGATCTTCTGCCAAGCCGTTAAGCCCAGATTGCCTTTTTCGGGCAACCTTTGCATAGTCGTCGAAGAATCCAATGACTCCGAATCCGAGCAGACCGGCAATCGCTATCCAGACGTAACGGTTTCGCAAATCCGCCCAGAGCAGCGTCGGGATCACGATTGACACGATGATCAGCAACCGCCCATGGTGGGCGTTCCCGCTTTTTTTCGGTGGGATTGCGGGCCGTCTTCGCGGATATGCTGCCCGAAGCTCGAGCTCGCGAAGCTTGCGGATCAACCAGGGACCCAGCAGCGAGCGACAGGAAAAGCGCCGTGAGGCTGGCTAGCGCAACGCGCGTAGTGACGTATCCGAAAACGCGGAAAGCGGGGATGTAGCGATGAAGAACCTGATAGAAGAGCCAATACAACATGGGCTAGCCGACGCCTCTGGACTGCTGTTCGCTCCCACCATAGTGGCAAGTGCCCGTTCGACGTGAGTACCCGCGCGATCCCTTGAACAAAACCGCGTCACCAGGTTGCACATAAGAGCGCAGGAAAGTCGCCGGCACTCTTCAGGATCTTCGAAAAATAACGCGGCAGCGGACGGCACTCCACGTTGGATGGCCTCTTCCACCATGTAGCGGCCCGCCCCGCGTACTCCCACCAGGAGTCGATATTGCCCGACGCAACGTGCTGCGCCGGTCTGCCGATGAAGAATTTCAGCTCATAGCGCCCAGCTCCAGCATCTCGCCCAGCACTGCGATCCGACGTTGCGCCGACTCATTCCGCAATACGCGAGCATGCTGCAGACGGCTTCGGGATTGGAATTGTAACTGTCGTCCAGGATAGTGATGCCATTGCGCTACACGGCGTTCGCCACGCATCTTGCCGGGTTCGAGAGCGGCGACCGTATTCGACGAGATCAGCAGGCGCGATATCGAAGCAGCTTGCGGCCGCGATACCCGCCAACAAATTACGAATACTGTGTTCGCCCGGTGAGACGAGTTTCAAAACGGATACCGTTCACCGCGAACGACGGTGCCATCGGAGGACACTTTCACTTCTGTGCCACGAACATCTGCGTCCGGTGACAGACCGTAAGTAATGCTGCGGCCGCGATGCAACTTTGAGAATACCCGGACGCGCTCGTCGTCTGCATTCAACACCGCCAGTCCCGCTTCGGTGGCAGTGCTTCAATCAGTTCGCGTTTAGCGGCAGCGATGCCGTCGATGGAGTCGAAGAACTCGACGTGCGCATAGCCGACGTTCGTAACGACGCCGATTTGCGGGTCTCGCGATGGCAGCGAGATCACGAATCTCGCCAGCATGGTTCATCCCGAGTTCCAGCACCGCGATCTCCGCATCGTCAGCAATACGCAGCAAAGATAGCGGCAGGCCAAGGTGATTGTTGAAATTGCCGGCCGTCTTACCCGTCTTATAGCGCACGGATAGACAGGCCGCGATAATGTCTTTCGTGCTGGTCTTGCCGGCGCTACCGGTAACCCCCACAACACTCCCGCGCCAGCTATCGCGAGCGAAGGCCGCAAGTGGCCTGCAAAGCCGCCACCGTATCCCCAACGCGCAATACAGCGGCCTGGTGCCTCTGGCATTGCCTGACTGACAACGGCCGCCACGGCGCCACGCGCGAGGACCTGGTTTACAAATACATGACCGTCGTGGTGCTCGCCTTTAATGGCGAAGAATAAATCGCCTTCGGAGGCTGTGCGCGAATCGATGCTCCAGCCGCGTACAGTCCGGGCCAGAGCATCAGCGTTTCCCACGCAAGCTGCGCCGGTCGCCTCGACGACTTGCGCAAGCGTCAGTTCCATCGGACGCCTTTACGCTTTCTTTCCGCCGTAGCCGAATGAGCGAAGCACGCGGCGCGCTACTTCGCGATCATCGAAACGGAATGGGACCGTCCTTCAGTATCTGGTAAGTCTCGTGGCCTTTGCCGGCAAGAATCACGATATCGCCCGGGGCCGCGGTCTCGATGGCCTTCCGAATCGCACGCTCCCGATCGGGCTCCGCGGTGGAAGGCGTATCGAATCGGCCGAGCCCCACCATCGCATCGTTCATGATGGCGAGCGGATCTTCGCTGCGGGGATTGTCGGAGGTGAGGACCACGAAATCGCTCAACTCGCCGGCAGCCATTCCCATCAACGGACGTTTCGAGCGGTCGCGATCGCCACCGCAACCGAATAGCGTAATCACGCGCTTCGGCTTCATTCCACGCGCCACTTGAATCACGTTCCGCAGTGCGTCATCTGTATGCGCGTAATCAACAATGACCATGAACGGCTGCCCTTCCTCCACCCGTTCGAAGCGGCCTGATACGCTCTGCAACTGCGCAATTCCTTTCTGAATCTCTTCTTCCGGGATCCCGTACGTGAGCGCCGCGGCACACGCGAGCAGGATGTTGCAGACGTTGATATGACCCACCAGCGGCGACTCCACGGGAAACTGCACGGGCCAGCATCGACGTGAACCGCAAGCCATCAAAGCCGGATTGTACGTCGGCGGCCGCACACGCACGCCTTCTTTCGACATGGCTTCCGGATGGCTTGTGCAAGCGTATACCAATACACCTCGGTCTCGGCCGCGAAGCGCAGACGGCCGCGCACCATTCGTCGTCCGCGTTCAAGACCGCGAAACGCGGGGCAGGACCGCTCCGCGGCGTAAAGAGCAATTGCTTGGCCGCAAAATACGCTTCCATTGTCTGGTGGTAATCCAGGTGGTCGCGGGTGAAATTTGTCAAGGCCGCAGTATGGAAGTGCATGGCATAGATGCGGCCCAGATCCAGCGCATGCGATGAAGCTTCGAGCGTCGCGTGGGTGCCGCCCAGCTGCTCCAGTTCGTGAAACATCCGGAACAGATCCAGCGATTCGGGCGTGGTGTTGACCGCGGGCAAAACCTTGCCCGCCAAGTGATACTCAATCGTTCCGATAAGCGCGGTCGTTTTCCCGGCAGCACGCAGGATGGAATCAATCAGCGAAGTGCTGGTGGTCTTGCCGTTCGTTCCAGTCACGGCCGTGACGCCAATACGCTCATCCGGCTTGCCAAAGAAATTGCGGGCCGCGGTCGCGAGCGCCTGCCGGCCATGCGTGACCTGCAGCCAGGGAGCCGCGAAGCCGCCTGGCGCCGGTCGGTCGCTGACGACCGCAATCGCGCCTTTTCCCAAAGCTGCGTGTGCAAACTGCGCACCGTCGGTTTTCGCCCCGGCAAAAGCAAAGAATAGAAATCCAGGCGCAACCTTGCGGCTGTCGTAAGCGAGACCGCGTACGTCGGCATCGAAGAGGTCGGGGCGCACCGCACCGAGCACCGGCACGCCTTCAAGCACGAGCGCTAATTGCAAAGCAGCCTCATCTGCGCGAACCTCACCCTGATATGGATTCCGGGTCGGAGCGGGCTACCGGCCATCGGATATTGCATTCGGGCCAGACCGTCACCGGTCATCTCCACATCGAGACCTTCGGCAGACGCTTCCTGCATCACATCGCGCACTGTCTTTCCCGCGAAATCCGGCACTTTCGGGCCGGCAACGAATTGCACTTAGCATTGGCATCGACGGCGTCCGCCGCCGCTGGATCGGTACCGAATGCCGCTCGCATTTCTTCATCGCTGGGCGGAGTGCTCAGACTGCGCAACCGGATCGGTCTCAACGCTGTTGCCATGCTTCTGCTTCGCTTCGAGTTTCGCTTTCGCGAGCAGCTGCTTTCTGCTCAATTTCGTCCACTTCTTCCGGGACATCGCGCGGAACTTCGCGCAGACGCAGCGCCGTTTCGATTACATTCTGAACAGCCGGACCAGACGCGCTGGCACCGAAACCGGCCTCGCCCGTGGTGCCCGATACCGTCGCAATCACCAGTATGGACGGATTGTTCATTGGTGCAAAGCCAACAAACGAAGCGTTGTACTTGTGCGTGTAGATGTGGTGAGCGAAATCGAAAATCTGAGCCGTGCCCGTTTTGCCGGCCAGCGTATAACCGACCAGATGCAAGCGGTGTGCGGTGCCGTGCCGGTCGGTTATTACGCGCTGCATCATCTGGCGCATCGTCATTACGGTTTGCGGTTTTAAGCACCTGGACGGGCGCCAGGCACTATCTTGTTTATTTTCGGACCGCCCGGCGCTTGCTCCCAAGCCACCAAATGCAGGCGAGACCAAAAAGCCACCGTTGGCGATCACGGCACCCATACGGGCAAGCTGCACGGTGGTAGTGCTGATTTCATGGCCGAACGCGACCGAGGGTAGTGAAGTCGGCCTGCCAGCGGCTTAAGCGTCGCAACATACCAGGCGCTTCCGCCGGCAGTTCAATCCCGGTACGGGAGCCGATGCCGAACTTCCTCACATAATTGAAGAGATTCTGCGCGCCCACTTCCATCCCTATGCGGATAGCGCCGACATTGCTGGAGCGCGCCAGCACGTCTTCCATCGTAAGATCGCCATGCCCTTCGGCATCGTGTATCGTGCGGCCGAATAAAGTGATAACCCCGCCAGCGCACGGAATCATGGTGCCCGGACGCAGGCGGGTTGTTTCCAGGGCGGCGCTAGAGTAATCACCTTGAAGACCGAGCCCGGTTCATAAGGAGCGACCACCGCCAGATCTTCGCGCCCACGAGGTTTCTCGCCGGCATGCAAGCGCTCGTTCGGGTCGTAGGTCGGATAGTTCGCCAGCGCCAGAATCTCCCCTGTATTCGGGTCCATCGCGACCACGCTGCCGTGATCGCCGTGGTACTTGACGACTGCTTCCTGGATGGCGATCTTCGGCGGCGTGCTGAATCTGGCTATCGATCGTCAGGCCAATGTTCTTTCCAATAACGGGCGACTTCGCAACCTCGGAATCGTAAGGCCGCTGGCGGACATCCACCTTGACCCGCAGCAGGCCCGGCGTTCCGGCCAGGTCCTTATCCAGTTTCAGTTCCATGCCTGCCGCCCCGTGGCCTTCCGCGCCGACATTGCCAACCACGTGGGCGGCAAGCTGACCGTTCGGATAGGTGCGCAAACTGCCCTGCCGGATCTCCAGCCAGTCCAGCTTCATGTCTTGCAGCGTTTCGGCTTCGGCTTCGGTGATGTGATCGTCAACGACGAAGTAGCCGTGATGATGTTTCGAAGCCGCGGCCGCCTCGAGATCGGCCTCCAATCTGGAGCGCATCGAGGTTCAGAATGCGTCGCCAGCAAAGCGGCAGCTATGGATTTGTCCGGAATGCGGCGCCGGATTGACGACCGCGATCTGCAGAGGGCGAACTGATCGCGAGATAATTACCGTTGCGATCGAGAATGGCGCCGCGGGGAGCGTCGAGAGTTTCCAGCCTCTCCTGCTGCGATTCGCCTAGCTTCTCGTATTTGTCGTGAGCAAGCACCTGCAGCTGAAATAAGCGGAACACAACAAGGAAAGCCCATCCGGTCAGGATGAGCCCTAAGATCAACAATCGGTCTGTCGATTTACTAGTGGGTGGAACAGATGGCTGAGGCATTGTCGGTGGCCAGCAATCGAGACCGGCTCTCGATTCATGCAAACACGCGCTACCGTGATTGGCAAATCGCTGCTCAGCGGCAGACGATTTTGGGCATCGGCGACTTTGGACTTGCCATCCAGATACTGCACTGCCTGCGGGGCAGGCTCCACCATCTTCAGAGTCTTTGCCAGCTGCTCCAGGCGCGCCGGGCTCAGCAGTTGCGCTTCCTGCAGATCGAGCGTCGCCTGCTCCTGCTTCAAGTGCGTCTGCTCCCGGCGAAGATTCTGCAAGCGTGAAGCCGGCCATGGTGTTGTAGGCTGCCGGTACCAGGCCAGCGATGACCAGCATCGCCGCCAGAAAGCCGGTCGCGACCGAGCGGCTGCGCAGCTTGGCGCGCTGCCGGGTCGGCCGCGCGCACCACGCTGCTGTTGTCAATTCGCTTTACAAAGAGATAAACATCCTCGTTCGCAATTGGGCGCAAACGCGCGCGCCTCGGTGCGCGCCCAGATGGCCGGCGCGGCTTCTTCCGCGGTCCGGCTCCTACAAAACGATTTACGAATGTTGCCAGTGATCGCCATTAACTCTAGTCCTTCAAATCCGCTCAGCTGCCCGCAGTTTGGCGCTCCGTGACGCAGCGTTTTCCGAAACCTCTGCCGCTGTCGGCTTCACAACATGTTTCGTTAGAATCTTGATCTCACCCGCACGCGCGGACGCTTGAAATGCCTGTTTTACTTGCCGGTCTTCCGCCGACATAAACGTCAAAACCACAAATCGCCCGCCAGGATTCAACACTCCCGGCACCAGCCGCAGCAACTGATCCAACTCTTCCAGCTTCACCGTTCACCCTGCAGGCGCAACGCCATGAATGTCTGCGTAGCGGGATGAATTCTCCCCGTTCGCGGCACGGCCGCTTCCACAACCTGAGCCAAACCGCCCGGTCGTATGAATAGGCCGTGCGCGAACGATTGCTCTGGAGATTCTTCGCGACCTCCTTTCTTCACCGAGCTGATAGATCAGATCGGCGAGCTCCTTTTCCGGCAATTCGTTCACAAGATCCGCCGCGGTCAACTCCTGGCTGCGATCCATCCGCATATCCAAGGGACCGTCCTCCATCAGCGAAAACCCCCGCTCTCCCGCGCTCAACTGATAACGGCTGACACCAAGATCTGCCAGAACGCCATCAACCTTCGCTGCACCGTTCCGCTCCAGGGCTTCCGGCAAGCGGGAAAAAACTCCGTGGAAGAACCGGATGCGATTGTGCCACTGCGCCGTGTTGGCGCGGGCCAGCTCAAGCGACTCGGCGTCGCGGTCGCATGCAATCACAAAACCGTCCTGCAACCGTTGCGCAATAGCACCGGTGTGACCGCCCAAGCCCGCGGTCATATCCACATAAACTCCGTCGGGTCGGATCGCTAGATACTCCAGCGTCTCCGCGAGCATCACTGAGTGATGACCCCAAGCCGAACCAACTCCTGCTGAAGACCCTGCCGCGTCGTCGTCCATTGGCCAATCCGTTCACAGCGGCGGCTCTTACCGCAGACCTTTCTTCTCGAGGCCTTGCACCTTCTCGTCCAGACCAGTTCTGGCCTTAGAAAGGCGCTGCTCGTATACCTCGCGGCCCAAGATGTCGATCCGCTGCTTGAAGCAGCGTAGAAAAACCTGCTCGTTCTCGAACTTCAACTCGCGCCTTAGTTCGGTTGGAACCAACACCCGGCCCTGCCCGTCCATCTCGTCGTCCGCGCCAAAGTGGTACGCGATAAACGCGACATCCTCACGCGCCTCGGTGTCGTCGCCGGCCTCTTCCAGGGAACGCTCGGTTTCGCGCCACACCGAAATGGGGTAAATTCGAGCAGTAGATGCATTCAGAGTGGTAATGAAAACTTTACGTTCCCCAAAACTCTCCAAGTACTGCACCACGGACGAAGGCAGCTTCAAACGGCCTTTCTCATCCACACGGGCTGCCAGGAAGCCGCGAGGGGCCTCAACCGGAGCCGGTGAAATCGACTGACCACTTTCTTCCGCCACTTTTGCCCACTTCTGACCCCTTCAGGCCACTGAGTAGATAGTGGCATGTGGCCCCTTTGTTTGCAATACTTTTCGCGCATAATTTTTAATCGAAAAACTTTTCGCCTTTATTACGCCTTCAGGGTGGCCCCTGGATTGGTGAGTACTGGATGCGGAATGGGTACGACTCGGTTACTTAGGCGGGTAGGAACGAGAGTTTCGTGTGGAATCTAGCCGAGTCCGCATTGTTTGCGAGATGAGGCAAATCTTACTGGGCTTGCAGGCGCTTTTTACGTCCTCGTAGTTTGAATTACTTGGTGCCGGGAGAAGGCGGCCGGTTCAGATAGCGGGCCGCGAAATCGAGGAATGTTGGCCAGTTCGGGCCCGGCGTGTGACCGCCTCCGTGTTGGCGGAAAGCGATATCGCCGGCTACTAGGGCAGTCTCGATGGGCGGGAACTCGGTTGTTCCAAGATCCCTCCTCCCCAGCAGCCGGTAGACCGGTCCGGCACCCGAGGCAGCGAGAAACATACCTTTGGCATCGGCCCATCCGTCACCCTCCGTAGCTCCGCCGCCGATGAAAACGGGACGGGGAGCACACAGAGCGATCAACTCGTTGGCGTCAACGGGGATGTCCTGGGTATGGAGCGGGCCACCATACTTCAAGAAATTGCCGGCCATCCAGTGATACTCAGACCGGGCAGTGACGTTTTCCACCTGCTCGCCCCAATTCCGGCGATAGAGTTTGGCCCCGCCTTCGCCGGACGAACTAATATAGGCAATCGCAAAACGGCGATCGTATGCCATGGTAACCAGGGCAGCTTTGCCAAACCGCGAATGCCCTTCGATACCGACGCGTGTGGCATCAACGTCCTTGTCGGTCGTGAGGTAGTCGAGGGCGCGGCCGGCACCCCACGCCCATGCTTTCAGTGCGCCCCAATCGTCCACTTGCCGCGGCTGCCCTTTATTGACGAGTCCAATGATGCCTTCCGTGAGGCCGGCCCCATTGTCGGGCTGAACCGTGACGGGCACGTAAACCGCATAGCCCCAGCCTTTTGCCAAGACCTGCTGCTGCCACGTGGGTCCTTTTTCTTCCGGCCAATTTTTCGGACGAACAAAGTTGGGCGGAAAGACGAAGGCGAACTCCATTATTAAGGGGACTTGTCCCGCGGCAGATGCAGGAGTGGTCACCGTGAGTTCGATGTTGACCGTGATCGACGGATAGGCTGAATTGTCGACACGACCGACTAGGTGCTTGGTGACGACAGGGATGTCACCAATATTTTCATGAACCGTGCTAGTGACTTCCCATTTGACAGCCGGCGTGTGTGCGGGTGTCCGTCCCAGAATCTCGCGGTCGAAGAGTTCGACAAGTTCGGGACGACGCTGGTTCCACCAAAGGTCGGCCGTGGTCACCCGCTGTCCGCCATTCATCACCAGTGGGTTGGGGATATCCGGGTAAGGATTGGCCTTGCTTTCGTCGTAATTGGCGGCATTGGGAGCATTCGGATGACTCCCATCCACACCCGGCCGCAAGGAGTCAATATGCAGCAGGTTCAGCAGCCGTTGTTGGTCCTGTTCGGCCGACAGATGAACTGGAGGTGTTGCTTTGCCCTGACCGAGGAGGCACGCAACGGCGGTGAGCAAGATGCCGGGAAGGCGGAGCATTGCTGAGAATGTTATCTCAGCGAGCGGAATCTACTCCTTCTATATTCTTCTAGCGAAATTTTTGGAAGAGTGATCGCAGCCATGAATCCTCCTGCACTCCTATCACAAGCCTGCAATCAAGCTCGCAAGCAGCGCAACGCGTTCGTTCATTTCATCGATCAAAATACTCTCATGCGCAGCGTGAGCGCCTTCGCCGACGGCACCCAAACCGTCGAGGGTGGGAATGCCAAGAGCCGCCGTGAAGTTTCCGTCGGACCCGCCCCCGGTAGCGGATTCTTCGAGAGCGATCCCGAGTTCGGAGGCGATCTCCGCTGCGCGCCGGAAGAGAGAGGCCATGTTGCGAGTGCGCTCCATGGGCGGGCGATTTACACCGCCTTCGACCTGTAACTGGCAGCGCCGGTCCACGGGGCGTAGAGACCGAATCATTTTGTCGATACGCAGAGCATCGGCCATGCGTACGGCGCGGACATCAATTTCGATTTCGGCGTGATCGGCGACCACATTAGACCGGGTACCGCCGCGAACCACCCCCGGATTGACCGTACAGCCCCGACCCGTGTCGGTGAATGCCGCACATCGCTGCACAACCTGTGCGGCTTCCAGAATCGCGCTTGCTCCTTGCTCAAAATCCACCCCAGCGTGGGCGGCACGGCCTGTGACTGAGACTCGGTAGCGAGCAACACTCTTACGCGCCGTTTTCAATTTGCCGGTAAGACCCGTGCCCGGCTCCAGAACCAAGACGTGGCCGCTGCGCTTGGCTTCGGTCTCGGTGATTACGCGCGACGTTGGGCTTCCCACCTCCTCATCGGAGACGACCAGCAGCGCCACTTCGCGGTTAACCGGCACGTCGAGATCGCGCAGGATACGGACGGCATAGACGAAGAAGAGCAGGCCCGCTTTCATATCGAGGATGCCGGGGCCCCACAAACGGCCGTTCGCTTCGCGCCACGGCATGGCCGTGATGGTGCGGAGTGGCCATACGGTGTCCATGTGGCCCAGACCAAGAATGCGGCCCCGCTTTGGGCTTCGTTGTCGACGTAGGCTTGGCACGAAGGACAACAAGAGATGACGTGCGTAACCGGGCGCTTTGAATAGGCGCGGCTTCGCCAGGTCGCGTGTGGTCTCGACGAGCAAGTCATTTGCCTGCTCTACGCAAAATGGCACGTCGCTAGGCGATTCGCACTCCACCAACTGCCTGAGGTCGCGCACGAGTGCGCTTCGATAGTCAGCCGCAGCAGCCAAATAAGGGTGTGACACTGTTCGTACTCACTGTATCGACCTAGGGAAGGAGTTGGACGGCGCTAACGCTGGAGCAGTGCGCGGTACAGACTCATAACTTGGGATGCGTAGATGGCCGGGGTGTGGCGGGTACGCACGTCTGCGAAAGCCTGCTCGCGCAACATCTCGCGTAAGGACTGGCTGCCGGACACTTGCGCCATTGCTTCGGCCAGGCGGTCCGAGTCCTGCGAAGGCACCAGCAAGGCGCTGCGTCCGTTTTCCACGGTCTCGGGAATGCCGCCGACATGCGAGGCAATCACCGGTACGCGCGCCAGCATGGCTTCAAGCAGGACCAGAGGCGATCCTTCACTGAGCGATGGCAGCACAAAGGCGTCCGCGATGGCGTAATAGGGTAACGGATCCGGTTGGTGCCCCGCGAATTTGATGAATGAGGACGCATCCAGGCGAGAAGCCTGCTCTTCCAGAGCCATTCGTTCGGGACCGTCGCCTACCAGCAGCACGGCAAGTGGCTGATCGCGCAGCCTTGCCGCAGCTTCCACCAGGTAGCGATGTCCTTTCTCTGCAGATAAACGCCCGATGGAGACAAACACGAAAGCCCCTTCTGGGATGGCAAAAGACGCCCGCAAGCGCGCCGCTTCGTCGGCTGTGGGCAGCGCGAACGGTTCAATCGCATTCGGAACAACGTGAATGCGGTCGCGCGGCACGCCTTCTTGTGACAGTTGCTCCGCGAACGGGCGGCACACGGTTACTACGAGATCCGCACCGCGGAGGGCCCACGGATTCAGGCGGTTATAGAGCTTCATCTTGCGGTCGGGGGTGGTGTATCCGTGGTGGAAGGCAACCCAGCGCATACCGCGCGGCCGCCCGAGGCGCATAAGGACATGCGATTTCACGGCGTGTGTTTCCACAATGTCCGGCTGCACTTGACCGATGACGCGCCGCAAGCCAACGAGCGCTGCCGGATCGATTGCATTCCTTTCCCGGATCTGGTGTATCGGGAAACGGAGCTGCTCCATCGCTCGAATAAAAGCATTTGGGGCAGGCGTTCCTGCGCCATTCGGTGCGTGTCTGACATAAGTGGCCAAGGACGTCTGAGCAGTTCCTTCGGCGCGTGCCGTCTGATAGAACGCAAGCAGCGCTTTTGCCACGCCGGTGACACTGAGCGCTTCCATGACGGACAAATTCCGGATGGGTCGTCCGGTGCTCAGGGCTGGTTCTCCTGGGCTGTCGCGCGCTTCTTTTGATAGTGGCTGCGAGCTTTGGCGCGATTTCCGCATACCTTCATATCGCACCATCGCCGCGACTGATTCTTGCTGGTGTCCAGAAAAAAATAGCCGCAGGACTCGTAGGCGCAGCGCCGCAAGGCGGGGTGTTCGGCCGAGGCCAATAACTCAGCTGCCGACCAGACAACTGGCCACAATGGCGCCAACGCATCAGAGTGGTTGTCCTCCCAACTCCAGGCCGCACCGTTTGCTTCCGGCCGCAGTTTACGCTTGGCGGCCGCCTCGGTTATGTATTGGTTAAAAACGGCAAGGCTGGACAGCGGTAAGGCGCATTCGTCGACTGCCGCCGTAAATAAGCTTGCCAGGCATTCACGAAGGCGTGCGGCGGTTTTAACCAGCTTCGCGCACTGTGTCTGGTCGTGCGCCTTCATTAATGACCGATAACCCGTAGCGCTCACAAGGCCGCTTTGGTGTAAAAAGCGCAACAGCTCCGGGTAAGCGCAATCGCCATCGTCCAAAGCAGACAGTGTATTGACGAAGTCGAGCGCGACATTGCCTCCGATCAGTTCCAGTGGTTTCTCGTCCGGCATCTGGCGTTCGCTTCAGTATAACCAGCTTTCGGGGCTTGACCGGTGAGTTGCCTATGGCTAGTATATAACCAGTGAAAGAAGAATCGGTGGTTACCCCTGTGAGGGGAAAGCCGCATGGAGCGTCGCTGCCCTACGTGCTCTCGTTCGCGGCGATTTACATTCTTTGGGGCTCTACCTTCTTCGCGATCCGGGTGCTGGTGGCAAGCGTGCCGCCTGCTGCTGGGGCGGGCCTTCGGTTTAGCATTGCAGGCGCGGCTGTCTTTCTATGGACTGCTTTGCGCGGAGATGCCTTTGCCCACTGTCGCGCCAGTGGCGCAATATCGTTGTCATCTCGTCATTGATGTTTGTGATCGGCTACTCCTGCCTTTTCTGGGCGGAGAAAACGCTCGCTTCCGGGATTGCCTCGGTTTTGGTGGCTACCATTCCGCTATGGACCATGGTTTTCGAGATGGTCGCGTCGCAGCGGCTGCCAACGTTAAAAGTGTCGGCCGCCATCATCGCCGGTCTGGCCGGCGTGGCTATTCTCGCTGGTTTCGGGGGGGGCGGCAAGCCGGCGCTGCTCCCGGTGTTCGCCATCCTGCTCAGCAGTCTGGCGTGGGCAGTGGGCAGTGTGCTTTCGAAGGGCATGCGGCTACCCGAGTCGAAACTGGTGAGTGCCGGCGCGCAGATGTTCGCGGGCGGACTCATCTTGCTACTGCTGGCGGCTGCTCTCGGCGAGGTGCTGCCCTGGCCCCGCTGGAGCACGCAAGCGATAGCGGCGTTGTTGTATCTGGTGGTAGCCGGATCAATTGTTGCATTTACGGCTTATAACTGGCTGTTGCATCACCTGCCGACAACACAGGTTTCCAGTTACGCCTATGTCAACCCGGTGATTGCGCTTGCGCTGGGGCACTGGTTCGGTAATGAAGCGTTAGGGTGGCGCGCCGTGTGCGGAGCCGTCTTGATTGTGGTGAGCGTGGCTGCCATCCTATTACGCCACTCGACTGGCGTGCCACGTAGAAGTCGCTAACTTGCCGGAAGGTGTACACCTTTCCCTGGTGCCGAACGTCCTCGCAAACGTGATGATGTCACGTCATTCGGAACCCTCCCAGGGTTTATGCCTGTGGTTTACCGGCCTGCCCTGCGCCGGAAAAACCACTATTGCTTCTAACTTGGCCCGAAGCTTAGAAGCAAAGGATATTCACGTATCGATCCTCGATGCCGACGCAGTTCGGCCCATTCTGAGCCCGGATCTTGGCTATTCGCCGAAAGATCGTTTGGCTAGCTCACAGCGGCTGGCTTTTGTAGCGCGCGAACTCGTGCGCCACGGTGCAATGGTGCTGGTGGTAACAATCGCGCCTTTTGAGGAACACCGGCGATGGGTGCGAAGCCAGTTTGCGCGCGAAGCTTTTGCCCAGGTGTATGTAAGAGCGTCGCTCGACCTTTGTGAAAGCCGCGATGTGAAAGGCATGTACCGGCAGGCCCGGCTCGGACGACTACCCGGCTTTACCGGAATCGGATCGGTTTACGAAGAGCCTTGCCAAAGCGAGATCGTCTGCGACACGGAACGGGAAAGTGTAGAGAACTGCGTCGCTAAGCTAGTGAACGCCGTGGCGGCCCGCTCCTGGATAGGAGAGCAGCGGAGGTCTGCATGAGCGAGAAGCGCATAGGTGAGCCGGTATTCGCTCATATTCATGTTCCTAAGTGCGCCGGAAGTTCAGTTCGGCGTCTGTTAGACACAGCGTGGGGCGATAGCCATGTGCACCTATATGTGCCAGGGCCCACCACTTTTATATACGACGAAGCACAACTCGCAACGCACCTCCAACCGTCCTCTGTGAAAGCGTTCAGTTCTCACTTTGTGCGAAGATTCTTGCCCGAAGTCGGCGGCCGCCCCATGCTGTACGCCACTTTTCTGCGCAACCCGCTGGAGCAATGGATCTCATATTTGACCTATACTCGCAAGGTCTACGACCGCATTCCTGATCCTGTTCTGTTGCAGCATCTGCCGCCCGACATGCCAGGCAGGTCACTCAGGGATTGCGCGCAATGGCTGCTCTCGCGCAACACCGAGACTTTCACCAATTTTCGCGAGAACTACGTGACGAACTTTTTCGCGCGGTATGAAGTAGCAGCGCAGCACGGCTTTGACTACGCGGATCCGCGTTACCGCCGTATGCGGCTCCGCGTGGCACGCCAAGCGCTGAGGCGTTTCTTTTTTGTCGGGATCACCGAAGATCTGGAGGCCAGCCTGTGGTTGTTGCGCCGGAAGCTAGCAGGAACGGGGCTGGACATACCGGCTTTGCCGGTGCCAGCAGAAAATTCGTCGCACGAACAGCGCGACGATCTTTCCTGGCTGAGTACGAAGGACCCGGTCGGACGGCAATGTCTGGCGTCTCTGCGAGAGGATCGTCAACTGTACCGCTGGGCGCGAACTCGCTGGCAAAGGGAGCTTACCGCGGAACGCGAAGGGCATGGGCTAAGCGGGTGGCGTGGGTCGCTCACCCGCCTGGGATCCGGTTACTACTCAACCGTAACGCTTTTGGCCAGATTGCGCGGCTGGTCGACATCGCAGCCGCGGCGCACGGCGATGTGATACGCCAGCAATTGCAGGGGAACCATTTCGAGCAGCGGCAACAACAGCTCGCGCGTTGACCGGAATCACGATCAGGTGATCGGCCATCTTGCCCACCTCTTCGTCATCCTCTCGCACGCCATGGCCACGACGATGCCACTGCGCGCTTTCACTTCCTGGATGTTCGACAGCGTCTTTTCGTAATGAACGCTGGCTCTCTTCCGATTGGCGGATCGCGCGTGGCAAGCACCACGACCGGCAGATTTTCATCGATGAGCGCATTGGGCCCGTGCTTCATTTCGCCGGCCGGGTAGCCCTCAGCGTGAATGTAAGAAATTTCTTTCAGCTTCAGTGCGCCTTCGAGTGCGATGGGGAAGTGGATGCCGCGGCCGAGATACAAAAAGTCCTTGCGCTGTGCAGGTGTTTCGCGAGCTCCTCATACAGGTCGGATCGGACAGCACATGTTCCAACTTGCCGGGATCTGGGACATTTCCTCGACCAGCGTAGCGGAGGCGCTTCGGGATTAAGTGTGCCCGCGCACCTGGCCGAGATACATGCCCAGAATCAACAGCGCCGTGATCTGCGATGTGAATGCTTTAGTAGAGGCGACGCCGATCTCCGGGCCGGCGTGCGTCAGCAGACTGCCCGCGGCCTCGCGCGTAATCATAGAGCCGACGACGTTGCAGATAGCCAGCGTCTTTGAACCTTTTCGCTTCGCTTCGCGCTGCGCGGCGAGCGTGTCGGCCGTCTCGCCCGATTGCGAAATCACGACGGTTAGCGTGTTGGGCTGGATGATGGGATCGCGATAGCGGAATTCGCTGCCGTAATCCACTTCGACCGGCAAGCGTGCCAACCGTTCGATGATGAATTTGCCGGCTAAGCCAGCGTGCCAGCTGGTACCGCAGGCCACGATCTTGACTTGCTGGAACTTCTTGAAATCGGTTTCCGAAATACCCACTTCATCCAGGAAAACGCGTCCGCTCTCCATGCCGACGCGGCCCAGCATTGTATCTCGAATGGCGCGCGGCTGCTCAAAGATCTCCTTGAGCATGAAGTGCTTATAGCCGCCCTTTTCCGCCATGATCGGGTCCCACAAAATATCGCGAGACCTGCCGGCGCACCGTCTTCCCGTGGAAATCGGTGAGCTGGACGCCGCTCCGGGGTCAGCATCGCCACATCGCCATCGTTCAGGAAAAACATGTCGCGCGTATGGGCCAGTATCGCGGGCACATCGGAGGCAACGAAGAACTCGTTCTCGCCCAAGCCGACGACCACCGGCGGCCCGGAGCGCGCCGCAACGATCTTGTTCGGATCGGTGCTCGAGATCACGCTGATCGCAAACACTCCGTGAATTTCTTTCAATCGCGTGCGCGCACGGCATCTTCCAGGCTGCCGTTTAAATACTTTTCCACCAGATGCGCGATGACTTCGGTGTCGGTTTCCGTGACAAAGTTGTGGCCCTCGGCGGTCAGCTGTTTGCGCAGGGCGAGATAATTTTCCACGATGCCGTTGTGAACCACCACGATTTGGCCCTTGCAATCGCGATGCGGATGGGCATTTTCCTCAGTTGGTCGGCCATGGGTGGCCCAGCGGGTATGGCCAATGCCGTAAATACCGGTCATTGGCTTATTGCGGATGACTTCTTCCAGGTTGCGCAGTTTGCCGGAAGCGCGGCGAATTTCCAGGAGTGCTGGCATCGGAAAACACCGCAACGCCAGCAGAATCATATCCGCGGTATTCGAGCCGCCGCAGACCATCGACGATGATCGGAACCGCTTCGCGGCCGCCGATATAACCGACAATTCCGCACATAAGTGATTAAGACAGAAAATCCACTCTAAGATCTCAACCCGATAGTCCTCTATCACAGGATTGGAAAGTACATCGCGCGCTACTTCGTCCAGCAGCGCCAGCGCCTTCTCGCGGGCCTGGTCCGGAAAGCCTATTTCAAAGTACTTTCCCTGCCGCACGGCGGACATCTCTCTGTGGCCCATGCCCTGCAAAGCCGAGCAGATGGTTTGCCCTTGCGGATCGAGCACAGAGGGCTTCATTGAGACGTAGACGCGCGCTTTCATTGCTAAACCTTCATTGTAGGGGCCTGCCGTAGCGCGGCGTTTCTACCAACATTTCGATGGAAACAAATGTGCTTTGTGTTCTGGATCGTGTAAACAAGAGGTAGTTACGTTCACTGGACAGCTTCACTTAGATGAACGCCGCTCTTGCAACGAAAGGACGTTCGGCATCGTTAAGATCTGCATTCTTGGCGAGCAGCAGTGCCGGCAACTCGGCGTTCATCTCCACCGAACAGAACGCGGTGCTGGTCGATGCGGGCTTAAGCCGACGCGAAATCAAGCGAACGGTTGGCGGCAATTGGCGAGGACATTGACGACTCTGGATGCCGTCCTGGTGACTCACGAGCATTCGGACCATACTTGCGGTCTTGCGGCCGTGTGCCGCCAGACGACAACGGCCGCATCCCGGCTTATGTGACACACGGCACTGCGCCGTGTCATAGATTGGGGCGAGAATCCGCCGCCTGTGGAATGCTTTCAAGCGGGCTCACGGTTTACCGTCGGCGACTTCGATGTTGCGAGCTTCACTATCCCGCACGATGCTTCGGATCCGGTTGGCTTTACCCTGACAGCGCAAGGCATCAAAATAGCGATCGCGACCGATCTGGGGTACATACCGGATTCGCTGCGCATTCATTTGCAGGGCGCCGATGTGGTGGTGCTGGAATCGAATCACGACATCGAAATGCTGCGCGTAGGTCCGTATCCGTGGAGCGTGAAGCAGCGCGTGATGGGGCGCCGCGGGCACCTTTCGAATGAAGTCACCGCCCAATTTATGCGGGACAGCCTGGATGGATGCGTATCTACACTGATTCTGGGCCACATCAGTGAACACAACAACCATCCGGAACTGGTGCGAACGATAGGCATGAAGGCGCTTGATGGACGGGCCTTGTTCACTCGCCTGGTGGTCGCCGAACCCGGCGTGCAGTCCGAAGTATTCGCGTATTAGCGCAAACTTTCCGTACACAGACTGCGGTAACCGGGATCCATCTGCGCCGCGATACAGAACCGGTCGGAGGCTTCGTCCGGGTTTCCTGCCTGTAGGAACGTATCGCCCCAGGTCTTATAGCGGCTCGCTAACATGCGTGCAAACGGGCGGTCGGTGTCTTTGACATCGCGCAAGTCCTTCCAGTGCTTTACCAGATCCCGCCAGGCGTTGTAGGCCGGTTGGAATTGCCGATCGCCGTCGATGGCGGCCTGGAACTGCTCGATGGCCTCTCTATAGCGGTGCTCGCGCCGGTAGAGGATCCCGAGTTGGTAGTGGGTGGGCGCATGTTTTGCGTCTGCATGGATCCCTTGCCAGTAGATGCGTTCCACCTGTGCGGCGTTGTCCTGCTGTTGCCGGAACTTCGCCCGTCCCAGCCCATAGGAACTGAGGGCAAGCAGGTGATTGGTAAGGTCGATGTTCAACAGCGCAGCGGCTTTGGCTTCCTGCCGTTGGTCCTCGTTGAGCAACTGTCCACAGGCATCCTCTTCGGCATCGCCATAGACACACATGCGCGCCGCCTCGCGGACCTCGGAGGCGAAATTCTGCGCGGCCCGGAAGCGTAGTTCGGCTTCCTTCCATTGCAGCAGGGAAGAGTAGAGGAAACCGAGATTGTTCTCCGCCGCCGCCTCGACAATCTGGCGGTTGTGCTGGTTGCTGCCTTTCGGCGTGGCCTGCCGGAACACAAGTTGGTATTCCTCGATGGCCTCCGGGGCAGGACGATGCTGCCGTACCGACAGATTCGCGAGATAAAGGTGCGCCCAGGCGGTATCGTCATCGTCCTTATCCCCTTGCAAGTTGGCAGCAATGCGATAGAGCCGCTTGGCTTCGTCCAGGTCTCCTTCGCGGGCGGCAATCACGCCTAAGCTGAGATAAGCGTGAGCACTGCCGCGCCGCCGCACTTTAATCAGCAGGCTGTTCGCTTGTTCGTACATGCGGGCAGCGCGGTCATGATCCTGCAGGCCAATGTAGGTGTTGCCGCGCGCGATGTACCTACCGGCGCGAGACTCCACACTTTCGTGCACGACGGTCCTCTGTTCCACGCCATCTGCGGTGATAAAGGCCAGCTTCTGGATGGCTTCTTCGGCTCCATTCGCCGTCAAGGAATCTGTGAGCGTGGTTATCCGGCGCGACCACCAGTGATAGCCCAGGAGGGAGAACGACGGCTCGGGGTATTCGATCTTGTAGCGGATGAGAACTTTGGCCTGTTGCGGATCGAGTGTCGCCGTCCCAGCGGGGTCTGTCTGATGCAGCGAGACGATCTCCCCGGCAATACGAGTGGGTTGGTGGCCGAGGGTCGTTCGCAGAACCTCAATGAGAGACTCCAACGTAAATGAAGTCAACGGCACTTTGATATCGGCAATCGTGGATTGGTCAAAGGAAGAGACAACATGCCGTCCATCGATGTTCTCGAGCGCGTTGTCGTCTTCGCCTACATCGCCGTCCACGTCCTGCGGAAGCGCGGCGGCGGTTTCACCAGACGCCTTGGCCGATTGCGCCAATGTGACGGTCGATCCGTTGCCGTGAATGAACTGCACGACGGCGTTACTAATCGCTTCCGATGTGTAGCCGCGGTCCTCGTATTCCCGCGGAACGCTGAACGGACCCACGATGATCTTGTCGCTGGTAGCGACGTAGATGGCGAGACAGGAAAGAGTTGCGCAGGCGCAGGCGGCAAAGATGCCCCAGCGCAGGGCGATCCACTGCCAGAAGGCTGTTATCGGTTTGGTTAATGGCGGCAACCTGGTTAACGCCAGTAGCTTCGATGATGACGTGTCTGTTGTGACCGGCGGGCTAAGCGATACATCTTCGATCGCCGTTGGACTGAGTTGGTTAGCCTTCATTTGCATTGCAGCACCTTCTACGCGTCGTTGGGGTCCGGCCCGGCCCGCATCGAGTGCGGACGGGACCCCCCTTCGCATGGCATTTGAAAGGCCACGAAACGCTGGCGCGCATCGGATGGAACAAAACCAGGAGGGAGCGCGTTTGCCCTACCAGACATCGTTATGCAACTTGACCGAACTTTTACCTGCACAATCGGCGCTGTTCTTCTAACTGCGGTTCTTCTGCGCCCCCTCGCAGCCGATGACATTGTGCAGAAACTGAACCAGGTCGGCACAGCGTTCGCGGCGCATCGAGGATTCATGGGCGCCGTCCTAGTCGCAAAGGGCGGCAAAGTTCTGCTCGAGAAGGGCTACGGAATGGCAGATCTGGAGTGGGACGTTCCCAACACGCCGGACGCTAAATTCCGCCTTGGGTCTATCACGAAGCAGTTCACCGCGACTGCCATTCTGCAATTGGCGGAGCAGAAAAAACTAACGTTGCAAGACCACGCTTGTCAATACTTCGACAACTGCCCCGAGAGTTGGAAGCCGATCACGATCCATCAACTGTTGAGCCACACGTCGGGCATTCCTAGTTACACGAACGATCCCGATTTCGCCAAGCCATCCTCCCTGCGGATTCCCGCGACGCCGGCGGAAGTGCTGTTGCGCTCTAAAGACAAGCCGCTTGAGTTCGCTCCGGGCACGCAATGGAACTATGACAACAGCGGGTACACGTTTCTGGGTTTGATCATCGAAAAAGTCTCCGGCGAGAGCTATGCCGACTACGTGAAGAAGCACATCTTCGATGTTGTGGGCATGGCGAACACCGGGTACGACAAAACCGATGTGGTGCTGGCACATCGTGCGTCGGGGTACCAACCGTGCGGGGACAAGCTGTGCAACTCCGATTACATCGATATGTCGCTGCCCTACGCCGCTGGTTCGCTTTACTCCACGGTGGACGATCTCTACAAATGGGATCGGGCGTTGACTAGCGACAAAGTTCTTTCCAAAGCATCGCGCGACCTGATGTTCACTCCCGTCTCGCACGAATACGGATATGGCTGGATGCTGGGCAAAATGGCCGGTCACAAGCAGATTGGCCATGGCGGAGGTATTCCTGGGTTCAGCACGTACATCGCGCGCTTTCCCGACGACGATGCAACGGTGATTGTGCTCTGTAACAACGTGCAGTCGCCGGCGACTGAGATCGCAGCGGCGCTTGCCGAAACGTATTTTGGCGAGCCCGTCACACTGCCCGGAGAAGCAAAGTTTGTGTTGGTTACGCCGCGACTGCTCGATCAGTATGCCGGAACCTATCAGGTGGGGCCGTTAGCTGTTGTATTCACTAACGAGGCAGGACATTTGATGGTACAGCCGAAAGGCCAACCGAAATTTGAGGCGAAGCCAACATCGGAACGTGAGTTCCTGGTTGAGCAGGTAGGCGCTCTGTTCACGTTTGCGGCGCCGGTAAACGGCAGGGCAATGGAACTGAAACTGGACCAAGGCGGCCAGAGCTTGTCCGGTAAACGGACCGAACCGTAGATCATCGGTTACCGCTAATCGGCTAGGATTTCTGCCTTACGCGCCCCCATGTATCGGTCGTGGGCCGTTCGGAGCATCGCAGGGCGGAGAAGGCCGGCGATGACGCGTGCGGCCGGGCACACCCGCGACAATGAAGAAGAATGATTGCCCGTTACACCCGCCCGGCTATGGGCGCCATCTGGAGCGACCAGCATAAATACGAATGCTGGCTTGCAGTGGAATTAGCCGCTTCGGAAGCGCTTGCGGAACTCGGGGAAGTGCCGTCCGAAGCGGCAGCAGCCTTACGCGCACATGCCAGCTTCGATCTGGCCCGCATCCAGGAAATTGAGCGCGAAGTGCGCCACGACGTGATTGCGTTTACCACCGCCGTCGCCGAACAGATGAAACAGAAAGGTGCGGCGGAAGCCTCGCGCTGGCTGCACTACGGCCTGACGTCGAATGACATTGTCGACACGGCACAGGCCCTCCAGATACGCGACGCTTCAACCCAAATTGCCGCTTCGCTGGACGAACTTCTCGCCGCTCTGAAGACTCTTGCCTACCGACACCGCGACACCGTGCAAATCGGGCGAACGCATGGCATCCACGCGGAACCGATCACATTTGGTCTGAAGGTGGCGCTGTGGTGGGACGAGTTCCGGCGTCACCAGGCTCGCTTCGCGGCGGCAGCTGAAGAGCTGCGGGTCGGCAAGATCTCAGGAGCAGTGGGCACTTTCGCCCACATAGGACCCGAAGCCGAAGCGAAGATTTGTGCGCGCCTCCAACTGCGGGCCGCCCCGGTCAGTTCCCAAGTGCTGTCGCGTGACCTGCATGCGCATTTTCTGGCAGTGCTCGCCGGTATCGGGTCTAGCCTGGATAAGATCGCTACCGAAATCCGCCATCTGCAACGCACCGAAGTTAGAGAAGCAGAGGAGCCCTTCGCCGCCGGCCAAAAAGGGTCCTCAGCCATGCCGCACAAGAAGAACCCCATCACCTGTGAGCAGATCTCGGGCTTGGCCCGCGTGATTCGTTCGAATGCACAAGCCGGCTTCGAGGACGTCCCGCTGTGGCACGAACGCGATATCTCTCACTCATCCGTAGAACGCATTATTCTGCCCGACTCGACAACGCTGACGGATTATCTGCTGGCGAAAACCACATGGCTGATCTCCGGGCTTCGAGTGAACGCGGCGCGCATGGAACGCAACCTGAACGATACGAAGGGCCTGATCTTCTCTGGCCAGTTACTGCTCGACTTGGCGGCGGCCGGCATGCTGCGTGAGGACGCGTACAAACTGGTGCAGTCTCATGCGATGCGTTCCTGGGAAACGGAAGGAGATTTCCGAATTGCCGTTGCCTCCGACCCGGTCATTCAGTCGTATTTAAATCCGAAACAGCTTGACGAAACATTTGCGCTTACGCGCCAGCTTAGGCATGTGCAGGCGGTGTTTGACCGCATCTTTAGCAAATAGGTGGCCAAACCCCCGCATTTCCACTATGGGTAAATGCTAAATTTTCGATTACACTGGGGTCGGGTTTGAATAAGAAATGCGCGCCAGCTTGCGGAAACCGCCGGGACGAGGCCTTGAATTAGCGCGAGTCCTGCTTGTTGACGATGACTTGTCGTCGCGCCTGACGCTGAAGGCCATTCTGGAGGCGGGCGGCTATTTCGTAGACTCGGCATCGTCGGCGGCCGAAGCAGTCGGAAAAATGGATGAGCGCCAATACGAACTGGTGCTCAGCGACCTTCAAATGGAGTCGCCCGATGCGGGGCTGGAAGTGCTGGCCCATGCGCGCCTGATGGAATACACGCCCGCCACGGCACTCCTGACCACGTATCAAACGCGAGGCGCGGATAACGGTAAGCCGGTGTTGATTGAGCCGGAAGACCTGCCTGCCCTATTCAGCAAAGTAGCCGATCTGATCAGCCAGCGAGCGGCTCGCCTGGTTGCGCGCCAGCTTCGCCAGGCTTAGCGCACAGTTCGCTCTCGTCCAATCCGCTCCACCACTGCTTCGTAACCGTCCAGATTGTCTTTGAAGAAGTGGTCGAGCGCCGTTACCCAGTCGAGATGCTTCGGTTCGGGAAGTTCGTGGAAGAACTGCTGCATTTCAGGTTGCGGCCCGAAGTCATCATGCGTGCTCTGGATGAAAAATTTCGGGACGGATACCTCGTGGACATACTGCCGATTGGGGTAGCGAGTAGGGAACCCCACAGCGATGACTCGTGCCGCCTCCGGTTCGTCCACCGCCAGGCGTAAGGCGATGCGTGATCCGAATGAGAACCCGCTGATGAGATAAGGCAGATGTGGATAGCGCCTTCGCAGTTCGGTCAGGGCAGCGCGCGCATCCTCTAGTTCGCCTTGTTCTTCGGCGTAAGCGCCTTCGCTCAGATTGACGCCGCGGAAATTGAAGCGGAACACCACGCAGCCGCTCTTGCGCAGACCACGCGCCAGGCGGTAAGCCACTTTGTTGTGCATGGTTCCGCCATGCAGAGGATGCGGATGACACACCAACGCCGCTTCCACGGGCAGTGTGCCTTCGGGCTCCTCCAACAGTGCTTCCAGTCGACCGGCCGGGCCGTTTACGAACAGGGACTCGATCCTGCGCGGGCCGGTCACTAATTCGTCCGGTAATTGGTGAACTGCATGTCGATACCGAAGTCCTTGCCCTTCAGCGCCGCGATTGCCTGCTGCAGAGTGTCCCGGTCTTTGCCGCTAATACGCACCAGGTCACCCTGGATGGTGGCCTGAACTTTCAGCTTTGCGTCTTTGATCAGCTTGATGATGTCTTTGGCCTTTTCTGTGGTGATGCCTTGTTGCAGCGACACCTCCTGCCGTACACTGCCGCCGGACGCCGGCGTGAGCGTGCCGTACTGCAGGCCCTTTAGCGGCACGTTGCGCTTCACCAGCTTCTGCCCCAGGATCTCGACGACTGCTTTCAATTTGTATTCATCCGCGCTTGCCAGCAGGATTTTGCTGTCCTTCTCGTTCAACTCGATCGACGACTTACTATCCTTCAGGTCGTAGCGAGTCTGCACTTCTTTCATGGTCTGCTGGATGGCATTGGACACTTCAGTGAGGTCGATCTTCGATACGATGTCGAAACTGTTTTCAGGCATAACTCGGTACTGATTCCATAGTACCGACGGGCAGGAGTATCACTTTCGGACTTGTACGGCTGTCAACTACCCTGTGAAAGCCAAACATGTTCTGTCGAGTTCTACTTTCATGCGTGGTGGCTTCGTTGATGGTGCTAGCGCCGCCCATGCACGCCGACCCCGGCGCGCCCGCCGGGCTTGCAGAATACGAGGCCGGCGACTATGCCAAAGCTGTTCCACTGCTATTGGCTGCCAGCGCCGGCGCGGACAATCCCGCACAGATGCATGCCGCGCTGCTGTCGGCGCTGGTGCAGCTAGACCGGGTGGAAGAAGCCCAAGCGGAGGCGGCGGCCGATGAAAGGCAATGGCCGGAATCCGCCGATGTACTCGCCGCACGCGGTGAATGGGAGTTCTACATGGGCGACGTGGTAGCCGCGAACAAGCTGTTTCGCTCCGCCCTGCAACACGAGCCCTCACAGGCGCGCGCCCTGTACGGCCTATCGCTGCTGGCGCACGCCGAGTCGCTCTACCGGACCGCTAGAATCTTGTGCTTACAGGCGCACCAGGCCGACCCGGACGATGCTCTGGTGACGCGGCGCTGGCTTACCTACCTGGTAGGTCCGAAGCGGGACGAACTCACCGGGCCTTTCATCGAGAGCCATCCATGGCTGTACCCCCACGGACGGGCGTCAGAGGCCACCCGAACCCAAGTCCGCGAGCAACTCAACGGCAAGCCGTTGTTTGCCACGGAAGGCGAGCCGAAGGAGCAGACGCTGCATCTGTTCCCCATCATTCCCGACGCGCGAACGGTGGTCGGCTTGGGGCTCGAGCTGCAGCTGAACGAAGGACGGCCGCTCCATCTGCAATTCGACACGGGTGCCCATGGCATCCTGCTGGAACAGTTTGCAATCGAGAAGGCAGGACTCGATCATCTTGGAAAGAATAAGGTATTCGGAATCGGCGACGCAGGCACGCGAAACGCCTTCCATGCACTTGCGGATTCGTGCCAGGTGGGCCGAGCGATGCGCTTCCGCAACTGCCTGGTGGAGTCTTTCGAAGGACGCCGCCTGCTGGGCGATTCCGATGGCCTGATCGGAGCCGACTTCTTCTCCGACTACCTGGTTCAGGTTGACTTTGCGAAGCGGGAGCTGCATCTGAGGCCGCTGCCAACAGTGGAGGAGACGCCGCAAGGGTATGACCGCGTAATTCCGCCGGAAGAAAAAGACTTCACGCCCGTGTTGCGCGAAGGCCATCACTTGCTGGTCCCCACCATCTTGAACGATCGTTCGCACGGGCTCTTCCTGCTAGACACCGGATCATCCCGCTCCATGGTGGACTCCACCTTCGCTCAGCTCTCGACGAAGATCTCCACCAGTAACTTCGTGCCTGGAGTAAAGGGCATCTCGGGCCATGTAAAAACCGTATTCGAAGCCGATAAAGCGGTTCTGCGCTTCGCCCAGTTTCGCCAGGAAAATCTCGGCCTGCTGGCTTTCGATCTCAACAAAATGCCGGAAGGTTCGCATGGTGAGATACGGGAAGCCGGCATTCTCGGCTACCCGGTTTTGTCGATGTTCCGGATTACGCTGGACTATCGCAATGGGCTGGTGAAGTTTGAATACGTCAACGGCCAGCACTCTTAGGAGTTTGCTGCCGGAGTCGGCCGCTCCACGGGGTAGCCTTTGGCTGCCCAATCCGTGTGGAAGTTCGTGTTCATGACAACGACCTGCACATTGGAAAAGCCCAAACTCCTTAAGGCGGTGTACGCTGGCCGCACGTTCGGGCATTTGTCAAATGGGCAGCAGCCGCAGTAGATCACGACAGGCCGGCTTTTCGGCAGCCGCTTCGCCGCGAGTCGCAACGCATCCAGGCCTTCCGGTTTGGAACACGGACCGGCCAGCACTGCACCAGGAATGTGCGCACTGCGATAGAGAACAGGGAAGCCGACGAACAGGATCGACTGCTTGGAAACTCCGTTTAGGCGCGTTGCCAGGGTTTCTGGCTCCAGGCGGGCGTTTGCAGGGAAAGGATCTTGCGCCATGGCGCGCACTAAGGGAGTGAATGCCAGTAAGGACCCGATAGCGACGCGCCTGGTTGATAGCACGTTGACCAGAGTACTCCGCCGCCCGCGGTATACCGAGGCTGCGCACCCTGAAGTGGGAGCGCAGAGCCGAGCGAGTGGCCCGTATCATAGTGAGTATGTCCACCACGTTGCCGCCTGAGCCCGAAGTTTCCGCCCCCACCGCGTCGCTTGCGGAAATCATGGGCCTTGAACGCGATTACCTGGTGCAGAACTATGCCCGCTACCCGCTGGCACTGCATCGCGGCAAGGGCTGTTATGTCTACGATCTGGACGGGAATCGTTATCTGGATCTGATCTCCGGCATCGGTGTGAACTCGCTCGGGCTACGCGCACCCGCGCATCACCAAGGTGATTCGGCAGCAGGCTGGCCTGATCCTGCATACCTCAAACCTCTACTATCACGAATTTCAGGGCCGTCTGGCCGAGCGCCTGGCCAAGATGAGCGGGCTGCAGCGCACCTTTTTCTGCAATTCGGGCACGGAGGCGATGGAAGGCGCGCTCAAGATGATCCGCGCGCATGGCAACGCGCTATCCAGCCGGCAAGCACGAGATCTATCTCGCTCGAAAACTCGTTTCACGGGCGAACGTTTGGCGCTCTCTCGATCACGGGCAGCCGAAATACCGCAAGGACTTCGAACCGCTACTGCCCGGCGCACGGTTTGTGGAGCGGAACAACGTCGCCGCGCTGGAAGCGGCGGTCAACGAAAATACGGCCGGCATTGTCCTGGAGGTCATCCAGGGCGAAGGCGGGATTCTATCCGGTCTCTGAGGCATTCGCACGGCGCGCGCGCGAACTCGCCGACAAGTTCAACGCGCTACTGGTGCTTCGACGAGATCCAATGCGGCGTAGGGCGGCCCGGCACTCACTTTGCGTATCAGTTGCTGGACCCGGTGCTGATGCCGGATATTGTGCTCGCGGCCAAGCCGATGGCCTGCGGCATTCCGCATGGGCGTTGTGATCGCAAACGAGAAAGCGCGGCCGCGATCAAGCCGGGCATGCACGGTTCCACCTACGGCGGCGGACCGCTCGCCTGCCGCGTGGCGCTTGAGTTCTTCGACATTCTCGACGAGTTGCTGCCTTCGATCAACAGCGTGGGGGCTACTTCCGCATGCGTTTGACGGAGTTGATGCGCGACGTTCACTTTCATCAAGGAAGTGCGCGGGCAAGGCTTGATGATCGGGGTGGAACTGGACCGTCCATGCAAGGAACTGGTGCTGGAAGGCATCAAGCAAGGCCTGCTATTCAACGTGACGCATGAGACCGTGCTGCGCTTCCTGCCGCCCTACATTCTTACGGAGCAGGATGTGGACCGGGCGCTCGACGCTCTGAAGCGCGTGCTCACCACCGGTTCGATGAGGGGCGAGGCTCCACTGAACTTTTTCCCTCAAGCATGATCGGCTATCTGCGCGGCACCATCTTTGAAAAATCACCGAATCAGTTGATCCTGGATGCGAACGGAGTCGGCTACGACGTCCAGATTCCGATCTCGACTTACACCGCAATTGGGGATCTTGGCAAATCAGCCTCGCTCCGGATCCATACGCACGTGCGAGAAGACGCGCTGCAGCTATATGGATTTGCGACCACCGAAGAGAAGGCGCTGTTCGAACGCCTGATCTCCGTTTCCGGCATTGGGCCCAAACTCGCGATCACTGTCCTTTCGGGGTTGCCGGCGGGCGAGCTGTTGCAGGCCATCCGGACCAGCGATCTGCAACGCTGGTCCGGATTCCTGGCATTGGCAAGAAGACCGCCGAACGCATTGTGCTGGAACTTCGCAGATAAGGTGGCGACACATAGAAGCGGACGGGAAAGCTTCGCCGGCCGTAACGCCTGGACCAGCGTTGTCGAGCCTCGAACAAGACGTGCTTTCGGCGTTGGTGAACCTAGGCTGCAGTCGGGCGGCAGCGGAAGAAGCCATCCGCAAAGCCAAAACGAAGCCAATAGAAGAAGGATTCGAACCTCTGTTTCGCCGCGTCCCTGGCAATGGTAGCGGTAGACCTGGGATTGGTACGGTAGGGAAGTTTCGCCATGCGCAGCAACAACGGCATGATGTCCGCCAGCCCCGGCGGACGACGAACGTCAGATTGAAGCCGCGCTGCGTCCCACTGCGCTGGACGACTTTGCCGGCCAACCGCACGTGCGCGAACAGCTTGCCATTGCTATAGAAGCGGCCCGTCTGCGCGGCGAGGCGATGGACCATGTTCTTCTTTGTGGTCCGCCCGGCCTAGGCAAAACGACACTCGCCGGCATCATTTCACAGGAACTTGCAGTTCCTGTGAGCCAGACCGCAGGACCAATCCTGCAGAAGAAACTCGACCTAACCGGTATCCTGACCAACATTCAGGCAAAGCAAGTCTTCTTCATCGACGAAATCCACCGCCTGCTTCCCGACATCGAAGAAATCCTCTACGCTGCACTCGAAGACTTTCGGGTCGATCTCCTGATCGGCAGCGGGCCAGGCGCACGCACGCACTCGATGTCGATCCCGAAATTCACCGCCGTCGGCGCGACAACGCGGCTGGGGCTTTTGAGTGCGCCGCTAAGAAGCCGCTTCGGCATCGTATTGCGTCTGGATCCGTACGACGAAGCCACGCTCGCGAAGATTGTAGAGCGCTCGGCACGTCTGCTAGAAATCAACACGACGAACGAGGCCGCTCGCGAGATTGCGCGCCGGGGCCGCGGGACGCCGCGCATTGCCAACCGGCTGCTGCGGCGTGTCCGCGATTATGCCCAAGTCCGCGCCAACGGTTCAATCGATATCGCAGTCGCCCAGAAATCGTTGGACCTGCTGAAAGTCGACCGTTATGGCCTCGACGAAGTGGACCAGAAAATTATGATGACCATTGCTGCAAAGTACGGCGGCGGCCCGGTCGGCCTCAGTACCATTGCCGCATCCATCGACGAACAACCAGACACCATCGAAGAAGTCTACGAACCTTATCTGATGCAACTGGGGTTCCTGGACCGCACGCCGCGCGGCCGTATTGCAACAGACCGCGCTTTCGAATACTTCGATGTACCGAAGCGGCTGCGTCTCGCCAACGCGCAAAACCCACTGTTCTAGCCGATAAGACATTTTTAGCCCCATGCTGCGCCGAATCGTCTTAGCCTTTATTTGCTTGTGTCTCGCCCTAACTTCGGCGAAAGCCTCCTCGGTTCTCACGCACGAGGCGCTGGTCGATGCGCTGTGGGACGTGCAACTGAAGGGGCAGATCCTCGCCAAGTACCCGAACCTGAATACCGACGATTTGCGTAAGGCACATGGTTACGCGTACGGCGGGTCCATCATCCAGGACCTTGGCTACTACCCGCAAGGCAGCAAACAATTCAGCGACCTGACTCACTATGTTCGGACAGGCGCGTTCGTGCTCGAGTTGCTGAAAGAAGCACAAGACGCGAATGAACTGGCCTTCGCCTTGGGCGCGCTCTCGCACTACGTTTCTGATTGCGACGTGCATCGATTCGCCACGAATATCGCCGAGCCGCAACTGTATCCTAGATTGCGCAAGAAGTACGGTCCGACAGTCACCTACGAACAAGATCCGCTGGCCCACTTGCAGACTGAGTTTGGCTTCGACGTACTCGAATTGGCGCGCGGCAATTACGCGCCCGCTGCCTATCACGACCTGATCGGCTTCTACGTCGCGGATGACCTCGTAACACGCGCGTTCCTGCAAGTCTATGGGCTACAGATACGCGATGTGTTTGTCGACTTTAACCGGTCAGTGAACTCCTATCGCCATGTCGTGAGTGGGCTGGTGCCGAAAGCAACCCGAATTGCCTGGGCTCAGCGCCGGAAGGAAATTCAGAAAAGCGAGCCCGGCATGGAGCGCAAGCGCTTTATCTACGTCATGCGGCGATCAAGCTACGAGCGCGAGTGGGGCAAGACATATGACCGTCCTTCGGCGCGCGAACGCTTTCTCGCGGCGTTTTTGAAGCTTCTTCCGCCTATTGGACCGCTGCGCGCTCTTCATGTGAAAGTGCCCACACCGCAAGTAGAGGCAATTTTCATGGCGTCGTTCGCCCGCAGTGCGTCGCAGTTCAAGACCGATGCGGCCAGCGCGGCGAGCAACAGTCTTTCTCTGCCCGACATCAACTACGACTTGGGCGAGGTGACTGCTCCCGGCGTGTACAAGCTGCAGGACAAAGCCTATGTGTACTGGCTGGATGAACTCGCTCACGAACACTTTCAAGGGGCAACGCCGAAGATACGGGCCAATATACTCACTTATCTGGCGACGCCCAAGGCAGCGCAGAATGTGAAAAGCGATGAAAAGAATTGGGCAAAAGTGGTCAAGGAGTTGAACCAGCTAAAATCCGAAGGAGCCGGTACTAGCCCTTCACCTAGTGAGTGACTTCTCTCCAACTCGCGACGAATCACTTTCTGATGAGTCGCCCATGGGCGGTGAGCTCGAATCTTTGATGTTGCGTTATCAAACGGTCGATGCCCGAGCCGGCTCTCTCTTGATTGAGCGTCTGAGCCCGGACATGTTCCGGTACTTTCTTGCGCACGTGCGAAATCACGCGCATGCCGAAGATCTGCTGCAGGATTTCTGGCTGCGCATTCACAACTCACGCCACACGTACCGGTCGCCGCAGCCCGTCCTGCCTTGGCTTTACGCCATCGCCCATCGTGTTCGCATCGATGACTACAGACGGAACAAAAATAAACTGCGCGACCAAAGTCTTGATGTTTCGTTCCTGCAAGTGGCTGCGCCGGAAGCCGTTGAGCCGCAAGCCAATATCTCGGAACTCTTAGCCGAGTTGCCGGATTCGCAGCGTGAAGCAATCCTTTTGATGAAAGTGAACGGCCTGAACCTGGAAGAAGTCGCGCGTGCTACCGGGGGAACCGTCGGGTCGGTAAAACAAAAGGTGCACCGTGGTTACGAGAAGCTGAGAACGCTGATGGGGAGGGGGAAGTGAGCGGCCCTACTCCCAACACCGAGCGCGTTTTCCAATTGCAACAAAAACTGGAGCAAACCTGGAAACCGATAAAGGCCGTAGCTCCTGTTGCCTGGAGCGCGACTGCGCTGGTGCTGTTGGTTCTGGCCATCACGATTGGTATTCCACTGGTAATCGGCACAGCCGGCTTCCACGCCTTGCAGCTGTGGCAGATGCTGCTTTACTACGGCTTGATTAGTGCGGGTGTGGTGACACTCGCGCCCAGTGTTGTCCGCAGATTTCGCCCCGGCGCGCTCGTAACCATTGACGCCCGTATTCTGAGCGTTGCTATCGGATGTATGCTGGCGGCGTTAGTGATTCTGCTGTTTCCCAGCTTGGACGCCACCCAGTTTGCCTCCGGCTGGCGCTGTCTTGTCACCGGCACCAGTTCGGGCGCCGTTGGCTCGGTTCTCTTCGCGCTGGTGCTTCGGCGGGGGCTAGCGCCTAATCCGGTCCAAGCGGCGGCGCTGACCGGGGTTCTCGCCGGCCTATCCGGCATCTTCGTGCTTGCGGTGCAATGTCCCAACCTGACCGCACCTCACATTCTTACCTGGCATCTGACGGTGCTGTTGGTAACCGGTGCCGCTGGCGCCGGAATTGGCTGGGTATTAGCGCGTGTGCGCTAAAACGGCGTACCTGGCGCTTGGTGCCAACCTCGGTGACCGCGAAGCTACGCTCCAGGCCGCTCTTGCTCGCATGAACGAGCTCGGCATCCGGGTGGCTGCGGTTAGTTCGTTTTATGAGACCGCACCGCAGGGGTTCACAGACCAGCCGTGGTTCCTGAACGGGGTGGTGCGCTGTGAAACCGTCCTCGAACCAATAGCGCTGCTCCATGCATTGCGGACCATCGAAAGCGACTTCGGCCGACTCCGCGGCATCGAAGCCGTTCGAAATGGGCCCCGAACCCTCGATCTCGACATTTTGCTCTACGACAACTTGCAGCTGAACCTGCTCGATCTGATCATTCCGCATCCGCGGTTGTTGGAACGACGTTTCGTTTTAGAACCTCTGCTCGAAATCGAGCCCGGCATCCAGTTGCCGTCGGGGGAAGCAATCGCTCCGTATCTGGCCGGCGTCAGTGATCAGGAAATCCGCAAATTCCGCTAACCTTCGTTCACCGGGTCTGCCATGGTTTTCGCTTCCACCATCTCCACCAGCACACGAGCGATCCGGTTCCGGTCCATCTCGGTAATGGTAAAGCGCCGGTTACCGTACTCGATGGAGTCTCCCACTCTGGGCAAATAGCCAAGCTGGTAAAGCAGAAAGCCTGCTAGTGTCTCGAAGCCTGCGTCGGCCGGCAGAACGATGTGATAAAGGCTTTCAAGATCGCGGATGCTGGTGCTGCCCTCCAGTTGCAAGACCTTGTCCTGATAAACGGGCGGTCTCACCACGTCGTGCTCATCTCCCATTTCGCCGAAGATCTGACGCAACACGTCTTCAAGCGTCACCAGTCCCGTGACCGTTCCAAATTCATCCACCACCAGAGCCATATACGTATGCGCTTTCCGGAACTCGTCGATGAGCTGACTGACAGGCTTTGTCTCGGGCACTACAACCGGCTTGCGTACAAACCGCCGCAGACGGAACGGTTTTGCAGTGCGTCGCCGGTCGTGCGCAAAGCGGCGCTCGTCCCAAACCCGCATCAGGTCTTTGTAATGAAGGAAGCCGATAATCTGTTCCGGGCGATCCTCATAAACCGGCACCCGGGTGAACTTCTGCTCGTTCATGATGCTCAGTACTTCGTCCAGGCCGGCATCTACCGACACGGAGACCACGTTGTGACGAGGCGTCATAATCTCGCGCGCCGAGTAGTCCGATAACTCGATCAGGTGCTGAATAGCATCCTCTTCAAACTGCTCCAGATGTCCTTCGCGGCGGCTGGATTCGACAATGTATTTCAACTCCTCCGGTGTATGGCCGCCTTTCGCATGGCCGCCCGACAGTCCAAGCCGCCGCAGGATCAACGCCGATGTCTTCTCAATCACCACTACGAAGGGCTGCGAAATGCGGTAGAACACCAGCAGGACGGGCGCGGCCAGCATCGCCACGCGATCCGCTTTTTCAATGGCGAGATTCTTTGGAACCACTTCGCCAATAATCACGTGCCCATAACTGATCAGCAGAAATGCCAAGGCGAATGCGACGCCTCTGAACAGCACCGGCGAAACGTGAACTTGGAAGGATTCGAATACATCCCGGAAGACGTGATAAAGAGTGTCCTCGCCTGCCCAGCCAAGGCCCAAACTGGCGAGCGTAACGCCAAATTGCGTGACCGAAAGAAGCCGCCCCGGGTTGGCCAGCAGGCTCAGCGCACTCTGTGCACCCGCATTGCCCTCATCTGCGAGTTCCCGTAACCGCGACTGCCGGACCGAGACTAACGCCACCTCGGCGGCAGCAAAAAAACCGTTCGTGACCAGAATCAGGATCAAGGCAAAGAAGCGTATGCTCATACGTGCATTTCGAGCGTCAAAGTAAAATCATTGGGTGTTAGCCCGCCTCTTACGCGTCCTCAATGTGAGCATAGCGGTCGTCGTAATTCTATTTGCGATCGCAATCTACTGGTACGCGTTCCGTCCATTGCCTAAAACGGCAGGTGAGCTGCGCCTTCCTGTGCAGGCGGCAGCAGACGTAAGGCGTGATGCGCGAGGAGTTCCGCACATTGAGGCCGCTACCTGGCAGGACGCCATCTTCTTGCAGGGCTACGTCACGGCGCAAGATCGATTGTGGCAAATGGACGGTCTTCGCCGGTTCGCAGCGGGCGAGCTTTCGGAGGCTTTTGGTCCCGGCACGCTGAAGCAGGATCAACTGTCGCGCCGCATGCGTCTGCGAACCATCGCCGAAGCAGATGCGAACCATCTCACCGCGGACGAGCGCGAGGTGATGAACGCCTATGCGCGCGGTGTCAATGCGTTTATTGAGACTCATCGCGGCAAGTATGCGCTGGAGTTTTCAATGCCCGGTCACGCCTACGATCCGCGGCCCTGGTCGATTGTGGATTCACTATTGGTCGGATTAGTAATGTTCCGCGATCAAACGGACACGGCAACACTCGATCTGACGCGTGCCCACTATTTCGCAACGGCGAAAGATCCTCTCAAAATGAAGGCGCTGTTCCCTGCGGCACAGGGCGCGTACGTCAATCCCGGCTCAAATGCCTGGGCCGTTTCCGGCCAGCACACGGCAGATGGCAAACCACTACTGGCCAACGATCCGCATCTCAACTACGGCATTCCGTCCACCTGGTATCTCATCCACCTGAAGGCGCCGGGCCTGAACGTTTCTGGCGCCAGCCTGCCCGGCGTGCCGTGCATTTTGACCGGTCATAACGATCACATTGCCTGGGGCTTTACCAGCTTGCTGGCCGACGTCATGGATTTATATCGGGAGACTCTGGATGTGCATACAGGCCGCTACGCCTATGCGGGGCACCAGGAGCAAGCGCAACTGGATACGCAAGTGATTGCCGTGCGCGGCGAAAAACCGGTTCTGTTTGAAAACTGGGTGACACGTCATGGACCCATTGTGGTGAGCGAGGGCGGCGTGAACATGGCGCTACGCTGGGTGGCAAGCGACGGCCTTACATTCCCGTTCATGGAACTCAATCGCGCCACCAACTGGCACGAGTTTCAAAGCAGCGGTGCAGCGGCTATCAGGACCGGAACTGAACTTCGTCTACGCCGACCGCGACGGCAACATCGGCTACCAGGCGGCGGGCCGCGTTCCAATCCGGCGCGGCTTCGATGGGGAAACGCCGGTTGATGGTGCGTCCGGCCAGTTCGAATGGCAGGGCTATATCCCGCCCGACCAGATGCCATCCGTTTATAATCCGCCGGCTGGCTTGGTCGCCACTGCCAACCAGAGTCCATTCCCACCGGGATTTCCGTATTCGGTATCGGGCAGCTTTCACGACCGGTACCGGATCGATCAGATCAAGAATCGACTGCAGGGTCGGAGCAAGCTGACAGTCGTCGATATGCTGGCGGTGCAGAAAGATGTCTATTCGGCATACGATTACTTCCTGGCTCAGCAAGCCGTTGCCAGTTGCGTGCGGCAGCACTGTTCCGACCCATTTACGCGCAGCGCAGTGGATGTTCTACGAACCTGGAATGGCCAGATGGATAAGGACGAGGCTGCGCCTTTGGTCACGGAGTATCTCGGGAACGCACTTGGCCGTTCTTTAGTCGGTCTTGCGGGACGGCCGGCGCATGACGCCGACGTGCTGCTACCGCGGCCGGAAATCGTCCAGGATCTCTTGCGGACACGTCCGGGCGGTTGGGTTCCCAACAACGACTGGGATCACTGGCTGACAGAGACGTTTAAGGCGGCGCTTGAAACGGGTCGCAAGCGCCATGGCAGCCCCATTTCGCACTGGCGTTGGGGCAACGTTCTGCAGTGGAACATCCAGCACGCGGTTGGAAAGCAGTTGCCGTTTGTCAGCGGCTACTTCGATATTGGACCGGTACCGATGAGCGGCTCCGGATCCACCATTAAACAGACAACTGCTACGCTGGGGCCATCGGAGCGCATGGTGGTGGATGTTGGCAATTGGGACAAGTCAGTCCAGAACCTGCCGACCGGCGAATCAGGGCATGTGGCTTCCGATCACTACAAGGATGAGTGGTCCGCTTACTACGTTGGGCAGAGCTTTCCTATGGAGTTTCAGTACATTGATGCCAGGCAAACACTGCATATTGTGCCTCATGCTCCTTCCAGATAAGCGACAGTAAGAAGAGCAGCAACACGAAGGGATGGACGTCGTTCCAGGATAGAAATGGCGATCACAAGCACCGGCAAAGCAGCAGTCTCGACTACGGTTCCGCCGGGACAAAGCACCAGTTACGGTCCCGCACTGACAATGGTGACTACGTTGTTCTTCATGTGGGGCTTCATAACAAGCCTCAACGACATCATCATTCCTCATTTAAAAGGCATCTTCGATCTGAACTACACCCAGAGCATGCTGGTTCAGTTCGTATTCTTTCTGGGCTACTTCCTGGTCGCCTTTCCTGCCGGTCGCGTGGTGGAAGCCATTGGTTACAAGAGCACGATGGTGGTGGGTCTCTGTACCATGGCACTCGGCGCGCTGCTGTTCATTCCTGCGTCCTATGTTCTTTCTTATCCGTTCTTCCTGGCGGCGCTGATTGTGATTGCATCGGGGATGACGTTTCTGCAGGTATCGGCGAATGCTTATGTGGCGGTGTTGGGTAAACCGGAGACAGCGGCCAGCCGCCTGAATTTGGCACAGGCCTTCAACTCACTCGGAACGACCATTGCTCCCCCGTTTGGCGGATTGCTGATTATTGGCGCTGTTCCGTTGGCGATGGCAGAGATCAAAAAAATGGTTCCATCGGCGCGCCACACCTATGAACTGAGTCAGGCATCGACAGTGCGGATCCCCTATTTGGGAATCTCGGTGGCACTGCTTGCGTTGGCGGTGGTCATCGGATTGTTCAAGTTCCCCACCATTAGAAGCACAGAAGAGAGCAAGGCGGAACACGCCGCGGGCCATAGCATCTGGAAGTATCGCCACCTTGTTCTGGGTGTGATTGGCATCTTCGTCTACGTGGGCGCTGAAGTTTCTATTGGCAGCTTTCTGGTGAACTACTTCAATCAGCCGGAGATCGGAAATCTCACGCTGCAGCAGGCAGCTAATTACGTTTCGTTCTACTGGGGCGGGGCAATGATCGGGCGGTTTATCGGGTCTTATATTTTGCAGCGCATGAAGCCCGGGTTTGTCCTGGGCGTGTTTGCGTTGGTTGCCTTTGCCCTGGTTACCGTTTCAATGATCAGCTTCGGGCAGGTTGCGTTATGGAGCATTCTGGCCGTCGGACTGTTCAACTCGATCATGTTCCCGACGATCTTCACCTTGGGCATTGCCGAACTTGGGCCATTGACGGGAGAAGGCTCGGGGTTACTGATTATGGCGATTGTCGGCGGGGCTATCATTCCCGTTGTGCAGGGCAAGATTGCCGATAGCAGCATCGGCATTCACCATGCGTTCATCCTGCCGCTGCTGTGTTACCTGTTCATTGCGTTCTATGGTTTCGTGGGCTCGAAGCCAAGGCTCGCCGCCACGGCGGCATAGGTGCTGGATTGCTGAACCGTCTCACTCGCACCGGCGCGTTGATTCTGTTGCTTGCTGGGGCGGCATGGACGCAGGTGCAAAGTGGCGAGGTTCATGTCATCGTCACCGATCCTTCGGGTCTGCCGCTGCCCGGGGCGCACGTCAGCTTGGCCAACGATGCCGCGCGCATCAATCGCCAGAATGCAACCGGGCCGGACGGCCGTTTCACTTTTTCGCATTTGCCTCTCGGGGTCTACCGCTTGCAGGTGGAGCGAGCCGGGTTTGCCGCAGCCTCCAACCTCGTGGAACTCCGCTCCAGCCTTCCGAAAGCCATTTCGGTTCAAATGAGTGTGCAGCAAACATCGACTGAGGTCGACGTCAGCGAGTCAACCACTTTGGTGGATCCACAGCAAGCCGGTTCGCGTTACAGCATCGGGTCGCAACAAATACAGGAACAGGCCTCGGTGGTTCCGGGGCGCGGCGTTCTCGATCTCATCAACATGCAGCCGGGCTGGGTGTACGAAGCAAACGGTGTTCTACATCCGCGCGGATCTGAATACCAGACTCAGTTCGTTGTCGATGGCATGCCGATGGAAGAGAACCGTTCGCCGGCCTTTGCGCCTGGCCTTCGCACCAACGATGTTACGGAGATGACCGTGTTAACCGGAACGTATCCGGCTGAGTATGGGCGCAAACTTGGCGGCATAATCGAGGTCAACACCGAACGGGATATCGAAGCAGGTTGGCACGGTTCTGCTGACACGGGTGGTGGCAGCTTCGGTACGGCAACCGGCTCTGCGCTCGCGTCCTACGGCTGGAGCCGGACTTCTCTCACGTTGGAAGCTTCAGGCGATCGCACCGACCGCTATCTGGACTCGCCGGTTTTGGGCAACTATACGAACTCGGGAACGTCCAGTCGTTTTGGCGCTGCCTTCGATGAAAATGTGACGGAGCGCGACCGCATCCACGTGGCGGTGCATCGTAGCGAGGCGCGTTTCGACGTGCCCAATGAAAACTTGCAGCAAGCCGCCGGACAGCGGCAGGATAGAACAACTCCGGAAGTGGCGGGACAGTTCAGCTGGGATCATGTGTTTTCCGCGAATCTACTGCTGAATACTCGGGCCTACGTCGAGGACCTCTCGGCGAATTTATGGTCGAATCCGCTATCGACACCGGTGATCGCGGCTCAGGAACGCGGCTTTCGGCGCAGTTACTGGAGCGAAGTGCTTGCCGGCCATCATGGGCATCACGAATGGAAAGCGGGAGGAGACGCTTTCTATGCACCGGTCACGGAAGCTCTGCAATACCAGATCACCGATCCCACTTACTTCGACCCCGGCACGCCCCAGACTTTTGGATTTTACGATCACCGGTTGGACCGCGAGCAGTCGCTGTTCGCGCAGGACCAGGTGCATTGGGGCAACCTTACCGTCAGTGCGGGACTGCGTTGGGATCACTATTCTCTTGTCGTGCGCGAGCATGCCTTTAGTCCTAGGCTGGGTGTAGGTTATTACTTTCCTAAGCTGGGACTTACGCTTCACGCTTCATATGATCGCGTCTTCCAAACGCCTGCAACCGAGAATTTATTGCTGGCAAGTTCGCCCCAGTTGGATTCGGTGGACAACCAGGTGCTTCGGATTCCTGTGCAGCCGTCGCGCGGAAACTTCTATGAGGCCGGATGGACACAAGCCTTGTTCGGCAAGTTCCGATTAGACGCTAGTTTCTATCGCAGGAACTTTGCCAACTACGCCGACGATGACGTGTTCCTGAACACCGGCGTTAGTTTTCCAATCAGTTTTCGCAGTGCGCAGATCGAAGGAATCGACGTGAAGCTAGATCTGCCGCATTGGGCAAATTTCTCAGGATTTCTGAGCTATTCGAATATGCTCGGCGTGGCTCAATTGCCGGTTACGGGCGGTCTGTTCCTGGGTGATGATGCCAGCAGTGCGCTTAATCGAACCGGAAGCTTTGCAGTCACGCAAGATCAGCGAAATTCCGTGAAAGGGCGCGTCCGGTATCAGCTGACACGTCGCGTTTGGGTGGCGGCGGTTGGGCTTTACGGCAGTGGCCTTCCGGTGGAACTGAATGGGGATCCGGATGTTCCGTCGCTGGTAGCGCAATACGGTCCCGCAATTGTGAATCGAGTGAACTTCAGTGCCGGGCGCGTCCGTCCCAATTTCTCACTTGACCTAAGTGCCGGAGCCGATTTGTGGAAACGTGAACGGTCCGTGGTGCGGGCTGAAGTGGAAGTGGACAACGCCACAGACCGGCTGAACGTGATTAACTTTGCGGGTCTGTTTTCGGGAACGGCCATTGCCGCTCCGGTCGGTGCGACAGGGCGCTTGCAGTATCAGTTCTAATTTGGACTACTCCTTCCGAAAGGGTCAGCCTGACTTGAGCGGTTCGCGAGACTAGCGAACACGTCGGAGCGTTCTACCGTGTTGAAGTTTTTGCCTGTTTATTCGGTGCTCGATCAGGTGCAGTGGCGTTTTCGTGCTGTTCGGACCTTCAACACCACCACTTCAAATCTAAGCGGTGCCCCATGACTCCACATAGGCCACCAGCGGCGCAAATGCGTCCGGAGAGAGAGCAAGAAGAGAGCCGATTCTGCCAGAGATTGGCCGTTCGCAGCCGACGCGCATTTACCCTCTGCGCTTAGAAAAAGCCGCCGTGGAGGCGAATTACGCGAAACCGTCAGAGTGCTCCGGCAAGTTGGAGCTTTTCGCGAACGGCTTCCGTCAGGCGGACTCGTCATCAGACTCGCAGTGAGCCTTCAGGTACGCCAGAGAAGCATCGAACGACATGTCTGTCGGGCGATTCCAGCATGCGCGGGGCGCAACCACCGGAGATACCTCAGATCGGAACTTCCACTGTTGTGGGATCGGGGCATTGCGGCTCTCCGTTAGACGGATTTCTGGGGCAGTCGCGGCCGCGGAACAGACCTCCGACAACACCCAAAGCATTCTTAAAGTCGTCACCTAGGTCGCTGAAAGCCTGGCCAACGTTACCAGCCGTATGCAGCTTGAACACGCCTCCGGAGGGGAACGCCTTTTGCCAGTTTTGCGAAATCCAAGGGTCGTTGCCTTGCATCCCCACCCGAGCCGTTTCGGGCGGCCGGGTAGCGCTGGCGCCTAACTCACCGCTGGCCGCAAACGCGTGGCTGTCGGCATTGGTGAAGTTAAAAGCGAAGCCGAGGGCGAAGTTATCCCCGAACACGGTGCTGAAGTCATGCAGTTTCGCAAGAAAGATCCAGTTGCCATTGCTGGCGGCCTTGAATTCAATGCCGGTGGCCTGCACGTTACCCGACTTGATTTCGCCGCTGGCCGGCGACAGAACCACTTCGACAGGGATTACGGTGACGTTGACGCTCACGGTGCCCGCCGCTGGGGCGTGTGACTCGTCACCAGCAATACTCCAGTTCAGAGTCAACGGGGGTGATTGTTTGCCTTGGGCTGGTTGTCCCACGTCGATGGTGACACCCATAAACACGGTGTCGTCGATCGGATGACTTTGCGAACCATGATCAAGCGTAATGCCGGGGGGCAAGGGCCCCGGTTGAATACTGAAGACGCCCGGTCCGCCATCTGCTTTTGCTTTGATTTCCCAAAGCGTAGAGCTGCCGTGCTCGAGCGTCACTTCGGGACTGAGATTCATAGTGACCGAGACAGAGCGGCTTTGCGCCACTTCGTCCACTTTGATGTTGACAGCCACGGAAGCGTACTCTTGTGAGCCATCGATCGCACGAAAGCGAAATCTCGCCGGATAATTCCCAGCGGCCGTGCCTGCGGCACAGATCACGGGAACTATCAAGTCGAGAGACGAGCCGCCTGCGAGAGTCGGGAAAGCGGGATCAGAGACATCCGCTTGAAAAGCTGGAGAGGACGCATGATCAATCAGCAGAGCTCCGCTAACCGGGCCGTGAAGTGATGATTCGAGCCGGAATGTAAAGTTCACCCTGGTACCTGGCGCTATGGGAGGCGCTGACGTCGATTCAAGCGAGATGGAGCCACCCGACACTTGACCTTGCATTGAAATGCTGAATAACTGCGTATGCGCGGGATCGTTCGATTCGACCACGGCGACACCAGAGAAGTGCTCCTGGTCCAGGTTGGCAGGACAGCTCAGAGTCGCTGTGATGGCTAGCGCTTGTCCTTCAGACAGCGTGATGGGACCTGAACCTTGCTGCGTTAGAACGGTTTCCCACACGAGAGGAGAATGCGGTACGTCCGGATCACGCGTGAGTTCGAGGAGATCCAGACTACTAATTGACATGACCTTACTAACGTCGTGATCGATGCGCACCGTCACGGGACCTTTGTGATGGGGTAATCCTGCGCCGGTGTTGCTGACGGACGTTCCAGGCGTAACTGGAGGAAAGTCGATGTGGTTTGGGAAAGGGAGTGTCGGCGGCATTGTAAGTTTCTCCAAGCGACGGATGAGCGGTCGGGAGTATATCACCTTTTTAGCCTTCGGCGCCGGACCGAAACTACCGGAGGAATTTTAAGGTCGATCGCTGGGCTGCGCGTTTTCGGAATCATTCGCGCGCGTCCCTCGAGCGGTGAAATGTGACTAGTTTTCCGCGCGACTGACGCTGTTGCATAAGAGGCCTTCCTATGCGATGCAGCATGCGGGTTAGACATTCACGGGCCTGACAATCAGCGGACACATGGATTCGATTTGGCGACGGCATGGGCTGCACCCTTCAGGTGAGACAAAGCATCCGGGGACAGGTCGACGTTCGCTGAAAAAGGATAGTGCAGCGGGACAGCAGTGATTTAAAAATCACCTCACCTGGCGAAGCGCAGGCGAGCAATGCAGGAGTTCCGAAAAGTCCGGGACAGGAAGTTCCGGGACAGGCTAGATAACTCCTTGATTGTCCTAGTCAACCTCATACTCGAGTCGCCGATCGGCGGCCTGCGCGAGCATTGATTTCCTTTAGGTCCTGGCTTCTGTCTTCAAGACCAATCCGGTTTGCTGCTTGCGTCATTTGATACGTTGCGAGGTTATGGTGACTGTCCCGGATCTACCCGTCCCGGATCTACGTCGTGCCGCCCCACTCCAGATTGTTCCGCCATCGGACTGCTTCGCATCACAGACTACTTCGTCGCCGTGGAGCTGCTAACTATGGTTCCGCAACAACACCGTTCTCCAACTGCCCGATGCCCTGGATGGTGACAACGATCTTGTCACCGGCACGCAACCAGCGCGGCGGCTTGCGTGCAAAGCCCACGCCCGAAGGTGTACCCGTGGAAATGATGTCGCCAGGCTGAAGTGTAAAAACGCTCGAGAGAAACGCCACCAGTTCGGGTACCTTGAAAATCAGCTCACGCGTGTTCGAGTCCTGCAGCACTTCACCGTTAATTTCCGTTCGAATGTCCAGGTTGTGCGGGTCGGCAATGTCATCCGCCGCGGTAATCCACGGGCCCATTGGCGCGAACGTGTCAAACGTTTTGCCCATCAGCCATTGCGTGGTTGCCCGCTGATAATCGCGTGCCGTTACGTCGTTGACGATGGTATAGCCGAAGACGTGTTCGCGCCAGTTCTCGGCCGCTATTTTCCGTCCCCCTTTGCCGATCACCACTGCAAATTCGCCCTCATAATCGGGCGAAGTGGAAATCTTGGGAAGAACAATGTTGTCCTTCGGCGCAATCACCGCTGTCGCGAACTTGTTGAAGATAGTCGGAACGTTTGGGATCTCCGCGCCGCTTTCTTTGGCGTGATCCAGATAGTTCAGGCCGACACAAATTAGCTTGCGTGGAGTCGGAATGGGAGCTAGTAGCCGGACCGAATCCAATTTAAGGACCCGATCGCTGGGCTGCAGATTCTTAAGGTCCAATCGGCCTTCCGCCACTGCTTCGATCACCTGGAGAAGGGAGTCGAAACCTGCATAGCCGAGGTCCACCAGATCGCCTTGCTCATTGACAACACCCGGACGAGCTTTTTTGTCCGATTCGAACGTGACGAAGCGCATGCTTGACAGTTTAGAATGAGGGCCACATGAGGCACGATGTATCGGCGATTCCGGACCAAGCGATCCCGCGCGCGACGGATGCTATCTTCCAACACGTTGTGGACACGTATGCAAGCGAAGCGAACAAATTAATCACTACATGGCAGCATTTTGAAGATGCCGATTTGTCTTATCGCCCTCACCCGAAGTCCAGCCCAGTGGCGGACATCCTGATGCATGAGCTGCTATCGGAGCGGCGGTTTTTCGCCGAATTTCTTGGCATGCCGGAACCCGATGCCTCGGCCGTGCTCCCCGCGGAAGTGACGGTCGACGCTTACATCGCACGCTTCGAGCAACTAGCGCGGCCACGCCTCCGGCACCTCGCTTCGCGTACTGCTGAATGGTGGCTGGAACTCGTTCCGTTCTTCGATGTAAGGCGGCAACGCATCTGGGTATTCTGGCGCCGTGTTTTGCATACGGCGCACCACCGAACGCAGCTTACGGTTTATCTGAGAATGATGGGTCGGCCAGTGCCGGCTATCTATGGGCCGTCCGCCGATGAATCGTGGAGTGGCGCGGACCCGACACAAAGCCTGCAAGCGGCACAGCGGCGGTAAGCTTTAAAGTCCGACCTTGGCGTGTTCGCCTAGCTTGCTCGGATCCTTCGTCAGATACGCTGCCGCAAATGAGAATGCACGTCCTAGCTTGGTGCTGGGGGAATCCCAATACTCCGCCTTGTGCACGGAAACTTTCAGCAGTGCGATTTGGGGATCATCCAAGCCTTCGGGAAAGAAAGTCTTGTAGGCTGGCTTCCAATACTGTTCCAGCTTGGCTCGATCTCGCACCAGTTGTGCCGTGCCCGAAGCGGAGACGTACTTGTTCGCGTCAGGATCGGCAAAGCTGACGTTTACCTGATGGTGTTCTTCAGCCTCAGCGACTTTCGGTGCATCCGCACGCGTGAAGAACCAAAGATCGCCATCGAAATCCACGTCTTGCGTTGCCATCGGCCGGCTATGGAGCGTGCCGTCGTCTTCCATCGTGGTGAGCATCGCAAAGCGGATGCCCTTAATGATGGAAGCGAGCCTCTTAATGTCTTCGTCGCGTTGATTCTCTGCCATTCTCACAGTGGGACTCCTGGGGCGCGAGGCCGTTTCACCTGCCGGGCACATTCGGGAACGACGCTCAAGACGTGCGCGAGCGGGCGATGTCCGGAGTTTCCTCCACCAACGTTGGAAGGTCACGTTCTGGCGCTAGGTAGTACCGTGTGAGTTCTTCCTGCAGAATCTGAAGCGCCTCGGCAGGCGAGTCTGCAAAGCGAAAGAGTTCCAGGTCCTCGGGCGAGACAACACCGTGCTTGACCATCGCATCGAAATTGACGATTTCCTTCCAGAAGCTGGTCCCGTAGAGAACGATCTGGATCTTGTTTTCAAGCTTATGCGTTTGTGCCAGGGTGAGGATCTCAGTCAGCTCATCCAAGGTTCCGAAGCCGCCCGGGAAGACAACCAAAGCCTTCGCAAGATAAGCGAACCAGAACTTGCGCATGAAGAAATAATGGAATTCGAAGCACAGTTCCGGCGTGATGTAAGGATTCGGCCGCTGCTCGAAGGGAAGCCCGATGTTGAGCCCAATCGTTTTCCCGCCCGCGTCCTGTGCTCCCCGGTTGGCGGCTTCCATAATGCCAGGGCCGCCTCCAGAACAAACAACAAACCGGCAATGGCGTTCGGGCGTTCCGGCTTCTTCTGCAACGGAGATGGCCCACTCGGTAACAATACGCGCCAACTCGCGCGCTTCCCGGTAGTAGCGACCCAGAGGTCCATGTTCCTGGATACGCGCCGATCCAAAGAAGGCGATGGTGTCCTGGATTTTCTCGTCCTGGAAGTGCGACAAGGGCCAGAGGTATTCCGAAAGAATCCGAAGGGGCCGAGAGTCGGGACTCTGCAGGAATGCTTCTTCCCGGTAGGCGAGCGGCCGGCGACTATTACTGGCGTGTTCGGTGTCCTGCTCGCTGGGCACAACCCGATTGTCGCATCACGTTCCAGTGCTCCTTGCGGCTTCCGCTGCTAGAATTCGGCCATGCCCGGTCGCAACGTCTTCACAGTGCTGGAAGAAACAACTCGCCTGCAACAGAACGCCAAAGCACTGCACCAGCCGTTAGGCAACAAACAAGGAGGCGGGTACCGGACCTATTCCTGGAATGAGTGGCTGGCGGCGTCTCGTGAAATAGCTGTTGGGATTGCGCCAATTAGGCCTTCAAAAAGGGGATATCGTCTGCACTCTTTGCGAAACAAGGGCGGAGTTTTACCTCGTTGACCTTGGCGTGATGGGCGCGGGTGGAGTTTCTGCGGCGCTCTACACTGCTTACCCCTACCCCGACCTAGCCCGGAATGTGGTGTCGATTGCGCCGCGGCACCTACTGGTTGAAGACGCGAGTTCCTGGGCACAACTGCGGACGGCGATCCTGGCGCTTGGTGGCGAGATTCCGCAGCACGTCATCCTTATGACCGGGGACGCCGTTCCGGGAACGCTTCCGCTTGCGAAGCTACGCGAGCTAGGCCGCAAGGAACTGGAGAAGAACGCCGGTGCTTTTGCCCGTATTCAGGACGAAGTGTCTCCGGACGATCCGGCGATCCTCTATTTGACCTCTGGCGCTACAGGCGAACCCAAGATGAGCTTGACCAGCCACGCGGCTGTCTTGGCGAACGCCGACATGGGCCCCTTAGTATTGCCAATTACGCCGCAGGACTCAACCATCGTTTTTCTGCCTTCGGCGCATATCGCGCAACGCATTGTGCTGGAGATTGTGCCCATGCGTATGGGCACGCCGGTCTACTTCTCGGAAAGCCTGGCGAAACTGCCAAACGAACTGAGGACGGTTCGCCCGACAGTTTTCCTCGCGCCGCCCAGAGTTTGGGAACGAATGTATGCCACCGTACAAACTGAGTTACGGAAAAGCGCCGGCTTACGCCCAAAAGCTCTTCCGATCCTCGCTTGGCTTTAGGCACACGCGCGGCGCGCCTGAAAGAAATGGGCAGGCCAGTTCCTGCCTGGATGAAGGTTGCTCTTCGCGCGGCCGACCGACTGGTATTTTCCAAGGTCAGGGAGAGGCTTGGCGGGAAAATCCGGGTGGCGGCGTCGGGAGCGGCACCGCTGGGCCGTGATCTGGCCGAATTCTACGCCGGTATCGGGATGCCTCTGATGGAAGGCTACGGGCTGACAGAAGCAGGCGTGCTTTGTTTCAATCCGCTGGACCGCCCCAAGCCAGGCAGTATCGGTAAAGTGCTCCCAGGCGTGGAAGTTCGTTTGGCAGACGACGGCGAACTCCAGGTTCGAACGCCCTGCCTATTCCAGGGCTACTACCGTGACGAAGCGGCAACCCGCTCCGTGCTAAGCGAGGACGGCTGGTTCTCGACAGGCGACTTGGCTGAGGTGGACGCCGAGGGTTACTGGAGCATCACCGGGCGAAAGAAAGAGCTTATCGTCTCTTCGAATGGCAAGAAGATATATCCGGCCAGAGTCGAAAACCTTTTCAAAGTCGAGCCGATTGTGAATCAAGTGCTGCTGGTCGGCGACAAAAAACCGTATGTCACAGCCATTCTCACCGTGAATCAGGCACAGGCGACAGACACTTGGCAAAACGGTCAGAAAGCGCCGTGCAGGAGGCCGTCAAGCCGGGTGAACCGGCACTTAGCCGATTTCGAACGCATTCGCCGCTTCAGGATACTTGAGCGCGATTTTTCGATTGAGCGAGGGGAACTGACACCAACGATGAAGATTCGTCGGGGACGGGTTCTGGAGAACTGCTCCGCGCTGGTATCTGAACTTTACTTAGGGCGAGAAGAGATGACGTAAAGCGGGCTTCGTCCACCGCTTCCTCGTCCTTCTTTCCGGCAAACGCAAAAGTCTCCGGACCGCAGCTTCTCGGCGAGATGGATGGAATCTGTCTCGGCGTCCAATCGATGCAGAATCATCTGCGCCTCAGAGACGCCAACTACCGCTAGCGCGATAAAACCTAAAATCAAGATACCTGCTGCTGCCAAGAGCACGTTCGTATTCCCGCTTTCTGCCGGAAGGAGAGCGCATTTACCCACAGTCGAACTGTTACTGTGTAGGCTGAAGAGCCTGACATTCTCTCAAATGGCCAAACTTAATTCCCCATTTCAACTGATGCCGATCTTCCGGGAAAGGGTATGGGGCAAAACTTCTTTGGCGCCTTTTTCAAGGAGCTGGCCGTTGCTACGTCTTCCGACAAAGAACGTATCGGCGAAGTTTGGTTTAGCTTTACAGAAAATATCACTTCGAATGGAAAAAATCTTGGAGATATCATCCGCGATGAGCCGGAAGTATTAGGGACAGCCGCGGATCCAAAGCATCCGGGCGTGTGTCCGATCCTGGTGAAACTGTTGTTTACAACCGAGCGGCTCTCGGTGCAAGTCCACCCGGATGACTCGTATGCTCACGAACATCATGGGTGTTTAGGTAAGACGGAGGCCTGGTATGTCCTGGAGTCGCAAGCGCCGGGTGAGGTCGCAGTCGGCTTCCGGGAGGAGTTGACTCCCGATCAGCTAAAGCAAGGCATCGCTTCCGGAGCAATTGAGACGCAATTGGACTGGCGAAAAGTAGCCGAGGGCGACGTAATTTTTGTTCCGGCCGGCACTGTGCACGCCATCGGTGCCGGTCTAATCATCTGCGAAATTCAGGAGAACTCCGACATCACCTACCGGCTTTACGATTACGGCCGTCCCCGGGAGTTGCACATCGAGCATGGGGCGAAGGTGTCCCACTTGGGTCCGCACACGTACGAGCCTCAGAAGCGAACACTCGCGGCGGGGCGGGACGAGTTGGCGGTTTCCGAATACTTTCGGATAGAGCGATTGAGGCCGAAAACGAGGCTCGCGCTCCCGGCTGCGCTGCCCTACTACGCCATTCTTATCTGCACCAAGGGCGAGGGACAGTTGGATGGAAAGCCCTGCAGGGCAGGTGACGCCTGGTTCGTGCCAGCAAACTCGAGCGGAGTTACGGTGGACGGGTCCGGTACCGAGTGGATGTTGACGTACTCGTCTCCGCAAGCAGCCGAGGGCGTCCTGGTTCAATAAGCGGAAGTCGCAGTAAAGGAAGCGCACCCGATTGCGCTATGGCATCCTCATGTGGGTGGAGAGCCTGCTGTGGGATGTTCGTTATGCGCTTCGTGTGCTTCGGAAGTCTCCTTCGTTTGCGGCCGTAGGCCTGCTCACTCTGATGCTGGCGATCGGCGCCAACGTCGTTGTCTTGGGAGTGCTGAACGCCGTTCTACTTCGACCATTGGATGTAACCGATCCGCAGAGCCTCTATCAGATTCGTCACAAGCAGTGGATGATCGGAAGGCTGCTGACGACTTCCTACCCCGCCTTTGAGGACTTGCGACAGCGCAACACTACGTTCAGCGGGATGGCCGCCATCTATGGCTATTCTCATGCGGCGCTGTACTGGCGTAACGCATTAAGGAATGTCTCCGGTGACGAAGTTACAGGCAACTACTTCGATCTGCTGGGGGTGGAGCCGCAGCTTGGGCGATACTTCCACGCGGCCGACGAGCATGGCCCGGATTCAGCGCCGTTTGTAGTGTTGAGCGATAGTTTGTGGCGAAGTGCGTTTCAAGCCGACCGGGGCGTAGTCGGAACAATCGTGGAACTCAACAAGCACCCGTTTACTGTAGTCGGGGTGGCGCCGGCTCAATTCCACGGCATGGAGCGGTTCGTGTGGCCCGACTACTGGATACCAATGGTGAACGAAGGACAGGTGGAAGGAAGGAACTACCTGCACAGCCGGTCATCGGTAGCTGTTACGGTAATTGGCCGGATTAGACCGGGGATAACGCCTCAGCAGGCGACGGAAAATCTGAACGCCGTTGCTGCCGAATTAGGCAAGGAATACCCACAAACCGACGACGGGCAGCCGCTGCGACTGATTCATCCGGGGCTCATCGGTGACGAAGCCGATGTCATCCATGGATTTCTTTTCGGTGTTACCGCGCTGTCATTGATGGTGCTGGCGGCGGGTTGCACGAATCTGGCAAGCCTGTTTGCTTCGCGCGTGGCGGATCGGAGCGCCGAACTGGCCCTCCGGATTGCCCTTGGATCGAGCAGGCAACGTCTGGCGCGGCAATTTTTGACCGAAGCTGTGCTCATAGCACTAATGGGCGGAGGCACGGGCCTGCTTTTTGCGGAGCTGCTGCTGGCTATGCTGAACCGATGGCCTCCGGCGGCAGAAGCCCATTTGGCTGCAAGTGTAGATTTGCGCGTGTACCTGGCCGGATTGGTATTGACGTTGGGAAGCGCCCTGTTATTCGGGATTGTTCCGGCATGGCAGGCATGGCAGAGCAGTTCGTCGCAGGCGATGAAGAATGGACGGGACGGCACCATGCACCTGCGCCGGTTTGCCCTGCGTGACCTGTTGTTAGGCATACAAATTGCAATTTGCACGCTACTGGTAACAGCCTCACTGGTTGCGGTACGCGGCATGCAGCGTGCCGTCAACGCCCCACTAGGTTTTCAGCCGCAGGGCGCGATGTTAGCCGATTTGGAACTGGATGAAGCCGATACGGCTGGCGGCGTGGCGTCCGAGAAAGTGAAAGCGGCCATCGATGCGGTGCGGAGCATCTCCGGTGTGACCGCGGCGGGTACGGTGAGCCGCACTCCGTTTACCGGAGGGCTGCACGGGATTCCAATTTTCCGGCTGGGAACGACGGAATACAAGCTGAAAAATTCTGCACTGGCCGCATATGTGTACCAGATGTCGCCGGGATACCTGGAAGCGGCCGGTACCCGCCTTCTGCGTGGACGCGATGCCTCGTGGCACGACACTGCAAAGACGCCCCATGTGGCGATCGTGAACGAGACGTTCGCTCGGCAGATGTGGGAGCAAAGATCCGGCGATCGGCCAGCATTTTCTTGTGTCGGGCAACGTGACTGAAGTGGTTGGCGTAGCCGAAGACGGAAAGTACCACGATTTGGAAGAGTCTCCGCACCCGGCTGTGTACCTGCCGCTGTCGCAAAACGAGCCGGGTGGAACGATCTTCGTGGTGCGATCACGTCGGGCATCAAGCGAGCTAGCGGCGGCCCTGGAACGTACACTGCACGCCATTGAGCCGAATGCACCGCTGACGGTTGAGAGTTGGCCTGATGCGCTGTCCTCGGAGCTGCTTCCGGCACGCGCGGCCACGTTCGCCTTGGGCATCATGGGCCTGCTTGCGGCAATGCTGACAGTTACGGGAATCTTCGGTATGGCCGCGTACAGCGTAAGCAAACGCATGAAGGAGTTGGGCATTCGCCTGGCATTAGGCGCGCGCAAGACCCACGTGATTACCGCTGCACTGCGGCGTCCAATCGTGCTGCTCGGCGTTGGATCGGTGCTGGGTCTTGTTGCCGGACTGTTGACCAGTCGTTTGCTGGGGCAAATCGTGTATCAGGCGAACCCGAGCGATCCGGCGGTGGTCGGTGGTGCCGTAGTCACGATGGCGCTGTTAGGTTTAGCAGCCTCCGCGATTCCAGCGCGGCGAGCGCTTAAGATCGACCCTTCCAGACTTATGCGCGAAGAGTAACGCTGTTGGTTTTGGCCCGATGGCTAACCACGCCATTATGACCACTGAGACAAGCTAACCCGGGAACTCGGCGCTTCCAAAAAAGAAGGGCCGGCGTGCCTAAGCACGCTGGCCCTTTTTCCGTTTTCTGAAAGGGGGACGTTTAGAGAGTTCCGCCCTGCTGCTGTGGCGCACTCGCGAGAATGGCAGCGCGGTTGGCACGCATATCCTTGCCGCTCGGCACTTCCGGGTAGGGCTTATCGCCCATCATGCCTTGCCACAGGATGTGATTGTAAGCGCGGAAATCCATATTGTCTTCCTTGGTGAAATCCATCCCCTTGGTGACGGCTGCCCAATAATTGCTATCGTGGGTGGGCTGCAGCGGTTTCATGCCGGCAAAGAGCGTCGGATCAATTGGGAGCGTAGTCCCTGCCAGAATGGCCGAAGGATGAGCTTTGAAGGTCCAGGTGTTCAGGCTTTCATTGAAAACGTCAGTCATCGGGTTCGCCACAGCCACGTTCAGGTTGAACGGCTTCGCGCCTAAAATCTCGGTCATGGTGCGAACCATGTCAACCGTGTTGAAGTTTGTGGAAACGACCTTGCCCTGCTTGACATAAGGGCCGGCGATGAACGCGATGCTGCGATGCGCGTCCACATGGTCACCGCCATTTTGGGCGTCGTCCTCGATAGAGAAGACAAGTGTGTTGCCCGAGTACATCTTGCTGTTGGCGACGGTTTGAACCAGCAAGCCGACCGCATAATCGTTGTCAGCCACTTGGCTATCCGGGGTGCCGGTACCGTCGAGCGAGGTGGTGAAGGATCCGGTGTGATCGCGCCCCATGCGGACGAGGCTCAAATTGGGCAGGTTGCCGGTCGCCTCGAATTGAGCGAACTCACGCGCCCATTCCTGGTAACGGTAGTATTCGGGGAAAGCCGTATCGAAACCGCGGAAGTAAGGGTCGGTGCGGTTCATCAACGCAACATTCGTGGGATGCGCGACGACAACCTTATCCGCGAAAGGCGTGCGGTCTAACGGCGCGCCGTCTGCATCTACGAACACGCCATAATTGCGAACCGTGCCGCCCGCACGCAGTACCGCGTCCCAGATATGGCCCTTGTTGATGCCCCCGTTAGGTCCATCCGGCGCCGTTATGTCGACTGTTCCGGGCAGTAGATTCGGGTCGTTCACCTGAGTGGGGTTCTGCGCCAGGCGTTCGGCTAAAGTTGCAACGCCGACATTCACGTTCCGGCTATCGCCTTCCGAGTCGTAGGTGAGTCCGCGGCCCGCGTATTCCACCGAAGTCTGGTGTTCCACAACGTCCAGTGCTTCGGCGTCCACGGTCCATGGCCAGCCGTCCATGCTGACTTCGCTGCGGTCGAAGAAACTGTCCAGATTGACAAAGTTCGCGGCCAGACTATGCTCATTAGGCGTGATGGCCGAACCAAACTCGGTCAAATCCGGATCGCCGTTGCCGGTCAGGGCATCGCCCAGAATCTGGTCGTAGGTCTTGTTTTCTTTGATGATGAAGATGACGTGCTGAATTTTGCTGCGCAGGAAAGCGAGTTTGGCCTGCTGAGCCGCGGTTAGCTCACGATTCCATTGATTGTTTGCCGCCACCAATTCGGTGAGTGACGCCAACTGTTTTGGTTGCGGCACCGGAATGGTTTGCAGGCCGGCCTTGATCAATTGCAGATCGTATTGGTTTGAGCCGTTGCATTGCGCTACAGGCAGGCTGGGCACAACACCTCCATAGCAGTAGCCCGGATTTGCACCGGTTGGTGTTTTGAACGTGGTGACAAACATGCGCGAACCATCGGCGTTGAAGCTGATGGAGTTTGGATACCAGCCAGTGGGGATGAGGCCCATTACGGTCGGAGTGCCTGAGCCACTGACGAGATTGACCACCGCGACGTTGTTCATGTTCGCGTTGGTCGCAAACAGCTTCGTACCGTCGGGCGAAAGGGTGACGCTGTTGGTGTTATTCCCCACGAACTTAGCGCGATTCCCGGGCAGGAACCCTGCCGGGGCGCCGACCTTGACGGTCTCGGTCACCGAGTATAAGTTGGTGTCGATTACGTCCACGCTGTCCGTTTGGTCTTCCGCCACGTATAGCTTGCTTTCATCGGCGCTGAGCGTCATTTTGTTCGGCTGGCCGGCGACTTTAATGCGCTTGATCACCATTGGCATGCCCGAGATGTCGATCACGTCGATTTCACGATCGCGAATGCTGGAGACAAAGGCGATGGCATTCCCTTTCACGCTGACCCAGAACGGATATTCGCCGCCGGGAACGCCAGTCGCGTTCGACGGATCGATAACACCCGGGCGAAGATCTTGTTCTACTGGCGCACCCCAGCCATTACTGTTCTTGGTGAGAACGCTCACCGAGTCGTTGTAGTAGTTGGCAACAATCAACTTGTTACCGTCTGCGGTGACACCGATTCCTGCAGCTGCGGGGGAAACCTTGTTGCCGGCCCCCGCCTTGTGCCCGAGCGCGATGGGGCTTCCGGCACGTTCAGCCCAGCTGGCGCCTGTCAGATCGAAAATGTGGACGTTATCGCTGACGCCCCCTGAGACGTAGAAGGTTGTCCCCGACGGATCGAACGTGATGCCGTGATAGCTGTTCGGTACCTGTAAGACCTGCTTCTTCAGCGGGACTTCTGTCGAAATGTCGAAAATGAATACGTACTCGTTCGAGTCTGCAGCGATGCGGACTCCGGTCTGCGCGTTGTTAAGACGGTTATAGCCGGAGGTCAGCACCAGCATTGTCTTCTTGTTCGGACTGACAACGGTGGTAACTGCCTGACCGGCGACAAACTCGGGAAAATCCGTCAAACCAGGGTTGAGGAGTTCAAACCGCGAGCCCCTGACTGCTGTTGGGGTAATCGTCTGGCTTGTGTTTGGTAAATACTGCGACTCTTGCGCGAAGAGCACGCCTGTCGAGACTGTGGTCACAATAAGTGCGGAACGACCGATGTCACTCCAGTTCATATTGTTGTTCTCCAAGCTGTTAGTGATGCGACGGTTGTGCAACCGACGGGAGCAGCGTCTCACTTGGATATCACTGAGGCGTGACAGTCTTATCACGGTTGCATTAGTCGACCGCGAAGCGCGTGGTATTAGCGGCGAATAAAAGCCTGTGCCAGGATAAATAACTTGGTTCGGCTGGGCACGTTGATCCTTTTACTAAGGACACTGAAATTCGACGCCTCTAAACGGGTAAGAAGCCGAGTGTAGATAGCTCGCAAAGCCCACAGGGATGAACGGCTTTTCTGAGTGATCATCTCCAGCAACGGCGCTGATTCCAAGTAGTAGGCGCGGGCCCGCTCCGCTTCGAAGCGCATTAGTTCGCGGAATCTTTCGTCCTCCTTGCCAGACCGAAGCTGCTCTATGGGAACGTTGAAGCGCTTGAGATCCTCCAAGGGTAAGTACACGCGGCCGAGTTCAACGTCTTCTCGTACATCTCGCAGGATGTTAGTAAGTTGAAAGGCAATTCCACACTTCTCAGCCAGTAAAAGTGCGCGCTGCGACTTAAACCCAAAGATATGAATCACAGTCAGGCCCACAACAGCGGCTACCTGATAGCAGTAGTGGTAGAGTTCGTCGAAGGTCTGAATAATCCGCGGTTCCAGATCAGAACTGATGCCGTCGATCATTTCATGAAAGAAGCGGTGCGGGATTTTGTAGCGCTCAACCGTGTCGTAGAAGGCCGGCCAAAGAGGATTTTCGGCAAACTCGCCGCGTAAAGCGCGGTCCGTCTGCACCCGCCAAAGATTGATCCGTTCGCGCAGCTTGGCACGGTCCTCAATGGCTGGATCGTCGCTCAGGTCGTCGCATTCACGCATGAATGCGTAAATTGCGCACATGGAATCGCGCTGTTGCTTCTCGAGGACGAGAAAAGCGTAGTAAAAGTTCTTCGCCCGCTTTCGCGCGATTTCCCGGCAAACACGGTACGACTCTTGAAGAGAAGTGTTGCTCAAAACGGCAGCAGTCGCGGTAAACATCGAAGCATGATAACGACGCGTTCCGATTTCGATATGTGCGGTCGCCTCTGGAGGACGTTGTAATTCTGCGACCGGATCTTGTCGAGAATCTTGATGCCGCCTCGGCTGAAGAGTTCAAGGTCGAGCGCGAGACGGCGATCTACGGTACCAATCAGCGGCAAACCCTGGCGAAACAGATCGTGGGCTACTTCCACCGCATCGCGCATTGCATTTCGAAAGCGATTGTCGAAGCGAAGCTCCGACAGCTCGTCCACCGAATAACCATATGACGCCAACAGGTCGGCAGGCAAGTAAATCCGATCTTTCAAGAGATCTACGGTTACGTCTTGCCAATGGTTCGCCAACTGAAGCGCAGTACAAGTATGGTCAGACAGGCGTTGCCGCTCGGCATCGCGGTACCCGCACAGGTACAGAACAAGATGCCCTACAGGATTGGCGGAGTAAACGCAGTAGTCGAACACCTGCTCCATCGTTTGGTAGCGCGTGACTGTTTGATCCTGCTCGAAGGCATGGATGAGACGGTCGAAAGGCTCCATCGGAATCTGGTGGCGTTCAACCGTCTCCCGCAGCGCGACGAAAACCGGATGTCCCGGCTCGCCACGGTACATGCTTTGGAGTTCGGTACGCCACCACGCGAGAAGCCGGAGGCTTTCCTGCGGATCGCCGATCTCATCGCCAAGGTCGTCGGCCCACCGGCAGAACGCATACACGTTGTAGAAATCCTGGTGGAGTTGCTTAGGCAGCAGGAAGCTGACTACCTGAAAGTTTTCGTAATGGTGAGTGGCCAGCCAGCTTCGTGTAGGCTAACGCTTCTTCTGAACTGTAGTGCGTTGTCTCGGGCGATGCAACCTGGCGAACGTACTCTTTCGGCTGTAATTGTGCGACGGCCACTTGCTAGGGAATGATAGCAGTCTTAATCTGCCCGTTCCGGTGGTGCGCAAGGTCGTAAAGAACGCGCGGCAGTTGCGCCAGAGGCTCTTCGTGGTTCACCAGATGATTGGCCGTCACAATGCCATCGGGATAAGTGCAAGCGAGCGGCGAATGTGGGCGGGTGTGTGATGGAAGCTTGCCTTGCAGGTGATTTCCGAGTAGTGCAGCAGTGTTGTGTCGAGTTCCACCTGGTACCGCTAGGGCAGCCGCCGAAGAAGTTGATGGTACCGCCTTTGCGCACCAAGTGCGTCGCCAGCTCCCAGGCATTCGGCTGACCAATGGCCTCAATCACCACATCTGCGCCGCGACCAGCGGTCTGCTTCCTCATTTCACTTATAAGAGCAGCCGAATCTTCGCCCATTAGAATGCCCGTCTCGGCGCCTTGAAGAATGGCGCGGTCCACCTGCTCCAATCGCCGCGCAATAGCAATCACGCGTGCTTTACAGGCGTGGCGCGCTAGCCGCACCAGCATCAACCCGAGCGGTCCCAAGCCCATAATGGCAACTGTCTGGCCGGCACGAACATTGCTTTCATCGATTGCCCGAAGCGCGCAGGCCAGCGGCTCAGTCAGCGCCGCATCTTTGTAATCAAGATCGTCGGGGATAGCGTAGGCATTCGTCCGGACAATGCGTTCCGGGACGCGGATGTACTCAGCGTATGCTCCGTTGTTGAAGAGCAAATCTTCGCACAGATTCGGCTGCTGCTGACGGCAGAAAAAGCAGGCGTCACAAGGCGCTGAGTTTGCGGCGACGATACGCTGACCTACCTGAAACTTCGTGACTGCCTGGCCTACTGCGACCACATCGCCGGCCCACTCATGTCCGAAGAGGGCAGGCGGTTGGATCATCTTCGCGTGGTAACCGCGCCGAAACACTTTTACGTCGGTGCCGCACGTCAGCGCGGTTCGAACGCGCACCAGCAACTCACCGGCAGCAATGGCCGGCACCGGCACGGACTCCAGACGCACATCTTCCTTGCCGTAAAGAACTGCAGCTTGCATGGCGGCGAACGAAGCCACTAATGCACCTCCTGCTGCGGATGCACAACCACTTTGAGCGACGCGGCTGTGGGATGGAGTGCGGTGTGAATGCCTTGCTCGATTTGCTCAAGCGGAAAGCGGTCCGAGATGATCTCTTCTAGCGGCAGTTCCCCACTGAATACCAGCTGAGCCGACTCTGCCTGAAGATCAACGTCGGCGCTGTAAGATCCGAGAAGGACGCGCTCTCCGACACAGATATCGGCACCGGAAATCTCGATCCGTTCCTTCGCCGAAGTCTGTGCGAACAGCAGGATGCGAGCGCCCGGACGAGAGATGCGTAGAGCCTGGTCGACCAATCCCGGCGCATTTGTGGCAACAATCACCGTATCCACGCCCCGGTTCTCCGTTTCGCGCTTACACGCTTCTTCAAAAGCAGATTCGCGCGGATCGAATGCTTTCGCACCGAAGCGCTCGGATAACTGAGCGGCGCAGAGCAATGGTATCGCTTGCCAACAGTTTGGCTCCCGTTCGCGCCGCTAACATGGTGAAAATCAGTCCGATCGGTCCCTGGCCCAAAACCGCCACCGTATCGTCAGCGCGCATGTCCAGAAGGCGAATACCTTTCATGCATGTGTTCACGGGTTCCACCCAGCAGGCCTGATCGAAAGACACGCCCGGCAGGAATGCGCTCCACGCCCCTTTCGACGATCCAATCCATGGCCCGGACATACTGAGAGAAACCGCCGCCCGCGGGTTCAAATCCGGCTGTGATACCTACCCGCTTGTAGACGGGACATTGCGCATACAAGCGGCGCTCGCAATAGAAGCAGTCGCCACAAGGGATGTGGTGGAAGGCCACAACCCGATCACCCGGGCACAAACTTTGATACCCCCTCACCGACAGCGGCTACAACGCCAGCGGTTTCATGACCGTAGATGCGAGGCGGGGGCAGCAGATTGTATTCGACCTTCTTCAGATCGGTGTGACAGACGCCACAGGTTTCTACTCGGATCAGGATCTCGCCAGGACCGGGCAGGGGCGTAGGAACCGTTTCCACTACGATTCGACTTTCCCCACGGTAGACCGCTGCACGCATAGTGGCGGGCACAGCGTCAACCAATGACGACGTCGGTTCCGTCCGGTAAGATTCTACAACTGACAAGGAAATCCCCCAACGCCGTTGCGGCGGTTTCGGCGCGTTTCTTCAGGCGGAGCAGCTCCGGCCACAGGTGTGGTCGCACAAGCGCACTTCTCACAATTTTCCCACGCAGGATACGCCCTTCGGGCGAACGCATCCGGTTCAGATCGAGCGAAAACGACTCATCCGCGGAATCCGAGACTATTTTGATGCAAAAACAAGGAACGCCGGTGCGTTGGACTTGCGCGAACACACCGGCCGACTCCATCTCCACCGCCAGCGCCCCGTGGGCGCCCAAACGAGTTTTTTCGTCCGCAGAGCTGGCCACACGGTCCTGAGACAAAACAGCGCCCGTCGCCACCAGGGCGGGTACACGGAATGGCATTGCGCACGCATGGCTAATGCCGCCTTCGCAGTCGACGATGGCCTCGCCAACCACGATGTTGTTGGGACGCAGACCAGGATCGAGTGCGCCACAAAACCCGGTACTAACAACTGCCTCCAAGCGATCCGACAAGGTTCCCAACGCGTTCAAGCTTCGCATTACCAGCCCGGCCGCAGCGGATGCGAGTCGCGGACCCGCACCATTGGCCGCCAGCACGATCCGCCGGCCTTCCAGAGTGCCTTCACATGCGAAATCGAGCGGCAAATTCAACTCTCGGACACCTTGCAAATATCCTGCAAATGGTTGGAGTTCCATTCGTTCCGCCGCGATGTAAACAATCGCCATGGTCAGACTATCGGACCTTTGCTAGTATGCGCGTTCGCGAAACCAGGAGACTGCTTTTTCGAGTGCCAAACGGGCGGGCGCGGGTGACCAGCCTAGTTCACGAGCGGCCTTGGCGTGCGAAACCCACATGCGTTTCCGCGCCATTTTAACCGCTTCGAGCGGAGCGATCGGTTCTTTGCCTGTCACGTTTGCCAGTGCAGTTGTAACTACGCCAGCCAGGTAGGCGACAGCATACGGGATTTCCGTCCGCGGCGGTTTCTGCCCTGTGATGTCGGCCAGTTCGGCAAGAATTTGTTGCAGGGTCAAGTTTTCCGAACCGAGGATGTAGCGTTCCCCCGTGCGCCCACGTTCCGCTGCCAGCAGGTGACCTTGGGCGGTTTCACCCGCGTCCGCGACATTTAAACCGGTGTTGACGAAGGCGTTCAGCTTTCCGTGCAGATAATCCAGAACGATCTTGCCGGTGGGCGTTGGCTTCCAGTCATGATCGCCTATGGGAGCCGTCGGATTCACAATAACGATCGGAGCGCCGCTGCGGGCCTGCTCTAATGCAACTTGCTCGGCCAGCCACTTGGAGCGTTTGTAATGGCCAGCCATGTCGTCGATGGACACGGGCGTGTCTTCGTCGCCAATGCCGCCCGGAGGAATGCCGATGCACCCGACCGTACTCGTGTAGACAATTCGCTGTACTCCGGCGCGTGCTGCCGCCTGAAGAATGTTGCGGGTACCGTCCACGTTCGACCGGTACAGCGCATCGGGAGTCTTGGTCCAAAGCCGGTAATCGGCGGCAACGTGAAACAAGTATTCACAGCCATCCACCGCGCGCGCTAAAGATTCGGGCTCGCGCAGATCACCGGTAACGGTTTGAACGCCGGGTAACTCCCGAATCTGGCTCGCGGGGCGGCAAAGTGCCCGGACTTGATGTCCGCTCAGAGTGAGCGCACGAGCAACATGCCAGCCCAAGAAGCCGCTAGCTCCCGTGACGAGTGTGGAAGGCAAGGAAGACGATCGACCCGATTACCGGGTCGCCCAGGAGTACAGACCCTGTCCGCCGGCGGTGGACGAGGAACTTACTCCTTCCGAGTCGAGCGCGGCCATGGTTTTTTGGAAAGTGGCGAGGGCCAACAGCGGGAACATGTTCCGATACTCGGTATAGCAGAGATAGAACACACGCGGAAAACCTGTTCCGGTGCAGTAATCCTCGTCCCAGTTGCCATCGGCTCGTTGGGTTCGCAAAAGATACTTGACGCCGTTGTAGATACTCTCGGTGCGGACGTCGCCGCCTGCCAGCAAAGCAAGAATGGCCCAAGCCGTTTGGGACGGAGTGCTTGGGTTTGCGACAAAGCGCCCCTCATCGTAGGTGGCGCAGCTTTCGCCCCAGCCACCATCGCGGTTTTGATAGGCCCGAATAAATTCGATTGCCTGCTGAATGCACGGCTCGTTCTCGCTCATTCCCGTTGCGCGTAATCCGCGCAATGCCAGGAAAGTGCCGTAGATGTAGTTGACGCCCCAGCGGCCATACCAACTGCCGTCTTGTTCTTGGGACCCCAGCAGATACTGAACGCCGCGTTGAACGGCCGGATGTTCGGCGCCCAGACCGCAGCGGACTAACGCTTCCAGCACGCGCCCCGTAATATCCGGGCACGACGGATCGAGCATCGCATTGTGGTCTGCGAACGGAACATGGCTCAGCAGTGTCCAATTGTTGTCGACGTCGAAGGCAGCCCAGCCGCCATCTTTGCCTTGCATCGCGAGAAGCCAGTTCACGGCCCGCTTCTCACAAGCACGCTGCGCTTCCGGATCTGACGCGTGAGCATGCTCCAGGGCAAGCAGCACCATTGCGGTGTCGTCCACGTCCGGATAGAACTCGTTATTAAACTCGAAGGCCCAGCCGGAAGGCTCCGTGTGTGGGCGCTTTTTCGACCAGTCGCCCTGACGGCGCACTTCTTTTGACAGTAGCCAATCAGCGACACGGCGCATAGCTTCCTGCGGCGCAGCACCGCCTTCGCCCAGGGCATAGGCCGCTATCGCCGTATCCCACACCGGCGAGAAGCACGGCTGCATGTAGAAGCCGCGGGCGTCATCGTCGACCATCAGCTTGTCGAATTCTGCTTCGGCCCGGCGTCGCAGCGGATGTTCGGGGCCGTACCCCAGAACATCCAAGCGCCATAATGGAATACTGCATCGACGGATAGATCGCGCCAAGACCATCGGAACCTTCGAAACGATCGATCATCCATTCGGCACATTTTCGAATCGCGTGCTGACGAATGATTGTGGGCGCGATTCGCTCCCAGACTTTCAAAGCGCGGTCGAACCAGAGAAATGAATTGCGCCAGCTAAAGAACGTGATGTCAGGCTGCGGCCGCGTCGGGGCGCCGGAGAGGAACAGTTCGTCTACTGTGAAGCCTGCGGGCACCGGACGATTCGGGTTAGCCGCGTGGACAATAGCAAGCGCCATCACAATCGCACGCGTCCACGACGACATCTGGTAGATGAAGTTGAACGGCAGCAGCGCGACTTCCGGTGGGATAGTCGGGCAGGCTTCGCGCGGGTAAAGGCCAAACAGGCTTAGGTTGATGCGAACGTAACTATTGGCAGCTTGCATGCCGCCTAGCTCTAAAATGCGGCCCCGCAACCGCTTCATTCGAGGATCGTTCTGCGGAACGCCGCCCAACTTCAGCCCCACATAGGCCTTGATGGAAGCGCTGACCTCAGACGGCCCGTGCAGATAGATATTGAAGCCGCCGTCGTCCAGTTGACGCGACAGGATGGCAGACACCGCCCGTTCGATTTGGGGTCGCGTGGGTGGATTCCATACGCCATTCGCAGGCGGATAAAGCCAGAGCTGCGTCAGAATGTAATCGGATTCAAGCGTTGTGTCGGCAGTGAGATCTGCCCACCAGTAACCGTCGCGCCATTGCCGGCCGAGCAGGGCAGACGAAACCTGTTGGATTGCGTCTTGCGTTGCCGCCCGCAGCGTGCTGGATGCTTGCGAACTAGACTTCATCGGTTAATAAGTTTAAGTACGGACCGTATATAAACGCGGTGTGAAATTCTCAAGGTCGCTCGGCAGCGTAAAACGCACATCCTCTTCCTTGATTTCCGCTTCCTCTAACTCCGTATAGCCCTTCAGCCGCAGATGATCGATCAGCTCCTGAACCAGATGTTCCGGCGCCGATGCCCCGGCCGTAACGGCCACAGTGTCGACATTCTGGAGCATACTCGGCATTACTTCGCTACAATCGTCCAGCAGATAAGCCGGAACTCCCGCCTTTTGGCAGACTTCCACCAAACGGCGAGAGTTCGAACTATTCTGTGAGCCGACTACTAAAAGAGCACCGCATAACGGCGCTACTGCTTTGACGGCGAATTGGCGATTCTCGGTTGCGTAGCAAATGTCCTGAGTCTTGGGCCCGGCAATTTTCGGAAACCGTTCCCGCAGCCGCGTCACAATGTCGCTTGTTTCATCCAGAGAAAGCGTAGTCTGTGTCAGATAGACCATGCGCTCAGGATCTTTGATCTGCAGGCGATCCACGTCGGCGACATCCGACACCAGAATTGTGCTTTCGGGCGCTTCGCCCAGGGTGCCGGTTACCTCGTCGTGGTCGCGATGACCAATCAGAATGATGGTGTAGCCCTGTTTTGCGAAACGAACTGCTTCGAGATGAACTTTCGTGACTAGCGGACAAGTCGCGTCAATGACCTGCAAATTCCGTTGTTTCGCTTCGGAGCGTACCGCTGGGGAAACTCCATGAGCGCTGAAAATTACGCGTGCGCCTTCCGGAACCTCCGCCAGTTCCTCCACGAAGATCGCACCGGCCTGCCGCAATTCATCCACAACGTGACGATTGTGTACAATCTCTTTGCGCACATAGATAGGCGCACCGTAGAGATCGAGAGCGATCTTTACAACGTCGATTGCACGAACCACTCCGGCGCAAAAGCCCCTTGGCTTTAAAAGAAGGATCTTCTTTGTACTGCCGGCGACGGGCTTCACCACGTCTGGTGTCGCTGTCTCAAATGCAAGATCTGTGGTCGGCATACAGAAAGCTCAGTATAGCAACTCCCTGTGTTTTCAGAGGGTAAGAACGCTCAGCGAGCAAAAAGGCAGCGCGAGCTGCAATTACGCAAGCTCGGCGGAGTCATATGACTGAAATCGGGCTTACGCCGCAGGAGCAGACCGGGTAGGGACGCCGTCTCTATGCCTGGACGGGAACAATGTCGCCAATGCCCAGGTCCCGCAGCCCTGGTTCCACAGCCGCCCGGTCGCCTACCACTAGCCAGATCATACGTTGCGGATCGAGAAGAGACCGCGCGGCATTCTCCAAATCGGCCAGAGTTAGGGATTGGAGCCGGTGCACATAGCCGTCGTAGAAATTCAGCGGCAGGCCAAACTGAAGCAGATCGCCCAGCAGGGTGCCAACAGAATTCATAGTCTCGTGCGAACCCGGCAGCTCGAGAGTCTGCTGCTGCTTTACTTTTTCGAACTCTTCCTCGCTGACCGGCTGGTCGCCCAGCATGCCGTGCATTTCCTTGAGGATTTCAGAGATCGTCTCCTTGGTCTTATCGGCTTGTACGGACGAGTAGGCGAGGAACGGACGCTGCGCTCGTGCGCCGTAGAGAACCGAGGCCGCACCATAGGTCCAATGCTTCTCCTCACGCAGATTCATGTTTAACCGTGCGCCGAAGGTTCCGCCAAACACGTTATTCATGGTTTCCAGCGGAATTTCGGATTGCGCGTCGGGCGGTGCGGCCAGCGTGCCCGCGATGACAACGGATTGCTGTGCATCGGGCTTGTCGATCAGGTAAATGGACGGCTTCGATGGGCGTTCCACGGTCGGCAATTGCTTCTTGGGTACCGCGGCAGACTTCCACCGGGAGAACAGCGCTTCCAGCTTCGGCTGAATCTCGGACAGGGTCGTATCGCCGACGATAATTAACGTGGCGTTGGTCGGTTTGAACCAGGTCTCGTGAAAGCGAACGACATCCTCCCGCTTCAGGCGCGAGACTCCTTCCTCTGTCCCCGATCCAGTCAGCGGCAGCCCGTAAGCATGCTTCGCTCCGAAGAGGATGGGCGGCAGCGCGCGCAGCGCCATTTGCAATGGCGTCACCTTTTCGTTGGCAATAGCGGCCAGTTGCAGCTGCTTCTGCCGATCGAAGTCAGTTTGCGGGAAGATTGGATTCAGAATGATGTCGGCATAGATGTCGAGTGAGTCATCGAGTGCCGCCTTCAGCGCAGACAAAAATACGGTAGAGATATCGAGATTAGAGCCGGCGCTGATTTGCGCTCCCAATGATTGAATTTCGTCGCTGATTTCGAGCGCAGTTCGTTGCGCGGTGCCACCGGTCAGCAGCGCCGAGGTGAGGCGGGCCGTGCCGGGGGTGGCGAACTGATCGGCTGCATAGCCAGCATCGATCTCCAGCCAAAAATTAACGACTGGAGTCTCGTGCCGCTCGGCCAACAGGATTTTGAGTCCATTACTGAGCTGCGCTTCCTGTACCGGAGGAAGCTTGAGTTCCTCGGCGAAACCGGTGGCGGGAAGCTCGGTGCGCTCTCTTGCGGGCGCCGGCTTGCCGGCAACAAACGGGTGGACTTCCAGGCTGTATGCGCCGTCCGAGAGCCATTCACGCACCGTTTGCAACACGTCATCCTCGGTTGCAGTTTCAAGCTGCCGCAGCCGACGCTTGTAGCCGTCCGGATTGCTTAGATATGTCTGGTTCGTGGCCAGAATGTCGGACTTGCCGCCGAAGCCGCCGATGCGCTCAATGCCGCGCACAAATCCGGCGTAGGCCTGCATCTTGAGCCGTGCGAGTTCGCGCTCCGTGGGACCATCCTGCAGGAACCGATCCAGCTCTTCGTTGATCGCGTTCTCCACCACGCGCAGGTCTTTGTCTTGCCGGGCCGTAGCCACAACCACGAATTGCCCACCGATTTCCCGCTCGTCCAGGTAGGCAGCGACATGCGTTGCAATCTGGTCGTCATAGACCAGGCGCTTGTAAAGCCGCGAACTCTTGCCGGCCGAAAGAATGCCCGCCGCCAATCGCAAACGGTCCGCGGAAGCAGAGCCATAATTGGGCACGTTCCAGACCTTGTAAACGCGAGCCTGGGGCACGCGATCCTGCACCGTCTCGCGGTGTTCGCCGCTCCGTCGTGCGACCCAGGAGCGGTGATGCGAGACCGGCGGCCCTGGCGCAATGTCGCCGAAGTACCGCTTTGCTTTCTCATGTGCTTCCGCCGCGCTGACGTCGCCCGCTATCGCAAGCACGGCATTAGATGGCGTGTAGTACGTCTTGAACCACTCGCGTACGTCGTCGACAGTAGCCGAGTCCAAGTCCTCCATGGAGCCAATCACGGTGTGGTCATAAGGATGACCGACGGGGTACGTGGCCCGGACTACCAGATCTTCAACAATCGCGTAGGGTTGATTGTCGCCTTGGCGCTTCTCGTTCTGCACAACGCCACGCTGCAGGTCGAGAACTTCTTGACTGATGGTGTTGTAGAAATGCCCCATGCGGTCGGACTCCGCAAACAGCGCGTAATCCAGAGCGGAGGTGGGCACATTTTCGAAGTAGTTGGTGCGATCTTCGCTGGTGGTGCCGTTCAAATCGGTGGCGCCGATACGCTCCATCGCTTCGATGTAGCTAGCCTGGCAGATGTTCGCTGCCGCCAAACATCAGGTGTTCGAACAGGTGCGCAAAGCCCGTCTTTCCGCGCTTTTCGTTCTTCGATCCGACGTGATACCAGAGGTTGACGGCTACGATGGGCGTTTTGTGATCTTCATGAACAATCAGCTTCAAACCGTTGTCGAGCGTGAAGGTCTGATGGGGAATATTCGAGCGTAGAGAATTGCATTCCAGCGTGAATCCGTCACGATAGCAGATGCTTTGGCCATGCTTCTTGTCAGAATTATGTTGAGGAACGGTGATGGCGAACTGGACAATGGTGGAGGGCGTGCTTGCCGACGGGCACATCATGCGGGTGTTTCTGGCGGAAAGCGACAACGGTCTGTGCTCCGCCTCACTATTCGACGATGTCCACGCGAAGAGCTTGCAGGAACTCGAGTTTCGGTTAGGACCCGGCCGGCATCAACAACACAAACCCGAGAGTGATGAGTGTCCGGACCTGCACACGGCTGCGGATCAAGTTAGGGAGTATTTCCGCGGCGAGCGGCAAACGTTTGACGTCAACATTGGCTGGCGGGGCACGCCATTCCAGAGACGCGTTTGGACAGCGTTGACCACCATCCCATTCGGGTCCGTCAAGAGCTACGGTGAAGTCGCTGAGATCATTGGGGCCTTCGGCGCTTCCCGTGCCGTCGGCGGGGCGAACGGGCGCAACTTCTTGCCCTTATTTGTACCCTGCCATCGTGTAATCGCAGCGGGAGGAAAGCTCGGGGGCTATACAGGCGGTCTCGGGCTGAAACGGCGTCTGCTGTTGCACGAATCGGCCGTCTCCGGCATAGGGATCCCTGTCGCTTTGGAACGCTAGCGCCTAAAGGCCAATGGGGGTTGCTTGGGCTCGCTCAACCAATTCGTCCAGGTGAGCAAAGAAATTCTCCGGATCGTCCAGGATCAGTTCGATTGGCAGCCACGCGAGTCGGATGTCGCCAAGCAGTGAGGCCAGGTCCTGCGGAAGATTGACGGAGTCCTTTTCTGTCGTCACCAGAAGATCGATGTCGCGAGCGCGCGCCAGATCGACCAAGCGTTTCAACTCGACCGGCTTATAGAGGTGGTGATCGCTGAACGCCCAGCGTAATTCGACGTTCAATCCGAACGACTCCAGTGTTTTCCAAAAGTTAGCCGGGTTGCCCAATCCGCAAAAGGCGGCTACCCGTGTTCCCGCGGGAAAACCGCTAGACGAACCTCCGGACCACCAACGCCAGCGGTGTGCCTCAAGCCGGGCTGCAAACACTGGAGCGTTGCAATTCCACTGCTGAAGGCTGTCGCGGATTGCATCGAAACGCGCACGATCAGGCGCTCGCGTTACGACGAACAGATGAGCGCGCTGAAGCGCCGTCAACGGTTCACGTAAGCGGCCTTGCGGCACCACCGCGGAACCGCCGAAGGGATCCAACCCATCGATCAGAACAATGTCGACGTCACGGGGTAAGCGTGCATGTTGAAAGCCGTCATCGAGCAGAAAGACGCCGACGCCCGGCGCATGTTGCAGCAGCGCACGACCGGCTTCATAACGGTCTGCGCCGATGGCAACCGAGGCATGGCCCGAACGGAGAAAAATCTGTGCTTCGTCTCCCGTTAGCGAGGGCAATGCGTTGGCTCCGGGCGGCAAGAGCACGAACTTGGCAGGAGACCGGCGGTGGTAGCCGCGGGTCAGAATCGCCGGGTGGTAGCCGCGTCTTCGCAACTCCGACGCAAGATGATTACAAAAAGGCGTTTTGCCGGAGCCACCCAGTGTGATGCCGCCCACGCTGATTACCGGCAACGGCAACCGTCCTCGGCGCTGAGCGCATGCTTCGCCTCGCCGGCGCTTTCTCTCCCCGCCCGCAATCCACAGCCGGGCTAAGGCATCGAGGATCGACCGCTGCAACCAATTGCGCGGTTCGCGAAGGAATACTTGCGGCCGTCTCGCCCCGATTTCTTGCGCCAGTTGGGTCGCGAGTCCGCGCCGTCTCTCCACTACGGTGCGAGCACGCTCACCTAGCGCGCGGGCTTCTGCTGGATTTTTCAGTAAGTGCCGGACTGCCTTTCGCAATGCCTCAGCATCCGGCACTTCCACTAACGCCGACGCCGCAGCAAAATCAGCGGCAATGGCCCGAAAGTTCTGCATGTTCGGGCCCACCAGGATCGCTGCACCAACGGCTGCCGGCTCCAGAATGTTGTGCCCGCCCCGGGGCGCGAGCGAGCCGCCGACAAACACCACATTCGCCAACGCGTAACAACGCGCCAACTCGCCTACTGTGTCCAGAAGTAAAACGGCAGGCGCTCGGGGCATGGTAGCTCCGTTCTGCTCCATCTCAGTGCGGCGGACGTATGGGATCTTGCGTTGGGCGAGTTTCTCGGCAACGGCGTCGAAGCGCTGTGGCTGGCGCGGTGCGAGAATCAGCAGGAGTCGAGGGATCTCCTGCGCCAACTCGATGAACACGTCGAGCACGATGTCGTCCTCATCAACGCTGTGTTTGTGTGCGCTACCTCGTTCGTTTGCGCCCACTGTGCTAGCGGCGATCCAAACCTGCTCAGCATCCCCAAGGGACAGCGGCAGCCTTGCCGAAGGCTCGGGCACAGCATCGTACTTCAGGTTGCCATTGTTAAGAACGTGCGCAGGGTCGACGCCCAATATTTGATATCGTTCCGCATCCAGGTTGCTTTGCGCAAAGACAAGATCGGCGAGTGCCAAAACCGGCGAAAAGAACCAACGGAACTGTTCGTAGCGCGGCCATGTGCGATCAGAGATACGCGCGTTAGCGAGAATCAGTTGCGCACCTGTCCGCTTAGTTTCCGCGAATAAGTGAGGCCAAATTTCGGTTTCGAGTACGACCAATACCGCCGGCCGCAGAAGCCGTAACACGCGGCGGACGCACCAGGCATAATCGGTGGGGCTATAAAAAATGCCGTCCACCCAGAGCTTCGCCTGCCGCTCTGCCATTCGCCGTCCGGCAACGGTGGCGGTAGAAAGGTAGAGAGCCGTATCGGGCGATTGTTGGCGTAGAGTCCTCAGCAACGGAACTGCGGAGGCAACCTCCCCGACGGAAACGGCATGCAACCAGATACTGCCCGCGTCCGTCCGTCGAAACGATTGCGGCAGAAAACCGAAGCGCTCGCCGAAGTGCGGCCGATAGTCACATTGTGAGATCAACCGCCTGAGAAAGTAGAAGACAATCAGGGGAAAAGCGAAACTATTGTAGGAAGCGGTAGCAGAGGAGCGTACGTTTGATTCGAAGAACCAGGTTCGTGATTTCGAGTATAGCGTTGACGGCAGCATGGCTAACGGCTGCCACAAACGAGCCGTTTCATGCGGGCCACGCAGACGATTACGCCCATCAATCGTCCGACTCCGTAACGGTTGGCGCTAAGCCTTTCGGCAGTGCGGATCTGGTGGCGCAGGCCTTCGGGAAAAAGCTGGATCTGCTGCGGTATGGCATTCTGCCGGTGCTTGTGGTGGTGGAAAACAAGCGCGGCAAGACGATCGACCTGCGCGAACTGGAGGTCAGTTTGGTGGCCACTGATGGACGCCACGCCTCGGCCGTTGCGCCAGAGGAACTGAGTTCGCTGGGGACGCCGCACGGCGCTCGTTCTCCAGGAGCACAAGTGCCATTACCGGTGCCGCTGCCCAAGAAGAAGAATCCTCTCAACTCTTCCGAACTGGTGACCCGCGGCTTCTCGGCCAAGATGCTGCCGCCCGGCGATTCCGCCAGCGGCTTCTTCTATTTCGAAGCGAAACCGGAACCGGGCGACAAGCTGTATTTAAACGGCGTGCAGGAAACGCAGACCGGCAAACAGCTGCTGTATTTCGAGTTTCCGCTTGACGGCAAAGACGCGGAGTAACAGCGGTCATTTCTGCAACCCTAAGCTCTGTTAGGTAATCGGATGGGCACAGCGGAGACTGACTCCGTTTGTCGCGGGCAGCGGCCCGTGTTCAAAGGCTTTGAAGAGGAGAGTTCACCATGCCAGCAAGCTTCGGTGCGCATTCGACAACGGAAGAGGTTCTCGCAGGCTTAAACCTGAAGGGGAAGCGGATATTAGTGACGGGGGTCTCGGCGGGTCTGGGCGTGGAAACCGCGCGTGCACTGGTAGCGCATGGAGCAGACGTGGTGGGCGCTGCGCGTGATTTGGAGAAAGCACAGCGGGCGACCGCAGCATTGATAGAAGCCGCGGCGGCAAGCGGAGCAATCTTCGAGTTGATCGAGCTCGACCTGGCGAGCCTAAAGTCAGTGCGCGCCGCTGCCGACAAGCTAATGGCCGATGGGCGCCTTTTTGATGTGGTCATCGCGAATGCCGGTGTGATGGCCACTCCATTTGGGAAAACCAAAGACGGTTTCGAGACGCAGTTCGGCACGAACCACCTGGGCCACTTTCTGTTCGTGAATCGCATTGCAAAACTGATTAAAGACGGCGGACGCCTGGTAACCCTATCTTCTTCAGGGCACCGCTTCAGCAATGTCGACCTGAACGATCCTAACTTTGAAGCGACGCCCTACGAACCCTTCGTAGCCTATGGACGTTCGAAGACGGCAAATGCCCTGTTTGCCGTCGAGTTTGATCGTCGCCATCGTGGCCACGGCGTGCGTGCCACGGCAGTACACCCGGGCGGCATCGCGACGGAACTAGCGCGGCACATGCCGGAAGGCGCAATTGAAGCATTCATTCAGCAAGTGCAGGAACAGCGCGCGGCAGCAGGCGAACCGCCGTACGAATTCAAGTCGATTCCGCAAGGTGCCGCGACATCGGTTTGGGCTGCGGTGGTTGGCGCTGCCGACGAAATCGGCGGAAAGTATTGTGAGGACTGCCAAGTTGCGGAACTTATTCCCGATGGTTCACGGGTGAGTGCGATCAGCAGAGGTGTGCGTGGCTATGCGCTCGACCCTGAGAATGCAAAAGCTTTGTGGCGCAAGAGCGAGGAACTGGTAGGTGAAGTGGCGGCGTAAGTCAGACGATGGAAGCAGCATTTGCCCGTGCAGTGTTCATTCCGAACTCGCCCGGTGAATCGTTAGTTCCAATAATTCCGGTCGAGGTTGCGGCACTGCACTGCTTCGGCCAAATGCTTCGCTGCGACGTTCGGGGCTCCGTCCAGATCGGCCACGGTGCGTGCAACTCGAAGCAACCGGTCATGCACCCGCGCCGAAAGGTTCATGCGCCGGACGGCCATCTCTAATGTTCGTTCGCCGCTCTCGTCCAGAGCACACAGCGTACGCAACTGCGACGGGGGAATCTGCGAATTGTAGAAACCACGCTGGCGCTGTGTCTCGCGAGCGCCTTCGACACGCTCCCGGATGGTTTCGGAAGTGGTGCCGTCGGTCTTGCTTCGCAGTTCCTTGTACGGCACGGCGGGCACTTCTATATGGAGGTCGATGCGGTCGAGCAAGGGCCCGCTCACCTTCGACAGATAGCGCTGAATGATGCCAGGAGTGCAGCGGCATTCGCGCGAGGCGTCGCCGTAGAATCCGCAAGGGCACGGATTCATCGCGGCGACCATCATCACCCGTGCCGGAAACGTCAGAGTGCCATTCGAACGCGCCAGTGTCACCGAGCCCTCTTCCAGCGGTTGGCGGAGTTGCTCGAGAACACCCCGCGGAAACTCCGGCAGCTCATCCAGGAACAGCACACCGTGGTGCGCCAGACTGACTTCGCCGGGCCGGGCACTGCCGCTGCCTCCGCCGATTAATCCGGCATCGGAGATGGTGTGGTGCGGGGCCCGAAAGGGTCGCCGGGATAAGAGCCCGATACCGGAAGGCAGTGCTCCGGCAACCCCATGGATCTGCGTCACTTCAAGCGCTTCCTGAAAGGTAAGCCGCGGCAGAATGCCGGCGAAACGCTTGGCCAGCATGGTCTTTCCCGATCCCGGAGGCCCGATCATAAGCACGTTGTGGTTGCCGGCGGCTGCCACTTCAAGCGCCCGTTTCGCCATGGTTTGTCCGCGAACGTCGCGGAAATCAGGCACGTCTGGGTCGGTTGCACTGGCGACGGCAAGCTTCGCTTCTGCGGGTGAAAACTCTTCGGGCTGGTTCAAGAAACGAACCACTTCGGCCAGGTGACGCAGCCCAAACACCCGGACATTTTCCGCGACGGCTGCCTCGGCCGCGTTCTCTGCCGGTACCACAAGGTTGCGCACGCCCCGTTTGCCGGCGCAGACCGCCATCGACAAAGCGCCACGCACTGGACGCAGACTGCCATCAAGCGAGAGTTCGCCCACCATCATGAAGCTATCTGACTGTTTCACAACGCCCATGGCGCCGAGCAACGCTGTAGCCATTGGCAGGTCGAAGCCAGCGCCTTCCTTGCGGACATTGGCCGGAGCCAGATTGATGGTGACCGATTTACTTGGATACCCGAAGCCGGAGTTGAGCAGCGCCGACTTAATCCGCTCGCGACTTTCTTTGACCGCAGCATCCGGCATTCCCACTGTCACGAAGTCACGCGCCGTACCAGCCGGGTACATATCCACTTCAACTTCGATCACATGTGCGTCAATGCCCTGAATGGCTGCGCTCAAAGTACGGAATAAGGCCACAAGGACCTAGTTGGCGCCGATCTTCTCAATTCTCATGCCGGCGAACGATCACTGCGCATAATAGCCGGTTTTGGCCCTGACGCGTGTGCCTGGTTGAAGACAGCGGACTGTCAGTTTGCGAAAAGAACCATCGTGCAGCTGACCATTGCTGGAGACATACCCCATTGAATACATGGACCGAAGCTCGTCTCCAATCTGGGCAAACACATCCTCCAGACGAGCGGAGAGGGCGTCGAAGTCAGCGGCTCCGCTCAAATTGGCGAGGTGGTGCATCACTTGGATGCCGTATTTGCTTCGCGCCGTTAACTTCCCGTGCTGGCGTTGGGTGTAGCGGATGCAGTAAACCAAAGTGTCTTTGTCCTGAGCTGTTTCGATGGCATCCAGCAGGTCATGTGAGCTCGAGTTCTCCTCGCCGTCGCTGAAGACGATAAGCGCGCGCCGGCGTTCCCCTGCCGTCTCCAGCTTTTCCGTGATCCCGTAGTAGACGGCGTCGTACAGGGCCGTTCCCAAATCTCGTTCCTCCGGTGGCCCGAGCTCAGGGAAACGCCGCTCACCCTTGTCAAAGCGCTCAAGTCCCTGCCGGACTTGTAGCGCAGACGACGTGGTATTAGTGACTAGCCGCAGATGGTTGCCGAAGCAGACAGCGAAAACCCGGTCGGATGGTCGAAGCACCGTGTTCAGGAAAGTCTCTATATCCCGGTTATGCTGTTTTAGAAATTTATCCTGGCTGCCGCTTACATCTACGATCAGGCCTAAGCTGAGGGGGAGCTCAGATTCCCGGGCAAACACTTGAACTTTCTGGGGCACTCCGTCCTCGAGTACTTCGAAATCTTCTCTGCTGAGATCACGAATGAGGTGGCCATCGGTGGAGCGCACAATCGCTGCAACTTCGACTAAGTTGACCTCCGACCGAAACGAGACCGGTCCTTGCGCGAAGAGCGATAAAGCGAACAGGAAGGTGAAGCCAGGCGCGTAGCGGTAAGGAACACCCATCTGAGTAACAACTTACGCATCTAACCGAACTGATGTTCCGTTGTCGCTCGGGTCAGGCACGCCGCCGGTAGGTGCTGCCGCCGCCAACTAAGCCCAGGTCAATCACAACGGCAATAAATAACACGATCAGCTGAGTGACGCCCAAAGGCATGTGCCGGTTCTGCATGTAGGTGTACACGATCAGCGTCATCGGAAGAATCAGGAAGCCAACAACGGGAATAATTATGCCGTGGTAGACACCCGTGAAGAAATTCGTGAATAACCAGAGCAGAATGATGGCGACACGAGGAAACGCTAGGGCGAGAATGGCAAACAGGCACGGCATGGTCTTGTTTATCGACGCATAGCGGAAGGAATTGTTTTCGACTGCCCAGAAAGTCGGTTCAACATTACTGCCAGTACTGCCACTGATGGGTGGAGATCACGTAGGCGCTGAGAGCAGCGTTCGTGACTGCATGCACGAGGATACAATCGGCAAGCGACTTGGTTCGAATCATCCAGATGTTGTAAATGATCCCGGTTAGTAATCCCACGTCCCAGTAAGGACCGTGCTCGGACGCGAACAAAACCGCAGTAATCCAGAACGCCGCGGGAGCATAGGTTCCGAAGCGAACTCGTTCGAAATCGGGGTTGATAATCCACCTCATCATCCATCCCCGCCAAAACAACTCTTCGACAACGGGAACAATCAGCACCGCCCGTGCCGTGCGCCAACCCAAAAGCCAAGGACTGCGAAGCGCATCGGCCGAAAGCGATGAGCGCAAGTGTCCGACCAGCGAGTTTGCAAAGAGCGGGCTTGTTCGATAGCCCGGAATGAGAAGGTCAGGTGCAATCCACAGGAAGAAAACCGCTAGACCAACCAGGCAGCTGAGGAACGGTCTTGCCGGGCGTACCGGGACCCCAGCAGGCCAGCACAAGGCGCAGATGACGCCGAGCACCAGCAGCCGAAGCGCGGCTTCCCAGGCGGGTGCCAATGGAAGCCGCTCCGCCAGGAACAATAGCCCCATAAACGCGAGAAAGGGCGCAATGTACCGGAGTGTTTGATAACCGCTAGACTTGTCGACCGGCGGCTCTGGCAACGAAGCCACCGTCATCCGATCTGATTCACGAACGATTTGATGCGATCCTGCTGGTTGGGTGGGGCCGTTTTCATTGCGCGTGCCGCTTCTTCGCGTGCACCGCTCTTGTCACCTTGCTTCAGCAGAGCCATGGCCAAGTGCAGGTGAAAGGTCGAATTTTCGGGGTGTTCCTGGACGTCCTGCTTGAAGATCTGCAGCGCCTCCGAGTTTAAGTTGCGCTGGTAGTAAACGTAACCCAAGGTGTCGGAAATGTCCGGGCTGTTGGGGGCCTTCTGCTTCGCCCGTTCCGCAAAGGACTGCGCCTGCTCCAGGTTCGTCTTGTCGTCCGCATTGATAAACGCAAGATTGTTTAGAGCAAGAATGTTGTTGGGATCGATGCCAAGAATGCGGTTGTAGAGCTCCGAGGCCTCTTTCTTGCGGTTCAACGCTTCCAGCAGCGCGGCCCGGTTCACCATTGCGCCGGTGTTCTGCGGATCGGTATTCGTCGCCTGTTCGAACGAAGCAAGCGCGGCATCGTTCTGGCCTAGTTGCCGCTGCAGCAGTCCGAGCCGGGTCCAAACTTCCGAATTCGAGTTCGTCTTCAAGACCTGTTTGTAGTTTTCAATCGAGGCCTCAAAGAACGTCTTTGCGCGTTCCGGATTGCTTCGGATCAGCTGCGATCCGGCAACCCCCTGCAGGTTCGCAAGATCAAGCCGCAAAACCAGCGCCGCCGGATTCTTGTTTACCAGGTCGGTCATGGCGGCAACGGCGTCATCGGCCTTGCCCTGGGCCATTTTCACTTCCTGCAGCGCCTCGAACCCGCGGATGTCGGGCGGATTTGATTTCCAGACGGCTTCAAATTGAGCGTTTGCGCCAGCATAGTTCTTCTGGCCAGCCAGCAGGCGGCCCAGCCACAGTCGCGCTTCGTTTGCTTCAGCGGTGTGCACATTGGCAGCGTCCACTTGCGCCACCAGTTTTTGAAGATCGGGCAGCGCCTGCTCCGCCTGACCCAGATTGACCAGTGCTTCATCGTGGAGGAGTCGGCCTTCCGGTTGGTTCGGCGCCGCTTGCAGTATCTGCTGAGTCTGTTCCAAAGCCAGTGCATGCTGCCCACGAGCCTCATAGATGCGCGCTGCCACCAGCCGGCCGGGAACAATCACGTTACTGCGTTGGGATTTCTGTTTGGCCTCCTCTTGCAGGGATTCGAGGCTTTCATTGAGAGCATCGTTTAACTTGTTCGACGCCATGTAAGCACGCGCCAGGTCCAGGTGAAGTATCGGGTTGGCCGGATCTTTCTTCACCAGAGACTTCAGTTCGGCAAGCGAATTGGCAGTGTCGGAGCGGAGGCCCGTGTCCAATAGGAGCGAGGCGTACATCTCACTGGTCACACTGTCCTTCGGGTGTTTCTGGGCCAAGTCGCGCACAAGTTTCAGCGCGTCCGGAGCACGACCCATAAGCGAGTACATCAGCACCATTCGCTGCTGATAGCGCAAAGCGTTCTTCTCGTCTTCCTTTGCTCCATCCTGGTACTGCTGGATCGCAAGGTCGTAGTGGCGGGCTCTTGAATAAAAATCGCCCATGAGTTCACGCCCGTTAGGAAAAGTCGATTTGTCGGCGACAACGCGTTTCATGGTAGATTCAGCGGCGTCGTACCGTCCCGTGGTCAACAGGAAGTTCGAGAGATTGACAATGGCCGACGCGCTCTTCGGATCGGCCTGTAAATGCTCTCGGAGGATCGCCTCCTGCTTGGCTCGGTCTTTGGTCTGTCCTGCCAGCGCGAAGAGCAGGGCATAACCGGAGTCCCACGTCTTGTCTCTGTCCAGAGTTCCACGGACGAGTTTCTCGGCCTCATCCGCCTTGCCGGCCGTTACAAGCGCCTGGGCATACCAGCCCATCAGGTCCCGCGAGTAGGGCTTGATTTGATTTGCTTTTGCAAAATCCTGCAGTGCTTCGTCGTTGTTGTGATCGGCGTAGGCCAGCAATGCCTTTAGCCGCCAACCGGCATAAGAGTTCGGATCCTGCTTCAGCAACTTGGATTCCAACTCCTGAATGTCAGGCAATAGATTCTTAAACTTGGCGGGGTTGCTGAGATACGCCGTCAAATAGATCTCTGAAAGTTTATTTACCGCATCGGAGTTCTTCGGATTCAGGTCTACCGCGCGCCTCAAAAACTTGGACGCCTGAACCGGATCTCCTTCAGATAGAAGATTCAGCCCTTCGCGGTAGTATGCTTCAGCGTTGGTTTTCTCCTTCGCAATCACCTTTTGGTAGAGGATATCGGCCTCTTTATACTTCTTACTGTCGTGATATTTGTTTGCCGTGGCGAGCAGTTTCTCCGGGCTGGGACGGCAACCCGTGAGCAGTAGCGCAGTGAGCGCGAAGGCGAGAACAGCGAATGGCTTCATACCAATGAGAATTCTAGCGAGAACTGAAGATTGCGGGAACCACCACGTGCTAATGCGCGCCTCAACGGACCGTCGCGATGCCTTTACCCGCGGCAAGTTTACCCATTGATATCATCGGCCATGAATGCCTAAAAGTTTAGGATGGGCCGCATTATTTGCCCTTTTACTTCCTTTGTGTGTCCTGGCGCAGGCTTCTGGCCAGGTGCATCGACCCGTAACGGCGCACACAGCGCATCCGGTAACACCGGCTCTTCCACCCGTTGCCCTGCCGGAGCAGCCAGGAACCTACGCCGTCATATATACCTCTATGGGCAATGTCGTCTGTCGCTTATTTCCGCAAGACGCCCCGAAGGCGGTGGCAAATTTCAGCGGGCTCGCGACAGGCACGAAAGCGTGGACCGATCCGGCAACAGGGCGGCCTAAACATGTGGCTCTTTATACGGGAACTGTCTTCCACCGCGTGATCCCTGACTTCATGATCCAGGGCGGCGACCCGCTGGGCACCGGTACAGGCGACCCGGGTTACAAATTCGAGGACGAGGTGAGTTCGGGGAAGGTATTCGATCATCCGGGCATTCTGGCCATGGCCAACTCCGGCCCGAATACGAATGGATCGCAATTCTTTATCACCGTGGCGCCGACACCGTGGCTCAATGGCAAACACACCATCTTCGGTGAAGTGGCGTTCGGGCAGGATGTGGTGGACGCCATCTCCAAGGTGCCGCGCGACCCCGATGACAAGCCGCTTACCCCGGTAAAGATCACGCGCATCGTCATCAAGAAGGTAACGGCTCCCAAGACATTGCCTCCTGATAAGGCAACGCCGACCAAGTAAGTGAAGCTGATTTCCGCGTGCACCTTCTATGTGTTGCTAATGACGGCGGTTGCCGGCGGTGCTCGCGCGCAATGGAATACAGCCCTCACCAATAGCACCGCGTCGTTCCGCGGTGTCTCGGACGCCGGACAAGGTGCGATTTGGGCCAGCGGAACTAACGGGACCATTTTGCGGAGCGAAGACGAAGGCTACATGTGGCAGACGTGTACCGTTCCGCCCGGGGCTGCTTCGCTCGACTTCCGAGGCGTTTTCGGCTGGGATGGCAATCACGCTGTTGCGTTGTCCAGCGGTACTGGCGCCGCCTCCCGACTGTACGAAACCACCGATGGTTGCACCTCGTGGCATCTGTTGTTTGAGAATCCGGAACGCGACGGGTTTTGGGACGCCGTTGCCTTTCGCGGAAAAACCGGCCTCGTTCTGGGCGACCCGGTAAACGGCCGCTTTGTCCTCTACCGGTCCACCGACGCCGGCCATCACTGGAGTCGCGATGCCGATGCTGGCCTTGCGGCTGCACCCAAGGGAGAAGGCGCATTTGCAGCCAGTAACTCGTCGTTGGTGTTGCTGCCCAACCTGGATGTGCTCATCGGCACGGGCGGTCTCGGCGGCCCTCGCGTTTTTCGCTTTTCGAAGGGAAGTTGGAGTGTTGTGTCTGTCCCGCTCGCTGGAGGTAAGGAGAGTGCCGGTGTGTTCTCGCTCGCGTTTCGCGACGGAAGGCATGGGATCGCAGTGGGCGGCGACTACAGAAGCCCATCGCTGTCCACCGGGACCGCGGCCTGGACTGCCGACGGCGGTAAGACTTGGCACGCTGCCGCCTCCTTTCCCTCCGGTTACCGTTCGTCGGTTCAGTGGGACCCGAAATGGCAGGCGTGGATTACTGTCGGTTCGAATGGCAGCGACATTTCGACCGATGACGGGCGCACCTGGAAGCGATTTGATTCTGCCTCTTGGAATGCACTCAGCTTGCCCTGGGTCGCCGGTCCGAACGGTCGGGTGGCCAGTCTTGATCGTGCTTCTGCTGCCGTGTGGAAGGCACTTCGCGGCCCATCCGCCCAAAGCTCTAGCGCACGACCTTGATCTCGAACAGCGTCGGCCACTGCTTCCCGGTCACAAAGAGCCTGTCGTGTTCGGAATCATAGGCGATCCCATTCAGCACAGAGTCGTCGTTGATCCGCTGGTTATCCGGCAACAGGCCCGACAAGTCGATCCATTCCAGTACACGACCATCGCGCGGCGAGATGCGCGCCACGCGGTCTGAGTGCCAGACATTGGCATAAATTGAGCCCTTAATGTATTCCAGCTCGTTCAGTTCTTCTACCGGCTTGCCTTCATCTTTCACCACAATTTCATGGGTAGGTTCGAATGTGCTCGGATTGCGGAAGCGGAGCGTGGCGGTGCCATCGCTAGTGATCAGTTCCGTTGCATTGCGAGTCATGCCCCAGCCCTCGCCTGTGTATGTCAACTGCTTCAGCAAACGGAAGCTGAAACGGTCGTAGACAAAGCACGTGTGGGCTTTCCATGTCCACTCATATAGGTACGGCCCCCAATCTACGATTCCCTCGCCGAAATACTCCGGAGGCACTCGAATGCTTTGCAGCACCTTTCCAGTCTCAAGCACAGTCGCAAGGACAGCCGAGTGTCCATTCATGCCGGTGCCTTCATACAGCAGACCTCCCAGATAAAATAGACCTTCTGTGTAGTTCTCGGTCGAATGCGGATACTTGGCAATGATCTTGTAACCGTGAACCGGCGCGGCATTTAGTACGGAAAGCGAAAGCAGGGCGGCACTCAGCAAAACGCTGCGTGTCACTTGCTGGAGTGACCCCATCACATTTAGCATTGCTTGGACTCGGGCCCGCTGTGGTGCTTCCTATTGTGCTTTGGCAGGAGTGGTGGCGGGTGGCTGCGCCTCCACGGACACATCTGAAAAGACGACGGTAGCCGCTGCGTTCGGCTGATGCGCGCAGACCACAAGGCCCACCAGGACCGGATTGTTGAACGATACTTCAGTATTGGCGATCTTCTTCGGCTCGGCGCCATCGGTGGCAATGTACAGATACATCTTGACGCCGGCGCGGACTAACTTTACCCGGAAAGTACCGTTGCCCGGACCCGCGATTGGCAGATCGAAGGTGTTAGTGTCGTCGCCTGGTTTGCTGCGCCACTGGAGCGCGGGCATGCCGCTGCCGTGAACTAACACATCCGCATAAGCCGAGTCGGGGGCTAGAGATTGACGAACCATGATGCCGGCTTTGCGGTGCTCCGCTCCTTCACCTACGAAATGCATGCTGGCGGTGACAGTGAAATCGCCGCTGATTTCCCGCCATACATATTGAAACTGGTCACGCTTGCCCCAGATATTAACGCCGGAGCCGGTCACTCGATACTGACCGTCCGAAAACTCAGCGCTCCCTTTTATCGCAGGCGTTCCGACATCGCCGGAGTTGCTAAATAGTCCGAGATTCCCGCCGCCCTGGGCAAAGGCCGGCAAAGAAAGCAGGCAGATCAGCAGTAGCTGGCGGATAGTAGACATAGCTGTTCCTTAATCGTCCCTGGTCGAAGTTATTGGCGCGGTGCGGCCGTTGCCGGAAGTTGCTCCACGGAAACGTCCGAGAACAAGACAGTGTTGACCGCCTCCGTTGTGTGCGAACTCACGCCGAGCCCCACCAGGACCGGGCTGCCCAGCTGATTCGTGGTGTGACCCAGTTCCCGCAAAGGCTCAGTATCCTTCGCAATAAACACCGTGATAGTGGTCCCTTCCCGGACTAACTTCAATTTCCAGGTGCCCGGACCCTCAATTGGAAAATCGACCGTGTTCGTGTTATCGGCTTTGGTATTGCGGAACTGAACCGCCGGCGTGCCGTCGCCATGAATCGCCAGTTGAACGAATGGTGAATCGGCGTCGAGACTCTTGCGCAGCATGATAACGGCCTTCCGGTGGCCGATGCCCTCGGTCAGAAACTTCGCCGTCGCAGCGACCGCGAAATTGCCCGACATCTCGCGCCAGACGTAATGGAATTGGTCCGTCTTGCCCCAAATGTCGGAGCCGGAGCCTGTGATTTTGTACTGGCCCGTGGCGGCGTCGAACTCCGCGGAGCCCTTCATCGGAGGCGCGCCGATGTCTTCGGAATGGGTGAAGCTGCCGAAGCCGGGCGTCTGGGCGAACGCCGAAGCCGCCATAACGAGAGTGACAAGCAGATGCCGCACGTCAGGATTGTATCGGAGTCATCTCTTACTGAGAGGGGAAACTAGTCTCACGCGAGCGGTTCTGTTTTGCCTTAGCTGCTTCCATGAGCTTCTGATAAGAAACCGTAAGGGATTGCCAGCGGTAACGGTAGAGGCCGCGAGTACAAATCTCGAGCGTGCCGTTGCGGGCCGGGTTGTCCGACGCCTCGCCATTCTGGTTCGCATTGACTGATGACGCATTGCTCGGCCAGTCAATTGCCGGCCAGAGAGATCCGACGCTGTGCGCATTACAAGCGGGCTTTTCCGCGGCTGCGGGCGCTGCTGCCCACGCTATAGGAAGGCTGCAAAGAAAGACAAGCAGAAGGAAGCGCATGCGAGTGTCTTCTTCCTGTGTAGAAGGTTTGCTCGGTCCTCCGCCAGGGCTGCCAGTTCTATCCCGCACCTAACCGGCGATGGGGGCCTAAGGTGCTGATCGGGGCCTTGAGAGCCGGTTGTACTGGCTCTCAAACCTTGCCAAAGGCTCTAAGTGATACGAACCATGCGACAAATGTTCGGCTTAGTGCCTCTGTCGCGGTACTGCCTAAGAAGAAACTCGTCCCGCCAGCACGCAATAGAATCTTGAAGAAAGCGCTATGCGTCAGATGTTGCAGATCTTGAGAAGCTGTCGCGGCCAACAAATGCGGAACACTGCCCTCGAGCTCGATAGCTTTCACTCCCAGCATGGGACGCCAGCGATGAAGGCGCGCGGCCGCAAGCCACTGAAGAGCTTGGGCGCGAGAGCGGCTAAGCGCTTCCGATCCGCCCGCAACATTTGAACGATTGCCTTCATCCGTACTGGTATGAGCATTTTGCAGGCGCCCGTTGCCGCAGCCCAAGGTTCGCAGACCGGACAAGCCGAGCCAACAGCGAGCGCACAGCCTAAACTGTTTTCGCCCCTTACGCTGCGCGGCATCACCCTGCCAAACCGCATTGTCGTTTCACCCATGTGCCAATACTCGGCTGAGGACGGCTTTGCCAACGACTGGCATCTGGTTCACTTGGGCAGTCGTGCCGTCGGTGGAGCCGGTACCGTCATCGTGGAGGCGACAGCGGTGGAAGCGCGTGGCCGCATCTCTCCTGGCGACCTCGGCATCTGGACCGATGCCCATATCGAGTTCCTGCAAAGAATTTCGCGCTTTCTGAAACAAAACGGTGCGGTACCGGCCATTCAACTGGCTCACGCAGGACGCAAAGCGAGCACGTCCGCGCCTTGGCTGGGTGGGCGTCCAGTGCCGGAGACGGAAGGCGGGTGGCAGCCCGTTGCGCCCAGCCCGGTTCCCTTCAATCATGATTCTCCAGTTCCTAGGGAGTTGACGGTCGCCGAGATAAAGCAAACGGTCGACAACTTTGCCGCAGCCGCGATCCGCTCTCTCCACGCCGGGTTCGAGATTATTGAGTTGCATGGGGCTCACGGCTATCTCATGCACGAATTTCTCTCTCCCCTCACGAACCAGCGAACAGATGAGTACGGCGGCTCGTTCGAGAACCGTACGCGGTTCGTGCGTGAGGTCATCGAGGCGGTACGGCGTGTCTGGCCTGAGCGCCTGCCCTTGTTTCTCAGAATATCTGCCAGTGACTGGGCCGATGGCGGGTGGACCGTGGACGATTCAGTGCAGTTGACGAAGGAAGTTGCGCCACTAGGGGTCGATCTGGTCGACTGCTCGTCTGGCGGAGCGGTGTCGTATGCGAAAGTCAAAACGGGTCCGGGTTATCAGGTCCCGTTCGCGGAGCAGGTGCGACGAGAAACCGGCGTTCCCACTGGAGCCGTGGGAATGATTACCGACCCGGCGCAAGCTGAAACCATCTTGGATCGCCAACAGGCAGACCTTGTGATCGTGGCGCGCGAACTTCTGCGCGAGCCGTACTGGGCGCTTAAGGCTGCAGACACGCTTGGTGGCGAAGCACGCGTTCCGGTGCAGTATCAAAGAGCGTTCTTGCGCTAAAATTCGGGGACGGGCTACATCCTCGTTGAGTTGCGGATCCCGCGGAGCTAATATGTTGCCGCCCCTACACTGTTCGCCTACTGTCTCCGATATCCTGCAGCGATACGCAGGACGCCAGCTTCCTTTGCACAAAACGGAAGAAGAGGCATGGGCAGCATTATCGCTGGTGCGCGACGCCGCCCCGGATCATCTTTTCCCCTCCGCGCGGGCGCCCATTGAGGCGACTGCGGGCCTGCTGCTGTGGTTGGGCGATTGGGGCCGGGCGCATGACATGGCCGACATCGAATCCCAAGACGCCTACTACTGGCACGCAATCATCCATCGCATCGAGCCCGATATCGGCAACTCGGGATATTGGTTCCGAAAAGTAGGCAAGCACCCGATCTTCGACGATCTCTTGGAACAGGCAAACAAGATTCTTGAACAGGCCAAAGTAAACGCGAGCGAAGCGCAACGGCCTGAAGATGAGTGCTGTTGGTCGCCGCATCGCGAGTGGGATCCCTTCCTCTTCAATCGCTGGTGCGAGGAAGCACGCCGGCACGCAGACTCCTCCCGGGCAAAGGTGGCGCGGCGTATACAACAGGTTGAGTGGGAACTGCTGTTTTCCTGGTGCACACAGCCGGTTTCGGCTGAAACAAAGTCGTCTCGCTTCTCGTCAGTCCGCGCCTAAGCCATCAGATACACTAGTGAATTAAACCTGCGAATCAGGCCCTTTGCTTGGCGTGCACTCCTCCTCCAATGCTGAAACCTGCATTGGGACCAGTACGTCAGGGGAGTTTCGCGCGGCAAGGAAAGGATCCAGTTTTTTGATGATGCACCACAGGCGCTCAAGCCTGCGTATGCCGATGTTAGTGCTATGGGCTCTTGGCAGCATCGGTCTTTCCCCGGTTTGCTTCGGGCAAGCGGCGGGCAGCTCCGCTTCGCAAAACAAGCCGCAGCAAACACCGCCGCCTGCTACGCCTCCGGCACCCGCGCCGCCATCGCAAAATCCTTTCGAAAACGTACCTCAGGAACAGCCCAAGAATCAACCGCCAGCGACGCCCGCTCCGAAACCGGCACCCTCAACCGAAAACGCGAAGCCTGCGACGGTTGGCGACAACGTTATAGAGGACATTGAATTCCGCGGCCAACGCCGGGTGCCTCAGGACACCATGCGCGCGCTCATCTATACAAAGAAGGGCGACATCTACGACGAGGAGTCCATTCATCGCGACTTCGTTGCCCTGTGGAACACCGGACGCTTCGACGATCTCAAAATCGAGAAGGATAAAGGACCAAACGGCGGAGTCATCCTGCGCTTTGTCGTCACGGAACGGCGAACCGTTCACACTATCGATTACTCCGGGAACAAGTCCATCAGTAAGTCAGAAATCCTCGACCGCTTTAAAGAACGCAAGGTGGCATTGACGCCTGAATCACAATTTGATCCAGGCCGGGTACAAGCTGCCAAGAATATCCTCCAGGAATACGAAGCCGAACGCGGCCATCAATACGCAACCGTCACACCGCAAATACGGCAAGTGCCTCCGGGCGGCGTCGACATTACCTTCGCTATTGACGAAGGCCCGAAGGTGAAGGTCGGCACCATCGATATCGAGGGCAATAACGTTTTTAGTGACAAGCAAATCATCCGTGTCATGAAAAACCTGAAGCCCATCGGCCTGCCGCATTCGCTTCTGTTTGAAAATCTCTTTGCGAAGACTTACGATTCAACCAAGGTAGAAGAGGATACCGAGCGTATCCGTCAGTTCTATCAGTCGAAGGGTTACTTCACCGCGCGCGTGATCAATCACTCGGAGAAGGTGTACGACGTCACGGGCCACGGCATTAAGATTCCGCTCATCAATCCGAAGAAGCCAGGCAAGCGCGCTTACGTCACCATGGTGGTCGCGGAGGGCGACAAATACTCGCTGCGCAACTTCAACTTCGTCGGCATGAAATTGTTCAAGACGCCGGATCTGATTGCGCGCCAGGTTTTCGGCATGGGCCCGGGCGATACATTCTCAACCGAGAAGCTGCAGAAGGGCATTGACAACCTGAAAAAGCTGTACGGCGACTTTGGCTACATCGATTTCGTTCCTTCGCCTGATCCCGAAGTAGTGCCGGGCAAGGACCAGATCGATCTGACTGTGGACGTGGATGAGGGCCATCAGTTCTTTGTCCGCCGTATCGACTTCCAGGGCAATACCACCACTCGCGATCGAGTCATTCGCCGTGAGTTACTGATCGACGAAGGCGACCTGTTCAGCAACCGCCTTTGGGAAACCAGTGTTCTGCGTTTGAACCAGCTAGGTTATTTTGAGCCGTTGAAGGCCGAAGAAGCCGCGACGATCACACGCGACACCAAGACCAACACCGTCGACCTGTTGCTGAAGTTGAAAGAGCGCGGCAAGAACTCGATCCAATTAAATGGCGGTGTCTCCCAGATCTCGGGCAGCTTCATCGGCTTCTCATATTCGACAAATAACTTCCTCGGCTTAGGCGAGACACTTAGTTTGAACAGCCAGATCGGTACGCTGATGGATAACGTAAGCTTCGGCTTTACCGAACCTTATCTGTTCGATAAGCCGGTGCAAGCAGGTTTCACTGTCTTCTATCAGCGTTACAGCTACAACCAGGGTCAACAGGAATCTGCGCTCTACGGACAGAACCTGCTGCCTTACTTCAACGCGATCGGGTCCGCCGGGTGTCCAACCGGCCAGAACAATTGCAACCTGCTGAACTATGTTATGGACGGGCGTGGCTTTACCACGTTCCTGAGTTATCAGCTGAGACGTTCATTTGCGCGTGTCGGCCTAAGCTATTCGTACTCCACGAACAGTATCAAAACCCTGACCACGGCTTCGAACCTTTACTTTTACGATTTGAACTTCACCGGAGTGGGCGGACCCAATGCTTTGAATGGCATTCGAACCAGCGCCATTACGCCAACATTTGCGTACAACACGGTGAATCATCCCATTACGCCTACTCGAGGTCTGCGCGTTAACTTGTCGGCGGGATTCGCCGGAAGCGTTCTCGGCGGAAATGTAAATACCGTTACGCCCGTACTCGATGTCGCATACTTCCGGCGCGGAATCTTCAAAGGGAACGTGATGGGCTTTCACCTGAGTGAGCGGTTTATCAGCGGTTTCGGCGGGAAAGTGGCGCCGCCCTACAGCCGCTTTTATATGGGTGGCGAAACCGATGTCCGCGGCTTCGATATTTTAACGATCAGCCCGATCGCTTACCTGCCGACTGAGACAACTGTGACTCAGGTGAGCGGGGGCGGCGCGACAATTAGCAACCCCTTTGTCCCATATGGCGGAACGTTAAACAAGACAACTGCCCAGACGGTGGTGCCCGGCTACCAGTTGATCCTCCCGGGTGGCGACAGCTACTCAGTATTCAATTACGAGTACCGGATTCCGATCTTCGGCCCGGTCACGCTGGCGGCGTTTCTCGATGCCGGTGTCGACCGCTTGTTGCGACCAGGGCAATTGGGCTTAGATCCGGCGCGTCTTCTGACGTTGGCTCAAGAGTTTCCCCAGACTTCCTTTAGCCAGCGTGCTGTTCTCGTTTCTAACTCGGAGAAGCCGCGTATCTCGACTGGCCTCGAATTGCAGGTGTTGATGCCGGTGGTCAATGCACCTTTCCGGCTTTACTATGCCTACAATCTCAGCTATCTGTCGACAACTCTGCAAGCGCCAGTTGTCGCGAATCCAGGCGACTTCACAAGCTCTCAAGCGTACGCATCGGCCTTGGCGGCCTTGGGCCAGCAGATTCCTTATAACGAGCGGCATTCGCTGTTCCGCTTCTCGGTTGGCCGTACCTTTTAACCGGTCTCCGGCACCTTGGAGTACCAGTGAAAGCTGCAAAATTCCACAGAATTGTGTGACGATAGAGAAATCCACGGAAGGAAATAGGTAGTTCGATGGTTATCAGACGCAGTATCGTTTCGGCGGCGGCCGTGTTGTGCCTCGCAGTGGGCGCGTTCGCGCAGCAGGCCCCCAAGATGGGCGTGATCAGTATGCAGGGCGCCATTGTCGGAACGAAAGACGGGCAGAAAGCTTCCCAGACGCTGGAAGGTAAGTTCGGCCCCAAGAAGAAGGACTTCGATTCGCGCAACTCTGACATCACGCAGTTGGAAGATCAGCTGAAAAAGGGCGGCACCCTTATGAGCGAAGAGAAGCGCACCCAAATGGAGCGCGATATCGACGAGAAAAAGCGCCGTTTGCAACGTGATGTCCAAGATGCCCAGCAGGAAATGCAGGACGAGCAGCAGACGTTGCTCTCCGGACTCGCTTCCAGATTGCAGGCAGTGGTGGAGAAGTATGCCAAGGATAACGGGTACACCATGATCCTCGACGTCAGCAACCCGAACACCCCGGTTCTGTACGCATCCAGCGGCATCGATATCACGCAGGACGTGATCTCGCTGTACGACAAGACCTCTACCAACGGCGGTCCGGCTGCTCCTGGAACACCTTCGCCGAGTGCTGCCGCACCCGGTAGCCACGGAACAACTTCCAAGTAAGCCGTCCGCAACGCAGAAAGAGCGTCCGGTGATCTCTCACCGGGCGCTCTTTCTATCTTCAGTGGCCTAGTCTGCCGCTTAATCGGCGATGGTCATGGTCGGTCGCTGACGGTTGCGGCTTTCATGCGCCCGTTCCACCACCGTTTGGGCGAGTTTCTCGAACAGCTCTGCCTGCGGAGTCCGCTTAGCGAGTGTAGTAATGGGCTTGCCCGAATCGCCGCCTTCCCGCGTCGCCGTGTCGAGAGGCAGCTCCGCCAGAAGCGGCACCTTCATCAAATCGGCCGTCCTTTGTCCGCCGCCCTTGCCGAACACATATAGCTTCTCGCCGGCGTGTTCCAGGTAGCTCATATTCTCCACAATTCCGAGCACCTGCTCGCGCACCTGTTCGAACATGTGGACCGCTTTCCGAGCATCTTCGAGCGACACGTCTGACGGCGTAGTAACCACAACTGCGCCGGTCAGCGGAGTAGTTTGAATCAGTGTCAACTGCACATCGCCGGTGCCGGGCGGCAGATCGATCACCAGGTAATCCAGTTCGCCCCAATCGACACTCCGGAGAAATTGTTGAATCACGCTGTTCAACATAGGGCCGCGCCATACCAGCGGCTTGTCGCCAGGATTGAGAAAACCCATAGACATGATCCGGACGCCATACGCTTCCAGCGGCTGAATGCGCTGGCCAATCGCGTGAGGCGTGGCGCTCACGCCCATCATCAGCGGTACGTTCGGCCCGTAGACGTCGGCATCGAGTAGACCGACTTTGTACCCGAGTCGCTGCAGGCTGATTGCCAGGTTGACGGAGACGGTGGTCTTTCCGACGCCGCCTTTGCCCGATCCGACCGCAATTATGTGCTGTACGCCGGGAATTGGAAGTTTCGGCTGCTCGCCGGGAGCTTGTGGACCCATACCCTCAAGCTAGCACCAGACTCGCCTGTGCCTTCAGATCCAAGCCGGCGAATTCCTGGCGCTCGAACTTGGGGAAAGCTGCGGCGGCAATCATTGCCGCGTTGTCGGTCGACAGGCCTGCGGAAGGAAAGAAGAACTGTAGCGGACGGTACCGGCCGGCTGCCGCTTGCAGGCCGCTGTTGCACGCCACCCCACCGGCCACTATGACCGATTCCGCACCGATCTCGTCGGCCGATCGGGTCGCCCGCCGAAGCAGCTCTTCAATCACTGTGTACTGGAAGCTGGCCAGCAAGTCGAGCGTTCGCTGCGGTGTGTGCGCTCGTAATTCGTCGATCGTCGGGTCCTGCAATTGGCGCCGCCGTGCGACTTCCTCGCGAACATCGTTCTGTTCCGTCCAGCGCAGTACGGCAGTCTTCAGGCCGCTGAAGCTGAAATCGAGATCGTTGCCCTTCATCTTCGCAAAGGTGAAGCGAACAGCGCGGGGATCGCCGAATTGTGCCAACTGGTCCACAATGGGCCCGCCTGGATAAGGAAAGCCCAACAACTTCGCTACTTTGTCGTACGCTTCGCCGGCGGCATCGTCGCGCGTCTTGCCCAACAGGCGGTAGCGCCCGGGTTCGGCGACTTCGAACAAATGAGTATGGCCACCACTCACCACCAGCGCGAGAGCAGGGAACTCGATGCCGCGGTGTTCTAACAGGACTGAATGAATGTGTCCTTCCACGTGGTTCACAGCGATTAGCGGAATCTGCAGCGAGAAGCACAAAGCCTTGGCGTAAGTAACGCCGACCAGCAGTGAGCCAACCAGCCCTGGTCCTTGCGTTACGGCCACTGCCTGCAGATCACTGAAGGCCACGTTCGCTTTCGCCAGCGCTTCGCGAACCACTGGCACAATGGAGCGCAGATGTTCGCGCGACGCGAGTTCAGGGACAACACCGCCGTACTTTGCGTGTGTTTTCAGTTGCGAGGCAACGACGGAAGACAAAACCGTGGTTCCGTCTGCGACCACGGCGGCGGCGGTTTCATCGCAGGAACTCTCAATTCCTAAAATGATGGTTTGGGTAGGAGTGCCTTGACGCAAGTTTCTGACTTCCATTATGAGCTGCCGCCGGAGTTGATTGCGCAGCAGCCTCCGGCCGTTCGGGGAGCGTCACGGATGCTGGTCGTTTCACGCGCGAACAAAACTTTTCGCGATGACGTCTTCACGCATTTCGACCGTTTCATCCACCCGGGTGACTGCCTGGTGTTGAACAACACGCGCGTTTTCCCGGCTCGATTACACGGGCGTCGCGCGACGGCACGCGGCGCCGAAGTGGAAGTCTTCCTGATACGAGCGTTGAATGCCACCGAGACGGAGTGGAAAGCGCTGGTGCGTCCCGCCAAGCGCGTGCGGCTCGGCGATCGCATTCTCTTCGACCAGGGCCTAAACGGAGAAATTACAGGCGTCGGCGAGTTCGGTGAGCGCACCATCAGGCTGGATGCCGATGCACCCATTCCCGAAGTCTTGGAACGCTTGGGCAGTGTGCCGCTGCCGCCCTACATTCATCGCGCGCCGGATGCCGCAGACCGGGAACGATACCAAACCGTGTTTGCACACAAGCGCGGCTCCGTGGCCGCCCCGACGGCCGGTCTCCATTTCACACCGGAGATGATTGATCAATGCCGTGCCGCGGGCGCAGTCATTGCCCATGTCACGCTTCACGTTGGTTTGGGCACATTCGCACCATTGCGCGGAACAACCGTCGAACAGATCCAGCTTCACGAAGAGTATTTCGAGATTGCGGAGGCGGAAGCGGAGAAGATCCGTTCCGCCTCGCGCGTCGTCTGTGTCGGAACTACCAGCGTTCGTACTTTGGAGACTGCAGCCTTACGCGGCGGCATTCGCCAAATGCAAGGGGAGACAAATCTGTTCATTTATCCTGGCTTCAAATTCCGCTCCGCCGGCGCCATGCTTACTAATTTCCACCTGCCGGAGTCGAGCCTCCTGATGCTGGTCTCCGCTTTCGCCGGCCAGGAACTGGCGCTGGCCGCCTATCGCCACGCTGTGGCTGAGCGCTATCGTTTTTTCTCGTATGGCGACTGCATGCTTATCGAATAGCGGCGAGGTAGCTGCGGTATGCCGACACACCATCTGCGACGTTTGCGCTGAGTGCACGAACTCCGTCCGCGGCGGCTCGCGGATCGTTCAGCAGGTGGCGGCCGACTCGTGCAATGTCCAGTACATCGTCTGCATGCGCGGTCCAGTACCTGGGGACCCAGTCGATCGCATCGGAAACAACGGAGGGAACACCTTCCGCAATGCCGTCCGCTGTCACCATGTTGAACGATTCTGTGTAGCTGGGCTGTAGCAGTAAGTGCATGTGCCGGACAACTTCGCGGAACCGGGGCCACGAGCGCCAACCATTCAGCTTCAACGTCACGTCTGGCATTCCCGATAGCATCTCTTCTACAGCCGACAGCACTACTTCCCCGCCGCCCTCGGCACGTCCGCCGGAAAGCCACAATTCCAGCGGCACCCGCAATCCGCGCGCGATCTCGAGCGCCGCCCCGGCCGCCGACATGAAGTTCTTCAAGGGACGCGTGGCGCCAAAAGCACCGATGCGAAGTACGCCACCGGTAAAGGCACCGTGACGATGCCCATGCGCGTGCTCATCCAGGTAATACAAGTTGGGGAGGTACGCGCAGGGAACGGAGAACGCCGCTTTCACCCAATCGCAGAACTTTCGGCAGTTGCCACCCAAATGAACGTTGTGGGTGCCCATCTCGAGTTCCATCAGCTCGCGCACCAGCTTCACACCATTGCGATCTGCTTGCAGAAAGCCAACATTCGAATGGCAGACCACCCCAAAGTGAGTATTCGGAAAGTCGTTCGACAGCGACTGAAGCTCTGAGGTGGGAATCCACGGGGCAGAAACGATAACGTGGCCGGCCGGCCGGGCCTGCAGCCGCGTACGCAAGTCCTGCGCATGGATGATGGGCCAGACTTCCGTGGCAATGCTTTCGCGGCGAAGCACTTTGGATGTGTTGATGGCAGCGACACCGAGCCCGATGTGGCTGATATTCCGATTGGCGGCAAAATTCTTGTAAGCCAGAACAACGCTCATGCGTCCGTGCTCTCCTTGTGCGGTTCGAATCTCGATCCGCGATCTCAGGCTGCACGAACACGGCGCTGTGCCGGCGAAAAACTGGGGCTAGACTGCTGATTTCAGGCGAGAAATAAATCGAAGCTCAACTGTCACCGGCTGCACTCTCAGATGTTGTAGCCGCAAAAACCGGCGAGACCAAAGCGTTGATGGTGTCCGCCATCTGTTCTGCCGAACCTCTTTCCGGGGTGTATATGTTCTCCATCACCACTGGGCGAAGTCGAGCGATCAAGGAGTTCGGCGTCGAAAGCTCGCTGATGGAAGTCAAGTGCCACACCAGCATCTGCCACCACAAGGTGTGGAACAATAACGCCCGCAGGCGGAACTGAGCCCTTAACGGCCATCGGTCGTGCCCTTGTTTACTCGGTGTTTCGGCTCCTGCTCGTCGACCGGCATGATATTCCACGCGTGTCCTGATGGATCGAACAGGGTGCAATACTGCGCCACCCAGCCATCGACCTCGCGCAGCGGAGTAGCCGTAAGGCTGTAATGCTGCTCCAGTCCCACCTTTTTAGCCACCACGAGCTTCGAAGCCCGCGAAGATGCTGCGATATCGCTGGTTGCGAGATCTTGAACGATGCAGTCAGCTGTTTCACCGAGCATTCCGATTCCGATAACAAGTGCTTATGCGCAAGAGCACGGCGCAATCGCGGTACTAAGCCGAACCGCCGTACTCACCACGGGAAATTTCTGGTGGATGATTTTGCGCCAGGATGGCTCTTTAGGAGGTGTACCGCTATCCTGATTTCACTGGGATGGCGTGAGGAAAGAGACTGCTGCTTTGCCCGTTCTACCAACGGACACGGAAACCATCGCCACGCGGGAGCTGACCGGGGCGCGATTCTACCGGCCCGAACTTGACCTTCTACGCTTCTTCGCCTTCGCGGCGGTTTATATTCACCACTCCATTCCGGAGCCCAGTTCCGCCACGGGCCTGATGTGGAAAGCAGTCCCACGCAACGGAATGGGCCTGTTCTTTGTACTCAGCTCTTTCCTCATTACCGAACTGCTGTTGCGCGAACGCAACAAAACCGGAACCGTTCACATTGGTGCGTTCTATATTCGCCGCATACTGCGCATTTGGCCGCTCTACTTCACTTTTATCGCTCTATGCGTAATCGCGGGCTGGATGTATCCTATCTTCCGCTTACGAGCAGAACTGGTGGTTGCCTTCGTTCTGTTCGCTGGCAACTGGTACTCCGCCTTTCGTGGAGCACCCGGTCCCATCGGGCCGTTGTGGAGCATCTCGGTCGAGGAGCAGTTCTATCTGTTATGGCCGACACTCGCGAAGTTCGGTGGGCGTAAAGCCATTTGGATTTTTTCGCTTTGCTTGTTCCCGGTCGCGTGGATTGCGCTTGCCGCGTTGACGTCGCATCCTAGAAATAATCCCGACCTGCGTATCTGGTTCGACAGTTTCGTCCAATTTCAGTTTTTCGGCATCGGCGCTCTACTGGCGCTCGTATTAAGCGGCAAAGCTCCGCGATTGAATGCTGCCGCCCGATTGCTGCTGATCGGCCTAGGAGTCGTTTGCTGGTGTCTCAGCAGTTTTGGCTCCGGTCTTGGCACTTACGGGCAGTTGTCTACAGAAGGCGTCATCTCCGGCTTTACCCTGATCGGAATAGGATGCGTTCTCATCTTCATGGGCTTTCTTGGAATGGAAGCAAAACACATCCCCAAGCCCCTGATCTACTTCGGGAAAATTTCGTACGGTCTCTACGTCGTGCACTGGTTCTGCATGGAACTTCTGAAATATTGGCTGCTGAACCTGGGCGTCAGTATGTCGGAGACTAACTTACTCCGGCCCATTCTCGCTCTTCCTTGCACCTTTGCTCTGGCGATTTTGTCCTATCGCTATCTGGAGCAACCATTCCTGCGCCTGAAGGAACACTTCACGTTCGTACACTCCAGAAGCGTCTAGCCCGCAAAATTCAAAAAGCGGGTCGATACTCGCCGAAGACCTCGCGGAGCGTCGTCGAAATCTCCCCTACTGTTGCGTAGGCGCGACAGCACTCCAGGATCAGCGGGACCAGGTTGTCGTTCCCTTGTGCACCAATTCTCAAGCGTGAAATTGACTGCCCCCAGGTTGTGGCGGACCGTGATGCTCGAATTTCCCGGAGCCGTTTCACTTGCTCCTGTTCAAGTTGAGGCCTGATGCGAAGGCTTTTCGCAGCTGTATGCTCTTCACTTTGGAACTGATTCACTCCGACGATAATCTGTTGTCCCGTTTCGACCTGCTGTTGGTACCGATAGGCGGCGTCCTGAATCTCACGCTGAATGAAACCGCTTTCGATCGTTCGAAGTGTGCCGCCCAGATCCGCGATGCGTCTAAGATAATCGCGCGCCCCTTCTTCGATGTCCGAGGTCAACTTCTCGACAACTTCGCTACCCCCAAAAGGGTCAGGGTATTGCGCCACACCGGTTTCATAAGCGATGACCTGCTGCGTGCGGAGCGCAATTTGGGCGGCCTCTTCAGTCGGCAAGCCAAGCGCTTCGTCTCGGCTGTTGGTGTGCAAGGATTGGGTGCCTCCCATTACTGCCGCCATAGCCTGCAACGCCACTCGGACAACATTCACATCTGGTTGTTGCGCCGTCAGTGAGGAACCTGCTGTCTGCGTGTGGAATCGCAGCATACACGATCGTTCCTGCCGTGCGCCAAAGCGGTCTCGCATCAAATGCGCGAACAAACGGCGAGCCGCGCGATACTTCGCGATTTCTTCGAGAAAGTTGTTATGCGCATTAAAGAAGAAGCTTAACCGCGGAGCAAAGGCATCAATTTCCAGGCCCGCCGCCAGCGCTGCTTCCACATACGCCACCGCGTTTGCCATGGTGAAAGCAACTTCCTGTATTGCTGTGGATCCCGCTTCGCGTATGTGGTACCCGCTGATGGATATCGTGTTCCATTCAGGTAACTCGCTGGCTGACCAGGCGAAGATGTCTGTGATGATCCGCATCGCCGGGCGCGGGGGATAAATATAAGTCCCGCGCGCGATGTACTCCTTCAGAACGTCGTTCTGAATGGTGCCAGATAACTTACTGCGCGGCGCATTCTGTTTGTCTGCGACCAAGACATACAGGACGAGCAGGATTGCCGCCGTGGAGTTGATCGTCATAGATGTGCTGACTTGATCTAATCGGATCCCATCCAGCAGCACTTCCATATCGGCGAGTGAATCGATAGCCACACCCACGCGCCCGACCTCGCCCAGCGCCATCGGATCGTCCGAATCCATGCCCATCTGCGTGGGTAAGTCGAATGCCACCGATAACCCTGTGATGCCTTGTGCCAGAAGATACTTGTATCGGCGATTGCTCTCCGCAGCGGTCCCGAAACCGGCATACTGCCGCATGGTCCAAAGACGCCGCCGGTACATGTCCGGGTAAATACCGCGAGTAAATGGAAATTCGCCGGGTTGTTCTGGATTCGGCAAGAACGATTCTACAGGCGAGATAGTCGGCGAACCCGCAGCCACGAGGCTACGCCGAAGAACGCCATGACAAGCCCCATGAAAGAGGATAGGGCGATACCGGCGGGATTAGGCGACGACGTATGCGCCTTCGAGTATGACCAGGCTGAGTAGAAGAACGCGAAGCAGAGGAAGAGGAAGATAGCGCAAAGCGCTTTGTTCCAGATGATCTGGGCAGGGCGCACCACATGCGGAACCATGTGCTGCGTGAACTTCTTGGGGCCGGCAGCCTTGATATCTCGCGCCAGCCGGATTGCTTCCCACACCCTCCTCACGACCTCATGCTAGCACTTGGAAATGCGCAGCATTCGGCCGTAAGGAGAGGTGAGCTTTATAACTTACTGAGTGCTTGTCGTGTTGGTGCCGCCGCCACTGCCGGAGGTGCCAGAGCCATTGGTGCCGGATCCGCCCGCGCCGCCGCGATGTCTGCGGCCTTTGCCGCCAGAGCTACCAGTGCTGCCGCTGCCCGAGCCGCCATTTGTGCCGCTGCCCATCGAGCCGGAACCCGAACCTGAGCCACCGCCGCTTTGGCCTGCGCCACCAGCACTGGAGCCACCACTCTGCCCAGCGCCACCCGAACCCGAACCGCCCGTTTGACCCGCGCCACCGGCGCTGCCAGCACCACCAGATTGTGCGCTTCCGCCCGCGCCACCGGCAGAACCGCCACCGGCCTGGATAGGAGCAGCCATCGCGAGCATCGGCAGCGAAACAGCCGCAAGAATTAGCGTGTTTAGAGTCTTCTTCATCATTGGATCCTTTCGACGTTGATCCAACGCCCGTCCGCAAACCAAGCGGGTGAGCGCCGTTCTGTGAATGAGACGACGCTGGCTGCTCGAATGCCTACCTACATTTATTACTCGTCTATTTCAACCTTCCTGAATTTTGGCCGCGGTCACCACATCGTGACAGTTTCGCAACCCGGTCGTTACCCTCGCTAGTTAGCATCTCAGTCAACTCGCTATGTGGAAACCCAGAAGAATTATCACCTCGGCTTGTGCCTTCTTACTTACGACGACCGCGCTACTCGCGCAGCGGGATGTCGGCAGTTTGTCAGGGCAAGTCACAGATCCATCGTCGGCTGCCGTGTCCGGCGCAACCGTCACTGTAAGTAGCACTAGCATTGGTATCTCAAGGCAAAGCACAACCGATACCTCGGGCTATTACAGTTTCCCGAGTCTGCCCATCGGCAAATATGACGTCAGTGTCAATCAGGCCGGGTTTGAGAATGCAACGGCGACGGTAAACATAGATCCTTCCGAGAAGGGCCGTTTCGATGTTCGCCTGACCGTAGGCGCCACCAGCACAACCGTAAACGTACAGGAAACTGCCACACAACTCGCCCACGATGATGCATCGCTGGGTACCGTGGTGGAAAATCCGGTCATTGAGAATACGCCGCTGCTGATGCGCAACTGGGACGACCTTATACGCTTGGTGCCGGGGGTTCAGCAGAATCGTTACACCGAACAAGGCGGGGCTACCGCCTCGGGGCGCACGGGCGACTTTCAAGTGAATGGCGTGCACTCGCTGCAAAACGATTTTCTGCTGGACGGCATCGACGACAACACCTTTTCGGAGAACGTTCAGGAACTTAGCACCGAGGGAACGCGGCCTTCGGTTGACGTCATTCAAGAGTTCAAGGTCATTACTAATCCGTACTCCGCTGAATATGGGCGCAGTCCCGGCGCGGTGGTCGATGTCTCCACCAAAGCAGGCAGCAACCAGCTCCACGGTTTGCTTTTCGAGTATCTGCGCAATCGCATCTTCGATGCGAACGACTTTTTCTCGAATCGGTCAGGTCTTCCGAAGCCAGAAAATATTCAGAACCAGTTTGGCGGCAACCTGGGTGTGCCGATCATTCACAACAAGTTGTTCGGCTTTTTCGATTACGAGGGTACGCGCATTCGCCGCGGCATTACACGCATTTCTACCGTGCCGCTTGCCAACGAGCGCGTGGGTGACTTCAGTCCCGCCGCCGCCGCCGCGAATGGCCTGACTTATCCCACGCTGAAGAATCCCGTGACTGGAGGAACTTACCCGAATAACCAGCTTCCTGCCTCCTCGCTCGATCCCTATGGGCTGAAACTCCTAAGTGTTTTCCCGCTTCCGAACCTGCCGGGGGAGTTGAACAACTACGCACGAACGGGTGCTTTCCGCGACGATGACGACACTATCGACGCACGTGCGGACTGGAACGCGAGTGAGAAGGACCTTGTGTTCTTTCGCTACACGGGCTCAAATCGCAACCGCATCGTTCCCGGCAATTATGCTGGCCTTGCCGATGGCACCAGTACATCCGCGTGGGGCGATTCGACGCTGAAGTCGTACAACGGGGCAATCGGCTGGACTCGTGCGCTAACCTCCACGTTGGTCAACGACCTGCGCCTCGGATTTTCGCGCAACACAGCCATCGATTATCAACTCTCGTACAATCTGGCCCCAGCCAATCAGTATGTGCCGGGTATTCCTGTTGTGCCCTCCACCGGCGGAGGATTGCCAGCCATTACTTTCGCGAACTTCACCTTCCTGGGCTCGCCCGATTTCCTGCCGAAACAGCAAAACCCGCAGCAATACCAATTTGTCGATACCGTCTCGTGGAGCAAGGGGCGGCAGTCCTGGAAGTTCGGCGTCGACATTATTGCGCCCATGCGCAACATCTATCAGGACGAAGCAGATGTGCACGGTAATCTGCAGTTCAACGGGCAGTACACGGGTTCGCCTTACGCCGATGCGCTGATCGGGTACGTGCAGGGCTCGACGTTGTCGAATGTCTATCTGGTAGACCAGCGTGTGCAGATGTACTCCGGTTTTGCGCAAGACGACTGGAAAGTCACACCGAAACTAACTCTGAACCTGGGGCTGCGTTATGATTTTGCAACCCCTCAATACTCGGGCAAAAACCAACTGGCAAACTTCAACCCAGCCGGCAGCGGATCGCTCGTGTTTGCACAGTCCGGATCACTGGGCAATCGTTCGCTGGTCCGTGTCAACGATACGAATTTTGCGCCACGGGTTGGCTTTGCTTACTCGCCTACACAGAAGACCGTCGTCCGTGGGGGCTACGGCATGTACTACTTGCTGCTTGAGCGCTTCGGCAGCGAGGACCAGTTAGCGTTGAACCCGCCCTTCCTGGTTCAATCGACGTCGTCCATGCCCGTCAGCTCAAAGGCGCCTGTTTTTCTGCTGCAGAACGGCTTTCCTTCTAACTACCTGAATCCCGGAGCCATCAACTACCAACTGGCACACATCCGCGCAGTCGATCCCGGTTCAAAGACTCCCTATGTGCAGGAGTGGAGTTTCGGCATCCAACAGGAACTTCCCGCTCAGGTCATCTTGGGCGTAAACTATGTGGGCACGAAGTCGACTCATCTCGACTACCTGACAGACCAGAACCAACTGATCAACGGACAGAAACCTTATCCGAACTTTGGCTACATCGAGTCGCAGTTCGCAAATGGCACTGCCATCTATAACGCACTGGAGCTATCACTGAGTCGGCGCTTCAACAAAGGCCTGTCGTTGAACGTCGCCTACACCCGTTCGAAGAGTATAGATGACACGCCAGAAGAACTGGAGAGTAACTCTGGAGGTTCGCAGAACGGCTACAACCAGAGTTCGTGGCGAGGACCTAGCGATTTCGATTTCCCCAATCGCCTGGTGGCCAGTTACGTACTCGAGTTGCCGTTCGGCAAAGGAAAGCCTTGGTTGACAGGCGGCATTGCTTCCGCTGTCTTAGGCGGATGGCGGACCTCCGGTGTCTATACGTTTGCCAGCGGTCGCCCATTTACCGTCGTCTCCGGCAGCACTTACTCCACAGCGATCGACTTATACGGAGCTGCCACGGCTGTTCCCAACGTGATCGGCACTCCGCAGATCACCGGTAACATCGGCTGTTACTTCTATGCCTCGGCGAACAAGAGTTGCGCAAAAATCGATCCGGCAGGCACGAACGCATTTGTTTTGCAGCCGGTCGGGCAGTTCGGAGATGCGGGGCGCAACATTCTGCGGGGTCCGCATACAAACCTCTTTGACTTTGCTCTGATGCGCGACTTTGCCCTTCGTGAGCGCACCAGCCTGGAGGCGCGCTGGGAAGTTTTCAACCTGGCAAACACGCCCATTTTCGGCCAGCCCAACAATAACTTGAGTTCCGGGGCGGTCGGAAGCATCACTTCGCTCGCCAGTGATCCCCGCATAATGCAATTCGCTTTGCGGCTTGCGTTCTAGCATCAACAGAACAGCGCTGGTCGGGGCTTTACCACTTTGCCCGGCACTGTCGAAAGGCAGTCCGGGCTTACTTATGCGACTGAGGCTTCTTGTTCTTGTCCCCATCCTTACAGGCTGGGCAGCGGCGGCAACCAAGCCGGACCTCGTATTGCACGGAGAGATCGGGTTCCAGCAGAACCAGACTTACCAGCAGGTTCCGTTCGACGTGCCTGACGGAATCACACGATTGACGCTCGATCTCGCCTACACAGGTCACGAGCAACGGACAACACTGGACTTGGGGCTATGGGATCCGAAGCGCTTTCGCGGTTGGAGCGGCGGGAATAAAACTTCCATCACTCTGTCGGTATCTGACGCCACGCCATCTTATCTGCCCGGCCCCATTCCGGCGGGGCGATGGAACGTGGTGCTAGGCATTCCGAACATCCGGCCTGGCGTGAAAAGCGAGTTCACCATTCACGTGTTCTTCACGCGCCCCGGAGAAGACCTTCCAGAATCCGCCTTCGCAATAGAACCCATCAACACCGGGCGTGGCTGGTACCGCGGCGACCTTCACCTGCACACTGCCCACAGTGATGGGTCGTGCTCCAGTCAGAAGGGTGCGTCTGTGCCGTGCCCGGTATTCAAGACGCTGGAAGCCGCAGCGGCGCGCGGGCTCGATTTCATCGCCATCACCGATCACAATACGATTTCGCAATTCGAAGCCATGCGTGAGTTGCAGCCGTACTTCGATCGTCTGCTTCTGATTCCCGGGCGTGAGATCACCACTTTCCACGGGCATGCCAACATGTTCGGGCCGACTGCCTTCCTCGACTTCCGCGTAGGCAGCGCTTCCGTGCCCGATATTAATACTCTGTTGAAGGCGGTGCAGGCAGAGCACGGCCTCTTCTCCATCAATCATCCGGCCGCCCCGTCCGGCGAGAGTTGCATGGGATGCGGATGGACCGCCGCGGACACTGATTTCTCTCTTGTTCAAGCCGTGGAAGTCGTCAACGGCGGGCACAGCGACGACGCTTACTCGGGTGTGCCGTTCTGGGAGAACTTGCTGCGCCAAGGTCACAGAGTGACCGCCATTGGCGGTTCTGACAACCATAATGGGCCCAAGGCGCTGGATCTGCCGGGAAGCGTTGGGTACCCCGAGACTGTCGTCCACGCGGTCGCTCTTTCGCAAAAAGACATCCTCGACGCCATCCGCGCAGGCCACGTTTTTCTCGACTTGCAGGGCTCAAAAGACCGGCTGCTACAGTTCACTGCGATTCGAAAAGGCAAAGAAGTGGCCGAAATGGGCGACATGCTCCACTTGAAGGCTGGGGAAAGTGTCACCATCAGCATGAAGGCAGAAAACGTACCAGGTCCGGTCATTATCTTTCTTGAAGACGGGCATGCAAATAGCCGCGGCGGGGAGTCTATAGAATGGACCAGCGATGGCAATCGCCATTGGCTTCGAGCAGCTGTTCGCAGCGGCAACGGAGATCTGGTTCTTTTAAGTAATCCAATTTACGTGAACTACTGACAAAGGTCTAGGCTGCCCCGTACAATTGAGATTCCGAAGGGGTCAGGGTTCGATCGGCGGAGGCATGTTGTTCCGGGTACTCCAGTTCTGTCTAGCGTTGTCGCTTGTCTCCACTGCGTTTGCAGAGGAGAACGATCCCGTGCTGCTGCAGGCGCGTTTACAAACGCATTTAACCAGCTATTCGTCCAAACCCGGTGCGCCGTTTCGGTGCATCGTGATAGCTCCTTTTGCGATAAATGGAGAGGTGCTGATTCCGCAAGGCAGCACAGTTTACGGCGTTGTTCGGAAAGCAAAGGCCGTTCGGCTCGGACTTTACCGTGAACGCGCCAGCCTTGATTTGCAATTCGAGCGTTACGAAACTCCCGACGGCGAGAGCTTTCTCTTCTCGGGTAAATTAGCCGCCATCGAAAATGCCCGGGAAGAGGTTACGCCGGAAGGATCTATCCGAGGGATCATTGCGGCGAATAATCCGAACCAGATCATCAACGGCATCTGGAAAACTCCTGGCCCCGGAGTTTTTTTCCGCTCCATTTCGGGGCTGACCGGACTCAGCGCCGAGATCATGGAGAAGTATCAATTTTCGCCGCTCGGGCCAGCGATCCGGATCGGTTTGCGATGCGCCATCCTGCAGTTCCCAGAGCCGGAGATTCACCTTCCGCCCGGAACGGATCTGCAGATTTTCGTCGACCAGAAACGGACCCTGTTTGCGCCCCAAATGCCTGAGTCGTCGGTGGAGGCACCGGTCGATCTCACATCGTGGCTTGCCGCTCAACCGAGTACGGTGGAGGATACCAAGGGCAGGACCGCCAGCGACGTGATCAATGTCATGTTCGTCGGCTCGCAGCAGGAACTTTTTAACGCCTTCACTGTTTCGGGTTGGTTCTTGGCCGATCACCGCACCTCGCGAACCCTCACTCGCTCGTTTTTGGCATTCAACAGAATGGCGGCGTACTCCGCCGCGCCGTTTTCGCCCTTGACATACCGCGGCCGCATGCCCGACCTCGCGTTTGAGAAGTCGCTCGATACGGTATCGAAGCGTCACCACATCCGGATCTGGCGTGTCGGCACTTACCAGGACCGTGACGTTTGGCTAGGCGCCGCGACTCACGATACAGGGCTGCGTTTCAATCGCTTTACGTTTCTTCCGACACATGCTATCGACTATCGAGTGGACGCCGAGCGTTCGAAGGTAGGTGTCGACCTGCAGTTTGCAGGCTGCTCGGAGCCGGTGATGTATTCGAGTCGTGACTTGCCGTATGCACCTCCGGTGCAGACGGACGGACGCGTGGCCGTTCTGGAGCTGCAGAGCTGTAGCGCCCGGCCCGATGTGGATCTTGAACCGGCACCCCGCGAGCCGGGCAATCGAGCCTCCCGGCTGGTTCGCCGTGTGGTGTTGGAGGCTCGTAGCTATGTCATGCGCGAAAACATGTATTACTGGAGCTTCCAACTGGCACGCCATTATTGGGTGACGCGCCACGACCCCTCATCCGTGCGGCTTGGTCGCTCAGTGGCCTTCCGCTTCTAAAAACCGTTCGACTTCGATCGCGGCCATGCACCCGGCGCCGGATGCCGTAATAGCCTGCCGGTAAGTGCGGTCCTGCACATCCCCGGCATGAAACACGCCTTGGATATTGGTGCGTGCGCCGCCATGACTAATGATGTACCCGTCAGGATCAAGATCAAGCTGGCTAGCGAATGGCTTTGTATTGGGAACGTGGCCTATTGCGACGAAATAGCCGTCCACGTCGCGGTCGTACGTCTCGTTGGTGACTAGGTTGTGCAACTTCACCCCGGTGACGTAGCCCTTCTCCACGTCGTAGACATCGCGAACCACGGTGTTTGTAAGGAAGACGATCTTCGGATTGGCCTTTGCACGCTCGTACATGATCTTCGAAGCGCGGAAAGTATCGCTGCGATGCACCAGCGCGACCTCGCTACCGAACCGGCTGAGGAAGTTCGCTTCTCCCATCGCAGAGTCACCGCCGCCAATCACCATAATCTTCTTGTCGCGGTAAAAGAAGCCGTCGCAGGTCGCGCAGGAACTCACGCCGTGGCCAATCAGCTTCAGTTCGTTTGGCAGATTTAGCCAGCGGGCGGAGGCGCCAGTAGCCACAATCAGCGTGCGCGTGATTACCGTCTCGCCGTCTTCTAACACCAGCGTGAACGGGCGCTTGGACAGATCTGCTTTCTCAACCCGGCCGTGCCGGAACACGCCGCCGAAGTGCTCGGCCTGCTGCTTCATGTTGGCGACCAGTTGCGGCCCCATCACCCCTTCCGGGAACCCCGGAAAGTTTTCTACTTCAGTTGTAATCGATAATTGGCCGCCAGGTTCATGGCCCTCAAACACAAGTGGACTGAGGTTGGCTCTTGCTGTATAAATTGCTGCTGTGTTCCCGGCGCAACCGGAGCCGAGAATCACAACGTTCTGTATGTCACTCATCCAAGGAAATGGCTCGCAATATGAAATGCGACCCAGGAACCAGCGTACGCTAATGCCAGCATGTAAGAAAACTGGAAGATCGGCCACTTCCAGCCGCCAGTTTCGCGCTTCACTACGGCCAGCGTGGAGAAACACTGCATGGCATAAGCAAAGAAAATCAACAGCGAAACGGCGCCAGCAGCGGTGAGGTCCTGGTGGATCGCTTGTTGCAGTCCCTCGCTTGGCTCCGTACCTTCGATGCCATAAATGGTGCCAAGGGTGCCAACAATCACCTCTCGCGCGAAAAGCGACGTGATAAGGCCAATGCCAATCTTCCAATTGAAACCGAGTGGCTTGATAGCAGGCTCGATTGCTTTGCCCACCATGCCCGCAAAGCTGTGTTCAATGGCTGGCGGGTGCCCATGCTGTAGCGGAAAGTTAGCCAATACCCAGAGCACTACCGCAACGGCCAGAATTACCGTACCCGCCCGGTTCAGGAATACTTTGCCCCGGTCTACCACCCGTAAGCTGAGGGAGCGGAAGGTGGGCCAGCGATACGGCGGCATCTCCAGCATGAAAGAGGAGCGCTGACTTTTAAGGATGCTGCTTTTCAGCAGGCGTGCGATTACGACCGCAGTCAAGAATCCAAGTACATACAAGCTGAGCATCACCGCGGCCGGAAGTGAAAAGATGCCCCGTATCAGCGGAACGTTCGGCACGAACGCCGCGATGATCAGCGTGTACACGGGCAAGCGCGCCGAACACGTCATCAGCGGAGCGATCATGATAGTTGCCATGCGATCGCGCTTGTTCTCAATAACGCGCGTGGACATGATCGCCGGAACGGCGCAGGCATAAGCCGAAAGCAGTGGAATGAACGATTTGCCCTGTAATCCGAACTTCGCCATGGTGCGGTCGGCAATCAGGGCGGCGCGGGCGAGATAGCCGGAATCTTCCAGAATGCCGATAAACAGAAAAAGCAACAGAATCTGCGGCAGAAAGACGACCACCGAGCCGACTCCGCCCCACACGCCATCGATCAGCAGTGAACGCCACCAGGTATCGGGAAGCAGGTGCTTCACCGAAGCTCCGGACACGGCCACGAGTTTCTGTAGCCCGTCCATAACCGGCTGCGCCCACGAGAAGATGCTCTGAAATACGGCGATGACAACGGCCAGGAAGATAGCCGGTCCGGCAAGCGGGTGCAGAAACACGGCATCCAGGCGCCTGGTCCAGAGCGGCGGCGCCGGCGCCCGATAAGAGGCTCGCACGCCCAAATTGGCCGCCCATTGACGGCACTTCGGAATGTCCTGCAGAACGGGCAGTTCCACCTTGGGTGGCGGCGCATTCAGTCGAACCGCCGTGCCCAGCAGGAATTGCTGGATGCGGTCGAGCCCCTCGCCTTTGGCGGCGCTGATCAAGGCTACCGGGCAGTTCAACTCATTGCTCAGAGCCGAAATATCTACCTTGCCGCCGCGCACTCGTAAGTCATCTGCCATATTCAGCAAGATGAGTGTGGGCAGCCCGAGGCTGAGGATCGGCGCTGCCAGCACCAGGTGCCGTCCCAGATTGGTGGAGTCGAGAATAAGAATGACGGCGTCAGGCTTCGGGAAGTCAGCCCGTTCGCCCTTCAACACATCGTGCGTGACCTTTTCGTCTTCGGCTCTTGGATGAAGGCTATAAACCCCGGGAAGGTCCACCAGAAACACTTCATGGGAGTCGTTGAGCTTGGCCTTGCCCATCCGGTGTTCCACGGTGACGCCCGGGAAGTTGGCAACCTTCTGCCGCAGTCCGGTTAAACGGTTGAAGAGAGTAGACTTGCCAGCGTTGGGCGGCCCTACTATGGCAACAATGATTGGGCGCTCTTGGGCCGCTCGGGGTATCGGGATTGTCGGATTGGGCAGGAGACCGGCGCGGGGGCCTTCTCCGTGGCATGTGCTCATGAATGCGCCATTCAGCAAAGAATCGTCATGAAAGAACAACCAGGTCCGATTCCGGATCCCGTCGTATAAATAGTTTGCGCGCAGTGTCGTCGCGGAGAGCAACCTCGGAACCATCTACGCGAAACACCCGGGGGCCGCCTCCGGGTGCGCGGCGTCCCGGAACTACTTCGTTCCCCGGCAGGAATCCCATCTCCATCAAGCGCCTGGCCACATCCTCGGGCAGCTCCAGGTGATCGATCACGCAGCGCTGTCCAGTAGGCAGGTCGGCAAGAGTAAGGGCCAGCGGTTTTGCATTGCCGCTAACAGCCCGTTTGGGGGAACTCATGATATGCGACCACTTTAGTATGACATGTGCTCTCGCCATCGACAATTCATTGTTCTAAAAGGGAATCGGCGCACTTGAACGGTAAGAACAACGCTTGATAAGCGAACTTTCGATGCTATGATCGACGTGTGCTGAGCGACCGTTTGCACGAGTCACCAGCGAGTATCGACCGCGAATCCAGTGGCTCCTACACGCGCAGGGAAGTCTGTCGCCTGCTGAAAATCGAGGGGCGTCAGCTGAAAGCGTGGGAACGCCAACAGCTGATTGCGGAACTCGAAGAATATCGCTTCTCCGACCTGCTGGCTTTGAAAACTATTCTGCGGCTGCGCTCCGAGAGCTGCCGTCCCGCGGAAATCCGCCATGCACTGGATGCCTTGCGAGCCCGGCTTCACCATTTTGGGTCCCCTAACGGCGACGTCCGTGTATATAAGGACGGACGCCGGGTGCGGGTTCAAATTGGTAAACATAAAATGGAGCCGGTTTCCGGGCAACTCCTGTTCGATTTCGATGAACAGGAGATCCAGAAGTTGCTGCAGCTTCCTGTCTCCCAGAAGAACTCGGCTACCGTCGCGGAAAAAGTACGAACCAAGTTAGAAGCCGACCGCTGGTTCGAGCGTGGTTTAGAACTGGAGCAGACCGGGGCTCCGTATGAGGAGATCATCGCGGCTTACCGGAAAGCTACGGAACTCGACCCGAACTCGGCCGGTGCTCTGGTCAATCTCGGAACCGTTTTCTTCAACGGGCATGCCTGGGCCGATGCCGAAGAGCAGTACCGCAAAGCGCTTGAAATCGATCCGGCTTATCCGCTGGCCCATTTCAACCTGGCGAATTTGTACGACGAGCAAGGCGAAACCGAACTCGCTCTGCATCATTACCGCGAGGCCTTGAAGCTGCATCCGAACTATGCGGATGCTCACTATAACGTCGCGTTGCTGTACCAGGGAACGCGAGACACGTTAAGCGCACTCCGCCACTGGAGAGCGTACCTGCGGCTGGACGGTAATTCGAACTGGGCCCAAATCGCCCGCCGCGAATTGGCAAAGTTGGAGTCCGTGACCGTCATCCAGGGGAGCCGGCCGAAGTCAAAGCTTCAATTAGCGAGCGAAAATCTTTGAGCTGTTTACCGGTTGCTGCGTTAGTGCTGGCTGCAGGAACGGCCAGCCGCATGGGCAAGCTAAAGCAGAACCTGCCTTTCGAAGGAAGCACGCTGCTACGTCACGCCATTCACGAGGCGACCGCAGCGGGCTTCATCAAAACTTTCGTCGTGGTTGGCGCATTCGCTGACCAGGTGCAGGCATCGATTGCGACTGAGCGCGTGGAGATCGTGCTCAATCCCGATTGGCAACGCGGGATGGGCAGTTCCATCTCCGCCGGTATGCTTCAGATTCAGCAAATGGACGGAAGCTATGCGGGTGTGGCCATCTTGGCCGGCGACCAGCCTTTGGTCACAGCGGCGCATCTGCGAGATATGGCTCGTGAACTGTCGCGCCAGTCGGTGCAAGTGGTGGCTGCCGAATACAGTGGAACCGTCGGCATTCCAGCTGTGTTCGGGCGTCAGATGTTCGGGCGGTTGGCAAAACTGCCGGCCGCAGCGGGTGCTAAGACTCTGCTCCAGGACCCTGCGGTTCGAGTCTTCCGTTTCCCACTACCTGAAGCCGCCATAGACGTGGACACACCGGACGATTTCTCACGCCTTCAAAGCGAGGAACGCCCAGCTTCAAAGAAACAGTCCGCGCCCTAGTGGGGCGGAGGCGGACCCGTGGGAGGTTTGCTCGCGTTGGGGGCGGCAGGGGCTTCCCCATCGAACGTGAGCGTTGATTCGGCGCCGAACTTCTTGTAATTCATGTATCGGATGGTGATCCGGATGCGCTGCGGCCAGTCACGGAAGGCCAGCGTGTCGTCTGCGAGAGTTTCGACCGGGAACATCCATTTCCCGTCCACTTCCTTCCACAACGTAGTAAAGTGCGGAAACAGATTCTGCTCGTGCAGCGTGTTCACTTGCGGCACCGCCTGCCCTTCGCTGCGAACAACGGCAAAGTCGGACTGCCGCACCCACAGCGTGCCCTGGAAATAACGCTGGCCTGCCAACATCTGCTTCGGCGAAACATACGCGACGAAGCAGGGGAATCCGTCCATCGTTTCTTCTCCCTTAAACACCGCGCTGTAGAGCCGGGCGTTGTCGCTTGTCAGCAGAAACGGTTGCACGTTCCGGATGTCGGCAAAGTCCTCGGGTGTCAGCTTGATTTGCGCCAGCGTGCTTTTGGGAGCGCCCACCGGCTGTTCGAAGCGCTCACCTTTGGGCGTGAACGTAATGTCCCGCTCCTCCCGGTACTGGCCGTCCACCATGTCCCGGTGATCGAACTCATCCACCGTCACAGACTGCCGGTAGGTGTAGTTATCACGGGCTTTGGCGGTCTCGCTCTCAGTCGCGGCAATCTTTTTCAGTAAATCTGTCGGCGGATCTGCTGCCGCCAGCGGGACGGTGGTCCAAAGCGGACCCGATGCTAGCATGAGGGCGATGCTACGGACAATGCGGCCTGTTTTCATTGCGGTCCTGTGCACCTGGGGTGCGCTGTTCGTTGCTGCAATCTACTATTCTCAACAGCATCCAGAAGATCACTGGCTCTGGACGGCGGCCTTTCCGGCCTTGCTTTTGGAGACGCTTTTTTACATAGGATCCGTTTTCGAAAATAGCAGGAATGCCTTTGCTGCCGCCGCGCTCTCGTTTCGCAGCAAGGCTGCCTTGCTTTGGTTGAGTGCGCTCCTTCCCTATCTGGTTTTTTCCTTCGCCTCGCACACAATGCTACAAAACGCGTTCGGGCTGTTGGCCGGGCTTACGGCCGTGTTTTGTTTCTGGTTCGCGGTTCTGCCCAAGCGCTTGGCCTACGATGCCGGCTTTTTGGTGGTCGGGGCGCTTCCTCTACTGTCGAAACTCTTTGTGCGCTTGTACCGGTCTCCCGATCCGCATATTCGTGTCGATATTCTTGGCCACCTGATGTGGATTCGGGTCGGTATCATCGCGCTCCTGGTACTGCGGGAGTGGGATGCCGGTCCGGTGAGCCTCTGGCCGCGATCGAAGGAGTGGCAGATCGGCGTTCTGTGGTTTTGTGTGGGCATCGTCCCTACCTGGGTGCTTGCTTCCGTCCTCCACGCGGCCTCGTTAAAGCCCGTACACGGCCCGTGGTGGAGGCTGATCGGAATCGCTTTCGGGACCTTCGTCGGTTACTTCTGCATCATGATCGGAGAGGAACTGTTCTTCCGCGGCGTGATTGAGCGGGCGTTCTTGAACCTTTGGCGGTCGCCCGTCCCGGCGATTTTGATCTCGGCAGTGTGCTTCGGGGCTGTGCATCTTTGGTTCCGTCACTACCCGGATTGGCAATGGGCTCTCGTAGCCTCGGTACTCGGCATCGCCTGCGGTTTCGCTTATGCCCAAGCCGGCAGCATCCGAGCCTCGCTTGTGACCCACACTATGACCATCGTGGCGTGGCGGCTTTTCCTTACCTAAGCCCCAAATATGTCTGCTGCGATCCGGAACGTTTGGGCGTGCGCTTCCACCGTCGCGCTGAATGGGATCTGAATAACCGCCGCCCATCGTTACCACGATCGGCACCTGCCGCCGGCGCACCGCGCCAAAGACCGTGCAGTCCCGTTCGGCGAGATCGTCAAGTGTTAAGGCAAGCCTCCCTAGCCGGTCGCTTACCAGCCCGTCCACACCGGATTGGAACAGGATCAGTTGCGGATCAAAGGCCCAGACTTCATTGAGTGCGGACCGTAAGGCGGCCAGGTAGGCCGCGCCTGTCGTTCCGTCCGGAAACTCCACGTCCAGACGGCTGCGCTGTTTTCGAAAAGGGAAGTTGCGCGCACCGTGCAGGGAAAGGGTAAAGATGCCAGGGTCATCCTGGAAAATGCTGGCGGTCCCGTCACCCTGGTGAACATCGAGGTCAACCACTGCAATGCGGGTAACTCCGGCGCAATGGCGCAACCACTCTGCGGCAACTGCCAGGTCGTTGAACACGCAAAAACCGGCGCCCTCATTCCGAAAAGCATGATGCGTGCCACCGGCAACGGTCCCTGCAAAGCCCGTAGCAATTGCAGTCTTTGCTGCAGCCAGCGTACCGCCTGTGCTGGCCAGCGTCCTATTTACCAAACCTAGCGACCAGGGGAAACCAATTCGCCGAATGACACTTTGGTCAAGCGTGCCATTGAGGAAACTGCTGATGTAAGACGGGCTGTGAACACGTGCGAGATCGGGCGGGGTGACGAACGGCGCTTCCTGTAAATGGAATCTCCCGTCCTGCACAACTATATCCCGTACTAAACGGTATTTACTGAGGGGGAACTTGTGTCCATCCGGCAAAGGCAGTGGATGGTGATCGCAGAAGAACAGATGCAGTGGATGAGAGGACATCCTTCTGCAACGATAGAGTCTTTAGGGGTTAAGGGAGAATCTTAATTTCTGAAGCGGCGAGAAGGCCCTTGCGGGCGCCAGGGAGGTGTTGCTTCAGGGGTCTTTCTATGAGGTTAGTCTCGCTTTGGTGGGAGTTGCCTCCCTGGCTTACTTCCAATATTAGGATATGAATTTACGGAACGCAAGACTTTTCTATACGAATTTTGAGAGTGTAAGAGAATTAGTTGTGCGGCGAACCAGTCGGCGCGATCAAGAAACAGGTTTGAATGCAGATAACTGTATTGGGATCAACAGGATCCATCGGAGTTAATACTTTAGATGTGGTGCGTCAGCAAGGCGACCGTTTCCGAGTCTTTGCGCTCGTGGCGGGTAGAAACCTGGATGTACTTTGCTCCCAAATCCTGGAGTTTCGGCCCCAAGTTGTCGTTGTCGCTGATGGGACCACGCTCGATGCGCTGAAGGTTCGTTTGGCAGAACTAGCGTTGCCCCCTAGCGCCTGGCCGGAACTGGCCGCTGGTGCGCAGGCCCGGGTGGCGGCAGCGACGGCTTCCGAAGTGGGTTTTGTAATGTCGGCGATTGTGGGCGTTGCCGGATTGGAAGCAACCTATGAGGCTATCCGGCTCAACAAGCGCATTGGCCTTGCGAATAAGGAAGTTTTGGTGGCTAGCGGAAAGCTGGTAATGGATGCTGTGCGTGAACATGGCACGGAATTGCTTCCGGTCGACAGCGAACATAACGGCGCTCACCAGTGCTTTCGCGCCGGACGCCGGAACGAGGTAACCCGACTGATACTGACGGCTTCTGGCGGACCCTTCCGTGACACTCCGAAGGATTCGCTTTGGAACGTAACTCCGGAACAGGCGCTCAATCATCCGACGTGGAAGATGGGACGGCGGATTACGATTGATTCCGCCACGCTGATGAACAAGGGTTTTGAGGTAATTGAAGCCTGCTGGCTATTCGATCTGGCTCCGTCCGAGGTCGACGTCGTCGTTCACCCCCAGTCCTCGATTCACGCCATGGTCGAATACAGCGATGGAAGCGTCATCGCACAGGTGTCGGCAACCGACATGAGGATGCCGATTCAATATGCGATGACGTATCCGGATCGCGAGCGCGCCCCGGTGCCGCGCCTTGACTGGACGCAACCACGCACCTGGAACTTTTCGGCACCGGATTTTGACAAGTTCCGCTTACTCCGATTGGCTTATCAGGCGCAAGAACAAGGCGGGTCCGCTACCTGTACGCTGAATGCAGCAGATGAGGTGGCGGTGGAAGCCTTCCTTGGCGGGCGGATCCCGTTTCCCGCCATCGCCGAGACCGTGGAAGAAACGTTAAGCAGGCAGGGAAGCCGGGAAGCGGCGACAATAGAGGAAGTGATCGGGATCGATCTTGAGTCGCGGGAGCGCGCTCGAGAAATTGTGGCTGCGTCGCGTTGGGCCGGTACAACCACGACGTTGTAAGCATGCGCCGGGCGCTGCCGTATCGTGTCATGCTTAGGACAAAACGAACCGAAGCGAGTCAAACAGAAGGCGTCGCAGAGAAGGGAAGTTAGAGCGAGTGGCTTGGGTTGATTTATATCCGGTCGTGATCCTGCTCGGGGTCATGATCCTTATCCATGAATTAGGTCATTATTGGGCTGCCATCTCGGTTGGCATCCGTGTGGATACCTTCAGTATTGGCTTCGGTCCTCGTCTCTTCGGCTTCCGGCGGGGAGACACGGACTTTCGTCTCTCCCTTGTCCCGCTGGGCGGCTATGTCCGGATGTACGGAGAGTTGCCGGGTGAGGAAGGTGCCATAGCGGATCCTCGATCTTTCCTTGGCAAGACGCGTTGGCAGCGGGCGATTGTAGTCGCGGCCGGGCCATCGATGAACATTCTGTTGGCCATCGCTATTGTGACGGGCCTGTATATGCACTCCTACCGCAAGGAGGTAGACCCGAAAAATCCGGTCATCACGACTATTGCCCCGAACTCGGCAGCCGCGCGCGCTGGCGTTCAGCCGGGCGATAAGATCATCGAGATCAACGGCCACCACGACCCGAACTGGGAAGATGTGCTGAATCAGGCAGCGCTCAGCGCAAATCATCCGCTCTCGCTCACCGTCGCGCGCGGCGGCAAAAACCTGAACCTGACGGTAACCCCAACGCTCGACCAACAACAGGGTATTGGCGAAGCCGGTTGGAATGCCGATCCTGACGTAGAACTGAGCCGTGTGGAGCCCGGTGCGCCAGCCGCCCAAGCCGGGCTGCATGTGGGAGATTTGATTGTCAGTGTGAATCACGAACCAGTGCTTTCCACGGAATCGGTCGTTCGCCAAGTGGTGAAGTCCGAGGGAAAGCCGGTGGACATTCTATTCCAGCGGAACGGCCAGTTGCAGCGCGTCTCGGTGACGCCCGCCGCCAACCACGATTCGAAGCTGCCCTGGCGTCTGGGCGTGATGGTTGGTCCGCGCGGAGAGGTGGTGAAGCTCGGCTTTGTGCCGGCTTTGTCGGAGTCTATCCGCTGGAACGCACGAAATGCCACGCTTATCTTCGATGCGGTGAAAAGCCTGGTGCAGCGCCGCGTTTCGCCTAAGTCGCTCCAGGGACCCATTCAGATTGCGCGTATGTCAACGGAGGCCGTTCAGCAGGGGCCTATTTCCTTCCTTGGCCTAATGGCAATCGTCAGCCTGAACCTTGCCGTGATCAACCTGCTGCCCATTCCCATTCTTGACGGCGGCACCCTGCTGATGCTCCTGATTGAGATGCTGATGCAACGCGAAGTCAGTCATGCAGGTGAAAGAGACTGTCTTCAAGCTTGGCTTTGTTTTTCTGATGATGGTGGTAGTTTTTGTCATTTACAACGACATCAGCCACCTGCTCACCCGCGGATAACCCGATCATTTCCGCGGGGATAAATAAATCGGAAAAGTCTGAGAATAGATTTCTGCGTTGGTACTACCTTGCTGCAAGGTACGAGACATCGCATGAACGCTCGCTCAATCACCAAGCTCTTTTCTTCAGACCTCGCCGTAGACCTGGGGACTGCTAATACGCTCGTGTACGCAAATGGCAAAGGCATCGTCGTGAACGAACCGTCGATGGTTGCCGTCAACACGCAATCCGGGGACGTCGTTGCGGTCGGAATCGAAGCCAAGCGGATGCTTGGCCGCACACCCAGGGACCTAGTGGCTATTCGGCCCATGCGAGACGGCGTGATTGCCGACTTTGAGAGTGCCGAGCGCATGCTCACCTATTTCATCCAAAAGGCACACAATCGCAAGATGTTTGTCCATCCGCGCATTGTGATCGGGGTGCCGAGTGGAACCACCGAAGTGGAGAAGCGCGCGGTGATCGATGCCGCCAAGCGCGCAAAGGCGAGTGAAGTTTACCTGGTGGAGCAGCCGCTCGTAGCGGCGCTTGGAGCAGGCTTGCCGATCTCCGAACCGTCGGCCAATATGGTGGTCGACATCGGCGGCGGCACCAGCGACATTGGCGTACTCTCGCTTTCCGGCATTGTCTATTCGCAATCCATTCGCATTGCAGGCAATGAGATGGATGACGCGATTATGCAGCACCTCAAGAAGGAACACGGCCTACTCATCGGTGAGCGCACGGCTGAGATGATCAAAATGGAGATCGGCTCGGCTTGTCCGTTAGACGCTCCGCTTAGCATGGACGTGAAGGGTCGAGATCTTATTAGCGGCCTGCCGAAAGTGGTGCAAGTTACCGACACCGAGATTCGAGCGGCGTTGCACGAGTCGGTGCAAGTGATTGTGGATGCCGTCCGCACCTCGCTGGAGCGCATTCCGCCGGAACTCAGCGGTGATCTAACCGATCGAGGCATCGTACTCACGGGCGGAGGGGCGATGTTGCGGAAACTCGATCTGCGCCTGAGGGAAGAGACCGGCTTACCGATGAGCATCGCGGAAGATCCGCTTTCTTCAGTAGTTACTGGCACCGGACAGATGCTTTCCGATTTCAAACTGCTGCGCCGCGTTTCGGTTAACTAGACCCTGTGCCCTGGTGACTGGGCGGAGCGGTGAGAGAAGCTGTTAGGGTACATGGGACCCATCGCCTTCTCACGAGCCAACAGATTTCTTCTGCTGCCTGCACTAGCGTTTACCTTGCAAGCGGCGCTGCCACCATTGCCAGCGCCGCAAAATATCCCCGCACCAGGGCCGTCGACGGATGCGCCCTACGCGCCCTTGCCGATCTTGCCAGGCGGAGTCGTTATACCGCTCTATCCCACAGACTCGCCATTCCTTAATAAAGCTCGCGTACACGAAGCCGAGCAGTACAGCATGAGCCAGGCCGTACCAGGCCGTATCAACAGCATCGTCAACATACACAATCCCTCCATTGAAGTGCACACGGTGGAGCGCGGGCTGAATACCGGCGCTGCCATCATCCTGGTGGCGGGCGGCGGGCACAACACGCTGAATGTGGGTAGCGAGGCAGCCGACTTCGTTCCGTACTTCTTCAATTTCGGCGTGAATACCGTGATCCTGCGAAGCCGGTTGCGCCGCGATGGCTATAACCCGCAGACCGACGAAGTGAACGATGCACTGCAATCGATCCGGTTGGTCCGTGCTTACTCGAAGGAATGGAACATAGATCCAAACAAGATCGGGATCATGGGCTTTTCTGCGGGCGCCGAGCTAGCGGCCGCTGCTGCAGTCCGTTTCCCGGACTTCGATAAGGAAAATTCGGGTGCGAATGACGTGCTGGCCGGCATCAGCTCGCGTCCGGACTTTGTGGGTATCATCTATCCGGGCCCGTCGCCATTTGCCAAGAACAGAACCGCCCCGCCCATCCCGCGCAACATTCCCCCCGCTTTCATTGCTTGCGGAGGGACCGGCGATCGGGTGCATGCTATCTGGGCCATGGAATACATGAGCGCGATGCTGAACGCGAGCGTGCCGAATGTAGAGCTGCACATTTACGGGAATGGGCGTCATCCCGGCGATGTATTGCCCGACGGCAGCCACATGACTGGCGGCTTAACGGACCGGAATGACACGCCGTTCGGCACCTGGCAGGTGCGCTTCATTGACTGGTTTCGCGATCTCGGCTTCCTCCAAAAGCCCGGTGTAGAAACGAAGGCATCGAAGGATGTGGCGACCTACGCAGCAAAAGCAAACAGCGAGAGTAGCCGTCCTTAGAAACAAGGGAACCCAATTTAGATCACGGATATACTAGTTCCGCCTGCGTCGGCCGGACGTTCAGGCTCAGGTGACTAGGATGTCCATCAGTGTCGAGAGCAGTCCTTTATCGACCGAAGCCGCCCGAATAATCGCGCCACAAGTTGATCGCATCTTGCGGAGCAATACGTTCCGCAGCTGCGAAGTGCTGCGGAATTTGCTGACCTTTTTGACGGCTTGCGCTGTCGAAGGGCGTCCCGATAGCCTGAAGAGCAAGCAGATTGCGACGGCGGTTTTCGGGCGAACGGACGCGTTCGATTCGCAGACCGACTCAGTGGTTCGCGTACAAACAGGGCGGCTGCGATCGAAGCTGGCCGAGTATTACGTGGATGAGGGTGCTGACGACGATGTCATCCTGAACATTCCCAAAGGGAGTTACGGGCTTTCGTGGCATTACCGCCATCCGATTGCCAGCGCGGGCGCAGCGCCCCTGGCAGTAGAAACGCTGCCCATAATGTCGCCTGCGCCCAAGGCGGAGATTCATGCGCGTCGAGCTAGTTTGTGGATGGCGCCGGCCCTGCTGTTGGCCATGCTTGCTTCAACCTTCACGTTTTGGCTGGGCAGGAATACGGCACACGACAGAACCAGTGAGCGGAAGGGACGACCATCGCTCGCCACCTTCTGGAATGGGTTTCTGGGTGACAGTGATCCTCCGTTTGTCGTATTTTCCAACCTGAAGCTTGCCGGAACCTTGAAAGCGGGCTTTCATATGTTTCGGGAAGACGGCACCGATCGAGACCAGCCGGTGATCGATTCCTACACGACGGTAGGTGAGGTGATGGGTGTCTTCGACATTGCCAACACCTTGTCCGACTTTGGCAAATCGCCTCGGGCCAAGAACGGCCACCTACTGAGCTGGGACGACGCTCGCGACAGCAATCTCATCTTTGTTGGCGGACCGCTGGCAGACACGCCGCTTAAGAATGTTCCGATCTTCCGTGAGTTCCAGTTTCAAGACCGAATGATGGCCGGATCTCCCTCCGAATCTGGAGCGATCATCAACGTGCATCCGCGCCAAGGCGAGGCACCTCTGTATGCCGGCCCGACTAGCCGACCGTTTTCGTTTGACTATGCGGTGATCTCTCTGCGACCGGGCTTTAGCAAGAATCGCCGCGTATTGGCGCTTGCCGGGGTAACCGAATACGGAACGGCGGGGGCTGCGGATTTTCTAACACGAGAGAACCAGGTAAGCGAACTGCTGACGGCTCTAAACGTCAAATCCGGACAACGCGTTCCCTGGTTTGAAGCATTACTACGCGTCAAGGTGGAGGGCGAAGTGCCGGTTCAATATGACGTCGTTGTGGTTCACAAAGTAGCCGGGTAATGTCGGCAGGTTAGCGCGTCCGGGTGGGTGATGATACGTGATGTAACGCAGGTTTTCACTTCCGTTTTACGGTTTTAAGCAATAACCTTTTCCTACAGGGATTGCTTCATGTCTAAACTTGTTCGCCAAGCCGCGCAGTTGGTCGCGACTGTCATTCTCGTTATCGGTGGGCTCCAGCTAAGTTCTTCGCTGGTAATGGCACAGCAGATTTTCGGCAGCATCTATGGGACGGTTACGGATCCGTCCGGCGCAGCCATCGCGAATGCCAAAGTTACGATTACGGATCGTGGAAAGGGCACTTCGTCTGAGGTAACCACGAATGAGTCCGGGAACTACAGCAAGGGGCAACTCATCCCGGGCACCTATCAGATCACCATCGACGCTCCCGGGTTCGGGAGCGTGCAGTCGACAGATATAGCGGTCGTAGTTGACCAGGCGGCCAGGTTCGATGCCGCCATGAAAGTCGGATCGGTGACCGAGAAGCTGGAAGTGACCGCCGCAGCTCCCCTGATACAAACCGATCGAGCCGACGTAGCGCAGACGTTCACTGCGGAGGAGATCTCTAGCCTGCCGAATTTTGGCCGCAATGTGCAAGCCTTCGAGCTTCTGAGCCCTGGAACATCGGAGTACGGCTGGCAGCAGAACGGTGCTGAAAACCCGCAGGCGGGCGTGATGGTGCAAGTGAACGGGCAGCCGTTCAGCGGCACGGGCTTCCAACTGGACGGCACAACCAACCAGGACCCGATTCTGGGCGAGATCTTGATCAATCCGCCGATGGACGCGGTAAACGAGGTGAAACAAGCGTCACAGGACTACGACGCCGAGTTCGGGTTCGTCAGTTCGGGCAACGTGGTTTATTCCACCAAATCGGGGTCCAATACATTCCACGGCTCCGCTTTCGAGAACATTTACATCAACACCCCGGGCTTTCAGGACTTTGCGCGCAACCCGTTTAACTCAGCCGAGAATCTCCAGACGCCTCCGGTGCGATGGAACCAGTTCGGTGGCTCAATCGGGGGCCGGGTCATCAAGGACAAGTTGTTCTTCTTCGCGGACGCACAGCTAACGCGCAGGAGTCAGTCGTCGTCCATCTTGACGACAGTGCCAACGGCTGCGGCGCGGACCGGTGACCTGAGCGGTTACTTAATATCCAACGCCAACGGCACACAAACCAACATCATCTATGACCCGTTAACGGGGAATGCTGCGACAGGTCTCGGGCGAACCCCGTTTTCGTACAATGGCAAGCTGAACGTCATCCCGCCGAGCCGGTTGAGTCCGCAAGCGCTGGCCATTCTGAACTACTTTCCGCTGCCCAACACGGTGGAGCCCGGTAGCGGGTACAACTTTCGGAACAACTACTCGACCACTGGAAGCACGACCTTCAACACAAATCAGTGGGACACGCGCTGGGACTACGCACAAAGTTCTAAGGATGCGTACTTTGGCCGCTACAGTTATGCGGGCTTTACCGACACCGCTCCAGGTGCGTTTGGCTTGGAGGCTGGCGGTCCGTCCTTCAACGGGTACGCGGGCACATCCAATGTTTTAAATCAGAGTTTGGCTGCGGGCTGGACCCATACCGCCAGCGCGACTCTGGTGAACGAACTGCGCTTCGGTTACATGCGTTACCACGTCACCGCCGTTCCCAATGGCGTAGGCACAATGCCGGCGGCAGCGGCAGGTATTCCGGGCTTGAACCTGGATCCTCTGTACACATCGGGAATGCCAGCCTTTTACATTCAGGGTGACGAGCAGAACAACGGGCAGGCGCGTTTGGGCTACGCCCTCAACGTAAACTCCTGCAATTGCCCGCTCGAAGAGCGGGAGCAGCAGTATCAAGTGGTCGACAACGTGAGCAAAGTGGTAGGAAACCACAGCATGAAAGCCGGCGCGGATATCCGGTATGCTTTGAATCTTCGTGTTCCGAGCGATAGTCACCGTGCCGGGGAACTGACGTTTGCTCCCGGTTACACGGGCACCGTCGACGCCAGCGGCGCTGTGACCCAGGGATACGGACTCGGTACCTTTCTGCTGGGGCAGACAACACTATTTAGCCGGTATGTCAGCTCTAGCTTGAATGCACAGGAACGTCAGAAGAGGCTCGCGTTCTATGGGCAGGATGAATGGCGCGTGAATCGGAAACTGACCCTGACGTACGGGCTGCGGTGGGAACTCGTCTACCCGGAAACCGTCAACGATTCGGGTAACGGAGGCTGGGTGGACCTGAACACCGGGCTGGTGAGCGTGATGGGCGTCGCAAACATCCCGCCGCAAGGCTTGCAGCAGATGAACTACCACGATTTCGCTCCGCGGGTGGGACTGGCGTATCAAATTACTCCACGCACTGTGGTGCGTGTTGGCAGCGGCTGGTCGTATCAGCTAGGTACGTTCGGATCTACGTTCGGGCACGCCGTTACACAGAACCTGCCGGTGCTCGCTATTCAGAATCTGAATGCCGCGCAGACATTTTCCAGTGTGTTCTCCCTGGCGACGGGGCCAACGCAGCCGACATTCGTTACGGCCAATCCGGCTACCGGCCAGTTCCCCCTACCGAACGGCGTAACACCACGAGTCCGTCCCCTGCAGGAGACACTGCCGCTGGTAATGGCTTACAACGCGACACTGGAACGACAGCTGACCAATAAAATTTCGGTATCGGCAGGGTATGTCGGGAACCAAGGTCGGCATGCGCTTACCAGCGGAACTCCGACCATTGATGCAAACACGCCGTTCTACATCCCCGGCGCCGCGAGCGTAAATGTGGAACGGCCGTATTACGACTGGAAGAAGCCGTTCGGCTGGACGCAATCCATCAACTACTACTGCAACTGCGCGACGAATCAATACAATTCCTTTCAGACGACATTCAAAGTGCAAAACCTGAGCGGGTACACCATGCAGGGCAGTTTCACGTACCAAGTGGCGCAAGGCGATGGCTACGGCGATAGCTCTTCTTATGGTTTCCTTTACGATCGCGCGCTTTCTTACGGCAATGAAGACTACATTGCTCACCGTCAGTTCACTTTGGCGCAAAACTATAACATCCCCTTCGGTCGTGGTCGGATGTTTGGTTCACATATCAATCGCTGGATTGATTACGGGCTTGGTGGGTGGAACGTGAGTGGAATCACTCAGTATTACAGCGGAATGCCTTTCACGCCGACAATTGGCACTTACCCGGCCGGTTATGCGCGGCCGAATGTTGGGCCGAACGATCGCCCCAATGTGGGAAGCGGCAGCCCCTATTCGGGAGCTCTACAGAACCGGAATCAATGGTTCCAGGGTGGCCTGGGCGGGGCCTTCGTCCTTCCAGCACAAAACACCTTTGGCAATTACCCGGTGAACTCCTTGTACGGTCCGCACTTCATCAATCAGGACGTCTCACTCTCAAAGAGCTTCTCCATCACAGAGCGGATTAAGTTCACATTGCGCACCGATGCCCAGAACGCGTTTAATCACACGAATCTCGGCATGCCGACCGCCAACATCACAGATCCGCACGCGGGCCAGATTACAGCCTTGGCCAATAATTACCAGATGCGGCGTTTGCAGTTTAGCGGCCGTATCGATTTTTAAGCTGGCTAGCAGCGCACGCCCGGACGGCATCTGTGGCCGTCCCAAGTTTTATATTGTTTCGACAGGAGATTGCTTTTGAGGGATGTCCACCGCTGCACTCCAATTTTTCTTGCAGCCATTGCAGTTTTCGCCATCACCAACCCAACACGCGCCCAGGAACCGCCGGTGGTTCTGGATCGCGGCGGCAGCGCCATCGTTCTGGAACCTTATGCGCCCAACATTGTTCGCGTCACGTTGAGTACGGAACGCAAGTACGCGCTTATGCCCCCCGGGTTCGGTTTCGTTGCATCGCCTGTTGCGGCGGGTTGGTCCCGCCAGGACACGGCGGGCAGCACGACCTATCGTTCCGATCGGATGGTTGTGTCCGTTGGAGCCAATCGGTCTGGCAGGCCGCCGCTGCCGACGCAAATCGATATCTCTAAGTTCTTCGTGGGGTCCGCGCCGCCTGCCCATATTGCGTTCAGCACGCCGGAAGGTAAGTCGCTGTTGACGCTTGAGGGCTGGTGGATGTCGAAGCCCAATTACAAGGACGGGGATGCCGGTGAATTACGGGACCGCCGTGCAACGGACGATCCGTTTTTCCAGGTGGGCGCAACCTTCGCATCGCCGAACGATGAACACTACTACGGACTGGGGCAGAATCAGGAGGGCTATCTGGATCACCGCGGCCACACGGTGGAGTGCTGGAACAACTACACAGCCACCGGCGGACCCACGACTTGCGTTCCCCTGTTGCTGACTAACTATGGTTACGGCCTTATTTGGGACAACCCGTCCAAGACCACCTTCCAGCCCGGCTTCAACGAACAGACGCGATGGACGTCCGAAGCAGGGACACGCGTTTCCTTCTTTGTAATTGCGGCAAAGACCAGTGATGAAGTGTATGCTGCTTACCGGCAGTTAACCGGCGTCACGCACTTACTTCCTAAGTCCGCTTACGGCTTTATCCAGTGCAAGCAGCGCTACTCATCGCAGGATGAGGTGCTGGCGGTCGCCAAAGGGTACCGCGAACGCCATCTGCCGGCCGACGTCATCGTCGTGGATTGGTTTTATTACACGAAGATGGGCCAAATGGATATGGACCCGAAGAAGTGGCCCGATCCCGCAGCCATGAACCGTCAGTTACACCAGCAGGGTTTCCACAATATGATCAGTATCTGGCCGCGCTTCGTGCCGGAGTCGCGCTTCTACAATCTGATTAAAAAAAACGGCTGGTTTGAACACTTAGCGGATGGCACGCCGACGAATGGTCTGCCTTACGACCGTGCTGGATCCGACATCGACACCACCAACCCGGCCGCTGCGCGATGGTATTGGAATATTGTTCGCGATAACTTTGTCTCGAAGGGATTCGATTCCTTCTGGGCGGACGAAACCGAGCCGGATCTGCCGCCCAACGGCAGTTACCTTCACATTGGTCCCGGAACCGAATACTACGACGTTTACCCGCTGCTGCATACGGCGGCGTTCTTCGACGGGTTTAGGCGGGACCTGAAGACGCGAGCGTTGATTCTGTCTCGAGATGCCTATCTTGGGGCTCAACGCAATGGAACCATTTTCTGGTCTTCCGATATCTACCCGACCTGGGACACCATGCGACGACAAATCTCCACGGGATTGAACTTCACTGCTTCGGGTGTCGCCTACTGGGGAAACGATGTCGGTGGCTGGCAATATCTGCCGTCAGAACATCATCCGGCAAAGGCGCCTTTGTTGGATCCATCGGATGCGCGAGACAATGTCGGCGGTTACGACGACTATCCGGAACTCTATACGCGATGGTTCGAGTATGGCGCCTTTCAACCTAACTTCCGCACGCACGGCAGCCGGCGCTACAACGAGGTCTGGTCTTACGGAAAGCAGGCCGAACCCATTCTCGAAAAGTATCTGAGATTGCGCTACCAGCTATTGCCTTATATCTACTCGCTCGCTTTCCACACTTATGAATCCGGTGCGCCGTACATGCGCGGGTTATTTCTCGATTTTCCGCAGGACCCGAAGGCGGCCGACATCCCGGACGAGTATATGTTCGGTCCGGCATTCCTGGTGGCGCCCGTGACAGAGCAGGGCGCAGTGAGTCGAATGGTTTATTTGCCGGACGGGACTGATTGGTACAACTATTGGACTAACGAGCGTGTCCATGGCGGTCAAAGCATCCAGGTCAGTGCCCCTATCGACACCATTCCGCTTTTTGTGCGTGCAGGTTCCATTTTGCCGTTAGGTGAACCAATAGAAAACACAACGCAAGCGCAGGCGCTGGAAAGGCTTCGGATATATCCCGGCGCCGACGCGGATTTCACGCTTTACTCGGATGACGGAACGACTTACGCGTACGAGCAGGGCCAATCGAGCATCACAAAGCTACATTGGGACAACGCTGCGGGGCGGCTGACACATTCGGGTGCCGAGGCGTGGAACAAGCCCGATAACGAGTTGCTTGAAGTGGTCGGGCACTGACCCAGGGTATCTCGAAGCTAGTTTTGCACGAGCTGGTTCGCTACACCAGGGCCAGCGGGCGCCGCTGTTTGGCCAGTAACTCGGCTAGCGCGTTGCACCGCTGCACCATTTCGGCGAATTGCCCCGGATCCAGCGATTGATAACCGTCAGAAAGAGCGCGCTCGGGAACTGGGTGCATCTCGACAATCAGTCCGGAAGCGCCTGCCGCTATGGAAGCAAGGGCCATCGGGAGAACCTTATCGCGCTTCCCTGTCCCATGGCTCGGGTCCACAATAATCGGCAGATGGCTAAGCGCCTGCACGAAGGGCACAACGCTCAGGTCGAGCGTGTTCCTGGTGTGGTCAGCGAAGGTGCGAACGCCGCGCTCGCACAGGATGAGTTGGTAATTTCCCTCCGCCAGAATGTACTCGGCGGCCATTAGGAATTCCTCTAAAGTGGAGGACATACCACGCTTCAGCAGGATCGGCTTTCCGGTTCGACCCGCGCGGCGAAGTAAAGAGAAGTTCTGCATGTTGCGAGCGCCAATCTGAATACAATCGGCATACTTTGCAACCAGATCGATGGTGTCGGTATCGATCGCTTCTGTCACGATGCCGAGCCCGGTCTCTGCCCGCGCTTCGGCCAGATACTTCAACCCTTCTTCGGCCAAGCCTTGGAAAGCGTAGGGAGAAGTGCGCGGCTTGTACGCCCCACCCCGCAAGAGCTGTCCGCCCGCTGCCTTCACCGCACGCGCGGAAGTAATAATCTGGTCGCGACTTTCAACGGAACAGGGACCTCCGCAAATCACGACCTGTTCGCCGCCGACCGCGACTCCATTCACATGGACAACAGTGTCTTCCGGCTTCGTCTCGCGACTGACCAGCTTGTAGGGCTTCGACACACGGATGGCTTCGGCAACGCCGCGCAAAGGCTCAAATTCGGCAGGGTCCACTGGACCGCTGTTGCCGGTGATGCCGATAGCGGTTCGCTGCTCGCCGGGTATGATGTGCGGCTGGTAACCGAGAGAACGGATGCGTTCACAGACCTCGTGAATGTCCTGCGAATCCGCGTGAGCCTTCATCACAACGAGCATGGGTGGGATAGCCTCCGCTACCAGCCTATCGGAACTCAGCAAGGGCGGTGTTCCACAATGGTGGTACTGGATGGTTCGCTACCTGTGTGTTCTTCTGGGAGGAGGCGTCGGGTCGCTAACGCGTTATCTTTTGGGTAGAGCCATCGTTCAGCGATTCCCGCAGTCAAGCTTCGCAACCAGCACGTTCGTCATAAATGTGACTGGCTCGTTGCTTATAGGATTACTTGCAACGCTGCTGGTTGAGCGGCTTCGCTTGCCGGCCGAGTGGCATCTGGTGCTGGTGGTGGGCTTTTTGGGCGGTTATACCACGTTCTCCAGCTTTGAATATGATGCATATCTTGCGACGCGGGGCGGTCATGCCTGGGTCGCGCTTCTCTATCTGGCGGGTAGCGTCGTTAGTGGCTATGTGGCCGTTTGGTTGGGAGTTTTTTTGGCAGGAAAGAGAGGCGTTTAGTGCTGGCCGATAGCGTTTCGTCCACAACAGCCGGCAACGGTCTGATGAGCAGCATGTCGCACTTACCATTTCGGAATTTCGTTCACTTTTCGCAGCAGGAATCGCACGACCTGATGCGTCGCATGTTGTCCGGCGACATGAACACGGAAGGGATTGCAGAGGTCCTCCGGTTCCTGCGGCGTAAAGGTGAGACCGTCTCGGAGCTTGTCGGATTTGCTTCGGCCATCCGCGAAATGGCACAACCGCTACGCCTGGATCAAAGCGAAAATCCGATCCTGGATACCTGTGGCACCGGCGGCGATGGCGCTCACACGTTCAACATCTCGACCGCGACTGCCCTGGTTGTAGCAGGAACCGGGCTGCGGGTCGCCAAACACGGCAACCGCCGGATCTCGAGTAATTGCGGAAGCGCGGATGTCTTAGAACGGTTGGGCGTGCCTATCGACCTGTCGGCAGAGCAGGTGGCGCAGTGCGTTGAGCATGTTGGCATCGGTTTCCTCTATGCGCCGTTATTACATCCCGCGGTAAAGCATGCGCAGGAAGCCCGCCTGCTATTGAAAGGGCGAACCGTTTTCAACCTGCTTGGTCCGCTTACGAATCCGGTACAGGCTCGCGTTCAGTTGATTGGCGCGTATTCAGTCCGGGCAGCAGAGATTCTGGCGCAAGCCGCGGCGCGACTTGGGATACAGCGTGCGTTCGTCGTCCACGGCTCCGATGGCCTCGACGAGATCACCACCACCGGGCAGACTACTGTGTTCCAAGTGGAAGAAGGGCGCGTTCAGAAGGGGCTTTGGTCGCCGGCTGATTTCGGACTGCCCACTGCTGACATCGAGGATCTCCGGGGTGCCGGGCCCGACGAAAATGCGGCTATCATCCGCGACGTACTGACTGGCGCGACAGGTCCGCAGCGCGACATTGTGGTTGCGAATGCGGCTGCGGCGCTTCTGGTGGCACAAAGAGCAGATGATCTGACGGCCGCGGTCCAATTAGCGGCAGAGTCGATAGATAGCGGCGCTGCCGACACTAAGCTGAAGCAATTGTCTGAATTTGCCAATCAGACGAAGCATGCGAACGTTTGAGATTCAGCAGTTCGGCCTGGAGAATTTAAAGTTAGTCGAATCCGACGTGCCACGGCCGGGCCGGTTTGAAGTGCTTGTACGCATGACGGCCGCCTCCATCAACTATCGCGACCTGATGGTGGCGAAAGGCTTGTACAACCCCAAAATGAGATTGCCCATGGTGCCGCTCTCCGACGGCGCCGGGGTGGTGGAGGAAGTGGGCCCGGATGTCACGCGGGTCAAGAAGGGCGACCGCGTAGCTGCCTGCTTCATGCAGAAGTGGATCGACGGACCGCCGACAAAGGAGAAAGGCGCTTCCGCGCTAGGGGGCGCCATCGACGGCGTTCTGCGCGAATATGCCCTCTTCCACGAGGACGGTTTAGTCCACGCACCCACATCGCTCAGCGATGTCGAGGCGGCAGCCTTGCCATGTGCCGCAGTAACCGCCTGGCATGCTTTGTTTGAGCACACGCGCTTGGTCCCGGGCGATAACGTCCTCATTCAAGGCACGGGCGGTGTTTCCACGTTTGCCCTGTCGTTTGCGCGGGCTGCCGGCCTGCGCACGATAGTCACTTCGAGCACCGACGAAAAGCTGGCACGAGTTCGCGAACTTGGAGCCGACGAAACGATCAATTACAAGCAACATCCCGATTGGGATAAAGACGCCCGCAGCCTCACTGATGGTTTGGGCGTGGACAACGTGATCGAGGTAGGAGGTGGCGACACGCTACCAAAGTCGGTCCGCGCCGTTCGGGTACATGGTGTAGTTAGCGTAATTGGCGTGCTGACGGGCCGGGGCGAGCCAGCGGTTGGTCCAGGTTCACTGCTGATGAACAGCTTGCGGGTGCAAGGGATATATGTCGGTTCACGCGAGATGTTTGAACGCATGAATCGCGCTATTAAATTTCACCGCATAAAGCCTGTGATCGACCGAGTCTTCCCATGGACTGAGTTGCCGGAAGCATTAAGGCACATGGAATCGCAGCAGCACTTTGGGAAGATTTGCTTGGCCTTCTGACTATTTGGCCGGACATCATTTGTTGTTGTGTGCGCTACCTTGCTATCGGGCTTACGACTCCTCACGATTTTCGAAATCGTTCCCGTCCGATTGGGTCCATGAAGCAGGGAAACCTATATGGCAGATAACGTAACAAGTGTTCTGAACTCTTTAATCTCGACGGCGAAGGACGGGGAAGAAGGGTTCCGTCATGCGGCTGAACACGCCCAAGATTCGCAACTGAAGACAATCTTTACGCGGTACGCTACGCAGCGGGCGTCGTATGCGCAGGAACTGCAGACATTGGTCGCCAGCTTGGGCGAGAAGCCGACAGATTCGGGCCACGTCGCGGGTGCGGTGCATCGCGGCTGGATTTCGATCAAGGAAGCTGTCACTAAAAATGACGACAAAGCGATTGTGGACGAGGCCGAGTCCGGTGAGGATATCGCGATGAAGGCTTATCAGGAAGCTTTGAGTAAAGATCTTCCGTCGAACGTAAAAGCAATTGTTCAACAACAGTATTCGGGCGTTCAGGAAGCCCATGGTGTGGTTCGTAATCTGAAACACAACTGGAAGGGTTCGGTTTCCGCGACCACCACTGCTTAAGCAGTTTGGTCCGAATAGGGCAGAGGACGATCGATAGCAATGGCAGATATCAAAGTGTACGGGGCTGACTGGTGCTCCATGACGACACATACAAAACGTCACCTGGACCGGGTAGGCGTTCCGTACGACTACATCAATATCGATCACGACCGTGATGCGGCGGCGTGGGTTGCTTCTCATAACGATGGTAAGGAGAAGAAACCCACGCTCGACGTGAAAGGGACGGTTCTAAGCACGCCGACAAACGATGAGCTAGACGACGTGCTGCAGGAAAAAGGGCTCCTCGCTTAGCTCGGCTGCCTTCACTCGAACGGAGCAGGATCGTCCTCTGCACGGTTTAGCTCCGCGTTCGCAAACAGTGTGTACTTGTTCAGGTAAGCGAGCTTGACGGTGCCTGTTGGGCCATTACGTTGCTTCGCCAAGATAACCTCGGCGACTCCCTTCAGACTCTCCTTGTCGGGGCGATACACTTCTTCGCGGAAGATAAACATCACCATATCCGCATCCTGCTCGATAGAGCCGGATTCTCGAAGGTCGGACAGCATCGGCCGATGGTCTCCCTGGCGCGTTTCGGGTGCGCGGCTTAGCTGCGACAAAACCACGAATGGGACGCGCAACTCTTTCGACATCAGCTTAAATCCGCGTGACAACGAGCTGATCTCCTGCACTCGGTTTTCAAAACGACCGCGGCCCTGCATCAGCTGCAAGTAATCGACTATCACCATTCCCAAATCCTGCTCTGCTTGCAGGCGACGGAGCTTGGAGTGAACATCCATCAGGTTTGTTCCGGCCGTGTCGTCAAGAAAGAGCGGCGCTTCGACCAGGGAGTACAAGGAGTTCTGCAATTGGTGGCGCTCCTCCCCGTTCAGATAGCCGGAGCGAAAGCGTTGTTGGTCGACGCGCGCCGAGGCGCACACTAGACGGGTCAGCAGCGATTCTTTTGACATTTCAAGCGAAAACAACGCAACCGCTTTGGGGTTCTTTGGATTCATCGCGACATGGCTAGCGATGTTCAAAGCGAAGGCGGTTTTTCCCATGGCCGGCCGAGCGGCCACGATGATCAATTCGCCTTCCCGGAAGCCGCCGGTCTTTTCGTCGAGGCCCGTGAAGCCGGTGCTAATGCCTTTGATGCGGCGATTAACATCCAAAAAGGCGTTGATACCGCCATCGAACTCGCTGACAATCTGCGCCGGATTGGCTAGCGCGTTCTTCGATTGAACGTCGCCAAGCTTCATGAACGCATCTTCGGCAGCGCCCAGGATGTTCTTGGCTTCTTCCTCGCCGGTTAGCGCGCGGTTGATTGTGTCCTGCGAAACGGTGATGATGCGCCGCAGCAGCGCCTTCTCTTTCACGATGGTGACGTAACTGTCGAGATTATGCAGCTGCGGCAGTCCGTCGTCGAGTGAAACAAGGTAGCTGAGGCCGTCGACCGACTGCAGCTGACCCTGCTTCATAAGTTCATTCGCCAGCGTGACCCGGTCGATTTTCTCGCCGCGTTCGTGCAGTTCGCTCATGCGAAGAAAGATGCGCTTGTGCTTTTCAATGCAGAAGTCATCCGCGGTCAGCGTGCCCGCCACCTGAAGGAAGGCCGCTTCGTCGCTCATAACGGCGCCCAGCACGAAACGTTCGGCGTCTAGATTTTCGGGTAATGGATGATCGAGCGATTGTTCGCGGACTGCCATATAGAGAAGGGGAACAACGCTACCTTAGCTGACGGCGGCTGCCACTGACAAGGTATGTTTCAGCCGTGTTGCAGTGGACATTCCGCCATCCACAGTTGCGCGCTGCGAGTGCTGGAGTTATGTAAGGCGACCACAAGCTTTCCACAGCAATTCCTCTAAACATTTTCGCGTATTCTTGTGCGGTCGTGGCGCGAATAGGAAGTTGAGGCTGTTGCTATACTGCGACTTGATGAACACGGCCACTCACCGCCACCACCATCCCTACTTGGTGCATTAGACGAGTGTTTCGGTCCGCTTCGATTTCAGCTTTCATCGAGCCCGCCGGGACCACTGGCGGGCTTTTTCATTGCACAAGGTAGCTTCGACATGCAGGACGTTCTCGATTTTGACAAGCAAAGCGGTTTGATCACAGCCATCGTGCAGGATGTCCACACGGCCCGCGTGCTGATGGTGGGTTACATGAACCGCGAAGCATTCGAGAAAACACTCGAAAGTGGTCACGTGACCTTCTTCAGTCGTTCCCGGCAAAAGCTGTGGACCAAAGGAGAGAGCTCCGGCCATTATTTGCAGTTGAAGTCCATCGCCACTGATTGTGACGGTGATGCTCTGCTGGTCCAGGCGGAAGCCGCCGGGCCGGGTGTCTGTCATGCCGGGTACAACAGTTGCTTTTATCGGACCTGGGACGGTGAGGAATGGGCGGTCACCGAACAGCAGGCGTATGACCCTGATGCGGTGTACGGAGTCTCGAAGCAGTGAGTAACGCCATGAAGCTACGGCTCGGAATTCCGAAGGGAAGCCTGGAAAACGCCACTATCGACCTGTTCCGTCGCGCAGGTTTCAACATCACGACGAGCAGCCGCAGTTACTTTCCCGCCATTGACGATCCCGAGATCGAATGCATGCTGATTCGGGCTCAGGAGATGGCACGCTACGTGGAGGATGGTGTTCTCGACGCCGGACTGACCGGTCTGGATTGGGTGGAAGAGCAGGGCGCTGATGTGGAGCGCGTGGCTGACCTGGTTTACGCCAAGCAAAGCTTCGGCAAAGTTCGCTGGGTGCTGGCGGCGCCGGAGGCGTCGTCTTTCCGTACCGTAAAAGATTTGCAGGGCAAGATCATAGCGACCGAGTTGGTGGCTACTACCAAGCGCTACCTGGAGCGCAACGGAGTCACTGCGAAAGTAGAGTTCAGCTGGGGCGCCACAGAGGTGAAGCCGCCGGAGTTAGCCGACGCTATCGTGGAAGTGACGGAGACTGGCTCTTCGCTGCGCGCCAATAAACTTCGCATTCTGGAGACGGTTCTTGAATCGAACACGCAGCTGATTGCCAATCGCACCTCGTGGCAAGACGGGTGGAAGCGGCGCAAGCTGGAGGACGTCCGTATGCTGCTGGAAGGCGCTATTAATGCGCTGGGCAAAGTAGGTCTGATGTTGAACGTGCGCTCAGAACAGCTGCAGTCGGTGCTCTCTGTTCTGCCGGCAATGAAAACGCCCACCATCTCTCAATTGAGTGACTCTTCGTGGATGGCCGTCAATACCATCCTTGACGAATCAACGGTCCGCACCATCATCCCGCGATTGAAAGACGCCGGCGCGCAAGACATTGTCGAATACCCGCTGAACAAAATTGTGATGTAGGGGCGATGATCAAGATCTTCTCCATACCTGGACCGGTTCTTACACGCGCACCCGGAAGTCTGCCGACCCAGATCGATGATGTCGTCCGGTCGATTGTGCACGCGGTCCGCAACGAGGGCGACGAGGCTCTGTTGCGTTACGCTCGACAGCTTGACGGACTTGGCAATCAAGCGTTAACGGTAAGTGCAGGCGAGATCGAGGACGCAGCATCGCGGATGGATCCGGCGATACGCGCTGCTGCCGAGACTGCTATCTCCAATATCCGACAGTTCGCACAGGCGCAATTGCCGAAGGAGCGATGGGAGGAGTTTGGCCCTGGCCGCAAACTTGGTTGGATTGTTCGTCCACTCGAAGCAGTGGGTTGTTATATTCCATCAGGCCGGTATCCTCTTCCATCCACATTACTGATGACGGCGGTGCTGGCCCAAACGGCAGGGGTTCCGCGTATCTGCATAACCACGCCGAAACCATCAATTGAGATTCTCGCGTGTGCACACATGCTTGGGATCACAGAAGTGTATCGGGTCGGCGGTGCCCAAGCGATTGCGGCCATGGCGTGGGGTACAGCAACGATCCCGCGCGTCGACCGAATTGTCGGTCCGGGCAATGCTTACGTGGCCGCCGCGAAGAAAATGCTGGCGGGGGATGTTGGAATTGACTTCGTTGCCGGTCCCACCGAAATAGCGATACTGGCAGCGGACGGCGATGCGCGCGTGATTGCGGCGGATATGCTGGCGCAGGCGGAGCATGATGCTGACTCCTCAGCGACTCTTATCACCACGTCCGAAGCGCTCGCGAGCAAGGTCGCTGCTGAAATCGAGTCGCAGCTCGCCACCCTGCCCACCGCCGACGTGGCGCGTCAGGCAATTGAGCGCGGTAGTGCAATTTACATTGTTCCTGACATGCAGATCGGAGTGGAAGTGGTGAACCACCTTGCACCCGAACACCTGAGCTTGCACGACCCGAGCCTGCTTGCGGGCATTCGCAATGCCGGGACTGTATTTCTGGGACAGGATTCGCCAGAGTCGGCCGGTGATTATGCTGCCGGCCCCAGTCACGTGCTGCCGACGAACGGTGCTGCCCGCCTGCGGGGTGGACTTTCGGCTGTCGATTTCGTCAAAATCATCGCGGTGCAGCAGCTCTCACCGCAGGCGCTTCGCGACTTGCAGCCCGCGATCACAACGCTGGCGCGCGCCGAGGGATTAGAGGCGCATGCCCGCGCCGTGGAGGTTCGTTCTGCCTAGTAATTTCAAAAGCAGCGTCAAGGCTGAGCCAATTACATTGAAACCGCGCGACGCGGTTCTCAACATGGCGCCCTACCATCCGCCCACCGGTGGCCGGCGTAACAAGCTTCGTTTGGATTTCAATGAAAATACCGTTGGAGCGCCGCCGCACGTCATCGACTTCATCCAGCGTTACCTGACTGCAGCCGATCTCAGCATGTATCCCGAGTACGACCACGCGCTTGAAGATCTTGCGTTGCACTTTGGAGTTGCGGTCGACGAGATGACGCTGACGAATGGCACGGACGAAGCCATTCAGCTGCTAATCAATACGTTTGTAAACGCAGGCGACGAAGTGCTTATCTTGCGGCCATCCTATGCGATGTACAAGTTCTACGGCCAGCTGGCGGGCTCGACTATTTCGGAGATCGACTATCATCCGGGCACGCTGGCGTTTCCACTGGACGAACTGCTGGAACGTATCGGGCCCGCTACACGGGCTGTGCTGATCAGTAACCCAAACAATCCCACCGGAACCGGCACTACTATCAAAGCCATTGACCGTATCCTTGCCAAAGCGGGGTCTGCCGCGGTGCTGATTGACGAAGCCTACTATGAATTCAGTGGAGTCACCGCGCTCCCTTTAATTGCAGACTACGGCAATCTTTTCGTCAGCCGTACCTTTTCAAAAATCTACGGCATGGCCGCCATGCGCTGTGGCTGTTTGTTCTCCGCAGCGGGAAATATGGCGCACGTTCGGAAGGCCCAATCGCCTTACAGCGTGAATGCGGTAGCGGCTATGGCTGCTCGCATCGCTGTACAAGAGCAAAGGTTTGTCGAAGATTACGCCTTGGAAGTGCTGACGGCGCGCGAACTGCTCTACGTTGGTCTTGAGCGATTGAAGATTCCGTATATCCGCAGCAGCGCCAACTTTGTTCTCTTTCAGGCGGGTGAGCGCGCCATTCCTATCCGTGATGCCTTGCGAGAGCGCGGCGTGTTGGTGCGGGATCGCAGCTACGAAATCGAAGGTTGCGTTCGCGTCACCGTTGGCACGCGCGATCAGATTCAGCGTTTCCTTGATGAAATGGAGCAGATTTGGTGAGTGATCAGCCGAACGCGCGTGTGCATGCGCCTGACGTCCTGGTCTTCGACATGGACGGAGTGCTGGTGGAGGTCTCGCGATCTTATCGAGAAGCGATCCGCGAGACGGTGCAACACTTCACGGGCGACCTGGTCACCCATGACCTGATTCAGGATTTCAAGAATGCGGGTGGGTGGAACAACGACTGGCTTTTGTCGCATCGCCTGATCACGGATCGTGGCAAAACGGTTGAATACGCCGATGTGGTCGATTACTTCAATCAGATCTTCCTGGGATCGAATGGCGATGGGCTTATCCGCTACGAACAGTGGATGCCAAGCCCCGGCCTGCTCGCGGGCTTAGCTGAAAAAACGTCACTCGCCATCTTTACGGGCCGTGCCAAGTTCGAAGCGGACATTACCTTGCAACGGCACGCTTCCGATATCGTTTTTCATCCAGTCATCACCGACGAGAGCGTTCCGAACCCAAAGCCCGCCCCCGACGGTCTGTTCTTAATCCAGCAAGCATATCCGGGAAAAACAATCTGGTACCTCGGCGACACCGTCGATGATGCCCGCAGTGCGCTGGCGGCGAACGTACCATTCATCGGCGTTTCCACTCCACACAATCCGCGGCACGAAGAGATTGCGCAGATTTTGCGTGAGCTTGGGGCATTCGCCATCATTGCCGATATCAACCACCTGGAGGGCCTTGTTGACCAGGCCCTGCGTCAGGAACTGGAAACGCAGCGCGTATGAGGCAAGCCTCGGTCGAACGCAACACCAAGGAAACTCAGATCGCGGGCAGCTTGCGCATCGAGGGCGCGGGTACCTATCAGGTTTCCACGGGTATCCGCTTTCTTGATCACATGCTGGAGTTGTTCAGCAAACACGGTGCCTTTGACTTGGAACTGAAGGCCACCGGTGATCTCGACGTCGATCAGCACCACACTGTGGAGGATGTGGGCATCGTCCTGGGCGATTTGTTCTCTAAAGCTCTAGGCGAACGGCGCGGCATTAACAGGGCCGGCTACTTTGTCCAGCCAATGGATGAAACGCTCGCCGTGGTCGCCGTCGACCTCGGCGGACGTCCGGCACTCGTATACGACCAGCAGGTGGATGTGATTCACGTCGGTGACCTGCAAACCGAGTTGCTCGAAGACTTCTTCACCGGCTTCACTCACCACGCAGGCGCGAACCTGCACGCGAAAGTGATGTACGGCCGCTCTAACCATCACAAGATTGAAGCGATCTTCAAGTGTTTCGCTCGTGCGATGCGATACGCCTGTTCCACCGATGAACGGCTGAAAGATCAACTCCCGTCTACCAAGGGTCTGCTATGACGACCATCGTGGACTACGGCGCCGGCAATCTACGGTCCGTGCAAAATACGCTGGATGAACTCGGTGCCACGTACCAGACCACCAACGATCCCGCCCTCGTCGCCGGTGCCGATAGGGTTATTCTTCCGGGTGTTGGACACTTTGGTCAGATGATGCGCGCTATGGACGACCTCGCGTTGCGCCAGCCCGTGCTTGAGCGCATACAGGCAGGTGTTCCGTTCCTTGGCATCTGCATCGGCCTGCAATGCCTGTTCGAGTCGAGCGAAGAATCACCCGGCAGCCAGGGACTGGGGCTCTTCCGTGGGTCGGTGAAGCGTTTTCGCGGCGACGCCCGTGTCCCGCACATGGGCTGGGATTCGCTGGAGCGTTGCAAACCAAGCCGGCTGCTGGAAGGCCTCGATGCGGAGCCCTTCACATACTTTGCGCACAGTTACTATGCACCGGTAAATGAGGGTACTGCAGCCATCTGTACCTATATGCAGCCATATTCGGCCGTCATTGAGCACGGAAACGTCTCTGCCGTGCAGTTCCATCCTGAGAAGTCTGGGCACGTAGGCTTGCGCGTCGTCCAGAATTTTCTGGAGCTGACTTAGACCGGACACATGCTGGCGAAACGCATCATCCCGTGCCTGGACGTCACAGGCGGCCGTGTTGTAAAGGGCGTCAATTTCGTTGGACTGCGTGATGCAGGAGATCCGGTGGAACTAGCGGAGCGGTATAACGCGCAAGGCGCCGACGAACTCGTGTTCCTGGACATCACTGCTTCCAGCGACGCCCGTGAAACCATGGTCGATGTCGTCGCCCGTACCGCGCGTAAGGTGTTTATCCCGCTTACCGTGGGCGGCGGTATCCGCACTGTTGCCGACGCGCGCAAAATCATTCTTGCCGGCGCGGATAAAGTAAGTATCAATACTGCTGCCGTTCATCGGCCGGAACTGATCAGTGAACTGAGCCAGGAGTTTGGCGCACAGGCTGTGGTGCTGGCCATCGACGCCCGGCGCTCCGGGCCCGGTCGCTGGAATGTATACACAAAAGGTGGACGTCATGACGAGCGCATCGATGCTGTGGAGTGGGCTCGGAAAGGCGAAGACCTCGGGGCCGGTGAAGTTTTGCTGACTTCCATGGATACCGACGGCGTCCAGACTGGCTTCGATTGCGAATTGACCATCGCCGTCTCACACGCCACCACCATCCCGGTTATCGCCTCAGGAGGCGCTGGCAAGCCGGACGACTTCGTGGAGGTCTTGGGCCGCGGTTGCGCGGATGCCGCTCTCGCTGCCTCAGTTTTTCATTACGGCAAGTACACCGTAGCTGATCTGAAGCGCGCGCTGCAGGCTGCCAGAGTTCCAGTCAGGCCGGTGATCGCATGATTGTTCCCTGCATTGACCTCATGGACGCGAAAGTGGTGCAACTGCGCCAAGGCCGCGAAAAGGTACTCGAGGGCAAGTCGCCAGACGAAATGTTGGCGCTCTTCACCGGATTTCCTGAGATCCAGGTTATCGATCTAGATGCAGCGATGGGCCGCGGCTCAAACACTGCAATTTTGGAATACCTTGCCCGTCGGGCCTGCATCCGGGCCGGCGGTGGCGTTCGCAGCGTCGAACGTGCCCGTGACTTGATCGCGCAAGGGGCTGCACGGGTGATTGTCGGCACGGCTGCTTTCTCCAGCGAAGGTCCAAATATGGACCTGCTGCAGAGGCTCGCCGACGCGATCGGGCCGGAACGCCTTATGGTTGCACTCGATACGAGGGCGGGCCGAATCGTTGTTCGTGGCTGGCAGGAATCTACAACGCTCCGCGCCATCGATGTTCTTCGTCCTCTCGAGCCCTTCTGCGCCAGTTTTCTCTGCACTTACGTGGACAAAGAGGGCATGATGCAGGGCACCGATCTTGAGTGGTTTCGAAGCCTGCGGGCGGAAACCGGACACGCGATTACGGCGGCAGGCGGCATCACCACCATGGATGACGTTCGGGCCCTCACTCAAATGAACATCGATTGCGCAATCGGTATGTCTATCTACACCGGTCACCTACCGCTTGAGGAATTGCGAGCGCTGAATGCAACCCTGGTCTAAGTAGCCGAGACGGGGCGGCAAGATGCCGTTGCGCTTGTGCTACTCCACCGGTCTTGGGCATCTACAGAGGACAATAGAGACGAGGTGTATGGAATGAAGAAGATCTGGCGCGGAGGCATAGCCGCCAGCTGTCTGGTGCTGGGAGGCGGATTATTTGTGCATGCTGCCGGGCCTCATCCGGATGAGTCGAACGTTAAAGCGGTAGAGACGGGAACGTCTGCTTTCACTAGCTACGACAAAGAAAGCCCGGGTACCTTCCGCAAGATTACCGTAAGCGATCTTCCTCAGCCATACGCGACCGAAGCTTCCTCGAACGCCCCCACCGTGGTGCCCAAGCCCGCCGACGCCTGGCCGAAGACACTGCCCGGCTTCAAAGTGGGTCTGTACGCCTCCGATGTGCCCGAGCCTCGCGAGATCCGGCGCGCTCCTAATGGTGATTTGTTTGTTGCCGAAAGCACCAAGGGTCAGGTGGCAGTGTTTCGCGGGGTTACCGGTGAGGGAAAGGCGGAACAAACAGGTGTTTTCGCAACTGGTCTAAAGAACAACTTCGGTATCGCTTTCTATCCTCCGGGCAAGGACCCGAAATGGATTTACGTGGGAAACACCAATTCCGTGGTGCGTTTCCCTTACCACAGCGGAGATCTTCAGGCGACCGGACCGGCTGAAACAATTGTCGCGGAACTCCCGGCGGGCGGTGGTCACTGGACGCGCGATATCGCGTTCTCGCGGGATGGCAAACAGATGTTTGTATCGGTTGGTTCTGCCTCCAACGTCGACGACCCGGACACCCACCCGAAGGAGTTCCACCGGGCCAACATTCTGGAATTCACGCCCGAAGGTAAATTCGTAAAGGTCTACGCTTCGGGTATCCGCAATCCGGTTGGCATTGCAGTGAATCCAACCACCGGGCAACTCTGGTGTTCCACCAATGAGCGTGACAATCTGGGCGACAATCTCGTCCCCGATTACATCACTTCCGTGCGCGAAGGAGGTTTCTATGGCTGGCCCTGGTATTACATGGGCGATCATCAGGACCCCCGTCTGGCCGGAAAGCATCCCGAACTGAAGGACAAAGTTCTGGTCCCTGACGTTCTTCTTCAGCCCCACAACGCCTCGCTCGAGCTTATGTTCTATGAGGGCAAGCAGTTTCCCAATGAGTACAAAGGCGACATATTCGCCGCCGAGCATGGTTCGTGGAATAAGAGCAGGCGCGCCGGTTACGAAGTGATTCGAGTTCCCTTGACCAACGGAAAATCCGGCGGCGAATATGAGGACTTCGTCACTGGGTTCGTCACCGCCGATGGCAAGGTTTGGGGACGGCCGGTGGGCGTTGCTACCGCGCCCGATGGTTCGCTCTTGGTAACAGACGACGGGTCGAACTCTATCTGGCGCGTCTCCTACGTAGGGAAGTAAAGAGAGAGGCCGTTACCAGCGTGGCCGTAGCTTCCGTCCCCGTACCCCGGGCGTACAGACCTCTGGGCAGGCTCCAGGAGCATACCCGTTCCTGGGGCCTGTTTGCGTGTCTGGCTGCGTTCACGCTGACAACTCTCGATGGCGACGACATCGCCCCCAGGTTTATCGGCGCAGTTTTTCTGCTGCTGAGTTTCTGGCTGCTTCTCTCCGAACCTCCTGTCAAGTTGTTGCGCTTTCCCACGGTTTGTCTGTTCTGCCTGCCCGTCTATGGTGTCATTCAGACACTCTGGTTCCCGCAACACATTGCGTATCTCGGGTGGAGCGGATCGCTGTTCTGGTTCACTGCCGCCATGCTCGCCGTGGGCGGAACCCTGGTTGCGCAGGATTCCCGCCGTGCTGCGCAGTTTCGACTGGCGTTCGTGTGGTTTGGGAGCGCCCTGAGCCTGCTCGAACTCCTACAACAGGCTTCCCGTACCAACCGTTACTTCTGGATCATTCCCAGCAAGTTTTCGGCTGTCTATGGTTCCTTCGCCTATTGGAATAACTTTGCGGAATTCGTCGAGATTCTGCTTCCGCTCACATTGTGGAACGGCGTAATGCACCGCCGCCCGGATCTGCGCTTTCTGCTGCTCGCTGCGGTGCAGATTGGGGCCGTGGCTGCCTCCGGATCTCGGGCCGGGGCAGCCCTGGTAATTCTTGAATTGGTGATTGTCCTTTTCCTTGCCTTTCTTCGCAACCGGAACCGGGCCTTCCTGTATGCCGCGGCGTCTACCATCGTCCTTACGGGCCTCTTCGTCTCCGCAGCGGGGGTAAGCGAAGTCATGCATAAGTTGCACCAGAAAGATCAGTTGAACGTACGCCGCGATTTGAACGCTTCCTCCCTTGATATGATTCGCGAACATCCGCTTACCGGATGGGGCCTGGATACGTATGTACCGGTGTACCGGATGTTTGCGCGGTTCGACAACGGCTCGTACGTCAATCGTGCCCACAACGACTGGTTGCAGTGGACGGCCGAGGGCGGCGTGCTTTTTTCCGGGCTCATGCTCGCGGTATTTATCTGGAGCATTCGGCCTGCGGTTCGCTCTATTTGGGCAATTGGACTGCTCGCTGTCTGTATTCATGCGCTGGTCGACTATCCCTTCGCCCGGTTCGGTGTTTGCGGATGGTATTTTGCGTTGCTGGGCATGCTGGCCGGGAGCACGCGCCGGCGGCGTCCGGCTGCCATTTCGTCGTGAGGTATCGGTCCTGGGTCATCGGGGTTTGCCTGGTTCTCAACCCCGGGTTTGTGCGGGCGGCCGATAATGTCCAGACGGCCCGGCCCGATCAGGTTCGCGAAATTCACGCAACATCCGACTCGCAAATGGCGCGGAACGCCGCAACCATCGGGCCGCAGACATTAAAGGTTGTCAGTTGGAACATCGATCGAGGTACTGACCTTGCTGCTATCGCCGCCGAACTGCGGGCTCAACCTGCCGACCTGTTGCTGTTGCAGGAAGTGGACTGGAACACCAGGCGTACAGGCCGGGCGGATGTTGCGGGCGAACTGGCCGAACGCTTGGGCATCAACGGGGTGTTTGCCGTCGAGTTTGAAGAGTTGGGGCAGGAATCTGGAGCCAAGGCGTATACCGGGCAAGCGACCTTGAGCAGGCTACCCATTCGCGCTTCCCGCATCCTTCGCTTCCGTCACCAATCGCAATTTTGGCAATCGCAAGCCTGGCTTCCCTCTTCCATACCTTTATTCCAGCGGAGGACAGGTGAACGAATCGCCCTAGTTACGGAGTTGACGTTTTCCGGGAGGCCTTTGGTTGTTTACAACGTTCACCTGGAAAGTCGCAGTTACGGCCGGATTCAAATGGAGCAACTGGATGAGCTTTTGGCAGATGCCAAACGGTACCCTTCCGATACGTCCATCCTGTTGGCCGGTGATCTCAACACAAAGTACTTACCATCTTTGTACTTGAGGAAGTTGGAGCGGGCGGGCTTTCAGAGTTGCCTCGGCGATAAGATCGAGAGGACTCACGCCATCATGATGGCCCTCGACTGGATCTTCGCCCGGGGCCCACTGAAGGTGGAGGAGGGAACAGTGCGCAAGGACAGCAAGGGATCGGACCATTACCCGATCTATGCAAATCTCAGGTAACCGTGAAGGCAAAGCTACTCTTCGCGCTGCGCGCTGAGGAAAAGCTGTGCAAATGCGTTGCCTTTTGTGTGGAAGCCGCGCCGCTAATCAGCTCAAATGAATCACTTCCGGTCCTTCGGTTGCCACCTGAAAGAAATCCACAAAACAGTTAGGCTTTGGGCTTGCAGCCGTCCAGTACGGATGTTACTCTGATGTTGTCGCCGTGAGCGCAATAGACTGTGCCCGGCGAGGCAATAAGCAAATTCGAAAGAGCTTGCAAAGGCCAAGGGAAGTTTGATAGAGTAACAGATGGGCGACGTACGCGGTCGCCGACGGTCAAAGCAGCGGAAACGGCTGGCCTGATAAAGGTAGCCTGATTCGGACTCCATAGCAGTTTTCAAGTAGTCCTGAAGTAAATCCCAACCGTTACATTGGACGCGAGTCCTACATTTCTGAGTGAGCGAAGCCTATAGTCTAATTGGCTGTGGCAGGCGCGGCTCGAACGGCTTTCGAGGCCGGCATTGGCGATGCATTTACGAAGCGATTCGTGATCGTGTTGTTGGATGCGCAGATGTTTGAAAATCTGGTTGAACGTGAAAGAAGTAATTCGTCAGACTATTTGAGTAAACCGGAGCGACAAAAGTAAGCTCTGTTCTGGGCGCAGGTGAGCGTAACGGCAACCGTAGTCCGGGAGAGAGCTGAACAGAACCGAAGGCAAAGGCGGTTTCGGCCGATTTGTCTGGTTCAAAAAACAGATCAAACGAGAGTTTGATCCCGGCTCAGAATCAACGCTGGCGGCGCGCTTAACACATGCAAGTCGAGCGAGAAAGGGAGCAATCCTGAGTACAGCGGCGTACGGGTGAGTAACACGTGGGTAATCTACCTCTTAGTGGGGAATAACTTTGGGAAACCGAAGCTAATACCGCATAAGCCTGAGAAGGGAAAGCAGCAATGCGCTGAGAGAGGAGCCCGCGGCCGATTAGCTAGTTGGTGAGGTAACGGCCCACCAAGGCGACGATCGGTAGCCGGCCTGAGAGGGCACACGGCCACACTGGCACTGAAACACGGGCCAGACTCCTACGGGAGGCAGCAGTGGGGAATCTTGCACAATGGAGGCAACTCTGATGCAGCGACGCCGCGTGAGCGATGAAGCCCTTCGGGGTGTAAAGCTCTTTCGACGGGGACGATAATGACGGTACCCGGAGAAGAAGCTGCGGCTAACTACGTGCCAGCAGCCGCGGTAATACGTAGGCAGCGAGCGTTGTTCGGAATTACTGGGCGTAAAGAGTGTGTAGGCGGTGCTCTAAGTTCGGTGTGAAATCTCCTGGCTTAACTGGGAGGGTGCGCCGGAAACTGGAATGCTCGAGCGTGGGAGAGGTAAGCGGAATTCCTGGTGTAGCGGTGAAATGCGTAGATATCAGGAGGAACACCTGTGGTGTAGACAGCTTACTGGACCATTGCTGACGCTGAGACACGAAAGCGTGGGTAGCAAACAGGATTAGATACCCTGGTAGTCCACGCCCTAAACGATGCATACTTGGTGTCGGCCATTCAGTTGGTCGGTGCCGGAGCTAACGCGTTAAGTATGCCGCCTGGGGAGTACGGTCGCAAGGCTGAAACTCAAAGGAATTGACGGGGGCCCGCACAAGCGGTGGAGCATGTGGTTTAATTCGACGCAACGCGAAGAACCTTACCTGGGCTCGAAATGCTATTGATCGCCGGCAGAAACGTTGGCTTTCCCGCAAGGGACAGTAGTATAGGTGCTGCATGGCTGTCGTCAGCTCGTGTCGTGAGATGTTGGGTTAAGTCCCGCAACGAGCGCAACCCTTGTCCTGTGTTGCCACTCCCGCAAGGGAAGCACTCTCAGGAGACCGCCAGCGATAAGCTGGAGGAAGGTGGGGATGACGTCAAGTCATCATGGCCTTTATGTCCAGGGCTACACACGTGCTACAATGGGCGGTACAAAGCGCTGCGAACCCGCGAGGGGAAGCTAATCGCAAAAAACCGCTCTCAGTTCGGATTGCAGGCTGCAACTCGCCTGCATGAAGCTGGAATCGCTAGTAATGGCGCATCAGAACGGCGCCGTGAATACGTTCCCGGGCCTTGTACACACCGCCCGTCACATCACGAAAGTGGATTGTACTAGAAGCTCGCGCGCCAACCGCAAGGAGGCAGCGGTCCAAGGTATGATTCATGATTGGGGTGAAGTCGTAACAAGGTAGCCGTAGGAGAACCTGCGGCTGGATCACCTCCTTTCTAAGAGAGAACGTGGGTGGAATTACCGAAAAGCCGCTCTTCCCAAAGAGCGTGCCGAGTAAGTGGTAGCCGTTCCACTCCAATCCCGTCTCCGGATTCTCCACTTCGATAGTTTTGATTTTGCTTCTGGTGCCTGATGCTGGTCGTCGGCACTCCACGTTCAATCGGCCTCGATTACAATTTCGTTTTCCAGCCTCAGTGGTAAACTGAGGCTGGGTAACAAAGAGGGGCTGTAGCTCAGCTGGGAGAGCGCCTGATTTGCATTCAGGAGGTCGCCGGTTCGATCCCGACCAGCTCCACCAGTTTGATTCGAACCCTGGGATGAGCTTAAGATGTTCAGATCCAGCGAAGATTCAAGCTTTGGGCCTGTAGCTCAGTTGGTTAGAGCGCACCCCTGATAAGGGTGAGGTCGGTAGTTCGAATCTACCCAGGCCCACCAATAAAACAGATTGGAACGTAGAAACAAACGCTGACTTCGGTAAGCGTTTTTTCCTGCGGTTCAGCTAAAACGAAGTTGATCTGCAAGGTTCGTTTCGCAGCAATGTGGAATGTGATCTTTGAAAACTGAATAGAAGATAAGACGGGCAACAAAACACAAGTTGCACATGGTGTTGACACGAAGGAAATATGTGTTGACAGCGCAGGATGCGACGTGGAGGGTTGGCTTTGAATTGGCGACTGGCCGGAAGGCGAGGAGCGAAGGAGGAGTGGACCGGAAGCGTTGGCATTCAACTTAGAACGTAGAGTTGATTTTATGGTCAAGCTACTAAGGGCATGCGTGTGGATGCCTTGGCGCAAGAAGGCGAAGAAGGACGTGGCTAGCTGCGATAAGCCTCGGGGAGATGCAAGCAATCTATGAACCGGGGATGTCCGAATGGGGAAACCCAAGTCAGGTAACTGGCTTACTT
>CAVWGO010000005.1:0-177500 GCA_963754595.1 uncultured Acidobacteriaceae bacterium | reverse complement strand
GGATGAACAGACCTCTTGTGATTCAGTTGTCAGTAATGGCACAGCTGAGTAGCGAAGTCTGGTTCGGATAAGTGCTGAAAGCATATAAGCACGAAACCTTCCCCAAGATGAGATCTCCCTGAAGAGCCGTGAAAGACGATCACGTTGATAGGACGGATGTGTAAGCGCAGTAATGCGTTGAGCTTACCGTTACTAATAGCTCGTTCGGCTTGACCATAAAATTAACTATATGGTCTAAGTGCGTCATGTTTGCAATGCGTGGCAGTGGCGTCCGCCTTATCTTCTATTCAGTTGTTAAAGATCAATCGATCTTACCTACATTCGTTTTCGAAAGTTCCGGTTCGTCGAGTCTCACCACTCCGAACCCCCCACTTTCGGGTGATCACAGCGAGAGGGTCCCACCCGTTCCCATCCCGAACACGGCAGTTAAGCCTCTCAGCCCCGATGGTACTGCACGCGCAAGTGTGTGGGAGAGTAGGACGTCGCCCGATTAAACTAGGAGCCCCGAAGTAGCATAGCTGCTTCGGGGCTTTCTTTTTTACCTTCTGAGGGAAGGTAGAGCGGCCGAAGCCGCTCCTAGACCACTATGCGATTGGAATATAGCGGAAGCCGGCTCGCGTCAGCTTGTCCCGATCCAGCGAATTGCGACCGTCAAGCAACAGCGGCGATCGCATCTTGGCTGCCAAAGCGTCCCACTCGAGATCACGGTACTCCATCCATTCGGTGACTAAGACTAGCGCGTCACACCCGTCCGCGACATCGGCCACCTTAGAACAAATCTGCACACCCATGGCGCCGTGCTCCTGTTGAAAGCGTTCGGCTGCAATCGGATCGTGCGCCTTGACTCGAACGCCACGGTCGATAAGCTTTTGAGCAATCTCCACCGCCGGCGCTTCTCGCAGGTCATCTGTATTGGGCTTGAATGCCAGACCAAGCAAACCCACCGTCCGGCCCTTCAGAATCTTCAGTTCGCTTAGCAGCTTTTCCACAACACGGTCCCGTTGACGCGAGTTGATCACCCGCGCCGCTTCCACAATGGGAAGGTGCAGCCCATACTCGCCGGCCGTCGCCATCAAAGCCGCCGTATCTTTGCCAAAGCAGGATCCGCCCCAGCCAATTCCAGCGCTCAAGAAGCGAGGTCCGATACGGGAGTCCAGGCCGATTCCGCGCGCCACTTCCGCAATATTTGCGCCAACCCGTTCCGCCAACAGCCCAATTTCATTGATAAAACTGATCTTCGTTGCGAGAAATGCGTTGGCCGCGTACTTTATAAGCTCCGCCGACGCCAGATCCGTAGAGAGTAATGGAATCGCGCCCACGCTCTCCGGGCGAGGTAGGAAGCTCGGGGCCGTGAAGGTCTGGTCGAGAATGGGCCGATACAGGGTGTATAGAACTTCTAACGCCCGTGGCTGGTCAGCGCCGATGACAATCCGGTCGGGATACAGGCTATCGTGCAATGCCGAGCCCTCGCGCAGGAACTCGGGGTTCGACGCCACGGCGAAATCCGGTCCGTTTTCTCCATGACGCTGTTCGCAGGACTCCCGAACCAGCGATCCAACCCAATTGCCGCTGCCAATCGGCACAGTAGATTTATTCACTACTACGGTGTACTCAGAATTCATGTACTGCCCGATACATCGCGCTGCTTTGGACAGATACTCCAGATTGGGAGCGCCTGAGGGTGTAGGTGGCGTACCTACCGCAATAAAGATGACCTCAGCATCCGGAATCGCTTCGGCATAACTGGTTGTGAAATGCAAATTCCGAGAAGCTTCGTCGAAGGTATCCTTTAAATTCGGCTCGTAAATCGGAATACGGCCCGCTTTTAACTCCTTAATCTTTGCCTCATTCGTATCGAGGCAGTACACCTCGTGCCCCGTATAAGCAAGACAAACACCGGTGGTCAAACCGACATAGCCGGTTCCAATAATTGCTACTCGCATAGTTTGATGGAGGTACCTACGGGCCGTAAGGCCTTCGAGTATGATAGCGCAGGTCGCAGATTATACAGTGTCGTATACCGTACGGAGTGCGTGCCGTTAATTCTCCGGTACCTCCCTAGCACCCGGTACAATCACTAGAAGCAATCAGTAGGAAAATTGAGTCTTTAGGCAGAGGTGTACGTTGGAAGCAAATATAATTTCCGGAATGGAAACCGCTCGCCCCAAGTTATTACTGGGTGACGATCATCAATTAATTCTGGATGCGCTAGGCGCAATGATGCGGTCGGAATTCAATGTCCTCGCCGTTGACAACAGCCAAGCCTTCGTAAGCGCAGTGGAGAACTTCCGTCCTGACGTCGCCATCCTCGATGTGAGCATGCCAGGCGGCGACGGCTTTATCACTGCCCGTAAGGTACTTGAAAAACAGCCATCCCTCCCAATCGTGTTCTTGTCGATGTACTCCGATTCAAGTTACGTGGACCAGGCCGCACAGGTAGGGGCAAAAGCATATCTATCGAAGAAACTGCCTGCTCAGGAACTCATGGCGGCTATCCGAACCGTCCTGGAAGGTGGCAGTCTGTTGGCTTCCAATTACGGGGACGGAACACTTCGCATTGGTGCCGGCAAGAACGATTTGACTGGGCGACAGCGGGAGGTCTTACGGCTAATCGCACTCGGGTGCAGCGCGAAAGATATTGCCAACCAGCTGAATATTTCTGTACGGACCGCCGAATTCCACCGCGCTGCCATTATGCAGAGGCTTGGGCTGCACTCAACGGCGCAGATGACCCGTTATGCCATTGCCAACAACATGGCCTAAGTGCGAAGCTGTGACACCCTAGTTAAGGCAGGCGGGTGGTGTCCCTGTCCAACCCAGGGGATTGCTGCGACGAAGCATATGAGCAGCAAAGATTACTGCCCGGGCCAGCTTGAGTTGATAATCGGCTGACAACGCAGCAAACGTATCGAGCGCCTCTCGCTGTGTGGCGAACCTGCATTCTTCCCATTCGCCATTAAGTTCGACCTTCAAAATCCAATCAGACAAAGCGTCGCTCCAAGAACCGACATAGCTAACCTTGCACGCCTCGAATCGCGTTCGGTGTCCGAATCGGTTTCTTCCATTGTTGCTACTAACCAGGAAGGACTAAAGATAGCAATTGTTCCGAAACGTGTAGGTAAACCTGAGGAAAGTTCTGTAGCGAAGTCCATGGCGTAACTGTGTCTGTCCTGAGCAATCCAATAAGCGAGGGCAATTATTATATGAAATTTTTCAACCTGAATTTTGTTGCGACGGGTGCACTAGCAGCGCTTATTTGTGCTGCTCCCCAGTCGCTCTACGCGCAGAATTCCATGAGCAAGATGGACGCCGGTAGCAGCAAGATGATGAAAGGCGCGGATGCTGCATTTGCGATGAAGGCGGCGCAGGGTGGGATGGCGGAAGTCCAGTTAGGTCAGCTGGCTACACAGAAGGCGACTAGTCCGGAGGTGAAGGCGTTTGGTCAAAAGATGGTGGACGATCACACCAAAGCTAACGACCAGCTGAAATCTGTTGCTTCGCAAGAGAGCATGACTCTTCCCACAGCATTAAATGGTAAGGATTCGGCGCTTTACACGAAGCTGCAAAATGAGTCCGGTTCGAAGTTCGATCAGGACTATGCAAAAGCGATGGTGAAGGATCACCAGGAAGATGTAAAGGAGTTCCAAAAGGAGTCGACCTCCGGCAAGGATCCCCAAATCAAGAGCTTCGCGTCGCAGACCCTTCCGATATTGCAGATGCATTTGCAAGACGCACAGAAGCTGGAATCCAGCGTGGGCGGTAAGTAAGTAGCGCGAGAAGGTCTCATGAAATATCGCGTTGTGTTCCGGGAACGCTCCAGTGACGATGGTGAGCAAGCCGACCAGCCTTCCGACTTCCTGGACAGCGAACTAGACGACGACACTGTTCTGGATGCACGCTTTGTCGGACGTTTGGGTGCGGATGCATTACACTCATCCGACGTAATGGAGGAAGATGATGCCTTCCTAAGCATCAGCCCAGAGATCTGGGAGTACGATGTGGCCGAGGGGAAGGATCAGAGCTTTATTGATGCGCTCAAAAACTCGGGAATGGTGATGGAGTTCCAGGCGCTCGAATCGAGCGACGAACTAGGTGTCTCCTAAGTGCATCTCTCCAGAAAGAGAACCAATTATGAGTGAATCGTTGAAGAACAAGAGGGTGGCTATTCTCGCCACCGAGGGTTTCGAATATGTAGAACTTGTGAAGCCGCGCGAAGCATTGACGCAGGCAGGGGCCACGACTGAAGTGATCTCGCCTAAAGACGGCAGCATTAAAGGTTGGGATATCGATAATTGGGGCGAGTCGGTAAAAGTTGACGTCCCGTTGCAGTCTGCAGATCCAAGTCAATATGACGCGTTGCTGTTACCAGGAGGCGTGATCAATCCCGACAAGCTTCGCTTAGAGCCTAAAGCAGTTCAGTTCGTCCGGCATTTCTTTGAGGCACATAAGCCAGTGGCAGCGATTTGCCATGGGCCCTGGATGTTAGTCGAAGCGGACGTGGTACGTGGGCGCAAGATCACGTCGTGGCCATCCTTGAAAACCGACATAAGGAATGCCGGCGGCCAATGGGTAGACGAGCCGGTGGTGACCGATCAGGGCCTGGTTACAAGCCGCAAACCCGACGATATCCCCGCCTTCTCAAAGAAGATGGTGGAGGAAATCGCCGAAGGTAAACACCAAGCACAGCACGCCTGATTGGTGCTTTGGTGAAACGACGCCCCGCGCTTTGCTAAAGCCGGGGCGTTTTCTTTTCCTGCAGCTACTGACGCTGTTTTCACCCAACGGTGGCAGTTCCTTGTAAGCGAAGTTCTGGCGCTCTCGCCTTCATAGCGTCTATACAAAACGCAATGTGCTCTTCCAGAGGTATGTTGAGCTCCTGCGCACCTCGGTGAATATCCTCGCGGTTCACATTTCGCGCGAAGGCTTTGTCCTTCAGTTTCTTTTTGACCGACTGTACATCTACCTCGAAGATGCTTCGATTCGGCTTCACATAGGAGCAGGCGGTGATAAAACCAGAAAGTTCGTCGCATGCATAGAGTGCCCGTTCCAGTAAACTGATCCGAGGAACGCCACTGTAATCGGCATGCGAAAGAATAGCGCGGCGGATATCTTCGGAGACTCCGCGCTCTGCCAGAATAGGCTCGCCTTTCATAGGATGATCAGGCGAGTTCGGGTGGATTTCCCAGTCGAAATCATGCAGCAGTGCCGTGACCGACCAAAGCTCAGCATCTTGTTGGAATCGCGCAGCATAGGCTGCCATACATGCCTCCACACCGAGCATGTGGCGGCGCAGACTGTCGCTTTGAACGAATTCGCAAACAAGCTGCCAAGCTTCCGGGCGCGTCATTTCTTGTCTTAAGCTTCCTGCACCTTTACCGATTTCAGTGTGTCGCCCTGCTTTACGGCGTTCACGACGTCCTGCCCGCTCCGAACCTGCCCGAACACGGTGTGTTTTCCATCCAACCAGTCGGTAACCACGTGTGTAATAAAAAACTGGCTTCCGTTTGTATTAGGACCTGCATTCGCCATCGAGAGCGAGCCGACTTTATGTTTATTCGGGTTGCCTTTGGTTTCGTCTTCGAATCGATACCCAGGACCGCCTCGTCCCGTTCCTGTCGGGTCACCTCCCTGAACCATGAAGTCCGGGATTACGCGGTGAAAAACCGTGCCGTCATAGAAGCCGTCCCTCGCCAGGAAGACGAAGTTGTTCACTGTTTTTGGTGCATCCTTCGCAAACAGGTCGACCACAATATCGCCGCGCGAAGTCTCAAACGTCGCCGTGTATTTCTTGGACGAATCGATCGTCATAGACGGCGGTGCAGAATATTCTTTTGCCATGCCCCCAGTGTAGGGCAGCGGCGAAGCGACACTCAGGACATGCGCTCGCTACTCTGGTTCTGGCTTTCCCAGCCTTCTCGATGACTTTCTCCTCTCCACCCCAACCGGACGCCGAATCCATTCATTCGCGGGGGCTTTCCAACCGAACCTTTACGTGGCTGCTGATCCTCATGGCGCTTTCGTCGCTGACCGCGATGTTGATTTTCGGATCGGCCGCACACATCGAGTACGACGGTTATTGGCATGTTTTCATTGATAGCCAAGACCGCTGGCGGATGTTCATCACGGAGTACCGCGGTGACGCCCATCCCATCCTTTACCACCTCGTGCTTTGGCTACTTGTAAGGATCGGCCATGCGCCGCTTCTTTACCGCTCGGCATCGATTGTGCCCGCTGCCGTCGGCGTCTACCTGTTCGGTCGCGTTGCTCAACTACTCTGTGTTCGGAAACTAGTTGCGCTACTTGCAGCTTCGGCGTACGGGTTCTCTTGGGTGATGTTCGGGATCAACATCGATGTACGATCCTATCCTCTCTGTCTGGCTTTTGTTCTCGCCGCCTTCCTGAACTATGTTGAGTTCTTTGTCGGCCGAGCGGATAAATCCGCGAATCGCCTTGCCCTTCTGTTCGCTGTTTATGTCAGCTTGGCGATCGCGACCGAATACTACGCTGTCTTCTTCTGGCTTGCCTGTCTGGCCGTACTTGCAGCCGATGCAGTCATTCGAAGATCGTCACGCCAAGCGCTGCGCCTGTGGGCTGAAGACAACAGGCGGGCGGCGTTCTTGAGTGCGTGCCTGCCTCTACTCACAATCGCGTTCTTTTATCGCACACACATCCGCTATCAACCTCCTGCTTACGACCATGTCTCCGACTTCTACTGGAAGCCGATAACTGCAGTAGGCGAGTTCGTTCTTCGAAACCTGCGACTGGATTTGAACTTTGTGCTTCCGATGCCGCTTCCGTCATCGCCGTGGCTGCTCACATTCCTGCTTGGTCTAGGTTCAACGGCTGCTTACCTCATGATCACTTCAAGAGAGTCGACGCCGAAGCGCGCGATCGCCCTGCCGCTACTTGTCACAATCTTGTTGATCTGCCAACTGGCTGTTGCGGGCGTCCTTCGCCGCTATCCATTTGGAGGCTTTGATCGCCAGCAATCCATCTTCTTTCCGTTTGCCTTTCTCACCTGCTTTGTTCTGCTTGACTTGTTTCTGCAGAAGTTGACTCGACAATGGCTGCAGCATGCCGTTGTGGCGATCATCGCGCTTTTAGTTGTTAGTAACTTCCTTGCTCACTGGCATACTGCATGGCTGCAGCGCAGACCTGATGAACTCGCGTGCCGCGAGTATAAGACCTTTAGGGCGAAGCTAGCTCCTACTCCCGGCCAGTACATCGACCAGTTCACACTGATCTTGTTCTACATCTACACAAGAGATTGGCACTGGCACTTCAAACGTCATCTTTATGAGCCCGGTAGGATCGACGAGTATCAGCTGACCAGCCCCGCAGGGCAACAACTTGTTCTGTTGCGAAATCCAAATTTTTGGAACTTCGACGTGCGTAAACCTGAGGTCTTTCAGGAACTGTTCAAGTCACTTCGTGACTCGGGCCTTGAGCGCGCGAATGTTTTCATGGTGAAGCAGGTCAAGGGCCCGTTCTCAAAAGCCGATATTGCTTCCGAAGAGGAAGCCGTCAGAACGCTTGCGCGTGAGTCCGGTTTGACCGTGACGGCAATGTACGACGACAGCGGACAGATTGACATCGCTTTCGCTTTGGGTACCGTGCGTAAGCTTTGATATATCTGATCCGTGCGAAAAAACCTTCTTCCTTTGAGCTCCGGCTCGAGACGATCGTGGATGAGGAATACCATCGGCCTATTCGCGACAGCCGCTTCCTCGTTTGCTGCCCCTCCTGACTGGACGCCCGGCACTGGCATGGCAGCGGAAGGCACAGCGACGCCTAAACTCTGCGCTCCCATCAACCTGCACGATCTGGACGACGCGGCGATCCGTCGGGTGAAGCAGATTGGAGTGAATTGGGTACTCTCCGGCGGTCCGCCTACGCCCTGGACCGAAGAACAGTTGCAGCCGATCGTCAGCAAGCTAAAAGCGGGCGGCCTTTCGCTGGGGAACATGATGATTTCCGGCTTCACAAACACCCTTTATGGCAGGTCTGGACGCGATGAGGAAATTGAGAAGGTAAAGCAGTCCATTCGAGCGGCCGGCAAAGTTGGCGTACCTGTAATCGAGTACAACTTCTATGCGCACCGCGCCATAGAAGGCTATTACGAAGAACAAGGCCGAGGAGGTGCGGGCCTGACCGCCTTTGATGAGGGACGGGTACATGACCTGCCGCCGCTGCAGCAAGAAGGCACTCACAGCCTGGACGAGATGTGGGCCAACATCAGCTATTTTTTGAAGGCTGTGATCCCGGTCGCGGAGCAATCGAACGTGCGCCTCGCTCTTCACCCGAACGATCCACCGGTGCATCTCAGCCGCGGTTCAGGACAGATCATGGGCACCGTCGAAGGATGGAAGCACCTCATCAGTCTTGTTGATAGTCCCTCGAATGGAATCACCTTCGATTGCGGCGTGACTCGCGAAATGGGGCACGATCCCGTGGAAGTCTGCCAGTACTTCGGCTCGAGGGACCGGATCAATCACGTTCACTATCGGAACGTGCGTGTCCGCAAGCCATATGACCAATACACCGAGGTATTCATCGATGAAGGTGAGAACGATATGTTTGCGATCATGCGCGAACTGGTGCGCGTCAAGTACTCGCACCTAATCTACCCTGAGCACGAACGCGCTCTCGATTACGATCGGGATCGCGGCATTCGCAACCAGTACCCTGGCGGCGGCGGCTATACCGGCATGGTTTACGACATTGCATATGCGCGAGCCATGTTGCAGGCGTCCTTGACGATGGAAAGAAGCGGACACTAAAACAGCAGCGCATGCCAACTCTGATTCCTCATCCCACTCGCGTCGAGGCCGCGGGCACAAAACCAAAGCTGATTGACGAGTACGTCGGTCGCGTCAACACATCAACTCCCCAAGTGAGCGTAGCCCATATGCGAAGCCCGGACGGCTGGGAAGAACCGGGTCAACGGCCGGAATTCAATGAGTTTACGATCGTCCTTCGAGGACTACTCCGCGTTGAATATGAAGGAGGTTTCCTGGAGGTAAGAGCGGGACAGGGTGTCAACGTGAACGCTGGAGAGTGGATTCGGTATAGCACTCCGGAAGCGGGCGGCGCCGAGTATTTCGCGATCTGCGTTCCGGCATTTGACCCTTCAACCGTGCACCGGGACGCTTAAGCAGTCGCGCTGATATTCTGATTATTTGCACGCATGTTTTCTCCGGTCGACTGGGCAATGGCTGCCTTCTAAGATCGGCGCGGAAAATGGGCTCGCGGCGCTGTATCCGCAACTCGTGCCTCCGACGTCCTACCTTCGGTGCCTGGCGGCACTCTTGCTTCCATGCGCATTCTAAGCCGAGCTATTTTTGTTGAGGTATTCACCAGCGCCAGCCTCGGTACCCTGCTGTTCGTTTTCGTTCTCTTCCTTCGTACGATCGAGCGACTGTCCTCGCTGCTGGTGAAAACGTCTGCCCCGGCGCACGTCATCGCCAAGCTCTTTCTGTTTGCGCTGCCATCCACTATTCCGTTTGCGCTGCCGCTCGGTGTGTTAGTCGGTATTCTCATCGCACTTAGCCGCATGTCCGCCGACAGTGAGATCACCGCCATGCGCGCCGCCGGTGTTTCCAGCGCCAGCATCGCCCGCCCCGTTGTCGTCTTTGCCTCAATGGCTCTGCTGGTTACTGCGCTAGCGTCGCTTTGGCTCACTCCGCTGTCTCTCAGCTTGGAGTCCCGGATCGCGCGAACTTTTGCCGCCGCTCAGCTGACAGGAGCCATCGAGTCGCGCATCTTCGACGAAGATTTTCCGAACACCGTTGTTTACGTCAACAACGTCAGCAGTTCGGGACCGCAGGTCGTATGGCACCAGGTATTCCTGGCCGACGTCACTCCGCCCGACCAGTTGCAGCAACAAGGGAAGGACCGCGGGGAAGGTCCGCGCATCATCGTTGCGCAGGAAGCAGTTCCACATGCAGATCCGGTCAATAACCGCATCATTCTTGAAATGCGCAACGTGCGCAGTAGCGAGCGGGATAAAGAGGGCAAAGTTATTACGACTTCAGCCCCCCTACAGATCGAGGCCCTCCGGGCCCAGAAGCAGGAAGAGCTGCAGGTCAATAAGAGCTTCCAGGAACTTGATACATGGCCACTATACAAGCGTGTTTATGGGCCTTCGCGAAAGCTGCTTTCCGGTTCTGACTACGTGGATGCCGCTATCGAACTGAACCAACGCTTTGCGCTTCCGCTAGCGTGCGTCCTGCTCGCATTTGTCGGCATACCTCTCGGTATCTCATCGCGCAAGGGCGGAAAATCGGGCGCTTTCGTTCTGACTGTCTTGCTGGCATTTTTGTACTATTTGACGTTCATCAGCCTGATCGGCCTGGCAAAAAAGGGCAGCCTTCCGGTTCCGATCGCAGTTTGGGCTCCCGATGCCTTGTTCCTGGTGGTCGGCATCGTCCTGCTCTCGCAATTGGATCGTCCGGGAGACCGGGATCTAGCGAGTTGGATGAAGAGCGGCTTTGCATTTGTCCTTTCGCGAGTGCGTCGCGTCTCAGTGTCCTCGCGAGTTGCAAACGGAACGCGCTGGAACTCCATCCTACGCTTCGGTTTGCGTCCCATGCTGGTGGATGCGTATGTTCTGAATGGTTTTCTGTTCTATCTTGCCGTGCTACTGCTTAGTCTGGTCGCGCTGATCGAAGTGTTCACCTTCTTCGAACTGCTCGGAGACATGATCAAGAACAACATCAGCATGTCCACCATGCTCGATTACCTCTATCACCTGGCGCCAAAGCTGATTTACGATCTCACGCCCATTGGAACGCTTGTTGCGTCGCTGATCTGCTTCGGCATTCTCACCAAGTACAACGAAGTTACGGCCTTTAAGGCCGGGGGCGTCAGCGTTCATCGTTTGGCAGCGCCGGTACTTGTCGTTAGCTTGCTGCTTAGTGGACTGCTCTTTGCCTTCGACCACTTCTATATCCCGGAAGCAAATCGCCGGCAGGAGATGCTGCGGGCCGAAATCAAGAAGAAGCCTGTTCAAACCTATCTGGATCCCAACCGGCAGTGGATTTATGGCCAAGGCTCCCGAATCTACAATTACCGGTTCCTGGACCCGCATCAATCCATCATGTCGAAGGTGAATGTCTACGAACTCGATCCTGCCACGTTTCGCGTGGTACATCAGATTTCGGCAGATCGCGCGCGTTGGGCTCCCACGCTGAAGACCTGGGTCTTCGAGAACGGCATTTCTCAGGACCTGCACGGAACCTCTCCTAACTACCAGGAGTTTTATGGCGCTTCCGCCACCTTCCATGAGCTGACTGAGCCGCCTTCGTGGTTCGTCAAGGAAGAGAAAGAGTATAAGGAGATGAACTTCAACGAGCTCGGAGACTATATCCGTGACCTGCGTGCCAGCGGACTGGAAACGACACCCTTGCAAGTGCAGTACTACAAGAAGTTCTCCGTTCCTTTGTTTGTGCTGATTATGGCCATGATCAGTGTCCCATTCGCGTTCTATGTAGGCAATCGAGGCGCAATGGCGGGCGTTGGGATCAGTCTCGGGATTGCCATTGCCTACTGGACCATCGGCACCGTGTTCGAACAAATCGGAGATTTGAACCAGTTGCCGGCTGCCATGGCGGCCTGGTCGCCGGATATACTGTTTTCTCTGGCGGGTCTGTATTTCATGGCCAGGATGAGAACATAGACCCCCATTGTCAGAAGAAGTCTACATGTCCGGTGGTGCTACCTTCGAGGCGACGTACTTGTCCGTCGTAGTCCCGGCCTTTAACGAGGAACGCACGTTGCGCCATGTCGTCAGCAAGGTGCTGCAATTGCCAGGCTTACACGAAGTCGTCATAGTCGACGATTGCTCGAACGATAGCACTCCGGCGATCGCCGATCGCTTAGCCGCTCAGCATCCGCAGGTGATCGCCCTACACCATCAAGAGAATCGGGGCAAGACGGAGGCTTTGAAGACCGGCTTTCAACGGACTACCGGCTCCATCGTTATCGTGCAAGACGCCGACCTCGAGTACGACCCGGAGGAAATTCCGGAGCTGCTGCGTCCCATCCTTGATGGTCATGCGGATGTAGTCTACGGTTCGCGCTTTCTGGTGCGCAAGGCGGCGCGTGTTCTGTATTTCTATCACTATCTGGCGAACCGTGCCCTCACGTTCTTGTCGAATCTCTTCACCAATATCAATTTGACGGATGTAGAGACAGGCTATAAAGCGTTTCGAGGCGACATCATTCGCGAGATGGTGATTTCCTCCGAAGGGTTTGGCTTTGAAATTGAGGTCACGGCGAAGGTGGCGAAACTGCGTTGTGCAATCTACGAAGCACCCATCAGCTACTATGGCCGTACTTATGAGGAAGGCAAGAAAATTGGCCTTGTTGACGGTTTCGCGGCACTTTGGTACATCATTCGGTTTAATGTTTTCTGCGGCCTTGCTGCTAGTTACCGGAACGTTCCGGCAACGCGGCATGTCAAATTGAATATAGCCGCGGGATCTGCCAATCCCCGCTAGTTTTCCCGCATGCTCTCTTTTCGCGCCCTCCTCCTGCTCCACGGTTACGCCTTCCTATTCTTTTATGTATTGGGCGTCCAAGCAGGAGTGCCAATTCCGGCCGATCCCTTGCTATTGGTTATGGGCGCACTGGCCGCCAACGGTTTTTACTCGGTTTGGATCGCCTTGCTGGTCACAATGGCGGCCGGACTGGCGGCGGACTTGTGCTGGTACGAGGTTGGCCGCCGGCGCGGGCGTTCCGTGTTAGCGCTCCTTTGCAAACTCTCCATAGAACCCGATACCTGCGTTCAATCCACCGAGGCCAACTTCCAAAGGCGGGGTACCGGGACACTGCTGCTGGCGAAGTTTATTCCTGGAATGAGTCTGGTTTCCATTCCCTTAGCCGGTGCGCTTCGCATCCCGCGCTGGCGCTTTTTGCTGGCCGATGCAGGCGGCACTGCACTCTGGGCAGGTGTCTATCTTGCGGCAGGGTACCTCTTTCACAAGCAGGTTGATCGTGTAGTCGAGGTCTTGGGACTTTTTGGCCGCCGCGCCGGTTTCGTCGTCATTTGCCTGATTGCCATTTACATCGCCGGCAAATTCCTGCAGCGCTGGCGTTTCCGCCGCGAATTGCGCATCAACCGCATCGAGCCAAGCGCTGCCTTCGACCTTCTTCAAAGCGGATACCCGGTCACGGTGGTTGATCTCCGGAATGAGGCCGAAGTCACGCAGGAAGGCTTCAAAATTGCCGGTGCGCTGGTGCTGCGTCCTGACGATTTGCGCTCTCGGTCCCACTCCATCCCTCCCGAACACGAGGTCATCCTCTATTGCAGTTGACCAAACGAAGCCACAAGCGCCCGGGTGGCGCTGCAACTCAAACGTGCAGGTGTTATGAAGGTAAGGCCTCTGGCCGGCGGTTTCGAAGCTTGGCGCAAGCTCGATTTGCCGATTGAGGTTATCCAGGCAGAGAATAACGCTGCGGAGCCAAGCCCGACTACCGCAATATGATTGGAAGGTTAGCCTTCAATGGGGCGATTCCTTGAGACTTCTTACAACCATTGGAGTACGGCTTGCGCTCTCCTCCAGCTGCAGACGGAGCAGATAAGAAGACTGGTGCGCCCGGCATGATTCGAACATGCGACCTTTTGGTTCGTAGCCAAACGCTCTATCCAGCTGAGCTACGGGCGCGGGTAACAAGGCACGCTCACGTGGGCAATTATTCCTCGCGAGTGCGTACCTCAATTGTAGCAAGCCGATTATTCAAGATAGGGGCTAGGCAGTGGCGAGCGCCGATTCTGCAAAGGTCAAACTGCGGATGCAGTTTCGGGTCTTTTTTGCCAGATATAGCGCCTCATCGGCAACCCGTACGAATGAATCAGGACTACGTTCGGACGCCTCGGTTACCGTGACGCCGAAGCTTGCGGAAACCAAGATGTCAGTACCATCCACCGATATCGGTGCGCTATGCAGCTTGACTCGAAGGCGTTCCGCTTGGTGCGCAGCCTGCTCCATGTCGCAGTTGGGAAGCACCACCAGGAATTCCTCCCCGCCATACCGTCCCACTTGGTCGTATGTGCGTACGTTAGCGCGCAGTCGCGACGCGGTCTCTCGCAGCACCGCATCCCCGGCGAAGTGACCGTACGTATCGTTGATTACCTTGAACTTGTCGATATCGAGCAAGATAACGCCCACGCTGCGCCGATCGCGATGGCATCGGGCGATTTCCTGTTCGAGTGATCCGGCGATCGCTGCCCGGTTCGGCAGCATCGTCAGCAGGTCCTTATTCGCGCGTTCTCGCAGCTCTTCACGGGCGCGGAGCAGATCGGCTTGCAGATCTACGATTCGCTTTCCCGCCCGCAGCCGAACTCGCAGTTCGTGTTCGTCGAACGGCTTGACGACATAATCGTCGGCTCCGGCGTCAAGGCCTTCCACGGTCTCGTTTTTGGTGTTCTTCGACGTCAGAAGCAGGATATAGGTGTAGGGTTCCCGGTGAGTCTCGCGAATCTTGCGGCAAACCTCCGGGCCAGTCATGTGCGGCATCACCCAATCTAGGATGGCTAGCGTAGGGCTGTCCGGGCGAGCTAGAATTTCGAGAGCCTGCGCTCCGTTTTCTGCCACCACAACCTCATAGCCCCATCGTTGAAGCGCACTTCGCAGCAGTATCCGTGAAGTCGCGCTGTCATCGGCAATCAACACTTTCATTCTCTGGCGACGGCTCCGAATCCTAATACACTAATCGTCCAAATCCAGGAAAACACTATTGCGACTCGAACATTTCTCGGATGAAGGCTTTGGGGCGCCCCAAACTATTTCGTTTAAGGTTGCCGAAAGCATTTCGATTCCTACTATGGAAGCAGTTTTTCCAGGCGTCAATAGGCATATCTCCTTCTCTGATCGGTATATCCATTATCATGGGGTTGCAGCCAGATGTTTCCCGATTCGGCGAAACTGGGCTGAAGGAGTCTTTATGTACAACTCGGTACTCGTGCCGATGGTGGTTGAGCAGACATCGCGAGGCGAACGCGCCTATGACATCTACTCCCGCCTGCTCAAAGAAAATATTATCTTCCTTGGTACGCCCATCGATGATGCGGTCGCCAACCTCGTGATGGCCCAGATGCTATTTCTGGCTGCTGAAGACCCCGAGCGCGATATTTCCATTTACATTAACTCGCCCGGTGGATCGATCACGGCCGGCCTTGCCATCCTCGACACCATGCGCCTAGTTGAGCCTGATATCGCCACCTATTGTGTTGGGCAAGCCGCTTCTATGGCTGCTGTGTTGCTTGCATGTGGCACCAAGGGTAAGCGTTTTAGCCTACCGCACTCGCGCATCTTGATTCACCAACCGTCGATGAGCGGATTGGGGGGGCAGGCGACCGACATCGATATCTATGCTCGCGAAATCTTGCGCATGCGCCAGAACTTAAATGAGATCCTGGCCGATGCGACCGGGCAACCTATCGATCGAATCGGCCGGGACGTGGATCGCGACTACATCCTGGAGCCCGATGCCGCTCTCGAATATGGAATGATCGACCGGATCATTGAGAGCCGCGCGTTAACGCCAGTGCCCACTCGTTAGTTAACGTTTCTTTAACAAAGGGCGAGAGACAAGGTTGAACGCCAGCGCCACATTCCTCTTACAGGGTTTGTGGCGTTCTTGTTTATAGGCCTATTTACGTTTCTTGTGCAAATAGGTAAGATAGAGGCTGCTTTCATACGTATCCCATTGAGAAGATGGGATACACGACGTCTCGATTTTGGGTCTACGATTTCTAGAAGGAACGCAAACTGTTTTTGGGACATACCCCGCTTTTGCTTGACCACTCGCAAACGGTCGGGGTACATTAATGTTTCCGTTACGAATCGTTTACGCCATAAGGCTTGTTTATCGAATGATGACTCCCTTTCGCTCGGTGTTGGCCGGCTTCGCCGTTTTGGCTACGACCTGTGTGGCCTCCCCAGTAGGAGGTAACTTAAGTAGCCTGCCAGCGACAGGCGCGGATTTCGCGGTCGCGGCAACCACAGACGGTTCAGCCGAGGCTAGCGCGAGCGCCCTGAGTTCCACGCATGATGCCGACAACACCACGCCGCGCACCGCTGCCGGCGATGATCTCTTGGCACGTGCGGAAACGCACCTAAACAACGGCAAGTCCTTGTACTTCCAGGGCAACCTGCCGGATGCTCGGCGTGAGTTCGATGCTGCGGTCGACACTCTCCTGAGCGCACCGGATTCGCTGCCGGACCACCGCCGGTTGGAGCGTCGGCTCGACGAGCTGTCGGATGTCATCTATCGGTTCGATCTCGAGAAACTAGGGTCGGGGCAGCAATCGACTGGGGACGCCATTGCCTTCGATAAGGCTCCTATCGACGAAATAAGCCACATGACCTTCCCTGTGGATGCGAGTTTAGCCTCGCGTCTTAAATCTGAGCTGACGCAGACGACAGCCGGCATTCCGCTGGAACTGGCAGACCCTGTCCTGAGCTATGTTCATTTCTTTTCGACCGACCGCGGCCGCAGCATTCTTCTTTCCGGGTTCCGCCGCTCCGGCCGCTACAGAGAAATGATCCAGCGCGTTTTCGCGGAAGAGGGTGTACCTCAGGATCTGATCTATCTGGCCCAAGCCGAATCTGGCTTCCTGCCACGCGCTGTTTCCTATAAGAAGGCGGTCGGCATGTGGCAATTCATTGAGGGGACCGGAGCTAAGTACGAACTTACTCGAACGTCGCTCTATGACGACCGTCTCGACCCCGAGAAGGCCACTCGAGCCGCGGCGAGGCATCTTCGTGACCTCTATGCACGCTACAACGACTGGTATCTGGCGATGGCCGCTTATAACTGCGGAGCGGGCAACGTGGACCGGGCTGTAGAACGCACTGGCTACGCCGATTACTGGGAACTGCTAAAGCGGCACGCTCTTCCGAAAGAGACGGCCAGCTATGTTCCGATCATCATCGCGATGACGATCATGGCAAAGAATCCTCAGGATTACGGACTCGAAAACATGGAAGCGGATTCGCCCGTGGAGTACGAAACCATCCATGTCACCGCCGACACCAGCTTGAATCTGATTGCCGATGCGACATTGCAACCACTGTCGACTCTCCACGATCTCAACCCTTCACTTCTGCGTTCGGTCGCACCGGCCGGGTTCACCGTCCATGTGCCGAAGGGTTCGTCGGAAGTAGCACTGTCCGCCATCGAGAGCGTTCCTGCTGCGAACCGCGAAGCCTGGAGACTGCACCACGTGGCCGCCGGCGACACCTTGGCCAGCATCGCGAAGACATATCACTTGCAGGCCGATCAAATTCTTTCGGTTAACAACACTGCGGATAATATCGAGGCCGGCGACGTGCTTCTGATTCCAGCGGCCTATCATCCCGATCCTGCCCCGGTCTCACAGCGAACACATAGCGCTCACTCGCGCACCCGCAAGCCTGCGGCTGTTCGCAGCGGAACCCGTGTACTGGCCTCGCGGCACGTAACGCCTCAGGTCCTGCAGCGCAAAGCCGCGGTTCGTACCGCCAATCTGAACCGCTAAACATTTTCGGCGCTTGTTGTAGAGGCCGCCCAAGGCTCATCGAGCTTTGCTGGCGGTCTTTTTGTTTCCCGCCTTCGGCTGCAAAGCTCAGCGACATTCTTCAGGGTTCATGATCCCTCTTCTGTTCGCGTGCATCATTGCGTTTATACTTGCCTTGTTCGCAACGTTGTGAAATCATTTTGCTCCTCGCATCATCCGATGCCTTGAGAGCAATGCGAAAGAGAGGATCTTCGTGAGTTTGGTGTTCTTGATGAAGCCCGAGAAGGAAAAAGCCGACGACTTTGATTATGAAGATGAGCACGTCGAGCTCGAATCTGACAAGACAGAGTACGCGTCGGACGAGGCAGAAGCGGACGACGAGGAACTGGGTGACGAACAGCCCGCAGTTGCTGCGGTAGGTGGCGACGATGCGGAGGAGATCGTTGACGACGACGAAGATGAGGACGACGAGGACGACGACGAAGATGAGGATGACGAAGACGAATTAGAGGATGACGAAGAGGACGACGAACTAGAGGATGACGACGAAGATGAGGATGACGAATTGGAATCGGCCTCCAAAACGCCAAGTCCAAACAAAAAGGTGCCTGTAGGTGCTGCCGTCACGCGACATAGCGGGGCGGCGGCCCACGAGGCCAAAGGCGAGGATACGTCTGAGGAAGGAGAGGCTGCGGAGCCTCTCGAGAGCGGAGCGGAGACACACCGTAAGGCGGAGCAGGCGGCAACGGCCGATGCTGAAGAACTAGAACGTTCCACCCCGCCGGCAGCTAAGAAGGTCGCCCCGGCAAAGAAACAAGCGTTAGCTAAGAAAGCTCCGGCTAAGAAGATGGCGGAACAGGGCAGTGCTGCACCCCGGGTAGCGCCCGCACCTGCAGCAAAAAATGCCGCCAAATCCACGAGCGCTAAGAAGACGGCAGCGAAATCGACGGCTCCTCTGAAGAAGGAAGCCACGCCTGCCGCCAAGAAGTCGCCTGCGGCTAAGAAGGTCGGTGCTAAGAAAGCTGCGGCCCCCGCCAAAAAAGCTCCGGTAAAGAAAGCCGCGGCAAAGCAGGCCACCCCGGTCAAAAAAGCTTCGGCAAAAAAAGCTCCGGCAAAGAAGGTTCCAGCCAAAAAAGCTGCTACTAAGGCTCCCGCGAAGAAGGCTGCCGCAAAAAAAGCACCTGCGAAAAAGTCTGCCGTGAAGAAAGCGCCCGCGAAGAAAGTAGCTGCGAAAAAAGGCCGCCGCTAATTGCAAAGGGGAGCAAGACAATGCCGCTCCCCTCGCGCACGGCAATTACTTTGGTTGCTTTTTGACTGTCGTACGGCATCGCTCAAAGAGCTCAAGCAGTGAGTCGGCGTACTCCTCGCTCGAACGGCCGCCTTTGACTCCGAAGCCTGTACCTGCCGGTCCCCGGCCATAGCCCGTCGTCACCGCGATAAACTTCATGAGTTCTAACGCAATTTCATCCGGATTTGCTCCCGGCCGTTTCTCTGGACTGTCGTCAACTTCTGCCATTCTCGATATCTCCTTTTCGAGTGCACCGTTGCCTATTAAAGCCCTTCGGTGCCTGTTTGCTCTCCTGATTGTGACATCACCAACTCTGCATGCCGGTTCGTGCCCGTAACCTAATTCGCAAAATGCGGGGCGGTGCTCAGGCTCACCTGATTGAGGGCGAGGACGGCGGATTCTACGTCGTAAAGTTCACGAATAATCCCCAGCATCGCCGCATTCTCATTAACGAATGGCTGGCGACAGCCTTTCTTCGGTATCTGCAAATTCATGTTCCTGAGACTGTCGTGGTGGAATTGACGCCTGAGTTCATTAGCCGTACAAGCGACTTATATCTGTCTATCGGCCCACGCCAGGAAGCCGTGCCGGCCGGATTTCATTTCGGGTCGAAGATGGCGGTGCATCCTGACCGTGTGGCTGTGTTTGATTTTTTGCCGGACAAGCTTCTCTACAAAATCGAAAATCGCTCCGACTTCCTGGGTACCCTGGTCTTCGACAAATGGGCCTCAAACGTGGATTCCCGGCAAGCAGTTTTCTTTCGTGCGCGTGCAAAAACCTGGACACCTATCAAAGGCGACCCTCCGGCCCGCGTCGGCTTTTTTGCGCAGATGATCGACCACGGTTTCGTGTTCAACGGACCGCACTGGCGCTTTGAGGACTATCCCTTACAGGGCCTGTACTTTCGCACCAGCGTCTACGACGAAGTCGAGTCGCTCGATTCCTTCCAGCCCTGGCTCGACATGATCGAGAACTTTCCCATTGCGATCGTTGATGCCGCTTGGAAAGAGATTCCGCGCGCCTGGCTTGATGGCGATGAGACACTGCTGGAGGACATGCTCGAAGGTCTTTTGAAGCGGCGCTCGCGCGTTCGCGACCTCCTGGAAGACCTTCCGAGAAGGCGCACGGCTGCCTTCCCGAACTGGAAGAAGAAATCATGAAAATAGCCACCTGGAACATTAACTCCATCCGGCGCCGTATGCCCATCCTGATCGACTGGCTTGACAAAAATCAGCCGGATGTACTTTGCTTACAGGAAACCAAGGTGTCTGACGATCTCTTTCCACTTTTGGACATCCAGGCCGCGGGTTACCAGGTTTATTTCCGTGGCGAGAAGTCGTGGAACGGCGTTGCCACCCTGACGCGCGAGCGGCCTGCAACCGTGATGTACGGAATGCATGAAGGCTCAGACAATGAAGACACGCGAATGCTTAAAGTGGTGGTAAATGGAGTGACAATCGTCAACACTTATGTGCCGCAAGGACACAAAGTGGGTACCGACAAATTTGTCTACAAGCTCGAGTGGTTTCATCGCATCCGCCGCTACTTTGCCACTCAATTTGAGCCGGATCAGCCAGTTGTCTGGCTGGGTGACTTGAATGTAGCGCCCGAGCCGATCGATGTCTATCACCCCGATCGTCGCGGCAACGACCCCGACTTCCATATCGACGCTCGCGAAGCATACAAGCTGGCGGTTTCATGGGGATTCGTTGATGTTTTTCGTCGCCTCCATCCCGATCGCGTTCAGTACACGTACTGGGATTACTTCCGCAACGCGTTCGGGAACAACTGGGGCTGGCGCATCGACCACATTCTCGCTACGGAACCGCTCGCGGCGCGCTGCCTTGCTGCCGATGTAGATCTGGAGCCTCGTCGGGCCGAAGCGGCCTCTGACCACACGATCCTTTGGGCAGACTTCGACCTGGGTTAGGGCGCTGAGCTCAACCTTCATGTACACTCCTGCCGGATGTGATACTCCGCCACGTACGCCGAGTGTGGATCCATGTGTTAGCGCTAGATTGCTGCACTTACATATTTCAAGCGGGTTTTGCACCAGCGAGGGATGCGGTTGCCAGCGTTCCACCCAAGCCCATGGTTTCCACGGCAGATGACGGCACAATCACCATCGACCCACGTTCCTTGATGGCCTCGTACAACATGTTCATGGCGCGCAGATGCAGCGCCACGGGGTTGTTCTGATACATCAGTGCCGCCTCGGAGAACTTCTCCGAAATCTCCGTTTCTGCCTGTCCCAGGATGTTGCGGGCCTGGCGCTCTCGCTCGGCTTGCGCCTGCCGCGACATAGCGTCTTCCAGCGCCTGCGGAATCCGGACGTCACGGATCTCTACCGATTGAACAGTAATGCCCCACGGAGTCGTTTTCTCGTCCAAGATGCGCTGTAACTCGCGCCCCAGCGACTCCCGTTCCGTGATCATCTGCGCCAGTTCATGGCGTCCGATGGACTCCCTCAGTCCGGTTTGCGCACTCATCGTGATGGCCTGAACGAAATCTTCGACTTCGAGTATCGACTTCTCAGCATTCCAGACCATCCAGAACACGATTGCGTCTACATTCACGGGCACAGTGTCGCGCGTCAAGGTGGATTCGGCGGTTACACTGGCCACACGCACCCGTTGGTCCACGTAGCGGCTCAGCTGGTCCACAACCGGAATAATGTGGAAGAGACCCGGCCCGCGCAGCCCCGTGAAGCGGCCCAACCGTAGCACCGCCACTCGTTCCCACTGGTCGGCGACCTTGATTGAAAACAGCAGATAAAGGCCGACGGCTATTCCGCAGACCATCGGCACTCGAGTCCCGACCGCATATGTGAGCGCCGTACCTGCTCCAACGGCGACGGCAAACAAAGCCATCGCGATCCCGCTTGTCTGATTACTGTTGCGATCCCGCAGCATATAATTCATCTCCTCTTCTTGCCGACATCGTTGTGAACTTCCTGCAGTTGTTCGAAGATTTCCTCGATGGTGAATCCGGCCGAGCAGGCCCGGGACACAAACTCGGCTACCAGTTGGTTTAACCGTTGGCGTCGCTCCGATCCATCCGGCTGACTCGTTCGATTGCTGATGAACGTACCCGTGCCCTGTTGCGTTTGCAGCACGCCACGAATTTCGAGTTCCCGATAGGCCCGAATCACTGTATTGGGATTGATCGAGAGATCGACGGCAAGTTGCCGCACGGTTGGGAGTTGGTCGCCCACCGCCATGGCACCTGTCGCAATCCCGCCGGTGACTTGGTCAATAATCTGACGGTATACGGGGACACCACTGGACAGATCCAAGTGGAAATGAAAAGCCTTGCGCTTTTGAACCCCGATCTTCACTAGGTCAATAGTGTACTAGTGATATAGAACAGTCAAGACCTATTTTGGATCGTTCCGCGGCAGGGGGTGTACGTCTTGCGGTTTGTTTTCGTGCTTGGGCTTGGAATGCGGATACCCGAGTAAACGAATGATGGCCAGGCCTCGTTTACCAAGACAGATATGATTGGCGTGATGGCGGACGAACTGGTGAGCGACGTCCGCAGCTCAGTTCGTTTAGGCGATTTCGCCAGTTGGATGGCTTCTGAACAGCGGCGGATTTTCCTGCTATGCCGCCGCATGCTACAGGATCCGGGCGAAGCTGATTCGGCCGCTCAAGACACGTTCCTGAAGGCCTATAAAGCGCTGCAAAATGGTGCCGACAACGCTGAAGAACTCGACAATCGCGGCAAATGGTTAACCCGCATTGCTGTCAACACCTGTCTCGATCGTCTGCGCTCTGCCCGTTGGCGCATGTGGCGACGGCGCCCAGCACCCGAGGAAGAAACGGCCATTCTCCAATCGACTACGGCCCGCAGTGTTGATGCCGAATCACAGGTATTTGCGAAGCAGATCCAAGTCAGGCTCGAACAGGCTCTAACCAAGCTCTCGGAGCGGCAGCGCGCCGTTTTCATGCTCAGGCACTATGAAGGTTTAACTTTGGAAGAAATCGCTTCCGTGTTGAAATTGGATGCGGGGACAGTGAAAGCTCACCTTTTTCGCGCCACGCAGAAGCTCAGGGACCAACTGCAAGACCTGTACACCGCACGCTGCTCTGAGGCGAAAGGATGACGAGCCGCATGAATGGCGAACACTGGACTACAGATCATTTCATTGAATATCTCTACGGTTTGCGGCTGGATGACGGTCACTTGGCCTCATGCGTAGCCTGTGCCGCGAAGCTGCAGGAGCTGCAAAACTCGCGTGCGGCGGTGGAAGCGGAGTGGACCGCCCACGATGCGATCAGCTTTGATCTTTTGGCTGCGCAACGGCGCCGGATCTATGCGGCGATACAGGAGCCCCGCCGATGGTGGTCTCTAGCCGGACGTCCCCAGTTGGCTTCCGCCGCCGTAGTGGTGACTCTTCTAGCTGGCGGCGCCACGCTGGTGGAACACAAATATGCCAGCGGACCGAGTACTCCGGCCGTTCCAAAGGTGGCGAACACGTTGTCGGACTCCCAGTTGGCGGAAGAGGTCAGCTCCTTCGCCGACAGTGCGGAACCGAATGCCGCTGCGCCATTGCAGCAACTTTTCGAAGACTAGTTCCCGTCATGTCTACGTCGACCGATACCAGATCATTACTCCGCCAGAGGCTTTCCGCACTTCTCGTCGGTATCGTTCTGTTGCTCGCGCTTTCTCACCCGGGGAAAGCGCAGAACACCACGAACCTGCCTTGGTGGACTAGCCCCGTTGTTAACGACATAGGTCTCTCCTCCGAACAGACTCAGAAAATCCGTCAGATTGTCCGTTCCTACCGGGATCGTTTGTTTGACGCCCGCAATGCAGCCAACAAAGCGGAAGCGGAGTTGCAGGACATGCTCAACGATCCAACGGTAAGTCCGGCCGCCGCTAAACCCGTGATTGATCGGCTGGCCGAGGCACGTGCGAACACCACACGCGTATTCACGTCCATGAGCGTTGATATCCGAACGGTTCTGACTCAGGAGCAATGGCGGCAACTGGTGCGCCGTTGGACCGACGTGCAGAAATCCCGGCGCAACCGGGACACCGACGTCGCCCCATAGACCATCACTTCGGCTGGCCCAATTGGAGGGCGAGTTGCTTCGCCGTCCACGGCGCCAGCAGAATCCCGTTCCGGTAGTGGCCATACGCCAGCGCCAGTCTAGACGAATGCCAGCTTCCTAATTGCAAGCCCTCTGCATCGGGTCTGAAGCCGGTCCAGACTTCCGTCGGTGAGGTCTCGCGTAGATGGGGCAGTACCGTACCGGCTTGGTCAATTAGGCTACGAACGACATCTTCGTCAATGGCAGCGTTGAAGCCCACTCGCTCCACCGACGCCCCTGCAATCAGCAATCCGTTTGCGCGCTGCAGCAAGTAGGTGTGCCCGTGACGCAAAATCGTGGTGCAAGTTTCCAGCGGCTGCTTATATGCCAATAGGTGACCTTTCACCGGCTCACTTGCGGGAAGAGAGGGCACGCCTTCGGCTGCTAACCGGCTACTCCAAGCCCCACTTGCCACAATCGCATGTGAAAACGGCTCCGTGCCGCGGCTTGAAGCGAGCGAAACGCGCTCGTATTTCACTGCGACGGAGCAGACGCGAGTGTCTTCCGCTAATTGCACTCCCCGCTGGACACAAACGGTACGCAAAGCCTGAAGAACTTGGCGCGAGTTGACGATGGCGTCTCCTGGATAAAAAAGAGCGCCTACTAAGCCTTCGACGCGTACGCGCGGCCAGAAAGCGCGAACCCGGTTCACGGGCACTGTTTTACTGGCGATACCCAATTCCCGCTGCCGTTCCGCCCGGGCCTGCAAATCGCCCCACTCTGCATCGGAGTAGGCCAAGTCCAGTGCGCCATTCTGCTGCAAATCGATCGCAATGGCCGATTCCGCGGTTAGTTCGGCTATGAAAGGCGGGTAAAGCGCCCGCGACTCTAGAAGTGAAACAGCTAAGGGCGAAGGCCCGTCAACTTCGCCTCCCGGCGCGAGCATGCCAGCCCCTGCCCAACTGGCTTCCTGTCCCATGCGGCGCTGATCGAACACGGTGACGTGCCAACCTTGCTGTGCCAGGCGCCACGCAGCCGAGAGTCCAATAATGCCACCTCCGACAATCGCTACCGTGCCTGCGATTGCCGCGCCTACTTCGCTGCTCACGCGTTTTCCTGCAGCAGCTCCTTCGTGCTTAAGTCGGATTTAACTGGCTCAGGCGGTTCGCCATTGGATCGTCGGATTACGTCCAGAAACGCCTTTGCCGCGTGACTGAGCGCACGACGGCCGGGGTATACCAGTCGGATCTTGCGTTCCAGGTGAAGCTCTTTTACCCGGATCTCTTTTAGAAGTCCCGAACGGATCTCCTGGTCCACACACATCCGCGGTACGAAGGCCACTCCCTCGTTGTGTTGCACCAGACGCCCGATCGTCTCGATTGTGGGCATCTCCACATCCATATTCAATGGAACTTTGTAGCGCTGAAACTCACGCAGAACAGCGTCCCGGTTGGGCGACATGGCGTTGTGGGCGATAAACGTCTCCATGTCCAGCTCGGTGATGGAGACTTCGTCGCGATGCGCAAACCGGTGCTCCGGCGAAATTACCAGCGCCAAGCGGTCCGTGTAAATAACCTGCGACAAAAGGTGCGCATCGTTTGGATCGTAGCTGATCACACCCAGTTCCAGCTCACCATCAAGCAGCTGAGAGGGAATCTTACTCGACTCCACGCGCCGCATCTGGATCTTTACCTTTGGGAAGAGGCGCCGGTACTGTTCAATATGTTGGATGAGATACAGCGACGTGGATTCATTGGCGCCAATCGCGAGTCGGCCCGCGTAGTTGTCTCGCAACTCGCGCAGAGCATTCTCCATATCAGCCTCTAAGTTTTGAAACCGGCGCGCATACTCCAACACCACTCGGCCTGCATCGGTGAGCAGCAGCTCTCGGCCCGAGCGGTCAATCAACTTTTCTTTGAGATCGTTTTCGAGGCGTTGAATCGCGATCGAAATTGCCGGCTGTGTGCGCAGCAGCTTCTCGCCCGCACGCGAGAAACTACGCTCTGTCGCCACTGTCAGGAAGACTTTAAGGGGATAGAGTTCCATTAACGCCCACCCACCCAGGCGTTTATGCCATGATTATATCTAATACAACTTGTCAAAAGTATAAATTTGCATAATCAGTCTCATTCGACTTACGATGAGTTTGTTCCTGCGATTATCGGACCGCACGGACTAGGGAGAAGCCCACGTTGAGCCGAGTCTATATTTTTGACACAACCCTGCGCGACGGCGAACAATCGCCCGGTTGCAGCATGACGAAGCCCGAGAAGCTGAAAATGGCCGCCTCCCTGGTGGAACTCGGCGTCGACATCTTAGAAGCTGGTTTCCCCATTGCTTCCGACGGCGATTTTGAGGCGGTGGATGCCGTCAGCCGCCAGTTTCCCTGGGTGCAAGTGGCAGCTTTAGCGCGCTCCTGTACGCTCGATGTGGAACGCGCTGCGCGCGCTCTTGAGCACGCCAAGCGTCCGCGTATTCACACCTTCATCGCGACCAGCGACATCCACCTGAAGTACAAGCTGAAGAAGACCCGCGAACAGGTGCTGAATGACGCTGTCGCAGCGGTGACGCTAGCGCGCAACTATACAGATGATGTGGAATTCTCTGCCGAGGACGCCACGCGTACCGATCCTGAGTACCTGGAGCAAGTCTGTACGGCCGTGGTTGAAGCCGGAGCCCGCACCGTCAACCTGCCTGACACTGTTGGCTTTTCGGTCCCGGAGGAATACGCTGAGCTGATCGGCCGCATGGCCGGCCTGCTCGGCGATCGCGCGATTGTGAGTGTTCACTGTCACGACGATCTCGGTCTTGCCGTAGCGAATTCGTTGGCGGCTGTGCGCGCCGGCGCCCGCCAGGTTGAGTGCACCATTAACGGCATCGGAGAGCGTGCCGGCAATGCCGCTCTGGAAGAAGTTGTTATGGCAATGAAAACCCGCCAGGACCGCCTGCCTTTTCAAACCAACATCCACTCCGAAAAGATTTATGGTGCCAGCCAATTGCTGACCCAGTTCATTACCTTCGGTCCGCAGCCGAATAAAGCAATTGTTGGTGAAAATGCATTCGCCCATGAAGCGGGCATTCACCAGGATGGATATTTGAAAGAAAAATCCACTTACGAGATCATCAGCCCGCAATCGGTGGGCGTACCGGAAGGCCGTCTAGTGCTCGGTAAACATAGCGGCCGCCACGCACTTAAGAGCCGCACCGAGACTCTCGGCTTTCAACTTACGCGCGAGGAACTTGACGAAGTATACAAGCAGTTCACTACCATGGCCGACAACAAGAAAGGTCTGCGCAACGACGAGATTGCGAAGTTGGTGCGCGAAGTCACTGGCGCGGCGCAAGCCACCACCGTCTGAAAAGCCATGCAACTAAACGTTCTGCTCCTGCCCGGTGATGGCATCGGCGTTGAAGTTACACGCGAAGCGGTCAAAGTTCTGAAGCATGTGGCTGAAGCACACGGCCACACGCTTTCTATAAGCGAAGGACTGCTCGGCGGCATTGCCATTCACAAGACCGGTAATCCGTTCCCGGACGCAACGCGCGAACTGGCGTTGCAAGCCGATGCCACTCTGATGGGCGCCGTTGGCTTGCCAGAGTTCGATAACGCTCCACCCGACAAGCGTCCTGAGCGCGGTTTACTCGGCATTCGCAAGACGCTGGAGGTTTACGCGAACCTGCGTCCTGTTCGTTCCTATTCTGCGCTGCTCGAATCGTCGCCTCTAAAGAACCACTTAGTCGACGGCGTCGACATGATCATCGTGCGCGAGTTAACGGGCGGCTTGTACTATGGAACACCGCGCGGCATCTCTGGCGAGGGCGCAGACGAACGTGCTGTGAATACCATGCTCTACACGCGTCCTGAAATTGAGCGTGTCACGCACATGGCCTTCCAACTGGCTCGTAAGCGGCGGAAGAAGGTCACCAGCGTCGATAAGTCGAACGTTCTTGAGAACTCCCAACTCTGGCGTCGCGTCGTTATCGAGATTGCCTCCCAATATCCGGACGTGGAGCTTGATCACTTACTGGTGGATAACTGCGCCATGCAGTTAGTGCTCAATCCGAAACGCTTCGACGTGGTGCTGACCGAAAATCTGTTCGGCGATATTCTGAGCGACGAAGGCGCTGTGCTCGCCGGGTCCATTGGCATGCTGCCATCGGCGTCCATCGGTAACCAGCGTCCTTCCGGCGCATGGGTCGGCCTGTATGAACCCGTACACGGTTCTGCCCCGGATATCGCAGGTCAGAATAAAGCGAATCCGCTGGGTGCTATCGGTTCCGTCGCGGCGATGCTCGAGTACAGCTTCGGTTTGGTCGAAGAAGCGAAAGCTGTGAACCACGCGATAGAGCATGTTCTCAATAGCGGGCATGTGACAGCCGATCTCAGGCCGGCAGGTACACCCGCAACAACAAGCGAAGTGGGCGATGCCATCTGCGCGGTGTTAGCCGCTCACTCCGTCTCTGCCTGAGCAGAGAAAACGAAGGAAAATATCATGGGAAACGCGAATGGTGCCGGGGCCAAGACGCCTCGCACAATCATCCAGAAAGTTTGGAACAATCACATCGTGTCGGAGCGGCCGGCAGCGCCGACGCTCCTGTACATCGATCTCCACTTAGTGCACGAGGTCACTTCGCCACAGGCATTTTCGGGTCTGCGCGAACGCGGCCTCAAGGTCCGGCGGCCCGATCTCACCATCGGCACCACCGATCACAGCATTCCCACGCACGACCGTTCACTTCCCATCGTCGACAAAATCGCCGAGGCTCAAATTGTGCAATTCGAACAGAACTGCCGCGAGTTCGGCATCCCGTTCTATGGGCCTCACAGCAAGAAGCAGGGCATTGTCCACGTGATTGGGCCCGAACAGGGGCTTACGCAACCCGGTATGACTGTGGTCTGTGGTGACAGCCATACCGCAACACACGGCGCCTTCGGGGCCCTCGCGTTCGGTATCGGTACCAGCCAGGTCGAACACGTGCTCGCCACGCAGTGCCTCCTCCAGGCTCCCTCGCAGACCTATGAAGTGCGCGTGGATGGCACCCTGAAAAAGGGCGTGGGCGCGAAAGACATCATCCTCAATCTCATCTCACGCATTGGCATCGGTGGCGGCAATGGCTGCGTCATCGAGTATCGTGGCTCGGCCATTGAAGCGCTCTCGATGGAAGAGCGCATGACCATCTGCAACATGTCAATCGAAGGCGGAGCCCGCGCCGGTCTGGTCGCACCCGATGACACAACCTACAATTACTTGGCGGGACGTCCGGCCGCGCCCCAGGGATCCGAGTGGGAGCGTGCGCTCTCGTTATGGCGTCAACTGCCCACGGAGGAAGGCGCGAGCTTCGACCGCAGCATTTTCATCGATGCAGCTGCCCTTGAGCCGATGATCACTTTCGGCACCAACCCGGGTATGGGCATTGGGATCACCGCGCCGGTACCCGATCCCGTCGGTCATCAGCGATCCTGTGGAACGCGAATCGCTGGGCAAAGCGCTTCGCTACATGGACCTGCCTTCCGGCAAACCGCTGTTAGGCCATCCGGTCAACGTTGTGTTTATCGGAAGCTGCACCAATTCCCGTATCTCCGACCTTCGCTCTGCCGCCGAAATCCTGAAAGGGCGCAAAGTCAGTCCAAACGTTCGGGTAATGGTTGTCCCCGGCTCGCAAGAAGTGAAAGCACAGGCGCAGGCGGAAGGCCTGGACCGTGTCTTCACCGATGCCGGAGCCGAATGGCGCGAAGCGGGTTGCTCCATGTGCATTGCCATGAACGGCGATCAGTTGCGCCCCGGCGAATACAGCGTATCCACCAGCAATCGCAACTTCGAAGGGCGTCAGGGGAAGGGCGGAAGAACGTTTCTCGCCAGTCCGCTAACCGCCGCCGCCAGCGCTGTCACGGGCGTCGTCACCGATGTCCGCACCATGCTCTAAGGAGATCTGGCCACCATGGAAAAATTCATCACCTTCACCAGCCGCCTGGCCCCGCTCGCGATCGACAATATCGATACCGACCAGATCATCCCGGCTCGCTTTCTGAAGACGACATCGAAAATCGGCTTGGATAAGAATCTGTTTTGCGACTGGCGTTACGATGCGGACGGCAATCCGAAGCCGGACTTCATTCTGAACCAGCCCGAGGGCAGGGAAGCCCAGATCCTGCTCGCCGGCGACAATTTTGGCTGCGGCAGTTCCCGCGAACACGCCCCGTGGGCATTGACTCAATACGGGTTCCGGGCAGTGATCAGCACCTCGTTCGCCGACATCTTCAAAGGCAACTCGTTGAAGAACTCGCTGCTGCCGATCGTCATCCCGCCGGACGCGCATAAGAAGCTCTTCGCGACGCGCGAGAAAGACCCGAGCGCAACCGTCACCATCGACCTCGCGGCGCAAACAGTCACGCTGCCTGACGGCGACAAAGTCACTTTCCCCATCGACGAATTTGCGAAATACTGCATGCTCGGAGGCGTAGACGAACTAGGCTACATCCTGCAACAGGAAGAAGCAATCGCCGCCTACGAAGCAAAACGCCCGATTACGGTAGATACACGGGCCGTGGCGTAAGCTCTCTCCACCTTGGCGATTGGCCATCGTAGCTAAGTCGTCGCGATCTCGGCTCGCACATGCGATGCCAGTTCCACACAGATCTCGTTCATCCCTGTCGCCATCGGTATCGCTGTCAACCACAAACTTACAGAACGCGCACGCGTTCCCACCGCCGCACGATGAACAAGCCGTTGGCGTTCACGCAAATCCTGCCACTGATCGGGCTCACAGGGATAGACCAGGCAAACAATCACCTTCTCGCTTTGCGCGAAATTCGCGTAGGCAAGTACTTGAAGAAGGTCATGCCGGTGATCCTCGCGCAGTTGCTCTTCTACGTCAGACCACGGATGAAACTGCATCTCTTCCCAATGCCGCTTATATTTCGCATCGATGATCATCGTTGCGCCATCCCACTCGAGCCAAATGTCCGGGATCAAGGATCGTTGCGAGCCGGTGGAAGCAGGCTGCCACTGGATGGGATGTGTCGTCTCTCTCTTGCGTCCCGTTTTCACCAGCGCTCCCGTTTGTTGGGCAATGCTTCGAAAAATGGACTCAGTCCAGGCTTCAAAGAACTGCTCCATCCGCATTGTCCAGGGAACGCCATGCAGATCGCTGGCGCCCGCCAGTCCTCTTTCCTCAACCGTCCACTCAATAGCTTGTAATCCGTCGATGAGCGGTTGACTGCGCAAAGGCCGCTGGAGCCAACTCAAGAGTGTCGCCGCAGTAGGAACAAATGTCGGCGCATCCCGCACCGTGTGAAGAATTTGCCGAGCCCAATCGATCAAGCGATTGACGAACGCACCCTGTTCCCGCTGACCTTCAAGTGACTGTAGGTGCCGCTCAACACTGAATCGAATTGCTCCTCGCAGCCATCGGTCATCCTGCAGATTTGGAAAGCTGCAAGGTACCTGAAGAGCTCGGGCATGGGGCAAGGATCGGCTCGCATATCTCGTCCACAGAACACTACCTCTCGGGGCCGGCAAAGATTGTTCGACCATCTCGAATCGGCGCTCCTGCCTATCTGTGAGAGCTTTTAGGCGAGAAAGCATCATGAACGACAAGACCCAGAGTGGCACTCGCCGTTCCGAATAGCGAAGCAAAGGGAGCCGCAGTGGAGAGGGACTGACCATCCAACCCATCTGGGCGAGCATTGGCCCAATACCTGACCACGGAAATCGAGGCTGAACAATCAATCCCAAGTCAGGCTTTGCTGTACGCGGAGAACGAAGCGGAATCGCACCAATGGCATTTTGAGATCGTATATTCATCACGACATCGCTACCGTTATAGGTTGCTGTAATCTCGCACTCCAGCATGCGAAGCCACGCAGCGTTTTGAGTGCTAAACTGCTCCGTCAATCTCGCTGCTTCAGCGTGTTCCTTCCGATCAACTCGAAAGAAATCTACCGCGGACTGTCGTGAGATTGTTTGGTCTTGCAGAACCAGACAGGAGTTGGGGCGGATTTCAGGCGCCCGCAGCGGAGCACTCGAAAACTTCCGCGACTTCCTGGCCTGTCTCAATGGATCGCCCATTCCTGCAGATAGGCTCGAATCTGCTCAGAGAAGCCGGTCACATAGCCTTGCGATAGATACTCTTCGAGTAGCGGCGCCAGTCCAGTCCTAAGTCGTTGGCGTGCGCGTGCATCGTCCTTCTCAAGGAAATAAGAGTGACCGGGCACTAGCGTGAATGCATCTGCGTTAGCGTGTTCAACGAAGATACTGAGCAACTCACGAAACGCATTCTGCATCAGAGGTGAGCCATATTGTTCGACGACTCCCGTCTGGGGCCAGACAGATTGAAAAGCGAACCGCCGTCGAACTGCGATGTCCACGATGGCAATACTGCGATCGGCACTGTTCATTGTTCCGAGAATGTGCAGGTTAGATGGAAGTTCCATCTCCTCTCCGAAGCCCTCGCCAAAGTCGTACGGCAGGTGAATCCTCCTCGGCAAATCTGCATCGGGTTCCAACAAGTACATGGCTTCGCCCAATACCTTCCCGAGATCAGCCCGGTTGATTTCATCAATGTGCAGCAGGTAGGTGCCATCCGTCTCACGCGCTTTTGCCGCCGCTCGCATAAGTTCACCAGGCGCCGGCGAGAAACGAAGGCCGAGGTCGCTGCTGCCTAGTGTCGGCGCCAACCCACCAATGAATGTTTCATAGCTAGTGTTGGGGTGAAACTGAATAGAGCGTCCGCGGTTCCGATACTCCGTACGAAGAAGCTCGAGTGCCATCCTGGTTTTGCCTGTTCCCGGAGGCCCTTGAAGCACCACATACCGACGCGCCAGCAGCAACTCGGCCACGTCTTCTACCTCAGTCATCGGCATTAGCTTCGCAAACCAGGCTGTTCGTATCTCTTCGCACTCTGCCCGCTTCCCGGCTACCGGCTCAAAGCCGCGCTCTTGGAGAAGTAAGTCCAGAAACGCGGCCAGCGCTCGCCGTGTTTCGTCACGGTCGGAACTGGGCTTATATAGTGCATACATTTCCTTCCCGTAACGGTCGAAGGCAGCCTGATATTCAGACCAGGCACGTGTGACGTTGGGAGGAACCGCTACGTCGGTGCGCGTCGGGTCGTGCTTTGCCCAGGCAACGAGCCCGCTGCTTTCATGCTTGTCGTTCAACCAAGCCGCGATTGCTTGTGCCTTACGGGCGTGACCTGGCCGTCCTAAGATGGCGTCATCCGGCGCAACGCCGTGAGTTCCGATCACCAGCCCGAAGAGGGCGGGCGCGTCTTCCACGGGAAACATCACGAACGACAAACCGCTGTAAGGCCCTGACGATGCGTTCGTATGATGAATAAACGCCGAGAATGCAACTCCATTGTCTGCCTTCAACGCTGGTGCGCGGAGACTGAGCAAGCTTTTCGCACGTACCGGATATCGTCCGTCAGGCGATCCAAATAGCGATTCGAAGGCTCTCTTATTACGATCTGTCCACTCTTCCAGTCCAGGCGTGTGAATAAGGTCAACCAGGGCGTCGAGGCTCACGTTGCAATGTGTACCACAGCCGACAAAGCGCCTCTTCCCACGAGGAAATTGGACCGGCATGGCTCGGCCAGGGCCCACGTTTAACCGATATAATCCCCGAATGCTTCGCCGCGTTCACCTCGTCCTCGCGTCACTACTAACCGCCTTCCTGCCTGTTCTCCAAGCACGCCAAGCCGCACCCGCCGCAGCTCCGAGAGCAACCCCCCAGGTTGTCACCGCAGACTCGGCTCACACAACGCCCGGTGGAGCGACATTCATCGTCCCCGCAGGATGGTCCTTCGCCAACGATGCCACTGCCGTGACGCTGCAGCCACCCGAGCCCGATACTCACATCGCACTCTTTGACCTACGCGCGCCCGATGCGGCGACCGCTGTCGCCAGCGCCTGGTCCGCGTACCACCCCGATTTCAAGCGCCCGTTGAAAGTGGCTGTTGCCATTCCCGACCAGAATGGGTGGACCGAGGGCAAACAGTTCGTCTACGAAACTTCGCCGAATGAGCGTGCTGTGGTCATCGCCGTGGCTCTGCACTCGGGCGAGAAATGGACAGTCGTCCTGGCCGATGGCAGCGAGCCAACCTTCGAAAAACGCGGAGCTCAAGTCAACGTCATCATCCAGAGTCTGCGCCCCGGTGGCTATCAGCGCGAAATGTTTACCGGCCGCAAAGCTCTTCCGCTTACGCCCGAGCGCATCCAAACGCTAAAGACGTTTGTCGAAACCTCTATGAAAAAGCTCGGCGTGCCTGGCGCCGGCTTTGCGCTCATTGATAACGGCAAGGTGGTGTACGAAGGGGGACTGGGCGTGCGCGAACTTGGCAAGCCGGATCCGGTAAACGCCAACACGCTCTTCATGGCGGCATCAAACACCAAAGGCATGACCACTCTCCTGCTGGCCCGCCTGGTGGATGCCAAAAAGCTTCAATGGAACCAGCCTGCTATCCAGGTGTACCCGGGTTTCAAACTCGGCGATGCCAATACCACGCGCCAAGTGGAGGTTCGGCATCTGGTATGTGCTTGTACCGGCCTGCCTCGTCAAGACATGGAATGGCTGTTCCAGTTCAAGAGCTATACACCCGCTTCCACCTTCACTCTGCTCAGCGGCATGCAGCCGACCAGCCGCTTCGGCGAAGTCTTCCAGTACAGCAACCTGATGGCGTCTGCCGCGGGTTATATCGGTGCTCATCTCTACCAGCCTTCGGGAGAACTCGGAGAAGCTTACGACGGAGCCATGCAGACGCAGATCTTCAACCCTCTCGGCATGACTGAAACCACATTCGACATGAACCGGGCGCAACACGGAAATTTCGCGAGTCCTCACGGCGACGATGTGGACGGCAATCCCAAACTCGCCACCATGGATAACAACTATTCCGTGGTGCCCTTTCGACCCGCAGGCGGAGTCTGGACCTCTGCCCACGACATGACGCATTACCTTCAACTCGAACTGGCGCGCGGTAAGTTACCCAATGGAGAACAGTTTGTGTCCGAGGAGAACCTGCTTATGCGCCGCAAGCCTCAAATTGCAACCGGCGAGGATGAAACCTATGGCATGGGGCTTGAAACGAACAATCGCTGGGGCGTACCCATCGTTCACCACGGCGGCAGCATGTTCGGCTACAAAAGCGATTGGATGATTCTGCCTGACTCAGGGATAGGCGCTGTCTTGCTTACCAATGCCGACAAGGGTGGAATGCTCTTACATCCACTGATGCGCCGCTTGGTCGAGATCGTGTTTGACGGCAAGCCCGAAGCGGTGGCGGAGGTCGACAGCGCCGTGGCCAGTTACGACGCCCTGCTCAAGAAAGAGCGGCAGCGTCTCTCCGTTCCTGCTAGCAGGGACGAGGTGGCGAAGCTAGCGGATCGCTACAGCAGCGCCAATCTCGGTGACCTTATGGTCGAGCACCAGGGCACCGATACTCTGTTCCAGTTCAGTGGTTGGAAAAGCGCCGTTGCTTCCCGCAAGAACGATGACGGAACCGTTTCGTTTCTCACGATAGATCCCACACGGTCCGGGTTCGAGTTCGTCGAGGCTGAACGGAACGGGAAACGCGCTCTCATCATTAGGGACGGTCAGCACGAATATGTCTTCAACGAATCTCCCCGGTCCTGACGAAGGCGGTTAGTGTTTACGTGAGAACTTCCGGTAGATATCACTCGAAAATTCCTTCAAGATATTCGAAGCCATATCGACCCCCAACTGTGTCATCCATTGCACCGACGCGTCTTTGGCATCGCGATTGTCCGGGTAATAGGATTGCCCAATGGCCACTGAGGTCGCATTGCCAACTAACTCAGAAAAGTTGAATTGTGTGTGTCCGTTATCGCCGTGTGTCAGGAAGATCTGTCCCGCCGCATAACCTAACCTTGATGCAACTGAGCCTCGGCCGCGTCGAAAGTACCGCGGATCCTGATGCAGCAGACTCGGGTAAATGGCCTCCGTCATGTAATCTCCGATGACGAAATCCGCCACCGACGTGCCAAAATACCGGGCATACGCCGACCCGCCGCTCCCAAACGATGGATCAGACCCGCGCAGTTGAGATTCACCGGCGAACGCTGCGGCCAAAATGAAGGTTCCACGGTCCGTTGCATCCTGGGTTGCAATCTTGAACTTCTGCGGAACCGTCAGAGGCGTGTAGTGGTCCAGACTGGGAGAGGTTCGAAAATTAGGGATAATCCCAAATAGTCGCTTCGCCTCTGGTTCCGGCGGGTTTGTGCCCGTAGGCGCGTTGATCGGTGGCGAATCTGGCGGTGTCTTTGGCTGCGAGGTATCCTGCCCGGCGCAGAGCGTGGCGCTCAGCGTTAACGTCGCTAGTAGCAACAGGGGAGACACGGAGTGTATTAGGGTACGCACTATTCTGGAGATGACGGAAACCGCCTTTTCTGCTCAGCAAAGAATGTAAGCAACACGTCAGGAGGATGGATGTGCCGCAGCATTAAACAGTTACGAAATCCTGAACAACCCGCAACACCCGACGAGGTCAAGGCCGCCGCGCTGCAGTTTGTTCGTAAGATCACCGGCTTTCACAAGCCCTCTAAGGTGAATGAACTCGCCTTCGAACAAGCAATCATCGAGATCACTGAGTCAAGCCGCCGCCTGCTCGGAGCCATTGCTTCCAAATCCCAACCGGCGGCCGCTGCGAAGCTCGAATACTGAAGCTGGAATACTAGGGGGGAGCCATGTCGACCACAGATCATGAACAGGACCATCTGAAGCAAGAGGCCGCCGATTGGTCTGCGGGTCAGTTGGAAAACGGCATGATCGTCGGCCTGGGCTCCGGCAGTACCGCCAGACTCGCCGTCAATGCCATTGGCGCGCGCGTCAAACAAGGTTTGCGCATCACCGGCATTCCTACTTCAGAACAGACCGCGGATTTAGCGACCCGCCTCGCCATCCCGCTTGCCACGCTCGGCGAGTACCAGCAAATCGATATCGCCATCGATGGCGCCGACGAAGTTGAATTGGGAACTCTCAATCTCATCAAAGGAGGCGGGGGTAACCAGCTTCGCGAGAAGATAGTCGCCGCTGCCAGTTCTCGTTTTCTGGTCATCGTGGACCGGAGCAAAATTGTGCACCGTTTGGGCGAGCACGCCAAAGTACCTGTCGAAGTCGCGCAATTCGGCTGGCAGGCCACGGCTCGAAAACTCGAAGCTCTTCAAGCCAAGCCCGAGCTTCGGAAAGCCTCGGATGGTATGCCCTTCCTCACGGATGGCGGCAACTACATCCTGGATTGCGCTTTTGGACCTATTGCCTCGCCCCAAGCACTGCAAGCCGAACTCGACAGCACCACCGGAGTGATGGAGCATGGCCTGTTCCTCGGTATGACCTGGCAGGTTGCGGTCGGCGCACCCGAAGGCGTTCAGCTACTTTCCTGCCAAAGTGAAAAGACCGCCTCCTAAGCGGATCGCACTTACGCTATCCGGCAATCAACGCTGTGCTTCCGCAAGGTCTTTCTTGCTATGTGCCGACGCGACATGATACTGCGCCACCGGTCCAAGCAAAAAGTCGAGCGTCCAGTCCCCAAGCACGCGAAAGCGCTGCGCCATGGAAGGCATCTTCATGATGTACACCGCGCGCCACATGGCATACGCTAGAAAACCTGAAAAGTTCATCCCGTACACACGCGCCACGCCTCTGCGCTTGCCTACTAATGCAAGCTCGCCGATGGGCGTATACGTGAAATCCTCCGGTGCCTCGCCACGCAAATGACGGACCATGTTCTGAGCGGCCAATTTGCCTTCTCTGCTTGCATTCTGCGCAGTCGCAGCATAGGTGCCCTGACCATCCGCTTTGGGAATTTCCGCGCAGTCGCCCACTGCCCATACACGATCGAAGCCAGGCACTTCCAGACTGCCGGTCACCCTCACGCCTTTCGATTTGCCTGTCTTCGCCCCTAATTGCGGCATCAGCGGATTCGCTTGTACTCCCGCCGTCCAGATCAGCGTCTGTGCCCGCAGCCGCTCGCCATTGGCGAGTTCAACTTCATTCCCGTCCACTCCTTTGATTCCTACTTGCAGCAGCACACGAATACCCGCAGCCTCCAGCTGTTTCTGTGCATAAGAAGCCAGATCGGGCGTCACTTCCGACATCAATCGTTTCATCGGCTCAACAATCAGCATGTTGACCCGCGTGCCTTCCAGCGCTGGATGTTGTGCCACGCTCTCCTGCACTAATTCATTCAAGGCGGCAATCCCTTCGACCCCGGTGTACCCGCCCCCCGCCACAACGAAGGTTAGGTTTGCCTGGCGCTTTGCCGCATCCGTCTCTTCCGCTGCTGCCTTCACCATCTCCATCGCGTTCTCGCGAATGCCATAGGCATCGTCCAGACTCTTCAACGTGAACGATGCGTCCTCCACGCCCGGAATGCCATGAAAGTTTGAGCTCGCTCCTAACGCCAGCAGAAGGTAGTCCCCTGTAATCGGGTCCAGATGATCGTTGGCAAACGTGACCGTCCTGCGGTGAAGGTCAATCCCACCCACTGCTCCCCGAACAGCTTGGATTCGTGGCGAAAAACTTCGATACGGAACAATGATGTGATGCGGTTCAATGGAAGCACCCACGGCTTCCGTCAACATGGGTGTGAAGAGAAGATAGTCGTGTTGATCGATCAGAATAACTTCGGCGTCGTCGCTTCCAGTTTCAGGCAGCAAGCGCACTAACTCGCGCGCTGCTTCTACGCCCGCGAAGCCTCCGCCCACAATCACAAAACGCTTGCCCCGCGCCAGCTGTGCATTTCGTCTGCGAGCGGAAACTCTCCGCCCATCCCAAATCACGTACGCGGCAGCCGCCACTACCGCCGCTCCAACCTTCCACCAGTTGCCCATTGATCCCTCAGTGGGGAAGGACCCTCCTCGCGCGCTCCCCGTTTCTGAAAAAGGCTCCGGACTCAGAAACGGGCTGAACCCGAACCCCCTCACCAGCTACGCGGCTTTGCCATCCAGTTCGGGTTTCAGAATCACTTTCGTCCAATCCTCGGACTGTGCCCTGGCCCCGCTCGTCAAAGTGCTCATAGGTCTCCGGCGCCTGACTCAGCGGGAATCGTTGATTCACAGTGAAACTCGGCTTCGCTCGTCCAGCCACAATCAAGTTGCGCAGGTACGTGTTGTACTTCTTCACCGGTGCTTGCCCTTGGCCGATGGAGATGCTTTTGCTCCACAACTCACGCAAGGGCATTTCATACAGCCCTTTCTTTTGCGCCTCTGTCTGCTCGCCTGGATCCGCTGGGAAGTAAACGCGGATCAATGACAACGATCCGCCAGGGTTTAGCGACTGCGACGACCACTTAATGATCTGCATCGGGTCTCCTTTCCGCCTGCCGCCGCATACGCCTGGTACCCAACTGCGTCAATCGCACAGTTCACACCAGAAAACTTATCGCTCTCTCCGGGCCGTAGCGAGGCTTGGAAATTCTTGTTCGCCTTCTGCTGCCCTTTGATTTGCTCCACCGGATCACCTTTCGAAAAGTCGATCGGAATGGCCCCCGTGAACTCTGCCTTCAAACGTTCAGGCTCACGGTCCACTACAAACACCTGCGCTGCGCCTTTAATCAGTGCTGCATAGGCCGCCAGCAAGCCCACTGGACCGGCGCCAAACACCGCGACAGATTCGCCGCTCCGCCTTGTAACTACACGCGCACGTGAGTGCGGCGTAACAAATAGACCGGCTTCACGTACAGTGCTTGTACCTTTGTGGAGTTCATCACAACTGCTCTGGCTCGAAAATGGGTCATAGCACTAATACATAAGTGGTGTTTACAGTTCAGCTTGCTCACGTTCTAGACGCCCCCCTGCGGAAGCAAGTAGAACTCCAACCCAACGTCTTTGTGAGGAAATTTCTTCGCGCTATGACGGCGAACTCATGAAGCTTTAACATTTATAACCGCTAAATGAAAGCAGGTTAGTGTTGTTGCTTTTGAAGCAACTGAGTCCGTACCGTGCGGCAATGCCGGATGTGAAAGCGCAAGCTCCTCTGGACGCAAGAAGCACTAGCCTCGGCGGCAATCTTGAGCCGCCACAAATGCATAATGCGAGGAATAATGATGAGGAAAGTAGCCAATACTCTATCGCGGGCATTAGTTCTCGCTGTCTTTTCTGGTGGTGTAGTATGCTCGGCTGCGACCGCTGCAAACGAGGAGGCTCCGCCGCTAACACTGCTGAAAACTGTGTATTTGCCTGACATCGTAGGTGACTTCGATCACTTCGCTGTGGATCATAGGCGCAATCATCTCTTCGTATCCGCGGAAGTACATCACTCAGTCGAGATGTTCGATCTCAAGACAGGCGAACACCTGCAAAGCATAGGGGGCGTCAAGACTCCTCATTCACTTGCTTTCGACCAGGACAAAGATCAGTTGATGATCTGCGACGGTGGCGATTCCGCGCTGATCATCTTGAGTCCGGAAGATTTTCACCGTATTGCCCGCGTTCCGCTGATTGACGGCTCCGCGACTGGAATCGGAGACTCGCCCGATGCCGCCTACTACGACGCGAAGACACGGCTCTACTACATCGGAAATGGCGGTGTCTCGGCTGGTTTGAAAACTTCGACTATTTCGGTCTTCTCGTCCGAGGAGGGAAGAATCATCGATAACATCGAGGTACCTGGGAATAACGTCGAGAGCATGGTGGTAGACAACAAGCGACATCGTTTGTATGTTAATTTGCGGGACAAGTCCGAGATCGGGGTCGTCGATTTGCAGGCTAAGAAACTGGTTGATACCTGGACCGCTCCGGGGCTCAGCCGGAACACTGCAATGACTATGGATCCCGAAGGAGGCCGCCTATTCGTAGCGGGTCGGAATCCGGGCATCTTCTACGCCTTCGACATGGATAGCGGCAAAGTTGTGACGCAGATGCCCTGCGTGAATGTCAACGACGACATGACGTGGGATCCGGCGCTAAAGCGGCTTTACATCTCTGGGAGCGAAGGGCTCAGCATCTTCCGTCAGGATTCACCCAATCACTATACAGAGATTCTGAATCTGCCAACCAACGGCGGCAAGACTTCGACGTATGTCGCTTCGGAGGATCGTTTCTTCGTCATTCACCCAAAGACAGACATCGACGTTGCCGGTCTCCTCGTGTACAAGGTGAACCACTAATGAAAGCACTGTCTGCAGCGCTCAGTCTCATATTGATCTCAGTCTCCAGTGTGCCGGCGCAGCAATCGGGGTCTGCATCGCTACCCGCGTCGGAGCGAGTTGAGGTGCATGCCCCCTTCGCGCAGCAACTGATCGAAAAGGTAAAAGCGCAACATCCAGAGATTCAAAAACTCGGGTTGCATGCAATTCCTCCGGGTCAAACGAAGAGCGCCATCATTGCCAACAATTATCCGGAGAAAATCGGCAAGCTTTCCTCCCCCGGCGATCTCGAAACCGTTGCCTCGGGCCAGCCTAAAGTGCATCGCATCGAAAAAGGAAAATTTTGGGACACGTTCGTTCCGCTGCACAGCGGGGACGGCAAGGTCATCGGTTTCCTGATAATGGAAGTGCCGTTCAGTACAGCTTCTACAGAGCAGGCTGCAATCAAAGAAGGCACTAGCATCCGCGACGAGGTGCAACGGCAGGTTCCTACTCTCCAAACACTCTTTGGACCTGCCAAGTAGCCGGTGATGTCAGGTCAATGGGACGAACTGCACTCGAAAGCTATTGATAGAAGTTGCGGTTCCATTGATGACGGCGCAGCACGGACAGCGTCCAATCGTCCAATTTGCCGGCTGCCGCAGCGCGTCGGCTGCTTTCCACGCTTGAGATACGACGCATGCCAGGAATGACGCTTGTCACGGCAGGATTAGACAGGCAGAAGCGAAGGGCAATTTCAGGTAAAGTGCCGGGCACTTGGTACAAGTCGCGCTGCAGCGCTTCCACGTGCTCGACAACCTGCTTTTTCCTGTCGCCCCGGAAGTATGATTCGCGGAACTCTCCCGGTTCGAATTTGGTGTCGGCCGTGATTGTTCCTGTCAACGCCCCTTCATCTAGAGGAACACGCGCAAGAACACCCACTTTCATTTTCTCGCACAAGGGAAAGAGCTTCTCCTCTGCGCTTTGATCGAAGATGTTGTAAATGACCTGCACAGCGCTGAGCAATCCGGTTTTCACGACTTCCAATGCGCTGTTCGGGTCATGTTCCGAAATGGAAACGCCGAAGTAGCGTATCTTGCCACTGCTGCGCAGAGCCTCGATGGCACGTTGCCACTCTTCAGTGTTCACCCAGGCGTCGGTCCAAACGTGTAGCTGCTGAAGATAGATTTGCTCCACCTTCAAATTGCGTAGACTTTGCTCGGTCGATTGAATGATGTGATCGTAGGGAAAAACCTCGCTGATGGGCGTTTCAGGAGAAGCGGGCCAGACGCCGATTCTTCGGAGGGATTTTGGTCGCGACATAGATGCGTGTATACGCCTCGCGGACGGCTCTGCCGACCAATTCCTCGCTATGTCCGTCTCCGTAGGCGAGCGCCGTATCAACAAGGTTTATTCCTAGTTCGAACGCCCGCCGCAGAGCCTTTAGCGACTCTTCGTCCTGACCGCCCTGCCACTGATTGCCGCCGATGCCCCAAGCACCAAAACCAATTTCACTGACCTCAGCCTCGGTTACGCCCAATTTGCGAAAGTGCATCTCTGTCCAGTATGCACAAGCCGTCCTTTCCGGACGGCAAAGACGCAGGTTCTGAAAACAGAAAGGCCGCCGCAGCGATGTCGCTGAGCGGCGGCCTAAAGCTGTGCTGGTTGCTTCTTTACGGGCGGTTTACGTTCTCAGCTTGCAAACCCTTCGGTCCGCGCTTCACCTCGAACTCAACCTCCGCGCCTTCCTCCAGCGTCCGATAACCGTTCATCTGGATCGCGGAAAAATGCACGAAAACATCATCGCCATTAGAGCGTTGGATAAATCCATAACCCTTGGCGGCATTAAACCATTTCACTACACCTTTTTCTCTCACTACTATCTCCTGTTATTGATGCGAGATGAATGCCCGTTCTGCACCAACACCGCTATAGGAGAGACGAGCCCCCCGGTTAGTAGAGTTAGGGCTCGCAGGAATACAACCAGCTTGCATCGGAAAATCTGCAATTCACTGTAGCAGAAACCCTATATTTTCAGCAACAAAAACTTTTTCAAATCAGTATGTTACACCCTGAACACCCAGTGACCCTGGAGGCTAAGAACGGCATATGACACACATGGTTTTAGTCCTGACCAGCTGTGTGTTTCGGGTTACCGTAAGAAGCTATTGCGAGATGGTTTGTGCGAGCGTTGAGGAGCCGCCGTTACGGGCATGCGCCGCATCACGCAGGACGATAGGAGACGGGATCGTTAGCAGTCGGCGCGATAGTTTCACAAGGCCGCGACGCTCTAACTGATTCAGCGTGGTCGACGTAGTCTCGCGCGTGGCGCCGATTAAATCCGCCAGTTCTAACTGGGTAATCGGCAACTGATATCCTTCGCCGTCTTCAGCAGGGCGAAGCAGCGCAGACAGTTCCGCTAGATAATGCAGAATCCGATACTCAACGTCGTGCAGGCAGAGCAGCTCTACTTTCTGCGCTAACACCCGTTTCTGATCGGCGATTGCACTTATTAAAGCAAGCGGTAACTCCGAGTTAGTTTGCAGAGCTTTTATAAGTACCTCGCGAGGCACGCGGGAGACAGTTGTCGGAGTAAGCACCTCACCGTCGGCGTAGTAAGTAGGGCCCTGCGCCTCCAGGCACTCTTCGCCTACTACGTGGCCAGGGCCACAAATTGCAAGAATAATGCGCCCATTCCGGTGGTTCGTGCGTGTCAATTTAACCAGACCCTCTTCAATCAGATACAAAGAGTCGGCAGGTTGTGATTGCAGAAATAACGTTGTCGAACGCCGGAGAGATGCAAGACGTGTTACTTCGGGCAAAGGCGCAAGAACGGTGCTTGCAATGGTTGTGAGAGAGCTCACGGCTGGAACCTCGTTTTAACGATTATAAGCGCTTCGTGCGCAAAACCCCAAGCATTTCTGCTAGTTCAATAAAGTACCAGTACATAAGTTGTCAAGAACGAGGGGCTTTCCGGAGCTCAGAAGCCAGCCTAGATCCGATTCTGAATAGTTCTTCTGTTCCGTTTTCCTCGAGCTTGGTTTGTACTTCAGTAAGTAGAGCTTCAAACGATCGTAAGGCGGCTTGCACTGCCGGCTTGTTCGTTTCTAAGATGCTGGTCCAAATCTCTGGTGTGCTGAGTGCCAACCGAGTCATATCCAGCAGACCTGAGCCGAAGATTTGGCGAACATCGATGTTCGTCCTTTGGGCTAACGTAACCGCAAGGGCTGTGGACAGTAACTGGGGCAAATGAGAAGTGTAAGCAACCGTTAAATCGTGCTCAGCGGCGCTCATTTCTACGACTCTCGCGCCAATCGCACCGAGCCAAGTTCGAAAGGAGATATTCGGCTCCCGCCCGGGAGCAGCGGCGGCGCCCGGCGTAAGTACATAAGCCCGGTCAGTGAAGAGATCCGCGTCGGCATGTTCGACACCACGCTGTTCCTTGCCAGCCATGGGATGGCCGCCAAGGAATTGAGTATCGGGCAGGAAACGGTCGGCGGCTTGCACGACCTGGGCCTTAGTACTTCCTGCGTCCGTTACGAGACAACCTTCACGCACGCGAATAGTACTAAGGACTTCGATAGTACTCAGAATCTGTGCTATTGGCTGAGCCAGATACAGCACGTCCGCTTCAGCTGCGGCTTCTTCGAGCGTTATGCCTTTCGTGATGGCGCCACGACGTACGGCGGCTTCAATCGAACGGTCCGAACTGATGCCCCAGATCGGGCCCTCGAAGCCGGCTTTGCGCAAAGCCAGTCCGAACGATCCGCCGATCAGGCCGACTCCGACGATTGCTAACGACTGCATGGGGGTGTCAGGCGGTTCGGCCAATGGCGGCCGCGATCGCCCGAACCTGCTGCATCATTTCCTGGAACTGTTCGGGGCGAATGGTTTGCGCCCCGTCGCTGATGGCGCGGTCGGGATCGTGATGAACTTCGACCAGCAAGCCGTCTGCCCCTGCCGCCACGGCAGCGCGAGCCATCGGCAGCACATAGTCGCGCTTGCCGGTTCCATGCGACGGGTCGGCAATCACTGGCAAATGGGTCAGCCGCTTCAGTACCGGCATGGCCGCGATGTCCATGGTGTTGCGGGTGGCTGGTTTCAAAGGTGCGGATACCCCGTTCGCAAAGCATCACTTTGTAATTGCCGCCCGACATCATGTACTCGGCCGAAAGCAGCAGCTCCTCGATGGTGGCCGCGATGCCCCGCTTCAGCAGGATGGGCTTGCGCACCTTGCCCAGTTCGCGCAACAGGTTGAAGTTCTGCATGTTGCGGGCGCCCACCTGCAGAATGTCGCGAATACTGGACCAGCAGCGGGATCTGCGCCTGATTCCATCACTTCGCTGACCACCAGCAGGCCAAGCCGGTCCGCCGCCGCGCGCATCATTTCCAGCCCGCTTTCGCCCAATCCTTGAAAACTAGTAAGGTGAACTGCGCGGCTTGAAAGCGCCGCCCCGAATCACCTGTGCCGCCGGCTTGGGCCACGATCTCCGCCGCGCGTTGATTTGCTCTGCATTCTCCACGCTGCATGGGCCCGCCATAGTCACCACTTTGCTGCCGCCGATCTCGACATCGCCGATCTTGATGATTGTTCCGCCCGGGTTGAAGTGCCGGCTGGCGAGCTTGTAGGGCGAGACAATGCGATGGCATTCCTTCACGCCCTCCATGGCTTCGAACAGGCCCGGATCGAAGTCGTCAATCGGCCCCACTCCGCCCAGTACGGTGTGCATGACCCCGGTGGAACGGTGAACCGTGAAGCCCATCTCCACAAGGCGGTTGATGACGGCTTCCGTCTGGGCTTCGCGTGGCCCCTTCCTGCATGACAACTAACATGGTTTCTCGATTTACTTCCGTGCCGGTGTCTGGTTCAGCATCTTCAGCTTCTGTACGTTCCTCATCTCGTCGATGATGCGTTCGAAGATTCGCTGTATGGCTTCCGGCGGCAGCGGGCCCCGATTGCGCGCCGTGATGTTGGCATACACTTGCTCCTCGCGCTTCGGTTCGTAGATGCCAAGTGTCAGCCGCTTGCTTGATGCGTCCAATCTCTTCGACGATGGACGTTCGTCTGATTCAGAAGATCGACAATCTGTTCATCCAGTAAGTCGATGGCGTCGCGGCAGCGCTCGAGATCGGCGGCACAGAAATCACTCATGGTTTTGCAGCGGAGACGTGAGGCGGCGCGTAAAGGTCTCTACGATAGCTGGGCAGATCCGTTGTCGGCAGCGTGCGTCTCGATGCATTTTACAAGAGCGCTTCCCACCACGACAGCATCGGCGAGTGCCGCTGCTTCCGCCACCTGCTCCGGCGTGCTGATGCCAAACCCCAAAGCAAGCGGCAGCTTGGTAATCTGCCGCATGCGCTCCGTTAGCGGCGCGGCTGCAACCGACAACGATTTCTGTTCGCCGGTTACCCCCATGCGCGAAACCAGATAGACGAAGCCGGAAGAATGTTCCGCTACCAGGCGCAGGCGGCGTTCTGTGCTGGTACGGCGCAGCCAGGAACACCGTATCCAAGCCCTGCTCGCGCAAGCGGCGCACCGGTTCGCTCTGCTTCTTCCACGCAGAGGTCGGTCAGCAGCACGCCGTCAATACCGGCTGCAGCGGCATCTGCGCCCAGGCGGTCGAAGCCATAGCGCAGCAATGGGTTCATGTAGCTGAACAGAAGAATCGGGATCTCGGAGACGCGCCGGATGTCGCGGACGATCTCGAGCAGCTGCGCCAGCTTGGTGCCGGCTGCAAGCGACCGCTCCGAGGCGCGCTGGATAACGGGACCATCGGCAATGGGATCCGAAAACGGGACACCCAGCTCGATCAGACCGGCACCGCCGCGCTCGAGAGCCAGCACCAGATCAACCGTGTGTGCCGGGGTGGGATCGCCGCCCGTGATGTACGCAATGAACGGCTTGCGCCCGGTTGTCTTCGCGTTTTCGAACAGGCGATTGATGCGCCCCTCGGTAGCGATCGCCTGGCCGTGAGACCGGCCGGCACTACGCTTCGAGCTCCGGCATGTTCTCGCGATAGATGTCCATGTCCTTGTCGCCGCGGCCGGAAACGTTCACAACATAAATGCTGCCGGGTTCGGACGGCGCGCGCCGGATGGCTTCCGCAATGGCATGCGACGACTCCAGCGCCGGAATGATCCCTTCCGTTCGCGCCAGACGTTTCGCTGCGGCCAGCGCTTCATCGTCGCTGGCAGCCACGTACTCGGCACGGTGCTCATCATGCAGCCACGCGTGTTCAGGACCAATCAGCGCGTAATCCAGACCGGCTGAAACGGAGTGGGTCAGGCCGACTTGTCCTTCTTCGTCCTGCAGCAGATAACTCATGGCGCCCTGCAGCACGCCGGGCGAACCGCCGCGCAAGCGGGCCGCATGCTCGCCAAGCTTGTGGCCCCGGCCGCCCGCTTCCACGCCAATCAGCTTGCACTGTCCTTGTCCTGAACGAACGGGATAGAAGACGCCGATGGCATTGCTGCCGCCGCCCACGCAGGCGATGATGGTGTCCGGCAGCCGGCCGATCTTTTCCAGCGACTTGCGCACGTACCTCGTCCCCGATCACGCGCTGGAAATCGCGCACCATCATCGGATAGGGATGCGACGCCAAGCGCAGAGCCAAGCAGGTAATGCGTGTTGCCGACGTTGGTCACCCAGTCGCGCATGGCTTCGCTGACGGCGTCCTTCAGCGTGCGGCTGCCGCTGGCAACCGCAACGACTTTCGCGCCCAGAAGCCGCATGCGGAAAACATTTAGGCGCTGCCGCCGCATGTCTTCTTCGCCCATGTAGATGACGCATTCCATGCCGAACAAGGCGCAGACGGTGGCGGTCGCAACCCCGTGCTGGCCGGCCCCGGTCTCGGCAATGATGCGCTGTTTTGCCCATGCGGCGCGCCACCAGAATCTGGCCGATGCAGTTGTTAATTTTGTGCGCGCCGGTATGTAGCAGGTCTTCACGCTTCAGCCAGATCTGAGCGCCGCCGAGTTCTCCCGTCAGCCGCTGTGCAAAGAAGAGCGGAGTCGGGCGGCCAGCATAATCTTTCAGCAGCGCGTCCAGTTCCCGCTGGAACTCAGGATCCTGCCGCGCTTGCAGAGTACGCCGTCTCCAGTTCTTCGATGGGCGACATCAGCACTTCCGGCACATAGCGGCCGCCATAAGGACCGAAATGACCTAGCGCGTCCGGTACGGTTGCACTCATATCTTCACCATGTTTCTTTCCGAGAATGCCTGCTGCGCTGCGGCCAGGAACGCGCGCATTTGAGGGATGTCTTTCTTGCCGGGACGCGATTCCAGGCGCGAACAGGCGTCAACGCCCCAGGGATGCAGTGCTTCGATGGCCGCGGCGACATTGCCCGCGTCCAAACCTCCGGCCACGATGGTGCGTCCGGCAAAGCCCTGCGCTCGTTCCCAGCGAAATGTCCGGCCAGAACCGCCATACTCCGGCGTGACCGCGTCCAGCAGATAAGCTTCGGCCGGGTCGTCGTCCGCAGCCCATGCTTTTTCGCCCGGTAAGGCGCGCCACAATCGAACGGGAAGATTCATCGTTGCGAACGTGCTCCGCTGCGTGTACCTGCACAACATTCAGCGGGACCGCCGCTGCAATGGCGAGTAATTCTTGACGCGCCGGCTGAACGAAAACGCCGACCTTCAAGTAGGCTCCTTCAACCGCGTCAGCAATGGCCTGGGCTTGTTCCGGGCTGATATAACCGTGGGCTCTTCCGGTAGAAGTTAAAGCCCAAGGCGTTCGCTCCCCCCGCGATCGCTTCTCGCGCGTCCTCCATGCAGGTGATGCCGCAGATCTTCAGCAGGAAGGGCGGATCAATCTCCGGCATGATCCGTACCTAACAGTTCCCGAAGCGCGACCGAGGGATTTGGGGCTTTCATCAACGACTCGCCTACCAGGAAAGCATCGAAGCCGGCGCCGGTCAGCAGGTCGATATCGGCACGAGTAGAGATGCCGCTCTCGCTGACACGAATCACGTTCGATGGCATCTGAAAGCTCAACCGCAGCGAGGTGTCTAACGATACTTCGAACGTCTGCAGATTCCTATTGTTGACCCCAATGATGCCGGCCCCGGAATCGATGGCTTTGTTCAACTCTTCCGCGTCGTGCACTTCCACCAGGGCAGCCATGCCCAGCGATGCAGCCAGTTCACGGAGAGCGCTTAATTCTGAACCGTCCAGGATGGCGGCAATCAGCAGGATGGCGTCGGCGCCATGGGCCGCAGCTTCAAAAATCTGAACGCGGTCAATCATGAAATCTTTCCGAATGACCGGTAACGTGACTACCGCGCGCGCAGCTTCCAGGTCGTGCAGCGAGCCTTGAAAATAGTCTTTGTCCGTCAACACCGACAAACAAGCCGCCCCACCCTCCTCGTAAGCATGAGCAATGCGGGCCGGGTGGAAATCGGATTGCAGCAGGCCCTTACTCGGCGACGCTTTTTTCACCTCCGCGATGATGGAGGGACCCGGGCGGCGCAGTGCCTCCGCAAACGGCCGAACCGGCGTCTTCCGCTGCAGGGCATCGTGTTCCAACAAAGCCGCACGCTCATGCAGTTCCGCCACTTCGGCTCGCTTCCGCTGCACGATTTCGGACAAAATACCTGTTATGGTGCGTGAGGTCATTTCGGGGAACAGGCCGGGAGACTTTCATCGTATCAGGTTGGTAACACTTGGAAAGTAAAGGTTTTCCGAGGGACAAGCGACCATCGGAACAGGCAAGCAAGCGATGGGACTCAAAGAATACGCGCGGAAACGGGATTTCGAGAAGACGCCGGAACCACCGCCGCAGGAACCAAGAAACAAGGGCGGGTCGCGAGGCGGGTTCTTCTGCGTGCAGCGGCACGATGCCAGCCACCTCCACTACGATTTCCGCCTGGAAGTGGATGGCGTGCTGGTTAGCTGGGCTGTGCCGAAGGGTCCCAGCCTGGACCCCAAGCGCAAGCCGCTTGCCATGAAGGTGGAAGATCACCCGCTCGGGTACGGCACCTTCGAAGGCAACATCCCGAAGGGCGAGTACGGCGGCGGAAGCGTGATGCTCTGGGACAAAGGCACGTACGATGTGCTCGGCGATCACGACGCAGAGGAGCAACTGGCGCGCGGCGATTTCAAATTTGCACTGCACGGCACGAAGCTCAACGGCTCCTTCGCCATCGTTCACATGCGCAATCGCGGCAAAGGGAATGAGTGGCTGCTGATAAAGAAGCAGGACGAGTTCGCTGTTCCCGAATACGATGTCAACCAGTTCGCCTGGAGTGTGGCGACGCGCCGCACGCAAGAGGAGATCGCGAACAACCTCGAGGCCGTTGATCTGGGCAGCTTGAAAGGCGCCAGGAAGGCCGCCTTTCCGCGTGAGATCGAACCCATGCTGGCGACTGCCGTTACCCGCCCGCCGGAAGGAACGCATTGGCTCTACGAAATCAAGTGGGATGGCATTCGCGCGCTTTGCCGTATAAAAGATGGGCAACTGCGAGATCCATTCGCGGCGCGGCAACCATTGCGAGGCGCAGTATCCGGAGGTGGCGAACCTACCGTCGCTGGTGCAGGCCGAAGAAGCGTGGCTGGATGGCGAGATCTGCGCGCTTGATGAGAACGGCCGCTCTCGCTTTAACCTGATTCAGCAGCGCATTGGCGCCAACGCGTCCGCTGTCCCTCGCCTGGCAGAAAGCATTCCGGTAACCCTGTTCCTGTTCGATGTCCTCTATGCCGATGGATACGACCTGCGCGGCGTGCCGCTTGAAGAACGGCGTCGATTGCTGCAAATGCTGGTGACTTCTTCCGATCATGTTCGCGTCTCCGAAGCCTTCGACACCGACGGCGACCGTATGTTCGAAGCTGCGCGTCAAATGGGGCTGGAAGGTCTGGTGGCCAAAGACAAGCGCGCTACCTACGAACCCGGGCGCGGCCGGCAGCTGGCTAAAGCTCAAGGTTCAGAACGAGCAGGAGTTTGTCATTGCCGGCTACACCAAGGGCGAGCGCGATTACTTTGGCGCGCTGGTGCTGGCCGTCCACGACGACGCAGGGCCTGCGCCACGTGGGACAGGTGGGCACCGGTTTCGACCAGAAACAAATGCGCGCCATCTACGAACAGCTGCAGCCGCTGGTCACCAAGACATCGCCGCTGCGGAAGAAGCCGCGCTTGAAGGATGTGACCTGGGTACAGCCCGAGCTTGTGTGCCAGATCCGCTTTCTTGAAACGACGCCGGATGGAATGTTGCGCGCGCCGGTGTTCCTCAGCTTGCGTACCGACAAGAACCCCGCCGATGTCGTGCTCGAGCAAGCGGAGGAGCCTGACCAAGTGGTGGCTGAAGCCGAACCGCCGCCGTCCTCCGGTGCACTTGACTTCAGCGGCAAAGAACTGCTGACCGAAGTAGATGGCCATCACCTGAAGTTCACCAATCTGAACAAAATCTTCTTTCCGCAAGACGGATGGAAAAAGCGGGATCTGTTGCGCTTCTACGATCGGGTAGCACCGCTTTCTGCTGCCGCACCTGAAAGATCGGCCGCTGTCCATGAAGCGCTATCCGAACGGGATTGCGGATGAGTTCTTCTTTCAGAAGAATGCCGGCAATCACTTCCCGGAGTGGCTCGCACTGTCATCCCATCACGGAACACCATCCGCCCAAGGTCAATCAATATCCGCTGGCAGACAACCGCGCCAGCCTGTTATACCTGGTGAACCTCGGCTGCATCGATCAGAACCCGTGGACAAGCCGCGTCGGCAATTTGGATCACCCGGACTGGATGCTGCTGGATTTGGATCCCGTAGATACGTCATTCGACCTGCTGATTGAAGCGACACTCCTGGTGCGCGAACTGCTGGACGAGCTGGGCCTGCGAGGGTATCCGAAAACCACCGGCGGCGACGGCATGCATGTTTATGTGCCGCTAGAGCCCACCTACACCTTCGACCAGGTGCGCAGTTTTGCAGAATTAATTTCCCACTTGGCCGTAGCCCGTCAACCGAATCTGTTTACGACACCGCGCAGCGTGGAGAAGCGCCAGAAGGGACGCGTCTACTTCGACTATCTTCAGATCGGCATGGGCAAAACGATCGCCGCGCCCTATGTGGTCCGCGCCTATAACGGCGCGGCGGTGGCAACGCCACTCAAGTGGGAGGAGCTGAAGCGGGGGCTGCGGCCTACCGATTTCCGAATCGATAATGCACCGGAACGCTTCGAGCAGGTGGGAGACCTGTTTGCACCCGTTCTTGACGGCGGTCAGCGCCTTGAAAGCGCGCTCGAACATCTACAACGACAGGAACAAACGGTTCAAACACCACCGGCTGCTGCCAAGAAGCGCCGCGCGTCGAAAAAGCTCGCCAAAGAGTGACTGTGGTCCGTGGCGAGATTCTTACACCTTCCTGTCGCGGACGCAATCCGTCAGCTTCCGAATCGTCCGCCGCCCGGCTTGGTCGTCAGACAACGCCACTCATTCATCGCCGTTACCGCGGCGCCCGGAAACAAGCGCTCGAAGGGAGCCAATTCCCATTCCGGCAACCCCGTCAGAATGAGCTGGCCGCCCGGTCTGGTAATCCGCAGAAGATCGTCCATGATTGCCAGCAACACCGTACCGCTGATATTGGCCACTGTGATATCGGCGCACTCGTCCACAAGACACTCTGCCGACCCAAGGACCAGCCGTGCGGGCAACTCGTTCGCTTCGAAGTTCTCCCCAGCGGTTTGGAGAGAGGTTTCGTCCAGGTCCGTTGCCACGGCTTGGCGGGCGCCTAATCGCATTGACGCGATCGCGAGAATACCCGAACCTGTTCCGATATCGGCAACGGTGCAACCGGGCTGCACGGTTTCTTCAAGCGCCTGCAGAGCCAGTTGCGTGCACGGATGTTCTCCCGTTCCCGAAGCCAGGCCGGGATTGTGAACAACACGAACGCGTCCGGACGGGGTGGGCTCGCTGGCCCAGGGCGGTGCCAGGAATAGATGGTCGCCCACCTCTCGCGCCGGCCACGCATCGTGCGTTCGTTGAACCCAGTCGATTGCTTCTTCTTCCTGCCACTCGGGCGAGTAAGCGGCGAACTCCTTCGATAACCGCGGCTGATCCACGTCGTCCTCAAAGCCTGCAATCAGCAGGACCTCGCCGCCATAATCAAGCTCACGAATGCCTGCTGTCCCTTGCTCCCATAACTGCAACGAAAGCGCATCCACGCTCTCGGGCGGGCAGGAAAGATGAAGCGAGTACACATTCGATAGTCGCGCATGAAATCGTAGGGAGAGTGAAGCCGCGCGTTGCACTACCGATAGACCCGTTACTGCCGGACATCGTGGAAACCGTTCGCAAACATCCAATCGTTCTGATTGAAGCGGAGCCGGGCGCCGGCAAGACGACGCGCGTTCCTCCGGCACTGCTGGACGCTGGCTGGTCGAGCGTTCTTGTCTTAGAACCACGACGGATCGCAGCCCGCACGGCCGCCAGGCGCGTCGCTCAAGAACGCGGCGAAGAACCCGGTCAGACCGTCGGCTATCAAGTCCGTTATGAAGAGGTGTCCAGCAGCCGCACCCGGCTCTGGTTCCTGACCGAAGGCGTTCTCACGCGCAAGTTACTCGCGCACGGAGGCGTTACCGGAGTGGAGGCCGTCATCCTGGATGAGTTTCATGAGCGGCATCTCGAAACCGATGCGGCGCTGGCACTGCTCCGCAAACTGCAGGGAAGAAAGCCGGATTTGCGCATTGTTCTGATGTCAGCCACCCTGCATGCCGAGCGCCTGGCTTCTGCGCTGGGAAATCCCCCGGTGATAAGGGCCGCGGGCCGTCTGTTTCCGGTGACGACGGAGTATACGCCGCAATCGGCTGCGCCGCTCGAAGAACAAGTCGCTTCAGCGGTCGCGCGAACCTTGCCCTTGCAAAAGGGCCATACTTTGGTCTTTCTGCCGGGCGCCGCCGAGATCCGGCGCGCTATGGCTGCATGCCAGCGCATCGCGCAACAGCACAGTGCCACCGTGCTGGCATTGTATGGCGATCTTGCCGCAGCGGAGCAGGATGCCGCCCTCGCCCCTTCTGTCAAACGCAAGATCATCTGCTCCACCAACGTGGCGGAGAGTTCGCTGACCATCGACGGTGTGGATACCGTCATCGACAGTGGACTCGCGCGCGTCCTGACGCACTCGCCCTGGAGCGGTTTGCCGCGACTGCGGGTAGAAAAAATCAGCCGTTCGTCGGCCATCCAAAGGGCCGGCCGCGCGGGACGAACGGGTCCCGGCCTAGCTCTTCGCCTATACCCGGAAAGCGACTTCGTGCGACGAGTCCCGGAGCAGCCGCCCGCCATTCTACGCACCGACCTTACGGAGCTTACATTGCACCTGGCTGCCTCCGGTTGGTCGTGGGAAGATCTCCCCTGGCTCGACATTCCGTCCGACGAACATCGGGCCCACGCCCGCGAACTACTAGTGAAACTCGAGGCGTTCGACGCCGGCGGCACACTGACCGATCTCGGAAAACGCATCAGCCGCTTGCCCGTTCACCCGCGGCTCGGGCGTTTTCTGCTGATGGCGGCAACACTCGGAGCAGGCAATGACGCGGCCTTGATTGCCGCGCAGCTCTCGGAGGGGCGGCTGCGCAGCAACGACGATGCGGCGTCGGATATCGAGGCGATTCTGCAAGCCGAGCGGTCCTTCGGCGTACAGCGCTTACAGCAGCAGCTTCGCCGGTCCCTTCACCCGGCACCTACGGTCGATGAACACGCGCTTGAAAAAGCGTTTCTGGCTGGCTACCCCGACCGCGTAGGCCGCAGGCGCGGTGAAACGATACTGCTCTCGAACGGGCAATCCGCCAGGTTACCGCGTGCCCGCGGCTTCCCCTCGGAGTTCCTGGTCGCTGTGGATGTAGACGATGGAAGCGAAGGGGCTGTCCCGCTGATCCGCGTCGCGATTCCGGTACAACCCGACTGGCTGCTGGATGCATTTCCCCATCGCATACAGGCCGAGGAGCAGATGATCTGGAACCGCGAGGCGGAACGAGTGGAGCAGCTGAACGTTCTTCGCTATGAGTCGCTGGTGATCGACGAATCGCGCGGCGCACCTACTGACGCAAACGCAGCGGCGGACCTCCTGGCCGCAAAGGCAATGGAGGCAGGTCCGGAACGCTTCGTGGACGCTGAGGAGCTTGGCGCGTTCCTGCGCCGGGTGCATTTCGCCGCCGAGAATGGGGCCCCCGTTTTGCCCGCGGACGTGATCGGGCAAGCCACGCGTCAGCTGGCGGACGGACTCACCAGCTTCGCCGATTTGCGGGTCGCCTCACGCAAGGGAGCGTTCTTCCCACTGCTTGAATCCCTGCTGCCCATGCGCGTCATCAACGAGATTGCACCAACCCACGTGCAGCTGCCAGGGGGCCGGCGCGCGCGCATCGAATACCATGAGGGGCGTCCGCCTTCCGTTGCTTCGCGCCTGCAGGATTTCTTCGGCATGCGGGAAACGCCCACCGTGGCGCGCGGTGCTGTGCCGCTGGTTGTGCAGTTGCTCGCGCCCAACCATCGACCGGTGCAGGTGACGACCGACCTGGTTAGCTTCTGGAAGAACCTCTATCCGCAAGTGCGGCGGGAACTAAGCCGCCGCTACCCCAAACATGCCTGGCCCGAATCGCCGGGCATACAATGAGGCACCATGAACCGCCGCAAGGCGCTACTCACCATCGGCAGCGTTTCCGCGTCATGGGCTAGACCGGCAGCAAAGACCGGACGGGGCCTGTGCGTCAGAAGGCTACATCTTCGAGCAGTATGCGCAGCGCACTCATCGGCGCTTAGCCGACGTCCTCGACGAGGTGTTTGGATTTGTACGAAAGGCCGGCTACCGCAAGGTGGAACTCGGCCCAAATTTCTTCGCCGGCTTGCTACGTGAGCGTACACCGCAGTTGCTCCGTTCGCACCGCCTGACCATCCCTTCCCTCTACGTTGGTGGCGTCCTGCACGAAGGCTTGGCAGCGGAAGCGACGATTCAGCAAGCCGTCCAACTCGCAACCGTGTGTCGCCCGCTTGGCTGCACGGCGGTGGTCACGAATCCCGACCCGAAGCGGGACGATCAGCCCAAGACGGATGCCGAGTTACAGGTGGAAGCCGATTCCTTGAACCGCATGGCGCAACGCCTTCAGGCGCAGCATATGCAATTGCGAGTCCACCACCATACGCCCCAACTCCAGAACAATGCGCGCGAATGGCGCTTTCTGTTGCGGCATACTGACCCGGCAACGGTGAAACTGTGCATTGATGTCGATTGGGCCTACGAGGGCGGCTTCAATCCAATCGCATTCCTGCGAGAGGCCGGGAACCGCGTCTGCGAACTGCACATTCGCAGCGCGCGGCAGAAGATCTGGCTGGAAGATGTGGAAGACAGCGATATCGATTACACGGCGGTCGCTGCCTATCTTCGTGAACAGCAACTAAAGCCCGAACTTGTAGTCGAACTGGCGTATCGCCCCCAGACCGCTGTTTCACGACCTCTTGAGGAAGATCTGCAACTCAGCCGCCTCTATGTCGAGCGCGTCTTTGGACCGGCGGCTTAGGAGTTCTTAAGCGAAGCCATGTCGATAACAAAGCGGTATCTGACGTCCGCTTTCACCGTACGTTCAAAGGCCTCGTTGACCTTTTGAATCGGCACCATCTCAATGTCCGAAGTGATGTTGTGATCCGCGCAGAAGTCCAGCATCTCCTGTGTTTCGCGCAGACCGCCAATCAGCGATCCGGCTATGGAGCGCCGCGACCAGATGAGGCCGGCAGCCGCAGTCGACAGGGGCTCGGTCGGCAACCCAACCAGTACCAGATGGCCATTCAGCCTCAGTGAATTCACGAAAGGTGTAATGTCGTGCGGAGCAGATACGGTGTCGATAATGAAATCGAAACTGTTCGCGTGCGCCTTCACGGCGTCTGCGTCTTTTGACAGCACAACTTCATCGGCACCCAACCGCAGCGCGTCGTCCTTCTTGCTCAGCGACGTCGTGAACTGCACAACATGGGTTCCAAACGCCCGGCCGAACTTCAGCGCCATGTGCCCCAGCCCGCCCAATCCGATAACGCCGACCTTCTGCCCCGCTTTTACATTCCAGTGGCGCATGGGCGAGTAAGTTGTGATGCCTGCACACAGCAGCGGCGCCGTCGCGGCCAGATCCAACTTGGGTGAAATGTCGAGAGTGAATGCCTCATCCACGACGATATTGTCGGCATAACCACCAAACGTAATTCCGCCCGAAATCTTGTCCGGCGCACTGTAAGTGAACGTGGCGTTATCCAGGCAATACTGCTTCCTCACCGGCCTTGCAGTTCTCACAACTCGCGGCAGGAATCCACCAGGCATCCCACGCCCGCCAGATCGCCCTCCTTGAATTTCTTTACGGCAGAACCAACCTTGGTCACGCCGCCCACAATTTCATGTCCGGGCACCATGGGGTAGAGGCCTGCTCCCCAGTCATTCTGGACCTGGTGGATATCGGAGTGGCAGATGCCGCAGTACAGGATGTCGATGGCAACGTCGCTCGGACGCGGGTCCCGTCGTTCAAATGAAAAGGGTGCCAGCCTCGCGCCGGCAGACAGCGCAGCATAACCTTGAGATTGAATCATCCCTTCGGAGATGACCGGCTTCTTGCCCGAGGTGCAGTGGTACGCGAAAACCGGTATTACTCGTAGCGCAGAGCCGTTACCGGATCTAGCTTAGCCGCTTTACTTGCGGGCCAAATGCCGAAGAACAGGCCGACACCGACCGAAACACTGATGCCGGCGATGGCGGCCCAGGCAGGCACGGTAGTAGGAATAGCAGTGAATATCAGCTTGCTCAACATGGCGATTCCCCATCCCAGAACCAACCCGAATAACCCGCCAAGCCCGGTCAGCACTGCCGCCTCCAGACAGAAACTGCACGATGATGTCAATGCGCCGTGCGCCAATGGCCTTGCGAATGCCAATCTCGCGGGTTCGTTCCGTCACCGAAACCAGCATGATGTTCATCACGCCTATGCCGCCCACCAGAAGACCAATGGAACTAAGAACAATCATCACCAGGAACGTCATGGCCGTAATCTGACGGAACTGTTCCACCATCTGTTCAGCCGTTGATAGCGCGAAGTTCTCCGGTTGTTCGGTTTGCACATGCCTGGCCACGCGCAGCATGTCGCGGATCTCATCCAGCGCACTGCGGAACATGCCCGTCGGCGGCCGTTACAATCAGCGAGACGTCACGGCTGTTCGGGTAGGCTTTACGCATCGCGAAGAACGGCACAATGACCCGGTTGTCAGAGCTGTCGAAGAAGCTGGCGTTAGGGCGGTGCAGGGTTCCGATCACCCGGAACGTCTGCCCGTCGACATTGATCTACTTGCCCAGCGAATTCAAATCGCCAAACAAGCTCTTCTGAGTATCGGCGCCGATCACGGCCACCGGATCATGATGCCGGTCTTCCAGTTCCGTGAAAAACCGGCCCTGGTCGATATCGATCTGGCCGGTCTGTGCGTACGATTCTTCCACGCCGCTCAGCTGCGTTTGGTAAATCGCATTCCCTTGATATTTCGTGACCACCGGCCTGCGATTGTTCTGCCATAAGGTGGCAGACACACGCACACACGCTCTGCAATCGTTGCGCAAAGTCTCCGCGTCCAGGTAGGTGAAGAACTTCCGCGCCCTTTCTTCCGGAGTCAGATCAGAGGTGCGGAAACGCAGGTGTGCGCGAGACGATGATGGCGTTCGGCCCAAGACTGCGAATGACGTTGGTGACGGCTCCATCGAAGCCCGTCAGGATGGAGCCGACGCCAATGATGGTGCCAGTGCCGATAATGACGCCCAGCATCGTCAGGAACGTTCTCATCTTGTGCTCGCGAATGGTGTCCAATGCGAGCATCACGTTATTACGCAACGCAACGGCCGTATTCATCTTTACTCCGCCCGTAGCGCAACGATGGGATCGAGTTTCGAGGCCTGTTTGGCCGGATAGACACCAAAGAACAATCCAACCACCACCGAAAGGCCAACCCCCAGGAATACCGAACCCAGCGGCATCTCCATCGGCAACGGCGTCACCGCTTTCACCAGCACGGTGAGGGTATACGCAATCAGAACCCCGAGAACGCCGCCTGTTAACGCCAAAACGGCTGACTCCACAAGGAACTGATTTAAGATGTCTGCCCGGCGGGCGCCAAGCGACTTGCGAATTCCTATCTCGTGTGTCCGTTCCGTCACCACCGCCAGCATGATGTTCATGATCACGATACCTCCAACTACCAGAAAGACCGACACCACGCCCAGCGCCGTTGCCGCAATCGCGCCGGTCAGGTTGGTCCACGCTTGTGATAGGGTGTCGGATCCAAAGATGCTGAACGTGTCGTCGTCAGACGGCTTTAAGTGCCGATAGGCGCGCAGCAATGACCGTACTTCGTCTTCCGCTTCGCTCATGCGTTGGGGGTCGATCGCTTTGGCCACAAAGCCTTTTTCGTTGTTGCGGCCGTAAGTCTTCATATACGAAGTAGATGGGTATGTCGACGAACTTGTCCTGAGATTGGCCAAAGACGCTGCCTTTAGCTTTAGCGACCCCGACCACCTCGTACGGAACGCCCCCAATCGTAATCGTCTTCCCGACGGGATCAACGCCAGGAAAAAAATGATCGCTGACCTCAGTGCCGATGAATGTCACTCGGGAGTGGCGGCGCACTTCCTGTTCAGTGAAAGCACGTCCCAAGCTCACTTCGACGTTGTTTAAGGCAAGAACATTCGCGGTCATGCCCTGCATGTCCACACCCTGCATGAACTGACCTTTGTACCCGACGGACTCGCTGCGCCACGCCTGTAACCCAATATCTTGCAAGAGATGCGCATTAGTGCGTACGAAGTCGTACTCCTCTGGCTTCAACTGGGGATTGCGCCGCTGCATTTCGAGAAACTTCTTTGGGTCCCAGTGTCCGATCATGGCAATCCGCACCACCCGGAACCCGTCTGACCCCATGTCGGAGAGCTTCGTCGCGATATATACGTTCATCCCGTGAATGAAGGCAGTGACCGCGATCAGCGTGCTGGTGGCGAGAATAATGCCGAGCAACGTAAGAAAACTGCGCAGTTTATTCTTCCGCAGCGAATCGATGGCGATGCGTCCCGCTTCCCAGAAGGAAGCGCTCGGCCGGAAACCTTTTTGATGCACGCTAGTTTCTCCGCAGAGGAGAGGACGGATGTGCGGCCGGCTTTGTTCCCGCGCTTTGAAGCATTTCGCGGTCGCCCGCCAGGATACTCGCCAGAACGCGAGGAACTTCGTAGACAGCCATATTCTGCAGAGCTGAAATTCTGTGCTTCATCACGTTCAGCTTTCCCGCCTGCAGCAACTCTCTCACCGCCGATTCGATATGACGGAGACTCTCGAGCACAATGCCAAACTCGTGTTCCCGCACCCACTTAGCGTTGTATCGCTCTTGCGGCAAGGTCCACGCGTTGCTTTCAATGATCACCGGAAGATTCATATGCAACGCTTCGGTGATACTGCCGGGGCCCGGTTTTCCGACAAAGAAGTCGGCCAAACTCATGAAGTACGGGACCTGCTTGGTAAAGCCTTCCACATGCATGCGATTACGGGTTTTCAGGCGCAGAAGCCGCTGCTTCAGCCGCTCGTTCCGCCCACAGATCATCACTAGCTGCATGTCGGTCGCGGAGTTGCCCAGCCGCTTCGCAATCGAGTACATGCTGTTAGATCCTTCGCCGCCAAACAGCACCAGCGCCGTCGGGAGATCGGGATCTAGACCCAGCCGGATTCGCTCTGCACGCCGATCTACGGACTGAGCCTCATAAAAACCGGGGCGGAGAATCATTCCGCTGACGCGCACAATCCGCGATTGGGGATGGCCGATACGGCGCGCCTGCTGTACCGCCCAGTCCGTGCCACAGATGAAGTATTGGTCTGGCTGTTTCTCCATCCAAAAGTGGGGAGGAAAATCGGCGAAATCCGTCAGTACAGTCACGAACGGAACGTTCAGTCCCGCTCGCCGCGTACTTTCGAACAGTGCACGATTGAAGTTTGGGATGAGCGAGACCACCAAATCCGGCCGTTGCTGGGTCCAGAACTTGGTCAACAACCGTACCTGCTGAGGGTGGTACAGGCGAATGATCAGGTGCATCAGCGGCAGCAGGTAGTTCGATCCCAGGGTCCAGCCCTTCGCTAGCAGCAGGTTGTAAATATCTTGCATCCTGATGCCCGTGATCCGGCGGAAGACATCAAGAGAATCAAGCACTTCCTGCAGATTCACCAGCCGGACATTCCAGTCGTAACCCTCCGCTTCTACAACGGACTGAAGGGCAAGTGCCGCGCTGCGGTGGCCGCCGCCAGCGTCGAAATAGACAAAATCGATTGTCGGTTTGCTGAACAATTCTCTATGCTACCCGTAACGAATATCAACAGTTTAGGATTCAGTGGGTTAGAAGGGATTTCAAGCAACGTTAGCTTGGTCTTCATTCCCTCGTAACAGTCATAGCATTAGATCTAAGATAGACGCGTAGTGTTGTTTTGCTCGCGTTACCGGTGACAGTCGAGAGCCAGAAGGGGGCTTTCATCATGCTCCAGTTCATTTCAACCCGCGATCACAAGCTGATGCGGAAGGTGAACAAATGGCCCGCGCCCAAATGGGTGAGGGTGTCGTCGATTGCCGCCACACGCGCAGGTGATGGCTGGCTTTGGTACCTTTGCGGTCTGCTGGTTTTGATGTTCGGTGGTGCCGAGCGCTTTACGGCTCTAGCGTCTGCGGGATCCGCGGCCATTGTTGGAATCGGAATCTTCGTCTCACTCAAAAAAATCTCCGGGCGCAAGCGGCCATGCGAAATCGAGCCGCACGTGTGGGCACACCTGCTGCCACCCGACGAGTTCTCGTTTCCATCCGGACACACTATTACGGCGTTTTCCGTTGCAGTGGCATTGGGAACGTTCTATCCCTTGTTTCTGGGTGTTCTGCTGTTCTGTGCAATCGCGATTGCCACTTCGCGAATCCTGCTCGGCATGCATTTCTTGAGTGATGTTGGGGTTGGCGCCATTGTCGGCACCGGCCTGGCGCTTAGCAGTTACTCTTTGTTTACATAGTCGCGCGCCCCAAACGCCACAGGAAGGAATGTGGCAGAATCGTCCGCGTCCAAGCAAGGGTTTTTGCTTCATAGTCACGACCCGTATTGCGAATGGTCGGGGCAGGGTAAAGAAAAATGTCGCGCCGTCTCGGGTCTGTCTTCGGTCCCCCAGACTCCCACCGTGCCGCTCCACTATGCGCCGACAAATGCTCGACCAAGGCCTCGTGAACGCAGGCAGAGTGAATGCGAGCTTACATATCGGTCCCTTGCCGGTGGCGCCTAATTTTCAATGGTTGAACGAGGGAGCGAGCTTTCCGCTAGGACGTTGATAACGTAAGAAACTGGATGACGTTAAATCGCTACGGCTTGCTCCTGCTGGGCTGTGTCGCACCCTGGTGCGCTTGGGGACAAGCTCCGGGAGGCGCAACTGCCCGACGCTCCGAATCGAGAAACGGTTCAGCGGATCTGTTCCGCTTGCCATCCGGCGCACATTGTGCTCGGGCGGGGAATGACTCGCGAACAATGGGGCAGCATCGTCTCCAACATGATCAGCCGGGGCGCTAAGGGCTCGGACGAGGAGTTCGCGGAAGTTGTGGATTACCTGGCGAAAAATTTACCGCCTGCCCCCGCAAGCTCCGGTAAGAGCAAAGTCGCGAATGCAAAGGCTGCGCGGCCTCCCAGCCTGATTGACCAGGCAGGCGCTAACGACAAGCAGGTTGTAGACGAAGATGCGGCGGCGCGCGGTAAAGACCTGTATACAGCACAGTGCATCACCTGCCATGGACCCGGGCGCGAGGCAGCGAGCGTGGACCAGATCTTGGTCGATCGCTGGTGGTTCTGCATGATCGTTACGGGAACACCATCGGGCCGTTTCTAGCCAAAGGCTCATCCCAATGCGCAAATCATTTCAACTGACCCAAGATCAGATTGTCGACTTGTCTCACTTCCTGCACCAGCAAGTGGGCGACACCTTGCGTACCGGCCCGTTTAACAAAGTGCTGAACATCCTGGTGGGCGATCCCAGAGAAGGAAAGGCCTTCTTCTACGGCCTGGAAAGATGCAGTCAATGCCACTCGACAACGGGCGACTTAGCGCATATTGCCAGCAAGTATGATCCGCCTGTTTTGCAATTGAAAGTGGTCTTTCCGCAAACGGCTGCCTTCGGCCGCCGGAGCTACTACGAATTCCCGCAAACCAATTACTGTTACGGTTACCACCGCCACGGCGAAGCGGCGACCGGCATGCTGGAGGAAATCGACGATTTCAATGTTTCGTTGCGCGACGACGCAGGGCAATTACCGCAGCTTCCAACGCGGGCCTGGAGTCAAGGTCGAGAAGCATGATCCCTACGCCGGCCACGTTGCGCTGCTGGATCAATACACCGACAAAGACATTCACGACGTTGTTGCCTATCTGGAGACCTTCAAATGATCAAGTTCGCTCTTCATGCGGTGACGACACTGCTTCCTACTGACGCGCTGCCTTGCTGCCGACCCGGGCAGCGGGCTCGATCCTTCCGCCATCGTTGCATCCGACCGTCGATTCATGGCCCACCTACAACGGCGATTACTCGGGCCGGCGTTTCAGCAGCCTGACGAAGATCAATGATCAAAATGTGAAGTCGCTCAGTCTTGGCGTGGATGTACCAGCTCTCTGAGCGGCGGCGATCCGTCAGGCGGGCCGCATTTCTGCGACTCCGTTGGTGGTCAACGGCATTATGTATTTCACCGTGCCAGATAAAGTCTGGGCCATTGATGCACGCACTGGGCACGAGATCTGGACTTACACATGGGCGTCGAAGGGCGGCATCCACTTGGGAAATCGCGGGGTAGGCATTTCCGGCAATTCGCTCTTTTTTGAAACGCCCGATTGCAATCTAGTCTCGCTCGATTTGAAAGATGGCAAGAAGCAGTGGAGTCAGGCAATTTGCGATCTCGATCAGATGTACTATGCTTCCGTCGCGCCGGTGGTGATCAAGAATCACGTCATTACGGGAGTCAGTGGCGACGATCTCGACCGGCCGGGTTATCTGGAAGCACGCGATCCCGAAACCGGCAAACTGCAGTGGCACTGGTCCGTGGTGCCGAAGCCGGGAGAACCGGGTTCGGAAACGTGGCCCAATGCCGATGCGATGGAGCATGGCGGTGGCATGACCTGGGTCTCCGCCCACCTATGACCCGGACTTGAACATGCTGTTCGTCGGCACCGGCAATCCGCAGCCGGTGATTGCGTCGAAGTACGAGAGCGGGCTCGAATCTCTTCACGGAATCCATCGTCGCTCTCAATGCGGATACAGGCAAACTGGTCTGGTATTTCCAGCCGTCGCCACATGATACCCACGACTGGGATGCCGTCCAAACACCGGTTCTGTTCGACGGCGAGATCGATGGAAAGAAGCGTAAATTAGTAGCGCAGGCGAGCCGGAACGGTTGGTTCTTTGTCCTCGACCGCGAGACAGGAAAGAACTACATCAAGTTCACCGTTTGTGAAAACAAACTGGGCCAAGGGCGTGGATGCAAAAGGACAACCGATCCCGAACCCAGCCAAAGAGCCACAAATTGCCGGCGCGCTGGTCTCACCTAACCAGGGAGGTGCTGTGAATTGGCCGCCGCCGACCTTTAGCCCGGCAAACCGGATTGTTCTACGTGAACGCGACGCGCGCTTTTAGCCTGTATTACATATTCGACGATGCCGAGAAACCCGAAGGTTGGGGCGGCAACGACCAGGGCGGATGGTCGGAGTCGATGCTGCAGGCGTTGGACTATCGCACGGGAAAGGTGGCGTGGAGCCATAAATGGGAAACGCCAGGCATCCGCGGTGGGCTGCTCAGCACGGCGGGAAATCTGGTATTTGCGGGTGACCCAAATAGCAACCTCGTGGCGTTAAATGCCACCACCGGAGATGTGTTGTGGCACGCGAATCTTGGCAAGTCAGTCACTAACGGCGCCATCACTTATGAGCTCGATGGTCGACAGTATGTATCGGTGGGCGCTGGGGATAAGCTTTTCACGTTCGTCATGAATGAATAAGAACTTCTGACATCAGACGTTGCGCCAAGCTCGCGGAAGTCCACGCCTAATCAGCTCACCTTGACGGTGAAGTCGTTCCCAATGCGATGTTTGCAGCCGGCTTCACTCGGATGAAAAGCTTCTCCCATTTGTGATGCTTGCCGAACTCAGTAGGACGTCCACCTGCAAATCGTTGATCGAGCAGCTCGATCTCGGCCATCGAACGTTCCTCCATCCACCTCCAGCTTGGCAGCTTATGACTGCTCGATCCGGCTACTTGATACCCCAAAAGCTTCGCCAAGCCGTTATGAATCCCGTAATCATGTGGTTCGATTATGCGCTCATGCTGTTTGTAGAGCAGCCGTATCAGACGCTTCTCTTCGATTGCCTTCCAGAGCAGGGGATTGACTTCTAACTCCACGTTTCGACGCCCGGCGGCTGCTACTTTGATAGCATTCCTGCAGTGCTCGCCGAACACTTGCTTGAAGCGCTTCGTTGATTCTCCCAAACTCAACAACTGCTGCAGACTTGATCGAGCAGGGGCTGATCATTACCTGCAGTCTCCGCGAAGATGGCCAAGATAGGTGCAGGCAAATAATAACGAATTGCAACCTGGTGTAGACCAGTTTGAAACGGTGCTTTCGTGATCAAGGTATTAACAACGACCCACTCGGGGCCGCGATGTAACACGCCACCGTTTCGTCGCACCAACTCCAATGGCTTTCACTCACACCGTTAAGTACGGTGCATTCTCCGGTGATCCTACTATGCTCGCTTCCGAACGTGAAACGCGCGCGTGATACTCCGCTGGTACTGTCAGCGAAGAAGACCCGATCGGACCATGCAGGAACTCCGGCCCCATTTTTCAACTGCCACGGCCAGTTCCTCCAGGCGAACGGGCTTGGTCAGAAAGTCGTTCATACCAGCCGCCAGACACCGGTCGCGGTCACCAGAAAGCGCATGTGCTGTGAGAGCAACGATTGGTGTCGAGCAGCCGAGGCGTCGAATCCTGCGCGTAGCCTCAAGGCCGTCGAGTCCCGGCATTTGGCAGTCCATGAAGATTAAATCGACAATAGCTCTTTGCATCGTCTCCACTGCTTCTAGTCCGTTTTCAGCCAGTTGCACCTCGCAGCCGAGCTTGGCCAACATGCGCATGGCTAGCCTTTGATTAATCTGATTGTCCTCCACCAAAAGAACTCTGGTCGATTTGTTGGACTGAGTCTGCGCCGAGTCCACCGCAGTCGGCGTCTTCTTGCCTTCATCGATCCAGGCGCAAAGATCTTTAGCCCTCAGCGGCGTGGGAGCGACGTACCTAAATCCAGCTTTCCTCAGGAGACGCGTCATCTTCCGCGAAAGAAGCGGCACCAGAACGAACACGCGATCTGCTGTCCCCGTGATAGCTGTGGCCCTTCGAGCCAATTCGTCCGCAAGGCTCTCCGGGTGGCCAGTCGCGTCGACGAGTATATGGTCGGCGAACGCATTTTCAGCCCGCGTTGAACTGGCAGGACGGCGCAGAAGGGATTGGACCGAAGCGAGAGGAACATTTGCGTATCTCTCGGCAATCCAACTGCGTGGTTCTGAGACCACGGTAAGTCGCTTTTCGCGGACTAACACATCCAATTCGGGCAGGGACGACTTGCAATCAGATACCTCGAAGGAGACGGTGATGGTGAAGGTACTGCCTACACCCAACTCGCTCCGAAAGGTCACTGATCCGTCCATACAGTCAAGCAAGCGCTTCGAAATTGCCAGGCCCAGGCCGGTGCCACCGTAGCGGCGTGCCATCGACGCATCCACCTGGCTGAAGCCCTCGAACAGCTTTCCTCCGTTCTCAGGAGCGATGCCGATACCGGTATCGGCGACCTCGAAGGTGACCTCAGCGCGGCTTCCAATCCGCTCGGTAGCAGAAACACGCAAGTTAACGGCACCCTTCTCTGTGAACTTCACAGCGTTTCCCATAACGTTCAACAAGACCTGGCGTAGACGTTGCGGATCACCCAGAACCTGATCAGGCACGGCATCGCAGATTTCTAATGACAGCTCAAGGTCCTTGCGGTCCGCGCTCTCGCCTAATAAGTCAGTCGAGTCTCGGACAACGTCGATGAGGCTGAATAGAACTCGTTCGAGTCGGATCCTGCCAGCCTCAATTTTGCTGAAGTCGAGAATGTCGTTGACAACGTTCAAAAGCAATTCACTGGACATGCGGATTCCAGTGACCATCTCGGTTTGTCGGCTGTCGAACTGCGTTCCTGCCAGGAGTTCAGCGTTGCCGATAATACCGTTCAGAGGTGTCCGAATTTCGTGGCTCATGGCCGCCAGGAATGCTGACTTCGCCTTGCTTGCCCGCTCGGCCCTATCCCTCGCATCGGCCATATCCCTCTCTGCCGCGCGCTCGGCGGTGACATCCCGATAGCTACTTATGTAATTTGTGACTCGGCCACCCTCATCTCGAACTGGTGACACCTTCCAGTTCACAAGTAAGGTGGATCCATCCTTACGGTATTTGACAGCCTCGCCCTCGAACGACTCGTTGGCGAGAACAGCCTCCTGCAAGCGCTGTAAAACGGCCGCGTCGGTCTGTTCACCTCGTAGGATGCGGGGTGTATTTCCGATGATCTCGCTCGCTGGATATCCCATCATCCTGGAGAATGCAGCATTTGCATAAACAATATTCGGCCCGCGTCCTTCTAAGCGGGTGTCCGTGATGATGATCGCGTCCTCGGTCTGGTCGATGGCGTCTGCCAGTAGCCGGTGTGCCGTTGCGAGTTGGCGCATTTGCAAGGATTGGCTTCTTAGCTCAAGGTGGCCCACCACCGTGGCAGCGAATGACCGTAAAAGCATCCTGTCGCGCTCGGTAAGCTCCGGTCCAGGTTTGGTATCCATGAGGCAGATCGTCCCAATGCTTTTCCCGTCACCTGTGACCAAGGGAGCTGCTGCGTAAAAGCGCAAGCCGAAATTACCAGAGACTAGTACGTTGCCCCGGAATTTCGGGTGAGCGGACAAATCGCGGATAACAAGCATTTCTCCCGATCGAACGGTGTCAACGCAGAGATTCTCATCGTTTGCGGGTACGCGCTCTACGTCCAGCCCGTACCGCGACTTAAACCAGACCTGCGACTCGTCTACGAGAGACACACAACACATTGGAACGCTGAATACCTGAGCGAGCATGGCCGTCATCTGATCCAAAACAGGGTCGGCTGCTGCTCCCTCCGCGAGATCGGAGCATAGAGGCCACCGCGGTTGTATCGCTGCAGCCGCGACGTTCTCGGAGATTAAATGGTTTGTTAACGGCACTCGTCTTTCCACAATGACAACGGATCTGGAGGTTGGCGAGCGCCAACTTATCTACAGTGTTAGTTAGATTGCAGCGTTGATATCGCACGGTAAATAAGGCGCTAACAGCTAACTGAGCGGCTAAGCTGGCTAGCTTATATGGTTTGTCATATTTGTGAGGACAAGGCTTTCACTGTCAAACGTACAATTGAATTACAGTCCGCTCTATACCGCCGACGACAATCTGGCACCTAACATCAGGAGTGTCTCTCCCGACGAATGTCCCTTATCAACTTGTTCTCCGCATCCTCCGAGAGGCAATCGGGAGTGAGTTAGCTTTCGCTGAGCTCTTCAAAACAATTGCGGCGGGTGCAGCCGTTCGGGGCGACATCGCAGAACAAGAATGGGCGGCCGACATTGCCAATGAGAGTACAGTAATCGCAGTTCGAAGCGCGATCGACCTGCTTGAGACATGCTCGCCGCTGGACGTCGAGGCTTGAAGTCAAGTAATGATCGGACGGCTTGTAGTTCAAATTAGGACGGACGCGCTGTTCTCTTTCTACAGTCATTTCACAACTTCACTGATGTACCTGACCGACGTCGATGTTCGATGCTGGATTTGAGCGGGTTCGAGGCTGCGCATCGATCGAAATAATGGCGCGGCTTCACGAGCGCTTCCTCTTTCCTGTGCCTGTGCAACGAGTCATTCCCCCTGAAGCCGTCCGCCAAGAGCTGGCGAGCATTTTGGCGACGCCCGCATTCCGAAACTCCCCGCAGCGTAGCCGGCTCCTCTCCTACGTTGTCGATTGCGCATTAATGGGAGACCACGAGAATTTGAAGGAATATGTCATCGGAGTCGAAGTGTTTGGCCGGCCTGAGTCCTTCGATCCGCGGTTGGATTCTGTAGTGCGGGTCCACGCAACCCAGTTGCGCAAGAAACTTCGCGCTTACTACGAAGTGAACGGATCCACCTCGGACTTTCGGATCACGATTCCGCCCGGGTCCTACCGGGCGGTATTTGAAGAGCCAGCTTGCGATCCGAGTGTTGATTGCGATGTTCCGCCCGATGTGACACATGTCGGCGGCGGTCCCGGTCTTCTTGTGCTTCCCTGCGCAGACTTGAATGCTGACAGCCCATGTTCCTTTGCTAACGCGCTGACTCAGGAACTGCTTGTCTCTCTTTCGGAGCTCCGATTTGCCCGAATTATCCCCGGAATGCCTGAAACGCGTGAGGGTCTCCAAGCCCTGATTCGACATGCAAGGCGCGGACGCGCCGCAGCAATCCTGGACAACACCGTTGCGTGTGATCGCGGAACCGTTCGACTCACGTCAAAGCTTATCTCTGCCAAGACGCTTCATATCGTATGGTTGAAACGATTTGAGGTAGAAGCGGGAGACGATCTTACCGCGCAGAAACACCTGACCGGCGTGTTGGCGGCTGAAGTTGCCGTCCAACTTCAGCAAGAAGCAAGCAATCGGTGAACCCGATTGCGCTCGCCCCTAGTCGAGAATGTTGTTGAACAGGCCGTAATGCATAAGTTCCGCTGTGGTCTTCATGTTCATTTTCTCTAGAATTCGAGCCCGGTAAGTGCTGACCGTAGTAACACTGACGCGCAGTTCCTCTGCGATCTGGGAAGCCTGCTTTCCTCCGGTGATCATTCTAAGTACTTCCAGTTCGCGATCCGAGAGCCTTTCGTGTGGATATTGATCGCTATCTCCTGCCATATCGAACGCAAGTCTCTCGGCTAGGGTTGGGCTGACATACCGGCCGCCACTGAGGACTTTTCGAATGGCGTGCATGAGCTCTTCCGGTGCACTGTCTTTATGCAGATAGCCTGCGGCGCCTGCTTTCAGAACCCGCTTGCCATACTGGTGCTCGGATTGCATGCTGAGGACTAGAACCGGCAATCCCGGCTGCTCAACTCTCAGATCTCTCAGCACGTCGAGGCCGCTCCGCCCGGGCATAGTGAGATCCAGGATGAGGACCTCCCAGCTTTGTGTACGGACTGCCTGCAATACGTCCTCGGCATTGCGTGCTTCCCCGAAAAACGCATCGGTTAGGCCGCGTGCAAGAATTTCCCGCAGTCCTTTTCGTACAATCTCGTGGTCATCGGCAATAAGGATTCTCAGCATGGCTAAGCTCCTTGAGCTTTGTGTAGGGGTGGAACACTTAGGAGGACAGTGGTCCCGCGTCCCGGCCTTGAACTTATCGTTAGCTTCGCGCCTATAAGCGCCGCTCGCTCCTGCATGCCGACAATACCAACGGAAGCAGGTCGTCCGATGGTCTCTTCCGGCATGCCAACGCCATCATCTCTTATTTCGAGAATAAGTCCGGTCCCACTCTGCCGCAATCGACAGATCGACATGCATCGCGTCGGCGTGCCTGGCGATGTTCGTCAACGCTTCTTGAGCGATTCGGAATATCGCGGTCGCTTGTTCGGGACCGATTGCGATGTCGTCCGGGAGGTCGGCGGTAACTTTCTTACCAGTCCGCATCTCAAAGTCCTCCGACATCCAGTCGAGCGCCGCAACAATGCCAAGATCGTCCAGTATTCTTGGGCGAAGTTCCGTCGAGATTCGGCGGACCGAATCTATCGTTTGGTTCACCAGGTTAATAATGGCCGCGGATTTCTTAGCATCGGGAGCTTCCCGCTCCAGGGTGCCTAGGAAAGACATTAATTCGATCTTGATGGCCGTTAGAGCTTGCCCTAGCTCGTCGTGGATCTCGCGCGCTACTCGCTTTCGCTCGTCTTCGCGAATTGTCTCCAGCCGCGCGGAAAGCGCAAGCAGTTCGTCGTACGATCTTTGCAATTCCCGCTGTGCACGCTTTTGCTCTCTGACGTCGCGCGTCACTGTAGCGATGTTCACAGGCTTTCCGGTTTGGGGATCGTCAATTGTAAACACGTCGTAGAACGCCACCGGTATTGCTTCGCCTGTTCGGAAATGACGGAATCTCAGTTCTCCGGCCCAAGTTCCGTTCGCGAGTACATTCGGGATAACTTCCTTCACCATGTACTCAGCGTCTGCTGGAAAAAAGTAATCGGTGACCTTTGTCCTCGACCCTTCCGCCATGCTGCTTAAGCCGACGAGCTTGAGTCCTGCCGGGTTAACAAACAGAACGTTTAGATTGAGATCGCTGATGCCGATAAAATCACTTGCCTTTTCCACAACGGATGCGAGGCGATTCCGCTCCATCTCATTATGCTTCTTGCCAGTGACATCCTGAACGATAGCTATGACGGACGGCTTCGAACCGCCGAGACCCACGGCGGCGACGCTTATGGTCTGCTCGTCCCAACGCACGGCCCCAAACTTCGTCAAGTATCTTTTCTCATAAACGAAGGCGGGAACTTCTCCTTCGAGGAGGCTCGCTAGACGATTTTCGTACTCCGCGCGGTCCGCCGGGTGGGTGAGGTCCAGGATCGACATGCCAAGCAGTTCCTCGTTTGAGTACCCCACCAGGCGACAGTAGGCGGGGTTGGCATCGAGGATACGCTTGTCAGCGGACAGAATCACCGTTCCAAGCGGTGCGTTCGAGAACGCTGCCCGGAATCGCTCGGCAACGGCGGACAGTTCTTCTTCATTCCGGTTCCACAAGCGGATGTTCTCAAGCAGCCGCTCCAGCCTTATCGAAGCCAGGTCTGGCTTAAGCAACTCTTCCGGCGGCACGTAGTAAGGATTTTTTGATACCCGGGCGTCATAGACAACCAGTGGATGTGTTTCGATCACGCCAATGATGACCTCGGGGGGAAATAGCCTTCGGTTGTACTGACAGATGATGGTTATTGGTTTGGATAAGAGGAGTTGGTTGAGTTTGGACTCGAACTCAAGCAGAAGTTCGGTCCCGAGATTTGCCTCAAGAGCCCAAGTCATCTCGCCCAGGACTCGCATCCCAGAGTGCCCTTGGGACAAGGCCTCATCCGTCTTGTCTGACAGGAACAAGATCATTGCATCGGGATCGAAGATACCGTTCCTGAGAAAGGTCTCCTGCTTTTCGAGGATTTCGAACGAACCGTCGTGCAGGTGGCGAGAAATGTTCAGCCCTTTACGTTCTAGTATTTCGAGGGTCGTCTTGACACTGTTTTCATCCGCCACATAGAGACACCTCTCGTTGGAATCCAGAGCCATCTCTAGGAATGGCAGGGCGACGGTGAACTGCTGCTCCTGTGTGTCGTAAACCGTGCAGAGGTGCTGGCACTCATGCATATCTCCGATAGTAGGCTTCGCAACCGCACGGCCCCACACGTTCCAGAAGCATGCGACAGAATCCGCGGAGGCACGAGATTTGCCAATCAGCGGCACCGACCCGCTCGTGAATTCGCGATCGTCGCCCTGAAGAAATCATAAAACGCATTCAGATCGGATATGCAGGCGCATCGCCAATGTCCGGCTAGTTTCGGGCTTTCCGAAAGTTGCAGCTGCAGCGTTGGTGAATTCCCCTAGACGGCTATCTGCTTACCTGATCGCTTTTCTTCCGTCGTCAAATTGCGGACGTTCATATGAAGAGATGTTGAAAGTTGTTCGGCGTCAATCAAGGTGGGCGAAAGCAGCTCATGAAAGTCCTGGGCCTGGAGGGGCTCTGGGCAGAAATGGAGTTTCAATGGTGACAGAGCAACGAGTCTCACCCCAGCAACTTGCAAATGGGCTAGGTTGGTTCAGCATCGGTCTGGGACTCGCATCAATAGCCACGCCAAAGGCAGTGGCGAATCTTATCGGGATAAAAGATGACGGTAAAACGCGGACAGTTTTGCAGCTCTGCGGAGCGCGCGAACTGGCCGCCGGCTTCGGAATTCTTTCCCAATCCAATCCATCAGGTTGGCTTTGGGCGCGAGTCGCCGGAGACGTATTCGACATTTCTTCTCTTTGCAAGGCTATGACTACCGACGACAACGACCGCGGCAAAGGCATGGCAACCGCGGCGGCACTGATCGGTGTCACCTGCGCTGACGTTTACTGTGCGCAGCAACTGAGCAACGGTAATGACAAGTCACAGAGCCGCACCACCGATACATCTTCAATTGCGGCTTCAATCATCATCGCCCGCGACCGGAATGAGATTTACGGATTCTGGCGCGACTTTACACGTCTTCCGGAGATCTTCGACCGCCTGGATTCCGTTCGGACGTTCGACAATGGGCGTTCTCACTGGAAGCTCGCGCTGCCCATGGGACGGAGCCTCGAGTGGGACGCCGAGATCACCGACGACCAACCGAATTCGAGGATCGCCTGGCGGTCCGTGTCTTCCTCGGCGCCACACTCCGGTGAGGTGCGCTTTGAACCCGCGACGGGAAATCGGGGAACGAAGGTGCGCGTCGAGATCCGGCCGGAGGGTTTGGGCACAAGCTTCGGAAAGCTACTTGGACTTGTGCCGGAGCAGCATGTGAAGATTGCGCTTCACAACCTGAAGCAGTTACTTGAAACGGGCGAAATAGTGAAGTCTGACGCGAGTATCCATCGTGGCATGCACGCAGCTCGTCCGCCGCAGCAGTATGTTGGGGCAGGTGAAGGCCTGCGAACTGCTGCTTCCGTGTAGGGATCGAAGGAAAGGAAACCGATGAGAGCGAATTGTTGGATAGGCAAGGAGAAAGTTAGCGTTGAGACTGTGCCCGATCCTAAGATTCTGAGCCAGAGCGACGCCATCGTGAGAATCACCTCAACGGCCATCTGCGGCTCCGATCTCCATCTGTATAACGGCTTTGTTCCCACTATGGAGAGCGGCGACATCCTCGGGCATGAGTTCATGGGCGAGATCGTGGACGTGGGCCGTGGCGTGAACAATCTGAAGAAGGGCGACCGTGTGGTCGTACCATTCCCGATTGCATGCGGCAGCTGCTTCATGTGTCAGAAGGGTTTGTTTTCTGTTTGTGAAAACACCAACCCTAACGCGTGGATGGCTGAGAAGATGTGGGGGCACTCTCCCGCGGGCATTTTCGGGTACTCGCACCTGCTCGGCGGATATGCGGGTGGTCAGGCGGAGTATGCGCGGGTCCCATTCGCGGACGTAAACCCTATTAAGATCCCTGACGGCCTGACAGACGAGCAGGTGCTGTTTCTGTCGGACATTTTTCCGACAGGCTACATGGGCGCCGACCTTTGCGGCATCCAGCCGGGTGACACCATCGCGGTCTGGGGTTGCGGTCCGGTGGGGCAATTCGCGATGAAGAGCGCGTTCTTGCTGGGAGCTGAACGGGTGATCGGGATCGACCGATTCCCCTATCGGCTTCGTATGGCTCGCGAAAAGGTGGGGGTCGAAACCCTCAACTACGAAGAAGTATCAGTGTTGGAAGCGCTGAACGAGATGACGGGCGGGCGTGGTCCGGACGCTTGCATCGATGCTGTTGGCATGGAATCACATGCGCCGGGATTCCTTGGCGCATACGATCGGGCCAAGCAGGCCGTCAGGCTCGAAACCGATCGGCCGATCGCTTTGCGAGAAGCCATCATGGCTTGCCGCAACGGTGGAACGGTTTCCGTGATAGGCGTGTACGGTGGCTTCATCGATAAGTTCCCTGCCGGATCAATGATGAATCGCTCGATAACCATCAAAACGGGTCAGTGCCACGTGCAACGCTATCTGAAACCCCTTCTTCAACGCATCCAGAACGGCGAAATTGATCCCTCGTTTGTGATCACTCACAGGCTGCCTCTCGACCAGGCGCCCGAGGGTTACAAGATGTTTCGCGATAAGCAAGACAACTGCGAAAAGATAGTGTTGAAACCCAACTAACCGAGGAACCACGGTGTCCTCTGCTCTGCAGATGTCGAGCGGCTCGCTGTTAATGCTCTTCGTGCTGCTCGACGTCTTCCTCACTGTGCTGTATGCGCGCGCAGGAACGGGGATTTTCAGTCGGTTCGTGTGCGCATGGGAATGGAGACTGTTACGCCGGTTCGCGAAGCTCCTCGGCCGACGCGCAGAAGTGTTCCTGTCACTCTGCGGACCCGCAGTCGTTATATCGCTGATCTCGTGGTGGGCGCTTCTGCTGACACTAGGAGCGGCGCTCATCATTCATCCCTACTTGGGCTCTGCGGTCACAGTCTCGAACGGTTTCACACCCACCGATTTTGTTTCGGCGATGTATGCGGCAGCCAACAGCATGTCGATTGTTGGATCCAGTGGTTTCTCGCCCCAAACTTCCACGTTCCGACTGATCTTCATGTTCAACTCACTAGTCGGAATGTCGGTGATCTCGCTGACTCTGACCTACCTTATGCAGATCTACAATGCTCTGCAACAGCGCAATTCCCTTGGGCTGCATCTGTTTTTGATGAGCGGCATGACAGGCAGCAGCGCGGAGATGTTGGTTCGCATCGCTCCTCAGGGGCGAGTGGAGTCTGGATTCAGCACCTTGTCCGGCTTGACATCCTCTCTAGTGCAGCTGAAAGAGATGCACCACTTCTACCCCGTTCTGCTTTACTTTCGGTTTGAAGAAGCCTATTACTCGATCTCTTTCGTGATGGGCATGTTACTCGACTGTGCATCTCTCATTGAGAGTGGGATCGACGCGAACGAGTACGCGTGGCTTCAGAGTTCGGGCACTCTAGCGGAGCTTTGGTCAGGATCACTCTTGCTTCTCGACATGATTACAAGTCATGGTCCAGGAAACGGCAATGGCCCGAAGCGGCGGACTAACGAATCCGACGTTGAGCAATGGCGTCACCAGTATTTGCGAAGTGTGGACCTCTTTATAGCCGTGGGCATACGACCGGCCCCCGACCTGGAGCAAGGGGCCAGCAGATACATTGAGCTACGTGCGAAATGGGCGCCCCAGATCAGTGTACTCGCAGATTTCATGATGTATCCGAACGAGAACGTAGATCCAGGTACTGCTAAGGGCAGTTCGACTCAAATTCCAACTTTCCGGAGTCGACAAGAGGCATCACCGTACCGAAAGTTTCGTAACTAGGAGAAATGATTTATGGCAAAGACGATGTTGAAAGGGAAACGAGTCGCCGCGCTTGCGGCAGACGGATTCGAGAAAGTGGAACTCACCATTCCGATGAAGGCGTTAAAGCACGCCGGCGCGGAAGTGGATATCGTATCGCTGCGCGAAGGCAGCATCCGTGGAGTGAATCTCCACGAGCCTGCAACTCGAGTGAAAGTAACGAAAACATTAGAGCAAGCGAACCCGCATGACTACGATGCCTTGCTCGTGCCGGGAGGGTTTATCAACCCCGATCTTCTTCGGCAATCCGAGGAAGCGCGCGAGTTTGTGCGCGCATTCGACCGCGAGAAAAAGCCAATTGCGACTCTGTGTCATGGCCCTTGGGTGCTTGCGTCGGCTGGTCTTCTGAAAGGGAGAACTCTGACCAGCTGGCCCGGCGTTCGGGACGATCTTGTCAATGCCGGTGCAACGTGGCTTGACCAGGAGTTCGTTCGAGATGGCAACCTTGGCACTAGTCGCGGGCCGCAAGATCTGCGTGCGTTCATATCGGGCATGCTTGACCTGTTCAGCGAGGCTGCACCGATCGTGAATACAGAACATTATCGAGCCGCTTCATCGCCGCAAGCAACGGAACCGCCGCAACTGGTCCTAGGCGCGATGAAGTGGTTGCCGAAACCTTCTATCCGGACTGCTGCTTTGTTGGGTACCGCCGGGTTAGGTTTGCTTGCGATCATCGTCGGCGTTCGATGAGTTTGACATAAGGGACCTCAAGCACGAGGTTGCTGAGCAGTGCCGCAGCGCTCCACATCAGGCGAACTCGGGCAAATCCTTACCGAGTGGGCCTTGTCCTGATCGCAATCAGGGCAGCGTAACGGCAGGATCGCCGCACTGCTCCACTCCCGTGAGTGCCGACTTCGTGATCACGCTTGCGAAACAAATCGCGATGTTATTTCGTTTCGATAACAGCGCAACAACGCTTGCAAGCGCGAGCTACTGTCAGCCCGCACTGTCTCTGGAAAGGTACTGCGCACAATGAAAGCTCTTGTTTACCATGGGCCTCGGAATGTATCCGTTGACAACGTCCCGGATGCCCGGATTGAAAAACCAACCGACGTACTCGTTCGGATAACAACAACCAACATCTGTGGTTCGGATCTGCACATGTATGAGGGCCGTACGGATATGCCCCCTAATGCCGTCCTTGGGCACGAGAACCTGGGTGAGGTAATCGAAGTTGGAGAAGCGGTTGACCGCGTTCAGATCGGTGACCGTGTTGCACTGCCGTTCAACATCGGCTGCGGCTTCTGCGCAAACTGCGAGCGCGGACTCTCTGCCTTCTGTCTTACGACAGCGGACCGTTCGGTAGTGCCGAATATGGCCGGGGCGGCATACGGCTTCGCGGACATGGGTCCGTATCGCGGCGGACAAGCCGAATTCCTTCGCGTACCGTACGGCGATTACAACTGCCTCATTCTTCCCGAAGACGCCGAAGAGAAAGAGCGCGACTACGTCATGCTGTCCGATATCTTTCCCACGGGTTGGCATGCGACACGACTGGCTAATCTTTGTCCCGGCGACTCTGTTGTGATCTACGGCTCAGGGCCCGTTGGGCTGATGGCCACACATTCCGCAGTCATTCAGGGAGCAAGCCAGGTGTTCGTGGTCGACCACAACACTGACCGGCTTCAGGTTGCGGAGAAGCTAGGAGCGATCCCGATTGTTGAGGACGAGGGCCGGGAGGTCGATCAGATTCTTGAAGCCACCGGTGGGCAGGGAGCCGATTGCGGATGCGAGTGCATAGGGTATCAATGCCATACACCGAAGGGTCAGGAAGTTCCGAATCTCGTCCTGAATTCGCTCGTGAACGCAGTGAAGTTTACCGGGAACATCGGGGTGGTCGGGGTTTTTGTTCCTCAGGATCCCAACTCCAAAGACAGCCTCGCAAAGAAAGGGGAAATCGCATTCGATTTCGGAAAGTACTGGTTCAAGGGACAGAAGATGGGCACTGGACAGTGCAATGTCAAGGCTTACAATCGCAACCTTGCGAAGCTCATCCATCAGGACAGGGCCAAGCCATCCGCGATCATTTCACACGAGCTTCCGCTCAGTGAAGCGCCGACCGCCTACAAGCACTTCGATGAGCGGGCACTTGGCTGGCACAAGGTAACTCTTCACCCACAAGCGGCCGCTGCTTAGTCAGGCGGGAACATACAAATGACGGAACTGGCGATCGTCTTAGAGCCGCACTGACGCAAGAACATAGGAATGGTCGCGATCGTTCGGGGATGACAGGGCACCTGAGGGGTATGAGAGAAGCTTTCAAAAACATCATGCTTGCGGTTGGAAGAGGGTTCGGCCGTAAAGAAGTGCGACGTACCCCATCGAGAGTTTTCCAGCGCAAAACTCAGGTGCCCGACGATACGCAGCGTTTTGCGCTGATGCTGCTGCCAATTTGGGTGCTTGCCGGTGTGGCCGATTACGTCTGGCATCGGCGCACCCGAATCGAGACGACCAGTGGAATGGAAGAAAGCCTCACGCACATGTTGATGATTGCGGAGATGGGACCGGCATTGCTCGCAGCGCTGTTCCTGCAAATTAACGCAGGTGTACTCGCGATGATCGTAGCCTCGTATGGCGTGCACGAGGCAACTGTCGCGTGGGATATCTACTTTACCGCGAGTCGTCGGCCCATTCCTCCTGGCGAGCAGCACACCCACAGCTACTTGCAAAGCATCCCATTCTGCCTGGCTACCTTCGTCGCCTTCACTCACTGGAGCCAATTTCTCGCGCTTTTTGGGAAAGGACCCGAGCAGGCGCAGTTCGCCATCCGCTTCAAACAGCCGGCCCTCCCTTTGAAGTACCTTTTGCCGCTCGTGTGCGGGTCGGGCTTGCTGGCAGTCTCCACTCATGCCGAAGAACTCTGGCGGTGTTGGAAGGCCAAGGAAGCAGGTCTTGAAGGACGCGATACGCCGGACTGTACACGTCAACTATTTGAGCGTTGAGGGGTTCCCCCGATCGGAGTCAGGTCACGACGCGAGGAGATAAAGCCACCACCAAGCAATGATGCAACTTAAACGTTTTCCATCCAGCCACGCAGCAGAGCGTAGCGGACGATATCAATTCGGCTATTCATACCCATCTTCTGCATAGCGTTGGCTTTGTGAGCTTCCACCGTCTTGACGCTAATCCGAAGCTGTGCGCCGATCTCTTTGTTGAGAAAGCCCCACGCAATGAGTCGCAGTACCACCTCTTCCCGCGGGCTCAAGCTGTTTGCCGGAGGAAGCCGTCGTGACAAATTTCTTCCGTAGACGGTCCCGACAAGCTGGTTGGTTAGGGCCGGGTCAAGGTATTTGTGCCCGGCAACTACTATGCGAATGCCATGGATTAGTTCTTCCGGCGCACTCTGCTTCAACGCATACCCGCTTGCGCCCGCAGCTAGCATCTGCTGAAGATAGCCGTTATCTGAATGGCGGGTGAGCGCCATTATCTTTGCATCGGGGCACACTTGGCAGAGCTGTTCTGTCGCCTTCAGGCCGTTGAGCTCCGGCATAGTGATATCCATGATGATCAGGTCCGGGTGTAGCGCCTCACTTTCCAGAATTGCAATGCGCCCGTTATCGGCCACGCCGATCACCTCCATATCTGGTTGAGCATTGATCAGAAGACGCAGACCTTCTCGCATCACTCTGTGATCGTCTGCCAATAAAATTCGAAGCTTATGCATGAGCCTTCCCTCACGAGATTCCAAACGGGATGCGCACCGCTATGGTTGTGCCATGACCTACCCGGGACTCAATATCCAAGCTTCCCCCGGCTAGTTCAACACGTTCGCGCATGCCGATCAAACCCAGTCCGTTTTCGCCCGTAATGAAGGGCTGGTTGTAATCGAAACCCAACCCGTTATCCTCGATAATCAAGGACACGTTGGTGGTGTTGCGGTGCAGCAGCACAGCCACATGGCTCGCCTTAGCGTGCTTTGCGACATTGTTGAGTGCTTCCTGTGTCACGCGGTAGAGTACTGTTTCTAACTCACCTGGTAGGCGGTTCTGGTCCATCCCGCTTACCTGGAACTCTGCTGGAAGCCCGAAATGTTTGGACCAGCTATCCACAAAATTCGCGATGGCCTGCGGCAGGCCAAGATCGTCCAGTACAGCAGGTCGCAACTCTCGGGCCAGGAAGTCAAGATCCGCATCGAGTTGCCGAACGGCATCGTCCAGAGGGTCTAGTTCGGACTGAAGAGTGGTGCCTTCGCGGCGGCTCCTGAGCATAGCCAAGTTCATTCGCAGGCCCGTGAGTTGCTGGCCTAGATGATCATGTACCTCACGCGAAATGCGGCGCCGCTCACTCTCTTGAGCGCTGACAATTTGGCGGAGGAGCTGTTTGCGCTGTGCTTCAACGCGCTTGAGTTCTGCCATTTGCGCCTGCATCGATTCGTGGACCTCCTTCCGCTCCGTGATATCCATCACGGCTCCCACAAGTTGTGTAACGTGGCCGGAACTGTCGCAGGCCGGTATACCAATGCTTTGCATCGCGCGGATAGCCCCGTCTTGACGAACGGCGCGAAACTCTAGCTCGTAGCCGTGACCATTGCGTATCGCCCCTTCGATTGCTTCTTTGAACGCCGGTCGATCGTCAGCGTGAACCAATCCAAGGAAGGTTTCCTGCGACGGCTTGAAGCTTCGCGATTGGAAGCCGAACATGCGGTAGGTCTCGTCCGACCAAAACAGCTCTTTGCTTTGCGTATGCCACACAGCACTGCCGATATGGCAGAGTCTCTCAGCTTCGGCCATGTAGAGTTCACTCCGGCGCAAACCATCCTGGGCCCGTTCGCGCTGCTCGATTTCCCTCTTCAGCTCAGTGTTAGCCGTGGTAAGCTGGCGCGTTCTCTCTGCAACTCGCTCTTCGAGCGTTTGCAGGAGAGCAAGTAACTCTCTCTCAGCCCGCTTGCGTTCAGTGATGTCCTCTACGATCGCCATGGCGAAACGTGGCACTTGTTCCGTGCCCGGGGCAAGCGAAACCGTATTCCTGACCCAGATCACCGTTCCGTCCTTACGACGGTAACGCTTCTCATATTGAACGTGCGACGATTCCCCGGACCAAAGGTCGATAGCCGATCGTTGGTTCATCGGACGATCGTCCTCATGCGTAACATCGACCCAGGTCATGGTCCTGAGTTCCTCGGCCGTATAGCCCAGCATGCGCTGGTAGACGGCGTTGGTCATGACAAAGGTTCCATTGTTGTCGTTCAACGCGAGCCCGACACCCGAGTTCTCAAATACGGCGTGCCAACGCGCCTCACTGGCATGCAAAGCCTGATCTGCCCTCATGTGCTCGGTGACGTCGTTAAACAACAAAGCCAGTTGCCGATCGTCCGGGCCGGTTAAGCGGAACGCATGTACCTCTAGCCAACGGTTTGAAACGAGCACGCAAGTGCTGAGAACTTTGTGTTCGTCGCCAAGCTCAAGGGCTCTGCGGCTCTGAAACCACCATTTCTCCAAATCCGGGAGAAGCTCCAATATTCTTTCGGCTGTACCCCGCCCGCGCTCATCGTGTCCGCCAGAAACCAGCGTGGTAGCCGGCAGTTGCCATTGGCTCGGATGACCATATTCGTCCATCAGCATCTCGATGATGGAGACCCCGCCTTGGATCGAATTAAAGGACATCCATACCGGCATTCCCTGGGCTTTCGAACAGTAACGTGCCCTATCTGTGGGTAGCGACATCGCCAGTTATATCAGCTTTTGAGGAGGTTTAAAATCGGGACAAACCTTAGGGTCGACGGTTGAGAATACTGCTATACAAATAAAGCGTCGGGGCGTAATCAACCCGCAGCGACGAGCAGATCCAGCGCTGCCATGACAGGTCGTAAGGGATGACTGATCGCAAGCACGGCCCAGGTGGCCGACACCGGAAGCGAGACGGACCTCGATTCGACTTCAAACACTTCCTGAAATTTCTTATCGCCGGCTCGCTGGACTTGTCTCCGCAGTTCATCTATCGGAGTCTCCCGGTGCAACAGGGCAACGTACGCCGGACCAGTCCATCGAAAGACGCAGTTGGTTTCCGAAACGAACGCTTGTAGCTGTTTGCATAAACACCGGAGCACGCGGTCTCCGGCTGGATATCCGAACCTCGAGTTGATAGCCTTTATGCGGTTTGCTACAACTACGACGACATAATGCTGGCGTCCTGACTGCAGCGCCTGCTTCATTGCATCTTCGGCTTGCGGTCGGCCGGGCACTCCGGTGATAGCGTCCAGCGTCACTTTCGGATCTTCCGGGTTGGATAGTCGACCAGTGCGCTGAAGATCTGCGGACGCGGTAGCTACGTCTTGCTGTCTCTGAACTATCTCTTCCTGAATGCCCTCGAGACACTGGGCTAGCTTCAGCCGCAATGTACGAACATCCTCAATCACGGCAGCACGCTCCAACTGCTTCTCGATTGTTTGCAGCCTGGTTATCGAGGATTCGCTCGCCTCCATAGACGTGGTGATTGCCCCCGTCAACATGGACACAATGTGTTGCAGTTCCGCCGAGTGCGCCCGGATGAAACGGCGGGTTCGTTCGGCGTATTCTTTGCAGGTCGTGCTAATCGTGCCTGCCATGACCAGCATGTCTTCTACCGAAGTTTCTTCCGAGAAGCGCCCGCTGACTTCTCTGATTGCGGCCCGGAAATGCTGATAATCCGCTTCGTCACCCTCCACCGTATGATTCTCGATGGCTGACAACAGCAAGCTAATGAAGCGACGCAGCCCACCCTGATTTGGAGACCCTTCGCCCCTGAGGTAACGCCCGAGTGCCATCTTTATTTAGCAAACGGCATGTAACGCGCCGCAGGTAGTTCTTTAACAGAGCCCGCGTTGCCGTTGATTCGACTTGCCTTACAACGCAACAGGAACTTCGCGGCAAGATTCGTGAAATTGAGGAGCCGATCAGCATCGACCGCGTAAACAGACTTAGCAAGTTCGGGTAGCAGACTTAGAAACTCCTATATCGTAGCGTCTGATTAGCACTCGGGGTACCAATGTTGCCGACTACATACCTACGTTAGCGTTCATTCAGAAGTTTCTCGGATCCCAGCAGTAAGTAACCGTATGCTTAACCGTTAAAGGCGTCGCTTTCGCTTTTGAGCGAAACAACGGCACCGTATAGACCTATGTATTGAAAGGACGGGCGCGGGCGTCTCGATTCGCCTTGAGCCAAGCAGGCCTCAGTCCATGGCAAACGCGGCGCCGTGATCTGCAGAACTCTGCACCGCGACTCTCCGGTCAGCCAGTAAGCGGCCATTCTCGGCCCAACAAAACTGAGTAACGGACGTTCGCATGCCTAGGGCGTCGCCGACGTTGAAGGCCAGCACTAATGCTGGCCGTTCTTATCCAGTCGGTAGAAGCGTGCGGCGTTGTTGTACAGAATGTCCCGCTTCTGCCCGGGCGTCAGATAATCCGCGTTTTGAATGATGCTGATCGAGTATGCCATCAGTTTCGGCCACTCCATCTGATCTGTGCCGAACATTACTCGGTCTTCGAAGCCGGCGTCTACAAGCCGTTCGATGTAGCGATTGACCTCTTTGATGGGATAACTCCAGATGAGCCCTGCGATGTCGACGTAAACGTGAGAGTTTGCCTGCAAAAGGGTCAGCATGTTGTCCATCATGGGATAGCCGGCATGCATGACTTGAACTCGGAGTTTAGGATGGCGTGCGAGCAGCTCTTCCAGGAGAAGTGGATTGCCCATGGAGCCCCGAAACTTGGGCATGGTGACGTTCGCTCGTCCCGAACCTCCGGTGCCCATGTGAATCGCAACCGGAATGTCTAGCTCTTCGGCCAGCGCGAAGTATTTGTCCACCGACGGATCGCTTGGCGATAGTCCCTCATACTGCAATCCAATTTCGCCCATAACTTTGAACCCGCCGCTGGTAAACGTCTTCCGCAGATCGTCGATGGAGGCGCGTTCGCCAGGCTTCAGGCCGTCGTTGAACGAGGTTCCAGGGATGACTCGACCCGAAGCGGCCTGTTCAAATTTGTGAACACTTGCCGGATCGCCAAAGACGACGGCCTTGACATTCAGGCGCTTCATCTCAGAAACGAGGTCCTGCAGATACTCACCCTTCCCCGAAGGATAGAGCTTCGGCGTGCAGTCGTCTTGGTTTGACCAACCGGACATTCCTTCCTTCTTATCAGGATCGGAGGCGAGGAACTCCGGGGTGTTGGGACACATGGGTCCGCCTCCAGGGAATGACTCCAACATCGCGTGGACATGGACGTCGATCACCGGGGGCAGATCCGAGCCGGTAGTTTGTGCCAACAGGGTGCCGGGCGTTGTCACGCCGGCCAAAAGCCCTGTCAGCAAGAGTATCGATTGAAAGCGCATATAAGTGTCCTTGTCTGGTCTTACTTTTTTACTAACTGCTGGGTCGCGTGCGCCCGGCAAACGAAATTAGCAGCATCGTCCGTATTGCCGGACCCTTTGTAAACCGGCTGCTGCGGATAGGGGCAAATAGGTCGTGTGCGATCAACGTAGCCCGCATTATCCAAATGCTGGGCCAATATGCGCTGTGGCGCTTTGTTTGTGGAAACCCACTTATCGAGCACTTGGAGCGAATCGAACCGGTTTGGCCCCGGACCTCCGCTGCAATGTCCCATGCCCGGAACCATGAACAGGACAGCGAAAGACTCCGTGACTTCTTTCCCCATCACGTGCTCTAGGGATTCGTAGTAGTGAACGGTATCTTCCGGGGGCACAACTGGATCAGCCCAACCCTGGTAGATGAACAGTTTGCCACCGTGCCGCTCGAAAGCGGTGAGGTCCGCATTGACGGCGGAAACCTGCGGCCACATCTGATCAGCAAAGGCGAGATCGCGATCGAAGTCGAACGTCTTCGGCTCCCAATGCGGATCGCCGAATATCCAGTAACGCCAGAAATCTACTCTAGCTGGTTCCGGTTTATCCGCAAAGTATCCGGCCCAACTGCCACTGCCGTCCGGCAGGGACTCGCTCCCACGAATCCATCCGGGGAAGATTTGTTTGCCTGTTCGAGGATCGCGTGGGCCCGCATAGACTTTGCGGACGGCGTCGACCTGCGCTGCAGTCAAGCAAGAGTCTCGGTCAATACCTTTGCAAAGCAACGCTGCCGGATCGAATCCACAACGTGGCGGATCTGTGATGATGCCATCCTTCACCCCGTCCAGAGGGTCACATGAGTCCACAACGGCGCTGTACAGGAGCGACAACTTGTTTGGCGGCAGATCTGCCCCTGGTGCATCGTGCAGCGCTCGCCAGGACCACAGGAAGCCGACGTTCAGGTGAATACGATCGTTGCCGGGATCACCTGCCACAATGCCGTCGTAGTCATCCGGGTACCGCTGTGCTTCCGACAATGCCTGTTGACCGCCGGTCGAGCAGCCCGAGAAGTAAGCGTGTTCGGGAAGATGCCCGTAGTAGCTCCGAACGATGAATTTCGCGGCTTCCGTCATCACATGTACGGCGCGGTAAGCCCAATCGTCAATCTTCGCGGGATGGCCGACGGCGAATTTCAGGTCACCTCCGGAATGCCCGGTATCCGAACCCGCGACTACATAGCCCTGCACCAAAGCGGAGTGCATGGCTCGAACGTCCATTTGGCCGGAGTAGCCTCCGTTCCCCGTTCCGAGCAATTTACCATTCCATTTATCGGCCGAAGGAAGCCAGACTTCAGAGTGGATTTCCGAATCCGGCACGGGCGTCGATGTGATCGAAACGCGACAGTACGAACCGACCCCGGCATCGACAACATTTTCCGCGCTCACCGCCGCACCGGGCAATAGCATGTCATGGAGTTGCTCGCAGGACGCGCAGTAAGCGCAACGAGCGATCGTGGCCAAGATGAACAACGTGAATGCGAACCTCATGCACGTGTGCGCAGCACGAGGCGCTCGATCCTTTTCTCGTACCGATGGCCTTCCAAGATCCGGTCCACATAGATTCCGGGCGTGACAATGTTATCGGGATCCAGTTCCCCAGGCTCGACCAACTCTTCTACTTCGGCGATGGTCACACGGCCGGCCGTAGCCATCAGCGGGTTGAAGTTGCGTGCCGTCTTGCGATAAACAAGGTTCCCGGCGGTATCGCCTTTCCATGCTTTAACCAGCGCGAAGTCTGCGGTCAAAGCCTTCTCAAGGACGTACATGCGTTGGTCAAATTCCCGCGTCTCTTTGCCTTCGGCTGTCACCGTCCCTACGCCCGTTGGTGTGTAGAACGCCGGAATGCCGGCGCCGCCTGCACGAATTCGCTCGGCGAGGGTGCCTTGGGGGATGAGCGTTACGGACAAAGTTCCTGATAGGACGCGCGATTCGAGCAACTTATTCTCGCCGACATAGCTGCCAACGTGTGTTGCGATCATATCGGCGGCGAGCATAAGCCCCATTCCGAACTCATCCACGCCCATGTTGTTCGAGATCGTATGTAAGCCTCGCGGGCGCCTTCGAACCAGCGCGGCAATCAGGTTCTCCGGTATTCCGCAAAGGCCGAATCCGCCCAGCATCAAGGTCGCGCCGTCGTGGATGTCAGCTATGGCTTCGTCGGCCGACGCAGCGACTTTATTCATGTTGCGATGCGCTCCACTGCGAGTGCCAACGAGTCACCGCCACCAATGCACAACGCGGCAACCCCCTTGGTTTCATTTCGTTGTCTCAGTGCGTAGAGCAGGGTCGTCAACACCCGGCATCCGCTCGCGCCAATCGGGTGCCCCAATGCAACTGCCCCACCGTACACGTTAACTTTGCTGGGGTCGAGAGCCAACTCGCGCATGACAGCCAACGCTTGCACGATGAAGGCTTCGTTCAATTCGAACAGGTCTGCCTCGTACCGCGTCCATCCGACCTTCTTAAGAAGTCTTTCTACGCCAGAGACCGGGGCCAATCCCATGTAAGCCGGATCAACTCCGCTGCTTGCTTGGCCACGAACATAAGCGAAAGCCTGAAGGTTCGAGCTCTTCGCTTTGTCTGCCGACATCACGAGCACTGGGGCAGCTCCGTCGCTGATCCCTGAGGCGTTGCCGGCTGTGACCTTCCCATGCTCTTCGAACACAGGCCTGAGTTTGGCTAAAGCGGCCCCGTTTGTGTCCGCACGAACAGATTCGTCGCCATCCACCAACGCCGAACTACCGCCTTTCGCAGATGGGAGCGAAACAATTTGTTCCTGGAACCAGCCCTGTCGCATTGCGTCTGCAGCGCGCCGATGTGATTCAACAGCATGCGCGTCCTGTTCCGCGCGCGAGCTGCCAAACTTTACGGCGATGTTCTCCGCGGTTCTGCCCAGGTGAAAGTCGTTGTACAAGGCCCATAAGTCATCGCGAATCATGGAATCGACGATGGCGCCATCGCCCATCCCGTAACCCGTTCGCGGTTGTGGCCGCAAATACGGGGTGTTGCTCATGGATTCCATGTCCCTTTGCCCAGGAACTTACCGAGCGGCGTGCGCACGGCGGTTGTGATCACCACATCAGGCACGCGTTTTCCAATCCCCAATAGACGAACGCAAGCCCTCGTGCAAGAAGATGGCAGGTTCTGTGCTGGCCATGACCTCCTCGATGGAGACGCCCGGCATCAACTCGTCCACTCGCAGCCCTTCAGGCATGACGGTCATGTAAGCAAGCTCTGTCACGATGTTATGTACCACTCGAAAACCGGTCAGGGGCAGCGAGCACTTGTTGACAATTCGCGGGGCGCCTTCTTTTGTCGTGTGCTCCATTGCGACGATGACCCGCTTTGCACCGGCTACCAAATCCATGGCGCCTCCCATGCCCTTCATCATTTTTCCGGGAATGGTCCAGTTGGCGAGGCTTCCTTCGGCGTCGACTTCCAGAGCGCCGAGAATGCTCACGTCAATGTGCCCGCCGCGGATCATCGCGAAGGAATCGGCGCTGGAGAAGTATGCGCATCCTGCGGCTTCGGTTATCGTCTCTTTACCCGCATTGATCAGATCTGCGTCTTCTGTGCCTGGGGTTGGGTATGGTCCCATCCCGAGCATTCCGTTTTCGGATTGCAACACAATGGACAGTCCTTCCGGTAGGTGGTTCGCAACCAGGGTAGGTAGCCCGATTCCAAGGTTGACGTAATCTCCATCCTTCAATTCTTGTGCGGCACGCTGTGCGATGCTGACTCGCTTTGCTTGGGCAGATCCATCCATCACTGACATTCAACCCTCAAATCGAAACTAACCGCTGGCCACCATTCATGCTATGCGCGTATCCAGCACAGCACAATTCGAAAGTTACAAACACTGTCATTCTCAAAAGTGAAGAACACCAATCGCCAGCGCCGCAGCCGTCATCACCAGCGACGCCGCAAACAAGTAAGGAATTGAAAACTTCTGATGCTCTCGCAATTCAACATCCGCGAGCCCCACAACCAGGTAAGTGGCGGGCGTTAATGGGCTGACGGGAAAGCCGGTCGTATGCAGCCCCAAAAGAGCTGCCCGCGCTACCTCGGCCGGCGGGATGCCCATTGCTTTGGCGGCCATACTCAGGACCGGCAGCACACCGAAGTAGAATGAGTCAGGATCAAAGATCAGGCTCAGAGGCATCGCAAGCACTGCCAACAGCAGAGGTAAGTAGTGAGCGGTACTGTGCGGAACCAGCGCGACTGCGGCATTTGCCATTGCAGTCAACATCCCGGATTCCTTCATGATGCCCGTGAATGCTCCCGCCGCCAGGAGGATGCTAGCCATCAACAGCGCAGCGCGGGCGTGCGCATCAATTCTCTCCTGCTGTTCTTTCAGGCCCGGGTAGTTAATCTGCAGAGCAACGACGACGCCCAGCATGAACACGGCCATCGGCTCTAAGTTGAAGCCGATCATCAATACAAACAAAGCGGCGGTGAGCGCCAAATTGATGCCGAAGCGGCCGGGCCGCAGTAGCGAGGTTCGTAGCAACTCGCCCGATTCCTGAACGAGTGCTTCTTCTTGCACGGAAGAAGCCGAAGGGGAGAGCCGTGTGCGTTCTCGACGGCCCATCCAATAGGCCGCCACGAACACGAAGATAAGTCCGACAATCTGCACCGGCAGCAGAGGAGTGAACAGGCTCGTCGCCGGAACATGCAGGACCGCCGCCGCGCGTATCATCGGCCCGGTCCAAGGAAGAAAGTTCACACCCGCCGCCATGGATGCGGTACACGCGAGAATGCGCCGGTCCATCCCGGTGCGCTCGAACAAGGGACGCATAACCGGAATAGTGACCAGAAAGGTCACCGCACCGGAACCATCAAGATGCACCAGCAATGCTAATACCGCAGTGCCTACCGCGATGCGAGCCGGATCATTTCCGACCGCTTTCAACAAGCGGTTGATCAGGGGCCGCAGCATGCCCGCATCACTCACAATCCCGAAGTAGAGAATTGCAAAGATGAACATTCCGGCGACGCCGGCCACGCTCTGAACCCCGTGCAGCATGAAGAATGCGGTCTTGGCGCCGAAGCCGGCAATCAGCGATGCAAGTACAGGGATGGCGATCAGTGCGGACAGCGGGGTCAATCGCTTCGTCAAAATGACGGCGAGCAGCACGACTACCGTGAGCGTACCCAGGATGGCAAGCATAGAGTTCAGGAATTGTGCTTCGCTGCAATGTCAGGGAAGATTGCGGAATGATAGCCTCGGCTTATGAATCTCAACCTGCGGCACTTGGAGGCTTTCGCCGCGGTGGCACGCTTGCGCAGCTTCACCAAAGCAGCACGAGCTTTGCACGTTTCGCAGCCGTCGTTCACCGTCCAAATCAAGCAACTTGAAGAAGAATTGGGCGTACGGTTACTCGATCGCAATACCCGGTCGGTGAGCCTCACGCAAATCGGCCACGAACTCGTGCCCGTTGTGGAGCGCCTGCTTCGCGAGATCGAAGGCATCGTTGCCAGCACACGAGCATTGTCTTCGATGAGCATTGGCTCAGTCACCATAGCTGCGCTACCGTCCGTTTCTTCTACGCTGCTGCCCTCGGTGATCGCCAACTTCCGCAAGCAATTTCCGGGGATTCGCTTCCGCTTGCGAGACGCCATTGGGAATCGCATCATCCACCTGGTCACATCCGATGAGGTTGATTTCGGAGTGGGTTCCGTTGAGACGGGAGATGTTGACATCGAATTCACACCTCTATTTACTGATTCGATGAGCGCGATCTTTCCTGCGACCAGCCCACTTCGCCGTAGGAAGTCCATCATGCTACGCGAGCTTGCTTCCGAACCGCTCATTTTGACCGACCCGGAGAGCACGGTCCGTCGTATCGTCGATCACGCATTCGCCCTTCTCGGAACGCCGGTCATCCCAGTGCAGGAGGTCACCTATATGGCCACTGCCATTGGCATGGTGAAGGCGGGATTGGGTGTCGCCATACTGCCGTCTTCTGCCCTTGAACTGGACCAATTGCGCTCACTGAGAGCGATTCCAATCGACAGCAGCGAACTGAAGCGAACCGTGGGCATCATCCAACGGCGGCATCGTAGTTTGTCTCCTGCTGCAACGGCGTTCCTGGGCTCCTTCCGCGACGCCTTACTTCGGCCTAAAATCATGCGGAACCTCGAGATCCAGCAGAACGGAGCTTAAGCACTTCCCGTGTGCATCGAGCGCAAGCGAACGCGTCACACCTCCTCCCAATGCACCATACATCACGAAGTTGAAGCCAGCCAGCTTAGGCAGCTCATAACGCACCACTCGTCCGGTAAGCAAGCCGCTGAACGTTTGTGCCACTAACTCCGCAGTCAAATACTCCGCGAGGGCCAAATAGTGGTCCGGACGGTACGCAAACACGCTGATGTTGGAAATGTTTCCCTTATCACCCGCACGGGCATGCGCAAGTTCACGTAATCGCATCATGAAACCAACAACTCCACATGCGTGTGCACCAACTCTCGCGGGATCAACACGGATTCAATCGCGACGATGGGGCGCACGGAACGCGATGCGCCGCCACCACCTGCGGGCCCATTTGTATAGAGTGCTTCGACAGTTGCGGCGATCTGATTCGCCTCTTCAAGACTGTCTACCCGTCCAGCAACTCGCACGCGAACCTCAGGCGGCTTATGATCCTGGATGTCCCGATCGGGCATAACCGAATTGAGGCCGATCATTTCAGCTCGCAATTCTCGTACGGTGCATCCGGACTCCTTTAACTGCTCCTTGACGATCTCTATCGCGAGTTCAGCGCGCCGAACCGCGCCATTTCCGGCGTACGTAATCTGGCCTTCACCTATGTAGCCATCCGCATATCCGATGGAAACTTTCAGGGATCCCGGCTTAGCGGAACCAGTTCCGCCGATCGCGCGCACTCGATTTGTGCCCGACGCATGAAGCTCTACTTCAGAAAAGTTCGCCGTGACGTCAGGAGTGACATACCGGGTTGGATCGTGAATTTCGTACAGCAACTGTTCCTTGCACGTTTCAAGCGTGATCGCGCCGCCCGTGCCCTCCAACTTCGAAAATTCCGCGCCGCCGTCCGGATCGACGGATGCATAGGGAAATCCTAGGTTGGCCAGATCTGGAACAGTCTTGAAAGGCGGATCGGCGAAGTACCCCCCACTGAGTTGTCCCGCACATTCCAATAAGTGGCCAATCACAATCCCGGCGCCGAGCAAGTCCCAATCGTCACGAGCCCACCCGAACTCGTGCATCAAAGGGCCGAGAAAGAGCGCTGGATCGGCAATCCTACCTCCCAGTACCACGTCCGCACCTTCCGAAAGAGATTGCACGATGGGTTCCGCTCCGATATAAACATTTGCCGAAATAAGCCTGCCGCGTACACTCGAAACTGAAGCGCCGGTTTCTAGGAACTGAGCATCCCCAAACTCGCCTGCTTGGAACAGCGGTAGGACATCATCTCCTTCGATGGCTGCAATTGTCACTCCATCCATGTCCAACTCGCGTGCAATGTCGGCTGTTCTCAGCGCCGCTGAGCGCGGGTTTGCAGCACCCATGTTGCTGATCAGCTTTGTTCCATGACGGCGGCACGCCGGCAACACCTTCCGCATCCGAGCGACGAGCATTGGATCATAGCCGAGCTCCGGATGATTTGCCTTTGTTTGCTGAGCCAGTGCTATCGTTCTTTCGGCCAAACACTCGAAGACGATGTAGTCAAGAGATCCGCGTTCCACCAGATCCAATGCAGGCTGGATCCGATCGCCGGAATAGCCAGCACCCGCTCCGATTCGAATACTACTCATGCGTCGAATCTTTGCGGAGCACGTCGCTATCTTCTGCTTCCCTGAGAAGCTTGGCAGCGTCGTCCGGCAGTAAGAAACCGGCCTTTGCCAGCCTGGCTGTCGCCATACGAACTCGCTTCACGTACTCGTCGTGTGTTCCATAGCGCTCCTCTAATGACAGCCGCGGGTCGTGCTTCGCCAAGCGTGCTTGCTTTGTCTCTGCAAAAGGAACATAACTGCCCGTTAACGAACAGAACTTGCCTTTCTCAAAGCCGGATGCGAAAACGTTCCAGCCTAAGTAAGTACCTAGCGGAACTTGTGCCAATACGGTTTGCACTCCCGCGATTTCATTCCCGTCCGCGTCGATAACAGGCAGGTAAGTGGGTAGCACTCCGATGACCTGAGGCGGCTCGATCGAGAGATAGCCGGACAAATCCGCCGCTTTGAAATCCGGGCCGAAGTTGTAAAAGAGCGTTGGATTCGCAATGCCTTCGGGCGACGGTACGCCAGGGATAAATGGGAAGCGTTTGGCCAACTCAGTTTCCCGAATTAACGTGCCGTCAGCGATCTTCGGATATACACTCGCCGGAGGAGCTTCATCACGAACAACCCATCCATGCAGCCGATCGAGTAACGCGCGATTTAGATCCGCCATCGGATTCGGATTGGGGGGCAAAGCGCAGGGGTGAGACTCAATCGGGCCAGCACCAGATTGCTGGTTTTGCTCCAGCACTGCCCAGTGGAAACCGCCCGGCCCTCCACCGTGTTGCGTGCTCGCGACATAGTACCGGCGCACGTTATCAGGAAGCGGAATGTCGGCTCTGCCCGATGTGCCAATGTAGTCGGGCGAAGCTCTCAACGAATAGAATTCCGAGGAGCCCATGACTTCCATCACCTTTGGGACATGTCTTCGTAGCCTTTACACCGGTCCAGCAATCCGCGCGCAGGCTGACCGCGAACAGTATCTTGCCAATCAGCCCACCACACTGTCCCATCGCTCCCGGGCTCGTACAAGTTGCTCGCGCCACCAGGTACCGCAAAACGCAGATTCAACGGAGTCTGGCGGGCTGCGATAATTGGCATCGCACCATCCCAGACGCGCCTCCCTTGTTCGTCCTCGTTGAAGCCAAGATTCAGGAAGTGTTCGGACCAAGTTGCCTGATTGCGAAATGCCCAAGCCAATCGTATGCTGCACTTCATCGGCGACCGGGCTGCGTGTTCCTTGCGCGTCCTGCGTCTCATAGCGGAAGAAAGACACTGTGTCGCGAACTGCCGCAAGGCCTACGCCAAGTACCAGCGGGTCGCGTCCTGTGTATTGCAACTGGTACAACACATCGGACCGAAATCCACCGCGCACGCAGATTTTCGTCGAATCTGGCTTGCCTGGAAATGGTGACTCGCTGCAATCGGCCCAAGCCCAATCCTGAGGAGAGATGGTCGTAACGCCAGCAACGGTGCCGCGAACGTCCTCATAGCTGTGAGTAGTCAGCGTACTCTGTCGCGTATCTGCGGTGACCGGAATGGGCGGCACACCTGAAGACGAGTAACCCGCCGCGGCGCGTATGGGCAGTGTATTCGTGCCCGGACGAACGTTCGCGAAGCGGGCCAGCACCGGGCCAGTCACAGGACCTCCGTAGCGATTGTGTGCAGTGGGCACTTGAATCGTCTCTCCGTGACTCCCGTTGATTGCCTTGCCACCGAACGGGATGTCCCCCTGCCACCCCGACTGCAAGAAAATATCCCCGGTTGAGTAATCGCGGCGTGCCAGGCTTGCTCCCCGGTTCACGACTTCATACACCAACACTCCACTGGCTTTCGCCCCGGGGACCGGGCGGTAAAGAGTAAACGTCGTCACATACTCGACCCTCTCGCGCGAATTACGGGGAGCCAGATCAATGTCCTGAATGATGGCATTCCGGCGATCTTTGGGATCCAACTCGCCGTATACTTTCCCGCGTATCATCTGGTACGACGCGGGAAGATTTGCTTCCGTCTGTTCGGCCGGAACTGGCTCGATTTCGAGACGCACAATTCCGCCCCGAGCGGTCCCGGCCACAAGAAGGATCACGAAAACGACAAGACGGGGAGGCACAGACACATCGTAGTGAGTCGGTTGCTGCTTGTGAATTGAATTCTCGCTATGGCAGTAATTAGCTCGAGCGAATGCTGACGCTAATCTCGGGAACTCAAATGACAGTGAGCGTCATCCCGCAGAGCGAAGGACCGAGTAAACTCTCGACCCCAGGATCAACCTTGCATCCTGGAACCTCAAGGCGTGCACGATGATGAAACGCCGCTGATAGAATCTCCGGCGTGGAACACACGCCTTCGAGTCGCAGATCGTTTCTGATGAGCTCCGCAGCCGCGCTAAGTCTTCCTGCGTTGGCCCAAGCCGTCCAGAACTCCTCCACTCCGTACCAACGCCCAAAGCTCAAGATTACGGACGTACGCACGGCCGAAGTCACAGTGCACGGCCTGCAAACGCATGTTCGTGTCTACACAGACGGCGGCTTGTTCGGAGAAGGCGAGGCTACCGACGCCTCGCAGGGAACCGTGGGAGTCATGCGTATGTTCCGGCGATTCCTCGTGGGCCAGGATCCCCTTAATGTGGAGGCACTCTGGGAACACCTGCGTACCGCGGGCATCTTCGCCGGCGCTCAGGGGGGGCAGTACATCACGGCGCTCACCGGCCTCGAAATCGCTCTTTGGGACCTGGCGGGCAAGGCGCTGAATCTGCCTGTCTACCAACTTCTCGGCGGCAAGTTCCGCGACCGCGTGCGGATGTACTGTGACTCCGACATGGACGATCCCATGTCGGATGAAGCCACCCGCAAACTCGAATGGATCCACACGAACGGCTTCACCGCTATGAAAATGGATATCGATGACGCCAAAGATCCTGCCCGCTTCGACGCCGTGAACTGGACCGCAAGCAATGGTGAGATTGACCGGATGGTGAAATGGGTGGACCACATCCGCGGTGGGGTGCCTAAGCAGATTGATCTTGCAGTCGACATGCATGGCCGCTACGACGCGACGACTGGTAAGCGGGTCGCAATTGCATTGGAACAATATCGACTGTTGTGGCTCGAAGAACCGGTCCCTCCAGACGACATTGATGCGATGGCCGACATACGCCACAGCACGAAAACGCCCATCTGCTGCGGGGAAAACCTGTATATGCGGTGGGGCTTTCGCGAGCTCCTTGAGAAGCGCGCGGCGGATATCGTTATGCCGGATATACAAAAAGTAGGCGGTCTTGCCGAAGCCAAGAAAGTAGCGGATCTCGCCCACACGTTCTTCGTACCTTTCGCTCCCCACTGCGTCGTGTCGCCAATCGGCACCATGGCATCTGCGCACGTCTGCGCGGCCATTCCGAATTTCCTGGTATGTGAATGGCACTGGATCAACCACCTTGACCTTTGGCGCAATTTCGTGAAAGAAGGCGAGATTATCCACGAAGGCCACATCACCGTTACGGATCGCCCGGGTCTCGGCGTTGAAATGAACGAGGAAGCTGCGCGCAAGACCCAGGTGCCGGGTTCCAACTGGTTCGAACCCAACACAAAGAGCTAAGGACCATGATCAAACTTTTCGCTGGCTTACTGGCGGCAGCACTGTTGACGAGAGTGGTGGCAAATGCCCAGGGCGGGTTCTTCAATGCCGAAGAAGTGGCTCGGTACACGCCGGATTGGAAGGGCGAACGTTTCCCCGACGGTCGCCCTAAGGTGCCGGATACAATCCTCGATCGGATGAAGAAGGTGACGCTCGAAGAAGCTTGGGCCACTCTTCGCGAGGCGGGTTTCAATCACCAATACGAAGATGGCTGGCTTTGCATCCATCCCGATCAGGTCCTCGTAGGGCGGGCATTGACCGCCGTGTGGATGCCAGGCAGGCCTGATATACAGAAGTTGCTTGAGGCGGACGGCAAACAAGCACACCGGATCGGCAGCCAGAACGCCTGGCCGGTGGACATGTTGCAACCACGCGATGTCTATGTAGCCGACCACTTCGGCTTGAAGAAGGACGGCCCTTCGATCGGCGATAACGTCGGAAATGCCATCTACGCACGCAGCGGCAATGGCATCGTTTACGACGGCGCGGTGCGCGACATTGAAGGCCTGAAAGAACTTGAGAACTTCACTTCATTTGTTCGCTCGTACGATCCTTCCCATCACTTCGGAAGCCTGGCATCGGGGCCGCGGCTGAACTCGACAATGGTCGGAATTAATTGCCCGACGCGAATTGGAAGCGCACTCGCCATGCCTGGTGATGTTGTGCTCGGCAAGGACGGGGGCGTGCTCTTCATCCCGGCACAGCTTGCCGAGAAAGTGGTGCAAGACTCCGAGATGACGCGCTTACGCGACATCTTTGGACACCAACGCCTGCGCGAAAAAACATATACCGCTGGCCAGATTGATACCCGATGGTCAGACCCGATTGAACAGGACTTTACCGGCTGGCTGCGGGCGAATGAGGATAAGCTGCCGGTTGCCCGGGAGCAGGTTGAGGAGATTCTAAGGAAGCGGGCTCGTTAGGAGTCTCGACAAAGAGCCAAGCTAGCGCGCCCAAAGTCGCCAGCGCCGCAGCCACCAAAAACGATGGCGTCCACCCAAACGCCTGGGCGATGGCTGGCATGGCTACAGTTACTAATCCCCCGCCAATCTGCCCGCCCATGTTCATAATGCCCGACACTGCACCGGCTGAGTGCTGGCCGATGTCTGCCGACATAGACCAGAAGCAACTCTGGGAAAGGTACAGCGCACCTGCTCCACCCGCAAGAACTACGCTGGCCAAGCGTGCGTTCGCAACCAGGGGTCCAACACCAATGAAAATGCCGCACAGCAGCATCGCAGCGGCCGCGACCAGACATCGGCCAACACGCTTGCCGTAAGCACGTGTGAGAATGTCACTGATCCACCCACCCAGCGGCGAGCCAATCGACATTGCAATCAGCGGCAGCATTCCGTAGTACGACGTGCTTTCTAAGTCCAGACCACGTACCTGGCTGAGATACGCGAAGAACCAGCTGAAAGATGTACGCCACCCACACAAAGCTGAAGTAGCTTGCTGTGCGCTTGTCAGGGGCCCAAGCCATATCGTCTACAGCAAGCCTGAACCCGGAGATCAGGTGGGACTGGACTACGACGTTGTCGGCCACTTAGAGGTGCCTCAGCTCACCCAACTCGGCCTCACCATCGACGCTGACTTCTATCTCTGTGGACGTCCATCGTTCTTAAAGAACTTTTCCGAAGGACTAAAGGTTTGGGGCGTCGACCCTGCGCGAGCTCGATCCGAAGTGTTCGGTCCAGCAGAATCCATGACCCCAGGCGTGAAACTATCGGTCCAGCCGCCGGTCCATGTGCCCGTCGGCGACCAAGGTCGGGGCCTCAGGTCTCACTTACCCGCAGCGGGTTGACGGTGGCTTGGCACCCGCGCTTTCTTAGCTTGCTAGAGCTCGCGGAAGCGTGCGACGTGCCAGTCAGGTGGTCCTGTCGAACGGGCGTGTGCCACAGGTGTGAATCCGCCTTAATTGGCGGAACCGTTGACTATCGACCTGATCCGCTGGAGCCACCCGCCGAGGGCAACGTCCTGATCTGCTGTTCACAACCTTCGAGTGAAGTAGAGATCGATCTATGATTTCCTAATGGCAAGAGCACAATCTCGGTAACCAGACTGTTCTGGAGGCCCTAAACAGCTGTTTTCTAACTGCTTACCTGGTGACGGGCAATGCCATGCAAGCAGAAGCAAGTGTAATGTGGGCAATCGAAGAGTGGGATTCAGAAGAAGGTGATGCAAGCCAGCTCCTTCAGCTCACGTTGGGGTCGATTATGCAAAAGCGGATTGCAGTCTCTCGAATTGGCTTGGAAGAAGAATGCACGGCCAACTCTTTCCTTCCTGCCGAACTGCGCCTGCTGTTGAAACTGTCCCCTGACCTTCGATACTGTTTTGTTCTTCGCATCCTTGTGGGGCTGTCCATGCAAGTCTGCTCTCGAATACTTCATCTATGTACTGGTCAAATTGAGGAATGCTGCTGCGGTGCAATGAGAACGCTGCCTAACCTTACCCTTCGAGAAGCAAAGGACTACGAGACATGCCGGACGATGCGAGATCGTCGTCGTGGAAAGGAGTGAGGCGGGAAAGTATCTCGCCTGAACTATGGCTAGCGTTGGCGGCCGACCTGCTCTGAGCAGACACAAGTCTCCGTGGTCTGCGCGTCGTCCGAATCCTCCCGCAATTCGCCGAGCTGCAGGTCCTGCCGGACGAATTCATGTAGATCATGTGCCCGAGTTCATTTGCGGGGGGCACCTCAGCGTTCGCCGGGACGACTCGAGAGCGCTTAATCCCATCTTGTCTGTTCACCGATCCTGGACTGCTGCGGGTAGCCTAAACGAAATGCCCGCGAGTTTTTCGGTTCTTACAGGAATTGGGCCAGCGATTTCGGCTCAAGTGCGGGCTCCGGGGCGGCAATCGAGTGGGCTGCCAGTTGCGCTAAAGGCGGAAATGTCGGAGACCCTAGAGCTCCTGCTTCAGCTAATCAGTGCAGGCCATACTCGACGTTTAGCATCTGGCTGGCGCGCTCGCCAATGATGACGCAAGGTGCCATAGTGTTACCCGTTGTGACTCTCGGCATGATGGACGCGTCCGCGTGTCGGCCATATTGCCATCACGTTGCCCGGCTGAACGGCAGGGCCACTGCTTCGGTCTACGATGGTGTCGCCCGCCCCATACGCTGCCCAGCCACCTTCGATAGCGACGTATTAGTAGTTCGCTTCTTTCATGACGCTAGAGCTTTGGACTGCTTCCGTATGATTCGGGCATTTACAAAAGTCGCGAAAGCAGACGGTTGCGGATAGGGCAAAGAGCAAGGCGAGGCGCACTCATGTAAGTATCCCTGGAAAGGTTGTCCGCACTCCTTGGAGCGCACACGCGCAACGCCATTTCCTGGCCTCTGACGGAATGGAACAGACACACCATTGAAAACCGGCATTAGCTCCCGGTCAACTCTGGCGGAGACCTGCCTTCGGCTGCAGCGGTTTCGTCGGGCGACTCCAGATTTGACCGATCTCCTCGAGCGTGTAGCCCTTTGTTTCCGGAACCAGCAGGAGAACGAACAGAAAGTTGAAAATTGCCATGGAGGCAAAAAAAAGAAATGTGCCTTGACTGCCCATACGGGCCTGCATGGCCGGGAAGAATTGATTCACAAGGTAGGCGGAAAGCCAGATGGCCATGGTTGCCATTGACATGGCCGTCCCGCGTACCTTGGTCGGAAAGATCTCGGAGATGATCACCCAGCAGACAGCTCCGTTCCCCACGGCGTGACCGGCGACGAAGACCATAATGCCGACGAGTATGCCTCGCCCGGCGCCCCCGACCAAGTAACAGATGCCGACCGCCGCCAGCGAAACCGCTTGCAGTGACGTCCCGCTGAGGATCAACGTCCTGCGTCCTGCCCGGTCGACAAGCCAGATGGCGAGTACGGTCGAAATCAGATTGACGGCTCCCACCAGAACAGACTGGAAGAAAGCATCGGAGGCGTTCTGTCCGGCGCTGCGAAATACTTCGGGGAGAAAGGACAGCAGACAGGTGATGCCGCTCGCCTGGGAGAAAGCGGCCAGCAGGAAGCCCACCGCGAGTGGCCGTCGGAGCGAAGGCGCCAACAACTCGCTTAGACCCCCATGTTCGTCTGCCAAAGCATGTTGAATGACGGCTGCTTCCCGATTGGCAACGTGGCTGCCGTTGATGGAAGTCAGTACTTTCAGGGCGTCCTGTTCGCGCCCGACCTTCATCAACCAGCGCGGGCTTTCCCGACAACCGGCAATGGCGAGGGCGAAAGCGAGCGCGGGAAGGGCCGCGACTGCAAACATCAATCGCCAGCCTTGCTGAATCTGCCAACTTTCGGGGCCGGCCTGCTCGATCAACATATTGACGGTCACGGAACACAGAATTCCGATGACAATGCCGAATTGATAGAAGACCACCAGGCGGCCGCGAACGCGTGCGGGCGCAACCTCCGCGATGTACATGGGGGCGACGATTGAGGCTGATCCGATCCCCAATACCCCCGATCATGCGCCACAGCACGTACTGTGAAAAGCTTGCCGCCGTCAGCATTCCAAAAGACGACAAAGCGAACAAGAACGCACACGTGTAGAGCGAAGGCTTCAACCCAATACGGTCGGCAACTACACCGGCGACGGCCGAGCCCAGAAAACAACCTACAAGCGCGCAGCCGGCAGCCCAGCCGATTCCGACCGTATCGAGCCGGTAAAAGCGCGCTAGATGGCCAATGGCGCCACTAATGACAATGTTGTCGTACCCAAACAAAAACCCGCCCAAAGCGGCTACCAACGTGGATACCACCAGGACACGGCTTAAGCCGGATTCAAAACTGCGGATCGGCGCGGCGGGAGGGTCCGTCGAGGTGTGGGCTGGCGTGTCCATTTGACAGGCGCTCGTTTCGCTCATAGACTTTATCATGACCGTTAACTAAGCCCTGGACCATGTTGTTTAGACCCTCAGATAATACGTACATCCGTTTCGCCGTAAGGCGCTCACGCTTTCGAAGTCTTCTGTGTGCGATGTCTCTTTCCCTGCCGCTGTTTGTGCCCGCCCTCGGGACGGCGCAGACCCGTACTGTCTGGCAGATTGGAAAGTTCGATCAGTCACCGGTTGAGTTTGCGCGGGAGGCCAAAGACAACCTGACATTTCATGTCGGGTCGAGCGAGCCGCAGAAGGATTGGCCGCGAGGACAGAAGACCGGCGGCACGCAGACGATCGTGTTTGCGCTGGACAAAGTGCAGAGCCGCTATTTGTTCAAAGTCGCCTTACTTGTAGAGCAACCGCGCATTCCGGCGCTCCAGATTGTTGTGAATGGGCATACGGGCAAGTTCTACTTGCATCCGCAACTCAGCTATTCCAGGAGTGACTTTACTTATGCCTTCGATCCGCATGAGGCGCAAAGCGCCCTGGAGATTGAGATCCCCGCAGCGTTCTTGAAAGTAGGGGACAACGCGTTGAGCATAAGCTGTGTTGACGATCCAACTACAAAGGCGGGTGATGAAGAGGTTGGCGGGTTGAGCTACGACGCTTTATCGCTGGAGGAGGGAGCCGGGACCGATAGCACAGATAGCCGTGAAATCACGGCGGTGGTTGAGCCGACGATCTTTTTCCGCGCTGGCGCAGCGGGATTGACTGAGACGGTGGACGCTTTTGTGCGATTCCCGGGGCCGTGGGTGGCCGGAACGGCTACTCTCGCGACGCCGGGGCAGTCGCAAAGTGCGCAGTTGAACGGGGGCGAATGGGGCGAGGAGCGCCTGTCCTTTGACCTGCCGGAGTGGACCGGAATTGTACAGGCGAAGCTGCATGTTCCGGGCAAGCGAAAGGCGGATCTTGCGTTTAGTTTAGCCCCGCAACGGAAGTGGACCATTTTCGTGGTGCCGCATACTCACCTAGATATCGGCTACACCGATTACCAGGGCAAGGTGGCCGAAACGCAAGCGCGGGTGCTGACGCAAGCGGCCAACCTGATACAAGATCATCCCGACTTCCGGTTTTCGATGGATGGATCGTGGAATTTGGAGCAACTACTTCTGACACGTCCCGAAACCAAGCAACGCGAGATCCTTGGGCTGATTGCGTCAGGGAAGATGGCGATGCCGGTTCAGTACTGCAATCTGCTGACCGGGTATGCGTCGCTCGAGACTTTATACCGCTCGCTGTACACGTCGAGCGCGATTGCTACTGAGCATCACCTTCCCTTCGAATACGCGAACATCACCGATGTCCCCACTTATTCCGGCAGCTATCCGTCGGTTCTCGCCGCCAGCGGAGTGAAGTACTGGGTAGCGGCGGCCAACAACGATCGTGCTCCCATTTTTTACTATGACCACTGGAACGAGGAATCGCCTTTCTGGTGGGAGGGACCCGACGGCGCCAGAGTATTGTTCTGGTATTCCCGCCATTACGAGCAGGTGCAGACTCTGTTCGGATTGCCACCGCAACTCAACGCGATCCGCGAATCGCTTCCGATTTATCTCCAGGCATACAATCACCCCTCGTATAAACCGGATGTTGCGCTCATCTACGGCACGCAGGTCGAGAACACCGACCTGTTTCCCTCGACAGCGACATTTGTCGATGACTGGAACAAGGTATATGCTTTTCCGAAACTGACTTACAAAACATTTCCAGAATTCTTCCACTATGTAGAGGAACACTACGCAAAAGACCTGCCGACGGTGAAAGCCGACGGCGGTGGGTACTGGGAGGACGGAATTGGAAGCGATAGCTATTACGCGGCCAGAGACCGCGAGAATCAACACCGGGCTTTGTCGGCAGAGGTTCTTGCCTCCTCCACTCATTCGGTCGACTCAAATCTAAATCCTCCACGTGATCTGTTTGCGGATATCTGGCGAAACATCATCCTTTTTGCCGAGCACACGTGGCTGTCCTACAACTCTGTGTCGCAGCCAGAACATGAACAATCGCTAAAACAGCAGCAGGTAAAGGACGGACGAGTGGACCGGGCCTCGCTTGAGATTGAAGACGTGACCAACCGATCTCTCAGTCAGCTGGCCGATCAGATTCACATCCCCGACAAGACGCTGGTGGTCTTCAACTCTCTTAACTGGAAGCGCGACGTAGTGGTGGAGACCGATCTGTTTGCCCATCCGACCCTGACCGATCTCACCACGCAGCAGGAAGTTCCATTAGAGGTGCTGGCAGAAAAGGAAAACTTTCTGCATGTCAGATTTCTGGCAAAAGATCTTCCGCCCGTTGGCTATAAATGTTTTCGCATTGCCTACGCGGAAACAGGCGGTGCAGCCGGGCACTCGCCTGCAGTTGAGTCGACCATTGAGAACTCTTATTATCGGATCGAGGCAGATCCAGAAAGCGGAGCCATCAGGAGCATCCTCGACAAACAGCTCCAACGCGAAATCGTAGACGCCAAAAGTGCCTACAAATTCGGCCAGTACCTCTACGTCACGGGCGGAGACGGAGACACGCAGATGGTGAATCCTTTTCCGGCCCTACCGCCTGGCGAACTTACGATCAATGGCTCCGCTAAGGGGCGGGTTGATAAGGTGGAGCACCTCGCCTGGGGACACTCCCTGGTGATGACGAGTTCTAGCGTGAACACGCCGCGGGTTGAGACAGAAGTTCTGTTGTTCAACGATGAAAAGAAAATTGAGTTTCGCTACCGCATCGGCAAGGACTATACAAACAGTAAAGAGGCGGCGTATATCGCCTTTCCTGTTGCGGAAGACAAACCAGTATTTCATTTCGCGACACAGCAGGCGTGGGTAGACCCGGCAAAGGATCTGATGAAAGGCGGCAGCCTGGAGTGGTTCAACATACAGCAATGGATGGAAGTTGGCGGACCGCAGATATCCGTCGGGATTGTTCCAGTGAATACGCCATTGGCGTCTTTCGGTGACATCAATCGCGGCAAATGGCCCGGTTCTTTTCAACCCGGCAGCGCCACTATCTTCTCGTATGCCATGAACAACTATTGGCACACGAACTACCGGGCCGGACAATCGGGAGAGTTCGATTTTCGGTATGCGATTACGAGTGGGCCGCAACTGGACGGGCAAAGGCTGACACATTTGGGATTTGAAGAAATGCGGCCGGCGGAAGTGGATTACGTGGTGAGTCAGGACAAAGTGGGCAATCCACCCAGGCCGTTGCCGCCCGAAGGCGCCAGCTTTCTTTCCGTTAGCGGCCCTGACGTTGCACTGGTCACATGGAAGGGCGCGGAAGACGGTCACGGCAGCATTTTGCGCTTGCAGGAGACGGCTGGCCAGGCAAGTGAAACCACGATTTCGCTGCCCAGAGGGAGGATCGCCTCTGCGCAGCTTTGTTCTGGAGTGGAGAAGAATCTGCGCAGCCTGAGCCTGCAGGATAACTCTGTCAAACTATCGTTCAAACCGTTTGAAGTGTTGACCGTTCGCGTCGAGATGAACTAACCGGCGTCGAGTGCCGGCGACCTTTGAGCAAAACATGTGCGCCGGAGCAAGCACTTTCACTTCGGCGTTAAAAAAGTCTTGACCCCTTGCGGTTTCTGCAATATATCTACTATTTGTCCTGCGAAATTCGTACCTCGCCGGATGTTTGCTTGTGAGGACTTCGATTATGAATACGAGCGGTACTCTCATTCGCCTGGCGCTGGCAAGTCTCCTCGCGGCAGGCCTTGTTTTAGGCCAAACCACTACGGGTGCTTTTGCGGGCACAATCACGGATCCTGGCGGTGCTTCTGTGGGCGGTGTACAAGTGCAAGCAACCAACAAGGCAACGGGATTGCAGCGTTCCGCGGTTTCGCTGGATAACGGAACGTACACCATCCCCCAATTGCCGCCAGGCAGGTACGACATTACGGTGGAGAAAGCCGGTTTCGCAAAGGAAGACCGGCGGGACGTGGATCTGTTGGTCAATCAAAGCGCGAATATCGATTTTGCGTTATCACTGGCCTCAACTTCTCAAACGATTGAGGTGACGGGTACCTCAGAAGCTCTTGAGACGACGAATGCGACGATCAGCAGCGTAGTCGAACATCAGCAGATTGTCGATTTACCTCTGAACGGCCGGAACTTTACGCAATTGACGCTCCTGACCCCGGGCGCCGCTCCGCAGGAATCTGGCCAGCAAGGTGCGTTTACCGTGCGGGAAGGTGCGGGCGCCATCAGTCCCTCCGTGAATGGCCAACGCGGTCAGCAGAACAATTTCACGATGGACGGCGTCTTGAACAATGCGATCTACACGGATACGTGGGCGATCAGTCCGCCACCGGACGCACTGCAGGAGTTTAACGTCCAATCCCATATCACCGACGCTCAGTTCTCCATCTCGTCCGGAGCCAACATCAACATCGTGACCCGCTCTGGAACGAACGAGTTTCACGGCGATGTGTGGGAGTTCTTCCGAAACGACGTTCTAGACGCGCGCAATTTCTTCGATCAGCGCAAACCGCCCTATCGCCAGAACCAATACGGCGTGACTTTCGGCGGTCCCATTATCCGGAATCACACTTGGTTTGAGGGTTACTGGGAAGGATTCCGATCGGTCCAGAGCCTGAGCTACTTCGCAAGTGTTCCGACACAAGCGATGCGCAACGGGGACTTCTCGGCGATTTTGGGACCGCAGATCGGGACCGATACTCTGGGCCGGCCCATCTACACCAATCAGATCTATGACCCGAGTACAAGCCGCCCGGACCCGGCCAATCCGGCAAATGTGCTGAGGGATCCCTTCCCCGGCAACACCTTTCCGGCTAGTCGAATCAATCCCGCTACGCAGTTGGTGCTCCAGAAATACTATCCGCTTCCCAATCTGAATGTGGGTCCAAACGTACTCCCGAACTATGAGTTCACGTCAGGCAATAACACCCAAAGCGATCAGACCGGGATTCGAATCGATCACCGCTTCAACGACAACAATACTCTGTTCGGCAGATACAACCGTTCCAATGCGACCTTGATTCGCCCCGAAAGCCTGCCCACATATCAGCAGTCACTGGTGAACTATTCGCAGACATTCGCGCTGGGGTACACGCATCTTTTCAGCCCGACCGTCATTCTCAGCCTGCACTACGGATACACCAACACCAACTTTGGACAATTTGACGGTCCGGCCGGGCAGGCCTTCTTGACGGCGACCAACTTTGCTCAGCTGGCGCCGGCTAAGAACAACATCGCACTGGGACCGCAGATTGGAATTTCGAACGGCTATACGGGGGTCGGACAGTTTGCGATACCGCTGGGTCCGCAATACAACCATGACGGTCACGCCGATCTCTCGGTTGTGAGAGGCAAGCACACCATCGGAGCGGGTGCAATGGTTTACCACATTCATAGTTTCGATGATGGCTGGGGAATGGGCCCTAGCTTTACCCCGAACGCGACGTCGCAGGGCGGCGTTATCAACGGTTCGGGGTTTGGCCCCGCAAGCTTCATGCTTGGCTTGCCGGACAGTTTGTTCGGATTTCTCGGGAATACGTCCGCCGATGAGCGCGGTTGGTGGTATGGCGGCTATGTGCAGGATCAATGGCAGGCTTCCAAGAAGCTGACCATCACGGCGGGACTTCGATACGACTTTGTGGCGCCGCCCAGCTATGGAAGCAAAATCGTTTCTGGATTGAATGTGCTTACGGGTAGCTTCCTTGTCTCCGGACCGGTGCCGCCGCTGTTCCCAACGGCTAACGTTCGCAAGACTTATTATGACCCGCAGTACAAGGGCTTCCAGCCGCGTTTCGGCGTTGCGTACCGGGCAAGCAAAACAACCGTTTTCCGCTCCGCATTCGCTATATTCGACGATCACAACAATGTGCTGGTGCAGGAGACGCAAGATCCGCGCATTTCCTGGCCGCAGGGGGTTGGGGTATCGCTCAACGACCTGAACCGCGGACTGCCCAACACCTTTTTTAACAATCTGCCTTCATACAACTCATTCTTCAATCCGTTGCAGCCCTACGTCGCGTTCGGAGCGGACCCGAGAAACAAGATTTCTTACGCGATGGAGTACAACGCCGGCATAGAACAGCAACTATCGGGAGACATGGTGCTCTCGGTGGATTATGTGGGCTCCGGAGGGCGTCACCTCTTCATTCAGCCCAACGCCAATACCGCCGTGGTGCCCGGTCCGGGCCCGATCGCAGCCAGACAACCATTCCCGGCCTACGGTGGCGCTTTCTCCTTTGATGAGAATGTCGGGAACTCGAGCTATAACGCCTTGCAAGCAAAACTGCAGAAACGTCTCTCTTTCGGGCTTAACTTCCTTGCTTCCTATACGTGGTCTAAGTCGCTAGACATTCAGTCAGAGGGGCAGTCGGGAAGCATCGAAACAATATACGACCTCCGGCGCGACTGGGGTCCGTCCGACTTCAACCGTACTCACCTGTTCGTGTTTAGCGGAACTTATCAGTTGCCCGTTGGGAAAGGAAAAGCCTACCTTTCGAGCGCCAGCGGTCCGGTTCGTGCAATTTTGGGTGACTGGAACATCGGTGGCATTGTCACCTTGAACTCCGGCCAGCCGTTTACCATCTCAGCCGGCGGCGACATCGCCAACGTCGGAGGCGGGAGTCAACGGGCCGAAGTGATCGGCAATCCCAACGTGGGTTTCACCCAGAGTCGCCTGGAGTGGTTTAACACGGGCGCGTTCTCGGTTCCGGCCCCCTTCACTTTCGGCAATGACGGCCGCAATAACATGACCGGACCGCCACTTAAGAATTTCGATTTCATCACGTACAAGAATTTTTTGTTCGGAGAGCGCTTCAGCCTGCAGTTCCGATCCGAATTCTTTAACGTCCTGAACCACACCAACTTCGGGCTCCCGGACAACAACGTGCAGAGTTCCGGTTTCGGACGCATCAACTCAACGTCAACGGCTCCGCGAGACATTCAGTTCGCCCTAAAGCTTCAGTTTTAAAGTGAGAAGGGAGGAAGCAGACAAAGACAGGCTCCTCCCGAGTTTGTTGTGGCCCTACCCGGCATCTTTCTCTTCGTTGTTTCCGCATGCGCGGCCAGTCTGGCGCCTGCAACGGAGGCCATGCGCCAGAACGACGCTGTCAAAGCTTTGTCTGTGCTCGAAACATTGCGTTCTCAATGCCAGGACTCTAGCGAATTTAGTGAGGAATGGGGACTTGCAAACGAACTGGCCGGCAATACAAGCGAAGCCCAAGCGGGCCTGCAGCGGGCCGCGTCACTGGATCCTGCGTCCTCCCGCGTCTTAAGCGAACTGGGAGCGGTGTACCTCCGCCATGGCCGCGTTCAGGACGCCACAGTGGTTCTGGACAAAGCGCTCGCCGTTGAGCCATCCAACGCGTCTGCCCTGAAGTACGCTGCAGCCGCGGCTGTCAGTTCGCGCGCCTGGGAGAAGGCGAACACATTGTTTCATCGGCTTGGCGCGGACCAGCACCCGGAAGTTCTACAAGACCAACCGATTCTACTGGTCTGGTTCGCGGAAACACTTCTCGAAACCAATCAACGCGAACAAATGGAAAGACTGCTTCCGCCCGCTCACTTTCAGAACGCTGCGAGCTTTCTGTTTTCGCTCGGCACCATGCTGGCACAGCATGGGGATTACTCCGTCGCCATCGACTATCTGAAACGCATTTCGGCGAAAGATGCGGATGACGCGGTCTATTTCAACCTTGGATTGGCGCATTCGCACTTACGGCAATTTGAGGCCGCAAGGGCCTGCTACTTTCAGGCAATCGATAAGCGGCCAGATCATGCGGACGCCTACTTCCACGTTGGATTAGACTTTGCAGCGGACGGTGATCCGCATAAGGCAGTGCCATGGCTGCTGCACGCTTCCTCCCTGGGGCACTCAAGACCCGACATCGTCTTTGCCCTGGTGGAGCAACTTCTCTCACTTGGTTACTCCAAGACGGCGGAAGATCTTGTTACCGAGGCTCGGAACGAGCGGATTGATGATCCACTGCTCGATGTGGCGCAGGGGGACGTGCTGCTTGCGGGCGGGCAGTCGAGGCCGGCCGCAGAGCTTTACCAGCGTGCGCTTCAGGCGAAACCGGATCTTGCGGCGGCGTCTGTAGGACTGGCCAGAGTATCGGTTGCCGAGGGGGACCAAGCCACGGCACAGCAGCTACTTGAGAAGGTGCTCTCCGGTAATCCGGATGATCCCATGGCGAACCGCGAGCTAGGCCTGATACTGGCACACGAGAGTGATCCTCGCGCCGCAGAAATACACTTGCTGAACGTTTGGTCAACCGATCATTCCGATTCGAGAGTAGCCATCGAGCTTGCGCGTATGTATCGAACCCAGAACGAACCATCGAAGGCGCTCGCACTGCTCCAGTCGATCGGGTCGGAGCACTCGGATTCGACCGCGTTGCATTTCGAACTCTACAATACTTATCTGGCGCTTCACCGTTTGGCGGAGGCACAGCGGGAGCGCGAAGCGTTCACCAAGTTGCAAGCCAGCACGCATGAGACTCTGCATTTTGAGACTCCGAAAACATATATACAGCCGTCTGTACAGTAGGGTGTTCGGGGTTACCCTGCCTGTGGTGGCCCTGCTGGGCATGAGCCTACAAGCTGAAGCTTCCGACCGGGACTGCCAGGCACGCGTTGTCTTCCAGCAGGTGAATTCGCTTTTAACGCGCAAGTCGTACCAGCAAGCTGCTGAAGTGCTTGACCGGTTCCGCTCGTGCCCCGACCGCGCACCAGTGGAGAGCTTTCAATTGGGCTGGATGTACGGCCAGGCACGAAACTTCGAAGCCGCTTTACAGGTTTTCTCCACGGTTCCGGAAGACGTTCCGGATCGCCTGACTCACGATTACGCGGTTGCTCTTGCCCAGTTCGAAATCGCGAACTATCAAGGCGCAGTAACAACGCTTAATGTATTAAGAAGCATCGGCAGGGCGGACGCGAATGCAATGAATCTGCTCGCAGTAAGCTACTCAAAGCTTGGCATGTATCGCGAAGCATCCGAAGTCTTACAGCAGCAGATCGCGAAAGACCCACGGAATCTCAACTTATATCTAAACCTGGTGGCTGCAAGCGCTGAAGGCGGAGACTTCGCGAGAGCGGAAGCTGTAGCAACGCAGGCAGTGACGGCATTTCCCGAATCGGCCGACGCGATCATCGTGCGTGGCGCTGCCCGTTCTCTGCTGGGGCAGACGCAGCAGGCAAGCCAGGATTTCGCAGCGGGAGTGCGATTGGCTCCCCGGCGCGCCGATGCGAGATTCTTTCTCGCCCTGGCGGCTTACCAGCAGTCGGACTTTACGAAAGCCGCGAGCATACTTGAAGCCGCCGCAGCGGAAGGTATCGAGGATTCCGATCTGCATTACCTCAGGGCGGAATGTCTCCTAAAGAAGGCTGGAAGCGATCAGGCTGCCATGCGAGAGTTAGACGAAGCCATCCGGATCAATCCGAATGCGGTTGCGGCACGTTCGACGCGCGGCAAGCTATTGCTGGCCGCTGGGAATCCCAAAGACGCGGCGGCGGATCTGGAGATTGCTGTGGCTGCAGATCCCGAATCCCGTACTGCCATGTACAACCTTGCGATTGCCTATCGAACCCTCAATCGAACAGCGGACGCACAGGCCCTGTTTTCCCGCCTGCGTGAGGCATCGGCAGCGGCCACTTCGTCCACGAGCCTGGATCAGTTGAGCAATCAAAAGCTGAACCACGCTTTGGAGGAAGGCCATCAGGAACGGTGAGATTGCTTCTCATTTTGATTGCCATTGTTTCGGTCGTAAACGCTGCTCCCCGGGTCATTCCTCACATCAAAGCTGCGGCGGCCGCTTACGATCAGGGCAGTCTGGCGCGAAAGCAGCACCAGTGGGGACGCGCCGCTGAATGCTTTCAGAAGGCGATTGCAATTGAGCCCACCTATGAAGACGCACGCCAGGCGTTGATTGACGCTGACATCGCCGCGGGGAACCGTCTGGCAGCGGCAGAGGCGATCACAGAACTCTTACAGATTGAACCGAGTGCCCTGCGCTATCGCATCTTGTTAGGGCAAATCCTGATGGAAAAGAAAGAGATACAACGCGCTCTGGCCCAGTTCTCCCTCGCGCTACAACAATCCCCTTCGAACGCAGATGCTCTTTTGGGTTTCGCCGAAGCCGCCAAGCAGAGTGGAATGGAAGAGCGCGCCGCGAAAGCCATGGAGGCTGGCAGAAAATACCATCCTTCCGATCTGCGCTTCCGGACAGAACCCCTCACTCTTGAGCTAAGCCTGTGTGCGGACGAAAGCTTTCACGGTTGCAAACTCTCCGCTGTGACCGGCAACAGGCTGGATCACATACTCGCCGACAGCCGCCGGAACAATAAACGTTTCCGCATAATGGACCGGAAATGGCTCGAAACGACCTTCCGGGCTCGATACGGTTACCTCTGGTCCCTCCACCAGATTCAAAACATTGACTCCACCTTCGGTGTGGTGATGAACAGGCGCGTGGAACCAGTGCCTTCTGGTTTCAATGAACTCCCGCTGGTGCAGCCCCGTGCGCTCCTCTCGCCAGCCGTCGCCTTGCGCGACTTCAACCATTTGGTTGATGAGGGAATCACGTACCCAACTAGTGGTCCGATCCCACTGCAGATTCTTCAAGCCGTGATTCAGGTGAATAGGGCGAGGGCGGCCGTCCAGACCCAGACGCCCCCAATCCCACAGCTTGAAGGTGAAGATATAGGGGGTTGCGCTGATTTCCAGTACCATCGCGTTTCGGCCCGAGCAGTGAATGGTTCCCGCGGGAATCAGAAAGTGATCGTGCTTTTTCGCCGGCCACCGGTTCACATACGTGTCAGCGCAAAAGCTTGGGCCGCCGGCCTGGGCAGATTCGAGTTTGCGTTTCATCTCCAAAGCATCCACCTGATCTTTAAAACCCAGATATACGCAGGCGTCCTCAGCGGCATCCAGCAGATAATAACTTTCATCCTGCGTGTAGTGCATCCCGAAATGTTGCTGAATGTATTCCGTGAGCGGATGCACCTGTAACGACAAATTGCCGCCGCCCATCGTATCCAGGAAGTCGAAGCGAATCGGGAACTCTGTTCCGAACCGGGCGTGGACGGCATCGCCCAGTAGTTCCCGCGGATGAAGAAGCACTAGATCCAGAGAGGGGATCTCCAACCGACGATCCCCAAAGCCGAGAACCAGACTGTTTTCTTCGGGAACGCAGTCAAAACACCAGGCATAGTTCGGCGGGCCATCTGGCAACTGGCATACTCGTCGCATCCATTGACCGCCCCATGGCCCGGGATCGAAAAACGGCTGTACTCGAAAGGGCCTGGTAGCAGTTCGCTGCAGAGCGTTTCGAAATGTATTGCCGGAAATCATCTTTGGATCTCCGGGCTTTGTTGTGTCCAGCAGAAAGTCGAGTCTGGGCAGTAACTCCGCCTTGAGGCGATCCGCTACCCGCCAATCGACAAAAAACGCACGCTTGTACTTTTCAGCCGACGGCGCTTGGAAGTTGGTCGAACCAAGATTGCCGATCTGATTGCTTCGTTGCCTGCCCTGGATTTCCCAGCGGGGCAGATCCGCGTAGATGAGGAGATCGCAGTTAGGAGCAACCAGAAACGCGCCGGTGCCGATCACGATGCGCTGGGTCCCACCGCTATTTGCGCCTAGCTCCTCTAAGGATCCTTGACGAAAGAAGTCCCGCAGGCTCAGTCTTGTTATGAAGCCGAAGACTGGATCTTCTGTCAGCTCGCCCGCGAGCATCGCATCGATCTCCGCCGTGCTCTTCAGGAATTGGGAACTATCGATGAATTCGGCATCCGGAAAGCATTCTCGAAAGTGCTGCCTGATCTCAGGCTCGAAGACTCCGGGGTAGCACTCCACGCAGACAATCCCGAACGTTTCCCAAAGCATGAAGCCGCTGAATGATTTCTGTCCAACCCCGGTCGCACTCGTTTTTGCTTTCTGTTATCGCAACGTACGGAAGCTTGTCATAGTTGGGCCTCATGATTGTTCCCTGAAAAGTGTTACTGCCCCTAACAAGGCGGCATTGCTACCGAGTTTCGCAAGGCGAACTCGAACGTTTCCCCATGGCGTCCAGGCACACGAACGCAAGTGCTCCTCAATCGCCGGCGCGACCGGAAATGAATTGCGGGAAACACCACCGCCGAGAACCAGGAGTTCCGGGTCATAGGCGTGGACCAGCGATAATGCGCACGCTTTCCAGATGTCGAGGCAACGAGTCCTTATCGCCACCGAAACGGGATCGCCGCCGTCGGCATGTTGGAACAAGCTGCGGAAATCCAGGACGGGTTCCCGCGCAAGTTTGCTGGTCTCAAAGTCCGGCCAATTGCGACATACCTCGCGTAGCGCGTACGTGGAGGCTTCCGCTTCGAAGCAGCCGCGCGCACCACACGAGCAGAGCCTACCGCCTGGCGCGACGGTGAAGTGCCCGCCTAAACAGCCTGCCTGAAAGTGCTTGCCTCTAATCAGTCGGCCTTCCATCATGACGGCGGTACCGATGCCTGTTCCCAGTGTCATCAACACCACGTCCTTACTGTCTTGGGCTGCACCCGCGTGACACTCGCCCAAAAGCGCCATGCGTGAATCGTTCTCCAAGATGAGAGGAAGGTTGAACTCTGCCGCTGCCCACGCGGGCAAATCGAACTCTGTGGCGTCTTCGTATTTGCGGTTAGTCGAAATGATACGGCCTGCGGCATGGTCGACCAATCCGCAAAACCCGAAGGCGACACCATCGAATTTGCGCCCGTTCTCCCGCTGCAGCTGGTGAAGCGTTTCAGCAACGGCGCGGAGTACTCCCGCCAAGCTGCCATTGCTGTCCATGGAAACGGAGACGACCTTTAGCAGTTGACGGTCTTCTACTGCTCCACACGAAACGTGACTTCCTCCCACATCGACAGCTAACACCCTCATTGCGCCATGCCGCCTCGCTTTTTCCCCCAATGAGAGTGCTTGGGCATAAGGACTTAATTAACGCTTATTATAAAGTCTGCCTGCCGCTTATGCCAGCGATTTGAAGAGTTGGTTTGTGATGATTAGTTTTGCCAGGCCCGAAGCCATCGGCTGCTTCTCGGGCGCAATGCCGGAGGACCTTAATGCCAACCAGTGCTTCAGCCAGATTGCGTATGTTGGCGGTCGAGGATCTGCGCGAAACCAACGAATCGCGGCTGTTACACGTCATCCGCGAACGGCAGCCCATCTCCCGCGCCGACCTAGTCAAAGAAACCGGCTTGCGGGCTGGGACTGTGTCTGTCATCGTAAGCCGGCTATTACGTGCGGGCGTCGTACTTGAGGGGGAATCCGCGCCGTCGGGAGGCGGCCGGCCAGCCACCTACGTTGAAGTGAATGCTGAAAAAGCCTATGCCGTCGGAGTTAGTATTGGCGTTCGCGAAACCATTTACGGGGTCTGCGATTTCAATGGGAAATTGCTGAATCGCCATTCTCTGCCAACCCGGGCTGATGCGGCGGAGTTCCTGGCCGAATTAGGAAAGCAGATTGCCGCATGTTTGAAGACCAGCTTCTCTGGTAAAGCGATTGCCGGCGTCGGCGTAAGTATTCCCGGCTTGGTGGATCGCGTAAGTGGCCGCTTGATCCGTTCTCCCAACCTGGGCTGGCAGGACGTTCCCATTACCGCCATCCTGCAAAAGAAACTGAAGGTGCCCGTCTGGCTTGAAAACGACGCCAATGCGGCCGCCTTATCCGAACTCTGGTACGGCGCTATGGACATCTGGGGCGCTCATCGGATGCTCTTCGTTCTAATTGTTGAGGGTATCGGTACCGGCCTAATCATCAATCGTGAAGTCTATGTTGGATCGAGAGTAGGTTTAGGCGGGTTTGGCCACATCCCCATGGATCCTGCGGGACCGAAGTGCTCGTGTGGAAGCGTCGGCTGTTGGGAGGCTGTTGCCTCTGACCGGGCAACCCTGGCTCGATTTATCTCGTCCGGCGAAAGCGCAGCCGATGGCGTGAGCTCTGTTACCGAACTAATCTCGTTGGCGCGCGCTGGTAACCAGGCGGCTCGGCGCGAGTTGGAGACCACAGGGGTCTACATTGGACGGGCCATCAAGGCGCTATCGCACGGACTGGCGCCAGAGGTCATTGTCATTGGCGGTCAGATCGCCGAGGCATGGCCGATGCTGGAGCCTGTTCTGATGACCCAATTGCAAGGCGAGTATCTGGTTGAAGGCATCTCGACGCCCACGCTCAAGCCCGCGAGTGTAAAGGATTCGCCCTTCTTTGGCGCATTTTCTCTGGCGCTCCGTGCGGCGTTGCAGAAGCGTAGCGCGTCTGCGAACCATGCCTGAGTTCAGATCGTGGAGATTGTTGAGTGTCCGGTTCGGACGATTCGGTCTTGGTGCACGGCATGGGGTTCGGATACATATCTAGCACCGAAGATCAAGAGTTTGCACAACTTACGAAGTGCTAGAAACAGCTAGAAGCGTACAACCGGCACCGTTTTGGCAACATTTTGGCAACCCGGTTCGGTGGACCTTCCAAAGAGTTAAAGGCACCGTTCGAGCAGTGACTTGAGCAAGAAAGGTTTGGGTGAAGTCGTGCACGTAAACACGGTCACTGCCCCAAGTGTAGTTCGGCGTCGCGTGCTGGAATGCGCTGAGTGAACTCAATCAAATGGAGAGCGTTAGGCTCTCTGACCCGGAAACGCAAGTTCGGATCGCGCAGTACGAGATGGGTTTTCGCATGTACCAAGGGCGGAGTTGTACACGGGCAGACAGATGCGTTCTAGTACAACATCGTGAAGGACCCTGTCCACGTTCGGGATTTTCAAGCGACCCTACTGAACCGCTTCGGGCTAGAAGATCAGCGCTTCACGTTCAAGTTCCAAGGATTGGATCAGAAACTCACAGGCACTGAAAAGCGTGCGGTCGTCGTGAAAGACATTCTGGTCTAAGCTACGGCCTTGTCAGGCTGAGGAAACGAAGAAGCGTTCCGTGGGCCGCCCGATCAACCTGATGGCAGGCATACAATTTGACGTAAAGAACTTTTCCACAACCGCCGCGACCGACGACTGTTGATAACCGACCCCCTTGAGCCAGCTCCTTGGCTCGCCTATAAGTCGGCTATGGTGAGATTGGACTGGAATCCATCGTCGAGTACGTTTCACATGGTTGCTCTCGAGCGGGCTTTAAACGTGAGCCTGCTCGCACGCTGCTGATGTGAGATTGTTATCTGTCCAGATGAGGATCACTACTGAGAAACGATAGATCCCTATCGGGAGTGCCAAACAGGAAAAGACGCGGAGGGTCCATAGTGCTCTCGGCACTTTCGATAGGGCCGTTTGAAGTGACCCGCTTGCGTTTAGCGGGGGATGCGGCAAGTTACCGCTATGGGTTTTCGAAGCTTCGAGGATGCCATGGGGAGGGGTTTAGGTGGTTAATACTATTGTTCGTGGAATGCCGCGAGCATTGAAGGGCTGGCCGGAGATAGTAAACCCACATGTGTAAGCGGCTGCTGGCTGCAACTTGCACGTCGGTTGCAGGCCGGACCTCGGAAAGCAGACGCACTTCGGCCGTTTTGATCAACGACCGCCTTGATGTCGATACCGAGGACATATCTTCAAGAAGAGTCAAGCACACACCTCTCATCTGACAATGCGCGAAGTATCTGGGGAGCGGTGAGTTGCTCGATGACCAGCATGGGGCCAGAACACTTCGGGCAAGACCATTGACTCTGGTAGCCCGATACCTTGACTGATTCATCGATCGCAGAGGCGGCTTCGCCGATCAGTTTTCGACAGAGTGCGAGTGCGTTCGTGCGGCGGCGATTGGCGAGGAAGCCATAATGACGGATGCGAACGAATCCTGGAGGAAGTACATGTAACAGGAAACGGCGCAGGAACTCATCTGCTGTTACGGTCATCTTGCGTTTCTTGTTGTGATGCGCGTAATCCCTCCAGCGGAAAGTTACGTTCTGCCCATCGAAGCTCAAGAGTCGATGATTGCTGATGGCAATGCGGTGGGTGTATCGGGCTAGATAGTGCAGCACGTGTTCGGGTCCGCCAAACGGTGGCTTGGCATAGACAACCCACTTCTTGCGATAGAGAGATTGGATGAGACGGGCAAAATGCTTCCGGTCCGCTAAATGGCTGAGCTGACCATGAAAGCTGATCTGATGTTGTTGAAACGCTTCCTTGAGAGCATCCTTGAACTTACCCCGAAAGACCCGGCTGAGCACGTCCACATTCAGAAAGAAGCGAGGAGAGGATGTGCGTTTCCACTGCAAGTGATCCGCCGACAATCCGCCGGCAGGAACAACACAATGAACATGGGGATGGTGGAGCAGGTTCTGTCCCCAGGTATGAAGCACACTGAGGAAGCCGATCTGCGCACCTAGATGATCAGGATTGGCGGCGACCTCGAGCATTGTCTCCGCGCTGATGCGAAGTAGTAACTCGTAAAAGAAGCTTTTGTTTTGCAAGCCGATACCAGATAACTCCTGTGGCACGGTGAAGACCACATGAAAGTACGGCACCGGTAATATCTCCGAGGCGCGTGCAGTAAGCCATTGATCGCGGGCATTGGTCTGGCACTTCGGGCAATGCCGGTTTCGACACGAGTTAAAAGAGATGGCTCGATGACCACATTGGCTGCAGCGGTCCTTATGACCGCCCAGTGCAGCGGTGCGGCAGTTCTGAATAGCACGAATAACGCGAACGTGTTGCCACGTTAGCCAGCTTCGGCTCTTCTCTATAAAATGTTTACCTGCTTGGCGAAGAATATCGGCCACCTCCAGAGGAGGCCGGTTCATTTTCTGAGCCGTTGCCTCGGTCGTCTGACTTGGTCCGGCTTTGATACTTCGAGCGCTTCTAGCGGACTGGCTACCGCCTGCAAGTGACGCCGCGATAGATGGAGATACACGGTCGTGTCCGCCAGTTTTGCGTGACCGAGCAGAATCTGAATGGTTCGGAGATCCGCGCCGGCTTCCAGCATGTGTGTGGCGAAGCAGTGCCGCAGAGTGTGTGGACCAATGCGCTTCTCAATGCCCGCGCGCCTCGCCGCTGTATGAACCGCAGACCACGCCATCTTATCTGTAATCGGCACATCCGCCCGCCAGCCATTGACCATGCCCGGAAACAACCACGTCTTCGGCTTCATCCAACGCCAGTATTCACGCAACGTCTCCAGTAGTTTGGGAGTAAGCAGAACATCCCGGTCCCGGTCACCCTTTCCATGCCGAATGTGGATCACCATTCGCGGACTATCGATGTCTGCTACCTGAAGACGACAGAGTTCGGCGCGGCGAATGCCCGTTGCGTAGAGCGTCATCATCATGGCGCGGTGCATCAGGTTCTCGGCTGAGTTAATCAGAAGTGCTACTTCTTCCGCGCTCAGCACCAACGGCAGTCGACGCGGCCGCTTTGGGAATGGAATATCTTCCTTCAAATACGGTCGCCGAAGCGTCTTGACATAGAAAAACCGCAAAGCGGCTCCTCGACCTTGCACAGTTGTTGGTGATAGTTTTCGATCCCGAAACAAGTGAACCTGGTAATCACGAATCTGTTCTGGGCCGAGTTGATCGGGAGACTTGCCGAAATAACGGGCAAAATCCTCAATGGAATAGATGTAACTTCTTACGGTACTCTGGGCATAATTACGACGCTGGAGCTCATCCAGCATCCTTTTCTTCAGCTGGGTCACAAGGGACCTCCTTGCGGCCCAGATTACTTTCCCTCAATCGACCACACGGCCCCTGGATCAAACACGCCTAGCGTCCCCCGCTGCAAGCGGGTTAGTTCAAACGCCGTTCGCGTCTACAATCCGGTCGAAAACTCGAAAGAGGGAGCCGCTAAGCGGCTCCCTCTTTCTCGTTAGTCTCTTTTCTCTTCCGGTCGAGAACTTTGATCGATTCAACGACAATCTCCGCGACGGGCCATGGCACGTTGACCGGCCCGATTCTGATTCAATGGTTCGAGTATATTCGCGATACGTCAGTTCACCCTCAATCAAGACGTGTGTTCCCTTGGAGAGATTGGCTGCATACTGAGCAGCGCCGCCGTAGACCACGCAGTCATGCCATTGCGCCTTCTTCTTCCATTCCGAGTCTTGTTGATAGCGCCTGGTTGTGGCAACCGACAAACGAGTGACTTCCTTGCCGGATTGTGTGGCGAATGTCTTTGGCTCCTGGCCGGTAAAGCCGATCAGGGTGGTGCGATTGAGAAACATAGGCTAGCTCCTTGGTTTAAATGGTTGGCCGGGGTGTTGCGCCAACACCCTCGATGCCTCGCTGGCGAGAGCGGGGTAGCAACCGGACAAGATCGGGGAGCGGAGCTTTTCGGGGAAGGAGCGAAGCGGGAGGGGGATCACCCGAAACCGGAGGCCCTGTTCTTGCGGGCGCGAGGGCAGAGCCATTAGCACTTGAGCTGTTTGAAAGTCAAAAAGAGTGCGACGGTCACTTCCAGGCAAGACACTGATTACTAAACGCTGCTCCGTCACAGGCGCTCTATGCGTCCCGCTAATTGAGCTTCCGGATTGCGCTGGTCCGGTGAAGCAATCCGGCAGGAGGAACGATTCCCGCTCTCGGAAGAATGCTGGCGCGCGATAGGCAGTCACCACGGAAGCGCTAAGTGCGTTCCATTTACAAGCCCGGCACAGCTAAGCGCATACGAGCAAGCCGTTCGATAATGTTTATCCTGCCGTTCAGGCCAGTGGCTCTTCAAGGCCAGGAGCGCAGACGATCTCTCCTATTAGAGAGCCCTACAAGCCTGCGACGTCGTCCGGTGATATACGTGGGATGTTGCTCTCCATAACACTTTTCTGGGTGCTCCATATATAATTTCTCCTCTGCGTGCTTAATGGAACTCTTGTGTGAGAAGGATGGCGCGCGCAGGCGTGTTAACTAAGGTTCGCAGCAAGCAGAGCGCGGGTTTCAGCGACTACACGATCTTGGTACCTGTGGTCGCGCACCAGCGTGGAGCCGAGCATCGGCTGACCGTTCTCGTCGAAGTAGAGCCCCGACTTTCCTGATTCATCCGTCACTATTTGGGTGATGACACGCGCCGCTCGCTGTGGCGTGCTCCGGTACCTGGAGAAGGGGGGCATCAAGGTGAGAACTTGGCCAAACAGAAACCTTAGGACAACATTCGCATCGTTCCCGAGGCCCGTGCCTGGAGTGATTCCGGGCTCAACAGCGTTGAAGTGCAATCTCCGGTTTTCACGTGCAAACGCCATTGTGGCGGCCAGGATGCACTGCTTTGACGTGGCGTATGCGTCCGCCCCTGGCAGCTTAGACCCGCCTTCTTTCCACTCGCCACGGGCACTCGCTTGGGCAGAGACATAGCGGCCCCCATGCATTCCCAACATTTTGGCGGGTTTGCGCTCGGGGTCTTCCACGGCGGAAGCGACAAACACAACGTTTGCTCGGTCAGGGAGGTGGGGGATCAGCGCTTCGGTGAGAGCGAACGGCCCGAGATGATTGGTGGCAAACGTCAAATCCCAATTTTGAGCGCTCTTCGCCGGGCGCATGGGAGAGATTCCGGCATTATTCACCAAGCCAACGATGGGGAGCCGCAATGCGATGATTTCGGTGGCTGCACAGCGCACGCTCTCCATATCTGATAAATCACAAACAACTGAAACGGCTGATGCACCTTGCTGCTGAATGGCGCTTTCCAGTGCGCGGAGCTTTTCGCGGTTGCGCGCGACGAGGACCAGCGTCCCGTGCTTGGCCAGCTCAAACGCTGTTGCACGGCCGATGCCAGAGGTCGGCCCCGTGATGACGTACGTTTTCTGGTCACTTTGCTTCATTCGTATCGATGCCTCATCCTCTCGCATACTTGTTTGTCTGGCCGGTCATTAACCAAGCATTAAAATTACGAGATCATCCTCCACAGAGCCTCGAACCCGGTTTTGCAGTGCTTTTTCGCATTGGCTGGATCATGAGTCATAAAGTCGATCGTTGATTCGGCCACGGCGTTCATCATCGTGGCTACAAAACCAATGGGAACCAGGCGCATAGGACCGTTTGCTCGGCTCCGTTCCAACAGCTCTGCCAGCGGTAACATCATCTTTTCGGCCGACGCCCGCGTCTGCCTGGTGATCTCTTCGGAAACCCCAAGTTGGGCTAGAGCGCGTCGCTTTTCCGGAAAGGACGCCGCCAAGCTTGTCCAGTTTCGCCAAGCGTGAAAGAGTTGATCACGAAGATCCGCCTTCTCAGGCAGACCCTTCAAGGCAGCCGCAGCGATCTCCCTTTTCAATTCCAAATAGAGCTGATTGAAGAGATCGGCTTTGGTTTGGAAATAGGTGAAAAAGGAGCCGTTAGCAACGCCTGCCTCTTTTGCGATTCCGGCAGTTGGAGCGCTGAGCCCCTCTGTGACGATGATGCGCGTCGCTGCTTGCAAAATCGCGCTCCTCTTCTCGTCACTTCTCGGTCTCGCCACATAGACATTTTGCCATATAAGCGTCTGGACAGTCAATTATCAACGCTTGGTTGCATCCCACCGCAACCTTCACCGCTCCACAACTGAGGATCTTTCTTAGCGCCCTCATCAGCCTTAACCCCTGTGACTCCGCCGAGGACGTTGCAGCGTTGTACGTCGGCGACAACGAAAATCACGAACAGACAGCCGAGGAAGTTCTGTCTTGCACTCTCGCTACCCTGCCGGACGAGAAGTTGCCGAAGTTCGCCCTTCGGATCGTCTTGAATGGACATACGGGCATTCCACGAGGGAGCGAGATCGATGTCCTCGCTCAGGCGGAAGTCGCGTTTGTTCCGCGCTCTCCTGAGAAAGCAACAGGAAAGAGGAGGCCCACAAGCATCAACGATGCGAAGCCTTCCGGGGCAAAGACCACACGATCGAAGAAACCTCGCTGTGGTGCATCTCGCCGCAGTGTTCCGGACGTCTGATGAAGGCTCCATTTGGCGGGCCAATCGCGACGGCACACGCAACCTGATCGCAGCGGTTAGGCAGCACACAGCGCAGGCCCGCTTCATCATGACGAGCACCGCCCTCGTCTACGGCGATGAGACGATGCGTCCTGGGTTGGAGAGCGATGGGCTAGAGCCGAAGCTGGCGTACCCCGCGAGCAAATTGGCAGCCGAAAAGGAGTTGCGCGAAAGCGGGCTGAACTGGAGCATCCTTCGGCTTGGTTTCGTTTATGGCGATGGAGACGAACACCTTGCGTCGATTGCGAAACTTGCTCCGGCGCACAAGTTACATCCAGCGCAGACCTTCAGCATGGTCCATCAACGGGATGTCGCGGAGGCGGTTAAGCTGGCGCTTACCGGCGTCCTGGACGGCGAGGTCGTCAATGTGACCGACGCCGCGCCTACGTCCATCTACGAAATGGCACGGATCGTTGAAGACTCATTGGAGCCGTCCAACGCTCCCCTCCTCAATCCATGGATGGGCCGCATGGATGGCTCCAAGATTCGCTGCTTTGGCTTTAGGCCAACGATTCGAACCCTCTATGAGGCGGCAGAAAAAGGCCTTCTCTAATGGTTCCCATGGACGATTTGCACGGGAGAAGAAGATGCGGATTGGAGTAATTGGTTCCGGCAACATGGGCCGTTCCTTGGGCCTTACATTAAACGTACTAGGGCATGAGGTCCTCTTTGGCGCTCGACGGGAAGAGCAGGCGCGTGCTGCGGCGGCGTTGGCGGGTGCAAGAGCCTCCTGGGGCACCAATAACGAGGCTGCGGCATTCGGCGAAGTCGTCGTCTGGACGGTTCGCGATGTGCCTGCCGGCGAGGTTGTGTCCGATGTTGCCCTGCTTGCTGGCAAGCCAATAATCGACATGAGCAATCTACCCGCAAAGGCTGAGGCACGTGCCCGAGTGCACACCTCGATGGCGGAGCAGCTGCAATCCGAGCTGCGCAACGCCCAGGTGGTAAAGGCGTTCAACACGTTCGCGGTCGAGCTGTTTGAACTCGCACCCTCGCCCCTAGATCAGCATCATGTGAGTGTGTTCCTGGCTTCAGACCACCAATCAGCTAAGGAGGTCATCGCTGGGCTGGTGCGCTCGATGGGCTGTGTGCCTGTCGACTGCGGCGAGCTGGCCCATGCGCGTGTCCTGGAAGGCCTGGGGGACCTGGTTCGCATCCTGATACGCCAAGGGCATCCGTTTACGGTTGCGCTTTCTGTGAAGGATTTAGTATCCGTCTCGGCACCTCGGCTTGGTGGACGCAAGCCATCTCGATTGAGTTGAAATCGAATCGTGGCCTTGTCCCGCAGCTTTTGCCATTGAATCGTCTGCGCGACATTCCGCGGGCTGTCGCGCGCTGCGTTTAGAAAAGGTAGTTCTCAATCAGCCGACCCGCTGGCCACGGGCACCGAATCATGGTCCTCTGTGTCAAGGCGCAATGAACGGCCGTCCGCTAGTCCGCAGCGACTCCGCGATCACCGATCTCATTTCGTATCCGCTCAGCGGCCGCCAAACCGCTGCTTGGCGGCTTCGGTCACAGGGGTATACATGAGTACGAGCGTCCCTTCAGGATCGCGGAATTGAGCAGCACGATTGCCCCACGGCATCATCTTCGGCTCGCATACCACTTCCACGTCTTTTTTCAGCCTCGCGAACTCGGCCTCGACGTCTTCGACCTGGAACTCCACGATAGCGGTCCGGTTGGATGCGGGCTCGGCGCTGCCCTCCTTAAATAACGCCACCGTCTCGGCGGCGCCGAACGCGAGAGTTGCCGCCGGAGTGACGATTTCGGCGAACACGGGCGCCAGCCATTCCGCCTTTTGGCCCGTCAGATTCTCGTAGAAAACGACAAGGGCTTTGATATCGCGGGCAATGAGCCGCGTGGAAGCGAATTTCATGTGATCTCCTCTAAGATATGATACGCTACGGTAGCGTATCATTCGACTGCTATCATGCTCCCATGCGAAAGAAACGCACACCGACCGGAGCAGGCGTGCCGAGTGTTGCCGAGCCTGATATCAAGCCGCTCGATGAGCGCGTTCGCCGCTCGCGCGCGGCCGTGCTTGGTGTCACGGCAGAACTACTGTTCGAGCGTGGCTTCGCTGGCGTCAGCGTTGATGAAATCACGAGGCGCTCAGGGGTCGCGAAGACCACCATTTACCGGCACTGGCCAACGCGGAGCGATCTGCTGCGAGATGCCTGCTCAAGCATTGGCACGCCGCTGGAAATGCCGGACACCGGAAGCTTCGAGGGAGATGCGACGGCGCTGATGACGAGCCTCGCCCATCTGCTGCGGTCGGCAAAATGGACCTCGGTGTTGCCCTCGGTCATCGACGCGGCCGAGCGTGACCCCGATATCGCCGCGATCTACAGCAGGCTTCAGGAAGGCTATTCGGCGCCCCTAAAATTGGCTATCCAGCGGGCGATTCAGCGTGGCGAACTGCCAAAGACAGCAGATGCCGCTTTGCTGGTTGCGGCGCTCACTGGGCCGCTTTTCTATCGTCGCTGGTTCTCCCGGGAACCCCTAACGAGTGCCTTCGCAAAGCGGATTGTTCGCCTCGTGCTGGCGCGCACCATATGAAGGCCGTACCCGCTCTCTCCTTGCGCATGCGTAACTCAAGTGGGCTCGCAACAGGGCCCCACTCGCAGTGCACAACCTTGAGGTCTGACGACTCTGACTATCTGGGTTGCAAGCAGACGCTACGTTACGCAGTCAAAGACAATATGGGAATCGAGCCCTGAGCCGGACATAGGCACGACAAGTAAGGTTCTATCGAGAGGGGATGCTGGTACTGAAAGTGCCACGATACGCCGAAGGGCTGGTTCCAACAAACCGCCTGAAGCACTCGCGCATAACTGTTGAAGAGCCAAATCCGGAATTTTCAGCGATCTCCTCAACCGACGGGCGTGTTGTTTCGAGAAGGACTTCGGCGCGCCGCACTCGTGTTCGTGAAATCCACTGCGCTGCGGACAAACCCACCTGCTGCCGGAATTGTCTGCTGAGTGTCCGTGTGCTCATAGCCGCTCGCTTCGCCAGCACGGCTAGGGAAAGTTCCAAGTGAAGATTTTCCTCGATCCAGGGCAGAAGCGAGCCCATCCAGTCGTGACCAACGGGCGCGGGCGGCCGATCGACGATGAACTGCGCTTGGCCACCAGCTCTTTCCAGTGGCATAACCGCGGCGCGAGCGGCTTGGATCGCGACCTTGGCGCCGAAGTCGCGGCGCACAAGATGAAAGCATAAATCCAACCCAGCTGCCGCTCCTGCCGAAGTCAATACGTTGCCGTTGTCCACGTAAAAGGACGTCTGGGTTCACGTCGACCTGCGGGAATCGGCGGGCCAGTTCCGTGGCCGCAAGCCAGTGCGTTGTTGCCTTGAGACCGTCGAGGGTCCCGTTTGGGCGAGCACGAACGCTCCAGAGCAAATCGAGGCAACGCGCACGCCGCGATGAACGGCGGCGCGAAGCGCCCGAATGATTTTCTCACTCACTGGCCGCTCAAGGTCGTCGATTCCGGGAACGTTTACGGTCTTAGCTTGCTTCAACGACGAGAGCCGCCAGGGAACTTTGAGCGTCAGATGTTCGGATACGACCTCTGGGTCCGTGCTGCAAACCCGCAGTTCGTAGAATGGCATCCCGGTAGTGTCGCGAAGGCGACCGAACAGCTCGGAGGGCGTAGCCAAAATCTCCGAGCACCACGCCGTCGAACGCCACGACAGCCCCGAGATTCCGCTTCGCCGCCAACCGTCGCGGGACTGGCCTGAATCTTTCGAACGTTGTCTTTCCAGCCAATGACATGCCGACCACGAACAAGAGCGCTCCGATAGCAGGTCCGAAGTAGCCCATCGTTTGGAGAGACGGCGCGTGCATCATTTCTTTCGCTTTGACTTGATCCTAAGGGATCAAAGACAATGGCGCTAGGCACTTTTAAATGGAACCGGTTCAACCGGGAACGATTTCGTTCGATGAAGTTCCGGCCCGCGCTGCGAACAAGATCGGCCATCTCGAGCGATGGCCGCTTCATCAATTCGTCGTCTTGAGCGAGAAAGGCGGCTGACTTAAGCTTGTCCAGAGGGCTGGCAGTAGCACTCATTCGAGAGTATCGAGCCGCGCGCACGTACGGGAACGAAGGCAGGATGAGCTTTCCGAGCGCCTTGATGGATGCGAGGCACGGCTGAATTATTGGCCAGGAACGCCGAAAGCGAACACCGTGGAATCGTGGGTGGTGGTGAACACGAAACCTTCGGTGATCGCCAAACCGCCGAGGTGGGTGAAGGAGGACATATCTTTGCCGCTGGAGTACAACTCTTTCCCAGTCTCCGCGTCGAAAGCGTAAAGAGTGGCATTACCCGTGCTTCGCTCCATTCGCTCTTTAGCGGTAAAGAGCACGCCTGCATCTGAAACCTGCCGCGTGAATTCGCCGCTGGAAAGAGCAAACACAACTCCGTTGGCGACTATCGGTGGCTCCGGTACATTCATATCGTGAGAGCTCCAGGCTGGGGTCAACACCGGCTGGCCGTTCTTCTCTTCAACCTTGAACGCCATAATACTTCCGTTCGGCGTAGGTCCATTCGTTGTTGGAAAAGCAGGAGCCCCGGCCGCCTGCGGTCCCCAGGCGGGCGCGTAAACCCAACGCGTTCCCTTGCCGTCTTCCCAGGTCGCGAAAGAACCCCAGAAGCCTCTGCCGGCTATATCTGCAGCTTCGTTTGCATACAGAGGGGTCTGGTACAAGGGCTTGCGATGGGTCTCGCCTCCGAGTGACTTTGCATCCAGCAGCACGAGTGCGCCCTCCTTGCCGGAAGTAACCATCAGTTGCCGGCCCTTATAAGTAAAGATCGTGGGAGTGGAGTTACCCATGTCCAGATCCTTGCGTGTCAGGTAATTGGCATTTGTCGGCATAAAGTAATCGACTAACTTCAGTGTCTTAGGCGCGAGCGCCAGCACGGTGTCGGCGTATTTGCCTGCCGCAGGGTCTGCCGCGCCGTCACCTGTTGCCGCAAAGACCACTCCGTCGGTGCTGATGGATGCTCCGCCCCGGCCCCAGATTCCGCCGCCATACTGGTTGGCTTGAAAAAAGCTCACTGACTTATCGGGAGTGCTCAGATCCATTGCCCATACGCCCGACTTCGCTTGCCCGCAATTCTGCGATGTCGTCGTGTAAAGAACGTTGTTAACCACGTTCAAGCTCCAATTCTTAGAGTACGGCGGAACGAATTTTACGGGTGGAAACCGATCGTCACCGGTCACTAAGTTAAGAGCGTGCAGGGTTCCATCAATCGAAATGACATACACAGTGGGCCCGGCACTTGTGCTTTGGATGGCAGGCGTATCGTTCAACGCATTCGGGCAAAAGTAAGACCCGTTACTCTGTGGGCCCGAGGGCGGGGGAGCGGTATTCGTGAAATGCTTCTGCCAAACCAACTTGCCTGTATCGGCATCAATCACATACAGGTTGTCTGAGCTTCCGCCCACAACAACCAGAGTCTTGGCACCACTGTTTGTGTATACCGGATTGACCGCAATCGGCGGTGTCAGTGAATTCAGCTCCTTGGGTTCGTTGTCGAGCTTCAACTTCCAAATCAATTTCAATTGATTTACCGTCTGCGCTGAAACACCGGTCTCGTCTTTTGCCCATCCGCTGCGTTGCGCGTCCCCGCCGAAAGTCAGCCAACTCGCCGTGGCAGCAAACGGCAGCAACGAAAGCAGCAGCGTTTTGGCGTGTGTCTTTCCACTCATTTTGAAACTCTTGAAGTATCCTGTCCGTGCTGATTTACTAGCGATTCCGGCAGCGCAAATGCAAACACGACACCATGCGCTCCAACCAGTACGTATTGCCGTCCATCGAGCATGTATGTGATAGGTGGCTGCTCTGCCTGGCCCCCTGCATGCGCGTGCCACAGAGTAGTCCCCGTGCGAGCATTCAACGCGAGTACGTTTCCGTGTACGTCGCCTGTGAAGACCAGGCCCCCCGCGGTACTCAACACACCTGCCCAATCCCATCCCGGACCAAGCGGGTGAACCCAGCGGCTTTTTCCAGTTTGATAGTCGATGGCCCTGAGAAAACATTGCGACCACACGGTTAGATCCCGGCCACCGAATCCCTCCGGCTTTCCCTGTCCATATGCGTAGTAAAGGCTGAAGGATTGATGCGTATCCACGTAAAGCAATCCCGTCTCGGGACTGAACGAGGGCGACATCCAATTTGTCGCGCCAATGGCATCGGGTTCCACCAGCGTTCCTGCCGAGCTTGGATACTTGTCGGTACGGCCCACGGGCTCGCTGCGGTCGTTGGTACCTGAGCTCCAGTTGATTTCCTCGTAGGGAACAGAAAGCAGCGGTTCACCCGTCGTTCGGTCTAACAAGAAGAAGTAGCCATTCCGGGACGCTTGCATCAGCAGCTTGCGAGGTACCCCCTGAAACGGGCCGTCAAACAGCACAGGTGTCTGGACGGCGTCCCAGTCGTGAACGTCGTGCGGCGAGGGCTGGAAATGCCAGACCAATTTGCCGGTGTCGGGGTTCAGTGCAACGATGGAGCACGTATACAAATTCGCGCCGGGTCTGGTGGATCCGTCCAAGACCGGATTGGGATTCGCCGTTCCCCAGAACACAAGGTTGAGTTCCGGATCATAAGTGCCGGTCACCCACGTCATACCTCCGCCATGCTGAATTGCGTCGCCTTTCGCAGGCCACGTCTCTGAGCCCGGTTCGCCGGGTTTGGGAAGGGCGCTCCATTGCCACTGTAATTTGCCGGTCTTGGGATCGAAGGAATCGATCACCCCGTGCAAGTCATTGAAATCTCCTGAGACGCCCGCCAGGACATGATCACGGATCACCAGCGGCGCCATAGTCGCCCAGTACCCAAGCTTGACGTCGGCTAGGACTGTGTCCCAAAGCAACTCACCGTTGCGCGCGTCCAGGCAAAGTAAGTGTGCGTCCGGCGTTTCAAAAAACAGCCGACCTTCGTAGAAGCCGAGCCCTCGCTGACCGATGTGCAGGCCTTCGTTTTCGTGATAGTGATAATGCCAGTCTTGTTGCCCGGATCTTGCGTCTACGGCCCAGACATCATCTGGCTCGGTGAAGTATAAGCGTTCCTTCTACCAACAGAGGAGTAGATTTCAATCCTGAGCCGCCGCTCGACATCCGTCTGAAACGCCCATGCCATGGAAAGCATGCCGACGTTTTCGGCATTGATCTGCGTGAGCGCACTGTGGCGCATACCCGAGAAGTCACCATTGTGGGTCGGCCAAGAATCCGGCGGAAGGTCCGCCGCCTGCGGCCACCAAAGCGCCTGCCGCGATCAGGAGCAAAAGGCTTCTCACTTTAAAGTCTCCAGGTAGGCGAAGAGGTCATGCACATTTTTGTCTGTGTAGTTCCTCAACAGTTGCTCGTGTTGCGCGAGTGGATCCTGGATCTGCAGGGAATTCGTCGCGCGTGAGAACGTGTGGACAACGCCTTTTGGGTCGCGCAGTGAAACCAGGAACTCGTCCTCATAAACCTGCACGCCTTCGTAGGTTTTGCCGGCGGAATCAGTTGCCTTGACTCGCGGCTTTGCTCCTGCCGGGAAAACGATCTTTGTCTGGAGATCGAACGGCTTGTACTTAGTGGCTATGTGCGCCAAATCGCCGTCCCCTGCGTGACACCCAGAACAACGTTCCTGGAAGTAAGCTTTACCGTCCGCCACATTGCCGACCAGCAGCTTCTCAAGAGGGTAATCCGTTGGGATTTTTCTCGCGACTGAGGCAGCTCCGGTGGCTTCCGAATGCAAAAAAGCAGCGATATCCTGGATCTGTTTATCAGAGAGTTGGAAAGCTGGCATGCCTTTATCCGGCCGTCCGTTCTTAACTACCGGAGCTATGGCATCGCCGTTGACGTCGTGGCTGACGATTGAGGAACGAATCAAATCCGGCCCGCTTGCGCCTCCGCGCGCATCACGACCGTGACAGAAACCGCACGTCTGTGCAAACGTTTTCTTGCCGGCGTTGGCCGCTACCGCGTTGCGATCGGTCGGTGCGTCGTCCGGATCTTGCGCTAGCAGGAGGAAAGGCAGCAGAAACAAAATCAGTTTGCGCATGCAAAACAACGCTCCGCCATTTGTTTCAGTCCAAGTGATTCGGTCCACCTGTCGCTTTCCTCTCGCCCGTGAAACGCGCGTGCATAATAAATATCCGGCGCTAGCAGCTCCGGAGCGAAATAGATTTCGCTTCGCCCTTCCTCGTTTTGACGGAAAGCTCGGAAGGACTCTGACCATAACTTTTCGAAGTGTTTGGTGTAGATTGCTCCCTCAAGTATCGGAACCTGAATGCATCCAGGACTGGCAATGCGGCCGTGCAGGAACGCGACCCGCTCGATAACCGGTCGAATGAAATTGAGCTTGCTTTCAAAACCGCCGTAGACCATCTCTTGCCCGGCATACCAGTGAGAGAAATCGGCATTGAAGCGCATCTCGGGAAAGCGCCGCACCAGCTGAACAGTTCGCCACATGTCCTGGCAAATAGTGGCTCGGTGTGTTTCGAAAAAAAGCGGAATGCGCCACCGCTGCGAAGCGGCGAAGACGTGTTCGACGAGTCGGCATGCCTCGTCGTCATCCTCCAGACCCCAGCCGACATGCAGGGTGGCGCACTTATATCCCTTATCTGCGAACTGCTCCGAGACTGCTCCGGCTTCCTTGGGATCACTTACGCGCCCGCTTCCATACACATCCAGTTGCATGAATCTGCAAAGCGCGAGTTCCTCATCGGTCGCGATCTCAGCAAATTGGATGCCGTCGAAGCCTGAGGCCTTGACCATCTCAAAACGCTCTTTAGCGGTCGGGCGATAACCTACCGACCACTCGGGTAGAGAGTTCAGAGCCATCATGTTCATGACACAACGAAGCTGCCCCTCATTGCCCATCAGGACTCAGTCTGTGCGTTGGCCGCCGCTAAACTTCTTGCACTCTGATCTTCTTTGTCGTCGAGCCAAGCAACATTCGAGTCTGAATCGGCGAACCGTTTCAAACCAGCATCCAAAATGGCCGAGTCCGGCACCTTCTTCAAAGGGGTATAGCGTGGGTGATGAGCTTCTTTGTAGGGATCGTTACGAGCTGCGTTGTAGCAGCAGATCATGGCCCAGCGGGGATTTTCAGAACGGTTCTGGTCCGATCGATGTAACAGATTCGAGTGGAAGAACAGAACGTCGCCCGGATCCATTTCCACATAGACCAGTGGCAAACGCTTCTCCGCTTCGCGAACCCGTTCCATGTCTGCGCCTGCTTGATCACCCGTGAGGACGTGGTCTACCCGGCCCATGAGATGAGAACCGCTAAGGACCTGCATGCAGCCATTTTCTTTCGTCGCCGGATCTACTGCGATGAAGGCGCTGGTCAGGTCGGGGAACAGCACTCCGTTTTGATACCAATAGCCGTAATCTTGGTGCCAGGCCCAGGCGCCGCCCACTTTGGCGTCTTTCATGATCATCTTGGAGTGGTAATGATAAACCTCGCCGGTGAGCAAGGTTTCGGCGGAGTTTACCAGCGTTTCGCAGCGGGCAAACATCCCGTAGATGGTGTCGCCTGGATGATTCCATAACGACAACCGCACAACGCCGCCTTCACCATCTCCCCTGCCAAAGGAATGCTGATCGAGCGCGCGATCCTCTTTCGCAGCGCGACGAAGTAGGTCGATCTCCTTGGGATCGAACATACCTTTTGCCACATGGAACCCGGTTTTGGCATATCCTTCCAAAACATCGTTACCCAGAACACCCTGTGCCATATGCCATTCTCCTTTCGTTAAGAACGCAAACCCTGTTGCTGCATGAGAGCGTTGGTGGCTGTATATGCCTCCTCCACCCAACCGACAATCTGATCGGGTTGGGGCGAATACTCCAGCTCGATGCTGATAGTACCTTCAAACCCGGCCTCTGCCAGGCTTGGAGATACGGGGGGAAGTCGACGACACCTCGTCCTGGTGGAAGATCTCCATGTTTCTTTCCATCGCAGTCAGACAGATGTACGTGCGCGATGCGGCCCCGCAGTTTTAAGATGGCAGAGGCGGGATCATTGGCTAGTACCAGATGCGACACGTCCACATTGGCCTTGACGGCAGGGATCTTCACGTCTGAAAGAAAGCGGTCCATCTTGTCAATCGTGTTTACGATCGAGAGATCAAACGGTTCCAGTTCCACCGCGACTTCAAGCCCCAGATCCGTTGCGTGCCGCCCAACTTCGCGGACACCCTCAATAGCAAATCGCCACTGGTCTGCCGGCGCAATGACTTCCTGATTCCAGACATACTCGCCCACGACCAACAATAAGTTCCTGCCACGCAGATCGTAGGCAAGGTCAAGATAACGCTTCGCGCGATCAATATGAAATCTTCGAACCGTCGCGTTAAAGTCGGCGATGCCCAAAGCGCAACACACCGTCGAAATGACCGGAAGCTTTGCCGCCACACAACTTTCACGTATGGTCCTGCAGTTCAGGGGCGGTCAGTTCCAAAGGGTCGGCGAAGATGTCGATCGCATCAAACCCGATCTGCTTAGTCAGTTGGATGCCGCGGGCCGTATCAATCGGCGTTCCCAGCCATGCCGAACTAATAAGCCCAAGTTTCATGCCGGACCTTCTCTCCTGTCGGATGCAACGCGATCCTATCACATGAACTTTTCATTGACATCATGAACGTTCAATGCAAAAGTCGTAAGAAGATTAGCCGTGACGATCGATCTTAATCTGCACGATGACGGGTCCCGGAAGCCGCGGCACTACGGAATAGGCGCCGTAGGAGCGGGTTTCATCATGCGCGACGTGCAGTTGAAAGCCTACGCCGACGCAGGATTAACGTTGTTGTCGCGATTACTTCCCGAACAGTGGAAATTGCTCGGGAGGTAGCCGATCTTCGCGCAATCCCCAAAGTGTACGAGACCCTATCGCAGATGCTGCGCGACCCAGCGGTTCAAGTGCTGGATATCGCCGTACCGCCGCACGAGCAGCTCCCCATCGTTCGGCAAGCCATTGCCGAAGGTGTTCATCTGAAGGGCTTGCTTGTTCAGAAGCCTCTCGCGGTCCACTACAAAGAAGCAAAACAGATCGTCGATTTATGCCGGGAGAGGAAATTGCCGCTAGTTGTCAACCAGAACATGCGGTATGACCAATCGATCCGGGCTTTGAAAACAATCCTGCAACGTCAATACCTGGGAACGCCTGTCCTGGCCACCATCGAGATGCGTGCCGTGCCCCATTGGCAGACCTGGTTGCGAGACTATCGCCGGCTGACCTTGTTGAACATGAGTGTTCACCATTTGGACTGCTTTCGGTTTCTGTTTGGCAACCCTGATTCCATCTTCCTGAGCGCCCGTAAAGACCCACGCACACGTTTCCCTCATGACGACGGAATCTGCCTTTATATCCTCGAATACGCGGATGGATTTCGCGCTACGGCCTGGGACGATGTCTGGACGGGCCCTCGCACGACGAACGACGATCTAAATCCGTACATCAAGTGGCGCGTGGAAGGCACCGAGGGGTTGGCAGAAGGAACCATCGGCTGGCCTCGCTATCCCAACCACACCCCCAGCACCCTGACTTTTACCACCAGTGCTCAGCCTGATATGTGGTTCACGCCGAAATGGAATCAGGTCTGGTTCCCCGATGCTTTCCAAGGTCCCATGACCGAGTTGATGGAGGCTATCACCACAGGAGAAGAGCCGCCGACCAGCGGCGCGGACAATTTGTTCACGATGGCTCTAATAGAAGCGGGCTATCGCTCTCTTCAGGAGAAGCGACTGGTTCATGTCGACGAAGTTTTGGATCCCGGCTCCACTCCCGTGCCGGTTTAGCGACATGCCGCGAAGATCCTCAAAGCCCACCATGAGGGAGATCGCAAGACATGCCGAAGTTTCGATCGGCACCGTCTCGCGGGTCCTGAATCGACACGAGGATGTCGACGAGAAGTTAAGGGTGCGGGTCGAGGCGGTTGCGCGCAAAGCTAGGGTATCGCTTGAGTGAGCGGACGCGTGTAGTGGTGCACACTCGGTCTCGCATTATCGGCCTGATTCTCTGCAACGACTTCGGGCTAAGCTCTGCACAGTCGCTTTTGCTGCTGGGAGTGGAAGAATACTGCTCAAATGCGGGTTACTACCTTCTCTTTGCCCGGCACTCTTCCGATACTGAGACGCCTTCGTCGCAACTGAGTATTCCGCCTGTGGTGACGACGCCGGGCCTTGCAGACTGTGTGATTCTCGCGGGTACGATTCACGACAACATGCTGTCCGCCCTGGACCGCTACGGCCTCCGATACGTGTTGCTGGGTAATCAGCTAAAGCGGACTGGTCTTGGCCGGGCACGGGAGCGGATCTGCATCGAATATGACGACGAACGCGGCTGTTATGACGCGGTGCGCTACCTGGCCCAATTAGGGCATGAGCACATCTGGTACATGGGTGATGCTTCCCGGTCGTGGCACGCAAGCCGCCTGAAAGGATATGTTCGCGCAATGGCGGACTCTGGCTTGCCCCCGCACGTTCATACGATTGCTCTGGCTGACGACGAATTCGAGAATGGCCAGGCAGCTGTCACCTACGTCCTCGAGCAGGGGTGGCCGATGACGGCTATCCTCGCCGCCTCTGATGAACTTGCTCTGGGTGCCCGCGAGGGCTTGCGGCAGCATCACCGAGATGTTCCGCAAGGATGTAAGCCTGATTGGTGTTGAACACGGCACGCGCCACGCCCACGGATCGAACCTCACTAGTGTGTCCATCGACATGGCGGAGGTTGGGCGTCAGTTGGCCAAGGCAGCTATCGCTGAGATCGAAAACCGGACTCGGGATAAAGAAACGCCCGGTCTGACCATACCTGTCTCGCTGATCAAGCGAAGCACCTGTCGCCCCTTTCGCAAAGAAGAGCAGATGATCCTGTAGCCTTCGGGCCGTTGATGAACGTTCATGAAGATTATTCTTGACACGACAAAAGTTTTCATCCGATTGTAGAGATTGTCTCCGTTGACCTAATGCCTTTTCATAAACCAGCTATTGCGCTTCTCATCTCTGCCTTGACTTGTTGCGCCGCAGGTGTCACTTATACGGGGGTAAAAGGTGCAGGCAACGGGAAGCGTATTGTTCTGATTGCCGGCGACGATGCGGAGTATCACTCCGAAGAAGCCTTGCCAGCGTTGGCTAAGATCTTAGCCGTTCGACATGGGTTCACCTGCACGGTCCTGTTCTCAATAAGCCCTACTGACGGCACCATCGATCCCCGGGAAAAAAGAAATATCCCCGGCCTTGAAGCCTTGAAAACTGCGGATTTAGTTGTGCTCTTTATACGCTGGAGGGATCTTCCCGACGACCAGATGAAGGAGTTGGTCGACTACTTCGAGTCTGGCCGACCCATCATCGCAATTCGGACAGGCACTCACCCTTTTGAATTCAAAACCAGCCAGACTTATGCCAAGTGGTCTTGGAACAGCACCATTCCAGACTGGCAGGGCGGATTTGGTCGAAAGGTTCTGGGAGAAACGTGGGTTGCACACCACGGGGAACACGGGAAGCAGAGCACGCGCGGCATATTCGCACCGGGTGCGGGACAGAGCCCGCTGCTTCGAGGAATCAAGAATGGCGAAATTTGGGGACCAACTGATACGTACGAAGTACACTTGCCGCTCCCTTCGACCTGCCATCCACTTGTCTTAGGACAGGTGCTCTCCTGGGTGGGTCCTGACAGTACGCCGGTGGCAGGCAAAGTGAACGATCCCATGATGCCGATTGCCTGGACTAACTCGTTTAAGACCGAATCGGGCACGACCGCGCGCGTGTTCACCTCAACGATCGGTTCCGCCGACGACATAGAGAACGAAGCCGTTCGGCGTTTGCTTGTGAATGCGGTCTATTGGGAAACGGGTCTAGAAGGTGCCATTCCCGAAAAGGCTAACGTGGCGTTTGTCGGGCAGTTCCGACCCGAGTCCTTCCTGTCCGAAGTTTATGTTGCGGGCGTGAAACCCTCAGACCTGCAACTCACTGACAAGGATCTGGTCCATGAAGGTAAGTAGCGCCGCAGTTTCCTTCCGGTTAGCCCTGACAAACCTTCTTCCGAACTGGCTGCCGCCTTTCTTGCTGCTTTGTCCAATCTGCCTTCTGACCGGAACCGGATTCAGCGCAACAGCACATGACGCCGTGGACGAAGCTCTTGCTCTGTTGCAGGCCGGCAATGTCAATGCTGCCGAGACATTGCTACGAGACGCAGTGCGCAAGCAACCGCCGGATGCCGAGGCGCTTGGTCTGCTGGCGGTGGTGCTTGACCAGCAAAGCAAGTTCGAAGACGCCGATCCGTTTTATCGGAAGGCCATCGCGATCAATCCGCGATCTTCTCGCTTTCACAACAACTATGGCAATCATCTCCTGAAAAGCAATCAGCCGAAACAGGCAAAGCTGGAGTTTCAGCGCGTCCTTGACGCCGACCCAAGCAATGTTAATGCTCGAACTCAACTGGCGCGGCTTGATGTTCAGGACAAGTTGGGCGCGCAGGCCCTCGCGCGGATGCGTGACCTTCCAGCTAAGGTACGAGAAAGCCCCGACTTACTGCTCTTGAGCATGCAAGCTCACTACTTGGCCGGGCAGCGGCCGGAGGCAGACGCGATACTAGCCCGCCTGTCTGACCAGGCAAGTCACGATGCCAGCGGCAGCATTGCGATCGGGTCGGCGCTCTTCGGAGCAGACCAGTATGAAAAGGCCGAGAGGCTCTTTGCCCGGGCACTCGATTTAGCACCTGACAGTTTCGAAGCGGCTTACTATTGCGGACTCGCGGAGTCGCGCTCTGGGCATAACGAGCGTTCGCGCGAACTGCTGCAGCAAGCCCTTCGCCTTCAGCCAGGGAACCTCGATGCCACGTACGATTTGGCAGTGGTTCAAGCGAAAGCCGGCGAGTACGATGAAGCACTTAAGCTTCTTGGGAACGCTTCGAAAGCTGGACCTGCCCGACCCGACATTCAACGGCTGTTAGCAGAATTGACCGCGCGACTGGGCTATTTCGAAGATTCAGCTGCTGCTTGGGAGCGTTACCTACAACTAACGCCGACGGACGAGTCAGCGCAACGGGAGCGAGCCTTTGTGCAAACCGCGACCGCTGGGGACGCGGCAAATGGACTCTCCGCCTTGAAGACGTATGTGCGGAAGCACCCGAAAGACTCCGTGGGGCACTATGAACTCGCGACCGCCGAAAATCCCAGTAATCCTGGCGCAGCATTGGTCGAACTGAACCGCGCCATCCAGTTGAAGCCTGAACTGACGGCAGCGCGATTCGCGCGGGGTTTGCTGCTGCAGCGTGATGGCCAGACAGCGGCGGCTTTGCTGGATTTCCAGGCGGCCGCGAGACGCAGCCCCACGGACGCCGTCATCCTTGACCGGCTCGGTGAGACCGAGATGGCGACTGATCGGCTCGCCGAGGCCGTGCGGACACTACGTTCTGCGGCGGACTTGGCGCCTGGAAACCAGACCATCCTCAATCACCTCGGACGAGTTCTTCTGAAGTCAGGCAATGCCGAAGAGGCGGGACCAGTGTTCGCGCGCCTTCGGCTACTAGGGCCCGCGAAGCCCGAAGCGTCGTATGGCGCCGGATTGTTGCAATTTCTTGGGCTATCACCGGATGAACAGTTACGAAGATACCGGAACGGAGTGGAGCGAACCGTCCGGACAAACCCGGGCAATGTTCAGGCGCAAATCAGATATCTGCAGCTCTTGCTTGAGGACGGAGATACCGAGCAGGCCGCCGTGGTTACCCGCAAAATCGCATCCTTAAATCCAACTGCCGCCGTTGCAGACGAGGCGCGAAGCCTTCTACTCTCTGCCAATCAAATTGATGCAGCAAACATACTTCGCACGGAATTATCAGGGGTCAATAAGTAAGTCAAATTTCTATGAGGAGCAATTGTGCAGTTATCAATTTATGCGGTGAGACGTCACTATAATCGGCCGTCGTCGCTCGCAATCGTCCTGTTTTGGCTGTTATGCCAGATTTGTGTAGCCCAAACGTTTACTTCTTCCATCACGGGCTTAGTAACAGACCCGGCAGGAAGCGCGGTTCCGAATGCCAAGCTAGAACTTAAAAACATGGCCACCAATGATACCCATCAGTCGGTGACTCAGGGCGGCGGTTCCTATCAGTTTAATAATCTGCAGCCAGGAACGTATCAGATCACTGTCACAGCCCCGGGCTTCAAGACCTACGTAGACAGTAACCTGGTTCTTTCTGCCCAGGTGAATGCTACCGTGAACGTGCCGCTGCAACTAGGAGGCACTGAACAGAAGATAGAGGTGACGGGTTCAGCAGATCTGGTAGATACGCAGACGGCGAATACATCGGCCATTCTTGATAGTCGCCTGATTTCTTCGCTACCAAACGGAACTCGTAACCCGTTGAACTTTGTTTTTGCAGTAGCGGGCACGACCGAAGCGCCGGGGGGCGAAACACAGCGAAACGGAACGCTTGATCAGAACGCCAGCAGCTTCGGTTTGAACGGGGGGCGAACGGGTGAGGAATCCATCCTGATTGATGGAGCTCCCTCAACAGCTGTGGATTGGGGAGGGCTGATGGTCTCTCCACTGCAGGATTCGGTGCAAGAACAGCAGATTGTTCAAAACACATATGACGCTCAGTACGAGCGCGGCGGATCCGGTATCGTCACTCTGATCACCAAGGGTGGGACCAACCAGTTTCATGGAGAAGCCTACGATTACCTGCAGAATTCTGACCTGAATGCGAATTCGTGGTCGAACAACAAGAATGGGGCTCCCAGAGGGCAGTTCAAGCGGAACCAGTTTGGTGGCAACATCGGCGGTCCTATTCTGAAGCGGGCCAACCTGTTTTTCTTCGGAGGTTACGAAGGGCTGCGGCAGCCCGTAACCGAAAGCAGCGGGCTGCAAACTGTTCCGACGCCTGCGGAACGCACCGGCGACTTCTCGAGTGCACTCAATGCCGATGGCACGCCCAATCTGATCTACAATCCATTCACTACCACGCAGCTTCCGGACGGCACCTACACGCGCCAACCCTTCTCTGGGAACGTTGTCCCCAAGAGTCTGATCAACCCGGTCGGAGCCAAGATGATGAGCCTTTATCCGCTTCCGAACCGCCCCGGACAAGGCCCGAATCAGATCAACAACTACTTTGCGCAGGGTGCGGGTAACAACACGAACGACAAGATGGACGCGCGGGTTGATTGGGAGCAAAGCTCCAACCACAGATTGTTCGTGCGCTGGTCTGATCGCTTCCGACAGGACATTACAAATCCGTGTTTTTTCTGCAATGGCGCCGACTCGGGCGTTAATGAACACGACACTGGTTTTCAAGTTGTCTTAAATGACACCATCACCCCTAGTCCCACTTGGGTCATCAACACGTTCATCAGCTACAGCCGATGGCAGGAAGCCCACGTGGCTCAAAGCTATGGTGTTGCGGATGCGTCTACCATCGGACTCTCGCCCTCGCTGTTTCAAGCGCCGATCTTGCCGGGGATAACGGCGGAGAACTACTCGGGTTTGGGCGTCACCTTCGGCGGGGGCTTCGAGACCTATACACGCTATTCGGATACCATTGCCATGAATTTGACGAAGCAGTTCTCGAGTCACACGCTGAAGTTCGGCGGTAACTTCGACGATCAGAGGATCAACAACACAAACGAAGCGAACGGCGTAAGCACCGGGGCGGCAGCCTTCAATTTCGGCACTGCACTGACATCTTGCAATCCCAACTCGAATGGCGGACCGTGTCTTGCCAGCAACAGCGGTTCCAGTGTTTCGGGAAACGCCCTCGCGTCGATGTTACTTGGAACGGCCAGTGGCGGCGGACAGTCGTTCAATATCGATCCTGCTATGGGCATGCACTCATTTGGCTTCTACGTTCAAGATCAATGGCGGGTTACGCCGCGGCTCACGATCAACGCAGGCGTTCGGTACGATAATCAGCGCCCTGCCACGGAGCGCTTCAACCGTCTTGAGTACTTCAATCCTAATGTGGTGAATCCTGTAAGCTCACAAATCGGTTTCACTGTATTAGGAGGTCTTGAGTATGCCGGCCTCAACGGAAACAACCGTTATGCGTGGCCGCCCAACAACAAGGACTTTGCGCCTCGTCTCGGGATTGCCTTCAAGGTCACTGACCGACTTGTTGCTCGTGCAGGTGCTGGTATCTACTTCCTCCCACCCTCCGCCATGCTCAGCTTCGACAACCCGGGCCAGTTTTACGGGTTCAGTTCCTCCACCACCTACAATGCCACGGCGCAGAACGGCTATGTTCCTTTGAATTTGGTGAACAACCCGTTCCCCAACGGATTGAATCAGCCGGTCGGCAATTCACAGCAATACATGACGCTGGTAGGAGATGGACAAAGCCAACTCTTCCCCAAAGCGCCCCATCCAACTCCGTATACCGAGCAATGGAGTTTCGACCTTCAGTACCAGATCAGTTCGCATTCCGTGTTTCAGATCGGTTATATGGGAAACCGAGGACGGAAGCTGTTATATGGCAACCCAAACATCAATGCCAACCAACTGCCCGACCAGTATCTAAGTTTGCAATCGCAGTTGGACCAACAGGTCGCGAATCCTTTCTACAACGTGCTGAGCCCCAACACGCCACTTGGGTCACAGAGCACCATTCCTTACAATCAGCTGCTACGGCCGTTTCCTGAATTTACATATCTTGGCTGGACTCGCTCTTTGCCTGGTGCGCGATCATCGTACAACGCTCTGGACGTGAAGTACAGCCATAACTTCGGAGCTGGGCTTAGCCTGCTCACGACTTACCGCTGGTCGAAAGCTCTCGACAATGGACCTGAGGATTTTCTGGGCTGGGCCACCGGCAACCAATGGCGCGACTCTTACAACACCATGCTGGATTACAACATCAGCACGCATGATGTTCCGCAAAGCTTTGCCACCGCTGTGGTGTACGACTTGCCGTATGGCCGCGGCAAGCATTGGGGCAGCAGCGCGCCTGCCGTGGTAAAGGAAGTGCTGGGCAACTGGCAGCTGTCGAGTGTCGTTCGCGTTGCGAGTGGACTTCCCCTTCCCTCCGGTGTTTTCTGGAGCTACAACAACCCGCTCGGACCCTACGGCTTTCCGGGACCGCAACTGGCCGACTTAGTCGGAAATCCGGTGCCCTCGAGTCGAACACCGAATAATTGGATCAACCCCGCCGCTTATACGGCACCCCCGAACAATTGGACACTCGGGAATGCCCCGCAGAGGATGACGCAGCTTCGAGAGCGGGCGGCCCGCAACGTGGACCTCTCAGTCGCTAAGAATTTTGGAGGTGAGCGATATCAGGCGTGGTTGCGTGCTGAGTTTCTAAACGCCTTCAACTACGCGCAATACACTCTATCGCCTTTCAATTCGTTCCCCCTATGCGTTACGTGCGGCGATTTTGGTGATTTAGACTCAACTGAGAACGCGCCGCGCACGATCCAACTTAGCTTGAAATTTGCGTTCTGAAGCGCCCGTGACTTGCTCCAAACATTCTCGTACTCACAACGCAGTGCGAGAGTGTTTGGAGTGTTAATACAAGTGCAGCGCGCGCCGGTAGCTAGTCGTAATATGGCACTCGCAATCTCGGTAACCTGATTCCTTCTTTCCGTTCATGCGCTCCTTTCTTGTTTATCCAGCTAATTTCTTACGGTTTCGTGTTCTTCCTTTTCCTTCCGGCAGGGTTGAAGCTTCTTCTCTGCCAGATTCCACGCTGGCATTCGTTGCAGGAAGCGCTTCCATTACGATGGCTTGCAGCGACGTCCAGCGTGGATCACTGCATTGAGCGCTTCCGGCGCCCTAACCTAAGTGTCGCTACTGATTGAAAACATGGAGCGGGAGACGGGGATCGAACCCGCGACGTCCAGCTTGGGAATCCGTCTACCGTTTGTCAATAAACAACTTCTGCGTCCATGGCGTCCATCCTGACCATAGAAGTTCTTGGAGTTTCAGTAAGTTACCGGCGGACCGGCCTTAACGCAGTAATCGCAGTAATCGGGCCGGCTCTGTTCTAACTTGTCTCATTCATCGACAAAGAAGGGCCTCAACCCCTTACTCAACTGCGCCAGTTTCCCTGGCGCGACGTGAGGTGAGGGTTGCAGAAAACAGATGCCAGAGGTGTGTCTGGCGAAACGAAAGCTGGATTCAGACGCTTGGAGTCTGCCGGCTCAACACTGAAACGAGTGATGCCGGAGCTCGTGGTCTCGAAACAGAAGCTTCGGAGAGCAGAAGGCAGTGGACTCGTTCGCCTGAAGCGAGAGGAAGGAAAACAGAGCTTGGGATTCAGTTCTCGACCGTTTGTGCTCTGTGGCCTCCCGGTTCGGAGGCCACCAAAGGACGAATTGCTATATGAACGGCGAAACGGCAACTTCGTCCTGCAGATCACCGGTCATCCCCACTACGGCGTGCCCTATGGCCAGGACCGTCTGGTCCCTATCTACTTGGCGACTTTGGCTGTTCAGCAAAAGAGCCAGACCGTTCGCTTCAAGAGTGGCGCCGAAATGCTGGACACGTTCGGGATGCAAAAGGGCGGCAAGGAATACAAGCGCCTCGTCGGCGGCTTCGAAAGGATCTTCGGCGCCACATTGTTCTTCGGGACGGATACCATGGCCGGCAAGGCGAAGCTGGTGCAAAGAACACGCTTCAACTTCCTGCAAGAAGCGCAGATCTGGTACAACCGCAGCCTCGATCAGGGCTCCCTGCCCGACCAGTTTGAAAACGTGATTGTTCTCAGCGATGAGTTCTATCGCGAGATCACCAGCCACCCGATCCCACTGACCTCGAAGCTGTCAAGCTGCTGGCTGGGGCACCTGCAGCACTCGATCTTTTTATGTGGCTGTCTTACCGGTGCTTTGTTGCATCAGGACAGGAGTCAATCCCTCTGTTTGGAGAACGCGGCTTAGCAAGTCAACTCGGGTCCATTGAGTACTCTCGCCCGCGTCGCTTCTGTCAGAAGCTAGAGCAATGGCTTAAGACGATTCACGTTTTGTGGCCAGATTGTCCTGCCCAAATCAATCGAGCAGGCGATGCTCTACTCGTTCATCGCGGTCTCGCGATCAGAGCAGCAGGGGGGATCGGAGCATGAGGGGTGCGAAGCGGAAACCAGCAGGGGTGCACAGCAGCTGCCGGACAAACGATGCCAGGAACTTCGCGCTAGAGATTCGCGTCCGTGGACGAACGGAGTTGCTACATGAAGAGTTTTGTGAAGGATTGGAGGATGCCGTTCGGATTGGTGAGAAGTGGTTCAGGGCCTTCGAGGCCAGAAATCCCTGGTTTGTGCAAGACTCCAAGCGGAACAGAATCTTCATTCTCCTGGATCCGGTTACCGATACTCTACTTCCACGGCAAATACGCCCAAAGCTGCCGGCATTCACTTAGCTCTATCGTTGGCCGTCACACACGATCTTTACGCGCCCTGAGATCACATCGACGGCATACGCGTTTTACGTCAAAGTGACCTTCGCCAGAAGCTCTACCGTTCCCAACTTAGCGGGTTCTGTCGGTTTGTCACATTCGGGAGATCGAGCTCGTCTTTCGCCAACGCGATGGCCGCGCCAGATAAACCCGAAACGGCGCAGCGTTTAGGATTACTTCGACCTCTTGTCGACGTTGCTCCCTTTTTATAGGCGCAGCGGCCAAAGCGACGCGATGCGCGTCATACGGCAGCTGGTTGAAAAGGCAGATTGGGGATGCTAACGACTTGCGGAGAGGAATCCGCGCAAGCTGAGTACAATCTGAACCATGATTCTCAACGGCCAGACGTGTCACGGGAGATGCACACGGCACCCGGTTTTGCTATCTCTCGGAGTTCGTCGCCGCTGGAGGGGCAATTCACACTCTGATTCGAACGCGCCAGCTAACCATAACGCGCAAGCTGTTCGCTTGGGACCCCAGCCCGCGATTTACTCCTTCCATCGAACATAAGTCATAGCGGCTCATATCGCAAACCCGTCGATAGCATGTCGCATCTCGAACCTGACGCAATCTTTTTGGCGTCAAATGTCCACTAAGGACCAATCGTTTTCTTACCGTGTTCGATAGTATTTTCCTCAATGCTACTTCCATTTACGTCTCCGGCTAGTTGGCTGCTTTCTCGCACGGGTTTGATCGCCGTACTCTTTGCGGCCATTGGGATCTCTTCTGCGCGTGCCCAAGACGAGTTCGACCTTGTTCTTCAGGGTGGCCACGTTATTGATTCAAAGAACCACGTCAGTGCAGTCAAGGATTTGGCAATGAAAGATGGAAAGATCACGTTGGTAGCCGATCACATAAATTCTTCGCGCGCCTTGAAGACTGTTAATGTCAAGGGACTCTATGTGACCCCTGGTCTGGTCGACATCCATGTCCACGTTTATGCGAGCCCCGGAGAAAAGAACTCCTATGCCGGGGACAATAGCGTGTGGCCGGACGATTTCTCGCTGCGCACCGGCGTCACGACGGTTGCTGACGCCGGTTCTTCGGGGTATAAGAATTTTGAGGACTTCAAACAACACATCATCGAACGCTCGAAAACCCGTGTGCTCGCATTTCTCAACATCGTCGGAGCGGGTATGCGCGGACCCATGTATGAAGACAACCTGGCAGATATGGAACCGAAACCGGCTGCCGAAATGGCAAAGAAGCACCCAGGGCTGATCATTGGCATCAAAACCGCGCACTATAGCGGACCGGAATGGACACCCGTAGAGCACGCGGTAGAAGCGGGAACTCTAGCTAACATACCCGTCATGGTTGATTTCGGCGCCAATATGCCGGAGCGCCCGATAGCGGTGCTGCTCAAATCAAAGCTGCGTCCCGGCGACATCTATACACATTGCTACTCGGGCCTACGTAACGAATTGATCGATGGAAAAGTGAACCCTGGAATGATTGAGGGGCGCAAACGCGGTGTGATCTTCGACCTTGGACACGGCGGCGGCAGCTTTGCCTGGCGCGTTGCAGTCCCAGCAGTTCAACAAGGGTTTCTGCCGGATTCCATCTCAACTGACCTTCATATTGGGAGCATGAACGCGGGCATGAAAGACATGCTGAACACCATGGACAAAATGATGGCGCTTGGGATGTCGGTCGATGACGTGATCTTGCGCTCGACTTGGAATCCGGCACGTGAGATTCATCACGACGAGTTGGGAAATCTGTCGGCCGGCTCGCCTGCGGACGTCGCTGTGCTGCGCATTGAAACTGGCAAATTCGGTCTCACCGACATGTACGGTGCGCGAATGAATTCCTCCAAGCGATTCCGCTGTGAGATGACTGTTATCGCTGGAAGAATCGTTTATGATTTGAACGGCATTAGCCGGCCTGATTGGAAAACATTGCCGCCGAATTACACGGCCGTAGGTGATCATCATTGGGATGGACTCAACCCTGCATCTGACGGTTCTCGGGCTAGCGATGCGTCTTCTCACTGATCCGCGATGCCAATGAACCATCCTCGATAGAATGCGCTACACAGATTACCGTGGAAGAGCCAACGGGCAGGAGAAGAATTCGTGAAGAGTCATTTTCAGCAGTTTGCAATGCAGTGCTTCGGTGTAACCGTGTTGACGATCTCGCTCTCGGCGACTAGTGCGTTCGCGCAGAAAAGAGCTGTCGACTTTGACCCAGCCATGCCGTTCAGCGAGGGGATCGTCGTCGGAAAGACGCTCTATGTTGCCGGTCAGCAGGGTCCTGATTCGAGCGGCAAAGTGACGGGGACAGATATCACTGTGCAAACCACCAACTCTATCGCCGCTGTGAAGAAGGTAGTCGAGAAGGCGGGCTTCCAAATGTCTGATATTGTTTCCGTGACCGTTTACATCACGGACTTAAACGATGTTCCGAAAATGAACGAGGTCTACAAGAAGCTGATTCCGAACCCCAAGCCGGCCAGAGCCACCGTGAGGGTCGCAGGCTTGATTGGTGACGCTAAGATTGAGATCTCCGCAACCGCGGTCAAGGAGTAGCCCTCCGACTCACAGCGCACCGGGCATACGGGTTTCCGTAGCAATACGGATTACAAGCGATCGTTGTAGCCGCACGAAACGGTGCCTAATGTGATACTCTCGCGGAAACAAAAAGAGGTAAGTGCATGATCTTCAACTTCTCCTCTCCACTCCTGAAGAACCGGTCTTCTCGACTAAGATCTGTTCTCCTCGCCTTGATCGTCTTCATTCCCAAGGGCCTTGTTGCCCAAACTGTAGATACCGCGATCCTGGGCACCATTGTGGATCCTGGAGGTGGCGCAGTTGCGAATGCAACCGTCATAGCCACTCAACTTGCAAACGGCTTAACCAAGAGCGCGACCACAGACAGCAACGGAGGCTATGAGTTTCGCTATCTTTTGCCCGGGCAGTACTCGGTTGAGATCAAGGCGAATGGGTTCAACAGCGAGCGGCGCAGAGGGGTTGAGATTCAACTCGGGCAGCAGGCCAAAGTCGATTTCACCTTACAAGTTGGCACCGTTCAAACGACGGTAGAGGTCAGCTCGGCTCCGCCATTGTTGCAGACGGAGAACGCGAGTCTAGGCGAGGTGGTGGGAAGCGAACGTATCGAGAACCTTCCACTCAACGGACGGAAGTTCGACGATCTTGCGATATTGACGCCAGGCGTACAGGTTTATAACCCCGATCTCCACTCTTCAAGCACCGACGGCTCGCAAATCGGGGGCAATGGCGGACGCCTTGTCTGGGGGCAGGTAAATGTGGACGGCATTACGATGGTGAATAACCGTCATAATTATGTGAATCTCTACCCCTCTATAGACGCGATTCAGGAATTCCGTGTTCAGACGGGCAACTACTCAGCCGAATACGGTGGCAATGCCGGCACCAACGTCAACATCCAGATCAAATCGGGTACGAATCAATTTCACGGAGATTTATTCGAATACCTGCGCAACTATGCGATGGACGCCCGAAATTACTTTTCGCCTTCGCCGCTACCGCAAAACATCTTAAAGCAAAATCAATACGGAGCGACCTTCGGTGGAGCCGCCGTGCACGACAGAACCTTCTTCTTCTTGAGTTACGAAGGCCTGCGTTCGATCCAGGAGAGTCCGGGAACAGCGGTGGTGCTAACGCCGCAACAGCGCGCGGGAGACTTTTCCAGCACCACTACACCGATAGTTGATCCCACAACTGGATTGCAGTTTCCGGGGAACAAGATTCCTGCGACTCGACTCAATCCGGTGGCCCTCAACATAATCAACCAGTACATGCCTTTGCCGAACACGTCGGGGGCTGTCAATTATGCAGGCGCATCCCTCGGCGATCTGACGGTGAATCAAGGCATCGCGCGTGTCGATCAATATTTCAGCCAACGAGACCAACTCTTTGTTCACTACATTCGTGCCCTTCGGAACTTTCCCGAGCGCGATTTGAACCCGAACTTCACGTTCACCGGAACCTATCCGATCGACAACTTATCTGCGCAATGGGTTCATACCTTTAACCCCGCTTTCCTGAACGAGTTCCGCGCAGGCTTCGACCGAGAAAACGTTGCTCAGTTGAGTACTCTCACGGGAACCGGCTTTACAATCGAATCTCTCGGCATAACTGGACTTAAAGTCGGCGGCCCTAATGGTCGGCCGCTGCGACCCAACGAAGAAGGCTTTCCGCTCATCAACATAGCCGGATATCTCGGGATGGGGAGTGACCTCGCGGCTTCGAATCTCGACAACAGCCAGACTTACCAGATTGTCGATAATGTGACCTTTGTCAAAGGCAAACACACGTTAAAAATCGGATTTGACTTGAGGAAGTTGTACGATAATGCAACTACTAACAATTGGCCGTTTGGCAGTATGAGTTTCACTGGCGATATCAGTGGAGATCCTGCAGCTGCTTACATACTGGGTTACCCGAGAACGATTCTTACGCCCGAGGGTGTCCCCGTCACCAAGGCTCGCCAGTGGCGATCAGCCGTTTACTTTCAGGACGACTGGAAGGTAACTCCAAAATTGACACTGAATCTCGGCGGGCGGTGGGATCGCTTCGGCGTGCCCATCGATGTAAATGCTGTTACGCGCACCTTGGATTGGCGTCAGAATCCACCTCAGTTCTATCCTCCTCCTGGGCAAGTCTTGCACAACATCTGGCAGATCACGAACAAAGACATCAGCCCGCGTTTCGGCTTCGCCTATAGTCCAGGTTCTAATTGGGTGCTGCGCGGAGGTTATGGAATTTTTTACTTCGGTGGACAGTTCGACAACATCAACATTCTTCAACTGAATCCGCCGGTGGCCGGCAGTCTCACCATAACCAATCCTTCACTGCAGCCCCTTGCGACTATCGAAAATCCGGTGCCTGCAGCCCTTTACCCAACCAACCCTATATTCAATGCCGTTACACTGCCCGTTGACCCGTTGCACCGGGATACTTACGTGCAAAATTGGAATGTTATGGTTTCGAAGCAGTTTGGAGCAAATGCTATTGATGTGGGTTATGTCGGCAACAAGGGAACTCACGTTGATACTAGCTTGAAGAACTGGAATCAGCCTGATCCCGGTCCCGGCGACATTCAGTCGCGTCGCCCCTATCCGGAGTTTGCCCGGATTCGCCTCCAGTCCTACAGCGCCAATACTAGCTACAATTCCCTCCAGTTTCGGTTCGAACGGCGCTTGAGTAAAGGATTGAATTTCACGGCAGCATACACTTATTCGCACGAAATTGACGATGCCTGGGAAACGACAAACAGCGGCGGCTGCGGTTGCCAGAACCCTCGCAATCTCGCTGCTGAGCGCGCCAGCGGAGTGTATGATCAACGCCACAATCTTGTTATTGGCTACGTTTGGCAGATCCCGTTCCCTAAGAGTTTGCAGGGAATCTCTGGGGCCGTGATTAAGGGCTGGTCATTTGAGGGCATCGTAACACTTGCGAGTGGCAGCCCGTTCGATATTCTTGAGAGCTTTGATAGTCAGAACAATGACGGCCTTTGGGAGCGTCCGAACTTGGTTCCTGGCCAGAAACTATCGGTTTCCACACAAGGACCGGCGAATTGGTTCAACACAGCCGCCTTCGCCCCGAGTATTCTGATGTACGGCAACTCACCACGGGACCCCATTGTTGGCCCCGGAACCGACGTCGTGAACTTCACTCTGATGAAGACGTTCCGCATGCCTTGGAGCGAGGGACATTCGCTAGACTTCCGTGCAGAAGCCTTCAACGCTTTCAACACGCCTCAGTTCTCCAATCCGGATCAGTATCTGGGCGATACGGCCTTCGGGCAAGTTACAAGCACCAAGCTCGACAATCGCGAGCTACAGCTTGCTGTCAAGTACCGCTTCTAATCACAGACGAATGGCGTTCCGCTTAACGTATTCATCTAACGAATGATCTGGACCGATATAGTGAAACGACTCCGCGTACTCTAAGCCATGCTTCGCGCCAATCATCTTATCGCGCTCTAAAAACGCAGTGTGAATGAACTCGTCCGGATTCAGCCCTGGTATATGTAGCTGCCGTTCGAGCAACGAATCGTTCAGATCCCTTATCATGTGCTCCACCATTGTGTTGCACGAACGGATTGCGTTCACCTTGGCGGAAAGCGTTGGACCGATATCGACCACCCGATTGACTAACTGTGGCCCTCTGGCGAAATAATATTTTTCGGACACAGTCTGTGGCTTCAGACCTGCCGCAAAATGCTCCGGTAAGTCCAGGTTTCCTCCAGCCATCCAGCACGCAGCTTCCACCGCTTGAGCTGTGACATAGTGGTCGGGGTTCTCTTCGTAATGGCCCCATGGATCGTAGCTCAAGACCGTGTCCACCTTCAGCAGGCGAAACAAAAAGATCAATCGCCCGCGTAGTTCAGTCCGCGCGACGTCGTCCATTCGATGATTGCGATAGCTGAGATCGAACGATCTCTTCAAGCCGGCAGTCTCCACAAATAGCGTTGTGTCCTTCTCATTCGCGAACACCGTCTGCCCAAGAGTTAGCCGATAGGAATCCTTCTCGTCGTTGCTCGTCCGGATGAAATATCCTGAGTAACCCTCCCGAAGCATCTTCGCCAACGTACCGCCCGCGAAAATGGGTCCGTCATCGAGATGTGGAGTAACCAGTGCGAACACTTTCCCGCGATGCGGTTGTCCAGAGACTGCGTGCTCAACTATGACTTCTTCCAGCGGAACCGCCTGATTGGCAAGAGCCACACCAGCGCCGCCAACGAGAAACCCTCGCCTGTTCATCGTCACTTCTTTCAAACTGAATTCGTTACTCGAGACGGCCATTCTAATACAAGACTGGGAGCCGCGCCCGCAGCGAAACACACAACGACATAATTACGAAGATGCTTATCATCTTCGACTGTGATGGCGTTCTCCTCGACTCCGAACTCATATTCTGCTCCGTTGATTCCGCTGCTTTGGCCCGCCTGGGCTACGAAGTCTCCGCGGTCGACGTAGCAAAGCGCTTCACGGGCGTTCCGTTTCGTGAGATGTGGCGAGAGCTATCGGATGAATTAAGGTTCACGGTCTCCGAAGCTTGGCTAGACGACTTGCGGAGCGAGTGTGAGCGTCGTTTCCAAACGGAACTCACAGCGATTCCCGGGGTTGATCGGATGGTCGAGCAAGCCGGCCGACTCGGCCACACCCTTTGCGTTGCTTCATCTACTTCGCTCGCCCTTCTTAAAAGGAATTTGGAGATCGCTGCGATCAGAACGTACTTCGATCCCCACATTTTCTCCGTCAGTCAGGTAGCACGCGGCAAACCCGCTCCGGACGTGTTCCTCTTCGCAGCTTCCCAAATGGGATTCGACCCGTCGGACTGTTTGGTGATTGAAGACTCGGTCGCGGGCGTGACTGCTGGGCGCCGCGCAGGAATGACGGTCATAGGATTCAACGGCGGTAGCCATGCGGACCCGGATCTTGCAGACCGACTGCTTTCCTCCGGAGCAACAACTGTTCTTCGCTCAATGGCGGACGTCTCAACCTGGCTACATACGATTCCAACAAGGCCGGGGGTATAGTGATTCAAAGCAGTTGCAGTTATGACGAGAGCCCTCCTAAAAGTTACACTGCAGAAGCTTGCTTTGGAAAACTTGCGACAACACCCCGGATTTCAAAAGTTCACAGGACACAGCGTCTTGAGTCCTGCGCCACTCTGCAACGGGAAGAAAGAGCACCAGCTTGACTATCCGAGTCCTCGAAGACCGTCCGTCACTTGGCAAAGCCGCCGCCACCCACGCCGCCGCCTCTATTCAACGCGCAATCCGCGAGTCCGGGGTTGCCCGAGTCGTTGCCGCCAGCGCTGCCTCTCAATTCGAGTTTCTCGAAAGTCTTACGCTGATGCCCGGAGTTGATTGGTCCTGCCTCGAACTCTACCATTTGGACGAGTACATCGGAATCCCAACGTCGCACCCGGCCAGTTTTTGCAAGTTCCTGCAGGATCGGCTCGTGAGCAAAACCGGCATCAGGAAGGTTCACTTTCTGAATGCCAGTTCCGATCCCGCCGAAACCATCCGCATTACGGGCGAAGCGATCTTAGCCGCTCCGATCGACGTCGCCTTTGTCGGTATTGGCGAAAATGGCCACCTCGCTTTCAACGACCCTCCCGCAGATTTCGACACCGACGCCCCTTACATCATCGTTACGCTCGATGAAGCCTGCCGTCAACAGCAGATCGGTGAAGGCTGGTTCGCGCAACTCTCCGATGTTCCCACTCGCGCCATCTCTATGTCGGTGAAACAGGTTTTGAAAGCCAAGGAAATTCTCGCCATCGTACCTGGCGTCCGTAAAGCGCAAGCTATCGCAGATTGCTTCAACGGCCCCATCACACCGATGGCGCCATCCTCCATCCTCCGCACTCATGCCAGCGCAACTGTCTATCTCGATCAGGACTCCGCCGCCCTCCTCAGCCCCGAATTGATGTCCACAGCATCCCAAGGTGCGAGAGTATACGAATGAAAACATGAATCGTATTGCTTGCTTCGTCAACTTGGTCTCTCTTCCATGACAGCCGTATCACTTGTTACTAAATCCTCATCGACGCGATCCGAATTGGCTCAGGATGCGAGAACATTGTTGTCCTTTCTTCTGCTTGCTTTCACGACGCCGTTCCTGGTCGCGCAGAACTCCCCAGCTTCCTCGGGAAAGATCGCCGACGGCCGAAAGCTATTTACGTCGACCTGCGCCTCCTGTCACGGACTGGATGGTCGAGGCGGCGAGCACGCGCCAGACATTGCAACCAATAACACGACTCGGCGTCGCTCCGATGCAGACTTATTGCACATTGTCAGTGCTGGTATCCCGGCTGATGGGATGCCTGCCTTTGCGACTGCCTTCAGCTCTGGAGAGATCCAGGCAGTGGTCAAGTACTTGCGCGAACTGCAAGGAGGTATCCGCACCTCCGTCTCCGGCAATCCAGAGCATGGCCGAGCAGTCTTCTTCGGATCGTCCCGGTGCTCCCAATGTCACATGATCCGAGGTGCTGGAGGGTTCTTGGCAGCTGATCTTTCGGGATTCGGTAGTGCCCACACGGAGGAAGAGATTCGCGAAGCCATTCTGGCTCCTGACAAAAACTTCGATTCTCGCCGCGGGACAGTGACAGTGACGAATAAGCACGGCGATAGCCTCACAGGTGTGATTCGAAATGAGGATAATTTTTCTGTGCAGATCCAGACCACCGACGGTGAGTTTCACTCATTCGATAAAGGGGCCCTTGCAAGCATCGTGCGTCAGAAACGGTCGGGTATGCCCACGGATTACGACAAGCGACTTACTCAGTCCGACTTAAATGATCTAATCGCCTTTCTTGTGACGAACTCCGCGCCTAAATCGAAGACATCTGAAGTTGAAGATGAGTAGAAAGCGAGCGCGTTGAAACGATCCTGTTACGTCCTGGCCTTGGTCGCTGGTGTGCTCACGTCGTGTTATTCCGGCAAGAGTAATCACCCGAGCTTTCGGCTTGACGCCCACTCACCCCAATTTTGGACCTTGTTCGATCACGATTCAAAACTAAAGACTGTGGCGTCAGGCTTTGGTTTCACCGAGGGCCCCGTCTGGGACCGTGCCGGATTTCTTTACGTCAGCGACGAAACGGAGAATAAGATTTTCCGGGTTTACCCGGACGGACGGAAGGAAGCGATGCTCTCCATTGGTGATCCCGATGGGAATACTTGGAGTGCTGATCATCGACTCTTAGATTGCGCCAGCGTTCTTCGAGCGATCATTAGTATCGACGCCAATGGACGGTATAAGGTTCTGGCCGACCACTTTGAAGGGAAGAGGTTGAATAGTCCGAACGACATTGTGATCGGTCCCGACGGAGCAACGTATTTTACGGACCCAAACATGGATTTGGTGAAGGGCGAAAAGCAGGAGATCCCGTTTCAAGGTGTATACCGCTTGGATCCGAATGGAAGAATTCGCTTACTCATCAAAGATATGTCGGAGCCGAATGGGCTTGGCTTTTCACCCGATGGCAAACACCTTTATGTTGACGATAGCGAGCAGAAGAACATTAGAGTCTTCGATTTCTCTCCTGACGCACAGGTCACCAACAATCGCGTGTTCGGCGAGGAGAAGGGTGAAGGTGGTGTGCCGGATGGAATGCGCCTGGACGAAGCCGGCAATGTATATGTCACGGGGCCCAATGGCATCTGGGTTTGGGATGCAAGCGGAGAACATTTGGGCACCATCGTCCTTCCGGAGCCGGCCGCAAATCTTTCCTGGGGCGATAACGATTATCGGACGTTGTACATCACTGCATCTACTTCGGTATATCGCCTCAGGACCAATGCTCACGGATTCAACCCGTTAGATGTAGGCGATCACGTCAATCTCAACCAGTGATTTACCGGGAACACCCGCTGCGGCAATAGTCGTTCGGACAGGCGGTTCTGATCCAAATCGACCCATGAACACTTCGTTCATGCCTTGATAATCCTTCAAGTCCGCCAAATAGACCTGGCACTTCAATACCTTCTCCATCGAAGAACCCGCCGCCTCCAAATTCTTCTGAATCTCATCAAGTACGTGTTTTGTGTGTGCCTTGATGTCACCTTCAAAATGCGCGCCAATGCCGGACAGGAACAATAGGTTGTTATAAGTGACCGCAGGGCTGAAAAGTGGCGGCTTCTCCGGCTTCTTGCCATCGGCCCAAAGCACTTTCTTTGTCGCCGTCGATTGCGCGCCGGCGGGTAACGAAGCGGTTCCTGCCACAACGGCGCCGGCGGCTCCTTTGGCCAGAAAGCTTCTTCGATCTGAACGACTCAATGCATCCTCCTCGGTAAGAACTGCTGATTCAAACTAGGCTACGTGCGCGGACAAAACTTCCTGAAGACGCTGGCCCACAATGGCATCTTCACCGGGTTCCAACATCCAAACTCCAACCACAATGGTGTTCTCGTCGGATACTAATCCGGCCGATCCCTCGCGCCGCCCGGTCGATGGATTCAGTTCAATGCTCGGTTTGCCCGAACGCAATTGCTTCGCGACCTCGGAAGGAGAAATGTTTATACGCTTTTGGTCGTATCGAAGTAGCAGATGCGGCACATGGTTTGCGACTTCGGGCACGACGATCTGGGCGCGAAGTGTCGGGACATCTTGCAGCTGTTTGCTGATTCGTTCGGCACGTTGTCGAAACTCCAATTCCATGCCCTCGTCCGACTGGTCCAGAATCCAATCCACTGCGGCGACCATCCCGACAATTTGTTCCTTGGCGACCTTCATTCCTCTGCCGACTCCTTCGTCGAACGGACTGTCCGTTGCGGCAGCCGCCGCAATTAAGTCCTTTCGGCCTAAAAGTAAACCGGCGTTTTGCGGCCCCCGGATGCCTTTGCCGCCAGAGAAAGTCACAAGATCGAAGCCCATCTGTGTGTACGTCCAAAGGTTCGAGATCGGCGGCACATCAGCCGCGGCATCATTGAAACAAGGAACCTTGTGTTCATGGGCGATTCGAACCCAATCCTCGCGGCTGATTTGTCCGCCCACAGCCGCATTGAAGAAATGCGCCATTACCGACCGATCGGTAAGCGCCTTCCGATAGTCGCCAATGGACTCGACTTCCAAAAACTTGGCACCACAATTCTCAATCGCATGGTCGTAGGAATAACGATGAGCTTTCTGAATCACGACTTCGCACTTTTGTAAGTCAGGTACTTTCAGCGGCACGCTTTCGATCGAAGCATTGTTCAGGACTTGAAGGCAAGCTGCGGTGCCGAGCGTCAGGGCAGAGGAGGCACCCGCAGTAATCAGCGCGGCTTCACAGCGGAGGCGCTTCGACACATACTCGCCTGCCTTCCTTTGTAAGTCGAGCAGGCGAACCGGATGTTTGGCGGCCTGAGCCACTGCGGCTTGGACGGAGGGCGGCATGGTCGAAGCAGTAAGCACTGTGTAAGTGCCTGCGGCGTTGACGATCTTTTCAACCCCAAGCTTGTCGTAGTAATCTATCGACCCAAGGCTGGCCGTAGCACCTGCAGGGGGCTGCGCGACGAAGCCTGTGAGGCCGATAACGCCTGCATTCGCGAGCAAATTACGACGTGTACGCAAATTGGCCATCTCCACTCCCTACCTTGGTCATTACTTATTGTTCAAGCGCGTCCGGGGCCGCCGAAATCATCCTGATGCGGCACCGCCGTCCATTTGGCAGTGCGATATTCACCCATGCTGAGTTCCCCAGAAAGACTGCGATCCTTTGCTTGTCCCTTGAACGTGTAAGTCAGAACAGCGCCATGCTGTTCCCCGATGCTGCTCACCATTTCAATTTGATCCCCCTGCATCGAGCCAAGAAGACCTCGCGCGAGGAAGTCACCTTGATGGGAACCAGTGATATCAGAACCGGACTGCTGCAAATAAAACGTGTGGTTCGTCTTGCTCGCCGCAAAATCGATGTGGACATCCCAAGTGCCGGTAAGATTACTCGCCGGCGGCCGACTGTCTCGTTCTACCTTCCGACCCGCAGCTTGACCCAACACTTCACGCAGTCGCCGGCCGACAATCTTGTCTTCACCGACAGACATCATGTATGCGGTGATAGAGACGCCAGTTTGGTTGTCTGCCGGCTCATGGCCGAACCTTCGTCCGCCAGACGCGGAGAGTGTGATGCGCGGCTCCGTCGTGAACAGGGTGTGCTCGACCTCTGCGCCCGTAATTCCAACCTTGTCCATATCCCAACGAATATGGAGGACCGGGCTCTGGTTCGATAACTCCTTTGTCTCGCGAATTTCGGTTTTCACACCTTCGATCGGATGCACGGCTTCGGCGATATTCGCCATCGAAGTCATCCAACCTTTGTACTCGGTCGCATGGTCACGCCTGCTCCACATCTCGACAGCCGCCAGCATTCCCATCGCTTCTTCCTTGCCCACCTTCATCGTGCGGCCATATCCGTGATGAGGTGCGCTATGCACCCAGGCAGCTTTCACCAGGTCCTTGCGGCCTAGCAGTAGGCCTGCAGATTGCGGCCCCCGTATGCACTTACCTCCGCTATAACCTACCAGAGTCGCGCCCCGCTCTAAGTGCACGTTGGGTATGGTTAAGACTTCAGCGGCCGCATCTACTAGAACGGGAACTTTGCGCTGTCGTGCAATCCGATAGATAACGTCGTAAGTCAGCGGTCCTGATTCGGCATTCGGACCAGCTAAGACATAGATCATTGCGACGCGAGGCCCCAAAGCCGCTTCCAACTCCGTCTCAGTGGTTACTTCGGTAATGCGCACACCGATGGACCGAATTGCCGCGTCGTATTCATTCCTGGAATGGGCAGGGATCACGACCTCGTCTTTTGCAAAGCCATTCAAGTTAGGGATACGAACGTGCAGATCGGGATTGCCTCCGGCGATGCACGCTGCCGTCGCATGAGCAAGTCCGGCTGCACATCCAGACGAGACCATCCCCCATTCGGCTTTCGTCAGTTCTGCCAGACGCTGGCCGATCCCATCCGCTAACTCGTCCAATTGAACAAAGTGCTGGGCTGCTGCCTGCTGGGCAGCGGTAACTTCCGGCAGTTCAAGCGATCCGCCGACGACCGTAAAGGTGCCACGACAGTTGATGATCGGGTGAACGCCGACTGACTCGTAAATGCTGCTATGCTGCTCGCGGGCGGGATTGAGTTCTCGCGCACTACCAGCACTGAGAGTGGGTGCGAAACCCAGCACCGCACTGCCGCGGATCATGTCTCGGCGGCTGAGTCCTGCGATCCCGCGATTGAGCTTGTCCAAAAGCTGCTTACGCATGTTGTTTGGCGCCATTATATCTACCGATGACGACGGCCCGTGCATGCGGTGCGGACGTTCACTCCACAATGCTCGGGTCCAGCCGGTGTGCCTTTGCAAATTGAGTCTCAGCTTTGGCATTCTCGCCGATTCGACGGAACATCAGACCCAAGTTGTAATAAGCGGCTGCATACTCCGGTTTTATTTGAATCGCCTTCTGGAACTCTGCACGAGCCTCGTTCAATTGGTCTTTTTGCAACAGCAGTAAACCCAGGTTGTTGTGGGCCTCGGCACGATTCGGCGTGCGGCGTAGCAACTCGGAATATACCTGAATGGCGCGATCACCTTCATTCTTGCCTGCATAGATGTTCCCCAGGAGCATGCGTGCGTCATTCTTGCCTGGATCGAGCAGAAGGGTCTGTTGCAACTCGGTGATGGCTTCGTCCTCTTTGTTCAAGAATGCAAGCAGGACGGCTAAATTGTAATGTGCGTCAATCAGATCGGAGTCGCTGAGAACTGCCTCTCGTAGCTGTTGAAGCGCCTCACTATTCCGTTGTTCTGCAGCGTAAAATAGGCCAAGACTCATGTGCGCTTCGGCGTAGTCAGGTTTCAGCTCAAGCGCTTTTTGATAGCCAGCCAGCGCGTTTGCCCGCTCACTCAACTTATCTTCTGCAAAGGCCAGATAGTAATGAGCTGCCGCCATCGAGGGGCTCCGCTCGACAACTCCAAGCAAGATCTGTTTCGCTGCCTGCCAGTCCTGGCTTTTCAGCAAGGCCAATGAGTCCGCGACTTCCTTCCGGCTTTGTGAGGACTGTACGCGCTCTTCGTGAATACCCCGTATCTGCTTCAGTTGTTGAGTTGCTTGGTCGTTCTCTCCGTGCATACGAAGCGCAACGCCCAAGCTATATCGCGCGCGCTCGTAGTCGGGCTTCAGCGTAAGGGCTTTCTGAAGTGTGGATATCGCCTGGGTCAGGTCGCCAGCTTCTTTGAGCGCAACACCCAGATCGCACCATGCAATGGGATCTTCGGGCATGGAATGAGTGGCCATTCGAAATTCGCGCATTGAACCATTGCTGTCTCCTTGTCGACGTAAGACGATTCCGAGACTTTCGTGCGCTGGCCCGAATGCGGCATTTTCCGCGATTGCGTGCCGGAACGCCAAAGATGCTCCTGCGAGATCGCCATTCTGGCCAAGTGCAACTCCTAAATGGTATTCGGCTTCGAAATCGTGAGGATAGGTGCGCAGGTGAACTCGAAACTCTCGAACGGCAGCCTCGGGACGTCCACTGTCGAGATAGGCAATTCCCAAATCCGCATGAATCCGGGAGGCATTTGGATCGATTCGTGATGCAAGTGTCAGCTGTTCAATCGCCTCACCTGTCTTTCCTTCGCGTGATAGAACAGCGGCGAGATATTGACGCGCTTTGACGTTTCCTAGGATCCATCTCAATCGCAGAACGCAACTCAGCTTTTCCTTGCGATATGTCCTTGAGCTCGCAATCAACAGCACCGAGCGCGGAGTGGGCAGCCGACCAATCTCCTTTGAGCGCCACGGCCCTGAGCAGTTCCGCTCTAGCAGCCGCTAGCTCGCCTTTGTACTTCAGCGCTAGCCCAAGGTTGTAATGATCGTCTGCACTGTCCGGGGCAAGGTCGAGCGCCTTCCGATACAGAGGGATGGCCAGGTCCCATCGCTGTTTTTGCGCGAATGCCAGCGCTTGTCGCTCATACGTGTTGAGGACGTCAGAACTCGAAGAGTTCGCGGCCAGCGCGACCGAGGCACACGTAAGAGTGAAGAGGAAGGCTCGCATGTAAGCTGCGGTCTCGATCGACTGCGGCAGTCGCTCGACGGGTACGCAATCACCAAAGAAATTTCATACTAAACTGCCCGATGCGTGGATCGCGCGCACTGGTCACCACGCCGAAGGTGCTGCTGCTGTAATTCCCGTTTGGATTGTTGAACTGGGCGTGATTGAAGATATTGAAGAACTCCGCTCGAAACTGCACGCTGGTACTTTCCGTAATCCGTGTGTTTTTCTCAACAGCGAAATCCGTGTTCAAGATGCCCGGGCCATGGAAGAACCGGCGATTAGCAGTACCAAATCCACCATATGTTTCAGACGTAAATGCGTCTGGTAGGAAATAGGTGTTCGGGCCGTTTGGACCAGCCTTTCGCGGATCTTGGGTAACAACCTTGCTGATGACGTTGGGAGTGTCATTTGCACTGTCGCCTGTAAGAGAATTGTCGCCCGACCCCTGACTGAGCGAGATAGGAAAGCCACTCGAAAAGCGGCTGATCCCGACAAAGTTCCAGCCGCCGGTCAGCCGCCGAGAAAGGCTCGGAAAAGCACGGCTAAAAGGAACGTTCCAGTTATAGCTCGCGACGAAGTTGTGCGTCAGGTCGTACGAGGACAACGCCCGACTCAGACGATAGTTTGTGAAGTTCACCCAGTCGTTGAATGCCGACGAATTATCAATGGCCTTCGAGTACGTGTAGGCGAGGAGGAATGTGACGTCAGAGGCTTTGCGTTCAACAGACACCTGGGCAGAGTTATAGTTCGAATTGGCAAGGTTCGCGGTTAGTGTGTTGCTCTGGCCGAAGTTAGGCCCGAGCGCGGTTCGTGTACCGTTCACTTGATTGCCATTGGGCAAAGTGTACAGGTTGGATTCGCCGTACGGTCCACACGTTGGGGTCGCTCCTTCGGCGTTCAGTTGTGCACACAAGGCAGCGTTGCCCGGATTGGCATCGATCTGAGAAATCAGCCTGTGGCCCTGCGTGCCCACATACGCCAGCGTTAGCACAGTCGCCTTCGAAAGCTCGCGCTGGATCGTGAAATTATAATCCTCGGCATAGGGTAGCCGGTTGTGAATCGAATATCCAGGTGAGTAAGTAATCGGCAAAAAGCCAGAATAATCTAGAGTTTTGTTGGCTGGATCGCCAGGTACTGGAGCGACAAACGGGAAGCGCTGCCCTGCGGACGACCCGTCCGACCGCACCTGGAAAGGTTGGTCAAACATCGGTTGCTGTGACGTGTTGCTCTGATAGTAGCGACCGAAGGGCGCATCACCCACTTCATAGAAAAGGTTCAAGTCTTCCACCGACGTGTAGTACAGTCCGTAGCCGGCACGAATGCTGGTTTTCCCCGGTCCACCAGTTATCTTGCCCAGAACGCCGTCGCTGAAACTCGGCGAGTAGGCCATCCCTATGCGCGGACCAAAATTGTTGTATCTCGTGGGCGACAATGTCTTGGGAATTCCAGGATCGCCAGGAACCACCCATCCCACAGGCGCGGTCGGGAAAACAGTGGACTGTTCGCCCGGAACAATGGTCTCAATCTTTCCTTGGGTGTCGTACCAAGGCATGCTGACTTCCCAGCGCAATCCCAAATTGAAGGTAAGGTTGGGTCTCGCCTTATAAGCGTCCTGGAAGAAAACTGCTCCATAACGGCTCCGCGAATCCAGGAATTGCTGACTACACTGGTTGTAACCTGTCGGAGCACCAAGAAGAAAGTCAGCGAAGTCAACCCCGGTCTCCGTCCCGTTGAAACTGAAGTCTCCGTTAGGCGCACAAGTATTCCGCTCATTGATTTGGAGATAACGAAACTCGCCGCCAATCTTCATAGAGTGCGAGCCGGCGACCTTCGAGAAACCATCCGAGACCGCGTAAGTATTGTCGGGCTGAAAAGTCGTCAGAGTGGGAACTCCGATGGAAAAGCTGTTGAAGTAAATCGGCGGGACGGTCTCAGGAAATCCTGGAGGTCCGGAAGGAATGATGCCTAGTGTGCCTGGCCCGGTGACAAAGCCCAAGGCCGAAAGACTAGCAAAGCTTCCTTTCGGCTCGTCGGTGCGCGTGGCTGTCCGGAAAAAACTCAGTCGGAACTCGTTCACTTGCGAAGCGCCAATCGTCTTCGTATTGCTCATGACAACTTCTTGCGCTCGCGTGGGGGTATCGGACGGAAAGCCGGGAACGCTCGCCGCCGGCAGGGCACTGTTCACTGTCGAGTCGTCGAAGTGGTAATAAAAGTACCAGTTGCCGGTCTTTTGATTGATGAAATCGACTCGCTCTCCGATCTTGTCGTCCCTTACCGAATTTTTCTGACTAGCGTCAGCAAAGAAACCACCTCCTAGGTTGGGAACCGGTATATAGGGAAGAATGCCAATCGAAGGCTTAGAAAATGCTCGCTGTGGAATCACACCATTCGGAAAAACACAATCAGCCGTGCTCGAACATCCGGAAGAACTATACGGTTCTCCATTTTGGACCGAATAGCCCAAGCGTGACGAGAGCACCTGAGCCCAATATGGTCCATTGACCGCCGTCGGGTTCCCGTTGGAATCTACGAACGTACTGGGATCGAATACGCCGTTGCGTTGATCGGTCGTCGGTACAGGAACCAGCCCTGTACTGGCACCCGCCACTTGCCTTGTGCCCTGATAATCGGTGAACCAGAACAGCTTGTTTCTTAAAAATGGCCCACCCACTGCGTATCCAAATTGATTCCGCCGTAGCTCCGCCTTTGTCGGATCGAAGAAGTTTCTGGCATCCAGTTTGTCGTTGCGCAGGAATTCAAATACGTCACCATGTACGCCGTTGGACCCCGACTTTGTGATCGCATTCATCACACTGCCGCTGTACTTGCCATACTCGGCATCAAACCCATTCGTAATGAGCCGGAACTCCTGTATTGAGTCAAGATTTGGGATTAGTCCAGCACCTTGATTTCTGCCTTCACTGACGTCGCCCCCATTCACCAGAAAGGCGTTGGCAGTCTCACGCTGGCCATTGACCGAGACGTTGCCAGAAGAAAGTATGCCCGACACCTTACGATCCTGCTGTATAGAGCCCGATGTGGTCGGGGCCACACCGGCCTGCAAGCCGAGAAGATCAAGGAAACTCCGGCCATTTAGGGGTAACGAGAGGATCTGCTTTGTGTCGACGACCTGCCCCAACTGCGTGCTCTCGGTCTCCACCTGCACGGAATTAGCTTCAACTGTGACGGCTTCACGCACAGTTCCGACTTGCAACCGCACGTCCACGCGGAATTCATCGTTCACCTGCAGCGTGATATCCGTGGTGATGAATCTTTCGAAACCTGCGGCCGTGGCCGCTACGGTGTACTTCCCCGGCGGAAGAGCCAAAAGTCGAAATTCGCCGTTACTTGCCGACGTCGTAGTTCTAGTGAAGTTCGTCGTACCCTCGGTGGCGACGACGGAGGCGCCGGTGACCACAGCGCCGGAACTGTCGTGTACGATTCCTGAAATGGTCCCGGTTACATCTCCGAGTAAGTTCATCCCTCCAAGGCTAAAGAGAAGAAGTGCAAATGCGAGTTTCGAACGTGACAAGGACCACCCCTCCCGACACAAGGTTGAAACAACTGTTGTTGCCGGAGCTTATCTAAAGACCGGTAGCGCTGTCAAGCATCGTGTAGCCTTTGTCGTTAGTACTAAAGGTAAATGATTCAAAAGCTAACAACAACTCGTGTAGCCTTTAGCGTCTTTGGTTGACAAAAGGCGGATCGGCTATGCTGGAGCCTAACTTATTCGTAGTTTCGGGTCGAACATGCCTAAGTTTTCGGAGCAGCGTCGCAACTGGATTAAATGGATAGCAGCAGCACCTGTGATGGGCGCTGTGACGTGGAAGCGGCTGTCGGAAAAATTATCCGCGGCCACTTTGGTCCAGTCTGGCACTTACGAACGCATTGGCGTAAGGCCCCTTATCAATGCGCGCGGAACCTGGACCTACTTAAGCGGGTCTTTGGTGTTGCCGGAAGTTCGTGTCGCGATGGAGGCTGCCTCTAAGCAGTTTGTCGACCTATTCGAATTGCAGGCCGGGGTGGGCAAACGCCTCGCCGAGCTTTCCGGCGCTGAGTCCGGAATGGTGACTTCAGGGTCTGCCGGAGCCATGGCCGCCGCCACTGCGGCCTGTATCGCTGGTTCCAATCCAGAGAACATCTGGCACCTTCCAGACACAACGGGCTTGAAGAACGAAGTAGTCATGTTGGGAGGACGAAGCGCCTTCGACAGTGCGATCCGCCTGGTGGGCGCCAAGTTGGTGATTGCCGAGCGTCTAGAGGACCTGCCCTCGTCCATCAACAGTCAAACGGCCATGGTGTACACAACTTGGCGAGACGATCAGCTTCCCAAGGCCTTAGCGATCTGCCGGAAGGCAAATGTTCCGATGCTTCTCGACGACGCCGCCGGCATTCCGCCTTTCGACAATTTGTCGCGTTATGCAAAGATTGGCGTCGATCTGTATTGTTTCAGCGGCGGCAAGGGCATGCGAGGACCCCAATGTGCCGGAATTCTTCTTGGACGAAAACAGCTGATCGACGCGGCCTTGAAGAATTACAATCCATGCGAAGGTTCCATCTGCCGCCCAATGAAAGTGGGCAAAGAGGAAATTATGGGCATGTTAGCTGCCGTCGAAACGTGGCAGCATCTCGATCTCAACGTGCTGAATCGCGAATGGCGCGCGCGCGTCGACCGAATCGCCAAGCTGGTGGAAACCGTCTCTGGAGTCACCACAGAAACCTATGTGCCGACAGAGGGAAACAGTTACCCCACCCTGCGAGTGCAATGGAACGAACAAGCGTTTGGGCTGACTGTCGCTCAATGTGATCAGGCGTTGCGTATAGGTGAGCCTCGGATTGAGGTTCTGACGAACAGTAATCCGAGCTTGGTGTCAGCCGTAGAGGAGCACAAGAGCCCTAAGCACGTTGCGCCGAAAGACGTTCTTGAAATAGTCTCCATGACGCTTCAGGACGGCGAGGACCTGATTGTCGGGCGGCGCTTGCGGGACATCCTCAACGCCGCGAAAAAGAGAGCTTGACGAAGGGCGATTAAAACACGTGTTCAACAAACGGCAACTTGCTTGGATGTTGGTGTCGACTTTCGCTCTACAAGCCGCGGTTTTCAAAGCTGTTGTGCCAAAAGACGGGCCTCCTCCGATTGGCCCGTTCAGCCCCGGTATCTTGGCGGGCAATTACTTGTATGTATCCGGCCAAGGCGCAAAAGGTCCGGACGGACAGATGCCGTCAAGCTTTGAGGAGCAGGCAGAACGAACGCTGTTGAACGTCGAATCAGTGTTGAAAGCGGCTGGGCTGACGATGGACAACGTCGTATACACACAGGTCTATCTCGACGACATGAGCCACTACGAACCGATGAACAAGGTCTACGCTCGACACTTCGGGCCCATTCCTCCTGCAAGAGCGACGCTGGGTGTGGCCAAGCTTCCCGGAAATACTCCAATCGAGATTAACGCCGTCGCTATCCGGCAAGCGAAAGAAAAGAAAGCTGTAACTGTGCCCGGCTATCCTGCCGAGTTGCCTGTGTCGGCGGGAATCCTGACGAAGGAACGCCTGTTCATCTCATCTTTGGAAGGTCGCAAGGGCGCCGGAGCCTCGGCAAATGAGGTTGAGGCTGCTCTCGACGATATGCGGGACGTGGTTAATGCCGCCGGGCTCACCATGGCCAATGTTGTTTTCGTGAATCCTTACCTCACGGCTGATGTCCCAATGAAAGGAATGAACCAAGCCTATGCAAAAAGATTCGAATTCGGAAATACGCCAGCACGAGCCACGATTGAAGTTGCGAGCCTTCCTGAGCAGCGCAGTGTTGTGTTTACCGGTGTCGCCGTCAGGGATCTGAAGCAGAGGCACGCAGTCCGGCCGAAGAATATGCCGCCGAGCCCCACGGCAAGTCCCTGCGTGTTTGCAGGGGATACTTTCTACTGCTCGGCTAAGGGCGGCTTCATTCCTGGACCCAATAGCGGCATATTCGTCGGAACGGTTGACCAACAGTTACGCCAGACGATGCGCAATCTTCTCGACAATCTGGAAGAAGCAGGACTCACGTTTGCGGATGTGGTCTCAACCAATGTTTATCTTGATGATGTCTCCGACTTTGCGTTGATGAATGGGATTTACGCCAAGTACTTTGGGAGTCCGGCACCCGCCAGGACCACAATCCAACAAGTAGCATCCGCAGCAGCCAGAGCCAAGAAAGACGACGACACCTACCCGGAACTGGAGCAAATCTCGGTGGTCGCTGTGAAAGCAGGCTCTAGTCAGTGAATTTAAGCGTGCCAAAGTGCTCTGGCACGTGATTGGGATCTCGGTTTTGAACGCATGTCGGTTGCCAGCAAAGAAAGTGACGTTGCGGGTCAGGTCCAAGCCCTTCAATTCGATATAAATTCATTCTCCAACTGGTTCCACTCGAGACTGCCTTGCTACTGACAGCCTTCAGCGGGATCTTCGCAGCAGCGTACCAGACCTTTTTTCTCTCATCGATCCTGGCCATGGTTTGCCAGCCTGATTGCCAGCTATGATCGTAGCTCTCGTGATCCAGATCGATCGCCAGATCAATCCAATCGCCTGTCGGCGCGATCTCAAACTCCCGATAGTGCCGAATGTTCTGCCAGTCGTCGCCTAGGAACATCTCTACAACGTCGCGATCCCATAGACCGACTCTCTTCTTGCTGTGGTCAGGTGGAGTGAACAGGTTGAGGACCGTGTACGGGCATTGGAACAGCAGATAGAGGTCTGTGTCAGTCCAGAATGCCCGTATCTCACTTTTGATCTTTGGATAATCGATCTGGCGGCTGCAATCCTTCGACAGGGACTGCGAGGAAGCTCCGCGCCAAATCGCCGCCTCGGGATCCACGTTAAGGTTAGGGTGTCCGGCCGCGTGCTTGATGACAAACGTGGCCGTGGGTCCTTTTACCTCGCAGGGCGATTGAGCGTAAATCGAAACTGTCGCACCCATGATGGCGACGAATAATAATAAATGGCGCATAAATGCCGAATGAACTCCGTTCTGCTTAGGGAAGCGCGAAGGTGAATATATCGCTGCCTGCAGCGATCGTTACATATTGCTTTCCGTTCACTGCGAAGGTCATCGGCGAAGCGTGCATCGATTGTCCCGTATTGAAGTGCCAGAGTGACTTACCGTTGGAAGCATCTACGGCCTCGAAAGCCTCAGAATCGTTTCCGAAGAATACCAAGCCGCCAGCGGTGGTCATCGTGCCGCCCCATGATTGGCCCATGCCCGTCTGCGGATATTGCCAAGCCAAGTGACCCGTTTCCGGGTTATAGGCCATGAGGATCTTTTGAGACTGTTCGCCAGGGGCGTGCTTTGCTCCGGTTGCGTAGAAGGCTCGCCCTTCCGCAAACTCCTGCGGTTTCAAGTAGTAGAGTTGACAGCTTTCGAGAGCCATGAAGTAGAACAGATGAGTAGACGGATTGTAAGACGGGGAAAACCAGTTAGTGGCGCCGGTCATATCTGGACAGATCAACGAACCTTTCTCAGAAGGCACCACACCTGATGCGATCGGACGGCCCTTCGCATCAATGCCTCTTGCCCAATTCAACTTTTTGACGAACGGCGTGGCGGATAGGAAATGCCCATTCGTGCGATCGAGGACGTAAAGAAAGCCATTGCGATTTGCTTCCACAAGTAGCTTCCTCGGAACGCCTGGGAATTCCTTGTCGATAAGGACGGCCGTCTCTGTTGCATCGTAGTCGTACAGGTCGTGAGGCGTGAACTGGAAGTACCATTTCAACTTGCCATTGTCAGCATCGATGGCCAGGACACACGCCGTATACAGGTCATCACCGGGACGCGGAGCGTCGTCGAAATCTGGAGCGGCATTACTCGTCCCCCAGTAGATGAGGTTGAGTTCCGGATCGTACGTACCGGGCATCCACGTGGTTGCGCCTCCGCGCAGGTACATGTCTCCCGGCCAACTTTCGGATCCGAATTCTCCCGGACCGGGGATGGTCCAATGCCGCCAGAGTTCCTTCCCCGTAGTTGTATCGAATGCGGCGATAAATCCTCGTACGCCGCTATCACCTCCCGAGGTGCCAACAAGCACTTTGTCCTTCACAACCAAAGGTGCGCTGGTCGCGCCGTAATTGATATTGCCGCTAGTGTAGGCGACATCCCAAAGTAAGTTGCCGGAGCGTGCGTCCAAACACAACAGGTGAGCGTTATCTGTCTGCATGTAAAGACGCGAGTGCCAAACGCCCACGCCCGCGATTGTGATGAGAAGACGCGTCGTCGACAAGGCCTTCCGTGACAGGCCGCGAGTAGTGCCAGACCGTTCTGCCGGTTTTGGCGTCGAGCGCAAAGGCATCGTTCGCCGAGGTGACAAACATCATGCCGTTCACGACGACAGGCGTTCCCTCCAGCAAGTTTGAATTGCGAGCGTGGAAGACCCACTCCGCTTTCAAGTTGCCGACGTTCGCCGTGTTGATTTGGGACAGACTTGAGTATCGTCTCCCTGTGTAGTCACCGTTGTACGAAGTCCAATTCGGCCCAACGGGAGTTGCCGCCAATTCAGTGGAACTAACATTGATGATTCCAGAGCCGAAATCAATGGCCCCGCAAAGCGCTGCTATCGGGAAGAACAGGAAAGCCAGAGAATAGCGCGTGCTCACACTGTCAATGTTAGTTTGCCGCTGTCGAGTACTTGGAGTAAGTGCCAGGAAACCGCGCACCGGAAAGTCATGCGGGACTTTCGTCAGGCAAGACGAACATGATTTACCTGAATCTCCTCATCCTTGAACTTACCCAAGCCCATCATGCCAGCGATTTCGATGTGTTCGACTTGACCGTTCAAGTAGTGACTCGCGCGATCGGGTTTTGCTACGGCGATCGGTGCCATCCCGACTTCTTTCCGTTTCGCATCGATTACCTTCCAACCAGTTTTATCGAGTGCCACGGGATCGGTTCCGAAATAGAGAGTCTTTGGTTCCCACATGTACTCGGGCCGGCCCGGAGGTCCGCCGTGATAGGAAGCTTTCACCGCGTCCACGATGTGTAAGACCACTTTCTGCCGAATGATCGGCAAACTCACAACCGAGGGGATAAACATACCGCAGGCATTTGCTGTCGGCGTGATGTGGCTTCTGTTGACGTTGTTCACAAAACCGTGCGACATATTCTTCAAACAGATCGTGACGCCGGCCGACTGATGGTGCTTCAAAACAGGAAGGTTGATGATCTTGTTGACCTCGGTAGTGACAATTTTGGCGACATACGACCGTCGGGAGCGCGAGTTAGTCGGATCGTCGCCTGGCTTCACGATCGCGAGTTCCATGAAGTGGTTTTCGTCGTAGCCTTCCATATCTAGCTGAATGTCGTCGTACTTGGGCGAAGCGGCAGCAAAGCGAACACCAGGACGAAGCCATTTGTCAATGCCCGCTTCTATTGCTTCGGCACGGTAACGGTTGAAAACAATGATGCTCGTATCAGGAACACCTGCTTCATTGAGCCCGTCGAGAATCGCATGCAGTACGAGAGCGTCGGAGCAAAGTTTAGGTCCGCCCACCGGACTGACTTTGATCCCAACCACGTCGCCTCTCTGGAACATCGATCGCCAGGAATCCTGCCAAGTAGGCGCGCCCGTAAGTTCCTTCATACCGCGTTGCATCATCTGCTGGATGGGTTCGGGTTGGTAGGCATCGGATACGATGCAGCCGGAATGCTCGACGGCAACGACACGCCCTGGGAAGGGGCCGGGGATCCCCGGTTGGTTTCGGTCTACTGCCGCAACACCCGCCTTTGCCAGCAAGGAACTTGCACCTGAAATTGCCGCTGCCCGTAAGAATTGTCTGCGATCGCCAGCCATACGTTCGTTCGCGCTCCTTTTCCGCTCCAGTTGTTCTGCCAAGAGTGTATACCGAGCAGGTTGAAGTCGGTGGCCAAAGTTCTGGGCGGCCAAGTGACGAACTTCGAACGCGGCTGCCGAGTCAGAGGAACAACATAAGCTCGGTTGCCTTCGTATGATCGTTCAAGTAGAAGTAACGAATCTCAGAAATCATTGTGGGTCTTACGTGCAGAAATACTCGTATGCAAATCGGAAGCCCTAAAAGGCTTTCGCTATTTCGCAACAGGGCTGGACGGTTGATGAACGATCAAGCCCGGCCATAGTTAGTAAGAATCTTGCGCCTTGCCGTGAGGATGATGCCGCAGTAAAGATTGGCGGAATCATTCAGGGGGTCGAAACCCGTGCGCTCCTGGACGCAAATCTTTCCCGTAAAGTCAAAGAATTCATGCGGCGTGCTGGTAGAAGTTCAGCAATCCGCCTAGGCGGGGGTGACACGAAACGGCGCGGTTTGGACGTGGTGGTGGGGAGCCAGGGGCAGGGAAGAGGAGCATGTTATCTTTCCCTTGGTGGTTGCTTTCGAAATGATTCAACTGCCTCGACACGCTATTTCTCTCCTTGTAGGACAGAAGAAGTGCAACTAGCAGCGTATTCTGATTCTTCCGCAGATTTCCGGAACGTTCCGGGAAGACATCCTGGTCAGAGGAATCGCGTCGATACTCAAGCCGGGTGGCCAGAGCCGGAATCCACCTGTACTCTGCAGTGAACGTCATGTCACGAAGATGTTGCGGAGTTCCGCTCGTGAAGCCGGTCTGATCGATGTAGTACTCATAGCGCGGGCTGACGCTCATTTTCTTGGTGACACTCCAACGGTAGGACGCGGCCGCACCATACCAGGCATCCGCGCCGCCCTCCACTCGCTGGTCGTGACCGTAGAGCAGTTCGATATAGGCTTGCATGGAGGTGCAGGGCGTCAAGGTGAGGACCTCGTTCGCCAATTGACGCTGTCCCGCGGTGGTGGCAGCCTTTTCCGGCCCAATAAGGAACGCTTGCGACCATGCCCACTTGCTCTCCGTAAGCGCGGTCGTGACCCCGACACTCTTCCCGGAATTGTTATCTTCCACGTCATTCCAGCCGTTTGTAACCTGAACGCCGGCGGTGAACGTTTTCGTCACAGGAACATTGACGCGCAGGCCGAAGTGGTACAGAGGTTCGCCAAGAGTAAACAGCAAGGAGCGGGAGTAATTGGGATTCGCGCTTGGATCGGCAACTTCGGCGCCAACGCTGGTATAGAACTTTCCGAAATCTACTTGCAGATTCGATCCCTCGATGGGGCGATAACTCACAGATAGTTGGGGAATGTATGGATTGGGACCTTTAAAGCGATCGCTTAGCGCCATCAAGCGAAAGTCGTCGCCATAGCCCGCGTCAGGTGAGCACTCAATTGGCGAAACGAATAGTCCAACGTGACCGACCCTAAATCCAGCCGCGGCGAATTATCGTGTATGTCGAATGCCCTCAACTGGCTGACGCTGGTATGGGGAGAGTCCGGCTGGATAGAGGTGTAGCTGTCTAAGTTGGCGGTCCAGTGAAAGGGTTTCGGCGACGCCTCGGCGGTGGGAACATCCTGACACAGCCCAAGCCAGCAACATAGCACCAAGCCGACTAACATACGAATCACGCAACGCATCCGTTCTCCCCTTACCGCGCACTACGTGCGCACCAATAATCTGTATCGGCAGTTAGGGAGTCTTTTACCCGACACACTGGTAAAAGGCCATTTTTGAACCCTGTTGCGCGCTCGCTCTAATTTCGCGGATTGCCGGCTTCGGTACGCGGGAAGGTGACGACGAAGGAACCGCCGTTTTCGGCGTACCTGTGGCAATGTCGAAGGCGTTCAGAGTGTCATCGTTGTCTGGCCAAAGCCGGGGTTCGCTGCTTTGGTATCGATGGTGCTACTTTGCGCATCGAAGGTAGGGCGCTAAGGATTCCGAGTTCTGGTCCAGTGTTCCGAGTGTCAAGATGGGCGTCGGTTCGCATATGATTGTCAGGCGCGCTCAGGAGGCGTGCCGACATGCCGAAATACATGTGCGAAGCGAAGTACAATGCCGAAGGTAAACGCGGACTGCTCAACGACAAAGCTTCAGCAAGACGCGATGCTGTGGAGAACATCTTTTCAGTGCTAGGCGGAAAGATGGAATCGATGTACTTCTGCTTTGGGGATTCCGACGTCATCATTATTGGAGAATTTCCCGACAACGCTTCCGCAGCGGCGATATCTGCGGCCGTGGGAGCATCGGGAATGGTCGACGCCAAGATCATAGTTCTGCTAACAGTCGCTGAAATGGATCGAGCTCTCAGCATGGTGCCCGAGTACCGGCCACCAGGAGCATAAGAAATACAAAGGCTCGCAAGCTGCGTTGTGCAACGCGAGTCAAGAAACGACACCATCCTCTTGCCCTTCCTTGACGCTAAGTCGACCCCGTCAAGCCAGTGTCAAAGATCGCTGCTCTAACTCTTCGGTCATTGGTTTTTTCACTGTCTGAGATTTTTTTTACGCTTGGCAGTAATCCGACAGGATGTATTTTTTTTTTTTTTTTTTTTTTTTTTTTTTTTTTTTTTTTTTTTTTTTTTTTTTTTTTTTTTTTTTTTTTTTTTTTTTTTTTTTTTTTTTTTTTTTTTTTTTTTTTTTTTTTTTTTTTTTTTTTTTTCCCTAATCAAAGCCAGTGTAAACATGCGGCGCTGGTTATAAACTCTTCCGGGCATTGGCAGTGAGCTTACGCCGTTGGCAGTGACCGACAGGACGTACCGCCCATTCGGCAGGTTTGCCCCTAGAGCTATGTGTGCTTAACGCTGAAGACGAAGGTGGATTTCATGAGTAGCTAACCCGGCTTAGCTACTCAAAGAGCCTTGTCCAATTACCCCAGTCACAACACAGATCTCTATCAATCGAGAAGAGTTAACCCCAAACCGCTTGCGGCGCCATGCGATACTGATCTGCGATAAGGCCGGTGCTCCACAACAGGAGCCACCGGCCTTTTCCATTTCGCATCTAGGAGCGCATCCCATGATCAACCGCCGCGATCAGGCGAACCGCATTAACGCCCTCAAGTCCACCGGCCCGCTCACGCCGGAAGGCAAAGCTGCCTCTTCCCAAAACAACCGGAAGCACGGCTTGGCCGCCAACATCTTTGAGGTCTTGCCCACCGAATCGCAGGACGACTTCGAAGCCTACGCCGCCGAACTTGAAGCTGACTTCCGCCCCAATACCCTGCTCGAGAGGACCCTCGTCACGCGCATGGCCCAGCACTACTGGCTGGCTCAGCGCGCTATTCGCGCCCAAAACGGCTGTTTTCTCCTCCCGTTCGGCCCGGTTATCGAGAACAAGGTCCTTATGCAGTCCATGAGCCTTTACATGCGTTACCAGTCGCTACACGACCGGGCTTTTCACAAGTGCTTGGCCGAGCTGCAAAAGCTGCAAGCCGAAAAGCGTCGCGAACAGATCGATACAATTCGCCTGGAGAAGGCGAAAGCCGTTCCCGTGAAAGCGAAGCGTTGGTCTCCGGCAGTCGCCACAACGGCGCCATCAGCCACTGCCGCCCCGGCCAATGCTGCAGCCGCCACTGAAATAGCCGCCTAAAACGCGTCCAGCGGACGCAAGATCTTTGACAACCGAATATCGCAACACCCGGTCCTGCCGTAGGTGTATCTGAACCAACCCGCCCCGGCTTACGTGACACGGAAGCCGAAGCAAGACAGGCGTAACGAACGCTCCCATCCACCCGAAATTGGCTTCGTCCTGCAAACCTGTGTCTAAGCCAACTCAACGCCCGACAATCGCCGGCATTCCGCCAACAGCCGATCCTGCAATGCCACATCCCGCGTCGCCGCCAAAGGCTTCCGCTGCTTCTGGTGATAGAAATATTGCCCGGTCACCGTAGCCTCAGGGTCGTCGCTCACCGCCAGCCAAGCCTGCGTGCGGCACCCGGCCTCTAAATCGTCGGGCGCTCCGGCACCACCCATCTTCGTCGGCACCCAACCCGGTTCGAGCGCATTCGAGAGCACGTCAGGCCAGCGGCGCGCCACGCCGAACGCCAGCAGCACATCATGGAATTTCGTATCGGAATACGCTTGCTGTCCTTGCCACGGCCGATGCTCCCACGTCAAATCTTCCAGGCTGGTATCGCCGCTTTTGTGCAAACCGGAACTGAGATACACAAGACGCTGCGGCCGATGAATCAGCGCGGTCAGAATATACGGGGCGAGCGTGTTTACCGCGAACACATGCGGAAGCCCGTCTTGCGTGGCGATCCGTTTCGGCTCCTGGTAACCCACGCCCGCGTTGTGGATCACGGCTTCAAACTGGCCAAGCTTGTTCACCTGATCCGCTACTTCGCGAGTCTGGGCGATGCTGGCCAGATCGCCAACCACCACCGTCTCCGCTCCTGGAACACCAGCCATGGCTTCCCGGCCTCTAGCCTCGCTGCGGGCATGCAGAACAACCGTGTGCCCCTGCTGCACCAGTCGTTGAGCCGCCATCCGGCCAAGCCCGTCGGAAGAACCTGTAATGAATACACGCGCCATATCTACAATTGTGGCGAACGCCAGATTCCGGACTGCACGGCGTGGGATATAGAATGAGTTCGCTCTACGCAACTTATGACTAAGTGGACTCGACGAAGTTTTGTAGGATCGCTGTCGGCCGCCGCAACAGCGGCATCCCTCGCAGCTCAAGATCGACTCAGCACTCAACCGAAGGTCAAGATCACCGACCTGCGATGCGCCATCATCGGCCGCAATCCCGTCATTCGTATCGTGACGGATCAGGGCATCTCCGGCTATGGGCAGGCCGAATCGTCCAAGCTCTACCTGAAACCAATGGTTCTCTTTTATAAAGACTACCTGCTCGGTGAAGATCCAACCGACGTTGAGCGAGTGATGCTGAAAATCCGCAGGCTAGGCGCCTTCAAACCATGGGGAGCGGCTGTGAGTGCGATCGAGATTGCCTTGTGGGACATTGCAGGCCAAGTCGCCGGAGTGCCGGTCTATAAGCTGCTCGGCGGCAAGATTCGAGACCGTGTCCGCATCTACAACGGTGGCTTCCGGCCGCCCATGACCGGGCAGATGCCGCAGGACTACGCCGCCAATGTTCAGCAGATGAAAGAGGCGAAGGAAGGCTTCACGCTGATCAAGATGGCCGTCGGCTTTCATAACCCTGGGATGATGGGTGCCATCCCAGGTATGTGGTACGACGAGCCGCGCAAAGGCTCCTCCCATCCCGACCGCGGCCTCATGACCGAAGAAGGACTCGATCATGTCATCTCTTGCGTCGAGGCAATGAAGAAAGTCTTGGGCCACGAGGTCGGGCTTGCCCTCGACTGCGGCCCCGGATGGATGATCAAGGACGCCATCACCTTCGCGCGAGCCTGCGAACCCCTGCGCATTACCTGGATTGAAGATATCCTTACGGGCGACTACACTCCGTACCCCAACGCAGAACTCTTCCGTGACCTGAAACAGGCGACCTCGGTGCCCATCCACACCGGTGAAGAAATCTATCTCCGGCAGAACTTTAAAGACCTGATCGAAAAACAGGCAGTCGACGTAGTGGGTCCTGACCCCGAAGACGTAGGCGGCATCGCCGAACTCAAATGGATCGCGGAATACGCAGACATTCACGGCATCTTAGTCGCTCCACATGGCATCTTCGATGGCCTTATCGGGCTCGCTGCACACGTCCACATGGCGGCCGCACTACCGCAAAACTATATTGCCTTCGAGTACCCTTTCGGCCAGCCAGACTGGTGGTACGACATCGTCGAAGGCCTGCCCAATCCCATTGTGAAAAAGGGCTTCATCGATGTGTGGGACCGTCCAGGGCTCGGCGTCACGTTCAAAGTAGCAGCAGCGAAACAGCACTTGGCGGATGACGACCGTCAGTTCTTCGACTAGCTCGTGCCCGATCAGTTTTGAACTGAAGTTTCGTTGGCCGCTATTTCGGGATCAAGCGTTCCACTTGGAGCAATTTCTGTCGCCAGCAGTCTGGCCATGTGAGCAGCACCGGTGTCCGTGAAATGGACCCAATCGGCGAAGAACTCATGCTGATTCATACGCGCCTCAGCATCGATCAACTTGATCTGGCGGGCGGCCGCCTCCTGCCGGATCACAGCGTTCATTCGCTTTTCAAAGTCCAGAAAACCCGATTCCGCAAGGGTGGGTTCCATCCGGCGCCAAGCGATCAGCCTCGGGCGTTCATCGGGATCCACCGAGTCTCCAAAGTAAGTGGCGTGAGTGACTAATACACACCGGATATTGTTTTCCTGCAATTTGTCAAGCAGGTTAACTAAGTCCTCGTGAAAACGGGAAACGTTGGCTTCAGGAACTTGCTGACGAACCGGCCTATTCCGCACCGTCTTCCAAATGTGGTATTCGAACCGCAAATCGTTTACAAACGGCGGCAGGGTGTCCATCAGATTCCAGAGTTTAGGCCAGAGCCGGGACTGAAAAGACGAGTCTTGTTTCACCCAATCGACAGGTTCACGACCATCCGCGGGAGGATTGATATAGGGGAGGAAACTGGGGTAGACAAGCGCTAACTCCGGCTGAATTTCGTCAGCGATTTGGGGTAACCTCCCGCCGGCCGCATTCAATGATTGCCCTGCGAAGGCGACGTTTTGTACCTGGTTTCGGTCACTGCCCGCGCGAGCATTCAACTCTCGTTCGAGTTGGCGCGGATACTCCTTGCCTTCCGACTCAAATAATCCGAATGTTTCCGACGCCCCAATGGTAACGATGCGCTCCCGGTCGGCGCGAGGCTCCGGGCTCCGTACCCAAGCTTGTTGAGCTTGTACTTCAAGTAACGCCCATGCGGGCGGCCTATGACGCCGATGTCGTCATAGGTGAGCATGGTGGACATATCATAACGGCCAAACAGAGGCGCGACGTAAGTGAGTGCCTGGTCTATCCGGACGCACATTTCCCATGCTCCGAAAAACAACACGACGCAGAGCGTACATCGCAAAATCCTTCTGAGAATGCTCATATCAGAATTGGAAGTAAATGAACGATTCGGGAAGGCCGCCACGAAACAGAACCAGGTAGAGCAAAGCCGCGTAACAAACCACCCGAACCTCGACGATCTCCAGGCGAACCGAAAAACTGCGAGCTGATTCGCGAAGTAAACGATCAGCGGCATGGCAATCACTGGCAATGCAAACAAGAACACTCGACTGGCTAGAGCGTAATCAAGACCTTGCAACGGGTGCAGTAGTGCCCCCGTCATCTGGGAAAGTTGGCCCAATGAGTTGGCACGAAAGATAAGCCAGCCGAAGCACGTTAGCTGGAAAACAACGCTACGCGCGTCCAGTAAGAAACGGTGGACCATAACGGCGATCTTGGCACCTAACGCTGCGGCAGCACTTGCTGGACGCCACGGTGCACGGCCAGCAGAGTGCCGTGATAGAAGCCCCACAAAAGGAAGTTCCAGGCTGCGCCGTGCCAGAATCCACCAATCACCATCGTCATCATTAAATTGCGGTTCGTTTTGTAGGCGCCGCCACGGTTGCCACCGAGCGGTATATAGAGGTAATCGCGCAGCCAACTGGACAGACTAATATGCCAACGCGCCCAAAACTCCGACGGATTTTTTGCCAAATAGGGCAGTTTGAAGTTAAGCATGAACTCAAATCCCATGAGCTTAGCCACGCCTCGGGCAATATCCGTATATCCCGAGAAATCGCAATAAATCTGGATCGCAAAAGCATAAACTCCCATGAGCGTATGCCAGCCATCCGGTTGCCGGTGAATGTTAAACAACTGATTGGCTATAGGTGCGACGTTGTCAGCGATAAAGACCTTCTTGAAATATCCCCAAAAAATCAGGTGCAGCCGCTGATGATCTGATGTCACGCTGCGCGGTTGGGTCACCTGCGGCAAAAGGCTGTTCGCCCGCTGAATGGGACCCGCCACCAGGTGCGGAAAGTAGAGCACGCACAACAGGAAATCGAAGAAGCTATCGGTAGCATGAATCTGGCCGCGAAAAACGTCAATCGTGTAACTGAGTGCCTGAAACGTGTAGAACGAAATGCCAATTGGAAGGATGACGCGTAAACTCCATAAAGAGACATGGAAGCCCAGCCCCTGCAATAGGTCGTGCAGGTTGGCGGTAAAGAAATCAAAATACTTGAAGAACCCTAGCAGCCCGATGTTGGTGACCACGCTTGTGAGCCAGGGTTTGCGCCGCTCTTGAGGCTCCCCGGAGCTAGAATGAGGGATTCCATCCGCTTCGCGCACTAGTAATCAATACTCGTCGAAGCCAGCAGCGGGAAGGAAATCGCCAATCCCAACTGCCATAGAAGAAGCAACTCGCCGCCAGAAGAAAACGGTTCTGGCTTTGTGCGGCAAGCAATAATAAATCGCCAGCAAACAATCAGCGAGGAAGACGAGAAACTCGACAGAGTTAAAGAGCATCAGCCAATTGCAACTGGATTGACTTAAGATTCATTACCCAAAGGGTTACCAGTTTCACTAAGACAGGCGGCAATAAGCCGACCCTTCCTGTTAAGCGCTACTGAACAACCAAGCTGAAATAGTGTAGCACGCGGGTAGTGGAAATCCATAGCGCTTGGGGTGCGGAGACTTGCATAGGTGGGAGTGCAATGTGATCGTCATCTTCGTCCGACATACTGTCAGCTGATGTTACGTTCTGCGCTGTCTCTGTTCTTGCTCTTCTGCCTTGGACATGATGTGTCCGCGCAAACAGCCGCTATGCAGTACATGAACGACAATCGACCGGTGGCCGATGCCCATAACTGCTACCCGTACGACGGCCGCTGGAACGCAACTGGGTCGATCGCGCGCTTAAACTCGGCTACCCCATCGCAATCGAACAGGATCTGGCGTGGTACCTCGATCCAGCCTCCGGCAAAGGCCGGGTAGTTGTGAGTCACTCCGAAAAGACCAGCGCTCAGGATCCCGAGGAACGCCAATACTTCTTTGAACACGTTCGGCCGCTGATCGAAAAAGAGTTAAAGCAGGGCGACCCTGCGCGGTGGCCCATCATCATTCTTCACTTCGATTTCAAAGATCTGCAAACCCCTCTGCTCGAAGCGGTCTGGGACTTGTTGGGTGACTATGAACCGTGGATCACGACAGCGCTCAAAGGCACCGACCCGCACCAGCTTGCCGCCTTCGATCGCAAACCGATCTTGGTTTTGACGGAAGATGC
>CAVWGO010000004.1:0-7304 GCA_963754595.1 uncultured Acidobacteriaceae bacterium | reverse complement strand
TCCAAGATACGTTTGTAAATAAAGAAAAAATGCGTCCATGGCGATGAACCCTGACTATAGAAGGTAATGGCGTCTCAGCAACTTACAGCCAATCGGCTCTTAACGCAGTAATCGCAGTAAGCCGAGCTGGCGCGATGTAAGCTCTTCTTTTCATTTTCAAAAGCAACTTTGGAGCCTCTCACCCAACCGCGCCAGGACACTTGGCGCTGACGCGAGGTGAGGGTTTGCAAAACTTGTACGCCCGACGTGTGTCTGGGTGCGGTGCCAGGGAACGGCGGACTGGAAGCTGCCGGTTCCACGCTGAAACGGATCCTGCCGGAGTTGGTGGTTTCGAAACAGAAACTCCGGCAAGCGGAAGGCACTTGTATCGTGCGGCTGAAACGTGAGGAAGGGAAACAGAACTTGGGATTCAGTTCGACGACCGTTCGTCCTGTGTGGATTGCCGGTCCGGAAACCACCGAGAACCGGAAATGTTGTACGAGCGCCGAAACGGCAACTTCGTGCTGCAGATCACCGGTCATCCCGACTATGGTTTACCCTTCGGCAGGACCGGATCGTTCCCATCTACTTGGCGACGCTGGCTGTTCGGCAACAAAGCCAGACCATTCGCTTTCGAACTGCGGCTGAGATGCTCGAGACTTTCGGCATGCACAAAGGCGGCAAAGAATACCGGAGACTGGTGGCCGCCTTTGAACGGATCTTTGGCGCGACTATCTTCTTCGGCACCGACACACTTGGAACGGCCAAGGTGGTGCAACGCTCACGGTTCAGCTTCTTCAATGAGGCTCAGATCTGGTACAGCCGCGATCCCGAGCAGTACCCTGTTTCCGATCAGTTCGAGAATGTGATCGTCCTCAGCGATGAGTTCTATCGGGAGATCTCGGCACATCCTATCCCTGCAGATCTGGAGGCCGTGAGAGTACTGGCAGCAGCGCCCCGGCGGTCTTGGACTTGTTTTTGTGGCTGTCGTATCGCTGCTTTACAGCAAAGGGGAAGGAACATGTTCCGCTATTCGGGCCGTGTGGGTTAGCCGCTCAAATCGGTTCGATCGAGTATGCGAGGCCCGCCGCTTTCGCGAGAAGCTCGAGCAATGGCTTGATTCTATCCGGGTGCTCTGGCCAGAGTGCCCTGCGACAATCAGCGCTGATGGGAACAGTCTCGTAGTGAACCGCGCGTACGCAGTGAATTCGACGAAAGAGGCGGGCGATGAACCTGGCACCGTCACTGCGCTATCTAAAGCTTCGTCTACTTCGCGGACGACGACGGTCGAGCACCGGATGACACGAGGCGGCCGGTGTGGCTGGAAGCCACCGATTCGTTTTACAAGAAGCTGAACCGGATAGCGAAGCAATGCGATCTGTCTCGCTACGAGGCCCTGAGCAGAGGACTCGACGCTCTGCTCCGAGAAACACAGGTGCGGAACTCTGCCTCTGAACAGGAACATCAAGAGTCCGGGCAATCGGAGGTGTTCCGCCGGACCATGGGACAAGTATCGCGGAATTATTGGGCGACGGTCAGCCCGGAAGAGAAACGCGAACGGGCCAGGAAGAGTGCGCAAGCAAGATGGAGCCGGCGCGGCTCTCATGAGGCCCCCCCTAAGAGGGGACCTCATCTTCTGTGGCCAGTTCGGCAGCAGCTGCCTGGCTCGGAATTGCCGGCGCGATCGAGAATGCGGATCGTATCGGCTTTGAGCTCGACCGCAATCTGCTGGATCACTTGCTCGATCGACTTCTTTCCGCTCGGGACCCGGATGGCCCGATCGTATTCGCGCGTGCTCAGTTCGCCTTGCACGAAACGTAAGTGCCTTTGAGCAAACGTGGTGCCATCTGGGCGAAGCCTTGCCCGAAGCAAGGACAGTGTGCCACTGCGTTTTGTTCTTCCATTCCCCGTTGTCGTCCTTCCAGGACTTGGTTGTCGCCACGGAGAACTTCGTGATGGGAGTGCCGTTCGGCAGTTGCTTGGTTTCGGCGTTCCGGCCGATGAATCCGATGATTGTGAGCTGATTGAGGTTCATGTGGTTTCTCTCTTTCTGCCCGATTTCTCTGGGCACCCAGAAGCGAGTGGCGGCTGCTCCCAAACCCAGTGAGTGCTTTCTATGGGGGACCGCAAAAATCTCTTCCCTTGGCTTTCCGGCGAGCAATCAGAACGAAATTGTTGCGGTGGTTCCGAAGAAAGCAGAACGAACGCTGGTGCCGGGCGCAGGGTTTTCGCCCGAAGCTGTGCCAGGGAAAGTAGGCGCGAATGAAGAATGGCTAGAATCGCGGCAGCTACTTCGTAGGATCTGCGCGGAATGCGCAAATGGTCAAACTTTTGTCGCTTTTACGTCAATTCAGAAATGCCTCACAGGGCGAGTGAAAAATCGGAGGAGAAGCCGACGTCGCCGGGCCAAATCGCTGGTTGGCAACCTGGCTCGCTACAGCCGGCTCGCGGTCTAGGCGCCTACACCACTTGAGTAGTCGCCAGCACTTCGCAGTGCCGCTGAACCGCCGCATTCCAGGCGGCGATCTTCGTTTTGAGTCTGCGCTCGTTGTCGTCGCAAACATATACTCCAGTTGTCGCAAACGCGAAAGCCATTGCGGGATCATGCACCAACTTTCGTCACCGCGCAACCAGGATATTGCGCACCTCGCCGTCCGAGAGATCGCGCACTTTGAGGATGATTCTTCGGACCAAGGATAGTGTGGATCACCCAGGCGCAGAAGATCGGAGGTCCGTATCGAGGTGTACCCCAAGCCCCGGTTTCGACTTCGCGCGCGGGAGAGCAAGTCCGCGGTTAACGGATTTTGCGTCCAGCCTCTCGCGACTTATCCGGCCAATCTCTGCCCGTTTTTAGTGAGGGGCGAGTTTGCGCAGGAGAGCAGCGATCTTGGCGAGTCGATTGAGAAGCCGGTCGAGCAGGCGCAAGGAGCCATTTGTTTCAGGAAGCGAGCGGCGGAACATTTCGAGGACGTGCTGAGCGGTTTCGATGGAATGAAGGGTGCCGGGCAAATCGGCCGCAGCCGGGGTGAATGAGGTTTTGGGCGGCGGTAAGAGATGCCGGGGATTTGAGCAAACAGCGCGAAACTCACGTTGTAAGTCGTTCTGCGTGAACTCAGCGTAGAGTATCGTCATTTCCGGTGAGGTGTGGCCGAGCAATTTCATGAGTGCTGGATAGCTGATACCGCTCCGAAGCATCTCGGTGGCGAAGGTGTGCCGGAACATGTGAGGGACAATGCGCCTGGTGATGCCCACTGCGGTTCGCACTTTGGTCAGCTCTGTGCGTAGATAGCACAGCAGTGCGGCACGATTGTGGCGCCGAGCGAGAAGCAGGCCATCGGGCGGGATGGTGCTCAGAAAACGGAAGAAGCGCAAGCGATGCACGAACTGACAGACGAAATCGTCTATCGGCACCAAGCGTTCGGTGTGCAGCTTGCCCAACGGGACGTGGAGAGCCCATTGTGCAGGACCGATGGGACGCAAGCAATCTAACGAGAGATCGGCGCATTCTCCGATGCGGATACCGGTGTGACGGATGAGCAGGAGCGCGTTACTAGCGATGTCATTGCGGCGCAGCAGTTCTTGTTGTATAAGGCGATCTTGTTCAGGGGTCAACGGACGCGGGAAGCAGGCATCGGGCTGAGGCACGTCATCGGGATGGAAAAGGCGAACCAGAGCGGGCACGTCGTAAAGCCAAGCTAGTTCCTCTGTCAGACGCCGCAGAGAAACAACGTGCAGCGATCGAGTACTTTTGAACAGTGGTGGCCTGCGCGCGGAGAGCCATTTCAACCAGCCCAGGATGTGCGGGTCTCGCTGCAGTTGTTCGAGGGTTCGAACACGAGGGTGATGCTCGCTCAGAAAGCGGAGAAAGTATTCCGTCGTGGTTCGATAACGTTCTTTGGACGAGTCGCTCATCGAAGTGGTCACCGACTCAATAGCGGCGAAGAACACCTGCGCCAGCGGATGATGAAGCGGAAGACGGCGGCGCCGGCTCATGATTCGGGTGGGGGAACGGGCCGCACCAGTTGTGCCACAGCGTTGACATATTCCTGATAGACATCCTGCGGGGTGATGCGGACGTAGACCATGGTGGTCTCGATCTGCGCGTGCCCCATCAACTGCATGAGGGCGGGTAGGCTGATGCCGGCGCGAATCATATCAGTGGCGAAGGTATGCCGGAATCGGTGCGGATTGGCTTTAGTAATGCCGGTCGTCTGGCGATGATGACGGAACAGAGAACGAAGGCCCGCAGCCGTCATTCGTGTTCCCCGTGCGCGCCCTTTCAGACAAACAAACAGAGCCGCAGCGCAGCGAGGCGGGCGCTCCAAGCGAAGGTAGTGTTGGAGGAGCTGAACCGCTTCGGGAGCCAGTGGCAGAAGGCGAACCTTATTCCCTTTGCCGCGCACGCGGATCTGTGCTTCTGACAGGATGAGATCTTCCTGATCGAGTGCCAATACTTCGCCCGAGCGCAGGCCCTGCAATAACATCAAGCCGACGATGGCCAGGTCGCGGCCAGTGCGGAAGCTGCTCCAAAAGCGGGACACTTCATCAACCGACAAGGGCATCACCACTCGCTTGGGTACTTTCACACGCAGACGTTTCAGCGCTGGACGCATGCGGCCATAGCCGAGCTTGGACCGTCGCCAGTAGAACTGTGGAAAGCCCGGCGCTGCCGGTGGTACGGCCTCGGGGAATTGGCAGCGCAAAGCGCGCTCGGCCATCCACACCCGAGTGTTGATGGTGGTGGCGGCCGGGCGAGGTTGTTGATCAGCCTGATAGCGTAGATAGTCCAACAGGGAGGAACTGGTGAGAGCCTGCTCCGTCACCTCATCGGTGGAGTGGCGATCGGCCCACCAGCGTATGAAATGCGTCAGGTCGAAGGCATAGCCGCGTAGCGTGTGCCAAGCCAAGCCGCGGATGCAGCACTGGTCCAGAAAACGATTGATCCAACCCACCTCGCGTCCGGTGGGCTGCGAGATCACGCGAAACGGGCTATGCGCGCTGCCCAGGTCAGCCCGATAGATCAACTCATAACTCATGGATGTGCCCTCTCTAGCAGTTCTTGAAACTGGTGAGCGTTGCCGCCGTGGACGAAGAAGCTGTTCGGGTCATGGCCATCGGGCAAGACGATCCGTCGGGCAGTGATACCTCGCGCCCAAAGACGACGGGAAAGCGATTGCGATGCTCGTGGACCACTACCGTTAGCGTCGGCATCGAAGGCCAGATAGACCGTTCGGCGGCGATCGCATAGTTGTTCAAACTGATGTGCGTTGAGATGGTTCCCCAGCGAGCAGGTGATATTGCTAAAGCCGGCCTGCCATAACACGGCGTAGTCGAACAGGCCTTCCACCACAATCACCTCCGGGCATCGCCGGACTTGTTCCCACAAGTACAGACCGCCTTTCGATCCGGGCATAAATCGATGCAGTATTGGCGAACTCCGGATACTGCGGCCATACAGATTGCTTTCCAGTGGGAAAACGATGCAGCGGATATAGCTGTCGTAGCCTGCGGCACTGATAAGACCGGCTTGTTGAAGCGCGGAGAGCGGATAGCCCAACTGCGTGAGCCAACTTCGCAAACAGTGGCCGGGCGCGTAACCGATTCGCATGTGCTCGATCACCTCAGATGAGCGGAGGGCGCGTTGGTCCAGATAGACGACCGCCTCGTTATAGCGCTGCAACTGAATGCGATAGAAATCGGTGACTGCATTCAACAGGGGCGCCAGGCCGCACCACTGGCGCAGCAACGCCACGGCTTGGGGGAAGTTCACCTGGTGATAGAGTTCGGCGAAACGAATCACATCGCCGCCACGGCCGCAACCATAGCAGTAGAACAGGCCCTTGTTGGGGTCTACCAGAAAACTGGGCTTGTGATCCGTGTGCAGCGGGCACAATCCCATCCATCGGCCACGAGTAAGTGCTCGCGCCGGCTGCCAATCCTGTGCCTGCAAATACTCCAAGAGCGGAATCTGTTGCTTCAACTCGTCCAGTACCTTGCGACTCACGGACTTTTTGCCTCGAGCCGCAGCATAGGGCAGAAGGCACGCAGATCCCAGGCAAGGATGGTGGGTGCTGCAAAAAGATATTCCGCTGCGGCTGCGAGTCTTACCCAAGACCACAGGCTGAAAACGCGGTTCTGTACCCAGCGGCGCAGCGTGGATGGATCAGGCAAGCGTGCTGGATCTTTGCAGTGCGGCGTTGCCTGCTCGGCAGACTGACCAGCCGCAATCCCTTCACAGGCCTGTTGTCGGCAACGCAAGCTGTAATGTCCGAATGGCACCAGCCAGTCAGGCAAGATGGTGAAAGTGTTATTGCACTGCCGACAGAAGCCGCGCCGAATCCACATGCGGGCATGCACATCATCGTGCGCTTGCCGGAGACGCTTGCCATGACCAATAATCGTTGGAGTTTCGCAAACTGGACACCGCCGCGGCAGGCGATCCATTGGAATTACCCCGGATCACTGTTGTCTTCCGCAGCCGGCAATGCGATAACGAGAATCAGACTGGCGTGAACGGCCGCTACTGATCGCTCCCTGCCAAGGCTCTGATCGGCTCGCGGCCCTTCACCCTCCGCAAATGTCAGCTTTCAGTTTCGAACGAAAAAGAATGCTGCTTTGCATCGCTTGTGGTGAGCCCTCAGTCAGAGGTATTGGCCGGTTTAAAACGACTAGGGCGGATCTACGGACGGCAAACCGACTTGCTTGAGGATTGCTGAAGTGCCCGGCGCGCATCAGCGCAGACGGGCAGACATTGCGAATTGGCCGGGCGGTGGCCGTGTTGCCGGAGCCGAGTGAACATCGATGAGGTTCGGGCGGAATTCTACGCAGGAGGCGATGAAAACAATCAGCAGACGCCGGAGGAGGTTCTGTCCTCCACCGCCGCCGAATTGCCCGCTGAGCAGTTGACGGGCTTCGCACTCCGTCTTGTCCTTACCGGGCATACGGACATCCCACGCGAAAACGACTTCGACTTTCTCGCCCAGGCCGAAGCTGCTTTCGTTCCGCCTCAGAAACAGCCGAGAAGAAGCCGAAGCCCACGGTCATCAAAGGGGCGAAGCCTACCGCAAAAGACCCACACCACCCAAGAACAAAACTGCAGCCTAGATCAATCGGGGAGCCGGCAGCGGCTCCCCAATTTTTGCAGGAGACTTTCCCCCCCTGCACCTCCCCCTTTACTGCCTAGGGCGTTAGGGGACGTGATGAGCGTTTACCATCACAAATCAGCGGTGGATCAATGCTGTCCGCCAGTCGATTTGCGTATCGCTTCGGGACCAGCTTCACAATTCCAACTCTGGCTTTGCGCTCCATGCTGACGCTACGGTGTG
>CAVWGO010000003.1:0-165729 GCA_963754595.1 uncultured Acidobacteriaceae bacterium | reverse complement strand
GCCCCGCCCCACTCGTAGACGATCGGGGTACCGCACTCATCTGTGATTGGGGTACCTCGCTCACCGGTGATTGGGGTGTCGGATTGGCTCGCCCGTAGAGGTCGTGCCAAAGAAACTCGAACTCGTTTGAGCGACCCGACCGAGAAACGCGCCGGATCAGACCCTTGTTTTCCAGGGCGCTGACACACCGGCGCGCTTGAGCAACGGACAACGCGACCTCCTCCGCAATCCGCTCGGTCGGAAGGCCAAGCCTTCCCTTTTCCCCCGGCAAACTGCATCAGGCGGGCGAATACCAACTTCTCAGAAGGAAGAAGGTTCGGGCTTCTCAGGACCTCCGACGGAACAAGCGCTCCATCGAAGAGGCGGAAGGGGTTGAATACGTCGCCTACTCTGAGGCCGAGGTTCGATCTCCGCTCCTGACGAGAGATGCCGGAACCGACAATTGGCGCAGCATTTCTTTGCTGGTGACCCTCCAGACTTTCAGATACACTCGGGGCAGTGACCGTGTTAACGCGCACGGCTTCACCAAAACCTTTCTCGCCGAAGGCACCGCTCCAACGGTGCCTTTAGCTTTTTGGAAGGTCCACCGAACCGGGTTGCCAAAATCTTGCCAAACCGGTGCCGGTTGTACGGTTTTAGTCGTTTCTGGCGCTTTGTAAGTTGTGCAAACTATTGATCTTCGGTGCTAGACATGCATGCGAACCCCATGCCGTCCACCAAATTATTTGCTTCAGAATCACCAGTTACAGCGGATTTTTTCGAACCTGACAAAAATCTGACATCCCACACTTCTTGCGCCAGGCTCGTGGTACGTTTCTGCCGCTGAACGGTCCATTGTGCATCCAGGTGTCGCCCGGATAATTACTGGGGTGCTGCCAAGGACGATTGCTACAGTGGCCAACGTGAGGGTTACTCCACGTATGAACGCGCGGGTTTTACCATTGCCACTCCAGAAGAAATGTCTCGACGCCCGTTCGGTGCCTTCGCAACATCCTTGAGTATTTGGAGAGTTATTGCGGGCCGGGGGCGGCCCTCTCCGAGATGGCTGCACATGTTGGCCTTAGCGTTTTCCATTTCTCGCGTGCATTCAAGCAGGAGTTTGGGGCGACTTATTATTGCTTCCTGCTAGAACACTTGGTTTTTCGAGCGCAAGTCACTTTGCGAATATCTTTCGCAAGTTCACCGGTCTGACTCCGAAGGCATTCCGCAAACAGCATCGGACCGAACTAGGACCTGGGCGCTGGTCTCGCTGCGAATACTAGCCGCGCATTGAGTAAGTGGCCACCCTCCGTCTACACTGTGCGAAGGCTGGAGGATAGAGAGGGTAACTCAATCAGAAGCGGTCGTTCTTCGTTTTTACGAAGCATTTCGGCTGGGAAAAGTCGATCTCCTGCTCGAGGTCATTGCGGCCGATTGGATCGATCATACGTTGCCGCTTGGGCGACTGCTTGGCTTGGTAGGTCTGCAGCAGGCGTTGCGACTGTTGCAGACCTGTTGTCAGATCTGAAAGCGGAAGTGATTCGAATAATTGCGGACGGGAATCTCGTGTCGGTTCATCTGGCCTTCGCCGGCACTCTATGTACTCCGTTGAATGGCTTGTTGAATATAAGTGCGTCGCCGCTGGAGGCTAGCAATGATTAAGCAGATGATTCTCGTGACGCGGCGAGCGACCTTTCGGGCGACGAATTTCTCCATTACTATCTTGAGAAGACACGCTCTGATCGTCGCCCGTATGCCGGGGCTTCGCCGCTAACGCAGAACCCGACGTTGCCTGACCGGAAGGCAAGGAGCAAGAGATCTCCGGATTCGCAGAAGTCTGGTACGAGGATGAAGCCTCTTTCCAGGCCGGCATGAATTCGGCGGAAGCAGCGGCGGCCAACGAGTCGCTTGCCCAGTTTGTGGACGTGTCGAACGTACGGGTGCTCGCCCTTACAGAGCAAAAGGCGAGCTGATGCGCGCTGCTTTTTATGACCAGACCGGCGACTCGAGCGTAATCCGCATCGGCGAGCTCGACATGGTCGTTCCCGGCCCGGGAGAGGTGCGTGTTCGCGTAGCGGTTTCCGGGGCGAATTCTTCTGATGCTCTTCGGCGCTCGGGCCTAAGCGGTCCGATGTTCCACGCATCATACCCAACAGTGACGGAGCCGGTGTTGTCGATGTGGTTGGCAACGAGGCGAACGCGAGCCTGACTGGCCGCCGTGTTTGGGTTTACAACGCGCAACGGCTTCGACCATTCGGCTCCTCTGCGCAGTACGTTTGTGTACCTTCGCAGCATGCAATCCCTATCGGACGCGACCGACTTTGCGATCGGCGCGACACTGGGCATTCCCGCGTGCACCGCGCATCGTTTGCGTCTTTAGTGATGGGCCGGTTCAGGGTTTGAACGTTTCTGGTTGCAGGCGGGACAACAGCTCGGTGTCGATGTCCAGGGTCAGACGCTCGAGATAAGAGCAATCTCATACTGGAAAAGCCGGTGTACGATTGGTCTGTGCGGTTGATGGAAAGTAAACGTTAGGCCAGAAACGATGATGCGATCGTAGATGGTGATAGCGCGCGCCCCAAGACCGAACGAGAATTGTTGGCGTGAACTGTGTTTGGGGCGCTGAAGATAATTGACGTCGTACGTGGGACGGTAGTCGGCCAGGTTGACTTCCCGATGGTTGGTGCGGTCGACAAAGGCTTGGACTTGAATGTCGTTCCCCTCAGAGCAGGTACGAGCCCCGCGCCCGAGGATATTACCGCCGCACAAGTATTCGCGACCATAGAGTGTTTGTGAGTAGGGCGGAGTGTAGCTAGTGGCGCCGGCGTCCTCGCCTACGCTTTCGACATACCCATCTCCCTGAAGGGTGAAATCGCCGCGCTTGTCTTCCGCCCATTCCATGCGGAAGCGGGTCTGTGCGGAGTGCCAGGCATCGTAATTGTTGTCGTCATAATGGCATTCATGCGCATCGGCGAGCCCTTTGGCGTAGACGCGGTATGTGAAATATTTTCCGTTCCCTCCGCGCACAGCGTTGGGACCCCAGATCACACCGCCGGGTCCACGTATGACCTCAATGCGATCGATATCCAGTATGTCTGTATCCTGCGCTTCCCAATAAGTGCCGGCGAACAAAGTGGTGTAGACCGTGCGGCCATCATGAGGACCAGCACGGGGCGGGTGAGGCGCGTTCCAAAACCGCGTATGCCAATGGACCAGCGATTGGAATCGATGCGTGCGACTTCAGCCCCGGGCGCAAGACGGAGAGCTTCGGGGATGCTAGTGGCGCCTGAGCGGCGGATGTCATCGCCCGTAATCACAAAGATGGCGACGGGCGAGTGGAACGCGGACTGGGTTTCCTTCGATGGCGTTGTGACATCAATACTCGAAAGTTCTTCGAGGCTGAGGTACTTCAGGCTACCCGTGGTCGCGTTCGGTCTTGGGACCGCACTGAAGTCATCTGGTTCTTCAAAAAGGGGCCGACAACCGGAGCCAGGAGCTGCGTGGGAACGCAGAACATCTCGAATACAATCCGGTCAGCGGCGTACTTGTGCAACGTTGATTACTGCAACTCTAAAGTCTCCTCACCGGTTTCACCCTAAGGCTTTTGCCAAGAATGGCAGTCCTTTGACTCCATGAAACTCGTGCACGCCGTCGAAGATCTCCTGCTGCGCCAGATCGGAAGACTCGAACACTTCGTAGACCTTCTTCACGCGCATGAAGCTCTCGCGGGTAGCCGCCACGGGGAAAATCGGATCGTGCGCACCGCCCTCTGAAAAGAACGGTCGCGGCGCAATCAGTCCGGCGACGTCATAGTTCTCCGCCCAATTCAGAATCCCGGGAACGTAGTTATCGATGCAATGCGAGACGCTCATGATGCTGTCCCGGAATGTGTTGAGGTAACCGCTTACGAACGCTGCTTTGATCCGGAGATCGAGAGCCGAAGCGAACTGTGTGCACGTGCCACCGCCCGAGATACCCATGCACCCTACGCGTCGGGCGTCCAACTCCGCGCGTGTCTCAATCCAATCAATCGCTCGCATGATGTCCCATACCCGCCAGCCAATCATCGTTTGACCCATCAGCAAAGCCGATCCAGCGGCTGGTTGGCAGCTACTTGCGCTTGGTCCTTTATCGAAGGTGACAGGGTCACGGCGGTGGCCAAACGCCATCGGCTCAATGGCCACTGCAGCGAGCCCGTGTTCGACCGCTTGAATCGCAAAATCGTGCTGGTATCCTGGCTTGCCAGTCCGGTCGTTGCCGTTTTCGTCGATCCCCACGATGTCGTCGACCCCGCGGCCATGGCCTGGAACGCAAATCACACACCGGTGAGGCGCTCGCGAATTGGCCGGAAGCAGTAGGTAAAGAATTACTCCACTTCCCGGCCGGCTTTCGAACCAAATCTTCTCCCTTGTGTAAGCTCCGAGGTCGCGCTTACTGAGAGTCTGCGCCTTAAGTGGGGTTCGTTCCGGGAACCCTCCGAGCAACTCGGTCAGCTTCGCACGGAGTTGGTGTTGCCACTGCTCTGCTTCCGCTCGGGTACTGGCCTGGAAAGTCAGGCGCAGTTGGGCAGAGCGATACTGATCCAGAGTCCATTTGACCGGATCAAGTTCTTTGTCTTGGAATCCGCCGCCGTGCACTTGGGGCGCTGCAGTAACGAGCTCGTTTGCCAATGCCGATAGGGCGGCCGCTTGGCTTAATTCTCGACGTGTGATCCTTGCTGCCATCGAGGCGATTATATGTTTACAGCTTCGAAATCACTCTCACTAAGGTGATTAGAAACGGCGGAAGCTCCTAAACGACTTATTGGGAGCTGTTGTTCACCACTATGACGAATGCTCCTCCTGCAACAGCGCAGCGGCCCGTTCGCCGACGATGACGCAAGGCGCCATTGTGTTGCCGGTTGTCACGCGAGGCAGGATAGAGGCATCTGCTACCCGTAACCCTTCGACGCCGTAGACCTTGAGCTTGCTGTTGACCACGGACATTGCGTCCCGGCCCATCTTCGCCGTTCCTGATTGATGCCAGAAAGTGACGAGTCCATTCCGGATATATTCTTCGAGCGCCACACCGGTCAAGTTCGCGGGAGCATGCTCGCCCTGGGTGTATGGGTGCAAAGCTGCGGCATTCCCGATTTCACGGGCGCGCTGCACACCGAGTTTAAGGTTCATAAGATCGCTGGGTTCGGCGAGATAATTGGCCTGCACCTTCACGGGGGAAAAAGCTTTGGCGCCCGTCAGGTGAATCGACCCCCTGCTAGCAGGCCGCATTCCCATAAACAACGTCCAAGCTTTTGCGGGCGGAGGGTACTTGGCTGCGTTTTCCGGTGTGAGGAACGGTATGCCAATTCCGTAGGTGTAAAAGTTGGGTGCGTCCAGGGCGGGATCTGACTTCCAAAACGCTACGGACGAACTCCTTGCTATCTGCGGAAGAGGGGCATCACTTGCCTGCCAGACGAGCCCTAGCGCGACGTGGTCATGCAGGTTGCGCCCCACGCCGGGCAGGTGTTGACGCACAGGGATATCGAACTTTGCAAGCTCTTGCTCGTCACCGATACCGGACTGCATCAGTAGCTTCGGCGTCTGGATCGCGCCCTGGGAGAGAATGAGCTCGAGCGTCGCTTTAGCTTGGCGAAGCAGACCTTCGCACTCAAACTCGATCCCGGTTGCGCGATCGCCTTCAAAGAGGATGCGCGTGGTGAGTGCACCCGTCAGCACGGTAAGGTTGGATTGTTGTAGGCGGGGAGAGACATAGGAACGGTAAGCAGACTGCCGCTTCTCGTTGTGAATGATGTTGTCCACGACGGCGCAACCGCCGTCTTCCTTCATCATCTGGCCGCCAGAATTTGGAAAGCGCTTGAGTCCGCAAGAGTCGGCCGCGGCAAGCATGGCGAGAGAAAAATCATCCGGATGTTCTGCCGGCTGCACATGCATTGCTCCACCCACGCCATAGAAGTCCGGATCAGGAGCACCAGTCCAGTCTTCCACTCGGCTCCGGTAGAGACGGAGGATCGCATCGTATTCCCAATCCCGATCACCGGCTTCGGCTGCATACATGTTCCAGTCGGCCTGGTGTCCTCTTGACCAGGTCGCAACATTGATGCTCGAGCCTCCTCCCAGCACCTTGCCCATGGAGTAAAGAATCGAACGTCCGTTCAGATTGGGGTTTGGCTCTGTAACGAAACTCCAATCGAGATCCCCGCCGAGGTTCATTGGCCAGCGGTCGGTATCGAGCACCATGTCCGTCTCGTCACTGCCCCCTGCCTCAAGCAGAAGCACTCGGATGTGTGGGTTCTCGGCAAGCCTTCCCGCAACGACAGAACCTGAACTGCCGCTCCCACAGACGATGTAATCGAATTCGTTATTCCACTCAGAGGGATGCTGTTTCTGGTTCGCGTACGTGGTTGCCTCGAGAAGTCTGTGTGTTGGATACGTCCATATGTGGTCCTTTAGTCGGGCGACTTACTATCTCTCAGACGACACTGGCCGTCATCGAGGCACTGGGTTGATCTCTGAGAACACCTGAGATCGATGTCAGGTGAAAGAAGCGCAGCAGCATTGCATTTACCTGGTCTGGTACAAGCCAAGGCGCAAAATGCCCTGCGCCAAGTGTCTGCCCTATCGAGAGGTTAGGGATCAACTGCTGCAAGGAGGCCAAGTTCGCCAGCGGGCGAGCATTCCGTATGTAGGCAATCGGCACTAAGCAAGAAGCCGCGGCTCTCGCAAAGTCATGCTGTTCCAAATACTGCTGCAGCGCGGAGAGCAAAACATGCTGAGGCGCTCCTGGCAGATTCGAGAATATGGGCGACGTTAATTCTGCAAGATCGGTAGGCAGGCTAAGTGAAGCCATGATTTTTCGAGAAGTGTGCTCGAATTCACTGCCATCCAGACCTGGCAGCAATCTCACACGACGATTACGTCGACGCCAATCCCCCGAATTTTCTCCACCATCTCAGGGTCGACTCGATCGTCGGTGACCAAACGCCGTGCAACGCTCAGGTTGCCGATCACCGACAAGCTGCGCCGGCCTATTTTGCTGGCATCTGCAATGACAGTTGTCTCGTTGGAAATTTGCATCATCATCGTGTTCAGTTGCGCTTCCAGAAGATCCGGCGTGGATAGATTCAGTTCGTTATCCAAGCCATCAATTCCGAGAAGAAAGTGGTCGGCGTGCAGAGGGCGGAGTAAATGTTCCGCTTGGGGACCAACGAAGGATCCGGAGACGTGCCGCATGATTCCGCCGATCATAATGACGGATATCTTGCTGGAATGCAGAAATTCCTGAGCAATGTTCAGAGCATGGGTGATGACGGTCAGGGCATCGAAATTCGCGTGCTTGATGGCTCTGGCAACTGCTGCCGAGGTGCTACCTGAATCGAGGATAACGGTTTGATGCGATTTGATGAGGCGGGCCGCTGCAGCGGCGATGCGCGTCTTTTCCGCCTGATTTCGACTATTCTTTACTGTCAGCGGATAGTCGCCGGCGTGCTCGTCGTGCACCATCGCACCGCCATAGGAACGCACCAAAGCGCCCTCCCGTGCAAGCTGGCCCAAGTCTGCGCGAAGAGTGACGGCCGAAACGTTGAAGTGCTTTACCAGATCTTCAACCGCAGCGCTGCCTTGCTTTTTGACCAATTGCAGAATGGCACGCCTTCGTTCATCTGCTAGCATCTTCGATTCTCTTCGCGGCATGTTCTTGAGTCTATCGACCCGTGATCTCAGGCCTGCGTATGCGGTCGAGAGACCGGAAAGTCGGCCAGTTCGGCGTGACTTTCGACCGTTCCTATAAGTGGGCCGGCATAGTCTCGAAAGGCGGGAAGAATCCCTGTACCGTTCTCATTGATCCATTGGGCAGGGAATGCTTTCTCAGCGAAGGCTACTTCCTCGAGAGGTGCCAAGCCCAAGCTGACGCAATAGTCGGGGCCTGCTTCACGAACCAGCGTCACCATGGAGCCGGAGTGGCCCTCGACCGCAGTTTGCACCGCATGTGCGCCGCAACGACGAGCTTCCTCCCAATCGCCCGGCGCAACGGACGCGGAGTTCGCACGACCGAGCAGTCCAGGTTTTTCGCTGCGCGCTCGGATATTCAGACGGCTCGAGATCAAAAGCGCTAGCCGATGTGCCAGGTTTTGAGCGAGTGAGCCACGTGAACCCGAACGGACATCAGCGCCAAACGGTTCTCCCTGTCCATCCAACTGTCCTTCGCAGACGACGACCACACAACGCCCAAGACGACGGAAGATGGTTGAAACATCGTCGAGCAGTTTCTGAAGCGGCAACGGTCGTTCAGGCAGGTACACCAAGTGAGGTGCGTCGTCCAGATGAGACTTGGCCAGCGTTGTCGCCGCAGCGAGCCAGCCGACATTTCGTCCCAGGACCTCCACAACCTCTACTTGATTCGGCAGTGAGCGATTGTCCGCGCCGATGTCGCGGACGGCATGTGCAAAGAAGCGCGCCGTGGATGCATAGCCAGGTGTATGATCGGTCGCGAGAAGATCGTTGTCGATTGTCTTCGGAATTCCGATAATCTGCACGGGAACTCGCGCTCGCTCTGCCGCTTGTTTCAAGTGCAAGGCAGTTCCCATTGAGCCATTCCCACCGGTGTAGAAGAAATATTGGATGTTGTACGAACGGAACACCTGCAGAACGCGCCCCAGGTCCTCCTCCGAGACTTCGTGCCGGGACGAACCCAGAGCCGAAGCCGGTGCATGGGCCACCTGGTGGAGCAGTTCTGCAGGCTGCGCGAGCAGATCAACAAAATCTTGGTTGAGAATACCGGGGATCCCGAAGCGAGCTCCGTACAGTGCGGAAATCGCAGGCTGCCGACGAGCTTCTTCCACCGACCCCAGAAGACTGGCGTTGATGACCGGGGTAGGTCCACCGCTGTGAGCGATCAAAGCAGCGCCCGAGCTCGAGTGGCCTAACACAATCGTTAGGCCTCATGCCTTTCGAAGGCCGCGATTCCACCCACTTGTTGCACGCATCGTGCACCCGCCAGAACACCGGCTTGGGCGCAAGCCTCCAGATTCCCACCGCTGAGGAACGCCGCAAGGAAGCCGGCATTGAAGCTGTCCCCGGCACCAGTCGTGTCGACCGCCTCGGTAGGAATAGCGGGAACTTCGAACTCCCTCGTTTGTGATGCAACGAAAGCACCATTAGCGCCCCGCTTCACGATCACCGTGCGGGCCAGAGCGGCCAAGTCACGGGCCGCTACGGAGGCGTTCGCCGCGCCCGTGATCTTCGACGCCTCGTCCTCATTCGGGAAGAAGAAGTCCGTGTGACGCAGCACTTGCTTCAGATGGGAATCCCAGCGCTCGGCTGGATCGTAGTTGCAATCGAGCGAGGTGGTCAGTCCGAGCTTCTTGGCCCGCGCGAAGAGATCCGGAGCATCGTTGTGCAAGCAAGTCTGCAGGAAGTAGGCGCCCATATGAAGGTGTCTTGCTGATTTCAGAAGCTGCTCCGGGATATGTTTCACCTGCAGCATGGCAATGGTTCCGGGATAAGTCACGCCGGCTCGCCTACCGCGGTGACTATGCCAGATCGTCATGCCAGTCTTTGCTTCAGTGGTCCTGCACAATCCAGTCAGGTCGACACCGCCGGCGGCGAGTTTCTCTTCCGTGAAACGGCCGAACAGGTCGTGGCCGATGACGCCGACAAAGCTGACGGAGGCACCGAGACTGGAAAGGTTGAAAGCAGTGATGGCGCTTGAGCCACCCAGAACCAGATCCAGCCCGGTGGCCAGTTTCTCGGTCCCAATCTCAACATCGACCACACCTTCAACCAGGAGATCGACATTCGCGTCTCCTGCGACTAAGCAATCAAACACTGGGGGACTCATCGTGAATGGCAAATTGCTGCACTACTCGCGTAATGGCCCCCATGGGACTGGGGTTGTCTGGATCGAGGCCTGCTTTCAAGCTGAGATGATACGCCAACAATTGGGCAAAGGGAATCTCGAAGGGCACCCTCCATTCGTCTCGGATTTCGCCCGCACTTGCTGGAACCCATTCATCGAAGAGATCGCGATTGGCACTCTCCGGCGCAATGCCTACGATCCGACCGAGTCGTTTCTGCCGCAATTCGCTGACTAAGGCCTCCTCATAGCGCCGCCGATGGGGAGAAGAGGAAAGGAAGCAAAGCACAAGCGTGTCGGGAGTCACGAAGCTCATAGGTCCGTGGCGCAGCCCCAGGAATGTTTCGGCGAGAGTGACGGTCCTGCCGGCAGTCAGCTCCAAAATTTTCAGAGAGGTCTCGGTCGCGAGTGCGGCGAGAGCACCACTTGCCAGAATCACTACACGCTGAGAAGCTGCTTCACTTAGACGTTTGGCTTGGTCTTCCAAATCGGGAAGGTGCTGCTGAAGGTCACTGCATAACGACGGAACCAGCGCATCCAATTCTTCACCGTTGCAAAGGCACAGGCCAGCCAGAATGAGATTGGAAAACGAACTGGTCATGGCTAGACTGCGATCGTTAGTTCGGGGATCGAGGACGATTGCTCGTACTCCGGGTGTTTTGGCAAGTTGCCCGTCCGCGTTGCAGGTGATGGCCAAGTGATCCACTTCAGGGCATGCCTGCTGAATGCGTTTCACGACCGCAACACTCTCTGGGCTGTCACCCGATCGTCCAATCGAAATCAGCAGCCCGGTGCTTGAGAAGCCCGGGGTACTGCGATCGATTTCGTCGCGCGACTGGATCAGCAAGTCGGTGGTTGGAACCGCGGTTGCGTTGGGCCACGAGGCGGCAATTGCAGTTGCGGCATACGCCGATGTCCCAGCGCCGCTGATGATCACCGGCCGGTTAGGCTTATCGTTTACCCACCCGCTTCTCCGAACAATGGCCAGTGTCGTTGGCCACAAATCCGGCTGCTGCAGGATCTCCTTATAAGTGAACCCGCCCGGAGCCGAAGCTTTGTCGGAGTTAGTTTTGGATTGAAGAACCATCTATTCCCGTTTTCGTCCTCGAGTTTCGTTCCAGTCGGAAGAAAACGAGAACCAGCATCGTAATTGCTAGGCTATCGTAAGAAGTCGAAAGCGTCAAGCATAGATCCGCACCGCCCAGCGCACCTTCCCGAAACGTGGCCGATAGGTCTTTATGTACTCGCTGTGTAAACAAAGAGCGCTTGACAGCAGCATGACTACAGAGTGAACATGGAGCAAAATTATGAAAGCACTCGAAAGGCATGGTCAGCGGATACGCCACTCAAGAAGCTGTTTTGGGCGAGCCGTGCTCGGTGCGGCTGTGCTGCTTTCGTGCGGCAACTTCCTCGCCGCCGCTGACTCGGCTTATGTTCGAGCCGATGGCCCGAACTTCCTTCTCGGCAATCGATATCTTCAGCGGACGATCACTATCGAGGATGGTCATCCGCTTACCTCGCAACTCGAAAATAAGCTCTCCGGACGAACGTATCGAGTCTCAGGCCGCGAGTTTCAGATTGAAATCATTTGGGAACGCCTTGCCTATACGCCCGGAAACGAAAACCCATGGAAACTCGCGGCATCGGATTTCAAGCTGGATGGACGGCGCTTAGAGGCGACAGACGGCGGTGGAAAGCGCCTGATCTTCAGTCTGTCGAGTCGAGAGCGGGAACCGGCGCTGCACGTTGAACTCTTCTATGAGGTTCGGCCGGAGGAGGCGTTCACGCGCCAGTGGCTGCAGTTGAAAACCGAAGGGCCGGGCCGCCTTTTCATCCACTACCTAAACGTTGCCTCCAATGAATGGCCGGGATGCAACCTTCGCCTGGGCGGATTCGGTCAGCCTGTCTATGCGGACGACCTCTTCTGGGGACTCGAGTATCCTTCCGGCATCAGCCAATTCAGCGGCAACGTCGTTTCGTCAGGATCTTACGTGGGCACTAATGTGCCGGACAAGGGCTTTACCTCGCAAAAAGCCGTTCTGGGTGTGGGTATGCCCGGCCAGGTGCAGCAAGCGTTTTTCTCCTATATCGATTCCATCCGCGCTCAGCCTGTCAGGCCGTACGTTCTCTACAACACTTGGTACGACCTGCAGCGTATGGTTATGACCGCGCAGAATACACGGCAACGAGCAACTGAACTCAACGACATCCTTCAGAAGAGATACAAGCTTAAGCTCGACTCGTTTGTTCTGGATGACGGCTGGGACAACATGAAAAAGCTGTGGGAGATCGATGCTACGCGATTCCCGAATGGATTCCGTGATCTCACCGCTGCACTGAAGCAGATGGGGAGCGGCCTCGGTATTTGGTACGGGCCGGTGGGCGGGTACGACGATCGCAACGTGCGGGTGGCCACCGGACGAAGCCAGGGAATGGAAGTGCAATCGAACAACGAGTTTCTCTGTCTGGCGGGCCGCCACTACAGCGAGTACTTTGAAGATTCTGTTCTCCGCATGCAGAAGGAGAACGACATCAACTTTTTGAAGCTGGATGGCGTCCCGTTCGGCTGCAACGAACCCGATCACGGTCATCCTACCGGCATCTATTCCCGCGAGGCGGATGAACGTGTCTTCCTCGACCTTCTCACCCGCCTGCGTAAACAGAAGCCAGACGTTTTCCTGAACATCACCACGGGAATCTGGCTCAGCCCGTGGTGGCTGCAATATGCGGACAGCGTTTGGATGGGAGGCGAGGATTCAGGCTACCTCAGCAGTCTTCCCACTCTCAGCCCTCGACAGAGCGCGCTGAGTTATCGCGACTCCGTTCTCTACGACGATTTCGTTCGCAACCAGTTGCAGTTTCCAATCTCTTCGATCATGACCCACGGCATTATCCGCGGTAAGTTCAATCTCCTTGGAGGTGAACGGGAGTCACTTGCCGACTGGAAGGACGAGCTTGTCCACTACGTCAGCGTTGGCAATATGATGACGGAGCTATACATCTCGCCAGAACTGCTGAACGGCGAAGAGTGGGACGCCTTGGCGGCGACTTTGCATTGGGCGCAGGCCAACCAACATCCGCTACTGGACAACACAATAATGATTCTGGGAGACCCTGCGCGTCGGGAGCCTTATGGGTTCGTTCACGCCGCAGCTGAGAAGGTGATTGTGACGCTGCGGAACCCATTCGCTCAACCGACGCTTGCGCGACTTCACCTGGATGAAGCTACAAGACTTGCCTCACCGCATAACGCGTATCGGATGCGAACCTTGTATCCATTCCACATGGACGAAGCGGGCCGTTACAGCTATGGCGATTCGATAGACATACCGCTTGAAGGCTTCGAACAGAGAGTGGTGGAATTGGATACCGAGACGGCAGCGAGCGCTTCGTTCATGCTCACTGGTGCCCGTTATTCCCTGGAAGACAAGGGCAACGGAACGGCCACAGTTCATCTTTACGCCGCGGCGGGAGCCCGGCGCACGATTGACATCGCTGGCACTCAGGACGAGAAGCATCGGGTCGACATTCACTTCGGCAAACCAGGACAGAAGGAAACCGTTGTGTTGGCTTCCTCTTCCACGGTCGAGATGCCAAGCCTCCAAGAAACGCGCTTGGGATTTGCCTTGCAGATTCCGACGGACGTTCCGAAGACCACCTTTGCTTTGCTGTTTGAACCGGAAAGCCAGTCGGGTGAAGTGGCTGTGAAAGCCAGCGACAACGGTGTAAGTCTGCCCTTAACTGGTGAGAATGGGAAAGGCGTGTGGCAATGGTTTTCCTTTGTGTTGAAACCAGGAACACACAACATTCAGGTGGAGGTTCAACTTCCGCCTGCGCTCGACAAAGGCGGAAAGCTTTCCGCATGGACCATCAGCGAGAAGCAACTGGTAGAACAGGACATAGCTGTGGCGCTGCGCCCCGGCTCGGCCGTCATTCTGGGGCCGGCGGCATCGTTGCCTGCGAACAATTCGGTTGAGAAAACGACAACGAAGGTCTTGGAACGTTTTATTCGGTAACCATTGCTGATCAGGCCGGCGCTAAGCAATGGTCAGGTGCACCACAAGAGCGTCGCGGCCAGCAGCGACTCTGCTGTCAGCAAGATGGATTCCACATCCACATACTCGTCGGGATTGTGCGCGCCTCCGCCGGCTGGTCCGAATAGGAGGGTGGGGATGCCGAATTCCCGCTGCAGCAGGAAGGCGTCGCAGGGATAGGGAGCGGCCGAGATACGCGGCTGCTTGCCACACACGCCACCGGCTGCCGCCGCCAGGCATTGCGTCCAGGGATGTGTTTCGGGCAGTTCGTGGCCAAGCAGCGGTGGATCGTAAAACGGTTTCCAGTGGACTGGATGGGCGCGAAAGAACGCGTCGCTGCTGCAAAACTCATCGAGTGATTTTCGTATGGTCTGCAGCACGGCGGGAACGTCTTCTTCGGGAAGGAACTGAAAGTACACCCTGACCGCGCCATATAGCGGAACACTGAGGGGCACATCCCGATCGAGCCGATTTGCTTCGACCGCTAACACCTGAACCGGAGCGGGATCTGGAACTGAACTGTAAGCACCATTCGTCTTGAGCGCGGCCCTTCGCTGGGTCCAGCCGTCCACCCATTGCAAGAGGCGGCCCAGCGGCACAGCGGGGCTCACCACCACTTGTTCGCTGAAGTAGGCCGCCGGATCTCCAGCTTGCACCTCCAGATCGACAACGAATCCGCCTCGTGTGGCGCGCAAGATTTCTAACTGAGTGCCTTCGGAAACAACGGCCGCATCGGCACGTTCGCCTCTCAGCAGCGCGGCGAGAGTTCCCCCGCCGCCACCCCATTCTTCGTCGACGACCGATTGCAGCAGTAAGTCTCCCGCTAGCGGCACTCCGGCCCGGCGCACTGCCGCTGCAACGCCGGCCTGTGCCGCAAGGCCGGCCTTCATGTCGAAGCTTCCCAGCCCGTAGAGCTTTCCATCGTGCGTACCTGCCTGACCATGGATCGCTTGTCCAAGCCGCTTTGCCGGGCGGCACGGTATCGATGTGGCCGTTCAGCAAAAGGCTCCTTCCGCGTCCTGAACCGGGCAAACGAACCGATAAATTCTTGCGGTCACGGTAGTCACGATCGGCACGCACGAGAGGATGTCCGGACGCAGCGAGAAAATCGAGTGAGTAGAGTTCCGGTTCAATCCGATGCGCGGCAAAGAAGTCGCGGAGAACCGTCTGGGCGACGGTCTCCGTACCCTGAGGAGGAACGTTCACGGAATTGGCCCGAACCAACTCCGCTGTTAGTTGAAGAATGTCCTCCCGCAGTGGCGCGAGTAAGCGCCTTGCATCCCCAGCCGCGCTCGCGGTTTGTGAATCGAAACTCACACCGCCACCTTAGTAATAGAACTTCAAACCGAACTGGATCTGCCGCGGCGCACGCGCTGCCGTAACGTAGCCGAAAGTTGGGGTTCCGAGCACAGTGGAGTTGTTAGAGTTCTGCGGACCTGCGGCAGCGAACAGGAAGTTCGCGTGATTCCCGATATTGAAAGCCTCGGCGCGAAACTCCACGCGGCGCTTCTCGCCAACCGGAAAGATCTTCAAGGCCGAGAGATCCCAGTTGGCAACTCCCGGGCCCTCAAGCGTGTTGATGCCGATGTTTCCAAAGGACCCGAGCGCCGGATCAGCAAATCCACAGGTGTTGAAGAACGTTCCCGGGATGCAAGGCTTGCTCGCTGCGCTTTGACCCAGGACCGCATCGGGCCGCTGTTGGCCATCGGAGTTGGCAAAATTTCCGTTTCCATCCGTGACCGTAAACCACGTTCCCGACGAGAGTGTCGTAATGCCCTCCACTTGCCAGTGTCCAATCACATTGTCGACTAGCGAGTTCGCGCCAGCGCCGAACTTCTTGCCTCTGCCGAAGGGCAGTTCCCAAGAGTAGCTGGCCACGAAACGATGGCGAACATCGAAATCAAGGTTTCCGTGCTCCCACTCTGGATTGGCGCTCCAGCGGAAACTGTCGTTATTCTGCGCTCCCAGATTCGCATTGGAAGCGTCGCCCAGCGCATGGCTGTAGGTGTAATTCAACAGGAAGGAGAACCCATTGCCGAACCGTCGTTGCACCTTGGCCTGCAGCGCATCGTACTCAGCATTACCGGCGGAGTTCAGATATCCGATGCTGCTGTCGATGTAAGAGAAAGGACGTCGCGGCGCGGATGCAGCCGAAGGATCGGCCGTTGGGTAGGCTTGATTGACGTTCAGATAGGTATATAGCTTTGTGCTCTTTGATCCGACATAGGCCACCTCGAAGAGTGAGTTCTGGCCTGCCTGATACTGCATCGTTGCATGCCACTGCATGGTGTAGGGCGTGCGAAGGTGCGGATCGATCGCAAACAAGTTAGGCGTGTTCGGGTCGGTGAGTGCCGTTGCCGGAAAGCCCTGCGAAAGATTCGAGATACCGGGTACAGAACAGTTCTGCGCCGCGTTGTAGGAGGGCAGACTGCATGGTGCGACAAAGCTTTCGCTGACGAAAAATGGCGGGTTAAATCCTGGGCTTGGATTACTGTAAGGACCGCTTTCTTCGCCGTTGTAGAACATCCCAAAGGCGCTTCGTACAACGAGATGCGACGTGGCCTGATAGGCAAGCCCCAGGCGTGGTGCGACGTTGTTGTAGTCGGAGTCTATCAGCGCATTGGACGCATTGTGATTCACGGGCAGAATGCCTGCCAGCGTCGGCGTCAGCGTTACGTTCTCATCCTTCGGAACATCCAGTTTTCCTGTATCAGGATTGAAATTTGCCTGGGCATTGAACCGCTCATACACCGGTGAGAAGAATTCGTAGCGAAGGCCAATATTCAGCGTCAGCTTCGGCGTCACACGCCAATCGTCTTGCGCGAAGAGCCCGAAGTTATGTCGCAGGTAATCCACGTTGTTCAGGTTATTGATATTGCCGCCGTTGGGCTGTCCGGTGAGTAAGCTGGCGAAACCGCTGCCGCCGGTGCCTGGCGCGGCAGCGTTGTCGGTGAACTGCGTTCCGAAAGACATGGAGCCGCGCGGATCTGCCGGTTGATAAATGGTGAATTCTTCCGGCCGATATTCGCCACCGGCCTTGAACGTATGTTTCCCGGAGTTGAAGGTGAGAGTGTCCGCAAACGTGTACGTGTTCTGAATTTCGTTTGAAGGCAGATAGGTTGGGCTTCCCAGATTCGACATGTCATTAAATGTCAGTTGAGGGAGTCCGCCGTTCTGTAAACCCTGTGCGTAGGGGACGCCTGGAAAGCCGACCGTGCCAGACACATTCTGGTTGTAGTTGAACTGGAACCGGCTGGAGTGAAGGCGGTTATAACCAATTCTGAGCTCATTGATTATGGCGGGCGAGAAAATATGCGTTTCGCTGAGTGCGGCGCTGTAGCCGTTATTCTGTTCGATGCCGGTGAAGAAACCTCCGCCGTCTGCAATACCGCCAAAGGGTGAAGGAATCGTAGCCGGCTGCTGGCTGATGCTGAAACGGTAAAAGGCAGTGTCCTTGGTAGAAAAGTTTTGATCCACGCGCACGTCGCCTTGATTCCGGTCGCGAATCAACACCGGGTTCGAAACGTAGTTATACCCTAGGCCGCTGGCATTGGGTGCCGGGTACAATTGCGCCAGTTTGTTGCCAAGGGCACTTTGGTTGGCCGCCGGAATCACGTTGGAGGGAGTTCCGTTTGCGTTGTAGCCGAAGGGTACGCCGCAGTAGCCCGTCGGACTTGCCGCGCTGGGTTGTGTCGCATTGGTGTTGAACAGCTCGCCTGCATACGTCATCCGTCCGTTACAGTCCGAAACGCCCGTCGGCGTGGTCAAATCCAAGTTGCTGGAGAAATCCCCGGAGCGTTGAGCAGCCGTGGGGACCAACGCTGTGTCGGTTTGCCCCTGGCGTACGCGAAGCCCTTCGTAGTCTGCAAAGAAGAACAACTTGTCGTGAACGATAGGACCGCCGAGAGTGGCGCCGAACTGGTTCTGGTGATAAGGCGGCAGGGTCGGATCGAAGAAGTTGCGGGCGTCTAAGTGCTGATTCCGGAGAAACTCGTACAGAACGCCGTGAAACTGGTTGGTGCCGCTCTTCAAGGTTGCATTGACAATCGCGCCCGTTGCGCGCCCAAACTCCGCATTATAAGAATCCGTCTCTACTTTGAACTCTTGCAGCGCATCGACGGATGGCATGACCACATAATTGGTCTCATTCAACAGGTCGGGCAGATTGGAGTTGTTGTCGATGCCGTCCAAGAGGAAGTTGTTTTCCAGCGAACGCGCTCCATTCGCGCTGAAGCCGTAGCCGCTCTCATCGCGGGCGCCTGGTTCGCTGACGGTAACGCCCGCCGTGAGTTGGGCCAGTTGCACCGGATTACGGCCATTCAGCGGCAAACCGATCATGGTACGGCCGTTAATTACCTGTCCACGTTCCGATGTGTCCGTCTCCAGCAACGGAGCGGTCTCCTGCACCGTGATGGTTTCCGTTACGCTGCCGGGCTCCAACTTCACGTCGACCCGTTGCCGTTGCTGAACATCCAGGGTGACGGCATCGACCTCAGCCGTCTTGAAGCCCTTCACGGCGATCGTCATCTTGTAAGTCCCAATGCGAACCGGGCTGATGGTCCACTCTCCGTTTGCACTGCTTTGGACTTGATAGGTGAACCCGGTGCCTACGTTCTGGGCACTTACTTGAGCGCCCGCAATGGTCGCGCCCGAAATGTCCAGAACCTGGCCTACCAGAGAAGCTGCATCTCTTTGTGCCAGCGCGGCAGAGGCAGCGAGCGAGAGGAAAACTGTGAGGCGAGCAAGATGGCGTAGCACGTAAATTTATTGGCTCTCAAAAGATGCGACTCAAAAAGCTGAGGCTACGCGGACCCTTTCGACTGCTGTCGATCTTTGTCGAGTTCTCCTTTGGGGAGAGTTTAAGACGTGTGAGTAGCGGCTGTCAAGACTCCGAGGGACTGTTTTATCACGCAAACCGTACCCTGGCGCCTCTGGAATGACGATGCAAACCGGCTTCGCATTGTGTTATAAAGCTTTCGAGTTCTTCATTTTCTTTCGATGCGAAGTTCGATCGATTACATCGTCCGTACCTCTCGACCGTCCGCAAACTAGACAGGAGGTTTCCGATGAGCGATATCGCGCTCTCTCCCCCGACAACGGCTGCAGAGACATTCACTCAGCCCGCCGCTCCCGCGGCTATGCCGGTGTTGCCTGCGCCGAGGAATGTTGCCGTCGACGCGTACCGGGGCTTTGTCATGCTGCTGATGATGGGCGAAGTGCTGCGTTTCGCCGACGTTTCCAAAGCACTTCCCGGGAATTGGTTCTGGTCGATCCTTGCGTATCACCAGACCCATGCCGAATGGGCCGGCTGTTCCTTGCATGACATGATCCAGCCGTCCTTCTCTTTTTTGGTCGGCTTCTCGCTGCCCTACTCCATTGGAAGTCGTCTTCGCAAGGGAACCAGCTTCAGCGACATGCTGACGCATGCCATCTGGCGTTCGTTCTTACTAATCGCGCTCGGCATCTTTCTGCGCTCTATGGCCGGCCCTCAAACGTACTTCACGTTTGAAGACACGTTGACGCAGATTGGACTCGGCTACACGTTTCTCTTCCTGTTGGGCTTTCGCTCACCGCGCTGGCAATGGGGCGTCTTCGGCGCAATTCTGTTCGCGTACTGGTTGGCGTGGGCGTTGTACCCTGCTCCCGGTCCTGACTTCAATTGGAGCGCGGTCGGCGTTCCCGCAAGCTGGCATCACAACTTCACCGGCTTTGCCAGCCATTGGAACAAGAACAGCAACCTAGGGGTCGCCTTCGATCGCTGGTTCCTCAATTTGTTTCCACGCACCAAGCCATTCATCGCAAATGAAGGTGGTTACCTGACGCTCAGTTTCATTCCCACTTTGGGCACCATGATTCTGGGCCTGATTGGCGGGCGGTGGGTTCGCTCCGCTGCTCCCAAAATTCCGATGCGGCGCATCCTTACCGCGGGCGTGCTCGGCATCGCGAGCGCTCTCCTGTTGCACTTCCTGGGTATCTGTCCCATCGTCAAGCGGATCTGGACACCGAGTTGGACACTCTTCAGCGGCGGTGTCTGCTTCCTGTTCCTGGCCGCCTTCAGTTGGGTGATCGAGTGCAAAGGTTATCGCAAGTGGGCGTTCCCGCTGGTCGTCATCGGCACGAACTCGCTGGCAGCCTACCTGATTGCGCACTTATGCGAGAACTTCCTACTGAGTACGTTCCGGATCCACCTCGGCGACCGACCGTTTCTGCTTTTCGGGCCAGCGTTTCAGCCGCTGCTATTAGGCATCGCCATGCTGCTGTCGTATTGGGCGATTCTTTACTGGATGTACCGGCGCAAGATTTTCCTTAAGCTCTAACGCGAGTATTGGCACGGCTCGTCTACAGTAACGAGCCTTGCCGGTCTTTCCATCGGCCACGTGTAAAGTCGGGGAACTTCACTGGAGCACTTCCACTCTCGACAGACGCCTGGCTGAGAGGAGCCGGTGCTGACCAGGAAGCTGCATCGTACACGTCCATATCCGGCGGCAGTCCTTGGCGCATACACTCCATCAGCCGGTAAATCATGATGAAGTCCATCCCGCCATGACCGCCTAGTTTGCGTGCAATCTCGCCTTCCTGCTTCCACAGAGGATGCTCATATTGCGCCTTGTACTGGTCGATGCTGCCCCAGTTTTCGCCGCCCGCCTGGCCATCGAAATAGATGCGCGGTTCGTAGTCCTTAAAGATTCCCTTGGTTCCGGCGATTGTATTCAAGCGGCTGTACGGATGAGGATTCGAGACGTCGTGCTGCAGGTTGATCGTCAGCCCATTCGCGGTTTTGATCAGCGACGTGTTTAGGTCGCCGTCGATATACTTCTCACTCCAGCGGGGATCTGAGCGCGGCACATGCGCGGATCGATAGGCCGCCAGCCCGCGTGACGGGGTGCTCACTGAGACCAGGTAGTCGAACCGGTCGCCGCGGTTGATGCCCATGTAGTTAGCCACCGGACCCAACCCGTGTGTCGGGTACAGATTGCCCTCACGTTCCGTCGCTATCGTCCGCCGCCACAGTCCTTCGCCCTTGTTCGAGAACAGCTCTTCGCGAAGATCGTGCAAGTAAGCTGCTTCCCCGTATAGCAATTCGCCGAATAAACCCGCCCGAATCATGCGGAGAATCAGCGTTTCGTTATACCCGTAACAGCAGTTCTCGAGCATCATGCAATGCCGGCGCGTCTTCTCTGACGTGTCCACCAGTTTCCAGCAATCTTCGATAGTGGTTGCGGCCGGAACTTCCACGGCCACGTGCTTTCCGGCTTGCATGGCAGCCACCGCCACGGGTACGTGCCATTTCCACGGTGTCGCGGTGATGACCAGATTCAGATCCCCGCTGGCCGCCAGCTTTTCAAACGCGTGATCGCCGTCGGTGTAAAGAGCCGGAGCCTTCTGGCCCGCCTGCTCTACCAGTTTTTGCGCACTAGCCGCTTTGTCCTTGACTACATCGCACAGCGCGACCACCTGCACGTCGGCAGCCAACATATCTTTCAACAGGCTGGTGCCTCGCCCACCGGTTCCAACCAACCCGACACGGGGAGTCGTCTTCTCGAATGGCATTCCCATCACGGTCGGTCCGGCCGATCCGCTGCCGGTCTGCGCTGGGCGTGCGCTGCTGACCCCGGTAAGCGCCGCGGCGGTTGCACTCACACTCAACCAAGCGCGTCTTGTGAGATCGCTATCAGAGACCAGAGATCGTACTTTTCGAATCATGCTCCGCTTTCTTCCCTTCCTGTTCCGAAATACTGTCCGGGAATTGACACTGATATCCACTGATGGTATAACTCAACAAACCGCGAAGCAAGTCGCAAGAAGACGAAAGCTTTGATAGAGCGGACAACTAACTCACGATCCCGACCGCTGATTTTGCAAATCGTTGACCTGTTACGTCCCGCCCTGTACGCGGAAGCTCTCGTGTTTCCACGTCCCGGTGGCTCTCAAATACTCAGAAGTCGAAACCACGAGAACGCTTCAAGACGCCACTGTCCACGTCATCGCTCGCTTTGAAAGGAGTTCAATCCATGAAAGTCGTACTGCCATTTCGGCGCTCTCCCCAGCGCTACTCATCCGCAAAGCACTGGCTGATGCTGCCGCTTCTTCTGCTGCTGGCGGCAGCCCTGCCATCTGTTGCGCAATACACCACGGCCAGCATTAACGGAACAGTGTCGGACGTGTCCGGAGCGTCCATCGCCGATGCCGCCGTCACAGTTCGAAATCTGGATACCGGTTCGCAAACCACCATCAATACTGCCGGCAATGGTGCCTTTACTGTGCCGGGGCTCGCGGTTGGAAAGTACGAAGTATCGATCGAAAGACCCGGGTTTACGAAGTTCGTACAGACGGGTATTACTTTGTCGGTCGGGCAAGTTGCCAACGTGGTTGCGACGCTGAAGGTCGGCGACGTCAACCAGTCTGTGACAGTGGCGGCCGGGGCTGATGTGATCGAGACGCAAACGGGAACTGTTACGCAGGACATCGACCAGCGCAAAATCGTCGACTTGCCGTTGAATGGGCGGCAGCCGCAAGCCTTATTGTTCCTGGCCGCCGGAACAGTCAACGAAACCGGGAACTACTGCCTTACCGGATGTCAGGGCGGTGTGTACCCCGGCGAGCAGGACCAGAACGTAGGCGGCGCCGGGCCGCGTTCGGTTAATTTCCAAATGGACGGGAACAATCACAACGACGTGTATCTGAACACGAACTTACCGTTCCCTAATCCCGATGCTATCCAGGAGTTCAGCGTTCAAACCGATAACTTGTCGGCGCAATACGGCGTGGGTGGTGGCGCGGTGGTCAACATCATCACTAAATCCGGCACCAATGAACTGCACGGGGACGCCTTTGAATTTATTCGAAACGGAGCTGTGAACGCCCGTAACTTCTTCGCGCCCACCCCGGACACACTGAAACGCAATCAGTACGGCGGCGACGTCGGTTTCCCTATTTTGAAGAACAAGCTGTTTCTGTTTGGCACTTACCAGGGCACCGCGATACGTCAAGCGGCGCAAGGCGACGTCGCTTTTGTTCCGACAGCGCAGGAACGGACCGGCAATTTCTCGGACGTTTCCACCCCGCTGATTGACCCGAATACCGGTGTTGCCTTTCCCGGGAATCAAGTGCCGATCAACCGGCTTAGTCCGGCGGCCCAGAACCTTATCAAATCGATGCCGTTGCCCAACGGCCCCAATGGCGAGCTGACGTTCACTGGACCCACTTTGGTGGAGAGCGACAACCAGTGGATGGTGAAGCCGACCTGGGTAACGGCCAAGAACACCCTGAGCGGCAGCTACTTCTGGACTCAGTTCACCGAACCACCGGACATCGCGGGTGCGCGGCAGAACATTCTGGCGGCAGACAACCAGGGCATTCAAATCAAAGTCCAGAACCTGGCTTTGAACGACACGTACACGGCCTCGCCGACGCTTCTCTTCAATTCATGGTTCGGATGGACATCACAAACCGGAGGCTTCCGTTCCGGCGCACCGTACAGCTTGTCCAGCCTGGGCGTGCAAGTCGCCTCACCGCCCAGCCCGCAAATCTACATCTCCGTTCCTGGATACTTCACGATTGACACCGCCGATTACGGAAACTTCGATCGCGGCGCATATACGGGTCGTGAAGACGTGACGCTGCAGCGCGGCAGCAACGAGCTTCATTTTGGAGGCGAGCTGATTCGAGTCAGCAACAATATTCAGAACGGCTATACGCAATCCGGCGAATTTAACTTCGCGGGTGCGCTGTCGGGTAACAACCTGGCTGACTTCGTGCTTGGCAATCAGTCCGAGTTCTTACAGGGCGGTGGCGAATACAAAAATTTACAGGGCGTCCTATGGAGCCTTTATGCACAGGACAACATTCGTGTGAATTCCAAGCTGCGTCTGGAATTAGGACTGCGCTGGGACCCATACTTCCCTTACACCGAAACCCACGGCCGCGTGGTTTGTTACCAGCCGGGTGTGCAGTCTTCCAAGTTTCCCAATGCTCCTGTGGGGCTGACGTTTGGCGGGAATGGTGCTGATGCCGGCTGCCCGGCCAACAGCGGATCGAAAACAAATGCAATGAATTTCGCACCGCGCGTTGGCTTTGCCTACCAGCTTGGATCCGATGGCAAAACGGTGATTCGTGGCGGCGCAGGAATCTTCTACACGCCGATCGGTCTTCACGAAACCAACGGGCAAGTGGATACCGCCCCGTTTAGCCCACGCTTTGACCTTACGGGCAATGTCAGCTTCGATAATCCGTTCGGCAGCCAGGGATTGGCGAATCCCTTTCCCGCTCAGTTCGCTTCGGCCGCACCCGCCCGGAACGTGCCATTCAGTTTGCCGGTTTCGATTTATAGCTTCATGCAGCCGAACTGGCAGGAGCCCCAACTGATTACCTGGAACTTCACCCTGGAACGACAGTTAGCAAAGGCGTGGGGGCTGCGGCTCTCCTACGCTGGCAATAAGGGCACTCATCTTTCCAACGGAACCTTGGAGTTCCCCGAAGTGAATCCCGCTCTTTACATTCCCGGTGTCTCGACGGAGAACAACCTGCAATCGCGGCGCATCAATCCAACGTTTGGCTCCATTGGTGAGTTCATGTCGGACAACAATTCGCACTACGAATCGCTGCGAGTCAATCTTCAGAAACGATTCGGAAGCGGCATCTCTGTGCTGGCAAACTATACCTGGTCTAAGATGATCGATGATTTCGGCAATACCACCCGCACCGACCCCTTTAACCGCAGCTTCGATTACGGTACTTCCAATGACGACGTTCCGCACATCTTCAACTTAAGCGTGAATTGGTCGCTGCCCAGGCTGCCGGTGCATGGTTTTACGGGCGCGGTTCTTAACGGATGGGAACTGAATGCGCTTACCAACTGGCGCGTAGGCTTCCCGTATTCCATCTTCAGCGGTGTAGACAACTCGCTGAGCGGCGTTTATGCCGACCGTGCCGATACCACCGGGCTCAATCCAAATCTCAGTTCGGGGCGTTCTCATGGACAACTCATCCAGGAATATTTCAACGTGAATGCCTTCAGTGAGAACGCTCTGGGGACATTTGGAAGCTCGGGAAAGAACATCCTGCGAGGGCCGCGCAGCTTTAATACAGATGCCAGCCTGATCAGGAACATCAAGTTGAAGGAACGCCTTCACCTGGAACTGCGGGCCGAGTTCTTCAACGTGTTCAACAACGTTAACTTCTCGCAGCCCAATAACTACCTCAGTTCTGGCGCATCGTTCGGAACGATCACATCGGCCGGCGATCCCCGCATCCTGCAGGGTGGCGCCAAGGTGTCGTTCTAATGCTCTGGCCTGGCAGTTAACCCAAAAGTGGGAGACGGTGCTTGCTTAGTAAAAGAACCGTCTCCCGCCAAGACTGGTAAGTGATTTCCTCGACGGAACCGAGATTACCCTGTGAACAGATATAAGTCAGTTTGGTTGTTAGTGCTGTTGCTCTGCCTGAGTGGCGGGCTTTCCGCCTTTTGGCAGCAAGTGCCCCCGGATCATTTGTTGCTGAAGGATTATCACCCGCAGTCGATTTACAAGATCCCTGTGACCGTGGTGTCCAAGGCGAAATACCCTGTGATCGACATGCATTCTCATCCTTATGCGACCACTGGCGAGCAAATCCGTCAGTGGGCCGCCAACATGAAAGATGTCGGCATCGAGAAGACGATCATCCTGACGAAAGTGACCGGTTCGGAGTTCGACGCCCTCTCTAAACAATACGGCGCTTTCCCGGACCGCTTCGAGATGTGGTGTGGACTCGACTTCACTAAGTACGACAGTCCGGGCTTCAGCGCCGCTGCAGTCCAGGAACTCGACCGCTGCTATCGCCATGGGGCGAAGGGCGTCGGCGAACTCTCGGATAAAGGCGAAGGTTTTGCCTTCGGAAAGAAGTTTGCCCGCGGCTTGCACGCCGATGATGCCCGTATGGATGCCATCTTTGAGAAATGTGCCGATTTGAAGATGCCGGTGAATATCCACATCTCAGAACCGGAGTGGATGTACCAGCCAATGGACAACCACAACGATGGACTCATGAACGCGTTCGAATGGCGGCGTGACAACAAGGGCAATCTTCCCGGGCATGCCGCCCTTGAGCACAGCCTGGAAGCCGCGGTCCGGAAACATCCGCGCACCACGTTCATTGCTTGCCATTTCGCCAACCTGGAGACCAATCTGGACGAGCTTGGGAGACTGCTGGACACGTATCCCAACCTGTATGCGGACATCTCCGCGCGGTATGGAGAGACCGCTCCTATTCCGCGTTACATGTCAGCTTTCTACAAGCGGCATAGCAGCAAGCTTCTCTACGGGACCGACATGGGATTTCAGACCGAGATGTACCGAAACACCTTTCGCATCCTGGAAACGCTCGACGAACATTTCTACGATGAAGAGTATGGCTACCACTGGGCGCTAAGCGGTTTCGGATTGTCCAACGACGTTCTGAAGCGCCTGTACCGGGACAACGCACTGCACGTAAGAAACACCAAGTAACTCACGTTTCGTGAATGGCGCGGGCCGCGCGTAGCCCGGAGCGCGTTGCGGCTTCCATGCCCCAGCTTTGGTTGTCGCAATAAGCGCCGGCGAAATGCACACGGCCCACGGGCGCAATCACGGCCGGCCACATGCGGCGCAATTGGCCGGGCCGGTACGTTCGCGCTTCGCAAGTCATGGACCAGGGATCGCGAGACCAGTCCACCACTTGTGCGCTGTCGATGGTTGACTTGCCCGGGTAGTATCGCTGAAAGATATCCAGCACCAGCTTGGGCGTTACGCCCGCCTGTGAAGTTCCAATCAGCAAGCCCCGCGGCGTGGGAACTTCCTGGGCCATGGCCCAGACCGGCCCTAACACGCTGCTTTCGAAATTGAAGTTGCCGCTGTATCCATCTGCTTGCCAGAATTTGGTTCTTGATACGAAGACCGGGCGCGCCTCTACGGTGTACGGTACGTTCTGAATTGCGAACTGCTTCGCCTCCGGCCAGGCCGGGTTTACTTTCATCCCGCGCAGAACCACGGCGTTCATACAGCAGACCAGGTAGTCTCCTTCCACCACCGTCTCGCCAGTTCCGTTTCGGCACGTCACCTGCACGCCCTTCCCGCTGTGGCGAATAGCCACGACCGGTTGCTGCGTTTGGATTCTGGTTCCGAGAGCTCTTGCGAGTGCGTCCGGTAACATCTGGTTCCCGCCCTTCAGGCGGAAAAGTGCGTGCGGGTCTTCGTCGATATGCCGCAGCCGAAGGATCGCCATTTTCCAGATGGTGTGTAGCGCCGAGTCGTCGGATCCAAACTGCCGTACCGCGGCGGACGACGCACCTTCTTCCCGCAAGAGCGCGGACACGGAGATTTCGTCCAGATGATCTAATCCAACGCCGAAAGGCTGATACTCGTCTCGAATCTTGTCCAGGTACCGGTTGAAGTAGAGGCACAACAGATCGCCCGAGGGTTCCTTCCGAAGATACTGAATTTCTTGACTGCTAAACCCCTGATTTACCAGCTTTGCCCGCTGCAGTGTAAGCGCCTCTTGCTCGCCCACCATGCGGCCGTCAACGACCCGCAGCACATTCTCGCGATGCGGATACGCCATCACGGGAACATGTAACTCGGCGAAGTACTGCCAACATAAGTCGTAGCCTGGTTTTGTAAAGTGTTCCGCTCCGACATCGGCATACAACCCGTCCGGCAGTCCCTCGTGCAGCGTATGCACGTGCCCTCCAGTTCGGGCCGCCGCCTCCAGGACGACAACGTCATGACCGCGCTTTAGTGAGTTCATAGGCGCACGTCAGGCCGGCTAAGCCTGCTCCGGCCACAATCACGCGCTTTGGCCTGCTGGCGGCAGTAAGCGACCACGCCCCTAACGGCTGAAGAAGTCCCGCTCCTAGCGTCAGTAGTTCGCGACGATTCATTGACTCTCATGGTAGCGTTCTACGACAATAGATGAAAGAAGTCGAAACTACTCAAAGGGGCAAGTCTTGCGCCACACATCGGGCATCGCCGCGCGGCTGCGGCTGAGTTTCCACTTCGAGCGGATGAGGTCATCTTCGTGAGCGAAACCGGCGTCGGTTCACCCGCGGCACCTCCTGCCTTTCGCCGCGTGCTGCGACTGCGCGACCTGATCTTTTACGGCATCATCATCATCCAGCCGACCGCCCCGATGCCGATCTTTGGCGTGGTGAGTCAGCAGGCGCGTGGACATGTGGTGACGGCTGTGCTGATCGCGATGGTGGCCATGCTGTTTACGGCCATCAGTTACGGACGAATGGCGCGAGCCTTTCCTAGCGCCGGGTCTGCCTATAGTTACGTCAGTGCCGCTATCCACCCCGGCCTCGGTTTCCTGGCGGGGTGGAGTATCATCCTCGATTACCTGTTGAATCCGGTGATCTGTACGGTTTGGTGTGGCAAGGCCACCCAGAACTTTCTGCCCGGCATACCCTATTGGGTTCTCGCTCCCTTCTTTGCAGCTTTGTTCACATGGCTGAACCTGCGCGGCGTTGAAACATCCGCACGGGTGAATCGCTGGCTCACCATCGGGATGAGCGCGGTCATTCTGCTGTTCCTGGGCTCTGTGGTCGTCTACATGTCGCATCAGCCACAATTGACGGCTCTCGACTTCCTGCGGCCTTTCTACAATCCGAAGACCTTCTCGCTGCCCTTGCTTTCTTCCGGAACTGCCATTGCCGTCTTGACCTACATCGGCTTCGATAGCGTTTCGACGCTTTCCGAAGAGGTGGAAAATCCGCGCCGAACCATTCTGTTGGCAACCGTCCTGACGTGCCTCATCACAGGGGTGCTGGCCTCCGTCGAGGTTTATGCCGCGCAGTTGGTCTGGCCCGATTATCAGCATTATCCCGACGTAGATACGGCCTTCGTTTTCGTCGCCGGTCGCGCGGGCGGAGCGCTTCTCTTTGCCATCCTGAACATTACGTTGCTGGTGGCCACGGTGGGCTCCGGCTTTGCGTCTCAGTTGGCCGCTGCCCGTCTGCTCTTCAGCATGGGCCGCGATAATGTCATCCCGCGCCGCTTCTTCGGATCGCTCGACCGAACCACTCTCATTCCCCGCAATAACGTCTTGCTTAGCGGCGTGCTGACGCTGGCCGGGGCTCTCGTCCTTAGCTATGAATTGGGTGCCGAGCTGCTAAACTTCGGCGCGTTTATCGCCTTCATGGGCGTCAACCTCGCCGCGTTCTCGCACTACTGTCTGCGGTTGAAGCAACGCTCTTGGACAGATTGGCTTCCGCCACTAGCGGGCTTTTCCGTCTGTCTTTACATTTGGCTTAACCTCAGCATTCCAGCCAAGATTGCCGGCGCGCTCTGGCTGGTGCTCGGCATTGCGTATGGCGCCACTCGCGGAAATTTCAAAGGTAGGGCTGCGGGACTGCCGCGAGCTCCGGCACAGTGAACATGGGCAAAATCAAGCAAATCGTCTCCACACTAGCGAATCTCTCCCTCGCCTGCTGGCTGTCTTCCCCGGTCTGCGGGAAGGCGGCGGCGCCATCCGACACGGTGGCCGCGAGCATCTCGAACCAGCAGATTACTCTTGAATTCGATGGAGCCATGCGCAGCCGGGTGATCTCACACTTCGGCAATGGCAAGACCGTTCTGGGCCCAATGCAAGCCTCGGAAACTCTGCTGCTCCCGGGCAGGGAAGTCACCGGATTTGTTTTGCAGAGCCATCGCGAGGAAGACGTGCATAGCACTCTGGGGCAAGCCCATCGATTGGTGGTCACCGGCACTGCCGGAGCTATCGAAAAGACTGAGACCGTCGACGCCTATGCCGGCTATCCCGCCCTGCTGTTTTTGAATGTGGCTTATCGAAACACGGGAAGCGCCGACCTGAAAGTGGACGGCTGGATCAACGCGCGCCATGTGCTGGACGCGAATCCGAAGCAGACGGCACCGCCGTTCTGGTCCCTGCAGAACGGCTCATACGAGAAGCGCCCCGATTGGGTGGTGCCGCTGAAAGCTCCCTTCCACCAACTCAACTATCTCGGCATGAACGCCAGCGACTACGGGGGAGGCACGCCCGTTCTTGACGTGTGGCGGCCTGATGTCGGCTTCGCCATTGGACACGATGAACTCTCTCCCAAGCTGGTGTCTTTCCCGACAGATATGTCGACGGGCAGCAGTGTCACGGTTGCCATGCAATACCGGCACCCGCAGACTTTGAAGCCAGGACAAAATCTGAAGACATTCGAGACCTTCCTTGGTGTGCATCAGGGTGACTACTTCCGCACTCTGATTGACTATCGGCGCGTGATGATCAGCAGAGGCGTGAAGTTCCCGGACGCGCCTGCCAATGGCTTCGAGCCCATCTGGTGCGCTTGGGGATTTGGACGGAATTTCCAGCCCCAGCAAATTATCAACGCCCTGCCCACCGTCAAGCGGCTGGGCTTCAAGTGGGTCACTATGGACGACGGTTGGCAAACTGCCGAGGGCGATTGGAAACCGAACCCGGCGAAGTTCCCTCGCGGGGACGCCGACGTCCGCGCCTTGGTGGACAAGATTCATGCCCAAGGCTTCAGTGCGCAGCTTTGGTGGGCACCGATGTCTGTCAGCCCTAAGAGCCGCTTGTTTGCTGAGCATCCCGACTGGATGCTGCTGGATACCAAAGGCGCGCGCAGAAAGATTAGTTGGTGGAACTCCTACTACCTCTGCCCCGCCTACCCACCCGTCGTGCAACTCCATCGCGAGCTCGCTCGGAAAGCCATCAAAGATTGGGGCTTCGACGGTTTGAAGATCGACGGTCAGTTCTTGAATGCGGTTCCTCCGTGCACGAATCCTGCTCACCACCACCGCTCTCCGGAGGACTCGGTCGAAGCCGTACCCTATTTCTTCAAAGCCATCTCCGACTCAGTGAAGGAGGTGAAGCCGGGCGCACTCATTGAGCTTTGTCCGTGCGGAACAGCCTATTCTTTCTACTCGATGCCGTACTACAACATGTCTGTTGCGTCCGACCCCAGCAGCTCCTTTCAGGTGAGATCGAAAGGCAAGACACTGAAGGCCTTGATGGGCGATGGTCTCCCCTACTTTGGTGACCACGTGGAGTTGTCAGACGGGGGAATGGACTTTGCTTCCACGGTCGGCGTGGGTGGCGTTATTGGAACGGAGTTTCGTTGGCCCCCCAACGACGATAAGGCCCTTCCGCCGTCCGACGCCGATTCAGCCAAGCTTCGCCTCACTCCTGCCAAGGAAAAGATCTGGGCGAATTGGGTTCGCATTTACCGCGAGAAGATGCTTTCCAAAGGCGCGTATGAAGGCACTCTCTACGACATCGGTTTCGACAAACCGGAGACCCATGCCATCCGAAAAGATCATGCAATGTTTTACGCCTTCTACGCTCCTCATTGGAACGGCGTGGTGCAGCTTCGGGGCTTGTCGACAGGCACTTACCAGATCACTGACTACGTGCACAACCGAAAGCTGGGCACAGTGCACGGCCCCACGGCCGACTTAAACGTGAGCTTTGACGACAATCTCCTGATCGAAGCAGTTGCCGTTAAGCAGTGACCGCTCCCGGAACACAGCTTCTCGCAATCATAGGCATTCTCGTTCTGCACAGCTGGCGAATCCGCCCAGCTGAACAGGATTCGTTGTCGCTAAGCTACTGTTTAGCGACGAATGCGTAATTTCAGTCTCCAGCGTTCGAGGGAATTTTGATGCAAAAAAACAGTCGCATCTTCGTTGCAGGTCACAAAGGGCTTGTAGGTTCTGCCATTGTTCGAGAGTTGAAGGCGCAGTCATTTGAGAACCTCATTCTGCGTTCGCGCAGGGAACTCGATCTGACGGACAGATCGGCCGTCGACCGATTCTTCACAGCAGAGCGGCCAGAATATATTTTTCTGGCCGCGGCAAAGGTGGGCGGGATTCTTGCGAACTCCACTTATCCAGCGGACTTCCTGCGCGAGAACCTAGCCATTCAACTCAATGTCATTCACGCTGCGATGCAGCATGGAGCGCGAAAACTGGAATTCTTGGGTTCGTCCTGCATCTATCCGAAGTTCGCTCCTCAACCCCTAAGAGAGGAATACCTTCTTACCGGGTCTCTGGAGCCGAGCAACGAGTGGTACGCCATTGCCAAGATCGCCGGTGTGAAGATGTGTCAAGCGTATCGGGCACAGTACGGCTTCAACGCGATCGCTTTGATGCCTACGAATCTGTATGGCCCTGGCGACAACTTCGATCTGCAGAACTCCCATGTCCTTCCGGCACTGCTCCGGAAATTTCACGAAGCCAAAGTAGAAGCAAGCGCCAGCGTAACCGTCTGGGGCACCGGCAGCCCTCGGCGCGAGTTCCTGCATACGGACGACTTGGCGAGCGCGGCCATATTCCTGATGCAGCACTACGACGAGCCTGAGATCCTTAATGTCGGTGTTGGCGAGGACATCAGTATCCATGATCTGGCGTACCTGATCCGGGACATCACCGGTTATGGCGGCGATGTCATATTCGACACCTCAAAACCGGACGGGACACCCCGCAAATTGTTAGATGTGACTCGCCTGACCGCGATCGGATGGAGGGCGTCCCGCAGTCTGGCGGATGGAGTGCGTGATACCTACCATTGGTTTCTCGACAACAAAGCGAATGAGCACCGTCCGGCTGCCAGCAGCTAGAACTCTGCAGCCGTCAGGAATAATAGAGCTTCTATGACGTTAAAGCCAAAAATTCTGTTCGGATTCGCGTTGATAATCGGAGGCGCTGGTGCCGCTCAGGGCCCGAACAGCGCTCCGCTAGCGATTCATGCACTCCGCGATGGGGTGTCGTGGGTAGAAGGCGGCGGAGGGAATAGCGGGGTGGTTATCGGTAACACTGGCGTGATTGTTATCGACGCGAAAATCTCGGCGGCCGCAGGCAAGGAACTGTTGGGCGACGTCGCGACGTTGACGCCGAAGCCTGTTAATACGGTCATCCTGACACACAGCGATAGAGACCATGTGAATGGCCTTGCGGGATTCCCGGCAGGGCTCACGATAATCGCTCAGGAGCACGACAAGCAGGAACAGGAGCGAGCCATTGCCGCAGGCACTAAGGACGCTCCAACGGCGGACCGTTTACCTACTCGGATTATCACAAACGATGATGACCACCTCACTCTGGACGGCGTCGCCTTCGAATTGCTTCACTGGGGACCGGCGCACACCAGCGGTGATTTGATCGTCTATCTGCCGAAGCAGAAAATCGTTTTCACCGGTGACATTTTGACGAACCGTCCTGATCCTCTGATCCATTTGGAAAAAGGGGGATCATCGGAAGGCTGGATCCGGACGGCGAAAGGCCTTTCTGCGCTAGACGCCGATGTCTTTGTTCCCGGACACGGGAACCCCGAGACGAAGATGGATGTGCAACGATACGTGGCCCATGCGGAGGAGAAGCGGACACGGATCAAAGATCTGGTTTCGCAGGGTAAATCATTAGACGAAATTAAGCACGAGGTCGGCGATGCGGCCGCTCCCGGAGGAAATGGGCCAGTGTTTGCGACCTTTACGGAGGTGGTCTATCGCGAGTTGACTCAGAAGTAGGACAGAGTAGCTCTGCCTCTTATCGACTGTACTTACTTCCCCGGAAAGCCAAGCCAGCCGCGGGTCATGTAGTCCCCGATCGTGTTTGAAAGGAAGATGAGAACCCAGATCACACCGCCGGCGATGATTACGCGAATGATTGCGGGCTCGAACTTCGCCTGCATGAAGAAAGTAACGATTAGCACCGCCTTGGCAGTCGCAAACAAGATCGCGACCGGCATGCTGAATGGACCAAGATCGAGCTTGCCTATGAAAGTCGTCGCGAGCACGATCGCAATTAACCCGGCAAAGGTGACCAGATATTGCTTTGGAGTAATCGCTGGCTGACTCATTTCAGGTGTAACCCCGGTATATAAAAGATTGCGTATAGGAACACCCACACTACATCGATGAAATGCCAATAGAGGCCTCCCATATCGATAGGCGTGTGGTACTCAGCGCTAAAGCTGCCCAGCGCCGTTCGGAACAGAAGAACCGAAAGGATGCCGATTCCAATGGTCATGTGCAGGGCGTGCAACCCCGTCATGACGAAGTAGAAGACGAAGAACATCTGCACTTCGGGAGCGTGCGCACCATGCTGCACAAACCAGAACCCGGGAACTTTGTGGTCTTGCCAGTGATCGTAATACTCGGTCATCTTCAAAGCGAGGAACACAGCGCCAATCAGAATGGTGAGCCCCAGATACACCATGATCATTTTCTGATTTCCAACTTCCGAACTGTAAACCGCAAGCGCCATGGTGAGACTGCTGCAAATGAGGACTATTGTGTTGATAGCGCCGATAGTCGCTTCCATCTCTGAACTGCCGACATCGAAGGCTTGCGGGTGACTGAACCGGTAAACCGTATACGCGACGAAGAGACCGCCGAAAAGCATCACCTCGGTCATGAGGAAAATCCACATGCCGATGCTAGTTGTTTCTCGTTGCTGCTCTGGCGAGGAAAACTGCTCGCGCAACTCGAGAACCGTATCCGGGTTGAGCGTAGACTCAGGCAAGGTTAAGCTCTTCTTTCTGCGCTTCGTAATCGTAGGGGCGCCAAGTCACGATTGGCGTCTTCTCGAAGTTGTGTTTCGGAGGAGGCGACAAAGTCTTCCACTCCAGTCCTGTCGCTCGCCAGGGATTCGAATCCGCTAACCGGCCGTACTTCCATGACCACAGCAGATAAAAGAGCGGAAGGATGTAGCCTACGCCGAGGATACTTGCACCCGCCGTCGATAGCACATTCAGCATCTGGAACTCCTCTGGATACGCCGCATAGCGCCGCGGCATGCCCAAGTAGCCCAAGACAAACTGAGGGAAAAAGGTCAGGTTGAATCCGAGAAAGATGGTCATTGCCGAAAGCCGCGCCAGCCCTTCGGGGTACATCCGACCGCTTATCTTTGGCCACCAATAGTGAACTCCGCCTAAGAAAGCCATCACTGTTCCGCCCACCATAATGTAGTGGAAGTGGGCAATCACGAAGTATGTATCCGTCAGGTGGACATCGAGCCCGATAGCCGCTAAGAACAGCCCTGTCATCCCACCAATGGTGAATAGGCCAACAAACCCAATCGCGTACAGCATCGGCGTGTCCCACGAGACCGAGCCCTTGTAGATAGTCGCCGTCCAGTTGAATACCTTGATGGCCGATGGAATCGCCACGAAGTAACTCATGATGGAGAACACCATGGCCGAATAAACGGAGGTTCCCGCAACGAACATGTGGTGTCCCCAGACCAGGAAGCCGAGCACTGCGATACCAATGCTGGAAAACGCCACGGCTTTGTACCCGAAAAGCGGCTTGCGGGCAAACGCCGGGATGATTTCGCTGACCACCGCCATGGCAGGCAGCACCATGATGTATACCGCCGGATGCGAGTAAAACCAGAACATGTGCTGGAACAGGACGGGATCGCCACCCAAGGCCGGATCAAATATGCCGACTTGAAAGATCCGCTCCACCGCGACCATTAGAAGCGTTACCGCTAGTACGGGCGTTGCCAGCACAAATATAAGGCTCGTCGCATACATCGACCAGACGAAGATTGGGAGGCGGAACCACGTCAGTCCCGGTGCCCGCATTTTGTGCACAGTGGCCATGAAATTGAGCCCGGTCATGATCGACGAAAACCCGCTGATGAAGATGCCGACGGCGGCTGCAACGACGTAAGTTGTGGAGTAAGTTGTACTGAACGGAGTGTAAAACGTCCAACCGCTATCGACACCCCCGCGAAACAAAGCGTAAATAGTGACGCCAGCACCCAGCAGGAACACATACCAACTCGCTAGATTCAGTTTTGGAAAAGCGAGATCTTTGGCGCCGATGGCCATTGGCAGCACGAAGTTCCCAATTGTGTTCGGGATGGAAGGGATCAAGAAAAACCACACCATGATGATCCCGTGCATAGTGAATAGCTTGTTGTACGTCTCGGCGCTCACCAGCCAGTTGCGCGGTTGAATCAGCTCCAACCGCATCAGCAACGCAAAAAAGCCGCCCAGAAAGAAAAGGAACGTGATGGTGATGGTGTATAAGATTCCGATTCGCTTATGATCGGTCGTAAACAACCAGGACAGAATCCCTTGCTTCTCAGTCAAGTAATTCTTTTCGATGCTGCGATGGATGGCGGACTCAATCATCTCAACGTTCCTCCATGTGCGAAGTTGAGTTCGACGAGGCGCCCGGTCCCGCGATTCCCGGCTGTGCCCCGTATTCCTTGGGAGAACTTCCCGAACTCGAGGGCTGCTCTGTGCCGGGCTGTGGCCCCAACGCCTTTACATAGGCAACAAGAGCTAACACTTGTTCCTCCGACAACTGGCCGGTAAAGTTTGGCATGATATTCGACTGATAGCCGTACACGATCTTTGCGTTCGGATTCAAGATCGATTCCCGGATATAACTCTCGTCAGCAATGACCGTCCCGCCGACAATCTGCACTGGACGGTCGTACAAGTCCCTCAAATTCGGGCACCGTCCGGCACTGTCAAAGTGGTGACAATTGGCGCAGCCGAACTGATGAAAGTACTTTTCGCCCTGAGACGCTAACGACCCTTCGGGAGCGCCTTCGGTCAGCCACCGCTGGTATTCCCGCGGTTCCATAACGTAGACGTACCCGATCATGCCCGAGTGCTTGGTGCCGCAGTACTCGGCACAAAACAGGTGATACTTTCCGGGCTTGGTTGGTTGAAACCAAGTTGTTGTATAGCGCCCCGGCACGGCATCCTGCTTGGTCCGAAACGCGGGCACGAAGAAGCTGTGAATGACATCCTCAGACGTCAGTATCAGTTTTACCGGTTTTCCGGCGGGGAGATGGAGTTCGTTGATCTCACGCTGCCCTTCCGGGTGCTGCACCTTCCACATCCACTGTTTACCGACCGCGTACATGGTGATGGCATTGTCGGGAGGCCTCTCGATATCGAAGTACAGCTTGGCACCCCACGCAAACATACCCATAAAGGCGAAGAACGGAAGGATGATCCACGCAGCTTCGGCTGGTATATAGTTCCGCCGCTGGTTTCCCATTTCATTCGGATGTCGCCTGCGATAGCGAATCGCAGAGTAGATCAGAAATGCTGCGATGGCAGTCGCAACTGTTCCGCAGATAACCACCATCAACGCAAAGAAAAGGTTCACTTCGCCCGAAACTGAAGATGCGGATTCAGGCCAAAAGCGCAACGCAGTTCTCATGGCCGAGTGGTTCCTTCCGGACGATACGTTCTAAGGTCGTTCCGCCAGAAGAATGCCATGCATCCAATAAGCAGAGCGAGCGTTAGCACGGCAGCGCCACGCATCAAGTTGATGACGGTGGCGCCGTACTTGCCGGTTGTCGGGTCGTAGTGGTAGCAAAACAAGAGCACTTGATCGACCGGCGATCCGATCTCGTCATGGGAAGCTTCGATCAAACCCAACTTCAGATCTTTCGGCTCATACTCAACGCCGTATAGATACCTTGAAATACGGCCCTCGGGCGTCAGGATCATGACACCGCTGGCGTGGACGAACATCCTTGTCGATTCATCCCAACGATAGTGGAATCCAAGCGCATTCATGACAGGTTCGACCGCCGCTTGGCCGCCAGTCAGAAAATGCCAGCCCTCAATACCGTCACGGCTGGAGTAACTGTGCGCGTAATGATCCCGCTTTTCTTTTGCGATTTTGGCGTTGTCACGCGGATCGAAGCTAATCGCCACGACTTCGAAATCACGGCCGGGCTTTAACGACAGAGGACGCAGGCCGGCAACTACGCCGCTTAAGATTTGACTGCACAACATAGGGCAGCTGTAGTAAACAGGCGCAATGAGAACTGGCTTGCCACGAAAAAAACTACGCAGAGGGACGGTGTTTCCGTTCTCGTCTACGAACGCGGCGTCCAATGGAACGGGCGCATCCAATTTCTGCTCAATGCCAATTCCGTGCGTGCTCGGCGGCGCCATCGGGCTACCCCCAAACAGCAATGAAGACATGACAGGCGAGAGCAGGGTCGCGAGAGCGAGGATTTTCATCGCGCTTCCGGTTCCACCTTCCCGCGAAATCCTGTCTCGCGCGTACCGTCTTCGGGCGGTGTGTTCGTCGGATTGGGCGCTCCTGTTGCGGCCGGTATCCCGCGGCTTGCAACCATATCGATGGCCCGATCAATAGGGATAGCGACGATTCCCTGCTGCCGATCGAGCCAATGATAGTGAGACAGTTCCCAATCCTCGTACCGATTCATCCGCTTCATATCGAGGCGCGGCGATTGCTGCAACCTCGGCGCAGGCGGCACAACGTAACCATGCGCTTCGATGGGGAGCGTAGGAGAACTCACGTGTTCTCGATGCTTTGCCAGTCCGGAGTAAAAGAAGTACAGGAGTCCCGTGGTGATCCACAACCCGACGAGGATGCTAAGCCCGGTGATAAAAGTACCGCGGCTGCTGATGTCTGAACGTTCGAACTGAACCTCGCTGTGTTCTGGGGTCTTCGTTGTCATTAGTCGTCCTCTTCGCCGTGCTTCAGCGCACTTTCCAACGCCGGTGCCCGAACTGGCAACAGCGGACGCTTCTGCAACTCACGCGTGAACATCGCGACCCACAGACCTCCTATCGCTAGCGGCACCGAAAAATTAAGCCAGGAGAGACGAAAGCCCTGCTGGTAATAGCCCGGCATGACAATCCACATCAGATCTACGAAACGCATGAACAGGATTAAACCGACTACCGCGCATAGCGCTGGCACGCTCCGCTTGAGAGGGCGGGATAACAGGAGCAAGAAAGGAACAATGAATTGGAGGACGATGAGCATCACACCCAGCCAACCCCAGGAGGTGGCCAATCTTCGGAGATACCAGGGGATCTCATCGGTCAGGTTTCCCGCCCAGATGACAAGCAACTGCGAAAAGGAAAAGTAAGCCCAAAGCATAACGGCGGTCAACAGCAGCTTGCCCAGATCATGGAGATGTTTCGCTTTGAAGGCACTAGCCATTGGCTCTCTTCGCGACAGCAGTGCCATTGCGACTATCACGAATGCGAATGCAGTCAGCACCTGCATGGCCACGAACAAGAAGCCCCACATCGTTGAGTACCAATCTGTTTCGAGCGATTCCGCCCAGTCTACGGAAGAGAACGTCACCGTAAACACGTAGAGGATCAATCCAGGCGCGCTGATTGCAGCGAGTCGCTTTTCGAACCCGCCGCGCTCATCCTGCTGGGCTGACCATTTGTTCAGAAAGTATGCGATCCCCAGCCAGATAGCGAAATATACAACCGCCCGAACGACGAACATGGTCGGGTTCATATAGCCGGCGCGGTGTTGTAAAGCGTATTCCTTACCGACCAGATCAGGATGCGACCAGTCGTACAGGTGGTGCATGCCGAGCGCGACTGGAATAAATAAAACCGCAATGAGCGGAAGCGTTCGCGTAGCCGACTCGAGCGTACGCCGTGTGATGATGCCCCATGCTCCACCCGTCAGGTACTGGAGCATCACAATGCCCAGCGCACCTAACGTGAGTCCAAGCCAGAAGAGATAGCCCATCAAATAAGAGCGAAAGAAATCGCCCGGATCGAAAAAAGCGCCGATCACTGAGAGTAGCGAGAGCACGACTCCTGCGCCCAGTGCCTGCACAAACAACCTGCGCAGGTCGCCGTTCAGTTCCGGAGAAGGCAGAAACATTGTGCTCATTGCTTTCCCCCGGTCTGACTCAAGAGCGCTCGATCTTGTGCTGGTACATCCTGTGCGGTGGCATGACGGCTTAGCTGCAAGGCGTGAATATAGGCCACGATGGCCCAACGGTCACGGACGGGGATCTGTTCGTCGTAGCCCGGCATCGCACCGTAGCCGTTCGCGATTACCTGATAGAGGTATCCCGGCGCAACTGCCCTTAGACGGTCCGTGTGCAAGGTGGGCGGGACCCAGAAGCCTCTGCGGTGAACCATACCATCGCCATCACCGATACGCCCATGGCAAGGACTGCAATATATGTTGAACCTATCCTGGCCGCGAACAAGAAGAGGTCGGTCGACACGTAGAGGGATGGTTGTCAAAAATCCGTTCCCGCCCGCTCCACTATGCTCCGAATCGCTCGCATTCAACTCATCGAGCGCTATTGTCCCTTGTGGGATTGGCCGAGAGGCGCGGCCATCCTGAAAGAACCGACTCTGTGCCAGGGGCTTATACTTTGGTTGGTCCTGCATATCCTGACGGCACGCCGTGGTGAACATTGCAAGCGAACTGACCAGTGCAAAAGGCAGGACGGCACGCTGCCGAACGTGGAGGGAGCGCGCAGACTCGACCGAAGCAGGGGCTTAGCTATTGTCAACTTGCCACACTCCGACGGACTTAAGCGTGTTCAAAAATTCAGCCGTTAGCTGGTCATCGTAAATAGGATCTGTCCCTTCGATGCCAATGAAAAAGCGCCCGTTGCTCGCCTGGGCAAACTGCGCCAGGTTGAAGACAGGATGGTGCAGACGCGGAAATCCGCACAGTCCCAGCGTTCCAAGGAAGCAGAGCCCGGCGGCGAGCAACACCGTTAGCTCAAACAAAATAGGAACGAACGCAGGCCAGCTGTATAGGGGCCGTCCACCGACGTTTGTTGGATACTCAATTGCAGCGACGTAATACTGAAGCACCCAGGCCGTTGCCGCTCCCAGCAGGCCGCCTGTCAATGTAAGCAGCGGAACGAGATTTCCGCCAGGCACAATTTTGTCTAGTGCTTTGATCGGATACGGCGCATAGGCTTCGAACTTTTTGTAACCTGCTGCGCGGACGCGCTTGGCTGCCTCAACTAGAGTTGTCGGGTCATCGAACTCCGCAACCAATCCAAAAACCAGTTCGTTGTCGGTCACTTTTCGGTACCCCCACCGGGTTTCGAAAACGGTAGCAATTCTTTCACTTCCGACATTGAAATCATTGGCAGAAAGCGGATGAACAGCATAAACAAAGTAATGAACAGCCCTACCGAACCGTAGAGCGTTGCGTTATCCCAAAATGTGGCGACGAAGTTAGCCCAGGACGAAGGCAAGAAGTCGCGGTCCAGGCTGGTAACAATGATCATGTAGCGTTCGATCCACATGCCAATGAGAACGACCATGGCGATAGCAAACAGCGGCTTGGGACTGACACGCACTTTGGGGAACCAAAGCGCCTGCGGGATGACAACGTTCAACAGGATGACAAGCCAGAACGTCCACGACTGCGGACCGACAGCGCGGTTGTGAACCAAATACATTTCAAATCCGTTGCCGCTGTACCAGGAAGTAAACGGCTCGATGGCGTAGGTGTACGCGAGCACCAGCCCAGTTGCCAGCATCAGCTTGCCGCAATTGTTCAGGTGCCTTTCAGTGATTACATTCTTTAGGCCATAGACTTCGCGAAGCGGAATGCAAAGCACTAACACCATCGCAAAACCCGAATAAATCGCGCCCGCTACAAAGTAAGGCGGGAATATTGTGGAATGCCATCCGGGAACGATGGCGATGGTGAAATCGAAGCTGACAACCGTGTGTACGGACAGCACCAGCGGAGTTGCCAAGCCGGCCAGCATCAGCGAGGCTGACTGCTGCCATTTCCAATGCCGCGAAGCGCCACGCCAGCCAAACGACATTACTCCGTAAACGGCGCGTTGCACGTTGTTCTTGGCGCGATCGCGCAGCGTGGCCAGGTCGGGAATCATCCCGAGGTACCAGAACATCAGGGAGACAAGGGCGTAAGTCGATACAGCGAAGACGTCCCAAACCAGCGGGCTGCGAAACTGCGGCTGGATGGTCATCGTATTGGGGTACGGCAGCAGCCAATAGAACACCCAGGGACGGCCCAAGTGAAGCAGTGGGAACAAGCCCGCGCAGGCAACCGCAAACAGCGTCATTGCCTCGGCAAATCGGTTGATGGAGTTGCGCCAGGATTGATTCAGCAGAAGAAGAATGGCAGAGATCAGAGTACCGGCATGCCCGATCCCGATCCACCAGACAAAGTTCGTGATCGCGAATCCCCACGCGACCGGTATATTCACGCCCCAAATACCGACACCCTTACCAACCAGATAAGCCACTGCGACGTTGAAGACCAGGAACAAAGTAACGCCGATGGCGAACATGATCCACCAAAACAGGGGTGTCTTGCGTGTCAGTACGATGGAACTGATCTGCTCGCTGACAGTCTCAAACGTCTGACTAGGAGTTAAAACAGGAAGCGGGTTATTAGGGTCGGCCTCTCGCGCCGTTGATCGCTGCTTTTCCTCAACGGTCATGCCGAACCCTCCTTTAAGGCCGAATTCGGATTACGCAATTCAGCCAGATAGGTGGTACGCGGCCGTGTATTCAGCTCCGAATACATCGCGTAGTTGAGTTTTTCGGCCTTGAGTTTGGCAACGTGGTTTTGTGGGTTATTCTTGTCTCCGAAGATGATCGCCTTTGTCGGACACGCCTGCTGGCAAGCTGTCTGAATCTCTCCATCACGGATCGGCCTGTCCTCTGTTTGCGCAGTGATTTCTGCTTCTCGAATGCGCTGCACACAATAGGTGCACTTCTCCATTACGCCGCGACTGCGGACCGTAACGTCCGGATTGCGTTGGAGCTTCAACGTTTCCGTGGTCCAGTCCTGATACAGCAGGAAGTTAAAACGCCTCACCTTCCAGGGACAGTTATTAGAGCAGTAGCGAGTTCCGACGCAGCGGTTGTACACCATGTCGTTCAAACCGTCGGCGCTATGATTTGTCGCCTGAACAGGGCATACCAACTCGCACGGCGCGTTTTCGCATTGCATGCAAGGAATGGGAGCGTAGTGCGTCGTCGGCGTTTCGTAGCCGGCTTCGTAGTAGGTGTCGATCCGAAGCCAATGCATTGCCCGGCGCGCCAGTACCTGTTCTTTGCCAACAACCGGGATGTTGTTTTCCGCCTGGCATGCGATCACACAGGCCTGACAGTTGACGCACGCGGTCAGGTCGATCGACATCGACCACGCATATCCGTTGTACTGCCAGCGCGGATAAAGCGTCAGGTTCTCTTCAGGCTCATGTTCTTTCGCGCTGACGAAATCGGGATGCTGCTTGTAGCCGTCGAGCGTGTTTGCGATGACCACATCGCGATGGTGCATCGCTTGCTCCATCTGAGTGGTTGCCAACGGATACTTGGTGTCGAGTTTTGTGATTTCAACTCCACATGGTGGTCCAAAGCGCGTTCGACGAGCGAAGCAGATAAGCATTGAAGCCTGCGCCGTTTCCCGCGCGGCCTGAATGCGTGCGACCGTAACCAAGATCCACAGTGACGCTTTCGTCGGGATGGCCCGGCAGAATCCAAACCGAGCCCCAGACTTCCGCATTCCCGTGGCGAAGCGAAACGTGTTGCTGGTTCTCCAAGCCCATCCGCGCCGCTGTACGAGTGCTGAGAAAGACCGCGTTGTCCCAGGTCAGCTTCGTCATGGGGTGGGGCAATTCCTGCAGCCAAATATTGTTGGCATAGCGCCCATCCACCATGTAGACATCTGGTCGAAAAACTAATTCGAGGCCGGTTGTGGATGATGCCGTGGAAGCTACAGGGCGGGGCATTCCCACATTTATCGGGGGCAGAGCCGACCCGGCCAACATGCCGTCGTGCACCGATTTGCGCCACCAACCCTCGAAATCCGTTTTGACTTGTCCCTGCCAGTATGCACGGACGATCTCGTAAGACGTCCGGCCGGGAAACTGCAGCATGGAATCCAACACGGTGAGCGAAGAATGGGAGCTGTAGAGCGGGGCAATCAGTGGCTGGATGATACTGATGGTTCCGTCGAACGCTCGCGTATCGCCCCAATCTTCAAGTGCGTGCGGTTCCGGCAAGTGCCACGTCGTTTTCAAGGAAGTCTCATTCAAGTGCAGCGAGACGTGTGTCGACATGCGCACTTTTGGCAATGCATCGGCGAACTTGAAATCGCTGGGCGCATTGTATACAGGGTTGCCGCCAAGGATAAGGAGGAACTCGACCTTGCCCGAGTTCATGTCGCCCACAAGTTCACGCAGAGACTCAATCTGGTCGACCGGATGCACTTCGATCGGATCGGTATAAACGACGGTCTTGCCGACGTTGCCGAAGCTGGCGTTCAACACATGAGCGAGCGCATGCACGGCAGGCGGTTGGTGATCGCCTGCGATGACTATGCTGCGGCCAGGGTGCGACTTCAAGTCTGCAGCAACGGCGGAAGCCCAAGCCGCGTGAGGTCCGGATGAAGTGTTTTCTTGCAGCGCGCGTGCGAACTGTTCCACTTCCGAATAGCGAACTGCCAGGCGATGATCGGCTTTGCCGCCGGTGGCTGTCATCGTGCTTTCGACGACATATAGGCGGTTCATATCGAGACGGTCGCCACGGCGGCGGCGCTCGGCAAAGTCTCGTGCATAGCGCGTGGAGGTTGGTCCATACGCAAGAAAGTCTGAATCGAGCGAAACAACAACGTCGGCATCGGCGAAATTGAAATAGGTATTCACCGGCTTTCCGAACGCCATCTGCGCCGCGGCAAGTGCCGAGTGCGGAGCAGCAGGATCGAACTGATGCCACTTCGCCGCCGGATACTTCTTTAACACCGCCTGGATCTGTGCGCCGAGGCTGGGTGAAAGCACTGTCTCGGTCAAGATACTTAAGCCCGCGCCATCGCCTGAGATTTTCCACGCCTGGAGAAAATCTTCCCAAGTGCGCTCATCACCGAGGTAGTTGATCTGTTGGGAACGGTCAGGGTCGTACAGATCCATCAGCGATGCTTGCGCGTGCACGCTGCTGGCCCCGAAGCTTGCTGGATGGTCGGGATTGCCCTCCACTTTTGTCGGCCGGCCGAGATGACTTTCGACGATGACACCTTGTGCGCTGCCGGGACCCGGAATTGCCGTTGCGTAGTACTTGGGACGGCCGGGAATCACATTTTCCGGGGGATTCACATACGGCATGATCGTCTCAGTCGGTTGACGCGTACAGCCGGTAAGCCCGGCGAGTGCGAGCGACCCTGCCATCAACTGAACGAAACGCCGACGGCTAGACTCTGACAGCTCGATAGTGGCGTCATCGTGCTCATCACGATTGATCAGGTCCTCAAGCGGAACGAATTGGCTATCGTGTTTCATCGATGGCAGGTGGAGCAACTTGTGAGGTTGCGCACGGGCAGGATGTGATATTCCTTCTGCAGACTTTTTCCCATCTCAATCTGATTCGCTGGATGTCGGTAGTCCATGGAAAACACCTGATCCCGTGGCCGCAAGTATTCCTCTGAGTGACGATGACAGTTTAAGCACCAGCGCATGGTTAGTGGCTGCGCTTGCCACATGAGCGGCATTTTGTCGACACGCCCATGACATTCCGTGCAGCCGACACCAGCATGCACGTGAATGCTGTGATTGAAATACACGTACTCGGGCAAATCGTGAACGCGCGTCCATTCGATGGAACGTCCACTGCGCCAGCTCTCGCGCACCGGCTCAAGCGCAGGGCTCGAAGCCCACATCTCGGAATGGCAGTTCATGCATACCTTCGTAGCCGGGATATTTGCGAACGACGAATACTCCACCGTGTTGTGACAGTAGCGGCAATCGATGCCAAGGCCACCTACGTGATGTTCGTGGCTAAAGGCCACAGGTTGTTCCCGCGGTACGTTCTGCATAGTTTCATAGGGCGAACGAACGATCAAGTAGCCAATGGCAGCAACGGCGACAACCGAGCAAACAACCGCAAGGATGATTACGCGAAAGAGCGTATTGGCGCCACGCGAGAAAAATTGCGGCATTGCCTTATAGTCTGTGAGCTCTCTGCATGAGGACTAATGCGTAAAGCACAACGTTTCCTTGTAGTCCTACGAAGCGGCAGTGCTTTGTTGGCGCTGCTGGTGGAATGCCGCTCGCGGCTCCCGAGCCGATGCTTTACCAGCACTCTCAACGCTGAAACGCAGCAGCAATGAACCTACGGTTCCCAGCACACCAGATATGACCTTTCGCTTCTTTGTTTGATTCGGTAGAACGGAAGAACGAGGCTGCTAGCCGTAAGCAGGGTGGAAGCTCGAAACAGCAGTCCGCTTAAGCCACGCTTCAATGGGCGCGCGACGATGGGCGTGACGCTTGCTTCCCGCTCCATGCAAACTCCTAGCGCGAGTTCGGCCGCACGACCGACGAGTCCGAAAGTTCGCGTAATGCCGGCTGCGGCATTGTCCTGGCCAAAGATGTCGAAGGCGCAACCGAGACTCGCAACAGCGGACGAACCGAAGAGCGCCGGTAAACTACGCCGCGACGACTGCCAGACGGGAACCGCTGTGTTTGCGACCAACACGCCGGTGTAGGTAGCAAGCCCGAGTCCGAAGAAGCCTGACACAACGCCAAAGGCTTCCCCGACGAAGCCAAGCATTCCTGATTGTCGCCGCAGAGCGACAGTCATAAAGGCCGTGCCGCCGGTCGCGCTTAAGATCCACGCGCCCATGTTCATGGGCGAGGTAGGGCGGAAGACACGCAGCATGTTGAGAAATCGCGCGGGCCGGCCCAAGTCGTAGATCAGGAGGCCACCGCTGACGACCGTGCCGAACAAGCCAACTAGATGAGCATTTTGAATGAAACCATCCAGTTCCCCGTCCTGTTTCAACGTAGTCGCGGCGGCTAGGGCCATAGCTGCGCCAGAGAGTCCACCCACGTAGTAGTAGAGCGGGATCGCCCAACTCCAGACCGATTCCTGAAGCATCGGGCGATCGTAGTATGTTGGGTCGTCGACGGATGGCTCGGGCAGCTGCCGCCAAACACTCGCCTTCCTCTCTTCATGCGGATCAGGACCGCCCTGCGAGATTTGTTGGGCCGCTTCTCCTAACAGCTGCCCCACTTGAAGATCGATGTCACGACCATCTGTGTAAGCGGGTTCAACTGACTTGCCATAGAGTTGAATCATTGTCGGTGGCCATTTCTAGGCGCAAACACGGCGGCGCCTACTGCCGCCAAGGCCATCGCGGTGGCGGTCGCTGCCATGGAGAACCAAGCGTCTTTTACCTTCTTAGTGGGCACGACCGGATCGGGCGGAAGGTTATAGACTTCTGGCTTGTCCACCAGCAGAAAGAATGCATTTAATCCTTCGGTTCCCGGCTGGTCTTGCGCGCTCTCGCCATACAGGTACGCGTCAGTCATGCCGGCTTCGTGCAATTGATCGACACGTTGATGAGCTTGCTCCCGCAGCGTCTCCAGATCACCGAATTTGATCGACTCCGTTGGGCACGATTTGGCACAGGCCGGAATCATATCTTCACGGAGACGGTCGTAGCACAGCGTGCACTTCCAGGCTCGTCCGTCCTCCTCACTGCGATCGATAACACCAAACGGGCAATTCACAATGCAGTAGCCGCAGCCGTTGCAGATATCCGGCTGCACGTAAACCGTGTCGAACTCTGTGCGGATGATGGCTCCCGTGGGACAGCTTTCCAGACATCCGGCGCGCGCGCAATGCTTGCACACGTCAGAGGAGAACAGCCATGAGAATGCACCGTCTTCCACTTGAGGGTGCAACGCCACGGGGCGCTCCACGAAGGCAACATGACGCCAGGTGGATGCGCCCAGGTGGACGGTATTGTCATACGACATGCCGGTAAACAGAAAGCCGTCATCCGGCAACTGGTTCCACTGCTTACAAGCAACTTCACACGCTTTGCAGCCGATGCAAAGGGTGGTATCTGTGAAGAAGCCTTTCTTGGTTGTTGTTTCCGCCACTGGTTTAGTTTCCTTCCTTGGTGGATTGCGCTTTGAAGCCGTGTGCACCTTCAGGCTTGTACCGCGCAATCGGAAGGTCACGCTTGTTGTGGTCGGGATGCTCTGGCCTGCCAAACCAGCCGCTAGTTGTAATGTGACGCCGTTTTTTGCTGGTCCTCCCTGCTTGGATATTGCCGGTGAACGCTTTCGATTCTTGAATGGAGACATTCGGGTCGGCCACAAACCCGGTCAACTCATTCGCGGAGTCGCCGCGGACAAGGCCCTTCGTCGACCAGTGATACGGCAAGCCCGATCTGATGGATCTTACTTGCCCTTGACTTTCAGCGGCCGCATGCGGCGAGTCACCAGAACGCGAGCTTCGATCTCGCCGCGCGCGGTGCGAATGGTCGCCCAGCCTCCATTCTTCAATTTGCGCTCGGCCGCGAGCTCGGGCGACACCTCACAGAACATCTCGGGCTGAAGTTCGGAGAGCCAAGTCAGCCAGCGGCTCATGCCGCCCGCGGTGTGATGTTCGGTTAAGCGGTAAGTGGTCACCACATACGGAAACTTTGGTCGTCGTAGGGCCGATGATAGGGATTGTCGTTGCGCAACCATTCCATGCGTTCCGGATTGCATTGCTGGCCGTAAAGCGGATTCTTGATAACCGATTCCTGCGGTTCGTAGTGCGTGGGCAACGGCCCATCCGCAAGACCCGAAGCGACGTAGAGCCAGCCCTTTCCATCCGACTGCATGACAAACGGATCGATGCCGGAGATAGTGTCTTTTCCGCGCGCATCTGCGGTCGGCCGGTAAGACGGCGGACGATCGACAATAAAGTCGGGAGTGTCGAGGCCGACCCACTCCTGCTTCTCTTCGTCCCACCAGACCAGTTTCTTGTGCTCCGACCAAGGCTTGCCGTCGAGATCGGCGGAAGCGCGATTGTATAGAATGCGGCGATTGTGCGGCCACGCCCACGCCCACTCTGGCGCAATGTAGTTTTGTTCCCAATACGGCTTGCGGCGGGCGCACATATTGACGCCATCGCGATACACGCCGGAGTAGATCCAGCAGCCGCAGGCGGTAGAGCCGTCGTCCTTTAGGGAAGTAAAGCCCTCGACGGGTTTTCGGTCCGCTACGGTGTAGCCGTTTATCTCGTGGAGCACTGCTTCGGCACTAGGTTCATTCAGTGATCCGTGTGTCGGATAGTGCCAAGCGAGATCGCGGATGGGCCAGTTGCGCTTCTCGTTGAACTCGTTGCGATAGAGGTTCTTCAGACGCAGGCCGAGCTTGTAAATGAAGTCGAGTTCACTGCGGGAGTCGCCTTTCGGTTCTACAGCCTTGTGGTGCCATTGCAACAAGCGCTGCGTGTTGGTGAAACTGCCGTCTTTTTCGGTATGCGCCGCCGCGGGAAAAAAGAAGATCTCCGTCCCGATATCTTCCGGTTTGACTTCGCCACGCTAATCTCGGGAGAATCTCGCCAGAAATCGGCTGTGTCGGTCAGTTGAAAGTCACGAACAACCAGCCACTCGAGAGCCCGTAAACCTTTGCGCTGCAGAGGACCATTCATGGAGCCAATTACGGGGTTTTCGCCCATGACGAAATAACCCTTAACAGTTCCGTCGGCCATGTCCGCCACGGTATTCATATGCGAGTGATCGCCGGTGGCGCGCGGCAGGTAGTCGAAACACCAACCGTTTTCACTGGTTGCGGCCTCGCCATACCAGGCGCGAAACAGCGATACTGCATACTTCGGAAACTCGCCCCACCATCCGGATGGTGAGGTGTTGAGCTTTACGTAAGTGGTGAAATCTTTGTCATGCTTCGCCTTGGGCATCGGCAAATAGCCGGGCAGCAGGTTGTACAACGTCGGGATGTCGGTAGAGCCCTGGATGGAGGCATGACCACGAAGCGCGACGACGCCCCCGCCAGGGCGGCCCATGTTGCCGAGCAGGAGCTGAACGATGGCGGCTGCCCGAATGTATTGAACGCCGACCGTGTGATGGGTCCAGCCTACTGCGTACACGAAAGCTGCAGTCTTCTCGCGGCCGGAGTTCTTACAGAGGGTCTCGGCAACCTTGAGGAACAGCTGTGGAGGAATGCCGCAGGTTTCCTCCACCATCTCGGGCGTATAGCGCGCATAATGACGCTTCAATATCTGAAAGACACAACGCGGATGCTGCAGCGTCGGGTCTGTGTGCTCGGCCTGGATGGGCGCTCCTTGTATCGGTTGCCCTTTGTCGCCTTTCGCGAGTGCCACCAGCTGGTTCAGGATCGACGTCCTGGTACATCCAGGTGCTGGGATCATACTGACCCTTCTTTTCTTGCCAGCCGCTAAAAAGACCGTCGTGATCTTCAGTGTCTTCGAATTTATCGTTGATGATGGCGGGCGCGTTCGTGTAATTTACGACGTACTCCTTGAAGTAACGATCATTCTCCAGGATGTAGCGAATGATGCCACCGAGAAAAGCGATGTCCGAGCCAGCGCGTATGGGAACGTGGATGTCCGAAACGGCGCTGGTGCGGGTAAAGCGGGGATCCACATGGATCAAAATGGCCCCGCGTTCCCTTGCTTTCATCACCCAACGAAAGGCAACGGGGTGACATTCGGCCATGTTCGAGCCCTCGATGACGATGACGTCCGAGTGCTGCAAGTCTGCCGGATAGTCAGTGGCCCCGCCTCGACCAAATGAGGTCCCCAAACTGGGGACCGTGGAGGAGTGTCAAATACGGGCCTGATTTTCAATCTGGATAATGCCGAGAGAACTGAAGAGCTTCTTGATTAGGTAGTTCTCTTCGTTGTCGAGTGTCGCGCCACCCAAGTGCGCAATGCCCATGGTGCGGTTTAGAAGTTCGCCGTCCTTGTCTTCGTTTCCCAATGCGCGTCGCGAGTCTTCTTCACCCGGTCTGCAACCATATCCATTGCGCGGTCGAGCGGAATCTTCTCCCATTCGCTGCCGTGCGGACGGCGGTACAGCACATCGCTCACGCGGTGGCTTCCCGTTACCAACTGAAAAGTGGCCGCGCCCTTAGGGCAAAGACACCCTTGCGAGATGGGCGAGCGGGGGTCGCCTTCGATGTTGATGATCTTTTCGTCTTTGACGTAGACGTGTTGAGCGCACCCGACGGCGCAATATGGACATACGGAATCAACGATCCTGTCTGCCTGGGTGGTGCGGGCTGCGAGAGAATCTGTTCGGGACGACTTGGCTGAATCACCGAGCCCGAGCAAGTCCTTGTTTTGAACCTGGCGCACGATGGGCCAATTCAAGGGAGAGAAGCCTTCACGTTTCGACATTGCCAGCCGTAAGACGCGGGCCATACAAAAACGCTAACTCGTAATGTATTCAGATATATATCGGGCATTGGTGAGGAGCCGCGTCCGATGTGTGGGCTATTGTACGCTCTCGAATATCGGTTCTTGTTTCGCGGCAAGGTAGCTGGCTGCTTTTGAAATGAAGATTCATCTCATCGACGGCACCTATGAGCTGTTCCGACACTTTCATGCACTTCCGGCCGCAAGAGATAAGGACGGCTTTGATCTTGCGGCGGTCCGGGGCGTACTCGTATCGATGCTCGGTCTGCTCAAGAGCGGCGCGACGCACGTGGCTGTTGCTACCGACCACGTCATCGAGTCGTTCAGGAATGATTTATGGCCGGGCTATAAGACCGGAGAAGGCATACCGCCTGCGCTGCTTGCGCAGTTCACTTTATTGGAAGAGGTACTTTCGGCAGCAGGCATTGTCGTTTGGCCAATGGTAGAGGTTGAGGCGGATGACGGGCTTGCCGCCGCAGCGAATGTCGCCATTCGTGACCGCCGGGTGGAACAGGTAATCATCTGCACGCCGGACAAAGACCTCGCGCAGTGTGTGCGCGGCACCTCCATCGTGCAGATGAATCGCAGAACTCGTGTCGTCCTCGACGAAGCCGGCGTACGACAGAAATACGGCGTCGCTCCGATTTCGATTCCTGACTACCTTGCTCTTGTCGGTGACACTGCGGACGGATATCCGGGTCTGCCAGGTTGGGGCCCAAAGTCATCTGCCGCTCTTCTTGCTAAATACACTCACCTCGAGTCCATTCCAAGGAACTGGCGCGAATGGTATGTTGATGCAGCTAATGCCAGCACTCTGGCCTCAACCCTGATTCGCGACTGGGAACGAGCACTGCTCTTCCGCGATCTCGCTACTTTGCGGACTGATTTCACTCTGTTTGACGATGTCGAGCAGTTGAGATGGTACGGTCCGACCGAATTGTTTGGAGCATACGCCGCCAGGCTTGATTCCGCCGTAACCGATAAGAAGCGCACGCCTGCCCAGCACAGTCAAGAAGAGTGAGCATTCTCAAGGTTCATGCTGACCGGCCATGCTCAGGAGTCTCGGCCCAATACGGTTTTGGGAAGTGCCAGTCGCAGTTGATTGCATGACTAAGAAAGCGCTAAAGTTATCGAACGGTCTGCTGCCGAGTGTCCTGTTCTTTGCCGCAGGCTGGACTGTCGCGCCACCAACTTCGGTGGAATTACAATCTGCCTTGGGCGGGGCGGCGTTTTCACTTGAACGAGAGACAAGGCAAGCTCCGCCGATCGACTTCCAAGCAGAGCGCTATCTTGATCGATACTGCTGAGGGGTACGCGTAGCGCGCCTGCATAGCGAACGTTTCCGGCGCCCACAATGCAGATATCCTCTGGGATTCGCAGCCCCGCCTCTAGAATCGCTTCCATGGCTCCCATCGCTATCGGATCGTTATTGCAGAAGATTCCATCCGGCTTGACCGGAAGTGCCAGCAACTCCTTGGTGGCCTTATATCCAGTCACATCGCCCGCATCATCGTAGTGAGGACGGCACACCGTGTACTCACTGGCAATAGGTAGGCCAGCGGCAGCCAACGCGCCGCGATAACCCTCAAGCCTCTCAATCGCGGTACTTACGTGTTCTCCACCAACATAGGCAACCCGCTCGCATCCGTTCTGGAGGAGATGCTCCGTTGCTATGCGGCCGATGGCGAGATCATCCGATCCCACAAAGTTCGCGGCAAGTCCGCTGAATTTTCGGTCAACCAGGACGTACGGCCGTTGTTGTTCTTCAATCTTGCGGAACGTCTCTACCGTCCATTGAGTGGATGCGATGACGAGTACATCCAGGCGCCGGGCCAACATCTGCCCAATCTCCAGCTTCTCGAGATCGGGATCTTCTTCGGACGAGGCTATGACCAGACCGTAACCTTTAGCCCGCAGCACTGAGGAGATACCTTTCGCTAACTCGGCGAAGAACGGATGCACAAGATCCGGAACAACCAATCCAACCAGGTGGCTACGTCCGGTCACCAAAGCACGTGCGGCAAGGTTCGGCTGGTAGTTCAGCTCTTTTATACGTTTTAGGACTCGTTCTCGGGTTTCCGCGCTAATGTCGTCATGGTTCCGTAGGACTTTGGAGACGGTCACGACGGACACGCCCATGTCCCGTGCAATATCCTTGAGGCGGATTGCCACCAGTCGATTATGGCAGGGAATAAAGGTTTAAACAGAAACGAATTCCAGATCTCGTGCGAGTTATCGTTAACTCTGGCGATCGTCGGCTGATATGATCGCCTGAAACGGTTTGCGCATGAAGCTCAAATACACGCCTACTCTCATAGCTTTTATTCTCTCGGCAGCCACCAGATTGGCTTCAGGTCAGACGCCCAGTGCTGAAGACCTTGTCTGGCAAAAAGCCATTCAGAAGTATGACGCCCAGCGCCAAAGCATACTGAAGCACGTGGAGGAGGAGGCCAATGCGGGTCCATTTAAGCCCACGTGGGACTCTCTAAAGGGTTATCGGATTCCGGCGTGGTATCAGGATGCGAAGTTCGGCATATTTCTCCATTGGGGTGTATATTCAGTGCCCGCATTCGACAGTGAGTGGTATCCGCGAAATATGTACTTGCAGGGGAACAAGGACTTCGAACACCACGTCACGACGTACGGTCCCCAAACCAAGTTTGGATACAAGGACTTCATCCCGAACTTCAAAGCGGCGAATTTCGACCCGAAAGCCTGGGCAGACCTCTTCCGTCGCTCGGGTGCCAAGTTCGTCGTTCCCGTTGCGGAACATCACGACGGGTTCGCCATGTATGACTCAGGCTTGAGCGATTGGACCGCGAAGAAAATGGGTCCGCATCGAGATGTGGTGGGCGAGTTAGCAGCGGCCTTGCGGGCCGATGGCATTCATGTGGGTGCCTCCAGCCACCGCGCCGAACACTACTTCTTCATGAACGGTGGACGCAGTTTCCCTTCCGACGTCCAGGATCCCCAATATTCCGCCTTCTATGGGCCGGCCCATGCGGGCCCGACCGATGCAAATAAATTCGCGGCACATCCTGACAGCGCGTATTTGAACGACTGGTTAGCGCGAACCGCTGAAATCATCACCAAATACCATCCGGAAGTTCTGTGGTTCGATTGGTGGATCAATACCAAGGAGTTCGAGCCGTACCTGAAGCGTTTGGGCGCTTTCTACTACAACGACGCCGCAAAGAATGGGTATCATGCCGCGATCAATTACAAGTTCAATGCCTATCCGGAAGGAGCCGCGGTGCTGGATATTGAACGAGGCCAATTGGAATCAGGGCGCAAGCTGCTCTGGCAGACTGACACGTCCATTAGCGTCAAGTCCTGGGGCTACATCGAGGGCGATACGTTTCGCTCTCCCGAATCATTAATCCAACAGCTTGTCGACATCATCAGCAAGAATGGCTGTTTGCTGTTGAATGTAGGGCCAAAGCCGGATGGAACCATTCCCGAACAGGCGCAACAGATTCTGCTCGATATGGGCCGGTGGCTGGACGCAAACGGAGAGGCTATCTACGGTACCCGCCCTTGGAGCGTATACGGCGAGGGCCCGACCAAGGTTAAGGGTGGTTCCTTTAACGATACGGCAACCAAAGGCTATACAGCACAGGACATTCGATTTACTTCCAAGGGCGACACGCTGTACGCGACGGCAATGGCGTGGCCTGACGATGGAAAGCTAACGATCACGTCACTAGCGCAGGGTGGCCCGAATAGTGGCTTCGGCGTTAGTACGGTCAAGTTGCTGGGTTCCGACGCAAACATCCCCTTCACTCGTGATTCAACGGGTCTGCATCTCCAACTTCCCGCGAAGCAGGGCGAGTATGCCTATGTGTTCAGGATTTCTAGGTAGAGCCGCAAAGGTGTCAGGCAAGCAAGTGCTTGCCTGACACTTCAGTCCATCTCGACTGTAAGCTTAAGCCATTAAACGCTGATCAAGCGGATTCCAGAATCAGGTTGGCATATTGGGTGGTATCTCCGGTGCGTATCAAGCCGATGGCGTAAGGCACGCGTTTCTTAAAGTCGGCGTGAGGCTCCACTGTCACCGGCACGTCGCCCAGGGTGACCACGATCGAACGAATTGTCTCCGGTGAGTTAACGTCGCGGAACTCTTGTGCTTGAAACACACGTCCAATGCTGAAGTTCTGCTGGATGGCTCGCAGAACTTCCAAGACTTTTGGAACATCGTCTACCAGAGAGATATCCACCGTCTCGATCTGCGGCCAGAACGGAAACCCGCGATCGGCAATCACGAGCGTGTTGGTATGGCGAACGCGGCTTAGCAGGGAGTTGATGGCTGGATTGAGGATTCCGGTCTTCAACATGACTCTTTACCGAAACAGAAGTGGAGCAAACTCATGCATATCTGGCCAAGTCTGCCACAAGCCTAAGCGCGCCCTGACCCATCCGTTTGCATGCGCGGACCGAGAAAGGCGAATGCCGCAATCACCACGTAGCAAACGAGCGGGACGATCATGGCGTCTGCCATGCTCTTTGCCGATTCTGCAATCAGGCCCATCAAGGGGGTAAAGACCGCGCCGCCGATGATGGCCATCACCAGCAGCGATCCGCCAAGCTTGGTGTTGGGCCCCAGTCCGCGCAACCCAAGCCCGAAAATCGTGGGGAACATCAGCGACATGAAAAAGCTGGTCAGGAAGATGGCCCAGATACCAATCCACCCGGGAACGGCGATGCCCAGCAACAACAACGCAATGTTCGCTATGCCATAAAACCCCATCAGCCTGCTTGGAGAAATAAACTGCATCAGCCAAGTTGCCGCGAAACGGCCCACCGCAAACGCGACCAGTGTGCCGGTAAGGAAATACCCTGCGACTTTGTCCGACTGGTGAGCGTAATCCTCTACGTACGGGATAAAGTAACTCCACGTACCTACCTGCGCGCCGACGTAGAAAAATTGGGCAACGACCGCAAAAAGAAAACGAGGTGATCGAAGCAGATTGCCAAGGGCGCCGCGATCGCGCCCATCTTCAGCGTTTGATTGGCGCTCAGCGGACACACTCCCCTCATCACCGACACGCGGGAAAGGAGTACGGATCATCAAGATGGCCCAGAGTAAGACGACTACCCCCAAAACCAGGTAAGGCGCTATCACGCGCATGGTTTCGCTGCGCAGAACGGCTTGGTACTGTCCGGCGGCCTTCAAAGCGGTCACTTGATCAGGTGCGAGCGTAACGTTCGAAAAAATGAACACCGTACCAATTAACACGCCGGCGATGGATCCAAGCGGATTGAAGGCCTGCGAGAAGTTGAGCCGGCGCTCGGCAGTATCAGGGTCGCCAAGCTGCGCGATGAAGGGACTCGCACCTGTCTCTAAGAACGCCAGACCGCTTGCAATGACAAACAATGCGAACAGGAAAAACGGATAGCTCTGGTTCGCCGCGGCCGGCCAGAAGAGGAAAGTTCCGGCACTGTACAGAAATAATCCGGTGACGAGGCCGGCCTTGTACCCTGCGCGGCGCATCAGGAACGCAGCCGGCATTGAAAGGACGAAGTAGCCCAGATAGAAAGCCGATTGCACTAGCCCGGCCTGCAAACGGGAGAGCTCAAACGACTTCATGAACTGTCTGATCAGAACGTCGTTGAGGTTATTAGGTATACCCCAAAGAAAAAACAGCGCGGTTACCAGGATCAGGGGAACCGCCGTCTCGCGTGGAAACAGCTTGTGCTGAACCGCTGCCGGGTTCCGTTTTGACGATGAGATAGCGGGATTCAACACTCCGCCCCGCACTATCTCACACCAGTGCTCCGAACGCAATAGGTAACGATAACTCGTCGCTCTCTTATGGAAGACGAGACACGTTTTCGTGAGCAGCGGATTGTATCTCACCAGATGACCTCGGAAGCCTACCGATAGCCCACCGTTTCCCGGCCCAACGCCGACGAAAGTCATTGACAGCGCCATGGAAGAGTAGTATGGTTTCACTACAAAGTCGTTTACTTTAACGAATTTTCTGAAGCGTGCGGCGGGGAGAGTGTCCACGCCTGACAGGGGGCTTGAATGGCTAAGTTCGCCGAATCGTCCGTTAAGAATTTCTGTTCCTACCTGGGTTTGCTTCTCTTACTGACCGGAACCGTGCTGATCTCGCGAGTGAGCGCTCAAGAAGCTTCAGCCACAGTGAACGGTGTTGTTTCCGATCCGTCGGGAGCGGCCGTTCCAAAGGCCGAGGTCAGCTTGAGAAATCAGGAGACTGCCGTGATCAAAACCACACTGGCCAACAACGAAGGTACATACGCTTTCCTGAATGTTGTGCCTGGTGTATATACCCTTCACGTCAATGCGCCTGGTTTTGCCGCACAGTCTCAGCCGAATATCACGCTGCAAGTGAATCAAACCGCGGCAATCGACTTTCATCTCAGGGTCGGCGACGCCAACACAACCGTAACCGTGGAAGCAACTGCTGCAGCTGTAGAGTCGGCTACAGCTGAATTGGGCACTGTCGTAACCACCCGGGAAGTAACTGAACTGCCGCTCAACGGCCGCAATTTTACGCAGTTGCTTACGATCACACCTGGCGTGGTCAACATTCACACCGACCAGAGCTCAGGTGGGGGAGGCGGATTCGTAGGCAACGCGCTGGGAAGCTTTTCATTTCCTTCCGTCAACGGATCGCGTGTGCGAAGCAATACCTTCCTTTTGGACGGAGTGAACAATCTAAACACGTTCCTGTCGACCTATAACTTTCAGCCGATCATAGATGACATCCAGGAATTCAAGACGCAAGGGCACAACGATCTGGCCGAGTATGGCGGCGTTACTGGTGGAATCGTAAGCGTCGTCAGCAAGTCCGGAACTAACCAGTATCACGGCACCCTGTGGGAGTTTTTGCGTAACGAGCAGATGGATGCCCGTGGCTTCTTCGGAGCAGCCCGCACCCCGCTGCGCCAGAACCAATTCGGCGTCGGCGCCGGCGGCCCGGTATTGATCCCGAAACTTTACAACGGCCGAAACAAGAGCTTTTTTTCGCCTCTTATGAAGCCTACCGCGAGCGCCTCTTCAATGAAAGCGGCACCCTTGTCCCGAGTGACGCAATGCGGGGAGGTGACTTCAGCGCGATGTGTAGCGCGGGCTTCACAAATGGACTCTGCAACAACGCCAGCCAGCAGCTTTACAATCCCGTTCACAACCACTTATAACGCGGCCACAAACAGTTACTCCCGGCAGCCCTTTGCGAACAATGTCATACCCACTCAGTTAATAAGCCCGATCGCGCAGGCGTACCAGAACCTGATCCCTCACGCCGGCGCGCTGATCAATGGCAGTAACTTCTTCGAACCGAACCGCAGCAAAACCGACCAGGATTCAGGATCGATAAGGGGCGACCAATACATCAAGAATTCCGACCAGATCATGTTTCGGTTCAGCAAATATTATCAGGTTCACGATGTTCCGACAAGCGTCATTGGAGTCCAAAACTCTGACATTTACGGCTATAACGTCGCCGCGCACGAAACTCATACGTTCAGCCCGACCGCTATCTTAGACGTGTATTTCGGGCGAAATTACGGGAACAACGATGAAACGACTGGCCTGCCGGGTGAGACTCCGGCGTTCATCAGCCAGTTGCGGACGCTAGGCCTTGCTCCCGCTATGCTGACCAACGCAGGCTACACATATGCGCCGTCCATCTCCGTCAGCGGATATGTAAGCACCCCGTATTCATATCTTCAGGACACCGGGCTTGCTGACGTGTTTCAGTATGGTGGCACTTTTGCCAAAATAACCGGCAAGCACACGCTGAAATTTGGCGTTGATCTTGAGACGAACAACTTCGTCTCCCCTATCCGATACACGAACGAGTCTTTCGGCACGGCGCAGACGGGCGGATTGGGAGCTAATCAGGGGGCGGGCGGCAATGCTTGGGCATCGTTCTTGCTGGGAGTTCCGAATAACGCGGCTATCCGCGGCGTGAACGAAGCCAATCATGGCGGCTGGAATAACGCCTTGTTTATCCAGGATCAATGGAAAGTGACGGACCGCCTAACGGTCAACCTGGGTTTCCGCAATGACATGAAGATAGAACCGATTTATGGTTCAGGCAAAGACTTGTACACCGGCGACGCCAATGCCGTGACTGGCCAGTACATCCTTACGGCTGTCCCTCCGAACTGTTCGGCCACAGTCGGCGCTCCATGCATACCCAACGGGACGTTCGTTCAAGGTGGCGGTCCTGTCCCGTGGACCGGTTTGCCGCCGCATGTCGTGGTCGCGGGCAGCGATCACAGGATCGTTCAGAATTCCTTATTTAATTGGGCAGGGCGCGTTGGCGTGGGGTATCGCCTCACAGACAAGATCGCTATCAGGGCAGGATACGGACGCTTTTACGACATGTGGGGCGCCGTCACTCAGTTGGCCCAGAACTTCGGTGGAAATTGGCCGGCGGTTGCAACCATTAACAACCCACTTCTGAATCAATACGCACCCACGGGCCTGATTTCTGATCCGCTCGGACTTGGGGCCGGTAGCACAGGCCTTGTCTACCCGCCTGCAACCTTTTCACAAGTGAGTCAGTGGATGGTAGATCCGAAGTTCAAGACTCCGTACATGGATCAATGGAACTTCGGGATTGAGCAGCAACTCATGAGTAACACCGTCCTGAGTGTCAACTATGTCGGTTCGGTAGGAAGACACCTGGATTGGGGTCCGGAACAGAATACTGCAATAACCCCGGGTCCCGGGAACTTTCAAGACCGGCAGCCCTTTCCATATATGCTGCCGCAATGGTTCGATCAAAGTGTCGGCAACAGCCGTTATAACGCTCTTCAGGTTAGCGTAAACAGGCGTTCTTCGCGCGGCTTGGCGTTCCTGCTTTCGTACACGCTGTCCCGTTCCACGGATGATGGCTGTTCCGCGGATATTGGCGCCGACTGCAGTGTTCAAAACGTTTACAACCGGGCAGCTGACGTAGGCGTCTCTTCCTTCAACGAGAAGCAGGTTTTCTCTGCATCCTTCTCGGCCCAGTCGCCGTTCGGCCGATCACGCTGGAATGTAAATAGGTTTGTCGACGCAGTCGCGGGCGGATGGTTGCTGAACGGCATCGTCCAACTTGGCTCTGGGTTCCCCTATGAGGTGGATGCCAGCAACACGGTTGCGAATGTTTGCGGCTGCAACACAGAGCGTGCAAATCTTATTGGCAATCCGTACGCCGGGAATCTGGGCGTGAATACTACATGGTTCAATACGGCCGCGTACGCGAAGCCTGCGGCATTTACGTTCGGGAATGAACCCCGCAACTCCTTGGTTGGCGACTGGCAACGAAATGTGGATTTGTCTTTGTTTCGGCAATTTCAGGTTGGCTTGGGTGAAAGTCGCTTCTTCGAGTTCCGTGCGGAGGCATTCAATATCTTTAACATGGTGGTCTTCAACAACCCTGTTGGCAGTATGACCGATCCAAACTTTGGCAGGGTGACCGGCCAGGCCAACTCACCTCGCCAATTGCAATTGGGTTTGAAATTCTATTTCTGAGAGCGCTGAACACCATAGCAGCGTCCATGCCGGTGCCGCGTTACAGTATTGGCGGCACTGGCGTGTTTGTTAGATGAGTTTCCGTCGTAGCACCCTTCCCTTTTCAATCACTGCTATCGCGCTCAGCGTCATCATCACCGCGGGGGTGGCCGCAACACGGGAATCAACCTCGCCCGCTTTTCTTAACATCACTGCGAGCTCCGGCGTTCGCTTCCAGCTTCAGTCCTCTAGAACCAGCCAGCGGTACTTACTTGAGACCATGCCGGGCGGAGTGGCGATGCTGGACTATAACGGCGACGGACTGCAAGACCTTTTTTTCGTAAATGGGGCGCGTCTGCAAGATCCGATGGAACCTGGTGCCAAGCCGGATAAGCAAGACCCGCGATTTTGGAATCGGCTTTATCGCAATAACGGAAACGGTACTTTCACGGATGTGACGATGAGTGCGGGACTGCAGGGCCACTCTTTCGGCATGGGTGTTGCGGTTGCAGATTACAACAACGACGGACACCCAGATCTTTACGTCACAAATTTCGGGCACAATATTCTCTACCGCAATAACGGGGACGGCACATTCACGGACGTAACGGCAGAGGCCGGCGCTGCCGCAGAAGGATGGTCGTCTAGCGCGCTGTTCTTCGATTACGATGGCGACGGATATCTCGACTTGTTCGTCGCTCGATATCTAGACTGGAGCTTCCCGGAAAACATGCCTTGCGGCCAGCCGCAGCATGGTCAACCGGCCTACTGCCACCCTGATGTTTTCAAGCCCGCCTCGTATCTGCTCTTTCATAACAACAAAAACGGCACGTTCACGGATGTTACGGCAGAATCCGGTTTCGCGGGAGTCAGCGGTCGTGGTCTCGGGAGCGCAATTAACGATTACGACGGCGACGGTAGACCCGATATTTTAGTTGCTAACGATGCGATTGCAGAACAGCTGCTTCGCAACAACGGTAATGGAACTTTCTCTGAAGTAGGGTTACAAACCGGAATGGCGTACGACGAAGATGGCCATGCCCTTTCGGGAATGGGCGTAGCGTTCGATGATTATGATAACGACGGCTGGCCCGATATCTTCATCGACGCTTTGGCAAATCAGAAATATGCTCTCTTTCGCAATGCCAAAGGAGTGTTCCAATACTCTGCCGGAGTTACCGGGCTTGCGCGCATCACCATGCCCCATTCAGGTTGGGGAGCGGGCTTTGTCGATTACGACAATGACGGCTGGAAAGATCTCTTCGTAGCGCAATCGCATGTGATGAACAATATCGAATATTTCCAGGGCAACGTTCGCTATCTGGAGTCTCTCCTGCTGCTGCGCAATGTAAAAGGTAAGTTCGAGGATGTCTCCGCCGCAAGCGGACCCGCATTTAAGACGGTGCAAGCAGCCCGGGGCGCGGCATTCGGAGATCTGAACAACGATGGGCAGATAGACATTGTCGTAAGTTGCCTCGACGGATTGCCGATCCTCCTTTCGAATGGAGGCACTCCTAACCACTGGCTAACGATTAACACTGTCGGCACGCGTGAGCAATCGCGATGGCATCGGAGCCAAGATCCACATCGTCGCTGAATCAGGGACGCTCTCAATTCGGCATTGTGAGCCCGGCGGGAAGCTACTTGTCGGCCAACGACAAGCGTGTCCATTTTGGTCTTGGTAGCGACAGAATGGTTTCGCTGTTGGAGATTACATGGCCAAGCGGGACCGTGCAGTCCATCAGGAACGTGCCTGGGGACCGTATCATGACGGTACTCGAGCCAGCAAAAGCAAGGAAGTGACGTGCACAAGTACGTGACGTTAGCGTTTGCGCTCAGCCTGGGTGCCATACTTTTTGGCGCTGCCGTCGGCGTTTACAGCCCGATTCATTTCAAGGACATCGCGCAGTCAGCCGGCATTCATTTTGCAACCGAGAACTGCCCTACCCCTGAGAAGCACCAGCCGGAGACGATGCCTGGCGGGGTGGCCCTGCTCGACTATGACGGCGACGGATTACTGGATATTTACCTGGTCAACGGTGCGGATATGCCCTCCTTAATTAAGATCGGCCCCAAATACTACAACCGTTTGTTCCATAACAACGGCAACGGAAGCTTCACCGACGTTACGGAGCATGCAGGAGTTGCCGGTAGCGGATATGGCATGGGCGCTGCGGTGGGTGACTACGATAACGACGGGTGGCCCGATTTATATATTGCTAACGTGAACGGGAATCAACTGTTTCACAACAATGGAAACGGGACATTCACTGATGTGACCCGGAAGGCAGCGGTCGAAGGGGGCGTATTCGAAGGGCGGAAAATGTGGTCAATCTCGGCGGGTTGGTTTGACTACAACAACGACGGCCTTCTCGACCTGTTCGTATCGAATTACTGTCAATGGGATCCGAACCACGAACCCGACTGCTCAGGTGTTGGTGGTCGGGGCTACTGCCACCCGAAGAACTTCGGCCCGCTTCCAAACACGCTCTATCGGAACAATGGCGACGGAACATTCACCGATGTTTCGGAAGAGACCGGCATTGCTGCCGTACTTGGAAAAGGGATGGGCATCGCCTTTGCAGACTACGATGGCGACGGCTTTACTGATGTCTTCATCGCAAATGATAATAGTCCAAACCAGCTGTTCCATAACCTGCAAGGCAAACGCTTCGAGGAGGTAGGCCTAGCCGCAGGCGTCGCATACAACGAGGATGGTGAAGCCCTCGCCGGAATGGGTGCCGAGTTTCGGGACATTGATAACGACGGGTTACCGGACCTGTGGCACACAGCAATTGAAAACGAGACGTTTCCGCTGTTCCTGAACCGCGGCGCGGGACAGTTCCAGAATGCAACTCAGCGCAGCCGCCTCGCCCAGCTTACGCGGCCTATGTCCGGCTGGTCGAACGGAGCAGTTGATCTGGACAACGATGGATGGAAGGATCTTGTCGTGGCCAGGGGCAACGTGATGGACAACATCGAATCCGTATCGCGGCACTTTCATTACGCTGAGCCGAATGCCGTGCTACGGAATTTAGGAAATGCTCACTTCGTTGACGTCAGTACTGCGGCCGGTACGGATTTTACCCGTCCTGCTCCCAATCGAGGATTAGCCTACGGCGATTTGAATAACGATGGCCGGGTTGATCTGGTCATCACCGGACTCGGCGCCCCTACACGCGTGCTGCAAAACGAAACCGCGAATCAAAATCATTGGATCATCCTGCAGCTGCAGGGTGTGAAGAGTAATCGCATGGGGCTCGGAGCAAGGGTTCAAATCGTTACAGATGCGGGTACCAGCCAGTATGCGGAAGCAACGACCAGCACCGGCTATGCGGCATCGAGCGATCCTCGCGTACATTTCGGCTTGGGCACCTCCCGAATGCTCGGGAAGGTTCGCATCCGATGGCCCTCCGGTATTCAGCAGGTACTCACGAATGTGCCCGCTGATCAAATTCTTAAGGTCTCGGAATCCGCTACACACGAGTGAAGTTAACGATGACTCCTCGGTATTTTGCACATATACTGGTATGCGTTCTATGAAGTGCGCCGCCAGGTCACAGTGGATATGCCTCACGGTTCTGTGCACATCACTGTTCTTTGGTTTCGTTCATTCTGGTCTGGCCGGCGAGCTTCCGCATAATTGCAAGACTCCGCCTAGCTTTGATAGCGCGATTCGAAGCGGAGCTTCAGCCGCAGCATACGATGCGCTTGGGGCATGGTTCGCCGACAAGAACGACCTTGCCTGCGCATTGGCGGCATTCGGGGAGGCCGTGAAGACAGAACCAAAGTCGGCCGAAGCTCATTTCAACTATGGTGTGGCCCTGATTCGTGCCGAGAAGCTTGTACAGGCCGAACAACAATTTCGAGTGGCACTTCAGGCCCAACCGGGTTTGGAACCGGCCCACGCCGCTCTCGGCTCGGTACTGCTGGATCTGGGAAAAGCGAACGAAGCGGAGGCCGAGTTTCGTCGAGTGGTGCAAGCTGATCCGAGATCTGCGTTTGGTCTCGATCACCTGGCGCAAGCGCTTTCGGCGGAACGCCGTTACGATGCTGCCATTCGCTACTGGAACGAAGCCTTAGCACTTCAGCCTGAGTCAGCGGAGTTACAACTTTCAGTCGCGACTGCAACCTACGACGATGCTGTTGCCAAGCAGGACATGGGAATTCCCGGCGCCCACGATAGCGGCACGAAGGAGGCGATCCGGCTGCTCTCAGAACTCACCAAGTCGAATCCCGGTATGAAAGCCGCACACTTTACCCTGGGAAACATCTTCGCGCGTGAATCCCGGTTCCGCGAAGCTGCAGATGAGTATGCGATTGCGGTGCGGCTGGACTCCCAAGACACCGAAGCACTGCTAGCGGAGGTGAAAGCTCTGGATACGGTTTCCGCCTACCAGGAGGCACTCGCTCCAGCCCTGGAGTATGTGCGTCGCAAAGCAGCGGACCCGCAAGGGCATTTGCTGCTCGGGGCAGTTTATCGAGGGCTGGGCGAATACATGAAAGCCGAACCGGAGTTGGCGCGCGCCGTGGCGAGTAACCCAAGTGATTTCCAATCTGAGTACCAACTCGGATTCGTTGAGGCGCGTCTCGATCGGCCGCAAGAAGCGTTGGCTCACCTGAAGAAAGCCGTGCAGCTAAGACCTGATGATAGCTCTGCGCAATTTCAGCTTTCATCTGTTCTCCGAACGCTCGGTGATCGAAAAGAAGCGCTGCAGGTAACCGAGGGTTTCAAGAAGGCCAAGGAACAGGAATTCAAGGTCAGCCAACTTGCGGCACAGGGCAACAAGGCGAACCAGTTTCTTCAGTCTGGGCATCCCGAGCAGGCTGCAGAAGTCTATCGGCAGATGCTTCAGTTGGAACCTGGGAACGCGCACACGCAATACAACTTGGCACTCGCGTTAGAGGCTGCGAATGACGAGAAGGGCGCTCTGGCGGCGCTTGAGAGAGCCGCGGAACTTGATAGGAAAATGGCACTCGCCCGCGCTGAACTTGGTCGTATCTATCTCGGGAACGAGGACGTCGCTTTAGCAAAGAAGTATCTGGAAGAGGCGATTGCCCTCGATCCCCAGCTTGTCTCCGCTCTCGGCAACTTGGGCGTAATCTATGCGCGGCAAGGTAACGCGCCACGTGCGGAAGCGCTCTTTCGGCAAGCGATTGAGGACGACTCCACATACGCCCAAGGACATCTGAATCTCGGTTTGATGCTGGCCCAACAGCAACACTATGCTGATGCCGAGCCAGAGCTTCAGCGCGCTTTGAGTTTAAGTCCGAACGATCCGCGAACGCTCTCGGCATTGGGCAAGGTGCAATGCCGACTAGGCAAGGGTCAGGATGGCATCACTCTTCTTGAAAAGGTTGCGAGCCTGCAGCCGAACTCGGCAGCCGCGCATTTGGATCTCGCCATCGCCGCAAGCCGCCGGATACGACTTGAAGCATGCTCTTGCCGAGGCGGATATTGCCGCACGTCTCGCTCCTGACGCTGCTGCAACTCATTTCAACCGTGGAGCCCTGCTGTTCGATCTTGGTCGGCCGGCGGACGCTCGCCCTGAGTTCGAAGCAGCGATTCGCTTGGACCCTAGCGCGCCGGAGCCGCATTACTATCTGGGAATGATTGCCAAACAAGCTGGCGAGTACCAAGCGGCGATCGACAATCTCGAGATTGTCGTCAGCCACGAAAGCCGGAATGCTGCGGCGTGGTATTTGCTGGGCCAGTGTCTTGAATCACAATCGAGACATCCCGACGCCATCGACGCATGGAGGCAGGCACTCGGCATTGATCCGCGATACACACAAGCATTGTGGAGTCTTGGGCGGGCGTTAAAGCAGAGCAATCCCCAGGAGAGCGCCCGCTTGCTGCAGCGCTTCGACGACATCCAAAAGCGCAACAATATTCTGGACCGGGCAGGGACCCTCAATAACGATGCTGTCGCTTTAATGCAGCAGGGCGACTGGAACACCGCTGCAGCGAAGCTGAAAGAGGCGCTGCAGATGTGCGCAGACTGCACAGCCAGCCGTGACTTGCATAAGAATTTAGGGCTTGTCTACTGTCATGCCGGCGAGATCGATAAAGGTGAGAAAGAATTGCGCGTAGCCGATACGACGAAGCCCGGCGATCCGGATGTCGAACGAGCGTTGACGCTGATTGCGCAGACCCGGTCAAGGCAAGCGCAACCGGCAGCAGCGGTTCGCTAGTGCGCCGCTGGACGTTCGCGGTCACCGCTGCAGCGTTACTTCTCTGCGCAGCTGTCGGCACGAGGGCCTGGCCTCAAGCCGCATCAACGGGTGCGGTCGATCAACCCGTACGTCCATTGCCTCCGGGCGTCAAGCCGCCTTCCGTTGACTTCCGCGATCTCGCCGCAGAGGCGGGACTGCATGCCGTCACAATCTCGGGAGATTTAGAACAGACTTATGTCGTCGAGAACACTGGATCAGGCGTGGCCATCTTCGACTACGATAATGATGGCCTGCCGGATATCTTCTTGGTTCAAGGTGACCGCCTGCGGCCAAGCGACCCGCCGCTAACGCCTCACCTCTATCACAATCTGGGTGCACTGCGTTTTGAGGACGTAACGGAGAAGGCCGGAATCGGCCACACGGGCTGGGGTCAAGGCGTGTGCGCCGGCGACATCGACAACGACGGGTACGTCGACCTGTTCATCGGGCAATGGGGCCATAATGTGTTTCTCCACAACATGGGAAACGGCCACTTTCGGGACGAGACGAAAGAGCGTGGACTTGACCGCCCAGGTTCCCGCTGGAGCACAGGCTGCGCCTTTCTGGACTATGACCGCGATGGGCACCTGGATCTAGCGGTAGCCAACTACATCGACTTCAACGCGCAGGAAACGCCTCGTCCGCGGGAGAACAGCGGTTGTAACTGGAAGGGAATTCCGGTTCCTTGCGGGCCGCGGGGCCTAAAGGGCGAAAGCATGACGCTGTATCACAACGATGGACATGGCCACTTCGTTGATGTGAGCAAGCAGGCGGGTGTAGAAACACCGCCAGAGTACTACGGCTTTACTGTGCTAACCGGGGATTTCGATAATGACGGCTGGCCGGATTTCTATGTGACCTGCGACTCCACCGCAAGCTTGTATTTCCACAATAAGCGCAATGGAACTTTTGAAGAGTTAGGTGTTGCCAGCGGCCTGGCGTACAACGAGGACGGTAGGGAGCAAGCCGGCATGGGCGCAACGGCTGGGGACTACGATCACGACGGGCGTCTCGACATTTTCAAAACGAACTTCTCAAGCGATACCGACACTTTGTATCACAACAGCGGCGATGGAGCATTCGCGGACGCAACAAGCAAGGCCGGACTGGGAACGCATACGCAAGACGTTAAATGGGGTACGGCCTTCGTGGACGTCGACAACGATGGTTGGCAGGATCTATTCATCGCGTCCGGGCACGTCTATCCATTCGTTGAGAAGTACGGTATAGGCGAATCCTTCAGACAGCCGCGCCAGTTCTTCTGGAACCGGCACGACGGGCAATTTTTTGATATGTCCGGCCATGCGGGTTCCGGCATAAGCGCCAGGCACTCCTCGCGTGGTATAGCGGTCGGCGATTTGGACAACGACGGATCAATGGAGATTATCGTTGTGAATCTTTTCGAACCGCCGTCGCTCCTGAAGAACTTCGGCGAAACAGGTAACTCGCTGCTTATTCGAGCACTCACGGCAAGCGGTCGCGACGCCATCGGAGCACGCGTCACGGTGAAGTCGGCCCTTGGCACACAGATCGGCGAAGTCCGTAGCGGCGGCAATCAGATATCGCAAGGCGATTTCCGCGTGCACTTCGGGCTGGGGCACGATGCGAGGGCATCTGTGAGCATACGGTGGCCCCAGGGCGCGACGGAGACATTGCCAGGCGTGGAGGCGAACCAGTGGATTGTGGTTCGGGAAGGCCGAGGTGTCGTGGAACGGCATAGCTTCGTGCATCCGAGCATGCTCTCGACAAACAAATAGGCGAAAAGCAAGCTCTAGATTAGGGAGAGTATCGCGACTGACAAACCGAACAGAATGAGGATGTACTCGGGGGAAGTGAGAGGCAGGAACGTTGGGCGGGAGCGGAGCAGGTAAGAAATTGCGCGTCTATGGCTCATCTCGCATGGGCGAGTTTTGCCAAATGCGTAGGCTAAGGACGGCTGCGAGAATCCCGAGACAATCGACAGTGACATCCTGCCACTCGAACGAGTTGTGAAACAGAATCGTCTCCAGACCCTCAAGCAGCACGGCTACAAACACCAGGGTAATCGCTCGAAACAAATCAACCTGAGCGCTGGTGCGTCTGTGCCCGGCTGAGAGAACATCGGCGCTGTCAGGCCTTCCGGGCAATTGATCGAGACGAGTGGAAAAAATCAGGGCGGTCAGAAAGAACGCGACAAAGTGACACAAACCATGTCTGGTTCCATTCAGACCTAACCGGAACTTCACGATCCAGGGCGCTGCCGAAAAGTACGCAAGAGCCAACAGCCAGACTATTCGAAAAACGCGCACCATTCTTTCTAGTGTGGCGCTAGGTGCTGGTCCGGTCGGGAAGCGGCAAGCTGTCGGGCAACGACGACAAGTCCACTTGGGTAGTCCGAGAGCACAACGCTTGGTAACGGTCGTACATTCGTCCGGCGACATGGTCCCAAGTGAAGGAACTCAGCGCCCGCTGACGCCCGTTTTGTCCCATTTGCGTTCGCAGTGTGTCGTCTCGCAACAGCTGAAGCATCGCCTCGGCGAGAGCTTCCGGATCGTTTTTTGCAACTAGCAGGCCCGTTCTTCCGTGTTGTACCGTTTCGACAACGGCGCCCGACCGGGTTGCAACCACAGCAGCGCCGCCCGCCATCGCTTCCACGGGCGGTAAGCCGAAACCTTCGTCCCAGACCGGAGGAAAGACAAAGACATCAGCGTTATAGTAATGCCGAATCAACTCAGGACGCGGAATCAGCCCTAGGAACTTAACCTTGTCTACGATGTCGCCCGACACTTTGGTCTGGAGATGGTTCCGATACGGATCTGACTCGGCACCGGTTTTAAAGAGTTTGTTCTTAATGACAGAAACGAACCCCTTCGAGTAGAACCGTTCGATCTCCCGAATCAGCTCCTCGTCTTTAAGATCGAATGTCTCTTCAAGCGGGTATGAGCCGACCGGACCTATTACATCCAGTTGCACGTTCGGGTATTGCCGGACTACGGTTCGGAACGCATCCAGCAGAACATGGATACCTTTGTGCGGCGAGATTCCCCCGGCGTACATGATCCGTCGTACGCCACTTCTCGAAGAGCTGCCTTGGTCGCGCTCAGCCGCGAATTCATCTGCGTTGATACCGTTGTAGATGGTCTCGCAACGGCTCGCCAGACTTGGGACGTCCCGCTTCGTTCTTTCCGTGATGTGATTACTAACGGTCGTTAGAAGGTCTAGTTGCTCTAGACGCTTCGCGAGCCGTTGGGGCTTTGTTTGCGAAAACCATTCGGCATGTAAGTGCAGGACAATCCTCGCTCGAGGGTTATGCTGCCGAATTACCGGTATGTACTGAGACGAATGTTGAACGTGGATTACGTCGTATTCTTCTTTTGCCAGCTCACGCGCAACCTGTTCGCCATAATCGGGAAAAAGCAGCGCAGAGGTGGAGATCGGCGTACGCAGCCGGACCATCTGCGAGACTTTACTTCGGGCTCGGAAGAGGTATTGATCCTTCCTACTTGCCTGCAACAGCCTGAAGCGTACATTGTTTTGCTGTACCTCAGAGTCAGTATTGTGCTTGTTTTGAGTACCAAACACTCTGACATCCGCTCGGGCGCTCAGCGCACAGGCCGCTCCGTAAGTACAAGCGCCAACGGAATTTTGATACGGAGGCAGCACCGTATCGATGGCCTGACTGACGAATGCTATTTTCATGGCCGACGCATCCTTGCATCTGGGAAGGTCCAGACGCTTACGCCAATACCTCCTGCGCTTCCGTCACTGAGTCGCGCGGGCTGTCTTTGTACAGCACGCGATGGATCTGATAGCCCTGAAGAGGCAGGTAAGTGACTATTTTCGCCACTGCCATGCCAGCAGCCACACCGGCTAATCCCCAGGGATGAGCAAAAAAGATCCCAAGCCCGATGGTGAAGATGGCGGAGGCACTCAGCGAAATCGCAAGAATGCCAACCCGCTCGATGCCGCAAAGTACCTGTCCTGCGGTCATCAGCCCCATCCCGATTATCGTGTAAATACTCAGGCCGATTATGACTCCCCAATCGGGCACGGTTTGCGGGCCGGCGAGTAGTCTGACCAGAAATTTGCCACAAAGCGCGATGGCAATCGCCGAGGGAACACCAATCGCCAGACATAACAGGGTGGAATTTTGAAACGCACCGCGAATCCACTTCCAATCATTTCTCGCTTTCGCTTCGGCGATTGCGGAGACGAAAGGCGTCGTAGCTATATAGGACAGGTCAACTGGCACCGTAATGATCTTGTAAGCGATCACAAATATGGCTACCTTCGACGGGCCTAGCATTTGAGTGATGATCAGCGGCTGACTCTGGTAAATGCCCAGATTCGCCAATTGCGTCACCATATATTTTCCGCCAAGTTTGAGCAGGCGAGTCACGCGTTCCCAGCGAACGGAGCCAATCGCCGGCCGTAACCAGGGGTACCGGCTCCAGAATATGTACACGGCGTTGAAGATGTTTACAACGGCCCGGGTGCCGAAGGTTGCCAGAATCAAGGCGGGTAGGCCGCCGTGAAATAGCGTTGCGACCACCAGCCCTGCCAGCGCCACCACATTGCTGACAATTCCCCAGACGTTGGCTACGAATCCATCCTGGTAAGCACTATAAATCGAATTGAGCATGTTCAGCGGCATGCTGACCGCAAACATGGCCAGCGTTAAGCCACAAGCCAGATTCAATTCGCTGCTCGTCATGTCAGCGGAAACCCGGAATATCGAGCGCCATGGAATTGAATGAAAAGCTAGCGCCAATCCGATCGCTAGCGTTGAACTGACACCCAGAAGCGTCCAGAAAGCAGAGGCCGCATATTCGCGCGCCAGCAGACGATCGTCTCTGCCATTTGCCTCCGCAATCACATTCACCAAGGCATTGCCCGCGATGCCGAAGTCTGTCAAGGCCATCCACGTCAACAGAGAACTGATGGTCAGCCAGACCCCGTAGCGCTCCGCGCCGAGGTACCGCACCGTCAGCGGAACCGATACGAAGCCAATTACAATGGTCAGCGCCTTCGCCAGGAACGAGGTCGAAGCCGTCATGCCCGCCCGGCGATACCGCTCGAGTCCCCGGTCGGCATTGGCCTTCCCAAAGAACTGCTTTAGGAACGCGGGGTTGAGAAACCTTTTAAGTGATGAGCCGGGCGACACGTTTGAGGTAAGTGTAGGCATTTCGAAATAGGCGAACTCTAGCTTTAGGACACTAATACTGAATCGCGAGCGAGGAAGACACAAGACCACTCATTTGCGCCACCGTGCCAGCGATCTCCTCGCCAATGGCAAGCGACGCCGTTGCAGCCGGACTCGGCGCGTTGACGACGTGCAGAGATCGGTCGCCCGGAATCAACTGAAAATCTTCCACCAGAGATCCGGTAGGGCTCAGAGCTTGCGCTCGCACCCCCGCTCCCCCAGGCTCGAGGTCGGCCACGGTGATTTCGGGAACCAGCTTCTGAAGCGAACGGCAGAACATTGCTTTACTATTCGACCGTATCGTCTCCGCCACGCACATCGAGAAATGTTTCTGTACAAACCGGAGGAAGCCCCTGTACGTCACAGCGTCCCAGGTATCTTGCCATCGGAAGTCGCCTTTGCGGTAGCCCTCTCGCGCCAGCGCGAGGACTGCATTCGGACCCGCCTCCACTCCGCCGTGAATCAAACGCGTGAAATGAACCCCAAGGAACGGGAAATCTGGATTCGGCACCGGATAGATTAGGTTCCGGACCAGACCCGCACTCTTTTCACGCAACCTGTAATATTCGCCCCGGAACGGAACAATCCGGCTTAGCGGATCTGATCCGGCCATGCGGCACACCCGGTCGCTGTGCAGCCCCGCAGTGTTTAACAGGAAGTCCGCGCGGAAGGCTCCCTTGTTCGTTTCGGCACGCCAGTACCGACCGTCCTGGACCAGGCTCAGCGCCTTGGCACCCGTTATGATTCGTCCGCCGCGGGATCGAATCTCGCTTGCCAGGGCGTCGATAACGCCAGCGTAATTCACGATGCCTTCTTCCGGAACGTGAATAGCCGCGATGCCCGCCGCATGCGGTTCTATCTCGCGGAGTTCGGCACCATCCAGCAGCCGAAGGCCCTGTAGGCCGTTTTGGGTACCCCGGCGCAACAGATTGGTCAGTTTTTCTGCCTCGTCCGCATCGGTTGCAACGACAAGCTTTCCGCAAATTTCGTGTGCAATCCCATGCGACTTGCAGAACGCCGTCATCTGACGGATGCCCCGTACTGCCAAGCGGGCTTTCGCAGAACCCGGTTTGTAGTACAAGCCAGCATGTAAGACACCGCTATTGTGGGTGCTTTGGTGCCGCCCCAGGCCATCCTCCTTCTCGAGAAGAATCACCGGTACGTTTTCCAGCGCCTCCTGTAATCGATATGCCGCCGCGAGGCCGACAATCCCACCGCCCACGATCAGCACAGAATCAGCGCCAGTTTTGCTCAACATGTCTTTGCTCGAGTGACGAAAGCCAAGCCGATCAGGCGTTCACGGTTTCGCGAGTTTCTGCTGCCGCTTTGGCGTTATTCGCCACTTGTTGTTGCACCCAGCGGTAAGTCCGTTCAAGCCCGGCACGAAGTGGTTCGGACGGAGCCCATTGCAACTTGGCACGGATCAGCCGGTTGTCCGAGTTGCGTCCCCTTACGCCCAGCGGGCCCGGGATGTGCCGAATGCCTAACTTTTTCCCCGCAACGCTCATCACCATTTCGGCCAGCTGGTTAATTGTCACCATTTCTTCCGAGCCAATGTTGACAGGGCCGGTAAAATCAGAGTCCATCAAGCGGCGCACACCGTCCACACACTCATCTATATAGAGAAACGACCGGGTCTGGCGTCCATCGCCCCAGATTTCGATCTCACCATGCTCCGTCGCTTCTGCCACCTTGCGGCATACAGCAGCTGGTGCCTTCTCCTTGCCGCCACTCCACGTACCTTCCGGTCCGAAGATGTTATGGAAGCGGGCGATACGGGCTTCGATCCCGTAGTTGCGCATATAGGCCATGTACAACCGTTCGCTGAACAGTTTCTCCCAGCCATACTCGCTGTCGGGTGCCGCCGGATAGGCCGACTCCTCTGAGCATTTGGGGTTCTCCGGATCCAGTTGGTTGTACTCGGGGTACATACACGCCGAAGAAGAATAGAAGAATTTCTTTACGCCGGCCATGCGGCCGTACTCCAGCAGATTCAGGTTGATGGTGGCCGAGTTGTGCATCACGGCCGCATCATGCTCGCCCGTGAAAATATATCCGGCACCGCCCATATCGGCCGCCAGCTGGTAGACCTCGTCAATGCCGTCCACAGCAGCCTTCGCAAACTGTTGATCACACAAGTCCCCGGCCAGGAATTCATCTGCCGGCGAAGCGCTGTATTCGTGGCGCTTGATGTCTGCTCCCCGAACCCAAAAACCTTCCGCCTTCAATCTCTTAACGAGGTGCCCGCCGATAAATCCACCGGCACCGCCAACTAATACTCGCTTTTGCATACTGTAATCTCCCTGAGAATGAAATTGTGCAGGCTTACTCGGATGAAGTCTTATTCGCTCTGTCTCGCACGTTTGCTGCTATAAAGCACTTTCCGCTTCGACGCATAGCGGCTGAACCCGAGCAATTGCAGAACGAAGAAGACCAGGAACCGGGGATTGTGCTTCAAGTACCGCTTCCAAAGCCGCCGCGGTTCCGTCGCCAGCCGGAACAACCACTCCATGCCGATCTTCATCATCCAGCGAGGAGCCTGCGGCTTCGAACCGGCAAGAAAGTCAAAGGCAGCGCCGACTCCCAGCATGACGGCTTGCACTTTGCCCCGGTGCGCCGCCATCCAAATATCCTGTTTCGGCGTATTCAGGCCGATAAACAGCACCCGCGCACCCGAACCGTTGATGGAGTCAATCACCTGTTCATCTTCGGCCGGGGTCAGCGGCCGGAAGGGAGGTGAAAATGAGTACGCGACGGCAAGCTCTGGATAGCGGGTCTTGACGCGCTCCAGCAGTTGATGCAACACCTCTTGGCCCGCCCCGTAAAAACCAACGGGAACGCCTTCACGCGCGCATCGCTCCAGCAGAATTTCAGTTAGGTCAGGTCCATAGACTCTGCTCGCCGCGGGGTGACCAAGGCAGCGAAGGGCCCACACCACCGGCATGCCGTCCGGAGTCACGAGATCCGCTCGATTCATCACCGTCCGGAAAGCCGCTGAGTCATAGGCTTCCATCACATTGTTGACAGTCGCCACGCAGACATACTTAGAATCTCCTCTGAACGCCCAATCAATCACGAGATTGGCGGTCTCCTCGTAATCGGTGCGGCTCACCTTCATCCCGAGCACGAGGATTTCCGCAGGGATAGAGTTCGCGGATCTTGCGGTTATAAAAACGGACACGTGACTCCTGTTACCTCGGCTGCTGCAATGAACGCTGTTCTAAAGGCACCGGCTTGCAAGACGAGAAGGTTCCAGTGATCTGCGTGAGTTCCAGCGCTGGCTCTGGCTGGCGTACGCCATCACTGCGGGTTAGGAAGGCATCGGAACTGTAACGGCGGAGAGTCGCCTGATAGATATCCATCAGCATCCGGTAGTTTTGTTCGCCCGTGTATTTCTTCTCGTACTCAAGACGTGCCTGGGCTCGCATCAACTGGGCCGCATCGGGATGGTTTATCAGCCAAAGAACCTGCTCTGCCAATTGCTGTGCGTTACCGGATGTGAAATGAAGCCCGTTGCGGCCATGCTCGACAAGCGATGTAAGAGCGCCAATGCGGCTGGCAATCACTGGAATTCCCATCGCAAATGCTTCGATCAAAACGACCCCGAAAGGTTCAAACCAGCTGGACGGCACGATCAGGGCTGCGGCCCCTTTCATCAGTTCGTGCAACCGCGCCTTTTCCAAGTGACCGTGCCAATGGATACGCCCGCAAAGCTCAGCAGACTGCTTCACTTCGTTCGCTAACTCACCGTCGCCCGCGATGTGAAGGTCCATCGGCGGGCTGTACTGCCTCCAAGCATCTAAGAGTGTTGTGACACCTTTCTCATAAGTGAGCCGCCCGACAAAGAGGCAGTATCCGCCAGAACCATGACCTCGTCCCGGGTCAGGATCGACGAAATTCGGTTTGATGACCAGCTTGTCAGCGGGAATGCCTGCCTGGAGAAAGCGATCACACGCGAAGTCGGAAAGAGCAATGTAGGTGGTGATCTTCCTAAAGGTTTTCAGGAGCCGATGGACGCTCAATACGGCGGCGGCGGCGGTGCTGGCAGCAAGGCTGCCACGGTAACAGCTATGCACCACCGCGGGCCACGGAATCGATTTGCGAACACAAGATTCACAGATATCGTTGGCACGGAAGAAGTTACCGGCCGGGCAAAGGAATCGATAGTTATGCAGGGTTTGCACGATCGGCACGCGTGCCTCGTCGGCCGCGTAATACACAGCGGGCGATAGCAGCGGAAACGTGTTGTGCACATGCATGAGGTCCGGCTTGCTCTGCCTGATCAGAGTAGAGACTTCGTGGTAAGCTCTCGAGTTGAAAATGGCCTTTGTCAGCAGCTCAAATGAGCTTTTGCCGTTCAACTCATCGTTGTGCGCACGATGGCGAATGACAGAATGGCCGTGATTTTCAAGTAGTTGTGCTTCGAGCCGGAAGACTTCATCTTCACCGCCGGGCTGCTGATACGAATTGTGCACCGAGAGTATATTCATGGGCGACCTCTGCCTGCGTGTTCTACGATGAACCGCAAGGAACGCGGTTGATTTGACTAACAACGAGGGTTGTTTATGCGAGCCTTCGAAGCCGGGCAACGAGCTGTTTAAGAATGTTTTGACCAAGCAGCAGATTGATCGCGAATCTAAAAACAGATTGGGGCAGCACGATTGATATCCGCCAGAAGGAAAGCCACTTCGTTTCCCCGCATCTTGAGCACTGGGCGAGGTATTCGGTATGGCGTCGGCGCAGATCCGGCGTCAGCCGGAGCTTCGCGTCCAAGTAGGCCAACAATGTCCAGTACGGTGTCTTCTCAATTGGATGAAAATGCGCTGCGAGTCTGTGATCCACCTTGGACAAGAATCTGGTTTGCTCCTCCCAAAGCGCCTTCGACAAGGTCATTTCTTTTCCGATCGATTCAACCGTGACTTTTCCTTTCGAATATGTGTTCGAACCGTGAAGGCGATACTCGGATAGTGCTTCCGGCAAAGCGACAATCCTGGTAAACAATGGCGCTAACCGCATGACAATCTGATCGGGCGACATGCGAAAGGGTGGCTCCGTTCGGAGCGGAAATAGCCGATCAGCAACAGGACGGCGTAAAGACAGCCCTGAGGTGGGCGGCAAATAGGGCAGCACACCGCCGCTTTCCATCATTGTCTGGCCATACCAACCGCGTGGCAGATCAGAGAGGGGCCAAACTCCTTGCCTGCGGCGTTGCCCGTTCACTCGAATCACACGATGAACAAGCAAGCCGGCATCTGGCTCCCCCGAACTTAACTGCACGATCCGCTCGAGCTTCTCGGGCAGATAGAGATCGTCTGAATCGAGCAAGCAGATAAGGTCGCCGGAGCAAGCGGCGTAGGCGGCATTCAAGGACGAGGGATGGCCGCCGTTCTCTTTCCGTATGAGCCGTATCCTTTGATCTCTAGCTACGTAACGCTGGATTACATCGACAGATCGATCGGTCGACCCGTCGTCGCAAATGATTAGCTCCCAATTCCTATAAGTCTGGCTGACAACGCTTTCTATTGTTTCCTGAAGATACGCTTCGTAGTTGTAGTTGCCGACCAAGACTGAAACCAGAGGATTACTGGGTAGGGTACCCAGTTGCATCGGATGTAGCTCGGGGATAGCCGGAGAGGAGAATGCAGCAATCATGTGGTAAAGAATTGGCGGCAGCGAGGCGGGTAGCTACGATGCCTCTCGGGCAAGATGTAAATCGCGACTTGGTGCTTCGGGTGATCGTATACCGCGCAAGACTTTCGCCGGCGTCAAAAGCAAAATAGAAAGGTCTAACGCGAGTGACCTCGTCTGGACATACTCCAGATCTAATCGAAGCATCTCCTCAAAAGAGAGACGCCGGGATGTGACCTGCCAACTGCCAGTAAGTCCGGGCTTAACAATTAACCTTTCCGGGAGCCTGCCTGAATAAGCGGGCTCGTTCTCAGCTGACTCGTGCACGGGCACCGATAGCGGCATTGGCCCAACAAGACTCATGCGTCCACGCAGCACATTCAGGATTTGAGGCAACTCCTGCAGGCGGTAACGGACGAACATCTCCTGGACTGGGGTCAGCGTTGTCGTTTCATCCCTCTCGCGGCAGCACCTGAAACGGATGCAGTTGAAGTGCCGGCCGCCTTTGCCTACGTGTAACGACCTTTCTAGAATCAGTCCGCTCCCTTCCATCCTCAGCAGGACGGCGACAAGCCCCATCAATGGCCCGAGGAGTAGGAGGAGGACTGACGCGCCAGCCACGTCAAATAATCTTTTCGCAGCATCTTCCACCCTGGCGGAGGCGGAAGAGCGAACATCGATTGTGGGAAAGCCATACTTCTTTGTGATTTCGAATCGAAAAACCGCCTGTTGGTCGTCTCCACGCCAGGGCAAGTCGGTAGGCAGGTTGACGGCGTAACTCACCGGCAACCCCATTCGCCAACAGATGCGGCTGCAATGTTCCACCTGTGCATCGGACATCGACCGGTTAAGAATCAAAGCGTGCTCGACTTGTTGTTCATTCACCGTCTCTGCGAGCTTTTCGATACTGCCGAATACGGGCAACTTTCCAAAGGTTTGTTCTCGAGTTTCGAATGGAACCACAATCCCGCATATCGTCCGAGCCACGCCCTCCCGGAGGGTATTCAGAAAAATAGTGGCCTGACTCAGTTCGCCGACAATAACAATCCGCGGCGCACGCCCGCAGTTTTGTAGTGACTTGACGGCTAACATGACACAGCAGCGCGTACAAACAAAGGAAGCAAAGGCGACTGGAGCCAGGCATAACGGGAAAAGCCGCGACACGCCGGCTCCGAACTGGTGTGAGAAGAACGTCGCGAAAACGCTTACCGCCAGAACAGCCAGAGTATTCCCAGCAGCGCTCCGAATCAGGACTCCTGGACTGAACTCGTCCGGGTTTCGAAAGAGCCGGAATCGAAGAGACACTGCGGCCCACAGTGGAATGACTAGCGCCAACGAAGGCGTCCAGTCCCCGGCATTCTGAACGGCCAGATGGCGGTGCGTCAGCGCGTTTAGAAAGATGCGAAGGTCGACGGTCAAGCGCCACATCAACGCAAATGAAGAGACATCGGCCATCCACTGCAGAGCGGCAAAAAGTCGGCGACGATAAGCGTACATTTGAACTTGTATGGAACGGCTCAACTGGACACAGCAATCACTGGCCGAGCTGAGACTTAGGGATAGAACTAAAAGGTCTTTTCTTCCGCTTAGTGCGAAAGGAGCTTTGATTCCATGACTTATCGGCTAGCTATCGTGCGGAGTTGTCACGAACGAAGGCCGCACTAACACTGGCCGGTCGCTGTTTTGCGGCAGAGCCATGGGTCCTTGCGGCCTGAACTGAGAAGGGCGATACGGCAACACGAAACGTCCTGCCGCCCCTGTCGTCTTAGCCCGCAAGCGATCATGACGAAAGAGTGGACCGACACACAACCCAACCACCAGATAAGTCGGTATACCTGCTTGCGGCGTTTCAAGGAAGTTGCCAAAGAAAGCGCCCACAAGCAGCGCCGAGTAATAAGCCAAACCGTAGATTTGACCCGTTGCTTTGAAGGTTTGCCAAAGCAGCCGAAGGACACACAATTGCAGCCAGAAGAATAGAGCCACTCCGAGTAAGCCTGAGTATGCTAGAACGAAATAAAAGATGTTGTGAGGCGATCGAATATCTCCGTTTTTCAGACCCGAAACCCCCAGCTCTTTTATCGGATAGCCGTAACCCAATCCGAAGACAAGAGTGTGATAAGTCTCGGAAACGGCCGCCCGGATGCCCGCCCACCAGACGGTTCGCCAATAAACCGTGCCGTAATAGAAACGGGCGTTACTCGCACTGGTATCTCCTACGTTTAGCGCTAGCTCGGGGCTTATTGAACCTAGCGCCCGGGCGACTGTCTCTCTCGCCGAAATCTCACCACCCCGTCCGGCAAATGCCGGGATTCGCAAGTCGGCGATGAATCCGATTCCGAGTAGAGCGACGAGAAGACCGCCGATCCCAAATACCCTTCCTAACTGCTTCGTTGCCGTTCCCCAAATCAGCAATGCGATACCGAGGCCCAGCCAGTCAGCCCGAATCTGGTTCGCAATTGTCAAGAAGCTAAGAAGCAAGATCGGCAACCAAAACCTAGCCAGATTTGGCTCGTAAGCGAATAGCCCGAGTAAGGTGCCGGTGCCCGTTCCGGGCTGGCCTAGCAGGTCCATATTACTGCCCGGCAAGATTCCGCTGAGCGATATATGAATCTTGTTAAAGACCAGGAAGTACAAGGGGACGTACAATACGGTGAACCAAGCCTGGTAACGAATGTACTTCCTGACGATCTCAGGACGCCTGGCGCCAGCCCATATGCCAAGAAACACATACATCGGACAGATGTTGTAAACGAATACTTCCAGAGCAACCGATAAGGGGTTGCCCGTTACCACTCCGTAGACAACCTCCCCTACTCCGTAGAGAAGCGAAACCAGGAGCGCCCAGGCAAAGCCGCTGAGCTCGTCCCGCTGCGTGAGAGCGCGGTACCAGCGCCGCAAGAGAACGGGCGGATCCAGCAGGAGGAGAACGCCGATAGTCAGTCCTAGGTAGGCGGACGCTTTGCCAAGCAACACCGATGACCACATGAAGTAGACCACCGTTCTTGTCCAGATGTCAGCGTTCTTCGTCAATTGTCGCATTCGAATGTTTGCCGGTTTGAGTTATGAAACAAATGAAAACAGCTGGAGTTCGTCTAACGCCAGTAGTGGGAGGCGGATGTGCCTGGAGGCATCCTTCGGGTAAGCCAACTGCTGGGCGGAACCGGCTTACTTAGGTGGTCTTGAACAGTGCTACCGCAGGGTCAACTGTCAAGCCGCGGCCTCGGCCGCGTGACAGGAAGCGTTTCCGTGTTCTTGCATGATAAGTGGGACGATCTCGGTACGTCAACTATGTGCAGTACTCGTTGCATCAGTACTTTGACCGTACGTTACTGTCGCTAAATCCAGAACAAAGTTCTTCCCGTCATCGAATATTCGTTTTCGGGTTTTCCCCAGCTGCGCCAGATTATCTTCGAAATCAAATGCCATTTTCGCGCCCACCCTCAAATTCACGTTGACCTCGGGCTCCAAACGCTTACCAAATTCCGCACGAGTGAAGTTTGCCTGGCTGCCGTAAGAGTAAGCGAGATATCGAATACCCTTGCTCAACAGATAATTCGAGACAGCGTCGGGGCCTTGGAAGGCGGGCATCCCCGGAGGCAAGCTGGCGCCCCCAGGCGTATCGTTAATGTATATAGTATTACGTCGAAAATCCAGCAGATAGTGTTTATCTAGGAACACGAGCATCGTAGATCCTTTAGGAACGGCCAGCTGCATGGCGCGGTATTCAGCGGCCTCCGCGGGGCTGTCAATCTGCTTGCCGCTGAGGGCGAACTGGAGGTCGGCCAAGCGATCGTCTTCGACAAAGGTAAATCCTTGCAAAGCTCCCCCAAGGAATATTCCCGTCAACAGAATGGATATAGCCGGGCTCGAGGCGGGTGCGCCGGCGGCCGTTGCCACGGCACTGTGCGCGGGCAGCAATTGCTCAATCAATAGAAATAGAACCCCAGCAAAGACCACCGGAAAGGTGTAACGGGAGACTTGATAAGCGCCGGTAGCCAAACTAATCAATGCGACGGAAATACATACGATCGAAGCGACCGCTACACTGCTTCGCCATTTGAAGTCTTGCCAGCGACGAACCGTCAACAGCAAACCTACCTCTAGCGCAAGCAGTGCAAAAAGGAAGTCTTGCGTACCGTGAGCGAATGCGAGGACATTCCGCAGCCCTAATTGAGCGGTTGGTAGCAGATAAATTCCGTAGCGAGAACCGTGGAAGCCCCTGCCCAGGAATGGATAGAAAAGGGTCCCGGAGGTGCGGTACGAATCCGCCATCCACGGAATTAGGAGCGTTAGGGCGAGAAGTCCGCAATAAAGCTGCGGCCAGATTGTCCGCCGGTTTGCTTCCGAGCGCGCACCCGTCAAGAGAGCGTACCCGAGCCAGGATAGAAAGGCCACCGGAACGAACGTGGTTTTTAGCGACACCAGAGCTGCAAGTACGATTGCCAAGACCGTCGCGCGAGCCATTCGATCCCGGTATTCGCGCGCGTCAGCGATCATATCGAAGATCACAACGATCAAGACGGCCGCAGTGTAAAGGGCTGTGATGTTGACCGCCGGCGCTGCTACCAGTTCGGCAGCCAGCAGAACCATTCCGATCCAGAAAGCAGAAGCGTTTCTCCTGACCATTACTTCGGCCAGTAACAGCAGTAGCACCACAAACGACACGCCCAGATCGATGAGGTGGAGATTGCTGGTCCGCCCGGTTGTCGCCAGTGTGAAGGTGTCCAAAAACGCTTTGCCGCCGAGTGAAGATTGAATTCTCCGTTCACTGAACGGATCCATGCCAAGCGAACCCGTCTCAAGCATCTTCAGCGGGAAGACGAAGTACCCTTGATAATCGTCCTGATGCTGAAAGCGGCCCGGAGAAGTAGCCACGGCATATCGAAATGTCGCGAGCGACAGCAGAACGACTCCGAGTATCCAAACCGTCCGGTGGCGAGTCGAGTAGCCCCGGAACTCCGCCGCCCGTAAACGAATCCAGCTTGCTTCCAGGGTCACGGAAACCAAGGCCAAAATGAACCCTGCAACCAGGTAGGTTCTGATTAAGCTCGGATTAATCGCGTGCAGGAAATTCAGCAGGCCTCCGACCGAAGTACTGAGTGCCAGCCCAACGGCCGCGCGATAGCCCAGAAACGTTCTCTGCCGAAAGCGAAACACCCGTAGGGTCAACCAGCCCCACCCCGCCATGGAGCAGACAATGCCGAGTCCGACTAAGAATGCGAGTAAAAATGCGCTCATTTCATATCTCCACGGGATTAGTTCCTACTTAGGATCTTTTCGGGAAGGTTCGGCAAGAAGCAAAGCCGATCCATTTGCGTGTGGGGTAAAATATGCAGTCTACCAAGATGTTCGTCAGTTTTGTCCGGATTCGCAATGAGCCTTCCTTCTTAAACGGCAGCCCAGATGGTTTGCGTTGCTGGCTTCGCCAAACATCACTGCTGCTAGCACTAACTGTCGTGCTTTCCTTTCCTGCGTCCGCAAGACAGGTCCATTGCAGAAATACCTTTGCGGATGCGGCGCTCGTTCAGAAGGCTATCAGCTCTTCAGGTGTCGTTATCCTCGAGGGAACATGTGATTTGGGTTCGACAACCTTGTCCTTCGGGAGCGGTCTTACTATTCAGGGAACAGGGCAGAACGGCAATTTGTCCGGCCACGGCGCCACGTCGAAGACCGTCCTCAACTACTCGGGCAATAACGGCTTCATCTTTCAATCCGCCGGAGACAATAACACAATCAACGGCTTGACCCTGAATGGGGGAGGCATTCACCTGACTCGTTGGGATGATACGCGATACATGGGTCAAACCGGCTGGACGATCACTCACAACACAATTCAAAACGTAGTGGTGGCTGCGGGGGGAGGAGTCATCATCGATGCGGTTCTTGGCCGTGGTAATCCGAATCCGCACAATAGCATCAGCGACAACAACTTTTATAATCTCTGGTTTCCTAAATACCTGCCGTCCGCCAATCCCTGCGATAAATCACCGGATAATGGTGACCGGAACTGTGCTCCGCATGCCATTTACTGGGGGCGCGGGCTCGATAACACATCGATAGACGGCAACTTCTTCTATCAGATTGGTGGCAACCCAATCAAGGGCTTCGAAGATTGGTTTGCCGGCTACACAGCCCCTTACACTTCTACCCACGTGACAATTCGTAACAACGATATCCAGTGGTATGGCCGAATCGGCATTGAACACCAGGGCTTAGTGGGCAAGTGCCCGGGCGAATGTAATATGGCGGCTCATTGGTCAACGGGCGCAGTCATTAGCGGCAATTTTATCCACAACTTGGCAGCTCCACCCGACGGTCCCGGTCTTGATGGCCAGTTTGCTTACTCTCTGTTCTGGGCCGATAACGCAAAGATAATCAACAACACGGCGATCAACAGCAAAGCACACCCCTGTGGCACGAGTCTCGCCTATGCCTTCGAGTGGGCCGGTTTCGACGGAAGTCTCTTTCAAGGCAACGTTGCCAAATCTGTGAACGGCAGCCCTACAACGCAGTACTGTCATGGCGGATGGGGCTATACCGTCACCACGGGTTTTACCTCGATCATGAACCGCGCTGGCGTTCCCGCATGCACGTATAAGACTTGCGCGGTACAGTACGTCAACAATGTCTATGTCAATTCCACAATTCCATCCGACAATAATTGGGCTAACAACGAGGGGGGCAACCATGCCTATTGCTTTGGAGGAACGCCTTCGAGCAGCTGTGACCAAGTTACTTACTCGCATATTGCGGAATTTATGAGTAAGAATCCGGAGCTCATACAGAACGTCTACGAAGGAAGCTCAATGCGCTTGTCGTTTGTTGAGTTAGACCGTGCGTCCGATGCGTCTCAATCGAGCGTTACATGGGAGCTGTCCGTTGTCAGTAACTTATCTATTCGAAACGTCTCGTTCTGCTTTGATTCTTGTCTGACACCGTTTGCTCAACAAGACCTACAGGATGTCAATCCTCACTTCGATGAAGATCGCAGGTGGAAGTACCACGTTACGGCTAAGCGAGGCCAATTTTCGAACGGAACTCACACCGTCACAGCCCGGGTGACCGACGTTTCCGGGACAAGCCAGACGATTACCCAGCCTGTCAGCACCGTGGGTTCTAAATAGCCGCGGTGGCTCAATCACAACTACTCTCAGGTCCGGGCTTACACGACTGAGCAGTTAAAAAGTTCTCAAGAGACTTTTCGGCCACGCTCGCACATCGCTCATCCGGACCGGCCCCCAGTGGCTGCTCCTCGGGAATCATCTCTCGAGATTAACGTTACCAAACCTGAACAACTCCGGTAGCGTGACGTATCTATTTCGGAAATCTCTTGATTCCTCGTTACATGGCTTTCGGAGCAACAACCGAAGGCGAGTTAAGACAGGTGTTATCCTTCGTCTCTCTCTCTTCCTCTCTCTTTTACCAGCAGCCCAGAGCGCGTTCAGCGCCACAGTCAACTGCACTAACTCCTCATCGTCTGATGCAAGCGCAATCCAAAACGCTGTGAACGGCGGCGGCACGGTCGTCCTCTCAGGCTCGTGTTCCCTCGGCTCAACGACGATCATCGTTGGCAGCAACGTGGCTATTCAAGGCAATGGATCGAATGGAAACACAAGCGGGCACGGTGCTAACACCAACACGATTGTCTCCTATAACGGCTCAGACTATGCCTTTAGCTCTTCTGGTAACAACAACAGCATTTCCGGCCTTACTTTGAATGGTGGTGGTATTCACCTTACGAAGTCTGATACAGCGAACTACACGGGCCAAACCGGCTGGCTCATTCAAAACAATACAATCGAAAACACTGGTGACGGCGTTCGCATTGAAAACGTAATCGGCCGGGGAACTCCCAATACCCATAGCTACATCGTCAATAACAGCTTCTACAAGCTCTCAGAATGGGGCGTTTATTGGGGAAATGGTATCGACGAGACAACGATTGACAACAACTTCTTCGACCTTATTGCCGGTAACCCGATTAAAGGCTACGATAATTGGTTCGCCGGTAATACAGCGCCCTACACGGCTCACCACATTGTCATCAGCAATAACGATATGCAGCGGTTTCAAAGAATCGGCATTGAGAATCAAGGCTTCGTCGGCAGTGGCTGCCCGGGCGGCTGTAACTTCGGCGCGCACTGGGCGGACGGCACCATTATCAGCGGGAAATCTCGTTCATAACATCAATCCCGTCGGCTTCTACTTTGCTTACTCGCTTTTCTGGGCGGACAACACTCAAATCATCAACAACACGGCGATAAACGGCAACGTAGGGCCGCAAGGCGGACGTCTGAACCTGGCATTTGAATGGGCCGGATTCAACGGCAGTATCTTTCGTGGCAACGTTGTTAAATCTGTGGATGTGCCAACCGGTTACGCAGGCGGAGGCGGGTGGGTTTCGCCCGTTACTACCGGCTATACTTCCATCGGCGGCATGCCTTGCTCGCCGGCTACCTGCACCGTGCATTATGACAATAACGTTTGGATGAACGACCCTCTGCCCACCTATAACTACGGCCAGGGCGAACAAAATCTCGCGTGGGATCAGACGACTTACATCATCGGTTCCGATTATCAAAACAATAAACCGGCCGCGATCGCAGCCATCACTGAAGGCAGTCAGATGTCAGTGTCCTTCACGACGCCGGCGAATCAAGCGGTGGCTCAGTCTGGCTCCGGAACCTGGAATGTGGCCGTGGTCAGCAACCTGTCAGTGCGTAGCGTTCAGTTCTATGTGGATAGCTCGCCAACTCCCGTTGTCACTCAGCAACTACAGGATGTCAGTTCTACCTTCGCCGCAGACCAGTCTTGGCGGTACCACGTCACGTTCGACACAACCTCGTTGCCGTCGGGCTCTCACGTCATTCGCGCCGTCGCGACGGATGCTGCAGGACAAACTCAGACCGCCACACAGACCTTTACTGCCGGCAGTGGCATAGCTGTCTCCCAGTTGACTCCGGCCACCGTCTCATTCAGTTCCCAGGTTATAGGAACCAGTGCAACTGCTCAGGCGGTAAAACTTAGCAACACTGGAACCGCCGCCCTAACGATCAAAAGTCTAAGCGTGAGCGGGCCAAACGCGGCCGATTTTGCCGCGACCTCTGGTTGTGGAACATCGGTCGCCGCTGGTGCATCCTGTTCGGTCTCCATCGTCTTCACACCCAGCACGACGGGCACAGAGTCGGCCAGCCTTGTGCTGACAGACAACTCCTCGGCATCCTCTCACACCGCAGCCTTGAGTGGCATTGGAGCCGCCGCTCCTCAGCAAGCACCGGCACCGCCGCCTGCTGCCCCAAGCCAACCCACTTCGCTTCCGACGAATCTTCCCAAAGGAATGCTGCTTTGGCTCGCCAATGACGCCGGCCTCGTTTCGAACGGAACAGCCGTCAACCTTTGGCAAGATCAATCGGGCAACGGCAACAATGCCGTACAGACAAATTCGGCGAACCAACCGTCTGTCGTGCCGGGGAATAACGCTCAAAATGCATTGCGCTTCAACGGCACTTCCACTTTCATGTCCATTCCGTACGTACCAATTGACGGACTCTCCGGCATGACCGTTCTCATGGTGGCTGGCAACAGCAAAGATATGTCTACAAACGGCAGCTACGGATTCTATAGCCTACTTACCTGGCCGGAGGTCGCGAATTGGGGCGCTACTTATTTCAGTCCGTTCCAGACAACTTCGCATTTCCGCTTTGGAACCATGCAAACCGGCAACGAGAACACCTCTCAGATGGCATTTACCCGCACTAACTCTTTCGGCTTGTCGGAATGGATCCATTCGGGCACCACTGACTCCCTGTGGTTCAACTCCCAAAGCGTCGCGACATATGCAGGCAAGGTTGCCAGCATCGGCGGAGTCACAAACTCGGCTTTGCTTGGACAAGGCCTGAACAATACCTTCTTCCCGGGTGATGTTTCGGAAGTCATCATCTACAACCGCGCCCTTAGCGCTTCCGAAAGGCAGACACTCGAGCAGTACTTAATGACCAAATACCATCTCTAAAAGGATCGGGCCTGCGGCTGTCTCTAGACCGTAGGCCCTTTCTGCTCTCCGACTTCGGTCTTTAGATCAAAAACACACGCCTCCCCATCATCGTAGACCCGCGAATACTTTCTGCTCAACTCGTCCAAATTCGTCTGTGTGTCGTAAGCCACTTTATTGAGGATATAGACCCAGGCATGACGACCTCCTGCTTTAGGATCTGCCGCTAATTGCTTCAATGTGAGTGTGGGCGCAGTTTCCTCGAGCCTCATTCTTCCCCTTCCCGCATAGCCAAAAGCGACATACCGGATGGAATGCGCAAGCAGATAGCGCCGTAGAGAGTCCGCGCCGTCCACAATAGGCATCCCGGGCGGCGGCCCAGCCATCCCAAGACAATCGGCAACGTAAATAGGATTGCGCCGGAAATTTAGACCGTAAGAAACGAAAAGGTGTTCTAAAATCGGTTCGCCGGCCGGGATCGTGGCTTGGATGGCGCTCAAGCGATTCCGCTCTTTTACCGCATCGAAGCCTACCAGTAGGTCCGGCATGGGCGAAGTCCATCCAAGATCGGTCGCATACTCTCGATAGATCCCTTCTCTTATGCCGTATCTGATCACGATGGCGGAAAACCACACACAGCAGAACAACGCAGCGGCACCAAGCCATAGCGGTTTGTCCCGGAATTCCCTCTTGAACTGAAGAAAGTAGGCCAGATAAACAATTAGGCCTGGAGCAATGAATGGCAACGTGTACCGTCCGATCGCTTCTCCTCCCGTCGCCATACCCAAAGCGACCACGGCCAACGCTATTGCGAAGAAAAAACTGATTGCTTGTAGCGCATACTTTGCATTCTCCTGCCGCTTTCCCACACTCACCAGAACGATAGCCGCAACAAATGGACCGGCCAAACTGGCAATAGCGAGCCAAAGATCTGGAGCCAGATAGAAGGCCATTGAACCACTGGGAAGAGGAACTAGGCCATAGGCGCTCGCCTGGTATCCGCGCCCGAACACAGGGAACAGGTAGGTTCCTTCTTTCCCCCTCTGATCGATCATCCACGGTGCCAGACAAACCGAGGCACTTACGAGGCAGATGGCACTCCGCACGAGTACCGTGCGAAAACGCCTGGTGAATAATTCAGCCAGAAGAAACGAAGCGCAAACCAGGAAGGCCGGCGCCAAGTACGTGGACTTGACCGTGCAGATGGCTCCGGCAGTAAGACCGAGTAAGGCAGGTCTCAGCCAGCGATGCACCTGGTCCAACTCCTCTGAAATCTCGATAAGAAAGAGAAAACAAAAGAGCGCCGCTGGAAGAACCTCCATGGTTGCATTCAGCCTTCGCATCGGTACCAGAAACGTCAACAGCGAAACGGCAAGGCTTCCAGGGATGGCTACCGCAAAGCGGCGCGCCATCGCGTAGGCGATTCCGGCAAAAAGAAGCGAGCCGAAACCCCAATCAATGAAACGTACCGTGCGCGCATCCCCGCAGACCATCACTAGTGTCTGGAGAAAATAGTTTGCTCCCAGGCTCGATTCAATCCGCCGCTCACTGAACGGATCACTCGGCAAGTGGCCTAACTGAATCATTTCCGTCGGAAACGTTAGATAGCCCGGAAGATCGTCGTAGCGGTTGAAATACTTGGGCTCTAAATTCCCAAATAGTCGAATGGCGGTGCAGGCAACGACCGCGCCTAGCAGCAGCACCGCCACAATCCTTTTTTCTCGCCCCCAGACTGCCTGTTGCAGCAAAGCAGGCACGCGGCGGATGTCGTGCCAGAAAAAACGAAGAAACAAACCATCGCCCAAAAGAACGACCACCGCCAGCACTATGGGCCGAATCAAGCTAAGTCCTTCTAGCATTCCTCCTAAAGGAATGAAGACTGAGACTCCTAAACATCCAGCCGCGGCCCAAGGCAAGGAATCCGTCCTTGCCGCCACCAGCAGCGCCCTGCCAACGCCGACCAGACATAGGCAAACACAACAGGCCCAGCAAATGAGTAAAAAGAAATGCAACAAATCAGTCGACGGCTCCGTGGCGGTGTCTAGACGCCAACCGGATGGCCCAAGCCTTCCGAAACTGCTTGCTTCCTTCGACCGCTGTTGCCAGACATGCTGAAAGCAAAGTACAGTTTCTGTAAACAGAGGATCGCCGCAAGGGGAAGTAGCCAGATAACGCGCCCCTCATACCGGTCGTGCGGCGTAGAGATACCGCCGCAGATAATGGCATTGAGCGCGGTGCCCATTATGATTAAGACCGAAAAGACTAGTAAAGGGCCGTTGGCGGCAAGAACCTTCCAGTTGAAAACGAAGCAGCCGGCAAGACAAACGATTGAGAAACACGTAACAAGAGTCCCTAGCTTCGAAACGAATGCGAATGGCATAGCGCCAGTCCAGACTTTGGTGCCCTTGAGTACCTGCAGATGCGGTTCTGGAATGTGCACCGACAAAAAGCCTTTTGCGCCCGGGTCGAATTCGAATTCGTCAAGACTGAACATCGCTGCTTGGTGCAAAATATCGGTTAGCTCCGCCTTCAAAACTCCGGCCGGATCGTACGCAACGGTTTCGAGTACAAACTTTCCTTGCTCACCGGCAATTCGCCGCCGGGTCGGCCCGTCGGCGGCGGCAAAAATGCTTCGGGTGGGATTGATGTCCCACAACAAGTCGTCACTCGTGTGATTCGGGGATGTCGGGACGAAGGCGCACACCGCCAAACCAGCCGCCGGGCAGCGAGCCTTCAAGAACCGGTACCCCGGGCCATCTGCGATCATTCTCGCCATGAGATACGGCGGCCTTACTGGAGGAGCCCCCACCAGTTTCGTCGCGGCGAAGGCAAAGAGTGCTTCTCCTGCAAAGGCGACCAGCAGGGCACACACGATGCCAGTCACCGGTCTCCACGCGATGGGCGTACGGGACCATAGCCGCGAGCTCACCGTTGCCGCCAGAATCACGGCAGCGATCACGACGTGCGACGTGTGGAAGAGTAGACCGAAGGTCAACAGCAGCAGCCAAACCAAAGTCACGCTTCGTGGCTGTCGGCCATTGAACGCGAGTAAGTTGGCCACGGAAAGAATCGTCACCGCAGCGAAGATGTCCGGCATCAGGTACGAAACAAAAAATGCCATCGGGGTCGCAGCAGCTAACAGAGCCACCACGGAAGCTACGCCGGGCAGCTCAAATCGCCCCAGGCTCCGCAGCGTGAGGACAATCGAGAGCAGTACCGCGAGTGACTGAAAGGCGACGGCAGGCCAGAAGCGGCCACCACCTAGCTGCGACATGTACAGAAGTGCTCCGTAATAAACGGAGCGGCCAGCAAGCACTGTCTTATCCGCAATAGAGCTCATGGAGGTGTGCCCCGTCTTTCGGACCGCGGTGCTCTCGCTTCGCCCTGGCGGTGCCAGTGATCCTTCAGCCTCAGACCAGACGCTGCGAACATGCGTCAACTTGACAAAGCCGGCGTCTGCACTTCGGACATAGGCGGGCGTATCCACAAACAGAAGCGGCTGCCCGTTGTAAAGGGCGGGCCAGGCGCAGATGAGCGCCAGGATGCCAAAACAGAGTGCACGCCCAAGCCTTCGAAAGTAAGTCATTGCTTTGCTTGCTAACACTCGGGACAACTCACGAACAACTTTACAATTGCCTGGCTTGCCTCTTATTGGCTGCAACGCGCTTGCGCGCCGACGATGTGCGCCGGAAGCGATCCATTAGATTCAGGTAAGAGAGGATCTTTGCCTCCCGGCGTCCCTTCGTCACGGTGTCAAGGATGAGGCCGCAGCCAAACAACATCAGCGCATATACCGCTAGTCCGGTCGCCAGAATAGCAGTGGGAAAACGAGGCACCAGCCCTGTATGCAGAAAGGTCAGTACCACCGGGTACGCCAGCGCGAGCGCGCTCAGGAGAAAGATCAGCCCTGAGGCGGCGAAGAAGTGCAGCGGCTTCTCGTTCTTTACCAGCTTGACGATGGTCCAGAGGATACGAATGCCGTCGCGATAGGTATTGAGCTTGCTCACGGACCCTTCGGGACGTTCGCTGTAGCGGGTCGGTACCTCGGCGACGCTCAAGCCCAGAGTCAAGGCATGGACGGTTAACTCCGTCTCAATCTCGAAGCCGTCCGAAAATACCGGGAACGACTTGACGAAAGGCCGTGAGAACACGCGGTAGCCGGAGAAGATGTCCGTGAATGTCGTTCCGAACAGCCTCGCGATGCTTGTGGTGAAAATTTTGTTGCCGATCACATGTCCTGGCCGATAGGCTCGCGCCGATTCATGTACGCGCCTGCCTACGACCATTGCGAGCTGCTGCCGGCAGGCCATCTCGATCATCTCGGGAGCAATAAAAGGATCGTACGTCCCGTCGCCATCAACGAGGACGTAGTAGTCGGCCCGTATATTGGCGAACATCCGTCTGACGACCCAGCCTTTTCCCTGCATAGGTTCGCGGAATACTTCGGCGCCGGCCCGTTCCGCTTCGGCAAACGTGTTGTCGGAAGAATTGTTGTCATACACGTATATGCGCGCCCCCGGCATGGCCAACCGGAACTCCTGGACCACCTTGTAGATGGTCTGGCCCTCGTTATAGCAAGGAATCAGGACAGCAATAGCCAAATCTGGCGGGGCAGCAGGCAACTCAATGGGCAGTGTCGCCGCGAGTTCATTTGTACTGATCATTTGATTACTCACTCGATTCTGACGAGCCCGAGGCGCGTCCTCACAAAGCAAACTCTTTGTATCCGGTGCCGGTCGTCTGACCCAGCTCATCTCCTGTGGCGTGCAAAACAAGCCGCGGCCAGCTTGGCCTGATGATATCCGGTTCTGGTTTGGCGGACAAATCGACAAAATGCCAGCAGAGCTCCACCCGCCAAGGAACTGCGCCGCCGTCGGGAACAGGAGCAACAAAAGCAAAACGCGCTCTTACTTCGGTCGGCAAACATGCAGGAGTGCGTACCTGGGGCAGCGAGTGGGTTCAAGTAATTGGAACGTGCCACTCTCCGCCAAATGGTCTGACTTTCCTCCCGGCGGCGTTGTACTCAAGGCTGAGACAGCCGCCGAGATCGATCGTTTTATCCGAAGGAGCAATGCGCCTGAAGGCGACAACCGACCCGTTCGGCATGCGCATCAAACGTGCGGATGAGTCGTAGCTCGATTGCTGGCTCTCGATCCTGCCACCTTGGTTCAACAGCATCGGCACCAGGTAGTCGCTGGTGTAACTGCCCACAAAGCAACTGGATCCGCTCGAGAGCGTGTCTGCGATGTGCCCAAGCTCGGCGTGTTTGACCCGAAATAGGTGTTCACTCGCAAGTACATTTGGCGACGGATAAAGAAAGTTGTTGGAGTTCCCAGGCACCAGGAGACTGGCGGCGACGCAGGCGAGAACCTGCCACCACCTGAGATACTTGGCCGCGAACCAGAAAAGCGGAATCCCAAAGGCCAATACGTGGCGGACATTATTTCCCCAGATGTAAATGAAGAACAAGTAGCCTGGCAAACACCAGAGGCTCAATAAAATCAACCAGCGTCGCCTTGCCGGATCCTTTCTGAAGGCAATGACCAGTGCCGCGGCAAGGGCCAATGCAGTAATCAACCCAAGCCCGCACACGATAGGAGTCAGCCCTTTGGCGAAATCACGCAGATTCGAGAAGCGCCCATAGATACTCATTGCTTGCTGTGCGCCCGTCACTGCACCAAAAGCGGAGCCGGCTGTCAACCGTGACAAGAGCATGGACAGCACGCCACCTGTGAAAGCCACCCCGATGGCCTTCCAGGTTTGTTGAAATTCGAATTTTTGCCACAGTGCCACCGCCAGAAATCCTGGCGCGAGAAGTACCGCATCATTCTTGGTCGCCAACGCAAGCGCGAACAATACCGCTGCAGTCAAGAACCACCAGCGATTCGATCCTTCCAGATATAGCCAGAAAAACCAGACAGCCGCCATGCCGAAGAACAACGAAAGCGCCTGCGGGTGACTCTCTGCGCTGACCCACCAAAAGCCGGGTGACAGAGCGAAGAGCAGCATCCCTTTCAGGGCCGAGTTCCAGTCCGCCAAGCGACTGCCGAGCAGATAACCGAAGACCACGATGCCGACGCCAGCCAGCAGGCTAATGGCGCTCATCATCCCCGAACAATCCCGCAGAGGGAGATGCAGTTGGCGGACCAAGGCCGCCATCCAGACGTAGTAAAGGGCGCAGGCGCGCGCGGAATAGAGGCTAGGCGCTTGCGACCCAGCGCTCAACCACTGCCTGACGCCAGTCGTGAAGAGCGCCGAATCCGGCTCGCCGATCCCGAGCAACGGCAGATGCGTAACTACCGTCAGCGTGGATAGAAAGGCAAGATTACGAACTGGATTGCCCCTTCGCCCGGCATTCTCGAGGCCCTGAGACTCGGCAGCGTTGCTGCGGCCAGCGATGCCCGAAATGAGCGGCTCGAGTCTGTGAGGTCTTGATTGGCTGATCAATTTTGGTCCTGAACACAAATACCGCTAAGGTCGGCGATCCGCCCAACATCCAAACTGCTCTCTTCCGCTTGCGTTGCTTGTCTAGCAACCGTGCCCAACGGCCTCGGTACTAGCGGCGATTCGCCTCCCGGCATCCGACCTCGGTCGCGATTTCGCTTGGCCCTTTGCTGCCGCCTCTCCCGTCATGCGAGCATTTCCAAACCGGCATCCGAGTCAGCGGTCCCGCCAAACTAGCGCTCCGTTCTCGATGAGCGTAGAAGTCCCGCCAGTTCGCAAGGAAGCGCTCTTCTGTGTACCCAATGGCCCGGTCACGAGCGTTACGTCCCATTTGCGCCCGTTCGGCGGCTGTCAACCGAAGCAAGCGCTCGAACGCAGTCGCGAAATCAGCCGCCGCGCGACGCACGACGAAGCCTGTTTCTCCTTCGATGGCGATCTCTTCGACGCCGTGCAGACGCGTGGTTATCAGCGGCAACGAAGCCGCCGCCGCCTCGTATGCCACCAGGGAAAAGGTTTCGTAGGCCGACGCCAACACGAACGCATCCGCAGCCCAGAGGTACGGGCGGACGTCGCTCTGCGCCCCTACAAACACAACGCGCTTGCTTAAGCCGAGCGACTCGGCGCGGTTTTGGTAGCGTGACACTAGATCGTGTTGCCCACCGACGACCAGCAGCTTCAACCTGCCATCCAGATTTTGCAAGGACTCAATCAGCACCGGTAGTCCCTTGCGCTCGAAGTGCCCCAGCGCGCAGAAGACGAGTACCACGTCCGATGAGTCGAAGCCAATCTGCGTTCGAAACCCGGTGCGGTCAAACGAGACGGGCTGCTGCAGTCGCGCGACGTCCACGGCGTTCGGCAGCACCGCTGTCTTTCCCGCAACCTCTGGGAACGAGGCCTTCAGCTCAGCCGCTAGTCCGTTCGAGGGCACCAGCACTTGCTGCACGGAAGAATACACCAACTTCTCAAACAAAGCATGCAGCCTATGATCCAACCAGCGCAGCATGCCGCGCAGGCCGCTTGCCTGCGTCTCGGACCAGTTGTGCTTCAGGTACGAGGTGTGGCAGAAGTGCGTATACGCCACTCGGCCGAACAGAAGTTTGCTCTCTACCTTCTGAATGAAATCGAATTTCTGTCCCGTCCTGATTCTGTCGAACCAGTAAGAGAGCGGTGCCATCAGATGGTATGACACGAACAATAGTGCGAGCGGCCGGCGTATCGCCGGAACCCGGACCCAGCGAATCCGTTCGGGGCATGGATTGTCGAAGTCGACCGAGAACACGGTGAATTCGTGTTCCCGGGCGAGCGCACTTAGCATGCGGCGGTGACAGCCTCCGATCGGATTCGTCGGCACCACCTGATGATCGAAAATGGCAATTCGCACAGCTGAAGAAAACGCGCTAGACCGACAGCACGGTCGTACTCAACCCCATTTGCTGGAGATTCTCCCGAATCTCGGCCTTGTAAATGGGGTTCATTGCAATCGCTACGTCCGGTTTATAGTCTTGCAGGAACTTAGGCGACATGATCTGCTGACCTGTCCCCGCCATGAACTTTCCTTGCCGATGAGGGTTAATGTCAACCACGTATTCGATGGCTTCGTTCAGGTTCACGCGCGTCAGGAACGCCACACCCTTCGAACCAGAGCCCCACACCACCGTCCTCTGTCCACTGCGATGGAAGTCGCTGAGCTGTTTCTTCCAATAATCCACGCAACTCTCTTGCTGGCGCAGGAACGACTTCATGGCGCTCGCTACCAATGCCGGTGCGTCCTTCTCGATCGTGGAAGCCGGTTGAATGTGTTTCGACGGCTTTGCCGTGATCATCAAATACTGATCGTCGTAATCGGTCCACGTCTCCATCACGTCAAATCCAGCTTCGCGGAACACCCGCGCCAACGAGCCGGCGCAGAAATAAGAACAATGTTCGTAATAGATGTCCCAGAACGCGAAATCTTTCAAGACCCGGATCAGATCCGGTACCTGGAAAAAGACCGTCGTCTCCGGATTGTCGCCGACCGCGCGGCGCACCGTCCGGATGAACTCCGCCGTGTCCGGAATGTGTTCAAGCGTCATCTTGCAGCAGAAGAAATCCGCATGCACATGCGCATATTTCTCCGAATAAAAGTCCTGCACGAATTCGACATCCACTCCGCTGTGCGATGGGTTTCGCTCCGCCACGAAAGCCGGGTCAAACCCAATCCCCCGGTTCTGGCCCATCTCGCACAGCAGGCTGAGAAACTCGCCCTTACCGCACCCGATCTCGACTACCTTCTTATGGCGTAGGTCGTAACGCTGAATCAAACTGGCTGCCAGCCGCTCGTGGAAGGAGCGGAAGGTCGCCGAGAAGCCTTGCGTCTCTTCATATTGGGGCGAATACTCGTGAACGCCGGGATCGAACAAGCTGTTCGACACGAATCCGCAGTTCTTACAGAAGCCCAGCGCGATGTCGCCTTTTGGATAGTTAATGGCAATATCGCGCGAGGGCATCAGCAAAACACTATGAACAGGAACCCGGCGCACCTCGTAAAAAGTTCGGAGCGCACTGTCTAAGCAATTGGGACACGTGTATTTAATCGACATGGTTTTTACAAGGAGGCTCAGGTTTGGTTAATTATCGGAAGCCGGCCATGGGTTTGCGCCCGTGGCGTGGCACTGCTGAAACGCGCTCCAGCAGGGAGCTACGGCTTAAAGACCAACGTTCCGTCGGCCACCGGCTCGGGCTCGTAGATGCTGATGACATCTTCTGGCATGGTCCGCAAGGTGCTGGCCTGCAGAAAATCGCGCAGGGAAGTGCCAGTGCACTCGGAATCGATGTTCGGCGGCGCAATCTTGTTCTTCACGTCGCCCACGTGAACGGTCCGAAAGTCGATGCTGAAGCGAGTTCGGCCCGAGGTATTCGGTACCGTCGAATGCATCTGTGCCGCGGAGAACAGAATCACTCCGCCGGGTTCAGGCACCAGGCGCACCTGTGGATCTAATTCCATTGGCTGTTCTGGTTTTGGTTGCTTACGCGTATCTGACTTGATGTGCTGAGCGGCAGTCGCACGACCAGTGCTGTTCCATTCGTAATAGTTGAACTCGTTCGATCCATTCTTCACCGGCTCATTCCAGTACCGCGGATGGAACGCCATCGAGCTTTCCGAGGCCATCTCAAACACCGGTAGCCACCAATTGATCTGTTGCATTGGAGCCGAGTACCAGGTGTCGCGGTGCAAGTGATGCGCGTAGCCGACGCCCGAGGTCAGGTAAGCGTCAGAGGTGACCGCGCGCAGCCTGGGTACGTCCTGATAGGTGTCGTCGAGATTGCACCCGAAGTCGCTCAGCACCGCCCGGATCACTTCCTTGGTATGCGGGTGGTGAATGAACTTCGGCTTCAGCGGACCGAACTTGGCCACAAACTCTTCCACTTCCATGTGGAATTGAGCGGTCAGCGGATCGAGCGGATGAAACGCTTCCCGGATCATCTCTCCTGCAAACTCACACAACGCCTTTACGCTCGCGCGGTTGGAGTACGCAAATAGCTGGCCGTTGTACAGCAAATCGCGGCGTCGTTCATCGCTCAGCGAAGAATCCAAATACACTGTGTTCATTTTCATCACTCCTGGATCTTTCCATCAGTCTGTTATCGCCATGCACTCCGGTTCGCGAGCGCACAAAAAGGTCGGTTGGCTATTGCTTGACGGGCCGTTGGCGGCAGGTTAGGCGACTGCGCCCGCCACGATACTGGGGGTGGGTATCGGGATGATAAACTTACCGCCGAGTTCGCTATAAGCACGCTGCTGCTTCATGATCTCGTCGGCGAAGTTCCAGGCGAGAATCAAGACGTAGTCCGGTTTCGCCTCGACCAGCTTCTGAGGCGCATGGATCGGCAAGTGATTGCCAGGCATGAAGCGGCCCTGCTTGAACTCATTCAGATCGACGATGTAGTCGAGTAACTGCTTGTCGATCCCACAGAAGGACAACAACGTTGTGGCTTTCGCCGCCGCCGCATAGCCGGCAATGGTCTTGCCTTCCTGCTTCAACCGCTGCAACAGAGTTGTCAGTTCCGTGCGAATGTTCTCCACACGTTGCGCGAAGCTTTGGAAGTATTCCAGCCGGTCCACGCCGGCTGCGTGCTCCTCCGCCAGTAAGCTCCGCAGCCGCTCCGTCGGGCGGCCGGCCTTTTCGACGAACAGCCGGAGCGAGCCGCCATGGATCGCTACTCGCCGAACGTCGTTGAGAAACAAGTGATGACGTTCAAAGAGCCGGGTTAAGGCAGTGACCGAGAAGTAGCAGAGGTGCTGGTGGTAGATCGTGTCGAACTCGCATTTTTCGATCAGATCCACCAGGTAGGGAACCTCGATGACCGCGACGCCCTGCGGCTTCAGGATCGTTTTGATACCCTCGACAAACCCGTTCAAATCCGCTACGTGAGCGAGGACATTATTCGCCAGGAAAACGTCCGCCTGTTTGCCGTTCTCGTTCAGACGCTGCGCCAGGCTGCTCGAGAAGAAGTCACAGATGCTGTCAACCCCACTCTTACGGGCGTTGGTCACCGGTCCTTGCGCCGGATCTATACCGAGCACCGTGATCCCGCGCTCGACGAAATTGCGCAGCATGTACCCGTCGTTCGAGGCGGCCTCCACAACCACACTGCCAGGCCCCAGGCGCCGCGCCTCGATGATCTCCCTGGCGCTTTCTCCAAAGTGGGCCAGTAGCGCTTTCGACACCGAGGAGAAGTAGGGATAATTGCGACAGAACAGAATTTCCGGCGGCACCGTTTCCGTAATCTGCACCAGCGCGCAATGCGGGCAAAAGACCGTGTCCAGTTCCGCCGTAATCTCGGCCTCGCTCAACTGTTCCCGCGTCAAAAGTGCATCCGCGAGCGGCGTCTTCCCAAAAGAGAGGATCGGCTGCACCCCCGTTGCATCACAGGCCCGACAACGAAATTCACTGATATCCATCGTTAAACCGCTCCTACTTCTTCCGTGACGTGATCTAAAACCGGACGCCCGGTTTTCCAGCGCAGCGACTCGTCAATCGACCCTTCTGCAATCAGCGCCTTGATGTGTGCAATCCGCTTGTAACGGATGCCTTCGAAGTCTTCCACCTTCAGGCCGATCCGCTTGTAGGTTTCATACAGTTCCACCGCGCCTTTGCGGGCGTCCCAGACGGGCTCGAAGCTCGGCAGCACCCGCCGGATCTTGCTGCAGTCCACCCGATAACAGCGTTTATCCGGACCCGCATCGGCCGCATATTCGATTTCGGTGCCCGGGACCGTTTCCTTTACGATCTCGGCCAGTTCGCGCACCCGGTAGTTATCTTCGTTGCGGCCTACGTTGAACGACTGGTTGTGAACCGCCTCGAGCGGGGCTTCGAGAATGGCCAGAAACGCGCGCGAAATGTCTTCGATGTGCACAATCGGCCGCCAGGGCGTTCCATCGCTCTTGATGAATACGCGCCCGGTGGCATAGGCCCACGCCACCAGATTGTTCAACACCAGATCGAACCGGAGCCGGGGCGAAACACCGAACGCCGTGGCGTTGCGCAAAAAGGTCGGCGTGAAGGTTGCATCCGCCAGCTTCGCTACGTCGCGCTCTACCAGGACCTTGGAGGTGCCGTACGGAGTTACCGGATTGCACGCGGACGTCTCGTCTAGCAGATCTTCCCCGCCCGCGCCGTAGTTGCTGCATGACGAGGAAAACAGGAACCGCCGCACGCCGGCTTCCTTCGCCATCACCGCCAGCCGCACGGAGGCAAGGTGATTCACCTCGAATGTCAAGCCCGGGTTCAGATCACCCAGCGGATCGTTCGACAACCCGGCCAAGTGGATGATGGCATCGAAGCCTCGCAAATCCTCGACCGTAACATCGCGAATGTCCTTTGTGACGGTCGGAATCTCATGGATTCCTCCCCCAAACGTGCAACGGGCGAAAAGATTACTATCCAGCCCCGTTAATTCGTGCCCTGGCCGACAACAGGGTCGGCACCAAAACCGTTCCAATGTATCCTTCGTGACCCGTTATTAGTACTCGCATGTTCGTCCTCCCAAATTTTCCATGGCGCCTTCCCGCTCTGCCACAAGTTCTCTAGCAGTTTCTTCTCGCGCAGCGTGTCCATGCACTGCCAGAAAGAATTATGCCGATAGGCCATCAACTGGCCGTCCTTCGCAATCTGCTCCATCGGTTCCTTTTCCCAATGGGTGCGGTCGCCCTCGATGTAATCGAAGATCGCTGGTTCCAGCACAAAGAATGCACCGTTGATCCAGCCTTCCCGCGTCTGCGGCTTTTCGGAAAACTCAATTACCTGGTCCCCGATGGTCTCCAGATGCCCAAAGCGTGCCGTCGGCCGAACCGCCGTCAAGGTCGCCAGTTTGCCATGCGCTTTGTGATAAGCGAGCAATTGGTCCAGGTTCACATCGGAGAGGCCATCGCCCCACGTAAGCATGAAGCGTTCGTTGTTCAGGAATGGTTCCAGACGTTTGATTCGCCCGCCAGTTTGCGTCTCCATCCCGGTGTCGATTAGTTCGACCGTCCAGTTGCAGGTTTGCTTGTGCGTCAGCGTGACGCTACCTGTTCTGAAATTCACCGCGATGTCGCTGTTCAGAGCACAGTAGTCCACCATGTACTTCTTAATGACTTCGCCCTTATAGCCCAAGGCAATCACGAAGTCATTGAAGCCGAACTGGGAGTAGTACATCATGATGTGCCAGAGAATCGGCTTGCCGCCAATCTCCACCATCGGTTTCGGTTTGACTTCCGTCTCTTCCGACAGCCGCGACCCCACTCCACCCGCTAAGATTGCTACTTTCATGCGTTTTTGCTCACTTCTTTCCACTCCGTCTCCTTCATCTGAGACATTTGGAAGTTGTACAAAACCTGATCGGCGGCGATGAGAAGGTCCTTCATCATGCGCCGGAAATGTTTTGCAATCCACGGAAGCAGCAGGAAGAGGCACTTGACCCGTTTGCCGGATGCGAGCGGCCCCCTCAAGATGGATCCGTAATACTCACGTAATTGACGCCATTCCGGAAACTCGATGCGATGGGCGCGTTGCGGATCCCACCACTCCGGCGAAGGCAGCGTGCCGTGCCGGTTGGTCAACCGGAACCTTCTCTTTTTTACCCGGACCGGCAGCGTTTGCGTCGACTGGCGTTCATGCCGGCGGCTGATGAACAGATGCTCGGGCGCTTCGTAGAAGCGGCCAAGCAGCGACATCTGTGCCAGCAGCACGCCGTCGGAGTTCACATAGCTGCCTTGGGGCGGCACCTGCAGCAGCGCTTCGCGGCGCATCACTCCGAAAATCTGAAAACACAGGTGATCGTTCAGCAGCATGGCCCGAAAACGGGTGACGGTATCTGCGCTATCCGTCTCCAGGGGCCAGTTGTAGTTCTCGACAAACTGCCCTTTGTCGTCGATGACACGGGTTTTGGCATGCGCCAGAACATACCCGGGCTCCTGCTCCAGGGCCGCAACGCATTTCTCCAAGAAAGTCGGTTCGTACAGGTCGTCGCACGCAGCCCATTTGAAGTACTTGCCCGTGGCGAGTGAGAACACGCGGCGCACATTCCAGCCCGCGCCCATATTCTTCTCAGCGCGATAGTAGCGAATGCGCGGGTCCCGCGCGAGGTAGCGTTCGCAGATCTGCTGCGTCGCGTCTGTAGAACCGTTATCAGAGATAATCAGCTCAAAATCCCGGAAAGTCTGTCCCAGAATGGAATCCAGGGTCTCCGCCAGAAAATGCTCACCGTTATAAACAAACAGTCCAATGCTGAGCAACGGCACTGACGTCATCGAATCGCTCCCGCTAAGTTCAACATTTCCGATATCTCCATTGATTGGCTCGTCGGCCTCGGTTGGAAGTAGGTCATATGAGTGGTTCGTTTAATAAGCGCCCACACCGCGCAGAACCAACAGCGGCGTGTTCAGCAGAATGCGGATATCCAACGCGAGCGACCAGTTCTGAATGTAAGAAAGGTCGAGACGCACCATGTCTTCGAACGGCAAGTCACTGCGTCCGCTGATTTGCCACAGGCCTGTTAAGCCAGGCATCACCTGAGAACGCCCCTCGGACCAGACTGCGTAAGTCTTGCTCATGCCGTCCGGGCCCAAATCGCCCGCCGGCAAAGGCCGGGGACCGACCAGGCTCATCTCGCCGCGTAGCACGTTTACAAGCTGCGGCATCTCATCCAGACTGTAGCGCCGGAGCAGGCGTCCGATGGGCGTCACGCGCGGATCGTTCCGCATCTTGAAGATGTGCCCGCCCTTTTCATTCGCGCCCTGCAGCGACCTGCGGTCGTTGTTCACGTACATCGAGCGGAACTTAAGGAAGGTGAAGTGCCTTCCTCCTTTCCCGACTCGGCGTGATTTGTAAAGAACCGGGCCGTCGGACGTCAGCTTGATCTGGATCATGATGACCAGTAACAGAGGAGCCAACACAACCAGCACAGCTGCCGAGACCGTCACATCAAAGATCCGCTTGACGAGCTCCTGGCCGCGCGTAAACTGTCGGGGAACCACTTCAACGAACGGCAACCCGTAGAGGGTCGTGAGATCGAGGCGCGCTGGCCCCGAGGCGCCCTCAATGGCGCAACTCTGTGTCACCCCCATGCGCTCAAGCAAGTGCGTGCATTGCTCTAACTCCAGGCTGGGAATGGAGGTCGGGAAAACGATCACGTGTTCCAATCGCTCGCGATTCACCAACTCTGCCAATTGTTGCGTCGTCCCTAACACTGGAACGGAGCAAGCCGCCACGGAGGCCAGCGCTCCTTCGGGAAGAATTAAGCCGCGAATCACGGCGGCCTGTGCCTGCTGGATACGGTCGATTACATTCGCCACCCGTTGTGAATCGCCCAGCAGCGCGATGCGCAGGGGACGGCCTATGTATTCACAACTCCAGGCCACCAACCCAATACCTGCGTAACGCGCCATGGCCAGCAGCACCACTGCGACCGGAAACATCGCAGGAACGAACATGCGCGAAACGGAGTCACCGAATTCGCGGGAGAAGAAAGTTACCACTGCGGTCGCGGTCGTCAGCAGCAAGGAGTTTTCAAAAGCCCAGGAACAGATCGTCCAAAACTGCAAGACGTCCGGTCTCCGGTACAGGCGCAGGCAAAACGAGGAAGCGAGCCAGACCGGAAGAACCAACCCAAGCGAAGGCGCCCACGATAGCGGCGCCTGGGCTGCCACATGCGCATGAGTCATTGGATTCAACAGCAGCCGGACTTGAATCGTCGAGTACCAGATGAACGGCAAACAAGCCGCATCCAGCACTATCTGCGTGATGTTGTGCAACCTTCGATGATGAACAAACATGCGGCGGATTAAACAGACGGCCGAGCGAAAAGCGGGCGCGATCGATGCCGGGTTGCTGCTGTCTTACCTGCCCGAGGTCGATGCCCGGGCATACTTCAGATACGATTTGACGTAAGCTGGATCGCCTGCATCGGCGTCCCAGTTGTTCAGAATGGAGCCGAAGACGTAAGTTCCGTCCTGGAAGAACGACTCGCGCAGCGTAATTGACTGCTCCACGCTAGTTTCGCCGGCCCGAAGCACCAAGATGACTCCATCGGCGTGCCGCGCCAGTAACCGCGCATCGCTCAATGGTATAGCGGGAGGCGTGTCCACCAGGATGAAATCGAAGTGTGATCCGATCTCTTCGAGCAAGGCGTTCAAAGCATGGGAATGAAGCAGTTGGTTCACGTTCGGTCGCTTGGGCCCGCTCGGTAACACAAACAAACCAGGTACGCCGATCTCGCGAATGAGCTCGTGCGCAACGCTGCGGCTCAGGGCGCCCGAAAGGACGTCACTGAGTCCCGCCGTTCCGTTCAAGCCGAAGATGTTGCCCAGTCGCGACAATCTGAGATCGCCGTCCACTAACAACACCCGCCGGCCACTCTCGGCGATACCCAGCCCGAGATTCAACACCGTTGTCGTTTTGCCGGCGCCAGCGTGCGCGCTGGTCACGACCAGAATCTTATGAGCGAGCTTGGATTCCCGTCCCCACAGCAGTATCGACGTCACTGCCGAACGGAAGGACTCTGCGACCAGTGAGCCTGTATGCAGCCAGCTTGTCGCTATGTCGTGAGAAGAGTCGGAGCTGGTGGCGGATAAGACTTGTAAGAAGGAGCCATTCCTCTTTCTTAACCTACTCGTTGACGAACCCACGATCTGCGTCCGGATATCCTGTTTCGCCGCTGGAATGATCGCGAGTTCCGGAACCTGCAGCAAGCGTGTACTCTCGCCGGGAGTACGAATGCTTCGGTCTCCCCGTTCTCGCAACAGCACATATAGCGCTGAGAAGATTCCGGCCGCTAATATTCCGATTGCGAGATTCACAAGCAGGTTCGGTTGGAACGGCGTTGCGGGAGGTTTGGCAGGATCGACCACTCGGATGTTGCTCGACCGGAGAGCCGCTACTACGCCGGCTTCCTTGATCTTCTGCAGCATCGACTGATACAGGTCGCGGTTGGCATCGACCTCACGCTTCAGCATGTTGTACCTTACTTCCTTGCCGGACTGATCACCCACCAGCGCAAGCTGCTTTTGATATGCCGCTCGCTGCAGTTCCTCGCGACGCTGCGCGGCGCGAAAATCGTTCTGCATGCGCTTCATGACCGAACCCCGGTCCTGCTCCGCTTGTTTCTCGAGGGCCGCGATCTGCGATTGCACTTCCCGGACTTTGTAGTGTCCCGGAGCCAACGTCGCGCTCAGGTCCGCCAGCTGCCGGCGAAGTTCGCTCAAGTGGCTATTCACTTCTCTTAACGAGCCATCATCGAGCACCTTTGGCAGGTTCTCCGGCGAGCTCGCGTTCAAGAGCTCCAGTTGCGACTGCTTCTCGACTCGGTCGGCCTCCGCTTTCGCCAAATCCGCCTGGATCTCGCGAAGATTTTCCGAGGCTACGCTATCCCGACTCGCATCCGACGTATAAATCAGCCCCGTCGAGCGCGCGTAGTTCTGCAATTGATCTTCCGATACTTGCAGCTTCTTGCGCTGCGATTCGACTTGCGCCGACAGAAATTCTGCCGTTTGTGTTACCGTGGCGAACCGGGCATCTTGTAAGGCCTGAATGTGCTGATCCGCGATGCCGTTTGCTACATCGGAGGCAAGCTGAGCGGAAGAAGCGACCACGGTGATTGAAATCAAGCTCGACTGCCCTTCGGCCTTGACCTTGACGCTTCCCAGGGCTTGACGAATCGCGTCCTCGCCTGAAATCACAGACTGTTTTCGATTAAACAAGTGCTTCAACTTGCGGACGCCCGTCTCGCTTGGCGGGACATAGGCCGCTTCCTTCGGCAGCAGGCTCGACACCACTCGGTCGGCCACCGTCTCGCTCGTTAGCAGCTTCGTTTGCGTCTCCAGATAGGAGTCCATCGTCGATCCCGAAGTATTCGGATCGATGTCCTTTCCGTTCATGAAGTCGCCATTCACCGTGAGAACTTCGACCAAAGTCTTGGCCCGGTACTTTGGACTCATCAGAAGCGTTGCCAGTCCAGCCAGGAGTAGGCACAGCAGAAAGAGGGCCGCGATCATGCGCCCATGTCGCCGCAGCACCACCTGAAAGCGCACTTCGCCTTCGGGTCGGTATTGACGGCCGCCCTCCTGCCGGCTGTCCAACCAGTCATTGTTCGCGAGTGAAACCGCCGTCGGGTGGCCCGTTCTTGTCAGGTGCGTGTTGAATTCCATCAGCTATTTCCTCCGCGTTAGAAGCGCCAAATGGCAATGCCGGCCATATTGAGCGCGGTATCCAATGCTTTTCCACTCGCCGACTTCGGCAAACTGTTGGGTACGAACAGGACGTCATCGGCATGCAGTTGCACGTCAGGGGCCTGACCGTTTAGGATTTTGTACACATTGGTCGGTGACTCTGTCCTGGTTGCCTGATCTGCCTCCTGATGCAGTATCCGTGCCTTCTTTGGAGCTGCCCGTTGCGTCAGACCGCCCGCCAGAGCGACCGCCTGCAAGACGGAAAGCGAATCCCGCTCGTTCAAGACATACCCGCCAGGCTTTTGCACTTCGCCCACGACGTAGAGTAGTTGCGCTCGCGGAATCATCACCACATCGTTAGCGTCGATCACAATATTGTTCTGCGGATCCTGCGCCTCCATAACGTTGTGCAAGTTTACGTGCGCGACGCTGAACTTTCCGGTTGGATCGTCGGCTGCATTCGGTAGCGGAATTCGACCCTGCGTTAGTTCCCGAGTGATGGTGACCGTGTTGCCGGCATCCGGCTTCAAACCGCCTGCCTGCGCAATGACCTCGACCAGACGCCGCCGTCCGCGAAGCTGTACCACACCTGGAACATTCACGGCTCCCACCACCGACACGGGCTGGCTTCGGTAGTCGGCCACCATTACTGTGACCTGGGGATCGAGGACGTAGTTCTTGACTCGCTTCGTCAGCTCTTGCTCGAGCTCGCTCACAGAAAGCCCGGCTGCTTTCACTCGTCCCACAAATGCAAGATTGATGTAGCCATCGCCTCCGATCTGAATCGGCTTATCGGAAATTTCCTCTAACCGGAAAGCCCGAATAATAATCTGGTCGTCGGGACCGAGCACATAGTTTGGCACGCGCTCCGGACCAGTGGGCTGAGGCATGGACTTGGCGGCCGCCAGTGGAGCCTCGGGAGCTTTGGTTTCTGCGGCGCCGGAGCGCAAATCGACCGGCGGAGCGGCTTGCTGCGCCAGCACCAGCGAAGCAGCCATGCAAAGCAGCAAAACGAGACGAACGAACGCAGTAGATAACATCTCTGGCTTCCCTCCTGGCACCCTGCGGCGCAACGGACTATATATTCTCTGGCTCATGCGCGCTTATGCTCCAACACACTCCGAGTTCGTCAGCAAATCGCGTATCTGCCGCCGCAAGTCCCGGACCTTCTCGTCAAAATCCTCAAGCCGCGCCACCAGCGTCTTCAAATCATTTTCCAAGAATTGCTGGAGGTTCTCAGCAACCACACGGTTTAGTACCGCTGTGCGGGTGAACTCTGAAACGCTGCGGGCGCCCCGGCACTGCACGGCTTTCACTAACTCCTGGTATTCGCGACTACCCAATCTGAACGTAATTGCGTGAGTTTTATTTCGTAAGGGCATCGTATGTGCAGACCTGGCCTTGACAGGTTGGGAGCCGCTATGCGCCAGCTCGGAAGTAACAACATGGCGCTCTTCGGTCAGGTTCGAGTTATGCAACTTGATCACAACCAGAGAGCAAAACAGGCAGTTCGTCGCAGACGGACGACAAGTCGATGTGTACCAGAACGGAGCGGCGCAGCAGGGTGACAGAGAGCACTAGTTGCTGGGCTTTCTTGCACTCCACCACAATCCCCGAAACGCCCGCCAGTGGCCCTCGCCGGATCTCCACACTTTTTCCCACCTCGACATAAGGGTATGGCTCGATAGTGAAAGAGGCGTCGATAGCGCGCTCCAGAGCCGTGATCTCTTCGGTAGGGATGGGAACGGGCGAACTGCCGGCCCGCAGCACGTCCATTACACCTGGCGTCTGCAGAATGGGAAGCATTCCGAAACGATGCGAGCGGCAGAAGATGTATCCAGGTATGATCGGCAAATCCACGTGGGTAAGCCGGTTGGCCCACCGGCGTGTTTGCCGGATCAGCGGAAGAAAGCACTCTTCGTTCTTTTCACCCAATTGCAGCGCAACGCTCTTCTCATGCCGCGGCCTCACCCGAAAGGCAAACCAATCCTTCAAAACGTTTGTCGTTGCACTGTCAACACAATCAATCTCTGACACCATCCCATTCCTCCATCCCATTTCCGCTTTCGTCTTTTCGCCTATTCTTGGCATTTACTTTGAAGCGGTTTTGCATACAGACTGCTCTTCGGACACCGTCGAAAACCTTGAGCTCTTTAAGGCCACACACAAATAGCCTTAAAAGGGCTTAATATCTATGACTTACCCGCTAAGAATGAGTTAAGACTAAGACACTGTTCGGACGGGGACTGCCGATTTCGGCAAGAACAGTGGCCGGAGCTGACGGAGCTACCGCTATGTGAACCTACAGAGCGCGATTTACTCTGCGTTTCACTCAACTCATTTCCGAGGAGGTGTAATGCATTGTGCTTGACGATGCAGCACGGAGTCAAGCAAATCGCTTCCTGGTAGTACTAGCGCGATGACTGTGTGAATCCCGCCACATCAGCAGTACGAGAACTAAGCCGTCCGCCGATTAAAAGCCAGTAATTTCGCACTATTTAACGGCTCGCTGCTTCGACCGACACAGCTCTGTACCGGCGGTTATAGTGTCACTTTTACTTAGCCCAATCGCACTATGGGTAACGAGCCTTGCCGCGCAAAGTTTATCTTCAGAGAGATTAATTAATTGCTTAAAATCTCTAAGCGGCAGAACGAGGTCTACGCTGCGCGCTGAGCAAACGGCAGCCGGACGACGAATTTTGTCTCACCCGGGGCTGAAGTGAAGGAGACGTCACCCCGATGATTGCGCACAATACGAGCGACAATGTCCAGGCCTAGACCGGTTCCCTCGCCTACTGGCTTGGTCGTAAAGAACGGCTCGAAAATCCGGCTTTGAATATCTTTGGGAATGCCGGACCCTGTATCCACCACCTCCACGCGTACGCAATTGTGATCGCGTTGCGTTCGAATGGTCAGTTTGCCGCCGTTCGGCATCGCATCTGCGGCATTCACAATCAGATTGGTCCAAACCTGGTTTAGTTCACCGCCATTCGCGCTCAATTTCGGCAGCGTACGGTCATACTCGAGCACCACTTCGATCCCCTTCTTTAAGCGATGCCGCAACATCAGAAGCGTGTTCTCCAAGCCGCTGTGAATGTCGAGCGTCTGTTGCGCTGTTTGGTCCATGTAGGAGTACTCCTTAATGGCGCGCACCAGTTCCGAGATGCGCCCGGTGGCGCTTTCAATCTCGTCGGCAAGGCGGCTGATGGTGAACGCAGCAGTAAGCCGGATAAGCACATCGTTCAGGAATCTGGCCGGAACGTGTTGCGGAATCGCCTCCAAGGTCTCGAGCGTACAACCCACGTCCACCAGGGTGGGCGCCAAATCCCAAACCGCCTCCACCTTTTGTGCGCGCAGCCACTCCGCAATTTCGTCTTCGCGGTCGCTCCGGTCTAGGGTGTCGAGCACGGTGTGAGGCAGCGCGTTTCTGGCCCATTCGCTTTCGAGTTCAGACAGAAAGACCCGCGATTCGAGCGGCAATCCGTCCCGATCCAGTTTCACCGCTGCGGCCCGCACCGAGTGAAGCGATTTGCGGAGTGTATCGGCCGCTCGCCGCGCCGCCGATGCGGGATTATTCAGCTCGTGCGCGAGCCCGGCGGAAAGCTTGCCGAGAGCCATCATTTTTTCGCGCTGCTGGTCGGCTGCGGTGGCCTCGCGAATGCGATCGGCCATCAGATTGACCAGCCGTCCCTGTAAGGCCGGCAGCCGACTGTTCATCTCCGAGAAAAGGTCTTTGTGCAGGGTAGCTAAACGAGTCGCACTGACGGCGCGTATGTCAGATGGATATTGCGTGAGACGCGAGAACGGCAGAAGGCCGGTGACCTGCCCGGCGGAGGCGATGAATACGCGGCCGTCATTACGCTCGGCGCGAATTTCACCGGCGAGGATGACCGTCAAATATTCGGCCGGAGCCCCTGCGGCCAGCAGCAACTCACCCGGCGCCAGCTCGATGGTCTTCATGTGCTGCGCCAGCCAGTCAAGCCCTTCTTCGGGAAGGTCAGCGAAGATCGTGATGGCCCGCAGTTCCGAGGGCGAGGGAGGCGGTCCATTCGGTTGGCGCGGTTGCGCAAGAATGTCTGGTGCGTTCCCCATTTAGATCTTCGCCAGGTACTCGTGCACGAACTGGATGGCAATTGATCCCTCGCCAACGCCAGAGGCTACACGCTTCACTGAACCGTGGCGCACATCGCCAACCGCGAAGACGCCGGGAACGTTGGTTTCGAGCAGACCAGGATCGCGATCGAGCGACCAACCCTTTGGCCGTTTACCGTCGCTCATCAGGTCACGTCCCGTGAGCAAAAACCCGCGATCGTCACGTTGCACGAAGCCATCGAGCCACTCGGTACGCGGCTGCGCGCCAATAAAGATAAAGAGCGAGGAAGCGTCCACATCCCGCGTCTCGCCTGACAGATCGCAGGAAAGAGTAAGGGTCTCTAGGTGTTCTTCACCATGTACGGCCACCACGCGGGTTTGGTACTCCACGTGAATGTTCTCGGTTTGCTCGATCTGGTTAATCAAGTATTGGGACATGGTAGCCGCTAGCGAGGTTCCGCGGACCAGCATCACGACCCGCCGGGCGAACTTTGAAAAGAACATGGCTGCCTGTCCGGCGGAGTTCGCGCCGCCGACCAGATACACGTCCTCGTCGCGGCAGGAGACGGCTTCGGTGGAACCCGCGCCATAGTAGACGCCGGCTCCCTGCAAGCGATCCTCGCCAGGAACGCCCAGTTTGCGCCATTGCACGCCCAGAGCGAGAACCAGAGCGTGACAGGAAAGCTGCGAGCCATCGCCCAGCTGAATTAAGCGATAAGGCCCTTCGGTCCGCAGATTAGTCACGTCCTGCGGTGAGACAATTTCCACCCCGAAGCGCCGTGCCTGATCGACGGCGCGCCGGGCAAAGATGGAGCCAGACAAGCCAGAAGGAAAGCCCAGGTAGTTTTCGATCCGGGAACTAAGGCCCGCTTGGCCGCCGGGAGCGTCGCGTTCCACCATTACCGTTTTCAGTCCCTCAGAGGCCCCATACACGGCTGCCGCAAGGCCGGCCGGTCCGCCCCCAACAATGGCCACATCGTAAAACTCGAGACCCGCCCGAGTGCGTAAGCCCAACCGGTCTGCGATCTCGTGAGGCGCCGGCTGCTCCATCTTGTCCCCATTAGGAAACAAGACAGTGGGCAGCAGCGGAGAGCGCCCGTCGAAACTGCTCAACAGCTGCCGCACTTCCGGGTCCTTTGCCGACGCGTCGGCGTCCAGCCACTGATAAGGAACCTGATTGCGCGCGAGGAAGTCGCGCATCTCGTATGACTTAGGTGACCAGCGAGTGCCCAGAACCCGAACGCCCTCGAAGGGAGGGCGGTAACTCGCCAGCCAGTCCTCCAGCAAGTCGTCCAAGATCGGATACAGATTCCGTTCCGGCGGATGCCACGGCTTCAACAGATAGTGGTTCAGGTGAACCTCGTTGATGGCCTGAATGGCGGCTTCGGTATCGGCGTAGGCAGTCAGCAGCACGCGCTTGGCTTCGGGGTAGATATCGATAGCAAGCCGAAGTGTTTCAATCCCGTTCATCTCGGGCATGCGGTGGTCCACCAGCAAGAGCGCCACAGCCTCATTCCGCTGCTTCAGGCGTTCGAGCACGTGCAGGGCGGCCTTCCCGGACTCAGCCTTGAGAATCCGGAACCGATCGCTGTATCGCTGCCTTAAATCGCGATCAATAGAGGAAAGAACATCCGGATCGTCGTCGATCGTAAGAAGGGCAGGTCTCGCCATGGGCCTCCGCTAGTTCTCAACGCGCGCGTGCTGAATGCCGCGCGATAGATCGTATGTCAACTCGTCGACGTAGCACCAGCCCCAGCTCTCGCCGGGTTCATTGGAACGAATGATGGGATGCTCCGTGGAGTGAAAATGTTTAGTGGCGTGCCTGTTTTTCGAAGAGTCGCAGCACCCGACGTGACCACAACTCAAGCACAGCCGGAGGTGTACCCATTTATCTCCGGTTTTTACACATTCGTCACAAACGTGGTGCCCCGGAGGCAAATCTTTCGCTTGCTGCAAGTGATCGCATAGCTGCCGCATAGGAGTGCGATGCAGTTCTCCCTTTCGGGGGATCAGAAATCTTCCTTGAAAGCAGGTTTTCGAGACGAAGCCAAATTCGGGCCCGCACCGAGTACCGTCGAGCCTCTATTTCGCTCCAGAAACTGTAAGCGCCGCAGATGCAAGCCACTGGACCGTGTTTGAGGATACCGTCCCGGCTTTCGCGGCTGCCGGGTACAATCGGCGGTACGCAAGGAGATCGAGATGCCATGAATGTCATTCCGCGCCCGAAAGAAAATGAGTTTCCGCCGCATGCAAAGGCGTACGTCGAGCACGTGCCAGCGGACGATGTGATTGCCGTCTTAGCCGGACAGGTGGAGAGGACGGTCGCGCTGGTCGGGCCATTGGGCGATGATGGCGCACTGCGGCGTTACGCGCCAGGCAAGTGGACGGTAAAAGAAACCGTCGGGCACATCAGCGATACGGAGCGTGTGTTGTCGTACCGGATACTTCGAATCGCCCGTGGAGATGCGACGCCGCTGCCCGGGTTTGAACAGGACGGCTATGTGGCCAATGCCGCTTCGAATGAACGCGCCCTGGAGGACCTGCTGAAGGAACTGCGCGCCGTGCGGCAATCGACCTTGTCGTTAGTGCGATCGCTCCCGATGGAGGCGTGGAACAGAGGTGGCACTGCTAGCGGGTTTCCGGTAACGGCGCGGGGATTATTGTTTACGCTGGCTGGGCATGAGCTGCACCACTTCCAGATCCTGCGAGACAAGTACCTTACTCCATAAGCGAACTACGCCGAGCGGGCGCCGGTGGACTGCTGGCCAAAGCGAGAAAGGATCTGGTCCTCAAAAGAGAAGTCTATGAGCGGTGCGGGCTGTCGCTCCCGCAGATAGCACTTATATGTTTCCCGTAAACCCGTTGCGAACTCGGTGGGCTTATAGGCCAGCATGCGCTGCGCTTTCGTAATCACTTCGGTGATAGCAGGAATGTCGTAGTATTCCCCGAAGTAGAGCTTTTTAGTGCCCATGGCCTGACCGCCGGCGCGTTGAATGAGTTCGCGCGGGATGGACACGATGCGCGGATCGGAAACACCAGCCGTGCGTGCAAGATCGGCAACCAGCTCATGCTGGGTGATGGCGCGCGGATTGGCCGTGTTGAACGCATGGCCCACCGCGTTTCGCTGCTCCACCACCTTGATAGCAAGCTCCACCAAATCTTTCACGTACACGAACTGCATCAGGCGATGCCCCTCGCTCGGCAGAATCACCGGGCGACCGGTTCGGAAGCGGTCCCAAAAGAAGGCTTCGCGATAGAACGGATTTCCGGAACCATAAACGAATGGCGGCCGCAGGGTGACGACCGGGAATCCACAGCGCTGATGCATACGAAATAATGCACGCTCGCTCATGGCTTTGTTGCGCGTGTATGCATTCGGATGGTCGTCCGGTGCCAGCGCGTCACCCTCATGGTGGTTCAACCCGTCGCCATAAGCGGCCACGCTCGACATGAATACGTAACGCCCGACGCGTCCCTCGAAGAGGTGTGCCGTGGCTTCGACCTGAGCCGAGGTGGTTCCGCGCTCCCAATCGTAAGCAAGATCGTAAACAGCGTCGAAACGCTGATTCTGAACTACTTCGCGAATACTCTCGGCAGAGTTACGGTCGGCGATCAGGTTGTGAATGCGACGCCCGAAGGGGTGTTCGGGTTTGCGGTGAAGCAGGTGAACGTCGTGCCCGGCACGAAGCAGTTCGGCAACAAGTAGGCGGCCGATAAACAGCGTGCCGCCAATGACAAGGATTTTACGGGATTCGGGATCTTCCGGTTTCTTCCCGTTAACAGAGCGCGGCTTGATAGGCACGGCTGACGGTCCCGAGGGCATATTATTTTGACGCCTCAGCCGTGCTCTGGGTGTTTATTCGTTTGTAAATTAGTCGTAGTACTCGAGGCCGAGGTGGGTAATAAGGTCTTCGCCCTGCATCCAGCGCAAAGTATTCTTCAGCTTCATCAGCTGAATGAAGATGTCGTGCTCGGGATACAACCCGGGCGCAGTCATTGGACCTTTGAAGTAGAACGACAGCCATTCCTGAATGCCCTTCATGCCGGCCCGCTGCGCCAAATCCAGGAACAGGACAAGATCTAACACCAGCGGGGCAGCCAAAATCGAGTCTCTACATAGAAAGTCGATTTTGATTTGCATAGGGTAACCCAGCCAGCCGAAAATGTCGATGTTGTCCCAACCTTCTTTGGCATCACCCCTCGGCGGGTAGTAGTTAATGCGTACTGCGTGGTAGAAATCTTTGTACAAATCGGGGTACAAGTCGGGCTGCAGAATCTGTTGCAGCACCGAAAGCTTTGTCTCTTCCTTGGTCTTGAACGAGCCCGGGTCTTCCAACACTTCACCGTCGCGATTGCCGAGGATGTTAGTGGAAAACCACCCGCTAAGGCCGAGCATACGCGCCTTCAAGCCCGGAGCGAGTAGTGTCTTCATATAAGTCTGGCCCGGTCTTGAAGTCTTTGCCGCAGATGGCAACATCGTTCAGTCTCGCCAGTTCCTGAAGCGCCGGAACATCGGTGGTCAGATTGGGCGCGCCATTGGCAAAGGGAACGCGCATCTTCAAAGCCGCATAGGCATAGATTTGACTGGGGGCGATCTGCGGATCATTGTTCCGCAGGCCTTCCTCGAAGGCGGCGAGACTCGCATGCACAGCCGAGGCTTTGCAATGGGTCTCTGTCGATCCGCACCAGATCATCACCAGACGGGAACAACCGTTGGTCTTTTTGAACTCCTGGATGTCGGACATGACCTGTTCCGCCATGTCCATTTTGTGCTTACCGGTCTTCTTATTCGGACCATCGATACGCTTAACGTATTCGTGATCGAAAACGGCCTTCATGGGCTTGATAGCGGAAAGCGGCTCTTTCAGCTTTTCGAGCAGCGGCTGTTCCAGCACCCGGGCTTTCGTTGCCGCTTCGTAGACATTGTCCTCATAGATATCCCAGCCGCCAAACACGAGGCATTCTAGGGGCGTAAGTGGAACAAAATCCTTGATGGCCGGCGTTCGTCCATCAGTGCGTTTGCCTAAGCGAATGGTTCCAAGCTGGGTGAGCGAGCCGATAGGCTTGCCTAAGCCCAACTTGATAGCCTCAACACCTGCGATAAAGGTGGAGGCCACCGCGCCCATGCCCGGAATGAGAATGCCCAGCTTTCCAGCGGCGGGCGCGATGGTTACGTTACCCTGCGTTGACAATGAAGTAGATCTCCTGAGACGAGGTTGGCCACGAGCACATGCGAACGTGCGCTCTTATTCTGCTGCAAGGGCCAAAGGTGTCCTACGGGTTATGCTAACATTCGCGTCTGTTACAAGCGAATGAACAGGGCCGGCCGAAAGGACGGATCTTGCAACGTTGGGGCAAAACTGCGGCGTTATACTAACGGTCGATGTCACAGCGTGTTGCGAGTACCCTCTCCATACTCGTTGTCGATGACGAGCAGTTAGCTCGAGAAGAGCTCTCTTTCCTGCTGAAAGACTTCCCCGAAGTAGAGATAGTGGAAACTGCTGGAAACGGACTGGAAGCCGTGAAACTGATCGGCGATCTGGAGCCAGATCTGGTTTTCATGGACGTACAGATGCCCGGCCTGGACGGGCTTGGTGTGATCCGAAAAATACGCGAAGAGGGCGGAGAACAGCCACACTTCATACTGACCACGGCGTACGATCAGTACGCCGTTGAGGCCTTTCGGGTGGAGGCCGTCGATTACCTGCTGAAGCCGGTCGAAAAAGAGCGCTTGGCGGAGTCGGTAGCGCGCGTACGCCGCATGGTGGAAGACAAGCAGGAGACAACACTCAGGGGTGGCGAGGGCACTACCGCGAAAACGCCTTTGCAGCGGTCGAAGTTGCTAGTGCGTGCCAATAACCGCAACCTCATCGTGGATGCGCAGGATATGATCTACGCCACCATCGATGACGGATTGATCACGGTTGTGACTTCCGGCTTTGAGGGGCAATCGAACTATCGAACGATAGAAGAGTTGCAGTCGAACCTGGACCCGAACCTGTTCTGGCGAGTTCACCGTTCCTTCCTGGTGAATATCAATAAAATTCGCGAAGTGATTCCTTGGTTCAAGTCGAGCTTCCAGTTGAAGATGGACGACAAGAAACAGACGGAGATCCCGGTCAGCCGCATTCAGACCAAGCGCCTGCGTACGCTGCTGAAAATCTGAGTGGCGGCAGGTTCGCTCACGGCTGGAAAACTGCTTAACAAAAGCTCCTTCCGTTAAGGCTTCGGTCTCCTCTACTTTCTTGTCGCCGTAAATTGCGAAGCTCAGATTTTTGTTACAAGCAGGTAAATCAACTCCATTCCGTCAGCTATTCACGCTATTCTGCGTAAGTAACTGACAATGCAAGAAGAACAGCCTCGTCATACTTCTCGTTTTCCATATAAAAGGAGCGCAAGTTATCGAATTTGGAACAGGCGTTACCTAGTAGCCGTCGCACTTCTTATAATTTCTTGGTGCCCGTTGTTGGTGCCATCGGCTTGGGCACAACAGGTGTTGGGTGGCATTACAGGCGTGGTTACCGACGTAAGTAACGCCGCTGTTCCGGACGCTCATATTACAGCCCGGAATCTTGCCACCAATCTGACGGTAAACACAGTTACCAAGTCGAACGGTTCGTATATCTTGCCGAACCTTCCAACGGGCATTTATGAAGTAAATATCAGCAAGAATGGTTTCGAGACCGAACAGCACTCGCAAATTCTTGTTCAGGGCGATCGAACAACAACGGTCTCATCCACGCTGAAGATCGGCACGCAGGCGACCACGGTAGAAGTGACGGGCACGCCGTTGATGAACCAGGTGGACGCGACCAACGGGTACGTTGTGGATCAGAACACGATTCAGAACACGCCGCTTGGCACGGGCAGTTTCACCCAGCTGGCGATCTTAGCGCCGGGTGTCCATGCTGATTTTCTCGGCGGTTCGGGCGCAAACTCCGGCCTGGGCAATCAGGCGATCTTCGCAAATGGCCAACGCGCCTCCAGCAACAGCTTTTCGCTAAACGGCGTCAGCACCGACAATCTATTTAACGGCAATTCCACTAGCCAGGTGGGTGAGAACCGCTTCGTGCTGAACACCGGTGAAAGTTTCGGCCCCGGCGGCGTTATCAGCACCAGCACTTCGGTGTATGCGGCGATAGGCGAGGCATTGCCGACACCGGCTCCAGAATCGATTGAAGAGATCCGCGTAAACACGTCAATGTACGATGCCACGGAAGGCTCACACAGCGGAGCGCACATTGGCGTTACCACGAAATCGGGCACAAACGAGTTCCATGGGCAGCTGTTCGATCATTTTCAAAACAACTTCTGGAATGCAGCGCCCTTCTTCTATAACGCCGATCCGGCTATCACACAGAAAGTGCCGACACTGCAGCGGAACCAGTTTGGCGCAACCCTGGGCGGTCCGATCAAGAAGGACAAGCTCTTCTTCTTTGCGGCGTACCAGGGAGTTCGAGATGTAGATCAGCTGCTTGGAACCTCCGAGGCAACTGTGCCCCAAGGTTTGTCCAGCGATCGCAGCGCCGGCACGCTGGCGAACCTAATCAACACAGACTTCGGCACCAGCATTGCGCCTTCACAGGTGAGTCCGGTGGCGCTCAAGATTCTGCAAGCGAAACTGCCCAACGGTTCGTATTTGATTCCGAATTCCAACGTATCCGCAGACAACGCGCTGCAGGTGGGTTACAACGCTTTTGTGCAGGGGCCCAACGCCACATTCAATATGGATCAGGGTTCGGGCAACGTCGATTACATCATCAGCGATAAGGACCGTTTGTCGGCGAAATACTTCTACCAGAACGATCCGACTTCGGCGCCGTTCGGATCGGGCAGCGCCACGCTGGGTTTTCCGCAGAACCTGCAGGCAGGAAGCCAGGTGGCAACGCTGGAAAATACCGTCACGCTTTCGCCATCGCTCACGTGGGAACAGCGCGCGGGCTTCACTCGCCTTCGCGCGCTTTCCGCTACCACACAGCCATTGACACCCGCCGATGCCGGTATTAACTTATTCGGTTCGCACATCTTCCCGGCCATCAGTATCAATCAATCAGACCCAACGCTCGGCAACAGCCTGGGGTTCGGTCCGACTTCGAATTTCGCGAACGCCGGCATGTTTCAGAACCAATGGGAATACTCGAGCACGCTGGGTTGGGTGATCGGGCGTCAGACATTATCTTTTGGCGCAACATGGGATCACACGCAGCTTAATATTCTGAACCGGGCGAACGAAACGGGCAACGTGGGTTTCAGCACCTTTGCCGACTTCCTTACCGGTGCGGTGCGGGAAGGAACAAGCACCGAATACTTCAATGGCAATAGCAACCGCTACTACCGCAGCGACACCGTGGGCGCGTATGTGAACGACAACATCAAAGTTCTGAAGAACCTCAACCTGTCGCTGGGTCTGCGCTGGGACTACGATGGCCCGCTCACGGAGAAGTACGGCCGCTTGACGAACTTCTATGGCAATCAGTATCAGTACAACGCTGCCACCGACACCATTATCAATTCGGGCCTGGTGTTTGCCGGCAATAATCCGAACTTTCATTCGCCGGGCGTGAGTAACTCCACCATGCTAGCGAATCAGTGGGGGTTCGCGCCGCGTTTCGGGCTCGCCTGGACGCCTTCACCGAAGTGGACGCTGCGTACCGGTGCAGGCATGTATTACGACCGCGGACAGTTCTTCAGTGAGTTCTCACCAAGTGCCGGCGGCGGATTCAACGGGCCGTTTGGTGTGACGCTGGAGCCGCCCTTTGTGACGCTGCTGTTGGGACAACCAGGCGCAACCGCGAGTGCACCGTTCGGCACAACGCCACCGGCGGCCCCGCCCGTGAATGCTGCCGCGTTTCAAGCCTTGCTGCCGAATCTGGCGCAACTGGCGACGGGAGACACCAGCGCTCTTCCCGCAGGCAATCAATCCGGCCCCTTCCTGTTTGGCGGATACGATCCGAACAACAAACTGCCCTACAGCGAAAACTGGACCTTCGACGTGCAGTACCAGGCAACTAACAGCCTGCTGCTGAGCTTGGCGTATGTGGGCAACCACGGTGTGCACGAAGTGTTGCCCATTCCTTTCAATCAGCCCAGGATTGCAACGCCGCAAAATCCCGTGAATGGACAAACCTATTCGTATGGCTATAACGTGAACGCGCTCGAAACCGCGACCTCGTTCACTGGAGGCAACACCGACTTACGCGTGCCGTACATCGGCTACAGCCCGAACTCAGTGTTCTACGAAGCGGAAGGTGTCTCGTCGTACAACGCGCTGCAGGTACAGGCGCGCAAGCGGATGTCATTTGGGCTGCAGTTCACTGCCGCCTATACTTGGTCGCACACACTGGATGAGCAGAGCGGCCAAGGCATCTTCTACACTGGCAACGATCCATTGAATCCGAAGAGCGGATACGCCAGCGCCGACTTCGACCAACCCCATACCTTTCTGGTGAACTACACCTACCAGTTGCCCAAGATTGCGGGGGCGCACGGTATTCTCGGCGCCATCGTCAACGGTTGGACGCTCAGCGGACAGTTCATCGCGCAAAGTGGAACTCCTTACAGCGTGTTTGACTACTCGGGTTCCATCGGCAGCATCTTCTACGGCGCGAACGACTACATCACGAATCCGATTCTTCCCTTGAAAGCAGGCGTTAGTTCCGGCCTGGCGCAACTACAGGGAACAATGGGCGTGAATGCCGGGCGGCCTGTGCTGGACGTGAATGCCTTTACAATTCCGACGTTGGCTCCCGGGCAATCCGGTGTCCCGGGCCCGGACGCAACCGGCGCTGTCGACACGTTTGAATCCGGGTACGGCAATAGCGGCCGCAATCTTTTCCGTGGACCGTTCCAGTTCCGCATGGATCAAACGCTGGGCAAGGACTTCCGCGTGAGCGAACGCGTTCATCTGCGGTTTGATTTCGATGCCTTCAACCTGACCAACCATCCGAGCTTCGACGCTCCGAACAACAACGTGTCTTTCTATAACTACGGCAACCCGCCGACCATCAACAATCCCCCCTACGGAGCGTTGGGAATCATTCAGCACACCATCGGCAGCCCGCGCTTCTTACAGGCCGATGTTCACCTGACCTTCTAAGCCTGACATTCGCATCCAACTCGGCGTATGGACTATCGACAACTGGGCCACTCCGGCCTGACAGTGCCAACGCTGAGTTTCGGGTGCGGTACCTTCGGCGGCGGATCGGAATTTTTCAAAGCCTGGGGCGAAACCGACGTTACGGAAGCAAAACGGCTGGTGGATATCTGCCTGGAGGCGGGTCTGAACCTGTTCGACACGGCGGATATCTACTCCAACGGGCTTTCAGAAGAGGTTTTAGGCAAGGCCATTGAGGGAAAGCGGAACCGGCTGTTAATTTCGACAAAAGCCACGTTTCGCTTTGAGGAAGGCCCGAACCAAGTAGGGTCGTCGCGCTACCATCTGATCCGTTCCTGCGAGGACAGCCTTCGCCGGTTGAACACCGATCACATCGACATCTATCACATGCACGGCTTCGATGCGACGACGCCGGTGGACGAGACACTATCGACTCTGGACACCTTAGTGAAAAGCGGCAAGATTCGCTATATTGCCTGCTCGAACTTTTCGGGCTGGCACTTGATGAAGTCGCTGTCGACGTCAGAGCGGTATGGCTGGGCGCGCTACGTGGGTCACCAGGTTTACTATTCGCTGATCGGGCGTGAGTACGAGTGGGAGTTGATGCCGCTTGGCCTGGACCAGAAAGTCTCGGCTTTAATTTGGAGCCCACTGGGATGGGGCAGGCTGACCGGAAAAATTCGCCGCGGACAGCCGTTGCCGGACGTCAGTCGCTTGCACAAAACGGCGGATAAGGGGCCGCAAGTTGCCGACGAGTATCTCTACCAAGTGATGGACGCGCTAGATGAGATGGCAAAGGAGACCGGCAAGACAGTGCCCCAGATCGCGTTGAACTGGCTGCTGCAGCGCCCAACGGTCGCGACGGTAATTATCGGCGCACGCAACGAAGAACAGCTGAAGCAGAACCTCGGCGCAGTGGGTTGGGCACTCACGCGGGAACAGGTGAAGAAACTGGACGAGGCCAGTGCGGTTCCGCGAGTTTACCCCTATTGGCATCAAGCTCAATTTGAGGAACGCAATCCCTTGCCGGTCTGAGGCCTGATAGCGCCGGTGGACTTTTTTGACTGGTAGCCCTGTCGCTTACTGGTTGCGAGCCGGCGCTTGCGTCTTTGACAGCCGCACCCGTGCGGTATCTAGCTTTCTTTGCACCTTTGCCACTTCATCTGGCTCTTGTTCGGAGGGAGAACTCGTCTTATACGCGTTCAGAGACGACTGCCACTGGTCGATGGCCTCCTTCAACTTGCCCTCTTTCGCGTAAACGTCGCCCAGATGATCGTGGATGGTGGGATCGGTGCTCATCATCTCGAGCGAGCGTCGCAACTCGTGTTCGGCATCGGGAAGATTGTTCTGCCGATAGTAAACCCAGCCCAGGCTGTCCAGGTAAGCGTAGTTATTCGGCTCCAGGTTCACAGCGCGTTTAATCAGATCCTGCGCTTCGGAGAGACGAACGCCCTGGTCTGCCAGCATGTACCCGAGATAATTCAGTGCCGATGCGTTGTTGGGATCGGCATTGAGCGCACTGCGGAACTGTTTCTCGGCCAAGTCATACTTCTTCTGACGCTCGTACATAGCGCCGCGCATGAAGTTCAGCGTCATGAGATCTTCTTTGGTCTTGGAAAGCTTCTCGGCCGAATCCAGAGCGCTGCCCATCTCCGGGAAGTCCTTGGCTTTCTCGTAGGTCTCGGCCATGGCGATGTAGATCTCGCGATCGTTGTGACCGTCCAATAGCTTCTTCAACTGTGCAATTGCTTCGTCGGTCTTGCCCTGATCGGACAAAACTTCCGAACGCAGTTCCATCAACATGCGATCGGTGGAAAATTTCCGAACTGCCGTGTCGCTCTCGCTCAGCGCCTTACCGTAATCTTTGGCCGCGCGGTAGGTCTCGATGATCTGCGCTTCCTCGCGGTTGGCAACATCGCCGTTCAGGGCTGCGGCTTGGTGGAACGTCTCCACCGCACGATCATATTGCTTGTCCGAGCGATATAACGAGCCGAGGCTATCCAGTAGCTCGGCGCGCATTTGGGGCTGATTGTTAGTTCCGGCCGCACGCTTGCCAGCGGTATCTATTACACCTTTCAGAATGGCGATGGCGTCGCCGGTCTTGCCTTGCGCTTCCGAAAGCCGGGCTTCTTCCAAGCGGATATCAAGGTTCTCGGAATCGATCGCGCGCGCTTTTGCGATCATCTCCTCGGCTTTGTCGTACTTCTTCTGCTCACGGTAAATCTGGGCCATGCCGATGTAAGGCAAGGGCTCCTGCGGATTCGACTGGGCAAGATCCTGGAAGGTCTTAATCGCATCGTCGTAGCGCCCGGCCAAAGCCTGATCCTGTGCCAGTGCGCCCTTCAGCTCCGCGCGTGACGGATCAAGATCAATCGCCTTCGTATAAGCGTCGGCCGCCTGGCCGTACTGCTTCATCTGCTCGTAGCTGTTGGCAAGCGCCACCAAAGATCGCGGCGAAGGGTTATGGGTTGCTTCTTTCTCAAGCAGTTCGGCCGCGGCCTTCGGGTCGTTCCGGTCGCCGTATACAGAAGCGAGGCCGGTGGTGGCGTCTTCGTTATCCGGTTCAAGCGCAAGCGCTTTCTTGAACGATGCTTCCGCTTCAACGGAATCACCGACTAACCGGTCCAGCCGGCCCAACATCACGAAGCTCTCGGCATCCTTCGGGTCCTTTGCCGTGATGAGCTTGTACTGCTCGATGGCGCGGTGCGTCATCCCTTCGTCAACGTGATTCGTCTGTGCGTCGCCAATCTCCTGCGTGTAAACGCGCGCAAGAACACGGCGGGCATTGATGTCGTCGGGGTTTGCTTTCAGCGCCGCCTGGGCTTCATCCACGGCTTCCCGCACGCGGCCCGACATGCGGTACAGTTCCGCGATGTCTTCCACCAGGAACGATGCGGTTGGATCTTCTTTCATCGCCAGGCGGAAGTTCTCAATCGCCTTATTCACATAATCGCTGCGATTTCCATAGGCGCCCGCCATCTCCTCATACAAGTGACCAATGGAGAAGTGGTAATACGCCTCCGCCTTCAGTGAGTTGGCCTTTGAGGTCGCCCGCGGAACCGTTGCGTTCGAGCTATGTGACTCGCTGGTCGGCATTTGCGCGTTGAGCGAGGTGCTGCCGCTGGCCGCGATCAGCAGGCTTCCCAGGGCTAACTTGCCCAGTATTTGCCGGTATTGCAGGGGGGTAAAGTAGGAAAGAGGCATTCGACGGCTTGAACGTAAAGGTATAAATCTGCACGCTTGGGGAGCGGCAATTAACACTCAGTATAGCTCCGATATGTGCGATGCGCCGTCAATGCACACGGTTTCCGCGGGGCCCCTTTGTCCCGTTTTGGCCGTCTTAGGGCCCACCGGTTCGGGCAAAAGTGACCTCGCCCTGCAGTTAGCGGCCTCACTCAACGGGGAAATCGTAAACTTCGATTCAGTTCAGGTGTACCGCGGCTTGGATATCGGGTCGGCCAAACTGCCGGCCAGGGAACGTTGCGGCATTGTGCACCACCTATTAGATGTGGTGGATCCGGCAGAGGACTTCACCGCCGGTGCCTACATGCGGATGGCACGCCGCATTCTTGCGGATGTAACTAGTCGCGGGAAGTTAGCAATTCTGGTGGGCGGAACCGGGTTCTATCTGCGCGCGTTGCTGGATGGCTTGTCGCCAGCGCCGCTGCGGAATGAACAACTTCGGGGGCGGTTGGCGCAGCGGCGCTCGAACGTGCTCCACCGCTATCTGCGCCGGTTGGATCCGGTGAGCGCCGAACGCATTCATCCGAACGATACGCCCAAGCTCATTCGAGCGATCGAGCTATCGCTGGAAAGCGGCAGGCCTGCCTCGGCGGTGCAGGCCCGGGCGCGGGACAAGCTGCAGGGTTACCGTGTGCTGAAGATCGGTTTGGCTCCGGCCCGGGAACGATTGCGCTCGCGGTTGGACCATCGCAGCGCGCTGCTCTTCGAACGCGGGTTGGTGGAGGAGACACGGCGTCTGTTGGCCGAGGGCGTGCCGCCAACGGCAAAGTCGATGCAATCGTTAGGCTACAAACAAGCCGTCGCGCTTCTGCAAGGCGCATTGACATTGCCCGAAGCCATTGCCGAGTGTCAGGCGCGTACGCGCCAATATGCGAAAAGGCAGATGACCTGGTTCCGCGCGGACCCGGATGTGGTTTGGCTCCATGGGTTTGGACAGGAAGAGTGGGTGCACCAGAACGCGCTGGCCTTGGCGAGCGGCTGGAATCAGCGTGCGTGCAGCCCACAGGTGGCTTGCCCGCTTCCGTCACCAGGGTGAAGCCGGCCTTTTCCCATTTGGCTTCTACCAGGGATCGAAGGCTTATCCCATCCGCCTTACCGTTCTCCTCACCGGCTTCATAACAGGAATTTACAAGCACAACGAGCAGATGTTTCCGGGCGGCCCATCGCCAGCTTAGTACTCACTTCCGCTTCACATCCACAACACAGAAGCGGTTACCTTCGGGATCGGCAAGAATCACATAGTCCGCATTCGCCGGTCGCTTGCTCCAATGAACTTCAGTTGCACCCAGAGCTAACAGCCTCCGCACTTCCTCCGCTTGATTGTCCGTGTACAGGTCAAGATGAATGCGCGGTGGTATGTGGAGTTCTGACCGATGTCGGTCGAGAGACAAATTAGGACCAGTTCCACTCCTGGGGCGCAGTATCGCAAAATCCTCGCTCCCTCCCTCACGCAGAACGTAATCTAGGGCCGCGGCCCAAAACTCGCTCTGAAGCCGCAAATCATCGACCCGGAGAACGATGGATCCGACTCGCACCTTCGCCAGAACCGGCCTCCCTTCTTAGCTGATCGAGCCTTTTTCAACATCCGTTAGTTTTCCTGCCGCTGGAGTCGCGGTAATGGCGCGGTGATTCCGCAGCATTCTGATACATTGAGGCACCAATCAGATCCGCAGATGTGGAAGGCAACTCCCTGGAGATAGGCAGTCAAGTGGACGTCGTACCAGCCACGTCGGACCAGTCCGTCATTGTGGCAAATCTGTTCGAACTCTATGCGCACGACTTCAGCGAGTTTCACGACGTCGAGATCGGCGACGACGGTCGATTTGGGTTTGAGAAGCTTTCTCTTTTCTGGTCTGACCCCAGGCGACACGCTTTCTTACTCCGATACCGGCAGAAGTTAGCTGGATTCGTTTTCGTAAAAAGAGGTTCGGAAGTCAACAACCTCGAGAATGTCTGGGACATGGCCGAATTTTTTGTTCTTCGCCGCTATCGCCGATATGGGGTGGGCACTGAAGCTGCTCGGCAAATCTGGACGCGCTTCCCGGGGCCGTGGCAGATCCGAGTCATGGAAAGCAACAAGATCGCATACCACTTTTGGGCTCACGCCATACAGGCAGCGTTTGGTGAAGCCGTGTCTCCTGTTCGTGTCGAGATCGCCTGTCGAAGTTGGTACCTATTTTCATTTAACTCCGTTCGTGCTGAAGACAACGCAACACCTAACGAACATCCAGCGGCGTAGCCGTGACTTTCACTTCCATCTTGTATTGCGAACTGGAGTCTGTGTCGGCGAAAATCAAGGCAGGTTTTCCCACCGGCACCAGGACGTTGGAATCCCACCTATATTCTCGAATCAATGGGAGTTTTGCCGCGTCTGCGTTGATGGCCGCACTAATTTCCAATCGAAGCGAAAGCGCGAGACCCGACGGTACCTCTTCCAGATCCCGGAAGTCAACATTAAGCCCTGCATCGATGTAATGCTCACCGGAGGGAATTTTCTCCCCCGCCCTGATGTGGGTTCCTTGCGTGCCAAACGGCAAAGTCGCTGAGACCTCCTGCGACTTGAAGAGCTTGTTGCCATCGAATTGATCCACACGCACCTGCATCCTGAAAAATCTCTGGGGCTTGGCTTGTGCGGCGTGATCGTCACTCTGGGCGAATGCTGCGCTCCCCAGGCACAGCGCAATCGTAACCAATCGATTCATCTCAATCTCCTCCAAACTTGTCTTCTGATAACAACGGTGCGGGCGCCTGCAGGTCCGCGATAACGATTGGCTCAATTGCCTTTCGCTCCGGAGAGGTAATCAATGACGGAAACTGATTGGGCACTTTCTCCGCCACGGCGAGCCAGAGCTTTTCTTCGTTCGTCAGCGGCGGATTGATTCTTGGGTGACGGCTACGGGGCCGCTTGCGGTGAACGGCCGGGACCAGCTTCGCGAGTGGCATGGTGGCAACCTGTGTTGCGCGTCCCGTTTCGAACCGCGGCTTGGGGGCGGCGGCAGGTACGGGTTGCTGTTTCAGCAGCAATGCAACGGCGAGACTCGCGGCCAACGCCATGGGCAAGACGAGCCAGCCCCGCCGCCGCGCTTCGTGCACCCGGCGCACCGTGCGGCCCCCGAGAGCGCGCGACGGCTCAGGTATATATGTCGCGACGGCTTCAGAAATCAGCAAGTCCACTTCTTCTGGTTCCATCACAGTGCAACCCTCCTTTCGACAGTGGCCAAGCGGGCCTTCAACAGTTCACGAGCGCGCATAAGCCGCGAGCGCACCGTGCCTTCCGGGATGTCGAGAACGGCCGCGATCGCCGGTGAGTTCAATTCGTCCACAGTGGAAAGCAGAAGCGGCTGACGAAGCTCTTCCGGCAGCGCATCAATTAGCCGGTGAACAGTCGCGATGCGGGCCTGCTCGCCTATGAGCGCTTCCGTTCCCGGCTGATTGTCGAGCACATCCGGAAGCGGTTCGCTTGTGCCGCGCTTGCGCCGGTGATTCTGCGCTACTCGCCATGCCGTTCGCGCCAGGAAAGCGCGTTCGTCATCCATGCGCCGCCACGCATCCGACCTGTATAGCTTCAGAAACGTCTCTTGCACCGCGTCTTCGCAGTCTGCGCTGTTACGAAGCAGTGCGTAGGCTACGCGGAACACGAATCGTGCATTACGCTCAACCATGGCGGCGAACTGCTGTTCCCGGGTTGCGGCTACGAAGTCGGTCACGAGGGTAATGGCGGTTCCCGGCACTTTCATCCGCTAAGACCCCCACAGTAAGTTGAGTGTTCAAATATATCGGAAGAAAGATGGTGACGGGGCTACTTGATGCTTCCGGTTGCTCGCCGCCGGAGTTCGTCGTCCACATTCAAGAAGACGTGAAGGGCTCTCTCACTTCCTGAAGTCTCAGCATCTATCAAGGCCAGCAGGCGTTTGCCCCCGGTGCAACATCGAACCCATGGATGGGAGAAGGCCGCCGTTGTTCGATACCGGCCACTTGCCGTTAGCGGCTGGTTGCCGGGCGGCGAAAAGGGACGAGATAGAGCTCAAACCGTCCCGATTCGTCAGAAGAAAGGCGAGCTGGTAACTACAAACGCCGTTGTCACGGCCTTCAAGAGACTTGATTAGGCCGACTGAAGCCGCTTGGTCCGGGACGCTGGAAATTCCAGCGTCCCGGCTATTTCAGCGGCTTGCTTCGGCTCGGACTGGCAGTTTCCAGTTACTGCGCACATAGTGACAGGTGTAGCCGTTCGGGTAGCGCTCCAAGTAATCCTGATGCTCCGGTTCGGCTTCCCAGAAAGCGCTGGCGGGCGTGACTTCAGTAACTACTTTGCCGGGCCACAAACCCGAAGCTTCCACATCCGCAATGGTGTCCACGGCCACACGCCGCTGCTCGTCATTGGTGTAGAAAATGGCCGAGCGGTAGCTGGCTCCCTGGTCGTTGCCCTGCCGGTTCCGCGTGGTCGGATCGTGTATCTGGAAGAAGAACTCCAGCAGACTCCGATAGGTGAGCTTTGCGGGGTCGAAGACGATCTCGATGGCTTCGGCGTGCGTTCCGTGATTTCGGTATGTTGCGTTCGCGACGTTCCCGCCCGTATAACCAACACGCGTGGAAACAACTCCTGGATAGCGGCGTATCAGATCCTGCATACCCCAAAAGCAGCCGCCAGCAAGAATGGCAGTCTCGGTTGACATGGTTTAGCTTTTCACTCCTTCTGATTCCCCGAACAGTTTGCGGTAACTTCCGTAGCCTTCGCTCTCCAGTTCATCGACAGGAATGAATCGCAGCGAGGCGGAGTTGATGCAGTAACGGAGCCCACCGGTCGCGCGAGGGCCGTCGGGAAAGACGTGGCCCAAATGACTGTCGGCAGAACTCGAGCGTACTTCCGTCCGAACCATCCCGAAGGTGACGTCCCGATTCTCCACTACGTTTTCGCCTTCGAGGGGCTTGGTGAAACTCGGCCAACCGCAGCCGCTGTCGAATTTGTCGAGCGAGGTAAAGAGGGGTTCGCCCGATACTACGTCCACGTACAGGCCTGACTCTTTATTGTCCCAGTAAGCGTTCTTGAAAGGGCGTTCCGTCCCGTTGCGCTGTGTCACTTCATACTGCTCAGGTGAGAGGCGCGCCAGGGCTTCCGCAGTTTTTTCGTATGTCGGCATGATGAACCTTACCGTTGTTGGATTCCCGAAGGCGTGGTTGGTTGCAGACACTTCGCTTTTCGCATTCCCGCATCACATTTACTTCAAAGCGTTTTCAACAGCTTGCAATAGAACGGGATCTTCGGGCTGCACGTTCGGCTCAAACCGGGCCGCCACCACACCGTCTCTGCCAATCAGGAACTTCGTGAAGTTCCAGCGTATAGTTCCGCCTGTCTTCGGATGGAGCGTCTTGTCGGTGAGATATTCATACAGCGGGATCGGGTTGTTGCCCGTAATGAATACCTTCGTACTCATCGGAAATGTCACATCGTATCGGCGCCGACAGAACTGTTTGATTTCCGGATCGGTCCCTGGCTCGCCTTCGCCAAAGTCATTGGAGGGAATGCCTAGCATTACAAATCCCTGATCCTTGTGGCGGCGGTAAAGCGTTTCGAGACCTGCGTACTGCCCCGTATACCCACAAACGCTGGCAACGTTCACTATCATCAGCACCTTGCCTTTAAAGTCGCGCAAGTGCAAGGTTTCGTTATCTAGGGAGTTGAGCTGAAAGTCATAAACCGAAGCGGCCGACGCAAGTTGGGCTACCAGGGCGAGGCCGGTCACACAGACCAGAAATGATGTCCGCATCTTGATCCACAAACCTCCGAAGGAAACAAGTCAATGGTAGTCCTGTTTCCGGTCACGTGGGCAGCGTTCAAGGACCTTCAGTGTGCGGAAAGCCCGTAGCAGTACAACGTGGAACTATGATCAACGGTAAATACAAGGCCATCGTCGATGGCCATGCCACCGAAGTGATTCCAGGTCTTCATCGCCGTTCCGCCCTTGCCCAGCAGTTTGCCGGTCTTGGCATCCAGCGCTATTAGCGCAGCACCCTGTGTGCCCTGCGCCCGTTCTTCGTTGGTCAGCAGGTTATCTTTCCATTCTTTCTCGTTCTTGAACTCGGTTTTTTCCACTTTCACCTGGCGCGGATTCTCACCGGTTGCAACCACGAACACAACGCCATTGGCGACGGTGGGCGCATCGGGTAGATTCACGTCGGGCGAGATCCAAGCGAGCTTTAGGCAGGGCGTTTTGGTGGCGCTGTCCATTTCCAGGCGAAATGCCACCACCGCTCCATGGGGCGCAGGCCCGTTTGCGATGGCGTGTGCTTTTGCGTCGCGCGACGGCTCGCCCCACAGCGGAACGTAAATCCACGGAGTGCCCGCCTCGTCCTTCCACAGAGCAGGTGTGCCCCAAATGCCTTCATTCTCGAACGACCCGGCATCGTTGCCGATGCGAGGAGAGATCGAGAGCGCTGTCTGATGGTCCCTATCGCCGAGCGCATCGGCATCCAACAGGTAGACGACCCCTTCCTTCCCGCCGCCAGCCAATAAGTTGAAGTGGCGATAGGCGAACAGCAAGTCACCCCCGGAGGGAAGATCCAGATCGCGCTTGTTGACTTCGTTGCGATTGGCGGGGCTGTAGTAATCAAGAATGTTCAAGGCGGGAGTAGAGGCGGCGACGAAGCTGCTGCCGTAATCGCCATGCTCAGGCGCGAACGCGCCATCCCCGGTGCTCACATAGACAACGCCATTAGCGCCCACCGCGGGACCGCCACGATCCCACATGCCGGCGCCCGACCCAGCGCGCGTCAGAGTTTCGTACGAGACATGCCGACCGGGTTCATCCACCTGCATCGCATAAATCCCGGAGCGATCGCCGCCGCAGTTCTGCGACGTCGTGGTGTAGACAAAGCCCTGGCTGAGATTCAGGCTCCATGGCTTGGCGAAAGGAGGCACAAACTGAAAGGGACCGAATTTGACGTTGCCCGTCCCAAGGTCCAGGCCGTAGAGGCGGCCGTCCGAAGCCAAGGCGAAGATCAGGCCTTGCCGACGATCGATGACGGGCGTTGCATTGATCGCATTCGGGCACAGGAAGAACGCGTCCGTCTTAGGCTGCACAAAACTCTGAAAAGTTCGCTGCCAGGCGATCTGTCCGCTTGCCGCGTCGACAGCGAAGAGATGATTAGAGCTGCCGGCTACGTAAACAAGCGTTTTCGCGCCGCCCGCGGTCGGAACGTCACGGGCAACCAGCGGTGCGGTGAGCGCATTTAAAGCGAGCGGCACATTCTCCAACTGCACCGACCACCTGAGTTGCAGGTCGCCGGCCGTCTGCGGACTCAGCTTACTTTCTTCTACGGCCCAGCCGGTTCGCTGCGGGTCGTGATTGAAAGTGAGCCAATCGCCATAGGCGGCAGCGGAGCCCAGAAAGCACACAACAACAACGGATTGCCCAAAGCGTTTCAGCGGCATAGGAATCGGATTGCCACTAGCGTATCCTGCCTCTGCTGAAAGAGCCTGGCCGCGCTTTTGCTTGTTAGTCTGAAGACGTGCGCGTTCGCCTTCTCATGTTCCTCGCTTCGTTTGCACTGTTCCCTGCGGTGGTCCGACCCGCGACGGTGCTGGTGCTGCAATTCCAAAATCGCTCCGAGTATTCAGACTTGAACTGGGTGGGGGAAAGCGTTGCCGAAACCGTGATGTCGGAATTAGCCGCGGCGAACCAGATTGTGCTCGATCGCAGCGCGCGTGCCGAAGGGCTACGTCGTCTGAACCTGCGTGAGGGAGCCGATTTCACAAAGGCCACCATCTTTCATGTGGGCCAGGCGTTGGATGCCGATTATATTTGCTTTGGCAGTTTCACCATCGCGCTTGCTCCGGGCGATGCGGCTTTGAAAAACAGTTCCATACGCATCACTGCGCAATTTATTGACCTGCGCAAGATGCACGACGGCCCTGAGTTATCGGAAGCAGGCAAACTCGCTGAGCTCTCACGTTTAGAGGAACACCTGGCGTTCGAGGCACTGCGTTACCTGGACCCTCACAGCACGGCAAAGCTTGAAGATTTTTTATCCCCTCAGAAGACGGTGCGCCTGGACGCACAGGAGAGCTATGTGCGCGGGTTGCTGTCAGGCAATAAAGACCAGCGGCAAAAGTGGTTTGCGCAGGCTGTCGCGCTTGATTCTCACTTTGCGGGGCCGGCGTTCGAGTTGGGCAAGCTGGCGCTGGAACAGAAGCAGTATCCGCAGGCATTGAATTGGTTCCGCCGCGTGACGCCGCAGGACCCGAACTATCCGGAAGCCCGCTTCAAGATGGGTCTTGCGGCTTTCGCGGCGGGCGATTACAACGGGGCAACCAATTACTTTAGTGAAGTAAGTAAGTCGTTTCCGCTCGGCGAGGTTTACAACAACTTAGCCGTCGCGGAAGCGCAACTTAATATGCCTGCCGCACAGGACGATCTCCGGCGGGCGCTGGAAGGAGACCCGCACAGCACGGCCTATCTCTTCAACCTTGGTTACGTGCAGTTGAAGGCGGCCGCCTACGCCGACGCGGCAAAAAACTTCGATGCAGTGTTGCAGCATTCGGACGATGCAGAAGCTCGTACGCTGTTGGAGCGGGCCAATCGGCGCACCGCCTTCGCGCCGGGTGACAAGTTGCCCGCACTGCGTTTGAAAACATCGTTCAACGAAACAGCGTTCCGGCAGTTGAAGGCGATGCTGCAGCCAAAGAGTAATTGAGCGGCACTTGACACCATCGCACATAGTTCGCGCATTGCTAGCGGCCGCTGCGTCCGCATATTTCTCTTCGGTTGCTCTTGCCCAGACCTCCATGGCCGACCGCGTGCTAGTAGTGGAAAACGCGAGCGATGCAGAGTCGCGCGCCGTTGCCGACTACTATGTGGCAAAACGCGCTATTCCGGCGGCGAACATCTGCAAGATTCATCCCTCCTCGCCCGACATCCTGGAATTGGCCGAGTACGACGCGCGTGTGAAAGCGCCGGTGCGGGCATGTCTGGAGGCGGTTGGCAAGGACAAGATCCTCTACATCGTCTTCTCATATAAGACGCCATTCAGCCTGTCGGCCCTGCCGCGTAACTACGCTCTGGATCAGTTTGTCGCCGACATCTGGGACGAGTTTCTTCCCGCGCGCGGCGCCACCGAAAATGATGTGCAGCCGTACTTCGGGCAGGCGCAGAGCGAAGGCAACGTGTATCAGCCTTATGTGCCGCTGGAGACCTATCGCAAGAGCGCTGGAGCCAAGCGCCTCTACTCGGTGTGGCGTCTGGATGCGGCGACGGCAGATCTGGCGAAGGGCTTAGTGGATAAGGCCCTGTTCGCCGAGACTTATGGGCTGAAGGGTCAGGCCTGCTTTGACCGGCGTTATGGCGATCTGAAAGGCGTCATGGATTTCAGCTACGGTGCGGGCGATTGGGATGTGCACGAAGCGGCGGAGTTCGCCGGCAAGTCGGGCTTCGCTGTTGTGGAAGACAGCAACGCCGCTGAGTTTGGAACAGCCCCGGCGCCCTTACGCTGCGAGTCGGCTGCTCTCTATGCAGGCTGGTACAGCATGGAGCATTACAACGACGCCTTCACATGGGTTCCGGGTGCGATTGGCATCCATTTGGATAGCGAATCGGCGACGCACCTGCGCCATGGTTCCAGTTGGGTGCCCAATGCGGTGATGAAGGGAATCACTGTCACCAGCGGCGCCATTGATGAGCCCTATCTCGAAAACATCCCGCATCCCGATCAAATGCTGCTTTATCTGTTACAGGGCGCAAACGTCGGTGATGCATTGCTGCGCAGTACGCGCTTAGTCAAGTGGCGCATTATGAACGTGGGCGATCCACTGTACCGGCCTTTCCCTGATGGCGTCCGCGCTCCCAAGACTCCAGGACCCGAGCTATTCCTGGCACTGGTGCCGCCGATGACCACGGTGGAGGCTAGTTCCGGTGCAGTGGGCGGCATCACGGGCCCCAACTCACCAGGAGGACTGCGCCTGGAGGTTAGCTCGGATTACCCGAATGTGGTGAAGGTACCCGCTTCGGTGATCATTCCCAGCGGTGACAACCACGCTTCCATTGCCATTACAAGCGTCGATATGGGCAGCGCCGAACCGCTGCCCGTAAAGATCCGGATCAGCGCGGGAAACATGGTGCGATCGAACACACTGGTTGTGTTTCCCATGCTTGCGGCTGTCGTTAGTAGCCAGCCGAAGCTGAAAGGCGGGTCGCAGGGCGAGGTCACTGTCACCATTCGGCGTCCCGCTCCCGCCGGAGGCTTAAAGATTGCGCTCACCACGGACGCACCGGCGGTCCTGCAAATGCCGGCTGAACTGGTGATTGCGCAAGGGCAGAACCAGGCAAAGTTCACGGTCAGCGCCAAGCCGGTGACGGCAGAGACCAAAGCAGCGGTTCACGCCACATACGGCGGCGGGACGCAAACTGCAACCCTCACCGTTCTTCCGTGAAAGGTGTTTTACGCAGGCGTTTACCGTTCGTACTGGTGCGGCTTGAACACAAAGGTAATTACGTATGTTCCGTCGATCTTCCGGTTGTTCAGCTTCGCCGGTGAGAACGTCCACCGGCGAGCTGCGTTCAAACACGCATTGGTAAGCACATTACCGGGGGAACGCGATTCGGCGCTGACCACGTTTCCTTTCGCATCCACGCGAACACCGACTTCAATCCGTGTCAGCGCGCCAACCCCGCCTGGCATAACGGACGAAATGTTTGGAACTTCCTGGCGCAAGGGCTTGGGTTCTATATAGACCGACACCGGAGCCGTCTTAGGCGCGGTGGTGGGCATCGGCAAGTTGTCGACTGCCGCGGGAGGCGGTAGCACAACCGTGGTAGGAGGAGGAAGCACAATGCTGCCTTCTGGAAGGACCGATTCCTGAACTACCTGCACCTTTGACTTGTCAGGCAGCGCAACTTTCGGTGGTTCCTGAGGAGCTGGCAACTGAATATTGCCCGCCAACAATTCTTCGGGCGCACCCCCCGGCGCTGCGTCATTGGCCACCAGCACAGGTGCACTCAGATGCTCGCCCGGTGGCGGCACGGTTGCGGAGGATCCCGCTACCGCGATGGGCGGTGGCGCCGAAAATGTGCGAGCCATCGGCCTCAGCACATTGCTGTTCGCCGTCATTACATCCGCGCCCACAACACGAACCGATTCGGATACGGAGCGGCCGTGAGGCAGGTCAACATCTAGCTGAATTAGTACATCGGCATGACGAGGGAAATAGGTCAGCCTGCCGTCCTGTAGTTGCAAACGGTCTAGGAAGAGATTCCGGTGTACCGCGCCGTCCGTGATATGCACCGTCCCACCGTTCGCTTCGGCTAGAAGACTGCGGTTCCAACTGACGTCCAACTCGCCCTCTATCGGGCGTGTCACCTGTACGCCGAGACCCGGTTCGCTCGAATTGCTGATACTCCCCGGTATGGCCTCGGTCACTGCCGATGCCGATCGCTCCGTTCCCGGCGAAAGGCGCTGCCGGTTCAAGCCCGCCACATAGAAGTACAGGCCGCTCATGGCCACCAGGCCGCAGGCAACGAATGTCAGCGGCTTGGTGTAGTTCCGCGGTGCGGCTGGACGGTCAATCGTGTCGGGCACCACCGACAATGCCAAGTCATCGCGCCGCTCCCGAACCAGAAAAGGTGACGAGGGAGCCAGGTCTTCCTGATCCTGCCGCTGATTTTCCCATGAGCGACGCGCCATTCTGTTCTCCCGACGGCGAGCCATGGGGTCTACGGAACGCTCCGTCTGGCCGTCGGCTTTTCCCGCCAACGAAGGCCGGTCGCGATGCGGTTGCTCTTCAACCGCAGTCCCACTCCCCCCAAGGAAAAACTTTGCGGTAGTCGAGCGATTCTTCTCCGGCCGGATTAGCAGAGCCACGCACTCTCCGGGGGGAAAGCATTCGCGCATGACGGTTAGATCTTGTTTGGTTAGAGTCAAATCGTCCCGCAGACTGCTGCGAAAGTAGCCAACTGGCCGCATGTGGTCTGTGCATTCAAAATTACAGGCACCGGCCATTAATGCATTGAAGTCGAGGAATCGCGAATCGCGCGACGCACTTTCACATGGAATCGGCTCCACGGCCATTACAAGAAACTGGCGAACATGCCCGTTGGGAAAAAGCCCCCCCAGCAGCAGCCCCGCGACTTCCGTAGGCGGGTTGCTGAGTAGCCCCTCAAGCGCGCGCGCCGGAATAACGCCGGCAGCCGAAGGCTGTACGAATACTTCTATATCGGAATCGGGATGACGCCAGAAGATTGCACCGGCATCGGTACCGAGAGTCGGCGCTGGCGCAACACCGAAGCCAGCCTTATGAGCCATTCATTACCCCTGTATAACTAGGACGGATTATAGCCCAGTGTTCTTGGTCGAAATATTGAAACTAGCGAAGGCCCTAGACACTGAAAAGGTGAAACTCGCTACATCTACTAGGTAAAGAGCTGCGCGTGAGTAAGATCGACCCCAAAATAACGCTCTTTCCCATAGCCATGGGAATACCTCCAATATCTTTACGGGCGCTGCAAGAGAATGGATGCCCACTGGCGTCACTCCCAGTTATAATCGAACCTTCTTTTATGCTTGACGCCTTCGGACTCTCCGATGCAGGATGCGTCCGTAGTAACAACGAAGACTATTTCATCAGCGATCTGGCTGCCGGAGTTTTTATTCTGGCGGACGGCATGGGTGGTGCGAAGGCAGGCGAGTATGCGTCCCAACTCAGCGCTGAGAGCTTATATCGCTTCTTGTTGTCGGCTCAACCGAATGGTGACAACGATCTGCTGTCGCGGGCATTCGCCCAGGCAAATCTGAAAGTGCGCGCTGCCGCTCGCCACAATGCTGAGCTGGAGGGGATGGGGACCACTCTCATCGCTGTTCGCCGGATCAGCGAGGTGCAGCTAGAATTGGCCAGTGTGGGCGATAGCCGGGCCTATCTCCTTTCCGACGGGAAGTTATCGTTGATTACAAACGATCAGACCTGGGTAGCGGAAGTAGGTACCAGGCTGGGACTCACGCCGGAAGCATTACGAACACACCCGATGCGGCACGTCTTGACCATGGCGGTCGGCTGCGCCGATGAGCTCCGGGTGGCAATTCACACCGTAATGCTGAGGCCGGGCGACCAGATTCTGCTCTGCACGGACGGTCTGCACGGCGTGGTGGAGGACGGTTTGATTGGCCGGACCTTACTTTCAGAGAAAACTTTGGAAGAGAAATGCCACTACCTGGTCGAGGCTGCAAAGCAAAGCGGGGGACCCGACAACGTAACGGTTGTCCTGATCCGGCTTATCTGAAGCGTGCGGCTCTCGCGGAGCCGTATGCGATTCTCTTCTTGGTTATCGGTAATTCTGAGCGCGCTGTTGGTTCTAAAGCCTTTGCCGGCCCAAACCCCTGCCAACTCGGCCCCCCTTGCCATTTCGGTTGTGAACAACGATGGCAGCGTCACTGCAGCCGGCGCGCGCGCACAAAGAGGATTCACGCTGCAGATCACGGACAGCTCCGGTGCGCCGGTGTCAGATGCGGCCGTAGTCCTGCGGTTTCCGGATGCAGCGCCCACGGCCACCTTTACGGACGGCACACACGCCGCGGTGGCGTATACGGACGCAACGGGACGCGCGGAAGTGTCGGGCATGCAATGGAGCACGGAGCCCGGGCTGGTACCCATCAAAGTGACTGCAACCAAGGGAGCTGCCCACGCGGGTACCATTCTGGAACAACAATTGAACGCTGTTATCCAAGTAGCTTCTTCAAAAGAGATTCACCCAGCCGCTGTCATCGCGCAACCGGAGAGAACCGAGAGCGCCATCCCAAAGCTAAATGTTGAGAGCACTAGCGTGGCAGTTCCGCGGCCAGGCATGCCAAGCACCCCGGAGCGGATCCCATCCCTTGCACCTGCGATTTCGGTCACGCCCTCCGTTTCCGTTGTGAATCGGCCCTCTAGCGAAAAGCTCGACGGCGGCGGCGGCCACAAAAAATGGATCATTCTGCTGGTGGCGATTGCCGCCGGCGCTGGTGCTGGCATCGCGCTTGCCGGCAAAAAAAGCAGTTCGTCGTCAGCGAATACGTCGACCTCGACGGGAACCACTGTGGGCGCACCAACCATAAATGTTGGCGCACCTTAGTCGTTTCGGCCGATGAGAACTAAGCAAGCGAGTTCCGATGCCTATGTCCCGTTCTTTGCTGTTGTTCGCTGCCTTCGCCACACTAGCGCTCGGCACAACCATTCAAACGCCTCGTAACGGGGCTGTGCGGTACGCAGATGCGACCGTTTACCCGTTGCTGGGGGTATCGCGCGCCTTCGTGGTGGGGCAACCGCTTCTAAATCATGCAAGCGCAACGGCGTTCTGTGATCGGGCTGGCATCGTTGCCGTCGAAGGTGGCTTGGCCATTGTCGACGTTTCCGGCACAATTCTTTCGCGCTGGGATGGCGACAGTCAAGGGTCCATCCTTTCCATACAAGATGCTCCGCTCCAGGCGATCGCATGGCTGCCGTCCTCGAACACCATCGTCACTTACGCCGAGGGGAGCTGGCGAGGAATCGCCGTTTCCTCGCCCCTGCCGGGCACGGTCCTGGCAATCCGCCGTGCTTCCAAAGACACAGCCCATCTACTGTTGAGCGAAGGCCAACCGGTCTTTGAAATGACGGTTGGACTGGCGTCGGGCAATGCGCTCCTGCAGCGCCTTTTAGCGGAAGTGAAAGCGCCGGTCACGTACCTGGGCGACGGTTGGTTGTATCAGGACGATGATTCGCTGGTATTCGAAAGCACAGCGGCCGGTAAGCGATCGACAGTGCAGTTCAGCGGCACCGCTGCCAGCCTGGAACAAATGGCTGATGATGCGCTGCACTTAACGGAGAGCAGCACGGGCGCGCACTGGATGCTCGAGATCACACCCAAAGGCGGATTGGCGTTGTCGCAATTGCCGGTTCCAGCCGTGACGATGGCAGGAGGCCTGCGATGAAGCAGCTGGCGCTCTTTTTTCTTCTTTGTGCCTGTGCCTGCGCGCAGAACATCGGTGTCGTTATTCACGACCCTAGTGGCTCCGTGGCCGACAATGCGTTACCGTCCGTTTACAACTTCGCCGATACCCCCGTGGGCGGCTCTACCGGGATGGTGGTGCGGTTGACGAACACCTCCGGTAATCCGATGACCGTGGTTTCGGTCCTCGTGAGTTCCACCTTCGGCTCGAATACGTTGTCACCTGACTTTACTCTTACCGGCGTCTTGGTAGACAAGACCCTGTCGACAACCAGTTTTGAGGACGTCACTGTGAGCTTCGCACCATTGGCGCAAGGCACGCTTACCGGCTACTTACGAGTGATTTACCAGGTCCAGCAGAACGGGTGCAGCCTGACAAGCACGGTGGCGGCCAGCCAATGCCCGACGCAGACACTTGTGCTTTCTACCTTGGGCGGAAACGGCCTTGCACCGTCGCTGGTCTTGAGCTACCAGGGTTCGTCGGGATCTTCTGCACTTTTACAGCCCGGCAGCGCAACTCCATTGAACTTCGGGAACGTGTCCACCAGCGCTTCCACATCCATCGTCTTCACGTTGACAAATCAGTCAACAAGTGCAGTGCCAGCGCCACCGGTGTCGATAACTTCGCAGGTGTTTGGCAGTAGCGCGTTCACTTTGAACAGCTCGGCTTTGCCTTCGTCGATAGCGGCAGGCGCCAATGGTTCGTTCATGGTGACGTTTGCTCCCGGACAGACAAATCAGGCGAGCGCCACGCTCGTAGTGGGCACGCTGAGCTATCCGCTGGTGGGAACGGGCGTGGTAGTCGCAGACATAGACGCGCTGCAGATTTCTTATGCGGATGCCGATGGCGTTCGTACTCTACCGCAAGCCGCCACGCCGATCTCCTTCGGCCAGGTAGTCGCGGGTACGAACACGCCCTCTACCCTCGCGTTTACGGTCACAAATCCAGCGACGTCCTGGAATGCTGTTTCCTTGCAGACCCTGGCCGCAACTGGCACTGCGTTCGCCTTATCCAATGCGCCGTCCGCTCCGCTCAGCATTGCGCCAGGTGCCTCCATCACCTTTACTGCGGTCTTCAATCCGTCTGCGGTGGGATCGTATTCCGGAACCCTCGCTATCGGAACGCGGCAATTCTCACTTACCGGAAGCAGTATTACTTCGGCTTTGCCGACCCCGGTTCTATCCGTGGACGTATCGCCACTCACCAGCGGACAACAAGCACATTTGAGCATCCAACTGCCAAGCGCTTCCACGGTATCGGCCATCGGACAGCTCACGATGACCTTCAGCCCATCTGTGGCCAACGTAACAGACGATCCTGGCATCGTTTTCCTTGCGACCAGTGGGCGGCAGTTACAAGTCTCGGTCGCCGAAGGCGCCCAGAATGCTACTTACAGCGGGCAAACCGCGATCGCTTTCCAATCCGGCACCACGGCCGGCACCATCACCTTTACACTCACCTTTCCGAATAAGGCGCCGGTAAGCAAATCGTTCGCCATCGCTGGCGCAACCATCCAGATCGTGAAGGCAACAGCCGTTCGACAATCGCCTAGCCTGGTGCTGACCATTTCGGGCTTCGATAACACGTACACGGCGGGTAAGCTTGCCTTCACGTTCTATGACACAAGCGGTAAGTTGATGACGCCAACCGCCATGACCAGCGACGCCAGCGCGCAGTTTTCGAACTACTTTTTGAAAAACAACACCGCTGGCGGGGCATTTTCGCTACAAGCAAACTTTCCAGTAACAGGCGATGTAACTGCTGTTGGTTCTGTATCTGTGCAGTTAGCCAATACGGCAGGTACCACAACCGCTTCGGAGACGTTTCAATAGTGTAAACGTGTATAACGGTTCACATTGCGTTACCGTTGAATGGTGCCTGCCATTGCGCTCACGATTGCTGGCTCTGACCCTAGTGGGGGAGCCGGCATCCAGGCGGACCTGAAAACATTTCATCAGTTCGGAGTCTACGGCGAAGCTGTCATCACACTGCTTACGGTTCAGAACACACAACGGGTTACTCGCGTTGAGACGGTGCCCGATGACTTTGTGGCAGAGCAGATTGAGGCTGTTATCTCCGATATGCCGCCGGCAGCCGCCAAGACTGGCGCGCTAGGGAGCGACGAAATTGTCGAAACGGTAGCTAAGTTTGCAAGGCAATTTACATTTCCGTTGATTGTTGACCCTGTAATGATTAGCAAGCACGGCGCCCGGCTGCTCTCGCCGGATGCTGAGTTGGCTTTAAAAACACGCTTGTTGCCATATGCATACTTGGTAACCCCCAATATCCCTGAGGCCGAATCACTGGCCGGCTTTCCCATCGCTAACGAATGGGACATGCAGCGGGCGGGGGAAGTGATTCTGCAGACTGGGTGCAAAGCGGTCCTCATCAAGGGCGGCCACGCCGAAGGCAATCCTGTAGACATGCTGTTCGATTGTGCCGGTCTGACTCGGTTCCCGGCGGAGCGGATTGACACTCGCCATACACACGGAACCGGCTGTTCTTATTCCGCCGCGCTGGCCGCATGTACGGCGCTTGGATACGACCTTCGCACGGCCGCCGTTATCAGCCGTGGTTTTATTCAGCAGGCAATTGCCACAGCTCCCGGCTTTGGTCTCGGGCATGGCCCCATTAATCATTTTGCGAACCTAGATTGAGCCGGGCTGCAAATAAATTCAAGCGGATTAGAGATTTGGTGCCTTCCGTGCACTGGCTCCAACAAGCAATGGAGAGTGCATGAGAAATACGTGTGTCGTTCTGTTCTGTACGGTACTGTTTGTAGCTAAGCCGGGTTTTGCATCCGGTAAGTCGCCGGATGCGTCCCCTGCAGTGACCTACCCGGAAGTTACTCACCTGATACGGGCGAACGACTTACTAAAGCTCAAGCAAGTGATCCGATCGCCGCAAGACGCGAACGTACCAGACAAGCTGCAAAACACTCCGCTGCACTATGCAGCTATGTTTGGCAGCGCGGAATCGGTTGACTTGTTGCTGAGCAGTGGAGCGGCGGTGGATGCTCATAACTCGTCAGGCACAACGCCGCTGCAACTTGCGGCGTGGGAGTTTCGCCGGACACGTGCGCTGGTCGAGCATGGCGCGAATGTCAACGCCAACAGGGGAATAACGCCGCTTTTGCTGGCATGTTCCATGCGCGGTAACAGCGACACGGTCCGTTATCTGGTGGCAAAAGGTGCGGACGTGAAAGCGATAGGTCCGGGCGACACCGATCCGTTAATGACCTGCGCCGCTACCGGCGAGACCGAGACGGTTGCCTTCCTGCTTGGGAAAGGCGCCGATGTTCACCACACGGATAAGGCCGGCTTCACAGCCCTTCAGAACGCCACTGCTTTCGGAGATACGGAACGGATTCGCCTGCTGTTGTCTGCGGGATCGGACCCCAACAGTAAGAATGCTTTCGGAGGAATGGTAAAGAACGGACCGATTGCCTTGGTTCACTTAACGCCGTTGATGACGCTGGCGCCGTTCGCCACACCGGACGCGGTGCAGCTTTTGCTGAAGGCCGGAGCGCGGGTGAACGATGTTGATATCCGAAAGATGAGTGCGCTCATGCTTTCGATAGCGACCGACCAGGCTAATCCCGATATCGTCGACCTGCTTATTCGGGCGGGAGCCGATGTGAATGCCAAAGATCAGAATGGCGAATCGGTACTGGACTGGGCGCACAAGTTTGAAAACCCCAGGATTTTGGCACTGCTGAAGGCAGCCGGCGCGACCGGTCACGATGCCGACCCGCGTCCAGTGCCACCGTCAGGTGGCGGCGATCCTCAAGTGACCGAAGCCATGGCGCGAGCAACCCCCTTGATTCAGAACGTTGGGACTGCGTTCTTTGCGAAGGCGGCGGCTGTGCGGGCTGTCATCACCAACCTGCGTTTGCGCGCATCCCTGGTGTAGGACGGCAAGGTTTCCTCGACTCTATTGCTCGGCATTTCGCCCGCGATTGATTCCTGCGGCGGCGGGGCTGGGGGGCTTGGGAGGCGACGCCGATCCGCCCCTGGCTTACCTCGCCGCTTACGCGGATTGGGCGAACCCGCCAATGATACGACTGACATGCTGGTTCATTACATCGCAGCCCGCCAGTCTCCGTCCGGGGCCTGGGTCTCCTTAGGAATTGCTCGACCGCCGATTGAGGACAGCACAATTTCGCGGACAGCACTCGGTATCCGGGCGCTAACCACTTACAGCTTTCCGGGCGCGGCAACCGGAGTTCACAGATCGAGTGACGCGCGCCCGGAAGTGGTTATCGCAGGCCACACCCAAAACGACATATGAAGCGGCAGAACGATTGACCGGATTGCAACTGGCGGGCGCCTCTGCCCCTGAATTGCGGGCTGATGCAGACCAACTAATTGCGCTGCAACGGGCCGATGGCGGATGGGCACAGACCCCATTCCTACCCTCGGACGCCTATGCCACCGGCTTGGTGCTCGATACGCTATTTAGGGTCGGAGTTAGTTCGCCGAAGGACCCAGTCTACGTTCGCGGCACGCAGTTCCTACTGCAAACTCAGTTCCCTGACGGGTCCTGGTATGTGCGGAGCCGTGCTCCGAAGTTCCAGCCTTATTTCCAAACCGGGTTCCCGTTCGTTCATGACCAATGGATCTCGAGCGACGGTACGGCGTGGGCCTTAGCAGCGCTTTCCCATGCGACGAAGGATACCTCGCTGGCCGAGCGGTGAACGCTTATTCGAGTTCTCGAACCCAGATATTGCGAAAGCTGATGGGCTCGCTCTTGTCGCCGTGCGCCTGCAACTTGATGGGGCGCTGGTGTATTGCTTGTAAGCCGGCTTTCCGATGTAGAAGGTCTCGCCCTTCAACTCGTAGTGGTTCTCCACCAACACGCCATTGAAGAGAACCGTGACATAAGCCGGCGTTTTGACGGTGCCGTCGCTGTTGAAGGTAGGCGCGGTCCACGCGATGTCATACATCTGCCACTCGCCCGGTTTGCGGGTCGGGTTCGCCAGCGGGATGGCCTGTTTGTAGATACTGCCAGCCATTCCGTTGACGTAAGTCTTGTTTTCGTACGAGTCGAGCACCTGCAGTTCGTAGCCGGAATCGCCAGGTCCGGTTGAGGCAAGAAAGACGCCGCTATTGCCGCGGCCTTGACCCGTCCCGGTGATGTTGGTTGGAACCTTCCACTCCACATGCAGCTGGTAGTTCTTGAAACTGCGCTTGGTTTCGATGCTGCCCTGCCCCTTGCTCACGGTCATGACGCCATCGGCCACCGTCCACTGGGCGGGCGACTTGTCCTTCACCGAGACCCACTCGTCCATGCTCTTGCCGTCGAAGAGGACAACAGCGTCCGAAGGAGGCGCACCGCACGTTGCACCGGGCGTGACGACTTTAGGCACCGGCTCCCAGACTTCTGTGTCTTCCGGCTTGGCTCCGGATGGCGAGGCGGCTTGCCCGTGTGCCGCCCGCGGCGAGAGAAAGACCAGTAGCGGCGAACATGACCGCAAGTGCGAGAGTTCTGTAGAGTTGAATGCGCATCGCTCTAGATGAGCATACACTCCGCCGGATGCTAATACTTCGGCACGCTGGGATCGACTTTATCGCTCCAGGCCAGAATGCCGCCTGTCATGTTACGAACGTGCTTAAAGCCATTCGCTTTAACAGATCCACGGCTTTCTGGCTGCGGCCCCCGCTCTTGCAATGCATCACGATATCGGCTTCGGGGTCGAGTTCGCTCAAGCGGCCCGGCAGCGTACCAAGCGGGATAAGCTGTGCGCCTGGAATCTTTGCGATCTGATACTCGTGCGGCTCGCGCACATCGATGAGCGTAAACTTCTCGCCTTGGTCTTGCTTCTGTTTGACTTCAGTAACGGTAATGGCGTCCATAGCTGATGAGGATTGTGCGGCAGGCGGGACGACGCCGCAGAACTGCTGGTAATCGATGAGCTTGGTAACGGTGGGATGATCCCCGCACACGGGGCAGTCCCGGTCGCGACGCAGCTTCAACTCGCGGAAGCGCATGTGCAGAGCATCGTAGAGCAGCAACCTGTTCTTCAACGTCTCGCCCGCGCCCAGAATAATCTTCACCGCCTCGGTTGCTTGCACAACACCGATAAGCCCAGGCAGGATGCCAAGCACTCCGCCCTCGGCGCAACTCGGGACCAAACCAGGAGGCGGCGGTTCAGGATACAAGCAGCGATAACACGGCCCGTCCTCGTAGGCGAACACAGTCGCTTGTCCTTCGAAGCGGAAGATGGAACCGTAGACATTCGGCTTCTTCAATAAGACGCAGGCATCGTTAACCAGGTAGCGCGTGGGGAAGTTGTCGGTGCCGTCGATGACCAGGTCGTAATCGCGCAGAATCTCCAGAGCATTCTCGCTGGTCAGGCCGGTGTCGAACTTGTCGATGCGGATATTGGGATTGATGTCCTGCATCGCGTCGGCGGCCGAGTCGAGTTTCTTGCGTCCTACGTCTTTGGTGCCATGAATAATCTGGCGCTGCAAATTGGAGACGTCCACCACGTCGAAATCGACGATGCCCACGCGCCCAATACCGGCCGCCGCCAGGTAAAGGCCGACGGGTGCACCCAAGCCGCCCGCACCCACCATTGCGACTTTCGCATTCTTCAGCTTTACCTGGCCCTGCATGCCCACTTCCGGCAAAATCAGGTGACGGCTGAAGCGGCCAATCTCTTCATTGGTGAGCGCCGCCGCGGTATCGGGTTCAGTTAGAGCAGTGCTGCCGCCGGCAATGGAAGGAATGATAGAAATGGTGGACGCACCCTCGACGGCAGTCTCGCTCTTCTCGAGATAGCGGATATCTTCATCGTTGACGTACACATTCACGAAGCTGCGCAGTTTTCCCGCATCCGTGAACAAGTTCTTGCGCATGTTCGGAAACTGTGTCGTTAGTTCATTCAGAGCATCGCCCACAGTAGCGCCGTTCACGTCAACGGAGTCTTTCCCGTCGGTGAACTGACGCAGTGCGGTCGGTATCAGGATTTTGGCCATGTTAGTTCCTCGGGTTCCGCGCGCGTCTGGTCAGGATCGGGCAGGAAGCTGTTCGCATGATCGAACTTGCCACCTTTGATGGAGAGCACCACGAACGAGTACCACGGGCAGGAGTTTTCAAGATCGGTTTTGGAGAAGTAGGCGTCGCAATCGGGATGCGAATGATAAATGCCGATGAGATCGAGACCGCGTTCGCGCGCTGCTTTGTCGGCGGCAAGCAGATCTTCCGGATGGAGTTCATAGCGCGCTGCCTGCTCTCCGGCGAAAGCGTTTTGTAGCGCCACGGCGTCGATCACCTGTTTGGTTCCGTTGCTGATTTTGCCCAGCATGGCGCCGCAGCACTCATTCGGGAAGGTGCGTTCCGCGTGCGACACCATGGTCTGCCACGGAGTGCTTTCAATCTCAATCATTTCAAATTAGTCGTTCCAGAATTGTTCGCTCAAATACTTTTGGCCGCCGTCGCAAAGGACAGTGACGACCACGCCAGACTGCTGCCTGTTCGATAGCCGTTCCGCTACTTGAGTTGCAGCAACCACGTTCGCGGCGGCAGAAATGCCGACCAGCAAGCCTTCTTCGCGAGCGAGGCGGCGCGCCATGGCATAGGCTTCTTCGGTTTCGAGCCAAAGATTTTCGTCGGCGAGCGCGGGATCGTAGATGCGGGGCCTGATGGCGCTCGGCATGTGCTTCGTCCCTTCCAGCCCGTGCAGAGGCGAGGCCGGTTGTGCGGAGATGCACTGCACGTGCGGCAAATCGCGTTTCAAGCGGCGCGATACTCCCATGAATGTCCCGCTGGTGCCGAGAATTGCAACGAAGTGGGTGATGGCACCCTGGGTCTGCTCGATGATCTCAGGGCCGGTGGTGGCGAAATGCGCTTCCCAGTTCGCGTCATTACTGTATTGGTCGGGGTAGAAGTAGCGCTCCGGGTCCTGTTCGTAGATCTGTTTGCAAACGCGAATCGCTCCGTCAGAGCCTTCTGCCGCTTCCGTCAAGATGAGGTCCGCGCCAAACGCCTTGAGGATTTGTTTCCGCTCCGGCGAGGCATTGGAGGGCAAACATAGCTTCACCGGGTAGCCCTTGGCGGCGCAAATCATCGCATAGGCAATACCGGTGTTGCCGCTGGTCGAATCGAGCAGAATCTTGCCGGGGACAAGCTTGCCTTCGGCTTCTCCGCGCCGGACCATATTCAGGGCTGGACGATCTTTGACGGAGCCACCGGGATTGAAGAACTCGGCCTTGGCGAATACCCGAACATCGCCACGAGCCGCCAACGGAATCTCAAGCAACGGGGTGTGACCGATGCGGTCGAGCAAGGGCGACCCTATCAGGGTTTGGGCAGCGGCAGACAACATCTACTTCCAGTGTATGTCGATAGCCTTTGTTGGGTAGCCGAGAACTGTGGCTGTTTTCTGGCGGTGAGGGTGAGATTCGAACTCACGGAACCCGTAAAGGTTCAACGGTTTTCGAGACCGCCGCATTCGACCACTCTGCCACCTCACCGCAGATTGGGGCTTTTCCAAGTGTAGCAATGGGTGCTGGTTTAACCTAGATTCGGGTGGCGCGTACTACGGCTGAAGAGTTTGCTCAAAAGAACGTCCTGGTCACCGGGGCGGGGCGCGGTATCGGGAAGCGCATGGCGATGGGGTTTGCGCGCCGAGGTGCACGGATTGCGCTGGTGGGGCGAAGCAAAGCGGAGATCGATCTGGCGCATATTGAGATTGAGCAGAACGGCGGCAATGCGCTGCGGCTGCGCGCGGATGTGACGGATCCGGAACAGTTGAGTGCAGCGTTCGACCGCGCTCGGGTGGTGTTTGGGCGGCCGATCGACATCCTTATATGTGCAGCGGGCACGCCGGGGCCGTTGATGCCATTTCTCGAGTCGCCGCTTGCGGCCTGGAACGAAGCGATACAAGTGAACCTGCTGGGCGTGGCGCACTGTTGCCGGGCGGCGCTGCCGGCCATGATTGAAAAACGGTCGGGCAAGATTCTGGTGATTGCCTGCGATAGCGATATGACGCCGCGCGTCAACTTCTCCGCGTATGAGACGGCGAAGACGGCGGTGGTGCGGTTCGTGGAGTCGCTGGCGCCGGAACTGTTGGACCACAATGTCCAGATCAATTGCCTGAACCCGGGCGCGGCCTACACCAATATGACGGACGAGATCATTGAGGCCGAGGATCGCCTGGATGCCCGTGTGGTGGCGGAGGCAAAAGAGGTCAGGCGCACCGGCGGGGTGTCACCTGACCTGCAGTTAGAGCACGCGGCGTTTCTGGCATCGGAGCAATCGAACCACATCACCGGCCGGCTGATACACGTCACCGACGACTGGAAGAAGCTGCGCAACGCACTGCTGCGTCCCGACTATCTGACGCTGCGGCGCGTCTCCAAGTAGTTACTTCACCGAGAACTTGTAGTGGGTCTCGGTGTGGAAGTGTTCGCCGGGCTTTAGTTCCGTGCTGGGGAAGTTGGGGTGGTTGGGCGAGTCGGGGAAGTGCTGCGTCTCGAGGCAGAGCGCGGTGCGGAAGTCGTATTTACCGCCAATACCAGTAACAGCGCCGTTCAGGAAGTTGCCGGTGTAGAACTGAACGCCGGGCTGGTCTGTAGTGACGTCGAGGACGCGGCCGGACTTGGGGTCTTCGACATGGGCGGCCAAGCGCATGCCCGTCTTTTCATTCAGCACCCAATTCTGGTCGTAGCCGTTGGCGAACTTCAGCTGCTGGTTGTTTTGGTTGATACGCGATCCGATCACGGTCAGCTTACGGAAATCGAAGGGGGTGCCGGCGACAGGGGCGAGCACACCAGTGGGGATAAGGCTCTTTGACACAGGCGTGTAGAAGTCAGCCGGGATCATGATGCTGTCGCCGAGGATTTCGCCGCTGCCCGGACCCGACAGGTTGAAGTAAGAGTGATTGGCGAAGTTGAGGACGGTGTCCTTGTCGGTGTTGGCGCCGTATTGAATGGTGAGTTCGTTGTCGTCGGACAAGCTGAACTTCACTGTCACATCCAGGTTGCCGGGGAAGCCTTCTTCACCGTCGGGGCTGACGCGATGGAGGATGAGGCTGGGGTCGTGCGCCGTCGGAGCTTGCTTTACGTCCCACACCTGCTTGTCGAAGCCTTTGATGCCGCCGTGCAGGGTGTTGCCATTCTCATTTTGCGGAATGTGGTACGTGGTGCCATCGAGCTTGAAGGTTCCCTTGCCCAGCCGGTTGGCGTAACGGCCGATGGTGGCTCCGAAGTAAGAGGTGTTCGCCTTTTGCGTATAGCCTTCGAGCGAATCGAATCCGAGCACAACATCACCGAAGTTGCCGGACTTGTCTTTCACCTTGATAGAGGTGATGGTGCCGCCGTAGTTGGTGATGGTGACTTCGGCGCCGCCGGCGTTCTTGAGCGTGTAGAGATTGACGGGCTTGCCGTCGCGTGTGCCCCAGGACTTGACGGCCGGGTCGGACTGGGCGAAGGCAAGCGCCGCAAGGGTGAGGCTGCCGGTGATGGACAGCACACGACTAAGTGTTCGGGTCATAGGTTGATCTCGATTGTATGAGATGGCTAAAGTTTGAACGCGACGACATAGTCGCCGAGGGCGGGTGTGCCCGGGATATCGAAGCCGCCGGCTGAGATGACGAGGTACTGCCGACCGTTGGGGCCTTGATAGGTCATGGGCGTGGCACGGGCGGCGGAGGGAAGTTCGGCTTCCCAGAGTTGTTGTCCGGTGTTGACGTCGAAGGCGCGGATGAAGCCGTCGGGGGTACCGGCCATGAAGACCAGTCCCGCGGCGGTGACGATGGGGCCGCCGAGGGCGATGGAGCCGGGGAATTGTTTGCCGCCGGAGACATTTACGAACGGGCCGATGCGGCCCAACGGCACTTCCCACAGTTTGTCGCCGGTGCTGGCGCGGATGGCTTGTAAGGTGCCCCAAGGCGGAGCGATACAGGGGTAGCCTTTGGGACCGACCAAGAAGCGGCGCGCCATGCCATAGGGGGTGCCGCGCTGTTCGGCGAATTCCCAGTGACCGCCGAGAGTGCGCCCGGCCTTGGCTTCGGCTTCGTAGCGTTCGCGGGGAATGAGCTTCACTTCGGCGACGAAGCGATTGGCGGGCACTAGCAACAGATCGTGCGATGCGTCGTAGGCCATACCGCCCCAGGCCATACCGCCGACATACCCGGGAGCAATGAGCGAACCCTGCAGCGATGGCGGAGTGAAGACACCACCGGCGCGGAGCTTTTGCATTTCGGCACGACACCAGTTGCGATCCTCATCGGCGATGCCCCAGGCGTCAGCGGCAGTGATGTTTTGCGGCGAGACGGGGGCGGGCTTGGAGGGGAAGGGCTGGGTGGGCGAGGACTGCTCGCCGGGGATGTCGGTGGCGGGGACGGGGCGCTCCGCGACGGGGAAGAGGGGCTGGCCAGTGTTGCGGTTCAGGATGAAGAGATTGGCGGTCTTGGAACCGACGGCGATGGCGGGCACACCTGAGGCCGTGTCGAAGAGCAAGGGCGGGCTGGCGACGTCGTAGTCCCACAGATCGTGGTGGACGGTTTGAAAGCTCCAGCGCACTTCGCCGGTGGCGGCATTGAGCGCAACGATGCAGTTGGCGTAGAGATTATTGCCTTTGCGCTGGCCGCCGAAGTAGTCGGGGCTGGCACTGCCGGTGGGGACGTAGACGGTATCGCCCTTGGGATCGACGGCAATGACAGACCAGGCGTTGGCGGCGCCGGTTTGCTGCGGGCTGCCTTCCTGCCAGGTGCGGGCGGCGGCGGTGTCGACGTGGTGACCCGGAGTGGTTTGGGGAATGGGATCGAAGGTCCACAGCAGCTTGCCGGTGACGGCGTCGAAGCCGCGGACCTCGCCACTGGCGGCGTTGGCACGGTTGTTATCGGCAACGGCAGAACCGACGACCAGGGTGCGGCCCGCGACCGCGACAGGCGAGGTCTCTTCGTATTCACCGGGCCAGTCGGGCGCGATGCGGAGGCCCTGGCGAAGGTTGACGGTGCCGTTATCGCCGAAGTCTTTACAGGGCTTGCCGGTCTTAGCATCGAGAGCGATGAGGCGGGCGTCGATGGTCGCCATGTAAACGCGGCGGCTGCTGGAGGGCCCCTTCCAGGTAGAGACGCCGCGATTGGCGTAGTCGCCCCAGCCGGCGTCCTTGTCGATATGCGAGTCGTAGGACCAGAGCGCTTGGCCGGTGGTGGGATTGAGGGCCAGGGTGCGGCCGAGCGGGGTGCTGAGGAACAGAACACCATCGACGTAGAGCGGCGTGGCTTCGAACGATGTGGGGCGGCTGCTCTTGGGTGTGTAAGCGTCACCGGTGCGGTACGTCCAGGCGATATGGAGGGCTTTGACGTTGCCGGGGTTGATCTCCGTAAGAGGCGAGAAGCGCTGGCCGCCGCCGTCGCGACCGTAGTTGGGCCATTCGCCGTCGGATGTCTTCGCTGCGCCGGCTGATGCGAAGAGGCGCAGGACACAGAAGCAGAGGGCGCATAGGCCAAGAATGGCGGCGCTTCTTCGGGCCAGAGAATGCGGCGATGGCATGTCTGCTTAGTCTATTGGAACGGCGCGAGGGCGTGCGTGCGCTGCCGAACGAACTCAGCCCATGGCGGTGGGATGGTTCGGTGACAACTCGAGCATAAATTTTAAGTCGCCTGCTTTCAGTTACCTAGTTAGTTTTGTTTGGGTGGTTCGGACTTACTAAGTGGGAACGTACGCATAAATGAAAGCTGCGAATCCAGATTGTGCGCTTACGAATTTCGGTCCATTGCGGACACGGAAGGGGATCGGCGGGCCGAATACGGCGAAGGGGAAGAGCCGGTCGAGCCAGAATTCGCGGAAGCATGGATGCCGGTCGAAGGAGAAGATTCTGCCGGGCGAACGGCGCGCGGATTATGACGCGTTGTGGGAGGAGTGGCTGGGGCAGTATGAGCCGGAGTCGCCCGGGGATTTGGCGCAGCTGGAGCGGCTGGTGGATGGTGCGTGGCGGCTGCGGCGGACGGAAGCGGCGTACACGGATGTGGAGCGGGCGCTGCGAAAGACGTCGAAGGACGCGGCGGAGTGGCCGGAGGAGCTGGTCCAGCGTTTGCAGGTGATGCAGCGGTACCGGACCAATGCGGAGAACACGCTGCACAAGGAGTTACGGGCGCTGGAGCTGGTGAAGGCGCGCCGGGATGCGGAGCGGCGCGAACGGGAGCGGAAGGCGGCGGCCTTGGAGGAGAAGCGGGCGCGGCAGGCACAGGCGAATCCGGAAGCGGCGCAGCGGCTGCAGCAGTTGGAAGCGGAGCGGGATGCGCAGATTGCGGCCATGCAGCCGAAGCCGACGGCGGCACAGCTGCTGTTTCGCGGGCAAAAGTGCGTGACGGAGCGGCGCAAGAAGCCCGTGTGGCTGCGGCAGGACGTGGAGATCCGGGTGGTGGATGGGTTCGCGGTGACGGAGTTGTGGCCGTCGAATGCGGAGTTGATTGCTGCGGGGCAGGCGATGATGCCGGCGCCGACGGGAGTGCTGCGGCGGCTGCATTTTCCGGATGGCATTCCGGCGGAGTACGACTGGGTGGGCGTGCGCGATGCGGAGATGCGGCAGCGCGGCGGGTCCGGCGTGCAGCGGATGACCGTGGATACGTGGCTGGAGGTGAAGGAGCGGGAGGAGGCGGAGCCGGATGGGCATTTGCTGCCGGTGCCGAAGCTGCGGCGGGGACGGGACGAGCACGCGGGGGCTTGTGAATGTCCGGTGTGCCGGAAGGGGGTTGAGATTCTGCGCGGGATGGTGGAGCGGGGTGAGGATTGAGGACAGTGCGGTGGTGCAGGGGTGGTATGCCGGAACAAATGTAAGCCAGATGCGGAATGATAAGTCCCGTTTTCGTCTATAATTCCATTCGGTTTTGTTGTCCGCACAACCAAGCGAGGATCGTAATGGTGGAATCGGAGAAGGACCGGATTGCGCGGCAGACTGCCGACCTAAGGGTCACCTTTGATATGGCGCTTTCGAATAAGCGGAAGTATCCCGTAACGGAGTTCAATGCCTTTGTGCAAAGCGCCGGCGCTACATCGAGATCACGGCTGGAGATCCGATGATTCACAGGAGCGTAGTGCAGGCAGTGAATGGCTTGCGTGAGTTCCTGCAAGTGGAAGGAAAGCGAATTCCTGGAGACATTTTGTTTGAGGCGGACAGACTGGAGTGCCAGCTCTTCGCTGGCTACGATCCGAACTTCGACGGCGATGAACCTCCCGGCTTATGAGTCGCATTCGAGTCAGACCATTCTCGCCCGCTGCGATTGATAAACCCTTCACGACAAGGGCGGATCTATGATCCCTAGATGACCTCTGTCCATGCCCACGAGTACTGAAACAATTCGGAAACCACTGTGGTTTGTGCTCTTGGCGTGGCTTCATGCTCAATCGCGATACCAGAGCTCTCTCTCGGGGATCTCTCGCGAGCGCCCACCCGAGAGGCCCGATTCGTTTATTGTTATCCAGGCTACCTGTAAAATACCCTATGCGGATGGCGTCCCATCAAACGACCGGTACAGTCGCTAGTGTGGTGATCCGCTTTAAGGCCGGAGATCGTGAAGCAGCGGACAAGCTGTTTTCCATTCTCTATCCTGAGCTCAGGCGCTTGGCCGCCCTCAAGATGAATGCCGAGGAAAGTCAACATTCCTGGCAGCCCTCTCTGCTGGTGAACGAGCTGTATCTGCAGTTGGTCAAGTAAGATCGCTGCCGTCCCCTATCAGCGGCGATCGCTCAGAGCGGGAACACTTCTTGCAGTTTGCAGGTCACGTGATGCGCCACCTGCTGATTGACCACTCCAGACTCCTGTTTAAACAGGCCGCGAAAATCGATATTGCGCAGTTCGATTTCGCCTCAGAGGAGGCCCGGACGGCTACGTTGCAGGACATTGACGATCTGCTGGACAGCAGGAGCGAAACACCCGCGGCTCCGCAGCGTTGTCGAGATGAAAGTGTTCGAGGGCTTATCGGTGGAGGAAATTGCGCATCGCCTTCAAATCGCGCCGCGAACGGTCGCCCGAAACTGGACCTTCTGCAAGGGATGGCTCAGGGAACAGCTGAAAGTGGAGTGAAATTGTTGCTGATATGGCAGTTTCCGCCCCCCTGCACTCGCTCTAGAATTATGGAACACGGGAGCGACTTTTGAGCGACGAGCAGTGGCGCGCCGCTTGGATTCTTTGCGAGACGGCGGGCGATCTGTATTCGGAAGCGCAGCGGGAATATGTTCGGGGTGCAACGGTCGATGGTGAAGTTGAGCGTCGTGTCATCGCGCTTTTCGAAGAGCTTGAAAGCGAGCCTCCTATCCTCCCGCGCCAGACCGCCGGGCCGGCGATACCGTCGGGCGCTACACCCTGGTAGAGCGTCGGATCGACCAGGGTGGAATGGGCGAGGTGTATGCCGCGGAAGATACGGAACTCCGGCGCACCGTCGCGCCTGACAAAGCTTCCGCCTCGCAAGTCATCTCGGAGGCACGCCTCGCCTCCCGGCTCAACCATCCCAACATTGTTACCGTTTTACGAGCTCATCCAGACCCCTTGGGGCCTCGCCATGGCGATGGAACTGGTGGAGGGACAGTCGCTCCGTGCGCTGCTGAATTCACGCCAGCATTCCGCGCGGGAAACCATCCAAATCGGCCGCCAAATTGCCGTGCTCGCGGCCGCTCACCAGCAAGGCATCGTTCACCGCGACATCAAACCGGAGAACATCATGGTACGAGGCGATGCCGATGTCAAAATGCTCGATTTCGGCCTCGCCCAGAATATTCGCGACCGCGCCCTAGACGGAAGGAGTCTGCATCTTCCTGTCGGAACGGTGCGCTATATGTCTCAGGAACAGAAGCTTGGTGCAGATGTGACGGGTGCCAGCGACATTTACTCGCTGGCGGTCGTTCTGGAAGAGCTCGGCAGGTGGCGTCATCCTCTGCTGGCGCAAATGCGAAGCGTAGTGCCGGAACAAAGACCAGGCGCTGGGAAAGTGGCTCGCAGCTGGAGCGGCTGGAGAAATCCAGTTACTGGCCACTGCTGGCGATAAGCATCGTCCTCGCAACAGTTCTCGGCAGCTTCCTGCTGTTTCACTTCTCGAATCGAGGTCATCCATCTCAGGACCTCCCCTTCCAGCAGCTCTCCAGATTCCAAACAGGTCACGATGTCACCGTTTCCCGGCTTTCCCCGGACGGAGAACGTCTCGCGTACGCGACCGTGGATGGCGGCTTATTCGTGCGCAACAATCGGACTTCGTTGGTACAGGAACCGGAACTCCCGCCCGACTTCTCCGTTCATCAATTGTTCTTCCCGTCCGATGCCGGCCTTCTTGCCCTCGGCCTCGTACGCGGCGTTTTTGAAACATGGACGATATCGCTCAATGGCGGCGTAGCGAGTCGCCTGCTTGCCAATACGCAATTGCTGGCGCTTTCGCATGACGGGAAGCGCGTAGTCTGGCTGAACGAAAACACGAAATCCGGACGGGTTCGTTGGATGGAACTGGCGCGCATCTCCTCTACACGAGCAGACCGGACGAAAAGATTGCCATCCTCTTCTGGTCCGCGAAAGATAAATCGGTTTGGTTCAATCGTCTGCGCCATTGCTCCCCTGTAGTCAGTTCGCGAGACGTTTTCATCAACCCCGATACCTGTGAGGAAAGCGATCTGGCCTCTTATGCCCTTGCGGCCGATCTGGTAGCGGTTAAGCTCAAAAATGTTCGGTTGAACTCAGGATTTTTCGCCGATGACGGAGAGTTCTTCTTGCGAGAGGATGTGGCCCGCAGAAGCGAGGGCCTCAATTTATGGCCTCTCCAAACGGACCAAGAAACGGGGGATTTAGCTGGCGCGGCGCATCAGCTGTCCCACTTGAGCGGAGTGGTGTTATCTCAGTTGACGGGCAGCCGCAACAGCCGAACGCTAGCGGTAGTGCGCACCGAGAGCACGACACAAACCTACATCGCCGACTGGCATAACCACCCCTTCGCCGCTGTTGCGCAACCAGCGCCGCCTCACACTCGAGCAGACCAACAGCTATCCTCACGCCTGGACGCCTGATAGCCAGTTCGTCATCTTCGAGTCGGACCGCAACGGACACCTGGAACTCTTCCGTCAGAAGCTGACGCGCAGAGAAGCCGAATTGCTGGTCTCCAGGCCGGGCGACGTCTACATGCCGCAAGTCACGCCAGACGGCAAATGGCTGCTCATGATGTATAGAGATCTAGTCAGTCCCGGCATGTCGGGCAATCCCACCCGCCATCGGCTCTTGCGAGCTCCGATCGCCGGCGGCCAAGGCCGTCGAAGTTTTCTTGGGCCATTCGCTCGATGAGTTCCGCTGCAACCTGTCGGAGCACGGAACGGGCTGTGTTCTCCGCACTACCAAGGACAATGAGGAGCGCTATTTCGAGCTCGATCCCCTCGTCGGCCAAGGACGCGAACTGGGGCGTAACGCCTTCGTTTCCGCCGGTCTGGGTCGCTGGTCACTCTCACCCGATGGCACAAGAAATCGTCATTCCTGATACTCATAACGGTGCCCGTTTCCTCGAAATACATCTCAATCCGACTCCCTCCCGTCGCTCACAGTCCTGGCGCCAAGTCGAAGGTATTCGGCGCCTTACCAGCATTTCCTTTGTCCCGAGCGGCAACGGCTGGCTGGCCAACTCGCCGATGCTCGATTTCACGGTGAACACGGCACTGTTGCCGTCCTTTCTCGGAGACCTCTTTCGCGCCGAAGGCTTCTTCTACATCGACTCGCAACTTCACGCTCATCTGCTCTATAAGAGCTCGACAAATATCTTTGGCGTGGTATCGCTCGACGAAAAGCATCTAGCCTTGCTTGGAGCCGATGTGACAAGCAACGGCTGGAGCTTCGAGAGCGCCTCCGGCCGCTGACCGTCGCCAGCCCTTCTTTTCTGAGTCGATACAAGAATTTTTGCTTCGGGATGGCAGTTTTCGATGGGGTGCTCTCGCTCAGGAAAGTGTATGACCCTTCTTCTCTCCCTCAAAGGACGATTTCACCTCTCGTGGCTGACCTTGGCTCTCGCGGCCCTATCGGCTTCCGCTGCCACCCTCACGGTCACCAACACTGCTGACAGCGGCGCCAGCTCGCTGCGGGACGCCATCGCGATGGCTAACTCGGGCGACACTATCAACTTCAGCCTGCCCAATCCGAGCACGATCACGTTGACTAGCGGCACCCTGGCGATCTATAAGAATCTCACCATCACGGGTCCGGGCGCGACCCAACTGGCAGTCGACGCCAATCACCAGTCCACCGTCTTTTTTATTGGAAGTACGGTAGCCCTTTCTGGCCTGACGATCAGGAACGGAACGGCAGCGTATGGTGGCGGAATCGAAAACGCGGGCCGGCTCACCGTTACCAACAGTACGCTGTTCGGCAATTCCGCAACGTTCGGCGGCGGCGGAATCTTCAACGCTCCCGAAGGCACGGTGACCGTCATCAACAGCACCCTATCGGGCAATTCCGCAATGTTCGGCGGCGGCATCTATAACAACGGCCTCCCAAGCAACATCGGCGTCTCAAACACTCCGTTAGGGGTGTTCACCCTCACCCAAAGCACCCTGTCGGGCAACTCTGCCAGTTCCGCCGGCGGCGGGATTGACAATCAGGGTTTGCTCACCGTCACCAACAGCACTCTGTCGGGCAATTCCGCAAATTCCGGCGGCGGCATGAGGAACAACTCCACTACGTACAATCCCCCCGCGCTCACGATCGTGAACACCACGGTTCAGGTAACTCCACAAGCGGTGGCGGTGGCGGTGGCATCAAGAACGACAACGGCGCGATCACGATGAAGAGCACGCTGCTCGCTAACAACGGCAGTGATGGGAATTGTCTATTGTTAGACGTCACCAATTCGCTGGGGTACAACTTGGCGGACGATTCAAGCTGTACGCTTTCCGGCCCCGGCGATGAAAATAACGTTACCCCCGGCGCCGGTCTCGATCCCAAAGGTCTACAGAGCAACGGTGGTCCGACGCAGACCATTGCGCTGCTTCCCAGCAGCCCGGCAGTGGATTACATCCCCGTGGCCGACTGCACCGATACCAACGGCAACCCGGTGATCACGGACCAGCGCGGCGTCTCGCGCCCGCAAGGCAAGGGCTGCGACGTGGGCGCGTATGAGCTGGTGCCAGCGATTCTATTTGCCAGCTTCCATCCCGCACTGGCGATTGACGACGGCAAGCACCCCGGCTTCGTCCTCACCTCTACCTTCACCCTGGGCAGCGCCAGCACGGGGCTGAATGCGGCGACCGAAACGATGACACTGCAAATTGCCAACTACACGCTGACGCTGCCGGCGGGCTCGTTCCACCAACTTTGGAAAGCGTCAAACGCGCCCTATGGCTATGAAGGCACGCTGAACGGCGCGACCGTGGTACTCGGCCTGATTCCTTTGGGCAACAACACGTTCGCCCTCGATGCCGCTGGCTCTCCGGTGACCTTCCCGGGCATCAAGAACCCCGTCCCCGTGACGCTCACCTTAGGCACGGATACGGGAACTACAAGTGTGAAGGCTCTGATTACCTCGTACTGAGCCAGCGTGATGGGTGGTCATCTCACAAGCGTGGCCACTCCAAACTAATCTCAACTCACATCCATTTAGGAAGGAACACAAAATGCTTCAACTGTTTTTTTCTTTTCAGCTGCCGCTCTGTTGAGCGGAACCGGTCGCCTCTTCGGTCAATCGTCGAGTCTTTCCAGTCTCCAGGGGAGCCACGCAGGTACGGTTTCCGGGCACTCCCCCAAACAGCACGCCGGTCGCCTACCATGACGCCCTTGCGCACTTCGATGGCAAAGGCGACTTTTCCCTATCTGGTTTCACTTACGTCTCGAATGCGACGGTAATAGCCAGCGACGCGACCGCTTCCGGCGGCACCTACAAAGTGAATGGCGATTGCGGTGGCTGCATTCAGATCACATCGAACGGTCAGACGTTCAAGTTCGCGATTCTGATCACTGGTCCGGATTTTTCGCAATTCCAAATGCTCGAAACCGATGGCAGCTCTACAACGACGGGCAATGCCATGAAACAGCAGGAAGGCACAAGGCCGCATCAAGGTCCACTGCATGCCGCAACCTATCTCATTTCCTTGTTTATCGTCACCGCAGCCGGATTGACGATAGATCATGAGTAACGGTCTAGGGTTTACCAAACCTCCGAGCCGACCTTTCGGTTAGAAGACGTGAAGCGCGTTTATGGGGACTAATCCTGCCACACACGCGCTAACCCAATCACTTCGAGAAATTGCGCAATATACGTCAAAGTGGCGGTCATGCGACTTTAGATCATTACGAGACCGGTTCCCGTGATCTCATCATGCTTGGCAGGTTCCAGCTCAACTTAAGGTCCAAGGGGCGTCATTTCAGCCCGGCGGTTCCTTTCGAGGCTCTTTGCGCCGGACTAAGCTTCCTGCCCGTGGCCACCGATCCGCAACTCGCTCAGTAGCGCGTTCGCCTCATCCGCGTCAGGTCCTGTCCGGTGTTGAAGGTTCCGGGACAGTTCAAGAATAAGGTTGCAAACTTCTCCGCCTCGCCCGGTGCGCTCTAGCGAACGGCCCAGGCTTGCGGCCGCACGCACGGTCAGGAGAATGGCGCCTTGGCTCCGGGCATCCTCTATCGCTTCGCGGAACGCATGCTCGGCTGCGATTGCCGCGCCGGTTGGGTCTTGCGCGATGAGCAGTTCGCCTCTCAGGCGCAGCAACTCCGGATTCCAGAAGCGCTCGCCCGTGCGCGCCGCTACCGCGAGACCGTCCTCCACAATTTTGAGTCCATCGGCGGTATTTCCACTGATGAGGTATGCGTCCGCCGCGAGACCAGCGAGGTGAGGCACAAACTGGTCCGATCCCGCAGCTCGTGCTTCGGCAATCGCATCTACGATCTGGCTGATGCCCTTTTCGTGATTCCCCGCCACGGCCGCGGCCCACCCTTCGAACGCCGAGGACCACGCGAGCAGGAGTCGAAAATCATGATCGCGCGCGATGGCTGTCGCGGCTTCAGCATGAGCCCGCACTCTGTCAGTTTGGCGGCACGCCTGGGCGACGGCGGAAGCGAATACATGCGCGAGCGCCAGCGAAAACGGATGCTCCAGTGTGCGTGCCAATGCAATCGCGTCGTCGCTCATTCGGATGGCGTCCTCAATCCTGCCAAGTAGAGCCGAGGCCCGAGCCAGGAACAAACGGGCGCACACGCCGACATCATGGTTGCCATAAGTGGCCGCGGTGCTGGCGTGCCGATGCGGGTCGTAGAGCCGGAGTCCCTCACCGGCGTGGAAGCATGCGGCCTGGAGATCTCCGCTCGAAAATGCCGTGGCCCAAGCGGCGTGATGCGCCTGTAGCAGCGGTCCGTCCTCGCCGTGGCTGCCCGCCAATCTCAGCAGGTCTTGCGCGAGTTCGTGGGCGGTGCCTAGCGGTCCCCGACCCCAATAAAACAACCAAAGGCCCCAGAGTGCCGGAAAAAGCTCGGGACTCTCGCCGTGTTCCTGGCAGAGCACCCGGGCACGCGAGTATGCTCTTTCGGCATCCGGGGTCCCCCATCCGCGTGCGGCCATAGCAGCGGCACCGAGACCAATCAAGAGCCTGATTTCACGCTCGGTCCGGTCTCGACTGGCCCGTTCGTCTGCGATCAGCACCAGCGCCTTTTCGAAGTGCATTCGTGCTTCCGAAAAAGCGCTACGGGTTCTGGCATTCTCAGCCGCCTGCTGAAGATAGATCCCGGCCCGAACGATGTCGCCACTTCGTTCAAAGTGCATCGCGAGTTCAGCCGCAATCTCCCGTGCACGTTCGCCATAGCCTGCCGCCTCCCTTTCGGCAACTTCCCGATGCAGGATGGCTCGGCGGCCAGGGGGGATGCGGTCGTACAGCACGTCGCGGTACAGAACATGATCGAACTCAAACCGCGTGCCCCGGCGCCGCACGAAGCGGTGCTGCCGTTCGAGCCCCGCCAATGTAGCTTCGACATCGCCGGCGGCGAGTCCCGAGGCGCCCGCGACCGTCGGGACCGAAAATGTGGAGCCCGCAACGCTGGCTACCTCTAGCACCGTGGATGCCGTTGGCGGAAGCCGTTCAAATTGCGCCGCGATGACCCGCCGCACGTCGTCAGGTGTGCCGAGCGTGATCATCTCCAAATCCATGTTCGATGCCCACTTGCGATCCTGATCTAAAAGCAGCCCGCGCGCGACGAGGTCGTCAAGTACGTTCAGGACAAAGAGCGGGTTGCCCCCCGTGTGCCGGTGAATCAGGATCGCCAGCCGGTGCAACTCGTGTGCGTGACCCAGCGCAGGGGGAACCCGGGCAGCCATGTAGTCCGCGACTTCGCTCTCGCTCATACCGCTCAAACTGATCTCGCGGCAGCAGCGCTTAACGTGGAGTCCGTCGACAACGGTCGAAAGCGGGTGCCCTCCCCCCGACTCCGGCTCCGGGCGAAAGGTTGCAAGCAGCAGAAGCCGTGCCGGCTCGGGCCTTTGCGCGAATGATGCGAGCCAGTCGAGCGTCGAGGCGTCGCTCCAATGCAGGTCTTCAAGGCAAAGAACGAGCGGCACATGCGTGGTGGCCGCTTCGAGCGCATCGTTGAGTTCACGCAGCATGCGTTGCCCGGTTGTCCCGGTGACAGTACGGCGCAGACTCGCGTGACGCTCCGGGTCGAGCAGAGCGGGGAGCTGCGCCAACCAGGTTGGGGCATACCTTTCGAGGATCCCCACCAGATCGCCACCGCCGGGCTGGCGACACAATCGCATGAGCGCCTCGAGAAGCGGCTGGTACGGCTCGCCGATACCATAGTGCTGCACACACTGCCCCCAGGTGGCCCGCGCTCCGCCTGCTCTCGTGATGGCTGTAACTGCTTGTTGCGCGACCGTGGTCTTCCCAATGCCGGGTTCGCCACTCAGGAATAGCACCTGACGAGTACCTCGCTCCGCCGTCTGCCAGACCTCCAGAGTGTCCCTGATGGCGCACTCCTGTCCGATGACGTGCGTTCCAGTGGAGACCAGTATCGGCTCTGTTTGCGTGGAGGTCGAGGTCTTCGCAACAAACCGGTATCCGCGGCGATGAAGTGTCTCGATGAATTGCGGCCGCCTGGCATCGTCGCGAAACGCCTGCCGAAGTTCCTGAATACAGGAAGTCAGTGCGGAGTCGGTAACAACCGCGTCCGCCCACACCGTGCAAAATAGCTGATCTTTTGTGACTAACTGTCCTGCCCGGGAGGCCAACTCCCAGAGAACAGACAGTGACTTGGGGCTGATACGAAGCTCTTGTTTATCGCGCCGCAGCCCCTGAGTACGATCCAGCTCAAATGGGCCGAAGCGGATCACCGAACCCTCACGGTCGGACAGAATTTCATGGAAATCCCAAAAAAATCCCATGATTTCCCTGAGATTCCCGTGGTGCACGGATTCTATCATCTGCTAGCAAGCACGTCGTTAGCCAGAAAAAACCCGAAGGCGAAACGGGCGTACAGAAGAAAGAAGAACAAACAAAGTGACTCTTAAGAAGGCATTCGTGACGACGTTCGCCGTGTTGTGGCTCGGCTCGGCCGTAGCGAATGCGGACGTCGTTCTGGAATGGAACAGCATCATGGTCACAACGGTGAGCGCTCAAAATCCGTTCGCGCAAGCGCGCTTCGCTGCGATCACACAGTTGGCCGTCTTCGAAGCGGTAAACGCCGTCACGGGCCAGTACACGCCGTACCTCGGCACCATCAGCGCGCCCCCGGGCTCGTCCGCAGAGGCCGCGGCAGTCGCGGCTGCGCACGCTGTATTGAAGAACTACTTTCCTGCCGCAGCGGCAACCCTGGACGGCCGGGAAGCCACGTCGCTCGCCTCGATCCCGGACGGGCCGGCCAAGGTAAACGGCATCGCAGTGGGCCAGGCTGCAGCGGCAGCGATGATAGCCGCCCGGATCGGTGACGGCGCGGCACCCCCACAGTTCTTTACGCCGGCTTCGTCCGATCCGGGCCAATGGCAACCCACGGCCAGTTGTCCTGCTGCGGGAGGGATCCTGTTTCAGTGGCAGAATGTGACTCCATTCGCGGTCCAAAGCTCGAGCCAGTTCCGCGCCGATCCGCCGCCCGCGCTCACCAGTCACAGGTATACGAAGAGCTACGACGAGGTCAAACGGGTGGGGGACCTTATGAGTACCGCACGTCCACAGCATCTATCCGACGTGGCGACATTCTACGATTTGACCTCTGCGGTTGCTGCGTGGAATCCCGCGGCGAGCCAACTAGCGATGGAGCACGGCAGTTCGTTACCGGAGAATGCACGGACGCTAGCGCTCATAAATATGGCCATGAGCGATGCTCTAGTGACGGTCATGGATAGCAAGTACCACTACACGCGCTGGCGCCCGGAAACCGCAGTCAGGGACGGCGCGCTCGACGGCAATCCGCGCACAGACCCTAATCCCGCATACCAGCCGTTCATTGTTACCCCTTGCTTTCCGAGCTATCCATCGGCCCACGCAAGCGCGAGTTACTCGGCGCGCGAGATCCTGACCCGAACGTTCGGCAACAGGCACGATTCGATCGCTTTGTCGAATCCGGCATGGCCCGGCTTCGTTCTGTACTACAACAGCTTGAGCGAGATCACAGACGACATCGATAACGCGCGTGTTTACGGTGGGATCCACTTCCGCTACGACCAGGAGGAAGGGGGAGCGCAAGGTACGGACATTGGCCGATACGTTTACAAGGAAAAACTTCGCAGTTTGACCCGTTACGAACGCCGATGAGCAGTGCAGTTGGGCCAGCACTTGCCGAAATCGGCCATCCAATTTAGCGGCCATTCCGGCAAGTGCTATCTCCGTCAGTCAACAGCAGTGTGCAAGCTCATCAGGCCAACAAGGGATACGTAGCTCATGCCGAAATGATCCACTTGGCCGTATGGTCGCCTATTGTGAGATTGGCCCGAAACCAACTCTAGGTAACCCGACGACATATTCCAAAACTCCGATCAGCTTTGAAGTCAAACGTATTCGTACCGATAAGTCCCGTTGCGTTCGGAAGCTACGCCTTGGTTGAAGGTGGTGGTGCGCACGCCGATCGCCTTAAGCATTCTGATAACTGTCTCTGACTCCCTGTGGATGCAGGCCCTATGAAAGAAGGCTGACGCATCCAGCGCGATACTCCCGGATATGGTCCGCGCCGCACAGCTGAGGAACTACGGAAAGACCTGTCGGCGGCCAGGCGGTATGCCGAGCAGTCACCAGTGAGGCCGTGGACTCAAGGGTCTCGACCGACCTGACCATTTTGGCGAGGTGCGGACCCTACGACAAAATGGGCTCCATACGTGAAGCGCGTTTCTCAGGACGTATCCGACCATGGTGGATTAACTTCACGGTGCTAGTAACTTTCGACGGCATGCAGAGGATTGAACGCGGTTCGGTGCAAACAGTCATTCGACTTGTCGTCGATGCGCATTTGGGGTTTCGGTCACCCACCAGTCCTGCCGGTCATTCAGATCTCCGACATGCCGACTAGAACGAAGCCGCTGGGCGGCGGGCGCTACGCGGTGGCGATGACCTGTGGTGAGAGAACGATAGAGTAGCGGATCACAAGGAGGTTTCTTTGTGACCCATTTACGCCAGTTAATGCTGGAGGAGCTTCAGCGTCGTAATTACTCCGATAGTACAGCCCGCGGGTATCTCAGTGCGGTGGCAGCGTTTGCTCAGTACTTTGGAAAGCCGCCGGACCAACTCGGACCAGACGATCTCCGTCGCTATCAAGCGTACCTGCTCAAGAAGCGGAAGCTCGGTGTAAATACAGTGATCGCTCGCGTTGCAGCACTCCGCTTCTTCTTTGTTCGAACGCTGAGGCGTCATGAGTTTCGGCAAGATCTGCCGTATCCGAAGAAGCAGCGGCGACTGCCGACTGTGCTGAGTCTGGAGGAAGTGGGCCAACTGATCGATGCGGCCGGCAACCTGCAGCAGCGCGCTGTCCTTATGATCCTGTACGGCACGGGAATGCGACGGGCCGAAGTTTCGAGGTTGAAGGTTGCAGATGTGGATAGCCGACGCATGCTTATCCGGGTGGAACGCGGCAAGGGCGGGCACGACCGCGATCTGCCGCTCAGCCCGGCACTGTTAGAAACGCTGCGTGAGTACTGGCGCTGGAAGAAGCCAAAAACTTATTTGTTTCCCAGTGACAACGGCCACCGCGGTAGCGATCAGCCGATGTCGGACAAGAGCGTTTGGTACGCCTGCACAGAAGCAGCCCGACATGCAGGGCTTCGCAAACGCGTGACGCCGCACACGCTGCGCCATAGTTGGGCCACCCACCTACTTGAAGCAGGAACGGATCTGCGCACGATTCAGATGCTGCTCGGCCATGGAGACCTGGAGACAACCGCCAAGTATCTTCACCTCTCACAACGGCACCTGCACGCCGTGGCGAACCCGCTGGACCAACTGTCGATCTCCAGCGTGAAAGAGACCAGCCGCGAGTATCACCGCAAAAGAAGGAATGAGCCGGCCTGTCGTGGAGGTGGCCGACATCCTCCGCGCTCAGGGCAGCCGCTTTCTCAGCAAGTATCAAGCGAGTTTCGGATACCAGAAACTCAAAGCATTTCGCGCCATCCAGAACTGCCGCACGGCAGCGCTGGGCGGTCATCTTGATGCTTGTTCAAAATGCGGTCAGCAGGCCATCTCTTATAACTCCTGCCGCAACCGGCATTGCCCCAAGTGCCAGGCGCAAGCGCGTCAACGCTGGCTCGCCGCTCGCGAACGGGAAGTGTTGCCGACTCACTACTTCCACGTGGTCTTCAGCGTCCCGCATGAACTGAATGTGTTCGCGCTCGAAAACCCGCGTGCTTTCTATGACCTGTTATTCAGCGCGAGTGCCGCAGCGGCACTGGAGATGGCGGCGAACCCGGAACGACTCGGCGCTGAGATCGGCCTGATCGCCATTCTGCACACCTGGGGTCAGAACCTGATGCTTCATCCACATATTCACTGCGTGATTCCTGCCGGTGGGCTCTCGCCCGATCATCAACGCTGGGTGAGTTCTGGCCAGCGATTCTTTCTGCCGGTCAAGGCGTTGCGGCGTGTCTTTCGCGGCAAGTTCATCGCCGGACTGAAACGTCTCTATCAACGCAAAAAGCTCGGCCACGCCGGACCCGCGGCCGTCTTCAGCGAGCCCAAGCAGTTCGCCAAACTGGTGGGCCGTTTGCGCCGCCAGCACTGGGTTGTCTACGCTAAGCCTGCCTTCGGCGGCCCTCTGCAAGTGTTGCGCTATCTCGGCCGCTACACGCACCGCGTTGCCATCTCGAATCATCGCTTGCTGGCGTTCGATGGAGAGCGCGTCACCTTCCGCTGGCGCGATTATGCGCATGGCAACCAGTCACGCGTGATGACGCTCGATGCGGTCGAGTTCCTGCGCCGCTTCTTCCTGCACATCCTGCCCAAAGGGTTCGTCCGCATCCGGCATTTTGGATTCCTGGCCAACTGCTTTCGAACACAGCGGCTCTGCCCTTTGCCGTCAACTTCTCGATGCCGTACCGCCTGAACCGATCCCGCCGGTGCCCTCAGAATCCGTTTCCACGTGGCACTGTCCGCGTTGCGGCGCTTTGCTGATCACTCTCACGCGTTTGACATCACAGGAACTTTCTTTAAGATGCACACCGTTCGACTCTTCCTAATCCGGCGACTTAGTTGCGGCTCGCGACGTGCTCCCCGCACGCCTTCCCATTCGTGTGTCCGCGTGTGTTCAGAACGACTCTCACTGTCGTTCGACATAGTCACGTGGATGCCCACTTACCTCAGACTCTCCGCTTCCGGACCGTTCGCACAGATTCAGCGGCACTCTTCCCCGAGACCCATGAGCATAGAATAGGCTTCTATCTCCATAGGCCGCGCCCGCCGCAACCATCAGCGCCTTCCTTCAAGTCTCCTTATCGAAAATGTCCGGCGATCTGCACTACCGCTCCGCCCGGCATCCCTTCGCCGCGACATTTCCGATCAAGGCTT
>CAVWGO010000002.1:0-1594451 GCA_963754595.1 uncultured Acidobacteriaceae bacterium | reverse complement strand
TTCCGTTTGCCGATGAAGCTTCGACGCCGTCGTCAGCACGCAGGTCTACGAGTACGTCGCGGAGATCGAGACCGCGCTCCGGGAGGCCGCGCCGCATACTGCGCCCCGGGGGCCGGCTGCTGATCCTCGACACCGACTGGGATTCGATCGTGTGGCACTCGAGCGACCCCGCGCGGATGCGGCGGGTGCTCGCCGGGTGGGACCAGCACCTCGTCGACCCGTTCCTGCCGCGCCGGCTCCCAGCGGCTGCTCCGCGGGCGCCGGGCTCGACCGTCACGCCAGCAGACTGTCATCCCGCTGCTCAACACCGGCTACGACGTCGACACCTACAGCGCCGGCCTGATCGGCTTCATCACCGCGCTTCCTCGCCGGTCGGGAGGGCGCAAGTCCGGTCCAGTCCAGCGCCTGGGCCGAAGATCTGATCGGTCTCGGCGAGGACTACTTCTTCAGCCTCAACCGCTACCTGTTCGTGGCGATCAAGCCGGCCTGAATCCGGCTACTCGACGGCGCCGAACGTTCTCATCCGATTCTGTCGATCCTCGAGGCTCGTCTTACGCGGCCGGGGCACCGTCATCGGTCGACCCGGGCAGACCGGGACGACCGAAAGGACGGAAACCATGTTCCCACCATCAAGAAGGCGCTGGTCGGCGTGGCGGCGCTGGCCGCGCTCGCGCTGGGCGGCTCGGCGATCGCCGGGGCGGCGACCTCGTCGAGCTCGACCACCACGACGACCCGAGGCGAGCTCGGGCACGCGGACGCCGGCCGGCATTCAACGGGCCCGCGCACGGAACGGCCGCCCACGAGGACGCCGAGAAGGCGGCGACCGGTGACGCGGCGGCGAAGGCTCAGGCGGCCGCGGTCAAGAGCGTCGGCAGTGGCACCGCAGGTGCCGTCACCAGCGACTTCACCGGCATCGGCTACGAGACCACGGTCACGAAGTCCGACGGCACCAAGGTCGAGGTTCACCTCGACAGCTCGTTCACACGTGATGCGGGGTCCCGGCGGCCACCGGGTGGTCCGGACCGCGGCGCACCGCCGGCGAGGTGGCACGCCCCCGGCCGGCTACGCGGGCTAGCTCCCGCCGGCAGCGGAATGCAACACTGATCCTCGCGCGGTGGGTGTCGACGCCGCGCGGTGGAGAACCAGCGTTCCGCGGCATCCCCTCGCGCTCCACAAGGGCGGCGGGCGGATTCCCGTGGCTGGGCCCGGCCGCCCGGCGCGCGCTTACTTGGTGAACCCCTCGAGTTGGTTCGCCGTCTGGGCGAACGAGTTCGTGTAGGTCGTGGCCATGTTCACCGGACCGGTGACGTTGCCGGCGAGCTTGTCGACCGCCAGCGCCGTGCCGGGGCCGCTGGGCGGCATCATCCCGTCGGGCAGGAACTGGCCCTTGTCCTGGGCCAGCGCCGCGACGTAGCTCGCCTGGGTGGTCAGCCCGTTGGAGACGTACTGCGATGGCATGTGCGCCGGCGATGTCGGCGGCGCTGTGGGTGTTGATCCAGTGCATCGTCGCGACGAGCGCGTCGACGACCTTCTGCACGGTGGCCTTGTGCGAGGCGACCCAGTCGGCCCGCGCGAGCACGCCCGCCGCCGGGTAGATGCCACCGAGCCATTGCTGCGCGCCAGCTGCGGTGGCCAGGTTGACGACCGAGTTGGCGATGCCCTTGGTCTCGAGCGCGTTGACCGTCGGCTGGGTCGTCATCGCGCACGCGATCCGGTTGTTCTGCAGCCGGCCACGAGCGTGCTGCCGGCGCCGACCGCCACGCGCGAGAACTGCTTGGTGGTCAGGTGGTAGCGCGCCGCGAGGTACAGCGTCAGGTTGTCGGTGCCCGAGCCGATGTCGGTCACGCCGACGTTCTTGCCCGACCACGCCGCCGGGGATGTCACGCCGGAGCTCTTCGAGCACATCTCGCGCTCGCCGGGAGCCCCGCTCAGGTTGACCACGTCAACGACGTTCTTGCCCTTCTGCTGGAAGTCGATCGTGTGCACGTACCACGCGCCGGCCATGTCCACCTGGCCGGAGACCATCGCGGTCTCGGCGCCGACGCCCCCGGTCTGCTCGGTCGAGAGCTGGACGTTGACGCCGTACTTCTTGTAGAAGCCGAGGTCCTGGGCGAGCTGGTAGGGCAGGTAGATCTGCTTGTCGATTCCGCCGACCATCAGCGTGACGGTCGGCAGGCTGCCGCCGCCGGCTGGCGCGGCGCTGGTGGCGCTGGGCGAGCTCGAGCCGCCGCAGGCGGCGATGCCGAGCGCGAGTGCGACCGCGCCGGCGGTGAGCGTCAGGGTGCGTTTGAACATGGGTACTCCTCCTCCTCGAGGTGGTGGGTGATGAGGTGGGGTTGAGCGGACGGGCGGGTCAGGCGATGCCGGCTTCGGTCGGCGACGGCGGTCGCCACGCGAGTAGCCGCCGCTCGAGCTGGCCGATCAACCCCTCGGCGGTGAGCGCGAGCGCCGCGATGATGAACATCGCGCGCGAACACTCCGTCGGGGTTGAAGTTGTTCTGCGAGTTGGCGATCACGAGCCCCAGGCCCTTCTGCGCGCCGAGGAACTCGCCGACGATCGCGCCGATGATCGAGAGGCCGAACGCGACGTGCAGGCTGGCGATGATCCAGGTCAGCGCCGAAGGCAGCACCACGTGGCGGGTGATCTGGAACCGCGAGGCGCCGAGCACTCGGGCGTTGGCCAGCAGGTTACGATCGACCTCTCGCACGCCCTGGAAGGCGTTGAAGAAGACGACGAAGAACACCAGCACCGCGGCCAGCAGCGACCTTCGAGGTCGTGCCGAGCCCGAGCGCGACGGTGAAGATCGAGCCGAGCACGATCCGCGGGATCGCGTTCAGGACCTTGATGTAGGGCCCGATCACATCGGCCAGGAACCGGCTCTGACCGAGCAGGATTCCGGCAGCGATGCCGGCGATGACGCCGTAGACGAAGCCGAGCAGCGCCTCCTTCATCGTGACCCAGATCTGGAGCCACAGCGACCCGTACGCGGTCCCGTGGTGGACCCAGTCCCGCAGCTGCTTGACGATCCCGCGTGGGCTGGCCCCAGAAGAACGGGTCGATCGTCTTCATGCTGGTGAGCAGCTGCCAGCCGCCGACCACGAGGACGAACGTCGCCACCCGGGCCGCCCACACCAGCGCGCGTCGCCGGCGGCGGCGCTGGCGCACGGCGGCGGCAATCGCCGCCTCCTCGCCGGTGGGCGCCGGGACCGTCGGCGATCGGCGGCCGCCGCTGGCCCTCGCGATTCAGTGAGAGCCAGCTCATGACCGGCCTCCTTGCCGCGGCGGCACCGGCGTACGTGCGTACGCCCGCTCGACCTCTTCGCGCAGCGACTGCCAGATCTGGTGGTGGAGCTCGAGGAAGCGGGGCTCGAACCGGATCTCCTGCACCGCGCCGCGCGGCCGGGGCAGGTCGATGTCATAGACCGCCTTGACGGTGCCCGGGCCGACGGTCATGACGACGACCTGGTCGGCGAGCGCGACCGCCTCCTCGAGATCGTGGGTGACGAAGATCACCGTCGGCCGGGTCTGCTCCCACAGGCCGAGCAGCTCGTTGGACATGATCGCCTTCGTCTGCACGTCGAGCGCGCCGAACGGCTCGTCCATCAGCAGGATCGAGGGCTCGTTGATCAGCGCCGCGGCGAGGCTCACCCGCTTGCGCATGCCGCCGGAGAGCTGATGCGGATGGTGGTCCTCGAAGCCGGCCAGGCCGACCCGGCGCAGCCAGTCGCGCGCCGCGCTCGCGGGCCTCGCGCCTTGGCGACGCCGTGGAACAGCGGGCCCATCGCCACGTTGGAGAGCACCGTCTTCCACGGCATCAGCGCATCGGCCTGGAACATGAAGCCGGTCCCGGGCGCGATCCCGTCGACCGGGCTGGCCGCCGACGCGCGACGCGTGCCCGCGCTGGGCCGGTCGAGCCCGGACACCATCGCCAGCGTTGTGGACTTGCCGCACCCGGTCGGCCCGACCACCGCGCAGAACTGGCCGGGCTCGATCACCAGGTCGACGTCCCGCAGTGCGGTGAACGCTCGACCCCGACGGGGTCACGAATCGCTTCGTCACACCGTGCAGCTCGATTCCGGCCGCGGCAGTGCGTCCCGGACGGCTGAACGCCGCCGGCGCGTGAAGCGGACTCAGGGCGCATGGCAGCAGTGGCCACCATGGTCATCTCTCCTCCTCGGTTGGAACACCTCTCGTGCTTGCCTCGACGGTTGAGGCGAGCACCAAGGTAGGCCCAGCTCACCCGCCGCGGCAAGGCTTGTGCCGCTTACCCGACAAACCCGCATTTCCGGCGGTTTTGCGCGTTTTGCTCATGCCGCGGAGGCGTAGACTCGGCCGCCGAGGAGCAAGGTGAGACGACGCCGTCAGCTGTCCAACCGCATTCTCGCGAGTGTGGTCGGGATCCTGGTCGTGAGCACGATCGTCGGGTTCGCGCTGACCACCCTGCACGACCGCAGCCAGCTCGATCACGAGTATCAGCAACGCGCCCTGGCGATCGCGCAGACGTTCGCGTCGATGCCCGTCGATCCGGGCGGCGATGGCGCGCCGCGACCCGGCGCGGCCGCCGGCTGATCCGAGTCGCTCGCCGAGCAGGTCAGCGCGCGAGACCGGCGCCGCTTACATCGTCGTGCATCGACCGCCGCGGCATCCGCTACTCCCATCCGAACCCGGCGCTGATCGGACAGCGCGGTGACCGAGCCCGTGGTCGCGCTCGACGGCCGCAACCACCTCGGCACCGACCACGGCAACCTCGGCACCTCGGCCAACGCCAAGGCTCCGCTGCGGGCGCCCGACGGCGCGATCATCGGCGAGGTCTCGGCGGGGATCCTCGAGCGGCGCGTCTCCGATCAGCTGCTCTCGGAGCTGCCGACGCTGCTGCTGTACTTCGCGTTCGCGCTCGGCGATCGGCCTGGTCGCCTCGCTCACGCTGGCGCGGCGGCTGAAGCGGAGCACCTTCGGACTCGAGCTCGACGAGATCGCCGCGCTGGTCCAGGAGCGCGAGGCGATGCTTCACGGTATCCGCGAGGGCGTGATCACGCTCGACCCGACGGGCGGCGTCACGCTGGTCAACGACGAGGCCCGGCGGCTGCTCGGCTCGACGCCGGGGCCGTCGGCGTGCAGCTCGACGACCTGCTCGCCGCCGGGCCGGCTGCGCGACCTGCTCACCGGCGCGCCGCGGCGGGCACGACGAGGTCGTGCTGACCGACGAGCACGTGCTGGTCGTCAACCGGATGCCGGTCGCGGCGAGCGGACGCCAGCTCGGCGCCGTGGTCACCGTCCGCGACCGCACCGAGCTCGAGGGGCTCCTGCGCGAGCTCGACAACGTCGACGCGCTGTCCGAACGCGCTGCGCGCCCAGCAGCACGAGTTCTCCAACCGCATGCACACGCTCGCCGGGCTGATCGAGCTCGGCGACCACGACCAGGCGGTGCGCTACGCGCTCGACGTCTCGCGAGCCGAGCAGCGGCCTCGCCGAGACGATCCGCGAGCGGATCGAACGTCCCGAGCTCGCGGCGATGCTGCTGGCCAAGACCACGATCGCGGCCGAGCGCGGCGTCGAGCTGACGCTGGCCGCCGACTCCGCGTCGACGCGACACCGGGGGCGACACCGGCACGCTGCTGACGATCGTCGGCAACCTGATCGACAACGCGATCGACGCCGCCCGCGGCGGGCGCGAGCCCGCGCGGGTCGTGGTCCGGCTGACCGGCGCGAGGCACGGGCTCACGATCCAGGTGACCGACAGCGGCCCGGGGTCCCCGAAGGAGCTCGCAGCAGGCGATCTTCACCGACGGCTTCACGACCAAGCCCGCCGACGGCCAGCGCCACCGCGGGCTCGGCCTCGCGCTCGTGCACCGGCTGGTGCACCGGGCGGGCGGCACGATCGCGATCGAGCGCCCGGCGCGACGACGTTCACGGTCGTGCTCCCGGTGGACCGGCGCGGACCGGTCGAGGTGGGCGTGTGATCAGCACGCTGATCGTCGAGGACGACTACCACGTCGCCACGATCCACGCCGCCTATGTCCGCAAGGTCCGCGGCTTCGAGGTCGCCGGTCATGCCTCGACCGCCGCGAGCGCCCGCGCCGAGATCGCCCGCCTGGCGCCCGACGCTGGTGCTGCTCGACCTCTACCTGCCCGACGGCCACGGCCTCGACCTCCTGCGCGAGACGCTCGAGCACCGGGGCCAGCGGCCGGACTTCCTCGTCATCACCGCCGCCCGCGACATGACGAGCGTCCGGCGCGGCGATGCAGCTCGGCGACCGTCCACTACCTGGTCAAGCCGTTCAGCTTCGCCCAGCTCGAGGAGCGCCTGATCGCCTACCGCGACCTGCACAGCCGGCTCGCGCGCATGACGAGGCCGAGCAGAACGACGTCGACGCGCTGTACGGGCTGCTCCGGGGGCCGGCACCGCTGCCCAAGGGCCACTCGGGACCGACGATGGCGCGGATCCGCGAGATCCTCCAGGACGCGCCGAGTGACGTCTCGGCCGCCGAGATCGCCGACCGGATCGGGATCAGCCGCTCGACCGCCCAGCGCTACCTGGCCGAGCTGGCGCGCCAGGGCAAGATCGAGCTCCGCCTGCACTACGGCGCCACCGGACGGCCCGAGCACCGGTATCGCCTTGGCGCGGCCGCCGGGACCTAACCGCCCGGACGACCGGGCAGCTCGCCACCGCCTCGGCCGAGCGAGCCTCCAGCGGCCCGGTCCTGCGGGGCGCCCAGGTCCAGCTCGGGCCCGACGGGGACGATGCCGCTGGGGTTGATCGAAGGGTGGGTCATGTAGTAGTGGCGCTTGATGTGATCCATGTTCACCGTGGCGGCGACCCCGTCGGTGGAGTACAGGTCACGCAGGTACGGAGCAGAGGTTGGGGTAGTCGACGATCCGGCGGATGTTGCACTTGAAGTGGCTGTAGTACACGGCGTCGAACCGAACCAGCGTGGTGAACAGCCGCCAGTCGGCGAGGGTCTGCGTCTCGCCCATCAGGAACCGCCGGCTGCCCGAGCCGCTCGTCGAGCTCGTCGAGCATCGTCGAACAGCGGGCCCACCGCCGCTCCTCGTAGGTCGCCTGGCGGGTGGCGGCGGACCACAGCATCCAAAAAGCCGTGCTCCAACAGGAACTCGCTCTTTTGAAAGCCTTCCGGCAGCTTCTGGCGAATGGTTTGTTCGATAACGCGCGGTCCTGCAAAGCCGATCTGCGCTCCGGGTTCCGCAATGTTCATGTTTCCGAGCATTGCAAAGCTTGCCGTTACGCCTCCCGTTGTCGGGTCGGTCAGAACACTGATATAGGGCAGTCGCGCTTCGTCCATGCGCATCAACGCTGCGGAGATCTTCGCCAGCTGCATCAGGCTGATGGCGCCCTCTTGCATGCGCGCTCCGCCCGAGGCCGAGACAATCACCAGCGCCTTCCGGTCTTTCAAGCACCGCTCAATGGCTCGAGTGATCTTCTCACCGACCACCGCGCCCATGCTACCGCCGATAAACTTCAGCTCCAAGGCGCATATTTCGACCGGCCTCCCATCCAGAAAGCCTGTGCCGCAGACAACAGCATCGGGTAAACCGGTGCTCTGTCGCATATCGCTTAGCCGCTGCGTGTATGGTTTGGAGTCTACGAACGAAAGGGGATCTGAGGACTGCAGTCGGGCATCTTGTTCTTGAAACTGGCCGTCGTCGAACAACAGCCGCAAACGATCGGTAGCGCCGATCCGGAAGTGATGCCCGCACTTCGGACAGACTTGCAGATTGTCCTCGACGGCTTTGCGCCAGACGATCTGGCCGCAGGAATCACACTTTTGCCACAATCCTTCGGTGCGGATGTTTTTCTCTCCGTCAGGCGGCGGCCCGTCTTCTACTGATGGTTTTTGCCGGTTGAACCAGGCCATGCAAATCAGCCACTAAGGTAGCATGGCCGGGCGTTTCCAAGGCCTCACGAGACCGCTATTGCAAGGCCTAAGCGATCGTCGAACTGAAGGCCGGCCGTAGGCGTTTCACGGCGCCCATCACAACCAGTAAACCGCCCGAAAGCATCAGGAAAGTGCATCCTTCCGGAGTAGTTGTTGAAGGCAACGTTCCGCCATTGGAATCCTGTGCAAGGGAGCTCATTCCGTACCACAAGTCGTCCACGATCACCTGGGATCCGGCATCTGTGCTGAAAGTTACGTTCGTGATCGGGTGTGAGATCGACAATCCGAACACGCCTTTGCCTTCGGTGAAAGTCTCGCCATCCGATAGCGTGACGTAGATCGGCGTATTGTTTGTCGTGGCCAACGCAAACAAGAGACCATTCTCTCCGGCTGCCGGACCAGCGATGTTTACCGTCGCGGATGCGTCGCTGCCGCCTTCCAGACTCTTGAATCCGGTGTAGTTAACGCCGGTAAGCGAGAATGATCCGTTGTCGGGACCTGTCACCGTGAATCCAACAGCAGGGTTACCGATGGCTCCAAGAAGTAAGCCGTTGCTGGTGCTGTAACTGGTGTACTGGATGGCACTGAAATCGGCTTCCGTCGGGCTTCCCGTCAAGGTTGTCTTCCAACTGCTGAAGCTAGTGGTAGAGACGGTAGTGGCAGAACCGTGGCCGATTGCCAGAATGGAACATGCCGAAACCGCGAGAAGTGTTGAACGAAGGCGTTGAAACATGACCGTGTTTTGCTCCCAGCGTTCATATCGGCGTACCAGTCAAGGCTTTACGAGAAGCCGTCGGAACTTTAGATAAGATTTGTCCGATTCTTAGCTGAAATCAGGATACGTATCGCTCCGAACTCCCACTCCGTTGAGAACACGCACCGTTGTCGAGCGGCTAGCGCGGAAAAAACTGAACCTGATTGTTGCTAGCGATCGAAGCTTTACCCAAAAATAATCACCTGGCACCGATAAGAAACGAGGGGACACAGCATGGCAGCTCTTCGGGATGATGGTCACCTGATAACGCTCGTTTATGTGAGCGCGGCCGTTCATTTGCTCTCCGACCACGAGATAATCGACATCCTTCGCGTATCGCAGCGGAACAACAAGCGGGCCTGTATCACAGGCGTGCTTCTTTACGAGGGCGGCAACTTCATTCAGGTCCTCGAAGGTCCGGAAGGCTCGGTGCGTGAACTGGAAAGCAGAATTAAGAGCGATCCGCGTCACTCTGGCTACCTTCAGCTCCTCATGAAAACGAGCACGGAGCGTCACTTTGCGCATTGGTCCATGGGCTTCAAGAGGATGTCCGATTTGTCCGTCGAAGACCGGGCCGTTTTCAATGCCTATCTGGAAGACAGGCGAGAGTGGCCGCAGAGTGGGGACGAAGAAACGTCCAACACTGCCAGCAAGCGTGCCACGGCAGCACTCACGCTGTTGAAGAGCTTTAAACACAGCTGCGGTTTCCTGCCAGAGCCCTCGGTCTCTCAGTCTTCCTAACGCGACGAATGCTTTCGTGCCTCCCGCCGTCTCTCTCATGGTGAAAACGTTGCCGCCCGACTAGTGGGGCGTGAACGGTTTGCATTCCGCCTGCGTCTGAACAGTGTGAGATTATTGCTCGTCTTCGCGGTGGCTTGCCATTTGTATTCCCAAACGCAGACACCGTCTCAGGACCAAAAAGATCACGGGAGCGTTCCTCCAGACAAGTCGAAACAGAGTTCCTCCGATACCGACATGCAAGGACCGGACAAACAAGGAATGAACATGCCGGGTATGGACATGTCCGGGTCTGGAAACGGCGCTTCGCAAGCGGACCGGGCGATGAACGCCGCCGTTATGTTCCTGATGCGAGAGAGCTCCGGCACCTCGTTCCAGCCAGCCGCATGGCCCATGCCCATGCTGAGCCAGCGCCTGAATGACTGGAGCTTGATGTGGATGGGGCAGGCGTTCTTAGTCGATACGCAGCAGGCTGGCCCACGCGGTGGAGACAAACTGTGGTCCACCAACTGGGGGATGTTGAGTGCTGTGCACAAATTTGGTTCCCGCGGAAGTCTCATGCTTCGCACCATGCTGAGTTTGGAGCCGGCGACAATCGCAGACCGCCGGTATCCTCTACTCTTCCAATCTGGCGAAACTGCCTTCGGCCGCCCTATCGTCGATGGCCAGCATCCGCATAATCTGTTCATGGAAATCGGCGTTCAGTATGCCCGTTCGCTGGGCGAAACCACCACCTGGAACTTGTATTACGCGCCGGTCGGCGAACCGGCCCTGGGGCCGACACCATACCCGCACCGCGCCAGCGCAGCGGAACTGCCGCAGGCGGCCTTGGGTCATCATTGGGAAGACTCTACCCACATCGCCTATAACGTCGTTACTTCTGGCATCACCTGGAGGAAGTTGCGGCTGGAAGGGTCTGGTTTCTATGGTCGAGAACCAAACGAGAACCGCTGGAGCATCGGCTTCGGCCCAATGAACTCATGGGCGACTCGCCTAAGCTTCCTGCCCGACTCGCACTGGCAGATGCAAGTATCCACCGGCCACTTGACAAGTCCCGAAGCGTTGGAGCCAGGTGATGTGCAACGAACCACCGCGTCCATCGAATACATTCGGCCGCGAGCCCACCACAACTCCTGGACAACCAGCTTGATCTGGGGCGAAGATTATCGTTTGATCGCCCATCATGCCATCAACGCGGTGACGGCCGAAACGCTCGTACCTCTTGGGCGGAGTAACTTCCTGACCGGCCGCTATGAATGGAGCCAACGTGACGAACTGCTGGCAGACTCTCCCATATACGCGGGCGTGCCCTTCGATGTAAATGCCTTCACCGGTGGCTTTACACACGATTTTCTTCTGTTTCGTGACGCAGAAACAGGCCTTGGCGCAAACGCAAGCACATATGCGATCGCGCGAACTCTGCAGGCCTTTTACGGGGCGCACCCGTGGGGTCTCGACGTGTATTTCCGCGTTCGTTTGCGCAAGATGGACTAGCTTCGCATGCAGCTTGGGACAGGTTCCGCAGACGGCTTCGTAAAATCAAATTGAGTATGGCAGACAGTGCAGGATTCCCGATTCCGCCAGCTAGCTTCGGTTTTCTTGTGGAATCGATTCTGATGCAGGCGCAAATGCAATTGGGCCTACTGAAATTCGGCGACGAAGAGAGTGACGAGCCCAACCTTCCGATGGCAAGACATTCCATAGACTTACTTGCCGTTCTCCAGGAGAAGACAAGAGGCAATCTTTCAGTTGAGGAGCAGCGCTTGCTTGAGAATGGCTTAACGGAACTGCGGTTTCGTTATGTCCAGGCGGCGAACGAACTGAAGCGCAACCCTGACGTAGGCGTCAGAGCACAAAGTGATTCTCTCGCCGATGCCGAGCAGGCGACTGAACCACGCATCATCACGGCCGACGGCGGCAAAGGCACGAAAAGCGTCCTCGATGAATGATTCCCACGCTGGGAGACGAGCCAACGAAGGTGAAGGGTCAATCCTGGTTCTGGGTTCGGGCACTAGCCTTGGCGTGCCGGTCATTGGGTGTCGATGCAAAGTTTGCACGTCGAGTGACAGCCGCGATAACCGGCTGCGTCCGTCGATACTCGTCCGGGTGGGTGACAAACGGATACTGATCGACACGACTCCCGACTTCCGCCACCAGGCACTGCGGTTTGGCATCGAACGGCTGGACGGCATTCTGTTCACCCATGGGCACGCCGATCATATTCTCGGGCTGGATGACGTCCGTCCATTCAATTTCATGCAGAAATCGGACATTCCAATTTATGCCTTCGCGGACACAATGGATGTCATTCGGCACGCTTTCCCTTATGTATTTACAGATCGTCCCAGCGAATCCAGCCGGCCTCGGGTTATTCCACACCTCTTCGATTCCGATGCGATCTCCATCGCCGGGCTTGTGTTCCAGCCTATTCGAGCCGCCCACGGGAAAGGAACAGTGCACGGTTTTCGTTTCGGCAGTTGCGCCTACCTGACCGACCACAGTGAGATTCCTCAAGGCAGCCTTGAGAAATTGACGGGGCTTGATGTCCTGTTTCTAGATGCGCTGCGGCATAATCCGCATCCGACACACTCCACGGTGGAGGAGTCTCTTCGCACAGTGGAGTTGCTGAAACCCAAACAGGCGTACTTCACCCACATCTCGCACGATCTCTTGCACGCTTCGCTTGAGGACCGTCTGCCCGCACACGTGCGGCTCGCCTACGATGGCCTTGTCATTCCTTTCCGCCGGGCGGAAGTGGAATGAGTGCTGCTTCTTTTAGAACGCTTGCGGAGGCGACGGGCCGCTTTGGTCCGTGTGCGCTGGCTATTGGCAACTTCGACGGTGTTCATATCGGGCACCAAGCCCTGATTGGTTCCGCCGTGCAATACGCGGCGAAACGAGGGCTAACTCCGGCGGCGCTTACGTTCGACCCCCATCCAGCTATCATCGTCGCGCCGGAGCGTACGCCGCTAAAGCTGTGCACACTAGAGCAGCGCGTCGGCCTGCTTCATCAGTACGGTGCAAAGCACGTGATGGTCCTCGCGTTTACAAAAGAGTTGTCGCTGCTGTCTCCTCGCTCGTTCATCGATGAAGTGCTGGTTGAGGCTCTCGGAATGAGAGCGATTTTCGTTGGCGAAAACTTTCGCTTCGGGCATAAGCAGGCCGGCACTATCGAGACGCTTCGGGACCAGGGAAGTGAGCGCGGTTTTGATTTTCACTTTCTGAAACCGGTGGTGCTGCGCGGGCAAGTCGTTTCTAGCTCCCTAATTCGAGGGCATGTGCTCGCTGGCCGAGTGGATCGTGCCGGACGTCTCCTCAATCGCTGCTTCGCCCTTTCAGGACCAGTGGTCTCCGGCCGCGGCATTGGCTCGCGGCAGACTGTGCCCACTCTGAACTTGCGCCCCGACCCAAGTCTTGCCACACCGCTCGGCGTTTTCATAACGGAGACCCGCGATCCCCTCTCGGGACGCCGCTGGGATTCCATCACGAACGTTGGCAAGCGTCCTACCTTCGGCGGCGAGGAAACGACAATCGAAACTTTTCTATTGAGTCCCTTCGACGGCGAGACACCGCAACAGATCGACGTGCGTTTTCACCGCTTTGTTCGCCAGGAGCAAGCCTTCGCGTCACCGATAGAATTGAAAGAGCAAATCTTCAAGGATGTGTCGCGAGCGAAGGCTTACTGGCGGAGGGCAGGCCGGCTTGTTCGGCCTTAGCATCTGCTACGGCTGTCCCTTGGCCGGTTCCTTTGCGCGATCCGCTACGAAAGCGTCCAGGAACAGATATTGGGAGCGCACCGGATCTGCCGTTGCATGTGTCTCAGGTCCAATGTGCATCACCGAATACTGGTCGGGGCTGTAGGCCGGCCACTTCGGAAGACCCTCGCCGTTCGGATCGCCCCTTTTCGCGAAGTTCGTCCAGTACGAAGACATCTGGTCCGAAACCCTTCTGTCGGTCTCCGTCCAAGCAACTTTTTTCCAGTCCAAAGTTTCGAAGACATATTCGATGTCAGCCGAATGGTACGCGCCGCGACTAGGTGCGCCGCCTTGGGTGGGAGGCGCTTCTTCGAAGTGATAGCGATAGACACTGGCGCCACCCGTTTTGGACTGCATGTCAATCCATTTCCAGGTGGAATACGCGATGAAGCGGGCACTCGCCAGTTCACCCGCGGACTTCTTCAATTGTTCTTCGGTCGCGTCCGGAAACAGCTTTAACGCATCTTCCGACTTCGCTCCGAAAATCTGCTGCACCTTTGCGCGGTAGTTCTCTTTTGTCTGCGGGTCCTTTCCGAACAAGGCTGCGGCATTCATCTCATCAGTGTTCCATCCAGCTAGAACCGCCACGTGGTTTTCTTTGCCGGCTTCGTAAAGGGCCATGGGCGACTCAGGGAAGAAGTAGCCATCGACATTCGGCCAGAACCGGAAAGTACCGCGTCCCTTCATGGAAGCGTCCATCAGCTCCTGCGCCGATTTTGCACGCAGATCCTTCAAGTTGGCTGCGCCCAAATCCTGCGCAAACTTCGTGCCGATTTCTTCGGTTGCGGTCCGCGAAGCCATTGGTTCCGAGAAGCCGAAATTGCCGCCGCTTTCGCCGATGGCTTGCTTGAAAAGCCCTTTTGCCAAGGGTGTAGTTACTTGAGCGTTTACGGACATCGATCCGGCAGATTCGCCGAAAATCGTAACGTTATCCGGATCCCCGCCGAAGGCTGCAATGTTGTCGTGCACCCATCTTAATGCCGCGGTCTGGTCCATCAGTCCGTAGTTGCCCGATGCATTCTGGGTTGATTCTTTTGTCAGTTCGGGATGCGAGAAGAAACCAAAGATACCCAGCCGATAATTGAGACTCACCACGATCACGCCCTTCTTCGTCAGGTTCTCGCCGTCTTGACGAGGCTCCGAAGCAGCGCCCGCTTGAAATCCGCCGCCATAAATCCAGACCATGACAGGCAGGCCATTAGCACCCTTTGCTGGCGCCCATACGTTCAGGTACAAGCAGTCTTCACTCGGCCCTTCGTCCCGGAACACCATGTCCTGGAAGAGCGATCCCTGCATGCAACGCGCGCCGAATGCATTCGCCTTTCGAACCCCTTCCCATGCTGGAACCGCTTGCGGTGCCTTCCATCGCAAATCCCCTACCGGAGGCGCCGCAAAAGGGATGCCTTTGAAGACGCGTACGGTTCCATCCGCATTCGTGCTTCCTTCTACCAGGCCGGATGCCGTACGTACCGGGTCGGCACTTAGCAAAGCAGTACATGCAAGGCATGCAAGAGTAAGGGCTGCAAGTTTCATCGAATCAGGTTCCGGTAAGCATCCTATCAAGGGCGCATCCGACCAATGGTTGAGAATAAGAACCGTATGAATTTGGCTGCTAAAGCGTTCGCGCTGCTGCTTCCTCTGGCGTGGTCTGCCAATGCGCAAGCCGCGGCAGCGCAGTATTTCAGCGTTCCCGGTGCGGATGCGCCGCAACTGGCGAAACGTGGCGCTTACGCGGTCGGCGTTCGCACTCTGCAGATTGTGCACCCAAATCAGGTCGACATCCTGCACTTCGATAAGAGCACGGGTAAAGCCCCCCTCTACGATCGTCCGCTCACCGTGGAAGTGTGGTATCCGGCTACGATTCCAGCCGGTCAGGAAGAGAAGACAACGTATGTCAGCGCGATGCCTAATGCCGACGACATGTCCGAAACTTTCCAGATCGCCGGTAAGGCGTTACGAGATGCGCCACCTTTGGCTGGAACACGCTTTCCCCTGGTAGTGGTTTCACACGGCTATCCGGGCTCCCGCACCTTTCTCGTCTGGCTCACTGAGAATCTCGCGTCCAAAGGCTATGTGGTGGCGGCTATCGATCACACAGACTCTGTCTTCGGAGCCGTCCGTCCCTTCCCAAGCACTCTTCTGAACCGTTCCCGAGACCAGCTCTTTACTATCGAAGCGCTGGGCCGTCTCTCGCAACAGCCGGGAAGCTTTCTGCGCGGCCTGCTCGATGCAGGTAACGTGGCCATTGTGGGTTACTCCATGGGCGGCTATGGGGCGCTTACATCGGCTGGGGCCGGGTATAGCAAAACGAGCGCTCTAAACGGCTTTGTTCCCGGTGGTTATCTGCATGAACTTCTGGTCGGCGATCCGGCATTTTCAACCGTGGACAGATCCGCCATCAAGGCAGTTGTCGCCATCGCGCCCTGGGGCAAGCAGCCCCCTTATAGCGCCTGGGATGCGGAAGGATTGGCCAATATTCGGATTCCGGCACTCTTTATCGCTGGCGACCACGATGACGTGGCGGACTATGCGAATGGCATTCGGCCAGCGTTTGATCAAGCTATTAATAGCGAGCGCTACCTTTTGGTGTACGACGAAGCACGTCATAATACAGGTGGCAATCCTCCGCCTCCGGACGTGCTTCTCACCTATCGCGAACTGGAGTCGTTCGATGAGCCGGTGTGGCGCAAAGATCGCATCACTGCTATCAACCAGCACTTCATCACAGCGTTCCTCGATCTATATCTCAAAGGGGACCAGTCTCATGGCGCATTTCTGAATATTCCCCTGGCAAAGTCCGATGCCGGGCGATGGAAAGCCGATCCCAACACGCCTGACAACGGCGCCTTCAGTGCTGGTAAAGATCCGCAAGGAGAAGACTTCTGGCCCGGTTTCCAGCGGCGCTGGGCGCTTGGCCTTGAGTGGGTTCACTTGGCTGCTGGTCAACAGGCCCGGTAAGAACGATAGCTGTCGCTACTGCCACTTCGCGCCCACAATCCCGAGATCTAGGGATTCCGGAGTTGCGCCGTTTCTTTCTAACCTGAGGTGTGTCCAGCAGATTCTGGCTCATTTTGCCATCGTTGTTCCTGGTCCTCGCTGCGGCTTCTTGTGACCACGCTTCTGAGGCATCCCACGGAGCATCGAATCAGCCGAAGCTCGTCACCAAAGTTAACGTCGGTGTTGTAGAAGTGAAGCGGCACCCTCTAAGCCGCGAACTCACCCTCTCTTCCGAACTGATCCCCTTTCAGGAGATCGACGTGTTCGCGAAGGAATCCGGCTACATCAGCAAGCTCTTTGTTGACTACGGCAGCCATGTGAAGGCAGGGCAGGTCCTCGCCACACTCGAGATCCCGGAGCTGCAAATGCAACTCGATCAGGACCGTGCGATGGCGAAAAGCGCCGCAGAACAGGTGACCAACGCTGAACATCAACTCGCGCGGCTGGAGGCGCAACACAAGGTCCTGCACCTGGAATATGAACGCTTCCAGAACGTTGCGGAGAGCAAGCCAGGTCTCGTCGCGCAACAGGAAGTTGACGAAGTCCAAGGCCGTGATCTCGCAGCGGAAGCCCAGGTGGAAGCTGCACGTTCAAATATCGACTCTGTAAAAAGCAACCTTGCCGCCAGCCAAGCGAAGGTCGGACGCGATAATGCGCTTCTCGCATATGCCAGAATCACTGCTCCCTTTAGCGGAGTTGTTACTCAACGTTATGCGAATCTCGGCATGCTGCTAGCGTCCGGCACCAACGCCAGCACGCAGTCGATGGCACTGGTCAAGCTCTCGGAGATGGATCGCTTTCGCCTGGTCATCCCTGTTTCGGAAGAGTATGTGCGTTATGTACGCATCGATGATCCGGTGCGCGTGCTCATTCCTTCTCTGAACCGTACTTTCCCCGGCAAAGTCGCTCGCTTCTCTTCCGACATTCACGATGCCACCAGGACGATGCATACCGAGGTCGATGTGGAGAATCCGAGCGGCGTTTTGATGCCGGGACTGTACGCGCAGGCGACGCTGACGATTAATCGGTCCGGTGATGCTCTCACGGTGCCGATTCAGGCCATAGACCGGAGTGGCGAGAAGATCTCTGTCGATGTCGTGGACGCAAGCGGCCGCGTTCAGATCTGTCCGGTCGTAATCGGAACCGAAACGGAATCTGAAGCCGAGATCGTCTCTGGCCTGAATGAAGGCACAAAGGTCATTGTTAGTGACCGGGCCGGGCTCAATAACGGGCAGGAAGTAACGGCACACGAGTCGGCGCCCGTTGCAGACACAACCAAGAGCTAAGCGTCCCACATGTCACGATTTTCACTTCGGAATCCGTATTTTATCGTTGTCGTCTGTCTGGCCGTTTGCGTGATTGGAATCACTTGCCTGGCGCGGATGCCGGTCGATCTTTTTCCCAGCATCAATCTCCCGCAAGTTGTTGTCGCCACTTTCTACTCCGGCATGCCGCCTGGTGATGTGGAGGTGTCCATCACCAATCCGCTGGAGCGCTTCTTCACTCTCGCCTCCGGCATCGATCACATGGAGTCGCGCTCCATGTTAGGCGTCAGTCTAATTCGGGTTTACTTTCAGCCCGGAACGAATGCTGATGCCGATGTAACATCGCTTTCTAACCTGGCTCTTGCCGACCTGAAGCGCCTTCCGCCGGGCACTCTCCCGCCGGTTGTTCTCAAATTCGACGCCTCCAGTCAGCCCGTGTGTCTGGTCACCGTGGAGGGCAAAGGCATGAGTGAAGCAGAACTGCACGACGAAGCGCAGTTCACCATTCGCAACCAGATTGCGACCGTCAAAGGTGCCGAGATTCCGCCGCCCTTCGGCGGCAAGTACCGGCAGATCATGGTTTACGTTGACCCCTACAAGTTGCAGGCTCACGAAATGAGTCCCATGGATGTCGTCAACGCGGTGAACAGCCAGAACCTGATTCTCCCGGCGGGCGATGTGAAGATGGGCCCCCTCGATTACTACGTCTACTCGAATAGCCTGGTCGACAACATGAAAACGCTGAACCAGGTTCCGATCAAAAACGTCGGAAACTCCTGGGTAACTATCGGCGACGTCGGCAAGGCAGAAGACGCCAGTTCCATTCAGTACAACATTGTTCGCGTTGCTGGGCAGCGCTCCACCTATATCCCGATCATGAAACAGGGCGGCGACACGAACACCATTGCCGTAGTAGAAGGAGTGCGCTCGTTACTCGGCCATTTAGTGGACGTTCCCGATCAGCTGAAAACCAGCATTCTCTTCGATCAGTCGGTCTTTGTTCGCAATGCCATCGAAACCGTACTGCACGAAGGACTGATTGGATTGCTGCTGACCAGCGCCATGATCCTGCTGTTCCTTGGCAGTGCGCGCGGCACCTTGGCTGTACTGCTGTCCATCCCGCTTTCCGCGCTGGCTGCCTTTATCGTTCTCTTCATGATGGGCAGCACCATCAACACTATGGTTCTGGGCGGCCTGGCGCTGGCGTTTTCGCGCGTCATCGATAATTCGGTGATTTCGCTTGAGAACATCTATCGCCATCTGGAACTTGGTGTCGCGCCGCGCCTAGCTGCCGAAATCGGCGGCAGCGAGGTCACACTGGCGGTACTTGCAGCGACCCTTGTCGATGTCGTTGACTTCTTCCCGGTCACTTTTCTCTACGGTGTCAGTAAGTTCTTGTTCTCAGCGCTTGCGCTTGGCTTTTGTATCTCGCTCTTATGCTCCTTCGTTGTTGCGATGACGGTGATCCCGCTGTTTTCCGCTCGCTTCCTTAAGGTCGCGCACCATGGGGAGGGTGCTTCCGGCACAGATGCAACGATTGGCGAACATAACTCCGGCGAATGGCACCGGGCTGGTGCCGTAGTCGTCGCTCCTCCTAAGCTTTCTCTCTGGGACCGCTTCAATCTCGGGTTTAATAGCGTTTTCAATCGGGTACTCGACTTCTATGAAAGATCCGTTCGGTGGGCCGTGCGTCGGCCCGGGTTCACGGTCGCCGCGCTGATGGGAGCCTTTGCTGCCAGTCTTCTTATCTATCCGTTTGTCGGGCTTGCCTTTTTCCCGCGGACCGACGCCGGTCAGTTCACAATCAGCGTCAAAGTTCCCACCGGCTCTCGCCTGGAAGTCACGAACGAATATGTAAAGCGCATCGAGGAACTCATCCAGCACGACATCGATCCCGCCGATTACAAGATGACCGTCTCCAACTTAGGCGTCGTGGCGGACTTCTCGGCCTTGTACACCAGCAACTCCGGCTCCTACACGGCTACTGTGCAAACAGCTTTGCAGGAGGGTCATCATCGCAGCAGCTTCGAGTACATGGATAAGGTTCGCCGTGATCTTGCGCTTCAGTACCCCGACGTGCGCACTTTCTTCCAAAGCGGTTCCATGGTGGATGCCATTCTGAACTCGGGCATGCCGGCCCCCATCGATGTCCAGATCACAGGGCGCAACTACCCCGAAGATTACAAAGCCGCGCAGGAGTTAGCGCGACAGATCCGGCAGCTGGCCGGCGTCGATGAAGTCTACATTCCCCAAGACACCGATTACCCGGCCGTGCGACTCAACGTCGACCGTGTCCACGCCGGCGAGTTGGGCCTTACACAGAAGGAAGTGGTTCAAAACGTCATTACTGCCTTGAACTCCGACACCATGATCGCCCCAAACTACTGGGTGGATTACAAGACCGGCAACGATTATTTCTTAAGTGTGCAGTATCCGGAACACGGCAGCGGATCTATCCGCAATAGTCTGGACTTGCGCAACATCCCGCTGCGCGCGCCGAATGGAACCGAAGCCACTACGCTCGCCAACGTGGTTAGTCTGCAGCATCTGCAAACTCCTACCGAGTATGACCATTACCAGATTCAACGCGCAGCCGATGTCTACGTGACGCCCAAGGGGGAAGATCTCGGTAAGCTCTCAACACGCATCGAAAAATTGATTGCCGGGCGTCAGCGGAGCAAGCGGCAGCACGTTGTGCTCCGCGGCATGGTGCAGGGGATGAACGAATCGTTCAAGAGCTTCGGCTTCGGCTTCGGTCTCTCGTTCATTCTGCTCTACCTGATTCTGATCGCTCAGTTCCGCTCTTTCGTGGATCCCTTCTTGATCATGCTCGCCATCCCAATGGGCTTCATCGGCGTGCTTGTCATTCTGCCTCTGACTGGCACAACGCTTAATGTGATGTCACTGATGGGCGTGCTGATGCTGATCGGCATCGCAGACTCGAACAGCATCCTCATCGTCGACTTCGCTCACAAGCTGGAACAGGAAGAGCATCTGGGTGCAGCGGATGCCGTGATCAAAGCCTGCCGCGTGCGCCTTCGCCCCATCCTGATGACCTCGCTTGCCACCATCATCGGCATGATTCCGATGGCTCTGAAGCTTGGTACGGGCGCCGAGCAGTATGCACCGATGGCACGCGCCATCATCGGCGGCCTCACCACCTCCGTCGTGCTCACGCTGTTTATCGTTCCTGCCGCTTACATTCTTGTCTACGGAAGGAAACGGCCCAGCCCCGCGCTCGCGGCGGCCGAGGCGATTGGGTAAGCCATGCGCCTTTCCTTCCTGGTCCTCCTCGGGCTGGCCCTTGTTGCTAGTTTGCTCGGCGCACAGACGCTCACTTTGGCACAAGCGGAGGAGATCGCACTCAAGAACCATCCAGCTCTTGCGGAGGCGCAAGCGAATAGTCTGCGGTCCGATCAAGTGGTCCGCGAACAGCAGTCCGCTTACTATCCAGCGCTCAATGGCGAAATCACGGGCACCGCAGGCTAACCATGATGCCCGCATCGGCGCCGGGCTGCTAACGGATTCGCGACTCTTCAATCGCTTTGGCTATGGCATCACCGTCTCGCAGCTTATTACCGATTCCGGGCGAACCGGCAGTCTTGTTCGAAGCGCCAAGCTCCAATCGGAAGCGAGCAAGCAGGACGCTCTCGCGGCGAGGGACGATGTTCTTCTGAACGTGCAGCAAGCCTACTATGGTGTTCAACTCGCTCAGGCTCTGGTCGAGCTCGCGGGCCAAACTGTAAAGACCCGGCAAACCGTTGTCGATCAAATCTCGGAGCTGGCGAAGAACAAGCTGAAATCAAACCTGGACGTGAACTTCGCCCAGGTGAATCTCACCGATGCCCAACTGATGCTCCTTCGCGCCCGCAGCAACCTTGACTCTGCTTTTGCCGCGTTGAACGAAGCGCTTGGTTCTCGCGATGCGATCCGGTATCAGCTCGCGCCCGTGGACCTGCCGGCCGCGCCTGTCACGACGGCTGAACCCTTGGTCAACGACGCCTTCGCGCACCGCCCGGAACTGGCGAGTCTGCGCCTGCAAACGCAATCCGGTGAAGCGTTTCAACGCGCCGAGCGCGATCTGAAACGCCCCACAGTAACGTTCAACGGCGTGGCTGGCTTCCTCCCGTTCATCGTTCCCGGCAATGCCAACCCGAATATTCCGGCCGAGTACGAAGGCGCCGAGATCAACGTCCAGATACCCGTCTTTAATGGCCACCTCTTCTCGGCACGCTCGAGGGCTGCCGGCTACCAAGTGGCTGAGACGCAACAGCGCTTTCGGCAGCTGGAGGACCAGATCGCCCGTGATGTTCGCACTGCGTGGGCCCGCGCCAACACCGCTTACCAGGCTATTGGCGCTTCGCAGCAGCTGGTGCAGCAGGCAAATGGGGCGCTGGATCTTGCCCAGGGCCGCTACAACCTCGGCCTCTCATCAATTGTGGAATTGACCCAAGCCCAGCTCGGGCAAACGCAGGCCCAAGTGCAAAACCTGAACGCGCAATACGAATACCAGCAAGCCTACTCGGCCCTGCAGTATGCGGAAGGCCTGCTCCATTAAGCAGCGAGTCGGCGAATAATGAAGGTTGAATCTCTCGAAGAAGTCAGCAAGGACCTCACGGTGTTGAGCCGCAGCCGGCACCAAACGCGATTATTGCTCTTGGTTGCCTTCGGCGGTCTTCTATTGTTGCTGGCGGCCATGGGCCTGAGCGGCCTTTCGAACCTCGGCAGCATCCAGACCCGCAACGAGCAAATACGCAACGAGTACATCGGCCGCGACCATATTCTCGAACAACTGCGCTCCGAGATCTTCTTGAGTGGCACCTATGTCCGTGACCTCTTACTTGAACCTGATGCCGCACGTGCCGACCTTCATCGGCGGGAGCTGGCACAGACCAGATCTCACATTGAATCTCTGGTAAGTGATTACACCAAGGTGCTTCAGCCGGAGGAACGCGCGCCGTTCGGCCAATTTCGGCAGCAGTTGCATTCTTACTTCGAATCGTTGCAGCCGGCGCTTACGTGGAACGTGCAGCAGCGTCGCCAGTTCGGATACGCCTTCATGACGAACCTGCTGCTGCCGCGCCGCATGGTGGTCGTCCACCTTGCCGACCAGTTGCAGCAAGTCAGTGAAAAGCAATGGGTGGCGAGCAGTCACGATATCGGCACGCTCTTCGCCAATTTCCGGCTTCGGTTATTGCTCTTTCTGTTGCTCACGTTTGCCGTGGGCTTGCTATTGGCGGGAGTCAGCTTCTGGCGCATTCTGGTGCTGGAAAAAGAAACGGCTAAACAACTTCGCGAAACGCTCTCCGCCCGAAGCGCGCTACAGGATCTCTCCACGCGCTTGCTCGAAGTGCAGGAAAGCGAACGCAAGTCGATTGCGCGCGAGCTGCACGACGAGGTGGGGCAGGCGCTATCTGGCATTCTCCTCGGGATTGCGAATCTCGCTGCCATGCTGCAGCCGCAAGCCGGGGAAGATGTCGGCCGTGAATTGCAGAAACTGCGCCGCCTCACAGAGAAGACCGTGGCTACCGTACGAGACATGTCGCTTCTGCTTCGTCCATCTATGTTGGACGATCTTGGCCTGGTACCTGCCCTTGAATGGCAAGCTCGCGAAGTGAGCCGTAACAGCGGATTGAATGTTGCGGTTCAGGCGGCGGAGAACGTCTCGGATGAACTATCCGATGATGGACGCACCTGCATTTATCGCGTCGTGCAGGAAGCCCTCCGCAACTGCGTCCGGCATGCGCGTGCCAGCCAGGCCAGGGTACAGCTGATCGACAGGGACGGCCGCCTGCATCTCACCATTGAGGATGATGGTGAGGGCTTTACGCCCGATCGGGAAAAAGGCCTTGGCCTGCTTGGCATGGAAGAGCGCGTGCGACACTTGGGCGGCTTATTTTCGATCGCATCCGAACCTGGCCGCGGCTCTCGCATCAGCGTGCAGCTGCCGCTCTCTACCGTATGACTGACAAAATTCGGATCGTACTCGCAGACGACCACACCATAGTTCGCAATGGTCTGCGTGCGCTGCTCGATCGCCAGCCAAACTTCCTGGTCGTCGGCGAGGCCAGCAATGGGCGGGAGGCGGTCGAGATTGTGGAACAGGAATTGCCCAACATCGTTCTCATGGACGTAGCCATGCCGCAGCTGAACGGTATCGAAGCCGCTACCCGGATCAGCGCCGAGTGGCCCCAAACCGCTGTGATCATCCTCAGCATGTATTCCGACGAGACTTACGTCCTTCGCGCGCTGAAGGCCGGGGCGCGAGGCTATCTGCTGAAGGACTCGGCCGAGAGCGATCTCATACAAGCCATTCGCGCCGTCGCCTCCGGGAAGGCCTTCTTTAGCCCGGCGGTCAGCCGTGTCCTTGCTGATGACTACCTGCGCCAAATGCGACAGCGTGGCGTTGAAGATCCATACGATCTCTTAAGTGCCCGTGAACGCGAAGTTCTTCAGCTCATTGCCGAAGGGCGATCCTCCAAAGAAATTGCTACCCTCCTGAGCCTCAGCAGTTACACTATCGACACTCATCGCGCAAACGTCATGCAAAAGTTGAACGTACACAGCATGCCGGAGCTGATTCTATACTCGGTTCGCAAAGGTATCATTCAATAGGGCCAGCCATCGCCTGACGAGCAATGCGCAACACGATTTTGAGGACACTCGTCGGAACGTTCAGCCTCAGCAAAATTCAGCCTGTCATTCCCCTTCTGCTCACTTCCGCTGCTTATGGCTGTCCCTTCTGTCATACGCAAACGGGGCAGCAGGTGCATGCCGGCATTTTTAACAGCAGTTTTGGCTTCAAGCTGCTCGCCATGGCTTTGCCGTTTCCCGTCTTTGCTGCGGTGGTGGCATGGCTTCACTTCGGAATACCCAAACGCTACACAGCCTCCCAAGGGGAAGAGGAACGGAAGTGATTGCGAATGGTCGTCCCCTGATCGCCGCCGGCACGCTCATGGGCATCGGACTAGGCGGCTTTTTCGACGGCATCGTTTTCCACCAGATCCTCGAATGGCACAACATGCTTTCGAACTGGGTGCCTCGCACCACATTGGTGAACGAAGAGATCAACATGTTTTGGGATGGTCTCTTCCACGCCTTCTGTTACCTGGCTACCCTGACGGCTTTGTTTCTGTTATGGCGCTGCGTAAAGCGTCCGGATGTGCCGCTATCCGGGCAAGCGTACTTCGGGTCACTATGGTTGGGTTGGGGCGTTTTCAACTTAGTGGAAGGCCTGATCGACCATGAGTTGCTGCAGGTCCACCACGTCTATCAGAACGATCCTCGTCAGTTCCTGTTATGGGACATGGTGTTCCTAGCCTCGGGTATTGTGTTTCTGCTGCTAGGCAGATGGTTCATCAAAACGGCGCCAGCGATCAGCCCGAATACGCACTAACCGGAGTTGGCCAACCGCGGCGCGTGCATCGCCCCGTTGTTATCTGACAGACTCGAAGCTGCATGCGCTTCTTCCGAACCGGCCTCGCCGCACAGTCGGCGCTATACATCGCGGGCGGGGTCAATCACTTTTGGCATCCGGCGTTTTACCTGCGCATCATGCCTGACCATTACGCGCATCCCGAGCCGCTGGTACAGCTGACCGGATGGGCCGAACTCTTCGGAGGCGTAGGACTGCTCATACCAGCAACCCGGCGGATTTCTGCCGCTGGCATTGTGCTCATGCTGTTCGCTTTCCTGGACGTGCATCAGTTCATGTTGCGTCATCCCCAGCGCTTTCCCGACATACCCAAATGGATCCTCTGGGCGCGCCTTCCCGTCCAGTTTGCGCTCATTGCGGCAGCCGTCCATTACGTCCGAAGGCCAAGCGAGTCTCGCCTTCCCTGAATCGTCCTGATGGGAGAGCACCGTACACTGATCGAGAATGGCCACTGCTGCACTGGATCCGGAACGACAACGTCTGGCCGAGGCGGACAAACGTGAGAAACACTGGCGCCGATGGGGCCCTTATCTCGCCGACCGGGCTTGGGGAACTGTACGCGAAGACTACAGTGGGAATCAGGAACCCTGGTATTACTTCACCCATGCCCACGCCCGTTCGCGCGCTTATCGCTGGGGCGAAGATGGCCTGCTAGGCATCTGCGACAATCACCAGCGTTTATGTTTCGCATTGGCGCTGTGGAACGGCAACGATCCCTACCTTAAAGAGCGCCTCTTTGGCCTTACAGGACCGCAGGGCAATCACGGCGAAGATGTAAAAGAGGTTTATTACTATCTGGACGCCACCCCTTCCGCGTCCTATCTGAAAGCTCTCTACAAATACCCGCAGGCCAGATTCCCCTATGAGCGGCTGATCGAAGAAAACGCCCGCCGCACGCGAGAAGATCCCGAGTTCGAACTCTACGATACCGGCATTTTCGCCGACAATGCCTACTTCGATGTCGAGGTCGAGTATGCGAAGGCAGACGTGGATGACATTCGAGTGAGGATCACCGTCACCAATCGCGGGGCTTCGCCGGCCCGCCTTTGTGTTCTGCCAACTTTATGGTTCCGCAATACCTGGATATGGGCGGGCGACAGTGTTAGGCCCACCATTAAACAAACAGCGGAGGGACTTCTGGCCCAGCATGCATCCCTTGGCTCGTTTGTTCTGAAGTTCGACGGCACGCCCCCCGCTCTCTTCACGGACAACGAAAGCAATGCGCCACTCCTGTTCAATACGCCGGCCACGGGCCCCTATAAGGATGCCTTCCACGAGTATCTAGTCAACAATCGGAAGGAGGCAGTCAGCACCAAAGGGCAGGGAACCAAGGCCTGTCTGGTTTACGACCAAACCTTCGCCGCCGGCGAGGAACGAGTTTTCCGCTACCGGTTGGTACGGGAAGACGACTTAGATCTCGTTAGCCCCCAAGACGACGAAGTGTTCCGGGATCGCATCGCCGAATCCGACCGCTTCTATACATCGCTCGACAGCAATCTCGCGGGTACGGCGTCGGCGGTCCAGCGCCAGGCCGCCGCCGGTCTTTTCTGGAGCAAGCAGTATTACCACTTTGTCGTCGAGACGTGGCTGAACGGCGATCCGTGTGAACCGCCTCCTCCCGACAGCCGCAAGTTAGGCCGCAACCATCGTTGGCGGCATTTGTTCAACGAAGACATCATTGCAATGCCCGACAAATGGGAGTACCCGTGGTATGCCGCCTGGGACCTCGGTTTTCACGCGGTAGCAATGGCACCTGCGGATCCCGGCTTTGCGAAAGGCCAACTCGCGTTGTTTCTGCGCGAGTGGTACATGCACCCGAACGGGCAAATCCCGGCTTACGAGTGGACCTTCGATGACGCTAACCCGCCCGTCCACGCCTGGGCTTCCTGGCGTGTCTTCAAGATTGACGAGCGCGCCTCCGGTGTGCCTGACTACGATTTCCTCGAGCGTGTCTTCCATAAACTGCTAGTGAATTTCACCTGGTGGGTCAACCGGAAGGACTCCATCGGCGAGAACGTCTTCGAGGGCGGCTTTCTCGGCCTTGACAACATCGGTGTTTTCAACCGGAGCGAACCTCTTCCTAACGGCTGGCTGCTGGAACAATCCGACGGCTCTAGTTGGATGGCCATGTACTGCCTGAACATGTTGAAGATGGCGCTACGTCTGGCTGAGCACGACCGCGCCTATGAAGACATCGCCAGTAAGTTCTTCGAACATTTTCTCTACATCGCCCGGGCGATTCACTTTCACGAGGGAAGTGGCCTCTGGGACGAGCAGGACGGCTTCTATTACGATCGTTTGCGCACAGGCACCGGCAGCGGCCAGCTTCTGCGATTGCGCTCCATGGTCGGGCTTATACCGCTGTTCGCGTCCGATACTCTCCCCGCCGAGTTCGAAACGCGCTTTCCTGGCTTCGCACGCCGCATGAATTGGTTCGTGGAGAACCGGCCCGACCTCACCGGCGGCCTGGCATCCATGACCGCCACTGGCGTGGGTCGCCGTCGTTTGCTGTCGGTCGTTCGACGGAAACGTTTGGAACGCATTATGCAGCGCGTGCTAGACGAAAACGAGTTCCTCTCGCCTTATGGCATACGTTCGCTCTCCCGCTTCCATCGCGATCATCCTTATCAGCTTGCGATCAACGGAACCAACTCCTCGGTCAGTTACGAACCCGCAGAGTCCCGCTCCGGGCTCTTCGGTGGTAACTCGAATTGGCGCGGCCCGGTATGGTTCCCGTTGAACTTTCTCCTGATTGAGGCATTGCAGCGCTTCGATTATTATTACGGTGATTCGCTGATGGTCGAGTTTCCAACGGGGAGCGGTAATCGCGTCACGCTGGGCGAGGTCGCTCACCAGCTTTCACTTCGACTGTCCTCCTTGTTTTTTCCGGACCAAAACGGCAGGCGTCCCTGCTTCGGCAACAACGAGCTATTTCAGAAGGATCCGCACTTCAAAGATTTTGTGCTGTTCAGCGAGTACTTCAATGGAGATACCGGCGAGGGATTGGGCGCGAGCCATCAGACGGGCTGGACCGGTCTGGTGGCGAAGCTGCTCAGTCAGAGCGGGGTGCCCAATGGGCGAAGATCCTGAAGACGGACAAGATAAAATCAATGCGTTAGAGCTCTTGAAGCTCACTGCAACCATCACATATGCTGACAGACTTTGACGTTCGGCCCACGCTGCCACCCCAGATTGACGATCCTTACAGTGCGGTGCGCGTAGTAAGCGCCATCAGTGGCATCGCCGCGCTCTGGTTGGCAGGAACGCCCGCCCTGTATTTCGGCGTGAACGAAGACGCGTCCGCTTGGAACGAGTGGACGTGCGGCGGCCTGATCCTGTGCCTGGTAGCGTCCCGGTTATTAGACCCGGCACGCACTACCGCTGCGTCGTTCATCAACGCCGGTATCGCAGCCTGGGTGATTGTTTCGCCCTGGATTCTCGGCTTTGCTTCCATCAACAACGGTCGTTGGCAAAACGATGTCTGGGTGGGCACGGCCATTCTCCTGTTCTCTTCGTTCTCCGGCTCGTTCACTTACCTTGCCGGCAGCAGGCGGAACGCTGCGACAGCGGACTAGGCGTTAATTCTCGGTTCGCGGTACAACGGCCCATAGGCGGTGATCATCGTCTGCCGTAGATTCGCTTTCGTTGCGTCGTCGGTGAACGACGCTTCAATCGCCATCAGATTCGTGCGGAGAAAATCCTGGGGTCGCCAGTGAAAAACCCGGTGTACTTCCGCGTACTCTCTGGTCAGCGTTGTTCGCGTCAGCATGCGGCTGTCAGTGTTGACGTTCAGTCGGACACCGGCACAGTACAGCTTGTCTATCGGATGCTCCGACATGTCGGCGATCGATGGAATAATCTGTACGTTTGACGAAGGGCACAGTTCCAGATGGATCGCCTGCTCCCGTAAATACTGCACAAGCGCTGGGTCTTCCACGCTACGGGTCCCATGGCCAATCCTGGTGGGCTCCAACTCGCGCAACGTCTCCCAAACGCTCTCCGGGCCGAGTCCCTCGCCGGCGTGTGCCGTCCGAAACAGACCTTGGTTCCGGGCGTACTCAAAAGCCGCAACGTGCGGACCTAGCGGATAACCCGCCTCGTCGCCGGCCAAGTCGAGGCCGGCCACTAAGCTCCCGCGATAGGCTTCCGCAAGCCGGGCCGTGTGCATGCTTTGCGCTTCGCTAAAGTGCCGCAGCGTGCAGAGAATCAAACGCGAGTCGACGCCCGTGGCCTTCCGCATGCGCTCGGTCGTCTCGCAAACAGTCTCCATCACGCGCTCGGCACTCAGTCCGCAGTCAGTGTGAAGCAGGGGCGCAAATCGAAGCTCGGCATACACGACACCGTCGGCCTGTAACTGCCGGAATAAATCTTCCGTCACAAGCCGCAGTGCCGACTCGTCTTGCATCAGCATTACACCCTTAGGCGCTTTGCTCAGGAACTCGGCTAGATTCGTGCATCGCGACGGCGCACAATACTCAGCGTCGAATTCGGACCTCGTCAAACCCGATACCAACTGGCGGGCGGCGTCGTAACTGAGCGAGCAGTCCAAGTGCAGGTGGAGCTCGATTTTTGGCAGGCTGGCTACATCCATGTCCTTACCAATTTTAGGGCTTCATTTCTCAACTTTGGGGAAAACCGATTGCTGCCTGGTGCGCTCGAAGGCCGCCAGTTCTGCACGGGACTCTTCCGGCTTTTGGCTCGCCTTTAAAAGAAGAGCCAGCTTGTAATGTGCCTCTGGCAGATTCGGGTTCAGCGCCACCGCCCGGCGCAGCACGCGCTCCGCGTCAGCATTACGATGCGCGTCTTTGTACAGGTCTGCCAATGCCGTCATCGCATGTGCCTCGGGGCACAACTCGGCGGCCTGCTCCAGAAGCGCAAGCGCAGCATCGGCGTGCTTCGCGCGGCGTTCAGACTCCGCCAATGCATAAAACGCTTCGGGCGCCGGAGCATGCTGGGCGACACTTTCGGAGACGGCCTTTTCCAGCAGGTCTCGGGCACGGTCTGCGTGCTCGAACTGCTGTTCGCAAAGGCCAAGAAAAAGCAGGGCCTGGGGGTCTGAGGAGTTCTCCGCCAAAGCTTGCTCCAGCCATCCTTCAGCATCTTTGGTATTCCCCTGCTGGTACAGTGACGAGCCCAGATACACCTTTGAGCGTTCGTCTTTCGGGTTTAACGAGACGGCAACTTGCCATGCATGCCCCGCGGCCGCGGCGTTGCCAAGACGGAACTCGGCCAGCCCTAACTGGCGATACGCGTCAGTGTAATCCGGCCGCAGCAGCACAGCGCGGGCCAAAGCATCTTGCGCCTCGCTTACCCGGCCCAAATGCAGTGCTGCGTCGCCAAACCAATACCAGCCTTGTGCATCGAGCGGCACTGCCTCCGTGTACGCCTCAGCAAGTTCGGCAGCCTGCTTCATCTTCCCTTGCTGGAAGGCCTCGACGACATTCTGCAGTTGCGGATCCCGAATCTCTGGTTGCCCGGCCCGGACCGTCCAAACCGTGACGAATAGATAGACCAAAAAGCCAGGAATCCAGGCGCGAAGGCTCACAACTGCCTTATCGGCCGTCTCCGCTGATTGTGTTCTAGTTGTTACTTGGCGGCCGCACTGCCGGGCTTCTCCAAATCTTCTTCTATCGTCTCCAGATCGCCTTCAGCCTGCGACGGAACGGGGCGCGTCTCTGCCGCAAGATTCGCGTCTTTCTGGTCGCTGCTTTCCTTCTTCTCTTCGCTCATGCCTTGTAGACCTGCAAAAGCCGCATCTCCGTTTCGCAGCCGGTCACGTTATTGCTAGGGTGCGATGCTGAATCGGAATATCGTACTCGCGCGGAATGTCTCCCCCGCCTGCAGTTCGGTGCTTGGAAAGTTTGGCTGGTTCGGGCTATCCGGGAAAAACTGTGTCTCCAGGCAGAAACCCATTCGAAAGCCGTACACCACACCGCCCTTGCCGTGTACAGTGCCGTCCAGATGGTTGCCACTGTAGAATTGCACCCCTGGCTGAGTCGTCGAGACTTCTAGAACCCGCCCTGAGTCGGGGTCCGTCGCTCGCGCTGCCAGCGACGGCTTATCGCCGCTTCGATTCAGCACGAAGGTGTGGTCGTACCCCATTGCCAGCTTCAACTGCTTATTTTCTTCGTCGATCCGGTCGCCTACCCTCCGCGGCGTTCGAAAATCGAAGGGCGTTCCCGCCACCTCGGCCAGTTCTCCTGTCGGAATCAGGTTCTCGTTAATCGGGACGAATCGGTCGGCATCAATCGAAACCACATGATTCAGGATGTTTCCTTTGCCTTGGCCGGAAAGATCGAAGTAGCTGTGGTTTGTCAGGTTCAAAACCGTCTTCTTATCGGTCATTGCGGTGAAATCGAGATGGAGTTCGTTATCATCGCGCAACGAGTAAACCACCGTCACATCCAGATTTCCCGGATAGCCGTCCTCCCCATCCGGACTTCGGTACTTTAACTGGAGTGCCGGCCCTGATTCCCCACGAGTCTCTTCCGCCGTCCAAACTACCTTGTCGAAGCCCTTTGTGCCGCCGTGTAGCGAGTTTGGGGGATTATTCACCGCCAAATGGTAGGTTTGCCCGTCCAGTTTGAACTGCGCGTAGGCAATGCGATTCGCATAGCGCCCCACCAGCGCTCCGAAATAAGGGTTCTTGTGAACGTACCCCTCCAGGTTGTCGAAGCCGAGTGCAATATCTTCTGTTCGCCCCTGGCGGTCAGGCGTCAATACCTGCACAATGCGGCCGCCGAAATTCGTGATCGCCACTTCCACGCCGTGCCCGTTTCGAAACCGGTAAAGATGTATTTCTTCCCCGTTTTCGAGCTTCCCGAATGATTCCTTCTTAAGTTCCACCATGCAGTCCGCCTCCAGTGTAGTGGACCGCCACACTCCCAGATCCCGATCCGAGTAAAAGAACAGGCGCGTTATCCTGCCAGCGTGGTGAGTCGTTCTTGACCGCGTCTCCGCTCCTCTCTCGTGCGTTCCGGCACTTTCGCTCGCGCCGCATGCGCCTGTTTGAACGCACGTTCCGCATTACCCCCGAGACGCGCATCCTCGATGTTGGCGGCGCGCCTGCCATCTGGGAGTACTCCGCCGTGCTTCCACAAATAACAATGCTCAATCTGCCTTCGGCTGTCGATCGCAGCGACGCCCGGATGCAGTACGTGGCCGGCGACGGTTGCCTGTTGCCTTTTCGGGATCAATCCTTCGATATCGTCTTCAGTAACTCCGTCATTGAACACGTCGGCAGCCTGGAGAATCAGCAGCGTTTCGCCGCCGAAGTCGAAAGAGTCGGCCGTTCCTATTGGATTCAAACACCCGATCGCCATGCGCCCTTCGAGATGCACGTCATGCTGCCTCTCGTACATCACCTTCCCAAGCGTTGGCAGCGCGCCATTATCCATCGGTTCACTGTTTGGGAGTACCTTACCCACCCCAGCGCTGAAGATAAAGAATTTCTCTACCGCCACGTTGTAGAAGAACTCCGGCTGCTGAACAGCAGCGATATGCAACAGCTCTTTCCAAACGCCACCATCGTGCAGGAGGGCGTACTCGGCATCCCGAAATCCCTAGTCGCTGTCCGCGCCCGCAAGGGAGCGAAGTAGTATCAGGCAAGCCATGCCAAAACGGTGAGGACAAAAATTTTGCTCGTTTCTGCGCCGCCATACGGCGGCGGAACCGACGAATTCTCAGCGAGCCGACCCGATATTCGCGCTGCCGTCTCGCTGGGCGTCCAGCCGCTCTACCGGGAGTAAGTGCAGCACCATTGACTTAGTAAGGCCGCTCCCCCACTACATTGCCTGGCGGAAAATAGTTGCATACCCAAACTTCGCGCATGCCGCGCCAGGCATGTCCACATCCCACTTCGCGCGTATCTCGCCAAACCAGTTGGGTGTAGTGGCCGCACATATCTCCTATACATCGGTTATCCTGACGGTCGTAATCGCTGGCCTCAGCCGCCCACGCAGCTACTGCCTGTCCCGGCGTACTGTATCCGCCATCAATCAGAAACAGATTTTGTCCCCATTGCCGGTACGGCTCGTGTGCAAACTGGTTCTTTTCCGCCAGAACGTTGGCCCACCATTGAGCCTCCGATGCCAACTCATTCGACCATCGCAATTGCCGTTCGCCCAGTTGTGCCCGCACCGCATTATGAGCTTGAAGGCAATTCTCCACTAACTCGTTTGGTTGCGAATGCCCCATGCCCTTATTGCCCATGATTAGCAGCACTAAGAAACAAATCCCGCTTCTCCAACTTCTTTTCATCGCTCTTACCCGTCTCTGCTTGCACATATCGACTGAACGTTCGCGCACAATGAGAGGAATGTTCGACTTTTCTGGGAAGTCTGTTCTTATAACCGGCGGCGGCAGCGGCATCGGACTAGCCATTGCTGAAGCTTTCTTTTCAGCAGGGGCTAAGGTCTTGGCGGCTGGCTTGCCGGAGTCGGCCATCATGTCTCAAGGCATTACGTGTGTCGACCTGGATGTAACGGAAACCGCCGCCATCGATGCTGTCGTCGAAACGCTAGACGACTTACATGTTCTTGTAAACGCAGCCGGCATCATCCGTCGCGATAAGGAGTTTGAGCTCGATGTCTTTAGCCAGGTTGTGGATGTGAACCTCACGGGTGCCATGCGCATGTGCATGGCTTGCCACTCGAAGCTCCTCCGCAGCGGGGGTTCTGTTGTCAATGTCGCTTCCATGCTGAGCTTTTTTGGCGGCGCGCGCGTCCCGGCCTACAGCGCCAGCAAGGGCGGCATCTCGCAACTCACCCGTTCTCTCGCTGCTGCCTGGGCTCGCGACGGAATCCGTGTAAACGCCGTTGCACCAGGTTGGATCGCCACTCAGCTGACAGAATCTCTCCGGCAGGACGCCGATCGCTCCGCAGCCCTGATGTCTCGTACTCCCATGGGCCGTTGGGGCCGCCCGGAAGAGATCGCCGGGCCCGTGCTGTTTTTGTGTTCAGAAGCTGCTTCCTTCATCACAGGCGCTATTCTCGCTATTGATGGCGGCTACTCCGCCGCTTAACCCTGACAACGACATGCCGCAAACCACCCATCCGCATTCTCCCGAACAAATCGTCACGCACGCCATCCCGGATGATGAGCGCGTGTGGGTGCCGCAGGCGGACAATGTCTGGTTCCGCCCTCTCATGCTCAACACGCTGAACGGCCAATGGTGCAACTTGCTCCGCGTTCGGCGCTCCGGCATCCTCAGCCGTCACCGTCACCCTGCGCCGGTCCATGGCTTCGTCATTAAGGGCTCGTGGCGCTACCTTGAGCACGACTGGGTCGCTCGCGAAGGCGACTACGTGTTTGAACCACCGGGCGAAACACACACTCTCACCGTCGATCCGGACGTTCCCGAGATGATTACGTTCTTTAACATCTCCGGCTGTATGTACTACGTCGATGAACACGACCGCAACACCGGTTTTGAGGACGTCTTCACCAAGATTGATATGTGCCGCAAACACTACATCCAAGCGGGCTTGGGCGAGGACTTCGTCAACCAATACATTCGGTGAATCGCAACACCGTTCACGTCAAATGAACGCCAGCCGGTCCTCTTGCGCAGGCGTTCCCTCTCGTGTCTCTGGCATCTTGGCGGCATACAGAATGCCTCCGGCTACGGCGACCACCGCAAGGCCCCAGAAACTCGCGTTGAAGCCTAGCATCTTCGCTATCCACCCAAATAGGCTGTTGCTGAAAATGCCGCCCAGACCCATGGCGGATTGCACCGCCCCCTGCACCAGATTGAAGCGTCCGCTGCCTTTCGCCAGATCCGCCGTCACCACCGTCAGCAGCACGCCGTAAATGCCCATCGCGACGCCATCCAGCACTTGGATCGAGATCAAATAAGTGGGATTATGACTGACCACCGTAAGCGCATTTCGCAGAGCCAGTACCGCAAACCCCAGAAGAAACAACCGCTTCCTTCCCCAACGATCGGCCAGTTTGCCGCAGGAGATCGCCACTGCCACCATGGCCGCTTCTGCCACAACCACCGCCGCTGAGACCTGCCAGACCGATGCATGCCCCTTCTTGCCTTGCGTCAACATCTCACTGACCAGCGTTAACGTCGATGCATTCGCAAAATAGTAAAGAACCACGCACGCGGTAAACACCAGAATGCGTTTGTCGTGCAATAGATCCCGCCAGCCAGTACGTCGCTCTGCCTCGCAGCCCTTTCCTGACTTGCCGGCCCTTGCCGCTTCGTAGTCTATTTCATCCTCACGGATGAAATACGCTGACGGAATCATGCCCGCCGCGAATGCTGCGGCGGCCACGAAAATGCCCTCGAGGGCGAGAAAGGTACCGATGAGACTAGCCGCGATGGCGAACGCGACGTTCCCGACATGCGTGAGCGTCTCGTTGCGGGCAATCCGGTTCGACATCTCTCCTTTGCCTGACATCCCCAGAGCGAATGCCGCCGTTGCCGCTGGGAACACGGTTACCGCAACACCAATTACAATCTGCACCGCAATCTGCATTGAGTAACCCGGCAGCGTCACGATGCCCAAGGCGCCCAGAGCCACCGTCAGACCGGCGCCCGCCGTTAATAGGCGTTTGTGGTGCGACTCGTCAACCCAATTACCCGCCCACATCTGCACCAGAATGCCTGCGAACCCCTGGCATGAAATCAAGATCCCAATCTGGCCTGGATGCCAGTGGCGCACTGCCGTGTAATAAATTGCAATGAAGGGACCAAGGCCGGTTTGAATGCCGGCGTTGCAGAAATTCAGCGCATCGAGAGCGCGAACACTCTGTAGTTTTGCCTGCGACACAGCTGGGTACTTCTCGCTTATTCTCTGGCACAAGCGGGACACCGCTGGATCCCCAACGGCACCGGCTGAAGCCAACACGTAAGACCGCCCAACTTCATGTTGGTTACACTGCTAACTTTCACATTTGAAAGCGCCCTTCGGTCTTATATGGAGAATCGCATCCCGATCGTTTGCCGGTCAGCCAAGCTGCGCTTGATCAACACACGAGAGTGACAGCCAGCATTCTGCCAAACCGCAATGCAATGCGTTGCGTTGCTTTCGGTTACTTAGCTGGTCGCCCGTTTTGCTGTCATTTCCCGGGCAGGCCCGCGGCTTCCTTCCACTTTGAACTGGATCGTGTCTCCGGACAATTTCCCCGTGTAATGTTGCGTGAAAGAATTGCCGTTAAATTCGCGGACCACATCGAAACTCACGTTGTCTCCATCTACCTTGCCATTGCTGATGGCGGTGTCACCCATGCGCCCGCTCACGGTACCGGTCAAAGTGTTCCCGTCCGCCTTCAGGTTGAAGCCGATGGTCATCGTCTGGCCATTCCGGCCTTCCATCTCCGCCGTCCATTTTCCATTCACGTCTGCCGCGAATGCGGCAACCGCCAGCAGGCACCCCAGTAGCAACGCACGTAGCTTCATATCGGGTTCTCCTTTGTCGAGCAAAGCTCTTTTGCTCCAGTAAGGTACCGGGGCAGGCGGCAAAGTTACACCTTCGCGCGGATTACTGCCCGGAACAATAGCGCTATCATGCGCCATTGATCGTTGTCTCCCGCCCTCATGCTTTGCAACCCGCTAACTCCGTCTTTCTCGTCCCGGGAATCGATGACACTGCGGTGCTGTTCCAGCGTTTGCGCGCGCGTCTGCAGCGCCTTGGGTGGACGGTCTACATCGTTGAGATGATCCCCAATGACGGGCGCGTCGGTATCGACGAAATGGCGCGCCAGCTCGCTCTTCGGATCGACGCCACTCTCGCGGCGAGCACGCCCGTGAATCTGGTCGGCTTCAGTATGGGCGGATTGGTGGCGCGCTGCTACACGCAAACGTTGGCACAGGAGCGAGTTGTCTCAAAGCTCATCACCATCGCCGCCCCGCACCGCGGGACGTGGACCGCCTTCTTGCGCCATAATGCCGGCGCTCGGCAGATGCGCCCTCGCAGTGTCTTCTTGCGTGATCTGAATGCCTTGCCAGCCTGTGAGTTATTGCGCCGAACCGAGTTCATAAGCATCTGGAGCCCGCTCGACCTCATGATCATCCCCGCGAACAGTTCGGTTATGGCGGAAGCGCATACCATTCCTATTAGAGTGGCGGCGCACGCTCTCATGATGCGCAGCCATCGCGTTCTCTGCGCCATCGAAGCCGCATTAAGCCCCAGCGCTTAACCTCGGGTGCACACTTATCGCTCTAATATTTCCACCAGTCTGTCGGTAGGCAATGTCGACTTGCTTAGAGCCGCATGTAACGTCGTCCAATCGGCGGTGTCATAGTAGCTCTGCTCCGTGGTGATCGCTGTTCCCGAGAGTTCCATGCCGGCCAGAATGCCGTTCGGAAACTCTGCTACCACTTCCTGCTCGGTGTCGCGCGCGATCAGGTAAGTGCGCCCACCCGAGTGGATGAGGTTGATCGGAATGCCGGCTTTTTGTAGCACCGCCACATCGGTCCATATCTGATCTGCCGTCGCTTCCTGCGTATAAACCACGCCGGAGGCCGGATAGCCGTCCAGGTAGAGCCGCCCGTGCCGGAAGACTGTAGCCGCTGCCTCAATTGGGCGCGGACCCTTCCGGAACACTGAATGATAGTGGATATGGTTGACTGATCCGCCCGCATGCATGGCGTTGTAAAAGGTCATCGCATTTACATTGCTCACTGCCAAAGTCAGAAAGTCCTCCAGCAGGGGCAGCGACAGCGCCTGCACCCAATGCGGGTAAATGGTCAAAGCCCCGCTGCTGCGGACCGGCACCCACAGGAAATGTCCGTTCTTCTCCACCGGCAAAGCATTGTGAACAGCCGCCCACTGATAATTTCGGAGCATCGTCCGGACAGGAACGTTCCGTTGCAGCAGGCTCAGCGGATTTGCCGGGTCCTGGCACGCAAAGAAGCAATCGTTCACGTCGGGCGAATACGGCAGCTGCCGCCCCAATCCCAGCATCTTTGCTCTCGGCTTCAGCGCTCGATACTGGTTCAATTGCAGAACAAAACCGGCAGGGCCCACCGGACGCTCTAACAGCCCGGCGCGAATGTCCTCACCCGAAACGGAGTCAATTGCATAGTGCTCCGGTCCCTCGCCGCCCATGCGAATGCCAGATTCAATCCAGCGGCCATCCGGCCCAGTGAACCGGTTCTTAATCTCACCTTTGCGGACCAAATTCTCCCAGATTGAAGAAAGGTCTTGCAGCAGCGCCATCCGCACCGGCATCTGGGGCGCCAACTCTGGCACAACAATCAAGCCATTACGCCCCGTGCGGAAAGTGCCGGCAGCATGTCGTCAACGCGAATCGGCAGGCTGCGATAGCGCCCTCCTGTCGCATGGTGCAGTGCATTGGCAATCGCAGCATTCACACCGATGATTCCGAGCTCGCCAAGCCCCATCAGCTCGGAGGGATTTTCATCCGCATGCAGGAGGATGGCATCCACCGCACACGAATCCGCGGCCGTCGCCACCAGGTACTCGGCCAGATTGTCGTTCACAAAGCGCACCATCTTCGGATCCACGAACGTCGCCTCCAGCAGTGCCGAGCCGATCCCCCAAATCATGCCCCCCTTTAGCTGGCTCAACGCCGTCAAACGGTTGATTATGTACCCCGCGGAAAAAGCGCCCGTCATCCGCACAACTTTGATCTCTCCTGTTTGCGCGTGTACCCGTACCTCTGCAAACTGGGCGCCGTAGCTCCACCTCACAAACTTGTCGTTACTGCCCAGAACCAGCTTTCCCTGGCGCAATTTGGCCAATGCCTCCGGACCTGCCCCATCCGGAACAGCTTCCGCCACGGTCTCGATCCGATCTGTGCCGAGCCCCGCGAACAGCTCCGACAGTTTCACCGACCGACCGTCCGGCGCCACCAGGGAGCCATCCTGTAAATGCAAATCGCGTGCTGCCACTCCTGCCAGTAATTGGTTGTTAGTCAATGCGACATCGGCCAGTTTCGCCCGCAATTGCTCGCATCCCATCAACAGCACCGGAACCAGGCTTGTGGTTGTCGATGACCCGCCGGAGATACCGGCGGGCGGCAGTGCCGTGTCTCCCAGTCGCACCGTCACTGCCGGAACATTGAGCCCAAGTTGCTTTGCCGCTTGCATGGCCAGCACGGTATAAATGCCGTTGCCGATTTCATGGTGCGCCGTCTCCACCACTGCGTGTCCATCCGCCGTCAAACTAACCCGCACTACGGCCGATGCACGCTTCATGGGCCGCACCGAAGTCGCACAGCCAAAACCAACCCGCCATTCGCCGTCCCGCATCGATTGCGGCTTTGGATCGCGCGAGGCCCAGTCGAACGCCTTCGCACCCGCATCGAAACATTCCATCAGCGGCCGGGGTATGAACGGCTTGCCGCTGATCGGGTCGGTCGCGGTGTCATTCCGTCGTCGTAGCTCAATCGGATCGATACCCAACTTCGCGGCGAGTTCGTCCACTGCGCTCTCCAGCGCAAAGAGGTACGGCACCTCTGGCGGCGCACGCATCGGTCCAGGGGTATTGCGATCCACCCGCACCAAACTTTCCTTCGTCTCCACGTTTCGCCATGCATATAGGCTGGCGGTCACATCGGTGCCTTCCATGGCGAAGTTGTCAAAACGCGAAGTGGTTACCTTCACTTCGTGCTGAAGCGCTGTGAATTTTCCCTCCGGAGTAGCCGCAATACGAATGTGGTGTTCGGTATCGGGCCGGTGGTTCGCTATCGTAAAACCTTCCGAACGGGTCGCCACATAACGCACCGGCCGCCCCAGCTTCCGCGCCGCAATTGCCACCGGCGCCGTGTACTGCGAGAGCGCCAGCCTCGATCCAAAATGCCCGCCAATAAAAGGACATAAAAAGCGGATCTTGCCCGGGTCCATCCTCAGCTGCGCAGCCAACCCATGTTGGGCCGCGTCCACATACCGCGTAGCTTCATAAACCACCAGTCGGTCGCCGTCCCAAATGCAGGTAGTCCCGAACAGCTCTATCGGATTGTGGTGCTGAATGGGTGTCTGGTAAATGCCGGCCACTGTGACTGCTGAGGGGTCCGCAAATGCCTGAGAGGCGTCGCCAACAGCGGGATCCTTATGACTGGGCCGGACGGCTGCAATCGCTTCAACCTTGCCCCCAGGTGCATTCAAAACACCCGTGGAGGTTTGCGCCTGATAGTGCACATGAACGCGACCCGACGCCTCCCGAGCCGCCTCCTGCGATTCGGCCACCACGACCGCGACGATCTGCCCCGCATAGTGAACGTCTTCGGAACCTAACGGCAACGCTGAACTGTTCGTAAAGCCGCCCGACATCAAGTGGCCCACCGGCGCCATTTCGTGTGCCATCTCGAGGTAGGTGAAAACGGCTAAAACCCCCGGGATACGGCGAGCCTCCTCCAGCTCGAATCCGACAATTCGCCCTCGTGCGATAGTGCTGGTAACCATCGCGGCATGTGCTAACTCAGGAACGAGAAAGTCTTCCGCAAAACGGGCCGAGCCCGTCACTTTAGCCCTTCCATCTACTCGAACATGCGACCGGAAACTCTCGGCTGCAGGCGCCATAGTTTCAAAGTAGCGCGTGTCGCTCCCAGTAGCTGGACCAGTACTCTTCCGTACTACGAAGTACATTAGTCCTATTGCGCACCGCACCGGAAAAAGCTTAATGTTTATTCATTAACGACGACTACCGTTCGTCGCGGGCAGCTGCTTGGCCCAACAGAAAGCCATTCGGCTCCCTGTCGCAGCAGGAGCAGATAGCAATTGGACGACGCCCGGGGGCACGGTGGAAGGTACGCGTTTCAGTACCTTGTCTCTGATCACCAGCCAGAATGTCTCGGGTCTACAGGAGGAGTTCAACTTCTCCACTGGCGTGAACTGCTATATGGAAGGTCAACCGTTGGTCGTAATCAACACGATGTACGTCGTGCGCCATTTCCCAACCGGCTTTTTGCGCTTGACCTCAATCATCCAGGTAGCACCCTGTGGGTATTCACGCCCCATGTGAACGAATTCGCGAGTGGGCAGGCCTGCTGCGGTATCGTCAATCGCGGGGCGGCATATTCCAGCTCGACTTCCAACTCCAGCCACGAAAATCTGGTCATTTACTCCACCCTCGATGACCAGGTCATCGCTGTAAACGCGGCTACCGGAGCGCAGGCTTGGCGAACCAGTCTCGGCTCTCCGCGAACAGGTCAGACCATGACTGGCGCCGCTTTCGTAGTTAACAGCAACGGAAAAGATATCGTGGTTGTCGGAAACGCCGGCGCTGAAGTTGGCGTGCGAGGCTGGGTGGCGGCGCTCGATGCTGGCACCGGAGCGAAGGTTTGGCAGTTCTACAACACAGGATCGGACGCAGATGTGGGGATCGACGGCACATTCGCGCCCTTTTATGCGAAGGATCAAGGGACCAATCTGGGCCAGACCACTTGGCCGGGTAGTCTCTACTTACACGGCGGCTCCGCCGTTTGGGGCTGGCTCACTTACGATTCCGTACACAACCTAATCTTTTACGGCACCGCCCAACCAGCGCCTTGGGATGCCGAGATGCGCCAAAACCCGGGTGGAAGCAGCGACAACAAGTGGTCGTCGAGCATCGTCGCCCGCAATCCGGGCACCGGCAAAGCAGTCTGGGCTTATCAGGTGACTCCGCACGACAACTGGGATTTCGACTCTATTAGCGAGAGCATCGTCGCTACTCTGTCCAACTTCAACCATGGGTCGTCGTTCCTCGCCCACTTTGATAAGAATGGCTACGCCTACACTCTCGACGCGAGAACAGGCAAAGTGCTGGTGGCTAAGCCATTCGTTTCCGTGAACTGGTCCACTGGCATCGATCTGGCCACCGGAGCGCCGAACGTCAATCCCGCCAGGACCACGCAGGAAGGCGTGGTCACGCCCGACATATGTCCGTCTCCTATCGGCGGCAAAAACCATCATCCTGCCGCCTTCTCGCCTCTGACAGGGTTGTTTTATATACCGGCCAACAAACACCTGCACGAACTTCGAAGCGCTGAAGGTCAACTACATCCAGGCGACCCCCTTCATGGGTGCGTTGCTTGGCTTCGCTGCACCTCCGAATGCCGCCACCTTTGGCGTCGGAAGGCTAATTGCCTGGGACGCTACAACCGGAACCGAGAAGTGGGGCATTGCCGAGCCGCTTCCGTATGTTGGCGGCGTCCTCGCCACTCAGGGCAACGTCGTGTTCTACGGAACGGTGGACGGGAATTTCAAAGCGATCAACTCCGCAACCGGACAGTTGCTCTTCTCAAAAAAGTTTGCTCAGCCAATTTCCGGTAATCCCATGACTTTCATCGGCCCGGATGGAAAGCAGCGTGTCGCGGTCTATACCGGCTTAGCCCGCGCTCGCACCGCCAGCGACGACCCCTATGCCGGGGCGCTTCCGCCTGCGCCCGCCACTATGGCGCAGGGCCCTGGCACGGTTCACGTCTTCAATGCGCACACCGAGCGAACCCGTCTTTAATCTCTGGTGGGAGCCGGTGCCCACCGCCGGCCTTCGTCTGCCCCCCGTGCCGTATCTCTACGCTGCCACCCGGGAAAAACGCCATAGCCTGTCTAGCCGCTGAATGGTCGCTAATCACCCTCCTTCAACCAAAGGAAGCGAGGGTAACCTACCGCTGCTGTAAAGTCTCAAGCTCGTCCAGGCTGCGGGGCCAATCTGAACCCAGCAGCCGGGACAAGCCGCGATCTGCCAACACCTTCCCGGCTGTTTGGCAGCGTGCACAGTAATTTGTCTCGTTGTCGGCGTAGCGGATGCGCAGGATTTTCTGTCCGCACACGGGACAGGGATGCCCATATCGCCCATGTACAGCCATGCCCTCTCGAAAAGCAGTGACTTTCTCTGGAAAATGGTGGCGAGCTTCTTCGCAGAGGCGATCGATCCAGAGCTGAAGAGTTGCTCTGGTGGCGCTGTAGAGCCGCGCCCACTCGTCGTCCTTTAGCTTCTGTGTTTGGGCGAGGGGTGAAAGCTTCCCGGCATGCAGGATCTCGTCCGAATAGGCATTGCCAATGCCGCTGACGATATGCGGATCGCTCAAAGCCCGTTTCAGAGTGTGGTTGATCGTCGAGAGCGCGGTCTTGAAGGCGGGTAAGTCTGCGGTAAGAACATTCAAGCCGCCAGGATCGAGGCTGCGGAGCGCTGCTTCACTCGGCACCACATGCAGTGCTGCGCGACGCTTTGTCCCCGCCTCGGTCAGCACCAGCGAGCCTTGAGGAAAGTCGAAGCTGGCCAGGTTCTGACGCCCCGCGAGCTTCGCGTTGGCGGCTCGCCAATGCAATCGGCCGGCGATCATAAGATGCAACACCAGCCAGAGGTCACCTTCCAATCCGAATGCAATCCGCTTGCCGATAGGCCGCAGCTCGCGGACGCTTCGACCCTCAGCGGCAGCTAATGGCGGATCGATGCTGCGAACAAGAAATGGAGTGGCGACGCGAACTCGCTGGAGCGGTTCGCCGATGATGCGGGGCGTAAGGGCCTCGATGTAGGCCAAGATGTCCGGCAGTTCTGGCATTTACTGAATGATCTTCCCGCAGGGAAAGAACACTCATACGGTACATGGCCTGTCGCTGCTGAAGCCTTGCAGTTAAAATGCATAGTGGCTTCGATCGCTGGGCATAGCGCATATTCGCGGCTAAGACGATAGGCGGAGCTCCTGGATCGTATGCTTTGCCGATTTCCAAAGGTATAGCGCGTCGACGCCCAGGCCGATCAGCGTGCAGCCGCTTGCGATGTGAGTTCTTGCCGCTTCCGCGTCGATCGCAAAAACGCCGATCGGCAAATTTCGGGATGCGCACGCGGATTTAGTTTTGTCGATGGCTGCCTTCACGTCGGGATGGTCGACCTGGCCCGGTCGACCCACGCTCGCCGACAAGTCGTAAGGACCAATCAGCACCGCGTCGAAGCCCGGCAGGTCGAGGATGGCATCAATCTCGCGGACCGCTTGCATGTGCTCGATTTGTAGGATGACGGCCAGGCTGTCGCTAGCTGTCGCCAGGTACTCCCCAAATCGCATTCCGTAACCTTGCGCCCTCGCCAGACCGACGCTTCGGGTGCCATCGGGAGGATAGTGGCATGCTTCGATGGCGGACTGCGCTTCCGCGGCGCTCTGAATCAGAGGAATGATTATGCCGTCGCAGCCCGTGTCCAAGATCTGCTTGATCCAAGTGGAATCGTTGGCGGGCGCCCGAATGAGGCAGGGAACGCGGTGGGCGGCAGCCTGCATCATCTGCTGCGCTTTCGGGAGACCAATTGGCGCGTGCTCCATATCGATCCAGAGCCAGTCGAAGCCGATTTTCGACAACATCTCAGCCACTTCCGTGGATCCGAGAGTTAGCATTGGTCCGATCAGAAGCTCGCGTTGCTTCAGCCTGGCTTTGAAGTTGAGGCTCATGGTTCTTGTACGCAGTCTAGCGTTCAATATGCATTTGAGAATGGCTGGGCACTGGCGGCACACCTTCCTTTGTGCTGAACACATTCCCTGCCGCGGTGCTTCGGGCTTTCAGTTGCCTCCTATCAGCCGTTGTGCTGGCGTCCGCGTCCTCGTATTCAGGTTCCGTAAGCGATGCTGCTTCCGGCAAATCTCTGGCGGGCGCATTGGTTACCGTTGGGACAACGGTAACGCGTACCGACGCGAGTGGCCGATTTCACGTAGAGGGCACAGGGCCGGCGCTGAATGCGCGTGCATATGGGTACGGGCGGGCGCAGGTTGTTCCGGTGCCGCAGAATGCTCAAGCACTGCAAATTAAGCTTGCCGCGATCACCCCACACGCGGTTTATCTCTCGTTCTGGGGTGTGGGCACTGCCTCGGTTCGCGAGCCCGTATTAAAGCTTGCCGAACAAGGATTGATCAATGCGGTTGTAATCGACGTGAAGGGTGATCTGGGCTATGTCTCGTTCCCGACCGGTGTTCCGGCAGCGACTTCGATTGGCGCGCAGAAGACGACGACCATCCCCGATGTCCATGGCTTGCTGGATCGGCTGCACAAACAGCACATTTATGCGATTGCGCGCATTGTGACGTTCAAAGACAATATGCTTTGTACGGCAAGGCCTGAATTGGCCGTTCGCCGGGACGGGAAGACCTTCAAGGACCGTGAAGGTTTGACATGGTGCGACCCGTTTCTTGCTGAAGTTCGCCATTACAATACCGATCTTGCTGTAGCGGCGGCAAAAGCAGGCTTCGACGAGGTGGAATTCGATTATGTGCGTTTTCCGGACGCGAAAGGAGTCGAATTTTCTGAGCCGAGCACAGACGACTCACGACCTAAGGCCATCAACGCCTTCCTGGAGGAGGCGCGCGCGAAGCTGGTTCCTTACAACGTCTTTCTTTCGGCTGATGTCTTCGGCTATATCTGCTGGAACGTCGGGGACACAGGGATTGGCCAGAGAATCAACGACGTTACAAATATCCTGGATTATGTTTCGCCCATGCTGTATCCCTCGGGCTTCAGCTTTGGTATCCCGAATTATCGTAATCCGGTAACGCATCCTTATGAGATTGTGCGCCTGACGCTAGACCGCGCAGGGCAGAGAACGAAGATCGACCCGGTTCGGTTCCGGCCCTGGCTGCAGGCGTTCGCTGATTATGCGTTCGACCACCGGCCATTCGGCGGAGAAGAGATTCAGGCGCAGATCAAAGCAGCGCGCGATTTCGGCAGCGATGGCTGGTTACTCTGGAATCCGCGCAACCGGTACTCGGCTGAAGACCTGCGAGGGGCGACGCAGGCGGATGCGGGAGTTCGTAGCATGGCGCCGGGTGAGCGTACTGTTGCGTCGGCACCGGCGCCCGCTTTGCATTAGGACGTCTAGGCGCGCTTCTTCAAGCGCCGGGCCCGGTGCGCGTACTTTACCAACACGCTATGGAACTCGCTGCCCGTTTGCGGCCACGGCGTGGTGCCGTGAATGATTTCTTTATTGGTTAAACGCGAGCCGTAGATTTCCTCGTTATCGCTGACATCCTGACGCAGGGTGGCGCCTTGCAGCGAAACACCCGCGAAAACACCGCGGGCGCGTGAATAGGACAGGATTTCGGCCCGGAAACTGGCGTCCGTCTGGGCTGTCGAGGACCGTCCGACAGGTCCGCCGGCCACTTCAGCGTTGCCACCGAGAGTGAACTGAGTGGTGAGCAGACGGTCGGCACCTTTGCGGTTCATGACCAGCAACACCATGTCGGTTTCGAGCAAACCGATTTGGAAGCCAACACTGCCGCCCTCTACGCGAATGGATGCGGGCGCGGACCAATCCCCACCGCGGCGGCAAGAGAAGAAGCCTTTTCCGTATTTGCCACCCCCTATGAACGCTGCCTGTTTAACCCCCGGCACGACGACAATGCATTGAGCGCGTGCGAGCAGATTAGTGGGAATGCCCTTGTCCGGAGCGGACATGATCTCCGAGATGACGGTGGCCGACTCATCCAGCCGTTTGGTTGTGGCCTGAGCCGATGCCAGCATAGGCAGCAACGTCAACAGCGCGATTACGCATTTTTTCAATTAGAATACTCTCCCTTGTCGTCCGAATACCCTTCAAAGGGCGCGAGACTCCCCATGATAGACGATCGCGCTAAGAATCGTAGCGCGGAGGAACCGGCTGTCTGCTCAGGCTTTGTGGGACGTGCTGCCGGCACCCGACTGTCTTTTGCAGATCGAGAAAACGGCGACTTCGGCGCGGAGGTTTGCAAAGGCCGTCACTTGCTGGTTGTTCTGCAGAAATATCTGCCGTTCGATGGACCAGTTCTGGTGTTTACACAGGCTGACAAAGTCGTCGATTGTTAAGACGTGCAGGTTGGGAGATTCGAACCAGTCGTAGGGGAATAGGCTGGTCTTCGGTGCGCGACCGCTGAACAGGTGGGCGGCGCGGACACGCCAGTGCCCGAAATTCGGAAAGGCCACAATCGCGTGACGCCCCACCCGGAGCATTTCGCGCAAAACGCGAAGGGGATAACGCATTTCCTGCAGCGTCTGGCTGAGAATGACGAAATCGAAGTTGGCGTCCGGGTAGTCAGCCAAGCCCTGATCGATGTCGCCCTGATACACCGAGACGCCGCGGCCAATGGCCCGCCGCACCTTATCGGGCTCAATCTCGACGCCTCGCGCATTGATCTGTTTGTGCTCACATAGCCAGGCGAGCAGCTCGCCTTCCCCACAGCCGAGATCAAGGACGCGAGAAGTGGGCTCAATCATCTCCGCGATCATCGCGTAATCCTTCCGCGATAAAAGCTCGGCCGAAGCAGGCGCCGATACGCGTTGTGGTACATGCGCCGGGTGGGTTCCGTCGTCGTTCGAAACGCGTTGGAGGAACCCGGCAATCATTTCGCTCTGCTCTTTGGTTTCGACCAGGAACGCATCGTGACCGTAGTCGGAGGGCAACTCACAGAAAGCCACGTCGACATTCCGGCCGCGCAGGGCACTTACCAACTCAAGCGACTGATAAGTAGGGTAGAGCCAGTCGGAAGTAAAGCTCATTACCAGGAAGCGGACCGGACTGTTTTCAAACGCGGCTGCCAACGAGCCCTGACCGGCAGCCACGTCGAAGTAATCCATCGCCTTCGTGATGTACAAATACGTGTTCGCATCGAAGCGGTTCACAAACTGGCTGCCGCGGTAGCGAAGGTAGCTCTCGACTTCGAAGTCAACCGAGAAGTCGAATCCGAATGCGTCCTTGTCACGCAGCCGCCGACCGAACTTCTCGCGCATGGAGGCGTCACTCATATAGGTGATATGGCCCACCATGCGAGCAACGGCGAGGCCGCGCGCAGGCGGCTTGCCCTCGTAGTAGTTGCCTTCGTGCCAGTCTGGATCGGCCATGATGGCCTGGCGGCCGACTTCGTTGAAGGCGATTTGTTGGGCGCTGTGACGGGAAGTGGTAGCGATCGGGATGGCAGCGGCCACGCTCTGGGGATAGAGGGCGGCCCAGGCCAGTGCCTGCATACCACCCATGGAGCCGCCGGCGACCGCGAGCAGACGATCGATGCCGAGAAACTCGACCAGCAGCTTCTGCAACCGCACAATGTCGGCGATGGTGATGACCGGAAAGCGCATGGCAAAGGGTTCGCCAGTAGTCGGGTCGATGGATCCCGGTCCCGTAGTGCCGCGACAGCCGCCGAGGACGTTGGACGAGACGACATAGTAACGATCGGTATCGAAAGCAAGGCCGGGGCCGATCATCTCGGACCACCACCCAGGTTGCCCGGTTTCCTTGCTGATGCCGGCAGCGTGGGCGTCGCCTGAGAAGGCGTGGCACACCAGAACGGCGTTCGAACGCTCGGCATTCAGTGTGCCGTAGGTTTCAAAGGCGACCTCCACGCCCATCAGCGTCACGCCGCAGTCAAGAGGTAGCTCAGGGAAGGTGATGCGTTGTGTTTCTACGCTAAAAGCGATATCGGCGGAGGCTGGCATGGAGCGGAAATCAACACTGGTTTCCTTTCTCGAACCATAACATGGTGAACGGGCCCGCGGTTGCCACTGTCGTAGGATTCGGATATGTGTCGATTGGCCCTCTTGCTGGTTTTTGTAAGCTCTCTTGCTGTTGCCGCGACGAGGGCGACGGAGAACGAATTCGGAAGTTTGCCGACGTACCAGGGCACTTGGCAGGTCACGCGAAACGGAGCCGCCTCGGGTACCAAGCCGGACACGCTGGTGAATCAGTGCGCCGGTGTTGGCACGTATTACACCTGTTCGCAAACCATCAACGGACAAAGCACGGGGCTGCTGGTGTTCATACCCAAGGGTATTGCCAACCACTACTTCACTCAAGTGATTAAACCGGACGGGCGCGCGACCGGACGCGATGAAATGGAGATCGAGAGCAACGTGTGGACGTATCGGAGCCGTCGCGATGAGAACGGGAAAACAACCTTCTACCGGACCATCAACACGTTCTCAGGAAAGAACAAAATCCACTTCGAAAGCGCCCACTCGCCCAATGACAAGGATTGGACCACGGATTCATCGGGCGATGATGTTCGCGCTGCCCACTGATTTGTTTCTCAGACTGGTTCTGACAGGAGATTGCATACCTTGCGTTTGAAAATCAACGCCGTGCTCGGGACGGTGCTGCTCGCGGCTTGCGCTGCGTTCGTTCTGTTGCCTAAAGATATGTCTGGACAACAAGGGTCGTCTTCCGCTGCGCATTCGGCCCTGCGCCACTTTGAAGATGACTGGTATGCGTTCTTCCTGCGGAATAATCCGGAGGCGGCGACGCAGTTGGGCGAGTACCGCTACAACGATCAGCTGTCGGAGGTGTCGCCCGAGTATTTTGCCCGTCTCCGCCCGCAGTTGGCACAGCTAGTGCAACGACTGCAGGCGATAGACATGACGAACGCGAGCGAGCAGGACCAACTGGATCGAACCCTGTTGCTGACGACGATGCAGGACGAAATCGAAAGCATCGACCTGAAGACGTTCGAAATGCCGGTCGATCAATTCAACGGCATTCAGATCGCGATGCCGCAGATTCCCACGTTCGCGCCGTTCGACACAGTGAAGCATTACGAAGACTACATACACCGGCTGCAGCAGATTCCCAGCCGGTTCGAGCAGGCAGAGGCAAGCATGCGGCAGGGGCAAAAGGACGGGTTGATGCAGCCGCGCTTCCTGCTGGAGAAAACGGTAGCTCAGTGCAAGAGCGTAACGGATCCCGCAGCGGAAGCAAATCCATTCGCCAATCCGGTGAAGAAGTTCCCGCAATCGTTTTCGGCGGCGGACAAGAAGCGACTACATGATGAAATCATCGCCACGATTGACGGGCAGGTTCGACCGGCGTATACAAAGTTGGTGTCGTATTTGAATAGCGGCTATGTGGCACACGGGCGCAAAGACCCGGGCCTCTGGTCGCTACCCAACGGCGACGAACGTTACCGGTTCGCCGTCCACATGCAGACAACGTCGGAACTGTCGCCGGCACAGATTCACGAGCTAGGGTTGGCGCAGGTAAAGGACATAGAGGCGCAGATTGACGCGCTGGGCAAGAAGGCCGGCTATCCCGACGGAAAAGCGTTTACAAAAGCTGTGATGTCGGACCCGAACACCAAAGCGAAATCGCGTGAACAGATTTTGAATAACTTCCGGCGGTATATCGGCCAGATGGAGCCGAAGCTGCCGCAATTATTCGGCCTGCTTCCGAAGGCGAAGCTGATTGTGACCTCCGTGCCTGAATACATGGAGAAGGAAGGCTCAACCGAATACATAGCCGGAACGCCGGATGGGAAGAGGCCGGGTCAGGTTTGGGTGGTGACGTACGACCCTGCGCACCATGACATGTTGGACGACGAAGCGACGGCCTACCACGAGGGCGTGCCGGGACACCACATGCAAATCTCGATTGCGCAGGAACTGCCGAGCTTGCATCCGTTCCACCATGCCATCCAATACAACGCTTACGCCGAGGGCTGGGCATTGTATGCGGAACGGCTCGGAAAAGAGGTTGGGTTCTACCAGGATCCGAAGAGCGATCTCGGCCGGCTGCGCAGCGAACTCTTCCGCGGAATCCGCCTGGTAGTGGACACCGGCGTCCATTACAAGCGCTGGACCCGGCAGCAGATGGTGGACTATTTCAATGCGCACTTTGGAGATTGCCCGCAGTCAGAAGTCGATCGTTACATCGCCTTTCCGGCCCAGGCGCTGGGGTACAAGTTGGGGCAACTCAAGATCTTGGAGCTGCGGCAACGGGCGCACGACCGGCTGGGGGACCGCTTCGACATTAAATCGTTCCATGACGAAGTGCTGAATGCGGGCGCGCTACCTCTCAACGTGCTGGATGCGCGCGTGAACACGTGGATTGCGCGGCAGCACGCAGCGCATGTCAGCGGACGCTAACGGCCGACTCGCGATTCCAGCCATCGATCAAGGCGGGGATCCGTGAAGTCTTTGACGTGGAACTCGACATCCTGGAACTCGTCCGCTGTCGTCTCAATGCCGACCACGGGCATCCCGGCGGCCTTAGCTGCCTGCACGCCAACCGGTGAGTCTTCGAAAACAACGCAGTTGGCCGGGGCAACTTCGAGTAGCTGTGCTGCTTTCAGATAAATATCGGGTTCGGGCTTCGGACGCTTCACCTGGTAGCCGTTCACCACCACGTCAAAGTATTTGCGGAGATCGAATCGATCCAGCACGAAATCGATGTTTTCGCTCTCGGCATTCGACCCGATTGCTTTCGGGACATTCGGGTATTTATCCAGGAACTCCGTTACGCCCAGCACGCGGTATTTGTCGATGCCATCCTGCAGGATTAGTTCGCGGAACAGCCTCTCCTTTGCTGCGCCATGACCAAGCACCAGGTCTTCTGTTAGTTGATCGCCAAACCATTCACGAATCAGTTCCGGATTGTGCTTGCCATGCATGGCCCCTTCCAGGTCATCCACTTCCACACCTTTGCGATCCAGGTATTGACGCCAGGCCTCCACGTGCAGCGGCATGGAGTGGACCAGTACGCCGTCCAAATCGAAGATCATGGCGAACTTAGCGCGGGTTTCAGAGCTCACGGCGATGAGAATAGCATGTGACTGCAAGGTACAATTGAGGAGCTTTCCCTTGCACTATAGAGTTCTTCGCGACGGCGGTGACCGTGTTTTCGCGATATAAGTTGCGACGTTTTGTTCGCCCTGCCTTGGCCGTTGCGGGCCTGCTTGTCTCACTCGGTCTTGTGGCTCCGTTTGTGAGTGCTTATGCGTGGTCGGGCCATATCCGGTCCGCCCTTGAGAACTCACTAGGACGGGAAGTTACGTTCAGCGATGCCCACTTTACGCTGTTCTCCGGGCCGGGTTTCACGCTGACCCGAGTCAGCATTGCGGAGGATCCGCGTTTCGGTTTAGAAGCGTTTGCATATGTGCCAACTCTGCAGGCGCGCCTTCGGCTGGACGAACTGTTGCGCGGCCACGTGGTCATTTCAAGTTTGAGCCTCCAGGATCCCTCGCTGAACATCGTGAGAAGCGCCGACGGCCGCTGGAATGTGGTTGAACTTGTGGCGCGATTGACGGCCCCCGGCCGGTTGCCCATCGATCTTTTTCCGGCCTTCTCGGTTTCGAACGGGAGGCTGGACTTTAAACAAGGATCGCGCAAAACCACTTTGTACGTGGCTGATTCCGATCTCAGCTTGTATCCCGAACATTCAGGCAAACTGTACATCCAATTTTCCGGTTCACCTGCTAGGACTGATCGTTCCGCTTCCGGGTTCGGACATCTTCGCGGAACCGTGAATTGGTATCTGAAGCCGCCGGCCGCAAACGGGAACCAGATTGAGGCGGATCTGACCCTAGACCCTAGTAACATCAGCGAACTCAGCACCTTGGTGAATGGGCATGATGCGGGCGTGCATGGCACCGTCAGTTCCCATGCGCGCATCGAAGGGCCGTTAGCCAATCTGCGCGTGGCTGGCAATTTCCGTCTGGGCGATGTGCACCGGTGGGACTTGATGCCTTCCGCAGGTGAGGACTGGCGCGTTGCTTACCGAGGTGCTGTCGATCTGAGAAAGCATACGGTGGCGCTTGAAACCGTTCCGCTGCATGCAGGCGAGGTCACGCCGCTGACCGTGAAGCTGCGAGCCAATGACATGACAAGCCAGGCTACCTGGTCGGTGCTGGCCTCGCTGAACAATGTTCCGGCCCCGGACCTTCTGCCGTTCGGCAAACGGATGGGCTTGCCTGTTCCAGATGGCTTGCATTTAGAAGGAACGGCGGATGGAGTGGTGACTTATTCGAGTACGGAAGGCGTTTCGGGCGGCGTGGAACTCCTTCACGTGTCCGCCGCGCTTCCGAGTACCGCGAGTCTCCGCACGGAGGCTCTAACAGCGCGCCTTTCCCGCGATGGCATTCGTTTCGAGAACACTCAAATACAAAGCGATGGCAGCGGATCAATCGAAGTTGGCGGCGAGTATCATTCGAATTCGCGATTGATGTCGGTTGTTTTTCAACCCGCCAGTTTCCCTGTTCAGGCTTGGCGGACGACGGCCTCGGATTGGTTTGGCGCGCCCGATGCGCTGGCGTTCCTTCAGGATGGGACCATCACGGGACGCATCGAATATGAACATGCAGAGACCGGCAAGCCGCAGTGGTCCGGGCAGTTCCGGTTTGCGGACGCTAGCCTTCAGCCGCCCGGCTTATCAGAGCCGTTGACGTCGGCCAGCGGGTCAGGGCGTTTCGACACTTCGAGCCTGGACGTAGATCACTTCGAATCGAAACTTGGCACAACGGCGATCACCGGGGCTTATCACCTGAATGCAGAGGCCCGTGTTCCGGAACGTTTCCAGATAAGAATCCGCGACGCAGATTTGCGCGACATGCAAAGCGCCTTCGCTCCGCTCTTCCAAAACGAGGGTTGGTTTGCGCGGTTCGGGGTCACTCGGCGGCGTTTGCCGGAGTGGTTGGCGCAGCGACATGTCCAAGGTGAACTGCTGATGAACCAGGTTTCCTGGAACGGAACGCCCCTAGGTTCTTTTCGTACCAGCATCATCTGGAATGGGCCACGCATCACATTCGTAGATACTCAGCTGAAGATGCCGGATGGCGTCATCAATGGCCGTGGACAGCTAAACCTGGCGTCCGGTACGCCGCAGTACGATCTTACGGGCACGGTTTCAGATTTCCGCTGGCGAGACGGTTTGCTCAGAGCGGAAGGGCACCTTCAGACATCCGGGTTTGGAACCCGTGCGCTCGAGAACCTGCGCCTTGATGGCACGTTCACAGGACAGGATGTAGCGCTCTCGGAGAAGGAAATTTTCTCGTCTGTGGCTGGCGCCTTCGAGGGAAGTTTCGGTGATGGGTGGCCAGACCTTCGCTTCACTGGAGTTGAGGCTTCGCAGTTGGATGAGTCATGGACCGGGACTGGCGCAAGCCAAAGCGACGGAAAGCTGCTGTTCGATCTGGAACATGCCGGGCGGCAGCGCCACCTGGTGAGCAGCCTTGAATCGCAGACGACCCCGGAACCTGTGACCGTGGCCGCGCCGCCCAGTTCGCGTTGACGCGAGCCGGATGCTTTCATTTCAAACGTAAGGATGAGCCATTGCAGATGAACCCGAAATTGCCCTCCCTGATCCTCGAACCGCTGCGTTCCCCGGAGGCGCGTCTATTGGGTGAGTTGAATGAAATTCTCCGGCGCTTTCTGCAATATCAGGGGGAAGCGGAATGGATCTCTATCGTGCTGGATGGCTCGGCCAAGTTCGCGTCCGAGACAGCTTTGTTTGCCGTCCGGGGAACGCGATTGGAGTTGCGAGGGTGTCGGGGCCTTGACCTTGCGCCCGATGTTGCCATCGAAACGGGTACCGCCTCGGCATTTGAGAACGCGCTTGCTTCGAAAGATGTCGTCGTCACGTTAAGGACAGCGCGTGAGGTGAGTCCGGCGCTGGCGTCCGCCGATACAACGGCACGTGCCTGTTTGTTCCCCGTCGTGAATGGCGGCAGGATCGCAGCCGTCTTATACGCTGCTCAGGCGCAGAACGGCGTTGCGGCAGGATTAGAGCTCGTTTGCGGCATGGCGGCCCTGGTTTTGCAGCGGCAGGCGAACGCAGCGACAGCTTTGCAGATTGCGGCGACGCCGAAACAAGCTACCGCATCGCCAAAGCCGGAGAGAAAACTTCCGCTCTTTGCCGACCTTAGTGAAAAGGAGCGCGGCGCTCATCTGGCGGCACAGCGTTTTGCACGCGTGAAAGTGGCGGAAATGCAATTAGCGCACCCGGAAGCGGCGCGCGCAGGCCGAGAACAAAATGACGTATATTTGTTTCTAAAGAAAGAGATCGACGCCGCCCGTGAGAGCTACCAGAAGCAGTTTGGAACCCATCGCGGGATGTCCGATTACCTGCATCACGAGTTGGTCCGGTCATTGGTGGACGGGAACGAAGAGAAGCTGGGAGAAGAATATCCAAGCCAGTTGGACTAGTTCCGATCGTGGCAGGCGGCAGCGCCATTGGGCTGTTGCGCTTGCGGTTGTCCTGCTTCCGGGGACAACGGTGTTAAGAGCGACCGTTCGGGCAGTCGCGGCGCCTGTGACGCGGGCAGCCGCGGCATCCGCTTCGCCAGCCCCGAAAGCGGTTGGTGCTGCGGGATTGTTGTCCGCGGCGCAACGTGCCCTGGACAGCGGTAATTTGTCGGGCGCTATCGAATACGCCACCACCGCCAGTGAGAAGGCCCCGCTACTGGCCGATTACGCGCAATGGGTTCGTGCGCAAGCAGAGTACCGGGCGAAGAACTACGACGAGGTGAGCAAGTCCGTTCCTCACGTGTTTAATCAGGAACCGCTCTCGCCTTTCGTTGGACCAGCAGCGGCGTTGGCTGTGCAATCGGCACTGGACGGTGACAAGCCAAAGGACGCATTGGAGTTGATTCGTAAGTACTACGATCAAATTCCCGAACCGCAAGGCGACTTACTGCTGGCTCGATGTTTTGTAGCCACAGGCGACCTGGCGCAAGCAGCCGAATACTATCAGCGCGTCTACTACGAATATCCGGCCGCTACGAAGGAAACAACGGACGCCGCCAATGCGTTGGTCGATCTCAAGCAGCGGCTCGGGGAGGCTTATCCCCCTCCCATGCCATCCGCAATGATGGACCGGGCGAAAAAGTTATTCGATGCCCATAATCCGATGGGTGCAAAGATTGAACTCGCGGCCGCTATTGAGCAACTCGGCGGGCGCGATCGAGATTTGGCCCGGGTGCGTTTAGGAGTGGCCGATTATTTGGCCAACAACACCGCCGCGGCTTTCCAGTACCTATCGGCCCTGAAGGTGGATGATACCGAGGCTGATGCAGAGCGACTCTCGTATCTGCTGCGCGCTGCCCGAAAGCTCGACCGGCATGCCGACGTAAAGCCCTTTTTGGAAGACCTCGAAAAATCGCATCCCAGTTCTTCCTGGAGGTTGGATGCGCTGATATATGTGGCGGACCAGGCGCGGGTGGATAACGACACTGGCACGTCGATCCCGTTGTACCGTGCCTGCGCTGAAACGTTTTCGTCAGATCAGAGAGCGGCGTGGTGCCATTGGCAGATTGCGTTTGACAGCTACCGGAAAGACGCGGCGGACGCATACGATTTATTGCGGGCTCAGTTGACGCAGTACCCCGGTTCAGACGATGTGAACGACGCGCTGTATTTCCTTGGCCGCTTGTATGAGCGTAAAGACGATCCAGCCTCCGCACGAGCTTGTTACCAGCACCTGATTAGCCGCTTCCCGAATACTTATTTCGCAATTCAGGCGCGAGAGCGTATGAAAGAGACGCCACTGGCTTCAGCCACACCGAGCGCCGCAACCGTGCAATTCCTTAAGGAGATCCCGTGGCCCGATTTGCCGCAATTTCCGAGCTTCACGCCAGGAAAAGTGGCGGCTGCGCGTATCGACCGGTCTGAACTTTTACAAACCGCCGGATTGGATGACTGGGCGGAGGGCGAATTGAAGTTTGGGGCCCGCAACGACGGCGACCAGCAGAATGTGTACGCGTTCGAGCTGGCCAAACTAGCGGCCGCCCGGGGCGCCCAGGATCAAGCCATGCGATTTGTGAAGGTCTTCGCGCCAGGCTATCTTTACATGCCGCTAGACGAAGCTCCCGCACAGTTCTGGAAATTGGCGTTTCCCATTCCCTATCGTTCGTCCATTGAGCAATACAGCCGCTCGGAGAACCTCGATCCTTACCTGGTGGCTGCGCTGATACGCCAGGAATCGGAGTTCAACTCCAAAGTTGTTTCCCATGCCAATGCGTATGGCCTGATGCAGCTTCTGCCCACCACCGGGAAAGAGTTGGCGCGCCACTTGAAGATGCGCCGTTTCTCCGCATCTCAGTTATTGGTGGCGGACCGGAACGTGCAACTAGGCACGTTGTATTTCCGTAACATGCTGAATTCGTATAACGGTCAGCCGGAACTGGCACTGGCTTCTTATAACGCTGGTCCGGGACGCGTCAATGTCTGGCGCAATTGGGGACCCTTTCGCGAACAGGCGGAATTTATCGAAGCGGTGCCGTTCCATGAGACGCGCGGTTATGTACAGATCGTGCTGCGAAATGCGGACGTGTACCGGCGACTCTACGCGAACGCAACGCCTGATCTGCCGGTGTATCATCCGAAGCCCGCACCCAAAACCAAGCTGAAGCCCAAGCGGCATCGCACGCTCAACCGCTAGCCTGCCAATTGCGATGCCGATTCAGTGGTGGAGCCCAGCTGCGGCACGCCTGAACTGGCCAAGGGGATGCGCACCATAAGGCACGCGCCACTCATTGTGCCGCTCTCTGCCCATAAATCGCCCCCCACATCGAGTAGTGTCTGGCGTGACAGAGCGAGGCCTAAGCCAAGGCCATTCTTCTTGCCGAAGCTGGCAAACGGTTCGAAGAGAGTGGGCCAAATCTCAGCGGGAATGCCCACACCCGAGTCTTCTACGCGAACCAGCGCCGAGTCTTGCTGCTCGCTGGCTTCGATCGAGATCTTGCCACCTTCGGGCATGGCATCCAGTGCATTATTCAGCAGGTTCACAAACACGCGTTCCAGGCGATCGCGTTCAGCGCGCACTATCAAATTCTCCGGAACGCTTGCCCTGATCTGAACATTCGAAGTAACAGCGTCGCTCGAAACCGATTCGCAGGCCCCGGCGATGATTTCACCGAGTCGCCACGTTTCCGCCTTGTGGGATTTGCTGCGCGAAACGTCTAGCAGTTCCTGAAGGAGTTCCTGGATGCGGCGGGATGCCGAGTAGATGCTGGCAGCAAGGCGTCTGCTTTGTTCCGGCGTGAGCTGTGCATCCACAAGCATCTCTGCGCCGCCGTAAATGGCCGCGAGCGGGTTTCGCAGATCGTGCACAATGGAGCCGGACAAGCGGCCGATGGTGGCAATCTGTTCCTGCCGGACAAGCTCCACTCGCGCGCTTTGGATCGATTCGCACATGGCATTAAAGGTCTCCGCCAGGCGGCCCAGTTCGTCATTGCTTTCCACTCGCACGCGGTGATCGTAGTTGCGCTGGATGATCTCTCCTGCTGCTTGATCGAGAGTCTTGATAGGCCTGAGTATCCGCCTGGACAGGAACACCGTTGCGGCGACGGCCACGAGAACAGCAATACCCCAGAACAGCGCTACGCTCCGTTGCAGCTGTCGTAGCAAACGCTCCTCGCCTTTAAGCGGGCGCAGAACGAAGAGCCGTCCGGCTTCATGACCAGCCAAGTCGGGGAGATCGGTGCGGAGACACAAGTAGCTGTCATTTTGCAGACGCACGCGATGAACGCCCTCAGTCACGTTCGCCGGCCGGCCAAAGTCGTTTCCGGTAAGCAAGGGCAGAGTCGAAGCGATGGTTCTGGCGCCAGCAAGAAAAACGAAGTCGCTGCCGTGCGTTGAAAATTTCAGCGTTCTTGCTAATCGGCCGTCAATGTCGAATGCCACAAGCAGAATATTTATCAGTGCTTGTTCGTGCCCGCCTTCCACGTAGACGGGCGTAAATACAACGTAGAATAAGTGTCCCGCCAATTGCATGTAGCCGGTCGCCTGGCTGGGAAACCGCACTCGCGCTTGACGGACGGCTGCGGGATCCACCGTAAGCGAAGGATCTCCACCCAGCGAGGCGATCACGATGCCGGTGGGATCGAGCACTAGAAATGTCGCGTCCTGTTCCGAGACCTGGCTCCATAACTGTTCTGCCGTATCCCGGATTGTCGCTCGATCTCGGGTCATAAAGGCTGCACGCACGTCCGACATCGAACTCACGATGCGACTCACGGAAGTCAGACTGTGCACGCGAGCCGCCCAGAGGGATTCATACACTTGCAGACTAGTGCGGACTTCTTCTTCAATGCCGCGCTGGCTGACTTCACTCGCGTATCGTTGAACCATCCAACCGGTGAGCGCGAACACCGCTGTCACAGCAAGCGAAGTGGACACGAGAAGACGCCACACCAGCGATTGTCCGCGCTTCGCCAGTTGGGGCATCACTTTACAAGTCCACTGTAACCGTCTGAACTGTCGTCGCTGGCTGCGGCAGGATAGTCGCGGTTGTATTTGTTCTTGTGCGGGGCAGGTAAGTATCCGGCTTCGGAGATCACGGTCAGCGGCACCGGTGCACGCGAATCATTCACAATCAGCGGTCTGGTAAGTTGCTGCAGTGATTCTGGGGTGGCCCGTTCATCGAAGAAGTGGACCTGATACTCGCCCGGCGCCACATCGGTGATCGTGAATAAGCCATCACTGTCACTGGTCGCGAAGTTCGTTGATGGAACAACCACAATGACCGCGGACATGGCCGGATGTATGTTGCAAAAAATGCGAACGATGCCTGCGCGATCGAACTGAATCGCGCGGCTGGAGCCTGGCGCGTACAAAGCAAGATCGAAGATCTGCCCGTTGAAATTAGAAAAGGCGTTGTGAAAAATAGGATCCAGGTTGGGGAAATCGACGGTTGTGCCTTTCGCGATCACCAGAATGTGCGGGCTGAAGCGCTTGCCTTTTTGCACCATGCGCGCGTGACGGTTAGGCCTGGGTGCGCTGGGGCTGCCGCTCTGCTCCAGCCAGACGGCCACGTTCAAGGCGTCGTTCCTGCTTTGGACACTTGCGTTCTTCGTCGAAGAGATAACCACCCGGCCAGTGACGGTGGCCGCGGTTATACGACCGCTGTTTACCCAAAGCACACAGGCGAGTCCGCTAGAAAAGATAGCCGATTGCCAGGTCATAGTGGTTCTGCAACTGAGACTGTTCCAGGGCTGTTTTGCTGCGAGACTGTGACGCTTCCAGCCCCACGACTACGTTCGGACCCAGGTGGTAAAGCAGGTTGGAGGCGTAGATAAACCGCCGGGCATAAGCGCCTGCCGTCGCCGCGAGGTTGCGGTCCTGTTCGGTGCCGGCGAAAACGTTCCATGTCAGGTGGCTTGTGGCAAGCCACGAGAGCTGGCTCCACCCGCCCGTACTCTGAACGGGACGAAGGTAGCTGTCCTCGTCGAAGTAAAAGCCATTGTTTAGGGCGCCCAGTCCGGCGAGATCTTGCCCGCGATAAAACATTCCCGTGAGACGGAGCCTTCCGGTGGCAGAGAATGACCAGTCGGCCGTGTAGGCGCGCGAAGCAACAGACTGTCCGGCGAGATGCGATGTGCTCTCATGAAAGCCGGAACCAACTTCAAACCGTCGCGCATCGTCCCATCGGTGCCAGAAAGCAGCTCGAGTCTCCACCGCGGGGCGTGCAGCATCCAGCTTCCCCGCGTAGGGGGTGGGCGTTTGGGCGTATGTTTCGTCAGTCTGGAGAATGGAAGCCGCGATATCTATCCCTGAATCTGAGCCGAGCCGAATCCGTTCCTGATAACGAGCCTGCGGTAGCCATAGCCAGAGGTTGCCTGCGCCCGCTAGAGGTGGGATCCCGACCTCCGCCAGCGATTCCGGCTGGTAAGGAGAAATGAGTGGCTTATTCTGGCCCACGGAGAAATTTCGCGAAGTCCAATCCAGGGAGACGGTAGCCTGTCGAAGCCGTAGCCAACTGTCTCCGGGACGCGATGGACCAGCCCAAAAATCCATCAGCACGTCGCCGTTCACGCGGCCATTTCCGGGTAAGTGCGGTCCATCGAACTGCAGGCCGACAAGAGTCTGACGAACCGTCGCCCCGGAACGATCCGGACCTGCCAGGAGTTCACTTGCGCCCGAGACCGTCGCGCCCTGGCCGCTGTTAAGGAAGGCGTTAAACAGCAGCATCCCGTTCAAACGCAGCGGAAACTTCTGTGATGCTTCAACCTTGGTCTGTGCCTGTTCAGAGATGCGCTGCGCGTTCACGTCCACTCGCTCTTCCAGGACGGAATCGGCTGAGTCCGTGGGCGGAGCAAGCACGGCAGTGGGCGGAGCGGCGGCGGCTGTCGCTGGATTGGAGATCTGTTGGCGCAACGCTCGAAGCTCTTCCAACAGCTGCCGATTCTGTTCCTCTAGTGCGTCCAGGCGTTCAATCACACTCCCTATCGCTGGCTGATCGGGCTTGTTCTTATGGCGTGCATGAACGCTCACCGCACTGAAAAGCAGCAACACAACAAGGCTATTGCGCATACAGGAGTTTCTCTAGCGTATGACAGATCGCCACGGGCGAATAGGGTTTGGGAAAAAAGGCATCGGCGCCCGCTTCACGCACCAGACTGGGCGTATCCGGGTGACCGTTGCCGCTGATGACCACAATGGGAAGGCGGCCGTATCGCGTATTTGAACGAATCGCCCGCACCAGTGCGTACCCATCAACATGCGGAAGATTCAAGTCTGTGATGACTGCCACTATCTCAAGCGCAGAACGGTCCAAAAACAACAGCGCATCGCGACCGTTTTGGCACAGCTGCACGGCGATGCCGGGCAAAGAACTTAGGGCGATTTCAAGCGAAGCTGCGTTGTCCTGGTCCTCAACAATCACCACCGTTCGTGCCATGTCGTCAGCAACTAAGGAAGGAATCGATAGCCCACCCCATGAACCGTCAGGAAATGGCGCGGGGACGTCGGGTCTGGCTCCAGCTTTTGACGAAGCCGGACCACGTGTGCATCTACCGTCCGCGTATTTGGATACGATTCATAACCCCACACCGAGTTCAGAATGACATCGCGCGTCAGCGCACGGTCCGGATTGCTGACAAAGAAAACCAGCAAGTTATACTCCGCTGGCGTAAGCTTCAATTCTGCGCCGCGGCACGTTGTGGTGCGCCGGTCGATATCCACTTCCACTTCGGCAAAGCGAAGGATGCGAGTATCGGGACCGGCCCTGCGCAGTAGCGCGCGTATGCGGGCCAGTAGTTCGCGGGTGCCAAACGGTTTCACCACATAATCATCCGCACCGATTTCCAGTAGCAGCACCTTATCCACTTCATCGCCCAGCGCGCTTAGTACCAGAATCGGGGTTTGTATGCGATCGGAGCGCAGTTGTTTACAAAGCTCTATCCCGCTCATGCCGGGCAGCCGCAAATCCACCAGCATCAGCTGCGGTTTCAGTGTCAGGGCTTTCTCGAAGCCGCTTTTCCCGTCACTCGCGAGAAGTGGAATAAACCCTTCCCGTTCCAGCAGCACGCCGATTGTTTCTCGCACGCTCTCGTCATCGTCAATGACGAGGATCTTTTGCATATCGACTGCCATTCTAATGATTCTTTCCGGCCTGAGTTGGGCGGCTTGGTCCTTTTTACAAATTGTTTACTAAAAAAATGCTCGGGCGCGGAGGAGTCGCCCGAGCTGAGGGAAAGGAGGAACGTTACCGAAACTTATAGGTTTTAGCTGTTCAGCCGGCGCCGGCAAGCGCCTGCAATACACATCCCAAGTCCGCCGAGCCCAAGCAGCAGGACCGAAGCGGGTTCCGGTGTTGTCGTCGTTATGTCGCCGAACAGGCCGTGCTCTTCCACGCTATCGGGCCCGGGAATGCCGGCCGTGAAGAAGAGGCTGTCTACACCTTGTCCCTGTGCTCCGTTTCCGAAGCTAAGTGCCCATAAGCCCTCATTGACGATCGGATTCCCATTCGAATCGTCTAAAGTGCCCACGAAGTCACCGGTCGTTGGATCGTAGGCATCAATCAAGCCGTCGCCAAAGTTACCCACCAGTAAATCATTTGAAAAAGTACCGAAGTTCGAGGATGCAATCGTCAGTCCCCAGGGAGAATTCAATGCGCCTTGTGAAGCGACTCGGCGAATAAAGTTGCCGTTCATGTCGAACTGGTCGACATACCCGTTGCCAGGACCCGAGACGTCGTCGTGGTGCGCGGCGTTTTGCAGAGCGTACGTGACGTACAACGAGCCATTCAGGTTCTGAATGTTGAAAGGCGCGTAACCGGATGGCACCGTTGGGTCTTTAAACCCTCCCGTTGTGCTCACGGATTGAAAGTTCGATCCAAAAACGTCGACACGGTTCAGGCCGAAATTAGTGGCGTACAGAGCAGGCCCACTTGCGGTTGCGCCTATGGCTAGTCCTTTGTAAACAGAGCCCGCGGCGGAGGTCACCTCCAATGCTGCGGTTGTTCCCGTGGTCCAAGCCGAAAGGGTTCCATCTTCCGTATCGAAAATGAAATGAGAGCCGCCGAATCCGCTCGTTCCGTTGAAGACCAGTCCGGTGGGTGCGCTGGGCGTCTGCTGTCCGGCCGGTGCAGGAACGGTGACAACCAAACCCAATTTGCTGCCTGTGCCGTTGTAAAGCGTAGAGAGCCCGGTACCGTTATCATTTACCCAGTATGGACTGGTCGGAGACGCCGCCAGCCCCCATGGATTTACCAATTGCGGGTCTTGATTCTGTGCCACTCCCGGCAAATCCGACGTGAGGTTTGTTTGGTTATAGCTATTCAGGTTTGCCGCAGACGCAAGGGCGCCTCCCAACAGCATTAGCGGTAAAACTGAACTGGTCCTAAACATAGAAAAGGCTCCTTCAGAAAAGTGAACTGTGTCCTGGGCTTCTGTGCCCACCAGTCATACTTCGGAGTCTGAACGAAAAGCCGCTGTAAGAAGTAGCAGCGGTGTAAACGTTTTGTAAAAGCGCCCGAGAGCCGCGTAGCGGCGGGTAGGCCAAGAGCCGCGCAGGGCGGGCAAACCTACAGGCGCGCCGCGGCCGGTAGACAATGATAGCCGCGGTCGCACCATACCAGGGGACGGCCCGGGCGCATTTCCACGGCGTGAACCAGACTTAGGACGATCACGTGGTCACCGGCATCAATCAGCCGGTCCACTCTGCACGAGAAGACCGCAATAGCACCCTCCAATTTGGGAATGCCGGCTTCCGAACGCTCGTAGCCAACACCCGTGAAGCGGTCACTTTCGGCTTTGGTGGCGAAGCGTTCGGCCAGATTTTGTTGGTCATCGCGCAACACGTTTATCGAATAATGCGCTCCGACTCCCAGGATCTCGGCCATGGCGGCTCTCTTGTCCACGCAAACCAACACTAAAGGCGGATGGAGAGACACCGACGTAAAAGAACTGGCCGTCATGCCGTACGGCACACCATCCGCACGTAGCGAGGTCAGGACGGTCACGCCAGAGGGGAACACACTATTGGCGGCGCGAAACTCAGAAGGAGAAACCAAGCGGGTACACCTTCAGTGTATTTCGGTGCGATAACAGTGATTGCTCATCATGTGGCTTCGCGTGTCGCCGCCGCTGCTTTTGTTCGGGTGGCTCGGATTGCTTTCTTCCGGCCAGGCCCTCGCACCCGCGTTGCCAGCCGCCCCAGCGGAGCAGCTTGTTCGTATCGACGCACGCTCATCGGGCTTGCCGTTCCCTCATTTCTGGGAGCAAATGTTCGGGTCGGGCAGGGCAGTTCTTGCGCTGCGGGCAAGCTACCAGGAAGACCTCCGCGCCGTCAAACAGGTCACGGACTTTCGCTATGTCCGTTTTCATGCGATCTTTCATGACGAAGTGGGCATTTACGACGAAGACGAGCATGGCGAACCGGTGTACAACTTCGCGTATGTAGACGAGATCTACGACACGCTGCTCCGGAACGGAGTCAGACCTGTGGTGGAAATCGGCTTCATGCCGAAAAAACTCGCGTTCAACCCAGACGCACTGCATCCGTTCTGGTACAAACAAAATGTTTCGCCACCGAAAAGCTGGACGCGTTGGGACGGTCTGATCACGCACTTCGCGCGACACCTAAAGGAGCGATACGGCGAGGACGAAGTATCGCAATGGTACTTCGAGGTTTGGAACGAACCCAACATCGACTTCTGGAATGGCATCCCCCGGCAGAGAAGCTACTTCGAGCTTTACGACCACACTGCGCATGCCTTGAAGGCCGTCAGTTCGCGCTTCCGCGTGGGCGGTCCAGCCACAGCGGCTGCGGCCTGGGTAACGGATTTTCTGAAGCATTCCTCCGACAACAAGGTCCCGGTAGACTTTGTCTCGTCGCACGGCTATGCCGACGATACGGTTCAGGATCTTTTTGGGACCGATGAAGACATCCCGATGGATGACCGCGTGTGCCGGGCCATCGCGAAAGTTCGTCAGGAGATAAAAGCGTCGGCAACTCCCACGCTGCCGTTGTTCTGGACAGAATGGAATGTGCCCGGTATGAAAAACGCCCGTGACACTTCCTTCGTGGGACCGGCCCTCGCCAATACGGTGCGGGAATGCGACGGTCTTGTAAACATGATGTCGTTCTGGACTTTTTCGGACGTCTTCGAGGAGGGCGGGCCCATCCCCGCGCCTTTCGAGGGGCACTTTGGTTTACGGGCAAAGGGCGGTATCAACAAGCCGAGCTTCTATGATTTCGCTCTTCTCCATCAATTAGGAGACGAGCGGCTCAAGGTAGATGGGGCAAATGTTTTGGCAACGCGGCGGAGGGATGGAACGATTATTGTTGCCGCTTGGCATCTGGTAGATCCTGACAAGACCGGCAGCGCTATCCGCCTCCGCCTGGCGTTCGACGGCGTGCGCAGCGATGCACCCATAAATGTAAGCCGAGTGGATGACGCGCACAGCAACACATTGGCCGCCTATGAAAAGTTGGGCAGTCCCCGCTATCCGACCGACGCGCAAGTCAAGCAGATGAACGCCAGCACTGCGCTGCAGTCCTCCGCAGAGCACTTACAAAGCGGCCAAGTGGAACTGACGCTCCAGCCGAATGCGTTGGTGCTCTTAGAGGTCGTAGCCCCCATTCATAAATAGCCTCCGTTTAACTGATATCGGCTTTCACTTCGCGAACGATTGTTCTATCTCTTCCAGTGTCTTGCCCCGAGTTTCCGGCAGGAAAAACCGCGCGGTGATGAAGTAGATCACGGTGAAGCCGGCGAACATAAAGAAAATGAACGAATAGCCGTACTTGCTCACAACCGGAAGAAAGATGGCAGCGAGGGTGGTCGAAACCAGCTGATTGATAACCAATGCAACGCTCATTCCATTTGAGCGGATGCGCGTCGGCATCAACTCCGAAAGAGCCAACCACACGCATACTCCTGGGCCAACCGCAAAGAACGCGATAAATGCATACAGTCCCGAAGCCACCAGCCAGCCATGCGCGACGTCGGGGATAGACCCAACATAAGCGTGTTGAATCTTTAACGGTGCGTTTCGCGCGGACTCAAGGTTCGCGAACGGATTTTTAAAGAACGATTCCACTGCGTTGGTAGGCACCGTGTCCTCGCGCCGGATCGTCAAGCGCTTACTGGGACGCTCGTCGGCGCGCGCAAAGCTTGTCACGCCCGTGAAGGCACCGTACGAATAGATAATGACGAGCGACGAATGACCGCTGTCGATACTGGTGCCCGTCGCCGCATTGGCATGAAGCAACGTAGCGGCCTGTTCTCGTGAGAACGTGATATCCAATGTCTGATCGGGCTGGACACTCTGCTGGACCACAGCGGCGGCATCAATATTGCCGCGCTCCGTCTTCAGAAACAGAATGGCAACAAAGGCTAAGGAAACAGTGACGCCGAGCGTACCCACAGTGAGTAGAAATCTCCGGCCGCTTCGGTCCACCAGAATCATTCCGATGCTGGTCATCACGAAGTTGACTGCCGTAAAGATAACGTAACCCCAGTGCGCAAGCACGTCGGAGAGCCCGCTCTGAAGCAAGATGTTGGTGTTGTAGCCAATGATGGAATTGACACCGGTGGCGGTGTTGCAGAAGAGAATGACGCACGCGAGTACGAAGGGAACAACGTACTTCCGGCTGAGTAAGGAATCCCGGGCCGCCGCGGTCCCAGTGGTTGCTGGCCCTGTACCCGTTCCGGTCTGCTCCATCTCTGTCAGTTCGACAAGTGCATTCTCCTGCGTACGGCTGCGAAGGAGCGCCGCATACGCTGCGTCCTTTTTTCCGCGACGGTATAACCAGCGCGGCGACTCCGCCACCATAAGGCTGCCGATCACGAAGAGAATGCCCGGCGGCAGGGAAACCCAAAAAATTCGTCGCCAAGCCTGATCTTTAAACGCGAAAACAGTGGCCGCATCCGCCGTTCGTATCACGTCTTCCACGCGGTAGCTGTAGTAGATGCCAATCAAGGCCGCCAGCACGATGCCCAGCGTCAACAGCCATTGGAAAACGCCCGTTCCTTTCCCTCTGTCCTTCGGTACCAGGCACTCGGCGAGGTACAAAGGAACGACAACCCCAATCACGCCGCCGCTGACCCCCTGCAGTAAACGTCCGACGAAGAGCGATCCATAGCCGTGTGCCAAGGCAATAATGGGAATGCTGGCGACGAAGATGACGCCACTCATCGCCATCAGGGCCTTGCGTCCCATCCAGTCGGCTAGCAGGCCCGCAAACAGTGTAGAGAGAACGCTCCCCAGCAGCACGGCCGCAACCACAATGGACAATTGCCCTACGCTCAGGCCCGACGTCGCCTCCAGATATGGGAGTGCGCCCCCGATAATGCCCACATCGATCCCGTAAAGCAGCCCGCCTAATCCGGCGACCAGCAGCAGAAAGCGGTTATACGAAACTCTTGATCTGAGACCTTCTTTTTCTGTAAGCGAAGCTGGCATTGATAAGAACCAATGGTTCCACACGTGGAACTGCAGAGGTATAGATTTTCGACTGTATCAGGAAGATGCGGAAGGAGGAAGCGGAACGAGATCCGAAAGGCTGGAGCCACCCGCCGGGATCGAACCGGCGACCCTCTCATTACGAATGAGATGCTCTACCAGCTGAGCTAGGGTGGCTTTCTGAATACGAGGCGGTCGCGCAAGGCTCCGCCATCACCAGATTACCGCATCCGCTATCGTAAGTACATATGCCTCTGGTCAAAGTGGGACCCGCGAAAGCGCTGCCGCCGGGCTCCGTCCAGGAAGTGGATACGGGCGAGGCGACCTATGCTGTTTGCAACGTGGAGGGAAAGCTCTTCTGCGTGGACGGTCTTTGCCCACATGCTGGGGGACCGCTGGGGCAGGGCATTCTGAACGGCGATATGCTGGTGTGTCCCTGGCATGGCTGGGAGTTCAACTGCCACACCGGGGTGAACGATTTCGATGAGGATCTGCAGTTAAAAACCTACCCCGTTGTGGTGCAAGGGGACGAAATCCTCATCGAAATTTCTTGAGTCAGCGTGCCCGAATTACCAGAGGTCGAAACCGTTGTTCGCGGCATCGCGCCGCACCTGCTGAGTCACACGATTCTGCGCGCGGAATTGCGCTCGCATCGCGTGACGCGCGGCGAATGGCAAGCGACCGAGCGTGGGCTTACCGGCGCACGAGTGGAACGAATTATTCGGCAGGGCAAGCAGATTTTCGTTCAACTCGACAAGGGCACACTCTACCTTCACCTGGGGATGACCGGCAAACTGCTCTGGAACGCTGCCGAAGATAAGTTCACCCGGGCGGTCCTCGATTTCGATAACGGCTCCATGCAGTTCAACGACATTCGGCAGTTCGGGCGGGTCGAGTACTTCGCCCACACACCCGAAGCGTTTCAGAACCGCGGTCCCGATGCGCTTACGGTCGATTTCCCCACGTTCTATGAACGATTGAAGCGCCACCGCGGTGCGATCAAGGCAGTTCTGCTCAACCAGTCGTTTGTCTCGGGGATCGGCAACATCTATGCCGACGAGATACTGTTTGCCGCCCGCGTCCACCCCAAGGCCGCCTCTTCTCGCATTTCGAAGCGTCGTGCGCAGCTGATTCATAAACACACGTTGGAGATCTTGCACGCGGCCGTTGCTATGCGAGGGTCTTCCATCTCGGATTATGTGGACCCGTGTGGCGATCGCGGCGAGTTCCAACTGATGCACCAGGTCTACGGGCGCACCGGTGAAACGTGTACTGCCTGTGGACACCAGCTGCGGCGCATCGTGGTTGCTCAGCGCGGCACGCATTACTGCGTGCGGTGCCAGCGGCCTTAAGCTCCGGCATGCAACGGCAATGGCTGCTGGTCTGCTTCGTGCTGCTCCATGCTGGCTTTCTCGCCGGCCAGAGTAGGCAGCAGGCCGCAGCCGCCGAAGCTCAGCGCGGCGTGGAAGCAGCGCGCGCCAGCCACTTCGACCAAGCGGTTGCCGCCTATCAGAATGCCTTGGCCCTAGATCCAGATCTGCCGGGCCTGTACTTGAATCTCGGTTTGGCTCGCTTCAAATCGGGTCACTTTCAGGAGGCGATCACGGCCTTCGAACAGGAGCGCCAACGTGCGCCAAGTTCGCAACTGGATACTTTGTTGGCCATGAGCTACTTTGGCCTCGGGCAATATAAGGAGGCGGCCAAGAGGCTCAAGGCGGTCTCCGAAGCATCACCGCAAAATGGCGAGATTGCATACCTTCTTGCCAAAAGCGACCTCTGGTCCGGCGACTATCAGGGAGCGATGGCTGTATTCCACCAATTGCTGGAACAGGATGCCAACGCACCAGCGGTTCATATGTTGCTTGGGGAAGCCTTGGACGCGGATGACCGTACACCCGAAGCCATCTCCGAGTTTGAACAGGCCGCTCATCTGGCGCCGCAAGCAACCGGACGTTCATTTTGGCCTCGGCTATCTCTATTGGAAGCAAAAAAAGTTTGCGGAGGCCGTCCGTGAATTCAACACTGAGATCGCGAACGACCCACAACACGCACTCGCCCTGACGTTCCTGGCGGATTCATATCTGCATGAAGGGCAACAGGATCAGGCACTGCCTCTGCTGAAGAAAGCAATTGCGATCCGGCCCAACATCGCCACCGCTTACGTGGATCTCGGCTCCATCTATGCCTCCCAGAAGCTCCTACCAGAGGCTGTCGAGGCTTTGCGAGCCGCAATCAGGATAGATGCGGGCAGCTACGACGCACACTATCACCTCGCCAGAGTGTATCGTCAACTCGGCCGTGGGGACGAAGCAGACAGGGAATTCGCAACCGTTCGAACCTTACACGAGCAACGCAGCGCTGAACCGCTGCTAAAGATCAACGCTCCTCAGTAGCTGCTTCCACTCCACGTCCGTATAAATACCTAATCCAGAGCTGGTGCCCCCTCAAAGTACCCGTGGTAGAGTGGAGTACTAATTTATTTATAGTATTCAACCTAATGGAGAAATCCTAGGTAACTCTCAGTTGAGGTGTCTCTGATGAAAACAACAGAGAAGGCATCCCGCTTCGCTTTCGGGAATGTATTCTCGCTTTTAGTCCTCGGTTTGGCAATCAGCAGTAGCGGATTTGCCCAACAGGGAGGAACTATTCTTGGAACCGTAACCGATCCGTCCGGGGCTATTGTCCCGGGCGTTCAGATCTCCATAATCGATACAGATACAAACCAGTCGCGCAACATCGCCAGCGGATCAAGCGGAGACTATGTCGCGCCTGACTTGCAAATCGGGCATTACATCTTACGTGCGCAGCCTGCCGGCTTCAAAGCGTTCGAACAAAAAGACATCGTTCTTAACGTTGGCGACCGCGAGCGCATCGACATCAAGCTGGAAGTCGGCAGCGCTCAGGAAACCGTGACAGTAGAAGCTAACGCCATCGCCGTTCAGTCCGAATCCGGCGAAGTGAGCGATGTCATTACCGGGCAGCAAGTGACGCAGTTGGCCACCAATGGGCGCAGTATCTATTCTCTGGCGGCTCTTACTGCAGGTGCATCCAGTAATCAGTCAGACCTCAACATCCCGACCTCCACCGGCGGTGATGCCGGTGTCAGCTTCAATGGGATGCGCGAGAACCACAACCTCTGGATCATTGATGGCGGCGAAGCGTCGGACCGTGGCGGAGCCGGCGGCATGGACGTTATGCCCTCAGTTGATTCCGTCGCCGAGTTCCGCGCCCAGACGTCGAACTACAGCTCCGAATACGGCCTATCGTCAGCGGCAACAATGACCTTGGCGATTAAGTCCGGAACCAAGGACTTTCATGCCGGCGCTTGGGAGTTCAACCGGAACGATGCATTCGATGCCGGCAACTACGTTAACAAAGCAAACAGCCAACCCACGCCAGAGCTACGCTTCAACACTTACGGCTTCAATGTGGGCGGTCCGGTGTTCATCCCGAAGGTCTACAACAAAAAACGCGACCGCACCTTCTTCTTTTACAACATGGAGTGGCGCAAGCTAATTCAGGGCGGAAACGTGAACACTACGGTTCCACCTACAAGCGAGTACGGTGGGAATTTTGGTTCCACACTGTTGACCGTACCGAGTGCTTCACAGCTTTCTTCCAGCTTGCTTGCGAAATTTGCCTCGTTTGGCTTACGACCAGGCCAGACGTTCAGCCAGATCCCCACCGGCTTGCTGGATCCGAACGCGCAGGTTCTTCTCAAGGCGGGGATATTCCCGGCCGCGAACGGCAACGGTACTCAGTTCGTTGGCGGAAACAAGCTGCCGACAAATCTGCGGGAAGAAATCATCCGTGTTGATCACCGCTTCTCGGAGAAGTTCTCCATCTTCGGACATTGGATTCAGGAAGCAGTCGACCAGCGCTACGGAACGTCTCAGTGGAGCGGCGATAACGTGCCCACCATCGGTACGCAATTCACAAATCCTGGTTACCACGCAGTGGTTCATGCCACTTGGTCCATCACGCCATCTTTACTCAATGAAATCGGTTATAACCAGAACGGCAACACGCTCACCCTGGCGCCGTCGGGCATCTATGCGCGGCCAAGCGGATTGAGTATCCCCGAACTGTTTGCCGGCAACAACGAAAATCGCCTGCCGTCGGTAAACCTGAGCAAGACAGGAACGAACTATGACGTCAGTAGTTGGCCGTGGCACAACAAGGCCGACGATTATCAGGTCCGCGACGACCTTTCGTGGGTGCGAGGCTCGCACCAATTCAAGATGGGCGCTAGCTGGGCACTCTACAAGAAAGTTCAGGACCTGTTCGGACAGACGCAGGGTGCGTTCACATTCAACGGGCAGTATACGGGCAATGACTTTGCTGATTTCCTGCTTGGCCTTTCCAACCAGTACACTGAGCTTGCGGTACAGGACAAAGGTTACTGGAACAACGTCTCTCCCGCTGCTTACTTCCAGGACAACTGGAAAGTAAATGCACGTCTGACCTTGAACCTGGGCATCCGCTGGGACGGCATCCCCCATACGTACGAAGCCAACAATCGCATGTCGAACTTCTATCCGGGTTTGTATAACTTCGCCAGTGCGCCTGTCTTTGCAGATAACAGCGGCTTAAGCATCTCGCCCAACAGTCCGGGCCTGGGCACAAGTCCTAACCCGATTCTGAAAGGTCAGCAGTTCTATCTGAACGGTATCGGCATCGCAGGCCAGAATGGCATCCCGAATGGGCTAGTCAAAGATCACTGGCTGCAACTTTGGACCACGCATTGGGTTTGCTTACGCGCTCGATGCAGAAGGGAAGACCGTGGTTCGCGGCGGATTCGGCATCATGTACGAACGCATTCAGGGGAACGATATGTACAATGCCGGTCCAAACCAGCCGTTCAGCGCGAGTGTGACATTCCAAAATGTTGCTCTTTCGAATCCCAATCTGAGCCTGCAATCGGGAACTACACTCACGGCGCCCATCCCGGTTGGCAGCATCACAGGACTTGCGTACACGGATTACAAGAGCCCGGAGAGTTTCCAATTCAGTGTGGGAGTGCAACGGCAACTCTCGCCAGGCTCAGTCGTGTCCGTCAGCTATGTTGGCAATCAGAATCGCCACCAAAACGATTATCGCGAGACCAATCTGCCTAGCCAGTCTGAGCTTCCCTGCCTGATTCAAGGCTTAACCAGCTGTCCCTACAACCGGGTTGTCCCTTACGCCGGTTACGCCTCCATCAAGCTGTCTGAGAACTCCGAGAACAGCCATTACAACGGCCTGCAAATAGAGTTGCATTCCCAAGTGAAGAGAGATCTAACCCTGCAGGCGGCGTATACGCTGTCGCGTTCCATCGACCCCGCTACCGGAAATGGCAACCTTGGGGGCGACCTCGCAACTGTTTCCAATCCCTACAATCGCGGCTACGACAATGGCCCTTCCGGCGGAGACCGCACGCACATCGCCTTCGTGAGTTTCGTTTACGACCTGCCGTTTTTACGCAACTCGCAGAACGCCTTTGCCCGCACCGTACTCGGACGTTGGGAAGTATCCGGCATCGGGACCATGGAGTCCGGACTTCCGCTTAGTTTGTCGGTCAATGGAAATCAAAGCTCCAATGGCCTGCAAAACGCAACCAATCGACCGGACGTGACGGGCAACATAGCCTACGCGCATGCTTACGATTCCTGGTTCAACACCTCGGCCTTTTCGCTTCCAGCACTGGGAGCGTGGGGCAACTTAGGCAAGGGCGCGCTTCGCGGACCTGGCCGCGACAACTGGAATATCTCGCTGTTCAAGAACTTCCTCTTGAGCGAGTCGCGTAACAGCATGTTCCAGCTGCGTCTGGAAAGCTTCAATACCTTCAACCACACGCAGTTCAATCAAGTCGGAACTGCTCTCGGCAGCAACACTTTCGGGCAAGTGACTTCGGTGTGGGATCCACGCGTGATTCAACTCGGAGCAAAGCTGCTCTTCTAAGTTACGCAACACAAACAGCACTGGGGCTCGGGAGAGGAAATCTTCCCGAGCCCTTCTTATTTGTGTCTCAACAGCTGAGCCGAAGATCCAGAATCTCACCTGATTCAAAGCGTAGCCCGGCCAATCAGAACAATGCCCACGGCATATGCAGCGAGCATAGCCGCTAGAACATTATTTGTGCCGGCGGGAGCGCTGCGAAACTCCTTCCACACGAACACGCCCCACAGCGCCGCAATCAACGTCGCACCTTGCCCCAGTGCATACGAAATTGCCGGACCCGCCACGCCGGACGCAACAACATTCAGTCCCAACGCCAGCATCCAGATCGCACCTCCCAGGATTCCGGGAATATGCAAGCCGGCACGTGCCGCCGTATACTCCGAGAAACGCGCGCCGCGTGAATGCATGAACCAGCCGTTTATGGGTATGCTGCTTAGCAGAACGCCAATGCCGAAAAACAGCAGCGCCGTATAGGGCGTCAACATGCCCGGCCGGATGGGTTCGCTGTTGAACCCCGCCGAGATAGAGCGCATGAGTTGCGGATAGAAGAAGCCCATCAACAATCCCGCAACGACGGCAAATAGCAGGCCCGATCCCTTGAACGCGCCGCTGGCACGCGACAGCCGCCGATAGGCGATGGCGGAGAGCAGCATTGCTGCCAGAATGCAAACGACGCCACACACCAGCAGCGTTGCATTTCCTTGTGGGCTCTGCCAGTAACTCGCGGCGGTGCCGATGATTAGTGCCAAACCGATGCCGACCGGAAATGCCACTGCCATGCCAGCCGCGTCGATGGCCGCCACCAGCAAAATGTTCGCGAGGTTAAATAGCGCGCCCGCCAGCACCGCTGCCCATTCGGCATTCCCAGACGCCGTTCGCAGATTCGCCGGGGCGGACATGCCGACCGACCCATTCGCGCCCAACGTAAAGCAAAGCAGCAACCCCATGACGGCGACGCCAATGGCATAGTCCCAATAGAACAGCGCGAAGGGCCACCGTTCCTTGCCGGCCATCTTCTGCGTGTTGGCCCAGGACCCCCATCCCACCATCGTCAGAAAACAAAGAAATATCGCCATCCCCGCGCTGTGTACCGTGAACATGTCTCGAACTCCTAAGAATGGGCTGCCAGCAATTGCTGTACTTCATCCTGCGCCGGGATGGAACTCAGGGCCCCGGGCTTCGTCACCGATAGCGCCGCCGCTGCGTTCGCATACCGCGCCGCCTGAAACAGCGGCCGCCCTTGTGCAAGCGCCACCGCGAGCGCACCGTTGAACGTGTCGCCTGCCGCTGTCGTGTCCACTGCCTTCACTGGGAAGCCTGGCTGGATATAGGTATCACCGCCATCTGCGATCAGACACCCTTTTGCACCCATCTTTACGATTACCGTTCGCACGCCGCGCGATTGCAGGGCGATGGCAACTTTCCGCGCCTCGTCCATCGTTTCCGGCGCCTCTGCCTCTCGCGCAAGCATCGCCGCTTCAGTCTGATTCGGCGTCAATATGCTCAGCGCAGGGTACAGTTCACCGGGCAGTTCCGCCGCGGGTGCCGGATCCAGCATCGTGACGACCCCTTTCGCGTGCGCGGTTCGCATTGCGAGCACCACCGTCTCCAGCGGAATCTCAAGCTGGCACAGCAGCAAATCGCCTTCGCCTAAACTATCCACCGCTGCCCGAGCCAGCTCAGCTCCGACTTCGCCATTCGCGCCAGGCGAGATAACAATCGTGTTCTCGCCTCCGGGCAGAACGAAAATGGTGGCACTTCCCGAGGCACTCTGCAAGACGCGCACGAAGCTTGTATCGGCGCCCGCCGCCTGTAACTCGGCCGTCAGCCGCTCCCCGAAAACATCGTTGCCGACACAACCCGCCATCCGCACATTGCCGCCCAGCCGTGCCGCCGCACAGGCCTGATTCGCGCCCTTGCCTCCGACAAACGTTGTCAGTGCCTCACCCCGCAGCGTTTCACCCAACACCGGCAGTCGAGGCACACGCTGCACCAGATCGATATTCAAACTGCCCAGAACTAATATCTGTTTCATTCCATGTCCACTTCATTCCCCATCGGCGGCACAGCGGAATCCGAGCGTCCCGGAGCGGTCATAGCTGGGCGCCATCAGCAGCAGCTTGCCGTGCTGATCATTCCGGTAGGCTTGCGGGAAATACCAAATGGACCCTTGCGGCTGATAATACGAGCCGCCGCGCACCACTGCTGCCCGCGTGTGCTCGTCCTGATATTCGTCCGTCCATTGCCAGACATTGCCCACCATGTCCATCACGCCCAACGAACTTGCGCCAGCGGGATGTGCACCCACGTCGTCGGGTGCCCTCAGCGTGCGCCCTTTATCGGGAAACGGCACAGCCAGAGCGCTCCAGTCGTTGCCCCAGGGATACAATCGCCCATCCGGATACTGCGCCGCCATCTGCCATTCCCACTCATGCGGCAATCGCTTGCCAGCCCATTTTGCATAAGCGCGCGCATCTGCAAGCGACACCCACGTCACAGGTTTGTTGGCCCAACCTTCCCGAAACGTTCCATTCACCCAATCCTTTAAGAAGTCGCCATCATCCGCGGGATGATAATGCGTGGCTTCCAGAAACTTGTGGAATTGCGCGTTGGTCACCGGGTACTTGTCCAGATAGAAAGTCTTCATCTTCCATACGGATGTTCATGGAAGCGTCGCGCGTTGTTCTCCCACGGATACTGCACGTCGACGCCGATGTCATCCGACCCTTCGATTTCAATCCCTTGCACCCGAAACAGGTAGTGCCCTCCGGGAATCTTCACCATGTCCTCTGGAGTGTTCCCTGCGGCTGTGGTTCGGTCAATGCTCACTAAAGTCTGCGGCAGCGGCTTCCATTCCGCCGCAAAATCCACCAGCGGCTTTGCCGTCCCCGCATGCATCTGCTCCATAGTTTTCTGTAGCGCTTGTCCCGGCGTCCCTCGCATCGCAAGTACCGCGCCGAATCCATGCGACTCCAGCGGAAACGAAAGCACTGCTTCGCCGTTCTGCAGTTGCGGGTTCAGTTCCTTGCCATGGTAAACATCGAAATACCGCACGCCCTCCTGGTGCTTGACCGTCATCTGCGGCCCGTCGACGTCATACTCATTCCGGTTCACAATTGTCCAGAGTGTCTCGCCGTCGTGCGGCCACTTGCTCGCATACACTCCATACGCGCTCATCGGGAAGAATGGCTCCCATCCCTCCGACTGAAGATACGGCGCAAAGCCGCGTTCAATCACCGCGACCCGGCGGGTAGCCTCAGCGTCCCGCGGCGTAATCCCGTTCCATATGCCCCAGATGTTCTCCCAACTCTCCCAGCCTTCGCCATTGAAGAATGCGTATTGCAAGTCGTCGGTCTTGCTGCGGTTCCAGCGGTCTGAGATGTTCACCATGTGCCGCGGTTCCAGCCAGCGGAACCGGTCCACTCCCGGCACAAAACCGAACTGGCCGCCGTACTGTCCCCACGTCATCACATTCCAAGCCAGGGCTTCGTCCGACGGGCTCCCTTCCGGCTCAAAAGCAAGCGGATGACCTGCCGCATCCGCGGCGCGCGAAAACGCAAGGGGAACGCCATCTTGTGTATCGCCGTTGATTCCGTCCGCCCCAATTTCCTTCATCAATTCGGCAATCGCGTCGGGCCACGATTTCCCCGGGTCCGCGAGTGCCTTGGTCCCACATCATCATGGGAAACAAAACGCGCACGCCGCGCCGATGGAAGTCAGCCACCATCTGCTTCACGCCCGCGAGTCCGCCCGGCATCGACCGGATCATCTCGTGCTGATTCCGGTCGTCGATGCCCATATTCGGATAAGTCGGCCAAATCAGTACGGAGTCAATGCCGCCGTATCTCTTCGCCAGGTCATCCAGATAGCGGTCCACGGTGTAATCGCCCGGTAACCGGGTCGTAGAAGTAACGATCGTGTACCATCATTTGCGGCTGCATGAAGCTGCTTTGCGTCCACTGCAAAGCCGGTATTCCATAACGCGAGCCGTCGTACCCGATGCGAATCCTTCGTTCCGCCCGCCAATGGCGTACGTCTGCTAGCCAGTCCTCATGCGTCGAAGCCGAACAGGCCGCAGACGGTCCGGTCCATGCACCCTTGATCGTCAGACACTCCGGCGCGGGAATCAGTTGGTTCTTCGGCGGGTAGCGCGTATCCTGCGCCAGCGCCATAGCGCACAGCAAAAGTCCAACGGGAAAAGGAACGCGCATCAGTCGTTCAAAGATCATATATGGTCTGCCGTTTTGGGTGACGTTCCGGGCGCCTTTCAAACGGGACGTCACGCCGAACGTCATATAATCGAGAAACCCTATAATGCGTGTGGTGTTGATGTTGCGTGCTGTTTCTGTGGCCGTGGTGTGCGCTGTTGTTGCTACAGCCGAAGCGTCGCAGTCGCCCCAGGAGCTCTTGAAGCGAGCCATCGAGGAGCAGCAGGCAGGCCGCTTCGATGACGCCATTCGTGATTACCGGGCCATTCTGAAGCAGTACCCGAAGGTGCCTCTGGTTCGCTCGAACCTGGGCGCCGCATTAGCCGCTGAGGGTCATTACAAAGAAGCCACCACGGAGTACAATCTTGCTCTTAAACTGGAGCCCAATACGGCCGTTCGCCTGAACCTTGCCTTGGCGTATTACAAAGCGGGCGATATCCAATCGGCAGTCGCTACGCTCCAGCAGGTTCACGCCGAACAACCCGCCAACCTGCAAGCCGTAACGTTGCTGGCCGATTGCGACCTCGTTATGGGGCAAAACAAAAAGGTGATTGCGCTGCTCACCCCATTGCTCGACGCCTATCCGAACGAAGCATCGTTCACCTATTTGCTGGGCACCGCACTCGTGCGCGATGGTCAACCCGCCAAGGGCCAAGTCATCATCGACAAGATTTTGCGGAACGGCGATTCAGCGGAAGCACGTCTCCTGATGGGAACCACCAAATACATGGCGTCCGATTTCTCCGCCGCGCGTGACGATTTCGACAGGGCCGTTGCCCTGAATCCGTCATTACCCGATGTATACGCCTACGATGGTCTGGCGTTACTCGCCACCGGCGATCAGGACGGCGCCAAGAAAGCCTTTCATAAGGAGCTCGAGGCCAATCCCAACAACTTCGAATCGAACTTGCGTCTGGGCGCCATCCTGCGGCACGACGACGATTTCGAGAATGCTCTGAAGTATCTTCGTCAGGCCCTCGTCGTGCGGCCCGGCGATCCTGGCGCACGCTATCAGATCGCCTCCATTGAGATGGCGCAGAATCAATTGCCCGAAGCCCAGCACGATCTGGAATCGCTCGTCAAAGACGCACCGGACTTCATGGAGGCGCATGTCTCTCTGGCCACTGTGTATTTTCGCGAGAAGCGCAAAGAAGACGGCGAACGGGAACGCGCCATTTACGCGCAAGCTGAATGCGGCCCGGCAATCCACCAACGAGATTGCCGCCAAACCCACGGCGCAATGAAGCTTCTTCGCGTATGCACCTTCCTGGTCGGAGCCACGCTGCTTGGGCAGGATTTTCAATCGCTGGCCCAACAGGCCGTCCAACTGCAACAGGCGGGTGACTTCGCCGGCGCCGAAGCGGCCTACCGCCAACTGCTGCAACTCGATCCGAACCAGGTCGCAACACGCGTCAATCTTGCCATCGTTCTGGTGAACCTGGCGAAGTACGACCAAGCCATCGAACAGTACCAGGCCGCCGCCCGACTTCTCCCTGGCGACGAACGTATAGCCATGAACATGGCTCTTGCCTATGAGAAAAGCGGGCGCATCGCCGAGGCGTGCCAACAGTTCAGTACCATCCACGATGCGGCGCCGGCGGAAGACAAAGTGACCATGCTGCTTGCCGATTGCAGCGGCCAGATCGGTAGAGATGCTCGTGTCGTGGAACTCCTGCAACCGCTGGCCAATACTCACGCGGACGACTTGGCTTTCAGCTACATGCTTGGAATGGCGCTGCTCCATGAACATCGGATCGACGAGGGGCAGCTTTATCTCGACCGCATTCTGCGCAACGGCGACACTGCTGAATCACGGTATCTTCTCGCCACGCGCATGTTTGAATCGGGGGACTTCCCGGCAGCCGTCGAACAGTTCCGCAAGACCCTCGATCTGAACCCGAATCTGCCGCATGTAAACGGCTTCTATGGACAAGCCCTGCTGAACACAGGCGATCCGGACGCCGCTGCCGCCGCCTTCCGCCAGGAACTGCATCGGGATGAAAACGACTTCGCCGCCAACCTCGGTCTGGCGCAAATTCTTGTTGTCCGGAAAGAGTTCGCCAACGCCGTGCCTCCGGCTGCCCGTGCCCAGCTCATTCGCCCCGACAGCCCCGACGCCAATTTAGCTACGGCCGAAGCGCTTGCAGGTACTCGCCAATGGACCAAAGCAGCACCGTATGCCGAACGGGCCGCCGCTCTCTCGCCTATGTCGCTGGAAGCGCACCAGACGTTGGCGGATATCTACGCGAAGACGGGCAAGGCTGCCCAGTCCGCACGCGAGCGCCACATGGCAACGGACTTGGAAGCGAAAGCGGAAGCAAGTGCAACCCGGCCCTAAGTTGAACGACATCGCACCAGATTTCCAGCTTCCACGCGCCGATGGAAGCCAAGCCGTAAGTTTGAGCAGCTATCGCGGCAAGTCTCCCCTTGTCATCGTGTTCGGTAGCTACACCTGCCCGAACTTCCGCGACGCAGCCGATTCTCTGAAGAGCATGCAAGCGCGTTTCGGCGCACAGATCCCGTTTCTGCTGGTCTACATCCGGGAAGCGCATTCAAACGCGGACTGGCGCTCTACCCGCAACCAGTCGACCGGCCAAATGCTTCCCCCCGCGGCATCAATCGGGGAAAAACAGGAACATGCCCAGATGTGCAGCCGCCAGCTCCACCTGCCATTTCCGGCCGTTGTCGACGGAATGGATAACGCCGTCGAGTCCGCCTACAGCGCTTGGCCTAGTCGCGCTTTTATCATCAGTGCGGAAGGACGCGTTGTGTATCGAACCGGGCTGACAGAGCTGGATTTCCATCCGGAGCAAATGGCAGCTGTGTTGCAAACTCTGGCAAACGCAAAGGAACTCTCCGCACGTAAATGAAATTCACTCGACGAGACCTGCTCTGGCTGATTACCGGTGCAGCCATCGCGCCCGACGCCATGCGAGGCAACGATCAGGCGCCGCTTTTCGAAGAAGTTCCGCCCTCCTCCAGCGGCATCGAATGGGTACACGACAATGCCATGTCCGACGAGCGCTACCTGCCCGAGACGCTGGGCCCTGGCTGTGCCTTTCTCGACTACGACAACGATGGCTGGATGGACATCTACCTTGTCAACAGCGGCCCGTGCGACTTCTGGAAGCCCTCGAAGCCCATCCGCAACGCGCTGTATAAGAACAATCGCAACGGCACCTTCACCGATGTAACAGAAAAGGCCGGTGTCGCGGGCGGCACCTTCGGCATGGGCGTAGCGGTGGGCGATTTCGATAATGATGGCTGGCCTGACATGCTGGTCACCGCCTACGGCAAATGCATCCTGTATAAGAACAACCACGACGGCACCTTCACCGATGTCAGCGAGCGCGCCGGCATCACCGCTCCGCTCTGGACCACCAGCGCCGTCTGGTTCGATTACGACGGTGACGGCCGGCTCGATCTTTTCCTATGCAGCTTTGTCGATTACTCATCCGGTCACAAATTTGAATGCGGCGATAACCGCATCGGCAAACACTACTACTGCATCCCGCGCGTGTTCAAAGGTACGCACAGCTTCCTCTATCACAACAACGGAGACGGCACGTTCACCGATGTGACAAAGGGCACCGACATCGAAAAGGCTTTGGGCAAAGGCCTGGGCGTCGTTGCTACCGACATCAACAACGACGGCCGCATGGATTTATTCGTCGCCAACGACACCGTACAAAACTTCTTGTACATCAATCGTGGGCCTGGCCCGAACGGCACCTGGAAGTGGGAGGAATCGGCCCTACAGGCCGAAGTCGCCTTCAGTGAAAACGGCCAGCCCCGCTCCGGCATGGGCGTGGACGCAGCGGACCTGAACAACGACGGCTACGATGACTTGTTTGTCGCCAACGTCGACCAGGAAATGTATTCGGTGTACCTGAACAACAAGGATGAGACCTTCCATGATGCCGCGCACGTGGAAGGCGTAGCCCAGTCCACGCGCCTGCTCAGTGGTTGGGGCCTGAAGTACTTCGATTACGACAATGATGGCGCGACCGACCTGTTCCTGGCCAACGGCCATCCGGACGACATGATCGATCATTACTCCACGCAGGTCCACTACCGGGAACCGCTCGTGCTCTTTCATCAGGCAGAGGACGGCAAGCTTCACGATGTTAGTGACAATGCCGGTCCCGCGTTCAAGAAATCGTTTCCGGCCCGCGGCCTGGCCATCGGCGATTACAACAACGACGGCGCAACCGACGTTCTGGTCGCCAACAACGGTGGCCCGCCCGTTCTTCTGAAGAACAATGCGGCCGCCGGGAACAACTGGCTCGGCATCCGCTTGGAAGGCGTTACCTGCAACCGTGACGCCATCGGCGCTGTCATCTACTGGACGGCGAATGGCAAGAAGCGCCGGCGTCAAAAGAACGGCGGCGGCAGTTACCTCTCGTCACACGATCCGCGCGATGTTCTGGGTATTGGGAAAGCAACCACGATCTCCGAGTTGGAAATACACTGGCCTGCGCCTAGCAAGCAGGTCGACCGGCTCAAAAACCTGCCGGTCAATCGCTATGTGCGTATCGTCGAAGGCAAAGGTCTCGTGGCTTCGTAGCGCGTCGGTGATTACTCCACCCCGGCCGTAGCCAGGTTGGCGCTGTCTTCGTTTTGCGATTGAAGCGCGTCCGACGTCTTCATCAGGCACCGAAGCACTTCCGCCACACTCCACGCCTGCGCATAGCAACCGCGCGGTGTAAATGGCGGTTCAGCATCGAAGATCTCGCTGATGGAACCCACGCACGTACTCTCCAGGTGCGAAAAAAAGCCTTCCAGAAAACCGTACGCTGTCTTCATGTCGTTCGGGTATACCTTCAGCCAGGCATCAACGAAAGGTCCAATCAACCAAGCCCAGACCGTGCCTTGATGGTACGCAGCGTCACGCGACCGCAGGTCGCCATCGTACCTCGGCTTGTAGTCCTTCTCGCCCGGCGCTAGCGACCGCAATCCCACTGGCGTCAGCAGGCGTTCCTTCACCACGCTCAACACGGGCACCCAGCGGTTCTCGTTCAGGACCGGATGCTCCAATGAGATCGCGAAGATTTGATTCGGCCGGCACGCCGGATCATCGCCGCCGCTTTCCTGGTCCACCACGTCGTACAGATACCCGGTCTTGTCGTTCCAGAACCGCTTATTGAAAGATTCGCGGCAGCGCGCCGCATGCTGGGCGATACCCGACGCCTGGTCCTCGCGGTTCGCATCGCGTAGCCATCCCTCCAGCAGACACAACGCGTTGTACCAGAGCGCGTTGATCTCCACTGCCTTGCCGCGCCGCGGAGTAACCACCCAGCCATCTACCTTCGCGTCCATCCATGTCAGCTGATAGCCTTCCTGTCCTTGCGACAGCAGCCCGTCCGCAGGGTCAACATGAATATTGAAGAGCGTTCCCCGCAGATGATGCCCAACAATGTCCACCAGCTTCGGCAGCATCTGGTCCAGTAGGTGCTGGTCGCCGGTTTTCTGTATGTACCGGTGCAGGGCATGGAAGAACCACAGCGTTGCGTCTGCCGTGTGATACAGGCCGCTCGTCTTGCCCTCCGGGAACATATTTGGAATCAGGCCGTCCCGAATATAGTGCGCAAATGTCCGGAGGATATAGCTGGCCTCCACGGCACGGCCCGTACACAGCGTCAGCCCTTCCAGGCTAATCATGGTGTCGCGGCCCCAATCCGTGAACCAGGGGTAGCCGGCGATCACACTGCGTATCTCGTCCCCCGCCGCTCGCGCCCGCGCCGTATCTTCCTGCCGTCCCACCGGCGTAAAAATGAATTGATCCGCGCCCCACACCAGCTCGCGGCAAATGCTGTTGCAGATCGTCGGGTCGGACTCTAAAATCAAACGCCTGCGCCGGTCCTGTTCCGCATCCCAAGCCTGCTGCGGCGTCAGCGCGTTCATTACTTCCCACTTCTCCGCCGACACCACCAGCGTCACATCTTGATTTGGCGTTACCTCCACCGTGAAGTAGCCGGGACTCCACAAATCGCCCTGGTAAATATAACCGCGGTTCCGCTCAATTTCATAAACCACGTTTCGTATCGTTTGGCAATCGATGGAAAACGAACTCTCTTTGCCCACAATCTGCAACCGCAACGGCGGCAGATCGTCCGTGCTTTTCTTCAGCTCGTACTGCTGATCGCGAACCATCAGCATGTAAGGCACAAGGGGCGTGTTCACCGGAGCCTCGTGCTCCCGCATGTTCACCGCCGGGCGCAGCTCCAGCTTGAACGAACCAGCCCCCGAGACAATCCTGTAGTTAACGTACGTGGTGTTTTGCCGGTGCGGCAGAACCAATCGTTTCTCAATCGTCAAACCGTCCAGATCATAAATCCAAACCGGCAAGCCATTATCCAGCCGAAAGCTGCTGAGGTACTGCGATCCTGCGAAGCACTCCCCCTCGCTCGTTCGTTCCGCGTCCAACCGCAGCCGTTCGCCTGTCGGCAGAACGACTATTTGCATGATGTCGTTCAGCATCATGGCGCGGCCCATCGGGGTAGGAAGAGCCGCCACTAAGTAACCATGGAATACCCGGGTCAGCGCACCGCTCATTGTCCCGCTGGCATACCCGCCCAGCCCGTTCGTCACCAGCCACTCCGTCTCTGTCAGCGTGTGCCTGTCGTGCTCGGACAGTGAACTGGCAACGTTCCGCTTGAAAATGTTTTTCATTGATCGATATTTGTAGATGGCAACCGCCGGGTTTTAATGTCGTCTGCTTGTATCAGCACGCTTTGGCCGCAGCACGACCGCCGCCTCGCCCGGAATGCGCCAGTTCTCGTCCGAATCCAGAGGCGCGGTGCCGCAGCCGCTGTACTCCGGATCCTCGCTCGACCAGAGTTTCTCCCACTCGCAGTCGAGCGGAGGCCCCAGCAGCGGTTCAGGCGACGGATTGAACTCCAGGTCTATCCCGAGGTTCACCACCAGCAGCCGGTCGTCCGTAAAGCCTGGCGAAAAGTACCTCAGCACGAATGCATGCGGTCCCAGCACCGCTCCGTCGATTCCGTCTTCCCCTTGCCGCGAAAGCACCGGGTCTTCCCGTCGCAGCCGCAAAAGATCCTGATGCAGTACGTATACGTCGGCGTGCGTTTCTACTTCTGAGAAATCGAGCTTGCATTCTGTGAACGTCTTTTCCAACGATGGATCGGCGAAACACTTCGTTATCTCCGGCAAGCGATACGAACGCCACTGCGAAAGAAATTCCGCGCGACCCTTGCGAACCAGCTGAGCCAGTTCGGGTTTGTGGTCTGCGAAAAACAAAAACCGGCTCGACGAAGCAAACTCCTGGCCTTGAAAAAGCATCGGTGTGCCCGGTCCCAGAAGCGTAAGCGCCGTCAGCGCTTTCAGCTTCCCCGGCGACGTCATGAACTGCGATCGTAAGCCACTCGCCGAATTCGCAATCTGGTCGTGGTTTTCAATGAACGTCACCATCGACCGCCGCGGCAATCCCAACGTCGGCGTTCCCCTCCGCTTTTTCTGCCAGCGATACCACTGCCCTTGAAACAGATAGCCGTACTTTATCGCCGAAATGAACTCCTGCGGGGTTCCTCTGTAGTCGGTGTAATAGGCATCCGCCCTCGCATACATCGCCACGGACGCCGTATGGTGGAAATCGTCATTCCAAAGCGCATCCAAACCATAACCGCCGTCGCTCAACGGACGAAGCAGCAGCGTTTCTTGCGGCTCGTTCTCACCAATCAATAGAACGGAACGGGCGCCGGCCGCGGCGCGGGTCACTCGGCTGATTTCTGCCAGAATGTGGGGAACCGAATCGTCGTGAATGTCTTGCGTGGCGTCCAGCCGTAGACCGTCCAGGTGGAACTCACGAATCCAGTACGCCGCATTCTGAAGTATGAACGCTCGCACCGGCTTCGAGTCGGCGCCGTCAAAGTTGATGCCCGGCCCCCAGTCCGTCATGTGCTTTTCGCTGAAGTATCTGTCCGAAAACGCTGGCAGATAGTTGCCGTCCGGCCCGAGATGGTTATAAACGACGTCGAGAATCACTCCGATTCCCAGCGCATGTGCCTCGTTTACGAATCGGCGCATGTCGTCAGGCGTGCCATATTTGCAAGCCGGAGCGAACAGGTTGACTCCGTCATAGCCCCAGCCGAAACGCCCCGGAAAATCCGCTACCGGCATCACCTCCAGCACCGTGACACCCGTCTCCAGCAGGTACGGCAGCTTCTCAGTTGCAGCCTTCCAGGTACCCTCTTGCGTGAAGGTCCCGATGTGCATTTCGTAAACTACCTGGCCTTTTAGCTGGCAGCCGGGCCACGTGTCGTCCGTCCAGCGAAATTGGGTCGGGTCCGTAACCTCGGAATATCCATGCGGACCTTCCGGCTGATACCGTGAGGCAGGGTCCGGAAGTTCCTGGCTGTCGTCTACCAAATACTTGTACCTGGTTCCTGTCCCTGCCTCCGCTACTTCGCCGCTGAAGTATCCATCGGTGCCTTTCTTCAGAGGTACTTTGCCACCGTCCTGCAGCAGCACACTGACCGACCCACGGGCGGGAGCCCACACTCGGAAGTAAGCGCCCGCTCTGCCGCCCACAACTTCTGCACCTACTTGAAGCTCCTGCCGCACACTGACCTCTTCCTGACTGATGGTATGCAAAGTTTTCTCCGGAAATACTAGTGTAATCCCGAGAACTGAATTTCAAACCCTACTAGAGTAAGGGTCTTTGTCTTTTCTAATGTCTATCGACAAGAGGGGAAACGTGCTACGCTTTCCCTATAGTGAACACGCTGAGTCACCTCCGGCAGCTGGAAGCGGAGAGCATCCACATCATGCGTGAGGTGGCGGCAGAATGCCAGAAGCCGGTCCTCCTGTATTCAATCGGCAAGGATTCCTCTGTGCTGCTTCGGCTGGCGCAAAAAGCATTCTATCCGGGCCCCTTTCCGTTTCCGCTTCTGCACATCGACACTGGCTATAAATTCCGGGAAATGATCGACTTCCGCGATCAATATACCGCCCAGATCGGCGCACGTCTCATTGTCCACACCAACCAGAAAGCTCTTGCTGACGGCGCTACGCCATTCGCCTGGGGTACCCAGCGTTGCTGCGGTGCCTTGAAAACACAGTCGCTGCTCGATGGTTTGCGTGAGGGCGGCTTCGATGCCGCCATCGGCGGAGCCCGCCGCGACGAAGAACGTTCCCGTGCCAAAGAACGTGTTTTTTCCTTTCGTGACGGTCGGGGCCAATGGGATCCACGCAACCAGCGCCCCGAATTGTGGAATGTTTTTAATACGAGAATCCATCCCGGCGAAAGTTTGCGCGTCTTCCCGCTATCGAACTGGACCGAAATGGACGTCTGGCAGTACATCCAGGCAGAGAATATCCCTATCGTTCCGCTCTATTTTGCCGCCGAGCGCCCCATGCTCGTCCGCGGCGAGTCACTGATCTCCGTCGAGCAGCCCTTCATGCCGCGCCTCCCCGGCGAACAGCCGCAAATGGTGAAGTGCCGTATGCGCTCGCTCGGCTGTAGTCCTTGCACTGGCGCTATCCGGTCTGATGCCGATACCGTGCCGAAAATCATCCAGGAACTCATCACTATGCGTCGTTCCGAACGGCAAAACCGGGTCATCGATCACGACCAGGACGGGTCCATGGAACTCAAAAAACAGGAAGGCTACTTCTAGAAGTGACGACCTCCACCGTTCTCGAACGCGCGGCGGAAAGCTTTGAAGACTTCCTCGCTCAGGAGCAAGCCAAAGACCTCCTCCGCTTCACCACCGCCGGCAGTGTGGACGATGGCAAGTCGACCCTCATCGGCCGCCTTCTCTACGATTCCCGCAGTGTTTATGAAGATCAGCTGGAATCCGTCACCAAGGCCTCCGTCGGGAGAAATGCCGGCACCATTGATTTCTCGCTGTTAACCGATGGGCTGCGCGCCGAACGCGAGCAGGGCATTACCATCGACGTGGCCTACCGCTACTTCGCCACTCCCAAGCGGAAGTTCATCATCGCCGATACGCCCGGCCACGAGCAGTACACCCGCAACATGGTGACCGGCGCTTCTACCGCGGAACTGGCCATTGTTCTCGTGGACGCGCGCAAAGGACTGCTGCCTCAGTCTCGCCGCCACGCTTACATCTCTTCACTGCTTGGGCTGCCGCACCTTGTGATTGCGGTGAACAAGATGGATCTGGTCGGTTACGACCAGCATGTTTTTTCCCGCATCGAAACCGATTTCCGTCACTTCCTCTCACAGTTCCAGTCCATCGAACCGTATTTTGTGCCCATCAGTGCACTCGCCGGAGACAACGTTGTTACCCGCAGCGAAAACATGCCCTGGTTCAGCGGACCCAGTCTGCTGCACTACCTCGAAGAGGTGCCCGTAGGCCAAGGCATACAGCAGGCCGGCTTTCGACTGCCGGTGCAGCGAGTGGTCCGTCCCGATCTCGATTTCCGCGGTTATGCCGGCACCGTCGCCTCCGGTGTCGTGCGCGTGGGAGACCAGGTCACCGTCCTGCCGTCGCGCCGCAGTTCCACCGTTTCGCGCATTGTCACCTTCGATGGCGATCTCCCCGAAGCACACGCCGGACAGTCGATTACCCTGACCCTTGCCGATGATGTCGACATCATCCGTGGCGACACTCTGGTTCCGCGCAGTGAACCCGTTCCTACCGCGAACGACATTGAAGCGACGCTTGTCTGGTTGAACGATGCGCCTGCTGAGTTGGGCAAGCGCTACCGGCTGAAGCACAATACCTCGCTCCAGACCGCCGACCTCCAGAGCATTGAGTACCGTCTCAACATCAACACGCTCGACCATGAACAGGTCACCACTTTGGAGATGAACGCCATCGCGCGCGTCCGCATCCAGACCGCGCGGCCTTTGGTGTTCGACACTTACCAACGGAATAGAACCACCGGCAGTTTCATCCTGATCGATCCGGCGACCAACGCAACGGTTGCAGCGGGCATGATCGTCGGCGCGGTCGAAGACAGGCGTTCGAAGAAAACTCAAACCAAGCAGGCAGCGCCGGTCACTGCTGCGGACCGCCGCACACGGCAGGGCCACTCGGGTGCCCTCATTCAAACTGGCGGCAGCGAAGAAGTCGCCTGGCGGCTCGAACGGCTGCTGTTCGACCGCGGCTGCAACGTGTTCCGTCTCGACAACGAAAGCGAAGCCGTACGCGACGCCCTCGTTCGCTTGGGAGTCTTGGTTATCGTTGTTGGCTCCGTAGCCGAAGGCGCCTCGGTGCGGGCTGGTGCTGAACAAAGCGCTGTGGAAACGCTCTCCGCCCATGGGTTGGAGCGCGCTCTCGAACACTTACACGTGTTCTCGGACACCACATGGACCGAGAGTGGAGGAATCTAACATGAGTACCGTCGCAATATCACAGGTGGATACCGCCAAACTCGCTGAAGCGCGCGAAGCTGTTCTAGGCTCGTTGGCCCAGGCCGTTGATCCTTGCGTGACCTGCAGTTTCCAGGCTGAAGACATGGTGGTCGTTCAGCTCGTGCGCGAGCATCGGCCCGATGTTCCGGTTCTCTTTCTTGAAACCGGTTATCACTTTGCCGAGGTCTACGCCTATCGCGACGAAATGACCGCCCGGCTCGGTCTGAACCTGGTGAACGTGGTGCCGAAGGAGACCGTTGCCGAACAGGAAGCGCGCGCGGGCAAGCTGTTTCAATTGGCGCCCGACCAATGCTGCAAACAGCGGAAAGTCGGGCCGCTATTCGGCGCGCTCGAGAACTACGACGTCTGGTTTACCGGGTTGCGTCGTGTTCAATCTCCGACGCGCAGCAACCTTCAGGTCATCGATGGCTTCCCGTTGCCCACCGGCAAGACACTGCGCAAAGTGAGCCCTCTCGCCGCCTGGACCGATAAAGATGTCTGGACCTTTGCCCGCGAACAGGGCATTCCGCTGCTGCCGTTATACGATTTGGGCTACACCAGCATCGGTTGCCAACCCTGCACTGCGCTCCCGTCCGACCCTGGTAATGCCCGCTCCGGCCGCTGGGCTGGCGCCCGCAAACTGGAATGCGGCATCCACATCGCGGAAGCGCACTAAGCCCCATCGGCAATTCTCTTTCTAACCCATGGAAATCCTGCTAGGGTTCATCATCGCGATGGCAATCGCCCTCACCGGCGTCGGTGCCGGCAGCATGACCACGCCCTTGCTGATCCTCTTACTCCGAGTGCCGCCTACTACCGCTGTCGGCACCGCCTTGACGTTTGGCTGGATCGTCAAAGTTGCTACGGTCCCTATGTATGCCTGGCGTCGTCAGGTGAATGGCCGCGTACTTGGCCTGCTTTTGTTAGGCGGTTTGCCCGGTGTCATTGCCGGCGGATTCCTTCTGAATCGCTTTAAGAACGGTCCCTTTCAAAGCGCCCTGTACGCCATCTTGGGAAGCGTTATCGTTTTCACCGCCGGCTTCCACTTGTATCGGCAATTTCGTCCCAATCCCCGGCCGTCTGGCAACGATCGTGCCCGTTGGCTCCCTTGGCTTGCCTTACCCATCGGTGCGGAAGTGGGTTTCTCCTCGGCCGGTGCCGGTGCGCTCGGGTCCCTGTTGCTGCTGAGCCTTACTCCCTTGACCGCCGCCGAAGTGGTCGGGACTGACCTGTGCTTTGGGCTGGGCGTCTCCTTCGTGGGCAGCTTAATCCAGCTCAGCGCCGGTAATTACGACGGTGCTCTGCTGTTCAAGCTGGTCATCGGCGGATTGTGCGGCGCATTCGCTGGATCTTACCTGGCCGGCCGCGTGCGCCAGCGTCCGCTGCGGTTTGCGCTCTTGGTCATGCTCATCATCCTTGGGTTCCAACTGGCCACGCACGACCGTCCAGCTGCGCCGCCCATCCATGCCATGTTGCGCACCTTAACTCATTAGCCCGTACGTTCTAAGCCCCTCGACCCGCACCGTGGAAGCCATCCTGACTGCGAAAATAGGGCTAATGCGGGTTTTTCTTCGTGCCCGGCGATTTCTGCCGAAAGCCACCCTGTCCACGTTGCTGCTTGCTTGTGCCTTCTGCCGCGCCCAGGAACCGGCCCCGGCCGGAGGAAAGTGGGTTCGCACCGACGAGATCGATCCTCCCACCGGCGACAAGGTCGTCGTCTTTACCTTGCCAGCGGATGAAGCCGAACTCGGCCGCGCTCCTGTTTTCCAGCTGGTGTGCAACGGCGACGGCAAGCTGGTGCACGCCCGCTACTTTGCCGACACGCCGTTACGCGTCACTACGGGCGACTATCGGCACTTTCAGGACCCCGCCATGACGCCCAAAATCCGCATCGACAAGAAGAAGACGATTGAGCCCGTCTGGGACATCATCTCGGGCAGTAAGGTGGCTCAAATCGATCAGCGTACCGTGCGTGCGCTCCTCACCGCCAACCTCATGGCTGTGCGCTACATCGACCTCCAGACGAACAACTTCACCGACTTTTTCTCCCCGGCCGGTCTCGATCAGAAAAGGCTGAAGCGGGCGTGCGGTGACAACGGCTGGTTTCCTAAGTAATCCATCAGCGCTGCGTGGCAGCGGCATGAACGTTATAGATTGATGTTCCCGTGAAGATGCCTGCCACCACGAAGTTGCCCACGGTAAATTTCATGCGCAAATCGCGATGTTTCCGTAGCAGGATCTCGGGCACAATCAGCGCCGATACTGCCCCTAGTTTGATCGCCATTCCACGTGCTCCGAACGTGCCGTTTCGGGACTGAAGCACCCCATTCGCCTCGCGATACCCCCACGATGTCCCGGCGTCGGCGGCTGTTGCGCCGGCGACGGCGAACAAGCTCGTCACCCAAAGGCGGTTCGCCCAGCGCGCCGGTTGCGGCTCGGTCTTTACCTGGGCGATCGAGGGGGCAGCCCCTCCCGCGTCCGCCGGCCCGCCAGCCAGCAGGTTCGAACAAGCAACCAGGGCAACGAGAAAACAACCCGCACAACGGCGCAGCGCTAATAGAGAAGAAGTGGTCATAGGCAAGAAACATAGTGTCGGAACGAGGCCATTCCTCACGCGCAAGGCAGTCATTAGGTCTCATCTACCCCCACCAGCACCTGCGCCCGTCCACCCCACCCCAATCCACCGCACGCCACACCCTCGCTACGTCGGGGACGTTGCGGGCTAGCGTAGGCAAACCAACAGCGTCCGGCCCGCAGCAGCGTCTCCCTACCGCACAGCCCAAAGCGAACTCATCATCCGGCCACGGTGGCCTACGGCCAGTCACAAGCCACAAAAATATCGCTGCCCCGCACAAACAAAAGACCTTACCCTCAAAATCCACACCCCGCAAAGTTCGTTTGGAGCCTCCGCCGTGCTAGCGTCAGGGCAGGCTCATGAACCGCCGCCGCGGCTCATGGGCCTTTTGCATTTCATCCCGGAGAAGAAACAATGTCGCCCAGATCCATCCGCCGCGCCGCCGAACGCGAAGCCGAAAAACTAGCCCGCAAAGCCGAAAAGCTGTCTTTTCACTCGAATGCCGACGCAGCCACGGAACCCACCGCCCCGCCGTCCGAAGCGCGCCTCCTCGCGAACCGCAGCAACGCCCAACTCTCCACTGGCCCCCGCACCATAGAAGGCAAGACCAAATCATCCTTCAACGCCGTAAAAACCGGACTCACCGGCCGCACCGTTCTGCTACCCACCGAAGACGCCGCCGCTTACGAACAGCACGTGCAAGACTGCGCCGCTGAATTCCGCCCCGCCGGCTCCTACGAAGCCGCACTGGTCCAATCCATTGCCGACACCGCCTGGCGTCTGCGCCGCATTCCCGAACTGGAAATGGGAATCTACGCCCTCGGTCACGCCGAACAGCTGGCCGAACACGCCGCCGCCGGCAACGAATCCCCCGACACCCATTTCTTCGAACTCAACACCTTCCTGAAATACGAGAAGCAGCTCCGCAACCTGCAACTCCAGGAATCTCGCCTCCGTCGCCATCGCGAAAAGGACATGGCCGAACTGCGGGCCCTCCAAGCCGAACGTTGCGCGAAAGAAAAGGAACAAGCCGAGGCAGCCGCTGAGGCCCGCAAGTCACCCGCCACCCCGACCCAACACAATGGGTTCGTTTTTTCAAATGCCTGCACGGAGGCGGAAAACGTCCAAACTCCAGCAATCCACCCGCAGACGGCCGCGCCGCACACGAACGAAATGCTCGCTTGTCCTGTTGCTGCCTGAGTCAGTTGCGATTGCTCGACTACATTGACCCAAGAATTTTTCTTGTGATAGCGTAAACTGTTTAGAGGTTGATTGCCCTGTTCGGAGTGCGCCCGCGTATTCTCGACGGCGTGTAAATCCCGATTTCCCGCTACACTCTTAACGAATGGAATCGACGCTTAAAGACCTGGGATCTCTGCTGATTCAGGCCATCCCGACGATCCTCTTCTTCATTCTGCTGACGGTCTACTTGAACGCGATGCTGTTCAAGCCTTTAGCCCGCGTGCTGGAAGAGCGAAGAAGACAGACCGAAGGCGCCCGCGAACTGGCCCAAGAAGCCTTCGCAGCAGCGGACCAGAAAACGACCGAATGGGAACGCGCCCTGCAATTGGCTCGCACCCAAATTCAGCAGGAACACGACGCACTGCGCCGCCAATGGTCAGAGGAAGAAGCCGCCAAGCTGGCACAAGCGCGTGCCGAAGCCTCGCAACAGCTCTCTCAGGCTCGGGCCGAGATTGGACGCGAAACTGAGCAGGCTGAGCAGGACCTGCAAGCACAAGTGGAAGCGCTCAGCGCCCAGATCTCCAACGCGCTGCTGCGCCGGAGAGCCGCCTAGTGATCCGTTTTATCGCTCATAAGCGACGCATTCTGCACCTAGCCCTCTGGGCCTGCTTACTATTTGCCGCGGTTCCGCCGGTGCACGCGCAGGATGATCAGGTCCCGAGCCAGGACGAAGTCGCCGCCATGGACCGCGTGGGCCGCTGGAAGCTGATCAATACCGCTATCTTCGCGGTGCTGCTTGGGTGGGGCATTGCAAAAACTGCGCCGCGCTTCTTCAACGCGCGCTCCGCCGACATTCAAAAGGCAATCAAGGACGCTACCGGTCTTAAACTGGATGCCGACCTCCGCTATTCGGAGATGGACCGCAAGATGGCCACCCTCGGTGACGAGGTCAAGCGTCTCCGTGAACAGGGCGACCGCGAAATGGACCGCGAACATCGCCGCATTCGAGACGAGGGCGAGGCCGAGCGCGAACGGCTCCGGCGCAATATCGCCGCTGAGATCGAAGGATTCCGCGCCGAAAAACGCCTCGAGCTACGGCGTCGCACCGCTCACCAGGCAATTGAGCTAGCGGAGCAGCAGTTGCGCGCCCGCGGTGGCGAACAGGATGCCGGTCTGTTGCAGGATTTTATCCACCTCGTCGAGCGTGACGCAAACCCAGGCTCTAGGAGCGGGGCATGACCGGGGCTCTTTCTGTTCACTATGCCGAGGCACTCGCTCAGACCGTGTTTCAGCCCAACTCGGGCCTGAAGCCGGAGCAGGCGATAGAACAGTTGCGGGAAGCCGAAGCGCTGATCACCGGTTCGAAGAATCTGCAGCTTGCCCTCTTAACGCCGGCCATCAACAAAGCACGGAAGATCGCCATTCTAAAAAAGATCTCCGACGATATCGGGCTCGATCGCCTCATTCGTAACTTCCTCTCCGTGCTCGTTTCCCATCGCCGCATTACGGAGTTGAAAGCAATCCGGCAGAGCTTCGAAGAAGTTGTGGATGAACGTCTTGGCTGGATTCGTGCCGATATCACATCCGCCCACGACCTCAACCCCGAAGAACGTCAGCAAATAGAGCAGGCGCTCGGCGCCAAGCTCGGCAAATTCATTCGCGCCCAATATCAGGTGGACCCTGCGCTGCTCGCCGGTGTGCGCGCGCAAGTGGCGTCCAAAGAATACGATGCAACGCTGAAGGGTAAGCTCGATAGCTTGCGCCAGCGATTGTATACGACCTTCTAGAGGTTTTAGGAATTATGGCTCAGATCAGAGCAGATGAGATTTCTCGCGTCCTTCAAAGCGAGATCGAAAACTTTGACGCGATCGCCAACGTGTCCGAAACAGGTTCGGTCATCAGCGTCGGCGATGGCATTGCACGCATTTACGGCCTGCAAAACGTTATGGCCGGCGAACTTGTCGACTTCGGTCACGACACCGTTGGCATTGCATTGAACCTGGAAGAAGATCAGGTCGGCGTGGTGCTGCTGGGCGATTACGGCAGTGTCAAGGAAGGCGACCAGGTCAAACGCACCGGTCGCATTATGTCGATCCCTGTGGGCGATGCCATGGTAGGACGCGTGGTCAACGCACTCGGCCAGCCTATCGACGGGAAAGGTCCCATCGCCACCACGGCGCGCAACCCGCTTGAACGTTTGGCGCCCGGCGTAGTCGACCGCCAGCCGGTCAAACAGCCGCTGCAAACCGGTATCAAGGCCATCGATGCCATGGTGCCCATCGGCCGCGGTCAGCGCGAGTTGATCATTGGCGACCGGCAGACGGGTAAGACGACCGTCGCGCTCGACACCATCATCAATCAGCGCGGCCAGGACGTGATTTGTATCTACGTGGCCATCGGTCAGAAGCGCTCCACTGTGGCGCAGGTGGTCCGTACGCTGGAACAGCACGGCGCAATGGAGTACACCATCGTCGTTGCCGCCACCGCCTCAGATCCGGCACCGATGCAGTACATCGCGCCGTACTCGGGCTGCTCCATCGGCGAGTTCTTCCGCGACTCTGGCCGTCACGCCCTGTGCATCTACGACGATCTTTCGAAGCACGCTGCCGCCTATCGCGAAATCTCTTTGCTGCTGCGCCGTCCTCCGGGGCGCGAAGCGTTTCCCGGCGACGTCTTCTATCTCCATAGCCGCCTGCTGGAGCGTGCTGCCAAGCTCTCCGACGAAAAAGGCGGCGGTTCGCTGACTGCCTTGCCGTTCATCGAAACGCAGGCGGGCGACGTTTCGGCCTACATCCCGACCAACGTCATCTCCATCACCGACGGCCAGATCTACCTCGAAGGCGATCTGTTCAACTCCAACGTCCGCCCGGCCATCAACGTCGGTCTGTCGGTCAGCCGCGTCGGCGGCAGCGCCCAGATCAAGGCCATGCGCTCGGTAGCCGGTATGCTTGCGCCTGGAACTCGCGCAATATCGTGAGCTCGCGGCCTTCGCTCAGTTCGGCTCCGATCTCGACAAGTCTTCGCAAGACGCTCTGAACCGCGGCAAGCGCTGGGTGGAAGTGCTGAAGCAAGGCCCATACTCGCCCATCCCGGTAGAGAAGCAGGTCGCCATCATCTTTGCCGGCGGGCAGGGCTTCCTCGACGACATGAAGGTGGAAGACGTTCGCCGCTTTGAAGCCGAGCTTTACAAGTACCTCGACAACAGCAAGCCGGAGATCCTGCAAGGCATCCGCGACAAACGAGAACTGAACGACGACCTGAAGAACCAGCTGAAAACAGCCATTCAGGAAGTCAAAAAGAACTTCGGTGAGAAGGCGAAGGCGCCTGAAGCGCCGAGGAATGCGGCCGGTGGCAATCGCAATGGCGGCCAGCCCGATCGCGTGCAGGGCCAAGTCGATAAAGAAGCAGAGAAACTGAAGAGCAGCGTCTAAATAGATGCCGAGTTTAATCGACATCCGGCGCCGCATCCGCAGCGTCAAGAACATGCAGCAGATCACCAAGGCCATGAAAATGGTCTCGGCTGCCAAGCTGCGCCGCGCCCAGGAACACGCGATCGCCTCGCGTCCTTATGCCGGCATGCTCGACCGCATTCTGCGCAACGTCGCTCTGGCAGCCAAGAGCAACGAAGAAGCGGCCGCCTTTCCGCTGCTCGCCGTCCGCGAAGAGAAGCGCGTGCAGCTCATCGTGGTTTCGAGCGACACTGGTCTCGCCGGCGCGTTCAACGCCAATCTCTTTCGTTCCGTCCACCAGTTCATCGATGGGAAGCCCGGCACCGACCTGCGTCTCGAAACCATCGGCCGTAAGGGCCGTGACTACTTCCGCCGCCGCAACTTCAACATCACCGGCGAACATATCGGCATCGTCGAAAAACCACGCTACGATCAGGCTGCCGAGATTGCCAATACGATGATCGAGCAGTACGAAAACAACGAAATCGACGCGGTTTATCTCGCCGTAAACGAATTCAAGAGCGTCATGGCCCCGAATCTGGTTATGCGCCAGATTCTTCCCGTGGAACTCCCCGAAGACGGCGAGCAGATTGACTACATTTACGAACAGCCACCCGCGGAACTGCTCCGAATGTTGCTGCCCCGTTATGTTCAGATGACCGTCTATCGGGCACTGCTCGAATCGCTGTCCGCCTATCATGCTGCCCGTATGACCGCGATGGATGCGGCCAGCTCGAATGCAGGCGATGTCATTCAGGATCTGACCTTAAACCTCAACCGGGTTCGCCAGGCTTACATCACCCGCGAGATCATTGAAATTGTCAGCGGCGCTGCCGCGTTATAGAGAATTGGAGTTTTTATGGCATCAGCCACTGTTCCGTCCATCCCCGGAGATCCCGAAGCTCACGGCGTCGCAGAAGGACATGTTGTCCAGGTAGCGGGCCCCACCGTTGAGGTGCAGTTCCCTGAAGGGCACATCCCGCAGATCTTTAACGCCATTCACATCACCAGTGAAGGCTTCGACGTTCCAACCAAGATCGACATCACGGCCGAAGTAGCCCAGCATATTGGTGAAGGCCGCGTTCGCACCATCGCCATGGAGCCTACCGACGGCCTGGTGCGCGGCATGAAAGCCTACGATTTGGGCACGCCCATCCGTGTGCCCGTCGGTAAAGAAACACTCGGCCGCGTCTTGAATGTGCTCGGCCAGCCGGTCGACAACATGGGTCCCGTGCAGACCGAACGCCGTTCGCCCATCCACCGCAGCGCGCCTAGCTTCGAAGATCAATCCACACAGCTGGAAATGTTCGAAACCGGCATCAAGGTCATCGACCTTCTCGAACCCTATCTGCGGGGCGGCAAAATCGGCTTGTTCGGCGGCGCGGGCGTCGGCAAAACCGTCATCATCCAGGAACTCATCAACAACATCGCCATGAAGCACGGCGGTGTGTCGGTCTTCACCGGCGTGGGCGAGCGTACGCGTGAGGGCAACGACCTCTGGCTCGAGATGCAGGAGTCCGGCATCGTCGATCCGCACGACTTCAACAAGAGTAAAGTCGCGCTGGTCTACGGTCAGATGACCGAGCCGCCCGGTGCGCGTCTGCGCGTCGGACTCACCGGCCTTACGGTCGCCGAGTACTTCCGCGACGAGGAAGGGCAGGACGTTCTCCTCTTCATCGACAACATCTTCCGCTTCACCCAGGCCGGCTCTGAAGTCTCTGCGCTGCTGGGCCGTATGCCCTCCGCCGTCGGATACCAGCCCAACCTGGCCAGCGAAATGGGCGATCTGCAGGAGCGCATCACCTCTACCAAGAAGGGCTCCATCACATCCGTGCAGGCCATCTATGTGCCCGCCGACGACTACACCGATCCGGCCCCGGCCACAGCCTTCGCTCACTTGGACGCAACCACCAATCTGTCGCGCAGCATCTCCGAACGCGGTATTTACCCCGCCGTCGATCCGCTCGCATCCACATCGCGCATTCTCGATCCGAACATCCTTGGCGAAGACCACTACGACGTGGCGCAAGGCGTAAAGCAGATCCTGCAGCGCTACAAAGACCTGCAGGACATCATCGCGATTCTCGGTATTGACGAATTGAGCGACGAAGACAAAGCCACTGTGGCTCGCGCTCGCCGCATTGAGCGCTTCCTGTCCCAGCCCTTCCACGTGGCCGAACAGTTCACCGGCCGTCCCGGCAAATACGTCAAGCTGGAAGACACCATCCGCAGCTTCAAAGAAGTGGTGGAAGGCAAGCACGATGCCCTTCCGGAGCAGGCGTTCTACATGCAGGGCAGCATCGACGACGTGCTGGAAGCGGCCGAGAAAATGAAGGCCGAAAAGTAAACGGCGAGCATGGCTGACACCTTTCAACTGGAAGTTGCAACCCCTGAAAAGTCGCTGGTCGACGAGCAGGTGACCGAGGTCCAACTGCCCGGCAAGAACGGCTACATGGGCATTCTTGCCGGACATGCTCCGCTGCTCAGCATCCTCGGTGCCGGATTGCTCAGTTACGAAGGTGGCGGCGGTCCGCATAAACTCGTCATCGCGGGTGGATTCGTCGAGGTGTTCGATAACCACGTCCGTGTCCTCGCCGACAACGCCGACCTGCCGCAAGACGTGCAGGTCGATCAGGCACGTAAAGATCTGGACGAGGCGTCGCAAGCATTGGGCAAAGCGCAGACCGAACAGGATTCTGACCGTGCGCTCGAATCTATGCAGCGTGCACAAGCACGCATCGACGCTGCTGGCACGCATTAACCGAACGGATGCCGGAAAACCTCCCACATCGGACGCCTGCCGCTGCGCCGATGCAGGCTGTCGCTTGGGAAGGTGAACTGGCCGCTCGAGTTCGCTCGGAGTTCCCGGCCCTTGCCATCGAGAGTAAGAGCTACCTCGGGCAAAACTTCTTCGAAGTTCCGGCGCACGCCGTTGCGGATGTAGTGCGTCATCTGCGGGACCGGGAAGCCTTCGACATGCTCACCGACTTGACCTGCGTCGATCACGCCACCGGTCCGGAACGGTTCGAGATCGTCTACATCCTGTACAGTTTCGCCGCTAACGACCGCATTCGGGTGAAGACGCGCGTGCCGCTCGATGTCGATGTTCCGAGTATCGTTTCAGCTCTTCGTTGCCGCCGATTGGCTGGAGCGCGAAGTCTACGACATGTTCGGGGTTCGCTTTAGCGGTCATCCCGACTTGAAGCGTATCCTCATGCCGGAGGACTGGACCGGCTTCCCCATGCGGAAAGAAGCCTCCATTACCGCCATGGATAACGACTGGGTGCAGCGAAACCTCGGCATCGAAAGCGGTCAGTCTTAGTGCCGGAGTACCTGGAAGAACGGGAAGGGAACTACCTCGATTCAAGCGAGTTGGTTCTCAATATGGGACCGCAGCACCCGTCCACGCACGGCGTGTTGCGAGTCATTCTGAAACTCGACGGCGAACGGGTGCGGGATGTCGAGTGCGTCATTGGCTACCTTCACCGCGGTGTGGAGAAGATCGCCGAAAACCGAACCTACACCATGTTCGTTCCGTACGTGGACCGCATGGATTACGTTGCCGCGGTCTCGAACGGACTCGGTTATTGCCTTGCGATCGAGAAGCTGATCAGCGCCGAAGCGCCGCCGCGTGCGCAGGCCGTGCGCGTCGTTCTTACCGAACTCAACCGCATCGCCAGCCATCTGCTTTGGCTGGGAACACACGCCATCGATTTGGGCGCGATTTCGCCCTTGCTCTACACCATGCGTGAGCGCGAAGAGGTCCTGAAGATCTTCGAAGCCTACTGCGGCGCACGGCTGACCACGCACGCGTTTCGCATCGGCGGCTTGGGCTATGAACTCTATCCGGGCTTCGAAGCGCAAGTAAAGAAATTCTGCGCCGAGTTTAAACCGAGGCTGGCGGAATACCACGAACTACTCACGCAGAACCCCATCTGGGTGGGGCGGCTTCGGGGCGTCGGCGTGCTGAATGCCGAAGATTGTAAGGCGTACTCCGTGACAGGGCCGCTGATCCGGGCCGCTGGCGTGAAGTGGGATCTGCGAAAAGCTCAGCCGTACTCCGGCTACGAGAAATACGATTTTGACATCCCGGTAGCAGCAACGGGAGACAGCTATGACCGTTACATCGTGCGCATGCAAGAGCTGGCTGAGTCGGTGCGCATCATCGAGCAGGCCGTTGAGGATATTCCCACCGGGCCCATCGTAGCCAAGGTGCCGAAAGTGCTCAAGCCCGCCCCCGGCGAAGTCTACGTTTCGATCGAAGCGCCGAAGGGCGAACTTGGTTACTACGTTGTCAGCGACGGCTCCACGTTCCCGTATCGGATACGTGTTCGTCCACCTTCATTTCTTAACCTGCAGTCGTTGAAGAAGATGGCCATAGGCTCCCTCGTCGCGGATGTCGTGGCGATCATCGGCACCATAGACATTGTTCTCGGCGAGGTTGATCGGTAGCTTCACTCGTCGGTTCAGGCGGCGCATCAGGTAATCGGCTACATACCAGAGGCAGCCGATGCCTACGGCGAGCACGGCGTTGGTGATCAATACCGCCACCGCGGTGGATAGGAACGCCAAGGCATCCACCCGGCGCATACGATGTAGGCGGCGCCACGTGCTCCATTCGAGTAAGCAAATGCCAACGTAGGCCGTCACGCCTGCCAGAGCCGGAATGGGAACCTGTGAGATGTAAGTTCGTCCCAGAGCTAGAAAGGCCACGATGAACAGCGCGTGGAAAATGTTCGCGAGCCGGGTGGTTCCGCCGCAACGAATGCTCGCGAGACTGCGTGCCGGGATGCCGACGCTCATCGGCGCGGCAAATGTCGCAGCCACGATATTGGCTACGCCGAACGCGCCGAGTTCCGCATCGGCATCGCCGCGCTTCAAGTGTTTATGGCGGCCGCGGAAATGCTCCACGACCCTCGAAGTAATCAGTAGATTCACGGAGGACACAAAGGCCAAGCCGAAGGCAGCAGGCAACACGTTCCACACGTCGCCCGGCTTCCAGAGGAAGCCCGCGAATTGGGGCCACTCCAGTGGCAAACTTCCCACTTGCCGTTCATGCAGCCGGAATACCGCCGTAACCGCCACCGCAGCCAAAACACCGATGAGCGGTGCCGGCGCTTTTGGCCATCGGTAAGTGGTTAGCAATGCCGCAACGATCACGACGACACTGGTTGCGAGCGCGCCCACCCGAAGCTCGCCGGCATGCCCCAGGACCTGCCACGATTGCCACAGCAGGTTATTCGATGTCCGGTCAATCACTGTCTTCACGCCCAGCATGACGCCCAGCTGGGAGAGGAACATCATGGCTCCAATGCCGCAGGAGAAGCCGGTCACAACCGCTTGCGGAATCTTCTGAACATGCCGGCCCAGCCGCAGGGTGCAGAAAATAAGCATGAAGATGGATGCCGCCAGGCAAACCTTCGCGCTTCCCCCGATGCCTTGCGTGGCGACTGCCTTCGAGATGAATGGTACGGTTGCACTGGCCGCGCCCCCAAACAGCAGCGGGTTTCTGCCCAGCAGCGCGGTGATTGGTGCGGTGGCGACCGAAGTAACAAGTCCCAGCACCGGCGGCAAACCCATCATGTTCGCCATCGCCAGGCCATAGGGCAGAGCAATTAGCGCGGCAATAGCCCCGCCGGCAAGGTCGCCGGCAAAAGCTTGGCCGCTATATGGGAGACGAAGACGTTTGAAAAGAAGCAACCTGAGTTTCCCGAAAGGGATTGCGCTCGACGTGGCGCTTCAAAACGACAGAGTTTTCAGACAAGCCTGGAAGCGAAGCACGCTCGGTCCTCACAAAGGGCATCGCCCAACCTCCGAGCAGGGTATGGTTGGGCGACTCGTTGAAAAGACCTTACGCGTTGTAAACCTTGACGAAGGCCTGCTTGAATTTCGCCATATCGTCCTTGGTGCCGACCGTGACGCGGACCCATTCCGGCCACACCGGCCACACGCGGCCGATGTATACATTCTGCTTTGCCATCGCGGCGTAAAACTGCTTGCCCGATTGCTTGGCGTTCAGCATGAAGCAGTTGCTCTCGGACGGAATGAATTCAACGTTCTTCGAAGTGAGAAAGCTGAAAGTATCCTCGCGGACGTCGCCCATGATCTTGCGGCGTTGCGGAACCAGCGTTTTCGACTGCAGACTGGCGGTCGCGCCCACCATGCCGGTAATCGGCATCGCCCCGGCGCTGAAAGGACGAATTTTATCCAGCAGTTCGGGACGTGCGAATGCCGCGCCTGCGCGCAGGCCGGCCATGCCGTACAGCTTCGAGAAGGTGCGAAGAATGATGACGTCTTTGTCCTGCGCCACCAGATCGGAACACTTCACGGCGTTGGGCGAAATGTGGATGTAGGCTTCGTCCACCATCACCACCGAGCCGGCAGGTTTATTGGCTACCAGCCATTCGATATCCGATTTGCTGGTCAATGTGCCCGTCGGATTGTTGGGATTGCAGACGTAGAACAGGCCGGCATTCGGAGCCGCCGCGACCATCGCCTTCACGTCGTGATCCCAGGTTCCTTTGCGCAGGGGGACATTTACTGTCTGCGCGCCGATGAACTTCGCGGCCCGCTCGCCCGCTTCGTAGCCCGGATCGGCTTTTACAAAGGGACGATCCTTGGAACAGAATGCAAGCACCGCCTGGTGCAGCGGAGCGCTCGATCCGGCAAACACCTCTACGTAACTGTCTTCCGGCTTGTACCCGAACTTCAGGCCTTCCTGGCTCGCGAGCGTTTCTGCCATCGCGTAGGTGTCTTCGTACTCATAGCGGCCGCCGCGCTTAACAGCGCTGTAGATCGCCTCGGCTGCTTCTGGACACGGACCCAGCGGATTCTCGTTGGCGTTGATCTTCACTGCATCCGGCGGCATATTCTTTACCATCGAAAGCTGCGCCAGAGCGGGTTCATTGTAAAAGGGCAGAGCGGCCCCTGCGGTCAAAAGCGAGGCGATTTTTCCCAGATGCCGGCGCGAGAATCCTCTGCGGATCAGGTCGGCCGCTGCATCTGCTTGCAAAGTGGATTGCATATTCTGTCTGATTACTCCTTGTCAACAAACATGTACGGGAGGAGCGAAGGCAGACTAGGCCCCCGTTCGGAAGCTGAGATTAGAAAACAAAACGAACGCCGAATCGCAGCATTCGCGAAAAGTTAAATTGCGAGTTGATAAGCCCGAAGGAACTGGCAGTGGCAAATGCCGCTGGGTTTATATGTTCGCTCAGCAGCCGCGTGTCTGGGTTCGCAAGGCCGTCCATGTTTTTGGACCGAAAGGCAGAAAGGAACGTCGGGCCTGCAAGGAGGCACTTCCGCACCTTAACAGTGATTGAATCATACCGCGCACGGGCCGAGTTACTGACAATGTTTACAGCATTGGGTTGCGAAAAGGGCTGCAGTAACTGCACTATTGCTCTCCTTACAGCAGTTGGCCGGGCGAATGGGCCCGACTGGGCGAGTTGTCGCCGGGTGCTTTAACCAGGTGCTTCAACAGGGAGCGGTTCGGCAGGGAGAGCCTTGAGGGGTCGTGGTCACGCATAAACGCGTAAGCGCCTGAAGGCCAACGTTGGTTTAAGTCAGTCTAACATCAATGGGGGAGAACAGCTATGGAGGGCCTGCGTTTATTGGCCAACGCAAAACGGCGACTGGGTCCACAATAGCTGCCACTCACTGAAACTCTGAGCGTCTGGATTCCTGAACGTTTACGATAGAGATAGGGGGATTTGTTTCTCTCTGCCTTCTAAGGCCCGCATTCGCCTGGTCGACTGCGGCATCAGACTCCTGCCAGACAGATCCATGTGGAATCGCATACGTCGCTCGGCGTTCTATCAACTTTTGCGAGGGCTTGGGGTAACGTTTCGACAGCAGCGCCCGGCCAACATATACACGGAGCAATATCCCTTAGAGCGCCCGGCTGTAGCGGAGCGGTACCGCGGCGCACCGCGTTTGAATATCAACCCGGAAAACGGCGAGAACCTCTGCATTGCTTGTGATTTGTGCGCCGTAGCGTGTCCAGAGAACCTGATTGTAGTGGGGAGCACTCGCGACCTGAAGACGAAGCACAAGGTGCTGACAACGTTCACCTACGACCTCTCACGCTGTATGTTCTGCGGCCTTTGTGAGGACGCTTGCCCGGTAGATGCCCTCGAATTGACTCAGGATTTTGAACTCGCCAGCTTCTCTCGCAAAGGCATGATCTGGGACCGTCAAATGCTCGAAGAAGGGCCGGTGCCGGAGACTTTCCGGCACTAGAGAACGCACAACACAACAATGATCGAGACTGGCCTGTTCTATCTTTTTGCCCTGCTCACGTTAGCCGGTGCGGTGCTGACCATCACGCGGCGCAGCGCCGTCCTCTCAGCCGTATGGCTGACCGTCTCTCTGCTGGGCGTGGCAGGTCTCTTTCTGCTGTTAGGGGCCGAGTTTCTGTTTGCTGCGCAGATCATTCTCTATATCGGCGGCATCACGTTGCTGTTTCTATTCGTGATCATGCTGGTCAATTTAGATGCCGCTGCACAATCCAAGCAGTTCCGCATGGGAGCCCGCGTGATTGTGTTTGCCGGGCTTGGGCTGGGCGCTGAGTTGATCGCCTTACTTTTCCGCGGCGCAGGTTCCTTTTCGTTCACACCCGAAACACCCTCGGCCGCAAGCAATACGGAACGGGTCGCCGATTTGCTTCTCTCGAGGTATTGCGTCGCGTTTGAACTGGCATCCATCCTCTTGCTGGTGTCCATTGTCGGGTCGGTCTGGATGGGACAACAGCGGAAGGCTGAGGCTTAATGCTTCATTCAGTGACCCCGCTGCATTACCTCGTGGTGAGTGCGGCTCTATTTTCCATTGGCATTACGGGTATTCTGTTGCGCCGGAATGTGGTCGTCATTTTGATGTCCATTGAGCTGATTCTGAATGCCGTGAATATCAATTTAGTCGCTTTCTCGCGTGCGCATCATCAAGTCGCCGGCCAGGTGTTTGCCTTATTTGTGATGGCGATCGCGGTGGCCGAGGCCGCCGTGGGACTCGGAATTCTGATTGCGCTATTCCGCAATCGCGGTACGGTGCTGGCGGACGAACTGGATCTGATGAAATGGTAGATCCTCAGCACGTGCTCCAGAGCTATGCGCTGGAAGCAACGTTCTTGTTGCCGTTAATCGGTACCGCCGTGTTCTTCTTCGGCGGCTTTACCAGGCGTAACGAACGCTGGCCGGCGCTTCTCGCCATCGTCATTGCCGGATGCTCGTTGCCGCTTTCCATCTTCGCCTCGCTTGCCACCCGCAACGGCGGCACTGTCGCCATTCTGGGCGGCGAGTGGATTCCCGGTTTCGGAGCGGCCATTAGTTTATACCTGGATTGGCTGAGTTCATGGCTCCTGCTGCTGGTCGATATCGTCGGCCTGATGGTGGTGATTTTCTCTCGCGGCTACATGGCTTCTGAAGGCGACCAACGGCGCTTCTTCGGTGGCTTGTTGTTCTTCATCAGTTCAATGAAACTGCTGCTCTTAGCCGGTAGTTACCTGCTTCTGTTTGCCGGATGGGAAGGGGTCGGTCTCGCCAGTTACGTGCTCATCGGTTACCACTTCGAACGGCCGCTGGCCGCCAAAGCAGCAACTAAAGCATTCATTGTCAATCGCATTGGCGATGCCGGTTTCATTCTGGCCATCATCGCTTTGGCGCTTACGTGTGGATCTACGAACTTCGCCAGCGTCGGCTTACAGTCTTCGGATATCGGCCACGGAACCATGGTTCTTGTCGCGTCGCTGCTGGTGGTCGCTGCGGTCGGGAAGTCGGCGCAATTACCGCTGCATGTCTGGCTTCCGGATGCGATGGAAGGCCCGACCCCGGTATCGGCATTGATCCACTCCGCCACTATGGTGTGCGCCGGAGTGTACCTGCTCGCGCGCTCGAGTTACATCCTGGTGCTGGCCCCGGAGGTGGGCGTCGGCGTATCCATTCTAGGTGCTATCACTGCACTGTTCGGTGCCAGCGTGGCGATCGTGGAAAACGACATCAAGCGCGTGTTGGCCTATTCGACAATCAGCCAGATCGGGTTCATGTTTCTCGCCTTAGGGCTTGGTGCCGCACGCGCGGGAATGTTTCATGTCGTTACGCATGCATTCTTCAAATCGCTGTTGTTTCTTGGCGCCGGTTCAGTGATTCACGCGTTGCACGGCGAGCAGAATCTAGCCCACATGGGCGGGTTGCGTAAGAAGCTCCCGATAACTTTCTGGACCATGTGCATCGGCGTTCTTACGCTCGCCGGCGTGCCGGGATTTTCTGCCTTCCTGTCCAAAGATTTGATCTTAGAAGCTGGTTTTGCGTCGGGCCATTATGTGCTCGCCCTCTGCGGTGTTCTTACTTCGCTTCTGACGGCGTTTTATGGATGGCGGTTACTGTCACTCGCCTTCTTCGGGCAGGCCCGCACGCACCAGCTGGAGCCGCATGAAGGGCCGCCAAGCATGCGCATCCCGCTGATTGTCCTGGCATCTTGCTGTCTTCTGGTAGGGCCCTTATTCGTGCCAATTCACTGGCGTGCCTGGCCGACCATGTCTGTATCTGCCCTGCTCGCGGGTATCGGCATCGTTGCCGCCTGGCACTTCTATATCTCACGGCCTGGCAGCCGCGCCGCGCTGGACGAACGCTTTGCCCCGGTCACCAAAGCATTGCGCAACCGCTGGTACATCGATGCCGTTTACGAAGAGCACCTGGTGGAAGGCATTGTGATGCGAACCGCCGAGGGTGCCTGTGCCGCCGACTCCGCGATCGTCGACCAGCTGGTTCTGGGTACCTCATGGCTGTCGCGGAAAACGGCAGGTGCATCTAACTGGTTCGATGAATCGGTGATCGACCGTTTCGTTCAGCTTGTCTCCCTATCCGCGCGCTTTGCGTCCTGGCCATTGCGTGGTTTCCAAACCGGCCTTGTTCAAACCTACGCACTCTATTTCGTAGCGGGAGTTCTTGTGGTGTTGGCCATGTGCCTCGCTCGCTAAATCGAATGACCCATCTTGTCAGTGTTGTTCTTTTCCTGCCGCTTGTGGGATTGTGCCTGCTGCTGCTGATACCAGGGTCGCGTCCTGCGCTCTTGCGCGGCTGGGCGACCGCCGTTGCGGCCGTTACGCTGGCAACTTCCTGCTTCTTGACAGTGCCGTTTACGAAGCCGGTGACTGATTATGCGTTTCTCGACCGGGCGGCTTGGATCCCGTCAATCGGCGCCCAGTACATCGTGGGAGTGGATGGCATCTCGCTCCTATTGGTGTTGTTGTCCACTCTCATCACCCTTATTGCGATTATTGCTTCGGCCAACGTTCCACCAGAACGAACAAAGCTCTACTACGCCATGATCCTTCTGCTGGAGACGGCGGTCTTGGGTGTCTTCGTCTCGCTCGACCTGTTCTTGTTTTATCTTTTCTGGGACTTGGTTCTGATTCCGATGTACTTCATCATCGGAATCTTTGGGGGTGCGAACCGATCGTACGCGGCCATCAAGTTTTTCCTTTACACATTGCTGGGGAGTGTGTTTCTGCTGCTTGGGTTCATCGGCCTGTTTCTTGCTCACGGCCAAGCTACAGGAGTCTACACTTTCGAACTCACGAAGCTGACGCAGGCGCATCTGCCGTTGGCTGTTCAGCAGTGGATCTTCTGGGCTATGTTTCTGGGGTTTGCCGTCAAAGTTCCAATGTTTCCCCTCCATACGTGGCTGCCCGACGCCCACGTGGAAGCGCCGACAGCAGGGTCGGTTTTGCTGGCCAGCTTGCTGTTGAAGATGGGTACCTATGGCTTCATACGCTTCTCGCTGCCGTTAACGCCGCAGGCTGTCAGCACCCCGGCGGTGGTGAACACCATGGTGGCGCTCTCGCTGATTGCGATCATCTATGGCGCTTTGATTTGCCTGGTGCAGCGCGATTGGAAAAAACTGGTGGCTTACTCATCGGTAAGTCACATGGGCTTTTGCACGCTGGGTATTTTCGCCCTGAACTTTAATGGCTTAGCGGGGAGCGTCATACAACAAGTCAATCACGGCATCTCGACTGGATTGTTATTCCTGTTGGTCGGCTTCATGTACGACCGCCGCCAAACGCGTAAGATTTCCGATTATGGTGGCATCGCACAGGTGATGCCTGCATTCGCCACGGTTTTTGCAATCGCCGTGTTCAGCTCCGCAGGGTTGCCGCTGCTTGAACGGATTCATTGGGGAATTTACGGTATTGGCCGGTGCGTTTGCGGTTAATCGCGTGTGGGCTGCTATCGGTGTAGTTGGCATTGTACTGGCGGCGGCTTATCTTTTGTGGCTCTACCAGCGAACAATGCTGGGACCGCTGCGATACGACATTAACCGTTCGCTGAAAGATTTGAGCCTGCGGGAGACGGGAGTTGTTGTGCCGCTGGTCTTGCTTGCCTTTGCGATAGGGCTTTATCCGGCCCCGCTCTTCCACATTATTGGTCCTGCAGTGGAAGGGATTGTGGCGCATGTGCACCAACAGGGCATCCTTCGATGAACCTGAGTGGCCCCAACAATACGCTCGCGTTACTTCCTGCTTTGCTGATGGCCATCTTCGGATGTGCAACGCTGCTGTTGGATGTTTTGTTCCCACGTCGCGGGAACCAAAGGCAGTGGTTCGTTTGGTTCTTACTAGCGGGGCAGGGCTTGGTTGGCATTGCGCTATACCGTCAATGGTCGGCGCTGCAATCCGGCGACTTCGGGATCGCTTCTTTGGCAGGAAGCGTTCGTGTGGACGGGCTGGCCCTATTCACGAACAGCGTAGTGGCGCTGGCGGTTGTCGCATTGTTGTTGATGTCGTACCGTTATCTGGATACCGCGCATGAGGCCAGCGGAGAGTATTACGGGCTGGCGATGTTCGCGCAATGCGGCATGTATTTCATGGCCACCAGCGATGACCTGATTGCACTGTTTGTCGGTATTGAGCTTACGGCGATCTCGTTTTACGTTTTGACCGGGTTTACTCGACGCCAAAAGCGTTCCAACGAAGCCGCACTCAAGTATCTGCTTTTGGGGGCGGTCTCCTCGGGCTTCATTCTCTACGGCTTCTCGCTGCTGTACGGCCTGACCGGTTCAACGGCGCTGGAAGAGGTTGTCCCGGCATTGGAACAACGAAACGCGTTCGCGTTGCTGGCGACGGTAACGCTACTGGTCGGACTATTGTTGAAGGTCTCGGCAGCGCCCTTTCACCATTGGGCGCCAGATGCCTATGAAGGTGCGCCGACACCAGTAACGGGCTATTTGTCGGTTGCCTCGAAGCTTGCCGCTTTTGCTGTGTTGATTCGCTTGCTGAGTAAACCAATAGCGGCGCATGACTCCGTTGCGCATTTGCTGGTAGTCGCCGCCGCCGTGTTAAGCATCACTGTCGGCAGCATCTGCGCCATCACACAACAACGCTTGAAGCGCTTATTCGCTTATAGCGGTGTCGCTCATGCCGGCTACGTTTTGCTTGGGCTCGCTGCGGGAGCTCGCCAAGGCGTATTGGTCTACCTTTTTGTTTACGCACTGATGAACCTGGGCGCGTTCGCGTTGCTTGCCTCGCTCCGCCGAAAAGGCATCGCGGGCGACTTCGATACGGATCTACGGGGACTCTCGCGCAAACATCCAGTCCATGCCACCTTATTCGCGGTCTTGCTTTGCTCGCTGGCGGGGATACCGCCCACTGCTGGTTTTATCGGCAAGTACCTGATTTTCGCCGCCTTGCTGCAAACACAACAATATGTCTTGGCGGGCGTTGCGGCTTCTTACGTGGTGGTCAGTCTGTACTTCTACTTCCGTCTGATTCGCGAGATGTTTTTGGAGCAGGCCATCAAAATGGAGCCACTAGCGGCTAGTTGGGGCGTGCGTTTCGCTCTTGGCGCGATGGCGGCGGCCACGCTGGGTTTTGGGCTCTTTCCTGAACCGATTTTGCACCATGTGGCAGCTCTAGCGGAGTTTTCGCGGTGAGTGCTCTTCTTCCTCACGTTTTAACAGCGGTGGTGCTGCTAGCCGGACTTCCCTTTGCGGTTGGCTACCTGGTGCTCTTGGAGAGAAAGGTTCTCGCTGATTTGCAGGCGCGTTTGGGGCCTATGCGTGTTGGTCCGCATGGTCTTCTGCAGCCGTTGGCGGATGCGCTGAAACTGTTGTTGAAAGAAGACGTCCGTCCTGCGCGTGCAGACCGGCCGTTATTTGTCGCGGCCCCGGTGATCTCATTCGTCACGGCATTGCTCGGCTTTGTCGTGCTTCCGTTCAGCGCAGGTATCTTTGTCGCGGATCTGAACATTGGCATCCTGCTGATCTCAGCGGTTTCTGCTTTGGGGATCCTGGGCATCATCCTGGGGGGTTGGGCCTCGAATAGCCACTACCCGCTTCTCGGCGCTCTTCGGAGTGCGGCGCAGCTGGTCAGCTACGAAGTGGCACTTGGACTTGGCTTACTGGCGGCCGTCATGGTTTCGGGCACGCTGGATATGAATGGAATCGTGAAGTATCAGCAAACAGCTCATCGCTGGATACTGTTCTCGAATTTCGGCGCCATGTTGATTCCATTCACCGTGTTTGTCGTTGCGGCGATTGCGGAGACCAATCGCGTTCCCTTCGATTTGCCGGAGGCAGAATCTGAATTGGTGGCGGGGTATCACACGGAGTTCAGCGGATTCCGATGGTCGCTCTACATGTTAGCGGAATGGGCTAACATTCTGGTGGTCTCAGCAGTTGCGGTGACTCTGTTCCTGGGCGGTTGGTTGCGGCCGTTCAGCAGCGTGGCCCAACTTAGCTGGGTCCTGGATGTCTTGCTTCCTTTTTTGTTGTTTGCGGCGATTGCCGTGTATTGTCTGTCTCGCGCGAGGCGCATGTACTATCGTTACGACTCAGCCATCCTGATAGGACTCGCAGTGTGTCTCTTGCTGGCGGGTACGGTTTTCTTTATTCCTGCGATTCGCCTAGGGGTTTCCGGGCTGTTCTGGTTTTTCGTCAAACTGAGCGCGTTGATCTATGTCTTTATCTGGCTGCGCGGAACTCTGCCCCGTGTGCGCTACGACCAATTGATGACGTTCGGGTGGAAGTGGTTGATTCCTGCCGGCCTGGGCGGCATTGCGCTGAATGCAGTTCTGGGCCTAGTCTAACTCCGGCTTGCACAACTCAGCTGTTTAGCGGTGGGCGCAACCGGGCCAACAGCAGGGGCGCCGTTTTCCATCCCTAAGGCTTGAACATCCCCATTCGATTCGGCGGCTTCTAGTTTCGGCTTTCTTAGCTGACTCAATCCAACAAATCCATTCGTTGCGTGCGAGCGGAGTGATATCCTCCCACGCTGTCCATGCTTGCGGGTCGGATATAAGTGCTTTGCTTAGATCTGCGGGCGTTTCATGCACCACGCCGCTAGAAATCACCTTTCGTGACATAAATTGCTCTCCTCTTTGGGCATGAGCCAATCGCTTAAGCACCGGAATGTCTCTTCCGCGGCACTAACTATGGCCGTGTACTCACTTTCAACAGAATGAGCAAGCACAATGGACTGAAAGTTCTTCCACCTGCGACCCACTTCTGGACCGTAACTCCGAAAAAATCGGTATCCGTCTCCGTTCGAGAATGACAAAGATTTTTCGAGGTGGCGGGAAATGAGTTGACCTCCGAGCGTGGAGCCTTCCATTACGTACATGCTCCCGAATGCTTCGGCTTGCGAGTTGACGGCCGGCACGAACGGGCAAAGGGGGATCGCACCAATGTTGCTTCCGAGATAAGCAAGATCCCGCATCAACAAGGGCACTTTTTCCCGTCCCGGCAAGAGCTCGCCGACCCAGGCCGCAAGCAGGCCCTCCCAAGGCAGATAGAAGCCGTAGAATCTCTGCAGCAGATTGCGGTACCGGTTCCGATCCAGATTGCCGTTTGATAGCGCCAAACGATGTTCCAGCGCCTGATGGCTCGCTTGGGTTCCCTCCTTAAGTCGCGTAAACAAGCAATGGGAAACCCCGGGCTGCGCCGGTTGCTGTGTTTCCGCCAAAGACGAAAGCTGTTCGGACATGCGGCTACGAGTAGTTTAAAGCGTGAATCCGTAAAGAGTGTCGCCCGCCCCCACAACCACGTACTGACGTCCATCCAATTGGTAAGTCATTGGACCGTTGGTGACCGGCGAGCCCACATGAAAGTGCCAAAGAGAGGTGCCGGTTTCGGGATTCCAGGCGATGACGTTGCCGGAAGGGTCGCCACCAAAGAGCAGCTTTCCCGCGGTGCTGAGGAGACCGAAGGAAGCCACGCCACGACCAGGGAAGTCGTGCGACCACTGGACCTTTCCGGTGGTGGTGTTGATGGCCTCAAGCGAGCTGCGGATATACAAGTTGCGTCCGCCTCCGCCGTAGCCTTCGGGATGAGCATCGGTGTCGGTCAGATAGGCGAGACTGTAACCCTTAACGGCGTCCACATAGAACAACTTGGTTTCCGGATCATAGCTAGGCGGGAACCAGTTTGTGCCTCCCACGACCGGGATGTTCATTAAAGCCCCATCGGTCTTCGGCTCGCGATCGGGATCGGGGATGGGATGACCTTCCGGGTCTGTTCCCTTTGCCCAGTTAGTTCCTACGAACGGCGCGCTCAAAACATTCTTGCCTGTCTTTCGATCGAGTAGGAAGAAGTAGCCGTTGCGCGCAGCCTGCCCGAGTAAGTGACGAGGTTCTCCGCGAACATCAGCGTCAAACAAAACTGGCGTTTCTACGTTGTCCCAGTCGTGGGTGTCGTGGGGTGACGCTTGGAAGTACCAGGCTAATTTGCCCGTATCGGGATTCAATGCCACGATAGAGCACGTCCACAGATTTGTGCCCTTCCTGCCTTGCCCGGCGTATACGGGGTTTGGATTGCCAGTACCCCAGTAAAGGAGATTCAGCTCCGGATCGTAGGTGCCCGGCAGCCACGTCATCCCTCCGCCGTGTTCCATCGATCCTTTGTCAGGCCAAGTCTCGGCGCCGGGTTCGCCGGGGCGGGGTTCCGAATTCCAGCGCCATTGCGTTGCGCCGGTCTCCGGATCTCTTGCTTCGAGATAGCCGGGAACATCCATAGCGTCGCCACCCACACCCACCACGACGTGATTGCGGATGACCATGGGAGCCATAGTGGTGAAGTACTGCAGTTTCGGATCGGCCACTTGCATGCGCCAACGCTCCTTGCCGTTTGCGGCGTTCAGGGAAATGAACCAGCCGTCGGGTGTTAGGAAGTAGAGCCAGTTGCCATACATTCCGACCCCTCTTTGACCCACCAGGTGTCCGCCCTTGTCTTCCCACGCGTAGTGCCAGATTTCTTCGCCAGTTCTCGCGTCCACAGCCCACACATGGTCAGGCACCGTGAAGTAAAGCACGCCATTTACTTCGAGCGGCGTGCTCTTTATCTGCGTATTGTTGATGCCGCGTTGTGCGCCGACGTTGGTCCGATACATCCAGGCGAGCCGCAGATTGCCCACGTTCCCGGCGTCAATTTGGTGGAGGGTGCTGAAGCGCCGTCCCGAGTAGTCGCCGTTATAAGTTGGCCAGGTATCAGTTGGCTGAGCCAGTAATTTCTCGGGATTCAATCCTTGCGCGCTGGACCGCAAAGGCAGCAATACGGAACAAGACAAGGCTAAGGCAAGAAGTGCAGTTCTCATTTCAGGGTCACCAGATAGGCCAAAACGTTGTGCATGTCTGCATTTGTGTACTGCGCCAGAAGTTCGCGGTGCTTTTCCAACCGATCGTGTATCTCGAGCTTTACCTGGTCGGCAGGAAAGCTGTGGAATTCGCCGTCACCTGTGACGAGAGATACGCGGAAGTCGTCGATGGATCTAATTTTCCCGGTAAATTGCTTGCCGTCGCTGCACGTCACCGTTACGGTTCTGGCGTCACCGGGTTCTTTCAGGGCCGGGTATAAGAATTGTGCCTGTAGATCCTGCGGTTCGAAGCGGCTGGCGATGTGCGCAAGATCCTTGTCCGGCGAGTGACAGCTGGTACAGTGCTGGTCGAAAAAGGCATGTCCCTGGGCCGCGTCACCAGTAACCACATTAAGTATCTTGTAGCTGAAGCGGTTGGCGGCCGCTTCAACACGGGAATGCAGGAACTCTGCAATGTCGCGAATCTGTGCCTCGGTAAGGGAGGGGAATGCGGGCATGCCACGGTCGGGGCGGCCCTTCGACACGACCTCACTAACACGATCACCGTGCTCGTCATGAAGCACCAGCGCGGAGCGTACCAGATCTGGTCCCTCGCCGCCTTTTGCATTTGCGCCGTGACAGAAGCCACAGTTTTGAACGAACAGGATTTGTCCGCGCGCAGCGGCTTGCTCATCTGGTGCAGGCCCTAGGCCGAGAAACTCCCGGCCATGTTCAATCCTGGCTGGGGGTGGCGGCCTCTTCTCAGAAGTGGACTGTGCCGCGACATTGGCGACCGAGAAAATCAACACACACGCAAACCTTTGGAAACGACATAGGTTTTTGAACGATTGCAGCATCTGTCCTCGCCACTTTATCAGGCCGAATTCAGCCCCATGTTCTCGATTTGACACTTGAAGCCACATGCTTCAATACGCATGGCATTCGGCCTGAAGCCAATCCGCGACAGCGTTGTCTATACGCCACATGTTCTGGCGAACTGGTAGTTTCCTAAAGCCGTGCTCTAACAAAGTAAACCAGAATAAAAAACCATCGGCGCGTTAGATGCACTAATCCGATGAGCGGGAGGAAGATACTCGTTTGCCTCGACACGTCGTAGTTGTTGGAGCTGGCCCCGGAGGGCTTGTCGCGGCGGCTTTGCTTGCCAATGCCGGTGCGCGAGTCACGGTGGTGGAAAGGCTGCCCCATGTGGGTGGACGCACTTCCACGTTCGAGGCGGGAGGCTTCAAGTTCGATTACGGACCGACATTCTTCCATTACCCCCAGGTGCTGGAGAGTATTCTCGCCAGCATCGGGTATGACCTTTGGCGCGAGGTCAATCTCATCAAGCTTGATCCTCAGTACCGGCTGGTCTTCGGTGCGGGTGGCGAACTCATGGCCAGCCCAGACGTCAAGAAGATGGAGGCGGAAATCGCGCGTGTGTGCCCTCGCGATGCTACGCAGTTGCGCCGGTTCTTGAGCGATAACCGTCAGAAGTTGGAAGACTTCAAGCCGTTTCTGGAAACCTCTTTCGACAGCTGGCGCGATACCGCTCAATTGAAGCTCTTGCAGCTATTGCCTACTTTGAAGCCGTGGCGGTCTCTGGATTCTGAACTGGGCCGCTACTTTTCCGACGAGCGCGTCAGACTAGGGTTTTCGTTCCAGTCGAAATACCTGGGCATGTCGCCGTTCGAGTGCCCAAGCCTCTTCACAATTCTGTCTTTTCTGGAGTATGAGTACGGGGTCTTTCACCCGGTGGGGGGCTGCGGCGCAGTTACGCTAGCGCTGGCACGCATTGCGCGTCAGATGGGTGTGGAGATACGCTTGAATTCGCCAGTAGAAGGCGTGATGCTTTCTGGACGGCAGGTGACTGGAGTGCGAGTGCCCGACGGGGAAATAAAAGCCGATGCCGTGGTGATAAACGCTGATTTCGCGCGTGCCATGTCCAGCATGATCCCGAATGAGGTGCGCCGGCGTTGGACAGACAAGAAGCTGGAAAAGACGCGGATGTCCTGTTCTGCTTTCATGCTGTACCTAGGGCTGAAGGGACGCTACGACAACATCTCTCATCACACGATCTACATTGCTAAGGACTATATGAAGAATATGGATGAGATTGCGAAGCGCCATGTGCTTTCAGATGATCCGTCCATTTACTTACAAAACGCGGGCGTTACCGACCGTACGTTGGCGCCCGCTAACAAGAGTACCCTTTATGTGTTAGTGCCTGTGACTCACTTACACGAAGCCGTCAACTGGGACCTGGAGAGGCCGCGCTATCGGGAACTAATCTTAGACAAGTTAGAAAAATTAGGCGCGCCTGACATTCGCTCGCGCATCGAGTACGAGCGTATTTGGACTCCGAAGGACTGGGACACGGGATTTCAGGTGCACAAAGGCGCAGTGTTTGGTCTGTCACATAGCTGGTCGCAGATGTTGCACTTGCGCCCTCGCAATCGCTTCGACGAGTTGGATGGCGTGTATCTGGTCGGCGGCAGCACACATCCGGGCAGCGGGTTGCCGGTTATTTTCGAATCCGCACGTATTAGTTCCCGTTTGTTGCTGAGCGACTTTGGTATGGCTGCTCCTTGGGATCAGCAGCGTCCGAGCTACAAAGCGATGGCTGCCGGGGTTGCCTAACAGTGGCTGCTGCGGGGGTTGCTTCGGAACAGGGAGTGGCTCAATTGCTGGCGCTCGCCCGCCGCGCGCAGTCAGAGTGGGCCGCCACTTCACTCGAGGAGCGGCTTAGAAAGATCCGGCACGCCCGCATAACGCTAGCTGAAAGTGCGCGTGACCTTCTGGAGCTATTTCCGCCGGAGTTGAACCGCACGCATACCGACACGCTAACAGCCGAGCTGATGCCGCTTGCCGATGCACTTCGCTATTTGGAACTCGAGGCCCCGAGGGTGTTAGAGCCGGAAGTCCTATCGGCTCGCGGTCGGCCATTGCTGCAACGCGGCGTTGACATTGAGGTGAGGCGCGAGCCGGTTGGCGTTGTTCTAGTAATTGGTCCCGCTAACTACCCGTTGTTCCTGCCCGGGGTTCATACCGTGCAAGGGCTGGCCGCAGGCAACGCGGTCGTCTGGAAGCCTGGGCTCGGCGGTAAGCCCATAGCTGATGCGTTTGCGCTGATTCTGCGCAGCGCGAAGCTTCCTAGGAATCTTGTGACGATAGTGGACGACTCTGTTGACACGGCGACCGAGTGGCTGCAGGCGGGCGTAGACAAAATCGTGATGACCGGTTCAGTAGAATCCGGTCGCGCCGTGTTGGAGCAGGCCGCTGAGCAAATCACGCCAGCAATCGTGGAACTCTCGGGGTGCGATGCGTTGATTGTGGATGCGACGGCGAATCTGAAGCGTGCCGCATCCGCGCTGTTGTTCGGTCTGCGACTGAATCACGGATTCACATGCATCGCCCCGCGCAGGCTGCTAGTGCATGTGACGGTCGCTCACGAATTTCAATTGGCATTGGCAGAGGCCGGGGGGCGCGACCAGGAAGTGCCGGCGATGCTGACTTTTGCTTCGGAAGACGAGCTTGTTGCATTGGCGAACAGGAATGCACATGCCTTGGGCGCAAGCCTTTTTGCTTCGGAAACGCGGGCAAAACGATTGGCCGGCAGACTGCACACCGGAGTGGTGGTCATCAACGATGTAATTGTTCCAACGGCTGATCCCCGCGTTCCTTTTGGCGGCCGGAAGTTAAGCGGGTACGGAACGACGAGAGGTGCCGAAGGGCTTCTGCAGATGACCGTGCCAAAAGCCATCGCCACGCAACGTGCAAAACGTCTACGCCACTTGGAACCGGTGCCGGACGCAGCCGAGAATTTGTTTTTGGAATTTATGACTACCGTTCATGCACCGTCGTGGCGCAAGCGATTGCAAAGCCTGCGGCGGCTGGCGAAAGTGGTCTTCAGCATGCGAAAGGAATCAGCTTGAAAGCCAAGAGCGACACAGTTGGAGTAATAGGATCGGGCTTGGGCGGGCTAAGCGCAGCCTGTGTTTTGGCCGCCCGCGGCTACCAGGTAACAGTGTTCGAGAAGAATACGTGGATTGGGGGCAAGGCCGCCGAGTGGCGCGAAGACGGTTACCGCTTCGACATGGGGCCCACCATTCTAATCTGCCCCTCAGTGCTACGCCGCATCTTTACAGAGGCCGGCCGCGAGCTTTCGGATTACCTGAACCTGGTGCCCCTGGAGCCGCAGTGGCGTTCGTTCTTCGATGGCGGAACTTCGCTTGATCTTTATGGCGACTCGGCGGAGATGGATCGCGAACTGCAGCGCTTCGCCCCTAACTCTGCGAAAGGCTATCAAAAATTCGCGTCGGTCTCCGAAGAGTTGCACGCGATCTCGGATCGCTTTTTTTTCTGGCGATCGTTGGGCTCCATCCGGGACACTTTCGACAGCGGTTCAGCGCTCAACCTCAGCTTGTTAAAAGATGTAAGCCGGATGAAGCTGGGACAGACGGTGGCGGGCACCATCCGCAAGGATGTGAAAGACCCCAGGGTGGCGCAGATGCTGGACCACATGGTTCAATATGTCGGCTCCTCGCCGGAGAAATCGCCGGCTATCCTATGCGCGATTGCATACATGCAGGCAAATGAGGGCGTTTGGTATCCGATGGGTGGAACGCGAACGATCCCGGAAGCACTTACTAAGTTAGCGCGCGAGTTAGGCGTCCAGTTCAAAACCAACGCGCGAATTCGGCGGGTAGACGTTGTGGAGAACCAGGTTCGTGGCGTCGAGACCGAGAGCGGTGAGTATACGCCCCTCGCGGCTGTGGTCGCGAACTCAGATTCCGTTCGCACCTACCGCGAGCTTCTAGGCGGATCGATTGCCAAAGACTTCAATAAACGGCGATCCTACGAGCCGGCTTGCTCCGGGGTTGTGATGTATCTGGGGCTCAATCGGCGTTATGAGCATTTGGCGCATCACGACTTTGTTTTCTCGCGTGATCCGAAGGAAGAGTTTCACGCTATTTACGACAAGGGCGAACCAGCACCCGACCCGACTTGCTATCTTTGCGCACCCGCGAAAACGGATCCGGCGGTGGCACCCGCTGGGGGGGAAGCCCTGTACGTGCTGGTCCACACACCACACCTACGGCCTCACCACAATTGGAAAGAAATGTATCCGGCGTACCGAAAGGTCATTCTTGAGAAGCTCAAGAAGACTGGCGGCCTTCACGACATAGAATCTGCAATCGTCACCGAACATCACTTGACGCCGCAGGATATCCACGAACGATACGGCGTGTTGAACGGCGCTATCTACGGTATTGCCAGCCATGGCCGATTGCAGGGCGGCTTCAAACCAGCAAACCACGATCCGAAGATCAAGGGGTTTTATCTCGCAGGCGGCTCGGCGCATCCCGGCCCGGGCATGCCGATGGTGATGATGTCCGGGTGGATCGCGGCAGACCGCCTGGATCAGGATGCAGCAGCGCCGCGGCGGCAGCAACATACGCACGCTGCGGCAGTATGATGGTTCGCGATGCGTGGCGAGCCTGTTACTGGCGCTGAACTCCGGCTTCCGGTCATCTCCCAGTGGCGATTGCGGCTGTTTACCAGATATCTGCAATGGTATTTGAGCCGTAATTTCCACGGTCTTCACTTGCTGCGTCTGGCTTCACCCGAGGCCGTCCAGGGGCGGGCAGTTCTGGTGTGCGTCAATCATCCGTCCTGGTGGGATCCGCTTCTCAGCTTCTATCTCAGCCGCCGATTCTTCCCCGAGCGGGCCAATTACGGTCCGATTGCGGCGGCCGGCGTGGAGAAGTATAAGTTCTTCGAGAGCATCGGCTTCTTTGGCATCAACCCGCACTCGCGTGCAGGCGCAGAGAAGTTCTTGAGGGTAGGGCAGTCCTGTTTGGCGCGCGAGGATCATGCGCTTTGGGTAACGCCGCAAGGTGAATTCGTTGATGTTCGCCGCAGACCGGTTGTGATCGCAAAGGGTGTCGGCCACCTGGCACGGAGGCTCTGCGCCGAGGCGAAGCCGTTCGCGATGCTGCCAATCGCCTTCGAATATGCATTCTGGAATGAAAGATTTGCCGAAGCGTTTGCCTGCATCGGCGAACCCGTGTATGTGGAAGGGCAGCGAACGCCGGACGCGTGGAGCCAGTGTTTTGCTGCAGCACTCGAACGGACACAGGATGAGCTAAGCCTGCGCGTGGAGCAACGGGATCCGGCCTGTTTCGAGTCGTTAATCGACGGACGTGCCGGCATAGGCGGCATTTACGACTTGTGGCGCGCGGCAAAAGCCAAGGCGCTCGGCAGGAAGTTCGAACCGGAACACGGGAGATTTTGACCGTGCTGGTTTTGTGGGCTGCTTTCACTCTTGCCGCCATCCCGTGCGCTCTGTTTATTCGAAATCTGCTGCTGTACCGAAGACCCGTCGCAGCACCGGCGACAGAGCGTCCTTCCATCTCAGTCCTGATTCCTGCGCGGAACGAGGAAGGCTCAATTGAGGCGGCAATAAGGGCAGCGCTAGCGAGCGTTGGAGTAGATCTGGAGGTGATTGTCCTGGACGATCATTCGACCGATAAAACTGCATCCCTTGTGCGAGCGCTTGCTGCTACAGACTCGCGACTCCGTCTAGCTAGCGCGCCTACGTTGCCGGAGAGCTGGTGCGGGAAGCAGTTTGCCTGTTACACGCTATCGCAGCTGGCAACTAATGCCTTGTTCTGCTTTGTGGATGCCGATGTGCGGCTGGCGCCTGATGGCCTTTCACGCTTGGCGTTTGAGATGAAACGCAGGAACGCGGTGCTGATCAGCGGGTTTCCAAGGCAGGAAACACGGACCATCCTGGAACAATCGCTGATTCCGCTAATGCACTTTTTGCTGCTTGGATTTTTGCCTCTGGCGGCGATGCGGCGCAATGCAAATCCCGCGTTCGCGGCCGGCTGCGGCCAGTTGATGCTGGTGGAGCGGAACGCCTATATGCAAGCGGGGACACACCAGGCCATCCACGATTCGAAGCACGATGGGATTACGCTACCTAAAGCATTTCGGCGCGCGGGCTTGCGGACTGACTTATGCGACGCGACATTTGTTGCTACTTGCCGGATGTATACAAACGCGGGCGAAGTGGTGCGCGGTTTGCTGAAGAACGCAACGGAAGGCATAGCAGCGCCGGCCCGTATCGTTCCATTCACCATCTTATTGCTGGTTGGTCAGGTATTGCCGTTTCTGCTGTTATTCGGTCCGTTTAGGCGAGAGCTGGTTTGGATGGCAATTGCGTTCGCGTACTTGCCGCGATTACTAGCGGTAATTCGCTTCCGTCAACCGCTCTTGGGCGCCCTGTTGCATCCCGCGTCTGTATTGCTGCTGTTAGCGCTGCAGTGGTGGGCGCTTGCGCGTCAACTCGCGGGGACGCCCAGCAGTTGGAAGGGTCGCGATTACCCGGCACCCACCGCACCATAAGATATGTCAAACCCTCTTCTGCAACCGGGTGACAACGCACCTGACTTCACGTTGCAATCTACCACCGGTGAGAGTGTCAACTTGTACGCAGCACTCACACGAAACTCTGTGGTTCTGTTTTTCTACGTGATGGCTTTTACCCCTTTGTGTACGGCCGAAGTCTGCAGCTTTCGCGATCACGCTGCGGACTTTCGCGCGTCGAATGCAGCAATTTTCGGGATTGGTGCGGAACCCGAAGCTGTTTCGGCGCGGTTCGCCAGTCACAATCAGCTGCCTTATCCGTTGCTAGCGGACCCGGGCGGCCGCGTTCGAAAGTTATATCGCGTGCCAAAGCTGTTGGGCCTTGTTCCCGGGCGGGTCACGTATGTAATCGGACAAGACCGCAAGATATTGCAGGCGATGAATGCAGCCTCACAGGGACGCGAGCACGCTGTAAAAAGCCTTCAGTGGCTGCGGAGCGCTGCGCCCGATTCGTAATAGGCAATTCGCAAAACGGATTCGCATACGATAGAGCCGGATAAACTATGGCTCTTACCGGACGACGTCAGTTCCTTCAAAACGCCAGCCTGGCTGCCGGGACCTTAATCTGCTCGAAGTACGCCGCCGCAGCCGAGGCGCTGCGGAACAAGATCAAGATCACGGACGTGAAGTGCATGATTGTCCGCGGCACTTGGGACTGGAATCTCATCAAGATCGAAACCGACTCCGGCCTGTATGGCATTGGAGAAGCTTACTGGGGATGGGGCGTCAAAGACCTGGTCGTCAACAAGATGAAGGGCATCGTTGTTGGCGAAGATCCGTTGAACGTCGACAAGCTGTACCAGAAAATGCTTCGCGACAGTGCCGGCGCGGGCGCCATTGGCGGTCCCACGGTGACAGCAGCAAGCGGCATTGAGATTGCGCTATGGGACCTGGCGGGCCGTATTCTACAAACGCCGGTTTGCAACCTCCTCGGCGGCCGTTTTCGCGATCGCGTCCGTTTCTACCGGACCACACAGGTGCCTAAACAGCATCCGGAAGACCTGGCCTCGTGGCGCGACTTGGTTCGACGCACCAAGGCCGAGCGCTGGGGCTGGACAGCCTTCAAATTTCAGGGCGACGGCATTCCGCGTTCGCTTGACCCGGAAGCGAAACAAGCCGGTCACGACCCGTACCTGCGCAACCTCACCAACCAGGACATCCGCCAGATTGTGCGTGTGATGGAGGCGGTTCGCGAAGAGCTTGGTCCCGATGCCGACTTCGGTATCGACTTGCACTGGCACTACGACACGCGCGATGCGGTGCAACTTGCGAAAGCCTTGGAGCATGTTGCGCCCATGTGGATTGAGGACCCAGTGCCACCCGAGAATCCGGAGGCCATGGCGTGGGTTCGTGAACGGTCGCCAGTTCCAGTGTGCACTGGCGAGAATCTGTACGGATTTGCCGGTTTCGAGCGGCTGATTCAGCTGCAAGGGACAGACGGTGTGCATCTCGACATTCCGAAGTCCGGAGGCTTGTTCGAATCGAAGCGCATCTCTGACTTTGCGGCCAGTTACGGGATATGGACGGCGGCTCATAATCCGGCCAGTCCAGTTGGAACAATCGCTTCCGCGCACGCTGCGTCGGCAATGCGCAACTTTCGGATCCATGAACTGGCGAACTGGATCGATTGGTGGCCGGACCTTGTGGTCCACGAGGGACCGATTTGGGAGAACGGATATCTGACGATACAGGACAAACCGGGTCTGGGCGTCGAGATCAATCAAGACGTGGCGAGGGCGCATTTGGCGCCAGGCGAAACGTGGTGGGGTTAAGCGCGCGCTGAGCTTGATCAGAGCGTGTGGTTCCGACCCCAAAGACGGCTTTTCCCCCATGGCATTCGTGGCAAATTAGTGTTGATATGCTTCAGGCTGCGATGAGGCAACTGCGATTCTGAACTGGGCACAAGGGTAATCATCGACAGGCCGGAGGTAAAACGAAAAAATCTATGACGAAAAGTTTGCAGAAATTGATGGCCCGGCGCAAGTTCATGCAGGCCGCGGGCCTTGCTTCCATCGGTACGCTCTGGAGCGATCAAGTATTGGAAGCCCTGCCGCAGAATACAAATACGAATTCGAAGCCTGCGGAGTTGAAGATAACCGACCTTCGAGTTTGCACGATTGCGCATGCACCCATGACCTGCCCGATTCTGCGCATCGACACTAATCAAGGTATCTACGGCCTTGGCGAGGTGCGTGACGGCTCCAGTGCAATGTACGCACTCATGCTGAAGGGCCGTTTGCTGGGAGAGAATCCATGCAACGTAGAGAAAGTTTTCCGGAAGATCAAACAGTTCGGCGGGGAATCCCGGCAAGCGGGCGGCGTTTGCGGCGTTGAGATGGCGCTCTGGGATCTGGCGGGAAAGGCATACAACGTTCCCGTGTACCAGATGATCGGCGGCAAGTATCGCGATAAGGTTCGCGCGTATTGCGATACCACCGAATCCGACAACCCGGAGATTTACGGCAAGAGACTGAAAGCCCGCATGGACCAAGGCTTCACCTGGTTGAAGATGGACCTGGGTGTCGACCTGATCCAGAACAAGCCCGGCGCGTTGACCCATCCGCTTGGCATGGATCCAACGAAGGACACACATTGGATGGCTCATCCGTTCACCGGTATCGAGATCACGCAAAAAGGCTGCGATCTGATGGCCGAGTATGTGGCGGTTGTGCGGGAGCAGGTGGGCATGGACGTGCCCCTGTCGGCGGATCACTTTGGACACATTGGCGTGAATTCATGCATTCGGCTGGGCAAGCGGTTGACCGAGTTCAATCTGGCTTGGCTGGAAGACATGGTGCCCTGGTTCTGGCCTGACCTGCTGAAGCAGATCTCAAGCGAAGTGGACATTCCACTTGCCACCGGCGAAGACATCTATTTGCCGGAGGGCTTCAAGAAACTTGCCGAGACACATGCAGTTGACATATTCCATCCGGATCCCGGTTCGGCAGGCGGCATTCTTGGCACGAAGCAGGTAAGCGATTTGGCGCTGGAAGCTGGCATTGGTTGCGCGGTTCACTTTGCGGGTACGCCGATTGCTTGCATGGCAGGGGTGCATGCGATCGCGGCGATGGACAACTTCCTTGCGATGGAAAACCACTCAGTGGATGTGCCCTGGTGGGATTCGCTGGTGGAAGGCGTTTCAAAACCGATTGTCGATCACGGGTTCATCAACGTTCCCGACAAACCGGGCCTCGGTATCACGTTGAACGAAGAAGCTGTGAAGGCACACCTGGCACCCGGAGAAACATTGTTTCCGCCCAGCGACCAGTGGAATAACGAGGGCAATCGCGTCAACGACCGCATCTGGTCATAAAGGGGTTTGTCGAGGCACCGCGAGAAAATGGAAGCGAACCTCTGACATCAATTTCGGCAGGTGCGCTTCTATTTCTCAATAGTTCATTTCTATTTGGAAACAGGAGTTGTTTGTCGATGTTGAAGAAGTTCCCTAGTGCGCTGCTACTTTGCTGCCTGTTGGCAATATCAGCGCCTCATACATTCGCTCAGGTCACAACAGGCACTATCCTGGGCACTGTGCAAGACCCTAGCGGGGCAGCGATCGCTGAGGCTGATATTGCGATCACAGATCTGGCAAAGGGCACCACCACTCACTACAAAACGGATCAAGCAGGCGCTTATACGGCGCCTTTCTTGATTCCGGGCACTTACTCGGTGACGGTGGAGAAAGCGGGATTCAGCAAAGAGCTGAACTCGAACGTGACACTCGACGTAGATCAACGTGCCCGAATTGACTTTTCGTTGAAAGTGGGTCAGGTAAGTCAGACTTTAGAAGTTACTGCCGCAGCACCGCTGGTACAGGCCGACAGCGCGGAGCTTGGTCAGGTGATAGGAAAGACCCAGGTGGAAGATCTTCCTCTAAACGGGCGTGATTTTGCTCAGCTGGTTGATCTCGTGCCCGGTGTAACAGCAGGTCAGCCGGGTGAGAATCTTTCTGGTTCCAGTTCGTTCAATCCGCGCGCGGCTTCAAACTTCAATGCATTGGGCAGTCAAGCCAATACGAATGCCTGGTTGGTGGACGGGATTGACGACAACGAGTGGACGTTCAACACCGTAATGGTTCAGCCATCGGTCGAATCCATCGCGGAATTCAAGGTCCTCACCGGCTCGTTTTCGGCTGAGTTCGGTCGCGGAGCCGGCGTTGTCTCGGTGTCCACCCGATCGGGTTCGAATGACTATCACGGCGAAGCATTCGATTATCTTCGAAACAGCTGGCTTGATGCCCGGAACTATTTCAATCCGACAACGCAGAAGCAGCCTGCCTATCGTCGTAATCAATTCGGTGGAGCGGTCGGCGGCAAAATTATTCGTGACAAGCTCTTCTTTTTCGCTGACTACTATGGCCAGCGTTCCTTGAAGGGCATCGTCAACCTGAATAGTGTACCGACCCTTGCTGAACGAACAGGTGACTTCAGTAACTACCGGAATTCTAGCGGAGCACTGATCCCGATCTACGATCCGCTAACGACAGCCGTGGTGAACGGGCAGACGGTTCGGCGGCAGTATCCCAACAACATCATCCCAGCCACCGAATTAAGCCAGGTCGGCCTGAACATCGCCAGTATCTATCCGCTTCCGCAAACGGCCGGCAGCTTCAACAATTACACGTCGGCGGCGAACCAGATCATCGACGACAACGGTGGGAATACGCGGCTGGATTATCGGTTGAGCGACAAAGATTCCATGTTCTTCCGCTACAGCTTTGAGCAGTTTGTTCAGAGTGCGCCCAATCCGCTGGTGGGTGGTTCGGGGTCGTGCTGTTTGCCGACGCCCACGTTTGCGTCGAGCCGCTTCGACCTTGGGCCATACGTAGCGGGCATTCAGAATACAACGCTTGCTGCGCAAGGCGCCGCCTTTAACGAAACGCACTTATTCAGCCCGACTCTTCTGAACGAGTACCGGATGGGCTATTCGCGTACGAACCCGTTCACTTCTCAATCCGACTACGGGCATCAATCTTCCACCTCGTTGGGCATTCAGGGCTTAAATGTCACACAGTATGCCACTGGCCTTCCGAATCTACAAATCGGCAGTTCCTGCGGTGCGGAGTTTACCTGTCTGCAGGGCGGAACGGCGTTTCTGCCGGCTAACCCCAGGCAAACCAACATTCAATTTGAGGACACTCTGTCGTGGACCAAGGGAACACAGCAGCTAAAGTTCGGGTTCCGCTACATACGCGAGTTGGCGTCTCCATTCACGAACACCACAACGCGCGGGCAGTTCACGTTTAACGACAACTTCACAAACAATCCGCTGTCGCCGAGCGGAACCGGTTCCGGTCTGGCTGCCTTACTTCTCGGCTTCCCAAACAGCGGCAGCCGAAATTACTTGCAGACACCTTATTACGTGACGAATGGAGAATGGGCTGGATTCTTTGAAGACGATTGGAAGGTCACGACCCGCTTGACGATTAACTTGGGTCTGCGATATGACGTATTCACGCCCGACACCGAGATCCGGAACCGCTTGGCGAATTTCAACTTCAATACGCTCAGCTATGTGTATGCGGGGGTAAATGGCACCTCGGCAACCGCGGGCGTACAAACCCGCTTCGGCGATCTTGGCCCTCGTGTCGGGTTCGCCTATGACCTGGATGGCAAGGGCCGCACCGTGGTGCGAGGCGGGTACGGAATCGTGTACTTCCCGGATCCTTTTTCGGCTTCAGACGAATTAGGACAGCAGCCCCCCTTCACCGTGTCGCAGACGTTTTCAGCGCAGACCAATCCGCTTGGGGCTGCGTTTACGAATGGCACGCTTACGAACATTGCCAATCCTTTTCCGCAAGGCGTGGTGACCATCCCGGAAAGCACCCTGATGAACACCGCCTTATTGAACCAGGCCGCGCCGGCCGTGATTGGCCATGAGGCCAGGAATCCTACCCCGTATATGGAGACCTACACCTTTGGTATCCAGCACCAGATTACGCAGTCGTCACTGGCAGAGATCGCCTACGCAGGAAGCCGCGGCATTCACTTGACTTATTGCTACAACCCCGATGAAGTGCAGCCAGGAACGCCTGGAGTTGATGCTGCCGGTTCTTTGCAATCGAGACGATTGATTCAGCCGTTGAATAACATCTCCACCTGGGTGCAATGCGACGAGCGCAACATGTCGAACTACAACAGTCTGCAACTGAAGTTTACAAAGCGCTATCAGGCTGGTCTAACCGCGCTGGTGAGTTACACCTACAGCCGATCCCTGGATTACGGCGGTTCGGCAGCGAGCGGAGGGGGCGCGGTGGGAAATCCGCAGACTGTCACTGATCTGAAAGCCGGCTACGGTCCTTCCGGTTTCGATCAGATGCATCGTCTGGTCGGTAGCTTCACGTACGAATTGCCGTTTGGACCAAAACGGCACTACTTATCAAGCGGCTTGTTATCTAACGTCGTGGGAGGCTGGGAGTTCGACGGCATTGTTACCTTTGCAAGTGGATTGCCTTTCACGGTCTACTTGAATAACGGTGTGAACTTTGGAGCGCCGAGTTGGCCGAACCGCATTGCTTCGGGAACACTAGCGAACCCACAGCCATCCTTGTGGTTCAACCCGGCAGCCTTCGTTCAACCGCCTTACAACACCTACGGCAACTCTGCCAGAGGTGTACTCTACGGGCCATCCACCTCGAACTGGGACTTGTCACTGCAGCGGCAATTCCGATTACGGGAACAGCTATCGATGCGGTTCCGTATGGATGCCTTTAATGCGTTCAATACACCTAACTTCAACGAACCGAACGCAAATATCGGCTCGCCGACGGTGGGTGTCATCACCAGTACCTTAAACGACAACCGCGACCTTCAGGCTTCGGCAACCATTGTCTTCTGAAGGCCGCTAAGACCGCTTTAGGTAAAGGACTGCGAGCGGCGGCACTTGTATGGTGATGGATTGAAAGAAGCCATGCAGCGGGACGGGCACTGATTCCACGCCGCCGACGTTGCCTTGCCCGCTGCCGCCGTAGACGCGCGAATCGGTGTTCAGAATCTCACGCCAGAAGCCTTTGTGCGGAATGCCGATTCCATAGTTCGAACGCGGTACCGGGCTGAGATTGCAGACGACAACCACGTCGTTTTCAGGTTGGGCGGCGCAGCGGCGAAACACAAGGATGTTTTGCTCTGCATTGCTTGCGTCAATCCAGCTGAAACTCCCCGCAACGTACTCCTTCCAATGCAATGCTGGTTCTGACCGGTAAAGCGAATTCAAATCGCCGATCAGCAGCCGTATACTCGCATGCGGCGCGCTGTCGAGCAACGTCCACTGAAGCGAACCGTCGTGAGCCCACTCAGACCATTGCGCGAATTCATCACCCATGAACAACAATTTCTTGCCGGGTTGGGCGTACATGTAGGCAAAAAGCGCTCGAAGGTTAGCAAACTTCTGCCAATTATCGCCCGGCATCTTGCCGATCAGTGACTTCTTCCCGTAGACGACTTCATCATGAGACAGCGGTAAAACAAAGTTCTCACTGAACGCGTATACGGTTCGGAATGTAAGTTGATTCTGACGGTAGCGCCGATAGACCGGATCAGTAGAAAAGTAATCCAGCGTATCGTGCATCCAACCCATGTCCCACTTGAAACCGAAACCCAGTCCGCCGGCAAAGGTGGGCTTCGAAACTTGCGGCCATGCGGTGGATTCTTCCGCGATGGTTTGGACGTCAGGGTGGAAGCCATACACATCTTCGTTCAACACGCGGAGGAACGCAATCGCGTCCAGGTTGTCTCGCCCGCCGTAGTGATTTGGAGTCCATTGGCCCGGCCGGCGTGAGTAGTCGAGGTACAGCATGGAGGCGACGGCATCAACCCGCAGCGCATCAGCATGGTACCGATCGAGCCAGAACATCGCGCTACTCAACAGAAAGCTTCTTACCTCTGGCCGGCTGTAATCGAAGACGAAGCTATTCCAGTCCGGGTGCACGGCCATCAGGGGATCTGAGGGTTCGAACTCGGGTTTACCGTCGAAGCGTCCCAGGCTGTATTCGTCATTCGGGAAATGAGATGGCACCCAATCGAGGATCACGCCGATGCCGGCTTGATGAAATCGATCGATCAGGTGCATGAAGTCCTGGGGCGTTCCGTAACGGCTGGTCGGCGCGAAGAAGCCGGTGGTCTGGTAGCCCCACGATCCAAAGAAAGGATGTTCCATGATGGGCAGAAACTCCACGTGAGTGAAGCCCATCTGGCGCACATACGGGATTAGTTGGTCACCCAACTCGCTGTAAGTCAGCGAGCGATTGCCCTGGGCCGCCACTCGACGCCAAGATCCCAAATGAACCTCGTAGATCGAGATTGGGCCTTCCAGGCTGTTCGCTGTTGCGCGCTGAGCCATCCATTCGTCGTCGCCCCAGGAATAGTGCAGGTCCCAAAGAATGGATTGTGTGCGCGGCGGCGTATCTTGAAAGATGCCGAAGGGGTCTGCCTTCAGAACCTGAAAGCCTGCGTCGCCGCGGATCTCAAACTGATATTTGGCGCCGTGCCATGCACCGGGTACCCAACCCTCCCAAACGCCGCCTAGACCGCGTTCCAGCGAATTGACGTCGGCGTTCCAACCGTTGAAATCACCCAGAACTGAGACCGTTCTCGCCTGCGGCGCCCAGACTGCAAACGCCGCGCCACCGTCGTGTAAATGTGCTCCCAACACGTTGGCGAGTTGCGTGTGCGTGCCTTCCCGGAAATAGTAAGCGTCGTTTTCAGAAAAGAACTTATGCGCGTTGCCCATGGAGTTGCGGTACCGCCCTAAGCGATCAGACCTAGAATGCCACGCAGCGGAATCTGCACCCAGTCCGGCCGGTTATTCAGCTCATACGCCACTTCATACAAGGCTTTCTGCAAAGTGAAGACGTCGAACAGGAACTTGCGCTCGCTTTCTGAAGTGCTGACGAACGGTTTCCCGTCTGCTTCCGAGAAGTAGGCCTGAAGATACTGCGCACTCACCCAGGCGCCCCAGAACGCTGCCCAATTCTCGACACGCTGGTGATTAGTCTCGTCTGTCTTCACGCCAGGCACTTGACCGAACAGGGCGGCAAAGCCGGCATAAGAAAAGGAACGAACCATGCCAGCCACGTCGCGCATAGCAAAGGCTCGTTGCCGGCGCTGGCTCAAAGGGCGTGCCGGTTCTCCTTCAAAGTCGATAATAACGAAATCGTTGCCTGTATACAGAACCTGCCCCAGATGGTAATCACCGTGATGGCGGATCACAACCGCACTTAGATCGCGGTCACGCAGTGAATCGAAACGGCTACGCACGTCGGCCTCGGCCGCAAGCAGTCGCTGGGCGCTCAGCGCGGCCTCGCCTTTAAGCGACGCCTGCTTTTCCCGCAGAAGTCCGAAAGCCCGGTCCGCCTCATGCACCATCTCGTTCCGGAGGGAAGCGAACGACTCGCGATTAAACGATTGCGGAGCGAAGTCGGGATTAGTCTCGCTGCTGGAAAGCGCGGCGTGCATCTGGGCCGTGCGCGTGCCGAGAAGCTTGGCCGATTCCAGATAGTCGCCGATTGTCTGTCGGGCTACCGGCGGTAGCTGCTGCTTCATCAGCTCAAAGGGATGTGTGCTTGGCAGTGCGGGTGCATCCCCGTTCGGCAGAGCGCGTTCAAAGAAGCCTGTCAGCGCCTCCAGAGTGAACTTCCAGGCATCGCCCTGGTTCGCAACGAACTTCTGCAGGATGGCCGCATACATCGGGACGGGCGGCTCCGCGGACTCCGAGTGCTTCCGTACATACTCGATCGTTCCCAAGACCTGAGGTGTGGACGCAAAACTCTGGTCGGTGAGGAAGAGGCCGATCTCTATATCCGGATTGATGCCTTCTTCCAACTTTCGGAATACTTTCAGGATGTATTGGTCGCCGAAGATGATCGAGCTGTTGCTTTGTTCGGCGCGCGAAACTTTGCTTGGCAGTTCGGGCACAGCTTGGCCGCATTGGCGGTCAAATGCATTGGTACGCCGAGACACAAGCAAGCCGTTTACACCCTCGAATACGTCGTCGCACGCAATTGCATCCAGCAGCGACATTCGGAAGTCAGCTTGCGCTAAAGCGTTCACAAGGACGCGTTCCGCACCACTCTGGTGACGAACCTGAGCAAGCACGTCCGTCGCGGCTACGTCCGCAGATCTTTCCACCATCGCTAGTGGCAGAAGATAAGTGTCGGCCTCTCCGTCCTGGTATTCAATTCGAACGACCATGGTGAAGCTGCCGGGGCATTTGGCGGGCACGCTGTCCTGAACGTGAACCCCGGCAACGGTTCTCGCCTTTGCCCGGTACCAACGCTGCTGCCGAATCCAGTCCGGCAGCAGTGTCTCCACTCGGGACAACTCCTGTTCGCCGAGCGGCTCTTCCCAAGTCCGAACCTCGATCACTGCTTCCTGCGTACGATTCATGCCGCTCCCTTCACTCACCACGAACGGTATGACGGTAAAGGGAGCGCACGCCTTTCACAGCAACCGGGCTTTATGCAAAATAATCGAAATCGTTCTCTACACGAACCCGCTTGCGAATGCGGAAGATGTGTCCCGGGATGCTGTTTGGATCCAGCTTTACAAAGTTTCTGGGTCCGCTCCAGAGATAATGCGCGTTAGTTAGCAAGTCGTGGGCCTGAAATGAAGTCCCAGTCTCAACACCCAGCTTCGGCAACGCTAAGGTGACAAACCCGGACTGAACGTTGTGAGGATCCAGGTTAATCACCATCAGGATCACGTTCTGCTCATCTGGCGAGGTCTTGCTGAAGCAGATCAGCTGATCGTTATCGGTGGGATGAAACTCGATAGTCCAGTCCTGCTGCAGCGCTTCGTTTTCATTCCTGATCTTGTTAACCAAAGTGATGAGATCCCGCAGGCTGTCGGGTCGTTCCAGATCCCAGGTTCGCGTCTGGTACTTCTCAGAATCCAGATATTCTTCGCTGCCCCGGCGAATCGGCCGGCTCTCCATCAGCTCAAAAGCGGGTCCGTAAATGCCATAGTTGGCGCCGAGTGTTGCGGCCAACAGCAGTCGGATCGTAAATGCGGAGCGCATGCCCAATTGCAGGAACTCCGTCAGAATGTCCGGCGTATTCGGCCATTGATTGGGTCGGAAGAAGTCCTTGACTGGTGTTTTTGTCAGCTCGGTCAGATACTCAGTGAGTCCGACTTTTTCGTTGCGCCACGGAAAGTAAGTGTACGACTGGCTGAATCCTACTTTCGCCAGCCGGTACATCACCTTCGGCCGTGTGAAGGCTTCTGACAAAAACAATGTTTCAGGCCATTCCCGCTTCAACTCAGTAATGCACCATTCCCAAAATGGGAATGCTTTTGTGTGGGGGTTATCGACGCGGAAGATACGAACGCCCTGTTCAATCCAATACACGAACACGGATTTCAATTCTTCCCACATCCCCTTCCATTCCACTGATTCGAAGTCAAATGGGTAGATATCCTGATACTTCTTCGGTGGATTTTCCGCGTACTGAATGGTTCCATCAGGTCGCTTGCGGAACCACGCCTCATGCTCGGTGACGTACGGGTGGTCCGGTGCGGCTTGAAACGCGATGTCCAAGGCAAGCTGCAACCCAAGCTCGTCGGCGCGCTTCACTAAGTGGCGGAAATCCTCAATGGTGCCGAGCTTGGGGTGAATACTCTTGTGGCCGCCTTCCTTTGCCCCAATGGCCCAAGGGCTTCCCTCATCGTTAGGCTCAGGCGTAGTGGTGTTGTTCTTGCCCTTTCGGAAATTCACTCCAATGGGATGGATGGGCGGGAAATACACCACGTTGAAGCCCATCTCTGCCACATACGGTAGGCGCGCTTCCGCGTCCTTGAACGTGCCGTGTTTGTCCGGGTCAGGAGACGCCGAGCGCGGAAAGAATTCATACCAGGAACTGAAGCGAGCGCGCACCGGATCGACGATCAATTCCAGTTCGCGATCCAGTTCCGTGGCATATTGCCGGTCAGGATAATGCAGCACGAGATCGTAGAGCAGCGGATCGGTGGCTTGCACGCGCCTTGTCTCGAGATCCCCCTCTTTTCTAAGCTCCGCTACCGCCTTCTTCAACTTGTCAGCATCGGCGCCGCGGGCCCGACGCGCCGCTTCCTCAATCAGCAGCGCGCCAATTAAGTAATCCACTGGCGTGTCCGACTGGGCAGCAATGCGCTTCAGCAAGTCTTTGCGCCACGTCTCAAAGTGGTCTACCCAGCCAACGACCTTGTATCGGTAGCGCCCAAGTTCCGTGACTCGGAATTCGGCAAACCAGCGATCGTTGTTGAGAAACGTGAAAGTTTGCTCGTGCCAGGCGGCCTCTTTCTCATGCCGGTACAGCAGCGCTGCCGCAACTGAATCGTGGCCATCCGTGAAGACATCTGCTTCGACCCGCACAAGATCGCCCACCGTTCGCTTCGCCGCGAACCGTCCGCCGTCTACTTGCGGCGTCACGCCTTCGATGATGACCCGCTTCCGGCCTTCCTGCTCCAGAGTAGAAACTTTCGCCATTACTGCTTTCCGTCCTGCTTTCGTTTGTCGATGAGTCGCTGATAGAGCGCAATCGTTTGATCGGCGATCGCGGTCCAACTGAACGTTTCTTCTACACGTTTTCGGCCCGCCTCCCCGAAGCGTCGGCACTTTTCAGGGTCGTTTAACAGGTCTGTCACTTTTGCGCCCAGGTCGCGCGCGAATCGCTCGGGGTCTCGGGGGAAGCTAGTGGCGGGATCCTGCTCAAAGGGAACCAGATAACCCGTCTGATTGTCCACCACCACTTCCTTTATGCCGCCTGTTGCGCTTGCCACTACCGGCGCCTTACATGCCATGGCCTCCAGGTTGATGATGCCGAACGGTTCATAGACCGAAGGGCAGCAGAATACCCGGGCGTTGCTGTAGAGCTGAATCACCTCCGGCTTCGAGACCATCTTCTCGATCCAGATCACGTATGGGTTCAGCTTGCGCGCCTGCTCTACCTTGTTCCGCATTTCGGTGGCGATTTCCGGTGTATCGGGTGCCCCTGCACACAGCACCACCTGTGTGTTGTGCGGCATGTGAGGTATGGCATCCACCAAGTGAGTAACGCCTTTTTGCCTGGTGATGCGGCCTACAAACAGCACGTAAGGCTTTGAGAGATCGACTCCGAAGGCTTCCAGCGCCGAGGTCTCCGTGGTCTTCTGATACTCATGCAAATCGATGCCGTTATAGATCACATGGATGCGGTCGGGGGGAAGCGTCGGATAGACCCGCAGAATGTCCTCTTTGGTCCCTTCCGAAACCGCGATCACAGCATCGGTCTCCAGAATGGCAGTACGCTCCACCCACGAGCTGATGGTGTAACCGCTCCCTAACTGTTCGGCCTTCCATGCACGCAGGGGTTCCAGGCTATGAGTGGTCAGCACGAACGGAACTTGGTACAGCATCTTTGCCAGCAGCCCGGCGAACGAGGCGTACCAAGTGTGCGTGTGCGCCACGTCCACACCCGCCAGTGCTTTGACCTCCGACAGATTCAAACTAAGCGTCTCGAGCGCCGTTTTGAACTTGCCTTCCGTCCCGTTGCTAATTTCTGACCAGGGCTGTCCTCCGCGCACGTGTAAATTGCCTTCGTCCACGTGCTGATTGCCCCAGCAATGAACGTCCACCTCGATTTTGCGCGCAAGCTCTCGGCTCAAGTAGTCCACATGGACTCCCGCGCCACCGTAAATGTTAGGCGGAAACTCACGCGTAAATAAGGCGACTCGCATCTAACCCTCCCACTCCAGACGGTACCGTACCGCCGCGTCCGCACCGCCACATACCCTGCTAGACGGGCATGCGACCGGCGTATTTCATAGTTTGGGCTAGAAGGGGCGCGCTTTTTCTAAGCAAGGGGTATGAAGTTCCTGGTGGATTCTGCCGATAACCCAGTAGGCCAAAACCATCATGTACGGCGATCGTGAAGAACTAACCGCGCTGCTTGCTCCTGCCGACAATCCCGCGTCCGTTAAGCCGACTCTCAGCACCGAAGACCGCGAGCAGTTGATCTTAGAGCATTTGCCGCAAGTGCGGTTGATTGCCCGGCGCATCTTCGAACGGATCCCCGATCGAATGAACTTCGACGATTTGGTGTCTGCCGGAGTTCTGGGCTTGATCGCCGCCATCGACCGTTACGATGCACACCGTGACGTAAAACTGCGGACCTATGCGGAGTACAAGATTCGAGGAGCTATCCTTGACAGCTTGCGCGGGCTAGACTGGATACCCCGTCACCAACGAAAGCGTTCCAGGAAAATTGAAAGCGCCATTGATGTTCTGGAACAGGAGTTTCACCGAGCGCCTGAGGAAGAGGAGATAGCAGCCTACCTGGACTTATCTATCTCCGAGTATCAGGATTGGCTAACGCAATCCCGCAGCATCACCCTCGCGAGTATGGAAGTGGCGTCTGCCGATGGGGAGAGCAGCGACCTGCTCTCCTATCTCGCCGATTCTGAGCAGAAATGGCCTTCCGAAATCATGGAACGCGCGCAACAGGAACGTGCCCTGGCGCGAGCCATCGAACGAATGCCGGCTGTGGAACGCACAGTGTTAAGCCTGTATTACTACGAAGAGCTGACCCTGCGCGAGATTGCAGGCATCTTGAATCTTCACGAATCGCGCATATCTCAATTGAAGACGCAAGCGATTCTACGGCTCCGGGCATTGATGACGAAACGGCGGCGCCTTTAGCACCACTGCTGCTTACCTCTCCGGCGGAGCGGGCATCCGAACTGCGGCCACTTTGTTGTCTGAAGTGACAGCTGAAGGCGTTTGTTCCGGCTTTGCAAATGCCGCCAACGTGAGTCCACAAAGACCGAGGGCTGCAACGACGAAATCTCGACGTGTGAGAAAGCGGGTATTGCCCATAGAATCTCTTTTGCGCGACGCGTCGGGCATCAGTCGAAGCGCTCGCCCATCTCGCGCTCGTAGTCCGTCATTAATTTGTGGAAACGGCGCCGGCCAGCCACAAAAGCTGCCACTACGAAAAGGGCTGCAAAGAATAGGGTGAGGCTATCCGGTTCCGTGTTGCCCGCCAGTTCTGCGACCGAGTACTGCAACGCATCGGCAGCGGCTGTGCCGCGAAACGTCTGACGCTCCGCATTGAAATCGGAACCACCTAAGACCTTCGATGCGGTCGGCTGACTTGCCGTGGCGACTTGAGCGCTTTGGTTACGCACCCGCGCCAGGAAGGGTGAGGAGAGGCAACTTGCCAACTGCGAGAGCAGGGCTAAAGCGAGTACGATGTGTTTGGCCCTCAACGAATGAAACGATAGAGTCTTCATGACCTTCGGTGTGATCCTCCTTTGCTGTTCACTTGCGTGACGGTCAACGCGTGACAGTTAAGGGGACGGTCTGCGGACGGCAAGGGATTCCCGATTTACCCGGTCTTTACAACTCTCTGCTGATGGTTTACGCGTCCTTACAGTTGTAAGGCGCCCGAGAGCGACGGTGCCGCGGGGACTGTGATTTGAACTTCAAAGCCAACGGGTTGGCGGTTGCGGCAATGCACGGTCCCGCCGCAAGCCTCCACGCAGTCACGCACAATGGCCAAGCCCAATCCAGTGCCACCCGTTTCACGCTGGCGAGCGAATTCAGGGCGGTAAAACGGCCGGAATAGATTTTCCAACTCATCTTCCGGAACGCCTGGCCCATGGTCCATTACATGAATGGCAACTTGCTCGGAATCGCGCTGAGCTGTCACTTCGATTGGGCCAGCGGCGCCAGCATACCGAACAGCATTCCGAACGATATTGCAGAGCGCCCGGAACAGGCACTCTGGTTCTGCCCAGACTGCCATACCTTCATCCAAGCGCACGTCCACAGTTGCGTTATCGGCCCGTTCCCGTGCCAGAACGCGTTCCACCAACGGCGCCAGCATTACTTCCCGGAGTTCTTTCGGATCCGAATTCATCTGGGATTTCGAAAATGTCAGAAGCTCGCTGACTAGCGACGACATGTGCTCCACCTCTTCGCGTACATCCGCCACGTACGGCAATGCATCCGCGGTGGCCCGTTGCTCTAAAATTCCTAAACCGAATTGCATGCGGGCGATAGGACTCGAGAGTTCGTGCGCGATGTCGCTTAAGAATCGCTTCTGGCCGTAGACTAAGCCGGACAAACGCTTAGCCATCCGGTTGATCGACTCACTCAGACGCCCGACCTCGTCGCTACGCTTGATAGGCAAAGTGATTTCGAAGTGTCCGTTCGAAATTTGTTCTGTCGCGGTTGTCAGGTGTGCAATCGATCGGGAGAGACCGCGAATGAGCGGCAGCCAGCAAACCACAGAAACAATGATCAAGGCTGCGCCAGCGCCGAGCCAGGGGCGATAATCCACGAAGAACGGTTCCGTCCAGATGGAGCGTATCTGCCAAACCAACGTCGCGTGTATCGGTTCCGGATCCGTTTCTCGCCAAACTGGAATGCGCACGCCAACCCAGTATCGAGTAGGATTCGACGTTCGCATCAGCGCCAGCGAGGCTTCGGAGCCCATAGGCGCGCCCAATCCATGATTCATGCCCGGGCCGATTCCCGCTGCAAACATCGGCCCATGACGGCCGAACGCGCTATCAGGTGGTTCGCCGTGCGCTGTTGACTGGTCCTCTCGGCGCTGCCACGGGCGGGACCGCGCGGCTTCGGGACCAAGGGTGTGTTCGACTGCGCCCCGGCGCTCCGGATGGTGGTGTTCGAAGGGATCTCGCTTAACGGCCTGCAGAAAGGCAGAAGGCAAATCCACCTTGGCTCCAGCGAGCTCACGGCCGGTGTGATCGAACAGATAGAACTGTGCCGGATATCGCTTTCCATATTCGTCCAGCAAACGGTTCCACTGCGACGGAGCGTTATCCGGCAACTCTAATGCGATCAACCTGGAAACGGAAACGATGCGCTCACGTGCCGGCGTCAGCAGGAACGAGCTTAAACTTAACCGCAATTGCAGGCGCGCAAACGCACCGAACACGACGACCAGGAGAAGTAGATTGAGCAACCCGAGCAGCAGAATTTTGGCCGATAAAGAGTTTCGGATCATTCACCTAAGCCCTCGGTTGTGACACCAAGGTCCTCTGCCGCAGCACTTGGGCCCTCTGCTCCGGGCTTTCGCATCATGTAGCCAACACTGCGGACGGTAACGATGAACCTGGGTGTCTTCGGGTCATCGCCCAACTTCTTACGCAAGGAGGAAACATGGACATCGATGGACCTGTCGAACACTTCGAAGTTCCGGTCGGCCGCTTCCAATAACAATTGCTCGCGAGTTTTTACGCGCCCCGCTGATTGCGCCAGGCTTTTCAGAAGGTCAAACTCTACCGTCGTTAAAGCAAGGCGCATCTCGCCGACAGTTGCCGATCGCGCATCGACATCAATCTTTAGGTCACCGACATGCACGTGCCGTTGTTGATTTGTTTGCTCAGCGGTTACAATCGACCGCCGGATGACCGCTCGTAGCCGTGCCAGCAATTCACGGGTTGAGAACGTCTTTGGAAGATAGTCATCGGCCCCGAGTTCCAGGCCGACGATTCGGTCCGGTTCTTCACCCCGGCCCGTCAGCATCAACACCGGTAAATGCGAAGTGGCGCGCAAACGTCGCAGCACTTCCAGGCCATCCATCCCGGGAAGCATGACATCCAGAATGATCGCCGCGAATGGCTCCTGCTGTGCCGCCTGAAGGCCTGCCACCCCATTGTGGGCCGCACTCACGTCGTAGCCTAAGGGTTGCAAGTAGTCCCGAACCAGGCGGCATAGTTTCGCATCGTCATCAATCATCAAGATGCGTGTTGCTGGCGGAAGCGGCGAAGAAGCGGTCATGATCAATGACCATTAAAACTCGCCGGGCACTACCCACACCGCAACTTTACCCATCTTTACAAAAGCGCTCGGCATTACAACACGCTCTTTACGATTGGCTGCCTACACTGAAATCACTCCCCAGAAGGTCGCCTCCCCAGATCGTCTCCAACCCCCAAGGAACTGACAAAGGCGACCTTCCCTTATTGCGCTTCTTCGGGCACAGTTAGGTCAGCGCTGGCGCGCTTCCGATCGCGGTAGAGTTGCAGCCGTAGCGTTCTTCCCGGTACCCACTCCAGCCGCAGAATGGCCGTTAGCTCACGAGGACTTCTCACTCCGTGCTCCGCGATTCCGACAATGACATCTCCAGCGTGAAGCCCTGCCGCGTCCGCAACCGAACCGTGTTGCACCGCACGCACCAGCACCCCGCGACTGACGCCAAAGTAGTCCGCCAGCGGCGATTGCATGGTTTCGCATTCGATGCCCAGCAGCATGTTGCGCCAGATCAAAAGAGGGAAGGGAATCTCCATCGGGCTGGAGAGGCCGTGCGTATCGGGCATGCCGGGCGACCAACTATCCGGCGGCGCTTCCAAATTGGCGGGGCGAATGGCAACCAGAACCGACGCTGTAAGGTTTCGCCCTCCGCGCCAGTAGCCCAGTGTTACACGGCGGCCCGGGGGAGTCTCGTGCACTAATCGAGCCAGTTGCTGGCCTCCAAGCACACTCTCGCCGTTATAGGCCAACAAAACGTCTCCGGGATGCAGCCCGGCCTTCTCCGCCGGGCTGCCATCATCCACTCGCGTTACTTCAGTGCCGTGCGGAGTCTCCATGTGCAATGCCCGCGCCCGAGTCGCATCGACATCCACTAGTCCAAGGCCGAGATAACTGGTATGTCCTTGTCCTTGCTGCTGAGTAGTGTCGCCCGTTTGCCCGTATCCAAAGGTCGGAGCTACGCGACAAAGACCGACAATCAGAATAAGAACCGGGAGGCGCCGCATGACACGAAGTGAGGAAGCCCGCGAAGATCCGTTAATAAGTCGCGGCCTGTTGTGCGCCGCGGGCACTTTCCAAAACCTGCAAGCTGCGTTGCCGCACGTATTCGTCGCCGGGATTAGCGCTGAGCACCTGCTGCAAGATCGAGATCAGCTCCGGGCTTACCGACAAACTCGGCTTTGTTGGAGCCAGAATGTCGATGGCCGCCGAACGCACGCCTGGATTTTCATCATGCTCCAAAACGTTCACCAGGGCCTTGCGCACGCTTCCATCCTCAGCAAAGGGCCGCAACCCTTCCAAGGCTTTGACACGTACCGCCGCGTTCGGATCGCGCTGCACCGTAGCCATAAGCGCGTCACGCACTTCAGCGTTGGTTTGTCCGCTCAACGTCTCCACCGAATCGAAGCGAATTGCCGGATCTGACGCATCGCGCGCCGCAATCAGCAAGTAATGCCGGATTTCGCTATTGTTCGCCGCACCGGTTAGCTGTCCCATTTCGCCTTTCTCCACGGACAAGCGGATCTGTCCGTTAGAGTCGGGCTGAATATCACGTATTCGGGTGTAGGGCTGAAGTAAACCGGCTTGGGCCGGTGGTGCAAATCGCACCGGAAGATAAGGCGACCCGTCGCGCTGCGCCCAACGGCCCATATAGAAACCGCTGATCAGCAGAAACGATGCCGTTGCCATCCGGGCCGGCCAAGGCGAGCGTACCCATGACCCGAACACCGATGCCGGTCCAGTGGGTGCAATGCGGTCCAGAAAATCAGCAAAGGAGAACGACCGCCGTTTCCCTTCCGATGGTGCCGATGATGCTTCTGACTCCCGCGCTAACTGGCTGCCCAGCTGCTGCCGGCACTCCGCCAACAGTTGGAGGGGTACACTTTCGCTTTCCGATTGAAGCGACGCGTGCCACGACTTCTCACGCTGCAATGCCAACTGGCAAAAGGCACATCCGGCGAGGTGTTCTTCCACACCCTCTTCGGCCGCAAAATCCAGTTCGCCGTAAAGATAAAGCGAGAGATCAGCTCTGCACCTGTTGGCAGGTCATACAAAGTCTCCCAGCGCGGCTCGCATCTTTTGCGTAGCGCGGAAAAGACAGTTCTTGGCGGCTTCTTCGGTCACGCCCAGCGCTTCCCCAATCGCGCGCAACCGCATTCCCTGGTAATGGCGCATCTCAAACACAATGCGCTCGCGGGGTGTCAGTTGGTCCAGCACTTCGCTGACTCGCTGCCTTACCTCCGCGCTCAGCAGCTGTGCGCTGCGGATCCACGTCCGCCCGCTCCTCCGGCACGAGCTGAAAGCGGTCGAACTCGCCTTCCTTGCTTTCCACGGACGCCGGTTCTTCCTTCCGCACCTTGCGCCGCCGGATCTGATCCAGGCACAGATTCGCCACAATGCGGTACAGCCACGTGCTGAAAGCTACAGTCGAATCGGAACTTCGGCAGATTCCGGTACACCCGCAGAAACGCTTCCTGATACACATCGCGCGCATCCTCTTGCGAATGCAGCAGGTTGTATGCCATTCGCAGACACATTCTGGTCGTAGGCACGGACCAATTGCTCAAAAGCTCGCTGATCGCCGCGTTGCGCGGCCCGGATCAGCGCGCTCTCGTCTGACCGCTCCTTCGTGCTTCGCGCTGACGGCTACATTTCTGATAACTTGCGCTCCAGTGTCCACCGAACTTTTGGACGTACGAGACGCAAATTTGTCACGCCCAAGGGCGAAAGCCGCTACCGCGACTGGATCGAAATCCTGGCTAGCTCGCCAACTCCAGCTCGATCAGCCGCTTAGCCGGCATCCAGGGTGGCGATCCGAAGCTCCGCACCTGTCCCGCGCGCGCTGCCTTCGACTGGCCTGGCCGCCCGGCCGCCCTGTTTCCATCGGGCCGACAGCATCGCGCTCAACGAAGACAACGTCCGACCCGACTTCTCGCTGCCGCAGTTGGCAGCGTTTCTTCGCCTCGGCGCTTCTTTCAACTGGCAAGTTGCAATCACGCCTTCGCCCAGCTCCACCTTGGCCCGGTCGCCGTGCACTTCCACCAACCGGCCGCTCACTGTTTCGCCCCGCCTGATGCTCGGAAATGTAATGGTCCACCGTGGTCGGCTCCAGCTGCTTCATGCCCAGCCGGATGCGGCGCCGGTCCCGATCCACTTCCAGCACCACCGCCTTGACGGTCTGGCCCTTGGCGAGCTTCTCCTTCGGATGCTCCAGCCGCTTTTCATTCGTGATATCGGAGATGTGGACCATCCCCTCGATGCCTTCGCCCAAGATCCACAAATGCGCCGAAATGGGTCAGGTTGCGTAACCGCGCCTTCAACCACTGACCCCGACCGGGAACTTCGTCTGCGGAACCGCCTCCCACGGATCGCCCAGCGCCTGCTTATAACCCAGGCCGATGCGCTTGTCCGCCGGATTCACCTGCAGCACTACTGCCTCTACCCGGTCGCCCGCCTTCAACAGATCGCCCGGCTTGCGAACCCGCTTGTTCCACGACAGCTCAGAGAGATGGATCAGCCCGTCCACGCCCGGCAGCAGTTCCACGAACGCGCCGAAATCGGTCAGGCGCGATACTGTTCCGCTCACCCGGTCGCCCACATTGAAGGTGCGCGCCGCCACCGTCCAGGGATCTTCCTGCAGCTGCTTCAGGCCCAGCGAAATCTTCCGCGTCGCCGGATCGATCTTCAGCATCTTTACCGTCAGCTCATCGCCCACCTTCACCACGTCGCTGGCCTTGCCCACGCGCGACCTACGACATATCCGCTACGTGCAGCAGTCCGTCCACGCCGCCCAAATCCAGAAACGCGCCGAAATCCATCACGCTGCGCACGCGGCCCTGCAACCACGCGCCTTCCGCAATTCGGCAAAGCTTCTGCTGTCGCCGCTGTGCCTGCTCTTCTTCCAGAACCACGCGGCGGTCCACGACCACGTCCTCTTTCTCGGTATCCAGCTTGGTGATGCGGCACTGGATCTCCTGCCCCACCAGCTTCGCCATCTCGTCTGCTTCGCGCACACCGCTGCGGGATGCAGGCATGAACGCGCGCACGCCCACGTCCACGCGGAAGCCGCCCTTCACCTGCTCGACCACACGTCCGGCAATGTTGCGCTTCTCGTCGAACGCACTCTGCAGCCCGCTCCAATCCTTCGGCCGCTCTACTTTTATCGTGGACAGCTCGTAGTAGCCGTCTTCATTGCGCGGCCCCACACTTACGTCGATGCTCGTCGCCGACTTTGGGCTCCGCCTGCCTCCGTGTCTCCTGCCATTTCGCTACCGGCAGAGCGCCTTCAATCTTGCGCCCGATATCGATCAGAATGAACTCGGGACCGACCGAAACAATGGTGCCGGCTATCATTCTCCGTGCTTTGCTTCGGCATGCTGATGCTCGAAGTCGGACAAGATTTCGGCAAAACCGGTATCTTCCCGCGAGGTTTCTCTCAGCGGGCTCAAAGGGTTCAAAAATCTCGTTACTCATGACTGCCAGGGGGATCACCTTATTCTGTCATAGAGACCTCGCAGCATGAGCCGACACAACGCCGTCCTAGAACCGTTGATATCACGGACTCCCAGCTGGCGCAGCCGCTTTCCAGGTCCGGCAGGATCTTCGCCTGGCTTTTCTTCGTTGTCGATCCTTATCGTCGACCGCGCCCGAAGCGCAACTACGACGCACATCATTCTGCTGCCTCTGATCGGCGCTTCCAGATCGTCGAGCCCCGGTTGCAGATCTTCTCTTCTCGCGCGCGGACAGATCGTTCGCCATCACCCTGAAGCTGGTCCTCAGCTATCTTCTGGTCGGCTACACGCATGCCGTCGTCAGCTACTACTACTCCATCTTCCTTATTCCAGTAGTGTCCGCCGCCACCATCTTCGAACTTCACGGGCGTTATCGTGGTCACAGTCATTGCCTGCTGCGCTTTACTTCTCCTTCCTTCTGCCTGTCTTCGTCGATCTCGAACTCCGATCTCGCCCGAGCTCATTAGCCTGATGTCTTCCGCGTCTCCGTTTTACGCGATTGTTGCGTTCCTGGTCTATCGAACAGGCCAGAGGCAAAGCGTGACGAAATGGCCCGTACTCAGGAAGCAGCCGACCGCCTCGCCGAATCCAATCGCAGCTCTGCAGCGACGCCGAAGCGTCGCTGCGCCGTAGTGAGCGCCTCGCCGCCCTTGGCCAACTCACCGCCGGCCTCGCCCACGAACTTCGTAATCCGCTCGGTACCATCAAAGCCTCGGCCGAGATGCTGACCAAAACTCCATTCACAGCCGCAGCCGGAAGTGATGGCCGAGATGGCCGGCTACATCGGAACCGAAGTGGACCGGATGAACGGCCTGATCTCCAGCTTTCTCGATTTCGCCCGCCCGCTCGCATTGAAACCCTAGCCGATGTGCATTCTGAAACCAGTCATCGAACGAGGTATCCAGGCGCAAGTCGACTTAGCCCGTCAGCGCCACGTCTGAACATGATCGACCGATCGACGACCGAACCCTCGCCTTTAGCTTCGATCCGGACCTCCTGCGCGTGGCGTCTCGAATCTGGTGCAGAACGCGATTCAGGCGAGTCCGCCCGGCGCAGGTCGTGGAAATCCAGGCGCGCAACTCGAAGCCGACTTCGTGCGACATCATGTCAGCGACCACGGCGAAGGCATCCAGCCGCAGCACCTTGAAAACGTATCTTCAACCCGTTCTTCACCACCAAGCCAACCGGCGTCGGACTCGGGCTGGCGATTGTGTCCAAAATTGTGGATGAGCACCGCGGAAATATTCAGGTCATTAGTGAAGCCGGAAACGGGAACCACGTTTGAACATAACGCTCCCGCGAGGAACAGGACATTTAACTCATGAGCGCCAGCCGGCATATTAATCGTTGAAGATGAAGAGAAGCTTCGCCGCGTCATCCAGCTGCATCTGGAATCCGCGGGCTTTGAAGTCGATCACCGCCGGCAGCGCCGGAACAAGCGCTGCCGCTCGCCCCGGCAGCCGATCTCGTCATCACTGATCTGCGCCTTCCCGGTATGGACGGTCTGCGCTTCATTCAACAGCTGCAAGCCACGGCATCTCAGCCGCCGTCGTCGTCATGACCGCGCACGGCTCCGTCGAGACCGCCGTCGAGGCGATGAAGCTCGGCGCCAGCCGATTTTCTTCAGAAGCCCTTCTCGCTTGATCATCTGACCACCGTCGTTCAGAAGCTCTGGCCGTTCAATTCCTGCGCGCCGAGAACCACGCCTGCGCGAAGAACTGGATGCCCGCTATCAGTTCGACAACATCGTCGGCCGCAGCGCTGCCATGCGCGAGATCTTTCACACCGTCGAACGCGTCGCGCCCACCCGCGCCACCGTTCTGCTTGCCGGCGAAAGCGGTGTCGGCAAAGACATGATCGCCCGCGCCATCCATCAGCATTCGCCGCGCAAAAATCAGCCTTACGTCAAAATCAACTGCACCGCCATCCCGGAAAACCTGATGGAAAGCGAGCTCTTCGGCTATGAAAAAGGCGCCTTCACCGGCGCCAACGTCAGCAAGCCGGGCAAATTCGAACAAGCCGATCAGGGTACCGTGCTTTCTCGATGAAATCGGCGATGTTCCCGGCAACATCCAGGTCAAACTGCTGCGCATTCTTGCAGGAGCGCCAGTTTGAACGCCTCGGCTCTAACCTCACGCGTAACGTGGATGTTCGTGTCGTCGCCGCAACCAATGTCGATCTCCGCGCCGCTCTCGAAGAGGGTCGCTTCCGCGAAGATCTTTATTACCGCCTGAATGTCGTGCCAATCAACATTCCTCCGCTGCGCGACCGCAAAGAAGACATCCCGTTTCTGGCGCATCCACTTCGTGCAGAAGCTCTCGCAAGACCTCGGCATGCATCGCAGAAAGAACTCAGCCCCGCACGCCGTCGACCGCCTCGTCGAACATCCCTGGCCCGGCAATGTGCGCGAACTCGAAAACACCATCGAGCGCAGCCTGGTGCTGGCCTCCGGCGACGTTCTGCAAGCCTCCGACATCCGCCTCGAAGCGCCGCGCGGCTCAACCAGTCACGCCCTCGGCAGCCCCTCAGCAAGCCGCTGCTTCCCGAAGGTGAAACGCTGGAGCATTGGGAGCAGATGATGATCCGCGAAGCTCTGCGCCGCGCCAACGGCAACAAGAGCCAGGCTGCCCGTATCCTGGGCCTTACGCGTAACGCCCTGCGCTACCGGCTTTCGCAAATGGGATTAGATAATGGCGGGTCAGATCTTGAGAAAGATCCGGTTCCTGTAAAGGATTAAAACGATCAGCCAGCAAAATACGACGAAGCAGATCGCATAGGCAAGGGAAGCGTTTGAAGGGCTGAAAAACGGTACAAAGGCCCCACTGTATACCACTTCGTGCAGATTGCGGCCGCCGATGTGGATCACTCCTTCTATTGGCTCAATAATCTCCGAAAGCGTATACGCAAAGATCGCGTTCGTGCCAAAGACAAGCGCCGGCATTGTCCAGCCGCGCCATCGACGCACATCAATCAACCAGTAGCAGACACCCATTGAGAATGTGGTGAAGCCGCCGGCAAACAGCACAAAGGTACTCGTCCACAGCTTTTTATTGATCGGAAAGAACGGGTGCAGCAGAGTGCCTAGCAGCATCAGGCAAGCGCCCGCGGCAATCAAGCCGACAACCTTGCGCCCCTGCGAGTTTTTAGAGCGCAGCCACTCACCGCAGAGAACTCCCATCAGCGCCGTTCCTATTGCCGGTATGTCCGACAGCAAGCCTTCCGGATCGTACGTCTTCGTCTCCGCATAAAGATGGTTCCCTAAGAGCGCCCGGTCAATATAGGCGCCCAGGTTCCCATCGGGGTCAAGCCGTCCCACGCCATAGCCCGGCACCGGTACGAAACGCAGTAGCGCCCAATAGAGCACCAGGCAAACGATGGCAACCGTCGCCAGCACCGGCACATTCGCGGCTACGCGACCATCTATTTGCCGTCGCGTTGCCAGGTACAACAACCCGGCACATAGATAGCAAACGGCGATCCGTTGCAGCACGCCTGGAATACGCAGTGTTGCCAGATCCCAGTGCAGAAAGCTGTTTACAACGAAGACACCGATGGCGAACAGAACCGCGCATCGGACAAACATGTGACGCGCAATTGTTGCGGGCGCTTCTCCTCGTCCCAGGCGGGCCGGCATGGACAGCGTCAAAGCCATTCCAGCCATAAACAGAAAAGACGGAAAAATAAGGTCTGTCGGAGTCCACCCGTTCCACTTTGCGTGTTGTAACGGCCAGTACGCGTCGCGACCCGAACCGGCGTTATTCACCAGGATCATGGCCGCCAGAATGAGGCCTCGTAGCACATCGAGCGACACAAGGCGCTCGGGCTTGGCTTTCAGCGGGTAAACATCTCCCACTCGTACGTCAGCGCTGGTTTGAGTAGCCATGCGTTCCTTTCTGTTATCGACTGCCGCTCTTCACCTGTCTGGAGGACGACTCAGCCCCGGGGAGCGTCAAGTAAAACGTCGAACCGGCATTCAGCTCGGAAGTAGCCCAGATTCGTCCGCCAAAGGATTCCACGATTTTACGGCAGATGGCGAGCCCCAGTCCCGTGCCCGATACTTCCTGCGAGTGAAGCCGGCTGAACGACTCGAAAATTGACTCCTCGTGCCGGGGGTCAAAGCCTGACCCATTGTCCCTGACCTGAAACTGCCATTGCGTCCCAAGGCGTTCTGCTGTGACAGACACGACGGGAGGCACATCCGGCCGGCGGTACTTCATGGCGTTTGAGATTAGGTTTTGGAACACTCGCGCGAGTTGCTCTTCGTGCGCACATACTGTGGGGAGTTCGCCGAGCTCGATGGTGCCGCCGTTTTCCTCGATCAGCGATTGCAGGCCCTCCATCGCGTTGCGCACGGCTCTGGTGCTATGCACCGGAATGGGATGAGTCTGCACTCGTCCTGCTTGGGCGAAATGCAGCAGATTCGTAATGAGAGAACTCATTCGCCTCACCGCATCGACAATGAACTCACCCATGGAATGCGCATTCGCGTCATTCTTCAGCTCGCTTCGCCGCAACAGCAATTGCGTGTACGTTGCCACTGTTCGCAACGGCTCTTGCAGGTCGTGGCTGGCCACGGAAGCAAACTGTTCCAGCTCTCTGTTACTCCGTACCAGTTCCTTATTCAGCCGATTGATTTCGGCCGACCGGTGTTGTAAAAGCGCGGCGGACATGCTGTCGCGCAAGTCGGCCGCAAACTCAAGCTCGGAGGCTTGCCATGGTGCCGATTTCGCCCGCACCTCCTCACGCCAAAGCTGAAACGAACGCCTGGGGTGAAGCCGCACGCTGCCTTGCGTGCCGTTTGACTCCACTGCCTTATTCGGATCACCGGCCCAGTTGACATGCTCTACCACCTCGGGCCGGAACCAAAGCACGGCCTCGGGGCTGTTCTCGGCCAGCCGAAGAAGTAACAGGCCGCTCGCCGTGTCCACAAATTGCGACGCGGGCTCATACTCTGAGGAAAGGTGATTCGTACTCCAGATGGCTTGCCATGGTAGCGAGTGAACCCACGAACACAGGTGTTTCAGCTGGTCCTGGTCGGGCGTATGCCCTAGCGTCAGAATGCGGGTGCCCGTACAAAGCGCGACTCCCGACGCCGAGATGCCGGTGAGTAAGTTAGGTTCCTCGGTCATCAACGCTGCAACGAAGTCCCCGTTCCTGCGCAGTCGGTCGCTCAGAGCAGTGCGTGTATCCGCCAGTCTCGCGATGTATTGCTTGTACTCTGAAGCTTCCTGCAATCCAACTTGCAGGCTTACTAACCGCGCCAGAATCTCGCCCGCGATCCGCTCATCTTGGGGAATCGTTCTGGCTGTCATGTGATGGCAAGCAACCAGTCCCCACAGTTCTCCGTCGTGCAGGATGCTAAACGACAAGGACGCGGCAACGCCCATGTTGCGCAGGTATTCCAGATGCACCGGCGAGGTGGCACGCAGCGCGCAGAGACTCATGTCTAACGGCTGGTTGGTTCGCGGGTTCACAGCCGGCAGCACCGGTACCGGTGCGGCATCCACGTCCGCCGTTAAACGGAACGGGTTGCGGACGTATAGTTGTCTGGCTTGGACGGGAATGTCGGACGCTGGATAACGTAAACCCAGATAGGGCGACAAGTCCGATCGTCGCGATTCGCCAATCACTACCCCGCTGCCGTCAGGCAGAAACTTGTAGATCATGGTTCGGTCGAACCCGGTAAGCGAACGGAAGTGTTCGGCCGCTGCCTGGCAGAATCTCGCTAGGGTTCGGCAGGTATCCAGCTCTGTAATGCTCCGGCGTACGGCGGCAGAGGTCGCGGCGCGCGTTTGCGGCTCGCTGTCAGCAGGTTGCAATTCAAGCACGCAAACGCCATTGGAACGATGTACGGTGCCTGCCCACCGTGCCGGTGAACCAAGTACCTCCATCTCCTGCAGAAAATGAGAGTGATCGTCGACAGAATCGCCCTGGAGCAACAGGCCTATTTTCGTAAGAGCGCTTGGCTGAAGCAGATCCGCAAGCGATTTCCCGGCTACGCTGCCATCGCCTGCCGCTGCAGTGTCCGATGCCAGCAACCGGGACGCGTTCGCCGATGCTTGCAGTATGGTCGCTTCGGGCCAATCGAAAACCAACAGCACTCCATGCGGCTGAATGGCGCTCGGAATATGAATAGGTTCCCGATCGCAGCTGTTCAGGTTTACTTGCAAGGGAACAGTACTCAAGCTCACAAGGTTAGTCTCACACGTCCAATGCGATAAGCTTCGTTTGCTTCTCACTTAGACGCAGTCGAGATTTTGGCCCATGCGGTTAAGCTGGATTGTTGCACCTTCCGGGTTCCGGTCTTCCGAAGATCCGGAGCGGCGCCGGAGTACCATTATCACCGTCTTACGCCATCCCAGCACGGCCGGGCGCGCGTTGCGCGACAGTCTCGTGCGCCTGAATCCCGTCACGCTCCTGCGCAATCCCGTCCTGTTCACGGTTGCCTCCGCTGCCACGCTCGTCTCGGTCGTTTTCCTTCACGATCTCTGGATCTCCGCCTCTGCCAGTGCTACCGACGTCCAACTCGCCTGCTGGCTCTGGGCGACGGTCTGGTTCGCGACCTTCGCCGAGACGTACGCCGAAGCCCGGGGCAAAGCTCTCTCCGATGCGCTTCGTAAGGCGGATTCGAGAGCCAAGTGCCTGCGCGGCCGCAAGGTGGAGGTGGTGCCGGCTTCGAAACTGCGTGTCGGCGACATCATCCTGGCTGAGGCAGGCGATCTGATCCCGGTCAGCGGCGACATCCTGGAAGGCATTGCCACCGTCGACGAATCCATGATCACCGGTGAAAGTGCACCGGTCATTCGTGAGTCAGGCAGCAACTTAAGCGAAGTCACCCGCGGTACCCGCGTCCTTTCCGACCAGCTTAAGATTCGTGTCACCGCTGAGACGCCAGAGACCTTCCTGGACAAGATGGCCGATTTCATGGAAGGCTTGGGCCGCAAGCGCCTCGATAGTGAAGTGCATTGGATTGGGACTCTCAGCCTCATCTCATTTGCCGTGTTTGGCTTGTTGACATTGGGCTACACAATGGCGCGTTTTGCCAGTCATTTCGAAGGCCATCGCAACACCGCCCTGCCTCCGGTCACCCTCTTTGCGGGGCTGGTGGTGTGCTTGATGCCCACCCTGATTGCGGCGCTGTTGCCCGCCATTGCTATTGGCGTCTTCGAACGCCTTATGAGGCAGCAAGTTCTCGCTACCTCCGCCCGTGGAATTGATTCCTGCTCCAGGGTGGATACCGTGCTGCTCGATAAGACCGGCACCATTACGACTGGCGAACGCGAGGCCGTCGAGTTCATCCCCAGCCCCGGTGTCAGTGCCTGCGAACTGTCGAACGCGGCGTTCCTCGCCAGCTACTCGGACGACACTCACGAAGGCAAGTCCATCGTGGCTTTTGCCAGCAAAATGGCGGTCTCCGAACAACTCACACCCGATCTGGAGCCGATTCCCTTTTCCGCCTACACGCGCATGAGCGGGGTCAACGCCGGCGAGCGTCGTGTCAGGAAGGGCGCCACCAGCGCCATCGCGGCATATGTACAGGCTGCTGGCGGCACTTTGCCCCCGGATTACCAGGCTGTCGCCGACCGGATTGCCCGCACCGGCGGCACGCCGCTTGGTGTGGCCGATGGTACCCGCATTCTGGGCGTTCTTAATTTGAAAGATCGCGTGAAGCCCGATCTAGCTGAGCGGTTTGCCCGGCTGCACAACATAGGCGTTCGCTCCGTCCTGATTACTGGCGATAATCCGATCACAGCGGCGGCCATTGCCGCCGAAGTTGGCATCGACGATGTACTTCCGCAGTCAACACCCGCTGACAAACTCGCCTTCATCAAGGCTCGCCAGTCCATCGGTCATGTGGTCGCCATGTCGGGCGATGGCAGCAACGATGCTCCTGCGCTCGCGCAAGCGGACGTCGGCTTCGTCATGAATACCGGCACGCCTGCCGCCAAGGAAGCGGGTAACCTCATCGATCTTGAAAGTAATCCGGCGAAGTTAGTCGACGTCATCGCCATCGGAAAGCAACTGTATCTTACGCGTGCGGCCATCGCCGCATTTTCGTTTGCCTCAAGTCTGGGGCAATGCGTCGCTGTCCTGCCCGTGCTGTTCCCCTGGTTCGTCGCTCTCCGCCGCATCAATGTGCTCGGGTTGGAGGATCCTCGAAGTGCCGTGCTTGCAGCCGTTATCTGGAATGCGCTCTCCATTCTGGTGCTGCTGCGGCTGGCGTGGCGCGGCGTCAACCTGCGCCAATCCCCGCTACGGAACTTAGTCTGGCAATACGGCCTTATTTACGCGTTCGTCGGTTTTCTTCTCTCGTTCCCCACCATCTGGGCTCTCAGTCGCGTGCTGGAAATCTTGCACCTGACATAACTACCAGCACTGCCCCCCTCTGTTGATGGCATATTCTAAAAAGAAACAAGTCAGCAGCTTTCCGCGGAATTGCTTCGCCTGCTCGTCTTTGCCATGCCTAAACCCGAACGCGTTTTCGATATTTTGGTGATCGACGATAATCCAGCGGACGCTGTGATGATCCGGCACGCCTGGTCGGAATGTAAACATATTCAGGCCAACGTCACTGTCATCCAGGATTCCCGCCGCGCTATGCCGTACCTGCGCGGGCAAGCCAGTCGCAAGCCGGATCTTGTGATGTTGGATTACAAGCATCCGTTGAATGGCGGCCTCACGCTCGCCGAGATCAAGAGCGATCCCCAGTTGAATCATTTGCCTGTAATTGTTCTCAGCGGCTCCTCCGATCCGAACGACTACCTGGAAGCCTATCGCCGGCACGCCAACATATGTTTTCGTAAGCCGATGGATGCAGATGATTTCATTAACCTCGTGTGCCAGGTAGCAGACACCTGGCTCGTTAAAGCTGTCCTCTCCCAACGCTGACGGCCGCCACGTCGCCAACTACAATCGCAAGATGGCTGTTATCTCCGCCGAACGGTTCCAAAGCGAGCGCATCGGGAAGTTTCGCGAGTCCGTCATTCGAGAGATGACTCGACTGGCATTGACCCATGGTGCCGTTAATCTCGCGCAGGGGTTTCCCGATTTCGCGGCTCCCTCAGAAATCAAAGCCGCTGCCCAACAGGCTATTGCCGACGACGCGAACCAATACTCCGTGACTTGGGGCGCAAAGCCGTTCCGCGATGCCATTGCCCGTTACTATCGGCATCACTACAACGTTGAACTGGATCCGGAGCGCGAAATCACGGTTTGCTGCGGCTCAACCGAAGGCATGATCGCGACCCTTCTTGCCACGCTCAACGCAGGTGATGAGGTAATTGTCTTTGAACCGTTTTACGAAAACTATTGGCCCGATTCGCAGCTGAGTGGAGCGGTGTGCCGGTACGTCACGCTTCGCTCGCCCGATTGGTCGTTCGACCCTGACGACCTGCGAAGAGCATTCAACAGCAAGACACGCGCGGTCATAGTCAACACGCCCAACAACCCGACCGGCCGCGTTTTTTCAAGTGCGGAACTTAAGCTCATCGGCCAACTTTGCCAGCAGCACGATTGCCTGCTGATTACCGACGAGATTTACGAACACATCACCTTTGACGGTGCGCGCCATACGCCGCCATTGACGTTGCCCGACCTTCGGAATCGCTGTGTTCTCGTCAACAGCTTAAGCAAGACTTATTCCGTGACCGGCTGGCGCGTGGGTTGGGTTATCGCGCCGCCCGATATCACGCCGTCGATACGCAAGGTGCACGACTTCCTTACGGTCGGTGCGGCAACCCCTCTGCAGTTGGCCGGACTAACCGCGCTGGCATCGCCTGACGGTTATTACGTGGAACTTGCCCGCACTTACCAGGCGAAGCGCGACGAACTCACTTCAATTTTGAATGCGGCTGGGTTTCGATGCTTTGCCCCGCAAGGCGCTTATTACATCATGTGTGATGCCACCGCATTGGGGTTCGAAAATGATACGGAGCTTGCACATTTTCTGGTAAAGCAGATCGGCGTTGCGGCTGTTCCCGGCTCCAGCTTTTTCTCGCAGGAAGCACTTGGGTCCCACTTAATCCGTTTCTGTTTTGCGAAGAAACTTGAAACACTGCGTGCAGCGGAAGAGCGTCTCGCTCGACTGCGAGAGCGGATTTAACAGGGGCTATTCTTGCGCTGACATTTGCTGGTCGGAATCACGCCAGGCGCTGATCTTCAGCCGGCGGCACACCCAGCATAAATCTTCATCACCGGTTTGAGGACCGGTAAGCGGCGTGCAGTCAGAGCCACAAACAGCGCATGCTTTCTTCTTCTGTGGCAGATCTTGCTCCACCGACCTTTTCGCCATCTCCATAATCTCGGGCGAGATGATGGGCTCGGCGATCGGCTTCTTTTTCATTTTAGTCTCCACTATAAAACAGATCGAGGTAGAACCCGAAATGGTTCCATGAATGTTTATTCTTGCTTCTGTACCCTGGTAAGTTTATGCAACATCTCGCATTTTTATTTCCTGGTCAAGGGGCCCAGCGTGCTGGTATGGGAAAGGCTCTTGCGGAGACTTATCAGGTTGCTCGCGATACGTTCGCCGAAGCCGATGATGCCCTCTCGTTCCCTTTGGCTCGGCTTTGTTTTGAAGGACCCGACGAAGACTTGCAGAGAACGGAAAATACGCAGCCGGCTTTGCTTGCTGTTTCCACCGCGGCGTGTCGCGTCCTGGCCACGCAAGGCATTCAGCCGGCCTTTGTTGCTGGCCATAGCCTTGGCGAATACTCCGCTCTGGTGGCTGCTGGCTCCTTGGACTTCGCCGATGCTCTACGTTTAGTGCGTAAGCGCGGAGAGTACATGCAGGAAGCTGTCCCGCTCGGCGTGGGCGCCATGGCCGCATTGGTCAAGTTGCCCGAAGGCCAACTCGATGCCATCTTGTCGGAAGCCGCACAAGGTGAAGTTGTCAGCGCCGCTAATTTCAACTCTCCGGAGCAGATTGTTATCGCCGGTCACGCCGCCGCAGTCGACCGGGCAATCGAGCTTGCGAAAAAAGCTGGCGTCAAACGAGCGCTTCGGCTTGCCGTCAGTGCGCCCTTCCACTGTTCCCTAATGACTCCGGCGCAAGCAAACCTTACTCCTGACCTGAATGCTGCATCGTTTCAGGATCTGCGCGCCCCGTTGGTTAACAATTGGCAAGCGGCATTTGTGCAAACGGGAAGCGAAGCACGTGAAGGGCTTCGCCAGCAGATTCCGAACCCGGTGCGGTGGACGGAGAGCATTCGCGCTCTCGCGTCCGCAGGTGTAACCCGCTTCGTCGAGGTAGGGCCCGGTACTGTGCTGACTGGTTTGTGCCGTAGTATTGAACCCAGCCTGAAAGGCGCGAAATTTGGAGAGCCCTCCGACCTCGAAAATGTACAAACTCTGCTCGCGTAAGGTTCTGTTGAGCGCGCTTGTCTTCGTCTCAATCCTGCGCGCGCCGCACATGACGGCGCAATCACAAACATCGTCTGTTGTCGCTCTCGATGAGCGCTTTGTCCGCGAAACACTTGCCTCCAGCCCGACCTACGCAACTGTCCAGGGCTATCACAAGCACAATGGCGTTGTTCTCGACGATGAACTCGACGACTATTCGCCGGGCGGCATAAAAGACGGAATCGCTTTATACCGCAAGTACCTTACCGAAGTTCAAGGCGCAATCAATCGCGGAAAGCTCTCTTTAGACGATCGCGCCGATCTCGACATGATCCGGATTCAGTGTGAATCGGCGTTGCTCGATTTCGAGGACATTCAAAGCTTCAGGCACAATCCGACTCTCTATGTCGAATCGATAGGAAACGCTCTGTATGAGCCCTCTGTGCTCGAGTACGCGCCGGTAGCGCAGCGATTCCGGAGCATCATTTCGCGCCTGCACAAGCTGCCCACCTTTTTTCAGGCCGCACAGCAAAATCTAACCAGTGCTCCCGCCATCTGGGTGAAGGTGGCCGACGAGGAGAACAACGGCGACATTGCCCTCATCGATCAAGAACTCCGTGCCAAGGTTCCTGCCGACCTCAAAGACGACTATAACCGCGCCGCCGTACCTGCTCTCCAATCGCTGCGCGGATTCCATTCCTTCCTGATCGGTACGCTTAGCAAGCACTCGTTCGACTGGCAGCTGGGACCGAAATACTATGCCGAAAAATTCAAACTGACGCTTGCAACGGGTGACACTCCGCAGCAAACGTTGCGAGATGCAGAGACGCAACTCGCCGCCATCCGCGAAGATATGCGGACGCAAGCAACGAAGATCTTCCCGAAGTATTTTCCCGGTCAGCAGCCACCCTCTGATTTGAACTCACTTGTCGCTCGTGTGCTGGATAAGGTAGCCAGCCAACACACGACACCTGAGAATTACTTTGCTGAGGCAAAGCACGATCTCGCCGCGGCCAGTCAATTCGTCCGGGACAAGAAGCTGCTGGAACTGCCGCACGTCAGCAACCTGCAGGTTGTAGCAACACCGGAGTTCATGCGTGGCATCTATGGAGTGGGAGGCTTTGCTCCAGCCCCGGCACTAGAACCCAAGCTGGGCGCGTTTTACTGGATTACCCCATTCTCGCCCGATATGAGCCGCCAGCGCATTGAATCGAAGCTGCGGGAGTACAACTCGCTGGGGTTTAGAAATCCTCACCATCCATGAAGCTATGCCCGGCCACTACGTGCAAGCCGAGTACGCCTCCGAAGTGCAGCCTCAGTGGCGCGACGTGCTCCGCGCAGTTGTTTGGCAACGGACCTTACGTGGAAGGCTGGGCTGTCTATGCCACGCAAGTGATGATCGAATCGGGCTTCGACGCATCGCCGGAGATGCGCCTTACCTTCGGTAAGCAGATGCTGCGTGTGGTGTCGAACACCATTCTCGATGTCCGCATGCAGACCATGGGCATGAGCGACGAGCAAGCGCTCGATCTGATGATTCACCAAACATTCCAGGAAAAGGAAGAAGCGGAAAAGAAGCTGCAGCGCGCGAAGCTTTCCTCCTGCCAGTTGCCGACCTACTTCGTAGGCTGGCGCAGTTGGGGCAACTTGCGCTCGGCTTATCGCGCGAAGCAGGGAGGCGGCTTCAACCTCTCCGCCTTCCACGAACGCGCATTGAAGGAAGGAGCACTTCCCATGCCCGCCCTGCGCGCCATCCTACTGCAATAACTCAGAAATACGCCCCGGCTGCCTCGCGTTACACGGTACGCGCGATATCCACCAAATCCTGGAACACTCCGTACGCCGTCTGCTCCACTCGCGGCTCAATCAGCACCGTGCCAACCGTGCCCATCAGGTCGGTATGCAACAGCAAAAAATTGGACGTACCGTGCGCCGTGGCCAGCAGGTCAGTGGTTTCGATCACCTCCGGAGCCGACTGTAGCCGCAGGCTGCCGTCCTCGTTACGAGTCGCCCGACTTACCAGCATCACGGTTTTGCCTTGGCCTGCTAGGGTACGCAACTGCTCCGGAGAGAAGTCCCGCAGACTGGTTCGTTCCACGGCTTGCGGCGTTGTTCCGGCATTCATTAGCACGTTCGCAAGCGCCGCGGTCTTTGCCGCCGAGTCCCACCCATCCAGGTCGAAACTGGCGTCCGCCTCGGCTATTCCCATCTGTTGCGCCGCTCGCACGCCGTCCTCGAAGGTTTCTCCACGCTGTACGGCTTGCACCACCACCTTTGAGGTCGAGTTCAGAACTCCGGTGAACCCGTGAATCGTCAACCCCGGCAAATTGTTCCGCACGGTATTGAATACCGGGGCTCCGTCCATCACTGTCGATTCGAATCGAAATTCGACCCCCCGCCGCTTCGCCTCGTCACAAAGCGCGCTGTAAGCGTATGCGATTGGCCCTTTGTTCGCCGTAATCACATGAATATTTCGGGAAAATGCGGATCGGATGTGAGAAATTGCCGGCTCGCCCGACTCTGGGTTTAACGTGGTGATCTCAATAGCAACATCGGGTCTGGCGTGATCCAAAAAAGCGTCCACCGACGGAGCTGCCGGCCCGAACTGCGGCTCCACGCCGGTGCCTTTCGCTTGGTAAGCGCTGCCGTGGCGGGTATGGATGGCAACGATGCGAAACGGATACACCGACTTCTTCATCTCAAGCAAGCGGGCGAAGGCCTTGCCGACGCTTCCGTAACCGATGAGAGCCAGCCGCACGGAACGAGCGTAACAGGCCGGCAAAAATGGACCGCAACGTGTAAACGACAGGACGGCGCTGACCGGATCCTTCAAGCTCTCTGGCTTGACACGCGGAACCGGGTTTGGTCAGATACAAGTTCAGTTAAGAGAGGTTGTTCGTTTTGAAACTGTCTGCTTTTTGCGCCACGTTTTTTGCGCTTTCTCCATTTGTTTTTGCCCAGCAGCAGCCGCTGCCAAGATCTGAGCCGCAGGCCCAAACACCCGCCGATAACGGAAGCATTCCGGCCACACTTATCCAGCCGATTGAGCGCGCTGCCAATTACCTGAACCTGTACGTGTTCTTCGATGGCACGTACGATAATGCAACCTCGCCTCTCGGTGGCCCCAACGTAAGCGGACTGGCTGTAGGCGGCGGAGGCGGTATATCGGCCAATCACGATTTCGCCACCGGTACCTTCCAGATGAGCTATCGCGGCGACTATCGCAGCTACGCAGATCCGGAGTACACCGGCGGCACAGACCAGAATCTGACCCTGCTGTATCGTAAGGTTCTCAACCGCCGCTGGACCTTCTCGTTCAACGAAGCCGCGGGTATCTTCCCAGAAGGAACAGCGTTTCTACAACCTTCCCAAACCACCTCTGCCAACATCCTTCAAACCTCGCCTTTCTCCACGAACTTGAAGTTCACCGGCACCAGTGTTGCGCTCGCTTACAAGCAAACCGCACGGCTCAGTTATGAGTTCACGGGGTCGTACTACATCATGCGCTACAACTCTCCTCTTTCGTACGGAAACAACGATGCATCCGGGACCGGCAGCGCCTTGTATCGTTTAACGCGCGACACCACAGTGAGCGGCACCTATCAACTCAATTCGTTCAGGTATCAGCATAATGCCGGAAGCGCAAACTCGAACACCGTTTACGCCACGCTATCGCATAATCTGGCCAACCACTGGACCGTTGGTGCCTCCGCCGGTGCCACGTATACAACCGACTCCGGTGTCGTTCGTTTACCCGAGAGCTTCCAATACGGGCAATACATTATCCCGGTCATCGTAGAAGGCCACTACAAGCAGAAGTCCACATTGCCTTACTTCCAGGGAACGCTGGCTCGTACCTACAAGCACCAGCTTCTCTCCTTGAGTGGTGGCGAAAGCGTCACGCCAGGGAACGGCTTCTTTCTTGCCTCGCGAAATCTTGGAGTCAGCGGCCTCTTCTCGCATACGGCAGCGCGCTCTAATATCAGCGCTGGCGGATACTACTCGCGGTTGACTAGCATCTCGACGACCGCCAGTTCCGAAATCAACACCACCGATCTGCAGGTTTCGTATTCATACGATGTGATCCGGCATCTCGGAACTAATGTTCGCTACGACCACATCAACTACAACACCGTGGGCGGCTATCGCGGAACATCCGATAATCGCGTGACATTTAGCGTGTACTTCACCACGAAAGACATCCCGGTCGCGCTCTTTTAGCACTTCGAACTGTGCGGTCGAAATTATTGAATGGTTTCGGCCCGCAAAACCCGTTCCAGCCGTTCAGCAAAGTTCTCCCCGGTCTCGGTTTGCAGCACGCGTTTCGATAGCGCCAGTTCGGTATCGAGTTCGTGCACAAAACGTAGCAGGCTCTTGATGTTCGACTCAATCAGGCGCGCGCTGCCAGCGAGCGAAGGGTCCGGCAGATAGCGCGTGTCCACACCGAAATCGATGCGCAGATCTTCCTGATCCGGTGAGTCCTCTTCCGTTCCGTTGTGGTACTCCGGCCCAAAACAAGACAGCAATACCCGGCAGGGCGTCAGCTTCCAATCGGTGCCATCGTTAGCCCAGAGGTCCCACCAGCTTTCGAGTGTGTACGCAATGTCGTCACCCGTGTAATCGCGAAAAATGTCCAGAGCCTCTGCAAGCTCGAATGGACCGTTCATCGGGCGCTCCAGCAAAGGGGGCTCTGTGCTATCTACCGCCAGTATGGAGGCGGTTGTTTGCGGCTGTTCACGCTGCGAAAACGGGAAGAGCTGCAGTAGCTTTTCAAACTGCCGGAGGCGGTTAGCCCGGCCTCGCCGGTCCAGCCAGATCGACAGGTACAGTTGATCCGTCACCCTTCCATTATCGAACGCGGCGCTTGTCTTTGAGCGTTAGTCCGAGATTCACGGCCTATTCACATGAACCCACTAGAATCGCCTACTGGTTATGAATCTCAAGCAAATCCTTGCACTAGCAACATTGGCAGCATCGCTCGCCTACGCTGATGACCAGACAAAGGTCGGAGCCGGCAACGCTGCCTCCGAGATGACCGGTCATGCCTCACCATTGGTCCGGTCCGCCCACGAGCGGCTTGTTGCCAACGTGAGTGCCATTCAGAACGGGCGTCTTCGGAGCATCACGCTCGACGCCATAAACAATCCAAACACCTGTGTTCTGCATCGCGCGCACCTGACCGGCGACATAAAGAAGCAAATCGTGACTGAGTTGCTCACCGCGAGTTTGGTCAACCCCACTGATGCCGCAACCATTCAGGGCGGTGTCGAAGCCGGCGTTTTTCCTCCGGTACTGAACGATGGCTCGGATTGTCCTATGATCCCGATGGACTTTTATGCCGCGCCAGGCAGCACCACCGGAAGCCATCATTCTTATCCCGGTGGCCTCTCCGTTCATGAGGCCTTCAACCAGCAGAGTTCTATGAACTTCGCTGCTTCCTACCGCGGTGAGTACGGTCAGCCCAACGCCAAGGGTCTGCCGGTCGATCGCGGCCTGGCCGAAGCCGACGACAGCGATGTGCGCATCAATCAGGACATCATTGTGGCTGCTCCGGCTTGGCACGACTGGGCAAAGACCATGGTGATGCAGTGGAATGCCGACGGCACCGAGTTCGTCGAATTGAATTTCGGGGGTGCCGGCCTGACAGATAACAATGGCGCTACCGGTGATTCGCGTACCGGCGGCCATCACATCATTGGCTTGGCCGAAACCATGGCCCGTCGTTTGTCCCCGCTCCTCGTGATTACGCAAGCCTGCGCTCACTCGGCCCCGACGCTCGGAAACGAATACAAAGTGGTCAACTGGCTGAGGGCCGCGGCCATCATTGCGCAGGTTGATCCTGTCTCTCGCGGCTACCTCACCATTGATGCCTTAGGGCATTACCGTCTCCCCCCATTGAAGGAACTAGGCAGCGTCGACCTCCTTGCCAACGGTCAATCGAACTTGCTGATTGAGTATCAGATTCACAATCTCTCGGATGCCGATTTCGTGAACTCTATTCCGGCGATCGGTATTTCGCAGGTGATTCTCGAGACCATAGCCGGCACCTTCGGTTATGTGCCGACAGATGCCGCTACCTACAACACCAGGTACCGCAACGTGGTGTTGTCGTACTTCGGGGGTGAGCGGCTGGAGATGATTTACGGCCACAGCGGCCTGCCGGGTGTCTACGACGAGGTGATGAAGCTTCGCGCTCTTGGTCTGCTGTAAGTTCCACCCGTCTCGCGTTAGAAAGAGCCGGCGATTCGTCGCCGGCTTTTTCTTTTGGCCCGGCCGACAGACCGGGAGCTATTCCTGGGATAATAAAAAAACAAAGTAGTAGAAGAATGATTACGGATCTGGTCCAGATCAAGCGATTTGGCGAAAAGCAACGCGAGGAGAATAGTCGTTTCCGTGCCTGGATGAAGCGCCACAACTTTGTCGAGCGGCGTTTTAAAGCTATCGCCAAAGACACGGAAGCTGCCATCGACTGTACGGCCTGTGCGAACTGCTGTCGCGTAGCAACCACTCAAATCACCGAGCGTGACGCAGAGCACCTGGCACGCTATCTGCGCATCAGCGTCCCGCAGTTCCTCAAGGAATACACCGTTGAAACCGAAGACGAAGGCCTTATTCTGAAGCGCAACGAGGGCGGATGCGTATTTCTGGCCGACAACTTGTGTTCGGTGTACGATGCCCGTCCGCAAACCTGTGAGCTGTTTCCGCACTTGATCAAGGGCAACGGTTCACTGTTAAGCCGGATGTGGCACATGGCCGATCGTGCCGTCTATTGCCCCATCGTATTCAACACCCTCGAAGTCCTTCAAGATCGAAACGGGGTTCAAGAAGTGACCTTCGGCATTGTCATCCTGCTTCTGCTGCTGTTTGCAGTGTCGGCGGTGGCCATCTACGAATGGACGGAAGCTCGACGCTGGCGACACTCTGCCAGTGAGTCCCAAACTGCCGTAGAGCAGCAGCGTGCCATCGCGGAACAGACCCGCAATCGCGCGATCGCGGCCGAGGCTGAAAGCCGGCATGCGCGCGATTTGTCGGAAATGCAAGTCAAGATGCTGACGCAAACCCAAGCGCAGTTGGAAGAGCGCTTCCGGGCGTTGGCTGCCGATGCTCTGCGCAGCAATAGCCAATTATTCCTGGACAGAAGCAAGGAGCAAGTCCAAAGCGTCGTCGAGCCGGTAGCGCAAACTCTGCGGGTCTTCGAAGAACACGTTCGCAAACTGGAAAGCGACCGTGTGGGCGCATACCAGGGCTTAACGACGCAGGTCGGCAACCTAATGCAGCTGCAGGAGCGGGTACGGCAGTCAGCCGACGAGCTGAAGACTGCTCTCCGGTCTCCTGTCCAGCGTGGCCGCTGGGGCGAAATGCAACTGCGCCGCGTGGTGGAACTTGCCGGCATGCTGGAGTATTGTGACTTTGCCGAGCAGAAAACGCTTTTTGGCGAGACGAATCAACGGCCCGACTTAATCGTGCGGCTGCCCAATGATTGCCAGGTCATTGTTGATTCGAAAGTTTCGCTGGAAGCGTACCTGCGCGCCATCGAGGCAAACAGCGACGCTGAGCGCACCAAACACCTGGGTGACCATGCCCGCCAGGTTCGCACACACATCAAGGCACTGGGCGAAAAAGCCTACTGGGACAGACTCCCTTGCTCGCCCGACTTTGTGGTGGCGTTTCTTCCCCTGGAGTCTCTGTTCAGTGCTGCCTTGGATCATGACCCGGCGCTGCTGGAACTCGGCATCGATCGGCGCGTTGTCTTAGCTACTCCGACGACGCTGATTACGCTGTTGCTGACCGTCGCTCACGGCTGGCGTCAGAAGTCACTTAGCGACAACGCGGAAAAGATACGAACTCTCGGGACCGAGTTGTATGGCCGTGTGATTACCATGAGCGAACATTTCGAAAAGCTTGGCGAGGCTCTGAACCGGACCGTTTCGGCCTATAACAGTACGGTAGGCTCACTCGAGAAGAACGTCCTGTCTTCAGCTCGCAAACTCAAGGAACTGCGTCCGGCCAACGCAAAGCAATTGGAGGAACTAGAGAGTGTGGACACAGTTCCTCGCATGCTAGACGCCTCTAAGTGGATCGCTTAGCCACTACTGGTTCAGGTGCTCCGTAATGGTGACTGGCGCCGCTAAGCTGAAGGTCAGTAGGCTTTCCGTATCCATCACTGCCGCCTTTCCGCGAGTCAGTAACACGTCGCCGGCGCCGGCCGCGCCTCCCGCCCCAGCTCCGATCCCGGCGCCCTTACCGCCGCCTGCAATCGCGCCGATGATGGCGCCCAACGCCGCGCCTCCGCCCACCTTGGCCGCATCTTTGCCCGTACTCTTCGAGCCGCTGCGTTCCACATTATTGGTCTGAACGGTGATTCGCTGCCCGTCCGTCGTATTGATATTGGTCAGCGTAATCGCTAATTCAGCCACGCCCTTTACGCGACCTGCTTTTTGCGAAGTTACGACCCGGCCAGCCACTCGGGAACCACGTTCCGCGATCACTGCGTTGTCCATCACAATCGGCGCATCCAGAGTGCCCGAGAACGAATCGCCCTCGACTGTGCGATCCGTATTTAGAGCCTGGCCGAGCCGGATCCGAATCGTTGTGCCGGGAGCGAGCGTCACCGAGCGAGGCTCGCGAGGGGGAGGCGGCGGGAGTGCCACGGGCGCAGCAGGGGTGGGCGCAGGGGTCGGAGCCGGTGCGATCGGCTGCATTGCCGGGGCAGGCGATGACGGGTTGCCATACGGGTTGGGTGCGGATGCCGGAGCCGCGGCCGAAGCAGGCGGAGGCGGCGGTTCGTTGCGAGCCATGGTGACCCGCTTCCGCTCGTGCTTAGGTTCGTGTCTTACAACGGGAGCCGCCGGTGCTGCCGGCGTCGGCTCCGACTCCGGCGGGGGCGGAGAAGTGACATTCCCGGCGTCGGGCAAAGTCTTTGGTTCCTCCGGTGGTAGCACCGCAGTTTGTTGAACAACCGGTGTTGGCGTCGGCGGCGCTGTATGCGTCTTCACATAAGCAACTGCCCCGATCAGAGCCAGCAAAAGTCCCGCAACAAACGCCGAAATGAGTTTTCCTGTTCCGTTCATGCCGATTCCCTATAGTGAAAACGCGCGGCGACTCCCGGCAGTTTCTCTTATAACAGTAAACTGGAAGAAGCGCTGCTCGCTGCATGACTCGTCCCTACTTATTCGATTTCCCGGCGGGCTACCGCGTGGGACCTGTCTCCATTCAGCCTGCCACCGTGCTCGCACCGATGGCAGGCGTCACCGACACGGTATTTCGCCGCCTGATCCGCAACCAGGGTGGATGCGGTCTGCTGATGACGGAGTTCACCAGTTCGCATGGAGTCGTGAGTACGCGAAAGGCCAGGAAGCCAACCCGCAACTTCCGATACCTCTACTTCGAACAGGAAGAACACCCCATCACCTGCCAGTTGTTTGGCTCCGACCCGGAGGTAATGGCGGAGGCTGCCAAGGTCTGTGAAGATCGCGGGTTCGACATCGTCGATATTAACTTCGGCTGTCCCGTCAACAAAGTTGTGAAGTGCAACGGTGGGTCGGGCCTGCTGCGGGATTTGCCGCTGGTCGAAGCAATCTCTGCAGAAGGTGCGCGCTGCCGTTTCGATTCCCGTGACTTGCAAGTTCCGGACGGGATGGAACGACAAGGAATTCGTTCACGTGCAAATGGCGCGCATCGCCGAAGATACTGCGGCTCTCTGCGGTGGCGCTGCACGGGCGCACGCGTGAGCAAGGCTACAGCGGCAAAGCAGACTGGACGAAGATCGCCGAGATTAAGGCAGCGGTGAAGATCCCGGTTATCGGGAACGGCGACATTACGAAGCCCGAAGAAGCGGTTCAGATGTACCGGGAAACAAGCTGCGACGCCGTGATGGTTGGGCGTGCTGCTTCTTATAATCCGTGGATCTTTCATCAGATTGACGAGTATCTGCGCACTGGCGCTTACCGGACACCGCCCGATAACGAACGCTACGACATGATGCGCACGTACTATCTCATGCTGCAAGAGCATGGCGAGTCTGACGCGGTGGGCAAGATGAAGCAGTTCGCCACGTATTTCACACACGGCATCCGCAATGGCGCCAAGCTACGGACCGATATCTACCGAACGCATGACATCCCGGCTATTCTCGACACGGTCGACCGCTTCTTTGAGGAGCAGTTGAGTACGGCCGCTTGAAGCAAGTTCAACTGATTACAGACGGAGCCTGTAAAGGCAATCCGGGCAGGGGCGGCTGGGCGTGTATTCTCCGATTCGGCGAGCACAAACGCGAGCTTTGGGGCTGTAGCCCCCACACCACGAACAATCGCATGGAATTGGCCGCCGCGATTGAGGCGTTTCAGCGCTTGAAAGAGCCTTGCGAGGTGGAGATTGTCACCGACTCCGAATACGTCAAGAATGGAATTACCAAGTGGATTCAGGGCTGGAAGCGCAACGGCTGGAAAACGGCAGCAAAGAAACCAGTTGTAAACCAGGATCTCTGGGTGCTGCTGGATGGTCTGATCAACAAACACAAGGTGGAGTGGACATGGACCAAGGGCCATGCGTCACACGAGGACAACAACCGCTGCGACGAACTGGCGAGTTCCGCGGCCGAGGGGCAGATCTGCAGTGACCCTTCCACCCAGAAAGCGATCTACGATTTAGCCTGACATGCCGGAAATTTCAACATCGAACGTGCACGCCGCCGAGCGAATTTGCCTGTTTGGGGGTACCTTCGACCCCATTCACATCGGCCATCTGCGGATTGCGAACGAGGCATTAAAGGCCTTCAGTCTGTCACGGGTGCTGTTCGTGCCGGCCGCGAATCCGCCCCACAAAAATCCCGCAGCTGTGACGCCCTATGAAGACCGCTTTCGTATGGTGGAGATTGCGTGCGCCCCCTACCCGTGTTTTGCCGCTTCGCGGCTGGAGGCAGGCTCCGAACGGAGTTATACAGTAGACACGCTGGAGCGGGTCCGGACCGAGATGATGCAGCCGGGCGACGAGCTCTTCTTCCTGATCGGAGCCGATGCATTTAACGAGCTAACGACCTGGAAGCGCTGGCAAGACGTGCTGAAACTGACTCAGTTTATCGTGGTACCCAGACCCGGTGGTTCATACACAATTCCCGAAGGGGCAATGGTACATAGGCTGGATGGTCTGGAACTCCCGGTCTCGAGCTCAGCAATACGGGAGCGTCTGGCCTCGGGTGAAACCGTCGCGGAAGTGCCGGTAGAGGTGCGCGAATACATCGAGAATCGCGAACTCTACCGGAACGAGGCCGATAGCGCCGCTACTGCTTCGCAGTAGCGCAGAACTGATCGAACGCACCAGTCAACACTTGTGCAATCTGCGGCGCCTGCGAACTTTCGATCTGATGACGATGGACGACGAACACCGGTTTGCCATCGCGGAAGAGCGCCATTGATGGCGAGGACGGCGGAACGCCGGCCAGCAGCTGACGCAGGCGATTAACCGCTTCCACGTCGGCGCCAGCGAACACTGTAGCCACCTCGTCCGGTTTCACTCCATGCTGGAGCGCCAATCCAACTGCCGGTCGTGCTTTGCCGGCTGCACAGCCGCAGACCGAGTTCGTGACAATCAAAACGGTACCGCTCTTGGAAGCCAGAATATTGTCTACGTCTTCGGCGGTGCGCAGCTCCTTGACGCCGTACTGGGTCAGATCCGAGCGCATAGGAGCAATGAGAGGTTCAGGATATCGCATACTTCACCTTTAATGATAGTCGGAGATGAGCCGGAAAAACGGGCCGGTTAGGATCCCGATCGAGTTGCCTGCACCTTAGGCGAAGAAAGATAACCAGCAATGGTATCTTTGCTTACGCTATTGACGACAATCTCATCCGGTTGTCGCGCCTGCGACGTATAGAACTGGATTGGTTCGTTGATCGTCCGGTCCTTCTTTTCGACGGTTTTGTCGTCCACGGTGATGGCCATGGTGAACTTGTTCCGCTTGGTGTCCACCTTCTTCAGCTGAATCATCACGTTGGCAACACGGCTGGCTTCTTTACCACGATGAATAGTAAATTCCGAGTAGTTTCTCTCGCCGAGTTCGCGTAATGCTTTCAGTTCGTTCGCATTGGTGGCAATCAGACTGGAGTGGCTGTCGAGTTCGCCGGTCGCCCGCTTCAAGTTGGCGACCGTCTCGTCCAGTTGAGACCTGGTTGTCTGAACGTCAGTTTTCACCGTGCCAAGGTCGGTATTCAGCTTGCTCGTGGCTTCTTCACTGCTCTGCTTGACGGTGGAGATGGCAGCCTGTTCCGCAGCTTGTTCCGTGGTTACTTTCTGCTGCAAGTCTTCCACCCGGCGCTGGGCGTCCACTTTCGCCTGTCCGACCGCCCGCTGAGCTTCGGCGCGCTGACGCTCGAGCTGCGTTTGGAGCGTCTCGACGCTGCGGCGGGAACGCTGAACGGCATCGGACGAATCGATACGAATCTTCTCAACGGCTGCGTTCATGTCATCGCGCAGCTTGCTCATTTCGGTTCGGTTATCCGCCCGCATGTGATCGAGCTGGACGAACATGTAAACGTTGGTGGCAACCAACAGTATCAGGACGACGATCAGTAGCGGCGTCTTCCAATTGGGGCTGCTGGGCGCCGGAATGATGTAAGTCGGCTGTTGTGCGCTGGTACTCATAGGTGTTCTTGGCGGAGATAGTGACGTTGACGTCTCATTTTACTACTTTGTTTCAATTCGAAGCCTTGATTCTAAAGCTAGAAATTCCTAAAATCGCTATGGATTTGCTTAATCTGCGGCTCCATTGCGGTTGGCTTTGGAGGCGAAGTCGAATGTTTCCTGACGCGAAAAGCCAGGTTCGAAGCAATGTCGGCAGCGGGCTTCGTAAGCATCGGTTGCGCCGACCAGAATCAGGTCGTCGGATTCAATCAGGCGCTGCGTATGTTTGGCGGAGTTGCCACACCGCATACAGATAGCCAAGGTCTTGGTGATGGATTCGGCAACGGCAAGCAAGTCGGGCATGGGCGCGAATGGCCGGCCCATGAAGTCGGTATCGAGCCCGGCGATGATGACCTGCTTACCCACATTAGCGAGCTGGTCGGCAACTGCAACCAGCGGCTCACCGAAGAAGTTGGCCTCATCGATACCCACTACCTGGGTGCGCCAATCCAATTTCTGCATGATCATCGCCGCCGACTCGACCGGTTCCGAGCGCATGCGCACGTCGGCGTGTGTCACGATCTCATCGACGGAGTATCGTGTATCGATAGCGGGTTTGAAGACCTGGACGCGCTTGCGCGCTATGGAAGCGCGACGCAAGCGCCGAATCAGTTCCTCGCTCTTACCGGAGAACATAGGTCCGCAAATAGCTTCTATCCAGCCGCACTGGGGACTCATCCGGTTGTATTCAACTTGTAGCATTCCAAAACAGAAAGGATCTCATTCTCAGTGTTTCACTCGCGACACATAGAGCCGGAAGTGCTGGACCACGCAGCGCCTGAAGTGGCCCGCGAAAACCTGGCCGACCTGGTCCGGATCAACCGCTCGTTTGGTGGTCATTCCACCATTCGTAAGCTGCTCCGCCAGGTAGTCCGGCCGGGCGACAGCTTCACAGTGTTAGATGTGGGCGCTGCCTCCGGGGACACAGCGCGAGTGATCCGAGAAGCCTACCCGAATGCTCATGTGACCAGTCTGGATTACAACTGGGTCAACATCGAAAAGGCGCCCGCGCCGAAAGTGATTGCAGATGCATTTCAGCTACCGTTCTTGCCGAACAGCTTCGACCTTGTTCTTAGCTCGTTGTTTCTGCACCACTTCGACAACGATGCCGTGCGCGACTTGCTGCAGAGCTTCCACCAGGTAGCGCGCAGAGCGGTTCTGATTGCCGATCTCGAACGCCACATTCTTCCTTATCTGTTCTTGAAAGTAACCAAGCCAGTTTTTGGCTGGGGCGACATTACGGTGGACGACGGACTGAAATCGGTTCGCGCCGCTTTCCGGGCCTCGGAATTGCAGGAGGTAGCGCGACGAGCGGGGTTGCGCGATGCTCACGTAGATACCCATCGCCCTGCCTTTCGGCTCACCATGGTGGCGCGGAAAGACTTCGTTTAGATTGCCTTCCTGGTAGGCACACCCGGAACCGCAAGATCAACAGGTTCCGGAACAGTACTCCAGATTACCGGGTCGGGACGGCCTACCACAAACCAGTATCCGCACACAGCGAAGAGCAGGATGGTGCAGGCGACCGCGAAGGCGATAGTGAAGGAGTGGGTAGTGAGTAAGATCCTGCCCGTGATCCAGCCGCCAGCGACGCCGGAGAAATTGCCGAGGCAGTTCTGAAAAGCCGTCCAGCGGCCCGCACCGGGAGCACCGGATAACCGCTGCGTGAGCGCCCAATGATTCGATGACCAGGCGCCCATAAATACCGATGCCGCGAGAAACAATCCGATGGAAAGGCGCTGGTCGGGAACCAGCATTGCCGGCAGCATGAAGGCCGCGCAACCGATGAGGCCGATACAGAGGAACATCTGTCGAACCCGGCCGGCGTCGCGCCCGTTATGAATGATGCGATCGGCGAGAGGACCGCAGATCAGCGCCGATAAAGCGACTGCCCAGAAGGGCAGGGAAGCAATGACGAGGAGCTCACTTTTCGGTAGATGACGCTCGCGCTCAAAGTAATACGGCAGCCAGGTGAGATAGAAATACCAGGTGTAGTTTCCGCCAAAGAGTCCGATGCAAGTTCCCCAGAGTTTGCGGTTCTTGAGCAGTTCGCGATACGGAGGGGCCCATTGAGAGGCCTTGGCGATACGTTTAGTGGGTAGCTTTGCGGCGGTGATGCACCAGGGAGCGAGCCAAATGAGACTTGCGCCGCCTATCACGAGGAACATGCCGCGCCAGCTGAAATGGCGCAACATGGCGAAGCCGATCATGACGCCCAAAGCAGGCCCAATTTTCGAGCCGACGTCGATCAAGCCATTGGCGGTGCCGCGCAGATGTTCCGGGAACGACGTTGCGATGATCTTGGAGTAAGACGGATAGGCGATCGATTCACCGGCGCCCAACAGTAGCCGCAGAAGAAAGATCACGCCAAACGAGCTGACCAAACCAGTAACGCCGGTGGCAGCGGACCAGATAAGGAAGCCAACAGCATAGACCCAGTTCACATTCCAGCGATCGATCAGGTAACCCGCCACTAGCTGAAACAGCGCGTAGCTCCAGAAGAAAGCGGTGGAGAGAATGCCAATCTGATTGGGATCGAGACGGAGGTCGGCTTGGATGTTGCTGGCGGCAACGCCGAGATTACCGCGGTCGGCATAGTTGATGGCGACCGAGATCACCAGCAGGACGAGCGAGACCCACTGTATGACTGCCGGCTTCGGGGCGGCTTTGATATCCGTCATGGCGTTTGTTCGTCCTTTACGAATGAAGGTAGAAGAGACTGAGCCGGGGCAGTTTGGCGCGCTCGAGCAATGCAGTGTCGAGGTAGCGGCGTTCCAGCATGGCGATCTGATCGGCGGTCATTTTGCCTCGGAAGGGCCTGAGTTCACGATCGAGCGACTCGCGCAAGGTGTACAGATCTTCGTCCGATTGCACCGTACGAGTGGCGGCGACCATTTTATCCTCAAGCGCAGTCAGGCGGCGTTCCAAGTCTTCGGGCTTTTTTAAATGGTCCGCAAGGTCCGCAAGGAGGACGCCGAGCGAGGCGGCAACCTCTACGAGGGGCTGTTCGGGACGAAGGCCGATTTCCGCGATGCAGTGCGTGAGGTGGTTCCGGACCTCGTCTTCAGCGAATGGCGATGTGGTTTGAGTGGCAGCGGAGCGGCTTGGAGCACGCTTTGCCGCTTCGGCGACGGCTTGCGTGCAATAAGCAAGACCGTTAATGTTCCGCCGATGAATCTTCCGGCTGCGCCATTTTTCGAAGGCTTCGTCGATGCCCTGGAGCACGGATTCCAGTGGGACGCCGCTGTTTTTCCAGTGTTCGATGAGCGCCCAATCGAGTGGCGAGAGCAGAAATAACGCCGTCCCTCGGGCACGCTGGAAATGTTCCTCAATCTCGGTGAAGTAATTGAAGTAATTGGATGGCCATTCGGTGTCGTGCATGGACGATAGTGCCCGACTAGGCAGGACGGACTCCGCCGGTAGCGATGCGTTCCGTGGTGCCGTCATCCTTACGGAGAAGGAGAAACCCGGATGGGTCGAGGCCCGCGGTGGTGCCTACTGTTCCGCTGTCGTCCACAACGACCCGGCGATGGGTGACGTAGGACGAAGCGATGGTAAAGGCCTGGAGAATGGATTCCTTTCCGCGCGCAGCCAGGAGTTCGGTGAAGCGATGGAGGGACTCCAGGAGCGCGATCACGATGTTCTCGCGCGAGTGAAGCCTCCCCTCGGTTTCGAGGCGGAGCGATGTTGCCGGCGTGCGCAATCCGTCCGGCAGTGAGACGTGGTTGACGTTGATGCCGATGCCCGCAACGACGTACGACTTCACCAGCAGAGCAAGAATGCCGGCCACTTTGCGTCCGTTGATCAGAACATCATTGGGCCAGCGTAAATCACAAGCCAGGTTAGTAGCGTTCTGAATGGCTTCGGCGGTGGCCAAGCCTAATAAGAGTGTTGCGATAGGGAGGTCGGCCGGGGCAAGCGGAAGCCGCAGCAGGATCGAGCAGTAGATGCCTGCTTCCGGCTCTGAGTGCCAGGTTCGGCCCAGACGTCCGACGCCGGCGGTCTGTTCGTCTGCAAGGACAATTGTGCCCGACGCCGCACCTTGCTCGGCCAAACGCTGGGCTTCGCGCATGGTGGAATCGACGGTCGGCCAATAGTGGATCTCCGTCCCGGGGCGACATGCTTTCAAGCTTTCAACGTTGAGAGGCATTTTCGATCTCAAGGCGGAAGCTGATATCGACAGCCGTGGCGGAGTGCGTGATAGCGCCTGAGGAGATGTAGTCAGGACCTGCTTCGGCGTAGGCGTGAATGGTGTCGAGCGTGATTCCGCCGGACAGTTCCACGCTGGCACGGCCCGCGATGTACTGGATCCACTCGTGCGCTTCGGCCGGTGTCAGATTGTCCAGCAACAGATGCTTTGCTCCACAGGCAAGAGCTTCGTCGAGTTCTACGCGGGTACGGACCTCGATTTCTACCGGACCATTGAAATCGTGAGCGGCGGTTAATGCCTGGCGCACTCCGCCAGCAGCGGCGATGTGATTGTTCTTGATGAGGACGGCATCGAAGAGACCACGGCGATGATTAGTGGCACCGCCGGCAACGGCGGCCATCTTCTCGAGAGCGCGAAGACCGGGTGTGGTTTTACGCGTGTCGAGAACCCGGGCGTTCGTGCCGGCCACTGCGGCGGCGTACCTGGCGGCCAATGTAGCGACGCCGCTCAAGCGCTGTAGAAAGTTCAGGGAAACGCGTTCGCACTCGAGCAATGTTCGGGCGTTGCCGCGCACCTGGGCGAGCACGGCGCCGGACTTGATGGCGTCGCCGCTGGCGTGCGTGAGGTTCGCTTCAACCTTGCCGCCCCGCATCTGGTAGATGAGCGGAAGAAGTTCGATGCCCGCGAGAACGAAGTCCTGTTTGGCCAGGAACGTTCCGCGAGCCTGCGTTTCCGGACGAACGGTCAGCTGCGAAGTAATGTCGCCCGCGCCGATGTCTTCTGCCAGCGCGCGGGCGACGGCGTCGCGCACCTCGGGATGCGACACGTCGAACTGCGTCATGCAAGACCTTCGAGAAGCTTGCGGTTCTTCTCAAGCTGAGCCTGATAACCAGCTAACTTGGTTCGCATTTCCTCGACCACCTCCGGTTTGGCCTTGTTGAGGAAGGCTTCATTTGCAAGTTGCCGGGTAGAACTGTTGATTACTTTCTCCAGCGATGAGTTTTCCTTTTCAAGCCGTGCGCGCGTTTCGGCGCTGGCGTTGCCATTCAACGATGAGGGACGTTCGGCGTGGATTTGCAGATCGAAGTCGGGAGCGGAACGAATAACGCCGCCCATTTGTTGCAATCTGCCTTGTTGCTGGGTCAAGTTTAGACGGCAGATACCACTTATCACTTCGAGCTCTGAGGGCGCGAACCCCTGGACATGTTGGTACAAGGTAGCTTCTAATGTTGCCTTGGCATCGAGCTGGTTGTCGGCGCGCAACTCGCGAGCGGCCGTGATCACTTGTTGCAACAGCGCGAACTGTTGAATCGCATCCTGGTTGAAAGACGCAGGAACCGCCTTCGGGTAGGGCGCGAGCGAGATCGACTTGGGAGCGCTTGCCTGGTATTCGACGCCATGCACCAGCCGCTGCCAAAGCTCCTCAGTGAGGAACGGCATCACCGGATGGAGCAGCCGCAGCATGGTTTCGTAGACGGTGAGCGCGGCACGCCAGTGGGCGTCAACGCCAGACGCCTCACGCCAGCGAAGTTTCTTTACTTCGAGGTACCAATCGCAGAATTCCTTCCATACGAAGTCCCAGAGTGCTTGCGCGGCCTCGTGGTAGCGGTGAATGGCGAGCGCGCGATTGACGGTTTCGGTCGCGTGATGAAGGCGCGCCGCGATCCAGACGTCTTCGACTGCATCGGCCTCAATCCGGGCGTTTGACTCGCCGGGATGCCAACCTTTGATGCCCGAGCGTTCCATATTGAGGAAGAGCAGACGCGAGGCGTTCCAGAACTTGTTAGCAAAGCCGCGGCTGGATTCAATCCGGTCGATTTTTAAAGCGATATCGGCGCCGGTAGCGGCGGAAATGAGCAGTGCGATTCGAAGTGCGTCGGTGCCGTACTTATCGATGATGTCGAGCGGGTCGATGACATTGCCCTTGGTCTTCGACATTTTCTGGCGGTCGGCATCGCGCACCAGGCCGTGCATGTGCACTTCGCGGAACGGCACTTCTTCCGTCAGTTCGATGCCAAGCATGATCATGCGGGACACCCAGAAAAACAAGATGTCGAAGCCGGTAATGAGCAGCGACGTGGGGTAGAACGTGCGCAGGTCTTCGGTATCGTCGGGCCACCCCAGCGTGGAAAAAGGCCACAGCCCGGAGCTGAACCAGGTGTCGAGGACGTCGGTATCCTGGACTAGTTCTGTCGAGTGGCAGCGTGGGCAGGTGGCCGGCGTTTCCCGGGCAACGATTATCTCTTGGCATTGGCGGCAGTGCCACGCAGGAATGCGATGGCCCCACCAGAGCTGGCGCGAGATGCACCAGTCGCGGATGTTTTCCATCCACTGGAAGAACACGACCTCGCGATCATCAGGGACGAAGCGGATGCGGCCGCTGCGGACCGCTTCCATCGCTTTTTCCGCCAACGGCTTCATCTTGACGAACCACTGCGTGGAGACCAGCGGTTCGATGATGGTCTTGCTGCGGTCGCATTTGCTGAGGTTGACGGTATAAGGCTCGGTTTTGACGAGTTCGTCCGATTCCTGGAGGGCGGCGACGATCCGTTTGCGCGCTTCGAAGCGATTCAACCCGGCGTAGGGCCCGGCGGCGGCGGTCATGCGAGCGTCTTCGCCGATCACCTTTATAGAAGGAAGGTTGTGACGTTTGCCGGCTTCGAAATCGTTGGGATCGTGGGCAGGCGTGACTTTGACAACGCCCGTACCGAACTTCGGATCGACCATCGGGTCGGGGAGGATGGGAATCTCGCGGCCAAGAATAGGCAGAATCGCCGTTTTGCCGTGTAGATGCCGGTAGCGCGAATCGTCAGGATGCACGGTGAGCGCGGTATCGCCCAACATGGTTTCCGGGCGCGTAGTGGCCACGGTTAGAGACTCGTTGGAGTCTTTGACGGCGTAGCGGATATGCCAGAGGTGGCCGTCGCTGGCTTCGTGTATGGTTTCAACGTCGGAGATGGCGGTCTGGCAGTCGGGGCACCAGTTGACCATGTACTCGCCGCGATAGATCAGGCCTTTCTCCCAAAGGCGGACGAAGGCTTCACGAACGGCGCGGGAGAGGCCCGAGTCCATGGTGAAGCGCTCGCGCGACCAATCGACACTGGCGCCTTCACGGCGGATTTGGTGCGCGATACGGCCGCCGTATTGTTCCTTCCATTGCCAGACCCGACGCTCAAACTCTTCGCGACCGAGTCCGGTCCGCTTCAGGCCTTCGGCAGCGAGTTGGCGCTCGACGACCATCTGCGTGGCAATACCGGCGTGGTCCATGCCTGGGACCCACAGCGTGGTTTGGCCCTGCATACGATGCCAGCGCATGGCGACATCCATGATCGTGTGGTCGAGCATGTGCCCGATGTGAAGCGAGCCGGTGACATTGGGCGGCGGGATGACAAGGGAAAAAGTGCGACCGGGCTGGGCGTCCGCGGCGTTAACGTGATAGAGCTGTGCGTCAATCCACCATTCGGCCCAATGTGGCTCAAAGCGTTGTGGCTCATAGACTTTGTCGAGTGCCAACGGAGCATTCGAAGGCGTTTCTGAATCGGGGAACATCGAGAGTTTTCAGCGTAGCATCGGAAGGAGCTTTTCGTGTTTTGCGATTCGAACTGCTGCGCTTCCTGGCGCTGCTTCCTCGCTGTTTTGGCGGCGTTCGCGGCGCATGGTGCGGAGTTCGGCCAGGCACCGGTGGAAGCTGCGATCGTGTGTGGTCTGGTAGCGGAGCATGAGCGCGAACCAGCTTTCGTTGCCGTCACGGGCAGCCTCGTTCTGGAAACGTCCGGCCCGCTGGGAGAGCCACACGTGTTCGACCATGCGGTCTACTAATAAGGACTCGGTGGGGGTGGCGGGAGCGTGTTCGGCGCGGAGGGCGTTGCGCAATTCAAAGAAGATTTCCTGCGATTCGGACTGGAGGACGCGAAAGTCGCCAGTGAGACCGTGTTTCAGATGGTTCAGACAGGAAGTGGCTTTGCCCTCCGGGGTGCGAGGGCCGGTGCTGCGGTTTGGGGTTGCTGGTTGGACGCTCACTCTGATGCGAGCGTACGGTCGGGGCGTTCGGCAGGCGATCGAAATCGGCGCTAAGTGATTGCCCGCGCGAGAACAAATTTGTGACAAGCGCGTGAACGGGCGTATTGACGACGGGTGATTTGAGTGTGCTTTAATGGGGTTGTCCTACCCGGATACGCGTTGGTAGTTTGAACGACGCTGTGTTCGCGGAGCGAGATGCTCCTCAGTAGCTCAACGGTAGAGCATTCGGCTGTTAACCGAAGGGTTCTAGGTTCGAATCCTAGCTGAGGAGCCAAACTAATCTTTCAGAAGACCGGGGTCGTTGCCGTCGGCCACAGCGGCAATCCGCCCGCTCAGTGGGCGCGATGTTGGAGGGAGTGCGCAAGTGAGGCAACCGGCTGCATCTCTGCCACTTGCGGAACAGCAGCGACCTCCCAGCGGACTACGTGATATCTGAGGCACGATCTGCACTGATACTTACCGTTGATCGGCCACATGGGCTCGTCATGGAACGCTTCGCACCACAAGTCCCGTGCTCTTTCTACCCATTTGTATGTCTGTTGAACATGCATGACTCGAGCCTAGGCTTGGGCGAGCCGGAATGGAATTGCTTCGAACGGTCTAAGGGGTTCCATTACGGCGCTGGTGCCGTAGTGGGGGTGAAGGTTCTTACGGTTTGAGTGCAATGTGCTGGGGCGCCAGCCGCCGCAGTTGCCAGGTGCGAAGAAAATCGGTTTACCCTGCCAAGTACCAGAATCCATCGTAAAAGGTAATGCAACTGTCGCGCCTCAATACCAGGACAAAATGTCTGCGGCGCCAAACTAACTGGGGCTGTTTCTACTTGCACTTTGACGCCTTACATCCTTCCGGGCATCCGCTTAGTAATTTCTTACCAACTAACAGTAATTTCTTACCTACAGACCAAGACCTTTGATAGCGCGCAAAGAGCCTGCTCTCGGGAGCCGGTATACCAGTGATGTTCCTAAAGGTGTCTGATTGCGACCACCAGAGCCGGAAGGCGGCTGGTGCGTGGGAAGACCTGGGTATTTGAGTAGGAGGATGCATGGCGAGCAGAGGCGCGGCCAGATTTATATTGTTCCTGATCCTGATCTGTGTGCTGGCGATGTCAGGCCGAAGCGCAGTCATTCCGGGTTCAATGCCCGACCACGACCATTACGCACCCGAACGCGATAACTTCGCAATTGGCGAGCCGGCGTACTCGGGTCCACAGCTCTACACATACAAACGGCGCCTTTACGGCAACAGGCGACCGTGAACGGCGCGGTGAAGTGCCAGCAGATCTCGGGCGGCGATGGTTACGCCACGATGGCCGATGGAACGCAAACGTTCATGTTCGCGTTCGGTCCGCTTTCGGGGCTTGCGAAGATCGCGAAAGGCCAGGCCGGCACCGATTTCCCCGACGAGTTCATGAACCTCTTTCGCCGGAACGCTCCAGCCTGGCGATCCGGCCACCACCGACAACGCCAATGGCGGAGCTTTAGCGGCGTTCACCTACGACGGCGCGATCGGGTTGGCTCCGGACGCTCGATTGTCATGCCGCATCGGATGCTCAGCAGGCGGGCACGCTTCACGAACACTCTTCCGTGTCCTGCCTGCAGCCGAGTGGTTTGGACGGCCACGTCGATCCGCGGCAGATCATGGACGTCGGCGTGATGAACGGAAATATTCCGGCTCCGCTGATGGCGATCGATGAGGACGACGAGTTCTTCCTGACGCTGACCAACGTCGGCATGATCATGCGGCCGGACCTGTTCGAGCAGCATACCGTCCACTTCCACGGCTATCCGAACGCCTCCGCGTTCTACGACGGCGTGCCGGATGCATCGGTCGCGATCAACATCGGCGGCAGCTTCACTTACTACTACCTGGCGCCCGATGCCGGCACTTACTTCTGGCATTGCCACATTACGCCGCCCGAGCACTTGCAGATGGGCATGGTCGGCCAGATCTATGTGCGGCCGCGGCAGAACCGGGTTCCGACGGCAACGAGCCTGTACACGCCTGCAAGCGCAGCAGGACGGATCTGCGCACCGCTGCAATCCGGCAGCCGACATCCTGTGCAGCAAATCCGCTGCCGGCAGCCGGAGACAACGAGACCTCCGGTGGCTACGCAAGCGGCACGGCGACCAAGCTGTATGCCTATAACGACGGCGACGGCTCGACGCTCTACGACGTCGAGTATCCGCTCCAGATCCACGGCTTCGATCCCAACTTCCACTTTGTCGGCATGACCTTCAATCCCGAGAACTTCGCCGGACATGAAGGACAAGTACTTCCTGCTGAACGGACGCAGCTATCCGGATACGGTGCACGCCCGGCCCGATGCAGACCGAATCGTCGGACGGCACGACAGCACTTCTCGCAGCCGCTGCCGTCGATCATCAACATCCCCGCCGGCGAAAAGGCGCTGCTGCGCATCTCCGACCTGGACGTCACGGAGTACCAGACGCTGGCTTCGCTCGGCATTCCGATGCACGTGATCGGCTATAACGCCAAGCTGCTGCGCGACCAGGCAGGCAACAACATGGACTACTACACCAACTCGATCACGCTGGCGGGCGGCGAATCGCTCGACGTGATCCTGGATGCGAGCAGACAACGACGCAAGTTATACCGCGGGCAGCGTTTTCTATCTCTACACGCCGAATCTCGACCACCTGTCGAACGACGCCGAAAACTTCGGCGGCCTGATGACCGAAGTCCACATCAGACTAGCGAAGCACGACGAGAGTGAGCTGATATGAAGAACATCAATAGTGACAAGCGCTGTTCGCGCTCCTGCTGGTGTGGCGTCACTGCGCGTCGCTGCTGCACGCGGCGCTCCGGGATTACGGGCCCAACGTTCAACCTGACTGCGCAGACCGCTTATCTCAACCAGCCGGACGGCGCGGCGGTTTACTCCTGGGGCTATGGCTGTAACGGCGCGCCCAGCCGGCTTTGCGCCGGCAGCGATCGCCGAATGCAAGCTGCCCGACGATGCAGGTGCCGGGCCCGACGCTGATTGTGACCGAGGGCGACACGGTCACGGTGACGCTTGACCAACAATCTGCCTACGTCGGCGGGTAACACGTCGATCCTGTTTCCTGGTTTCAGGTGACGACGACCGGCGGTGTCGCCGGGATCTGCTGACGCAGGAAGCGGCGCCGGGCGGAACGGTGACCTACACGTTCACTGCTTCGACTCGCCGGGAACGCGAGCTTATTACAGCGGCACGCAAGGCGACCTGCAGGTCGAGATGGGACTGTACGGCGCGATCATCGTGCTGCCGACAACCCGTTCCGGCGGCCTGCACGACCGGTCTATCACGCAGCAAACGTCGCAGGTCGCAGAAGGCACTGGCAGGAAGCGGATTTCCGCTGGCGCATGCGGCTTACGATCATGCCACAAACCTGCTACGACCGCGAATATCTGTTTCAGTTCTCGGAGATGGATCCAACATTCACAAGGCAGCGCTGGCGCAGGTAACTGCGACACAACGGCTGCACTGCTCGGAGCCACGGGGTGCAGCCTCAACGTTCCCACCGAGCCGTATCATCCTACCTACTTCCTGATCAACGGGCGCTCGATGCCGGACGACATGGATGCGAACTATGGCGCCGAGTATCCGCATCAGCCCTACAACGGCAATCCCCACATGCATCCCGGCGAGCAGGTGCTGCTGCGCATCATCGGCCAAGGCCGCTGGCAGCATCCCTTTCACGAGCACGCCAACCATGTGCGCATTCTGGCGCGAGACGGCAATCTGATCCTGAGCCAGACCGATCCGAAAGCCTTGCCGGTCCGGCTGCTGTTCACCACCACGACCACGCCCGGTCTGGCCATGGACGGGATCTTCTACTTCACCGGGACGAGGACTGAACTGGGATATGTACGGTCACCACCCGGCGCATGCCGTTCACGAACCGATACGCTCTGCGCCATAGCTCTGCCGTGCACGTCCGGATGCTAATGGCTACAACACCGGGCAACTGCACCGTACAGCGCGGTGAATTACTACGAGTGGTGCCAGGACCATAACAAGCCGCTTGAAGTGAAGCCCGTTGGGCGATGTCGGCATGGCGGCCCGGTGACTCTGCCGAATCCGAACATCCTGACCAACGGAGCCTGGTACAGCGGCAGCCCCTATCTCGGACCGGATGCGACCATGCGCGCCACAACGACTTTGAAGCCGCTGCCGGATGGCACGTACGGCACAACGGCAGCGCCTGCTGCGGCAACACCGGAATACGCCGAACTGTTCAGTTTTCAACCTGCCAATACGCAAGGCAATCCGTCCAATGAGCGCGGGTTCGCGTTCATGTGGCACTCGCATAATGAGCGCGAGATCACAACCAACAATATTTTCCCGGGCGGAATGATGATGATGATGCTCGTCGATTCCCGGGAATTCGTCATCGACGAATCGAACTAGAGGACGAAGGACCAATGAAACGGACGAATCACAGGACAAGTGCGCCCATAGCGGGCATTGCGATTGCTAGGAGTCCTTCTCTTCGGGGCGGCTCTCGCGTCTGCCCAGCAACAGATCAATCTCACGGCCGGAGCGAGCAACTGCGGCTTTGCCGGACGGCAGCAGCGTTCCCATGTGGGGCTACAGTTGCGGAGCCGCTGTTAGCGGCTCCACGGCAACATGCGCCGCATTGAACCCCAACGCTACAGCGAACTGGTCGCCGGTCGTGATCACGGTTCCGACCGGGTCGGGCCTGACCGTCAATCTCACCAACACCCTGAGCTTCGGAAGTGTACCCAACAATATTCCGACTTCGCTGATGATTGTGGGGCAAGTGGGCGGCGGCCTGGGTACGCCGACAACGGTTGCGAGCCCAACGCACAGGGCGCAAACGGGCGCGACATGGCCCATTGCCGGCAGCTCGGCGCAACGTTTACGCCTCCGACGCAGCCGAACCGCGTGCAATCGTTTGGAACGGAGGTTCCAGTCGGGACGACCGCAACGGCCCTGACCTGGACGGGACTGAAGCCGGGCACTTATCTGCTGGAATCCGGCACCCACCCATCGATTCAGGTTCCCATGGGTCTCTACGGCATCGTGGTTGTGACAACGCCAGCGGTGCCGCCAATACGGGAACTCGACTCCGGCGCAGGCTGGTACGGCTTATCCCGGAGTGACCTATGACGCCGATGTTCCGCTGGTAATGAGCGAAATCGATCCGGTCCAGAACAAGGCCGTCGATGCGGCAGTGCGGCACAACTGGGCTTCAGCGAGACTGCGGTCTGGTCCGGACAGCCGAATGGCTGCGGCAATCCCAGTTCGGCGAATTATCAGACGTGTTATCCGCCGGCCGTGAACTACTCGCCTCTGTACTACCTCTTCAACGGTGTTGCGTTCGACAAGAATAACGCGGGCAACTCCACTTTCGCAGCGATCGGCACATCGCCCGCGACCGCTGCACGGCAGCCGACCGGTGGCCCGACGGCCAAGTGCTGGTGCGCTTCGTGAATGCCGGTTCGCGCATGCACGTTCCCTCGATCGTAGGTGCGCAGACTCTGGCATCGAACGCGAACGGATTTTCGTTGATCGCGGAAGACGGCAACGTGCTGCCAGGCGTCGTTTCCCAAGGCAAATTGGCAGCGCCGCGCGTGCAAAGCGAAGTCTTCATGGCGGCGGGCAAGACCTACGACGTGCTGATCAACGGGCCCGCGGCGGACGGCATCGGCGCTGCCGGTGTACGACCGCGAGTTGAGCCTTTCTGGGAATGCCAATCTTCGCGACGCCGGCATGTTGGCCTATATCAGCGTGAATAGTGCCAAGCTGCCGGTTTCGGCTTCGCTCGGGGGAGCGAAGGCGAATGCAGACAACTATTCAGTTGTTCCGCAGAACCCGCTGGTTGTGTCTGATGTGGCTAAGGGCCTGATCGCAAACGACATCAACGTCTATGGCGTGAGTGTCGTGACGCAGCCCGCAAAGGGAACGCTTGCTCTTAATGCGAACGGGACCTTCACCTACACTCCAGACTCTTCCTGGACAGCGACCTCTGCGCCGACTACCACTGACACGTTTTCATATCGCGGCGAACGGCAATCCGAGCTTAACGGCTGTGTGACGCTAACGCTTGCGCAGCAAGCGACGGTTGTGGAGAACGCTGCCGGGATCACTGTCAACAACATCGACGTACACGTCCACTATGGCGACGTATCTGGCGATTCGAAATCCTGGCGTGCTTTCCGTGGATTCGGACGGAGGCGGGTATCCACTCTCGGTGGTGACCTCGTCGGTGGCGCAGCCAGCGGTGGGAGCGCTACCCCAATTAGCGCGTGTTCGCTAACCGCGCCAGTGGCGCCTTGTGTGAACGTGGATGCCGCCGGCGGATTCAACGCGATTGTTTCGGCCCCAGGCACGTTACGCGTTCACGTACGTGGCACAGAACTCGCAAGGCACGACAGAGCAGCTCCGGCAACTGTGACCCTGGTCGTTCCCGACAGGGAAGCGGTCTCAAGGTTAGTGTTGTCGACGGCACCGATCACCAGACGCTGGTGAACGACTATCGCTGGATCATTGAGGAAGACCAGACGTTCTTCGTCGACCCGAATTGCACCACGAACACAGGCGGCTCAACGACGGCCTGTCCAGCTGCGACTCAGCGGCGGCCACTCCCGCCTTGGGCGTGAACTTCCACACCAGCCACATGCCGTTTGTCGCCCAGGGTTGCACCGGACCGCTCTCGTGCGGCGGCGGCCAGACGGTTTACGACCCGGTTTCGAAGAAGCATGTTCCGGCGGTTTGCGATGTGGGCAACGGTGTTTGCCGGCCCGATCCGACAGGAAACGGCCTCACGCCCGTGACGCCGGATCAGGTGACCCTGGATCCAACCAAACGCTACTACATCTCGGTGCTGCCGGGCGATGCCGGTAATCCGTTCGCCGCTGGCAACACCATGGCAATTTGCGCGGCGGGCGCGTAAACGCTCCGACCACGACTGCCGCGAGTTGCGGTCACACCATGGGCGGTGCGCCGATTGCGTCGCTGATCAACAACAACAGTCCGTGACGGTATGGGTGGCAGCCGACGCCTTTGCCCACCGGCAAACTGTCGGTCTTCGTGTTTGAAGACGACTTCCCGCTGAACGGCGAGCAGGATGGCGGCGGCGGCGTGGACGTGTTGTCCCCGCAACGAACCCGGCCTGGGCGGCTTTCAAATTCATCTCTGGGATGCCATGGGCGGTCCGGCGACTTCACCGGCCAGATGACCTACGACATGTTCAACCAGCCGCTGACCAACAGCCTGGCGGGCACGATCGATCCCGTCAACGGGCTTGATGCCTGTCCCAGTCTACCACAGAGTGCGCGGACGGCATCACCGGCATGATCGTCACCTGTCCGGAGTTTGAAGCCGACGGCAAGACGCTCTCGCCTCTGGCCGGCCAGGCGGTGATCAACAATCTGATGCCGGGCCGATGGGGTGTAGTCGCCACTCCTGGCGGCCGACCGCATCGCCCGCGGGGAAGAATGGCTGCAGACCAATACTCTCGACGGACAGAAGGCGCACGACGTCTTCACGAAGATCGGCGAGCCGGCTACTTCCAGGAGTATGGGCCTGCCAACTTCCACGTCAGTGTCGGCTTTGCCAACCCGGCGATCATCAATGGACGGCGCGCGGCCGTTTGCAATGGCACGGACGTGAACATCAACCCGCCAGTCCGAACTGCACAATACACGGTGACAGGTAAAGTGACGACCCAGCGCCTGAGCCGCACCCCGGATGAGCGCTTGTATAGCAGCGGCTCGCATGATGGCTACTACTTCAGCCAGTGCTACATCAGCTTTGGCGATCCCGATGGCGAAGACTTCGCCTTCACCAAGTGCAACAACGACGGCACCTTCACGCTGACCAATCTGCCCCCCGGGCAGTGGCGCCTCACGGTCTTCGACCAGTGGAACGATGCGCTGGTGGATGGACTGTCTACTCCCGTCGGCTTGGGCCGGGCGGGGGACCTGCGGAACGACGACGACGTGCGACATGGGTGATATCGCGACTACGCAGTGGCAGACCAATCTGTACACCCGCACTTTCATCGACGACAACAAGGATGGCGTTTCGCAGAACGAATGAAGCCGGAATCCCGTTGGTTCCAGTCAGCATCCGCCTGCGGGACGGCAGCCTGGCGAATAACCTGGCGACCGACTTCACCGGCACGGCCAATTTCAACGAGACCTTCCCGCTTGTTCAACTGGTACACGGTGGAAACCGATAATACGCGCTACAAGAACACCGGTACCCACGTGGTCTACGACGCGGGCGGACCCGCTGACGGCTCGACGCCTGCGGCGCAGGCTGGCTATCCGCTTGCGGCACTTCGACAATCTGGCAATTTTTTGGCGAACACAGCGAACGGTCTCCGTTCCCACCAACCTGCGTGTTCCGGGCTCGGTCTATTGCGCCGATGCCGACTGCAACGCTGCATACCATCTCATGAACGGACCCGACCGGCAGCGGCCCTGGCGGCTCTACCGGCCGCATCGACCCGCCATGGGTTCGAGTGGAAGGCTGGCAGGGCTTCCCTGGCCAGAACAACTTCATCGAGTTCGGCAAAGACCCGTATGCAGCCTGGTGAAAACGGCGGCATCAAAGGCCATGTGGTCTATGCCTCCACCCGGCCGTTTGACGACCCGCAGATGCTGGTTCAGACACAATGGGAGCCGCTGGTTCCGCATGTGACCATCAACCTTTATCAGGAAGGGACGGCTGCCGATGGGACACAATCTCTGACGCTGGTGGACACCACCCAGACCAGCAGCTTCGACGATTGGGCCCAGGGCTTCCGGTCCGATGGCATGCCGAACATGAACTGCCCGGGCCAGATCACCAGACCGATCCTGTTCTACTTCTCGCTGAAGAACCAGCCGAACTATCTGGACTACTACAACAAGCAGCTGCACGGCGGCTCGACAGCGCCACCGCGTTGCCGAACAACTCGCAGTTCAAGTGCTATCGACGGCATGCACAACTGGAATCAGGTGCAGCCGGCTCCTTACGACGGCATGTACCAGTTCCCGAGCGTTACCGGCATCGATCCGCTCACCGGTAAGCCGACTGGAGACGAATTGCACGATTTGCACTGCACCAATCTGACACTACGATCCGACCGACGGCACGCCCATGCTGCCGACCGGCAAGTACGTCGTCGAAGTGGTGGTTCCGTCCGGGCTATCGAACTGGTGAAGGAAGAGGACAAGAACATCCTGATCGGCGATAACTTCATCGCGCCGGTCACGCAGGAATTCGGCGGCTTGGCCGGCTCTGTCTTCATCCTTGCCCGACCAAGCCTCGGTCGCAAGCAGCTACAACGCCAACAACGCCGCAAAACCCGACCAACGAGCCTGGGCGCGACGCCGATCAACCAGGCACGTTCCATCCGTTCCCGGTGAGCCGATTTGGCCCTGCGTCGGCGAAGCGCGCGTGGTTCCCGACTACATCAGCCTGTTCCCGCAATTCAATCGAAGTGGCGCCATTCGCCGGGGCGACACGCAACCTTTGCGATCGCAAGGAAGTGACACTTGGCGATCAGATGGGCACGACCGCCAAGTTCTATATCTACACGCCTACCCACATCGCCTCGAAATTCACCGGTGTGATCACGGATGACTTCACCTCTGAGTTCGATCCATTCTCGCCGCAGTTCGGTGAAAAGTTCGCTCCGCCAGACCTGCCGGTGTCCGTAAAGGACTGGACCGGCAATGAAATCAGCCGTGTCTATGCCGATCACTGGGGCGCCTACAACGGCATGCTCTTCTCCACCTGGGAAGTGAATCCGCCGAACCCCACCGGCTACTCGCCCAACATGGGGATCTTCTGCATGAACGATCCAGGGCCGGGCGAAGACATCCGGATCGCACTCTTCAATCCCGGCTACAGCCAGTTCTGCTACGAACTGCCGTTCATGCCTGGAACGACGACCTACCTGGACACGCCAGTGGTGCCGACCTCGGCATTCTCGGAAGGCTACAACCATCCCGACTGCGACTACCCGGATCTGACCCCTGCCATCAAGGAAGTGGACGGCGACGGAATCGGCCCCTGGGTGAGCGCCAGCGGCAATGGTGCGGTGACAGGAGTGACCGTAACCAACGGCGGCGTGGGTATACAAAAGTGCGCCGACGGTGACATTTGGGACTGCTCCCGGAGGCGGCACAACCGCAACCGGTACGGCGATATTAGGCAGCGGAAGTACGGTTGCCTCGGTGAGCATTACAAGTGGTGGAACTTACACGAGCATTCCGACCGTCACTTTCAGTGCGCCGGCTACTGGCACAACGGCAGCAGCCACCGCTCTGATTGCCGGTTCGGTTGCGAGCGTCACCATCACGACTGGTGGCACCCGTTATTGTTTATCCGCGGGGATCACGTTTAGCGCACCGCAACTGGCAGGTGGTACGGCAGCCACGGGATTCGCAAACGTTACACCGTGTACAGGAACAACAGGTGGCGTCATCACCGGCGTGACACTGCTTAGCAAGGGGAGCGGGTACACATCTGCTCCAACTGTCAATATCAGGCCCTTCTTCGGCGGTTCCGGTGCGTCCGGAATGGCCGTTCTGTCGCCTGAGAGTATCTTCTCCGTTACAGTGACGAACCCTGGCTCGGGTTACACTGCAGCCCCGACCGTTGGGTTCAGCGGCAATGGCGGAGCGGTAGCCACAGCTAACCTTACTCAACTGGTAACCGGAGTGAATATTACGAATGGCGGCTCTGGTTACTTGACACCGCCATCTGTCGCCTTCACCAACGGCGGTGCGACCACGCAGGCGACCGCTTCCACAACGATAGGATCAGGAAGCACCCTGACCATCACGGCCCTTGGTGACGTCCAGGTCACCAACAACGGTTACTCAGGGCCATCTGCTACAGCAGCGCCGTTCAATCAGAAGACAGTGAACCGTCACTATGGCTTTGGAACCGTACAAGGCACGGTCACCATTGGCGGCGTCCCGGCTGCAGTAAGTAGTTGGGGCGATTCACAGATCAAGGTGGTCGCGCCGAGTGGAATTCCGGCTTGTACAGTACAACAGCAATCACAGTACGGCGGTACTCCCGCCCTGTGTGGCGAACTCAAAGTGACAACCGCAACCGGTCAGCAGTCGATCGATGCGGTGACGGTGACGGTCGGCGGCAAAGCCCCGAGCTATGTCAGCAGCACCATCCAAGCGGCGATTGACAATGCATCACCTGGCGACCTGATTATGGTGCCGCCCGGTGTTTATAACGAGATGGTGATCATGTGGAAGCCGGTCCGCCTGCAAGGCGTAGGCGCGGCATCAAGCATCATCAACGCAAACACTCAGCCCGCGGGCAAGTTGGATCCGTGGCGCCGTCAAATGGCTTGCCTCTTCGGCATCGCCATCAACGGTACACCCATCTCCAGCACCAACCCATTCGATTCGGCAGTGAATGGCTTTACCTGCTCCCCATCGATGAACTTTGCTGTCGACCGGTTGCCGCTAGAAGCGGTAGTGGGCTGGGACGCGACGCTGAACGGGAACCTGGCGGAGTTGCTGCAAGAGCCAACACTGCTGGGTGCATACGAAGGCGCCGGTATTACGGTGCTTGGCAAGGGCGTTAAGTTCCCCTCGGGTTCGAATCCCTACGCAAGCGATACCTTCCCGATTGGAACCACGCTTCTGAAAACGACAGACTGTACCAGCGGTTCGAACGGAGCGAATCCATTTCCGGGCAACTTCTGGTGCAACCCGTCCCGCATCGATGGGCTGTCCGTCACTGACAGTTCACAAGGTGGAGGCGGCATTTACGTGCACGCCTGGAACCATCAGTTGGAAATCGCCAACAACCGGGTGTACAACAACGCGGGCACCCTCACTGGCGGTATCACTCTGGGCCAAGGCGAATTCCCGCCGCAGTACACGGGGGCGGCGTCGCGAACGAGGTGCCAGGCTCATGTGAAACGGCAGGCAACGGCCAACCGCTTCCTTACTGCTTCGACATGCATATGACCGTGCATAACAACTACGTGACCGCAATTCTACCTTGGCGATGAGCTCTTCTCGTCGACCTTGACTGGTGGAGGCGGAGTCAGCGTCTGCACGGGTGCCGACTACTACAACTTCGACTACAACTGGGTATGCGGCAACGTGACCTCAGGTGAAGGCGGCGGCGTGGCGCACATGGGCTACATCAAGAACGGCGAGATGGGGCATAACTCCATCCTCTTCAACCAAAGCACGAACCCGACGGTTCCGACCAACGGCGGCGGAATCATTGTGATGGGCGCTCCGGACTCAGATCCGATTTGCGGCAACGCGCCTGACGCCGACTGCCCACCGGGATTGAGCGATGGTACAGGTCCAAACCTGGTAATCAACGCCAACCTGATTATGGGTAATTCGGCAGACAGCGGCAGCGGCGGCGGTATCCGCTTGCAGGGCGTCAACGGGAGCGATGTTGCTGCCTTCCCGAGGACCCCGACCTATGGAACAACGTGAAGATTACGAATAACATCGTCACCAACAACGTGGCCGGATGGGACGGCGGCGGTATCTCGCTTCAGGATGCCCTGAACGTGGATATCATCAACAACACGATCATGGCGAACGACAGCACCGCATCGGCCGGGCCACTGTTCAATACCATTGGCGCTCCGAATGCCAGTGTTGCGCCTTCGGGTCCGACTGCAAATCTCGCCGGTACCCAGTCGCTGCCGCAGCCTGCCGGGCTGGTGAGCATCCGGAATACTGCGGTATTGTCAGTGCCGTTGAGGGGATTGCGGATCACATGCCCGACTAACCATCCAAACTGTACGGTATTCTCCAATCCATATCTGGAGAACGATATCTTCTACCAGAATCGTTCCTTCTATATCGGTGTTGGCGGCTATGGTACGGCCGGGCAAAATCAACAGAAAACTGTCGCGCTGTTTACCTTGGCGGGCTTGACACCGTTAAATCAAAGCGCCACCGGTTCATGCCCGAGCAACTCGAGCTACTGGGATCTCGGTGTTCGGGGTGATACTGGACCGACGAACCACACGTTGCAGCTTTACACCGACGTATTCGGTCATCACGAGTACGGCCGGCTACACGGGCACAACGATGCCGGGCAATATCGCCGGCAGTTCGTCGCTCGTACTGAATCAGTACTGTAACGGCTCCCGCATTCCGCCAGAATTTGGTGGAAGTGGATTCCAGGTGCCTCCGGGTATCGCAGATGCAACGGTGCCGAACCCGGTCTTCAGTCTGAATCCGGCCGCTACGGTAGACGAAGGGAACAACTGGGTCGACATGAGCTGGGGTCCCCTGGCCCTAACCAGTCCAGTTACTGGAGTCACTCTCGGCAACTACGCCATCGGTAGCGGCTCAGGAGCGATACATACCGCGAACTTCTCAGGAGCTCCTGCGCAGGACTTCTTCGGGAACACGCGTACATCGGTGAACGGAAAAACAGACATAGGCGCGACTCTGTATGTGGCAAATACACCGACGCTGGTTTCTATTACCCCGGCGGCCGGTGTTGCCGGAAGCAGTGTGCCTGTGAAAATCGTCGGTAAATTCCTGAATGGAGCCACAAAGATAAACGTGGCTGGGATCAATGTAACGAAGTTCCAGGTTCTTAATTCGACGACGATCACAGCAGTCTTCGGAATACCGATGGTGCGACACCTGGACCGCAGCAGGTGACCGTTATCGGTCGGCGCTTTGACTACGAACGCCTTCCGTTCACGGTCACGAAGGCGGCGGCTCCGACACTTACTTCCATTACGCCTAACTCGGGCGCCCGAGGCACGAACGTACCGGTTACCTTGACTGGAACGAATCTGACGGGCGGAACGATTACGGTTTCGGGCACTGGCGTGACGGTGAGCAACCCGACCGTTGTGAGTCCGACTCAGATCACGGCGACACTCAACATCGGTAATACCGCGACCCTCGGTGCTCTCAACGTAAGCGTTGTCACCCCGGGAGGAACCTCGGGCAACGTGACCTTCACAACCACGGCTCCGCCTGCGCCGACCCTCACGAATATGTCGCCTACCACCGGCGTTCGGGAATGACGTACACGGTGACCTTGACAGGTACGAACCTCACGGCTGACGCCACGATAACGCGCCGGCAGGGGTAACTTCCTCGGTCAGCAGCGTGAATGCAGCAGGAACGACTCTGACTGCGAAATTCATCATCTTGCCCACAGCGGCAACGACCACGGTGGGAACGGTCAGCGTGACCACCGGCGGAGGGACCAGCAATAACGAAACGTTCGCCATCACGGCACCCCCAGCGCCTACGCTCGCTCGATCAGCCCGAACTCCGCAAAGATCGGCCTCGGCGCGCAGAATGTGAACGTGATGCTTACCGGCACGAACTTCACAACCGGCAACGTCCGTGAACATCACGGGAAGTTACATCAACGTGCTGAGCTTCAAGGTCGTCAGTGACACAAGCGTCACAGCTGTGTTCCAGATCCAAACTGCGGCACTGCTGGAGTCACCGAGATCGGTGACCGTAACAACGGCGGGCGGCACACCGGGGGCGTCAGCTTTGCCATAGGGCTGTAAAAGCCCACTAGGCCTGGGGGCTGGCAACCTGCCAGCCCCCGATACCAGGTTCGAATGAAATCTGTAGGTAAATGTATGTTGCGATTTCTTATCTTCTCGGTGTCTGGGCGCTGCTCTGTGGACAGCAGCCTTGCTGATACCAGCGATAGCGCAAGTTCCGATTACACTCGCGCAGAGCCCGGTGTGCCAGTGCAGCGCAAAAGACATCGACAGCGGCTTCCCTTCCGTTTTACCCCAGCAGGCACTCCCAGCAGCTGAATGAGTATTACGGACTTATCTTAGGGGTGGACTCGCTGAACGTCAAATGGGCCGAGTCTGGGAGCTGATCCGCTTCAGCTATCATGTGGTCGATCCGGAGAGGGCGAAGATACTGAACGATAAGAAATCCGAGCCGTCGCTGATCGATCCGCAGGCGCAAGTGAAGCTGGTTGTGCCCTCGCTCGAGAAAGTGGGGCAATTGCGGCAGAGTAGTACTCCGATAGCGGGGAAATCGTACTGGATGGCGTTCTCGAATAAGGGTAGGGTAGTCAAGCGCGGCGACCGGGTCATCGTGCAAATCGGCAATTTTCGTGCCGACGGACTCGTGGTCGAGTAAGCAGGCCTCTGTGCTGGAACGGTTTTATTAACGCGGGAAAGGTATAAATTATGTTGGGTAAGTCGTTTTTTAGTTGCTGATTTCTGCTGGGCTCGCTTCTGGTGCAGGGCGCGAGTGGATTCATCCGCCGGGATCGGGGCTCTCGGCGGCCGCGATAGTCGAAAAGAATGTAGCGGTACGTGGTGGACTGCAGGCCTGGCGATCTGTGCAGACCATGTCTTTGCAAGGCAAGCTGGGCGCCGGCGGAAATCGACGGCCTTCGCTCGCTGTTCCGGGAGAAAAGGGTGCCGCCAGCAAGGATGCGCTCGATACTCGGCCCGCGGAGGAGGTGTATCTGCCGTTCCTGATGGAGCTGAAGCGCCCTCGGAAGATGCGCTTCGAACTGCAGTTCAACGGCCAAACGGCTGTGCAGGTCTTTGATGGCACCAATGGCTGGAAGCTGCGGCCTTTCCTGAACCGTCACGTTGTGGAGCCTTACACGACGAAGAGCTAAGGTTGTCTTCCTTGCAAGCAGATTTGGACGGTCCTCTGGTGGATTATGTTGCCAAAGGAACTCGTATAGAACTGGAAGGAACGGAGCAGGTTGAAGGCCGTGATGCTTACAGATTGAAGCTCACTATGAGCAACAGTCAGGTCACGCACGTATGGATCGACAGCCAAACATTTCTCGAGCGTAAGATCGAAGGGCAGCCACGGAGGCTAGATGGTGTTCAGCATTCGGTCGAGGTGTACTTTAGCGACTACCGCGAAGTAAGCGGGCTGCAGGTACCGTTTCTGCTGGAAACACGAGTGCTCCCGCTGCCGGGCCAGCCGGGACCGCTCGGCCGTCCCTTTCTGCAGTCAGAAAAGACTATCCTCGAGAAAGTAAGCGTCAATCCTAAGCTAGACGAAGCAGTCTTCACGAGACCTGGCATTGAGTTAGCATCGAACGCGAAGTAGCAAGACCCTCGGTCTGGAATTTGCCACCGCGCAAAGACCATCCGGCCGACGGTACGTATCATAGGGCGGGATAAGCGAATTCCGTATTCCTATATAGGGCCGCCCGGCTTACTCTTTTCTCGTCGTTTGAGGAGCGAAGTCGGGATACGGAAGCCACATGAGGTTACCGATGAGAGTCTGCCGGATTGCTTTTGGCGTTTTAGGTCCTGTTATAAAGGAAGCCCGAATTTTATTTGTCCTGGCAACTGCTGCACACTTGTGGGGTGCACAGGTGAACAGCACGGTCATCATGCTGGCAACTCCCAATCCGGTTGTACAAAGTGCGGGCGTCACAATCGTTGCGGGGGTTAATGGCACGAGTGAATCGTACGCCACAGGTACAATTTCGATCACGGATTCGTGTCCAGGTGTTGCTACACCCATCATCTCCACTCTGGGAACAATTGCGCTCGGCTCGGCAACTTCGACCACCCCGGGCGCAGGCAGCTTAAGTGTCACGACATTTCCCTGTTTAGGGCAAAATACGCTGACTGCACAATACCTTGGTGACGCAAACTATGCTCCGGGCACTTCAGCGCCGCTGATTGAGACGGTGCTGGATCAGTTTGCGCCTGCGACGGTGACGTTGACTTCGAGCGCAAACCCGGCAGCGCTAGGCCAGAGCATCAGTTTCACCGCTCAGATCACTTACGCCATCGCCCAGAACTCTCATGCCACAGGTACGGTCAACTTTATCGACACGACGACCGGCAGTATTCTGGGCACGGGAACTGTGCAGACGTCAGGCTCCCCCCGGCAGGGTACGAGTACCATCGCTGCTTTTACGACGTCGAGTTTGGCCACGGGCTCGTATGCGGTGCAGGCATCCTACTCCGGGGATAACATTTATGCTTCCGCTACATCGCAGGTCGTGAACCAAGTTGTCCAGGGTGATGCAACACAAGCCACTACCACGACTTTGAGCGCGTCAGCTAACCAGGTCACACAGGGCGTTCCGGTGACATTCACGGCACTAGTCGCTACGCCTAATTCGGTCCCAACCGGGACGCTCACTTTCCTCGACAACGGAACTCTGCTCGGGACTGTCGCTCTCGATAGCAATGGGCAAGCTTTTCTGACAACCTCTTCGCTCTCAGCGGGCAATCATCCAATTACTGCGACGTATGGAGGCAGCGGCCAGCTTGCGAGTAGTACATCCAGCACCGTTACCGTCGTCGTTCAGGCCACTGCTTTGACGCAGACAGCCACACTACTCGCCTCTTCCGAGAATCCCGCGCTAACAGGGGATGCCATTTCACTTTCCGCAAGCATTTCGGGAAGCGATGGTGGATCGCCCACTGGCACCGTTTCGTTCCTGGACGGAGGTGTGACCCTGGGATCTGCGCCATTGCAGAATGGGGTCGCGAGTCTCAGCGTGGTTCTACCAGCCGGAACGCATCCGTTGACTGCCACTTATAACGGTGACGCGAGTTATGCGAGCAGCCAAGGCATGCTTTCGCAGCTGGTGAACGCTCCGAGTCTGGCTCCCACGGCTATGGCCATCAGCTCATCGGCCAATCCGTCCACCTACGGCCAGGCGGTCACGTTCACGACGGTGGTGACGGGTAGCACGGCTGCGCCGCGCACGGGAACGGTCACATTTAGCGTGGGCTCCGCCACTGCCACGATGACTCTGGACAGTACTGGCATGGCTGTATTTACAACTTCTTCCGTTGCGGTAGGGACCGCCAATGTTTCGGCAACTTATTCGGGGGACGGCGCTAATGCGGGCAGCACCTCTCCCGTTTTAGGGCAAACCGTAACCAGGCATCGACTGAAATAGCTGTAGTATCTTCCGCTAATCCGTCTAATGCGGGCGACACAGTCGTCTTTACCGCAACGATTACTGCCGTTGCGCCCGGGTCCGGCTTGTCCACTGGGACCGTGTCGTTCCTGGCTGACAGCACCACTGTGCTTTGCGACAGCACTCCCGTTCAGCCGGATGGAACCGCGACCTGCACAAGTAATAGCCTTGGAGTTGGCGTGCACAGCATTACGGCCAATTACAGTGGAGACAGCAATTTTCTGGCGTCGACGGACTCTTCGCTTTCGGAAACGGTCAATGATGCCGGAACTCCGGCGCCGCCGCCGCCCACCGATAAACAACTGAGCCTGACCGGTACTGGCTTCATCTATAGCCCGGTATCCGACACCTTTTCGGCCATGCTCACGGTAACGAATACTGGAGCAACGCCAGCGCCGGGTTCGATTCAGGTCATTTTTAACAATCTGCCCGACGGAGTGACACTGAGAAATGCGAGCGGCATGGTGGCGGGGGCACCGTTCGTGACAGTTCCGGCGACGCTCGCTGCCAGCGAGAGCACCTCATTCCCCGTGCGATTCCACAATCCGAACCTGGTAGACATCTCCTATGCCGTGACGTTTACTACAGGAGCACCCAATGCGAAATCCGATGCTGTACGCGTGCGCAAGATGCACCGCCCCCATCATTCTTGGGTTGACCGCTAACGCGGTTGGGGCGGCCGCTACCATCATCCAGGAATACGTGACTGTGGATACCTCCGCAGTCACCACGACCGGTGCGGCGCTAGATCTCTCGTTCAATCCGGGTATAGTGGCCGGAACCCAGGCGGCCACCGCGACGATTGTGCAGTTCGGGGGAGGAACTCCAGATCCGGCGCAACCTGCGTCGGAACTGGGGGACGTGTCAGGCACACTTCTCACGGGGCTCCAGTTCGATAACGCCAAGCAGTTGAACGCGGCATTCACCCCGCTTGTGCTCGGCGGCTCCTCTTTACACTTTCTGCTCACGTTGAGCGGTCCCGCGGTGGACGCGCCGGACCCGAAGGCGTCGTATGGCAGCGAGTTTGTGCTTGGACTCACGTCGACTGACGGCACTACGCCGCTGCTGACGGCCGACGGCATTTTGGCCACCGTGAGTATTGGACCTGGCACGAAGCCATCATCGGTTCAGCTTTTTTCGACCGACGTGACGGTTACGGCGCCGGTGAGCAGCGCTTCGGCTGCTGTTCCGGAGCCAGCCACCGGGCCAGCCATGTGGCTGGTCGCGCTATGTGCCGCGAGCGCTTATGCCCGCGGCATCAGCACGGATCTTCGAAGAAGATTGAAGTTCTTCTTCCAATAGGTTGCGAACAGGTAATCCGAATAGCCTCGCAACACCGTACTAAGCTATTTACTCGACGGCAGGCCTGGTCGCGTCGGAATCAGTACGGCTGGGTTGGCATTGCTAGGGACCGCGCCGGCAGGTTCCGGGACGGGCGGCTTGGCGTTTACCGGTATGGCTGCTGATTGGTCCGGAGCAGTAAGCACCGCTGCGAGTGGCTTGCGATGTAGCTCGATAGAAGTTCCATTACCGACATCGACAGCCTGCAACTGGTTCTCGTTCAGGATGCCGGGCGCGCGCACAATATGCGGCGTGATGACGAAGACAATCTCATTCTGCTGCCGCTCCTTATTGTCCTGGGCGAATAAGTACTTCAGAATGGGTACTTTACTTATCCAGGGATAGCCGCTCATAGAGTGCGTTTCCGTGTCTTCCAGAATGCCGCCTAGGAGATTGACTTCGCCGTCCCTGAGCCGGGCTTCATGTTCGATGCGGCGCTGTCCGATCACCGGTTGGGTAATGCCACCGATGGTCTCGGTGTTGGCGATGGAAGAGATTTCAAGCGACATCTTCAATGTGACATCAAGATCGGAGTGAATATGCGGCGTGATATCGATATTTACGCCAACATCGATGTACTGGAACTGAGTGCTGACCAGCGGGCTGACGCTTCCGCCGCCGACGATTCCTGGTGAAAACGAACCGGTGGCGATGGGCACGCGGTCGCCAATGCGGAGGGTGGCTTTTTCGTTATTGAGCGCCCGAATCTGCGGATTCTGCAGAATCTTAGTGTTGCTGTCGCTTGCGAGTAGGGAAACTGAGGCGCTGGGGAGGCTTACCAACAGATTGCCGGTTCCGATCTTGGTGATCGCATTGAGCGCGATGGAGCCGCTGCTACTACTGCCGGATGAGCTGCTTCCGTTGGTGGACGAGGAGTTGCTTGGGGGTAAGATCCCTACGTTGAATGAGGTGGAAAGATTATTACCAATGGTACGTATCTTGTCGCGGCTTACTTCCATGACGGCAATGTCGATGATCACTTCGGAGCGTGGACGGTCGAAATCAGTCAGTAGCTTTTCGGCCAGGATCATCTGATCCGGTGTTCCTCTTAGCACCAGGGCATCTTGTGCCTGCAGTAGTTGCACGCGACTTACGTCGAGCATCTGCCGAACGACGTTGGCAGCCTCTTGCAGTTCGTTAGGAGTTTCGATATTGCGGAGATAGAAGGTCCGCATCACGTTCTGCTCCAAGTCTTTCCGTTTCGCCGGCGAGTCCGCCGTGACGAATATGGTATTTGGAAGCACTGCGCGCCAATACGTCTTCGATTGGAGCCGTACCATATCCAGCGCTTCGCGCAGGGTCACGTTAGTGAGATCAATCGTGATTTTCTGTGGCCTATAGTCTGGATCTACCAGTACGTTAATACCGGCAAGCTTGCCGAGGGTTTTATAGGCGATGTCCGCATTCTCAGTGAGGTACATCGTAATCGGGGCGTTGGAAAGCGGCTGGAGTTCCACCGGCCGGGCAAAATCCTCGGGAAATTTCGCGACCGGCGGCCCGACCGACTTAGGCTGTGTCTTCTGGCGCTCTTCACTTGCGAGTAACTCTGTCGTGTGTTGTGCTTCCTGTTGCGCGATCGAACTGGACGAGTCGATGGCTGCGGCCTGCTGGAACTCGGCCAGGGCCTGCTTCAGTGCGCCTGCGTTGCGTAGAAGGTTACCGTTATGAACATGTTGTGTGGCCGCAGTGAAACGCGTTCTGGTATAAGCGGCGAGATACTTAGGGTTATCAGGAGCGAGGGTATATGCCTGCTTGTAATAGCCAAAAGCCGAATCGTAATCGCCCTTCTGTTCTTCTTGGGCGCCCGCATTGAATTCAGTTCTGCCGCGATCGGCTCTCATAGGAACCCCTATCGCGAACAACACGAGCAGCGCTACTAGCCTATGACGAGCAAGCATCGAGAAACTCTTTCGGAGAATACTGTTTTACGAGACTTTCATTGTGAGTGCTCTGAACCGCATGTTATTTGTCTTTAAGCAAAGACGAAGGGCTAAGAAAATGCCGATAAGTTGAACGTAAACGCCCCTTACTAAGTCGGTAGTAAGCGTTTATTAAAAGTTATTCTTCAGGGGATCCGGCCTTGACAGTCTTAGCTTGTACATGTGAGGATTGTCGTCGCCCCAGATAACTAGAATATAAATACGATCGGAGATTTACTGAGATGTGCGGTGTTAACCAGCAGCTATCTCGCGACAATCGGCCGGCAGACCTGCGCTGCCAACTTCCCGCCGACACGCTTTCGGCCGGATGTCCACCCCTTTTCCAGGGAGTGTCGAACGGCGACTTTAATGCGATCGTTGCAAGCGGGCGCTCGCGCGTATTTGCGCGCGGCGAGATGCTTCACTTCAAAGGCGAGTCCGTACAGCAAGTACTGCTGCTCACCTCAGGATTTGTGAAGATTACTCAGCTGGGAATGAGTGGTACGGAAGTGATCTTGCGCTTCGGCGTTCCCGGCGACGTGCTGGGCGCTGCAGGTCTCCTATCGACAGGAAATCATTATACGACGGCGCACGCCTTCCGGCCGTGCCGCGCGCTGATCTGGGAGGCGCGGGCCTTCAAGACTCTGGCGGTTAAGTTTCCGGTTCTGCATCAGAATATCGCGAGGATACTCGGGGAAGACTTAGTGGAACTGGAAGAACGGTTTCGCGAAGTGGCGACCGAGAGAGTTGGGTCTCGAGTGGCACGCCAACTGGTGCGCTTACGGCTGACGATCGGCAGGCAAGTAGGCGCCGCGGTCGAAGTTGGGCTGTCTCGAGAAGAACTGGCCCAGATGACGGGCACCACCTTGTTCACAGTAAGTCGGCTGCTTTCTGCCTGGGAGGCGAGTGGATTCGTAAAGCCCAGCCGGGAGGCCGTGACGATCTGCGATGTGCAGTCGTTGCAATCCGTGTCGGACGAATAATAACGCGAGCGGCTTGCGGAAGGACGATATGCGGATCGGAGGCTTGCGATGGAAAAGAGAATAAGCCGCGCGCGGCGGATGAGTCTCCTCATCACCTTGGCGGGTGTAGTTGCTGTGTCCCTGGGTATCTCCCATCAGATGCAGAGCAGCGCTGGAGGCCGTAAACCGGCGCGCCGCGTTTTGTATTACGTTGACCCAATGCATCCCTCGTACCGGTCGGATAAGCCGGGCACGGCACCGGACTGCGGTATGGCACTGGAGGCCGTTTTCGCGGACACCCAAGCTCCGGCTGCCCAGGAGGCGATTCACGTTCCCGCGTCGATGCAGAAAGCCTTTGGCGTGCGCTACGTTACTGCCGAGAAGCAGGCGGTGACGCGCAGTATCCGCGTGGTAGGTCGAGTAAAGCCGGAAGACGCGAAAGTCTTCACGCTCAATGCGGGTGTCGACGGATTCATTCGTGAAACGTACAACGATTCCGTCGGGCTGTCGGTCGTCAAGGATCAAAAGTTGGCTTCGTACTATGCGCCGGAATTCATAGCCGCCGCTTCGGGATTTCTAGCGGCGAGTGAGCGCGTTCCCGGATCGGTTGCAAACGAAGGCGCGCGCAGCATTCAGAATTACTCCGACCGCTTGCGCAATCTAGGGATGAGTGACGTCCAGATCCACCACATCGCGGAAGCGCGCCAACTGCCGGAGAGTATTGATATCGTTTCGCCCACCAACGGTGTGGTGCTCTCTCGTTCCATATCGCCCGGACAGCACTTCGGGCACGAGATGCAGTTCTATCAGATCGCGAACCTCAGCGAGGTGTGGATTGTAGCCGAGATCGATCCTCAAGATCAACGCTATCTGCGGCCGGGCAGCCAGGCAACGATTTCGCTTCGGGGCGAGACCCGCACCTTTGCGGCCCGCGTTGCTGAAAGCTTGCCGGAGACCGACGCCAACGGGGGCACCGTGAAGCTGCGGCTGAAGGCGGAGAATCGCCAAAACGTTCTGCGACCGGACATGTTGGTGGACCTAGAGTTCCCGGTGCGTTTACCCGAGGCGCTAACGGTACCGGCAGAGGCGTTGGTCGACTCCGGAACGACGGCACGAGTGTATGTGGCGCATGAGGGCGGCGCGATTGAATCGCGTGAAGTGGAGGCGGGCTGGCGTGCAGCGGACTTTGTTGAGATCCGGCACGGGCTCAAAGCTGGGGAACAAGTGGTGGCAGGCGGCGCGTTTCTTATCGATTCAGAAACCCGCTTACGAGCTCCCGCGCAACCGCAGCAGTCCGCGCGCAATGTGGCTGCCGTGAAGTCTTGGTAAGTCGGTGGGGCGGTAAGCATGATTTCCAAGATTATCGATTTCTCGGTTAAGAACAAGGCGGCGGTCCTAGCCTTTTTTGCGATCGCTTGCGTAGCGGGATGGTGGGCCATGGTGCGGCTGCCGCTGGACGCGACGCCCGACCTGAGTGATCGCCAAGTCATCATCTACTCCCATTGGGACCGCAGCGCTGACATCGTAGAGGATCAAGTCACGTATCCGATAGTCACCGCGATGCTGGGCGCGCCACGCGTGAAGACAGTGCGCGGTGTTTCGGATTTTGGCTATTCGTACGTTTATGTGATTTTCGAGGACGGCACCGATTTGTATTGGGCTCGTTCGCGCACACTCGAGTATCTGTCGAGCGTGACCGCGAGTCTGCCGGAGGGCGTAAAGACGCAACTGGGACCGGATGCCACCTCGCTCGGCTGGGTCTTCCAATACGCTCTGGTGGATACGTCCGGGACGCATAGCCTAGCGGATCTGCGATCGTTCCAAGACTGGTACCTGCGTTATTACCTTCGATCGGTTCCGGGTGTTGCGGAAGTAGCGCCGATTGGAGGCTATTCACGCCAGTACCAGGTCAACGTCGATCCGAATCGCCTGCGTGCCTATAACATTCCGATTAGCCGCGTGGTGGCCGCAGTGCGCGGAGGCAACCAGGAATCGAGCGGGCGCATGGTTGAGTTTGGCGGGACGGAGTATGTGGTTCGGGGGCGCGGCTATGCGCGTTCGCTCGAAGACTTTGGTGCGATTCCACTGAGTGTGAGCGAAAGCGGATCGCAGATACGGATCAGAGATATAGGGCAAGTGGCGCTAGGTCCCGACCTCCGGCGCGGGGTTGCCGACCTGGACGGCAAGGGTGAAGTTGTCTCTGGCATTGTCGTGATGCGCAGCGGTGAGAACGCTCTTGATGTCATCAGCCGGGTGAAGGCCAAAATTCAGCAACTGGAACCCGGTTTTCCTTCCGGGGTCAAACTGGTTCCCATCTACGACCGTTCACAGCTGATCCAAAGCTCTATTGGCACTGTGAAGGAAACAATCCTGGAAGTGGCCGTCACGGTGGTGCTCATCGTGGTCATTTTCCTTTGGCATTTCCCGAGCGCCGCTATACCCATTGTGACGATGCCTGTGGCAGTGCTGCTGGCCTTCATTCCATTTCGCATGTTAGGCATTAGCGCGAACATCATGTCGCTGGCGGGAGTGGCGCTTGCCTTCAGCGAACTGGTGGACGCCTCCATTGTGGTGGTGGAACAAACTCACAAGAAGCTAGAGGCGTGGGAGGAGCGCGGGCGTCGCGGCGATGGCCGAGCGATTGTATTGGCGGCCATCAAGCAGGTCTCGGTCCCCACTTTCTTCTCGTTGCTGGTTATCGCCGTCTCGTTCCTTCCGATCGTAATGCTGCCTGGCGAGGAAGGCCGGATGTTCAGGCCGCTGGCATACACCAAAACACTCACCATGCTGGTGGCGGCACTGCTTGCCGTAACGCTCGATCCGGCACTGCGCATCCTGCTCACACGCACCGAACCATTCCATTTCCGGCCGCAGTGGTTGTGCCAAATGACGAACAGCGTTCTGGTGGGCAGAGTGCGAGCGGAAAGCCGACACCCACTTAGCCGATGGCTAATGCGCGCTTACGAACCCATTGTTCGATGGAGCCTGCGTTCCAAGTGGCTTGTTTTAGGCATTGCGCTCGGCGCCATCATAGTAACGATTCCAGTGTTCCTTCATTTGGGCTCCGAGGCCATGCCTGCTCTGGATGAGGGCGCTCTGCTCTATATGCCAGCCACGCTTCCGGGTATCTCGATCGGGCAAGCGACTACACTGCTTCAGGCGAGCGACTCTATCCTTCGCTCCTTTCCCGAAGTGGATCATGTGCTTGGTAAAGCCGGACGGGCGGAAACCGCAACAGATCCAGCTCCGCTTTCGATGCTGGAGACCGTGATCGTGCTGAAACCGCACTCGGCCTGGTCACATGTGGATACCTGGTACTCGCGATGGGCACCCGAGTGGACGAAGCCACTCTTCCGTCACGTTACGCCGGATGTCATCTCCTCCGCGGAACTGGTGCGCCGAATGGATGCAGCGCTCAAGATTCCAGGCGTCACGAATTCTTGGACGATGCCGATTCGCGGACGGATCGACATGTTGAGCAGCGGCCTTCGGACCCCGATCGGGTTAAAGATTACGGGGGCCGATCTGCAGCAGATCCAAGAGGTCGGCGCGAAGGTGGAAAGCCTGCTGAGAAGTGCCAGCGGGACGCGTTCAGTCTTCGCGGAACGCACTGCGGATGGCTACTTTCTGGACGTGCAATGGGACCGCGAGCAGATGGCCCGCTATGGCGTAAACATGAGCGATGCGCAGGGGGTAATCGAAAACGCGATTGGCGGCGACAACGTGAGCACGGTGGTACTTGGACCGGAGCGATACGCCGTCAATGTACGGTATTCACGGGACTTTCGCAGTGATCTCGACATGATTCGGCGAATCCCGGTAGCGGCCAGCGATCAACGACAGGTGCCTTTGAGCACGCTGGCGAAAGTGAGCCTGACAACGGGGCCGGCAATGATTCGAAATGAAAACGGTTTGCTGACCGGATATGTATATCTGGACGTAGCTGATCGTGATCCCCAAACTTACATTGCGGAGGCCGACGGAATTCTTCACAGCCGCTTGACGCTGCCGACCGGGTGCGCGGTTTCCTGGAGCGGACAATACGAAAACATGATGCGAGTGCGGGAGCGTTTGAAAGTGATGATTCCCGTCACGCTGGGACTTATCTGCCTGCTGCTTTACCTCAACCTGAAATCCGCGATGAAAATGGCGATCGTGCTGCTGGCGCTCCCCTTTTCGGCGATTGGAGCCATCTGGTTTGTTTACCTCGCCGGATACAACATGAGTGCGGCTGTCTGGGTGGGATTAATCGCGCTGCTAGGCATTGATGCGGAAACCGGCGTGTTCATGCTGCTTTATCTCGATCTGGCGCACGCGGATGCTCGCCGGAAGGGAATGTTGAACAACCTTTCCGATCTTCGTCAGGCGGTTGTGAACGGCGCGGCCAAACGTCTGCGACCGAAGTTTATGACGTTCGCCACTATGTGTATCGGCCTGCTTCCTGTGATGTGGGCCAGCGGAACAGGTTCCGAAGTCATGAAGCGCATTGCGGCACCGATGGTCGGCGGGATCTTCACTTCCTTCCTGCTTGAGCTGCTGATTTATCCCGCCATCTATGAATGGTGGAAATCGAAAGAGTTCAACAAGTTGGCACAAGACGATGCCGATTTAGTTAGTGACGTGGTGCCGATGCACGCGGGAATCGAGTAAGTGTATGTGGGTTGCCGGGGCCGCACAGGATCGAAGGACAGCGCATAAGTATCTGACCTGTTTTGTATGCGCATGTGCCTGGCTGATACTCGCGTGCAAGGCTGAAGCTCAAACATCCGAAGCGCCCAGTGTGGTGTACGTCGACGGGCAGTTGAGAATCGACGCATCGAACGTGACCTTGGCCGAACTGTTGAGTCGTGTCACTGCGCTTACGGGAGTTAAGTTCGATGTCCCAGTCGAAGCGACGGTGGACAGGCTGCCGATTGTGAAACTGGGGCCAGGCCCGGCGCGCGAGATTCTGGCGGCGCTGTTAAACGGCTCCCACTTGAACTATCTGATTCAGGAGGCCGACGGTGATCCGCAAAAGATACAGGCGGTGCTTATCATGGCTCCTGAAAAGAAAGGCAAGCCAGGCGAGCCGATTCTGCAAGCTGCCGGCACCGGGGCTATGAGGCCGCCACAGCTTTCCACCAAAGTCGAGCAACCGCCCGCACCGATAAGTGCTCCACCCGCAGTCGAAGCCGCGCCGAGCGCACAGAGCCCGAGCGCGCAGAGCCCGACCGAATTGCCGGACCAGGCGCCCACGGCCTTAGCATCAGCGGCAGCGCCCGGCACGTTGAATGGAGCCAGAGTTGGCGCGTTGACGCCGCCACCCGTTCTGAGTCCGCAGAGCATCAGCCAGCAATTGCAGCAGATGTACCAGCAGAGAATGCAGATGAACCAGCAGAGTCAGGCCGCGCTGAGTACCGGACCTTCCAAGCTGTAGCCGACCAACCTGGTTATCTGGGCTAAGCGGGCGTGATGCCCTTGCCCTCCACAACCACAATCACGCGGTCGGCCGAGATATTGGGCAGCTTATCCACTTGCCCGCTGGGCCAATGCACTTCCAGGTCGGCTCTAGTTGCAACGCCGAGCCCGAAATGAATGCGCAGATCACTTTGCGAGATGTAGCTACCGCCGCTTCGCACTTCGTCCATTTGCCGGTGCCCGCCTTCCGGAGTGCAGTATACGCGTGCGCCGACGCCGGAACGATTCGACTTCGTCCCTACCGTCTTGACCTTCAACCAGTGATTCTTAAGCGTGCTGTCGCAGCGCAGTAGTTGTGGCACATCGTTGACGCAGTTGACCACGATATCGAGATCTCCGTCGTTATCAAAGTCGCCGATGGCGCAGCCGCGGCCAGGCACTGTCTCTAGAATGCCGGGGCCTGCGTCAAGTGAAACGTCGGCAAACTTGCCGTTGCCGAGATTTTGGTAAAGTACTTTGCGCTCGCGATACCCGGACTCGCTTTCCTTTTCGCGCACTTCGGGATAGACATGGCCGTTGCACGTCAGGATATCGGGCCATCCATCGTTATCGAAGTCAAGGAAGGCAGCGCCCCAGCCCAGAAACCGGGTGTTGCGTCCCAGCCCGGACCGGAACGTCACATCTTCGAAGTTGTCATCGCCCAGGTTGCGATACAGGCTGGAGGTATCTCCTGCGAAGTTCGTCTTGAAAATCGCAAGCTTGCCGTCGCCGTATACGTCGGCTGCCGAAACGCCCATGCCTGCCTGTGTTTTGCCGTCCGCGCCAAAGGCGACGCCCGATTCCAGGCCAATGTCGGTAAACGTTCCGTCGTGATTGTTCTTGAACAGCGCGGACGGGGCCGAGTCGTCGGCCACGTAGATGTCAGGCCAACCATCGTTGTCAAAATCGCCCACCAGAACTCCGAGACCATAGGTCCCTTGCTTCTTCACAATGCCGGCCTTTTCAGACACGTCTGCGAATGTGCCGTCGCCATTGTTGTGGAACAGTATGTCTTTGCCGCCCTGTAAGCCGGGAGGCCCGCAGGCGACAATCAACCCTTCGTATAAGCAAGGTCCGCTTTCGGGCAGCGGCGCAGTCTTCGGATCGAAATCGATGTAATTCGCAACGTAAAGATCCAGGTGGCCGTCGCGGTCATAATCAAGAAACGCGCATCCCGTGTTCCACCGCTTTAGGCCTGTGGCCGTTCGCGTAGTGACACCGGCCTTGGCGGCCACATCAGAAAACGTACCATCGCCGTTGTTGTGCCACAGAGCGCAATCTCCCCAATAGGAGACAAATAAATCCTCATGACCGTCGTTGTCGTAGTCGCCCGCACACACGCCCTGGCCCCAACCGGTCCGTGCCACTCCTGCTTTCACTGTGACGTCGGTGAACGTACCGTCGCGATTGTTTTTGTATAACCGGCTGACAGGTTCATTGCCCTTTGGGAACGTGGTTTCAAACCGCGTACCGTTGACGAAGAAAAGGTCGAGCCAACCATCGTTGTCGTAATCGATAAACGCCACGCCGCAGCCGGTCGTTTCCAGCAGGAACTTATTTTTACTTTCGGCGCCAAAGATGGTCTTGGTGTGTAGGCCCGCCTGCTGCGCTACGTTCACAAACTGCACGCCCAACCGCGGGGCGGCGGAAAGTAGTTGCGTAACCGAGAAGACGGGAAGGGAAGCGCACAAGGAGCGTACGAAGGATCGCCTTGAGGGCGCTAACGGCTTGCTCAAGCTACTGGCCTGCGCTGTGGGCGGCCGATTCAGGTGCGGGGCGTTTGCGGGCCCGTTTTGCCGGAGCAGGCTCTTTTGCCCAGTGTCCTAGCCGGAAGGTGCGACTGTAGTCCGACGTGACATTCGCAATCTCAACCGTCATCGAGCCTGTCGCGTCGCACGTGTAGCGCTCTTCAATCTGCTCGGCCAACGCGTTTCCGGAGTAAGCCACAGGCTGCTGGGCAAGGACTGTCGAATCGCGCAGCGAAGGATCGAACGGAAAGTAAATCTCGTCCCACGAAGTAACTTCGCCGGTTGGACTACCTTCCAAGCTGCGGTGGCTGCACTCCAGAAAGCGAAAGTGTCCCACGTTATGAACGGGCGAGTACGATCGAACAATCGAGATAGCGGGCTCGCCCGGCGCTGGCAACAACAGCCCTTTCGCGAAAATTGGATCGAAGGTAACTTTGGTGCCCCCTTCGGCCTCGCGCCAGACGCCGAAGTAGCGGGCCAGCCGGTCACTCAACCGGTAAGACTCGGGATGATCGCCCTGGATAGCCAGACCAATCGCGGTTGCCGAGCGTGTGTAGGCGGAACGCCGGACCCGGCGGCCGAATCGCTCCCGCAAAACCCGTGCTACCAGCGGCAACTCACTGCCGCCCCCGGTAACATAGAGCGCGTCGAACTGTTCATCGCCGTGGCGTGCGGTAAGCTCTTCGGCCGCGGCAATTGTTTCTTCCATCAGCGGGCGCGCCAGTTCATAAAAATCGGCAACCGGCAGTTGAACGCAGCCATATTCCGGCAGGGCGGATTCAAGATCGATCACAATGCGCCGCGAGTTCGGATTCAGCGCCTCTTTCTTCATCCGGCACTCTTCCAGCAGGCGAAACCACGCCGCTGCCGATAGCGCATCACGAACGTTCACGGGGACATCGGCAGCTTCCAGCGCCATGTCGGCAAGAATCTGGTCGAAATCGTCGCCGCCAACGGTCGGTATCCCTTCGGAGCCGATAACGTGATGAACGTTGTCATCAATCGTTACCAGGGAGGCGTCGAAGGTACCGCCGCCGAGATCGTACACGAGAATCGTCTCCGCCGCTGCCTTCCCTTGGCGCTGCTTGTGCCCAAACTCGATGCTGGCTGCACTCGGTTCGTTGAGCATGCCAAGAACCTGGAAGCCTGCGGCCCGAAACGCTTCCATGGTGAGGAAGCGTTGATTCGTATTGGAGTTTGCGGGAATGCCTAGCACCGCCTGCAGCCGTTCATCCGGCCGGAGGTGTAAATTCGAGCGTTCACGGATGGCTTCGTGCAGAGCCTGCGCCAACCCGTTTAAAAGATCGAACACGGCAACGTGCTGATCGCCCACTTCTAACAATGTGTGCGGACCAGCCTCTTCGAGGAGCCGCTTCAACGAGCGAATGACGGTCCAGCTATCGTCTGTTTGCACTTCGGCGGCGTCCCAACCGTACCGGCGTTCCTGGCCGCGGACGGCGACGAGGGAAGGGAACCAGTCAGGACTGGCCCCTTCCGGCCCCTCAAAAGAGAGAAGCGGGTAATTGCCGCGATCGGCCGCTGCCACAACAGTGCGATTGGTTCCGAAGTCGATGCCCAACTTCATCATTCCAGTGTAGCGGCGTCATCCAGGCGGCATGGAAACGTCCGTTTGCTGGTACTGGAGATGGTGCAAGAGGCGCTTTGATTAGGCGCCGCTTACCGCGCGATGAACATATTTGCCGTGTTCCGGCAAGGCAACACGGTCGAAATCGGCTGCCAGGCGTTCCAGTTGTCCAGCCACTTCGTCGCCGCACATCGGCAGTCCATGGCTCGGGGCAATGGTCATTGGCCGAAGCGTGGCCAGATGGCGAACGGATGCGCGTGCCGCATCCCAGTCAGGCGTGTAGTAAGCCGGAGGTCCATGCAGTTCGGGCTTCTGCTTGGCGACCGCCAGGAACGATTCCTGTTTGGTTGTGCAGAAAGCGTCACCGGGCAACAGAACCCGACCCTCTTCGCGAAACAACGAGATATGGCCAGGTGCATGGCCCGGTGTGTGCAGCCATCGCCAACCGGGTAGCGTGGGAACTGTTCCGTTTTCGGGCAGCACGTGCACTTTGCCGCTCAGGTCGGCCGACGTCCGCGGGTAAATCGGCGACATCACTGCCATCAAGCCTCCCCCGACCGAGGGATCGGGCGGCGGATATTTCTCGTGACCCGTCAGAAACGGCATCTCAGCCGGGTGCGCATAGACCGGAACGTCCCACTCATTGACCAGATCTTTCACGGCGCCCACGTGGTCGAAGTGCCCGTGTGTCAGGACGATGGCCTCCGGCTTGGCTCCTTTGCCGAAGTGATTGTCAGCCCAGTGCTTGATTCTCGCAGCCGAGAGAACAAGACCGGTGTCAACCAACGTCCAGCCGCCGGCTGGTGTAGAAATTGCGAACACGTTAACGAACAGGATGCGCAACCCTTTGACCCCGTGCGCGATGTCATCCAGCGCCGCAACCTCGTAAAAAGCTAATGGGATGGTGTCCATGGTGTCCTCCGCGTCCCTGTAGACGCATGGAGCACTATGTATCACACAAATGATCTCCCGGTCTACTTCGTCACCGAACCCGACCAGCGCAGGCCCACTCGCCACAGTCGCGGTTCGCCCGTGTTCGGCGAAGGCGTGAGCGCCACCAGATACTGGCGCTCGAGTAAATTCTCTACCGTTGCAACGGCCGAAAGCCCGCGCGTCAGCTTCTGCTGCGCACTTGCCTGAAGCGCAGCGAAACCGGGCAGGCGAAACTGGTTCAGGTCGTCGTCGTATTGCAAGCCAAAGGCCCGTATGCCAAAAGACAGTAAAGTGCCCCGCTGCGAATAGGTGAGTTGCGCTGTGCCTTGATGCTTGGGCACCTGCGGGATGCGCTGTCCGGTGGCAAGCCGGGCGTCGGCGAACAGGTAACCTGCCTGCCCGCTGAGATTGCGCCAGCGGTGGCTGATGTTGGCTTCAAAGCCGCGTGAGAGCGCTTGCGGAAAATTCTGGCGCTGACGCAGAATTAGCGTTGGCGTTGTGGAAAGTGTCGCGTTGTCGATGAGATTGCCCAGCGAGTTGTGGAATGCCGTTACCGTCACTTGCGAGCTTTCGCCCACCCAGTCGAAACCGGCTTCATTCCCCGTCAGGCTTTCCGGCACCAAATTCGGATTTGCCAGCGTCTGTGCATTTCCCACCCGGAACGGCCGGTAGAGTTCGTTCAGCGTCGGCGCACGAAAGCTCCGGTAGCTGGAAGCGCGCAGCCGGTAGTGGCCCAGGCCGACCGTTGCGCCCGCATTCGGACTAACGAAAGTCCGGCCTTGTTCACCCGTAAACTGATGCCGGATGCCGCCGAAAAAGCGCACGTGCCCAAATGTGTAGTCGCCTTCGCCGAAAATGCCATGCTGCAGCAGCGTGCCGCCATTCGGAATGGTTCGGCGCGTGGTCAACGAATAGTCATAGCTGGTACCGCTAATGTCATCCACATCGACGCCGGCAATTGTGTTCCAGTCGCCCCCATGATGCTGCCAAAACCCGGCACCGCCGTAATCTTCTTCGGGCACTCTCTGCCGCGAGCTAAGCGTCTCCGTGTTGCGGTTCAGCGAAACGCTGGAATAGGTGCTGTGAAACTCGCCTTGCGTGTGAAAGGCCAACAGCGACAGTTCGTCATGTGCCCAAGTGTGCGTGTAGTTCGCACCTGCCGTTCCTAAACCAGTGGAATTGTGAGTCAGACGGGTGCCGTTTTGGCGCTCTTCCGCCAGAACATCGCCGTGAATGGAAAGGCGATTATCGACGCCCAGGTAATCCAGGCGCACGTCACCGGTGGCGAACCGTACATTGGCGAGGGTGTCCACAGCGCCGCGCACCGGTTGCGGCGTGATGTAGTACCCGTCCGTCGTCAAGCCCCGTGAATTGATGGAGACCGCCCAGGGTCCCCAAGCATTCGAATAGCCGGCCGAAGCGTCGACTGTGCCCTGATTGCCGCCGATCACATCTGCCCAGACAATCTGGTGTCCTTCCGGCTGCGAAAACATCGACACCGTTCCACTCATGGCGCGATCCCCGAACACGCTAGTTGCGGCGCCGCGTTCTACTTCCACGCGGTCGATGTAGTTCGGGTCAAGGCGATCCCAGTAGACCCAGCCGCCGAACGGGTCGTTGATGGGAATGCCGTCCCAAAGAACTAACGTCCGGCTGGCGCCCGTTGAACCGGTGCCGCGTAGGGACACCCCTTGCGTGGTCGGGTTGGCCACCAAACTTGAACTGCGGCGGAAAAGGCTGAATCCGGGTACCTGCCGCAGGCGGTCGTCCAACTCCGTCCCCGGAATGGCGCGCAGGTCCTGGTTACTCAGGACAGTGATGGCGGCGGGCGTCTCCGTCTCAATCTGCGCATTCACCGTAACCGTGGTCTGCACGGTTGGAAGCGGCGGTGGCTGTGAGTTGGTATCCGTTGATGTTTGCGCGACGGCTTCGCCGAGCCCGGCGGCCAGCAACATCCAGGTTCGCAATGTACGGCAACGGTGCACCCGGGAAAGCGGGAACGAAAGGGCTTGCTTCACACGTATCCTAAGAGTAAACAATGTCGGACTATGCTATCGAAGCGGTTGGACTTGAGAAGATCTACCGCTCTCGGTTTCGCGGGCGAGAGATCCGTGCTGTCGCTGATCTTACGCTGCGGGTGCCTCGAGGCACGAAGTTCGGCCTGCTTGGCGCCAACGGGGCCGGCAAGACCACTTTCGTCAAAATGCTGCTTTCCGCCGTACATCCTACCGCCGGAACTGCGCAGATTTTTGGCCGCGATGCGCAAGATCCGGAAGCACGCCGCCCAGTTGGCTACCTCCCGGAAAACCATCGCTTCCCCACCTATCTCACCGGACAGGGAATGCTCAACTTTTACTCTTCCCTCTCGGGGCTGGACAGCGCGGCACGCCGCCAACGCATCCCGGAATTGCTTGAGCTTGTAGGGCTTCGCGACTGGGCGAGTGTGCGAATCAAGAAGTACTCCAAAGGCATGTTGCAGCGGCTCGGTTTGGCCCAAGCGCTTATTCACAAGCCCCAGTTGCTTGTACTCGATGAGCCAACCGATGGTGTGGATCCGGTGGGCCGGCGGGACATCCGCGACATCCTTAACCGGCTGACCGACGGAGGGGTGACCGTCTTTCTGAACTCACACCTGCTGAGTGAGGTTGAGTCCTTCTGCGAATATGTGGCCATTCTGAAAAAGGGCCAGCTCGCGCTCGAAGGCAAGATTGCTCAATTGATTGCCGGCGGCGGTTACCGCATTGCAGCTTCGGACATCACGGCGCTTGCACTCGAATCACTGCGCCCCAGAATCAGTGGTCTTGTGCAAACCGAATCTCACGTGGAAATGCGTGTTCCTACACGCGACGAAGCCAACCGCGTTATCGATGAGATCCGCGCCTGCGGTGGTTTCATCGACAGCGTAACTCCCACAACAAGCAGCCTGGAGGACGTTTTCATCCGAACCACTTCTGCGGAGCGTGCAGCATGAACGCGCTGCTTGCCATAGTCGCCGATACGGTAGAAGAAGCTCGCGCCCGCTGGCTATTCTGGGGCTTATTTGGTCTCTCGACCCTGCTGGTAGGGCTCTTCCTTTTCGCCCTTAACATCGATCTGGTGCAGGGCGCGCGCGCTACCGTCGAGATCGGAACCAAGACGCGCGACGTTTACGACATCCGCAAGTTCGTGGATGTCTCCTACTCCTGGGTCGCCATAGTCCTCTATATCTGGGGCACCTTGCTGGCCATCTTTGCGTCCGCCGGTCTGGTTCCCGTCTTGCTCGAGCCCGGGCGTATCGCCTTGCTGCTCTCGAAACCGGTTACGCGCGCAACGCTGCTGCTTGGCCGCTATCTTGGGAACGTTCTCATCGTCGCCGCCAATTGCACTTATCTAATCGGAGCAATCTGGATCATTCTCGGTTCGAAAACGCAGATATGGGAAGGCCGGTTCCTGCTTGCTATCCCGATCAGCGTGTTCATGTTCGGCGTGCTGCTCTGTCTGGTAATGCTGGTGGGCGTAATCTTCGAAAGCGCGGCACTCTCCGTCATGCTTGTCGTTGCAACAATGCTGATCAGCACCCTGCTCGCGCAAAGGGAGTGGTCGGAACGCCTGCTGAGCTCTGAGTGGTCGCGAGAGTTGTGGAATGCTTTCTATTGGATCGTTCCCAAAGTCTGGGATCTCGGTTCAGCTATGAAGCAGATCATTCTGTACGATCGCAGTGCGGATTGGCTGACGCCCGTTTGGACCTCCGCCGCATTCGGTCTGTGTATTCTGGCGAGCGCCCTGTACATTTTTAAGGAACGAGATTTTTGAAACCGCTTTTGCGTGCCACGCTGGTTCTCATCCCATTGCTTCTGTTCGCCTCCTGTCATAAGCAGGAAGGGGCGGGCATGCATATCACCCACGCCGAAGCGAAGCTGGTTCCGGCACAGGCCGAGGCCCTTGCTGGTGTGAACGTCACTGCGTTGAAAACGACTCCGCTATACCAGCGACACTCGAACGTGCTTGACTTGCCGCTGGTGGAAGGGGCTGCGGCTAACATCGGCGTCGACCCCCGCCGCGATCTTGCTTCACTCCTGGTCGCGTTCGCTGGTAACCAACCCATAGCCATCGCACAGGGCACCTTTTCAAAAGCCGCAGTGCAGAGGAAGTTGACCGCCAATGGTGCTCGTGCCAGCAACTACGCGCAGCAAACCCTGTACGGCAGTGAGCAGGAGGCAGTCGGATTCCCGGAGGACGGTCTCGCCGTCGCCGGACCGACCGCCGCTCTTCGTGCGGCGCTCGACGCCCGGGAGAAGGGAACGGGCAATGTTCCTTCGGCACTCGAAGCGCGCTTAAAATTGCTGGATGCGACCGACCAGATCTGGTTCGTCAGCAGCGGGTCTTTGCCGGTGCAGAGTTTTGCCGGGGCGTCCGGTATCGCTTCTACCTTCTCCAGCTTGGCGAACTTTGTGAATGCGACGGCGATTGGGCTTCACGTGGATTCCGGACTGCGGTTAACGGCCGATCTCGGGTGTGTTTCCGAGCACGGGGCGCAGCAGGTCCGTGACGCCTTTCGGGGAATCATTGGATTAGCCCGCTTAACCACCAAAGAGGGCGACCTCGACCTATTGAAGGCCTACGACGCTATCCAAGTGAGTCAGGAACGGGACGTTGTTCACGTTCGTGCCGACCTATCGCCGGAGCTCAGCGAAAAATTGCTCACTCGCCTTCCCGAACTCCGCGGGTCCATGGGGGCAATCGCCCGCTAGGCGAGGGGCGCAATCGCCCGTTAGGCACCCTAGCCGAGAGTCGACTTGCCGCCCTCGCTAATGTAGTTTCGATTCCAGGCCGGTATTTCGACTGCCACATCTCCGGTGACTACTGCTTGGCATCCCAGCCGCGATTTCAACGTAAGTCCGGGCGCCATGTCAAGACGATCGAGTTCATCGTCCTCGGCTTCCGAGAGATTGCGTTCTCCTTGCGTCACGATGACGTGACATGTCGTACACGCGCAGCTTCCGCCACAGGCATGGTCTAAATGAATTCCGAAGTTCATGGCTACATCCAGCAGCGATGCTGGTTTGCCATGCCCATCGTAAGGCAGCTTGCCGGATTCGAACTCCACGGTCTTGTTTTCCGGCAAAAAAGTCACTTTCGGCACAGGTTTATTGTCGCATCCAGGGCCAGGAAGCAGCCTTGGTTAAGGCTGGACCCGTACGCCGGCAACTTCCGGACGAATAGTTAGAAATAGAGCGATCCGAGATCAGGACGGCCGGCTTTCGCCCTCCTCAAGTTCGCTTGTCGATCGTTATAGCCTAGATTCTAGTCGGTCTGCACAACTTCAATAGCGTTCAGTTCGGCGTAGTTCTTTACCGGCACAAACTCGAGCACTAACGTGCCTTGCGCATTCGGCTGCAGGTGCTCGAAAGACTTATTTACGCACCGGTTTGGCCCGCCCGCCTCTCTCCCCACCACGAAGTCTCTCAAAAGAGCTACGCCGTTGGCGAACACGTCGAAGTGACGGCTGTCGACGTCCGTCATCTGAGATGCCGCCGTACCGAACCACTGCTCTGCGAAATGGAGCGTCAGGCGATACCGCCCCGGCGCTAATGGAATGCGGTAGGTGAAATTCCCGTAGCGCTCGCCCTGGAATAACGCCTTTGCCTTCGGATCGAACAATACGTTTTCACGAAAGACAGTAGTGCCGCCGATGACATATTCGTCGGCGGCCCACACGCGGCCGTCTGCGTCCGTGACCGGATTTGCCTGGGTCACCATCCGCACCGGGTGAATCAGCCCCGGCGCGCTGGGCAAGATCTCCAACGCACTTAAGACCGCAGATCCGCTGCCGCCGTCAAAGCTGAGATGCAGCTTGCCGTCGGAAGCGGGGGAGATGTCACTGAAAACGCGTTCATCCAGGCGGTTTGGGGCCCCTGCTTCTGCCAGCGGATCGAATAGAGCGAGGCGATTTTTTCCATTGATGGCGACTGAAAAGGTACGGCTCCCCTCACCCGTGCCTTCCTTATTGCCTCGTCCGAACTCAATCTCCGTGAAAAGCAAGTGCAGTTCGTAGCTGCCCTGCCGCAACGGAATCGCATATTCGAAGGTGCCGCTGCGGATGGAGTGCAGCAGGTGCGGATCGGGTTGAGCCTCGATGTAGTGATCCGCCGGAATGGCATGCGAGGTTCCGCCACGGTAGTATGCGTCCGGTTGCCAGATGTGAGATTGGCGGTCGATATAGGGCGCACCATGGTATCCGGCCAGGATGCGCACTTCCGCGCCGGCCGTATCAACAGGCGTACCGCGCCAGACCTCTTCTCTAAGCGCTGGGGCCACTGGTTGCGCGTTGGCCTTTCTTCCGCTCGTCTTAACGAACAGGAGAAGCACTACGGAGCAAGCAATGGCGAGGCCCAGGTACACTCGCCAGTTACTCCGCACCGGGGTTGTTGCACCCGGAGCGGCAAACAGCGGCGTTATTTTCAGGGGATCAACCAGTGCGGTCTGCGGAGGCTCGTTCAGCTCTTGGGGAATGGATGGTTGTGGTTGTGTCTCAGCACTCAACACGAACTGCGGGCGATATTGCCCGTTGGGGATGACAATATGAACGTCATGGGCCGCCCCCGGGCCGCGATAAAACTCCTCTAGCCGTCTGCGAAGGCGGTGCGCTTCCACCCGAACAATCGAGTCTTTTTTCGGATCGAAGTCAGCCGAGCGTCCTAATGCTTCTAACGCAATGCTGTACTCCTTCAGGCAATCGGCCCTTCCTTCCAGGTGCCGCTCGCAGATGTAACGGAAGAATAGGCCGAGCCTCGGTGCCTTATCAAAGACACCAGACCGAAGTAGCGACTCTACTTCGGCCTGCTCTTGCTCTGCAGTTGCGGCGGTATGCATTTCCTAAAAGCCGGACGGGACGAAGTATATCAAACGGATTAGAGGCACCAGAAGTTCCAGGTTTCGCGAGGCCCCAAACAGAGGCAGCTGTGTAACGTTGTTGATTCTATTCGGCTTTTCATCTTGTAACGTACTTGGCGGCACTCGTAACGAACGAGTAGCTCGAAGGTAACTCACAAGGAATTGTTCTAGCACCCTAGGTGCTATATAGTATCCCCATAGCTAATCAGGACGCGTGTCTCTGCTTTACGGGCTCGGCCTCGTTCTGCAACCGCGTAAAGGGGTTCCATGTCGAAGAAGCTCAATAAGCTCTTATTCGGATTTTTACTTATCGCACTTGTGTCCACGCCAGCGTGGACGCAGGCGCTGTTTGCCACTCTCACCGGCGTCGTCAGCGATCCTTCGGGAGCCGTTGTCGCAAGTGCCAAAATCACGCTACGGAATACGGAGTCGGGTGACACCCGCGATACCGTGGCCGACAACCAGGGCTATTACACGTTCTCGTCGGTTCCGGTGGGAACCTACACCGTGGTTGTGACCGCCCCCGGTTTTTCCACCTTCAAAGAAGACCAGGTGAGCCTGGGTGGCGGCGAAAAGAAAAATGTAAACGCCAGCCTTCAGGTAGGTAGCACCAACCAAACGGTTGAAGTCACCGGTGCTGCGGACATCATTACGCCAGTCGATTCCGGCGAAAAATCCTCCGTGCTGACAACCGAACAGCTTCAGAACTATGTTCAGACCGGTAGTAACGCGGCTGAATATTTGAAGATCATGCCAGGTTTTGGCAACAGCAACGGTGCCAACAACAAGTCGAGCTATAGCGGCCAAGTGATTGGCATCAATGCCAACGGCGACGGCGGTAGCCAGAGTCCGCTGAACAATTCGTTCTCTTACAACGGGCTTCCGGGCAATACGCTTGACATCGTGGCCGATGGCGCTCACGTTTCAGACCCTGGTTGCAACTGCGATACGCCGGTAAATCCCAACTCCGACTTCCTCCAGGAGTTCCGCGTTCTTACCTCCAATTTCAACGCCGAAGAGCAAAAAGGACCGATGGTGATCACTTCCGTCACCAAGGCCGGCGGCTCACAGTTCCATGGCGAGGGATTCCTTCAGGCCAGAAACTATGTCCTGAATTCAAACGACGCTTATGCCAATGCAACGGGCGTCAAACAGCCTCAGGACAAGTTCTATTACCCGGGTGGCACCATCGGCGGTCCGGTTCTGATTCCCGGCACCCGCTTCAACCACAACCACGACAAACTGTTCTTCTTCTCGGGGTTCGAATACTTCTATCAGGTGCTGGACACAGGCGTTCTGACGGCAACAGTTCCAACCGCTGCCGAGCGCACGGGCAACTTCTGCAACGCGCCCTCGGGCGAAGGGATCATCTATACCGGCAAATCAGCGGTTATTCCGAAATTGCCGGGGGGCGGTTGTCAGATGCCGGCCAACCTGATCGACCCCAATATGCAGTCTCTGATGAATTTGTATCCGCTGCCGAACACGCAAGGCAACGGCTTCAACTACGCGCAATCTGAGGTGTTTAACCAGAACAACTGGCAATCCACGAATCGTGTGGATTACAACGTTAGCGACAACACGAAGGTGTTCGTGCGCTACAACGTTCAGCGCGAAACGCAGCCCTTCCCGGTAGGCCTCTGGTGGCGGCAAACCGATCAGGTCCCTTACCCGACCTCGGTTGAAGGTAAGAACCGTTCCGATTCTCTTACGGGCACGTTGACTCACGTCTTCAGCCCCACCATGACGAACGAAACCGTGTTTGCCTATACTTTCATCGGCTTTCCGAACGTGTTCGCAAATCCCGCCAAGGTGAACCCAACCAACGTCGGGTTCAAAGAGAACTTGCTGACACAGAACAAGTCAACAGGATTCCAGATTCCCTCGTTCGGCGGTAACGGCGGCTCTGGCGAAGCAGCGCTGATCTTCAACCCCGGTGGTTTCGAAGCAGGCGGCGCTACTGCCGGTCTCTACGCAAACAAGTACATGCCGAGCGTCAGCGACACGATCACCAAAGTCTTCTCCACGCACACCGTGAGAGGCGGCTTCTTCTATGAGTGGATCCGTAACGCTCAGCCGGCGAACAACAACACCAATGGCTATCTGCAATTTGTTCCGTCTGCCAACACTAGTTTCACCACCGGCAATGCCTACGCTGACATGCTGGAAGGCAACTTGTCGTCGGTCAACCAGGCGAACTTCAACCGTATAAACGACATCTCTTACCACACCCTGGAGTTCTTCCTGCAGGATTCGTGGAAAGTCACTTCGAGACTCACGGTCGATTATGGTCTGCGGGTGACTCACTTTACACCCTGGTCCGATGACGAAGGCTACGGTTACTCCGTGTTCAACGCCTCGCAGTACCAAAACCAAGCCTGCACCAGTGCGCCTACCTTCTGCGGTTTCAACTGGCACTCCCGGCAGTCGTCTGTGCCACTGGGCGGTTTCGCCACCCGTGCTGCCTTCTGGCAACCGCGCTTCGGACTGGCTTACGATGTCTTTGGCAAAGGCAACACCATCCTCCGCGGTGGCTGGGGCCGCTTCTACTACCATTCCGGACAATTCACCAGCGGTCTTGATACGTCCGCGGGTTCAGCCAACATCACTGTTACTCCCAATAGCATCAACAACAAAGAACTGCTTGTGAGCAACCTGGCTTCGCTCGGCTTTGCTGGCCAACCCAGTGCACCGGGAGCGGTCGTGGGCAACGACAGCAAGCAACCATACACTGACAGCTACAGCTTCACGATCTCCCAAAAGACACCCTGGAAAGGTTTGTTAGAAGTGGGGTATGTCGGGAACTCGAGTCGCGATTTGCAATCGGGCGCCGGCTATGGCAGCAATCAGAACCTGGTTCCTGTTGGCGCGTTCTTCAAAACCGACCCGGTGACGGGTACGGTGGCTCCGAATCCGGCTCTTGCGAACGCCAATGATTACCGCCATTTCCTCGGCTATGGCGACATCAACCTGGCAACGAACAATCTGTATTCGAACTACAACGCGTTCCAAGCAACGTGGGCACACCAAACCTCACGTACCACTCTTCAGCTGAATTACACCTTGGGCAAGTCTCTGGGCATCATCAGCTCCGGCGGGACCGAATTGGGTCAGGGCGGTGCAACTTACGATCCATTCAACCTGAATAACAACTACGGCGCACTGCAAGGCGATCGGCGGCATCTATTCAATGCGGCCTACTCCTTCATGCTCCCCAGCCCTGTTCACAACAACAAGCTGGCGGAGGGAGCCATTAACGGCTGGCAAATCTCAGGTATCACCCAGTTCCAGAGTGGCGCGAACCTCACCGGTTACACCAATCAGAACTTTGGCCTGAACCTTAACGCGGCCATCATTCCTGGTACGCAGAACATCGTCAATAGCAGCGGAGCCAATGGCATCGCAATCGGTAACCAGTCGTTACTCGGCACGAATGCGATTCAGTTGAATCCGATCGAGACCTGCGACCCGACAAAAAACCTGGGTCCCCACCAGTACCTCAATGTAAATTGCTTTGCGGCTCCGTCTGCCGTCGGGCAAAATGGGGCCTCCGTTCTGCCCGAATACTTCGGACCTGCGTTCTTCAACTCTGATCTCGGTATCTTCAAGAACTTCAAGATCCGGGAATCCATGAAGCTCCAGTTCCGCGTCCAGGCGCAGAACTTCTTGAATCATCCGCTCTGGTCTTTGAGCCAGGGCAACGCGCTCAACTTGAGCTTCCAGCAGGCGACACCTGGTGCGGCTCTTACCTCCGCAAACCCGCAGTTCGGTACCGCGCAGTACAAGACCGGCCAGCGGATTGTGGAGATGGAAGTGAAGTTCTACTTCTAAGCTTCCGCTAACAAGCGCAAGTCGAAAGAAAAGGCCGGCTCGCTCCGAAAGGAGCGGAGCCGGCCTTTTCTGTTAGCGAACTGTGGGAGTTACTTCGGGGCTTCGTTCCGGGCGGTTGCGGTCCCCTATTAACGGGCGGCGCGGCCGGACCGGTTCTTGCGCCGGACGCCGCTGCTCCAGTGGCCGTTTCTGCTCCGGTTCAGGTTCAGGAAGATCGGCATACTGCTTCACCGTATCCACAACGTCGATAACGGTGCGCATAGCGCGTACGTCGTGAACGCGAACGATGTGCGCACCATTCAAAACACTGGCAGCCACTGCGCCGGCGGTCGCAAATTCGGTCAGCTGTTCGTCCTGTTGCCGGAGAAACGACTTGCGCGAGGGGCCTACCAGAATGGGCAGATCGAATTGACGCAGCAGGTCCAGCTTGGCGAGGATCTCTGAGTTTTGTTCGCGCCGTTTGCCGAAGCCAAGGCCCGGATCGATGACCAACTGGTGTTTCTGCACGCCCCCTTGGCGGCTCCGGTGCAGTGCCGCTTCGAGGTCGATCGAGATGGACCGCATCAGGTTCTTGATGGGTGCCAGCCCCGCCCATGTCTCGGGTGTTCCCCGCATGTGATTGATAATGAGCCCCGCGTCCCATTTGGTGACCACGCGCGGAATTTGCTGGTCCAGCAGAATGCCCGTGGGGTCGTTGATGATCTCGGCGCCATGCTCCAGCGCTTTTTCTGCTACGCCGGATTTATAAGTGTCAACGGAGATAGGAATCGATAGCTTATCGCGCAGGCGCTTCAACACGGGAATTAAGCGCCGCAATTCTTCCGCTTCGGCAATTCGCGCCGAACCGGGACGGGTAGACTCGGCACCGATGTCCAGAATGTCTGCGCCTTGCTCTTCCAATTCCAGAGCCCGCACAAGCGCACGGTCAGGATCGGTGTAGTCGCCACCATCGGAAAAGGAATCAGGCGTGACATTCAGGATGCCCATGATGAGGGTGCGTTCGCCCAGGGCGATTTCGCGGGCCTTCAATTTCCAACGGTAACGCTTCAGCATTGCTGTTAACGAGTGTCCCAAATTGAGTTGCTTGGAGATCCCTTGCGTTCGCGCCGATGCCGGGAAGCGCCGACCAAAAGCAGTTGTTCCAGGGTGCTCGATGACAAACTGGCCGCTTCGGGAATGACTTCACGTACGCATTGCAGTTGCTCGTCTGTGTAGCCTCCTTCGCCAGACTGAAAGGGCCCCACGTGGGTCAATCGATTGCCGGCGCGAATGTTCTTGATCAAACGCTGCGCCAGTCGATCCATCACCGCGGTCAGAATCTTCCCGGATATTCCCGCTTCCCGCAGAGCCGTTTGTGCAGTGGAGAACAATGGAAGAGGCACCACCGTGGCCAGGTATTCCGCCGCGAAATACAGCGGCTTGGTCCCCTCCCGCAACGCAATTACACGCGCACCAGTGAACTCGAACAGTTGCCGTACTTGACGCAAAGCCGGCTTATCGCCTTCGACGATAAACCAACGGGCGCCCGAGCCAGGCAAGGTGGAAACCGTGGCCACGGACGCACCTCGGTCGCGAAGCGAGGAAAGACAATCGCTGGCAAGCCAGGTCTCGCAAACCGCAAAGCACATACCTTTTAGGTCAAGTTCGGATGCACAGAAATGGTCGAGTATGCGGTTGAGAGAACTGTCCGGAATGCGCAGGATGACCAGCCGCGTCTCGCTCAGTTCTTCGAACGATTCCACGGCGTCCCCAGCCCGAAACGCGTTGGTGAACCTCCGCGCTACGCGAAGCGTGCTCGAAATAACTGGGCCGATATGGTCGCCGATGCCAGGTAATCGCAGGACAGCCGACGTCGTGACATTTCCTTCAACTACCAGACCGACCGGCAGTCGCCTCTTCATAGACCGTGCTCGCTTTCAGCGCTTTTACGCGATCTCGGAATTGTGCTGCTTTCTCAAATTCAAAGGCCTTTGCCGCTTCGCGCATCTTGGTTTCGAGTTCGGCTATCAGCGAGGTACGCTGTTCCGGAGTCATCTCTATGTCGGTGTCGGGCATGGTATCCAGAGGCACTGTCACGTAGTCGCCTTCCGCCACTGCCACCAGGGTCATGTCGATCGGCTTAATGATCGACTGCGGAGTGATGCCGTTTTCCTGGTTGTACGCGTGCTGGATTTCACGACGCCGGTTGGTCTCGTTTATTGCTCTTTGCATGCTGTCCGTGATCACGTCAGCATAGAGAAGCGCGCGTCCGTTGATGTTGCGTGCTGCGCGGCCGATGGTCTGAATCAGCGAGCCGCCCGACCGGAGAAACCCTTCCTTGTCGGCGTCCAGAATGGCTACCAGCGACACCTCCGGCAGGTCCAGACCTTCGCGAAGAAGGTTAACGCCGATCAGTGCATCGTACGTACCACGGCGCAGGTCTCGCAGAATCTTGATGCGGTCCAGCGTGGACACTTCCGAATGCAGGTACGCACAGCGGACGCCAACTTCGGTATAGTATTCCGCCAAGTCCTCCGACATGCGCTTGGTCAGAGTCGTGACAAGCACGCGTTCATTGCGCTCCGTGCGCAGCCGGATCTCATTCAACAGGTCGTCCACCTGACCTTTGATGGGACGGATATCGATGGGAGGATCAATCAGACCCGTGGGCCGAATGATCTGTTCGACTACAACGCCGGCCGATTTGGTGAGTTCGTACGGCCCCGGAGTCGCCGAAACATAAACCATCTGATTTAGCCGGTTCTCGAATTCTTCGAAGGTGAGCGGGCGATTGTCGCGTGCGCTGGGCAGCCTAAAACCGTAATCCACCAGGATGTTCTTGCGCGACCGGTCGCCGTGGTACATGCCCTGCAGTTGCGGCACTGTCTGGTGGCTTTCGTCGATCAGCAGCAGCGCATCGGCCGGCAGATAATCAAGCAGCGTTGGCGGCGCTTCTCCCGGCAACCGACCCGAGAAGTGGCGCGAGTAGTTCTCAATCCCATGGCAGTAACCGATCTGCTTGATCATCTCGAGATCGAACATGGTGCGCTGATATAGGCGCTGCGCCTCAATCAGCTTGCCATTATCCTGCAATTCTTTGTGCCACCACTGCAGTTCGTTTTCGATGCTCTTAATGGCCTGTTCACGGGTAGGCGCATCCATCACGTAATGCGTCTTCGGGTAGATGGGCAAGCGCAGGTACGTCTGCTTCACTTGGCCGAGGACCGGGTCGATCTGGCTCAGCGATTCGATTTCGTCGCCCCAGAGTTCAATGCGATAAGCGTTGTCGTCGTAGGTCGGGTAGAGTTCAATCACGTCGCCACGCACACGAAAAGTGCCGCGCCGAAAATCGTGATCGTTCCGCTCGTAAAGTATTTCAACCAACTGTTGCAGCAGCTGTTTGCGTTGGATGTGCTGGCCTTTTTCGAGCATCAGCAGCATTCCGTAATACGCTTCCGGTGAACCCAGGCCGTAGATGCAGCTGACGCTGGCGATGATTACGCAATCGCGGCGTTCAAACAAGGAGCGTGTGGCTGAGAGACGCAGCTTGTCCAACTCGTCGTTGATCGTTGCTTCCTTTTCGATATAGATATCGCCGGAAGGAATGTACGCCTCGGGCTGGTAGTAATCGTAGTAGCTGACAAAGTACTCGACGGCGTTCTTAGGGAAGAAGGTCTTGAACTCGTGGTAAAGCTGGGCGGCCAGTGTTTTGTTGTGAGCAAGAACCAGCGCCGGTCGGTCAAACGCCTCAATCAGCTTGGCCATCGTGAAGGTCTTGCCGGAGCCGGTAACGCCCAACAACACCTGATGCTTTTCGCCTTCCATGATCCCGCGCGTCAGTTGCTCAATTGCTTGCCCCTGATCGCCGCGCGGTTCGTAATTAATGCCAAGCTGGAACGGCATACCCCAGTATAGAGGGCCAAAGACTATGAAAAAGTCCTAGCTAAGATCCTGTATTGAGGCGTTCGCACTCGGCGTTGAATTCGCAGCCTATCAACGCGATGCAGGCGATGAGGTACAGCCAGATAAGAAGCACGATGACGGCCCAGATGCTCCCGTAAAAGATGCTGTAGTGGGCCAGGTGGCGCACGTACCAGGCGAAGCCGACCGTCGTGATCAGCCACAGCGTGGTTGCTACCAGAGCGCCAGGCCACACGCGCATAAAGCGCCCGTCGATAAACGTGGTTGTGGGCCCGAGTTCAATTCGATGATTCGCGCCGAAGTAATACAGCAATCCAGTAACAAAAGTAGTGGTAACAAAGGCAAGCACATAACGCCCTAAATGCCAGGCTAATTGGAGCGGTTCACCCAATGGCCCGATGGTGGCCGAAAAGCCCAACCACTGGACAAAGGCCACCTCTCCGCGTTCGCCGAGAATCAGCAGCGTGGAGGCAACAATGGCGGGGACGGCGGCGATGAGCACGAGAAAAATTGCCATCGCCCGCTGCTTCAAAAAGGGCCGCCCGGACGGGATGCGGTAGGCAGCCTGGAACCCTTCCATAAGGCTCAACATGGCTCCCGCACCAGCCCAAAGTGCAAGCAGCGCCGCAAATATGGAGAGCGACACGGGACGGCCTTGCAAGCGTAGCCTCTGTAACATCATGTCCTCAGTGCCGGGCGGTGCTACTTCGGTCACGAAAGTGGCGAGTATATGGACGATTTTCTGTGCACGCGCTTGTATCAAGAGCCCCGTCAACGTGGTTAAGACCGGAAAAAGCGACAACAGAAACGAGTAGGCGGCGCCCTTTGCAATGCTGAAGCACCCATCGTCCGCTGCTGCCATGCATGCTCGCTGCAGCAGCCAGAAAAATCGTTGCACCGCACGCGGCTGAATAACGATCGGCTTGCGCGACGGTTGCAACGTGCCGCCAAGCGCCCCTGCGGACGAGGGAGGGGGTTGACTTGCTGTCTCGGTGGTCTGGGACAAGTTAGCCTTTCTCCCCTCGCAGCGATGATATCGAAATAACCGCGACCCGTGCCCTCGCGCCGCTTGCTAGCTGTTGACGATGCTTACTAGCACGGGCAGCCAAGCTGCGCTTGGTCAACACAGGAAAGTGACAACCGGCATTCCGCCAAGCCGCCGCGCAGTGCGTCGCCCGGTTGCTGCTTAATAGAGAAGCGCTAAAAAGTACCGGTTTGTTACGCTGTAAATTCGCAGCGGAATCCTGCCCTTTGCGCTCGTGCCTGTCGAAACCGGCATAGCGTTTTCGTACATGAATCATGCATCTCTTTGAGTTAACCCGCCGCCTGATTGATGTCGAATCGATCACGCCGAACGAGCAGGAAATCGGCAATGTGTTAAGCGACATTCTGAGCGATCTTGCCCATCGGTACAACGGCGGTTTCGAACGCATGCCAGTGGAACCCGGACGCGACAACGTGTTCGTTCAGTTCGGCGAACCACGGGTCGTTCTCTCCACTCACATGGACACAGTGCCGCCTTTCATTCCAAGCCGCGAAGACGATGAAAACATCTGGGGCCGCGGCGCATGCGATACCAAGGGCATTATCGCTTCTATGATTACGGCAGCGGCGGAGTTGCTCGAAGCGGGAGAGCAGGGGTTCGGTCTTCTGTTTGTGGTGGGCGAGGAGCGCAACAGCGCCGGGGCGTGGGCAGCAAGCAAACTGGTGAAGGGCACGCAGTTCCTGGTGAATGGAGAGCCAACGGAAAACAAACTCGCGCTTGGCTCGAAAGGCGCGCTTCGTTATGAGGTGGTGGCCTCCGGTCGCATGGCGCATTCCGCCTATCCGGAATTAGGCGAGTCGGCTATCGACAAACTGTTGAACTCTTTAGAGCGGATTCGCCGCGTGCCGCTGCCAACTGATCCCATTCTGGGAGCGAGCACGCTGAACATCGGCGTCATCGGCGGCGGGCGCGCGCCCAACGTCATACCTGACGAGGCCAAAGCCGAAATCTTCATCCGCGTGGTGGGTGATGTGACGGAGCTGCGCAAGCAGATCGAAGCTGCCGCCCAGCCCGATGCAGAGGCGCGCGAAGTCCTTTTCATTCCTGCCATTCACATGACCGCGGTTGAGGGATTCGAGACCACGGTGGTGGCGTACACAACCGATATTCCTGCCTTCGACGGCGCTTGGGGGCAACCGCTTCTGATTGGCCCCGGCACCATCCATGTGGCGCACACAACCGAGGAGCGGGTTCCGAAACAACAGCTGCTGGACGCAGTCGCTCTCTATAAGAAGCTGGTGCAAACGCTCTCGCACTGAAGCGGGCGCTTGTTCAAAGTAATGATGAAACCCATTGAAGTAGGCATTCTCGGCGGTACTGGCATGGTTGGCCAGCACTTCATTCGTTTTCTGCAGGGCCATCCATGGTTTCGGTTGACATGGTTAGGCGCCAGCGACCGCTCGGCCGGCAAGAAATTAAAGGACGCCACCTCTTGGCGACTAGAGGGCGAGATGCCGGAGAGCGCAAGCGAGATTGCAGTCTCCGATCAAAGCCGGGCAATGCGCCGCGACTGGTGTTCTCGGCGATGGATGCTTCGGTCGCCACCGAGATCGAACAGGCATTCGCGCAGGCCGGACACGTCGTTGTCTCGAATTCGCGCAATCACCGGATGGAACACGACGTGCCGCTACTGGTGCCAGAAGTAAACCCCTCGCACCTGTCGCTGGTGCGGGACCAGCAACGCAACCGCGGCTGGAGCGGCATGATTGTGACGAATCCGAACTGTTCAACCATCGTGCTCACCATGGCGCTCGGGCCCCTGGCCCCCTTCGGCATTCGACGCGTAATGGCAGCGACCATTGCAAGCCGTTTCCGGCGCCGGTTACCCCGGTGTTCCGTCCATCGACATTCTCGGTAACGTGATCCCGTTCATCGGCGGCGAAGAAGAGAAGATGCAATCGGAGACGCAGAAAATCCTGGGCTCCGCGACGGCTCCGTTGAACGCGCGGGTAAGTGCGCACTGCCATCGCGTCGCTGTAGCCGACGGGCACACGGTAGCGACATCGGTGGAATTCGAATCGAAACCAAGCCTGCAGGATGTGGAGCAAACCCTGCGAACGTTTCGTGGCATCCCCCAGCAACGCGAGCTGCCAAGCGCGCCTGTGCAGCCCGTGATTCTAATGGCGCAACAGGATCGCCCGCAACCGCGGCGCGACGCAGCGCGTGAAAATGGCATGCCGGTGTTTGTGGGGCGTGTGCGTCGACTGCCCGGTGCTCGATTTCAAGTTTGTCGCATGCGGCCACAACACCATTCGCGGTGCGGCGGGCGCAGCCGTCCTGAATGCCGAACTGATGGCGTCGGAAGGCTATCTCGATTAGGCGTTCGATGATTACCGGACGCCTATGATCGTCATGAAATTCGGCGGTACGCTCCGTCGAATCGCAGGAAGCCCTGGAACGTGTGGCCGGCATCGTCAGCCGCTTTGAGTCTCGGCGTCCGGTGTTGGTCGTTTCCGCCATGGGCAAAACCACTAACAAGCTGCTGCATCCTGCGAAGGAAGCGGCAGCGGGCCGGCGCGAACAGGCGCTCGCCCTCGTGGACGAACTGCGCACGCATCATCTGACGCACGGTCTGGCCGTGGCCGGGTGCGGCTCAGCCGATCTGGAGCGCTTCATCCGCACCCATTTCGAGTGGCTGGAAGAACTGGTGAAAGGGCTTGTCGGTCGTGGGTGAACTTTCGCCGCGCTCGATGGATTCCATTGCCAGCCTGGGCGAACGATTTCCAGTCTGGTCGTCACCTATGCGCTTCGCGCGGCCGGTATGCGCACGCGAGCATGTGGATGCGCGCCGCGTCATCGTCACCGACGACCGCTTCACGCAAGCGCAACCACTGTTCGACGAAACGTACGCTCTGCTGCAGGAGCGCGTCGCGCCCATTGCACAAAACGCGGTCGTTGTTATGGGCGGTTTCATCGGAGCCACCGAGGACGGCCACACAACGACCTTAGGACGCGGCGGTTCCGACTATTCGGCCTCCATCGTTGGAGCCGGTATCGGACGCGGAAGAGATTCAAATCTGGACCGATGTGGACGGCATGCTGACGGCCGACCCGCGCATACTGCCGGGCGGACATCGCGTGAAATCGCATCTCGTTTGCCGAGGCAGCCGAAATGGCTTATTTCGGCGCGAAGGTGCTGCATCCGGCGACAGTCCTGCCGGCGGTCGAGAAGAACATTCCGGTGCTGATTCTGAATTCGCGGCGTCCCGACGTGGAGGGACCCGCATCACGGCCGCAGGCCCCGCCCTCGCGCAATCCCGTGAAGTCGATCTCCTGCAAACGGCAGATCACGCATCGTGAACATTCACTCCACGCGCATGTTGATGGCGCATGGCTTTCTGCGCCGCATCTTCGAAGTCTTCGACCGCTTTGCAGACCAGCGTCGATATGGTGGCCACCTCGGAAGTCAGTGTGTCTCTTACCGTGGACAATCCGGACGAATCTTGATGCCATCCTCGCAGAACTGCGCGCAGTTCGCGGAGGTGTCGGTGGAACACGGACCAGGCGATTGTCTGCCTGGTGGGTGAGAACATTCGCCATACGCCGGGCATTGCTGGACGCGCTTTCCATGTGCTGGCAGGCGCAAATATCCGGATGATTTCGCAAGGTGCCTCGCTGTTGAACCTGGGCTTTGTGGTTGCGGACGAGGACCGTCCCCAGCGTCGTAACGGAGCTGCACGATGAATTTTTCTCGCGAACTCGATCCGGCGGTGTTTGACTGATGCCGAGAAACTTGCGCTTGATCGGCTACGGCAAGATGGGCCGCCGATTGAGCAGCTTGCGCCGGAAGCACGGCTTCGAAGTCGCTCTGCGTCTGCGCCAGCTGAGTAACAAGCGAATGCGCCGGGCATTACAGCCGAAGCGTTTCGCGGGTATTGACGTAGCCATTGAGTTCACAACACCCGAAGCTGCGCTCGAAAATTTAAAGCGTCTCGCGGCACTGCAGATGCCCGTGGTGACCGGGACCACCGGTTGGCTCGAGCATCTCAACGAGTGAGCGCGGCCGTTCGGCAGGCGACTCGGCCGGCCTGGTCTGGAGCCCTAATTTCTCGGTCGGCGTCGCGGTCTTTCGCAGACTGACCGAACTCGCGGCTGAACTGCTGCGCGATGAGGCGGAGTACGGCGCCTGGGCCTGGGAAATTCATCACGATGCCAAGAAGGACGCTCCATCGGGCACGCTGCTGCACTTGGTGGAAGACCATGCAGAGCACGGCTACCAGCGCACATCGACGTCAGCTCCAGCCGTGCCGGACGAGCATCCCGGGAACGCACGAGATTGGCTTCGACTCGGCGGCCGATACCATCACGCTACGGCATGCTGCCCGCAACCGGGAAGGCTTCGCGCGCGGAGCACTGAAGGCGGCGCAATGGGTCATCGGCCGCGAGGCGTCTACACCTTCGACGACGTCTTGTTCGGAACCAGTCTGACTCAGACATCAGCGATACTGAAAGCAGGAAATCCATGGATATCGCGTGGCACATGTTTACTGGTTGCGGCACGGCGCTGGTAACGCCCTTCCGGGCGGATCAATCGCTAGATGAAGCAGGCGTTGCGCGCACTTGTGCGCCGTCAGATCGAGGCAGGCATCGATTTCCTTGTGCCCTTGCGGCACCACCGGTGAGAGTCCCACCCTTTCGCATGACGAACACTTGCGCGTTGTGGAGATCACGGTTGAAGAAGCCGCGGGCCGCGTGCCGGTTGTCGCCGGTGCCGGCGGCTACGATACGGCCCACGTCATCGAACTCATTGCGCGAGTTGAAGTCCATTGGCGTTGCCGGGATACTCTCGGTCACGCCATACTACAACCGGCCCACCCAGGAAGGTCTGTACCAGCACTATCGCGCCGTGGCCGAATCCACCACGCTGCCCATTATTGTGTACAGCATTCAGGCGCGCACCGGCGTCAACGTGGAACCAGCCACGGTGGAGCGCCTGGCCGAAACTGCCCAACATTGTCGGGCGTGAAGGAAGCCTCCGGCAACATTGCGCAAATGGCGAGTATCCTGGCTCGTGTGCCCGAGAGTTTCGCGGTCCTCGCGGGCGATGATGCGGTGGCTCTGCCGTTGATTGCGCTGGGCGGCAAAGGCATTATCTCGGTAGTCTCGAACCAGATTCCGGCAGAATTCAAGTCCCTTGTACACGCCGCGTTAAAGGGAGACTATGCGAAAGCACGGCGGCTGCAACGCCAGTACCAATCGCTAATGGAGATCAACTTTGTGGAGCCGAGCCCCGGTCCGGTAAAGTTCGCTTTGTCGCGCATGGGTCTAATCGAGCCGGTTTTGCGCCTTCCCATGTTGCTGCCCTCGGAACCGTCGCAGACTAAAATCGAATCCGTTCTGGAAGGCTTGGGCCTTCTCTCGGGAGCGCGCGTTTGACCGACATTGCCGAGTTTCAGCAATCGATTGAAGAGGTCTTCGAACAGAAACATGCAACGTATAGCGACGGCGAGCGAGATCTCTTTGCTGACTTCAAGCGCCTGCTAAACGAAGGCCGCATTCGCGCAGCCGAACCCGATGCCGCCACCCCAACCGGCTGGCGAGTGAATGCGTGGGTCAAGAAAGGCATCCTGCTCGGCTTCCGCATTGGTGGAATCATTGAAATGTCTGGAACAGGGCCGCTCCAGTTCTTCGATAAGGACACCTACCCGACGAAACACCTGGACGCGAACAGCGGTATTCGAGTGGTGCCTGGCGGCTCCAGTTTGAGGGATGGTTGCTATGTGGGCCGTGGCGTCACCTGCATGCCGCCGATGTACATCAACGCCGGCGCTTACGTCGACAACGGAACCATGATCGATTCGCATGCGCTGGTTGGCAGTTGCGCTCAGGTTGGGCGCAATTGCCACATCTCTGCGGCTTCGCAAATCGGCGGAGTTTTGGAACCCGTGGGCGCCATGCCCGTGGTGATTGAGGACGACGTTCTGGTCGGCGGGAACTGCGGGGTATACGAGGGCACAGTAGTGAAGCAGCGGCGCTGTGCTGGGCAGCGGCACCATCCTGAATCGCTCCACCCCGGTTTACGATCTGGTCCATGGCGTTGTCCACCGTGCGACCGAGACAACACCGCTTGTTATTCCACCCGAGGCGGTTGTCGTTGCAGGATCGCGCCGGGTTACTTCCGGCCAGGGCGCAGAATGGGGCATCTCGCTGTATACGCCCGTCATCGTCAAGTACCGCGACCAGAACACCGAAGCTAAGATCCAGCTGGAAGACTTACTTCGTTGACGCGGCCAATCCGGCAGCCGTCCAATCGCTCAGCTTTGTAATCCGCCCTTCGCCAAACGGTGGCCGGGCCTCTTCAATTGTTATTTGCGCAGCGCCGCCCTTCACGTGGACCACGCTGTGGCCGAAGAACCAGCCGTCTTTATACGCCTTACTTAGGCGCAAGTGGCCTCCGGCACTGGGAAGCGAGATGTACTCGATTCCGTTCACGCTGAAGTGCAGCATTTGATGAATATGGCCCGCAATGAAATACTCCACGCCATATTGCGTTGCAATTCGCTGAGCTGCCGAGTCGGCTGTTCTCATGGCGGCGCTGAAGATCCAGAATGGCCGATGCGAGACGACGAACTTCAGGGGTTGTGTGGCGTTTTCTTTCAGATCGCTCTCAAGAAAAGCTAACTCGTCCGAAGCCAGCGGTGCTGTCGCGCTATTGTCGTGATCGTTCAGCACCGTAAAGTGCGCCTGATGATAGTCGAAGCCGTAGTGCAGTGGACGTTTTGTGTACCGCTCGTAGGCAGCCGCCGACGCTTCCGACCAAACGTCGTGATTGCCCGGTGTGAAGTAGATATCGAAGCGTCTGGTGAATGGCGACAGGAACTGGAGTGCTTGTTTCCACTCGGCGTCGGTTTGTTTGTCGTCTAGTCCCTGTATCGTATCGCCGGCAGTAACAACGAAAGCCGGTTTTTCAGCGCTGGTCTCGCGCCACACCTGTTCCCACACGCCTGGAACAGTCTCACCCGTTCTGTCACCCATCAGTGCGAACTGGAAGTCGTCGTCTGTGACGGCGGCTATTAGAAATCCGCCTAGAACCAGAGCGGTAATGAATGGAATCGTCTTACGAACGAAGTCGAATGGCACCTAGAACATAGTTTGCGTCACTTGCAATCGGCCGGAAGTCATAGTGGGCGGACACCTGGCGCTGCAGCGCGCGGTCCAGTAGTATGGGCTGTTCCTGCCCGGAAAGAAAGCGCTTCAGCGGTTGCGGATCTCTAAATTTCGGGTCGTTTGTCGCCGGGTCAAACGGATTCCCGTTTACCACTTGCTTTGGTATATGGTTCACAAACGCCTGGACGACCGGGCGATCTGCATAGTAGACCGGTGCTGGCGTATCCAGAATGTATTCGTCGGAGCAGAGAATTAGTGGTCCCTTCAGTGCTGCGAGCGAATGCTGATGGAGAAGCAGGACCTCGGGCCGATCGTAGGGCTGCAAAGTATCTCCAGCCACTAGCACACTCGCAAGCACCGCAAACACTGCCTAACGACGTTCGCACAAGTGTTCGCGTTTGCATTCGTACCTGTGTCCATTGAAGAACTTCAGCGGCGCCGACCAGGGCGAGCCCAGGGTACACGGGCGAGATGTACCACGGTAGTTTTGTTTTCACCGCCGTAAAGAAAAGGAACACAACGGCGATGTATATTTCCGCAACGCTGAGCCGACGTGAGCGGATCACACGCAGCATCGCAGGCAGCAGCAACAGCGACCATGGAAAACCGCCCTTGGCGATTCGGATGACGTAGTACGCCGGGGTTCCTCTGTGGCCCTCCAGCGATTTCACGCTCCGGGCCAGTATCTGGCGTCCAATGTAGTCGTCTATGAACCGGTTGCCGAAATGGAGCCACATGTACCAGTGCCAGGGAACCACAATCGCCAGCATCACAAGCAAGCCGAGGTAGAAGTCGCGTGTGAACGGGACGCTCCTGCGATGGACGAACAGAACCACAACTGCCGTGGCCACCAACGGCGCAGGCCCGGCGCTCTTTGTCATGATGCCCAGTCCGAGCCCGATCCACAGCAGGTACCAGCCAGCGGACCGGCCCGCTGTCAATCGGTATAGTCCATATAAGCTGAGCGTCATCCACAGCGTCAGCATGGAATCCGTGGTGCCAAAGCGAGATTGCCAGAAGAACTGCGGTGTCGTGACCAGGATTCCGGCCGCAAGCCACGCTGCGGCGCGTCCCAGCCACTCGCGAGCAAAGAGGAAAACCACCACAACGGTTCCCGCACCGGCGACCGCGGCTCCCGCTCGTGCCCAGAACTCCGTGGTGCCGAACAACGCGAAGAACGCGGCGGTTAACCATTCTGAAAGCGGAGTGCGCTCCAGCCACGGTTGGAAGTTCCAGAAGGGAATCAGCCGAGACGTTCCATGCACGAACTCACGCGCAATGTCTGCATAAATTGCTTCATCCCAATCCAGCAGTGGATGCTGGCCCAGAAGCAGTAGAAAGAGAGCCAGTGCGACGCAGAAGCAGATCGCGGGATCGGCTACTCTTCCTTTCATTAGCCGAGTGCCGGGACCGGCGTTTGAGACGCTAGTAATTTCCTGATTCAAAAGAAAGTTTTGGTTCACTCGCCCCTGCTACGCTCGATGCGCATTTCCATTGTCCTGTTTCTCTTCACCACAGTTCGTTGTCTGCTTCTGTCACAGACTAGCGGCTCCAGCGGTCAGCCTTCGGCCACTCTTCCGGAGCACAAGGAGACTGTGGTTGTCACTGGTGTTTGGGAACCCATTGCGCTCAATGAAACGGATCGCACGGTGGGCAGCTATCCCGTGCAAAACACCGTGCCGTTGTTCAGCAGTTTGGCTGATGTTATCGGTCAGGACGCTTCGGTTTACGTCGGGTCTCGCGCAGCCAACGGCATCCAGGCCGATTACTCCATACGTGGCGCTTCCTTTGAGCAAACGCTGGTCTTGCTGAACGGAGTTCGTATGAACGACGAGCAATCGGCTCATTACAACTCCGATTTTGCGATTCCGCTGGACGCAGTGGATCACGTTGAAATCCTGCGCGGCGCAGGTTCTACGTTGTACGGCTCCGACGCGTCTGGCGGCGTCATCAACTTCATTACCAGGCCGGTGGCGGACAACCAAACGCTCGACATGACCATTCGCGCCGACGGCGGCAGTTTCGGCACCAATGGGCAGAGCGGCTTCCTTGCGCTAATGCAGGGTCCCCTCTCGGAGCGCATTTCCTTCCAGCGCGAACTCTCCGATGGCTTCATCGATAACCGTGAGTACCGGAATCTGGCGCTGTCTTCCGATAGCTGGATTCGGTCGCCGCTCGGCCTGTCCCGGATATTCCTGGGTCTCGACGACCGGCCATTCGGAGCCAATGATTTCTACGGCAACTTCGCCTCGTGGGAGCGCACCAAGACGTGGGTCGCAACGCTCGATCAGGATATCGGCAGTCGAACACAATTCACACTCGGTTACCGGCGTCATAGTGATCTGTTCGAACTCCTGCGCGACGATCCGGGTTACTACACGAATCGGCACATTGATGATTCCTGGGACGTTGCCATCCGACGACATGACCCTCTGGCACGCTGGGCCACGGTCTCGTACGGCGCGGAGCTGACAAGAGATCACGTGACGAGCAACAACCTGGGCGTGCATTCGCGAAAGCAGGGCGCCATCTACGGGGCGTTCGATGCCCGGTCATTACGGCGAGCCTCAATTACGGCCGGTGTTCGCGAAGAATTTTATGGAGCACAGCAAACCATTCTCGTGCCCAACATCAGCGGCGGTTACTGGTTATCGTCCAAGTTGAAATTGCGCGCGTCTGCCAGCCGTGCGTTTCGTCTGCCTAACTACACCGACCTTTACTACAGCGACCCGGCGAATCAGGGCAACCCCAACTTGAAGCCTGAAAGGGCCGTGGAAATCGAAGCAGGGCTCGACTGGCATGTACGGAGCAAACTCCAACTGTCCCTTACCGGATTCGACCGCCGCGAACGCGACGACATCGATTATGTGCGGGCTAGTTCTTCGTCGATTTGGCAAGCGATGAACTTCGACCGGCTGAACTTCGTGGGAGGCGAAGCCATTCTGGAGCTTTCTCCCGGTAGCCGGCAAACCTTCAGCGTTGCTCTAACGGCCCTTCACGGTGCCGCATCCGCGCTCAATGGCTATCAGTCGAAGTATGTGTTCAACTATCCCACCGAACAGGCAATTTTGGGGTGGCAGAAATCGTCACCACTTGGCTGGGTGGCAAGGGTACGCGCTGGGGTGACGAATCAGTACCAACGCGACGCCTATTTCTTGCTGGATGCGTCGGCGGGCTGGACGCGATCGAGATTTCATCCCTACCTGCGAGCCGCCAACCTAACGAACGCTTCGTATCAGCCGGTTTACGGCGTGCCTATGCCCGGGCGTTCATTCACCGGCGGTTTGGAAGTCGCCGTTTTCGGACACTCGAATTGAACTCGTGCTTGGCGCCTTCGTATCCTCTAGTAATATGCGATTGGCAGTTGTTTGTGCACTTGCAACAGTTCTGACTGCATCGGCCGCACCCACAACGAACTGGGTGGCCCGAAGCAACCAGAACGCACAGTTGTTGCTGGATGTAATGGCTCGGTATGCGCCGGAAAGCGCCGGCGAATTAGGTATCACTGGACTAGACGATAAGATCTCTATCCCCTCCGCGGACCAGCCCGAGAAAGCCCGGCACGATGTCGATGAAATTTTGAAGAGCTTGCGGACGCGTGTCCAAGCAGAGTCCGATCCCCTAGTCAAACAGGATCTTGAGATTCTCGTCAAGGCGGCCGAACAGCAGAATCGCGCCTCCCTCGCGTACGAACAACACACGTTGCCCTACCTGAATGCGCCGGCACTGGTCTTCAATGGCATTCACGCTCTGTTGGACGATCAGATTGCGCCGGAGCGCCGCCAGGCGGCTGTGCTTCGCCTTCGCAAATACACCGGGGTCGAGCCAGGTTTTCAACCCACCACCATTCTTGCTGCGCAGCTGTTTCGCGACAAGGAGAAGGACTCCGCGCTGCTAGGTCCCGCCAAATCCGAGGTCGATCAGGATCTAGCTCAGATGGACCAATACGTCGCCGGCATTGGGCAGCTGTTTGAAAAATACAAGTTGAGCGGCTACCAGGACGCATATGAAAAGCTGAAGCAGCAATCGGCCGATTACAAGAAGTTCGTGCAAGCCGAAGTTCTGCCGAAGGCTCGGACCGACTTCCGGCTGCCGCCAGAACTTTACGCCATCAATCTCGAGCAGGTTGGGGTCGATTACACGCCCACAGATTTAACTGCGCTTGCGCATAAGACGTTCAGCGAGATCCAGCAGCAGATGGCGACGGTTGCCGCTCGGGTTGCGAAAGAACATAACTATCCGTCGACGGACTACCGCGATGTGATCCACCGTCTGAAGCAGGATCAGTTAACGACCGAACGTGTCATGCCCGAGTACCACGACACCCTCAGTAAAATCGAGGAGATTATTCGGCGGGAGCATCTGGTAACGCTGCCGGATCGACCCTGCGTTGTGCGAGTGGCGTCAGCCGCGGAAACGGCGAGCCAGCCTGCGCCTCACTATCAGCCTCCGCCGTTAATCAACAATCACGGACAGCAAGGGCAATTTGTACTGCCGGGCGGAACGGTCGGTCCGGACGGTAAGCCGCTGAAGTACGATGACTTCACTTTCAACGCCGCGGCGTGGACGTTGACGGCGCACGAAGCACGGCCTGGACATGACCTCCAGTTCTCGTCGATGGCGCAGCGCGGCGTATCGGAGGCCCGCGCCATCTTCGCGTTTAATAGTACGAACGTGGAAGGATGGGCACTTTACGCGGAGTGGTTCATGCTGCCTTATATGCCCGATGATGGCAAACTTATTTCGCTGCAACTGCGTTTGCTGCGGGCCGCCCGCGCCTTTCTCGACCCCGAGCTGCAGATGGGCAAAGTTAATCGCGAACAGGCTCTTACCGTCCTCAAACACGACGTTGTTTTATCCGACGCATTCGCCACGGAGGAAGTGGACCGCTTCACGTTCCGCATGCCGGGCCAGGCAGTTTCTTACTTCGACGGTTACACTCGCCTGCTGCAAATCCGCGCCGATACCGAAAAGGCATTAGGGCCGAAGTTCAATGTGCAACAATTCCACGATTTCATCCTTTCGCAAGGCTTGCTTCCTCCCGACTTGCTTCGCAAAGCTGTCATGACAGACTTTGTTCCTGCCCACAGTTAAGCAACCTCTGTAAGCCGAGGTACATCAAAGCAGGTAGATGTATCTCGGCCGTTTGGCCCTTCTCGCCTTAACGTTTTACATGCCTACTGCTTTTTCCGCGCCAGCGGTTCCGCTGCTCCTGCACGACGTCGAATACGCGACCGCCGGCAACGTCAGTCTGCGTCTGGACGCAAGCATTCCGCAAACAGCAAGACCGGTGCCTGCCGTCATCATCGTGCACGGCGGCGGTTGGGTTGCTGGTGATCGCCAGTGGAATGTTGCGCCGTTGTTTGAGCCGTTAAGCGACGCCGGCTTTGCCTGGTTCTCTATCAGCTATCGTCTGGCGACAGATGTCACGCAGTTTGGTGTCGCCATCGACGACGTACAGTCTGCCATTCGATTCGTAAAAGCCCACGCTGCGGAGTACCATGTCGACCCGGACCGTATTGCTTTGATTGGCGAGTCGGCGGGAGGCCAACTGGCCGCTATGGCAGCGCTGCGAGGCGACCCGGGAACGAGTGTAAGAGCCGTGGTAGCGATGTACACGCCGACAGACTTGGTTACGCTTGCCAAGAGTTCTGACTACATCCCAAAATCGATTCGAGACTCAGTTCGCGGAACTCCATGGGAAGGTATTGTGCTTGCGGGGCTCGCGCAGCTTTCTCCCCTGAACCACGTCAGCGCCGCTATGCCGCCTTTTCTTTTTATTCACGGAACTGCGGACTCGCTGGTGCCCTTTAAGCAATCCACTGAAATGTGCGAGCGCATGCGACAAAGCGGTGCCTCTTGCGAAGTATTGCCGGTAGAAGGCGGCGGCCACGGCCTCCGATGGTGGGAGTCGTATCCGAAGCTCGCCGCTTCCTACAAGCACAAGCTGGTTGCGTGGTTACAACTTCAGCTTGTACGTTCAGTGGTCACAAGCTAAGAGCTGTGCTGGTAATAGCTGGAGATTTTGTCGTATACCTCGTGCGGAAACTTTAGCGATTTATAAACATTGCAAGTGTCCGCGCCTTGGCTGGTGTCGCAGATGTTGAAATCCTGCTCCTTCATCCATTCGAGAATGCGGCCCGGTTTCGGCGGATTGTACCCATGCGCTTCCACCTGCTCAATAAGCCCTCGGGCCTTTTCCTCGTCACAGTCCTTGTCTTGTGTAAGGTGCTGGATCAGTTCATCCTCCGATAGGAAGTGCCGGCCCACCATTACAAAAGTCAAACGGCCATAGTGACCGATATCTTCACCGTTCGCCATTGCATCCAGCAGGCGAGCCATCATCGGACTCTGCCGAAGTTCTTCAATTGCCATTCGAACCTCCAAGCTCTTGGATGCGTTTCGCAGTCCCTGGTTTCTCCTTTTATTCGCTAGATGCTGGCGTTTTGCGGAGCCGGTTCATTGCTGCGAATTCCACGCAGGCGCAAGATGCACCAGGCCGAGAGCGCGATGTCCAGACAGGACAGGCCGATGTTGATGGCATTCACGGCCGGGGACCCCACCCAGTGTTCAATGTTGAGGACGAAGCAGTCGATCATCTCGCGAAGAAAGCTGACGCCGAAGAAAACCATCCACACGAAAGTATTCCCTGTAACAGCGATGTTCTCGCGACGGCACAAGCGGAAGACCGCTAAAACAAACAGGAAACAGGCGAGGGCGGTAGAGAACCATAGAAAGAACGCGAAGTACAAAGCCACCGTGCTGACAACGCCAGCGTCAGTATCCTCCACGCCTAGCGAAAAGATCAGCGCGAAGATGGGCGCCATTACTAGGCCGGAGATTAAGCGGCGCGCCTGCAGACGACGGACAGCGGCCACCGGAGGCGTATGCTCTTCGAAGATGTCCCAGGCGGCTAATGGGAATACAATAGCCCACAAAAAACGCGAGTAAACGAAAATTCGTGCCGCGCCAGGCGAGTTGAGTCCGGAAACCCAGACACTGATGTCCAGCAGAAAATTTAAGGCGCAGTACAGTGTGACAAACGTGTAAGTACGAAAGAGTCTTAAAGTCACCACCCGCAGCAGCAGCATGCCATCAAGGGCGGTGCTGACGATTCCCAGCCACCAAATGATTCGGTCTAGCATCCGTAACCTCTATTTGAGCGCACAGAGCCTGCAAGGGTTTAGAGTGGGTTCATTGAAAGCTTTTTTGTGTGCGCTTGGCGTCACGATTTCGCTCACAGCCGGTGCTGCGACGCTCGAGGTTCCGTTCGTCCGGCAGACCGGGTCGGGTTGTGGATCGGCCGCGATCGCAATGGTGATGGAATACTGGGCGCAGCAAACGCCAGGTCTTGGGCAGGCGCAAGTGAATGCGGAGCGAATCAACCAATTGCTTCCCCCAGAATCAGTGCGAGGCATTCACGGTAGCGAGCTGAAGCGCTACCTGGAAGAAAATGGCTTCGACGCCTATGTGTTCAACGGAGAAATCGAAGACATTCGCCATCATTTGGCAAAAGCCAGACCGCTGATTGTCTGTTTTGCCCCCGCTCACTCCGTTTTTTTCTTGCATTACGCCGTGATCACGGGCTTGGGTGAAGGAACAGTCGTTATGAACGACCCGGCCCGCGGAAGATCTTTCGAAGAGAGCCTGAACCGTTTCGTTAAGGAGTGGCAAAAGACCGGCAATTGGGCTTTGCTGGCGGTGCCTCACGCAGGGGCGCAGACCACCGCCAAGTGACTGCCATTCGAACTGCCGTTCTCCTCCTGGTTGTTGGGGCGAGGTTAGCGCATGCGCAAAGCGAAGCCGACGACTTGCTGCGCGAGGGACTTGCACTGGCGAAGGCGCAGCGTTGGACCGAGGCGGGCGCTGTTTTACACGATGGGCAACGGCGGTTTCCCCGTGACAGCCGCTTTCCAATCGAACTGGCGGGTTTGGCGTATCGGCAGAAGGACGAGCGAACGGCAAAACGGGAACTGCAACGCGGTTTGGCGCTGGCGCCCCATGACGAGTATGCGAACGACTTTCTGGGAACTCTGTTTCTTGCGGACGGCAACCTGGCGGCTGCCTTGGTTCCCTGGAATCGCATCGGCAAGCCCGTTCTTGGGAACGTGCTTTCATCGCCCGCCCTGCCGCTGAAACCCCTTCTTGCCGAACGAACCGTCCCGGTATCTGCCGGGCAGGTTCTTACCCAGGAACGCCTGCTCGAGATTGACGCCAATCTGCGGCGGTTGAACTTCCTTGCTGACTACAACTTAGAACTGGTGCCGGCCCCGGCGCAGAACGATCGCTACGACTTGCTGCTCCGGCCGACCAGTTCGAATGGAATTTTTGAGGGCTGGGCCGGACACCTGCTGCCGCTGGCGCGCGAGTTGCCCTATCAGGCGGTTGCCGCAGATGCCGTAAACCTCCGCCGGGAGGCGATCAACCTGCGTTCGCTTTGGCGGTGGGATCCTGTCAAGCGCAGGATCGCGGTCGGCTTGGAGGCGCCGTGGAATGGTAATTTGCGAATCGAACAGCGTTACGGGCTGGATGTTCGTGACGAGACCTGGTCGGTGCCCGGGCTCAGGCAACCCTTCTTGCTGCGCACCGGAACACTCGCCGGCGGGTTCAGCGTTGCGTTTGGTCCTCAGCTGCAGTGGTATGCGGGTGCGCGCATCGAAGAGAGGACGTACGCTCGGGCTCCGGCACAAGCGGCTTTTCGCAACGGGATCTCGGCCGCATTGGATAACCGCGTCACATCCGACTGGCTGCTAGCTAAGATGCGACTCAGCGGAAGTGAGACGGCAAGCTTGTCCGCGGGTCGTTTCGCCGGGTCCCGGCTGGTAGAAACTCGCGCCAAAGCCGCCCTCAAATGGCTGCCCGGAGCCCGGCAACACACTTACGAAGTGTCCGGGCAAGTGCAAGCCGGGGAAGTATTCGGCCGCGCGCCACTCGACCAACAGTATGCGCTGGCGATGGAGCGCGACACCGAGGACGACTTGTGGCTGCGCGGTATTGTCGGCACTATCGATGGGCGAAAGGGAAACGGCCCGATCGGAAGATCGTTTGCGATCGGGCAGGTGGATCTGCAGCGAAGACTGTTTGCTGTCCCTTTTCTTCGCGTCAGCGCCGGTCCGTTCTTCGACGCAGGGGAAGTTGGGCATCCGCTGGAGAACTCAAAATTCAGGGGTCTACAGTGCGACACCGGGATAGAAGGCAAGGTCCGGACCGCCGGTGCGGTGGAAGTTCTGCTGATTTGCGGGCGCGACCTGTCGAAAGGCGGGAATGCGTTCTATACAGCGGTTCGCCGGAGCTTCAAATGACTAGGCAACCACGGCGACAACAATAATGATGACGACAATCAACCCGATGAGCGCCAGGATGCCCACGATAAGACCACCCTGGACGTCATGCTCAGAGGCCCGGGCGCGATCGGCAAGGCGCGCCAGTTCGTCATCGCTCAATGTAGAAACTGCCGTCTTCATCTGATCGTGGTTGACGTTCGCCTTCGCCAAAGCTTGGGCTGCGGCGGGGTAGGACAGGACGCGCTCGATGTCGGCCAGATTCCGGGTGCGCTGATCGGCGGTAGCGCGCGCCTGCTGATGCAGTTCCGACAGTGGAACGATATGCTCGTCTGCGGCCTGCGCCAACGAAGGCATGAGAAGCGCTGCCGATAAAAAGACCGGCAGCGCCGTCCGAGTCGCGCGCGAGAGAAGAAAAGACATGCCCAACCTCCAGCTGCTTCCGAGCGTGAGATGAGCGCCCAACGAGATTGGTTACGCGCGAGCCGAGCTACTTCCGACCAGTTCGAGCGTTGCTTCCTGTTGCAGATTCCGAAGGGCCGCGGTGAGTTCGGCGACAGGCCTCTGTTCAATGCGGGCAATGGATTCAATGACTCGCTGCGCCATCGCTTCGGGAGCGGCGTTACCGGTTAGCTGCTTGTACTTGGCCAGCAGATCCTCGACCGCCATAGGACGCCGGAAGAAGCCTTGATAGTCGGCCTTCTCCAATTCAAAAATGCGTCCGTCTTTCAGACCGACACGGACCTTGCAGCGCATGCTGTCAGGGTAATCCCGCGTATAGGCAAGGCTGAGCCAGGTGGAAACCTGCGGAAGCAGTCTCTGAACATCCTCACTGCCCACGCGCCTGGGTTCGAATTGTTTTGGGCTTACTTCACCGTCAATCATTGCAACCGCCATCAGATAGGGCAAGCTGCGGTCGGCGTCTTCCTTATTTGCGATAGCCCTGGAATTTTGTTGTTTGCCGCCGCCGAGTAGATCGAATCCGGCTTTGAATATATCTACTTGAATGCCGTGAACATCCGCCGCTTCCAACCCGTTCTCTTTGCGCAGTTCCAACACTGCCTCAATCGCAGTCTGGGCATGGAACTCAGCGTTATACCGCTTGATGCTGCAGGCGAGAATGCCGTCGTAATCCTCGTTGTCCCAATCGATACCGAAGTCTTTGCCGAGGATGTCCCGTAGCGGTCCCTCGAACACATGTAGCGGGCCCGTGATGCCTTTCGAGGCAAGCCGAACATTATGGATGCAGGTAAATGCTGTGGCCGCGGACGCGAGACCTTTGCCTTGTTGGTTGCGTTCCCCGGTATTCGGCGCCACCACGCTCAAACCGCTGGCCGCACAGAGCGCGATGGCGTGGGCGGTTTGTTCCTTCGACAGCCCGAGTACGCGTGACATTCCACAGGCAAGCGAAATAGAGAGCTGAATGGTATGGTCGAAACCCTTGCGGGTGATGGGCACACCGCTGGAGGTGAGGCGGCACTGCACGTGATAAGCGATGGCGAGCGCGGTGAGAAATTCCCGGCCAGCGGCGCCTGCCAGTTCCGCTGCCGCCAGAATGCCGGCAAGGTTATCGGAAGGATGGCAAGCCTCGCCGGAAGCGAGAAATGTATCCATGAAATCCAGGTGCCTAACCAGCGCGCCATTGTAGAAGGCTGCTCGTTCAGGGGTGGTGGTACCGCCGCCAATGAGCGAGCAGGGACCGGTGAGGCCCCATTCGGTGTGCTCGGCGGCAATGGCGGCCATGGGTCCGCTACCGATGGCCCCGGTGGCACAGCCCAACGAGTCCAGTACATGTTGCCTCATTTTGCCGCGTGCTTCCGGAGAAAAGCCGTCCCAGGATGCTCGCGCGACATAGGCGGCGAGACGTTCACAAGTAGTCATAAACAAAACCTTCGCTTGCGAGCGGCCGCCGCAGAATCGCCAACTGACGTGCCGGCCCGCACATACTAACTACTTGTGCCGCGAACGATCGTGACTTCTCAAATTCTCATCCGATTATTCTTATCTCGCCTATTCCGCCGTCTACCTTGAGGCGTACGTTCACCTTGGCGTTGTCGAAGAGGTCATTCTGGTAGTGATCCCCGTTCTTGGTCAAACCGCTGACGTCAATACTGCCAATGCCGCCATGCGCTTCTGCGCGGATGCCCACGCCCGCGGGCAGGTGAATGGTCGCTTGCCCGACTCCGCCGGAGATCTCCACATCATAATCGTGGGTGGGAGAGCCTCTGAGGTCGAGATCCACCTGACCCGCGCCCATGTGCACATTCAGGCTACGGAGGCTGACGTTCCCCAGATTCAACTCCGCTTGCCCAGCGCCGCAGTTGACCGCAAGGTCGAGAAGCATCTTGCTATTGAGGCGGAGGTTCCAGGTGTTCCGGGCATTGCCGCCGAAGCCCGTGCTGCCCGGCTGGTGGATGGTGACGACGGCGTGGGACCCGTTGACGGTGTTTTCCACCTTGGGTTGGTAGGCGTTGACATTGTATTGGAACGTTCCCTCCACCAACTTTCCCGATCCGCCCTCCAGATTGAGCTCACCGGCCCCGATATTCAACTCGACGTTGGCATGAGTGGCGCCCCCACCATCCAGACTGATGTTCTCCGAGTGCATGGGCCCGACTTCCGGACCGTGGTACCCGCAGCCCACAATTGCTATGAGTGCGCCTAAGATGCTGAGGAGAATCGGCTTTGATACGTTCACAGATTTAAGATACGCAGGCGCGATGCGTTTTGTTCGGACCGTGACGCAGGCGGAGGCAGGAGAGCTTTGGGGGTGCTACTTCATGGCCGAGTATTCGCTGGGACGCATGAAGACTTCATCTACCCGATAGACTCCGTTTACTTGTTCAATCAATGGTGCCGCCGCTTGTCTGTAGGGCAAAAAGGCCGGGTCGGTATGAAGCGCATTCCAACTTTTCTTCGCTTCTTCCGAACTTGGATGAGCCAAAAGGTAGATAAAGGTGTCTTTCCAAGCGGGATCATCATTGGGCACCCAATAACCGATCGCGTTGAGATTGTGCTTGGCCTGTAGCTTTGACACATCCTGAAAGATCGACTCCAGTTTCGCCGCCTGTCCTGGCTTGGCGTGATAGATCATGAGCTCGAAGATTCGATTAGTGTCAGCCTTCACAACAGCTGGGTGGGTAAACCGCGCGCTTATCAACGATCCAGCGGCGAAGGACAGCAGGGCGATGCCCAGGACAGGCCAAGCTTTGAGGTGGGCTCGATTGAGCGGGGCAGAAAGACGCGTTTGGTTGTTATGCATTGAGCTGCTTTCTGATGTCCGCCCAGGGCTTCCATTGCCCGGCCGGAGTTCACGTGGGAGTATATCGATAACTTAGCGAGTCGGAAGGATTAAGTCGCACTCCACAGTCACAGACTCGCCAGAGCTTTCCGACAGTGTGCTGCGCGCCAACTGGCGGTCGTTCAACAGCTATCAACGAGAGATTCTCGCCTTGCTCACGCGAGAGCGTGTGTCCCGTGCGTGATAGCAGCCCCGGCCCGAAGTGCTGCCGCAACGGCAACGACCTCGGCGATCTCCTGTTCAGAGGCATCCGCCTCTCGTGCCCTTTGTGCGTGAATTTCAATGCAGTAAGGGCATTGTGTAGTGAACGCAACCGCTAGCGCCATCAGTTCTTTGTATTTGCTTGGAATCGCTCCGGCAGCCATAGCCGCTTTGTCGAAAGCCCAAAAGGCCTTCATCGCCTCCGGCGCGTTCGCTTCGAGGGTCTTCAGCTTGCTAAGGTTCTTCATGTCATACATGGCTACGTCCTCACTCTTGAGACGCGAGTGCGCCCGGGTTCGCTCAGACCGCGATGACAATACTGCCACTTCGGTATTGCCGAGTCTAACCGAAGGGCACGAAGGGAATCAACAGGGCTATAGAGAGAGAATCACACGGGCCTGTTCACGGCATGTCACAAGCAAGGGTATGTTGTCCAGGCGAAAGATAAACTCGGGAAAGCTGACCGGACCCAACGGGATTTCCCGTTCCGGATACCTTTAGCCCCCAAGTGGGAACTGCTACGGTAAACGATTTCAATTCGGACACAATCTACAGACACGCGGGGACTTACTGTCCCTATCGGAAAAACTAAAGCTACAGGGCCTTGCGGTAATGGACACACCGGTCAACAACCTCAAAACCCAGAGCTTCATGGCAGGTTTGCGAAAGCTGGTTGTCAATCCATGTATCGGAGGCCATTTCGACACACCCGTGACTCCGCACCCAATCTTCTGCTGCAGAAAGCAGCTGGCGCGCCAACACCGCTGTGCCGCGCCGGATCGGCGACATACCAGCCCTCCAGATAGCCGACCGGTAGCGCCGGACTGCAGCCATCGGCGTGCGATCGCAAGTCGACCTCAGCAAACCCTAATAGTCTGCCGTCGGCGGTCTCCGCGACGAAGTTCACCAGCGGCATGCTCCCAGGAGTTTCGCCAGCCAGAATCGGCTCTAGCTCGCGAGCGTGTTCCTCTGCCGAAGTCTCGGGCCACAGCGCTTGCCGAAAGCGCGCGAGTTGATCACGATCGGCTGGCGTCGCCTGGCGGACGTGCACCTCCATCACTTGAGCATATCCGCCATCGTCACTTGCAACCGATGCCGGCCGCAACGGGACTTCCCGGGATTAATGTGCCCTATCGAATGTTCACTGAATAGACCCCGTGAAACGAAACTGCAGGAGGATGACCTCAACTAAAAAGAACGGCCAGCTGTGTCCTCCCTATTGGCTCAGCTCTTTTGGGAATGCCTTCCGGATCTGGGCAATCTCTTTCCCGGATGGTGACCATTGCGTATCACACGTATTGCAGTGAAAGACTAACGTGCCCGAGCTTAGGACGGCTTCAAACTCAGGCCGGCTATATTTAACCGTTTGGTTGTGGTTGTTCGGGCAGACAATTTCGATGCGAGTTCGGTCGTTCACTGATTTGCCCTTACCGTCTGATCTCTCAACGTCTCTCTTGGGATTGTTTTTTTGAAGCGCAGCATGTGTCGTTTACGACCGCCGAGATGCATCACTTCTTCGGATGGAGGGCTTCTCGAATCTTCTTGACGTGAGTTCCATGAACGCGGATTGCTTCGTGCAACTGCTGACCGGTTACCTTGAACTCCTGGGCCCAGTAGTGAATGTCGGACGTAAGCTTGGGATTAATTTCGTCAGGATCATGTGGTCCGCTCCCTTGTGATTTATCTGCCTCTTCAGGAACGCTGGTTTTATCTGTCATGGTGTGCTTTACGAATGTCGACTTAAGTCTATTCCATGACAACTAAACTCTTCGATTTGGCAGCGCGGCGTCACGGCAACTTCAGTCTCCAAATTACCGATGATCCGCATGTTACCCGGAAGTTGCCCAGTCGAAAGGGGACATCCCGCTACTTATTCCGAATCTCGGTGCCTCGAATGCGATAGCTTCGGGGCCGTGGTGTAGTGGTCCAATGGGCCTAAAGCTTCGCCCAACCAACTCGCTCTGTATCCAGGCATCGACGAGATCTTGTGGTCTGATTGGGATCCTATTGGCGTCTCTCGCTTCGACGATGCTCCGCGTGACGATTACCACGGTTACCTGCCACACATCTTCCAGTTAGCGATGGGAGCGGCACCCGTAACCGAGATATTGGTCTGCCGGCATCTCTCGTAACGGAGTTGCCCGTCGCGGGAAAGATTCGGGCATTGAAGCTCAGGCTGATCCCTGAATGAACAATCAGCGTCATCGTGAGCGCCTGCCAAGCAATCCTGGCGAGATCGGGACTTCCCGGTACCTATCCGGGACCCACCTCGGCAGAATACCACCTCACCAATCTCATCATCGGAACGAGCGCATGTCTCAAAGGAGACCCACGCCACTTTGTAAGTGCCACAAAATACCAACTCCGTCCCGTCGCTGTCGCTACTGACACCCGGTAGTCCCTCAAGACAGAGCTATGGTCAATTCAGTTGGTTTTCACGCCCCCCGAAACCTGGCCGCAGACCGGGATTTGTTCACGTGAATGGACTAGTCGGAGTGTCGGACTGCGGATCGGTCATATGTAGTCCAGAAAATCCTTTAAAATCAGCCTTGGGCCTGTCGCCAATTCTTGCCAGATGACGGGGCAAACCGGAACACCAAGTCTCGTGGTCGAAGAGCGGGAATCGCGGGAACCAGGTTCACGACATCATGGGTGGGCAAGTCTTGCGCAAACCTGCTTGACCGAAACTTCCCGTGTCCGCCAACGTTGATCCCGCGGAGAAAATCATCACGCCATATTGCTCTTCGGGACCGGGTGCTCAGGATTTGAACACTTCCACCGGCATGCCCACGCGCAGCTGACCCGGAGTGACCACGAGCGCATTCTGCGCGAACATCACTTTAGTCGTGCGCCGTCTGTATTCCGCCAACGTGCGCAGCGGCTCAATCCCGACTGCCGCCGTTTCTGGATTCACCAGCACCGTGGAGCACCGGGCGCAGGGCTTCACGACCGCAAGTTGAGCGGAACCGATCCGCAAGCGCCGCCACTCATCTTCCTCGTGCGCCGCGGCCGCTCCCGAGATCACAAAATTCGGCCTGAACCGTTCCACACTTACTGGCGAGGGGAGTTTACTGTTTAACAAATCGAGTGACGCGTCCGTCAACAACAGCAACGGGAAACCATCGGCGAGACTAACCCGCCATTCGGGCGCATCGAACGGCGCCTCCACCGGCCTGTTCACGGAATTGGGCAGGTAAACAAGACGGCAGGTCTGACCGAGAAAGCTACTGAACCAATCGCTGCAAACCTGTTTCGGATGAGGCAGCGTCAACCGGTCCCGCCAGACAGTGACGGGGATCCATTCGCCTTCGCCCGACCATGCTGGGATTAGCAGAGACGGCATACCCGGGGCATCAACTACGATGTCGGTTCCGTCCAACCAAGGCTGAATCAGCGCCATACGCGGCAGTTTCCGCTGTGAAAGGAACAGACCTTCGGAGTCGACAAGCATCCAGCGCCGGTCCCTCACCGGACCACTGATATCAACGTGAGTCTCGTCAACAGCAATGCCTCGCGTCGACTTGATCGGATAAACAAAAATCTGACTCACAAACATAAATCCGGCGCGTGATAGCCAGCGTACCTTACGCCGCGACGGCTCTGCTAGACTGAGCCAACCTATGCGCGATGCGCGGCCCATCGGGCCCGGCAAAATGACAGCGTTGGTGATCAACTGCATCATCGGAAGCGCCATCTTTGGCGTGCCTTCCGAGGCAATACGAATGGTCGGCGCAATGAGTCCGCTGGCCATGCTGGCGGCGGGCCTATTGATGGCCGTGATCATTCTTCCCATTGCCGAAGTCGCATCCCAGTTCTCTGAAGCGGGCGGGTTGTACCTGTATGCCAGAACGGCCTTCGGCAGGTTCGTCGGTTTGCAGGTTGGATGGTTCTGGTGGCTGGCAATAGTGGGTGGTGGTGCGGCCAATGCCAATTTGTTCTTGACGTATCTGGCCCAGTTTGCACCGCAAGCCGCACACAGTTCATGGCGCATTGCCACTCTGATACTGCTCGTCACAATCCCTACCGTCGTGAACTATCTAGGCGTCCGTCAAGGCGTCAACTTGAGCGTCCTGTTTACGCTCGCTAAGAGCTTGCCGTTGCTGCTTGTGATTGGCCTCGGCGTGTTTCACGCGCTGATCACGCACCACGTCGGGCCAGAACTCTCCACGGCGTCGCCCGGTGCTTGGCCCAAACTTTTGTTGGTCCTCTTCTATGCATTCAGTGGTTGGGAAGACGCGCTGGCGCCAACTGGTGAAGTGGCGCAACCGCGCCGGACCATCCCATTCGGGCTGCTCACGGGACTGCTCATTTGCATCTTCGTTTACACATTGTTTCAGTTGGTTGTGTTTCGAATCATTGGAATGAGTTCAACCGAGCGCCCTGTGGTCGAAACGGCGTCAGCCTTGCTTGGAAACGGCGCCGGATCATTCGTTGCGGTCGCAGTCATGCTATCCACTTATGGCTGGCTGTCTGGAGCATTCTTAAATGGACCCCGCTTTCCCGTCGCGCTCGCCGAGCACGATGACTGCCCGGCGTCACTGGGCAGATTGCATCCGAGATTTCGAACACCATCCATTGGAATCTTGCTTTATGGCGCTGCGGTACTTGTTCTTGCCATCACCGGAACTTTCCTCTGGGCCATTGCGCTCACCGCAGGCTCTTTGACAATCTTCTACGCCATTACATGTGCTGCGCTGATACGCTTGCGCGTTTCGCAGCCGCATGCGAAGGCATTTCGCATACGGTTCGGGCCTGCGCTGGCGATCGCGGGCATCGTGATTTCCGTCGCACTTCTCTTCCAGTTGGAGGCGCGGCAGCTTGCGTTGATGAGCATCACCGCGCTGCTAGCGGCCGGTAACTGGGCATGGGCGGTGAAATCGAGCCGCCCCAGCAAGCGCGAGGAGTATCAAACTCTGTAATAAACTGACTGCCGTATATGACCAGTGCACGCCTCTTGAGCCGCCGATCTTTGTTCAGAAGCGGTTTGTTGAGTCTGGCCGGCTGCGCTGCGGTGCCGGCATTTGCGAAGCAACCGCTACCGGCAGGTGTTCAACTGTACACGGTTCGCGATGCCATAGTGAAGCAACCCATGGCTACACTCGAAGCGATCGCAGAGATCGGTTACCGCCAAGTGGAGATGTTGCGAAGTCAAGTAGCACTGATTGCCCCGCTGCTGAAACGCGTGAATCTGCGCCCGGTCAGCCTACACTTCGAAACGCCGCTCTTAACCGGCAACTATCAAGCCTGGCAGCACGCCGACATGCCTCCTATCGAGCGAGGCGTCACGTTTGAGGATTGTATTCCGCTAGCGAGAGATCACGGCTTTCAATACTTAGTTTTCAACTATCTCTCACCGGAGGAGCGCCTGGGATTAGACTTCTATCGCTCTCTGGCCGACAAACTAAATGCGGCTGCAAGCAAGGCCGCCTCCGCAGGCCTGCGATTCTGTTATCACAATCACGACTTTGAGTTCGAACCAAAGAGCGGCGGCAGGCCGATCGATACTTTGCTGGAGCACCTAGACCCGAAGTTGGTCGGCTTGGAAGTTGACACCTTCTGGGTGAGCATGGCCGGCGTGAACGCGGCAGCTTTTTTGCGGCAGCACGCCGACCGTGTGGAGTTGGTGCACGTGAAGGACCGTGCCAAAGGGACGCCCGTTCACTACGACATCGCGACGGTCCCGAACGATACGTTTCGGGAACTCGGCAACGGCGATCTGCCCTTGCATGAAATCCTCGCAGCCGTTTCTGAAACCAATGCAAAGCACATCTTCGTCGAACAGGACTTCAGTAGGGACCCGATTGCGAGTCTGCGCCAAAGCTACGCCTTCCTGCGCCGAAGCGGATTCATCAGCTAGCACCACTTCTGCTGATTCCCGCCGGGCGTTGCTTGGGGAGACTGGGCGTCAGAGCCCGGTGAAACACGAGAAAGGCGAGTAAAGATGCAAGAAGGGTCTCATAAGAAGGTCGTCACCTCGGGACACCAACAGTCTGGCATCTTCCCTACGTCTTCCATTATTCCGCCGGCGTTCGCCTGGTGCGACACGGCAAGCGTGGACATGACGTTCGCCAAGATTCGATCACTCTTCGTAAGTTCTTTGTCGATGATTCAGTGATTCGGTCTAGTCGACGGTCAAGAATTCCAACAGCCAATCTGCCTCGTTCATGGCTTACTCTGCTTTCGCGACTAGATCGCGCAAGCCGACTAAGATCCTTGTTCGTCGCCAACATCAACGGGAAATGCATTCAGCAGGTCCGAGGCACCGCCTTTGCTGAAGAACCAAAGTGAGCAGGAATGTGTAACGCCTGCAGTTCCATAAAGCGTTCACAACTGGTCGTCCAGCGCGCGAAGGGTTTACGGACTCTTGTCCAGATAACGCGCTGTCAGCTCTCGCGTCACAAGGTGAATAGAGGGTGTGAACGGGACTTTTCGGTCCTAATCACATCCGACGATCACTCAGATCTCTGGCAACGCCCTTCGTAAACAAAACGCCTTGAACGCGCGCCGTATCTGAAACCAAGCCTTACTTCAATGATGTCGGGCTTACTCGACCGCGATTCGATGCGGCGGAACCATGGGCGCACCGGGCACGGAATTTGGAGTTCCGTGCCGGACCAGCCTAACGGTCGCCGCAATCTTGTGTAGGCCGCAGATCACCAGATGTCAACCTGGCCATGAGGTGAACTCGGCGGATCCCCGCAACTCGATCAAACGCTTCTCCTACCTCTGCTCCTCTGGTCGTTCCTCCTCTTCGGCCACTCCGGAGATGCTACCGGTAAACCCGCCGGTTGCGTCAAAAAAGGCGGGTTTTGTGTAGCTATCTGCAGCAAAGGCAATCGGCGCTGCCGTCTCCTTCAACGTAAGCATCCCGGACGCATTCTTTAAGCGACGAGTTCCGCCGGTAATTTGGAAGACTCTGGTACAGTGCGCCTCAAGTGCCGCGTAATCGATGCAGTCGAGATCCCTTGGTGAGCTTCACAATTCAGTAGACTTCCGTCCCGAAAGCGAAATACGCCAGTCCCTGCGATGGTTTCAAAATAGACCTGATTCGCCGCGCAACTGCTGGACTGCTCCGGAAGTCCGCCTCGGCCTCAACGTTGCGAAACGTGAAAGAACCTAGATTCCCGTCTCCGCCGAAGATGAATTCGCTGTTTTTTTGTCGCCAGTATGTGGGTCCGGGAATTCCAGGTCGATGGCGCTGGCTCCTTCCGTTCCCGAGAATGTCATCTTCACAGGTTTCTCTTCTGCGTAAAGACCTGCTACACCAAGATGCAGCAGACAGCGCCGTTGTGGCTAGATACTTCATATATTTGACTCCTAAGTTGGTTTCTGGGGGAGATCATTCGACGGCATCCTTTGTTCCCCTTCCGCCGGTACAGGCGGAAGCGGGGCAAAACCGGCCATATTTTTCTGCTATATTTCTTGTGCCGTGGGGAGACGGGGTATCCATCGACGCACGTCCTGCAGAAATCACGGGTTTACTGAAGGCTTGGGGTAGCGGAGACCAGGCCGCGCTCGGCCAGTTGGCGGAGCACGTCTATCCCGAATTGCGCCGCATGGCCCGCCGGTACATGAAGAATGAAAGGGACGGCAACACGCTCCAGGCCACCGCAGTCATCCACGAGGTATATCTGCGGCTGGTAGAGGTGACCCAGGTCGAATGGCAGGCCCGCGCACAGTTCTTTGCCATGGCGGCACAGATGATGCGGCGAATCCTGGTGGACGCCGCTCGCGCTCGTGGTTCCGGTAAGCGCGGTGGAGCTAGCGCCCAAAGTGAACATCGATGAAACTGCCGTCGTGTCGCCTGCCTCGGACCGGTGCATCCTCGCGCTCGACGAGGCACTGACTGCGTTCTCACAACTGGCGCCGCGCCAGGCCAAGGTAGTCGAGCTACGTTATTTCGGCGGATTAACGGAGGAGGAGATTGTTGCTGCTCTCGAATCTCGCCGCGTACTGTCCGGCGCGATTGGAATTTCGCCAAGGCTTGGCTCCTGCGCGAGTTGAGCCCGCCGGCAGAGGCGCCATCCGGACAGGCCCATGACCCCGGAGCGTTTCCGGGAAGTAGAAGAGCTCTACCACGCGGTCTGTGAAGCGACCGCAGAAGAGCGCATGGGGCTGCTGGCGCAGACAGATCCCGAATTGCGCCGCGAGGTGGAATCGCTGCTTTCGCAACACACCGGTGGCGAATTCCTGGATCGGCCCGCCATCGAGAATGCCCCGGAACTACTGGGTGACTCCGACTGTCGACGTATTGGCGGAGGGCGCTCGTCTTGGGCCTTACCGAATCGAAAGCAAGACTCGGCGAAGGCGGAATGGGCGAGGTGTTTCGCGCGATGGACACGCGACTGGGCCGCTCTGTCGCGATCAAGATCATGCCATGAGCGGTTCAGCGCCCGTTTTGAGCGCGAGGCGCGCGCGATCTCGTCGCTCAATCACCCCAACATCTGCACCGCTCTACGATGTGGGGCCCAATTACCTGGTGATGGAACTGGTGGAAGGCGAAACCATAGCGGCCCGACTGAAGCGCGGACCACTTCCCGATCGAAGACCGCTCTCCTCTATGCGTCGCAGATTCTAGCCGGCGCTGGCCGAGGCACACGGCAAGGGCATCATTCACCGCGACCTGAAGCCGGGCAATATCATGATCGCGAAGTCCGGAGTTAAGGTTCTGGATTTCGGACTGGCGAAATCGAGCTACCGACGAAACCGTCACGGCCAGCCACATGGTCGATGGGCACGCCGGCCTACATGGCGCCGGAGCAAAGGCACGGGCAAACCCGCCGATGCCCGAACCGATATTTACTCGTTCGGCTGCGTCCTCTACGAGATGCTGACGGGCGCCCGCGCTCGGATCCAGCGGAGGCGCATTCCGTCCGCGAAGACTGGAAAAGATCATAAACCGCTGCCTGGAAGAAGATCCTGCTCGCCGCTGGCAATCTGCTGCCGAATTCGAGTGGGAGCTGAAGCGAGTTACCGTCGCGGAGGAGCCCGTGGATCGCCGTTTCCGCAGCGGTTATGGGTTTGGCGATTGCCGTGGCGTTGTACCTGTATTCCCCACGCACTCCGAAACTCACCGCAAAGGACTCGATCGTTCTCGGGGAATTCGACAACAAGAGCGGCGACCCGGTGTTCGACCAGACACTTCGCCACGGTTTGACCGTTCAACTCGAGCAGTCACCCTTCCTCACTCTCGTTTCGGAGCAGCGTATTCAGCAGGTGCTCCGTCTCATGAGCCGACCGGCTGAGACGCGGATTACTCCCGAGATCGCGCGTGAAATCTGCCAACGCACTGGGGGCACGGCCGTCTTGGAAGGCTCCATCACTGGCCTGGGCAAACAGTACGTTTTGTGGTTGCGCGCGAGCAACTGCGAAACCGGGGCTGTTCTCGGCCCAGGAGCAGGCTCAGGCGGAAGCCAAAGAGGAGGTCCTGAACGCGCTTTCGCGCATCGCGATTCAGATCAGGAGCCGCCTAGGCGAGTCGCTGGCCACCATCCAGGAGCATTCGACGCCGCTGGAACAGGCAACCACGTCGTCACTGGAAGCTCTGAAAGCCTACAGCTCTGGGCCGCAAAGCCACTTACGCGCCGGGTGGTGCTGCCGGCATCCCGCACTTTCAGCGCGCCATCGCCATCGATCCGCAATTCGCCATGGCTTACGGCGATCTGTCCATTACCTACTGGAACATGGGCCAAACTGATCTCGCGGCCGAGTACACCCGCAAAGCCTATGCGCTTCGGGATCGGGTCAGCGACCGTGAAAGGCTCTGGATCCTTTTCTCTATGACCGGCAGGTGACGGGAAACCTGCCGACGAGAGCTGCAGACTCTCGAGTCGTGGACGCGAACGTATCCGCGGGATTGGATGCCGTTCGCTGTTATTGGCGGGCTGGGGCACGCAGGGCACCGGCCAATACGAAAAGGGAATTCAGGCAGCCGAAGAGGCCCTTCAGCTTGAATCCCGACAACCCATTCTCGTACGCGCATGGCGATTCACTATTCTTTCCTTGATCGCTTCGCGGAAGCGGCCGGTCTCTTGCAGCGGGCGGCGGCGCGGAAACTGGAAATCCCGGAGATTTCTTGTCACCCGTTACTACCTGCCTTTTTTCAACGGTGACCACGCCGGAATGGAGCGCGAAATCGTGCGCGCTCGCGGAGAGCGTGTCGAAGACTGGATGTCGCACAATCAGGCGATGGTGCTCGCCCGATCCGGGCGAATGCGGCTGGCGCATACATGTGGGAGCGCGCCATCGCAATGGCGCAGCAGGCCGGCAAGCGACGAAAATGCCGCCCTCTACCACGCCGCGGAGGCGGTATGCGATGCGCACTTCGGGAATATGGCCGCAGCGAATGAGCGCGCTCAGCTGGCGCTCAAAGCTTGCAAAAAGCCGGGATGTGGAGTACGCCGCGGCCTTATGCGCTGGCGCTCGCGGGCGATCTCTCCGAACCGCAAAGGCTCGCCGCAGATCTGGCAGAAGCGCTTCCCTGAGGATACGCCGGTGCAATTTGAGTATCTTCCCACGCTGGGCGCTCTTTCCGCGCTTGCCCATCGGGCGCCGTCCGACGCAATGGAGCGATTACAAACGGACTCTTCCTTATGATTTCGCACTGCCGGTACAGCTTCTTTGCCAAGTTCGGAGGACTCTATCCCGCCTATGTGCGCGGCCAAGCGTATCTCCAAGCACAGCAGGGCCGAGAGGCGGCCGCCGAATTCCAAAAGATTCTCGATCACCGCGGCATCGTCTTCGCCGATCCCGTAGGCGCGCTGGCACACTTGCAGATTGGGCAGAGCGTATGCTCTCTCGGGCGACACAGGCCAAAGCGAAAAAGGCATATCAGGATTTCCTCATCGCTGTGGAAGGACGCCGACAGCGATATCCCCATTCTTAAACAAGCCAAGGCGGAATACGCGAAGCTATAGTCTTCGATCCGCTTGTCCTCAGGTTCTGCGGGACCCCGGGGCCGGGATATTGCCGGTGAGCTGACGAATAAGATGCGCATTCCGGACACATACCAAACGGTTACGCGAATAGGTCCTCATAAACGCCGTTCAGGGATGGAATCGGGACTTTCCGGTACTGATCTGCCTCACACTCGACGGATTGGACTACCCATCAAGGAATAGACGACACGGCTAGAGTCACATGAAAGCAGGCACATCTCTTCTGTTAAGCCTTGAGCGAACTCATATCTATTGAGAAGCGGTACCTCACATCGGACTTCACTACCCTGTTCCAAGCCTCGTTGATCTTCTGAATCGGGATGATTTCCACCTCGGCGGCGATGTTGTGCTCGCCACAGAAATCAAGCATCTCCTGTGTTTCTGCAATGCCGCCGATGAGTGAGCCGGAGACACTCTTGCGGCCAAAGATAAGGCCGAAAACACCGACAGGCAACGGAGCGTCAGGTGCACCCACCATGACTAGGGTTCCGTCCACTGCGAGCAGCTGAATGTATGCATTGAGGTCGTGCTCAGCTGCTACGCAGTCGAGAATGATGTCAAAGGTGCCAGCGTGCCTGGCCATCTCCGCGGGATCTGTTGAAATGATGACCTCGTCGGCTCCGAGTTGCAAAGCATCTTCCTTCTTCTTGGGAGAGGTTGTAAAGACGACTGTGTGAGCGCCAAGGGCATGGGAGAACTTAACCCCCATATGACCGAGTCCACCCAGGCCGACAATACCAACTTTCTTGCCCTTTTTTGCATCCCAGTGGCGGAGCGGCGAGTAGGTTGTGATACCCGCACACAGCAGGGGAGCCACAGCAGCAAGGTCGAGATTGGCAGGCACTTTTAAAACAAAGTGCTCATCGACAACGATGCTATCTGAATAGCCGCCGTAGGTGACCCTTCCGGGAACTTAATCCGGCGAGCCGTAGGTCAGCACCATCTTTGGGCAGAATTGCTCCTGGTTCTTCTTACACATCGGACAGGACAGGTCTGCGCTGACCATGCAGCCAACACCAACCGTGTCGCCAATCTTTACCTTCGTGACGGATGGGCCGATCGTGGTGACACGCCCGACAATTTCATGACCGGGTACAGCTGGATAGACAGCTGGCATGGCGCTCCACTCGTTGCGTGCGTAGTGAACGTCCGAGTGACATATTCCGCAAAAGAGGATCTCGATCCGGACGTCCCGATCAGTGGGGTCCCGGCGCTCGATGATCGCGGGTTCAAGCGGCGTCTTAGCATTGATGGCAGCGTAGGCCTTCGCTGTATACATTCTCTTAAGCTACACGTTTCTTTGCCGGCGGTGTATAGACGAACTGGTGCTATCAGATGTCGGGATATGATCGTTCACCAGGAGTCGATTATTCAAGCATGGACATGACACGGCGGGCTTTCTCTGGGGCGGCGGTGGCTGCGGCCTTTCCTCCAGTCGGAGAAACGCAAGCCACTCGAGCCACTGTCTCCCGGCATCAAGATCTCGATGCAGGTTGACGAGCAAGTTACGGACGAGGATCTGGCCTGGATCAAACAGATGGGCGATTGAGTATCTTAACGTCCAGACCGGAAATGGGCGCGCGACTCTTCGCGAACTTTCTCGCCATTCGGAAACGCGTCGAAGCGGCCGGCCTGAAGGTCTGGAATATTCCGAACAATGAAAACCGCAACATTGAAGAGATAACGCTCAACCTGCCAGGACGCGACCAGAAGATCGAATGGCTCAAGCAATACATTCGGGACACCGGCAAAGCCGGCATCACGTACATCACCTACGCGCACATGGCGAATGGCATTTGGTCGAGCAAGCCGGAAACGACACGGGGCGGGGGTGAGTCGCGCGCCTTCCATCTCGCGACGGCGAAAGGTTACTGGAATGGTAAGACCTACCAGGGACCGCTCACGCACGGACGCAGGTATTCAAAGGAGGAACTCTGGGAGAACTACACCTACTTCATCCGGCAGATTGCGCCGGTTGCCGAGGAGGCCGGCGTACGGATCGGAATCCATCCCGATGATCCGCCGGTTCCGGAGTTGGGCGGCATCCCAAGGCACATCTTCGGAACCTTCGACGGATATGTGCGCGCACTCGAGATTGCGAACTCGCCGAATATTGGAGTCTGTCTGTGCTGCGGGACTTGGGCAGAAGGCGGAGACCACACGGGCAAAAACGTGTATGAAGCGGCACGGGCCTTCGCGGAAATGGGCAAGCTCTGGAAAATCCATTTCCGGAATGTGACCTCGCCCATTCCGGACTTCGTCGAGACGTATATCGATAACGGCTACACCGATATGTGCAAGCTGATGAAGACGCTTGTGGAGGTGGATTTCCGAGGCAATCTTATAGCGGATCACGTGCCGCCGATGGCGGGCGCACGCCAAGCTTCTTGGTCGTACAGTATGGGGTACATCCGAGCCCTTTATAGCTCCGCTCGCGCTTAATCGCCCGTACTGACCGATGCATCTTGGCTCAATAAGGACGCATCAACTGGCAAGGAGTAAGAAATGTACTTGATCACCGGAGCCACCGGGAATACCGGTTCGGTAGTTGCAAAAGGCCTCTTAAAACAAGGCAAGAAGGTGCGAGTCGTCGCGCGCGGCCAAGAAAAGCTGAAAGAATTGGCTTCCCTCGGCGCTGAGACACTTATCGGCGATATTATTCTCCAAGCCATTGCCAACGAGGCGTTCGCGGGCATTGAAGCCGCCTATGTCATGATCCCGCCAGCTATGACCGATCCAGATTTTCGCGGGTATCAAAGAAGACTTGCGGATGTTTACGGGTCGGCGCTGGAGGCAAACAGTTCGGCGAAGCATGTTGTCGTCCTCAGCAGCTTCGGCGCCGACAAAGACGCGAAGACCGGTCCCATCCTCGGACTTCATTTTCTTGAAGAGCGCCTCAAAGAGATCCAGCCGTTGAACTCTCTCTCGCTTCGTGCCGGGTACTTCATGGAGAACACTCTCGGGCAGGCCGCCGTGATCCCTCAGATGGGCGCGGTAGTTGGCCCACTCAAGCCCGATCTTAAGGTCCCTCTTATTGCCAGCGTCGATATCGGCAACGCCGCTCTCAATGCTCTTCTGCAACTCAACTTCACGGGTCATCAAACTCGCGAACTGCAGGGGCAGCGCGATCTCACTTATCTGGAGATGACGGCTATCATCGGCGCCGCTATCGGGAAGCCTGATCTCCGGTATCAGCTCATCTCAAGCGAGCAATTTGCAGGGATTATCGAGCAGATGGGCTGGGCCAAGAATGTCGCGGCCCTCATGGCGGAAATGGTGGATGCGCAGAACGCCGGCCATGTCCGTGCTTTGGAGCCGCGCTCAGAGCGCAATACGACGCCCACGAGCTTTGAAAAGTTCGTGGCCGAAACGTTCGTTCCCGCCTACCAAGCCGCTTCGAAAAGCGCCTGAGGCTTCTGTATGAGTCGAAGTTGACCGTCGCACGAAACGCAGCAATGCCTTCTCGGCATCCGAAAGCGATGACGAGTCAAGATCTGCAAGCACAGCTTGTACGAGTTCTACGCTGCCCAACAGTTCCGCCGCGACCGCGGCGTGAGACTTCGTTCAAAACGGGCACTGTTCAGCTGCGATGTGTAGGCGGCGATCAGTTCGCGGATGCCCGGCGAAAGCGGCGCGGCTTCGCGCATCATCTCCTGGGTGAAGCGCTCCAGATGCACCGTCGCGTTCATCTTGAACGAGAACATATGCAGAATCTGCGGATATTCCGGCCCGGCGCGCTTCATCATTTCGATGGCGCGCGTGTAGTTGTCGTCGCCCCTGTGCTGCTCAACGTCCTCGCAAAAACATCGGTTCCATGAGGATGCCTCCTTTAGAAGATAAACTTCAATGCGAGTTGCAACAGTCGCGGTGGCGCCGCCTGCAGTATCTGCCCGAACTCCGGCGACGCCAGATCGTTCTCGGGCAGCATGAAATTCGCATGATTGAGAGGTTGAACGCTTCCGCGCGAAACTGCAGCGCGTCGCACCTTCTGTGACCGGGAAGTTCTTGAACAAAGAAAAATCAACTGTAGCCAGCCCGGGCCCGCGCACCGCGTTGCGGCCTTCATTGCCGAACTGCCCCGGGTTCGCTTGCGGTGTCAGTTGTCGAAATGCGCTACGGCTCACCCATTGATTCGGCGTATGTGGACCGGTGTTGGGATCGCACAGTCACATTTGGACGGCTGGAGTAAAAGCCGGTGATCTCCGGCGCGCTGCCCTGCATGGAAGCGTTGTCGCTGTCATAAACGGTGAAGGGCGTGCCTGAAGATAACCTCACAATGGTGTTTACCTGCCAGCCATTTACCAGCGATGGCGCGCGCCACAAGGCGCGGCTTGCCAGCGCGGCAAACGCGTATGTGCCGCTCAAAACAAAACGATGCGTTGCATCGAATAACGACGGACCATGTTCCGCACGCAGATTGAACGGATTCTGCGCCAGATCGTTTTCGCCTGCAACCAGTGTCGGCGCCGAGCCCGCCATGTTCAGCGACGAAACATAGTCGAGACTCTTCGACCACCAGTACGAAGCCTGAAACGAAAGATTGTGATGTAGCTGCTTGCGAGAATGCCACCTGCAGTGCGTGATAAGTCGAGCTATTGTTATCGGCAATTAGTCCCACGGATCGCGAACGCGCAAGAGCCTGAGCCCGTCGCAGTTGGCGTATTGTCGCGCTGATCGGCATTGTCAGTTGTCGCGCCCGGGCCGTAGATGGCGGGATTGGCTTCGATGAAGCGTGGCAGGTGTGTGCCCTTGTTGCCGACGTAGCGCATGTCCAACAGGTAAGACGCTCGCAAAGATGTGTTGAATCGAGAAGTCCCAATTCTGCGAGTAAGGCGGCGCCATGCCGGATTGGACAGTCAGAACGGTTGCGGGTCGCACAAACTGTTGCGTGACAAAGGGCGGAGTCTGTCCGTTGTATGGGATCGGCCAAATTCAAGCCCGGCCCGGAAACTGGTAAGCCTCGGTCCAGGGAAGTGCGCTCACTGCCGCCTGAAGCGGTCCGCCGTTGCCGTTCGTATAGCCGTCGTAGAAAATGCCGTAGCCGGCGCGAATGGTCGGTCTTTCCGTCGCCGATGGGATCCCATGCGAAACCGACGCGCGGCATGAACTCGTGATAGTCGACAGCTGCGATGGCGGCCGGTACGCCGGGTCGCCGGGGAACAGCAGGCCGGCCGGCGCGTCTGGGTTCACGGTTGATTGCTGGCCGGGCGCCCAGGCATTCAGCCGATTGCGAATCTCCGTGTAAGGCGTGTTTACTTCATAGCGCAAGCCATAAGTGAGGTGAGCGTTGGGCGTACGCGCCATTCATCCTGCGCGTAACCGGCCACGACCCATTTGCGAAGGCCACGGTTGAAATCGCCGCCGCCTTGGAAGAACTGCACCGGCTGGCCCAGCAAGAAAGCTTGCGAAGGAGTCGTTTGCCGGAAACGGAGCGAAAACGAAAAAGCCGTTGGTCGCGATGCCCAGCAGTGCGTTGATCTGCTGCCGGTCGAGATCCGCGCCGAATTTCAAGTTGTGCGTCGCCGTGCGTGGTCCAGGCCAGCGAATAATACGCCTTGATAGTCGTTCTGATAGGTGTTCTGGGGCCCGGTGATCGGGTTGCCCACATTCGCGTAGCCGCTGATAATCAAATACGGCGATCGCCCAACGCCGAGGACAAGTGTGGGCTGATAGGCGAAGCCGAGGCTGCTCGCCGGGGTGTGGTTCTGCGCCGCTTCCCCAGGAAAACATTGCGAAAGAATGCGACGCGCGCTGTTTGAACCGTGCGCGGCGAGAACAGATGCACGTGGAGATGGTGCGGAATTTGTCGTGATGTTATTGGCTACCGGGAAACCGGGAACGCCCGATCCGTTGATCGGCAAGCGGATCGAGTTCATGCTGAGATGATGTGGCATACCGCGCGAAGAACTGATCGTTGTTGCTGAAGTAATGGTCCAGCCGGAAGCCGCCCTGATCGTAATTGTTGGTCAAGATCTGAGTCGAAGAGTACAGAGATGGACGAGATGTTGCCGCAGCGGAATCAATGACTCCGCTTTGAGTGCAATCGGGCTCAGCATGAACGGACGGAATTTGCCCAACCACACCGTTGTAGGCGAACGGCTTTCCTGTGAATCTCGTTGATCAGGACTTGGGATTCCCCGCAGCGTCACTTAGCCCGGAGAAGTCGCCGGTGCGCTCCGCCGCCGTGGGAACGATGGCGGTGCGAGTCTCCCCTTGACTGTCGCGCTGGCCCTCGTAGTAGGCGAAGAAGAAATCTTTGTCGCGGCGAATCGGCCCGCCCAACGTCGCTCCAAACTGGTTTTGGTGCAGAGGCTCAGTGGATGCTGCAAAGAAGTTGCGAGCGTCCAACGCATTATTGCGCAGAAAGTCATACAGGTCGCCATGGAACCGGTTCGTGCCCGATTTGGTGATCGACACTTGTTGTTGCACCGCTTGTTTCCCCATACTCAGCGGTGGCGTTAGACGTCAAGATGCGGAACTCGCTGACCGCGTCCGGCGGAGTTCGCAGGGCGAAGCCTCCGTTGACGCTAGTCCACGTTGGAAACTCCGTCCAGGAGATAGTTATTCTCTTCCGGGGGCTGTCCGTTGACTGAGTATCCCTGGTTCTGCCGGGCAATTCCGCCGGCCTGCAATAAACCAAATGTTAAAGGGGCAACGCCCGGCTGCAATAAACCCAACTGCGTCAAATTGCGTCCGTTGAGTGGTAGGTCCACAGCATCCGTACCCGTCACCACGTTGCCGACGGTCGGGTTGACGTCCACTGTAGCGGCGACTGAACTGACGTTGACGACTGACTTGTCCGTCGCCAGCTGCAGTTGGACAGGCAATTCCACCACACGATCCACATCTACGCGCAGGCCGTTCCGCTCAGACGAAGCGAATCCCTGCGCGGATACTCGCAAAACATACGTGCCCACCGGAAGTGCGGAAAACTGAAAGGTTCCTCGGCGAAGGGTCCGGTGTGTGGTCGTGATTGCCGTGGCAGCATTCTCAATAATCACCGTGGCATCTGGTACCAGGGCGCCCGAAGGGTCTGTCACACGACCTTCGACAATGCCGGTAGGATCTTGCGAAAACGCGAGGGAGGAGCACAATGCGAATGCTTGCAGGGCCAGCATGGGCCGCTTGAGTGCGCTGAACATGAAACGTAAATAGAGAGTACGTGAAATTACTCGCCGGGTCTTCCGTCCAGGGGTGGAATCGTCCTACACCATTCGGTGTACATCGCGAGCTACGGTGGCCCACAGCCTTTGTCAAAATATTTGGGCAGCAAAGCAAGCGCGCGAAGTTCCGCAGGCGGCGGAGTGTCGGCAAAGGACACATCCAGACCCTTAAGGAACGATACCGAACAACCCATTTGCGATCGTTGGGAATTTCGCAGCTTCGCAGATGCGCGCAAGGAGTTCCTTCCCGGAGGCGAGCAGGGTGGTTGCTACATTCCCGGAATGCTGATGATCATCTTCGCGAGTTCAGCCCGTCGCACAGCGCGAAAATTGCTCCCTTCGTCCGAGCACGTTATGAAATGCGCCACGTAAAGCTTGATGCCACTCAAGCAAATCCTAAATTGCTTGCCCCAAGCAGAAAACTTATAAAGCGTGTACTAACGGCATTCGAACCGTCAACAAGAAAGGACCCGTGATGTTTACTCTGAAAGCTCGGGCCGTAGGAAATTCGACAGGAGTCACATTACCCCGCGAGGTAACGGATCGGCTAAAGATCAAAAAAGGCGATTCGCTTTATCTGACCGAGTCTCCTGACGGCAACAGATTGACATCCTACAATCCTGAGTTTGAGCGGCAAATGGGGAAGGCAGAAGCCATCATGCGTCGCTACAAAGACGCACTACGTCAATTGCGAAATGACTCAGCCATGCTGGAATCGGCACTGGCAAGGGGCGGAAAGCCGGGACAGTTGCGATGACCTGCCGACGCCGATATGAATGAATGTCGCTGCTTCGAGCCGTAGCCGCTGAATGGAACCGATTGACAAGTCCTCCCTCGCTTTGTCGCACCCTGCTTTCTTGAAAGCCGCCCTTTGGACTCGGCGCTCCGCCGTCCAAGACCACCCCTGATTAGGTTTTGCGGCAGACAAAGGGCCGAATAGCAAGATCAGCAGGGTGACTCACCCAATCTTCAGAAGCCGGGAGCAAGCTGAAAGAATGAAAGCACAAATAGTCCTCACAGCTTGTTTTTTCATCTCCGCTTGCGGCGCAATGGCTCAGGAGAAAAAGATCGATCGATCCGCTTTGCCTCCTGCCGTTCAGAAAACCGTGCAAGAGCAATCAAAAGGTGCCACTGTGAAAGGCTTTTCAACCGAGAAGGAGCATGGCAAGAGGGTGTATGAAGCGGAGATGATGGTCGATGGTCATTCCAAGGACATCCAGATTGCAGAAGATGGATCACTGACCGAGATCGAGGAAGAAGTCGCCTTTTCCGCGCTTTCACAAAATGTCCAGGCTGCCTTAACCGCACGAGCCGGTACAGCGAAGATCACGAAAGTGGAGTCACTCACCAAGCAAAACAACCTTGTCGCATACGAGGCGGCCACCCTCAAGGGCACACGGAAGGGCGAGATCCAGGTCGGCCCGGACGGTGGCAAGCTCTCTCACGAAGAGTAATGACCTTGCCTACGCCAGCGCGGTCGAACCAACATCCGAGAGAAGTCGGGAAAGCCGGGACAAAGGACGAAAGCCTAGACAGTCCACTCAATACACCGTTTTGAACACGTACGATCTGCACCGGCGTCCCTTGACACCGTTTCTCATCACTCGCTGGTCACAACTCTCCCTGAATCTACATCTCCCCTCCCCACAATTACTTACTCACCCCAACCGCCCCGCCGCCGCACAACACGTTTCACAATACTCGCGGAAGCACTCGGGCAGGCCGCTGTTATCCCTCAGATGGGCGCCGTAGTTGGCCCACTCAAGCCCGATCTTAAGGTCCCTCTTATTGCCAGCGTCGATATCGGCAACGCCGCTCTCAATGCTCTTCTGCAACTTAACTTCACGGGTCATCAAACTCGCGAACTGCAGGGGCAGCGCGATCTCACTTATCTGGAGATGACGGCTATCATCGGCGCCGCTATTGGGAAGCCTGATCTTCGGTATCAGCTCATCTCAAGCGAGCAATTTGCAGGAATTATCGAGCAGATGGGCTGGGCCAAGAATGTCGCGGCCCTCATGGCGGAAATGGTGAATGCGCAGAACGCCGGCCATGTCCGTGCTTTGGAGCTGCGCTCACAGCGTAAGACCACGCCCACGAGCTTTGAAAAGTTCGTGGCCGAAACGTTCGTTCCCGCCTACCAAGCCGCTTCGAAAAGCGCCTGAGGCTTCGCCAGGGCTCGGAGCGAGTTGCCCCCGTTCGCTTTCTGGGCCCGACTTTAGCGAGCCATCTACACGCACAACTAGGGTGCTCCGCTTTTGAAGTGTACGCGCGCACCTGCATCTCCGCTCGTCGAACGCTACGGCGGATTCGATCACTGGATACTTCATTTCTTGGATCAGTCCAGACAAAGTAGGCGTGAGTTCTCGAGGACTTGGCTATGACGGCCCTGCGGATGTCGCCGTGGCGATGTTTAACATTCGCAGACGACCGGTGCCTCCCTGCTGCCCCACATCGACGACCTCCGTGTCGTATCGATGACCGTAGGCAGAGCCGTCGCCAAGTTGCCCAAGCCGAAGGCTTGTCTCGCACCAAACTCTACGATATCAGCCAGCAGGTACAAGACGCCATGTGGCAGCCCGAATACCGTCACATCGTTGCGTCCTAATGGTGACCTGCTCCCCTGAATCCGCACGAAGTTGACTATGATTTCGTACGTAGGAAAGGGGAAGAAGGAATGCCCAAGAGCAAGCATAGTGAAGCGGCAATGATCGCCGCGTTGCAGCAGTTAGATGCCGGGCGAAAGGCGGCCGAGGTGGCGCGGGAAGTCGGCGTGAGCACGTACACGATCTACGCCTGGAAAGCAAAGTACGGCGGCATGGACGTGAGCGAAGCACAGGAAGCCAAGCAACTGCGAGACGAGAATGCGCGACTCAAGAAGCTGGTAGCGGACCTGAGTTTAGATAAAGATGCGCTGCAGTCGGTGATCCGAAAAAATGGCTGGAGCTCACAGCAATGAAGGCGGCTGTGGAGCACCTGAAACAGGACTTCGCCTTCAGTGAGCGGCGTGCGTGCGGCATCTTGCAACTGCCGGTGTCGACGTTCCGTTATCGCTCGTCGCGTTGCGATGCGGAGTTGCACGACAAGTTAGTCCAGTTAGCGCGAGAGAAGCCGCGCTTTGGCTACCGCCGGCTGCACATCCTGTTGCAACGGGATGGCGAACGAATTAACCACAAGCGCGTTTGGCGCGTGTACCGAGCGGCAGGGCTGTGTGTCAAGCGTAAGCGGCGCAAACGACTAGTCCGCGTGGGCACCCCGACGGTTGTCGCTACGCGAGCCAATGAACGCTGGTCGTTGGACTTCGTTTCTGATGGACTGGCAAACGGACGCGCGATCCGCGTGCTCAGTGTTCTCGACACTTACACACGCGAATGTCTGGCGCTCGATGTCGACACGAGTTTCCCGAGCCCGCGTGTGACGCGTGTCCTTGACAGTCTGGCGGCGACGCGCGGATGGCCCGAGCGCATTCGTTGCGACAACGGCCCCGAACTGACCAGCCGGCATTTCCTCGCTTGGTGCATCGACCGGCGCATTACGCTCGAACACATCCAGCCAGGCCGCCCCATGCAGAACGGTTATGTGGAGAGCTTCAACGGCAAATTGCGAGACGAATGTTTGAACGTGAGTTGGTTCCGCAACCTATTCGAAGCGCGTCGGCAAATTCACAGCTGGCGGAAGGAATACAACCAGTCAAGGCCGCACAGCAGTTTGGGATATCGCACGCCCTCGGAGTTTGCGGCGCTCGCACAAACCGCGACCACCGCGGGCAATACATTGCTGAGGTGGGGCAAGAGGCTTCAAATGCCAGCCCCTTGCCCCACACCCCCATCCCCGCTTTTATCAAGCCAAGACATGGCTGATAAGTTGTAATTTCGAGTGTGCGGATTTTGGGGGCAGGTCAATGGCAAGCGCACCAACAGCCGCCTCAAACCCCACTCCCACCGCGCGACAACAGCAAGTCCGCTGCTTGAGCAAACGACTATCCAGCGGGGTGGTAGATCATCTTCGGCACGGACTCCGTCTTACACCAGAGGATCGCGACGTGAACGTAGTGATGATGCACGATTAACTGCGCCTTAGACAGGCGTTTTGCTACTGCCGATATTCCAAACATCCACGCGGCTGGAATTTTATGCTTTCGAAGCAGACTTATCTAGTCGGACCTTCCGGAACGTCACGGAAACCCGCCTCGCGCGCTCCGACCCGTCAGGTTCGACAGCTCGCTGCGGAATCTCGTGTGACCATCGATAGCGAGCATCGCCAGTCATAACCGTGACACTTCCGTGTTGAAGCACTTTTGCAACCATGTGATTTGGTGCCCGACGGAAGACCATCTCCCATGATTCCAACAGGCTGATCATTGCGATGCCATCCTCAAAACAAGGCTGACAATCGATGTGCCTACTAATGCCCTGCTTTCCGATATACTCGTTTACGATCACTTGGTCGGGTACGTGTGGCAGCAATCCTTCTTGATGCAGTCTAGTTGCAATGGACATCGCCCAAGTGGGCAATGGTCCTAGATTCAGCTCTTCATCGATACGCCTGGTCTTATAGTTGTACCGCCAGCCGAAATGCTGGACCCGACGTTTAAGCTCGCGATTCCAGGTTCCCTGGTCGATGATCGCCATGAGCGCTGATTCCTGCAACTCGCTTAAAAAACCAGAGCGGTAGATTAACCCAGGGACTTCCGGTGCAGGCTGTTCAATGTTCCTTTGGGGCGCTGAGACGGACCCGGCTTCGGTTGCCACGCAACGACGAAATTCTAGCGGATCCAGAACTCGCTCAAAACGGGCACACAGAGGTAGCGTGAGTTCGATTGTCCCAGAGAGCACAACGCGTTGCTTTCGGCCTCGCGGAACTTTGATTGATCCACCAGAAAAAGGAATTTCCCCATCGGGAACAATTACTTTAGTTCGGAGGCAAGGCCAATTATTGCTGATGCTGAGTGCCTCAGCGTCCTTCACAATCGCAGGGTCGGTAAGCTCAGCGCTGAACCATTCACCTCTAGCATTCTCGGTCTTACTGGCGAACGGAGTGCCGGACCACGAGAGAACAATCTCTCCACGCTGACGTCTCCAACTAGGACCGTGTTGGTAAGCACTCGGCCACATATCCGAAAAGGTGTCGTTCGAAACGCCCAGCGTATAAAGAGAAAGGAGACGCTGTTGTTCCAGATCACCTCTGAATCCGGTCGGTAATCGATGGTAGCCGTTCTGCAGTCCACATAAACCGCTCCTGACCACCATAATGACGGCGGCATCGAGGAGAAGTCATCCCTCCACTTAGCGAAGGTTGATGGGTCGTGGCGCAATAGTGTTAATTGGATCGCCTTGCCAACTGGCGCCAAGTGCCAATTCCCCAGATCGACCCGATTGTAGCCGCGCAATACTTTCTTGGTTTCCGCAACCCACTCATGCAGGCCCGATAGCTGCTTCGGATCCAAGCCACGAAGTACATCTTCAGCGATACGTTCAAGCAGGTTTTCAGCTTTATCCTGTTGTGAAATCGTTTCACACCGGAGGGCTCCTACCGCAGAGTTCCAGAGGATTTCCTGCAGTGATGGGCTGCTTGCTTCTTCTTGCTTCGCAAGCCAAGGTACCGTCGCCCACCAAGGAACTCTCAAAAAGTCGATCGCTGTCCGACGTTTCTCAGATTCAACGCAGTTGAAACTCTCACAAAGAAGGTCAAGCCAGGGGTCTACCCGAGGGATAGCCCAGAGAGCCATTGCAATAGCTCCGCGCGTTGAATCCATGCTTACTGGCAATCGAAAACTCTGGGGCATGTTCGGATCAGGCCTGTCTAATTCAACAATCTCCTCCTCCCCTGAGCGTAGAACGCGTGGAGCAACGGGCAGAACAACGTTCGAGACCTGCCGAGCTATAGCAGTAAGGCGCAATCGCTCTTCGTCTGATCCAACTAAAATTTCAGCGATGGCGAAAGTCGGAATTGGACCGGACCAGAACACAAACCGTCCGATTGGCTCACTAGATCCAAGAGATAAAGAGGTCCAGGCATCGTTAACGAACTCCCATAGGGGGATCGAGGAAGACGCTTTGGGTCCACTTTGATACGTAAGCTAATGCTATGCTCTCCGTTCGCAGGTTTACTTTGAGTCAAGAAGGCACGGACACCAAGCGCGTATCCACTATGCCCCTCTTTTGGTTGAAGCCATTCGTCCTGGAGAGCATCGAGAAGTGTTCGATGATCAATTGTGAGCCCGAACCAACACATAGATTCATCACTCTGGCGCGTGTCTGTCGGCCTCTCCTCGAATCCCATGGCTATTTGCGCGGTCATCACCCGCGCTCCAAAATCTCAGGCCCTGGAAGCACGCCGAGTGCTGCTGCTGTCAGCTGTTCAGTGGCCACTTCAAGAACAGGTGATCACGAGCACGCGTACACATCATGTACATAGCCCGTTTCATCGAAGGATCTTTAAAGGGTAAAAATTCACGAAGTTCGAGGATGAACACAGAATCAAACTCCTGCCCTTTTACGGACTTCGTGTTTAAGACGGTAACGCCATCCTCGAGCAGGGCGATATCATCTTCGTTCTCCGAGTCCCACCTATAGAGATCGATACGCGCTTTTGGTAAGCGCGCAGCTAGTTCCTTACGAAAATCGCTGCCCGTCTTATTGCTTTTAACAATGACAGCCGCCGTACCGCCGCGGTTCTCCATCCAGGTGGATATAAAGTCAGCGCTTTTACCTAAGGAACTCGTTGTAACCAACCTTGGTCGCTCCCCGAGCGGCGCACGCCGCGGAGTCGCTGGAGGAAGAACCCCAGAGTGAAAGTGCTCGGCCATCGCCGCAATCTCAGGGCTATTGCGATGATTAGCAGAAAGAATCATCGGCTTAGGTCAAATTAGCGGCCGCTCGGATCTGACTCCAAGCTCGTTCCTCGCTTATCTAGAGCTTGATCCTCGTCAGCAAACACTCTGATATGACGCGGCTCGCACAACCGTGTAAATAACGAAAAAACTTCCTCGGGTAGATCTTTGACCTTCGTCAACAACAACGTGTCCCCAAACCTCATGAAAGCGCCCTGTTTCCTCTATGTGAGCCGAAATAGCACCCCAATCGTAGTCAAAGGGTCTTCCAAGATTTGGCACCTGAGGTTTTGAGGCTCGCTTGCAGAAATCTTGGGCCACAAAACTATGCATGGTCTTCGATATCGCAGCTCCATTCGTAAGAAGCTTAGATAACCGGCGAAGCAGTCGATTATAGGTCACAATCGCAACGCTCTGGTCAGCATAGGCACACGCCTCAGCGCGTCTTACCGCGAGCACCGTTTTACCCGAGCCAGGCGGACCAGTTACAAACAAAGGCTGATCCAGAGGATGGTCCATTACGTCTAGTTGTTCGGGAACTAGTTCGTCCCAGGTTGGTGAGCCTCCATATTATGGCCTTAAACATCAAAGAACGTTTCTGTTCGTGGCTCGTATGAAAGAGCGCGTACCGAAGTCTCCGCTCCCTGCTTCTGGTGCTTCTAGTGATGGTGATTGAATCTTCCTCGTCAACCTTCAGAACGAACCCAGCAGTCTCCAATGCAGATCTTAGATCGTCAAACCCTCGATTAGCTAAGAAGGCAATGGAGTTGGTGTAGAGAATGGTTACAGGGCCGCGGCCAACCAGCGCGCAAAAAACGTTGATCTGATCGGCGAGGTCGCGGACATTCAGCGTAGTGCTCGCCAAAAAGGTAGGAGACGATAATTAAGACAGGACGCCAGCTTGGAAGCTTGTGTTCCAACAAATCTCGTTGAAGTCTTGCCACCCACTGCGGATCACCGCAGTGCGACACCTTAGCTTGAGCGGCCCGTGCCAAGTCTTGCCCGAGTTTGCGCATCGCGCTCGACCGATCTAAGCCGATGTAGGTGAAACGTACGCCTGGCAATGCGGCTAATAGAGCTAAGCCCCCTGTAAAAGGTCCGCACCCAGATGTCGAGAACGACCAGCTCGGATTGAGGTCGCCCATTGCGAAAGATTTGGCAGAATGCCTCATGCAATTCCTCAAAGGTGACCACGCTCATTCACAAAAGCGTACAACAAGCAACGGTCGTTCGGACTAAGCTGCTTGTATGGCGAGTCGAAGTCCGCCCGCCCCTCACCTATTGCGTACTTTCTGGCTTCGTCGAAGGGTAGCCCCAGACGAAGGTTATGGCGAGTACCAGGATGTGCCTGAACGGCACTTACTATTTCTGCTTGACATAGTTCTTCCAACCAATGGGGAAGACAAACGTTCGAGTTCAAGGCGATCACCTGCCACCGGTCACGATCGACGTAATTTGTTTAACCTTCAAGCAGATTATCACTCTACTGACGAGTGGTGGAGGGAAAGACAGGCAAAAGCGGGACAAGGGAAAACCTAGGAAAGCTGGACACCATACTCGAACTGTTCTCAACACGTCCGATCAGCACTAGCGTGCCTCGACGCCGTTCTCATCGCCCGTTGCTGTGGCGCGCACAGTCTGGCAGAAGTCTACTCTACCTTGACCCGGATGCCGGGGAAGCATCGCATTAGCGCAGAGCAGGTAACGTTGTTTGTCGGCAGTATCCGCGAGCGGCTTTCGGTCATTTCGCTGACAGGCGATGAATATGCGGATGCACTACAGGCGGCTGCAGCGCTCGACATTGTGGGAGGCGGCACCTATGACGCCCTGCTCGCACACTGCGCCCTGAAAGCCAAAGCACAAGCCATTTACACCTGGAATGCTCGGCACTATTCCCTATGCGGTGCACAAGTGGCTGGGGCTTCTTCGCGATCCCTGAACCCTTCAATCACGATGGACCCCAAATCTACATCTCCCCTCCCCACAATTACTTACTCACCCGAACCGCCCCGCCGCCGCACAACCGCTTCACAATACTCGCGAGCACCACCATGCCAATCTCCCAACGCAAACTGGAAGCCAACCGCAAGAATGCAAAGCGCACAGGCGCATCTCAGCCGTTGTGCGCGACCAACATGACGAGCACCGGCCCCCGCACCGAAGCCGGCTGCGAAGCAGTGTCGCAGAATAGAACCACCCACGGCCTCTGTGGCAGCTTCCGGGTACTTGCCTGCGAAAGCCAGTCCGACTACAACGACCTCCTCAACCGCTTCCTCATCGCCGAGCAGCCCGCCGACGACGTCGAACGCGAACTCGTCGCCAAAATGGTCCGCCACACCTGGCTCTCCGAACGCGCCATCCGGCTCCAGGAAGCCTGCTTTCTCTTCCCGCCCCAATCGCCGGAGCAAAAAGCCATCGACCGCCAGTCGATGGCCGTCATGAAAGACATCGACGTCTACCTTCGCTACCAGGCCCACCACGATCGGGCCTACCAGCGCGCCGCCAGTGAGCTCGCAAAGCGCAGAAAAGACAGGAACCTAGCCGTCCGTGGCTTTGAATCGCAAAAACGTGCCGAAGCCGAAGCCGCGCGCCAGGAAGAACGCCAAACGGAGCGCCGCGAACTCCATCCCTACCGCATCGCCACCGCCCAATGGCAACAGGAACGCCGCCAACTCCGCACAGCGGTAACAAAAGTACCCCAGCAAGCCCGCTCCGCCGCGGCCATCGGCACCCCATCACCCCAAACCGGCGAAATCGCCGCTTGTTCTGCGACGCCGTTCCGGCGGTTGAGTCCGGTATCCGAAGCTGAGTAAGCAGCTCGCATATGGACGAGTATCTTTATTCTGACTTTCCTGCCTTATGCAACCGGGATCGAAAGCAACTTCTTTCCTTCTTCAACCTCTTCGGGCAGAACGGTATGCGGCCTGCCTTCATAGCGCTTCAGCGTGACCTTCGCTCCGATACTGGTGAGCAGTTCGCCCGATTGCTGCACCCGTTTCCAGGGAACGTGCGGATCGGGGTCGCCGGAGCTCAGCAGGACCGGTGTACCAGCTAAGTCGCCTGTAAGTGAAATCGGCTCGTCCAGAGGACCGATCAGGCCGCCGGTGAAAGCGAGAAGCCCTGCGTACCGCTGCGGATGGCGCGCGACGAACTCAGTCGCGAGACAAGCTCCCTGAGAAAACCCGCAAAGCGCGATTTTGGAAACGTCCAGCCCGGCGCTCGTAGCGAGTGCGAGTGCTGGCCTCTACCTGGCGGAGAGCAGACGAAAGATACGGCTCGTTGTTGGGACGAGGGGCCAGAAAGGAATACGGATACCAAGTGTGCTCTGGCGCTTGCGGCGCCAGCAGCGCCGTCCGGCCGTTCGCCAACAACTTGCCGAGGGCCAGTATGTCTTCAGCGGAACCGCCTCGGCCGTGCAGCAGGATGATTGCTCCAGCAGCCTCTTCGATCGGTGTGCCTCCACGGATAATCGGGAGGGTCACGCGAGAGGATGCTGTGGTCATTGCGAAGCCCCTGCGAGCGCGGATTGCGAAGCCTTGTGCAGCGTGATGGGGGTCAAACGCGCCTCAATCTCTGCGCGCCTGGATTCAAACCATTTTGGTATGCGCAGTGCTTCGCCCAGCGTCGCGATTGGCTCGTCAATCAGGAAGCCGGGGTTGTCGGTTGCCATCTCGAAAAGTACTCCACCGGGCTCCCGAAAGTAAATCGAATGAAAGTAGTCTCTATCTTGAACTGACGTGACGCTTAAAGAACGGGAGAGGGTCTTGCGCCAGTCCGCCTGTGCGGCATCATCCGCATTGCGGAAGGCGATGTGGTGAACCGTTCCCGCACCCATATGGCCCAAGCGGGCGTTCGGATCCACTTTGACGTCGATGAAGCGACCGAAGGCTTCACCCTCGGGTGCGAAGCGAATAATGCCCGCTTCTTCAGCGACCTTCGCCAAGCCCATCAGGTTGAGAACCTGCTCAGTCTGGCCGAGACTCCGTTCCAGAAGAGTGACGCCGTAGAACCCCTGGATGGCGTAGATGGCTTGGATATCGGAGTAGCGTGGAGCTCTTGTCGCCTGTTGCTCCTCGTGTTCGACGAGTTCAATGATCATCCCGTCCGGATCACCAAACGAGAATACGCGGGAACCGAAACAATAACTCTCCGTAAAGGGAACACGCTTGGCATTCAGTCGTTCCGCCCAAAAATTCAATGAGTCTGGCGGAACGGAAAAAGCCGTGGCGATTACTTCTCCCGCGCCGGCGCGGCCTTTGCTCGCGTTTGGCCAAGGGAAGAAAGTGAGGATGGTTCCGGGCGCACCCACGTCATCGCCGAAATAGAAGTGGTACGTGCCGGGATCATCGAAGTTGATGGTTCGCTTGACAAAGCGAAGCCCAAGCACTTGCGTGTAGAAGTCGAGATTGCGCTGCGGATCGGATGCAATCGCCGTAACGTGATGAAGTCCGACGACAGGAGTTGGCATTGAAATTTCCTTTCTGTGCTGTTACGAAAACTAAATGGGGCTTGTACCATCAGGCGAGGTCGAACAGCAGAACCTCGCTCGGGGTGTCGCTATTTGCTTTGACGGTGAGTTGCTGTCCTGATGGCCGAGTTGCCCGGACACGACGTAGCTGATGATCTCCATGTCACGATGCCCGTGAGCCCAAAAGCCTTTCCCGGGTGCAACCAGATCTTCATTCAGCACCCGGAGACTGCGGAACCCCACTTGCTGCGGGTCTTGATAGTCGGCAAATGAAAACGTATGGTATGAATTCAGCCACCCTTTTTCTCTGTGGGCTCGTTCTTCACTTCTTCGAATGACGATCATAATTTCCCTTCTGCAGCGGTACGTGTTCCTGATGCGTGAGTGGCCGCGGCACTGAGGCCGAGTTTCTTCAACACTCCGTAAGCCTGATGCTTCTCAGAGCCAGTCAGGTCGGCCATCCAGGTTTCCAGCTCTCTGTTATGGGCGTCGAAAACCGTAGTGATCAGATCGCGCCCTTCTTCCGTCAGTTCCAGGCGGCGGGCCCGGCGATCTTCAGACGTCGTCTTGCGGACGATATGTCCCTTGTTCTCCAATCGGTCTACGGCTGCGGTCATGGATCCAGTGGCCAGCAGCACCTTGCCCTGGATTTCCGTAATGGTCAGAGGGCCTTTGTGAAGCAGGGCCTCGAGAATCATGAAATCACTCAGGCACAAACCCTCTTTGGCGATGCTATGTTCGACGAGCGTGCTGAGCGCCTTATAACAGCGGGCCAGGACGACCCAAAGTTGACTGGCTGTTGGCGTTTTAGGCATCGAGGTCTCGTTCCTAAAGTTAGGCTCGAACTGTGCGAGTTGTGAGTGCCCGATCCACAGACAGAGCTCCCGCCCCGCGAATCATGAGATAGGCGACCATCGCAAGTACAAGCAGATGGTATTCAAAGCCCTCGCCCTTCTGCGTTCCTGACCAGTTTATGAAGAAGCCGTTAGCAGCGTGGACAGCAAATATAGCCACCAACATGTTGACCCCGATACCGAATGCCGCTACACGCGTAAGTAGACCGACAATGAGACCGAGTCCGCCAAGGAACTCCGCCAAGATGGCTAGAACTGCGAAGGGTGCCGGGATGTGCAGCGCACCGGTGAAAAAGCCCATTGTTCCGTGAAACCCGTAACCGCCAAACCAGCCGAGCATCTTCTGTGCGCCATGCGCGAAGAACACAATTCCTAAAATGAGACGAAGGATCGCCCCAGCAATGGTTCCGTCCGTATTCACCAGTCTTCTTAACATCTGTTTGTCCTTGAGTGAGGTTCTGCGTCGTTCTACCGAGCGATCACATCTGAAGAGATGAATTATCCTTAGATAAGGATTCATTAGAGAAGGATATTCGGGAGAGCGAGATGGACGATGTCAATTTGCTGGTTATTTTCTACTCAAGAAGCGGACTGACGGAGCGCCTGGCGGTCCTTCTCGCCGAGGGAGCTATTCAAGCGGGGGCTAAGATTCGTCTGCGCCGCTCGCGCGACATTATGCCTGAGGAAGTGATCGCTTCCGATCAGGCTTGGCGGTCCGAACGCGACCGAATGGAGAAGGAGTTTGCCGCACCCCGGCTCGAAGACGTTGCATGGGCGCATGTCATCGCCTTTGGCACTCCAGCTGCGCCTGGTGGGCTGAGTGTCGAATTGGGAGCGACTCTGGGGCAGATCAGCACTATGAGCAGGACCAGTCTGGCCGGGAAAGCAGCGACGGCATTTACGTCCAGTTACGGGGGGCATTTCTGGTGGAGAGCTGGCCATTGCCGAATTGCAGACGAGAGTTCGCCGACCGTCCGTTCACACTACGTACTCTCTGCACTTCCGGTAATCTGAGGTGAAGGGTGCATTGCGTCAGCATGCGTGCCAAATTCCTGGAAGCGCTAGGCGGTGAAGCCGGTTGCAAGCGGCTGTCCGCGGAATTTTATGCGCGTGTTGGTAACGACCCGGTTTTGCGGCCGTTGTTTCCGGGCAAGAGTCTCAGGTGCGCCACCGAAGAGTTCGCTGCCTTCCTGATTCAATTCCTGCATGGCGACGAAGACCAGACACAATACCGATGGTGGCTAAGCTTGCGCGAATCGCACGCTCGGTTCCGAATTAGCGTCGCCGAGCGGAGGGCCTGGTTGGAGCTTATGCGGGCAACCATCGAGGCTCTCCCTCTCGATAAGAGAACGCGAGAGGCGCTACACGAGTTCTTCCTCCACAGTTCCGCTTATGTGATAGGGCAGAAGGCCGATGAACCGGAGCACGATGAACTAGCAGCGTGTTGGCGCGAGCAGCGAACTTTGGACGACGTCATTAGTGCAATTAATGCCAGTGATAGCGATGAGGCTCTGGCCCTCGTACCGCAAGTTGGCGTCCGCCCGTCGGTCTTCGTCGGAGTGCTGGCGCGGATGATTCAAACCGATCGTGTTCGGTTGCATCGGTTCGTACTGGAGGCCGCGGAGAATGAGCCTTCGCTCGCAACGCAGCGCTTTGCGGGAAGAAGCCTGTTGCATTTCGCGTGCGGCTCGGGCTGCGTTGAGGTTGTGGCGTTGCTGCTCCGCCTGGGCACGGACGCAGACATACAGGACCGGGGCGGACATACACCGCTCTACGCTGTTGCAAACGAATGTGCATCGGAAACAGGTGCGCAAATAGTGCGGATGCTGGTGCAAGCCGGTGCGCAGGTGAGCGCGGGTGGCGGAATTACCAGGGCGACCCCACTGCATATGGCGGCTAGACGAGGCAACGTGGAAATTGCTAGGGCATTGCTCGATTGCGGTGCGGAGATCGAGGCATTGGATAGCAAAGGTGTTACACCACTAGAACGAGCCATTAACTGTCGCAGGCACTTAGTCTCGCAATTGCTATTGGAGCGCGGAGCAGCTAGTCAGCGGACTTAACAAGAGTTCCGTTTAGTCGACGCGAATGATGGCTGCAGCATGACGACCGATCTGGAATTGGCCGTTCGTCGGTGCTGGCCGACTTGTTTCTCGTCAACGTTTTCGAAAGCCGTTTTGGAAAGCGCGCATCCAGTCGCCAAGGAGCGGCAAGTAAGTCTTTCGCCGGATTTGAGCAGTGTCGGGACCACCCTTTAGTTCCGAAAGAACTTCCGCTCCCGGCACACGTCTCACGACTGTATCGACGGCCGCGTAGCGTACCAGGAGCCCGGGTTCGATGATGAACACAGACGGTTTCGCAATGCCGCCTCTCTCGCTTGCATCCAACAGGTTCCATTCTCTAATGACGTGCCGTTCCGTGTCACACAAAAGGGAAAACGGCAGCGAGAGCTGGGCGCGCAAAGCTTCGGATTGAGCGGCCGTATCGACGGAAACGGCAATTACGCTCGCGCCCGCTGCGGAAAGCTGGGTGTAATGATCGCGATAATCCGCCAACTGGCGATGGCAAAATGGTCACCACCAGCCGCGATAGAACAGCAGCACCAGCGGCCCATGAGATGTGAGATCCGAAAGCCGGCATGGGGTACCTGTTGAGTCGGCCAGGCTGAAATCCAGCACCGTCTCGCCTCGACTTGGAACATTCGGCATGGCTCCAGTTACCTCGCTGCCTTGGTTGCGCTCAGTTGGTGCATGCGGCAATGAGCCACAACGGAAGCCAGTCTCCCTGGCCCATATGAGAGCACGGCAGCCGCAAAAGCCGGTGCGACGCAGTAACACCCGTGTCTTCCATCGTGAATCTCGCTGATTACCCGAAGGCGGTCGTGATCGCCTCGTCCCGGCAGTATGTTTTTGTCACCAATAGGCGGCTGCATGCGAGTAACTCTATCAGTTCCAGCGATAGGTGCAAGACTTCGGAAGATCAATAAACTGTGATAGCCTAACCCGCATGTCAGGACCCGCACAAGCGACACTTGCCCAGACTAGGGCTGCGATGGCAGTAACGAACGACCTCTTTAATGCTGAGGTTTTCGGCAAGCGAAATTACGACGCGCTTGACAAGATTTACACGATGGAGGCCCGCATTCTTCCACCGGGAGCGCCGATGATTTCAGGCCGGACAGCGATTAAAGAGTTTTGGTCCAATCTCATCGAATCGGCGAATGCGAGATCTGCAGTGCTTACATCAGTTGACGTTATCCAGGCAGGAGACGGTCTGGTTGAGATTGGCCGTGCGGCACTGACTGTTCATCCCGCAGGAGGCGCACCTGCAGAGATGGAGGTGAAATACGTTGTGTATTGGAAAGAGGAAGATGGCCTCTGGAAGTGGCACATTGATATTTGGAATCAAAACTCCTGACGCCTCGCGGGACAAGTCGCGTAATAGAGGGCGTTGGGCCTAAGTCGCAGTCCGGCGAAAACTGGTGTGTCGATTCGGCAATCGTGTGAAACGCCGATAGAACAAGAGCCTTGTTTAGCTCGCCAATCTGCGCTGCTTCTTCCGGTTGGTGCGTTTTTTTTCATTGGCCATTTGAAAGCGGTAGGCACTCACGATAGACCCGAGCAGACCGGGAAACCGAGCTTCGACTTCGGCACAGCGGGAAGTATTCAGCACGTCTACTCCGCGGCGCTGGCTGAAAATCAACCCCGCGTCACGCAGCACGCGTATGTGTTGAGAGAGAGTAGATTTTGGGATAGGCTCAGCCAGAACATCCTGAAAGGCAGAACAGTTTGCCGCGCACTCCTGCTGAACGATCTCGGCATAAATGGCGGCGCGCACCGGATCAGAAAGTGCGTGGAGCACTGCCCCGACGGTGATGTCTTCGATGGCGGGATGGACAAAAGGTCGCATGCGAAGCCTTGAAGTTCGTCTGCTTAAAGTGTATCTACGACCATAGTACATAATTCCTGAACTAACGAATCTTCTGATGTTCGCTGCACATCTCTCCAGCCAGGGGTTAACCGGCCTTGCAATTGGCGGCGGCGCAAACGGTCAACCATCAAGGAGATTCTTATGGGCAAGCTAGACGGCAAAGTAGCAGTGATCACAGCGGCAACATCGGGCATGGCGTTAGCCACGGCCAAACTGTTTGTGGAAGAAGGCGCGTACGTCTTCATTACAGGAAGGCGCAAGGAAAAGCTGGATGAGGCTGTTGCGGTGATCGGACGGAATGTCACGGGTGTGCAGGGTGACGCTGCTAATCTTGCTGACCTGGATCGCCTCTATGAGACGGTCAAGAAAGAGAAAGGCAGGATCGATATCCTCTTCGCCAGTGCTGGGCGCGGGGAGCTGCGCAAAATCGGCGAGGTCACGGAAGAGCACTTTGACGAAACCTTTGACTTGAATGTGCGCGGCACACTGTTTACAGTGCAAAAGGCACTGCCCTTGTTCTCGGACGGCGGATCGATCATCCTGAATGGCTCCATCGCGACCATTAAGGGCTTTCCTTCGTTCGGTGTGTACGCGGCCAGCAAGGCTGCCGTCCGCTCCTTTGCCCGGACTTGGCTAGTTGACCTCAAAGACCGTAAGATTCGCGTCAACGTCTTAAGCCCCGGCACCATTGATACAGCGATCCTTGATCCGCTTGGTCCGGACGCCAAGGCGTACTTCGCCTCTTTGGTTCCCCGCGGCGAAATCGGCCGCCCCGAGGAAATCGGGACAGTGGCGCTGTTCCTGGCCTCCGACGATTCCAGCTTCGTGAACGGCGTGGAGCTGTTCGTGGACGGTGGAACGGCCCAGATCTGAAGCCGAGACGCTCGTTCGCTAACAGCTCAATGGATCCTCACTGGTGACACTGGCGCGGGCGGCGGCGCTCGGTTGCGCGATGGTTAGAAATGCTGTCTCATTGAGGACCGCGTCGACGCCTAGTTGTGGATCGAGGGAGATCAGCGGGAGGACGATGTCGCTGCCTTTCTCCTCGCATACCAGGTGTAGGGCTTCCAGATAAATGCCGGGGATGCTGAGAAAGTGGAGCGAGTAGCTTTCGCTCCGCACGGCGCCCAAAGCTTGCGCCTCTGCGATTCGTTTGAAGGCGGATTTCACCGCATCGCCGGAAGTGAAGTTACGGAATAACGCGTTTCCATAGAGCGTGGGATTGGTCATCTCGCAAGAGCTCCAGGTGGCGTCGGGCCAAAAGGCCAGGATGCGGCAACCAGTCGCGACGACATCTTGGAGCGTGGCGTCGCCTGCCAGTTCCGCCAAGCCGAGCGTACCCACCGGCAGATGATAAAGCTCGGCCACCGGCGGGTGCGGCCCTACCAAATCGAGCAGCGACTGCTGGTAATGCTGAAGGACGGAGGGTGAGGGTTGAACAAAATTGAGAGCCATCAGGACGCCTTCATGTTGGCGACCAGGAATGAGGCGAACCAGACACCGCGGCCATCGCGATAGCCGCCAGTGCCGCTGGTGAACTGTTCAAAAGCAACCTCAGAAGAGCCATACAGCGGGTCCGTGATGGACACAAATTGTTTTTGCGCAGGCGTGATGCGATACCCATTGATGGCGATGAAGTGTCCGCGTTGCGTCACTTGACCCTGGCTGTCCAGCCACTTGATGAGCGCACACACCGGCTGCCCGGCATCGATTTCCGCACGAAGGCGATCGAAGCTCAGCGGCTTCAGGATCGGATCGGCCGCCAGCAAATGGTGGATGCCCAGTACTGGATGAATCGCATGCGGGGTGTTGCAGGAGCTTACGGCGGCCGACCGGGTGCCGTTGCAGCATTCCAGATTAAGCGTGCTGCTCGCGATTCCACATTGGGAGTGTGTGGAATCCGGCCGGAAAAAGCGGTCCACCCCGACCGAGACCGCCACCCAGCACCATTCGGACTTCTCCTGACGCGGCACTTCGAGCGCCACGTTGCGGGTTGTCACGACGGGCGGAGCCATTACTTCTTTTTCTTTGCCGTGGGTTTTTTGACAACGCTGCCGCTTTCAGGCCCGCCGCCGCCTTTGAGTTCGGAACCGCTGCCGCCCTGGCCGCCGCCACCGCTCAAGCTTGCCTTCGCCCCCTTGCCTGCAACGGGTGCCTTCTTCTTTGTCGCCATACTGATTGCCTCCCTTGGCAATGCGCCAACTATAAAGCCACTACATGGAATCATAGGGCGCCGGCTATGTCAAGCGTGCTCGGTGAGCAGTTCGAAGCGCCGACTGATCAGTGTTGTCCGCGTTGTGTGGATAGCATTTGGGTAAAGTTCGGATCGCTCGTCAAAGCGGAGGCCTCCGGCCAACGCCGCATGTCCTCGAGCAGCGAAGCCGGCGCAGCTTCGAGCGTTTTCAAAGCGGTGGCCCGGTTGCCGGTGCGTTCGTAGGTGAGGGCGGCTAACCATAGCGTGTCGTTGTGGCCAGGCGCGAGTTGAACCGCTTGAGCGGCTTCTACAGCGGCGCGGCCGGCCTGCGCGGTTTGGGCACAGAAGTAGGCGAGAGTGGCGTGATAGTACCCGTTTCTGGGCAATTGCACCACTTCTTGTTCGGCCACGGTAAGCCCTTTCTGAAAGGCTGTTCGCGCCGCGGTGACCCGGCCCGTGCGTTGGTTCGCCAAGCCCAGGCAGAGCCAGAGGAAGGCGGACTGATCCGGAAGTTTCGCCGCCTCCGAGAGGAACCCGATCGCTTCCTTATCTCTCTTCTGATACATCAAAACTTGGCCAAGCGCGACCAGCGTGTCTGCCGAGCGTTCCTCCGCAAGCACCGCGCGCAACGTGGCCTCGGCCTCGCCGAACCGGCCTTGGTCCTGATAAGCAGCGGCCAACAAGGTGCGATACCGCGGGCGATCGGGCGCCAGCGATACGGCTTTCTGCAACGCTTTGGTAGCTTCCGCTAAATTGGACTGCTGCCGGTAGATGTGTGCAAGGTCTTCATAAATCCGGGCATCCCCAGGCGCAATACTCCGCGCCCTGCTATACGCCTCCAACGCCTCCGGAAGCTGTCCCGCCCGTTCATACAGTTGCCCCAGGCGGCGAAACGCATTGTGGTCTGAGGGTGCCAGTTCGGTAGCCCGGCGCATGTGGGCGATAGCCAAATTCGGATGGTTGCGATCGTATTCGAGGAAGCCCGCAATCCGGTGCACTTCGGCGCTGTCGGGATTTCTCAACTCCGCCTGCTGCCACGAGTCCAGCGCCTGGTCTACCCACGAGTGCTGGCCGCTGAGGAAATACTTGCGCCACTCCACCTCAGCGAGCCCGGCGAGTGGCAGCGCCGAATCGGGATCTAACGATGCAGCGGACCGGAAAGCGCGCAGTGCTGCGTCCCCCTTCCGATCATCCGGCAGGAGAGCGATGCCTTGTTGATACGCCGCTCGCGCAGCTTCGTTAACCGTGGAGTATGTCCGGAGCGGGGGAAGATGCAATGCGCTGCTGACCACACCGCTGAGGGCCACTGGTGCGTAGCGCATTTGCGCCGGCCGATAATCGGCCGACCATACCGCGACCGGAGCGCCGGAGTGCAGGTCGCTGAGCACCGCATGCAGCCTGAGCTTGCCGTATCCCGGCGTAATATCGGCTACCAGTCGATGAGTAGGATGCGAGGCGTTCAAGGAAAACGAGGTGAGCCGGCTGTTCTTTAGCTGTGCCAGCTGCTCTCGAGCGCGCGCTGCCAGTTCGGGCGAACCCGTTACGGGGCTCACATCCAGCCGCACCTTCTGCTCTGGTGCGGTCGATCGCCAGTACGTCAACACTGCAGCCAACAGAGAAAGTGTAATGGCGGCAGCGACAATCAATAGGCGGCGCCGTGCGACGGAGGGCCCCAGGGCCAGTCGAATCTGCTCGACAGTTTGGTAGCGCTGCTTCGGGTCGGCCTCGAGACACTTCCGGATAATCGGGTCCCAGCGTGAACCCGGCACTCGCGTTGTTCGCGCTTTGCTCGCCTTGCCAGCGGGATGGCGGCGATGGTCAAGCGCTGTTGCATCGGACGTGAGTTGGCCCACCGTGCTCACGGCCATGGCGGCGAGTTGGTCCGGCCGAAAGCCTGAGACTAACTCCTGCAGGATCACGCCCAACGCATAGATATCGGACGCAACAGAGGTGGGCATGCCCGCATGCAGTTCAGGGGCCATGTAACCCGGTGAGCCGCCTTGCACGCCGGAAGCGCGCGCTGCGCGGGCCAGACCAAAATCGGTGATCACGGCACGTTCGGTCCCGTCCGGTTTCTTGGTCAAGATGACATTGGCGCTCTTCATGTCGCCGTGAATAATTTGGTAACGATGCGCCTCGGCCAGTCCTGCGCAGAGATCGCGCGCGACGGCATCCGCGGCCTGACGGTCCATTCTGCCTTGTCGCAGCCGCTGATTCAGAGTGAGCCCTTCAAGATACTCCATGGTGAAAAAGTCGAGCGGACCCAAAGGAGTTGGCGCAGTGTGGATTTCGTAAATTTTGCAAATGTTCGGATGGCTGACCTCGGTTGCCAGCAGTACTTCCGGAGACAAGCGCCCGTCGTAGCCTTGCAGCGCGCACTTCAAAGCGATACGCCGGCGAAGTTTTTCATCGAAGGCTTCGTAGACGATTCCCATGCCGCCGTGAGCAATGCGCCGTGTGACGCGAAAGCGGTCGAGGAGAAGCTGCCCGGGCGAGAGCGGCTCGCCGGCGTGAGGCGTCTGCGCTTTACCGGACATGATGGCGCTGTATCCGGTGGCTCATCACGCTAGGCTCATAATCCCCACGTCATGCCCGCCGTTCGGGCGCGGGTCCCTTTCCTTCCAAAAATTTCGACAGGCTTCCCGCGATGTGAACAAACTCGGCCGGCATCATGATCACGGTCGTGCTGTTGTTCTCCGCGCCCACCTCAGATACCATCTGCATGCGGCGCAATTCCAGCGCCGCAGGGTTTCCGACCATCAACTGCGCCGCTTCGGCCAGCTTCTGGGATGCTTCCAGTTCGGCGTCGGCTTTGATGATGCGGGCTCGCTTCTCGCGCATTGCCTCGGCTTCCATGGCCATGACGCGCTGCATGTCCTGAGGGATTTCCACGTCCTTCATTTCCAGCAGTTCGACCGCAACACCCCAGGGCGTGATGTTCTCGCTTACGTTCCTGCGAAGAATGGCATTGATCTGGTCGCGCGCTTTCAGGACTTCATCCAGATCGTGCTGGCCGATAACATTTCGCAAGCTGGTGAGCGCGACCTGCTGGACGGCGGCGCGGAAATTCTCTACGCTTAGAACCGCTTTCTGCGGGTCGCTGACGCGGTACCAGAGGACAGCGTTCACCTTGACTGTTACGCTGTCACGCGTGATGGTCTCCTGCTGTTCAATAGGCGCGGTGACGACGCGGAGATCGATGCGGGTTTCGTTTTCGACGCCGAGTGGAATCAGCCAGAACACGCCGGGCCCACGCAGCCCACTGTAGCGACCCAGACGGAACACGACGGCGCGCTGATATTCTCTCGCGATCCGAAGACCTGACAACAGGACGAAGAACACTGGTAGCATTGCGAGACCTATGAAAGTCATGAACGCAAGCGTACTACGGCAGTGAGCTGATGGTTCAGCGGGTCCTAAATTGCGGAAGAGCGATTGCGAGCGCCCATGCCGGCCTCATTTCAAAGTGACGCAAATTCAACAGTTCCGCTTGCGCACGGGCGGCACTCGCGTTGCTAAACGGATGCTTGCGATAGGCTGAACAAGACGGTTAAGCCAGTCGCCATTCTTTATGCGCTACGTTGTCCGCGAGAAGTTGTTTCGCCTCACCGAAGATTCTGTTATTCATGATGAGCAGGGCGCGCCTGTTTATCAGGTGAAAGGGAAGATATTTTCTCTGCATCACACGCTGGTTTTGATGGATCTCGCTGGTAATGAACTGGCGACAGTGAACAAGCAGATCATCTCACTGACTCCCAAATTCCACATCACGCGCCACGGCGATAAGGCGGCAACGGTGCGCAAGAAGTTAATCAGTCCCTTTGTGGATCGTTTCACAGTCGACATTCCGGGGCCCGACGACTTGCACGTAACCGGAAGCATCTTTGAGCATAATTTCACGGTTGAGCGTCACGGCAGCGTTGTGGCGACAATTTCAAAGCGGTGGGTTGCTTTGACAGACACTTACGGAGTAGAGATCGCAGCAGGGGAGGATGACATCTTGATCCTTGCTGTTGTACTGGCAATCGACTCTACGGAAGATGCGGAAAAGCGAAACGACTAGCAGTGCACTCCGCATGCCATGTGCGCTTCCTTAAGGGCCTGGACTGTCGATGACTGGTACTTGCTTTGCGAAGCGGTTACTTTGGGGTCACGTGAATGAGGGCGCCTGGACTAGAGTCTTCCAGCATCCACAACGAGCCGTCGGGGCCTTCTTCCACGTCGCGGAGGCGCTTATGAACGTTCCAGCGTTCGGCGGGTTTGGCGCCACCATGTCCGTCGAAGATGATGCGGCTCAATGACGTGCTTGCCAACCCACTAATCAAGCCGTTACCGTTCCACTGCGGGAACATTTGCGTGCCGCGATAGAACATGAGATTGCCCGGCGCGATTACCGGGACCCAGTAAATGGCCGGCTTTGTCAGATCGGGCCGTGTGTCGGGGCTCGGAATAGGCACGCCGTTATAGTTCTTGCCATACGATACGAGTGGCCAACCATAGTTCTTGCCAGGCTCGATAAGGTTCAGCTCATCGCCGCCGTTCGGGCCATGCTCGACTTCCCAGAGCTCGCCAGCAGGCGAAAAGGCCAGACCATAAGGTGTGCGGACGCCACTGGCCCAAGTTTCAGCGGGTGTCAGATTGCGGGCCGGGGAACGTGTAGGTGCTCACGACTTTTGCAGTTTTAGCGGCTTCGGTGTCTTTGGGCGGATCGATGAGCGGAATCGTTTTCGCGCCGTTCTTGCCAAAGTCTGGATTGCCATGGGCCGGTTTGCCGTCCAGCGTCAAACGGAGGATCTTGCCCTCGGGCTGATTCGGGTCCTGGGCAGGGGTGAAGCGCTGGCGTTCCCCGACCGTAAGGAACAGATACTTGCCATCGGGCGAGAAAGCAATTTGTGCACCTTCCTGGCCGCCTTTGCCCTTGGGCATCTGACGCCACAAAACCTTGAAGTCTTCGAGTGAAGCCGTGGTGGCGGTGGCAACAAGTTTGGCGCGGGCCAGCGCAAGGCCGCCGCCGTAATCGCCAGGCTCGGCATAGGTGAGGTAAATGGAGTGATCCTTGTCGTAGTGAGGCGAGAGGAAGACGCCATGCATCCCGTTCTGACCTTGGAAATAGACGGGAGGCGTATTCTCTACCCGGATCTTCTCTCCCTGTTGGGACACCAGCCAAACGGGTCCGGGCTTTTCGGTGATCAGCATGCGGCCGTCAGGAAGGAAGGCAAGCCGCCAAGGCAGTTTGAAGGTGGTAACCGTGGTCATGGTGAAGGGAAGGTTGTCTTCGGGCTTCTGTTCGCCTGCATTGACCTGAGCCCAAGCAGCCACGGACGCCAGCGTCAGAAGTAACGCTGCTTTCACTAATTTGATTTTCAATTCTCTTCCATTCTAAAGGCCCGGTCTGGAAGGGCCTCGCTCATTCGGCGCGTGGCTAAGCCTCAGGGGGACCGACGGCGAATTCCGCGAGCTTGTCCCGAAGCGACTGGGGAGCATCGGCGGTGACCTCGCAGTAATCGTCTTTATAGGAGCGCGAGATGACGGCAGCCCGGTCGTGCAAAAGGTGCAGAACTCGCCCTTCACCTAAGGGGAGGCGGAAGGTCTGGCGCGCGACCGGATCCTGCATAAGCTGCTTGTCGATCAAGGCCAGCAAATCCGGGATGCCGTGACCGGTTTCGGCCGAAACGGCTACGGCGCGAGTGTCGTTTTGGCGGGCTGTTTCACCGAGCAGACGGTGGGTAAATGAGTCCAGATCGATATCGCGGTCGCTTTCCGGTAATCGATCCACTTTGTTGAGAACGAGAATCTGTTTAGTTGTTTCCGCGCCGATTTCGGCGAGAACACGCATGACATGTTCCGTTTGCTCAGCGGCAATTGTTGATGTGAGATCGACAACGTGCAGCAGGAGAGCGGCAGCGGTCACCTCTTCGAGCGTGGCTCGAAATGCATCGACCAGGGTTGTGGGCAGGTTTCGGATGAAACCGACGGTGTCGCTCAACAGCACCCGCCGGTGCGAGAGCAATTGGATTTGGCGAACGGTGGGGTCCAGGGTCGCGAACATGCGAGCGTCGGCGAGCACATCGGCACCGGTCAAGCGATTGAAGAGCGTACTTTTACCGGCGTTGGTGTATCCGACAAGACTGATAGTGGAGAGCGGCACGGCTTGACGTTGCGAGCGCTGGACGCCGCGGGTGGCGCGCACCCGTTCCAGTTCTGCCTTCAGTTTTGAGATACGCTGTCCGATGCGACGCCGATCTGTTTCGAGTTGGGTTTCACCAGGTCCGCGGGTACCGATGCCGCCACCGAGCCGCGACATTTGCGTTCCTCGTCCCGCCAACCGCGGCAGCAGGTAATTCAGCTGCGCCAGTTCCACCTGTAGTTGGCCCTCAGCGGTGCGGGCACGTCGCGCAAAGATATCCAAAATGAGCTGAGTTCGATCGATGACCTTTGCCGAGAGCTTCCGTTCCAGGTTACGGAGTTGGGTGGGCGACAACTCGTAATCGAAGATCACGGTATCGATCTCGTCGGCCTCGACGCGTTGCCGGATTTCCTCGACTTTACCCGAGCCGACCAGTGTGGCAGAGTCGATCGTCGACCTGGTCTGCTGGATGCGGGCGATTACGTTCGCTCCTGCGCTCTCGGCAAGGGTTGTCAGTTCATCTAACGACCCCTCCACATCTTGGGGAAGGGGGTTTGCTTGCAGATCGCTCCGCCTTTTACCGGTGAGCTCCAGGCCGACGATCAGGGTCTTTTCAGGAGGTGCTTTTACTTCCACTTAGTTACTATGTTCAGGATTTTCGTTCAAGGGCAAGGGTGCTCCCGGCGTTGTTGACGCAGGGCCCGGGTGACCGCTAGGGGTGTGAAGCGGTTTGGAAACAACGACGGTTGAAATAGCGTGCTTAAAAATGAGTTGTTCCTGATTATTGGTTTCGAGTACGACCGAGTACTTATCGAAGCTCTTGATGCGACCTGACAACTTGACACCACTCATCAAGTAGATTGTCAGGAAAGTCTTATCTTTTCGGGCGTTATTGAGGAACGCCTCCTGTATATTTTGCGCAAGCTTTTCCATTGATTTCCCTTATTTTTTTCGCAGCGCTGTTGATTGGTGAGTGCCAGCTACTCTTAGCCTTCCATCGAAACCGATGCTGTCCCAGGTAGTACCATTTTGCGAGAAGTACCCCTAGCATGCTTCTATACTAAAGGACCTTAGTTTTCGGCAGCTGGTTACCGAACCCGCGGGGAGTGCTGTGGTTGAACCGGGAAGGCTGCCGGCCGACTCTATTGATTAGCGGAACCGCCTATGTTTTGGGATATTGTTTTTGTCGTTTCGGGTCTTGTGTTCCTTGTTCTGGTGATGGCTTTTGTCCTGAACCCGCCGGAGGCTTGGATCAAAAAGGTCTTCCGGGGTAAGAGCGACCTGTAAAGCCCCCCGGCTGATTCTATGGCGATCAATGAAGGTGCGACTCCCCTTCAACACGAGGAGATGATCGGAAGGCGAGTTGCCCTGATCAGCAGCACGGTGGGGATGCTGCTTGCAGTCACGAAGATTGTGGTTGGCTTACAGGCGCATGCAACGTCCGTGGTGTCGGACGGACTGGAAGCAGCGGGAGACGTTCTCTCGTCGGCGGTGGTGTATGCGGGACTGTGGCTGGCCAGCCGTCCGCCGGACGCCGAACACCCATACGGGCATGGGCGCTACGAGACCTTGGCAGGATTAGGAGTCGGCGCAATCCTGTTGCTGACCGGTGCGGGCATACTGTGGCACGGATTAACGAGTCCGGAAGGGGCCACCCACATCCCGGTATTTGCGATCTATCCTTTGCTGGCAGCGATTGCGATCAAGGTTGTTCTGGCGACGGTGAAACTTCGCATAGCGAAGCGGATTAATAGCAGTGCTCTGCAAGCAGATGCATGGCACGACGTGACTGATCTGGTTTCCACGATGATCGCGCTGCTGGCGGTGCTGCTGACATTGTCGGATCCGATTCGCTTTGTGCTGGCAGACCGGCTGGGATCGATCATTATCGCGGTGATTGTTTTAGCTCTTTCTTTGCAGGTGGTGCGCCGTACCACCCGTTCGCTGCTAGACACAATGCCGGAAGCAGCCAAGCTGCTGGAGATAAAAACTGTCGCCTTGAGTGTGCCCGGCGCGCGTGGGATTGAGAAGTGCCTGGCGCGCCGCACGGGCATGCGTTACCACGTGGATCTGCATCTGGAAGTGGACCCCGACATGACCGTGCGCGCGTCCCATTCAATCGCGACGGAGGTGAAGCACGTTATTAAAGAGCGGTTGGCGTGGGTTGCGGATGTGCTGGTTCATGTGGAGCCGTCGGAGCATGGAGATTCGGAGCAGGCACAGGCAAAGCGAGGGGAAAAGACTTACCTCGGGTTCGGATCATAACGGGAGCCGCGCCTTCGCTGATGGATAACAAGCAAATCGCCCAATTACTGCAGGAAACGGCAGATTTAATGGAAGTAGCCGGCGAGGACGGTTTCCGGATTCGATCGTATCGAAATGCGGCAGCAGTGATTGTGGGTCATCCCGAACGGGTAGCGGATCTACTGTGCTCGCCGGACCGCAAGGTGACGGACATACCAGGGATTGGCAAAGGACTGGCCGCTGTTCTTGACGAAATTTGCCGGCGCGGTTCGTTCGACCGCCGCGACGAGATGCTGAAGCGGTATCCAGCGTCGGCTTTGGAGTTGCTGAAGATTCAGGGCCTGGGGCCCAAGAGCATAGCGTTGCTCTATGAGCATCACGGTGTCAAGACGGTGGATGACCTGGAGCGAATCTGCCGTGAACAGAAACTGCGCACACTGCCGCGTATGGGCGTGAAGCTGGAAGAGAAAGTGCTGCGGTCGATTGAAGCCTACCGCAAGAGCAGCGGACGTTACCTGATCAGTTTCGCCAGCCGGATAGCGGACGAGTTGATGGGCGGGTTTCGTACCTTACCGGGAGTGGAGCAAGTGCAGGCCGCCGGAAGCCTGCGGCGGGGCAGAGAGACGGTGGGGGATTTGGACCTTCTGGTATCGGGGCCAGAATCGGCGTCCGCCCTGACCGCGCTTACCTCGAATCCAAAAGTCCAAGAAGTGTTGGGACTGGGTCCGAATAAAGCCAGCGTCAGTTTTGGATTGGAACGGATGCAGGTGGATGTCCGCGCCGTGCCGAGCGCGAGTTTCGGGGCCGCGCTTCAATACTTTACTGGAAATAAGGAGCACAACGTGGTGCTTCGGACGGTTGCGATTAAGCAAGGGCTGACTCTGAACGAGTACGGGTTGTTTCGGATTGAGGACAACCACGCGATGGCAACCAGTTCGGAAGAAGAGATTTACCAGGTTCTCGGGTACGACTGGATACCGCCGGAGTTACGGGAGAACTCGGGCGAATTCGACCTGGCGCGCGAGAAGAGACTCCCGAAGCTGATAGAGGCTACGGACCTTCGCGGCGATCTGCACATGCACACGACCGCGACGGATGGTAGAGCAAGCGTGCGTGAAATGGCCGAGGCTGCTGCCGCGCTTGGCTATGAGTACATCGCCATTACTGATCATTCGAAGGCTTTGGCGATGGCGAATGGCCTGGATGAGAAGCGCGTAGTGGAGTTTGCCGCGGAAGTGCGCCAGTTGAATCAGGATGGGCTGCCTATACGCGTTTTCTCCGGCATTGAGTGTGACATTCTGCGAGACGGCAGCATGGATCTGGCCGAGAGCGCACTTGCCGAGTTGGACGTGGTTGTGGGAAGCATTCACAGCCATCTGGCTCTGGAACGAGCTGAGATGACGGAGCGTTATCTGCGCGCTCTTGAATCGCCAAACCTTCGAATCGTCGGTCACGCGACGGGACGTCGATTGCTGCAGAGAGAGGGCTTCGAGTTTGATTTCGACGCGGTCGCATCCCGCGCTGCGGAACGAAAGATCTGGCTGGAAGTAAACAGCAGCCCGGAGCGGCTGGACATTTCAGCGCCATTGATTCGCTCCGCCTTGCAAAAAGGTTGCAAGTTCACGCTTTCAACGGATTCCCACCGTCCGGAACATCTGAGCCACATTCGCTTCGGCTTGATGATGGCACGACGCGGCTACCTGACGGCCGCCGATGTTGTTAACACTTATTCGCTTCCTGCCTTCGAAAATGTTCTTCGCAGCCGATAAGGCAGCTTAACAACCACGAGGTGAACCGGGTCCGCTTAGGAGTTTTCTGCCTGAGCCAAAGCAGGCGTGGGGCCACTTTCTAAGAAATGTCGAAGGAAAGATGCCAGCTTCGCCGGACGAAATAGTCAACTCGGTTTCAGCGCCGGCCCCAGCATGGTCATGGCGCAATCTCAGGGCGCTTGCAGGATTTTCCTCATCGGATCTGATTCCGCTGGCGCGCCGACTCAGAGAATTAGCCAATGAATTCCCATCCATCTCCCAGCAAATAGACGGCGTCTATATCCGTTCCAGCAGCACACTGGATCCTCTGACGAAGGCGAGCGAAGAGCTTACGGTGCAGAGCGCCGAGTTGTTGAGGTTAGCTATCGGCCAAGCAGACGGTGACCTAGTGGTGAACGGCACGACAGATTTGTTAGCCGGCCCGTTCGCGTATCTGGATAGCTGGCGCGAAGGCGTGCAAGGCTACATGGCGGAATTGAGCTCTTGCGAAGCAATACTGGCGCGTTTGGAAAAATCACAGCTGACGCTAAATGCACTAGTGTCGCCGTTGAAGCACATTCAGACGATGTTTCGGATTGAGGCGGCGCGGTTGCCGGAGGAAGTGCGCCAGAGTTTTTCGGCCCTAACGAATGAAATTGCCGCCGTGCACCATGCGGTGAACGAAACGTTTGCGGGCCAGTTCCGGATTGTGGCTGAGACTTCAAAAACTTTGCAGGCGATACGGCAGAGGATTAGCACGCATGCGGATACAGTGCAGGCAGGCCTTGTCTACCGGCGCCAGCGGGTGGCTGAAACGGTAGAGACATTACGGCAGGAACTCGCCCGCAATGGTCAACGTGAAACCGAATTACACCTGACCAGCGACGCTATTGGGAGTTCTACCGCGACTGTTGTGATGTCACTGCAGACACACGACATCTGCACCCAACGTATGCAGCACGTTGCTGCCGCTATGGCCCAAGCACTTAGCCTGCTGGAATCCAGGCCCAAGCGAGCCAGGGAAGACAATCAGGCAATTCAAGAAACGTGGTGCCTGCTAATGGTGCAGGCGGCGCAGGTGGAAGGTATTCACAAGCTGTTTCAAGACTCGGAGCGCAGCTTGCGGTCGGCGGTAGAGGAAATCTCTTCGAAGGTGATTGCCTTCGAAGACGAGTGTCTGCTGCTGAAAGAGTTCAAAGAAGTGACGGTAGCAACGAATGGCTTAGTCGAGTTGTCGCTGGAGATGATCCAGGAATTGGACGAACTGCTGCGGGGCGTGATCGATTCGTCGCGGACATTTTGCGAATCGCTGCAGCCGCTACACCGGATGACGGCGGGGCTGACGGACGCGCTTGAGAGCTTGTCGAACAAAATGCGACTCATCGCATTGAATGCTCAGGTGCAAGCCGTTCACATCGGCAGCGGAACGGGACTGGAAGTGCTAGCAGCGCAGACTGCCACCGTTTCCGACGAGACTTCACGAAGCGCAGAAGCGGTTTCGGCTGATACTCAGCTGCTACTCGGGGCGATATTCGGCCTGACAGCGTCGTTGCAGGCTATCACGACGCGGGGTGAGGCGGCGCTGGAGCAGTTTGGGACCGAGGGTTCGGCGCACAGAGTGGTGCTGCATGGATTGCGCGATAGAACTCTTCAACATTTGCAGTTAGTGGGGCAGGCCCTGGATGAAATCGGCAGCTGCACCAAAGGTTTGCATGAGGATAGCGAATTACGACAGTCAACGGTGGCGCCTCTGCAAGAGCTGGCGAGTGAGCTGAGGCTTATCGCGGCGGAACTGAGACGGAACATGAGCCGGCAGGCCCTTCAGGCAACGGTTCAGTTCCAGACGCAATACAAGATGCAGTCGGAACGGCAGGTCCATCGAAAGGTGTTGACGGACCTGGGATTGGCGGATGAGACGCCGACTTCTGATCCAGAAGCACTGAGCGCTGGTGAGTTAGACACATCGATCGAAATGTTCTAAGGGAAAGTACCAATGTCAAAAACCATCATGACTGTCGACGACGCGGTGACCATGCGCAAGCTGATTGTCTTCACCTTAAAAGGCGCCGGGCACACCGTGCTGGAAGCGGAGGATGGCGCAGCGGCTCTTACCGCCCTCACGACCAAGAACGTGGACCTGATTATCTCGGACGTGAACATGCCGAATATGAACGGCATCGAACTTACTCGCAAGCTGCGGCAGCTGCCGAATCACAAGCACACGCCGATCTTGATAGTAACGACAGAATCGGACCCGACGGTGAAGAGCCAGGCAAAGGCTGCGGGGGCAACGGGTTGGATTGTAAAACCGTTCCGGCCGGAACAACTGGTTGAGGTTGTCAGCCGCGTTTTCAAAAGCTAATCGCGCCATCTACACGAAGGTTCATCTATCCAATGACGGAAGATCTGCAAGTCAGATTGATAAGGGATTTAGTAACCGAGAGCAACGAATCTCTGGATGAGTTCGACGCGGACCTCCTGCTGCTGGAGAAGCAGCAGAGTTCGCCCGAGACGCTGAATCGGATGTTTCGAGCGATCCACAGCCTGAAGGGCACGAGCGGGTGTCTGGGGCTTGGCCGTATTGCGTCGTTGGCCCACGCCGGCGAAAACCTATTGTCCTTGCTCCGCGAAGGCGAGCTTGAGCCCTCGCAGCAGATGATCAACACTCTGCTGGCCTATGCCGACGCGCTGCGCGGAATGTTAAGAGTGCTTGCGGCGGAGGGTGTGGAGGGCACGGACGATCACTCTAGCTTGCTTCACGATTTGAGGCTGCTGGCACAGGCCACTTCGAGAGAAGAGGAGCAGGCTGAGACGGCGTTTGGCTTTTTTGATGCGGATCCACCTGTGCATGCTGGCGCTGATGAGGAGTTAGCGGCCGAAGTGCGGGCTGAACCCTTCGTAGCGGACTACGGTGTGGAGGCGGAGCCGGCGGCGGCACCGGCCCGGGCGACGCTGCAAGCAAGCGCCGCCCCGACAAGCGCCACAGCGGAAACGGCAATTCGCGTGGACGTGGCCCAACTGGACGGAATGATGGACCTGGTGGGCGAGTTAGTGCTGGCCCGCAATCAGATAATGCAGTTCACCGGAAAGTTAGGCGATTCCGGCCTAGTGGGCGCTACACAGCGCTTGAACATCATCACCACCAAGCTGCAGGAAACGGTGATGAAAACCCGCATGCAACCGATTGGCAACGTGTGGGCCAAGTTCCCGCGCATTGTGAGTGATGTGGCACGGGAACTGGGCAAACAGGTGGAACTGGTGATGGAGGGAAAAGAAACCGATCTTGACCGCAACATCATTGAAGCGATCAAAGATCCGCTGACCCACCTGATTCGGAACGCTGTCGACCACGGGATTGAGACACCGCCGCCAGCGCGCCGCGGTAGGTAAACCGGCGGTTGGGCTTTAAGACTGCGGGCTTTCCACGAAGGCGGACAAGTCAACATTGAAATCGTCCGACGACGGCGGTGGGATTGATCGTGACAAGGATCTCGAAGAAGGCAATCCAAAAAGGACTGATTCAGGCCGACCAAGCAGCCGCTTGGGACTTGCGAGAGTCTACGCACTGATCTTTGCGCCAGGCTTCTCGACGGCGGAGAAGGTGACTAACGTATCTGGCCGCGGCGTGGGCATGGACGTGGTGAACGAACAATGTGGAGCGCATCGGCGGCTCTGTCGATGTACGATAGCGACCTCGGCCGGTCAACCACGATTCGAATCAAAATTCCGCTCACGCTGGCGATTATTCCTGCCCTGATCATCCGCTGCGGCGAACGGCGCTATGCGATACCGCAAGTCAGCCTGATTGAACTGGTCCGCATTGAGGCCGACCATGCGGCGCAATCAATTGAGTATGTAAACGGCTCGCCGGTGTTTCGGCTGCGGGGGAATCTGCTGCCATTGGTCTGGTTGCGGCGACAACTACAACTGCCGGAGAACACGGACAAAGAAGCGTCGCTTTTCATGCTGGTGCTGCAGGCCGAGAGCCGCCAATTCGGGTTGCTGGTGGACAGCATCAGCGACACCGAGGAGATTGTGGTGAAGCCGCTTGGCAAGGAATTGAAGAGCCTGACCATGTACGCCGGCGCGACGATCATGGGCGACGGTTGCGTTGCGTTGATTCTAGATGTTCTGGGCATTGCGAAGCTGGCGCATGTAGTGGAACAGTCGAAGCAAGTAGACGACTTCTTATTGGCAGACGGGGAGAAGAGCAAGGAAGAGGGCGAACGTCAGAGCCTGCTTCTCTTCTCGTTGGGAGTCGGCCGGCAAGCCGCGATTCCGCTGTCCCGCGTTGCGCGCCTGGAAGAGTTTGCTCCTTCTATGGTTGAGGTGGCGGGTAATTCCGAAGTGGTTCAGTACCGTGGCGAGATTATGCCCCTCATCCGGGTGAATCGAGTGCTTGATATGCCCGATCCTGTTGAGGATGCGGAAGAGCGGATTAGGGTAGTGGTCTACAACCATAGAGGCGTGAGTGTCGGCTTGATTGTTCACCGCATTCTAGACACGGTGGACGAGGCCGTGACCATGCAAGCGTGCACGAATCGCCCGGGCGTTCTAGGAGCCGGGGTGGTGAAAAAACGGGTGACAGAGTTCCTGGACGTGGACGAGATCCTGCAGCGCTCGAACGTTTTGTTGTTTGCGGAAGGTGTGGCATGACGGTGAGCGCGGGTGTGCGTCAGTTCTGCACATTTTATCTGGATGGGCAACTCTTCGGAATTGAGGTGCTGCAGGTTCAGGAAGTCCGGCGTAGGCAGGAAATGACTGAGGTGCCGGTTGCGCCCAAGGTGGTTCGAGGTTTGATGAACCTGCGGGGAAGCATTGTTTCGTGCATCGATTTACGTGTGCGCTTTGGGATGCCGCCGGCTCCGCCCACCGTGGATCCGATTCACGTAATCGCACACACACCCGGCGGACTGGTTAGCTTCGAAGTCGACCGGATCGGTGACGTTGTGGAAGTTCTGGACGGCGATTTCGAGCCGCCACCGCCGACGCTGCAAGGGTGTGCGCGGTTGTTGATAGACGGGGTTTTTAAACTGAGAAACGCTCTGCTGCAGGTTGTCAACGTAGAACGTGTTCTTGAATTAGATGGAATTCGCGAGTAAGTACACGGCCTACGTGACGCAAGAAGGAGAACTTATCAAGATGAGCAATGTAATGGAAGAAGTTCGCAAGCAGGCGCAAAAGACACCGGTTTCCAAAGGGAAGCGGAAGAGCACGCGTAAAGGTGCAAGTGCGGAGGCTGTTACTGCCGGTTCGGATTCAACGGTGTTGGAGAAGCTGGAAGAAGCACGCTCGAACACTCGCGCAGTGATTGAAATTGTCGCCCAAACGAGCAAGGCGGCAAGCATTGACGTTGCGATTCAATCGGCACTTGATTCCGTTCGCGCGGCGTTCCAATGGGCTTATGCCTCGTATTGGAAGCTGGATCCGATGGAACGAACGTTGCGTTTCTCGCGCGAGTCGGGATCGGTCAACGAGGAATTCCGTCGTGTCACGATGGAGGCTCAATTTCGTGAGGGACAGGGCCTGAGCGGGCGTGCCTGGTCTACGGGTCAACTGGTGTTTGCTCGCAATTTGGCGGAAGTCACCGATTGTGTTCGAGCTCCATGCGCACGCAAAGCCGGCGTTAAGAGCGGTATCTGCTTCCCGGTTTACGTGGACGGACAACTCGATGGAACAATGGACTTCTTCGCTCTGGAGACATTGGACCTCTCGCCCGATCGCATGGATACGCTGCGCAATACCGGTCTTCTGGTATCGGCAGCTCTGCAGCGGCTCCGGGACTTACAGAAGGGCAATGAGTCGCAACAGGATACCGAGGTAGTCAATGAAGCGCTGCAGGCCGTTACGAAAGCAAACTCCGTTGAAGAAGCATTGAAATCCGTTCTTGAAAGGGTGCGAGCTTCTTACGGATGGAGCTACGGGTCTTACTGGCAGCTGGACAAAAAGGTCAATGCGCTTCGGTTCTATGTGGAATCGGGCAGCGTAAACGATGATTTCCGGCGAGTAACAAGGGAAGCGACGTTCGCCGAAGGAGTTGGTTTAAGCGGACGAGCGTGGGCGTCGCGCGACGTTGTTTTCACGGAAGACATCGGGCGCATGACGGATTGCGTTCGCGCTCCCATTGCGCAACGCGCCGGGGTCAAGAGTGGTGTGTGTCTGCCGATTCTGATCAAGGGTAACGTTGAAGGCACTCTCGACTTCTTTGCCATGGAACAGCTGACGCTGTCTGCTGAGCGGATGACGGCGCTGCGCAAAGTGGCCCAGCTTGTGTCGGCCGCACTGGAGCGCATGGAGAACAACCGTCAGCAGAGCGAATTGGCGGACCGCCTGAACAAAGCATTTGGGATTTTGGGACAAAAAGCGCAGACGCTGGCCACCGCGTCGGAAGAGTTGACTGCAGTCAGCCAGCAGATGGGTTCGAGCGCCTCGGAGACGTCGACGCAGGCGGGCGTGGTCTCCGCGGCTTCGGAACAAGTGAGCAGCAATGTTCGTTCCGTGGCGACAAGTGCGGAGGAGATGAGTGCGAGCATTTCGGAGATTGCGAAAAACGCGGCCGATGCGGCACGGATTGCAACCACAGCGGTGAAGGTTGCGCGAGAGACCAATAATACGGTCAACAAGCTGGGCGAAAGCAGCCTTGAGATCGGGAAGGTAATCAAGGTAATCACCTCCATCGCGCAGCAAACCAATCTGCTTGCGTTGAACGCCACGATTGAAGCCGCGCGCGCCGGTGAAGCGGGCAAGGGGTTCGCCGTGGTCGCGAACGAAGTAAAGGAACTGGCAAAGCAGACCGCTGCGGCTACCGAAGAGATCAGCCAGAAGATTGAAGCCATACAAAACGACACGCGGGGGGCGGTGAAAGCGATATCGGAGATCGGCAACATTATTACGCAGATCAACGATATCCAGAACACGACTGCATCCGCGGTGGAGGAACAAAGCGCGACGACGAATGAGATTGCGCGGAATGCGGCGGAGGCCGCCAGCGGCGGAAACGAGATCTCGCGGAACATCACCAGCGTTTCTCAAGCGGCATCGCAAACGGCAGAAGGCGCCGGGCACGTCCTGGAGTCGGCTAGAGAACTCGCAAAGCTCGCGTCCGAACTGAATCTTGTGGTTGAGCAGTTTCAGTAGAGCGCAGGAAGGCTTGGCCCGTTCACCTGGGAACGGGCCTTTGGTGGAAACGTGGGTAGGGCTGTCGCAAGTGGCTCGACCCCACGATTTTGACGGCAAACGTCGCCGGTTAGGAAATTCCAATTGGTACAGAATAGTCAGGCCAAAACCCGAGTGTTGGTGGTGGATGATGCTGTGGTGATCCGGCGCATTGTCTCGGAAGTAGTGACATCGGATCCCGAGTTGGAACTCGCGGGATGGGCAGCCAACGGCAAACTCGCCTTGGCGAAGATCCCGCATGTGAACCCGGATTGTGTGACGCTCGATGTGGAAATGCCCGAGATGGATGGCCTGGAAACCCTAACGGAGATCCGGAAGCTCTATCCGCAGCTGCCGGTAATCATGTTCAGCACGGTAACCGAGAAGGGCGCGGGCAAGACGTTGGAGGCGCTGGCGCGCGGAGCAAGTGACTACGTCACAAAACCGGCCAATGTCGGCAACGTTGTCGCTTGTATCGAACGACTCCGCCAGGAGCTGATCCCGAAAATAAAGACGTACGCCAGATCGAAACATGCCATCGCACCCCGGACCGCTGTCACCGCAAAGGCGAGAACACAATTTGGGATTGGGGCTGCCAAGTCGAAGCGAATGCCCGAAGTGCTCTGCATTGCATCCTCTACCGGCGGGCCGAACGCGCTGACGGAACTTATTCCCGCGCTACCGGGCGATCTGCCGATCCCGGTTCTGATTGTTCAGCATATGCCGCCCGTATTCACGGACTTGTTTGCCAAGAGGCTGAACGAAGTGTCGAAGCTCCGTGTGGAGGAAGGCGTTGATGGCCGACCCGTACTTCCCGGGCATGTTTACATTGCGCCGGGAGGGAAGCACATGGAGGTGGTGGGGCGGGGCAAAGCCGCAACTCTACGGCTGACCGAAGAACCACCCGAGAATTCGTGCCGCCCTGCCGCCGATGTGCTGTTCCGAAGTGTGGCGAGAGTTTATGAAGAGATCCTCGCGGTGGTGCTGACCGGCATGGGCCAGGACGGCTGCCGGGGCTGTCAAAGTGTTGTCGAGGTGGGCGGGACAGTGCTGGTGCAAGACGAACAATCCAGTGTTGTCTGGGGCATGCCAGGGTCGGTAGTGCAGGCGAAACTCGCTGACGAAGTGCTGCCACTCGCGCAACTAGCACGTGCGATTGAGTGTCGTATCGACGGGAAGAGTCGCGTGCATGTCTAACAGCGTCCCTGTTTTGACAGATCTAGATTTTCACTACGTACGCCACTTGGCCAAAGTAAACTCAGCCATCGTGATTGGCGAAGACAAGCGCTATCTGGTGGAGACAAGGCTTTCGCCTCTTGCGGAGCAAACAGGATTTCATTCACTGGCAGCATTGATCGATGCTTTGCGGGTGGCCGACAAACCTGGTCCCCTGCACGTTCGCACAATCGACGCCTTGACGACCAACGAAACCTCGTTTTTCCGCGATCGCTACCCATTCGAAGCTTTCGGCAACACGGTCTTGCCGAGGCTGATTGAGGCGCGAAAGTCCACGCGGCGACTCCGCATCTGGTCAGCGGCTGCGTCCACCGGGCAGGAGGCATACAGCATTTCGATGCTGATCCGGGAGCGGTACCCTGAACTCCTGAACTGGGACGTGAGGATCATCGGGACTGACATTTCGGAGACGGTTTTGAAACAGGCTCGCGATGGGATCTACGGCCAGCATGAAGTAGCTCGCGGCTTACCGTCGCCATTATTGGCTAAGTATTTTCTAGAAAATGAGCAAGGCCGTTGGCAAATCAGACCCGAAATTCGTAGCATGACGGAGTTCCTGCCAATCAATCTGATCGGGCATTGGCCATCGCTTCCTGTTTTCGACTTTATCTTCATTCGCAACGTACTGATCTACTTCGACCTGGATGATAAACGGAAGATCCTGAGCCGGATATGCCAGAACCTCGCTGAAGATGGGCTACTCGCTTTAGGCACGGCGGAGAGCACGGTGCAAGTGACACAACTTCTTCTGCCAACGACGATCGATAAAGCCGTGTTTTTTCAGAAAACAAACAATCATGTTGCAAAACTCTGATTCATCTTCGTTTGTCGTTCATATACCGGGCGATATCCTCAGCACCAATGCTGAAACCGTTCGCGATTTCATCTTCTCCGAGTTAGGGGCGTCCGGAACTTTGCGAGACGTGACAATCGATCTTTCTCGAGCCGTTATGGTCGATTCGGTGGGACTGAACCTGCTGGTGACGGTGATCAAGCAGACCAAGCGCGCGGGTGGTTCGGTGACGCTGCGCGTCGGCAGTCAAAATGTAGAGCGTACCTTCCGCTTCACGCGTCTGGACGCGCACGCGACAGTAGTGCGCGTATAACGGGCTTCCAGCAAATGGAGGCGGACCTTCATCTCAACGAAAGCGCGCGGCTTGCCGCTTTGGAGAGCTACGGTGTTCTGGACACACCGGCCGAGAACGCATTCGATCGCCTGACGCGCACCGCGGCATATGTGATGAACGTGCCGATCGCTCTGGTCAGCTTTGTTGCTCGCGATCGCCAATTTGTAAAGAGCTGTTTCGGGGCTTCCATCAGCGAGACTCCGCGCGACGTTGCCTTCTGTGCCCACGCAATTCTCTGCGACCGGCCAATGGTGGTGCTGGACGCGCTCGCTGATCCAAGGTTTGCCGACAACCCCCTGGTTACTGGACCGCCCTATATCCGCTCTTACATTGGTGCGCCTCTGATCGGCTCGTGCGGGCTTCCACTGGGCGCGCTGTGCGCGATAGATCTCGTGCCGCACAACCCTCCATCGGACGAACAATTGTCGATACTGGCGGACCTTGCTGCGGAGGTGGTGGAACAGCTCGAATTCAGGAATGCCAGACAGGCTCTGGACCGGTCGCTCCACGAACTCGCGCAAGTGCAACGCTCGATGCTACGGGCAACGCCGGCATCAGGCGCCCTGCAGGTCGACTTGCGGTTTTACCCGAAGCACATGGCGGGCGGAGATTTTCTATGCCACTACCAAGTGAGCGAGAACGAAGAATTGGTGCTGTTGACCGATGTATCTGGCCATGATCTGAAAGCTGCTTATCTGGCCGCGCACTCGCAAGGCATGGTACGGGCCATGCTGGATCGCGGCGTCCCGGTGAACGAAATATTCGACGAACTAAACAATTATCTAATTGGACAAAGCGACACGACTGGGGATGTCGAAAGTTCGCTGGCCGCGTGCGCCCTGATGTACTGCTCGAAAAGCCGCGAATTAGTGGTCCGCAACTATGGGAGTCCGTCGCCCGTTTACATCGATGCCAAGGGCTTTCCGAACGCGCTTGACGACGCCCGGGGCTCGGCTTTGGGGTGGTTTCCCGGCCTGGAGGACGCCATCACGGTTCGAGTGTTTGACAGCGGCTTTCTGCTCGCCTGGACGGATGGTCTGGAGGATCTGGCCTTCGAACTAGGCGTTACTCCACTAAATATGGCGCTTTGCCTGCATCGTGGAGCCGCCGACGCCCCCCGTCCCGCATGGTTGCTGGGAGCACGGGACGATGTGATGTCAGTGCTCATCGTCCTCACATCTTCGCCGCCGTGTCCGCAGCAACAGGCGTGGCTGCCGTTCGTCTTTCAACGCTGGGGCGCGGAGTCGGCGAAAGAGATCGACGCTATCCAGCTTGGCTGGAGCCGGGATCTACAGTTCGCCTTGCCGGATCTCCACGAGAGTGTGACGTTCGACATTCTTTTGTGCACCAGGGAGGCGGCGCTGAACGCGATGCTCTACGGCTGTGCGGATGGCGGGGAGATGACGATTTGCATGCGACTGAATCGCCAGGAAGGACTCATTCGCGTCAACGTTTACGACGATGGTCCTGGACATTCGTTCGATGCGTCCACTCGCGAGAGCCTGGATCTGCCGGCAGGGCATCGAGGACTTCTGCTGATTCAGCAACTTTCCAAAAACTGTATCCGGGAACGAAACGGAGCCTCGCTCACGATGGAGTTTGACTACCAGACGACAGATGGCAAGTCGCGAGCCCTTTGAGTCAACTCAGACCTACATTCTCCATTGACACCCATGCAACGGAACTTGGATACTAGTCCAATCACCGGAAGCCGGACTCAGAGTCCCAGTTGACCCTCTCGTCGGTGAAGCCGGAGGGAGACATTTTTGATCATCAAACAGTTTTTGCTCGCCGTCAGCGTGTTTTGCGGATTTCTAATACTTAGTTTGCCAGCTTTGGGGCAAGCGACGGGCACGATCTCGGGCACGGTCACGGACGCTAGCGGTGCCGCTGTGGCCGGTGCCAAGATCTCGGTCACGGCACCCGCAACGGGTACCTCGCGCGACGCTGTAACGGACGGGGCCGGGCATTACGTAGTTCCGCTGCTGGGGGTTGCGACGTACACGGTGAGCGCCCAAAGCAGTGGATTCGGGACGGAAGAGATACGGAACGTTGTTCTGCAAACGAACGAGCAACGGGAACTGAATCTGACGCTTTCTCCCGCAACGGTGCAGCAAAGCGTGGATGTGACGGCGGCACCGGTGGCTGTGGAGACCACAAACGCCACCCTGGGGCAGGTGATCAACTCACAGCAAGTGGCACAACTGCCTTTGAATGGGCGCGACTTCGTTCAATTAGCGACCCTCACTCCCGGGACTGTGCAGGAGACGAATCCGAATAGCTTTTTCAATGGCGGAGCGGACAGCGAAGTGTCGACGCGCGGATCGTTTTCCTTGTCAGTGGGAGGTTCGCGGGCCAACGATACGGATTGGCTGCTGGACGGCAACGACAATAACGAGCTGACCTCAGGCGGTATTTCGATCCTGCCCTCGATTGATGCCATTCAGGAGTTCAAGGTTCTTACCTACAATTACTCGGCTGAGTTTGGTTACCGTGCCGGTCCGACGGTGCTGGTGACGACCAAGTCGGGAACGAACGAAGTGCATGGAACGCTGTTCGAGTTCTTCCGGAACACCAGCCTGGATGCCCGAAGTTTCTTTGCGGCTTCGACAGAAAAGTTCAACCTGAATCAATTTGGCGGGTCGGTAGGGTTGCCAATCAAGAAAGATAAGACGTTCTTCTTCGCCGATATTCAGAACAAAATGCAGCGTCACGGCATTCCGTTTGACGGGCTTGGTTCCATCGGTCGCCATGCGCAACGGAGATTTCACTGACGATGCTTTCGGCAACTTGAGGACTGGTTTTATCACGAACCCGAACGTGACCGGTGCGGGGAACACAGACTTTCAATGCGATAGCGCGGGCAATCCGATGCCGGCAAACGCGGCGGGCAGCCAGGCTGCCGGTGTGAATTGCAACAAGATTCCCGCTGGCTTACTGAACCCGATCACCCAGAAACTGATCAACCTGTATCCGCTGCCAAACGCCAATAACTCGGCGCTGCAGTACAACTATGTGAACGAGCCGGTTCGCAAACTGAACGAAGGCGAGTTCGATGGGCGTTTGGATCAGAACTTTTCACCGAAAGATTATGCCTTCGCGCGCTTCAGCTACGACCAGGCCACTTCATTTGTCCCCGGCGGATCGCCTGGATTCGCAGAAGCAAATCCTTTCGGCAGCAATCAAGGCATTCTGAACCACGGGCGGAATGTGGCGGTCTCCGAAACGCATGTGTTCTCACCCACCACCGTGAACCAGGTGAGCGGCGGTTATAACCGGATTTTCAACTACATTACGTCACAAGGCAGCGGCAGTTGCCTGGCGGCGGCCTTCGGTATTCCTGGTGCAAATTTGGGCGGCGAGAGCTGCGGTTTGACATCGACTCAGGTTTCCGGCGGTTACTGGTCCTTGGGCGACCGCGGCTTCTCTCCGTTTGTGGGCGGAACCAACGTGTTCTCCATTTCGGATACTCTCGACATGGTTCGCGGGAATCATGACATCCGCGTTGGCGGCGGATTCCGCGCCAATCAGATGAACACGAAGGCGGAGGGGTTTGCGGATGGGTATTGGATCTATAGCGGCGCCTGGACAACTGAGCCGGAAGCAGACTTAGTGCTTGGCCTTCCCAGCCTTGCCATTCACGACCAGACTTTCAATGGCAACGTGATTGGACGACGCTGGAAATCGTACCGCCCCTTCGTACAAGACGATTGGAAGATCAGCAAAAATCTGACGCTGAATCTGGGGCTGGCGTGGGTGCTAACGACGCCGATCACGGAAGCAGCAAACCGCCAGTCGGATTTCAATCCGGCGACGGGTACCTTCCTGATCCCGGGCCAGAACGGAGTCGGGTCGACCGCTGGCATCAAATACGATAAAACCGCATTTGAGCCTCGTATTGGCGTGGCGTGGAAGCCGTTCGACAAAGCCGGAACAGTCTTGCGAGGCGGCTATGCAATCTTCCACGACTCGGCGTGGAATCAGGGAGCGCAGGGGTTGTGGCAGAATCCTCCGTTCTACGCGGAGTCCGATCAGTTTGCGTTTGGAGGGGGCTGTACATTCGCGACAGCGGCCTGCGCAACGCTTTACGGAAAGACGCCCGGGGCCATTAACGCGTCCTCTGGATTCCCTATCTTTACCGCTCCGCCAAACCCGTCCGACTTTACCGGCACGATTCAGGCGCAGAACACGGATTTCAAATTAGGACAGGTGCAGCAGTTCAACTTTAACGCGGAACAGCAATTGCTGGGCAATGTGGTTCTCACGGCCGGTTACGCCGGGTCACGCAGTTCTCACGTGCTGATCGACGGCAATAACATCAATGTTGGTTCACCACAAGCGTGCGGAACGGTGACCGGGTACACGTTGGGCTGCGGACCTGGAGGTTCGGCGTTTGCGGCACCTTATGCTGCGAATTTTCCGTTCTCCACCATTTCGAATATCAGTGACATCGGACGGGCGCACTACAATTCGCTGCAAGTGAAGGCCGAAACCAGAAACGATAAAGCCGGACTGTATGCGCTGCTTGGGTTACACATATGCCAGGGCGCACGACAATGGTTTTACGGATGGGCTTGGCTCGTTGCTTGGCGCCACGTACTATCCGTTGCCAAATTGGCAGAATCTCGACTGGGCGCTATCGCAGATCAACGTGAACCATACCTTTACGGCAAGCATTATTTACCAGCTACCGTTCGGTAAAGGAAAGACGATTTGGCAGTTCCTTGCATGGGATCGCAAACCAGGTCTCTAGGTGGATGGGAGATCACGATTATCGAACGGGCCACGTCTGGCTTTCCCGTGTTCGTGGTGGACAGCAACAACCAATCGTCGGTGAATTTTCAGAACAACGGCAATAGCCTGAATCGACCCAATCAGACTTGCAATCCAAATTCGGGCAAGTCCAGCCTTGGGGAATTCTTTAATACGTCGTGCTTCTCTATTCCAGCGTCAGGTGAACTCGGTAACGCGTCGCGAACGCCTCTCTCCGGGCCCGATTTCATCAATACAGACTTCTCGGTCATTAAACATTTTCCGCTCTGGAATGAGGCAACAAGATTGGATTTCCGCTCGGAATTCTTTAATCTTTTCAACCACGCACAGTTTGGCCAACCCGGCGGCGATATCAACTCGGGCACTTTCGGGGTTATCAATACAACGGTAGGCAATCCGCGCGTTATTCAGTTCGCTCTGAAGCTGGCGTTCTGATGTAGACGAGGCGGCAGCGGGTACTCTAGTGCTGTATGCCGCGTTGCCCCAGGCTTCTTCCTACCATCGTTCTTGGGTTATCGGCGTGGGCGCTTCTAAGCGCCCAGCCGCGCCACAAGGTGATTATCAATGAGGATGCATCGGGCCCCGGCGGTAGCAATCTTCAAACGATTTTGCTGATGCTGCAGTGCCCGGATGTGGAAGTGCTCGGGATCACCGTGGTGAGCGGCGACCAGTGGCGCGATGAAGAAGTACAACACACGCTCCGCTTGCTGGAACTGATTGGGCGCACAGACGTGCCGGTGATTCGCCGGTGCATCCTTCCCGCTGGTTCGAACGCGCGACGAAACAAAGTTGTGGGTGCAGCGTTACGGCAAGGTGAGTTATCAGGGAGCATGGGATGACCGCTGGTGGCACCCGGCGTCCGTCGTTCCGCCACTCGCGGAGGGACAGCCGACCACCACAGCGGGGGCGGAAGGCGCCGTTCCATTCCTGTTGCGGATGGTACACAAGTTTCCCCATGAGGTCACGATCTATGAAGGTGGTCCCATGACGAATCTGGCGCTCGCCATCTCGCTGGACTCAGAATTTGCAGCCCTCGCCAAGGAACTGGTCTTCATGGGCGGCAGCTTAAATCCCCTAACAGACGATGCCGAGTTCATAGAAAACCCTCGTCATGAATTTAACTTCTGGTTTGATCCGGAGGCCGCGCAGGTGGTGCTGCGTGCTCCCTGGAAGCGGATTACCTGTACGCCGACGGACGTATCGCTGAAGGCGAGACTCAGCCCAGAGTTAGTGAAGATGATTGGAAAGAGCGATACGCCGGTGGCGCGGTACGTTCAACGCTTCTACCAGACGGGTGACGGCAACGACGTGATGTGGGACGAATTAGCCGCCGCTGCCTGGATTGATCCGAGTCTTATCACGAAAAAGGAAACGCGCTTCATGAGTGTGGACCTTGATAGAGGCGCCGGCTATGGAAATACGGTGACCTGGTCGACGGCTGATGCGCCTGCGTTAAAGGGACCGCCCGTCGAGATCCAACTGGACCTTGATGCCAACAAGTTCTATCGCATGTTTGCCGAGTTGATGACGCGAACGCCTAGCAAGGCGCATTAACGAGCAGCCGGGGTTTTCAGACTGACGACAAACTTCTGTAGTTCCGAACGTTCGCGGTTCGTTTGACCGTCCGATTCGTTCGACAGGCGACGGAAAATAGCAGTCTCTTCGGTCGCGGCTTGCGACGAACCTAACTGGCGCAAGGTTTGCGCTAAACGGTAGTGCGGTTCCGGCGAACGAGGGTTCAGTTGGATGGAGGTTCGGTAGCACTGGACGGCCAAAGGAAGATCGTTCGTATCCGCATAGACTATACCGAGTTGCAGGTACGCTTCCGCGAAGCCAGGTTCGAGCTGCACAGCGTGCCTCAACATCGATTCTACTTTGGCGAAGGAACTCCCGTCTTGTGAACTTCGTTGCGATCGCCAAAGCGTTTTCGCGTAGTAGAAGTTGGCCCACGGATTGTTGGGTTGGAGCCTGGCAAAACGTTCCATGCGTTCCGCGAAGCCGGCTGAATCCGCGATTTGAGGCGCTTGCACCTTCGCTAGCAAAAGATACGGCTGAGGATCGCTTGGGCGCATATCAGCTGCTGCGAAGAACCGCTGCGCGGCGGCCGGGTAGTTGCCAGCATTGTAAAGCGCTGACCCGGCGCCAAGTTGCATGCGCGTGGAGAGCGGGAACAAGCGGATGCCCCGGTCAAAAATTTCACCCGCTGCCGCGGGTGCGCCATGCAGCAGCAACTCCGTGCCCCAGTCGTAGAGACGGGCTTCGCTAGGATCTAGTTCCGCGGCGCGTTGAAATTCATGAAGAGCTGCAAGCGGATGCCCCATTTGTTCCTCTGTGTTCGCCATGCGCCCATGGAGATCAGCGTTATTGGGTTCACGCACAAGTCGGGAGGCGAGCGCCTCGTGGGAGCCGTCAGCGTCGAACTTTGTTTCAAGCGATGCAACCGCCTTTGCTACTTCTTCTTTTGAGCGATTGACAGTGTCGGATCCGTGACCACCGAGGTATGTGTTGTCTGTGACTCCTGCCACCGTAAATGATGGCTGATCAAAGAACTCGATGGCGGCCGTCGGCGATGACAAGAGAAGATCCTGCGTTTTCGTATCGGTTGCGCCGAGTGCAAATGGCCCCACTCTAGTCTCACCGTCGTGCGAAGTAGTGGCATGCAGTTGGCAAGAGCCAGCCAGGTGCGAAACGATCCGGTAGCGGCCGTCCGGAGTTGTGGCCACCGTGTCCGCCTTACCGTTGCATTCAAGTGCCACCGTCGCAGATTTGATAGGGATTCGGCTTGCATCGAGAACCTTGCCTTCGACAGTGGCCGAAAAAGCAGGCGCACTCAACCCGCCGGACAACAACAGCACCGAGCAGATGTGCACGCGGGTCAATTGAGCTGCTCCAGCGCTCGCTGTGCCTCCACGTGGTTCGGCACTTGTTTCAGCAGAGCGAGCAAAGTAGAGCGCGCTTCGTCGCGGTTACCTTCGATGAGATAGACCCGCGCTAGATTCAAATACGGCTGATCGAAAGCAGGCGCGACCTGTATGCAACGTTCAAATTCCTTGACGGCCTGGTCGCGACGCTGGGTTCGCAGATAGAGTATTGCCAGATTGTTGATTGCCTCCGGGTACACCGGCCTGATCTGAAGCGCATGTTGAAACAGAGCGTAAGCACGCTCCTGCTGGCCTGTTTGCGCGAACACCATACCCAGACTGTAGTTCACTTCGGGGTCGTCCGGCGCCAGTGCAAGGGCCTGCTGTAGACTTTGTAGAGCATCGCCCCATTGCTTCAGCGATCGATAGGCGTTGCCAAGATTCTGAAGCGAGGTCACGTAGTCGGGCTGCAGCCGCAGCGCTTGCTGGAAGTTGCTGACTCCCGTTACCGGTTGGCCTTCGCGCATCGCAATCAACCCGAGATTATTCCAGGCGTTCGGCTTGGTCTCAGGGTAAGTCGCCGTTAAAGCTGTGGCCTTTTCGAAGTTCACTTTGGCTTGTTCCAACTTTGCTTGCTTGAGATAGACGCTGCCCAGACCATAGCAAGCTTCTGAACTGGAGGCATCATCTCGAAGCGCAAGTTGAAACGCAGTCGCCGATTCATTCCAATACCCGCGCTGGAAGAATACCGAACCAAGTGAAAGGTAATTACGGCCGAACGTGAAGGTGCCGCTGGCTCCAGGAAAGGGAAGTGCTTTGGCCAGGCGGTCTGCGTCGCTTTTCGGGATGTTGTGCGCGTCAGTTTGCACGCGACCCATGGACAACTCACCTTGATAGATCTTGACGATCGTTCCGGCTTCGTCGATCAGGAAAGAAGTAGGAAGCGTAAGGTCACGATGCCGATCGAAGAGCATGCGGTAGAGAAGGTTGTAGACTGCTGCAGTGTCCCTGTGTTCCGCTTGCGCCAGATCAAGCGTGATGACGGCAAGATCAGCTTCCTCGCGCCGTGGAGTAGACGGACCAAAGTGTAGTTGCAGCAGAAGCGGCCTACCACGGAACGCGGAAAGCGTCTTTGCAGCGGCATCATCAGCGGGTATGGAGATTTCGGGAGCACTGATCGGAACCAGGAGCCAAGTCTCGCTTGCGTCAGGAAGCTTGTCGGGCAGCTGTGGGCTCGTTAAGACTTGTGACGGAGGACGTGAAAACGGTTCGGCTCGGTGGCTATCGCTGCCTTCCTCAACGGAAATGCGGTGATCGGGAGCGAGTCCCTTGAACGTTTGAGTCAGGCCGCTCGGCCAACGAATAATTGCCGTGATCGATGTTTTTGCTTGTCCTAAGCCAAAGAAAAGTTCCTTGCTGTGTTGCGCCAAGAATCCCGATCCGGCCTGCAAGGTTCGCGTTTGGCGGCCAAGCTCGGTCTCGATTGTGACTGTCGTCCCTATAGCATCGCGGTTGCTTCGAGTGCCCAGCAGCCGAAAGCTAATGGACGGCGGCAGGGCCTGCGCAACGTTTTTCAGGATTCTTACTTGTGGGCCATTACGGTTCTTCAGTACCGCTTCGAGTCGGCCATCGTGATCCAAGTCTGCCAGAGCAAATGTTCTGCCGTCTTCGATGAAGTCGAGTCCTAGAGCTCCAGAAACATCGGAGAAGCTTCCGTCACCATTGTTGAGGTAGAAGATGTTCCGTTCGTAGCCGCTCCAGCTATAGTCTTCCCGGATAAGTTCGTTAATGGCCGTCCAACCTTGCTCGTAGCCGTGCGACGGCTTGGGTTCGTCCGGAGACTGGCCAACCACCTGACGCCAGAAAAAGCTATTCAGGTCTTCGCGTAGCGGGCCCGAAATCATGCCGTTGGTGATGTAGAGATCCTGAAAGCCATCGTGGTCAAAGTCCCAGGCATCGCTCGACCATGACCACCGGCCACGGCCTACGCCGGCCGATAGGGTCGCATCTTCAAACGCCGCTTTGCCCTGGTTGCGGAACAGCGAGTTACCCATTGCGTGTTTGCGATAGCGGCTGCGCACCGCAGTTGTCGAGTTTGCTTTAAAGTCCGGTTCGGACGTGATCCGTTCTCCGGCGGCAGTCCACATGTTGGCTACGTACAGGTCTTCGCGCCCGTCGTTGTCGTAGTCGAAAGAACAGACACTCATGCCGGCGCCGACATCGTCCACGTATACCTGCTCAGCGATGTCGGTAAAGCTTCCATCGCCATTGTTGCGGTAGAGGTTCTTGCGTCCGAAGTCGTTGACGACGTAAAGATCAGGCAGGCCATCCTGATTGGCGTCGATCCAGCTACAGCAAAAGCTGTAACGCGTGTTGTTTTGATTCAGACCAGCTTGCGCAGTTACGTCGCGGAACGTCCCGTTCCGTTGATTCCGCATCAGGAAGTTGGGCGGCCCATTATTGGCATCGAAGTAAGGGGCCGGGTACTTGTATTGGCCCGCGCCCTGATAGTAGACGTACAGGCAGAAGTAAATGTCGAGCCAGCCATCGCGATCGTAGTCCGCGATGGCGGCGCCGGTGAATGTACCCTGCGGGGCGCTGGCGAACTGGAAGGCCTCAGGCTTCGGACGGAAGCTGCCATTGCCTTGATTCACGAACAGCATTGGGCCTTCTGCGCGCACCACGACCAGATCCTGGTGACCGCGATTGTTGAAATCGGCAAAGAGAGCACAAGCCGTGTTTTCAAGGACGCCTAGGCCCGAGGTAGCGGTAACGTCTTCAAAGGTGCCATCGCCACGGTTGCGGTAGAAGCGGTTCGGAAGTCCCGCCGGTTGACAGATGTACAGGTCGTCGAGACCCTTGCCGTAAACGTCCCCAACGGCCACGCCGTTATGGCCGTAGATGTCTATGTGGCTTGCGCCGTCAACCAGCGTACGCCAGTAATCGACTCCATGAATGAGTTGATCTGAGTAGGAGGAGTTTCCGCCAAGTGCATGCGCTGTCACATCCTCAAAGAAGGGTGCGGTGGATCGACTCCGCGTTTCGCCCGTGTGATGCCACTGTTGAACTAGGAAGGTGTTGTTCGCAGCCTTCTGCCATTCCAGGGTCCAGTTGCCAATGCGCTGTTCGCGGAAGAAGCTTTCGCCGGTGGCAACGAGTTCAAAGTGTATATCGGTGCGCCACGTGCCTGCAGCGAGCTTGTCAATATGCGTAACCTGGAAGTCGGCCGTTAAAATTCTAGACAACTCCGCCATAGACCGCTCGAACTCCAGGCGAAAAGTTTCAGCGTCGAGCGTGAGGGTGGGCGCAAATTGAAGGCGCTCGACTTTGATAGCGGGCCCGCGACGCACGTTTTTCGTTTCTACAGGCCGCAGCGCATCGCCTCTGAAATCTGCGGCGAAGGCTTTCACGATGGCGTCGAATCGCCGCGGCGTTCCGCATAAAGCTGTGCTCCATTGCTCCAGGACGGCTGCGATTCGATCATGCTCCTTCTCTAATTCGAAATTGTCATCGAAGAGGGCTTCGCGTTTATGCAGAAGCGGTTCTAAAGGAGTGTGCTCGCGGTACTGCGGATGCAAGTGATAATCGGGCACACTCGGGCTAATGTTAGACGCAGCATGAGAGCCGGAGGGCACCAACGCCGCCGCTGCGGTCTGGCCGCAGTGTTTCAAAAACTGTCTTCGGGGAACGCGCAACGGTGTGTGTTCGTTTTTCAGCGGACTTGCGGAAAGCCAAGATCCACTGTGCTGGTAGCGGGGTCGGGCCAGCGGCTGGTAACCACCTTGGCCCGGGTATAGAACTGAATGCCTTCCGGACCGTACATGTGCAGGTCACCGAACAGCGATGCCTTCCAACCGCCGAAGCTGTAGTAAGCCATAGGAACGGGAATGGGCACGTTGATGCCGACCATACCGACCTCAACGTCAAACTGAAACTGCCGAGCAGCACCGCCGTCGCGGGTAAAAATCGCCGTGCCGTTTCCGTATGGGTTGTCTTGAATGACGCGCAGCCCTTCTTCGTAGGTGTTCACTCGAACCACACTCAGAACGGGGCCGAAAATCTCATCGTCGTAACAACGCATGCCGGGACGAACGTTATCAAGTAAGCACGGGGCGAGAAAGAAGCCCGGGCCCTGGCTGACCGGCTGCTGACGCCCATCCAATACGATTTGAGCGCCGTCGACTCCGGCATCCTGCAGATAGGACGCCACCCGGTCGCGATGCTGGCCCGTGATTAGCGGCCCCATTTCGTTGCCCTCTTTCAGGCCGTCTCCGATCTGGATCCGATTTGCACGTTCGGTGATGGCATCGATCAGGGGATCCGCGATTTTTCCCACGGCGACAACAACCGAGATTGCCATGCAACGCTCGCCGGCGGAGCCGTAGCCGGCCGAGACCGCTGCGTCGGCCGCCATGTTGACGTCCGCGTCGGGCAGCACAAGCATGTGGTTCTTGGCACCGCCGAGGGCTTGCACACGCTTTCCATTTCGGGTAGCTGTTTCGTAAATGTACTTCGCGACGGCGGTAGAGCCGACAAAGCTGACGGCTTTCACGTCGGGATGTTCCAGCAAGCGATTCACAGCCACGCTGTCGCCCTGGATGACATTAAAGACACCGTCGGGCAGCCCCGCTTCCTGCAACAGTTCGGCCAACAGAAGGCTAACGGACGGATCTCGTTCCGATGGCTTCAGGATGAAGCTGTTGCCACAGGCGATCGCGTTTGCGAACATCCACATGGGTACCATCGCCGGAAAGTTGAACGGAGTTATGCCGGCAACGACGCCCAGCGGCTGGCGAATCTGATAGACATCGACGCCGCGGCTTGCCTGTTCCGAAAAGCCGCCCTTCAGGAGCTGTGGCACGCCACAAGCAAACTCGACATTCTCGAGACCGCGCGCGACTTCGCCCATGGCATCGGAAACGGTTTTGCCGTGCTCGGCGGTAAGCACTTCGGCAATGCGGCGGCGATTCCGATCGATAAGTTCCCGTAACCGGAACAGGATTTCGGCGCGCCGCGAAAGCGGGGTAGAGCGCCAGGCAGGAAATGCAGCTTGCGCCGCCGCTATGGCTGTATCTACATCTCCCGCCGTGGCGAAAGGCACAATTGCTTGTTTGGTACCCGTGGCCGGATTCCAGACATCGCCCGAGCGCGGCGCATCCATATATACCGGCTTACCGGCAATCCAGTGAGCGACGGTTCGTAACGCGGTTTCTGGTTCAGCAATCACAGGAGCCTCAGGGAGTGGCATAACTTACTTCCTCTGAACTTTGTCGTGTGGCGTCGAGGTCCGCATCAATCAACTGTAAACCTTCTTCGATGACGTCAAGACCTTGTTGCAATTCCTGTTGCGAGATGATCAACGGCGGGCAGACCCAAAGCATGTTGAATCTGCTGAATGCATAAAGGTGCTTCGATTTTAAGAACGCCGCGAGCTTGCTCATTTCAGGGCTCGATCCCGCGAAGGGCGCCAGCGGTTCTTTTGACACCTTGTCTTTCACCAGTTCGATTACGCTGAATAAACCCTTATAACGAACATCGCCCACACAGCTGTAGCGGTCCTGCATCGCCCGCAACCGTGTCTCAAGGTAGCGTCCCTGCTTGTCGACATTCTCAAACAGGAACTCTTCCTGGTAGATGTTGAGGTTTTCGACCGCAGCAGCGCAGCAGACAGGGTGTCCGCTATATGTGAGGCCGCCCCACAGCATGTGTGTTTCGAAATAGTCAGCAATGGGTTTCGAGACGATCACCGCGCCCAACGGCATGTAACCGCTGGTTAATCCCTTGGCGCAAGTGACGATATCCGGCTGAATGCCGTAGTGTTGGGTGGCGAGCCACTTGCCCGTACGCCCGAACCCGCTCATTACTTCGTCGGTGATCAGCAGGATGCCGTACTTGTCACAAAGGGCCCGCAGTTTGGGGTAGTAATCGTCGGGCGGAACAAGGAGCCCGTTAGAACCGGTTATGCCTTCGACAAGCACAGCCGCGATTGACTGCGGCCCTTCCATCTGGATGACCTCTTCGATGTGGCTGACGCATTCGCGGCGGCAGCTGTCGACTGTCTTGCCAAAAGGGCAGCGGTAGCAATAGGGATCGAAAACACGGACGATGCCGGGAATTCCCGGCTCTACGGGCCAACGGCGGGGATCGCCGGAAGCGGTCATCACACCCATGGTTGCGCCGTGATAGGAACGATAGCGTGTGATGATCTTTTCGCGCCCGGTAAACAGCTTGGCCATCTTCAGGGCGTTTTCGTTCGCCTCGGAGCCGCCCAGAGTAAAGAACGACTTCGCCAGGCCAGTGATCTCGGCCAGTTTCCTGCCGAGCCTGGCGCGGGGCTCAGTGGCGAAGCTGGGTCCGGCGAAACAGAGTTCATCTACCTGTTTCTTGATCGCTTCCAGCATCCGCGGATGCTGGTGTCCCAGGTTCAAGTTGATCAGCTGTGAACTGAAATCAAGCCATTTGTTTCCGGCGCCATCCCAGAACCAGACGCCCTGGCCACGGACCATGTGCATGGGAAGCGATGCACCCTGAACCGACCACGAGAACATCGTGTAATCTCGGTTGTCTTCTACAACCTGCTGCGAACTGAGCGGGTCCATTCTATTAGCGAACCTCCCGGCCTAACATCCAAGCCATCGTTTTGGCAGCTAAACGATCGAGCGCCACCACCGATAGTTCAATGTACTCTTCTTTTGTATTTTCGATCTTGTTGTGACTGATGCCGTTCAGCGATTGTACGAACATCATGACAGTCGGGATGCCGGATCGGCTTACCTCAGCTGCGTCGTGTAGCGGCCCTGAAGGAAGACATGGTGCCTCCGTTGTGACTTCGCGAATGGCTTCCTGGCACAGGTGAATCAATTCCGTATGGAAGGGAACAGGCTCAATATTCCAGATGCGGGACCATTCCACAGTGCAGCCCTCTTCGAGAGCAAAACGCTTGCTTGCCTCAACAGCCTCCCGGTACATTCCGGCCAAAATCTGGGGGCTGAGATCTCGCTGATCGAGGGTGGCTTCACAGCGGCCCACGACAGCGGTAACGATGCCCGGGTAAGTTTTCAGGCTGCCGATGGTGCAAACGGCGTCTGGGTGCTGCCTGGCGATGGATCGAATTTCAAGTGCAAGTTTCGCAGCGGCTGCAAGTGCGTCGCGCCGGACGTTCATTGGCGTTGAACCCGAATGCGCTTCCTGCCCGAAAAATGTAATGGCGTGCCGCTCCACTCCCTTGGTGCCAAGGACCGCGGCGAGGGGAAGTCCTTGGCGCTCGAGAACCGGACCTTGCTCAATGTGCAGCTCCAAGTACGCACCAGCGTCCTGGCATTCGGAGGCAGCCTCGCCAATGTGATCGATGTTCACGCCACACCGGCGCAGCGCCTCTTGCAGTTGGATGTTGTCCTTGTCCGTTCTGCCGCGATCTGCTTCGATGCTGTGCGTCCCTGCAAAGGCAGAGGAGCCGAACAGACTACGGCCGAAGCGCGCGCCCTCCTCATCTGCCCAGTCGACCAGGCGAATGGTAACTGGAGGTCGTCCGTCGAACTCTTCCGCAAAGTGGCGAAGAACCTCAAGCGATGCCAGCACCCCAAGGCTTCCGTCCAGCCAGCCGCCATTCGGAACAGAATCCAAGTGCCCGCCTAAGAGAAGTGCGCGATCGGACTCACCACGAAGGGTGACCCAGTTGTTGCCGGCAGCATCTTGATGCTGTTCTACCGGTAGGTCTTCCAGTTTGCTTTTAAGCCAAGCGCGAGCTTGCATCCAGGTATCAGTCCAGGCTACGCGTTGCGCTCCGTTCTCATCGGAAGTAAGGTGGCGCAGTTCTTTGAGTTCTGCAACGGTTCGCTTGGGATTAAGTGGCATTGTGCAATCAGAAGTGTGCCGGTTCGCGACGGAGGAACTGTCCGCGCCCGCGCTCGCCGACGAATTGCCCATCCTTCACTTGGACTTTGCCGCGAACAGTGACAAGGGACGCGCGTCCTTCAATGGCTAGTCCCTCAAAGCCGTTGTAATCGTTATTGCCGTGTTGTGTAGCCGCGGCGAGAGTTCCCTTGTAATTGGGATCGTAGACAACAAGATCGGCGTCACTTCCCACGGCAATCGTTCCCTTGCGCGGAAAGAGCCCGAAGGTTTTCGCCGCCTCCGTGCTCGCGACTTCCACGAATCGGTTCAGACTCAGCTTATCCCGCTTTACGCCATACGTGAAAAGCAGATTGACACGCTCCTCAATTCCGGGAATGCCATTCGGAATCTGGGTGAACGCGTCGCGGCCAAGAAGCTTTTGGTCCGTGTCGAAGGGACAATGGTCGGTAGCAACCGTGTCGATGAGCCCCGCGCTGAGCGCGTTCCAAAGTACCGGATGGTTGCGCCTGTCGCGCAACGGAGGCGACATGACGTGCTTCATACCTTCTATCCCGGGACGCTCGGCAGCCGTTTTGTCGAGGATCAAGTGCGGGATTACCGACTCGATTTTGATCTTGATGCCGCGCTCCTTTGCAGCAAGCGCCGCCTTTAACGCGGCTTCGCAGGATAAATGAACCACATAGCCTTGCGCTCCGGTGCTTTCGAGAAAAGTCGCGAAGTGATGGGTACCTTCGGCCTCTACCGATTCGGGACGGCTCGGCTCGTGCCACTCGGGTCCGACTTTTCCTTGGCTGAGCAACTCGGCCTGTCGCTGTGCAACCAGTTCTGCATTTTCGCAATGAGCGGTGACAATGACGCCTAGTTCGCGGGCGAGCTTCAAGGCTCGGTACATTTCGCTATCTTCCACGCCAAAGAAGTTCTTATACGCGAGGAATATCTTGAAAGAGGTGATGCCATCGCGGACGATGTCACGCAGTTGCGATTCGGTTTCCCCGATGAACTTCGAGACGGACATGTGAAAGCTGTAATCGCAGGCGCTGTTTCCCTCGGCTTTCGATTTCCACAGATGATAGCCTTCCAGGGCGTCATCCAAACGCGAAGGGCAGCACATCTCGATATAGGTGGTGGTCCCGCCTACCAGTGCGGCGATGCTCGCCGTCTCATGCGTGTCCTTAGCAAAGGTCGCCATAAAGGGCAGGTAGATGTGTACATGCGGATCGATGAAGCCGGGAAAGACGTATTTACCCGCAGCATCGATCACGTCGGCGTGCGGAGGCGTGTCCAGATCTTTGCCGATGCGCGTAATGGTCTCGCCTTCCGCGTAGATGTCGGCCCGATAGCGCGAATCGGCCGTGACGATTTCGCCGTTCCTGATTAGTAGCGGCAACCGGCGAACTCCCTAGTGAATGTGAATGTCGTTAGCAGCGCGGTAACGCTCCATTGCTTCCCAATCGTTGGTTACTTCCGGTTGCGTCTGAGAAAGTCTATCCCAGGTTGTTGACGGGCGACAGGGTGGCAGTTCTACCATTTCGATGCAGTCGTGAACCGGGCAGACGTTGTGACATAAGCGGCAGCCAACGCAATCTTGCTCGCGGACTCGTGGCTGCGGGCGAGAGTCCAACGCCTCTGCCTTGCCGTTTGATCGCACGTTATAGGCAAATGGCTCCGTCGCCTTTCCATCTGCGTTGATGAGGTCGATACATTGGTGCGCCGTGTCGTTGCACGCGACATAACAGAGATTGCACTTGATGCAGAGATCCGGGTTGATGCGGGCGACCGCACGAAACGCCAAGTCGAAGTTTTTGAACTCCGAGATGCCTGCGAGCGCTTTCCCTCTTACTTCGCTGAGCGTAGAAAATCCCTTTGTGTCCATCCAGTTGGATAGTCCATCACAGAGATCTTCAATAATGCGAAAACCATAGTGCATGACGGCCGTGCAGACTTGAAGGCTGGTGGCGCCCAGCAGCAGGAACTCCGCCGCGTCTTTCCAGGTGGAGATGCCACCCATACCGGAAATCGGAAGCCCGGAAGCGGCGACGCGCTCATCGGTTCCTATGGCTGACAGCATATTTAGCGCAATCGGCTTTACCGCGGGACCGGCGTACCCGCCATGGCCGCCCTTGCCGCCGATGCTGGGCGTGATCTCAAGCGTGTCCAGATCCACTCCAATGATGGAGTTGATGGTGTTGATCAGTGACAAACCGTCCGCGCCTGCGCTAACGGCGGCGCGAGCCGGATGAACGATGTTCGTGATGTTGGGCGTTAACTTGACAATGACCGGTATGCGAGCGGTCTGCTTTACCCAGGAAGTGATTTGTTCGCAGTACTCAGGGACTTGACCCACAGCGCTGCCCATGCCACGTTCGCTCATGCCATGTGGACAGCCATAGTTCAACTCGATGGCATCTGCGCCTGTATCTTCGATCTGCAGAACAATGTCGTGCCAGGCCTGGGGAGTTGATTCCACCATCGCCGAAACGACCACCGCGCGGTCCGGCCAATGGCGCTTGACGTCGGCGATCTCGCGCAAATTTATGGGAAGAGGACGGTCTGAAATCAACTCAACATTGTTGATAGCGAGCATCTTCTGGCCGCCATAATGCCACGCGCCGTAGCGATTGGACACATTCAATACCGGCGCGCCAATAGTTTTCCAAACTGCTCCGCCCCAGCCCGCCTCGAAGGCTTTGTGAATCTGGGCACCCGAGTTAGTAGGCGGTGCAGAGGCAAGCCAGAAAGGATTCGGTGACGTGACACCGGCGAATCTGGTACGAAGATCGGCCATCTAATTCGCCTCCAATCGGTCGTGAATGGCAAGGGCCGCCAATTTTCCGTCCTCGACCGCCATTACGGTTGAGCAGGCCCCGGCGGAGCGAATGCAGTCGCCCCCGGCAAACACTTTAGGCATGCTGGTCTCGAAGGCCTCGCTCACGGCGATGTAGCCGGCGTTCGTTCGAAGCCCCAATGTTTTCGCGAGTGTCGATTTCTGCTGGCCAATCGCTTTGATGATCAGATCCGCTGTAACCAGGAACTCGGAGCCGGCCAACGCGATGGGTGACGGCCGTCCGCTTGCATCCAATCCGCCCAGCTGCATGCGCCGGCACTCGAGCCCGGCCACCTGCCCATGCCTGAAGATTACGCTTGCCGGTTGCGAGAGAAATAGAAATTCTACGCCTTCGTTGCGCACGAAATCGACTTCGTGCTGATAGGCACTCACTTGGTCTGCCGAGCGCCGGTAGACGATGGTCACTCTCTCTGCACCGATCCTCTTTGCGATGGTGGCGCAGTCGATGGCGGTATTGCCGGCCCCAATTACAACGACATTGTTACCGCGCTGCAACTGTGAGGGGTCGATTTTGCTTTGTTCCACGTAGGCGAGGCCATCCAGGATATGTTCCTCACCGGGAATGTTGAGAGAGGGCGTGTCACCCAAGCCAAAGCTTAGAAAGACGGCGTCGAATTGCGTTGCGAGATCGGCGAGTTTTACGTCGCGACACAACTCCACACCGGTGCGAAACTCCACTCCCAGGCTCCTGATCATCTCTGTTTCTGCGACGGCAATACTCAGGGGTTCCCGAAGCGCGATGATCCCGTACGTGGAAAGGCCACCAGGTAGCGCACGCTTTTCAAACAGAGTGACGCTGTGACCGCGACGTGCTAATTCCCCGGCGCATGACAGGCCTGCCGCGCCGGAGCCAACGACAGCAACTTTCTTCGTGGTCGCCCGTGCTGAAGGGAACACATTTGCCTGCGTTTCGTAGAGGAAATCCATCGCGAAGCGCTGCAGCCGGCCGATCATGATCGGTTTGTGTTCCGCGCCTAAAACGCAGGCGCCTTCGCACAGTTCCTGCACGGGACAGACGCGCGAACAGGTTGCCCCCAACAGGTTCGACTCCAGGATCGTTCTAGCCGACCCGAGTAGATTCTCCGTCGCGATCTTCTGGATGAAGCGAGGAACATCGATATGCGTTGGACAGGCATGCGTACACGGCGCGTCGTAACAGAAGAGGCAGCGATTCGCTTCGCTTAAGGCTTCGTTCGTGCTTAATGGCGGCAGCAGTTCTGCGAGTGCATTTTCGTCCGCCCGTGATTCAGTCCGCTGATGCAAGTAGTGTCTCTTCCCACTTCCTTTAATGATGCATTCCTAGACGTGCGAACTGGGCATTCTTCGGAGCTTTTATCTTACGACTAATTCAGTCGGCGACCACTGAAATCGGCAACCTCCCCTTGCAATGCCAGGCATCAACAAATACGCTGGGCTATGGCACCGGGTACGGAATCGCATCGTACAGCACCACTCACTTCCGATGGCACCGAAAACTTCGATCCGCGGCTGTACAACCACGATCTTGCTCCAGTGGAACCGTCCCGGCGAACGTGGGGCATCTACAACTACGCTTCGCTTTGGGTAGCGATGAGTGTTTGCATTCCAACGTACATGCTCGCTTCGGGGCTGATTGCGGGCGGCATGAGCTGGCAACAAGCGATTGGCACCATCTTTCTTGGCAACTTGATTGTGCTGATTCCTATGCTCTTGAACGCGCATGCCGGAGCGAAATACGGCATTCCGTTTCCTGTGTTCGTGAGAGCCTCATTTGGCGTTCGCGGCGCGAATGTGCCCGCCGTACTTAGGGCTATCGTTGCGTGTGGTTGGTTCGGCATTCAAACCTGGATTGGTGGCCAGGCCATCTTTTCCATGCTTCGCATTCTGTGGCCTGCCGCCGGTGCTCATCCCGCGCTGCCATGGCTCTGCTTCTTCGCCTTCTGGGCGTTAAACATGTTTGTTGTTTGGCGAGGAATCGAGATGATCCGGTTTCTGGAGGGCGTTGCTGCACCATTCATGCTTGCCGTCGGCGTCTTGCTGCTGTGGTGGATTCTGCAAAAGGCCGGCGGACTTGGTCCGGTCCTTCACAGCCCAAGCAAGTTCCACAATACCCGCGAATTCCTGCAGTTTTTCGTTCCTGCATTGACGGGCATGGTCGGCTTTTGGGCGACGGTTGCTCTGAACATCCCCGATTTCACACGCTATGCCAAATCCCAGCGAGCCCAAATCATAGGACAAGCGGTGGGGTTGCCGCCTGCAATGACGCTTTACGCGTTTATCGGCGTCGCTGTTACTTCGGCATCGGTGATTCTCTTCGGTCAGGCCATTTGGGACCCGGTCGCTCTGCTGGGCCGCTTCCAACAACCGGTGGTTGCGTCCATCGCGTTGATCGCACTCCTTGTTGCCACGTTGAATACTAACGTGGCGGCGAACGTAGTTTCACCGTCCAACGACTTCTCCAACCTGAACCCGCAACTCATATCGTTCCGTACAGGTGGTTTGATCACCGGCGTCGTGGGCCTGTGTATGATGCCATGGAAACTGTTGTCCGATTTCAATAGCTACATCTTTGGATGGTTGGTTGGCTATTCCGGCCTGTTAGGACCCATTGCAGGCATCATGATCGCTGATTACTTTCTTCTTCGCAAAACCCGACTGGATGTGCAGGGCCTATATCAGCGGCACAGCCCCTATGAGTACAGTAACGGTGTCAATCCCCGCGCCCTGATTGCCCTGGCCGCAGGTATATTTGTTGCATTAATTGGAACCGTCGTTCCGCCGCTGCATTGGCTTTACAGCTATGCGTGGTTTGTCGGATTTGGCGTAGCAGGAACAATTTATTTGGTGAGCATGCGCGGAACCGTTTCGGACGGGCGGACAGTTTAGTGCGGCGCACCATCTTAATCGACACTGATACCGCCTCAGACGATGCAGTAGCGCTGATCATGGCGCTTCGTTCCGAAAACGTCCAGGTTGCCGCGATCACGGTTGTCGCGGGGAACGTTTCAGTAGAGCAGGGAAGCCGCAATGCTTTATACACGGCGGAACTGTGCGGCTCCGATGTTCCCGTTTTTCAAGGCGCCGCCCAGCCGCTTCTCCGTCCTCTGGAGACGGCACATTGGTTTCACGGCCGGGACGGCTTGGGCGACCACGGCTACGCACCGTCACGCAGGTGTGTGGAATCCGAGCACGCAGTGGATGCCATCATCCGAACAGCGAAGCAGACACCGGGTCTTGAGATCGTGACCCTTGGTCCGTTGACTAACCTGGCCCTCGCCCTGGCCCGTGAACCCGAACTGGCCGGTCAGGTCTCGCGCTGTGTGGTGATGGGCGGAGCGCCGTGCTGCGAAGGCAATGTGACGCCCGCTGCGGAATTCAATATCTGGGTGGATCCAGAAGCAGCGCGTATGGTCTTTCTCTCGGGACTTACCATTGAGCTGATCGGCTGGCAACTAAGCCGCGGCGAGGCCGTAATCAATCGGGCCGATGTGGCTCAGATTGCAGGTCTCCATAGTGCTTGCGGTGAGTTTGCGATTCGCTGTAACAGCACTGCCATGGAGGCATACCGGGTGCAGACAGGCGAAATAGGGATCGCTCTCCCGGACCCGGTGGCTATGGGGGTCCTGCTAGACCCTTCGCTGTCGTTAAGGTCGAGCAAGCATTATGTCGAGGTCGAGACTGGCAGTGAACTCACGCGCGGAATGACGGTTGTCGACCGCCTAAACGTAGCGGACAATGAGCGGAACAAAGACGCTTGGTCTCATGCGCTAAAGAAAGGCGCGAAAGCGGAGATATGTTGGCAATTGGACATCGCGCGTTGGAAGGCATTGCTCCTTCAGTCGCTTTCCATCGCTTGACCAATTCCTGTTAGGCACGCACGCGAGCTTCGATATAGCCGGACGGCTCATCGACAGGAATAAAGATCTGGTTTGGATTATCGAGGCCGAACTTGCCCAGGTCTGCCAGGATGCGGTGCTTGTTCGGCATCACCAGGTGGATCTCCGCAAGCGCTTCAGAACCGCTCAGCGCAGCGGTCGCCATATCGTAGAGCGTGTGCTGCACAGATTTGCTAATGTGATTCGCAAAGGTCTCGAGCAGAAGCGACCGTAACCGGCTATATTCAGCATTGAAATCCACATCGCTGTTGCGGCGGTAAGTCCAGTTCGCGTCCATGACTGTGCCTAACAGCCGGTCTTCGGTTTCCTGGAGTGTTGTGAGATAGTCCCGTTGAAAGCCGCTGAACCCGGAATGGGCGGTCTTCAGAATCTCAAGATCGTGCATTCCGGAAACAATCTTCACCTTGTCTCGCGAAGCTGAAATGCGGGTGACGCGACGATCTTTCCCGGCCAGGGCAAATGCGGAATCGTGATCGGCGATACGAGCCCATGGCGTTTGAGCTATGGCGACTTCCACTTCAGTCAACCGCTCAACGCGCGAAAGAAAATGTCCTGCCAGATCTTGCGCGAAGGCTTCGATTGACTGGATGGGATGCTGCCGTGCCACGGCATAAACCGTGTTCTTCATGGTGTCCGTGGGCAGCACGATGCTATTGTCGGCTTCCGTGTAGGAGCGGGCAAAATCCCCGCGAAACAGGATTCGCACCGACAGTTCCGTCAGCTGGTGTCTACCTCCGGACCGTAGCACCTGCGTAAGGCGAACGTCAGTCTTGCCGTATTGATCGAAAGAAAGTGAAGGCATCGCTTACGAACCACGATAAGTGGTGAACCCAAACGGGCTGATCAGAACCGGTACATGATAATGAGCGGAGGCATCCCTGACTGAAAACGCGATGACTATCTCCGGATAAAAAGATTCGGGGAAACGGCCTGCAATCTCCAATACGATTCGATAAGTGCCAGTCGTAAGTGGCCTGTCTTTCGGCAACAGTGCAGGGCAACGTCCATCACCATTGGTAAACGCCGAGTTGATCTCGTCGTCGTCTCTGTAGAGACGGATGCGAACATCCGCAGCTGGCTTTCCTGAGGACGTATCCAGGACATGCGTCGAAATGCCGCTCATTCCGTCAGCAACTTCTGCAGGCGGAGCCGGATGATTCTTGCCTGTTCGGCGGCTGCGACTGAAAGCTCTTGTTCAGGCTGGTGACACAAGCGCTGTTCGAGTGCGTCGCGCATCTGCTCAGCTGTTTTGCCGGTGGCGCAAATGATGAAGATGTATCCGAATCGCAGCTGGTACGCAGCATTCATCCGCTGAATCGCATCGGCAGTTGCCTGCTGAGCGTTGGACATCCCGTTCTGCTCTTCTGACGACCACTTTGCAGATGAGTTTTCACCGATCTTGGGATGCTTTGAAAATGCCACAAGCCATTCCTTCGGTGAAAGCGCGAACCACGTCTCCTCAGCCTGTGCTTGCAGGGATTCCTGTGATGCCCAGGGGCGGCATGTCAACATCTGCTCGGCCCATTGTAAGGAGCCGCAGCACGACAGCAATGCGTCGGCGGCCGTCTGTTTGGGCGCCGCATTTAGCTCATCGAGTGTCATCGCGCTCTCTCCAGGAAATCGCCCAGCAGGTTTAGGGCGACACGAGCGCGATAGCGATCCGTAGAGCGGATATCCGAAATCGGGTGGATCTCCTGGGCGAGCGCCTCTTTGGCGCGGCGGATTACCTCGGAGGTCGGCTCCTGATTTTCCAAGGTGCGCTCCGTTTCGTAGCAGCGCAGCGGAATGGGCGCCACACTCCCAACAGCAATCCGAACATTACGCAAGCCGTCGTCCTGTCGGTTGCACTGTGCAACAAAAGAGACCTTTGAGATGGCTTGCGCCTGACGCGCGCCAACCTTCCGTGCGTATTGAATCAGTTCTTTCGACCGGCGCGGCAACCGGATGCGAGTAATCAACTCATCGGTCCTTAGTTGCATGAGCTTATATGCGACGTGAAAACTTGCATACGGCAACCAGCGCACAGCTGCTTGAGAAGTGAGTTCAATTTCCGCGTCGCAGGCCAGGAGTACCGGCGCAGAATCAGCCGCTGGTGAGGCGTTCGCAATGTTGCCGCCGAGCGTTCCTCGATTCTGATTCGCTGGCCCGCCTGTCCAGCCTGCAGCTTGGCACAAAAGCGGAAACTCGGACTTAAGAAGCGGATGTTGACGAATCTCCGTGTAAGTAACGGCGGCGCCGATGAAGACGGCTTCCGGCTCCACTTCGATTGCTCGTAATGTAGGGATGTTCGTAACGCTTACGAATCGTTGGAACGCGAGCTTGCCCGTGTTGAATACGACCATCAGGTCGGTGCCGCCCGCCATGGGGCGCCAGCCCTGATTACTGCTCAGCAGCTCCAGAGCCTCCGGGAGCGCCTTCGGCGTGACTAAATCGTACTCGGAGACGACGGCCCTCATTGCATCTGCTCCGCCGCACGTTGGATAGCTTCGAAGATGCGACCATAACCTGTGCAGCGGCACAAATTCCCGGCAAGCCCCTCACGTATCTGGTCCAGCGTCGGCGCTGGATTCTTGTCTAGTAAGTCAATGGCGGCAAGTATCATGCCTGGCGTACAGATCCCGCACTGGGCGGCGCCGCACTCGATAAAGGCTCTCTGAACAGGATGCATCCCGTTCTTCCCGACCTCCTCAATGGTGCAGATATGGGCACCTGCGGTTTGAAGGACCGGCACCAGGCAGCTATTCACCAGCTGGTTATTCAGGAGCACAGAACAAGCCCCGCACTCCCCTTCGCCGCACCCCTCTTTTGTGCCCGTCAAATGCAGATCTTCCCGCAACACATCGAGCAGGCGTCGCATCGGATGTGTCTCTACCGTTTGGGGCGTTCCATTCACTAGGAATGAAACGGTGACCTTCGCCATTAAGCGACTAACTCCGTGTTTAAGCGGTCGAGAACATCTTCCGGCATCAATGGCACGTCATCGAACGAAATACCGAGAGCGTTTTCAACCGCATTGAGGACTGCGGGTGCAGGTCCGTCCATTGGGAGTTCTCCGATTCCTTTAGCGCCCATCGCGCCGTGAACGTACGGAATCTCTTCAAAATAGACTCGAATAGGCGGAATATCAACGGAGGTCGGAATAATGTAGTTCGTCATCTGGTTGTTTGCCATGCAACCGTTGCGCCACGTGACTTTCTCGAACAACGCCAGACCGATGCCCTGCGCCACACCGCCTTCAATCTGTCCCGCCGCCAAAACCGGATTCAACACACGGCCGACTTCCTGGACAGCGACAAAGTCGGTCACTTTTATCTCGCCTGTGACGACATCGACATCCACTTCGGCGACGTACGTTGCGTACGAGTAGGCACCATAAGCTTCGCCCTGGTATTTGTCGTCGTCCCAAAACACTCCCGGCGGTTCCTGGTAGCGTGCGCTTACTTCTAGCAGCCCATGTTCTGCAACATGTTGACGACAGATTGGCAAGAAATCATCCGTCGTGTACGCCGGAAGCTTTCGCTTGAGTTCCGCCGCGGCCGTTTCGACCAGCTTGCCCACTACCATTGCCGTTCGGGATGCGACAGTCGGGCCGCTATTGGGGACCTGCGCCGTATCCGGGCGGCGAATCTCGATGCAGTCGCACGAGACCCCAAGCGTTTCCGCCGCAATCTGGGTCAGTATTGTGTTGGTGCCTTGCCCCATCTCCGTCATCGATGTCAAAACGCTGACCTGTCCGCTTGCTTCCGCGCGAACAGTGACGACCGACTGTAAGTAGCGCTCACCCGAACCGGTGAAACCTGCGCCATGGAAAAAGGTAGCGAATCCAATGCCGCGCTTGTGTTTGCCTTTCCCGTTCGATTCGGCGAATGCGCTCCGTTTTGTGTGATAGTCAGCTAACGCCAAAGCTCGACCCTGTAAACCCGGGAGATCAACCTCGTCTTTGATTACCTGTCCAGTGGATGTGGTCTCACCTTTTCGCAACAAGTTGCGAGCGCGAAACTCATCGGGTGGAAGGTCTACCGCACGCGCCAACTTTTCCATGTGGCGTTCTAACGCAAATAAGCTCTGCGGCGCCCCGAATCCGCGGAACGCGCCGTGGGGTGGATTGTTCGTTGCATAAGCAGTGCTGCGGACGCGGACATGATCGCAGCGATATGGGCCAGCCGCATGAATGGTGCCGCGTGAGAGAACAACCCCCGACAAGGTGGCATAGGCACCGCCATCGATCTGAAACTCGATGTCCATCGCCAGGATGTGTCCATCAGCGGACAACGCCGTTCTATGACGAGTACGTGACGGGTGTCGCTTGGTGGTGGCGGCCATGTCCTCTTCACGGTCGTAGACCATCTTCACCGGACGCCCTGCCTTCCAAGCCAGAAGTGCGGCGTGACCGGCCAGCATGGACGGATATTCTTCTTTGCCGCCGAACGCGCCGCCGGTTTCCTGCTGGATGATGCGCACCTTCTCTGCCGGCAAATCGAAAAGCGCCATCAGCGCTTTCTGCACATAAAACGGACACTGCATGGAGCCGCGCACCGTCACCCCTTGCTGCGGATCGAAGGTGGCGAGCATACCATTCGGTTCGATATAGAGTTGTTCTTGGGCGCCGGTGGAGTACTCGCCTTCAATGACCACGTGCGCGTCGGTCCAAACGCGGTCTACGTCTCCTTTTTGAATCAGGAATCGCTTGAAGACGTTGTCTTCACCCCAGACAATCGTGTTTGCCCGCCGTGACTGTTCCAGGTCCAGTACCGGAGGCAGAAGGTCGTATCGAATTTCGATACTCAGGCGCGCTTTTTCAAGCAGTTCTTTGCTTTTGTGGGCCAGAAGCAGGATCGGTTCCTGTGAATGGTTCACGATCGTGTCGGCCAGAAATGGCTGATCGTCGAAAATCAACGCGACGACGTTCCGGCCTGGTATGTCGCGAGCGCGAACGATTGTAAATTCGTCCCACGGGATGCCATCCCCGAGCTTGATGTCGCGAACAATACCGCGCGGAACGGAGCTGCGGATGGTAAGGCCGTACAGCATTCCGGGCACGACAAGGTCGTCCACATACTCCGCTGAGCCAGTAACTTTGGAAGCCGCCTCACGACGAGGAACGGCCGTTCCTACAAGGCGGTGCTCCATTCACTTACTCTACACTCGCGCCCGCGGCATGCGCCAACAAAACTTCGGTTTTCGAAGATGGGGCTGCCGCGAAGGAAGGTGGTTTCCACTCGCCCCTGCAGGTGTTCGCCAATGTAAGGGCTGAGAGGGTGACGAAAGTGCAGATCTGCCGGCTGAACGATAAAGGGTGCGTCCGGATCGAAGACAACGAAGTCGGCATCGCAACCAGGCGCAATGCTGCCTTTATGGGCACCCAACCCCGCCAGCTCCGCAGGCCGTTGGCTCATCCACCTGACAACGTCCACGATGCTGAAGCCGCGCCGTTGTGCCGCCGACCAGGTGACTGAAAATGCCACCGAGAGCGACGCAATTCCGCCCCAGGCCTTCAGGAAATCTCCTTGCGTTTCCTTCATGGCGGGCGGGCAAGGAGAGTGATCCGTCGCAATAAGATCGATGACGCCTTCTTGCAAGCCATGCCACAAGCGCTCTCGGTTTTCCGCGTCTCTTAGGGGCGGCGCACATTTGAACTCAGTCGCGCCATCCGGGATCTGTTCCGCGGTAAACCATAGATAGTGGGGGCAGGTTTCTACGGTCAACGGAAGCCCCTCCTCCCGTGCTTGCCGAAGTGCCGGCAGAGCAGTGGCGCTAGAGAGATGCACGATGTGAACGCGACACCCGAACTCCCGACAAAGACGAATCAGTCGCTGGATCGCTACACGTTCCGCTTCGTCGGGCCGCGATTTTAAGTAAGTCCTGTATCGTCGCGGATCTGCGTTTTCCTCGGCCTTTTGTGCCCCGGCGATGATTGCCGGATCTTCCGCATGTACCAATAGCGGTAAACCGGTTTCGGCAATCAGTGGCATCGCCTTTCGCAGATCCTGCTCTTCGACCATGGCAAACTCCGCCACACCCGAATCGACCAAAAACGATTTGAAGCCTCTGACTCCCGCTCGGGCAAGTGAAGGAACGTTTGCAGAATTCCCTTTGACGGCGCCGCCCCAGAACGCGTGATCCACAACGCAGGTGCCGGTTGCCGCCCTGCGCTTCTGTTCCAACGAAGATACATCGATGGTCGCCGGGATGCAGTTGAGCGGCATATCAACCAGGCAGGTGAACCCTCCCGCCGCTGCAGCACGTGAGGCGGTTGCGAAACCTTCCCACTCGCTCCTCCCGGGATCGTTGATATGCACATGTGTGTCGACCAGACCCGGCAGGACCACCAGTTCCCCAACATCGAGAAGCGGAAGCGACCCTAGGTCGAGTTCCGCATCTTCCACGGCCAGGATCGCACCCTGGTCAAACACCACCGTTGCCGGGCGCAGCGCTTCGGGGGTAACTACCCGCTTTGATCGGATCGCACGCCGCATGAAGTATCCGGTATTGTCGCATCGAATGCTTGCTATACTTCCTGAGCCGCGTCGCATAGAGCCGGAACCAAGGGGAATGAAAGAAGATTGGATGCGACTGGCGATCGATCTCGCCATTGAGAATGTAAAGTCGGGACGCGGTGGTCCGTTTGGGGCTGCTGTCATCAAAGACGGCCAACTAATAGCGACGGGCGTCAACCTGGTTACATCGACTCAAGATCCAAGCGCGCACGCTGAAATTGTGGCCATTCGCGCGGCCTGCCAGGCGTTAAAGACCTACCAACTAACGGGTTGTGAACTCTATACAAGCTGCGAGCCGTGCCCCATGTGTTTGGGCGCCATCTACTGGGCTCGACCCGCCATTTTCTATTACGCCTGCACACGGCAGCATGCGGCCGAGATCGGCTTTGACGACGAATTCATTTATGGCGAGATCGCTCTCCCGGCGGCACAACGTTCCTTGCCAGGCCACTGCCTGACACCCGACATCGGCTTGCAACCTTTCGTGGAATGGGCGCAATCGACGAACAAGCTTCCTTATTAGACTGCCAGTTGGGCCAGCGTTTGAGCTAGTACAAGCACACCCGCCGCAATGTGCTCCGGCGAAGAGTACTCGTCAGGGCGATGGCTTACGCCTGATCGGCACGGGATGAAGATCATGCCGGTAGGCGCAAGCCGGGACATGAACAGGGAATCGTGGTAGGCGCGACTGACCAGTCTAGTGCTCGGAATTGCGGTCATTTCGCAAGCGCGTTCAATCGCGTTCACAACCATGGGGTGGCACTGTGCAGGCGCATCCGCGTTCAAGACTTCCACCGTGAGTTCCAAGCCGCGTTTGCGTGCCACCTCTTGGCTTGCCGTTGTGATTGATTGCACCATCGCGTCGCGCCGGTCAAGTTCGGTGTCGCGGATATCGAGTTCCAGGCGCACTCGGCTTGGAATACTGTTCACCGCACCGGGAAACAGATCGCAAACGCCTGTTGTGGCGACACTGTCCCTTGCGCCGGTAGAACGGGCAACAGAATCCACAGCTAAAGCGATCTCTGCCGCGCCGAGAAATGCATCCTTACGATCAAGCATCAGGACAGCACCGGCGTGACCGCCTTGGCCCTTCAGGGTCATGCGCAAACTGGCGGGCGCTGCAATGTCGGTGACGACGCCAATCGAAAGACCTGCTTGCTCAAGTGATGGACCCTGCTCAATATGCAGTTCCACAAAACCGTGATAAGCACCGGTCGAGGCGGGGACGTTCTCGAGATCACTGCTGAAACCCGACGTTCGTGTGACTTCATCCAGCCGATTGCCGTGCTTGTCTTTCATTGCGGCGGCCGAAGCAGGTGAAAGTGTACCGGACAACAAGCGACTACCAAGACAGCCGATTCCAAAGCGAGTAGGTTCTTCGGACGTAAAGATTATGAGTTCGATTGATCGATATGGTTGAAAGCCGCTGGCCTGCAACGCCCGGATTGCTGCCAAGCCACCGAGAACGCCGACCGTGCCATCGTACTGCCCGGAATTGGGGATAGCGTCGATATGCGACCCGGTTGCCACCGCCGGAGCATCTTGATTCGACCCGTGCCAGCGAGCAAACAAGTTGCCGACCGCGTCTTCCCGGATGGCAAGGCGGGCTTCCATACAGAGTTGTTTCAACCAGCATCGCGCCTCCAGATCCGGCGGAGTGAACACGACTCTTGTGATGGCGGGTGCCGGGGTGTCAGAAAAGCCTCCCAGCGTGTGCAGTTGGTCCGTGATCAATCCTGCATCGACATCGATTTTCATAACGGATGCCGATTCCAGTCCTTGTAGATGAGATATTTCGCGGGCTTCTTGCCAAGCGCGCCAAACCATTGCGGGCAGTAGGGAGCCATCCAAATGAAGTCGCCCGCCGTCACCGGATACCAGGAGTCTCCAAGCCGGTAAATGCCACCGCCTTCCAGCATGAACAGACCGTGCTCCATGACATGAATTTCTACCATGCTGAGCGCGGCCCCCGGCTGATATGTCATCGTGTTGACGGCAAAGTCAAAGGACCATCCGCCGGGGATGAGACTCCTGACGAGCAAGTCAGGGTCCCCGCCGAGACTCTGCGCCGCGACATCACGCTCATTGCCCACGAAAAAAGCAGGCTCAGGCACATCGGAAACGGGAACGTACGGCTTCTCGATCACCATTGCACGAGTGTTCGCTGTTGCTTCCACCGTACACGAGTGACCCTGTGGGACGAAGGCGAAGCTGCAGGCTGCGACATTGACATCGCCGATCGCGAGCTGTCCATCTAAGACGTAAAGAAAGCGCTGTGCGCTGGTGCCTCCCAGCCTGCCACCACTTTCTATTTCGGCCGTGTACTGCGTAAAGGCGGAGCCGAGAACCGGAGCACAATGCACGATGGCTAATGCTTTTTGCATGCCGGGCAGGGCGGCACGCACGAAGGTATCCGGCGTCTGCAACAGGTGATCTTTTTTTCGCGAACTCCTGGTCTCGCCTAATTGAGGTAGCGACATGACTTGAGATTGTTTAGTAGCTGAAAGCCGGCTTTGAGAGCGACGGCAACGTCTTCTCCCAGCACAAGCTCATCAGGATGATGGCTGATGCCGTTCGGGCTCCGAAGAAAGATCATCGCAGATGGCACAATCGGGGCAACAACCATGGCGTCGTGTCCAGCACCGCTCGCCATGCGATGCGCGGTCAAACCTGCAGCTTGTAAGGCTTGCGCTGCACGCTCCGTCATCTCACCGTCCATTCGAACGGCGGGCTGGTTCATCAGAACTCGGTGGACGAACGGAATACCTCTCCGTTGAGCGATCGCGCTTGCGCTTGCAAGAAGCTTATCGAAGCTCGACGACCTCGACCAGTCGGAGGCATGCCGAACATCCAGGGTGGCGGTGACCTCACCCGGCACAACATTTGTGGCGCCCGGTTTCACCTCCATGCGCCCCACGGTCGCGACCAGGCCTTCATGCGCTCGGGCTTCTTGTTCAACCTGAAGAATCCATTCAGCCGCCGCGCACAGCCCATCTTTCCGCAAGAACATAGGCGTTGTGCCCGCGTGGTTAGCTTCTCCGCTGAAGGTCACTAAAGCCCGACTCTGACCTGCAATGGCAGTGACGACGCCCAGCGGCAGGCGCAAGTTATCCAGGACCGGCCCTTGTTCAATGTGGAACTCGAGGTAAGCTCCAGAGTCGGCAATTGCAGCAGCCTCCGCTAAACCTGCCGGATCGAGTCCGAATCGCTCGATTGCCTTCCGCACTGAGATTCCGTCACAGTCTGTGCGTTCTAGCATCACGTCGTCCAGAGTGCCTGCAACAGCGCGGCTCCCAATGAAGGGAAAGCCGAAGCGAACTCCTTCTTCTTCCGAGAACCCGATAATTTCGATCGCAAACGGCAGGCGTTCGCCGTTTAAGGCTTCGACAAGAGCTATGCCGAGAACGACACCTAAAACCCCGTCGTATGCGCCCCCGTTCGGCACTGTATCCAGATGCGATCCAATAATCAGCCGTTTTGCTGAACCGGCCTGCCCGCGATACAGTCCTTTCAGGTTGCCGGCTGCATCTAACCGGACCTGCATTCCCAGCGAATCCATCCAAGCGGACAGGTACCTATGACAATGCCGAGCCGCGTCACTGAGGAAGATCCGCGTTATCACGCCGGGCTCATCGGTGAACGACGCGATGGTCCGGCAATGGGCCAGTACCTTCTGCGCTAGATCGTTGAAGGCCAGAGTTACGAGTATAGTGAAGCCGCCGCAGCGTAATCGCTAGAAGTTGGGAACCGATTCGGCACTATAGAGAAAGATTCTCAACGAACAATGACCCGATCCTCCTTTCTTATGTGTCCGCCTTTGCACTTCGGAGTGGATTACGTTATTAATCCCTGGATGGAAGGCCAAGTTCACGCCACTGATGCTGACCTGGCCGCGTCCCAGTGGTCGCAACTGCAATCGTTGCTGAGCGCTCGTGGGGACGTGCTGACCCTGCCTGCTGTGGCGGGTCTTCCGGATCTGGTCTTCACCGCTAATGCGGCCTTGATCCACCAGGATGTGGCAGTCCTGAGCAGCTTTCGTTTTCCCGAGCGTCAGCCGGAAGCACCCTACTTCGCCCAGTGGCTCTCTGCAAATGGCTTTCGCGTCCACACGCTGCCTCCGGGCGTACTCTTCGAAGGAGCCGGTGACGCTCTCTTCGACAGGGTTGAGCGCCTGCTTTGGCTGGGACACGGCATGCGGTCGGAGCTTTCCGCGCAGGCCTGCCTTGAACAATGGGTGGATGTAGAAATTCAGCCGCTGCGCCTGCGCGATCCCAGGTTCTATCACCTGGACACCTGCTTCTGCCCGCTGGAACGAGGGTTCCTTCTTTACTATCCGTTCGCTTTCGATGAAGTGGGCCTAGACGCCATCCGCGCGAGGGTACCCGAAAAGCGACGGATCGAACTCTCGGAGCAAGATGCCGTACATTTTGCTGGCAATGCGGTGAACATCGGCAATTCAGTAATCCTGAATCACGCCTCCGACACCCTGACGGAACAATTGAATGCGTGCGGATTCGAAGTTATCCAAACCGCACTGACCGAATTCATGCGAGCCGGCGGCGCGGCCAAATGCCTTTCGCTCCGGCTAAACGAAGCCTGATTTCGCAGGAACTTCGTAAACGACTTCTTCGTTGTCTAGTCTGTGCAACACGATCGCAGACCAGGTCACACGGGCTCTTGTTCAGCGGGCTGGCAGTTTCCCTCTGCCCGAACGGCCAGTTAGGTCAATAAGGAAGCCGCTGCGTTCGAACGGGAGTCGCACATCATGAAACTACGCAAAGCGCTTGGCCCCTTGCTCGCCATCCTGCTGATCGCTGGGTTGGCAGTAGCCATTCGCTACTCGGTTCGCGAGCGCCAGCAAGCCCGTATCGCAGCAGAGCAGGCGGCCGCTCGCATCACAATCAAAGTTCTTTCAGGCTCGGAAAAAGAACATCTGTTCGAAGATGCGGAGCTTGCCAGGGTGCTGGCAGCGCACGGAATGTCTGTCACCTTCGAAAAGGCAGGTTCCCGCGAAATTGCGACCCGCGCGGACCTGAAGGATTTTGACATCGCATTTCCGGCCGGTGCTCATGCCGCTGTAAAAATTGCTCAGGTAACCGGATCGAAGCGGGTTTTTCCTGTGTTTTACACGCCCATTGCCGTTGCGAGTTGGAAATCGCTGATTCCTGTGTTGCAGCGATCCGGTCTTGTCTCCCGCAAGAACGGTGCTTATTTCATTGTGGATATGGGAAAGCTACTCGCGCTTATGGAGCGCGGCGATCGTTGGAAAGACCTGCCGGGGAACACCGTGTACGCCGTTAGTAAGTCGGTTTTGGTCAGTTCCACAGACGTTCGCAAATCGAACTCGGCAGCGCTGTACCTGTCGCTCGCGGCGTATCTGGCAAACGGTAACAACGTTGTCGTTACAGAAGCGGATGCCGCGAAGGTCGCCTCCCAAATGGTCACGCTTTTTTCCCGGCAAGGTTTTCAGGAGTCGAGTTCCGCCGGTCCTTTCGAGGACTATACTGCCATGGGAATCGGCAAAGCACCGATGGTCATGATCTACGAGCAGCAGTTCCTGGAATATGTGTTGTCGCATCCCCATCCGAATCCTGAGATGGTGCTGCTTTACCCGGAGCCGACTATCCTGTCAAAACACACCATCGTCGCTCTGACGGATAATGGCGCCCGCTTTGCCCACGAAATGGTATCGGATCCGAAGATCGCCTCCATCGCGCAGCGATACGGCTTTCGCATGGAAGACAGCAGCGAACTGTTTGCTGCCGTTGCCGCGAAGCAGTTAAGTATTCCCCGCACCCTTGTGGACGTTATCGACCCGCCAAGCTACGACATCCTGGAAAAGCTGATTAATGACGTGGACGCCGGATTGCGGCAGTGAAGCCATCGTACTAGTGGAGCCATAAAGGAGGAGTTCTGACCATGAACACTGACTCACAACCATCCGACATGTTAGCCGGACCGGAGCCGCCTCTGACGCTGAAAATGCCAGAGCCGGTGCGGCCCGTGCGCGAACCGGATGCGATTGCTACGGCTGTTCCCATCCAGGAAGAAACCAAGGCAGCCGCGCGCATGCAAGCCGACCAATTCATTGCCGATCTGTTAGAGATGGATGTCACCTCAAACGATTTCCGGTCACGGATTGATAGTGCGTTCCGGCTCGGCCGGAAGGAGATAACCGATAGCACGCTGCTGACCGGCAAATTTCTGGAGAAGGACTTTGTCGGGGATACCAACGACCCTGCCTTCCGGGTGATGGACGAAATGCGGCGGCTATTCGAAGCCTTGGACCCTGGCAAAGAGGGCGATCTGCTGTCGCCTACAAAATTCCTCGGAGTGATTCCGTTCGGCAACAAGCTGCAGGCATACCTGCATCGTTACGATTCTGCGAGCGGCTCGCTTCGTAAATTGATTGACAACATCTACGGCGTTCAGGATCAACTGTCCCGAGACGATCAGGAACTGTTCGCCACTATGAACAAACTGCTGGCGGCAATGACCAAGCTGCGAGCTGTGGACATCTTCATCGACCACCTGGATGAAACGCTGAGCGCCGCGGTTACGAAATTGCGCGCCGCCGACCCCGCGCGTGCCAAGGCGATTGAGCAAGAAGTGCTCTTCTATGCACGGCAGGCGAGCGTGGATGTGAAAACGCAGCTACTGGTTTGCATCAACGGTTACAAGATGATCGAAGGGCTGCGCAAGACGGGCCGTGAACTTCACAACGGCTGCGACCGCATGGCGACGATTGGCATGTCCAGCCTTGCCATTGCAGTGACTTTGGCCCGGGCGCAGGGATTTCAGATAAAGGTGATGGATGCGCTGAAGCAGAGTTCGGCGGCAATTGAAGGGCTGGTTGCGTCTACGTCCAAGATGTTCGGAAGCCACGTGGACCGGGTTATTGAGTTTCAATCGAATCCTCTGGTGGGCGTGCAGACACTGAAAGCGTCGTTTGACACCGTCTTCGCGAGTCTCGACAAAATGGACGAGTTTCGTTCCAAGAGTCTCGACACGATGGGCGCCAATATCACGGTCCTCAAAGGCCTGCTGTCAGAAGGAGAGGCACGCATCAATCGGGAGCAGACTGCAGTCAAGGCGATCTCCGACGTCACGAAAGGTGCACCCGCGGGCCCCGTCACCCTGTAAGGCCGAGTCATGAAAAGACTGCCGATTGCCGTGCTGGCTTTGGTTGCTCTGGTGCACCTCGGAGGGTGTCACAGACCTCCAGAGGATGTAAGGACGGAAAGGTTCGTCGAGCCCTTCACGATCCTCGCCGGCTCCGAATTGAAGGATCGTAGAGACTGGGCTGAAAGCCGACATCCGTGGTGCAACCGGTCTTGAGCTCGCCTTCTCCTACGCGGGCACTTTGGACGCCGTCGACCGGCTTGTGAACGGCGACAAGTTCGATGCACTTTGGGTCTCTCACGGCAAGTATCTGGCGATGAACGATGCCATGAAGGGCCGGATCTTGGCACAGGAGAAGACAATGCTCTCTCCGGTGATTCTAGGGCTAAAAGCGTCGAAGGCACATCAACTGGGGTGGGATGCCGAGGAACCCACATGGAAAGACATCGCCGCTGCCGCAAAAGCCGGCAAATTTACCTTTGGCATGACCAATCCCGCTTCCAGCAACACTGGTCTTACGGCAACCATCGGTCTTGCCGCCGCGCTCGCCAAGAACCCGGATGCTTTAACAGCGGCCGACTTGACCAATCCGGAGATAACGGACTTTTTTCAAGGCCAGTCGCTGACTTCAGGCTCGTCGGGTTGGCTGGCTGAGGCGTACCAGCGCGATCAGGGGAGGGTCGACGGGATAATCAACTACGAGTCGGTGCTGCTCTCGCTCAATGCCTCCGGCAAACTGGCGGAACCGCTGACACCGGTTTACCCCAAGGAGGGCATCATCACTGCTGATTACCCGCTGATGCTGCTGAATTCTGGGAGGCGCGCCGATTACAACAAGCTGGTAGCTTATCTGCGCAGCAAAGACTTCCAGACGAAGATGTCGACCGTCACCCTGCGAAGGCCGATAAATGGGGACGCCGTGATGGCCCCGTCCATCCCGAAACGGACGCTGGTGGAACTTTCATTTCCGGGTCAGGCGTCTCTTATTTCGGCGCTGCTGGACAGCGTTTTGCAGAATATCCGCATCCCCGCCGCGTCCCGCTATGTGCTGGATTTGTCGGGCTCCATGGATGGAGAGCGCCTCGATTCGTTAAAACAGGCCATGTTAATGCTGGCTTCCGAAACGTCTCAAGGATCAGAGCGCTACGCCCGGTTCCAGAACAGGGAGGAGATTGGGATCATCACGTTCTCCACCGAGCCAGCGCCCACAGTATTGATCTCCATGGGGTCTACGCCCGATGAAAACGCCAAGGCCAGAACGCGTGTGACGCAGCTTGTGAACCCGTTCGTCGCCTCCGGCAAAACCGCAATATATTCCAGCGTGCAACAGGCGCTGTTGGAGCTGGCACAGGAACGAACCGCTGCCGCGCATAAGCGGTATTACACGATTGTGCTAATGACAGACGGTAAAAACAATCGTGGCCTTACGCACGACGAATTCAATGACTGGTATCAGTCTGAAAAGAAGAAGGTGGGCGGAATCCTCGTATTTCCAATCCTATTCGGAGAGGGGAATGCGGAAGAGCTGCAGCAACTGGCCGAACTGACCGGGGGCCGTTTGTTCGATTCTCGGTTCACTCCCCTGGCGACCGTGTTCAAAGAGATCCGTGGCTACCAATAAGCTTCAGCTGTTCCTTTACAGCACCGGAAATATCGTCGGCTGTTCGCTGGCGCTGGCGGGCTTGGGTTTGTTTTTCGCCGGAATCATCCACGCATTCTGGTGGCTCATCGTACCCGGACTGTACGCTGCCGGAGTTCTCGCCTGGCCGCGCAGTAGCCTGGCGCAAGTGGCAGAAACAACGGAAGTCTCCGGAGATCTGCTTGCCCAGAAGGTCCGCAAACTGATCGACAGGGTGCACTCTGGCCTTCCGAGGGAAACCATCGTTCCGTTGCGCAGCATCGAGGGGACACTCTCGGAGTTGCTGCCCCGCTTGAAGGAGCTTCGCGATCGTGGCATTATTTCGGCGAAAGACTCATTCACCGTCACCGAGACGGTTCGTCGCTATCTGCCCGATACCTTGATTGCGTACCTGCGTCTGCCGAAGTTCTATGCGCAAGTGCAGCCTCTGGCGAACGGAAAGACAGCATCACAGACCCTGCTTGAACAACTGCAAGTGCTGGATATCTCTCTCCAGGAGATTGCGACAAGCGCCTTCGAGGGCGACGCTGAGAAGCTGGTCACCAACGGCCAATTCCTGCAGAATAAGTTCGGGGAGAAGTTAGCCTTTCGGCCTTAAGCACTGGGGATTGTTGGCTGGGAGGCAGGGACTCGAACCCCGATAGGCAGATCCAGAATCTGCAGTCCTACCATTGGACGACCTCCCAACAGACGCTACAAAGCCAGTATACCTTGGGCATTTGCTGCCGCCCGCAGGTTGCCGTCCGAAGTGAGGTGTATCTGAGGGGGATGAAACGGAATGTACTGTTGAGAGCGTCCGGGCTGTGCTTGCCGGACAAAGGATGGCTGAATTCGACCTAATTGGAGTGCAGCAGTTTGCGCCAAAACGGGCGATGTTTGGGCGCCGGTGTGGACCGGATTTGAACAGCAACTCTTGTGGCCGGTCTTGATGAAGAACGCGTGTTCGAAAAGCTTCTACTCTGGATTCTTGGGCGACGATGGACTGGGACAATAACAGGCGTTTGCTGCGGTGCTTTGATAACACCAGCTTGCACCTGTTGCGCGGCAGGCTGCATCCGGTCGGCAATCTGACGGGCCGTGACGATGAACCGCTCCGGGGCCGACCCAATGTAGGAGAAAGGGTAGCAGGTAATCATTGTGAGAAGCTGAGGCGGCGGTTCACTATCGGGGCCGACCCCCAAGTCGCGTTGTGGTAAACCCGCATCAGCGCGAAGCACACTTACTTCCGACGGCTTCACAACTCGCGTTGAAAAAACCTGATAGCGGTAAGTTGCCGAAGCCGTTTGAAACTGCACTAAGTCGCCGTCCTTGATGTCTTTCAGACCGCGAAAGAGCGTGTCGCGATGCGCGGCGATTGCAAAATTGCCGCTTCTCCCAGCCAGAGCCGTGGACGGAACGTGGCCAACCGCCCGGCTGAGGGTGGCTGCATCGGAACCTTCACGAACAATGGCGGACAACGACAAGCGCGGGATTTCCAGCCGTCCCAGCAGTGAGCCCATTGCCGGACGAACAGAGGCAACCGGCTGCGCACTTTGTGGCGTGCGAGCAACGATTGCGGGTGAGGGCGCCGCAGGTTTGTCCCACCGGCTCAACGATGTCTTCGCCCCGAGGTAATCCGAGAAATTAACGGCGGGATGTCCCGCAATCTGCTGCTCAAATGCCCAGTTTTCGTAGGCCTGATAGACATGCTGATCGGCAAGCGTAAAACCGTAGTAGCCGAGGCCGCCGATTCCCAGCACAAGTAGGGCGATGCGAAGCCATTTGAATCGGCCGCTTGGCGTTGGTTCGTCCACGCCCTCCCAAACCCGTCTGGCGATGCGCTCTGAAAATCCAGCTTGTAAGGACGGAGGAACGGCGGCCGATGCCTCGTCGATGCGGACCAGAACTGGACCCTGTGTGGACATGCTACGACTTCGACGGCGAGTCCGTCACATACGATCTACGGGAGCGCACAACATACTTCGTTTCGGCGCCATCGTGCACCCTGACTCTTAAAGTATGCACCCGATGTGTGTCGCTCTCCGTTGCAGGAATGAACCCAAGCGTATAGCGGTGCCGCATATCGGCCGAGATCTTCTCGAAGGCTGAAAGAACGTCTTTCGATGTTGCCGGGGCAAAAAACGCGCCGCCGGTAAGGGTGGACATTTTGCGAAGCACCGCGGCATTCCAATCGCGGTTGTCCGGGTCTAGCATCCCAATGGTGTAAATCGTGGCCCGTGAGGCAGCAATCAGCCGAAGCAACTCCGGCGACCGGATCTCGCTGGCGTTATCCCCGCCGTCGCTAACCACAATCAAAGTCTTTAATGGGCGGTGACCTTTGGACAACTGGTCCAAACCTTTTGCGATGGCGTCGTACAGCGCTGTGCGACCTGCCGGGTTCCCCATGAACAATGCCGATCGCAGAACCTGCAATTGATCTGTGAAGGGCATGTCAGCAGGCATAGCGGAGTAAACGCGGTCATTGAAGTTGACAACGAAAAATTCATCTTGGGGATTACTGGATTTAGCAAATGCAAGCCCAGCCATGACGATTTCCGAACGTTTTGGGCGCATGCTTCCACTGTTATCCACGATCAAGCCAACCGTGACCGGCGCATCCATCGCCGAGAAGTGAGAGAGGACTTGCGGTCGTCCGTCATCGTAGATCACGAAATCCTCCCTCGTCAGACCGGACGCAAATTCGCCGTTTGGCTTCTGAACAGCTACGTCCAGCAGAACAAAATCAACGTTATCCCGGATAGCATAATCGGCTGGCGGTTCAGCTAAACGCCCCGCAACCGCCGCTCCCAAAATGGAGAGCAGAGCCGTGCCAGCAAGGGCCAGACGTGAAAAGCTGTCCATAGCTAATGCGCAACCCCTTAAGTCACGCTATGGGAACAAGCCTCCAACTCACTCTCCGAGACGTAGCTGACTTGCTTTGGTTGCCTAAGCTTTTTTCATTGCCAGCGTGAGTAGACCCGCCAGGCTGAGCGAGGCAAGGCCGAGCAGGCCAATGAGCGGGTTGACGCTTGCTGTATGCGGCAATGCTGCGGGCCGCGAAACGGGCGCAGCAGCAGACGCAGTAGCTGGTTGTGCAGTTGCCGGTTGTAAGTTAGCCTGGGGCTGCGGCTCAGGTTCTGGCCCAGGCGCCGCCTGTGGCTGGGGAGCCGGTTGAGACTCCGGTTGCGCGACCGGTGCTTCTTCTTTGTAAGTCATTGGCACAGGGGCCGGCGCAGCCGAGGCGAGTTGAGCTACCAGTCTCTTGGGATAAGCGAATTCCTGTCCGAAATTATCGCCAGGATAGAACCAGGCGCGGACAGCTTTCGGCACACCCGCCGGTGTTTCCCAAAAAGCAAACATCGACTTGCCGGTACGATGCAAACGGTAATTCGGTATCGCAAGCACCGTCGTCTGTAGATGTTGCTCATCCCTATCGAAGATTTGGACCACGTGCCGGTCGCCCGGCGAGTCTATTAGTTTCCAGACGTAAGTTCCGGGGTCTAGTACCCTGTTCCCTGCGATGATCGGCTCGTTCACGCGGACGATCGTCTTCTTGTCCCAATTATCGGCATGGGCGCGTGGCACCAGCGCGCTGCCAATAAGCCCAATGCCAACGACGGCCAAACCGCTAACGGCTACAGACCGAATGCTACGCTGCATATCCAAACTCCTCCAACCCTAACTGATTCAATGTTTTTGGCGTCTCTGCGCGCTTCTGACTAACGCTGGTCTAACTGCGCTAGCTGGCAATAATAGAGCAATATGAATGCCAAAACGCACTAACCCTGATATTTCATGTAGTTACCTGACCTTCGGCAATCCGTATCAATGCAAAGACTACTCGTTCTGGCGAGTTTTGCTAGGGTTCTCCATAAAAGCACTAGGCGAGCATGCACTCAGGGGCGATGGCGAAAAAAGCATCGAGTAAAGTGGGCGTAATGTCTCGATCGGAAGAAGTGATAACGCTGGCAATAGATATAGGTGGCACTGGCGTCAAGACCATGTTGCTGGATGCGACCGGTAAAGCCATCAGCACGCGCGAGCGGGCCGACACGCCCGAGGTCGCAACGCCTTCGGCAATCCTGGGCATTATTCAACAGTTGCTAAAGCGGCTCGATGCTAATTACGATCGAGTGTCTGTCGGCTTTCCTGGTGTCGTCAAGCATGGAGTGACGTATACAGCTCATAATCTGGATCCCGCTTGGGTGGGCTACAAGCTAGAAAAGGTGCTCAGCCGCAAACTGGGTAAGCCGGTGCGTGTCGCCAATGACGCTGCTGTCCAAGGCTATGGAGCCATCTGCGGCCATGGCGTGGAACTGGTAATCACTTTAGGCACAGGTTTCGGATCGTCTCTGTTTACGGATGGGCATCTAGTGCCCGGCTTGGAGATGGCGCACCATCCCTGGCACAAAGACAAAACCTATGAGGACTACCTGGGCAAAAAAGGCCTGAAGAAATTAGGCGTGAGGCGATGGAACAAGCTGGTGGCGAAGGCCATTGAGCAGCTCGAGTCATTGTTTAATTACGACCATCTGTACATTGGCGGCGGGAATGCCGGGAAGGTCGACTTCGCCCTGCCGAAGCAAGTGACTCGCGTTCCGAACGAGGACGGTCTTCTGGGCGGTGTTGCCCTTTGGCGGGACGTGGCCACCGGCAGCGGGGGCGTTCTCACCAACAATTCAAAGGTACTCGCGAATTCGGTCGCTACCGCACGACGTAAGGCCACTTCAAGATCAAGTGGTAGTGATAACGATAAATAAGCAGCGCTAGCGCAGCACCCGCAATCACGATCATGCCCAGCAGGCTGAGCAGCACCTTCGTCCAGGGGAACGACTTGCCTTCGCGCTGCATGACCAACACGAAGCTCGCAAGCAAACCGACAAAGTACAGCATCACCATTGGCACCGCGAACAACATCATGTTGAAGATGTCGGGCGTCGGTGTCACTACCGCCGCGATCACGGTAATGGCCAGAATGGCGTAACGGCTGTGTTTCAGCAGAAATCGCGGCGAGGCCAGCCGCAGCAATGTCAGGAAGAAGATGATGACGGGCATCTCGAAGACGAGACCCACGCCCATCGTCACGTTAACGAACAGATCGAAGTACTCGCTGATGGAAACCATTGGCGCAACGTGTACATCGCGCCCGATGCCCAACAGAAACTCCAGGCCGTAACGGAACGCTACGAAATAAGCAAAACAGCCACCGCCAATGAACAAGCCGGCCGTAGACAGAATGAACGGAACGGCCCAGCGCTTTTCCTTTCTGTATAAGCCCGGCGAGATGAACGCCCACACCTGATACAGCACCCACGGCGAAGCCATGAAGATTGAGACCAGAAGCGGCAGCTTCATGTAGATCACGTTGAACTGCTCAAGCGGTGTGATCTGAACCAGGTCGGGCTTGAAGCCCAGATGCTTCAGCGCCGTGACGGCCGGGGCCACCACGATGCTCCAAAGCTCTTTACAGAAGGTAAGGCTGAGTAAGAAGGAAACGAGGATGCCGCCCAGCGCCTTCAGGATGCGAGAACGCAGTTCCTCCAGGTGCTCCATGAACGACATGCGGAGCATCCCGCGTTCTTCGTCCCCACCTTCCGCTTCTTCCTCTTCAGGAGGCGGGGGTGGAGGCGGTGGAATTGTCCGGTCGGTTCGCAACGCGGGAACCGAAGGCATAGCGGCGACGGGTTCACCGTAGGTTACGTTGCTCGTAGGAGCAATCTGCTCCTTGATATCGTCGGCCATCAAGTTAGGCGCTTACGCCGGGTGCTCCCCTTCATCATGAGACGAAAAAGGATTGTCGGTCGAAGCGGGCGGTGTCGGCTGCGTTCCGTTCGCGCGTGCCACGGTCCCGTTTACACCCGAACCTGCATGCGCGTAGGCCGTTCCATTTTCGCTGGGCCCGGGGAGTTCAGGGAGATAGGTGGTGGCCACGGTATGTGTCACTTCGGGCGTGTGCTGAGTTCCTACTTCGTCATACGGATACGGATAGCTGACGGATGAATAGTCGGTCGGCGTAGCGCGCGGCAACTGTTTGGGTTGTTCGGATAGCTTGGCCTCACGCTCCAACTCCTGTAAATGGGTCTCGAACGTGTTCTTCAGCTCGTTCTTTGCGCGGCGGAACTCACTCAATCCTTTGCCCAGCATGCGGCCCAGTTCCGGGAGCTTTTTCGGCCCGAAAAGTAAAAGGGCGATCAGAAAAATCCCTACCATCTCCTGTACGCCAATCGGACCCATTTTTGTCTCCAAGTAACTACGAGTTCGCCTTTATGATAGCCCAATGCCGCTGGCTAGCCCTGTTATGATCTGGAGCGAATGAGTGCATCTTCCCCCTCCTTGGTACTGGCTAGAATGGCGGGACTTTGCGGTCTACTCGCAGCCGCTGCGCTTGCCGCAACCTCGACCGTCACGCTTCAGAAAGAAGATGACGAGAAGATCGCCATTTCAATCGACGGCGCGCCATTTTCGGACTTCTACATCGGGACCAAGTACCCGAAACCGTTTCTGGAACCCCTGCGAACCGCACACGGCTACATCGTCACGCGTCGCTGGCCGACCAGCGGTGACGGATCGGGCGAATCGCACGATCATCAGCATCACCGAGGTCTGTGGATTGGTTACGGCAGCATCAGCGGCGTAAACTTCTGGGAAAACGAGTACGATTACAAGCCGCCGAATCGGGGCACCATCGTGCTTTCAAAGCTCGATAGCGTTCAAGCCAACGGCGCCTCTGGGACGGTGACCGCGCGTTTCCTCTGGAAGGACCCGAGTGGCGCGCCCATGATCCGCGAAAGTCGGACTACCGCGATTCACGCCGAGGCTGCCGTCCGCATTGTGGACATCGATAGCGCGCTAACAGCGGCCCGCGATATCCATTTCGACGACACCAAGGAAGGCTTTTTTGCCATACGTCTTGCCGATACACTAGCCGGCAAGAACGGCGGTCAGCTGTTGAACTCGCAAGGGGCAAGCGGCGAGAAAGCTGTCTGGGGCAAACGCGCCGATTGGATGGTCGACTCTGGCGCGGTGAAAACTCTCGACGGGGATAAAACGGTCCAGGTGATCATCTTCGACCATCCAGCCAACCCCAACCATCCACCGCGCTGGCACGCTCGTGACTACGGTCTTTTCGCTATCAATCCATTTGGGCTGAAAGACTTCGAACCGCAGTCGACGCAAACAGGCGGCCGCTCGGTCGCGAACGGCGAAACGCTACGCTTCCGTTACCGCGTGATTCTGGCCGAAGGCAGCGTCCAACCGAGACAAATTGCCCGTTGGTATGCAGATTTCGCTCACTAAGCTCGCGCAGCAGCGGCGAACACCGCTTCTATCACGGCCATATTTTCCGCTGCATCCTCCAGCGTGACGGGCACCGCTGTGTTGTGCAGGATCGCCCGCGAAAACAGGTCGCCCTGAATCGTATATTGGTCCACCGCTGCGAACTCCTCCACGCGAGCGCTCTGCCCCGCCAGTTTCGAACCGTCGTCAACAAAGATTCTGCTCGGCGTGTCGGGCGGAATGTTGTATGGAATCTCGACGTCAATGCGGCCCTTCGTCCCCAGTACCTGCATTCGCTGGAATGGAACCAATTGCGTGCTACAGGTGAAGAGTGTGTGCCCGCTTCCATAGTCAAGAAGCACCGAGGTTAGTCGATCGGTTTGCATTTGCGGATCCCGATCGACCCGTGCGGCAACATAGACGGGCTGACGACCAAACAGCCAGCGCGACATCGTGATCGGATAGCATCCAACATCCATTAGCGCGCCGCCTCCAATGTCGCTCTGGTTGCGAATATTGTTCGGATCGGCATTGAAATAGCTGAAGGCGCTGATGATGACTCGCAGTTCGCCGATTTCGCCGTTTCTCACGATTTCGCGCACGCGCAGCCAGAGCGGATGCGTCCGTACCATGAAGGCCTCACCCATTTTCACGCCGGTGCGGTCTCGAACTGCGATGAGGGTTCGCCCTTCTTCGGAAGTCAGCGCGATCGGCTTCTCGCAGAGAACATGCTTTCCTGCCTCTGCGGCGCGAGTCGACCACGGCACATGCAGGTGATTCGGTAGCGGATTGTAGATGGCGTCGATGGCAGGATCCGCCAGCAGTTCCTCATACGAGCCGTAAGCCTTGGGAATCTTCAATTCAGCGGCGGCTTGTTGCGCCTTCGCGAGTTCGCGCGATGCGATCGCGGTCACCTCGCAGTCTTCGCCCAACTGCATGGCCGGGATCACCTTTTTCGTCGCGATCTTGGCGACACCCAGCACGCCCCATCGAACCTTCTTGTGCATGGATGCAGTTTATACGGCGACGCTGGCATCCGGTGCTGGGCCGCGCAACGCCAGCCCGATGGCAGCCAGAACCATGCAGCCGACTCCGACAGCACAGACACCGCTCCAGCCATACGCCGTCCAGGCCCAGGCTCCGGCGAACGACCCCAGGGAACCGCCGCCGAAATAAGCAATCATGTAGACCGTATTCACTCGATTCCGCGCTTCGGGGCGCAGACTGAAGACTCGGCTCTGGTTGGCAACTTGAGCCGCTTGCACTCCGGCGTCCAGTAAGACGACTCCGACGACAAGACCCCACACATGCAGGCCTAGCGCCCAGAAAAAGAGGAACGAGAGCAGCACGAGAGCGATCCCAATACGCACCACAAAGCGCGGGCCGCGGCGGTCAGATAGCGAACCTGAAATTGGGGCGACCGCTGCACCCACCGCGCCTACTAGCCCGAATGCTCCCGCGGCTTGGCTTCCATAGTGATAGGGCGATTTCTCCAGAAGGAAGATGAGCGTAGTCCAGAAGGCGCTGAAGGCGGCAAAGAACATTGCGGCCACAAAGCACACCTGGCGCAGCTTCGGCAACTCCAGCAGCAGCAGCCACAGCGAGTGCATCACGGCCGCGTAGGTCAGGTGTGTCGGGTTGTCGGTCGCTGGCAACAGCCTCAGCAAGAGAACGCAGAACACCACGGCCATCACGGCTGCTATCCAATACATGGCGCGCCACCCTAAGTGCGCCGAAACTGTTCCGCTGAGGGTACGAGCCAGCAGTATCCCAAGCAGCACCCCGCTTAAGATAGTGCCGATTACGCGCCCCTGCTGCTGTGGCTCACTCAGCTCCGCTGCGAATGGAATCACGATCTGTGCGATTACCGTAGTGACGCCTACACAGAAGCTGGCCACCACCAAAAATGTCAGATTCGGTGCAAGCGCACATGCGATAAGCGCACCAGCCACGGCCAGAAACAACAGCGAAATGAGGCGCCGCTTTTGGACAAAGTCACCCAGAGGAATAAACAGCGGCATACCCGCGGCATAACCAACCTGAGTCGCCGTCGCAACGGTTCCGATGGCATGAGTGCCGACACCCATCGTGCGCGCCATATCGGCAAGCATCGGCTGGTTGTAGTAAATGTTGGCGACGGCGACGCCCGAACCAACCGCCATTGCCAACAAGGTAGAGCGGGGAAGCACGCTCGTCGGACGAAACCTGCTGACTCGCGTTACGATGAAACTGCGTGTTCAAATAGCCCGCGAATCGCGACTCGGTTCAAGCGATCGGCTGTGTCCCGCTCCTATTGCTACTACTACTGTTGCTGTTGTTGTTGCTGAGCCGACACAAGGTCCGCCTGCTCATTACTCTCGAGAAACCGCGACCATTCCTGATCGGATGCGAGTTCTTGATCAGGCGGTAGAACAGCATCGGAGGGCGTAACCCGCACCCGGACCTGCATCTCGGACTTCGCCTTTCCCTTCATCATTCCGACGGTGGGAGGAACATCGGCATAGTCTCTGCCCACCGCCGTGCGAATGTGACGTTCGCCCGCAATCAGATTATTCGTTGGGTCGAACCCCACCCAACCTACGTCGGGCAACAAAGCTTCCACCCAGGCGTGTGTCGCCCCATCTCCGGAGCGGTCCGTGTGCAGCTCATCGTGATACAAATAGCCGCTCACATAGCGGCAGGGGATCCGTAGGTTACGCACCAGTGCCGTCATGATATGGGCAAAATCCTGGCAAACGCCCTGTCTCGCTGAAAGGGCCTCTTCTATTGCGGAATCCACTGATGTGCTTCGCTTCACGTAAGCGAATGACTCGTACATCCGAGTGTTCAAGCTCTGGAGCAACTGAAGGGGATCGCCCGAACGTTTCGCCACGCCGCACTCCTCCGCAAACCGTTCCAGCGCCGGTGAGTTGCGCGCAAATACGCTGGGCATCAGCATGTCCCAGTAATCCTCGGCTTCTATCAACTCATCCAGACGCTCCCAAGCATCGGGTCCAAGCGCCGAAGGCAAAGGAGGCGGTGTGTCGATATCTACCAGAGCGTCGGCAATGATTGTCAGCTGTTTGTGCGGTTCGGGAATGTCAAAGTGGTGGATCAGGTTGCTGTTGTGATCCACGTGCGAGAAGATGCGTGCACGTGGGCTGATGGAAAGCTGGAAGGTAAAGCACCTCTGCATCCACTCGCTTCGCGGATGCATGCGTACCTCCATCACGCTTTCGGCCACGGGCCTTGTGTAATTGAATCTTGTGTAGTGACGGATGGCGTAGTACATCAGGCCTCCAGTGCCAACATGATCGGGTAGTCAATATACACGTCGTACACGGCACGGTGTAATTGCGCGCATTGGTCGTTTACGCCCTTTAAGAAAATCGCCAGATCACCCTCCAGCAGTTCGTCGATTTGCATATAGGCAAGCGAAGCTCTCAACTGGCCCATCAGTCTGTCCACCCGTGATGTCTTGCGCGCCGGCGAGGCCGCGGCTATCGCTTTCAATGCACACATCATTCCTTCCACCGCGTGCCGAACTGTATACGGGAAATCGGGGTTCAGCAGCAGAAACTCCGCCACACGGTCCGGACTAAGGTCCGCCGTGTAGACCTTGCAATACGCTTCGAAAGAAAGACAACTGCTCAAGAGAGCCACCCAGTCTAGGTCATCCGCCGCATCGGAAGCGGCGAAACAGGCGGCCACGAGCTTCGAGATCGCACACGCACGCTCCATGTACTTTCCAAACTGCACAAAGTGCCAGCCTTCGTCATGGCTCATGGTGGAATCCGTGACGCCGCCGAATTTGAATGCGCCCTCGCGAACTGTGTTCAGCAGTGGCAAAGCATCCGACTCGGAACCGTCGTCCAGAGATGTTCGCGTCACCTCGTGATAAAGCTGGTTCAAGCACTCCCACATCTCCGAACTGATTTGCTCGCGAATCGCGCTGGCGTTGTCTCGGGCCGAAGCAATGCAGGCCATAATCGAGTAGCCGCCGTCGGGTTTGCTTACCAGGTTGTTTATGTCCGTCTGAGGATCTCTGGATAAATCCGTCAGGCCCAGCGAGCCAGTGATGAATTGCCATCGCCGGTCGGTGGACGGCTTTGACGGATTCAACATCAAGCTGTAATTCGCGTCGACCACCCGCGCACAGTGGTCCGCACGCTCGAAGTACCGGCTCATCCAATACAAACTGTCAGCAGCTCTGGAAAGCATGGCGCCACCTCAATCCTGCAGAACCCACGTATCTTTCGAGCCTCCGCCCTGCGATGAGTTGACTACCAGCGATCCTTTTCTCAGCGCCACACGCGTCAAGCCGCCCGGCACGATGGTGACTTTATCGCCGTAAAGAACATACGGCCGCAGGTCCACATGGCGCGGTTCTACACTGCCGTTTTCGGTAAAGCAGGGTGCAGTTGAAAGCAAAATAGTCGGCTGCGCAATGTAGTTTCGCGGGTCGTGCAGAATCCGCTGCCGGAACTCGTTGCGTTGCTCTTCTGAACTATGCGGACCAATCAGCATGCCGTAGCCGCCCGATTCGCCTACCGCTTTCACTACGTACTTATGCAGGTTGTCGCAGACGTGCTCCCGCTCCGCATCGTTGGTCATCAGGAATGTTTCCACGTTCTGAATAATCGCGTCTTCCTGCAGGTAGTACTTGATGATCTTGGGAACGTATGCGTAAATCGCCTTGTCATCGGCTACGCCGGTGCCCAGCGCATTGGCCAGAACAACGTTTCCGGCCCGGTATGCATTGAACAGCCCCGGTGCGCCAAGTGTTGAATCGGGTCGGAACGCCAACGGATCCAGGAAGTCGTCGTCTACCCGCCGGTAGATTACATCGACCCGCTGTAAGCCCGATGTCGTTCTGATGTAGACAACGTTGTCATGCACCACCAGGTCACGGCCTTCCACTAGCCGAATACCCATCTGCCGCGCCAGGTACGAGTGTTCGAAGTAAGCGGAGTTGTAGACTCCCGGGGTCAAGAGAACAATCACCGGATTTGGCCGGCCATCAGGTGCCAGTGAACGCAGCGTCGAAAGCAGCGCATGGCTGTATTGTTCTATCGGTCGGACTCCATACGCCCGGAACATGTTGGGAAATGCCTGCTTCATCACCTTTCGGCTGGTCAGCATGTACGACACGCCGCTCGGAACGCGCAGGTTATCTTCCAGCACCACGAAGTTGCCGTCGGGTGTTCGGATTAAGTCAGTGCCACAAACACTGACATAAACATCCCGAGGTACTTTTAAACCTCGCATTTGACGGCGAAAGTGTTTGCAGGTATAGATCAGTTCGCCTGGAACTACGCGATCACGAATGATCTTCCGATCGTGGTAGAGATCTTTCAGAAATAGATTCAGCGCTACGATCCGCTGCGCTAAGCCGCGTTCAATCGTGTCCCATTCCTGGGCGGTGACAATCCGCGGCAGCAAATCGTGCGGGAAGATTTGCTCGCGTCCTTCGCCCCGGCCGTAAACCGTGAAGGTAATGCCCTGGTTGAAGAACGATAGGTCCGCCTCCTGCTTCATCTGGCGCAGATCTTCCGGCGTCTCCTGCCTCAGGACGTCGTACAGCCGCTGGTAATGCTGGCGAACGTTGTTCGTCCCACGAAACATCTCGTCGTAGGCCTGCGTTAGTTCGTAGTGGCTGAAAAAACCCTGGCGTGACGGTTCCGAAAACGGTAGAGGGGCAGCCAAGTAGATCTCCTCATCATCGGCCTCTCTTCTACTCGGAACAGAACCGGTTCGTAATGAATCTTAAATTATAACGCCTGCGCCGGGCCGTTTCGATGCGGATAAACGCGCACCCAAAGCATGTAAAGCACGATCACGATATTGATAAGGAAGATGGCCCAGTGGATCCAATTCGGGTGCTCTGTCAGCTTCAAAAGCTCTAAGGGAAGATAAAGCGCGCCCGAGAGTAACGCAAACCATTCGGCCCAAACGCGCCGGTGCCACAGGCCCCACGACTCTACAAACCGAACTGAGGCGTAGCTAACGGCCGCGGCCGCAATTGTGATCACACGCATATCACTCAAGCGAGTGGCAGCGTTCATCAATGTTTGTGAGAGTTTTCGTTCCGGGTCAAGGTGGAGGTGGAATAGCAGATTGTCCACAATGTCCTCGGCATGTTCATGGAACGCGATCACAACCACCATCAGCACCAGTGTCAGTACGCCTTTTAACGCTTCGAAAGAGGCGACAGCCCGAAGCCCGGCACTGCTGGAATGCGCGTCGATGGCCAAGGGTTCCGGTCGGGTGTGCGGGTTTATTGTCAAAGCGCTCATATCTATCGACGCGCGGGCTCGCTCCATCGTATCGAGCGAGCCTGATGGTAGAGGCGGCATGTTAGTGCGCTACTGCGGCACACACCAAATCGTGCAACCTATCGAGGTCTTTCGCGACATCCGCACCTAGATGAACCCGCAAAGCACGGCGATGACGGTCAGCGAGTACCTGGAAATCGCCGCGCGCCTGCGCCGATTTCACAACGCCGAACGTGTACTTCTGGTCAGGCACCTGCAAATCGTTCGCCTCATCGCATGTGATCTGTAGGAAAACACCCGAGTTTGGTCCGCCCTTGTACGCCTGCCCCGTGCTGTGGAGAAACCGGGGGCCAAAACCCAGCACCGTAGCCACCTGCTTTGACTCCAGCACTTGTGTCCGGATTTCTTGCAGCTTCTCGTCCATCTCGGGGAACATCGGGATATACGCAAGCAGCCCGAAGTAGTCTCCGGCGCTAATCCGGTCTAAATGCTGCCGGATCACCGCTCCTAGAGTGCCACCCTCATTACCTAATGCCTTCGCATTCTCTGCGTCGGTAAATAGCTTGATGCCGTCCTGCTCCAAAATCGGCTGTTCCGCCGGTAGCGAACCCTGCTTCTCAAACTCCGTCGTCAGCTCCCGCGTCACAATCTTGCTTGCTTCAACGTCAGGCTGATCAAACGGGTTTATACCGATAACGGCTCCCGCCACCGCTGTGGCAATCTCCCATTGAAAGAAAGTCTGGCCGATGTCGGTAGTCGCTGGCAAGACAATACGAACTACCGGCTGTCCCGCTTGCTCCAGTGAGTTCACCTGCTCCTCAATCCCGGTGTCCTCGTCACCGGCGACTTTGATAAACGCGAACACTCGATCCCTGCCGTAATCGCTAATGGGCGCAAACGGCTCACGGTCGACCGGAATCAAGCCGTGCCCCTGTTTGCCTGTTGACTCGGCAAGCAACTGCTCCAGCCATGCACCCAGATCGTGAATCGCCGGCGAACAAATCAGGGTGACTTTATCACGATCGAACTTCGCCGCAGCCGTGCCCAGAATCAATCCAAGGGCCACGCCGGGATTCTCGGACGCCTTCGCACCCTTGCACGCCTCCACCATCACCTTTGTGCTACGCAGCAGTTTCTCTGTGTCGTAACCGGCTGCGGCATGCGGCGCTAAACCGAAATCCGACAGCGCCGAATAGCGTCCGCCGATGCTCGGCAACCCGTGGTACACCTGCCGAAACCTTAGTTCTTTCGCTACGCCCTCCAGTTTCGATCCAGGGTCCGTAACGCCTATGAAGTGATTGCCTGCCTCATCTCCTACAACTTTCTTTGTTTCGTCGTAGAAATACTGCATGTAGATGTTCGGCTCCAGCGTCGTGCCCGACTTACTTGAAACAAAAAACAGCGTGCGTGCCGGATCGATCTTGTCCCGGAAGCTCCTAATCTGTACCGGATCTGTGGAATCGAGAACCAATAGCTCCGGACCGCTTCCGTCCTTCCCGAACGTCATGCTGAACACTTCCGGCGCCAGACTTGAACCGCCCATACCGAGCAGCAGGATTTTCTGGAAGCCGTCCTCATGGACTTGCGCCGACAGCGACTTAAACTTCGATAAATCCGCCAATTGCTGGTCCACCACGTCCAGCCATCCCAGCCACTTACTTTCGTCCTTGCCCGTCCACAGCGAAGCGTCCTTATTCCATAGCTTTTTAGTGTTGCCGTTGGCATCCCAATCCTGCTGTGCGCGCTCAACTGCCTGTTTCAAGTCGCTCGGGAGCGAGTACGAAAACGCCTCGGGCGAAGTTGGGGAAGCGGAATTACCGGAATTCATTGTTTTTCGATCCTTTCACCTTGATAGAACGGTTCACACGGACTGAGACTCTCACGCCATCTGATAGGTTAGCGCCCGCGGTTTGCCTGGGAGCTGTTGGAAGAGGGTGTAACTCATGAGCTTGTTGCAGCCGCCGGCTAAACGTCGGCACGCTTGATCACTAGCGTGGCGTTCAAGCCTCCAAACGCAAAAGTATTGGTGATTGCGGCGTTGGCTTTCGCTTCAAGCGCGGTTTGGGTAATTAGCCTAAGATTGCACTCCGGGTCCGGGTCCGGGCAACTCACAGTTGGGGGCAGTAATCCGTCCCGCAAAGACAGCAACGTAGCAATGGCCTCGACCGCGCCGGCTGCGCCTAAGGTGTGGCCGTGCATAGACTTTGTGGAGCTTACCCAAACATCTGAAGCATGCGCGCCCCAAACGGAGTGAATGGCTTGGCTCTCGGTGATGTCATTGGCCTGAGTGCCGGTCCCGTGCGCGTTGATGTAGTCGATGTCTTCGGGCGCCAACCCGGCATCGCGCAGCGCCCAGCGCATAGAACGGGCCGGACCTTGCACGCACGGCTGGGTGATGTGATGCGCATCCGAACTCAAGCCGAATCCGGCCATTTCCCCCAGAATCGTCGCGCCCCGCTTTCGCGCATGCTCCCACTCCTCAAGTACCAGCATGCCCGCGCCTTCGCCCAATGAGAGTCCTTTTCGCGTCGCTGAAAACGGCCGGCAGGGCTCGGGTGAAACGACGCGCATCGCCTCCCAGGCCCGCAGCAAGCCTTCGGCGAACACCGCCTCACTGCCGCCTGCGATCGCCGCCTTCACCTGCCCGTGGCGGATCATCCAGAATGCTTGTCCAATGGCGTGATTGGAAGACGAGCATGCCGTCGCGACCGTATAAGTAGGGCCCACAATGCCGAACTCCAGCGAAATGCGGCTTGCTCCCGCGTTTGTCATAGTGCGCGGAATAGTGAGTGGCGCTACCCGTGGATTGCCGTCCTTATATAGACGCCGGTATCCTTCCTCTTCTGAAAATTGGCCGCCCACGCTGCTGGCTGTTATTACCGCTGTCTCTTCCGCAAGTTCACCTTCAAAGCGAAGTCCGCTTTGCGCCACTGCCTCGCGTGCAGCAGCCGCTGCCAGCAGCGCGAATCTTTCCAGGACAATCAGGTCCCGTTCTGTGAAGTAGCGGAGCGGGTCGAACGTCCTTGCCTCGGCTCCAGTTTGGAATTTGTAAGGAGGGTGCCCACGGTCCAGAAGAGGGGCAATGCCGCATTTTCCCGCTCGCATCTGATTCCAGCACTCAGCGGCGGTGTTGCCTAACGCGCAGATCAGTCCAACGCCCGTGACGGCGACACGGTTCACGCCGCACCCGGCGGAACCAGCTGCTGTTTCTGCTTAACCAACTCCTTCACACCAGCGGCGACGTCGCGCACAGAGCGCATGTTCTGTACACCTTCGTCCGGTATCTCGATGCCAAATTCGTTCTCTAAAGCAAAGATGATGTTGATCCCATCCAGGGAATCGATCTTCAACTGCTCGAACGTGCTGTCAATTGTGATCGAATCTAATGGAATGCGCTGGGTCTGAGCTATGACCCGGATCACCTGAGCGCTCAGATCGTCAGTTTCCGAGTGTTCGGGCATGCAATCAAACCCTCATCATAACGCGGAGAAGCTTCGGGCCCGGTTGCTTCGATCCAACACGTACGCACAAAAAACCGGGCATTGGTTGACCACTCGCCGAGCGCGCGATGCGAGTGGTCAACCAATGCCCGGTTGGGTCAGTCGGTTCGTTCTTTGCTATGCCAGCAGGCCGCCATGGCCCAGCGAAGCAATCTCCCATCCGGAAATCCGGTACTTGGCGAGCATCGGCGGCAAGATCATATCGAGCACGTTGGGCTTGGCGGACCGGAAGCAGCAGGGCGCAGAGACGATGGGTACATCTTCCTTGTAGCTCAGCATCATCAGGTTGCCCGGCTCCACCGGTGCTAGAAATCGCTCGAGGTGTGCGCCCAGGCGGCCAAAGGCGCGCCCCACCACATCCTCAGGTCCAGCAGGCGCAGTCGTCGAAGCCACCAGAATGGCGCCCGGACGGCTGCGCAGCAGGTGCTGCAGAGACCGCGTGACTTGGTCCTCGTCTTCTACACAGGAAAGTGCATAGCGGATGTTCGCGCCAAACCGTTCCAGCCGGGTGCGGACAACACCTTCAAATAGAGTGCGTGCGCGATCACCGTGTACCGGGTCGGTGTACAGCACGGCAACACTTGCGTCACGGATCGGACGTGCCTGCAGGATAGGTCCGCGCTCGGTGAGGATGGTCAGAACCGCTTCTAGTTGTGCCTGCGACACAGCAAACGGCGCACTCTTCACGGTGGCCACCCGGTCGCCGGCTTTTACATATTGATAGTTGGGAAGAGTGGCGATAACCACGCTTGCCGCCTGGTTGATCTGCTTCAACAGATCGTCGTCGATTAAGGCGCAGGAGGCTTCCGTTGCTATCAGATTGGCGCGTCCGCCGGCTGCGAGTTTGATCTCAATAGCGCCGCAGCACATAGCGCCTGCGACTGCCATGACCGCTTCGTCCTCGCCTACTTCGCCCTCTTCCAGTTCGGTTACCCAAACCTGGTTCATTCCTTCGGTCTGCAAAAGACGGACGTCCTCGTCACTAAGGACATGCCCTTTCGCCAGTAGTTTGCGCCCACCAGGCCGAAAAATGGTGCAGCATAAAATGCGCCCTGCTGATTCCTGGATATCGACTGTTTGAGCCCGCACGATGGAAATCCTCCAATTGGTGTAAAACCTTACTGAACAGGTTTGGTACTAAGTATACTGGTACCAAAAAACTAGAGTCCAGTAATAAATGCAAAAGTTCTGCATTTTTTTCGCATGGAGCGTCGAAATTCAGTGGCTTACCCTTGGGAAAGGCTGGTACTAATTTCAACTACAAGGTAGGTTTTACCTGATTCGGCAATTGAATCAGCTGATTGTGGGATTGAAATAGGGCAAATTCGTCTTGGGCGAGGCGTGATTCACGAAATCGTTTTAGTACTGCCGTCTCATCGCAATTCTGGAACTTCGGGCACCGCAGGCAATCTTTCCACGCCTTTAAGGGCAGTTCACCTCTCTCGACCTCGCTGAACCCAAGCCGCCGAAAGAACTCTGGAACGTAAGTGAAAGCGAATATCGCCTCCAGATCATTGTCGTGCGCCTCTTCCTCAAGTGCTTGGACCAGAGAACGCCCCACACCATGCTGCTTCCTTACGGGATCAACTGCTAGCGAACGCACTTCCGCCGTGGTTGGCGTATAGAAGTGCAAAGCCGCGCAGCCCGCCAGTTCGCCGCGGTCGTAAGCTACCGTGAAGTCGCGGATGTTCTCCGACATCTCAAACTCTGTCCGCGGCAGCATGATGCCATTGGCTGCGTAGGAGTTGATGAGCGCCAGAATGTGCGGGATATCGCGCATGGCCGCTTTGCGGACCGCAGTCGTCGTTACAATCACTTCGTCGATGCTCAATTGCCGGCCGGTGCATACGCGCCCAGCCTTGTTCCAATTGCTTCTTGGGCCAGCAACCGGCTGCAGACGTTCGGTTCGTGGCCGGGTGCAATCGTTACTTCTGAAAGACCGCTGTGAAGGCCGCTAAGCGCTGCCTCTAGCTTCGCTTGCATACCGCCGAATGCAACGCCAGACCGTATTAGCTCCAGCACAGCTGGACGCGCCAGCGTTTTCGCCACCGCGCCATCGGCACCTTTCACGCCAGGAACGTCTGTCAGAAAGTACAGCTTCTCCGCCCGCCAGCCAACCGCGCACGACACGGCCATCTGATCGGCGTTGACGTTATAAATGTTGCCTTGCTCATCCCCGGCAATGCACGCGACAACCGGAAGGTATCCGGCGTTCACCAATAGATCGAGCAGCCGGCCATCGGTCCGCTCCGGCCGCCCCACGAACTGCAGTTGCGGCCCCAGAGCGGTGGCCGTCGTCAGCGACCCGTCTACACCTGACAAGCCAACCGCCGCCTCGCCCGCCGCCACAATCGCCGAGACCAATTGCTTGTTAACTCCGCCCGCGATGACACGGGTGACCGCTTCAATTACTGCCGCATCCGACACGCGCAAGCCGTTCACGAACCGGCTCTCCACGCCGCGTTCTTGCAGGTACTGCGTCACCTGTTTCCCGCCGCCATGCACGACGACCAATTCGTTTTCGCGTGACACTTCCGCTAGCTGACGCGCAATCGCATGTCGCCCGGCTTCGTCCTCGAGCAAGGTGCCGCCCAATTTGAAGACAACCTTCACAGCAATGCCTCAGTCTCGTCGTAACCAAGCATCAGGTTCATGTTCTGAATAGCCTGCCCTGCGGCACCTTTGCCAATGTTGTCGATTGCGGCAACAATCACGGCACGTTGGCTGCTCTCGTCGTACACAAAGCCGATGTCGCAGAAGTTCGTCCGCTGCACCCCGCGCACGTCCGGGATCTTTCCTGGTGCGTACAGGCGCACAAACGGTTCCGCCCCGTACGCCTCTTCGTAAACCGTCAACAGATCCACTGCTCGGTTTATGCCTTGCGTGCGGATGTAGATTGTCTCCAGAATGCCGCGGTCGATGGGCAGAAGATGGGCCGCAAAGGTAAATTCGCGTTCCCCAAGACCGGAGTTCTGCAGCACCTCCGGCACATGCCGGTGATCCATCACGCCGTAGGCGCTGAAGTTTTCAGTCACTTCACAGAAGCTGGATTTCAGCGTTGGTTTACGACCAGCGCCGCTCACCCCAGACTTCGCGTCGCAGATGATCCCTCGTCCCCGGTCGGCCACCTGCGCCTGAACCAACGGGCGGATCGCCAGATTCGCAGCCGTTGGGTAGCAACCCGGGTTTGATACGAAATCGGCTCCCCGAATGCGGTTGCGATAGAACTCCGGTAAGCCATACACAGCCTTGTCCAGCAGCTCCGGAGCGGTATGTTTTTCCTTATACCAGCGTTCCTGGGTTTGCACGTCGCCAAGCCGGAAAGCACCGCTCAGGTCAATCACTTTCGTTCCAGTAGCCAGAAGCGCCGGCGCGAGTTCCATCGAAGCATCGGCCGGGGTGCACAGGAAAACCAAATCGAGCTTTTCCTGCGCAATCGCCTCGGGTGTAGCAGCGATCGTCTTCGGCGGCTTCTTGCCCAAGGGTTGCGGCCGCACTTCCTGCTCCGCGCGGTGCTCCAGCAGAAACACTTCTACGCCGGCGTGACGCGATAAAGTGTGCACCAACTCAGCGCCACTATAACCGCGGAAGCCAATGACACCAACGCTGTGTCGTTTTGAATCTTTATTCACCCTAATGAATAATTATACTCACAATTGCTCTTGCGCAGAGCGCGCCGCCAGATCGCCTACCACCGGCAAGCTCACCTGCTGTTCCTGAGCACTCTTCGCCATCATGAAAATCCAGCAGAATATCAACGCCAGCCTAACGAGATCGAGTAGTGCATGTTCCATGCCGTGCCCAGGAAGCGCGTTCCAAATCAGAGACGGGATGGCAGAGGTCACAATCAGCCAGGCGACAAAGAGATACAGGCCCTGGAATGCGTTAAAGCGGACTCGATAATTGGTTCGGAAGCGGTGAGCGGCGAGGCAGATGATGGACGGGATGATGCCGAAAACGGGAATATAGCAGAGAATGCAAGCGGTACGGTCGCTGATTCCGTGCAGGAAATCTGCTTGTGGCGGAGCATGCACTCGTCCTGTGGCGTTCGGCTTCTGCGGGGCCCCACAATTCCGGCAAAAGAGCGCTTGGTGTTCAACCGAGTTTCCACATTGAGTACAAAACGGCATGTCTATGGACAACAACGTCTTTCCGGGTGTATTTGTTCCACCGCTGGCCATAGCCTCTCCGCCGCGCACGGGACCTTTGATACGATCAGGCCGATGCGTTGTCTACTTTTGTTCGCCATCCTGTCGCTTCTTCCAGCCGCGCTATTCGCGGCCAAGCCGCTGGAGATCTATCTGTTAGACGTCGAGGGCGGTCAATCCACACTCTTCGTTATGCCCGGCGGACAGTCGCTGCTGGTCGATACGGGTTGGCCCGGCAATGCCTTCCGCGATGCCGACCGCATAGTCAAAGCCGCTAAGCTGGCGAAAGTGAAGAAGCTGGATTACGTGTTGATCACACACTTTCATGTGGATCACGTAGGCGGCGTGCCGCAACTGGTTGCCAAGATGCCAGTGGGCACATTCATTGACCACGGTCCGAATCGCGAGGAGAGTAACAGCACGAAGGTGGGTTACGAGGATTACCTGAAGGCCATCGGCGATTCTAAACACCTTGTGCTCAAACCGGGCGATACCTTGCCATTGAAGGGGGTCTCAGCAACCGTGGTCAGCGGCGACGGGAACGTGATTTCGCACGCTCTTTCTGGGGCAGGGCAGCCGAATCCTTTTTGCTCCAGCACGGAGCCGCACCAGGCCGACCCCACCGAAAACGCGCGTTCCCTGGGTTTCGTTATGGACTTCAACAAAGTACGCATTGTCGATCTCGGCGACCTCACCTGGAACAAAGAGATTGAGCTCATGTGTCCGGACAACCGGATTGGGCGCGCCACCATCGACATCGTCTCCCACCACGGTATGGACATGAGCAACAGCCCGGCCCTGGTGCATGCCCTTGCGCCCCAGGTTGCCATCTTCGACAACGGTGCCAAGAAAGGCGCTGCTCCATCGGCTTGGGACATTGTGAAATCTTCGCCGGCACTGCAGGACATTTGGCAGCTGCACTTCGCCGACGCAGGCGGGAAGGAACACAATGCTCAAGACCCGTTCATCGCGAACGTGACCGAAGGTGATACCGGGTTCTACTTGAAAGTAACCGTCGAGCCCGATGGGAAATTCACGGTATTTAATCCGAGGAATAAGTTCTCGAAGGATTATCAGGCGCGGTAGTTACCACGCCTGGCTTCTTAAACGAAGAAATCTTTAACTTTTTCGAACATGCTCTTCTCGTGCGGGGTATTTTCAACCGGCAGCACTTCCCGGACCTGCTCAAATAAGCGGCGCTGGTCCTTGCTCAGCTTCTTGGGAACCTGAACGTCGACGTGCACATACAGGTCGCCGCGAGCCCGGCTATTCAGTTGCGGGACACCGAGGTTGCGCAGCTTGAACTGAGTTCCGGGCTGCGTGCCCTCGGGGATGCGAACAGTCTGCGGACCGTCAAAGGTCTCAATCTCGATGTCGTCGCCAAGCACCGCTTGAGCCAGGTTGATCGGCAACGAACAGTGCAGATCGTTCTCGCGCCGATGAAAGATAGCGTGATCGGCGACCGAAACGACCACATACAGGTCACCGGGTTGCGCGCCCGCGGGCCCAGGATTGCCCTCGTTCGCAAGCCGTAACCGAGTTCCATTGTCGACACCAGCGGGGATGTTGATCTTCAGCCGCTTCTCGGTCCGGTTGAAACCTTCGCCCTTGCACTGGTTACAGGCCTGCCGGATCACCTTGCCCCTACCTCCGCAGGTGGGACAAGTCTTCCGGATCGCCAGAAAGCTCTGCTGATACACAACTTCGCCCCGGCCATTGCAAACAGCGCAGGTCACAAGCCCGCCATTCGGTTCAGCGCCCGTGCCCTGGCACTTTCCGCAAGGCTCCATGCGCGGGATCAGCACATCGGCTGACATGCCCCGCATCGCGTCCTCAAACGTAATCTGCAGGTCGTAGCGGATGTCTTCGCCGCGTTGCGGACCTCTGCGGCGTTGTCCGCGTCCCCCCGCACCGCCGAATAAGTCTCCGAACAGATCTCCGAAGATGTCGCCAAAATCGGTGAACTGCCCTTCCTCAAAGCCGGCCGCCCCGGCCGCCCCGTTCACCGCTTGATGGCCATAGCGGTCATACGCCGCACGCTTTTGGGAATCGCTCAGAACGGAATACGCTTCGGCCGCTTCCTTGAACTTTTCTTCCGCCTCTTTGTCCCCGGGATTGCGATCCGGATGGTACTGCAACGCAAGCTTGCGGTACGCACCCTTCAACGTCTGGTCATCGCACGTCCGCACGACGCCCAATACTTCGTAGTAATCCCGCTTAGCTACACTCATCCTGATTCGCTTTCTACTCTCTTCGTCTATTTGAGCCCGCTCTTACGGGTTTACGGCTACTTTCACCATTGCCGGCCGGAGCAGACGGCCTTTAAAGTAGTACCCTTTTTGGTATTCGTCCAAAATGGTTTGATCAGGATGTTCCTTCGTATCTACCATGTCCACTGCGTGGTGAATATGCGGGTTGAAAATGGGCACATCGTTCGAAATCGGCTCCAGTCCGAGCTTTTTTAGCCCTTCGAAGAGCCGGTTATAAATAAGCTCCATGCCCCGGGCATACTCCTTATCGATGCTCTCCACCTTTAGGGCGCGCTCGAAATCGTCGAGCACCGGAAGAAGCGCTTTCACGGTATCCATACTGGCGAACTCAAACGTTTCCGATCGTTCGCGCTCGGAACGGCGGCGAAAATTCTCGAATTCGGCTTGCCGCCGCTGCAGGAGTTCTTGCAATTCCTGCTTTTCCTTTAACAGCCGGTCACGCTCGCCAGGCGCTTCCGCCTCGCCTAGGTTGGTGTGCGATTGGGTCGTGGATGCCTCCGCGCCAGCCGTGCCGGGCGTCGCGTCATCCGTCATAATTCCATTTGTTTCTACAGGTTCCATGTCTGCAATCGTCTCCGCAACACAAATGCTCAACCATCAAGGGTGAGCTTTTCGGGTTAGGATGTCCGAAATTTCAGCGTAACAGAGGAGCAGCGTTTTTGGGGTAGGTTCGTCGGAACGTTTAAGCAGCTTCGCTTCACCCGGAGCGGGCCGCAGATCATTCATCCAGCTTTTTTCAGGCGGTTCTGTATGGTTCTATCGCAATCGGCTCAAGGCGTGCCTCAAGCCAATCCTTCGGCGAAATTGCCGCAAGGTGCGCCTAAATTCACGTATCCGACTTAGCGCGTACGGGCACTGGCCGCTTTCGGCGTATCGATTGGTGTCGGAATCGGCGCCACAGCTGTGCCTTCTCCGTCGGTACCCTTCGTCAAACCTAACGTTCGGCGAAGCTCCGTGTCGATGCGGTCGCGAATGTCGGTGTTTTCCCGCAGGAACTGACGTACGTTCTCGCGTCCTTGTCCAATCCGTTCGCCCTTATAGCTGAACCAGGAACCACTCTTCTCGACAATATTCTGTGCCACCCCAAGGTCCAGCAGATCCCCTTCACGCGAAACACCTTCGCCGTAGATAATGTCGAATTCGGCCTCGCGGAACGGCGGTGCCACCTTGTTCTTCACCACCTTGACCTTTGTCCGGTTGCCGGTCACCGTTTCGCCGTCCTTGATGGCCGCAATGCGCCGGATATCCAGACGTACCGAGGAGTAGAATTTCAGTGCCCGTCCACCGGTGGTCGTTTCCGGATTGCCGAACATCACGCCGATCTTCTCGCGAATCTGATTGATGAAAATCAGGCAGGTATTCGACTTTGAGACCGTACCGGTGAGCTTTCGCATGGCTTGCGACATCAACCGTGCCTGTACGCCCATATGCGAATCGCCCATTTCGCCGTCAAGCTCGGCTTTGGGGACCAGAGCCGCTACCGAATCCACCACCAGAATGTCGATTGAGCCCGAGGTAATCAATGCCGCCGTAATCTCCAGCGCCTGTTCCGCGTAGTCCGGTTGCGACACCAGCAGGTTGTCCACATCGACTCCCAGTTGCTTGGCATAAATGGGGTCCAGCGCATGTTCGACATCGATGAATGCCGCCATGCCGCCTGTCTTCTGGGCCTCTGCTACCACTTGCAGAGCGAGTGTTGTCTTTCCCGAGGACTCCGGACCGAAGATTTCGCAGATACGGCCCCGCGGCAGCCCGCCCACTCCCAGTGCATAGTCAACCGAGATAGAACCGGTGGAGATGGCTGAGACAGGGACGATCGCTTCCTTCGCGCCAAGGCGCAGGATCGATCCTTTGCCAAACTGCTTCTCAATCTGGCCCAGGGTGGCGGTTAAGGTACGGGCGCGTTCTTTTTCGTCCATGGGAATCCTTTCAGGTCAACGTACGGTGAGCCTGTGCACCAGGCCGGATGAATACGAGTCAGACTCGGGGGGAGGGTCTTATAGGCATTATAAACACAAACAGAAGGCGAAGATATTGTTTTCGCTAACCGATTGCGCCCCTGCGTGCGTAGTAGCCCTTACGCGCTCGGACCAACAGATCTCTGCGGCCTTTAATCTTGATCTCTACCGGGTGGTACAGCCCATCCGCCCTCAAGGGCTCGGGACGGTAAAACAAGTTGTACTGGTGCCGCAGTTCGTTCGCAATGTTCTCGAAGGACTGATTCAGGTCTTTCGCCTGAAACGGCGTGAAGAACGCGCCGCCGGTTTGATCCGCGAAGTACTTCAGCACCTTGTCGCCTTCCGTCTCGATATGGCTGATGTTGGTTGAAATCGTATAAATCACCGTGTCGGCCCGTTGTGCCATCTCCAGCGCCTGGTCACGGCTGTAACGGCTTTCGTTATCGTCGCCATCGCTCAACATCACCATGGCCCGGCGGAACTTGTACATGGGCTGATCGAGCATCAGCTTCTCTTTGCACGCAAAGTAAATTGCGTCATACAACGAGGTGCCGCCGCCCGGACGCAGATCGCGAATCGCATTCTCCAGCTTATGCGTATCGCTCGTCAGATCCGCTACTAGTTCCGCGGATGTGTCGAAGCTCACTACGATCGCCTTATCTTCAGTGCGCATCACGCTGTTCACGAAGTTGGTTGCTGCCTCCTGTTGGAAGCGGAAGCGGTCGCGGATGCTGTTGCTGGTGTCGATCAGAATAGCGAGCCGGAGCGGCAGGTCCGATTCCGCGGTGAACTCCAGAATTTCCTGCGGTTTCTTCGACTCGAAAACGGTGAAGTCGTTCCGATTCAGATCGGTCACGAAACGGCCCTTTCTATCCGTGACCGTGAACAGCATGTTCACACGCGTCACTTCCGCGCGAATCACGCCGTCGGGATTGTTGGTGCCGCCACTGCCGGGAGGCGTGGAAGCATTCTGCCGCGCCACCACCGTACCTGCGCCAACCAGGGCAAACGTCGTCAGGGCCACTAGGCCAAGAACTCGAAACTTCATCGGGATGTCCCTATCTTAACTACGTTTCCCCGATAGCGTTCTACCGCCTCACGGAAATCTACGGGTAACGGGCTCTCCACCGTAATCCATTCCTCTGTGGAAGGCGAACGAAATCGAACTCGATGCGCATGCAGCAGAAACCGCACAAGCCCCGGTTGTACCGGTGCACCATACAGCCGGTCGCCCGCGACTGGGTGGCCAATGCTCGAAAGATGCACACGAATCTGATGAGTGCGCCCGGTGCCGATCCGTACTTGCAGCAACGTAAAGCGTTCGAACTCTTCTAATACCGTGTACTCGGTCAAAGCGTTCCGTCCCGTGCCGATTTTCGCGGTCATACGCGTTCGGCGCACCGGGTCGCGATTAATTGGCGTGGTAATACGGCCCTGCATATGCCGCAGCTTTCCATGCACTACCGCCAGATAGATTTTCTCCACCTCGCGATCCTGAAACTGCGCGGCCAGCAACCGATGTGCTTCGTCGGTTCGCGCCACCAGCAGCACGCCGCTCGTGTCCTTATCGAGGCGATGCACAATGCCGGGCCGTTCGTCACCGTTTACATTCGACAGATGTTCGAAGTGATGCAGCAGCGCATTCACCAGTGTTCCGCTGTCATGCCCCGCGCCGGAGTGCACCACCATTCCCGCAGGCTTGTTGATCGCTACCACATCGGCGTCCTGGTACAGGATCTCGAGGGGCAGTTCTTCCGCTTGGGCCTTCAGTGGCTCCAGTTTCGCCGGCCGGACATCAATCGTCTCCGCGCCACGAATCAGGTAAGCGACGCGAACTGCCGCGCCATCCACCACAACGTGACCCTTCTTAATCCATCCCTGCAGCCGAGAGCGGCTAAAGCTCGGCAGTTTTTCGTGCAGGAAGGCATCCAGCCGCTTCCCGGCGTCAACCGCTTCGGCCCTGACGATCATTGGGGATACTGCGCGTGCCCTTCGCCGTATCGTTTCTCACCCGCTCGTACCGGAAACGCCAGCGTGTTCTCTTTCGGCGCCAGCGGGCAAGTCGCATAGGGTGTGAACGTACACGGCGGATTGTACGATCGATTGAAGTCAAGGTCGACCTCACCGTTGACCGGCAGCGGCGTGTTGAGCATGCGCCCCAGTTGATAGGTGTCAGTGTGGTTGGTCGGGTCTTTGTAGAGAAAGAACAGCGTCTTGCCTTCGTAAATGGGCCGCAACGAGTACGTGCGGCCTTTGTAGGTGAATGTAACGCGTCCCGGACTGTCCTCCATATCCGTCTTTCCGAGAACGTTCAGAATAGGAATCTTCTTTGGATCCGACACCAGCTTTGCATGCAAAAAATGCAGTTCGGGATCGGTGGGGAAGAACTGCGTTCCAGTGAAGTGTTTCAGCACCGGGCTGTTGCTGTCCTTGGCCCGAATGCCGAACCGCTCCTCGCGCACGATCGCGTAGAAGGAAACCGCGCCGGCCTGAATCACTGTCGGCTTGTCTTCATCGGCATTCAGCGTAATCGAGGAGCGAACGGGCTTGTTATCGGCTTTCACTGCTGCCCCGCCGAGATTGGTAAAGGTGACCGTTTTTCCGGTCAGCTTTAACTTGCCGATGGTTGCCGGCGCATCACCCTTTGGCAAAACAAAGTCGTTGCCGTCACCTGAGCCAATCGTCTTCTCGTGCGCCGGGTCAAGCCAGAACAGGCCGGCCAATGTCAGCCATCCGTCCGGCGAACGGAGTCCCGCTTCCCGATGTTGATGCCACTGCTCAATCGATTGCTGATAGCTACCCGCCGTAGCAACTGCCAGCAATATGGGAACAACCAGTTTCATGTTAGTCGCGCAGTTCTACGATGGTCGCACCGGTTCCGCCCTCGGCCGGCGGCGCCGGGTAGAAACGGCTCACATGGGGGCTCTTACCGAGGTAATCTCCAACCGCGCGCTTTAAGACACCCATGCCGTGGCCGTGAATGATGCGCACGCGATCGACCGACGCCAGCGCCGCCGAATCGAGGAATTTATCCACTTGGTCCACAGCCTCTTCAGCGCGCTGACCAATCAGGTTCAGTTCACGATACGACACGTCCCAGCGTGGGCCGGTTTCGATTCGTACGTTCTTCAAGCGCTCCCGTTCTGCGACCTTCTCCGAAACAACTTCGATGATGTCCTCGCGCGGAACCTGCATCTTTAAGAATCCCGCTTCCACCTCGAACAGCCCGTTCTTAAGCAGGCGCCTCACCGTCGCCGGCTCCCGAACATCGCGCAATCGAACGCGCGAGCCTTCCTCAATCTTTAGCTGCTGTTCCGGCAGTTTCGCGGCCGCGATTGTGGGCGCCATCACTTCCGCCGCCTCCTCGCGGAACTCGCGCCGCGTCTTGCCAACCAATCGCTGCGCTTGCTCAATGGCCTTCCGTTGTTCAACGCTGTCGGCCACCTGCTGCATCATCATTTGTGCCCGCGCTTCGAAGTCTGCAATTAGTTGCTCCGACTTCTTCGCCCACTCGCGCTGCCGTTGCTGCTCCCGTCGAATGGCTTCCGCTTCCGTGTCGGCCAGCCGCTTCTTGTAATCGGCCGCCGCGCGCTCCATCTCCTGCTTTGCGCGCGTGTGTTCTTCCACTTGCCTATGCAATTCCGAAAGTAGCGCTTCGAAATCTGCTTGCAAGCGCGGCAGCACCGATCGTGCATGGTCGAGGATTGGCTTGGGCAGTTCAAGCCGAGTCGCAATATCCAGGCCCGCCGACTTACCCGGCATTCCGAGCCGCAACTCGTAAGTCGGCTGCAGGGTCGCTTCATCGAAACCCATGGAGGCGTTCACAACGCCTTCCGTGCGGGTCCCATACAGTTTCAATGGCAGCAAGTGCGTCGAAGCCAGGCAGAACGCACCCGACTTTCGAAACTCGTCCAGCACCGCCACGCCTAAAGCGCCACCCTCTTCCGGATCCGTCGCGCGTCCCAGTTCATCCAGCAGCACCAGCGAGTCCGGCGTGACCTGTTCCAGCATCTGCTTCACATGCAGCAGGTGGCCGGAGAAGCTGCTGAGACTCTCTGCGATTGATTGCTGATCGCCGATATCGGCCAGCACGTCATCCAGCAAGGGAAACGTCGCTTCAGCCGCCGGTACCGGAATGGCGGCATGCGCCATCAAGGCCAACAATCCGGTTGTCTTCATCGTGACCGTTTTGCCGCCGGTGTTCGGGCCGCTGATTAGCAGGCAGCGCTCCGAACGACTCAATTCGAAGCCAATCGGCACAATCGGTTTGCGCGCCTTCCTCAGCACACTTTCAAGCAACGGATGCCGTGCCTTGCGCAGCACCAGCACTTCCCCAAACTGGGGGATCACGGCGTCGTACTCCCGGGCAAAGCCGCCCTTCGCGAACACCAAGTCCAGTTCCGCTAATGTTTCGGCCGAAGCTTGAATATCTTCGGCATGCAGCCGCAGCGCACTCGTGATTTCGCTCAGGATGCGTTCAATCTCGCGGATCTCGTCTTCCCGTAAGCGAACCAGCTGGTTATTCAGGTCAATCGTCTCCAGCGGCTCGACAAACAGGGTGCGCCCCGTTCCGCTGGAGCCATGAATAACGCCGTTTACGCGACCTTTCTGGCCGGCAACAATCGGCACTACATAGCGGTCCTCGCGAATAGTGACAAAGTCTTCCTGGACCGTTCCGTCCGTGCGGTGCGCACGCAGGAACCGTTCCAGCGAGTCCTGAATACTGCGCTGCTGTTTTTCCATCTCCCGGCGGATCCGGCGCAGCGCCACGCTGGCATCATCGGATAGACTACCGTCCGGCAGAAACGCTCGCTCGTAGCGCCGGGCCAACTCGCGCAAGTCCGCCAGCCGTTGTCCTCGCCGGGCTAACCGCGGGAATCGTTCGGACACTCCCAGCAGGACCGCGCGATATTCGCCGGCCAGCGCGAGCGTATGAAACAGGTCGAGAATCTCACGGCCTTCCAGCGACGTGCCTTCCACCTGCAGAATACGCACCGCCGGGCCGACATCCCGCAACTGATCGAATCTTAGCCGAACCGTCGCACCGCGCGCCGCACTTTCGCCACCGGCTGCGTCTCGAAGGTACGCAATCGCCTCGCCCGCTTCGGCCAGGTCCGCCTCGAGCACTGTCCTATCCCGATGCGGCTCCAGTGCCCCCACCAGTTCACGGCCGGCTGCACTTCCCGCATACCGAGCCAGAAGCTCTTTCAACTCTTCGAACTGAAGCAGTCCGGTACTACTGAACATGAATTTCTTTCTTTTAAGGTCTCGCTATATAGGAGAGGGCCGGACCTTTCTGCACGCATGCATCCACCACGGCTTTCGTCCCCTCTGTCAATAAAGACGGCAATCCTTCGACCGGGAACCATGCTGCCCCGTCCGCATCGGTCCCCGCCTGCAAGCTACCGCCCACTGAATGGCAGTAAAAATCAATCAGCACATAGTGGAATTCGCACGCCCCAGTTGCATCCGGCATAATGCGTTCGAAAACCACCGCCAGCGAATCGACCGCTACTTCGAGGCCGGTCTCTTCCAGCACCTCGCGTTGGAGCGCCAACTCCAGCGGCTCGCCGGTTTCCACCGCGCCGCCGGGCAGCGACCAATAGCCGCGCAGCGGTTCTTTGCCTCGCTGCACCAACAGAATCCGGTCTTCGTCGAAGATCAGAGCGCCTACGCCCAGGATGGGACGCGGCGGATACCGGCGTACCTCATGCGACGGAGTCACTGCTGCAGCGCTGCCAGAACCTCTTCCGTATGACCCTCTACCTTTACTTTGGGAAATACCTTCTTCACCTTGCCATCCGTATCGATGACAAACGTCGTCCGGTCCACGCCCATATATTTCTTGCCGTACATGGATTTCTCGACCCAGACTCCGTATGCCCCGGCGACTTTGTGTTCGTCATCGGCCAGCAACGTGAACGGCAGCCCGAATTTCTCCTTGAACTTTGCTTGCGCTTTCGAGGTATCGGGCGAAACTCCCACCACTACCGTATTTGCCGCTTCCATCTTGGGCGACTCATCGCGGAACGAACAGGCCTCTTTCGTACAGCCCGGCGTGTCGGCTTTCGGATAGAAATACAGCACCACGTTCTTCCCCTTCATAGAGGAGAGCGTGAACGTATCGCCGCTATCGGTCGAAACGGTAAAGTCGGGAGCCTGATCGCCTGCCTGGGGAGTTGCCATAGGTTTGGTTGCATCTTAACTGATGCGCCAGGCCGCGCCTTTGCTTCGAAAGGGCTGAGCTAGTTCTTCGTCGGCGGATTGTCCTGCAACTGGAAGCGAACTTCTACCGTCGCGCGCGTCGCAACTGCCACTCCACTCTTCATCGCCGGACGCCACCGCCACTGGTTTACCGCTTGTACGGCTTTCTCATCCAAGCCAGAACCAAGGGGCCGAACGACCTTCACGTCGTGTGCCGCACCGTCCGAACCAACCGTAAGAGAAAGCATCACCGACCCTTCCAGCTTGGCTTTCCGCGCCTCCTCCGAGTACTGGGGTTCGGCTTTCGCTATTACCTGAGGAGGCTGGACATCACGCGTGTTCCAATACGTCTTTTCACTGGATTTGCCGGCGGCGTCCGCTGAAGGCATGGTCGTAGCGAGCATTTCGGCGTTTTCGCGTTGCCGGTTCTCCGCGATTTGTTTGCCCCAATCCGGGTGTTCGGTCAGGATCTTTCGCGTGACTTCCTGACTGGTCTTTCGGTTCCAAAGCGTTACTTCAGGCTGTATTTGGGCCAGCATGGCCGGCCCGGACGACATTAGCTTTTGACCCACTGGCGAGCTCTCAAACGCGAGAATCTGACGCAGTTCGTCCGTTGTGAAGCGCTGCTGATACAGCGCAACGATGCTGTCCTTCAAATCCAAATCCGGTACCCGTGCCGCCATCTGCTTCGATAGTTCCTGCAGGAATGCACGCGGAAACATAGGGTTTTGCCCCATCACGGCGATGGTCCGAGTCAGCGTCTGTGACTCCACCTGTCTGGCCAGCTGCTCGAACCCGTCTGCGGCCAGAATCTGTCTTGCAAGCTCAACCTTTTGCGGGTCGGGCACCACCGGTGTCACGGGATTCTGAGCTCCACTAACTGGGACGTACGCAAGAAGGGCAAAGAGAAACAATCGTTCAAACGTCAGCATAGGTACATTTACGTTACGAGCCATTATAGATGGGCTGTTTGTTCTTAGCCAAACAGAAGAGCGCCTGCCGAGGGTGCAAAAAGGCGCGAAGAAATAGTTGACAGCTATACGCGCATATTTTATGATCGAGTTGTAGCCAGATAGGCTGATTGAAACACTCAGGAGGAAACCCCAATGGCTGTTATCAAATACAACACTTTCGGCAACGAGCTTGACGAGTTCCCCGCCGGGCTCCGCCTGTTTCAGGATTCTCTGTCCCGCTTCTTCAGTGAGCAAGGCTCCCGCCCATGGACGCCCGCCGTCGACATTCACGAGAATGAAAACGAGCTGGTGCTGAAAGCGGATCTGCCGGAAATCGATCCGAAACAGGTCGGTATTCAGATGGAAAATGGAACCCTCACTCTGCGGGGCGAGCGCAGATTCGAAGAGCAGAAGAATGGTAAGGCGTATCACCGCATTGAGCGCGGGTACGGCACGTTTGTTCGAGCCTTCACCCTGCCGGAAACTGTGGATCCGGAGAAAGTAAAGGCAGATTATAAGAACGGCGTACTGACCGTTACTCTTCCCAAGAAGGAAGTCGCAAAGCCGCGCAGCGTAAAAATCGAAGTGGCGCAGTAAGCGAAGGCGAAATGAAACTAGAGGGCACGGTGCGCGCAAGCGGGCCGTGTCCTTTTCTATTTAGCTGTCGCGATCGAACCCATCTAGACGCTACTTCTCTAGAGCTCGCAAACTGGCGGCACTGCCCATCACTATTAGGTAATCGTCTACCGCGACAACGGTCGATGGCGCCGGCGTGAAGGTCATCGCCCCATTCGGCTTTCGGATGGCAAGGAGGGCGAACTCCACTCCGGTGAGCCGCACAACTTCCGCCACTGTTTTCTGCGCCAACAGCGACTCCGGCCCAATCCGAACTTGTTCGATCACGATGTCCAATCCTTCGCCGCCGGTAGCGAAGTCGAGAAACTGGCCGACATGGGGCCGCACTAACGCCTGCGCTAGACGACGGCCCGCTATGCTGTACGGCGAGAACACAATATCAGCTCCCGCCCTCCTGAGCTTGCTTTCGGCATCTTCCTCGGCAGCACGCGTAACCACCGTCAATTTCGGGTTCAGCGTCTTGGCAGACAAGATCACATATAGGTTCTCGGCGTCGGTAGGCAAGGCCGCAACAAAGCCGGTTGCCCGCAGGATGCCAACCTCGCGCAGGCTCGAATCTTGCGTGGCATCTGCGACCACGGCCAACATGCCGGCGTTGGTTGCTGCCTCAACCCGTTGCGCATTCCGGTCCACCACAACAAACGGGGCCCGGGCACGGAGTAATTCGTTCGCGGCGCTGCGGCCCACCCGGCCGAAGCCGCAAACTATGGAGTGGTCACTGAGCTTCGTCAACTGCCTCGCCTTTCTGCGCCGCACATAGGCAGCGTCCAGTTCCAGTTCGAAGATGGTCTGTGTCATGGCCCCCATTGCCAGCAGCATGGTAGTGACACCGAAGAAAATCAGGAACGAGTTGAAAATGCGGCCCGCGCGGTCAAGTGGGTGCACCTCGGCATACCCCACCGTCGTGATCGTGATCAGCGTCATGTAAAAGGCGTCGAAAGACGAATAGCCTTCGATGACCCGGAACCCGACGGTGCCAATTCCGAGAACCGCCGCAATCAGACCGGCGATCACCGAAACGCGAATGGCCAATCGCCGGCTCATAGAAGCTGTGCGGGTACCGCTAGTATACGGACGCGGAATGGAAAAACGAAGCGCTAAGCGGCGGCGGTCGCATTCCGGTGCCGGCTGGCGCTCGTTTCACAAACCAGCATGTGAATGAAATGCAGCTTAGCAACCGCAGCATTCGGCAGCGCGAATGGATAGAAGTCCGGCTGTCCCATGCTCCTGCAGAGCTCATTGACTGCGGCCGTCAACTTGATCCAGGAATTCAGGAACGAAGAAAACGCTCCGCGTCCGCGTTCTCACGTTGGTACAAAGCCTCGCTCCCAAAGGGTTCGAACGGAAGCGCAATCTGATCTGGCTTCATGCCGAAGCTGAGCGCAGTGCTTAGCGTATCCACCATGTGCATGTAGTGCGCCCAGGTCTCCGCCCAGTCCTCCCACGGATGCATACTGGCGTACGCGCTGATGTAATGCTCTTGCCAATCGGACGCTGCGCCAGTAGCATAGTGCCTCTGCAGGGCGCCCGCATAGTCCTTACGCTCATCCCCGAACAACTCTCGAAAGCCTGCCTGCCAACTCGTCTTTCCCACCAGCAGGCCCCAATAGTAGTGACCCACCTCATGGCGGAAATGGCCCACCAGAGTTCGGTAAGGTTCACGCATGGACGTTCGCATGGTCTCGCGTTTCACCGGGTCGGCTTCTTCGAGGTTGATGGTGATCACGCCGTTGTCATGTCCAGTGATTACTCGCGGACCCTGCGGCAACGACTGGAGGAAATCGAACGCCAAACCGCGCTCTGGATCTTCAGAGACCCTCGATTTCACCGGTAGCTCCAGGGCAATCAGAGAGGAAACGACGCGGCGTTTGGCCTCTTCCAGCCGCCCCCAGAGTACACCGTTCTCGCGAACCGAAAGATCCGGGATGGTGCGGTTGAGGCGACATGCCACACACAAAGGATTTGTATCGTCTGCCGGGATGAGCCAGTTACACGCGGCCGCGGTGTTTAGATTGGAGCATCGACGGTATAGGCCGGTTATCGAATCCGGAACATTGGGCCCGATCACTCGCCACAGGTCGCGTGCTCCGGCCGCCTCTATGGCAAAAATTCGCCCGGATTTTGGCTCATACCCTAGCGGCGTGTCACAGCTGAGACATTGACTGTTGCGAAAGAAAACAGCTCGGCTGCACCGGCACCCGAATGCTCGCTGAAGCGCAGAGAGCGCATACGGCGATTCGAATCCGCTCTCTTGCGCCTGTAAGTGATCGAGGAGAAATTTCATAACTGCAAGAGCACACGCCTCGCCTTCCCCAGCAGTTGAGGCCCGTTACTTAAACAGATGCCAGTCGTTGCCCACTTTGATCAGCTGAAATCACTCGCCGACAATGGGTAGCCCTACCGTGCTGAGGCCATCGGGCGCAGGCCAGCGCAGGTCCAGCGTCATGGGAAGTACCGGGTTCAATTCGGGCGGCGGCAAGCCACTTGGGCCTGTACTCTGGGTACTAGTCTGAAAACGTTCTGCCCGGCGGCTCTCCGCCTCCGCCGCGTTCGCCGGCTTCGCGCTGTACCACCGCCCGCCAGGATGAACCACGTGATAAGTGCAGCCCGCAATGGAAAGCCCGTTCCAACTGTCGATCACTTCGAACTGCAACGGCGACTGCACTGGGATCGTCGGGTGTAGAGCCGAGGGCGGAAGCCACGCCCGGTAACGCACGCCCGCCACCCGCTCCCCCGGTACCCCGGTTGGGTGCAGCGGAACGCGACGCCCATTGCAGGTCACCACATACCTTTCCTCGTTCCCGCCGGAGACCTTCACCTGCAAGCGCTCCAGCGACGAATCAACGCTGCGGACCGTTCCGCCTCCGCTCGCTTCCTCGCCCAGTACATGCCAGGGCTCCAGGGCGGCACGAAGCTCCAGTTGCATGTCGGCAACCTGGGTCAACCCAAGCTTCGGGAACCGGAAATCCAGATGTGCTCGAAACCACTCCAGGTCGAACGGGTACCCGAAGCGCTGTAACGTAGTCAGCACGTCGCGGAAATCTTCAGCGACAAAGTGCGGTAGCAGGAACTGGTCGTGCAGCCGCGTGCCCCACCTGACGAACCGCGCTTCATAGGGACGTTGCCAGAACATCGCCGCCAGCGCTCGCACCAGTAACACTTCACTCAAGCCCATGCGGAGATGTGGCGCCATCTCAAAGGCACGCAGCTCCAATAAGCCCAAGCGCGAACCCGAACCTTGCGGAGGGTACAGCTTGTCAATGCAGAACTCAGCGCGATGCGTGTTGCCGGTCATATCCACCAGGAGATTGCGGAACAACCGATCTACCATCCAGGGCGGACACTCTTTCGTCGGCAACTGGCTAACGCAATCTCAAGTTCGTACAGGCTATCCATTCGCGCCTCATCCACGCGCGGATACTGGCTGGTGGGTCCTATAAATGTTCCGGAGAACAAGTACGACAGCGAAGGATGGTTCTGCCAGAATGCCAGCATGCTGCGAAGCAGATCGGGCCGGCGAAGCAGCGGGCTGTCCGCCGCCGTCGCTCCGCCCAAAACAATATGGTTGCCGCCATTGGTGGCCGTATGCTTTCCGTCGTAGGTGAACTTCTCCGCCGTAAGCCGGCATGCCTGCGCCTCTTCGGCCACAATCGTATTTATCTTCTCCAACTCCGGCCAGTCTGCCGCCGGCGGCAGGTTCACTTCGATCACGCCAGGATCGGGCGTGATGCTGAACGATCGAATCCGCGGATCCGAAGGTGGCGTGTAGCCCTCCACCCACACCGGCATCTGCAGATGCGCAGCGGTATCTTCCACCGCGTTAATCAACTCGAGATAGTCCGGCAATTTCGTCGTGTAAGGCAGGAACACGTGGATTCGGCCCTCACGCGCTTCCACGCTGAGTGCCGGACGAATTACCTGTTCAGTCGAATCCTCGGCGTTCTTCGGTTCCGAGGGCAAAGGATCCTCCGGCACCGCGGTCTCGAAAAGGTCCAGTCGCGCCTGCCGCGGCGGCAGCGGATTTCGCGGATCGAACGGATCCAGTTCGTAGTCGTACTCAATCTTGTCGGGAGCTACCCAGGGCAGGGAATCGAGCGGTAGACGAAACCCAATCGGCGAATCCCCTGTCAGCAGTGCACGCGCTGCGGCCGGAAAAACCAAAGCTGGCTCGACCAGAAAATCCGTCCCTCATGCTGCCGCCGCCGCAAGGGAAGAACGTAGCCCACCGGGTGCTCCAGCCCGTTTGTGAAAATGCGCGCCAGCTCCTCGCGTTCCTGCGCATCGTTCAACTTCGACTCCAGCACGTCCACGTTCACCGGCAGCTTTCGTTCACGCCAAATGTAGTACAGCGCATCCTCGAAAGCCGGCAGAATATTCGTCGCACTTACCTGCAGCCTCTGTGCCAGCGCTGTCAGGAAGGTGAGTGCGTCCCCCTGTTTGTACCCGTAATCCCGCCCGTCTTCCGCTATCAGCTGAGTGTTTTCCCAAATGGGGAGGCCGTCGGCGCGCCAGTAGCAGTTGAATGCCCAGCGCGGCAATGGTTCGCCTGGATACCACTTTCCTTGCCCGAAGTGAAGCATCGCGTTCGGTGCCATTCGCTCGCGCAATCGCTTGATTAGCACCACCGAGCGTTCGCGTTTTAGCGGTCCTAGCGCCGCTCCATTCCACTGCGGACTATCCGGTTCATCCAGCCCAACATAGGTCGGCTCCCCGCCCATCGTCAGGCGAACATCGTGCTTCAGCAGATCCGCATCCACCTGTACCGCCAGTTGCCGCACGTGCGCCCATTGGGCATCGCTGATGGGGGCAGCTGCCCTGGGCGAATCCTCCAGACGCCGAATCGCCATCGAGTAGCTGAACTCTACCGTGCTCGGCTCAACGGTACCGTCTACAGCCGCGGCATCCGCCGGTTCCGGCGTGCACGCTAGCGGGATGTGTCCTTCTGCCGTGAGCAGTCCCGATGTCGGGTCGAGTCCGATCCAGCCTGCCCCTGGTAGATACACTTCGGCCCAGGCATGCAGGTCGGTGCTGTCGGTGGTTGTCCCCGGGTCCGTGGTCGCCCGCTCATCCTCGGACTGCAGTTGAATCAGGTACCCCGAGACAAAGCGCGCCGCAATACCCAATTGCCGCAGAAGTACCACCAGCAGCCACGCCGAATCCCGGCACGAACCGGACTGTCTCTCGAGCGTCTGTTCCGGTGTCTGCACACCCTGCTCGAAGCGGGAAATATAGCCAACTGCGCTCTGCACCGCCGCATTCACATCAATCAGGAAGCTCACCGTTGGACGTGTGCCTTGCGACTTCAGACGTTCAACCAGTTCCCGCAGCAGCGGGCCACAGGTTTTCTTCTGGCTATACGGGATAAGATCGCGCGCTAGGGCGGGTGTGTATTGAAACGGATACGCCTGCACGTCCGAGTCGAGAAAAAAATCGAACGGGTTTCTGGGCGTCAACTCCGCTAGCAGGTCCACTTCGAGCACGAAGTCTTGTGTCTTCTCCGGCACAATAAGCCGCGCCACCTGGTTCCCGAGCGGGTCATATTGCCAGTGCAAATAATTCTTGGCTGGCTTGATGACTAACGAGTAACTCAGAATTGCCGTGCGCGTGTGCGGAGCTGGCCGCAAGCGAATCAACTGCGGTCCTAGTGAAACGGGTTTGCTGTAGTGATACTGGGTTCGATGATGAAGTGCGACGCGAGTAGCCATTCGTTGGAAGTTTGGTTGCGAACGTAGGAGCTTCGACGCGCGACGTGGGCGCTGGCAGACGGGTGCCGAGGTGAAGGTACATTGTAGCGGAGGAAGCGCCGAATCACTTCACGTGCAGTTCCTGCTTCAACCAGGCAATCATTTCCGGTTTCCAGTGCTGCATCTCGGGCGCGTGCCAGCGCGACATCCCGTGACCCCCGCCCTCAATGGTGATCAGTTGACAATCGGTCCCGGTCTTCCGGATGGCATCGCAGAACGCAGTGGACTGTTCATAAGCAACCTGGTCATCTTTGTTTCCATGAATACAGAGGAACGGCGGCATGCCTTTGTGTACAGCCGCTATCGGCGCCAGCGAGTGTAGCTTCGCCAGCCCCGCTTCGTTCAATTCCGGCACGCCGAAAAAGTGAATGCCACCGCCATGCGCTGCATGACCATTGATGTTGGCCATATCGAAGCGCTCTGGATGCGCTTTTCGCAGCTGTGCCAGGGCGCCGTAGTCAGACGGCCCGTAGAAGTCCACCACGGCGGCCACGCCCACCGTCGCCGCATCGTGAGTGCCGATGTAGTTCACCAGCAGCCCGCCGGCCGATTCGCCAATCAACGCGATCTTCGAAGCGTCGACGTGATACTCCGCCGCATGATGCTTCACCCAGGTAATCCCGTCTTCTACGTCCTGCTTCGCCTGCGGAAACTGCGCCGCTGGAGCCAACCGGTAATCGACGCTGAACCACGCGAACCCAGCCTTCTCTAATGGCTCGAACAGCGGCCGGACGTTGGTGCTTTTGCTGCCGCCATCGAAGCCGCCGCCATGTACAAGAATTGCTGCTGGAAAGGGTCCTTCGCCATCCGGCACGTGCAGATCCAGCAGCAGCGGTTTACCTTCCCTGTCCCCATACGCGACGTCCGTTTTGTCCAGCGGCGCGCCAAGTCCCGTAACAGTCAAAGCGGCAGCAAGAAGCAGAACACGCGTCATCATCGACCGGGATTGTATCAGCGCTGCCTTCCGGAGGTGAATGCCAAGCTTCGACAGTACTGTCATCATTTCGCCCGTGAGACGCAAGTATTTACGCGATTATAGGTCGATGTTTCTCCTCGCTGCCTCGCTTCTGACCGTCTCGCTCGGCAATTTTCCGTTGCAAAGCGGACAGTTCATTCAAGATTGCAAGCTCACTTACAGAACGTTCGGAACGATGAACGCCGCCAAAACCGACGTGATCCTGTTTCCGACATGGTTCAATGGCACCACCGAGGACCTGGAGAAATATATGGGTCCGGTCAACCTCGCCGACCCCGCCAAGTTTTTCGTCATTGCGGTGGACGCGCTCGCCAATGGCGTTTCGTCCTCGCCTTCCAACAGCACGGCGCAACACAACAAGCTTTTTCCCCGCATCACCATTCGCGACATGATTGAAAGCGAACACAAGCTGCTGGTGGAAAAGCTCGGAATTACTCACGTTTACGCCGTTATGGGAATTTCCATGGGCGGAATGCAGACCTTTCAGTGGATGACCGCCTACCCTTCCTTCATGGACCGCGCGGTTACCATCGTGGGAACGCCTCGCATGGGCGAAAAGGACATGCTGCTCTGGAGCGCTTCCATGCGCGGTTATCAGCTTGGTCGACCCGCCGCTGCCACAGACGGCAAATCCCCGGCGCCGAAACAATCCATGCTCTCGCAGCTCATCGCTATGGCGCCTGCTGCGGAAGCTTTTTTAAGTCCTCAGGCCCGGCAACAATTCGACCAGATCTTCCAAGGCGGCAATCAACCCGGCCATACACCACCTGCCTCTGACGGCGCGCCGAAAACTCCTGTTGCCTTACCGGTAAATAAGAATCCTGAAAACGTCTTGCACCAGTTCGAAGCGATGGTCGTTCACGATATTTCGCGCGACTTCGGCGGATCCTGGGACAAAACCGCGAGCGCTATCAAAGCTCGCGTTCTCGTTATCAACTCCATCCAGGATCAAGCCGTCTCTCCCGACTTCCCACAGCAATTCGCGGCGCAGATTAAGGCTCAGAAATTTATGATGACTGGACCGTGTGGTCACAATGCCTATAAGCCGGACTGTGAAGAATCGTCCATCAGTCCCGTGATTCGGACCTTCCTGGACGCTCCTTAGCGTGACGCAGCCTGATCGTCCGCGGGGCTAGTTCACCCGGATCGATCTCAGCACATTATCGAAGACTGGCTTCATCTTTGCAAAATCGGTAGTGGGCGCAACGAAGACGAAGTAGCGTAGGGTGCTACTACTGGGGAGCGCCACAATCCAGTCGGTCTCACCTCGTCCGTTGTTGCCGGAACGGTTCTCGCACAGGGCCCCGCGTCCCACTGAGCCCGCGACATTCACGTTATCTGCGGAACCAGCCTGCAATCCGGGGTTATCACGCGTCATCTCGCGCAGCAGTCCATCAAATGCCGGCCGAAGGTCCTGCTGCCCGCCACCCTGATACCTATCCGTCAGCACACCATAAATAAGATTGCCCGGACCGCCCGCGGCCGATCGGCTCATGCCCCCCGCAGGAGCAAACATCGCGGCATCAGGGCCGCCCACCCCCTGCCAGTTCGAAGGCACTTGAATCGAGTAACCGAGCCCTGAAATGTTTTCCAGTCTGCCGACGCACTCAGATCTGGCCTCGAGGTTTCAGTTGCAACTCCGCTCAATTCATTCACCCCTGTGCTCACGGTCTGATTCGGGCTCTGTGTCTTCCAAACTCCCGACGCAACCTCTTTCGCCGTGTAAGCGTGCATTGCTGCGACTTCATTGTGTATCTGCGTAAAGGCCGGTGTATTCGTCACATAGTTGGGGCGCGGCACAAACCCAGCGACTTCCTTGTCCACGTACTCAGAGCGATTGCCCGGGTTCGGATGGTCGCTAAGGAATTGCGCACTCCCCTTGCCGTACTTCTGCTGCAGTGTTTCGAAGAATTGCGCCATCGCGTGGGGGTCATACCCGGCGTCGTAAAGCAGCCCAACGCCCTCCAGATCCGCCTGTTGCTCCGCGCCTCGCGACATCTTCAGAAAGCCCAGGCCTGCGGTAAACCCAATGCCGCGTCCCGCCAGCTCTCCCGCTTCGCTGCCCAGCAAGACTCCCGCCGCTAGCTGTCCAATGCCTGCCACTAATCCCACCTTCTGTTCTTTCTCCGCATTGCAGACAGAATGCTGCAAAATCACATGTGAAATCTCATGCGCCATTACTGCTGCCAGTTGCGCTTCGTCCGAGGCCGCTTGCATGGTGCCCAGGTTCACGAACGCCGTACCGCCTGGCAACGCAAACGCGTTGACCTCTGCGACATTTACCACGTGGAAGTTGTAAGGCCACTTATAGCCGGGAGCTTGCGCTGTCAGCTTTTCACCCAGGCGTTGGATGTATTGCGTTTCGGGACTCGAGTCAGGCAGCACCGGCATTTGCTTATAGACCTGTTGCGCCGCTTTTTGTCCTAGTTCAATCTGCTTTTCGGGAGCGATGTTGTTCTTGCAGGGTTGCAACTCCACACGCGCATATACCGGCCGCTGCTGAAGAAGAAACGCCAGCCCGAGAAAAAGATTCGTTATCAGACGCCTGGGAGCCACTCTGCGCATAACGAGCATTCTAGCGGTCTCTGAGCCCTCCCGCCGGAAACCAATCGCAGCGGAGAATCAACACGTGGCGCATCTGCATTCCCGCTGCTCATATCCCTTAAATTTTTTGTAAGTTACTTTATAGAAGACAGGGCCGGGATGTTTCCCTAGCCTTTCGGCGCCAGTTCGATCTCGATAGGATCATTCATGTTTACCGTCACTCGATATTTGGAAGAGGAAAGCTGCTGATGGCCGACAGTAACGAAGACAAATCGACTGCGCCCGATGAACGCGTCTCCACCGGAGTTGGAGGACTTGATGACATTCTGACCGGCGGCTTTCCCCGCGGCCACTTCTTTTTGATCGAAGGTGAACCAGGTACCGGCAAGACAACCCTCGGGCTGCAGTTCTTAATGAGCGGGGCACAGCGCGGTGAGAAGGTGCTGTATGTCACCTTGTCGGAATCTCAGAAAGAAATCGAAAAGGTCGCCCGCTCGCATAGCTGGTCCCTCCAGGGAGTCACCATCTTCGAATTCACGCCCACCGAAGACAGCCTGCGCCCCGAAGATCAATACTCCGCGTTTCACCCCTCCGAGGTCGAGTTTCAGGACACGACGCAGAACATCCTGCGCGAGGTAGAGCGAGTCCAGCCGAATCGGGTGGTGCTCGATTCCCTTTCAGAGATCCGGCTGTTAGCTCGCGACTCACTCCGGTATCGGCGCCAGGTGCTCGCTCTGAAGCACTTCTTTACGAACCGCAACTGCACCGTGCTCCTGCTGGACGATCGCACGTCGGGCGCTGAGGATCTGCAACTGCAGAGCATTGCGCACGGGGTATTGTTTCTCGAGAAGATTCAGCGCGAATTTGGAAAGACGCGCCGCCGTGTGCAGATAGCCAAACTGCGCGGTTCCACCTACCGCGAGGGTTATCACGATTACAGCATCCGGACCGGCGGTATTGTGGTGTGCCCGCGCCTGGTGGCAAACGAGCACCGGGCATTGCCCTTGGACGGCACCATCTCGAGTGGCCTCCCCGAACTGGACAAACTTTGGGGCGGGGGAATCGATCGCGGAACTAGCACGCTGCTGCTTGGGCCTGCCGGCAGCGGCAAGTCTTCCATCGCTATGAGCTACGCCATATCGGCAGTGGAACGTGGAGAGTTCGCGGCCATTTTTTTATTCGAAGAATGGGTGCATCTGGCCTGCAAGCGTTCTGCAGCGCTCAATATGGATCCGTGTCCCTACATGCATGAGGGAAAGCTTTACATGCAGCAGGTAGACCCGGCTGAGTTGTCTCCCGGTGAATTTGTTCAGCATGTTCGGGATTCGGTTGAAAAACGCGGGGCCAAGGTGGTCGTCATCGACAGCCTGAACGGCTTTATAAATGCCATGCCCGGCGAACACTACCTGGCGATTCAGATGCACGAACTGCTTGCTTATCTCAACCAACGCGGTGTGGTAACCATTCTCGTGTTGGCACAATCCGGGATGATGGGCGCCGCTATGACCTCTCCTGTCGATCTGAGCTATCTTGCTGACAATGTCATGCTGTTTCGCTACTTCGAAGCCGCAGGTAGGGTTCGCAAGGCCATATCCATTGTGAAAAAGCGCAGTGGCGAACACGAAGATACCATCCGTGAGTTGCGCGTGAAGGGTGGCCGGATCACGGTTGGCGAAGCACTCACCAGCTTCCGGGGCGTGCTCACGGGAGTACCCACCTATGTAGGGCCAGAACCCATGCTGGAGGGCGGCAAGGATGCCGGAGAACGGTGAATTCTCCCAAACTGAGCGGGTGCTTGTTTGCGCCCCTTTTGGCCGCGATGGCGCCCTTGTGCAAAGCCAGCTTGTCGCCGCAGGTCTAGCTGGCGATGTATTCTCTTCCGTTGCGGAACTCTCGCAAGCAATTGGCGTCGGCGCCGGCGTGGGACTGATTAGTGACGAAGCCCTCCATCCCGAAGCCGTTGATTGCCTCCGGAAGCGATTAGCAGAACAGCCGCCCTGGTCGGACTTCCCGCTTGTCATCATGACCTCAGGAGGTCAGAGCACTGATGCCAGCCGATACCGTCTGCGCCTGTTGGAGCCCCTGGGGAACGTAAATCTGGTGGAGCGCCCGGTACGCACCGCAACCCTGGTGAGCAGCCTACAGGCGGCCCTGCGAGCCAGACGGCATCAATATCAACTTGCAGCCTACCTGAGCCAGCGCGACGCCAATGAACGCGAAACGGCGATTCGCAATGAAGAGTTGCTGAAGGCGAATAAGATGCTCGAGGAGTTTGCTTATGCAGCCGCGCACGATCTTCAGGAACCGCTGCGCATGATCAACATCTATGCTCAACTGCTGGTCAAAAAGTTCGCCGTCGAGGACCAGATTGCGCAAGAGTATTCGGGCTACATCCAACAGGGAATCAAGCGCATGGAAGGGCTGCTGCGCGACTTGCTCACTTTCTCCCGCACCATCTATGCCGACGCCGCCGCCATCGAAAAAGTGGATCTCTCCACCTCCCTTTCGCACGCTCTGTCGACCCTAAACGGCAGGATCAAGGAAAGCGAGGCCGTCGTTGAATGCGGAAGCCTCCCTACTGTGGTTGGAGATGAAGCGCAGTTCGCGCAGGTGTTTCAGAACTTGCTGTCGAACGCGATCAAGTACCGTCACGCTCATCTCCCTCCGCACATCGGTGTTTCGGCCCGCCGCGAAGGGCAGGAATGGATCGTCTCGGTACAAGACAACGGTATCGGCTTTGAACCACAATATGCACAACGCATCTTCGGTCTCTTCAAACGCCTGCATAAAGACGAGTTTCCCGGCACTGGGCTTGGCCTTGCAATCTGCCAGCGTATTGTGGAGCGGTATGGTGGCCGGATATGGGCCGAAGGCCAGCCCGGCAGAGGTGCAACGTTCTCGTTCGCCATCCCTGATAACCACAGAACTGCTGAGTAGGCTTGATAAACTTCGCCAGGATACGACTACAACCATGCTCAAGAATAAAGTTCCACATTCAATCGAATCGCCCACCCAACTTCCGAATCGCCGCCGATCGATGAAACGGCTGGTGCCAATCGCAGTTATCGGGTCTGTCCTCCTTGGGGCATGTGTTCCAGCCATTGCTCAAGTCAAGATGACGAAAGAGCAGATGATGTTCTACACCTCAGACTGGCAGGGCGACCGTTTTGCCGACGGGAGGCCGAAGGTTGCCGATGACCTGCTGAAGCGGGCTCTGGATGTTTCCATCGAGGACATCTGGGACTTTCTTAAAGCGAAGGGATACCGCAATCAGTTCGAGGGCGGATGGCAGGCGCTCCACATCGAGAAACCATTTGCCGGACGTGCTCTGACGGCACAATACATGCCTGTCAGACCCGACATGGCAAAGGCAATCGCAGCGGAAGGGAAAGCGGAAGGACGTGTCAGCGGCAATAATAGCTGGCCCATCAATGAACTTCAAATCGGCGACGTTTATGTCGCGGATGGCTTCGGCAAAATCATTGAGGGCACGCTGATTGGATCTAATCTCGGAAACGGCATCGCCGCGCACACCCATACCGGCTTTATCTTCAACGCAGGCATACGCGACCAGGAGGAGAACCGGGAAATTCCAAATTTCAACGGCTTCTATCGCGGAACGGATCCATCCGCTTGGGCCGACATGACGCTCACCTCCATCAATGCGCCCATTCGCATTGGACGAGCCATCGTGCTACCTGGTGACTTAGTCCTGGCTAAAACCGACGGAGTTATCTTCATCCCGGCTATCCTTGCGGAACCAGCAGTCGCGTCCGCCGAGTTTACCAACCTGAAAGATTCGTTCAACTTCGAGCTGAACCAGCAGGGTAAGAATGGCGCCGAGTTCGAAGGCGGCTGGACCGAGCGGAAGTACGCTGCCTTTGGCAAGTGGATCGATGAGCATCCCGATAAACTGAAAATGCAGCAGAGCGAATTCAAAGAGATGCTAGCGAAGGCGCGCCGCGATCCAGACAAAAGCTAGCTGCCCCCTGGCAACAACTGTCGAGATCAATAAGCGATCACGCAATTGCGACTAGATCCGTGTTGGCGCGTTTTAGCTGTCCGCACGCGGCGTAAATATCCAGTCCGCGCGGCTTCCGAATGAAGCAAGGAACGCTCGCGCGGACAATCTGCTGAAAACTGTCCACCCGTTCCGGAGCCGGTGTCTCAAATGGAATGCCCGGCCCGGGATTCAAAGCAATCAGATTTACCTTGCAGTTCAAATTTGCCAGCAAGCGCACCACGCGCTTGGCGTCGGCATCTGAATCGTTCACTCCGCCGAGCAGAACGTATTCGAAGGTCAATTTCTCCCAAGGCCGCAGCGGGTAGGCGCGGCAGGCCTCCATCAAGTCGTTCAGACGAATACTTGCGCGTGATCGGCATTAGCTGCCGCCGTTGCTCCTCGGTCGATGCGTTTAGGGAGATGGCCAATTTCGGACGAACTCTCCGCGCCTCCCAGTTCCAGAATCCTCGGCATGATGCCGGACGTCGACACCGTGATGCGTTTTGGTGACATGCCGATTCCTTGCGGATCGGTTAGAAGTCGCGTAGCCTTCAGAACGTTGTCGAGGTTCAGCAGCGGCTCGCCCATTCCCATCATCACTACGTTCATCCGCGTGTCGCTTGCTCGCAAGCCGTTCTCGCGGGCCACATATAGCACCTGACCCACGATTTCACCCGCAGTCAGGTTCCGCTCCAAGCCCATCAGCGCCGTCAAGCAGAACTTGCAATCCACCGGGCAGCCGACCTGGCTCGAGATGCAAATTGTGTCCCGGCCGGACTCTGGCATCAAAACTGCTTCGACCGTGCGGTTATCCTGAAGAGAGAGGAGATAACGGCGAGTTCCGTCGGCTGAGTCGTACCGCCGCTCCAATGCGGGAAGACCTAGGGTTTGATCCGTAACTAATTGCAGTTTAAGCGTTTGCGGAAGATTCGAAATCTCCGACAAATTCGCCACCTGTTTCCGGTACAAAGCGTCATATAGTTGCCGGGCACGGTACGGCGGCTGTTGAGGGCCCAGTAATGCTATAGATCCTGGAGCTCCATCCCAACTAGCGGTTGGCCCTCAACTTGTTGCAACATCTCCACTTATTTTTCAGTCCTTTGGAAGGTAAATGCGTATGGTTCTAACATCTCCTCACGTTCGGCAAATTGAGCGTGCGGCACTCCCCAACGGGATCCGTATTGTTACGGAGTCGATGCCATATGTTCGCTCGGTGTCGCTGGGCGTCTGGATCGGCAGCGGTTCTCGAATCGAGCATGGTCCCGAAAATGGGATTTCCCATTTCATCGAACACATGGTCTTCAAGGGAACGAAAAACCGTTCGGCCGAAGACATTGCCCGTTCAGTGGATTCGGTCGGCGGCGGTTTGGATGCGTTCACCAGCAAGGAGCTGGTCAGTTTTAACACCAAGGTTTTGGATGAGCATGTCCCGTTTGCGCTCGACGTGCTCTCCGACCTGGTTCTGAATCCAGTGTTCCGGGCCGACGACATCGAGAAAGAAAAAGGGCGTCATCCTCGAGGAAATCAAGATGGAGGCCGACCAGCCGGAGTTCGTTCTCCACGAGAGCTTCATCAGCAACTTCTACAAGGGGCATGGCCTCGGCAAACCCATCCTCGGCACGAAAGAGACGGTGAAGAAGTTCAGCCAGGAGATGCTGTTCGACTACTACGGTCGGGTCTACTCGCCCGCGTAACATCCTGATCACGGTCGCCGGCAACCTTGAACACGCTTCCATGGTGCGCATGATTGCGGACAAATTCGCGGGCCTGAACGGATATCGGCGTGCTCGAAACCGACACAGTGCCGAAAACCTATGCGCCTATCATTCTGAAGAAGAAAGAGTCCCTTGAACAGGTGCACATCGCGGTCGGTGTTCCGGCGTGCCACTGGCACACTCACTGCCGGTTCCCGCTGTACATATTGAATACCGTCCTCGGCGGCGGTATGAGTTCCCGCTTGTTCCAGGACATTCGCGAGAAAAAAGGGCTTGCGTATGCCGTCTATTCCGAACTGAACCTTTTCAGTGACACAGGATGTCTGACGATTTATGCAGGCACCGGTGTCGAAACGGCGCGGCAGGTGATCGATTCCGTGATCCTGGAGTTCCGCCAATTGAAAAACGAACTAATCGGCGAAGACGAACTGCGGCGCGCGAAGGATCATCTCAAGGGTTCATTGATGTTGAGCCTCGAATCCACCTCCAGCCGTATGTCCAATCTGGCTCGCCAGGAACTTTACTTCGACCATTTCATGACGCTCGATGAGATGCTCTCTTCGATCGAGAACGTTACCCGGGAACAAGTGCAGGGCATCGCGGAGCGATTCTTTACAACCGATCAGATTGCGGTCGGAGTGCTTGGCCGTCTCGGTGATTTTGCTCTCACACGTGAAGACCTAAGCTGTTAACGGCTGCTGAATACACACCGATGACCGGCATGCTACAGTAGCGGCGCATGCCGGTTATCGAAGCGCCAGCAGGCGATGAAACAACGGGCCTGGGGATGGAGTGTGCACGCATCTTCGGTCTGGTGCTTGCCGTAAAACTCCTCTTCCTCGTTCTCGACCCGACACCGTCTTTTCGCTTCGACGATTCCGGCGCGTATCTCGCGACCGCCATTGTCCACTACATACCGCTCGACCGAAGCTTTCTGTACGGCATGCTGCTAAGGCCAGCTGTGCGAGTTCAGAGCTTAATGCCACTGGTCGTCGCCCAAGTTCTGCTATCGGCTTTCTGCACCACACTTCTGGGTTTTGCTTTACTTCGCTACTTCCGCGCAAGGTTGTCAGTCGCAATAACATTCTCCTTGCTGTGCGCGGTGGAGCCGTTGCAGTTGTCGATGGAGCGTTTCGTGATGACCGAAACCGTGGCGACTTTTGGTTTTGCGTGTTTGCTATGTGCTGGATTCGAGTATCTACGATCCGCGAAACTAGGGTGGCTGGCTGTTTCTGTTTTCGCGGGTGTGTTCCTTGTGAGTATCCGCGTCAGCTATCTCCCCATCGTGCTGGTATCGTCCTTCCTGTTTCCAGCCTTGTCCTACCTGCGGGGCAAAACATGGCGCGACGCAACGGCGCGGCGTACGGCTGCCCTCGCTTTATTGTTCAGTATCTGCTTTAGTCAGGCGCTGCTGTTCGGGTACCGACATTGGTACGCATCGCTGGCCGACAAGTGGCCAGCCTATCTGTACCGCGATGGGGAGTTTCTGCTGGCCGATTTTGCGCCTCTCGTTACACCTCCTGATTTTCCAGACCGTGCGACGGGAGAGGCTATCTTTAGCCGTGTGAAGTATCCCCTGTCCGATCCCCAAATGCGCTCGGTTCAGCGCTGGATGGATGGCGGGCTGGTACAAAGCCTTCGCGCTGTGATTGCAGACGAAGACGTCGCAAATGCGGCGGCTAAGAAGGCAGCCCAACACGCCGTGCTGCGCAACCCGCTCGGTGCCGCACGTCTGGCTATCATCACCTATGAAGAATTCTTCGATTCCAGCTTGTTGCATCGAACGATCCGCAGTGAGGAGTATCAGACCGATGCACCCAGCCCGGGTTCACGGCAGTTGATCGCTCGTGTTTTTGGAATCGATGCCAGCAAGATACCGCCTCCAAGCCTGACTAAACGTTATGTGGCAGCGACTATGTACTGGTCGAGCATCCTAGTGACATTTCCGTTCGTCTATGTTGTGCTGCTGGCGCTGCGGCACAGGCAGGTGCAGATGGAGCACGTTGCCATGGCCCTGTTTGCGCTGATGATTGTCGCTGGCGCGGTAACGGCGGCCGAAGCTGCTTATCCGCGATTTCTGACCGGGCTTGCCTGGATGACGATGCTTATGTTCGGTTCGCTTGCATCCCTATGGGCTGGTCAACGCAGCGATTTTCTCGTCCAAAAAGCTGAGTGACTTCTGCAGCATCGCCCGGTACTTCGGATTCCGTGCCGCCTCCATGTCGTCCAAGACGCGCTTGCGTGATAGCTGCAAAGACTCGATCTCACTTTGGCGCTGCATCTCTTCGGCTGGCAGTTTGGGACGCTGAGCCTCCCGGAGCCGTTCTTGGGCTGCCTCCATCTGGGACTCGACTTCCTTGCTCTCCCAGCCTCGCGCCATAGCTGCTCAATCGCCCGTAATGGGTAGCTCTTCCGGAAACGATTGGTCTTCGGACATCCCATAGCGCGACTGACCGCGCCGGCCTCGGGCGCCCGGCCAGTCGAGTCGCAGGTCATGCGACACTTCGTCGAGCATCTTGAGCGTTGTCACTTTCTGTTCCATGGCGAATGCCGTGACCAGCAGATTGTCGCAGATCAGATTAACGAAACGCGGAATTCCCCGCGACCGCTTATAGATCTCCTCTAATACTTCGGGAGGAAACACCTGCTGTTCGGGCATCCCGGCGTGTGCCAGCCTCGATTCGATATACGCGATCGTTTCGGACGGCTCTAGCGGGTTCGAGTGTGCAGCGAAGAACAATGCGCTGTTTCAATTGCCGCAGGTTCGGCGCGTCCAACTTGCGGTCAAGCTCCGGTTGGCCCGCGAGAATGATCTGCAGGAGCTTGCCCTGGCGGTTTTCAAGGTTGCCAAGCAGCCGAATCTCTTCCAGTACGTCCCATTCGAGGTTGTGTGCCTCGTCCACAATCAGAACCGACGTTCGTCCCCGTTCAGCCTGCTGCAGCAGTAGTTCGTTGAGTGCGAAAAGAACCGCAGTCTTCGACTTCCGATCGCACTGCAAATCGAAATCGTACGCCATCATCTCGAAGAACTGCGCCGGCGTCAGCCGGGAATTAAAAACAAACGCGAACTCCACTCGCTGCGCGTCCAGGTAGTCGCGCAGGCACTCCAGCATGGTCGTTTTGCCCGTACCCACTTCGCCTGACAGGACAATGAAGCCTTTGCGGCTGCGCACGCCGTAGATAAGGTTGGCCAGCGCCTCCTCATGCTGAGGACTCCGATAGAGGAATTCGGGATCCGGGCTTAAATTGAACGGATTTTCCGATAACCCAAAATACGCCTTGTACATAGGATCTAGTTAGGGCACCGGCAGGAACGCCATACGGTGATGCATCCCTAGTACCGATCCCATCATACTTCTCAGATCGGCCAAAATTGAACAAACCACTACTAGATGGATGTTTCAGCGTACTGAAACTCAACGCGAACCCAGCCCGGCAGTGTTGCGGGTTTTCCCCCGACAAACACGACGCGGCGGGTCTTTGGAAAGGGTACACCTTCCCGGATGGATTTGCTAATCGAAGGTACCGTCCGCAAAACCTTACGGAACGATTCCTGATCTCCATCGAGAAAGGCGGTTTTAGACACGAATCCGCTTCCCCAGCCCAGGCATGCCAAGCAGCTTAAGGGGGTGTTGCGCGCCGAATCGAGCTCCCGTCGCAGCCGCTCAACCGCGTCTCTAAGTGTCTGTAGCTGAATGCTTTCCGCGTACTTTGCCTGTAAGTCCAGCTGCGCAGCCGCATACTGGTTGGCCGCCTCAACGAGCATCTTCGGATCGGGGCTGGAGCGCCAACCGAGATAACGGCTCAGCTCCGGGTTTTCCAGAAATTTACGTTCGTCCCACCGGCCGGAGAATACAGTACCGGGTATTGCCATCTCGGCAAAAACCGGGGTGGAGTCCGTTAACCGCTGGGGAGGTACACTGCCACGGCCGGCAACCTTCCAAACTAGCTGCGGTTTAGAACCCTGCCGCGTATCCAGAGAGGCTACCCGGGTCAGATAAATCTTAAAGACGGAGGTTGCCACGGGCTGGCTGTCCGCTGGCCGACACGATTCGGACTTGCGAGGCACCAGCAGACGATTCGGTGGCCTCACCAACGCGGCGCGGCAGACGGTCGCCCTCAATGCTGCCCGCCACGCGGTCCATGGTGGCTGGCGACCAGCGAGTGAACACCAGACCGGTACGCAATGCACCCTTTAATGAGGAAGCCGGCAGGTAAGGGCCGCGATGGTCGGCGGCAAACGTCGGGATAAATAGACTCTCGGCTGGTGCGGTGTTCCAGATCGCCGAGATTTCGGCGTTCTCAAAAGGAATACGACGCTGCGAAAAGTTCTGAGCGAATCCGCCCCAGGAAGCGAAATCGAGCTTCGTCGCTTTTCGCAACTGGGTCAGGTAACCTTCCAGGCGCGGGCCGCGAGCCAGCAGCTTGAAGATGCGTGCCTGGTCAAGAACGTTGACCTGGTCTTTCCAGACCATATAGTCGATGGGCGCAAGTTCACGGCCGTCACCGACCAGCGTCGGAGTGAGAGCCGTCACCTTATATTTCATCTTGGGGCTCCTCGGTCCTCGGCTCTTCAACGTCGGGTTGCTCCGCAGGCTCCGGTGATGCCTCCTCTAGAAGCACTGGCTCGGGCGGCGGCTCCGGGGTCGGCTCCTCACACGGACGCGGCTCCAACGCTTCCGGATCGGAAGGCGTCTCGACTGGTCCTTCGGGAGATTGCTCCTCTTCCGTTTGCGGCTCCTGCCAAACGGGCAGGTTCAAGGCCAGAGCCAGACCAGAGCGGTAAACGGGGTGAGGGAAGCCGTCGGGGGCGACATCGACGGCGGTGCCGCGTAAGGCATCAGGTGCGGAAAGAACTGAGCCCTCCGCTGCCAAACGAACCCGCTTTTTCCGGGCGGGGGCCGAGCCGAACGAATCGGTAAACCCTCCCCGCTCAATCACCTGGTACGTACCGCGTGTCCAATTCACCTGATCCGCAGCCGCGGGAGAGAACAGCGAGAGAAGCCAGTGCGCGTCGGATGCCGCACCGTTTTTACCGAGCGTGCGCCCGAGTTTCGGCATTAGAACGTGAGGCCATTGGCCGACCTGGACGTCGGGAGCTTCGGTTTGACCCCAGCCAGAGGTGCGCCGCCCACCAAAACCAGTGTCAGCTAAAACACGAAAGATGGAGCGGACTCGGTCCGACCACTCGGCGGAGGCCGCTTCATCTTTGAAACGCACCACCGTCCAGAGACCGGCGCCAGGCTCGAACTCGACGCAAGCCGTGGTGTGAGGAACGGAAACGGAACCCGACAAGCGGTCGACCGCCGAACCGGTTCGAACAACCGCACGAAAGGGCGAGGCGCTGGGACGATCTCTTCGCAACAGGCATCCGCTTTCCGGGTCAGGCGCCCACTGGTCGGCCAGCACCTTCTGTGACAGCAAGATTGATTCGATCAAACTCAACGGGACGAACTTAGCGGCTGTCCAACGAATTTTGCTCAAAAATACCGGGCTGGGCGAGGTAACGAGGGAGGCAGGGGGCGGCCAGAGGGTAGCGGGGGGAGGAGCGTAGAGCGCATCGCTTCCGAATGGGAATAAGGACGAAAGAGCGAAGGCGGGTTCGCCGCTGCGCGCCGTTGCGTCCAGCCACTCATCCAAGAAGCCAAGCTGTTTGGCTGCGATGGTCAGGGCAGAGAACAGCCGGTCGCTCCGGTACAAGGTATCAGTGCGGTCGTGACCGCCATCGCTGGGGCCATAGCGCCACGGACCGGTTGGCCGCAGCCGTATCAAAAGTGCCGGCTGCATTATTAGGCGAGCTTCGAACTGAAATCGTCAGCGGTGGCGAGTTGCTGTAGCGCTGCCAGATCAGCGTTGGCGACCAGGCTCGCTTCGCCAGCGCCTTTGGCATAGTAGTCTTTGCCGCGCCATGCGAGTGTGAGGCCGCTAAACGCTACACGGCCACTGCCGCGGCTTCCACCACCACCGAGAGCATCGTCTTCCAGCAAACGGAGCGATTCCGCTACCCGTGCCAACAGCGTTTTGTCTTCTTCGCAGAGAACGTCTAGCACCATGCGAAAACGAAAGCGAGCACCGGCCGGGACGCGCTCGAGCGTACGCGGGTTTGCCTGTGACGTGATACGGTCGACGGCATTCTCGCTTTTCACCTCCGTCAGTTCATCGTCCAGGTTTTCGCGCATCTGCTGCGTGATGCTGTCGACCACCAAGGGCGCATCGTAAACCGTTAGCCGGGCAGGAGTCGCGACCGTCGCTTCCACCGATTCGCCGGACACTTTCTCCATACGGCCGGGCGTGCGGCCAAACAGGATACAGACTTCATCATCAGGCCGGTCGCTCTGGTGAATGCGAACTTCCTGGCCTTTCCGTTTGGACAGGTACACCAATTCACTCGGGACCGCCAAGCTCAAGCTTTGCTCCAGCAAGGAACGGAGGCGTCCACGCAGCGAACTTCCCGGAATATAGGGGATGCCAAAGGCATCCTTCACGACAGGATTATCGGCGCCGCCGATTTCGAGGGAACCTTTGCCAGCACCAATATGCAGACCGGTTTGGCAGTGGATTTCCCCTTCCAGCACCAGTTTGCCCAAAAACGTCAATTCAGTCGCAGCGGTATGAGAACTCATTATTTTTCCTAAGTCAGCAGCCAGGGTCTGGCCGGCTACTCGTTGTACGCAATGATGGCTTCGAACAAGTCGCGAAAGCGCTCGTAACCGCGCGTATCGTTCTTGCGTGTCACTTGCAGCAGCAGCCGTTCCAGCGCATCGAGGCTGCGCAGCGAGTGCCGGGCAATGGTGTAAGCCAAGCGGGCACGGACCATGACGAACTCGTGCTGACGTTCGCTTTCCGGCGCACGCGTGGCGCGGCGAACGGCGTTGTAAAGACGGCGCAACTGGCTCTTGGTTCCAGAGTCCATGTCGCGCATGCGACTGACCACAACGTGCGCCTGATTATCCAGGTAGAGGCTGTCGGCGATCAACTTTTCGATGTCGATTTCGGGTGGACCTTCGTTACGACGATCGCCACCGGGACCACGGTTGCCGCCCGGGCCGCCGCGCTCTCCGCCACGCCCCCGATCGCCACCTCTGTCACCGCCGCGGTCACCACCACGATCTCCGCCGGGACGCGGGCCGCCGCTCGCGCCACCCTGACCGCCGGGGCGCGCTTCGCGAGGGGGCCGGCTTTCGCGACGCTCTTCCGTTTTCTTCTCTTCCGTCTCAGCCATGATGCATCCTTAAATGCCAGCGCGCCCGTGGGCGCACGAGCGGGTTATTGTCCGACCGCGAGGCGCGCCCATTCCAGGCCGACTCGCGCGGAAGGCCGTAGTTTCAGGCCTGTTGTTCTCTTTCCCAGCAACTGCGTGAGGATCGTGTTCCGCACGTTGAGAGCTTCTTTGCCGCGCCCCTGCGGAATCACTTGCGACACCCGCATGTAGGTACGCCAAGGCTTCTCGACGCGAACCGACTTCGCCCGGCGCGTAGCGCGTGCGGAGAAGGATTCACGGTACACCGAAGCCAAGTCGTTGACATACTCGCGATTGGCACGGAAATCCTTCACCAGCCTGGTGAGACTGGTTTTCAATTCTTCAGCATCTTCGAGCCGCGCCCATTCAAGAGTGCGTCCGAATAAATGAAAAGTGCCAGCTTCGTTCACCTTGGCGGTGCGCAGGTCGCGGCCTGCCTCTTCGTAAACAACCGAGATGGGCGTCTCCGGTTCAGGCGCGATTGCCAGGGCCATGCTGATGGACTTCGCCTCGACTCCGGCGAAGGGCTGCAGATTCGTTGCGGCAAATTTCTCAAACAAGCGGTGGAGCTCGCGCGCCAGTAGAATCAAAGCGTCCCACGAACCAGCAACGGCGAAATCGTCTCCGCCGCGATGCAGGATAGTGACGGTTCGCCAGAACTCGGGATACATGCACAGCAGGGCCAACTCACCGGCGAAAAACTGCTTGAACAGGATGGAAAGGTGAATGTGATCTTCGATAGAGCCTGCCCGACGCAAGCGCGTATCGAACTGGTCAACATCGCCGCGCAGCACGCCCCAGCGAGGGGTGCCTTCGGCGCGTTCTCCTAGCTCAGGCAAGGAGCTCAGCCTGATTTGTGCTTCGTCCATCGCATAGCGTCGTGGAAATACAAGGGCATCCTGGTCCGGCGGAGGCGGCTGGTCCATTAGTGGCCAAACATGTTCGCCACCGTCGACCTCGAGCTGCGCAGGCGCTTCGCGGGACCACCCTACACTCTTTGCTGCCGGGATTTTGTTGGCGAAGTGAGTGAAGTAGTCGTGAGCCACAGATCCGGCTGTGTTTTCGTCACTCTGTGGCGCGAAGAACGCAGAAGCGTCGGAGTGGGCAGCGAGTGGGGTGGAGACCCGTGTTGCCAGGGCATCGTCGAGGCGCTTCCGCGCCACCGGCCAGGCGCCCAAGTTCTCCGTGCTCACCCAAACCAGACGTAATGTGAAGCCACTGAGTTCGGCGACTGCGGCGGCCGCACGTTCTAAGAACTGGTTCGCGCGTTCAATGTCTTCTTCCGTCAGAACAAGAAGGAACTGTTCCGCGCTGCTGGAGCCAAGCAGCATGCGCGACAGCTTCAGTTCGGCTAGGAGGGCACGCGGAAGAACTTCGCAGAACAACGTGAGCCATGCCGACCTCCCCAGGAAATCCAAAGTATCGTCCTGAGACTCCGTCGAGGGAGCGCTCAGGAACTCTTCCGCACCAAGCATTTGAGCTTGCAAGAATACCTGCAGCGACATGTGAAAAAGGGGTCGTGGCGGCCCGCATTACTTGCCGGGCTTAGCGTCGTTAAGCGAGAACACGTTCAGGCTAACACAGTGACTGAAGCGGTCGGCCGGATCGCTCGCCTAAGTCGCGGCGGCCGCTGGGCTAAGATCCTATGAAACCAACCGGCCGGTCGTATTATTGCTAGGGGGCCGCTAGGAACCACATATATGAACCGGCGCATCTTCTCGGGACTCTTGCCGGCACTGGCGATGCCTTCTCCTCAGAGATCGGCAAAGCTCGGTGTACACGGTCGAGGTACTCCAACGACCTTCTCTCATATCGGTAAGGAGGAACGAATTTTTCTCGAGAAGCGCGAGGCGGAATTGGGCGAACAGGACGGTTCAGGCTTCCTGACGCACATGTGGTTCGGCGGAAGCTTTCCCCATTTCGAACAACTGCGTATTCGCGTCTATGTGGACCGGGAAAGTCAAGCTTCGATCGAGATGGAACTCGGAATGGGAACGGGATTCGGCTTCCAAGATCCCGACGCGCCTTGGGGAACCAAGTTTTTCGGAAAGACCGGAAGCCCCAGCGGAATTTACAATTTCTACCGGATCCCGTTTTCAAAACACATACGCGTAACAGCTGAACTTCCGACGGGCGTTCCCCGTGACCAAGTGTTTTGGTGGATCTTAAGGGGCACTGGCAACGAAGCTTTGCAGGTTCCCGGTATGCAGATTCCGGAGCAAGCACGATTGCGGCTATACAGGAACGATCACCTCACGGTTGAACCACTGGGTGAGTTTGACCTTTGCAAGACGAGCAGGGATGGCGTACTTTTCCAGGTGGCAATGGCAGCCAAGAGCACGAATCTGGAGTTCATGGAAGCCATGATGCGCGCCTACATCGGCGGTGCGAGCGAGCCTCAGCTTCTGTCTTCCGGACTTGAGGATTACTTTCTAGGCACTTACTACTTCAACCGCGGTTTGTACCATCTTCCGGAAGCCGGACTCACCCACAAGGATGAGAAGCAATCCGCCTTTTCCGCGTATCGCTTTCACGACCAGGACCCAATTTACTTCTCGAATGGGTTTCGACTCACTTGTCGCAACGGCGAGCAGAAAGGGAATAAAGTGTACGGGCCGACCGGAAAGCCAGGCACGACTACTTACACGACATATGCCTGGACTTATGAGTGGTGAGCGGCGCGCTTGAGTCGCGGTCAGAACGATAACTTCAACGCGAGCTGTATGTCACGAGGCCGGTTGATTTGATCGGGTATGACACCCGCGGTCGTCGACCCGATGACCGTATTCGGAATGTCGAATATCGGATGGTTCAGGATGTTGAAAGCCTCGGCTCTGAACTCCATCTGCAGGCGTTCGTGAATTGGGATGTTCTTGAAGATGGATAGGTCTAAGCCGAATGCGCTGGGTCCGCGCAGGTAGGGCAGCAAGCGACCGGTGTTGCCCAGCGAATACGGGGCGGGCGTCGCGAAGGCAGACACATTGAAGTAGTCGTTCAGCTTGCTCTCGACGGAACCCGGCGTGGTGACAGTACCACCGACGTAGTTCGGCCGAAGAGCAGTTCCGAAGTTATCGGCGGTGTTGCTGGATGTGGTGAGACCGAGCGGCGCGCCGCTATGAAAATTCGTGATGCCGTTCAACTGCCATCCGCCCAGCAGGGCGTTCCCGATAGCTGAGTTGCTGACCAGCGGTTTGCCCTTGCCAAATGGCAGTTCCCAGTTGATGCTGACCGTGAGGTAGTTGGGAGTGTCGAAATCGGCGACTGAGCGTTCGTTCCTCCGGTTGTAGTAGTCCTGGATGTTTCCCGCGCTGAAGGTTTCGCCGGCGAAGCCGAGGTTGGCGGTTGAGGGCAGAACATCGTCGATGAGCTTGGAGCGAGTGTAAGACAGCAGCAGGCCTAAACCGTTGGTGAATCTGCGTTGTACTTTGAGCTGCAGCGAGTGATAGATGGAATCCCCATAGGAGTTGTTCGTGGCGATCACGCTATTGAACTGCGGATAGGGGCGCAGCAGCTGCGCTTCCTGCACGGTGGCGGTGCTGAGCGGACCGCTGGTAATCACGCCAAAGAACGGGTTCGGAACCACCGAGCGGAGGGCGTTACCAAGCGCCAAGTCCTGATTCGGCAACTGGTCGTAGTTCAGAGGACCGAACAGATGAAGACCGTGGCTGCCCGCGTAGGCAATGTCGACCAGGAAATTGCCTGGCAGGGTGCGTTGGATGCCGAAGTTCCATTGCTCTGCATAAGGGGTCACGCGTCCGCGATCCATGGTGTTAATGCTTTGCCCGAGAAGAGTCAGCAAGCCTTGCGTGCTTCCGGGTGCTTGCTGAAAGCCGTTGGGGTAAGGGTTGGACAGGTAGGAGACGGGCGTGACTCCATTGACAGTGCTGGTCCATTGCGTGCTGGCGGCAAAGGCGGTGTTGGGAGTGGAGTTCCCGGTAAATGCCGCTCCGTTGATGGGTGCAAAGAATATACCGAAGCCGCCGCGCAGGACGGTTTTCGGATCGGCTGAGTAGGCAAAGCCGAAGCGCGGCGCGAAGTTATCGCGATTGTTATCGAACTGGCCGCGCCCAAGGCCACCCACACCCGGAAACTCCAGGCCTCCATGCAGGTTCAGGCCCGCTATCTGCACTGGAGCCGTCCCGTTCCAACTGTTAATGCGGTTGTGTTTTTCCTTCCAGGGCGCGTTGAAGTCGTAACGAAGGCCGAGGTTGAGAGTTAGTTTAGAAGTTACTTTCCAATCGTCCTGGAAGTAAACGCCATAGTAGTGGTAACTGACGAATTGGCCGGGCTGTACGTTGTTAATGCTCCCGCTGTCGCCGGTTCCTAGCAGGAAAGAGGCAAAGCCGAGGCCCGCAGCGGAGCTAGACACGGTCGGGTTAGGCCCTTGAGTGAAAGACGACGAGAAATTATAGGTGCTGCCCGACGGGCCGGCACGCTGTGTCCAACGGTTTGAACCCCAATCGCCGCCCATCTTGAAGGTATGTGCGCCCGCAACCCTGGTCAAATTGGCGTATTCGTCGAAGGCATCGTAGGACTGGCTGGTCTTGTTACAGGCGCCGATGAAACCTGCGCCGCTAGAGGTGTCGGGCACGTTAAGAGTGGTGCCCATGCCGGTGACTCCGATGCTAGGGAAGCAAGTGTTGGAGTTCACGTTGTTGTACGTAGGCGGGAAAGCCGAGAGTTGTGGGATCGAAGTTTAGCCCGTTATTCACGCGGCCCAGCCAGTAATGCACGACACTCGAACTGGCTTCAAGAACGGTGGTTGGGCTGACAACCCAACTGTAGTTGAGCGTCGCCTGCTGATGGTGCAACGTATCCGTTCCCACCGTAGGCGTAGCCGGTTTGGCGTACGCCGGAAAGATTGCCGGCCGGTTGACCAGGTTGACGTTCTTCGTCCAGCGGAGAAACAGCTTCTGATTCTCCGATAGTTTCTGGTCGCCTCTGATGGAGAACGTGTCTTCATTGGTGGGCGCCGACGCACTTACGGTGTAGTTGTTGGTGCCGGTAATCGGGTTTCCTGGACCGTTGGGCAGAGGCGTGTACTTCAACAAGGCGGCGGCAACCGGGTCGAAGCGGCTCACCGGAATCACATTACCGAGGAACTGCGTTCGAGTGTAGGAGCCGGGGCGACCGGGTACTGGCGTGGTGGTTGTGGGATCGAAGATTTTGATGAGTTGACCGGCCTGGTTGTAGGTCTGTGAGAAATCACCTTGCCGCTGCAGGAGCGTGGGCATGGTGCCGCTGTCGGTGTAACTTCGGACCCAGCGCAAGCCCTCGTAAGAAAAGAAGAAGAACGTCCGGTTCTTGCCGTTATAAACCTTTGGTAGGAACGCCGGACCGCCTAAGGTAGCGCCGAATTGATTGAAGCGGAGCGGGGCAATGGGAATACCGGCCCGGTTGGCGAAGAAATCGTTGGCGTCGAAGAAGTCGTTCCGAAGGAAATCGTAAGCGCTGCCGTGCGCCTGGTTGGTGCCGCTCTTGGTGACAACGTTGATAACGCCACCAGACGTGTTGCCGAATTCGGCGCTGAAGTTGTTGGTTTGAACTTTGTACTCTTGCACCAAATCGATGGAAGGGAAGATGCCAGGTCCGTTGAAGCCGGGCTCGGAGTTGATGCCGCCATCGAGATAGAAGATGTTGGAGTTCACGCGCGACCCGTTGATGGAGATGAACTGATCGTTGTAACTCGCGTAAGCGACCTGGGTGAAGAGATTCGGCGTGCGGACACCTGGAACCAGCTGTGCAAACCCGTATGCGTTGCGGCCGTTGATGGGCAGGTCGACGATGGTCTCGTTATTCAAGACCTGCCCGAGCGAGGAAGATTCGGTTTCCAGTTGCGGACCCGATTCCGTGACCGTCACGGTTTGCGAGGCTTCACCGATCTGGAGGTTGACGTTTTGCTGCAGCGTCTGACCGACGTCCAGCACCAGATGCTCCACGACGAAGCTGCGGAACCCTGGCTGGTCGACCTTCAGCGTATATGTGGCCGGAGGCAACAGCGGGAACGAAAAAAGTCCCAATTCGTTAGTGGCGCTGGACCGGCTTTCGTTGTTCGCGACATTGGTAAGGGTGAGCTGAGCGCCATTGACGGGCGCTTGGCTTGGGTCGCGAACGGCCCCGGCAATGGAGCCGGTAGCGGTTTGCCCGTGAACCCAAGGCGCTGCTGTCAAGGAAAGTGCAACTGCAAAGAACAGGCGGGAACAGGCGCGAAAACGGCCGGATAACATGTTTTCCCTCCCCAGGGCAGTTTCAGTCGCGGCAATAACGGAGCCGCCGCGCAACATTCGGCTGGGAGAGAGCATATCAACAGCCAGTAGCCGGTACCTTGTTCCTAAGTTGAGGTTGCTGTATCGGGGTGACGCATTTCACCGGCGAGCGACACTGCTACTTCCAGCATGGACCGCGACAGGCGCACAGGTTGAGTTTCGGCGGACGCTGTCCCGGCGTGGTCGAGCTGGTTTCGCTCAAACTCTCTAACGCGTAGATCGACCTGCTGCCGCACGTCAGGCAGTTTGTCTTTCTGTGCCGGGTCTTTCAGGTCGGCCAGTAGAGTAAGCAGCTGTTCACTGCGCTGCAAGTTCTGCTCGGCCTCGGGTTCAAGGGACCGGTCCTCACTCTGTAGGCGATAGTGCAATAGCGCGACGAGGAGAAGAAAGTAAGTACGCAGCTGAGGCTGCCATAGCCGTACGTGATCTCGCAACTGGACCTTGCGACGCCAGCCGGAACCGAACTCGAAAATCAAGGAGTCGCACACATCTCGAATGGCGTTGAAGGTATCGTTGATCGCTGCTCGCTCGCGACGTGCCCGGTTGATGGTTGAACGAACGTCCGGGCTTTTAACACACTGATCGAAGTCGGCTATGCGACGTATGTTGCTCACGAACTGATCGACCATATCGCGTGCTGAGTCCTTTGACCAGAGGCGGTCGAACGTGACCCACATCATCAGCAGGCCGAACATGATGCCCATGACGTCGTCACGCGCCACGGTGAGCGAAGTCTGGGGGCCAAAGACACGTAGGTGCGTGACGTAAAAAGCAAAACCTGTTTGTGCGCCCGCATAGGAGATGCGCGGACTGGAGGTGGTAATCCAACCGGCAATCGCGGTGACAGCGGCAAACAGCAGCGTGAACTCGCCGATTCCGTTCAGATAGGGAAGTAGGAAAACTTGCGCCGTCATACCGAAGCAAAGAGCACCCAGAATGGCACCGGCGACACGCAGCATCTGCTTCTGCCTGGAGGAACCGACGGTGGAGAGGGCTGTGATCATGCAGGTAGGCACGGAACTGCTGAGACCGCGCCACTGAATGGCGTTGTAGAGGAAGTAGCAGGAGGAAGCGGCCAACGTTCCTTTCAAGGCGAAACGGATGTGGGTGTGGCTGGTGAAGGCGTCGGGTTTGAACAGGCTTCGCCGTTCGTTGACGTCCACCTCTGAAGGCAGATATTCGGGAAGCGATTGCAGGCCGGAGAAGACTTCCGGGTAGCGGTCGATAGTGGTCTGAACATCGCCGAGAAAAGACTGGGGTCTTAAAGTGTGCGTGTTGGTTTCCATGGCGGCGATCGCTTGTGGATTCCTGGCTTGGAGGGCCGACCGGATCTGTCCCATTTGCTGCGCCGCGTGTCCTAAGCCGGCCCGTTCCTCCGCTGTGAAGGAGGCAGGATTGCCAGCGTTCTGGCCGAGAAGGTCGATGAGTCTGCCAGTGAGGGCAACGATGGCGCTCATGCGGGCGCGTTCGTCTAAGGGTTCGGAAGAGCGGACCAGCAATTGCCGCAGCGCAGCGGTACCGGTCATGGCGTATTGCTCCAGTCGCTGACGGGGCCGGTCGTCGATGGGACGTTGGTCTGCAAGGCAGCGTAAAACATCTTCGACGGTCTGCATACGCGCGAGCAAGCGATCTGTAAATTCGTCGGAAGGATGGAGGCTGCGGAAGACGAGTTCGACGACGGTGGTGACCACGGCGCCCAGCACGACGGCAAGAGCGGTCCACAGAGTGTTCTCGAACAGGACATCGGTGTTGGCGGGAAAGTCCCAGGCCCCGATGGAGGTCACGGCCAAGAAGCCGAAAGCGGTTCCCGCCAGATATTCCGTTAGAGCGCTAATGAGGAAGAACGTGATGAACAACGTGCCAACGACCCACATGAAGTGAAGGAAAGGCTCACCGGCAAACAAGCGAACCGTTACCGTGACGTACAACAGCGATACGCCAACCGCGGTAACGGAGCGGACCACGCTGCGTACGGTGGCCCTGGCACTGTCGCGCGAGAACAGCAGCGTGTAGTAGGCCCCAAGCGCCGCATTAGGCATGCGGAAGACCATGATGCACAGCATCACAATGGTGGCAGCGATGGTCATGCGCGCGACGGTCCAACCGCGGCCCGGGTAGGGCATCAGTTCCTTGCGAAGGAAATCGGCGAACCACTGCCAGGGGGTTTGCTGCCGGGCTTGCGGTGAAAGGGTTTGAGCGGCGGATGCCATCGCTTGTGTCAGGGACGATCGCTGCTACCGGTGAGGCGCCCTTGGCTGCGCACAGTCACCACGGCATTCTCACCCATGCGTAGCGACCCGTCGACGGGATTCGTAATTCGGATGCGAACCGGATAACGTGAGGCCAAGTGTACCCAGTTGAGTGTCCGCTGGGCGTCTGGCAAGCCAGAGGTGAGTACGCCCAGAATGGCGGGATCTGGAATCACGCCATAGCCGGTACTGTCGACAACTCCGCTGAAGCGCCGATTCGCATTCGACATCACGTAAACATCGGCTGGCATACCGGGCCGGATATTCTGCAACTGCGTTTCCCGATAGTTTGCGATGACCCACCAGACGCGTGTATCGATGAGTGTGAATAGCTGTTGGCCGGTACGGACATAAGCGCCTTCGGAAATCGTCAAGTTGGTCACTCGCGCATTGAACGGGGCGTAGACGCGACAGTGCTGATAGTTGTACTCCGCTGTGCGCACGGCAGCGGCGCGGCTGGCTCGTTGAGCGGTCAAGGGCTCCAGGATGTCGATTGCGCCCTGGCTCTGTTCAGCCTGCGCATTCCGCTGCTCAAGCGAGGCTTCGGATTGCGTCCTTTGCGCGAGGGCGGAGTTGAGACGAGCTTGCGAGAGCTTCAGTTGCGCCGTCGCCTGGCGAACGGCTTCGGAGCGTGCCTTGGTGTTGGAACGGGCCTGATCCACCTGATCGACGGTGACGAATTGCTTAGCCAGCAGGGGCTCCAGCCGTTGAAAGTTGCTGTTGGCGTATTCGAACTCCGCCTTCGCTTGCTGGAGGGCGGCTTCGGAGTGGGCGACATCGGCCTGCATCTGTTCGATCGTCGCGTTGGCCTGCGCAATATCGGCTGCTGCGCTGCGGACGGCCGCGCGTGCGGCCAGGGCGGCGCTGGCCTGAGAACCGATGTGCCGCTGCTCATTTGCGATTTGTCCTTCCAGTTGTTTCTGCTGCGCCGTGGCGTTCTGCAGGGCATACAGGTATGGCGCATCGTCGACTTCATAAAGCAGGTCGCCCTGCTTCACATACTGATTGTCACGAACAGCGAGCTTCGTGACGGGGCCTTCCACCACGGGCGCGATGCCAATGAAGTTGGCGAACACTTCTGCGTCGTCGGTCCGCGGATCGGTGTTGATCCGCTGAACAACGAAGAGCGAACAGACAAGCGTAGCGGCGACCACGATCACTGTGATGAAAGGGAATGGACGGCGTGCCTCCCTGACGGCGTGCTCTGTATGGTCGGCCATATCAGGCAAAGAGAACCAACCACAGGCTGAAAGTAAAGAGAGCAGCGGCGCAGGGATAGGTGAGAGCCGCAGGCCGAACGTACTCTTCCCACTTGAGACGGATAACAAGAAGACGCCCCAGGACGGCGAGCAGGATGCCCGCGAAGGTGCAGAGCATCCAAGCGGGGAAATAAGAACCAAGGATGCTGAAGGCGGGCGCATGGACGCAGCTGCACAAAGGGATCACCAGCACTGCGAAGATCGCCCGCGGAAGCGCTTGACGAAAGGCGAGCGGACTCATGGCTTCTTTCCCGTCTGTGTACGAAGCAGATCGGCCGTACGGTAGGCCAGATCCGCGAAGTCGATCAGTACTTGGGTTCGGGCGGCGATGTCTGATGAACGTGCCTGGGCAAGTGCCCGCTGAGCCGACAGCACATCCAGGATGTTGCGCACGCCAAATTGGTATGACTCCAGTGCCGCTTCGTAGGAGGTGCCGGAAGCTTGCAGGAGCGTTCCTGCCGCCGTTCGTTGCCGGAGTGCGGTTTTGGTATCGGAGTAAGAGCGCCAGACTTCATTCGAAATTTGATCGCGCGCTTCGTCGGCCTCTGCTTCGGTGCGCTGCTCGGTGGCTTTGGCTTCCTCCAGGGCGCCGCGCCGCCTTCCGCCATCGAAGATAGTCCACGACAAACTGAGTTGGGCGTTGTATACGTTTGCCGCCGCATACTGCGCCGGGTAGGGAGGCTGGTCCCCATACGCGCGCAAACGGCCCCAATTACCTTGGAAAGTGAGGTTTGGGAAATAAGCGGCGCGAGCTCCTTTCACGCCGGCTTGCGCTCCCTGGATGTCCACTAAGCGAGCCAGTAAATCGGGCCTTTGCTGCAGCGCGCGGCGCATCAGATCGTCGACGGACTCGACGAGATGGTCTGGAATCTGAAGCGCATTGATGTCCTCCACTTGGAACTGGGAGGCAGGCGAAGCGGCAAGCAGCGTGGCGAGGTCGCCCGCGGAAGCTTCCTGCATGCCGATGGTCGATTGAAGATCGTATTCCGCCTGCGCGGTGGCGCTGCGAGCTTCAAGAACGTCGGGCAGGGTTGCCAAACCATGTTCCAGCCGCGCCTCGGCAGCCTGTTGAACGGCGCGTGCGTTTTCCAGATTCACCTCCGCTGCGCGGCGCTGGCCATTCGCGTTCAGCAGTTGATAGTAAGAGCTCATCACCTGAAAGATGATTCGGCGATGAGTGTCATTGAAATTGAAGTTCGCGGCCAACAGGTTGACGCGCTCCGTGGTGATACGTTCCTGTCGCGCGCCAAAATCCAGAAGGGTGTAGTTCAGGGTGAATTCGCCCTCCCCGATACCTTGGTCCTGCAGCACAAACTGGTTGTACAACAACACGCCCGTTTGCAGTGTCTGGCCCATGGCGGCAGCCGCCAGTGTCGGAAACAACTCACCACGTGCCACCTTGAGCACACCCGCCTGTTGCTTGGCGGTTTCCCAAGCGGCGCGAGTTTGCGGGTTATGTTGTTCGGCTAAGTCGATTAACTCGGCGAGCGTATACGTTCGATCTGACGCAAGCCGGTACATGTCCGCCGGTTGTTTTAACAGAGACGGAGGCACGGATTTTCCGGGCGGTGGAACCCAGGGCCGGGTCGAGGTTAATGGAACATTTTGCCTCGACAGAGCGGGCAAGCCCAGGATGATGAATGCTGCGAAAGCTCTCAGAACCGCAGTCAGTACGCTGGGATTCTTCGGGACCGGCCCCTCCCTTTGATGACCGTTGACGGAGCATTCAACCGGCGCCATAGACATGGTGGTTCTTCGATTTTCACCTACAGTACATACCGTTTTCAGCCATGTCCGTATGATTACGAAGTTGGAGTATGGTGGGCTGGATGAAACAACATGCCTGTGGGCGAGAGTTGGCGTGAACCAATCCTGATCAACACATTGGGGCATACCGCAGGGGCACTGCTGTTCCTGGTCATCCTGCTGTTGCTGTTGCGCGAGTGGCACTTCTAGCAAGGTACTTGCCCAGGCTCTGCTGAAAGCCGGTGTTGTATTGGTTCCTTCGCCCTGGCGATATCGCGGGTGTGGCACTAACCCCAAGCACAGACAACGCCTCGCCGTTCGTCAGGCCCGATGCGCTCGATAGAAGAAGATTCTCGTATAAAGCGGTGAATATTCGTGGTGCTTTCCCGTCCCGTAACTCCGTCAAGGTTGGATTGATTTCTGGACGACCGGCCATACCAGAGCCATGTACCTCCCGCCCGCAGTCGGGTGTCTTACTGAATACATCGATTGTGCCGCCCGGTGAGTTGGATCTGGCGCTCCGACAGTGGCTTGGTCGTTAGCGGGGTGCCGACGTAGGGGCCGCCATCTCCACAATGAGGGCCGCACAGCAGGTTGATATCGGCTTAGCGTGCGACGGAGTGTTTGCAACTCTTACCGCTCGGTTCAACGCCAAGAGTACCTGTAACACGGGACATCGAAGTTGCTCGCGGGGCCGCAGACCGGGGCGGAGAATGACGAACATAATCCGGATCGTGTGAAGCCGAGAAATGTCTTCGATATCTCAATCGGCACCGACAACCTTCTGCACGTGGAAGGGTCGCGCCGAATCACGGCGTAGCTCCAGGTACAGAACCGCTCCAACAAAGTGGCCGTTTACAACTTCCTCTCCACTTTCAGCGGGACGCACTTCTGGAGCCGCGGACGATTGTGGGGCGAGTTGGGTTTGCTTTTTAGTGTGCCAGCGAAGGCGCGATGCTGATAGCATCGCGCCTTGCTCACTGGTAAAGCTGAACTACTTGCTCTCTGCCTGCTGAAAAGTGGCGAGATTGTTCTTGTCCACGATCGTTGTGCCGGTATCGACGAAGGTCGGTAGCGGCGAGTATGGGTTTTCCGCCTGGCTACTCAGAGTGGCCGGCGGATGGTGATGGATGTCGTCGAGCAGTTTAACGCCGAAGTAGGCCATGGTGAACGGCTTTTGCGCGATGGTCGCGGAGATGATGCCCTTATCAATCAAACCTAACGTGCGCTGGTCGGTATCCATTGCGACGATCGCTATCTTCCCGCCCATATTGGAACGGCTCACCACCTCACCCACTTCGGGACACGCGACGGCCTCCAGACAAACAAAGGCATCTACCTTGGCCTTACCGGTGATCATTTTGGTCGCGGTATCGAAGGCAACGGTCGGGTCGCCCTTTATATCGATGATGTCTGTGATTTTGATGCCGGGGTGCGTCTCAAACGCGCTTTGATACCCGTGCAAGCGGTCGTTCAGGTTGTTCTGGTTCGGCATGGTGAAGACCACCACGTTGCCCTTGCCATTCAGCAATTTGGCGGCCAGTTGTCCACCGAGTACGCCGGCATTGTAATTGTCGGTACCCACGAACACGAGGCGCTTGCTGGCAGGCGCATCGGAATCCACGGTGATGACCGGAATGCCGCGGTCAAGGGCCGAGTTGATATCGGGTCCCATGAGGCTTGCATCCGCAGACGAAATCAAAATGCCAGCCGGCTTCTGGGCCACGGCCCGCTGAAACTCGTCGTGCTCGGCCTTGGTGTCGTAGGTCTCGGGTCCGGTGAGGTCGTACTTCACCTTAAGCTCGCCACATGCCTTTGCCATGCCCTTCAAAGCGGCTTGCCAGTAAGCCACTTTGGTGTTGGCTGTTACCAGAATATATTTCTCTTTTGGATCGTGTGGAAGGGGAGCACAGCTATTAAGAAGAAGCGCCGCGACACCGCCCACGATCGGCGCTGCGACGCGAAGTCGATTTTTCATACCGTTGAAGCGGGAGTATATCATGCAATCCGTTTGATTTGAAACGCGATATGATATCGATCCATTCTTCACATGTCCCGCCTTCTCTTGTGCGCTACCGTGCTGCTGGTGTGTGGTCCCGGTCTGTTGCCTGCGGGATCTTCCACTCGCCTGGACGACTCGTGGAAGACTTATGCGAATAAACAAGGGGGCTATTGCATCAGCTATCCGACGCGTTGGGTGCGCGGCGACGCCCTGGATGGAACGGGCATGTGGGTGGAATCCGGCGTCAAGAAGTTTTCGATTCCCCAAGGCGAGATGGACGTAATCGTGGTTTCGGAGCCGGCCACCAGAATGGCCGAGTATCTGCAGTCGCATCTGGAAGGTTTAGAGAAATTCGAGCGGGCCGAGAAGGTGGAGCTGCTGGAGAATCGCGCGATAGCACTTCCTGGCGCATCTGGATTGCTTGCGAAAGCCCGGTACTTCGATCCGCAGGATGGATCCACCTGGATTGACGAAGTGGTATTGGCGAAGCGGGAGGATGTGCTGTATCGACTGGAGCTGGAGTGCCGCGCCGGTCAACTGGATCGATTCGAGCGAGTGTTCACGCGCTTTGTGGAGTCGTTCCGTTTAGACTGCAACGCAAAGTAAGGCTTCGTTCGTCTGGTAATTATCGATGAAACGTTGGAATGTGTGGGCCGGGTGGGCGCTGCTCGGCACGGGATTGCTTGTGGCTGGCCAGAAATGGGTCGACAAGGATTTCCATTCCTGGACCGAGGCGCAGGCGCAGCAGTTACTGCTGGATTCGCCGTGGGCGCGACAAGTAGGCGCGACCATATTTGTGGAGAACCGCGACGATCCGCGCGACCGAGTGGCACAAGCACCGCTGGCTCCGGGGCAAAACCCGTCCGGCCCCAGCTATGCAACGGACGGGTACGGCGTGGACGACGGACATTGGGACGGCGGCGTGATGAAGAAGCGGCACGGCGAGCCACCCACGGTTCCGGTCACGGTGCGCTGGGCCAGTGCGCTTCCGATACGCGAAGCGCTGCTGAAGACGCATGACCCCGATGCGACTGACACGGAAAACACCCTCAATAAGGCCGAGAGTCACTACATCCTGACGGTCTTTGGGTTAGTGCCGGCGCAGAAAGCGGCGACGACTACAACGCCGCCGCCAGAAGGCTCCGACCCGGCGGCAGATCTGACGCGCATGCGTTATGGTTTTCTGAACACCACGCGGCTATTGGTTGGCGGAAAGAAGCCGATTGTTCCTGAGGACATTCACGTAGACGCGGCTTCGGGATTGGTGACCGTGTACTTCCCCAAGGGCGAGCCAATTGTGGCCGCCGATAAAGAAGTTGAGTTCCGCACTTCGTATGGCGGCCTGCGAGTGGCGCAACGGTTCCGGCTGAAGGACATGATGTCCCACGGCCAATTAGAGCTTTAAGCTCCCATTTGTAAAAAGAGCCCTACACGTCGTGGCGCTTTGTCTTGCCCAACAGGTGCCTGGCCTTCGAGATGGCGTGCGCTTCCGCTTCTTCGGCGGTTTCCGCAGTGAAGCGGGCCAGGCAAGCTCCCGGTGAGACGTTGTCCGCCTGGCACACAAACTTACTACCCACCTTGTAGCTGGTGAGGCGGACGGGCCAGCCATTCAGCTCCACTTCACGTTCCTGATATTGCTCAGTTTTGGTTGCGGTCATTCCTGAATCTCCTCTTTGGCGAGCTTATGCGCCGGCTTGACTTGCGCCGCGTTCCACGGGAGCACCGACCAGATTTCCCCACTCGGTCCACGAGCCATCGTAATTTCTTGCGTCCTTCACGCCTAAGAGGTACCTGAGCACAAACCACGTATGGCTGGAGCGTTCGCCAATGCGGCAATAGGCAATCGCGGGTTTGTCTTGGCTGATATCCTCCGCTGCGTAGAGTGCTTTCAATTCTTCGTACGACTTGAAGGTGCCGTCATCGTTACAGGCTTTGGCCCACGGAACGCTGTGGGCGCCGGGAATGTGGCCGCCACGTTGACAAGTTTCAGGCAGGCCGGGCGGAGCAAGAATTTCACCGGTGAATTCCTGCGGACTGCGAACGTCGATTAGGGTTGCATCGCCTCGTTTCACAGCAGCCTGCACATCAGGCAAGAACGCCCTTAGCGAGAGGTCTGGTTCGACTGCTTTGTACTGAGATGGCGGATAGGATGGTATCTCTTCCGTAAGTTCACGGCCTTCGGCGAGCCATTTCTTTCGGCCGCCATTCAGCAAGCGCACGTCCCTGTGCCCATAGATCTTCAATTGCCAGAAGGCCCAGGCGGCGAACCAGTTGTTGCTGTCGCCATAGATCACGATGGTTGTTTCGGGAGTGATGCCCGCGCTGGACAGTAACGCCTCGAGTTGTTCTTTCGACAAAATGTCGCGGCGCACTGTGTCACAAAGCTGCGTGCTCCAGTTCCACCCGAGCGCGCCTGGAATATGCCCCAAATTGTACGCGGATGTGTCAACATCTACCTCCACGACCCGGACAGAGGCATCCGAGAAGTGACCGCTTAGCCAATCACAGTCCACGAGGACATCAGGGTGCGCATACTCTGGCATAACGATAAACTAACACATCATTGTCTATCGACAAGAGTACCTATACGTGTTTTGCTTACAGTAACTTGGCATTTTCGTGATCTTTATAACCGAATTCGCCCATTGACAGAACAATCGATCGCATGTAGTCTGAAGATTCATTCATTAAGAATGCTCATGCTAGGTGCGTCAACGCTGTCAGCGTTCTTTTCGTAGTCGCCCCGAGCTATGGAGTTGCATGAACCAGCCGTATTTTGTTGTTGAATTTGCTCATTCGATTCATGGTCGATTTCAGCAGATTCGTGTGTCCCACCGATTCATAAAAGTCTTTCTTTGTTCCATTTTGCTGTTACTAGCGCTGGCGAGTGCCGGTGTATTTGCGTTTGTGCGCATGAGCTGGCGAACGTCCCATCTGGAGCAGATTCAAGCCGATCTGGAACGCCTGCGGACACGCTACCAGGAATTGCAAAAAGTTTCGACACAACGGCGAGAAGAGATGGCCTCGCTGGCTAATCTGGCGACAGAAGTGACGGAAGAGTACGGCATCACTAAATCGAACGCTGGTTCTATCGATGGAGCCGCGCTGGATTCCGATACGGCCACTTCGCCGGACTACAGAGAATCAATTGAACAATTCAATTTCCTGAAGAGTGCTACCTACTCGACCATTTATCACCGGTACGCGTATCATTGGCAGACTCACAATCAACCGAGTGCGTGGCCATTAGAAGGCGGGCTTCGTAGCCCGTTCGGTGGGCGAACCGATCCCTTTTCCGGTGAGGGTGCTTTCCACACCGGGATCGATTTGTCGGCGAAAACCGGTACGCCCGTGCACGTCACGGCAGATGGCGTGGTGGTGAGTTCAGCCTGGAGTGGACGTTACGGCAATCTGGTGGTGGTGGACCACGGAAATGGTTTTCAGACGTACTACGCCCACCTGTCGAAGTTCCTTGTGAGTCCCGGCGAAGAGGTGAGGTTGGGGCAGGTTGTTGCGCTATCCGGAGGGACTGGTCGCGTCACTTCTCCGCACTTGCACTACGAGGTGCGAATCAAGGGAGCACCCGTGAATCCTTACCGGTTCTTGACGCCGCGCACACAGCTGGTCCAAATATCTAAGCCACACAACGACCTCGGACTGTAGTCCAATAGGTTGTGAAGGGTGTGGTGACGCGCCGTGAAATTCTGATTTCGAGTGTTTTCAGCACAGCTGCTTTCAAAGCGGCTGGGGCCGGAACCGGTGACCTGCGCCGACGTGGCGATTTGGTTCAGTTCCCAGATCCAACGACTGAAAACCCGATTCTTAGGCTGACCTCACCGGCCAACACCAGCTTCCTGCCCGACACTTCGCACCGCTTTATATCGCCAGAAGGCAAATTCCTGGTTTTCACTTCCGAACGCAAGGGAGTCTTTGCACCCTACCGCCTGGACTTCAAGACGGGTCTTGCGCACATTCTGTTTGAGCCGGAAAAGCTTCATCCAAGATCTTTCTGTCTGGGTGCATCGGGTAGAACCTTGCTGTACCTGGACGGAGGCGTGCTTAAAGAGTTTACTTTTGGTTCGCGTCACATCCGGACGGTTGCCGAAGGCATTGAGTCTTTTAGTGTCGGTCGAAACGGAACGGACCTGGTCTGGGTGAGGGAAGGGAAGTTGGAGAATGAAGCGGGGGAGAAGATCGCCGGCGACGTTGGCGGACCTTGCTTCTTATCACCGGACCGGCTAAGTTGCGCTTTTACCCGGCCGGGCGCTCAAGGCCAATCGAGCATTTGGGCAGTTCCCATGAGAGCGTCGGCCGGAGATGCGGAAGCAAAGTTGCTGGTGGAAGGCAACGTATCAGAGCCGTTCTGGTCGCCAGACGATCCCTCGCTGCTTTTCCTCCGGCGAGAAAGCCAGGACGGAATAGAGCGCTCATTTATCCGCGAAGTCACGGTTCCGCAGGCCTCCGAGCAAAATGTCTCGCCTACGCCTGCGTTTGCTTCTTTTGCGCCGAACGGCGATGCTTCGGTTTTCGTAGGAGCCAGCCGGAGTAAGGCGCAACCGCACATTGTTTTGCTGTTGCGGACACCGCGAAGGGAACTGACACTCTGCGAACACCACTGCTCAGACGCCCGGGCGGTTTCCCCCGTGTTTTCGCCCGACAGCCGGCGGGTATTTTTCCAAACCGACCGGGAAGGGAAATTCGCGATTTACTCCGTGAATACAGAGCAATTCGTTGAAGCCACCTGACCATGCCAGTTTTGAATAGGCTGCAACTTTACATAGCTTGACGTAACTCCCGGAAACGTCCATCCGTCTTTTCAAACACTCGCTTGCTTGCTTTGGAGGGTGAAGTGTATCTGGGCGTGAGCAGGCGTGCGTTCGGGCGATGGCTATTCCTGGCCGTTCCGGTCACGGTTCCATTGTTTCTGTTCGCGTCGGCCGACGACGACAAACACGAGAAGGCCGCGCCCCTGGAAGAGGGTGCTGAAGCCGTGGTGTACGAACCGGGCGGTGACGTAAAGCCGCCAAAGCTGGTGCATTACGTGGAGCCTGACTTTTCGCCTTCCTCCAAAGAAGCGTTTGTGGAAGGTGTGGTGCGAATCTCGACCATAGTCAAAATGGACGGCAAACCAGCCAAACTGCGTGTCGTGAAAGGGTTGAGTGCCGAAGAAGACCGGCTAGCTACAACGGCCGTTGAGCAATGGCGCTTTCAACCAGGAACGCGCCAGGGACAGGCTGTGAACGTACACGTGACGGTGGAAGTGGAATTTCACTTGCTCTAGCGCCGAGTGCGCCGGCAAAAGAACCCGCCGGCGAAGAGCAGTGACGCCGCGAAAAGAGCTAGGTCACTTGGTTCCGGTACTGGCGCGACGGGTGCAACGGGGACCGGCGTGTCTCCAAACGGGCTGATGTCTTGCCCCGGGGACGTCGATTGGGGTCCGGTGCCACCCATGACGGGCGTACCCACCAGAATGGGCAGACTGCCGAAAGGCAGGCGTTGTTCCGGAAACAGGTGTCGTTGCAGATAAGACCTGATTGGCCCGGAAGAACGGCGCACCCGCGATGGGCAGGCTGAACGGAGAAGCGATTCCGGGAGAGACATTTGATGGTGGCGCCGTGGCAGATAGGACTTCGGTCTTTGGCGTCCACGAGAACGGCAGATTCAACGGTTCCCAGCCGAGCGGTTTGGCTGTGGAGTCTGCCATCTGCGTACCCGACTCTGGGGGCGTAGAGAAGCTCAGTCGCTCATCGGTCAGCTGCTTCTCGGAGACACTGGGCATCTGCAGGTCCGCGACGGGTTCTGTAGCTGAAGTACGGGCGGACGCCGGCTTTTCTTCGGCGAGCCGGTTTCCGCATCTCGTGCGCGCCAGGTTTTGACCGTCGGTCAATAGCAGTTCGCCTTTAGGAATGCGCAGCTTGTTGCGGGTCCAAAAGACTTGGCCATGCTGCCGGTAAGAGACATAGGCGAGGCGATCCTGATTGGAGGCCGTAAGTCGTGCGTTCGACACATTGAAATCGGCGTAATGCGCGCGCGCCACGGAGTCCCGACCCAATTGCGCCACCAACTCGCTCCGGCTGTATACGCCACCGGGGATGATGGAGTAAGGATAAGTGGGTCGCAGCGATCGGACCATCGCGGGCACCGTGAGTGTCTCGGTAGCGGTGGTGTGCTTTGTTCCGCTGGCGGGCCTGAATGGCCGAACAGTCAGGGTGACGCCCGCAAGGAGTATCGCAAGCACGGCGACTAGCAAGAGTGGGCGCAAATTCATATCAATTTTGAACAAAACGCCTTTTCCACAGCGGTTTGAATGACCTAATTCTGTGGATTTCAGCCCTAATATGCACTTACGTGAGCCGGTCTGGTCCGAACCTAGCAACCAAAGTAGGCATTTACCGGCGATCCCGAGCCGTTTTTGAGCCGTATTCCTTTAATGCCTACAGTGAGATTTATCGGTCAAAGTTCGCACTTTAAGTAGGCGAACTCGCAAAAAATCTTTCCTGATAAGTTGGAAAGATGCCGACCGTCGCCACACATCGGATCGCTCCCCCTGAACGTCTTCTTTACGGTCCCGGGCCGTCCATGGTGGATCCCCGCGCTTACGAGGCGATGGGCGCCCCGGTGCTCGGGATCCGTGATCCTTACTTCCTGAGAGTCATGGAGGAGGTCCGTGAGGGCCTTCGATACGTGTTCGGTACTGCGAACGCAAAGACCTTCCCCGTTCCGGCGGGCGGTAGTGGCGCTATGGAAGCGGCCATTGTGAATTTTGTAAGACCGGGGCAAAAGCTAGCGGTCTTCGCGGCCGGGCACTTCGCGGACCGCATCGCCATCATGGGGCAGCGTCACCGGGCGACTGTGGTTCGGCTGGAACGGCCATGGGGCCACGTTTTTTCTGAGAGCGAGGCCGACGAGTTCCTCCAACGGGAGAAGCCGGATGCGATCGCGTTTGTGCAGGCCGAAACGTCAACCGGCGCTTACCAATCCGGCCGGAATATTGTGCCTGCGGCCCGCCGCCACGGTGCGCTGGTCCTTGCTGACACGGTGACCTCGCTGGGCGCAATGCCGGTGGCACTTGATGACGTTGGAATCGATGTCGCTTTTAGCTGTTCGCAAAAGGGGTTGAGTTGCCCGGCCGGTATATCGCCCATATCGGTTTCGCCTTCCGCGTGGGAACGGTTGGAGCGGCATTCCGAACCGCCAACCGCGTGGTATCTGGATTTACAGTTAATGGCGCAGTATTTCGACCCGCCTCACACATATCACCACACCCCGGCACCGCCGCTCTGGTACGCTCTTCACCAAGGATTGGCCGTGATCGCTGAGGAAGGACTAGAGAATCGGTGGAAGCGGCACCGTAAAGCGTCGGACCAGCTAGCGCGCGGCTTGACCGAACTTGGTTTTGAATACCTGGTTCCTTTGCCGGAAAATCGAATTTGGCACTTGGCGACCGTGGTACCGCCAAAGGGAGTCTCCGAAGCAGATTTACGGCAACATCTGATGGGACGTTACGGCATTGAGATTGCTTCCGGCTTGGGGCAGTTAAGTGGACAGATTCTGCGGATTGGCACAATGGGACCACTGGCCACCGAAGAACGGGTTCAATTCCTGCTTAATGCAATACAGAATTGCCTGTGACGGGACTAAGGCAAAATAAGAGATTAATGCAAGTGTTGGAAGCCGGCGTGAACAAGTATCTAATGTTGGAACTCGATCCCGAGTTCGTTGGCAATATAGCGAAGCAGGCCGGTTTTGAGTTCAAGATCGATGACCGGCAGCGAGTTCTGTCGATGGACTTGTCGGCTACCGAGCGGCAGGCGCCACTGCTGCTGTTCGACGCGGCGGATCCGGGGAACCTTGGCTGGTTTTCCCGATGCCAGTTCTATGTGGACGGCACCTCCGGAAGCGTGCTGCAGACTCCTTTATCGGTGGCAAACCAGCGCGATCGCTCTGGACGCGTACTGCCCCATGCGTTGCGAGTGCAGATCACCAAAGAACTGCCGGGCAGCTTTCGGATGCCGGGCCGCCAGCCGGTAAGCGAGCAGGTGATTTACGCGGTCTTTTATAACCTTCTCAATGCCCTGCTCAACACCGGGGTGGGGGTCTGCGGCGGTCCGATTGTAAGGCCTCTGGCCGGACGCACCGAGACGGTTGGTCCGCGCAACTAAGTCAGCACCTGTTTACGCACCACCAGGCTCTCCAAATAGTCGTGGTCGAGAGCATAGCCGAAACCCGGCTGATGGGAAACGGCGATGGTTCCGTGCATACTGACTTCGACGGGCGGGGTTATGATATCGCGCTTCCAATAGCGCTTACTGGCAGACACATCGCCGGGAAGTACGAAACCCTGCAGAGTGGAGAGCGCGATGTTGTGCGCGCGTCCGATACCGGATTCGAGCATGCCGCCGCACCAAACCGGGATGTCGTGAGCCAGGCACAGGTCGTGGATGCGTATTGCTTCGCCGAATCCGCCCACGCGGCCCAATTTGATGTTTATGATACGGCCGGCCTGAAGCCGCAGCGCTTGTTCGGCGTGGTGGACGGAACGAATGCATTCATCCAAACAGATAGGCGTTTGAAGCGCTTCCTGCAGAACGGCATGGTCGATGATGTCGTCGTGAGCGAGCGGTTGCTCAATCATCATCAGTCCAAAACCATCGAGCTGCTGCAGGTGCGGTAAGTCCTGCAATGTATACGCAGAGTTCGCGTCGGCCATCAGCGGCGTGATGGGAAAGCGCTCGCGCACGCGGCGGATAACATCCACGTCCCAGCCGGGTTTAATTTTCATTTTGATGCGCTGGTAACCCGCATCGAGTTCAGTCTGAATCTTCGCTAGGAGTTGATCCACCGTGTCCTGAATGCCGATGGACACGCCGCACGCGATTTCACGATGCGCGCCACCCCCAATGGTCTTCCACAGCGGTTCGTTTGCGTGTCGCGCCACCAAGTCCCAAACTGCGGCTTCAAGCCCGCCGCGAGCCATGAGATGTCCCCGGATGTGAGAGGTTCGTGCCGCGGTATCCGCGGGAGACGTAAGCGGGTGATGCAGAACGCGGGGCGCGATGTAATCGACCAGCAGCGGCCAAACAGAGGCGGTCCACTCCTCGTTGTAAAACGGGTTCTCTCCGGCCGTGACTTCTCCCCAACCAGAGAGGCCGTCGCCGCTCTCGACTTGCACGAGAATGATGTCGCGGTGGTGTGTGCGGCCGAAGCTGGTCTCGAAAAAATGGACCAGCGGCATTTGAATGTGCCGCAGAGTGATGCGATCTAATTGGATGGCCATGCGCCTAGAAGATAAGTTCCCTGTGTTTCATTCTTTTCGAAGCCGATGACGGCCAGTTCCTGCGCGAAGTGAGCGTCGAAGGCCGCGGCGATCTCCGCTTGCGTTCGCCTGGCTCGCTCCGGGTCTGTCACTCGCCAGGAATCGATCGCGCCTGGAACTTCGATTCGCGCTACGACTAACGGTGTTTGCGCACTTTGATGGCCCTGAAGTGCATGCACGCGGCCGGAATCAATCCACCATTCGGCAATCAACCGATCGGTGGGCAGGCCGCCGTGGAGATGACTGCTAGTTTTGCCGTACTGATTGTGGACATAGCGTCGCGCGATTGCACCCAGACGTTCGATGTTGAAGAATGCATTTTTCACTTCGAGTGGATCGAACGTCCACTCGATCAGTTGAATGTTCGCGGCGAGAGCGAATTCTCGCTGTTTCCACTTCAAACGACGGCCCAGGCCGGTGTTGCGGTAATGCGGCAGCACTCCCAGCATATGGCTATGCAGGTAGGGTTGGCCGCCTGTTTTCAGGCCCGGAATGCAGAGGCAAAAAGCAACCATTGTGTTGCCCGCGAAGGCGCCTAGAATCTGGCCTCCGATTTTGCTGGCAACGACAAAGAGCCGAAGCGGCAGAAGTTCTACATCCTGAAACCCCCAGATAATTTGTTGCAAACGAACTGCTTCAGCGAACTCGGAATGGGTCCTCAATTCGCGGATATTAGTGACCGTCTCCGTCGCGTTTACCATCAAATGTAGTGAGTGTACAATGGTGGACATCCCACCCATCATGCGGATGTGGCGGAATTGGCAGACGCGCTAGATTCAGGTTCTAGTGGGGGAAACTTCGTGGAGGTTCAAGTCCTCTCATCCGCACCAAATGTGATCCAAGGGCTTGGGGCTTAAGTGACCGTTTCGAGCGCTCACTTGAAAGCCGTCTTGCTTGGCGGACCTCAACATACTGCTTAGGTTCGATATATACCGACGGGCATCGTCCGATTTGTCCCGTTCCAAGGAATGAAACGCGTTTCCAGCGAATCACTTGCTGCGATTCGGCCCTCCCTGGGGCGTGTGGTCCGAGGCTGCACCGACCTTGCGGGATCCGACCCTACGGCGGTCTCGTGGCCATGCTTGTTACTTAGGGCTACCACGGGTCGTGTACTTTCAACCTATGTGTTAAGCGTCGCCTAGGGTCAGTTGTTTTGCCGCGATCGTCAACACTATGTGTTTCTCGCGCTGGCGAATACGGTACGAAGCGCGTTGCGGGTTCATACGGCAAATCTGTTCGGTGAGCAATAAACCCGGGGACGATCCTGTGAGATACACTATCCCGCAGCCCTAATGAGAATCAATCTATGGACGGCTTCCAGATTTCTGGTGCTGACTTCAGCCTTTGTGGTTTCGGTGCTTGCCGCTGACATCACGGGGAAGTGGAAAGCGAAGTTCGACACGCAGATCGGGGAACAAAACTATACATACGAATTCAAGGCAGACGGAGAAAAGCTAACCGGCAAGGCTATTTCAGGAAGCGGGACATCGGATATCCAGGATGGCAAGATCCAGGGCGACGAAGTCTCGTTCGTTGAAACGTTCATTTACGATGGCAATCCGGTGCGAATCGAATACAAGGGCAAGATTGCGGGAGACGAGATCCGATTTACCCGGCAAGTGGCCGAGTACGCAACCGAGCAAATCGTCGCAACGCGCGAGAAGTAGCCCTTGGGAGACGGTGTTCGGGAATGGATCGGGTGCCGCCGTTTCTGAACACTCTCTCGGCTTCGGTTCACACGTCTGACTGAGTGACCGTGGCGGCGCCTCAGCGCCGAAAGAATCGAGCGACTGGAGCGGGCGGCTGCAGATGAGTTTCTTTGCGGCGCAAGGCAGCGACAGTGTCGTTTGGAACGTTCGGTGTTTTTGGATTACTGCTCTCAATAACGGGAACGTTCGGCATTGGGTCAGCAAGCGGCTGCGCGAGCGTGGCGCTGGCGTTGCGGCAAAGCAGATCCTTCGCGCCGCGACCGGCCGGGTGCTTTCGGCGATCGTGTACCAAGCCGTGGCGCTTGACCTGGTGGTGCTGATTCCGATTGGCGTTGACGACGCTGTTGGCAGGAGCACTGTCGGTCGCTGGTCCGGTGCGACGCGCCCTCAAGTTGACCCAGTTACGCTGCTCCGGGAACCATGGCGACGAATTGCTTTAAGAATGGAGCGTGATCCAGGCCGGGGCGTGATCGCTCGCGTTTTCTTCGCCGCGCACCCAACTGTCCACACCCGCGGACACGAGCCTTTTCGCTATGGCAGGGGAGAGCAGCAGGTGGTCGAGGCGCATGCCTTTTCCGGCGGGCCAACGCTCACGCTTGTAATCCCAGAATGTCCAGAGCGGACCTTCCGGTTGTACGGCGCGCAGAGCATCGGTCCAGCCTTGCGCGAGCAGGCGGGCAAAGGCTTCGCGGCTGGCGGGCTGGAGCAAGGCGTTGTTGTCCAACGAACGTGTGGGATAGATGTCCTGATCGGTCGGAATTACGTTGTAGTCGCCAGCCAAAACGACTGGAAGATCGGCGGCGATGAGCGCGCTTGCGTGGGCGAGAAGACGCCCGAACCAGGCGAGCTTGTAAGTGAATTTAGGCCCCGGCTGCGGATTGCCGTTGGGTAAGTAAATCGACGCGATTAAGACTCCGTTGACGGCCGCTTCGATGTAACGAGCCTGGCGGTCGTCGGCGGGTGTGTCGGGAAGGGTGTCGCGCGTCAGCACCGGGTGGTGGTTCCGGGCGAGGATGGCGACACCATTCCAGGAACGCTCGCCATGCCAGACGCCTCGATACCCGAGAGTTTCGAGTGCTTGCGCGGGAAAGGTTTGCTGTTCGGCTTTGAGCTCCTGCAGGCAAACGACATCGGGCTGTGCCTTCGCAAGCCAGGACGTGAGATTCTGCAGCCGTTTGTTGATGTTGTTGATGTTGAAAGTAGCGATTTTCAGTGTGCGTGCCTTTTCCAGACTATTGTGTGCCGATAGGCTTTGGTGGTGGCACCCGCGCCGATGATGCTAACGATTTCTTAGCATATCCGGACAATTACGGATAGCGGGCGCTTCTTGATGACACTGATGATCAAGTAAGTCAGAACCTTTAGCCGCTAATCTTGACAAACAAGCAGGGCAAGTCATAATAACCTCATACCTCTTCCCCGTAAGAAGGCTCACTAGCTTCCTGTTAGTGGCTCCGTTCCACGTAAACGAACCTTCGCTCGCTTCCAGCTGACGAACGCTTGCATCGATGATACGAGTGCGTTCCGTGTTCGCCGCTCTGGCCACGAGAAGTCCGTTGTCCGCTGACGCCTGCACCTTGCGGCGTTGTTTACATCAGGGGAGAAATGAACTTGCTACGCCCTTCTCAGGGTCTTCGTGTATTGACTGTTACTGCCGTTGCTTGGATGGGGTTCATGGGTTCCGCGCCGTTCGGCGAGGCACAGACTGCCAGCACGGGTGCGATAAGGGGCACCGTGGTGGATGCCGCGACGGCAACTATTCCGAATGTGATCGTGAGTGCCACTTCCGATGCCACTGGAACACAGCGTTCGGCTGTAACCGACACAACGGGCACTTACACACTGAGTTTGTTGCCGCCAGGAACTTACAAAGTGAAGTTTTCAGCGACTGGCTTTAAGACTGAGATTCCGGGGCCAGTTACGGTTACGGTAACCGAGATCAGTACCGTGAACGTCACCATGGAGATTGGCGCTCAACAGCAAACGGTAGAAGTGACAGCGGCCGCAGTGCCGCTGGTGCAATCAGAAAGCGCAACGCTTGGGACAGTGGTGGAAGGAAAGACCATCCAGACGGTTCCCTTGACGGAACGGAATTACACGCAGGTTCTGACGATGTCGACAGGCGTGGCAGGTGATGTGAATAACGCGGCATCGCTGGGTAAAGGCACGCAGGACGTATATGTAAACGGAACGGGCAACATCAGCAACAGCTTTCACATGGATGGTGCCGACATCAACAACTTCGGGAGCGGACGCGCGGGCGACTTCGTGCAGCAAGGCGGGATTGCGATTCCCAATCCCGACACGATCGCTGAATTCAAAATACAAACGACGTTGTATGACGCCGGCTATGGACGCGATGCGGGAGCCAACGTGGATGTGGTGACCAAGTCGGGAACGAACCAGTTTCATGGGAACCTGTTTGAGTTCTTCCGCAACGAGGATTTGGACGCCAACGATCCGTTCTTGAAGAGCCAAGGGCAGCCGCGTCCCGAAATGAAGCAGAACCAGTTCGGTGGCACTTTTGGCGGGCCGGTGATCAAGAACAAGCTGTTCTTCTTCGGATCGTACCAGGGAACGCGGCAGATCAATGGCATAAGCCCGAGTTCGTTCGCGAGCAACTCGTTGCCGGCGCTGACGAACGATCGATCATCCGCCACCATCGGGCGAGAGTTTTGCGGGCAAGCGACACAGTATGGCGGCACGCAAGTGGCCTGTGACGGCTCGAATGTGAACCCGGTGGCACTGGCGATTCTGAATCAGAAACTGGCGAACGGCACTTATCTGGTTCCTACGCCGCAGCAAATACATACGCAGAGTAATGGGCAGCTAATTGGGTTTTCGTCCTACAGCATCCCGGCAAACTTCAACGAGGATCAGTATGTGGCAAACGGAGACTACATCATGTCGGAAAAGCATCGGCTGGAGGCGCGTTATTTCCATTCGAGCGATCCGCAGTATCAGGCATTCAGTAGCTGCTCGGCTGGGTGTACTCCGGGATCGGGCGTACGAACAACATTTACGAACGATGTCGCAAGCCTGAAGCTTACCTCGGCACTTTCGCCGACATTCGTAAATGAATTGCTAGGATCCTTTATTCGTAGTACGGGTGTGCTGGTGAGCGATAGCACAATCAGCGATGCGAGCCTGGGTTTGACACCAGGAAATCCGGATTACGCCATCATCCCGGATATCACGGTGAACGGACTCTTTAGCATTGGAGGCGGAGGAAATGACAACTCATTTTCCGTCGTGAATACGTACCAAGCGCTGGACCAAATCTCGCTGACTCGGGGGCGGCACAGTGTGCGCGCCGGGTTCGAGTTTGAGCGCAATCAGTTTGACTTCAACGATCCGAACCAACTGCGCGGGGCGATGACCTTCCAAACGTTCCCGGACTTTCTGCTCGGCCAGAGTGCGGGACAGAATGGTTCTCCGTACAGCAATGTATTCGCCAGTACGAGTGCCCAAGGAAACTACTACAAGGCGTATCGAGCCAGCGACATGGATATGTTTCTCCAGGACGACTTCAAGGTGAACTCGCGGTTGACGTTGAACCTGGGCATCCGCTGGGAGCTAAATGGCGGCGTGGGCGAGGCGTTCGGCAATATGAGCAGCGCTTACCCGAACCTTATTTTGAGCAATCCGGCGACACCGGCGGGAACATTCGGCGGTTTCGTGGTTCCCGCTAATTACAAAGCCTCGTTACCCGCAGGCGTGACCAGGCTTTCGAATAACACCCTTACTTCGAATCCGCTGCCGCTACATAATGTGGGACCGCGGTTTGGCTTCGCCTGGATGCCTTTCTCGAACACAGACAAGTTCGTGCTGCGCGGCGGCTACGGAATTTTCTACACACGGCCGAACGGAAATTCGATTCTGCAAACCTTGGCAGGGCAGCCGTTCGTGAGTCGAATCTCATTGAGCGGTACTTCGAATGGGGCAGCGACGTTCCAGGTTCCGTTCACGAGTCCGCTGACTCCAGGCGTCTGGATGCCGCGTACCTCTACCTCGCAGTTATCGGAGACTTTCGTTGCGCCGAATATCGATTCGCCGCTGACGGCGCAATACAATCTGGACGTACAGCAGCAGATACTGCCGGACACGGTGCTGGAAGTAGGTTATGTGGGAACGCACAGTTCGCGGCTGGCAGAACTACGAAACATTAACGAGCCGCTGCTGGCGAGCGCGGCGAATCCGGTGAACGGGATCACCACGAACACGACGGCGAATGCGCGGCTGCGAGTTCCGTATGTCGGGTTTGCGGCGACCGGATTGACGGCTATTGAGAGCTACGGCTTTTCGGACTACAACAGTTTGCAGGCATCGCTGAAACACCAGATGCGCCACGGCATTCAGTTCCAAGTGGCTTATACCTGGAGCAAGGTGATGAGCACGGTTCAAGGCACGAACGGCATCAACGGCGTTTACGCCGGTGGCAGCGGGAATAGCAACGATCCCGATAATATCCATCAGGAGTGGGGGCCGGCCGCATTCGATCGAAGCCAGCGGGTGGTGCTGGTTTATACCTGGAACATTCCAGGATTGCAGGCGGGTCCCGCCTTTGCGCAGAAAACGCTGAGGGATTGGACGTTTACCGGCGTCGGGACGGTGCAGACCGGTACGCCGCTGACGATTACAGACTCGCGGGGCGGTTCGATTTACGGCTTTGCGAGCACGTCGCGTGCGCAGATTTGTCCAGGTGCGAACTACAACCAGATTCTGACGTCTGGCAGCGTGAACAGCCGGACGAGTGATTACTTCAACGCCACAGCATTTTGTGCAGAACCAACGATAGGCAACGGCACTGGATATGGGAACACTGGCGTGGGGATTGTGCGCGGGCCGGGACAAGACAACTTCGACATGGCATTGGCGCGCCGGTTCGGGCTGCCTGGCATTCGGGAGGGCAGTGCCCTGGAACTGCGGGGCGAGTTCTTCAACGCATTCAACCACGTTCAGTTTTCAAATCCGGGTACGGCGGTGGGAACAGCCAGCTTCGGTGTAATTGGATCGACCTCTGTAGCGGCCCGCATTGTGCAGTTCGCTTTGAAATACAACTTCTAAGTTTCGACTATTGGATTTACTATTGTGCGATTACTCTTACCGATTGGTTGTGTTGCGTTACTGGGAGCCCATGTACTAAGCGCGGCAGATTATAAGTTGGCGGCGAGTCCTTCGACGGTGGCGTGGGGCTACTACTGGTCCCAAGCTAAGCCGGCTTTGAGTGTGCATTCCGGAGATACGGTTCGGATTCAAACACTTTCCACGTGTTCGCCGGAGCGCATGAAAGCAGCGGGTGTACAGGTTCCGCAGTACGATCTTGACATTCACGAGAAAGTGACGGAGAAGGGGCCCGGCGGGCATATTCTTACGGGTCCTGTGGCGATAGAAGAAGCGGAGCCGGGCGACGTACTGGAAGTGCAGATCCAGAAGATCGACATCGATGTGCCATTCGCGTGCAACGGCTTCGGACCGGGGCGGGGCTTTCTGCCCAATGATTTTCCGTATGCGCGAATGAAAGTAATTCCGCTGGATCTGAACCATATGGTCGCGAAGTTCGCGCCCGGGATTGACATTCCGCTGCATCCGTTTTTCGGCAGTATGGGCGTAGCACCGCCGGGAGGGGCGCGGCTGAATAGTGGACCCCCATGGATGCACGCCGGGAATATGGACAACCGGCTATTAGTGGCGGGAACGACACTGTTTATTCCGGTGCACGCGAAGGGCGCTTTGTTCGAGGTCGGCGATGGACACGCAGGGCAAGGTGACGGCGAGGTGGATATTACGGCGCTGGAGACATGGCTGAGCGGTACGTTCAAGTTCGTTGTGCATAAAGATCAGCATTTGCTTTGGCCCCGGGCGGAGACTCCGACGAGCTACATATCGATGGGGTTCGATGAGGATTTGAAAACTGCGGCTGAGATTGCAGTGCGTAATATGATCGATTTCCTGGTGGCGGAGAAACACTTAAGCCGTGATGATGCGTATGCGCTGACGAGCGTCGCAGTGGACGTGAATATCACTCAGCTAGTCGACGGTAAAGACGGGGTTCATGCGATTTGTCCAAAGGAAATTTTTGAGAAGAGTATGAGCACAGATCGCGGTGGGTCGCCGAGTCGCGGTTCAGGAGTTGCGCTTTCCCCGGCGGCCGCGAAATAAGCTGCTTAGCGATGGTGCGGCAGGCCTTCGGTCGCCAGAATCGCCGCGTGTAGCTTTTCCTCGTCTCGGTCGGGGCCGCTGAAGTCGATTCGTTTGCTCAATTCAATCCAGCGGCGGCTTGCGCCCTTGGCGTATTGCGGCGTTGTCACCGTGTAGGGGGTGTAATCCGGCGTGGCGGTGAACATGTCGCGCAAATCGGTTGCGGCCAGATCGTACTGGTTTAGCGGCGGTATGCCGAGGATCAAATCGACCGTCTTGAAGATGCTCGAGAGGCTGAAGTGTTCGGGGCTGAGGTATTGATGTTTCACCCAGGGACTGATGGCCAGGAACAGCGAGCGTCCGCCGTTGACGTGATCTTCCCCGTTTTGAGTGTCGTCTTCCGCAACGAAGATGGCGGTATCTTTCCAGCATGGGCTGTGAGAGATAAGATCAACGGTTTGGCCGAGAGCGGTGTCGTTGTCTTGGACGAAGCGGGTGTATGACCATGGCGGGCCGTTGGGGTTGATGTCGTTCGCTCCGCCGCCGTGATCGTTCGGGTAATACAAGTAAGTAAAGCTGGGAAGAGAGCAGGTGTCCTTAGCGGCATTAACGTAGTGCGATTCGAACACTTGACGAAACCGCCCGAAACGGCTGAAGCGGGTGGGGTCTTCCATGAGCGGCGCGTCCGGAATGTGGGTGTTGAACGAAGGGTATAGGTGGTCGCTGTTGTCGCGCAGGGCTTTTTCCATAGGCACGTTGACATGTTCACGGATGCCAGTCGGCTCCGTACCGAACTGTTCATCGACTTCCGCGAATTCGTAACCTTCTCCGAAATTGACAAAGGATTTGCCATTGCGCGCGAGGTGCACGAAGATGCTGCCGTGCTGGTTGTAGTCTTCGGGCGCAGACCCGCCGTTGGCGTCGGTGAAGCCGAGGCGGCCGGGGTAAGGGCCGTACACGTTCGGATCGTCGCCGGCATCGTTGCGCCGACCACCATACGACGCAGGCCAGTGCGTTTCTTCAAACTCGGTTGTGTAAGTGTTGGTCAACCAGCGGTGGCCGTCGGAGGAGACCGAGGGTTCCAGGTAAAAGTTGTCGCTGAAGGTGAAACCAAGCGCAAGTTCGTGATGGTTGGGACTGGCCACATAGCCCAGGGAATAGGCGGGATTGCCCTTAACGGGTGTCCCTTTCCTGGTGACCAGGATGTCACCGAGGAGCTGATCGTACGTGGAATTTTCTTTGGTGATGAAAATGACATGTTTGATCCGTGCGCTAGGGACGCCGGCCCGGTTCGGGATGGGATCGGAAGAAGCGGGCGCGGCGGCGGGGGTGAAGCCGTTGTTCAGAAGCACTCGTTCTGTGTCGTTATCCAACTGCGCTTCGCTGGGGATGGGAATGATGTTGACGGTGGCGATGGTGCTTTCCTTCGGACTGGCGGGCGGGTTGGCTGGGGCTCCCCGACCGCGCGCATTGGCGACATAAAGGGTTTTGCCATCGGCACTGATGCGTAAGGCGCTGGGCCACCAACCGGTGGGGATGTGACCGACGACTTCGCTTTCAAAGACATCCACGACAGCGATCGCGTTGATGCCGGCTTCGGCCACATACAGGAAATGTTCGTTGGGACTCAACACTAGAGCAACCGGCTGGACTCCCTTCAGGACACCGTCGCGACCATGCAGCACATGTAGGTTGATGCGACGAAGTTCCGCGTACGAGTGCGGGTCGAGAACTGAAATGGAATCGTTGTTGCCGACCGAGACGTAGATGGCATCGTGGCCGGCGACGATTGCGTTGGGGTGACTGCCTCCGAAGGTGGTAAGGCCACGCTCTTCTTGTCCGACTAAGGGTCCGGGCTGCAGCGAGGTGCGTAATTGCGGGGCGGATAAGGCCGTGTTGTTAGTTGCGCCGGTTTGGAAGATGTAGAGCGAAGAGGATGGGGGCGCATTCGGACTGCCGAGGCCAGGAACCTTGTAGGTGGTGGTTTGGCCGACATAGCCCACCTGGATGGCATTCGGCACCGATAAGGTGTCCGGCAGATTGCGCGGATCGACTTTCTGGACCGTCACGGTGCGGCTGTTTTCGGATTCTGTGGGATAGCCGAAAGCTGGATAGCCTATCGGGTAATCATTGTTCGAGTTGCCGGTGGGACTCTGTGGTGAGAGGTGGCTGTATTGGAAGATGCCGACGTTGCCTACGTACAGGCGCTTGTCTTTCGGCCCAAGCGCAATGCCGAACGGGTAACGCCCGGCAGCGACGCGTTCCACCACGGCTGAAAAGTTGTTCGGGTCGGTCGCTCCGATACCGTGCTGCGCGATGTCGATTTTAGTTGTGTCAACAACGTCGACTTGAAAGGCGCCCTGATCGACAACGTACAGGTAGCGGCCATTATCGGATAGCGCCATGTTGCCCGGGAAGGTGCCTTTAAAGTAGCCCGTGGGAGGTTTGGCTGGAACGACGGGCCCGGTAAGCGAATGCGTTGTTCCGTTAAGGTTGACTAGGCCCAGAATGTTCCCGGTGACGGTGTCGCCGATCCAGATGAGCCCATCCTCGCCGCCGGAAGCATAGTAGCGGGCGCCATCGTGTGAGAAATGCACGCCCATGAAGGTGGCATCCAAGTTCACTAGAGTTGTGGCCGGGCTGCCCGAGCGGATGTTGCGAATGAGTGTGACGGAGAACGGTCCGATGCCATCGTTGGACGTGATGAGCGTGTTGCCGTCCGGCGATAAATCGAGACCGAATGCCTTCGGAGCGCCCACGCTGATCTCTTCGCCGACCGGGGTGACAAGACGACCGGTAGGTAAGACGGCAGCATCGAATCCGTCGACAATCACGTGTTGTTGCGCCGGGAGATTGCCTGCCGGCGCACGGAATTCGGCGAGCCTGGAGAAAGACTCAGACTCTTGTTGGGGCTGGCGGAATGCGTAGATGGTAGCCAGTGCGGCCACCAGGCAGAAGCCGAATCCTAGTTTCAGCGGCAAACGGTGAGATGACATATTCCTCCTGAGACAGGTCTCGATGTAACGGCGGAGCAGGTACCCGCATGCTGTCCGAATAAGTAAGTACCGATCATTAAGTACCGAGCTGAGGTTACATCGCGATTACGTTTTGCCCGGAAAGCGGAACGGGCGGAATAGCCCGATTGTGCAGAGCGCAACCGATTTGTGATATGAGAGGGAGGGGCGTTATGCGAAAAAGTCTGTTTTCGGTTGTTGCCTTTATTTCCTGTGTGACTTACGGCCAAGCGAAAACGGCAGAGGATGCCGTGCGCACGGTTACGTTTTCGAAAGACGTGGCACCGATCTTCTACCAGCATTGCGTGGGATGCCACCGACCGAACGATATTGCGCCGATGTCGCTATTGACGTATAAAGAGGCTCGGCCATGGGCGGCGGCGGTGAAACAGGCGGTGGCGCTTCGTAAGATGCCGCCCTGGTACGCGGATCCGCACTATGGGAAGTTTGCGAACGATCCACGCCTGACCGATAGTGAAATTCAAACCCTCACGGCATGGGCGCAGCAGGGCGCGCCGGAAGGAAACATGGCTGATCTTCCCCCGATGCCAAAGTTCAATGATGACTGGAAGATCGGAAAGCCGGATGCCGTGGTGGACATCGGGCAGGATTACAAGATCGAGAAACGCGATATCCCGGACGAGTACATCTACTTCACGGTGGATCCGCATTTCACCAAGGACGTTTGGGTAAAGGCGGTGGAACTGCGGCCGGGCAATCGGAGGGTGGTGCATCACGCGCACGTGTGGATCGACACACCGGCTAAGCCGCGGCTATCCGAGCCAGTGGACAGTAAAGGCGCTACGCCGAACTATCAGTACAAAGATGAATACGGACTAGCCCATGTGAAGGCGGACGCGCCGGTGATCCAGAACGGGTGCTTAAAGGAGGATGGCGGAAATCTGCCGGGACGCGCGTTGAACGATGGCACGGGTCCGCTGGGTTCGTATTTGCCGGGAAAGGCTCCTGATGTGTATCCGCAGGGAACTGCAAAGCTGATTCCTGCAGGATCGAAACTTCGCTTTCAACTGCACTACAACAACACCTTGGGCACGCCGCAAACCGACCGCACCCAAGTGGGATTCATATTCGCCGACGAGCCTCCGGCGCATCCTTTATGGAGAGTGGATTCCTCCGCCTATCTCTTCTCGATTGCGCCAGGAGAGAGCAACCAGGAGGTTTCGAATTGCACGACTTTTCAGAAGAATATGCTGCTGATGAGCTATGTGGCGCACATGCATTTCCGGGGCAAAGACATGCGGTTTGAGCTAGAGCATAAGGATGGCAGGCGGGAAACCCTTCTGTTAGTGCCGCATTACAGCTTCGCCTGGCAGCAAATTTACCGGCTGAAGGATCCGGTGCCTGTTGTGAAGGGCGACCGGTTGATCGTGACCGCGCACTTCGATAATTCGAGCAATAACCCGTGGAACCCGGATCCGACGAAAACGGTGCGGTGGGGTGAGCCGAGTACGGCGGAGATGATGGATGGCTGGGTCGAGTACATTGACGCAGGCCCCGGGGATGCGCAACAGAAGCAGCAGATTTCCTCGCGATAGGGAGCGGCGTCGGATCGCTGATTCGCCAGAGTAGCGCCGGTTACTTTCGCATCACGAGTCTAGCTTTTCCACCAACCGGGCGTAATCGGCCATCTGATGGCCAAGTAAGCCCCTGTTGGCCTGAGCGTGAAGCAAGTCTCTCAAGCTAGCCGGGATACAGTAAAAGATTACAAATGCGTGTGCTACTTGGATTTGTGCTGGGCTTGCTGGTGATTCCGGCCATGATTTACGGCTATTTTCGATTCGGGTATGCGCCGGTAGCAACAGCATCGTCCCCGATTCCCTTTGAGCGTAAGCTGGCAGGCATGGGTTTGCATGCTCGGATGGACCGGGAGTATCCAAGATCGACGCCGTTCCAGGCCACGGATGCGGATCTGCAGCACGCGGCCCACTTATATCGTGAACATTGCGCTTTGTGTCACGGCGTTTCGAGCACGCCAAAGACCCCGACAGCGAAGGGAATGTATCCTTCACCGCCGCAGTTGCTGGTAGGAAAAGGCGTGACCGACGACGAAGCTGGGGAGACGTATTGGAAAGTGGCGAATGGAATCCGGATGACTGGTATGCCGGCATACCGAGGTGCGTTGGCCGACCACGACATGTGGGCGATCAGCGAAATGCTTGCGGGAGCCGATAAGCTTCCCGAAGATGTGCAGTCCATTCTGAAGGAACCGTTGCACGAGCAATAGGCAAGGCAGGCAACTTGCGCAACTTGGATTTGTAGACAGTTCGAAGTGAAAACAGAGAGTAAGCAACAGATATGAACCGGATATTCTTAGGCGGTCTTCCCGTGCTGGCGGCCGCAAGCGTTCTTTGGGGAATGCAGGGCGGCGGCCAGACACCGACAACAGCGCCCACACCGCACGCCGTACCAGCGGCGCCAGGGACACAGAATGCGCCGCCTCCGCCCGGTGGTGCGCAGGACAGCCGGCCACCACAGAGTTCAGCGGACATGCGGAAGGCGGCTCCAGCGCAATCGGGGCAGGACGCATCGGCGGTGGAATCTGGGCAGCACCTGTATCAGGCGAACTGCTCGTTTTGCCATGGCGGGAACGCAAAAGGCGGCGAGAGCGGACCTGATTTGTTGCGCTCGGTGGTGGTACTGCACGACGAGAATGGGAGTGGCATTGCCCCGGTTCTGCATGGATCGCGCGTAGAGAAGGGGATGCCGAAATTCCCTTTTACAGATGAGCAGATCGCAGACATTGCGGCGTTCCTGCACCAGCGGGTGAAAGCGGCCGCGGAACGAGGCACCTACCAGATTCTGAATATCGTTACCGGTGATCCGAAGAAAGGCGAGCGATACTTCGCCGCGAACTGCACGAGCTGCCATTCGACCTCAGGCGACCTAGCGCACGTAGGGACCAAATACGAGCCGGTGGAAGTGCAGCAGCACATTGTGATGCCGCGCGAGTTCAGATGGGGACGTCAGGGGCGTGCCGCCATGTCGCCGAAGCTGATGCGGACGGCGACGGTCACCTTAGCGTCAGGCGAGGTGGTAAAAGGAATGCTGCTGGACATCGACGATTTCACGGTGGCCGTGACGGATGATGCGGGTGAGCGGCATGTCTTCTCGCGGGACGGCGATGTGCCGAAGGTGGTGGTGACGGACCCGATGGAGTGGCATACCAACCAACTGCTGAAGTACACGGACGCAGATATTCATAACCTGACCGCATATTTGGTCACCCTGAAGTAACCGGGATTTACGCGAATGAACATCAGTAACTTGAAGTATTTTCTGCCGCTTCTGTTAGCGGCGACGGCGACGGCCCAGATTCTGACCTCAGATACGATTCAGAATCCGCCGAAAGATTCGTGGCCCACGTTCAACGGCGACTACTCTGGCAAGCGCTTTAGCGAACTGAACCAAATCAACCAGCAGACGGTGAAGAACCTGACTCTGGCCTGGGTACACCGGGTGCACCCGGGACCCGGGGAAGGCGCTGTGGTTGGAGGCGAGGCCACGCAGGCCCAGGCCGACCAGGTCGGGCGCAGCGATCAGTTTGGGGCCTCCATCAAATCTAGTGCCCTGCTGGTAAAGGGCGTTTTGTATTTCACAACACCCGACAACACGTGGGCAGTGGATGCGCACACGGGGCGCGAACTTTGGCATTACTACTGGCGCACGCTGGGCGGGATTCACATCGGCAACCGCGGGGTGGGTATATACGGGAACTGGCTGTATTTTGAAACCCCGGATAACTTTCTTGTTTCGCTGGACGCTCGGACGGGTAAGGAGCGGTGGCATACGGAAATCGCCGATGTGAAGCAGGAGTATTTCTCCACGCCGGCACCGATGATCATCGGCAATCACGTCATGGTGGGGACGGGCGGTGATTCGCTTGACGTTCCTGGGTTCCTGGAGGCGCGTGACCCGGAGACAGGTACGCTGCAGTGGCGCTGGTGGACCGAGCCGTTGAAGGCAGGCGATCCGGGATCGGATACGTGGCCAGACCAGAATTCGATGCGACATGGCGGCGGCATGACGTGGATGCCAGGCACTTACGATCCGGACCAGCACCTGTATTACATCGGGACTGGCAATCCGAATCCGGTGTTAGCGGGACAGAGCCGTAAAGGCGACGATTTATTCACGTGTTCGATTGTGGCGTTGAACGTAGATACGGGCAAGGTGCAGTGGTACTTCCAGGCTTCGCCGCATGATACGCACGATTGGGATGCGACACAGACCCCCATCCTGATTGATGGCGAGTTCCACGGACAGCCGCGCAAGATGATCGCACAGGCCAGCCGCAACGGTTACTACTTCCTGCTGGACCGGACCACGGGCGAGCACCTGGTGACGCATCCCTTCATTGAAACTTTGAACTGGTCGAAGGGTGTGAACGAGAAAGGCCAACCGATCCGCAATCCTGCGAAAGACGCAACCATTGATGGCGTGCTGGTTTCACCTGCCACGGGCGGTGCGACAAATTGGCCCGCGCCGAGCTTCGATCCGGAGACGAAATTGTTTTACGTGGGTACTTCGCAAACGTTCAGCGAGTTCTATTTGACCGATACCGATCCGCATCCGGAAGGTTGGGGAGCGGCGGAACGGAATGCGGGCGGCTTGGGGAATACGCTGCGGGCTTTGGACTACCAGACCGGCAAAACGGTTTGGCGGCACGATTACCCGGGCGGTGGCGGTTTCACCGGTATCCTGACGACGGCGGGCAAGCTGTTATTTACGGGCGATGGATCGGGGCACCTGATTGCCTTCGACCCTGCGAATGGAAAGATCCTGTGGCACGCCGGTTTAGGAGCAAATGTAAGCAATGGGCCGCAGACGTTCCTGCTGGACGGCAAGCAGTACTTGCTGGTTGGCGCTGGAGACTCGCTGTATGCATTCGCGGTAGCGGACTAGCGTCCGCCCGCCGAAACGAGTAGTGCGGGAGTCAAGGCTGGTTCGTGCTGTACTGATTCAGTGCAGAACTCGAGCGCGAGCCAGCCGAAACAGAAAACGATTCTTGTCGTTATGGGCACCCGGCCGGAGGCGATTAAACTAGCCCCGGTAATCCGATGCCTTCAACAGAGTACAGACCAATTTAAGACCGTTGTTTGCACAACGGGGCAGCACCGTGAAATGCTGCAGCAAGTGCTGGACATCTTCGGCATAGAGCCGCAAATGAGCCTGGACGTGATGCAACGGAACCAATCCTTAACGCACATCACCACGGCCGTGCTCTCCGGCCTTGACAAGGTGATGGCAGAAGTCCAGCCGGATCAGGTTCTAGTTCAGGGCGACACGACCACCGCGTTTGCTGCGGCTTTGGCGGCTTTCTACCACAGAATCTACGTGGCGCACGTGGAAGCAGGTTTGCGCACGGACGACAAATATAATCCTTTTCCGGAAGAGGCGAACCGGCGACTGGTGAGCCAGCTTGCGAGTATTCACTTTGCTCCGACGGAGCGAGCACGCCAGAATCTGTTGCGCGATGGGGTTTTGTCAGAACAGATTCTGGTGACGGGCAACACGGTTGTGGATGCGTTGCTATTTACGCGATCGCGGCTGCTGGAAGATGATGGCCCCGCAATTCATCCCGCAGTTGAGGAACTGTCCAAAGAAAAGCGCATCATTGTGATGACGGCACATAGGCGGGAGAGCTTTGGTGAGCCGCTGCAGGAGATCTGCCGCGCAATCCAGAACCTGTCGTCGCGGACGGATGTAGAAATCGTGTATCCGGTGCACCTGAATCCAAATGTCTCCGGGCCGGTGCGCTCTGCCTTGAGCGAGACTCCAAACGTGAAACTGTTGGCTCCACTGGATTATGCGTCGTTTGTGGCATTGATGGAGCGGTCGTACCTTCTGCTTACGGATTCAGGCGGGATACAAGAGGAGGGTCCGGCGTTGAAGAAGCCAGTGCTGGTGATGCGAACCACATCTGAGCGTGGGGAAGCCATCGAAGCGGGTGTGGCGCGACTGGTGGGCTGGACAGCGCCGGAAATCACGTCTGCGGTCGTGCGGCTGTTGGACGATCCGGACGAGTATCACCGCATGAGTTCGGGACGGAACCCATTCGGTGATGGGACGGCGTCAGAGCAGATTGTGGAACGGTTGTCAGGGGTCTGACGATTTTTCGGGCAGTAACGGCAAAGAAGATGCCGGATGGCAGTTCACAGCTCGTGTTGTGAAAGGCCATCCGGCGCCTTAGGTAGGTGGGTTAATGGGTATAAGTGTAGATGCCACCCTGCTTGCCGCTTAAGCTGACGGTCGATATGGATTGACCGTTCTGGTCGTACATAACGCTGGGCAGAGTCACAACCTGTGTGGATGAGCCAGGGAGGTTCATCAATACGATGCCGTTGACGAAATCACGTCGCAGCATGCCGTTCCAGTTGTAACGCGCTCCTTTGGCGGCACCCAAGTTGAGAGAGTACATGGATGGCCAGTTTTCCGGGGTGTCTGTTCGTTGAATGCCAAACGAATCGTTTCCATTCTGGACCAGGAAGTACCCGGCCAGCGAATAAACCTGATTGGCGAGATAGTAATCGTCGATATTCACTCCCGCGCCAATTTGATGAACTCGGTCCACGAAATTCATAAGCGCGTTGACTGACCATGACCCGTTGCCGGCGGTTAACCCAGAGTCCCCGAATCCACGTTCGATGTTAATGTAGTCCGCAGCAGCAATCTGCCTGGTGACACTGGGATCATTCGCGCCGAAAGTTCCACCCGCCGACCACATGGAGTTATGCATGATCTCAACTGGATGGGGAACAGCGGCGCGGATAGCTTCGACGTAACTGGCGAAATAACTGCGCCAGTTCGCGTCCGTCATGGGCTGTTTTCTTTGTGAGTCCATCGGGGTGACGATCGTTCCGTAGCGATTGCCCACCTGCATCACTAAGTTCACGTCATCGAGGAACAGTCCGTGGTAGCCATAGGCGGTCGTATTACCACCAGCCAAGTAGGTCTTGATCTGGCCGATCATGTAGGCCTGGAACTGGGGGTTCGCAATGTCTGCCGCGTATTGAGGACAGCTACCGTTAGAACATCCCCACGGAATGTAGAGACTATTGCCAGCTTGGTCCTTCAGAATCCACTCAGGATGCGCGCTCGCCACAGGCGAATTCGTATATATAGCGTAGCTGTCAATGTAGACCAACGCATTCGGCATCCAGGAAAGTTTGTTGTCGAAGTAAGGGGTGTATGTGTTCAAACGCCAAATGTTCTGCCGCATAGACGCCTGAACGGCCGGGTCAGTAGATGACGTGGCTGAGTCCCAAGGCTGGGTCGCTCTCTGGCAATAACGAACGGTGCCGGTTCCAGCAGCCGCTAAGGTTGTAAAGGTGCAGAGTAGAGCAACGCCGACGCTACTGCGCAAAAAGGATGATGTTCTGAAAAGCTTCATACAACTTTCCAGTGCGCAGGTACGCTGGCCCTTCTCGAAACGACCGTTAAGGTTTATTCTGAATGGCTAAACTGTGCGCTGCAGTAAGCTTGTGCCTTTTGGGTCGCGTATCTGCTGAACGCACAAACCGGAGTCATACGGTATGCGCAATGGGCCGGCCCTGCCTGGGACCGGTACACTTCTTCGCACGACCCAAAAGACGAGCAGTTTATACGAGCGCATCTTTGGCGCATAACGACTTTCTCTCCTTACTTCGACGACAAGTTGGAGTGGATGCCTGATGCTTGGGTGTATCACGATAGTTACGCAATCTACAAAGATTCAGACGTGGCCAGGGATCATCCGGAATGGATTCTTCGCGATGCGCAGGGTAACAGGCTCTATATCCCTTGGGGTTGCGCAAAGGGAACTTGCCCGCAGTACGCGGCTGATGTTGGCAATGCGCAGTTTCGGGCATATCAGATTACGAAGATCCTTCGCTTGTTAAAGGGCGGCGGCAAGCGTCCTGCTTACCGCGGACTATTTCTCGACGACGTCAACCTGGAAATGCGCGTGGGAAACGGCAACGGGGAGATGGTGCCCCCGATTGATGAACGCACAAAACAGCCGATGACTGAGAAAGCGTGGCGCAAGTACTTTGCCGATTTCGTCGTAGCCATCCGCACCGAAATACCTAGGCATTTCGAGATCACGCACAACTCGCTCTGGTTTGCCGGAGGCGCTGCTCGTGATTACGACCCGGAGGTCATGCGGCAAATTGGTGCCGCGAACTACATAAATGTGGAACGCGGGTTCGGTGATCCAGGCTTGACGGGCGGGAGCGGACTTTGGTCTTTGGATGCACTTATGCGCTACATCGACCATGTGCATGAGTTGAATGCCAGCGTGGTGATTCAGGAATACTCTCGGGCGAATGAAGTCTACTCGACGGCAGGATACTTGCTTGTGCAAGACCGCGCCGATTCGCTCGGAGTCAACGAGCAGACACCAGCGGATTGGCCGGATCTATACTCGACCAATCTTGGGCCAGCACGCGGACCGCGGTATTGGTGGAACGGAATCTTACGGCGTGACTTCGCTGCGGGGATGGTCTTGCTGAATCCTCCGGGCGCGCACGAGGTCACGGTCACGCTGCCCGCAGTCTATGTAGATACGCGCGGAAGGAGAGTGAAGTCAGTGTTGTTAGGTGCTCAAAGGAGCGTACGTTCTGCGTCACCCGGATTAGCGTGTCAGGCTTCAACCAAGAGCGAATGCGTTTGCGCTGACCCGGAACGGATAGCCGTCCGCCCTTCACATCGTTGCGGCGCAGGCATCCACGCAAGTGCGTACAGGATCCAGATGTGACGCCAATGCACGGTGTCAATCACGAAGCTGTTAACGAGGTGGCCGACGATGCAGGCGCTAACGATAAGCGATAGATCGCTGTGGAAGGTTCGCGGCTTCTGAAACGTCATCCGCAAACTTCGGGCGAGCGTTACGCCAATGAAGACAAGGAAAGCGGCCAATCCCAGATAACCGTTTTCGCTGAGTATTCGCAAATACATGCTGTGAGTGGAGATATCAAACAGAACTTCCACTTGACCGGGGCCGATGCCAAGCGGGCGCTCGAGCGACGTTTTGAGAGCTAGCTCCTGCGTAGCGAAGCGGACGCGGTCGTAATCCTGTAATCCACTCTTCGTTACCCGCATGGCCATCATGCTCTGAACGGCGGGCAGGCTGAGAAGGAGTCCGATGGAGCCACCCAGGACAGCAAACACAAGCGCGACTTGAACAACCATCTTGCGCTTTGCTGCGGCGGTCTCGAGAACAACGACATAACGAAAGGCCAAAAAGACGGCAAAGGAAACTGCGGTATTCATCCAACAGGCTCTCGAGAACGAAAGCAGGATGGCAAGGAGCGAAGTTGAAAGAGCGATACCCGCCATCAGCTTTTTGAATACCGACTGGCCGGTTTCAAGAAGAAAGTTGATGGCGAGAAGAGCAATGGGAACGAAGAACGGGCCGTAGACATTGCAATCCTTGAACAGTCCTTTAGCGCGACCGTTCAGGAGAAACAATTCGTATTGAGGAACTAGGTGGAAATAGCCAATCACTCCGAATATGGCGGAAATTACACCGGCTACGACGTAAGTTGCAAGCATCGTTCGGACAAAGCTCTCGCCGTAGCGTGTAATCAGGCCCACAAGCGTGATCCACGAAACGACCAGATACAAGCTAATTGCTAAGTAGAGGAGGGCACGCGTCGGATCGAAGGGATCGTAAAGCGAAACTACATTCGCGACCAGGAATACGATCAGTGCACAAACGGGAGCAGGCGTTAAGCCACGAAAGGAAAGTTTGCCAAAGAGCACCGCCAACAGGGTACTGAGCAAAAGGAGCAGGTCGACTGGAGCCGGCTCAACCAGCACTACGATTTCCGTCAGTATTGCCGCGACAATAACGCCATGCAAAAGTTTATCGGCGCCGGTATGTTCGATGCGTTCGATAGATAGCATTACTCGGATGGTTGGTCGGACAGGACCTCTAGTCTAACAGGGGAAAAGGCCTTTGTTCCAGAGGACTAGACCGACTCACGCGCATCGTCTGAGCACATAAGTAAGCTAAGCTCCGTTCGGCGGTACGTTCAGTGGGTGTACTGGTACGAAGCCGGAGAACTCATGAATGCCGCGGTGCCGAGCGTAGTTTTCAGCGGTGTCCGACAGTTTGCGAAGGCGATTCTTCATGGTAATCTGATCATTCACGTAAACAGGGTTCTGAAACGATTTCGAGGGACGCTGGGTGTTACTGATCGGCGATATTAGCTAAATATCACTAGGGTTGGCATACTTGGCGTCGTGACATTTCGACCATTCTTCTTCAGCAAGGGGATTGATTGCAGCAAGTTTCGACTGCTCCAGTAATTGAAGGAACAAATCGGGCAACGCTCTTCTGGCTCAATTGCGCAGCATTTTTGAACTAGATTACGGAGCGAACGGAAAACGAATGTTCGCGATGGAGGGCCTACGCGGCCTGGCCATCTTGTTAGTTTTCCTTTGTCACTACTACGAAATTGTCTGGCGCACCATTCCCCAACCTGAATCGCTGGTCCGACTGGGTTCGATCCTTATGCGCTTTGGCGGTACCGGCGTCGATCTATTCTTCGTTCTGAGCGGCTATCTGATTTATGGTGCCGTACGCAAGCCCAATTTAAAGGTGACGCGGTACTTGCGCCGGCGGGCAGAACGAATTTATCCGACATTTTTAGCGGTACTGCTGATTTATCTTGTTATCTCGCCCTTTTTAAGCCACGGGTCCGCCACACCGGATCCTGTATGCCAGCCGTATACCTCCGGGCTTTCTACCCGCTGCGATGTATATCGGTGCGAACCTGATGTTTCTGCCCGGGGTGTTGCACATTCAGCCAATCATGAATGTGGCATGGTCACTCAGCTACGAATGGTTCTTCTACCTGAGTCTTCCGCTGGCGGTGGCTGTAACTGGGCTATATAATCGCACCCGATGGCAGCGCGTTGGCATTATTGCCGCGGCCGGGGCATTCTTCGTGGCTGCCATTTATGCCTTTCCTGAGCGCTTCTACGTTCCCTTCACCGTGGAACGGACCTGCCATGTGCGAGCAATTATGTTTCTGGGCGGCATGCTTGTATACGAACTCACTGAAACAAAGCGGATCCGTGGGTCGCTTGCAGCTGCTGTCCAGTATGTAGCAGCAGCGCTTGTAATTGTGGGCTGCTTAATCCCGGGTTCTATCGCTAAAGACCGACGGAGTTCCCGCATCGCCTGCTGCGGCTATTCGTTTAGAGGTGATAGAGGCCGTCAGCCTCTTCTTGGGGTATAGCTTGCTCGCGTTCGTGGTTCTTAAGATGAACGGGTGGAAAGTCTGTTTGAATGGACGCCCTTGCGCTGGCTTGGCAATATGAGCTATTCGTTCTACTTGGTTCACGGCCTTCCCCTTCACGTGCTTCGGCTTACTGGCGGCAAGAACTCGCGTTTCGCAATTTGGCGCTTCGAACACGGTCTGGATCTTCGCGCTGGGGAGGCGCCCGCCTTTGTATTGACCGCTGCTTGCTGCGTTCCCTTTTCGTTCTGGTTGAGAAACGCTTATCTTTACAGCCGCGTCCCTTAAGAGAAGATCAGTATCGCCGCGTGTCGCCGATGACAGGGAGCAAGTCCTCCTCACTGCGAGCAATTCGTGAGTCGATACCGGAACTCGATGCAAGGGAACCTTCGGCAAGTTCAGAAGAGGGCTAGAGGCGAGGAGATTGCATCGTGAACGATAGCATTGGACGAACTGCAATCTTAGTTCCTGTTTATCAGGCACAGGAGGACTTCGACGATAGCATGAGATGTGTTGCGGCCTCCCAATGCAAGTGCGATGTCATTGCAGTCGACGACGGAAGTGATCCACCTTTGCAGATTGGATCCTACGGACACGATCTCTGCGTCCACCTGATCCGCTTAGAACGAAACGGGGGAATCGTTCGCGCTTTGAACATCGGGGTGCGCTACGCTCTCGACAGCGGTTACAAGTACCTCGCGCGTCTAGATGCAGGCGACTACCCCGTGCCGGCGAGGTTTCAGAAACAGATCGACTACCTAGACCAGCACCCGCAATGCATGTTGGTGGGATCAGATGTCGACCTGAGAGGGGAGAGTGGCGAGTATCTATTCACAATAAAGCCGCCTAGGCAACCTCAGCAACTACGAGCGGCTCTACATGAACGAGTTTGGCTGATGCACCCGAGTGTTACATTTCGTTCGTCTGTATTTGAGAAGGTAGGCTTCTATTCTGATCGGTATCAGGCGGCAGAAGACTACGATCTCTTTCTACGGATTACGCGTGAACACGAAGTTGGTGTAGTACCGGAAACGTTACTTACCTATATTGTGCGCTCAACAAGCATCAGTGGGAGGAAAGTACGAGCGCAAGCGTGGAGTAGGCTGCGGATCCACTCTATACTTCAACGTCCGTTACTTTAGCTCCTACTATGGAGTTTTACGTACGCTCGGTACGTTCGTCGTGCCGTCAGGGTGGAAAGCAACCCTGAAGAGCAGGCTGTCGTACTCGCGTCAGCCATCATAAACCCAGAGTTGTTAGTGGATCTTATACAACGCGAGCCCATGAACCCGAGCTACTTCCTTCGCGTCGCGGTTTAGGATTTTCCACCAGTTTGAAGCTGAGTAGCTCCGATCCAGACTGATGAGCACGAACGGCTCGATGCTCCCCATCCAGCTACATAGCGTTTGATTTCTTCAATTGTCCAGGCTGTCGCGACCACACCCTTAACCTCGGAAGGCCAATCAACCTCCGAAAGAGCAGCCTGACATGATTGTCGAAATGGATAGCACGGAGCCGGTCCTTAACGCCAACACCGTAGTAAGCGGCCGACACGGGATCTCCGACTATCAGTAAGGCCGGTGCTGAGATTTTTCTTGCCAACGGCCAATTGAACGGCGCCCCTCACATTCTCCCGCTTGTACTTTGGGCGCAACAGGAGCCCGGAGCTACCAACTGCCCAGACCTGCTAACAATAAATTGGTAGGACGCTCCAGGCGAACGCTGTCCACGATTCGGTATTGCGGCCAAAGGCAACAAAGCAACGAAAGGAATCAGAGAAGCCAAATGACGCGCGTCAAACTGCAATTGTAGTAAGACACTGAGCGTAATCACCTCCATAGCACCGATCACTGCTCCATTCGTCAGGGCGAAGGCCAGCAGCCTTTGGCGCCTGATCGCTACATTCCACAGACCTGCCAGTGCCACGGTCAGAGCCACACCGCCGAGAACATTGAGAAAAAGATATGGGCGAAAGTCGAGGGAGTATTTTCGGTTTGGACCGAACGCGGACAGTCCCAGAACAGTAGCTGCTGTAGATCCTATGGAAAAGCCCTGGCCTAGGATAGTTGTAGGCTGTTCCGCGCCAGACGTCAATGCGAGATAACCGGAAGCAACAGGTAGGGAACGCTGAAAATGATCAGTGGTCGTCTTGAGGCCCTGATCCAGAGCCGGGAGCTCCGGGTAGCGAAAACGTGGCTGGCGGCAACACCGGCTAGGGGTAGGACGGCGAGAAGCATGAGCATGTGACAAGCGGCGCCAACCCATATAGAAGTTAGAATCACGTAAGGTTGCCACCCGTCCTGCCCTGCCGACGACTGAGTTAGTTGGTGAACTGAGCACGCGAGTGCAACCAGCGAAAATGTCATCACGATGAAGTACGGACGAGTTCGCCGGCGTAATACCACGTGAATGGCAAGCAAGTTGGGACAATCCAAAACCAGGAAGCAGGGGCGATTCGAGACCCAGCCATGCCAGAGTTACGCCAACAAGCAAAAAGAGAGGAGTGCTAGCAGCCCGCAGCACAACTCGGTGTCACCGAAGATGTGACACCAGCTATAAAGGTAGACGTAGGAGCCCGCCATCTGCAGATCCGATCAGTCACCGCTAAGAAACGCCTGCCACAGTGCGTGAAGGCTCCTATGATCCGCAAGATAGGCGGAAAAAGCTTCGTCGGTCCAGAAACTGCCCGCCGTCCAAATACTGAGGACGAGAGAGCCCGACAGGAAGCCGCAGCTTAAAAGAGACCGTGGCCCGTGAAAGGTAAAAGTCTTGGCTTGGGTCCCTTTCACGATGTCGGCAGCATCGGCTGCCCAGGGCGAAGTACGATTCATCTTACAAGCTATATCGACATTGGATCAGGCGGCTGATGCGCCGCCTGATCTTTCTTGAACGTTCATCACCTAGTTCAGGAGTATAATCGCCTGACCTGCTGACAAGTTCACACCCGTGTGGGTAGTGCCACAGACGTCGTGGTAAGTCTTGGGAAGAGTGTACCAGCTTGACGGCGAGCCGGGAGGACTTAACAGAACAATGCCGTTAGCGAAGTCGCGCCGCAGTAAGCCATTCCACGTATAACGGGCCCCCGTAGCTGCCCCCAGGTTCTGGTCGTAGCTAACCGACCAGTTGTCTGGCCGAGCATCCTCGTTGCCGAATGCATCGATCCCATTCGAGATTAGGTAATAACCTACAGTTCCATAGTCATTCGTGTAGTGATATTCACCGAAGATCACGTTTTTGCCGAGGCCGTGGATGCGATCGACGTAACCGAGAAAGGCGTTCAGAGACCAATTTCCGCTACCCCCGTCAGGCCGGGATCGCTGACACCGCGTTCCAGATAGATGTAGTTAGCGGACTGGAGCTCTGTCTGCATGTAGCTGTCGATCTGCCCTTGAGGCCCACCCGCGAACCAGATGACGTTTGGATGATCTGCCTGAGAGAAAGCAGACCGAATTGTCGCAGTCATTCCACTAATGTTCGATTCCCATGCATTCAGAGTCATTGCTGATCCTGTTCGGGGTCAATCGGTTTACGAAACCGTTCCCGTCCGAAACACGCCACGGCAGATTCATTCTCAAGCCAGAGCCCTTTATAGCCATGACCCATAATGCTGGTAGCGTTATTAATCCACCAATTCACGAAGCTCGGGTTTCCAGCATCCCCGGCATACTCCACACAACTTCCACTGCTGCAGGCAAATGGAATGTAGAGCCGGTTCCCTTTGCTATCGTGCAAGATCCAGTCGGGATGCTGTGAAACCAGCGAAGAGTTGGTCGGTATGCCGTAGAGATCTAGATACGCCCAAGCGTTGGGATACCACCTCAGACTGCTGTCGAAGAATGGAGAATAGGTCTGCAGTCGCCAGAAGTGCTGGTTCATCCATCCTTGTACCCAACCTGGTGGGTTGTTCAGGAATGTATCGGCGGAGGTTGAACGAAAGGCAAATCGGATCGCCTGGGTTGGGAGATTGACTCTGAGCAAGGCCGACGGACAAAAGAAGAAGTGCGAGAGCAGAGCTTAAGCGAAATAGCTTTTTCATCGCAATCCTTTCCGTGTGCGCTACGCCGCCGAATCGGCACACGAAGTGCGGGCGATCCGGATCAACCTTCAGAGTGCAGCAATTAACGGCGTAGCGAAAGACACACATCTATCTCTTCATCCCGGTGGGATGAAAAAATATTGATGTGTCGGTTACTATAGGCTATACAGAAGACCTATATGGGTCAACTAAATAAAGCAATCTAGTTTGCGGGGTTGGTGCGCACTTCGCTTCACCGAGTCGGCTCCAAGTCCCTGGAACAGGGTCCGGAAGGACTTGCGGGGAAACTGCAGCAGCGACGGCACCGGTTTACGACGGCTATGGACGAGATCTCAGTGCGGTGGTGTAGTCGTGTGACGGAGTTCTATAGGCAGCTTTCCGCCGGGAAGCCGTCTTCTCGAGGCAAGGATTGGGCAACTGCCAAACGTTGAGCTCGTGCGTTGCAGCTTGCGACATTGGCATTACCTGAAAGGCACTCTGCAACTGTTCGAGCGCGTATTCGGCTACGGCGAGTTTGGTTTCGAGCGGGAGCCGCATGCCGGGGAAGAAGGCCAACTCGGGTGCGTCAGCCCCGGACAAAAAATCCAGCGGATGAAGCAAGAAAGAGGGACTTACGCCGCGCGCCCGGCATAACGCCAAGGCTATGCGCAGATACAGTTTCGACAGCCATGGCGAGTAAGTGGCCAGGTAAATCAGGTAACTCAAATGAAATGGTGAACGGAGGATCGGGATGGTCGTGACGGGAATCTCCAGCAGGCGTCCGGCGGGGCGAGTCCATTGATAAGGCTTCAAGGGTCGCAATCCGTCCGCGAAGGTGCCAAACAGTTTCGCCCGCTTCTTCTTCTCTTCCGCGCTCAGCTTTGCTGTGAAGAAATAATAAGCACGGCCGAGCGGTCCCAGAAAAGTGGGTAGGGTAGAACAGTCGTAACGGTAGCCGCGTTCAATCAAAGTGTCGATAACGGTATCGGAAACGCTGAACCCGGGACCGCGGAACCCGATGGGGTGACAGCCAGTAGCACTTTCGATCGCGGTTTCGGCACTGCCCAATTCTGTTTCTAACTGCTGCTTAGAGTACAAGTGCAGCCAAGGTTCGTGGTGGAACGAGTGGTTTCCTATCTCATGCCCGGCATCCGGAATGGAACGCAGCACATCATGGTTGCGAGTAAACGCGGCATCCTGTCCGACGACAAAGAAAGTGATTTGCAGCCCGCGGCGGCGGAGAATCTCGAGAACGCGGGGAACGACGATTCCCAAATAACTGGGGTATGAGGCCCAATCTGGATTGCCGTGCGTTTTCATGTAGGTCCATTTGTCGTCCAGATCAAGCGACAAGCTGGCGATAGGTTTATTGGACAAGGGCATGAATCCGAAGTGCTTCCCTTCTTCCGAGAGCGATTGTTTCATTTGCATTCAAAGTTCCGTTCAGAATCTGTGTAGAGTTGACAAAGCTAAGACCTGGCACGGAGCTGTCTACGGGCGGAACACGTTGAGAGAAACCAAGCGTTGGACGCGGAAATACATGACGAGCGCGAGAAATCTTGAAGTCGAGCACGTCGTGACCACTGATCGACGGATGCATGCGCCGCAGGGCGGCCATCATCTCGGTTTCGAGGTCAGCGTCGGTTCTTGAGAAATCCGGATGGTCCGGAGGCAGGTAGCGAGGGATATAGAGCAGGCCGTGGGCTCCGATCTCTGCCGGATCGACCAGGGCTGACATTTCGATCAGCCCGGTGAATGGAATACCTCGGTCCAAGATATTGGTGATGTAGTACGGTGTCAGGGGAGCGCGGAGCAGCACCGACGCACAGATAATGCCCAAGTAAGGCGGAGCGGCCAAGCGGGATTGCTCCTCACTTGTAAGATCAGGGCAAAGCGACGAAGCGATGGGACCAGGCGCGGTTACGATCACGCGATCAAATGACATCGTACGGCCGTGACTAAGGGTGACGGTTAGGCCGCTTTCTCCGAGTTTGCAAACCGACTGGGTGCGGGCATTCAGACAGATGTGAACATTGTTACGCCGCAGCGCCGCTTCAAATTCTGTGAGAAGACGCGCGTAGCCGCCGGGTAAATAACCAAATAGCTCCTCTTTCAGTCCGCTGCGCCGCGCGGCGTACATTCGCTGGATGGTGGCCCAAAGAAAAGTAGCCGAAGTATTGGTGTATGACTCACCCAGCTTTGCTTGAAGCAGAGGTTTCCAGATCTTTTGGAAGACGCCAGTGCCGGAGAGGGACGTGAGCCACTCCTCAACAGTCTGGTGCTCAAGCGATCGCCAGTCAGTCAATCGCGATGCGTGCAGGATGGTGTAACCAAGCCTCGCCTTCTCGATCGGGCCAAGCAGGGGAAAGCGCAGATAATCGAGAGCGCTTGAGAATGGATGCAGCTTTCCATCGTGATAGAAAGATGTTTTCGTCTTGCGCCACTGCATAGCGGAATCGAGGCCAAGTTCGCCGAGAAGGCTTCGGACCTCGCCATCCGAATAGAGGGTCACGTGATAGTGGCGGTCCCAAGTGATATCGCCGATGCGCCAGGCGCTGGCCAGTCCGCCGCATGACGGCGCTGCTTCGAACAGTGTCACCGGGCAACCAGCACGAGCCAAAGTGTAGGCGACAGTCATCCCAAGGAGCCCGCCGCCGACCACCGCCCATGTCGTTTGCCCGTTGTTGTCACTCATCTAGCAGACACTTCGGAGAGAACTGCTTCTTGCATAGCACCGCCGCCAATTAGGTACTCGCGCCCGCATTTACATGCGTAGGAATCCAGTGTCTGCGCAAGGGGCGATAGCGGCAGGCCGCAGCGGCAGACATAACCGACACAACGCGCAGGATTGCCCAGCACCAGCTCGAAATCGCCGACAGAGCGCGTGACAACGCTTCCCATGCCGACCATCGCAAAGCGGCCAATAGTAAGGCCGGGGCCGATGATGGCGCCCGCGCCCAGGGATGCGCCTTCGCGGACTAACGTGGATAGCGTAGTCTCGTCGGGTGCGGAGCTGAGAAGCTGTGTCAGATCGGGTTCGGCGGCGCGCGGATACCGATCGTTGGTAAAGATGCAACCGGCGCTCACCATCACGCCGCGTTCGAGCGTTACCTGAGTGCAGATATAAACGAAGGCATTGATCTTGACGAGATCGCCGATGCAAACGCCGTAACTGATATGGCTCTTCTCGCCGACAATGCAGTGGCTGCCGATGGTGGTGTCGCGGCGGATGTGCACGTTGTCCCAGATGGAGGAGTGCTCACCGACCGAGACGCCGGCTTCGAGCAGAGCCGTGCTGTGGACGGTAGCAGTGCTGTGAATTCCTGCACTCATGCGGCTGCTGTCTGCGAAAGGACGGGTTCCAACTCGCCCGTCGATGCCCAAGCCCCTGTTTCCAATGCCTCATAGCCGGCATGAATGACTCTCACCGACGCAATGGCATCCGTCGAATCAATGAGCAAGCGTTCTAGTCCCTGCACCGCGGCGGAGAAGTTTTCGATCTGATCCCGGAATGCCTGGACCTTGTTGTAGCCGTTGCCGAACTTCACCCAGTCAGCGTTGCCAGTCTGCTTGTAGAGCGAGGCTTTCCATCCTACGCGCAGCGTTCCTTTGGATCCATAAACGGCAATGTAGTCATCGCATTGCTTGTTGATGCTCCAGGAAAGGTCCATGCGGCCCACGGCTCCGCTCTCCGACTTCGCGGTTACGTGAACGGTCTCCTCGACGGGCAGCGACTGAATCTGGGCGCCTGCGACGGTGTGAATGGAAGTCAGGGGACCAATGAAGTAGCGCATGATGTCCACCGAGTGAGTACCGTTGTCGATCAGGACTCCGCCTCCGCTGACCGACGGTTCCGCATTCCAGCGCTTCGACATGTCGACATACGACATGAAGGTGTTCTCAAAAAGAATGATGTCGCCGAGTATGCCCGAATCAACGATATTCTTGGCGCGCACCACGTCCTCGGCGTAGCGGAACTTCGACGCCATGGTGAACAGGATTTTGTTCTCGCGCGCGACCCGCTCTATTTCAATAGCGCTTTCGGGCGCGATACTGACCGGCTTCTCGCATAGGACAGGAACTCCGGCCTGCAGCAGGTGAAGACAGAGATCCGGGTGGGTGGCGGGCGGTGTTGCTACGATCACGGCATCCACCGTCCCACTCGCGATCAGTTCCGTGTGGGAGCTGAAGTGGGCCGCACCCGACCGCTGTGCGAGCTGGGCGGCAGCCTCGGTCCGCACGTCGGCTACGGCGCTCAAGCGCGCATTGGCGCACTTGTTGAATGCATCGGCATACGATTCGGCGATGCGGCCTGCGCCTAGCAGTCCGAAGCGCAAAGGTCTGCCCCGGTGCTTGATGACTTTCACTTGCATGCGAGCGACTCCTTGATAGCGTTAGCGATGTAGAGGACATGCTCCCGGGTGTACTTCTCATTCCAGGGAAGGACCAGCGTTTGGTCGAGGCCGGCAAACGTTAGCGGATAAGTTTCGCGGTTGTACTCAAGAACCTCCGGGCGGGCCAGCGTGAACGGAAACTGGCTGTTGCCGAAGGTACGGCGCTTCTGAAAAATCTCGCACATGAAGGCGGGTTTCTGGATGTAGCGGGGCGCGGAACTGATGCCCCGTTCCTTGAGTGCGCGCGCCAAGCCGACCGCTCCGCCAGGAACCACGTTCGCGTCGACGAGCAGGCAGTACTTCCAATAGACGGCCTTCGCCTCCGGTGCGACCGGAAATGGCCGGACGCCGTTGAGTCCTTGCAGTTCTTCGGTCAACGCATTGGCACAGTCCACACGCTGGGCAACGCAGCTCTCAAGCTTCTCTAGTTGGCCGAGGGCGACCGCTCCCTGCAGTTCGGTCAACCGCGAATTCAAAGACAGGTAATAGTGGTCGGCTTGCGGATCGCCATAACCATAGCATTTGTTGACAAACAGGAACAGGCGGCGGGCCAGGACCGGATCGTCCGTCACTGCGAGTCCGCCTTCGCCACAGCTCATATGTTTGCCCTGCTGCATACTGAAACAGCCGATGGCACCGATGGTGCCGATAGAACGTCCGTTGTATTGAGCAAGGAAAGCCTGTGCGCAATCCTCAACGACGGGAATGCCGTGTGCCTGCGCAAGCTCCATGATTTCGCCCATCTCACAGGGATTCCCGAAGAGATGAGTGACAATGATCGCGCGTGTCTTGGGGCTGATCCAGGGCTCGATGTTCTTCGCCGTGAGGTTCAGCGTGTCGGGGGAGACATCGGCAAACACAGGAATGGCGCCCTGGTACAGGATGGGCGTCAGCGCACCCATGTCGGTAATGGACGAGGTGATGATCTCGTCACCGGGCTCGGGATCCAAGGCGGAGATGGCGGCATGGATGGCAGCACTTCCGGATGAAGCGGCAACTGCATGGCGCGATCCAAGCGTGCGGGCGAATTCTTTTTCGAGGCGACTGACAAACGTTCCTTTGGTGCTGGTGAGGGTGCCGGAGCGAAGCACTTCCGTGACAAGCTCGATTTCCCGTTCGTCGAAGGTCCGCCCGGAGGAGTCCTGGTCGGAGGGCAATGTGAGGTGAGCAGAGAGTGTGGCAGTAGTCGTCATAGTTTTAATTCCGAAAGTGTCGGTGTGCTTTCTCCTTCAGGCATGGTGCGATTGGGCGCGGGTACACGGGGAGAGTGAAATCGCGAATAGCCGAGCGACGCGAGTAACCCCAAGTGACCGGCAATAGTGCGGAGGACTTTCATTTTCGAACGGCCGAAGATGCGGGACTCGAGGGTCGCTGGATGCTCGACGATGACGGAACCCTGTTGCGCCAATCGGCCCACAACCTCCGCGACTCCGAGAAAACCAGTGTGATGAAGCTGCAGGTTCAGCACCGCAGAGCGCCGGTAGACCCGCAAACAGGAAGTGAAGGTATAGAGCCTGGCGCCGGTGACGCGGCGGTAGAGAAACGAAGCGCCCTTTGACAACAGCAAACGCCAGGCAGGAACATTCAGCACCACGCCCGCAGGATGGTAAGGGGACGCGGTGACTAGGTCCACATCGGGCGTGAGCAGCTTCAGCATAGGGGGAATCAGGAAGGGATCGTAGGAGCAATCCGAATCCATCGAGCAGACAATGTCACGGCCATTCTGGATGCCGGTAAGAATGGCGGCAGAAACGCCGCGGTTCTGATTGTGCCGGACCAGCTTCGTCTTGTCATCTGCGCCGAAGTACTTTTCTAGCAGCGTCCAAGTAAGGTCGGTACTACCGTCCTCGACGATGATGAACTGAACGTCGTACTCGTTTTCGATCCCGGCGCGCAGTTCCTCCAGTGTGTTGCGGAGATACGGAACGGACGATGCTTCGTTGAAGCACGGGATGACGATGCTGATGGGAGTCTTCGAAGGCGCTGCGATGGCCGGGGCCATCGGGATCCGCGGAACGCGGGCGCGCAGTTCTTCGGCAGGGAGATCTTGGGGAAACAGGAGCGGCTCGCGTGTCGATTGGGGTGTGAGCTGTAACTGCGCCGCTATGCTGTGAAAGCGATAAGTCTTGAGTAAGTCGGAACAGGTGCGCACCATGCGTTCCCCATTGCGATAGTGCTGAAACTGCCGAACCATGGATCCGGTCTCGATCTTGGGCTGGGCGGGGTCAAAATCCCAGAGGCGGAAATATAAAACTAGCGGCTCAGAACTCTTCGCGTCCCAACGGCGCAAAGCAGACTTGATGAAGAACTCCGGGTACTGGCGGAAATAGTTACCTCCGGCCATCGGAATCATCAGTTTGGCGACGCGAATGAGACGACAGCGGAACTTCCCAAATTGGCCCCGCATCGGTCGCCCGTTGGTGGATTTTCCGGAACCGCGGAGCGGCGAATCGGCGCAGGAACGGGCTGACGCTCGAATCGTATGCGAAACCCTCCTCGGCGAGGATTTCAAGCGCCCACAGATGTTCCTGCTTCAGGAAAATATCTGTCACGCGATAGCCCGAAACGTGCTGGCCGCTTGCCTCTTCCAGGACGTCGCGATCCTGCTGCAAGCGGGTACGAAACTCCTGCTGCCCGACGGTACGGAAACTTCCGCCGCGGGGGCCGGAGAGAGCCAGCTCATGGCCGCGCCGGATGACCTCGCGGCACAGCTCGGACTGCGAGCGGGCGATCCAGGCACTGGTGAAAAAGGTGGCCTGCGAGTGAGCGCGATCCAAGCGGTCCAGCACCGACAGGCAGTTTTGCTCGAAGCGTGTTTCAAAGCGCGCCCAGCGCTTACGGTCGATCACCTTGGTGAACGCCGGGCCGTGGAAATAATCCTCGAGCGCAATGGTGAGGATGTGGGTTCGCGAACTGCGCGGTTGCAAGTCAGTCATGGGCTGCAACAATCCTTCCTTCCACCGGATGGGCTTCCGAAGGCCGGCGAAACGAGATAGCAATGGCAATGCAAAGGCTGGTACCGGCGAAGGCTTCCGAGAGCAATACGGTCCACGCCATGCCGATGTGTCCCCAGGTGGGCGCCAGCAGGAACGACAGCAGCAGGTTCAGCAGGCCTGCCCCATAGATGGAGCGGTTGATGGCAGCATCACGCCGCAAGGGCAACAGCCACAGTTGGCCGGCGGAAAACGACATAGAGAGCAGCAGCGGCAGCGGCGAGAGGATACGAAGCACGCGCGTCGCCTGTTCGAAGTTGTGGCCAAGGAAATGGCGCACCAACGGATCAGCGAACACAAACAGAATCAGCGACAAGACACAGCCGCCAACGGCCATCAGAAGGGCTCCCTTGCGAGCGAGTTTCTGGGCGGCCTGCCGGTCACGAAACATCAGGAAGCTGAGCCGCGGATAGAGCGACTCCCGAATGGGATTCAGCAGCCCACCGGCCGCCTTGCTAATCTTTTCGGCCGACGAAAAATAGCCGACCAGCACCGGCGGGGCGTACAGACCCAGGAGAAAGGAATTGGCCGTGCCATACAACGTTTCACCGGCGCGGTAGATAAACATGGACCAGCCTTCGCGTAAGGCGGAGCGAGCATAGGCAAGACGCCATTGCCGGACGGGATTTTCGCGCAGTGCCAACGCGATGCCGCAGATAGCGACGGCACCCGGACTGATGGCCTGGATCAGTAACACTCGCGAAAGGTCAGTCGCGTGGTGTACGAACACAAACAAAGCGCACAAAGAACAACTCTTGGCGGCCAGTTCCAGTCCTGCCACCAGACGCAGCTTCTCCATGCCCTGGAAGTACCAGATGGGCACCAGCCCTTGAAACACACCGTAAGTCAGTCCGCAGAGAAGCAGGACGGGATGGCCGGGCAGCACCGGCAGGAACGGCGCCACTGCAATAGCAGCACCAACGCTCAGGCAGGCAATGAAGACTTGCGAAAGCAAAATGCCGGCCACCGTTTCGCTTCGCTCCGCAAGATCGTGCCGGAAGTGGGAGATGCGGCGCGTACCAGAGATGTTGAATCCGAATTCGATAAAGATACCGATCATCTCCGCCATAGCGGTGACGAAGGCAACTTTGCCCCAACCTTCGGGCCCAAGTACTCGCGCCAGATAAGGAATGGAAGCAAGCGGAATCAACTTGCGGCCGATCTGCACACCGTAAAGAGCAATGGCATTCTTCACAAGCAGGTGCTTGTCGAATTGATGTTTGGCTTTAGCTGTGGTGGGCTCTTGCGTGGCCGCCGTCATTAGAACGCACCCGCCCGGGACAGAACCGTACCAATGGTCCGGAACAGAATGCAGAAATCCAACCACACGGACCAGTTCCGGATGTAAAAGGTATCTAAGTGGACGCGCTGCTCATACGAGGTATCGCTGCGCCCGGAGACCTGCCAGAGACCGGTCAATCCGCCCGGAACGCGCGCGTAGACAGAAAAATGGTCGCCATAGCGCGCCACTTCTTCCTGCACAATCGGGCGCGGGCCAACCAGGCTCATCTCGCCTTTCAAAACGTTCCACAATTGCGGAAGCTCATCCAGGCTGCTGCGGCGTAGAAACCGACCGACGCGAGTAACGCGAGGGTCGTCCCGCAGCTTATGGGTGGTCAGCCACTCCGATTGCAGGGCCGGATTGTCGCGGAGATAATTTGCGAGCGCGGCATCGGCATCCTTGCGCATGGACCGGAACTTCCAGGCTTTGAACTCTTTTCCGCCGCGCCCGATTCGGCGATGGCCATAAAACGCTGGACCCGCCGAATCGACACGGATGACCAACGCGATAAGGACCAGCAGCGGCGCAATGAGGGCAGCGACTACTCCCGTCAGCAGCAAATCCACCGTCCTTTTCAGGATTCGTTTGTGCCATTGGAAAACCTGATCCTGGATTTCGAACCCGAGTAGACCACCCAACTCGCGCGAAGCTACCCACGAATGCGAGTAGTACCAATTGTGGGGAATAAACAGAACGTGCGGGAACAGCGAGCGATGGCGGTCGACGAGTTGCGAAAGATAGCCGGCGTTTTCGGGTGAACTGCTAATCACCGCGTAGGTGCGGCAGCCAAAGCTCTTGACAAGCGCGACCAAATCCACATCGCGAATGAGTCGTATGCCGGACGCTGTCCGCTGGCTCACTAGCTCGGAATCGACAATGGCGATGGGCCGCAGTCCCAAGCCTAGATTGGAAGTGAGCGTATCCGCTACCAAGGATGTTTGCGCAGGGTCACCAAAGAGAATGGTGGGGTATCCCCACCAGCTGAAACGCGCCAGTTGCATGCGGATGACGACGCGCATTAGGGGCAGAAAAACGATGCTGGCGAGCGAAGCCACCGCCATGGTTCGCGTAAAGTACTCTTCGGTGCCGCGGAAGGAAAAGGTGATGAGGGCAACGCAAAACGTTACCAGGATAGAGGCGAAGGTTAGGCGCCGCAGCTCTTGCGGAGGGCTGAGGGCTACTCCTCCGTAGAGGCCCAGTCCCGCATACACCAGAACGAATAGCAGCAGAAACGGAGCCAAGGCAACGTAGCCGGAAATTTGGTGTACTCCCCAAAACAGACGCTTCGTGAGCAGGGCAATCAGGCCGGCAACTGCCAGGGAAATCACGTCGCCAAGCACCAGGCTCGCGATCATGAAATAAGGTTTTGGATCGGCGAGACGGGGAAGGCCGGTAGTAATGGCCTGCACGCCTGTCCTGATTCGCGGGGATGAGGAAATGTCAGGCTCGCGGTTCAAGGGGTTCCCACCATCACGGGAGACTCATCACCGGTGCTCGAAACCGCTTTCCGATAGACCTGGAGGGTTCGTCCAAGCATCGCGTCTGCGCGAAATTTCTGCTCGAACAATTGGCGGCTTCGCGCCCCCATGACAGCGCGGCGGGTTGGACTTTCCAGCAACGCTGCAAGCGCCTCACAAACGTCTTCCACGCTGCCGGGGCGGGTAAGATAACCGTTTACGGCGGGCGTCACCGCCTCCCGAACGCCTCCAACGTCAGAGGCAATAATAGGCAGGCCGGCGCGCATTGCTTCAAGAATGCTGATGGGGAAACCTTCCCAATTCGAGATTAAGGCGAAGATGTCGGCGCGCGCGAGCAGCGCACTCACATCGGACCGTTTGCCCAGAAACTCCACCGATGCCTGAAGACCTAGCGACTCACACAGCCGCGCTACCTCCTGCTCCGTAGGCCCGTCGCCTACCAATTGAAGCCGGAACGATTGCTTCATCTGCGCCAGCGCTTTAAGAAGAGTGACGTGGTCCTTCTGGGGAGCGAACCGGGCAACCATGATGACAGTGGGTTGCGCGTTGGGCCAGTGATTCGCCTGCAGGGGGAGTGAGGGAATGCCGTTGTGAATGGTAAACAGGCGTTGTGGGGCGGCCACATGCCGCAGAAGCGCTAGTTTGCGGTTGGCTTCGGATACGTTGATCACGGCGGCTGAGAGGGCGCCGCCTAAACGCTCCAGCGGTAATCCTAAAACCCTCCATGTCCAAGATGTTCCTTCACTAAAACACCAGGTATGGGCGGTGAACACCGAAGGAACTCCGTTTGCCGCCGCCGCCAGTCGCCCAAGCAGTCCGGCTTTCGAAGTGTGTGCATGCACCACATGCGGCCGCCTGCGCCGAATGAGAGCCGTAAGCCGGGTGAGCGCCTGCAAATCACGCAGCGGACTGATGGGCTGAACCAACGAGGGAACCACATGGCAAGCAATCCCGAGTGACCGTGCCGCCCCCGCCAGGAACCCTTCCTCACCCACGGCCAGTTCCGGTTCGGTTTCTGCGCGCAATCCGCGCAGCAGATCGAGGACGTGAACTTGTGCCCCGCCGCGCTCAGCGCGCGTGATTACGTAAAGAACGCGGAGCTTGCCGACTGCAGGCGTTCCTTCCGGTGCGAAAGCAGGCGCGGCCGCAGCCGCAGCACTCTGACTGCTCATCGGGCCGCCTTGGTGGTGGCCGCAAAATACGCTTTCTGCAGCGAGTAGTACGGCAGCATGCGGGCCGGCGCATCGTTGAGAACCGTACCCATCAGGTTTGCCCCGTCCTCAAAAATCTGCGCTTCCGCTTCCAGTGCATCCTGCGCCGTGCTTCGATTGGCCCGAAGCACCAGAACGACGCCATCGGCCAGACGAGAGAGAACGCGCGTATCCGCCATACCTAGGATCGGGGGTGAATCGATGAGAACGGCGTCGTACTCTTTGCGCATGGCAGCGATGGCGGAAGGCAGCCGGCGCGAGTGAAGTAAATCGAAATGATCGCTTGTGACCATGCCGCTCGGCAAGACGTGTAAGTTGGGAACCGTGGTCGGCCGAGCATATTGCAGAGGCCCGTTGTTCGGCAGAGGTCCTTCCGTGCCGGCGAGTTCAAGCAGTCCAGGCGTTTGCGCAACTTGGAATAGGTCGTGCAACCGGGGACGCCGCAAATCCGCATCGACGATGAGCACTCGCCGGCCAGTCTTCGCCAGCGCCTTGCCCAGTGCGCATGTGATGGTGGTCTTTCCTTCTCCCGGCACCGGGCTGGTCAACACCAATACCTTGCTCTTCTCCTGGCAAAATCCGGCATGCAGCAGTGAAGTCATTACGCCGCGCACGTGGTCGTTGACGATAGCGGACTCGGAGGAGTCGGCCGCGATATAGGCGGAATTTACCAGCACCATGTTCCTTGTCCCTTTCGCCTCTCTGGGAAACTCGGGAACAATGCCGAGTTCGAGAACGCTTGAATGAGACAACACGCTTCGCAGCTTGCTCTGACGCCGCTCGAGCAGCACCACGCACATCAAGCCCAACAGCGTGCCGGAGAGCAAGCCGGCGCCCACGTTGACAACGTGTTTCGGCTTGTTAGGTAAGGCCGGGGGCACACCGGGGTCGACGATGCGAACGTTAGTGACTTGCAAAGCTGCCGAGACGGCCGACTGTTTCACCTTCTGCAAGACCGATTCATAAATGGCCCGGTTGGTGTCCACTTCATGCTTTAGCGTGTTGAAGCGGATCATCTTTTCGTTTTCCTGGTTCACCACTTGGAACTGGGCCGCGGACTTCGCCTTCAGCCTCTGTTCGTTCTGGATGGCAGCGCCCAGCTCCGTTCGCAAACGTGCCGCGGTAACTGATTGCTCCTGTTCGATAGCGGTTTGCAGCTGAGCAATTTGTGCCTGAATTGTCTTTGTTTTGACGTTGTTTGGTGTATAGATCTGGTCCGCTTCGGCTAATTGCCGTTGCAGGTCGGTCAACTTCTCGCGTTCCTGTTGGAACACCGGATCCTGCTGCAGGGCCGGTGCTGCCTCCATCACCTGGCCAGCCGCCGCCTCTACTCTTGTTTGTTTGTCGATGCGCGCTGCTTCTGCTTCGGATGTTCTTTCCTGCAATTGACGGAGCCGATCGACCGCTAAGCTGTCGCCTTCGCTCATGGGCAAGATCTGTGCTTGTTGGCTGTACTGTTGCAGCTGTGATTCCGATTGCTCCAATTTGGTCCGGAGCGCGGTCAACTGCTGCCCTAGCCAACCCTCGAGTTGTTCCGTCATCTCCCAGCGCGCTTGTACATTCTGAGCCGCATATTCAGTTGCCAGAGCGTTGACGAACGCGGACGAGAGGGCAGGGCTGGGCGCTGTAAAGAGAATCTCGATCAGCGAGTTTGTGCGAGCTTGGCGCACCACGAGATTGCGTTTGGCAAATTCAAAGGCGCCATCGTCCGAATACTTCGACGGAGAACGGCCGATCCGAAGGTGTTTTCTAACGGCGACCAGTCCCTGGGGCTGAACCGAATTCAAACGGTCTGCCAGATGCAGCTTGTTCGCGGTCAACCGGATCAGTTGGTCGCTTTGAAGAATGCCAATCTGATTCGCCAGGTAAGAGTCGAACGTCGGCGAACCTATCTCATTCGATGTAGAAGTGGGGCCAAATCCCTGCGGTGTGGTGGCAGGGAACTCCACTTCCAACACCGCCTTCGCCTGATAGGAGGGTGTCGTCGACAAAGAGTAGATCAGGGCAACTAACGTCGTCACCAAGACGACAAGGAAGAACACGAGGCGATGGCGCTGAAATATCTGCGAGTAGCTGGGTGCGATGGTACGCGAACGTTTGCCGGCCTGGCCATTCCCGGCGAGGTCTCCGGGGTTTGGAGACCCGATATACCGCGGCCGTACGGCAGGCGAACTCACTTCGCCACCCATTGGTAGTAAATCAAACGATCCGAGAACACTCATAATTACAGCCGCCCCCAGATCACAAGACCTGTTGCTGCTTGCACGATGGCTTCCGTGGTACGTAAAGTGGCCTTTTTGGCCTTGCTGCTAGGGACGTAAAGTATGTCGCCCGGCTGCAACTCAATATCCGGAGCTTTGCCGTCCATGACAGCTCGCGCATCCAGGGGCAGGTCGCGGTTACCGCCGTCAACCTTACGAATTACACGTACGTGCTGAATTGATGCGTCCGGCTGAGCTCCCTCCGCCAGAGTTAATGCCTGCAACGTCGACATTGTGCTGCGAGTGAGCGGAAAACCGCCGGGTTTATGCACATCACCGGCGACATATATTAAATCTGCTTTAGAAATATAAATTAGATCCTGTGGACGTAACTCGCAATTCACTGCCGGATCGGAACCGGATAACAATGCTTGCGTATCAACGGTTACGGTGCTGGCGTTGGCCGCCTGGTCTACTGTTTCGCCAGGAAGAGGAATTTGACCGAATTCAAGCTTTCTAGTGAGCTTGATTTGTGTTCCCGCGTCGGGCCGGAGGCCTCCGGCCTGCCCGATGGCCTGCAGCAAAGTCTTTTCTCCCTGTAATTGATAGGTACCCGGATTCGTGATTGCGCCTAACACCTCGAACGGCTGGCTCTTGTATTCGGTAACTACCACCACCGGCTTCGGATTGCGAAGATATTGAGTCAATTGGTATTGAAGTAACGCTTCCGCAGCCTGAAGGGTCAGGCCGCCTATTTGAACGCGGCCCAGCAGGGGAAAGGTAGCGTAGCCCGTGCTATCGATCCTGACTTCGCGCCCATCCAGCTCTTCCGCATTTGGTTGATAAACGCGTACTTGATCGCCCGAGCCTAGAACATAGGTTGGCGTTTGCCCCCCAGGTGAGTTTGTTTGTGAGCTGACGGCCCCAAAGAGTAGGCCGGCGAAGGCCATTAGTGATATGTGAGCCGCCGCTTTGAATAACCGCGCAGTTTTAAACCGACTGATAACCATAATGTGCTTGAAACGATATATGTTTTCGGAGACACAACGAACCCTGGGCCGATTGCCGGCAGTGAAAATCAATCTTCGTGGATCCTAAGAATCTCTCTACGGGCAATCGTCTGTCAACAGTAATTCGAGTACTTCACGTACTGTGAGTCGGCGTTGTCGACTAATTAGCGATAACTTGTACTTTTTGATTAGCATACGCCTCATAAATTCCGTTGTATCCTGGTTACTCTTTCGACTTAGTAGCAATTAGTCTCCCGGCGGCTTTCATTCGATGCAAAGAACTCGCGTCCTTCCCGTAAATAGTGCGCCTGCCTACTCTTCCGAGGAGGCTGCCGTGCCGATTTGCGTCGACCTGGACGGAACACTCGTCCATTCGGACCTGCTGTTTGAATCTCTGGTCGCAATGTTGCGTCAACGGCCCTTTGTTCTGGCGTTCGTTCCGGTTTGGTTGTTCCGGGGCCGCGCTTTCCTGAAAGCAAAGCTCGCTTCATTCGGTTCCGTTGACGTTACGAGTCTTCCGTACAATCGAGCGCTGCTGGAGTGGTTGCACATTGAAAAAGCAAATGGACGCCGGTTGATTCTGGCGACGGCCACCGCCGAACCCCTGGCTATCGCCGTCAGTGGCTACCTGGGGCTGTTCGATCAGGTGCTTGCCTCGTCACCTGAGCGAAATCTAAAAGGCGCTGCGAAACTGGCAGCAATTCTCGAACAGGTGGGATCACAATTCGCATACATCGGCGACTCTCACGCGGATCGCCCGATTATGCAGCGAAGTCAGCAGGCCATCTGGGTGCGGTCTAATATGACGCTGAACCTGCATAGCGTCGTGCACGGAACAGTGCTGATTGCAAACGCTATGCGAGTGCACCAGTGGGTGAAGAACTGTCTGATTTTCCTTCCGCTGATAGGTGCGCATGAAATCTCGCGGCTTGATTTACTGGGCAGATCGGGGCTGGCGTTTCTTGCCTTTAGTCTCACTGCTTCAAGCGTGTACGTGTTGAACGATCTAGTGGATCTTGCAGCTGATCGAGTGCACCCGCAAAAAAGGCGGCGTCCGTTCGCGAGCGGCGCGCTACCACTAGGATTAGGCTTGTGGCTCGCCCCCGGTTTACTCGCCTGCGGCTTAGCGCTGGCCTTCTGGACCGGCTTCGGATTAGGCGTATTCGTCTTGTCTTACTACTGTCTGACAACGTTGTACACATTCCTCCTAAAGCGAATGGTCATTTATGACGTTCTGACACTTGCATTGCTGTATGTCAGTCGTTTGTTCGCTGGCCAAGAGGCGTATCACATTCGCATTTCGACCTGGCTTCTCTCCTGCTGTTTCTTTCTCTTTCTGAGCTTGGCGTTCTGCAAACGAGCCTCGGAATTAGTAAATAGGCGAACACTCACAGGCGACGGGACGGTTCCTTTTATACTGGAGCGCCGGGGGTATCAGTCACCTGACTTACCCATCGTTGTTTCTCTTGGCCTTGGATCGGCTCTCTTAGCGAGCCTAGTTACAGTCTTGTATGTGGAATCAGACAATGTGCGGCTGTTATATTCGCATCCCTCGTTGCTCTGGCTACTATGTCCACTGCTCCTACAGTGGACGGCGCGGCTGTGGGTGGCAGCGCAACGTGGGCTAATTGCTGAAGACCCGGTTCTATTTTCACTCAAAGAGCCTGTTACCTGGATCACCATTTCTGTCGGCTGCGCGCTGATTGTGGGCGCGAGCCTCTGAGCGATTGCATGAGGGCTTACAGTATGGATCAGATCACAGCCATTGAAGGAGCCCAACAAGACGTAAGGGAGAAGACCCCGGTAGCCGGGGCGCATCTGGCCTGGATAGAAAAGTTAAAAGGCTTGGCTTTGCTGTGGATCCTGCTGGATCATGTTGGCGAGCAGACTTTCGGCTTTCCCTATTTCGCCAATCCGGACAAGAACTGGCCGCTTCTCGCGGTAAGAGTGTCGCAGTTCCTGGCCGTTGACTTGCCCCAACATCCCTTTAGCGTTCCGATTGCTGTCATACGCGATTTCTGCTGGATGGGAGATCAAGGAGTGTCGCTCTTTTTGCTTTTGAGCGGATTCACTCTCACTTACAGCATCCTTCAGCGATCGCGAGGCGGTGCGGTTTCTTGGAGCGAGTTCTACCGACGCCGGGTACTCCGGATTTATCCGACCTGGATCACAGCTCATCTGCTGTTCCTTTTTCCGCTGGCGATCGTTGGCATCCGTCTCTCATTGGCGGATTCGCGCCTCTACCTGAGCTTGCTGGGTTGGCGAGTAGAACCGCGCCAGCTCTATTACGGTTTCGCGGCCTGGTGGTTCATCACTCTGTTGATTCAGCTGTACCTGGTGTTTCCGGCGCTTTGGAAAGTGCTGGAAAGGCGTGGGCCGGCATTCTTTGGGGCCTCTATTCTTGCCCCTGCGCTGCTGCTGCGCTGGGCAGGCCTGCTGTATTTTAGCGATCATTTTCCCGGCTATTTGGATGCCTGGTCTCGGGGCGCCATCTTTGTCTCCAGGCTGCCCGAGTTTGCCGCGGGAATGATTGTTGCTTATTGCTTGTATGCACGCCGGCACTCTCCGGGCATTCGCCGGAGAGGCCTGGTCGTGGCCGGCAGCACTGCCGCTATTGGGATCGGACTCATTTTCTCGTTCGGTCTTTCGGGAATGGCGGTAGCACCTCTTCTGGTGGGGTCCGGCGTTTTTGGCATTCTGTACGGCTGGTTCCTTCGGCCATCGAGTGGCCCGGAAGGTGCCGTCTCGGTCGCGCTCGACTGGATTGGCCGTCACTCGTTAGCGCTCTTTCTGGTTCACCCCTTGTTCCTGCGGGCCTTCTTCGGATTGCAGACTGCGCAAAAGGGAGCTATGGGGATGGGTGTTCGATTGTTCCTGTTTGCCGCTGGCAGCGTTGCCGGTGCCATAGTGCTGGAACGTGTGACTACGCTACTGCTCCGGTTGATCGCAAGAGAGAGCGCTATCTGGGGCACGCGCCGATTCGTTCTCCGGGTTGCATCGGCCGGTTTTGCTTTATGGATTGCGCTGATTGCGGCTGAGTTGTGGGTTCGACGGGCGGTGCCGCAGGAAGCGCCTGACATTGGTTGGGGCGAGCGCGCCTCCCTAGAGCCCGACCCATCACTCGGGTGGAAGCTGCGGCCTTCGCGACAAACCCATCTACGCTGGGTTACCTACGATTACTGGGTTACGGCGAACTCGCTTGGCTTCCCGGGACCGTTGTACGCGCCGGCAAAGGATCACACGCGCAGGATTCTAGTCGTAGGAGATGCTTTCACCAGCGCCGAAGGTGTGGACACGGATCAATCATGGCCGAGGTTGCTGGAGGCGAAGCTGCGAGCGCGTTCCGGTGCGCCGACGGCTGAAGTCTTGAACTTTGCTGTTACCGGGTATGGACCTAATCAGTATGCGGAGGCCGTCCGCCAGTTTGCGCCGCGCTACCAGCCGGATCTCATTCTCGTAGGTTTGTTCATTAATGATTATGAGGATGCCATCACGCCGAATGCGGAATTTCAAAAGTCGATTGGATTCGACAATCCGGATCCCAACGGTTTAGCGGCAGTGTTGAGCTTTCGGCAGCTGAACGCGCTGTTGCGGGCGCGAATCATGCGGGTGATCGATCAGAAGATCCGTCACCGGCCCGACCCCGATGGCTACGCGCTCGGACAGTTTGCGCAACTGGTGCCAGGGCGCAACGGCAATGTGGCGCTAGGCCGCCAGGCCGTGTTTAACCGGCTTCAGCAAATCAAGCAAATCAGTGACGGGCTGGGCGCCCGGACGATCGTAATTTTGATTCCCTCCGGTCCACAAGCGTGCAATTCCGCCGCGCTTAAGTATTGGCCGGCAAGTATCGACTTGGCAAGTCCGGCGTTCGACCGCGATCTGCCTCAGCGGACCACGAAAGAAATCGACCACCAATTGAACATTGAGACCGTCGACTTGTTGCCCGTGCTTCGGGCGTCGCCAACCTGCCTTTATCAGACCAACAATATGCATTGGACGGCCGCCGGACATCAGTCCGTAGCCGCCTACCTTGCCACTACATACGCCGACAAGCTTCTTGGGTCCGAGTGATGATTCCTACAATTCCAAATTCTGAGCTGGCGGCGGTCAGGTTTGCGGCCAAGCGGCAACTGTTTCTTTTTTTCTGCATTTTGGTGCTCACGGCTACCCTGCGCTTTTTCGCCATGCCGATACCAGCGCTTGATCGCAGCATGTGGAAAGAGATTGACTACATTGAAATCTCAAGGAATTATGCGGCGCACGGCATGCACTTCCTGCAGCCGGAGATTACTTGGCCCGCCCAGCCTCCCCGGGTAACTGCCATGGAGTTTCCCGCGGTGCCATACGCGGCGGCGGTCCTATATAAGTTGTTCGGCTTCCACGTTCTAACTGTTCGATTGATCCCATTGCTGGCTTATCTCCTCATGGCAGCGTATGTGTTTCTGCTCGTCCGGGACCAAGCGGGTCCCGAACTGGCGCTGCTTGCCAGCCTGATTGCTGGGTTGATGCCGATTCACCACCCCTTCGGACGTATCTTGTTCTCTGAACCCGTCTCCGTCTGCATGAGCGTGGCAACGCTCTTTCATTTCAGCCGTTGGGTCGTCAGCAGGCGGATCGCGCACAGCATCGCAGCCGCGGCAGCGTTCAGTATCGCCGTGTCGGTAAAGCTGGAGCCGCTCTTCTTGCTTCTGCCCTTGGCGTATATCTGGTGGAGCGAACGTAAGCGAACTGAACTTCATCTCTTCGCAGCTTTCGTAACAGCGGCTTTAGTGCTGCCCACGTGCTGGTTCCTGTACGCTTTTTACCTGAGCCGCACCTCCATCGATGTGTTCGGAGTGGTTCCATTCATCCAGGGCCACAACAAGCTCCAGACGCTTACACTTATCCGCGACTCCCATTTCTGGTTAACACTGGGACACCGCATTTGGAGTCTGTCCTGGGGTGTGCTCGGGGTCCCATTTTTGCTGGTCGGGCTGATACTCGCTTTACGCGAACGGAAGCCCAGGCTGCTGCTGGCCTATGCGGGCACGATTCTTCTGTATTTCGTGCTTGTGGCGGAAGGACAGCTCGATGCTCCTTACCGGCAGTTGAATGCCGTGCCTGTGCTCAGCTTCTTCATCGCACTCGGACTGCTGCGCTGTTCCGCATACGTTCTTCAGCGGTTTAGCCAAACAGTCCCGCTCGACGAGAAACCCGCCTTGAACCGGGCGTTCGCGGCTGCGTGCATATTGACCGTTCTGATCTTCCTTCCGTCGTATGCGGCAGAACTGCGGGAAGGGGCAGCGCAAGCGGCCTATCCGAAAGCGTGGGCGTTAGCTCAACAGATTCGCGGCTATGCCTTGCCTGGTGACTCCATGGTTATTCTGGGTGAATACACAGAGCACGTAGGAGGGAACGATCTGGGGCCTGTCCTCTACTACTACACCGGTTTGCAGGGCTGGACGGTGAACGAGAAGCAGTTGAGCGCCCAGCGTTTGCAGGATCTCATAAAGCAGGGGGCAACCCTGTTTGTGGTGGACCCTGAATTCGCTTTCGCGAAGGGATTCGATAGCCGGCAAACCGCCGCTTTTGTCGACGCGGCATGTCGGAAATATTCTGTCCTGTACCGGGAGGGTCTGGCAACTGTACTCCGGCTTCAGAAACCCGCGGCCCTAGGGAAGCTTGTTAGTCGAGCGGGTCAGTAGCCTCTGGACTACGCGGAGTGGCCTTCGGGGATGCCGGCCTTTCGGAACACCGCTAGAGAGGCTTCCAGACCGCGCCGGGCGGCTTCTTCGGGCGTAACATCTTTGAGACGGCCGAACACCTCGACACTGACCGCGTCGCGGTACCCAACTTTCTGGAGCGCTTGCAAAAACCCGACCAGGTTGATCACGCCTTCGCCGGGAAGAAGCCGCTGGTTGTCGTGGATCTGTTCCGGCGGAAGATTTGGCGCGTCGTTGAAGTGAACATGCACGATGCGCTCACGGCCCGCCTTGATGATGTCCTGCGTTGTGGCTCCGGCATGGTGCCAGTGCCAGACGTCCAGCAGTAGACCCACGTTAGGACCGCACTCTTTGGCGAATTCGAGCATCTCGTTCATCTGCCAAATGAACTCGTAGCGAAACTTCTTGCGCAGTTCAAGCGGGCCCAAAAACTCCAGGCCCAAACGCACATTGTGTTTGGCTAGAATGCGTGCCGATTCAGTAAAGCGCTGTTTGTAAGTACTGCGGAGCTCTTCTTTCGGTGTGTCACTCGAGGACATAAGGTAAGTGATCATGCGGGGGCAGTGGATCTGAGCGGCGAACTCGGCAGCCGGTTCGAGTTTGGCGAGTGATTCACGGAAGGTTGCGTCGTCCTTGCGGAACTCGACCGGAAAATCTATAACGGCGGGCAGAATATTCAAGTGCTGCAACAGCTGATTAGTGGCGTCGGCTCCGGCTTTCATGGCCGCCGCGAGCATGACATCGGTTCCGGGCCAACCGGTGTGCGCGGCGAGTTCCGCAAACTCCGGCCAATGGACACGTCCGGATAAAAGCACGCTGTTCAGTGCCAGGAACATGGTTTCGCGATTGGCTGGGGCGGCAAGAAGGGCTGACTGCCGGCCCAGCATCAGCGCGGATGCAGACATAGCGGTATGGAGGATCGAGCGGCGAGTGGGCCGGTATCTGGGCATGCGACTTGATCTTATATGAAGACGCGTAGCATGGAGGAAGGAAGGACTTTCTCCCCCAATGAAACGCATGTGCCGCAAGTATCTGAACCGTCGCGAATTGCTGGCGGGTGCTGCCGTGGCGGCCGCCGCTGGACTGCCTAACTTAAGAGCAGCTTCCGCGCCCTCGCAGACCGTGTCGATCCAACGCTGCCGGACATACGCTGAGTTTCCGGCCCGGTTGGCTGCTGCCTGCGACGAGATCGGCGGCATCGACGATTTGGTTCGCAATAAAACGGTCGCGATCAAATTAAACTTGACGGGTGGTCCGGAAGACTTTCCAGTAACGCCGGACTTGCCGTTTCGCACCGATCCAAGCACGGTGGCGGCGCTGGTTCATCTGATGGCCGCCCGAGGCGCAAAACGGGTGCGCATCATCGAAAGCTTCTTCCCTGCGAGGCAAGACTTGAAATTATGGGCGCGGTACGGGCTGGATGTAAATGCAATCAACAACCTGGGCATTCCGGTCTTGTGGGAGAACGTTCAGAACCTGGGTCAATACAAGCAATACACACGAGTACGGGTGCCGTTCGGCGGCTACATGTACCCGGCGTACCATTTGAATCCCGCGTTGGTTGAGTGTGACACTTACATTTCGCTCGCCAAGTTGAAGGATCATGCGACGAACGGCGTGACGCTTTCGGGCAAGAACAACTTTGGGAATACGCCGTGCTCGTTGTACGGAGGCGACTGCGGTTCGAGCGGGAACGAAAAGCCGACGCAGGTGCGCGTGGACGTGCTGCACAAGGGTACGACCAAAGCGCCCAGCGGTGTCGACGCCGAACTGCACCCCGAGTCGCCGCGCGATCCCGGGTTCCGGGTGCCGCGCGTTACGGTGGACCAGATGGCGCTTCGTCCCATCGACCTAGCCATCATCGATGGTGTCCAGACCATTCGCGGCGGTGAAGGGCCCTGGGTACCTGGGGTGGAGAAGATGACGCCCGGGTTGCTCATCGTGGGGCGGAACGCAGTCTGCACGGATGCGATTGCGATGGCGGTGATGAATTACGATCCGCGTGCATTGCGGGGAAGCAAGCCGTTCCAGCATGGGGATAATCACTTGCTGTTAGCAGAAGCTGCAGGTCTGGGAACAACCGATTTGAACCGAATTGAGGTGACGGGCGTGCCGCTAAGCCAGGCCCGAATGAACTTCGGGCCTGGGTCGGTAGGCAAGAGGCTCAGCGAACTGCGCAGCTAACGACGCAGGCACTGATCTGCCGATTTCACTTCGGCTTCTGGGCGTCCTTGTGATCGTCATGTTGATCGCTATGGCCCTGCTCGTGATGTGCCTGCTCGTGTTGCGGAGGCGCTGCACTATGGTCCTGTACGTGCGGTGCCTGAGCCGGCGCATTGCCGTGAGGCTCCGGCCGTTCTTGCACATGTTGCGATGGCGCATTGTGTTCTTCCGCGTGAGGTGTGGGTGAGCTGTTGCGCGGCTCAGTGTTGTGGGGCTCAGTAATGTGCGGTTGGGGTTCCTGCACGTGCGGAACTGGCGCAGGTTGTCGAGACTCGGGAGGGTAGTTATTGCGCGCGGCAGGTTGTGGTGGAAGGCGAGACTCCTGTGGCTGTACGCGCGGTTCGTTTCCGTGGAAGGCGGGACTATTCGGCGGCATACCATGTTGTTTAGCTTCAGGGGTGCGACGTGCCTGCGATTGTTGTGCCGGCGAGTTGCCATTGTTCGGGACGGCACTGCCTTGCATCTCCGGTGCACCTGCGGGCCGATTGGGTGCGAATGTTCCGTTGTGCGCATGCGCATCGCCGAGGTGTTGGCCTGGCTGTACGGCGACAGGCTGAGCGGGTGGCGCCTGTCGGACCAGCGCTACCTGCCGGACGGCAGGTGCGCCAACGGACTGATGCATCTGGGCGAAGTCGTGCGGCTGACCCGCATGTTGTTGTAAGAACGCTTGGCGGGCAGCGAAAGGCGCTACTGCAGCCGCCGGTGTTGCACGAGCGATTACGGCGCGCTCGAAAAAGGCCTGTGGCGGACGTGCGGCAGGACGGCCCAAGGTGGTGAGCACCGCCTGCCTTGAAGGAGCCACCCGCGGGGCTACGACCGACGCCTGTCCCGGGTTGAAGTGCGCCAACTGATCCTGGCGGAAGGCAATGGCACTTTCCCGGACAGGACGGCCGCTGGCAAACTGTTCCTGGCGCATGGCGACTACCGCGTTCGGCGCATGAACATTCACAAAGGTCTGGTTGTACACCGCCTTATTCACATACACGGTCCGGTAGACATTGGTGATGTTTACGTTGTTCACGATGCGGGTGTTGTAAATGTTCACGTTGCTGAAGTAATGCGGGCTGACGTGGTAGCAGGGCGTGTAGACTTCGCCCCAGCCAAGCGGTACCCAGCCAACCGAAGGAGCGCTGCCGATGGCGACGGAGACGCCCCAATGCGCGCCGCCGAACCAGGCGACCATGGCCGGAGCGTAGATGGGGCGACGCACGGGTCCTCGATCACCGCCGCGCGCCACGACGACAGGGCCAGGCGCCCAACCCCAACGATCGTGCCAGTAGACCCAGCGGCCGTAGTGAAACGGCGCAAAACCCCAGGGTGCGTCGTCCACCCACGTCCAGCCCCAAGGTTCAATCCAAGCCCAATGACCGTCACGGTAAGGTGCCCATCCGGCCGGTGTACCGTTCGGGACCCAAACGGCCCCGTAGTCGGGCGTTTCATTCCACACTCCGTGATCCTGCAGGTCTTCGTATCCGATTACACTTGGCGGAACATATTGGGTTGCCTGCGCACTTTCGAACCTGGCGTCGCGTTGGGCGCACCAGCTATCGAAGACGTCAGGAGCCGGCGCAGCCACCACGCTATAGGCCAAAGACTCGGTCCCGGCGAGGTTGACCGCATCGCCGGCATTAAGGGTAAGGGCCTGCCCTCCCGCCGTGATTTCAGCTTGGCCTTCCCGCGCGACCACAAACGTCGTGTTGGCATTCGGGTCGACGTGGATGCGGTACACACCGGCGCGCTGCAAGTTGATGGCGGCATTCGGAGTATCGATCTCCAGGGCCTCATCGGGCTGCAGATCGCGTAGCCGGAAATACATGTCGCCTTGTGTGAGCTTGAGTTGAAGCAGCGTATCGGTCAAATTCAGTACGCCGGCGTTCGTGTACTCACCCATGCGAATGGCTGCAGAATCCGTGTGCAGTTCGGCGACCGCACGGGAATCTGTATAGAGGTAATCGTCCGTGCCGAAGGGCCGGTTGACAACGGCAGGCGCCCAATCGTCAATGCCGGCGGGCTCCATCGAGACATTGCCGTTGGTGTAGTTGAGACGAAGCACACGCGACGGTGGATCGTCCTGGGCCGAAGCGGCCGTAGCCAGAAGAAGGCAAAACAGAACTGCTGAGAACTGACGTTGTGCATGCACCATGGTGGTGTCTCCCCGGAACTGTGGATGTGCTGCCTATTTTACGGGTTTCCGCGTGGGGCGCCTGCGCGCTGCTTTTAAGCGACTTTTAATCGCAAATGGTGCGAATCACCCAGGAGTGCGAACAGAAGTGCAACTCGGGAATGTTTGCGAGAGAACTGAATGGATCGCCATCTTAAGGCACACCGAGAAGGGATGGAAACAGGGCTGAAACAGTGTATCGACGAGCGCACCCACGACGCCGGTCGAATGCTGCGCAGCTTTTCCGTTTTATAGCAGCGTTTTGAAACGGTAAGGTTGCGTCCTGAGCTTCCCAGGGAAGAGGAGCAGTTGCTCAATCCGTAAGGAAAGCAGTGGTCTTCACGCCAGAGATATCGAATGTGCGGCGGCAGCGCTTGCAACCAACCTTGTCGTCCATCAGCACCATATAACTGGCGGCCTTGGAAAACTTGGCGCGATCGCGCTCATCAGCCTGGCGCGGCAGGCGTTCCACCTTTTTCCGTACCAGCCAGCGTAGATCGTAGCTGTCTATCGAGCGGCAGTAAGGACAGTTCAACTGAGAAGGCTTGGTAGTTTGTGTTTCGCGGTAAAAAGCACGTTCGTCCATGACCAGTGATGACACCTAATGAGCGTAGAAACGAAAATTCGAGACTGCGATAGAGTCTTTGTCCGGGATATAGAAGCCGACTTTGCCTTGCGTAAAGTCGCGGCCATCGGCAGGAATACTGCCCAGATCGGACCAGGTGCCATCCGGGGTCTTGATGCGCGCGTCGAGCGCGTTCGGCTTTATCGACATATCCACTTGTACCCAGGTCGTAGAGTCCGCGTCAAATGGAATCCGGCTGATATCGATGGCTGTGCCATCGCGCACCTCGCGCACTGTTGCATGCTTGCCATCCACCGTGAAAAGCACATAATTCGAGGCGTCCTGGTAAGCGGCATACCATTGCAGCTTGCCACGTTTCAGGAAACCACCCAAGCGAGCCTGGCCGGCAAAGTTGTAGTGTCCAGAGACATGCGGGATGTGATAAGGAACGAAGCCGCCGCCCGTTCGGACCTGCTGTCCATCCATTTGCATGCTGTAGTTTTGGGCAGCGGACGGAGTCGCGGCCACCGGTGCGGGAGGGGGCGGGGGAGTGGCGGTCGCAGCATCCACCGTTGCGTGTTCAAGCGTCACGTCCGGGCCCGATAGGACGATCTGCTCTCCGGTCTGAAACGTGCGGTCGAATTTCTTGGGAAGCGCCTGTTCGCGACGAAGTTCGATGGTGTGTATTCCTGGTTTAACGTTGGGCACGTTGGCCGTTCCATCCGCGCCGGTCGTAGCCGCAAAGTCTTTGTCCACGTAAACCATGGTGCCCGGCAGGGCGCCCTTTACCTGCAGGGTGGCAATTTGTGGAGCCGCGTCCATCTTAAAGGTGACAGCCGTCTCGTCGGCTTTTCGTACCTCTACGGTGGCCGGCGGCGGATCAATAAAGCCTGCTTTGTGAACGCGAACGGAGTAGTGTCCCACTTTCAACGGAATGCGAACCTGGCCGGTTTCCGTTTTACGCCGGTACAGCTTGTCGTCGATAAACACGTCGGCTCCGTCCACCTTGGTCATAACAACAACCGTTCCAGCGTTGGGGTCGGACTTGACGTAAACCGTTAGCGTGGGCGCCCCAGTATGCGTCAGGACAAAGCGCTGGCGATCGCGTCCCTCGCTGACCTGAAGCAGATGGTCAGCGGTGCCAAGGTCGTTAACGGCGAGACCTTCCGAGCCGACATCGCCGGCCGGCTTGCCATCCAGGTCGATGACGGAATCCTGGGCGTTCGTCACCAGGTGCGCTTTGTCGCCCTCGGTAGAAACAAGCACTGCCATCGCATTGTTAGCTGTGGGCACGCCGGCAATTCGCGGCACGCCTTTGTCGCTGACCTCGTAGCTGAACTGGGCGTCACCGCTACTTCCGGCGACGTGCATGGTGTGGTGCCCAGGCTCCAGCTTGTCCAGGGTCAACTCGCCGTCTTTCAACTCCTGCGGAGCGTTCTCGTCAATCGTGACTGTTCCTGGAACGAGATCGGTATAAAGCCGGACCGCGGGCTTGTCGGGTTTCAGCGCGGCAGCTTCTGCGCCGTTGGCCGCAGTATCCCGTTTGGCGCCGGCCGCAGTTGCCGCGGCCGTGCTTGCGGCTGGTGTGTCCGAGATGAAGTTCAAACGGCGTGCGGTCTGAATAAGGTAAAAGAACGCGGCGAAAAGTATCACCGCAAAGAACAGAGCGATATAGACAACTCGTTGCCAGTTCTGCTGATCGAGGCGCTCGATATCGGGCGGCAGTGCCGCCGGCTGCTCGGCGAATGAGAGTGACCGCGCTGGTTCGGGCGCAGATTGACCGGCCCGCAGAGCGCGCGCACGCTCCAGGATCAGATCCTGAACCTCACCGATGGCTAGCAACGCGTCGAAGTCGTCCGCATAGGCGGCCCGGAAGGTTCGAAGGCGTTCGAAGTAGGCGCGGAGCTCGTCTACCGATTGCGACCGAGCGGCCTCGGCCTCAATTTGTTGCAGCTCTTCCTCAGAAGGAGCTATGTGCCGGAACGAGCCCACCGTTGAATCACTCAATCCTACGGCAGATTATAGCGGGATCTGGGGACATCATACGACCTTGCGATGCAGATTTGCGATGTTTTTCTTACGCTTACGCGCGTCACCTCAATGAATCGCGCCGAGCTCAGTTACCGAATTGAAGCTTAGGGGCTATTCCAGGTTCAAGCGCGATTGCGGGTCTGGCTGGGCCGACTTTGGATTAGCCACTTTGATGCGGCGCGTCACCTGTCGCAAGATAAGGAGGAGGATGGCTACTACGATGGCACCCCGCTTCCAGAACTCCCGGGGCGCATCGCTGCTGAGACCCAATACAGCAAAAATTACGATGATGCCAGCTGCACCCGCGGTCCACAACATCACGGAGAAACGCAGCGTTCGGTTTCTCTGTTGAGCAGCTTGCTGTTCGTAGCGGTTCATAGCGACCTGTTTTGAGTATCTCCCGAAACGGAATGGGGCGGATATCGTGTTTCAATTGAATTGACCAAGTTGTAACCAAAGCGTCATGACTGTTCGGTTACTCTGGCAAAGAACAAGCCTTCCAACGTATGCGAAAAATTGCCCTGGTTGAAGATGACGCGGATTTGTACTCATTAATCAAGTACAACTTGGAAAAAGAGGGGTTTACGGTCGTGGGAAGCCAGACCGGACGAGGGGTGATCGAACTGTGCCGCCGGGAGCGGCCAGATCTTCTCCTGCTGGACATTATGTTGCCGGATTCGGACGGCCTCGAAATCTGCAAATCCTTACGTGCGCAACCGGAGCTGGCGCATATCCCCATCATCTTCCTTACCGCGCGGGCTTCGGAGACGGACCGAATTGTCGGGCTGGAACTGGGCGCGAATGACTACATTGTGAAGCCGTTCTTTGTGCGGGAGTTGATTGCCCGCATTAAGATTCAATTCCGCGGCCAGGCAGCGACGAACAGGGTTCTGAAAGCGGCGTCGCTGGAACTGGACCGTACCAGCTGTCAGGCACGCCTGGAAGGCTCGCCCTTAACTTTGACGGCGACCGAGTTTCGCTTGCTGGAGTTCCTGATGAGTCGTCCCGGGGTCGTATTCAGCCGGGAGCAATTGCTGGATGCAGTTTGGGGCCACGATCGCGCAGTGACCGATCGCACGGTGGATGTCTATGTACTTCGCTTGCGTCAGAAGATTGAAGCAGACCCTACCAATCCGGTCTTCATCCGCTCGGTCCGGGGCTTCGGCTACAGCTTCAACGACACTCTGGCAAAGGTTGAAGCACCAGTGGCGCAGCCGCTAACGGCCGGCACTGGCAGCTAAAAGACTGACGAACTAATCGCCAACCATCCCAGCCGCTAGTCGCGGATTCTTGCCATCACCGGTAATGGGGAACTGACCGGGATCCGGAGTTCGCTCCGTTTCACCAGGAAAATGCCGGCAAAAATGATTAGCATTGCGATCGCCTGAGGGTAGCCAAACGGTTCACCGAACATAAGTCGACCGAGTACGACGGCGACTACGGGATTCACAAAGTAATAAAGAGACACGACCGCGACCGGCAGGCGCGCCATGCTGTAGATGAAAGCGCTGAAGCCGATGAGCGATCCGAAGATAACAAGATAGGCAACCGCTAGCATCGAACGGGGTGAGACAACAGCCGGTACGTGCTCAAACAGAACGGCCGGCACGAACATGGCGAGCCCGGCAGCGAGTTGTTGCACACCCCCGGTCACGACTGGAGTAGCAAGGGCGCGCACCCGCTTTTGTAAAAGCGCGCCGAACACCCAACCGGCCGCACTAATCTGCAAGAGCGCGAAGCCCGTCACGGTTTTTCCGCCAATGCCTTCATGCCGAACCGCCGGAAGCACAAGGGTCAGAACACCCAGCAGGCCAACGAAGAGACCGGCCATTGTGGCACCAGTGGGTCTCCGTCCGGCAGGCAAGATGGCATCGATGCCGACCATCCAGAAAGGCGCGGTGGTGTAGAACAAAGCGGCCAGTCCGCTGGGCACCCAGAGCTCTGCAATCGCAAGAAAGCCGTTTCCAATGCCAATGCAGATGGCGCCGCACAGGGCGGTAAGCCACAACTCCCGGCCGCGCGGAAGATAAGCGCCGGACAGACGGGCAATTAGAAGAAGAATGGCACCCGAAATGGTGTATCGGATGGCGATCAACGTTACAGGCGGAAGAGATTCAAGCGAGACGCGGATGCCGAGGTAGGTTGTCCCCCACAGCAGGCAAACGGCCGCAAGCGCGACGTAAGCCAGTCGGCGGTGTGGAAGCTGGGCGGATTCGGCTGTCGGTTTCAATAGTAATCGGCGCAGCTCATAAAGTAACCGCACTGGGCGCAGATGAGCTTACAGCGATGGCTCTGCAGGCGGTTGCTGCATACCGGGCAGTACAACATCGCTAAGTCGTTCTGCAAAGGGGATGGCGACACCTGTGCGGCGTCCGTCGCTTCGGTTAAATGCCCCTCAACCCGCTGGTGCCTGTTGTCGATTTCTGAAGAGTTCTCGGCCATTTCGGCAGTTCTTCCATTATGAAGTAGCGCAGCCCGTCGCTTTACCAGCCGTGCAAGCATTCGCCGCTGGCCCGCATCTAACAGGTGATGCAATGCTGCCCTGTTTGCCGCGGCACCGAGTTCCAGCCGCTTGTGTCTTCTGAGGAAATCGAACAAGAGTGCCGCTTGCGCACACAATTCATCGATGCCCGGCTCTCGCGCCCTGCCGCCCCAGAGGAGCGGAAAGACTTGACCGATTTCTTTCACCAGGCTAATGCCGATATCCACGCCTGCCAAACGTGTACGCTGCTGGTTCGGCAAGAACGTGAGGGGAATGCGGCGGCAAGCTACTCCGAAGACTCGTATGCGTTCGACGTTATCGACCAGCAGTATCCCCGCTACCTTCAGGCGTTCCGCGCCAAGGAACAGCCGTATCGGTCACTGCTTCCGCCCGGCCACAACAGCGTAATCGAGGTGGGCAGTCATTACGGGGCATTCCTTCAAACCGCGGCGGAATGGGGCTGGCATGCCGAAGGCGTCGATGTGGGAAAGGAAACCACCGCCTATGCACGAAAGCGGGGTTTCACGGTACATAGTGGGGAACTCGCCGATGCCGGACTCCGGACGAAATCGATTGACGCCATTTTCGTATGGAACTGTTTTGAGCAGATTGCCGACCCACATCCGCTGCTGACGGAAGCCAGACGTGTCCTGCGCGACGGCGGCTTACTGGTACTCCGAACGCCGAACGGATTGTTTTATCGCACCGCCCGCCAGATGTTGCATCAGCGGGACGTGCCCGAGCAGCGTCGCAAACTGTTGATCGATGCGCTCGGCTACAACAATCTGCTGGGCTTCCCTTATCTGTATGGGCATAGCCGTGAGACACTCGCGCATCTGGCGGGTTGCCATGGGTTTCGCGAGGAGGGAAGCCTGAACTCGACGCTCATCACCTTGCCTCTTCCAGATCCGCCGGCGTGGGTGGAAAGTGAGGAGCGCCAAATAGACCACGCAACCCACCTGCTGGAGCAATCATTGCTAGAGCGCGACGGCATCATGTTCGGCCCTTGGATTGAGACGTTTTACTGCGCCTAAGCGGTGGCGGTCGCGTCCTACGCAACCTTATCCACTTAAAACCTCTCCATATAAAGAAGATCACATATCTGGACGTTCGACCTATGCACCGGCTTAGTTTCAAAGATGTAGTTTCGTTGCTGAAGAAAACTTACACCGAGTGGGATGGCCATCAGGCGCCCCGATTTGGAGCCTCAGTAGCGTTGTATACGCTGTTTTCCATTGCGCCGCTTCTGATACTGGTAGCCGCAGTGGTGGGGATTGTCTTCTCTCACGAAAAGGCGCAGGCTTCCATCATTGACCAGGCGCAGGGCCTGATGGGCCAGCAAGGGGCCGACGCGGTGAAGGCGGTATTGAAGTCGGCGCAGAAACCCACCTCCGGGATCGTGGCCACGGTGGTAGCTTTTCTAACTTTGCTGTTCGGCGCTTCGGGAGTCTTTGTGGAACTGCGCGAAGCGTTGAATGCGATGTGGGATGCACCGAAGAAGGAGAACAGCGGGCTGATGGGATTGGTGAAAGATCGTCTTTTCTCCTTTGGCCTGGTGCTGTCGGTTGGTTTCCTACTGCTCACCTCGTTGCTGTTGAGCGCCTCGCTTTCGGTGGTCGAGAAATTCTTCGGTCAGATTCTTCCCTTGCCGCCGCCGCTCTTGCAGGGCATAAACTTCCTGCTTTCTTTCCTGGTGATCGCGGGATTGTTCGCACTGATGTTTAAATATGTGCCGAATGTGACGGTGCAATGGCGCGATGTCATCGTGGGAGCCCTTGGAACTGCGCTGCTGTTTACTATCGGCAAATTCGCTCTGGGCCTCTACTTAGGTTTCGCCAGTGTGGGCTCAGCATACGGAGCAGCCGGGTCACTAGTGGCCGTCATTGCGTGGGTGTACTATTCAGCGCAGATCTTCTTCTTCGGCGCGGAGTTCACGAGAGTCTACTCCACTGAGCACGGTACGGAGTCGCATCCCGCCAATCCGCCCGTCGCCGAAAGTTCCCGAACAGCGACTGCTAGTTAACTGTTCTGAAGTGCGTCTACTGAGAAGAAGGAGATTCCATGCGGTTCTTAGCTGATTCCGTCTTCCTGGTCCTTTGTCTGCTCTTTTTAGTGATCTGGCTGGTGTCCTGGGCCGCGTTTCATGTGGCTGGCGGATTGGTTCACCTACTGCTGATTTTGGCTGTCGTTGCGCTCATCCTGCATTTCGTCCGCCGCGCGCGGTCCGTGTAGGCCTTGCTTCCATCGCCAGAACATTTTCGGCGCTTGTTGTCGAACTGGGTGTCAGCCTACATTCGTCAGTTCTCCCTTTCACACTGAAGGGTCTGTCGTACTTGAACTGTGACAATTTGACGGGGCTCGACGTCTATTTTGCTGTGAAGACACTACTTGTTGGATTGACGCTAGCGCTTTTCGCGTCAGCGGCTACACCCAGAGTAAACGGATTCTATACCGCCACCGCATATTCGCAGATGGGTAAAACGGCATCCGGTGATTATGTTCACCGGCATGTGATAGCGGCTGATCCGGATGTTCTTCCGATCGGCAGTCGAATCAAAGTTCGCTTTGCAGGACGCTATTCCGGCGAGTACGTGGTCGCCGACACGGGGCGAAATATTCAGGGGCGGCGGCTCGATATCTTTCTTCCAAGTACGGTCGATTGCAAGAAGTTCGGACGCCGACATGTGCACGTCCGGATCATTCAACTGGGCGATGGCACACATGCAGCCACCAAGCAAGCCGATCTTGCGGTTAAGCAAGATGTGAAGCAGGACTTAGCGAAGGACGTGGTGGGCAACGCTGCAACCGAGACGGACTGGAACGTGAAGCACGCTGAAGAAAAGAAGGGTGCGCCAACGCCAGTCGCCATCGAGAAGGCGGCTTCAGCCGCTGCGCCGGCAGCCGCAACAGACGCGAAGAAGAACACAGCAGCACCTGCTACCGATCCGAAGTAGGCATTCGGTCCGTCTCTATTCACGCCCTGCTTTGCCAAGCCTATAAACAGTAGCCTCCCTGCTACATTGATTTTGCATGGAAATTGTTAAGGTTGTCGGCAGAGAGATACTGGATTCGCGCGGGAACCCGACGGTAGAAGCGGATGTATACCTGGCAGATGGAACCATCGGGCGGGCCGCCGTTCCGTCTGGCGCTTCCACCGGCGAGCATGAAGCGGTAGAACTCCGGGACAACGATAAAAAGCGATACCTCGGCAAGGGCACGCTGAAAGCAGCCGAGAATGTCTCAAAAGTAATTTCGCCAGCGCTGGCAGGCATGGATGCATCCGAACAGACCAGCGTAGACCGCAAGATGCTGGAGCTGGATGGCACCCCCAACAAAGGCAAAGCTGGGCGCTAACGCGATTCTGGCGGTGTCGATGGCCACGGCACGAGCCTCGGCCGAATCGGAAATGACGCCGCTGTACCGCTACATCGGTGGTGTGAATGCACGCGTGCTTCCGGTTCCCATGATGAACGTGATCAATGGCGGAGCGCATGCCGATAGCTCGGTAGATCTGCAGGAATTCATGATCGCTCCGATAGGTGCTCCGAAGTTTTCGGAAGCGCTGCGAATGGGCGCCGAGACTTTCCACACGCTGAAGACGGTATTGAAGAAGCGTGGATATTCGACTGCGGTCGGCGACGAGGGTGGTTTCGCTCCCAGTTTGAAATCGAATGAAGAAGCGCTCGAAGTGCTGATGGAAGCGATTCAGCAGGCCGGCTACAAACCCGGCGAACAGATTGCCATCGCGCTCGATCCGGCGAGCAGCGAGTTCTACGACAAAGACAAAAAGAAATACGTCTTAAGAAATCGGACAAGAGCGAGAAGACGTCGGAACAGATGGTGGAGTTCTGGTCCAACTGGGTCCGTCAATTTCCCATCATTTCCATCGAGGACGGCATGGCGGAGGACGACTGGGACGGCTGGAAGGCTCTCACCGATGCGCTGGGGAAGAAGGTCCAGCTGGTCGGCGACGACCTGTTCGTGACTAACTCCGAACGTCTGCAGCAGGGCATTGATCGAGGCGTGGGTAACTCGATTCTGGTGAAGGTGAACCAGATCGGTTCCTTGACCGAGACGCTCGAAGCGATTCGACTGGCCTCCAGCGCGAACTATACCTCCATGGCCTCGCACCGGTCAGGCGAAACGGAAGATTCGTTTATTGCGGACTTGGCGGTGGCCACGAACTCGGGGCAAATCAAAACCGGTTCTGCCAGCCGCACGGACCGAATCGCGAAATACAATCAGCTGCTCCGCATTGAAGAGGAGCTGGGCACGGCCGCCGTGTACCTGGGCAAGAAGGCGTTCCGCCAGCACGCGAGCTGGGCGGCTTAGCGCAAATGGCGAAATCAAAGCCCCTGGTTCTGACTATCCTGGACGGCTGGGGTTATTCTCCGGCCATCGAGGGAAACGCGATTGCGGCCGCACATAAGCCGACCTACGATTTTCTCCTGAAGACATACCCCAACACGCTGATCCAAACCTCCGGGCCTTCGGTCGGATTGCCGGACGGTCAAATGGGAAACAGCGAAGTGGGGCATATGAATATGGGCGCCGGGCGTGTGATCTACATGGACGTCACGCGCCTCGATCTGATGATCAGCTCCGGTGACTTCTTTCAGAACACCGCACTTCTGAACGCCATGAAGAAGGCCGAAGGGCACCGGCTTCACTTGCTCGGCCTGTGCAGCGATGGCGGTGTTCATGCACAACTCACTCACCTGTATGCGCTGCTGCAAATGGCCAAGAGCCACGGGCTGACGGAGGTCTTCATTCATTGCTTCATGGACGGCCGGGATACTCCGCCCGAGAGCGGTATCGGCTACATCCAGCAACTGGAGCGCAAATTGGCCGAGATCGGTGTCGGCAAGATTGCCTCAGTTTCCGGCCGTTACTGGGCCATGGATCGGGACAAGCGTTGGGAGCGCGTCGAGCGCGCGTTTGGGGCGATGGTGCTCGGGAACGGCACGAAATACCGGTCAGCGGCCGAGGCGGTTCGCCAGTCGTATCAGCACGGCGTCACTGACGAATTCATTGAACCGGCAACCATCGTCAATGAAAAGGACGAACCGGTCGGCCTGATTCGCGATGGCGATAGCTTGATCATGTACAACTACCGCGCGGACCGTGCGCGTGAGATCACCATGGCGCTGATGGATCGGTCGCTGGAGCAGCCATCCCGCTCCCTGGTGCCGAAGAACTTGACGTACACGATGATGACGCAGTACGACAGGAACTTTGACCTTCCGTTCGTATTGCCGCCGGAACATCCGGATAACATCCTGGCCGAAGTGATGGCCGGGGCGAGTTGGAAGAATCTGCGCGTAGCCGAGACGGAAAAGTATGCGCATGTAACTTACTTTTTCAATGGCGGCACGGAAAAGCCATATGCCGGCGAGGAGCGCGAGGTCGTGGCGTCGCCCAAGGTAGCAACCTACGACTTATTACCGCAAATGAGCGCCCAAGGCATCACCAGCAAGATTGTGCATGCCATTGAACAGGGTAGCTTCGACGTGATCGTGATGAACTTCGCAAATGCCGATATGGTGGGACATTCGGGCAAGATGGCGCCGACGGTAAAGGCCGTGGAAGCGGTAGATGCCGGTCTGGGTGAGATCCACCAGGCACTGAAACGGACGGGCGGTTCGTGGTTGATCACGGCAGACCACGGCAATGCGGAAATGATAATCGATCCGGTGACCAAAGGCCCGCATACCTACCACACCACCAATCCAGTGCCGTTGATTTACATGAGCAACGAGAACGTTTCCTTACGCGATGATGGCGCTCTAAAGGACATTGCGCCTACCGTATTGGGGATTATGGGTTTGTCCCAACCGGCGCAGATGAAGGGAAACGATTTGCGAAGAACGAACAAGTAGCTTCCAATCAGGGAGTCTGCGCTTCCGGGTTCGCTTCTGCCTGCGGCCGCGGTTGTGTCAGGCCTTCTGATCCGATTGGCGGAAACACAGGCGCCGAACGAGGTGTGACCGTTCGGCGAGTACCGCCGAATGATCGGGTCGGCGCGGGCGCAACCGGCTTCGAGGGCGGCGAAGGCAACCTCACATACCGGACGATGCCTCGCGCCTCATGCAGCCATTGGTGAACCGAGAGTTCCACCTTGACGCTGTCCGCGGCGGTGGCCGATACCACTGTCATGCCACTGATGCGATCGGATTGCGGCAAGTTGAGCGCGAGCCCATCGTTCACACGGACTGTGGCGTTTTCCGTATCGCGGGTGAACGAACTCGGCCACATAATCACGAGTGCCCCATTGCGCGCAACTGCGGACACTGGTATAAAGCCAGGCTGCATGCGCAGATATACGCCCCAGGCAATGACTGCGGCACAGACGACGGCAAGGCCGAGCATCACGCGATGCAAAGTATGAGAAGCAGTGGCGCTTCGGTCCTCGTCCTGCCCTGCTTGCTGCCGCTGCCTGGCACGCTGGTAGACGCCTGGTTCCGGAGTGGTTAGCGGCTGGCCCGAAATCCCCCCCAGCGGCGACGTAACAGTTGGCTGGCGACGAGGGAACTCAATCGGCTCCGCCCTGGGTGCCGGCTTTAGTTCCACTTCCGATGTTGCCGGGCTTATCTCCGGCGGGGGCTCTCTGAACGCGGGGGGGCCTGGCTCGGCGACTCGCTCCTCTTGGACGTAAGAGGGCTCAGGCGGGCGCATGGCAGGGGGTGGCGGCGGCGAAACCGGCGGCATCGGAGAAGGTGCGGGAACGCGCTGCGGCGTTTCCAGTGGCTCGTCCATCTCAGGCGACGGTTTTGCTGCCTTTCCGGCTCTGCCTAATAAAGGTAAGATCAGCGCGCGCTGCGTTCCGTCGCGCGGCACAAGGCTGTTTCCCGCGCGTGGAAGGAAGGCAAAGCGGGTCGGTTTAAACTTCTCCGGCTTCACCAGAAGCGTCACAGTCCCGGCTTCCGGGAATAATTGATCGAATATCGCAGCCTCGCGATCGGTCATCACCAGTTCGCTGCGAGTATGTGCGATAAACCAACCGAGCGGCTGAAAATTCGACAGCTCAGGATCGGTACGGGACGCAAGCAACTGCGCCCGGATGTGTTCAATGTCTCGCTCGGAAAGATGAAATGAGGGCCCGAAGGCGTGCTCGCATTCAATCAGGCGGAAAGCTTCAATCTGCAGTCGTCCCGCCTCGCGCGTGCCAAACAGCAGACCGCCGGTTTCGACTCCGCCATGCGGGATGCGACGATAGCCGTCACTTACCGCGAAGTCGATCTCATGAAACACAGGAAGGTTGTATGCGATCGAGAGATCGGACGAACTCCAACTCGCATAGTCAACGTTGCTCATGCCGGCACGAGAACTGAACCGACCGGCCTAACAAGGGAAGCCGTGCTCGTCTCGTCTGATTCTCCCGTGTCAACTTGAAGCGAATAGAAGTACGTAACAACCGCCATGCCAATAAGTAATAGAGCAATCGCAGAAAGCCAACGCGCCGACTGTGCCGTCCATAACGAATCAGCCGCAACCACCGACGACGTGTAAGCGACGATGGTACCGGCCAGCAAGAAGCTGAAGCCGAGTTTCCAACCCCAGTGCATAAGGTCGAGGGCAGACTGGCCGCCGATTTCCGACCACGAGGTGAAGATCGCTACCAGCGCCACCAGAAACTCCATCACAAACGCAAGCCGCAAAACTTTTCGATCCATGAAAGACTGTAGCGCCCGGCAGTCACTTCCATCGCGAAAGTTCCGTCCGCAAAGCTTCCTCATTCTACGATGGAACTGTAGAAACACCGCATGAAGCACACCATCGAAGGCATCGACCTGCACCTTGCACATCCGGACGAATTGAACGTGACGTGGGTCGGACAGGACGAAGCCATGCGGCAACTGATGGCCGCGTGGATGGTCATCGACGAGCGCGATATTCCCATGAACCCGCGCCTGCTAGGTAAGCCCGGCGTCGGCAAGACAACCATGGCATATGCTGCGGCCAAGCGGCTGGGAAGGGAAGTTTACATTCTGCAGGCAACGGTGGATACACGGCCTGAAGACTTAATCATTACGCCCGTGATTGAGGGGGCGTCGAATTTAAAGTATGTCGCTTCGCCTCTGGTGACGGCCATGATACGCGGCGGGGTCGCCATTCTGGATGAAGGCAATCGCATGAGCGAGAAGAGTTGGGCGAGCTTGGCCCCGCTGCTGGACAACCGTCGCTATGTGGAGTCGATTGTGGCCGGCGTGAAGATCAAAGCGCATTCGAATTTCCGGCTGGTGGCAACGATGAACGAGGATGCATCGACTTTCGATTTGCCGGAGTACATTCATTCACGTTTGCAGCCGCAGATTCTGATTGACTTTCCTGAGCGCGAGGAGGAATTGGCAATCCTGCGCGAGAACCTGCCGTTCTCACCCGACGAGGTGCTGCAGTATGTGACTGACTTTCTGCAGCAGTCGCACGCAGCCGATGAAAGCTATACGGTTCGCGATGGCGTGAATATCGCGCGCTATGCCCTGAAACTGAAAAGCGAGTCGGGCCATCCCTCGCGACTGCTGCTGCAACTTTCAATCCGTGCAGTACTAGGCGAGGAAGCCTTGCGATACACGTCTACGCGGGGGTGATGGGATGATCCCGGAGCCAAGTAAAGCCGGCACAATTGAGCGTGGAGCGCTAACCTACTTTCCTGTCGTCCCAGGGCGGATCGAGTTTGCCAGCCGGGTTCGCCGTTACATCTTGGAGCACCGGCCGCAAACGATCGCGGTCGAATTACCAACTTCGCTGGAGCGTGTGTATGAGAAGGCGATCGATCGAATGCCGCGCATGTCCGTAGTGGTCATCCCGGATTCGCATGGCAAAGACGAGGATCGCGCGACCTATCTGCCGGTGGAAGCGGGTGACCCGTTTGTCGAGGCGCTTCGGTTGGCGCGGGACATCGCGGCCGAGGTCATCTTTCTAGAGCCTGCGACGGCGGATCGGCCCCACATCCGAGACACCTATCCGGAGCCGTACGCAATCGAGATCATCGGGCTGGAGCGCTATGCGGAGGCCTATCGCGTTTTCCCACAGGAGCGCACGCCGCCCATGGAGGCACATGCGCAAGCCATGGCCTGGAAACTGCAAGGGGCCAATCCGCTGGCATCCGTCCTGGCTGTCGTGTCGTTCAATCTTCTTGACCCGCTACTCGACGCTATGGAGGTTCCGCAGGACGCGCCGCCAAGGCCGCCTGCACAGCTGTTTGGAAAACCGGAGCTATTCAATCTTCATCCGGATTGCCTGGCCGAAGTGACCAGCGAACCGCCCTACTATCAGGCACTGTTTGAGGAAGCTCGTGAGATCGAAGGAGCCATTGCCGTCGACCGGCCACGCTGGCAGCTCCGCCTGTTGCGCGAAGCCGAGCGTGAGTACGAAATTAACACGGGCGATAAGGTGCAATCATGGCAGCGGCGATCGTTGGCCAAGTTCGCCAGAAATCTGGCGATGCTCAGCGCGCATCTCGTGCCTGGACTCTTCGATCTCACCCTCGCTGCGCGCAGTATCGTTGACGACAACTATGCCTACGAAGTGTGGCAGATGGCGAACCGGTATCCGGTGCAGCCGGCTGAGGACCCGCCGCTCGAGACCTTGAATCTTTCCGGCGCCGAGGTCTGGATCCACACCAAAAAGATGCGGATCCGCCGGCGGCTGCCGCGCATGAAGCAGATGCTCCGTCCATCGGGCTTGCGGCAGCGTAAGCGCGAGAAGTTCAAAGGCGAATGGGCGCAACAAACCGATGGCGAGTCCATCTGTTCTTACCCTCCGGAAGACCTGGTCATCGAAAACTACGGGCGCTTCCTGAAGAAGTACGCCAAGTCCGTTGTCTCCGAAGAACGGGCGCATGTAGAGCCATTTACCACATCGACCCTGGATGGAATCGATCTCCGCGAGACCATCCGTAATTGGCATGAGGGCAAGTTGTATGTCCGTGAGCTGGGTAAGTTCTCCGGCGAAATTGGGGCACTCGTTGTGATCTTCGATGAGGATCGTGATAACCGCTATCCGTACCTGACCACTTGGCTCGGGGAGCACCAGAATGAATCGGACATGGCCTTTTATTCCACGCGGCCTTTCGACCATATAGTGGGGCCCGGCATCGGACGCGCCGAGTATGGCGGTTTGCTGATGACCCTGCCGCCACGCCGGATGTACGACGTTTGGAACGATATCGACTACGAAATGGCCGAGACGAAGGCCGAGCGTTTGCTTATGGCTGCGCTCGATTATTCCACCGAACGCAATGTCCTCTATATTGCGGCAAAGCCACCGCGCAGTATCTTCCGGCAGTTTGCGTCTCGCGTCAATCGCAAGATCGTCTATATCCCACTGGGCCAGCTGTCACCAGCGAAAATCAAGAAGATTCGAGTCGTCCATGTTCTGGACAGTTACCGCCGCCGCAGCGAGGCCAAAGAGTTTATCTGGTAACCTCGTGCCGAACCCAGCGTCCGGGCAGGCAGCGTTCCGCGGAATACTTCGAGTAACTTTTCATTTGACATCAGTAAGATCAGCGAGGTACGGTACACGTAACTGTAGTCTTGACAATTCGTAATTAAGAGTTAGAGTCCTCTGCTGTGACGCTCACTCCGTAGCCCCGCTGCTACTCACGCCCCGTGAGCGCAAGTTAAGAACTGCGTATTGGCTGAAGAAAAGGGGCTTATGAGCAGAAAATGGTTCGTTTTGCTGGCCGCACTGTGGCTTCATTCCGACTTACAAGCCCAGACCACCCGCGGAACTATCTTGGGTACCATCACCGATCAGTCGGGAGCGCCAATGGCCGGTGTCAAGGTGACTCTGCACCAGACCGCAACCGGTCTCACCAGAACCGAACAAACCAACGATTCTGGCGAGTATCTGGTGCCGGAGCTTCCTCTCGGGCCTTATACCGTTACCGCTGAGAAACCAGGTTTTCAGACCTCAGAGCGTTCTGGACTTACCCTGCAGGTAGACCAAAGGCTGCGTGCTGACATCGCGATGCAAGTGGGTCAAGTGAGCGAAAAGGTGGTGGTCGAATCCAGTGCTCCTGTCGTCTCTACTGACTCCGCCACGGTGGGGAACGTCATCGATCATAAGAACGTCACAGAACTTCCTCTGAACGGCCGTAACTTTCTGCAACTCAATTTGTTGGTTCCCGGTGCCAATCAAGGCGTGAAGGGATCGCAGAACCAGGGGCAGGGAGGATCCATTACCGTCAACGGGGCGCGCGAGGCGGCGAACGACTTCCTCCTGGACGGAGTTGATAACAACGATCTCGCCATCAACCAATACACTGTCGCGATCTCCCCTGAAGCTATTCAGGAATTCAAGGTCCAGGCAAGTACCTATTCGGCCGAGTTCGGACGTAGCGGTGGCGCACAGATCAATGTAGCGACGCGTGCCGGTACGAATGAATTCCATGGCGTGGCGTATGAGTTCCTACGGAACGCGAAACTGGACGCCAAGAACTTCTTTGACGTCGCCACTGCCCCCATTCCGCCGTACAAGCGAAACCAGTTTGGCGGCGTCCCTTGGTGGCCCCATCAAGCGAAACAAGACGTTCTTCTTTGCAAATTACGAAGGAACCAGAATTCGACAATCAATCACGAAAGTGTCCACTGTTCCCACGGTCGCAATGAAGGAAGGGAACTTCTCCGCACTGCTGGGACCACAGATTGGCAGCGACGCGCTGGGCCGGCCGGTTTACACCGGCGAAATATTCGATCCCACAACGCTGCGTTATGTAAACGGGCAGGCGGTCCGGGATCCTTTCCCGAACAATACGATTCCTGCCAACCGCCTAAACGCAGTGGGCGTGAACGTCGCCAATGCTTTTCCCAGCCCCAACACGCTGCTCGGCTCGTCCTTCGGCCAATACACGGGAAGCCCGGGTGCAAGTGACGATTACGACCAGTTCACGACGAGGGTAGACCACTCCTTCAGTTCTAATGACAATATCTTCGGCCGCGTCACTTACTCCAATGAGACTCGCTTCAACACGTTCGATGCTTTCTGCGCAACCACGAACATTCCCGGCTATGGTTGCCGGACCACAAACGGCGGCTTGAACGTTGTCGTCGACTACACGCACATCTTCAGCCCCAACAAAATTAACGAACTCAAGCTGGGTTTCAACCGCATGCTGAATACCATCTTTCAGCAGGATCAAGGTAACGACCTCACAACTCAGCTAGGCATCATAGGAACATCTCGCAGCCCCATAGATTATGGCTTTCCAAGCGTTTCCGTGACCGGCTTCGATGGAATAGGCGATGCCGGCAACCTGCCCCAACGCCGGCACGATAATACTTTCGATTACGCCGACAGCTTCTCCTGGGTTTTGGGCAACCATTCGCTCAAGATGGGCGGAGAATTTCGCGACTTCCAACTCAATCTTCTGTTCGATTACAATTCACGGGGGTCGCTGACCTTCAATCCTTTCTACACGGCCCAGGCAACTTCAACAAGTGGAAACATCGGCGCACTTGCCAATACCGGAAACGCGCTAGCCGATCTTCTGCTTGGGGCGCCGTACACTTCTTCGCTCGGAGTATCGTTCGGTGGAATCACCGCCAATACCGTGACAGCATTCCGGACGTATTCTATCGATCCCTACTTTCAGGACGACTGGCATGTCTCGCCGAAGCTGACGCTCAACTTAGGGCTGCGCTGGGAATACAATTCCCCCACAATCGACAAGTACAACCATCTCAGCACTTACGATCCGAGCGCTCCGAATGAGATCCGAGTGGCTACGCCGAACCACCAGAATCTATACGACACCTCAAAGAAAGAGTTCGCCCCTCGCGTCGGCTTAGCGTGGACGCCGTTTAGCTCGAAGGTGGTGTTTAGGGCAGGGTACGGCATCTTCTGGGACGAGAAGCTTCTGAACGTGCTCTTGATCCCGGCACTAAGTCCGCCCTTCCTGGTCTCGCAGACTTATAACGCTTCCACCAATGGTTTCCCCAATATAAGTTTGGCGGCACCGTTCAGCGGAGCCGGTTCCAGCGGTGGATTTCCGAGCGCCACTTGGCTTGAGAGTCCCTTCAAAGACGGTTACGTCCAGCAGTGGAACGTGAATGTGCAAGACCAGATCACCCAATCGATCGGCGTGACTGTTGGGTACGTCGGTTCGAAAGGAACACATCTCGATCGGGAGTACGACGCCAATCAGCCGCTTCCATCACCGACGTTCCAGCAAGCCAATCGACCCAATCCCGCGTTCTCGAACATCACTGTCGATTCTGCCTCGGCGTCGTCGATTTACCATGCTCTCCAGATCTCCGCCGAAAAACGGTTCACTCACGGCCTCAGTTTTCTTGCCGCGTATACCTTTTCGAAATCCATTGATGACGGCTCAGCCTGGAATGCGACAGTGCTGAACTCGTACGATTTCAGGGCGGAACGCGGCCTCTCCACCTTCGACGCGCGAAACCGGCTCTCCTTCAGTTACACGTATGCCATCCCGTATGGCCACGGACAAAGTTTCGGTTCCGCGTCGCCGGCCTGGATGAATGTGATTTTGGGAAATTGGCAAACCAACGGCATCCTCACCCTCCAGTCCGGCAATCCGGTGGACGTTACGGTTGGCCTCTATTCATTGACAGGAACTCAGAGCGATACTCGACCCGATCTGATAAGCAGTCCAAATACCGGTCCTCACAACCCTTCACAGTGGTTCAATACAGCGGCGTTCAGCGATAACTTTAGCGGCCGGTTTGGCAATGCCGGTCGCGACGTTGTAATTGGGCCAGGAACTCAGGATTTCGATTTCGCATTGCTGAAGGTGTTCCCGTTACGGAGCGAATCCCGCTATGTCCAGTTCCGGTCAGAGTTTTTCAATATTTTCAATCATCCGAACTTCGACAATCCAGTGACAACGGAGGCGAGTTCGGCATTCGGCAAAATTCTTTCGGCCGGCGGACAGGATGGCCGCCTTACATCGCGTCAGATTCAATTTGCGCTGCGTTTGGTCTTCTAGGCGCTACGGACTGAGAAAGAGGGTGCGCACCAGCACTATGTATCTAGCTGGGGTAAGCGCCCTCTTTCTGTCGATAAGTCCGCTATGCGTCGAAAATCGCCCGACCTACAAATTCTGCTGCCAATTCACAATGAAGCCGAAAGCATCGCGGCTACTATCTACGAAATAGACAGCGAGCTTTCTACCCTGCAGTCTCGTGAGTTTCTTCTGTGCGAGGACGGCAGTAAGGACAATTCCAAGGCGGTGCTGCGGCGAATAGCGGCCGAAGTGTCGGCACAGTTGCTGCTAAGTGACGAGCGCAAAGGTTATTCGCGCGCTGTCCGGGACGGAATGCTGGCGGCAGACGCCCGGTACCTGCTTTGTCTGGATTCCGACGGACAATGTGATCCAAGCGACTTCCCGCGTTTCTGGGCAAAGCGCACCGATGCCGATATCGTGATCGGCTGGCGTGTGCGCCGCGCGGATAGTTGGATGCGACGCTCCATGTCCGGCACCTTCAGCTTAGTTTGGAAGGCTCTCTTCCCGTGTGCCGTTCATGATCCCAGTTGCCCGTTCCTATTGGCGAGGTTGGAGGTCATCCAGGCAATCGCACCGCACATGGGTGCCATGCAGCAGGGCTTTTGGTGGGAATTCATCGCACGCGCACACCGCATGGGTTACAAAGTTCTCGAATTACCGATTACGCACCGCAAGCGCGCTGCCGGCGTCACGCAAGTTTACAAGCTGAAGAAGCTCCCGGGCATCGGATACAGTCACTTTCTCGCGCTGTTCCAAATTCTGCGGGAAACCGCGCACAGCTAAAACCGAGCACGCTCGGCCGCTTTTACTTTAGAACCGTGACCCGAAACAACTGCACCGGACGGTTAAAGTAGCCGTGGTTCTTGGTTTCGCGAACCAATTCCAGTCGGGCTCCGTCCGATACAAGTTTCTGAATTAGCCAACCGGAGTTGCTGCCGATCAACAGAAATTGATGGTGCTGTTTCACGAAGTTTCCATAGCCGATGGCGTGAACGTCATGAAAGGTTTGAAGCAGCGCAAGCGAATGCAATGCTGTGTCAGATCCCAGGTATTGAATCGCAGCTGCTGCATCGACGGGAAAGAATAAACGTCGACGCAGTTCGGGGCCGGCGTAATGAAACAGGCAAAGGTATTCATTGTCGTTCTCAAAGGCGATGACATCTGCCCCGGGCGGAATTTGCAGGTGAGCTTTCAGATCGTGACCCGGAGGTGGGGCCACGGACACCCTCCAGCAATGGAAAAGTACCCACGGCAGCAGGCACCCGCACACCAGAAGCGTTACAGCCGTATCGCCGAACCAGCGTTTCCGGCCGGCAACGCGCCAGGCAAATAGTGTGATCACCGGAGCAAATCCAATTACCACCGGCTGCACGTAGCGCGTATAAAAGGCAACCGGGGAGAGCAGGGCAGCGCTGAACACAACCAGCGGCATAGCCAGTAGCAACAGCATGACAAGCCATTCGTGTTCGGGTACGGACGGTAAATCACCCGCTGGTGCCGCATCATCGGTACCAGGTTTGCGCAAACTGAGAAGCAAAAAGAAAAAAAGAATGATTGTCGTAGGCCCCAACAGGTCCGCGTAAGCGCTGTAAAGGTCGCTGGCATTCGGTGAAATCCAGAAGGTTTGCGCCGCTTTGGGCAGACCTTGGACGAGTGAGCGGTAAGTATAAAGGGGTGAGAGCCCGACACCGATGGCGGCGAGGACGGCTCCGTCTAAGCGGCCACGCTGAAACCAGCGGAGCGATTCCCCGAGTAAGAGCGCCAGGGCAACATAGACGGCATAGTAATGGCAACTGACGGCCGTCGCGATGCTGAGGCCAAGGCAAATCAGCGCAACTGTGCGCCGTTGGAGAGAGGTGGCGTACTGCCAACTCAGCAGTGCTGCCGCCGACGCACCCAGCATCAGTCCGTAGCCCCGTGCAAAGGTCGCGTCCCGCGATGTGTAAGTGAATACCGGCACCAAAAGAGCGATGAAGCCATGCCGCGTGTCGGAGCGGCGACGGACGAATTGGAATAGGCACACGCACATCAGCCAGTAGCCGACAACAGCCGGCAGGCGAGTAATCGCTTCACCACCGCCCCAAGTGTGGTGAACCATCCAGGTAAGCCAGAAGGGCAGGGGCGGATTGAGCTCGATTCCTTTCCCGATTAAGGGCCAGATCTGGCCGATGGATGGAAGGGAGGCCAGGTTGTAATTGATGATTTCGTCGAACCAGAATGGCTCGTAGAGGTTAGATGATATTCGACCGATCAAGTAAATTGCTGTAAACAGCAGCAGGAACGCAACCGGCCGGCGTTCCAACCTCTCGGCCAGGCTCGCGCGCTTCATAGTCATCCATGGTGGGAGTGCGAGAACGGACGAAGAGTTCGCAAGCAAACTCTCGGCCCCATTTGATGACGGAACCGTGAGTAAAGCGCGGAAGTAGTACAACAAGTAAGATGCGACGCTTGCTTCTGCTCTTCACACTGGCTGCCATGGCGCTCTCGGCGCAAGATTGGGCAAAGGCCCAGCTGGAGAAATCTCCGCGACACCGTGAATGGGTCACGGTGAAACATGATGGCCGCTCGGTTGAGACATTCGTGGTCTACCCGGAAGCGAAGGGCAAGACGCCTGTTGTTGTCATGATCCATGAAATCTTCGGACTCACAGATTGGGTGCAGGACATGGCCGACACGCTTGCAGGTGCAGGCTACATCGTAGTTGCGCCGGATCTGCTATCGGGCATGGGTCAGAACGGTGGTCGCTCCACCAGCTTCGACCAGAGCGGCGCGGTGCAGGCGGTCAGCCACTTAGACGCCTCGCAAGTGACGGCAGACCTGCAAGCCGTGGCGGATTATGCGGAAAAACTCCCCGCCTCGAATGGACAGCTATTTGTAACCGGCTTCTGTTGGGGCGGGGGACAAACGTTCCGCTTCGCAACCAATCGTGCGAACTTAGCGGCTGCGTTCGTCTTCTACGGCCCGCCGCCCGAGAAAGACGCCATGGCACGGATCAAAGCGCCCGTTTACGGATTCTATGCCGGAAACGACGCCCGCATCGACGCCACCATTCCACAAGCCAAAGACGACATGAAGGCAGCGGGCAAAACTTACGAATCCGTGGTTTACGAGGGCGCTGGACATGGCTTCATGCGCGCCGGAGAAGCGCCAGACGCGAACGAGGCGAATAAGAAGGCACGAACGGACGGGCTCAGCCGTTTGGAACAGCTACTGAAACAGGCAGCAAAATCTTGAACCTCGCGCGTAACAGCTTTCTGCTGACCGCCGCCATGGCCTTGTTTACCTGCTTCGGCCATGCCGCTTCGAATCAGCGTGCGGAATGGAACCGGCCGATCGCTCCCTTTCACATCATTGGAAATGTGTACTTCGTTGGAACGCACGGCTTGGGCGTGTACCTCATCACCACTCCGAAAGGCGACATCCTGCTGGATGGAGCGCTGCCTGAGAGCGTGCCCCAGATTGAGCGCAACGTGGCCGCCCTGGGTTTTAAGCTGACCGACATCCGATACTTGCTCAACAGCCACGCGCACTACGATCACTCCGGCGGATTGTTCGAGTTAAAGCGAGCGTCCGGCGCGCAAATGGTGGCAAGCCGCGGCGACAAGCCCGACTTGGAATCGGGTCTCACCGAAAGCTTTGGGGCGGGCTGGGATCAACGCGAGCGGGGCGTGAAAGTGGACCGCGCCATCGACGACGGCGACACTGTCTCGCTCGGCGGCGTCACCTTGACGGCGCACGTCACAGCTGGCCACACACGCGGCTGTACCACCTGGAGCTTGCCGGTTCAGGATAAAGGTAAGACTTATCAGGTTGTGTTCTACTGCAGCACCAGCGTGCCCGGATACCCACTGCTGAACAATCGCCTGTATCCGACCATCGTTTCCGATTATCAGCACAGCTTCCGGGTTCTGCGCTCCTTGCCTTGCGATGTCTTCCTGACGAATCACACTGGCTTTTTTCATATGGACGAGAAGCTAGCCGCGCGCAAGCCAGGCGCGCCCAACCCGTTTGTGCGCCCGGGCGAACTCGCCGCGTACGTCGACCAGTCCCGACGCGATTTTGAGCAGGAACTAGCGAAACAAACTGCTGCGGCGCAGCAGACCAACGTGCGCCACGGCCAGTCGCGATAACTCGCTAGACCAGCGTCGCTACACTGGAGTTTGGCCGCTTACTCGTCTCCGAATCTCAGCTATTGTGCGAAATGCGGGTCGTCTCTTGCTCCTGGTGCACAGGTCTGCGATAAATGTGGGCGCTTCACGCACGCAACCGAGATGGAAGAACTGGCCACGCGTGCTCGTCAATTAGTTGCAATGGGTCAGCTCCAGTCGGCCAAAGAACACTGGCAGGCGATTTTGCATCTGTTGCCGCCCACAGCAAATGAGTACACGGCGGTTCAGCGCGAAATCGCTCAATTAGACGCCAGGCTCAACCCCAAGGAGAAAACGGATTGGAAGAAGCGCCTGGGACCGCTGGGCGCGCTCATTGCCTTCATCGCCAAGTTCAAAGCTGTCATCTTCACCTTGTTGTTGAAGGGTAAAGTTCTGTTCAGCCTGCTGGCTTTCTTCGGCGTTTATTGGGCTCTCTTCGGATGGCGTTTCGCGGCGGGCATGGTCGCCTCCATCTTTATTCACGAGATGGGGCACTACGTGATGGTCCGGCGCTTTGGCTTTCAAGCCGAGCTTCCTATGTTCATCCCCGGCTTTGGTGCCTACGTAAAGTGGAACGGCGCTGGCGTCGATGTGGCGACCCGCTCACTGATCTCCCTGGCCGGTCCGTTCTTCGGCCTTCTCTCTGGCCTTCTTTCCTACGCCTTATTTCTAAGCACGCATGAAGGTGTCTGGCTGGCGGTGGCTCATTTCGCGGGATGGCTCAATCTCCTCAACTTGATCCCGGTTTTCATCTTCGACGGCCGGTCGGGAATGGCCGCCTTGGGTCGCCAGGAACGCTTCGGTGTACTCGTGGTTTGCATTGCGCTCTTCGCACTCCTGCACGACATTCTGTTCCTCGGAGTCGCCGCTGGTACGGCCTACCGGATATGGCGCCCGGATTACCCGCCCGAACCAAGCCGTCGCATTGGCATCTACTTTGCCGCGCTGGTCATTGGCAATGGGTTTCTCAGCTGGTTCAGCATCGTTCAGGCCGGCCAACTGTTCCCGCACTGAAGGCCTTCCCTCAGGGACTTGGCCATCCTAGGCTTCACGCCAGAAGAGTTCAGCGTCCGAGCGCCGCACGTAGTTTGCATCCAGCAATGCTGGATCGCTCCAGCGCCCAGCGTGCCCGTCAATCTCCGCACACAGTGCCATGGACGCAGCCAGCGACCGTGGTGCCTCCAGCAGTGGCATCGTTCCCCAGCGGCTACGGGCGAGTTCCTCCCGAAAGGGCGCCTCCGCAGCAACAATGAACTCGTAATCGGCTGCATCCAAGGTTTCCAGCCAGGGCTCCAATTTCGTCACAACTTCGGGCGAGATCGCCTGCAGGTTTGGGTCGAAGACCGCGGCATAAACGTCTCCTCGGCGCGCATCCAGCAGCACCGCCCGCCGGACCGCCTGGCCGTTCGCTGCCAGCGCTCGTAGATTCGAGATTCCCGCCGCCCACTTGCCGCTCGCATCCGCCAGGCCCTTGGCAACCGACAACGCAACGCGCACGCCGGTAAACGATCCCGGACCACTGCCAGCCGCGAAGCACTCGATCGCAATCCAATCGCATCGAAGCCAGTTGCAACGCTTCGGTTATCAACGGAAAGAGCACATGCGCAAAGCCGTCCGTTGATTGCCGTTCCACCTCAACAACGAGTTGACCGCCCGCGCGGATTGCTACACTGCCCCAATCCGAAGCCGTGTCGATCGCAAGAATATTCACTGCGTCAACCGGTACACGCGATCTAATTCGTAGGCTTTCCCGTTGGCGTTAATCGCCAGCAGTCGAAGGTTCAACGCCGCGCCGGGCTGTTGCAGTAATGCGGGCACCTGAAAGGTTCCTTTTGCCCCTAATCCCAACAAGCGGGCGCCTTCATTGCCGGCCACAATCTCGCCCCACCACACATACTGCATCTCGCGTGTGGCCCGATTGGCGCGCGTCAACTTAATCGCATAGGGCGGAGGCGCAATCGCAGGAATGGCATCGCCCGATGGGTCCAGAATCTCAAAAGGCGTCCTCGCCGCATCCAGCTCCGGCTCCTGCACCGGCGGGTCTTCCGATTCGAAACGATACGACCGCAACATCGACAGCTTGTGGCCATCCCGTGGCACCTGCAGAATCCAGTCGTGCCCACCGGCGGGAGTTTGTTGGCTGAAGATTTCGCCCCGGTAGTCTTTTAGCGGAATCTCTTCTCCCGTCGCCGGATTCAGCCATACCGGGTTGTACTTGTGCTTTGGCAGCGTAATCTCGACAATGCCCGGCGTCTCCGAATAGGCAAGGTATTCCACTTCCGTCAGCCCAACCGAGCGCGCATGATCCACTTCGAAGTACGGTTCTAATTCCCAATGCCTGGTATCCGCCATCAAGTGCGCCCATACCTCAATTGCTTTTACATTTGCCGCATTCTCCAATGCCTCGCCGGAGACTTCGGGGTATTCGCCGTTGGTTGTGCAGTTCCACAATTCGTGCCGGAACCTATCTGGCTCGATTGCCGTTACAACATGAATCTCCGGCTTGTCCGTGAATTGATGCTCCACTGCGCCCAGCGCCGGATCGGGCGAGCCCTCCACCAGGAAGTTCATCCAACCATCTGCCAGCAGCGGCGACGAACTGTCGCGGGCATCTGTCGATCGCGGATGCCGGAACACGTCGTAATGGTTCAGCGAATCGGTCGTCGTCTTTAACAACGCCCGGCTGCCAGGCACGTCTTCGAAGTGCTCGAACCCTTGCCACGTCACATTTAGGGCTCCATAGCGAGCCACCAGGAAGCGCAGTAGCGGATCGCGCGTAGCGAAGTCACTCAGCGGACCCGCCTTCGCAAATGCAGCGTCGGCCAGCACTAGATCCAGCGCAAAACCTCGGGCAGCCGCGGCTAATATTCGTTCATCAAGTGCGTTGAAGTAAGTGGCACGCGGTTTGTCGTCGCTGCTCATCGGCACACCCGCAGCCGCCTCTTCCGTTGACAGCAGCACAAACCGCACATGCGTGAAGCCATCATGTTTTCTCGCATCTAGCCAACTCTCCAACGTCGACATCGGTTGCGCGCTTTTCGGCGCCGTCACCGCCAGCCATAGATGCGGTTGCTTGTTGGTGGTCCACCAATGCCGAACGTTGGCAACGGCAACAAACCCGGGCAAACCGCTATCCGCGACGGTGAAGTTGCCTTCCTGGTCGTTCAACCGCTTAACGGTGCCCGAAACATGGTAAGTCCAAGCGCCTGGCTCTCCGGGCGAATAACGCACGTGCAGCGTCTTCCCATCGTCGCTGAAGGCACGAATCAAATGCGTTTTATGGCTCGGCGACCGGAACTCGACATTCAATACTTCCTGCCGGTAGACGTCAGTCGAGGCAGGCAGATCGCCCGCTTGCAGCTCGAAGCTGACTTCACACGGCAGAAACGTGCGTGCTCCCTGCGCGCATGATGGTGCATAGGCCTGTGCAGGCCGCAGACTTATTAGCAGAAAGATCGCAGCAATCAGCATTGACCGTGCGCCCGCACATTGCATAAAGTTCAGGATAACTGTGCGGCATCGTCCAGTCTTTGTTGGCAGTTGCCGGAGAGCACTGCTAAAACGCAGGGGTATATGAAACAAAAGGTACCCTTCTTGTTACTAATTTCATAGAACAAGACGATTCGGAACTTGATTCCGGTTGCAATCGTCTCTAGAATCGGGAGTTCGAGTCATCGGACGCATGTTGCTGCTGCCTTCGTTGCGGCAGATGGCATCAGTCGACCGGGTTGTCGATAAGACTAATCAGCGAGGCTGCTTATGGACATCATTGGGGATCGCAAGTTCGTGGAAGTGCCTGGTGGAAGAACGCATGAGCTGCCACCCTTGCTCGTGAAAACTGTGCCGGACGTCAAGCGCCTGGACAAGATCATGGGCATGGCCAGCGAGATCATCGAACAGGAAGACATGGTGCCTTGCACTTCAGGGGATCGTCTGTTAGATGAAGACTCCATTGAACGCCGCAAAATGGACCTCGCCCTGAATCTAGTGGACCAGTATATGGCGCTGCTGTGCCACTGGTACTGGGGTGATGCGGTCGTCCACTGGATCAGGCAGTGCGAGATCACCTTCGATGCACGCAGCGAACTCCGCAACCTCATGCGCGGTGATCTGTGGCCCCATGCCGGACGTAGCAGCTTCGTCCGCCTGGTGGAGGACAAAGCCGTTGTCACCCGGGGCGTTGAGCTGGAGAAGGCCGTTGGCTTGCGCCTGGCGTTCCGGCAGTTGCCGCCCATCCGCTGCTGCACCGACCAGTTTCTGTTCTACTTGAACAACTCCGTAGCGGAGAGTGCTTATCGAACCTGGCTGAACACCACCGCGCAGCCCATCGCCTCGTTCCCGCCGGAGCGCTTTCAGTTCAACGTCGTGAATATGTCCGTAGAAGTTCACTAAGCACCGATAGTTCGCCCTAAACGGAAGCCGCCCTGGAAAGCGGTGGGTGGTTCCTCGTTTTCCAGTGCCGCAAGCGAAAAGCCAAGGCGAGCGTAGCGATCCCGAAAATAAGGGCGTAAACGCCAAACCACACCGCCAGTACCAGCGCGCCTGTAATTGGCGCCGCAAAGAGAGCCACCCCAAAAAGCACGCTCGCGACACCCATCAGCCCCAGCAGCCATTCGTTCGCGATATGCCGGCGTAAACGAAACGCCGCCGCAATCTCCAGGATGCCGGTAAAAATGGCCCAGATGGCAATCACCGTAACAAGCGCCACCGCTGTGAAACCAGGTGAAAGGAATGTCACAATCCCGGCTGCGATCCCAACCACGCCTTCAATCAACAGCGCCACCCAACGTTCGTGGTGTTGAGAGCGCCGCCACGCGCCCGCCAGGTTCAGAACGCCATCCAGGAACGCATACACGCCAAACATCAGCACCAGCGCACTCAGCGTAATGCCTGGCCAGACAAATGTCACAATGCCTAACAGGATCCCCAGCACGCCTCGAACCGCAAGCGACCACCAGTTGTGAGCAAGTAATAGCATGAAGAAAACCTCGCATCAGATCGTACCCTGATTCGCCGTGTTTCCGCTGGGTCGCTTAATACTCGCAACAACACTGATGCTTAGGTTGAGTGAAAACATCCAACCACGAACATCGTCTCCTACCGGGTGCTTTGCCGGGCTCGCTGTTGGCGGTAAGCAGGCTGACTCACCCTTCGTCCCGCTTCGGATCTCGTCGTTAAACAGAAAGTGAATAAAATGGATCACCCCAACGCCGCACAGACTGTGACACTGCACGTCAACGGCATGGAGTACAAGCTGCAACTCGAAGCACGCGTTTCTCTGCTTGATGCTCTGCGCGAAAACATCGGTTTGACTGGGACCAAGAAGGGCTGCAATCAAGGAGCGTGCGGCGCCTGTACGGTTTTGGTCGATGGCGAACGTATCAACTCCTGCTTTGCTTTGGCCATCCAGTATCAGGGGCGCCAGATCACCACCGTTGAAGGGCTGGCGAACGCCGCCGGACTCCATCCCCTGCAAGCCGCCTTTATCAAGCACGACGGTTTTCAATGTGGCTACTGCACGCCCGGTCAGATCTGTTCCGCCGTCGCCATGATCACCGAGTTTAAAGAAGGTTGGCCCAGCGCTGCTACCAGCGACTTGAGCGCTAGCACTCTCGAATTCTCCGATGACGAAATCAAAGAGCGCATGAGTGGCAATCTTTGCCGTTGCGGTGCCTACATCGGCATCACCGATGCTATTCAAGAGGCCTACGCGGAGATTGGCCGATGAGAAACTTCTCCTACGCGCAAGCAACGGACCCGCAGTCGGCCCTCGCCTTACTGGAACAAACCGATAGCGCCAAGTTTCTCGGCGGCGGCACCAACCTGATTGACCTCATGCGCGAGAACATCGAGCAGCCCGACGCTCTGGTGGATATCACGCGCCTGCCGCTGGGGACGGTGGAAGAACTGCCGAACGGCGGCTTGCGCATCGGTGCCACCGTTCGCAATAGCCACTTGGCCAATCATCCGCTTGTTCGCCAACGCTACCCGGTGCTGTCGCAGGCGATTCTGTTGGGCGCTTCCGCACAGTTGCGCAACATGGCAACCACCGGTGGCAACTTAATGCAGCGAACGCGTTGCTATTACTTCTACGACACCGCCTCGCAATGCAACAAACGTTTGCCCGGTTCCGGCTGCGATGCGATTGGCGGCTTCAATCGCATCCACGCCATCCTCGGCGCATCGTCTGACTGCGTTGCCACCCATCCATCAGATATGTGTGTCGCCCTTTCGGCGCTCGATGCGGTCGTTCAAGTAACCGGCAAAAACGGCGCGCGCAGCATCCCAATCGTCGACTTCCATCGCCTCCCAGGAGCAACGCCCGGCATCGACACCAACCTGCAAAAGGACGAGTTGATCACCGCAGTCGATCTTCCACCCCTGCCGTTCGCTGGCAACTCGCGGTACCAGAAAGTACGCGATCGGGCCAGCTACGCCTTTGCTCTGGTCTCGGTGGCAGCCGCTCTACAACTCGAAAACGGAGTTATCAAGGAAGTGCGAGTGGCGCTCGGGGGCGTGGCGCACAAGCCATGGCGGGCGGCACAGGTGGAAGCCTATCTCACTGGTAAACCGCCGCAGCAGTCGGTTCTGCGCCAAGCCGCCGAGCTGGAGCTGGAAGGCGCCAAACCGCTCGCCCACAACGCCTTCAAAATCGAACTGGCCAAGCGCACCATCGTCGACGTACTGGCCGCATTGTCGGAAAACGAGGCAGCATAGATGAGCATCATTTCGAAGATCACCGAATCCGTCGTCCAATTCATTCCCGACCGCGACCGTGACCTGCTCAGCGAAGCCGACCGCATCATCGGCAAGCCCATCGACCGGCTGGATGGCCGCGACAAAGTCACCGGAGCGGCGACATTTTCCGCCGAGTTCGCACTCGAGCACCTGGCCCACGCCGCTCTCGTCTACAGCACCATTGCCAAAGGAACAATCACTCACATAGATACGGGCTCGGCCGAAGCAGCGCCCGGCGTTCTCGCCGTCCTCACGCATAAGAACGCTCCCAAGATGAACAATCCGCCGCTGTTCAGCCCCGGCGGCGGAAGTGATGCGGCCGGCAGCAAAATCAACGTTCTAAACACCGATGCCATTTACTGGAACGGCCAGCCCGTAGCCGTCGTGGTGGCCGACACGCTCGAACGCGCGGAACATGCCGCCGCTCTCGTCCAGGTCACTTATCAGCAGGAAGTCGCCGATCTCTCCTTTCAGGGAAGCAAGGCCGATGCCGTCCCGCCCGAGAACGTCATGGGCGAAGACACGAAAGTCTCACGCGGCGATGCCGAAGCGGCCTTAGCCGAAGCCGAGTTTAAGGTCGATCAAACCTACACCACGCCCCGCTACAACCACAACGCTCTCGAACTACACTCCACCATCGCCGTTTGGAATGGTGAAGACCATCTCACGGTCTACGACGCCAGTCAGTATGTGCGCGGCGTTGCCGATTCGCTAACCAAGATGTTTGCGCTGAAGGATGGCGCGGTGCGCGTTCTCGCTCCTTTCGTCGGTGGCGGTTTCGGCGGCAAAGGCTCCATGTGGCCGAACGTGCAATTGTGTGTGCTCGCCGCCAAGGTCGTGCAAAGGCCGGTTAAGCTGGTGGTCTCTCGCGAAGGGGTGTTCCGTATCGTGGGTGGCCGCACCCCCTCCGAACAGCGTGTGGCATTAGGCGCGGATGCAACCGGAAAACTCCAGGCGCTTATTCATACAGGCGTCACGGCCACCTCCTATACAAACGAATTCGCGGAACAGTTCTCGTTTCCGGCCAGGCACCTATACGCCTCCGAAAACCTCCTCATCAACCAAAGCCGTCACGCACCTTCACACAACCGCCAACACTTTCATGCGCGCGCCCGGCGAGTCCATCGGCACCTTCGCTCTGGAGTCCGCTATGGATGAGCTTGCATATGCAGCCGGCATCGATCCGGTGGAACTGCGCATCAGGAACGATGCCGAAGTGGATCCAGCCAAAGGCACGGAGTTCTCCAGCCGTCATTTGCAGGAAGCCTATCGCCTGGGTGCTGAAAAGTTCGGTTGGAGCCATCCCCACGCCGCCGTTCGGTCGCAGCGCGATGGCAAGTGGTTGGTCGGGCAAGGTGTCGCTACCGCGTTTTACCCGGCTTATCGTCGTCCTGCTTCCGCCAAGGTTCGGCTCCATGCCGACGGCACGGCAGTCATTCAGAGTGCCGCACAAGAAATGGGCATGGGTACTGCCACTGTGCAAACCCAACATGCAGCCGAGCGCCTGGGATTGCCCCTCGAAAAAGTGCGCTTCGAATACGGTGATACAGATCTGCCTCAAGCCCCGGTCGCCGGCGGGTCAAACCAGACCATCAGCGTCGCCCTTGCTGTTCAGCAGGCCTGCGAGAAGCTGCAGCAGGAACTGTTGACGCTCGCCAAGAAAGACAGCCACTCTCCGCTCGCCGGTGCCCATTGGGACGACGTGCGCGCCTGTGATAACGGCCTGTTCCGCCGCGACAACCGTGACGTAGGCGAGACCTATGTCGCCATCCTCACGCGCAGCGGAAAGCATTTTCTCGAAGCCGAGGCAGCGTCCGGCAAGGCCTTCGAATCGCTGAAGTACTCCATGGGCTCCTATGGCGCTCAGTTCTGCGAAGTGCGCGTGAATGAATCTACCGGTGAAGTTCGCGTCTCGCGCTGGGTGGGCGCTTTCGATACCGGCCGCATTCTCAACCCTAAGACGGCACGCTCGCAGTTCCTGGGCGGCATCATCATGGGCATCGGCATGGCTCTCACCGAAGAGACTTTCTTCGACGAACGCACCGGACGCATTGCCAACGCAACCTTGGCGGAGTACCACGTTCCGGTCAACGCCGACATACCGCATATCGAGACCTACTTCCTCGACATCCCAGATCCGCACACGCCCATGGGCGCTCATGGAATCGGTGAGATCGGCATTACGGGATGCGCGGCCGCACTGGCCAATGCGGTTTATCACGCCACTGGTAAGCGCGTGCGTGATCTGCCCATCACTCTCGATAAGCTGCTGTGAGCGCTCGAATGTTCGGCGCGTAACTCGTAGTTGCACGGGAAGCCTGTTCCCTCATATGTAAGTCACGCCCTTGTAATGAACAAGCGTTACCCATAGGTGGTGAGTATTGATCATCACTATCTTGGGAGTGGTGATCACAGCCACTATTCTTCTTCGTTAGGAGTTCGCATGGCTTTTCGCAGTACCAGCCTTGTCCGCAAGAGCTGCATACACTCAACCGTTATTCTTGCCATCTCGTTTCTAGGTGTCCATTGCCCGCTAAGCGCAGCCTCCTTCACCACACAGGTATTCGCTACCGGTGCTGCCGTTAACGGGACACAGCCCGATTCCGTGACTGTCGGCGGCGGGTCGGTTTGGATTGAATATGGCAATGGCGCTCCTTCTACCAACTACACGGGTAGCGGAACCATCGTCCAATACAGCATGACGGGCACGGTTCAAAGTACCTACAAAATCGCGGGTTCGGTTGATGGTTTGAAGTACAACCCAAACACTGGTCAGGTTTGGGCGTTACAGAATCAGGACGCTAGCTCTCAACTGACGATCATCAATCCGTTAACTAAGACCACCACCAGTTACACCTACGGGGCACCGTACACAGTATCATCCGCAACCCGCGGCTTCGATGATGTGGTCTTTCAAGGCAGCAACGTCTACCTCAGCGAAACGAATCCCGGTTCCGCAACCGATCCCGTTGTCGTTCAGGTAAATAACTCGTCCTCTCTTGCTTCTCCAGTTACTTTGACATCCATCCTCGCGCGAGGCACACTCCTCGCGACTGATCCTGACTCCCTGAAAGCCAACCCCAACGGCGGATTAGTCCTCACCGGGGAGGCGGACGCTGCGCTTACGTTCGTAAACAATCCAGGACAGAGTAACCAGACCGCTACCTCTGTAAAATTGGTGACCTCCACCGGTGCCTCCCCCGGCAGCCCGGACGACAGCGTGTTCGCTACCGCAACCGCAGGCACGTTTTACGTTGCTGATGGCGGTGCCAATACTGTCTATGCCATTACCGGCACCGGCTTGACACCCGACTCGCTCTTCGTGGACGCGGGAACTTCTTTCAACAGCGTCGATCCGGCAACCGGCATCGTGACGCCAATCTTTACCGGTACCAGCCCCCATGGTGCCGACTTTGTTGCGAACGCATCCGCAGTCCCGGAGCCCGCGTCTGTGGCCCTCAGCCTTGCCGGCATCCTGTTGGGCGGCATCGGGCTGTGGCGCAGGCGCGCTATCCGCTAGTCTCGTCAATAATAGAAAAAGGCCGCGAGCACGGATCTACCGTTCTCGCGGCCCTTTTTGCGTCTGCTTACTAAGCCAAAGCCAGATTCAGGTTTTCGATCGCCTCGTCCACTTCCGCCGTGTTCTTGTAACCTACCGTGACGGCGTTTACACCCGCGTGCTTGAACGCGAAGCGCATCGCTTCCTGCCGGTCCGCTCGTTCTGTGAATCGACCCTCGCCGACCAACTTCATGCTGATTACGCCCATGCCGTTTTGCCGAACCTGCTTTACATGCTCAACCACTTCATCCACGTTCCCCGGCCCGGAAGTGTTGTAGTTCTCCGCGTCCATCGCGGTGCCTTTATGATTCATGCGAATCATCGCCACTTGCAGAAATTGATTGCCGGGGACCTGTCGCAAGGCAGGCAGACCATGCACCGACGCACCGCGGCCGATGACAACCTTCTTCTGCTGCGCCTCCAGAATTCCATCCTGCCAGCGAGCGCTGTCCGTGGGCCACGAAGCCGTGTGCTGCCAGTGAAGCAGCATAATGTCGAAATATTCAGTATTAGCCAGCTTTCGCAGCTCATCGAATTTCTGCTGCGGGTCCACTCCGTCGTGTGTCGTCACTTTCGACATCAGCCGGTAACTGTCGCGTGGAATCCCTTGCAGTGCAACGCCTAGCATGCGATGCATGTCGCCATACGACTCGGCAGTCTCATAGAAACGGATGCCGCGATCGTAGGCGTAGCGCACCAGCTTGGTGAATTGTTCTTGTCCCAGATCACGCTGCACTTTGCCGCTGAAACTGCCGGTGCCGAAGGCCAGTCGCGTCACTTTTACGTCAGATTTGCCGAGCGTCACCCAATCCGTGGCCGTGGCCCGTTCAGCCGCCAGCAGAGGCATGCTCGCCGCGCCAGCAAAGCTTGCCGCCGCTAAACCCGTCTTCAAGAAATCGCGTCGTGAGCGCTGGTCCATTCGTTTTCCTCTCTGCGCCGGATAGTATCACAGCAGCTCCAACCGTTCGTCCTTCCTCACCTTTACTGCTGACGCGAACGATCAAACCCGGCCTCCGGCAACATTACTGTCCTGCCGAGACACTTCGGGCTGCATCGGACACTCCATCTAGCTCCGGCACGCGGCAGTGTACCGAATGCCGGAGTGGCAGAGCGACTAACCACCACACCGAAGTAGTGCACGCACCTTTCAAGAACACCACCTACGCTAAGTGCACACCCTCAACCACCGATCTGGCTAACCATAAGTAATTTACATTCTCTAAGCCAATGTTAGGTCGACTACTAACAAACAAGAATTGCCACGATCCGCCCAAGTGCAAGTAGGTCCATTTCGACCAAGAAAGCAGAAAGCAATAGCACAGATCAAAATTATCAATTAGCTTTTAGCCCACATTAAGTTCTAGATTTAGTTTCCCTTAGAACATTTGAAGTTCACCGCGCTGTGAACCGGCAGACGTTCCCATTAACAAATCAACTTATGCGAGGCAACATGCCGGCCAATTCCGCTATTTCGCTCTTAGTCTATGTCTGTCTGGGAGGCGCAACGCTTTTCGGACAAAGCACTAACTCGGCTACACCCCAAGCCGCAGCAGCTTCGCCTGCAACTCCAGATAACGCGCAAACGCCAGCTCCTGCTGCGGCCACTCCGGCACCCACACCGCCGCCTCCACGCACAACCTTCTCCGCCTCCTCGGTTCGGCTTGCTGGTATCGATTTCAGCGGCATTGCCGACGGCTACTATAGCTTCAACAACAATCATCCCGACCCGAATTACAGCGCCCTTTATAACTTTGACGATCGAACCAATCAGTGGGACCTGAACATGTTGAAGCTCACCGCCTCTCATGATCCTGATCCCATCGGGTTTCGATTAGATATTGGTCTCGGCCGGGCATTCGAAGTCATTCACACTCCCAGTCCAGACCCGGACTTCTTTCGTTATGTGGAACAGGCCTTCGTAAGCGTGAAGCCAAAAGGCTGGAAGGGTTTCGAAGTAGACCTTGGAGATTTCGTAACTTCAGCGGGCGCCGAAGTAATCGAGAGTAAAGACAACTGGAACTATTCGCGCTCCATTCTCTTTGCCTATGCCATTCCTTACTACCATTTCGGTCTGCGCACCTCAATGCCGATCGGCAACAACTTCACCGTAGGCGTTCAAGTGGTGAATGGCTGGAATTCCATCGTCGATACCCACGGAAACAACATGAAAACGGTGGGCATCACGGGTGCTTTCACCCGGAAGAAATACACCTGGAGCCATAACTACTACGTCGGACCGCAGTATACGTCTGTCAACAACCGTAATCGCAACCTGTACGACACCACGCTGCTGCTAACGCCGAACGACAAAATCAACGCTTACTTAAATTTTGACTACGGCCGGCAGAATAGGCCTTTTTCGGGCGCCGACCATTGGGTCGGGTTCGCCGGCGCGTTGCATTTCCAGCTGAACAAATATTTTGCGATCAGCCCGCGGGCGGAGTACTTTGACGACAACACGGGCTTCGCCACCGGCACCGCGCAGAAAATTCACGAGTTTACACTTACCGGCGAGTACAAGGTGATGGCGGGACTACTCGCCCGCCTCGAGTACCGCCACGACGGTTCTACAATGCCGTTCTTTTATCACGGCAATATGCCTTCGGCTAAGTCCCAGGACACCGTGACCGTGGGTTTCATTGGGTTTTTCCCTTCGAAGCACCAGTAAGCATTTCGATTGAAGCTTGCCTCTATAAATCCATCAGGAGAGTTCTACTAAATGGCTGAAACTAACGCACCAGAGATGCAGAAAACGTTGGGCCTCACGGGCCTGACCATGAACGCCATGGCCCTAATCGCGCCCGGCGCGTTTCTGTGGCTCACGTTCTTGATACAGGCCACTACCGGGGTGACAGCGCCCTCAATGTGGCTCGGAATCGTTCTCGCCCTCTTACTCTGTTTGTCTACCGCCGTGTGCTATGCGGAAATGGCCAAGCTGTATCCAGGAACCGGCAGCTCTTACTACTTCGCCGAGCAATCGTTCTTGAATCACGAACGCGCCTGGCGTTACGCCCGGCTCTCCAAGTTCATCGTCGGGTGGGGTTCGCATCTGTATTACTGGATCTATCCCGGCGTGATGGTGGCCGTCATGGGAATGCTCTGCGGTTATCTGGCCGGCACCATCTGGCCTAACTTCATGAGCGCCTCCAATCCCGGGCCTGCCTTCATGGCTGTGATCGCCGTTGTGTTCTCGTTCGCAGTTGCTTACATTGCACATCGCGGGGTCAACGGCTCTACTTCTGTGAACGTCGCCATCAACGTCATTCAAATCTCTGCCCTGCTGGTCTTCTCCGTCATGGCCTTGGGCTATCGCATGAACCACCCGCCCGGCAGCGTCGCCTATCAGTTCGATGCCACTTCCGGCGAGGCCTACGCGTACGAGTTTCAGACCACCAAGACTACGGTGAATGGGCAGACCACGGAGACGGTCGCGCGTGACGCCAGCGGCGCGCCCAAGGCTGCGCTCGATTCTGCCGGTCACCCCATTCCGTTCAAGATCAGCTATCCGGAGCACGATGCCAAAGGGAACTTTCTGAGTCATCCGAACGCCGCATCCGTCGTAGGCGCTCACAACTTCGGCTGGGTGTTCGTGCAGGCCACCGTTGCCATCCTGATTCTGGTCGGGTTCGAATCCGTCACCGCTATGGGCGGCGAAGCTAAGAATGCGAAGCGCGACGTTCCGATAGCCGTCATTACTTCGCTGCTGGTTCAGGGAGCCTTCTGCTATCTCATCGAATACTTCGCGGCAAACTATTTCCTGAACAGTGGTTACTCGATACAAACGGCATCGGGGTCGGCGGCGCCGCTCGGCGACATGATGATCGTCATCGGCAACGCCATCTTCGGTGCCGGGCATGGTCGAACATTTATGCTATTCGAGGCATTCACCGTGTTCCTGGCTATCATCGGTACCACGCTCTCTTGCATGAACACGGGTGCCCGAGTCACTTACGCGATGGGCAAAGACCAGGAACTGCCCGACGCATTAGGAGCATTGCACAGCGCTAACCTCACGCCGCATCGCGCCATCTGGACACTGGCTGTCATATCCGCCGTCATCGGTGTCATCGGGGTCTTGAATCCGTTTGGTGATGCCGGTGCGCTCTCCGATGCCACTGTCAAAGCTCTTCCGCAAGGTTTCTGGTCCAGCTTCGGGTACCTGAGCCACGACACGATGGCTGCGTTGCCTAACTCGCTTCTCACCATAACCCTCGCCTCTAACTTCGGTACCTTCCTGCTCTACATGCTCAGTTGTTTCATCTGCATGGTCGCCTACCACAAACATCCAAAATTCAGCACGGTGCGCCACTTCCTGATTCCCGTTTTTGGATTGGCCGCTAATCTCGCCTGCATGGCGTTCTACATCATCGGGCCGTTTATGGGCTTCGGAACAAAAATGGAACCGCTGCTTGCGCTCGGTATTGCCATCGTCTGGGGTCTGTACGGCGGCATCTATTTCGTCCGCTCCAATGCAGCCACCGGACGTCGAACACTCATTCAAAGCGCCGTCGCTGCCACTGACCTTTAACGGCTAACGTCGCAGAGCAAGTCCAAAAGAGGCGACTTTCGGGTCGCCTCTTTTCCCATTTGTATCCGCCCTTTTCGGCATAACCTCGCTCCACCCGTAATTTTCCTCACACTCAAATACCCGTTCAACTTATGCCTTCCTTATGCTTGCAGAGACATACTGCAAGGTAGGAGGTGCCTGGATGAACTTGAACAAGAACCTGTCTAATGCATGCACATTAGTAGTCGCAGTCTTGTTCAGCCTGGGTGTAGCTGCCCCTGCGCGGAGTGTCCGCAGCAGCGCGGCCGATGCTCAAGGTCGTTCTGCTAACGGCCTGAACCGCACGCAGGATTATAGGGTTGTTGCGGCTCGCTTTCGGCTTCAGGAACAGTTATATCGGGCAAAGGCGGATGCGGAATGGGAGGATTACGCGCACTGCGTCCGTAGCACCGCCGCAGTCTCGAGGTCCGGTACGCGGGCGGATTCAACCTGGTCTCTCTTTGAGTACTACTCGTACAAGGCAGATCAGAACGCAGCTTTCGCGGCCCGCTATGAAGCGCTTGGCGGCGACAGTTCCTCACAGCCGATCGACAGATTCAAGATCTCGGTGGGTTCCTTGACCTCCGGCATTCAGCCGCAGCGCTCATCGCCGCCTTCGCAGAAAACCGCTGCCGCGCCCGCCTCCGGTTACGTGCAGAAAAGCTGCTTGGCCAACCCCCCGCCTCCGGAATGTAGTTAAAACCTGCCCAGCTGCTAGCTAGGTCAAGCGGCTATTGCACGCGTAACTCTGTCGTCAATTTCCCATCCACCGCCGATTCGCCCACCGTCAAGCTCACTGGCTCGGACTCTATCTTCCATCCGTTGCTCGTTGTGTCCCAGTAGGCAAACGCCGATGCTTGCAACGGCATAGCTACGGTCTTCGTCTCGTTGGGCGCAATTGTCACCCGCTGAAAGCCTTTGAGTTCCTGGCGCGGACGCTCCACTTTCGACCCGAGATGCTTCACATAGAGCTGTACCACCGCGTCTCCTGTGAGATTGCCCGTATTGGTTACGTCTACGCTTACGGTCACCGCGCCGTCGCTAGCAAGTTTGGGTGAACTGGTTCTTAAGTGCGCAAACTGAAACGACGTGTAACTCAGGCCATAGCCAAACGGATATAGGGGCTCGCCTTTGAAATACATGTAAGTGCGGCCATGGCGGATGTCATAGTCCATCATAGGCGGCAGTTGATCCAACGACTTCGGCCACGTGGTAACCAGATGACCGCCGGGATTGTATGCCCCGAACAGCACCTTAGCAAGCGCAGTGCCTTCGTCCTCCGATGAATGCGCCATGTGCAGAATTGCCGGAACGTGCGCCGCGGACCAGTCGATCGTGTATGGAAAGCTGGAGACCAACATAACCACGGTTTTCGGGTTCACCGCAAACACTTGTTTCACTAGTTGCTCTTGCTCTAAAGTCAGGCTTTCGCGATCGCGTCCCTCACGCCCGTCGCTTGCCGATGTACAGGGCAAGGTATTGCCTCCGTCCGCCGAGTTCATCCAGTCGTGCGCCATATCGGGTCCACACGTCGGATCGTTTCCGACCACCACTATTGCTACATCCGAAGTGCGTGCCGCCTTGATGGCCTCCTGGCCGGTCTCATCGGCCGCATACGTCACCTTTACATTCGGCCCGGCTTCGTTCTTAATCCCGTCCAATGGTGTGGTGGCATGCGGCGGCGTTCCGCCATACCAGTCCCAGCGAACTTTATCGGCCAACGGCCCAATCACGGCAATCGACTTGAGCGCATCTCTCTTCAGCGGTAGAAAGCCGTTCGCATTCTTAAGCAGTACCACCGATTCAAGCGCCATCTTTAAAGAAACAGATTGATCGCGTTCCGTGTTCCAGGGCTCAGGCGCGTCCTTGATTTTCGAGTAAGGAACCATCTCCGGTGGATCCAATAATCCAAGCTTGATCGCAATACGGAACTTATACCGAAGTAAGTCGTCGATATCTGATGCCGTGATCGATCCATCCTTCAGTGCAGCTATGACCTCATCCTTGTAAGTCTCCAAAAACTGATTGATACCTGCCTTCAGGCAAGCGACAATGGCATCTTTCTGCGTAGGGAACGCTTTGCGTGGGTTCACCAGTAACTTCACGGCGCCTCCATCGCTCGAAAGTACGTCCACACCCCACTTGTCTCTTACAATCGACTTCAGGATGGGGTTCACCGCCATCGGCACGCCATTCCAGGCGTTATACGATGCCATCACTGCCTTCGCGCCACCTTCCAGAAAACCCATTCGAAAAGGAACTGAGTAATACTCCCAAAACAGGCGTTCATCGAAGTCCGAAGACGAACTTGTTCGGAAGTTCTCGTTGCTGTTCGCGAGGAAATGCTTCAGTAGAGCCGCTGCCTGCCAGTACTTCGGATCGTCCCCTTGCAGCCCTTTGATGAAAGCCACTGCCATCGTTCCGTTGAAGAACGGATCTTCCCCGTACACTTCCTCACTCCGTCCCCATCGCGGGTCACGAGCGAGATCCGATTGTGGACCCCAAAGCATAAGAACCTGACGGTTGTATTTCTCCGTTTGCGTGATGAATCGCGCTTCGTAGCCCTCTACATTTCCGGCTTGCCGAACGAGTTCCGGGTCCCAAGACTCGCCCATACCCGGCGGTTGTGGAAACTGCGTGGTGGTAATCGCGGTTCGGCGATACCTCCCTTCCGAAGCACGCTGCACCACGCCGTGGATCCCTTCCGAACTGCCAATGTTTGGCACCCCGAGCCGCGGCACGCCGGTTCTTGTGCCCAGACAGTCGACCTTCTCTTCGATTGTCATCAGCGATAACAGGTTGTCGATTCTCTTCTCAGCGGGTAACGAAGGATCTTTGAACGGATAGCCGGATGATTCTCCGGCCAGCACCGCGCATCCATAAACGAACATGCTGAAAGCCGCAAGAATTCGGTATTTCATGAGCTCAGGACTATAGCGTTTGGATTACCAGGGCCGTTAATTTGTTCACGACTTCCGGCGAGCGCCAACAATATCACGTAGCTTACGTCGCTATCGCTCCTTTTCTGTCCGTTTCCTGGTACACTCGGGGTGGGCCTCGAAGCCCTCCCTGCCTTGGTTGCTGCTAAAGTCGTTTAGCCACTTACTCCATCTACTTCGTCTGAAGTAAGATCTCTGTCTCAGTCTTGACGCTTTCGGTTGCCACTGGAACTTTGGTTCCGGCGACATACGAGCCTAGTGTGCTCCCCACGTAACTCAACGCCTGTTATGGCATTCACGAGGAGAACATACCTATGAAGTCAATGAACAATCTATTTGTGCTAGCACTCGTTGCTGCGTCCGCTTTCACATCCGTAGCTTACGCTGCAGATGGCAGCAGAGTCGATTTACGCGTGCCGTTTTCATTTGTTGTTTCCGGCCGGACGCTTCCTCCGGGGAATTACACGCTCGTCGAAAACGGGAGCACGCTTTTCATTCGCGGTGATCACCAGGAATTCATTGTGCCGAGTGTGCCCACCGCTTACACCACCGGATCGAAGCCCCGTCTCGAATTCCGCCGCGAAGGCGCCGCCACTTACCTCGTTGGTGTTCAAACCATTGATGAAACCCGGGCAGTTCCGTTCCACCTGACGCCCACAGCCCTCCCGGCTCACTAAGCCGGACGAGACAAGGGCCCGGCCGGGTTAGCCGGACCCTTTGTCTCAAAAATCAAACGTCTGGTAAGCAGCTCAGTGTCTGGTCTATGTCCGCGGGACTGATGTAGAAGTGCGGAGAAAGCCTTAACCAGCCCTGTCGTGTTGCGCCCACAATGCCTTGGCGTTTGAAGTCGCTTTGCAGGCTTCGTGCATCGCGTGTCGGATGCCGGAAGCTGACGATCCCCGAACCCGTGTCGGCCCTTCGCGGCTGCATTACCTCATAACCCTTGGCGCGAACACCGTGTTCCACCCGCGCCGCCAGAGTCGCCACCGCTGCCGTGATCCGCTCAATCCCCACACCGGACAGGTACTCAATCGCCGCGCGCAAGCCAAAGCAGCCGATCGTGTTCAGGGTTCCGCACTCGTAACGACCCGCATCCGGACGCAAAGTCATGTCGCGCGAAGCATAGTCGAAATACTGCGCCGGATTCGTCCAGCCAAACTCCACCGGCTCGATGCGGTCCTGCCACTCTTTCCGGACGTAAAGAATCCCATTGCCTTCGGGCCCCAGCATCCACTTATGGCCGTCCGCTGCCAGCGCATCCACTTGACACGCCTCCACGTCCAGCGGGAAAGCTCCCAGACCCTGGATGGCGTCGACAAAGAAAAAGCACTGGTTTTCGCGGCAGAGTTTCCCGATAGCCGCCAGGTCCACCCGATACCCGCTCAGATAATTCACGTGACTGACTGCCAATAGGCGAGCCCCGCGAACCGCTTCGGCGATGCGATCGAGATTATCGTAGATAGAAAGCCAGCGAATTTCCACTCCGCGCGACTGGAGCCGGACCCAGGGAAAATAGTTGGCGGGAAACTCCTCCCGGAACGCCACCACCTGGTCGCCGGCCTTCCAGTCCAGGCCAAGCGCAATAGTACAAATCCCTTCCGAGGTGTTCTTTACGATGGCGATTTCGTCGGCGGATGCGCCCATCAGCTTCGCTGCCGCTGTCCGCAAGCCCGCGTAAGCCTCCATCCATTTGTCATAGTGCAGCGAACCAAACCGGAGCACGTCGTCCGTTAAGTGGGCCATAGCCTGAGCCGCCGGACGGCAAAGCGGCGCAATGGAGGCATGATTCAGGTAGATCAACTCGGCAGTGACCGGAAAATCGCGTCGGTACCCTTCCCAAATCGCTGTCCGTTCGTCAAGCATAAAGCCGGCACCGAAGCTTTTTGAAACCCATGCAGTCGAGCATACGTTAGGGTTCTTAGTTCTTCCTGGTGCAAAGCCGAAACGGTTCATTCTGCAGAATTTGCCCTATACTAGATACGTACGTTCCCGGTCCTTGCCCGTCGTTAAGGAGTAAAATGCGGCGACTCTCCCCTTTCAGATCCTCGGTCAGCCTTACTTTAGCGGTTCTCCTGAGTGTTCCTGCCGCCACCTTCGCCGGTGACAGCAAAGAAAAAGATCCGGACGCTATCGGCGACCGCAGCGTCAGTGGAAAAGTAAACTTCTACTCGCTCGAAAAAGAAATCGCACTGGGCAAGGGCTTGGCGCAGCAAGTCGAGCGTCAGTCAAAAATCATCAACGACCCGGTCGTGTCTGAATACGTCAACCGTATTGGACAGAACCTGGTGCGCAACTCCGACGCTAAGGTTCCGTTCACCATCAAAGTGGTTGAAGATCCGACAGTGAACGCGTTTGCACTGCCTGGCGGCTTTTTCTTCGTGGATTCGGGACTCATTCTGAAGGCTGATTCGGAAGCCGAACTGGCCGGCGTGATGGCACACGAGATTGCCCACGTGGCCGCACGGCACGGTACGCGGCAGGCGACCCGCGGTGAATTGGCTCAGCTGAGCATGATCCCGCTGATGATTATCGGCGGACCGGCAGCATACGGTATCTATGAAGCGTCCGGCCTTCTTGTCCCCCTGACCTTCCTGAAGTTCTCCCGCGGATTCGAAGCGGAAGCGGACTACCTTGGCGTGCAGTACATGTATAAGGCTGGATACGACCCAACTGCCTTCGTGGATTTCTTCGAGAAGATCCAGACCATGGAAAAGCGCAAACCGGGAACAATGTCGAAGATGTTTTCCACCCATCCGCCAACAGATGACCGCATTGTAAAGTCGCAGAAGGAAATCGCAGACGTTCTGAAGGCTAAGCCCGAGTACGTCGTCACCACCTCTGAGTTCGATGACGTAAAAGCGCGGCTGGCGATGCTCGAGAACCAACGCCGTCCCGACAAGACAACCGACGACCCGAACAAGCCAACACTGCGCCGCAACCCCAACTCGAATGCTCCCATTGAGGACGAAACCGATCCCAGCAAGAAGAGCAAGGGCGATGACGAAGACCGTCCGAAGCTGAAGCGCCGCCCGTCCGATACGGGCGATACGACAACCTCGGATTCACCATCCACGACACCCAGCAGCACGGGCACCGCCAGTCCTCAATAAGAGGACAGAGCTATCGACAAAAAGAGCGCCCGGGAGACATTCTCCCAAGGCGCTCTTTGCGTTTAGGCGGCTAGTGCGGACAGTTTGCTTTGCGCCTCATGAACGGCGTTGATGAGATTACGCACCTCCCGCACAGTGCCCTGTGTAGTCTCGAATCGTTCGCCATCCACACGGAACAGAATCGATGCCTTGCGGGAGTTGATGTAAAGCAACACAAACACCGCAGCGATGATCGACATGGGAATCCCGGCTCCATGGCCATCCTTAGATAGCTGTGCGGCAGCGGCCAAAAGGCCCAGGGCCGAAGCAATAACCAGTAAACCGGGGAACGTGGTTTTGAGACTCTGCATCTGTTCGATCCTGGCAACAGGCAGAATAGCGTGAGATCGTCCGTTCGATCCGCGCAGGATCACGCATTGGCGCGTGACCGTCGCGAGCGAGTTTGCTTGCAGCACCTGCTCGTCGGGAAGAGCGTCCAGCAAGGCATTTGCCATCGTGGGGAGGACATCATCGTAGCATGTTTTCGGGCGAATGTTAGCCTAAACGAGTGCGCGCCCTGCTTCCTTCTTTCGCGGTCAATCTGGCCGCCCTTTCTTGCTCCGCGTTGCTGCTAAGCGCGCAAACTGCAACGACGTCCACTGCCGCAAAACCAGCCGCGAAAGCGGCGCCGGCACACCGGACCTCGACGGCGTCGTCCACCGCCAAACCCACCGCTTCTGCGGCGAAGCATACTCCGGAGACTCCTCTGACCACCGACGATCAAAAGACAATCTATGCGTTAGGACTTTCGATCCAACACTCGCTGGCGCCATTTAGTCTGACACCGGCTGAGTTGGAGATCGTGAAGCGTGCCATGTCCGACGCCGCAGCGAATAAGCCTGCGGAAGACATCAATGTGTGGGGTCCGAAAATCAATGCCATGGCGCAACAGCGCGCCGCCAAAGCCGGCGAAGCGTCGCTGGCGAAGGCAGCCGCCGAGCCGGGTGCCACCAAGACCGGTTCCGGTCTTATCTATCGCGAAGTAACCCCCGGCAGCGGCCCATCGCCCAAGGCTACCGACACGGTTCGCGTCAACTACCGGGGCACTTTGCCGGACGGCAGTGAATTCGACAGTTCGTACAAGCGAAACGAGCCGGCGGAGTTCCCGCTGGACCACGTGATTCCTTGCTGGACGGAAGGGCTGCAGAAGATGAAGGTGGGCGGCAAAGCGATTCTGACTTGCCCCTCGAGCATCGCGTACGGTGCGCAGGGTCATCCGCCCGTGATTCCCGGCGGCGCTGTGCTGACTTTCGAGGTTGAGCTGTTAAGTATCGGCGCAAGCACCACACCGGCCAATACACCGCCAACGCCCGGACAACCTGCTCAGCCGCCGCCACAGCAGTAAGGCGGCTACTTGCTCCCGGTGACCGCAGGCGCGGTGAGTGACGTTTGCCGGCCCGTCTTTTCGCCGCGCAGCCAGATGTAAATAGGAGCGTTGGCGGCCGGCGGGTCGGGCAATACGAAGTGAAGCGATTGACGTTGGCCCTGCCCGGGCAGCGGCGTTGGAAGTTCCGTCACATCGAAGCCGGTCAATTGATCCCAGCCCGCTTTCTCGATCATCTCCAGGTTCTTGCCTGTCACTGTATACGTCCGCTTTCCATCCAGTGCTCCGTCGTTGCTGAGCGAAACCTGGTCCATCTGCGGCAAGCGCACGATACGGGCCAGCGTGGCCGGCTGCGATTCGCCTTCGGCCTGATTGTCGATCACGCCTTGCACCAGACAGCCTGCCGGTATCTCAGCCGTGTCGTAGGACAGAAACAACTGGTCCTGCGAAAGCTGTTGCAGACTCCACTTGTCGGTTTGCTGCCCGATATGCAATTGGGCACGCCACTCTTGTCCGTCCTCGCAGCCAAGTTTTAGCTCGCTTCGCGGGTTGATGTTCTTCACATCCAGCATTGCGGTCAACGTGTTCCCCGCGGGAAACTCACCGGGCGCGATCGCGACCGGCAGGGACGCCGGCAGAGACAACTTCGAACTGGCGATCATTGGCAACGGGCCCGTAATGCGAAGCGCTTCGGGTAGTAGCAGCGGCTCGGAGCGATCGTGCAGAAACTCCGAAACAGCAAAGGCGCTTCCCGGCTTGGCGTCCGATGTCAGTTGAACGGTGACGTTGCGCTCCGATTCGTCGGATGTCGCGTTGCCAAGCTGAAAATTTGCGCCCGGCGCTTCCAGTCTGGCCAGCAGACCCAGGTGCTTACCTTTAAGGATGAAGTGTTGGGTCGACGCTCCCTCGTTGGCTACGATGGGCAAATTGCTGATCTGCGGCGGGTTCGGCAATAGCTTGACTGGAACGGCATGCGCCTTGTTATCGGCCTGCGTCACCAGAAGCTGATACTCGCCCGGATCGAGGTCGGCGGAGTTGATTTGTACATCCGCGTGCTGTTGCGGTCCTTGCCGTACGCCCTTCGGCAGAACGAAGGGGATTGGCTGGGCGGTGGCGAACTCGTCGTTCGATTTCTTCACCTCCACCTTCGACACGAATTCGAAATCGGCGCCTTCCAGCGTGACGGCAATCTTGCCGCTGCGGGCCAGCAGCCGATCCTGCGATGAAGCTTCGAGTTTCGCATCCTTGAAGTCCGATAACGGGCGCACGGCGACCGTCCCCGCCACCTCGAAACGGGCCCAATCCCAATAAGCCGTTAAGCGGTAATCCCCGGGCAGCGTAGATGCCTTGGATAGGTCGAGTTCCAGGGCGTGCTGGTTGGCCAGCGGCAGGACCTTGATGGGTACAGGTTTCCCGCCTGCTTCCTGCATGGTCCAACCGCGGGCGCGATCCAGGTAGTGCCAGAGCTTATCGGGAACTTCCACTGGAACGGGCGTCTTTTGACCTTCCGGCACGAAGTGGGCGCTACCGACCTGTACCGCCGGCAATGGCGCATTCGGAATGCGATTCGCCCAGATATAAGCGACGCGCGTGTGAGGGGGAGCAGGCGTGCGCTGCCCGCACAAGTTTAAGCCACTGGTGACAGGTTGCGCGAATGAGGAGCGGAACTGCGTGCCGGGAAAGGCGATGGAGCGGAGGTCGAGCAGCATGGCAGTGCCCCCGGCCGCCAAGCCGATAGGGCTGCCGAAGAACAACGCCGCGGCCGCGGTGGTGAGACTGGCCGTTTGTCCGATGCGCGCGCTGGTGGAAGGGGTCAAAGGATCGTAGGTCGCCAGCTGCGGATTCATGGTGGCGAACAACGTCTGCGCCTGCACGGCGGCGGGCGCCGTCTTGTCAATACTGGCCGCCAGGCCGTACTGTGAAGCGAAACCGCTGAGAGCCGCGTTCACACTGGCAGCGGAGCGATCGGTATCCGACAAGGCTTGTATCAGCGCTTCCGTTTGCGCGGTCTTCTCCGCGTAGTCGGCGAGTTGGGCGATCAACAGATCGTCCTGCGTCAAGAATCCGCGTACCTTCTTTTTGCTGAGACCTTCCGGCCCGTAGACATAAGCGACGATCGACATGGTTCGATCGATCTTCCATTCCTGCGGCTTGTCGGCCGGGCGGGGATCGGTGATCTGAATGGCATTCGCCGCATCGCGCTTTAACGGAACCATCACCAGCGCAACCTCGCCGTGCCGCTCCTCGCGGGATCGCATGACGGGCGAATACAAAACAGTGTCGCCTTCAGAGAGGTTGATGATCTTGTCAAGCGGCAGGGGCTCGTCACCCGTTTTCGGCGAACGGACCTTCAGGCTAACGGCGCCAATGGGTCCCCCAGCCGGACAAACAGTTGGTGCCGGCGTATCGGTGGCGGGCGGAAGTACGCTTCCCTCGCTCGTGGGGCTAACACCCTGTGCGCACACCAGAACGCACACGAAAGGCAGCAAAGATGCTGCGCGCAAAAGCATGTGGTTGATCTTTTAAGGATACCGTGCGACCGGGTCAGGCAAGTGTCAGATAAGTCTGGTAGGGCCGGTCTTGCAACTCAAAGAAGGGGCGGAACCGGTTGTCTTCGGAGGCAGCAGCCAATAACTCCGCGCGCGTCGCTGGAAGCGGCTGGCCGTCGAGGGCGAATAAGACCAGTGGTCCGCGTACGACGGCCACGGTATTGGGATGTTCGCGATCGATGGCTTCGAGGTTTACGTTCAGCGGTAAGCGGAGTTCGACTACGTCGCCATTGGTCCAGCGCCGCTCAATGGAGGCAAACCCTTTCGCGACGTTCACGGAGACAGCGGCGCCGTTTACACGGACAACAGCGCCGGTTCCGGCCCAGGCGGGGATGCGCAGACGGAGCGGGAAGGTGGAAGCACGTGCCGACTGGATGCGTAAAATGATGTTGCCTTCAAGCGGGTAGCGCGTTTCGAGCGTGAGCGCGACCTCGGCACCGTCGGGTGCGGTCCAGCGCAGCGTGGAGGGCAGGTATAGGTTGACGTACAGCCCGCGGCTGTCAGTGAAGTAGGGAAGGATGTGGTAATCCGCCGCCACTTGCGGCAGCGTGCCGGAGCAGCAAGGCCAGGCGTCTGGGAAGTAGGTCCTACGCCCGGCATTGTTGTAATCGGAGTAATAGAAAGCCCGCCCGTCGGGCTCGAGGGGTTTGGCGCCGAGCACCGTGTTGTATAGAACTCGTTCCATGCTGTCGCCGTAGCGGCCGTTCCCCGTAACACGCAGCAGGTAGCGGGTTAGTTTGAAGTGGGCGTAGCTGCCGCAGGGCGTTTCGAAGCTGCGGTGCGTTCCGGCGAGGCTCTTGTACAGTTCGCCGCTGCCCGGCTCACTGAAACTCTCGTTCGGTCCCCACCCCCCGGTGGCGAAACTTTGCGTTTCGGCGATCATGTCGAAAGCATTGCTGGCCGCCAGAAGGTGCTTGTGGCTGCCATCGGTTAAATACGCCTGCATGGCCGAACTGAGGGCGTTGCAGAAGCTGTAGGCATGGTGATTCGCGAGGACGTTACGGTTGGCGGCGAGCGGATCGAAGTAAGTGCGATCGAGCAGGAAACGCTGCGCTAAGCGACGGTAGCGCTGGCCGGCGCCGCGCTGGTAGGCGAGGAAGAGGTTTTCGGGGAGCGTGTAGGACTCGTCCCAGGTATAGTCGTTGGCGGTGCTTTCGCCGACGGAAGCGCGCCAGCGCCGCTGCGGTTCATCGCGATCGAGAGCGGTGGGCGGCAGATGCGGTTCGGCGGCATCGGTAGTGCGTTCGAGTAGCTGTCGAGCCTCCGCGATGCCGGCAAACTGCCGGGCGTCGATGAGACCGATCACCATTTTGTCGAAGTTGTAGGCCGGGAACCGGAAATTGCTATAGAAGCGACCGGAAATCGCCGGCTCGTAGAGCGCCAGCAAGCGCTGGAGTTTCGCCTTGGTTTGCGGGTCATGGTCGACGGCATAGCCGCGAGCCAGGGCCGAGATCCACTGTCCGAACGAGTGTGCAGGAGCAAAGCCGTGGCCGCCGCTTTCGGTTTTCTGGAGCGGGACCTCGTCGTACCAGCCGCCCAGGTCGGGACCGGGAGCAGGGAGTCCGGCCCGCAGACGCCAGGGCTTCAGCAGGCTGTCCTCGTTCATGGCGAGGAGCACGGAGCGGGTGGACTCAAACTGTTGCCGTGCCAAGCCGGGCGCAAGAGTGACAGCCCCATAGGGAACTTCCTGTAGAGGAGGTTCAGCGCTAGCTGCCAACAGGCTGGAGGACACAGCAGCCAGAAATTCCCGGCGAGACGTCATGGCACCTCAGGCGCAATAATATCGCTCCCGGGCAGCGCCTAACTAAATGCTTGTAGTTACGTCAGAAAATCCTTGGGAACAGATCCCATCCAAATTCCGTACATTGGTGGCATGGGCCAGGGTACAAATGCGAACATAGTAGTCACCCGCCCGTTGTTTTAGCAGGTCTTGTTTGCCTCGATCTATCAAACCTAACTCCGTTCTTCTCTCTATATCCGTGATTGCGGTGGCCACGCTCTTCGTCTCGTGCCAGAAGAAGCAAGGGCCCAACCCGGCCGCCATGATGATGATGATGACTGTGCCGGTACGCGCCGTTCCGGCCGTATCGAGCGATGTGCCTTTGCGGGTGGCGGCGGTGGGCACGGTGGAAGCCGTTAACAGTGTAGACGTGAAGTCGCGAGTGGCGGGACAGATCATCCGGGTAGACTTCCGGGAAGGCGATGACGTACGCGCCGGCCAACTCCTATTCGAAATCGACCCCGAACCGCTGCATCGGCAGATAGCGGAGCTCGAGGCGGAGATAGCGAAGGACAATGCGCTGGAGCAGCAGGCTAGGGCCAACTTGGCGAAAGACCAGGCGCAGCTGAAACAGGCGCGGGCAGCCGCGGACCGGGGCGAGGCACTGTCGAAGGACGGTATTTACTCCAAGGAACAGACGGAACAGGTGGTAGCGACAGCGGACGCAGCACAAGCGTCGCTGCAGGCGGACCAAGCGGCGTTAGAGAGCGCCACGGCTTCGAAGACGGCTGACACCGCAAAACTGGCAGAGACAAAGCTGCAATTGGATTACACGCGGATCACGGCGCCTATCACGGGGCGAGCCGGCGCGGTCAGCGCCAAAGCGGGCAACCTGATCAAAGACAACGACACGGCGCTTGTGAACATCCTGCAGGTCAGCCCGATTTATGTCGCGTTCGGCGTACCGGAGCAGATGCTGGGTGACATTCGCCGCAATAACGCGCAGCAGGCGCTTCCCGTGGTTGCCGATGTGCAAGGCCAGGGCAGCGAAACCGGCAAGCTGAATTTCATTGACAACACGGTGGACAACACGACCGGCATGGTGAAACTGAAGGCCGTATTCAACAATCCCAAGCGCGCCTTATGGCCGGGGCAGTTTGTGAATGTACAGGCGCAGATTCAGACGGAGCGCGGACGCATCCTGATCCCGAGTCGCACGCTGCAAAACGGACCAGACGGCAAGTATGTATGGGTGATGGACGCGGCCAACAACACGGTGGCAATGCGGCCCGTTAAGGTGCTTCGGCTGGTGCAGGAGGGCACGGGCACGGTGGAAGAGGCAGTTTTAGCCGGAGGGCGTAAAACCCGGCGAGATGGTGGTGTCCGAAGGGCAGATGCGGTTAGCGCCCGGTGTCAAGGTGCGCTTGCTGCCAGGCTCGGCGCAGATTGAGAAGGCCGGCGCTCAAAACCAGCAAGCCGGTGAGCTATAGGAGCCTCTGGTGCGCTTTACCGATCTCTTCATTAAACGGCCAATCACGACCACGCTGTTGATGGTGGCGATTCTGGTGTTTGGCCTGATCAGCTACTTTTCGCTGCCGGTGAGCAATCTGCCGGCGGTAGAGTACCCGACCATTCAGGTTTCGGCGAGCCTGCCGGGAGCGAACCCCGACACCATGGCGGCGTCGGTGGCGACGCCGCTCGAAACGGAATTCTCGACCATCGCCGGCATCAACAGCATGTCGTCGTCGAGTTCGCTCGGGGTCAACCAACATCACGCTGCAGTTCGATCTGAGCCGGAACATCGACGCAGCCGCCCAGGATGTGCAGGCCGCTATTTCGCGAGCGCAAGGCAATCTGCCGACCAACATGCCAGCGCCGCCTTCGTTCTCGAAAGTGAACCCGGCGGAACAGCCCATCATGTACATTGCGATCACATCGCCGACGATGTCGATGTCGCAGTTAGACCAGTATGCCGAAAGCATGCTGGCGCGGCGGCTCTCCATGGTGACAGGCGTGTCGCGAGTGGAAGTGTTCGGTTCGGCCAAGTATGCCGTGCGCGTGCAAGCGGATCCGCAGAAGCTAGCCGTCCCGCCAGGTCGATCTGGAAAGCATACGCGCGGCGATCGCAAGCGGCAGCATCAATCTGCCGGCCGGCTCGCTGTTCGGCGCGACGAAGGCTTATACCGTGGAATCCGAGCAGTCAGCTAACTTCGGCGGCGCAGTTCGGGCGCTTGATCGTGTCGTACCACAACGGCAGCCCGGTGCACCTGGACGAACTGGCGAATGTGGTCGACAGCGTCAGCCAACACGCGTGCCCAATTTCTGGATCAATGGGCGGCGCACGATTGTGCTGGCAGTTTCGAAACAGCCGGGAGCGAACACGGTGCAGGTGGCGGACGCGGTGAAGGCGCTGTTGCCGGTGATGAAGCAAGTCGATGCCGGCCGGCGTCGCAGTTTGAGAGGGCGTTCGACGACTCAGAGAGCATTCGCGAGTCGATTTCAGACGTGAAGATGACGCTGCTGATCACCATCGGGCTGGTCGATTGTGGTGATCTTCTTCTTCCTGCGCAACGTATCGGCGACGCTGATTCCCGAGCCTGGCGGTCCCGCTCTCACTGCTGGGAACTTTCGCCGCCATGAAGCTGCTTGGTTTCACCATCGACATGCTGTCGATGATGGCGATGACATTGTCGGTGGGGTTCGTTGTTGACGACGCGATCGTCATGCTGGAAAACATTGTTCGCCACATGGAGATGGGCAAGCCGCGCATGCAGGCAGCTATCGACGGCGCGCGCGAGGTTGGCTTCACGATTGTGTCGATGACTATCTCGCTGGTGGCGGTGTTCATTCCGGTGCTTTTCATGGAAGGCGTCATCGGGCGATTGCTGCGCGAGTTCTCAGTGACCATTGCGGTAGCGGTTCTGATTTCGGGCGTCATTTCGTTGACCCTGACTCCGATGCTGTGCAGCCGTTTCCTGCGGCATGAGAGCCACCCGACCGGGCAAGTTCTATCTGTGGTCGGAGAGGTTCTTCGTTGGACTGAATAATCTGTACCGGACGACGCTGGGCGGGGTGATGCGGCACCGGCTGATCACTCTGATAGCCAGCATCGTGCTGACGGTCGGCACGGTTTACCTGTTCATCGTGATGCCAAAAGGCTTCATGCCGACGGTGGATCAGGGTGCTGTGTTCGGCGGCGACGAAGCGGCGCAGGACACCTCCTTTGACGAGATGGTGCGCATTCAGGACCGCGTGGAGCAAGTGATCGTCAAGACGAATCCCGTGGGTGTCGAACTTCGGCTCCGGGAGTAGGAATGCGGGGCCAAAATCCAGGCTTCATGTTCATGCAGCTGAAGAACGACAAGCATCGCCCCAAGGCGCCGCGCGATTATCGGCGAACTGGAACAGAAGTTCATGCAGCATCCCGGGCGTGATGGTGTTCCTACAGGCTCCGCCGCTGATCCCGATGGGACAAGGCGAAGGACGCAGCCAGTATTCGCTGGCGCTGCAGGATCGCGGATACGGCCGAACTGTATCGCCTGGGCGCCGAAGCTGGAGGCGAAGCTACGATCGGTTACACAGATTACAGAATGTGTTCAGCGATCTCCGCCTTGCGAGCCCGCGCCTGCATGTGCAGATTGATCGCGACCGGGCACTAGCGCTGGGCGTGACTCCGGATGCGATCGCCAACACGCTGTACGATGCGTACGGCACGCGCAAGGTGGCGAGCATTCTGGCATCGTCCGACCAGTACGACGTGCTGCTGGAAGTGCTGCCGCAAGATCAGCGCAATCCGGAAGGACTGAGCGGGCTCTATATCCGGTCGACGGCCGGCAAACTGGTGCCGTTGGCGGCGGTGACGACATTGAACCAGACAGTTGCGCCGCTGAGTGTAAACCACATCGGGCAGCTGCCGGCGGTAAACTTCCAGTTCAATACCAAACCGGGCGTTTCGCTGAGCCAGGCGACGAAGGCGGTGGACGAAGCGGCGCACCAGATTGGTTTGCCGGACACGGTTACGTTCAGCTACCAGGGGACGGCGGCGGCGTTCCAGAACTCACTGAAGGGCCTGGGCGTCCTTCTGTTGATTGCGGTGGTTGTGATTTATCTGGTGCTCGGGATTCTGTACGAGAGCTTCATCCATCCGATCACGATTCTGTCGGGATTGCCGGCGGCCGGGTTGGGCGCGCTTATTACGCTGATGATCTTCAGACGACGATCTGAATCTGTACTCGTTTGTCGGCATTATCCTGCTGATCGGCATTGTGAAGAAGAACGCGATCATGATGATCGATTTTGCGCTGGAGGCACAGCGGAAGGAAGGGAAGTCGCCTGAGGAGGCGATCTGTGCAGGGCTGCCTGCAGCGGTTCCGCCCGATCATGATGACCACGATGGCGGCGCTGCTGGGCACGCTGCCCATTGCGTTCGGAACGGGCGCGGGCGGGGAAGCACGGCGGCCGCTGGGTTTAGCGGTAGTGGGTGGCCTGATCGTTTCGCAGCTGCTGACGCTGTATATCACGCCGGTGATTTACGTGTATCTGGATCGCTTCGTGAATAGCCGGAATCGCCGGTCGACACTGCAGGCGGCGCTGTCCGGGGAACAGGCACCCGAGCCGGCACTGGCCGAGCGCTAGGCCGGAGTCCGGCGACGGCGCCGGTTGCCAAACGAACTTTCGCCAAAAGACATGCGCTATTTGTCTGCGGTGTGGGCCGCGTTCGTGCCCGTTCGGTTCGGGCAGTTTTCGGAACGGTGACGCGCCGAGCAGAATTTATAACTTCCCTTTTTTCTTCTACATAGGCTGAGAGTTCGGCGTTTCGCGAACTGGCCCGTGCGACCTTGCGTGCGGGATGAACGAATTGCCAACCGGTTGCGTGCTTGCCGACTTCGGACCGCCACAGGCGCGAAGACCGCGAGGTGGGCCGTGGACAGTCGAGGGCAAGAGAAACTCGAGCCAGAACGCGCGCACGCACGGATGCCGGTCGAAGGAGAAGATTCTGCCGGGCGAGCGGCGGGAAGACTACGATGCGGTCTGGCAGCAGTGGCTGGAGGTGTATGCGCCGGAAACGGAAGGCGATTTGGCGCAACTGGAGCAGGTGGTGGACTGCGCGTGGCGGCTTCAACGGACGGAGGAGGCGTACACGGACGTGGAGCGGGCGTTGCGAAGTGAATCGACGAACGCAGCAGAGTGGCGGCCCGAGTTGCTGCAGCGGCTGCAACTGATGCAACGCTACCGGACCACGGCGGAGAACTCGTTTCATAAAGCCGTGCGGATGCTGGAGTTTCTGAAGGGGCAGCGGGATGCCGAGCGGCGCGAACGGGATCGCAAGGCGGCGGCAAAAGCGGCAGAGTTGGCGCTGGTGGACGCGCAAGATCCGGCGCGGGCGGAATTGCGAAGGAAGATGGATGCGGAGTTTGCGGCCTGGCAAGCGGAACAGAACAAACCGACTCCGGCACAGGCGCTGTTTCGTGGGCAGCATGCTGCCAAGCCGCAGCTGACCGGACCGATGCTGCAGCAATGGGCCGAGATCACAGTGGAGCTTGGGCAGACGGTTACGGAGCTATGGCCGTCGAACGCGGAGTTGATTGCCGAAGGTCAGCGCATGCTGCCGCCGCCGCAGTTCGTGGAGCGGCATCTCAATCTTCCTGACGGCATTCCGGCCGAATACGAGTGGCTGGGCGTGCAGGATGCAGCGGTGCGGGCGCGCGGCGGGTGCGGAGTGCAACGAATGACGGCGGATAGCTGGCTCATGTTGATCGCGCAAGAGGGTGAGCACTTGCTGCCTGCACCGGCGGGCGAGCCAGCTGCTGAGGAAGGGCAGTGCGGTTGTGCGCGCTGTGCGGCACGGTTGGAAATTTGGCAGGAGCAGCTGGCATCGCGATGAGGAAGGCTGCTAGTTCGCGGGATCAGCTACTCCTTCGCCCTGTTCGCAAACCAGCCGGGACGAACTTTACGTCGCAGCCATAAGGCGCCTGCTGCCGTGCAGATACACGCAAGCAGAATCGCCAATTCCGTCAATCCGCTGCCCCCATCCGGGGCGATGTCAAATATGCGTTCGATAAAATTCATGGCTCACCTTTGCGCTCTGCCCGTCAGTCCTCATCCTCTTCGTGATCGTCCGGATGGTCGTGGCGACCCCGCCCATGCTCGTCATGGTGACGCGAACCCGGATGGTGTTCGCGGCCTTCGTCGCGATGTTCGGCAGCATGCTCGTGCCTATCGCCGCCACCGCAACACTCGCACTTGTGGTGGTGACAGCACTCCTTATGAGGCTCGTCGCAGGGGCGATGCTGGCAGCAGTTGTCGCAGCATTCTTTACAGCAGCAGCGTGTCCAGGCGATAACCTCAACTTCGACCTTCGGTCTGGCTGGATCGTCGCTTTCGATCACTACCTCGCAGGGATGCGGCTCGCACTCTGTTGCGTGGTAGCGGATAACGACATTCAGGCACGAGCCAGGGTGGAGCGTATTCGGGAACGGATTGTGAATAAGACGCCAGTGGCGATTTCTGTGTTCGAATCTGCACTTGGTGACGTTCAGGTCGCAATCGCCCACGTTGCAGACAGAGATTGTGCGGAACGCTTTGTGGCAACACTTCACGCCGCCGAAATAAGCGCTACCTGTGATCACGATTTTGCCTGAGGGCGCGTGGCCGGAGACCGCGACGGTGTGCGGACCGGATGGATCGTCACTAGCAACGCTGATGGTGGCTGATTTTGGTCCGAAGCTTGTGGGCTGGAAGCGAAGAGGTATTTCCAACTCGCCTCCTGCTTCGATCGTCAGCGGGTAAGACACGACCAACGGAACTAAGAACTCGCCTGACGAGGAGGTGATGCTCGAAATGGTCAGCGTGCAGCGGCCACTGTTATTGAGAATCAGCATCTCGTCCCTGAACGACCCGACACAAGAGTTTCCGAAGTTGCCGGTGTTGGCAATGGCAAGCGACAAGCGCGGGGCCGGCGCGAAACCGGAGACAGACACCAGGCGCGAGCCAGCGGGATCGTTACTGGTTACGGTGATTGTTCCTGTCTTGGGACCAAAGCTGGAGGGCTGGAAGCGCAGCGTGACGGATGTCGATTCACCCGACCCAAGGAGGAGCGGTGCGGAGATCAGAGGCGCCAGGAATTCAGGCGAAGAAGAAGCGATGCCGGAGACTGTGAGCGCACAGTTGCCGCTGTTGTTGAGCGTCAGTGCCGTATCGGCGAGCGAGCCCAAGCACACATTGCCAATAAACCCGCTATCCGCGATGGACGTTACTAAGCGCCCTGTACCCTTTATGCCGACGGCCGCCAAGTCGACGAATGGTGCGGTTGGATCGTTGCTGATGATCCGGATGGTAGCGAGCTCCGGCACTCCAACCAGCGTTGGCGAATACTGCACAGTGAATTCGATGTCCTCTCCCGGCTGGACAACGAGCGGCGTGGAAGGATTGGCGAGAACCGCAAAATCGGTGGATCCCATCAGACGCTGGACACTGGTGATGGTGAGATCTGTTGCGCCGACGTTGTAGACCGTGAGCGTCAGGTATTGAGGGCCCTGGCAGACGGTACCGAATATCAGGCCGTCCTGAAGGTTGAGCGCGATGGAGGGACCAAACGGCTTCAAAAACGAGAAGACGCCACGACCGAAAGTGGCCGCGCGCAGTTCACCGTTGCGATATGCCAGATCGAACACCGGCGCTCCGGGGAAATGGATGTCGTCGAGGATGGACCAACTGGAGCCACCGTCCACGGATCGCAGAACGCCGAAATCAGTGCCCGTGTAGATAACAGCGGGCGTCTCGTTCCCATCGAGAGCGATGGCATTGAACGGAAGGTCCAGGGGCGGTGATATGTCCTGCCAGGTGGATCCTGCAAGCGTGGTGCGGAAAACGTGTCCACCAAGAAAGCCGCTGAAGCCACTGAGCACAGCATAGACCGTGGTCGGATCGGCCGGGTCGAACGCAACGCGTGTGACGTTAAGGCCGGGCAGGTTTCGCGAGATGTCGGTGAATGTGAAGCCACCGCCTACCAAGGCGTTGGTCGACACGAAGACCTGGCCGGAAACGGCCGCCGCCACATTGTTGCCATTAGTTGCTGCAACGTTGACCTCGTTGGCAGGCCCTGGAAGCGGGAAGCTGTTCGGCCAAGTTGCGCCTCCATCAGTGCTCTGCCAGAGGTTCTGTTTGCTGCTGGCGTAAACCACGTTGCCTGTACTGGGATCGCTGGCGACCGCAGCGAGGTAGACTCCCTGTTCAGGAAGTGTGAAGGGCGGAGTGATGGTCCCGTATGAATTTCCGTCGTCGGTTGAGCGAAAGATGTTACCGTTGCTCCTGGCGTAGACCTGCAGAGCGATCTGCCCGTCGTGCGCGACGTCGAAGCCGTCGCCACCGAGGCCTCCGTTCCACGCAGGGCTAGTGGCTCCGGCGGTAGTAGCAACGCCGTTGTCCTGAAGCGTCCCCAATGTGACGCTGGCCGTTGCATCGGGCTTGACATCGAGGTTGTAGAACAGGCCGGTCTGGAGGCCTCCACTATTGAGCGAGTTGAAATTGACGCCGTCGGTGGACATGAAAATTCCGCCGTCGTTGCCGCAGTAGATGACCGTGGGGGAACCGGATTGCTTTGCGAATCCCCAGGTGTGAGTGTCGGCATGAAGATTATTTACCGGTGCAAAGCTGCCACCTGCGTCGGTTGACCGCACTTGTGCAAGGGTGCCGAAGTAGATGGTGTCGCTGATGCCATTGCCGGGTGAGTCGGGATCGACTGCAATGTGAAATGCGTATCCGCCGTAGGTGGTGGAACTTGTTCCGGTGGCGGTTTGCGCAGTCCATGTGGCGCCCTGATCCTGGCTTAGGAGTAAGCCGATCGTGTCCGGATTAGCGAACACGTTGGGAGTTCCGACCATGGATGCATAGATGACACGAATGCCGCCGGGATTGGGAGGCGAAGTGGGTGGCGCGAGTGCAACGACAACTTTGCCGAAGCCGGTGTAAGAGCCCGCTGTGAGCTGCGTCGCCGCTGCCGGAGTGGCCGTGTTCAGGATTGTCGTCCAGTTGCGTCCTCCGTCCGTCGACTGCGCAACGCCCACACCTGATATGCCCGCATAGAGGATGCGCGCCGAGGCCGGCGACGTCGGATCCATGGCCAAGGTATTGACGGGCCCGCCCGCAATCGCTTCCTGAGTCCAATTCAAACCGCCGTCGGTAGAACGAAAGAATCCGCTGTTCGATGCCAGGTAAACGATCTGATTGTTGGCCGGATCGACAATGACAACGTTGATGTTCTGATTGAAGAAGATGCTGGCATTGCTTGTGGCGTTGGATGGGTAGGATGATCCGAGTCGAACCCAGCTTGCGCCGCCGTCGGTAGATTTAAACAGCCCAGCGCCAGGTTGGGTAGCATTGCGGGAGAACTGAGAGCCTTCGCGGCTGCTTGTGCCGGCATAGATGATGTTTGTGTCGATCGGGTCGATGGCTATCGCGGCAGGCTCACCGATGCCAAGCGACGGAGCGCGATCGAACATGGGAGTCCAGGTATTTCCGCCGTTGCGCGTGCGCCAAACACCTCCCCACGCCGTGCCGATGTAAATGATCTGCGTGTTATTCGGATTAACCGCGATAGAAGTGACTTGCCCATTAACATCGATGCCTGCGTGCAACGGGCTGGGGCCTATCGGAGTCCAAACCGTTCCATTCAGGCTCATTGGGAGTCCTTGTCCGCTTCGTTTTCATCCGAGTGCGGTGCCTCAGATTCCGAAGAGGCGGGCGGATCAGACGTTATGGGCGGATCCATCGAAGGCCTGACGACTGAGCCGGGAAGTTTATTCCACTGCTCGCGTGCGAGCGCGTACAGATCCGGTGTGGGTGGGAGCCCTCCGCGAAACCGGCGATCCTCCAATTCAATATGAGAGGCGTTGCCTTTGTCGTGTTGAATTCTGTGCTCGTGGTGCTGGCCGGAATCGTTTCCGCGGTCGCGATCAGATCCGCTGCCGTCGTGCGGGTGCTTGGTTGCCATCGATATTCTCCTATGCGGTATTCGAATGGCACGCGTGAAAAACGAACTGCGACCTTGCTGCAGCGAGCCAGTTCGATTCGCCTGATATCTGAAACTCCCGTAGCGAGAGTTCCTAAAGCGGCGATGCGGTTACAGGTCCCTGGCCCGAACGTGGAGTGGATGCAGCAGAACCCCCGTGTCGAGGCCGATGTTGGCTAGAAATCAGGAAAAGCTTATCACAGATTTTAAGGAAGCTAGTGCTGTTTTACCTTGCCGCGATGTGCGTGGGCTCGGGTCAGTTGGCAGGTATACACTAACCGGTTGTTGGGCTATGATGGACTGGCTGCGGCCTAGTGTGGACTGAATCTGGACCAGCAGCATTGAGCGGCATCTTACTTTTGGGAGAAGCGACTCCGTGTCCCTTCAAGGAAGAGCAGAGCACCGCGACGAAACCTCGCCCGAGACTACGACAACCCTGATCCGCTCTCAGGCTGGCGATCCAGGTGCGTTTGACCACCTGTTTGCTCTCGTATACCAGGAATTCCGGACACTGGCGAAGAGTTATCTTGCGCGGGAGCGCGAGACCGTAACGCTGCAACCGACGGCGCTGGTGAACGAAGCGTACATCAGGTTGGTAGATCAGACCCGCGTGGACTGGAAGGGGCGCACACACTTCTTCGCGGTCGGCGCAATCGCCATGCGGCGCATACTCGTAAACCATGCGATCGCGGCGAAAAGGCTGCGCCGCGGGGGCGGGCAGATGGTGAAAGTTGACCTGTGCGAAGGCCTACTCTCAACGCAACGGGAAGAGGACGTTCTCGCCGTTGACGAAGCCTTGGGGGATCTCGCGAAGCTAAATGAGCGCCATGCCAAGATCATCGAGCTACGCTTTTTCGGCGGGCTGACGGTGGCTGAAATCGCCGACTCGCTCGGCGTCAGTACCAGCACCGTCGAGAAAGATCTCCGTTTCGCAAGCGCTTGGTTGAAGAACGCCTTGCGCTATTAGGGCAGTCTGACAGCATGAGACCGCATGGTCTGGATACGGCACGCTATGCGCGGGCAGCCGATTTATTTTCAGCCGCTATCGACCTTTCGCCGCAAGAACAGAAGGCCTTCTTAAGAGCCGACTGCGCGGACGACCGCGAACTGTTCGAGATGGTGGAGCAGCTTCTGGACGAGGACCGCAACGGGTCGATTCTGCCGGAACCAAAGCCTGCTCTATCGCCATCGCGCGAGTCCCTGAGCGGACTGACTCTCTCGCACTACCGGATCCTGGAACGCGTTGGGGAAGGAGGCATGGGGACGGTTTATCGCGCCATCGACACGAGACTCGACCGCGTAGTGGCGCTCAAGTTTCAGCCGCCGCAGATTCTGCCGGACTCTGCCAGTCGCGAACGTTTTTGGAGCGAAGCGAAGACGATTGCAGCGATCGATCATCCGAATGTCTGCCCGGTTTACGGCATCGAGGAGGACGGCGCATTCCTGTTCATCGCGATGGCTTATCTGGACGGCATCACGCTCGACCGCAGGATTTCGCTAGACCGGGTCAGAGTGGAAGAGGCCGTCAAAATCGCGGTCCAGGCGGGTCGCGGCCTTGAAGCTGCGCACTCCAACGGCATCGTCCACAGTGATATCAAGCCTGCCAACGTGATGCTCACACCGACCCGGTCCGGTGACCATCTGGTGCGTATTCTTGATTTCGGGATTGCTAAGTCACTTCGCGAGCCGGCTGGCGTGGGAGACGAATCGAGAATGGGGACGGTGTGCTACATGGCCCCGGAGCAGATTCGCCCTGGCCGCATCGACGCACGCGCCGACATATGGTCGCTTGGAGTTGTTCTATATGAGATGCTATCGGGACGTTTGCCGTTCGAGGCTGGCTCGGCTCGCGAGACGCTTGACGCGATAATCGGTCCGGCACCAGCGGATTTTACTCTCCTTCCACCCGAAGTTCCGTCCAGCCTGGTCGCGGTTCTGGAGCGGATGCTGGACAAGAATGTCGCGACGCGCTACCAGAATGCGCGGGACGTAGTCGCCGATCTCGAACGGGTTGAAGCTGACACCGCTGTAGAACCGGCAAGGCCCGGCAAGCGGCGAACTCCGCTGAGAGACGCACTGCTGGCGCTGGTTGTTCTGTCGATCGCTATTTGCGTCTGGGCAATCTGGACCCGAGTGGGGCAACCGGAACGCGGGACGCTGTCGCTAACGCCGTTCACCTACTATCCGGGGTACGAGCAGAACCCGGCTATATCGCCGGATGGTAAGCAGATCGCGTACGTGGGCCAAGGCGTTCGCGGAACGGGCCCGCTCGAACTATATATACAAAGCATTGGATCCACCGATCCGCAGCGTTTAACCCACAACCGCCCTGGCGAGGAGAACCGCAGCCCGGCTTGGGACGTTACGGGCAAGAGGCTCGCGGTGCTTCAAACGATCGTCGACACGCGCTTCGCAAGGATTCTGCTGGTACCGACGGATGGCAGAGCGGCTTCCGACTTGGGCATCGACAAAGTATGGGCGGCGGGCCGATTGGCCTGGAGCCCGGATGGCAAAGACACTGGCGTTCGCCCGCCTTCAAGGTTCCAAGCAAGGCGCCATCTATGAGCTTTCGCTCCATGACCGGACTCTTCGACAAGTTTCGTTTCCGCGTCCCGGCGAGACCGATTGTTGTCCGCAGTTCGACCCCGATGGCAGTCGCCTGGCGCTTAAGCGAAACGAGGTTCAGATTGTTGTTATCGATGAGCGGACTGGTGCTTCGCGATCGCTGCCGGCGCGTGCTTCCTGGCCGGGGCTGACGTGGACTGCTGACGGTAAGGCGCTGTTGTTTTCCTGGTTCGGGCGGCTGGGCGAGGTGGACCTGCGTGGCGCTGCGACCCGGCAGCCCCCCATGCAGTTCCGATACGACGTCATGGACGTGACCGTGCGCGGCAAGCAGATGGCGTGCGTCCGGTGGGAGTTCGAACACAGTATCTGGTCGCTGAAACTCCGGCGCTCAGGAGAGCGCGTTGCGGCGGGAGAGAAAACGCAGCTTATCGCTTCGACATCCTGGGATGACACGCCCCAGTTTTCGCCCGATGGAAAGTCGATTGCATTCTCCTCCGGGCGGGCGGGCAGCCCCGAGATCTGGGTATCCGGCGCCGACGGCCTCAACGTGCGGCGATTGACCTTCCTGAATGGATATAGCGCCGGTACGCCGCGGTGGTCGCCGGACGCGACGCGAATCGTCTTCGATGCCCGGCCGCCCGCCGCGCAACCTTCCATTTACGTCGTTCCGGCCTCCGGCGGCCAGCCGATCCGCCTTACCAACGCCGAAGCAGATGTGCCGAGCTGGTCGCGCGATGGGCGCTGGATTTACTACCATTCGCGGGCGGATGACCAGATATGGAAGATTCCGGCTTCGGGCGGTACTCCCGTTGCGGTCACTCGAGGAGGCGGATTCGAGGCGTTTGAATCCGCCGACGGCCGAAAGCTGGTCTATTCCAAGAGTGACGAAGCCCAGGGAATCTGGATGCTGGATTTGAGTACCCGGCAAGAACGGCCAATTCCGGCGCTGGCCCATGCCGGCGAGCTTCGACGCTGGACTCTCGCGCCGCGAGGCATTTACTTCGTCCCGAATGCCGAAGACGACAGTCACAAGGCTGTTATCAACTACTTCGATTTCGCAACCGGGCACACATCTCCGGTGGCGGAAGTCGGTCCCCTCGTGGCTGCCGGGCCCGGTGTTCTTGCGGTCTCGCCGGATGAAAGCGTATTGCTGTACGTTCCAGCAGGGCGCGACAACCGAGACATTATGCTTGCCAAAGATTTTCGGTGATCGCCGAAGTCGAATTACACAGAATTTTACAACCGGCGCCAAAAGTTATTACGGGTTTTCTCTGCTTATGTTGCGTATTGAGCTGAGCGAATGGATGCGCAGTTATGCAGCATCCTTCAGCCACTTGAGAGCAATAGGAGCACTATGAGCCATCGATTTCTGAATCAGGCTGACACTTTCCGCACCTGCGCCGGCATGGCGGCGGAGAAAACAATAGTAATTTGCAGAGGAAATGCCCGATTCGCAGCATCGTTGGCAATTCTATTCCTGATTGCCGGATCTGCGTTCGGGCAGAACCCGCAGCACTGGATGCAGGATCTGCAGTATCGAATTGGCAACTTACCGTTGAACCAGGTTGCGATTCCGGGGACGCACGACAGCGGAACTTACTCGCTGGATCCAAACTCGTCGCCATCTATCGACTCACCGCTTTCGTCGATTGAGAATACGATCGACAGTGATCTCGGCCTGATCGGCCAAAGTGTCGTCAATCCGATTCTGGGATCCATCGTGAATCCCCTCATCTATAAGTGGGCAGTGGCGCAGAACCCGAATGACAACATCTCTGTGCAACTGTCGTCGGGGATTCGCTACTTTGACATCCGTCCTTGTATGGATTCATCGGGCGTATTCAGGGTGTGCCATTCGCTGTATGGCACAACGATTTTCGACCTGGTGAGTCAAGTGCAGGCTTTCAGCCTGCAGAACCCTCAGGAAATCATCATCCTGGATTTCAATCACATCACGAGTCACGGCATCACCGGCCAGAATAGCCTGGATCTGGTTAGCCTAATCACGTATGGGCTCAGCCAGACAACAGTGGGGGATCTGATAATACCTCACCAGCCTTACGGTTCGATCATGACATTGAATCAGATCTGGGCGGCCTCGGCCAAGAGAAGGATTATCGTTCTCGACGATGACGCAGCAGCAGTCGAGACCCATAACTATCTTCTTTGGCCGGGCCAAGGACTGAAGACCGCTGACATACACTCCCCATGGCCCGGCCAAGATACCGTGGCCGGCCAGATCCAGCATGAAACTGCGACTTTCCAATGCCGCTGTGACGAGGAAAGCGCTCCCTATGATAACGGCGAAGACGCCGGTACTCTGTTCGTGGTGCAGACGAACGTCACGCCCGACAACTCCTTAATTGCAGGGGATCTGGTCAGTCAACTTGAATCGAAGATCGGGCAACCAGGGTGCGCGATCAGTGGCATTTGCCCTGCTTTGAATAAGCTTGCAGGCAAGGAAGGCTGGAATTTGAATCCGCCGCCCGGTATCCACGCATTGGGTGATGCGACCAACACCGCGAATTATCGAAACCTTCGCCACCGGTGATAACCGTCAAGGGATGTTGCTGGCAGGTCTCATGGAACAAAACCCGTCGCTGCGGAAGAACTTGAATATCGTGCAGGCCGACTGGTTTGATGAGATGTATGCCCCCTTAACGACAACGGTCATCCCGTCTCCCTATGTCGCCGACATGATTAAGCTCAACACGCCTCCGCTGGCGTATGTTTCGGTGGGATCACCGAAGTACTCTCCTTACGGCCAGATTGGATATGCCACCAGCCACACTCCGCTGACTGTAGTTGCAAGTGACATCAATTGGGACATTTTGAACGTGACCTACAGTTTCGGCTCTTATCACGGATCAGGCGCGCCGGGAAGCTCGTTTACTATCGGCAGTGCTCCAACGCATCAACCTGATGGTTACGTCGAGATACACTACGGCGCCACAAACAATGTAGGGTTATCCACCGAGATGGCTATCGGCGACGAGACGTCCTACGTGATCATCGACAACACCCCGCCCGTGATAACGATCACCACGCCTGCGAACGGCTCGGGCTACAGTTCGAATGGTCCCGACCTGTTGAACTACACCGTCAATGATGGTGCAGGCTCGGGCGTTAAGTCCTTCACCGCGCTTATTGATGGCCGGCCCGCTCCCGCTTATGGACAACCTTTCCTGGCGGGACTCTCCTCTGGCCTTCATACGTTCACCGTGGGTCCGGCGGTGGACCAGTTAGGCAACACCGCGCCCGCGACCTCGGTCAGTTTCTCGGTAGGCGTACCCTATACGCCCGTTGTCAGCACCGTGACGCCCAACAGCGTCGCCGCCGGAACAGTCGCGCCTGAAATCCTGGCGGTGACTGGCAGCACGTTCGTTTCCGGTGATGTCGTTGAATGCAATGGGACCCCATTGACCACGCGTTTCATCAACAGCGGCCGGCTTTTGGCTTACCTTCCACCCTCTTTAATGAGCACGCCATCCACGGCGGCCATTACTGTCGTGAACCCCGCCTCTGGCGGTGGCGTTTCCACTTCGCTCTCCATCAGCATTGTTGGTCATGGGGAGAGCACGCTCACGCCGGATAGCATTTGGTCCCAAGGACCAGGCCTAACCACCAATCAGGAGTTGCTGTCTCACAACGGGACATATTGGGCTGTTATGCAGAGCGACGGCAACTTCGTTGTTTATACGGGCAATTACAAAGCGCTTTGGGCCAGCAACACCAATGGTCATGGATCCTCACCCTTCAGCCTGCTCATGCAAAGCGACGGGAATGTGGTGGTGTACGCCAACTCTTCACAATGTGCCGCCAACGTTGCGTGCGCGGCGACCTGGGCCAGCAACACAAACGGTAAGGGCACCGCACCGTATGTCCTGGTTATGCAGAACGACGGCAACCTAGTGGCTTACGACAGTACCCTTGCGCCGATATGGGCGACTGGAACTAACCGATAGCAAGTGAGCGACGCGCAGGCAGCCGGCTGAGTGCCTTTGGGCTCAGCTGACTGCCGGCGATCTTTCGATGAAGCTAGAATTTTAAGACCTGATGGTCATTGCCGTAGGCAAGGGCATGCCACATCGGGCTTGACAAGCTTCCATATTTCGGCAACACTAGAACTCATGGAAAGAGATGCTGAGGCGCCGTGCGGTTTGGCTCTGACCGACGCCGTTTTAGAAGAACTCAAGGAGCAATCGCCCCAAGGATGCCTGCTGTGCGCCTTAAGCGCACTGGATGAAGAGGATTGGGACTGATGCCGAGAGCCAAAGCTGAGCCCGATGTGGCCCGTTACGCGGATATGTTCTCCGCGATGGGAACGGAGCCGCGCCTGCGCATTATGCGGCTGCTGCTCTCGGCGCACCCGCAAGGCTTGATCGCGGGCGATATCGGCGCGGAGCTGGAAATTCCTTCCTCTACGCTGTCGCATCACCTGGACAAGCTCAAGAATGAAGACCTCGTGAGCGTGCGCCGGGAAAGCACGTTCCTCTGGTATTCGGCGAATAGTGAGACATTGCAGGAGCTTTTAGGCTTCCTCTATGCCGAATGCTGCACCCGAAACAAAGCGATAGAGCCGCAGGCCATCGTGCAGCTTTGCAAGTAGCGACCTTAAGGAGAAACCCTCGAATGGAAGTAAAGGAAATCGTCAAAGAAAAATATGGCGAGGCTGCGCGCCGCGTCACGGCTGGAGGCACTAACGGTTGTTGCGGGGCAAGTTCGGCGCTCGATAGCTGCTGTGACCCCATCACCTCGAACCTGTACGACGAAGCACAGGCAGGGCAGATACCGGAGGCGGCCTTAAAGGCTTCGCTCGGCTGCGGGAATCCTACGGCGCTTGCCAAGCTGAATCCCGGTGAAACGGTGCTCGATCTCGGCTCGGGCGGCGGCATTGATGTGTTGCTGTCGGCTCGGCGTGTGGGTCCGACCGGCAAGGCTTACGGCCTCGATATGACGGACGACATGCTTGCCCTGGCGCGTGAGAACCAGCGCAAGGCAGGCGTGGAGAACGTCGAATTTCTCAAAGGGGAAATCGAGCATATCCCGCTGCCGGATAACAGCGTGGACGTGATTATTTCCAACTGCGTGATCAACCTTTCGGGCGACAAAGACCAAGTGTTGCGCGAGGCGTTCCGCGTTCTTAAGCCCGGTGGCCGCTTTGCAGTCTCCGATGTGGTGACGAAAGGGGCGGTGCCGGAAGAAGTGCGTAAAAGCATGCTGCTTTGGGTCGGCTGCATCGCGGGCGCTTTGCAGGATGCAGAATACACGGCGAAGCTGACGGCGGCGGGCTTTGCCGCTATCGAGATTGAGCCGACGCGGGTGTATGACGTCGAGGATGCGCGGGCCTTTCTCGCCGGGGAAGGCATCGACGTGGACGCCATCGCGCCGCAGGTCGGAGACAAATTCATGAGCGCCTTTATTCGTGCGACGAAGCCCAACGGCTGCTGCGGTCCGGGGTGCTGCTCGTGAATCAGGCGGTCGCTCAGCCAGTGAAGGCCAGCGGCGGGCTCGGAACCTTCGAGCGCTATCTGTCGGTATGGGTGGCGCTCTGCATGGTTGCGGGTGTCGTTCTCGGCAAGCTGATTCCTTCGGCTCGCCGCGGGCCTGCGCTCTATCGAGTTCGGCAAGGGAAGCCAGATTAACGCACCGATTGCCGTGCTGATCTGGCTGATGATTACGCCGATGATGATGAAGGTCGATTTTTCGTCGGTGCGAAATGTCGGCAAGCGTCCTGCGGGCCTGCTGGTGACGCTGTTCATTAACTGGGTGGTCAAGCCGTTTTCGATGGCGCTCTTTGCGTGGGCCTTCTTCCGGGTAGTGTTCGCGCATTTCATCACGCCGGCGGAAGCCGATCAATACATAGCGGGCTGCATCATCCTTGCGGCTGCGCCCTGCACGGCAATGGTCTTTGTCTGGAGCCATCTGACGAAGGGGGATGCGGCCTATACGCTCGTGCAGGTGTCCGTGAATGACTTAATCATGCTGCTGCTGTTCGTGCCTATCGTGCAGTTTCTGGTGCATGGCGCGTCTTCGCTGACGGTGCCTTTCAACGTGCTGCTTACGTCCGTTATCGTTTTTATCGTCGTGCCGCTGCTAGTGGGTGTGCTGCTGCGCTTGCTGTTGCTGCGCCGTCACGGTCACGCGTGGTTTGAAGGGGTGCTGCTGCCGAAATTCGCGCCGGTCACAATTGGGGCGCTGCTTGCCACCTTGGTGCTGATCTTTGCGTTTCAGGCCGATAACATTACGGGCCGCTTCTTTCATGTGGTTTTGATCGCGGTGCCGATCACGCTACAGGTTTATTTCAATGCGGGGCTGGCTTACGGCCTGATGAAGTGGCTAAAAGTCGAGCATGCGGTGGCCGCGCCGGGGGCGCTCATCGGGGCTTCCAACTTCTTCGAGCTGGCGGTTGCTACGGCGATTGCTCTTTTTGGTCCTGAGTCGGGTGCGGCGCTCGCTACCGTGGTCGGCGTCCTTGTTGAAGTGCCGGTGATGCTTTCGGTCTGCGCGGCCTGCAACCGCACCCGGCATTGGTTCCCTCCGCTGCGAGGCATCACACCGGAAGGTGCCGCATGAAGAAGAGGTTCTGATTCTCTGCACCGGCAATTCCGCCCGGAGCCAGATGGCCGAAGGGCTGCTGCGCCATGATGCCGGGGACGCGTTCGAGGTGGAAAGCGCCGGGACGAAACCCGGCACTGTAAGGCCGGAAGCCATCGAGGCGATGCAGGAGGTCGGTATTGATATCAGCGGCCATCGCTCAAAGCATGTGGATGAGTTTGACGGGCAGCGCTTCGATTACGTCATTACCGTTTGCGACAACGCGAAAGAAAGCTGTCCGGTGTTCATGGGCGCGGTTGAGCGGATGCATCACAGCTTCGATGACCCGCCGCCGCCTTCGGTCGGTACGGATGAAGAACGCATGGCGATTTTTCGCCGTGTGCGGGATGAATTGCGCGATTATCTGCGCGAATTTGCGGCTTCAGAAAGCTGAACTTAGCCAAAGGCTGCTGCCCAGGTCTTGCGGGTCAGCAACCTGGACCGAACCTATCTTGCAGTGGATCTCCCGTTGTCGGCAAGTGCATACCGATACTGACTAAGTTGGCAGTAAAACGGCGATCAGGGTGCAGCACTCTTAAGGAGCCTTCGATCCCAAGATACGACCGCCCTCCGCTGTTGCGACCCTGTCGAGGGCTCGCGATAGCCGGCGGGTGGTCGACCTGGCCGCTGTCAACTGGATGGAGACACCATCCCTTCTCTCACTTAGCAGTAATCAACGCCTGCACACTTTTGGTGCCGGTATCCGTGCCGAAGGTGAGCGTGACGGTGACGGGGTTCTTGATGCCCGGGAAGGGCACCGGGGAGCCGGCGGCGGCGAAGTTGAAGGTGTTGTTGCCTAGAGGAATGAGGCCCAGCACCACAGTGGCACCGTTCACCATGCCTTCATAGCCGTACGGCGCGTTTGCCGCATTCCAAAGTTTGTGGAACGAGCCCGCCGGCAAGGTCAGCGTGTAGTTCGCTATCTGTAGTGTCATGGGTTCGGTTGCCGGATTCAGCCCGGTGCTGGTGCTGCCGAGCGTGAACGAAGAGGTGAGGACGAAGCCGGGATGCCTGCCGTTGTCGATCGCCAGCGAGGGGCTGAAAGAGGAAAATGGAACGGTTTGGATGAGCTCATAAGCTCCGCTGTCGCACGCTTTGCCCTGCGGACGCGTGACGCCACGCTGGTCGGTGGCCACCGGATTACCGTTGCTATCTGTGCAGTTTGCATCAGGGATGTGGTCCACCGCGGGACTAGTGGACAGAAGCGCGATGGTTTGTGTCGGACCGCCATTGTTCAGGAGTCCTCTGGGGTCAAGCCCTGCGCTCGAAACCTGCTCATCGCCGGTTACGCCGTCCGTGGCGGAGAGGCCGCAAGTACTATCGTCGGCCAAGTTGTAGCCCTGCGAAGTAAATGCATTGTCCCCTCCGCAGTTTCCCCCGCCGGTATTGTTCGCCAACACCGTGCTCTTGAGCGTGATTGTCTGAAGGTTGTCGATCCCGCCTCCAAAGCTTGCAGAATTGCCCGCAATGGTGGTGTTGGTAACTGCGGAGTTTCCGCCGTTATCGTTGTTAAGGCCGCCGCCGGCAACCGCATTGTTACCTGCCAAGGTGCTATTGGTGAGCGTGAGCCTACTGAAATTACTGATGCCGCCGCCCGCGCAGTTTGCAGAATTGCCGGTCAGCGTGCTGTCCGCCACGGTGAGAGTTCCACCGTGATCGTTGGCAATACCACCGCCTAGACCGCCGGTGCAGGCGCCGGTGGCAGAGTTGCCGGATAAGGTGCTGTTGGTGACTGTGAGCGTGCCATTGTTGAAAATACCGCCACCGGCAGCGTTCGACGTGTTGCTTGCGAACGTACTGTTGTTCACCGTTAGTGTGCCGTAATTCTCGATCCCGCCGCCCAACCCGTCTACAAATCCCTTCTCGATTGTTAACCCGGAGATGGTGACGTTGGCATCACCGCAGACACTTAAAACCTGCACTGCGCCGTTGCCGCTGATCGCCAACTGAGACGGCCCGGGGCCATTGATGGTCAGGGTTTGCGAGTTGCAGATGGAGAGCGTGCTGGTTAACGTGATGGTGCTCGGATTCGGCAAGTTGAAAGTGATTGTGTCGCCTGATTGCGCGGTAGCGATCGCGTTCCGCAGGGATCCGGCGCCGCTATCGTTTGCACTGGTGACGGTAAGCGTGGCGGCAAACGATGAAACAGCACTCGCCAAGGTCAGAACGAGTAGACAAAGGCACCGAACCTGATGCTTGTGCTGCCTTCTCGAGGGAAGCGCACCAGGGAAGAAATGATTGAAGTCAAAGTTCATGGATTTACCTTTCAAGATTGGGACGTCCGCACAGCCCGGCTCTGGTCGATAGCGCCATACGATTTTCGGAGCGAGTGCACTGCTCCGAAAACTGCCATCGCGAGGCAAATATCTTTTAGGCCGAGCAAGTGATCGCCGAACTACGACGACGGACATCCCATTCACCCTTGATAAGCGGGACGTGATCAGTGAGACGTGATTAGAGCCCGCACCGAACTGGTGCCGGTATCGTTGCCGAATGTGAGTTTGACGGGAACGGGGTTCTTGATGCCCGGGAAGGTCACCGGGGAACCGGCGGCGTCGAAGTTGAAGGTGTTGTTGCCTAGAGGAATGAGGCCCAGCACGACAGTCGCACCGTTCACCTTACCTTCAAAGCCGTAGGGAGCGTTTGCGGCATTCCAAAGTTTGTGGAACGAGCCCGCCGGCAGGGTCAGTGTGTAGTTAGCAATCTGCAGTGTCGTGGCTTCGCTTGCCGGATTTAACCCGCTGCTGGTGCTGCCGAGCGTGAAGGAAGAGGTGAGAACAAAGCCCGGATGCTTGCCGTTGTCAATCGCCAGCGAGGGGCTGAAAGAGGAAAACGGCACTGCGGACGTGGACGTGATCGCGACGCCTTCTAGACTGCCGTTCATCACGAACACGGTCGAGACCACCAAGTTGGTGGTGGTGTCGATCACTGAAACATTACTCGAACCCTCGTTCGTCACATAGGCGAATCGGCCATCAGGCGTGATCGCGACGAATTCTGGAAGGTCACCCGCGGTTACGCTCGCGACCATGTTGTTGGTGCTGGTTTGAATCACAGAAACATTGTTCGAGTTGGAATTCGTCACATAGGCAAACTGGCCGTTCGGTGTCACCGCCACGCCCGATGGAGCGTTGCCCACGGGACGGGTAGCAATTACCGTGTTGCTGCTGGTGGCAATTACCGAAACAGTGTTGTCGAGATTATTCGGCACGTAGGCGAATTCGTTATTCGGTGTGATTGCAACGGCAAAAGGACCGTAGCCCACCACCACGGTCGCGACCACCGTATTGCTGCTGGTTTGAATCACAGAAACAGTGTTCGAAGCGAAATTTGTCACATAGGCAAGCAGGCCGTTTGGTGCGATTGCTACGCCGCCAGGACCGTTGCCTACAGCGATGGTCGCAGCCACCGTGTTGCTACCAGTGGCGATCACCGAAACAGTGTTCGAACTGCTGTTCGTCACATAGGCGAATTGGCCATCGGGTGTGATTGCCACGCTTAGAGGTTGGCTGCCCACGGGCACGGTCGCAACCACCGCGTTGCTACTGGTAGCGATCACTGAAACAGTGTTCGAACTGCTATTCGTGACGTAGGCAAACTGGCCATCCGGTGTGGCCGCCACATTATACGGGCCGTTGCCTACGGGCACGCTCGCCACTACCGTGTTGCTGCTGGTGGCGATCACGGCCACAGTGTTCGAATTGAAGCTTGCCACATAGGCCTGTTGACTCCAGAGCGGAGTGCAGCCGAACAGGCACACGAAGCTCAGCAGTTGAACGGTTCGGTTGCGTTTCCCGGCTGGCGAAAGAAGCGAGGCAGGTGGAGGGAAGGATGTCATACCTTCCTGAGCGAGTGCACCCCTCCGAAAACTGCCATCGCCGAGCAAAATTTTTGGTCAGTCAAGACAATAAAGGTTGGCGAAGGTTAGCGGTCAGGGGCGCGCTCGAAGCTCCAGACATTGCTGGTTACATCGGCTCCGAGCAAGGCCATTTGCTTCCCGTTGGGCGACACCCGGCCAAAGATGTTCGTCGAGCTCTTATCGATCAGGTGAGGATGCAATTGTGCATCGATATAGAAGAAGCCTTCGGCGCCGAAGAGATCACCGAAGGACGGTAGGAACGCCATGTTGACCGTGGAATCGAGCATCGGCGAGTTTGCCAGCCATCCGTCGCCACTTGGGACGAAAGAAATGCCGCTCAACGGCCCGATCCCTTCGATTTGCCGCCAGGATTGTGAGCGATTGGAGGGAGTGAGATCAAGACGTATTTCGAGGAAACGGCCGGGATTATGAGTTTCAGGGACAACGATTGCTGTGCCGTCGGGTGAAAGTGCCCAGCGGCCGAGTCCGTTGGAAACAAACTCAGTGCGCCCTAGTTCGCGTCCCTTGCCGGTGACGGGATCGAGCTCGAAATAGCGCTGACCATCCGCCTGCGTAGTGCGGAGAACACAGCCCGTACCGCGACCCGGCAGGCTACAGCGGAACTCATCGAGCGGTTGCGCTAAGGGAACTTCGACTGTGCGTCCGCCTGTGATGGGCGCCCGCAAAAGGAGATGGCGGATAGGTTTTTCCGGCTGGCCGGGACTGGCCAGATCTCGATACATCATAAGCAGCCACTTGCCGTCTGGTGTGACCTGCGGCATGTAGACGTCGCCCGGTGTGGAGACGAGCAACTCGGCTTCTCTGCGCTTCAGACTTTGACGGAAAAGTTCCAGGTGTCCATTGCGATCCGACTCGAAGATGACGCACTGGCTATCGGGCGTCCAGGCGTGCGGATAGCTGTTGGTCTGCTCGAGCGTGAGGCGGCGCAGGTTGCTCAGCAGCGGGAACGGAGTGGTCTGCCAATCGGCGACATACGTCTGCGTTGTACTCTCGATACGGACGGCTGCCATTCTGCCGCCGTCGCGGCTTCCGGTCAACTGAGATAACACGATCCCAGTGGTGTGGGACAGCTGATGAGGCGTGCCGTTTACATGACCCGTTGCTGGATCCGTTTGAAGCGACCATAAATTGAAGCCTAGATGGCTTACGCGCTCCACATCCTCTCGCAAAAAGAAGAACTGTCCGTCATCGGCGAAGAAGCCTGAATTCAATCGAATGTGTCGGAGCTGGATTGCCAAGGAATCGAGCGCGGGGGCACGTGAGGCCAAGTCGCTTTCCTCGCAGGTATCGGGGTTGATGGAGACGTCACGCAGACTGAGTGCAGGTAAGCAATGACGAAGACGATTGAACCACAAGGTTTTGTCATTAGCGGACCAGAAGAGGGCGGCGATCCTTTCGTCCGGTGTGCCCCGGTAGAGAAGGCGTGCCCCAGTTCCGTCCGGTAGACCCGTCCAGATTTCGTGTTTTTCGTTCAGCCAACCTATGCGCGTTCGGTCGTGCGAAACTGCCAGCAATTGCGTATTGGAAAGCAGGCGACTCGCCGCGCCGCCGTTGAGCGGTATTGCCCAGGTTTGAAATACCCCGCGTGTAATGCCGACGGCCAGTAGGCTATCTTCGGAGCGAAACAGCAACTGACTCACGGCGAAGTCTGGCAGGGTGTTCAACTCCTGCACGAGCGAGGTCCGGCTATTGCGCACAAACAACCCGCCATCCACCGTCGCGTACGCGAGATGTTCTCCATCCGGGGAAAGCCGCGCAACAGTGACATCGTGACCTGTTTGGTATCTGGTGAGCTGCTGGAAGCGGAGATCGGGGGAGGGACGAGATCGATTCCAGAAGTGAAATAGCAGCAAACTGCCGATGACTGTGAAGAGGGCAAAGCCTATGGCCAGCATTGGCCAATGACTGGACTTGGTCAACCGTTCCAGTCGCGAGACCAGTTTTCCGGCGCTTGGTCTTTGTTCCGGCGCGAGGCTGCGCATTTGCGTCAGCAGAGGATGACGCCACTTGCCAAGCTCCTGCAAAACGACGGCCAGCGAGTAAACGTCGCTGGCACCCGTGACGATTCCGCCCAGCTTCTGCTCAGGCGACATGTAACGCACGGTTCCCACGGGAAGATGCACGCTGATACCGTTCAGCGCGTGGTCGCGAATATTCTGGGCTAAGCCGAAATCGAGAACCTTGACGTAGCCATCGGCCCGGACCATGATGTTTTCCGGTTTAATGTCGCGGTGAACAATGCCCTTGGCGTGAGCAGCCGCAAGCGCGCTGGCAATTTGGCGGGCAATTTGGATGATTTCGGGCGTGGAAAGCCGACTTGTTTTCAGCAACGCACGGAGCGACTGTCCTTCCACCAGCTCCATCACCATGGCGAGGCCCCAAGGAGTTTGGATGAGCTCGTAAACGGTAACAATGTTGGGATGGTTGAGCCGGGAGGCGAGTCGTGCTTCTGAGATGACGTGGGAGGCAGCGGCTTTGTCGGGGGCGACGGCGCTGGGGAGAAACTTCAACGCGACAATGCGGCGGAGTTCGGCATCCTCCGCGGCGTATACCTCGCCCATGCCACCTTGGCCGATCCGCTCTCTAAGGGTGTAACGCCCGACGGTATCCCCGACCCGGCGGTCTGGGACGGGAGGATAGAAGGGCTCGCTTTCGAGCTGTTCAAAAACAGCGATGACGCGGTGTTCAACTTCAGCATCCACCGTTGCGGCGCGCACATACTCGCGCTGGGACTCTGAATCGAGATCACCCGCCGTCTCGCAGAGGATCCACGCGGCGCGCCACTGCTCGTCGGTCAAAAGTCGCTCCCGTGTGGCATATGTTTAGAGCGAGTGCAGGAGGTGGAAAAGTGCCACGTGAGCAAAATCTTACGCCACGTTTAGCTGTTCCCTGAGCCATTCTTTACAGAAGGTCCAGTTACGGGCGACGGTTCGGGGCGCAACTAGAAGGCGATCCGCGATTTCCTCCATCGACAGACCCTCAAAGACCTTCATCTCCACAACGCTGCGGAGCCGAGGGTGAATGGCGGCCAGTTTGTTCAGCAGATCGTCTATCTCCTGTAGTGTCGCGCCACTTTCCTGAGTGTCGATCAAATCGAAGTTCGCAATGTCGATTTTAGTGGTACGCCGAGAGAGCAGCCGCGCGTGATCAATCAGAAGGTGGCGCATGATATGTCCGGCAAACTGCAAGAAGTGGTCGCGTTCCGAGCGGTTTGAACTCGCCGGCGCGGGCAGCGATTTCACCTTAATCAACTGTAGGTACAGTTCATTCACCAATAAAGATGGCTGCCAGGAATGCTCGCTGCCTTCGGTACTCATCTTGGCAGCGGCCAAACGCCGCAGTTCCGGATAGAGCACGGCGAATAGCTTGTCAGCAGCCTCGCGGTCGCCGGAGCGAAGGCGCAGCATTAGGCTAGCGACCGTAACTGAAGTTTCGGAGGAAGCCATCCGTAGCGATTATTTTATGCTGTGACCCGGCGGGCGGGGTTGTAAGTGTGTACGATCTCCGCAGTCATTCAGATGGCCCGCCGTTATTCTCGATGGCACTCTTCGGGAGTCGGCGCTCGCTCCGTAGCGGGAGAGAGTGAGTAGAGGGAAGGCATTTGCTGCTTGCACCGGATTTGCGTGGGCCCTTGGGTCTGCTACCGAAAGAGTGGAGACATGAGATCGGCAGTTCCAGGAATTCTTTCCAGCCGAGGGTACCGTAACGTGCCTTGATAGTCTACCGTGGCGTTATGCTGCAAACGGTCAGCGGTATAGGTGATGCGGATGGAGGTCTTGGCCGCTTTCGCTACCGCTTCCTGGAGCCTGGGTGCCGTGAAGGGGACTCCATTAACGGAGAGAATGCGCGCGCCCGCAACGAGACCTGCGTGGAAGGCTGGTTTATTCCACGCGACCGCTCTGACCATGCCCTGTTCATCCACCGTGAGTCCGATGGAATACGAGAGATCTGTAACGCCTCCATCGAGTTCCAACTGCCGGTAGGCTGCCGTTGGCGTAGTTGTGTAGATGAGGCGGTAACCGGCTCTAGTTAAGCCGTCCAAAAGGTGAGCGCTGCTGTGCGTGTCGAGGCGCTCTCTTAGGAGTCGAGCCCAATCGTAGGGGGCCACTGTAGAAAGAGCGCCACAAATATCGTCGAATGTGTAAGTCTCCGTCCGTGAGCTATTATGACTTCCTCCGAAGAAGGTTCTGGCAAAATCCCTTAAGCTTTTCTGGCCCGCGGTTTGCTTGCGAATCAAACTATCCACATCAAGCCAAAGAAGAACTCCTTCGCCGTAGTAGTCCTCGCGACGCTCCCAATCCTTCCACGGTACGGAATGGCCGGCATCAAAGATGGGGTCGTTGTTGCTATCCTGCAACGATTTCCATTCGCGGCCGCAGTGGGCTTCCGCGGTGGCCGCGTCGAGAGCAAGAAGATCGAGGACCTGTTGCCGAGTCAGGAGACCGGACCGGGCGGAAAGAGAGAGTGCCCAGAACTCCGTCTGTCCCTCATATACCCATAGAAGGCTGTCCCGCATGGGTATGTTGAAGTTTGCGGTCCAGTGATCAGCCGGCTGCCTCCATAGGCCGTTCCATGAATGCGCGTACTCATGCGGAAACAGTGTCATGTCCGAAAGATGTGCTGTCGTGTTGCGGAAGAAATCGGCAGCGAGGTTGATTTCACTTGACTCGAGGTGCTCGAGACCGCCGCCGCTTGGGAGCACATCACTTAGTGAAACAAGTAAGTCGTAATGGGCATAGTGATTGGAGTGAAAGAGTTCGAGCGTTTGGGCAACCATGGCTCGCAGGCCCGCAATCTGATCATCGGAGGCGCGAATGTCTTCCGGCGTGTCGCCGAATAAGTCGAGCGTGATACCAGTACCACCTGGCGGAGTGAGATCGACCGCATGGAAGTAGCGGCCTGCATACACAGGCGAATCAGCCAGACGCTCAATGGTTGTCACCTTGTAGGTCGTGCCATCGCCTGAAGAACCTATGGGTTCAAGAGCAGTTGCCTGAGAAAACGTGGCCGGTATCTTCAGCGTTGCCTGCGCCGGCAGGTCACGAACGTAATAGCCGGCTGGGTACAGCATGAGATTCTGCCAGGGAATCTTGAGGAGATAGGGGGTCATCGTTTGGGCTCCGCCTCTTGATCCAACCGGCGATAGATATTGAAAATCTACCTCCAAAGTTGGCACGCCCGGAGGAACGCTTACTTCAAAGGCGAAGACGTTTACTGGATCGCGCTGCCATTTGAGGATACGGCCACTTCCTCGAACAAACAAGCCAGCCAGGCTGGCGATGGGACCCGTAGCAGCATGACTTCCGGATTCCCATTGCGGGTACAGCAGCACCATGGGGCCGCTTTGCTGCACCGGCAAACTCTCATGAACCTTGTAGATTTTGTGGAGCGTGTCCGTGGCATCCACATGGATGGTGATCAATCCCCGATAGGGAGCGTCCTCAGGCGGCTGAATGGCGGGAGATAGCGGCAGTTGCTTCGGGCCGAGACCGATTTGGGCCAAGGCGGTAGTCGCTAGAAAGAAGGTAAGACGAAGCGACTTCCGATTCGGGAATTGCATGCTTCCGCAGGATAGCGGTCACGGAAAGGGCTGGTAAGGTTGAGCCTGTGGCGGACCGGTAAGGGCAGGCGATGCGGATTATGAGAGACTGAGGCGACATTTTGTGAACTCCGGCAGCGCGCTGAAGAGGTGGATGTGTGCGTGCTGAAGGAGCATGATCGTTTTGCCATCCTCAATCTCGCCTGTTTGAATGGCCCGCATGGCGTCTTGTATCGACATCTCGATGACCTCGATATCTTCGCCTTCGGCATGATTGCCGCCTCCAAGATTGGCTTTAGCTGCAGCGTCGTATTGAGCCACAAAGAACGCGGAGGTTATCTTAATCGGAGCCCGCCTCTTTAAGCACTCCGGGGTAGCGGTTGGCTCCTCGGCAATAGAGACGGTCGGGAACATTCATGCAGATATCTTTTTCCTCGCGGACCGCGACTGCGCTGAAGGCACGCTGTTGAAACAGCCACCGCCAGCAAGCGAGGCCGGCAGATCGGCCGATCCGTTCGTCGCCAATCCTGTTTGGGTTGAGGTACAGGCATTCTTCGAGATCGTCGATGCGCAACCGCGCCCAACACATTCGGAATGTTTTCGCATCGCGATCGCATGGCATTGGCACTGCTAATTGCCTATCCTCAAGCTACCCGCGTCAGGCGGGGATTTAAGCCGCGGTGTAAGTTTGTATTGAATTGATTGTCCGGTTTCCCATAAAGGTGCCCTGTTTGGCGCCGGGCAATCAAGCAGCTAGATCAGCAGATTGGGGTGGCTTATGCGAACCAGGCGAATACTGACGATAATTACCTGCATCATCGGTGCACTGGCAAGCACCGGAACGCAGCTGGCGCAGGCCCAGGAGACAGTTGCGAAGCCCTCGCAACCGCCTGCGTTCACGCCGCCTCCGCCCACGCCGAACGACACGCTGCGCTCACCAGAAGTAGGTTCCGATGGCCACGTCACCTTCCGGCTGTATGCGCCCGATGCACGCCAGGTAACGCTGCATGCGGAGGGCGTTGAGGCGACGCCGGACATCACGCCGCAGGAGGTCACGAAGAGTGCGGGCGGCACTCCAATGACGCGTGGTACGAATGGCGTCTGGAGCGTCGACTTCGGTCCGATTCAGCCCGGCGTCTACCGGTACACGTTTTCGGTGGATGGTGTGCAAACGACCGACCCGCGCAACCCAGTGTCGAGCGAGTCTCTCAATGCTGTGCGGAGCATGTACGAAGTGCCGGGCGCTGCCTTTCTCGAGTACAAGCCGGATGTTCCACATGGGGCGATTGCGAGCGTCTGGTATCCGTCAAAAGCAGTTGGTGGCCTGAGGCGCATGCACGTTTACACTCCCCCAGGGTATGGGATGGACAACGGCCGCTATCCTGTTTTGTACCTGCTCCACGGCGGCGGCGACACGGATGATTCATGGCCGACCGTTGGCCGTGCCGGAGCGATTCTGGACAACCTCATCGCAGAACATAAAGCCGTCCCGATGATTGTGATCATGCCGATGGGACATATCTCGCGTGATTTTCAGTTGCGCTCCGGGCAAAACACGATGGGGCACGACGCGTTCAATGAAGATATGGCCGGCAGCATTGTTCCTTACGTGGACAAGAACTATCGGACGATGGGCGACCGCGACCACAGAGCGCTTGCGGGCCTTTCGATGGGCGGCCTGCAGACGCTTACTCTTTCACTGACAAATTCCGGCCTATTTTCGTACATTGGCGTCTTCAGCTCGGGATGGTTCCCGCAAATGAGAGAGCAAGTGGAGAAGACCGATCTTGCTCAGTATAAGGCGAGCGGTCAACCGTTCAAATTGTATTGGGTCGGCGCCGGGAAGTACGACATTGCAAAGACGAACAGCATCGCTTCGGTGGATTTGCTCAAGAAGTATGGCATCACCCCGGTTACTCACGATAGTGGAGGCTTTCATGCTTGGAATAACTGGCATGACTATCTCGCTTTGTTCGCGCCACAGCTCTTTCGGTAACGATTAGCTGGAATCTACTTGCCGCTCTGATTTACGCTGACGGTGAACGTCTTCAAAGGTTGATCCTGCGAATCGAGGAATCGGGCGCAGAAATCCGTGGCTCCGCCGCCATTGACGATAGCTGCGCGGATGATGTTGGGGCCCTTGTTCAGTGTGAGGCGTTTGGAGACGCCGTCGTCAATGACTGTTTGGCGATCGCCGTAAATGCCAACAACTTCTTTGCTATTGACCCACCAGACTGAAGCCGAGTTGGAACCGATCGCCAGGCGCACGTCCGTCATCTCGCGCGGGCAGTTGACGACCGTGACGGCCCAGAACAACACGTCGGACGTTGGTTTGCCCAGTGCGTGCGCGAAGTGATAGAGGTTGACATTGTAGAGCCTGGTATCAACTGCGTACCACGTGAGCTCTTCGTTGTTCACCGTCGTCCTCTCGCCATCGTGCGGAACGATCGTGAACTGATTGGGGAAATACTCCTTCTTGACGGCCGCTTGGACGGCGCTTGTCGTGAGCCCGGTGGTGGGGATGGGCTCCAGAATGAGCCAGCGCTGAATGAAGCCTTGGGCGTCCGGTGGTCTCTCAGGCGAGATCGCTTTCGACAGGGTCGGCCAAGTAACTTGCGCCGCGCCAAGAGTGGCCATTGCAGCCAGCGTAACCGCCGCGCCGATCAAGACCTCCCATGCCGCTGGATGTTTTTTGCGGAGATTCTTGATGAACGTCATGGCGTGTTGAAGTGCCAGCGGTACTTGTCGCTTTTCGGATCGAATTGGGACAGGGTTGCGAAACTGCTGCCTACGGCGGAAAGCGCCAGTGGTTCTTTGGCGTCCTGCACCGACTTCGGCTCAACGCGCCAGGAGCCATCAGGAGCTGATCCATCCGCCACAGTTGTTCGGGGCTGCCGGTAAATTCCGGGAGCACGACCAGTTCAGAATCTGAGTTGGCGGCGAGCGTACGGGTGGTGCCTGCGACGTTGATTTTAAAGTAGGGCGAGCCGGTGTAGCCGCCGGCATCGGGGACGGCAGTTACTGTCCACTTCTGCTGCGCTTGACACAAGTAATTGGCCATTCGTGCATCAATGTTGCCCGCGGGCCAATCCGCCGAGACCTCCGTTGCCTCCTGAGGCGGAATGGGGTGATCGACGCCGGCGAACATTCCGGGGCCGCTTCTGTGTCGGACGGGTGGACCACCGACCGGTACGCCTTCTACGGCGAGCTCAAGCGCAGTGCCGGTGCGTACGGATTCGATCTCATACGTTCCTGGTTTGAAGTTCTCTCCAGCAATGGGCCATCCATCCTTCCACAACAGCGGACGGATATCTAGGACGCTTGCGCCTCCTCGGTCGAGATCGGCTTCCCAGTGCATGGAGAATCTCTGGACGCCGTGGCCAAGATCGAGCAGGCCGAAATGACCGGGACCAACGAGGCGCCCGCCTGAACCGATGAGGAGCTTGCCGCCGCCCTGAATCATGTCGATGCCGTCCGTGTCGAGAAAAGGACCAGTGACTTTCCGGGAACGGCCAACGCGGATGTTGTAGCCGGAGTCTGCACCACGACAGCAGCTTCCATGGGTGGCCAGCAGGTAATACCAGCCATCGTGGTACATAATGTCGGAAGCTTCGCAGTTGATGGCGAGGTTGCGCGGCTGGTCGTTCGGTTTGAGGCGCTTGCCAGTCTTGGGACTCAGCTCAACGAGCCGGATGTAGCCGAAATAGGAGCCGTACGTGAGCCACAAGCGCCCGTCGGTTGGATCAAGAAAGACGCCCGGATCAATGGCATTCGAGTCTTCAGTTCCATCCGATGAGGCCACCACACCGCCTTCCTCCCATTTGTAGTCGGGCGAGTTCGGATCGAGCGACTTGCTCCAGATCATGTTGACCGCGGCCTTCGGCTGCGCACCGATGTTCGCCGCGACATAAACGTAGTAGCGGTCGCGGAGGTGAATGACGTCAGGGGCTAATCCGCGGCGCGGAAGCTGTGTTCCGCGATGCCAGGTCCAACCGTCGTCCGAGACCAGAGAAGAACCGCCGGTGCCGTAGGTATAAAGCTTTCGGTCGCACAATACGACAGTCGAGGGGTCGTGAATGCCGATTTGTCCGTCGAGTGCAAACGCCACCGTGGCGAGCACAAACAGAGTTGCAAACCAAACGTATCTCATCAATAGCTATTCGCGGCCTTCCCTGCAGCCGCCTTCGAAACACAGATTTTTGCCAAAGAAGGGCAGTACATGATTCTGGAAGCGGTCGGCTACGGCGCTGGTGTGTGTGCCGTGATAGAGTTCAAACCCGTTCGCGATGCCGTACGAGTCGAGGACATCATGGAGTTTGCCAGTATCGACTCGCAGGCCGTCCTGATCGCCTACATCGATGGAGATGGCTTTGTACTCACGCAGATTATCGATGTATTGATCGATGAAGGCGAGGGGCGCGTTGGCCGCCCATTTCGCAATGATCTCGGGCTGCGGAACGCCGTCTTTGGTCGGCAAGTCGAGGAAGAGCGGCGGATTCTTGGGATCAGGCGACCACGCAGCCGCGCTGGCGAGCTGTGCTCGCGGAAAGAAGGGCAGTTTGATGGAATCTTCCGGCGTCTTCACTGCTTCGAGCGCCTTCGCAGCATCCGACAGGACCGGACTGCCGCGCGGAGAGACAACACGGACTCATGATGTACAAACTTCCGAACACATCCGAGTGCTTCATACCAATGCGCGTGGCTCCGTAACCGCCCATGGAATGTCCCACCAAACCGCGGCTCAAGCGGGTTGGGATGGTTCGGTAGTGCGCGTCGATGTAGGCAACCAAATCGTGAGAGATGAATTTTTCGAAGTCGCCGGTGGTGACTGAGCTTGAATACATGGACCCGTTGTAGAGCGTCTTCGAATCAGGGAGAACAATGATCATCTCCTTGGCGCCCTGGGCAAACGCGCCCTCGACGGTTTGCGGCACGTGGATCTCATGGGTCCACTGTTCGGCGCCGATGGAATACCCGTGCAGCGCATATACGACGGGATAGCGGCGGTTCTTGTCCGTAGCGTAGCTGGGCGGCAGGCACACGAAGACATCCCGATCGACCGCGTCTTTTTCCAGATTGCCTTCGAGCGACGCGCCGTGAACTTTAATGTGCTCCATGGCTACGGGCTTGGCGCTGGGTATCACGGCGGGCACCTCGGTCTGGACCTGTGCCGCCATGGGCCCGGACAGCAACGCCGCTAGCGCAAGCACGGCAAGCGCATGCGTTGTTTGGTTCATCTAATGAGCTCTCCTTTGGCAGCACTTACTATATAGTTTGTTCGAACTGTGAGAACGATGAAGATTGCCATAAGTATGTTTCTGTTTGGCTGTTTCTGCTTTGCCCAGGATACGGCGGGCTTTCACCCCGCGCAGACAAATGTTCCGGGAGCGGAATACCCGCGTGTGGATAGCGGGTCGCGGGTGGAACTGCGTGTGAAAGCTCCGGATGCGACGAAGGTCAAGGTGAACTTCTGGAGCGGCCCGAAACTGGATTTGGAGAAACAATCGGACGGATTCTGGACGGTGACGACACCGCCCCAAGCACCGGGGCTGCATTACTACACATTGAACATTGACGGCGCTGAAATTAGCGACCCGAGTAGTTATTCGTTTTATGGAGGCGGCAAGGACGCCAGTGCTGTGGAAGTTCCAGAGCCGGGTGTCACGTTCTATTCCATTCAGGACGTTCCTCATGGACAGGTGCGCGAAGTTGAGTATCACTCAACCGTGACGGGAACGTGGCGGCGTGCGTTTGTTTACACGCCGCCCAATTATGACGGAGAAGCCGCTAAGCGCTACCCGGTGCTGTACCTGCAGCATGGAGCAGGCGAGGATGAAACCGGTTGGACGAAGCAGGGCCGGGCCAACGTGATACTAGACAATCTGATAGCGGGCGGAAGTGCGAAGCCCATGATTGTTGTGATGGCAAATGGTTACGCGCAGCGCGCCGGGCAAACGCCTCCGAACCTGGCTGGAAAGCCGATGGGGTCGCCCGAATTTGTGAAAGCGATGCAGGATTCGGCAGCGGCGTTTGAGGACGATATGACTCAGGCATTGATTCCGTTCATCGACGCCAAGTTCCGGACGCTCTCGGATCGCGATCATCGCGGCATGGCGGGTCTTTCCATGGGCGGAATGCAGACGTTTCACGTCACGTTCGATCGGCTCGACCTCTTCTCCTATATCGGTGGGTTCAGCGGGGCTTCCATGCCCCAGGCGCTGGGCGGGCAAAAACTCGACCTGAAGACCGCCTACAATGGCGCGCTTTCCGATCCTGCTGCGTTTGCCAAGCGAGTGCACGTGCTTTGGTTCGGCGTTGGGACTGACGAGCCTGCGCGCATGCATGACAACTTGGTGAGCCTGCACAAGTCGCTGGAGGAAGCTGGTGTCCAGCACGTGTTTTATGAATCTCCGGGAACCGCGCATGAATGGCAGACATGGCGTCGGGACCTGAAGGACTTCGCGCCCAGACTTTTTCAAGCGGCTGCTTCGACGCCGTAGTGGAACGACTGTACTGACTGTCTTACGGACATGTGACGATCAGACGTTGAGAGACTTCAAATAAGGCACGCTCGGCGGCATCAGGGCCGGATCTTCTTCAAGCTCCACGAAGTAATTCTTCACGCCACCTGTTTTGGCGGCTGAAAAAACGGCCTTCCAATCTACGACGCCCTTGCCCAACGGAACCTCGCGGAACCCAGACTTGGTGGAAGCGTCCTTCACCCAGTCCTGGCAGTGCATGGAGAGGAAGCGGCCCGGATACTTGCGGAAGTAGGTCACCGGGTCATAGCCCTTCTGCCAGCTAGAGACCTGAAATTGCAGCTTGGTGGTAGCGGGATTAAGCTGGGCGATCATCATGTCGTACACCGGTTTGCCGTCGATGTGCTCGGAGACGAAGCCCTCATTGTGCAGCAATGCGACGATACCCGCGGCGTGGGCTTTTTCGGCGAACGAGTTGAAGGGCTCCACATAACGTTTCACGTCGTCGACCGTTGCGGTGCCCTTAGAGTCGAACGGTCCAAGCGCGGCAATTGCCATCTGCGTCATGCCGAACTCCTTCGCATAGGCGATGCTCTCGTCCGCTTTCTGAAAGAGCTCGGTGGGCGCCCAGTGCGCGGAAATGCAGCCCAGTCCCCAGTCGTTCAGCATGCGCCGTAAGTCTTGCGGCTTGTATTGCTGGAGACTCGAAAAATCGGAGTAGCCGTATGGCGAGCACAGCTCAATCTGAGTGAACCCTGCCGCACGCAAGCCCTTCATAGTGCCGGCGAAGTCCGTACTGATCGACTTGCGCACAGGATAGGTCTGGCATCCGATGGGCAGACCAAGCGGGTCGGCTACCAAGTTTAGCGTGCCGGTGAGGAGAGCTGACGCGGCAGCCCCTCGCATGAGAAACATTCTGCGGTTCATCGTGTGCATCATATCGTTCGATGAGCAACGGATGAAGGTATCGCTTTGCAGAAGACTGCCTGTGCCGTATGTGACTTACGCTTCTCGGAACGCCGAATTCCCGGACATGTGGATGCGTTTCGCTCTCGCTTGCGCCGTTATATGATCTGTCCGAAAATCACCGGGCAATTGTATGAACCCGCGCTCATTTCGCCGCTCAATCAGTAGAACCGAAACGGCAATGACAACGACCGCCACGAGTGCACCGGCCACAACCCAAGCCAGAACGGGGTTGTGAGTCGCCGGCTGGCGCTTCAGAGTCACAATGTTCGTAAACGCGATGGTTCGCACCTTGCCTGCATTCGGCCGTCCAACGGAAACGCTAAGCGCGTCCGGCTGCACAGCAGCGATGCTGCCTCGTATGTGAGAGCCTCCGACAAGTTGAACGTCCACCTTCGTGCCGATGCCAAGAGCTTTCGCCATTGCGGCAAAGTCGGTTGCCTGAGGAGACTGGGCCGTCAGAGCCTGGTGAAACACGAGAAACGCGAGCAGAGATGCAAGAAAGGACTTCATAATGAGTCACCTCCGGACGCCCACTATCGGGCGTCTTTCATACATCGTTCATTATCTCGCCGCTATTTGCCTCGTACTACAATGCAAGCCGTGGACATAACGCATGTGTCGCCCGGACGATGACTCCTAGCTCAGCGTATAACCGGGATCACTAAGTGCGAGGGTAACTTCGCTGTGCAGTACACGCGCTGGGTCGCTGAGGTGAAATCGCTTGCCTTCGCCGTATAGATACTCGGCACAAAAGTTTGTGGGTTACGGTCGATCGCAGGAAACCAGGTGGATTGAACCTGAACCATAAGCCGGTGTCCTTTCAAGAAGACATGATCACGGTCGCGTAGTGGAATGGAGAACTCGGTTGGCTGATTCGGTACCAGAGCCTGGGGATGCTCATAGCTTTTGTTGTATCGGCCGCGGCGTACTTCCATTGCAATTGGCAATTCATAGCCGTTCAGCGACTGAGCGTACTCGCCCGGCCCAGGACCTTGCTCCGGCTTCCATGCGTTAGACACTGCATTCTCTGGGTAAACATCGATTAGCTTTACGATGAAGTCGCTGTCCGTTCCGGAAGTCGAAGCAAATAGGTCGGCACTTACTTCGCCCGCCATTCTCAGATCACGGTCGAGGGGAGCGCTTACGAAACTGAAGGTGTCTGGCCGGTGATCGACGAAGCGCTGGTCCGCTACTTCCCAAGTAATCCAGTCGCCGCCCGGATAGGTTGGGGAAATAGGCCGTTGCCGATAGGGCACTGGATTGGCCGGGTCTGAGATGTATTGCGCATACTCTGCATCGCCCGATTTCGGCGCCTCGAAGGAGAGCGAACCATCTGCGTGCAAGTAAAGATTAGTAGCGCGCGATTCTTTTGGGGGCCAATCGTTGTAAGTCCGCCAAGTATTCGACCCCGATTCAAATGTGCTTGCTTTCCAATTGAACTTTTCGCCCTTGCCATGCAGGTAATAACGAAAAAATGGCGCCTCAATCCTCTCGCGGAACTCGCGTGCCGTCTCATGACCGCCGAACGCGATCTGTCCGATGTTATCCCCCTTGGTACGCTGCCACTCGCCATGGAACCAAGGGCCGGCAACGATGAAGGTCTGTCCTTGGGGGTCTTTCTCTTCGGAGTGCCGGAAGATCTGCCACGGACCCGATGGGTCTTCCTGATCCCAGAAACCGGCAACGTTCAGGTTGGGAACCGGACTGCTGTGCAGTTGATTCACCCATGCCTCGCGACGCCAGAACTCGTCATAGTCAGGATGTTCCACGATTTCTGTCCAGAACGGAATGGAACCGTGCAAATATCTAGAATCGATGTTCGCGATCGGCCCAACGTTCAAATACCACTGATAGGTGTCGTAGGTATCGAACGCAAAATGAGTGTTTGAGTTCTTGTCTGCCTGCTCCATCACAGAGTATTCGAAGGCGTAACTCAAGCGTAAAGCGCCGAATCGGTGCATATCGTCGTTCATCCATTGATCGACGGGAGATGCCTGCTCGGAGACGGCCTTCAAAGCCGGATGCGGTTGCAAGAGAGTCATGCCGGCGGTTAGTCCGACGTACGAGACGCCCCAGATACCGACTCGGCCATTATTGTTCGGCGTATTCTTGACGAGCCATTCTATGGTGTCGTAAGCGTCGGTTGTCTCGTTCGTCGCCTTTGGATCCGCCAGATCTACAGAGGAAGAGAGGTGGAAAGTGCCTTCCGACTTGAATCGACCGCGCAGGTTCTGGAACACGAAGATGTAGCCGTCTTGCGACAATTCTTTCAGAAAGTCTGGTAGCGTCTCCAGTGCCTTGTCGGGAATTCCGTAAGGAGTTCGTTGCAAGAGAATCGGGAGCGGTCCGGTACTGCTGGTGGGCGTCAGTACGGCCGTTTGCAGCCGCACTCCATCTCTCATCGGAATCGTGAGCTCTTGGTACTTGAAAATCGGTGCTTTTGAGTTCGTGCCGGGTAAAGACATCGCTTGTCCGAAAGCCGACAGCGAAAGGACTAAACACACAATGAGATGTTTTAGCGATCGATGCATGCAGCGACTCCAACCCCGGTTGTCAGAAGAGGTTTCGCCAGATTAGCACGTGCCGTATGCGTTGATTTTCTTCGGCCGGGGCACCCCCTGGAGGTTGCCTTAGCTCAGGGTGCTACGGTCACAAGTTGCTGGCCCGCCGTGACAAGCAACTCGAAGCACCAAGCGCGACAGAGTAAGGCCATCCAAGTGGACAGCTTCGAGTTGTTGTGCGCAGAATCAACGTCTGGCGTCTACACGTTCATTGCCCACTGCCGGGAAGTCTTCAGATTTCGCCTGTAGGCCGGCTTTCGCAAGAATCACGTAAACCACAAAGCCAACCACAAAACTGTAAACCGCGGCCGGCTGCAGATAGGGCTTGACCTCAGGTGAGATGGGAAGGAAGGGCAAGATGCCCACGATGAAGCCTATGGCCCAGGCGCCATATCCAGCTATGTTTACGCCGCGGCGCGGCCCTGCCCATCGCTTGCCGGATAACCAGTAGTCGGCTACTATGGCGCCGCAAATGGGCCCGAATGAGGCGCCAATGATGGTGAACAGGCCCACAAGGTTTGAAGCGACTCCGGTGATGGCCAGCAACGCCGCCACTACCGCCCCCACCATGGTGGAAGTAGTGCGCGATACGCCGGTGATCATTGTCGAAAGGCTATTGCCCGCAATGAAGGAACAGAAGCACATGGAAGCGATCGAAGCAATTGCAAACAGAAAGAAGGCAATAGAGGCGAAACTGCCGGTTTGGGCGATTGCGGAATCGAACTGATAATCTTTAACCCCGTACAGCACGTGCGCGCCGGCGATAGAGATCAGCGGCAGGCCGCCGGCAATCAAGATCGCGAGCAATACTCCCACGAGCCCACCCCAGCGGACATCCCTGTCATCGCGGCTGTTCATACCGAAGTCAACGCCGGCTGCGCCCGCAGTCGCGAAAAAGCCGACGACGATTTGGATCAACATTGTGAAGCCAAGGTAGGGGCTTGGCTGGGGCGGTGTATAGTGTGCCGCGCCTCCAGCAGTCTTTGCGAAAACGACTAGAATCATCAACAAGGGAACGAAGTTCAAGAAGGTAGCGAACTTGGCCACATACTGAATGCCCTTCGCTCCGACATAGCCGAGTGCCAGCGCCCAGACTGCCGCAATCAGGCTGAATGCCAGTGTGCCAGGACCGGCCTTCGAACCGAAGGCGGTCAGGATAAACGTGGTGGCGACGAAGGTGTTTACCGACATCCAGCCCACCTGAAGGACGCCCATCAGGATCCCTGGCATGAGGTATCCGCCCTGCGTACCAAAGGTGGAACTGCCCACAACGTAGAGTGGTAGGCCCGTGCGCATGCCCAGGGTCGCCGGAATACGGTAGAAGAGGGCGTAGCTGATGATGCCCCCGACCAGCAATGCCAGCAAACAGAGTCCCAGGCTTGCATGGTCGAGCGTGCCGGCAGCGATTTCACGATAGAAAACGATCCAAAGAAAAACGCCCGCGTACGTGGGCGCCGTGTTCTTGTACCAAGGCGCACGGTTCGAAATCGGATTGGGTGTGGTTTTTGATATGTAGGCGGGCAACATGTTGGTGCTCTTCACGGAAATTCCGAGAAGTGTCCAGTATATAGGCGTGTTCTGTTCCAGTTGCTGGGAGCAGGTTGCTGAATGCTGGGGGCTTGTCGTTCCCTATCTCGACAGCGCTTCTCGGACATGCCGACATTACATCAACTTAAATTCCCGGAGGTAGCGGCATTGTGGAGATCTGTTTGGGCATTGGCCCACTTTCGGTGCAATGCCAGACAGCGTGTTTGGTTGTTTGGTTGCAGAGCGGGTGAAAAGCGGAACAGTTGCCAACGCCGACATGAGCCAATCAGACGGAGTAGGATGACCAACACCTAGCCGCCCATCAGTAATTAGCTCAAAGGAGCCTAGCAGATAAATGTAGTGGCGGAAGTCCTATGCGGCCGAGCAGTTCCGCAAAGCGGGGCTCCTGGTACAGGCATCTCAGTTCCGGCGCGCGGTGGGCAAATACAAGAGAACTCACACGCACCTCACATGCTTCCTGGAGCGAGGCCAACGCCTTGTCGCGAAGGCCGAGTACTCCATAGATGTAGGGAAGGCTGCAGTTAACCCTTCGAAGGAACGGCTCCGCTTCAAGGCTGATAGCAATGTCCAATGCCTCTTTGCTTCTGCCCGCCAACCCGTAGACAAAGCCGAGAGTGCTCCGGCCCCTTAAATCGGAACCAGGCAGCGAGATGCACTTGAGCGCTTCCGCTATGGCTTCTTCGTGGCGGCCCAGTCTCGCAAGAAGCACAGCCAGGAATGCAGAGGCCGGAATGAATGAAGGATCCAGTTCCTCCGTCCTTTGCGCCTGTTCCAATGCTCGATGCGTTTGTCCTGCGAGATAGTAGGCGCCAGCCAAGTTAACGGCGATCGGACTCGATAAAGGATTGAGATCAAGCGCAAGCTCGAGATGCTTCAAAGCCTGACCGTCGCAGCCCATTGCGATCAGCAGTTCGCCGTATAAGAAATGACCGGCAGGGTCGTTTGGAGTCAAATTCAGACCACGCTTGATAGCGGATTCAGCGGCAGTCCAATCCCATTCATAAAGAAACTGCACCATTCCGAGAGAGAAGTGACTCCTCGCACTACGATCGTCCAGTTCCAATGCCGTAATCGCGGCGGCTTTCGCCTTCGGGAATGCGTCCTTCGGCGCGACCACACCGAAATAGCCCAACATGCAATAAGCGTAAGCGAGCAGTGCATATGATTCTGCGCAAGCGGGGTCCGCCTCGATCGACTGCCGTGCATACTGCAGACCTTTTGTGATGCCTTCCGAATTCCACTTATTTAAGTAATAATTACCCTTAACGAGAAGGTGATAGGCGTCGCGGTTCGGCCGCGCCCCACACCGGAGCTGTCCGCTATCCTTGTCCTCCAATTGGAGTCTCTTTGCGATCTCTGCTACTATCTCTTCCTGCAGATCGAAGAGTTCCGACATTTTCCGTTTAGGGTAGTTTTCTCCCCAAACTTGAGAGTGGTTGTTAGCGTCCACCAATTCAGCTTTTATCGAGAGCACTTCGCCTAGCTGAACGACTCGGCCTGTCAACACAAGACGCACGCGTAAGGCTCGACCAGCCTGAAGCGGGTCGGCGCAGTCGCGGTAGCGAAATGCTGTTGTGCGAGGGACAACGCGCAGTTGTTTGAATCGAGCTAACCGATTGATCAGCGCCTCGCTTATGCCGTCGCCCAGGTACTCCATTTCCGCATCGGATGCGGCGTTCTCAAAAGGAAGCACTCCGATGGAGTCTTTGAAGTCGCGCGTGTTGGCATCCGTCGCAATACTTCGTTGGACTTCCGTCTCAACATTTTGCGCCGTGTGTTGAAGACGATGTATGTCCGCGATCAGGGACGAGGCGTCAGGATAACGCTCCTCCAAGTTTCTCGCCATTGCGCGAAGGATAATGGAATCCAAGCCAGAATTGCACTGTTTGTTCAAATCTGATGGCCGGACAATCGCTTCATTGACTAGAGCATTGAGCGTTGCGGACACCGTGTTGCGCAAGAACGGTGGCTTCCCTGTGACCATCTCGTAGAGGACCGTACCGAAACTAAAAAGATCAGTACGAGCGTCGATATTGTCTCCGCACGCTTGCTCCGGCGACATGTATGCGACGGTTCCGATAAGAACGCCTGCATCCGTGAGGCAACTACGATCAAAGACCACGGTGGGGGCATTTCTTGAGGCAACACTTGGCTCCTCCTGTGCCGGATCGACTCTTTCGACCCCTAACATTTTGGCGACACCGAAATCCAGGATTTTTGCTCCGTGATGAAGGGTGAGGAAGATATTCGCCGGCTTGATATCGCGGTGAATGATTCCTCTTGCATGTGCCGCTTGCAAGGCCGATCCGATCTGGCTAGCAATATGCAACGAATCGTGCCGGGACAAAACTCCACGTTGGAGCCGATCCCGCAGGGTCTCACCTTCCAACAGCTCCATCACAATGAACGCCTTGCCTCCTTCTTCGCCGATATCGTAGACGGTGCATATGTTCGGGTGATTCAGCGCAGACGCAGCTTTGGCCTCGTGGCGAAACCGCTTCATGATCGACGCTTTCTCGGCGAGGTGGTCAGGTACGAACTTCAAGGCGACAGATCGGCCCAGCCGGGTGTCAGTTGCTCGGTACACATTGCCCATACCGCCGCTACCGATCATTTCGACGATGCGGTAATGCGAGAAAACCTGCCCGATCATGTCAAAGGGAATTCGGCCGTGTTGGTCATTATAAACGCTTGGGATCGGCACGAGGCAGCGCACTCAGCAGGCTAACCATGCTGAGTCGTCAAATTCTCGGAAGAGATAACTTGAGTTGCTGCCTCTGCCGATTACCAAGCTAAGTCCCTCAGCCTCCAGCTCTTCCAAGATTGAAAACCACTTATCGGTTGCATGCGCAAACCAAATGATGTGTTTTACGTTCCTGCACATCCGGCAGGATAGGAACGACAGACGATAGGAACGTTTGAAGTAACCGCTTGCGTTTACGGGGAGGCGGCGAGCTATGGGGTTTGAAAGTCGCTATGGACAAAGAACGCCGGGGAAAAAGGTCCGGGAGGGTGAGACGGGCGTCGCGTTTGAGGGGTGCCGACCTAAGTGAGGTCTTGATGAGCTGGGTCAATTTGGGTCATGCCGATCTATGCGGGTGCGACCTCTCGGGCAGCGATCTCAGTGCGGCGGATCTGAGGCATGCGTCTTGACAGGGCGCCAAATTCGTTGGGGTGGATTTGCGCGAATCTCTATTAGGCGCGGATTCGTCCGGAGCGACCCTGGGTTGGAGCATTGGGAAATCTAGACCTGCGGTCACCCGGCGCTTCAATTCACTTTCTTGACTGTTCCCGAGCATTTCCCCTATCGATGGAAATCCGAAAGCTGGATGGCTTCGCGATCAACTTGACGTAAAACGCGCATGCCGCCGAAGTTCTGGATCCACCATAGGTACTGAAAAACGCCGATGGCTTCCGGAAATGGGAGAGACGGCTTTAGCAGTGGCGGAAGCGCACCGTCTTGCTGGCATGAGCGGTGGCCATTTTGCCCCTGTAACTGTTCTGTATCGGCGCGGGACTCGAATCGGGCTAAGAGTCACCGGGACGCGCTCACCGGCAAGTCCATGTTGTGCAATGCCGCGATGTTCCATGTGTCGCCCTCCCGCGTTACGACCATATTGATGAGTCCCAGCCGCTCACCCCACGGTTGACCGTTGGGAGCAATGGCACCCGTCATCCGCCACTTCACGTCTGCCAGTCCTATATCCGAGCGCAGCATGCGTACGCGGGTGTCTAGCTTCTTCAGTTCGCAATGAACAAACGATGGCATGCCCTCTGTCCGGGGATCTGCGAACAGTGGTGCGTGGAAGCTCTCGACCATCTCCGGCCCGACCGCCACCATCCCGAAGACGTTCGTAAACTCGCCGTCGGGCCAGAACAGCTCGCCATACGCCTTGGCATTCAATTCCTGGAACACCTGGAACAGCTTGTCTACAACGCGCGCTACCGCCTGCTCATTGTTTTCCATGCGGCGAATAGTAGCAGAAGCTCGGAGCGCCGAGACCGCCCGGGCAGCCCTGACGTTTTCGAGCGCCCGCGATGCGGTTGGTGAATTGGCATCTTCAGGCGCCGGACGCGACGCCAATGCCGTCGCAGAATTCCAGAAGATCCTGGGCCAACTTGGGCGCGGACGCTACTCCACTTTTACAAGGCTGCACTCATCGAAGTGCTATCTCTATAGAAGTTCAACGGGACTGGAAGTCGAGGGCATGACGCTTCGGCCCAAAGCTTCCGGGAGACAGTGCATGCTTCTTAGGAGAAACAATGGCCAAGGATTCGCCTCAACCAGACGCGCTCAGTCGTCGGACACTGCTAATTGGAGGGACGGCCAGCGGACTCGCACTGGCAGCGGACCGTCCATCCGCCATCGAGCAACCGAAGACTAGAACGCAACTCGCCGCCAAGGCCACTGCCGCCGCGGAGTCACCGAACCTGCATCCGCCCGTGGTGGAGCTTAAAGGCGGAAAGCTGCGCGGCCTGAGAGAGGGGAACGTCTTCACCTTCCTCGGCATTCCCTACGCGCAAGCAGAACGCTTCGAAATGCCCAAGCCCGTTCCCGCGTGGGAAGGCATAAAGGGCGCTCAGGTTTGGGGTCCGGTGTGTCCGATTCCGCAGGCCACCTCGGTGGGCAGCGACGATGTCGTTTTCCCTCACCGGTTTTGGGTGGAAAACGAGAATTGTCAGGTGTTGAATGTCTGGACGCAGAGCCTATCGGCGAGAGCCAAACCCGTCATGGTGTGGATGCATGGCGGCGGGTTCACGAACGGCTCCTCGATGGAATCTTATGCTTACGACGGCAAAACTCTGAGCGAATTCGGAGACGTCGTTGTCGTCAGCATCAATCATCGGCTAAACATCATCGGCACGCTCGACCTTTCGGCATACGGTCCGGAGTACGCCAATTCCCGGTATACGGGTATGGCCGATCTGGTGGCTGCCCTCCAGTGGGTTCACGACAATATCGAAGCCTTCGGCGGCGATCCCGGAAATGTGACTATTTTCGGCCAGTCCGGAGGCGGGGGCAAAGTCACTCGCCTGATGCAGATGCCGGCGGCTAAGGGACTTTTTCACAAAGTGATCTCTGAAAGCGGCGGTAGTCTCAACTACCGCAATACCGAGCCGGCGAAGAGCATTGAGCACCAGCAGGCGATTGCAGCGGCAACTCTGAAGAATCTCAACCTGGATGGCAGCCGGATAGACGACCTGAAGAAGGTGCCCTACCGTGACTTGCTCGCCGCCGGTACCGCCGCGACACAGGCCCTGGCGAAGCAAACCGGCACGCGCAGCATGGGTTGGGACGTCATCGCCGATGACGAATACGTGCTGCGCGAGTTCTGCGACTGGGCAGATTCGATTCCTTACATTGCGGGCACGGTAATGAGCGAATTCAACGGCAACCTCGCCAAAGGAGAATTTGCAAAGAACGATTGGAGCCCCGAGGAAGTAGACCAGCGCTTAACGGCCGCCTTTGGCGACAAAAAGGACGAGGTTGTTGCCGAGTTCAAGAAGGTGCAGCCGCACAAGAAAATCCAGGATGCCCTTTACCTGGATACGATCTTCCGGCCGGGTGCGAAGACAGTGCTCGCAAGAAAGTTGGAGAAAACCAAGGCGCCCGTCTACAACTACATCTTCGCGTATGAATACCCGATCAACGGTGGAATCACGGCCTTCCATTGCTCGGAGATAGCGTTCGCATTCCATGCCCTAAGTGAGCCACGTATTCGGCTAGCTACTGGCGGAGGGCCCGCGACGCTTGCTTTACAGGACAAGGTCTCACAGGCATGGCTCCATTTCGCCCGGACTGGTAACCCCTCCCAACCAGGCCTCGCCTGGAAGCCCTACAGTGTAGCTGGCAAGGAGACCATGGTCTTCGACACCGTCAGCGAAGTGCGTTGCGTGGACGACGACAAACTCTTGTCCCTGTTGCCGCCGCCGGCTTTCCGGTTCTGACAAGTTTGCCTGAACGCCGGCATGCGCCCCTCGATGACCGATAAGCCCTCCGACCGCAGCGGGCGCAGCGTCGCTCCGAACGTGGTGCTCCGCTCAATCACGCGAGATGGCGCCGTTCTCCGTCGCGCTCCTAGCGGCTCTCCATCGAGTCTGGGTTCCGTTCGGGACTGTTACAGGTTGGGGTCGCACCCAGAAACTGTTCAAAGATCAGCGTCGCCTGACTCTTGTATTCGGCTACGCCAGCTTCCTGAAAACCACACTTCAGTGCTACGCGAATAGATGCGTGGTGTTCTGGACGGATGATGCAGACGACTCGCTGGGAGGGCCATTGAGATCTTGCCCACGCCAGTGCACCCATTGCAGCTTCTGTCGCATACCCGCAACCGCTTTTCTCAGGAGAGAGGACCCAGCCAAGTTCCGGCACGTCGTCAAGCGAGGGGACGATAGCTCTCTTGTAGCTTGCAAAGCCGACCTCGCCAACAAAGTCACCTGTATGCTTCTCCTCAACGATCCAGTACCCATAGCCTAGCAACGCCCAATGCCCGTTATAGCGAAGCAAGCGTCCCCATGACTCCTCTAGTGTTTGGGGCTGCCCAATAAAGTGAGTGACACGCGGGTCGCTCCACAATTGGACCGTGTGTGAAAGGTCCTCCTCCGTGTGACCGCGCATGGTCAGGCGGTATGTATCGAAGGTTGGGATCGAAGTACGCCGAACACTTCTCTTCACGCTGAGGGACTACCCAACGAGAGAATAAGCCGCTGCAGGGTCGAATGCTGCATAGTGCGTCCCTTCACATCATAGGTCTTGGCAAAGGCTCCCAGCCGCACGCCTCGGGTCCTGCAGCCCCGCGCCTTAAACTCAACACGGTTCTCACCGAGTGCTTACTTTTGGTTCTTAAGGCAAGCCGCAGAAGAGACAAGCGGCGACATATCCACTCATCCCGCGACTTCTAGCCGATTGTAGTCGGTGTACCCACAAGCCCCGCCACTATAAAACGTCGTACGATCCGCTGCATTCAACAGCCTGCCGTTCTTAATCCGCTCCACCAAATCGGAATTTGCAATGAAGGAGCGGCCATAGTGAGCCGCTCACTCTTCGTTTCCTCCCACTAGGCGAAACTGATCTCACCCATATCGATCGCTACAAGAAGAGGTTCCTTTACGAGCCGGTAGTCCCCTTCGTACGCATAGATGCGGCGCGTGGTGGGGACGATAATTCCATCCACCTCGCGGTAATTCGTGGCGTAATTGAGTCCGGTTGCGCCGCCCAAGATGTCTACTGTGTAATCGTGACGGCGTAGCAGACCGTCAGGTCCAAAACAGGATATCTGTTCGCGTGTGTGACTCTTGACTGTGTTCGGAAAGGTCACCTTCAACCGGCGCCAAGTCTCGCCACCGACTTGAAGCGAGGAGATCTCCTCGCTTTCGAAGCCTTCATAGGTGTACAGAAATGGAGTGGTGAGATAGGTCCACAACGCTTCGCTACCGAAGTAAGCCACGTGTATGTCATCCCACGGCGTTTCTCTTTGCTGCCCTTCGAAGGACTTCTCCGGGTTATCGCGCGCTTCGATCAGTGTCCCGTCGGCTTTTTCCATCACGATGCGGGTTGGCTCGAAAATGGATCGCCTGTCCTGCCCGGGAAAATCCATCGTGAGCCGTTCACGCTTCGTCTCAGCGGTCATGACTACATTCTTGAGAGCGTCACCTTTGCGTTTCACGAACCAGATGGCGCCTGTGATTGAGGCGGCAACCTTCAGAGCGTTCACCTTGTTCCAACGTTCAAGGCCGCCATGGGCCGTTACCGCCAGATGCAACAGCTCATTCATGGGCGCGGCCCGATTATTGCCACCGTGCACCATTGTTAGCGGTAGAAGATCCGACTCGGCCTCCGCTAAGGGCTGACTCCTTGTCATTGGGCCTGACCTACTGCCGAGAGCTGAGCTGTTGAACCATTCTCCGCGAGAGAAGCCGCTGCAAGTTCAATGATGGAGGCAACGTCATCCGGGTGAGAGACGAATGGAGCATGACTGGATGGTGTGGACCGTACCGTGGCGCCCATGCGCTTGGCGAGGAATTCCTGTGCGGGCGGAGGGATCATATGGTCGTTTGTACACACCAAATACCAGGAAGGAATCGTTTTCCAGGCGGGCACACCTTCCTTCGCGGTGAAACTCGCTACACTGAGCGGCCGCTGTACTGCGGCCATTACCGCGGCTTCAGTCGGAGTGGCATCGGCGGCAAATGCCTCATGAAAGCCGTCCCTGTTGATCCAAAGAAAACCATCGTTGTCCGCCCATATTGCCGTCGAGCCAGGCGACGGCGGACCCTGTTTGCTGAGCGAATCCAGGCTTTCCCCTTCGTCGAGCCCGAAAGCGGTGACGTAAACGAGAGCTTCCACATCGGGATTGTCATTGGCCGCGCCGGTAATCACGGCGCCCCCGTAGGAATGCCCCACCAAAACGGTGGGACCCGTTTGCATGGAGAGAAGGCGACGAGTGACGGCGATGTCGTCCTCGAGCGATGTCAACGGAATTTGCGCGGCCGTGACATTCAACCCTTTCTCCTGCAGCAGCGGGATCACCTTGCGCCAGCATGAGCCATCGGCCCAAGCACCATGCACCAACAACACATTCACAATTGGCTTCATATTTCCTCCTTTTGGAAAAGCAAAACAAACAAGTATTCGTTCACCGTCTCGCGATTCACACGCCATCTGTCAAACTCAACGGGAGCAAAAAGGCCACGACCTTTGAAGTCGTGCTTACATCGGCATCGCTGACCTTATCAGCGGGTAGCACAACCACAGACTAGCTGGGAACGGGACGCGAACGCTTGTCGAATCCGACCATCTTTTCGCGCCTTTTCATGAGCGGAATCGCAAATGATCTCTCGCCAGCCTTGGCATTACTGAGTTAGGACCTAAGTGATAACGGTCTCGCTTAATGACTGGTGTGCTCGCGCCGCCAAAGTCCGGGACTTACGCCGACAAGCTGTCGGAAGGTTCGGTTAAATGCTGCCTGATCTGAGAAGCCCGCCTGCAGCGCCACATCGATGAGAGGAGGAGAAGTCTTGGACAGAAGTTCCTTGGCACGCTCAATGCGGAGTCCGATGAGCCAACGGTGGGCTGAAACACCGAAGCTGACTTTGAACGAACGCGCGAAGTGACTTACTGACAGATGGCATTCCTGAGCAACGGTAGCGAGATGAATATTCCCGTCCAGATGTTCACGCAGGAGTTCCGCGGCGCGGCGCTTTTGCCATGGCGCAAGCCCTCGACAGGCAACTACCGGCAGGCGAGACAGACCGCCGTATTTTTGCAGCAGGTGCGCACCGAAAACCAGACTGAACTGGTCGAGAGCGAGTGAGGTAGGCCAGGGTTGCGACCCTATGAATGGCAGAACGCTTTTGGTCATTTGTGCGATGACCAGATCATCCTCGCCGATAGTTAGTTTGTAAGTGCCGACCGGCCGGATCTTGTGATCTCGAGCGATTTCCTCGAGCCCTTCTCGAGGCACATGATAGTGAACGTAGTCGAACGCGCAATCGACGAAGCAAACGGGGTTCGATTGCAGATCAATGACGTTGGTGTGAAAAGGCGGAATATACGGAGTCGCGATCTCGCGACCGTCGATAGAAAGTTCAAAGGTCTTTAAGGGAACTGGTTTAATCGCTACCGCTACATGGATGGCCGGCTCTTCGGGTATCGATTCGGAGGTGGCGGGCATGCCGTCTTCTGAGCGGAGCCTGGTAATAGCGAACGTACTTTGCTTTGACCAGGAGATGGTTGCAGTTTCGCTGTCACTCAGATGGTAGTAAGACGCGAGCGTTTCTCCAAAAGCCCCTTTCGGTTCGGGGGCTTCGACTATCGAACCTCGTGATGCGCTCATTATCCTCCGAACGGACGCCGGGTGTCTTCACGATGATAGGGCACATTGGCTCGGCTGTGGAGGCGCTTGCAGCGAAAGTGTCTCGCTCATCGAGAGCAGGTGAATGATTGCGGCTAGCGTTTGTCAAACTCGAGCTCATTTAGCGCTTCATCCGACCGTGGAAGCGTTAGATCAACCACGTTCCTGGAGCGCAGCAAGCAATACGTGCGTGTTGGATCAAATAGATTTCGCGTCGCCATGCAAAAGTATCTGGGCATGGCGCGCGCATGTGACCAAACAGCCGTGAGGACTGTGATGACAAGTGGCACTCGAAAATAGCGATCGAATCGCGCAGCGTACGCAGGCCCCAGACCGGTGTTGACGGGGGTCATTTTCTGATACACTCCCAGCAAGTTCTCGTTCCCGCTATCTGCAAACTTGTCGTAAGTGCCGTTTCTTCGACAAGTATCCGCCGAGGATGGTGTGCGATGAAAAGACCGCGTTTTGTTCTGGCCTGCTTTGCCGTTAGCCTGATTTCCCCCAACACTTCTGCGCAAAGCCTTACGCTCGGGACCACTTCGCTCACGTTCGGAAACGGGGCGGGAGCGGGAACCTTGTTAATCGGCGCCACGGGCGCATGGAGTGCCGCAACAGCCACACCTTGGCTTCACGTTTCTGCAAGGACCACGAGCGGAACCGGCAACGCGCTGTTTCAGTTCACCTATGATTCGAACCCCGGGGCGACCCGCACGGGAACAATCACCTTTACCGGCGAGGCAACCTTAACGATAAGTCAGGCAGGAACGAGCTACGTGCCCAGCCAGGAACTTTCGCCGGTCATCCCCCAGGGGTTGGAGGCTCCGAGAACAATCGCGACGGATTCGCAGGGCAATATCTATTTCTCCACCGCAGACAGCATCAGTAAGTGGAGCCCAGACACCCGGGAGGTAACCACAGTGGTGACCACAGCCGGCAGCGTGAGCGCTGACCTCGCGGGCACTGTCTATTTCGCAACGAACTCAAGCACGCAGAACGGAAATATCTCGAAAATCAATACGGCAACGGGACAGATCACGCCGGTCGTGTCTGGGCTCGGACTGCCTTTCCCGACATACTTCGCCGTGGACGCGGCCGGAAACGTTTACTGGACAATTACGGCGGGCGCCTTCAGTTCCTTTAATGGAATCCAGAAATGGACGGCAGCGACGGGCCGGGTTACGAGTTTCCTGAACACAGGTCCGCTGCAACCGGAAGGCATCGCGCTCGATAAGGACGGGAACGTCTATTTGAGCGGCGGCACCACGGATAGCCAGAGCGGAGTCGTACAGAAGCTGACGGTGGCGACAAACCAGATCACGACTCTGATTTCGGGTCTTGGACTTGCGCTTGGCGTCGCGGTGGATACAGCCGGTAACGTCTACGTCGCCTCCGACAGTATTCACAAATGGACAGCCGCAACGGGCCAGGCGTCCCTGTTGATATCCACCGGTCTGAATAGTCCTTTTGATGTCACGGTCGATGCAGTAGGAAACGTTTACATTGCGGACACTTATGATTTCGCTGTCAAGGAGTGGATGCCTGGGACCGGGCAGTTGACCACGTTGCTATCGTCGGAGCTGAACTTTCCTTTCGGCCTTGCCCTTGATCGAGTCGGCAACTTGTACGTCGCTGATTATAATCACAACGCGATTAAGGAGTGGTCTCGAGCAACGGGGCAGGTCAGTACCCTGGCTTCGAACCTGAATGCAAAGCCGTCGGGCGTGGCCGTAGACGCCTCCGGAAACGTCTACATCGCTGAACCATACGCGCCCGCGATTGAGAAATGGAGCGCAAGCACCGGCACTGCACTATTGCTTTCTTCGGGACTGTCCCAGCCGACGGCCCTTGCAATCGATCCGGCAGGCAACCTGTACATTACCGACAGAGGCGACCAAACGGTCAAAGAATATCTTCCGGCAACAGGCGAACTCGTCGTGCTGATATCGAATCTGGATTGTACCGGCATTGCGTTGGACGCCGCCGGCAACTTATACCTCAGTGCTGGCCTTACGATGAAGTGGAATGCGGCCACCGGGGAACTGACCACGCTTGCGCCCGGTGTGCCCTCCGAGAACGTTGCGGTGGATGGTGCCGGTAACGTGTACGTCGGATGGCCGATGCGGAAATGGACGGCGGCAACCGGATATGTCTCGCTTCTTCCTTCCCAGGGGATTTCGCACGTTTACGGATTGGCAGTCGATCAAGCGGGCACCCTGTACGTTACGAACAACGGAAGCAACGCCGTGGACAGAATCACGCAAGCATTCACCGGCCCTTCCGCTATTGCCGAGCCGCTCATTGCCGGCAACGACCAACTGCTGCCCGTTCTCCCAAGCGGCCTCCCGCTGGATGCGGTGAGCGATCAATCCTGGCTCACAATCACCCATCAGGCCAATGACGTCGTCGGCTTTTCATTTGAGTCAGCCGGAACTCAGCGCGCAGCAAACATATCCCTCTTGGGGCGAACCATTCCAGTGACTCAGGTTGACAATACCTTGCCGACCGTCGTCTCATACTCGGTACTGTTCGGGTCTGAAAGCTACATTGTGACGGGGTCTACACGCAATGACCTGCCCTGGCAGATTAGAAGTATCCAGATTCTTTTTTCCAAACCCATTGCAGCGGCCACCGTTGCCAGTCTGACCGGCGTGAGCGCCACTGCCCTCAGCGGTCTAGGCACAAATACGTTGACTTGGACCATCAATCCGATATCGGTCGGCTCGTTCACCCTTACGCTGGCGCAAAATGGCCCCAATGCCGTAATGGATGCCAACGGGAATACGCTGACCGGTAATGTCAGTGAGGTTATGCAAGTGCTGTGGGGCGATTTTAACGACGACGGCGTGGTTGATGCAGCCGACCTTAGCGGGGTGAACTTCGCTCGATTGGGCGGAAGTTACGTGTTCGGCGCTGCTGACCTCGCAGGGTATGAAATCTTCGCGGACCTGAATGGCGATGGACTGGTGGACATCAGCGACATGCAAATCGTTCGTACCCAGATCGGGAGCAATGTTCCTTAGTGCCGGAGGACTCTATGCAGCGAAGCAACGTGTTCTTGTTGAGAGTGTTGGTAATGGCCGTCACAGCGTGCGTGCAAGTGCCTGCCCAAGAGATTGTGATCTCCGCCCCGAATCTCGTTTCGACGCCCGGGAGTAGTGGCGAGTTCGATGTTCTACTGACCGTCGCCAGTAATATACCTTTTCAAACAGGTGCTTTCAGCCTCGATATTTTGTCGTCCAACCCCCTGCTGCAATTTACGGATGCGTCTACCATGACGACCATTCCTTACGTTTTCGCTGGAAACTCGTTCGACCAGATTAACGGCTTTCCCTTAGCTACAAAGACGGGACAGGAGTTGGTAGCCTCGGATGCTGCGAATAACGGACTTGCATTCGTACGCAACAACGAAACGGTTTCCATGGGAGAAGTGTTCTACACGATCTCGCGCTCGGCGCCGCTAGACAGTACGTTCGCAGTGACGTTTGCCGCGGGAACGTCCATAGCCAATTCGATGGGCAATTCTTTCGCAATCAACACTGTAAACGGCACAGTTTCGACTGCCGTGATACCCGAACCCGTTCAGATCCCGCTGATTATCGCATCGTTCGGTCTTATTGCGCTTTCACGTATGCGGTCGCGAAGTATTTAGAAATGCCGAGACCGACGAAGCGATTCGCTCGAAGACTTGATCACGTTTTAACCGGCGCCGTTTGCGTATCGGAGGGACGCCGTCGGTGAACCTGAGACCGACGTCACCGCGAACAGAGTTCATGCCGCAGCGCCATCTCTTATTCGGGGGCGGGGGCGTAGCCGAGCATTTCCAGGTAACCTTTGCCCTCCACCCGGCGGCCTTCTCGTGTTCCGCTGAAGCGTGAGGCGCCTTCCCAGTAACTGGGGCTAGCTCCGGTCGGCGTTGCGGTCATTTCCTGGTCGGCGAGAGGCGTGGACATTTCGAGTTCGATGGATAGGCGAGGGATGCTGATGGTCCAGCAGATGGGGTAGACGGCGCCCGTTGCGTTGCTCGTCCAGGTCTGACCAGGGATGAGCGTGAAGTCGCCGGGTTGCAGGTGAGTTACTTTGCCATCTGCACTGACGAAAGTCCCTAACGAAGCCGGATTGAAGTCTCCATTGGGCAGGCGTAAGCCATAGAGCATTATGGACGATCGGTCGTCAAGCTGGATGGAAAACCAATCCCAGGAAGGAAAGGTCTGACCGGGGGCAAAATTGAAGAATTCGTGGTCGTTCCAGGCAAGGCCCTGCACGGGGATGGTCTCGCCATCCACCTCAATAGAGCCGGTCGCCTTCATTCTGGGTATCGAATAGTATTCGTAGTCTTCAGGTCCTTGCTCGGTATCGAGTACGAACAGTCCTTTTTTGCCGTTGAGCACAGGCGGCACCTCAGGAGCGAGCGCGAGGTCGACGCCGAAATCGCCATGGAGGGCGTGTAACTGGAACGGTCCCCAAATGGTTTCGGGCTCCGAAAGGGTCCAGTCTCCGAGCTGAATGGTCCAGGGGCTTTCTGTGATGCTGGCCAAGGAAGGGGCTTGCGGCGCCCGCGCTTTATAAAAGTGGAATTGTCCACCATCGAGATCGCTGACGCCAAGGTCCGCGAAGATGATGGGAATTAACTGCGGCGCGCCGCCCGGCGGAATGACGCGCTGGTAGGAACGAAAGAAGGTCAGCTCAAAACCATAATGTTTGCCACTCTTCGAATGCAGGTTGCCGGTGTAATACCACCATTCGGTCTGATAACAGGGATGTTCGTAGAGATCGCGCGGGAAGTGAAAGCGAAAGGGTGCCGGGGCGTCGTCGGTGGCGTCGTCGGCGCTCTGTGACATTGTCTGCATACAGGTCGCCGGTGATTGCGCTTCAGCAGTGTACGAGAGGGACAGAAGCAAGAGCGCTGGCGGAACGAATAGCAACGAGGTCAGACGGGGGAGTCGGGTAGAGAGATGGCGAAACATGTTGGCTGCTCCGTTCGATAGTAGTTCAGCGTTGGTTTTAATGCCAGCGGAATTGAGGAAGGGCACGAGCGAGATTACCAAGCGGCGCATCGGGGGTCCGCGATAGACTCGTTTCGGCATTGTATGAAACGAATTGAACAGATGGGATGGACGGCGGCATGCGCTGGTTTGCTGGCGTTGTTGGGAATAGGTCTTGTGAGCGTGCGGGCGCAAGGGCCGGGCGGCGGGCGAACAGCCCAGGCCCTGTTTGCGGCTCTGGATGCGAACGGGGATGGGGCGCTGACGCGGAGCGAACTTGAATCGGGATTCCAAGCCTGGTTTACGTCGTGGGATACGGCGAAGAACGGGGCGTTGACGCGGGACGAGATTGAAGCCGGGTTGAGCAAAGTGCTGCCAGCGCCGCCCGCCGCCAAACCTGGCCAAGGGAACACCTTCAACGCGATGGGGAACTCGACACCGATGACGGCGCCGCAACCCGCAGTGGATGCGATGATGGCGGCCTTGCCTACAACGCCAGGGGCGAAGCCGTTGCAGGCGCGCCGGGTACTGGTGATGGCGCATACGGGGGCGGGCGGGTTCGTGCATGCCTCCATTCCAATGGCGGCAAAGACGGTGGAAGCATTGGGCAATCAAGGCGGCTTGTGGACCACAACGGTGAGTTACGATGCAGCGGACATCAACACCAACAACCTGAAGAACTACGACGCGATTTTCCTGGACAGCACGACGGCGTGTTTCCTGGATGATGCGGATGCGTCGGTGACGGCGGCGCGGCGGGCGGCATTCCTCGAGTTTGTGCGTGGTGGAAAGGGAATCGCCGGGATACATGCGGCGACGGATGCTTATCACACGGATTGCGTGGCCGCGCAGGAAGCCGCCAGCCATGGCGGCACCGGTCCTAACTTCGGAGCGATGACGTTGGCGGGGCAATTTATGGCGGCCGGGGACAAAGAGAATCGCAACGCCGTAAATCAGCAGGAGTGGACGGCCATAGCGGACGACTGGTTCCAGAAGTTGGACACGGGCAATAGCGGAAAGGTGAGCGAGGCCGTTTTCGTGGCGCAGTTTCGTTCACTGCTGCCACCGCCGGCCAGGCGTGAAGGCGGAGAAGCAAAGCCGGTGCAGCAGTGGCCGGAGTTCAACAAGCTGATTGGCGGCTTCTTCAAATTCCACTGGGCTGATCCGCAACTGATCTACGTGAAGATCGACGACAAGAACAGCCCGTTGACGGCGATGTTTCATGGGAAGGAGTTCGAGATCCACGATGAGACGTACACGTTCGCACAGGAGTCGTTTTCGCGCAGCAACGTGCATGTTCTGACGAGCATCGACTACGCGAAGATGAGCGCGGAGGATAAGGCGAAGGAGGCCAATCCGCGGACAGATGCGGATTATGCATTGAGCTACATTCGCCGCGAAGGCGACGGGCGCGTGTTCTACGAAGGGCACGGCCATAACGACCGCGTGTATGCGATAACGCCGATGCTGGAACATCTGCGGGCCGGTATCCAATATGCGCTGGGCGACTTGAAGGCGGACGACAGCCCTTCGGTGAAGTGAACGAATACGAGACGGGCCCGCTAACGGCTTGACACGGAGACCGCCTCGGACTTCATTCGAGGAGCTTCTTGCGGCTTTCCGAGCGCAGCGTAATCTTCGATAAGAGCGGCGCGCGCTTTGTGCAAGGTTCCCAACGAGGGGTTCCCTTGCTTCGCAAGTATGGCGTAGCTGTTGAGGAGATAAGGCTCGGCCTCACGGAAGCGCTTCTCTGCAAGGAGAGTTTTTCCCAGGCCGAGCAGGATCACTCCGGTGTAGAGGTGATCTGGCGGTAGAACCTGGCGCACAGATGCGAGGGCCTGCCGGCTCAACTTTTCGGCAGTACCGTATTGTTTTTGTTCGCGCTTGAGATCTGCCAGATTGTTGATCACCATAGCCGCGATGGCACTTCGACCTCCGTTCAGAGTGTGTTGGACTTTCAGTATCTGAATGAAGTACGACTCTGCCTGGCTTAGGTTGTGGTCGCGCTGGGCAGCGAGGGCGAGCGCATTCAGGTCCTGAATAGATTCTTCGTGGGTGTACCCGAACAGGCGTTGGTGTATGGCCAGTGCTCGCTGAAGGAATACCTCAGCTTCCCGGTTACGACCTAATTGAAGAAGAGCTTGTCCCAGAAGCCGCGACTCGGAGGCGACTAAGGCATGATCAGGGCCGTACCAGGCCCGTGTCGCTTCCAGGCCAGAGCGGTAGTATTGTTCGGCCTCGGAGAAGTGCTGCCGTGAAAACTGAACCGAGCCGAGATTCACCAATTCTTCCGCCAGCAGGGGATTAGTGGGCTCATAGTGGTGTCGTCCGAAGGCGAGGGCCCTTTCGTAACTGGATTGCGCTAACGCGAGTTGCCCATTGTCGAAGTAGGCGGTGCCGAGGGCGTCGAGGGCAAGAAAGTAATCGGAGGGCGGCGCGTGCGGGCGTGACAACGGCCGAACGGCTTCGGCGAGGAGGTTGATGGCCTGTTTAGGATCGCCGCTTGATACCAAGGCCCTGCCGAGGAACATGCGAGCGCTGGCTACGGCAACGTCGTTGCGGGGCAACGCCTGCTCCTCGATGGCCAAGCCTCTGCGGATCAGCGGCAAGGCTTCGCCAAATTTGCCCTGCTCGCTGCGGACCGTGCCTAGTGAGATCAGAGTCTCGGCGACTTCTTTGCTCCGTTCGCCAAAAGCCGCGCTGCGCACCGGGAGGGCCGAAGTAAGCACCGCCACGGCCTTGTCGTACTTTCCGAGCTTGTCGTAGAGGTTTCCGAGAATCTGCAGGAGTTCGCCCTCCACGCGAGGCTCTCCGACGAGGCGCCTGGCTTCCAGTACGCCGCGGTCGAGTACATCGGTAGCTCGTAAGTCAACAGAGGGACCGGATTGCGCGTCGGTGTCAAACAGATGCTGCATGAAGTCCTTGATGCGGTCGGAACGGGCGGCCTCGGTCAGGGCCTGGTTGCGCGCGTGCGTTAACCGGATCAGAAAAAAGGTGACCAGGAAGACGATGGTTGCAAGGACGGCGGCGGTGGCGAGGATGGGCCGGCCATTGCGACGGACGAACTTCCGCACGCGGTACCCGGTGTTGTCAGGTCGCGCCTCAAGCGGCTGATTGCGGAGAAAGCGATCGAGATCGCGGGTAAGGGCCTCTGCCGAGCGGTAACGGCGCTGAGGGTCCTGATGGGCGGCAGTAAGACACAGGACGTCAAGATCGGCCCACTCGGCTTTTGTTGCCTCGATAGCCGGTAAAGGTCCGGCCGCCTCCGACGGTTTTTCCGGCGTGGTGCCCGGCCCCGTGCGTTCTTCCGCCGCGCGAGAGAGCTTCGACCGGTCCCAGGGCGGATGGCCGGTCAAGAGCTCATATAGAACTATGCCCAACGCATACACGTCTGTGAATGCGCCAACTTGCTCGCCGCGCAGTTGTTCGGGCGCCGCATAGGCAGGTGTGAGCAGCCGCAGCGTTTGTGTCTGGTCGACTGTTTCGCTAAGCTCGCTCATCTGTTTGGCGATGCCGAAGTCCAGCAGTCGCACGGTCCCGTCGGAACTGACAAGAATGTTGGACGGCTTCAGGTCACGGTGGAGCACCGCGTGTTCATGGGCGTACTGCACGGCCCCACAAACGGCCCGAAAGAGCAGCAAGCGCTGCCTGAGGGTGGTTTTGGTTAACCGGCAATGTTCGGTGATGGAGAGGCCTTCCACGTACTCCATGGCAAACCAGGGCGCGCCGTTACCAAGGGTGCCTGCCTCGTAGAAGCGGGCAATTGCTGGATGCGTCAGCGGCGCGAGCAGGCGCTGTTCACTGATGAAGCGTTCACGCCTTGCTGGAGACAACCAAGCATCTCGCAGGAACTTAATAGCGACCGGGTTGCCGAAATCCTCGCGTTCCGCAAGGTAGACAACGCCCATCCCACCTTCGCCGAGCATTCGAACGAGACGGTATGGACCGACTTGGGCGAGATTGCTTTCGGACTTCGATGCGAGCACCTGATGCGCTAGCTCAGCCAGACCGTTATCGAGTACCGATGCGCCGCCTGCATCCTCGTCCAACATACCGAGGACTTCTGGCACGAGCGAAGGGTCGTCTGGACAAGCTGTTTCGAGGAAGCGAGGCTGATCGGAGGAGGGATAGCGCAAAGCATCCCGGAACAGAAGCTGCAAGCGGCCGAAACGTTCACGATTGATTTCGTTGCTGAGATGGTCGCTTGCCGGTGTCATGTTACCTTCCGGCCCGCAGCCGATAACGGAGCCAAGCTTTTGCGCCGCGCCAATCCTCTAGAACTGTTTCTTCGGAAATGCCGAGCAGTGAGGCGATCTCAGTCGCGGTGAAACCGCCGAAGAACCGGGCTTCGACTCCGGCGGCACGGCGCGGATCGAGTTCTTCGAGTTCGCGAAGCGCCTCGTCGAGTGCTATCACCTGCTGGCCGGAAGCAGGAGTTGTTGCGAAAGCTTCGTCTAGGGCCGCGAGGGAGACGCCTGCTCCGCGCTTGTCCGCATTTCGCTGGCGGGCGGCCTCCACCAGCACCTGGCGCATCGCACGGGCGGCGATGCGCTTGAAGTGAAGCGCCGACGCTGCGTAGATTTGCTGGGAGCCAGCGAGTTTCAGCCATGCCTCATGCACGAGGGCGGTGGGATTGAGGGTGGCCGATGAGTCGTTCCGCTTCACCCCGTGAGCTATGCGTCGCAGCTCTTCATAAACAACGGTGAACAGCTTGTCCGCTTCTGCATTCGCCATCGGAACCGTTGTTTACCGGGCAGCGCGGAACTGGTTCGCGGCCCCACTGTCGTTAGTGTCCTTTACGCAATGGTAATCGAAATTTCGAACGGTGTGTATTTTGCGTCGCAGATCAGGCGGTATGAAGCGAAAAAGCAAGGAGTGTTCATCACGGTTCTTGCGCGGAAAAAACGCAATGAAGGGCAGATCCCGTTGCCGCCGCCGGCAGAGATCTAGAAAAGGAAGAATGAATGGCAAAAGACAAAGCTGGAATCCCGTACACACCGCCCACAAAGGCGCCTGCGACCACTGGTACCCGCGTAACGATCCACACTCCCACTGGACCCACGAAGGGAACAATGCTGGGTGGAGGTTATGTGACTCCGGACAAGAAGAAGTAACTGAGAAGCTGCGCCTCACCGGTAGCGATCCTGCCGGTGAGGCTTGAACGTAAGCGAGCGGATATTCCAGATTCAAGCAGAGGGAATGGATGTTACATCGAAGTGGGATCTTGTCCATGTCAGTAAGTCGGATGAGATTGGGGCTGTTGTTACTGATGAGCTTGAGTGCGGTTCCTTTGGCAGCGGAAGACCGCCCGGTATGTGAGCTCTGGCCCACTGCCGGATGTGAACCGGCAATGGCGCAAAACGTTCGCCATGCGGTGGAAGCCTTTCGCGACGCGGTAGCACAAAAGGCAGCATTCAACGCCAAGATCGCGATGTCGCGGCAACGGATGAGCACCGCCTGCCGCTCCAGCCGAATCCTTCGTGACCATCCAGCGCAGATTGCAGAGACGCAGAACTTCTTTTCGCTGCTGGATGCGAAGGATATTTACTTCCTGTCGCTGACCTATGATCCGATCGGCTTTGGCCCGCAGTATCAGGCGTTCAACGAGATGATTGAGAAATCAACGGGCTTCGGCAAGAAGCTTGACGAAGGGATTCGGCCGATGACGATCTCCGAGTGGAACGACTTCATTGATTCGATGAACCGGCAGGCGAAGCGTAACGGGCCCACGACGCTAAACGGGTTACTCGAGAATTATTCTGCGATTTTCACGTTCAGTAAGACAGAAGGTTACCTTCGCTACCGGCTTGCGCGGAACATCACAGAACTGAACGCGTGTGGCTGTAACTTCTCCGATTCGACCCAAGAGTTATGGTCAGCCGCAATGGCGGTTCGGCAGCCATGGAAAGATACAGGCGTGCCGGCTGATGATACGGAGGCGACGGCCAAAACCTACTACGAGACTTTAAAACAGGTTTATGGTGCGGATGCTCTGCAGCAAGCGGCTAAGAAGCTACTGGAGGCGCAGAAGGACAACGACGGTGCGATTGTGTCGCCAGGCGGGCGGAAAGGATGACTCTTTCTTAGCCTTGGGGCGCTTCCTTGGTGAGACCAGTTCCAAAAGCTACCTTCTGAACGTGCTGCTTGGGTGGGGCAATCGCTTCCGCCCTGACCAATTAATGGAGTATGGAATGCAATACCGGAGATTGGTGGCCGTCTATGGCCTGCCCGCGGTAAACCAAGCCGCGCAATCGATAAGGGAAGCGAAACTCGATCACTTTGGAAGGATCAGCGATCCGCAAGCGCTTGGGATTGCCGGGGGAGACCTGAGGAACGCGCTGTTCGATTTGCTGGCGCTGAAGCAACCGGGTGCGTATGGACGCGCCATGGTGGCCTTTCACGATGGGCTGAGCGAGGCCGCCGCCATCGACGCCGCGTATAAGAAGCTCACTACGACCTATAGCGGGAATGCGGTGGCGGCGGCCAGCCAGGACCTGCTGACGCTTTGGAAAGCGCCGATCGATCTGTTGCCGCTAAAGTACGTTGCGGTTGTGCAGGAGCGGTTCACGAAGGAGAAAGACCCGGGATTCGATTACGATCTGCTGATCAAGTTCTTAAATAAGACCGAGAGTCTACCGAAGCTGGACGGCGCATCGGCGGGCATTGTCGCTGATCCGCGGTATCTGGCCTGGGCCAAGTTCAAGCCGGGGGAAAGTGCGGTGTACGCGTTCAAGGGCTGGATGGAAAAGGATGGGCAAGTAATTGCGAGCCGCCGCCCACAGGCCACGGACGCTCCTTATCAGGGGATCCTTGAAGTAAGTCTGCTTAAGTCCGTTGATGCAGAGAACGTGGTAGTGACGACATTTGACAAGAACCTGGTGGGTGCTGGGAAGGCCAAACCGTTGGACTACACATATGCTGCTCGAATCAACAAGGAACATCTGCAATCGGCGGATCAGCCGACCTTAGTAAATCGTACTTCGGGCCAAGACACATTGGAGCTCAATGGAAAGACTTACCAGTGCGTCTGGGAGAAAGTGGCGTACCGCTTTCCTAGCGGCTCGCAGGTAGTGACCACCTGGCGATCGGACGCGATTCCGGGCGGGCTGGCGCTGGAGCGGGATGAGGACGGCAGCAGTGACGGTGTCAGCGTCCATGAGAAAGTGCTGCAAAGCTTTCCCATCACGGACCCGGCAATGCTACGCATCGGGTTGCCGGTCGCTTTTGCGATCACTTCATCAACGAATCCCGCGTCTTCCACCGAAGCAGCCAAGCTGGCGGAAAGGACCTCAGCAGATCTGGTGAAAACGGCGAATGGAAAGCTTCCTCCGCTACCGGACGGCACCTTGCTGAAGTTGTCGACGGATAAGTCGATCAACGCGGCCGAGATAGCGGAAGGCGGAGCGATGGTGGCAACGCTGACGGAGCCCATTCTATCTGGCCGGGACGTCCTCTATCTGAAAGGCACCAAGGTGCAACTTAGAGCGACAAAGGCGTACGGCGGGCTGATTGCGATCACGGCGGAGCAGATTTCGCGAGATGGCCAGAGCCTGCCCATCCGTACGTCGACGTTCAACGTAGGATTGAGGGTTCCCGCAGCCAGTTCCGACGCCCCCACGCCGGAACCGGCCACAGGGGGGACGTATCAGGCTCCGTCGATCCACATTCGAGGCATCTCGATTCCGAAGATAAGCCTTCCGGTGTCGCGCGGCGGCTCACCTGCGGTTCCACGAAGGCCGGCACAGCCGGAAGCTGTTATTCCTTCGGGCACGAATATTCTGCTGTTAGCAAGAAGCTAAATGAGTGCTGCGTTCCGGCACAGCGTCGTGTCTCGGGCTTGGAAAGAGTTTCTCGGGCTCGATTGAAAACAGCGAAACCGGACACTGTTCGGTGTTGACTAATGGGTAGGAGTTTGTCTGTTCGGTATGACAAAAGAGGAGCAAGTTCTCGAGTTGGCGGCGCTGCTGGACCAGGAGCGAGCATACGTTGGTGTGCTCAGAAATCAGGTTTCCGATCTGAAAGCGATGCAGCAGCACATGATTAGCGGGCTAGAGGTTTGGAAGGAAGGCTTCGAAAAGCTCTACCACGAACACCACGTGCTGGCTGGAAGCGAGCGGCTTTCGGCGTGCAATGTCTGTCTGCGGGAATACGCATTTTCAATTTCAGAGTTGACGGGCAGTTCCTCAACTAATGGTTGAGAATGCCGCCTGAGTCCGGCAAGGAACTCCCTCGCGAAAGACCGGAAAACCGATCCTTCGCGAAGAGGTGTGAATTACTGCTTTTCGAGAGTGGCGACCGACACGTGCGGCCAGCTTAAATTGGCAAAGTTCAGCAATACGGTCTGGCTGTATTGCAGCTGAAGTGTGATGGAGCCGTTCGGGTGCTTTACGGTCTCGATCCAGAAAATTGCTTCCACTTGAGCTGACACGGCATTAGGCCCGCCGGCGGCTCCCTGCAGGAACGAGATGTTGGAGGTCCCGCCGCCGGTGGATGGCGGAGCAAGCGGGGTGGTGGAGATTCTGAAAGTGGTGGTGGACGTAATGGTCTTTCCGGCAATTCCCGCAGCGAGGACGACGTTGGGGTTGTTGACCATTGCCTGCGTGACACCAGGGATGTCCACGTGGGGAGTGCGGAAGGCGGACGCTACGCTCAGGTTCGTCTCTGGAAACGGGATCGGCGTGTGCGGAGGGGCGATGGTGAACGGCGTGATGCTGACCGGTGTGAAGGTGGGCGGACCGTGAAGCACTGGGAACGAGGTGCCCTGCGCGACGATGGAGGTGCCGTGCGGGATGTTGGCCATGCGTGCGACCGTAGTGGGATCGAGCGGGTTCGTGGTGGCTGGGACGTTGATCCACAGACCCGGCTCAATGTGGATGCCGGCGAGTTGGCCGTTTGGCCCTTTCACGTGCGCGTCCTGAACCTGCTGCAGGTAATGCATGCCGGCGAGATTGATGTCGGGCTGTAAGAGGCCGCGGTTCGGAATGTCGCCGGGAATCCGGTCGAACTCAAGCATCTCGATAGTTTCGTTCAGCTCCAGAAAACGATCTTGGGTGCCGTGAAATGGACGCCAAATCTGGTTAAATCCGCGTCCTTTCCAGATGCCGGGGAGTTCGGCCAGGGGGCCGAGCGGGTTGGGTAGGTGTTGGAGTATGGTCCCTGAGACCGAAGTTAATTGGAATTCCTTAAGAATCTGCATTACAGCGCACCTCCGATTGGCGCAGAATGACGCGAACAGGCACTAGCGACTCGATTTAAGAGGCCCCGGGACGTTGCTCGGGGCGTTTCGGGCTGAGCGCAGTGCACGCGCGATGCCGTGAGGCGGAAGGCGGGCCCGATTGTTGCCGGGCGCACGGCATTAGCGGGCCTTTCCGGGAAATTGCCGGATTTTCGGTATTTTGCTGAACAAATTTACGGACCGAGAGAGAGCTGCATTCAACCGAAGCGATAAACGGGTTCACGCAAAGGTTGATGGGGGCGCGCTGTTCCGCCCAGTATGATGGCTGCGATGACAACGTCCCAGAGCGGCATTTTTGCCTTAGGCACTGCCTCACACACGTACCTGGAATTCGATGTACTGCCGGGGCAGGATGGCAAAGCCTTAGTGTCGGCAATTGCGTCGTTTCGGGAGCCGAGGACCACGATGGGCGGCGTAAACCTGGTGTCGGGTTTCAGGCCTGAGCTCTGGCAGACGGTGGCGCCTGCCGATCTACCTGCGGGCGTGCATGGCTTTAACAAAGAGGTAAGCGGGATTGACGGATTCGTGATGCCCGCAACGCAGCATGATGCGGTGCTGTGGCTATCGGGCAGCTCGTACGACGTATTATTCGACGTAGCGCGGCAGGCCATCGCGGACTTGAAGGGGCTGGCTTCGGTTGCGGAAGAGACGTCGAGCTGGCCGTACCGGCATGATCGCGACCTGACTGGCTTCATCGACGGCACGGAGAACCCAACCCTGGCGGATGCGCCGGAAGTGGCACTAGTAGCGGAAGGGGTGGCGGGCGCAGGCGGATCTATCCTGCTGCTGCAGAAGTGGGTTCACGAGACGGCGGAGTGGGAGGCGCTTCCAACCGAGGCGCAGGAGAAAGTGATGGGGCGGGTGAAGCTGGACAGCCAGGAACTGGAGGACAAGGCTTCGACCTCGCACGTGGCGCGCACCGATCAGGATGAATTCGGCAAGATTTTTCGGCGCAACATGCCGTATGGCACCGTGACCAATCACGGAACAATGTTCGTGGGATTCAGCGCCGAACAACAGCGCCTTTCGAAGATGCTGGAAAGCATGGCGGGGCTGACTACGGGGGTACGCGATGCGCTTACGTTTTACACCCGGCCACTGACGGGCGCGTACTACTTTGTCCCTTCGACCGAGCGTTTGCGCGACATGGGCGCTGAACGGCGGTCGCAAGGCAAAGGCGAGAGAGTGTGACTGCGGGCTTCACCCTGCGATGAGAAGATCACTCGCTTGCGCTCACTCCTACTGAGCATGGAATTCTTCGAGAGCGCTTTAGTGATTTTCTTCGGATACGGGATTGCTCGTGCAGCGGACAGTCTGGGTATTCCAAACATGGTGGTCCGCTGGGTGCGCGACCGCGCTGTGAAAGCGCAGTAGAACGCCACACGGCTGGTCCCGCTACTAAGGCACACCTAAAATCCAGGCGGAGCCGGGAGCGGGCTCACCGGCACTTGGCCGTGGGCAGGCGACGCTTGTGATTCTATAGTGACTTGCAAACCGAAGCGAGTGGTCCGGGGACGATAAGAACGGGCCGGCAGCGACGATCAGGCGTTACGCGCGTGCGGTACCGTGTGGTGGCCTTCACGGTGACGCTGGCGGCGCTTACTTACCTGGACCGGGTTTGCATCTCCATCCTGACGCCAAACATCATGCACGATCTGCGGTTGACGGCGCTGCAGATGAGCTACGTGTTTAGTGCGTTTACCCTCGCCTACGCAATATTCGAAATACCGACGGCCTGGTGGGCAGACCGGATTGGAAGCCGGCGGGTCCTGGCGCGCATTGTGCTGTGGTGGTCGACGTTCACGATTGCGACCGCGGGCGCTTTCAGCTACGGAGCGTTGTTGATAGTCCGCTTTCTCTTTGGTATCGGCGAGGCGGGAGCGTGGCCGAATGCAGCACGCGTGTTCACGCGGTGGATTCCGGCTCGAGAGCGCGGCCGCATCCAAGGCATTTTCTTTGCCGGGGCGCACCTGTCGGGCGGGCTGACTCCGATGCTGGTGGCGTATCTGGCTACGCTGCTGCCGTGGCGAGCAATCTTTGTAATTTTTGGTTCCGTCGGGTTTTTGTGGGCGCTGGTGTGGGCGTGGTGGTTTCGGGATGAGCCTCGCGACCATAGCGTCGGTGAGTGTAGCAGAGCGAGACCTGATTGAAAACACACGCGGACTGCCGCCGGGGCATGGCGGTTCCTGGATAGATGTGCTGCGAACGCGCAGCCTGTTTCCTTTGTGTGTTCAATATTTCGCGAACACCTACGGCTTCTACTTCTTCATCACGTGGCTGCCCACTTATCTGGCAAAGTCGCGCGGGATGGCGCGTTGGGAACTGGCGATGTTCGCCGGCATGCCGCTGGTGTTCAGTGTGTTGGCAGATGTGACGGGAGGCATCACGACCGACCTGTTGTCCCGGCATTTCGGCCTGCGGCTGGGACGCTGCGGCGTGGGCGCTGCTGGCTATCTGTGTGCGGCGGTTGCGATGGTAGCGGGAACACTGGTCCACGACGGACGTCTGGCAGGTGTACTGATTGCGGTGGGCGGCGCGGCTTCCATGTTCACGCTGGCGCCGGCATGGGCGACAGCCATCGAACTTGGTGGCAGAAACTCAGCCATGCTGAGCGCAACGATGAATACAGCCGGGCAGATTGGGGGCATTTTGAGTCCCATCGTGCTGGCAACGATTGTGGACCGCTTCGGAGACTGGAGCATGCCTCTGCATGTCCTGTCGGGACTGTATCTGTTAGCCGCGATTGCCTGGAGCTTTATCAATCCTGAGCGCCGGCCTGAGCGCCCGGCCACAGTGATGAGTGAAATCTAGACATTCCCTTTACGCAGTTCTTCTTTCAGGTAGTCGCAGGAGCGAACGGCAAGGGACATGATGGTCAAAGTTGGATTCTGACAGCCGGGCGAGTTGAAACAGGCACCGTCGATGACGAACAGGTTCTTTACATCGTGCGTTTGTTGGAAGGCATTGAGCACGGACTTCTTGGGATCGCTACCCATTCGGGCCGTACCCACATCGTGATTGGCATCGCCAGGCAGATGCAGATCGGCATGCATTTTGATATTCTTCACGCCGGCTGCGTCGAGCATCTCGGCCGCTTGTTCGGCGGCATCCTTGACCATATTGCGTTCGTTGTCGCCCCAGGCGACGTGCATGCGAATGACCGGGATGCCGAACTTGTCGACCACGTGCGGATCTAGTTCGACATAATTCTCGAAGCGTGGAAGCGGTTCACCGTAGCACTGGAACGCGAGGGTTTCGACGGGTTCTTTGGCGGCGTTCTTATATGCCTCGCCGAAGCCTGGCGCTTGCAGGTTGAAGCCGCTACCGCTGGCCCCTTGCAATCCATAGCCACGGAGGAAGGATGACATTTTTGCCGTTCCGGGAACATTTCGAAAACGCACGATGTAAGTGCCGGTGGGACGATGCGGACTGTTGATGGAAAGCTTACTCATACGGTCGGGCACGATGCCTTCGGCGATGCCGCCTTTCAGGCTATCGGTGTAGTAGTGGCCAAGCACGCCACTGGAGTTCGCCAACCCATTCGGATGTTGGCGGGTGGCGGAGTTGAGCAGGATGCGCGTGCTCTCCAGAGCGGAAGCGCCGAGCAGGACGACGCGCGCCCGAACCTCGCGCGATTGGCCCGTGACGCGATCGATATAGAGAACGCCAGTGGCTCGATTGCTAGCCGGGTCCATCAAGACTTTGAAGACCGATGCCTCGGTGACCATGTCGCACTTGCCGGTGGCGAATGCGTCCTTCAGGGTGGTGAAGTTGGAGTTGAAGTAGGAGTGCGTGACACACCCACGCTCGCAAGGGCCGCAGTAATGGCAGGGCTGGCGGCCGTTGATGCCTTTGGTGAGATTCGCAGTGCGGCCCTGGGTCATGGTGCGGGCGAATTTGGTTTTTACGATATCCCGCATATGGGATTCGGCACAGCTTAGGCCCATGGGCGGAAGGTATTGCCCGTCGGGCAAAAACGGCGAGCCTTCGCGCATGCCGCTGATGCCGACGTAGCGCTCGACGATGTCGTAGTAGGGCGCAACGTCTTTGTAGCTGATGGGCCAGTCTTCGCCGAAGCCGTCGTGTGAGGCGGCCTTGAAATCTAGGTCGCTGAGGCGGTAGCAGAGACGGCCCCAGACATTAGTGCGGCCACCGGTGACGCGCAGCCGGCCGAAGTAACTGTACGGCATGTTTTCGGCGGTGGTGTAGGGTTCGTCGTGATCGTTCGCGAACCACTGGTAGTTGTATTCAGTACACGCGTAGCACTGGCCTTGCGTGGGCCGCGTCTGGCCCACGATAGGTGAGACCGGCTGGCGGAATTTTATGTTGCGGTACTTCAGGTCGTAAGGCTGAAGGTGCTCGTTGTAATTGGCGTCCTTCTGAGGGCGGCCGCAATCGAGGATGAGAACCTGCAAGCCGCTTTCAGCGAGGAGTTTGGCGGCCCATCCGCCGGACGCGCCTGAGCCCACGACGATGGCATCGTACTTCTTTACCGGCATTATTTAGATGATATGTTGATGGTTTGCACCTGTTACGTGATTCACAGACCGCGGGATTGAGCCGGCGCGAGCTGATGGGGCGGCTGCTGGCAAGTATGGTTGCGGCGGGCACAAGCACGATAGCGGGCGCGGCCATGCCGGGCGATACACCGACAGCCGCGACCGGTGTCTGGACGCCGAAGTTTTTCGCTCCGGAGCAGTGCGACCTGCTGGCGGCGGTGGGGGAACGCATCATACCCGGAAGTTCAGTAGCGCACTGCGATCGTGTGATCGATCTGGTGATGAGTGTGGAAACGGCGGATGTTCGCGAGCAGCTGGTGCAGGCTCTTCGGGTGTTTGACAAGGCGGGACAGGTGAAGTTTGGGCGTTCGTTCCGGGAGTTGCCGGCGACGCAGCAGGATGCGGTGGTGATGGCGGAAGGGGAGCACACCGGCAAAGACAATGCGTTTGCGGTAGTGAAGGAATGGATGGCGGACGCGTACTGGTCCTCTCGCGAAGGGATGCACGAGCTCGGGTGGAATGGGCAGATGGCTTGGGACGCATATCCGGCTTGCGGGATGGAGGTGAAGTCATGACGGTGCGTTGGAAGGTAACGGGCGATCATCTGGTAAGCCACTGGTCGAACGGACAAAACACACCATCCAAATATGATTCTGAGTGGATGAGAGAGGCGTCCTATGGCGAAGGACAGGGCCGCACTTACCCCGTCGATACGGGTGTCATGAGTCCGTTCGGCGCAGGCAGCTGGTTCACCCACGTATTCACTGATCCGGCAACCGTTGCAGGCAATCGCATCGGAGCATAGCTTCAGCGCAAGCGCCAAGGGTATGCGCGCTGCCTACCTTGTACGCTTTCTAAGGTGGACGAAGCTTCGCTCTTTGTGGGGTGCTGCGGCTGGACTGAAGCCCAGGCTCGCTATGTCCGAGACTTCGCAACGATCGAGCTCCAAACCACCTTCTACGAGCCACCAACCATAACTGTGGCAAGGCGATGGCGAGCGCAAGCGCCTCCCGAATTTCGATTCTGCATGAAGGCTTGGCAGCTGATTACGCATACGCCTGCAAGCCCTACATATCGCCGGTTGAAATCAGCACTGAGCCCTACAGAACGAGATCTTTATGGCAGTTTTCGCTCTAGTGAGCAGGTGTGGCTCGCATGGCAGCGCACCAAAGAGGTAGCTCAGATTCTGAGGGCAGAGGTCATCGTGTTTCAGTGTCCGAAATCGTTCTTGCCAACCCGCGAGAACATCAGGAATCTGAGTGCCTTCTTCCAGCAGATAGACCGAGGTCACTGTGCCCTTGCCTGGGAGCCACGAGGAGACGATTGGAGCGCTCTTCTAATTCGCGATTTGTGCGCTGAAAACAAGCTGGTTCATTGTGTGGATCCCTTTCAATCAACCCCGGTTTATGGTGATTCTCTTTATTGGAGGCTGCATGGGAGATCGGGCTATCGATACAGGTACACGGACGAAGATCTGACCGTCCTCGAAGCCAAGCTACAGGCGCATGCACAGGTATCCGGTCCAAATTACTGCTTCTTCAACAACATCTATTCAAAACAAGACGCAATGCGTTTCTGCGCGATGCGTAAGCTTTCTGCCTGAGAACTCACGACGGGAAGACCCTTGCGATCCACCGCATTGCAGTAGACGGAAGCGGCCCTGGAGCGGGCTGAAATCGTAACATTAGTCATGACAGCTATTCCGAGCTTCACCGATGCGGAGGTCAGATTGTTGGCTGACTCAGTGCGGAGGACCCTCGAACATCTGCGTGAGGCGAATGAGCGGCTCGGGGGTAATGATGCCCAGATCATTGAGACCGGTCAGCAGTATTCGGTTCTTCTTGAGAAACTCCGGGCTGTATCCGGGGCTTCTCCATTTCGCAAGACTTGAAATGCTATTGGAGATCGAGCACTTGGCAGTTTGTCGCGCATTTGATCTCGTTGGCTCGAAGGCTTAGTCCGACTCGGCTCGTGCAGCAACAAGCATACGCTCAATAACGGGTTGACTGGGTTCTGCCAATGTGAAACTCGTTTGTGTCGCCAGCGAGTGCTTACAATGACCGTTGACTTATTGCATGCGAACACTTTCGGTCTTGTGCGCCTTTCTCTCCGCAGCAGTGTTGCCCGTGGGCGCTGTCTCGGTTTATAGCAGCCGCGTTGAGGATGCGCGGGCGGTTTATCTTATTCATGCGGAAGGCGGCGCCGATGACACGGATTCGATTCAAGCGGCGATCGATAAAGTGCAGGAGACCACCGGCGAGGGCATATTGTTCGTGCCGGAAGGCCGGTATCGCATCACGCATACGGTTTATGTCTGGCCGGGCATTCGCGTCATTGGCTATGGGCAGACGCGTCCCGTGATGGTGCTGGGGGACAACACGCCCGGCTACGCGAAGGGCGTGGCTGACATGTTTTTCTTCGCGGGGGCGCGGCCGAATGATCAACGAAGCGCGGCGGCAGCGGCATTCGCCGGGAGTGCCGGTGTGGCGGTGTTCCATGGCCCAGTGAGCCCGCCGGGACCGGTTCCGCCGACACTCACGATGCCCGACGCGAATCCAGGCACATTCTATTCGGCGATGAGCAACATCGATTTCGAAATCGGTGAGGGCAATGCGGGCGCCGTGGCGGTGCGGTTTCATGGGGCGCAACATGCCTATCTGGCGCACATGGACTTTCATATCGGGTCGGGGCTGGCAGGCATTCATGATGCGGGGAATGAGGCGGAGGACTTGCACTTCTTCGGCGGGCGTTATGGCATTCTGACGCGCAAGCCATCGCCGGCGTGGCAGTTCACGCTGCTGGACTCCACCTTTGACGGGCAGCGCGAGGCCGCCATCCGCGAGAACGAAGCGGGCCTGACATTGGTGCATGACGAGTTTCGCAACGTGCCAACGGCAATTGCGATCGATCGGGGCTACTCGGATGAGCTGTGGCTAAAGGATAGCCGGTTCGATAACATCAGCGGCCCGGCTGTGATCGTCAGCAACGAGAAGAGCCGCATGACAGAGGTCAATGCCGAGAATGTCTTGTGCCAGGGCGTGGCGACGTTCGCGCAGTTTCGAGAGAGTGGACGGACGCTTGCGGGCGAGGGTAGTGCGTACGCGGTGCAGATGTTTTCGTATGGATTGACGCTGCCAAACGAGAGCGGTAGCGGTTCGATGGAGACGAAGTTTAAGGCGGCGGCGCTGTCTGCTATGCCGCCGGCAACACCGGACGTGGTACGGGCGATTCCCGCGGTTTCAGAGTGGACCGATGTGCGTTCGGTGGGAGCCAAAGGCGACGGCAAGACGAACGATACGGAGGCGATTCGGAGAGCGATTGCGGAACACCGGGTGGTGTACGTTCCTATGGGGAAGTACGTTGTGACGGACACGATTGCGCTGCGCCCGGACACGGTGCTGATTGCGCTGCATCCCGACGAGACGCAGTTTGTGATTCCTGACCGGACGCCCGCCTACCAAGGGCCCGGTTCGCCTAAAGCGCTACTGGAAGCGCCGCAGGGCGGCCAAAACATAGTGACCGGGATTGGCCTATTTACCAACGGGACTAACAGCCGCGCGGTGGGGGCCCTTTGGATGGCCGGCGCTAATTCCCTGATGGATGACGTCCGTTTTCTCGGCGGCCATGGAACGAACGGATTGAATAATGAACGGTTAAATCCTTACAACAACACGCACACCGGCGATCCTGACATTCACCGGCGTTGGGACAGCCAGTACCCGAGCTTGTGGGTGACGAACAACGGCGGCGGCATTTTCGCCAATATCTGGACCCCGGACACGTTCGCGCAAGCCGGCTTTTATGTCTCGGACACCACAACGCCGGGGAGGGTGTTCGAACTTTCGGCGGAACACCATGTGAGGACGGAGATGAAGTTCCACAAGGTGGCGAACTGGGAACTGGATGCGTTGCAGACGGAGGGCGAGGTAGGCGAAAGCGCGCATGCGTACTCGCTGGACATCGACGAGTGCCACGACGTGACGATTGCAAACTATCACGGCTATCGAGTGGTGCGCAGCTACGAGCCGTTTCCGTATGCGATCAGGATTTCGCATTCGCACGACATTCACTTTCGCAATGTGCATGTGGATAACAACAGCTCTATCGGTGATTGCGACCCGACAGGCGAGCATTGCCGGCAACTCGTGCGTGCGGGCAAGGTTGGTTACGCGGACGCGATCTGGGATGAGACGACGCATACGGAAGTCCGCGACCGCGAGTTTGCGTACCTGGATACCACGGGCAAGCCGGTAGCGCCAGAGCATGTAAAGGCTTCGTCGGTAGCGGCGGCTGGTCAAGCGATGCAGAAGCTGTCGTCGGGGTTTTACAACCTCTCGGGCGGCACGGTGGATGCGACCGGCAATTTGTTCTTCGCTGACCCGCGTATGCAGCGCATATACGAGTGGGCGGCAGGAACGAAAGACTTGACCGTGGTGCGAGATAATCCGCTCGACCCTGTGAATCTGGTGTTCGACCGGTCCGGCAATCTGATGGTGGTTTCGTCCGGCGGCACAACGGAGACGGTGTATACATTTCGGCCCGGCACGCCCGAGACGGAGGTGACGGTGCTGGAACGTGAACCTGCTAAGCCGGCCGCGGACGCGACGCTGGCGCTCCCGGTGGATTACTGGGTGAACGGTGACTTCGCTAATACACTGAATACCGAGACGTACGAATACACCACGCTGGATGAGATGTTCCGGCGGAAGATGTCAACGGCGAAGCCGTACCAGTATGTCTCTCGTGACGGTTCGGTGGTGATTCCGGCGAACGAAGTCTTTCTACAGGGTGAGCCGTACTTCGGGTACAAGTGGAACGACATTCTGATGGCAACCGGGCTGGTGAAGGCGCATCCGGGCCAGCCGTTCTTTGTGACGGACGAGGCGGAGAGAAGACGTACCGGGGCATGATGGGGCAGGACGGCACGCTCACCAAGATGGACGTATTCGCGTACCAGGGCGGGGAAAGCCTGGCGCAAGATACGGCGGGCCATGTGTATCTGGCGGCGGGACAGATTTATGTATACGACCGCAACGGGAGCATGACGGAGATGATCAAAGTTCCGGAACGCCCGACGCATCTGGTGTTCGGCGGCCGTGATCACAAGACGTTATTCGTGCTGAGCCATCACTCGGTTTACGCGTTGCAGATGCGGTTTGCCGGCGTGCCGTAAGTCGTTAGGAAACCGCTGCTACGCATGTGGGCGAAGGTCCCCGATTCGGTGCTATTCGGCGTAGAGGGCCTCTATGGGCGGGATGGCGGCGGCGCGCCGGGCAGGCAAAAGGGCTGCCAGGCAACCAACCGCAAGTAGAGCGGTGGCCGTGGCGCCAAACGACAACAGGTCGAGAGGCGCGACTCCGTAGAGAAAGCTTTGGATGGTTCGGCCGAGCACCCCTGCGGCCGCAAGGCCTACGAGCATGCCGGTAGTGATGAGTAGAACGCCTTGCCGCAGCACCATCGCCAAAATAGACGCCCGAGTAGCGCCGAGCGCCATGCGAAGGCCGATTTCCTGGCGGCGCTGACTTACTAGCTGGGAGAGCACGCCATAGAGGCCAATGATGACCATCAGCACAGCAGTTCCGGCAAACGCGGCCGTGAGATACAGGCCGAGACGCTGGTTGAAATCGGCTTTGTCGACGGTGGCCTGCATAGCCTGCAGATCATCGATGGCAAAGCCCGGCACGGTTCGCCGGACCACGGTGCGAACGCCTGCAATCACGTTTTGGTTGGGTTCAACGTGCAGGATGAACTTGGTGGCGGACTCGAGCAGGATGGAGTAGAAGGCGGAGTGTTCGGGGATCTGGAGGTAGGGAAGATCCACTTCCGGAACTGGTTCATCGACCAAGTTATGTTGGGCGGAATTCGCGATGACACCGACGACCGCATAGGCCTTCTCCATGCCGGTGTCTTTTCCTCCGAAGCTCAGGCGCTGTGTCAGCGGATTTTTACCGCGGAAGAATTTCTGGGCAAAGGCTTCGTTGACGACCATGATGAAGGGAGCGTCGGGGCCATCTTCGTCGGAGATGGGGCGACCTTGCAAAACGGGAGTTCCGGCGGCCTTCATGTAGCCGCCGCTCATGACGCGGAGATTGGCATTTTGCTTTTGCTGCTCTTCGGCTGACTTGTTGGAGTGGCCCTCGAACTCAAACGACGAACCTAAGTTCATGTCGTCCAATGGCAGAGAGGAAGCTAGGGCCGCCTGCTGCACGCCAGGGAGGGCACGCAGGCGGGAGAGGAGCAAGGTGTAGAGGGTAGCGGCGGGCGCGACGCCGGTCTTGGTGCCGGAAGCTCCGGAGAGGTAACCGGCAGAGTTTGGGGGCGTTGCCGTGAAGGTGACGACGTTGGCGACAGCGAATCCCAGAGGTTTGTGCTGGAGATTGTAGAGAGACCGGAACAGAAGCGAGGAGCCGACCAGCAGAATGCCGGCGATGGCAACTTCGCTGATGACCAGCCAACCCGCCATGCGTTTGCGAGCCAGATGTTGGGTGACGCCGCGACCGGTTCCTCGCAGAGCCTCCTGGGGGTCGGCGCGTATGACGAACAGGGCTGGGATGACAGAGGATAGGACGGTGGCCGCCGTGGCGAAGGCGGCGAGCGCGGCGAGGACACCCCAGCGAAGTTGAATTTCGTTGGCGCGCGGGATCAGGTCTTCGGGGAGCAACTGCAGAAGTTGCAGGATGCCGCTGGCAAGGGCCAAGCCAGCGCCGGCACCAAGAAGGCTAAGCACGCCGCTTTCAACCGTGAGTTCCCAGACCAGGCGCGAGCGCGACGCACCTAAGGCAGCGCGCACAGCGAGTTCCTGATGGCGGGCGAGGCTGCGGCTGAGCTGCAGATTGGCCACGTTAGCGCAGGCGATGAGCAGCACGAGGCCCAGGGCCGCGGCCAAGGCGTAACAGACACTGCTGGCAGCGCCGGTGACGGTCTCACGGTAGGAGCGCAGGCGGAACGCGAGCTGGTTGGTTTGTTTTGGATTGGCGCGACGGATATCGGCGGCGATCCTGGTGACTTCAGCGCCCGCTTGGCCGATGTTGACGCCGGGCCGCAAGCGGCCGATCATCTGGTAAAAGATGAACCCGCGGCCTTGGATCTCCTTCGTGACGCGCGAGGGAAGCCAAATGCCCTTTGAGGCGGAGCCCGCACCTGCTTCTTCGGGGAACGCGAAAGAAGAAGGCATGACGCCGACAACGGTATGCGGCACATTGCCGATGCGCACCTGCTTGCCGACAATATGCGGATCGGCCGCGAACTCTTCGCGCCACAGTCTGTGGCTGAGAAGGACGGTGGGGCTGGCGCCTGCCGCGCAATCGGCATCGGAGAAGCCGTGGCCGAGGACGGGTTGGACACCGAGAGTGTCCAGGAGATTGCAAGTGACCTTGGTGCCGAGGAGCGTTTTGCCCGTACCAGCGTGTTGGAGGATGGCGGAATCATCGACATAGCCGCTGATGTTGAGGAGCGTTCTGGATTCGCGGCGCAGGTCCTGCAAGTTGGGCCAGGAGGTGGCCCCGAAGTCGCCGCTGCGATCCGGTTGGCCCACAGTGACGAGCCGGTCCGGTTGCGGGAAGGGCATGGGCCGGATAAGGACGCTATCGATGACGGTGAACATGGCGGTGTTGGCGCCAATGCCCAGAGCGAGTGTCACGATGGCAGCGGCAGCGAAGCCCGGTGCCTCGCGCAAGCGCCGGAGTGCCCAGCGAAGGTCGTGCATAGCGGAGAACATTTCCCTCCCTCGGTTGCAGTCGCATAGCCATTGCGAAAAGGCCGCGAAGCTAAAGCTGGCGCGTAGTTGGAATGATGCGACGTTGTTCATTGCCGCACTTTGGTGTTCAGAACCGGACACCGCTGGCGCGGTTGTGAGGCAATAAAGACGTATACTGGCTGCGTTCCCGTGTCTGCTTCTTACCATCCGAAACTTACGAAACTTACGCGGCGGGCCTTTGGGCTGACTGCTGCTTCCGCCGGTGCTGCCTTGGCAGCGGACCAGGTCCGGCCAATCACTGACGCTTCGGTTCCGGGTGATCCCGGTGCGCCGAAGGTACAGAAAGGAACCGTGGCCGAGAGTGCGGTGTTCGATGCGCCGCTGCGGTTCGCTCGCCACGACGCAAAGCTGGCTGCCGAGCCATTTTCCATGAGCGACGTGCGTTTACTGCCCGGTCCGTTCCGTGACCTTCAGGAGGCGGATCGGGCGCTGCTTCATCGCTATCCGGTGGATCGACTGCTACATACGTTCCGGCTGAATGCGGGTCTGCCCACGAATGCGGAACCGCTGGGCGGGTGGGAGCGGCCCGACTGTGAGTTGCGCGGCCACTTTGTTGGTCATTACCTGTCGGCCTGTGCGTTGATGTATGCGTCAACCGGAGATGCCGAACTGCGTGCCAAGGGAGCGCTGCTGGTCGCGGAACTGGCCAAGTGCCAGGCGCGATTAGGCAATGGTTATCTGAGTGCCTTTCCGATCTCGCTTTTCGACCGGCTGCGAGCGCGGCAGGAAGTCTGGGCTCCGTTCTACACCGTGCACAAGATTCTGGCGGGAATGCTGGACATGTACGAGTACGGCGAGTGCGCGCAGGCGCTGGCGGTGGCGCAAGGCATGGCGGCGTGGACGGACGCCTGGACCGCTGCGATTCCCGAGGAGCGGATGCAGATGGTTCTGGACACCGAGTACGGCGGCATGAACGATGCCCTGTACCGACTAGCGGCGTTCACTAACAACGAACGGTACGGCGCCGTGGGGGATCGTTTCACTAAGAAGCGGTTTTTCGACCCACTGGCGCGATATCAGGATCAGCTGCGCGGTTTGCATGCCAATACGCACATACCGCAGGTGATTGGCGCGGCGCGGCGGTACGAACTGAGCTCAGACCGAAGGTTCCACGATGTGGCGGACGCGTTCTGGACCGAAGTGGTGGAGACGCGCACATATGCGACGGGAGGCACCAGCAACAACGAAGGCTGGTTGGTGGCGCCTAATCATCTGCATCAGGAACTTGGATTGGGGACGGCTACCGACGAGTGCTGCTGCGCGTACAACATGATGAAGTTGACGCGACAACTGTTCACGTGGACCGCGGACCCGAGTTACTTCGACTACTACGAACGCACGCTATACAACCATCGCCTGGGGACGATTGACGTGGGGAACGGGCATACGCAGTATTACCTTGGCGTGGTTCCCGGGTCGTGGCGGACGTTTGCAACGGAGAACGATTCGTTCTGGTGTTGCAACGGCACGGGCGTGGAAGAGTACGGCAAGCTGACGGACAGCATTTACTTTCACGACCGTGACGGATTGTACGTGAATCTGTTCTTGCCCTCAGAGTTGCACTGGAAAGAGCGGGGGATTCGGCTGCGGCAGACGAACGGATTTCCAGAGACGGCGAGTACGCGGCTGGAAATAGAGAGTGCAGCGCCAGAGCAGTTTGTGCTTCGGGTCCGCGTTCCCCGCTGGGTGGATGGTTTCCCGACCGTTCGCATCAACGGAAAAGTTAGCGAGGTTTCGGCAGCGCCGGGGAGCTATCTGGCGATTGCCCGAACGTGGAACAGCGGTGATTCGCTGGAAATGACGTTGCCGATGAAACTTCGCGCCGAGCCATTCGCGGATCAACCGGACGTGCAAGCAGTGGTGTACGGACCTTTAGTGCTGGCTGGCACTTTGGGGACCGAGCACTTGCCGCCGGCACTGGTAGTGGGGCCGATGGGGCCGGATCTCAGCAAGGCTTCATTGCCGGCCGTGCCGAGTTTCACGGTGGAAGGTGGAGATCTGAGCACCAGCGTTCGCGCTGCTGAGGGGCCGCTGCGCTTCACGACGGTGAAACAAACCCAGGACGTCGGCTTGATCCCGTTTTACCAGGTGGAAGCGGGCCGTCCGTACGCGCTGTATTGGCAAGTGAAGCGAACTTGACGGCCGCTGTTCGCGAGCGCCTGCAGACATTATTGGGGACCTCGGACCGTCGCCGGTTGCTCGGCATCACGGGGCCGCCTGGGGCAGGGAAGTCGACCCTGGCGGCGGTCGTAGCCGAGAGTCTCGGGTCGAAGTGTGTCGTGGTTCCGATGGACGGCTTCCATCTGGCTAATGTCCAATTAAGGCGGTTGGGGCGCGCGGGGCGAAAAGGTGCACCGGACACGTTCGATGCGACGGGGTATGTGGCGTTGCTGAAGCGATTGCGTTCGCCTGTTGCCGGCGAGGTTGTGTACGCTCCGGAGTTCCGTCGTGAGGTGGAGGAAGGGATCGCCGGGGCGATTGCCGTTCCGCCGGAGGTCCCGCTGGTGGTGACCGAAGGCAATTATTTGTTGCTGGAGGATGGGGGTTGGGGTTCGGTTCGTGGTTTGCTGGATGACTGCTGGTATGTGGATCTTGAGGATGGTCCACGACGGGCCCGGCTGTCTCTGCGGCATCAGCAGTTTGGGCGATCGGCGGTGGACGCGGAAGCATGGGTGGCGCAGACGGATGAACCGAATGCGCGATTGATTGCGGCGGGGCGAGATCGCGCTTCGTTCTTCGTTCAGAGCGAGTAAGGAAGAACTCATTGCCACAGTGCCCGCCTAATTGCCCCGCCTGGGCACATCCGGCATCTGATAAGAACATGTCGGTTGAGACTGAACGGATCACGAAGCAAAACATAGCCCCGGAACGCACCGATGGACAGTACGTGCTTTATTGGACCGGCGCCAATCGCCGGGTGGACTCAAACCATGCACTGGTCCACGCGGTCGAAATCGCTAATCGGTTGAAGCTGCCCGTACTTTTCTACGAAGGCTTAAGCTGCACCTATCCGATGGCCAACGACCGGATGCACACCTTCATCCTGCAAGGCGTGCCCGAAACGGCTAAACGGCTGGCGAAAGCCGGTATTGGCTATGTATTCAACTTGCGCCGGAAGCCCGAAGACCCGGCGGACGCTCTGCAGCGGCTGGCTGGGAATGCAGCAGCTATCGTCGCCGACGAATACCCAACGTTTTATCCGCGCATGCTAAATAGCCGCGTTCCACAGGAAGTGAACGTTGCCTATTACACGGTGGATTCCAGTTGCGTGGTGCCCATGAGCGTTCATCCCAAACGCGAGTACGGCGCCTACACCATCCGGCCCAAGATTAAGCGCGTTCTCAGCACGTATCTGAAGCCCTGCGATCCGTTGAAAGTGAAGCGGCGCTTCGACCTTCCCGTACCCGCGTTGCACACGGAAGTGACGACGCAGGATATTCCGAAGCTAGTAGCTGCCTGCCAGATTGACCATTCCGTTCCGCCCTCGATCAGCTTCGAAGGAGGCCGCGTGCGTGCTGAAACGCTGCTGCGCTTCTTCTTCGAGCACAATCTCCGCCGCTATGACGATGGCCGTAACGAACCGTCCGAGCATGCGACTTCCCACATGAGCCCGTATCTGCATTTCGGCGTTCTGTCGTCGCTGGAGATTGCTCTGGCAGCCAAAGACTACGCGCAGCAAAATAAGCTGCTGCCCGATGCTTATCTGGAGGAGCTGATTGTGCGCCGCGAGTTAGCCTTCAATTACTGCCGCTTCGTCGATGACCCTGGCGATCTCGCCAACCTGCCGGAGTGGTGCCAGAAGAATATGGCGGCCCATGCGTCAGACAAGCGCGAGAAAACCTACACGCCCGAACAGTTGGAACGGGCCGAGACCTACGATGCCCTCTGGAATGCCACTCAGAAGGAGATGATTCTGCGCGGCAAGATCCACGGGTACTACCGCATGTACTGGGGCAAGAAGATAATCGAGTGGACGCGGACGTATGAAGAAGCAAATCGGACCATGATCGACATTCACACAAAGTACGCACTAGACGGACGCGATCCGAATACCTATACGAACATTCTCTGGTGTTTTGGCTTGCACGATCGTCCCTGGTCGCGACGTCCCGTGTTTGGCCAGATGCGCTATATGTCGCTGGAAGGCATGAAGCGGAAGACGGATACACAGGCCTACATCGACGAGATTGCGACCATGGAACGCACTGGCAAAGATCCGGCCAAGACAATTTAAAGGCAAAATGCAATATCTGATTACCGGCGGCAGCGGTTTCATCGGCAAGCGATTGGCGAAGCGGCTACTCGATTCCGGCCACGGCGTGACATATACGGGCCGTACACAATCGCGCGGCATGGATAGCCGGGCGGCGTACTTTCATTGGGATGGGCAGTCGGTTCCACCACTGGACAGCATGGGAAGGCTGGACGGCGTTTTCCATCTCGCAGGTGAACCGGTGGCGCAGCGTTGGAACGAGCAGGTAAAGCAGCGGATACGGAACAGTCGCGTAGGCAGCACGCATCAACTGGTGGCCGCGCTGGGCGCTTTGCGGCACAAACCGCCGACGCTGGTCTGCGCTTCCGCAATTGGCTTCTACGGCGAGCGCGGGAATGAAACGCTGACCGAATCGAGTCCTCCAGGGACCGGCTTTCTCGCGGATGTCTGCAAACAATGGGAAGCAGCAGCGCAACAGGCGAAGCCCTTGGGCCTACGCGTTGTCCCCGTTCGCATTTCCATCGTTCTTGGCACGGACGGAGGAGCCTTGCCGCCGATGTTGAAAGTGTTTCGCACCGGAATGGGCGGCAAATTAGGCAACGGTGAACAATGGATGTCCTGGATTCACGTAGACGATCTGGTTCGCTTGCTTGCGTTCGCGATGGAGAACCCCGCTGTAACTAGCGTCCTAAATGGCGCCAGTCCCAGTCCGGTGCGGAACCTGGAATTCACCAGCACTCTTGGAGCGACCCTACATCGCCCCGCCGTGTTGGCGGTCCCGGTGTTTGCGCTCCGCCTCGCGATGGGCGAGATGGCCGACAGCGTGGTGGCGAGCGCACGAGTTGTTCCCCAAGCGGCGCAAGCACTCGGGTTTCCATTTGAGTTCGCAAGGCTTCAACCGTGCCTCCAGTCACTCATTGAGGGCGGCAAGGATTAGATCAACATGTCCGACTCGACAACCAGCTCGTTCTCTGGGTAGGCTTCCACAAAAAGCGAAGCGCTCGGATGGATTTGCGCATGAATAATCCGAGCTTTCGCGCTCTCGACTGCCTTTTCCGAAGTGAAGACACCGAGAATGCGAGAGTCGGCTCGACCGAAACTCAGGATGTAAATCATGCTGGAATTAGTGCCAACAATACCTTAGTCGAAACGAGATTGAAAAGTTCTTATCGACCGGAGGTTAGTTGTTGACGCAAGTCCGTCATGTTAACCTATCTAGGTATGGCAATCCCGAATGTAAAGCGTTTTCGGCCATTTTGCACCACTTGCAATGACAATTTCACGCTAATGGCTGTCCTGCCGAAGGACGCGAACGTGGATAGCTTCTTGAAGGACGCTGTCGCGCGTCATGATCATAAGGCTTACCAGGAATCGAAACAGCAGCAGTTCAAGGTCCGCGTCGGTCAGCAGAAGCAAAAGAAGGCCAAGTAGATTATTTCCTTCCTACGGGAGGTCGACCAAGAATCGGGACCGGAAGAGCCCTTGCAGGGTTATTCCGGTCCCGATTTGCATTTACCTCGCGGGAAATCGCAATTACGAGCGGGGCGCGGACTGAATCATGCGTATCGCCCGGGACGCGGCCAGAGCCACGCCTGAATTCAGGTCTTTTTGCAAAGCAGTCAGGGCCGGAATCGCGTCTTCACCCCGGCTGGCTCCGAGCGCGTCGCAGATGGCGATTTTCTGGTCGGCCGTTGCTTCGGGAAGCAGCTTCGCTACCCCTTGACGCACCGGATCGCGGCGGCAGAGCTCAACCAAATACGCTTTCGCAACGTCCTCCTGCCCTTTGGTATCGAGCTTCTGCACCAAGAACGTCAGCGGACTGAACTCGTCCGTGTCCACCTTCCCTTCGTTCACCATGCCGAAAGCGGCGGCCAGATGAACGCGCCAGTCCGCATCCTTCTCGTCGTAGGCCGTCTGCAGAATCTGAAAGTCTTCCGGTTCGCGGATACGGCCCAAGCCTTCGATGGCTGCGGCCCGGAGTGCCGGGTCTGAATCGCCCGCGTACTGCTGGAAGGTGGCACGGTCGCCCGGGATCGCAAGCAGCGCCAACGCCTGCAGAGCCGAACGCCGAATCTTCTCGTTACGCGGATCTCGGAATGCGGCTCGAACGTCGGGCGCAGACGATAGGCTACGCAGCACGCCAACTGTTTCGAGCGCCGCCATTTGCACGCGATTATCCAGGTCGCGGGTCAAGAAAGTGACTCCGGGTCCCGCCTGTGGGTCCGCGATCTTCTGCAGCGCGTAGAGGGATTCGAGGATCAGGTCGGTCTCTTTTGATCGCAGCGCCGCTTCAAGGGACGGAACTGCGGGCTCATCTCGCAGAATGCCTGCCGCGCGCGCGGCATTGGTTCGCGCCTCCGCTGAGGACGCGTGTGCGATCTCGGCCGCTAGAGCCTGCGCTACTTCCGGGCGAATGGTGATATCGGGAGCAATCACTTGCTCGTTGCGGGCGGCAAAATAGCCCTTGACTTGCCGAACGCCTCGGGTAAGAGGTCCCGAGAGTGCGCCCTTTGCGACGTACCCCGGCAGATAGAAGTTCACCAGGCCGTCGGTGGCGCGTATGTCTACCTCGGAGTCGCTATCCGCTGTCGCCCTGCTGAGGGGTTCCAGACTTCGATCGGTACCGATCTTCACGATTGCCCGGACAGTTTCGACACGGACGTCACGGTCGGGGTCCGTCAGGAACTGGGCCAGCGTGGCAATTGCTTGCGAATCCTGATTTCCCAGTTGGCGGATCTGCTTCACCCGGGCATTCTTCTCACTATCCGCAGCCTGCAGCAACGGCGCACCAGCAATCGCAAGACAAGCGAAGACACACGCGGTGCGTGGAACCAAACGGAGATTCATAGGGCGTGGAAGCTAGTTTAGCGGAGTACTTCGATTTCGACCTTGTTGGGGATGAGTCCGGCTTCAAAACCTAGATCCAGCAGCTTCTGTGCCGCCCTAGGCACGATGTCGCCGCCATCCAGGGTGTGGTGATTCACATACATTCCAACAAACTGGTCTGCGAGCGCCGGATCTAAGTCGCGCGCAAACTGCATAGCGTAGTTCAGCGCCTCTTCCTTATGGTCGAGCGAATACTGAATGCTCTCGCGCATAACGCGCGTACATTCGCTCTGCTGTTCGGGTGACAAGTCACGGCGCAAAGCGTTCGCCCCCAGCGGGAGCGGGAGGCCGTACTTTGCCTTGAACCACTTGCCGAGATCGATAATATTGTGCAGGCCGCCGTGCCCGTAGGTGAGTTGCCCTTCGTGGATGATCAGGCCGCCGTCAACCGCTTGTTCCTTTACAGCGTCGATGATCTTATCGAACGGCATCACCACTTGCTCAAAGTCCGGTTGGAAGAGTTTAAGCGTCAGGAACGCCGTTGTCATAGTTCCCGGAATGGCAATGCGTTTGCCTTTTAGATCTTCAGCGCTGATTGGCTTCGTGCTGACAACCATAGGCCCGTATCCATCGCCGACGCTGGAGCCGCTGTTCATGAGGACGTACTTATCGGCAACGTACGGGTAGGCGTGGTAAGAGATGGCGGTAAGCTCGTAGACTCCTTCGGTCGCTTTGCGATTCAGCGATTCGATGTCTTCAAGCACATGACGGAATGTCAGAACACGCGAGCGGACTTTCTTGGTCGCGAGACCATAGAACATGAACGCATCGTCGGAATCGGGAGAGTGTGCACAGACGATTTCCGTCGCTGTGGGAGAAGAACTCATAACAGGTACTTCGGGGTGCGAAGAAACCTCAGTTTAACAGACAATTAGGAGTGGCTTAGATTGCTGCGAAGACGTTTCAGTTCGATGTCAAGCAGGTCTAATTGCTGTTCAAATACCGGCAGGAAGTCGCGACAGGAAGCAGCGTCGTCCTCACGCGCAGCCAGTTCCAAGTGCTGTGCAATCACGCGAGAGGCAGGGGCATGAAGGCTGCCGAGAGAACCCTTAATGGTGTGAGCAACGCGGCTTAACGCCTGATAGTTTCCCGCAGCCAGCGCCGCCGCCATTTCGGCGCTCTGATGGACGCGTTCGCCAAGGTACAGGTCGATCAATTCGAGCAGCAGTTCGGAGTCGTACGCAACCTGCTCTTTCAGAGTCTCCACGTCCAGGATGGGAAGTTCAGGATCCAAAGCCGATGCCTGGGCAGAACTCTTATCGACGGCGACGGCGGACGCAAGCCGTGCAATGGCTAGCGTCAGTGCGTCCGGATCCAAAGATTCCTGCACCGTGCCATCGAAGATATCAGATCGCGAGTACGGTGTGGGCGGGTCTGCCTCCGGCAACACCAAGAGCAAGGGCGCGCGCGCGCTTGCCTGGGCGCGGTCTAATCCTTTTAGCTTTGCTGAGAACGCAGTCACACTTTCACTGGACATCTCCGGTGCGACCAGGACGGCGTCGAATCGCTGTACCAACAGTGCTTCCGATGCTTCCTCAAAATCGGGTACCGGGAGCACGACATGGCCGGCCTGTTCCAACGCAGAAGTAAGGCGCACTACTGAGCCAACGACGAGTACCTTTAAGCCGTCCACAGTGGTTATGGTGAGTTCGCCGGAATCCTTAGCTGCCGGGCGAACTGTCTCCTCTGAAAGGGGTTGCGAATTCTGGTGCGAATTCTCTACTTGTCTTATGTGTTGTATACTCACGTCTTAGTGGGGGTGAGCCTTCCCTAGTCTCGCGACTCGTGTAAGAAACCATCGAGACCGTCCCTTGCGGCCCGTCTCGCGGCTCCGGTTGATTCCCCAAACTCTTTTCCATCACCTCTTTCCGGACGACTGTCGCGTATGCGAGCAGCCGCTCCAAACTATATCGCGCATTCCCGTCTGTTCCGACTGCCTCGCGCAGCCCCAGCCTTTTCAAGCAGAGTTCTTCTGCCGCTCTTGCCGCACTCCGTTCGTGGATGATTATCCACTGGATGAGAATGACCTCTGTACGGTCTGCCGGGAGAGCGTAGTCAATTTCGACTGTGTTACCTCTTTCGGCAGCTACGAAGGTACCCTCCGCAAGCTGATCCACGTTTTCAAATACAGTAAGGTCGAAACCCTGGCACAACCGCTCAGCCACTTTCTGGTGCGCTGTCTGCGTCCCCAGGAGAACTTCGATGTGGTTCTGGCAATGCCCATGCATTGGTGGAAGCGCTGGGAACGTGGCTTTAATCAAGCGGAACTTCTGGCCAAACCGGTTGCCCGCCGGTACGGATTGCCCCTGAGCGCAAACCTCAAGCGATCTCGGTACACAAAGGCCCAAGCGGGGTTGACGGAAGCCGAGCGCCAAGCCAATCTCAAGGGCTCGTTTATGGTGCGGAGGCCGGAAGAGTTGCGCGGGAAACGGATTCTTTTGATCGACGACGTGTTCACGACCGGCGCTACCTTGCGTGCGGCGTCGCAAGCGCTGAAAGCAGCTGGTGCGGCGTACGTATCGGCGTTGACGCTGGCGCGGGTGGACGCGCGGATTTCGGCAGCACCCCGGCACGCGAAAGCGCCCGCGGTGTCCGAACCTGTCGGTATGGGAGTTTCGTAGAGGTAGACGCTGGTCCAGAAAAGAGGGAGGCTGCAGATGCCAAGTCCGGATCGACTTCATCGACCTGTTCTTGTTTTGAATGCGAGTTACGAGCCCATTAACATCTGTGCGGCACGCCGCGCGCTCGTTCTCATCCTGAAGGGGGTGGCCTCTGCCGAAGAACTGGCGCCCACCCACGTACACTCCGCCCGCCGCAGTCTCAACGTGCCGTCCGTCATTCGCCTGCTGGAGTATCGCCGAATTCCGCATCAAACACGAGCGCTCTCCCGCAAAAACATCCTTATGCGGGACCGGTACACCTGCCAGTATTGCCACAAGATTCTGCCTTCCGGCGAGATGACTCTCGACCACGTGATCCCTCGATCGCGAGCGGGCGAGACAACCTGGGAAAACCTGGTGGCCTGCTGTCATCCGTGCAACAACCGCAAGGGTAGCCGCACTCCGGAAGAAGCTGGAATGAAGCTGCTTCGTCCGCCACGGCCTTTCAGCTTGCACACCAGCCGCCACCTAATGCGACTGCTTGGCCGAAGCGACGATCAATGGCGCAAGTACCTGTTCTACTCCGATTAGCCCGGAACGTGGCGCCCGTGCGAGCATCGAACAGGCATGGACACACCTTTGGCGACGCTCGAGAACGGATCCTGTAAAGCTGAAATCTACGAGGCCGCGCTACCCGGGCAATTCTCCGTTCGTTTTCTGAGCGGAGACGGCACAGTACTGGCAGAAGAATCCTTGACGGGCGTGAGCTCGTACCGGCAGCGTGAGCAGGAGATTATCCAGCGGCTGGACGAATTCTGCCGCGGCGTGGAAGTAAAAACAGAGCCGCTTGCCGATTCTGGCGAGTATTGATTTCAGGACACAGGCACAAGCTCAAAGCGATGCGGCCTGGGTTGCGCGGCCTGTTGGCGCTTGGTGAGAACTGCCTGCTCGAGCGCATCGTCCGCACTCATGGCCGCCTCGGCCTGCTGCAGATTGTGTGCCGATAGAGGGACTTGGACTGTGCGCCACCGCTCGTTGTGAATGTCGCCGTGCGATACCGTCAGGTCGAACACTTCCTTGCTTTGCTTCGTCATGGGCGTGTCCAGCACTCCCAGGTTTACTCCATGCGCCAGTTCATCATTGTTGAAAGAGGCAATGTTAGCTCCGTCGATTTTGAGAGCGTAGACCCCGTTCTTAAGCCCCGTAACCCGGAGTTGCTCGTTATTCATCGCTTGCGCAAAATCGGAGCTGCGCAACACCAAATCCAGCGGCCCGTAGCCACGATTCTTCTGCCATTCCGCCAAGGGTAAGGGAAGCCCGTCTTCGGTTTCGCTCCAGCTAAGCCCGCCATTCGTAGCCGACAAATCGGCAAGCGCTGCATGCTGTAGATTCCCCGCCGTAGGCTTGCCGCCGCCAGCCTCTACTTCGACCGCCGACACGAGAGGACGCACGTTCCAGGCGCGAAGCAACTGTTCCGCCATAATCAGGTGACCGGCAAAGCTAGGGTGTACGCGATCGGGGATGATCTTCTGCGCCTCGTCCGGCGCCAGCGTGGTCGCTTTGTGCAACATCGCCACCTCGGCCGTGTTGAAGTTGGCAACATTCAGATCGGCCTGATGGGCGTAGTTTTCGATCCACTTGCTAAAGCTAATGAGAACTTCGTTATAGCCGCCCGGGAATAGCGGATCGCGGGTGGTGTCGTCGTAAGGAGACGGTTGAATGGCTGTAATGCGAATGCCTGGAGCGCCAGCCTTTACCTTGTCAACGATGTGACGGTAGCCATCGAAAAAGATCTTATCCGTTTCCGGCGACTCCGGACGATACAATCCATCATTCATGCCCAGCATGATCGTCATCACAGTAGGTTTGTAGGCGAGCACATCACGATCTAAGCGAAGGTCGATAGGACCGCCCCCGCCGCCAGAGACCTTATCGCCACCCCAACCGGAGTGAATGAAGCTGGCGTTCAACTTCGGATAACGTGTGACGACCGCAGTTTCCGTAATGATTGTGTACAGCCGTTGGTCGGTGATGCTATCGCCGAAGAAAACGACGCGATCGCCGTCGTGAAGAGCAAAGGCAGCCTCTTCGGGTGCGGCGAGGGCGACGGAATGGGCGGCGAACAGTGCCGCGAGGAGGAAGGGGATTTTGGTAGCGAAACGCATGATTGTCGACTGGCAGAACCAGTCAACAATCATATGAAACCCTAGACGGAGGGCGCAGCGCCATTGATTGCTGGCTTGGGTTCCTTGGCCGCTTTTTCAGGGCCGGGCTTCTCTGGTTTCGTAGCTGCTTTGACCGGGCTGATGAGCACGTGAGCGTTACGGCCTTCCAACTTTGGCTGGCCTTCTACCGAACCAACGCTGCTGAGGTCGCCAGCGAAGCGGAGTAACAATTTCTTTCCAAGGTCGACGTGCGCGATCTCGCGTCCGCGGAACTGCACCACCGCTTTCACGCGATTGCCTTCTTTCAGAAAGCGGATAGCGTGGTTCTTCTTGAACTCGTAATCGTGGTCGTCCGTGTTGGGCCGGAACTTCAGTTCCTTGACCTGGATGACGTGCTGTTTCTTTTTGGCGTCGTGCTGCTTTTTCTTCTGTTCGTACTGCCACTGGCCATAATCCATGGCTTTGGCCACTGGTGGTTCGGCGGTGGGCGCAATCACAATCAGATCGAGTCCAAGATCCTGTGCCTTGCGTACCGCAGCGGGGGTAGGCATGACCTCGACGGTGCCGTCAGGAAATACCGCGCGTACTTCCCGGGCTCGGATGGCCTCGTTGACATTTTCTCGGATACGTGGCCGGCGTGGGGGAAAACTTCGTGGTGGATACATGCCGGACTAGCGAACCGCGCTGAAACGCGCTTGGGTGAGGTTGAAGGATAGAGTCAAATACTGTACCTGTTCTTAGTTTGACATAGAAATAGTAGTCCCGGAGCAACCCGAAGCTCAAGGAATAACTCTCGGAAAGGTGAAATTTCCGGCATACGGGGCCAGATTAGGCGCTGGGCCAGCTCAGATTGTCGATCAGCCGGGTGTCACCCAACCAAATTGCAGCCGCTATCAGCACCGAACCGCTGATTTCTTCGACGGGGGCCAGTGTTTCCGGGTCGACCCACTCCAAGTACTCCAGCCGGAGGTTTGGCTGATCATGAAACATGCGTTCGACTACCGGACGCATGGCAGAAACTGACGATTGGCCGTTGTCGAGCAACTGCACCGCATGCTGCAAAGCGCGATAGAGAAGGGGCGCGATCGCGCGCTGTTCGGCCGTTAAGTGCTTGTTCCGCGAACTCAATGCCAATCCGTCGTCGTCGCGTACCGTTGCAACAGGAAGGACGGTGACCGGCAGGTTGAAATCCTGCACCATACGCCGAATGATTGCGAGCTGTTGTGCGTCCTTCTGCCCGAAGTACGCACGATCGGGCTGAACCAGATTCAACAGCTTCAGAACGACGGTCGCAACGCCGCGAAAGTGCCCGGGACGATGTTCGCCGTCCAGATAGCGGCTGAGCGAAGGCGACTCGACAAACGTTTGCTGCTGACCCGGGTAGAGGTCGTGAACGGTGGGCGCAAAAACCAGATCGACACCATGCTGTTGAAAGAGGGCGAGGTCGGCGTCCCAGGTGCGCGGGTACTTCTCTAGATCTTCGATCCGGTCGAATTGCAGCGGATTGACGAAGACGCTCGCGACCACGAAGTCGTTCTGCCGGCGTGCTTCCGCCAATAGCGCGGCATGACCAGCATGGAGCGCACCCATGGTTGGCACAAGCCCGATGCTCCGGCCGGCCCGCCGGGCGTTTGCTAATTCAACTCGCAGATCAGCGATGCTTTGAACGACCTTTGGTGCCGATCTGCCGCCGCGAACAGGGAACGCGCCAGCGTGAACCTCAGCCGAAAACGCCTGGGCCGCGGCAATCACGTTGCGGCCCCCAGCGGCATAGCATCTGGCGAAAGACGGCGCATGCGGGCCCGTGAGCCCCAGAATGTCGTGGGTGACTAGCACCTGCCCATCGCAATCGGGGCCAGCACCAATGCCGATTACCGGAATAGAAAGCGCGTTCGCCAAGTCGCGTCCGAGTTCATCAGGAACAAATTCCAACACCAGGGAGAAGGCGCCCGCTGCCTGTAAGGCGAGACCCTCGTCGATCACCTGTTGCTGCTCTTGGCGGGTCTTGGCTTGCCGGCGAAAGCCACCCAACGCATGTACGCTCTGTGGTCGAAGACCCAGATGACCCATCACGGGAATGCCGGCCGCGACGATTCGCTCGACCACCGGGACGACGGGAAAACCGCCTTCGAGCTTCACCGCATTTGCCCCGTGCTGCATTAGCCGGCCGGCATTGCGAAGCGCTTCGTCGGGGTTGATCTGCGCAGCCAGGAACGGCAGATCCGCTACCACGAATGAGTCTGGTGCACCGCGGCGTACGGCGCTAGTATGGCGGACCATATCCGTCATGGTGACGGGCACGGTGGTGTCGAAACCTAGTTGCACCATACCGAGCGAATCGCCCACCAGGAGCATGTCGATGGTGCCAGATTCGGCCAGCAGGCGCGCGAGCCAGGCGTCGTACGCCGTTAGCATCGTGATCCTCAAACCCTGCTGTTTTCTGGTGTGGAAATCGGGAACGCGAAGCGGCTTAGGAGACTTGATCATTCATTGCGTACTCGCCTGGGCAAGCGCCTTGGCCACCTGGTCGACGTAGACGGGATCTAGCCCACATCGCGCGGCTAAGTTCAACGTCTGCCGGCCGGCAGCGGCGTAAAGATTTCGAATGTCCGGGTTTGCGGCGCGCAAAGCTTGAATATGACGCAACACGGTGTGCGCATCGCCGCGCCGAATGGGCCCGGTTAACGCATGCTCCGGGCCTGAAGTTATCACATTTTTATTGGTTTGCGTCAGCAAGGGGGTAAGGGCGTGCAACGCCTGATGGTGTGATACGCCCGCACCCTCCATCAGTTCAAGCGCAGCATCCACCAGTGCCACCTGATAGTTCGAAGCGAGCACCGCGGCCGCATGGTAGAAGAGCCAGCGCTCCCGCCGAATGCGCAATGGCTGCCCACCTAAAATGTCGATGAGTTCCAAGGCACAGCGCTCGGCTTCCGAATCGCCGGCGTACGCCCAGCTTGAGCCAGGCAGCGCGGAAGCGCCGGTTTTCGCATCCGGGATGGTTTGGAGCGGGTGAAGCACACCAATGGCGGTTCCGCGAGCGAGTAGCGGTTGGAGTGCATCGGGGCCCGCGGCTCCGGAGGTGTGGATTGCCACTTTCGGCGCGGCCGTGGCACGTTGGAGCTCGCCGGCGACGGATTCAATGGCATCGTCCTTGACAGCCACAACCAGGTGAGACGCGAGGGAGGCAATATCCGCGATGCGGCATGCGGCAGAACCGCCGGCCATCTCAGCGATGAGGGCGACCGCTTCCGGCGATTGACCCGCCACCGCAACGACACGCACACCACGCTCGCGCAGGCAGAGTGCCAGTGCCCCGGCGACGCGACCCGTTCCGACAAGTCCAAGCGCGCTAATCATGTGTGCGGTCAAGAATCCTGCAATGCGATTTTATCTCGTGAAGGGAAGGCTATTGGAACGGAGCAACAGGCTTGTTATAAGATTCCGCCATGTTTCAAGTGCGAAGGCTCACCATTGCGTGCCTGACTGCTGTTTGCTTCGGAGCGGCATTACCACCTGCTCACGCGGTGACTCAGGCGGATGTCGATCACCTGATGACGGAGCTTTCGAACTGGGGCCGGTGGGGTAAGCAAGATCAGATCGGCACGGTTCATCTGATCACCGACGCCAAGCGGAAAGAGGCCGCGGCGCTGGTTCGCGAAGGCTATTCTGTCTCGCTCGCCCACAACGCTGAAACGGAGAAAGCCGCCGATAATCCATCGCCTTTCTATCACCGGATGCTCTCAACCGGGGCGCATCCGAGCGGCCAATTTGTTTTGGACGAGTACAAGGTCTCGTACCACGGATACGCGCACACGCACATGGATGCGCTTTGCCACATGGCTTGGCATGGAAAGATGTTCAACGATTTTCCGCAGACCGACGTCACAGAGCAGGGCGCAAAGGAGCTAGCCGTCACCGGTTTCAAGAACGGCATTTTCACGCGCGGCATCCTGATCGACATTCCTGCGCTGAAGAATGTGCCATATTTGGAGCCTTCTACGGCTATCTATCCGGAAGACCTGGCGGCCTGGGAGCGCAAAGCAGGCGTGACGATTGGCAGCGGAGATGTGGTGTTCATCCGAACCGGGCGATGGGCAGAACGCGCCGCAAAGGGTCCGTGGGACCCGGCGCACCTTGCCGGTCTACATGTCACGTGTGCGAAGTGGCTGAAGCAGCGTGATGTGGCAATGGTCGGCAGCGACGGCGCTACTGATGTGATGCCATCGGGCGTTCCTGGCGTGGTGCAGCCGATGCACCAACTGCTGCTGGTCGCCATGGGCACGCCCATCTTCGACAACTGCGATCTAGAGGAAATCTCGGCCCAGGCTGCGAAGCGAAAACGGTGGGCCTTTCTGCTGACGGCTGCGCCTATTCCGGTGCCGGGCGGGACGGGTTCACCACTTAATCCGATTGCTACCTTCTAGAGTCGAAGCCGTTTCCGCAGCGGGATCTCCCCACACGCCATAGCTACTTACTTGGCCTCGATCGGCAGGTTAGCGGTGGCCACGGCCTTGTATTGGTTGTAAACGTACACGAAGATGCGATAGTCACCGGGGGTTCCCGGAACGTGAATGACGGTTGATGTCCCCTGCTGTTGCTCCACTGCGGCGGAAATAGGTTCCGCGGGTGGTTCGAAGTCGCCGCCGCTACTGGGATTGTTGGCAACGTCGGGCCGCAACTCCCACTTCACTGTCGTGGGGTCGCCATCCGGATCACTGCTCTTAATAGAACAGACAATGCTGGCGCCGGGGCTGAACACGCCGGGCGCCCTCTCGCCATTGTTGTCCTTAGCGGTTGCGACGATGGTGCCATCGATCACGGGAGCGCGATGAGGGGGCCATTCGCCTGTCCAGAGATGGTGCATGGTATCGACGCCGCCCACATGCGAGCCGTCCGGCAGAAACAGGCCGTACCAAGTCTGTGTTTTCTCTTGCTTTTGGCCCCATAAGAAGACGTACGAACCGAGGCATTGCGGCTGATGAGCAATGGCGTGCTCATATCCTTTGGCAATTAACTCAGCTTTCTGTGTGCTGGTGTCTTCAATAGGCATGCCCCATGCAGTCTTGGCCACTTCCCAGTGTCCGCGCGGCCCGAACTCGGTCACGATGTAAGGCCGGCGAAAACCTTGTGTGGCGATGGTCTCGGGCAGCGACACAATGCCGCCGTAGGTGTTAATTCCCACTGCATCGAGTGTTGGACAGTATTGATCTAGCTCGCGCAGTTTCGTCTTGCCGGGACCGGCTAGCACAGCGATGACGGGATGCGTTGGATCTTCACGCTTCACGGCGCGCGCGAGTTGCTCAACGGCTTTCCACGCCGCGATCCGCTGAGGGTCGCTGGCGTTGAGTTCAAGCTCGTTACCGAGCGCCCAGATGAGCACGGCGGGATTGGTTTTCAGGCGATGCACCACCGCTACGGTCTGCTCGAGTTGCTTTTGCACCGCAGCCGAATCGAGATAGTCGAACCCTTGCCGTGGAATACCCAGACGCAATCCGACAAGAGCAGTCATTCCTTGTTGGCGCACATGCTCCAGCGTGTCTTCGTCGGGCGACCACTCGCGGATGGAGTTCGCGCCGGCCGATGCTGCTTCATTCAAATACTGAATGCTACCCCCGCCTGCTCCCTTGATGAAGAAGGGCTGACCGTTGCGTGTGAGGGTGTAGCCGCCCCCTCGGGCGACAATACGCACCTCGGGTTGTGCAGCTTGTGCCAAAGACATACGAGCCGTAGCAGAAATAGCGATCAGACAAAGGAATACGGTTCTCGATTTTTTCATTTCTGAGGTGTTCCGCCGCAGAGGACAGCGAAGAAGGTCGAACGTGAGCTTCAAAACACTCAAGCATATAATGACGCTATTGAGTGTGGGAGGCCGCAATTCGCGGCCAGTGACGTGGCGCTAGCGATTGGCGGCACATCGCGAGCAATGAGGAGCTGGTGAAATGAGAAGTCTTAGCGTAAGGCGCGCCGTAATGACGGCGCTTAGCCTTGGTGTGGGAAGTATGGTCATGTGGGCCCAGCTATACACGGGTTCTGTGACTGGGGCAGTGAAGGATCCAAGCGGCGGGAACGTTCCAAATGCCACCGTCACAATCACGGACGTGGCCACTGGTTTTAGCGCCAAAGCGCAAACCGACGCCTCCGGCGGCTATACGATCCGCAATCTTCCGCCGGCAACGTACACGGAGAGAGTAGAAGCGGCCGGGTTCGCTGCGTTCGAGCGGCCGAACATCGTGGTTGATGTAAATGGCAACGTAACGGTAGATGCGAACTTAGGCCTATCTTCCGCCTCGCAAACAGTAACCGTGACCGAATCGGCGCCGCTCTTGCAGAGCGACGATGCGACTACCGGGCAGACACTGAACCGAACCGCGATTAATAACCTTCCTCTGGTCAACCGGAACGTGTTCGATCTGGCGTTTCTGGCACCTGGTGTCACGCCGCCGGCAGGACAAACCTACGGCAACGGCGGTCAATACGCGACCAACTTCACCTCTAACGGCAGCCGCAACGATCAAGGCGACCTGCTGCTTGACGGTGTAACCACAACCGCCGGTGAAAACAACCCCGGTGTCGTAAAGCCGCTTTATGTTCCGCCGGTGGACGCGGTGGAGGAATTCAGAGTACAGCAATCAAATATGAGTGCCGAGTTAGCTGCGGGCACAGTTATTAATGTCATTACCCGATCGGGTACGAATAACTTTCACGGCGAACTCTGGGAGTTCTTTCGTAACAACGACCTGGATGCTAACAACTTCTTCAGCAATAGCGCGGGGTTAGGCCAGGCGCATCTGGAACGCAACGACTTCGGTGGCGAAATCGGCGGACCCATCAAGAAGAACAAGGCATTCTTCTTCTTTGACTTTGCGGGCTTGCGGTATCTGCAGGGAGTTACTTCGGGGTCGATCGGTGTGCCAGATGCGGCGGAGCGAACCGGTAACTTCGGTGAGCTTTGTGGCCGGGCGGGGGGCACCTTCAACGCGGCAGGCGTTTGTTCCTCAGCAGCAGGGCAGCTTTACGATCCGTTCACCGGCCTTTTGAATGCTTCGGCCAATGGCGCGACGGGCCGTGCACCAATTCCTTTCGACAACCTGGCGTTGTACCGGAGCCCAGGCAATCCACTCAGTCCTCGTCAGCTTGCACCTTTGCCCGGCAATCTGATCGACCCGGTAGCTGCGAAGCTGATTCAAGGCTATCCGTTACCGAATGTAAATGTGGGGTCGGGCGCTTACAATCCTTATCAGAACTTCATCGGCCAGGGCGCTAACACTACGAACCAGAAGTCATTCGACATCAAGGTGGATCAGCATTTTACCGACAACGACACTCTCAGCGTGCGCTTTTCCCATGAGTGGTCCACCTATCTGGGCGCGAACTTCTTCAACGACGGTTATGACACGAATACCCAAGGGCCGAGCACCGATAGCGCCTACCTTGGAGTAGTCAACTACACACACACGTTTAGTCCGACAACTGTGGGAACTATCTCCCTTGGCTACTCGCATGACTTGAATCACACGGCCGGAATTGCGGCCCTCACGCCAGGATTCAACCAGGTCACAACTCTGGGACTCCCCTCTTACACGCTCGCTTCCGGTGTGATTGCACCACCAAGCGTCAATGTGTATGGCGGTTACGGGAGTGAGAACGGGAATGGGAGCATTGGAGCGCAAGGTTGGTCGGTGCTGAACTATGGCAGCGAGACGGCCCACCTGATTGGTTCAATTGACCACGTGGCCGGCAAGCACGAAATCAGAATAGGTGGGGAACTGCGGCGTTACCGCATTAATTTTATACAGGCCGGCAACCCCGCGGGCATCTACAGCTTCGATCAGTTCGGGACTGCGAGCGGCTCGGCCAATGCCGGCGGTGTGGGTGGCGATGCGATGGCGACCTTCCTGACCGGCTACAACAACAACGGGTTCAGCCAGTACGAGATCCCCCCGTCCGTCGCAACGCAGAGTTATGACGCCGCACCCTTCGTTCAGGACAACTGGAAGGTTAGCGATCGACTGACGCTGAACTTGGGCGTGCGCTATGACGTACAAACACCGAGAACCTACCGGTATAACAATGCCAACTACTTCGATCCGAATGCTCCATCACCGCTGGGAGCACCGTATGTGGGTGCGCTGCAGTATGTTTCGTTTGAAGGAAATCCAAGAAAGCAGTTTGACACTTACTATGGCGCCATCGGGCCTCGTTTCGGCTTAGCGTACCGCGTGGGAAACAATATGACGGTTCGCGGCGGCTACGGGATCTTCTACGATCCCTCCGTGATGGCCGCAGCGGGCGCAGGTGCAGGCGGGAACCAAGGTTACCAGGCAGTAACCAGTGCGCTGTCCAATGTGCCAGGCTCTCCAAATGTGCCGAATTCGTTTCTGTCTAACGGCTTCCCTCAAGGCATTCTGCAAGTGACCGGCAACAGCACTGGCAGGGCGTCTGAGATCGGCCTGGCTATCTCTGGAGCGCCGCTAAGAACGTGGAATCAAATACCACAGGAGCAGACCTGGAGCTTTGGGTTCGAAAGACAAGTGCCGGGTAATATCTTGCTAGATGCCGAGTATGTGGGCAGAAAAGGCACTCACCTTTACTTCAGTGGGATTAACAACTTAGACGAGTTATCGGCGCAACAAGCAGATGCATATCGGGCTAATCCGGGCTACTTCAATGCGCAGGTACCGAGTCCGTTCTATGGCAACCCTCTGGTGAGTACAACGGGGTCGCTCAACAGCCCGACGATTCCGCGGTGGCAGCTCCTATTGCCGTACCCGCAATACACGGGTGTTTCGGTCAGCAATAACCCTGCTGCTAATTCGATCTACAACGCTCTACAATTGCGGGCCGAAAAACGCTTCTCGAAGGGTTTACAGTTCCTGTTCACTTACGTTTGGTCGAAGAGCATGGACGATTCGTCAAGCGGGGCCTCGGGCTTGAACTTCCTGGGCGCCGGCGGCCTGGGCGAGATCCAAGACCCGAATAACCGCGCGATTGAACGGTCAGTTTCGGCGTATAACTTGCCCCAAGTTGTTCAGTTTAGCTGGACGTATGAACTGCCCTACGGCCACGGCCGCATGTTCGGGTCAAGCTCGAATCGGATTGTGAATTTCGTAGCCGGCGGGTGGCAACTGAACGGCATCTATCGTTGGGATGACGGATTCCCGGTTGCCCTGGGGTATAACGCCAGCGTCAATTTGCCGAACTACGGCGCGCAACGGCCGAACCTCACGGGCAATCTGACGACGTGCGGCACGGGTAACCTGAACCAATACTTCTGCAATCCAGGGGTGGTTACGGCACCGGCGCCTTACCAGGACGGAACTGCGCCGCGGTACCTAACTTCTGCCCGCATTCCTGGCACCAACAACATCACGGCTTCCTTGTTCAAATCGTTTCCTCTCGGTTTCCGGGAAGGATCGCGAATTGAATTCCGGTTGGAAGCATTCAATGTGTTGAATCACGTTCAGTTTGCAGGACCGGATACCACGTTCGGTGATGCCACTTTTGGACGCATCAGCGCACAGGCCAACGCTCCACGCCAAGTGCAGCTGGGCCTTAAAGCGTACTTTTAGATTGTGGGCCGTGGAGACTTAGTTCCCCTCCACTCCACGGCCTTTTTTTTCTGTGAAAGTCATTTCCCCATTTCTCCGTCTTGCGCTTCTCGGCGCTATTCCCTTCATTTACGCGCGTGCTCAGTCTGGAAACATGGATGGTGCTCTATCGGCTTGGCAGAGAGGCGATCTAACCGGTGCCGAAAGCAACCTCCGAGCTGTCCTGAAAACACAGCCACGTAACGTGGAGGCCCTTGGGCTGCTTGGAGTTGTGCTTGATACGGAGAAGCAGTTCAACGCAGCGGATACCGCTTACCGGGACGCCTTGGCACTGGGGGCGCATTCTCCCGATCTGCTGAACAACTATGGCAATCACCTTCTTGCTATTGGTAACGTCGCCGGTGCGACCAGGACATTTTCACAAGTTCTGACCCTCGATTCGCATCATGCGAACGCCAACCTGCAACTGGCACGAATAGCGCTTGGCCGCAAGCACCCTTCCGAAGCACTGGCCTATTTGAATCATCTGCCTTCAGAGCAAGCGTCGCAGCCGGCAATAGCTCTGCTCCGGCTGCAAGCTCTTTATCTGAATAAAGAAAATCAAGCTGCGGATCAACTGCTGGCTACGCTGGAAACGCCGGAGGCGCAAAAAGATCCGCGGCTGCAGTTTTCAACCGGGCTGGCGTTGGCTGCGGTTGAACGCTATGCGCAGGCCGAGGCTTTCTTCGCCCGTGTGTCGAACGCTGTTCCCGGCAATTTCGAAGTGCTTTACAACCTGGGCCTGGCGGCCTCACGGACCGGAGACTATGGGCGCGCCAAAGAAGCCTTGTCGGGGGCATTGGCACAACATCCCGACGATGTGGATGTGCTCTATGGGTTGGCGGTCGTTCAGGTGGCACTGAAGGAAAAGGAAAGCGCCATCGAACTTCTGGCGAAAGCAGCTCGTATCGACCCCAAACGTTCTGCGGTTCAGCTTCTGTTGGCCCAGACCACAAGTGACATAGGTTTTTTCAAAGACTCGCTGGATGCCTGGAACCGCTATCTGGCACTGGTGCCCGCGGATGATAACGCCCGGCGCGATCGAGCCTACGTGGCGGCGGTCTTAGGTGACTATTCTCTGGGTATTGCAGATCTTGTTGCTTACTGCAAAAAGCATCCCACCGATGCGACCGGACACTACGACCTTGGCATGGCGGAGACCATCAATAATCCCCAGGATGCATTGCTTCAGATCAACCGCGCTCTGGAGATCAAGCGCGACTTCGTCCCGGCCATTTACTACCGCGGCGTGCTCAAGTACCAGTCAGGGAAGATGCAGGATGCGATGGCGGATCTCGAACAGGCAAACCGCCTACTCCCGCATAACTCGACGATTTTGGATCGATTGGGACAGACATACTCGGCGTTGGGGCGCACGAGTGATGCGGTCGGCGTCTCGCGAGAAGCGGTAGAGTTGGCCCCGCATGACGCACGGACCACATTTCACTATGCCCGAGCGCTAGCCGCTGCGGGCGATGCAACTGAAGCAAAACTGATGATGGCGCGTTTTCGCGAGCTTGGGCCTGATCCCTCCCGGCGGCGCGGTGGTCTGGTTGACTTTCTTTCTCTTTCCCCAGAGGAGCAGAACGCACACTACGAGGAACGCGTCAGGCAAGCCGCTCAACAGGACAAGACGAATGTTGCTGTCCAGGTGCAGTATCTGCAACTACTGCTTGCCGATTCTCAACTGACCGAGGCTGGGCAGTGCGCCAGGCAGATTCTGGCGCTTGATCCTCCGGCGAAGACATTGGCCGACGTGGGCCATCGTCTTGCTGAAGCGGATCAGTTCGCACTGGCTAAACAATTTCTGGACCGAGCTGCGGCATTGGGCAACCCTTCTTTTGATCTTTCGCTTGATGAGGCGATAGCAACTTCGCATGCCGTGAATGCGGAAGCCGGCTTGGCCATTCTGGATCGAATCCCGGATGGCGAACGCAATGGCGACTACTACCTCGCGCGATCTGAAATGCTCGACGCCAGCGGTCAGCTTGCACCGGCCGTAAACGCGTTGAACCAGGCGCTGCATGCCGCCCCAATGCGGCCGGAGTTGTATCGCGAAGCGGTGTTCTTTTTGCTGAAGCACGATCGCGCACAGGAAGCTTCCGCGCTGCTGAATCAGGGCGCGCGGCTGTTGCCCGACGTACCGGAGATTGCGCTCCTACAAGCAACGGTTCTGGAACTTGAAAAGAAGACCGATGATGCCGAAGCCATGCTGAAGCGCATTGAGAGCCGGTGGCCCGAGTGGCCGGACAGCTGGCTGGTGCACGGCATCCTTCTCGAAACATATAAGCGTTACGACGAAGCGCGGCAGATGGTTGAAACCGCAATATCGCTAGGCGCGGAAGGACCGGAAGCGTACTTCTATCTCGCCGAGTCTACGTTGTACAGTTCGCCCAATCAGCTGGCCGCCGCACAGAGCGCCATTGAAAAGGCCGAAACGCTTGCACCGCAGGATCCCTGGATTCATGCCATTGCGGGTCGCATCGCAATGGCGGGCAAGCACTTCGAAAAGGCTGTCGAGGAGTCACAGCAAGCCGTGGATCTCCGTCCTCATTTTGCGCAGGCGTATTACACTCTGGCGCAGGCTCACAAAGCGTTGGGCCAGTCCGCGAAGGCTGAGTCGGAACTGCAGATGGTGGAACAAATCCATCGTGATTTCCCCAATGCCGAGGCAGAGACGGCGGACTTACGACAGTCGTTGTTTCAAGCGAGACCCTCGCGGAATTAGGGGCTGCCTGTTTGCGCGGTACATAGGCACATAATCGTCCGTGGAAGGAAGAAGGTCCGCCTACGGAGTTGGCGAATCCTCGCATACCTCCCAGTGGCCTACAAGTTGATCGGCCGATAGCGGAAAATGGGTGAGACGTCTTGTTTCGCCATTGGGCTCAGCCTGCGGACGTCACGAGATTCCAACAAGATCAGTCAATGAGGAGAGAGTAACCACCTTGCCAACCGCGGAAACACAAACGCTGGAAGAACTGTGTATTAATACGATCCGGTTCCTTTCGGCCGACGCTGTGCAGAATGCCAACTCGGGGCACCCGGGCATGCCGATGGGCGCAGCCGCCATGGCTTATACGCTGTGGACCAAGTTCCTAAAGTTCAATCCGAAGGACCCGCATTGGGTGGACCGCGACCGCTTTGTGCTGTCGGCGGGCCATGGCTCGATGCTGCTGTATAGCCTGCTCCATCTGACCGGTTACGATCTTCCGCTCGAAGAGCTGAAGCGGTTCCGTCAGTGGGGTAGCAAGACGCCAGGGCATCCGGAACGCGGCCATACGCCGGGCGTGGAAGTGGCTACTGGACCCTTAGGGCAGGGAGTCGGCAACGGTGTCGGGATGGCCATGGCTGAAGCCTGGCTAGCTGCCCGGTACAACCGGCCTGGGCATGAAATCTTCAACCACTTCACTTATGGCATCTGCGGCGATGGCGACCTGATGGAGGGCGTTTCGCAGGAAGCAGCGTCCATTGCCGGGCACTTCCGCCTGGGTAAGCTGATTTTCCTGTACGACGACAACAACATCTCGCTGGCCGGCGCAACCAAATTGACCTTTACTGAAGATGTGGCCAAGCGCTTCGATGCGTATGGCTGGCACACGCAGACGGTCGAAAGCGGCAACGATGTGCAGGCCATTGCGCGGGCGATTGAGACGGCTCGACTGGAGACGGACCGGCCTTCGCTGATTCTGGTGAAGACGCATATCGGATACGGCAGCCCCAAGAAGCAAGACAGCTTTGAAGCGCATGGCAATCCACTCGGCGAGGATGAGCTGAAGGCCGCCAAGCAGAACCTCCACTGGGAGTCGATGGAGAAGTTTTTCCTGCCCGAAGACTCGGTGAAATTTTTCCGCGAGGTAGGGGCGCAGGGCGCGGGCAAGCAGGCGGAGTGGCAGAAGAAGTTCGACGCTTATAAGACCGCGTTCCCAACCGAAGCGGCAGAACTGGAGAAGATGTTAAGCGGCACGCTGCCGGACAACTTCGCGGCCGATTTGCCGAAGTGGAAGCCTGAAGATAAGCCCATTGCGACGCGCGCCGCCGGCGGACAGGTGATGAATGCGCTGGCGAAACACATTCCGAACTTGGTGGGCGGGTCGGCTGACTTGAATCCCTCCACGAATACGGCACTGAAGGGTCTGGGCGATTTCCAGCCTCCGAATGTGGGCGATGCCGGCATTGCAGGCGCGGTGGGCGGCCCATGGGGCTATGGCGGCCACAACGTTGCTTTTGGCGTGCGCGAGCATGGAATGGGCGCGGCTGTGAATGGCATGGCAGCGCATGGGGGGCTGCTGCCCTATAGCGCGACATTCCTGGTGTTCTCCGACTACATGAAACCGTCGGTGCGCCTGGGTGCGCTAAGCCAGTTAAAAGTGTTCTACGTGTTCACCCATGACAGCATCGCGGTGGGTGAAGACGGGCCGACACACGAACCGGTGGAGCAGCTGGCCGGCCTGCGAGCGATTCCGGGGTTAAACGTGATGCGTCCGGCCGATGCAAACGAGACGGCGGACAGCTGGGCTTATGCGGTTCAACACAACGGCCCAACGCTATTCGCGCTTACGCGCCAGAATGTACCGCATCTGGATCGCAGCGGGGCCAAGGGCGATGTGTCCAAGGGCGCATATATCCTGGCCGATGCAGAAGGCGGAGAACCGGAAGTGATTTTGATCGCCAGCGGTTCGGAAGTGTCGCTCTGCGTCTCGGCGCGAGACAAGCTGAAAGGATACGGCGTGAAGGCACGCGTGGTCAGCATGCCGAGCTGGAACCTGTTTGAATCGCAAGACTCGAGCTACCAGGAAAGTGTGCTGCCGAAGAGCCATCGGAAGCGCGTGTGCGTGGAAGCGGCATCGCCGTTTGGTTGGGACAAGTGGGCGACCAGCGACGGCACAATAATCGCAATCAATCACTTCGGGGCTTCGGCTCCGGGTGCCGAAGTGATGAAACACTACGGATTCACCGCGGAACATGTGACGTCGGCAGCGCTGCGGCTGCTGGGCAAGAATGCGGAAGCCGACAAGGAGTTCGGCGGCGAGACAACAAACGTTGCTCCAACCGGCTCTAGTGAAGGCCACTCGTAAGAGAACGGCCGTTTTATCGTTCGAAAGGGAGTCTTCGGGCTCCCTTTCACTATTTCCGAGGACAGATATGGGATTTCGTTTTAAGGCGCATGAACCAATCAAGGACGCAGTGGTACGGGTTGTGTCCGAAGAAGTGGAAACAGCGGTTGAGGCGCTGAGTGCGAGCTCCGCACAGGGGCGCGATAAAGCGATCCACGAAGCGCGGAAGAGCCTGAAGAAAATACGCGGCCTGCTGAAACTGGTGCGGCCGGAGATCGGGTCCGCTACCTATCGTAAAGAGAATGGCGCGCTCCGGACGATCGGCCTGGCATTATCCGAGCTGCGCGATGCAGGGGCGATCATTGAAACATTCGATCACTTGACCGGCAAATATCGGCAGGACGTAAAAGGCAGCGGCCTGCAGGCGATTCGGAAGGCGTTGACGAGCGCGAAGCGCGAAAAGGAACGAAGCCTGAAGGTGGCGAAGGTGATGGCCGATAGCGCGGACGGACTGCGAACGCTGTTGGACCGCGTTGCGGATTGGCCGCTGACGCACGACGGCTTTTCTGCGATCGCATCAGGACTAAAAGCCTCGTATCGTGATGGACGGCGCGCGATGAAACGGGCGCAGCATTCGGGGAGTGCGGTGCATTTTCATGAATGGCGCAAGCGAGCAAAGGACCACTGGTATCACACGCGCTTACTGGAAAATGTCTGGAACGATGCGATGAAAGCGCGTGAGGAAAGTGTCCGCGAACTGGAGAGTGCGCTGGGCGAAGATCATAACTTGTTTGTCCTTTGCGAACAGCTGGCGCACGATCCGGAACAATATGGCGGCAACGAAGCAGTAGAACTCTTCGCGGCGCTGGCCCATAACGAGCAGGAGGAGCTTCGTGCGCGTGCGATCGCGTTGGGTGCGCTTCTGTACGAGGAAAAGCCGAAAGCGTTTCTGCGCTCCGCCGAGAAGTTGTGGCACAAAGCCGAGAAGATTCCTCCCCCCGCACCCGCCGCAAAAACCGCACGCAAGCAAGTTGCTTAATGGCGACTAGGGCGTGTGATAACCAGCCCAGGCCTGCTTTAGGTTTTCGGCCAGTTTGTCGACAGGAACGTCCTCCGTTGCGCGACGGGCACGGCGGCCCGCCCCTTCCCGCTGATACAGGAGCGTAGCGGAGAGGCCAATCAGAAGGGTGCCCAAAATCCAGGAAATACGTTGAAGGTGGCTCATTATTAGTAACCCGCCTTATAGACTTGCATCTTTGATGCCTGTTACGTATCCATGTCAATAAGCGCGTTTCAAAAACACCAACGCACCCTTCGGGAGAAGACGTGAAAGCGCACCGCAGCACTGGGAGACTCTGCAAGGGAGTGAAACCGGTTTCGTTTGCCTCCGTGTACCTCGTTCTGTTCTGTCTGGCACCGGCCGTGGCAGATACGAAGCCGCACCTTTCTGCCGCCGATTATCTGGCGCACATCAAATATCTGGCGTCGCCCGAGTTGAAGGGCCGGCTGACCGGGACGCCGGAGCTAAACGAAGCGGCGGAATACATCGCCGCGCATTTTGCCGGCGCACACCTGAAGCCGCTGGGCAGCAGCTACTTCCAGGACTTCGATGTCACCGCGAGAACCGGGCTGAGCGACGGCGACAGGCTGACGCTGGAGGCAAAAGGCACACGCGTTGATTTGAAACAAGGCGCCGACTTCGTCCCGCTGAACCTGAGTGCGAACGGAACAGCGCAAGGTGCGATTGTGTTTGCCGGCTATGGCATCACGGCGCCGGAAAATCACTACGACGATTACGCCAATGTGGATGTGCAGAACAAAGTTGTGCTGATTTTGCGCCATGAACCGCAAGAGAACGATGCGAAGAGCGTGTTCGCCGGCAAGGAACTCACGGAGCACGCCTCGTTTTCAAGCAAGGCGGCCAATGCCAAACTTCACGGCGCAAGAGCCGTTTTGATTGTGAACGACTTGCCTAACCATACTGGCGAGGGTGACCAACTGGTAAAGTTTGAGCCGTTAACCGCAACGGAGGATTACGGGATCCTAGTGGATCAAATCTCGGTCAGGACGGCGGAACGCTTGCTGGCCGGCGGTAGACGGAATTTGGCGCAGCTGACCGGCGAGATCGACCGGGAACTGAAGCCGGTTTCGTTTGCGCTCGACCCGGCCGCCACCGCAGCAGTGACCGTAGCACTGAAACAGGAGAAGCGAACCACACACAACGTGGTTGGCTACTGGCCGGGTGAGACGGAAGAGTATGTCATTCTGGGCGCACACTACGATCATCTCGGGCTAGGGCAACAGGATTCGCTTGCTCCTTCGCAGATGGGAACGGTTCATCCCGGCGCGGATGACAATGCCTCGGGCACCGCGGGTGTTCTGGAACTGGCACGCTCCATCAGCGCGGGTGGACAACATCGTCGTGGGTTCTTGTTCCTGTGCTTTGCCGGCGAGGAGGAGGGGTTGCTCGGCTCTGCCTACTACGCCGCGCATCCCCTGAAGCCGCTAGGGGGCGCGGTCGCCATGATCAACATGGATATGATCGGCCGCGTGCGAGACAACAAAGTGTTCATCAGCGGGGAGGGAACCGGCTCCGGTTTCAAAGCGCTGGTGGAGCAGGCCAGTGAACATGCCGGGCTGCGCGCCGACGAATCGGAAGCAGGAGGATATGGCGCGAGCGATCAGACATCGTTCACTGCCAGACAGGTGCCGACGCTGTTTTTCTTTTCCGGCCTTCACAGCGATTACCACAAACCGAGCGACACTTGGGACAAGATCAACGCGCCAGACGCCGTCCGGCTGCTTGGTGAAGTCTCCGAGATCGCCTGCGATCTGTCGGATGCGCCCGAGCGTCCTCAGTTCCTCAAAGTGGCGGCAAATCCGCATTCCGGCAACATGGACACGTCCGGAGGCGGCGGGTACGGACCTTACTTCGGCAGTGTTCCCGATTTCGGTGGCCCGGCGCATGGGGTGCGCTTCTCTGATGTCCGGGAAGGATCACCGGCAGCTAAGGCGGGTTTGCGAGGCGGCGACGTTCTGGTGGAGTTCGGAGGCAAACCGATCGATAACCTGTACGACTTCACGTACGCCCTGCGCCAGCATAAACCCGGCGACCGCGTTGAGGTGAAAGTTCTCCGTGACGGCAGTTCCGTGTCGGCGGACGTTACGCTGACCAAACGTCAGTGAACATTTGGCTAAGCGCTGAGAGCCGATTCCAGTTCTGGTGCGGCCTTGTAGCGCGGCAAGGTAGCAAAGATTGCAGCCGCACTCACGACCATGGCAAGCGACAGAGCCAAGACAGAATGGTAGGAGCCAGTGTAATCATAAACTGCGCCCATCACGGCAGGCCCGGTCGCTCCTGCCAAGGCGTACACAAACCACGTATATCCGTACAGAACTCCGAACTTCTGCAGGCCAAAATAGCGCGTGAGCAGATAGGGAACGACATCCGATTCAGCGCCCATTCCGATGCCCACCAGCAGAGCGCTGGTTACTGCGAGAGACCACGTATAAGGCCGCAAGAGGATGACGAAGCCGAACGCACATAATCCGAGGAATACCGCAGCTACCCGCCCGGCGCGATAGCGATCCAACAAGAATCCGGTACCCAGTTTGCCGGCTAGTGCGGCAAAGCCAGCGACCGACAAAACCCAAGCCGCTCGCGCCGGCGTGGCCCCGCCATCTGTTAGTAACGCAGCCCAATGCGTATTCAGGCCGTTGGTGGCAAAGGAAAAGAGCAGCAGCGCTGCAGCAATCCCAAGGAATGGCGCTGATCTCAAGCTTCTGCCCGTACTCTGGCGTGTTATTGGAGGCGCGGCAGTTGAAGTCGTTTTGCCCGGTTCAGAGAGGAATAAAGTGACAAGTGGAAGCGCCACCACCAGTATCGCCACCCCAAGTACCAGATAAGCCATTCGCCATCCAAAAGCTGAAATGAGGGCCTGTGCCGCCGGCGGAAACACCATTGAGCCTAATCCTGAACCCGCCATTACCGCCGCTAACGCCTGTCCCCTGTGTGCATCAAACCAGGCACTGACCACCCGCGCATATGCCAACTGAGTAGTGCCGTTGCCCACCGCCCCGAGCAGAACGAACACGGCATAGAGATGCCACAAGTGATCGGTTAGAAGCCCGAGCGAGGCAAAGCCCGCCCCGTATACAAGCGTGCAGGTCAACACAATGCGCCGGGCCGGGAAACGATCGAGCAGGGCTCCAATCAAGGGCGAGCACACCGCGACGGTCAGCGCCGCCAACGTGAAGGCCAAGGAAACTTGGGCTCGCGACCAGTGGAACGTGCCGGCTAATGGCTTGAGAAAGACACCGAATGTATAGATAACAACCGAGGCGAAGCTGACGAACACGCCACAACAAGCCGTGACGAGGACGGCTGCGCGGTCACGGCTTCGGCGGCGCGGCGATCGACTGAGAACTTCGAGAGTAGCCATGAATAGCCGAACGTTTCGCGCCCGTGGCGTGCGCTGTATCGCTCATCGCGTGCACTCCGCTCGCGTCAATCCAACGATTGTAGAAGTTGAAAAGTGCGCAGACTGTGATCGCGTAATAGATTGCCTCATCCGTATAGCCGACCTCGTGCAAAGCTACGACGTCCTCCGGTTGTATGGTGTACGAAACATAATTCACCTTCTTCACGAATCGCATCATTGCCTTCTCGGCAACGGACAGCGAAGAGGTTTCTAGATCCGAAAGCACTCCGTCTACCAGTTCTTTACTGCCCAGTAACTCCGCCGCGACCGCGGCGTGTGACTTTGTTCAGAATGGACACTGGTTCAAATGCGACGTGTACGCCGCGATGAGTTCGCGGAAGCCCGGCGAAAGCGGCGCCTCTTCGCGCAGCATCTCCTGTGTAAAGCGCTCCAGATGGACTGTTGCATTCATCTTGAAGCCGAACATGTGAAGGATCTGGGGGTACTCCGGACCAACGCGCTTCATCGCATCGACGGTGCGCGAATAGTTGTCGTCGCCGCGGTGCTGCTCCACATCTTTCAAGAACATCGGTTCCATAGTTGATTAATCCTTTAGCTAATACACAGCATCAAGCATTCCGGCCTTCGGCACCACGGCGCCAGAAAGATCACTCACTCGCCCTTCCAGCACTCGAGGATCTGCCGGAATACGGTATACATTGAAGCGTTCCTTGAAGCTTAAGTGAGGTCGCGTCCTGTGTCTTCCATTCGCAGGTTGAATTTATCTCCACCCGAAGATGTAGGCAACATAAACATTGGGATAGAACTGCCGCTTCGCTGCCTATCAGACCGCTCGGGCAGCTTGAAACGAGAATTGCACCCGCGCATCCAGTGGAGGTGACACACAGGCCATGGTTTGAGTTCGTCGGTCCGGAGAATGCCCCAGTCGTGGTGTTTTCTCACGCACTCGGCGGCGATCGAAGTATGTGGGACAGGCAATTGCCAGCACTTGCGACTTCGTACCGCGTCCTTCGATATGACCTGCGGGGGCACGGCAGTGGCCCGGAACACAGCGGTCCTCTGACCGTAGAGGATCTCGCCGCCGACGTTCTAACACTGCTCGATGAGTATGGCATCCGGCGCATTCACTTCTGCGGCTTGTCACTGGGCGGTTTGATCGGACAATGGCTCGGGCTGCACGCGCAGGACCGGCTCCGATCGCTGACTCTGGTGGACAGCGCACCTGTGATGGGGTCCGTCGAAGCCTGGAACGCGCGTATTCAGCAGATTGAACAGCATGGCATGTCAGCCATATCCGACGCGACCATGAGCCGGTGGTTCACAGAGACGTTCCGTCAACAGGCGCCTGAGGTGGTAACCCATTTTAAAACTGTCTTGGAAGCAACGTCGCCTGCCGGTTACATTGCCTGCGCGAGAGTCGTTCGAGATGCCTGCGAACAAGGCGAAAACGTGCAGCGGTTTGCCACCATCCAGGCGCCGACCCTCGTCCTGACGGGAAGCTTCGATTCAGCGGCGCCGCCGGCCGAGTGCCAGCGCATGGCCTCGCACATTCCCGGCAGCCGGTACGTCGAATTATCGGCCGCACACATCTCTCCGGTGGAAGCTGGCGACGCCTTCAGCGACGCGTTCCTCAGCTTTTCAAACGGGCTGCCGCGCTAGCGGTTAGCTCGAGCCGATCATCGGTCGGCGCTTGCTGAAGAACCTACGAAGCGCACGGCGGTCCGCTCGCGGCTCCTTAGAAGCGTGGGAGAAGCACAATTTCGTCTTCGGGAACAGTTTCGAGCGGGAACCCGCCCTTGTTCCAAGCGCGCAGGCCGCCTTGTATGATCGATGACCGCAATCCGTGCTGTTGCAGAATGCGCGCGACCTGAAGGCTGGTAGCTTCCCGGTTACAAGTGCAATACAGGATAATTTCTTTATCCTTAGGCAAGCGCTCGAGTTCCTGAAGAAGCGTGTTCGGGTCCAGCCGAGCTGAGCCTTGGATGCGGGAAACTCTCCGGCTGTAGTAGCCGTGACTTCTCACATCGAATACCGCCATATCGCGATGTAAGTCCCCGTAAAAGCGGCGCGCGACTTCGGACGCGGTCACGCGGGGCACATAGCCGAGACTGCGCGCCCTTAGCAGAAGCCAGAGATGATAGCCAAAGTAAACTACCGCAACGGTAGCCAGACCCGATGCCAACACACTCCCGGCCGCTTGGTAGCGCTTGGTAAGGGTGCCCATGAAGTCGCTACAAAAGAATCCAGCGCCACAGAACGCGAGTGTGTACAGTGCGGCACCGGCGGCATCCAGGGCAAAGAACTGGGCGAGCCCCATATTCATGCTGCCTGCCAGGGGTGGCGCCAGTGAATTGATGCCCGGTAGCAGTTTGCCGAACACGAGCAGGAGGCGCCCCTTTCGCCGGAACGACTCAGCGTAGCGTAGGACGCACCCGTCGGGATCGACCGAAAGCTTGCATAAGATGCCCAGCAGCCACCATCCTGTGTGTCGACCAAGGAAGTACAACAAGGCGTCGCCGCCCAGCATAGAGGAAAAAGCGGTGAGGAGAACAAAGCTAAGCTGCAGCGGGCCTTTGGCGCTTGCTCCGCCCGCAACCAGTAGCGCCAACGCGGCCGGAACGGGAACGCCAATGGCCTGCGCGAAAACCAGCGCAAATAAGACGACGTATCCGTGTTCGGTGAGATGTGACAAGAGCGTGTGCTTGCGGTTCGACCATCTATCATCTCGCAGCTAGCGGGGAGAAACCGCAGCGACAGCGCGGGTACCTGCAACAATTGGTGACGGAGAAAAACAAATGGCAAGATATGCGCTCTATGGAGAACTGAAGGCCAAGCCCGGTAAAGAGGCTGAAGTGGAAGCATTCCTGAAGCAGGGCGCCACCATGGCTCAAAGTGAAACGGCCACAGTGAACTGGTTTGGGTTTAAAGAAGACAAGCCGGGCGTGTTCGGGATATTTGACACGTTCGACGACGAGGCGGGACGGGATGCACATCTCAATGGCGAGATTGCAAAGGCCCTGATGGCTAAGGCGGACGAGTACTTCGTTGAGCCGCCGATCATTCACAAGATCACACTGATCGCCGAGAAATAACGGGCGGCTTACTGCTGTTGCCGCGCTCGCGGTGAGCACGGGAAAGGCGCTGAGGGAGATCCGCAATGCTGCAGCGACGCTTCACAGGTCTCTGGCGCCATTCCGATTTCATGAAACTGTGGACTGGCCAAACGATCTCGGTCTTTGGCTCGCTAATAGGCAGTACCGCTATTGGGTTTACAGCCATTCTGGTTGTTCATGCAACGCCACTGCAAATGGGGATCGTCTCCGCGCTACGGCTCCTGGCAGGCTTTCTGACCGGACTGATTGCCGGCGCATGGGTAGACCGACTGCCCCGTCGCCCCATTCTGATTTGCGCCGATATCGGGCGGGCACTATTGCTGGCGACCATTCCAGTGGCAGCAATCTTTAGACATCTGCGCATCGAGCAACTCTATGCGGTGACTTTCCTGGTCGGCGTCTTCTCGGTGGTTTTCGACGTTGCCTACGAGTCCTATTTGCCTTCTCTGATAGGGCGCGATCAACTGGTTGAAGGAAACAGTAAGCTCTCCGCCAGCGCTTCGGTTGCTGAGTTTAGTGGACTGGGCGTGGCCGGATGGTTGGTGCAGCTTTTAACTGCGCCCGCCACGATCTTTATCGACGCTGTCTCGTTTGCCGTCTCGGCTTTTTCCATCTGGATTATGCGTGCCCCTGAGCTAATCCCGGTACGCGACACGAAGCACGGCATCGGTCGGGAGATGGTCGCCGGAGTACGCGTCGTGTTTCGTGATCCGATACTGCGTGCGATGGGCGCGTGCACACTTGCGAAGGAGTTCTTCGGTGGTATGTACGGCGCCTTAGTGGTGCTTTACATGGTGCGCGACTTAGGGTTCGGTGCGGGTGTGCTCGGGACGATCTGGGCTCTGGGCGGGCTTAGCTCCTTCCTAGGCGCCGCCTATACCGGGCAGGTGACGAGGCGCTTCGGAGTCGGGCCCGCAATGACGGCGGGCTTAATGGCTTACGGCGTCGCATTGCTCTTAATTCCGATTGCTAGAGGGACCACGGTAGCGGCGGCGCTGCTGCTGATCGCGCAGCAAATCTTGGGTGATGGTGCGGCAACCATATATCAGATCAATCACGTCAGTCTGCGACAGGCGATCGCCCCAGAACGGATGCTTGGTCGCGTAAACGCTAGCGCCGCTTTCCTAAGTCTTGGAGCAGCGTTCGCGGGATCGTTGCTTGGAGGTTTAGCTGGCAATACGATCGGGGTGCGGATTACGCTCGTGGCAGGCGCTCTGGGATCGCTCTTGTCGACACTCCCGTTGGCCATGTCCCCTATTCGTGCTCTGCGCACATGCCCCGGCCCCGCGATTACGGAAAGCGGTATTCGGGCGTGAGCTCGCAATTGTAGGATTGCGACCGGTCGGAATCGAATTTCAAAGAGCAATCTGCCCAGGAAAGAACTAAGTCGGGTCCCAGCGGAAACACAAGATCCTGACCATCCACTTCGGCTTGGATGCTGGGGCCGCCGGCAGTGGGTGGAAGGGAAAACGTCAGGCTTCGGCCGAACTGCACCGGGAACGATTCACGCACCATATCCGTGATCTGGTTGTGCACCACGTCCGCCTCCACCAAAAAAGTAGCGGTATCGGACCAGTTCAACGCAGTCACGGCGAAGATACGGCCCTCCTCGCGAAGGTCTTCTGTTTCAATGCGAGTGAAGGGGCACGGGCCGGCAATGCAGGAAACGCTGGGATTACGGAAACGGTTGTCTTCGTGCGCATCCAGGCGAAAGTCGCTGGTGGCCGCCTTCCATTGTCCATTCGGGGAGCAGGGTAGTTGTCCTCGGCATGGCTGGTTGGCGACATTCTTCACCTCGAAGGTGCGAACGATGGTGCCCACGTCGATAAACGAACTTGTCTTGACCGTATAACGTATGCGCACGTTGCCGATCGTATGCTGGGCATTGGTCCGTTTCACAACGGGTTGCAGACGTTGAACCAACAGAATGTCACTTGGAACCAGGCTCACCTCTTCAGGCTTGTATCCGGTCCGCGCAAAATGGAGTTGTATTGGGCGGCCGAGGCGCAGCGTCAGAGGAAGAGTGAGCCGAAAAAAACCCGCCGCGTCGGACTTGGCGCTCACGACGGCGGACCCTACTTTCCCGGAGATGCTAACCCCAGCGACCGGCGTTTGCTTTGTGGGATCGGTATCGCTGGTGAGGACAGCGCCAATAACCGCGGCTTGCGGCAAAGGGTTAACACGGAGCGCGACTATAACGCCAACAGCCACCAATCCAAATACGAGTACGGCAGAGCCCGCCAGGGCTGCAGCATGGCGGCGTGTCAAAATTGTTCTCCGTTCACGTTCGAATTCTATGACGCGATCCAATGCCGGGCGTGTCTTTACGTTGTGAGCCGCATTTTCCGGTAAATCTTGGCCTCATGCACAATCGCAAAATGTCTCGGAGGGGTATGCTCGGGCTGGCGGCACGAACAGCCGCCCTTTTCGGTGCTCCAGCAAAGGAACTGGCAGCCTACCCACGAAAGCCGGCGGGTCCGCCGCCCGACACGGAAACAATCTCTTCGGAAGACGACCAGTTCCTGGAAGAACTGGAGCGCGCCACCTTTCAGTTTTTCGTGGAGCAGGCAGATCCGGAGACCGGGCTGGTGAAGGATCGCTGCAATGTGCGATCTAACGATCAAAGCATCGTCGCGAGTATTGCGGCGACCGGATTTGGCTTAACAGCCCTGTGCATCGGCGAGAAACGCGGCTATATTCCACTGCCCCTGGCGCATCAGATGGTGATCCGTTCGCTTTCGTTCCTTTGGGAGAAGATGCCCACTCACCGGGGCTTTTTCTACCACTTCGCCAATATCAAGACGGGCGAGCGCATCTGGGATTCGGAAGTCTCTTCAATTGACACCGCAATCCTCTTATGCGGCGTGCTGACTTGCCGGGCGCATTTCAAACACCCTGAAATTGAACGCCTGGCAGACGATGTGTTCAACCGCGTTGAGTGGCGCTGGTTATCGGAAGATACCTCCTTACTACCCCAGGGGTGGTCACCGGAGAGTGGCTTTCTGCCGTACCGATGGGACTATTACAGCGAATTGATGATGATCTACCTGTTGGGCTTAGGGTCGGTCCATCATCCCCTGTCAGTGGAGACCTGGAACGCCTGGAAGCGGACGAAGTTTGAGTATGACGGTTTGCGGTACATCGGCTCCTATGCGCCATTGTTTGTTCACCAGTACTCCCAGGCTTGGTTCGACTTTCGGAACAAACGAGACAAGTTTGCGGACTATTTCCTGAATTCGATCATTGCCACCGAAGCGCACCGCCTTTTTTGCCTGGAATTAGCGGGGCAATTTCCTGACTACAGCGACGACCTTTGGGGGTTGACAGCTTCGGATTCGGCGCGAGGATATGTGGTGTGGGGCGGCCCGCCATCGATGGGACCGATTGATGGCACGATAGTTCCAAGCGGCCCTGGCGGATCATTGCCCTTCCTGCCCTATGCCAGCCTGCGAGTTCTGAAGTACATTCGGTCGCATTTTGGCCAGGCGTGGTGTCGCTACGGCTTCGTAAACGCGTTTAATCCCCTTACGAAGTGGTTTGACGCCGACGTCGTGGCCATCGACACCGGGATTACGATGATTATGGCCGAGAATCTTCGTACCAGTTTTGTCTGGGACACGTTCATGAAAACGCCACAAGCGCAGCGGGGTTTTGACCGCGCCGGCTTTCACGACTATACGCCAGATTACAAGTCGGAGCAGGCGCGTCTGGAAGCCAGAACCTCGCCGCGCTCGGGCCCAAATAGCTCTGTTTTTTCCTCTGGAAAATAGGTATTCTAATATCTCAGAACTGAGACTGCTATCCAGCGCCCCGTCTGCGCCGCAGGCCCGTTCTCCACCACTGGTCCGAATTATGAGATAAGACCGGCCTATATTCCCTATCGGAGGACAGCGCACCATGAGCGCAGCAGTAGCCGCAAGACAGCAAACCGTCCCGCTCTTCCTGGAAGGCATGCAATTTTGGAAAGAGCTGACGGGCGAGTGTAAACAAAGAATATCTGTCGTGAATCGAGCCACTGCTGGTCACAGCTTGGGCTTTGACGCACTGATACTCCGTGAGGAACCAACCTTCACGATGGTAAAACCGGGTACCCCTTCCACTGAAGTGGCGCTTCGTTTGGATTTTGAAGCATGGGGTCCGGTGATTCGGGTGACGATCACCGGCGATCAGGGCACAGGACGCAAATTCTCAATCGAAGAATTCGACGTGCCGGTGGCGCGGGACCTGGATGGCTCGGTGATTGGAATCTTCGACGAGGGCCGCAGCTTTTCTGCTCACGATCTGGCGCGATACCTGCTACAGAGTTTCCGTCGCTGTTTCCCGAATTTCGCTCTACCCTGCTAAGGACAGCCCAACTTTTACTACGCCGCTTCGACTAAGCCCTCGAAGTATTCGTCAGGCGGCGTAGATACCAACATCAGGGTTCGATCGTGATGCCGTGCCGATTCAAAGGCATGGTACAGAGTTAGTACTTCCACAATGGCATGCTTCGTGCCGATCGTTACATTCAGAATGCGTTGCCACACACAGAGTGCACCGACCTCGCGGCGCAACTCTGCAAACGTCATCGGTTCAGAGTCTTCCGCGCCGATGTAGCAGTCCAGCGTCAACAAGACTAAACCATCTTCGGTCCATGTGTAGCGCAAGCATTTGATGTGGTAAACGTGATCAAAGAACAAAGCCTGAGCGGGCATGCACAACTCAGCAGGCGAGCGGCTACTGAGGTCGAGATAGAGATCTTGGTAGGTAATACTACTATGTATACCGAACCAAGACCACATCTGGCAAGCGGCAGGTAATTGAAATTATTGATCGAACCGATTCTTTAGCAGAGTGGGGCTGTCTTTCAGGATGCGCCGCGAATGTGTCTCAGTGGCAGGCTGTGAGGCGGGAGACAGCGGAGCGGCGCCGGAGACTCGCTCCGGAATGTCTTGCACTACATGCCCTTTGCTATCGAACCGTTGAACCTCTGCGACCTCGTGACTGACGAGGACTCGTTCCTGGACGGTCGCGCGTTCCTCGATTTGGGTCACATGAATCTCTTCAGTGACAATCCACTCCTTTGTCACCCGGAGCACCTCGGAAACAACAGGAATAATCAGCGTGTTGCCGGTGCGCTGTGCGGTCTGAGGGCCATCCACAACGCGATTGGTTTTGACGCGCTTCACTTCGACGCGCCCCGTTCGTAGCTCCTGTTCGAGAAGTTGCTCGTGGCCTTCCACGCGCTTAGTGACGCGAACGCCGCCGGTTTCAACCGCGGCGGCGCCCACATGCACTTCTTCCCGGATGACAGGAACGACAAGATCAGGCTCGTTCGCACGGGCGGAAATATTGTCGTCCTTCATTACACGTTCCGGCTATGCCTTGCCCGTGACGCGGTCCCAACCGTAGCGGACTGAGTTTTTCATCTTTTCCCAGGTGCTGTTGGGGTATTTGCTGCTGTACTCGGATCGCAGGCTGGGTTCGATTTCATCCCAGCTCCGGCCCTTGTAACGCGGATCATTCGCAATGGTATTGCCGTATTGGTAAGCAGGCTGGTAGTCCTCATAACGCCCGCCGCCGGCACCATAATTCCTCTGGAAATCACTGCGGTAATCGCTATCGAAGTTGCCGAGTCCTCCAGTTGCGGTGGTGTTGGCCAGCCCGGTCCCGGTAGTGGAGCCTGCATACCCAATTCCCGTTTGCGTAGGTTCCGTATTGCCCATGCGAGCGTTGGCTTCGTTGAGGTTATCCACCTTAACTTCGGTGTGCCGCACGTTTTCACGAACAGTCTCCGTTCGCTCCGTGCTTTCTTTACCTACGCGAATTTCTTCCACCACACGGGCAGTCTTGGCAATTACCGGTTCTTCGGCGTATTCTTTTACCTCAAAGACCTGTTCCTGACCCGGACGCAAGTCTGCGGCCGTAGCTTCCCGATCGACCGGCGTGCGATTCACATGAACATGCTCGTCACGCAACTGCACTTGTTCCTCGACTGGTGTGTCCACCATGCGCGAGTAAACGCGAACGCCGCCACGCAGAACCGTTCGCTTTCCGACCTGGAGATCTTCGCGAACCACCGGAATGGCCTGATCGGTTCCGGCTGTGGTGGCCGCCGTATTTTGGGTGACGTTGCCCCGGTTGAGAGCTCCGCGATCGGAAGTCGTTTCGAACGCGTCTCCATCGGAGCTTGCCTCGCGGTGAACATCCACCGGCGAATGGCGCTCCAGAATGTCCGCTACGCGATCAAGGCTCTCGTCGGATACCGTTGCGCTCAATAGAACATGGCCACTATTGGCGGCGCTTTCATAATATGGCCGGTCGTCGTGCTCTTCCTGGCCAAAAATGGATTTGAACCAACCGGTGATGCCGCCTTCGTGATGCGTCGTGGTGTCATCGGTTCGCGTCTCGTTACCGAATGCACCTGAATTGTTGGCGTTGTCAATAAAAACATCGCTGGAGCTGAAACCACTGGCTTTCAGATCGCTCAGCGCAGCCTGCGCTTCAGCGGAATTTCTGAATACTGCAACTACTGTCGATTGAGTTCTGGTTTGCATTTCGTATTCCTCCTCGTGGCAACCTTCGAACACATGTGTGACGCGAACCCAGTGAAACCTGTGCCATGGAAAACCACGGGTAAGTACGATTTTTTAGAATTAGTAAGTAGATGGAAAAACAACTTAGTAAGTTAAGACGAGGTTTCACGCGCAGCAGCGGCAAGCTTTCTGAGATGCACAAGAGACCGGCCTAACGCGCGGCGCTTTCCAGTGATGGGGGTTGCTGGTTCCTCGCTCGCAGGCGTTACGGGAAGTGCCATTTGTTCGCCCAGATCCCGGTTCTCCTTCGCCGTTTGTTTGGAGGAAACGCGCCGCGTATTTTTTGCCTTCTTCGATTTCTTTTGGACTGTGCGACTGTTCCGGCGCTTTGGTTCCGCTGATGTACCTGGTTCCGGGCTGCCGCTTTCCGCGGCGGATGAAAGCGACGAGGCGCCACGCAAGGCAAGGATCTCCGCTTCTAACCGGTCGAGCATTTCAAGTATGGTCAAAAAGCGTCCGCCATCCCTATTGAATTTATACGAATTGAATTTATGCAATTCGTCACGGCGACGTATGCACCGGGAATGCGGTGCCAGTCCTTTGGTAACGCGTCAGGTGTGACGCAAGAATGAGCAAATGTGCTCAATCGCGCGCTGCGCGTCTCTGACCGTGCCAGCCCATTGCACAAAGCCGTGCGGCATGCCTTCAAAGTGCTCGTGTTCAACGGCAACGCCAGCCGCCTCGAGACGCCTGGCGTACCGCAGTCCTTCGTCGCGCAAGACATCAAAACCTGCAGTGAGAATGAAAGCGCGGGGCAGCGCATCCAGAGATTCGGCCAGGAGCGGGGAGATGAAGGAATGCGATCGGGAGTCACGCTCGCCAAGATACTGTTGCCACATGTAAACGCAATCAACAAGGGTGAAAGGCGGCACAAGGGCATTCTCAACCAACGACTCGCTGGACAGGGTGGCATCCAGGGCCGGGTAGATCAGTACTTGTTTTGCGGGGATTGGGCCTGCACCCTCACGCGCAGCCAGCGCCAGCGCAGCGGTTAAATTTCCGCCTGCACTATCGCCGGCGATGGCGATCTGCCCCGCCACGGTCCCAAAGTCGGAGGCATGGTCGGCGGCCCATTGCAGAACCGCTAAAGAATCTTCCAGCGCCGCAGGAAATTTATACTCGGGCGCAAGGCGATACTGCGTCGCAACCACCACTGCGGGCGTACCAGCCGCGAGCGAGCGGCAAAGCGGATCGTGTGAATCGAGGTCACCCGAAACGAAACCGCCGCCGTGCAGGTAAACGACCAGAGGCATGGGTTGTCCTTTGACGTCGGGCTGGTAAATGCGCACTGGAACATCGTTGGTAGGGCCATTGACCGCGTAATCGGTGACCGCCGCCAGTTTGGGAGGGGAACCAGACCGGTCGGCGGCCGAGCGATAGGCCGTTCGTTTCTCATCCGGCGTGACGGTGGCCGAACCGCCCCGCGGGTCGACGTCCTTCAAAATTGCGAGAACGTCGGGATCTTTGATGTGGTTAATGTCGTGAAGCGCGGGCACACCTTACGTGTAGCAGGCACACTTCGTATCTAATAGGAGAAAGCGCCATGCGAGTCCGGATCTGGCCATTTGTAAGCTTGTCGTTCCTCGTGCTCCTGTTGCTGGTTCCGCTATTTGCGTGGATGGTGTCGCGCAAGGCGGGGCAGATTGACGGGCGTGCCACACGGACGCGTGCGGCGTACAGCGCCGCCGACAACTGCATTACGTCCATTCGGGCGAATGTCTACCGCGCCGCGCTGCTGTTTGGCGATGCTGGGGGAATCGACATGAAACGGGCACGCATCGCCGACCTGGAACTGCGAACCGACGCGCGGATGCGGGAGTTAGATCAACTGCTGGGGCCCACGTTTCACGATAAGGTTGCGGTCCTTCGCAAGCACCTGCACCGATATTGGGATTCGGCCGTTCGAACGCTCGATGAGATGGATCGCGGCGAACGCGCCAATGAAGCGTTCCTGCGGCAGCGCAGTGAGCAGCGCGAGTCCATACTAAGCATTGCCGAGCGAATTGACGCACTCAATACGGCCAATTTGAAGATTGAGGAGCAGGAGATACATGTTGAGCAGCGCGCTCTTTGGCAGTTCTCTGCGGGAGCAACACTCGGTTTGTTGCTGCTTGGCATCGGCATCGCCACCGGCAGCACCATTCACCTGGCGCGACTGGAGCGGATTTCGGAACGGCATCGACAGCGAAGTGAGGAAGCTGAATACGAGCTGCGACGCCTTTCGAATCAGCTAGTGAGCGCACAGGAAGAGGAACGGAAGACCATTTCGCGCGAACTACACGATGAGGTAGGGCAGATTCTGACAGGGCTGCGGTTGGAATTAGGCAGCCTGTGGCGAGGCGAAGCAGATGCGGGGCTGCCAGACCGACTGGACAGCGTGAAAGCGCTGACGGAAGATGCGCTGCGGAGTATTCGGAATCTTTCGTTGCTGCTACGCCCTTCCATGCTGGATGACCTCGGGCTGGGGGCAGCTCTGCGCTGGCAGGCCAAAGAGTTTTCCAGGCGCACTGGAATTCCTGTGACGACGGATATTCCCGCGACACTCACAGACTTGCCGGAACCGTTTCGAATCTGCCTCTATCGCGTGATTCAGGAAGCCCTGACCAATTGCGCCCGCCATGCAGAAGCCAAGCGTGTTGTCATTTCACTCAAGCAGGTGGGTGGGCTGGTTTCCGCGTCGGTCCAGGACGACGGCTGCGGCTTCGATCCGGGCAATCTTCGTACTCGCGGGCTGGGCCTGGTGGGGATGGAGGAGCGAGTGCGTGCGCTGCACGGCAATCTCTCGATCTCTTCTGAGCAGGGGAGCGGCACGACGGTGGTTGTGGAGCTGCCATTCTCTGTGGAACAGGCGACGGAACCACTCCTAGAGCGGGTAGAAGCTTGAGGAAAAGGTCGCCTCTCCCTTTCATATGCGCTGCAACTGGTCCCTGTAGGGGATGCTGCGCAGGCGATGCTTCACCTAGAGTAGAGGGACAGAGCGAATGCTAGGAAAACGTCTGGAGCAGGCGGGGGAGAATCTATTGCTGCGCTTTCATCGCGCAGAGCTGATTCCGCAGTCCCAGGCTCCGGGCCTGTACGGCATGGTGCAAGAATTGGCGCGGCGTGCGGGCACGCAGACTCCGGCTCTGTACCGAGTGATGGACCCAGCGATTAACGCGTTCGCGGTAGCGATGGGCCGTTCGCGCGGATGCGTCGCTCTCACTACGGGTTTGATTCAAAGGCTCGACCGTGAAGAGCTTGCCGCTGTCTTGGCGCATCACTTTGCCCAACTGCGCAGCGGGCATACGTTACGTATGACCATTGCCGGCGTAATTGGTTTGCGCTTACGAACGATGGGAGTGGCGCGGCCGGTAGCGGCGTTGCTGCCCACGGTGCTGCGTACACGAAGACTGGAAACGCGTGCCGACGAGGAAAGCGTGAAGCTGCTGGGCGATCCCATGCCCCTGATCCGCGTTTTGGAAAAGATACGCATCATGGAAAGGACGGAAGCGAATTCCTTTGATGCTCCTCTACAAACGGCAGACCCCGCCACGGCCTTCCTGTTCTTTCTGAACCCCACCCTCTCCAGCCTGGACGCTCTGTTCGCGCTACGATTGCGCAGGCTGCGGGAGTTTTCTCTCCGTCGCTGTCTCATCCAAAGGTAAACAACAAGTGCCAGCGAAACGAGTACGCGTCGTCATTGCGGACGACCACGGAGTAGTGCGCAAAGGCCTTCGATTGCTGCTGGAGCAGTATCCTGACATTCAAGTCATCGGCGAAGCTGCCAACGGCCGGGACGTGGTCAAATTGGCGCAGGAACTGCAACCGGAAGTTGTCCTGCTGGACGTTGCCATGCCTCTGCTGAATGGCATCGATGCTGCTGAGCAAATCAAAAAGGGCAACGACCGCATCGGGCTGATTGTGCTGACGATGTATGCGGATGAAGGTTATGTTCTGCGGGCGCTGCACGCCGGGGTGAAGGGATATTTGCTAAAGGAATCGGCCGAAGAGGATTTGGCGCGTGCGGTAAAAGCGGTTTCAGAAGGCAAGCCCTTTTTCAGCCCCGCCATCACCGCCACCCTGCTGGAAGATTATATGCGAGTACTTCGGCAGGAGGGACTCTCAGACACCTTCGAATTGCTCACAGCGCGCGAGCGGGAGGTGCTGCAACTGCTGGCGGAAGGGAAGACCAATAAGGAGGCTGCCAGCGTGCTGGATGTCAGCCTTTACACCGTGGAAAGCCACCGCACCAACCTGATGCAAAAGCTGAACCTGCACAATACCGCCGAGCTGGTCTTATATGCTGTACGGAAGAATTTAGTTCGTTAGTCGAAACCTGCTGTCTCCTCCGGGGTTTTCCCTGCTATCGTCACCTATGTAAGGGATCGCCTGATGGTCAAAGAGCGGTATACAGTGGGCGCTAGGCTTTCGGGCACTTATTTGAGCAACCGTAGCGCACACACATGTCTTCGACCGAGCTTGATCGTTTGGCTGCTCTCTCCGCTCGCATTGGGCGCAATGGGCTATTGACGCAAGGAAGTTCGGGGAACACCTCACTTAAAGACGGGAAGGTACTTTGGGTGAAGGCGTCAGGTAAGTGGATGGCCGAGGCGGAACGAACCGACGTGTTCGTTCCGGTGCGGTGGCCGCAGGTTCGCCAGCGCACGTGGAGCGGCACTCCCATTGGCCCGGAGTGCGTGCTGGAAGGGCACGGCGCGTTGCAACCCTCCATTGAAACAGCCATGCATGCCATACTTCCCGACCGCGTGGTGCTGCACGTGCATTCGGTGAGTGCGATTGCTGCCGCCGTACGCGCCGACGCCGTCGAGTATCTCGGACGGCTTCTCGACCCCATGCCCTGGAGTTTTGTGCCGTATGTGTGTTCTGGAACTCCGCTGGCCCTGGCGATCCACGATGCGCTTGCCGAAGCGCCCGACACCAAGATTTTCGTTCTCGGGAATCATGGGCTGATTGTTTGCGGACGAACGTGCAGCGAAGTGGATGATCTGCTAGCCACCGTAGAGGCGCGTTTGGCGCTCGCGCGCCGCAATTCACCTGCGTTCGATGAGAAGGGTCTGATTCGCGCGGCATGCGGATCATCCCATGTGCTGCCCGCTGACGAACGAGTCCACACGCTGGCGACAGATCCGGTCGCGCGGCGCATTCTGGCGTCCGGCGTCCTTTATCCTTGTCAATCTATCTTTCTGGGAGGCTCCCGGCCCTGGCAGGAGTGTGGCTTCCACTGCTCGAAAAGCTTTGTAATCTTGCCGGGTAAGGGCGTGCTGGTGCGGCGGGACATCTGCAGCGGGGACTACGAAGCGCTGCTGGGACTGGCGGAAGTGGTACAACGCATTGAGGCCACGGCGCCGCTCCGCTATTTAACGCCCGAAGAAACCAGCTCCGCCGAAGGCTGTACACATTATCGCGAGGCCGCCAACCAGCAGCCATCCGCGCGATTCGCCTGACGATCACGGTTCCCGGGACTGCCCTTGGCGAGCGTTGGAGCGGTCTGACGGGAGCACATTTGTGACAAAACGCAGTGCCTGGGCCGCATTCGTCATTCCGTCTGCCTAGTGATTGTCAATCGAGTACGACAACGAACCTGCACGCGGCAATGCCACCGCTGTTCGTGCAGCTCCGCACAAGCACACCGTCAGTCTATTGCGAGCTTGATTCTGTACTCACGCATCGGGTCAGTTTTATAAACCAGGTGAGGAGTTTCGATCAGGAAGAAAAAAGGCTGCCGCGCTGCTCATTTCGCGGCAGCCAAAATGCCGCCCTGAGTGACCTTAATCTTTGCTGCGGTGTGCAACGGGAATGCCTCAGGGTGACTTTCGCTTAGTCCAATGTAGAAGATTTCACCGCCTCGTCCCATCCGGGAAACACAGGAGGGAGTCCCTGAAAGTTCAGTAGACCAGCCCAATTTAGGTGGCGTCGCTACTGCCAAACCTAGTAGACCTACTGTAGAAGGCTCCGGCGCTGGTGCATCTCTTCCCTCTGCTCATAGTGCAGCTGAGTTCGGGGTGTGCGTGCGGCGCCCAGACCGGTGATGGGCCGGCTTGCTGGGGCTGTCCTCTTCACGACTCAGGTTGTATGCGGTATTGACAAGCGACAAATGCGAGAACGCTTGGGGAAAGTTGCCTAGTTGCCGCTTTTCTTTCGCGTCGTACTCTTCGGCGAGCAGGCCAACGTCGTTCCGAAGCTCGAGCAGGCGGTCGAACAGGACCTTCGCTTCTTGGTGGCGGCCCTGCAGAACATAATTGTCGACCAGCCAGAAACTGCAGGCAAGAAACGAACCTTCGCTGCCGGGCAAGCCATCTACACTGCTTTGTGTGTTGTACCGTTGAACAAATCCGTCCACCTGCAGATGGCGTTCAATGGCCTCGACAGTGCTACGTATGCGCGGGTCGTTCGCCGGCAGAAAACCCACTAGAGGCAACATCAGCAGGCTTGCGTCCAGAAATTTGCTGCCGAAGTACTGAACAAACGAGTTAAGCTCTTTGCTGAAACCAAGCCGGCAAACTTCGTCGTGGATCTCACTACGCACCTTGCGCCAGCGTTCCACCGGCCCCTGTTCGCTAAACTCTTCGATGGTTCGAATCGCACGGTCAAACGCCACCCAAGCCATGACTTTCGAGTGCGTAAAGTGGCGCCGAGGACCGCGAATCTCCCAAATGCCGTCGTCCGGTTCGTACCAGATTTTCTCGAGATGGGTAACCAAAGCTTTCTGCAGGTTCCATGCCGGTCCCAGTTCGCCCAAGCCTTTCTTGCGGGCCTGATAAAGCGAATCCAACACTTCTCCGTAAACGTCGAGTTGACGCTGGCCGGAAGCTGCGTTGCCGATGCGTACCGGCGATGACCCTTCGTATCCCGGCAACTCATGCAGTTCGAACTCGGTAAGCCGCCTTTCGCCTGCGACGCCATACATAATCTGCATTTCTTTTGGATCGCCGGCAATGGCGCGCACCAGCCAGTCGCGCCACGCTTTTGCTTCTTCTGTGAAGCCGGATTCCAACAGAGCATATAGCGTGAAGGTGGAGTCGCGGAGCCAGCAGAAGCGGTAATCCCAGTTGCGAACTCCGCCGATCTCTTCCGGCAGGGAAGTGGTGGCAGCCGCCACAATGCCGCCCGTGCGGTGGTGAGACAGCGCTTTCAGCGTAATGATGGAGCGCAAGATGGCTTCAGAATAGGGACCGCTGTTCTTGAAGTGGCTCGACCATCTTTTCCAGGAAGCAGTTACGTTGTGAAGAACCGTCTGGGCTGCGATGCGAGCCGGCGCGGGCGCATACGATGGTGTCCATGAGAGTACGAAGGACACTTCCTTCCCTTCGTTCACGGTGAAACTTGAGCGCGTGACGAAGTCCTCTCCGAAAAGTTCGGCTTCCGCATCCAGCAGGATGCGCTCAGGGCCCGCCGCAGCCTGCAGACGGCCATCTTCGGTGCGCTCCACCCAAGGAACGACGGTGCCGTAATCGAAGCGCAGCGCAAATTCCATTTGCACCGGAACGGAGCCTCGAATGCCGCGCACGACACGCACTACGTCTTGCGTCTCGCCGCGACGGTCCATGCAGTCAATAACCACAAAGGCGCCTTCTTCGGTGGTGAACTCGGTCTCAAGAACCAGCGTGCCCTCGCGATAGCGGCGCGACACGCCAGGATGTTCGGCTTTCGGCGCGATCACCCAGCGGCCATTCGCAGGCGAGCCGAGCAACGACGCCATGCATGCCGCCGAATCGAAGCGCGGGAATGCCAACCAGTCGATGGAACCGTTTCTGCCGACGAGTGCAGTGGTGGCGTTATTTCCAATCAGGGCGTAGTCTTCGATCAGCTGGGTCATGTCCGGTCAGTTCCTGGCGAACTCGACGATGACCTTGATGTCGTCGGGGCGGCGCTCCAGTGCCTGCTGCCAATCTGCCACCGGCACGCGCCGGGAGATCAGTTTTCCTAGCCAGGCATGGTCGCCTTCAAGCAAGGCCTTCTCGGCTAATTCGTAGTGGTGCCGGTTCGCGTTCACTGTGCCGAAGATCACGCCATTCTGGAGCACCAGGCGGCGATTGAGTTCGCCAATGTCCAGACTGTCGTTCTGGTGCTGCGAAGAAACACCCGCCAGGCAAAGGATGCCGTCGCAGCAGATCTTGCTCATGGAGCCCATGATGACGGAGCGGACACCGGTGCACTCAATTATCACATCGGGAGAAAAGGAGAGATCTTCGACACTGCCCGTGTGATACTCCGCGCCGAGTTCGGCCACCAGTTGCGGTTTCGAGCCGTCCTTCACCCGATCAAGCACGTGTACTTGGAGGCCGCGTTGCTTCCCCATCAAAGCGGCCAACAGTCCAATCGGCCCGGCGCCGGTGACGAGGACCGATTTCGGTTTCCACTCGGCGCGCCCCCCGATTTTTGCAATGTGATCCCAGGCTTTCGCCAGGATGGTAGCGCGGCTCCATCAGCACGCCAATGTCAGCCAGGCTTTTGTCGATCTTCACCGTGAACTTGGCTTCGTTGCGAAAACGCTCCGAGCCGAATCCGTTGCGTTCCTTTATGCCGCGTTCGGTGTACTTGCCATTGCGGCACATGTCCCATTGATCCACGGCGCACGCCATACAGGGTTCAGGGTCTGGGCGCCGCACGATGCCAACCACCAGGTCGTCTTTTTCGAAACCGCTTCCGGACGGTGCTTCCATGACGCGGCCCAGCGACTCGTGCCCTAGAATCAAATGCGATTCGCCGGGAGGCGCCCATCCATACTCGGCCGAAACCAGCTCAAAGTCGGTTCCACAGATGCCAAGGGCCAGAGTGCGGATCAAGACGTCGCCATCAGTCGCGGGTGGCTCCGGAACATCTTGCAAGCTGGCGGAGTTTGCCTTCCCGGGAACAATCGTAATTGCTTTCATCTGGTCCTATTGTGAGTGGCAGCGGCTAACACGGCGTTTCGCGGCTGTCGCTGCCGTTCTTAAGATGGGCCAAGTCTTGTTTTAGTGACAGACACCCGGACTTACAAGACACGTTTACGGGCTATGTTCGACAAGAGATTACGATACGAGAGGGGCATGCCGCTCCTTTTTACGTTGGAGCACATTTGAAAGCACTAGTGAAAAGCTGCGCGGAGGAGGGCCTGTGGTTGCAGAACGTGGCAGAACCAGCCATTGGCATCAACGATGTCTTGATCCGCGTTCTGAAGACCGGGATCTGCGGGACGGATCTGCATATCTACGAGTGGGACGACTGGGCAAAGGCGACCATTCCGGTGCCCATGACCATCGGCCATGAGTTCGTTGGACAAATTGTGGAAGTTGGCTCGAACGTCAACGATTTTCATTCCGGCGAGATCGTCAGCGGTGAAGGCCACGTGGTATGCGGACGCTGCCGGAACTGTCTGGCGGGAAGGCGCCACTTGTGCGCGCATACGCAAGGCGTGGGCGTGAACCGGCCCGGGTGCTTCGCCGAGTACATTGCCCTACCGATGACGAACATCTGGCGGCACAGCCCCTTAGTCAATCAGGAAATCGCGGCGATCTTCGACCCTTTCGGTAATGCGGTACACACCGCTTTATCGTTCGATGTGCTGGGTGAAGACGTATTGGTGACAGGCGCCGGGCCTATCGGCGTAATGGCGGCGGCGGTGGCGAAACACGCCGGCGCGCGCTACGTGGTGGTCACCGATGTGAATGCTTACCGGTTAGATCTGGCTCGGTCTCTGGGCGTCACAATGGCGGTCGATCCGCGAGAACTGCCGCTTGCGGAGGTGCAGCGCCAGCTCGGTATGACGGAAGGCTTCGATGTCGGGCTAGAAATGTCGGGCAACGGCAATGCTTTCCGGGACATGATCGACAACATGAGCCATGGCGGCAAAATCGCCGTGTTGGGCATTCCGGCCAACGACGTAACGGTGAACTGGCGGCACGTAATCTTCAATATGCTGACCATCCGCGGCATCTATGGGCGTGAAATGTATGAGACCTGGTACAAGATGACGGTCATGCTGGAGTCCGGCCTACGGATCGATCCCGTCATTACGCATCGCTTAGCGTGGCATGAGTTTGAGGAAGGGTTTGCCGCGATGCGTTCGGGGCAGTCGGGAAAAGTGCTATTAGATTGGAGCGACGTTTAGATGTACGGCACTACGCAGGAACTCCTGACGGAGAAACTGGCTGAGATTGAGCGCGCGGGCTTGTTTAAACGGGAACGCCTGATTCGGACCCCGCAGCAACCGGAAATCGAGGTGGCTGCCGGCAAGCCGGTTCTGAATATGTGCGCCAATAACTATCTGGGATTGGCGAACCATCCGGCTGTGGTTGAGGCAGCCCAGAAAGCAATTCAAACGTGGGGCTACGGGCTCGCCAGCGTGCGCTTTATCTGCGGCACACAGACCCTGCACCGCGAATTGGAAAAGCGCATCTCGGAGTTTCTCGGCACCGAGGACACAATCCTCTACGGCTCGTGTTTCGATGCGAACGGCGGCCTCTTCGAAACGCTGCTGGACGAACAGGATGCGGTGATTTCAGATGAACTGAACCATGCCAGCATCATCGACGGTATCCGGCTATGCAAGGCGGCCCGCTTCCGGTACAAAAACAGCGACATGGCGGATTTGGAAGACAAGTTGAAACAGGCTTGCGGGGCACGGCAGCGCCTGATCGCTACGGACGGTGTCTTCTCGATGGATGGCTATATTGCAAATCTGCCGGCGATATGCGATTTGGCCGAGAAGTACGACGCGATGGTGATGGTGGACGATTCGCATGCTGTTGGTTTCATGGGCGAGATGGGCCGCGGCACGCATGAACATCATGGCGTGATGGGCCGGGTGGACATTATTACCGGCACCCTGGGCAAAGCGCTTGGGCGGCGCCAGCGGCGGTTATACCAGCGGGCGTAAAGAAGTTATTGCGCTTGCTTCGCCAGCGCTCCCGCCCCTACTTGTTTTCGAACTCGGTGATGCCGGCCATTGCCGCGGCTTCATTGCGAGTGCTGGATCTACTGGAGACCAGTAGTCATCTTCGGCAGCAACTGCGGGAAAACACTCCGTTCTTCCGGCAGCGGATGACCGAACTTGGGTTTAACATCCTTCCGGGCGAGCATCCCATTACGCCGGTGATGTTGGGGGATGCGGCACTAGCATCGCGGATGGCAGATGCGCTGCTGGAACGCGGCATTTACGTCATCGGTTTCTCTTATCCGGTCGTCCCGCAAGGCAAGGCTCGCATTCGGGTACAGGTATCGGCGGCACATACCCGCCAGGAGTTGCAGTTCGCAACGGAGCAGTTTGCAGCGGTGAAGGACGCGTAAAAGGCTTGAGCTTCCAAAAGTATCAGTTCCCCCCGGACGTTGTCTAACGGACGGAACATATGACGAATAGAAGACCCCTGGGAAACAGTGGATTTGAGGTGGCGCCGCTGGCGTTCGGCGGTAATGTTTTCGGCTGGACTGCGGACGAAGCAATGTCGTTCCGTCTGCTGGATGCGTTTGTCGATGCTGGCTTCAATCTCGTCGACACTGCCGATGTCTACTCCAAGTTTGCTCCTGGGCTGCACGGTGGCGAGTCTGAAACCATCATTGGTAAGTGGTTTCAGCGCAGCCACAAGCGTAGTGACGTAGTGCTGGCCTCGAAAGTGGGGATGGAGATGGCGCCCGACAAGAAGGGCCTGTCAAAGGCGTATATCAAACGCGCGGTGGAAGATTCGCTGCGCCGTCTGCAGACTGATGTGATCGATCTGTATCAATCGCATCGGGACGACGCCGCAACGCCGCTGGAGGAAACGCTTTCGGCTTATGCCGAACTTCAACAGGAAGGCAAGATCAAGGCTATTGGCGCTTCAAATTTGCGGCAGACCGGCTGGAAGAAGCATTGCAGGTGAGCGAGTCTCGTGGCCTGCCCGCTTACGTGAGCCTGCAGCCCTTGTACAACCTGTACGATCGCGAAGACTACGAAGCGCAGCTGCAGGACGTCTGCGAAAAGAACGAAATAGGAGTCATCACCTACTTTTCGCTGGCGAGCGGATTCCTTTCCGGTAAGTACCGCTCCTTATCGGACGCCGTAGACCGTGCGCGCAGCAAAATGGTGACCAAGTATCTGAACGACCGCGGCTTCAGTATCTTGCGCGCGCTGGACCGGATAGCTGCCGACCAGAAGGCAACACCCGCGAAAGTTGCCATCGCGTGGCTGTTGGCGCAGCCCACCGTAACCGCTGCCATTGTGAGCGCAACCACCCCAGAACAATTGCGGGACCTGATGGATGCCACCGAACTCCAGCTCGACGACGAAGCTTTGCAGATCCTGGACGACGCCAGCGCCTGGCGATTAGAAACAGCATCCGCCTGAAACTTGCTCCGTTGCGTGCTCATCCCCAAAGTATGAGTACGACAACTGCGAATGCAAGCGACACCTTCACCCTTGGAGGCGATCTTACCGTGCATCGCATGGGCTTCGGCGCCATGCGATTGACCGGCGACGGCATCTGGGGCGAGCCAAAGAACCCGGAAGAGGCTCGGGCCGTACTGAAGCGGCTGGTGGAAATCGGCGTCGACTTCATCGACACAGCCGATTCTTACGGGCCCGAAGTAAGCGAACGGCTGATTGGCGATACGCTCAGCCCCTATCCAAAGGGCGTTGTGATTGCAACCAAGGGCGGATTAACGCGGCAAGGTCCGAATAAGTGGCTACCCGTGGGCCGGCCTGAATATCTTACTCAATGCGTTGAAATGAGCCTGCGGCGTCTTCGGTTGGAGCGCATCGATCTCTACCAACTGCACCGCATTGATGCAAAGGTGCCGGTGGAAGAATCGCTCGGAGCGTTGAAGGACCTGCAAACGGCTGGCAAAATCCGCCATATCGGCCTGTCTGAAGTATCGCCCGAAGAAATCGACCGCGCGCGCAAGACGGTAAAGATCGTTTCGGTACAGAATCGCTACAACATCGGCGACCGCGGACACGAAAGCACGCTCCAGTACTGTGAGAAGAACAACCTGGCTTTCATTCCCTGGTTCCCGGTCGCGGCCGGTAAGCTGCTGCAGCCCGGCGGTCCGCTTGACAGCGCAGCGAAACTGCATAACGTCTCGGTGGCACAGCTTTCCCTTGCGTGGCTGCTGCATCGCTCGCCGGTTATATTGCCCATTCCCGGCACGTCGTCGGTGAAACACCTGGAAGAGAACGTGAGTGCGTCTGCGCTGCGCTTGTCAGACGCGGAGTGGCAGAAAATCGAGCAGGCAGTGCAACAAACTTCAAAGCAATCGGCTTAAACTGCCGTTGTGAAGCTGATCGCGCAAAGGATCCTGCTTGGAATGGTCGCCGTCGTGGCTTTGGTCTACCTCGGCGACCTTCTCTCTTTTCGTCTCCAATTGCCTAACCACCGCGCCCAGTTTGGAACGGTGCACGTCCAGCCACTGTTAGCGGTGCCGCAGAAAAACGGCAGAACCGAGTTCATTCTGGACGATGCTCGGGACGAGCCGTGCGCCAACGCTCTGTTTCCACAGGGCGGCACGACACCCTGCTGGTACTTGCAGCGGCACTCGCGACGACGGGTCAACCTGTAAAGACCGCATCGTCTTGGCGGATCTGCCGCATGCAGCGACAGCATTTGCTTCTGCCTCTAAAATGTGTAATTATTCATAGTGCTGAATAAAAATACAGGAGGACGCAGCATTGGCATTTCCGATCATGCAGCCCGGTACCCGCGTTGGTCCGAGCACGTTACGGCACGACTTGGACCTCACTGCGGAACAGCTCAACGGCCTGTTGAGCTTAACCAAGCAGGTGAAAGAGTCCCGCCAACGCTTTGCGTCTGCCCTCAAGGGCCGTTACATTAGCCTGTTATTTGAAAAACCCTCGCTGCGGACGCGCTTCACCTTTGAGCTCGCCATTAAGCAACTGGGTGGCGACTGCGTCACCCAAATCGGTCCGGTCGCCGGGCGTGAGCCGCTGAAGGATGTGGCGCGCAATCTGGCGCGTTGGGTGGACGCGATTGTCGCACGAACCTTTCTGCAGCAGACAGTGGACGAGCTCTCCGAATGGTCGGGCTTGCCGGTTGTTAATGCCTTGAGCGATCTGTACCATCCCTGCCAGGCACTGGCGGACATGTTCACTTTGAAAGAGCATTTCGGCAAGCTTCGCGGTTTGAAGCTCGCGTATGTGGGCGATGGCAATAATGTCGCGCATTCTCTCATGCTCTGCGCGTCGCGGCTCGGCATTCACTGCGCCGTGGGCACGCCCGAAGGGTACGAACCAAAGCCGGAGATAGTTGCGCAGGCGCGCGCATTCGCTGCTGAAACTGGCGCATCCATTACCATCACCAACGACGCTTATGCGGCGGTGGCTTCGGCGGATGCCGTATATACCGATGTTTGGGCCAGCATGGGACAGGAAGAAGAGGCCGACGAACGCAAGCGGATCTTCGCACCCTTTCAGATGAACGAAGCGCTTTTGGCACAGGCCAGCCCTGGGGCAAAGGTGATGCACTGCCTGCCGGCCAAGCGTGGTTTGGAAATTACCGACGGCGCCGTGGAGTCGCCGCACTCGGTTGTGTTTGATCAGGCAGAGAATCGTCTGCACGTGCAAAAAGCACTGCTGCTGACGCTGCTGCAATAGCCGCCATCTATCCGCGTGTTGACGGGTGCTGCCCATGGGCGCATTCTTGAGAACACGCGTGCCTTGGCAAGAAAACAGGAGACGACATTATGAGCAAAGTAAGTGCGAAGAAGGTAGCGCTCGCATACTCGGGGGGCCTGGATACCTCCATCATCATTCCTTGGCTGAAGGAGCATTACCAGTGCGAAATCGTGGCCGTTTGCGGTGACATAGGCCAAGGCGGGGAAGAGTTGGATGGCTTAAGGGAAAAGGCCCTGAAGACGGGCGCTTCCGAAGTGTATGTCGAGGACATGCGCGAGGAGTTTGTGCGCGATTACCTTTGGAAGCTGGTCCGCTCCGGCGGCGTGTACGAGCACAAGTACCTATTGGGCACGTCCATCGCACGTCCATTGCTCGCAAAACGCCAGGCCGAAGTCGCGTTGCGCACCGGGTGCGATGCCTTGGCACACGGATGCACCGGCAAGGGAAATGATCAGGTTCGCTTCGAGCTGACGTACAAGGCGATCGCGCCGCACTTGAACGTCATCGCTCCCTGGCGTGAATGGGACATCATCTCGCGCGAAGATGCCATTGAATACGCCAAGGCGCATAATGTGCCGATCTCAGTCTCAACGACCAAGATATACAGCCGGGATCGCAACATTTGGCACATTTCGCATGAGGGCGGCGAACTGGAAGATCCGGCCAATGCAGCACCCCCGGGCGTGTGGATGCTCACCAAAAGTCCGGCCGAGGCACCAAACCAACCAACCGACGTGACCATTGGCTTCGAAAAGGGCATGCCGGTGTCGCTCAATGGCCAACGTGAATTGAGCGCGGTCGGGTTGCTGGAGAAGCTAAACAAAGTCGCGGGCGAAAACGGAGTGGGTCGTATCGACTTAGTGGAGAACCGCTTCGTTGGCATGAAGTCCCGTGGCTGTTATGAAACGCCCGGCGGCACCGTGCTGATGGCGGCGGTCCGCGAATTGGAAGCGCTCACGTTGGATGGCCGCACGCTGCACTATAAGCAGAAAGTGGCACTTGATTACGCGGAGATGGTCTACAACGGGCTCTGGTTTGTGCCGCTGCGCGAGGCACTGGAATCCTTCTTCGAGAGTCTAGCGGAACCGGTAACCGGCGAAGTGACGGTGCGCCTGTTTAAGGGCACGATTGAACCCGTCAGCCGCAAAAGCCCGAACTCGCTTTACAATCTCGACATTGCCAGCTTCACGATGGGCGCCAGCTACGACCAGAAGGACGCGCTCGGGTTTATCAATCTAATTGGATTGCCCATCAAAGTCCGAGCATTGTTGCACCAGGACGCGCAGAAAAATTAGCCATGAAGCTCTGGGGAGGACGCTTTGAGACGGGTCCGTCGCAGGTGTTCGAGCAGTTTTCGGGCTCGTTGCACTTTGACGGCAAGCTGATCTTTGCCGATGTGGAGGGCTCGCAGGCGTTTGCGCGGGCCTTGGCGCGCCAAGGAATTGTGACGGTGGACGAAGCCGATCGGCTGGTGGCGGCTTTCGCCGCTATCGCTGAGGAAGCCCGCGATCCCAGGTATCTGGATGGCGCGACGGACGAGGATGTCCACACCTTCGTCATTCGCAAGTTGGGCGAGAAGGTAGGCCCGCTCTCCGCCAAAATTCATACCGGACGGAGCCGGAATGAACAAGTGTCGCTGGATGTCCGCTTGTATCTGCGAGCCGCTTGCGACACCTTGCTGCATGGCCTGACGGAGCTGATGGGCGAATTGCTTGCCCTGGCGGAACGCTACCCCGAAGCGGTCATCCCCGGCTATACACACCTGCGGCGTGCACAAGCCGTGCTTTGGCCCCATTACCTGCTCGCGTATGTGGAAATGTTCGCGCGCGATTGCGAACGGCTACAGCAGGCACGCGCGCGCATCAACGTGCTGCCGCTTGGGTCAGGTGCGCTCGCGGGTAGTGGCTTTGCCTTCGATCGGGAAGCAATAGCACGCGACCTGCACTTCCCGGCCATCACGCGCAACAGCATGGATGTCTCCGGAGATCGCGATTTCGCGCTCGATTTCCTCTATGCGTCCAGCATGATCATGCTGCATCTCAGCCGCATGTCGGAAGACTGGATTTTGTACTCGAGCGAAGAGTTCAATTGGATGTCGCTCGGCGATGGCGTTACCAGCGGGTCCAGCCTGATGCCGCAGAAGAAAAATCCGGATTCGCTTGAGCTTATTCGCGGAAAGTCCGGCCGGGTGTTTGGCGATTTCACTTCGCTTTACGTCACCATGAAGGGCCTTCCGATGACCTACAACCGCGACATGCAGGAAGACAAGGAACCGTTGTTCGACTCGTTTACGCAGACCTCCGGCGCTTTGGCCATGGCAAAGGTGGTCGCCGAATCCGTGAGGCTGACGCCTGAAGTCCCGCTTGCGGCCGCAGAGGAAAGCTGGGTCATTGCAACCGATCTGGCGGAGGAACTGGCGCGTACCGGAGTGCCTTTCCATCGCGCGCACGTCTTGGTGGGACAACTCGTTCTTGAAAGCGTTACCAAAGGCAAAAGGCCATCCGATTGGACGCCCGAGTCGCTGGCCGCCTTTGCGCCTGAATTCCAGCCGGAGATGGCGCGCTTTCTTCATCCGGTAGAAGGCATGAAGACACGGGCATTGCCGGGCGGAACCGCACCCGCCGCAGTGCAGAAGGCTCTCGCCGATGCACAGCAGCGTCTTCAAGCGCTCCGCAGCCAGGGTTCGTAGCCGGTCATGAACAAGAACTTCCGTCAAGGCCAAGTCCTTCAAGTCATCCGCCGCAAAGAGATCTACACCCAGGAAGAGCTGGCGCGTGAACTCGCGCAGTTGGGCATCCAGACTACACAGGTCACTCTATCCCGCGATATTCGCGAGTTAGGTCTGGTGAAGACAGCGGATGGATATCGTCACATGCCCGCCGAGCCGCCGGGCACAGACCTGGCAACGGCCGTCAACGACTACCTGCAGGACATTCGCGTCGCACAAAACCTTGTAGTCCTTCGCACAGCGCCCGGGCTCGCCAACTCGTTAGCGGTTGCGCTCGATCAGGAGTCGCTCGACGAGGTTGTAGGAACTGTCGCCGGCGACGACACCGTCCTGGTAATCGCGCCAGACCAGGCCATGGCTTCTGCGTTCCGGCAGAAGATGATGGAGATGTTGTCCGAATGAGCACAACTTGTTCGCGGGCGGTGCGTGTTGAACAGGTTTGTACGGAGGAAGATCCAGTTTGAGGCAACCGGCAAGCGACGAAACCGGTCGGGGTTTCGTTTAGCCCGGATTGTCTCTGGTGTTCAGGCTCTCCATGAGGCGTGAGCTTTGCAATATGACGGCCAGTGGTTCGGCGAAGGCACGGAGCTCGTTTTCATCCTGAGTCGTGAAGGCGCCATTTCTGCCGTTCAGCAGTTGCGCAACTGCGAAGACTTCGCCGCCGCGATCGAAAATCGGCATGCATAGGATGCTCGCGGTCCGGTACCCGGTCTGGCGGTCGACCGACTCGTTGAAGTCCGGATCGCCTTGAGGGTCGGGAACATTTTGCGGCTGTCCTGTGCGCACGCATCGTCCGGCGATGCCGCTGGTCGCTGGAATGCCAATGTCCAGGCGCTTCCCGGTATCGCCGAGAGCAACACGGGACCGCAACTCGCCAGTGTTGTGGTTTAACAGGAACAGCGTCGCGCGATCCGCATGGATGAGGTCGCGGATCTTAACCGTCACTGCGTCGATGAACTGACCCGCGAACTCCTGGACGACGTCGTTGCTGCCCACTTCGATTACACGGACAAACTGATCGAACTCCACGACCACCTGCTCGAGGAGGTCGAAGAACTGTGCCGAGGAGAGTCCGGCAACGTGCGTACTGAGATTCCCCCGGCTCTGCAAACGGCCGAGAGCGTGCATTAACGAACCGGTGCTGGTGGCGGCGTTGGCGGCGAGAGATTCGAGGCGCCCGTCTTCGAGCACCAGGATGCGATCCGCAACGTCGAGTATTCGATTATCGTGAGTCACCAGCAGGATGGATTTGCCCTGGTCCCTGGCGAGATTCTTCAACAATTCGACCACTTCACGCCCGGATTTCCGGTCGAGCGACGCTGTCGGTTCGTCCGCCAGAATAATACCTGGATTGCGTACGATCGCGCGGGCAATGGCGACGCGCTGCTTCTGTCCGCCGGAGAGCTGTCCCGGCAGCTTGTTGACATGCTCGGCGAGTCCGACCGCCTGCAATGCCTTGACCGAGCGTCTGTCAGCCTCGGCGATCGCGAGGTTCGGCTCGAGTCCGAGGGCCATCATGACGTTCTGCCGTGCGGTTAGAGCCTCCAGCAAATTGTGAGCTTGAAACACGAAGCCGATACGGGCCCGAACCGACAGCAGGGCGCCGGGCTTGGCGTCTCGTAATTCGATTCCGAAGATGCTGACGCTGCCGTCCTCCACCGCCCGCAAGGCGCCGGCGAGCGTCAGGAGTGTGGTTTTGCCGGAACCCGAGGGTCCGGTGAGCAGCACGATCTCGCCGGGCATAATGTCGGTCGAGACGTCAAAGAGAACCTGCCGCCGGAGCGCTCCCTCGCCATACCAATAATTCACGTTCCGGATCGCGACGACCGGTTCCATGCTCAGAAGATGTCGGCCGGGTTGGCCAACTTCAGCCGGCGCACGGCCAACAGTCCAGAGCCAGCGCACATACCGGCAGTTAGGACATAGACGATCATTGCGCGGACCGGCGAGAACTGCAGGGGAAGGAGCGTCGCGCGATGCGCTATGACGAAAACGGCTTCGGACAAGAGTGCACCGGGAATGAATCCGAACGCCGACAGAATGAGCGCTTCCTTGATGACGACGGTCGCGAGGGCGCCATCGGAATATCCCATCGCCTTCAACGTTGCGTACTCGGCGAGATGGTCGGTTACGTCGCTGTAGAGAATCTGGTAGACCACGATCATGCCGACGAGTATGCCCATGCCGAGGCCCATACGAAAAACGAAGCCGATCGGCGTGTTCCTGGCCCAATAATCACGCTCGATGTCGAGCATTTCCTGCTTGGTTACGACGCGCACGTCCGCGGGGAGCGCCGCTTGCATCTTGTCGCGAGTGGCGATTGGGTCGATGCCGGGCTGCAGCTTGACCACCCCGAGGTCGACCGAACCGAAATCGCGCCCCGGGGAGAGACGCTTAAAGTTCTCATCACTCGTGACCAGCGTTGCGTCAGCCACAAACGACGTTCCGAGCGGGAACCCACCCGCGATGCGGGTCCAATTGCCATTGACTTCGGTGATAACCTGACCGTGCTCGCGGAGCAGTTGTTCGACGGGGCCATATTCAGGGCGCGACCTTATATCGAACAGAGCGACCCCGGGGTTCGCCAGCTCTCGTATTTGGCGGTTCAAGTCCGGGATATCGAAGACACCGGCTACCGGCTCCGTGCCGACAACAAAGATGTAACGTGTCTGGTGCGTCACCGGATTCTTCCATTTCGCCGGACCGAGATAGAGCCCGTGCGCGGAGGCTACGCCCTCAAACGCGCGAGCTTGGAGAAGTCGTCTGTGACTGACGTTGGCGATCGCGTTCATGGACTGAAACAGAGGACTCAGCATGATCAGATCGCCGTTCAGATGGGAGTAGAACAAGGTGACACTGGTGAACAAGGCCTGTTCGAAGCCGAGTTGCACGAGCATCAAAACAACCGCAAAGGTGATACCCGAAATAGCGGCCGCGAGTCGGCGCGGCTCGTGCATCAGCTGGAGCCAAGCGAGTGGGATTCCCTTCATTGCGTCATTATTTGCGGATCAGGACGGAGACTCGCGCGTGAATCAATGCCCGTGCCGGCTCCAAGAGCGGAAGTCGGATCTTCACAGGTATGATTCGCCTGTCGGTGAATGCCGAAGGGTCAGAGGTGAGGACTTCGCTGCCTGCTACTTGCCTGCCGATACTCTCGACGATGCCGTCAGCTTGAAGCGGCAGCAATTCTCCTGTGACGCGCGCCGCGCTGCCAATCCTTACGCGGGAAATGTCGGCCTCGGCAACTTCGGCTATGGCATAAACGGGACCGTCCTCGAGAACATCCGCGATTCCGCCTGGGCCAACGCTTTCGCCCGCATGTACGAGTAATTTCAAGACCGTGCCTGAGACGGGCGAGGCAATGTTGTACATCTCAACCTCGGCTTTGAATCGGGCCCGCTCGGCTTCAGCCTCCCGAATCTCGGACAGAAGAACCGCGGCATCCGGATCCCGCGATTCACCAAGGGCGGACCGGTCCAGTTTGGCCTGCGCCAAGCTCCGGCTGGCCATCTCAGCCGTGGCTTGGCGAGACTCCAGGTCCGATGCAGATACGTCTTCAGTCTTGCGCAGGCGTTCGTACCTTTCTAGCTCGGCATTGGCGCGATCGGATTCGATCTTCCGCCGCTCGATTTCTTCGGTATGGGAACCGAATTCCGCCTGCTTCGGCGCTGCACGAAGTTGTTCCATCCTCAATCGAGCCGTAGCGACCTTCTGCTCGCTCAGGCGCAAGGCGGCTTCGACCGGACCTCGGCCTTCTAGGATCGCGACCGATTGGCCCTTCGCGACATGCTGCTGTTCCCTGATCCCAAGGGTTTCAATTATCGGTGCACCTCCGGAAGGATCGCGCGCCGCGATGTGAATCAGGCCGTTCGCAGGCTCAATCCTGCCCGCGCACCCGATATCGCCGGCTTCGAACGGCGGAGCCTTCACGGAAGCCGGTGCGCGTCGACGCGGCATGAGTGATGTAACGCATTCCAAATACGCCGACCAACCGCGGCTACGCAAGGCAAACCTACTGACCAATACAATTTCCGGCGAAGCGTCATGCGTTTAGGATCGATGGTGATGTCCTCAATGCTACTAAAGCTGGTCGTTTGTCTCGCTGCGTCCCCCCTGATCGGCGCCGAGACATTGAGCCTGAGACAGGCAGTCGCGCTGGCGATCGACGGTGCAGGCAATCTCGACGTGCAATTGGCGCGAGAGAGTGTGGCACAAAGTAAGGCGCAGGCCGCAGGGGCGCGAGCGCTGTTGCTGCCCATGCTCGCGCTTTCGACAACGGAGCAGAATCAAGCGCGGAATCTATCGGCGGAAGGGTTCCGGTTCGCCGATCTGCCAGGTTTCCGGATCCCGGCACAGGTTGGGCCTTACAACACGTTCGATGCGCGCTTCGCATTGCAACAAACGGTCTTCAATCCGTCTCTATTCATACGCAAAAAGGCGTTCGATCTCAATACACGGGCGCAGCAACAGACTCAACTGCAGACCCGGGAACTGACGGCCGCGAGAGTGGCGCATCTCTATTTAAACGTTCTGCGGCATCGTTCAATGCTGGCAGGGATTCAGGCGGATTTAGCATTCACTACCGCCAGCCTTTCGATCGCTCGTGAGACGCTCGCCGCGGGAAAGGCGATCCCGGTGGACGTTACAGCTGCCCTCTCGGATGTACGGGACGTGCGGATCCGCGAATTGGACGAACGGTCGGAGCTCGCCAAAGCACAACTGAATTTACTGGATCTGTGCAACCTCGATTTGACGCAGACCTTCGACCTCGCTGACGGTGGACTTCCGCGATGACGCGACAGGGAAAGCAGCGACCAGTACAAGACCGGATATCGCCAGCGCGCAAAGCGAAGCGGAGAGTGCGAGGCTGAGCGATCGCGCACTGCTCTGGGAACGCCTTCCGACCGTGAGTGCCTACGCGGATGCTGGAGTTTTCAGCGGAGTTGAGACGCATACGATTGGCGTTAGTGTGAACCTTCCCGTCTTCGACGGAGGACGGCTCGGGGCAAGGCGCGCTGAAGCCACAGCCGTGCTCACCAGTCAGGAGCTCAAGATCAAACAACTACAGCGGAACGTGCAGCTTGAACTGCGCAAGGCGGAACTGGATATCGAAGCGGCGCGGCGTCAGCTCGAAATGCGGCGGGAGGACCAGCTCGCCGCAAGTGATTCGTTCGACCATGCCAATCGAATGGTCGAAACTGGGTGGCTTCGATCGCGTTCTGGTCGCTCAGGCCAAGAGCCGGAAAGACCACGCGGAAGTCGATGAGGCGCTCGCTATGTTGCGCCTTCAAGAAGCGAAGCTAGCCAAAGCGGAAGTCTCCGGTGCGGTTGAGTCTTTGATCGGGCAGGCACACTAATCATCTGCCGCGCGATCACCTGTCACTATCGGCTGATGTCGGGCGACAAATCGCTGGTTTCCTTGGCGTGGAGATCGCTCTGCCATGGACGCATGTTCGATAGCCGGCTCTCTATTCGACGAAGCCGCTATCATGCTTGGTACACCTAAGTGGGAATTGTGTAAGGACCGCTTTGCCGGGCTCAGTTTCTATTCCGGTTTGCAGGCGAGATTTAAACAAGTTGAGAGCGGACATCGAGCCAAAGCTAATCTCGCGCATCTGGTATACAAGTAACCATCCCGGCAATCGCCGCGCAGGAGGGCAAGAGTCACAGTGCACGGTATCGTAACCGGAGGGGCTGGATTCATTGGTGCGCATCTTGTTCGGCTGCTGCTCGCGGACGGCTTGACCGTCACGGTAGTAGAGAAACCCGGCGCCAAACTAGACAATCTCGCGGGTCTGCCCATCCGGATTGTTCACGCGGATATCGGCATGCCCGGAGCAGTTCGCCCCGCTCTTGAAAACTGCGACGTGCTGTTCCACCTCGCGGCAAATCCGCACCTGTGGTCCGCTGATCGCCTTGAGTTCCGGCGGACCAACACCGAGGGCACGAGAAACGTGCTCGCATCGGCACGGGACGCAAGGATTCCGCGCGTTGTGTACACGAGCACGGAATCCATCATCGGACCTTCGCGACATGGCGAGCGCTGTAATGAGGACACACCGGCGAGCGCCGAGGACATGGTCGGCACCTACTGCCTTTCTAAATACATGGCGGAGCAGGTTGCGCTCGAAGCTGCGGCCTGCGGACAGGATATTGTGATTGTCAATCCGACCATACCGATCGGTCCGGGCGATATCAATCGGTCACCGGGAACGCGACTGATTACCGATTTCCTCAACGGCCGCATTCTTGCGTACATGAATTGCTCGCTGAACCTAGTTGATGTCCGCGATGTTGCGCACGGGCATATTCTTGCATGGCGCAAGGGCAGCTCGGGTCGCCGCTACATTCTCGGGCACCAGAACGTCGACATAGCCTCGCTGCTGCAACTCGTGGGCGAGATCGGAGGCCGGCCCGCCCCTAAAGTTCGCGTTCCCTACGCAGCCGGGCTGGCTTTCGCTCACGTATCGGAGTTCGTTGCCGATTTCATCACCCGCCGGGAGCCTGCGGCAACCGTAACAGGCGTGCGTCTTACTCGGCGGATGACTCACCTCGACTGCGCGCGCGCGGTTGAAGAGCTGGGTTTTCAGCCGGCCGATATTAGCCGCGCTGTCAACGATGCGGTGCTCTGGTACGAGGAGCTTGGCTGGGTTCCGCGACGCGCGGCGCGAACAGCAGCGGTGGCCTGATTCTATGTGCGGCATCGCGGGAGCGCTCGACCAGACCGGTACCCGCCACTTTCCCATCGACCGGCTCACCGCCATGCTCGGGGCGATCTCGCACCGCGGGCCGGATGACGAGGCCGTGCACCTGGAAAGTGGTGTCGGTCTCGGCGCCCGCCGGCTGTCCATTGTCGACGTAGCCGGCGGGCGTCAGCCAGTCAGCAACGAGGACGGGAGCGTATGGGTCGCATTCAATGGCGAACTGTTCGACTATCCGGAACTCCGGGCGGAGTTGCTGAAACGCGGCCATCATTTGCGGACACGCTGCGATACCGAAGCCTGGGTGCACCTCTACGAAGATCACGCTGTGGACATGCTCCATCGAGCGCGCGGGCAGTTCGCAGTTTCGCTCTGGGATTCGCGCCGGCGCAAACTCCTGCTGGCGCGTGACCGGTTTGGGATTTGTCCGCTCTATTTCGCCGAGCGTGACGGCTGGCTCCTCTGGGCCTCCGAGGTCAAGGGGCTCTTCGCCTCGGGACTGATAAATGCTACGCCTGATGCGAGGGCGATCGACTACTTCTTCAATTTCTTCTCACAGCCACCGGAGCGGACGTGTTTCGAAGGCATCCGGATGCTCGCTCCGGGCCATGTGCTCGAAGCGAGCGGCGGGCGGATGCAGCTACGACGATATTACGATTTAGATTTCCCGCGCACCGGTGAGGAACGGCGCGGTTCCGCGCTCGCTGATGAGCTAGCCCAACGCTTGCACGGGGCAGTGGAGCGACGACTGCGAGGCGACGTGCCGGTCGCGAGCTACATAAGCGGTGGACTCGATTCGACGGTGCTGCTGCATGCGGCTACGCTAATCAGGAGAGGCGTGGTTCAGGCATTCTCAATCGGCCTAACGAATGGTGCGGGTCTGGACGAGACTGGCCCAGCCGCAGAAACGGCTTCCTTCACGAGGTCACCTCTCTCGATTGTGCCAATGGACTCCCGCGCGATCGCAAACGCTTACCCGGAGTTGATCGAGGCGACCGAGGCGCCGGTGCTCGATACGTCGTGTGCTTGTATGATGCGGCTCGCGGCGGCAGCGCACGAGCATGAATTCAAGGTCGTTCTCACCGGAGAAGGCGCGGATGAGGCGCTGGCGGGATACCCCTGGTTCAAGCTCCAGAAATTGGCTGGCTTGGGCGGTGCCCGGACCGCACAGTGGTTCGGAGGCGCTATGCGTCGGCTCGCGCGGACGAAAACTATTCCCGCGAGGACGGAAACGGGCATTGCGCAACAGATCATGTTCGACATTGCGGGCGGATCTCGCAGCCTCGTCTATTCGCACGACTTCTGGGATCGGCTGAAAGGTTATCGCGCAGAGGACGACATGAACATCGATTGGGAAAAGTTGCGGCAGTGGCATCCGCTGAACCGGTCCTTGTATGTCGGCTACAAAACCACGCTTGCGGGCATGCTGCTGTTTTCAAAAGGCGATCGGGTCACGATGCATTCGTCGGTCGAGGCCCGCTATCCGTATCTGGATGAGGCTGTCGTGGAGTTTTGCGCTGGTATCGCGCCGGAGTACAAGCTGCGCGGACTTACCGACAAGTGGCTACTTCGCCAAATTGCCGCCCGAACGCTGCCGCCGCAAATCGCGCGACGTCCGAAAACCATGTTCCGGGCGCGCCTGGCACCAACGTTTTTAGGCACTGACCGTCCACCCTGGGTTGATCAGTTGCTCAGCCCGGAATCGATCCGTGCCACTGGCTGGTTCGATCACGCGGCCGTTGCGCTGGCGCGCAATGCAGGCTTTGGCCCGCGCCGAATGGTGCTCCAATTCGCTATGATGGGCGTCATCACCGTGCAACTCTGGCATCACATATGGTGCGGAGGCGGTCTTTGCGAACTGCCCGTGTGGTCTGCACCGGGATTAGCAGTCACGGCGGCGACCCAAGAGGCCTTGTGAGATCTCGAATGCAGGAATTGGTGGAGCTGTTCGAATCCGACCACCGGAATCCGATAAACCGCGCCATTCATTTCTGGATCGGAATGCCGCTGGTAGGCTTCGGTTTGTTGCTATTTGTCTTCCTCAAGTGGCAGGGCGCGATTTCGGTCGCACTTGGTTATGGCGCCATGTTCTTTGGGCACTATCGGTTGGAAAAGAATCCGCCGACTGTTGTGAAGAATCCTCTCGGGCCCACTAGCTGCAGGTGCGTTTGTCATCGACCGCTTATTTGTTCGGCCGTTCCGCCGCTGACGTGGCGTGCAGTTTCCGCAGCATTCCTGCCACTCGATGTTCGGCATAGCTCCGAGCGATGGGACATACAGAATCGAGCTTATGGATTGGGCCTCCCGCCCGAGCCCTGCATTACGATCAATTGATGTTCTAGCATCACGACCGCCACGTCCGTTAGGCGCTTACAAGCTCCAACTGGTTTTTGTCATGACCGTCTTCAGCGCCTATTTGTCATATTCAAGCGCTCTCAGGCCACGCGCTTCGCTGAGGTCCATCGCCGCCTGTTTAGGCCTTCCAGTGGTAAAGCATCTGGTTGGCTACGCCACGTCCCGCACCACAAACTCCACCGCTCGTCCAGACTAGGCGACAGCAGGTCACGCGGACCGAGCACGACCTGCGGTCGCGGATTCTGACACAGGGTCGAATCACGACGAAAGCATCACGCTACTTCTTTGCGCAAGTGGCGAAGCCAAAGCGGAAACCACGCACATTAATCGTAAAAATGGATGGTCGGGGCGGTGTGATTTGAACACACGACCCCCTGCGCCCAAGGCAGGTGCGCTACCAGGCTGCGCTACGCCCCGACACTAGGCCCTTAGATCGTTGGTTGGCCGTCTGCGGATTTCAACTGAAGCAAGCCGCCCCAGCCCAACACAACGTGATCTTAAAGCCAGACGTCTCTGATGGTAGCATTGCGCGCACCGTTCTTCGGAAGCGCGGAGAACCGGTGTTGAGCATCCTTCGACGCCGTCCATCGTTCTATATCGGGTGCGACTCAAAGCCTGCCGATCTCGGGCGGGGAGAGTCTCCGCAAAATGCTCTTATCCTCTCGGACGGCTCGTCCGGACTAAAACCGTGCGAATCGTCGAGCTGGTGGTGGGGCAGGGTACATCGAGGATAGTCTCAGCCTTCAGACTGTAAGGCGGCAGGTCAACATAGACGCCGGATCGCTTATGCAGCCGGTTGTCGGGACCATGCACGTGATCAAGATTTGGGCGTGACCACCAACCTTTGTAAACATCTTCCGTGACAACCAGAAACGGGTATTTCGAGCATTTAGCTAACACTTGGGCGATCTCAGCATTTGACAGGTGTTGAAGCACTTGCCGTATGAGGCAGACCTCCCCATCTGGCAACGGGTCTTTGATAATATCCAGGTTTCGGAATTCTATCCCGTCTCGTCCGAAGCGCGACTGATTGTGAGCGATCAGCTCGGGGACAACATCTACGCCAATGTAAGAGGCACAAGTGTTCGCACACAGACGGCGCCCCACGCGAAAGTCGCCGCAGCCGAGGTCAACGACTGAGGTGATTCGTTCTTCACGAAAGAAATTGGTAAGCAGTTCAACGTAGGGCACAGCGAAGTTTTCACAGGAGCCATCGCCTGAATAAAACGGCTCACCTTTGGCTTCGCCCCAAAGCTTCGTCCTATACGTCTCCGAAAAGGCATCGCCGACGGAAAGTGCAGCGTACCGTTGCCGAATGGGTTTCCATCGGCTTTGCTTGCGCGCCTCCAGAATGCTTTGGGGCACAAACTGTTTCAAAAATGAGCGCTGGTTGGACGAGAACAAGGTTTGAATCTCCACGTTCTGTTCTACAGCAGTCACCTGAATTTGCCTAACGTTTTTTCTTCGAATTTTCAGACCTACTGAAGTTCGGGAGACGGCGTCCTCCGGTACCGGCGACGGACCGGCCTAGGCACATTCATCGATGGTTATTGGAAAGCTGGTACTGGAGGTGGGGGTTGAACCCACATGACCAGTGAAGGTCGCGGGATTTTGAGTCCCGTGCGTCTGCCAATTCCGCCACTCCAGCGTAGGTAGGTGAGCACTCATGAGTATAACAATCCGATCTCTCAGGGTTTTCTGAGCTCTTCCCTGCGAGATTCGCCATGGTCCTGGTCGACTTCCTTGCGAGGCTTCTCATCAATGGACGAGCGAAAACGGCAGATTTTGGCGGCTTTGGCGCAAATGGACAAGCAGTTTGGCAAGGGTGCCGTGCTGATGCTTGGATCGCGTGCCACACTTCCGGTGGAAGTCACCAGCACCGGTTCGATCGCAATCGATAATGCGTTGGGAGCCGGCGGCTTTCCCAAAGGCCGCGTGATTGAGGTTTTCGGGCCGGAGTCGTCTGGCAAAACCACGCTCGCGCTTCACGCTATTGCCGAAGTGCAGCGCGCGGGTGGAAGCGCTGCCTTCATCGACGCCGAGCACGCTCTTGACCCCATCTATGCTCGCAACCTGGGTGTGGATATCGATAACCTGGTGGTATCGCAACCGGATTACGGCGAGCAGGCGCTGGAGATCGCTCAGGCCCTGGTGCAGTCGCAAGCCATCGACATCATCGTTGTCGATTCCGTAGCGGCGCTTACCCCTAAGGCCGAAATCGAAGGCGAGATGGGCGACAGCCACATGGGCCTGCAGGCCCGCATGATGTCGCAAGCACTCCGCAAGCTGACGGCTTCGGTCTCGAAAGCTAACACCTGCCTGCTTTTCATCAACCAGCTGCGCGAGAAAATTGGCGTGATGTTCGGCAATCCCGAGACAACCACAGGTGGCCGAGCGCTGAAGTTTTACGCTTCCGTCCGCGTGGAAGTGCGCCGGACCACCGCCATCAAGGATGGCGAAACGGTGGTGGGCAATCGCACCAAGGTCAAAATCGTAAAGAACAAAATTGCCGCGCCCTTCCGTGAGGTCGAGGTAGACATTCTTTACGGCAAAGGCATCTCGCGCGAAAGCGACATCCTCGACTTGGGTGTGCAACAGGCCATCATCGAGAAGAGCGGTTCCTGGTACAGCTACAAAGGCGAGCGCATTGGCCAAGGCCGTGAGAATGCGCGCCAGTTCTTGATCGACAAACCGGAGCTTCGCCAAACCATTGAAGCTGATGTACGCCGCTCTCTAGGTCTGGACGGCGCTTCGCGAGAAGCCGCACTTCGCTCCGCTTAGGCGCTTGCCGCTGCACGCCATAATCACTGCATGGCGTTTGAACGTGAAGTAGAACTGGCCAAGCTGCTGGCGCAGGAGGCAGGGGCGTTAGCGCTCGAATACCAGCGGCGCGGTGTCACGGCAGAGACAAAGAGCGACGAGAGTCCGGTCACGGCCGCCGACCGCGCGGCGGAAAAACTGCTTGTCCAGCGAATCACTCAAGAGTTTCCGGACGATGGCATTCTCGGGGAGGAAGGCGCCAACCGCGACTCACAGAACGGACGCAAGTGGATACTCGACCCGATCGACGGTACACGCGACTTTGTCCGTGGCATCCCGCTTTGGGCAGTGCTGATCGGACTGGAGCAGGACGGCGAGATCATCGCTGGCGCTGCTTACAGTCCGGGTCAGAATCTGCTTCTCTCAGCCGGCAAGGGAATGGGCGCGTGGCGCAACGGCGAACGCCTCCGCGTTTCCACGCAAACGGATGCAAAGTCGGCCGTGCTCTGTTTTAATGGCCTTCACAAGCCAGGAACTTCCAATTTTTCGCAGACTTTGGTGAGCTATTTTCAGCAGTTCTGGGCAGTTCGCTGCCTGGGCGGCGCTGTGGATGCGTTGCTGTTGGCACAAGGCCAGGCTGATATTTGGATTGAGCCGAATGCGGCACCATGGGACTTGGCGCCGCTCAAGATCCTGATTGAAGAAGCGGGCGGAGTGTTCAAGAGTTTTGCCGGTGAGCCCACCATCTATGGAGGCAACGCGTACGCCTGCACTCCGGCGTTAGAAGAACAAGTCCGCCAACTTCTATACTCGAAGCAGTGAACGCCGACCTGACGCTACACATCATCGCTCGTTTCATTCATATCTCTTCCATCGTGATTCTGGTCGGTGGCTTGTTTTACGCTCGGCAGGTTTTGGTGCCCACTCTCAGCGCTCTGCCGGATCAGATTCGGGCAGACGCGGCTGCGAACAGCCATCAGCGTTTCTTGGGTCCTCTTTACACGCTGTTGGTTCTGGTTATCGGTTCGGGACTCTATAACTTTCTAACCGGGCCGAAGCACGGCCACGATTACCAGGTCTGGTTTGGCATTAAGATGCTGCTGGTGGCACATATTGTCGCGACGGCGATTTTGTGGGCCACCGCGCCAGCTGCGGAATCGGACGCTGGTCCCAAAGGCAGCCGACGATTGTTAAGCTTGTCCATCTCCGGCCTTTTGGTCATCGCGATTTCCGCGTACCTGCGTTCGCTTAGTCAGCGAGGGCTCTAGGCGCATCAAACAGGCATGACTGCGTATGAGGCATTAAGAACGGAAACCGCCTGGGTCGATCTTGCAGGGCGGGGAAAGATCCGCGTCCTTGGCGAAGATCGGGCGCGGTTGTTGCACGCCATGAGCACGAATCACGTGGAGAACCTAGGTGTGAACGCCGGCCATTACACTTTCTTTTTGAATGCGCAAGGCCGCATTCTTGCGGATGCTCGCCTGTTCAATCTCGGTGATTCGTTGCTGCTTGAAACCGAACCAGAACTGCGCACTAAAATTCTGGAGCACCTGGACAAATACATCATTGCGGACGACGTCACGCTAGAGGATGAGACATCGCAGTGGACGAGCATAGCGCTAGAAGGGCCAACCAGCGTGGCACGGGCAGGCGAGTTCGGCATACCTGTTCCAGCTGAGCCATGGGGAGTGGCTCCCTGGGGCGATGGGTTCGTTTTCCGCGTTTCTTCCAGCGGCGGAGAAGGCCTGGAGCTAATGATCCCGAACGGCGAATGGCCGGCGCTGCAGGCGCAGTTGACCGGGGCTGGTATTCCGCAAGCCAGCGCTGAAGACCTGCGCGTAGTTCGCTTAGAACACGGACATCCGCGTTACGGCGAGGACGTGACAGAGCGGTTTCTGGTACAGGAGACCGGCCTTCTGACAGGCGGTTCACTTCAGTAAAGGCTGTTACCTGGGGCAGGAAATCGTTGAGCGGGTTCGTTCCCGAGCGCAGATTCATCGTCACTTGAGGAGCATTCGCATTCACACATCGGTGCCAGTGCAAACAGGAACGAAGCTTATGAAAGACGGGCAACCGGCAGCAGAGATTACATCATCGGTCTTCTCACCGGCCTGGAATGACGTCGCGGCGCTCGGCTACGTCCGCACCGACGCTGCCGAACCCGGAACGGTGTTGACCGTGGCGGAAACGAATCCACCAGTGACTGCGGAAGTGCTTTAGTCGCCCAACAATTCGCCGTAGGCCTGCAGTGATTCGACGTTGTCGCAGATGGCCTTGATGGCGGCGGTAATCGGCACGGCAAGAATCAAGCCGACACCACCCCACACGGCACCCCAGAACAGCAGCGCCACCGTTACCACCAGCGGATTCAGGCGCACACGGCCGCCGATGATTTTGGCGTAGATGAAGTTCATCGCGAACAGGTGTAGCGCGGCTGTGGACGCGATAATCAGCAGTACAATCTTGAACTTGTTGGGTACGGCCAGTGCAGCAAGCAGCGGAGGAAGGATGGATAGCGGCAATCCGGCATACGGCGCAAGACTGAACAACGCACTCAGCGGACCGATGAGAGGCCAGTACGGAACGCCGAGGAAGAAGAACAGAATTGCGCTGGCGCTGCCCAGGAACAGCCATAGAAAAAGATTGCCCAGCACAAACGCACGCGTGCTTTCGGCGATGCCGGTCCAGGCCCGTTCCATCGCATAGCGTTCTTCGCCCTTGAAAAGCCCCAGAAAGCTTTGCCGCAGCCGGTCACGCCAGCTCAACATGAAGTACGTCAGAAAAGGCACGAATGAGGCCATGATCAGAAAATGGAAGTAGCGGGAGAGATAACCGTAGAAGGTAGTGATAACCGGCCGGGCCTCCGCGTGAATGCGCACTTCCTGGATGACCGGCGTATCCGGGACTGCCGGGGTGCCCGCCGGAACCGTCCCACGACGACGACGCGCCTTCATCGCCTCTTTCGGCTTTTCCTGAATTTGTTGTTCCTGCTGCTGAAAGCTTTTTGGAACCACCGCCTCGAGTGTTCTCTTCTCGAAATCGTCCAGTTGCGTATTTGTTTTCTCTACCAGTTCGTTGATGCGTGATGTATAGGTGGGCAGATCTTCGGAGAGCGTGGCCACCTCGGTCCATAGAAGGACGGAGACAAGGTAAATGAGCGCGAATGCAATGCCAATGACAATGGGCGTCGCAGCGCCGCGCGGCAGGCGCATTCGCATCACGAGCACTACGGCCGGATCCAGGATGAAAGCGAGCAGGGCAGAGATAACTAGTGTGATAAAGAAATCACGGCCGAAGTAAAGAAGGGCCACGGTTGTAGTTACAGCAATCACCACCGTTGCGGAACGGATTAGCTTGCTGGGAACTTGTGGCGGAGTGAGTAGCGCCAAAACGAGAAGATGGCCTCAGTACCCGCTACTCTAGCATGCGAAGCACCCCTTATAATCCATACTTGACCGCTACCAATCTGCCACTTTCGCCGGGGCGCACTTTGGCTTTAGATGTAGGAAAGAAGCGCATTGGACTGGCCCTAAGCGACGAGTTAGGTGTCACGGCGCAAGGACTTCCCACGCTGCAGCGCACACGCATTCGCGAGGACCTGGAGCATTTACGCAAGCTCGCCGTGGAGTCTGGTGTACGGGCGCTCTTGATTGGGCGGCCTTTGCACATGAGCGGTGATGAAAGCAGGCAGAGCGCATACACGCAGGAATTTGCAGAACGGCTGCGGGAACATCTTCATCTGCCGGTGGTTTACTGGGATGAGCGCCTGACCTCGAAAGAGGCCGAGCGGCTGTTACGTCTCGGGGGCGCAAGACTCGATCAGCGAAAGAAGGCAGTCGACCAAATGAGCGCGGTCCTATTGCTGGACAGCTATCTGGAACACCGGCGTCAAACAGCGGCAGAGGCTCTGGTAGGAGAAGACGGGATTGAGTAACCGCCGTTCCGGGTTGCACCGACTCATGGCGAGGGCGGCGTTGCTCGCCATTTTGCTGCTGGTAGTAGCGGCAGGACTCGCCGGATATTGGTACCTGGGTCCATACGAGGCCTTCGGAGCCGAAACGTTTGTAGAAATCGAGCACGGCATGTCCACGAAGGCCATCGCACGCTCGCTCGCCAGTAAGGGCGTAGTCCGGTCTTCCTATGGCTTCCTGCTTGTTCGACTGCTGCACCCAAGTGCAACGTTGCAGGCCGGCGAATATCGATTCGCCACGGCCGAGACCCCGTGGCAGGTGTTTGCGAAGATCAGGCGGGGTGACATCTTCTACGAGGAGTTCACCGTACCCGAAGGCAGCAACATGTTCGATATTGCTCAGTTACTTCGCCAGGGAGATACCGTTAGAGCCGATGCATTCCTAACCGCCGCTGCGAATCCGGCACCCATTCACGACCTGGACCCGAGGGCGCCCAGTTTGGAGGGCTACCTTTTCCCGTCCACGTATCGAGTAACTCATAAAACCACGGCGCGCGAGCTGTGCGCCGCGATGACGGCGGAGTTTCGCAAGCAATGGTCCACGCTGGCGGCTGACCAAACCTCAGTGGATTTGCACCGCGTGGTGACACTTGCGTCGCTCGTGGAGAAAGAATCGGCGCTTCCGGCCGAACGTCCGGTCATTGCGGGCCTGTTCAGCAATCGGCTGAGTGCCAGCATGCCGCTCCAGTGTGACCCGACCACGGTATACGCAGCCCTGTTAGAGAAGCGTTACCGAGGTACGATTCACAAATCCGACTTGGCCAGCACCAACCCGTACAACACCTACATGCACGTTGGTTTACCTCCAGGGCCTATCTGCAATCCGGGAGCGCAGGCCTTGAAAGCCGCTCTGCACCCATCAGCCACGGACTATCTCTACTTCGTAGCGAGGCCGGATGGGTCTGGAGGCCATCAGTTCTCGACGACACTGGAAGCACACCAACGCGCCGTGGAAGCGTACCGAAAAGGGCAGACTCCCTAGGGTCCCCGGTGTGCTGCTCCGTCCGCTTCTTATTGAGGAACGACTAGGCCTTTGCGAATTGCGAACAATACAAGCTCAGCCGTTCGATGGATGTTCATTTTCTCCATCAGGTTTGCGCGGTGAACCGACACTGTATTCACACTAAGGTCCAGCAAAGCGGCGATCTCTTTGTTCGATTTGCCTTGGGCAATTAGTTGCAGCACCTGCTTCTCGCGCGCAGTCAGCTTCTTCAACTCGTCGTCGGTGTCTTGCGAGACGTACTTCAGGCCTGAGCCGATAAAGCGCCTGCCCTCAGCGATGCTCTTGATGGCACCTACAAGATCCACGTCGATGGCGCTCTTCAACAAGTAGCCCTTTGCGCCTGCGTCTAAAGCATTGCGCACGTAATTATCTTCCGCGTGCATGCTGAGCACCAGCACTTCCGTTCCGGGAAGGTGCTTGATGATTTCCTTGGTTGCTTGCACGCCGTCGAGTTCTGGCATTGAGAGGTCCATCACGACGACTTTAGGCTTCAGCTCGTACGCCATGCGAATGGCTTCGACACCGTTGCTCGCCTCGCCAACGACCTTCATTTGCTCGTCATCTTCCAAAATACGACGAAATCCTCTGCGTACAAGGCTGTGGTCGTCGGCGAGCAGAACTGTGATTGCTTCCGTCATTGTAGTCAAGTAAGTACCTCTGTGAAGTTTTCCTGCTGAAACGCGTCCGGATTCGATTCGTCGGCACGTAAAGGAAAGGTGAGAGTGATAGTGGTTCCGGTTACCGAAGAAGCAACCGAAAGAGTGCCATTTAAGATCTCGGCGCGTTCCCGCATCGCAATCAGGCCCAATCCGGGTTTTTCGCGCTTTTTACCGTCAGGCATGCCAACGCCGAAGTCACGTATATGTATGGTGACGTTCTCCGCGCCAAAAAGGATTGCCACTTCTGCACGTTTCGTACCAGAATGTTTCGCAGCGTTGGTGAGAGATTCCTGTACAATGCGGAAGCAGTGAGTAGCGATGGAGCCAGTGATACGGACCCCTTCTCCCTCAATCCTGGTTGTGGTGGCAATTCCGGTCTGGCGTTCAAAAACGCCGGTATACCACTCAATGCCCTTCGCCATTCCATAATCGTCCAGCACGGCCGGATGCAGCATCTGGGAGAGGCTACGCATCTTTTCCAGGGTATTGTGCGTAATCTCGCGCACCTCGCTCAACTCAGTTCTGAGCGGCGAATCAGGTGGCACTCCCTTGCGCTCGGCCCGAGCCAGCATCGCACTCACGGCGGTCAGGATTTGCCCGAACTCGTCGTGCAATTCCCTTGATACACTCCGGAGAACTTCTTCCTGGACGCTGATCAGGCGGGCTGCCAATACACGACGCTGCCGTGAAAGAATCTCCAGCTTCCCGAAGATCAGGCGATTGGAATAGATCAGGTACAGACTGGTGAACAGAATGGCGGCAATGGTCAGCGCCAGAAAAATGTAAGTTTTATGTTCGGCGCTGTCGTAGATTGACGCCACCTGAGCATCCACCCGCTCCTCTGAAAGATTGTTCTCCTCCAGCAGTTCCGAGAGGCGACGGGCCAGGACAATCTGCTGGTCGGCGAGATCTCGCCCGGCTATTTCTCGCGCAACGTTTTCATGACCATCTTTCGCACATCGCACTACCTGATCCCAGATGTTCCAGAAGGTGCGGACGGAAGTTGTAAGATCGGTTCCCCTGGTAGCTGGCGCGAGACGGCGGTCGGCCACAATAGCGTTCTGTAAATCCTGCCGGATGCGGCCAAAAACGTTGTCATACTGCGCGATCGTGCCGGTGCCACTGCGTTCCGTCATCTCCTGGATTTTCAGGCCCAAGGTGTTGACGTCGTTCTGAATGCGTAATAACAGCAGGGAGTCGTGACGGTTCAGGTCGATGGTATTGGTTTGCAGCGTACGGAGATCAGAGAGCTTGTTAAGCGAGTAATCGCAGAACCCCGTAACCGCAGCCAGTGTAATCAGTAATCCCAGCAGCAAACGTATAGTTGGCGACTTCGTCATCGACAGGAACGTAGGGACACCTCGTTACTCGGATGAACGGAACAGCTGCCAGGTTGCCAATATGTGAGATGCATCCCCAAGCAGATGTTGGGCATACCACTCACGACTACTGGCTAGGCCCCCATCGTTCGTAGACGGGCATGGAGTCCCGGTACTCGACGAAGCGCACTCGCTCCCCTATGGCAACCCGGTCAGCACCAGGCTCAGACCTGATCCGCACTGTCCGGCGTTCTTGCCCCTCCATCTCAACTATTGCGATCTGGTAGGGAGCTTCGGCTGCGAAGCGCTCGGGGGCGGAGTGGACCACTGTCTCCGTATAGACGATGGCATCGGGTAGAGCCTGCATGAGGTTAGATACCTCCCAGAATGCTGACGACGCAGGTCGCGCCCGAACCACCCAGGTTTTGTGTCAGGCCGATTCGATGACGCGGCAGTTGGCGGCTGCCGGCCTCGCCCCGAAGCTGCTGCACGGCATCGCAGATTTGGCCGACACCAGTAGCCCCGACGGGATGTCCCTTTGATTTCAGGCCGCCGCTGGCGTTCACCGGTAAGCGTCCGCTGAGTGACGAGCACCCAGCGGCAGCAAACGGGCCGCCTTCGCCTTTAGCGCAAAACCCCAAGTCTTCGGTTGCCACGATCTCGGCGATGGTAAAGCAATCGTGAACCTCCGCAAACTCTATGTTTTCCGGACCGAGGCCTGCCATCTGATACGCCTTTTGGGCGGCGAGAGCGACAGAGTCTATGCGTGTGATATCAGGCTTCCGGTCGAGAGCAACTTCATCCGAAGTCTGCGCAACCGCAAGTATGCGAGCGCCGCGTGCGGTGTACCGGGGCGCGTGTGCCAAAGGTGCCAGCACAACCGATGCCGCACCATCGCTGACCAGCGAGCAGTCGTAGACAGACAATGGTTCCGCAACTAAGCGCCCGGCCAGGGCTTGTTCCATTGTGATGAGCTTCCGCATGTGGGCAAGCGGATTCTGCGCTCCGTTGGCGTGATTCTTTACTGCCACGGCGGCCAATTGTTCGCGAGTGGTGCCGTACTGGTGCATATGCCGGTTCGCAATCATCGCGAACAAGGCTGGGAACGTAGCGCCGACGGCACCCTCCGACTCAGCGTCTCCCGCGCCCGCCAGGATCTCTGTCACGCGAGTTGTGGGTTGCGACGTCATCTTCTCAACACCGGCTGCAATGGCAAGCTCGTAAGCCCCTGTGGCGACACTCTGCCAGGCGTGAAAGAACGCCGAACCGCTGGAAGCGCATGCATTTTCGATGCGTGTACAGGGAATGCTCTTCAGGCCGGAAGCTGCGCCAATGTAAGGCGCCAGGTGATTCTGACCGACGAACGAGGGGCCTGCAAAGTTGCCGAGGTAAAGCGCTTCTACGGCCTGAGGTGGCACGCCGGCATCGGCGAGTGAGTTTTGGATTGCTTCCACCGCCAGGGAGCGAAGCCCACGGTCGGCAAAAGCGCCAAATGCAGTTTTTCCGATCCCCAGTACCGCAACCGGCCTCATATAGATTTAAGATAGCGTCATTGGAGCGCCTCGCCGTTTTCTTAGGCGCTTGATGACGAACGCCGCGGAGGCATTTGTGAGCGAGCCTTTCCCGCCCATCTCGGACTTTTTCCTGCACGCGGAGTCGGGTATCCCGATCCTCTTTGTCCGGGACCATTTACGCCAAGTCTATGCGTTGATTTATCAGCTGGTGGACAGCGCGGAAGTGGCACAAGACTTAACGCAGGAGACTCTGATCCGCGCTTTGCAACGAGGTCCAAACGCGCGCCAACTGGAGAAAATTGGCAGGGAACTGCCTGCCCTTGCGGCAAGTTCCGCATTAGAATATCTGCGTCGAACACAGTTGCCGCCGACGAAGACCAAAGCCGCCGTCACGTTCCTACCCGAGACTTGGCCACCTAGTTCATGCTCGCAGCGGGAAGCTCTGAAGGCCTTAACGACTTTGGAGCGAGTTGCCTTGCTGCTGCACGATACGGAACAGATTCCGTTATCGAACATTGCGCGCCGCATGGAATGCTCCGTCGCTACGGCCCGTATCCACCTGGCGCGAGCGCGGGTGAAGATTGCCCAGGTATTGCGATCGAAACGTACGGTATGAAGTCGCTTTCGCCCGCTACGGCCGCCAGGCATCCTAAACCAACCGAACTTGCGCTCTATGCGACCGGCGACTTGCCTCTTACCCACCGGCTCGGCTTACGGTGGCATCTGCGGGCATGCGCTAATTGCCGGAACGAACTGACGGAATTGGGGCGCGCCATTTCCGACGTGCAGAGCGGCGCCGTCAGGCAGGCAGTATCGGCGACGCCGGTCCTTGACTGGGGCGCTTTAGAGCGCGAAATGGTCGGGAATATCGGCGTCGGCCTTGCAGCTGCGCGGTGCATCGACAAAGTTGGTACTCACCGCAGCCTTCTTTGGCGGGGAGCCCTGCTGGCTTTGGTACTAGCCATTTTATTCATTCTCGGGTGGGTCACGCATGTGCCTCGCGAGCAGAACCAGCACCTGCTGGGATCGATGGAACGTCTTTTCCATCCCGACCTTTCGCAATCGGCAAGCGCGGTAGTACGGGCCGACGCCCGACAGGTTGGACTAGGTGTTGGCGGTGCCGGCATTACGCTACTGCACCCACCCGCGGCCAACACAGCAAGTTACGGCGATGGTCAAGTAGATGTGCGTTATCTGGACGAGGAAACCGGTGAAGTCACTTTGCTGACAGTGTCCGGCGGGCAGACGAATGGTCCGCAGTAAGGCACGCGGACCCCTTAACGGGGCCGGGCCCCCGTCTTCAGCATCCTGATTGCGCTGGGTTTAACGGCCCACGCCGAGCCTCGTATATCTGTCGAACTTCCTCCGGATTCTCCGGTTTTGATGGTTTCTAGCGAGACCGGGCCTGCGGCTGGCGGACAAAACTTGTCCTTTAACCCGGACGTGCACACACGCTTTTCGCTCCGGAATGTGGGTACTAAACCCATCGCGGGCCTGTCCTTCCGCATTCTGTCGAGCGGCGGCGGTTCGGAAGGACAGGCGGCGCTGATTCTGCCCAGCTTGCAAGCGGCTCCCGGAGCTGTTTTTCCAGTGCGTGTCGATCTGCAACTGCCGCACCGCTATTCGGTGCGAACGCAATCGCCCGGTGTGCGCATCCTGCTGGATGCCGTGCTTTGGAACGATCTTTCGTTTTATGGTCCCGATTTGCTGCATAGCCGTCGTCGGTTGCTCTCGTTTGAGTTCGAGGCTCGGCGTGAAAACGAGTATCTGCGAAATCTGGTCGGCGCCGGACGTCTGTCCGAAGTTCGAGAAGAGCTGAACTTCGGCCTTCCGGAAGATCAACCGCAACTCACCATGGAACTCACGCCGTTGCAGGTGCCCATGGACCGGGGAAAGGCGATCACAATCAACACAGTCAGTTTCGGGCAAGCTCCGCTCCAACTTGTTGGTGGGGGCGCACTTCTAACCGATACTGCTCTGATCGGGCCGCACGTGCTGCTGCGCAACTCTTCCGACCGGCGCATCCGTTCGGTTGAGGTTGGCTTTATACTTCGTGACGAACGCGGGCATGAATCTCGCGTGTCTACGCTGCCTGCTGAGCTTGCGCTGGAACCGGGGCAGACTCGCGTTCTCCAGCAGCGAGCAAATTTGCTGCTCTCACGCACCAAGGGTCAGCCGATCGTCATTCGATCGCTGGCTGCATTCGTTGCGGATGTGGAGTTTGAGGATGGGAGCATGTGGATCCCAAGTCGACCCGACATCGAGCGTGCGACGGACAGCGTGGTGTTGCGGCGCGTGCTGTCGGAATGCCCCGAGACCGAGCGTATGGCCGGTGTGTTCCGGCGCGCCGGCATCAAAGGAGTGGAGACGGCACTCGAGGCGGCGAACTGATGAAAACAGCGGACCTGGAACGTTACGTGGGCAAAGCCTTGGACGGGCTGCGCTTGCCGGATCGGCTTGCGCTTACCGGATGCTGGGTAGCAACAGAGCTTTACTCGCCCGAGCGCCTGCCGCTGCGCGCGATGGCCGCCGTTGGGCGCACGCCGCGCGAGTGTATCGAGCAACTCCAGCGCAGAGGACTCGACCCAAGCCAATACCACTACGAAGCGTTGGCAGCTCCATTTGAGCAAGCGCCAAACAGCAGTGGGTGATGATCTGCACTGGTATACTCAGAGGTGATTCGGTTCGAAGCGCGTGCGTTTCGTTTCCCGCCCGAATCGTCTTCCACTGAGATCGGGGCGTGGCTCAGCCTGGTAGAGCGCCTGGTTCGGGACCAGGAGGCCGGAGGTTCGAATCCTCTCGCCCCGACCAATCAATTTAGACCGTCATTGATCCTGGTAACGCGGACGCAACATCATCGTTGTTGTCAATGCCGGAAAGGATCTTTTGTAAGCGAAATCAAATCTACATAAACGAAGGCAGTGATCAGAAGTGAGGTTTACTTCTTGTTGCTCTGCTTCTTCTTTTTAAGATTCTTCCGCTTCAGCTTGTCTTTGGCCGGTGACTTTCCATTTTCCAAAGTAAAGTCGTCGCTGTGACGGCCACGGACTAGGCGTTCGATCGCGCCGATCGCCTGATCGACGTTCTCGCGGTTCTGTTCTAATGTCCGAAGCATAAGCCCGTAGCTGATGTGATCTTCGTCACCTTCGGTCTCGTGGTCGGCAAGATCCTTCGCCCACAAAAGTTGGTCATCGCCGGTCTTCTCGCCTGAGGCCAAGCGCCCGACAACAGACACCGCTTCCTCGATCTGTTCACGATGAAGTCGGAGCGACGCGAGGAATGAGTCGTAATCCCGTCCAGCCATGCGCTCTCTTTTACCCTCCATACTTGCATTTCTGATTTAGCAACGGTCCGAGTCGGACTGATCCTAAGCCACAGATTTAGTGTTGCAGATGCAACTGCGGCGAACGAATCCAACGAAATCGATAGAAGCGGAATCCGCAATCGCGGCAGCGGCAGGCTCGAATCAAGCAACGGAGAACAATTCTGACCCAGGTCCGCCGGGCCGACCTGGCAATGTCCATAGAATCGCAGGCCGGACATCGCAAAAATCCAAACCTGGCGGCAACAAGTACTTCCAAACCAAACCTCGCCTTTGTCACCATAGGTGGGGACTGCTTCGAGTTCCCCTCCACCCTAGCAAAGCTGGTGAACTCATGTGTCACAGGTCCGTTTCGCCTTATGGCAACTGCATCGTCCGCACGGCGGGCTTCAAAACTTCGGGTAAGTAGTGCGAAATCGAAGCGCCCTAAGCGGCCGTTTTTGCGCCGGGCTTTTTCTTTCGCGCTAGTTCTTGCCCTTTTTGGCTATGTTGCCGTACTTGTAATGATTGTTGGTCTGCGCTGGGCAAATCCGTGGACCACGGCGGTGCAGATCGAGCGTCACCTCAGCGCGGTTTTACACGGCGGCAAGTACCGGAAGCGATACCACTTTGTACCGCTGGACGAAATATCTCCTGAGTTGCAACACGCGGTAATTGCGGCTGAAGACACACGCTTTTTCCGGCATCACGGGTTCGATTGGCAGGAATTACAAGTAGCGATTCGAGACGACGTAGAGGACCGGCGAGGACGGGGTGCTTCCACCATTACGCAGCAGCTAGTCCGCAACCTGTTCCTGACAACAGACCGATCCGTGTTTCGAAAGCTAGCCGAGTTCTCCCTGGTTCCACCTGTGGAAGCCCTGCTCTCGAAACAGCGAATTCTAGAACTCTACCTGAATGTTGTCGAGTGGGGCCCCGGTATATACGGAGCGGACGCGGCCGCCCGCAACTATTACCGCGTTTCTGCACTCACGTTGTCCAGCAATCAAGCAGTCGAAATGGCGTCGATCCTGCCATCTCCGCTGCATCGCAAGCCAGGAAGTGTGGAATGGTATGTCACGCGCATTAAGGCCCGCATGCAAGCCATGAACTGGTGACCTGGAATTGGTCGTCTTACCGCGCCCAGGCGAGACCGTCAGAATCCTTACCGGCATCAATAAGCGATTGCACGCTCCAATCACCGATGCTGATAGCGGCAATCTTGTGATCGGCATCGCATGAGACATAGGCAATCTTATTGTCGGGACGAATTACAACGGCCTGCGGAGTAGCGGGAACATCCACTGTGTGCACAAGCTGCATGCTGTGCAGGTCCACGATCCCGACCTTATGTGCTTTGGGCAAAGTGACAATAAGCCAACGTCCGTCCAGTGTCGGCGCAGTTCCATAAGCGGTCACCGGAAGATCCACCCAGTTTTTTATCTTGTCGTTCGCGGTGTCGATCACCGCTAGGCGGGGCGTGGCTTGATCGGCCGTGAACACCATACTGTCATCCGGTGAAACGGCGATGCGTTGCGTGTTCTTTGAGATCGGGATGACCGTGATGGTTTTGCGGCCCGGGATGTCGAGTACGGAAACGGTTCCTGGACCAACGTTGGCCGTATATCCACGACGGCCGTCGTGCGAAAGAGCGAGCATGTGCGATTCGGGCTGGCCGGTGGGAATGGTGCCCACGATCTTCAAAGTCTGCGGATCCACGATGCTGATGGTCTGGTCTAGCTCTGTAGTTACGTAGAGCATGCCGTCCTTAGGCCCAATCACCGGGCAATGCGGACGAACACCGCGGCCAAAATCCAGGGTGCCCTTAATGGAGCGGCTCGCGATATCGATCGCGACCATCTTTTGGCCGTTCGTTCCTGGCTTGCCAACGCCGGAATTTCCATATATGGGTACATACGCAGTTTTCCCGTCCGGAGAGGCGGCCACTTCGTGACCGGTAATCCCTTCTTCCGGAACCGTTGCAATCTGTTTGGCGCTCGCTGGGTCGATAATGCCGAGAGTATGGTCGCCTTTGTTCGCGACCAGGAGCGTGCCGTGGGCAGAGCTCCCGGCGGAAGATGCCGGACCAAGAGTCGAGAACGCGGTCAGAAGTCCCCCTAAGACGAGTGTTCGGAGCCGGTGCGCGTGCAGGGCGGGTGCGCAGGTCTCGCGTTTGTGTACTTGCATTGTCTCGCGGACAACGTATCACAGTCACGGTGGCAGTGACCGTTATATTTGGACCGTGGCCGACCAAATTTCAAACCGCAACGAAGACCCGGGGCGCGGGTTTACCGAGCTGGTCCAGCTTATGGCGAAGCTTCGTGCCCCGGAGGGTTGTCCGTGGGATCGCAAGCAGACCTTCGACACACTCAAGAGCTACCTTCTGGAAGAAACTTACGAAGTACTGGACGCGATCGAAAAGCGCGATTGGAATAACTTGAAGGAGGAGTTGGGCGACCTGCTGCTTCAGCCGGTTTTTCTGGCCGAGATGGCTGCCGAACACGGGCACTTCACCATCAATGACAGTCTGCAGGCGATCAATCAGAAGCTGATCCGGCGTCATCCGCATATTTTTGGCGATGCGAAGGCAGAGACGGCAGACGAGGTGAAGCAGCGTTGGGACGACATTAAAAGGCAGGAGCGAACGGAGAAGGCCACGGAAACTGCCGCATTGTTGGACGAGGTGCCGCGGAATCTGCCTGCTCTGGTCGAGGCTGAAAAGATAAGTAAGAAAGCGGCCGCTGTTGGATTCGAATGGCCGGACGTTGCTGGCGTTATCGACAAGGTAGTGGAAGAGGCCAGGGAACTGGTGTCGGCCCGGGAAGGTGCAAAACCATCCGAAATTCAGCACGAATTAGGCGATCTGTTATTCACGGTTGTCAACTTAAGTCGCTTTCTTGCTGTTGACCCCGAGCAGGCGCTGCGAGAAGCGAACGCCCGCTTCCGGCACCGCTTTGGCTATGTGGAGCGTTCTCTGCAGGCGTCCGGTACACAGTGGAACATGGCGCGTCTAGAGCAGATGGAAGATCTGTGGCAGGAAGCCAAGCGGAACGAATCGGACTACAATCAAAGATTCTGAAATGGCCCAGGAACTAACAAACGGTAAGCGCAAAGCCGCTCTAATTGCGGCGCTCTTGATGGCGTTCGTCTTTCTCGTTTCGGGTGGATGGAAAGTGTTGAGCCCGTTCCAAACGGGAGAACTCCTGGAGCAAGCGCAGGTACCGGCTGGCTTAGGTGTGTTGGGTGCATCCTCACTTGGCACGCTGGAGCTTTTTACCGCGTTTCTGCTGATCATTCCTATGTTCCGGCGATGGGGCGGATTGCTGGGCTCGGCCTTGCTGTTGTTCTTCATCGCATGGATCGCGCGCTACTACCACGTGCTGGCGGGACAGGAGTGCAGTTGTTTTCCGCTTATCAAGCGAACGGTTGGCCCCGGATTCTTCATCTCTGACGCGGTCATGTTGGGCCTTTGTGTGATCGCGTTCGCCTGGACGCCTGCGTTTGCCTGGGCACCGCTAGTCCGTCGTGTCCGGCTGCCGGCGATGCTGCTTGCAAGCCTGGTCGTGCTTGCCGGCGTGAGTTTCGGTGTCAATGCTGCCCAGCGCCGCGGGACGCCCGTTCCGAACCCGGTGATCGTCGACAATAAGCCGGAAGACCTGACACACGGGAAGGCATTTTTGTTCTTTTATGATCCTTCCTGCATGCATTGCGATGCTGCGGCCCGGTATATGTCAACTTTGAATTGGGGGAATACACGCGTTGTCGCCATTCCCACCATCAATCCGCAATGGGCTGGCTCGTTCCTGCACGATACAAAACTGAAAGCATCCACAAGTCTGGAACTCGACAAGTTAAAGAAGGCTTTTCCGTTTGTGGATCCGCCCTTTGGGGTGGCGTTACAGGATGGGCACGCAGTAGAAACTTTTGGGCAGAAGCAGTTTGATCCACCGGCCCCTGGCCCTGAACTGAAGAAGCTCGCCTTGGCCCGCTAAAAAAAAGCGGGAGAAACCTCGGAGGAGCGGGGTTTCTCCCAAATTTCCGGTAAGGATAAGCACAAACGTAGTGTCGAGAACCGTCCGAATTTCTCGCGTGCTCTTGCTGTTCTTAATCAGCCTTAGTCTGCCCGCCTCGGCGCCGCTTTCAATCTGGGGCCTTCAATGGTCGGTGCCGGAGCCCGCTGATTGGAAGTCAACAATGGAGCAGGGAACACCGGTACTGCAGCTTCTTTTAGGGAAGGAGCCTCCGATCTCCCAACCGCGCCGTCCCAATCAGTTTGCAATGGCCGAGGCTGGACCATTTACGCATGTCAGGGTGTCGGCTGATCTTCAGCCACTTGGGCGCTCACTGATTGTTGTCTACGCCTACCAGGATCCGGCGCACTTCGACTACGCTCATCTTTCGACCGACACGGCGGTGAAAGAGCCGCACCACAATGGAATCTTCCACGTGTACGGCGGCGAGCGGGTGCGCATTAGCGATACGTCAGGTCCGGCCGCGTTCTCCGATGGTCATCGCTGGTACCGCGTTGTCCTTGAATGGAGCGGCCAAACGGGTGAGGTGAACGTGAACGTGGACGGCCATTCCGTTGCGGCTCTCCACGCCATCGATTTCAGCTTAAGGCGCGGCAAGATCGGGCTCGGATCCTTCGACGAGACGGGAAACTTTCGGAACGTCAGCGTGCAATCCTTGCCCTGATCCGGAACTTCTATTCAAACCGGCAAGCCGACTGCGCGCATCAGCTCCAAAGCATTGCTGCGCGTCACTACGCCAGGGTGCAGCTGATAATCGAACTGCATGGTTCCGGCCACGATGGTGTCCTGGAAGTGCGCATTAGCCGCTCGCTCGCCCAGTTCCGCCTCGAGTGCTGAGAGTGCGAGATCGTGCGTGGTCAATAACCCGATCGCATTCGAAGCAAGAAGGCTGCGCACGATGGCCGTTGCGCCAATCCGCCGGTCGTGCGAGTTGGTGCCACTCAGCAGCTCATCCAGCAGGAACAAAACCGGCAGCGGTTGGTCGGTTAGCGCGACAATGCTGCGCAGGCGCGTGATCTCAGCCATGAAACGCGAGCGATTGTCTTGCAACGAGTCCGTTACTCGCAGTGACGCTGCCACCTGGAGCGGCGTAAGCGTCAGCTGCTCCGCGAAGACGGGGGCTCCGGCCCATGCAAGCACGCAGTTCAAACCGATGGCTCGCAGCAGGGTGCTCTTACCTGACATATTCGAGCCCGAGATGATGAGCAAATCCTTGGCGTCTCCAAGTTCCACGTCGTTGCCAATTGCGCGCGCGGCTGGCAACAATGGATGCTTCAGCGCCTGAGCAATCACCCTGGGATGCGCGCCGTCAGGTTGAAGCGTCGGCAAGATCCAGGCAGGACGCTCGTAACGGAGGCCAGCGAGCGAAGACAGCGCTTCGAAATCTCCAACCGCCGTCAGCCACATCGTAACCTGCGAGCCGTTGATTTGACGCCAACGCTCGATAGCCATGGTGACCTGGGCCCGCCAAAGCAGAACGGGGTCGAGCACGCGAATGATGAAGTGATCACTCGAATCCAGAATTTCCACCCAACGCCGCAATTGTGAGATTCTGCGCGAAGCGAGGGTGCCATCGGTTCGAAGCGACTGACTAATGCGGGCGAGGGTAGGTGCGGTAAACGGCTCCTTTTCCAGCCGGGCAATCACGAGCGAAAGCAAGTCCAAATCAGCCGCCGGAGTCTCCATGGACGCGACGGCTGAAGCCAGAGGCTTTCGCAGCATTACTAGAAACACAACGTCGGCGATGAAAATCAGCAGAAACACGAACAACGGCAAGCGACCGGCGATGGTGGCGATGCCCGCCAGCAGTCCCGCTGCGGACAACAACAGCGCAAATAGGCGTTGCATCGAAGAGACCGGAAGAACACCTGCCTGTGCCCACTGGATTAGCGCCTCGGCATGAATCCCGCTGCCAATTTCTCCCGCGAGTAACGCGATATCCTCCCGTAAATCAAGGCTGGCGGCTAACTCCTGAACCGCGTGTTGCCGTTCCTCAGCTACCGCCGAAGTGGCAGGGGCCAGAAGCCACTGCGCGAGAGTCGCTTCGCCAATGGCCGTTCGCGCTCGCGAAAGCAGTTGGAACAAGGATCCGTGACCGAACACGTCCAGGTCATCGGCGTATACGTGATCGGGACTGCGGAACGTGTCTCCAGTGGACCCGGTACCCGCCCATGCGTCGTGAATCCGAGCGATGCCCTCCTCGTAGTAGCGCACCGCGCGATCCGCAAACCTGCGTTGCCTGATCACGCTCTGATGCCAGACCACAAGCCCAAGAAAGGCAATGGCGGGCACCAGCAGGAAAAGGGGTGAGACGGTGTGTTGCCCCCAGGCAAGCCAAGCAAACACGGCCGCCAACAGCGCGATCGCCAGCCGGAAGTTTCCCAATCGGATGGACTTCTTTTCCAGCAGCGTTCGCTGTGCTCGGGCACGATTGAGACGAGCGCCGTACTCGGCGGCCGGATCGGAAGAAGGCGAGTTCACCAACTTAGGAAGACTTCAACTTCCGTAGAGCCAGAGTTGCGATGCCGACTCCCGCAGCCGTGAAGAGCGCTGTTTTCAATAGTGGCCGCGTACTGATTTCGGTGTACAAACTTCGTTCATGAACCACCGTGTCGTATTCCGCACGCTCACGCAGATCACCGGAAGGTTGATCGAAAATCTGATTATCTCCCGGCTCCGGTGTTCGCTGCGACTTCTGGCCCTCGAACATAACAGCATTCACGAACTTATCCCCGGCACGCGGAAAGAGCCGGCCCATGGCCGACTGCAGAGGCGCCACGTCACCTACCAGGACATCGCGCAGCGGTGTTTCGGCCGCGCGTAGAATCGCTTGTGCAACCGTCTCCGGTGCGTACATTGGTGGCGGTTCGGTGGGCTGCGCCTCCATGAACGACTTTGCGTGCTTGAAGAACGGGGTGGCTATCGCAGTCGGCTTGATCAACGTGACGGATACCGGCGCATTCTCTTTTTCTAGCTCGCTGCGCAAGGTGTCGGTGTATGCCTTCACAGCATGCTTCGAAGCGCAGTAAGCAGCCTGTAGAGGAATGGAACGGTCGGATGCCACACTGCCTACGTTGATAATGGCACCCCCCCGGTGGCGCAGATGTTCGGCTGCCACTCGTGAACCATAAACCACGCCCCAGTAGTTCGTCTCGAAAAGCTTTCGCTCCTCTTCCACGGGCACATCCAGTATGCGTCCGTAAATTCCGCCGCCGGCATTGTTCACCCAGGTATCGAAATGGCCGAAACTGCTGACGGCTGTAGCGGCAATCCGCTGCACGTCTTCGAACGACGACACGTCGGAAACCACGTAAATAGCCTGGAATGAGGAAGCGTTCAGCTCCTCCGTCAGCTCACGCAAGCATGATTCGCTGCGCGCAGCCAGCACCAGCTTTGCGCCAAGGCGAGCTGCCATACGGGCCGTGGTCAAACCGATGCCGCTGGACGCACCGGTGATCACCAGAACCTGATCAGCGATCTTCTTCAACTGGATATTCATAACGGCTTTCGAACTGTAGGATCACTCCGTAGCGTTGCGCGTTTCTTTTTCCGCAAAACTGCTGCATATAGAATTTGGGGTGACGGATCGAATATGGGAACAAACCGGCGACACTTTTTGACGGCAGCGGGGCTTACGGCGCTTGCAGCCTCCCGCGCCTATGGAGCAAATGAAAGGATTCGCGTAGGGGCTATCGGCTGTGGCGGCCGCATGGGTTCGCTACTGAATGCCTTGTCGAAGGCGCCCGATGACGCCGAGTTGGTGGCCGCCTGCGACGTGTACTCTCCCCACCTGGACAAAGTGGTGGCGCAAAATACCGGGACAGTCACCGGACATGTCGACTACCACGAGGTCTTAGACCAGAAAGACATCGATGCGGTGATTGTGGCGGCACCGGACCATTGGCATGTACACATGGCCGGCGATGTCATTGCTGCGGGAAAGGACCTCTACCTGGAAAAGCCAGTCACACACACGCTGGAGGAAGGCGAAAGGCTGATAAAAAACGTGCGCGGTTCGAACCGCATTGTGCAGTGTGGCATGCAACAGCGCAGTTGGATTCACTTCGCGAGCGCCGTGGAGTTGATTCAAGGCGGCAACCTGGGACGTGTGACCCAAGTGCGGACCTATTGGTATCAGAACTATCAATCGTCCATGATGGGCACTCCGATCGACCCCAAACTCCTCGATTGGAAGCGCTGGCTAGGCAGTGCTCCCGACCAGCCGTTTACCGAAGACAAGGTTCGGCGCTGGAGATGGTACTGGGATTTCGGCGGTGGCGCTATGACAGACCTTTTCACCCACTGGATAGACGTGGTTCATTGGGCAATGAAAAGCGACCTGCCTAAGCAGGCGCAAACGCTGGGCGACACCTACGTTTTCGATCAATGGCAGTGCCCGGACACCATTGAGTCCATGTTCCGCTATCCGAACTTCCAGGTTGGCTACGAAGGCACCATGGTGTCTTCCATCGATGACGGCGGCCTGGAATTCCGCGGTACCGAAGCGACTCTGAAACTTACGCGCAGCGGCTTCAGCGTCTATCGAGAGGGCCAAGGCCCGCGCTTCGAAGGCGCAACGCTGACTGAGCGCAGCATCGGTGACGGAACCATAACGCACATGCGCAACTTTCTCGATTGCGTCCGCAGCCGTAAAGAACCCAATGCTCCGGTTGAGGCGGGGGTCGCGGCTGCTCGTGCCGGGCACATCGGTAACCTCGCATTCCACCGCGGCGAGAAAGTCATGTGGCCACCCACCGAGGCACGAATCAAAAAAAGCTAAGCCAGCTCACGTCCGGATCTCGGCCCATGCATGGTGAACCATGGGCCTCCGCTCCTGTCGAGCAACCGTACGTTAAGCTTCTGGCGCGTGCCACTTTGGGCGAGCACGCATGATATGTTGAAGATTACCCACCCCGCGGGCTCTTAGCTCAGTTGGTTAGAGCGCTTCCTTGACACGGAAGAGGTCGGTAGTTCGAGTCTACTAGAGCCCACCATTCCCTTATCTCTATCAGGATCCATGCTCGCAGGTTTGAATTCCGCGAAGCGCCATCTCTGTGACTTCGCGCGCGAAATCAGCGGTGAGCGAGCAGTGACCGGCCAGTAAACGAAAGTAGATGGGCCCGTATATCATGTCCAGCACGCCGCCCAAGTCCAGGCCTTCTCTCAAACCGCCATTTGCCTGATGGTGCTCCAACACTGCCTTTGCTTCGGCTCGTCTGGGCTGAATCCAGTGATGCCGGAACGCGTCTGCGACTTCCGGATCGCTCTGGGCCGCCGCGATGAAGGCTTTAAACAATCGGCCCCGGCCGTTGCTGGCTAACAGCTCAATAAAGTTCTGCAACTGCACAATCAAGTCGTCGCGTACGTCATCCGTAATAGGAAACGGCTGCTCGAGTGCCACCTGCTCCCGCAGCGCATCAATCAACACGGCCGCTTTATTAGGCCACCAGCGGTAAATTGTTGATTTACTGGCCCCTGCCCGCTCCGCGATGGAGTCGGTGGTCGCATTCGTAAAACCAACGTCCTCTACTAGCGCCAAAGCAGCTTCCAGAATCCGCCGGCGCGCCTCTTCATCGCGAGGCCGCCCACGCCCCCGTACACAAAGCTCTTCAGGTTCTTTGATGGAATTCATCCTCTCGCAATCCGCCGGACGCAGTCATTGATCTGCAACACCTCTGAGATGCTGCCAACTAGCTCAGCCGTTGCATCTTTTCGAAACTTATGCGTATCGTAAATTATCACTCTAGTGTTGCGGTAGCCCGCACACCAGATTTTCAGCATGTGGATTGTAAGAACAGCCCTTCAACGCCCGTACACATTCCTCGTTTTGGCGCTCCTGATCCTCTTGGTCAGCCCCATCGTCATTCTGCGCACGCCGACTGACATTTTTCCGAATATCGACATTCCGGTGATCGCGGTGATCTGGAATTACTCCGGTTTAAACCCGACGGAGATGGAGGGGCGTCTCACCTCTGTTTTCGAACGCGTCGCCACCACGACGGTGAACGACATCGAGCACCTGGAATCCACCAGCTTGAACGGTACGGCCATCGTGAAGATCTTCCTCCAGCCGTATGCCAATGTCACAACCGGTGTCGCTCAAACGACCGCTGTCGGGCAAACCATTTTGCGGCAAATGCCCCAGGGTGTGAACCCGCCGCTGATTCTTACCTACAACGCCTCCAGCGTTCCCATTCTTCAACTAGCACTCTCCGGGAAAGGTCTTCAGGAACAGGATCTGAACGACATCGCTCTTAACTTCCTTCGGACGCAGTTGGTTACTGTTCCCGGAGCGGTGATTCCTTACCCGTTCGGCGGTAAACAGCGTCAGGTGATGATCGACCTGAATCAGCCCCAGCTACAGGCAAAGGGCCTGTCGCCCATGGACGTAGTGAACGCGGTCAATACGCAAAATCTGATCCTGCCATCAGGAACGGCGAAAATTGGCCAGTTTGAATACGACGTGGATATGAACGCCAGTCCGCAGCGAATCGCTGAGATCAACGATTTTCCCGTCAGAGTGGTAGGCAACTCCACTATTTACATCCGCGATGTTGCGAACGTACGCAACGGCTTCGCTCCACAGACGAACGTTGTTCGCAGAGACGGCGCGCATGGTGTGCTGGTCAGCATCTTGAAGGCGGGTAGCGCTTCCACGCTTGATGTTGTGCAGGGCGTGAAAGACATGCTCCCCAAGGTGGCGGCAACGCTGCCTCCGGCATTGCAGATCAAGCCGCTGGCCGATCAATCCGTATTTGTGCGCGGCGCCATCAATGGTGTGGTCCGAGAAGCCATCATTGCCGCTTGCCTTACTGGCTTGATGATTCTTATCTTCCTCGGTAGCTGGCGCAGCACGCTCATCATCGCGATCTCCATTCCGCTTTCGATTCTCACGTCCATCTGTGTGTTAAGTGCGCTTCACGAAACCATCAACATCATGACGCTAGGCGGATTGGCGCTGGCGGTCGGCATTCTTGTTGACGACGCAACCGTGACCATTGAGAACATCGAGCGTTTTCTGGAAGAAGGCCATGAACTCCACGCCGCCATCATGGAGGGCGCTGCTCAGATTTCAGTGCCGGCCCTGGTCTCCACGCTATGTATCTGTATCGTCTTCCTTCCCATGTTCTTCTTGAGCGGCGTGGCGAAGTTTCTTTTTGTCCCCTTGGCGGAAGCCGTCGTTTTCGCGATGCTTGCTTCTTACATCCTGTCGAGGACGTTGGTCCCGACCTTGGCCATGTATCTGTTGAGGGTAAAAGAGCACGTTTCCACACCCACCCGGAACCCATTTACACTGTTCCAGCGTGCCTTCGAACGTGGTTTCGAACGAGTACGGAGCAGCTACGAAGGCATCCTCACAACGCTCGTCTATCGCCGTAAGATCTTCGTTCCGCTCTTCCTGCTGCTCTGTGCGTCCACTATGCTGCTGCTTCCGGTTCTGGGGCGCGACTTCTTCCCGGACACCGATACGGGCCAATTCAAGCTGCATGTCCGTGCTCGAACCGGAACGCGTATTGAGGAAGTCTCCCGTCTCTGTGACCTCGTGGATAAAGCGATCCGCCGCGAGATTCCTGCCAATGAACTAGTGACCATTCTTGACAACGTTGGCCTGCCTTACAGTTCCATCAACTTGACTTACAGTAACTCGGGCCAAATCGGAACGGGCGATGCGGACATCCTAGTTACCCTAGCCGAAAAGCACCGGCCAACGGCAGAGTATGTGCGCGATTTGCGCGCATCGCTGCCGCGTGAGTTCCCAGGCGTTACGTTCTATATGCTGCCGGCAGATATCGTCACCCAAATCTTGAACTTCGGCCTGCCTGCACCCATTGACCTCCAGATAGTTGGGAACAACGTCCAGCAAACTCGGGCCTTTGCCGATAAACTGCTGCCACAACTCACTCAAATTCCTGGCGCTGTTGATCTCCACATTCATCAGGTGTTTGATCAGCCGAAGCTCCACCTGCAGGTAGACCGGACCAAAGCGGCTGAGAGTGGCTTCACGCAGAACGATATCGCGCGTAACATGCTGAATACTCTCAGCGGCAGCCTGCAGACCCAACCGACGTTTTGGCTAAATCCGCAGAACGGCGTCAGTTACAGCCTGGTGACCCAAACTCCGCAGTACAACATTCAATCGATGCAGGATCTACTGAATATCCCGCTCACTAGCGTCACCCAGAAGCAGCCTGAAATCTTGAGCGACGTTGCCGCGCTCTCGCGGACAACTGAGTTGGGCGTGGTAACGCATTACAACATCCGCCGCACCGTCGACATCTTCGGTTCGGTACAGGATCGCGACCTGGGTGGCGTCGGCTCGGACATCAATAAGGTGATTGCCGCAAACATGAAGAGCCTGCCGAAGGGCTCCGAAGTGATTCTCCGCGGTCAAGTGGAAACCATGCGCAATTCATTCAATGGATTGTTAGCGGGCTTGGTCGGGGCGATTGTCCTGATCTATCTTCTGATCGTGGTTAACTTTCAGTCCTGGCTGGATCCCTTTATCATCATCACGGCATTGCCCGCGGCCCTTGCCGGCATCGTCTTATTCCTGTTCGCCACCCATACAACAATCAGCGTTCCGGCGCTGATGGGCGCCATTATGTGTATGGGTGTCGCTACCGCGAACAGCATCTTGGTGGTGAGTTTCGCGAAAGAGCAGCTTGGCATTTACGGCAGCTCCGTTGAAGCCGCGTTGCGCGCGGGGTCTACCCGGTTCCGGCCGGTGCTAATGACCGCGCTCGCCATGATTATCGGCATGATTCCTATGGCCATGGGCCTGGGTGAGGGCGGTGAGCAGAATGCTCCACTCGGGCGCGCGGTCATTGGTGGCCTCACGTGCGCCACCATCGCTACCTTGTTTTTCGTTCCTGCGGTGTTCAGCCTGCTGCATGGGTCAAAGAAGAACGACTCTACGCCGGTAGCGGCCAAGCCTGCAGCTGAACCTGTCCACATCTAGAAAGTCAAATCGAAGAAGAATGCAGATAGAAGACGTCATGACACCGAATGAGAGTCCGGCTATTGTGAATCAAGATCCCGCTCCTCAGCCGCGCCGTACCGGGCGCGCTTCCAAGGGCTTATTTATCGTTGTGCTTGTGGCCGTGGTCGTTGTAGGCTATGTAATCTATCAGGGTCTGCGGTCCCGCGCTGCTGCTAGTACTGACCTTAAGAAAGTAACTCTCGCCTCCGCCGTTCAAACTGTCTCGGTGATCCACCCTAAGATCACCGGCGGAACGCAGGAAGTGGAGGTGCCGGGGAACATGCAGGCCTTCATTGACACACCGATCTGGGCCCGCTCCAGTGGTTATCTGAAGGTCTGGCACGTCGACATTGGTGCACACGTCAGGGCAGGGCAGTTGCTTGCGGAGATCGAGAGTCCGGAAACGGACCAGCAGCTACAACAGGCCAAAGAAGACCTGTCCACGGCTGAATCGAATTTAAAGCTCGCCCAAATCACGGCTGAGCGTTACAACAATCTCTTCAAAACCGACTCTGTCGCCAAACAGGATGTAGACAATGCCGTCCAGGATCAGGCTGCGAAGACTTCCGCCGAGAAAAGCGCGTTGGCGAACGTCCGGCGCTTAGAGCAGTTGGTCTCGTACGAGAAAATTTACGCGCCCTTCGATGGTGTAATCACGGCCCGCAACGTCGATGTCGGTGCTCTGGTGGATGCTGGCGCAAACAGCCCCGGCAAAGAGCTTTTTCACCTGGCCTCTACCTCAACGCTCCGCGTCTACGTTAACGTTCCGGAGGCGTATTCTCGGGCGGCCCAGTCTGGCGCTCGCGCATACCTTACGCTTTCGGAGTTCCCCGGCAGACAGTTTGACGGAATCATCGTGCGGAACGCGGCCGCCATTGACACGGCTTCCAGAACACTGTTAGTGGAAGTCGACGTGAAAAATCCTACCGGCCAGTTACTGCCAGGATCGTACGTCTCGGTCCACTTGAAGCTGCCTTCCAAAGTGGAAGCCATGACCGTCCCTTCAAATACGCTGCTGTTTCGTTCCGAGGGCCTTCGAGTAGCGGTAGTACGCGACGGTCACGTTGCCTTGGTGCCGGTGACCATCGGTCGCGATTTTGGCGAAGATGTCGAGCTTGTGTCCGGCGTTAATAAGAACGATGTAGTAGTTGTCGACCCAAGTGATTCGATTGTTGATGGACAAGCAATTCAAGTGGCCGGTCAGGGTTCATAAGAAGTGATGAGGAACGCAAACACATCATCGAACATGCAGCGGACAGCCGGTCTCATTGCGATAGCCTTAGCGACGCTCCTTACCAGCTGCACCGTAGGTCCGAAATATACGAAGCCCACCGTACCGACGGCGCCTTCGTTCTCGGAAGCGCCACCTGCGAAGTTTCAGGATCAACCTGGTTGGAAAACCGCAAATCCCCAGGATTCGCAGATTCGGGGCGACTGGTGGGAAATATTCGGCGATTCCGACCTGAGTGCGCTGGAGCGGCAAGTAGGAACCGCCAACTTCAGCTTGCAGATTGCCGAGGCGAGCTTCACGCAGGCGCGCGAGCAAATCACCATCAATCGGGCGAGCTTGTTCCCGGGCATTTCTGTTGGTCCCAGCATCAGCACTAACCGCATTTCGTCGCACAACCCGACCGGACTGCCCGGCTATACTTACGGCGATTTCAACCTGCCGATTAGCTCTTCCTGGGATGCCGATTTTTGGGGGCGTATCCGCCATACCATCGCGGCAGCACGCGAGCTGTACCAGGCATCCTCGGCAGATCTTGAGAATGCCCGCCTGCAGCTGGAGACCGACTTGGCGGTAGATTACTTCGAGACTCGCGCTCTGGATGCTCAGAAAAAGATTCTCGATGACAACGTAGTCGCTTACGCCAAAGCGTTGCAGCTGACCCAAAATCGCTTCGAGGGCGGAGTCGCCTCCAAGGCGGAGGTCGCTCAGGCGCAGACTCAACTCGATCAGACGCAAGCCCAGGATATCGACGTTGCCGTTGCACGCGCTCAGTATGAGCATGCAATCGCGGTTCTTATCGGCAAAGTTCCGGAAGGCTTTCATATCGCCCAACGTGAGTTAAGCGAAGAACCTCCCGCCGTTCCTGTCGGATTACCATCGCAGTTACTCGAAAGGCGGCCGGATATCGCTTCCCTTGAGCGGCAGGTCGCCTCCGCTAACGAGCAGATTGGCATTGCGCGAGCTGCCTTCTTTCCCGATCTGGTGATTAGCGCCACTGGTGGATTGCAGGCCGGTAGCATCGTGAATTGGTTTACCTGGCCGGCGCGTTACTGGTCCGCTGGACCGCAGCTTGTTCAGACCATCTATGATGCAGGACGTCGGCGTGCGCAACTCCGCATTGCCCAGGCAAACTACGACGCGACCATCGCCCAGTATCGGCAAACGTCTCTGACTGCCTTTCAGGAAGTAGAGGATAATCTGTCGACTCTGCGGATCCTGGAACAGGAGCAGGCCAAGCAGCACGAAGCTACCGTCGCCGCGCAAAATTCAGCTGCGCTCTCTGTTAATCGCTACAAAGGCGGCCTGGTGACTTACTTTGAGGTAATTACCGCCCAGACCATTGCACTTACTAACGAACGCACAGAGGTGGATTTGCTTCGCCGCCGTATGGACGCTAGTGTCCAACTGATTCGAGCGCTTGGCGGCGGCTGGGACGTGAGTAAGCTCCCCAAAACTTAGTGTTTTGATCTTGGAGGCGCCGGGGGGACTGGCGGCGTGGGCGGGGCCGGCATCGCTCGGCCCGGCCCGTCTTGGAAGGTGAGTTTGTAGTCCGACGGAACCTGAAACAGAGCATGGTCGGGCTCCGTTTCACTTACGTGTGAAACGCTTATTCTGGTTTCGCCATAACGGGGATCACTCCGCAACGCTTTCACCTCTATGCCCAACTCGGGCGAAAACCATCGCTCCGATGTGATTGTTATAGGCTTTTCGTTGCCGATCGCGCCTGCCGGGATTTTGGTAGTGTCGCGTTCTCCGCGTGCCACTACACCCTCTATCTTTTCTTCTCCCAGGTCTTCGTGCATGCTGGAATATCCTTTGGCATGCACAGGTCTGGCAAGCAAATCCGGCTGAATCAGATCTACCTGCACGGGCGACAGATTAATATCCGGAATTGTGACGTGGACCTCCGGCGCCGGTAGTCGCGAAAGTTGCTGATTCATCTCGGCCAGGCGATCGTTCAAGTGATCTAATTTCGGCAGGTTACGGCCCATCGTCGAGAGGCGATCGTTCAGCCTTTCCAGCTTTGCATTCAGCCGTGGCCACGACGCGAGCTTCCTGGCTGTTTTCGTCTTTGGGTCCAAGCTGTAACTCACGCCAGCTACCGGATCGGAAATCGTTACGGAGGTACTCTCTTCGCCGCCTTCGCGCGCGATGGTTTCCCGCCGAACCCGTCCCTCGCTGTCCCGGCTAAGGCGTACTTTTCTTGCCGTAACAATGCGGTTGCCGTCGCTGAGCGTGCGGATCGAATCGGTGCTCTGCTCCACCGAAAAGGGTTTACCTTTCACCCGGCCGTCTTCGAATGTGAAGGCGTCCTCAAACACGGAGACTTGTTCCATATCGCCGCTAAAGACGGGTGAGACACGTGTCGTCAAGTGATTCGTGTCCTGCGCAAGCCCGCTCACAGCCGCACTGGCGGCAACCACAACGCAAGCAATCCGTTTCATTGGCTAGTAATCTCCTTTGTGAAACACTCGAATACCGCGGGCCACCCCGTCCTCGCCGACAACGATGTCCGCCGTGAGCAACGCGCCTCCGTGTGATACCCTCGGCTTCAGCCCAAAAGAGGAAAGCGCACCTTCCGGCAGACGGACCCGGTACACGTCCACGTGTTCGTGCCTTCCTAGCGGCGATGCGAACGGAATCGGCACAAAATCGTCGGGCTCGCTTCCGGTCTGGGTACTTCCTCCGGTAATACTTATGCTGCCGTTCGGCTCGCGTGGGCTCTGCCGTTGTCTTTCGATGAGTGCAGCCGCCGACAGTAAAACCACGGCAGCTGCCGCGGCCACCATCTTTCTCCCATGCCTGCGCGCCGCGTGATGGCTCTGAAACTGAGAACGCAGCTGCGCGAGCAGGTCGGCAGGAGGCGTCAGCGCGCCTTCCGCGTTCATTTCTGCAAGAGCCCGCGATAACCACTCTTGTTGTTGCTGAACTGCGCGGCAACCCTCGCAGAAAGCAAGATGCTCCTCCAACCGGCACCGTCGCTGGGCATCCACTTTTTCTTCTTCGCGGCGTGTAAGCACGTGAAGGTCTTGCTCAAACTCTTGGCATGCATCCATTGGCTTGCTCCTAAACACAGCTAAATGCCTGTAACTTACTCAGCAGCATGCGGCGTGCCCGGTGTAGCCTCGATCGCACCGTTCCCACAGGGCACTTTAAAATCCTGGCCGCCTCCTGGTATTCCAACTCCTCGAACTCGCACAATGAGACCACCTCGCGGTACGCCGAAGGAAGCGCGCGGACAGCATCGCGAACGGACTGGATTTGTTCTGTCCGAGTCAGGCTCTCGAAGAGGTTGAACGGCTCAAGTGCGGGCTCGAACTCCAGATCCACTTGTTCCCGGCAATCGCGGCCGGCGCGCCGAGCGAAATTTCGTGTTACTCCCAACAGCCAGTTGAGCAAGGGCCCCCGTGCACTGTCATAGGTGTGCCCCGACCGCATCAGAAACAGAAATGTCTCCTGCGTCACATCCTTGGCAATATCTGAGTCCAGTGCTACGTGCGATGCAAACCGGTAAACACTGGTCGCATAACGCTCATACAGCTCAGAGAAGGCGTCGGCGTTCCCCGAAACCATCTTGTGAATTAACTGCATGTCCGAAGCGGGAAGTGCGCTCATAAACGGATAGCGGTTACGCGTCCTCTTGTTCTGTATTGCTCGGCGCCTGCCGCCAAGTTCCAAAAAGATATGAATCAGACGAGCGAGAAATGCGTGCGTCTTGCTCACGGAGGGCTCAACAGAGAGTGCAGGCAGCATAAACTGTTTGTCGATGACGAGACGCACTCTTCTTAGCTCGGCAACTCTAGCCGCAGCCACGCTCTCCGCTAAGCCCGTTACTCCCGCTCATTCGTGGCGTCCGAAACTCGGCGTTCTTGGCCGTTTTACGCCGGCGAATGTCGCGTTTGCACGCGAACAGGGCTTTAGCAACATGATTCTGGATGGAGGATTGCGTCCGGAGGCGGGCCAAAACACCGTTTCGGACGACCAGATTCAGCACGCCAAGCAGGTACTGGCGCAACACCAGATGAATGTATCGGCATTTCAGATGTCGGAAAACCACATCGACCCCGATCCGGACAAGCGTGCTCGAAGTAACGAGCGGTTTGTGGCAGCCATTCAACTGGCCGGCAAAATGGGCGTTCCTTACATCGGCACAACCTCTGGCAAGAATGCGGCCAAGCCTTTCGGCGAGCAAGTAGACGAAATTGTCCGCGTGTACAACGACAAATACTTTCGCGCATGCGAAGCCAGCAACGTGCGCATTCTTTGGGAGCCTTGGCCGAATGGTCCGAACATCGCCACCGGCCCCGTTGGGTTTTCAGCGCTATTCCATGCGTTCGATAACTCGCCGCACGTGGGCCTACAGTTCGATCCCTCCCATCTGGTGTGGCAATTCATGGACCCCATCCAGACTGCACGCGACTTTATTGACAAGATCTTCGACGTGCACCTGAAAGATACCGAGATCCTGTGGCCCACGCTGCGCGCGGGCGGAATCAATCCCGTCAACGGCGCGCAATGGTGGCGCTATCGCATTCCGGGAACGGGTTCCGTCAATTGGCGCGAGTTCTTCAACGTACTGGAAAACGTTGGTTACTCAGGCGCAATGAGCATTGAGCAGGAAGACGATCTGTATGGGGCCGCCAACAATCCCGGTCCCGACTTCACCGAAGATTTCAAGCTCGGTTTCATTATGGCCAAGCGCTATCTGAATCAGTACGTTCCCTAATTCTGGCGGTTTAAAGCAGCCAGTTCTAATCCGCGGTCGGCACGGTGATAAAACAGAGGTACATGGCGCAGGTTCAAGCAACCCCGAAGACATATGACGTGGTGATTGTCGGCTCAGGCGCGGGCGGCGGCGTAGCGGCTCAAGTGCTGGCGGATGCAGGTGCGGATATCTGCCTTTTGGAGGCCGGTGATTTGTACGACTGCACGAAGCAATCCATGATGTTCGGCTGGCCGTATAACGCGCCGCACCGCGCTGCGGGTAGACGCGCCAAGCCGTTTGGGTACTTCGATGCCACGCTCGTTGGCGGCTGGGAAGTGCCGGGCGAACCGTACATCAACGCTCCCGGCTCAGAGTGGCGTTGGTGGCGCGCACGCATGTTGGGCGGTCGCACCAACCACTACGGTCGTATCTCGCTGCGCATGGGTCCGTACGACTTTAAGCCCTACAGCCGCGACGGTAAGGGCTTCGATTGGCCTATCAGCTACGAGGACCTGGCACCCTACTACGACAAAGCGGAAGAGCTGATCGGCGTGACGGGTTCGGCGGAGAACCTGGAAAATACGCCCGATGGGAAGTTTCTTCCGCCGGCTGCCCCGCGCGGCTATGAGCGGGTTATCAAGCACTCCTGCGACAAGCTGAACATTCCTTGCATTCCGTCCCGCATGGCGATGCTGACAAAGTCCATCCATGGCCGTCCCGCCTGCCACTACTGTGGACAATGCGGCCGTGCCTGCGGCGTTAACGCCAACTTCAACTCGCCCGGGGTTCACATCTTCCCGGCCATGAAGCGAAGCAATAAATTGGAGCTGCGCACCAGCGCCATGGTTCGTGAAGTGCTGGTCGGCAAAGATGGCTTGGCCTCTGGTGTGGCTTATGTCGACAAGAAAACCCGCAAAGACGTGGAAGTTCGTGCCAAAATTGTCGTGCTCGCCGCCAGTTGTTGCGAGACGGCACGCATTCTTCTCAACTCCAGAAACTCACGCTTTCCGAATGGAGTAGCAAATACCTCGGGTCTGGTGGGCCGATACATCATGGATACTGTCGGTTCTTCCGTGAGCGGCCACTTGCCTCTCTTGGAAGACCTTCCGCCGCAAAATGAAGACGGAATCGGCGGCATGCACTTGTACATGCCTTGGTGGATGTATAAACAACAGCAGGCGAATAAGCTGCCGTTCGCGCGGGGCTATCACATCGAAATCGGCGGCGGACGCAATCAGCCGGGCGCTGGCGTACTATATGGTGCAGCGGACCGCGTTGGCGGCGGTTACGGCGTGGAGTTGAAGCGCAACATGCGCAAGATCTACGGCGCAGATGTGCATTTTTCGGGCCGCGGCGAAATGATTCCCAACGAAGACAGCTATTGCGAAATCGATCCCAGCGTCGTTGATCAATGGGGCATCCCGGTGCTGCGTTTCCACTTTAAATGGTCGCAGGACGAAATCCTGCAAGCCAAACACATGCAGGAGACGTTCAAAGAGATCATCGAGACTGCTGGTGGTGTAGTTACTCACTCCTCGGGAGCCTCGAGCGATTGGGGCATTGCACCTGGCGGCGAGATTATCCACGAAGTCGGCGCGACAAAAATGGGCGACAATGCCAAAAACTCTGTGCTGAACCAATACTGCCAGGCCTGGGATTGCAAGAACCTCTTCATTACCGATGCGGCGCCGTTCGTTAGCAATGCAGACAAGAATCCAACACTGACGATAACCGCGCTCGGGTGGCGAACCAGCGACTACATTGTCGACCAGGTGAAGAAGTTCAACGTAAAGATGTAAGGGAGCACCGAATGGCAGACCAAACAGCAGGCTTACCAGTGCAGAACGAGAATAACGGCCAGGAGCAGGGAAGTGGCGTCACGCGTCGTGGCGTATTCCACATTTTAGGTGCTGTGCCCATGGTTGCCGCTGCCGCTACGCCGTCGGCAAATGAAGCGCTCCACGCGCACATGCACGGCGGGATGCAATCTGCGGCAACGGCGAAAGTGCCTTTCAAGCGGCAGATTTTCGACGATCATCAATGGAAGACCGTGCACGTTCTTTGCGACCTGATCATTCCTGCCGATGAGCGCAGTGGGAGTGCTTCTTCGGCCGGTGTGCCAGAATTCATGGACGATTGGATTGCGTTCCGGAATCAGGAGGATCTGAATAACCGGCTTGAAGCCGAGATCCTGGGCTGCCTGACTTGGCTGGATCGGGAATCGAACCGGCTCTTCTCGGCCGACTTCGCCGACGCAGCCGTCGCCCAGCAAAAGCAGATTCTAGATCGGGTCGCCTACAACGATCGTGTGGCCGCGGACGACAAACGATGGGCGCAGGCCTTTAGTGAGTTCAGAAATCTTACAGTTAGTGGCTTCTTTTCCAGCAAAGCAGGCGTTGCCGATCTGCCTTACCTCGGCAACACCGTGGTAGTGGAATGGAAGGGCTGCGACCCGAAGGTCTGGTCAGTTATCGAGCAGCGGATGGATAACGGCTACCAGGGCCTTATCAAAACCAATCGCACATAGAATTTACTGCGCGTCGCCGAAGGTCAGCGTCGATTCTGCCTCAAACTTCCGGTAGTTGTTGAAGTCGATCACGTTCCTCTGACGGTCCTCTCGAGTTGTATCGACAATCTCTGCCCGAACAGGAAGAACATACGTCTTCCCGCTGATCTCGACGTTCCCGTACTGAACCACTCGGTTGATCTGCTCCATAAGAAGCTCTTCCGGGATGTCAAGAGCTTCCTCCACTATCTTCAGAACGTGGCCGGAGGCCTGATCGACCCACACAGCGCCTTGATAGGCAACCACCGCGCTGACCCCAAAGGAGCTTAACTGTAGGGTGGAGTTCTCCTTTGCAACGGAAAAGGCGAACGAAGCCAGCCGTTTGCCTTCCAACTCCTGCCATCCTTTCCAGTCGAACTTGGCTTCGCTGTCCGAGTCGAAGATTCGGACGAGCACAGCGCCGAACTCCCCGGAGGTGGAAAGCGCCCATCGAAAGGGACGCACATGCGGGGGTGCGGGTTTGTTGTTGATGTACTGAATGTTGCTATGCTCCTTGCCATTACTGTAGGAAAGCTGAGCGGTTACCGTGTCGCCTTTGCGCCATTTCTCGTGCTTCCTGCCAGAAGTAAAGTGGGTGGTCACTTGCGTGCATAAAAAGTTCGGCAGTCCGGCCTCATAAGTTTCGGCATACGACCGCATGCTATTGATCAAAGCGACCTGCTCATCGGCGGAGGGGGCGCTTGCTGGTTCTTCCGCCCGTAGCGCGAAGCCAGCAGCAGCAGCAACGGCTGCTTTGACTAAGTGTCTCCGAGTCATTCCTTTGAGTTTCTCAAGCCTCGATTGTCAGCAATGGTGGGCCTAGCGTGTCTAACAGGTAGAGGATTACTTGATGGCTGAAACACCGCAGGATGTAATCAGGCGCTACTTGGAAGACGCCCTCGCCGCAGAAAACAGTTTCGAAACTCAACTTCGGAGTTTCGCTTCCGAAACCGACGACGATAACGAAGCACGGCAGTTGTTCGCGGAGCATGCGGATCAGACCCGTACCCAGATCTCACGGCTGGAACGCCGGTTGGGCGAACTTGGGGGCTCGCCCTCCACCGGCAAAAGCGCGCTGTCGCATATCTTTGGTCTGGCACCTAAATCTGCACAAATCCCACATACGATGGAGGAACGCCTGGTTCAGAACTTGATGATGGCCTACACCGTGGAAGCGGCGGAGTGCGCTATGTACCAGGCACTGGCAGCCAGCGCCGAGGCAACAGGTGATACGGCCACGGCTTCGTTGGCCCGCGAAATTCAGAAAGAAGAATATGCAACCGGCAACAAGTTCTGGGCTCTTATACCGTCTCGGTCCATTATTGCTTACAATATGCTGACCATCGACGAAGTCGATCCTTCTGTGGAGACCAAATTAGGCGAGGCCAGTTGGACTTCTTAGGTAATCATGAACGCTGGTGTTTTCAGGTATGGCTAAAAAGCGCGCATTGCCGAGCAAGGCAACGCGCGTAAAAGAGATGGCGCGCGAACGCGTCGGTAGTGTCCCACCGTCTCGTCCTTTGGAGGAGCATCAACAGCGCAAGAAGCCCAAGCACAAAAAAGAACCGGGAACGGACGAGTAGCTTGGGGTAGCGCGCGCTTAAGCGTGCTGCGAAGCGCCTTTCCCGGTCATTTGCTCCAGGCGTTGCAAGTCGCTTTGGATTGTTTCGAACTGGCGCTGCACCACAGATCGTGCTTCATGGGGGAGTTCCATGCCGAGCGCATGCTGGTAGTGGTGGACGGTGGACTGTTCGCCTTCTATGCACTCCCGGATCAATTCCACTTCACCTTTGGAACGGATCCGGGTTTCAAGATCGACCCAGCCACGATGTAAGATACCGCCAAAATGCGCGTCGCGCGCGGGCTCCCCACCCAGACTCCGGACGACCTGATACAACTCGGAAGCGAAGTGTTCCCGTTCACCAGATAGCTTCGTCAGATGATCGCTGATGCGGGTGTTATGGGCCCCTTTCGCCGCCTTGGCATAACCTTCTTCCGCGTCGTGGCAGCTCGCAATCAGGTCATTCAAGACTTTCACGTGCTGATCGTTCGCCATGTTTACAGTCGGGCCGCCTTGGACATGCACGCGGGATGTCCGCAGTCGCATTCGATATCGGGCGTGTGTCCTTCGCCTTCGCAATAGGTACCACAGTAGTCACTGCCTTCCTTTGCCAGGCAATTACAAGCGGGATGAGCGCACTTTTTCTCGTCGGCCATAAATCCTCCAGCCGATTGGACTCTAAATTCAGTCAATTGGTACGGCTTGAGTGGCGAGAAACTTTGCCCGATGAACAGCCGTATAGCCGAGTGCGACCACAGCCACGAACATCATCAGCACCTCACTGTCGCCCAGGTTGTACTCGAACAGGCCGCCAACCAGGATCCCGATTGTCACAGCGACGGTACCATGCAGAAGCGCTAATTCAAGGCACGGCCGTCCGCGTAGCTGAATAATTGCCGCTATGCAGTCCGCTACGGCCAATCCGATAAAGGCCAGGACCAGGAACAAACCCGGTAAACCGCGTTCTGCTCCGTATTGCACATAAATGTTGTGCAAATGACCGTAGTAGCCGGACGGCAATGGAAGGCGAACGTCTTTCGGCAAATACGAATTGAACTCGCGGCCGATTTCTTCCGGTCCGATGCCGAACCATGGGTGGGCCTTGATCATCTGAACGCCGGTCCGGAACGTGATCACCCGGTGCCGGTTGGAATCGGTTTCGCCGTGCGGATGCACCAGCGACGTGAGCCGGTCTTTGGTTCCGGCGGGCGCGACGACGAATGCGACGACCAGCACGACCGGGACCAGCCAAACCATCTTGGGCCGCCAGAACCAGACGAGGTATAGAATCGACGGCAGCGTCGCAAGCCAGATGCTTCGTGTCCAACCCAGGACGATCGCGGCGCACAGAACCAGGCCGCTCGCATAAACCCAGCGGGGAAACCTGTGCCTGGCAAAAAACATGTGCGCGAGGACCAACGAAAGCGTGGCGAGTTGCAAAGCTCCAAACGTCATCCAATGGCTTTCGAAGCCGGTTATGCGCCGTTCCACGTACATCACGTAGAAGTCTTTTCCGGTACGGCGGGCGTATTCATACTTCCATACGAACTGGCCCAAACCTAATAGTCCGGACGCCGTTGCTGCCGCGATCCAACCGAGCAAAAGCAATCGGACCTTGTCCCAGTGAACGGTAAACACGCCGTAGAGCAAGGGTAAGAACAGGAAAACGAAGAACTTCCGAATTTGTGCGCGGCCACCCCACGGATCTGGCGACAGCAGGTCGGCGGCGATGGTCCAGAGGAACAATCCCGCAAGCGGAATCCAGACACGCGGAAAACGGAGTCGGTGTTCTCGCAAAAACAGGAGTAAAATACCAACCCCGAGGAGTGTTTGACTGACGGCAATGCTGATTTGAATGAAAACCGCAGCCAGAATGGCAACGGTCACCAGGACCCGGTCCCGGGCCTCCTCGGAAACGGGCATGAACCGACCAGTATGACAGAATGAAAGGCGAAACCGACCATGCAGGTCTACTTGCTCCGCCACGGGATTGCCGAAGATGAGCATCCCGGTATCTCGGATGCAGACCGCGCCCTTACGCCGGAAGGCCGGAAGCGGCTCCGCCATGTGTTAAACGCGGCCAGCGGCGCCGGTTTGAAAATGGACCTGATTCTCAGCAGCCCGCTGAAGCGGGCTTGGCAAACAGCCGAACTGGCGCGCACGGTTCTCAAGACAGAAGGTGACATTGTTCGATCAAGGGCTTTAATGCCTGACGTAGATCCTGCCGAGGCATGGAGCGAAGTTCGTGCGCATAAAAGCTTAGAAGCTCTCCTGCTGGTAGGACATAATCCGCTTTTCTCCTATTTGGCTTCGTATTTTCTTGGCGCTGAGAGCCTGGAAGTCGAGTTCAAGAAGGGCGCCATGATGCGAATCGATTTTGAGCGCTTCACGGCCCAGCCGCGTGGCACCCTGCGCTGGTACTTGACGGCCAGCCTGGCTGAACACTACGAGTAGCCCGCTAAGCAAGACGCTCTCCTGCATACTGAAAGGCAGTGTTTCAGGAGATTGAAGAACAGTTGGCCGCTGCCTTGCAGCAGCAACTTAAAGCGAAGTTTGCGTTGGACGTTCGGGTCGCGTTGGAGCAGCCGAAGCAGAGTTCGTTTGGCGAACTGGCGATTCCGATTGCCTTCCAGTTAGCGCGTCAGTTGAAGCGCCCGCCCCGCCAGATTGCGGAAGAGCTGGTCAAGGACCTCACCGTCGCCGGGGTCAACAGCTTCGAAATCGCGGGCAATGGCTACATCAATGTGCGGCTGGACCGTGCTCATTATGGAGCCGCGCTCTTGCTGCCGGATGTAGGATCAAGCGCCAAATCAGACTCAGCCTCCAAGATTGTCGTCGAACACACCAACATCAATCCGAACAAGGCCGCGCACATCGGCCACCTGCGTAACGCTGTCCTGGGAGATACTTTCGTCCGCATGCTGCGCGAACGTGGACGCTGCGTGGAGGTGCAGAACTACATCGACAATACCGGCGTCCAGGTCGCGGATGTGGTGGTCGGCTTTCATTTCCTAGAGAAGAAGACGGCCGCTGAAGTGCAGCTGCTCGCAGGAGCAACCGATGCCCGTTTCGATTACTTGTGCTGGGATCTGTATGCGCGAACCTCGGCTTACTACAAGGATCATCCGGAATCGCAGGCGTGGCGGGCTGAAGTGCTGCATGCCATTGAGGCCGGTTCCGGGGATCTTGCGGATCTGGGCCACGTGGTTGCCAACGCTATTGTGCAGGCCCACGTTCAAACCATGTTGCGGCTCGGGATTGAGTACGATGTTCTGCCGCGCGAAAGCGAGATCCTTCACCTGCAGTTCTGGGCCAAAGCCTTCGAGTTATTGAAAGAACGGCGCGCAATCTTCTTTGAGGAGCAGGGCAAGAATAAAGGATGTTGGGTGATGCCGTCGTCTGCTTTCCGCGAGACTCGCGGCGAGACCACGGAAGAAAACGAAGACGACAGCAAGGTGATTGTTCGATCGAATGGGACGGTGACGTACGTCGGAAAGGACATCGCCTACCAGTTGTGGAAGTTTGGCCTGCTCGGTCGCGATTTCTTCTACCGCCCGTGGTCCACATACCCCGACGGACATCAACTCTGGATAACCACGGACACCAGAGTTGTTGAAGACGCACCGCAGTTTGGGCGCGCCACCCGCGTCTACAACGTCATCGACTCACGGCAATCGTACCTTCAGGACGTAGTGGTTGCCGGTCTGCGCGCCCTCGATTTTCCGGAGCAGGCCGATGCCTCAGTCCATTTCTCCTATGAAATGGTGGCGCTGTCGCCGCGCACCTGCGTGGAAATGGGCATTGCCTTATCGGAAGAAGACAAACGCCGACCTTATGTAGAGGTTTCGGGCAGAAAGGGATTGGGCGTCAAAGCGGACGATCTGATCGACAAGTTGATTGAAACTGCACTCGCCGAAGTGGAAAGCAGGCATACCGAGTCCGCGCCGGAGGAACGCCGCCGCGTGGCAGAACAAATTGCGGTCGGGGCGCTTCGATACTTCATGCTGAAGTTCACGCGCAACTCGGTCATCGCCTTCGACTTTCACGAGGCGCTCAGCTTTGAAGGCGAGACCGGACCGTATGTTCAGTACGCCGCGGTGCGTGCCGGGAACATCACGCGCAAGTTCACGGACCGTGGCGGCGTTCTGCCGGACTTCGGTTCCACACTTACCAAAGAAGTCCTTTCCCAAGTGCTTGGCGAAGAGGAACTCTGGCAACTGCTGCTAATCGCATCTAAGCGAGACAGTGCCATTGAGCGCGCGATCGCGTCGGGTGAGCCGGCCCACGTCGCTAAGTACGGCTTTCAATTGGCGCAGGCGTTCAACAACTTCTATCACGAGCACAACGTCATTGCCGAGAAGGACCCGTCCCGCCAGGCAGCCTTGTTGTGGCTGACTCAATACGTGCGGCAGCAGCTTCTGGGGACGCTTCGGGTTTTGGGAATCACGCAACCACCTTATATGTAACGGCTTATCGCGCTGCACTACACTGGAAGTAAAATGCCCAGTAAGAACAGTTTCGGGGCTGCTTCGACCCTGAGTGTCGACGGCCGTGAGTACCAGATTTTCCGGCTCCGTGCGCTGGAGGGCGAAGGCACTGATCTCACGCGCATTCCGTATTCCATTCGAATCCTGCTTGAGAACCTGCTCCGCTTTGAAGACGATCGGACAGTGAAGCGGTCCGACATCGAGTATGTTGCCAAGTGGGATCCGAAGACGGCGGCACAGGAGATCCAATTTCGTCCCGCGCGTATCCTGCTGCAAGATTTCACCGGCGTTCCTTGCATTGTCGACCTTGCGGCAATGCGTGATGCCCTGAAAAACATGGGTGCCGATCCGGCGTTGGCGAATCCGTTGATTCCCGCCGATCTGGTGATCGACCACTCCGTCCAGGTGGATTCCTTCGGTTCGGCTCGAGCCTTTGGTGAAAATGCGCTTCTCGAGTTCGCCCGCAACCAGGAGCGCTATGCGTTTCTGCGCTGGGGCCAGACAGCCTTCTCAAACTTTCGCGTGGTTCCGCCCGATACCGGCATTGTGCATCAGGTAAACCTTGAGTATCTGGCGCCGGTTGTCTTTAGCGACTCGTCGAAGGGTGAGTTGCAGGCCTATCCGGATACTCTGATGGGTACCGATTCACACACCACGATGATCAATGGCGTCGGGGTGGTGGGTTGGGGTGTTGGCGGTATTGAGGCGGAGGCCTGTATGCTTGGCCAGCCCATTTCCATGTTGCTGCCCCAAGTTGTGGGCTTTAAGCTAACCGGAGAACTCCCGGCGGGAACAACGGCCACCGACCTGGTTCTTACCGTGACACAGATGTTACGCAAGAAGGGAGTCGTTGGCAAGTTTGTTGAATTCTACGGGCCAGGTGTAAGTGCGCTGTCTTTAGCTGACCGCGCCACAATTAGTAATATGGCTCCCGAATACGGAGCGACGATCGGATTTTTCCCAATCGACGAAGTTACGCTCGATTACTTGCGCTTGACCAATCGTCCTGCACACCAAGTGGATCTGGTGGAAGCTTATGCGAAAGAGCAGGGCTTATTCCTGACTGCGGAATCGCCGGATCCTGAGTATTCCGACACGGTATCACTGGACTTGAAAAAAGTTAGTCCGTCGATGGCAGGGCCCAAACGCCCGCAAGATCGTATCGAGCTGACGGATGTGAAGAACAACTTCCTGGACTCCCTCAATGGGTCGCCGAAGAAGGTTCCTTTCCGTGTGAACGGCCACAAAGGCCATCTTGAGGATGGCGCGGTGGTGATTGCCGCTATCACCAGCTGTACAAACACTTCAAACCCATCGGTGATGATAGGCGCGGGCTTATTGGCAAAAAAGGCCGTAGAAAAAGGTTTGTCGTCTAAGCCATGGGTGAAACCGTCGCTTGCTCCGGGATCGAAAGTTGTCTTCGACTACCTGACGGACGCCGGCCTGATGCCGTACCTCGAAAAGCTGAACTTTCACCTTGTTGGGTACGGCTGCACCACCTGTATTGGAAATAGCGGCCCACTACCGGAAGACGTAGCGGCCGCAGTAACAGAGGGCAAGTTAAACGTTGCCGCAGTGCTCAGTGGCAATCGTAATTTCGAAGGGCGGGTGAACTCGCTGGTTCGCTCGAATTACCTGGCTTCGCCCCCGCTCGTAGTTGCGTACGCGATCGCGGGGCGCATGGACATCGACCTGACGAAAGAACCGCTCGGGCAGGGAAGCGACGGCAAGGATGTGTTTCTCCAAGACATCTGGCCTACCTCCATTGAAGTGGATGCCACGGTGAAGGAGTCCGCACGGACTGAGTTTTACAGCAAAGAGTACGCGACCGTGTTCGAAGGCGACGCTAACTGGAATAGCCTGAAGATACCGACGGGCAAACTTTTTGAGTGGACACGGGATTCCACTTACATTAAACGAGCACCCTACTTTGACGAACTTGCGGACCCGCTTACCTTTGTTCGCGATTTGAGCGGTTTGCGGGCGCTGGCCGTCTTGGGTGATTCAGTTACTACAGACCACATTTCGCCGGCCGGCTCCATCCAGAAAGATAGCCCGGCAGGTAAATATCTGATGGGTCTTGGAGTAAAGTCGAGCGATTTCAATAGCTACGGCGCGCGGCGCGGCAACCATGAAGTAATGGTACGCGGCACGTTCGCAAACATTCGTCTAAAGAACCATTTGGTACCCGGGGTGGAAGGCGGAGTAACTCGCTATCTTCCTGGCGGGGAAAAGATGTTTATTTACGACGCCGCGGTGAAATATAAAGCGGAAGGTGTTGGGTTGGTGATCTTGGCCGGCAAAGAATACGGCTCCGGCTCGTCGCGCGACTGGGCGGCGAAAGGCACGTTGCTACTGGGTGTGAAGGCCGTGGTCGCCGAGAGCTTTGAACGAATTCACCGTTCAAATCTCGTGCAAATGGGCGTGCTCCCGTTGCAGTTTCTGGAAGGGGACTCGTATGAGTCTCTGAAGTTGACCGGCGAGGAAGTCTTCGACCTAACCGAAATTCCGGCTGCGGTGGCCGGCAAAGGCAATGTTCAGGTACGGGCCACTAAGCCGGGCGGGAAGATTCTGGAGTTCGAGGTCCGAGCTCGTATCGACACCCCTCAGGAAGCGGAATACTACCGCAATGGCGGCATTTTGCCCTACGTTCTGCGTCAGCTAGTGGCGAGCAGCGCCAGCGCCTGACGGGGAACAAATGAAAAATCGCACGCCGCTGCTGGTTTCGGCTGCGGTCATTTACCGCGACGGCGAAGTGCTGGTCGGGCAACGCCGCCGGTCTGACCGTCATGCTTTCAAGTGGGAGTTCCCCGGCGGCAAAGTCGAAGCCGGGGAGACGCCACAGCAGGCGCTTGCGCGGGAACTTCGCGAGGAATTACGAATTGAAGCCAAGATAGGTCCCGAAGTAGCCCGCTACGAGCATGATTATGCCAGCGGCAGCCGCGTCCACCTTTTATTCTTTTCAGTGACTGAATATGAAGGCGTGCCGGATGCGCAAGTGTTCGAGCAAATCCAATGGAAGCGGCTGACCGCGCTGCCGGGACTCGATTTTCTGGAAGGCGACATAGACTTCGTACGACGTCTGGCACGCGGCGAGTTCACCTCGCAAATCGTTCCCTAGTCAAGATCGAATGCACGCTTAGGCGGAGCTCCGCTTTTGTCTTCCTTGGCTTGCTTCAGCAACTCTTCGAACTTCTTTTCGCGAACTTTATCGCTGTTGAGATGCGAAGCGAAGCTTTTCTCGAACATGTCGTTGCGGCGCTCGGCTTCGCCCTTCAGTTGTTGCACGGCGGCCTGCAGATCCTCGATGATCGGTTTCTTCTCCGGCTCCTGATGCCGGATCACAGCGCGCGTTTCCAGGTCCACATGAAGAGTGGCGCCACAGCACGGACATTCGATTTCTAAGAACTTACTCGCTTCGCCCAGCATACGGCGATAGTATCGCAGGCCTGCTATCCTCTGAATGCCCAGCGCATGGAGCACGTCTTAGCTGCCATTTCACACTACGGTTACCTGGGCCTGTTCACCTCGCTCATGCTCGGAATCATTGGTATTCCGCTGCCGGATGAAACGATCCTGGTGTTCTGCGGTTACCTGATTGCATCCGGTCGAATGCAGGCGGCACCAGCTTTTCTGGCTGCTGTGGCAGGATCCGTTTGTGGCATCAGTATTAGCTACCTTTTGGGCAGAACGCTGGGACATCGATTAGTCTGCCGCTATGGGCGATATATCCGTTTAACACCGGCACGATTGGAACGGGTTCACGCGTGGTTCGCGCGCATCGGTAATTGGGTGTTGACGTTCGGCTACTTTATTCTTGGAGTGCGTCACTTCACGGCCTTGGTCGCGGGATTGTCGGAACTGGAGTTTGCGGTGTTTGCGCGGTATGCGTGGTCTGGCGCCGTATTATGGGTGACCACTTTTCTGACCATCGGCTACCTTGTGGGGGACAACTGGCGTTCAGCCATAGTCTTCGTTCATCGCTACACTTGGGCTGCTGCCGGCGTGCTTATGGCCGGAGCGGTTGTCGCCTGGTGGTTGTGGCGGGCCCGGGAACGAAGGCGGCAGGAACGGCTCGACTGAAATACATCCGAAGGGAAGACAAGCATTGTATGTTCCGCTTTACCGCGATTACGACTCTGACGGCTGCCGTTCTGCTTTGCATGGTCAGCTCTCACGCGCAGCAAACGACGACTTCGTACCAAATTAGATTGCCCGAGCGTGTTCTTCTATGGCCTAATGGTGCACCGAGCGCGCAAGGAACGGCGGAAGCGGATGAACCCTCGCTCACCGTCTACCCGGTTGCCGGCCCGCAGAAAACATCGACTGCCGTGGTGGTGTTTCCTGGAGGCGGATACGTGCATCTAGCGATGGATCACGAGGGCGCACAAGTTGCGGCCTGGCTGAATAGCTACGGCATTAATGCCTTTGTTCTTCGATATAGGCTAGGGCCGAAGTACCATCACCCAGTCGAATTGGGCGACGCACAGAGAGCCGTGCGCTGGGTTCGCGCCCACGCCGGTGAGTATGGATTCAATCCTGACCGTATCGGCGTCTGGGGATTTTCGGCAGGAGGGCATTTAGCCTCGTCGGTGGGGACACATTTCGATGCGGGAAACGCAAGTAGCACCGACGCCATTGAAAAGCAGAGTTGCCGGCCTAATTTCCTGATTTTGGCGTATCCGGTGATCACGTTCAAGGAGCCCTATTTGCACCGGGGCTCACGTGACGCGCTGCTGGGTGCATCACCGGACCCGGCACTGGTTGAGTCGCTGTCTAACGAGACGCGGGTGACGAAAGAAACGCCTCCTACATTTCTGTTTCACACGTCCGATGACACCGTGGTGCCTGTCCAGAACAGCATTGAGTTCTACCTTGCATTACGAACCGCGGGCGTGCCGGCCGAAATGCACATATTCCAATCCGGCAAACATGGGGTCGGTCTCGCTCGCGACAACCCCGCTCTGGCAGTGTGGCCTGATCTGCTTGCGAAGTGGCTGAAAGAGAATGCCTGGCGTTGACTTAGTCGCTATTCTAATCCGGTCAGCGCCGGTAGAAGGTGCCGCTTACTCGTTACTAACATTGCCGTAAACCCGATAGCGAAACCGAATCTGTAAGAGCAGACGGTCCGTTGTCGTTGGATCCTGTCCCTTGTGGTAACAGAAGAGATCTTCCGCGAACCCCGAACCTGCTTTGCCCGAGACAGTCGTAATGCGATCGGCTCCGTAGTACGCCGCGATCTGGGCATCGGTCCTGCTCTTGAACGGTGAAACCAAGAAGTGAAGTGGCTTGCGCAAGTGACTGCCCGGAACACACACGTGCGGACCACTTCCTGCATCCTCGACGTCGGATAAATAAAAGAAGAAGGCAACCGCCCGATAGTCGTCCAGATCGTAGTGAAACGCACGGCCTTCGCTGACTCGCTGCTGGTGGCTCCAATCTCCGGCGAAGCTCCACCACATGCGCGGGTTGATGGCAACGGGCTCGGCACCCAAGTAGGCGCGTGCGATGGCAAGCAGCACAGGGTCGCTGGCTAACTCGCGAATCGCCTGACATCTTTGCAGGCAATTGACGAAACGACCAGTTGTGAATTTGCTGTCCGCTTCCTTCTCTGTCTCTTGTTTACCGGAAAGCGTAAAACTGTGGTCGGGATTGCCATTGCCCAAGCAGGCGGCGTTTTCGCCAAAGTGACGAAGCTGCGCCAGCACATCGGGACGCAAGCGTAAATCTGGGAAGAATCCATTCCGCTTCAGGGATTGCACGGCATAATCGACGTCGACGTTTTCCAATTGCGAATGGGTACGGTCGGAAGGCAAGTGCTGGGTGGGTTGGGAGCATGCCTGATACAGCCGGGTCGCAACGACACGAACCAGCTGAAATCTACCGGCGAGATACATTAGCAAGTGCGCAGGCCCAGGCCGGAGATAGTTTCGGACGGCTTTCGAGAACCTGTTCACATCGCAGGCGAACCTGGAGCGTTGCAGTGTAGATATCACGAGCGGCGTTCCTCCACAAACCAAGCAGAGTTGCGGCTAAGACGGAATGGACAATCCGGTAGCCACTGACCTATCAGGAGTTAAGTAATTATACGCACGATGTCAAGTGGCGGCAGTTTTCTCCAAGCAAGCGCAGGCCGATAACAGATATTATGTAAACTTGCGCCGCCCGAGTCTTCAAACTCCGAGGCAAGAGGCAGCAATTGCTAATGAAGGGATTGTAAACCCAAAGCAGCGGAATTAGGCTGCTCTCTTGCGGTGCGAATGGCGACGCCCCATCATGAACTCATTACACTTTCGAGGCGAATCCCTACTCGAAAGAGGGCTTGTTATTGCTTCGGTATGAGATGAACATGTACCCAGTGGATAACGCTAGTCGTTGTTCCATCACAAAGGAGTGTTCAAAATGCAGAGCAAACCCAGCATTGTCTTCGTTCACGGAATATGGGCCGATGGCTCGTCCTTCAATAAGCTGATCCCGACTCTCCAGGCGGAGGGTCACGAGGTGCTTGCGGCCCAATACGGCCTCGACACACTCGCGGGCGACGTCGAGTCTGTAAAGCGTACGTTAGCTCGCGTCAGCCGCCCCGCCCTACTCGTCGGTCATTCCTACGGCGGCACACTCATTACTCACGCCGGCACCGATCCCGCGGTGGCCGGGCTCGTCTACCTCGCCGCACTCGCCCCGGCGGCTGACGAAAGCTCGCAAAGCCTCCTGGCTAAGTTCCCGGTCAGTGACGTCTTCTCGCACGTCGAAGTGGCAGACGGGCGCATCTGGATGAAACCGGAGGGAATTGCGTATTTTGCGGGAGATCTGCCCCAAGAAGAGCAGAAGCTCCTGTGGGCTGCGCATGCAGCGCCAGCGGTAGACCTATTCACCCCAAAGATGGAAGGCACCGCCTGGAGTTCTAAGCCGAGTTGGTACGTCGTGGCAAAGAACGACCGCACGATTCAACCAGAGCTGGAACGCTTCGTCGCAAAGCGGATGAAAGCTACCACCTTCGAGATCGACAGCAGCCACGTTCCCATGCTGTCCCATCCTGACTTCGTGCTCGATATCATCCGCAAGGCTGCACTTGCGGTTCAAGAAAAGATGGCAGCGTAATCAAGGTTGCCAAGGATAGACGGTTTGGAGTGACACACAAGAGATTCTCTTCAAGCGAGGCTTGAGTTGTGGAACCGCGCTACAACTTAGCTGTGTAACTCCAAACTAGAGCCAGAAATTCGCGGGTTATCATACGGCGATGATGCCATGGCTTCGCGACAGAAGTCTTTTTCAACGGATCGCGCTAGCTTCAACCGTTTTGGTGGTGGTCGACGTCATCATCGCCTATTTCTTCGGCCGAAGTTCGCACTCGGGATTCCTGGTGTTGGCGCTCGCCGTTTGCTACGTCGCTTTCCGCAAGGAGTTGCTGTGGCGTGTTCGGAAACCGACTGCTTGTAACGTTCTTTCTATTTGGCGTTCTTCCCATTTTCCTCATCGGATTTATGCTGACGCTATCGGCCGAGTTGCTATTTGGACAATTCGCCACCCAGCGTGTCCGCCAAGGGCTAGAGGCGCAAGCCAAGAGCGTTCGCTCCACGGCGCTGAATCTAAGCGTTGCGGCTTTTCACGGAGCTAAGACGGATCTATTGGACCAACTCCGCCAAACGGTGCCGAGGCTGGGGGCCGTGGTGCTGGTAAATGGCGGTGTTTCACGGTTACCTCCAGACGGCCGCTTCCAGACCGCGCCGGCTTGGATGCCTCTCGGATTCGGCGGTGTGTTTGAGGCAGCCGACGGCCACTACTACATCGGTTCAAAGGTGCGTGACGGTAACACGGAAGCGTTCACCTATCTTCCCTTGGATGCCAAGACTCTGGCTGCGCTCACGCCGGGCATTGTCTCCGTTACCGCCGTGTTGCAGGGAGATGACCGCGTTGATGTGTCATGGGGCCCGTCCGGTAGCAGGATGACTGTAGTGGAACACCGGATCAAGAAAGACATCGCGCCCTTCGGATTAGGGCGGCCTCGGAGTTGGTGGGATGTGCCGATCACCGGCTTGCTGGCTTGGAAAGCACAAACTTCCTCTGGAGAGAAGGACGTTCTACTTCCGTTAGCGTCCAGGCCGTCTTTGCTGATATCCGGGGGCACGGATTCTCAGATGGCATCGATTGCGCTGTCGCTGCTGATCGTCGTCGGCAGCCTTCTTCTGATTGTGGAAGTTGTCTCATTGTTCTCCAGCTTGAGACTCACGCGGGCGATTACGCGTTCCGTGGACGACCTTTACCGAGGAACGCTACACGTAGGGCAAGCAGATTTTTCGCATCAGATTCCGGTGCGGGGTGAGCACCAATTGAGTGAACTGGCCGCCTCGTTCAACGGCATGACAGCGAAGATTCGCGGGTTGATTGGCGAGGTGAAAAAGAAAGAAAAGCTGGACGCCGAACTGGAGATCGCGCGAGAAGTGCAATTGCGCCTGTTCCCGAAGTATGTGCCGAAACTGAAGACTTTGGAGATGGCCGGTATATGTATTCCCGGACGGGTTGTCAGCGGCGACTATTACGACTACGTGCGTTTGGACGACCGGTGGACAGCAATCGTGCTGGGGGACGTTTCGGGAAAGGGAGTTTCCGCGGCACTCCTAATGGCGAGTATTCAATCAGCTCTGCATGCGCAACTAAAGTTCAGTGGAGATTCCTCTCAGCATGTGTTGTCCACTGCGACGCTGATGGCGTTGATTAGCCAGCAACTCTACGAAAACACTCCAGCGGAAAAGTACGCCACATTCTTCTGTTCCGCGTACGACGATGAAACGGGGCGGCTTACCTATACGAATGCGGGGCACCTGAAGCCCATCCTGGTGCGCGATGGACGGGCGACTACGCTCGAAGGCGACGGGATGGTGGTTGGCCTGCTGCCGAATGTGAAGTACGAGCAGCAAGACATCCTGTTACGGACCGGCGATCTTGTCGCCGTTTTCTCAGACGGGATACCAGAGGCCTTCGACGCGGCGGAGCAGGAGTTCGGCGAAACTCGTCTGGCGGAACTCTTGTTGAGCGAGGTTGACAAGCCGCTCAACAACATAATTACCGCTGTTACCGGCACCGTAGAAAAGTGGATCTTTGACCCAGAGGGCCGAGATGATCTAACGCTCCTGCTGCTGAGAAAAATGTGACGCGTGTTCAGCCGGCATTTCATGGCTACCGTGTGCCGCTGATGGCACCGGGCAGAGCCTTCTGTTGTCCCCGGCCGAAAAAGAACGGCCCTGCTCAACTGAACTTCAGTGTGAACAGGGCCCGCTACAATCACCCGGCAAAGCCGTTAGACAGTGTGAATAATGTCGAAGCGATCGAGATTCATCACCTTGTGCCAGGCGGCGACGAAATCTTTGACGAACTTCGGTTGCGAATCGGAGCACGCATACACTTCTGACACCGCCCTCAGCTGCGCGTTGGAACCGAAGATCAGGTCGGCGCGCGTCGCCTTCCATTTCGGCTTGCCCGACTTTCGCTCCGTGCCCTCGAATGTATCTTGCGAGCCGTTCGTCGCCTTCCACGCATACTTCATGTCCAAAAGGTTCACGAAGAAATCGTTGGTCAGGGTCTCCGGGCGGTCCGTGAAGACACCAAACGTCGTCCCACCGAAGTTGGTGTTCAGCACGCGCAACCCGCCGATCAGAACGGTCAGTTCTGGTGCCGTCAGCCGCATCTGCTGCGCTTTATCGAGTAGCGCCACTTCCGCCGGCTCAGGGTTTTTGTATCCGTAAGAACGGAAGCCGTCCACCTTAGGCTCCAGCGGCTGGAAGGATTCGATGTCGGTCTGTTCCTGCGAAGCGTCCGTGCGTCCCGGTGTGAAGGGAACCGTCACATCAGTGCCGGCGTCCTTTGCCGCCTTCTCAATGGCCGCAGCACCCGCAAGCACGATCAGGTCTGCGAGCGAAATCTTCTTGCCGCCGGCGGCCGAACCGTTGAATTCGCTTTGAATCTTCTCCAGCGTCTTCAACACGCGAGCCAACTGCGCCGGTTGATTCACTTCCCAATCTTTTTGCGGAGCGAGCCGAATGCGAGCACCGTTGGCACCGCCGCGCTTATCCGATCCGCGGAAACTGGAAGCAGAAGCCCAGGCGGTGGAGACCAGTTCCGAAACCGAAAGCCCCGAAGCCAGTACCTTCTCTTTCAGTGCCTTGATATCGGCCTCGTCCACCACCTGATGATCCACCGGTGGAACTGGGTCTTGCCAGATCAGAACCTCCGCCGGTACTTCAGGACCAACGTAGCGGGCGCGCGGACCCATGTCGCGGTGAGTGAGCTTGAACCAGGCACGCGCGAACGCGTCGGCAAACTCATCTGGATTTTTATAGAAACGCTCAGAAATCTTCCGGTACTCGGGGTCCGCGATCATCGAGATGTCGGTGGTCAGCATGCCCGGTTGATGCTTCTTATTAGGATCGTGCGCATCGGGCACGGTTCCCGCGCCGGCATCGCCCTTGGGCTTCCACTGGTTTGCACCACCGGGGCCTTTGGTCACTTCCCACTCGTATTTGAATAGGTGATCGAAGTAGTCGTTGGTCCACTGCCTCGGCTGCGTCGTCCACGTCACCTCGATTCCGCTGGTGATGGCGTCGCCGGCAATGCCGGTTTTATAAGCACTGGTCCAGCCAAGGCCTTGGTTCTCAATCGGTGCGCCCTCGGGCTCCTTATCAAGATGCTTCCCCGGCGCTGCGCCGTGAGTTTTCCCGAACGTGTGGCCGCCAGCGATCAGGGCCACAGTCTCCTCGTCGTTCATCGCCATGCGGCCGAAAGTCACTCGGATGTCATGCGCCGCTGCAACCGGATCGGGCACTCCTTCCGGACCCTCTGGATTGACGTAAATCAGACCCATGGTCGTTGCCCCATGCATCGCCGCGAGTTCGCGGTCGCCGGTGTACCGCTTATCGGTCCCCAGCCACTCCGCCTCGGACCCGAAGTCCACGTCGTGATCGGGTTCCCACACGTCCGGGCGTCCGGCCCCGAAGCCGAAGGTCTTGAAGCCCATCGTCTCCAGCGCGACGTTGCCGGCCAGGATCATCAGGTCGGCCCACGAAATCTGCTTGCCATACTTCTGCTTGACCGGCCAAAGTAGCCGACGTGCGCGGTCCAGGTTCACGTTGTCAGGCCAGCTGTTCAGGGGCGCAAAGCGCTGTTGTCCGCGTCCCCCGCCACCGCGGCCGTCAAATGTCCGATACGTGCCGGCCGCGTGCCAGGCCATACGAATCATCAACGGGCCGTAATGGCCGAAGTCTGCCGGCCACCACTCCTGCGAATCCGTCATCACCTCGGCCAGGTCTTTCTTCAACTGCCAGTAGTCGAGTTTCTTAAACTCCTCCACATAGTTGAATTCCTCTTCCATGGGGTTCGACAGGCGGGAGTGCTGGTGCAGCAGTTCCAGATTCAGGTGGTTGGGCCACCAGTCACGGTTCGTTCTACGCGCACTCTTGCCGCCGCTGTTGCCATTGCCGTTACTGTGATTTACAACAGGGCATTTCGCTTCCTCTGCCGACTTTTCTGCTCGCTCTGAGTTCAAGGTCTCCACGTGGTTTTTCCTTTAGCTTCCGGTCTCACAGTAGCACCAAGCGAGCCATACTTCCAATATCTAAAAGCCTTCCCGGGTATAGGCTATACCTATGGAGCTCCACCAGCTACGCTACGTCTGCGCTGTCGGCGAAACCGGCAGCTTCAGCCGCGCAGCCGAACGTTGCCAGATCGCCCAGCCCTCGCTCTCCCAACAGGTGCTCAAGCTAGAAGAAGAACTCGGTGCCAAGCTCTTTGACCGGCTCGGCCGTGGCATTCGGCTGACGGAATCCGGGCGTGCGTTCCTGCCACATGCCCGCGCCATTCTTGATCACGTGGATGTCGCCCGCGCCAGCGTTGCGTCGAACAGTGCGGATGTTCGCGGAAGCGTCACCTTAGGCGCTATTCCGACCGTCGCGCCCTACATGATTCCGCGTTACACCGCGGCGTTCACTAAGCGCTTTCCGGACGCGCGGTTGCGCATTGTGGAAGAGACCACGCCGGTCCTCATAGAGGGGCTGCGCGACCTGTCCATCGACTTCGCCCTGCTCGCTTTGCCGCTCCGTCACAAGGATCTCGAACTGGAGCCCATCCGGACCGAACCCCTTCTGGCTGCGGTGCCGGAAAAGCACCCGCTGGCCGGAAACGATTCTCTATCTTTGGCGGAGTTGCGCGGCGAATCTCTCGTCATGCTGCGGGACGGCCACTGCTTTCGAGACCTGAGTCTCGCCATCTGCCGCAGCGCTCATGTCAATCCGAACATTGCGTTTGAGAGCGGCCAATTCAGCAGCATTTTGGGTATGGTGGCCGCCGGCATCGGCCTGACGTTGGTGCCGGAAATGGCCATCGATCGCCATGCCGGCTGCCGGTACATTCCCCTTCGCGAAAGCCGTGCTGTGCGTACCATTGTGTTGGCCTCGCTTCGCGGCCGCAGCTTCAATCGCGTTCAGCAGGCGCTGGCGGCCAGATTCAAGCGAGGTGACAAGAAATAAAGAATCACCTTTCCTTGCTCACGAGGATGCCTTTCACCACTGCTCCAAGCTTCAGAAATTCCTCCAGATCGGTGGGTTTGCGAAAGAAGGCAGTAATGCCAATCCGCTCGACCTGTTTGTAATCGGCGGGAGACCGGGACGAGGTCATGACAATCACCGGAATTGCCCTTCCCTCCTCGGAAGATCGAAGCACTTCGAGAAGCTCAATGCCAGTCCTCCCCGGCAAGTTCAGATCCATGAGGATGAGATCTGGACGGGCCGTCATCTTGCCCAGGTGCAATATTAGTTGGTACGCTTCGTCTCCACGGTTCGCGACGTTGAGCTCGGCTTGGATGCCGTGTTCTGCCAATGCCAACTGAATTAATTCGACATCTGCACGATTGTCTTCCGCAATGAGTATACGCGGTTTAAGCATCGCTCGCTGTAATGTTTTCCGGGCTGGTATTCAGGCGTATTGGCAGCGTGAAGTAAAAGGTTGAACCTTGACCTGGCAGCGATTCGACCCAAATGCTTCCGCCATGCAACTCAACCAGCCGCTGTGTGGACGCGAGGCCGATACCAAGGCCTGGATACTCTTCCCGATGCAGCCGTTTGAATATGACAAAGATGCGTTCGTGGTGTTCAGGGGCGATTCCAATGCCATTGTCGCGCACGGCAAAAACCCAGCGGTCAGCCTTCTGTTCAGCTGAAACGTGCACGATAGGCGGTACCTCCTTCTTGCGGTATTTGATGGCATTCGATAGCAGATTCTGAAAGATCTGTACTAATTGCGTATGGTCAGCCCGGACGGTCGGCAGCCGGCCGTGAGACACACTGGCCTGCTGGTCGTCAATGAGCTGCTGCAGATGAGCACAAGCCTCTTCGACAGCCGAATCGGCATCGACGGTTTGCAGGTCCTGCTCGTCTTGATGAACCACCCGTGAGTAGCTGAGGAGTCCATCGATAAGCTGCTCCATCCGTTGAATACCGCCGCGCATAACGCCAACGTACTGCTCGGCCACGGGCACTTCGTCCACTCGCGTTCCAAGTGTCCGCAGCAACAGTTGCGAGTAGCTGGCCACCATCCGAAGCGGCTCTTGCAGATCATGGGCAGCTACGTATGCAAACCGCTCCAATTCTTTATTGGATTGGTAAAGCTCTCTCGCGTTCTTCTCCAACTCTTTATTCTTGGCCGCAAGCCGTGCTTCGCTCTCCTTGCGATCGGTCACATCCATATTCAGGCCTAACATCCGATTGGGACGCCCACCCGCATCGCGGAAGACGACTGCCCGGCTTAACAACCAACGCACGCTACCATCTGGCCGAATGATTCGAAACTCGAGATCAAGGTGTGTCCCATCCTGTATCGACCTTTCTGCCGCAGCCCGAGCATGCTCACGGTCATCCGGATGTATATATTTGAAAAATTCGTCAAAGGGCCGGTGCCTGGGCCCTGGCTCCTGGCCGAGCAAACGATAGATCTCTTCCGACCACCTCACCAAGCGGGTTTTCAGATCAAGATCCCAGGTGATAACGCCCGCTGCATGTTGTGCCAGAAGCATCTGCGCACTGGCATCATCCAGCGCTGCTTCGCTCCTGCGCCTCTCGGCACGCTCTCTGGCCTCCAGCAACTCGCGCCTAACAGCGGGACCGAGCCGCGCAAGGTTGTCCTTTAGGACATAGTCGTGGGCGCCCTCCCGCATCACCTCCACCGCGGTTTCTTCACCAATACTGCCGCTCACGATGATGAAGGGAACATCGAGTCCACTTTCTTTAACAATGCGCAGCGCCTCTCGCCCGTTGAGCCTAGGCATTACGAAGTCGCTGATAACAACCTGCCAGGACTCCTTTCGCAGGGCCGCCTTTAGCGCCTCGGCTGTTTCAACGCGCTCGAATTCGACATCGAAGCCCTCTTGCCGAAGTTGCTCCTGCACCAGGATGGCATCGTCCTCGTCATTCTCAACAATAAGCACCCCGACCTTCTCTGCCATGGGTATTACGGGCGGGCCGGAGTTTCATTGAAGAGCGTCCAATAGGCCCCTAAGTGCTGTACAGCCCGGATAAACTGCTCAAACTCGACCGGCTTCCGTACGTAACTGTTTGCGCCATTCTCATAGCCGCTTCGCTTGTCGGACTCCTCGCTTGACGAGGTAAGAATCACCACTGGGAGGTACCTGGTCTGCGCATTGGCCCGAATGCGGCGTAGCACTTCGAGGCCTGGAATTTTCGGTAAGCGGAGATCCAACAGCACCAGATGAGGAGCGGTTTCCAACTCAGTGGTTGCATGTTTTCCGGTCCCAAAGAGGTAGTCGAGCGCGTCCGCTCCATCCCGGGCAACCATAATCTGCGCGGTTACGCCTCCCGTACGCAATGCCTCTACCGTCAGTTCTTCGTCGTCAGGATTGTCTTCAATCAGCAATATTCGTTTTCCGCTCATAGGGCCTTCAGCGTGAAATAGAATGCAGCTCCCCGCCCCTCTTCGCTTTCGGCCCAGATCTGCCCACCATGCCGGTGAATCACTCGTTGCACAATCGCTAGACCAATGCCTGTGCCTTCAAACTCGGCGGGTCCATGCAAGCGCTGAAACGGGGCAAAAAGGAGCTCAGCGTGAGCCATATCGAAACCCGCTCCGTTGTCTCTTATTCTATAAATCCGCTCTACACCGGTCTGCGCAACCCGCAGCTCAATGCAAGCATCTGGTGTCTTTCCGGTAAACTTCCAGGCGTTCGCAAACAAGTTCGTCAGGGCAATTCGAAGCAGCCGCGCATCTCCGTTGCAAAGTAGACCGTCCTCAATCGAGACTGTGACATCTCTGCCGGGATCGCGCTCGCGCAATTCACGAACGATGTCCCGCGCCAGCCGACTCAAGTCCAACGACTGCGCGTGAAATTCGTCTCGAGATACACGGGACAGACTCAAAAGATCCTCGATAAGTTGCCCCATCCGAGCAGTCGCCGCACTCATACGCCGAATGTACGAAACGGCTCGCTCATCAAGAAACTTACCTGAATAATCCCGGAGAAGAATCTGGCCAAAACCGTCCACACTGCGTAAGGGAGCCCGAAGATCGTGCGAAACGGAGTAGCTGAATGCTTCCAACTCGCGGTTGGCCTCTCTCAGTTGCGCTTCGGCCTGCTTCTGACGAGTTACATCATGCATGGCCACCACCGCTCCAAGTGTTTCACCACGGGCGTTCTTCAAAAGTTGTCCGCTCGTCACAACCCGGCGCTCGGGACCACTCGCCGGTGCAATCACGATCTCGGCGTCGCGCACCCACTCTCCGCGTAAGGCCCTGACCAGCGGAATCTGCTCGGTTGCTAGCAAGGTGCGGCCATCTTTCTCGTACAAGCTATAGTGTTCGGACCAGAGTTCCATAGGAACGGCTTCCTCTGGCAGGCCATGCCACCGCCGGGTCGTGCGATTGAAAAGAATAAGGCGGCCGTCGCGATCGCAGGAGGTAACGCCGACATCGATCGTGTCGAGCACTGCTTCCAAAAACAGCCGTTGCTCTTCCAGTTCTAGCGTGCGCTCCTCAATGCGCCGTTCTAAGGTGGCGTTCAACTCCTGCCGCGCTCGTTCCGCTCGCTTTCGGTCAGTAAAGTCCAGGACCGAGGCGTAAATTACTGATCGCCCATTCAACACGATCGCTTGAGAGGTGGTCAGAACATCCCGGAGTTCGCCATCTTGCCTGCGATGACAAGCCTCGAATGTGGTGTTAATTCCCTTTAGATTCTGTCCGAAGACGGCGCTGATCTGCTCCGGCGAGTTGCTCGCGTCTAACTCAGCGAAGCTTAACTGCGCTAATTCCTCACGACTGTAGCCAAACTGAGTGGCTGCCTGGTCATTGAAGGCAAGCAGGGACCAGGTATCAGGATCGATGAGGTATTTTGCTACCGGCGAAGTTTCGAACAGGGTCCGGAATCGGTCTTCACTGGCTCGGAGTTCAGTTTCCACCTGCTTGCGGGTACTGATATCCTCGATAACCGAGATGAAATAGTCGGGCAAGCCCGACGAGTCGCGCACGAGGGAAACGGTCAGATTGGTCCATAAGAGACTCTGGTCTTTCCGGAGATAACGCTTCTCCATCGAGTACGTCTGGATCTCTCCGCGCAGCAGTGCTTGAGCCTGCGTCCAGTCAGATTCCAGGTCTTCTGGATAGCTGATATTGGCGAAACTCAGTCCAATTAGTTCGTCGCGTGAGTATCCAACCATTTCGCACAGGCGCTGATTGACTCGGAGCCAGTGTCCCGTCACTCCAAGGTGTGCTATTCCGACTGCAGCCTGCTCGAAAGTAGCCCGAAACCGCTCCTCACTCTCCCGGAGCGCGGACTCGTGCTGAAGCTGCGCCGTGACGTCCCGGTTGTGTTCGATCACCAAAGTCGAGCCATCTTCGGTTTTCACCAGACGCTGATGACTCTCAACTGTCAACCGGCGTCCCTCGCGACTCGTGTGGCTTAACAACCCCGTCCATTCGCCGTCGGCAGAAAGCTGTTCGACCAAAGGCGCGCCACCGCTAAGCTGTTCAGTTTGCAATAAAGCGTGACTTACTGTCCCGACGGCATCGCCACGCCGGTAGCCGTACAAACTCTCAGCGGCGTCATTCCAATACACGATCGAGCCGCCTAGCTCCCACGCAAAGATTGGCTCGTAAGCTTGCAGCAGCAGTTCACTCTGCAGACGCTGGACCTGTTCAGCCTTCTTCTGTTCCGTTCTGTCAATGCAGTGCACCTGCACGGCTCTGTCACCGCCGCAGTGCAAAACGGAAGCAGTTATGGAAAGCGTAACTTTCGAGCCATCGAGCCGGACGAATTCCTCCTCCACATCTCCGAATGCGCTTGCTTCTCCGGTCTCAAGCTGATCTATCTTTTCTTTCAGTGAGCGACCGCGAGGATGCAGGATATCGAATGGAGAATGCCCCAGCAAGTCGGCGGCCCGATCTCCGCCGAGCAGCTTAGTTCCGGCCTCGTTTACGAAAACAATCCGTCCATCTAAAGTGATCCAGAGAGGAACAGGGGAGTGCTCGACGAGTGCTCGATATGCCTGCTCGTAGTTAAATCCTGAAATGCCGATCTCACCTGGATGCATGCTGTTGCGCGTGAATGTATAAGTCTATTTCTCGGCGAGTTAAATTGCGCCTCTTGCATGACTATATCGGCACGAGCAAGTTTCGCGGGATGAAGAGGCGCAGAACCTGGCTGGAGCTGTGCGCTACCAGTGGCTTGCGCTTGACCTCGCGGTTTGCATAGAGTAATCTAGATTTCATTCACCAAAGTGGGCGCGCTTCAATCACGCGATTCGCGTCAGCCGTCCGGCGTGGCCCGGCGGGAAATCTATATCCAACTACGAGTCAGCAAGGGTGGTTGGGACATATCGCACTGGAGCCCCAAGCATGCCTGGTGAAGAATACCCGCCCCGAGGTGCCCGTGTGCGCGTGAGAACGCAGCGGCTATGTGGCAGTGCCGCCTTTCTAAATGACCTCGAGGGAACTGTAATCGATAACCATCCGATCGCGCGCGGGTGGATTCTGATCTGGCTTGACCCGAATCCTCGCACCAGCTACGCTGAGTGGCCCATCGCTGCAGAGTCTGTGGAGGTCCTTGGGCTTCCGAGTAACGACCAGGATTCTTAGTTCAATATCTAATCGTCACCTTCTCGCTAAAGACACACCGAGCGGGCCACTCTCAGCGGCGCCCCCCGCTTGGCCATCCGTTACTCAATGTATGTCTAGCGGCGCCTCGACTTGGCGGGTCACCAATTCGTCTTGGTAAGTTGGATAGTCAATATATCCTTTGGCACCCCCACCGTAGAAGGTGCTCTGGTCGCCCTGCGCAAGTGGCCAGTCGTTGCGCAACCGCTCTGGCAGATCGGGGTTCGAAATAAACAGCGTGCCGAAGCCGAACAAGTCTGCTACGCCGTTATGAAGTAGCCGCTCGGCCGATTGCTTGTTCAACCCTCCTGTCACGATGATCGTTCCCTTAAAGACGCCATGGATCTTGGCGAAGAATTCTTCGGGCACAACGGGTTCAGGGTCGAGTTGACTGCCCCTCACTATATGAATGTAGGCAGCGCCGCGCTTGCTAAGTTCTTGCGCAAGGTAGAGAAATGTCTCTTCCACCTTTGGATCCTTTTTCATGCCTCCGAAAGTGCCGAACGGCGCGATGCGAACTCCCACCCGTTCGGGGCCAAGCGCAGCGGCTACCGCGTCGAATGCTTCGAGCAGCAAACGCGTCCGGCTCTCTTTCGACTGTTTGCCGTATTCATCGTTGCGTTCATTGACAACGGAACTTAGAAATTGGTCGAACAAGTACCCGTTTGCGCCGTGCACTTCGGCGCCGTCGAACCCGGCCTGGAGCGCGTGACGGCCGGCTTGCCCATAATCTGCGACGACCTGCTGCAATTCGGTCACGGTCGCGATTCGCGGTTTACTCACAGGGACGTTGCCGGGATTCCCTGCAGCATCATACGTGAACGAGTAAGTGTTCTCCGCCGCCTGGTCGGTGGAACTGATCGGAGCCGCTCCACCCGGCTGTAGCGAAACGTGCGAGATGCGGCCCACATGCCACATCTGCAGAAAGATCCTGCCCTCCTGCCCATGTACCGCGTCGACAACCTTCCTCCAGCCGTCGACTTGTTCGGACGTGTAGATGCCGGGCGTCCACAAGTAACCCTGACCTTGTTGGGACACCTGAGTAGCCTCACTGATAATGAGTCCCGCCCCGGCGCGCTGCTGATAATACTCTGCGTTCAATTCTCGGGGCTTATCGCCTTTGCCGGCACGCGACCGCGTCAAAGGCGCCATCACGATTCGGTTCTTGAGCATGATGGGACCCAGTTGATAGGAATCAAAAAGTGTCTTGGTCATCCCATTTAGACGCCATCAGCAAAAGACGACGTACTCGTAATGTGACCCGTGAACAAATCCAAAGCGGCAACCCAACGTAGATGCGTTGTTCCGGAACTAATTAGTGTCCGGTAGGTCTCTTCCACGCATTTACTGTAGTCTGGGGAAGCGCTTCGCTCGGTCGGCCAGGATCGTGGCGGCAACGCCGGAAGTGTCCACGGCCATCGTATGCGCACCACCACCACCGGTTCCACCGTTCCTCGTGCGACGTTCACCGAACACAATTGAGGCTGTCCAACCCAAAGGCCGACGCCAGTTGCGAACATCGGCGTATTCGACCCGCGAAGCTGTACTGGCGTTGGGAATGAGCCTTCGGATCTGCTGCGAGATTCAAGTTCGGATAGAATAGACCGTTTCCAAACGCGAGTAGGCCTTTGTGGCGAAAAGGGAGAGTAAGTGTCTACAACTAGAAACAGAATTGGGCGGCGTTCGTTTTTGCGCACTGGCGCGGCAGCCGCGGGGCTTGGCCTCTTGGCTGACCTCGAAGCCTATCCCCAGAATGTCAACCGGAATTCAAATCCGTCGGAGTTGAAGATCACGGACATGCGCATTGCCGTTGTGCGAGGGCCGGGAGGTAATCCGGTCGGCGAGGCTCGGATGGGCGGACGCGGCCCCGGCAGGACACTGCCTCCCCCGACTCCTGGCGCGGGAGCGGCATCGGGCGGCACCATCATCGTCCGAATCGATACTAATCAAGGTATTTCGGGTTACGGCCAAACGATTGGGGACGGCCCCCAGCCGAACTGGGTGCTGATGCATAAGACCCGATTGCTCGGCGAGAATCCCTGTAACGTTGACAAGATCTTCCGCAAGATCAAGCTGCATGGCGGGTATAACCGTCAGGGCAGCGGCGTCAACGCGATTGACAACGCGTTGTGGGATCTGGCCGGCCAAGCTTATGGCGCGCCGATCTATCAATTGCTTGGCGGGAAATTTCGCGACAAGGTCCGCATGTACAGCGAGGGTGACCCGAAGTCGGACGACATCAAAGACATCGCCGCCGATTATAAGGAGAGAGTCGCCGCGGGGTTTACGATGCTCAAGTTCGACCTGGGCGTCCCTCGCGTCCTCAAAGGCACGAAGGGCACGATCTTTGCGCCGAAAGACTATAACGGGGAGCCGGGCGAAAACCCCGAGAACGACTATCAGGGATTAGAGGTCAGCGACAAGGGATGTGAACTCGTAGCCGACTACGTCGCTTCGATCAAGGAAGCCATGGGCGATGCCGGCAACACTCCCATGGGTCACGACCATTTCGGGCACCTCACCGCGAAAAGTTGCATCAAGCTGGCTAACGCGCTGGAGAGGGTCACTCCCTCGACTTTGGAAGACATGGTCCCGTGGTTCCGGGTAGAGGAATGGAAGCTCATCACCGATTCGATCAAGGTGTCCACCTTGACCGGCGAGGACGCTTACCTGGTGGAATCGCTCGAGCCGCTTTGCCAGGCGCGTGCAGTCGATTATATTCACCCGGATCACCTTGTGATCGGCGGCTGTCTCGAATTGAAAAAGACCTCCGACATGGCGGCCAAATATGGAGTGGGGATGATGGTGCACAGCAACGCTTGCCCGATCGGCTACGCAGCCGGCGCGCACGCGATAGCCGCCAGCGAAAATTTTCTCGCCATGGAATGGCACCAGCCGCAGCCAGCCTGGCACAAAGAGATAACCGACAAAGGGGACCTCGTGGTTGACGGACACATCCCCGTTCCGACCGGGCCTGGCCTGGGCATCAAAGTCAATGAAGAAGCGATACGCCACCTTTGCAGGGAGGGTGAGTTCTTCACCGATGCTACGACGTACTGGGATTCTCAGTTCGGCGGAGAGAAGGCGTACACGTAAAGGGAAGACGTACAGGCGAGAGCCTTACACCTTCCGATCATCACGGAACGTATATAGGCTTAATTGGCCTGTTGGGCCCGGCGGCCAGGAATACTGCCCAATTCCGGATTGCCGGGCACCTTCGCGGCGCCATGCCGCGTACCTGACCGCGACTCACGCGTCCGACGGAAATCACAGCGGCCCGGGATTGCTCATGCCTTACGACTGTGTTCCACTCATCATTCCCGGGTTGCGGGCATCCAGCAAACGACGTTGCAAATACAAACACCAACTCCGGCTCAACCACCAATCCCCGTTGCCCTACCTGTGACATGATCGACAAAACGCACGACATGAAACGAGCCCTCCTCTTCGCCGTACTAACGGCCACCTTAGCCGCCGCTGCTGAACCACCCACAGCCAAACCCGAGTCCGTCGGCTTCTCTAGCGACCGACTCCAAAACCTGCATTCGCTCATTCAGGGTGAAATCGAGCAAAAGCAGCTCGCCGGAGCCGTCACCATCCTCGCCCGCCACGGAAAGGTTATCGACTACCGCACGTACGGCCAGCGCGACACGGAAAAGAGTGTGCCCATGACGAAGGACACCATCTTCCGCAACTACTCCATGACCAAGCCCCTCACCGGCGTCGCCATGATGATCCTCTATGAACAAGGCAAATGGCTCCCGTGGCGTCCCATCTCCGAGTACATTCCCGAATTCGCCCATCTCAAGGTCTTTAACGGTTTCGACGCTTCGGGCAAGATGATGCTAGTTGAGCCTGAACATCCGCCCACGCTGGGACAAGTCATGTCTCACTCCGCGGGCTTCTCTTACGGCTTTACGCAATCGCCGGTGGATGCCATGTATCACGAGAAAAAGGTTCTGCAATCGGCCAACCTGCACGAGATGATTGAGAAGCTCGCCACCATTCCGCTGAACTATCAACCCGGCACCCGCTGGCAGTACAGTGTCGGCATGGACATTGAGGGCTACCTGATTGAGAAGCTCTCTGGCCAGACTCTGCCCGATTTCATGCGCGACCACATCTTCGATCCGCTCGGCATGAAGGACACCGGCTTCTTTGTGCCGCAGGAGAAACGTGCCCGCTTTGCTGTGAACTACGGCGCGAAAGCGGACGGCCATCTGGAACCCGTCAACCCCGGCGCCAGCACGCCGACCGACTACAGCGAGCAGCCCACAATGCCTTCAGGCGGCGGCGGGTCAGTAACAACCGCTGAGGACTATTACCACTTCACGCAGATGCTCGCCAATGGCGGTGAACTCGCGGGCAAGCGCATTCTGTCGCCGGCAACGGTCAAGCTCATGTCGTCGAATCACCTCCCGGTCGGGTTGCTCACCGGGCAGTTCGCCGGCGGTCAGCACGTAATGCGGCCCGGCTTCGGCTACGGTTTCAATGTAGCGGTGGTCTTCGATCCGCCGGAAGCCGAACTGCCTGACGGCAAGGGCACATTCTTCTGGGACGGCGCCGCGGGAACCTGGTTCTGGGTCGATCCAACCAACGACGTGGTCTTCGTGGCTATGATCCAACGCATGACTTCGCCGGACAACCATTCCATCCTGTACAAAAGCCACGCCGCCGTATATGGCGCGCTCGTCGATCCGTCGAAGTAGTCGAACAACTCAGCGGCTATAAATCCTGCTATCGTCTTATCGTGAAGTACCTTACCGTTCTGGTGCTAGCTACTTTTGCGCCGCTCGGCTGCCGCGGATCCGATAGCGGCTGGACGCTGGTCCGCAGTCCCCACTTCAATGTTTACTCTCAATCCGGCGAGCACGACGGCGAATCTATAGCCCTGACACTCGAGCAGTTGCGGACGTTTTTTCTCACATCCGGCGCACTCGGTGTCCATGCCGGTCTCGAACACGACCATCCGGTTCGAGTGCTCCAATTTGCCACCACCGCTGGGTACAGTTCGTTCCGCCCGCGCGCAGCCGCCGATGCCTTCTACCTCGGCTCGGAAGCGGTCGACTATATCGTGCTTGGACCCGCTGGACCGAATCGCTCCCGCACGCTTGCACACGAATACGCTCATCTCGTCCTGCGCTCGGCCGGACTTCATCTGCCTCCTTGGTTTGCTGAAGGAATCGCCGAGGTCTTCTCTAGCGTTGACATTACGCCGCGTGAATCGCTAATTGGTGGCGACCTCCCGGCCCGCTCGCAAACGCTCCGGAACCACACCCTCATCACGCTCGACAAACTGCTGACGATGGACGAGGACGACCCTTCTCGATCCCGCCGCGACGATGCCGAGCTCTTCTACGCCGAGAGTTGGGAGCTCACGCACCTGCTCCTCTTCTCGCCGCAATATAGCCCTAACGCAGGGGCGCTCTGGGCCGCTTTCAACACCGGCACCATTGAAGCACCGGCGCTGGCGGCCATCTATGGGCGTTCTGTCGAGACCATCGCTTCTGACCTTCGGTCCGCGATCGATGCGCCGAAATCTCCGCTGCCTCTGCCCGGCATACCCCCTCGGGATCAGCATCTGCGCGCCTCAAGCGTAAACCGGTCGGACTCTGATGCCGTGTTGGCTGGGCTGGTACTGGCATCGGGCGACCTCGACCGCGCCCAAGCTGTCTACCGGACGTTACAGACGGAGCGCACTTCAGATCCTTCCGTTGCCGCCACGCTAGGCTCCATCGCGCTTCGCAAGCACGATGAGGTTAGGGCGATCCTCGAATGGAAGCGTGCCTTCGACCTCGGCGTGACAGACCCGGTGCTCTGCTACCAATACGCAACCCTGCTCGAAAATGCACACGCGCCGGACGGTCAGATCGCAGCCGCGCTACGCCGCGCCATTGAGTTGAAACCCAACTACGACGATGCACGCTTCAGGCTGGGCCTGCTGGAAAGCAACCGAGACAACTACGCGGCGGCACTTGAGCAACTGCGTGCCATGAACTCCGTGCCCCGCACGCGAGCCTACAGCTACTGGCTCACGATGGCGTCCGCGCTTCTCGAAACCGATCAGAGGCCCGCTGCGAAACTGGCGGCAGAGAAGGCAGTCGCCTTCGCACCGACGCCCGATCAGCGGGAGGCCGCGTCCTTGTTGGCGCTCGATACGCAAACCGATGTCACGGTGCAATTCGCGCGCGATACGCAGGGCAATCTGCACATGGTCACCAGCCGCAAGGCACATGGGGCGAAAGACTGGAATCCATTCATCGAAGTGGGTGACCAGATTCGAACGGCAACCGGCCGGATACGCAAAGTGGAATGCACCGCGGGCGCTGTCACCGCATTCGAAATCGGCGACACCTCAGCAGCTAATGTTCGCGTGTCGCTGCCCGACCCCTCCCGCGTGCTGATGGAAGGCGGTAAACCGGAGTTCTACTGCGGAACGGAAGACGGCAGGAAAGTGACGATTCAGTTTGCGGCAAAACCGGCCGCAGATGGAGTGGAAGGAATCCTGCGCGGGATGCGCTTCGAGTCCAAGACCAGCGACTAGGGGACAACTGAGAGACTGCGGCTTAGAAGTTCCCCATCGCCGTCAGCATCTGCTCATACTGGCCATTCTTTTCCGCCCAGCGCATTGGCTTCACGTTCTCAACCAGGATCTCTCCTCGTTCCACTCTGTTCTCCCGGATGATCTGCATGACCTCCGCCGTAAATGCAGCGAGCGGCATAGCCCTGGGGTCGCTGGCCTGTTGCGGACCGCCCAGTTCGGTCTGTACATAAGGCGGAGCCAGCTCAAGCACTTCAACGTTGGTGTCGCGAAGTTGGAAACGCACAGCAGCAAGCCAGCTGTGCAGAAACGCCTTTGAAGCACAATAGGTCGGCGACGCGGATAAAGGAACAAAGGCCAGCCCGGACGTCGTTGCCATTAGGGTCGCATGCGGTTGGGCCTTCAAGACCGGAAGCAATGCTGCGGTCAATTGGACAACGCTGATGACGTTTGTCTGGAGTATTGCCATTGCGGTCTTGGTATCTACCTGGTCAGCATCGTAGTGCTCACGAGCCGCAATCCCTGCATTGTTGATCAAGACATTCAGCTCAGGAAATCGGTCCCGCACTTCCTTCGCGAAGCCGTTGATCGAGTTCTCATCCGTGACGTCGACTTGGATGCCGATGATACCCGGATTTTGCTTTGTCACTTCGTCCAAGAGTTGCTGACGCCGGCCCGCGATGATGACCTTGTTCTTTTGTGTGTGAAAAGCTTCAGCGAGCGCGCGACCAATGCCGCTAGTTCCGCCTGTAATGACAATCGTGTTGCCTGTGATATTCATAGTCGCCTCTCCCACTCTAGGCTGTTTGCCTCACTTAGGTAAGTAGGCACTTTCACGTGCCATACTTACCGCGCGGAAACCGTTGTTACTCGGCTACTCGGCGGTTTATCAACTCCAGCAAGGGCGCAATTCAGCCCTAAACCGAGTGGATTACGCCGTCGCGAATTGCCACCGTTCGGTCCGCGAACGCGGCCGCTTCGGGATTGTGCGTAATCATCAGGATCGTTTGTCCGGAGCGCTGGTTGAGATCGCGCAGAATTTGGAGCACCGCGTTAGAGTTCTCCGTGTCCAAGTTCCCTGTCGGTTCGTCTGCCAGCACGATAGCCGGTTGGTTCACAAGCGCGCGTGCAATCGCCACGCGCTGTTGTTCACCACCGGAAAGAGCCCGCGGTTTGTGTCCTAATCGCTGGCGAATCTGAAGCAGATCCAGAATGGTATCGAAGTCCGCAGGCTTAGGCGGGTAGCCTGCCAGGGCCTGGGCCATTTCTATGTTGTCGCCCGCCGACAGCGTAGGTAAAAGATTGTACTTCTGGAACACGAAGCCGATCTTGCGCTGTCGTAATTCTGTCCGCTGTGAGTCAGTCAAATCACGCAGGTTATGGCCCTCAATGAAAACATCTCCGGACGTGGGTGCCGATAGTCCGCCCAGAATTTGGAAGAGGGTTGTTTTGCCTGAACCTGATGGCCCGATGACGGCAAGAAATTCACCCCGCCCCACCTCGAGTTCGACGCCGCGGAGCGCAGTGACCTCCACCTCTCCCCCACGGAAGACCTTACGAAGGTTGTGAACGCGGATGATGATGTCGTTGGGATTGGCTGGAGGCTGATTGGAGACAGGTAGCGGCTTAGTCATATGCAAGAGCCTCAATAGCGTCCTGGCGAGCGGCTTTCATGCCAGGGTAAAGCGCGCCCAATACCGCGCCGACAACGGTGATGCCGGCCGCCTTGGGCCACCAGTCGGGCACTGTGATGACGTGCAGCGACGCAGGAAACAGAGCCATAATCAAGGCCTGAGCTCCAAAGGAAAGCAGGATACCCATGGCGCAACCTGCAATAGCCAGCAGCAGAGATTCACGCATCAGGATGCCGAGTATGGTGCCTGGTTTTGCGCCAAGAGCTTTCAGGATGCCGATCTCGCGAGTCCGTTCCAGAACGGCCGTATACATGGAGAGGAATACCACCAGGAATCCGACCACTATGGCGATTGCGACGATAACCCAGATAAACGCTTGTAAGTTAGGCAGATTGTTAATGCTGAACTGTGAGACTAAGTCATCAGTCGAAATGGCGCGAAGTGATCCCTTCAGGATCTGGTTGAAGTGAGTTACTTCCTGTTTCGTCAATGCAGGGTCATCCAGCTTTACTAAGATTTCAGTCAACTTGCCGCCATTGCCCGTATATTCTTGCAGGCTCGACAACCGAACAATCAAGCGGGACAACACCCCGCCCTGGACGATTCCGGTCACGTGCCACGGACGATTCAACAATGTGATGGTTTGACCTACGCGAAGATGCTCCTGGCGCGCATAGTATTGGTCGACGATCAAACCATCGGGCTCATTCGGAACGCCCCCGGAGATGAACTTGAACCCGGGGCTGATGCGCTGAAATTGTTCGATGTCGACCCCATTTATCGCTGTGAAGGTGGAGTTGATGGGTATGCTGAGCACGCCCACCGCCTGTTGCACATGAGGCTGCTTCGCCACGAACGGCACCAGTTTCTCATTTAGCTGACCCGATGACAGCGCGATTGCCGCACCGCTTTCCGGCTTCAAGAAGATGTCTGCCCCCGTGCCCTTGTTGCGTTGAGCCGAATCGTTCAGAAGGCCGCGGCTAAGGCCAATCAGTGTCAGGATGGACATTACTTGCACACCCACCACAAGCGCACTGAGTAGAGTACGCACCCAGCGGTGTTTCAGGTTTGCAATCACAAGTTTATTGATCATTCAATTCGTTCGTTGCTTAGGGCTGATCTGCCAGAAAATTCCGCACTACCTCGGCAACCGGATGGTGTTGCACGTCCACCTGCCGGTTCATGGAACGCATTTGCTCGTCGGAGATCCGGCCGGAAAGAAATGTCAAGGCCATTTCCAACCCGGTACGCGATCTTCAAGGCGTCCTGGCGCACCACGAAGCACGCGTTATAAGCCGGGAACGCGTTGCGATCGTCGGCCAGAATTTTGTATTGCGGTTCGGTTAATACACCGTCTGTGGAATTGGCCGCCGCCATGTCGATTTGCTTTCCGGCCAACGCTTGGTACAGCAGGCCTAGATCCATTGTCCTCGGAGCGTCGCCCCAACGCATGTGATAAACGCTGTCGAGCCGGCTGAGACCGTCCGGGCGTGTAAGGAATTCGAAGCCGACGCCCAAGCGCCAGGAGCGTGCGGCGGCAGCACCAGAGAGCACGGGGTTTTGCAAGTGCTCGGCATCCGCGGTCCGAACGACCATCGCAAACGTATCGTTGAAGCCCAACGGGGGCAGCCAGACTAGGTTATAGCGCTGCAGATAAGAGTCTTTCACCTGCATGTAGGCGCGGGCAGAATCGGTGGACGCCCGCTGCTTCAGGACGGCGATGGCGGCCGTGCCGGTGTACTCGGGATAGAGGTCGATTTGGCCTTGTACAAGCGCTTCGTGCGCGAGCAGAGTGCCGCCGAGTCCCAAGCGGCGTTCCACCGTGAGGTGCAGTTTGCGTTCCAACTGCTGCGCCGCCATCTCGCCGAGAATTATCTGTTCGGTAAAGTTCTTTGAGCCGATAATTACGGCGCCGTCTTGGCGCGAGCAGGAGCATGCGGAGAGGAGATAGCAGCCGAGACATGCGGCGGCCACTACGGCTGCGTAATGCTTCATGGATGCCGGACCTGCCGCTCCAGGAGGCTCATGCCGGCATCGGCAAGCAGTGCCAGCGCAGCGGCTGGAACGGCGCCGGCCAGAATCTCGACCGTGTCCACCGACGCCACTCCGCGGAAGATCAGCACGCCCAATCCGCCACCGCCAATGATGGCAGCAATCACAGCGGTACCAATATTCGTCACCAGGGCGATGCGAATACCGGCCAGGATGGAGGGAGCAGCGAGGGGAAGTTCCACTAGCCGCAGCAGTTCAAAATCGGTCATCCCCATGGCGGTGGCCGCTTCACGAAGATTTCGGTCGACCCCCGCGATGCCGAGCACCGTATTGCGCAGAATCGGCAGCAGCGAATACAGCACCAGGCTGATGATGGCAGTGCGCTTCCCTACCCCGCCGATGAGTGGCACTGGCAGCAGAAAGCCAAACAGAGCGACGCTGGGTATGGTTTGGAAGATGTTGGCGGTCGTCAGTGAGATTTTGCGCAAACGATCATGCCGCGTGCTGAGAATGCCGATATTCACCCCGATCAAGATCGCCGCCAACGACGAGATGGCAACCAGGACGATGTGTTCCAAGGTGAGACTTGCCACGTCTCGTAGCAGACTCTTAAGGACGAAGGTGTCCATGAAGCTCACTCAATGGTAACCGCGGCTGCCGTTTTTACTGGATGCGTTCGCGCACGCTGGCGGGCAAGGTATCGAGAAACGCTCGGGCTACGGGTGTTTCGGCCGCCAGGAATTCAGCTGGCGTGAAAATACCTTCCAGCAACCCGTTTTCGAGCACGGCAATGCGAGTGCCGAGAGCCAGTGCCTCAAGAACGTCGTGAGTGACAAACACCGATCCGCCATTGAACTGTTTGCGAATGCTGAGAAAGAGTTGCTGCATGTCGTGGCGCGTGACCGGGTCTAATGCGCCGAAGGGTTCGTCGAACAGAAGCAGCACGGGCTCGGCCGCAATCGCTCGGGCAACCGCTACCCGCTGGCGCTGGCCGCCGGACAGTTCGTTTGGAAATTTCGCACCGAACTCCGTAAGCCCCACTTGCGCCAGCAGCTTCTGCGCTGCTTCTGCCTGACGTGCTGCGTCCCAATGCAGCAAGCGCGGCACCAGAAGCACGTTCTCGCGCACGGTCCAATGCGGCAAGAGGCCGAACTCCTGGATGACATAGCCGATGCGGCGTCGTAGCACGATGGGATCTTCGCCAGCGATGTTCTTGCCGTCGATCTCGATGCTGCCGCTGGCCGTCTCCAGCATGCGATTAATGAGACGTAAAGCAGTGGTTTTGCCCGACCCGCTCCGGCCCAAGAGGATGAGCGTCTCGCCCCGTTCCAGATGGAAGCTGACGTCTTTCAGGACGGGTCGGCCGTTTACTTGGTAGGAGACGTTCGCGAAACGCAGGAAGGACATAACCGGAGATCAGGATGTTTCACCATCTCACATGGGAGACTAGGGTTACGCGCTGGTTGCCAGTGATGGAAACCATTGATCGAGGTGGCAGGTCGGGTAGATCTGCTATCTTTCTGAGTTTTCAGCACTCTCTTCGCGTAGGAACCTCATGCCGTATCAGATCCATCCCACGACGGAATTTTTCGTCCGACCCGCTCTGCCGCAATCGCTGAGCCGCTTGTCCGAGCTTGCCTACAACCTGTTATGGAGTTGGGATCACACCATCCGCTCTCTGTTCCGGCGTCTGGAGCCGACACTTTGGAAGGAACTGAATCACAATCCGGTGGCGCTGTTGGGCCGCATCTCTCAGAGCGTTCTGGACAAAGCCGGCGCTGACCCGCGCTTCTTGTCGCTGTATCGCCGCGCCTGTGAACGTCACGACGCCTATCTGCACACGACTGCACCCAGCGAGAACACACCCCGGATTGCCTACTTTTCGATGGAGTACGGGCTGTTGGACTGCATGCAGATCTACTCCGGCGGATTAGGACTGCTGTCGGGCGACCATCTGAAAGCGGCCAGCGATTCAGGGTTCGCCCTGACCGGCGTTGGTCTGCTGTACCAACGCGGGTATTTGCAGCAGCGATTGAATCCGGATGGATGGCAGCAGGAAAGCACGCCGCTGAATGACTTCTACTCACTGCCCGTCCGTGAGTGCCTGGACGAGAACGGGAAGGAGGTAATTGTCAGCGTTCAGCTGCCGAACGGAGAATTGTTTATCAAGGTTTGGCATATCGATGTGGGGCGGGTTCAACTACTTGCGCTCGACACGAACATCGCGCAAAACGCCACGGCGGAGTTTCGCGAAGTTACAGATCAGTTGTACGGCGGCGACATCCATAAGCGGATCCGGCAAGAGATCGTACTTGGCATCGGTGGCCTGCGCGCGTTGAAAGCGCTGGGCGTGAAGCCCACCGTGTTCCACATGAATGAGGGGCATTCGGCATTCCTGGGCATTGAGCGCATCCGCATTCTGATGCAGGAACAGGGGCTGACTTTTGAACAGGCGCTGGAAGCGGTGCGGCTAAGCAGCGTATTCACTACGCATACGTCGGTTCCCGCGGGAATCGACCTGTTCGATTCTTCGCTAGTCTATGACTACTTCAACCAGTACTGCAGCGCGGCGGGCTTTCCTTTCGAGAAATTACTAACGCTGGGCCGCAAGAACCTGCAGGACCCATCCGAGCGTTTTTCGATGGCTGTGCTTGCGCTGAAGAGTTCAGGGTTCCGCAATGCCGTTAGCGTCCTGCACCGCTTCGTGTCGCAGGAAATGTTTCAGGATCTATGGCCGCGCCTTCCGGTGACCGAAGTGCCGATCACTTCCGTCACCAACGGCGTACATTCGCCCACCTGGATCAATGGCGACCTGGCGAGCCTGTATGACCAGTACCTGCTGCCGGATTGGCGCGAACGTCTGGAAGACGAGAAGATGTGGGAGCAGGTGCATGAAATGCCCAGCCAGGAACTCTGGGAACTGCACCGCAAGCGCAAGCGCCGCATGGTTGCCTTTGTGCGCGAAAGATCTGTAAACGCGGCAATCCAGCGTAAGGCCTCGGCCACCGAAGTTCGCCGTCTGGCTGACGTGCTCGATCCCGACGTATTTACCATTGGATTCGCGCGCCGCTTCGCCACCTATAAGCGAGCCACGCTTCTGCTGCGGGATGTGGCGCGGCTGAAGCGGCTGCTGAACAACCCGAAGATGCCGGTACAAATGGTGATCGCCGGGAAGGCACACCCGAAGGATCATCCCGGTAAGACTTTGATTCGCGAGATTGTAAATCTCTCGCGTGACCCGGAACTCTCGAAGCGGCTGATTTTTGTGGAAGACTACGGCATCCAAGTCGCGCGTGAGATGGTGCAAGGCGTGGATCTCTGGCTGAACAATCCGCGACGCGGCGAAGAGGCCTGCGGCACCAGCGGGATGAAAGCTTCAATGAACGGCGTGTTGAACTTCAGTGTTCTGGACGGCTGGTTCGATGAAGCATATGAGATTTCCGGCGGTTGGGCCATTGGCGATCGGATTCCCTATTCCGAAGACCAGGACGATCTGCACGCGAGCAGCATCTATTCCATGCTGGAGAACGAGATTGTTCCGATGTTCTATCAGGGTTCGGAGCAGGAAGTTCCGGCCGAATGGCTGCGGCGGATGAAGCGGAGTATCGCGGAAATTACACCCCGTTTCAGCTGCGGCCGCATGGTGGCGGAATACATGTCGGAGCTGTATCAACCGGCTCATGACTCCTGGCGCAAGGTGTCTCAGGCGGGCTTTCAATCCGTTCGCGAGAAGTCGATATGGGAGGAACGCATTCGCACCGCCTGGGGCGATGTCCGTTTCGTGAAGTTGGGCGATGGGCCCGCCGATAAGGTCACCAGTGGGTCGTCGGTGCCTCTGCGCGCCACCGTCGATTTAGCAGGGCTAGATGCATCGGATATCCGCGTTGAAGCGGTCATCGGACAAGTAGGAATAAACGGAGATCTGCAAGATACAAGTGCCATCACTCTTGTTCCGGTCGAAAGCAAAGGATCGGCCGTTACCTTTGCCAGCGAGTTCACGGTGCAACAAACCGGGCGGGTCGGCTACAGCGTACGGATAAGCCCCAATCACTACGAAAATCCATTGACCAGACCGTGTAACTTGCTTTTGAAGTGGGCGTCGGATTAATCTGAGTACTCGGGCTAGTACAAAAACGAATACATGCACTAGCTTCTCAAGCGGAAACATGGTACATACGAATCAGGGTGTAGCGGATCACACGAATCCTATCGAAGGTTGAGCTTCGCTACCCTTGCAAGAGAGTTCAGATTCGATTCGTTCCGAAAAATCGTTTGAATTTGGATTTCTCGCTTGCGCTCACTTCCCGAAAGAAACTTGTTGTTTCTGTTCGAAAGGCTAAGTGTGCGTGCTTACCAAGGAGTCGATCAACGACGATGGACGGAGATCGCAAATACAGGCAGCACGGCTATCAGGATTCGGACCGCTCCAACTCCTCCCATAGCTTTCACTCCGAGCGTCCACGGCCTAGTGGGCCAAAGCAGCCGCTCGATATTACCGGGCCAAAGCTTCCGCGCCTTGTCCAAAGCGTAGTCGCCTCACGTTGTTTCAGCTGTGCGACAACGTTGTCAAGCGACACGGATTGGAAGGGGCAATGCCCCAAGTGTCACGCCTCCTTGCATTGCTGCAAGCAGTGTGTTCACTTTGAGCCGGCAACCCGCTTTCAATGTTTGAAGGCGATTCCTGTCCGCCTGCCGGCCAAAGACCTGATGAATGAATGTACGTCGTTCAGCCCCCGTATCACGGTGGCGCGGGACGGAGTGGCCGGCGGCCCGACTGCCGTTCGACCACCCGCACCGCATTCTGGTCCAAGGTCTAGCGGCGATTCAAATTCCGGCCCGCGCAATGCGAGTGACGCGCGTGCGGCATTTGATAATTTGTTTAAGAAGTAGTCAGCGTCACGGCTTGCCTTTCCTGGCACGCGAATGCCCAGCGAAGTCGTGCCTGAACTAATTCGCTCTCCCCTTCATGGCGTCACCCAAAATTAAGAAGAAGGCTGCCGAGAAGGCGTCCTTCATGCCCCGGCAAGGCGCAATTCCCTGCCTTGTTCTGCTGGGACTCATCTTCATCATCATCGCCCTGTTCGTCTTCTTTGGATTTCGCAGCACCAGTTAATTGGCAGCTTTGCGAATGCGCGATCATCAACTTCAGATGAAGCGAAGTGACGGCAGATCTCCCGGCCAACTGCGGCCTGTTTCCATTCGAACCGATTATGTGAAGACGGCTGAGGGCTCAGCGCTTATCGAGTGTGGAAACACACGCGTGCTGTGTGCCGCGACGGTGGAGGACACGATTCCTGCCTTCCTACGCGGCACGGGAAAAGGTTGGGTGACAGCGGAATACGCCATGCTGCCGCGCGCCACCATCACACGCACGGCACGCGAAGTCACTAAGGGGAAGCCATCGGGCCGGACCCACGAGATTCAGCGGCTGATCGGGCGTTCGCTGCGCGCGATTGTGGATCTGGCGGCGCTGGGAGAACGCAGCATTATCATCGACTGCGACGTGATTCAGGCCGACGGCGGGACACGAACGGCCGCCATCACAGGCGCTTACGTGGCACTCACCATCGCCATCAACACTCTGGTGAAGTACAAGGCACTGCCGAAGTCGCCGCTACTTGATTCACTGGCGGCGACGAGCGTGGGACTGGTAGGCGGCACGGCCATGCTCGACCTCTGCTACGAGGAGGACTCACGCGCCGATGTGGACATGAATATCGTTCTGACAGGAACGGGCAAGTTTGTCGAAATACAGGCCACGTCGGAGCACGCACCCTTCGATGATGGGCAGATGAGCGAACTAGTGACTCTGGGCAAGTCAGGAATCGCTGAGCTACAGGCAATTCAACAGGCAGCCCTGGCGTCACACGTGGCTGTATGACGATCTACGTTTGCTCTACGAACCAGGGGAAGCTGCGGGAGTTTGCACTGGCAGCGCAAGAAAGTGCCGTCACGGGCTTAGACCTGAAGCAGTTTCCGGACTTGCACCAGGTGGAAGCGCCCGACGAAACGGGCGCCACTTTCGAGGAAAACGCTGCCATCAAGGCGACTTACTATTCGCATACCTCCGAATGTCCCGTGATTGCTGACGATTCGGGTCTGGAAACGGATGCGCTCGGCGGCGCTCCGGGAATCTTCTCGGCCCGGTATGCCGGACCGGGAGCTTCGGATGCCGACAACAATGCTCTGCTGATGCGAAATCTGGCGGATAAGAACAATCGCCATGGCCGATTTGTCTGCGCGATTGCGCTCGCGTGGCGAGGCAAACTGATCACTACCGTGCGCGGTACTGCCGAGGGCGAGATCATGACTGCGCCCCGAGGGAGCAACGGCTTCGGCTACGATCCTTACTTCTTCTATCCGCCACTAGGGCGCGGGTTCGCCGAGCTAGAGCCAGAGGCCAAATGGCAAGTGAGTCATCGCGGTCATGCCACCCGGGCGCTGTTTGAATATTTGCGCACACACGACGGCTGGCAGCTTTAAGAGCCGCGCAAGCTCTTCGGCGCGGTTCGCAAGTCGCGAACAGGCGGGTTCTTCCTTGCCAGAATGCCCTCAAAGCGCTCGCGTATCCACTGGTCTGAAGAGGCTTGCGGAAATACCCAAAACTGGTCGTGAAGCACCGCATCCAGAACGGCCTGTGCGATCGACTCGGGCGCCAAGCCAGTCTCCACTACTTGCTGCAAAGCCTGGAAGAAGCCATACTGATCAACTGCATCTGCCTGCTTCGGTGGGGGCCCATTTCGACGCGCTTCGGCCAGCCGTGTGCGCGCAAAGGCAGGACAGAGAACCGAGACTTGTAAGCGGTCGGAAGCGAGTTGGAGTTCGGCATAGAGGCATTCGCTCAATGCCACGACCGCATGCTTCGAAACGTTGTAAGCACCCATCAGCGGGCGAGTGGTGAGACCGGCAACTGACGCCGTATTGACAATGTGTCCCGGTTCCCCGCTGGCCAGCATGCGCGGAACAAACGCCCGCACGCCATGCAGCACGCCCCGAAAGTTTACGCCCAAAACCCAGTCCCAGTTGTCAAGGCTCTCCTCCCAAACCGGCGCGCCTTCTGAGATGACGCCTGCGTTGTTGCACAGAATATGAACGGCACCGAACGCGCCGTATGCTTCCGCGGCGAGTTGTTCCACCTGTTCCGCACGAGTCACATCCGTCACAACGGGCAACACCGCTGGTGCGTGTGCCCGCAGCGCTTCGGCAGCGGCGACGAGCGCATCGCGCTCCACATCTGCCAGTACTAACTTCATCTTTTGTGCCGCAAAGACATGCGCTAAAGCCAGGCCAATGCCGCTGGCGGCCCCAGTGATCACCGCGACCCGCTGTTCCAGATCAATCACGGGATGAGTGTACTACCGTCCAGTTCCGGACCCGACTCCCGGACGGTCGCTGAAGGCCGCGCGAACAGTCATAAATGTCTGCCGCCCGATGGTCCAGATTCGGCTAAGATCGAGTACAGACAATGCATCGGTTCCTGCTGCATAACGGAGAGATACGAAACACCAGCGAAGCGTTGATTTCGCCTGGTCAGACCGGCTACTTAACCGGGTGGGGCGTCTTCAGCACCTTACGCGTTGTGGAAGGGGTGTTATTCGCCTTCGAGCGGCATTACCGGCGTATGAAGCATGATGCGGCGCGCCTGCGTGTGCCCTTTGAGTACTCCGAAGATCAGTTGCATGCACTTCTGCTGCAGTTAGTGGAAGCGAACCGCGCTACCAACGCGACATTGCGAGTGTCGCTGCTGCGGAATCGCGGCGGTGCCTTTGAAGGGCAAGGAATTCGGCAATCCACAGATTTGGTGGTGTTTACCTCGGATCTACGCGAGTGGGGCAGTGGAGTGAAGCTTGCCTATATTCCGAACGGACGCTTCAGCGCTTCCCCGTTTGCGGGCGCTAAGATTACATCCTGGGCGGAAAACCTGACCTGGTATGAGGATGCGCAGGCGCGCGGCTATGACGAAGTTATCCTGTTGAACGAGCACGGCCAAGTCAGTGAATGCACTTCCGCTAACATCTTTGCGATTCGGGGCAACGAGGTTCTGACACCGCCGGCTGCAACTTCGGGCTGCTTACCCGGAGTCACGCGAGCCATCCTACTGGAAGAGGTGAATGTGACCGGGCTTCGTTTGGCCGAAGCAGAACTAAGTCCCTCTGAACTCGAATCGTCCCGGCAAGTATTCATCACTTCGACAACACGAGACTTGCTCCCCGTGCTGGAAATTGAGGGTTTCGCGCTGCAGCAGGACCCGACAACGCTCAATTCTCTGCGGGCAGGCTTTGCGCGGTTCAGGGAGATATACACGGAGCAGCGCCGCCACGCAATGCTTTCCTCCGCACCCGTATGAGAGCGCCGGTTTTGGTTTGCACAAGCTGCGGCAGCGGTGATATCCGGCGGTCGAAGCGGCAGTCGGTGCCGGAGCTATGCAAGATGGCACTTGGCATATATCCGTTCCGATGCATGGATTGCACGCAGCGGTTCTGGGTCAGTGTCTGGCTAGTGTCGAAGTTACCCTTTGCCAAGTGCCCGCGTTGTCTCAGCAGCGATCTCACGGTATGGCCGGAACGCCTTTTTCAGCCCAGGCTGTGGCGTGATTTGATGATCACGTTAGGTGCACATCGATACCGCTGCGCGCCGTGCCGTCACAACTTTGTCAGCTTCCGGCCCCGTTCCATTTCGTCGATCACGGAGGCACCGCAAGGAGAACTGCGCACGTCGTTAAATAAGGTCAAAGCGGAACTCGCAGCTCTCGACTGATTTAGACAGCAGCGGTTGACGGCAAATTGTTCTTTTGGCTCAGCAGAGCAACCGCGCAGCCCACTTGTTCGCCCAGCGTACTAAGCGCTTCGATATCGGAGCCTGTGTGAATGCGCGGCGCTTGATGCTGCACGTTAATCACACCAACCACTTTGTTTTGAGAAATAATCGGCACCGATAAGAACGCTTCGAAGGTATCCTGCGGCAGATCTTTAAAGAACTTGAAGCGTGGATCGTGGAATGCTTCGGAGGATATGGCAAGAATGCGCCGTTCCCTCGCCACCCAGCCTGTCAAGCCTTCGCTCAAACGCAGGCGAACGCGCCCGATCTTTGTTCGCGTTTCCTTCAAAGAAGCAGCTAGAACCAGTTCATCTTCTTCCAGAAGGTACACCAGACACGAATCGCAATCTAGAAAATCGTGGATAAGTGTCACAATCTCGTTCAGCATGTCGTCGAGATCACCCTCGCGGGTCATGAGACGGCTTACTCTCTGGAACAACCGCAGCTGCTGTTCCAGTCGCTCTATGCGAGCCTCGAGCTCACGAGTTTTGGACACCGGTTTCATTATGGCAAAAATTGACGGACAGTCGACAAGCAACGCGGTTTCGTCGGTTACCGGTACTACGGCCATTGTCCTGGGCGATGTCATACTTGCTTAAGACGGCGTAAGACTTTTGCGGCCTTTGAACGGCCGGATAGATCTCCGCCACGAAGTAGTACTATAAATCGAGCTTTTTCAGGAGATCCTCTTCGTATGTGGAGTAAAAAGACCCAAGACGAGCCAGCGCCGCCCCCAGTCAGAACGGGGTTTCCGCCGAACGCGCCTGCATCCACCGTGGAACCCGCGAGAAGAGAAACTAGCACACCCATGTCATCCCCAACCAGACCATTCGAATCTGATTCACCGTCCTCAGTACGTAGCGGTTCCGCTGCGTTGGGCAAGAATGTAACTGTCAAGGGCCAGATCTTTGCGCGCGAAGATTTGACCATAGACGGTGAAGTGGAAGGCACCGTTGAGTGCCATGAACACCGCCTTACTATCGGACCCAACGCACGGGTTCAGGCCGGCTTGAAAGCGCGTGAAATCGTGATTCACGGATCGATTCAGGGCAACGTTGAAGCTGCCGACAAAATCGACATCAAGAAGGAAGCGAAGTTGGTTGGCGACATCAAGACCACGCGCATTGTCATCGAAGATGGTGCCTACTTCAAAGGCAGTATCGACATCTCCAAACCCACCGCGGCCCGGACGACGGCTACTGTAACGCCGCAACCGGTTAGCGCGCCGGCCACAGCAATCTCCTCCACGCCATCTACTTCGGGCGTGACGGCCAGTTCCGCGACCGCAAACAGCAAGTAGTTTTCAGACCCGGAGAGAGGCCTGAACAAATCGGCGCCTCTCGCGAAACTCAGCGCCACTGCCTTGCGATCGTTTCTGTGATTCGGTTGCAAGCAGCTTCCCGCGAGGGCGCACCATCCTTATGAAGTTTGGAATTTCAAAACAGTCGAGCTTAGTCCCTTCTTCTCCACCCGTCAACACACGACGCAGTAGCGGCCTAGAGCAATTCTTTGCTTCGTTCCCGCCGCATGAAAGCCAATCTATCCTGGACATGTCTGGCGCAAGCCAAGCCAATATCATGTTCATCACGGGGCTGGGACACAGGCTGTCGTCCGATGACGTGATCGGCACCATGGAGCAGTGCTTCGGGCGTAATTTCCTGGAAGGACAGCAGAGCGAAGAGAACGTCGAGAAATTTCTTCAACAGACGCTGAAGTTTGATGACCATGCCTTCGATGGCGTACTGGTTTGGGATACTCTGCAGTTCTTGCGTGCGCCGCTGATTGATCGGGTGATTGCAGAACTGCTGCGGATTGTAAGACCGGGCGGTCTCTTGTTGGTGTTCTTTAATGCCGACGAACGCGCTAGCACCCTGCCGTTGTATAACTACCGCATCCAGGAACAAAAGTCGTTAGTGCAGGTCCCACGCGGATCTCAGCAACCAGGGCAATACTTCCAGAACCGGACGGTGGAGAAGCTCTTTGAAAAAGCATCCTCGCTGAAGTTTTTTCTTACTCGCGACTCACTGCGAGAAGTAATCGTGCGGCGCTAAGTACCCCGATTGTGCAATGCGAAACTCGGAAGCATGCTTCACCGGCGTGCCCTTCTCTTCATCGCTGTCTTAGCCGCTGCGGCTGTCCAGGCAGATACGTTGGGATTTGTTCAACAGAAGTTCAGCTTCCTCAGTTTTGAAAGAGGCAAGTGGGATCGCGCCGCACAGGGGTCGTGCGCCATTTACTCGGCGCGCCAGGACGACGCAATAGCGGAAATTCTCCGCATCGGGGCAGGAAATCTGGTGCCGTTCAAAGCCAAGACCGGGATGAAGGTCGTCGTCTGCGGTGACACGGCATCATTCGATGAAGGCTTCGACGCCGGCCCATTGATGACCGGTGGAACCAGCCAGAGTAAGCGCTGACGAGCAGGATTCATTCCAGAACGCTTTCACCGCCAGTGGAGTGAAGTCAAACGGTTGTCGGCAGTTGGGTCGCCGCCCAGAGCGTGCAAGCGGAAGTCACCACCTTCGGGCGTCAATTCTGTACTGACCCAACCCACGGGTACGCCGTCCTCGAAGTTATAGCCTATAGCGGGAAGGTTGATCAGGTGCAGCCCGTCTACCTTATCGAACAGATAGCGGTGAGTATGGCCAAAGATGATCGCCTTCACGGCACGGTTTGGGCGCAGAATGGCCAGCAGTTGCTCCGCATCCACTAGCGCACCGTCGTTGTCCGGATCCGGATTGTGATGCACGAAAACAATCACCGGCTTGCTCGCGGACTGCAGCTTCACCTGTCCCGCCAGCCACTGGCGTTGGGCATGGCCCAGCTGACCGGGAGAGATGTTGGTCAGCATCAGCGAATCCAGGAAAAGCAGACGGAAGTTTCCCGCTTCAAGAATGGTGACCAGCTTTTGCTCGACAGGCTGGATATCGCCGGCGCGATTCGTCAAGGCACTCCGGGCGTTCTTGCGGTCATCGTGGTTGCCTAGCGTCACTGCGACGGGACCGCGCTCCAAGAGGGGCTGCATCAACGCGTTCCACTGAACGTAGTCTTCCGGCAAACCCTCACGCCGGGCGAGATCGCCGTTTACAAGAAGCAACCCATAGTTGCTGGTGACCGCTTGTGAAACGGCACGCTTGAGATTCTGGTGGGGGAAGAAACCGCGGTTCTGGTCCTGCGGATCCGCAGCGATATGGGTATCTGAAAACAGAGCCAACCGTAGAGGGGCGTCGGCTGCTTGTATCCCGAGCGGAGCCAGCAGCGCCGCACCCGCGGTTCGTAGGAAGCCGCGACGATCAATGACGAACGGCATGGGTGTCAGCAGCGGAACCGGGCTCCGCGATGTTGACCATCTGCTTGACGTTCTCAAGCTCGCGCTTCAGGCGTGCGCCGCGCCGGGCCAAACTGATCACATAGAACAGAACAATCATCCAGGCGGCTAAGAAGCCGTAGAACATGTAAGTGAAATTGCGTGCGTCCATTGTGAATTCCTTAGATTGCGTTTGCGTAGCGGCGCAAAGAATCGATTTCGCGAGCCATCGATTCCTGCCGCGTTCGTACCAGAACCAGCGCGACGGCGATCAGCAGAATAGCTAAAAAGTTGAGGTAGAAGATTCGCTCCATAGCCGGATCCATAGTGCCACCGCCCGTTCGGATGCTCAGCACTGGACCGGGGTGATTGTTACGGAACCACTCGATCGATTTCCAGACAATCACCACGTCCACGCACCCGAAAATACAAAGTGCGGCGGAGAGACGGGCACGCTGCGTCGGCTCCTCGATGGCTCGCCGCATCAATAGATAGCCGAAGAAGATGAGGACGCATACGAGAGCGGACGTCAGCCGGTAATCCCAGGTCCACCAGATACCCCAGATAATGCGCGCCCAAATACTGCCCGTGACGATGTTCACGCAGGAGAATACAATCGACACTTCGACGACAGAGGCCGCGATCGAATCGTACTTTAAATTCCCACTGCTCAGATACAGCACGGACAACGTTAGCGCAGCGAAATAGCCGACCATACCCACCATAGCGGCGGGCGCGTGGAAGAACAGGATGCGATAGATAGCGCCTTGCATCGCCTCGTCGGGCAACTTAATAAACATCGCGTACAGATTGTAGGCGAGCAGCGCTGCCGCCACTGCCGTGATGCCGATGGTGATCTTTTCCCGCATGCTGAATCCTTACCTCTAGTTGACCAAAATTGTTTCCGCTAAAACCAATGACAGAATACTGAAGATTACATCAAAAACCAGCATTATCTTTCCCCACAGCCACTCCGTGGGGCCAAACGGTTGCCGGCCCAAAGCCGCATTGGTGAGCTCGATGGACGCAATCAGCAGCGGAATCAGCAACGGATAGACAATCACCGGCAGCATCAGTTCCCGCAGCCGCAAGTTCACCGTGATGGCGCCAAACACGGAACCGATGACCGAGATTCCCCAGGTGGCCAGGCAAAAGATCGCTGCCAGCGCGCCTGGCCGGGCAGTCCAAGTCACGTTATAGAAGATGCCGAAGACGAAAATCGAAATCACCTCAATGAAGAGAAGCAGGACGAAACTGGCCATGGCTTTTCCAAGCAGCAGGCTTGCAGCTGATAGCGGCGACGACAGCAGCGTGTCCAGGCACTCATTCGGAAGCTCACGCGCGAAGCCACGGTTAAAAACAAGCGCGCCAGCGAAGGCAAACACCAGCCACAACAACCCGCCCGATATTTCGCGCAGCATCTCCGGACCCGGGTCAAACGCGAAACTAAACAACAGCAGAATCACGATGGCAAACGCGCCTGCTGCGTTCAGAGATTCTTTGGTTCGCAGCTCCAGCGCAAGATCTTTCCGCGCCACGGCCAGCGCCTGTCGCAGAAGCGAGAAGGGCGCCGCCGCTGCACGCTGCACAGCCAACGTGCGCACGGTTTCATGAGCAGGCTTGCTAGCAACCGTGCCTGTACTGGCTTTGGGCGTGCTGGTGGACAGTCGCATCTACGCCGCGCCAAGCTCCGTATGCGTCCGGTAAAGAAAACCTGGATCGTTCAGCATTTCTTCGGTGCGCGCTCCAGTGAAGCGTAAGCGCCCATTTTCGATTAACGCGACATGCGAGGCAATCGCCAACGCCTCACGCAACTGGTGCGTGGAGAGAACGATGGTAGCGCCCCGCTGCCGTGCTTCGTTCAGCAGCTCACTCAGCATCGCAATCGCGCGATCGTCTAGCGAGGTGAAAGGTTCGTCCAACAAAAGCGTCCTTGGCTGATGCAGGAACGTGCGCGCCAAGGCCAGCCGCTGCCGCATCCCCCGCGAGAACTGGCGGACGGGCATGTCGGCCACCCGGGCCAAGCCAACCCGGTCGAGCCACTGGGATGCGATGCCGCTGCCATCCCGTAAGCCTGCGATTCGGGCGAAGAAGAGAAGGTTCTCACGCGCTGACAAGTCTTCGTAGACTCCAATGCCATGGCCGAGAAACCCCATTTCCCGTCGCGTGGCATCCGCCCGGGGACCGCCGCCAAACATGCGCACGGAACCGCGCTGAAAGGGAGACAGTCCGGCCATGATGCGCAGAAGGGTAGTCTTCCCTGCTCCATTGCGCCCTAACAATGCACAGCAGGTGCTCTCGTCCATACACAGCGAGAGATCGCGCAGCGCCGGGTAATCGCCATAGAACTTCCACAGCCGGTCGATTTCTATGGCAGCCTGCATGTCAGCTGCGAACAGGAGAGCTGCGATATAACACGATTAGACCGACGCCTAAAACCGAAAGAGCCAGCGTCAGCAACCAGGTCTTATGGGTATAGATAGGCGGGTTGCCTTCGGTCACTTGGGGCGATTCATCTTCGCTCGGTCCGGCGTTCTCGGTGGAGTTGTGCAGCGTACCCGAACCCGAAACGTCCACCGAGAAAGCTCCGTTAGTGCGCACGTTGTAGATCGCCGCCTGCGTGCTTGGTTCCACGCCCAGTTGTTCGACGTCGCTACCGGCCAAAGTCACGCCGGATGGTGCAATCAATCGCAGGGGCCCGGCCACCATACCTTTCAAATTCACAACTTCCCCACGAAAGGTAAAAGGAGCGCCGACGGGCAGAACATACCCGATTTGAAACTCGGTCTCGCCCGGCTTAATGGGGAAATCTACTTTGAAAACGTTCCGCTGTTCGGTCTTCTCCGCCGGCCGGGGCAGAGGCATGCCTTGCGCTCCTTGAGCGCTTATATGAACCTGTCCATTCGCCGCAGGCGGCAGATAGAAGCGCAGTTCGCCGGTCTCATCGTTCTTGAACGTCTGGTTCGACGGGTTCTGCAGAATCACAGTCTCGTCTACCGTAATTTGGCTCGACGTAGGCTCCAGCACCAGCATGTGCTGTGCGACGTGCACCAGATTCGGCGTCTTCACGCTCTCATAAACGGCCAGTTCCAGGCCCGCGGTTGGAATGTTCGGGGTCAGCAGCTTGTTGTAGTTCACGCCGGCGTAGTTGGCCTGCAACAGTTGCGGACCGCCGCCCGGTTCGTCCTTAGCAAAAGCGAAGTGTCCCGTAGCGTCGGAAGTGGTGGTGCCCAGCGTCCGCATCCCACCCTGCCCCGGCTTCACCAGCGTAATGGAAACGCCAGCCTGAGGTTTACCGCTGGTCTTATTCACAACGGTGCCGTCGATGGCTGCCAGCAGCAGCCCATAAGGGCACAAGAAAACAGCCAGCAAGCGCGCCAAGTTCGTCATGCGATGGCCTTCCCACATTCACCGCAGAACTTCAAGCGCTGCCCGAATTGGGCGCCACAGGAAGGGCACACTGTTTTGGAAACTGCCGGCGCAGTCTTAGCCGGTGCATCCTTCGCCGCACGAGCCACCCGGGTGGGCGTCAACCCGAGCTGCTTCAACGTTGTTTCCGTTTCCGCCAATACTCCGGCCAGCTCCTTCTGCAAGGCTTGCTTCGTTGATTGATAATCCTCGTCCGACAATTTGCCTAGACGATACTCAAACTGCAAATCGCGCAAATTGTCGTAAATGGCCTGTTTACGGTCGTCCAGATGCTGGATGGGTGAGACCGGCACCGGTTCGGGAATATCGTTTTCCCGCACAAACAGGACATAAGCGAGAGCAGCGACGGCCAGCGCGATGGCAAGCAACACCACCATTACTTGTCGCTGTCTCCGAGTTCGCGATCGATCTGTGAACGGAATCTGTCGAGTGTGGCGTGGTCCTGCGCCGTCAACGGAACAGGTACCGCCTGATTTTTGCGAACAAATCGGGTGTAGAGCCAGAATCCGGCTACTAGCGCGATCGGCGGCATCAACCAGCCAATCCAGGCGATAGGCTGCTGGCCGGCCAAGGCCACAATGCCCTGTTCCTGCACGATTCTCTTCACAATGGAATCGTCGTTCATGCCCTTACTTTGCATGTCGAAGATCCGGCGCCGCATAGGGTCGGCCGAATCGCAGCGGAGCATCGGGCAGTTCCCAATGGTTTCCTTGCACCCACCGCAGCGGCAAGCCAGGTGATTGCCGACACGTGCCACATCGGGCGTCAGGTAATTGGTTAAATCCTGCGCCACAACGGCCGTTAGCGCCAGGAAGAAAACCGCCGCGAACCTGGAGCCATACTGCGCGGCGCGGCGCTTAAAACGGTTAGGACTCAACCGTTGCCGGAGCTGTTGCAAAGCCGACTACCTCCGTGCGCGCATATTGCAGGCGCACCTTCGATGGAATCAGGCAGATCAGTGTTCCCGTGAGAAGAATGAAGTAGCCGATCCAGATCCACGACACAAGCGGATTCATGTAGAGCTGAAAGATTGCCTTCGAGCTATCAGGCAGCAGGCCCGAATAATTCACGTACAAGTCTTCATTAAGCCGGCGACGTAAACCAACCACAGACATCTGCTGTTGGCTGGCCTTATACATGCGGAACTCAGGCTCCAGCCGATCGATTTCATGACCGTTCCGCTCGATTGAAAGCACTGCATGGCTGACGCCGTAGTCCGGCTGATCGGAATTGTTCACGCTCAGCAACTTCAGATCGTAACCGCCGAAATGCATGGATTGCCCGATGCCCAGATTGGCCGTCACGTGTTTATTGAACGCCGCCCCGGTAAAACCGATGAACATGAACACGATTGCCATATGCACGACATAACCGCCGTACCGCCGCGTATTCCGCCAGGTCAGTTCGAACGCGGCGCGAGGCAGCGGCAGATGCTCTTTGGCCTGTATCGCGCGGGAACCTTTCCAGAATTCAATGCTGATGGTAGCGGCGACGAAAGCGCAAAGACCGAACGCTACCAGAGGCGCGATGTCATGGACGCCCAGTGCTGCCAGCACCGCCGCGACTAGCAGACCCACGATGGTGGGCGCCAGGAACGCTCGCTTCAAACTGTTCACCGAACTTTTGCGCCAGGCAATTAGCGGGCCCACACCTGTCAGTAAAAGCAGGAACAGCGCGATCGGAATGTTTACGCGGTTATAGTACGGCGCATCAATGCTTTCTTTCTCGCCGGTGACTGCTTCCATAATCACCGGGAAGAGGGTGCCCCAAAGCACGGCAAAGCAACTTGCCAGCAGGATCAGGTTGTTGAACAGAAAACTCGACTCGCGTGAAATCACACTCTCCAGCTTCACTTCGCTACGCAGATATGGCAGGTTACGCACAATCGCGAAGATGGAAAGAACGACCGCGGAAATCAGGAACGTCAGGAAGTAGGGCTTTACCGGCGATTGCGCAAAGGCGTGAACGGAAGCCACTAGCCCGGTGCGCGTCAGTGTAGTGCCCAAGATGCTCAGCAGGAACGTGGCGGAAACCAGCACCATGTTCCACACCTTCATCATGCCCTTCTTCTCCTGCATCATCACGGAATGCAGAAAGGCGGTGGCGGTGATCCAGGGCATCAGTGAAGCATTCTCAACCGGATCCCAATCCCAATAGCCGCCCCAGCCCAACACTGTATAGGCCCAGCCCATGCCCAGCAGGATGCCGGTACTTTGGAACAGCCACGTCACGATGGCCCAGCGGCGCGTTGTGTGGATCCAGCCTTCACCCGGTTGCCTGGTCACCAGGGACGCCATAGCGAACGCAAACGGCACCGTAAAGCCGACGTACCCGAGATAAAGGAACGGCGGATGGATCGCCATCGTCCACCATTGCAGCAGCGGACTCAGACCGTTTCCGTCCGGCGCCGGATAGATCCCGCGGCCGATCATTAACATCTTGAACGGGCTGGCGACGAAGGTGATCATCGCGATGAAGAACGCGAGCGTCGTCATCATGATGGCGGTCACAATCGGCATCATGTCGCGGAAGCGGCGGCGGTTCGTAAAGGTAACAATCACCGAATACGAAGAAAGCAGCCAGCTCCAGAGCAGCAGCGACCCTTCCTGGCCGCCCCACCACGCCGTGAACTTGTAGAGAGTCGGCATAGCGCGGTTACTGTGCTCGGCGACATACGCTACGCGGAAGTCACCTTTCAGCAATAACGTCACCAGAATGGCAGCGCCGGTGGTCAACAGCAGCCAGGTGGCGTACACCGCTCGTTCTGCGCTGATCACCAGGAAAGGACGCCGGCTATATTTGCCGACAAGCGCCGCGACGATGGAGAAGCACGCCATCGTGAAGGCAAGAAGGATCGACAGAGCCCCGATATTTTCCATGGAGGGAGGTACCTAATACTCTATACGCCCCCGCAGTCAATTTAGTAATTGGGGCGTGTATCTATTTCTTTGATTCAGCGGGGTAGCCGCGAAGTAGATTAAGTGCGATCGTTTGCGGCCGACGCAACCTGATGCGTCAAGGACGGCGCCGCCGGCTTCGATTCGTACTTCGAAGCGCACTTGGCCTGAATCTTGGTTGCGGTAAACACACCGTCGGCACCCAGTCTTCCGTCAGCTAAAGCCTGCGCATTATCGCGGAAGGTATCGGGCAGAGGATCGGTCCCCTGATAAACCACCCGCAGCTTCTGCGCACCCTGATGAAGAACAAAGCTGACAGCAGCGGCGGATTTTTGAATCGACCCCGGTTGTACGTCGCCACCCACGCGAACACGGGCACCATGCGCGTCTGCGCCCATTTGCTGAAGTTCGGGAATGGTCTTGTAATAGGTCTTCGTCTCTTTGACGCCGCCAACCGCCAGCCAGACCAGCGATCCGACGATGATGCTCATCAAAGCCCCGAACTTCACGTAGGTCTTCATAAAACTTGGAAGAATCTACAGTATAACGGTTTTTTACCTGGCACCTGGCAGCCCCTTCGTACAACTAAGCATCTTCCCCAGTCTTGTTCTACTCTAAGGATTAAAGGCGGTAGCACTTGAGCCGGGAATGGGCGATTCAAGCCGAATCGCTGCGGAAGACATATCGGTCAGGAGGGGCAGAGGTTGTCGTGTTCGATGATCTCTCACTCGACGTACCGCCTGGCGAGCGACTTGCGGTTATCGGCGAGTCAGGCGCCGGTAAGTCGACCCTCTTGCATTTGCTCGGTGCTCTGGATGTGCCAACATCCGGCACCATTTCCTATCGTGGACGGAGTCTCACTCGTCTAAAGGAAGGTGAGATTGCCGATTTCCGCAATCGAGAGATTGGCTTTGTCTGGCAGAATCCTTCCTTGCTTCCCGACTTTACAGCCCTAGAGAACGTCATGATGCCCCTCTTGATACGGGGCGTAACGCTATCCGATGCAACGCCGGTTGCCCAGGAACGTCTCGGTGAAGTAGGGTTATTGGCGCGCCAGCATCATCGCGCCGGGGAGCTTTCCGGGGGAGAACAGCAAAGAGTCGCGTTAGCCAGGGCATTAGCGGCTAAGCCCCGCGTGTTATTGGCCGATGAGCCTACTGGAAGCCTCGATTTCCGGACAGGAGAGAGCATCATCGGACTCTTAACGGATCTTCATAATGCGCACGGATTGACATCAATTTTCGTGACGCACAACCTTTCTTTCGCAAAACGTTGCGATCGAGTCTTAGAGTTAAAGAAGGGAGCGCTTGTTTCCGCCTTCGTTGCACGGAATGCAGAACTCGCCAGATGTTGGAAGAGACGCAACCCGTCTCGACGGTGGCACTTATGTTTGAACGTTATACCGAGAAAGCACGCCGTGTCATCTTCTTCGCAAGATACGAGGCGAGCCAGTTCGGCAGTCCTTACATTGAAACCGAGCACTTGCTGCTCGGTTTGCTCCGCGAGGACAAGGCGCTTGCCAACCGGTTCCTGCGGTCTCATGCCGCAATCGAATCGATTCGCAAGCAGATCGAAGCCCACACGACCGTGCGGGAGAAGGTCTCGACTTCGGTGGACCTGCCCTTAAGCCATGAGTGCAAACGGGTCCTGGCCTATGGAGCCGAAGAAGCAGAGCGCCTGAGCCATAAGCACATCGGCACAGAGCATCTTCTGCTTGGCCTGCTCCGGGAAGAGAAAAGCTTTGCGGCCGAAATCCTCCACGAGCGAGGATTGCGTTTGTCCGCTGTCCGCGAAGAGATCGCGCGTTCAGCATCCGAAAAGACTAGCGCCAGCCGACCAAAAGAGAGTTCATTGCTGGCTGAGTTCAGCCGTGATTTAACGCAGGCCGCGGTCGACGGCATGCTGGATCCTCTCATCGGGCGCGATTCGGAAGTGGACCGGGTGGTCCAGATCCTGTGCCGCCGCACCAAGAACAATCCGGTTCTTATCGGAGAACCCGGCGTTGGCAAAACCGCCATCGTAGAGGGCTTGGCCCAGCGCATTGCCGACGGCGATGTGCCCTCTTTCCTTTCCGATAAGCGAATTCTTGCCCTCGATCTTTCGTTGATCGTCGCGGGCACCAAGTATCGCGGCCAGTTCGAAGAGCGCTTGAAAACCATCATGAAGGAGTTGATGGAAAATCAGAACGCCATCATCTTCATTGACGAGCTTCATACGCTGGTCGGCGCCGGTTCGGCGGAAGGTTCGCTCGATGCCGCCAATATCCTGAAACCGGCTCTATCGCGGGGCGAAATTCAGTGCATTGGCGCCACGACGCCGGCGGAATACCGCAAATCGATCGAGAAAGACCGGTCCCTGGAACGCCGCTTCCAGGCCGTGAAGGTTCCGCCTCCGAACGAGTCCGACGCCATTCGCATCCTGTTCGGCATCAAGGAACGCTACGAGAAGTTCCATGCCGTGGCTTATACCGATGAAGCCATCGAATCGGCCGTGTACACTTCCACCCGCTTCATTCCGGATCGCTTCTTGCCCGACAAGGCAATCGATCTGATTGATGAGGCAGGCGCTCGCGTCAAACTACGCCAGACCACGCTGCCGACCGAAGTGGCCGACATTCAGAAGCGCATCAAGTTCATCGTGCACCGCATGGAGAACGCGATTGCGAACCACGAATTCGAAAAGGCTCGCTTCTACTCGGACGAAGAGCGCAAAGAGCGCGAGAACCTTCGCCAGCTTCGCGAGAAGTACAACCTGGACGACACGTCCACCGGCGTTGTCGCCAAGGACGACATCGAAGATGTGGTCGCTCGCTGGACCGGCGTGCCAATGACTTCCATCAAGGAAGAAGAAATCAACAAGCTTCTTCGGATTGAGGAAGAACTTCACAAGCGCGTGGTCAGCCAGGAGAAAGCGATCTCGGCTCTCTCGCGTGCCATTCGCCGTTCCCGCGCCGGCCTCAAGTCGCCGAAGCGGCCTTCGGGTTCGTTCCTGTTCCTGGGTCCCACGGGCGTTGGCAAAACCGAAGTCGCTCGTGCCCTTGCTGACTTCCTCTTCGGGAGCGAGAAATCGCTGATCCGCTTTGACATGTCGGAGTTCATGGAGAAGCATTCGATTTCGAAGCTGATCGGTTCGCCTCCCGGCTATGTCGGCTACGAGGAAGGTGGTCAATTGACGGAGCGTGTGAAGCGCGCGCCGTACTCGATCATCCTTCTTGACGAGATCGAAAAGGCACATCCGGACATCTACAACATCCTGTTGCAGGTATTCGAAGATGGGCAGTTGACGGACGGCCTTGGCAATACCGTCGACTTCAAGAACACGATTATCATCATGACGTCGAATCTTGGCGCTCGCTTCCTAGACAAGCGCGGCCAGATTGGCTTCAGCACGGCGGAGTTCATCCCGGCCAAGATTGAGGAACAGGTGATGGGCGAAGTAAAACGCGCCTTCAATCCTGAATTTCTGAACCGCCTGGATGAAGTGATTCTCTTCACTTCACTGGTTGACGAAGATCTCATCAAGATCATCGATCTGCTGGTAGATCAGGTGAACCAAAACCTGGTAGCCAAGCAGTTGAAGATTCGCCTCGATCATGATGCGGCGAAGTACATCCTGGACAAGACGTGTATCGACCGCAGTTACGGCGCGCGGCCACTGCGTCGCGCGCTGCAGAAGTACATCGAAGACCCGTTGTCCGAAGCACTCATTCAGGGCACACTTCCCCGCCCGGCGGAACTGGAAGTCTACCTGGGCGAGAACGGCATCTACTGCCGGCAAGTCGGCGACATGGAAGGCCAACCGGTTCTAACCGGTGCGGCCGCCGGTGAAGGCGTTCATGCAGGGGCAGTCACGCCTTTGTACATGTTTTAATTACCGTCATCAAAACGCGTTGTAAAGGCGGGGCTTCCGAGCCCCGCCTTTTTTGCATAGCGCCTACGCCCCACTTTTTCTGATAGCATCGGAGCCGTCCGGAGGTCCCGATGAAGTCGTTGGTGAATGGTGGTTGGTGGTTACTGACGTTGTGCGGCATCCTCGAAGCTGCCTATGCGGTACTGAATCTACTGACGCAGGCACCGAATGGCACCCTCAGTATCCGTCACTATTTGGGCGTAAACACTGCGATGCTGCTGTGCAAACTGGCGATGGCGGCCGGTGCCTGCTCGATTGTCGCGGGTCTGTGGTCTCCTTCCAAATCTAGAAACTGGTTGTTACTACTGAACGGGGCGGCTCTTTTCGCCTTTGGGCTAGTTCCTCTGTTCGTCTATAACCGGCGAGTTTCGTTCCTCCCCTTTGCGATGATGCTCGTTGTCGTGGCGGTCAGCATGGGGGGCCTTGCCATCAGGAAGCATTCCGCCGGCTTCAACTTTGCTGCAACGATAGCCGCTCTTTTCGCTGTGTACTTCGTGGTGTCTGGATTTGGATTAATCAGACTTGAGCCTTGGGCCTACTTCTCGTCAATGACTTCGTTCTTCCTATTCAGCGCGGCCTGCAGCCTGGGAGTGGCCGTGGTTCGGAAAGATCGACGTAACTGGCAATCGAACGCCGTGAAGCTCTGACGTCTCTGGCTTAGCCGACCATCGTTGCAACGCCACTTTCCCTCATGCAGCTCACCTAGCAGAGTAGGTGGCGCGTCTATGCTACGATCACACCCATGGCTCCTCCCGCCAGTTCGAGCGTCTCAAGCGACAGCTTGCTCGGAACCCTGCAACTGCTCATACTCAAGACCCTCCACCATGCGCCCAAGCATGGCTTCGCCATCACGTTACACATTCAAACCGTTTCAGACGGGCTGCTGCGCGTGGAAGAGGGCTCACTATACCCTGCTCTCCATCGACTGGAACGCGCCAAACTAATCCGAGGCAACTGGATTGTCACGGAGAACGGCCGCCGCGCCCGCGTCTACGAGCTCACAGCAGCGGGACGGAAACGATTAGCCGATACCGAGAACAATTGGGCGGTCGTCTCAGCCGGTGTGCAGAAGGTCTTGCGGTTCTCATGACACCGTTCTGGCGGCGTTGGCTCCGTCGCGGGGAATGGGACGAGGAACTCGAGTCCCATCTCGCCATGCGAAGCGAGTGGAACCAGCGCCAGCTAGGCCTCACCGCGGAGCAGAGCTCCGAACTAGCATCTCGTCAATTCGGCGGCAAGCTGCAAATTCGCGAATCCATCGAGGATCTCTATCCCGCTCGGCTGCTGGAGGATTTCGCACAGGACCTGCGCCACGCCGTGCGACGCTATGCTTCGGCTCCCGGCTTCGCGCTGATGGTAATAGCAACCATAGCTGCCGGCGTTGCTGCTGCGACAACCATTTTCAGCATCGTGGACCCGCTGCTATTTCGAAGCCTGCCGTTCTGGAACGATCATCAACTCGTCTCGGTAGGCGTTTACGGCCCCATCGATACAAACGAGTTTTCCATGAGCGGAATGTACACCGAATGGAGTGACCATCAGACCGTATTCGCTTCGCTCACGGCCATGCGGCCCGGCACGCAGTGCAACTTACAAATCGGGCAAGCCGAACGTGTTCCTTGCGCAACTGTACAGCAAAACTTCCTTCCGACGCTTGGCGTCACCCCAGTCATCGGCCGAAATTTCACTTCGCGGGAGGATCTGCCGAACGCCCCGCGCACCATGCTCATATCGAACCGTATCTGGAAAAGCTACTTTGGATCCCAACCAACCGTGCTCGGCTCGGTGGCGACTCTTGATGACGGACCGGTTCGCATTGTCGGCGTTCTGCCTTCGGAGTTCGTTCTACCCCAAGGCGAAGATGTAGACATTCTACTTCCCGCTCAGCTCGATGACCGCCTGATGCGAGACGCCACAAGCACAATCTTCCTCCGCGCCTTCGCACGCCTGAAGCCAAATATAACCGTGCAGCAGGCTGAACAGAGGATGGCGCCATTGTTCCAGTCAAGCATTCGCAAAAACGTCCCAATCGAGGTCCGGCGTGACATCCGCCCGGTAATTCGTTCCCTTCGAGATCGCATTATCCATGAGGCTGAACTTGCTTCGCACATGTTACTCGGGGCAGTGGGTCTGCTTCTCCTGATGGCATGTTTAACGGTAGCCAATCTTCTGCTGGCGCGAGCGCATGCAGGCCGGGGCGAACTCGCCATGCGATCCGCACTCGGGGCGAGTCGAAACCGTCTGGTCCGGCAGTCACTTACTGAGACCCTGGTGCTTTTCGTCAGTGGCGGTGCAATCGGATTCCTGCTCAGCTGGGCTTGCACCCGCCTGCTGGTACATGCCGCGCCCGGAGGCTTTCTTCAACTGGAAAAAGTGCACGCGGACCAGCGAGCACTCATCTTTTCGGGCGCTGTCACCCTGTTGGCAACACTGTTGTCCGGAGCACTTCCTGCCTGGCGCAGGCCGGACGACTTCGGCGTGCGTAGCTGGCGAGTGACCAGCGTCGGAACGGTTCGCCTGCGACAAGCCCTCACCAGCTTGCAACTTGCCTGTTCGCTCATCCTGCTCGTTGGCGCACTGTTGTTCGCACGCAGCCTCGGCCGGTTGGAATCACAGCAGCCTGGTTTCTCACAGGACCACCTTACCGCGGTGTCGCTGCGCTTGAGCAGTATCCGCTACCGTACGCCAAACCGAATCGTCGCCTTCAACAATCAGCTGCAAGCAAGCCTGAAGGCTCTCCCCGGTGTGAATGCGATTGCACTCAGTGACTCTATGCCGCCGGCCGGTTCAGTTCTGGGCCGGCCATTAAGTACGTTCAAGCTGCCGAACGGCCATACTCTTTCGGACTCGAGCGGAATGGTTGCCCTTCGCTACATCACGCCGGAATACTTTTACACACTCGGGATTCCTCTCCTTCTGGGCCGAAACTATACTGACGCGGAGCGCTCCGAACCGGAGAACACAATCGTGATTAGCAACGCCTTAGCGCAACGACTATTCCCGGCGGCGAACCCGATCGGGCAACGAATATCTCTCGACGGCGGAAGCAACTGGGTTACGGTGATTGGCGTAGTGGGCGACGTAAAGAACAACGGCATCACTGCCGCGGTCTGGCCTGAATATTACCGGTTGCGGAGGACAGGCGGTGATCGGCTTGGGCTTACCACCGTGGCCTTCATCCGTTCGCAACTGGATACCGCTACACTCGCTCGCTGGGTTCAAAAGTCAGTAGCGGCGCTGGATCCCACAGTAACGGTCGCCTGGGAATCTATGCCTGCACGATTGCACCGTCTTAACGATCGTCCACGGTTCCTCACGTTCGTATTGCTGATCTTCGCGGTGGTGAGCGTTCTTCTGGCGGGCAGCGGACTCTACGGGGTGATTGCGTTCCTGGTGAGCAGTCGGGCGCGCGAAATGGGAGTTCGTTCCGCGCTGGGCGCCACTCGCCTGGACCTCTTACTTTTGGTCCAGCGGCAAACCTTGTGGTGCGCCGGGATCGGTACCGTCGTAGGCTTAACCGGGTCCCTCGCACTCGCGGGTCTGGTACGCGGATTGTTGTTCCAGATCAGCCCGCGCGATCCGCGCATCCTCGTCCTGGCTGCTGTTTTCTTATGCACAATAGCTTTTCTTGCTGCTTGGGCGCCGGCATGGAAAGCCGCGCAAACCGACCCGGCTCGAGCCCTGCGCGTCGATTGAGGTGCTACGGCCACCCGCATCCGCCACTCAACCGGCCGGCTGCGGCGCCAGCTTCTGCACGGCCGGATCGTCACCGCCCAGCCAGTCTGGATGCCGCGCTGTGCCGTCAAAGTGCGCGGATACCTTGAACAATTCATACTGACCATTCGCCGCCACCTGCTGCGTCTGCCCAATCAGGCTGGCAAACTCCTGCTCGTTCAGCTTCTTGAACGTTTTCGCGGCCTGGAACGCCTGGTTCAGGATCTCCGGTTTGTCGATGCCCGTAATGACAACATTGGTCGGCAAATTCATGGCGTAGTGCAAGCAGTCAATCGGGTTCTGCACCGCGCCGCTTTTCAGAATGATGCCGTCGCCCCCACAGAACGGCTTCATGGTTTGGATTCCGACGTTCAACTCCACCAGCTTTGGCATCACAAGCTGCGCAAAACTGCGAAAATGAGCATCCATCAGGTTCGACGGCATCAGCACCGCGTCGAACTGAAAACCGTGCTTCGCCGCCACCTCCAGCATGTATAAGTGAACGTGCGGGTCCTTGTGCCCGGTGAACCCAATAAAGCGAATTTTTCCGGCCTTTTTTGCCGCCAGCAATGCCTCTAAAGCGCCGCCTTCGCGGAAAATGCGGTCTGGATCGTCGAAGCGCAGAATCTCGTGAAACTGCACCAAGTCAATGTGATCGGTCTTCAGCCGCGTAAGAGAGTCATTCAACTGGTCCGTGGCATTGTCCTTGTTGCGGCCGTCAACTTTCGTCATCAGAAACACTTTGTTTCGATAACCGCCCTGGGAAAGTGCGTCACCCATCCAGCGCTCGCTGCGGCCTTCGTTGTAGTCCCAGCAGTTATCCATGAAGTTGATGCCGCGGTCAATCGCCTCATGCATCAGACGCACGGAGTCTGCTTGCGTCAAGGTGGGTTTCCCAATATGCGAGCCGCCAAGACCAATCGCAGACACTGTCTCGCCGGTCTTCCCGAATTTCCGGTATAGCATTTCGCCGCGAAGCTCGCCGGCATCGGTCACTCTTGGAATAGTCCCAGCAGCGGTTTTGTTATCGGGCGCTATGCCGGCGGTCGGCGACTGTTGCGCTGAAGCAATCGGAACCGCCGCTCCCGCAATTGCTAAGTTTCGAAGAAAGCTTCTTCTCTCCATTTGTGCACTTGCTCCTCTTCCCAGTTAGGAACAGGAGCTCATCGCGGGGTTTCGAGATCGTTTCGAAACCGGCAATCTGCCCAGGAGCACGAATGCGACAGATACTACTCTGTAGAACGAGGCACGTTGAATTCTATGGTGCGCGAGCTTTCCTGGTCGGCCCGATGCACTTGAACCATTACGTTCCAAGTGCCCGCTTGCGAAAACATCGGCTTGGCCACGTAGACCCCGCGATCGATCGCCGGCGCCTTGTAGACCTGCACATGATCGTGCTGCGCTGTCTCAATCTGCAGTGTGACTTTAGCATCGACCAGCGGCTTGTGAAGAGCATCGCGCACCGTTATCTGGAAAGGTATGTCCGCCCCGGTTTGCAGCAGCGCCGTCGGCTCAAAGCGAATATCGAAATTGCCAGGCCGCTCTTGCGCCGGCAACAACGCGACTAATCCAAACAGCAGAAGCAGGGCCTTCACGCCATCATTGTAGCGGTGCGTGTTTGACCGTGGATGGACAACCATTTTTCCGCAAACTGGAGCGTTTCTTCGAACGAAGCTTTCAGCTGATTCTCATCCCCCAACGGACCCGTCGGCGCGCCGCTTCTTAAGGCCGTTTCGATCACTCGCAGCTGCCGCTCCAGCGCTGGGTTCAGCCCACCACAGATTCCGCCCCGTAAGTAATGCGCCGCATCACGGGCTATCGTCCATTGACCTGCCGCAATCGCGTGCAGCATCTGCGTGAAGCGAGGCGGCGTAACCCGCAGGAAAATTTCCAGCAGGTCGGTTGCGAGTGAGGCCGGATAGTGCGCCAACCTCTCCGAATCGAATGGCGGCGCCGGTTCCGGTAAAGCGCTTGGCATGCTGTCTTCGGTTAGCTGCAGCCAGTCGCGGCACTTCTGCACCAGTTCTGCCCCGCGGAACGGCTTCGATAGAAAGTCGTTCATGCCTGCTTCGAAGCACATCTCGCGGTCGCCGCTGAACGCGCTCGCCGTCAGCGCAAGAATGGGCACCGTCGCCGGCGCGCCAGGCAATTTCCGGATCATCCGCGTGGCCGTAAAGCCATCCACGCGTGGCATCCGGGCATCCATCAGAACCAGGTCGAAGTGCTTGCTGGCCACGGCTTCCAACGCTTCGTGCCCGTCGCTGGCGATCTCTACATCGAACCCCGCGGATTGGAGTAATCGCTGGGCAAGAAGCTGGTTCGCAACATTATCTTCGGCTATCAGAATTCGCCTTCCAGCCAGCGCGCGCTTCGGTCGCGCGTCCACTGGTACGAGCGGTTCCGGCTGCCATATTGCAATTACCTCCAACGGCAGCCAAACAACAAACGTCGAGCCAATCCCGAACTCACTGGTGACCCGAATCGTACCGCGCATCAATTCAATCAGGCGTTTTACGATACTCAAACCCAAACCGGTTCCCCCAAACTGCCGCGTGGTGGATGTCTCGGCCTGTGCAAAGAGTTCGAACACTCGGTCGAGCGAGTCGCGCGAAATTCCAATGCCCGTATCTTGAACACTAATCTCAAAACCGTGGTTTGTGCCCACCTGCTTCGGCCGCACGGCAATGCGCACGAACCCCGATGGCGTGAACTTCAGAGCGTTCGAGAGCAGGTTAGCGACGATCTGCTTGACCCGCGCAGAATCGCCGATGACCGTGCGTTCGGCCTCGCACTCAATTTCGGTCTCAAGCAGCAGACCCTTCGCGCGACCTTGTGCACGGAACAGGTCCACCGTACCGCGAACGGAACTCCCCAAATCGAATGGAGCATTTTCCAGGGCCAGCTTCCCTGCTTCGATTTTCGAGAAATCCAGAATGTCGTTCAGCACTGTCAGCAGCATCTCGCCAGAGCCGTGAATCGTTTCCACCATCTCGCGTTGCTCATCTGTCAGCGGCGTGCGCAGCAGCATCTCTGTCAGCCCCAGTACGCCGTTCATGGGCGTTCGAATCTCATGGCTCATGAAGGCGAGAAAGTGGCTCTTCGCCTTTGTCGCTTCTTCTGCCACGCGCTTTTGTTCAATCAGTTGTTCGTTGGCTTTCCTTAAGGCGCGCTCCCCGCGTTTGCGGGCTGTTGCGTCGCGGTATGTGCCCGTCATCCGGCGTGGTGCGCCGTCGGGTGCCCACTCCACCACCTTGCCCACATAGTGCATCCATTTCCATTGGCCAGTCACCAGACGCTGGCGGTATTCACACTCGTATAACGGGACCAAGCCGTTCAGATGCGAGGCAAGCGCGCCATCCACCCTTTCGCGATCTTCTGGGTGAATAGCTGCCCGGTGGCGTTCAATGGAGAGTTCCGGCGGCGTCTTAATGGGCTGCTCGGCGACAAAGTTTTGCGGATCGAAGTACAGCTTTCCCGCCGCCATGTCCCATTCCCAGACACCGAGTTGCGCGCTTCGTAACGCCAACTCCAAATACTGTTCGCTGCGCGCCAGTCGTGCCTGTGCTGCGGTGCTGTCGCTGGTTTCAGGACCCTCGGTCGGTGTCCGTTGCTCTGAAAGGCGCGTCGTTATCCAACCAGCGATGCGCCCCCGGCCCAAGTAACCGATACTGCCAAGACAGACCGCACAGCTCAGCAGCGCGGAAGCGGCGGTCGGGGACAAAGAATGTAAGGCGACTATGGCAAGTCCGAAAAGGAGGCAAGCGAACAAAATAAGCAGTCGTTGCCGGTCCACTTTGCTTCTCAAACAGTAACCCGGTTCACCCTTAATGTTGAATGGCCTAGAACTGCGGACGCTCTACGTTAACACGTAATTTCTACTTTGTTATGCAATTTTTTCACGCCCGCGCCGGTACTGAGTTCGCTGTGAGTTCAGGGCAGAACCGGCGTGCTACGCTGCGGACGAACCCTGACCCGAATGAAGAAGCTTCTCGCCTTGAACCGCGGAGAGATCGCCATCCGCATCTTACGCGCCGCCAATGAGTTACACCTCCGAACGGTTGCCGTTTACTCGCAGGAGGACAGGCTCAGCCTACACCGTTTCAAGGCCGACGAAGCCTATCTGGTCGGCGAGGGCAAGGGACCGGTTCAGGCGTACCTGGACGTCGACAACATCGTCGCGCTAGCGGCCGAGAAAGAGGTGGACGCCATCCATCCGGGATACGGCTTCCTGGCGGAGAATCCCGCGCTGCCCCGCGCCTGTGAACGCTTTGGCATAACCTTTATAGGTCCTAGCGAAGGCATTTTGGAGCAGCTCGGCGACAAAACCGCCGCGCGAACCTTGGCAGCTAAAGCCGGCGTGCGGATCGTGCCCGGGACGGCGGACGCGCTAGATCCGTCCGCGCCGGATCTGGCCAACGTGGCCGACCAGATTGGGTTCCCGCTCATGATCAAGGCGGCCTTCGGTGGCGGCGGACGCGGCATGCGGGTCGTCGAATCCCGTGCCGACTTCCACGCCAGGTTAAAGGAAGCCAGTCAGGAAGCTGCAGCTGCCTTCGGGAACAGTGCAGTCTTTCTGGAGCGCTACATACGACATGCCAAACACATCGAAATCCAGATTCTAGGCGACACGCACGGCAACATTCTTCACCTGTATGAGCGCGACTGCTCGGTCCAGCGCCGCCACCAGAAAGTGGTCGAGATTGCGCCCGCGTTTTCTATCCCCAAACACGTCCGCCAGGAACTCGCCGACGCAGCCGTCGCTATCGCCCGAGCGGCAAACTACACCAATGCCGGTACAGTCGAGTTTCTCGTCGATGCCGACACGCACGAATGGTTCTTCATCGAGGTGAACCCCCGGGTGCAGGTGGAACATACTGTCACGGAAATGGTGACGGGCATCGATATCGTGCGGGCGCAGATCCAGGTGGCCCAGGGCCTTGCTCTGCACGGTGACGAAATGGCGTTGCCCCAGCAGCAGGATGTTCCATTGCACGGCATCGCCTTACAGTGCCGCGTCACAACCGAAGATCCGGCGAATAACTTCGTCCCGGATTACGGCAAGCTGCAGACCTACCGTTCCCCGGCCGGCTTCGGCATTCGGCTCGACGCGGCTTCTGCCTATGGCGGAGCCGTCATCCTGCCGTACTACGATTCGTTGCTGGTGAAGGTCACGGCCTGGGGTCCGAATTTCAAGCAAGCCTGTGAACGCATGGGACGAGCGCTGCGCGAGTTCCGCATACGCGGCGTCAAGACTAACATCCCTTTCCTCGAAAACGTAGTCCGGCATCCCGATTTCCTCGCCGGTGAAACCACCACCCGTTTCATCGACGAAACCCCCGAACTCTTCCAATTTGCGCCTCGGCGCGACCGTGCCACGCGGCTGCTCAGCTTCCTCGCCGATGTCACGGTAAACGGCAATCAGGAGGTAGCTAATAAGCCGAAGCCGAAGAGCGACCGTCCCGCTCCGGTTCCGCACTCGGAAATTCCGACACCGCCCGAAGGTACCCGTCAGTTGCTCAATCGCGTAGGGCCCGAAGAATTCGCCCGCTGGACCGCCAGCCAGCAGCGTTTGCTGCTGACTGACACGACTTTTCGGGACGCCCATCAATCGCTCTTTGCCACCCGTTTGCGCACCTTCGACATGCTGGCGATTGCCGGGTATGTCGCGCGCGAGGCCCCGCAGTTGTACAGTCTCGAAATGTGGGGCGGTGCTACTTTCGACGTCTCCATGCGGTTTCTCCTCGAAGATCCCTGGCACCGTCTCGCGCGCCTTCGCGAACTGGTGCCGAACATCTGCTTTCAGATGTTGCTCCGGGCTTCGAACGCGGTCGGCTACACCGCCTATCCGGACAACGTCGTACGTGCCTTCATTCAGCAAGCCGCTCAACGCGGTATTGACATCTTCCGCATTTTCGATTCCCTCAACTGGATGCCCAACATGAAGGTAGCCGTTGAGGCCGCGTTGAAAACAGGCCGCGTGTGCGAAGCCGCTCTCTGCTACACGGGCGACATTCTCGATCCGGCTCGCGAAAAGTACTCGCTCCAATACTATGTCCGGCTGGCGAAAGAGTTGCAGCAGATGGGCACGCACGTTCTCGCCATTAAAGATATGGCCGGGCTGCTGCGGCCCTATGCCGCGCACAAGCTGGTGAAGACCCTGCGGGAAGAAGTCGGCCTGCCCATTCACTTGCATACGCATGACACCAGTGGATTGAACGCGGCCTCCATCCTGAAAGCGGCCGAAGCCGGCGTTCACGTGGCAGATGCCGCCATCTCCGCTATGAGCGGAAGCACCAGCCAGCCCAATCTGAACTCTCTGGTGGCGGCACTGGCGCATACGGAACGCGACACCACGCTGAACTTCGACGCGTTGAACCGGATGTCCGACTATTGGGAGGTTGTCCGCGGCTACTATGCCGCCTTCGACAACGCACCCAAGTCCGGAACGGCCGATGTTTACCTACATGAAATGCCAGGTGGCCAGTACACCAACTTGCGCGAGCAGGCCGAGGGAATGGGACTCGGCGCACGCTGGCCTGAAATCGCCCGCATGTATGCCGACGTGAATATGGCCTTTGGCGACATCGTCAAAGTGACGCCTTCCAGCAAGGTGGTGGGCGATATGGCGATCTTCCTGGTGAGCCATAACATGACAGCGCACGATCTGTTGAGCTTGGGCCCCGACCACGCGCTCACTTTGCCGAACTCGGTTGTGGATATGTTTATGGGATCGCTGGGTCAACCGGAGGGCGGATGGCCCGCCGATATGCAACGTGTCATCCTGCGCGGACAAGTCCCGCAGACCGGCCGGCCCGGCGAACAGATGGAAGCCGTCGACTTCGCCGCCGCTGCCGCCAAGACGGCCGAACTGGCGGGCTCCGACGTGGACGCCAGCGAATCAGCCGAGACCGACTTGATGAGCTATCTGATGTACCCGGAGGTCTTCGCCAAATTCGCAGGGGCGCGACTGCAGTGGGGCGACGTCAGCGTCCTTCCGTCACACGCCTTCTTCTACGGATTGCAGGAGCGCAAGGAAGTAACAGTTGAGATCGAGCCCGGCAAGTCCCTGGTTGTTCGGCTGCTGACCTTGGGCGAACCAAGGCCCGACGGCATGCGCACCGTCTTCTTCGAACTGAACGGGCAGCCTCGGGAAGTGGAGGTGCTGGACAAATCAGTGAAACCGTCGAACCTGGCAGTCCGGCGTAAAGCGGATGCCAGCCGCCCGGGCGACGTCGGCGCGCCCATCCCCGGTGCCGTCACCCTGCTGCATGTCGAAACCGGCGACACAGTCAAGAAGGGCGACCGGCTGCTGGTGATGGAAGCGATGAAGATGCAAACCACCGTGTATGCACCGGTGGCCGGCACCATCAAGGAAATACTCACTTCGCTGCAGGAAAGCGTGGAGGCGCGCGACCTTCTCCTCGTGCTTGAGTAGCGTTTCGAACCTCCGTTAGAATGAGAATGCCGCATACGGGGGCGTAGCTCAGTCGGATAGAGCATCAGCCTTCTAAGCTGAGGGTCGCTGGTTCGATCCCAGCCGCCCCTACTTAAGATCAGGACGAGGATCCCGAGACGTCTCGGATAATCGCAGTTACTCTGATAGAGTGCCCGAAACGAAAGCAGCTGCTCTCATCGAGGCCGGCCGAGGCGCGATCCGCAAGTTGCACGCTCGTGCGTTGACGAGCAGTTGGGGCTTGATTGCGGCCCTCATTTTGCTGGTTGCTGTAGCGCTCTGCTCATTCTTGAGCTGGCAGCAGTACCTGAAAGCTGCCGATCTCACCCGCCAGACTAATCAGACCATCTCGGCTTTGAACCGGCTCATTGCCACCATGCTCACAGCCGAAACGAGTCAGCGCGGCTATCTGCTCACGAGAGACGAACGCTACCTGGCGGACTACACGCATTCGGCACAGATCGGCAAGATGTCGCTTTCTGAGCTGCTTAGCTCGCCCACGGACGCCATCGATCAGGCACTGGTTTCCCGGATGGCCACCAAAGTTTCGGAGAAGCTGAGCGAGTTGACACTCACCGTCGGTCTGACCCGCAGCGGCAATGCAGCCGAAGCCCTTAGAATCGTGAGAAGCAATCGAGGCTTGCGGCTCATGGAGGAGATTCGCGCAGTTGCGCAGGACTACGACGCTTTGCTGCAGCGCCGACTCCGCACGACACGGGAGGAGAGTCGATTCTACGCGAGGCTTTCCCAATGGGTCTCAACACTTGGATGCGCCGGAATTTTCCTCATCGTCTTCTTTGCCAACCGGAGCAATGTCAGATTGATCTCAACAATCACTCAGCTCAACACCGAATTAACTCACGTAAACGGCGAGTTGCAGCAATTTGTCTACTCGGCTAGCCACGACTTACAGGAACCTTTGCGGATGGTCTCCATCTACTCGGAGTTGGCCAGCAAAAAAGCGGCTTCGGGACGTTCCTCCGAAAGGGATCTTGGCTATGTGAAGGATGCCGCAAAGCACATGATTCAAATAGTAGACGATCTGCTCATCTATACGCGAGCAATGAGCGATCACGAACCCCCCGGGCCCGAGCAAGCCGATATGAACGAAGCCGTCGAAAATATCTGTCGGATGTTTGGTCCGACAATCGAAGAGACACGCGCGACCGTTGTCTACGGCAATCTTCCCGTATTGCCGATCTCACAGATGCACGCAGGAATTCTGTTGCAGAACCTGCTTGGCAATGCTTTGAAGTATCGAAGCGAAGCAGAGCCGCCCAGGATAGTTATCGAAATCGTACGCGATCGTGACTGTTGGGACCTATCGGTATCCGACAATGGCATAGGCATCGACCCCAAATACCATGGTCGAATCTTCGGGCTCTTCAAACGGCTGCATTCTCGCGAACAGTATCAGGGAACTGGATTGGGACTTGCCATCTGCAAGAAAATCGCCGAGCGCTACCACGGCAAAATCGCTGTCCGATCCGAGATAGGGCACGGATCCACGTTCACCGTCACCATCCCCGCCGAACCACGGAACGCGGTTGCGGTAGCGTCCTGATTCTCTTTACTTTCCACACGTCGAGCTTTACTTATGCCGCGAACCGCTTTCTGCTCAAGAGCACTAACCCAAGTAAGCCCATTCCCACTAGCGCGAGCCCTCCAGGCTCCGGAGTTGCAAGTTCTGCCGAAAATGTAACATCCGAAACTGAAGTGAAAAGTAACTCACCGAGCGATGAATTGACTATGCCGGCGGTCGGGCGATTGTTTGGGTTTAGGATTGTAGAAACTGCCACCGGACCGATATCGGTGGTGAGATCGTAGGCAACGAAAGTCGGATCGGAACTGCTAAGCACGAACAGCTGATTGACTGAGACACTGGGTGCTGCCTGATCGTTGTAAATATCCACCATGCCCGATTGTGAGGAAAGAACGCCCATGAAATTGGCCGAAATGGTGCCTGTAGTGTCTCCGAGCGTGAAGGTTCCGGAATCGTTCGCAACGTAAGGGAAACCGTCAGGAACCAGAAATGGATGTATATTGCTGGTATCGGCGTTCAGCACGAAGCTGAAAGGTAAGTTCTCAAACGTAGCGGGATAACCCTGAAGTCCCTGGCCACTTCCTGTTCCAGAAACCGTGTAAGTAATCGGTGCCGCTATCGCCGAAGAAACAACCGCAAGTAAGAGCGGTACTAAGAGAAGTTTAGACATGAGCTTGGTCCAGTAATATAGCAGCTATTCGATAGGCAGCCGCATTGTCGCTAATTACTTACGTACTGTAAGTACTACGGACAGTAAGCTAGCTGGCCTTAAGTTCAAGATATTAGTCGACGGTTCTGATGCCTATGCCAAAGCTCTTCGATTTGGAAAGATTCCTGTCCGCGCAAGACCCCGTTTACGACACTGTTATCGCCGAGTTGCGCAACGGCCGTAAGCAAAGCCATTGGATGTGGTTCATCTTTCCGCAGTTGAAAGGCTTGGGCCATAGCGCCATGGCCCAGCACTATGGCATCGGTTCACTTGCGGAAGCACTAGCGTATCTTGGACACCCCGTCCTTGGGCCGAGGCTCCGAGAATGTACGGAAGTCGTTGTCCAGTTAACCGATAGTCCTGTGGAAAAGATCTTCGGTTATCCCGACGATCTGAAATTCCATTCGTCCATGACGCTGTTTGCTCAGGCAGCGCCACAACCCAGTGTCTTCGCTGCAGCATTAGACAAGTACTTCGCAAGCGCGCCTGACCCGTTGACACTAGAACGGCTCGAGTTGCAGAGCGACCGCTAATTCACTCGAAAATCATAGGAGCCGGAACCGATGCGGACAAAGGCCTGCGCTTTATCCAGGCTAACCTTGACCTTCTTGCCGTCTTCAGTCACCCGCGATGTGGCACTCGCGGGCAACACAACTCTTGCAGTGGAGTTCGGCGGGATCGTCACTTTCAGTTCGAAGCCGCCTCCCTCGGTAGCGTTCCAGTCCGTCGTGATCTTTCCATACACCGATTGGTACTCTCCCCGTGCGGAGGGCATCAGTTTGTCAGGATGAGGCTGAATGGTAATTTCGTGGAAGCCGGCGCCGGTTGACGTTGTGTCAATTCCCGTGACGTTCTGATACACCCACGCCACTACCGAGCCGAAAGCGTAGTGATTGTATGAGTTCATCGCGGGGTCGCCCGTGTCGCCGTTCCAGCGCTCCCACCACGTCGTCGCGCCTTTCTTGATCATGTAACCCCAGGACGGGTATGTATCGGTCAGTAACAGCCGGTACGCCACGTCCAGGCGCCCGTGATTGCCAAGCGTGAATAGCAAATAGGGTGTGCCAAGGAACCCCGTGGTAAGGTGCCAGTCGTGTGCAGCGATGTTCTTCACCAGATTGTCAACCGCTGCGGCTTCCAGTTCTGTCGGAAGAAGTTTCATATGTAACGCGACGACGTACGACGTCTGACTGCCGGTTGCCACCGTACCGTCCGGCTTCACATATTCTTTCTGAAACGCAGCCTTGATATTCGAAAAGAGGTCGGCATATTTTTTGGCGTCGTCTTCGCGGTGTACGGCATGCGCCATTTGCGTCATCATGTCCGCAATCAGCGCCCAATATGCCGTGTCTACCAGGGGCTTTGGAGTTGTCGGGTCGGGTGCGAGCCAGTCGGCGAAGTCTGGTCCAACCTTGTTGCGTCGAATAAAATCCGGGTTGGCGCTCTGGATGAACGCCATCCATTTCTCCATCGCCTCCCAGTTCTGCTCGATCGCATTACGATCGCCGTACTGCAGCCAGGCAGTCCAGGGAACAATGACGCCGGCGTCTCCCCAACCCGGCGCTCCTTCTATTTCACCTAAGCCAATATTAGGCGACACATTGCTGAATGCTCCGCTATCGGACTGAGAATCGCGAACATCCCGCAGCCATTTGTGAGTAAATGCCGCAGTGTCGAAGTTGTAAGTTCCAGTTCGCCAAAAAACCGCAGCGTCCGCCATCCAGCCCAGTCGCTCGTCCCGTTGTGGGCAGTCCGTCGGCACACTCAGAAAGTTTCCGCGCTGGCCCCAGATGCCCAGCTTCCACATGTGGTTCACTAAGTCGCTGGCCGTCTGAATGGTTGCCGTGGGAGTGCCGTTGACACTACTCACCACCTGGCCGGTGATCGATTCGAGCGTCGGCGTACCCGGAAAGCCGCTTAATTCGACGTAGCGAAATCCGTGAAAGGTAAAGGTAGGTGCGAAGGTCTCGTCCCCGCCTCCGCGCAGCGTGTAACTGTCGGTGGCGTCGGCATTGCGTAAATTAGTCGTGTAAATCGATCCGTCCGGGTTCAAGATCTCTGCGAAACGCAGCCGCACGGTCGCGCCCGCTGCTCCGCGCACCTTCAACGCCACCCAGCCCACCATGTTTTGGCCCATGTCGAAAATGTAAGTGTTCTCCGGAAGCGGGTTGATGCGCTCGGGTTTCAGCTGTGCGACCACCTGTGCTGGAACATCGATTTGGCTGGAGATCTCTCCCGTATACGCCTCGCCCACGGTTGCCGCCTGCCATTGGCCCGCGTCGAAGCCGGGACGATCCCAGCCTGGCTTCTCTAACCGGGCGTCGTAGATCTCCCCGGAATAAATCTCGCCATGCAGAATGGGGCTTTCCGCGGTCTTCCAGCTATCGTCGGTGCCAATCGTCTGCCGCGAGCCGTCGCTGTACTCAATTTCAATTTGTGCCAGCAACCGGGTGGGCGGAAGCAATTTAAAGTGTTGCGCCGTCCACGTGAGGCCGCTGCCGAACCAGCCATCCCCTAAAACAACGCCGGCCACGTTAGCTCCAGAAGTGACAAGCTGCGTGACATCGAACGTCTGGTACTGAACCCGTTTGTTGAACTGTGTAAAGCCCGGCATCAATACATACGGGGCCACCGGCTTGCCATTGACAGACATGTGATATCCGCCAAGTGCTGTTACATAGGCGCGCGCCCGAAGCACCTGCTTCTCTATCGCAAACTCCTTCCGCAGTAATCCCGCCGGCTGCGGCAAAGGGCCCGGGTCTCCCAGGAAGGCCTGATCGTGCAATGACCCTACGATGGCGGCGGGTGTCCAGTCGGCAGTAGGTTGCAGCCGAGCCTGCCACTGATCACTGCTTCCGATTCGCAGCACTGTCCCGTCTTGCTTGTGAATTTTCACCAGTGCCGCCAATCCGGCGGGCACTGGCGGCGGCGCTGCCGGATTCGGTGGACCAAAGACCGCCGGCGCCACCGTTTTGACGGTAATCTCAATCGTGTTCTGACCCTGAACCAGAAACGAATCTATCTCGCGCCGATCGAACTCGTTCCAGTGCGGCTTCTGGCCGGCATCGTGGCCGTTCACGGTCGCTTTCCAGTCGCCGCGAGCGATCAGAAATAGTGCCGCCCGCTGTGGTGTTTCTGAAAGGTCAAATTGAAGGCGAAACACCGCTTCGGTGTTTACGGAAACTTTCGCCGCGTCCTGCCCCGCTGCCCAGATCCAGCGAATGGCGGCTTCGTCGCCGGCCTGTTCCGGGTTTTGCCATCGAATCCACTTCGCACTCCAGTCGGAGGCTTGCATCAGCCCGGTCTCCCACCACGCTGCTTCGGCCGAATTCGAAACGTGGCCCTTGGCATCCCACACCCGCACGTTCCAGTAATACCGGGTGCGGGGCCGCAGCGGAGGACCGCCGTATGCGAATCCAACTGACTCCGAAGACGGCAATTTACCGCTATCCCAGACATCCCCTTTGTTTTTGGCCAGCAGCTCGGGCGTAGAGGCCACCAGCACTTGACACTGGCTTTGCCGCCAGTCGCGCGCACTCTCGTCACTTTCCCATGACAAACTCGGCTTCGCGATATCCATCCCCAACGGATTAGTCAGATACTCCACCCGAAGGTGAACCGGGCGTGCAGATAACAGTGCGGTCGCCAGCAGCAAAGGCACAGCACAAAAGAAAGACCTGGTCATGAGAGACATGGCAAAAGAAGTATCGCCATGCTATCGCAACGCTCACCGGCGGCGCCGAAGAACATCATTGGCAGCCCGGATCCCGGACTTCACCGCGCCCTCAATTGAAACGATATCGGCCCAATCGCCGCACTGCACCACCGAAGCACTCACCCGCGAGGGCTTCTCCACCGGAGTCAACGCGGGCGGCTCCTGCACTGGAACGGCCCTCGCGATGCGGTACGTCCGCAAGAGGCGCCAGTCGTGCACCTTCGGGCCGTACCATTCGAACAGCTGCGCACGCACACACTCGAGCAGATCTTCGCGCTCGAGATAGCGCCTGTTCAACACGGTGACGGAAACAAGCGATCGGCCCGCCGGCGCATAGGAAGCGTGCAGCGTACTAGGAACAGTCAGATTGTTGACCGGGCCAAAGCCTTCGCCGTTCAACACTAGCCAGCGACCCTCTACCGGCGGATTCTCAGCATCGAAATAGAAGCACGCCACCTCCGCCCCCGGTGTTCTGATTTCTTGATGGAGCAGCTCTGAAGCAGTCCAGGCGTCGGTGGCGACCACCACGTGTCCGGCCTCTAAGGTCTCGCCCGTCGCTAACTTGACACCGTTGCTGGTGATCGCAGTCACGCGTTGCCCTAGCCGAAGTTGACCGGCCGCGAGTCGGGATGCCAACTGTTGCGGAATGGCGCGCATGCCTGTCATTGGAAGCGCCGCGACTCCCTCCGAAAACATGCGGAACACAAACTCGAATTTACGGCTGGACGTAGCCAAGTCGGTTTCCAGGAAGATGCCGCCGAGAAACGGCCGGAAGAAGCGATTGATCATCTCGCCGGAAAAGCCGAATGCTCGTAACCGCTCGTCGGTGGTCGTCTCGGGGCGCTCCAGCAAGCGGTCGACGCTGCCCGCACAAACCCTCTGGCGAAGCCGCAGTATGGAGAACTTATCCCAAAGCGTGCCGACACTCGAGAACGCAGTCGGGAGTAAGTCTTGAGGATGCCGGGTCGGGTCACCGACTCGGGTGAAGCGCCCGCGGGTGCGCACGAGTGCGCCAGCGTGAAAACCCGTGAGTTGCAAAGCACCCATATCCAGCAACCGACGCGTTTCGGGGTACCCTGTCAAAAGAACTTGGAAGCCGCGGTCCAGCAGGAAGCCTTCGTATTCGTCTGTACGGATGCGTCCACCCACATCGTCCGCTGCGTCTAGAACAAGTAAACTGACCCCTTGCTGCTGCAACCGGAGAGCGCAGGTTAACCCTGCCATGCCGGCGCCCACAATGATTACGTCGTACATCAATGCTTCCTCCGCTAACGGGCTGGCCCAATATCTTGGCCTGAACCAAACGTAAACGAGGACTTCTCCACTGCGCCCCGCTCGTTCACAAACGCAACGGAATGGAACCCTCCCGCGTTAGGCGCGCCGAAGCGGAGATCGGTCAGATCAACGCGCCGAAGCTGGCCGCGATTGGCCGTCACCATCTCTTCCGACCATGCGGGGAACCGCGCGAAGTATTGTAAGAAACGGAAAGCTTCGGTCGCCTTCGCGGCCGCCGTTGCCTGGTCCGGATTAATTTTATAAACAACGTGCCCCGACTCCGGGTCCACATTTTCCAGTGCGCTTACGTCCAGTCCGCGGTACGCACGCTCGGTTTCCACAATCGCGGTCCAACGTAGCGGGTTAATGGCGGTGGGCAGCGCCGCTACCCGAAGCGGAGGTGCACCGGCGAAAAGAAGCGAGTTGAGTTCCTGCACTGCCCGCTCATGCAGAATGAAGCGTCCAACGTCGTACCCGACGAAGAACAGAAGCGCGAAGATCGCCAAACCCTGGCCCCGGGAAGGGCGGTCGCCGATCTCGCGGCTGACTAGCCCCGCAAACCAGGGCCACACGCCCGCCAGGACAAGTACGATCAGAAGGACGCCATCCGTCAAGCTGGTGATGTCGCCCGCGAACCAAGTTGAATTGAACGGCAACAACAATCGGATGCCGTATGAATTCGTCCAGTCCAAAATAAGGTGGCTGGCGACTCCGATGCATGCCAAGCCGAACAAGGCAGGCCAGCGTAAACGCTGCCGCCTCCGGAACAGGCCAGCAAGCAGCACGCACGCTGCTGCCATGACCGGCAAGCCCACCAAGCTGTGCGTATAGCCGCGGTGCACCTCCAGATAACGAAGCGCTCCCCCGGACGCAGCTACGATATCGATGTCGGGCGCATTGGCCGAGAGCAGTAAAACCAAGGTGGCGCGCGGCGACACGTTTGCAAGTCCCGCACGCGCCAGTGCCAGCCCGACCAGCGTGTGCGTGACATTGTCCATTGCGGGATCGAAAGGCGAATCAGCTCAGGCGTACATCGCTTCGGGGCTCAGATATCGTTGCTCGCGAGCAACATACTGCGGCGGCAACATCATGGTTAATGCGCCCGATTGAATGGCCGTCGTCACCGGTAGTTCCCCTGCCAGTTCACCGTCCACTTGTACATAAACAGGCGTTCCCGACGGATTTTCACAGTGGATACGGTTGCCATGAAGAACCGTTACTCCCTGCAGTTTATGCACTTGTCTGAATGCAACACCCAACAGGTACGGTATGTACCGAATCCGCTCGCGGCCCTGGAACAAGACCACTTCAAAATCGTCACGAAGCAGCGACGCGCGGCGCGCAATCTCCATGTCGCCGCCGTAGTTGCGCACCCGGGTAATTAGCGCAAAGCTGGCGAGGTGACGGGCGCCGTCCACAACCACATCGAACTCGCGGAGCGGATCGAAAAAGTTGCTGAAGCCGCTCACGTAGTACGCCAACTTTCCCGTCCGGGCCTTCAGCTGGGAGTTAACTCGCGAGACAATCTCTGCGTCTAAACCGACGCCCGCCATACACACGAAGCAGCGCGGGTTCGAGCCCGGCAAAACAATGCTGCCTACTGGTACTTCGGTGGCTGCGAGTTGTGAGAACTGGGCGGCCGCAGCGGCGATGTTGATGGGAATCCGCATCTCGCGGGCCAGCACGTTAGCGGTGCCACCGGGCAGAATCGCCATCGGCACGCCGGTGCCGAGCATACCGTTGACAACCTCATTAATGGTGCCGTCACCGCCGGCTGCAATAATCAGTTCACAGCCTGCTGCGATTTCGTGACGCGCCTGCTCACCCGCAGTGCCGGCCGCTTCGGTGGCGACCAGCTTGGCTGCAATTCCCTGCACTTTCAGTGTGTCGATGCTACGTTGAAGCAGGTGCCGGTGCCGGGAAAGAGCACGGGCAACGGGGTTATATAGAACAGCGGCGCGTTTCGCGGCAGGCCTCCAAGTTTTTCATTATAGGTTCAGGGATGAAGGAGTCGGTTCAACATCGTATCGAAGTTCTGCGTAAACAGCTCCGCCATCACGAGCACCTTTACTATGTGCTCGATCAACCCGAAATCTCTGACTCGGAGTATGACGGGCTGCTGCGAGAGCTTCGTAAGTTAGAGGACGCCCACCCCGAATATCGCACACCAGATTCACCGACACAGCGTGTTGGCGGCGCGCCGCGGGAGGGCTTCACCAAGGTTACGCATAGCGCACCCATGCTGAGCCTCGATAATGCCTTGAACGAGGCGGAGCTGCGCGAGTTCGATGGCCGCGTCCGGAACTTGTTGAAGGGTCAGGCCTTTAAATATGTGGCCGAGTTGAAACTGGATGGCCTGTCGATGGCAGCCCTCTACGCCGAGGGTCTGTTCCGGCAAGCGGTGACGAGGGGCGACGGGCGTGTTGGCGAGGACGTGACGGAGAATGCGCGAACCATCCGCTCCTTGCCTTTACGTACGCATGATGGCCTCTCGGATGGAAATTTCGAGGTGCGCGGGGAAGTGGTGATGGAGCGCCGCTCCTTCGAACGTATGAATAATGAGCGGGAGAAAGCGCAACTGTCGCGCTTTGCAAACCCTCGTAATGCAGCAGCAGGAGCGCTTCGTGCGCTGGACCCGTCTGTGACGGCCGCTCGCCGGCTGGATTACTACACCTACTTTCTTCTGCGCGAAGGCCGCCCTCTTCATCCGAGTCACTGGGAGAACATGAATGCGCTCGAAGCAGGCGGCTTCAAAGTAAATCGATACCGCACGCTTTGCGACGGGTTGGAGGACGTGCTTGCCTTCATTCACCAATGGGAAACGAAGCGTGACGATCTGCCATATGAGATCGACGGCATGGTGGTGAAGGTCGATTCAATTGCGCAACAAGACGCTCTCGGTTGGACAGCCAAGGCGCCGCGCTGGGCCATTGCCTTTAAATACCCGGCGCGGCAGGCTACGACGGTCCTCGACAACATCGAGGTGCAAGTGGGCCGGACAGGCGCCTTGACGCCAGTGGCCCATTTGCGTCCGGTAGCCCTTAGCGGTGTCACCGTGTCTCGAGCGACCCTTCACAACGAAGACGAGATTGAGCGTCTGGGTGTGCAGATCGGCGACACCGTTCTAGTCGAACGTAGCGGGGACGTCATTCCCAAGATCGTTCGTGTCGTAGATCCCGGCCCCGAACGTCAGACCATTCCACATGCCCAGCACCTGTCCTATTTGCGGCGGCCTGGTGGTGCGTGAACCCGGCGAAGTGGCCAGCCGCTGCATGAACAGCAGTTGCCCGGCTCGGGTTCGCGAGTCGTTGCTTCACTTCGCATCGCGGGGCGTGATGGACATCGACGGCATGGGCGACGCCCTGGTAGATCAGTTACTGGCAAACGGCCTGGTTCGCGATATAGCCGACCTTTATTCGCTGACGGCAGAGCAATTACTAACGCTGGAGCGCATGGGCAAGAAGTCTGCGACCAAGATCATCGCGAATATCGATGGATCGAGAACGCGACCTTTAGCGCGCGTACTGAACGGCTTAGGCATCCCATTTGTTGGCGAACGCACCGCGCAGATTCTGGCCGATCACTTCGGCAGCCTGGACGACATTGCTGCCGCCTCGGACGAACAACTGCAGGAAGCAAATGAGATTGGCCCGAAGGCGGCTTCGGCAATCCGCGATTTCTTCGGCGAGGAACAAAACCGCGAACTGATTCGTAAGCTGCGCGCCGCTGGCCTGCAGTTCACCGCCGAGAAGCGGAAAGTATCATCTGCCGGCCCCTTGGCAGGTTTGACGTTCGTGCTGACCGGGACTTTTCCCACGCTTGAAGCGGGAAGAAGCGAAAGAGCGCATCGAGAGCGCAGGCGGCAAGGTGATGGGCTCTGTGAGCGCCAAGACGAAGTACGTGGTCGCCGGCGAGGAGGCCGGTTCCAAGCTAACGAAAGCGCAAGAGCTGGGCATTCCGGTCCTGGATGAGACTGCACTGCTGCAGCTACTGGGAGGAAATCCCGCCTGAAGAAGTTCGTTAGCATGCTGGTTGCCTGGGGACCACTCGGGCTGCTTGTTCTTGCGATTGCCGATTCGGCGGGCGTACCCATTGTGGGCGGCGTGGATGCGTTGCTCATTACTGTGTCCATCGGCAATCCTCCGTTGGCTTATCCTTCGGCGCTTTGCGCCATTGTTGGGTCGTTGATCGGAAGCTCCCTCCTGTTTGCTATCGCGCGCAAGGGCGGCCAAGTGTTCTTGGAGCGCCAGATACAGCATGGCTTCGGCAAGCGTCTTCATCGCTGGTTCGAGCGTTATGGCCTGATCACCGTATTCATTCCCGCTGTCTCCTTCATCCCTTTACCGCTGAAGGTTCCGGTCTTTTGCGCGGGCGCGTTGGAAGTGCGCTGGTCTTCTTTCCTCGGCATTCTGGCGGTAGCGCGAGTGATTCGCTATTTTGCGCTGGCCTTTCTGGCCCGCGAGTATGGTCCCGCCACCTTTGCGTTTCTGAAGGCGCATGCGGCCGCGGCTGCGGTGATCGCCTGTTCCCTGGCTGTGGCAGCGGTGATTGTGCTGCGGCTGGTGCAGCGGCGGCTCGTGGCAAAACCGTAGTTGCATATGATTGCAGCATGTCTTCTTCCTCACGACGCGCGTTTGTCGCGCAGGCGGCGGCCCTGCTGCCCGCGTCACGCCTCCTCCTGGCGGATCCGCTGCACAAGAGCAATCTAGGCGTTCAGCTTTATACGGTCCGGAACATCATCGGGAGCGATCCGGGCAAAGTTTTGCAGCAGATTCACCAGATCGGATATGGCGAAGTGGAGTTCACAGCCGATACTCTGAAATCCGCCTGGGATGCGTTCAAGAGCACCGGTCTCAAGGCCGTCAGCGTGCATCTGAACACAATCCCACCGACGAGCAGTTGGCCGATGTGGCAAGCAAAGGCTTTAAATATGCCGTGGTGCCGTATATCCCTCCGTCCGATCGCGGCGGCGTTGACGTGATGAAGAAACTCGCCGCCACGTTGCAGGCAGCAGGCACGCGAGCCAAGGCACATGGGCTGGAGCTTTGCTACCACAACCACGCCTTCGAGTACGAACCCATGGGCGGCACAACGCCCTTGCAGATTCTTATGGGCGAAACGGACCCGAAGCTGGTGCAACTGGAATTGGATATCTTCTGGGCCACCGTCGCCGGCCAAAACCCGGTTGACCTGCTGCACAAATACCATGGCCGCGTTCCGCTGCTGCACTTAAAGGACAAGGCCAAAGATCTGCCGGGCGCCACCCAGTACAACGAAAAGGTGCCCAAAGAAACGTTCAAAGAAGTGGGAAACGGCACCATCGATATTCCTACCGTTTTGACCGCCGCCAACACGGCTGGGGCGAAGCATTACTTTGTGGAGCAGGACCAAACGCCCGACCCAATCGCCAGCCTGAAGCAGAGCTACTCGTACCTGAGCAAGCACTTCAAAGGCTGACTTGCATCGAGACCAAGCCCCGGGGACACGGCGAGTGTCCCCACCACTGATGAACCTCGCCTTCCTAGCCCTCGCGGTATCGTCGCTGGCCATGGCGAGACCGCATCCCGAGCAAATCATCGCCTATGTATTCCCACAGAACGCGGTCATTGAAGCGAACGAAATCGACGCCGCCAAGTTAACTCGCATCAATTACGCATTCGCAAATATCCGCGATGGGCAGATAGTCGAAGGCTTCTCGAACGACGCGAAAAACTTTGCCGTGCTCCGGTCCTTGCGAGCGAGTAACCCGGGCCTCGAGATTCTGGTATCGGTGGGCGGCTGGGGCTGGTCCGGCGGCTTTTCCGATATGGCGAACACGCCCGAAAGCCGCGCCCGTTTCATCGATAGCGCCGTTCTGTTCATCGGCAAGTATCAACTGGACGGTCTGGACATTGACTGGGAGTACCCGGGACTGCCGGGTGCCGGTAACAAAAATCGCCCCGAAGACAAACAGAACTACACCACGCTCTTAAAGGAGCTGCAGCAGCGCTTCCGCCGCGAAAGGCCGCATGGCCAGCGTCACTTACTGTTGTCAATCGCAGCAGGCGCCGCGCCCGACTTCCTGGCGCACACGCAAATGAGCGAAGTGGCCAACTTCGTCGACACCGTCAACCTGATGAGCTACGACTACTACGAACCGACTGATGACAAAGTGGCCGGCCACCATGCAGCGCTGTTCGCCAATCCGGCCGATCCCAAACATCTCTCGGCGGAGAAATCCGTGAACGCCTTCCTGGCCGCGGGCGTTCCCCCGAACAAACTGGTTCTCGGCGTGCCGTTCTACGGCCATGCATGGACCGCCGCGTCGGGCACCAACTTCGGCCTGTACCAACCCGGACGGGGCGCGCTCGACTTTCCCTCGAGCTTTCGCGCACTGCAGGTTCTTCTTTCCGCGCCATCGGATTACGTGAGGCACTGGGACGAACAATCGTCGGTGCCCTACCTGTATAACGCCAAGACGGCAACATTCATCTCGTATGAGGATGAGCAGTCATTGGCGGCGAAATGCACGTTTGTGCTCGGCCGCCATCTGGCGGGCATAATGTTCTGGGACTACGAAAGCGACGCGAACGGGCGATTGCTGACCACCATTCACGACGAGCTGACTCAGGCGCGTTCGAGGTAGCTGCCGTCCGTAGTGCTGACGCGAATCTTCTCGCCCTCGTTGATGAACGGAGGTACCTGCACCATCAAACCTGTTTCCATTTTGGCCGGCTTGGTGACGTTCGAAACCGTTGAGCCTTTGAGGCCGGGCTCGGTTTCGACAACACTCATTTCCAGGCTTGGCGGCAGTTCCACGCTGATGGGCTTGCCTTCGTAGAACTCTACATTGAGGTGCAGTTGCGGAATCAAGTAATTGACAGCGTCGCCGAGTAGGTCTTTGGTGAAGTGGATCTGTTCGTAATTCTCGGTGTTCATGAAGTAGTAGTATTCGCCGTCGTCGTACAAATACTCCATCTCATGCTCTTCAAGGGCAATGCGCTCCACCTTGTCTTCGGACGAGAAGCGATGCTCAATCATGGAACCAGAACGGATGTTGCGCATCTTGGCTTGCACAAAGCCACGCAGGTTGCCGGGCGTGCGATGCACCATGCTGAAAACGGTATGCAGTTCGTTGTTGAACTTCACCACCATACCGGGGCGCAATTGAGTTGCTGCAATCATGTAACGAAGGAACTCCTGTGATGCAGCGCAAGCTCGTTTGTAAACGCAAACAAACGAACGCGCCGCAAACCCTAAGTTTAGCAAGCCGAGCACCTTTCATGACTTTCCGGCACATGCCAGAATGAGGGTTGCGGATGAATCTGACTCGACGACTCTGCCTTAGCGCACTGCTCTTCGCGCTTGCTGCAGGAGCACAAACGGAACCTGCTCACTCGAATTTTTCCGGACGCTGGCGCATGCTGAAAGACCAGAGCGACTTCGGTAAATTCAGCCGTCCAGACATTGTGGTGCGAGTAGTGGATCAGCGTGGCAACACTCTGAACCTGCACACCGTCGAGACCACGGGAGCGAAGACCTCGGTTTCCGACCTGAGCTACTTCACTGATGGAACGCCCGCTTCCAACACGCGCGGCGGCAGACCGGCCACCACCAAAGCCTTCTGGGATGGCGACGCCCTGATGCTCCGCACAGACACGACGGATTCAAAGAACGAGCAAATAGAGATTGTGGAGCACTGGGAATTGTCTTCCGACCACAATTTGCTGGTGACCACCAGCGACATAACGACACCAGCCGGCGAAGCCCATTTCAAACTGGTCTGTCAGCGCGAAGCAGCGAGATAATCGGCAAGCGCATCCGATGCGGCATTACGGCCACACATGCCGTGCACGCCGCCGCCCGGCGGTGTTGCTGACGAACACAGGTAAACGCCTGGCATGGGCGTTCGATACTGGCGCCACGTGGGCCGCAAAGTAAATTGCTTCAGATTTCCTTCACCGCCACTTACGTCACCCCCAACCAAATTACTGTTCCACTCCTGCATCTCTACCGCAGAGTGAGTGGAGCGCGCCAGCACACACGAGCGGAAGCCTGGCGCAAAGCGCTCCACTTGTTCTTCAATTTGCGCAAGCGCAGAACCGGGCCACCCATTCGGGACGTGACAGTAGGCCCAAGCGGTGTGTTGGCCCTCCGGCGCGCGAGTAGAATCGAACAGACTCGGTTGCGCGAGTAGGACAAAGGGATGGTTAGGCGCGCGGCCTTCCGCGGCATCGGCTTCGGACTTTTCGATCTCTTCGAGAGTGCCGCCCAGGTGAACCGTGATCGCCTGCAAACAAGCCGGCGCGCGCCATGGTATGGGCCCGCTAAGCGCCCAATCCACTTTGTAAATGCCGGGACCGTGCTTGAAGGCTTCCAAGCCATGGCGGAACAAAGAGGGCATCTGCGCTCCGGCAAGCCGCACGCATTCGCGCGGCATCACGTCGAGCATCTTGAGCGTCCCGTTCATTTCAGCCAGGCTGTTAACGGCCGAGCCAGTCACCACCCGCCCACCATATAGACCGAGCACTTCGATCAGCGCTCCGGTGATCGACTGCGCGCCACCAACCGGGATGGGCCATCCCCCGGTGTGCGCCGCGCCCCCCAACATGAAGCCGAATGCCGAACTGATGGGGGCACTTAACTTCAGGACAGAGTGTGCCGCCAAGCCTGCGAACAAGGCGCGGGCGGGCGCTTCGCGGAAGGCCATGCGCGCCAGGAGAGACGCCGGTTGGAAGGCACGCCATCCAAACTGTGCCAGTTTCAGCGGATGATGCGGCACATGGATCAACGGCACCAGAACATCGCGCATGAGAAAGCGCCAGTTCCGGGCTATGGGTTCGAAGAGCGTCCGATAAGCGGCGCAATCACGTCCCAGTTGGTTGGCAGTATCGCGCACGCTTCGCCGGAGTAAAACCGCAGTGCCGTCGTCCAGCGGATGCGCCAGTTCAGCGGGAGACCAGCGCCAGCGCAAGCCGTGTTTATGTAGACCCAAGCGGGAAAAGAATGGCGACGCGACGGCCATGGGATGCACCGCGGAACCCCAATCGTGCACGAAGCCCGGCAACGTTAGTTCCCCAGAGCGCGCTCCACCGCCCGGCACTGCGGCGGCCTCATGCACTTCCACCGAGAAGCCATGGCGCGCCAGTTCAATGGCAGCGGCAAGCCCATTCGGACCACTGCCGGCGACCGTGGCGCTTCGTTCCGTCATGCTCCGAGTATGCCGCGTAAGACTAGGCTACTTCGCGTCGCGTGCCGACGCTTGGATCGACGGCGATGTCACTCGCTTCTTCCGAGACTGTATTACCGGCGCAGTTGTCGCAGTTGCAGCAAGGGCCAGGGTAGTTCTCCCCGAAGTAGCGCAGCAGATAAACGCGCCGGCACTCGCTGGTTTCGGCATATTCCTGCATCTGCCGCAATCGCTCTGCCTTTGCCTCCTTGCGGCGCTCCTGTTCTTCGGCGGCTCGCTGCGCAGCGGCCGCCGTATCCACGTTTTCGGCAGCTTCCACCTCGCCAGTGGGTAAAATTTCGACAGCACCGGCGTCCTCCAGCCGTTGAATGACGCTGGTGAGTTTACGCTTGGACAGATCCAGCTCGTCGCTGATTTCCTCGGGCTCCACCGGCCCTTCCTGATCGGCGATGACGTCCGCAACCTTCTCAAACTCCTGGGTGGCAAGCTTTCCTTCCCCGGAGAGAAACCGTTGCACGCCGATGTCTTGCGTTCGATAGAACAGCACGGCTTCGGCGGGCTGGCCGTCGCGTCCGCCGCGTCCAATCTCCTGGTAGTACGAATCGATCGCGTCACTGATGTCGAAGTGATATACAAAGCGTACGTTCGCTTTATCGATGCCCATTCCGAAGGCGTTCGTTGCGACGATGACTTCCGCTTCGCCGCTCATGAACTGATCTTGAATCTGGCGGCGTTCGCTGGCCTTCAGTCCAGCATGGTAGAAGGTCGCTTTTACCTGGTCTTCCGCCAGGGCATGCATTATGGTCTCGGCGTGTTTGCGGGTGGCCACGTAGACGATGCCCGGCTTCTCCGCCCAGTTCACGCGGTGGACTAGCTCCTGCAGCTTCTGGTCCTCCGTTTCAAAGTGATCGACGCGCAACGAGATGTTCGGGCGATCGAAGCCGTGAACAAAGATCTTTGCATCGCGGAGGCCTAGGCGCTGAGCGATTTCCTCGCGGACCGCCACGGAAGCTGTAGCCGTCATCGCCAGCACGGGCGGATGGCCGAGGCGTTCAATAGTAGGCCCAAGCTGCATGTAATCCGGCCGGAAATCGTGCCCCCACTCGCTAATGCAATGCGCTTCATCCACCACGAATAACGACACTTTTGCCTTATCTAGCATTTCGATGGTCTCGTGCCGGCGAAGCTGTTCCGGAGCCAGGAAAATGTACTTACTCTTCCCTTCCTCGATCTTTGAGATGGCGGCGCGCGCCTCTGAGACACGTTGCGACGAGTTGATAGCGACGGCCTCGGGCGCGTCCGACTCGTTAATGGTGTCCATCTGGTCTTTTTGCAAAGCGATCAAGGGTGAAATGACTAGCGTGACGCCCTCGACTGCCAGCCCTGCGACCTGATAGATGGCCGATTTGCCAGAACCGGTGGGCATGACGACCAGACAGTCCTGCTTTGCGAGTAGGGCACGAATGACTTCTTCCTGTCCGGGACGAAATGACTGGTATCCGAAATTCTTGCTCGCGATCGACAGTAGATCTTTGGGTGGCGCGGAGGTCTTCGTGGCCCGGGGTTTTTTCGCGTTTTTCGCCGGGGTGGCGCGCTTTCGAGTTGCCATAATCCTTCGGGTTCGATGAGGCAAAGGCTCGGGTGGTTTCTTTTACCGCGTCCGGATTTCAACACCTTAGGAGTTTTTCGTAAGACTGCAAATCGTCGGCGATTACCGGCTTTCTAGACCCCTCGGAGATACAGATCAAGCACGAGAAGCACGGGCCTCGCTTCAACTTTTCCCTCGACCAGCTTGCACTCACGATGAAGAGCTTCTCGTGCAGGCAGCTACCGATCGACTACAGCGATATCCGAGGACTCACCGAAATGCGTTTTTTGCTTCCGGATCGCTTCGATCGCTTGCTGATGTCTCGGGCTCAGCGACGACCGGTCTACCTCGCGACGCTAGATCAGAACATTATTAACACCTTTGAGATGGACCGCGCATTTCACCTCTTTGCAGATCAGGCGCACGAACGCAAGCATTGATTGATCAATCCGGTTACAGGATACGCACTCCTTAATTGACTTAAGCGCATTTGCAATCGAACTTTCCTCGCTCCTCTGAACCGCGTTGCTTTGCACGTAAAGCCGAATCCTTGCGAGCGTTCCACCCATTTCGATCACAGACGAAGCCGTCAGGGCGGGTCATGCACCGCGTGTCTGCCTAGACACCCCCGTCCGTTTAAGCACACAGCGGGATCACTTCGGATTACGCAGTTTCAAGCACTTGCCGAGTGGCTTGACAGATGCAGTCCTCGGGTGCATGAAACTTGGCAGACTTATCCCAACCCTTTGCTTAGCCGTGTCGCTGCTCTTGCTCAGTGCGAGCGATCTGCGTAGCGCGGGACGCCGCATCGTGATCTCGGTGCCGCAGAAACAACTGCAGCTGATTGAAGGGCACGCGGTACTCAAGACCTACGCGATAGCGGTCGGTACGGCCGCAACGCCCAGTCCGTTGGGGCGATGGCAGATTGTGAATCGCATTGACCACCCGACCTGGTACGCGCATGGAAGGCCAGTAACGCCCGGGCCGCGCAATCCGCTGGGGACTCGCTGGATTGGCTTGTCGAAGAGCGGTTATGGCATTCACGGAACGAATGAGCCGGCTTCCATCGGCCAGGCGGCGTCGCATGGTTGCATCCGGATGCGGAACCAGGACGTGGAAGAGCTGTTCGCGCTGGTGGAGCCGGGAATGACGGTGGAGTTGATCGACTTTTGATGGCGCTGTGTACACGTTGAACGAATAGGGAGAACCAAAATGTTGCTTTTGAGAGATCTGTTGCTTGTTTCAGGATTCGGTCTGCTCGCTGTAGCCGCCGGCATCCTCCTGTGGGACCTTTACACGATAATCCGAGCGCGCCGGCTTGCCGAAACGGACACCGAGATTCACAAGCTGCCGGGATTGCCTATAAGCTGGCGGCCCGCAATCATGCTTGCAGGCTGGGCGCTTCCGGTCTTGCTAGTTGGCTCCGCTATCACGATTGTGCCGAGCGGCATGGCAGGCGTGGCGGTGAATCAGCTGGCCGGGGCGCGCGAGGAGACGCTCTACCCGGGCATTCACTTCGTATGGCCGTTGATTGAAAACGTGCAGTTGTTCAATGTGCGCGACCAGATTTTCACTAGCGCCATCGATGACGCAAAAAAGAAAGACGGATTGAATATACAAACGCGGGAAGGCTTGACGGCCGCACTGGCGGTGGCGGTTCGATACCGCATTCAGGCGAACAAGCTTCCTTATGTCTATGCCAATCTGCCGCTACCGGTGGAGACGCAGATGGTGAATCCGATTGTGGGCAGTGTGTTTCGGGAGATCGCGCCGCACTATCTGGTGCGTGAAATCTTCTCCACCAAGCGCGAGGCGCTAACGCAGGAAGCCGCGCGGATTATCACGGCGAAGCTCGCGCACGATGGAATTGAAGTGAAGGAGGTGACGCTGCGCGACATTCAATTGCCGGCGGAGTATGCACGCGGCCTGGAGGGGCTGCTGTTGAAAGAACAAGAGAATGAGGGCATGAACATTGAGCTGGAGTTGAAGCAAAAGGCAGTGCGCTCGGCGGAATTGGAGGCAGATGCGCAGAAGGCGCGCGAAGTGAAGGAGGCAGAGGCGCAAGCGGCAGTCACGGTGCTGCGAGCGAAAGCCCAGGCAGATGCCATGCAACACACCTTGCCGCTGAAGGAGAAGCAGATTCAGCAGTCGCGGCTGGAGGCGGAAGCCCGAAAGGAGGCGACGGTGATGAACGCGGAAGCGATGGGCCAGGCTAAAGTGATCGACAGTAAAGCCGAGCTTGAGAAGCGCAAGATGATGAGCGACGGGGACCAGGACCACATTCGCAAAGTTGCCTTGGCAGACGCGGAACGCATGCGTCTGGAGGCGTCCGTGCTGAAAGACAATCCGCTGCTGATTCAGAAGATCATCGCGGAGAAGCTGTCGGACAAGGTGCAGATAATGATGGTGCCGAACGATGGCAAGTTTTTCTTTGCCAACGATGTGCTGAAGGGAGCGCAGATGACTGAGGTGGGCGGGCACTAAGCGTTTACTATTGTTTTGCCGGGTGAGGCGAGTTTCTACGGTCAGCCTGCACCCGGCGCTTACCTGCATGCGTGCTGCTTTGTGTTTGGCGTTACTGCTGTGCGGTCTGGCACAAGCAGACCAGGTGGACGATGCGGCCCGTGCGTTGGGGTTGAAGATCGCCGCACATGTAGCGCCGCAGGAAAGAGTACATCTTACGGTGCGCAACATTTCAGGGTTGCCTGGCGCAGAGGCAGACCGTGCGGCGGCGGCGCTGGAAGGGGCATTGCCAAAGCATCCGCGGGCGAAACGAGTGATGGAAGTATCGCTGACGTTTTCTGAGAACGTCGCGGGCTATCTTTGGGTGGCGCAAATCCGCGAGGGCGAGGTGGAGATGGTGGCCGTTTCCAGTGCAATGAGCGCGGCCGCACCGGAGCGCCAGATGCTGACGAAACGATTGGTTTGGGAGCAAAGCGCACCACTTCTTGACTTTGTGCAGCAAGGCGAACGGACTGTGATTCTGACAAACAGCAGCGTAGCCGTCATACAAGGCAACAGCCGTACCGACGCGCTGCTGACTGTGCCGCCGGTGCGCGATCCCAGAGGGCATTTAGAGCTGGAGGGTAATGCGCTTGCGGCATACTTTCCGGGGGCCACGTGCCGCGGGACGGCGGAGCCGCTGCATCTGGATTGCGACAGTACGTCCGCCGAATTTGTGTTGAATGGCGAGACGGTCCGGTTTACGCCCGGTCGCAACACGATTGCGGGCATACGGGCCGGAGATGAAACGACAACGGTGTGTGAGGGAATGAAACTCGCGGCCATAAAAGAGGATGCCGTAGCGCTGATAGACGCCAGCGGCGCAGTGCTGCAACAGGCCGAACTGCCGGGGCCAGTGACAGCACTGTGGCCGGCCAGCGCGGGAGCAGTGGTGGTGATTCGCAATCGGGGAACGGAACAGTATGCGGCTTACATGCTTTCGGTGGATTGCAGTAGCCGTTAGTTGTCTTCCGGTCGTGCTGGCGGTCGGACTGCTCCGTCCACACTACGGCGGCACGCTGCGGGTGGAGACCAGCGCTGCTATGGGGGAGATGCGCAAGACGCCATTCGCCGGGCAGATCTACGAAACACTGGTGCGCAGCGACAGGCGCGGCGAAATACGGCCTTGGCTGGCCACCACTTGGACGCATGACGCGGCTGCCCGGAAATGGATGTTCACCCCACGTAAAAATGTGGTGCTAGCGGATGGGCTGGTCTGGAATCCAGGCGAGGACATACTAAACGCGCCCGACACGAAACCGCGGGAGGAGATTCTGGCCGAAGCCGCGCTGCCGGAGAGCGCAGTGGCCGAGAGCGGTCCCTTTCGGGTTGGGGAGCAGAACGCGCACGAAACGGTGCGGCTGTTTGCGAACGAGGGTTACTGGGGCGGCCGTCCCTTCCTGGACTCGGTAGAGATTCAGATGGGGCGTACCAGGCGCGATCAACTGCTGGACTTCGAAGTAGGCAAAGCGGATGTAGTGGAGGCCGAGATCACCGATATCAGGACTTTGAAGCAGCGGGATGTGGTGGTGCAGGTTTCGAAGCCGCTGGAGACAGTCGCGCTTGTCTTTGAAAATGCAAAAATTCCGAGCGCCATCAGACAGGCGGTGGCGCTGAGCGTGGACCGCCTGGCGATGCAGCGCGTGATGCTGGACCGACAGGGAGAGGTGACCGGCGCACTGCTGCCGCAGTGGATCAGCGGCTACGCGTTCTTGTTCCCGGCGGCACGCGACCTGGTGCGCGCGAAGACTCTGGCCGGGGCCGGCACAACGCTCTCGCTGTGCGAAGATGCCCAGGACCGGCTGCTGCACTCACTGGCAGACCGGATTGCGGTGGATGTCAGTCAGGCTGGCATTGCAGTGCGGTCGGCGGGAAACGCGTGCGACGTGCGTTTGGTGCGGCTTTCTATAGGGTCAGCGAATGCGCAGGAGGCACTCTTGCGCCTTGCGTCGCAGCTCGATGTGACGGCGCCAGCGTGGGCCAGTGCCTACGCGATGGAGTGCGAACTGCTTCGGGGCACCCGCGTGGTGCCGCTGTTCCAGCTTCCCGTCGTGTACGCGCTGCGGCCCAAAGTTCGGAACTGGTCGGCGCAGTGGGACCTGGCGAACGTTTCACTGGAGGACCCGGAGTGACGTTTCGTACGAAGCTGCTGATCGTCTCGTCGTTGACGGTCGCAGGGGCAGTGACGATTGTGACCGGTGCCGTCTCGGTGGCGGCCCGGCGGGTGTTTGAACACCTGGACGCCGAGCGGCAAGCAGCGCTGCTGGAGCAGTTCAAGAAAGAGGTCCGGGTACAAGGCGCGGCAGTGGGTTCGGCGGTGGCACGGGCCGGTGCCTCCCCGCTGTTAACGCGGATGGCCGCGGAAGCGAACCGGTCTGAGCCCGACTATGCGGCGTTCTATACCGATGCGCAGCTGCTGGCTGAAAACACTGGCCTGGCGTACTTGGATATCACGCGCCTGGATGGCACTATCTTGTCATCAGCGCATTGGCCGGTCCGCTTCGGATACAAGAACGATTGGGGACAGTGCGGAGGGTGCAAACCGAACGAGCCGTTTCTGACCCGAATTCCGTTGCCGGATGGCACCAAAGCAATGGCGCTAGCTGCCTATGAACGGCAGGGCAATGTATCGTTGATCGGTGCGCGCCGCCTGGACGCCGCATTCATACAAGCGCTGGGCGAAGCGCCAGGTGTGAGAACGCTGCTATGCGTCGGTTCCGAGCAATGCTTCACGGCAGAGGGGCCGATGACGATGAATGCGCCCCTTCAGAGTCTCGTCAACGAAGCATTGCGGCAATCGAGGGTGTCGCGGCGACTTGGTGACGAGGCTTTCCTGGCGGTTCCGCTGCGGGAAAACGGCGCTACCTTCGGAGCATTGTTGGTGGGCACCTCGCTCCGGCAACAAATGGCGCTCGAACGATCGATCGTCATCATCGGGCTGGGCGTCGCAGCGGGAGGAATCCTGCTAGGAGTGCTGCTGGGATGGTGGACGACCGAGCACGTGACGCGGCCGGTGAACGAGCTGGTGCGCGGCGCGCGTGCGGTAGCGTCAGGCGATTGGCGCACCAAAGTGAACGTGCCCGCGGGCGATGAGATGGGAGAACTGGCGCTGGCATTCAATACGATGACGTCAGAACTGGTAGGAGCAACAGAACCGGGCGTTGCAGGCGGAGCGCGTGGCGGCCTGGCGCGAACTGGCCCGTCGGCTAGCCCATGAACTGAAGAATCCATTGTTCCCTTTGCAAATCACGGTGGAGAACATGCAGCGCGCACGTGCGGCAGGAGCGCAGGAATTTGATGAGGTGTTTCAGGAAGGCACACGTACGCTGCTGGAAGAAGTGAAGAATTTTAAGGCGATCATCGGCCGCTTCAGTGACTTCTCCCGGATGCCTGCGCCGCACTTCGAGGAAGTGAATGTTGCGGAGGTGATCAGCGATGCGGTCAGGTTATACGAGGCGCAACTGGAACGGATGCACATCGCCGTCCAAAAGGACGTGAACGGCACAGCACCAACCATAGAGGCGGATGGAGACCAACTGCGGCGAGCACTAGGCAACCTCACGTTGAACGCTATAGACGCGATGCCGAATGGAGGCACGCTGGCATTTTCTGTCGCCGTGCTGGAGCACGCGGTACGGATCGCCGTCGCGGATAGCGGGGAAGGGCTGACGGAGGAGGAAGGGTCGCGCTTGTTCACGCCCTACTACACGACGAAGCAGCATGGCACGGGTCTGGGACTTGCGATTGTGCAAGGGGTGGTGACCGACCATCACGGAACCATTACGGTAGAGAGCGGCAAAGGATGTGGCGCAACATTCGTGATGGAATTACCCAGGAAGCAGATGGTGCCCGGGCATACATGAGCCAATTGCTGATAGTGGACGACGACCACAACACTCTGGCGTCACTGAGCAGGGCCTTCCGGCTAGCCGGGCATGAGGCTACGGTTGCAGAGTCGGCAGCCCGGGCCATGCATCTGATTCGCTCCCGACCATTCGATTTGATCTTTTCCGATGTCGTCATGCCGGAGAAAGATGGGCTCGCGCTGCTGGCGGAGATTCGCGAACTGGGCGTGACAACGCCGGTAGTAATGGTGTCGGGACAAGGCACGTTAGAGATGGCAGTGCGCGCGACCAAGCTGGGCGCACTGGATTTTCTGGAGAAGCCCCTTTCCACGGAACGACTGCTGCTTACGGTAGAGAACGCGCTGAAGCTTTCGCGCCTCGAGACGGAGAATCAGGATCTGCGCACTCGCTTCGCGCGTCATGAGATTGTTGGCGAAAGCGAAGGTATGAAGCGGATTCTCGGGCAGGTGGAGCGAGTTGCGCCCAGCATGTCGCGCGTGTGCATTCTGGGGGAAACCGGAACCGGAAAAGAAGTGATTGCCCGCGCCATTCACGATAAGAGCGCACGGAAGGCGGGACGCTTCATCACGGTGAATTGCGCCTCCGTGCCGGCGGAGCTAATTGAAAGCGAGCTGTTTGGCCATGAAAAGGGTTCATTTACCGGCGCGACAATTCGGCACTTGGGTAAGTTCGAACAGGCGCACAAGGGGACGTTGTTTCTGGACGAGATTGGGGATATGCCGGCGGCTATGCAAGCGAAGCTGCTGCGTGTTCTAGAGGAAGGAGAAGTGGAGCGGATCGGCGGCGAGAAAGCAATCGCGGTGGATGTTCGAGTCATTGTGGCAACCCACAGAAACCTGGAAGAGCTAGTGCAGCGGAACGTGTTCCGGGAGGATCTGTTCCATCGGATCTATGTCTTTCCGGTGTTGCTGCCGGCGCTGCGCGAGCGTAAGGGGGATGTTGGGCTGCTGCTGGAGTATTTCGCTCAGCGGATCAGCGCGGAGAACCACTGGAAACCGCGAGCCTTCACGGAGCGAGCGCTGGCGCTGTTAGATGAGTATTCGTGGCCGGGGAATGTGCGAGAGCTCCGAAATGCGGTGGAACGAATGTTACTACTGGCAGATGATGCTGTTACCGAGGATGTCGTTGCGATGGCACTTCCCGGGTTGCGCGGCAGTGAGCGCGGGCGCGCGGCGGGAACTCTGGCCGCGCGCGTAGAAAGCTTCGAGCGAGCGACGATTGAGGCAGAGCTGAAGAAGCATCGCCTGAATGTAACGGGCGCGGCGAAGGCTTTAGGGCTGGAGCGGAGCTACCTGTACAAGAAGTGCTCAGCTTTGGGGATCGATCTGGACGGACTGCGCAAGAGCGAGTGAACCGAAACCGCCAACTCTAAGGTGATCAGATCTAGCGCTCCAAGAGTGGAACGTCGGCACGGCGCTTCTCCCAACCGGCGCGTTCCAGTTCGGGAATGGCCGACTCGGCTTCCGGATAACCGATGCAAAGGTAAGCCACGAAACGCCATTCCGCGGGTGCCGACAGGATGGCGCAGACTCGGTCGGAATGCAGAATGGAGACCCAGCCCATTCCCACTCCGTAGGCGCGCGCTGCCAGCCACAGAGTAGTAACGGCCGCAGCAACCGAGTAATCCAACATCTCCGGCATGCTCTGGCATCCCAGGCCGGAGCCTTTCGCCGTTGCGTGGTCGGCAAAGGCAGCTAGATGAACGGGTGCGGAATCAAGACCGGCTAACTTCAGACGGGCGTAGAGACTGGCCTGCTCGCCTGAGTAGCCGGCGAGGGCGTTCGCGTTCGCCGCTTCAAAATCCATCCTGATTGCGCGCCGAAGGTCGGGACAGGTGACATGAACGAACCGCCAGGGCTCACTAAGACCCACCGATGGGGCGAACTTGGTGGCGCTGATCAGTTCCTCCAAAAGGCCCGGCGCCAATGGATCTGGGTTAAATTTACGGACATCTCTCCGCAGGCGAAGCAGGTTCAGAAATTCGGCGCGGAACTGATCTGTGAATGTTTGATTGTCCGGCATCAGTCCAGCTATTCAACATTACTTCCGGAGTAAGTGGGCGATGCTTTCGAAGTGATACGTCTGAGGAAACAGGTCTACCAGCGTGAGCCTTGTTAGTTCATACCCCGACAGTAAGTGCTTCAAGTCGCGTCCCAGTGTTGCCGGATCGCAACTTACTAGCACCAGGCGTTCCGGAGCCAGGCGAAGCAACTCTGCAGTGCCCGTTGCGCCAATGCCGGCGCGCGGTGGATCCGATATCACAAGATCCGGCGATTCCTGCAGCGTCGTCAAGAACTCCTCTGCGGCGCCTTTGCGCGTAGCGACATTGGGAGCTGATTGGGCGGCGTTCCACTCCAGATCGCGGAAGGCAGGACCTCCGCGCTCGATAGCCTGCACTCGTTCATAGCGTTTTGCCAACGGCAAGCTAAACAGACCAACACCGGCATACAGGTCCACCGCAAAACGGCCTGACGAATCGCGCAAAACTTCCTGCACCAGATCATCGATGAGAAAACGATTCACCTGAAAGAACGAACCGCGGCTGATGCGGAACGTGAACCCGGCGGCCTGGTAGTCGATCGTTCCGGGCGCAACCGCCTGCAGTTCCGATGCGCACCATTCGAAAAAACGGGCTGCCACTGGCCGCGTGGTATCGGTGACGACTAACTGCAAGTGCTCTTCGTTTGAAAAGACCTCAAGCGACTGCAGAAACGAAGGCCACGGAGATGCTTTGGCCATCTGCGCTAATTTCGCGATGGCATCCGAAATCATTGGCGACGAGATGGGGCAATGGTCAATGGGGCACAACTGGTGCGAACCCGCTTTGCGGAACCCGGCGCGCCGCGCATCGAAGTGTAACTGCACACGATTACGGTAGTGCCAGGCCGGGCCGCTGATGACGCCGATCTCACCGTCGAACTGCAGCCCAGAGCCGCGCTGCAGCGTTTCGCGCAGAATGGCTACTTTCTGCTTGAGCTGATACGCGTAATCGATGTGCTGGTACTGGCAGCCTCCGCATGTTCCGAAGTACTCGCAGCCGGGCGCAACTCGCTCGCTTGCCGCCTCCAGAACGTTGGGCGCGGAGCCACGCAGAAAGTCTTTCTTGACGCGCCGGGTCTCTGTCCGTACCTGTTCGCCGGGAAGGACGAAAGGCACCAGAATCACCTGCCCGTCGACGCGCGCCAGGCCCTCGCCGCCGTAGACAAGCTTCTCAATCCGGACGTCGACACTGCTGGTTTCTTCGCTCATCCCTTACGATGAAGTTTCGCCATCAGCATGAAAGCTCGTGTTCTTTCTGGGATTCAGCCCAGCGGTCATCTTCATATAGGCAATTATCTCGGAGCGCTCAAACCATGGAGCGAAATCCAGTCGCAATACGAGAGTATCTTTTGTATTGTCGACCTTCATGCCATTACGGTTTATCAGGACCCAAAGGAGTTGGCGCGCACCATCCGCCAGACAGCTGCGTTGTTCATCGCGGCCGGCATCGATCCTGAACAATCGTCCATTGTGGTGCAGTCGGCCATCTCCGGTCACGCCGAACTGTCCTGGCTGCTAACCTGCGTCACTCCGCTCGGCTGGCTGCACCGCATGACGCAGTTCAAGTCAAAGGCGGAAAAGCAGGAGACCGTGAACTCAGGTCTGCTGCAATATCCGGTGCTGATGACCGCGGACATTCTCCTGTATCAGGCAAGTATTGTTCCGGTGGGCGACGACCAGGCACAGCACCTGGAACTGGCCCGCGACATTGCCGCCCGCTTCAATTCGCTCTACGGAGAGACGTTTGTGATGCCTGCCACTTCCCTGCCCGCGGTAGGCGCGCGCATTATGGGCCTGGACGATCCCACGGCGAAAATGAGCAAGTCCGCCCCCGGGCCGAACCACGCCATTGGCCTGCTGGACGAACCCAAGGTCATTCAAAAGAAGATTGCCAGGGCCACCACAGACTCCCAGCCGGCGGTGGATCCCGAGACGATGGGCGCGGGCATCCAGAACCTGCTCAGCATCGCCGAGGCGTGCGATCCGTCGGTGAACAAGCAGTCCGTGGCGGGGATGCGTTACGGCGATTTTAAGAAGCGGGTGGCCGAAGCGGTAATCGCTCGCCTGGAGCCGATTCAGCAGCGCTACCGCAACATAACCGCCGACGCGCAGTACCTGGAGAGCGTGCTGCAAAAAGGCCGCGCCCGCGTTTTGCCTATCACGGAGGACACCGTCCGCAAAGCTAAGGCGGCAATGGGTTTGTACGTTGCGGAATGAATAACGCCGTAGCTAAGTTGTCATCGGCGAACGGTATCATTGGTTCTTGAGCTCGCACACGGTGCAACCAAGGGCCGCGGAGCGGACACGCAAGCTGCGATCCTGGACCATCATTATCGCGACCAACCTGCTCTCTTTCGCCTGTCTCGCCTGGGTGTTGACGGGCGCGGATCTGCCTCATATCTGGACCGAAATCCGGCAAATGCGCTGGGGGTTTGTGGTGCTGGCGGTGATTGCCGACGTGTGCGTTTACCTGCTGCATGCCTGGCGCTGGGGCCTGATGCTGAGGCCGGTGCAGAAAGTTCCGTTTTCCTACTGTTTCGAAGCGATTTACGTTGGCTTGTTTGCGAACGAAGTTCTACCGCTGCGCGCGGGCGAGCTGATCCGCTGTTTCCTGCTATCGCGCGAGACAACGATTCCGGTATCGGTCACCTTCGCCTCGGCCTTAATTGAGCGCATCTTCGATGGGGTGTGGCTGATGATCTGCTTTCTGATCTGCCTCCACTTCGGAAAGCTGCCGGTGGTACTGGTGCGGGGCGGGTATGTGCTGGGCGTGCTGATCGTGGTGCTGGCGGTGGTTCTGGGCGTCGCCATGTACGCGCGTAAACAGGCGCTGGGCGGTGTTTTCGGCTGGGCGCCTCCCAAATGGTTCGATACGCTCATCGACGACCTCCATCTGATTGGGCACTCCCGTTACCTGTACTACTCGTTCATCATCAGCGGGGCCTACATGCTGGCGCAAATTGTGCCTATTTACATGCTGGTGCAGGCGAGTTCGCTGAACGTAAAATGGCCCGCCTCGTTCACCATGATGGTTCTGCTGCGGCTCAGCAGTGTGGTGCCGTCGGCTCCGGGGAACCTCGGTTCCTTCCAGTGGGTCGTGGCGCGCACGCTGATGACCTTTGGCCTGGTAGCCGGCCATGCCAAGCGGTTCTCCATGATTCTGTGGACAGTGGTCACCATGCCGCTGATTGTTATCGGCTCCATCGCTTTGGCAATCACGGGGGTCAACATGACCCATCTGCACCGGGAAGCGACGAGCGCTGCGGCACATCGCAAACGCAGCGCCGCCTAAACGGCGGTACTCCCTAACCGGTACTTGCGCCCCGATCGGCTTTGGGACAGGTCACTCCGCGCTCGTTACGGCGGGGCTACAATATCGATCGAGGATGCTTGGGTTGCTGGTGCCATTTGCTCTCGGGTTTGCGCTAGGCTCTACCACTGCGCCCCCAGTGAGTGTGGCCGCCGACAGGCAGACCGCCGGCGAACAGGCTCTGGAGCACGGCGACTACAACGCAGCGCGCCAGATTTTCACTGAACTGGCCGCCGCCGATCCTAAAGACTATTCAGCCCTGTTCAACCTGGCGTTTGCGGAGAGCGCCTTAAACCAGGATGCGCCGGCGATGGACCATCTGAAGCAGGTGCTTGCCCTGAAGCCGAACCTGTTTGAGGCTGAACTCAATCTAGGCATCCTGTACCTCCGAAACAAGCAGCCTGAAAACGCTGTTTCGCTTCTGAAAGACGCCGTTCGCCAGAAGCCGGCCCAGGCCAGAGCGGAACGATACTACGGCGATGCGCTGCTGGCAACGAAACAGCCGTCCGAGGCGCAGGCAGCGTTTGCCAATGCGGTGCAAGCGGATCCGAAGAATCCCGCCGCAGAGCTTGGGCTTGGGCAGAGCCTGCTGCAGCAGGGCAAACTGGATGAGGCCGCGGGGCATTACCAGGCGGCCGCCTCACTCGACCCGAAACTCGCGTCCTACCAGCTGCAGTTAGCGCAAGCTTACGAACAAGCGCACCGGCCCGAGCAGGCAATTCCGTTGCTCCAGCAGTTTGGCGATGCCCCTGGGGCGCACGAGGAACTCGGCCGATTATTTCTCGATACAGGACGGCCCGACGAAGCAATCAAACAGTTCGAGTTAGCTGTGAACGTTTCTCCCACTCCCGCCAACAAGCTGGCGCTGGCCACCGCCTATCTAAAAGCGAATCACGGCGAGCAGGCCGAACCGCTTCTGCAGGAAGCGCTGCGCTCGAATCCCACCGATTACGACGTGGTAGATGCCGTGGCAAAGATTGAGATGGACAAGCGCAACTTTCGCGGTGCTTCCGCCATGTTCCTGAACGCAGCGCGCCTGAAGCCGGCCTCAGCCGAAGCTTGGAGCAATGCCGCCAGCTGTCTTATCCTGGATGGACAGTATCCTGCGGCGCTGTCCGCACTCGACCGCGTGCGTGCCCTTGGTGCCGAAACCCCAGGCGACGTCTACTATCGGGCTCTGACGCTTGACAAGCTTCACCAGACCAAGCCGGCGCTGGCCAGCTACCAACAATTTCTTCAGTTGTCCCAGGGCAAGTTTCCCGACCAGGAATTTCTTGCCCGCCACCGTAGCATTGCTCTCGAAAAGGAGGCTCATCGATGATGCGGGTACTCTTGCTAATCGTTGCTACTTGCAGCCTGGTTTCTGCCCAGTCGTTCCTGGCAGAACTCAAGGCGGAACAGAACCCGGTAAAGCGCGCGGAAAAAGCGCTTCTGCTGGCGAATGCGGCGTTCGACTATGCGCACCAGTCTTACAACAACGGCGACATCCACAAGGGAGATGCGCAGTTGGACGAGATGACGGTGGCGCTCCGCGAATGCGTCCAATCACTGAATACAGCGCATAAGGCTGGCATGTACAAGAAGGCGGAACTGAACGTCTCCGGCCTTCAGCGCCGCATGCAGGGGTTGCTTGACAATATTGGCGCCGAAGAGCGCGGATGGGCCGAGTTCACCAGCCGGAAGCTGGAAGAGATACACGACAAGCTGCTTGAAGGAGTGATGCGAAAGTAGTATCGTCGTCGATGAAACGCCTGTTCGCCTGTCTCTTCATTGCTGCCTTGCCCATTGCAGCGCAAGATCGTGACTTTCTGACACCGAACGAAGTGGACCAGATTCGGGAAGCGCAGGAGCCGAACGACCGCCTCACTCTCTATCTGCACTTTGCCACCGAGCGCCTCGATTTGATGAAGCAGTACCTGGCGAAGGATAAGACTGGGCGCAGTTTGTTCGTTCATAACGCCATCGAAGACTACAACAGCATCATTGAGGCGATTGATAGTGTTTCGGACGACGCACTTAAGCGGCATGCGCCCATCGACAAGGGCACTATTGCGGTAATCAACGCGGAAAAAGGTTTTCTGGACACTTTGAACAAGATCCGGGACAACCCGCAAAGCGACTACAACCGCTACAAGTTTGTGCTAGAGCAGGCCATTGCCACCACTTCCGACAGCCGGGATCTGGCAATGGAAGATAGCCAGAAGCGCTCCACGGAAGTGATTGCCGCCGACGAGAAGGAAAAGAAGGATCGCGAGGCGAATATGGCCTCCAGCGAGGTGAAGGACCGCAAGAAGCAGGCGCAGGGCATTGCAGACGACAAGGCTCAAAAGAAGGTGCCTTCACTGTATCGGCCCGGGGAAAAACCCGCCAATCCCCAGCCATAAGCCTAGGGTCTGTCGTAACCTGAAGGTAGAGGCGCTCCCTCACAACTTGGGTCATCATCATCACCATGTGCACGGTACCGGTTGGGTTCTGCGCGCATCGCTACTTGCCACGCTGGTCTTCACCGCTATTGAGATCTTTGCCGGAATTCGTTCGGGGAGCTTAGCTCTCCTTTCAGACGCCGGGCATAATTTCACCGATGCTTTAGCACTCCTGCTGGCGGCGGTGGGCGTGTACTTGCAAGATCGCCCTGCCGACACCACCAAGACGTATGGATACGGCCGGGCCGGCGTAGTTGCCGCGTTCCTGAACGCGTGCACGCTGCTGGTGATCTCGGTCGTGATTCTCTGGGAAGCGTTTCAACGCATCCTGCATCCGCAACCGGTCAATCAGACGATTATGATCTGGGTGGCGGCGGGGGCCCTGGTTCTGAACGGGTCCATCATGGCCGCGCTGCATCGCGGAAAACAGGGCGACATCAACATCCGTGCGGCATTTATCCACATGCTGGGCGATGCGGTAGGAGCGGTCGCCATCATCATCGGAGCAATCGCCATCCGGTTCACCGGCTGGACGTACGCCGATCCTATCCTGTCAATCTGTCTCGCGATTTTGATTGTCTATACGGCCTGGGATATTATCCGCGAGTCTCTCAATATACTGCTGGAAGGCTTGCCGCGCGGTATTGAGTTAGAGAGGGTTACAGCCGGGCTCTCCGCGGTGGACGGCGTTCTGGACGTCCACGATCTTCACATCTGGAGTCTGGCCTCGCATACCCATGCGCTCAGTTCCCACGTGTTGATTGAGGATATGCCACCCTCGGCCAGCGAAGCGATCCTGAAGAGCATCAACGATGTATTGTGCGGCTTTGGCATTCACCACAGCACCATCCAGTTCGAGCATGTTCCTTGCGGTCTCTCGGATAGCGGGTGCAACGTGCATGCCCAGGCACACAGCCACGCTCACGACCATTCGCATTAGCATCGGAGCCTGCCACTATTGCCGCGCACGGAGTGGGGTTGGAGCGTCACACCAGCCGAGTTGGAATCGTGGATCATCTTTGACACCGATTCGCTACTCGCGTTGAACAAGCCGGCTCACCTGGTCTGCCATCCCTCGAAGAAAGGCCCCTGGTCCAGTCTTATTGGTGCCTGCCGCGAGCACCTCGGGCTGGAGCGGCTGCATTTGACTTCGCGGCTGGACCGGGAAACGAGTGGCGTCGTCGTGATTGCGAAGCAGCCAGCGATGGCGCGGCAGCTAAATATTGCTCTGCAGGAACGAATCGTTCGAAAGACGTACCTCGCCATCCTGGAGGGTCACCTGCCGGGTCCGCTCGAAGTGAATGAACCGATCGGTCGCGACCTCCGCTCGAGCTTCGTGGCGCGTCAATGGGTGGTGCCGGATGGCCAAGCGTCAGCGACTCACTTTCGTCCGGTTAGCTATGCCGACGGGTACACGCTGGCCGAGGTTCATCCGATAACGGGCCGACGGCACCAGATTCGTGTCCATGCGGCGTACGTCGGGTACCCGATTGTCGGCGACAAACTTTATGGGCCTGATGAGACGTTGATGCAACGGTTCATTGTGGACGGCCTAACGCCGGAGATGGAGCGACAACTCAAACTGGACCGGCAGGCCCTGCACGCATACCGGATCGAGTTTCCGGCGCCGGAGATCCAAGCAGCGCTGGTTGCACCGGTGCCGCCGGACATGCTGAACTTTTGGACGGCAATGGGCGGTGCGATGCCGCCGGCGCTAGTGAAGTAGGAACAACGGGTGCTACGACCATGCGAGGCCTGTTACGGCGTCAGTGTAGACTTGCGGGCTTTCTTCCCGCTGCTTGAGTGGACAACGGCGGCGGCCGTCTTTCGTTTGGTGACGTTACCACGGCCGACTTCCGACTCACAACCGCCACAAAGCAATCGCCGCGCCCATGGTGTGAACAACTGAAAGGAATAGCGAATTCAGCAAAAACAGCACGATGCCCGCCAGTGCAGTTTTTCCAGGCAGTCCAGCGTCTGAAATTGTAGTGTTGGCCGAACGTCGCACAGCCTACAAGGGATACGACCAATATTCAAAAGAAGTGTGTTGGCTCGCCGATATAATGAAGCGTTCCATGGACTGGTTCCCGTTGTGGCTGAGCATGCGCGTGGCGCTACTCGCGACTCTCTTTGTTCTCACTATCGGAACGCTTACGGCGTATCTGCTCTCGCATAAACAGTTCCGCGGACGCAACTTACTCGACTCACTTATCACGCTCCCGTTGGTCTTACCGCCAACGGTTGTCGGTTACTATCTGCTGGTGCTGATTGGACGCAACTCGCCCTTCGGCGCCGCCTATGAACATCTCTTCGGAACTCCGCTGGTGTTTACCTGGCAAGCAGCAGTCATCGCCGCATTTTTGCATTCGGCGCCCATCTATATAAAAGGGGCCCGGGCAGTGCTGGAATCGGTAGACTACCGCTACGAATGGGCTGCACAAAGCCTGGGCGCCGGACAGTGGCGGACCTTCTGGCACGTGACTCTTCCCCTGACGGCACGCGGCCTTACGTCGTTAGGCGCATTGTCGTTTGCTCGCTCGCTCGGAGACTTTGGCATCACCATAATGGTCGCGGGCAACATCCCGGGCTCGACACAAACACTGTCGGTGGCCATCTACGATGCCGTGGAATCCGGCAACGGGCGCGTGGCGCGTACTCTGGTTTTGATCGTCTCCGGCATCGCACTCGCTTTCCTTTCTTCCGCCGACTTACTTTCTCGCCGCGCACACCGGGGCATCGCCATTTGAGTGTTGAAGCGCGCATCCATAAGCGGCTGCCTCCCTTTGAATTACACATCGAACTTCGGGCAGCGCCGGGAATTACCGTACTGTTGGGCCCCAGCGGTTCCGGCAAGACCCTCACACTGAACTGCCTGGCCGGTTTCACAAGACCTGACGACGGCCGCATCTTAGTGGACGAGCAGATTTATTTCGACGCCGCAACGCGGATCCACGTACCTCCCCAACAACGGCGCTGCGGGTACCTGTTCCAGGAACACGCCCTCTTCCCTCATATGACCGTGCGTGAAAACCTGCGGTTCGCTGCCGCCTCGCAGAAGCAGCGCGGGTTGAACACGCGCCGTCGCATCAACGACTTGCTGGAAGCCTTCGAGCTCGGTGATCTGGCAAAACGCAAACCGGCCCGGCTCTCCGGCGGCGAAAAGCAGCGTGCTGCGCTGGCTCGCATGCTGGTAGGCGAACCGCGCCTGATTCTGCTAGATGAGCCGACGCGCGGCCTTGATGTGCGGCTGCGGCAGTCCTTCTATGAGATCGTCCGTGAGACGCGCAACCGTCTGAATATCCCGTTCCTGCTAGTGACACACGACTTGGAAGAATGCTTTGAGCTCGCGGATGCGGTGTGTCTGATGGAGGGCGGCCGATTTCTGCAGACCGGATCCGCCGAGGCAGTGCTAACTAAGCCGGTGAGTGTAGCAGCCGCTCAGTTCTTAGGAACGTTCGTGGTGCTCCCGGCCGAAATTGCTGCCCTCGATCCCAGCCGAAATACCAGCCGCCTGCGCGTAGGCGACGCGGACGTTGAGGGCCCCTACCTTCCCGGACACCTGATCGGCGACCATGGATCGCTTTGCGTGCGAACATCGGAAGTGACGGTCGGCGCAGCCTCGCACCGCGGTGGTGACTTGACTTTAGCTGTGAGTCACGTCTTTCCTGCGCCGAACGGTGTGCGTATCTTATTTGACGGCGGAGCCACGGTGACGATTTCTGAGACAGAGTTTGAACCTCTGCGCAGGCTTCCACGCCTGGCCTTACGCATCCCGTCGAACGCAGTGAATTTCCTTGCGGGATGAAACGTTACTACATTACTGACCGGAAACCGGTGGGCGGATTTCGCGGCCTGCTGGAAATTATTCGAGACCAAATGCATCTGGGTGTCGATCTCATCCAGATCCGTGAGAAAGATTTGAGCGCGCGCGAGCTCTTTGAGTTCACGCTGGCGGTTCTGGAGGTGCGCGATCAGGAACTCCGCAAGCGCATGCAGACCAAGATTCTGGTCAACTCGCGAGCGGACGTAGCCTTCGCGGCGGGCGCTGATGGCGTTCATCTAACGTCGCAGGCGCCTGTGCAGACGCCTCCGGGATTGCTGGTTGGACGCTCCTGCCATACGCTGGCTGAAATACAACATGCCCATGCAGATTTCGTGACGTATGGGCCGGTCTTCGACTCGCCCGGCAAGGGGCCACCGCATGGATTGGACGCGCTAAAAGCGGCGGCGAAGCTGGGAAAGCCCGTCTATGCCTTGGGCGGCGTCAATTGGGACAACGCCGACAGCTGTGTGCATGCCGGGGCAATCGGTATCGCTGGCATTCGCCTGTTTCAAGAACCCGAGCTGTAACCTGCCCGTATCTCTATCGTCACTAGAAAAGATGGCGACATCGTATGTTTTCTGGATTGCCCTACTTGCCTTCGCGCCTCCCTTGCTTTTGGGACAACACTCGTTACAGCCGGGCCAATTGGCCGACACGCAGAACGAAGCTCCGCTCGATGTAAAGCAGAAGTTTGAGATTCGCGCATTCGAAACATTCGGCCTGCGCGGGTTTGTCGGCTCGGCGGTTTCCGCCGCCATCGGCCAGGCGGATAATTCGCCCCATGAGTGGGGACAGGGAACGCTGGGCTATGGCCGCCGATTCGTTTCAGGCTTTGGCGGCAATCTCTCCAGGCAAGTAATGACAGGAGGACTGGAAAGCGCGCTGCATGAAGATCCGCGCTACTTTCTCTCCACCGATCGCGGCTTCAAAGCACGCGCGTGGAACGTAGTCAAGCAGGCCTACCTTTGCAAGAAAGACGACGGTAGCTCAACCTTTGCTTACGCGCGCTGGATCAGCGCCTTCGGAAACGGGCAATTCGTAAATCTGTGGCAGCCCGACAGCATTAACTCGCCTGCACACGGAGTGGAGCGCGGCTTCATCACCATCGGTGCAGATACGGGCATCGACTTTCTCCGGGAGTTCGTGCCCTTCGCTCGCTCCAGGGCGGTCCACCTGAAGCCTTAGGGCCGGCTGTGCGGTGCTTCGCGGGCGTTGGCGGACACGTAACCGTTCAGCAGTTGCCGGTTCTGCGGGTTGCAGTTCACGTAATAGCCCGAACCGTTTTCCGGGTGCGCGACCGAACTGCCGCGCTTATGCTCCCCGGCGCAGGCCGATTCAATGGCACGCAGAATCTGTGACCGGTCCGCTCGCTTAAAGTAAGGACGAACAGCCCGCAGCCCGTCACGGCTCGGGTTGCCCGCCATGGGAATGAACTTGCGAAAGTCGCTACGCTTATCCGCAATGCCGCGCACGTTTTGGCCGCCGCAGCTGGTAAGCATCGCACCCGCGAGAAGCAGCGCCGCAAATAGCTTCATGCGAGCTCTCATTCATGCACTTCCTGAGGTGCGCGGAACGGCACCGCCGGTTCAAACAGCGCGAATGTAAACACGTCTGTGGCCGAAGCAATCGACACGTATTGTTTGCCTGCTACCGAAAATGTCATGGGCGACGCAGTCAGCATCTGCCCCATATTGTAGTGCCACAGGTCCTGGCCAGTGGCACTGTTCACGGCCACCAGATCACCCTCGTCGTTGCCGAAGAAGACCAGGCCGCCCGCAGTGGCGACGGTCCCCGCCCACATGGTGCCCGGTCCGCTCATCGGAACTTCCCATTTGCATTCGCCCGTTAGTGGATTCAAGGCACGCAGATAAAACCTGCCGGGTTCGCCGGGAACAGGCCCGCCGCCTCCGCCTGCCAGGTCATGCATGGGCTCGGGGCTATGTTCCATTCCTACGTAGAGATCGCACTGCTCCAGCGTGGGGACAAAGAGAAGTTGTTCCACCGGGCTCCACGAGGGCGACATCCAGTTAGAAGCACCCCGCGTTGAGGGACAGACCTTTTTGCCATTGGGCGTGGGATCAAGGTCGGGAACTTCAATTGGCTTGCCGCTGGCATCAATGCCCTTCGCCCAATCCAGCAATTTCACAAATGGGTGCGCCGTAATGTACTGGCCTGACACACGGTCCAGCGCGTATAAGAAACCGTTCCGATTGGGGTGTACCAGCAGCTTGCGTACTTGGCCGTTCACAGGTAGGTCGACCAGCACGGGAATGGACTGTGCATCCCAATCGTGGGTGTCGTGAGGAGTGAACTGGAAGTACCACCGGAGCTTACCCGTGTTTGCGTCCAGAGCCACAATCGAGTCTGTGTACAGATTCGCCCCGCGGCGGTCTTTGCCCACGTAATCGGGCCAGGGATTGCCGGTGGACCAGTAGGTGAGGTTCAAGTCGGGATCGTAGGTCCCGGTCATCCAGGTAGCGCCACCGCCATAGCGCGTGTCGAATTCGCCCCAGGTGTCTGCACCGGGTTCGCCCTTCGCGGGAACCGTGTAAAAGCGCCACAGTTCTTCGCCCGTGGAGGCAGAGTATGCGGCAACGAAGCCGCGCATGCCGGAGTCGCCCCCTGAGACGCCCACCAGCACGCGATCTTTCAACGCCAGCGGTGCCAGCGATGCGAAGTACCCTTGCTTCACGTCGGCGTACTGCTTATGCCAGCGAAGCGCGCCGGTGGTCCGGTTAAGAGCAACCAGGTACGCATCGCCGGTAACGAAGAAAACTGAATCGCCCAGCAGCGCCACACCGCGGTTGACGGTGCTCTTGGCAGCGCCATCCTCGCGGTACCGCCAGATGACGCGGCCCGTCCGGGCATCCAGCGCATGCACCTCATTGCTGTTGGTGATGAACATCAGGCCGTCGGACACAATAGGAGTGCACTCTAGACGGCGTCCGTTCTCCACGTGATATGTCCACTGGGGAACCAGATTTCGCGCGGTATCGCGATTGATGGCGGAGAGCGTGGAGTAACGCTGGGCGCCGTAGTCGCCGTGGTATGTCAGCCAGTTCTCGGCAGGGCGTGTTTGTTGCGCTGCCGCGGCGACGGCCAATAGCAAACCCAGACAAAATTTCAATTTCATTCTTCCATTCGGCGGCGTCGCGGCGCGCTAGGGTCGGCTGGACGCAGCGCCTGTTTTGCCAGGAACGCCAGCACGTTCTGCAGTTCGTCCGGCGCGAGACTTTTGCCCGCGTCGGCAGGCATAAGCGATTGCTTGTGGTAAGCAATCGTGCGCAGGTCGGACTTATTCCAGCGATGGAGCATGCCGTCGCGGTCCAGCACGCTCAACGAGTAGTCGGAGTCTTCTTTGGCGATGCCGTCGACCACAGTTCCGCTCGCGGTTGTCACGGTCACGTGTTCGAAACCCGGAACGATAGCCGCATTTGGATCTTCAATGCTGGTGCGCAAATCAAGCGCGGTGAGGCGCGCTCCCACATCGCTTAGGTCAGGCGCTATCTTTCCGCCTTGCCCGAGTATTGCGTGGCATCCACTGCAGCGGGCCTTGCCGTAGAACAGCTGACGCCCCACGGCGGAATCGCCTTCCGTAATGGTTTCGAGCGCGGGGCTACTCAGACTCCGGACATAGGCGGCCAACTCCCAGACATTGGTGTCGGGCAAGTTAGAGGCGGGCATGCTGGTGCCCGCGATGCCATGCTCGATGATGTTGAACAACTGCTCATCGGACATCCGATAGAGCTCCCAGTTGTTGACCAGTTTGGGACCGCGGCCGCCTTCCGCATTGCCGCCGTGGCACATCGCGCACCCGGACTTGAAGCGCTTCTCGCCCGCGGCGATGGCTGGTTTCTGCCCCGCCAGCGGGTTCGTGTTCGCTTCCTTGTGGCTCTCCGCCTGTTGCGCCGCAAGCGGCGCTACGGAGAGACACGTCCAGACGAATATACAGCTGAGTACTCGCATTACGCCCTGTTATTGATTGATAACGGAGCCGTCTTCGCGCCGGACCACGCCCCAACCGCCGTTGTAGCGCTTGCGGTCGCCTGTTTCTGAGCCAAACGGGTAGCGGGCAGCGGCTTTTTCGTCGATCTCGACGCCCCAGCCCGGTTTGTCGTTCGGGTAGACGTAACCGTCCTTCACGACGGGGTATCCGTCAAACACCTCGCGTACTCGATCGTTGGCAAACGTCCACTCTTGAACCCCGAAATTATAGGAGACCACATCGAGAGTGACGTTCGCGCAATGGCCGACCGGCGAGACATCGCCCGGGCCGTGCCAGGCCGTCCGTACCTGGAATGCCTCGGCCATGTGGGCCAGCTTGCGGCAGGGCGTCAGACCGCCCGCTTGCGAAACATGGACGCGGATGTAATCGATCACGCTGTCTTTGATCAGATTGTTCCACTCGTGCGGGTTATTAAACAGTTCGCCCATCGCGAGCGGGGTGGTGCAGTTGTTGCGGATCTGGCGGAAATAGTCGATGTTCTCAGGCGACAGCGCGTCTTCCAGATAAAAAAGACGGTACTGCTCCATATCTTTTGCGAACTGGACGGCCAGGCGCGGCGGCACCCGCTCATGCACGTCATGCAGTAGCTCGATATCAGGGCCGAGTTCCTTCCGCCCCGCTTCGAAGAGTTGCAGCGTGCGGCGGACGTAGGGCTCCGGCTCGAAGACTTCGTCGTGAATCAGCGGCAACGGCGATGACGTTTGGTCCTTCGCCGCTTGTCCGGCGCCATAGGCGGCCATACCGGGCACCCCCACCTGCAGCCGAACCACTTTGATGCCTTGCGACATGATCTTCCGGGCCTGATCGAGCGTTTCCGAAATCTCGCCTCCCGACGCATGCGAATAGATCATGGCGCCGCGACGGCACTTCCCGCCCAGCAGTTCATACACGGGAAGGCCCGCTTGGCGGCCTTTAATGTCCCACAACGCCTGGTCGACACCGCTGATGGCATTGTTCAAGACCGGGCCATTGCGCCAGTACGACGAGTTATACATCGCTTGCCAAAGATCTTCGATGGCATCGGTGGGGCGCCCGATCAGGAACGGCTTCAGATACTTCTCCACCGCGGGAACAACCAGGTCCGCACGCTGCGTAAACGTCGCGCAGCCATAGCCGTACAACCCGTCCTGGTCGGTTTGTATCTTCACGACTACCAGCCGGACTCCGGCCGGTGCGGTGGTAATTACGGACACATCACGAATCTTGGGCACCGGCATTCCGGTGGAAGAGGCACCAGCTTTACTCTGTGCCCACAGTGGCGCGGCGACCGGTGCGGTCGCGGCAAGGCGAAGAAAGTCTCGACGACCGAGTGACGAATTCATTCCCCACAAATCTTATTCCATCTCGCTTTCGGATCTCGAATTTCACTCGTGGTTTAGCCTGACAAGTGAACGTTGAGGGGAGGCGAACCTTGGGGCGATCATTGGTGGCGGTAACCGGCGCGTCCAGCGGCATAGGCGAAGCCTTTGTGCGCCGATTAGCGGCAGGACACGATTTGCTTTTGATCGCGCGGCGCAAAGACCGGCTGGACCAGCTTGCGAGCGAGTTGTCGGCGCGCTATGGCTCCCGGGTCGATGTCTTAGAGGCGGACCTCGCTTCCGATGCAGACGTGGAGCGGGTCGCGCAGCGCCTCCAGGCGGAACCAGACTTGGCGCTCTTGATCAACAATGCCGGCTTTGGCACGCGCGGCCGGTTCTGGGAGTCGCCACTCCGTCCTCAGGAAGACATGCACCGGCTTCATATTCTGGCCACGCTAAAACTGACACACGCGGCCTTGCCGGGCATGGTGGCTCGCAACTACGGCGCCATTATCAACGTGGCGAGTGTCGCGGCGTTTGTCCGGCAACCAGGGGGCGCCAGCTATGCGGCTACCAAGACCTGGATGACCACATTCACCGAAGCGCTCTACCTGGAGCTACACAACGCTCGTGCCGATGTCACCGTACAGGCGCTGTGTCCGGGCTACACCTATTCGGAGTTCCACGACAAACTGGGCGTGGAGCGTAAGGGCGTTGCGCCCAGCATGTGGTGGCTGACCGCCGAGCAGGTCGTGGAGGCGTCGCTCGAAGGACTCAGGCGCCGCAAGCTATTTGTGGTTCCGGGCTGGCATTACCGGCTGCTGGTTGGCGTTCTCACCAAACTGCCGTCGGCTCTGCGGGTTGCGATTGAAGGCAGCATTCGACCACGCAAGCCTGTTTCCTCCGCCCTTCCGGCTGCGCAGACGCCATCTTTGCCGGAGAGCCGCTAGCCTATGCCCGGTAGCGCAGCCATCGGTAAGCGCCGATGGGCCATCGCCTGCCTGCTTGGCATCGGCGTTCTGGTCAATTACTTCGACCGCATGAACCTTTCCGTCTCCCAGGAAGCGCTCCACCACGAGTTCGGCATCAGCACGCAGATGTTTGGAATACTTCAGAGCGCCTTCAACTGGACCTATGCAGGTCTGCAGTTACCCATGGGCGCCATGCTCGATCGTTTCGGTGTCCGCGCGCTTGGTATCGCAGGCACACTGTTGTGGAGTATCGCGTCATTCGGCTCGGCGGCAAGCCCCGGCCTGCGATCGTTCTTTGCCAGCAGGCTGTTACTGGGCGTAGGGGAAGCGCCAACGTTCCCGAGTAACGCGAAAGCCATCGGATACTGGTTCCCGCGCTCCGAGCGTAGTTTGGCCACGGCACTGTTCGACGGCGCCGCCAAACTCGGCCCGGCCATCGGCGTACTACTGGTGGGCGGACTCACCATGCAATTCGGCTGGCGTGTAAGTTTCGCGGTAACAGGCGTTATCAGCCTACTCTTCTTCGTGGCTTTTGCGCTGTTCTACCGCGATCCGGATAAGGACCCGCACCTGACCGCGGAAGAGCGCGACTTCATGCTGGCCGGAGGCGCACACCCGGTGGAGTCGCGACGGCAAACGCCGGGAGCATCCATTGCCTATCTCATTCGGCGGAAAAAAGTTCTGGGCTTAGTCATCGGTTTCTTTGCCTATAACTACGTTTTCTATCTGATGCTCTACTGGCTGCCGAGTTACTTCCGCTCCTTGGTGGACGAGAAGCATGCGCTCATCTACACCAGCGTGGTGTGGTTGATTGCGACGGCGTCCGATCTGCTGGTAGGCGGATTGTTAGTGGACGAATTGGTGAAGCATGGACGAACACCGACAGTGGTCCGGCAATCCGTTCTGATCGGCGGGACTGCGCTGGGGTTATGTATCGTCGGCGCGCAGTATACGCACGATCCGATGGTGGCGATGGTATGGATCACGATCGCCGTCAGCGGACTGGCGGCCGCGGCACCGGTGGGTTGGTCGATTCCGGCGCTGATTGCACCCAGGAATAGTGTGGGGCGCGTAGGCGGAATTTTAAATACCGGAAATCAGATGGCCGGCATCGTCTCACCCACTCATTACCGGAACTCTGGCAGGGCAGAACAATAACTTTGGCCCGGCGTTTCTGGTAGCGGGTATTGTGCTGGCTTGCGGGATTGTGTCCTATATCTTCCTGCTGGGAAGAATTGAGCAAGTACCGGAACCGGTTTAGCCGGCGGCCACTTTTCCGCGAGGACGGCGGGCCGGTGTCTTCTTCGGCTCTTCGGTTGCGACCGCGGCAGGCGCCTGCACCGCGTGTATCTGTTCGGTACTCGATGCGGGCTTCTTCTTCGGCAAGTCGCCCAGGCTCTTCTGCAGCGCGGCCATCAGGTCGATCACAGGAGCCAGCCTTCGGGGAGCGGCGCCTTCCACCACCTGCCCTTCCCGCTTCGCCTCGATCATGCCTTTCATTCGAATCTGGTACTCGTCGTGGTACTTCGAAGGATCGAAATCAGTCGCAAGTCCCTCCACCAGACGCTCGGCCAACTCAACTTCCTGCGGCCGCACCGCAATGTTCGTATCTCGGCGGAATTCGGGAATGTCCCGCACTTCCTCGGGATAGAACATGGTGTGCAGCAACAGCCCGTTGGCGTGGGGGCGGACCACCACCGTGTACTCGCGCTGATGCATGGTGATCTTTGCAATCGCGCTATAGCCCGATTTCTGCATGGTTTCCAGCAGCAGCGTATAGGCCTTTTTTCCCGCATCTTCCGGGACCATGAAGTAGGATGCGTCGTAATAGATAGGGTCGATACCTTCGGCCTTCACGAACTCGGATATTTCCATGCTGTCGCTGGTGGCAGGGGCAACGGTCTTAATTTCTTCCTCGTCGATGATGACGTAGCGGTCTTTCTCTACCTCGTACCCCTTCACCAGCTCGCTTCGTTCCACTGGCCGATCGCAGCGCGGACAAATAGTCTGCTGCTTGATGCGGCTGCCGCAGACGCCGTGAATCTGGTTGAAACTAATGCGTTCCGTCCTGGCTGCTGCATATAAGCGGATCGGTATCGTAATGAGACCGAAAGTGATATAGCCCTTCCAAATTGTGGAAGCCATGCCCATCTCCCCGCGCCAGCCCGGCGCATTTTTTGTTAGATTTTAAACAGAACTACACGGTTTCGTCTCTAAAACAGTATCGCGGCTTCGTGTACTTTGCAATGGTCCGACGCGCCTGCTAGCGCTTCTGTTATCAAAAGGAAGACACCATGAAGGTTTACCTGTACTACATCGGCAAGGTTCGGGACGTGCACGCCAACGCCATTGCGAATGAGTTTCTGAAGCGCAGCGGACGCTATGCAACGTGCGAAATGCGCGAGATATCGCCGCAGAAATTCGATCTGTTTGCGCGGCATGCGGCGGCGCGCAAGGTCTTCCTGGACCCGGCCGGGCGGGCGCTCGATTCGGCGCAGTTTATCCGCGTGGTGGAAGAGGCGGAGACGGCCGGGCAGGACTTGGTGTTCCTGGTGGGCGGACATGATGGATTGCCGCCCGAGTGGCAGGGGCGCGCCGACTTGCTGCTGTCGATGTCGGCCATGACGTTTCCGCATGAACTGGCGCGCGCCATGCTGACAGAGCAGATTTACCGGGCGTTCACAACACTGCGCGGACATCCGTACCCGAGATAAGGCTGGGATACACTGCATCGCAGTGATGCTTTCGCTGACAGCGATTGAGAAACGGTTCGGCGGAGTCAGAGCGCTGCGGAGCGCGGACCTCCAGATACGCGAAGGCCAGGTCCACGTCCTGGTCGGCGAGAACGGCGCGGGCAAAAGCACGCTCATGAAGATTGTCGCCGGCATGTATCAGCCCGACGCCGGCACCATGGAGTGGCGCGGCAAACGCGTGACCTTCCGCAACCCGGCCGAGGCAGCGGCGCACGGCGTCTCCATGGTGCACCAGGAATCGCTGCTGGCCCCGCACTTGACGATCGCGGAAAACATGTTCCTGGGACGGGAGGACGCCGGCCGCACCGGCTGGGTGCATCGCCGCGGCCTGGTGGCGAAAGCGCAGCGCGTCATCTCTGACAACGGTTTTCGCCTCGACCCGTTAACACTCGTCGGCAAATTAACGCCCGCCGGAAAACAAATCGTCGAGATCTGCCGCGCCATCGCGCATAGCTCAAGCGTGTTGATCTTCGATGAGCCCACCTCGTCGCTATCCGAAACCGAAACCAAGGAAGTGTTTCGCATTGTGCATGGCCTGCGCCAGCGCGGGGTCGCCACCATCTACATCACGCACCGCTTCGAGGAACTGCGCACGGTGGGCGACCAGGTCACGGTGCTGCGGGACGGCGCCACCGTGCACACCGGACCGCTGGCAGGTCTGACGCGCGAGCAGCTTATCGAATTTATGGTCGGGCGGCGAGTGGAGGAGATGTTCAATCGAAGGCCGCTCCCGCCCGGTGCCACCCTGTTACGAGTGCAAGGCGTGAGCCGCGGCATTCTTCGCAACGTTTCTTTCGAACTGCGGGCCGGTGAGATTGTCGGATTGGCAGGCCTGATGGGCGCCGGACGAACCGAACTCTGCCGGGTGCTGTTTGGCATCGATCCTCCCGAAGCCGGCACGGTTGAAGTAAACGGAAAAACCGTTGACGCCCGTCATCCGCGGCAGGCGATTGCGTCCGGAGTGGCGCTCATCCCGGAAGACCGGCAGCGGCACGGGCTGGTGCTGCCCTTCCCGATTGCGAAGAACATCACCTTGCCCGATCTCGGTCGCTTCAGCGGTCTGGGCGTGTTGCGTAAAGGGCAGGAGATCTCAGTGGCTAACGAATTTCGCGAGCGCGTACGCGTTCGGTGCCACTCCGTGCAGCAGCGCGCCGGCACGCTGAGCGGCGGCAACCAGCAGAAGATTGTAATTGCGAAATGGGTGGCGCGCGGAGCTCGCGTGTTTCTCTTCGATGAGCCTACGCGCGGCATCGATGTTGCCGCAAAACAGGAAGTCTTTCAGGAAATGGATCGCCTGGCACAGTCCGGGGCCGCCATCCTGATGGTGAGCTCCGAGCTCTCCGAACTGACGCAAATTGCCGATCGCATTCTTGTCATGTGCGAAGGCAAACTGACGGGTGAACTACCGGGCCGCACCACCCAGCACGAGATTATGCATTTGGCCGCGCCCGCGGCGACACAGGCCGTCGTCTCCAGCCACTGATGCGAAGGCTGCAACGGCTACTTCCGTTTCTCACGCTCGTCCTTCTATGCGTCGCGCTTACCATCGCAACGCCACACTTCCTCACGGCGGTGAACCTGTCAAGCCTGGCGCGCCAGACGGCAGTAATCAACATCATTGCGCTCGGGATGACGATGGTCATCATCACCGGCGGCATCGATCTTTCGGTAGGATCCGCGGCGGCGCTTGCCGGCCTGTTCGGCACCATGGCCATCAAAGCCGGACAGCCGATTCCCGTTGCAATCCTGATCGGCATCGGGGCCGGACTGCTGTGCGGGCTCTTCAACGGCCTTGTGATCACGCGCTTCCGCATCAACCCGTTCATCGTCACCTTGGGCACGCTGGAGGCTTACCGGGGCATCACACTTGTCATCTCAAAGGGGCTGCCAATCTCGGAGATGCCGGAGTCGTTTTCTTTTCTGGGCGACGGCAATCTGCTGGGCATCCCGGTTTCGCTCTGGGTGTTGGCGGTCTGCGCGTTGATCATGCACTTTCTCCTGGAGAACACCAAGCTGGGACGCTACGCCTTCGCCATCGGCAGCAACGAAGCAGCGGCCTATTATGCAGGCGTTCCCATTAAATTTCATCTCGCTTCGGTCTACACCATCGCGGGCGCACTGGCAGGGTTGGCGGGCATGGTGGAAGCGTCCCGATTGATGACCGGCCAACCGACCGCGGGACAAGGCTATGAACTGCAAGCCATTGCCGCAGTTGTTATCGGCGGCGGCAGTTTGCAGGGCGGCGAAGGCAGCGTGCTTGGAACCCTCATCGGTGCATTCATCATCGGCTTGCTTTCCAACGGCAGCGACTTGCTTGGCGTGAACCCGTACTGGCAGCAAGTCATTATCGGAGGGGTAATCATCGCCGCCGTGGGCTTCGACGAATACCGCAAACGCCGCCTGCAAACGCCTTAGGTTCGTTGCAAAGAAGTATTCTGCATTTAGCATGCGATGCGTTCTGCCATTCTGCCTTCTCGCAGTCGTCTTGCAAGCGCAGAACGCCGTGCGCGAACCCGACCCCGCTAGCCTGCTTTTGGCGGTTCGAAGCAAAATGCAGGCCGCACTCGACCGCTTGCCCCGCTATCTCTGTACCGAGACCATCAATCGCACCATTTCGCAAGCGGTAAAGGTAAAACCCGGCCAGTCGTGCGCTGAAATGGCGCAACTACAGGCGGCAAAAGGCTGGCGCATTAAACCACTCACGTCAGATCGCTTGCGCCTGGATGTTGCGGTAGCGGCACGTCAGGAAATGTTCTCGTGGGCAGGCGACAACAAATTTGAAGATCAGAGCCTGGCCAGCCTGGTGCAAGGCGGGGCCACCTCCACCGGAGCCTTCTCCTCGTTTTTGACGGCCATCTTTCGAACCGACACGGCCACCATCACCTACGATGGCCCGGCCATCGTCGCCGGACGTCCGCTGGTTCGATTCGCGTTTCGCGTACCGCGAAGCAAGAGCCAATACACGGTGGGCGACCAGGTCAATCACCAGATTGTCCCTTTTCACGGCACGTTCTTGCTCGATCCGGCGACGGTCGCGCTGGTGCAGCTGAATGTTTCTGCCGATGAGATTCCGCCCATTATCGCTGCCTGCCAGATCAGCAGCACGCTCGACTACGGTAGCGGCGGTAGCAACGGCTCGGATTTCGTGCTGCCCTCGCAAGTGCGGTTCCATGCTGTGGAACGCGACGGCGCCGACCTGGAGAACCGGACCGTCTTCTCCGGTTGCCACCAGTTTACTGGTGAATCTTCCCTACGCTTCGACGATCCTGTTCCCATCGCCGCGGCCGCTATTCGGGAACGCACGGCTCCGGACGAACCGATTCCGGCAAACAAGCTTTTTACAGTCTCGCTGACCGATTCCATTCAAACCGCCACCGCCGCCGCCGGCGATATGGTGACGGTCCTTCTGCGCAACGCCATCAAAAGCAACAAACGCCAGGTCCTATTGCCATCCGGAGCCGTCGTCAAAGGACGCATCCTTCTTCTCCAGCGCGTCTACGGAATCGACTTCGACTCGCTATGTCTGGCTATCCAACTGCAAACGGCCGAGTCCGGTGGAGTCACGCGCCCCTTTCACGCGCGGTTAGACTCCGTTTTCGGATCCCGGCAGCGAATGCTCAGCGCGCCGCTTGAACAATACAGCACTTTGCTGACTGACGCGGGTGTCCTTCGCTTCGATGCGGTGAGCCCGGGCTTCGTCATCGGACGCGGAACCCAGATCGCCGGTGTTACTTTGCCGGCCCGTTGAGCAGCGGTTATAAACTGAATGCGTTCATGCGAAAGACGGTCCTGCTTTTCCTTTCAGTCACTCCACTTTTTCTCCTCGCTTCCTTCCTACTGCGCCCGGCTGGGGCAGAGCCAGGCCCGGACTCGCTCATAACGGGCTTCCAACAGGTGGAGGTGGCTTCGGTGTCGGACGCAATGGAGCAACTGTACGGAACGAAGGGTTACATGTCCCATGACATGCGGCCGCTGGCAACCGCCAAATTCGCGGGCCCAGCAGTCACGGTGCTGCTGAAGAAAGAGGAAAACCACGATGGATCGAAGGCGCTCCAGGGTATGCTCGACACAATTGATGAAGCGGCGCCAGGCTCGGTCTACGTGATGGTGCTCGAAGACGGACTCGATTACGCCGGTGTGGGCGGGCTCATGAGTACCGCCATGAAGTTTCGCGGGTTGGCCGGAGCAATTGTCGATGGCGGCGTGAGAGACACACCGCAGATCTCACGGCTGCAGTTTCCGGTTTTCAGCCGCGGCGTTGTTCCCTCTACCACGGTCAATCACTTCCGTTTCGCCGCAAAGAATCTCACTGTGAAGTGCGCCGGCGTAGATGTGCATCCGGACGACATTGTGGTTGCTGATATGGACGGCGTCGCCGTCGTACCAAGAGCGAAAGCAGCCGAGGTCCTGGCAAAAGCGCAGCAGCTGGACAACACTGAACACAGCATGTTTCCGTTCATCGAGAAATACCACTCCATTCGCGAAGCCGTGAACAAGTTCGGCCGGCTATAAAAGAGAAAACAAGTGCCGCCATCCACCACTTCCCGCGTCCGCTGGCTGCTAATTTTCTGGATGTTCGTCGTCAGCGCGGTTGCCTATCTCGACCGCGTAAACATCGCCATCGCCGGCATTTCGATAGCCTCCGAGTTCCACTTGGACAATGTGCATCTGGGTTATGTCTTCAGCGCGTTTGTGCTTGGCTACGCTCTGTTTCAGGTGCCAGGTGGAACCTTGGCAGACCGGGTCGGTCCGCGCAAGATCCTCGGCCTTGGAGTGATCTGGTGGGCTGTATTCACCACGCTCATCACGTTTGTATCGCCGTCCATGGGCGGGGTTCTGTTCCTGCTCATTGGCATCCGCTTCTGCCTGGGTTTGGGCGAAGCCGTTGTTTACCCGGCGTCGAACAACATCGTGGCTTCCTGGATTCCTTCCCAGGAGCGTGGCGTCGCTAACGGCATCATCTTTGCAGGTGTCGGCTTCGGCACCGGGATGACACCGCCCATCGTCGCGTACCTGACCCATCAATATGGCTGGCGTTCCTCGTTCTGGGCGAGCGCTGTTCTCGGTCTCATCGCGGGCGGTGTCTGGTACCTCATCGCGCGGGACAAACCCCGGCAGCATCCCTGGGTCTCGCCTGCGGAACTGGCGCATATCGAAGCTGGCCTGCCCGACCCGGCCCTGGCGAAACGCGGCACCAAGCTGTCGCTCCGCAAAGTGCTGTCGCGCTCTAATATCTGGGCTGTCACGCTAAGCTACTTCACCTACGGCTACGTTGCATACATCTTCTTCACCTGGTTCCCGATCTACCTGACCAAGGCGCGGCACCTGGATTTAAAGCACAGCACTGCCTACACAATGCTGCCGCCGCTCGCGATGATGATCGGCTCAACCCTCGGTGGCTTCGTAAGTGACCGGTTGACGCGAGCTTATGGGAAGCGCATTGGGCGCTGCGTATTCGCTGCCTGTGCCATTGCCTGCTGCGCGCTGCTCGTCGCGCTAGGGCCAAGAGTCGCCGATGCCCAACTCGCCAGCTTTGTGTTAGCGGCGGGGGCTGGTGCGCTGTATGTCTCGCAAAGTGCCTTCTGGTCCATGTCCGCCGATATCGGCAAAACGGCGGCGGGCTCTGTGTCGGGATTCATGAACATGGGCAATCAACTCGGGGGCACATTGACGGCGTCCATCACGCCTTTGCTGGCAGATCGTCTTGGATGGTCAGTCTCGTTCGGAACCGCAGCGGCGCTGGCTGCGCTAGGCGCCGTAGCGTGGCTGTTTGTCCGTCCAGAGCCGGTGGCGCAGACGGAAACGGCAGGGACGCGCTAAAGCGGTTCAACCGCCACGAAACTATCCTGCGCCCGGTCGCGCGCGATTACGTTGCGTAACGGACGCCCGAAGCCCGGGAACGCGATCTCCACCGTGTCCCCCTCCTCTAACTGCACACCGGCGCCGAAGCTCAGCGCATCCGCGCCGAAGAAATGTACATGAACGTCACCCGGCCTGCGGTGGGCTGCGTATTTGAAGTGATGGTGCTCCAGGTTGGCCAACGAGTGCGCCATGTTCTGCTCGCCCGACCGGATTTGCTTGCGCCAGACTTCGTCGCCATCGCGCTTGATCGTGACGGAACCCTGAAGATCCTGGAAATCCGCGCCGATCACCAACTCCGGTCCAAGGGCGCAGTCTCGAAGTTTGGAATGCGCCAGGTAGAGATAGTTCTGGCGTTCAAAGAGATGGTCAGAGAACTCGTTCCCGATGGCAAAGCCAAGCCGCCGCGGCATTCCGTTCTCGTCAACTAAGTACATGCCCGCGATCTCGGCTTCTTCGCCGCCGTCGCACGCATACCGCGGAATGGTCAAGCTCTCGCCATGGGCCCGAAGTATGCCGCCATCGCCCTTGTAAAACCATTCCGGCGCGGCACCGATTTGTCCGGAGGCGGGCCGTCCCCCCTTTAAGCCCAACTGGTACATGCGGGAACTATCGGTCTCCGTCTCCTCGCCCGCATGCATACTCGATCGTGCCTCGGCGCTGCGTAGATGCGTCAGCCCCGTGCCGGTGACGCGGCAGCGCGCCGGCTCAGTGGGATGATCAATCGGCGGCAGCAGACGCCAGTCCGATTCGCCCCGGTACACGGCTTCGTATTCGATCGCGTAGGCAGATGGAACCGATCGGGCAAACTCCTCGAAGGCGCTTCTGTGCCGCCAGGCGTCGCTCGCCAGGTCGTACACGCTTGCGTATCCTGCAAGCAACTGCAGTTCGTTTCCCGCAACGCGCGCCACGCTGCGCCCTTGCTCCGCGTCAGAGACCTGAACCAAGTGAAGCATTACTGGTCTGCCTTTTTACTCTGAAAGCCCCAAAATACCGAGCAATCCGCAATGTCCTTCTTCTCCCGAAAGACTTTCGCCACGCCCCAGTCATCTATTTTGTCGTCATCGCAAGTTTCAAAAGTGGCGTAAACCCCGCGCTTCACTTGCGCCTCCAGTTCTTTGTTCGAGACCACGTGGTACCGCTGCGCTTCGGCCTTCGGCAGGTCGAGTTTGTGAGCATACGAGAACTCCATGCCGCGCGGAGGCAGACGGTGCAGCAGGAAATACACATGCTCGTCCGCATAGATTTCGCCGCCGGGCGGTGTCACCTTTTTCACCTGTGCGGCGATCTCCTCATAGCGGGCCCAGGTAGCTGAATCGCGGTCACCGTACATGGTGCGCGACAGCGAAAGCAGCACCACAATCGTCAGCACCGCAAACGACAGAACGGTCCGGTTCGGTGCCAGTAGCTTGTTGCTCAACACCATCAATCCCGGTGCGGCTACCATCACAAACAGCGGCATGCCCACCAGGTAATAGCGGCTGAAGGTGGGATGCGCGATGGATATGTACATCACCAGTGCAATCGAACAGAGCAGGGCCAAATGGTACTCGCTGCGTTCGCGCGTGTAAAGCACGGTGCGATGCACAGCGATAATCGCAGCTAGCCCCAGCAGCAGCATCAGCAGCATGGGGCCGCAATCTACCCAGGCACTCAAGACTTCGAAATCGTGGCCGGTGGCGTCGCCCCAATCGATGCGCCGGAACAGAGCCTGGTACTGAACAATATTGAAGAACACCGGTCGCGGGTCGCGCACAAACAGCAGGATTACCGGCACAAACGGAAGAACACAGCCAAGCAGGAACAGCGACGTCTGGCGCAGGCGGGCGCGCGACTTCGCCAGCAGCCAAAGCAACAGAATCGGCGCAATCGGGGCGATCAGCAGAGAGGACGCGGCACCCACGCCCGCAGCGACACCCGCGCCGAATGAGGCCAGCGGAGACTCCGTTTCTGTCGCCCGAACCGTGGCTAGGAAGGCCATCAATCCAGCCAACATGCAAATGGCGTACGCCTGCGAAATAGGCGCAAACACCACCAGTACCGAGTTAGCGCCCAGCAGCAAAACGGCGGCCGCGGCACAAGCGTTGCGCCAGGCCGGGATGGGAAAACGGCGCAGCAGATGCCAGGTGAGCAGCAGGATTGTGGCGCTCAGCTCAAGCGCAGCGGGCACGTGCGTCACTCGCCACGACTGGCCGAACACTGCCATCCAGCCGGCATTCCAATAAGCATTCAACGGCGTTTGCGGAAAACAGAAATCCAGGTAAGGCTGTTTCCCGGCCAGAATCATCTGTGCGGCAACTAGATGAAAACCTTCGTCCCAAACGAAGGCACGCGTTTCCGAATAAGCGGTAAGACCAGCGCAAACGGCAATGGCAAGCAGCCACACCGGCCAAGTGCCGCGCTTTCGCCAGGCTGCACTGTTATGTTCGATGGCCGGAACCTCCGCGACGAACTCCTGCATTGGCCAGAATCATAGCCGACCGCACAGAATCGAAGCAATAGTGACGGTATGGAGGTACACTAGAAGATTCAGGAACTGAACGAATTCAATGGCAGCAGAGAACACAGTCAACAGCAAGCCCGCACACGCCGCATCTCCGAAACTCCCGGCAAAAGAGCACCTCTACCAGGCCGAGTATATGGGAAGCGGTACCTTCCGCATTGTAAAGCCAAGGCGCAAGAGTGCGAAGCGCCGCCAGTCGGCCCTGAAGGGCACCACCCGCGGCTCACGCAAGTAATAGACATCCCTCTTTCGCGGTTCCGCGATTTCAAAAACAGCATGCGAGGCTCGCGTTGGCTACCCGTCCTGGTGCTCGGCGCGAGCCTTTCTGTGCTCGCGCATGATCTCATCACCACCAAGCTGACTTACAGCCGGGATGTGCGCCCCATTCTGGACCAGCGGTGTCTCTCCTGCCATGGCGCGTCGTCGAACATCCCCTTGACCACCTATCAGGAGGTCCGCCCGTGGGCCGTGGATATCAAGGAACAAGTGCTTTCTCGGTCCATGCCGCCGTGGGTGCGGTTAAAGGCTTCCGGGCGCTCGATCCAGATCAATCGCTCACCGAAGACGAACTCACCGTGATTGCTGCCTGGGTCGTTGGCGGAGCACCGGAAGGCACTCCACAAACCACAGCCAGTGCAACCAGGCACAAGCAATCCTTGCCCGCGCCGGTACTGCCTCACGCGACACCGCTTCAAGTCGAGACCAGCGCGACGCTCCCGGCGGTGACATGCCTGGTCGGTATCCAACCCCTATCTACATCGCACGTGGATTCGGCCAAGATCACCGCGCACTTGCCCGATGGCCGCACCGAGCCGCTGCTATGGCTTATGCAGTACGACGGTGCATCGCAACGTTCCTTCTATTTTCACGAACGGCTGCTGCTGCCGGCCGGCACAGTGGTGTCTTCCACAGTGCCGCTCCGGTTCGCTCTCCAAACGCTTAGAGTTTCGCTACCGGCACGGTGAAGCAGACGGTGTTTACTTCGCCGCGCCGCTGAAACTGCGTCCAGATACGGTACAGCCCAGGCCGGGGAAAGATCACGTTGAACTGCAGCGATGCCTCGCGCTGCAGAAACGGATGGACGTGAATCAGGTCCACTAGGTCTGCACTCGCAACCAGCATGTGCCCCCACACGCCGAGATACAGTTCCAAGCCGTCCGGCGGGTCGAGTGTGAACGTCAATTGGCTCTGAAGGCCGGCCAACAGCGCTGCCGGTTCTAGCTGGAGCGCTGCCGTCAAGTTCGTAGCTTTCGAGGGGACAAGCGAAGGCTTTAGGTCCGAAACTGGCGACTGGCCCTGCACGTACAGCGTAGCCAGTGACAACTGCGGAAGATAGCCGGCCGGGTAATAATCTGCCAATAGCCGGTACATGCCGCCGTATGGGAACTCGACTGGCAAATCGAACGAGCCATCCTTGCGCGGCTCGGGATGGACGTGCGCGAAAAATCCGAGGCTTTCATGCACCAGAAACAGGTGCACCAGCTTCTCATGCACAATTTGAAACTGTGTCAACGGCGCATTCGTTTGCCCGTTGAGCATGCGTAGCGTCAACGTAACCGTCCGATGCGGCACTAACGCTCCCGGGTGCATGACCTCTAGCCGGGCCTCCGCGCGGTCCGGCAGATGTTCCACCAGCGTCATACCGCAGCGCGGACATTTTCCCGGCGCTGGCATCTGAACGTCGGGATCCATCGGACAGGTCCAGGTACCCGCACTGCCGCCACTTGGCGCCTGTGCAAGGACAAACGCGCCCCCCGCTAAGTTCAGCAGACAGGCGCGTCTCGTGATGTCGCTAAAGTTCACTTCGCTTGCGCGGCAGGAACAGGCGTTTCAACGCTGGCGGTTTGCTGCGCCGGTTTCTCTTCACGCTTCGGCTTTACCAGCAGCTTATCCATGTCGAAGTTCTTGTCCACCGCCACTTCGGCAAAACCAATCATCATTTCGTTGAAGGTCTGATCGCCCCACTTCACCTGCTTGCTCGGGTCTGGATTGTAAGGATTGTTGGGCGAATTATCGAAGTGCGCTACACACTGAATTTTGGAACCCTTCGGCATCAGCAGATCGTGTTCCGGCACATAACTGAGCTGCCAGTGGAAATCCCATCGCGGCACACTCAACAGCTCTTCCGATTCGCCGGTTGGGTACGTGGCTTTAAATTCAAAATCTTTCCCGCGTAGATGCATATGCGGTATCAACGAAACAACCTTGGCAGGGCTGGCGAATTCCACTTCGGAGGCAACCTTGTAGTTCGGGTCTTGCGGCGGAATCGCAAACGAAAGATTGGCGATCCACACCGTGGCCACGCGTTCCTTCACTTGGTCCGCGGGCAGCAGGAACAGCCCGATCTTCGTTTGATCCTGCACCGGCTTTCCATTGGGCGTGTAGTGAAGCTGGAAGATGATGTCGCTGCCGGCTTTGATCAGTTTCGCTCGTCCCGGTCCTAGAACCGTCGCCGGCAATCCGGGCGCGTATCCAACCAGGAACTCGCTACCGTCCATATCCGACTCTTCCTCCGGCGGAACGTACTGCATTCCTGGCTTAATGCTCTTCACGAACTTTGAGCCGGGCGGCCTAACAAACGCAATCACGTGATGGACAACGGAGCGCTCCGTCGGACGAACCTCGGCCATCTGTACCCAGGTATCGTGATCGAAATGCCCGGGCACCAACACGTAGGTATAATCCACCACGCCACTAGCGGGCACGCTGTAAGGCGCCGGCATCTCGAGTACCAGATTCGGCTTCTGTTTTATCGTCCAACCGTCGATGAACTGCCGTGGCGGCGGCATGTCCTTCGGATCGCCTTCCGGTGCCCCGGCGCTCGCCCAATTCGAAATGGTTTGGAGCTCAGCGGGCGACAGCGAACGGTCGTTAGCGAAATGTCCATAGCGGGGGTCGGCATACCATGGCGGCATCTTGCGAAGCGAGACCGCTTCCTTAATGGCTGCGGCATAGGGACGCACTTGCTGGTACGTCATCAATGGCATGGGCCCAATTTCGCCCTGGCGGTGACAGCCCTGGCAATTCTTCTGAAGGATTGGGGCAACGTCCCGCGCGAAAGTCGGGGCCGGACCGGTGGGCCCGTTGGCCCCGGCCGCCGCCAATCCAACACTGGCGCCGACCAATAACAACATGCCGCGATGGATCACGCAAAGATCTCCTGTCGAGCAAGGGTAGCAGATTTCCCGCCCCGCCACAGAGGCCAATCCGTGAGGTCGCGCTTAGCGGCCGAAGTCGATCCAGCCCTGTTCCGCGTCGGTATTCAGCAGCGTCAGCTTCACGTGGTCGCCAACATCCAGCCCTCGCTCGCCTTTGATGACGCGGCCCTCCACCGGCGGGTCAAACACGCGCGCAAAGGTTCCCTTTGGTGTTACGCCCGTAATCAGAGCCCGGAACGTCTGTCCCACCCGGCTTCGCAAGGCAAACGCCGCCGCGCGTTTTTGCATGGTGCGTTCCACTTTCCGGGCAGCGTCCTCTTTTAATGTGCAGTTTCTTGCAATCGCCTCCAATTCGTCGTCGCTGTACGGCGCTGGCTGTTGAGCACACAGCGCTTTGATAACGCGCTGCGTAACCAGGTCGGCGTAACGGCGATTAGGGGCAGTGGAGTGTGTGTAATCCAGAGTGGCCAGGCCGAAGTGCCCGGCGTTTGCTTCGCCAGCCCGAACCAGCACATACTCGCCTGGTCCCATCAACTTCATTACCGAAAGCGACAAGTCCGGGAAATGGTCGGGGTCGTGTGCCTTCTGCTCGCGCAGGAACTGCGCCAGCGCGCCGGAGTCGGGCTGCGCCGGAAGAGTGGCTCCGTATGACTCGGCCAGCGTGACAATGCGCGGCCAGCGCTCCGGTGATTTCACCACCCTACGGATCCCGCTTCGGCCGGAGGAGGTGATGGTTCGCGCAATTACTTCATTGGCGGCGATCATGAAGTCTTCAATCAGATCGGCGGCGCGGTTCTTTCGCCGCGCTTCGATTCGCTGCACCTGGCCGTCTACTACGATGGGCACCGGTTCGTCGCGATCGAACTCCAGCGCGCCCAGGCGATGCCTTTGTAAGCGCAGGCGCCCTGCCGCTTCGTCCTGTAGCCGTAACTGCTGCTGCAGTTCAGCCGACTGCGCCACCGAATCGGGTGCGGACCCTTGCCCGTCCAGCCAGGGACCCACCCGGCCGTAAGACAACTGCGCGCAGTTTCTGACCAACGCCCGAAATACACGTGACTGCTGCAGTGTTCCGTCTGCGCCGACATGCATCTCAATCACCACTGCCAGTCGATCCACGGCCGGTCCCAGCGAAGACTTATCGGTCGACAACTGCTCCGGGAGCATGGAGAATACTTTGCCGGGCGTGTAAACGCTGGTGGCTTCGCCGCGCGCGTATATATCGATAGCCGAACCAGCCGCAACCAGCGCATCCACGTCGGCGATGCCCACCAGCACCCGGATCCCGTCCCCGACGCGTTCCGCCCATTCGATTTGATCGAGATCCCTGGACGCACTATTGTCAATCGACGACCACGCTAGTTGCCGGAGGTCGTCCAGGCCGGTGCCCTCAGCCTCGGGCTGCGGTTCCGGCAGGCGCTGCACCTGGTCCAGTACCTGCGGCGGAAAGTCGGGCGCAAAGCCCTGCTTCGTCATCTCGTCGCGCGCGCTGCGCACGAGATCGAATTTCTGGTTCGCCATCGCTATTAGAAGAGCACGCTCTGTCCGCGCTGCGGGCCAAGCAGATACTGCGGGCTGATCTCGCCCGACATCGGCAATCGCGTGATGGTTGGTTTCAGAAGCACCAGCGTGTCCGAAAGACGATGGTCGCGAACGGTCTGCGCGAACAAATTGCCCACACCGGGCAAGCTCCCAAGTCCGGCTACGCCGCTCTTAGAAACACTCCGGTCCTCCTCCTGCATCCCAGCGATGATGGCCCACTGCCCTTCGCCAAGCGTCACACTGCCTTTGAATGAACGTTGATTGATGCTGGGAACGCCATTCAGTGAGGTGCTGCCTAACGTGCGGTACTCCGATTCCAGGTCTACCGCAATCGATCCATTCCCTCGTACATGCGGCGAGACTTTCAGCGACAATCCCAAATCTTCCTGTGTCACTTGGCCCACCGGGAAAAGTCCGGTTCCTGTCGTGTTGCTGGTGGCGCCCAACGTCCCGAAAATCGAGGTAGGGATCGGATACTTGTCTCCAACGTGGAGCGTCGCCGAGCCACTGTCAGAGACATTCACCGTGGCATCGTAAAGCACGTGGCTGGTCGATTGGTTGTAGTTCGCAAACAGTTCAGCGCTCGTCACTCCCAGGCCTATCAGGCTGGAGCCGCCGCCGAACGCCAACAGGGTAGTCCCGTTAAGAAGCGATGGCAGCGTAACGTTGTGAATACGCGAGACCAGGCCCAGGGCCGCTAATTGAAACGTGTTCTGCGGCGACACGCCATAGGTGTAAAGCTCATCTGAGTCCATCGTCAGCAGTTGCACCTGGAACGAGACCTGCGCTCGCGGCAACAGCAGAGCCTCCAATACCGAGCGCGCTGCCCTCGCCTTCGAAATGTGATCGCGAATCACAATCGATCTTGAACCGCTGTTCCAGGAGATCGCGCCCCGAAGACCGATTGCACCGCGCACCGCATTCGCCACTTCCACGATATCTTTGGGGTCGAGCGCGTTCGGTAACGGAACTATCTCCACAATTTCGGGCTCATACTCCGTCCGTTTCAGCTCGGTATCGCGCGCCACAAACACGCGCTTCGGGCTGTCGGCAAAAGCGAATGTTCCGGTGGCCGCCGTCGCCGCTTCCATCGCCGCATGAAAGTCAGCGTCATTGATTTCTAAGTGAAGGCCCGTCTTAGGCTGGAAGTCAGGATCAAAAACCACCTCGACGCCATACGCTCGGGCCACTTGGGTCAAGATCGCTGCATCGTCGCCCCGGATCTCGAAACTGTGCAGCTCAGTACCAGCGCGCACCACCGGCGGAGGCAGAAGTTTCGTGTCCTCCAACTCGGCTTGGGGTGTCAGCGTCATGCTGGCGAGCGTGTTTTCTGCTTGTTGATCGGCCCCTGCCGGTTCCGATTGCGTTTGCTCTGCCTGTTTTATGTCCGCCGTAATGTCCCCGCTTTGCAGGTTGGCGTCCATCATAAGCTTGGCTCTCGGCTCCAGCGTGGCCCGCTCTTCGGCATAGCGGGCATTCTTCGGATCGCGCGCCGACGCTTCCTTGAAAAGCAGATAAGCCTGCACAATCTGGCCATCGGTTTCGGCACGCCACCCGAGCTTGGCCAAACGCGCGGCTACCGGGTCTGCTGCCTGCAAACACACCGCTGCGATACAGAGGAGAACGGAAGATCTGAAAATCAAAGCGGCCTCAAGAAAGGCTGACTGCCGGGCAATGCTAAAAGGGACGCAATGCGTGACGGAACGATAGCCCGGCCGGCGCGGTTTAGTGCCCTGGCGCAACGTATCCAGGCGGATGCGCGGCTCCCTCGCCGAAGAAATACTCTTCCATCTGCTTCAACAAAAACTCTTGCGCCTCAGCTGTTCCCAGGTTCAGACGATACTCATTCATAATCATCTTCATCTGTTCCACCCACATGCCCCACGCTTGTTTCGAGACATTGTCGTAGATGCGCTGCCCTAGTGGATGCGAATCGAACGGAACTTCCGCGAGTCCCGGCAACTCCTTATGCAGCTTGACGCAGTAAACCATACGTTCAGGCGTTGCGCCCATCGGTGTAGCCATAAATCCTCGTGATCTCTCTTGAGGATAGCCCAGCTCACAGCGCTCACAACTTCGCCCGAAACCCGAAACTCGTCTAAGCGGCCGGCGCGCCCGCTTCTACGGACACCATTTCCGCCGCCACCGCAGCCTCCGCGCCGCCCCGGCTCCGCGCATTCTCGGCCTCCAGAAAAGCCGACAATCGAAGCGGGCCCATGGCGCCCTTGGCATAGTGCTGATGCACCGCTTTCAGGTAGCGCCGCAAGACTTCCGGACGCGCCGATTTGCGCACGCGGCACAACTGAAGATCCAGCAGCAGCTCAAGCTCCCACTGCGTAAAGGTGTGCCGGCGCGCGGAACCCCCAATAATGTCTTGAACCAGCTGGTGCAGCGAGCTCAACTCTGATCGTTCGGTCTTCGTGTCCATTCCACTTTGTTTGTGCCGGGCGCCCCAACAAATTCGCATCGAAATGTCACAAGGGAAAACCGAGCAATAAGAGTGCGAATCCTACACCCCGTTCGCCACTGAGCCAATAGGGCCGTAGTGTACCTTCACGTATTCACATCAGCCTGGCCGCCGGTTCTCGCCACGCTCGCCGTGATCCTGCTTCTCAGCGGGCTCGATGATCTTGTCCCCACACTCATCTGCGTTTGGCACTTCACCCTTGGCCGCTTCCTCAGAAAATCAGCACCGGCCGAGGCCGCCGCGCCAGCGGGCGAGCGCCGCATCGCCATCTTCGTTCCCTGCTGGCAAGAGTCCGCCGTCATCGGGAACATGATCCGGCACAACGTCGCTGCCATCTGGTATCAGAACTACGATTTCTTTCTCGGCGTGTACCCGAACGACGTTGCCACCATGGAAGTGGCCCGCCAGTTGGCATCCACCTTCCGCCGGGTCCACGTGGCTGCCTGCCCGCATCCGGGACCCACCTCCAAAGCCGATTGCCTGAATTGGATCTATCACCGCATGCTGGTCTACGAACGCGAGAACGGCGTTCACTTCGACACCGTGGTCCTGCACGATGCGGAAGATCTGGTTCACCCGGAAGCGCTTTCGTTGATCAATCGCGAACGCGAGCGCTATGCCATGGTGCAGGTGCCGGTGCTTCCGCTAGCCACGCCGCTCAGTGAGTTCACCCATGGCGTCTACTGCGATGAGTTCGCCGAATACCAAACCATCGATATGCGCGCACGCCAGATCTGCCGCGCGTTCATCCCTTCGAACGGCGTCGGCACCGGGTTTGCGCGCGAAATCCTGGAGCGCTTGGCAAGCGAGCGGAATGGGCTGGTATTCAATCCCGCCAGCCTGACCGAAGATTACGAGGCCGGCGTCTACGTCCACAACGCCGGCTATCCCCAGACCTTCACGCCCTTGCGCAAGACCCGCGGCGAGTTCTGCGCCACCCGCGAGTTCTTTCCGCGCCGCATCAAGTCCGCTATTCGCCAGCGTACGCGTTGGGTGACCGGCATCGGCCTGCAATCCTGGGCTCGTGACGGCTGGCGCGGCTCCCTGCTCGCCAAATACTGGTTCTGGCGCGACCGTAAAGGGATGCTGACGAATCCGCTCAGCCTGCTCACAAACATGTTGTTTGTCGCTGGCTCTGCCGATTGGTTGGAGGCACACCTTCAGCATCGCCCCTGGTTCTTTGCGGTAAACGACCCTCTCGTTCTTCGCCTTTGTGTCTTAACATCCTTGCTGCAGTGCGTGCGGTTGAGCCTGCGTATGCTGTACTCGGGCCGCATCTACGGTGTTCCCTTTGCACTGGGCGTGCCGCTGCGCCAATTTCATGCCAACTTCGTCAACTGCTTCGCCTCGCTTGGAGCGCTGTGGCAGTTCTTTGATGCAAAGCGACATCGGCGGCCCTTGATCTGGTTGAAAACCGACCATGCCTATCCCGGTCGCGACGCCATCGTTCCCCAAAGCCGCGGCTTAGGAGACGTGCTGGTAGGCGGTGCCTATCTCACGGGAGAAACGCTGACCCGCGTACAGGCCGAGCTCAATTCCGATATGTTCCTGGCCGAGTTCCTGCTCGCGCGCGGCATTCTCTCCGATGAGGACCTCTGCGCCGCCGTCAGCCTGCAATCCGGCGTCCCGTTCACCCGCATAGACACGTCGCGGATGGATGGGCGCATTCCGCGCACACTGCCCATTCACATCGAACAGCGCTTTGGCATTGTTCCCTTCGGCATCGACGGTGGACGCTTGTTCGTCGCCGGCACCCGTGTGCCTTCGCCCAAGATGTACGAGGAGGTCAAGCGGCTCACAAGGCTCCCTGTCGAATTCCACCTGATCACACGCCGCAACTACGAGCAGCTGCGAGCACTTCTCTAGGCATCCCCTCTACGCATCCCGGAGACTGCGCAGCATATCCACACGCGCCACGCGCAGCAGTGGAACACAAGCAGCCAGCCCGGTTATCACCACGGCCGTTGCCGATGCGGCCAGCATCATGCTTGGATCGTGCGCGGACACGCCAAAAACCAACGCCGTCAGCCAGCGTGAAGCCAGCCAGCTTCCGAGCGCTCCCATCACAACCCCAAACACAGCCAGTCGCGCAGCGTAGGCGCCTACCCAACGGAGAATCGTGGCACGCCGGGCACCCAGGGCCATGCGCACCGCTATCTCCTTTTGCCGCAGCCGCACCCAGTAGTTCAGTGTGCCGTAGATGCCAACGCCCGCCAACACCATTGCCAGTCCCGCGAACGTCGTCAACAGAGCGGTACTGAATCTCCTTCGCTGCAGCGGCGCTCCCAGCCATGTCTCAAACGGCCGCAAAGACTGAATCGGCACATTCGGGTCGAGCGATGCAACCAGTCGCCGCGCCGTATCGCTCACTGCCCTCAGGTCGCCTCCTGTGCGAATCAGAACCACCATCGCGCTCGAGGGATGCTGCGCAAAGGGAAAATACATTTCTGGCAAGGGCGCACTGTCCAGGCCCATCTGACTCACATTGGCAACCACGCCCACAATTTGGTAAACCAGGCCGTCCATGTATGGACCGCCCACCTTGATCTGTTCCCCCACCGCCAGTTGTGGAACCTTCCACCACTTGCGTGCAAGCTCTTCGTTGATGACGGCTACCCGTAACCCATGCTCCCGATCCGCAACCGTGAAGCCGCGCCCGGAGAGCATGCGCATCTGCATGGTTCGAAAGTACGTCCCATCAGCCGTGTTGAATAGCGAGAGCGGGACTTCATTGCGGCTCGGAAGGGGCCTGCCGGCCACCGAATACCACCAATCCCCGCAATCGCCCGCGGAAGGAGGGCAGTTCACCGCCCCCACGGCCCGCACACCACGCGCCTGACGAAGACCGTCGATCAGCTTGCCGTAGTAGTTGCGGATCGACGCGTCGCTCTTATACTCTGGCGGCAGCTGAAGCTCCAGTGCCAGCAGGTGTTCGGGATTGAAACCTGGGTCGGACATCTGCGCCGCAATCAGGCTACGAAGCAGCAAGCCCGAAGCAAAACACAGCGCAATGGTGATCGCAATTTCGCCAACCGCCAATCCGTTCCGAAGCAACTGCCAACGCCTTCCGGTTCCGGCTCCTGTCGACCCTTCCTTCAGCGCCGCCAGCACGTCGACTTTCCCGGCCTGGCGCATCGGCAAAATTCCGACTACCAGGCCAACGATGACAGTGATCGCACAGGAAAACAGCAGCACCGGTACATTCAGGCTTACCTCTGAAAGTCGTGGAATGTCGCCGGGGGCAAGGCCGATTAGCAGGCGCAGGCACAATGCCGCGAGCAGCAAACCAAAGGCACCGCCCGTCATAGCGAGAACAAGATTCTCAGTAATCAATTGCCTGGCAAGGCGCCTACGCCCTGCTCCGATAGCCGTTCGCACTGCCAATTCCTGAACTCTGCGCCGTGCTTCTGACAAGCAGCAAGCTCGAAACGTTTACACATACAAGAATCAGCACCAGTCCCACTGCCGCCATCAACATAAGCAACGTCCGGCGGATGCCTGCCGTTGTCGCCGCCGATAAGTATTCGGCGTCGGCACGATGCTCGCTTTCCGGCCCGGGGTCAACCCTCCCCAACCGCAGCATGATCTCGTTCAAATCGGTGCGTGCTTCCGCCAGCGTCACTCCCGGTTTAAGCAGCGCCAGCACTCGCATGTTTCTGTGTTCACCGCGATTGCTTGTTCTTGCGGCAGAAGCCCCCAGCGGCAGATACATATCCGTGCTATGCGAAAAGAAGTTCAGCCCGGGACGCAGCACGCCGATCACTTGGTAAGACTTGCCGCTCAGGTTCAGCGTTTGGCCAAGTACCCCCGCATCTCCGCTCAGCGCTCCCGCCCAAAAGTGATAGCTCAGCAAAACCACCGGAGCTGATCCCGGACGATCGTCGGCAGCCGAGAAAAGCCGGCCCAGCAAGGGACGTGACCCCGTAAGTCGGAAAAACTCGCTTGTGACTACACCGTCATGCGTCAATTTAGCTTCGCCGCGCCCGGTAAGAGTAAGGTCGGCACTCTCAAAACCAGCCATGTCTTCGAAGCTGTGGTTCTCCTGTCGCCAGTGTTCGAAATTGATCCAGGTCACGCTGATTCCGGTAGCCTTTCCACCAGACTCCCCAAGCTGCACCAGCCGTTCACTGGCCGGATAAGGCAGCGGACGCAAGAGCACCGCGTACACCACGCTGAAAATCGCCGTATTGACCCCGATACCTAATGCCAGCGTCACCAGAACGACAACGGAGAAGGCAGGCGACTTGAAGATCGTGCGCAATCCGTATCGCAAGTCCTGCAGAACACTCTCGAATCTGGGAAAATGCCATGCTTCCCACGTTTGTTCCCGCACACTCGTCAGATTGCCGAATTCCCGCCGCGCCATGGCTTCCACGTCCTCGCCTGATGTGGCTGTGGCCCTCTTGTCTTCAATCAGAAGCTCGAGGTGCGAGCGCATCTCCTCGTCTAGGTCCTCGAGCAGCCCTTGCCGCCGCTGTAGCAGCCGGCATATCTTCGACCACCACTCGCGCATTTAGCCCTCCGAGGCCAATACCCGTCCCATCGCCTCCACAAAGCGCAACCATTTCGAAGTCGATTTCGCCAGCTGTTTACGACCGGAAGCCGTCAACCGGTAGTATCTGGCGCGTCTGCCGTTGGGCGTTATCTTCCACTCCGCTGTGATCCATTGCCGCTGCAAAAGACGCTGCAGCCCCGGGTATAGGGACCCGTTATCCACCGCAAACTCTCGCTCCGACTGAGACTCCAGAAACTGCGCAATTCCGTAAGCGTGGTTAGGGGCGACTTGCAGACTGCGCAGAATCAGCACCTCCAGCGTCCCTTGCAGGAACTCCAGCGGCTCAGGTTGATTGTCTACGGTAGACATACAACGTATATACGCCTGACCGCGTTTGCTGTCAAGCCTTATGACTGAAAGATTGCGCTAGGTACTGGCGAAGGAAAAGGTGGTGAGGAAGCAATTCCCCGAAGCTCAATGCTGCTGTAGTAGCAGACTCGCGACCGACGTCATCGCGACTACGCCTGTCCGCAGCGTTGGCTCCGGACTTGGCTCAAAGCGGCTGTTGTGTGGCCCCGGCAGCGTCTCTCCTTTGGCCTTCGCTGCCGCAAACTTCGCCGGATCCATCGCGTTCAGCGAGAACATAAATACCGGGATCTTTCTTCCCAATCCCAGCACCCCGAAATCTTCGCTCGCCATCTGCGGCCCTTGCTCAAACACGTTCTGCGCGCCCAAGGCGTCCACCAGCGCCGCCTTTCCACGTGTGGCCAGAACCGGATCGTTATACAAAGCCGGTGTCGACTCGTTCTCCAACACGGTCACCACCGGCGCACGATCCTCTGGAACTCCTGCCGAGAGCGCCACGCCTTTAGCCGTCCGCCGAATCCCGTCCAGCACCGTCTCGCGAGCCTGATCCGTGAACGACCGTGTTGTCAGCTCCATCTTCACTTCGGTTGGAATGATGTTCCGCCGTGTGCCGCCGTGGATATCTCCCACCGTCAGCACGGTGGGGCTGCTCGGGTCTTCCTGGCGGCTCACAATCGTCTGTAGTTGCACCACAAACTCGGCCGCCATCACAATCGGGTCCTTGGCCAGTTGCGGCATCGCGCCATGGCCGCCAACACCGCGCATGGTCACATCCACCGAAGTCGCGCTCGCCAGTGCCGGGCCGCTTGTATACGCCACCGTGCCCGCGGGCCCGCCCGCTGAATCATGCAGCGCAATCGCATAGGCCGGCGTGCCGAACCGCTCATAGAGATGATCGGCAATCATTGCCCGCGCCCCGTCGATGGTCTCCTCCGATGGCTGCCCTATCAGCATCAGCGTGCCATGCCAGCGATTCTTCATCGCCACCATCGCATGCGCCGTGCCGATCATCGTGGCTACATGCACATCATGGCCGCACGCATGCATCACCCCGACCTCCTGGCCGCTGGCATTCATCGCCTTTTCATGGCTTGCATAACTTACGCCGGTCTCCTCCGTCACCGGCAATGCATCCATGTCCGCCCGAATCAGCAACTGCGGGCCAGGTCCGTTCTTCAGTAATCCCGACTACGCCATAAGCCTGGCTGCCGTCCGGATACTTCCCCACCCGCACCGTCACCGCATACCCGTCGCGCCGCAGTGCATCCGCCAAAATCGCCGCGGTCCGCTCCTCGTGGTGCGACAACTCCGGGTGCGAGTGAATGCTTTTATAGGTAGTTACCAGCCCACGTAACTCACCGTCGACAATGTTGGGCAGGTCTTGTGCAAACGTGGAAACCGCAAACAGGCAAAGGGGGAGAAGCAGGACCAATGCGCGCATTAGGTCCACCCTAGCGCAAACACCACACCACGAGCCATGGACGTTTTCCGCCCACCGAACATCCGCCGGCAGAAACAAACAGCACCATCCCGGAGAAACAACAGCGTCGATTGTTTAACGCCGTCGTTCCGGGATGGTGCCACCGTACGCACTCACCGAACTCACACCGCCCCCGGGCAGTGCCTACTTCGCTTTACCTGTCGCCAGAACCGCTAGCGACGAGATGACTTCTCTCATCGATTCGGCTTGCGCTTTCAGTTGCTGACTGGCCGCCGCGCTCTCTTCCGAGTTAGCCGCTGTTCTCTGCGTCACCTGTTCCATCTGTTGCAGAGCCGATGAAATCTGCTCAACGCCGCGCGACTGCTCCCCGGCTGCTCCGTTCAGTTCCTCGATCAGAGTCTTTACCTCGGACGCACTGCTGGTCACCGAATCGATCACCACGCGCACTCGCGACACTTTCTCCGTGCCCGAGTTTGCGTTACTCACGGACGCCGCAATCAGTTCCGTCGTGTCTTTAGCCGCCTGTGCACACCGTTGCGCAAGGCTGCGGACCTCTTCGGCTACAACCGCGAAGCCCATGCCCGCTTCCCCGGCACGTGCCGCCTCTACTGCCGCGTTCAGAGCGAGAATGTTGGTCTGGAAGGCTATTGCATCGATCACCTTGATAATCCTGGCGATCTCGCCGCTCGAGTTCGCAATCCGGTCCATACTCGAACTCATCTCCGTGAGAGCTGCATTAGCCTCGCTTACGTGGTTGTCTACCGCGTGCATCAGCCCCACTGCCCGCTGCGCATGTGCGGCATTCTTCACCGTCAGCGCTCCAATTTCGTGACTCGAGGACGATGTCTCTTCAAGCGACGCTGCTTGTTCACTAGCGCCCTGCGCCAGCGCCTCGCTGCTTGCGGTCAATTGGCTGGAGGCGCTCACTATCTGCTGCGAGCTAACGTTGATGTCCTCGGCACATTGCTTGAGCGCTTTGCTCATCCCTCGTACCACGACGATCGCCAGACCGAGCCCGCCGATAAACGCGATCGCAATCACTAGCCAAGTGATGACCATCGATAACTGCCCCGCGGCTAGCGCTTCCTGATATAAAGACTCACCGTACTTTGTATTGAACGCGACATGCTCGGTGATTATCGCGTCCAACGCGACGTACTCAGCCCGGCCTTGCGCACCATAGATGCGGGCGGCTTCGTCCAATTTTCCCGCTTCTGCCAGACTCGCAACTCTGCCGCACAGCGCCAGGTAAGGCACCATTGCGGCTTTTTCTTTGTTGAAAAGGGAACGATCCTCGTCGTTTACGATAGTCTTTTCATAAGAATTCAGAATTTCAGGAATCGTCGTTTGCAGTTGGCCGACACCGGCTATGTTCTTCGCGCGAACGACCTCCAGCTCCGGCACCAAGCTCGCCATCGCATCCCCGCGCAGTTCGCCCACTGCACCCTTTAAGTGCGACAAAATCTCGAGCGAGTCCACACAATCGCTCATCATGTGCTTGACGTTCGATGTGCCTTTCTGAATACCCAACGTGCCGACGACACCAGCCACTAACATCAAAATCAGCAGCACACCACACGTGACCGAAACCCGCTTGCCTATCGACCAACTCTTCATCCCGCAATTCCCCTTTTGAAAAGGGGCTAGCAACAGTCAGAAATCTCGTTCGAAATCCCGCGTAAAAGGAGCATTCGCCCAAAATCGTCCCTGTTGCAGCAAACGCGCGATGCTCGGTCGCTACGGCGCTACTTTAATTCCTCGCAGATCCGAACGGCCATACTCGACTTAACCCGACTGGAACCCGGGCCGTCTCCTACCGTATTTAGTTTGCCAATCTCTGTTCAGCACTGCTTTTTCCGCTTAGGCAACCATCTCTAAATCGTTAATTAGTTCAATCAGCGGCAAGCAGTTTCAGAGTATACTGCGTTATCCAATTGCTATCTGCTGAGTTGTAATCATATTACGCTCATATTTCATGTAAATATTCACTAGACAATTGCAACGCGACATGGCAGACTTGCCAATGTCCACCCTAATCCTAGAAATCTATGACTAAGTTTGCACTTGTGTTGCTGTTCAGCACAGTAATTGGAACGTCGGCGGCCTCCGCGTCGGTCCTGGAATTCAGCAACATATCCTCGTGGGATACGGCCGTGGGCTCGTCTCCTGTCGCGCTGGGGTTCTCCAGCCTGCCCGGGAATGACACCAGCCTCACCCAGCCGCAATCAATCGGTGGCGTTTCCTTTTCCTCGAGTGGATCTCTCGTGTCCTGCGGCGGAAGCTATCCGAGCAACTGCTCCGGCGCCAGCGGATTCCTGCTCGGTTACCCTGATTTCACGGAAAAATTCAACTCGCAAACCAGCGCGGTTGCGGGAACTTTCGGTGCTTACTACGGAAATAGCCCGGCTGTCCTCGACTTTACGGTAACAACCGTTGGCGGCGCCACTTACACCAAAAGTATCGATCCCGGAACCAGCCTCATCTTCGAGGGATTCGTCAGTACATTGGCCAACGACCCCATCGCCAGCTTGACAGTGAAAGAAGAGAACTCGCGTAATTATGCGGCGGAGACCCAGTTCTTCACTGCTACTCCGGAACCGTCCACAATGCTCTTGCTCGGCGCTGGTTTGATCGCAGTTGCCGGCGTAAGAAAGCGCCTTACCTCAACCCGGTAACATTCCCGACAAGTGAGCGCGCTATTCTAGGCGCGCTCGCTTGTCTTAGTATCGAAAGATCTATCCACTAATAACCTTTACCGCTTTATTGAAGTGCAATTCGACACATATCGGAAAGCAAGCTGGTAACCCCGGAAGATATCGGCCATGATATCGGCACTCACTTGCACATAGATCAAGCCGGCCAGGATCTCGAGGCGCGAAATCCAATACCAGTCAGAACGTTATCCGACCCACCAACTGAATGTTCCTCGGCTGCGTCACGGTACCGTTCCAACTGCCGAACCTCGGGCTAGATGGATCGTTGTTGAACGGCGTGCAACTGCTGAAGTTTCCGTCGCACGTGAAGTAATGGTTGTTGAACAGGTTGAACATCTCTGCACGGAATTCAAGCGCCAGGCTTTCCTTGATGGTGATCTTTTTTGCCACCGAAAGGCTGGTGTTCTGATACCGTGACCCGCGAACGTTCGACACTCGGGGCCCAGTTCCAAGATAATTTCCGCTCTGGAACAAGTAGGTGGGTTCGAACGCGGCGGTGTTAAAGATCGGACGATTGATGTTGATGCTACCGAAAGACTGAGTTAGAACAGGAGTGCCCGCCACCAGCCCAGGAATGCACTCAGCCCGGAACTGAGAGGGAACACCGCACAGCGTGGCATCGTTGAAAAAGAACGGCATGCCTGAAGTGAGTTTGACACTCGACGACACGGTCCAGCCGCCTACGATATTTCCCAGCAATCGCGAACTGCCGAGCCAGTGTTTACCCGGCCCAAAAGGCAGATCGTACACGCCGAGCAATGAGAATACATGCGTAATGTCATCGGGCGACAGAGACTTGTTACGGCTGCCCTGGAAAGGATTGATAACCCCGATAACCTGCCCGCCCGAGGTGGCTTGTGTGGTGGAAGCTGCGCTCGATAGCAATTTCGAAAAAGTATAGTTAGCACCCAGGTACAGGCCGTTCGCGAAACTCCTTTCGATTTTCGACTGGAAGGAATTATATTCGGAGTTGCCTTCGTTCTCGTTCTCACCGTAAAGGCCGCCGCAATATTGCGGGAAAGGAACCAAGGCCTGAGCCACCGTCGGCTTACAAGCGCCGGCGCTGTTTAGGGTCTGCACCCAGTTCGCATACGGTACGTTGACGCCGAACAGCGACGTTTGCCCGGGTTGGAACACCGTGTTCAGTGCGGTCGATCCCAAGCTATTCAACAGGACAGGATTCAAAGCGTTGAGAGGCTGATTCTGAGACGGCAGGTGAGTGCCCTTGTTGCCCACGTAAGCAATGCTGGCTATGCTGCTGGCACCTAACTTACGCTCAATCGTGAAGTTCCACTGTTGAGCGTTCGACAAGTGGTTAGCGTAGGTCGGGCGGTAATTGGGTCCGTTGGTGCCGTTGTCTGCCGTCGGGCTAATGTTAGGCGCTTTGTTATATGCCGGAAACCCGTTATCCAGATAGAACGACGGTTGGTAGCCGCTTAGCGAATCGCCAAAGCTGACAAGCGGATTGAAGCCATCGAGTGACATGCCTCCGCCCCACCCGGGATAAAAAGCCTGGGTATAGAAAATACCGTAACCGGCGCGAACCACGGTATCTTTTCCGAGCTTATATGCAAGCCCGAGGCGAGGTGCGATCCCGGCGTTGAAAGGAGTCTCCGGATAACGAGCACCATAGCTGGCCGGACCCCACTTATTGCCGGCGAATGCAAGACTCCCGGGCAGATTGCCCGCACCAGGGTTTGGGGCAAAGCTGAAAAACGACAATTGATTGCCCGTTTCATACGTAGGCGTGAACTTATCCCACCGAACGCCGTAATTTAGGGTCAGGTTCTGCGACACCTTCCACGTATCTCCAACGTGCAACGAAAAGGCGAGTTGCTCGGCTCCGTACTTGGCAATATTGTGGACATTCACATTGCCGTTGTCCACTGCACCAATCAGCAAGCTGGCAAACGGGTCGCCGCTCGACGTTCCCGGCAATCCAGTATTTGCGGCCGTGAAGTTCACGGTACCGGACTGATTATTATTCTGTCGAAATACCTGTTGCAGGTGACGAAACTCGCCCCCAACCTTAAAGGTATGGGCTCCGTCCACCCAGGTCACCAACTCGTTCACAATGTGAGTGGGGCGGGTGGTCTTATTCAAGTAACCAGGGCCTTGCGTGTTGCCCCATCCGGCAAAGTTCGTGATTCCGTTCCCACTGAAGCCGGCTGCCGGTGAGGCATTGTAAGCAACCGCATTCGGAATTTGCGGCAGTACAGCCGGGTTTTGTCCAGCTACCGATCCGTATCCTTCGTTCCGATTCAAGTATCCGTAGGCGAAGTGGCTCAACAAAGTAGGAGTGAAGATATGGTCCCAGTTGAAGCGGCTTACCCAAGCATCCTCCGGATTTGCAGGGCTGCTGGTGCAGAGTTGCACGGGCAGCGCGCACTGCGAGTTCAAGCCGGTGCTCTGGCGCCAGATGGTGGCAAAGAAATGGTCCTTCTCGCCCCAGTAATGGTCTATCTTGTACAAATACTCGTTCAAATTCGAGAGGATGCCGTCGGAGACAGGATTTGAGAGATAGTTGTTGTAAGGTCCCGGGCTTGTGGGTGTCGGAAGAAAGGACATCCACTTCAGCGCCAGCGGGCTTTGTTCAGAGACCGGTATCTGATTGTTAGGGTACTGTGTGCGCTGAAGCACACCATTCACGATTCTTTCGGTCTTAGGATCGTACAGGGGAACGCCTAAGTCAGAGAAGTTACCCGTGCGTTCCTGCAGCGAAGGAATAGAGACAACGGGGCGAACGGTGCCGCCGAGACTACGAAGATACTCCTCATCATGAAAGAAATAGGTCTTATGTTTAGATCCCCAAATGAAAGGCAGGAAAGGTATCTTCGCCGGACCGCCAATGAATCCTCCAAACTCGTTTTCGTTGTCTTTCGGCCGAGGATCGCCCGCGGGTCGCTGATTCGTAAACTGCAGCGCGTTTAGATCTTTATTGCGAAGGTACTCGAATGCGCCGCCGTGGAATTGGTCCGTCCCACTTCGCGTTGTCACCATGATCTCGCCACCCGTGGTGGTGCCATACTGCGGCTCGTAACTCGAGGTCATTACCTGGACTTCACTCACCATGTCCGGCGTATTTGGAAAGTCATAGAACGAGACCATTCCGCTCTGCGACATGGTGCCTTCCTGCATGCTGACTCCGTCTAGAACCGCCTCGTCACCCATTTTCAAGCCGCCGTTGATGCGCGAATTGTACGGCTGTACGCTGGTCCCGGTATTAACACCGGGAAGGAACGTCACAAACTGTACGGCATTTCGCGGTGTGCCGGCCGAGACAAGCAACGGTAATTGATTAACAATTTGAGGCGAAACTCCTTCCTCGTGTGCCCCGTTCTCCACATTCAAATTGGCAGCTTGTGCGGTAACTTCGATTTTCGTGGAGGTGTCCCCAACCTCCAGCGGCGCATCGATGCGAGCAGTTTGGCCGGCTAGTAACTGCAGTTGACGTTGTTCGTAGCCGCGGAAGCCCTTAGCGCTGACGCTCAGCTGATACGTTCCAGGGTTCAAGTTCGGAAACGAGTAGCGTCCGCTATTGTCGGTCTGAACGGACTGGGTGAACTGGCGCTCTGAGGCAGAGATGGTAACCGCAGCTTGCGGAATCCCAGCACCGGACTGGTCAGTCACTTGTCCATCGAGACTAGCGTTTTGGCTCTGGGCCAGCAGAACGGGCGACGTCAGACAGAGAATTATCAGCGCTCTTCCCAAAAGGCGGCTTGGCATTTTGTCTCCCCTCAGACACAAAGTGTCGACGGGCGAAGCCCGCGTGTCGAACTAGTAAGTTGTATATACCCGCCGAGGTTGCTAGTCAACAGGAATTAACAGGAATAAAATCAAAACGATTCGAGGCAAGTAGAATAGCCGCGAATATTCACTTGGACGCAATTACGTCATGCTGAGATTAGTTCTGGCATTCCTTGGCACGGCCGCCGCTTGGCAGGCGCAACAGGCAGGCCTCGTGCAAACGCAACTGAAAATCCAGGATGCGATTGCCGACGGTCAGTTGGCCGAAGCGTCTCGACTAATAGAAGGGGCACTCGCGGACAGCCCGCACGAAGCAGGTCTGTTGAATCTGCGCGGAATCGTGCACGCGCAACGCCAGGAATGGAGTGCGGCGCACGAAGACTTTCTGCAAGCAGTCCGCGGCCAGCCGAACCTGTTACCCGCTTGGCAGAATCTGGCGCGAGCCTGTCAGATCGAAGGGGGCCAGAGCGCTGCCGCTACAGCTGCGTCTTGCAGCATCGACGCCTGGCAGCATGTCTTACGGTTGAAGCACGCAGATACAGAAGCATACAGCTCCCTGGCGTTGCTTTTGGAACGGCAAGGCAGATTTGCAGAGTCGTTGCAGCATCTGGATCAACTTCCGGCTGGGGAGCAGACCGACACCGCGAACTTGGCTCTGCGCTGCGCGGACCTGAGCGGCCTGCATCGTGAAGAAGGGGCCAAAGTGGCGGCCACACAACTAGCGCGGCGCTCCGACTTCGTCAGCGCCGATTTTGATTCCATGCAAGCAGCCTTGGACTCTTCTCACGCAGACGGCATCATTGCGCTTCTACTGGAAGCGCTGAAGGCACGTGGCGAGACCACCATCCCACAAATGCAGCGACTTGCGATTGCTTATGAGCATTTAGAACGTCTCCCGGAGGCGCGACGAACTCTTGAAGAGATCGCCTTAGTAGATCCAAAGAACCCGGCTCACTTGCTGGAATTGGCGCGCCTGGCAGAGGAAGCAAAGGATCACGAAGGCGCGCTTGGCTATTTGGCACATGCCCGTGAACTAACGCCGGATGATCCGAAAGTCCATTTCTTATTTGGGATTATTGCCGCCGAAATGGATTTGCCCGTAGAGGCACGGCGCTCGCTCGAGCACGCTTTGGCGCTTCGCCCCGAAAATGCCGATTACAACTTCGCCATGGGCTCAGTTATCCTAAGCACCCGCGATGCCGCAACAGCCTCCACTTACCTGGAGAAGTATGTGCGCGCCAAGCCGGCCGACCCGAAAGGTCATTACGCGCTTGGCGTCGCCTATTTCGCTTCCGGCGATTACGAAAAAACCAAGCAGCAGATGCAGTATATTCGTAGCGACTCCAAGGCGACCGCGGGAGCAGAGTACTTTCTGGGAAGAATCGCTCGTATGCAAGGCGATGGGGACGAAGCGAGCCGGCGATTGCGCAGGTCAGTCGAGCTCATGCCCTCTTTTTCCGAGTCGCACACTGAGCTTGCACGCGTTCTGCTCGAACAAGGAAACCTCTTGGAGGCCCATAAGGAATTGGATCGCGCGATTGCTCTGGACCCGAAGAGCTTTCAAGGAAATGCTCAGTTGCTGGTTCTATACCGGCGCACGCACGATCCAAGGGCCGGCCAACAGGCCGACATCCTGAAACAGTTGGATGAGGATCGATCGAAGCGTGCCGAATTGATGCTGCGGACGATCGAGGTCCGGCCCTGAAATGCGGATTGCAGCGCAGTTGACTCTGTGCGCGTTCGTCGCGGTGACCGCATGGGCCGAGGACGACATTGCCCACAGACTGCGGATTCTTTTGCCGGCCAAAGACGCTCAAAGTATCTGCGACGCACTGGATAACAAGAACTTCCTCGACGCGGAGAGTTTATTAGCGCGGTCGGGGCAAGGCATAGTCCCGCAGTCTTCGGAGGTCTGGGCTTTGCGTGGCGATCTGGACTTCCTGGGCGGCAACATGGACGGTGCAATTGCGGCGTTTCGTCACGCCGCCACGTTCGCTCCGCTCCAGCAAAGTGACCGCTTCACGTTCGCCATGGCGTGGGTGAAAGTTGGCAACGACGAGCAGGCCCGGGCAGTTCTCGATGCGCTCCTAAGCGATAATCCGCGCCAACCTCTATATCTGTACTGGCTGGGTAGACTCGACTACGACCAAGGCAGATACCAGGACGCCGTTGACAAGCTGACAAGAACAACAGAGTTGGCTCCCGACTTTGGACGTGCTTGGGACAGTCTCGGATTAGCATTCGATATGCAAGGCCGTGTGGACGAGGCGTTGAACGCATTCGCGAAAGCAGTAAGTCTCAATCGACAGCAAGCAACGCGCTCGCCGTGGCCGACGCACAACCTGGGATACCTGCTGTTGAGGATGAACCGGCTCGATGCGGCGGAAACAACTCTGCGCGAGTCTCTTGGGTACGATCGCGACATGGCACAAACGCATCTTTACCTCGGACGCGTGCTCGAAAGGCAGAATCGAGAGGCTGATGCCATCAGCGAATATGCGCTAGCGGTTTCTCTTGACAAGCGCTCTTCGGATGCTTGTTACTCACTCGCGCTGCTGTACCGTAAGTCGCATCGGAATCGCCAAGCCGAAGAGATGTTCGCCGAGTACCGAAAAAGAAGGCAGGCCTCAACGCCAGTTATCGCCATGTCACCGGAGTCAGCAGTCGTCCGTCCTGAAGCAGAAGGCGACGGACAATGCTGTCGGGAAATCCGCGACTTTACAGAGCCTGCTGAACAGCCATCACCCCCTAACCCAACCGCCGCTCCCAGCGCCGTTTCTAAATCGCCGCACACGTAACACAAATGACGTGAACCAAGGCAATATCGATTTGGGTCACCGCGTAGTCATTCGCAGCCGTAAACAGTCGTGCCTCCGCCTCGTGAAAAGGAAATGGTTGATTAGCTCCCCCCACCAGTCGGTGCGGCCAGCCTGGTGCCCCTTCTCTTACAACTTCCAGAGGTCAAAAGATGGCATCAAGCGAACGGCTGTAGCGTTGAGCACCGATTGATGATCGCCGGAAGTTCCGCGCCTGCGGTCTTTTACCTTCACCGCCCACTAACTCAACCGCCGCTCCCAGCGCCGCTTGTAAATCTCCGCATACGTAACACAAACCGGACACCCGCAGCATCTCCGCTTCCCCGCCCCTGGCACATGCGGCGCCGGCAGCAGCCGTCCATCGGGGTGCTCTGCCTCGCGCGCTATCAAGGCAAGCCAAGCATCCGCCGTCAGCCGCTGCATCCCGCTGCCGCCTTGCGCACGCTCTTTCGGATCGCTCACACCCACCCACTCATACCCAGCCGGAATCGCATCCGGAAAATTCAAACGTCGATGCACCGCTTCCGGCGGCGGCATCATCGCCTTCCCGCACTCAATCAACTCCTCATTCGATGGATAGAACTCCGTCAGGGTCTTCCCGTCCACCACCCGAATCTCCACCCACTGTTCCAGTCTCACGGGCTCGGAGCGCGTCGTCACACAGTTCTGCCCTTGGAATAGCAACTGTGCCGGGGAAGGCGGCACCTGCGCCGCGGTCGCTGCTGCTTCCTGCTCCGCTTGATACTTCCGTACTCCTTCGGCCGTTGTCGGATTCTGCCTCGCCCACTCGGCTTCTTTCACCCGCTCCGTCTCGGCCCGGCGCTCCCGCTCGCGCTCTTCCGCATCCCGCCGCGCCTTCAACGACTCCAGCAATCGCAGTTCTTTGTGCAGCGAGTTCTCCGCCCCGGTACGATAGCGCTGCATCAACTGCAACCGCCCTAGCAGTTCGCCCGTCCACTCCGCGGCGTCTTTCGATTCCCGCCGCAGTGCCCGCTCCACATCGGTGTACGCCCGCTCGGTCCGCTGCAGCCGCCAATCGGCATCCACCACGCGCTCCAGTTGCGCCACATCACCCGGCGTCTCCGGCTCATACTGCTGCAGCCAGCGGTCCCAAAGCGCGTTGTAGTCCTTCCGCCGCTCGCCCGGCACAATCCGCTGCTGCGACCGGCAACCATGCTTGCGCGCGTTCTGGCTCGTCACCTTTTTGCCATCGGCCGAGCTCGGTCCGCCGCTGCGTTTCCGCACGCGAGGCGGTCCAAAGTCCTGCAGCGCGCAATCCGTTAGGGAAACTTCCATCTCACGCGCAATCTCGCACGCCGCCGTTCCCGAACCATCCTCTGCCCAGCCCTAACCCGCTCAAACGAAAAGCACTTACACCAAATCGCCAACTTGTGACCGGCCGTTCGCCGCCTGTTGGGTAACAAAGCACCGCGGTCTAGTTCGTTTGGTAGCAAACCGCGGTGGTTGTCAACTTCCGGCGTCGCCGCTCGTTGTTCCCAGAGAACAACGCCCCTCACGGGTCAAAGGAGTCGAATTCTTGATGAATAGTGCGATATCGTGCGGCCTTCTGCTGGCAGCCACTGCTGCCCTTGCCGCCGCCCAGAATGGGGGAGGTCCTCGCAAGCACCTCTCGGCCTTCCAACACGTGGTCGTGATCTTCCAGGAAAACCGAACGCCGGATAATCTCTTCCAGGGCCTCTGCACACCGCCCTATGGTTCTGCCTCCGCCTGCAGCACGACGCCGGGCGAAGGTCAATACAACATCCTCACCGACCATTGGGCCAACCTGAAATCCCCTACCGGATTCACCACGCCCACCACCATCCCCTTGGACAACAAGTACGATCTCAGCCACGCCCATAGCGGCTTCAATGCCATGTGCGATGCCGACCCGGCGACTGGCGAATGCAAAATGGATGGCGCCATCAATGTCGCGTGCGGCCCCACCTGCCCCCCGGAGCCCCAATACAAATACGTCGACAACTCGGCCGGCCGCCTTAACCCCTACCTCGACATGGCCACCCAGTATGGCTGGGCCAACTACATGTTCCAGACCAACCAGGGTCCTAGCTTCCCGGCGCACCAGTACATCTTCGGCGGCACCTCCGCCCCTTCCGCGGCCGATGACGCTGTCGGCATCTTCGCCGCCGAGAACATGTCCAACACCGGCATCTCCGGAACCACCGCCGTTGCCGGCTGCATCGCCGATGCCACCACCGTCGTGCAACTCATCGACGCCACCGGCAAGGAAGATCCCAAACAACGCATCTACCCTTGCTTCGAACACCAGACTTTGCCTGACGTTCTTCCACCGTCTGTGTCCTGGCGCTACTATGCCCCCGGCGCTGGCTCCATCTGGACCGCCCCCGATGCCATTCAGCACATCTGCGAATCAACCGGCCCCGGCGGGAAATGCGTCGGTCAAATCTGGAACGACCATGTCGACCTACATCCGGCCAACGTGCTTACGGACATCGCCTCGTGCAATCTGCAGGACCTTAGCTGGGTCATCCCCAGCGGCCTCAACTCAGATCATGCTAATTCGAACGACGGCGGTGGCCCTTCCTGGGTCGCCTCCATCGTAAATGCCATCGGCAATAGCGCCAGCTGCGACGGCGGTCAGGGTTACTGGAAGAACACCGCCATCATCGTCACCTGGGATGACTGGGGCGGCTGGTACGATCACGTGGCCCCCACCAGGCTCCCTTACCCGCAGGGCGGCTATCAGCTCGGCTTTCGCGTGCCCCTCATCTTCATCTCCGCCTATACGCCGGCGCACTACATCAACAACGTGCCGCACGATTTCGGCAGCATCCTGCGCTTTATGGAAAACAACTTCGGCATCCCTGAGGGCGCACTCCACTTCGCGGACGAGAGGGCCGATAACGACTTGCAGCTCTTCTTTGACTTCAAGCGGCGCGCCCGGTCTTTCACCACGGTCGCCGCCCCGCTAGACGCCAGCTTTTTCACCGGCGACAAACGCCCCGCCACCGCTCCCGATAACGACTAGAAGCGGTACAGCACTTCGAGATACCCCATGTTGGCGTTACGGCCCGTGGGGTAAATCGAAGCCAACACCGCCTTGCCTTCCACGTGCGCAAAGTAAAGCGTGGTCGTCGTGTGCTTTGACAGCTGGTAATCCGCGCTGATGTCGTACAAGTTAGCGAAACTGGAATGTCCGTTCGATGTGCGACCCTGGAACCCAAACGTCCAGGGCTGAAAGGCGCCGCTGCCCGAATACCACAGATCGTTCTTGTTCGCCAGCGCCAGCCCGTGGACGTCCGCACGCAGCGTCAGCACTTTTGCCGGGCGCAGAACCAACTCGCCGAACTCATCTCGCAGGTTCATCTCGTTGAAGAACGGGAAGCGCGCATACTGGCGTCCCGTAGGCAGTATCTGGAAGAACGTGCCATGCACGTTGTCACGGCTGTTGTGGTCGCCAGAGCCGTAGTCGATGCCGCCGCGCAGCCACGGCCGCACATACGGCACCGGCGGCTGCCATCCGCCTTCCACTGCGTAAGCATCCGCTCTCTGCCGCAGCACGCCCCAGTTGCCCCGTTGCAGAACGCCCCACAGCAGCACATCGAAACTGTTCCCGGCCGCCTTCGCCGTGCCGATGTAGTTCGCGCCGTAAGTCTGAATGTCGATGTCGTTGCGGTCGCCTGTGCGCGCCGCCACTGTCCGGTTGTCGGTCTTCAACACGCCGCCGCGAAAATCGTCATACTCAATGGCGAACAAGCGTGCCTCGCTGCTGGCGCGCGGACCACCCATCGTGTGCGTCAACGCCGCATAAGCCACGGCAATGTTCACCTCGCCCCAACCATCTACCTGGAAAGCGCCGCGCGTTGGCCGGAACACCGTCGCCGTAAAGTTCGTGTTCTTGGTGCCGACGCTGTACCGCCCGCCGTCCGACGATCGTCCCGTTACGGAGAAGCCGAACACGCCAATCAGCCGCTGCGAAATGCGGTCGCGCTCAAGTGCCGCCAATGTCTTGTCTTGCGGCAGCAACTCCAGCCCTTCGTTAAATTCGAAGCGCCCTAGCTGTAACACCTGCCCGTGCCCGTCTGCAGCGTGAAACTGCAGGTACGCCTGCTTCGGGAACACGAACGCTGCGTTCGTATCATTGTGGTTCGCCGCATAGTAACTGCCGCCGAACCCAAGCTGTCCCTGAGGCGCGGCGAACACCGCGTGGTCCGGATTGCCTATCAGCACCGGAGCAGCGAACTCCGCGCGCCAGTCTACATAGCGCGTGCTCTCCGAAAGCCCAAAGCGAATCAGCGTTTCCGAATAGCCGTAAGGGTTCGACGAGTGCGGCACGCTGAACCAGTCCCAGCCTTCCACGCGCTCGCGAATTGATCCTGAGAAAACAACGTTTCCAATCTTCAGCGGTGCATCGCTGTTGGCCTGCTGCGCTGCCGTCGTCGCAAGAAAAGTGATGGCGAGCACAAGCCCGCGCACAGCTCTACCCATCGTCTTAGAAAGAACCATCCAAAGCCTTGCAGGCAACTATAGCCGACCAGGCGGGCCAATGCTATCCAACTTATGGATGACTTTCATTGTCAGAAGTTCGTCGATGTGCTTCAATGAAGTGATCGGCCCTCCCGCGTCGATCCTGCCGTCCGGCAGCATCCACAATCTCTAGGAGCCTCAATAGTTGGATCAAGCAGTTCTCGCCCTGGAAGATGGAACAATCTTCGAGGGGGCTAGCTTTGGCGCGCCTGTCTCACGCACGGGCGAGGTCGTTTTCAACACCGCCATTACGGGTTACCAGGAAATCTTCACTGACCCGTCGTACACCGGCCAGATCGTTGTTCTCACAAACCCGCAGATCGGCAACTATGGGTCCAACCAGGCCGACTCCGAATCGGGCGCACCCTACATCGAAGGACTCGTCGTCCGCGAGATCTCTCCCGTTGTCAGTAACTGGCGCTCGGAGCAGCCTGCCGAGAGCCTCCTCGCCCAACACAACATCCCGGTCATCTCTGAAATCGATACGCGCAAACTCGTACGCCACTTGCGCGATCGTGGAGCCATGCGCGGCATCATCGCGTCCGGCGACAACCTCGACACCAAAGATCTAATCGAGCAAGCCCGCACTTCGCCCAGCATGTCGGGTCGCAACCTCGTCTCGCTGGTGTCTTCCGACAAAGCTTATGAGTGGACAGAAGGCATCGCACCGGTCAGCGTCTCCGACAAATCCGCTCACACGCCCGAAGCACACTTCCACGTCGTCGCCTACGACTACGGCATCAAGCGCAACATCCTGCGCCATCTGGTCCACATCGGCTCACGCGTTACCGTTGTTCCGTCCAATGCCACAGCCGAACATGTGCTTGCGCTGAAGCCCGATGGCGTGTTTCTCTCCAACGGTCCCGGCGACCCCGAACCGCTTCAGCACCAATCGCGCGAAGTGCGCAAGCTCATTGGCAAAACACCCATCTTCGGAATCTGCCTCGGGCACCAGATCCTCGGTCTTGCCCTCGGTGGCCGCACCTTCAAGCTGCCCTTCGGCCACCACGGCGCGAACCACCCGGTGCTCAACCATCGAACCGGTAAAGTCGAAATCACTTCACAGAATCACGGCTTCTGCGTCGATCCGGAGTCGCTCGCCGATTCCGCCGTGGAGGTCACGCACCTGAACTTGAACGACCACACCGTCGAAGGTCTGCGCCATCGCTCGGAGCCCGTTTTCTGCGTGCAGTACCATCCTGAAGCCGCCCCCGGCCCGCACGACTCGCATTACCTCTTCAGCGATTTCGCCAAGCTGATGCAAGACCATAAGGAGACCACTCGCTAGCCATGCCCAAACGCACCGATCTTAAGAAGATCATGATCATCGGCTCCGGGCCGATCGTCATTGGGCAGGCCTGCGAATTCGATTACTCCGGCGTCCAAGCCTGTAAAGCGCTGCGGCAGGAGGGCTACGAGATCGTCCTCATCAACTCCAATCCGGCCACCATCATGACCGATCCGGAGTTGGCGGATCGCACTTATGTAGAACCGCTCAGCCTTGCCTTCGCCACCGAAGTCATTCGCAAGGAACGGCCCGATGCCCTGCTCTCTACGGTTGGCGGCCAGACTGCGTTGAACCTCGCCGTCGAGCTCGCCGAAGCCGGGGTGCTCGAACAATACGGAGTGGAACTCATCGGCGCCAATATCGACGCCATCAAGAAGGCCGAAGACCGCCTGCTGTTCAAGGACGCCATGCGCAAGATCGGCATGGACATGACGCAGTCGCAGCTCGTCAACAACATCGAGGACGGCCTCGAGTTTGCCGATCGTATGGGGTACCCCATCATTCTGCGACCCAGCTTCACGATGGGCGGCACCGGCGGCGGTATCGCCTACAACCGCGAAGAGCTGATTGAGATTCTGGAGCGCGGCATCGACCTCTCGCCCGTCCACGAAGTCCTTGTTGAAGAAAGCGTGCTCGGCTGGAAAGAATTTGAGCTGGAAGTGATGCGCGATTGTGCCGGCAACGGCATCATCGTCTGCTCCATCGAAAACTTCGACCCGATGGGCGTTCATACCGGCGACTCGATCACCGTTGCCCCGTCGCAAACGCTTACCGATCGCGAATACCAGTTCATGCGCGATGCGGCGCTGCGCTGTCTCAACGAGATCGGTGTCGATACCGGCGGTTCGAACGTTCAGTTCGCCATCAATCCTGAAAACGGCCGCATGGTCATCATCGAGATGAACCCGCGCGTCTCGCGCACTTCGGCGCTCGCCTCCAAAGCCACGGGCTTTCCGATCGCCAAGATCGCCGCGAAACTCGCGGTTGGCTATCGTCTGGACGAAATCAAGAACGACATCACGCGCAAGACGCCGGCCTGCTTCGAACCGACGCTCGATTACGTGGTGGTGAAAATCCCGCGCTGGCAATTCGAGAAGTTCCCGGGCGCTGAGCCTGTTCTGAATACGCAGATGAAGTCGGTCGGCGAAGCCATGGCCATTGGGCGTACTTTCAAGCAAGCGCTCGGCAAGGGCATGCGCAGCCTGGAAACGGGCAAGTCTTCCAGCGCCCGCTCGCTCGACCCCGATCTGATCTCAAAGCGTCTTATCACGCCCAACCCGGAACGTCTCGATTACATTCTGTTCGCCTTTGAACAAGGCTACTCCGTCGACGATGTCTTCGAAATGACGAACATCGATCGCTGGTTCCTGCAGCAGGTTTTCGAGATGGTCGAAGCCCAGCAGTCGCTGCGCGGCCGTACGCTCGCGTCCCTCACCGCAGCGCGAGTTCCGCAAACTCAAGCGCGACGGATTAGGGGACCGGCAGATTGGCGAAGTACTTGGTGAGGAGCCCTTGGCCGTTCGGGAGGCCCGCAAGAAGCTGGGCGTTCGCGCCGTCTTCAATCGCGTCGATACCTGCGCCGCCGAGTTCGAAAGCTTCACGCCGTACCTCTACTCCAGCTACGAATCCGAGAATGAGGCAGCTCCCAGTAATCGCAAGAAGGTGATGATCCTCGGCAGCGGCCCCAACCGCATCGGGCAGGGCATCGAATTCGACTACTGCTGCTGCCATGCGTCTTTCGCGCTGCAGGACTTCGGCTACGAGTCGATCATGGTCAACTGCAATCCTGAGACCGTCTCGACCGACTACGACACCAGCGATCGCCTCTACTTCGAGCCTCTGACGCAGGAAGAAGTCCTCAACATCTACGACGAGCGAGAAGCCCGATGGGCTGATCGTGCAGTTCGGCGGACAAACTCCGTTGAACCTCGCCATGCCGCTGAAGCACCAGGGCCTGCCGCATCATCGGAACCGATCCGGAGCAACATCGATCTGGCGGAAGATCGCAAGCTCTTCGGCAAGCTGCTGGACGAACTCAACATCCCCTCGCCTCCGAATGGCACCGCGACCAGTGTGGAAGAAGCCTGCGCCGTGGCGCAGCGCCTCGGCTTCCCGGTGCTCGTGCGGCCGAGCTATGTGCTCGGCGGCCGCGCCATGGTCATCGCGTACAACGAAGACACGGTGCGCCGCTACATGCAGGAAGCTACCAACCTTTCGGTCAAACGCCCGGTGCTGATCGACCGCTTTCTGGAAGACGCCACCGAAGTGGATGTCGACTGCCTCTGCGACAGCGACAAGAACGTCCTGATCGCCGGCATCATGGAGCACATTGAAGAAGCCGGTATCCACTCGGGCGACAGCTCCTGCGTGCTGCCTGCCATCTCGCTTGCGCACGAAACGCTGACGCACCATTGAAGACTACACAGCCAAGCTGGCCCGAGCGCTGAACGTCATCGGCCTGATGAACGTGCAGTACGCCATCAAAGACGGCGACGGTGTATGTGCTCGAAGTAAATCCGCGCGCCTCACGCACTGTTCCCTTCGTCAGCAAAGCGACCGGCGTGCCGCTGCCGAAAATCGCGGTCGGCCTGATGCTCGGCAAGAACTCTGGCAGATTTCAAGCATCTTACCGGTGGCATCGTCAACGGTTCGCTGACCGGTCCCGAACTACTTTGTGAAGAGCCCGGTGTTCCCGTTCAACAAATTTCCGGGCGTGGACCCGGCGCTGGGACCGGAGATGCGCTCCACCGGCGAAGTGATGGGCGTGGGCGAGAGCTTCGGCGAAGCCTTTGCCAAAGCGCAGCTGGCCGCAGGCACGCCGATCCCGGATAGCGGCGCGCTCTTCATCAGTGTGAACCAGCGCGACAAGGAGCCGGCCGTGGATGTCGCGCGCAAATTCCACGACTTCGGCTTCCAGACTCTACGCAACGCGCGGTACGGCGGCTTCTCTGCGCGCCGCCGGCATCCCCTGCAAGACTGTGTTCAAAGTAAATGAAGGCCGGCCCAATGCAGTCGATTTGCTCAAGGCCGGCAAACTCAATCTGGTGATCTACACCACCACGGGCAGCCACTCGTTCCCGGACGAGCAGACGATTCGTCGCAACGCCGTTACCTACCGCACGCCTTGTATCACGACCATGTCCGGCGCCAAAGCCGCCGCCGAAGCCGTTGCTTCGCGCCGTCGCGATCCGATTCGAGTCTGGAGCCTGCAGGAACTGCACGCTCCGGTCGTTCCTGTTTAGCCCATTGCCGTCAACGACTGCAGTTCAGCTGGTTCCTCGCCCAGCCAGTCGGGATTCAGCGCCGTGCCGTCGTAAACCGAAGAGGTCTTGAACGGCTCCCACTTTCCTGTTCGCGCCGCTTCGGCGGTCTTGGCTAACAGGGTTTTCAACTGATCGTCCGTGAAGGGCTTGAAAGTACGTGCAGCTTCGAAGGCCTGCTTCAAAATGGCTTCAGTGTCGCAGCCTGTGATCACGACCGACGTGGGCAAATTCAGCGCATACTGAATCCCCTCAACCGGCGTCACGGTTTTGGATTTCACAATGGATCCGTTGGCCAGCGTCTTCATCGCAAGCACGCCGATGCCCTGCTTCACGGCTTCGGGAACTACCAGGTTCGAAAAGCTTCGGAAGTGCGCATCCATCACGTTCACAGGCATCTGCACAGTGTCGAACTTGAATCCGTTCTCTTGCGCGACTTCCATCATGTAGAGATGGATGCGCGGATCTTTGTGCCCGGTGAATCCGATGTAGCGTAGTTTGCCGGCCTGCCTGGCTTCGAGGAACGCCGCCTGCGCGCCGTCTTCAGAGAAAATGCGGTTGGGGTCTTCGAAGCGCAGAATCTCATGATGCTGCACCAGATCGATACAGTCGGTACGCAACCGTTCCAGCGAATGCTCAATCTGGCGGGCCGCTTCCTTCTTCGTGCGCCCGTCGATTTTCGTCATCAGGAAGACTTTGTCCCGCGACTTGTTTTGCTCCAGCGCTTTCCCCATCCGGATCTCGCTAAGACCCTGGTTGTAGTCCCAGCAGTTATCCATGAATGTGATGCCGCCGTCGATGGCCTGGTGAACCAGCCGCAGAGCTAGCGCCTCATCTACTCTCGGAATCCCCAGGTGCCAACCACCTAAGCCGATAGCGGAAACTTTCTCGCCTGTGGTGCCCAGTTCGCGATAGATCATTCCTGAACCTGTATTTGTGTCTGCCATGCGTTGCTCTCCCACTCTACAGGTTCAGGCGCTTTCGCGATGCTGTTAAGATCCCCCGGCGGTCTGCCAGGCGGAGTAACTTGCCACGGCAGCGATGATGACCGCGTAAGCGATGGTGGCCGCAATCAGCCCGGTCTGTAGACGCGCCATTGTCGTTACCTTACGGCAGAGGTCTTCCTGCGAGTGCACAACCGCGACGTCATGCGAATCGTTGTGTAAGTGGATGTAGTTGTCGCAGTGGTCTTCCAGCCATTTACGGTAGATAACGACACCGATGGTCGCCAATAGCAGGACTCCACAGAGGGCAAGGTGCATTGCCAAGTTCATAACAGGGATCGCTCCTTTCGTTCCCAAAGCAGCTTGGTCCGAAAAGCCGGCTAGGCTTCGACCAGGAAGCCGCAACGTATATCGAGTTGACACACCAGACTCCGGCGCACAAGGCGGAGTCAAATCCTTGGCCGAATCTTACGCCCGTTCGTTGCGAAATGCAAGAGGGTCTGTCAAGCCGAACGATAGCTACTTACGCCGTTGCTTCGATTTGCTCGGTGACTTGCTCCCATTCGGCCATTGCCTGGTCGAGTTGGCTACGTTTCGATTCGAGCAGCGATGCTAACCGGGTCGCTTCGGCCGGACCCGCGTAGTCTGAAAGCGAGAGCTCGGATTGCTGGATCTCCGCTTCAAGCTCGGCGATGCGCGCTTCCAACTGTTGCGCCTGATCCTGCATTTGCTTCAGCTTCATTGGATTCACCCGACGTTGCTGGGCAGCCTCCGGCTTCGGCATCATGATTGGCTCTGCGGGCGGTACACCGATAAGGACATCCTTCAGAGTCGGGGTCTCTTCATGGCCGCCTTGTTTACGCCACAGATAGTCGGCGAAGTTGCCGGGGAAGACTCGAACTTCACCGTCACCCACCTCAAAGACGCGAGTCGCCAGGTTCTCAAGAAAGTACCGGTCGTGAGAAACAAAGACGATAGTTCCGGTAAACGACTGGAGAGACTCCAGGAGTACGTCCTTCGCGCGCATGTCCAGATGATTAGTCGGCTCGTCGAGCAAGAGAAAGTTCGATGGATGCAGCAGCATCCGCGCCAGTGCGTAGCGGTTTCGCTCCCCACCTGAAAGGACGCCGATGCGCTTGAAGACGTCATCCTCGCTGAACAGAAAACACCCGAGTAAGTTACGCAACTCGGTCTGCGTACTGCGCGGGGCCGCGGAACCGAGGTCCTCCAGCAGCCGCGCCTCGGTATCAAGCTCCTTGTATTGATCCTGCGCGAAATAATCCGGCTCCACGTTGTGCCCCAGCGTGTAATCGCCGGAGCTAAGCGTTTCTGTACCGGCTAACAACTTGATAAGCGTCGACTTGCCAGCCCCATTCACGCCAACCAGCGCGATGCGGTCGCCGCGCTCGATGATGAAGTTCACGCCGGAGAAGACTTGCTTGCTGCCGAAGGCTTTTGCCACATTCTTGAACTCCGCGACGATGCGTCCGCTTGGTTTAGGCTGCGGAAAGGAGAAGTGAATGGTTTTCTCTTCGGGTGGAAGTTCGATCCGCTCAATGCGCTCCAGCTCTTTTATACGGCTTTGCACCTGCTTCGCTTTCGTCGCCTGAGCGCGAAAGCGGTTGATGAAGGCTTCGAGTTGCTCGATCTTCTCCTGCTGGTTTCGGTAGGCGGCTTCAAGTTGCACCAGGCGTTCTGCCTTTTGCTGCCGGAACTTTTCGTACCCACCGGTGTAGAAGTGCACCCTCTTGTTCCAGATTTCGACAATCTTGCTGACCGTGACGTCCAGGAAATAACGATCGTGCGAAATCAGAACAAAGGCGTTTTCGTAATTCTTGAGGTATTGTTCCAACCAGTTGCGGGCTTCGAGGTCGAGGTGATTCGTGGGCTCATCCAGCAGCAGCACGCTCGGTTTTTCCAGCAGCAGTTTGGCGAGAGCGATACGCATTTGCCAGCCGCCCGAAAACTCTTCGGTTTGGCGCGGCCAATCTTCTTTGCGGAACCCTAACCCGGTGAGCACCGACCCTACTTGGGCCTCCACCGTATATCCGTCTCTGGACCGAAACTCGTGGTCAAGCCGCTCAAAGCGCTCGGAGACTTGCCGATACTCCTCTCCGCCAGGGTCGAGTTCGCTCATGCGGGCTGCTAGCAACTCCAGCTCTTCTTCAATTTGCCGAAGTTCGGCGAACACACTCATGCACTCCGCGAACACGCTGCGGCCGATCACGCGCAAACCATCCTGCGGCAAGTAACCGATACGGATGCCTTTCATCGTAGTGATGGTTCCGTAGTCGAGAGGCTCTAACCCACCGATCACTTTTAAAAGCGTTGACTTACCGGTTCCATTTCCGCCCACTAATCCGGCGCGTTCTTTCGGCGTAATCAGCCAATCAAGATTCTCGAAGAGTAGTTTGTGTCCGAATCGCTTCCCGGCGTCGGTGAGTTGCAACATCTCTTTCTATTTTGAGATATGCGAGCCACCGGAAGCGATCAGACCCGTGTCAATTCGCCCTCAGCGCTGGCGGGGAGGGCTTCGGCGGGATAATTGGCGGTTTCGAAGCTAACCGTAAAAGTGACGGTTGTCCCGCAGCCAACGGTGCTTTCGACCGAGAGCTGTCCGCCCATGAGTTGCGCCAGTTCGGAGGCAATAGTAAGACCGAGACCGGTTCCTCCGTATTTCCGGGTAGACGAGTAGTCTGCCTGGGAGAAGGCCTGAAAGATCACGTTCAGCTTTTCTGCAGGAATACCAATGCCAGTATCCTTGACCTCGAACCGTAGGACGATCGTTCGACCCGTGCGCTCCGGCACCGCAAGTGACAACGCCACTGAACCTTTGCTTGTGAATTTGAAAGCATTGTCCAGAAGGTTCAGCAGTACCTGCTGGAGCCGGTCGGGGTCGCCGATCAATTGGTCGATCTCTCCCGCGACGGACGGCATTGTGAACTGCAGGCCTTTCTCGCGCGCCCGGAATAACAATACACTCTGAAGGTTCTGAATGCAGTGGCCTAAAGAGAAGCGCATGCGTTCGATGCGCAGCTTTCGCGATTCGATGTTGGAGAAGTCGAGGATGTCATTGACGATGTGCAGCAACGCATCGGCCGATGTCTTCACCATTCCGAGACACTCTATCTGCTCGGGATCTTCCACCGTGCAAAGCATGATGTCCGTCATGCCCATGATGCCGTTGATGGGCGTCCGCAACTCATGGCTCATGTTCGTCAGAAATTCGGATTTGGCCTTGTTTGCCGCCTGGGCCTCTAATTCGGCTTTGCGCCGAACCGAGATTTCGCTTTCCAGTTGACTGTTGGCGACAGAGAGATCCCGCGTTCTCTCCGTCACCCGAATCTCCAGTTGCTCGTGCGATTTGCGCAGCTGGTCTCGGGAATCGCGCAGTTCGCTCGTGCGCTCCTCCACTAAGGCACGCAGCCGCTGCTCCTGAGCTCTCAGCGACCGGACGCGCACCCGGTGTAGCCCGAAAAAAAGCAGTCCAGCAGTGGCGAGCACCAGGAACATGAACAGTCTGGTCTCGTAAAATGCCGGTTCGAGCCGGATGAGGCCGGAGGGCTTACTGGAGAAACAACGGTCGCCCAGGCAGGCCTGCACGCGAAATAGGTAGTTGCCGGGCGGTACGTTGGTGTAGTACGCGGTGCGGCGCGAATCGGCCGTCACCCACTCCTTATCGAAATTCTCAAGCTGATACCGGAATTGCAGGCGATCCGGTGCCGTGAAATAAGGAACTGTGAATTTGAGCTCCCACTGCTTTCTGTTTGGCGGTAGCTGCACGGCTTCCGAGAGACGCGAATGGTACTTACCGGCTGAAAGGGTCTCCAAGATTGGTGCGGGCGGTTGTGGCCGAGTCTCCAGGCCTGCCGGATTCACAGCAACGGCGCCTCGCATGGTGGGAAACCAAAGACGGCCGTCGCTCGCCCTTACTCCTGCGGGCTGAAAACCGCCGTTGCACTCACGCCCTCTCAGACCGTCGCCTGGACCGTATAAGGTGGATTGGATTGCTTCTGCGTGGTGGGCAGCAAAGGCAATAAGGTTCGATTTTTCGACCGAGAACACACCTTTGTTCGAGCTCATCCAAAGTCGGCCCCGCTGGTCGTCAAGGACCTGGAAAACGACATCGTCACTCAAACCTGCGCTCTTCTGAAAAGGGGTGAAGCGATTGTTCTGGTAGTGAACCAAACCGCCGCCGTTTGTGCCCAGCCAGAGCGATCCGTCCGTATCGGGCTGAATCGCCCAGATCGCGTTGCTCGATAATCCCTGGAGAGTGGTCAGGCGGTGGAACCGTTCATTAGCGAAGGAGACCAAGCCTCCCCCGTCGGTTCCAATCCAGAGCGTGCCATCGGCTGCCTGATTAATGGCGATCATCAAGCTCGGCGGAAGCCCATTGCGCGAATCGAAGGTTGTAAAGCGCTGACCGTCAAACCGGCTTAGCATTCCGCGTGTACCGACCCAGACGCGCCCTAGCTGATCGCGAAACAGAGACAGGACACTTCCGGTGCCGGCAAAGCCCTGCGTTCGGCCGACAGTTTGGAATACGTTGTTATGAAAGCGGGCTAGCCCGGTTCGTGTACCGACCCAGAGGTCACCGTTGCCGTCCTCCGTCAGTGACAAGACAAGCTTGGCGGGTAAGCCGTTTTGTACGTCGTAGTGAAGGATGCGTCCGTCTTTGATCGCCGTGAGTCCGGAATCGGAACCGAGCCAGAGCGTGTGATCATGGCTCTCGTACATCGCTGTGATCGTTTCACTGCTCAAGCCTTCGGTTTTTCCAAACGGCGTAAAAATTCCGTTACGCAAACAACCGAGTCCACCATCAACCCCGCCCAGCCACAGGTTTCCTTCTCGATCTTCCAGCAGAGACCAAATGCCAGTCCCCGTCAGGCCCTCGCGGTTCGACAAGCTCTCGATCTTTCCATTGGCGACTCGAAACAGACCGGCATCGAGAGTGCCAATCCAAAGCGAGCCAGCGCGATCGCGATAGAGAGCTGTAATGGAGGCTGTTGGCAGTGTGAAGGAAGGCGAGGTGCGATTGCTCAGCCGCCCGTTCGCGAGCTGAACAAGCCCACGGTCGGTGCCGATCCACAAGGAATTTCCGTCGGTTCGGATAACGTGGATCTGATCTCCCGGGAGGCCGTCTTCATTGGAGAGGCGGCTCATACTCCCTTTAGCCCAGTGATACAGCCCTGAATCGGTGCCGATCCACAACCCTTGAGAGTCGGCCGCTAGCGAAAAAATTGTGGTTGTGGTAAGTCCCTCCTCCTTGCCGAAGCGGTGAAGGGTACCGTTCACGTACTTATATAAACCGGCATCGTCGGTGCCGATCCACAGCGCGCCGGAACCGTCCTCCGTTAATGCAGAAACGGAAGAGTTCGCTAGTTCACGTGCCGGCCCGAAGGGCGTCAGTTTCCCGTCCTGATAAGTAGCTAATCCACCGCCCCGGGTTGCAATCCAGAGCACGCCCCTGTTATCTACACGGAGCGCATTAATGATGCTGCTGCGCAGGCCCGGGGTATTGGTCTTGTCGAGGGTTGTAAACTGGGCGCCATCGAAGCGCACGAGGCCTTCTTCGGTACCAAGCCAAAGGAACCCATCCGGAGTTTGCGCCAAAGCGGTGACGGACTGCTGCGGCAAACCGGCATCGGTTTGCCAAAATTGGCGGGTATATTGGGTGATTGCTTTTCCCGGATCCAAGGAGGCCCAGGCGACACATTGCAGCAGCAGAAAGCATGTCACCAGGCGCAATAATCGAAGCCGGCCTGTGACGGCTTGTCTACCGTTCCTGGATTGCGGCTTCAAATCGTGAACGCCCATGGCATTTCTCTCTTGCCTTATCGGACTAAGAATGCAGTATCCGGGCAATTGCTGGCCAGAAAATACAAAAACCCTGGCAGCCGAAGCTGCCAGGGTTCGTTCGTTCAAGATTTCCGCTAGTTTTCGCCTGTAACTTGGACGCTTTCGGCGGAATCAGTGCTCTCACTGGAGTTGGCCGAAGCGCTCGCTAAGGAATTTGCGCCCCAGATACATCTCTCAGCAGAGTCGGCGGAGGCGCCCCAGATGCATCTCGAACCGAAGATCGCCTGGTTTGCGCTTAGCACCGACGAGCTCCAGACCGAGTTGGCACCCCATTTGCAGCGGGTGGATGAGACTGTTTGGTTTGCCCATGCGGACTGAGCGTCAGCAGTGACGTAGATGTTTCCCGAACTTTGGTCGTAGCTGCTGATCGGCGAAAGTGAGTTGCCAGTCGGAAGCGATTGGCCGGCTGCAGTCATCGCGGCTTGAAGGTCCAGATAGCCTGCACCCACAGTAAACATGTCGTAGTAGGAGGTATAAATATTGCCTGAGCTATCTGTGACCGAGCTCGAGGTGGGGAAAGTCTTTGATGAACTGCTCATGAGGATGACCTTCACCTGGTCAGGCGTTAGATTTGGGTACGCCTGAAGGATATCGGCAACGGCTCCGCTTACAACCGCGGTTGCCATGCTGGTTCCGCTAAGAGTGTAGTAGGTGTTGGAGTAGCCTCCACCGAAGTTCACTCCAGGCGGCTCAGATGTGGAGTCCTTGGGTAATTTTCCAGCAGTGGGAGGCTTATCTGGTTGAGACCCACCTTGAATGGACGCCACGGTCACGGCATTTTGTGGATTGGCTAGCGCGAGGGTACCGTGTTGTGCCAACAAAGAAACCATCAGGTTACCTGGCGCAACGAGGTCAGGCTTCACGACGTGATCGATAGCCGTAGGTCCCTTCGAACTGTAGCTAGCGATCAAGTCATCGGAGCGATCGACCGTACCCATGGTTTTCATGGAACCAACCGTGATCACATAAGGGTCGTTACCAGGCGCTAGGATGGTTCCGTAACCCTGATTATTCGCTGAATTGTCTCTACCGTCGTTACCGGCTGCCGCGACTACGACGATTCCTGCCTGCCACGCGGCTTCCACCGCCTGGCACAACGGGTCCTGAGTGTAACTTTCCATCACCGGCCGGCCGAGAGACAAGTTGATCACCTTGATGTTGTAAGTGGTCTTCAGGCGGATGGCCTCATCAATTCCGGCAATTACCTGACTGTCTGAGCCTTGCCCTTGCGAGTCCAGCACTTTTAAATCGATGATGTTGGCGCCGGGTGCAACGCCAATGACCGGAGTGCACGTTTTGCAAGACGACGATTTTCCGTTAGAGGCGATGATGCCGGCGATGTGTTGCCCGTGTCCGTACCAGTCAAGTCCAAAGCTTTTTGTCATTTTGCCGTTGGAATCGTAGGCCGAAGGCGTAAAGTCGTCAGAAAACGCAATCGCACCTGAACCCAGATTGGGATCGGCATTAACGCCGCTATCTAAAACTGCAACCCCGACTCCGGAACCATAAAAACCCATCTGCCAAACCGCTGGTGCGTTAATAGCGCCGGTGGTCAGCGCAAGCTTCCGTTTGACTTGGCGATCGATAGTTATGTACTTCACGGCCGGATCGTTGCCGAGCGTCGTTACGCTAGCGGAAGGAACTTCATAGAAGCCTTGCCGCAGACTGCTGAACTCCTTAATTACGATCCCGCCAACTGCAACAATTTTTGCAGTTGTCGCAGTTCCGACTGAGGTGTTCCATTGAATCACGACCTTGACTTCGGAGGCGCTGTTAACAAGTGCGGTCGTGTCAGCCGAGATTTTCGGCCGTGGTCCAGCCAGCGCTCCCGAGCAAAGGAACGCAAACAACAGAAATGCTGATGCTGCTCTTTTCATGTTTGATTTCTCCTATCCCCTACCGAAGGGAACTTGTGGTAGTGACAAGAGCTTTATCGGCGGGACTTGGCTCAAACATGAGAATTTTGTGGATCTACGATGTCTTTTCGAACTGGAAAAGTACCGGCCTAGGCACCCGTATGAGTCCTGGCTTTAGGTAATCAGTCTTGCAGACAGCGCCCCAAATGCTGCCCTACACCGCCCGATAATCGGGGACCGGTTCGCCGGTGAGCCACGCCCGCAGAATGGAGTTTACCTGCTCAGGCGCTTCTTGCTGAACCCAGTGTGAGACCCCAGGAAGAATACGCAAGGTGAGGTGGTCGACGTATCGATCTGTCCCGTCCGTGGTTCGAAGAGAGAGCGCTGCGTCCTGATCGCCCCAGATCAGGAGTGTCGGTATGTGAATGGAAGTCTCCGGCATGCGGCCAAATTGCCGCCATCCTCCTTTGCGCAGGAGGGCGCGATACCAATGAAGCATGCTGCGAAGTCCGCCAGGGCGAGAGGCGTTGTCCCGATAGACCGCGAGCACATCATCGGGGAACATGGCAGGCTTTCGCGAGGAGTGCCGGATCATAGCAGCGACGAGTTGGGCATGGTTTGCCCCCAATAGAGTTTCGGGCAACCAGGGAAGTTGGAAAAAGAGCATGTACCAGGACAGGAACAACTGAGGCGGACGCCGTACTTCCCGCAGAAAGCAGCGCGGATGCGGGAGGTTGCAAACCACCAACTGATGAATCAAGGTAGGGTGCTGAGCGGCCAGCGTCCACGCTAATGCCCCGCCCCAGTCATGTCCAAGCAGCAGCACCTGGCTGCACTGAGATGCTTCAATCAGCCCGCGAACATCAGCGACCAACACCTCCAGCCGATACGACGCGATATCTGATGGAGAATCCGAATTGCCGTAGCCGCGCAAATTAGGAACCCAGACACGGAAGCCCAGTTCCACAAGCAAACCCACCTGGTAGCGCCAGGAGTACGCCATCTCCGGAAAGCCGTGAAGGCATAGCGCCAGTTTCGGACCGTTGCCGAAAGTCGCCACTTCCAAGTGAATCCCGTTTACCGCCACGCGCTGCCATATGGCGTTCGGCCAATCAGGGTGTGAAATCATGTCGTCGTTCAGAAGATATCGATGACAGATCTTTCCCGGCGAGCTTTCGTTGCAGCGGCCGCTTCCTGGCTGCCGGTTTCGGCGGCTCCGCCAACGCGGAGGTTAAAGGTAGTGGTGGCGGGAGGTCATCCGGGCGATCCTGAATACGGCTGCGGCGGCACGGTGGCGAAATACACACAATTGGGCCATCAGGTGACGTTGTTGTATCTAAATCGAGGCGAGAAAGGGTGCCCCGGACAGACTGCTGAAAGCTGCGCAGCCACGCGGATGGCGGAAGCTGAGCGTGCGTGCGAGATCCTTGGAGCGAAGGTTCGATTTACGACGCAAATCGATGGTGATGCTCTGGTGGATTCGCAGCATTATGACGAAGTAAAGACCCTGCTGGCGGGCGAAAAGCCGGATCTTCTTCTAACGCAATGGCCCGTTGACAATCATCGCGACCACCGCGCTATCTCTTCATTGACGTACGACGCCTGGCTTCGTCTGGGAAAGAGCTTCGGCCTTTACTATTACGAAGTTTCCGATGGGGAGGACACAATTATGTTCACCCCGACGGATCTCGTCGACGTGAGCGAGTTCGGCACGCAGAAACGAGCGGCTTGCTTTGCCCATAAGTCCCAAGCACCGGAGCATTTCTACCCTTTGCAATTGCAAGTGATGCAGTTTCGGGGGCTAACAGGTGGCTTTCCGTTGGCAGAGGCCTTTGCACGTCACCCGCTTAGTCCCCCGATGCTGCTGTTTCCGTAGACGTATCCTTCCACCGACGAGGGGTGACCAAGTAACAGTACGGGGGGTTCTACCCTAACACCTAGAAAATTAGCTAGGTTGGGTCTACCCATGAATCCGCCCGTAAGAGTCGCTCACGACTCGAGACGCATAGACGCTTTGGACGGTCTAAGGGGTTTTGCTGTTCTATTCGCATTTGCCCAGCATGCGCTAATGATGCCGGGGGCGTGGCTAAGTGCTGACATCTTCTTTGTTCTTTCCGGCTTCCTAATCACCGGCGAACTGGTTCGGGACCGAAACAACTCAAATTATTGGACAGCGTTTCTTGCCAGGCGTGCAGCGCGTATTGTTCCTTCGTTAGTGGTCACGCTTGTTATGGCCGCTCTGCTTATGCCAGTTGTTTTGAAGAAAGTCGGCTGGATGTATGCACTGTCGGGCGCAGGGGTGGGGAATCTCCGCTGGGGGAATTCTGCACGCATTCCTCTCGAGTCTGTGGACAGTGGCGATCGAGATACATTTCTATCTGCTGTGGCCTTTCATCGTGAGAAGATTCACGGCCAAACAGTTGATTTGGCTATGTGTTTCCGTGTGTGCGGCAGAACCGCTGGCCCGAGCCGTTGCGATGTGGTGCTTCCACTCCTATCTGCTGGTGTTTTATCTGACTCCTTTCCGGCTGGATAGCCTGGCTGCCGGCAGCTTGCTTGCGCTGCTGATGGCACGACCTTCCGCCGTTCGCTTCGCAACACGATGGTCGGGTACCGCTGCGGCGGCGCTGACGCTCGCGCTACTGGCTGTGCTTCCGCTTGGATTTTTGCGCAGAAATGCTCCGGGCGCACTCGTGAATGCCATCGGGTACTCCTGGATGGCGGCGATTGCCTGTTGCGTTGTCGCGTACCTTGTTCTTCGCCGAGGGTCGATGCTGGAACGTCTGGCGTCGCGGCAAGCGATCGTCACAATGGGCATTCTGAGTTACGGATTCTACCTCTATCACCCGATTGTGATCTGGATGGTTGATAGCTTGTTAGATCGCGTTCATGTGTACCACTGGAAAGTGTTCGCTCTGCTCACCTTTAGCCTCTCGGTGGCATGCAGCTGGCTTTCACTCCGCTTTTTTGAACTGCCCATCCAAGCTTGGGTGCGATCCCAGATCAGTGAGCATCGAACCCTTGGAGGCGCGACGGTGTTCGTGCCAACCGCCGCCCTCGTGGAATAGCGACGGCATGCGTTTACCCGTTCCGCGCCTTTCTGGGCAGTGAGAATCGCTGAATTGCCCTCCTTTCTGCTGCGCTATTTGTAACGGAGTTTGTCTTCGAAGCTCGCCGCTACAATGGGGATTCCATGCGCATTGCCTTGGCGCAGATCAACAACACTATCGGAGATCTTGCGGCGAATTCCGCGAAGATCCTGGACTACGCGCGGCGTGCGGAGCAACATGGCGCTGATGTAGTCGCGTTCCCGGAACTGGCATTAACCGGGTATCCGCCGCGTGATCTGGTGGAGAAGGACTCGTTTCTCGACCGAACAGCCGACGCGCTTGACGCGATCGTCCGGCAATCGGCAGGCCTCCATTGCGCGCTTATTGTTGGCTACGTGGGCCGTTCACCGAAGGACGCCGCCATCAAAGCGCAGAACGCGGCGGCGGTCATTCAGAACGGCGTCCACATCTTCGACCAACGCAAGATGTTGCTGCCCACCTACGACGTTTTCGATGAGGCTCGCTATTTCGAACCCGCGACCCACCAGGACATCTTCACCCTGGACGGCAAACGCATCGCGCTGGCGATTTGCGAAGATTTCTGGAACGACAAGCAGTATTGGGAGCGCCTCCGCTACTCGCGTGACCCAATCGAGAACCTGGTAGCGTGCGGCGCAGACGTGATGATCTCTGTGAATGCGTCGCCCTGGAACGTCGGGAAACGCGTTCAGCGACACGAAATCTTTTGCGCACTTTCTAAACGCTTCGGGCTGCCGATTGTTTATGCCCATATGGTGGGCGGCAACGATCAGCTGGTCTTCGACGGTTCGAGTTTCGCCATTAACAAGCACGGCAAAGTGGCCGCAGTCGCTACGTCATTCTCGGAAGACTTGATCCTATTCGACACCGAAACAGGCGACGGGGACGATCACCGCGACTTTCAGGATCGGGATGAAGCCGCGCTTGAGGCGCTGGTTCTTGGCACGCGCGACTACATCCGGAAATGCGGTTTTCGCAGTGTGATCATTGGCTTGAGCGGCGGCATCGATTCTGCGCTGGTAGCGGCCGTTGCAGTGGAGGCCGTGGGAAAAGAGAACGTGTTGGGCGTCGGCATGCCAGGGCCGTACTCAAGCGAACACAGCGTGGACGATGCCCGATCGCTCGCCCAGCGGCTAGGAGTGCGCTTCGAAATCATTCCGATCAAAGCGGGCTATGAAGCGATGATACAAACGCTCGCGCCTGCCTTCCGCGGTTACAACCCCGATACGACTGAGGAAAACCTGCAATCGCGCCTGCGCGGTATGACCTTGATGTCGCTTTCGAATAAGTTCGGGTCACTGGTGCTGACGACTGGCAATAAGAGCGAAATTGCCGTTGGATATTGCACCCTTTACGGCGATATGTGCGGCGGACTCGGCGTTATCAGCGACGTTCCCAAGACGATGGTCTACCGTTTGGCCCGGCTTGCCAATAAGCGCTGGCACGACCGCGGGCTGCCCTGCCCGATTCCGGAAAACACCTTCACGAAACCGCCCTCGGCAGAACTGCGTCCGGACCAGAAAGATACCGACAGCTTGCCGGATTACGAGATCCTGGACCGCATTCTTTCCGGTTATGTGGAGCATTACCAATCGGTGCCCGCGATCGCCAAAGCAAATGATTTGCCGGAAGACCTGGTAAGAGATATCGTCCGCAAAGTGGATCGCAACGAATATAAGCGGCAGCAGGCAGCCCCGGGTCTTCGCATCACGCCCAAGGCGTTCGGAGTAGGACGCCGCTTTCCCATCGCACACAGGTTCAACGAATGAAACTTACCTTCCTCACAAGCCGGACCGCCGTGGTCCGGTCCGTCCTCGCCGCTGTGATCGTTCTGCTAAGCGGAATCCTCACGGTCCACACATTGGCGCCTCCGCAGAAGCGAGTCGGTCCGCTCTCTGACGGAGGTTTTCTTTTGAACAGCGGCTGGACGATACGGCCGGCGGGGCAGCAAGTCCCTGTTGATACTTTTCCGATGAGCTCCGTTGTGACGAACAACGGCAAGTACATGCTGGTGCTGAACGGCGGTTATAATCCGCCATCGGTCAGCGTGATCGATATCGAGCAGAAGAAAGGAACTCGGGCGGACGCCGGTGCCCGACGGCTGGCTTGGCCTGGCGCTCTCACCTACGGATGATCGCGTGTTTGTCGGCGGAGGAAGTAAGGGTGCGGTCTACGAGCTGAAGTTCGACGCGGCGAGCGGCGCGCTTTCGCAAGGGCGAACCTTTGCTGTGGTGGCGAACGGGCAACGCCCCTCAGCCGATAACTTTATTGGCGACGTTGCCATCACACCGGATGCGCACATCTTGTATGCGGCGAACTTAGCGGGCGACAGTATCTCTGTCGTGAACCTGCAGTCGGGGATTGTTACCGATACATGGAAATGCGGCCGACGGCCTTACCGGCTGTTGGTGACGCCGGATGCGCGACAGCTTTTCGTCAGCAGTTGGGCAGATGCATCCATATATCAGTACGACGCCAACTCAGGAAAGGAACTTGGACGAACGCGTGTGGGTCCGCATCCGACGGACATGTTGCTGATCAGCAAGCAAGCGCCAGCAGAGGGTGAGGGCGGCGCGACTTACCCGGCTCGGCTGTTTGTCACTGCGGGCAACACCAATAATGTGTACTCATTCGGGGTAGGGCGCGACCACCAACTGAGTCAGTTGGAAACAATTAACGTCTCGATGAGCCCGCTGCATCCGCTTGGCATGACGCCGTCTGCGCTGGGTACGAATAAGGCCGGAACGCAACTATATGTGGCCTGCTCCGACGCCAATGCGATTGCGGTGGCGGATATCTCGGGTGCACTGGCGCGTGTCAACGGCTTCATCCCGACCGGTTGGTATCCCACGGCTGTCCGCGAACTTGGCGACGGAACGCTTGCCATCGTGAACGGCAAAGGACTGGGCAGCCGCGCGAACCCGGACGGTCCAAGTCCGGTGCGCAAGAATCAACCGCTGTATCAGGGAGGACCGGTTATCGCGCCTGGCTACGTCGCCCACATTCAAACCGGAACTGTGTCCTTCCTGCCTGCCCCGTCAGACGATCAGTTGAAGGCCTTTAGCGAGACAACGGTGCAGAACTCTCCGTTTCGCGACGAAGCGGTCTACGGCCCTATAACCGACCAGCAGGAAGCCTTCTTTGCGCGCACAGAAGGCCACCCTTCACCTATTCAGCACATCATTTACATCATCAAAGAAAACCGGACCTATGACCAGGTGCTGGGCGATATCGAAACCGGCAACGGCGATAAGTCTCTGACTTTGTTCGGTGAGCAAGTTACGCCGAACCTGCATCAGATTGCGCGCGAGTTCATTTTGTACGACAACTTCTATGAAAACTCCGACGTGAGTGCGGATGGCCATAACTGGGCAAACGCCGCCATTGCACCCGACTACACCGTCAAGACCTGGCCGAGCGAGTATGCGCACCGCAAGCGCGGCTACGACTTTGAGGGTACGGAGCCTGCCAACAACGCGCCGGCCGGTTACATCTGGGACAACGCGCTGCAGGCCGGATTGACGGTGCGTAACTACGGCGAGTGGACGACCGACCTACCCAAGGCAGGCCCTGACGGACGGCAAACGGATAAGGCGAACGATCCTGCGTTGCAGGGCAAGGTGGATCTTAACTATCGGGGCTTCGATCTCGAATACCCTGACGTGACGCGCGCCCATGAGTTCATCCGAGAGTGGCAGCAGTTCGATACCAGCGGAAACGCGCCGAATCTGATGGTGGTGCGGCTGGGAAACGACCACACATCGGGCACCAAAAGCGGGGCATTGACGCCCTCTGCGCTGGTTGCCGATAACGATGCCGCGGTGGGGCAGCTGGTGGCAGCGGTGAGCAAGAGCAAGCTTTGGGCTTCCACGGCTATCTTCGTCATTGAGGACGACGCGCAAAATGGTCCCGACCATGTGGACTCGCATCGCGCACCGGCGTATGTGATTTCGCCTTATACGCACCGCGGCATGGTTGATTCCAACATGTACAACCAGACAAGCATTCTGCGAACCATGGAATTGATGTTGGGGCTACGACCGATGACGCACTTCGATGGGGGCGCTACGCCGATGTTCGCCAGCTTCAGCCGTCAGGCCGACTTACGGCCCTTCAGCGCTATTGCGCCCAAAGTCTCGACGACGGAAACAAACCCGAATGAGGGCCCGGGCGCGGCCGACTCGGCGCGCATGGATTTCTCCGCACCCGATCTCGCCGACGACGATCAGCTCACGGCGGTAATCTGGCGCTCGATGAAACACACTGAGCCGCCTGCTCCTACGCGCAGCGCCTTTGGAAGGTGACCGATGTGGGCTCGCCCGGTTCCGCTCTTGGCAATCGTATTCGTGGCAACAGCGTGGGCGCAAACACCTGGCATCCCAGCCACGGTGGAAGGGCGCGTGGTCAACAGCCTTACCGGCGAAGGCCTTGGGAGCGCGACCATTCGACTTGTCGCTCTGCGAGGCGTTCGCGCAACGGCGGATAAACAAAGCGATAGTCTCCAAACGTCCACTCAATCGGACGGCGGTTTTCATTTGGACCAGATTGCCCCGGGAACGTATGTGCTGATGGCGTCGCGAGAAGGGTTCACGTTGTCGGCGAAGGCAAGTGCGACACGCTATCTGGATCTGCAGCCGGGTCAGTCGGCCAACGGCCTGGTGCTGCCGATGGTCCCGAACGCATCGTTTACCGGCAAAGTATTGGATCCGGACGGCAAGCCGGTTCCAGGCGCGCGTGTGGTGGCGCTGCTCCCTTCGCAGTACGGCAATCAGGGCTCGTACGACGAGCGCGGCAGCGCAAACTGCGATAAGAACGGAGCGTTTGTGCTGAAGGGCTTGGCGCGGGGGCGCTACTACGTTGCTGCCAGTTTTGCCTTGCCAAAAGAGAACCGTGCGGACCGCGCCGCAAAAGCGCAGGCCAATCCGGATTCCGGCACGGCCTCCGGCGGCATTATGCATTTGGTTCCCACGCTGTACCCGCGCGCACTTGCGCTGACGGATGCCACACTCGTCACGGCGGATCCAGAGCAACCTTCTGGCGATCTCACCATCTATCTGCAACGCGCATTCACGCATACGGTGAAAGGCAAAGTGGGTGAGCTCGCGCAGGGGCCGAACCTGGTCGTGCAGTTGTCGCCGCGGGACTTCAACGTAAACTCCGGCCTGTTCGCTCCTACTGTTACCGTCGCAGCGGACCGGACGTTCTCGTTCTCAAATGTGGTGCCCGGCTCGTATACGGTGCGATTGCTGAACCGGCGAATGCGACTACTGTCCCGGGAGGACATCGACGCCGGCAGCGCTGACCTGACTGGACTTGTACTAAATCCGCTGCCGCAGGTCAACATTCACGGTACGGTCGCGTTTGAGGCGTCGGGCACATCAACGGCTCTGCCGAGCCTTACCATCATGGCCCGTCCCTTAGATGAACAGGTCCGCGCAAATAATCAAACCGGCCACTCGAACGCCGACGGTACGTTCGAGTTACAGCAGCTAGATCCGGGCACTTACAGCTTCTATGTGCTGTTTCAGGGCGGCAACTTCTATTTGCACTCCATCACATTCAACGGCCAGGATGTTACAAACCGTGCCGTTGATTTGTCCCAAACCGGCTCCGGACAGATGGAGATTCGAATTGCAAGCGGCGTAGGACAAGTGAATGGCAGCGTTGAGAGCGATGGCAGCTCCGATAGCAGCGGCCACATCTGGACGATTCTAATACCGGATACGATTGCGCCTGACGCTTCGAATGTTCGCGTAACCGTAGCCAAGGCCGATGGTACTTTCACTCTTCCCAACGTGCCGCCGGGCAATTACCAGATCTTGGCAGCAGACCAGGCCGATCCGCGCCTATGGCAGAACCCTCGTTTCCTGCAGCAGATTAAAGCGCAAGGAACATCTGTCACCTTGGCCGAGAATGGACACGAGCAGCTGCAACTGCGCAAGTTGCCGTATCCACTGTTGCAGCAGACGGCGGAACAGTTGGGCCTTTTTCTTGAGTAATCGCCTTACTGCGGCTGCACAGTAGGCTGTTTGTGCCCGCTCGACCGCACACGGAGGTTGCCGTCATTCGGCGCACAGCCGCCGATTAGGTCGCCGCGATAGAAGCTGAGCCCATAAATCCAGTCACGGTTTGTTCCGGCGTCGCAAAGATGTTGCCCGCGGCTGCCTAGCTCGCGCCAAAGGCCGCGCGCCGACATTTGTTGCTCAAGTACCGGGTCGCTTGCGGTCTTCAGAAAGATTCCGCCCGCTACCAAGGCGAGCACCAGAGTCGGTGCCAACCAGGCGCGCCGTGCCAGAAAAACTATGGCGACAGGCAGCAGGATATAGAACAGTGTGGTTCGGTCAATGACTCCGAAACTTCGGAGCGACAGCTTGCCGCCTGCCAGCGAAGGAGGGAGAACCGCTGCCAATAGCGGAATGCATGCGATGCAAACCGCACAAGCGAAGAACATGAGGCGGGATGTTCTGCTGACAAGGCGCGTTTCGAAGTGCGCCCCGATCAGCACGGCCAGCAGCGGAAACAGCGGCAGCACGTAGCCGGGCAGTTTATTCAGCGAGGCGCTGAAGAAAAGCAAGCCAAAGAGAACCGTGCCCAGCAGGAAGCGACGGCGTTCGTCGCGGATAGTCTCGCGCGAGAAAAGAAAGGCCAGGGCGGGCGTCCAGGGAAACAAGCCCGCTAACAGGATAGGGATGTAATAGTAGGCCGGCTGCACATGCTGCAAGCTTGCCGAATACAGCCGCTGCACATGGTGTCGGATGATGAACTCTTCAATGAACGGGTAACCGTTCCGCGCGTACACAAGGCTGTACCACGGAAGCGCAATGACGAGCAGACCGGCAGCGACCAACCACCAACGCCGCCAATAGCGGCGCAGAAACCAGAGCCAAGGCACGGCAAGGGCGATGGGCACCAGACCCTTCGCGAGAACGCCGCATCCCAGTGCAGCGCCGATGGCGAGCCAGCGCCAGGTTTGCACTTCCGGCTCCGGGCGTAGAACAGGCAGGCACAACAGCGCCGCCAGCGCGAAGCAAATCGCTACCGGCACATCGGTCAGGCAAAGGTCACTGTAGGCAAGCCAACCTGCCGTTGTTGCCAAAATGCCGGTTGCGGCCGCGGCCGCTTGCACGCCCCACTCGCGACGCAGCAGCACGAAGAAGATCGCGAGAAACAGCAGGCTCATTAAGGCGATGGGTAAGCGCCCGGCAAGATCCGGTCCCGCGCCCAGCTGAGTGGCGATCGCGGTCAGCCAATAAACTAAGGGCGGCTTTTCGAACCAGGGCGTGCCCCAAAGCCTGGGCGTAATCCAATCGCCCGTCCGTGCCATGGCAACGCCGATCGCGACATAGCGAGGCTCGTCCGGCCCTAAAACACCGACTGCGGTGAGGTTGTACAGGTAAAGCGCAATAACGGCGGAAGCAACCGTCAACGCAGGTAGGAACCGGCGGAGGAAAGACAACTCTCAGTATAGGGAGAGCTTGCGGGCGCAAATTGCATCCGCGGCGTGATCATAGGCGGCGTGACCATAGAAGGATGGCAAGACGTGGCGAAGTGAGACAGGTCTGTTGTTCGACAATGGGGCAGAGGCGGCAGCTATGTCCGGCAACGGTGAATACAGCGCGCTAACCAAAGAACTTGCGAAACTTTGGCCGAACCGTTCGCACGAATCGAACTGGGTCAAAGGTCTGCTTTGCAAGCTCGGGCTGCATCGTTGGCACTTGCTCGACGTGCCCGGTCCCGGCGGGAGTATAAAGAGTACTTTCTGCCGTTGGTGCACCAGAGTGAAGCTCGTGGTCTAGGTTGTCCCTCGGCGGGTAGCAAACGATGGCTATGGCTTCAAGTTCCAGCAGTTAACGAAGGGAATATACGCCACGAGCTCCCCGGGTGAGGAGCGCATATAATCGTCAGCACCGATTCAATGAAGAACCTTGTCCTGCTGTTTGTAACCGTCTGCAGCCTCTGCGCAGCCCAATCCTACACAGCCCGCTCAGTTGCGGAGGGCGGCGTCAATCTGATCCAGCTTCGGGATACGAAGAACGATGTTGAAGTGACCATTGTGCCGTCGTTTGGCAACCGCGCCGTTCACATGATCGTGCACGGCAAAGACATTCTGTACTTTCCGTATCAGACGCCCTCGGCATTCCAGCAGAAGCCGGATCTGAACGGCATACCGTTCCTTGCTCCATGGGCGAATCGCCTGGACGGCAGTTCCTATTGGGCAAATGGTAAACAGTACCGGCTGAATCCCGACCTAAAGAATTATCAGATTGGGAATGCCGGCTTGCCTATTCATGGCCTGCTTACGAATTCCCCGCTTTGGGAGGTTGCAGACATGGGCGGCGACGCCGAGTCGGCCTACGTCACAAGCAAACTTCCCTTTTTCAAATACCCCGAGTTGATGGAACAGTGGCCGTTTGCGCAGGAGTACGAGATGACTTACCGGTTGTCGAATGGCGAACTGGAAGTCCGGACGACCATTCACAACCGCAGCGCTGCCCCGATCCCGGTCGCGATTGGCTTTCATCCTTACTACCGGATTCCCGATAAGCCGCGTGACGAGTGGACGGCCCAGGTGCCCTTCCGCCAAGCCGTAGTAACCAATAACGACCTGGTTCCTACGGGCGAGTTGAAAGCGTCCGACCTGACCGGTTCGTTTTCGCTTAAAGGTCGCAAGCTCGACAACGGCTACACCGACCTGGAGCGCGATGCACAAGGCCGCGCTCACTTCATCATTGAGTCGGGCGAGGAGAAGATTCAGATTCTCTTCGGCCCAAACTATCCGGTGGTGGTTCTTTGGGAACCGCCGGCCCGCAATGGGGCCGCCAGCGAGTTCTTCTGTATCGAACCCATGACAGGCGTCACGGATGCAATTAACCTGGCGCACGAAGGCAAATATAGCGGGTTGCAGAGCGTTGCCCCTGGGGGAACGTGGACCGAGAGTTTCTGGATTAAACCAATTGGTTTTTGATCACCACTTGAACAACATGGAGGCAGTAGGGCCGCTGAGGCGAACGTTCAGGCTGCCATTCAGGTTCGTGCTGTTGTCGTGCAAATATGCCGTCACGGATCTGTAACCGCCTTGTAATCCGATATGTCGGCCCAGCCACAAGCCACCGTTGACATCGAACTCAACGTAATGGCCATAGCCGCCGAAGTCCATCCCGCGAACTCCTCCATCTATATCGAGTACGGGACGCCCGGGAATCGGGAAAATGCGGAACTCCAAACCCGCGAGAGGCATGCCGATTTGCTGCGAACGGGTGGAACTGACATTCACTTGAGGCGCCGTGACCTGTCCCGTCGCGCTCAGGTAAGCACCGCCCACTGAAGCTCCCAGGTGTCCTGCTTGCCCGCTCAGGAAGTCGTATTGGTAGCCGCCGAAGAGGTATTCCAGGTTCGCATTGGTATTCAGCTGCTGATTGAAGCTGTAAACCTGCCCTCCGTAAGTGAATGTGCGCGTTGAAGTTTTGCTTCCGGTAAAGCTGAATGGATCGCCCTCGATCACGATTCGGTGCTTCCGGCCAGGCTTCACGACGAGTTTGCCGTAGAATGTTTCAACACCCTCGCTGAAACCTAAGTCGTTTCGCAAGTCCACCTGATCACCGCTATCCTGCACATTTCCGGATGAGTTCAGGGTCCAAGCGGAGCCCAGTACTTCGATTCGGAAGTCTTCGGGACTTTCAGCGGTGGTTCCGAATACCGAGCCGGCCCAAGTGACGGAAGCAAAGCAGCCAAGAAAAGCTACTTTGAGAAGAGTGTGACAGATTACTGCTCGCATCCCCTCCACAGTAGCGAATAGCGTGAAAGTTCTCACGGAAAAAGGCGAAAAACAGCCGAACGAATTCACGCAGCATTTACGAAACACAAATGGAGCCGCAACGAGTTGTGCCCGACTATGGTGACGGGGCTTGTAACACCATGTTCGTTAAGGGCAAGACCACGGTTCAGCGCTTCTGGCAAGACAAGGCCATCGCAAGCGAGTTTAAAGCAGGCGTTTCGCTGCACAGCCATACCCAACATTCCGAGGAAAGCCTGGAACTGGTGCCGAAGTACGTGGGCCGGATCCCCGTCTTTCGCCGCACTATGGGCACTACCATCGACTTCCACCGCGGCTTCTGGACGCCTCCCTTAACGCCTCGGCAAGCCTACCGTTTGGAGGAGAAGCAGATTCAACGCCAGTTCAACCTGCCCGCCCTGGTTTCGTTGACCGATCACGACAGTATGGAAGCGAACACCGTCCTTCAGATGTTGGACCGCTTTCGCGAGACACCGCTATCCACCGAGTGGACGGTTCCGTTCGCCTCTACGTTCTTCCACCTTGGCGTCCATAACCTGCCGGCCATGGAAGCCGACAGCATCATGCACGAATTACGGCGCTACACGGCATCGCCAGAGCCGGCTGAACTAGCCCGGCTGTTGCAGAAGCTGAGCGAGTGTCCGCAAGTGCTGGTAGTGCTGAACCATCCCCTGTGGGACGAGAGTGGCATCGGCGATGCGGCGCACTGGGCCGTCTTCTGCGATCTGCTGGATCAACACGGCCGTTACGTTCACGCGCTGGAAGTGAATGGACTAAGGCCGGCGCGGGAGAATGCGCGCGTTGTTGCAATTGGTAATGAGCACGGAATACCAGTGGTAGCGGGTGGCGACCGGCATGGACGCGAACCGAATGCGGTGGTCAACCTCAGCCGCGGAACCAGCTTTGCGGAGTTTGTTTCGGAGATTCGCACCGAACGCTGGAGCCATATCGTTTACATGCCGCAGTATCGTGAGATGCTTGGCGTGCGCACGGTTCGCATGGTCGTGGATGCACTACGCGAGTATCCGGCCCATGTGCACGCGCGGCGAACCTGGCAGGAGCGGGTCTTCTACCGGGAAACACCTGACGCTGAAGCCGTTCCGCTTTGCTCCATTTGCCCCAACGGTCAAATGCCGACACTGCTGCGCCTGGTGGATGCGACAATCAGACTGTCGCAATGGAGCTGGACCAAACCAGCGATGCGCCTGCTGCTCGGAACCGTAAACCGCACAGGACGGCTAGCAGAGGTCGCTGCCCGAAGCTTTTCGAGCTCTCGCTAGCGCCGGCCGTGTGCCGAGGCAATGAAAGCAACACGTTCGTAAGAGATGTGACATACACTGGATGGGTAAATGCCCCAGTGTGGCACGTGTGGCGGCGAGTTGCGGCGGACGAAACGATCATTGTTTGAGCGTTTCCGCTACCAGTCGATGTACTGTTGCTCCGATTGCGGCAATCGCTGCCCTTATCCCCCAGATACCCTTCCTTTCACGTTTCGCTCGTTGTCCGCGCTGCTCGAACACCGATCTGCGCGTAAGACGCACCCGCGACCCAATCGATCTTTTCCTGCGCAACCCCTTTCGCCTGGTACAACGCTTTGTCGGCGCGCGGCTGTATCATTGTGAAGCCTGTCGCCTACAGTTCTATGACCTTCGCGAGCGAACATCAGGCGAGTAAACGCAGGTTTCAAACTCGATTTTGCAGTTGGATGAATACAAGGGCGTTCCTTAGCGTCTAATAGTAGTAGCGGCGTGTTTGTGCCGAATGGAGGCTTGTGTTCGGGAAGACAAATCGATTTTGTTTAACGATGGTAGCCGGACTTGGTTGCTGTGTGATTTGCCCGGCGCAAGTGGTTCACAGTGGTGGCGGTCACGGGATTGGTAGTTTCGGAGTTCCCGCAGGACGGAATCTTGGGCCAGTAGCTGGTCCCGGATTTCGCAGCAGCCCGCTCGGCACTATGCCGAACACCGTGAGCAGAGCAGTCGGTAACGGGGACTTGCGCAGCTTTGGTAACGGCTTCCACAACCCACGCGGCGTGAACAACGGCGAGGGCCGCTACTTCGACCAGGATCGACGCCGGGGCGGCATCGGTGTTGGCATTATTCCCTTTTTCCCCTTCGCCTACGGATCCGGGTATGACGGGACATATGAAAACGGTTATGGGCCGTACGATCCCACGATTGGGCAAGAACAACAGCCCGGACCTTACGCTGATGCGCAGCCTTACGGCGCATCGCCTTACGGGCCACCGATGGCTGGGCCGCAGATAATGCCGCTGCCGAATAGTTCCTATATACCGGGTCCATATACACCGGGTGCGACGCCGTCGATGGCCGCCGATGCAACTACCCAGGCAGCACCGATGCCTCCAGTGACGATCGTTCTCCGGAACGGACACCAGAGCCAAGTTCAGAACTTCGCCATTGTGAACGGGATGTTTTGGGATCTATCGAAGCAACCGGCGCACAAGATCCGTATTTCCGATATCGACCTCGCTGCTTCCCAGAAAGCAACCGAATCGAATGGCGGCGAATTTCCGGACTTGAACGGCAACTCGGAAGACGCGGCCCAATAGGCTTTTAGCGATCGTTCTCGAGCAGAGTCCGGCGGAGCAAATCGAGCGCGTTCTGGGCGGCCAGAGCGCGGATCCGCTCTCTTCCCAATCCGTGCCGATAGCGCTGGACTCTGGTTCCAGCCGGACCTGCCAAGCCGATGTAAACGGTTCCCACCGGGTCGTAGTCAGTTCCGCCGGTTGGTCCCGCGTAGCCGGTAGTAGAAAGCGCAAAAGTAGATCCAGCCTTCTTCCGGGCACCTTCGGCCATGGCCGCAGCTACGGCTTTACTGACCGCCGTATGTTCCTGAATGACACTGTGCGCCACGCCCAGAATCTGTTCTTTCTGCTGTTCTGTGTAGGTGACATAGCCGGCCACAAAAAAATCGGAGCTGCCGCCTTGCTCCGTTAGCCGCACCGAAAGCAAACCGCCGGTGCAACTCTCGGCCGTCGCTACGGTTGCGTGCTGCTTGCGAAGCAAACGTCCGACAACACCATCCAGGGTCTCGTCGGCGTTCTCGCTGTAAGCACGGTCGCCTAGCAGTTCTGCAATGGGATTGCCCACCTCCCTCAGCAATCTGTCTGCCTCTTCCTCAGTATCGGCCTGCGCGCGCAAGTGAACGAAAAGGTCGCCAGGGGCGGACAGAACCGTTGTCGCCGGATTCGTGTACTTGGTATAAACGGGCGCAATCAGCGCATCGAGATCGGATTCGCCCATGCCTGCTACGCGGAAGCTTCGCACTCGGATGACTTGCGGCGGCAGAACAGGACGTAACCGCGGGACCAGTTCATTCACCACCATGGGCCGCAACTCCCGAGGCGGTCCCGGCAGCAATGCCAAGGCACCACGGTCGGTGGAAAGAAATTGACCCGGCGCCGTACCATGCGGGTTCGGCAACACTTCCGCACCTTCAATTAAGTAAGCCTGGCGGATGTTGTTCGGCGCCATGGGCCGGTTAATCTGCCGGAAGCGCAAGACTAAGACCGATTCCTGCTCCAGATTCAGCTCTAGTTTGCGTCCTAGCGCCGCAGCAGCGGCATCGCGTGTGACATCGTCCTCCGTAGGGCCTAAGCCGCCGGAGGTGATGACGATGTTCGAGCGGTCCATCGACTCGCGAAGTGCAGCCGTCAGCCGCACACGGTCATCTCCGATCACCTGCTTGCTCACCACCTCGACGCCAAGAAGGTTGAGCTGCTCGGTAATGAGGAGCGAATTGGTATCGACGCGCTGGGGTGTCAGCAATTCGCTACCAATCGCGATAATTTCTGCCGTTTTCGCCATTGTGTCGACTATTACGGCAGTGGGCGTCCGGCGACTTCGGCGTCGACGCGGAAGAGTGCGTTCTGGGTCGCGACAACGATTGATTTCGAGGGTGTGAACGCCAGCCCGACGATGCCCGGCCCCGACAGAAAAACGGACGGCTTGCGATCCTGATCGAATCGGATGATGCCTCGTCGGCCGCCCAGCGAACCAGCTACGTACAGGCGTCCGGCGGCGTCGAAGGCTATGCCTTGCGGCCGTCCGACCCCGCGATGGTACGTTTCCACCTCGCCTGCCCTGGAGATGCGGTGAATTGCATCGAAACTGGAAGTTGTTGGCCCGGTCACGTACAAATAGTCTTCTGGTCCGAAAGCCAAGTGGTAGGCAGCAATGGAGGGCTCCAGCGTTGCAAACACGTAAATCTGCCGCGCACGACTGATCTTGAACACTGTGCCGCTACGGTCGCCCACATACAGGTTTTCGTCACGATCGAAGGCGATGCCGGTAGCAACGCCCATGCCCTCAACGTAAACGGACATGTTGCCGGTGGGTGTCACCTGATAAACAATTCCGTCGTAGCGGCTGGAAACATAGAGCAGGCCGTCACGATCAAAGGCCAGCCCCGTAGGATTCATCAGATCGGTGACGAATGGCTTCGAATTGTAATTGGTATCGATCTTATAAATGGAGACAGGCGACTTCTGGCCCCGCGAGTTGCTAAACGTGCTGTAAAGGTTCCCCTCGGCATCGACGGCGGGGTTGGCCACAGGATGCAAGCTGTCGGCCACCTGCACACCGACGTGCATCTCAGCTGCCTTGCTTTCCCGTTCGCCCGATTTTACGCAGACTTCGCCCACGCCCGCCGAATCCGGTACACGCGCGATGACATACGTGTCGCTGCCAATCACGATATGTGCCGGTTCAGACCCAATAGTGACTACCGGGCGTCCGTTGGCGGCCAATCCTTTCCCTCGGATATGCAGCTCACCACCGCTAATGGCGGCCTCAGGCTCGATGCTGGTGATGGATGGTTGGTTTATAGGGGACGGCTGTTGTTTGGTCGCCATATCAATAGAGTCTCAGGTACCTGCCTGCGTATAAGACGGCCGCACCGTATACACCCGCTGCTAAATCGTCCACTACGATGCCTACTCCCTCCGGTAGTTTCTCAAAGTTCCGAACCGGCCATGGCTTCCAGATATCAAAGAGGCGAAACAGCAGGAAAGCTACAAGCAGCGTCTTCCAGTCCCGCACGGCCGCGCCCATCAGAGTAAGCCACTGACCTAGCACCTCATCGACGACAACAAGACCTGGATCATCTCGTTCGACGATGCGGGCTGTTTGCGTGGCCGACCAGATGGCCGGCCAAAGCAGCAGGACGGTAAGCAGAAGGAGAAACGGACGCCCGAAGCCGTTAATCGCGAGGATGCCGGCAATGACGACCGCTGCCAGCGATCCAACTGTGCCAGGACCCCAGGGAAAATAGCCGCAGCCAAACCAGGTCGCAATCAGGATTGCGACGCGGTTCAAGAGAGCTGGTCCTCTAGATCGTCGCTCGCCTGTTCCAGTTGATGAAAATCGTCCCGCTTAGCGGGCTTAGAGATGACGTATTGTTCGTCGGCCCAATTGCCGAGATCGATCAGCCGGCACCGGTCGCTGCAAAAGGGCATGTTGGGATCTGTGAAAGCTACTTCACTCTTACAAATTGGGCACCGCATAGTGCTCGCCATGTCTTTATTATGTGATGCCTAAAACGGTTGATTAGCGGGGTGCGCCCTGAAAAGTCGGCGAGCCCACGCGTGCGGGTGCTTGCAGAATCGGGAACGGGTTCGCATCCGGTGCCACCGGCGAGTAACTTGTCTCTGGAGCATCCACCACGGCTCCGACCAAATCGTAATCGTGCGCTTCGGTAATGCGCACGCGACGGATCTCCCCACGCCGCGGCTCACCGGGACCGAAATCGTTAATGTAAACAACCCCGTCGATCTCAGGAGCTTGGGTGGTCAGGCGCGCTTCCCACAGCAGCTCCGTTTCGGCAGACGGACCCTCAATGAGAACGGGGAGCTCGCGGCCAATCAGGAGAGCGTTCTTGCGCTTTGAGATCTTTCGCTGCAGCGACATCAGGCGGCGCTTGCGATTGTAAATCGTGCGCCCATCGACTTTCCCGTCCAGTTCAAAACTTTTGCTGGTCTCTTCGTCACTGTACGAGAATACGCCCAGGCGGTCGAACTTTGCCGCTTCGACGAACTGGGTGAGCAGTTCAAAATCCGCTTCGGTCTCGCCGGGGAAGCCGACAATCATGCTGGTTCGAACGGCAACGCCGGGAATGGTTGCGCGGATGCGCTCAATCAGCTTAAGGAAGATATCGGCATTGGCGCCGCGCTTCATTCGCTTCAAAACCGCAGCGCTGGCATGCTGCAACGGCATGTCGATGTACTTCACCAATGAGTCGTGTGCGGCAATGGTATCCAGCAATTTCTGCGTCACGCGATTCGGATACGCATAGAGGAACCGAATCCATTTGGGAAGATCGCTCGGCAGTTCGGCCAGGCGTGACAACAGTTCCGCCAGCCCGTCCTTCACACCCAAATCTTCGCCGTAACACGTCGTATCCTGGCCAATCAGGTTCAGTTCCCGAACGCCAGTGGCCAGCATGCGCTTGGCTTCGCTGAGTACGCTTTCGAAACGGCGGCTGCGAAATTGTCCCCGGTATTGAGGGATCACGCAAAACGAGCAGGGATGGTCGCACCCTTCGGCGATTTTGATGTAAGCCGAATGCTTCGGAGTTGTGAAAACACGCGCGGTTAGATCGTGATACAGATACGCTGCCGGAGTTTCGGCTTTGGGCGTCAAGCCTTCGCACAGCGCGGTGATCTTCTCAAGCTCATTCGTGCCGAGAACCGCATCCACTTCGGGCATGTTTTTGCGGATGTCATCTCGATAGCGCTCGACCAGGCAGCCGGCCACCACTAAGCGCTGAGCCTTGCCGGTTCTCTTGTACTCGGCCATCTCGAGGATGGTGTCAACCGATTCCTGCTTGGCTGGATCGATAAAGCTGCAGGTGTTCACCACGATGACGTCGGCGTCCTCGGGCTGAGGGGTCAAGGCGTGGCCGTCTGCCACCAGCTGACCCATCATGACTTCTGTATCTACCAGGTTTTTGGGACAGCCGAGACTTACAAATCCGATTTTCAAGAGGCGATGAATCCGTTGCGAGGTACGACAGGCACACGAATGGGCCCTGCCGATACTCCAGGATATCAGGAATCGGGCGTTTTCGCTGGCTTACGCCACGCGTTCGAACGTCTCATCCGATCCGCCGAAACGGGCCTGTTCGAAGGCGATTGCGGCGGCTAGCGGTTCGTAGATGGAACGTTGCCCATCCATGGCGGCGGCGTAATCCCAAAGGCCGTTATGGCAGTGGCGGTCGTCATCCCATCCAGGGTGATTCACAATCGGGTAAAGGCAAATGCCTTCGACGGGAACGCCCATCGCGAGTGCCGTCTGCACTTCGGCGCATACATACGCAAACCAGGGCGCGCGTTCATCGTTCTCCGTACCCGTTTCCGAGATCATCAAAGGCAGATTGTAGCGGCGGTACAGTTCCGCGAGCATGTCGTGTAGTGGCCGGTAGCGCGGGTTATCTCGCTTTACCGTCTCGCCCTGATTCATCCATTGATTCCGGTCATAAAAGTTAAGGCCAATGATGTCCAGATACTCCGGCTTCCCGCCGAGTTCAGGACAGGTTCGCCCGGTAATCATGTCCCAAGCCTCGAACATGCCTGCGCGATGGCGGTGAGCCGCAATCTCGTCGCCCGGCACGTCCGGCCGGCCCACGATGTGAATGAGAGGTTCGGCCGATAAAAGCAACGAGTGCGGCAGCTTCTCCCTTATGATTTGGGACGCAGCGATGGACGCTTTCACCAACTGTCGCTTCAACAGTCCTCCCATGGCCCTCATGTGTGGCGAGATTAAACCCGCATCGCCCCCAGCCCAGGCCTGAAACGAGATCTCATTTACCGGCAGCACCAGATGCCGCCCCAACTGTCGTGAGCGCAGGAACTGAACCGTCGCTTCGGTAAATTCACGAAACGCCTGTATGAAGTCGGACCGAAACACGTCCAACGAATCCGGCCAGCCGAAATGGAGCAGATCGAGGATGATTTCCACCTCGAATTGCTGTGCCGCATCGAAGATGCGCTCGAGTGACGAAAAGTCGTAGCGGCCGGGATGCGTCTCAATCACGTGCCAGCGCGCTCCCTCACGAGCGGTGTAGATTCCTGCGCTAGTCAGCCGCTCGAAATCCGCGCTTGCCCATTTGTCATGGTGCGTGGATGCCACAACATCAACGCGCCTTCCGTGAACGTTCTTATGCGTCGAGCACTCGAATCCTGCTTGCACGAAACTTTGAAACACAGCCATAAAGGTTGTGAACTAGTGGCCCAAACACGGGCAAGTTCTCGCCAAAATTAGGCCACGGTCGATGAAGTGTTTCTCTCCCTGGCCTTATAATTCACGTATGCTGCAAGCCACCGACACCATCTGGCATAACGGCCAGCTTATTCCCTGGGACGAGGCGAAGATCCACGTTCTTGCTCACGTCGTCAGCTATGGCAGCTCGGTTTTTGAGGGCGTTCGGTGTTACGAAACCGTGAACGGCCCGGCCATCTTCCGGGCGCCAGAACATTCCCGGCGCCTGCTTGATTCGGCGAAGATCTATCGCATTGAGGTTCCCTACTCCGTTGACGAACTCACAACGGCCATGGCCGACGTTGTCAGGAGCAATAAGCTGAATTCCTGCTACATACGGCCTATCGTGCTGCGCGGATACGGGGACGTAGGGGTGCTTCCAAAGGGTAACCCGATTGAGACCTACATTGCCTGCTGGTCTTGGGGCAGGTACCTCGGCGAGGAGGCAATGAAGGAAGGTGTGGACGTTTGTATTTCATCCTGGACACGCATTGCGCCCAACACTTTGCCTGCGCTTTCGAAAGCGGGCGCTAACTACATGAATTCTCAGCTGATTCGCATGGAAGCCGCCGCGAACGGCTATGCGGAAGGGATTGCGCTGGATAAAGCCGGTTACATCAGCGAAGGTTCAGGCGAAAATGTGTTCCTGGTAAGAGACGACAAGCTGTATACGCCGCCGCTGGGCACCTCGGTACTGCCGGGCATCACTCGCGACGCTATCGTCAAAATCGCACACCAGTTGGGTATCGAGGTGGTGGAAAGTGTTATTCCGCGCGAGATGCTTTACATTGCCGACGAGGTGTTTTTCTCAGGCACGGCCGCGGAAGTAACGCCCATACGCTCAGTGGACCGCATCGTGGTGGGCCAAGGTCGCCGCGGACCAGTTACGGAAAGAATCCAAAAGCGCTTTTTCGATATCGTCACGGGCATGGCTCATGACGAGTTCGGCTGGCTCACTCCGGTGACAGCCGCCACCGAACCGGTCACGGTCTAGATTTCCATCCTTCAAAGCAAAGCGCCGCCTCAACAAGGTGTTGGGCGGCGCTTTGTATTGGAACCAACCCTAGATGGTTGGGCCCGGCAAGCTTTCGACAGCGCGGACCCTGAACTGGCAGCCACCTCCCCCGAGATTACCTGCCTCGTCCAGAACCCGCGCTTATCTATAGGTGTTTTACCCCGGAGCACACCGCGAACACCAGTGCTTTCAGCCCTTTTTTGGGTGCTTTTCAACACGTTTGATCTGGTGCATGCAAACGACTTAGGGACGTCTGACTGTGTGAAAACTGTGCAAAACGGCTGCATGTTTTTGGAGTTGCAACTCTGGTGCTCCTTTTGCGATTGCTGTGAAGCACGATGGGGCGCGGATGCATCCTTGAGTAGGAACTCACTGCATTAGTAGATTTGGAGACCTTATGGCATTTACTCTTCCCCCACTCCCGTATGCGCCAGATTTCTTGGAGCCGCACATCGACCGACAGACCATGGAACTGCACCACGACAAGCACCATGCCGCGTATGTCAACAACCTGAACAAAGCTCTGGAATCTGCGCCCGACCTAGGAAACAAATCGATTGAAGACCTGCTGGCAAACTCGCTTTCCGCTGTTCCCGAAGCGATTAAAACCGCCGTTCGCAACAATGGCGGCGGCCATGCGAACCACTCGCTATTCTGGACGCTGTTGACACGTGACGGTGGTCAACCGACGGGCGCGATTGAAAACGTCATCACGTCGAATTTTGGCAGCTTCGATTCCTTTAAGGAAAAGTTCAATGCCGCCGCCACCACCCGCTTCGGATCAGGCTGGGCATGGCTGGTGAAGGACGGTAGCGGCAAGTTCGAGATCGTGTCGACCGCTAACCAAGACAGTCCCTTGATGGAAGGCAAAAAGCCGATTCTGGGTTTAGATGTTTGGGAACACGCGTACTACTTGAAGTATCAGAACCGGCGCCCGGAGTACATTGCGGCGTTCTGGAACGTTGTGAACTGGCAGGAAGTGAATAAGCAACTCGCCTGATGGCTGGAGGGAGCCGGCAACGACCGGCTCTCTACTCTGCTACCGTCAAGCCCAGTTCCTGCAGCCGGCGCGTTGTTCCTTCAAGCGATGTATGGTGGATCGCGGTGAAGCCTAAATCGCCGGCAATGGAGGCAAACATTTCACGATCGTCGATGTAAATAGCTTCCGACGGTTCGGCCTGCGCAAGATCGAGCGCTAATTGCCAGATCGCATGATCCGGTTTCCTCATATGGACGCAATGCGAGAAAACGAGGAAGTCCGCAAGATCGCGCAACCCCCACTTGCGGACGCGATAGGACGTCAGGCCTTCTCCCTCGTTTGAAAGCAACCCAAGTTTGAGTCGATTGGCACGCTTCACTGTGCGCAGGAGAGCAATGTTCTCCGGCCACGGCACTGATTCCGCGTAAGCAAACTCGCGAATGTCTTCGCTCATGAACTCGCGCGGTTCGTGTAAGAAGACGTGCGAGATGTAGCCTTCGAAGGAGAGAAAGCCGCGTTCGAAGGTATCGAACATGAGTTGGTGACGGTGCTCGATCTGCTCAAAATCAAGACCAAAGTGCGCCGCCGCCTTGCGCCGCAATTGCGAGTCCCAACCGTTGGTGCCTAAGACTCCGCCAATGTCACTGCAGAGCATGTGATAACGGGAACCCGCCATGCCTGTTAGCGTCGCACAAGAGCGGATGGATTTGCCTTCCGGTACAATTATGGAGTAGCCCGGCGAGAGTCCTTCTCGCCCGCGGGCGCGTAGCTCAGCTGGTTAGAGCGCCTGCTTCACACGCAGGAGGTCCGGGGTTCGAGTCCCTGCGCGCCCACCATCATGTTGTTCTGCATCAACGACTTGCCGAGTTGAATGTGAACTGATTTCGTTCAAGACCGTATCAAAACTGTTGCTTAACGTATCAAAACCCATCGCCTGATTGCCGACAAAGTGTGTACGGAGGCGACGCTTGATACGTTGGAGCACCTGCTTCGAGGCAGTTCCCCGCCCTGAATCCGCGATCCATCGATTTCGATTTGCCTTGTCGGTTCTCGAAGTGTGTTGGTGCTACGCCCAGGAATAAGGAGGGGCGAACAGCATGCCCGGAACTTGGATGCCGCTCACGAACCAGCCAATCTTTGGGGCGGGAACAATGCTTCTACTCACAGATGGCACGGTCATGTGCCAGAACACCGGAACGTCAAACTGGGGGAAGCTGACACCCGACATCAGCGGAAATTACATCACCGGAACTTGCAGTCCGCTAGCCAACGTTCCAAATCGACCGCTTTACTTCGCGTCGGCAGTTCTACCGGACGGGCGGGTGTTCGTTGCAGGCGGCGAATTTAATAACGGCGTTTCGGTCGACCTGCCCGCCGCTGAAATTTACGATCCGCAGACCAATGCCTGGACATCCCTGCCCAACCCGCCTGAATGGACTACCATTGGCGACGTTTTCTGCTGCGTGTTCCCAATGGGCGCGTGATGATCGGTGCGCTTACAACATCACAATGCGCGATTTACGATCCGGTTTCCAATTCCTGGTCAGCCGCCGCCAACATGCTGAACGGCAGAAGCAACGACGAGACATGGACGCTGCTGCCGGATCAGACCGTCGTTACCTGCGAATGTCCCGGCCATCCAGTGGATCCAGACCGGCGACACGCTTCCGATCTGGTTGAGGCGAGCTCGATTGAGATTGGTCCCGCGATCACCCTGCCAAATGGGCGTCTGTTCGCTGCTCACATCGATGTGCAATTGCCATTCTCGAGGCGCTAATCTCTGCAGATCCTGGAGGAAAGCGGTTTGAATATAGAGCAGAGCTGTCGTATGCTCACTTTCGCAAGAACCGTAACTTGCCAGAGGCTGAAAAATACATCTCTGAGGCAATTGAGCTAAGAAACCGCGCTGGCAACCAAGGCTGGCGCTATTTCGAGCTGCGGCGGGCGCGTGATCTCATTATGGCGAATCCGAACCCCGGCGAGGAAATCAATAAGAGAGTTCTCGCTGACCTAAGGAGTGCGCACACCGACAAGGATCGATGGCCAAAATGGCTTGAAGACGAGCCTAACAAGAGGTAAGAAAATGGCTCGCAAAGAACAATTTGAATGAGAATTTGGAGCCGATCTAGCGAACTCGTCGTAGCTGCAGGTGGGACGACGGTGCGTTCAGCCTGGTGAACCACTCGCTGGTTTTCTACAGCCTGCCCGAGCCGCCAACAACCCGGAGAGGGCTTTTGGCGGTTGACGAGCTAAGCGGAAACTACGCCTCGGCCACATACATCGTGTCCGAGCGACAACCCGCCAAAGTGAGAGAGTGCAACTAACAGCGGTTATCCCTTCACGCCGAACGCCGCCCGAGTCGCTCACCAAAATCTGATTTGAATGATCCGGATAACTGCGGTTTAAACACTTCGAGGTTGCGGACGATGCGCCAAAGAAACAGAACGATAACGCCCTGTGACAACGCGCTTTGCGACCAGAACGCCGAGCGATTGTCCAGCCATGTGAATAGCGGCGGTGGCCAGAAAAGGCACAAGGCCCGAGTCGACCGTCATCACCGGAAAGATCTTTTAAACCATATCCGTTTGCGCGCCGCTTGGTAAAACGCCAACAACAGAATGCCTGACCATTGCGCCTTCCAACTAAAGCGCCGTCCTGCCGCTAGCTGGATCAGTATCTCCGCCGCCTCCGCACCGGCGACGAGCGCCAATACCGCAACCAAAGAACCTTCAGCGGATCGGTCAACTCCGGAAGCCTACTGTGCCATTAACCCAACAAAAAGCCGATCCAGTAGTTACTTTTTGAAACGCAATGCATACGACGCGTCACCGGCGAAAGCCCCGTCAGAGCGTAGCCAACGTAGGCCGGAGAAAAATAGGCAGTGACGCTGCATAACGGAATCACAAATCGTGGCCGGCGTTCAAATGGCGGCAGGAGGGGAGGTGGCATTCGCCAAGCTGTCCCTCTGGAATTGCGTCAGGGTGGCATTGATATCCGGTTGCTGGCGCTCGCTGAGGCCTTGTAGCGCCTCGAAACGCTCGACCCACGCGCCGCGCAAACACTCGAGTTGCGCTTTTACGGTGGCTTGAGCGAAGCCGATACCGCGCAAGCGCTCCAGATCTCGCTTGCCACCATGAAGCGGGATTGGGACTTCGCTCCAACTTGGCTCGCTGCTCAGTTGACGTACGCCCTCCCGTCGAGGCGATTGCATAATGAGGATCTTCGTTTAGTGCTTAAATCGATAACTGGGCTTTGTCGATAGGTCCGCCCTGACGGCGCACTGTGTTTACTTTTTTGCTGGCCCTATCCGCCGTCCAAAGCAATATGGATGCGGTTGCCGATGGTGCCTTAAGCTTAATCCTTCGAACACATGTCGAGCGCGCCGTAAATCACCCTGCCTCGGCCGAGGATACAACTAACCGAAGCGATCACTGATTCATGCCGATAGCTCACTTGCGGAATGCAAAGTGATTCCGTACATGTCGTCCAAGTCATAGAGCAGCCCGTGCACAGTTCCTGAGCCATTGGCAATAGCCAGTTTCCGGGTACGGACATCATCCACGTATTCAGGTCTTGACGCTGCGGCACGGCGGTTGGCCACAATCCGCATTTTGGTGACTTCCGCTGCTGGGTCGCTCGGCTGAATTTGTGAGAAGTCGGCGAGAATGGCTTGTTTTACGACGTCGCTGATCGAGTGATTCTGCGTCGCGATATCGAACATCAGCGCAATGGCGCGTTCCGAGTGAAGCTGAAATTCACGGCAGAATTGAAGAGCTTGGGTGTAGATGCCGGAGGCGTGGTTTGCTTGAACAGATTGAAATTCGGGAGTGCGGCCCAAGGTGAGAAGCATCCCCTTCCAGGGTTCGTTGATGTCCCCTCTGGTTTGAATGGAACGGGTAAAGGCCAACTGGTCCGCTAAGGAGACGGTGCCGAGCGTGCGGAGAGTGTCGAACTGTTCGTGGAAGATACTCTGGGCAGTTTCAGTATGCTGCGTGAACATGTCTTGTATTAGCGGCTGAAGCGTGGATGAGCCGATGTTCCACTGACACACGCCGAAGCTGATGCCCATGCCATCGAAGTCGCCGCTCAGGCCGAGAAAGCTGTCGGGCGGATACTTGGATGTTTCAAAGGTGCCGGTGAGCGCCATGCAGCGTTCCAGCAGGGGACGAGCGGCGAATTCGCAGACAGGAACATGCTGGCCAGGAAACATCTCGTCCCAGGTAGTTTCGTCGACAACACCGGTTGGCGCAAAAGCATGTTGCCGCTGATAACATTTCACAGCGGACTGCATGCCACCGCCGAACGATGAGTCGATTGGCCCCGTATACAGCTTGCAACCGTTAAGCAGTTGCTGTACTTGCTTGACAGCGGGTCCTGACATTCCGACACGCAGATTCATATTTGCCCCCTAAAGATGTCTAAGACATCAACTCGGTTCTGAGGCGGACCGCGGGGTCGCCAAGGACGAGATAGTTCCGCGCGTCGTCTCGCGCGATGTAAAGATTCGCGAGCGTGGAAGACTGAGGTTGTGCTGCGCCTGGCGATTTGCCACCCAGCGCTAGACCTAACTCAGCGGCCAAAGAACTCCATTGTTGATTCAGTGGATCTGAAGCCAACCCGACGCGTTTGCCCTTCATCAGGAGTTCCAGGGGTGTCCGGAGAAGTTGTGCCTGCGGCGTTCCCAAGACATTTTCGAACCCGTAACTGAACGCACGGTCGACGTGCGCAATGATGGCCAACATGCCGCGGCTAAGAAGCGTCTGTGGCAGTCGGGAAATGAGGGGCTCCGGGGTGAGGGTGAGATTAGCGCCTTGGTCGTCAAAGAAGTACGAGTCTTTGTCGGGGCAACCGCCGCCAAAGCAGGCAAACATGAAGGCGATTGTGCCTTGCAGATTGGCGTCGGCGGAAACGTCGGCCCCACAGAAGTAAGAGGCCGATGTGAGTGGCTGCCCACGCGTCCACTCCTGCGTGACTAAGGCTCCTTGCCGTTCCCGCTGCACAGCAGGATCCGCAAGGGGCCATTCTGCCCCATGCGAGCCGGTGAAGAAGAGACTGGCAGGACCGCCGTTGCTTTTCCCGCCGAAGATGTCGTTTAAACAGGTCTTTGTTGCCGCTTCGCCAATGAAGGAGGAAAGCTCAAATTTTTCGTGGCGTCCAAGAGGTTCACTCCCTTCGGCTTCGCCCAAGAATTCCGGGCCCATAGCGCCAGCCAGCATCGGGGTCGCTAAATCTAACGGATTGCGAGGCATCCATACGGCTGTCCGACGCTTTTGGCTCAGCTGCTGCGCTGTCTCGTAGGCGACAACATTCTTTGCATAGGACGCATAGTCTTCGATCTCATCGAAGCAGAGACGGCCAACGGCCCATTGAAGGTCGAATTGCGCTTGGAAATCGAAGGTGATTTGCTTAGGAGAACCGACCAGCAGCAAGTAGAACGGAACTCCCTTCCGCGGGTTCACCGGGGCGCTCAAGCTGACCCCCTTGCTCATGGCCCAACTGCTGGCGCTCTGGCCTGTGTGCACGCCGGCGGCGCCCTCGAAAATGCGAAAGAGCTGATCGTTGTTGACTTGCGCTTTGCGGAGATCGAGCAATGGCTGGAGCGCCTGATGAATGGCTGGATCGGCTTCCGAGGCGAAAACGGCGGCCCAGCCCGATTGGGTGAGATCCATGGGATCATCGACGCTGCCATCGATTGCGAGAACTGGTTCACGAACACGCTGCTGCACAAAGGCTGGCGTGGGGCGGATATGCTGCAGACTGCTCGCATCCAGTTCGGGATGGGTATCGCCGGTTTCGGCGATGACGCCCATGGCGATCGGCAAGCGGACTGCGGGAACTGCAACTAACCCGGCGCTCATGCGTGTACCCTGCTGCCTGCCAACGCTGCTTGCCAGATTGCGTGAGCTACCTGCGGCCCGTCGATACCGCTATGGCCGGGAATGAATTTCGATCCATCCAGATTGTAAATGCGCTTTGGTTGAAAATCATATAGACCTTTCTCATCCAGCATTAATCTTGGGGCAGCACGAGTTGTTCCTTGAATGCCCCAGGTACCGACACCCCCGAATTTGGGCAGCGTTACCCCGAAATCCACTTCATCAACTAACCCAACGGCAGCCGGATAGGCAAGTCCAACAGCCTGGTCATTCGCCGACTGCGTGGTGATAATCGGCCCTGAAACCGCGCCCTTGAGTAGGACATTTTGGAAGTAACCAGGAGCCTGGCGATCCGGCAATTGGTCCGCAAATGACCATAGGGAGAGAGCGCCCTGCACCAACGCAGTCGATACCACGGGCCGCGTCAATGTGCCTTTGCCATCCGGTCCGCCCAGAATGGAAGAGACCACGATGCAGCCGAAACTGTGGCCCATTAGATGGACATCGGCTTGCGATGTCTGCTGTAATTGCGACACGAACTGGTGCATGCCCTCTTCCCCGACGGTGCGCGCCCGGTGCTTCATGAGCCAGAACGAAGTTTGGCGAAGGCCGGCAAGAATGCCGTTCTTGATGACGCCTCCGATGCCGAAAGACTGGCCAGCGTTGGCGAGACGTTCGGCCTGAACTGGCGGCCTGCGGATCGAGCGGCGCCCCGTCATGGTCGGGCGAAGCGCCTGGTCCAGCCCCGGCGGTAAAGCCGAGGACGCCAGCGAGATCGTGATAAGCCGCGACGACGTTGTCCGGCAGGACTCTGGCCGTGGGATCCTTCTCAAATGCGTCGAAGATGACTTTGAGGGGCGGGCGCACGGCTTGGCTGCCGCCGAAGTGCTGGACGGCGGCTTCCAATAGAGCATCAATGGAAGCATCGGCCGCAGTGCCGAACGACGGGGCGGATGCAGGACTCGTCTCCTCACCCCACGGCCGGCTGGGCCAATGCAATCCAATAAAGACCGGGCGGAAGTCACTGCCCATGCAGGCGCGGTCCGCCGTTAAATTCCACATAGCGCCAATCCAGCGGTTGTATTGATCGACTGCCGCTGGAACGTCGCCCTCCCAACCATGGCTGAAGAGGAAGATGTGCGTGGGTTGTGTCTCGCGCACACGAGACAGCAGCGTTTTGCTGAATACTCCGCCCTCGGTGTCGTCGGTGCGCTCGTGCCCATCGCCGTCAAAAGTGATCAGGGCATAGGTTAGGTCGATATTAGGAATTTTTTGATAAGGCATAGCTTAACTCGCTTTCTGTGCAGTTTGGAACGCAGCGCCCGTGTAGGATTCGTTCTCGAGGCCGCCGGTCAGACGCCAATAAATCTCTTCCGCCACTTGAAAGCTCACCTGACGCAGTTCATAGTCGTTGTCGGCAAGACTGCGCGAACTGCGGATGACATCGAGCGAGTGGACATTGCCGACGTCGGACAGTGCAGCAAAGGCGGAGCGTCGCAGTGTCGCCTCCGCGAGGTGAGCGGCGGTGGTGTTCATTAATTTAGGGTCGATATAGTCGGCGTCCCCGGCAAGAATCTGCTCGCATAAGGGGCGCAGCCAGGCTTCGACATCGTCGTCCTGCAGTTTGGCTAAGGCGCGTAATGCTCGCCCTTGCAGCCAGGGTGTGCCGTTCCGCAGACAGCCTGCCATAAAGTCGCGCGCCTCAGATGCCGCTAAGCTGGTCGTCTGAATCAGATAACAAATATGCGCCTGGCGAAGTTCGGAACAGTTCTCGGCTTCATCGGCGGCTTGTTTGATCCAAGGTTCTACAACGTGCTCGTGAACCCAGGCCGATTCCAGTCCGCCCAGGGCTTCAACAACGCTCCACTTCACGTCTAAATCATCGAGACGGTCGTAAGCGGAAACGAGTGTTTGGCGGTCTTCTTCGCGATTACTAGCTGCAAGCGCGAAGGCAGCAATGGGTGAGACACGCGGGTCATCACGGGCCAGTAGACAGCAGATGGCTTTCGGATTTTCCGTGAACTGAAGCCAGGCGCGGACGGGCTCCAGCAGTTCGGGCCTGTGCTCCGTCAAGTACTTGGTTGTCTGTTCCAGCAAGCTTACAGCAGCAGTGGCGGCGGTCTGGCGAATGCCTGACCAGTCATAGCGTTCGCGGTTGGATCGTGACGAGCGGCCGGGGATGGGATCGCAGGCGAGCGCCACGAGATGGGGCACAATCTGCGCCTGGCGAGGTTGGTAAAGAAGCGCCAGTTCCACCAACCCTTGCAGGGCCTTTTGGCGATCCAAGTAGGTCCGGCGGTCATCCCAGCTCGAGCGCCAAATCAAACTGTCGATCATCTGATCGAGTACTTCGTCCATGTCGCTCGTGTGCTTGCGTTCCGACACCGCCTCCTGATAACAATGCACCGCCACAAACAACTGCTCGCCCTCAAGCAACGGCGAGCCCGCCAGGACCGTGCGCAAGAGATCGCACGGACATGGAATCAGATTGGCGAGTAAGATCAGAACTTTTTCCCAACAGCGAACGCGAGCCAGACGGCCCAGCGACGCCGTTATGTCCAGCAGCAGCCGCTTCAGGTCGGGAGCCGCGGCCAAATACTGAGCGGCAAAGTAATGCTGCAAGGACGGGTAAGCAAAGCGCACGCCTTCGTCGCCGCTCCGAACAAGCAGCCGACTAGTGGCGACTAACTCGTGCAGAAGTTCCGACAGGGCAAAATCGCGGTCAGCGCGGGCGGCGTTCAACAGAGGATACAACTCCGCGCCTGCTAAAGACGAGCCGTTGCTGGTCTGAATGCGCCAAGCAATCCGACGGGCAGCTTCTTCCACGCAACAGCGGGGGACGATTTGGGTGTTGACCTTCGCGAGATATGTCCCGCAAATGCGGTTCAGGATCTGACGGCGAGAGGTGAGAGGCACGCCTCGAGTGCTCAAGTCGAGCATGTGTTGCAGAAAGCTCGGTTGACTGACAAGGTCGACGTACCCGCGCTCGCGAATCTGTTTCTGGAGCGAGCGAGCCGGATCCGTTTTCAACCCATCGAGGTAAGCGGAAACTCGTGACCATTCGAGTGGTTGCACCACCAGAAGAGTGGCATCCTCGAAGTGGTTTCCGAGCGAAGTGAGAAGCGCTTCATCAGCGACAATCAGCGTGCTGCTGCCCGCAAGCGAACTCAAGCGGCTAATTGCTTCCAATGCCACTTCTACCGCGCTGCCTGCTAGTTCAGCCTCGGCGTCGATGAGAAACAGGAACTGGCGGCCTGCCAGAAGAGTGGCATCCTCCTTACGAGCCTCGCCGGTCCACACCCGACTCAGCACCGGCCAAGTCCCGGAGACATGTTCGACCAGGTCGGACAGAGTCAAAACCACCGGCATGGGCACTCCGGCGTCGCCGCGCAAGTAACGAGCCCCTAGATCTCGGAAGAGACTATGCAATTGCGTTGCTTTGGCAAACCCTCGTCCGCCGGTCAGAATGGTGACTGAGCCAGGCTCCGCCACGAGATCGCGCACGTGCTTCGCGAGTTCGAAGCGGGGTCCGGCCGCACCGGCAACGGGGTCGTAGTTCGTCAGACCTCGTGTGTGTTCGATGGCTTGCAGCGGCAGTGAATCGGCAATGGCTTCGAATGGCAAATTCTCCAAAGCAGCTGCCAGTGCTTGTCGAAAGGCGTCGGCACACCAGAGTCTTCCCGCGCGCAATCGTGAAAACAGGGCTGGGATCGACCAACTGTCCAGCTCTGGACCATCCCGAAGCACCTGCCGTCCCTGGTTGACGGCCACATCGACCGTACCCTCGTTCAGAAGCACGCGATAAAACTCGAAGAAGAACAAACGCGCGTCGTCCATGGTGACGGCGTCTTGCATCGCTACGGCGGCCGGGACGCCCAAATGAACCAGGTGCGGAGCAAGAGCGGTGAAAGGACGTTTCTCCTCGGCCGGCGGCGCGCCACTCAGACAGGCTTGAAACAGCACGAGCTGGAGGTCGAGGGTGATCCAGGATTGGAGCTGTGAGTCGGCCACCAAATCCTTACCTCCCGCTTCATTCTCCAGCAGGAGAGAGCCAACGCCCGAATCGGGATTGAAATCTCCGTGCGCCAGGATGTGAAGCCCGTGGAAGCCGTCGTGAAGCTGCTTGGAGACATTCTGAAGCGTGGTGTTTCCAGCAAGCAATTGCCAGCCTTGGTTGTGAATTCGCGTTTCCAGCGACGCGCTCACCGGTGTGTGTCCGGGCAGGATAGCCACTTGCAGACGGCGGTCCGTGGGACCTTTCTCAAAAGCATCGAGGAAGTTTGAGACTTCCTCTTCGACTTTGATGGCGTCGGCCGCCAAACCGTCGGGATTGGAGACGGCGTACAAAAGACGGAACGACAAGTCTCTGGGCGGATCCTCATCGGGGCGTTCCACCGGGATGTAACGGGAGAACGCAAGGCTGGGATGCGCCGCAAGCGGCCACTGGACGCCATCAATCGGAATCCAGAGCCGTTCCCAGCGAATCCAGTGCGGGGCATGAACGTCGTCGTCGAGCAGCAAACGAAGACGGATGCAGTCTCCGCGCGTGAGTCCGGCTTGGTCTAACGCGCGGAGCAAACTGGGATTTGCGAGCTGTTGCCCGAGCGCCTTTCCATAGATCTCTGGTTCCGACGGGTCTAAAGTGTCGAGGTCGAGCGTGGAAGAACCGATCCAAAGGCCAGAGCCTTCCACGCGCACTTCCACGTCGTGAACCGAAGGCTGGCCGTTGCCGCCAGCTTTGGCTCCGCGGATCCGGATCTCTACATCCTTATACGCGGACACAGTTCACAACCTGACGGTGCAACCGGAACTTAGAAGAATCGGTCCTGAAGCAGCGCCTTGGGGTGGGGCAGTTTCACTGCCAGCAGCCGCCCCGAAAGATTTATCCCCACTTGCTTCCGCCCCGGTTAAGGACCACTTGCCTCCATCGAATTCGATCTCGTTGACAATGAAGCCAAACGTTACGGGTTGCGTTCCTGTGAACGTAATGGTGCTGTTGCTGGCACTGCTTGGACTGACCTTGACGTTTGCTCCTACGACACCTTGAATTGCCGGGACGTCGACACCCACCTCAACGCCGTGACTATCGGTAGCGGTCACCGTGATGGAATCCGACTTCAATACATCCACGATCAAGAACGCTTGACTTTCCTGGCCGGTGAAATAATGTCGAACCACCGGATTGTCGCTATTCAGCTTGCCGTTCGTCAGATAATTGCCGGCATCTAGAGGAGCCACCGCAGTGGAGGTCACAGCCGTGTACGAGAACTGAACTTTGCTTGCTTTTTGGAACGCAAAGTCCACCGAGGGCACGGTAGCTCCGAATGCCGCTAAAGCATTAGCCAGAATCTTGATGCCAAAACCCAGATCCAGTTGATCTGTCTTCTGCCCCGCCACTGCGGCCGCCGGCCGGGGCGGACTTAGGACCGGCTCCGCTACGGTGCTGGTCCAAACTGCCCGCAGCGGGCCCAGCCACTGCGTTGTCTCATCCTTGCCGATTACGTCCATGGGTTCTATGCCCACGCGCGGCAGCTTGACCACGTTATAGCCGAATCGATTCAGGTAAGTAACGCTAGGGTCTTTCTTCTTCGCCATGTTTCATCCTTTGACTGACCGAGATTGCCGAAATGCTTGCATCTTACTTGCCAAGTGCTCTGTTTGAGTAACTACGTCTTACGACTGCTTTCTACATACAAAAGAAAGCCAAATCAGTCGCCCTCTCCGTAAGTACTCTCAAATGTGGAGCAGGTTCAGATAACGGTGCTGCTGTTATAGCACCAAACGGATAATTTACCCATCAAAAACCCGATGCTTGCGCTCTGTCGTGCAAACAACCATTCTTCGACCGATTCTGCTGCGTTTGCGTTGAAAGTCGAGTGAGTTCGTTCTTTCTTTGACGCTTGCTTTGCGTTACTGTCTGGATATCGAAAAAGCGTCTCACTTGGGAAAGATCGTTAAGGTCAATGGTCTTTCATTTGCTCCGTCCGCAAACGCGAAAGATGAACGTCTTTATGGACCGCGAATTTGATGATTCTTATTTGGAAGCTCTGCAACAGCAAGATCCGAAGGTGGAAGAGCACCTGATCCTGTGTTTCTCGAAACGCCTGAAAGCCCCGCTACGGCGTCGTTGTTATGGAACGCAGGTCGTAGAGGATGTTATGCAAGAGACATTGTTTCGCGTTCTGACGTACTTTCGATCTGGCAAGACTCTGCGGACCGCGAGTCACCTGCCAGCTTTTGTTCGTTCGGTTTCGAGCAATGTCTCTCGCGAATGGTGCCGCCTGGAACAGCGAAGTGAAGCGCTAGAAGAGGATTACGATGGCCCGGCGGACGAGCGAGCCAACCCGGAAACCGCGGCGATGGCCAGAGAAGCGGCACGAACAGTCCAGCGTACCCTGCTGCGGATGTCTGAAAAAGATCAGCACATTCTACGATTAGTCTTCCTGGAAGAATCGGACAAAGATCAGGTATGTCGAGACTTGCACACAAATCGCGAACACTTGAGGGTTCTCCTTTATCGAGCCATACACCGCTTTCGTGCACTGACAGAACGCAGTAAAGCTCAATCTTCGACTCCGCTAAGAGAGCCGGCTGAGAACCTAACAATTTCTCGGAAAACGACGTAACGAAAGTGACGCGGTTTTCACTTCACAGGTGAAGCGATTACCGAAAGCAGTTTTATTGCGCGGTAACGAATTCGAACCGAAGCTTAATCGGCCGGGTATCCCTGCATGGCAGCCCTGAATGCGTGGGGCCAGGGCTAGAGTTCAATTCGCTGTGTGACGAAGACAAACATTTCGAATAGGAGTAAGTATGGCTAATGAACCGGCAGCGGCCGTAACCGCACTATTAGGCAACATTGTCGACAGTATCAAGTCAAACCTTCCGTCCCGTACCGACGGCAAACCGCTTGGCGGATTTATCTACTCACAGCTTCCGTTGGGAATGCTTGTCGATCGGCGGGATTTCTCCAATCCATGGACACCGAACGAGATGCCGCTCGAACAGGTAGCGGCAGCAACCGGAGCAGCTCCAACAACTACGTCAGGCTCCAATGGCGCCGGCGCAGCTACTGCGGTTGCCACCGCGCCCGCCGCTGGCACCGCCACCACAAGTCCGGCTAACAAAATGGCGGCTCGCATTGAAGCTGCTTACAAAACTACTCAGCTGGTGGATGTTATGCTGCAGGTCGCTACGGACGACAAGTATCATCAATATCCCACTCAGCGGCACCTATCCTTTTCCTACGAAGGCATTCTGAATGGCATGCAATCGAAGCCCGTGCCGCCGGTTGCACCTGACGTGCAGAAACAAATTGATGCCGCCATGAAGGTACTGTACGATGCCGATGACGACGGCGACTTGACCATTCCGTCGAAGGCTTACACCAACTACATGAAGAATGCGCGGGCCTACGCAAATGCGAAACGGGCGTACACAGATGCGCAAGCAGCAGCACTCAGCGACCCGGTGAAGGCGGCGGTGTGGCCCCAAGACTCTGTAACGTTTCAGGAGACTGTCGACGAGAAGTGGAATCTGTTTAAAACCGGCGGAGCGGAGAAAGTTGAACGTGCTCTGGACACGTTGGAATCTGTGGGCGTGTGTATGCAGGCGCACATGATCGCGAAAGCGCGCAAAATCTACGACGCGTACAATCTAGGGCTGGCCGGAGTGCCCACGCCGATCCCGTATTCATATGTCGAGCCGTCGTCGTGGTGCGACCCGGACATCGATGACGACGGCTGGTCAAATCTCACCGTGTCAACGAAAGGTGGTGTTGCAGTCTCGGGCAACCACAAATTCGACTCCAATCAGAGTTCGCATGGTTCCGACTCATCCTCAACCAGCGTCCACGGCGGAGGGAGTTACTTCGGTTTTGGCGCTTCGGCCTCACACAACGCCTCGTCGGCGGACTCTTTCTGGCAGGGCAGTTACGATTTTGGGAGTTCCAGCAGCTTCAAAAACGATTCCTCGGATCTTGAGATCTCGCTGGAGTATGGACTCTGCACCATTTACCGGCCGTGGCTTCTGAGCGATCTGTTCTATATGGACGGATGGTATCTGGTCGGGCAGAAAAAAGGCGCTATTAGCGACGGGACGATCGCGGGCCAAGCGGGCAAGGGGAACGAACCGACTGATCCGCCACTCATGCCGCTCATCCCCCAGCAATTCCTGGTCATTCGAAATGTGAGCATTAGCAGTAAACACTGGGGCTCCGACGGCCAGACCCTCGCGTCGGCTTACGGTGACGCGCAAGGAAGTGAAGCATCCAGCAGCAGCAGCACGAGTGTGGATGCCTCGTTTTCACTTGGGTTCATCAGTCTGGGCGGCGGGGGAAGCCACTCCGATGCGCATGAGGGTGGCAAGACCTCTTCTCGGTCCGCCGAGAGCGGTTACTCGCGCGCTGCGTGGGATGCCGAAAGCCAAACGCTGACGATCAAAGGCGCACAGATCATCGCTTTCTTAAGCGACGTTGTTCCGGGTTGTCCAAAGTATGACGATCCGAGCCTGGCGGCAGCAAGCACCAGCACCACAGCGAGCACGCCGGCCGCACAGCCTGCACCAGCGGCACAACCGGTAGCGCAACCTGCCGCCGCACACTAAGCCGGTGGCGCGTTCGAACCAGTCTAGGTTGATCAAAGGCCCTTTATGAGCGATATTTTCAGCGACCTTATCGGCGATCTGCACGCCAGCTTTCTGCAGATTTATCAGGCGAAGCCGAGTTCTTTGCCCACGGTCCCAGTGCTTGCCTACGAGCCGATCGGCATTCCCATTTCCGATGCGATGTTCCGGCTGAATCCGACGGACACAACTTACAACGCGAATCTAGCGCTGGAGCGCTTCTCAAATATGACCAACATCATAGGCGTCGTTACGGACGGCACCTTCCAAGATACTGGTCGTAAGTTGGACAATATGTTGGAAGAACTGGCGCTCGCTCCTGCGATGCCGGCCTCCGGCTTCAGCGCAGACGTTTTGGGAAAAATCAAGAGCGACGCCCTGAAAATGTTCGATTCAACCCTGGGATCGTCGGTTCTCGGGAAGGATGCGCGCTTTCATGCGACGTATCCGACCCCGTCCAACTGGTACGATCCAGCGGCGCCCGGGATCTGGTTGCCGTATCCGGGTGTTTCGAAGCCAGCAACTCCGCCGGTGGGTCCGCGACCAGCCGTACCCATTGCGTTTCAGCGCGGCTGGCAGGTTCTGCCGCCGAAGCTCACACCCGTTGTGACGCATCCGTCCGGAACGGGAGGCCCCGTTGCTAAAGAGATGTTGGCCGTTCGGCCGGCGGCCCAACCGGTTCGACTTGCCACGGGCATAACGGGAGTGGGGCCACGGCATCTTGAGTTCGGCGTGTCTGCGTCACTAGCGACAACTTCGGTCGTGAACCCCGCCATGCTCCGAGCACCCATTGCCCAAATTGTTACCAGTCCGGAGCAGCAGCGTGCGATCCTGCCCGAGCGGGAACTTTCGAATGTCGTGTTGTCGAATACTACACCGCAGCCAGTCACAACCACTAAGATCACGGTTACCTTTGAGTACTGCGTAGTTACTGCTGAGCGTGACTGGTTGTCGGATGCGTTCTTGGTCTCAAAGGGTTGGTACAGCCCTGGATTGAAGGCGGGTGATCTTTCCACCGGCACGCTTGAAGATAATACCGGGCTGATACCGTTTCTGCCCCTCGCCATGATCCTGATTCGGAACCTGACCATTTCCGGGACCTGGACCACGGAAGACACAACGGCATTATCTACGGCTGCGGCGCTCGGGCCCTTTAATCTGATGGGCAGAACGATCAACCAACAGAGCTCGTCCCTTTCCTGTACGGGGATGCAGTTACTAGCTTGGCTGTGCCAAGTTCAGCCGCTGCTACCGCCTCAATCCGATCCGGCACTTGTTGGCGCGTCCTCGACAGCGACTTCAACGCCCGCTACGCCTACCACCCCAGCGGCCTCTGTGCCAGCTACGCCGGTAGCTGCCGTACCCGTGTCATAGGAGAGAGATCATGCCTACATCGACCGATACCAACTTCTTCACCGATACCGATCAACTAGACCAGTTCACTAGCGATATGCGTGCATCAGACACGAAGAAGGTGTCTGATGTAGCAAACGCTGCTCAAGTCGTGGACAGTTTTGCCGCCCAAACAGACGCCGGGGCTTGGACGTCACTCGACCGAGCTACTGTGGCCTCAAGGCTCAAGGATTTGATCAATGATCCTCGAGTTCTTAATCAGGCTTCACTGAACCTCTGCGGGCCTGCCGCTTTCTTTTTTGAGTGGATAGGGCGTGACCCCGAAGCGTTTTCCACCTTCGCGGTCACCTTGTTCAACACCGGAGCGTCAGCGATTGGGTCACTGACAATCACGCCCGATGACGCATTGATAAAAGCCGATTACAGCTCACTGATGTCCGGTGCAAGCGGCAATCCGCCGGCGCAAGCGGATTGGATGATACTAGGAGCCCTCCGCAATTCTCATCAAGTCTTTTGGCAGCCGAACTGGGCTGGCGATCCCAAACAGGAACTGGCCGCGCTAACGAGGCCGGAAGAACTCGCGAGTTGGTTTACTGCTGCCGGCATCTTTTCGAAAGTCTCGAACGAGGCAAACTGGGCCACTTGCGCCGGCATCCCGCATGCCACATCCATCACGCTTGGCGAAGGAACAGCTGCTGTTCTCTTGATTCACATGAACTTGATTGCCCAGGCAACGATCGACGGCAAACCGGCAGTGGAAAACCTGGGCGAAGACAACACATTCCTGATGAATCAGTTCCCCAATCATTATGTGCACCTGCTGAGCGAGATTACTCCGTCGCTGGACAGCAAACAGGTTCAGCTATCCATCTGGAGTTGGGGCCACTCGTTCCTGAATATGGTTGTTCCCCAAAACGCTTTCATCAACAACTACTACGGCGCTATCAAGACGTATCTCGCCTGAGGCTTTGAACCAGCATGGACGGAATCGACATCTATCAGGGGAACACGGGCATGCCGTCCTGGAGTGATATCTGGGCTGGCGGCTTCCGCTACGTCTTTCATAAAACCAATGAATTCGGTCCCGGCAGTCCTAATCAGACTGATGCGCTCTTCCCGCAGCGCTGGCCCGAACTGAAGGACGCGGGCTTTATCCGTGGATCCTTCAACCTCGTTCATAACCACGTAGGCACGCCGGAAGATCAGGCCATGACGGCCGCGTCGATGTTGGGCCGCCTCGTCCCGGGCGACCTTGGGCCTTCGCTCGACATGGAAGATCGAGATCCTGGTCACAGTGCGGCAAAGGATCCCGGTTTCTGGGTCGACTTTGCGCACCGGTACCTCGATACGATCGAATCAGCTCTGGGTCGGCGACCGATTATCTACACCAGCCGCAGTTACTGGCAAGAATTCACAGATAATTCGACCGAATTTGCGGACTACCCACTCTGGGTGATCGACGTGAACAGCACCACCACCCCACTCCTGCCTCCGCCCTGGACTCGTTGGGCATTCTGGCAATGGCACACCGAACTCAACAACACCGCTATGCCTAGCCCTTTCAAGACCAGCGACAAGGGCATCGATCTTGACCATTTTAACGGCAGTATTTATCAATTGAGAGGCTTGGCGGATTTGGAGCATACCTCGCCGCATGTGGTGGGTGAAATCACCTTCGTTGCTTACACCTCGCTCGACGGTCACATCCATGTTCTGGTTCGATTACTTGGTAATTGGGAGGACACCGATGTTACTCAGAACGTGGCGGATGCGCCGGCAGCGGCCGGCGATCCTTCGGCGGTTGGAGTGGGGAACGAACAGGTGATTGTGTATCGTGCCGGCGATTCGCATGTGTACGCGTTGGGGCGGCCGGGCACCGACTTAACGGATCACTGGACAGTGCAGGACATCACCGGTGCCTTAGCAATTGACGATCCGCGCATTTTGCTCATAAAGAATGAGTTGCACGTTGTGTACTGGAATGAAAACGACTCGCAGTCACATATGATTCGGCGCGACGGCGTATGGACACCTGAGCGCATGAGCGGTACAGCCGCTTCGGGTAGCGCCGCGTTCCTGAATTACCTGAACGTCTGCCGCGTTGTCTCACGAGGCGGCACCGATGGGCACCTGCACGAATATTCGGTGCAGAGTGGTAGCGGAACGGATGTGGACCTAACAGCGGGAGCTCACGACGCGAACGGCCAAACGCCTCCGGCTGCGACCTATCGACCCGCAATCTTGACCTCTTCTGATAAACCACCTCGCATTGTCTATCGCGCGATTCGTGGTGAGATCTGGATGATCGAGCGCGATACTCTCTCGGCTCGCTTGCTCAGCCTAGACTCTGCGCCAGTTGCGGAAGGCAGCCCGTCTGCGGTCACAGCCGACACTGCCCATATCATTTATCGCAGCGGCACTGGTGATTTGATCGACATCGCTGAAGATGCTAGCGGGACTTGGCACTGGGAAACGATTTCTTGTCCGGTCGGCGCCGCTGCAGATCCAAACGCATTTTACGACGGCAGTCGGGCCGGATTCAGCTTTCGAGGTTTGGATGACTCGCTGTACTTCGCTCGCAACGTCGACGGAGCCTGGACCTGCGAAGTAGCGCCCGCCTTGGCGTCACCACAGACAACGCAATAAGGCGTTACCCGCCAGGAGCCAGTAAACATGCGCCAGGTTTTGAAGATCGTACGTCGCCTGGTGTATCCCACCGCGGTCGTGCTGCTCCCTTGAGCTGGGTACCAGATTATCGCCAGTCCGTTTGTTTCCGACAACTCGGGCAAGATTCTGGCTGTGTATAACGGAACATCGGATTTCGAGACCTGCAGGGCAGCAAAAGCTGCGCCCAAGGACGCACCCCACGTTGAGCTATTGAACGTCCGTGCCGAGACCCAACCTGCAACTGGTGAGAACTCAAGCGGTATCTACCAACGAATTGCCTCAAGAGTCGCCCGAGGTTCGGTCCTAGGCATCATTTCACTCTTGACATCGCCGGATTCGCCTGCCCTGGTTCGGTTTTGCCGGACCATGCAGATTCCGCTCCTACTCGTTCTCGCGGCCAATGATGATTTGATGGCGCCGTCTGAGGACACGCATGGCATTGTTTTTCGAATGATTCCCACTAACGGGCGGCAGGCCGTCGATATGGCGGATTCGTTGCGAGGGCAAATTCAGCCACACCAGCGGCTCCGCATAGCGTTGTTCCATGAACCTAACAGCTTCGGCGACTTTCTCAACCGACAGCTTAGCCATGAATTGCAATGGGAGTTAATAAACAAGAAACTTCTTTTAGACAAATTTGAAGTACGTGAAAGACTTGAATCTGCAGACATAATGCCGCAGTTGTGGTGCGGGCAGATGGATGCCGTCGTATACCTGTGCTTTGCCTCTCGTGCTTTGGATCTGCTGAATGTGACCTGCTCCCCTGAATCCGCACGAAGTTGCCTATGATTTCGTATGCAGGAAAGGGAAAGAAGAATGCCCAGGACCAAGCACAGTGAAGCGGCAATGATCGCCGCGTTGCAGCAATTAGACGCCGGGCGCAAAGCGGCCGAGGTGGCGCGGGAGGTGGGCGTGAGCACGTACACGATCTACGCCTGGAAAGCAAAGTACGGCGGCATGGACGTGAGCGAAGCGCAGGAAGTCAAGCAACTGCGGGAAGAAAATGCGCGGTTGAAGAAGTTAGTAGCGGATCTGAGTTTAGACAACGATGCGCTGCAGTCGGTGATCCGAGAAAATGGCTGGAGCTCACAGCAATGAAGGCGGCTGTAGAGCATTTGAAACAGGACTTCGCCTTCAGTGAGCGGCGTGCGTGCGTCATCTTGCAACTGCCAGTGTCGACGTTCCGTTATCGCTCGTCGCGTTGCGATGCGGAGTTGCGCGACAAGTTAGTCGAGTTAGCGCGAGAGAAGCCGCGCTTTGGCTACCGCCGGCTGCACATCCTGTTGCAACGGGATGGCGAACAAATAAACCATAAACGCGTTTGGCGCGTGTACCGCGCCGCCGGGCTGTGTGTGAAGCGTAAGCGCCGCAAACGATTAGTGCGCGTGGGCACACCTGCGAGCGCAGCCACCCGAGCCAATGAACGCTGGTCGTTGGACTTCGTTTCCGATGGACTGGCAAACGGACGCGCGATCCGCGTGCTCAGTGTTGTCGACACTTACACGCGCGAATGTCTGGCGCTCGATGTCGATACCAGTTTCCCGAGCCCGCGTGTGACGCGCGCGCTTGACCGGCTGGCAGTGACCCGCGGATCGCCCGAGCGCATTCGTTGCAACAATGGCCCCGAACTGACCGGCGGGTATTTTCTCGCCTGGTGCGTCGACCGACGCATTACGCTCGAACACATCCAGCCAGGCCGCCCCATGCAGAGCGGTCATGTTGGAAAGCTTTAACGGCAAGTTGCGAGACGAGTGTTTGAACGTGAGCTGGTTCCGGAACCTATTCGAAGCACGTCGGCAAATTCACCACTGGCGGAAAGAATACAACGAATCCCGGCCGCACAGCAGTTTGGGATATCGCACGCCATCGGAGTTTGCGGTGCTCGCACAGAAAGCGACCACCGCGGGTAATACGGTGATACAGTGCTGAGGTGGGGCAAGAGGCTTCAATGCCAGCCCCTTGCTCCACACCCTCATCCCCGCTTCTACAGGCTGATGGATGACTGATAAGTTGTACTTTCGAGTGTACGGATTCTAGGGGGCAGGTCAGTTTGAACCAGCATCATTCACCTCCCTCGGTAACACGGTTCATTAATCAATGAGCGCTGTAGCTGTCGCAAAATCGCAATGCGCCCGCTTACTGCTGGGATGTTGGCCCGCTTCCGCCGAGGTAGCAGGGAATGGATCCGCGGAGCCACGCGCGTTTTTCAGTACCTATCCTGCTGGCCATCGAATGCACAACAGTTCAGCGAGCGTTATACGGACACATGCACAATGTGAACCGGTCATGCGATCGAATCCGGACAGCTGCCATGCAGCCTTGATTGGGCGCGAGTTGAGCAACCAAGCGTATTTGCTTAGCGAAGGCAGGCACTTACCGACTTCACCACATCGCATAAACTAGAACCGAGATGTACGCGATCGCAATGGCAGTGCTGCTCATCCTGCTCAATGTCTCCGTACACGCGGCAACTCTCGAGAGCGCCCGGTCACTTGCTCATTCAGGACGGGTCATCGAAGCGTTACGTGAACTAAAGGAACTAGAGCAGCGCAATCCCAATGATCCGGATTTGCAATTTGCCATCGGTGAAACCTTGCAAGAGCTGGCTGGCGCCAAAACAGAACAGCTGCAGAAGCTTGCGCCTGAGTCTGCCCAAATGCACGAGCTAATGGGCAAACTGTTAGAGTCTCACCAGAAAGAAGCGGAAGCCGCACTGGAATATCAGCTTGCAGCTAAAAGGGAACCCAACCGACCGGGCATTCACTTCCTCATCGGCAATCTCTTCTGGAAGCAGCGTGACTTAGACGCTGCCCGGCCTGCCTTCGAGAAAGAACTTGAGCTGAATCCGGATCACGCGCAAGCGAATCTGCGCATGGGCGAAATCCTTTTGGTGACCGATAGAGAATCTCCACAGAGTGCGATTCCCTATCTACACAAGGCCATCGCGGATGCGCATACCGGATTGGAAGCTCATCGAGAACTCGGGAAGGCTCTGCGTTTGGCAGGCAGGTACGGCGACTCGTATCATGAGCTCGAATTCGTCCTTAAACAAGACCCTGATGATGAACTCGTCCACGCACAATTAGCTGCACTCTACCGAGACAAGGGCGATTCCACCAACGCGCGTAAAGAATTGGCGATACAAAGGCAGATCCTCCAACGCAAGCGGGACGCTTCTCTTCAGGTCCGAGACGCAGAACCAAAGCCATAAGCATTACGGGAATCGACGTGTGAGTCGGGTTATCGCGTCCTGAAGGCCTGGGCGTTTTGGGTCCTTCGCAGCAGCTGCGCGGTAGAAGCGCAGAGCGGTCTCATAGGATCCTTCAAATTCGAAAGCACGGCCTTGCACCTGAAGCCCGGCCGCGGATTCGGGATATTGTTCAGCAACCTTATTCAGTAGCTGAGTTCCACGATCCGCGTAATTTTCGGCTAGCAGTCGTAAAGCTTCGACGTTCCCTGGATCCTTCTCAAGCACTCTTTCCAGTTCTTCGAAGCCATTCCAGTAGTCATGCAGGGCGAGATGAGTCGCACCCTTCCAGAACAGTGTTTCCGGATATCCGGGATTCTCGCGTTCAGCCGAATCCAAGTGGGCAAGCGCCTCGGCGAAACGGTTCATCCGATACTCGTCCATGGCAAGGAACAGGTAAGACGTCCAAAGGTTCGAGTCAAGCTCAATCGCTTTTGCAAACGCCTTGGCGGCAACGGCAAACTTATTCTGTAGATGACAAACTAAACCCAAGCGCTGATATAACTCAGCATTTGGATGCGCGGCGACAATTCGTCTATAGATTTCCTCGGCCTGCGGGAAGTCTCCGGCGTTCGCCGCGGCTTGTGCAGCCGCAAGCCCATCGTCGGAAGCAGAACTATCACGCGAGCCTGAAGCCTGAATGCTGAGCAGGCCCGCGTAGAGCGAGAGCGCAGCCAAAGATAGCCGGATCAAAACGTTAGCTTCAATCCGAACTGAATTTGGCGCTGAGACTCATCGGTTCCGGTAATCGCGCCGAACGTTGGGTCGCCCAAGGTCGCATCCGGGAATGAGAAGTTCACGTTATTGAACGCGTTGAAGAATTCACTGCGGAACTGAAGCCGCAAGCGCTCGGTCAGTGTGAAGTTCTTAAACGCGCCAAGGTCGGTGTTATAGAAGGGCCGACCGCGAAGCGCATTTCTCCCGAGATTTCCGAACTGATACTGGGGAGCAACTTGAAAAGCAGCCGTGTTGAAGTATTTGCCGCCGGGGCCGTAAGTGCTTTCAAACCCGGAAGGAAACGGATCGCCGACTAAGTTAGGCCGCTGGAAGTTTCCGCGTGCGCCGACGTTAGCGTTATCGAAGTTAATGGTCACATTGAACGGCCGTCCGGATTCAAGCGTGGTGATACCCGAAACCTGCCATCCCGCAAGAGCGGCCCTGCGAAAGCCGTGCCAACTGGCCGGTGTCGGAACGATGTAGATGTAACTGATGTTCGCAACATGCCGCTGGTCAAAGCCGGAATTAGCAAGATCGCATTTTATGCAGGAATTGTTCTGAGGCGAAGTCCCGCCGAACTCAGAGTTGAGATCGATGGAATGTGAATAGGCATAAGATGCTATGAAGCTCAAGCCATTCGAGTAGCGCTTTTGCGCTTTCATCGTGAGCGCATCGTACTTAGAGGTCGCGATATGCTTCAGTTCGCTGAAAGCACCTGCGATGGGAAAGGGTCTACGAGGATCAGGATTCCCCGGTCCAGGAAGTGGATCGTTTGTACTCAGGAAGCTACCCAAATGTGTTCCCTTCGAACCCTGGTAATTGATCTCCGCCAATACATCCTGCGCGAACTGGTGTTCGATGCCGAAATTCCAGTTCTGCATATACGGCGTTTTCACATCGCGAGAGACGGTGTGCTGATTCTGCATGCTGGCGGTTCTAGGATCGAAGGACTGGAAGAGGCTGTCAGTAGGCTGAAGTTGAACACCGGTGTTGAGGGCGGTGAGGTTATCGGATACGGAGAATGGCCATCCGCCACGTGAATCGCTCCACTCCCAAGAGAAGTTGGAATTGTAGAAGATTCCGTAAGACGAGCGGATGGTTGTATCCTTACCCAGGCGGTACGCGAGGCCGAACCGCGGGGCAAAGTTTTTGTAGCGAGGATCGGCAATTTGTGGGCGAACATTCGGTCCCTGTCCTGTAATTGGATTTGTCGACGCCCAGAAGAATTGTCCTGTTAAGGTATCGAACCCACTCAGACGTCCACGGATATGGTGGGGCCACTGATCATATTCCCAGCGAAGTCCGGCGTTGATGGTAAGCCTGCTACTCACCTTGATGTCGTCTTGCACGTAAGCCTGGTGCAGCACCTGCCGTAAGTCGAGGTCCGTTTGTCCTACAATCCGACTGGCAGTGCTGGGCAGCCCCAGAAGGAAGCTGGCCAGAGACTGTCCGGTATTGCTCAGGTTCTGAGGATCGGCTGTGGGTTTGGAATCATAGCCAAAATTGCTAAACACCGAATCGTGGAAAATCCTGAACCGAGTGAAGTCGTACCCGAATGTAAGAGTTTGCCGGCCGATCACTTTGGTGAGACTAAGCGAACTCTGATACGTGAAGTCAGGACCGTTCACCAAGTTCCCCAGGTTCGGCGCAGCATACCCGGAAATTGAGAAGTTAATTGGATAATCGAAATTGCGAAAGTTCAAAGGCGTATTCGTCAGGCCAGCATCCCGGTAGGTTTGAATGAAGTGTTCCGTAGGTCCCTGACCCAGGTTGGCTCTCAAATAACCAAAGCGAAAATTCAGCGTGGTCGTCGGGTTAAACACGTGGGCGTCGTTCAGAACTGCGCCAATGTAGTGGTTGAAAGTCCCTTCGAACGCTCTAGGCAGGTTGCCGGGTGAGGTTTGGTTCAATGAGGACCATGAGAAGCGGCCGAACAAGTTATTGTTATCAGAAATTTTCTGGTCGATCCGAACGTTCACCTGGTCATCATCCTCGGAAGTGGGACGGGTATCGATGTAGTTGTTGCTAGTGCCTGCTGCCAGTGAGGTGGGAAACCAGTAATTCGCATAAGCCGTAGAATAGGGCTTAATCAGACTCGCAGGAATGATATTACCCGGAAATGGGTCCCGAACCAATTGTCCGTTCACGAGGCGCGACGAATAGGGATTGTAAATTTGCGGAGCGAGTGCGCCAGTGAGCGTGTGGGAAAGATTACCGCCGAGTTGCGATGCAGTCGGTACTGTTTGGAAGGAGGTATTTCCCTGCCGAATACGATTCCCCTCGTAATCAAAAAACCAGAAGGTCCGGTCTCTTCCATTGAAAAGTTTGGGGACGAGCACGGGACCACCGATCGTGAAGCCAAACTGATTACGCCGGTATTCGGGAACGTTCTGTGCGAAATAGTTACGGGAGTCCAGTTTGTCGTTCCTCAGGAACTCATAAATTGTGCTGTGAAAATCGTTAGTTCCCGAACGGATCATCACGTCTATATTGGCGCCCGCAGCCGCTCCGTACTGCGCACTGGTGTTGGTCTGAATCTTGAATTCTTGAATCGCGTCGATGGACGGGTGAATCGCAGCGGTCTTGAAAAACGTGCCATTGTTGTACATGCCGTCCAACGCGTAATAGGTGTTGTCGCTGCGATCGCCCGCAACAGCAAATGTATTCCCCTGGATAGTCTCGGCTCCAGCACTCGTGCCTCGAACGGCGCCTGGTGTGAGGCGGGTTAGGCTATTGAAATCCCGGCCGTTCAAAGGCAATTCCACCACTTGAGCGTTACCAATCACGGTATTCACACTGCTGTCCTGAGTTTGCAGCAGTGCCCCTTCGGCCTGCACTTCCACCCTTTGCGTGACTTGGCCTACGGTGAGGTGGAAATCTATAGTCACGGTTGCCGACACGTCCAGCTTGATGTTTTCCTGCACCTGCGTTGAGAAGCTGGGTGCGCTTGCCTCTACCCGATACACACCAGGAACGAGGGAGCGGGCGGAGAACAGACCTTGACTTTCGGTGCGCACGTCGCGCTCCACACCGGTACCTGTATTGATGATCTTCACGAGTACGTCAGCAACAGTCGCCCCTTGCGGATCCGTAACCGTTCCGGCTATCTCACCTAATTCCGTTGCTTGGGCCGCCAGTTTGGTTGGAAAAAGACAGGCGACAAGTGCGAGAGAAGTTGTCGCTAAGACTACTCGGAGGATTGCTGCATGCGTCATGGCATCTCCTGGGTGGTAGAAAAGTACTATGTGGCGGTAGACTATCACCGACCGGCGAGGCGGTCAATGCTTTTTATGCTTTCCGATTGGTTTTCCTGTTGCTTTTTTCATTAATTGATTTATTCGATGTTGTCTTTAGGCTTGGGCCAAAGACGACCGGTGAAGTGTGATTAAGTAGATGCGAAGGAGAAAAGGGTGCACCGGCCTGCCGCTCTGGGCATTCTCATGTTGCTTAGTTGTTCCGCTGCGGGCTTGGGCGCGCAAACAGCCCGGCCGGCGCAAGCCGACGAAAGTCAAAGTTACGAAATGCGGGCGCGGAAACTAATTGAGCAGCAGCAATTCGGGGCGGCTTTGACCCTGCTGGACGCCGCGAAAAAAGAATACTTCAATAGCACCGAGATCCTGTTCCTGCGCGGGTACACCCTGTACCGGCTTCGCTCACTAGACGAGGCGCGAGTGCAACTGGAGCAAGTGACTCGAATGGCTCCGCACTCCTTGCGTGCGTGTTACTTCCTTGGGCGAATCGCCTTGCTGCGGGCGAACCCTGAGCAGGCAATCGGGTGGCTGCAGGAACCTGCAAGCGCGACTCCGCCGATTGAGGATGCACCGGCGCAGTTAGCGAAGGCGTATTTCGATGCTCACCAGTTAGCGGCGGCACAAAGGTGGACGGAACGAGCAATTCAGTTAACGCCGTGGGATGGCAATCTGCACTACCGGTTAGCACGACTCTATCAGCAACTCGGAGAGAGCAATCGAGCAAACGCTGAGTTCCAGGCCAGTCTCGATTCAAAGGTCGCAGACCGCGAGGCCGTTCAGAATCTGGTAACCGGCTCGCAGGAGATTGCCCGCGGGAACTTAGCGCCTGCTCGGGACATTCGCGACTCGCTGCTCAAGAATACGGAATTCGATCCAGACATCTTGGTGGCGCTGGGATCGGAGTTTGCCTCCGCGGGGATGCCGACGGATGCCATCACGCTTTTCACAGAAGCGGCGAGACGGGACCCGTCCTCCTTTCAAGCTCACTTTGACCTGGGACTGGCTTTCCTGAAACTCGGGCGGACCGAAGACGCTGTTGACCCGCTGCTAGCAAGCCTTACTATCGCTCCAACTTCTGTGGACGGCAATGCTGCCCTGGGCTTGAGCTACGTTTTACTCGGCAAATACGTTGAAGCGCTTCCCGAACTCGAACTCGTTCACTCGGCGCAGCCGGAGAATGCGAAAACTGCCGGACTGTTAGCGCTCACTTACTTGCACACTGGTGCGGCACGTAAGGCAGTGCCAATTACCAAGGCACTCCTCGCAAAGCAGGATAATGACCCCAAGCTTTTCTTCCTGCTGATCGACTGTTTAAATGCCGACGAGAAACAGGTTGATGCGCTAGCCATCGCCGAACAAGCTGCGCAGCGTTTTCCTTCTCTCGCCAAGGCTCAGCTTGCGGAGGGCCAGCAGCTAGCCAGGCTCGGACGGTATCAGGAGGCACGTCCCTCTTTCGCCAGAGCAGTCGAACTGGCTCCCGAGGAACTAGAGCCGCTACTTGGCCTGGCCGAAGCGCAAAACAAAGCGGGAGAGTATGCACCGTCTTTGGCTACCTATCAGCTCGCACTCAACATTGACTCACAGCAACTAACGGCGCTGCTTGGCGCGGCCCGCGATCTTGTTGCGCTAAAACGCTTTTCTGAAGCCAGGGACGTCTTGGAACGGGCAACTCTGAGGCATAACGATAATTCGCAGATACACTTTGAGTTGTCGCGAGTGTATGCCAGGCTCGGTGCATCGGATGACGCAGCAAGAGAAACAGCTATTGTGCAGCGGCTGAGAGATCAAAGCACAGCCCCCGACGGCATCGCACAATGAAGTTTCTCGTCCTGGCGCTTACTGTCGCCTTAATGGGTTTGCTCCTCCTGAGCGGGAAAGCAGAGATCACCCAGCGGCCCGTTGTCTTCCGCGATGTGACAGATAGAGCAGGAATCAAAACCATCATCGTTGCCGGCGGCGCTCAGAAGAGATACGTAGTAGAGGTAAATGGCAGTGGTGCTTGTTGGTTCGATTACAACAAAGACGGCTATGTTGATCTCTACCTGGTCAATGGTTCAAGTGTCGAGGCGCTACAGGGGAAGGCGAAGAGGCCGGTGAGCAATCACCTGTATCGAAACAACGGGAACGGGACCTTTTCGGATGTGACGCAAGACGCACACGTTGGGGGAACAGCTTGGGGATTTGGATGTGTTGCGGCTGATTACGACAACGACGGACAGACTGATCTGCTGGTGACGAACTTCGGAAACAACGCGCTGTATCACAACAATGGCAACGGCACGTTCAGCGATGTCGCCGAACACGCCGGTATTGCCGGGGGGAATATTTGGCACACCGGGGCGGCATTCGCCGACTACGACGGCGATGGATATTTGGACCTGTATGTTGCTGGATATCTGGATTTCGATCAGAAGAACCCGGTTCTAAAAACCTGTAATTACCGAGGCGTGGAGGTGCATGCGTGCGGGCCGCTTGGCTACAAAGGCGCACCTGACGTCCTGTATCACAACAATCACGATGGAACGTTTACCGACGTCACGGAGAAAGCGCACGTCGTCGATCGCAATCTCTTCTACGGCTTCACAGTGGTTTTCGATGACTTCGATGATGACGGCCTGCCAGACATCTTCGTGGCGAATGATTCCAACCCGAACTATCTGTACCGGAATAAAGGAGACGGCACCTTTGAGGAGATCGGAGTATCCTCAGGGGTTGCGTATAACTCTGACGGCAAGGAAATGTCGAGTATGGGGGTTGCGGCTGGCGACTACGACAACGATGGCCGCACGGACCTGTTCATCACAACATTCGCCAACGACAATTATGTGCTGTTCCACAACGAGGGGAAGAGCACCTTCAGCGATCTATCCTTCCAATCTGGGATTGGGGAGCGGACCATCCCTCACCTGGGTTGGGCTACGTTTTTCCTTGATTACGACAACGACGGGTGGAAGGATTTGTTTGATGCGAGCGGGCATGTGTATCCCGAAGTAGACGGCAGACTGGGAGCAGAAACCTATCGTGAACCGCTGCAGCTCTTTCGCAACCTCCACAACGGCAAATTCGCCGAAGTATCGAAAGAGGTAGGCTTGCTGAGAATGGAGGCCAGGTCTGCCAGGGGCGGAGCGTATTGCGACTACGACAATGACGGGGACGTGGACATCCTGGTATCGAATATCGACGGCACCCCCCAGCTGCTGGAAAATGTGGGCGGCAATCAGGCGAACTGGCTAGAGATGAAACTAGAAGGAACCGTCAGCAATCGTGATGCGATTGGCGCTAAGGTAAAGCTTACGGCAGGCGACCTTATTCAATACGATCACGTGCGAGCTGGATCGAGTTTCATATCCGGCAACGACTTACGGCTGCACTTCGGGCTGGGCGACCACAGCATGGCCGATTCGATAGAAGTTCTGTGGCCGAGCGGGAAGAAAGATCAGGTTGACCGAGTGTCTTCGAACCAAATTTTGAAGATTCGTGAGGGGGCCGGCGTTGTCGGGACAATCACCAAGCATCAACGTGCGGCGCAGTAATTCCGATCGGGTTGGAGCGTGACTATGTCAGTCAGGTTATTTCGGGCCTATGCCGGAGTTTGGGGATGCATCTTCCTGGGCGGCACTTTGTACGCAGCCGACGCGACTAGCGGCGGACCAAAAATCAATTTCCAGCGGCAAGTCCGGCCGATTCTGTCGGATAACTGCTTTCTCTGTCACGGTCCCGACAAGGGAACCCGCATGGCTGGTGTGCGGCTGGATATACGAGAAGGCGCCTTCGCAACCCGGAAGAATGGAACAGTGATAGTGCCGGGAAAGCCCGACGAAAGCCTCTTGATCAAGCGTGTGTTCTCGGAAGACGCGGGCTATCGCATGCCCCCGGTCTTTGCGCACAAAACACTAACGACAGAACAGAAGAATATCCTGCGGCTCTGGGTGGAACAAGGCGCCCAGTGGAAGGACCATTGGGCCTTTATAGCGCCGGTGCGGCCGCCGGTTCCCGAAGTGACGAATGGCGCCTGGGTCCGGAACCCCGTGGACAACTTTATCTTCGCCAAGCTGGAAGCGAATCACCTGGAGCCGGCGCCGGAGGCCGATCGACGAACTTTGATCCGGCGCGTCACGCTGGATCTGACGGGCCTGCCACCAACTCCCGCCGAAGTAGAAGAGTTTGCAAAAGATCGATCCCCGCAGGCTTACGACAAAGTCGTTGATCGTTTGCTGTCATCCGCTCACTACGGGGAGCATATGGCCCATTACTGGCTAGATGCGGCGCGCTACGCCGATACCCAGGGCTTGCACATCGACAACTACCGTGAAATGTGGCCTTATCGCGATTGGGTGATTAACGCGTTCAATCGCAATATGCGTTTCGATGAATTCACCATTGAGCAACTCGCGGGTGATCTTCTACCAAACGCCACCTTAGATCAAAAAGTCGCCTCTGGTTTCCAGCGGTGCAATGTTACCACCAATGAAGGCGGGTCTATTCCGGCCGAGGTGGAGGCGATGTATGCGAGAGATCGTGCGGACACGACCGGCACTGTCTGGATGGGACTCACGGTTGGCTGCGCGACTTGCCACGATCACAAGTTCGATCCGATCGCGCAGAAGGAAATGTACTCGCTGACTGCATTCTTCCGGAATACGACACAGTATCCGTTGGACGGCAATGTCCCTAACACGCCGCCCGTCGTGACGGTCCCGTCAAAGGACGATCGCGCTCGTTGGGACAAACTCGAGCAGCAACGCGCAGATCTGGAAAGCACGTTAGCCGGTCTGGAGAAAGCCTCGAGCTCCGGGTTTCAAAGTTGGCTCGATAGTCCCGTGCGCCACCAGGTCAGCGAAGCTTTTCCTTCTACTGAATCAGTGAAGATCAGCTCCGGTGGCGAGGCTCAAGTCATCCGCAACGAACATTCGGAGCCGATCTCCCTTCCCGCTGGCGTAACTTTGATCGACGGTCCGCCGGCGGTAGGTAAAGCGTTCCAATTCGGCAAAGAAGGCTCTGTGGAGCTTCCTGACGTGTCCGACATCGATAGCGACAAGGCATTCACGATTGCATTTTGGCTGATGATTCCAAGAGCGAATGAGAGCTATAGCATTGCCACCCAGATGGACTCGGAAAAACAAGGCGATCTGACGAAAGAGTCTGGGTGGAGTGTGAAGGTTATCAGTAACAACACGGAACCTTCCCTTCTTTCCATCAAACTCCAGGGACTTGATGGAAAGTACATAAGCGCCCAGCCGGACCCAAACTACGGGTTGAAGCCAGCCACCTGGTATCAAGCCATTTTCACCTATGACGGTAGCCGTAGCGAAAGGGGCTTTCGGATCTACATCAATGGAAACCGGGTGCCCAGTTATGGCACGGGCGAAGACCTTGCTCCACTCCAGACATCGATTCGAAAGGGCTCCCCGCCTCTTTATTTGGGTAGCCACGGCAAGCAGTCGTTTGATGGCGGCGCACTGACTAACTTTCGCGTGCTCGGGAGATGGACCGACGAGCAGGACGCGAAACTGATATTCGCCGCCGATAGCCTTTCCGCTGCGAGCCAGAGGGAGGCTGCCGATCTGACACCCTCGGAGCGGCAATCGCTATTGACGTACTACACAGCCAAGGTAGATCCGACAACAAAGGTTGTCTTTGAGCAACTTCATCAGGTGGATGCGGCTCGTTACGAGATCATACGTCGAAGTCCCGTCACGTTCGTGCAGGAGGAGCGCCGAGACGCGCAACCTGTCGCGCACGTTCTCTATCGCGGTTTGTACGACCAGCCAAAGGAGGAAGTGCATCCGAACGTTCCGGCTGTGCTTCCGCCCATGCCCCAGTCTGCGCCGCGGAATCGTCTCGGTCTAGCCCAGTGGCTGGTTGATCCTGCAAACCCCCTTACGTCGCGAGTGACGGTGAACCGCTTTTGGCAGCAGTTGTTTGGCACGGGGCTGGTGAAGACAGCAGAGGACTTTGGCTCACAAGGCGAATCGCCTTCGCATCCAGAGCTCTTGGACTGGATGGCGGTGGACTTTCGAGAGTCTGGCTGGGATGTGAAAAGAACTCTACGCATGTTGGTGACCTCTGCGACCTACCGGCAATCCGCGCTGGCAACTCCCGCGAAACTGGAACATGATCGCGACAACCGTTTGCTTTCACGTGGACCGCGCTATCGCATGGACGCCGAGATGCTCCGGGATTACGCGCTTGCGGCGAGCGGCCTTTTGGTCCAGAAGGTCGGCGGCCCGAGCGTGAAACCGTATCAACCACCAAAGGTTTGGGAAACGGTGGCGATGGACAACAGCAATACGAGGGTGTATAAGGCGGATACCGGTGCCAGCCTTTACCGGCGTAGTCTGTATACATTTTGGAAACGCAGTGCGCCGCCTCCGTCGATGGATATTTTCGATGCCCCGTCGCGGGAAGAATGCGTCGTTCGTCGTGAACGCACGAATACGCCGTTGCAAGCGCTGGTCACAATGAATGATCCACAGTTCGTGGAAGCCGCTCGAGTACTGGCGCAGAACGCGTTGCTATCCTCGCGCAGCAACGTGGATCGACAAGTGGATTACATGGCGGAACGCTTGCTGGCCCGCAGTTTCAATGATCAAGAGCGGGCGGTGATTGTGAACTCATATCGCGACTATCTGGCGTACTACGAAGCGGTTCCGGCCGACGCTGCAAAGTTACTCAATGCGGGAGAATCCAGGCCGCCAACGGATTTGCCGGCGCCGCGTTTAGCGGCGATGTCGATGGTCGCTAACGAGATCATGAATCTCGATGAAGTCCTAGTGAAGTAGAGGGTAAGGGGTCTTTGTTATGCACCCAGAGCATGAAGCTGTATTAGCGGAAACCCGCCGACATTTTTTTGGACGGGGCGCTCGCGGACTTGGTTCGTTGGCGTTATTTTCCTTGCTGAGCGACCAGCAGGTTCGCGCCGGCCAAGCAGCGGCAAGGGCGGAGACTGAAAAGCCGGCTATCGGCGGACAGCCAGGGTTGCCCCACTTTGCACCCAAGGCCAAGCGAGCGATCTATCTGCACATGTTGGGCGCCCCGCCGCAATTAGAGACCTTCGATTACAAGCCTGGGCTGAAGGACTACTTTGATAAGGATCTGCCCGAGTCGATCCGCAACGGGCAAAGGTTAACAACCATGAGCGCGGGGCAGACCCGGTTTCCCATTGCTCCTTCGGTTTTCAAGTTTGAGCAATACGGGCAGAGCGGCGCCTGGGTTTCCGAGTTGCTGCCCCACACCGCCAAGATGGTGGACGACATCGCCATCATTCGCACAATGAACACTGACGCCATCAATCATGAGCCGGCTATTACGTTTCTGCAAACCGGCTTCATGATCGCTGGTAAGCCCTGCATCGGATCGTGGCTCGCTTACGGACTCGGCAGCATGAACCAGTCGCTTCCAACGTTCGTTGTCTTAAATGCAACTCATTCAAACCCGAAGGCCAATGTGCAGGCCATTTCCGCGCGATTGTGGAGTGCGGGATTTCTTTCCGGGCAGTACTCGGGTGTTGCGCTGCGATCGGGCGGCGATCCTGTGCTCTACATCGGCAATCCGGATGGAGTTCCGGTGAAAGTTCGGCGTCGCATGCTGGATGCGTTGAGTGAACTCAATCATATGGAAAGCGTCAAGCTCTCTGACCCGGAAACGCAGGTTCGGATCGCGCAATACGAGATGGCTTTTCGCATGCAGGCTTCAGTTCCCGATCTCACCGACATTTCCAAGGAACCAGAGAGCACGTTTGAAATGTATGGTGAAGACGCGCGTAAAGGAGGGACCTTCGCGAATTGTTGTCTGATGGCGCGGCGCATGATGGAACGCGACGTCCGGTTCGTACAGGTCTATCACCGCGGCTGGGATGTGCATTCTATTCTGCCCGAGGTGTTACCCAGCCAATGCCGCGATATCGATCAGGCAGCGTGGGCGCTTGTTCAGGATTTAAAGGCGCGCGGTTTGTTGGACGAGACTTTGGTGATCTGGGGCGGAGAGTTCGGTCGGACGGTTTACTCACAGGGTAAATTGACCGCAACCGACTATGGACGCGACCACCACCCGCGCTGTTTTTCGATCTGGATGGCTGGCGGGGGCATCAAAGGCGGAGTTGTACACGGGGAGACAGACGAGTTCTCGTACAACATCGTAAAGGACCCTGTCCACGTTCGGGATTTTCAAGCGACGGTACTGAACCGCTTCGGGCTAGACGATCAGCGCTTCACGTTCAAGTTCCAAGGATTGGATCAGAAACTCACAGGCACTGAAAAGCGTGCGGTCGTCGTGAAAGACATCCTGGTCTAAGCTACCGCCACTCCGTCCTGCCAGCAGCGGAACAGAATCCGCTGCCACTTAAACGCTAAGGCGCGAAGTGCCGCATTATGGCGTTTGGCCACAGCCCGCAGCTGATCGTAATAGACCCTGGCCCAGCGGCAGCTCTTCATCGAATGCTGCGCCCATTCATGAAAGGTTTGTCACAGAAACTTCGGACAGGCTCTTCGGAATTGGATGACTCGCGTCCGTCCGCTGGCCGCGGTGACTGGCGCAATGCTACTGGCGCATTGCAACTGATGAGCATTCTGTTAGCGCTTACCGTTTCCCATTGCTGCTAACAAACGAGATGGCATGATCGGCCCGGCGCCCGGCAGCGATTGAGCGATCGCCCAACAGGGATGCTTACGAGTGGTTTCAGCGATAACCGCATCAAAGGTTTGAATCTTGTTTGCATTTGTTTCAGCAACGCCACTAGTGCCGTCACTTCCAGCACATAGCAATCCAGCAGCACCGCATCTTGAACAGCGGGAACAGCCGCTCTTACCTGTTTTGCCCAAGCTTCCGCTTCTTCCAAAGTGCGCCGATGCTGACGAAGAAATGCCTCTAATGTCCTGGGTTGCGCTTTTTGTAATAGCTCCAGTCTGGGCCACCTAGCCAGCAGATCGAGTACCGGTGCCGCTCCGATATCGTCAAACCAGTTCAGCACCTGTGGGAAGTAGACCTTGAGTCGTGCGGAGAGCCGGTTGCCATGTCGCTTTCTCTCCTCCACCCAATGCCGCCGTTGTTCCACTAACATCAGCAGCCGACGAGTCGGTTCGTCATCCTGCTCTAAAGGACGAAGGCGATTTCGATGATGCACCAGCAACTCCAGAAGTAGTTCCCCATCGGCAGGATCACTCTTACTTCCAGACGGGTACAGAGCTTGACGAAATTGCCCGGCGGCTTGAGGATGAATCGGATAGATCTCGACGCATTCATATTTCAAAAGCATCCACACCACTGCCCCGTGCTTCTGCTCGATAGCAACCCCGATTCGGCGACCATCTAGGCGGCTCATCAACTGCCCGAGCCAAACATCCAAAGCTTCTGGCGATTGCTCCAAGCGCCCTCGCTCCCGCTCTCCGGTATCAGTCCATTGCAGAGACCAAAACGTGCTCCTGGTCGCCCCAATCGAACCCTACCCAGGAGGCGTAGCGCTCATCGTGATCCGCGTTGTCTTGCTGCTCCATCTCCCTTTCGCTCCACCCTTCTTTCGGCAAGCAGGCTTCGCATCTCCAAAAGACTTATAGAGGTCGTGCTGTGGTCCAGCGACAGCTTCTGAGAATTCGTCTTGCGAAGCACATCCCGCTGCTCGAGGGTCTTTACGAAAACATCAAAGGTTAGTCGGCATTACTCGTACAGCGAGATGCTTGCTCTCTAATGCTTATCCCCGATTCTCTTCTCCAATGAAAAGCGGAACCGAATGCGATAAGCCTCAGAGAACTTTTCCACAACTTATGGCTGGTGCTGCGCGAGATGCTGATCCTCTTGGGAGGCGGCCTCCTCGTAGGCGTCCCGAGCGCACACATCTTAAACCAGTACGTTTCTTCTCAGTTGTTCGGCGTGACGCCGATAGACCTCTGGACCGGCGTTGCCGACATTGCGTTACTGGGACTCATTGTGTTGTTTTCGGGCCTTGTCCCGGCCCGGCGCGCGAGCGCGATCGATCCGATGACGGCCCTACGTTGCGAATGAGTGGGTAGCGGCTGGCGTGAGAGTCTCCGCGCGATTTTTATGACTTATCGGAAGATTACCGAATCCGAGTGAAATTCCCAGATCAGTCCAGAATGACGACGCAACCCTGAAAACTGACCGCTCGAAAAGCAGCTCCTGTTCAAATAGATCCTCCTCTTACCGCGATGTGTTTGCTAATCCGTCCCGACACCCAGGACGGAGCATTCCCCTACACTGCCCGACGAGGACGGATGATTCGTCACAAAAGAGAAGCGCTGTCTGTGTTGCTAACCCTTCGGACACATTGGAAAGGCTTTCACACGTTAGCGTATCTGCCCCTTAGAGCGTTTACGTGTTTGGGGTAGTCTTCTGTGGGCGAGCCTGGGAACTTAGTTCGAAAACCGGCCTCGTCGTGATGAACATCGGCGCAAAAAGGTTAGTTGATCAATCGATGATTTCGTAAGATCCGAAGCGTCTTATCGAGGGGTAAGGCATCTACAGTGTGTCCGTTCGAGGTCGTCGTCACGGCCCGGAACATCGAGTTATAAATGGCCTCCTCCGTGGCTTCGATGACGGCAAGGAAGAGCGGGGACATGGCGTCGTTGCTGAGTGCTTCGAAATGTTGCGTGAGCGACCTGTCAGACGCATGGATCTGATTCTGCGGTGCCGTGGAGAATGCGATGGCGTAGTCTCCGCTCCCGTTTGAGGCAGAACTGCCCGCCCGCGCCATCCCTAACCACGCTCTGGCCGCTAGTCGCTTCAAGTTTCGTGCATCAACTGGCGCATCAGTGGCGATGATCATCATGCAAGATCCATCCGCCTTGTCTTTTGCTCCTTGGCTTACCTCGTCCCGCAGGTAGTATTGGCCCAGCTCCTTGCCGACCGGCGCACCGGCAATCGTGAGCACTCCTCCGAAGTTCGTCTGAACTAGCACACCGACCGTATACCCACCCAGGGTGGCAGGCAACCTTCGTGACGAGGTGCCGATTCCACCCTTCCATCCATAGGCGACCGTTCCGGTGCCGGCACCCACACTGCCCTCGTCCACTGGGCCGCCTCTTGCATTCTTAATGGCTGCAAACACAGTATCTTGAGTGACATGGAATCCACGAATGTCGTTAAGATATCCGTCATTCGTTTCGCCAACAACGGGGTTAACCGACAATACATCCTCGTTTCCCGGAAGAGCCATCATGTAGCGCGTCAACGCGGCGGCGACGTCCGGTACGCTGCTTGTGTTCGTCAACAGAATAGGAGCTTCAATCGTACCCATCTCCTCGACTTGGGTAGACCCGGTCAACTTTCCATAACCATTGCCGACGAAGACCGCTGCTGGTACTTTGTCGCGATACAGATTCCCTGTTCGCGGCAAAACGGCAGTGACACCCGTGCGCACGTTGCTACCCTGAATGATCGTGACTTGACCAACTGTCACTCCAGCGACGTCTGTGATAGCGTCCAATCGACCAATCGGCAGAATGCCAATGGTCAATCCCAGTTGCGAAGCACGTGGACGGCTATCGGAAATTGCATTCTGAGCAACGGCAAAGGACTGGACAGCCAGGAAGAACGCTGTAAGTGATCGAAAAGCCATGAAGGAATTCTAGAGCAACATCAGCTAGACAACACGCACGCGGGGCCAATCTTTTGCCTTGAGAATGGCTCACGCCGGGGGTCCTTCCTCACGAAGATTACTCCGACTGAAACGCTTGGTCCTCACTGACTATTTTCCGAATTTGCGAAGTAGGGAGTTCGACGTCTCGCTCGTGCGACTTCTCATCGCGAACTGGCTGATAATTCAACTTGGTTCTACAAGTGCCGCTGTCGATAACCACAAGAATAGCCGCCAAGGCTCTTGTTCTTGCTTGGTTGCTCAGTCCCCATGCGGTTGGTCTAGCACAGGATCTGGCGATTAGACACGCGAAGGTATACTCGGCGCCGAACGCGGCGGCCCAAAAAAGCGTAACGGTTTTGATCCGTCATGGCGTGATTACTGGGGTCGGAGATCATCTGCCTGTGCCGAGGGAAGTCCAGACGATCTCCTGTGAAGGCTGCGTTGTGCTCGCCGGCTTCTGGAATGCGCACGTGCATTTTATGGAGCCGAAGTGGAACGATGCCGCCCATCAGCCCGCAACTAAGCTGCAAAGTCAATTGAGCGACATGCTCACCCACTCCGGCTTCATTAGCGTCGTGGATACCGGTTCGGACGTACAGAATACGGTCGCATTACGGAGGCGCGTAGAAAGCGGTGAACTGTTGGGGCCCCACATTCTTACTGCGGGTCTCCCCATCTTTCCAGCGCACGCCTTGCCGTACTACTTGGCAGAACTGCCGGCAAAGCTGAAAGCAAAGTTGGGGCAACCGGAGTCGGCTGCAGAGGCCATGACACTCGTAGAGAGGGACCGAGCACAAGGAGCTGACATTGTGAAGCTCTTTACCGGCTCGATTGCTGCGCCGAACCACATTGTGCCGATGGACGAAACAATCGCGCGTGCAGCGGCCGAGGAGGGACATAAACTCGGTCAACTGGTGTTTTCGCATTCTTCGAATTTTGAGGGAACCAAAGTGGCGATCGACGCCGGAGTAGATGTTCTGGCGCATACGCCAGAGGTTACGAATGGAATTGATGAGTCACTTCTTCGGCGCATGATCCGGCAACACATGACGATAATTCCGACACTGAAGCTGTTCTCGCACGACAATGACATCGCGAAAATTCGCGGGCTCGATTACCGATTTCATCAGCTTGGTGGGCGGCTGATGTATGGCACAGATACAGGGTTCCTTACGGATTATGACCAGAGCGAAGAATTTCGGCAGTTGATGAAGGCAGGGTTCGGATTCCGCGATGTGCTTGCCATGCTGACGACAACTCCGGCGGGGCTATTTCAGGTATCGCAGCACGAAGGCAAGGTCGTGCCGGGAATGAAGGGCGATCTGACGATTCTATCCGAAGACCCCGAGTCGGGTGGACCTGAGGCGTTTACCAAAATCAGATACGCAATCCATGGCGGCAAAGTCATCTGGGCGCGACGCAGGAATTGACCCGAATGTTGTTCGCGTTCTCGAGACGAGATAAGATCCCGAAGGACGTGCGCACCAAAATTGAGCGGCTATTTCGGGATAGATCCGCCCTTACGGCGCAGCGTTTACAAATCCAGTATGCGCTGGCCGGTATCGCTGGCCGGTTTCTTGGAAGGGATTACGTTCGAAAAGGGTAATTGTCGACGCTAATCTCTTCCGTCAGTAAACGCTGCCCAACTACAGTTTGCTTCCGACGATTTAGGGTCAGCTCAGTCTTCGGGCGGTATAAGGATTCGCCTTCTCCCAAACAGAAGCCCATCGAACGAGTATTCGCCCGCACCCAAAAGGGCTGTAGCTATTGAAAGAACAATCAGCGATGCTCCGCGCAACTGGTCCGAACCCGGGTCATGAACCAGCGCGACTGCTCCGATGAGCGCGAGCAGCAGTGCCACAATCGAGGTACAAAAGCCGGCAATAAGGCACCCAAACAAGATAGGCGCGACTACTTGAAAGGCGGGACCGAAAATGCCTGGCTGCGGCAAGAGTCGGCCGAAGATCCTCTCAGACGCTAGTTCTCGTCCTGATTCCAGCCTTCGCTAACGTCTTGCCACTGAATGGGACCGTGGCACCTCCGAAGCCGCTTGCAGCGCAGTCCAGCGAAGCACTTGCTCAACCTGCAAGGTCATTTGAAGAAACCATGCACACAGCTTAGACACGTCGGGATGGCGCGCCCGGAGGCATTTTGGCGCTGGCGCAGAACAAGGATTGTTACCTCTCGATTGGTTTGTCGCTTGGGCTTCACCGGTTTGATGGAATTAGCTTTTCGACTTACCCGTTTACTTCGAAAAGCGCCTCCTTACCGTCAGCGGACATAGCCTCGCTTGCAGTAGACCCTAACGGCGGCCTGTGGATCGGTTTGCGATCCGCGACTGTGATGCACTTGAACCCGGACGGTTCGACCGTCTTGTACGCGCGAACGAGCGGGCTCACTTCCGATACGCTCGATCGGGCCATAGCTCGGCCCGACGGGTCAGTTTGGGCGATTGCAGGCAGTAAGCTGTTGTTACTTCAAACAGAGATGGATTGACTTCGGCCGTGATAAAGGGCTGGACAAGGGCGGAGTTTTCTCGCGCTTCTTCGATCGCGAAGGGAATATTTGGGTTGGGCAAGCTGACCGGCTGTGCATCCTGCGGAAAGGAAGCCAAGCGTTCACAGAGTTCCCAGTCCGTGCGTAGAGGGAGCGCCATGGCAGAATCTGCACAGGGTCAGATTTGGATCTGCGACGCGTGGCGATCGATTCGTCCTTTGCAGAATCCGTCTATTGCGAGCGCTTTTCCGATTTACGGCCGAGCGGAACTGCTGCCCGACTCAGAAGGCAACCTCTGGATTGCGCAGGGACTATTATGGGCTCGCGAGAGTCAGAGATTTCGGACAGGGTCCCAGCCCGGGGCGGAATCCGCAAGTGGAAGCGGTGACTGCGGGTCTTAGTTCTTCCGAGATTCGCGCCATTCTGCAGGATCGCGAAGGCAATATATGGTTTGGCACAGCGCGTTGTCTGGACCGCTTCGAGAAAACGTCATTCACACACCTGCAGACGGTTACGCTGCGTGGTTATCCGGCTCTCTTGGCCACCAATGATAGAGCCGTCTGGTGGATGCGCACGGTTCGGGGCTTATCCGCGTGAAGGATGGCGTAGTTAACAGGTCCTGGAGAATGTAAACTGTGCACCGTTAATCCAACGAGCTAGTGGCGCTCTTTGCTTAATTCATTCCGGGGCGAACGAACTGCAGTGCTACCGGGACGGTATCGCGCGGCACATCGAAGTGAACAACGCGATCAACCGCGCTCCAGCCCTGAGTATGGTCGAAGACCAAGACGACTCGCTATTGGTTTCATTCCAAGGAAGAGGATTGTGGCGTTACAGAGATGGTTGGAAGCCGGTGAAAGCGTCCGGACTCCCTACCAAAAACCGATATGTTGCCCTAAAATCACCGGCTGAACCTTGCGTCCTGCTCCTTTGTTCCGGTCGCAAGTCAATGATGTGTCAACGTCCCCTGCAAGGTAGCAAGGTAAGCCCCTTAGGAGGTAACTTCGCACCCCCTCTTTCGGTTGGGGTGACTCCAGTTCAGAGCGTCTAAACGGATGAGGCAATTATCACGGACTGTCTTCGTCAGTGCAGTGCCGATCAACAGACTTCCGAGCTAGGCGTGATCTTGCCTAGGCATCGACGTTCGCGATTATCGGGGCGGTTTTCGATGCCAGCCTTGCATATGTCAAAACATGTAAGATCGCTGGAGCCGAACCTTTTTAGAAGACGAAGGCGAAGGAAATTGTTCGGTTTCCGGCCAATTGAGAAGTGGATTTTCCGGTGCTCAATTCCCGGGTTTTCACGGTTTGTTTAGATCGTGTAACGGCGAAGGGTTTAGTAATCCGCGTTTTATCTAGGTTGCAAGTGACGGTCGAGCGCGTTGAACTTTCAATGGCCCCAACGCCTCAAAAGTTGTTCATGCCCGGCATCCCCATCGCGATCAGTTACGATTACGTTCCCACCTGCGGGCCCGACTTTCTTGCGCTGGTCGGCAGCACGGCTATAATCCGCGGAGCCGCTCCGGCATTACCAAACGAAATTCCGTTCGGGAGCACCGGAAGTACACCGCAGAATCATCCGCGCGATTCTAACCCGCATTCGGCCGGGTTTACTTCTTGGGAGCTTTGATATTCTGCCCGCCCCGATGCAACACCAACCCGCTGACTGCTCCATTGGCATCCTTTGCGAACTCCAACTCGGCCGGGAACTCTAAGGCAAAGAACCGCGTTTCTGATTCGGCATGGAGTGAAAACGTCGGCTGCCCGGATGCCTGTGCGATCAGCCGACCGTTATCAACGGTGATGACCAGATTAAAATTGGGCCCGAGCTGATATGTCCCGACATAGCGAGACAGGATCTTGGGGTCGACCTGGACGACCGCGCGAACTTGAGGATGCCAGTCCGGCCAGTGGTATTCCGCCGCGATGCTGTGCATAATCTCATCACCGATTTGGCTTCCGTTATCGCCATTGGTCATCACGACAGCACCTTCGCCGGTGATCTTATAGGCAGCAAAGATGTTCCGAAATCCTTCGTTGGCGCCGCCGTGCGAGAAGTATGAATTGGTGTCTGAGCCTCCGATTTCGAGGCCGAGTCCCCAATGGCCGAGGCCGGGTGTAAGCATCTTCCGGGTCATCTCCGGTGTCAGTACATGGTTCGCGTGGCCTTTCAGTGAGGATTCGACTTCAAGGGCGTACTTGCCGAGATCGGTCGGAGTGGTCCACAGTCCCGCAGCGCCCATTTCCGGATATGTATGCGCGCCTCCTTCAACGGGTTGGCCGTTACCGTGGTAAGGTGTTGCCGCGTTGTCACGCAGGGACTCCGGCAGCGGTTGTTCGAAAGTGCTTCGCGTCATCCCAATCGGGGCGAGAACAGTGTCATGCAGCAGTTTCGGAAAAGGCTCGTGAGAAACATCGATCAGAGCCTGCTGCATTACTGTGTATCCTCCGCCCGAATACTTCCATTCCTTCATCGCCGGTTGTTCACTGCGGATTGCCGGCGTGTTGGCGGGTTTCTCCCCATTCAGCACTTGCACGAGGGTCGGAACGGCGTCGGTGCGGCCGTAGCCCGGAAACCCATGCACTGTAATACCGGCCGTGTGCGTCAACAGCTCGCGGAGAGTGATCGGCTGCCCTCCGGCCGCGGGATCGCTGGGGAACTTCCAACTGGTCAGATACTGATTGATGTTGGCGTCGAGGGCTAACTTACCCTCCTGCACCAATCGAAGCGCCGCCATTGCGGACACCGGTTTGCTGATGGATCCGGCCTGAAACATGGTTTCTGCGTTTACTGCTGCTCCGGCTCTGTCCCGTACGCCAAAACCGCGCGCCCATTCAATGTGGCCATTGTGAATAACCGCGATGCTCACGCCGGGCACGTTCAGCTCTTTCATCCGTTCACTCAGTGTGTGTGTCTCGTTTTCATGTCCTTTCAGGACAATTCCGCCAATGAGTCCGGACGTGACATGTTGGATGTGAGCTTCGACCTCCCCAGAAGTCTGCGCCTGCGTGGAGCCCGCTAACAAACTCGCGAGCAACACGAAGAAGACATTAGGGGTTCGGATTATGTGTATGTTCATTCGTCCTCCGGGACTGACTTGAGCACGGTGGAGTTTATCATTTGGCGCATGAGCGCGCCGCCAATTTTCCTCGGCGTTCCGTCTGTTAGCGCAGAAACCGTCAGATACTGCAGGCGAGCTACGTATTTGGAGTGAAGTCTTCGAAGTGCACAAGACTGCAAACGGCCGTTCTTATCATTGCGCAGCAACTGTTGCAGAAAAGCGGGTATACGGTCAATCCGTTGAAGCCCTGTGCAATTGAATCGAGTACGTGTTCTTTATTCGCTGCGCAACGCAACTAGCGGCTGGACGCTCGCAGCCCGAGCAGCAGGAATCCAGGATGCCAGGGTCGCGGCGGCACAGAGCAATACCGTAGCGACTGTTAGCATTTGCGGATCCCATGGCGAGACGCCGAATAGTTGACGTGTCATGAGGCGGCCGGCGACGATGGCGAGTGGGATACCAAGGCCGAGTCCGATGCCGACCTGCAGGAAGGCGTCGCGAAGAACCATGCGGACTACGCGAGCGCGATCGGCACCGAGCGCCATACGAACGCCGATGTCTGTTGTCCGCTGTTCAACCGTATAGGCCATGACGCCGTACATGCCAACTGCGGCGAGAGCAAGGCCGAGCACGCCAAATAGCATGGTGAGAGTGGCGATCATGTTCTCCTGCTGGAAATCACCAGCAAGAATCTTCGAATAAGGATCTACTCCGTAGACGACCAGGTTGGGATCGATGCTGGCAATTGCTTTGCGAACCTGGATTTCTATGACCAGGTGGGTTGCCGGGAGCCCAAACGACGATATTCGAAAGGAAATGGGAGAAGAGGTCGAAGGTGTTGAATTCCGGATCATCGTATTTCATGCTTTGCGTTTCGGGCAGCCAGAACATCGGTCGGACGGGTTCTTTGTAATCCCAAGTCATGTAGCGGATATCGCGCACAACACCGACGATTTCGAATTTGTTGGCGTATTGAATACGGTTCATGCCGAAGTGCTGGCCGATTGGGTTCTGGTGTTTGAGGAAGCGTCGAACGAAGGCTTCGATTGACGACAGCGATGGGAAGAGTTGCCGGGGTGTCCTGCTCCTGAATAAAGCGGCCCTGTACGACTTTGGCGTCGAGTGTTTCAAAGAAGCCGGGCATAACCCGAGCCCAGCCGGCACCGGTATCCTCTTTGGGGCCAGGCTCGGGACGACCTGCAATGCGAATACCTTCGTTCCAGCTATCGCCGCTCATCGGTGCATAGAGAGCGGGCGCGACCGTGCGCACGCCGGGAACAAGCAGGAGACGCTCGTCTATACGACGGAAGAAGGACTCCATCTGTTCGGGCTTGTAGTTGCCGAGCGTCGGGTTGATGGAGACGAGATAGCGGTCCTTCGTTTCAAAGCCAAGATTCTGGTGTTTCGAGATTGCGCAGACTCTGTCCTAACAGAGCTGCGGCCGAAAGCAGAATGAGCGACATCGCTGCTTGTGCAATGACGAGTGATTTCTGCGCGATCGAGCCACTGCCGCGCATGGAGCGGTTGCTGCCGCGGAGAGCCTCGATGGGATCGACATGCGAAGTCATCCAGGCGGGAGCTATACCGAAGAGGATCCCAGTCAGCACCGAGACCACTAGCGTAAAGAGCAGAACGGGCCAGGAGGGCGAGGCGTCTACCGGCACATAGTTTGCAGGGCCGCCACCGTTATGGAACGCAAGATGGAGAATCAGTTTACTGCCCGCGTAGGCGATTCCTATTCCAAGGATTCCACCGATGATGGCGAGGAGCGTGGAGTCAACGAGTGACTTACGAATCAGCCGGCCGCGGGAGGCACCGAGAGCGACGCGCAGAGACGTTTGCGAGCGTTCCTTCAATCCACGGGCAAGCATAAGATTGGCGAGGTTGCCGCAAGCGACCAGCAGAACACAACCGGCCGCGATCAGCAGTAGCTTCAATCCGGCCTCATATTGATCGCGCATCGCTGCGACGCCCGAGCCGCCCGGAATGAGATGCAGAGTCTGCTGACGCCAGATCTGTTTCTCGCCGGGCTCCATGTCGGGCACATGGCTAGCCAGCCAGTCATGAAACTCGACCCGCAGTTTGGCTTCCAGCGACTTCGGATTGACGCCGGGACGCACGCGGCCGACGATGTCGAGCCAGTTCGTTCTGGCGCGCTTGAGGCGTTGGGCTTCCCCATCAAGCAGAGGTTCGGTGTTGATCGGAATCCAAAAGTCGGGCATGCCCCAGCCGTCGAGCTTGGCTCCGTAGAACCCTGGAGGTGCGACGCCGATCACGAGTAAAGGGATGGCCGTTGATCTGATAGCTTGAACCCACAACGGAGGTATCGGAGCCGTATTTATCGCTCCAGATGTGGTAACTCATGACCGCGACCGACGGTGCGCCGGGCTGATCGTCGGCGTCGGTCATCAATCGGCCGATCCAGGGATGGACGCCGAGGGTGCGGAAGAAATTGCCTGACACGTATTCGCCGTTGCGTGTATCGACGGGGCCGCCGCGATCCCGCGCGGCGCACACCGAGCGGAGCATTGCCGGCTTGCAGTGCGGCAAGGTCGACGAACTCGGGCGTGTGCTCTCGGAAGTTTTTGTAGGCTTCGTAGGAGAAAAGTGCGAAATTGTCGTCTTCACCTTGCGTGTACCCGCCCCAGTTGCAGCAGCGGATTTTGTCACCTACGCGCCAGAGTTCTTCCGGTTTGGTGACTGGCAGAGACTTGAGCATCACCTGGTGAACCAGGGTGAAGATTGCGGTGGTCGCGCCGATACCCAACGCGAGCGTGATCACCGCCGTGGCGGCGAATCCGGGTGCTTTTCTGAATTCTCGAAGTGCTGCCTGCAAATCCGCCATTGCGCTCCTTACCGTGCTTGATTGCGCCACCAATCGCACGCATACTCCACCTCCTTTTCAGAACGGGTAGACCGGAGTCATGGTGCCAGATCGATCGCCGCAGTTTGTTGTTGCAATGCTCGGCAGAAGTGGTTTGATTACACTCCGAGCTTGCTTATGTGACTCGACAAAACGCAATACGCGCAAGCGGGTCTATAAGGTCCAGGAAATTTTCAATTGCCTACTTCTGTAGGACTTCTTCAAAGAAAGCCAATGCATGCGGATCGCCGCTTTGTCCAAGCCAAAAGAACGCCTGTTTGCGAACCTCGGGATTACGTTGTGTCCGTGCTACCTCAATAAGCTTTGGCACACCCTCATCCTTTGGCAACTGGGACAGCGCGAAAACCGCTTTCTTTTTCACTTCGGTATCCGGATCATTTTGAATCGCATCCGAAATCGCCCCAAGTGCTTGTTTTCCAGCTTTTTGCCCCAACCAGAACAAGGCTTGGCTTCGCACGTGCGGCGAGGGATCGCTCTTCGCTACATTCACCAGGGTTGCCATTCCCTCCGGCCGCTTCGTAACCGAAAGAGCAAACACGGCTTTGTCCCGCACACTTTGGCTAGGATCGCGCTTCAAAACTTCCCGTAATGTTTCGACTCCCGCAAGTTCCCGACTCGCCCCCAACCAGAACGTCGTCTTTTCTCGGAGTCTTTCCGGCTCGCTGGGCTCCACGAACTGCTTCAATACCCCATCCGCTTCTAACCCTTCGTGTTGCGCGATTGCAAACACCGCGCCATCCACCACGTGATCGCCTGCATTCTGCACCAATTCGCTCAAATTCGAGAGACTCGCATGCTCGGAAACTCCCGTCAGCCAAACAAACCGTAAGCCGCCAGCGTCCAACGGGCACTCCATCGAATACATCTGCACCTTCTCGATGTGGTCATCCGCCACGCGAAACAATACCGCCGCTTCGCTTGAGCCTTCCAGTTGTACCGGCCTGTTGCCGTGCACAACAGCCCCATTGCCTCGTGCATCATTCTCAAGAAAACAACCTCGATTGCCGTCTGTCCAGCAGCAGCTCTCATTCCGCCTCACTGTTTTAACTGAGTAGCCAAACCAGGCTGGAGGGCCGCTTCGAAGTTCCGCCTGGAGATTGCCCTGATGCGCTCTGGTCTCCATTTGTGCATGCGACAACGACGGCGGAGCCTGCGCACTTATCACCGCCGCAACCGCACAGAGCCCAAACAGTATCCTCATCGCAGTACCTCCATCATGTATTCGGTTACTTCCTTCGAATGAATCAACGCCATCTGCTTCACAATTTCCTGCTTCATCTGCGGATCCTTCTCCGTGCGTGCCAAGTCCACCAGGGCCTTCCCGTTCTGCTGCAAGAACAGCGCTTTCAACACGGCGCGCCGTACCTCCGGGTCGGAATCCGATCGGTAGATGGAGAGCAGCACGTCCGATCGCCCATTCGGCCCCATCAACCCCAGCGAATTGATGGCGGCCAGCTTCAAATCTCGATCTTTGAGTGATTGCGCCGCCTCAGCAAGCCGGGTCGAATCTCCGGAAAGAAACAACGATCTCAGGATTTCTTTCTTGTTCTCTTCCGAACTCTCCTGCTGGAACAACTGCCAAAGCTCGTCCTTGCCTCCGCTCACCGCCAGCTGACGAATGGCTTCGCGCCGCAACTGCGGGTTACTTTCACTCTTCGCCACAGCCAGCAGCTGAGCCCGGGATCCCGAGATCATGAAGCTCTTCAGAATTTCGCGCTTCACCTTCTCGTCCTGGGAAGCCGAATAAAGCGACGCCAATTCGGCATGCGATTCTTGCCCACCCATCATGCCCATGTAGCGAATCGCCTTCATTTGCAAATCTGGATTGCGTGTACTGCGCGCCATGTCGCCCACGATCTTTCGGGCTTCACGCGATGGGTTCTGAACCAGCACAAACAGCGTCCGATCTTTCACCTTCTCCGAGCTGTTTCCATTCAACAGCCCCCTCAATACGGGCAGTGCTCTCTCCGGATCTGATGCCATCAAACTGTTCAGCGCCAGTAACTTGAGCTCCTCGTTTCCCTCAGACGCCGGACTCACCGGGTTGCCATCCTTCGCCCGGATCTCTACTTCAAGCGCCTTCGCATCGTTCACCCATTTACTTGAAGCATGCGCTTGTTCGAGTTGCCGTAATGTAGTCAGTGCATCCTCACGCTCGCCCGCATGGCTTTGCGCGTACGCCAGCCAGTAAAGCGCCGCGTCCGCGTTCGTTCCTTGGTGTGCAGCAGATTGACGGAAGTCTCCAATTGCCTCTTCCCAGTTCCGCGCATCGAGAGCACTCAAGCCATGCTGATACTCCGCATCGTTCTTCGCTGCATCGCCCTTATCCGCATCCAGAGCCACAAAACTCTGCGCCCCGACCCTCGCCGCACTGCCAGAAAGCAGCAAGGCTGCCACCAAAATCCAATTCGCCCTCATAGCTTTTCTCCTCTTTCCCGGCTGGCAGCCGATGTGACCCGCACGCGGAACAGCAGCCCTTCTTGTTCAATCTGTCGTTTCGTATGTTCCAGTTCGTCGCTATTCGCCACAGAGAGAAGCACTCGCTCCAGCTCATCCAGCAACGCAGCATCCTTGGCGTCGCCCAATTGCATCGCGGTTAGCCGCAGCAGCCGGTTCGCCCCTAGCAATTCATGCGCCCGGTCATGCTCCGCTCGCAAGTCCTCGTCGCTTTCTGCGCTTGCATGCGCAACATTCGCCAACACAATCTGCGACCGATCCAGATGTTCGCTCAGCGACATCATCAATACCCGTTCGCGGCTTTTTTCGGAAATGCCGATCTGTTGCCCACGCTCCACCGTTCGACCCAGGAAGAAAGACACAATCAGCAAAGCCGCAACGGCGGGAACCAGCAACGGCCAGTGCCAGAAAGCCCAGTTGTAACGCCCTCGCTCCTCCGATAAGTTCGGAAGCAACCGGCTCCACACAGCGGAGCCATACTCAGGGCCGCGCTCCGGGACCGGGTACTGATTGAAGGCATTTAGGGTCTGCCTCAGTCGGTCAAATTCCTCCCTACAACGGACGCACGAGTACAGGTGAGGGAACGCATCCAAGTTGTCGTAATAGGCATCGGTCAACTGTTCCTCTGTCAAGTGCTGGCCGTTGTCGGGCTGCGGCTCAGGTCCAGAAGGGTTCATCGTTTTGTCCCCCATGCCGGTTCAAGCGCTGTCCGCAACTTCTGGACGGCTCGAAAGACCGTCTGTTTTGCTGCGCCCGGCTGCGTCCCAAGCGCCGTGGCGATTTCTTCCACCGGAGAGTTTTCGTAATGGCGCAGAATGAAGGCCGTCCGTTCCGCTTCCGTCAGCATGTCGAGCGCCGGACCCAACATCGCTGTGAACTGGCGGTCTTGCGTTAGCCGCTCCGGAGAAGGAGTCTGGGCAGCTACCTCGTCCAACCACCTCGACGGCAATTCATCGGCAGTAACTCGCGTTTCTTCCCTCCGACTCTTGCGCGCACGAATGAAGTTGAGCGAGCAATTGACGCAGATCCGATGCAGCCAAGTGGGAAATGCGGCTCGCCCATCAAACTGTTTCAACTGCTTGAAGGCGCGAAGAAACGTCTCCTGCACCAGGTCTTCAGCATCGTGTTCATTGCGCGTCATAAGATACGCCAGACGAAAAATGGCCGCACTATGCCGCTCCACCAAAAAGCGGAACGCCTGCTTATTGCCGAGCTGCGCCTCAGCAGCAGCTTCTGCATCGGTCCATATCATCCAGTCGCTTTCTTAGACACGCAGCGCGAGGAGCGGTCACTAACCTCGCGTCATTCTTTCAGAGTTCTGAACCCGAAGAAAGGGGGAGCTTTGGGCGTCAGTCGGGCAAAGCACCAAATACGCCGAGACCGAACCGCGCCTGTTTCGCAGGTTATCGGGAGGCGTTGAGCCTAAGCCAGGATCGGTATGCACGACCAGTTCCATCTGCACCTCGCCCGCCAGTGGATCGTGCAACTGCATGAAGCGTGGGGGGAAGCCAGGAAACATTGCTGACTGCAGGCGAGAGCCTAAGTTCAGTGCACGCGTGTGTTGTTGAGATCTGTAAACGGATGGATTAGGAACGAGAAGTCCCCTTGCAACCTTCAAAGTCGAGGTGCACGTTTCCCGTCAAAGTAGCGCGATTGATCTACCCTTCCCGACTACTCATTCGTAAGCACGACTGTGAACGATGCCTGATGTCTAATCATCTGTTCAAACAGCTCCTACAGATGAATGATCCCGCGCCGGAGCGCAACGGTCACGGCTTCGGTTCGATCGGTGACGTCGAGTTTGGAAAATATATTCCGAACATGCATTTTTACGGTGTCTTCCGCAATGGAGAGGTCGGCGGCGATCTCCTTGTTGCGCTTTCCAACGGCCACAAGCGATAAGACTTGCATTTCGCGTTCGCTAATGGCATCGCTCTGCATATGACCGATTAACCGTTGGGCTATGCTTGCTGGGATATGTTTCCCGCCGGTGGAAACAGTTCGAATCGCAGTCAGAAGTTCATCGCGTACTAACCCTTTAGCTACGTAGCCTTGTGCGCCAGCGTCCAACGCTCGCTGAATGTCAGCGTCGCCGTCATAGGAACTGAGGACAATGGCTTTTGCGCGGTTATCTATTTTCCGAAATGCTCTGATGAGTTCGAAGCCGCTCATATCCGGCAGTCTCAGATCGACGAGGGTCACATCCGGCCTGTGCTCCCGAAATGCTTTGAGGGCTGTTTCTCCGCTGGAGGCGGTTGCGGCAAGCTCCATTTCAGGCTGCATCGCGATGATGGCGGACAAGCCGTCAAGCACCACGGGATGGTCATCCACGCACAGGATCTTAATCACTGACCCTGGACTTGCGATAAGCGTTCCTGCCGGGAATAGACGCCGTGATTTGCGTCCCCTGCCCTCCAAGGCTTGCAATGTTCAATGTGCCTCCAATTCGGTTGGCGCGCTCGCGCATGCCGATAACTCCATAATGCCCGGTTTTCCCTGATGCAGCGATCTGCGGATCTATGCCGCGGCCATCATCTATGACCTGCAACCGAAGCTCGCTTATTTTGTAATCGAGATGCACCTCGATGTTTTTTGCCCCTGAATGCTGGAAGGCATTCACAATGGCCTGGCATCCGATTTGTCCAAGGTCGTCCGCTACCAGCGGATTCACCGGGCGCGGCGCTCCTTCCACCAGCAGGATGGCCGCAGGTCCTCCCTCGTACCTTGCGTCCTCAATAGCGGCCGACAGGACCTTTACAAGATCACCTGCCTCGCGAGTAGTTTCGCGCAGTTCGCGCAGCACGGACCGACCTTTTTGCATGAGAGCGCGCGACAGCGCGAGCGCTTTCTGCAAGTGCGCTTTTGCCTCAGCTGGCTTGTCCACAAGGTTGTCCACCAACTCGATCTGAAGGCTGACGCCCATGGCACTTTGCAGCAGTTCGTCGTGCAGTTCCTGGGCGATTCGCGTACGCTCAGCCAAACGTGCTTCAAATCTGCTGCTCAACGCCGCTTGCAAGCTTCGCACACGCAGCCGGTAAAGAAGAAAGGCCAGCAGTGTCAGCGCAGCGACGCAGAGAACCTTGAACAAAGCAGTTTGCCGGAACGTTGGCTGGATGGTGAAATCGAGGCTGGAGCCGGTCTCATTCCAGACGCCGTCGTTATTCGCAGCAAGAACCTGAAAGCGATACGGTCCAGGCTGCAGATTCGTATAGAACGCTTGCCTGCGAGTATCGGCGTCCTGCCAATTCTTGTCGTATCCCTCTAAGTGGTAGCGGAACCGCACCTTCTGTGGCACAGCCAGACTTAGGCCCGCATAGTCGATTTCCAAGTTTCTGGTTCCGGGAGGAAACTGCATGTTGGACGCGACGGGCATCTCTCGGTTGTTCGCAACGACTTGTTGGATCAAAACATTTGGCGGTACGTTATTCTTTTCGATGTGGCGCGGATCGATGATCGCCATTCCTGCCGACGTTGTCACCCAGAGCATGTGTTCCGGATCCTGACTTACCGCGGCTTGGGATCGCCGGATAGGATTGGCCAACAGGCCATCCTCGAAATCGAAGAAATCGCACGCCACCTTCCGGCCTGCGCGTTCGCTCTCGTTTAGATCGGAACGGCGGACCCGTGCGATGCCGGTGCTGAAACCTAACCAGAACCAGTCGTTGCCGTCCGGCTGTAGCCAGAGGATGCGATTGCCGGGCAGGCCATTTTTCGCCTTCCAAGACGTCACCGATGTTCCGCGTAAGGCGTACAGGCCCTGGTCAGCTGCAAGCCAGATGAGGTTCGGATTTTGAACGTACACATCGTAGATAGTGCCGGTGTTCAGGGCCGACGATTGAGGCCATTCATGAAAGGCGTGGTTCCGATAGACACCTAATCCGCCACCGGAAAAGCCAATCCAGACGGAGTCTTTGCTCACCGCGCGCAATAGGGAGATACGTTCACTTCCAAAGTTGGGGTCGGTGCCAACATGCAGCAGAACGCGATCGCGCCATCGATAAAGACCTTTATCAGCATCGAGCAGCCACATGTCACCAACGGTGTCCTCTTCGATCGCGGTTACCGACGAGAGCTCCCGGACCATCAACTCGGTCTGCGGAGAGCTTCCGACGACGTGAAGTCTGAAAACGCCCTTGTTAGTACCCGCCCACACGGTGCGATCACCGGATGCCTTCAAAACGAAGACCCTGACCCCCTGGAGACACTGGCGGACATAGTAGCTTTCGACAACGTTCAAGCCGCTCTCCGTGCCGATCCAGACACGGCTTCCTTCCGCTACCACGGAGGATACGTGATCGTTACTCAGTCCATCCCGTGTTGTGAGCGAAAGAACGCTACCGTATCGAAACCGGTACAGGCCGTTGTTGGTGCCTACCCAAATGTTTCCTTCGCGATCTTCCAACAACGATTCGACCTGCCGCGCCCTGACATCCGAATCGTCGCTGGAACCGTCGGGCGCGGTTCGTAGGAGCCCGGCAGCGGAACTTCCGGCCCAAGTGTATCCGCGGTGATCACGCCAAAAGATAGGAGCAGCTTGCATGTGACGGCTGGGGTCCGAGGCGAGCCAAATTGTGCCACCCTGGCCTTCGTTCAATGAGAACGGACGATTGCCGATCGTTACACTCCGCTGGCGAGTGGGCAAGAGCTTGGTAGTGTCCTTCTCAACCACGAGACCGTTTCGCCCTCCCCCAACCAAGATCCCGCCCGTTCCGGTTTCAGACATGTGAATCAGCTGCGCTGCCGCGACGGTTTCGATGGGTGCGAATTCCCGAGCGCCCTCGTTTGTGAAGCAGTAGAGCCCGGCCTTTGCCAAAATCCAGATATCGCCGGACAATGTTTCCGAGATCGCCTCGATCTCCGATCCTAAGCGGTATTTGCTCAACTGCGTGCCGCTCATCTTCGTGAGTAATCCGGAGGCGGAACCAATCCACAAGGCGCCATCATGTGTACCGTGCAAAGCAGTGACGGCACCGAGCATCAGCTCGGAATTCACAATCAGGTTCTGGTGATCGAAAGTGATGCCGTCGAAGCGTACCAATCCATCTGATGTACCAAGCCAAAGGTATCCGTCGCGCGTTTGGGTGATGGCGTAGATCAGAGTGGAGGGCAGGCCGTCGTGGTGGCCCCACGCCGTCACAACGTAACGTTCCACTGCGCGTGCCGGACTCGAGCAGGCCAAAGCATGCGCTATGAGAACTGCCAGTTTCCCGATCGTTCTGCGTGTTCCGCCACTCGCTTTGATGATCCGCATCTATAGTTCGCTCAGTGAAACGGCAAGACTAGTTGGTGGCCGGATTGGTTACGCCCGTCCAACCGCCGCCCAAGGCCTTGATGAGCCCAACGGAGGCAACCATCTGTTCACCCCGAATCTGTGTCTGTGTGCGCTGATTGTAGAGGAGTGTGGCTTGGGCATTCGCCACGTTGAGGTAATTCACCAGGCCGCTCTCATACTGATTGAGCGCGATCTGCTGTGTGTGTTCTGCATCATCGACGGCATTCTTCGTGGCGGTCGCTTCACCGCTAAGGATTCGGATGGCGGCCAGTTGGTCCTCAACCTCCTGAAACGATTTCAACACTGAGCCCTGATACTGTGCCAGGGTTTGCCGATAAGCCGCTTTCGTCTCGTCGACCTGCGCCTTGAGCCTGCCTCCCGTAAATACAGGGCCGAGCACGCCCGCGCCGAGTGATGCCAGCGAGTTCTGCCAGGCAAAAATCGAGGCAGCATTCACACTCTCAAATCCGGCGGCGCCGGAGAGCGTCACCTGCGGAAACTGCAGTGCTCGGGCGACGCCGATTTGCGCATTGGCCGATGCGAGTGTTCGCTCCACCATCTGAATGTCCGGCCGGTGTTCGACTACTTCAGAAGGAATGCCTGCCGGGATCACAGGTACGGCAGCGGTCAAGGGGCTTCGAGGGAGCGAGAACGTGGATGCAGGCTGACCGCTCAGGACAGCGATGATGTGCTCAAACTGTGCCCGCTGTATTTCGATGTGTTGTGCCTGTGCGTCTGTTTGGTCGAGCAACGTCTTGGCCTGATAGACGTCGTAATCGCTCGCCAGGCCGCCTTCCCTGCGAAGTTCCGTCAGCTGTTCGGCCTGCTGCAGCGCCTGCAGAGTGGCCGAGAGAACCTCCTGTTCGGCATCTAACTCACGCAGGCCGAAGTAGTCCATTGCAAGATCAGTTTCTGCGACCAGGCGGACGAAATGAAGGTTCGCTTCATCGCTCTGCTCGCTGGCAGAGGCCGCTTCCACAGAACGCCGGATCTTGCCCCACAGGTCCACTTCGTAGCCGAGCAACATAGACAGCCGAAAGTCATTGTAAGTAGCCGCTGCTCCTCCAGTATTGCCGTTGTTGGGCCGGTTTTGTGCTTCACGGTTGCGACTGGCAGATGCCCCCGCGCTGACCGAGGGAAACAGGTAGGAACGCGACACTCTGGTATAAGCCTGCGCCTGTTCTACTCGCGCCATGGCCGCTTTTATGTCCTGATCGGACGCGTCCACCTGCTGTTCCAGGCGATTCAGTTGATCATCGTGAAAGATCAGCCACCAGTTGCTGTAGGCGATCGCGTTCGCGCCGCCTGTGACCGGGGCCGCGCCTTCTTTGTACTGCGGCGGTGCAGGCGTCATCGGGCGCTGATACCTGGGGCCTACCGTGCAGCTCGCCAGCAACAGGCACCCAGTTGCTACGGCAGTGCCGAGAGAATTTGCGATCAGGTAGAAAGCAAGTATTCATGGTTAGCTCCCGGAGACCGAACTGTTGGTTGTGGAGACTGCAACCTGTTGACCGGAGTTAAGCGAGTCAGAAGGATTTGTGATCACGGAATCATTCGGCTGCAGTCCTGAAATCACTTCCACGGACGTCCCGAAGTCGCGGCCAACGATGATCTTTCGAAGCTGAACGGCGCTCTTCTGATCGACCACGGCCACCTGCAGGCCGTTCGCCTGAAAGATTTCCGTGTTGGATGGCAGAATGAGCGGCGCCACTGCCGATTGCAAACTGAAGGTCGCGCTGGCGTACGCGCCCGGAATCAACACACCGCGGGGATTGGGAACATCGATTTCGGTTCGCATGGTGCGCGAAGCCGGATCAACGGCATGGGTGTAACGCGCGACTCTCGCTGGAAACTCCTTACCCGGAAAACCGGCAATTGCTAACCTTGCTGCAAGACCTGGCCGGATGCTGCTGCCGTAATCCTCAGGAACATCGACGAACACGCGCAGGGTATCGACTTCGGCGATGCGGAACATCTCCTTGCCGGCGGTCGCGCTGCCTGCGTTGATCAAGTCGCCGACGCTGACATTCCGGGCGGTGATAATCCCATCAAACGGCGCCAGCACTCTTTCGAATTGCTGCAACTGTTCCAACCGCTGAACGTCAGCAGAAGCGGCTTTCGCGCTGGCGGTCAGCATGGCCACATTTTGGTCGGCTTGATCGACGTCCTGCTGCGAAACGGAATGGGAGCCGATCAGATCCCGATAGCGGCTGCTCGTGATAGTAGCCAATTTCAAGTTTGCTTCACTTTGTGCCAGCACCGCTCGCGACTGTTGAACCTGCTGATCCAGCTCAGGAGTTTCGATCTCGGCCAACAGTTCACCCGCTTGCACACGCGCCCCGATATCTTTGGTCCAGAGTTTCACGTAGCCGTTGGTGCGGGCAAAAATGGGCGATTCGACAAACGCCTCCGTTGTTCCGGGCAGGCTCAACTCCGTGATTGGGTTGCCGCGTTGCGGATGAACAACAGCAACATGCTGAACAGCGAGCTTATTCGTGGTTGCCGCCACCTTTGTTTCACTGGCAGCTTTCGAGTGCACGGTGAACAGGGCTCCGATCGCGAGAACCGCTACCGGCACCAAGAACCAGAGAAGCCTGCTTGCGCCTCTTGGCTCACTTTGATCTAATTTGTTACTCATTGCGTTCTCTTCCTTTTGTTAAACGTCAAGCGATTTGTTGGCAGAAGCCTTCCGGGAATGGACAAGGCTGAAAACCACCGGTACGAAAAATAGAGTTGCTACCGTTGCGAAGAGAAGTCCTCCCACAACCGCTCTGCCGAGAGGCGCATTCTGCTCACCGCCTTCACCCAGGCCGAGTGACATGGGGATCATGCCGATCATCATGGCTGTAGCGGTCATGATGACGGGACGCAACCGAGTAGCCCCTGCTTCGAGGGCAGCTTTGATGGCATCTTTGCTTTCGGCGAGCCGTTCATTGGCGAAGGTGATTACCAGAACACTGTTGGAGGTCGCTACGCCGATGCTCATGATGGCTCCCATCAAAGCTGGAACGCTTAGAGTTGTCTGGCTCAGGAACAGACACCAGCAGATGCCAGCCAGGGCGCCCGGTAACGCCGCGATGATAATCAACGCATCCAGCCACGACTGGAAGTTGACCACGATGAGCAGGTAGACCAGGGCAATCGCGAAGCCGAGTCCCGCAAAGAGTCCAACGAAGGAAGACCGCATGGTTGCTACCTGCCCTCGGGTGACAATGCTCGATCCGCGTGGCAGCTTTACGGCGGCGGTCAATTTGTCCACGGCCCGGGCAACGCTGCCAAGGTCACGTCCGTTCACGCTGGAGTAGATATCGATGACGGGTTCTACGTTGTAGTGACTGACCACAGCAGGCTCGGCTCCCCGCGCGGGTGTGGCGATGTTCTCCAGCAACTGGTTAGGCTGCGCGTAGCCAGTGCTGACCGGAATGGTACCGATCGCATCCAGGGAATTCATCTTGTACTGCGGCGTCTGTACCGCGATCGGGTAGCTTACGCCGTTTTGTGGACTCAGCCAGAAGTTCGGAGCGGTCTGAAAACTGGAGCTCAAGGATGTCAGCAGGTTCGTAGCGACATCGCGCTCCATTAGCCCCATCTGATTGCTCTTATTCCGATCTACGTCGAACAGGAAGCGAGGCTGATTCATCAGTTGGTAGACGTAAGTATCCACCGAACCAGGGATGCTGCGGATACGTTCTGCAAGCTGCGCTGCGAGCGAAAAGTTCGCCGGCATATTGTTCCCCACGATCTGCACATCGATCGCTGAAGGCAGACCGAAATTGAGAATCTGGGTAACGATATCGGCAGGCTGAAAGTAGAAGGTAGTCGCCGGAAACAGCGCCGGCAGCTTCTCTCGCAGTGAATCGACATAGTTCGCTGTCGGATGGTGGTTAGGCTGGAGAGAGACCAGGATCTCCGCATCGAAAGAACCGACTGTGCCCCCATTGCTGTAGGAAAGGTTGATTCCGCTAGTGGGCAAGCCGATGTTGTCGAGGATTCCGAGGAGCTCACCTTTCGGCACCGTTTGGCGGATCACGGTTTCCACTTCGTCCGTCACCCGGGCGGTGTTCTCAATCCGGGTCCCGGTGCTAGCCCGGAGATGCAACCGGAACTGCCCCGCATCTACGGAGGGAAAGAAATCCTGGCCCAATCGGGTAGCCAGCAAGGCCACGCTGCAAATGCAGAACAGCAAAAAGCTAATTCCGAAAAGTTTCCGGCGAGCCAGGCACGCTGTTAGTTGCCGTTCATAGGTCTGACGCAAGCGTTCGAAGCCGCGCTCGGCCAACTCATGAAGCGGGCCGATCACTGGCAGGCCGCGCTTTTCCTTGCCCTCACGATGCGCCTTCGCTTCGGCCGGCAGTAGATACTTGACCATCGTCGGCACCAGTGTTCGCGAGAAGAAATAGGACGCAAGCAGTGCAAAGATCACCGATTCGGCAAACGGTACAAACAGATAACGTGCTACTCCGGTGAGGAAGAACATCGGCACGAACACGATGCAGATCGAAATGGTGGCAACAAACGCCGGGGTTGCAATTTCCTGCGCTCCGGCGAGGATGGCCGGTTCCAGTTCCTCGCCCATGGCAATGTGGCGCTCTACGTTTTCGATTTCGACAGTGGCGTCGTCCACCAGGATTCCGACGGCTAGTGCCAGTCCGCCAAGCGTCATGATGTTGATGGTTTCGCCGAGCGCGCTCAAAATGAGCAGCGAGGTCAGGATGGACAGGGGAATCGAAGTGGCAATGATCAGGGTGCTGCGCCAGCTTCCCAGAAAGAGTAGGATCATCAGGGCGGTCAGCACACCGGCGATAGCGCTCTCGCGGAGGACTCCCTGCAGCGAAGCTTTCACGAAAATGGACTGATCGAAGAGTGGCCGGATGACCAGTTGCGACGGCAGTGCGGCAGCGATTTTGGGCAGCATGGCCCGTACCTTGGAAACAATGGTCAACGTGGATGCGTTGCCTGACTTCTGGACCGTCATGAGTACCCCGCGCTGTCCGTCTTGACGAACAATGTTTTGCTGGACCGCGTAGCCGTCTCTCACGTTGGCAACGTCACGCATAAAGATCGTGCCGCCGTTTACCGTTTTGATCGGGATGTTGTTCAGTGCACTAATTGCTTCCGGGGTCGCATTCAGTTCAATGTTGTATTCGGTCCGGCCGATCTTGGCGGTACCCGAGGGAAGAATGACATTCTGAACGTTGACTGCATTCACGACATCGCTCGGTGTCAGTCCTCGGGATAGCAGCCGATTCGAATCGATATCAACCATCACCTGGCGAACTTTACCGCCGTATGGGATCGGCAGCGAAGCCCCTTGCACCGTTGCCAGCTGGGGACGAATCTGGTTGTTCCCGAGATCGTTGAGCTCCTGTTCAGAAAGACCTTGGCCACCCAAGCCCAACTGCAAAATCGGGACTGTCGCCGCGTTGTAACTCAAGACCAGCGGTGGCGTGATGCCGGGAGGAAATTGCTTGATGCCGGTTTGTGCTTCGGCGATGATCTCCGAGATTGCTCCGTCTACGTTTGCGTTCGGTTGAAGGAAAACCTTCACCACCGATACCCCGTTCAGCGATTGCGATTCGATGTGCTCGATGTTGTTGACGCTGGTGGTAAGGGAGCGCTCGAAGATGGAAACGATCCTGTTCGCCATCTCGGCAGGCACCAGTCCCGTGTAGGTCCAAACGACGCTGACAACGGGAATGTTGATAGAAGGAAAGATGTCGATGGGTGTGCGAAGCAGGGCGACAGGCGCAATCAGGAGAAGCAGAAGCGAGAAGACGACGAACGTGTACGGCCGCCTTAGGGCAAGCTTTACAATCCACATGAGAAGACCTCCTGGCGGCAGCACGCGCCTTCCTGTGATTGCCGCGCGGCACCAGGAAAGGCGCATTGATGTAGGCCGCCGCGTTCCGAGCAGCTCGAACAGAGCAGATTTCGTGTCATCTGCTTCGAGCGTAGGCCTTTTCGCAACAGAGGCGATACGTTACTTCCAGCGTGAAACCAGTAGCTATTTCGGGTAGGTCACGTCCGCAACTCAGGCGCTGAGCTCTATATGAGACTCGACTCTGCAATCGCATTCTTGCGAGTGACGGCGCAATGTATTGAAATCCACTTTGACGGAAAGTCGTAAGTCTTAATCGGAAATGTCGGACCGCCGGGATGCGTACTAGTGCAGATCGCCGGACATCTTCGAGGAGACTTGAAGGAAGGCGCTGGTGGTTGCGGCGGGCGCGGCCTATGGAGATAGAAGCCTATTCTGTGCTCATGGTTTTCGGGGAAGGGTGCCTCTGAATCTGTGCGAACGGTTGGGAAGCGGAGAGTTCTGACGTAAGTGGGCATCCATGTGACTTTGTCGAACGGCAGTGAGAGTCGTTCTGAACACACGCGGACACACGAATGGGAAGGCGTCCGTTGCACACGTCGAGAGCCGCAACTAAGTCGTCGACGGATTAGGAAGAGTCGAAAGGTGTGCATCTTAAAGAAAGTTCCTGTGCTGTCAAACGCGTGATGGTGATCAGTAAAGCGCCACAACGCGGACAGTGCCAGGCTGGAAACGGATTCTGAGGGCCCTGGCGGGATCGGTTCAGGCTGTACGGCATCGTGAAGTTGACGGCAAAGGGAGAGCCACTGAGTTCGAAAGCAATTGGCCAGGAATCCAAAATGCCGGATGCGGACGAACCCTTTGGGCAGGATGTGCAGGAAAAAGCGGCGCAGAAACTCGACCGCATCAAGCGTCATTACGCGTGACTGGTTCCCATGCGCATAATCTCGCCAACGGAAGATGACGCGCTCTCCGTCGAAAGCCAACAAGCGATGATTCGAGATGGCAACGCGGTGAGTGTGGCGGCCGAGATAGCGCAGCACTTGCAGAGGTCCACCGAAAGCAGGCTTGGCGTAGACAACCCAGTCCTGACGGCGCAAACGGCCCACCAGCTTGGCAAACTGTTTGGGCTCACTGAAGACAGCTGCAGGCCCGGCATGGCCGAGCTTTCTTCTTCGATAGAGACGTTTCAGTTCGTCGATGGACTTACCGCGAAAGAGACGCCGCAACGCCCTGACCGGCAGAAAGAACCGCTGACCAGAACTCAGCCCGTGTTGATGATCAGGCGAGAGCCCTCCGGCGGGGACCACGCAATGAATATGCGGATGGAGTAACAGGTTCTGACCCCAGGTGTGCAGAATAGCGATCATGCCGATCTCGGCGCCGAGTCGTTCCGGGTTCACCGCCATCTCCAATGCCGAGGCGGCACTCGCGCTGAATAACCGGTCGTAGAAAGCACGCGGGTTTTCGAGCGCGAACACATTTAGTTCATGCGGAACGCTGAAGACGATATGAAAGTAGCGAGTCGGCAAAACCTCTCGTTCGCGATCGGCGACCCAACGTTGACGCGCTTGCGCCTGGCACTTGGGGCAGTGCCGATTCCGGCAAGAATTATAAGAGATGGCCTGCTGGCCGCAGTTTGAGCAAGCATCGAGATGGCCACCCAGCGCTCCGTGCGGCAGTTTTGGATGGGCGCGAAATGCTTTCAGTTTCTGATATCCGAAACTCGCTTGATACTTGCTGAGAAAGCGGCTGCCCTGAGCGCGGAGAATGTCGGCCACCTCCACGGCGGGCCGGGTTATTCTCTCTTGCGGTGATACGCGCGGCTGATTTCTTTTAGCTGGCGATCGAAAGTCGATCCAGCGGGTTCGCCACGGCGTGCAGATGCCGTTGTGAGACGTGAAGATACTTGGCGGTTGTCTCCAGATCTCCATGCCCGAGGGGCATCTGAATCGTTCGCAGATCGGTGCCTGCTTCAAGTAAGTGGGTGGCCCAACTATGCCGCAGCATGTGCGGTGTCACGCGTTTGCGAAGGCCCGCATGTCGGGCTGCTTCTGTGCAGGCGTACCAAACGCTCTTGTCGGACATAGGCTGGTCCTTGCCGCGGTGGCCGTGGTCACTGGGAAACAGATAAGTTGTTGGCTTCTTTCAGGACCAGTACTCACGCAGCGTTTCTAACAGCGCCGGGCTGCGCGGCAGATCGCGGTCGTGCCCACCCTTGCCGCACTGCACCCGGATAAGCATGCGCCGGCTATCCACATCTGCAACCTTCAACGTCGACACTTCAGCCCGCGCATTCCCGTGCCGTACAGGATCATAAGGACGGCGCGCTGCTGCAGGTTGCCGGCCGCATTAATGACTTGACCTACTTCCTCCAGACTCAACACCGTCGGCAGGCGCCTCTGCTTCTTCGGATACGGCAAGTCTTGTCGAAACTCGTGACGCTTGAGCGTTCGAACAAAGAAGACGGCAACGCGAGCGATCACCGTATTTACACCGGGCTTCCGCCTCTTGAGCAGGTACGCTTAATAGCGACGGAGATCGTCTGGTCCGAGTTGATCCGGTGGCTTTCCAAAGTACTGAGCAAAGGCTGCCACCGCATTGAGATACCCGCGGGCTGTACTATCGGAGTAATTACGACGCTGAAGCTCGTCCAGCATCAATTGGCGTAAATGGGTCACACGAAATCCTCCTTGTGATCCGCTACTCTATCGTTCCCCACCATAGGTCATCGCCACCGCATAGCGCCCGCCGCCCAGCGGCTTGGTTCAGGTCGGCTTTGCTGACATTAGCCATAAACGGGGTTCTGGGAAACTACCCGTGTGTCGTCGCCGAGGTTACATCTATAGGCTGGTTACATTGTCTGACTAAGGTATCGAAGGATCTGCGCGTTGTCTGCAAGGTCCCAACGTTGGAGTGAACTCATCTACTCGAACTTGCTGCCCGCCGGCAACTCGGGCTGAACCGAACGCTTACTCCGCAACTCGGATTTACTCTCGACAACCGCGATTAAGGAGGGTAAACCAACAGTTCGGATTCTACCCGACGTTATACACTGCTACCAACGCCGCTCTGCCGCAGTAACCCTACCGAACCGCTATGTGGATTGTTCGACTAGCTCTTGCCCGCCCGTATACGTTTGTCGTGATGGCGATTCTTATTGCCATCTTGGGCACTACGGCGATCGTCACCATGCCGGTGGATATCTTTCCCTATATCGATATCCCGGTGGTGAGCGTTCTTTGGGTCTACTCCGGCCTTTCTCCCGAAGAGATGGAAAAGCGCGTGGTCACCGGCTTCGAGCGCAGTCTTACTTCGAACGTCAACGACATTGAGCATATTGAGTCTCAGTCCTACAGCGGCTACGGCGTCGTCAAAATCTACTTCCACTCCAACGTAAAAATCGATATGGCCGTCGCGCAGGTGACGGCTACCATGCAGACGGCGCTGCGCCAGATGCCTCCGGGCATGTTCCCCGCCAACGTCCTTAAGTACGACGCGGCCAGTGTTCCCATCCTGCAACTGGGTCTTTCGAGCAAGACACTGCGTGAGCAGGAGATCTTCGATCTGGGTAATAACTTTATCCGAACCCCTCTGGGCACGGTGCAGGGTGCATCCGTTTCGTATCCCTTCGGCGGAAAACAGCGCTCGGTGATGGTGGATTTGAATCTGGATGAGCTCTACGCAAAGCAGCTGTCGCCGATTGACGTCTCCAATGCACTGAACGCGCAGAACCTGATTCTTCCAGCCGGCACGGCCAAAGTAGCGCGAACCGAATATCAGGTGCGTGTGAATAGCAGTCCGATCCTTCTGAACGAACTAAATGATCTGCCGATTAAGACGGTGAATGGCGCTACCGTCTACATGAAAGACGTCGCCCAGGTTCACGATGGCTTTTCCGTGCAGAACAACATTGTGCGCACGAACGGCTCGCGAGGCGTGCTGATCACGATTACTCGCAACGGCAAAGCGTCCACGCTCTCTATCGTTAATGCCGTGAAAGCGGCCCTTCCCCGAATTCTCGCGAATCTGCCGCCCGAGTTGAAAGTGGTGGCGCTGGCGGATCAGTCCCTTTTTGTGCGAGCTTCCATTCGCGGCGTTGTGCGTGAAGCCCTGATCGCCGCGGCCCTGACCGGCATGATGATTCTGCTGTTTCTCGGGAGTCTTCGCAGCACGCTGATTGTCTGCATTTCAATCCCGCTCTCCATACTGGCCTCACTTTCCATCCTCAACTTCTTGGGGCTGACGATCAATGTGATGACTCTGGGCGGCCTTGCTTTGGCAGTCGGCATTCTGGTGGATGACGCTACGGTGGAGATAGAAAATACGCATCGCAACATTGCCATGGGGAAGCCGCTTATCCGCTCCGTGCTGGATGGCGCTTCGCAGATTGCGGTTCCCACCTTTGTCGCGACGCTTTCGATTTGCATCGTTTTTGTGCCGGTTCTGTTACTCACGGGCACAGCGAAGTACCTGTTCACGCCGCTGGCGCTGGCAGTAGTCTTCGCGCTGATGGCTTCCTATCTGCTCTCGCGGACGCTGGTCCCCACCATGATGGCGTACCTGCTTGGCCCTGAGCTGCACCTCTACCAAGGGCCATTTGATGCCGCACCGGTTCGTCGCCGCAGTCTGCTGTGGCAGGTCCACCACCTGTTCGATGCCCAGTTTGAAAAACTACGCTTTCGCTATATGGGCCTACTGAATTGGTCGTTGAATCACCGCGGCCCCTTCCTGGGCGTCTTTTCGGTCTTCTGCGTCCTGTCGCTTGGGTTGGTTGCTTTCGTCGGCGAAGACTTCTTTCCTGATGTGGATTCGGGGCAGATGCGGCTTCACGCCCGGGGTCCGGCCGGTTCGCGTATTGAAGAAACCGAGATACGATTCGCGGCTCTGGAACGCGAGATTCGCAGGGTGATTCCTAACGACGAAATCGATACGCTCATCGATAACATTGGAATCCCCAATAGCTGGCCTGCGATCGCCCAAGGCGACATCCCGACGATTTCTTCGGCCGACGGAGAAATTCTTATCTCGTTGAATAAGGAAAAGCACGGCTCAACGCGCGATTATGAGGTGCTTCTGCGCAAGCGATTGAACCGGGACTTCCCGGACATGACGTTCTTCTTTCAACCGGCAAATATCACCAGCCAAATCGTCAATTTCGGACTTCCAGCGCCTATTGATTTGCAAGTGGTTGGCCGTAATGCGCAGGCTAACTACCAGATCGCCTCCCGCTTGGCGCAAAGAATTTCAGAGATACCGGGCACGGCGGATGTGCATGTTCACCAAGTTGTAGCCCAACCCGAGTTGCAGTTGAACGTGGATCGCGTAAAGGCATCCCAACTCGGCCTGACGCAGCGCGACATCACCAGCAGCATGCTTATCTCGTTGAGCGGCAGTTCTACCGTGGCTCCAAACTTCTGGATGAACTGGTCGAACGGCGTAAGTTACAACGTCGGCATCCAGACTCCTCAGTACCGCATTAACTCCGTGGATTCTCTGCTGCGCACGCCCATTTCCGTCTCGTCCGGCAACACCGCTGGCCCGACCGATGCCACATCCGGCACTAGCGCGTTTGTCGCGAACGCTCCGGGTGGTGCCTCGCAAGCGTACGGAAATCCCGGAACGGCCCCGGGGACAACGCAGTTGCTTTCCAACTTAGTGAGCGTTCAACGCGGAAGCACGCCCGTGATTGTGAATCACTACAATGTCTGGCCAGTCTACGACGTTTATGCGAACGTAGATCGCCGCGATCTTGGTGGGGTGGGCAGAGACGTGGAACGTATTATGCGTGAGGAGGAACCGCATCTGCCTCGCGGCACCTCATTCACCTTGCGGGGACAGGTGGAGACCATGCAATCTTCTTTCTTCCGTCTGGGGGTGGGAATGGTCTTCGCGGTGGTTCTGGTTTATCTTTTGATGACTGTAAACTTCCAGTCCTGGCTGGATCCGTTCATTATTCTTACTGCGCTGCCGGGCGCTTTGGCTGGCATATTATGGATCTTGTTCGTCACCCACACGACCCTCAGCGTGCCGTCTCTGATGGGCGCCATCATGTGCATCGGCGTTGCCACGGCGAACAGTATTCTGATCGTGACATTTGCAAACGATGAACGCGCGACGGTAGAATCAGCGCGCGCAGCCATGCTCTCGGCCGGCTACGCGCGCATGCGACCCGTGATTATGACTGCCACAGCGATGATCCTGGGTATGCTGCCGATGGCACTCGGCCTGGGCGAAGGTGGCGAACAGAACGCCCCGCTAGGCCGCGCCGTTATTGGAGGCCTGCTTTTCGCGACGGGCACCACGCTTTTTATCGTGCCTATTATTTACAGCTACCTGCGCACCACGCCTCCGGTGAATCACGAGCATCGTCTGCGTGAGCGTGAGCGTGACGCGGAATCTGAAGTGAATCTTTGGCCCTTAGATGAGATATAGCGAGTCTGATCTTCCCCGCACCGAAGATGCGATCAGCACGGAGGAGCGGCTTCGGCAGGAAAACGAGGACCTTCGTCGGCAGTTGCAGCAACTGCGTGCGTCGCCTCACGCGCCTCGTGATGCTTCGGGCGCTGTCCCAGCGAGCTTTTGGCATCCCTCCCGAGTGACAATATGGGCTCTCTGCCTGGCTACTTTGGTTGTGCTGGCCATCGCGTTCTTTGCGGGATACCTTCCTCTGCATCACCGAACTTTGGTGATCAGTGACGAAGCGCACGAACGTGAACAGAGCCTGCCCCGAGTCGCGGTAGTGACCGTGGGTCGCTCTTCTCGCAAGAGTGCTTTGCAGCTGCCGGGCAATATTCAAGCTGTGACGGAGGCCCCGTTACTCGCCCGCGCAGCTGGTTATGTCAAGCAGCGTCTGGTGGATATTGGCGACCACGTCCATGTCGGCCAAACCCTCGCCGTCATCGAAGCACCTGAACTAGACGAACAGGTTCGTCAGGCGCAGGCAGCTGTTCAGCAGGCGCGCGCTGGGGTCGATCAGGCCAACGCGAATCTTCAGCAGGGTCGCTCGGATTTAGAACTGGCGCGCGTCACCGCAAAACGATGGGCTGATTTGGTGGGCAACGGTTCGGTGTCTGTCCAGGAAAGCGACCAATACCAGGCTCAATACAAATCGAAAATCGCCGCTGTGAACGCACTTGAACAGGCGCTGGAGGGCCAGCGAGGTGGTGTCTCGGCAGCCGAGGCGAATCTGGCGCGCCTCCAAAACATGCAGGCCTATCGTGTAGTCATCGCACCTTTCGATGGTGTGATAACGGTCCGCAACGTGGATACCGGAGCCCTGGTGAATAGTGGCAGCACGCTGTTATTTCGCATCGCGCAAACTTCCACGCTGCGCATTTACTTGAACCTTCCGCAGATGTATGCAAGTTCTGTTCACACTGGCGATGCGGCTTCGCTCACAGTGTCGAATTTGCCGGGAAGAACATTTAGTGGCGCCGTTGCGCGTACGGCCAATGCACTCGATCCGGCTAGTCGCACGCTATTGGTTGAAGTGCATGTGCCCAATCCCGACGGCCTTCTGCTGCCCGGGATGTATGCCCAAGTTGAACTGAGCAACACTCGTCCGAATCCGCCGCTGCTGATCCCGAGCGACGCGCTTATCAGCTCTGGGGCTGGTACCCAGGTCGCGCTGGTGCGACCGAACCATCACGTACACTTGGGAACCATTGTTGCCGGTCGTGACTATGGGGATCGAATCGAAGTGATGAGCGGCCTTCATGAGGGAGACGTAATCGTCGCGAATCCCGGTGACATTATGCACGAAGGCGACGAGATAGACCCCGTCGCTGTAAGTTCCGGCACTATCGCGCACTAAGAATCGCGGAAGACGGCGCCTTCCGAAACACCGGCTTCTCTCAACCAGACGACGACGGCTTCCGCGACCCATTCGGGTATTGGCATGTTCTAATGTGACCACCCTTCCCGATCAGGTTGGCGCATGCCCAGTGTTCTTCGCGTTGCTGTAGGTCTAGACTTGGGCGGCACTAACTCGGCCCGCCGCAAGCCGGATCCAATGAGGACGGCAACGATGGCGTAGTCGCGCGTGCCGCGGAGTGCCGCACGATCAAAGGGTCGAAGGAAGGGTCCGGCCCTGTTCCGCTGTGAGCCAGCTGCGGACCCCGCGTTCCATGCTTCTTCGCACCTTTCAAACCGCGTATGCCGGCCGCGAGGTCCGGGCTGAGCAAAACCGCGGCGGCTGCCTCGTACGCCAGCCGCCGTACGGCCACGATGCGATATCTTGTCACGACGATTCTGTTGAAGGCGAGACGAAGCCCTGAACAGTACCAAGCGATGAACTGACGTATCGCATGATCGTATGAGCGTTGCGAACTGACCGATGGCAGGCTGTTTAGAACAGCTGATTTGGATTGTTCGAGGTCGGGCAACTTCAATATGCACTTGAGAGTGCGTTTGCGTTTCTTGGCCATGCGAGCCAGTTTGTCTGCCTTTGCCGACTGCCGTAGAGCCTACATTTGGCTGTACGCTGCGGCGTTTGCCGTTCGTAATCCACTCCGAACCATCAAACCCGCAGACACGCACTGTCTACTCGTTATCTTTTTCGGCCTGTTCTCCGTGTTTGACGATGTCGCCTGCCTGAAACAGGATCTCCTGCAAGATCCCTTTCCACTTCGGCTTGCGGCGCAAGAGAAATTCGAGGTCCATTCCGAAGTGCTTGAACTCTTCGCCTTGGGCATCAGCCATAATCGCCTTAGCGTCAGGATCCTTTTCGACCGACAAACGCTGCTCGTACCAGTTGATAGCGTCAGCTTCCTCTATCAACGAGGCAATCATGCGCGCGAAGGTCCGCGTCTCCTGCGACAATTCGTTCGCTGGCTCGTGGTATTGTTCGAATCCCATATTCTAATCTGTTAGTTCGCGAAAACTAATTGGCCCTTTCCAATCGACCTTTTCCCCACTGCGAGGCTTGTGGCACTGCAATATCTTCGATAAGTATAGGACGCGTCACACTAGATTCGGGTCATACGCCTGAAATGTGGTGCATTCCTGTTGCAGCGGGGATCTACGACCGTGGCCCTAGCCCGATGTTGTCATTCAACGCATTGTGTAATCGCTGCTTTCAGCCCAGATACCGTTCGGTCGTCTGCAAGCTCACGTGGCCAGCAGAAGTTGGAGGTGCTCGAACTCTCCCCCGGCGAAGTGACCTAAGCGTGCGCAAGAGCGCCGAAGATCGTGAAGCGCGATGTTCGCCAGTCCGCAGGCTGCCGAAGATCCGTAAGCCTCACCCAAGCAGGACGGCAACCCTGGCGCAGTCTCGCTTGCCATGTAGTGAGATTCGATCACAGCCGTTTGCGCGTTATAGCTTCATTGGCTATCTGTTCCGGTACCGTTGGTTACCCATCCTCGAACTCGGACCGTAGACGAGAGTATTAGGTCCTTCGGTGTTGATTCACTACTGGGGGAATGACAGTTGTGCCCCTGATCTCGGACGTGGCTTACAAACACCGCCGCAGCCATTTAGCCGAACTGCCTTCTGGTCGGATACCATTCGGGTTAGATGTTTCCGCGCTTCCTCTCGCCGACCATATAATCGGTTGCGCGCCACGCGAGCGCCAGAATTGCTAACGTGGGATTCTTCTCCGAAGCAGTTGTGAACGCGGAGCCATCCGCGACGAAGACATTCTTCACATCGAGCATTTGATTGAACCGGATCTGCACCCATCCTGCAGGTCCCATGCTCATGAATAGCGCTTCCGTTTGGTTCCAGGTAACCGGTCTCATAAGATATCATTCCGCTTTGGCGGCTGGCAGAATCTCGAGCATGGTGTTGTACATGTCTTTCGACAAGCGGCGTTCGTTTTCGCCGCTTGTGTAGATGATTCGAGCAATCGGGACACCGTATGATGCACTGGTGACCCTTTCACCGTGATGCGATTCCGGAATCTATACCACCGCAGGGCCCTCGTGTTCCAAAGCGCGAGCGAGAGTGGGGCGAACCTGCTCGGCGGTTTCGGCGGTCATACCTAACGTGCCAACGGCCTCGGCCATCTTCGCGAACAATTGGGGTTCTCGAAATCCGTTCCGAAGTCGACGTTGCTAACGTATGTATCATGCACGTATCGTGATTCTCTAGTATGCTTCGCCGAAGATTCGCAACATTAACTCTATGGAGCAGGTTTGAGAAAGTGCTACTTGAAGTTCATTCTTCGGAAGTTGGTGAAAAGGGAGGTGAATTTGGCGATTCGCATTATTGGTTCCCAGTGATGCAATAGCAACGTAGGCGCTGTATCCACACGGTCAGAGCGCCGGTAGATTGCGAGCAAGAATCAAGGCAGCCTAGTGAATTTGCTCTTGATTCGTGGTTCGAAATATGAGTAACGATTTAGAAAAGATCCGGGATACCGAGGCAGACAACGCAAGCACACTAGCATTGCCGAGTCTTTCACCTGAACGCGTCAAAGAACATCTCGCGCGAATCCTGGGGAGTGAGATCTTCCGTCGTTCGGAGCGCCTTTGTCGATTTCTTCAGTTCTCAGTGAATGCCTGTTTAAGCGGCGAAACCGAGCGGACGAAGGAGTATGTTGTTGGCGTTGAGGTGTTCGACAGAGGTGCTGATTTTGATCCCCGTATCGACCCTGTAGTGCGCGTGGAGGCGCGACGCCTCCGATCCAAGCTCAAGCGATGGCACGAAACCGAAGGTAAGGACTCAGAGCTTCTGATCGAATTGCCTACGGGGAAATATTGCGCCGCCATCGAAGATCGCAGAAACCGCCCTGCCACTGACCCTATCGTTGGCGCAATAAAGACAGTAGCCGTTCTGCCATTCACCAATCTGAATGGGGATCCTGACCTCGACTATTTTAGCGATGGATTGACCGAAGAGCTAATTCACGCCCTGACGCGCCTTACGGACTTACACGTAGTGGCTTGGCCTTCCGCACTGCATATGAAAGGTCAAGAACGGGACATCGCTGCCATTCGGGACAGACTGCGGGTTAGCAATATTCTGCGGGGCAGCGTGCGCCGGTTCGGCGATCGTCTTCGAATGACGGCGCAACTCATTGATGCTGCTAGTGAGCATTACCTATGGTCCGAAGCATGGGATAGGTCTGCTTCCGATTTACTGCTGATCGAACAGGAGATTGCGGCTGCTATCGTTCAAAAACTTAGCGTCGGCGTTGAGCATCGCACGGGCGGCATAATCGTGCCATCCCGCCGCGACACGGAAGCGCACACGTTCTATCTCAAAGGCCGTTTTCATTTGAACAAGCGTAGTCCCGAAGGCATGTTGACGGCCGTTTCCCTATTCAAGCAGGCGATCACGGCGGATGAGCATTCAGCTCTTGCCTGGGCGGGACTTGCCGATGCTCATGCTTTGATCGCGACGTATGGCATAACTGAGCCGGCCCAGGCTATGTCATCCGCCAAGCAAGCCGCAGAAAATGCGATCGCCTTAGATTCGAGCTTAGCGGACCCGCTCACGTCCCTCGCCTTTGTAAAAGGTTACGAATGGAAATGGAAGGAAGCCGGAGAGCTTTATCGCAAGTCGATTTCCCTCAACCCCGGTTACGCCACGGCTCACCATTGGTATGGAACGGACTACCTGGTGAAGCTAGGGTTTATTCACGAGGCCATTCTTGAAGTGGATAAGGCGATCGCCCTCGATCCGCTTTCCAGCATCAAGTTAGAGGGAAGGGCGTATCTGTCAATGGTCGCCGGCGATTTCGACGAGTCTCGGCGACGATACGAAGAACTGCTGGAACACGATCGTTGGTTCTATATGGCATGGAGCTCGTTGGGCCGCCTCTATACGCAAGCCGGTGAGTACGGCAAGGCAATCCAGATGTACCGAACGGCCAGAGCAATTGCCGGTGACTTCCCAAAGATCATTGGCGCGTTAGGACAGACTCTTGCCCTGGCAGGAGAACGCGAAGAAGCCAGGGCCCTGCTGCAGATCCTGGAAGCAAAATCGAGAACACAGCATGTCGGGCGCGCGACCTTTGCGCTAATCCATCTCGGGCTTGGCGAATTTGACCTGGCACTCCAAGAATTGCAAGCCGCTGTAAATTCGCACGAACTCTCGGCCGCTGGGCTTAACATTCATCCTGCTTGGGATGCGCTTCGCTCAGAACCCCGCTTCCAGATGCTGTTGAAGCAGGTCGGCCTAGCGTAGATTTTACGGTAAGCGGATACCGTAAGTGCTCCACTCGGCTGAGTAGCTACAGCCATTTTCAACTTATACTTGCAGCACACGAGTTCGGGCTGCGGTCCCCGTGAGTTCCATGTGTGTGCGCCTTCGTCACTTCGCGTACCACGTCCACGGCGCCGAACCCGATGCTTCAGGGAGAACTTTGAACATGTCTTGGTTTAGATCGGCCGCGATCCTTTTGCTGTTTTCTCTTTCAGGATGGGGCCAGGAAGCTTCAGGGACGATTGCCGGAAATGTCTTGGATCCCACCGGCGCTTCTGTGGCAGGAGCAAAGGTCACAGTGACCAATGCGGGGACTAATGCCGAGATCACAACCACTACAAAAAGCAACGGCGCATATCAAGTTCCAGGTCTGCCGCCGGGCACGTACTCGGTGACGGCGGAAGCCACCGGCTTCGCAACAACTCGAGTTGCGCCTCAACGTCTGGTGGTCGCAAGCAATCTGCGAATCGATGTCTCACTCACTGTCGGGCCGGTTACCGAGAACATTGAGGTCAATACGGTCGCGCCTCAGGTCAATACACAAGACTCTCAATTGGGACGGTCTATCACCGACATTGCCACCCTTCCCATCCTCTCCGGCAATGGCGGCCGCAACGCACTTGCTCTGATTGCGCTCCAACCAGGCGTCACTACCACTCCGGGGAGTAACGCTCAGGGCCCAAGCGCCGCCGTCGGCTCCTTCGAAGTGAACGGCCAGCGATCGCAAGCGAATAACTTTATCCTCGACGGGGCTGATTCAAACGATCTTGCGATTAACGTTCCCGACGCCGTAGACGTGATCTCCCCGAACGCTCTCGGCGAGTTCCGCGTCGTCACGGGCCCCATGGAGGCGCAATACGGACGCAACTCCGGAGCGGTAATAGAATCGACCATTAAGTCCGGCACAAACTCTTTTCACGGACAGGCGACTGAGATTTTTCGTAACAAGCAACTGAACGCGAATAACTTCTTTTTGAATGCCGTAGGCACACCGCGCCCGAAATATAATCTGAACGATTTCGACGCCAATCTGGGTGGCCCCGTTATTAGAAATAAGACGTTCTTCTTTGCCTCATACCTCGGCTTCAGGCGTGTTTACGGCGTCTCCAACTCAGGCACGGTTTTCTCCGACGCGGAGCGCGCTGCCATCCTGGCTGATGGCGTGCCCGCGGCTAAGGCGATCGTCAACATCACGCCGCGTGCTTCGAGCGGCAATACCCTTTTTAGCGCTCCGGTTGATTCGCTAACTCGTGATCAGGGCGTCATGAAACTGGACCACCACTTTTCTGACTTCAACACCTTCTCCGTTTCATACTTCACGGAGAGGTCCACTGAGAATAGTCCTTTTTCCTTCTCGGGACCGACCATTCCCGGTTTCGGCGAGCTCGACTTAGTTACGTATCACAACATCGCCCTGCACGACACCCATATATTCAGCCCGAATCTAATCAACCAGGCAACTGCCGCTTTTCACCGCCGCGACCAACCCGGCGTTGTTCCCGCCAATCACACCACTCCTGCCAGCCTCGGATTTATGGGGATTCAACCCGATGATGCCTCGGCGGCTGGACCGCCCTTTATCTCGATTAATAGCATTTCGCTTGGCAACACATACGAAGGCCCGCAGACACGGCGGGACAACAACTGGCAGTACCTGGATAGTGTGAATTGGATTCGTGGCCGTCACTCGTTGAAGTTTGGCGGCGAGTTTCGCGCCTACGAACAGAACCAGATCTTCGATTTCATCAATAATGGCTATCTGTCGTTCTCGGGAGATGCAACGAACGCGGGCCTAGTTCCCGTTCTTCCCGGGTTAGGCGACCCAAGTGAGGCGGCCGTCAACGATTTCGCAAACGGTTATGTCTCTGGGTTTTATGATCAGTCGAACTCGAACCGGCAGGGTTACCGAGATAAGTTTTTCAGCGGATATGCACAGGACGACGTGAAGGTCACGAATAACTTGACCTTGAATCTGGGCCTGCGTTACGAGTACGCAGCTCCCCTGACCGAGCTACATAGCCGGGTGAGCACCTTTCGCGCCGGGCAGCAGTCTACAGTGTTTCCGAGCGCTCCCGTGGGGTTGGTCTTCCCTGGCGATAAAGGGATCAGCGCTTCCACCTACAGTGCTGACAAGAATAACTTCGCCCCGCGTGTAGGGTTTGCGTGGGATCCAAGTGGAAGCGGCAAGCTCAGCATACGCTCAGGATTCGGCATGTTTTACAACGTCCCCGAAAGCGAGTTAACCCTCCAGTTTCTGGGAGCAGCGCCATATGGAGCCCAGGTGACGGTTTTTGGGGTAACTGATATGACAAATCCATATGCCACGTCGAACACTCCGTTGTCTCAGAATCCGTTCCCTTTCAAGCCGGTTAGACCTGGGCAGCCATTCGACTTCACCACTGTCGCGCCTGTAGGCTTAACTTTCATGGATCCAAGATTTGCCACACCGTACGCTTTCCAATACGACTTCCAGGTCCAATACCAGGTGGCAAAAGACTGGTTAGCGGATGCAGCCTACGTCGGTAGCCAAGGAAGAAAACTGCTTGATCGACGTGATATCAACCCGGGCCTCTTCACGGCTTCTGCCACTACAGCGAACGATAATCAACGAGGCATTTACAACATCAACAATCCTCAGAGCGCCGCCTACGGTGGAGCCGTATTCGGCAGTCTTACCGACCAGCTTAGTGATGCCACTTCCTCCTACAGCAGTCTCCAGTTGAGCCTGGAGAAGAGGTATTCACACGGTCTGACGCTCACGAACTCGTATACCTGGGCACATTGCATCGATACCGGCTCTGGCTTACGAGTGAACTCGAATCCATTCAGTGCCAGCTACGATCGGGGTAATTGCGACACCGATGTACGCCATCGCTACATTGGCACTCTCGTTTATGCATTACCGTTTTTTGAGAACCAACACGGCCTAATAGGACATGTACTCGGCGGCTTGAATATTTCCACTGTATTAACAATCCAAACCGGCCTGCCCTTTGACATCACCGACGGGGGCGACCGCTCGCTTACTGGGGCGGGCGACGACCGGCCAGACTACATCGGGGGCAACGTTAAGTTTGTCGACCCACGATCAAGCCAGTTCGGTATTCAGAATGCTTATTTCGACGGCACGGGCGGCGGCACTCCCGATGCTGCAACTAATCCCTATTTCCGTCGGGTCGGTTCGGGCGGTTCCGCCGTGCAAGGGGCAGGCCGCTATGGTGACTTGGGGCGGAATGTGTTTCACGGCCCGGGCATTCTCAACGACGATCTTTCTCTTTGGAAGAACGTTCGCATCAGGGAAAGACAGTCGCTAGTCATACGCGCCGACGCGTTCAACTTCTTCAATCACACGCAGTTTTTCAATCCTGGAGACTCGAATGGCGTAAATCGGATTGATTCCACCACGTTTGGTCAGGTCCGTTACGCGCGCGATCCTCGTTTACTTCAGCTTCAATTGCAGTACAAATTTTAGTGCGGTACGCCTGTCCTCTTCTTACCGTATGTTGACACGGTAAGCTAACGGGCACTTACTGGATCTGCGTCTCTATGCAAATGACCATGGAGATGTGAAAACGATTGTATTGTTATTCCTCACGGTCGGGTGGACCTCGATGGCAAGTGAGCCACCACAAGACTCGGCACCAGAGTGGAATAATCGGGGCGGCAAGTTTTTCGATTCCAGCCGATACTTGCAAGCCGAGTCCTGCTTCAGGAAAGCTTTGGAACTCGCGAGCGCAAGCCCGGTCCCGCAAACAGGTGAACTGGCAACCATACGTGTCAACTTAGCGACAACATTACGTCTTCAGGCACGATACGCGGAAGCCGAACCCCTCTACCTCTCGGCTCTTAATATGGCCACGAACCTGTCGCCAGAGCACTCAAATACGCAACGCGCTCTCAGCGGGTTGGCGCTGTTGTACTCGGTCCAAGGCCGGCTAGCGGAGGCAGAGGTATTTGCTAGGCGCAACCTGCAGCTTGCGCAAACAGAACAGGTTGAATCAAGCGTCCTCTCGGAGACGGCCAACGATCTTGCCATCGTTTTATTGACAGAAGGACAGTATCGAGAATCTGAAAGCCTAGCTAAGCTGGCGTTAACCGTAGCTATGAAGAATATCGGCCATTCACAGGCCGCCTCGGCCGACGCGCTGAACACGCTGGGTAGGATTAGCTTGCAGGAGGGAAGAAACAGATCTGCAGAGTCCTACTTTTCCCAAGCCGCCGTTATTCTGCAGAGCCTTGGCTCCACAAGTCCGACATTAGTAGCAGTTTGGAATAACCTGGGTGCCGCACAAGCGCGTTGTGGTGATCATGAAGCGGCCATCCGACAACTGAAAGGTTCAATCCTAGCTCTTCAACAGCTCTATGGTGCAAACCACCCCGAAGTAGCATCTGGTCTGACAAATCTCGCGACGGTTTACAAGGATCTCAAGCAGTACAAGAAAAGCCGGGCGCTTTACGAACAATCACTCGAAATAGACAGCCGCGTGTTAGGACCGCAATCTGCAAAGGCAGTTGCTGACTTGAACAACCTTGGATCACTCGCTTTCCTTCAACATCACTACCGCGAATCGGAAGCGTTGCTCGGTAGAGCTCTTGCGATTAACGAGCGTAGCTTAGGAGAAAACCACAAGGATACCGGCTTGCTTGCCGGCAATCTGGCACGGCTCTACTGTCAGGAAAAGCGATTTGCTGAAGCAGAGCCACTTTTGAAAAAGGCAGTGGCCGTAAGGGAACTAAACTTCGGTCCAGACGATCCAATCCTTGGAATGTTGCTTGCGGAGTACACGGTCGTGCTTCGACATGAAATGCACTTCAGTGAGGCGGAGCAGGCCGAAGTTCGTTCAATGAAGATCCGTGTAAGAAACGAGCTGCGGTCTGAACCTAGTCAGAAATGACACAGGCCGTGAGCGCGTGCGCTGGCACTGCCCCTCCGAGCTGGACAATGATCATTCAATGCTTCGAAGCCGTTCCCCTCTACCCGTTATTCGCGACTTGCCGGCAATCGGTCAGGATCAGCAGGGTCATAGGGCTGCTGATCTCGTCGTTGACTTCGCCGGTTCACTTCGTCACCCGCAGAAAGGCGGGCTATCGTTACAGGACAGTTACCGCGCATGAAGCAGATATCGATGTCGCACAACCTGCAAGTGTGAATGCCATCGCGAGCTGACGCGACTCCCTCCCAAGGAATTTTCCGTAATATGCTTTCAAGTACCGCCCTCTCGTTCGATGTGAGGCTTGCCACAATTGGTTCGACCTCCGCTTTACGGGCTCTCAACGTAGCCTTAGCTCGTGACTTTCCAGTCGCCGTACACGCGAGTGCAACTGCCCGAGCATCTTTGCCCTGCGTCTTGGTAAGCAGATTATCAGCCAGCAACCGGTCAACGAGTCTGACCGTGCCGGAATGAGTGAGGTTCAACGCCTTACTCAGGTGGTCAATGGTTTCACCGGGATGCTGGAAGATAACGACCAAGGCGGAAGGCGCCGAAGACCCGTGTTCAGCCGCGGACTCCGTCCGCATTTCGATTCGTTCCGACAGATGTAACGCCAATGCTGCGAGGACATTTGCGATTTGCTCGTCGGTCATAGGTGCCAGCATGTATTTCGCTCCTTTGAAGGTCCAGCGACGCTTACCAGTTCAGGTCTACACCTTACTGCGCCGGCAACTCGCGGTTGGGAAGCGCACCTGCGATTCCATAACTGGAACTCACTCTTCCTATGCAGATGCACGCTTGAGCTAGGTGAGAGGGAGCAACGAATCCGATAGGGTCCACCGCTCGACGCATACTTTATTGGCAGACCGGAAAATTGCTGCTGCGCCCCGAATGGCGCGTGGCCGAAGGACGAAGTCCATCCGCATATCTATCGTCAACAGAGCTGAGAATCCCAGCGAGCCACTGCGTGTGGATCCGGCACAAGCCGATTCCTCACGACCTAGCCTGCTGACGGTAAAACTGCACGAGATCCGAGTTGGGAGGTTTGATCCCAGCTTGGCGTAGCAGGCAGTTCACTTGACCGCGGTGCCCTGTACCATGATTGACGACATGAAGCAGTATCTGCCAAACGGGCATGCTGAACGATATTCCTTCCGAATTGACGAACTCGCGAGTGCCAGATATATCCGCTTCGTCGAGGGCTGCGAAAGTGTCGATGAATTCCTTGAGAACCTTGGTCCATTCTCGTTCCAACACATGCACGTCATCCGACGCACTCACCTGTGAAAGTTTCACGTTTCCAATGCCTTTCATTCGCATAAGCCACAGGCTATCGGCTTTGAACATATGCTCGAGGGTGCTGAAGATAGAGCCAAATGAACCACCGCGATCAATGGTCAGCTCGTTGGGTGGAACCGGCAGAATGCCTTGAAAGATCTGCGACGTCGCCCAGAGGTGATACCGAAGGTGCAACGCTAAAATCGGTCTCGTTTGTGTCAATCTTGCCTCCCACCCGCTTCAGTCCGAACAAAGGGCCTCTCGCGTACCACCGGGCTGAGGCCGTTGCACAAACAAGTGTATATGACTCATGCATAGGAAGAGGACGTCTCCACCGGAGATTGCTACTTGGGGCGAGCTCTGCCCAGAACGTAGGAACGCACCCCGGCGCAGCGCCCGTGAAATCGGTCTTAGCGTTACGCGCGGCAGACCGCGGAACCTTTTTTGCAAATGACTGCTGTTTGACGCCAGTTAACAGCCACTCTACTCACTTAGCTTCCCCACCATCAAAAACTTTACTCGTTCGATGGCGGAGTTGTCTTCCGTCGGACGTTACCACGGCAATCAGATTGGCCGGGAAGCTGTTTTATTCTGCCTAAAGTTCATGGACCACTTATAGACTAGGCAAGACTTCGAAATTACTAGGGTAGGATTCTTACACAGTGAAGTTTCTTCTGTTTCTTCTGCCCTTCATTTGCCTCCAGGGGGCGGATACCGAGTGGCCCATGAACGGTGGTCCCTACAACATTCGCTATTCTTCCCTGACGCAAATCAATCGCGAAAATGTGAAGCAGCTCAAAGTTGCCTGGACCTACGATGCGCACGACTCTTTCAAGGGATCGGAGATGCAGAGTAATCCGATCGTGGTGGACGGTATGTTGTACGCCACCACTCCCAAGATGCGCGTGATTGCCCTCGACGCTGTCACAGGGAAAGAAGTATGGAGTTACGATCCGAGCGCCGGGGATGGGCAGCAGCGCCGTTTTCGGCACCGTGGAGTTACCGTATACCAAGACCGAGTATTCTTCACATACCGAAACTTTCTCTACGCGCTCGACCGAAAGACCGGTAAGCCCCTATCTGCCTTTGGAGACAACGGCCGCATAGATCTTCGGACCGGGTTGGATCGGCCGCCGGAGGGCGTCACGATCAGTGCTAGCAGTCCCGGCGTGATCTTTGAAGACACAATCATCATGGGCAGCACGGTTCCCGAGACCTTGCCCGGTTCTCCCGGTCATATCCGGGCGTTCGACGTTCACACGGGCAAAATGCGGTGGATCTTTCACACTATCCCTCATCCCGGTGAATTCGGCTATGACACCTGGCCTCCGGAAGCTTACAAGATATCGGGAGGTGCGAATGCCTGGGCCGGGCTGAGCGTCGACCCCAAACTCGGAATCGTTTTCGCCGCCACCGGCTCCGCCTCTTTCGACTTCTACGGATCCAACCGGATCGGTGACGACCTATTCGCCGATTGTGTGCTCGCGCTAGATGCGCGAACGGGTAAACGCATCTGGCACTTCCAGGGCGTTCATCATGACGTTTGGGATCTTGACTTCCCCGCTGCCCCGAGTCTGGTCACCGTCACCAGAAACGGAAAGAAAGTGGACGCAGTTGCCCAAATCACTAAGACTGGCTATGTGTTCGTTTTTGATCGGAAGACCGGCGAGCCGCTGTTCCCGATTGGTTCGCGCAGCGTTCCGGCTTCCACTCTGCCGGGTGAGAAACTCGCAACCACACAACCCTACCCCTTAAAGCCGCCGCCATTTACACGCCAAACTTTCACGGAGGACATGGTAACTACGCGCACGCCGGAAGCCCATGCCGCCGTCCTCGCGCAACTGAAGCAAGTGGACTCGAATGGCATGTTCACGCCACCAAGTCTTCGAGGCACCGTGCTGATGCCGGGAACCGATGGCGGAGCAGAGTGGGGCGGGGCTGCCTTCGATTCCGACACGGGTCTGCTGTACGTAAACTCGAATGAGCAGCCGTGGATTATCCGCATGGTGACTCATGACACCACTTCGCTCTACAACAACAATTGCGCGACCTGTCATGGTGCAAACCGGCGTGGAGCCCCGCCCACGTTCCCTTCTCTCGTCGACATTGGACAGCGGCGTTCTCGCGCGGAGATCGTAGCCACTATTCGCGAGGGCACGGGCCGCATGCCTGGTTTCGATCACCTGGGTCACGGAATCGACCAGATCGTTGACTTCTTGCTCACCGGAAAAGATAGTGGGGCGGTGGATCCAGCCGTTGCGGCGAACGACCCTAATTGGCAGAAATATCGCAATGAAGGCTACATTCTTTTTCGCGATCCGCAAAACTATCCGCCCCTCACGCCGCCCTGGGGAACATTGAATGCCATCGATCTAAACAGCGGTGACATTCGCTGGCAGATCCCTTTCGGCGAGTATCCCGAGCTAGTGGCCCAAGGCTTCAAGAATACGGGGAGCGACAACTACGGCGGCCCGGTAGTCACCGCAGGCGGTCTGCTGTTCATCGGCGCTACCAGCTTCGACAAAAAGTTCCACGCCTTTGATAAGCTCACCGGAAAGCTTCTTTGGGAGACAGAACTTCCAGCAGCCGGAAATGCAACACCGTCCGTCTACGAAATCGGTGGGCGTGAGTACATAGTCATCGTTTGCGGTGGAGGCAAGAACGAGGCTCCGTCTGGGAGTAGTATTGTTGCCTTCGCTCTGCCGTAAACGCTTGCCTGTCACCGCCACTCATCTTTGTCGATTACATGTGGAACTAGTGGCCACGTATGTTACTCTTCCTCTTAAGTTCGTCCACGTTGACCCGCCTGAATTTACAAGCACGTTGATGTTTCGCTCAGTCTTCTGCATGTGGTCACCGAGTATATTTTCCTTAAAGGTCGTTGCTTCATGCTTGCTGATGGCAGCAACGTTAGAGGCAGCAACCGAACCGAAAACGTCTGGTTCCCTGCTGGAAGCTACAACCGCTCAGGGTCGGCAACTCTTTGCCCTTCCCGACGACGGCACAATTCAAACCGCGGCACAGGCTCTGGCGAAAGACCCGAAGAACGTGGCGTTGATCCTGAACCTATCAAAGGCGCAAGCGGCCCGGCGTCAATATCGCGAGGCGGTGGTTACCTGCACGCAAGGCCTAGCTGCCAACCCGAACAACGGCGATCTCTACTTGGAGCGCGGTCATCGCGAACTGGGCCTGCGCGAGTTCGATGCTGCTCTAGTGATCTGAACCGCGCTGTCCAGTTAGACCCAAAGCTGCTGGAAGCACAGTACCACCAGGGAATGGCGCACTACTTCCTCCGCCAGTATGATCTGGCTGTTCAATCCTTTGCTCGCGCGCTGGCGTTAGCCAAGAATTCTGACAGCCTGATCGACTGTTCCAACTGGTTGTATGTGTCGCTACGGCGGGCAGAGCATCCGGAGGAAGCAGCTCGTGTGCTGGCGCGAATCGGGCCCGATGTGACGAACCAGGAACCCCATCTCTACTTCTATCTGCGACTGCTTCGCTTCTATCAAGGCTCGATTACACAAAACGAAGTCTTACCGAAGCCGCCTGCCGGTCCTGACGACATCGAAGGCGAGTTATCCTTCAACACCGTGAACTATGGGGTGGGAAATTGGCATCTTTATAACCACGATCCGGCTGGCGCCCAAGCTTTCTTCAAGCGGGTGGTGACTGGTTTCGCCTGGAATAGTTGGGGCTTCATCGCGTCCGAAATCGAACTTGCAACCCCGGCAAGGTAGGTTCTAGCACACACCCTTCTCACTCGCTGGGAACACGGGTCATCTGGAAACGTCGCTAAGTTTGCGTAGCAGGCGCGGGGCGCATATGGATGTTTCATCGATTGATAAGTGTCGGGACCGGTTCACGATCACCTATATAGGGATCAACTCAGAGCCGTTAAATCCATTAAGCCTAAAAGACGGAGAAAGGAAAGCGTCTATCGTTGAGCTTACGCCGAATCGGGAAAGCAACTGCAAAGATTGTTCGACAGATCGGACGAACGCAGGATTGGCGGGTAAGTTTTCACCGAACAGCGACTTGACCCCGAGCATAGGGCGAGGGTCAATCAACGCTGCTCTTGCGATCCCTGTCAGCTCGCTTCTTCGTGCATCGATAATCTTCAACGGTCGTCCGAGTTCGTCAACTCCGTGCCCCAGGTAGAAAATCCAACTTGCTACGACAAGGCTCAAAAGATCGGCCGTGCCTCCCTGCTCGAACAACTCGACAATCGAAGGAAGCAGCCATTTCGGAATTTTCGCAGAACCCTCCGAACAGATACGGGTCACCTGATCTTTAATAGTGGGATTTGAAAAGCGTTCCAGAAGAGATGCCTTGTAATCCGTTACCGATACACCGGCAATGTGCGGAACGACGGGCGTCACTTCGCTCATGAAGCTTTCAATGAAGCGTCGGAAAAGTGGATCCATGAGAATCTCATGCACATACGTAAATCCCTTTAGGGCCCCCAGGTAAGCCATTGCAAGATGGCTGCCATTTAGAAGCCGCATTTTGAGAATCTCGTAAGGAGCTACGTCGGATATGATCTGGACGCCAACCCTCTCCCACTCCGGCCTTCCGTTGCAGAACGTGTCCTCTATCACCCACTGTCGAAACGGCTCAGTAACAACCGGCCAAGCGTCGTTCACTCCGAACATAGAAGATACTAAAGCGATGTCCGCCTCAGTCGTGGAAGGTGTGATGCGATCCACCATGCTGTTCGGGAAGGCGACGTTTTCGGCGATCCAAGACTGCAGCCTCGGGTTACCCAAACCTGTGAAGGAATGAAGAACTTTCCTGATGACATGGCCATTGCCTTGCAAGTTGTCGCAAGACATGACGGTAAAGGGCGGCAGTCCCCGAGATCGGCGGCGGTCTAACGCCGCCGATATCAAACCCACCGACGAAACTGGGGTTCCAGAATAATTGAGGTCGTGCTGGATGTCAGGATGACTAACAAGAAACTCGCCGGTTGCCTCATCGATGTAGTAGCCACCTTCCGTGATTGTCAGCGAGACAATTCTCGTCTCGGGAGAGGCCATTTTTTCGATAGCCATTTCTGAGTTCTCGGGAGCGTAAACGTAATCGACCATCGAGCCGATTACACGAGCGGACAACTCATCGGCGCTGCGTTCGACGACTGTGTACAAGTAATCCTGTCCCTGCAGAGCATCGCGCATGCGCTGGTCACTGGTCAATACGCCGAGCCCGCATTCGCCCCAGCGCTCGGTATCGTCAAGAGCCAGCAGGTCGTCCAGGTAGACGGCCTGGTGCGCTCGATGAAATCCGCCGACTCCCATATGGACCGTGTGTTGTCGCAACTGCGCCCGATCGTAGCCAGGAATGCGTACGCTACTCGGAAAGTTCGTCAGGGTGTTCCTACTTAGCAGGAAAGAAGGGTTGATCGGATCGCTCATTGGTTGCCCTGCATTGCTTCACCGTTCACGTCGAAGAGGTGAACGAAGCGCGGATCTATGTTGATTTGGACCATCTGATCGGGACGAACAGCAGTCTCTCCATAGACTTTCATTACCACGACACCTGGAGAGCCTAGGTCGAGTTGGAGGTAACTCTCGCTGCCCAGATGTTCGACATTCAGTACTTGCGCCGGCAAACCGTTCTCGGAAGCAAAGGCGACGTGCTCGGGCCGAATCCCGACCGTTAGATCATCTCCGACTGCGGCCTTTCCGAGGCTTAGTCTGAGAGTCGCCCCGTTTTCCAGACTGACAACAACTCCCTCCGTCTCCGTATTACAAACCTTTGCCTTTAGAAAGTTCATGCGTGGCGATCCAATAAAGCCCGCGACGAAGAGATTGCGTGGACAGCGGTAGAGTTCCATGGGAGAGCCAACCTGCTCGATTTTGCCCGATTGCATAACAACAATGCGATCCGCCATCGTCATCGCTTCCACCTGATCGTGCGTGACGTAAATCATAGTCGCACGCAACTGCCGGTGCAGTCGGGTAAGCTCCACGCGCATTCGGACGCGCAACGCTGCGTCCAGATTCGATAGTGGTTCATCGAAGAGGAACACTCTTGGATCGCGAACGATTGCCCTCCCGATGGCGACCCGCTGTCGCTGGCCTCCTGATAAAGCCTTCGGCTTTCGGTCCAGCAATGTCTCCAGATTCAAGATACGTGCAGCTTCCATTACCTTTTTTTGACGTTCCGGCCGAGAAACCCCGGCCAGTTTCAGGCTGAATGACATGTTTTCTGCGACGCTCATGTGGGGGTAGAGCGCGTAGCTTTGAAAGACGAGCGCTAAACCTCGCTTGGCTGGCGAGATGCCGTTCACCCTTTGGTTGTCGATCAGCAAATCGCCCGACGTGATTTCTTCCAGTCCGGCAATCAGGCGCAGAAGCGTAGACTTGCCGCAGCCGGAAGGGCCAACGAATACGGTCAGTTCCTGATCGTGAATCGTAAGATCCACGCCCTTGATGACCTCCGAGCTACCGTAGCTTTTGCGGATCTGTTTCAGCTGGACCGTTGCCATAGAGTGCTCCTCGTCATTTGACTGCCCCGAAGGTTAGGCCGCGAACCAGCTGCTTCTGACTCATCCATCCAAGGATGAGAATCGGCGCAATTGCCATGCTGGAGGCAGCCGAGAGCTTGCCATAGAACAGGCCCTCCGGACTTGAGAACGATGCAATGAAGGCAGTCAGCGGTGCTGCCTTCGCGGCCGTCAACGTCAAGCTCCAGAATGCCTCGTTCCAGGTGAGGATCACGGCCAGCAGACCTGTCGAGATCACACCCGGCATCGTTAATGGGAGGACTACATAGCGCAGCTCGTCTGCTATGGAAGCACCATCCATGCGCGCAGCTTCCAGAATCTCATTAGGCAGCTCCCTGAAGAATGTGTAAAGCATCCACACGATGATCGGGAGGTTGAGCAGGGCGTCTATCACCAGGAGGCCTGTCCGGGTGTCCAGCAGGCCCGTGTCGCGGAATGCGAGATAGATGGGAACCAGGACTCCGGCCGAAGGCATCATTTTCGTCGAGAGCATCCACAGGAGTGTGTCCTTCGTCCGTTTGGTAGGGTAAAAAGCCATAGCATAGGAACAGGGAACGGCAAACAAGAGTGCGAGTAGAGTTGACCCTACGGAAACGATTATGCTGTTCTGCGCAAAATGAAAGTAGTTCGCCCGTTGCTGGACGGCCCGATAGTTTCCGAGTGTCGGATGAAAGATGAAATGAGGAACGCGCGATACGGCCTCCGCTTCTGTTTTAAAACTTGTCAGGACAATCCAGAACACCGGGAACGCAAGGACTAGTGCGACGGACCAACCGAGTATTGTGAGACCCCATTTAAGCCTAAGTGCCCGGCTCATGTGTTCAGACTCCTTACGAAGGAGCGCATTAGGAAAATGGCAAGCGCATTCGCCAGCAGAATGGCTATGAATCCGGCAACGAAAGCGGAGCCGACGTCGTACTCCATCAGCGCATAGCGGTAAATCAAAAACGAAAGATTGGTCGAAGCTAAGCCGGGGCCACCCGCAGTGGTGACATAGATTTCGGCGAAGATGCCGAGAATAAAGATCGTTTCAATCATGGTCGTCGCAGCTATCGCAGGCCCCAGATGTGGCCATATGATGTAACGAAACATCGCGATTGGGCCAGCTCCATCCATTCGTGCGGCTTCTTTACGTTCCTGGTCAAGGGACTGCAGCGCCGTTAGTAGCGTCAGCACGGCAAAGGGAAGCCACTGCCAAGAAACGATGATGATGATCGATGTTAGTGGCGCCGCTCCAAACCAGTCAATCGGTTTTAGGGCGAAGCAGCGCATAAGGAACGCGAGCAAGCCATTGTCCGGATTCATCATCAGGTTCTTCCATACCAGCGCGCTTACAGTGGGCATGATGAAGAAAGGAGCCAGCACAATAACCCTGGCAATGCCCCGGCCGAAAAACTCCTGATCGAAAAGTAGGGCCAGCAATGTGCCAAGCCCGATGGTGATGATCAGCACCCAGCCGACTAGAAGAACCGAGTTCCAAATCGCGACAGCGAGACCAGGGTCGCTCAGCACGTATCGATAGTTGCCAAGCCCGTCGAAGCCGGTTCGATCCGGCTCCATCATGTTGTAGCGCCTAAATGAATACCAGATTGTGACAAGCAGCGGAATGACCGACCAAACCACTAGAGCGGCGATCGATGGAATTTTGAGCGAAATGGTGAGCCAGTCTATTTCTCATACCTTGTCACGGCTGTGATGCCCCGCTACTGAAAATTTCCCCAGCGCTTCTGAACCCGTTCGGTTGCTGCCTGAGCCCGGCGTAAGGCTTCGTCGACAGCAAGGTCGCCGGCAAGAGCAGCGGCAAGTAGTTGACCGACCTGGTTGCCGATGGTAGGAAACGAAGGCATGACAATGCATTGAATGCCCGTGTATGGAACAGGCTTTTCGGTTGGATGTAGAGGGTCCGCCGCCAAGATGGCACCGTACGTGAGTCTTGCAAACGGTGCGGCAGCCAAATACCGCGGCTGATAAGTAGAGGCGCGTGTTCCCGGCGGAACAGCGGCCCAGCCCTCCGCGCGGGCAACCAGATCGATGTAATGCTTCGAGGTGGCCCATTCGATGAATTTGAGGGCGTCGGCAGCGTGTTTCGACGACGATGGCACCGCTAGCCCCCAGAACCAGAGCCACTGCGAGCCGCGCCTAGTCACCTCTACCGGAGCCGGAGCATAACCAACCTTTTCTGCTACCAGCGATTCCCTCTTGTCGGACAGAGTTCCCGCTGCCACGGTTGCATCGATCCACATTCCGCAGCGGCCATTTTCAAACAAGGTAAGCGATTCGTTGTAGCCATTAGAACTGCTGCCAGGGGGACCGTACTTCCGAAGCAGATCCACATAGAACGTAACCGCGTTGTGCCATTGCGGGGAATTCAGCTGGGGCTTCCAACTCTCGTCGAACCAGCGGCCGCCGAACGTATTCACCACCGTGGTGATGTACCCCATGTTTTCACCCCACCCCGGCTTCCCGCGCAGGCAAACACCATAGACATTCTTTGACGGCTGATTCAAGGCTTGCGCAAACCGCGCGATGTCTCCATAACTAGGGTGGGCCGGCATGGTAAGGCCAGCTTTTTGAAAAAGATCTTTCCGATAGTAGGTCAGCGAACTCTCACCGTAAAAGGGCAGCGCATACAGCCTGCCGCCGTACGATGCTCCGTTGCGAATGGATTTAATCAGGTCGTCGAGATCGTAGTCTGGCGAGAGCTTATCATCAAGAGCTAACAGCCATCCCCGGCGCCCCCATATTGGCGCTTCCAGCGGGCCGATGGTGACAACGTCGTACTGGCCGCCGCCGGTGGCCGCGTCGGTCGTCGCTTTCTGCCGCAGAATGTTTTCTTCCAGCACCACCCAATCCAAACGAATGTTCGGGTTCTCTCGTTCGAATTCTCGAGAGAGCCGCTGCATGACGATCATGTCGCCGTTATTGACTGTTGCGATCGTTATGGTCGCTGCCGTCAGCACCCCGCAAGATGAAAGCCACGCCAGTACAGCGCATAAGGAAATCATCCACATTAAGTTCGCTACGGGTATCCTCATTTGCCAGCTTCACCTTACCTTGTTGACTCCGACCTGCATCGCTATCGATAGTAATACTGACCCTTTGCAGGCACGCTTCTCAAGCTTTCTAACGATCAGTGACCTTTCATAGAGCGACCATTTTGGGAAGACGTGCCATGCGTAACGGGTCTTATCCCATCTGCGTGTTTCGGGATGGGCTCGGTCGAAGCTTGCTCGCCGCAATAGAGGCGCAATGCATGCATTAGAGTCGCTCAATTAGGCATTCAGGGTTTTCGGGGCGCTCACCAGGCGCTTGTGAGCTGCCTCTTTCAAAACTACGAGCTGGTGGACGTTGCCTACGTCACCCATCGGCTGATTCAGCCTAACTGACACATTGCATTGGAGCCAGATCAATGGGTTGTGACGTTTGCGACAATCTTCCGGGCCATAGATGGCGCCGGGCCGAGCGTAGGAAGGACCCGCTATTCCAGCAGTGTTTGTCCGCCAGATGCGCGTTTGCAAGTGCCTTTGGACCAATTCAAGACGATCCGCCTCGCGCCGCGCTGCTGGCACTGCTCAGGGCGTTGTTAACCCTTGAGAATACTTGATCGACGTTGCCACCGAGGCCGTTGAGAATTGCTATTAAGGCAAAAGCGATGACGGCCAGCAAAAGCGAGTACTCCACTAAGTCCTGGCCGTCGTCTTTCTCCCAGAATGACTTCAATGCTGTTGGCGCGCGGAGTTTGTCTGGAGTGAATGGCATAACAAGCGCCACTGGCCTTGGTCGGTGTTGGCGTTACTTGGAGCAGCCCGACAGTATGGCATAGAAGATGTGGTGCTAAAGATCAAACAGTCTCAAAAAGCTTCAGGCCTAGCCCGCCTTCCCGGTTACCAGAGCCAGGATGTAGATGAACGAGATGATGATAACCGTGATTGCCGTCGTCCAGGCGATGGCGTTCTGCCACGGCTTGTTCTTGAACGCACCCATCAGCCGTGGGCGATTGATCAACAGCAGCATGTAAATCACCACGAATGGCAGTAGGATGCCGTTCACGACCTGCGAGTAGATCATCATTTTGAGCAGCGGAAAGTTAGGGATAAGAACGGTAAGTGCCCCGCCCCCAATGAGCAGCGTGTACATCCAATAAAAGACAGGGGCTTCCCCGAACCGCTTATCGATCCCCGACTCGAAGCCCAATCCTTCGCAGATGTTATAGGCGGTTGCTAAAGGCAGAATGGCCGCCGAGAGAAGCGACGCATTGATGAGGGCAACTGCAAATAGCGCGGCTGCAAACTTACCGGCGAAAGGAGCCAGCGCCACGGCGTACTGGGCAACGTCGTCGAAGTTGTGTTTCGGCGAGTGATACACAGTCGCGCCGCATGCCACCACAATGAAAAACGCCACCACGTCGGTGACCACGCAGCCGACAATCACGTCCAGACGGCACAATCCGTAGTGACGGGTATCGACACCCTTCTCGACAACGGCTGCCTGGAGGTAGAACTGCATCCACGGTGTAATTGTGGTGCCAATCAGACCTACCAACAAAACCAGGTAATGCGGGTTGGCCGTCACGGTCGGCAGAAAGGAGGGCCAGAAGGTCTGAGAAATGGCAAGGTGCCAATCGGGCTTCGAAAGAAACGCCGAGACCGGATAGGCAAAGTAGACCAAGGAAGCGATTAGCAGAATGCGCTCCACCGGCTTGTAGCGCCCACGTACGATTACCGTCCAGACGACCGCCGCGCCGATCGGCACCACGATATATTTGCTGACGCCGAAGATGTTCATGCCTGAGGCCAAGCCCGCGAACTCGGAGACGATGTTCGTGAAATCGGCCATGCCAAGAACAATCATGGTGAAGAAGGTCGCGCGAAGCCCAAACTCTTCCCGGATGAGATCGGAAAGACCCTTACCGGTAACCGCACCCATGCGGGCAGCCATCTCTTGCACAACAATCAATGCGATGGTGATGGGAATCAGGCTCCACAGCAGCTGGAACCCGAATTCTGAACCCGCCTGAGAGTACGTGGAGATTCCGCCGGGGTCGTTGTCGACGTTTGCGGTGATGAAGCCTGGGCCCAGAACAGCCAGAAAAGCGACCATTCGAGCGCCAATAAGCGTATAGAAGGGTTTACGTCGAATTACGGGCGTGGCGGTGGGTGCTGGCATCGGGCGCAAATTTCTATTGTTCATCAACGATATTTCAGGTCGGTTGCAGCGCGTGAGAATTGCGGGTGGAAGTCGGGTGGCCGCTGTGTAACGATGGCAATTACAAAGCTTCCTTCCCGACGGAACTCTTTCGAACACAGGGATACTGACAGATGCCGAAGATTCATCTCTGCCTGCTCTGGCACATGCACCAACCGCTCTATAAGGACCTGCAAACAGGCGAGTATCGCCTGCCGTGGGCCCGCTTGCATGCGCTGAAGGATTACTACGGCATGGTACGAATCCTGAACGATTTCCCGGCCGTTCACCAGACCTTCAACCTGGTGCCGTCGCTAGTTTTGCAAATCGAAGACTATGCCAAAGGGCAAGCGAACGATCTGTTCCTGCAGTTGGCTGCCAAGCCAGCTGAGGTTTTAGCGCCAGCAGAGGTGGAATTTATCCTCAACAACTTCTTCCAGGCGAATGAGGTGCACGCGATTCGCCGTTACGAGCGCTATGCAGAGCTGTTGGAGGTGATGCGACGCAACGAATTTAATGCGCAACGTGCCGCCGAACTGTTCGATGTGTCGATGCTGCGCGATTTGCAGATTCTTTCGCAGCTGGTCTGGTTCGATGAGTTCCACCTGGCGAATGATGACATCCTTCGAGACCTGGCCGGCCGCGGCCGTGACTACACCCTGCAGGACCAGGCCGCTATCGTCGGCAAGCAGCAGGGCGCCATCGCGCAGGTGCTTGACGTCTACCGGGAGTTCATGCGGCGCGGGCAGATTGAGTTATCCACGTCTCCTCACTACCACCCGATTCTGCCCTTGCTGTGCGACACCAACATCGCCCAGGTCTCCCATCCCTATCTCGCCCTGCCGCAGCGCTTCTGCCACCCGGAAGACGCAAGAGCACAGATGGAACGGGCCCGCGACTACATGCGGAACCGCTTTGGTTTTGCGCCGGTCGGCATGTGGCCATCGGAAGGTGCGATTTCTAATGCGGTGCTGGGCTTAGCGGCACAATCGCACTATCGCTGGATTGCGTCCGGTGAGGGCGTTCTGGCGCAAACGCTAGGCGGCGCCTACAAGCCTGGCGACGTGTATCAGCCCTATACCTCGCGGCAGGAAGACGGTGAGATCCAGGTGGTCTTTCGGGACCGCCGATTAAGCGATCTCATTGGCTTTGTTTACAGCCGCATGCCCCCGGCTGACGCCGCGGAACACTTTCTCAACGAGGTTCGCAATGCCTGCCGGGAGCGGATGCTGCACGGACACGATTCGCTGGTAGCCATCATCCTGGACGGCGAGAACGCGTGGGAAACTTATCCCGAGAGTGGGCGCCCCTTCTTGCGCGAGCTCTATTCACGTATCACGCAGGACACGCAGATCGACGCGGTCACGGTTACTGAAGCCATCCAGCGGGTGCCGGCGCGCGACTTGCCGAACGTCTATCCGGGTTCTTGGCTGGACGCCAATCTGGATCTCTGGATCGGCTCCGAGGAAGACAATCGCGCCTGGGACCTCCTAGGCGCGGCGCGAAATGTATACGCCGAGAAGAAGGACACCGTTAGCGACGAAGCGCGCCGAAACGCCTATGAGGAGCTGCTGATTGCCGAAGGAAGTGACTGGTTCTGGTGGTACGGGCCGGAACATTTTTCGGTGAATAAACCGGAGTTTGATTCTCTCTACCGCGGGCATCTCACCAGCGTGTATCGGCATCTCGGCGAGGAGCCTCCCGCGGAGTTGTCGCATGCCATCTTGCAAGGCCCAGAAGCAGCCTTACACGACCTGCCTTCGGCACTGATACAGCCGGCGATCACCGGTACCCCGGCGACTCCGAATGAGTGGGCCTTTGCCGGACGTTACCGGGTGGATCCCCGCTCCGGCGCCATGCACGCCCGGCGTTCTTTCGCACAGGCTGTTTATTATGGCACTGACGGGAAAGACCTTTTTTTGCGCGCTGACCTTGCGCAAGCGATGCCCTCTTCGGCAACCATCGACTTTCGCTTTGCGCTGAAGAACGCTGCCGGCGATCCCTTCTACATCCAAGTCACTCGCAATCCCAACGGCGGCTCGTCGAGCACATTGTCAAACCTTCCGGAGGGCTCTGTAACGGCTGCCGTGGAAACAATTTGCGAGGCACGAGTTTCGCTATCCGCGCTGCAGTCGCGCCTGGGTGATCCGCTGTTTCTGCAGTTGGTTGTGCTGCGCGATCGTCTGCCTGTGGCATCCATCCCACTCCATGGCGAAGTTGAAATCGGTACCGTCGTCGCGGTTGGCCAGGTCTTCTAACCAGAGCGAGTTCTACTGCGGCCGACCGGACGCAGTTGCTGGGTTCGCGCCGGCTGCGGATAGCGCTTTGGTCCACTGATTTAACCAGTCGATGACGGTCTGATACCAGAATTGCGAATTCTGCGGCTTGAGAATCCAGTGCCCCTCATCCGGAAACTGCACCAGCCGCGAAGGAACATTCATTTCCTGCAACGCCGTAAACAGTTGCTGGCCCTGACCTATTGGAACGCGGTAATCCAGTTCGCCATGCGTCACCAGCGTTGGTGTTTTGAAACTCTTGACGAACATGCTGGGCGACCACTTGTCGTACAGTTCCGGGTTCTCCCAAGGAAAGCCCTGAAACTCCCACTTGGGAAACCACAGTTCCTCGGTGGTGCCCGCTTCACTGCGCAGGTCGTAGACCCCGGCGTGCGACACCAGAGCTTTGAACCGATCGGTGTGGCCCAAAATCCAGTCGATCATATACCCACCGTACGAGCCGCCGGCCGCCACCATTCGCTCCGGGTCGATATAAGGCAATTTGCTCACTGCATCGGCAGTCGCCATGATGTCGTCGTAAGCATGGCCGCCCCAATCGCCATTCACCGCGTCCGTGAAAGCCTGGCCATAACCGATCGAGCCATGGGGGTTCGGCAGCACCACCACGTAGCCCGCAGCGGCGAAAACCTGAGGATTCCAGCGGTAGCTCCATGACTCACCCCAGTCGCCCTCCGGACCCCCGTGGATCTGGAACAGCACCGGGTATTTCGTCGCCGCATTGAAATTCGGCGGCTTCACAAGGAAGCTCTCGATCTTCGTTCCGTCTGGTGCATCCACAGACATACGTTCCAGCGGCGTCAACTGGTAGCCGTTCAAGACGACCTCATTCATACGCGTGAGCGCCAGCCCGCCGCCGCCCTTAGACAGAACACGATAGATCTCAGGTGGTTTGGAACCGCTCTGCTCCAGGTAGATCATCATTTTATCGTCGGGCGTGAACTGGACGTCCGACAATGATGTCGGTCCCTGTGCGATCGTGCGGACCGGTCCGCCCGCCGCAGGCATCATCAGCAGTGGATTTGTTCCGTGATCGTCGACAGTAAAGAAGATACGCTTCGAATCGGGCGACCAGGTGTAGCTTTCTACCCAACGATCGAGTGAGTCCGTCAATGTGTTCATCGACCCGGCTTGCACGTCGAGAATAGCCAGCTTCCATTGGTCGCTTTCGTAGCCAGCACGCAACTGTGTTCGATAGGCCAAATACTTGCCATCCGGGGAGTAGACCGGACCTTCATCAGCACCCGGGTTGGTTGTCAGCCGGTTCGCGACCCCACCCTCGACAGCCACGTTGTACAAGTCGGAGTTGGTGCTGGTAGCCGGTACGGGATCCACGTTGGCAACGTAGGTAATTAGTTTGCTGTCTGGCGTGAAGGTATATGGCTCTGGTCCGCCCAGTGCGAACGGAGGCACGTTCAGCATTCCGGGGGTCATGTCACGGACGGAACCGGGGTCATCCGTTTTCTGGAGAAACAAGTGGCTGCGCTTGGGGCCTTCGTAGTCGGTCCAATGCCGGTATAGCAGTGTTGTGTAGACCCGGGCATGCATCTTGCTCTGGGCTTCCGCTTCCTGCTTCGTCTTGTTGCATGCCGCATCGAAGGCCGCTCCGGGTTTAGCATCGCCTGGGGTGCAGCCGGGGTATACGTCACTTTTAAAGAGCAGCAGTTTGCCATCGGGCGAAACGACTTCGCCGTCAGCGCTGGTGGGGATGGTTGTAACCTGACGCTGATCGGTGCCATCCGGGTTCATCGACCAGATCTGTGTGCCGTCCTTGCGATCGGATTGAAAGAAGATGCGCTTCGAATCGGGCGCCCAACGCGGACGCGCATTTGACTGTCCCTCCGTTGTAAGTTGCTGGGGCGTACCGCCTTCCACTGGCACCGCATAAATTTGAGCGGGTTTGGCGTTATTCGGCAGGTCTACCCCTTGCCCGACAAACGCCACGAGTTTGCCATCGGGCGAGAGCACAGGGTCCTGGATGCGCGTTAGCTTCATCATAGTTTCGAAGCTAAAGGGTGCTTTCGCCGGCGCTATGCCTTGCGCGCCAGCAGGATGCGCATGCAACGCCAGGACAAAGAGCGCGCACGGCGCAAAAGAACGCATCTTTTGATTGTATCGGCGCGATTCTAGCAGCGGAAAGCGAGGACGTCTTAGACGGGAAGTGCTTCGCGAGTAGCTTCGGTTGAGCGCCGGACTCTCCCTGTTGAGACCGGGAATTCGAGATGAAAACGGGTACCCATGCCGAAGGTGCTGTCCACTTCGATCAGGCCCTTATGCTCCTGCACAATGCCGTACGTGATGGAGAGGCCGAGTCCGGTTCCTTTCTTGGCGCCCTTGGTGGTGAAGAAGGGATCGTAGATGCGCGACAAGTGTTCCGGCTGGATGCCCTGTCCGCTATCGGTGACTTCCACATGAACGAAGCCGTTTTCACACCAGGTGCGAACCGCTAGCGAACCTCCGCCGGGCATCGCATCGCGAGCATTTATGAACAGATTCAGGAAAACCTGCTGCAGCTTCCCTGCATTGCCGCGTACGGACGCCAGCGGCTCGCCCAAAGCGAGCTGAGTACTCACGCCAGCCTTATCGAACTGATGTTGAATCAAACTCGCGGTTTCACGAATGACACGGTTCAGATCCAGGTCGGCGAATTCAGTGGGCGACGTGCGCGAAAAGTTCAGAAGCGAGTTAACGATTTCGCTGGCGCGGAACGTTTGCTTCGCTATCTTCTCGAGTATCTTTGACTTTTGCTCATCTTCCGATACCTGCTTTGCCAACATCTGCGCGTAAGTGGAAATCACGGCAAGCGGAGTATTGACCTCATGTGCAACGCCGGCAGCCAACAGACCGATCGAACTCAACTTGTCTGCCTGCACCAGCCGTCGTTCGAGTTCATCGCGATCGGTGATGTCGTCGAAGATCACCAGGCGTCCAATCTGTTGCAGATCTTTAGACACAAGCGGTGCAATCGCCAGATTCACGATCGATTCGCGTGCGGCTCGCCCTTGGGCTACACGCGCCGGCAAAACCACCTTGTAGAGGTTGTGTACACCTTCCCGGCCGCGCACCTCCGCGAATCGCTGGAAGATATCGGCAGGAAACAGGTCTGCCAGGCTCTGCCCCAAAGCGTCCGCTCGAGAGATGCCGCTTAGCCGCTCGATCTGCGTATTCCAGCTTTCGACGCGATCTTCCAGGTCCACGGCCAGAATGCCCACATTGATGGATTCGACAATGTTCTCGCTGAACTCTTTCAAGCGCTCGTATTCATCCGCCTTCTGTTGCAGCGAAGTGTACAGGCGCGAGTTTTCAATGGCGATCGCGACATAGTTCGACACAGTCGCCAACAGTTCAATGTCATCGCTTGAAAGAAAATCTCCGTCCGTCGTCCGGCTGATGCCGACATAAGCGATAGTCTTGCCGCGAGACCGGCATGCGACATAGTACGTAAAATCAAGCTCCGCGATGGTCTCACGAACCGTCTGCGGCAGACTTTGCGAGACGATGTCGCGCATGTACCGCGTGCGTTCAAAAAACAAATAAGGCTTATCGCTCTCATGCTGCAGGAAGCTCAAGTCAAGCGATGAGCCCACCGGCTTCTGCAAACGCCCCGCTTTCTGGGTCCGCGAATGCAGCTCAAACGATTGTGACTCTTCACGACGCAGAAAGAAACCCACATGCTGGATCCCCAAGGTGCGCAGCAGGCGGTCGGATACCTTAGCCAGCAGCTCGGTAAGGTCGGTCTCCGAGCTGAGTTCGCGGGCAAACTCAATCAACGTTAAGCGCGCATCGTAACGATCCCGATAGAATACCCAGCGATCCAATTGTTCCTGAATCCAGCGCCGAATGGGTTGAAACACGAAAGTTGCAAACGAGATCAGGACCACGAACGCTGGCGGAGTAATGGAACTCGTATTGAAGATCAGGAAAATCAAGGCATAGAAAGTGCCGATCACAGCCAGCGTTGCGAGCGTGTACACATAACCCTGCTGGAAGATGATGTCGACGTCCATCAGGCGGTAACGCGTGATCGCGTAGGCCCAGGTAAGCGGGATCAACGCCATCGAAAGCACGCTCAGATTCATCACGTGATTCGGAACTGCGCCTAGAATGTACGGAAGCGCGTAGAGCAGCAGGAAAGGAGTCAGCCCGACCAGCGCGCCATTGCGTAAATACTTCAGTTGCCGCCGCACAATGGGATCTTGCGAATGTGCGAAGTCCCAGCCGAGCGCAGCCGCGCCCACAAAGTACAGCAACATCTCAAAACCAAGTGTCACCCGGTCAAGCAGCCAGCGAACGTCCAGCAGCGGCGTCGAGAAACGTAGCAGGCCGTCGGCCGATAGCGCCACCATGGCAAACAGGCAGAGCGACGGTAGGTAGACGAAAAGGGCGATCGCGCGCCGTCGCAACAGCACCGGCGTTCCGTTGAAGCTTAAGCAGAAATGGAGGAAGATCGCAGGAGCAAACAATGTGGCGGCGAGATTCCCCCAGTACATGACCTCATCGAAGGTGTTGAGCTTACCGGAGTAATGGAAGCAGCTGGCGCACATCGACACCAGGCAAAGAACGAAGAAGTGGAAGGATTTGGCAGCGCTGGTTCGGCGGTAGTACACGAACAGCCCGATGAACAGGTAAGCCCCGCCCACGATGTACTGGTAATACAGAGCGGAATCCCGGGTGGCTGCCTGGATGAAAATGTTGTCCTTCAGGAACTCAATCCCATGCCGGCGCAACGTATAGCTTGTTTTGCCGGGCAGCGAGATCGGCTCCAGGATGCGCGGGACGTCTAACGCACTACGGAGGGCAGTGTTGCCGATTTTAACCAGTTCATCGCCTAGATGAATGTCGGAACGGTCGCCCGGCCCACCCGGAAGAATGTAGCTGGCCGTGATGTGGGTACGGCCGTCTGAACCCGTTTGGTCCATCCAGGTAACGCCGTCATCAGGTAAGGGATAGGTCCGAAGATGCAGAAAGCTGAGTACCGACGCAACGACACAGGCGATCGCGACGATCAGCAAAACCGTGCCTTTGAATTGATTACCCGTTTCGCTCACTTCTCACCCGGCAGAGCGCAAGCCTCTGCAAGCGGCTTTTCAGCCGTCAGACTCAGCGTGACAGCACGTGCACGGCCATTCCAGTTTCCGGCCAAAATGTTCCGTTCTGCCTATAACATACGGGCAGCACAAGCAAGCAGGTTCCAGCAACCTTACCCTTTTCAGAAGTCGAGCTACAGATTCCGGGAACCGGGTGAGCAATCTTCTAGATAAGGTGTTAGCCTCGTTATATCACTGGAGTCGAAGATTTGTGTCGAGCTGCCGGCAAACGCGGATTCTCCATCCCGCGCGGGAACCCCAAGCACGGCGAGCACGTCCACGGATCGTTGACGCTGGTCTGAAGTGCACTTAAACTGAAATGAATAGCCCTCAGCTCTCACCGAGGTGGTGTTTCCCTGTATGAAGTTCTACTCTTCCGTCCGCCTGCATTCGCTGGTTGGCTTGTCTTCCCTTGCGCTTCTGGCCATCCCTGCCCTCACTCAAGATAAGCAAGCCCAAGACAAGCAAGCCGGATCGCCTCCGGCGGCAGCTTCCAGCAGCAGCACTGCACCGGATACCATTTCGAAACCGTTGACGGCCCGACAGCAGCGGAAAAAACAGAAGCAGCTGGAGCAGGAGCTGCAAGGCCCGTGGAAGAAGTGGATGAACGAGGATGTGGTCTACATCATCACGGACGAAGAGAAGCAGGCATTCCGGCGTCTGAAGACCGACGAAGAGCGGCAGCAATTTGTAGAGCAATTCTGGGAACGGCGCGACCCCACTCCTGATACGGAAGAGAACGAATATAAGGAAGAGCACTACCGCCGCATTGCGTATTCGAACGACCATTACGCGTCAGGTATTCCGGGCTGGAAGACTGACCGCGGAATGATCTACATCAAATACGGTCCGCCGGATGAGATCGAATCCCATCCCTCGGGAGGCTCGTATGAACGACCCATAGAAGAAGGCGGCGGTGAGACCTCGACTTTCCCGTTTGAAGATTGGCGCTATCGCTACATCGACGGGATCGGTACTAACATCGTGATCGAGTTTGTGGATACCACCATGAGTGGCGAGTATCACATGTCGACAGATCCCGAAGAAAAAGATGCTTTGCTCTACGTGCCCGGCGCCGGGCTGACACAGATGGAGCAAATGGGCATGGCGGACAAGACGCAACGGTTCACAAGAACGGATGGCACGCACTTAGGTACCGGAACCGGTCCCCTGCCCGAGAGCATGAACGAGTTCACCCGCCTGGAGCAAATGGCGAAATTGCAGTCGGCTCCATCGATCAAGTTCAAAGATCTCGATGCGATCGTAAATTCGAACATCAAGTACAACACGCTTCCGATGCAGGTGCGCGCGGACTACATCCGGGTCACTGACTCCACCGTGTTAACCAGCGTCACCATCCAATTCAAGAACAGCGATCTGCAGTATCAAACCAAAGATACGGCCGCAAAGGCGACCGTTAACATCTACGGCCGCATCACATCTCTGACCCGGCGTCCTGTAAATTGGTTCGAAGACACCGTGGTCGCTGGTCCCTTCCCTGCGGAATCTCTGCAAAAGGTGATGGGTGGACGGCAGGTTTACTCGAAAACGGTTCCGCTGGCGCCTGGCACTTACCGCCTGAACATCGTGGCGAAAGACACCGTCGGCAACACGGTAAACAACTGGGAGATGGCCCTGAACGTTCCCCATTACGACGAGGACACATTAGGCGCCAGCAGCGTCATTCTCGCGGACGAACTGGAGCGTGTGCCAACCAACAGTATCGGAACCGGTCCGTTCGTTATCCGCAGTTCCAAGGTTCGGCCTCGTGTTGATGACACGTTCAAGCAGAACGAGACCATGGGGATTTACGCCGAACTTTACAACTTCGGAATGGATCCGAAGACGAAGAAGCCTGAGGGATCGGTGCAGATGGACGTGGTGAATGCGGCGAACAATCAGACTGTCCTTAGCCAGACCGAAGAGCTTTCAGCAATACCGAATTCGTCGGCGTTTCTGGTCACAGTGGAGAAGCGTCTGGCACTGAAAACCTTGCCTCCAGGCAAATACAAGCTACAGCTTAAGGTACTAGATAAGCTGAAGAATCAAACGGTACTTCCGTCTTCGCCGTTTACGGTAACATCGTAATAGCGCTGGTTTGGGATCAGCCATCCCGCGAAAGGCAAAATTGTCGGGGTTCGCGAGCAAGACACTTCCCGCATTGCTGGTTGCCGTTGGAGTTGCATGTTTGACATGCCCTGCCAGTGCTGCGGACTTACCCTTCCCGTCTAGTGGAGATCTGATCGGCTCCATTGTGGATAGTCAAGGAACTCCGCAGATGGGCGCGACCATCGAGTTGTTTGACCGTTTAGATCACCTCGTTTCAAGGACAACAAGTTCTCTCGACGGCCGCTTTGCCTTCCCGCATCTAAGCGCCGACACCTATTCGGTCCGGGCATCTCTGACGGATTTCCTGAGTGCGACGCGCGATCACATTGTGGTGAAGGCCGGCGTGGACAGCATGCTCCAGATCCATCTGGCGACCGTGCTCAGCAGTGTGGAACTGACGTACTCCCTGCCCACGGGCGCTATGACGAAAGACTGGCGGTACGTTCTTCGGTCCTCGCCGGCAACTCGTCCCATCACGCGCTTTGTAGCGGCATCATCTTCGACCAACGCAGAACCGTTCCCAAAGGTTTTTTCCGGTACCCACGCCGTGGTGTCCGTGGCTGGTGGGGATTTCAACCTTGTCGATTCCGATTTGCACGACGGGGATGTGGGAACGGGGTTTGCCCTATCGACTAATTTCCTGCAGCGGAACCAGATTCGCATCGGCGGATCAATCGCGCAAAACTCGGCCTTTGTCCCGGCCGCTATCGGCCTCACTGCCGTTTACACGCGCGGAGAAGACAGCTTCGGCAATTCCTCTCCGGAGATTTCAGTCACTCTATCGCAGATCAGCGCCGGGCCAGGTGCGGGGGTAACCCCCCTGAGTCCGGGATTGGCGACCAGCAACGCACCCCTTCGCACCATCTCATCCAGCTTGTACCAAGCAATGGATGTTGGGGGCGCGCTGATGTTGGAATATGGCGTCACCGCGGAGGCGGTTGAAGGTTGGGGCCGAACGTCAAGAGTCAGTCCATTTGCGCGATTGACCGGTTCGCTTGGTTCTGGCGGGAAGCTCGTGGCCGCGTACAGTGATGGCGCTCGTCCGGACCAGCTTCGTGCCCATCAGCCCAACGCCACGCCAAGTGACATCCTTCCGCAGGAAGACTCGAATACCGCCACTGATTCGCTCACTCGCTTGCCGCAAGTCTCGTATGCCAACGGGCGACTTCAGGTGCAGCGGACCCGCACCTATGAGATGGGTTATCAGAAGCAAGCAGGCGTACGGACTTACGCTGTTAGCGCTTTCCTTGACGACGTTGCGAACGGGCGGGTAGACGTAAGCGGTGATCGGACTTTACTTGATTCAGGGAATTTGATGTCTGACGGGTTATCGCCTACGTCGGTCTACAACATCGGTAGCTTTCAACGCCGGGGCGTTCTGGCCTCGGTAGATCAGAAGATCAACGAAGGGATGGACTTCACCGTTGCGTATGGCCGGATTGGCGGCCTTTCCACCACTGGCACCGAGACGTGGACATCGTCGGGATCCATAGCGAACTTCCTTGAAGAGCGTTCGCACAACACGGCGACAGCGACGCTTAACGGGAAAGCACCCAAACTCGGGACCAGGTTCACCGCCGGCTATGGATGGATGGACAGCAACGCCGTCATCCCCCGCCACGTTTTCACTACCCAGAACGCGTATGTGCTTCCGGGGCTTAACGTCGTCGTGCGGCAGCCGCTGCCCAGCTTCTTCGGTATGCCAGGGCGGCTTGAGATTAGTGCCGATCTTCGCAACTTATTGGCACAAGGGTATCTCCCTGTTGAAGTTGGCGGGGGTCGGTCTATGCTTCTGATTCAATCGCCGCGTGCCATCCGAGGCGGACTCAATTTTATCTTTTAGCTGAGACGGGTTCGCAATCCAATTCAGGTGTGTCGGCGCTGCTTTAAAGAAATAGCAGCGCCGACATGGAAGGGTTTACTGAACGGATTCAGTCTTGCGGCTTAGATCTTCGGAGAGGATAATCGCTTCGGCCAACTCGCGCATAGGTCGGCGCAGTCGCCGGCTCTCATTGCGGAGCCGGAGGTAGGCTTCTTCTTCGGTCAATCCGTGACGGTGTTGCAGGATACCCTTAGCTCGTTCAACCAGCTTGCGCGTCTCCAACTGCCGACGCATCTCAGCGGTTTCTTCCATCAAGCGAGCATTCTCTTCGGCCAGAACCGATTTTGAGATGGCTCCGCCCATCTGCTCGCCGATGAACGTCAGTAGTGCGACTTCATCCGAGGAGTGCTCGTGAATTTGGCGATGGTGTACGTTGACGACGCCGATAATGTCGCCGCCACTCACCAGAGGTACCGAAAGAAAGGCTTCGTAGGTGTCTTCCACCAGGGCCTGGAACTTCTTAAAGCGCCGGTCGGAGGCGGCGTTTTCCGATAGAGCTACCACCGATCGGTGTTCTACCACCCACCCAGTAATGCCTTCGCCCACCTTCAAGCGAATATTTCCCAGATCTACTTGGTGTGGCATCTGAGATGCACGGAGTACAATCTCGCCGGACTCGCGTTCAATCAAGTACACGAGACAAGCGTCGCAGTCGGTCACTTGCGCCGTGAGACCCACGATCTCGCCCAACATTTCGTCAAGCGAGAGTTCGGAGCTCACAATACTGCTTACACGGTGAAGAAGAGCTAACTGTGTAGTCGGGGGCTCCACAAAAGTCGATGCGGCCATACCCAACTGTATCTGCGGCAGTAAGGGGTGCACAAATCAAAATATTTGATGCAGGTCATTGGGCCGCAAATGCTTGTGGGTTAATGACTTAAGTGAGGCACCAGTAGAATTACACCTGCGAGTGGTGCCTCCCTTATGCGGTTTGACCGGTCAGATCCGGATTAATTGTTCCTGTTGCTCTCCGGTCACCTGCGCCGAATCTACACCCACAAACAGGTTCACTTCGGAGCGAATACCGAACTCCGGCAAATAGATTCCAGGTTCAATCGAAAAGCAAGTGTTGGACAGAATTAAGCGAGTGTCGTGCGATTCCAAATTGTCCATATTTGCCCCGGTTCCATGCACATCGGTGCCGATGCTATGCCCTGTTCGGTGGAAGAACGCATCGCCGTATCCACGATCCTCAATCAGACTTCGTGCCGCTTGATCCACCTGATAGCCAGCGATCGGTTCGCGCGCAGAAACCTTGGAAATGACAAACTCGGTCGCCCGTTTGCGCGCATCACGCACGATCTCAAAGACATTCTGGATCGCCACAGGAATGGTCTCGCCACAGAAACCCGTCCACGTCACGTCGTAATAGACGCAACCCGGTTCCAGCAGTTTGGCCCACAGATCAATGAGCACCAAGTCACCATGGTGGATTAGGCGCGCCTTATCAGGCGCCGGCTCATAATGGGGATCGGACGCGTTCTCGTTCACCGCCACAATCGGGCCATGCAGTGTCATGAGGCCGTTCTGGGCGAAGCGCAGCAGCACGAACTGCTGCACTTCGAAGTCGGTGATCGAATCGCCTGCTTGCAGCCGTTCTCCGATGAGGTCGAAAGCGGAACGCCGGATTTCATCAACGCGCCGCCCTGCCTCCAAATGAGATTCGAATTGCTCGCGGGTCCAGCGCGCTTCGAATTCCTGTACGAGATCCGCAGAACTCACCACCTCAACTTCGAATTCACGAACAAGTTCCAACGTGCCGGCGTCCACCAGCGAAATATAGGGTATGGCGCAATGTGGCGAGTACTGCATCGCAATGCGTTTGTGCCCTTGCAGCATGTCTCCCAGCTTCGAGTGCTGCTCTTCCCAACTGGAGTATGACTGGGTTTGTCCGTCGAGAGAATCCAACACGTGACTTTCGATTTTGTGGACCAGTTTCCGCGGTTCGCCCTCGGCAGGCACGAGACAATACCAACGCCGGGTGGGCTGTATGTCTTCGGGCAATCTCAGGATTCGATACGCAATGGCGTCACGGCGATGATGATCAAAAAACAGCCATCCGTCTAGTCCGTTCGCGCGGATTGCTTGCTGGATCTTAGAAAGATTCATCCTTCACGTGATTGTAAATTGTCAGCCCTGACGAACTGCGCGTCGGGTTGTGACGTAAGGCGGTGGCGGGTAACCTATCAAGCAAAACTGGTCGAGAGCAAATAGAACGACGGACTCTAACCCTTGTGACTGCGCCGCGTCTGCCTCTTTCATCCAGGAACTCTGCGCATCGCCGATCCCGATGAGGTGGCTGCGGGATGAGCTGCCGAAACCCTTGTCCGCACTCACTCCAATTGAGTACAGACTTTGATCCAGATTATAGTTACCCGTGAATGTGAAACTTTCGGTCTTCAAGCAATTGAGATTCGCTGGTGTCCAGTCGTCGGCAGGAAAGTTGACAATCTGGTTCAACGGTGTGTCGTTCGTGTCAGTCGGGTAAAGAACTTCGTAGCGGCACGTCGGATAACTAGCTCGCAGTATTCGCCGAATAGCCGCCGTTTGGGCTCCAATCATAGTTGGCAAAAACGCACATTCCTTTGGGTACAGGCTTGGATCTACGTCATTGCTTGTGATGGTCTGCATAGCCACACCGAACTTTGCTGTAAACTGCAGCTGCGTATAGGCGTCATAGAATGGCATCCCCACGTTGATATTCCCGTTTTGCGAGCTGCTCCACACCTGCTTAGGGAAGTACCACCATTGCACTTCGCCGGACTGCAGGTATGGCGTCATTCCCGCCGCACTCTGAAGCGCTGCCATATCCAGGTACACTTGCAGCCAGAAAGCAAGCGACTGAGGTGAGAAGTTAGTTTGGATCGCAGGTGTGTTTAAAACAACTGGCGAGCCATCCGGATAGCACTGTGCAATGCCTGCTGCAGTCCCCGGATCTCCGTTCATTAACTCGGTACTGAATGCTGCGACGCAGTCTATCCCATAGTCCCGAAGCGACGCAAAAAAGGCCTGATGCCAGTCCCGAGCCGCCCGGTTCAGACGGGGAGAGGCCGTCAAATCAGTGCGCCAGAATGCCGCAGCCGCAGTCAAGGTGCTATTCAGGCTATTGCTTGTGTCCAGATTGTACGGTGTTCCATCGATTCCACCGGTCAGAGTGGACGACGAGTTGTCGACGGCAAAGCCTTGGCTAGCTACGTCGAGAGCGGCTGTAATGCCGTTTCCCGCAACACCCATGGCGCGAGCAGTTAGCGTCAAGGCATTGCCGTTAGCCGCCGCCCAAACAAGGTTTGTGCCTAAGTTGATCTGCGCGGCCAAGGCTATTACTACCTCAGCGACAGTATCGTCAGGCAATCTCAAGTGCTTAATGAGGGTAGGTGTTGAGGGCTGTCCGTCAACTGCCGGCGCCGATATGGCAAGGACAACGACAGGACTTCCCGTGTAGGGTAATGCCGAAAAGTTCAACTGGAGGGAAGCATAGATCGTTCCCGGTCGCGTGAGTTCGTAAAACCACATGGCGCCGGCGTAATGGTTAACCCGGCCGGCGAAGCCTAGCTTCTGGATTAGCCACGCCGTTCTTTCGGCAGGCAGCGACTGAGAATGATAGGTATCCCAATCCGTAGCGAGTGAGAGCTGCGTTTGCAATGGATAATCTGGCAAGTTCGCAGTTGGATAAGCGACTTCGAAGAAATCGAAATAGAAGTGGCTTCCATTAGGCCCCGAATGGGTAAGCGACACCGAATGATTTCCCGGCGACATGGTCGCCAGTTTTCTTCGAACGAGTACGTCCTCGGCTTGCAACTCGGTAGCGATCACAGGCTGTGTTTGACCGTCGATAGTAACACTTATATTCGCGCCTGAGTCAAGCCGGCGGGTTCCTAGGTATAAGTCATGCGGCGCTGTTTCGCTATAAGTCAGAAGAACGCTGGAGTTTGCCGTCACTGAGTGGTGAATTCGGCTACCGTAGTAATTGCCGCTTTCGAGCGACCACACGCCGGCGTAAGTAAGCGCGGCATCCGTATCGTCTATCCGACGGCTGCCCGGACCCGCAACGGAGTATTCTCGGTTCGAACCAAGCACCGTCCAGTTTGTAATCAATACTTCGAACTCAGTCTGCGAGAACATCTTGTTCTGCAGATCAGCCGCCCATGTCCAGCGCATCTTTCGAACGTTGTTCGTAGGAACAATCGTGCCGTCCGATGATTTCAATGAAGAGAAATCAAGCGTGATTTCATACTGCGTTGGGAAACTTCCGCCATCAAAGGACGCGTAAGCGTTGGCCCAACAGACACCGCCATCTTGTGCGAAGCCGTAAATAGTAGCACGGTTACCGTTGGTTCCAACCAGACTGCTCCAGTTTGGGCCCCCGCTCCTGCAGGTGACTGTCACCGTTGGCCCAATACTCGTCGCTGTAAAGTCCGGATTCGAGCTAATATCTGCGGCAATCCCTTGCGCCACAGTCGACAGAGTATCGCCCGAACCCACCGTGTAGTAGTGATGATATTCGTAGAAGGCCAAACCGATGCGTCGTCCAACACCCGGTAAAGCGGTAAGGGTCATACTGGCACATGCGGGCGTGTAGGTTCCCTGCATAGGTTTCGCATGATCGGGCCATAAGTTGACGTGGTACACGGATTCCGCGCCGCTGCCGTCCGTAGCCCAGATCCGCAGATCGTTCCAATCCACAATCGGAACAAGATTGGATTCTATCGGAACACAACCTGATCGCTGCTCGCAATACGTCAGAACAAGACCGCTTAGATCGCCGTCAGGGAGATAGCGCAGTGCCGGATGTTCAAAAACGTTGTCGCGATTCCACTCTGCCACTGCCCAATCGAACTGTTGGCGCCACTTGCCCGAAACCGTGAACCCGGATTCTGACGCCCCGCTAATGGCCGCAATAGCCGAAGGTGTAAAGAAATAACACTGCAAGTCGCGATGGGGACTTAGCTTCTGAAGGGTTTCAGTCATGGTGTTCACAACCTGATCGTTAAAGTTAAGTCGCGTCCAGGACTAAGGGATCCCGTATAGTTAGGCAAAACATTCAAGGTGACATTCAGAGACAGGCTGGCGCTTTCGGAAAGCGGCGCAAGCGTAACGCCATCTACGACTGAAGATACCGTTGCCCCAGAGGGAATAAGCAACTTACAAAGCGGTATCCCGTTCATCATCAAAGTCAGGCCGATGTCATACCCGCTGGCGGGTTGCTGTAAGGACGCTCGCAGATCGCGTATAGCGTGCGAGGCCTCGACCAGAAGCGAAGGTGCAGCATTCTGCTGCGTGGCAAGCATGCCGCTTACCTGTAACGAAAACTGCCCCCCCGAAAGGGTTCGCAGACCGCCACCAGGGCCCGTCGTGTAGCATTGCTGTTTTGCCTGGCTATCTCCGAAGGCATTTGTGACGAAGAACTGTGAAGCGCAGATCCGCTTATCGGGTACCGCGATTGTATGGATGAAGTTCGTCGCCGCCCGGTTCTCGAAGAACTGAAGCGCAAACGGAACCACAGATGTTGAAGGGTCTAAGTGAAGCACGCTAGCTCCCGCGGGGTGCGCCATCGCCGCAGAACTTAGTGCGGCCCGGGCTACTCCGTAGATTCCGGTACCGGTGTCCACCGAAAGGATCAGCATTAATTCCGAATCGACTTGAATCAGCTGACCGACATACCCAGGCGCGTTCGCGCCTACAGAAACGACGGCCGCCGCTTGATCAACAGCCGTTGCAAGCGTGTAAGCAAGCGGGTTCGACAATTCGTTCCAGCAAAAGAGCTCCAATGTGCCGCTAGTGACGGATGCAACATTGGTCAAATCATCGAACCCTACTTGCATCAGGTTCAACAGTCCTGCCCCCGGGGCGGTCAAGGTGAAGTCCGGCGCTGGGGTGGTTCCGCTATCCGGCTTTCCGTCTCCTAAAGCCTTCCGGGCAACCGGACATAGGTCCGCAACAGATTCGATGTTGCTGACGTTAGCCCCGCGCCCGGTAACCTGAATCACCATGCCTGGTTGATAAGCGATCTCAAATTGGACCGGACTCGTCGCCGATACGGCCGCAAACTTCCAGGAACCATCGACGATCGTGAACTGACTGCTAACATCGGGGACCGTAGACCATATGGGGCTAACCGTTAAAGTCGTCCCGTCATTGGCAAGCACAGTTCGCTCCTGCCCGCGCCCGGTGCCTTCCGTGATGCGCACGCTCCGGCCAATGTAGGCACTGGGAACGGCACCCATATCTGCAGCGCTCACCGTTGAGGAAGAAGCAGATGTGATGTAAAAGGGCCCCGCGTACTCTCGGCGATAGTAAAAGTTGGCGTGGTCGAAGCTTGCATCAGGCGGCCCCTGTGCCACATAAGGGAGCCCGGTGTCGGTGAACGTGGCAGCGATAGTGACCGACGAAGCGATCCGGTAAAGAGTCTGTGGAGTATTGCCGCGGTAAACGTGGAAGCTCGTAGCGATGGAGGGAAAGCTCAACTCCGTCAGCGTGACGCAGTTGGTATCAGTGGAACCAGGGATGGCTGAAGGCACTGTGAAGGAGAGCGCTCCCTCCCTGCCGGCCTCATCGACTGCCGAAACCGCATAGTAGAACGTAGTCGCTGAAGGCAGCGTTCCGCCCTTACTGTGAAACGTCGGCGCCAAACTCAACAGGGGTAAATTAGGCGATCCTGCTTCTGGTTTTGACGGGACTGCGAAGCTCACGGTGAGAGTATCTGTGGCACTACCATCGGTTTGCGATTTCAGCATCTCGTCAATCTCAAAATCGAAATTTTCAAACCGCCCTTTCGGGTCAAGATGCGGCAGAAGCCCCAATAAAGGTCGGGGCGTTTGGATGCTCGAGAGCGGTTGACGACCGGCTCCGGCCAGTACGGCCGGGTTGTCGGTGTACCAGGCGTCGTCGTGCGCCTGACCAAGAATCGTCACTAACTCATAATTCAACGACGGTGAGAGTTTCACTACCCGAAACGGTGCCCGATAAAGGCCTTCTTTCGCGTAGGTGAAGGCGATAATATCGCCGGGGCGCACTTTCAATGCGCGGAAACTGGTCTGAAACTGCACAAACAAATTGCCCTTGGTGGACTTGTCCAGTTGCCGCAGAAGCACTCGGGTCGCCTGGCTCATGTTCGCAATGCCCATGGCTGTCGATTGGCTGCTGACTTCATAACCAATCAGGTCGGAATCGCCGCTGTCCACAACGGAGAGGCTGTCCTGCTGATACTCATTGAATGCGTCCTGGAATTCGACACTAAGGCGGTTGGAGGTCTCCGCCACTGTTCGTGATGTCAATCGCACGGAAGAGGAACCATCCGGCAAGCGCACAATTCCTGAGAAGGTTGCTGAACTGTCGCTGAACTCATACGCCGGCCAGCCATCGTTCAGCGGCTCCATACTGTTACTGCCATCGGGCATGGCGGGTTGTTGCACCGCCAGGGCAGCCTCCGGAACGAGTTCCAACAAGCCAGTCGTTCCCAAGCGCAGCATCAGGCTGGCAGCGACGCGGATGCCGCGTATCACCGTCGCCGCGCTCTGTCGTTTAACTAAGAGGAGGTTGCACTCGAACCGCGGCACCTGCAAAAGATTGCCGTTCGCATCGGTTGTTTGAATCAGAGATGCACAGAAAGCCGCCGCTAGCGCGAAACTGCCAAGACTTAACTCTGAGGGCGACCAGCCGCTGCGCCGAAGGATGTCCAGAATCACCCAAGCCGGGTTATTGCTGTAGGTTGTGTTTAGGAGTTGTCCGTTGCCGTCGTAGATATCGAGTAAGACACCTTGCAGCAGGACTTCCACATCGGGCAGACCGGAACCGCTGCTTATCCGATTGGGCACCGCAATCTGGAGAACCGCAATACTACCGTAAGGGTCTCCTAGCGGGTTGCCCTTGGCATCAGTAAAATCGTAGTTGAAATTGCCGTTGCGCTGGCCGACAGTAACAATGCTGTACCATCCCGTCGTCCGCATGTCTTGCCCGGCGACCGCCAGAGGAATCTCAACGTCGTTTACCACCACCTTCAGAACACCCTGAATCGGTCCCAATCCCGCAATCACCTCAAGGTGGGTCAGATTGCCGTCGTTACGGGCGAAATCGACGGGCGCCTTCAGCCATCCGGTGCCATACACAAGAGGCACGGGATCGTTATACTTCGCCGAGTTCTCAGTCAGCGCCGATATTTGAGAACTCTTGGCCCCTGCTGTTCGAACGAGAACGGCAGAAGGAACGAACTCGAATCCACCATAGCGAGAGGTCTGACTTCCTCGGGAATCACTTGTAAACATGCCGCGTTGCTGGCATTGAAGTCTAGATCCGTCGCAACTGCTATATGCCTGGCCATTGTTCAGATTGCCAACGCCACCTTGCACATCGGCCGAATAGCCGCAGCGAAAGTACCGAGAGTAGCGGCCCTTTGCGCCCCCAAACAGCGCCTCACTCCGTTGGTCCAGGCTGGCGGGAAAATTCCAGGGACACGAGCGCTGTATACGGACCTCGGGAAGCGGGATGCGCTGAAGGCTCAGCTTGTTGGCGAAGGTAATTCGCAGCCACTCCTCCGTGATCTCGTCGGGGTCACCCGCAACGCCCCGAAACAGAGTCGTGCTCTCAGTGGTGATGGTGCCCGACGGCAAGTCTGCGAAGGCGAAATAGATAACAAGCTGCGCGCCTTTCAGCCCTATTTCCCGATTCAGTTCCGAAAGAAATGAGTCGGCGTTTGCAAGTGTCAGCGATACTTGCGAGACCCCGTCCATAGCGTCGTCTCCCGACAACTGCAGGTCAAACAAATTGTGCCTCAGTACGCGTGCCGAGTATGAGGCGCCGCCGAACATCACCGTATGGGTGCTCCAGTGATAAACATCGCCGGAGGACAGGGTGCATTGGAAAAACAGTAGGGGTGAATCGGCTTCTGGATTTTGTTTGACTTCGTTGATCGTCGGCATGGCAGTCCTAAAGTTTGGTTTCTATGCTGAAAGCTGTGGCGAACTGTCCGGGATAAGTGGCGACAATCGGAAGCTGGTCGACGCCCCAGTGGGCGCTGGCGTAAATACCACCCTGCTGCCGTGTGGCGCGGTACCGGGACGGGGCGGGTTGAGCCTCCAACTGCAGACCACAAATTAGCGCTTGCTGCCCGGGATCTAAAGAGAGCTCAACGGTGAACCCAGCGCCGGCATCGTTCAGCCGCCCCGCCGAAACTACTCTTGTCCACGAAGGCGTTACACTCTGGCGGACCGAGGAAGTTGCGGACGCACCACTTCGGGTCATGGCTAGGTCCGCACTGTAGTTGCTACAAACGTAAGAGGAGAAGCAATACTCATAGTTCGCCGGTGCAGCGACCGTTTGCGCTATGCCAGCCGCAGTTTGCCCGTTATTAACCAGTAAGAAACCTGCGGTGCCACCGAACGCATCCGGGATACCGGGAGTGACTTGAATGTGAGGAGATATCGTCCAGACGCTGTTTGTCAGGTCGACGCTCCACTGCAGCAAATTGTCCGTCGGATCCAGGAACGTAAATGCCCGGAAGGGACCCGCGCACATGGCGAACAAACTCTGCAGTTGTTCCACCTCAACCTGACTCAACTCCACATACTCCAGGTGCCACACCAAATGCGAAGCGCTGCGGTCTGGGAACAAGTACATGTTTCCGTCGGGCATTACATTTTTCACGGTCCGCATCACTCGGGTTTTCTGAATCGGATATTGAGCGAGCGAGCCGCTCATCAACTGGGGAAAGCAAAGGTTAGCCATTGGTCTCTATCACCCAAAGCGACGTCGAAGCCGCATCGACGTCTTCGTAAGTTGTTGTCAGAGCGGGTCCGCCAAACCGGCAGTTTGGTACTAACTGGTTCGAAAACGGATCGGGAAACGTGAATGTGGAGTAGTCGCCAGACTGGGCCGTGAAAAACGCTTCAACGGCCGCCAGTTCGTCTTCGTCAAGGAACTGCAGCTGGATTTGCCAGCTTCGGTACGTCCGCCCTTGCAGCAGGTAGCGTTGATCGGAGCCATCCATAAAGCGGACCACCCGAACACCCTGACCGGTAAGCACCGGCATCGGAAACTGGGCTACGGCGCCAGACTTTAAACTTGGAAAAGTAACCACCTTAGATCTCCGCTATAACGTCGTTCAGAGAGCTCGATTGCAACAGCGCCGTTTTCACCGCGTGTGCGAGAGCGCTGCTGTGATCCTGTAAGTTGGCGCCCGTGTTTTGTCCGCCAATGCTGATCGTCTGGTTCTGAGAGGCTGGCAGTTGAAAAGCGACCAGCGGTTGTGGTGTGCTCTTTTTCCCTCCAAATAAACCTTCGATACCAGAGAGCAGTGATCCCAGACCACCGCCGGACAGCAATCCGGCGCTGCCCCCGAAGAAGCCGGAAAGACTACCCGAAGCAACCTGCCCGACAAGCTTCTTCCACTCGGAAGTGGTGGAAGGTGCGGTTTTGGACACGTGGGCCTTCCCAAATTCGATGGAAGTAGCCTGACGGTCCGCCGAGGCAAATGAGAGCGACTTCGATTCCCGAGAACTATTGATCGATAGCGATTGCTTGCTTGACGGCGAGGTTGCAATCAGATTCGTCGCCTTGCTTTGGCCAGCGCGGCCCAGTTGCTTCAACGATGAGGGAAGACCCTTCCGGCTATTCGCCATGACTCAACTCCTTTCGATATGCGTCGTCTAGCACTTCCAGAGCGTCCGCCGTCTTCGCCTCAAGGTTCCAGAGATCGACCATGCCGAACCTTTTCCAAAGACGGAACCGTTCCAGATACGCGAGGCTCTGCGCCGTGATGACTGATTTTGGGCAGCGCTCCGACACCACATTGCGGCGCGCCCACACCACGTGCTTTTTCTCGTCCAAAGGCTCGTCGAGCCACGCACAAAATCGTTTGCTCGCCAGGCCGCTTTTCCGGCAGGTATCGCAGTTCCACGCGGCCTGTGGCGAGAACTGAAAGTGAAATGCGATTAGAAGTTTTTTCTTTCGTCGTCCGTGAGGCCGATTTCTTCCCGCAGGATCTCGATGATCTCCTGCGTGAGTGCTTCCGGTCCTCTTTCGATGAGAAGCGAAGACGTTACGTCGACACCGTCGATACGCAGTCCGCGCACCCCGAGCAAGCCCCACTGGAGGTAAAGGCGACGTACGAGTAAGTCCGATAAACCGGCTTCTAACTCGTCGGCGGCAGAACCGGCGCGTAAGAACTCGTCGTTGCGTGACAGCTGCTGAGCCTTCTGAAGCAACTCAATTTTCTGTCCTAATGACATCTTCCGCGTTTGAAAGTGCACACCTGGAACTGCTTTACTCTCTCGCCAAGCCGAGCTCTCGTACGATACCGGCTTACGCGAAGGCCAAATAAAGTTCATCATCCGCTTGTCCTATCGCCTGACTATTTGTGAATCGCCAAGCCAACCATTGCCCTGCATCTTCGTATGTCGGAATGCTGGGCACCATACAAGGCAAGTAGGCGGCCATCATCTGTCCCGCTTGCTGACCTAGTTGCAGCAAAAGCGACACGTTTCCACGATCACGGGCGATCTGATAGAGCTCAGCCGTTGTGGTGTCGTCTTGCGCCAGCAATGAGATATCCGCCTCCACCACGCGACGCCCAGGGATGAACCCGCTTGCCAAACCCGTACCCATCTCGCGATCCCGAAGTACGACGTTGTTCCGAAGTCGAATCACTGCCTGCGTTACCGTGTACGCGAGCGAAGCGGGGTTTCCTAACCAGACCTGACCTAATTGGCCAGGGACTATTGAATAGTCAATCGGAGACTGGGTCGGAAGCTCTGGGCATACGCTAAGACCGGCCTCGCCCGAAACAAACGCCGCTGAGTCAATCACATCGGCCGCATTGCCCGTCCAGCTTAGGCGGTGCCGGTCTCCCGTGACGTCGATCTCAAACTCATTGACAACTGCGCCGGAGAGCACTCGACTGAAAGCGCCTAGACTGCCCCAGAAATCAAAAAGCGTAATGCTCGGCAAGCTGGTTGAGAGTCGATAGGTAGAAGTCGGCAACAAGACCGAGTTCTGACCAGGTGCGGTTGAAAATGGCGCGCTCAGCTGAACACTCACTGTTGACGGCACAGCAGTAACGAAGCGGATCTCACCCCCAAACGCTACCCCCGACCCTACACTCAGTCCATGCGGTTGCATCGTTGTCACAACCTGTGAGGCGGACGAGCTTGCGACCGTGGCCGGTTCACTCAGAACGGCACTGGCGCCCATAGCGGCTGAAAACAGCGAGTCACAAAACGGTAGGCCGTTGCGATTCTGCGACGTCACGAAACTTCGCAGCTCGAAGGAGGTGCTACGCCGGCCGCTAGGAAGTTGGGTACACGTGCGGGACCCAGACTTGTCCCGCCGCGACGATGGAACGGTCGTCTGGTCTATCTTCAACTCACTTGCGACAATCTGCTGCGCTGACGAAAGTGCCGCAGCTTCGCCGTAGTTTCGCTCCAGCGACGCGAAGGTCCTGTTGGCGGAAGAAAGGAGGAATCCGGACATGATCAATTCCTACTGACCGTGAGCGTAAGGCTCACCTTTGCAGATTCCACAAACCCTAAACCACCCGCTTGGGGCGGCTGGAATTGCACTTCGAAAGCGCCGCCATAAAAGAGACCGTCTCCCCAGTCCCCTACATTAGTTCTCAGGATTGAGGTCACGGCTTCCACGTAGAAATGGATCCATTGATCAGAATTAGTGACCAGGTCGTCACTCGCCCAAACCTCTGCCGTAACAGCAACCGCACCTGAAAGGGAGCGAAACTTCTCCAGATGCGTGTTCCTGAAGGTACCGCTGTAGATACAAATGCGTGGATACGTGAGCTGCGCGTCTAGATCACTAATCTTTGGTCCGGCCGAGGTAATTACTACTTGACCGGGTGTGATCGGGGGAACCACTAAATTACAACTTTGCCCGATAGTGAGAATCTCCTGCCCGATAGCGTTGTTTTGCGTCAGGAAGTTGAGTAGCTTCTGAGAAGCCAGTAAGGTTAGGGGTAGCATTTAGCCTCTCTGGATTCTTCGAGTGATCGGAATTAGATAGTTCGGCAATTGGCCGGCTGGCGCCTGGACGCCTTGAATCAGCCCCGCATCCGGTAACTGCCAGGTGGAACCTAACTGGAGTGGAGCGGTGTTCTGGCGTGTTAACGCATTCTCTAGCGTGCTGGCATAAACGTTCCATCCGACCGCCGCTATCGGGGCATTCAATAAACCTTCAGCCATGGAAACCACCACACCCGACTGACCCGAAAGAATGATGCCGTTCACCGGACTCGCCGCACTTTCGTTGCCGGAGGCATCCAGCCAGGAAGTCTGAACGAACATCGACTCCGCCGGTGCAAGCCCGGTTTGGATCGAGACCAGCGGTAGGGCCGGCATTGGCAACGCATTTGCGACCACTCCGATGCCGGATGCCATCGACATTTGTGCGGCATCTTCCGCCTGCTTCTGATACTCCTGCCACTTCCCCTGAAAGCGGGTGTTCAGCTGAACGTTGTACGCCTCAGCGAATACACGAGCGAGCGCATCGAAACAAATCCACTTGTGCAGCGGCGGTGTAACAACAACCGTAGACAGGCCAAGTGTCCTGCGATTCATCCATTGCGGGTCGGCCAGTCCGACTTGCAACAACCAGATCATCACCCTGTCCGCGATGCCACTGAGAGCCAGGTTGATCTTGGTCTGGACGTTGATTCCGTGCGTGGAGGCAACCTGCACCAGCGAGGCCTCGAACAAAAGGAGGTCGTCCAACGTAACGACAGCAGCATCAGTGAACAGTGCCATAGGATTCTACTTTTGGGATTGCCCCTTGCGTCCCTGAACAAGCTGAAGGTCGGATTCCGAAAGGATTGCCACTTGCACGCGCTTCGCGAGTTCGGCTGCATGTGCCGCCCTCTTAGCAGCGGCTTGCTGTTCAACGAACTGAAGCTTTTGCTGCTCAGAAGCAATCACGGCGCGTCCTTCGACTATCATCCTGGCCGCGTTCGCACGCGACACTTCCGAGATGAGGCCTGCTTTTCCGCCATCTGTGGTTTCTAAGCTGACAACCACCGGATACTCCTCCGTAAGCTGTGCTTTCACGTCGTCGATCTTGCGAAAGTATTGTCGTAAGTCCATGCGATTCCCCCTCTAGAGGGGAGTTGCGCGACCGCAACTCCCCGGCATACATCTCAATTGCTAGCTGTTGACTTGAACTGCGAAATTGTTCCGCAGAACACCGCAGCCATAGAGAACGTCAACCGTGAACTGCTGAGACAGAGTGTTCGGTTGATAGCTCATAACGACGCGGATACCGAAGTTGCCCATCTCGGCATACTCGGCCACTGCGCCAGTGCCAGGCAGCGGTTGGGGGAGGCGGCGAACCACCAGGCCAAGAGCGTCCTTGGCAAACGCCAAATTGTGCGTATTGGGATTCGCACCACCAGTGCTCGGAACAAACTGCGAACGGAAGATAAAGAAGTCCTTCATCTTGCCCACGTTGCCCTCAACCAACGCCTTCAGACCGGCGTCGCCAGCGGTGTAGTACTCGCTAAAGCGAGGGATCTGGCGAATCTGCGAGTAAGTGTTGGAATCAACAACCAGATACTTCGGGGAGCTCGCCGGCACCTTGGCGGCGAACAGAGCAGTTTCTGCTGCATCGATTGTCGCTTCGGTCAACGCCGTGTTGGCCGTGCCAACTGGGGTGTTGGCCGTGAACTGGCCGTAAAGATTCAACAGATCGCTTTCCACGCGCTCAGCGATTGCAATCACGGCAGGCTGCATGTAAGCCTTCAAGAGTTCCGGAAACGCTAACGCCTTGGTGACGTCCGGAATCTGAAAGGTGGATTCTGCGTGAGTGTTCAGAACGATCTGAGCATTACCCATGCTCGGGTTTTGCGGTGTCACCGTCCCACCCTGTGCAATGTTGTTGGCCACCAGCACCGGAGGAATCGGCACGTTGACGGTATCACCAGCGTGAGCCAGAACGGGCTCGTAATCGCGGTTTACCAAATTGCCCATCACCAGGTTGCCCATCAACGCAGGCAGTGCGTCCGCAGCCACTAACTTCACAATCGCATTCGCCAGATTGGCTGAAGTAATCGTCGACATTCTTATCTCCTAGGTAAAATCAGGGATACCGGCGTCATGCCGTATATCCCGGTTCGTTCAACTGCACTTACTAACTGGCGTGACTGTTTCTCGTCTAAACGCCACGAAGAGCCTGGGTCGCCAGCTTTGAAATTTCCTGGCGTACCCGGTCGAGCTCTTCTTTGCTCATGCCCGGCTTTATCTTGTCCAGCTCAATGCCGGGCCCGCTTTGCATGCCGTTCCGCGCCGGAGATTGTGCGCCGCTTCCCCCGGCGATGCGCGCCGGCAGTAGCTCCGGATTCTCTTGAACGAAACCAGCCAGGTAGTCCTGCAGTGATTTCTGCTCCGGCCCCTTCGCAAGCAATCGTCCGTCTTCGGTACGCGTAATGTCGTCTCTCACGGCTTTGAAAGCCAGGTCCACTTTGGCGACCCCAAGCTTTTGCAACTCGGTCCGGATCTGCGAATTCTTATCCGCTTCTTCCGCGGCCGCCCTGGCCCGCCGATTCTCCTCGATCAATTGATTGACCCGGGCTTCCAGACCTTCGCGCCGCTTCCGCTCATCCTGCAATTCCGTCTTGTAAGCCGGTTCCGCCTTTTGTTGCTCGGCGCGAACAAACTCCTCGATCGCTTGCCGGACTACCGTACGCACATCACCGTTCTGTCCGGTTCCATCGTTCGTTGGCATGTTCTGATCTGACATGTCTTCCTTTCTCTTTCGTTAGCTCATTACCTGAGCTTCAATCTCCCGCGCCACCTGATCCTTCGTTTCCTGGCGCGCATCACTGAGATATTTCAATGCCAGGCGCTGATAGATTTGCTTCTTCAGGGTCGGAGAGCTGATCCCGAGTTGCAGCAGTTTGCCGGCGTCGTCCAACTCCGTTCCGAGATCGGTGATGTCCACCTCATCCAATCCCGTTACAGTGACGAGAACGCCGTCCTCCCTCGCATCGCTAACTGCCGTTAGCATTTTGCGAATGCAATCCTTCACGGTCATCGCGTAGGAACGCAGAACTTCTTCGGTAATTCGGAAGTCCATTTGCTTGCTTGCCGCTGATTGCGCGTGTCCACCTGCTACGTCGCCTGCTGCTTGCGAGAGGTAGCAAACCCGGTAGATTTCGTCTTTCAAACTCTCGAGATTAGAAGCCGCAATCTGATACACCTTGCCGTCAGGTTCCGCCCAGCCAAACTTGTCCTGCGGACCCAACTGAACGTAATAGCTCTCCCCGACGATCTGGTTCCATTCCCGGTCTGAGTAAATGACCGGCATTGCGAATAGGCCCATCGTGATTGCCCAAGACAACGCATTCGACTTGTTGAAGTGCTCCAATTGCAAGGAACAGGCTTTGTTCATCAACCAGAGCCCGTCACTTACCTGGAGGGTCAGCAGAGGAACCCGGTTTTGGCGGCATAGACCGTGAAGCCCCTCATAGACAAGCTCAATGCTTGCCGGTTGATTCGGGCACTCCGTACGGCAATATACACGGACGTTCTGCCGGTCGTAGTAGTGCCAGTGAGTCTCCCGGACGACCTCCGGCGAATCCACGCTGGGCTGGCGAACGATCGGGCTTCGGAGTACAATCCATTCGTAATCGCCGCGTTCGTCAACGCTCCAATTAATTAGTTCTTCTGAGCGGTAACGCACCAGATAAGCGCGCGACATGCCCGCCGCATCTTCTTCGGCACGATTGGCCGCCGCGTAGCCGGTACGGGGAAAGTCGATCAATATGTGGCTTTGTCCCGCCACTAACGCCTCTGTAAAGCAATCGCGGAAGAAGCTGGTTAGCGTGGTCCCTCGTCGGTCGCAGTCATCCGCAAACTTCGACAGAAAATCCTGGCCGCTAAGCATCCCGCCGTCAAAGTGAATACTGGGAGCACGCCGGAATAACGTAGCCGCATACCAGTCGACAATCGAACCGATGTAGTTTTGATAGAAGGCTCGGTGCAACCGCTCTGCATAAACATCCAGAGGTTCCTTCTGCCTTTTCAGTAAGTACTCGCCCGCATTGCGCTTGAACTGCTGGCCGCCGGCGTAAAGGTCGCGAAACATATGCAACGAATGTTTGCGCTGTTGGTAATCAGGATGTAGCCGGTCGATATCGATCATCTTGTTTCTGCTCCCTCGGTTCCGTCGCCCATTGCTTCATGCCGTGGCGCATTCACAGCAAACGCCGATCTCGCTCACCGGCCTTCTGCTTTTCGCCATAGAGTTCCCAAATCAAATAACCAAGCGCGTCCGATGCGTGCGTCCGCCGCAAATCCCGCACCTTATCCACCACGCCCGAATCCGGCTTGAACAAGACCTCTTCGAAGTCTTTGATCAACTCCTTGCACCGCGGATCCACTTCAAGGCGAACCTCCCCGATGGCGTTCGTCAAAAGCGCATTCACTCGTTGCACGCGGTTCAACACAGGCGGATTCTTCGTCGGTACACGCAGCCGCACGTTCCTGAACCCAGCCTTGGTCAAACACGCCTGGACCGTCGTATAGTCGTTGCTCCCTGTCGTGTGCATGTTGCGCCCGCTCGCGTCGCCGTATACTTCCAAAGCCGCGTAGTGACCGCGATATCGGTTCTCAAATTCGGCACATGCATCTTCTGTTGTTGCCCGGTCCAGGACGATTTCGTCCACCACTAGGAGCTGCCCGGCTTGGTTTTGAACCAGCACTGAACTCATGGGCGACACGTTGAAGTCCAAAGCCCATAGCAGCGGCTTGTGCGGATCGTACCCGTGTTTCACAACATGAATCGCCGCGTTGAAGCAGTGATACACCCGGTCGGCCCGGCTATTGATGTACTCTCCCAGGACTTCCTGCCGGTAGAAGCGCGGATCGTAACTGCTCTCCAACCGCTCGTAGTAGTCGGGCGTCTGCTCCAAAATGAACTGGTTCTCGAACGGCTTCGCGCACACGCATTCGTAGCCCGTCACCGGACTATGCAGAAACCGTTTATAAATCCAGTCATGTCCCTGCGGCGTCCACACGGCGAACCCACACAGCTTCGTTGCTCGCGGATCCCGCAGACGCGCTTCCAGTCGCACCCACCCGTCCTCGCGCGTGTAGGAAAGCTCATCGATGCCGAACCAAGCTAGGTTCGTACCTCGAAGACGCTCCGGCTCCTCCAGCGAGCGAAGCAATACTAAACTGTCAGGGCTAAGTAGCGACAGTTCGCCATCGCTTTTACGAATCTCGTACTCAATCTCCAGCCGCTCAATCAGGCCAAGTAGACCCGCCAGTGTTGCATCGCGCAACATGGCATATGTAGGTGCCGCCAAAAGCCCGCTCCGGCCGTCATTTATATAGGCTTGACGAATCACCTCGAAGCACAGGGCGGCACTTTTACCTGACCCAACTGGGCCAGAGAAACCTTTAAAGCGAGACAGACTGCCGATGAACACGCGTTGCGAGGGCAAGGGGCGAAAGACCCAGCAGAGTTCGCTGCTGAGAACGTCTCCGCTATCCGCTCCGTTGTTGTTCAGGTGGCTCACTCGCACACAAAGCTAACGTTGAGGCGTGCCTCCCTCCGGCCAAAATTTGTTCTAAGTGCTTGAATGCAAGCGAGATAGTTTTTTTTGCTTTCTCGTGATGATGGTTCAAGTGAGCGGCAAACGGTCACCAAAGCTTCGTCTTCGCACTCTGTAGAGGACTAAGGAGTTTTGTCGCCGGTACCAAATGTGCACACCTCGGCGTAAGGATTCTCCGTTCTTTGCCGATAAGATTTCTAGAATGTTCCGGCGGGAAAGCTAAGCCCTCCAGCGTTATTGGTCACAAGCAAGGAAGGAAGCAATGCTAACTAAGGTCACTGACAACGAAGCAGTGCTCGCTGTCTTGTCCATGGCCGGTAACGTACTCACCATGATTCAGGCGCCTACGTTTCTTGCCTCCCTCACAACTGCTATTGGAATCGTGATAGCTGCATTATGGATTGCCAAATTGCACATGCGCTTGATCGCGGAAAACAAGCACTTCCGGAGTCTTTTGGCAAATGCCGAAAAGAAAGAGCAGGCGCTTCAGTTGTCGTCCGACGCTATCAGTGACTTTCTTACGCGCATCGCTCACGAGATGCGTCGTCCTCTGGAAGGCTTCGTGACCTATGCTGCTCTCGCACTGAAAACAGATGTTGCGTCGCCCCAGCGTGAATGCCTGGATCGTGTCATGTCCGATGCAGCATCTCTAACGCGAATCGTTTCTAACGTCCTCGACTTCATGCGCATGGATGCATCGTACGTGGAAGTCGCGTCTCAGAAGTTCTCTCTTCCAAGCTGCATCCTCACGGCTGTCCGAACGCTTGAGGATGCGGCCATTCGGAAACATCTGGAGTTAAGCTACCGCTTAGATCCGCAACTACCCCCCGAAGCTTGCGGTGATCCCCATCGCCTACAGCAGATTTTGGTCAATCTGCTCGAAAATGCCATTTCTTACACCACTGCGGGAAGTGTGGTCCTGTCCGCCAATATAATTTCGCAAACAGATGAGACCTTCACTCTCTGCGTTGCAATTGCCGACACCGGCATCGGTATTGCGATGGAGGACCACGCTAGAATCTTCGAACCTTTTCAGACCGGATCGAATGTAAAAGGCGGAACCTCTGAAGCTGCCGGGCTCGGCTTGTCAATTTGTAAGCGCCTGGTGGCTCTGCTGAACGGAGAAATCGAAGTGCAGAGCCAAATCGGCGCGGGAAGTACTTTCCGTTTCACAGTCGTTCTCGGAAAGGTACGTCCACCGGAGGACGGCGCAGATGGTTCTGACCTCCTCAACAGACTGGAGTTGAAACGCCTGGCTATCCTTCTGGCGGATGAGGACGTGGCCACGCGTCGCCTCACAACTAAACTCCTGGAGTCCAGCGGTCACCAGATTTCACCGGCGGGCAGCGCGGGCGAAGCTCTTGCCCTGTTTTCGACCGACATCTTCGACGTTGTCTTTCTAAGCACCAGCCTCCCCGACATGAGAGGGCTCGCCCTTGCTCATGCCCTTCGCAAATTAGATGAAGAAATGACTCGCACCCAAATGTACGCGCTGCGGGCCGAGAACGACCCGACAGCTTCCGCCGCTTACCTCACTTCTGGGCTCGACGGTGTCGTCCCAAAGCCTGTTCACGTCGAGCATCTTCAACGCGCACTAAACAAAGCAGCTGAGGCAAGGGCCGCCGTTAACCTGAACTCGTGATCCGCCGGCTTCACCGCACTTATAGGTCCCTTTAGACCCGGTTTCCTAGAAGGAGATATTCCCCTGCAAAAGAAGGTGAGATTTCCTCTGTCCGTAGCGCACTAGGTCAAGGAATTCACCGAGTCAAGATGAGCATCCCTTTCCATCAGCGACGAAACTCTTTTATATGTCCGAGTGTGATCGTAGTCGGTTGCCTTGTCAGCAGCTTTCTCTTCGGGCAAACAAACCCGACCAGCCGCGAGGCCGGAACCACGCTGGGCAGCTACTGTGCAGACACGGATGACGCCACAACATCACAAGAGTGTCAGCCTAATGCGGTGCCCGACGCAGCCAGAATCCAGACGAGACGGATCCCCGAACTGGCAAATCGTCCTACTTTTCCGCCCAGCCGCTCCAATCGCACCTCGAACAGCCAATTCAGTCCGGCGTCTGAGGTCGAACAAGTTCGCCCACCCGAACCCGCTACCGAATTTCAGATGTTCGTGAACGCGTCTACCGGACATATGCTCCCGATTTTCGGCACTTGGCTGTTCAACAGTGTTCCTTCCACTTTCGCGCCGGTGGATCACATCCCTGTTTCCGCGGATTACGTCCTGGGTCCTGGCGATGAAATCAACCTTCGGATCTGGGGCCAGATTAGTGCCGATGAGAAGCTGGTCGTTGATCGCCAGGGCAACGTGTTCGTTCCTCAAGTCGGCCGCGTGAATGTGATAGGTCTTCCCTTCTCCAGACTCTCCGAAACACTCAAGACCAACATCGGGCGCGTTTTTCGAAATTTCGAGCTGAGTGTAGATATGGGCGACCTTCGCTCAATTCAAGTCTTCGTCATGGGTCGGGCCCATCGGCCCGGAAGCTACACTGTCAGCTCGCTTAGCACCTTGGTAAACGCCTTGTTTGCATCAGGCGGGCCGTCGCCCGAAGGCTCGATGCGTAGTATCCAGGTGAGGAGGTCGGGTCGTACCGTCACTACCTTCGACTTGTACGACTTACTGCTGCACGGGGACAAATCGAAGGACATCGCGCTGCAGCCGGGCGACGTCATTTTCATCCCGTCGGCCGGCCCTCGTGTCGCAATTGCCGGCAGTGTCGAGACTGCGGCCATCTACGAGATTGGGGTCCACAACACGCTTGGTGATGTTCTTGCCTTTGCCGGTGGTCCTAGCTCTATTGCCGCTGCGCAGCAGGTGGTATTGCAACGCGTGAATCACCGAAGCACGCTAGAGTCGCAGAATGTAGATCTCGACGACACGGGTCTTTGTACGCCTGTACAGGATGGCGACATCATCAGCCTTCTTCAAGTAGTTCCCAAATTCGAAAAAACAGTTGCGGTCAAAGGCAATGTTGCCGATCCAGTTCGCTTACCGTGGCGTCCTGGCATGAAGATCAGCGACGCCATACCCGACAAACAGGCCCTTCTCACCCGGGATTATTGGCGGGAACACAATCGCTTGTCCAGTGGTTCGGCAGGCTTTAAGGAGATCGCGAAAGCACGGGACAGCTCCCTAGCCGCCGCCGTAAGCGGAGACAAAACAGCCGTTACGCGCGAATTCAGGTCCAAGAACGACGTTCAGTTGTCAGCGCCTGAAATTAACTGGAAATACGCCGCCATCGAGCGGCAAGATCCACAGACTCTCGCTACGCGCCTCCTCGCCTTCGATCTAGGCAAGGTCGTCATCGATAAGGACGCGACCGAAGACCTCGCGCTCGAACCGGGTGACGTCATTACGATCTTTTCGTCGGCCGACTTCGTGACGCCCCAGGCAGAACAAACCCGCTTCGTTCGGCTGGAGGGAGAAGTGAAAATGGCCGGAATTTACTCCGCCAAGCCAGGGGACACGCTGCGCGACCTCATTATCCGAGCCGGCGGCCTTACAGAGAAAGCATATGTCTATGGTGCGCAATTCACTCGTGAGTCCACCCGCCGCGAACAAGAAAAACGCTTATCCGATTATGTTGACCGTGTCGAGAGAGAGATGGATAACAGTTCATCTGGCCTCGCCGGTCAAACTATCTCCGCTGAACAGGAGGCTACCCTTCGTCTCTCGATGCAGAGTCAACGGGTGGCGCTGGAACGCCTTCGCGATCGTGCCGCCACAGGCCGTATCGTCCTGGCTCTCAAGCCCGAAATGACTGGCCCGGAATCGTTTCCGCCTCTCCCGCTCGAAAATGGCGATCGTCTCGTCATCCCTAGCACGCCCTCTACCGTCAGCGTCATCGGGACCGTTTATAACGAGTCCACCTTCCTTCATCGCCCAGAACTGGATGTCAAGTCGTGTCTGCAAGAGGCCGGTGGGCCAACGCGGTACGCCGACCGCACCCACACGTTCATTATCCGTGCCGACGGCTCGGTCGTATCAAAAGGAAAGCACTCCGGCTTCGACACTTTACCGGTTTATCCCGGTGACACTATCGTCGTACCTACCAATGCCTTGAAATCGTCGAAAACTCGCAGTCTGCTCGAAGCTTCACAGATGGCCAGCGGCTTCGGTTTAAGCGCCGCCGCTCTAACCGCGCTTCACCCATAACCGTACACTCAGTTACAAATTGCGTTCCGGATTTCAGGAGGAACGCTACATTTGAGTCAGGCGCAGGCGCTCTCCAGGCGGTCTGCGCCTTTCTATATGCCTGCCGCACAAACCGACCGCACGAAGGAGCCGAGATGGCCGGCGACAATAGCCATCTTGGCCGTCATCGCGTTGTATTTCTCCTTGCCGGAACACCTTACCTTAGGCCCGAGTTGGTTGGGTGCAAGCACCATGCTGGTCGTTCTCGTTGTGACCAGACTCATGAACCGGGCTGGCAGGCACCAGCTGGATCACGCCTTCGGCATCACTCTACTCGTAATCACCACATTAGCCATTATCTGGTCGCTTGGGGCGCTCATATCCAGCCTGCCCGGAAAGAAGGAAGTCCCTCTCGAGCTTCTACGCTCCGCTGTCGCCCTTTGGGTCAGCAATATTCTGGTTTTTTCGGGTTGGTACTGGCGGCTGGATGCTGGCGGTCCGAATCTGCGAGACCTTCGGGATCGTCATGAATACGGAGCTTTCCTGTTTCCGCAGATGACGCTGCCATCGACAACTCCCGAGCTCCAAAGGTGGAAACCCGGATTTGTCGACTACCTGTTTCTTGCTTTTAACACGAGCACTGCTTTCTCACCGACCGATGTCCCAGTGCTTTCGCAATGGGCCAAACTTCTGATGATGATCCAAAGCTCGGTCTCGTTGGGAACGCTCGCAATCCTTGCCGCTCGCGCCATCAACATCCTCTGACGGTCCGAACGGTTGCGATATAGCTAGGGCTGAACGTGCAGGCTATTGTGGATTGCGTAGAGAGCGAGTTCAAGCCGATCCGAGACGCCCAGCTTGTCGAACACATTGTGAAGGTGATTCTTCACGGTCTGTTCGGTGATGAACATCTTTTCTGCGATCTCTTTGTTCTTGTAACCCTGTGCGATCAGTACGATAATCTCGCGTTCTCGCTGGCTGAGCTGCGTACGTTCGCGGTTTGCCTTGCCATTCGGGGCCGAAGACGAACCTTCCGCAGAAACCGGGCTCGAAAATTGCCGGATGACCGCCGCGGTCGTGTTTGAATCCAACCAGATTTCGCCCGCATTCACCTTCAAGATGCTCTTCTCAATTAGCCCCAGGGGTCCTTCCTTCAGCAGGACACCCGAGCATCCAAGCTTCATGGCATCCACGAATTCATCTTTGTGATCGTTTGAGGTGAAGAGTATGACCTTTGACCTCGGGGCGCGCGTATGAATACTGCGAATCACTGTCAACCCGTCAACCCGTGGCAGCTTCAGCTCCATAAGGATGATGTCAGGGTCGAGTTGAACGGCCTTGTCGATCGCTTCCATTCCGTCAATCGCCTCCCCGACAACCTGGACTTCGGCTTGCCGGCCAAGCGCCGAACGCAGCCCTTCCAAAACTATTGGTTGCGGGTCCGCGAGCAAAATGCGAATTGGTGCTGATGTCATGAAAGCTCCCACGAACCCCGATTGCCCGATCTGGCTCTCCAAATCCAGGCTCGATGTCCGTTATCGATGCACTACTACGGAATATAGTGCCAGAACACCGGAATATTTCTAGTTCTTCTTCAACTACTCTTTGTTTCCGTTTCCAGTCTACTAATCGACGCCTCCTCTTCTAAACTGTAGTCTCACAGTCATAAAGTTCTGCCTGCCGGTCAGCTACCTGTTTGGCCAGCTGAATGGGTTGGTCTTCTACAATGACTGCATGGCTAAGTTGTCGATCAAAGATCTGGACTTAAAGGATAAGACCGTCTTTATTCGCGTCGACTTCAATGTTCCGCTCGCCCCTGGAGGCAAAGAAATCACCAGCGACAAGCGGATTCGGGCGTCCCTGCCAACCATACAATACGCCCTGGAACACGGCGCAGCGGTCGTACTTGCCAGCCACCTCGGCCGACCGAAGGGTAAGACCCACCCGGAAATGAGTTTGGCCCCGGTCGCGGCCCGCCTGTCTGATCTGATTGGCCGTGATGTAATCATGGCACCCGACTCAGTCGGGCCGGAAACGGCAGCCCTCAAGCCTAAGCCAGGCGAAATCGTCCTGTTGGAAAACCTCCGCTTCCATGCCGAAGAGGAGGCCAACGATCCTGAATTTTCGAAGCAGTTGGCCGCCATTGCTGATATTTATGTGAACGATGCTTTCGGGACTGCCCATCGTGCCCACGCCTCCACCGTGGGCATCGTTTCCAATCTGGCCATGGCCGCCGCTGGCCTCCTGATGGATAAGGAACTGGAGTGGCTGACCAAAGCCACGGAAAATCCTGAGCATCCGTGCGTCGCTCTCATCGGGGGAGCCAAGGTCTCCGACAAGATCGAGGTAATACAGAATCTTCTGAAGGTCGTAGACCACCTGCTGATTGGTGGCGCAATGGCCTACACCTTCCTACGGTCCCAGGGTCTCGAAACCGGTAGATCCCTGGTAGAAGAGGACAAAATTGAACTTGCACGGCAGTTGCTCGAAACAAACGGCACCAAGATTGTCCTACCGGTTGATCACGTCGTCGTGCAAGAAATCAAACCTGGCGCAGCGCATACCATCGTTTCGCAAATAAGAGAGGGCCAAATCGCCGTCGATATCGGCCCCGAGACGATCCGGAACTACGCCGAAATTATCCAGGATGCCAAGACCATCATCTGGAATGGTCCTATGGGCATTTTCGAAATGCCGCCCTTCGATAACGGAACCGTATCTCTCGCCAAGGCGGTAGCCGAAGCTGAAGCCATCTCCGTTGTGGGCGGCGGTGATTCAGAGAAGGCAATCAAGAACGCGGGAATAGCCGACCGTATCACCCACATCTCCACGGGCGGTGGCGCTTCCCTTGAATTTCTCGGCGGAACTGAGCTTCCAGGCGTTGCCGCGCTAACCGATAAGCCTTAAACCGCTGCGCGCAGAACAGATGGAGACTGCTTAACGCCTTCTTGAGCGTCAAGGAACTCGCGCATCAGCTCCGTACAGTACTCCGGTTGATCGGTCGTCAGAATATGACCGGCGTCAGGGATGACTTCAAATCTTGCTCCCGGTATTCGTCTGGAGAGAACCCTCCCATTAACGGGCGGTAGGAACCGGTCCTGATCCCCATGAACTACCAGCGTCGGCGTTCTGAAGTTCGGCAAGCGTAGATACGCGCTCCACATCAGGATGGCTGCAAACTGATTACGAAAGCCCTTGGCTTCCCATTTAGTTCCGACCCGTAGCTTCAAATCTTCTTCAATGCGTTCCGTTGGTGTGTTATCGGCGTATAGCAGACGTGACAAGGCGCGTTCGCGCCCCAGCCGATCGAGTTTAAAGATCGACGCAGGCGGTGGCAAGGCTCGAAAATCGGGCCAACGTCCCAGCACTCCACTGTGTGAGGTACAGCCAAGCACCACGCTCCGGACCTTTTCGGGCATCCGCAACGCTAATTCCTGGGCGATCATCCCACCCATCGAAGCTCCGATCACGTGTGCCGAACTCTCGCCGGCTGCCCGCAAAACAGCCGCCGCATCCCGGGCCATCTTTGCGATGGTGTACGGACCATCGGGTACGCTGCTGCGCCCCATGCCCCGGTTGTCAAACAAGATCGCCCGGTAACGCGGTGCCAGCCCGGGCAGCAGCCGGAACCACATCTCATGGGTAAAGCTCAATCCCATAATCAGCAGCACCGGAGGCCCCGACCCCCGCGCGTCCCAATACAAATCTGCTCCTTCGTTATGAACGTATGGCATGCGTCTCGTCTACCCCGGTCAGACTAAAGCCAGCGCAGTCGCCCGCAGCTGCTCCAGGTAGTCGGCCGGAACGCGCACATTTCCATCGCGACCGCTTCCAAGCCGGATATCGGGTTTAATCACACCGTGGTAATCAGAACCGCCCGTCGGCAGCAACTCTAGTTCATCTGCAAGTCGCCCGTAATACTCCTGCATCTCCGCAGCTTGTTCAGAGTGACAGACTTCCAGGCCAATAAGACCTGCATTCTTTAGTCGAATGAACGTATCGCGTTCCAGATCGTCATGCGGAAGGTTCAACCGGATCGGATGGGCCACCACCGGCAAGCCATTGCCCTCTCGCACACTGCCAATCACCTCTTCTGCGCTCGGGCTTTGCCGTTCAACAAAAGTCGGCGCACCCTCGCCCAGATATCGCTGAAACGCATCATCCGCGTCGGAGGCATACCCACGACTTACCAGCACCTTCGCGAAGTGCGGTCGTCCCGTCAGAGATTTCCCAACCGCCTCCACTTCTTCCAGGTCAATTTCAACTCCGCGCTCCTGCAAGCTGTCAATCAAACGGCGGTTCCGCTCACGCCGGTCCTCCTGCTGTTCCCGAAGCGCCTCGATGAATCGTCTGCCCGGTTCTCCCGCCGGAAAATACGCCAGTAGGTGAACGTACCGTTGACGTCCGCCCGGCAAGTCCAAACGAGAATTAAGCTCAATCCCCCGCACCAGTTCCAGTCCCGACGCCTGGGCAAATGGCACTGCCTTCTCATACCCGGAGAAGGTATCGTGATCAGTGACGGCTAGTGCACGGAGGCCTGCCGCCACAGCCAGCCGAACCAACTCTTCCGGCGAATTCGACCCATCCGATTCCGTTGTGTGCGCGTGCAGATCGATGCAACCTTCACGCTCTTTGGTGCCGTTTACCGCTGTCATCCTCTGTCCACAATCATCGAACTTTCGGCTCCGCAACCACGATGAAACTGAACATCTGCCCGCACGTATGCGCCACCAGACGGCCCGTTCCCAGCGTGCGATCTTTGCCGCGCACTTCAAAGAACACGGCACCATCCGTGCTGTCCCCGGGCTGCAGCTTAAGAGGCGCCAGAGTAATCGCTGAAGCGGCAGCCGCCGCGGAAAACCTGGAATTCACAAACTGCGCCAACGCCGCTTCCCGCCGCTTCTCGTACCCATTCGTCGGACGATAGTTAGACAAAGCGTAGATGCTGTTCTCATACAGCATTTGCAGTTTCACCACGTCATTCCGGCCTGCTCGCTCCAGTAACGAAGCGACCACGTCATCGGCAGTCAGACCTTGCAGCACCGTCCCATCCTGCCGGACGAAGCTGAAGTCCGTCGGTTTTATCGTCCATGACACAGGAGACCCGTTCGTGATGGTTACCTGTACAATCTGAAAATCTTTGATGTGGGGTGGCAGTGAAGCGAACATCACCGTGATCCCGTCGTGCGTCAAAGCTTCATAGTCCAGGCCGTGCGACTCGAACTCAAGCGGGACATTAGGGTCTCCGTTCGGCGTCGGCGTGGTCTGGGGTGCCAGTGGAACGCGCGGTGGTTGTGCCCCATTAGCGGCAGGCTGCGTGCTCACTCCAGGCTGTGCGTTCGTCGTCGCAGGCGTTGTCGCCGGCGCACTTTGCACGGACGGTACCGAGGACTGCGCATTTTGTTGGTAGCTCACCGCAGGCAGGGCGAGCAATCCGCAGAAGGCGAAGACACACCTCTGCCTTAAGCTCGCTTTAGGACGAACCATGTAGAAGACCCACCTTACATAATAGACGTCCCGCCCTGTCACAAATGCGCGGATTTTCTTGGTTGCCCCAGGAACGTTAGTGGCAATCTGCTTACAATGTGGCGATGCCTCTCCTTGATCAAATCCAAAAAGACATGGTGAATGCCATGAAAGCCAAGGACGAACCTCGGCTGAGCGCTATTCGCATGATAAAAGCGGCGCTCAAGAAGCATGAGATCGACAGCATGAAGCCGCTCACGGAGGCGTCCGAAATGAGCGTCATGAACACCCTGATCAAGCAGCGCCGCGAGTCTGCCGACATGTTCCGCAAGGGTGGCCGGGAAGACGCCGCGGTCAAGGAAGAAGCAGAAATCGGCATCATTGAGGGCTATTTGCCCGCGTCGGCCTCCGATGCCGAAGTGGAAGAAGCTGTTGCCTCGGCTATCGCCGAGACGGGTGCTACCTCTCCCAAGCAGATGGGCTTGGTGATGAAGGCTGCCCAAGCAAAGCTCGCCGGCAAACGTGTTGACGGCAAAATCGTCAGCGACCTCGTCAAGCAGAAACTCGGCTAGAGCCATGAGCCAACCGAGCACCGCAATTTCGTCCTTTTGTCTCGGAGCACACCCAGGTGCCCGAGCTTACCTTCCGCGCCCTGATGCTCGGCCTCCTCATGACCGTGATCCTCGGATCCGCGAACGCTTATCTCGGGCTGAAGGCGGGAATGACCGTAGCCGCAACCTATCCGGCGGCGGTCATCAGTATGGCCGTTCTGCGTGCCTGGAAAGGCTCGCTGCTTGAAGAAAACATCGCCCGCACGAGTGGCTCCATCGGTGAGGGCGTTGCCTCCGGCGCCGTCTTCACCATTCCGGCGTTTCTCATTGCCCACGCCTGGCCGTCTTTTAGCTTCCGCGATGCCTATTGGAAAACTACCGTGCTCATTCTGGTCGGCAGCGTTCTAGGTGTCCTCTTTATATCTCTGGTTCGCCGGGTGCTCGTGGAGGACCCGGAACTTCCCTTTCCTGAATCCGTCGCCGCTTCCGAAATCCACAAAGCCGGCCAGCGCGGCGCCGAAGCCGCCAAGTATCTCTTCTGGAACATCGGAGTCGGCGGTCTGGTGTACCTGCTAGGACGCTTCGGTTTATACGCCACCGACTCGGTGTTTCCGGTCCGCGTCGGACAGCTCGGCGTCAGCCGCGTGCGCCTGGGCAGCGCCGGAACTAACAACATCGTCAACACCGGCGGCCTCTCGTCGTTCGCTGCTCCCAGCGTTAGCCCCGCTTTCCTCGGGGTCGGCTACATCATCGGCCCCAAGCTCTCGTCCCTGCTTTTCTCTGGCGGAGTCATTGCCTGGGGCTTTATGGTCCCTGCGCTGATTTACTTCCTCGGTCCCCAGCTAAAGTCGTTTCTGCCCGCCAATGCACCGGCAGATTCCTGGATCGACATCTCAGCCGCAGTCTGGCGCTATATTGTCCGCCCCATCGCGGTCGGTGGCATGCTGGTCGGTGCTGCCTATACCTTATTCCGCATGCGCAACAATCTGGCTTCCGGCTTGACGCGTACTTTTCGCGATGCACGTAAAGCCGCCGAGGGCGAAGCTCTCGTTCCCCGCACCGAACGTTACATGAGCACGAAGATCGTCTTCGCGCTTATCGGCGTGGTGTTCGCCGCCATGATCGCGCTCTACATCTACTTCTCCGGGCAAGTCGTCGGAGGCATCGTCGCCGCCGTGGTCATGCTCATCCTCGGGTTCTTCTTTGCAGCGGTTTCAGGCAGTCTCTGCGGCATCATCGGTTCTTCGAATAATCCCGTCTCCGGCCTCACTCTATCCACTCTGATCCTGGCGGCCCTGCTTCTCATTTCCCTGGGCGTCGGCGGAGCGGGTGGCGTTGCCGCCGTGCTCGGCGTGGCTGCGGTCGTTTGCGTGTCCTCCGCCGTCGCCGGCGAACTACTGCAAGATTTCAAAGTCGGCTATATCCTAGGCGGCACACCGCGCAACATCCAAATCGCCGAACTCATTGCCGTCGTCGTCGCCAGCCTGGTTATGTACTTCCCTCTGGTGCTCCTGCAACAAGGCAACATCAGGGCGGGTGGAACCGGTTTCGGTGATCGCCAGCTCGCCGCACCTCAGGCCGGGTTAATGGCCCTGCTCGCTCAGGGGATCGTGGGCGGCGATATGCCCTGGCCTTTGGTGCTGGTGGGAATCGCGCTTGGAATCGCGATGATCATGATGGGCATCAAGAGCCCCATGATCGTGTCCGTCGGGATGTACCTGCCCGTCGAGACCACCTTCGCTATCTGGATCGGCGGCCTCTTTCGCTGGCTCTGCGATAGCATCGCGGTCCGTCGCGGATACAACGAAGCGCAACGAGCACGCATCGACAATACGGGAGTTCTCATTGCCTCCGGCCTGATCGCCGGTGAAGCGATTCTGGGGCTCGTTTGGGCCGGCCTTCTTTTCTTACCGGCAAACGTCCGCGCTCACATGCAGGTCTTTGCTAACCCGTCCTATGCCGTGGGCCTTCTTGTCTTGGCCGCTCTGGCTGTGGTGCTTGTCAGGCTACCGCTGGGGAGCGCCGGCTCTCCAGACGAGCCCGCGCCTCCCGCGGTTGCACTCTAACTTGTAGCCCCTCGTTAGTGCCGTTCGTCTTGATCGTTGTGCTTCTGCCGCTCGATCTCACGGCTGGCGCCATTCTGTCTGCGATTGATATTCCGCCGTTCCTGCGGAGTAAGCCCACCGCCATTCGCGGCTCGGTCCTGTGCCACCGAATGTTGTATGTTCTGCTCGCGGTGTTCGGTGCGCGCTACTTCTCCTGGCGTCATCTCCCCGCTACGAATGCCTTGCGCCACACGCGCCTGCTGATTATTTTCTCGCGCATTCACCCGGTTCATGGCAGGAGTCGCCGGCCGGCCGCCATTTACCGACGCAAATTGGGCTCGGTTCTGCGAAGCAGTCTGTTGGTGCGACATCTGCGCCGAAGTAGCCTGAAAATGCTGTTCGCGGTTCACTGTCAATTCTTGCGCTGTCGGCTGCGCTCTCACGCCCCCCGGACCGTTGAAACTCACGCGGTTATTCACTACCGTGTTATTGATCACGGTGCGATCCACATAGGTCGTGTGCACCACTGTTCTATTCACATTCACCACTGCAGTGTTGTAGTTGAACACCCCGCCGCGCCACGCTCCACCGGCGAAGCCCACGCCGCCATAGCCGAACCCGTAGTTCACGCCGCCATAAAAGCCAACGTGTGGCCCCCAGTATCCGGCATGCCAACCATAAACACCGCCGGCAAAGCCCCAGTAACCGGGCGTCCACAGCACTCCCACTGCTGGCGGTCTTACCCAAACTCCGGGTACCCAGTAGTAACCGGCCGGCGCATAGGCCCAGTAACCGGGCGTCCAGAGATACCCCGGCTCAGGGCACGGCGGCTGTTCATAAACGGGGGAGAGCAGGCGGTGCTATTCGTATCGAGACACCTATTCCTACCACCTGCGCATGTATTGTCGCCGGCAGAAGAAAGGAAAGCATCGCCAGAACCAGAACGGGTCTTCCGAAACGTTGAGTTGAAGTGAGCGGGGAATCCATCACAGATAACTGAACGTCACTCGGGCAAACACGTTTACGCGTTCACGCGCGAAGGGCTACAAATCTCGCCGCGAGAAACGCCACAACGAAGCCAATAGGAATAGGCCTGTATAGAGACCTGCATACACAACCATTAAGGGACTCGGTACCGATGCTGCACCGAACGGAGAAATGTTAAACGACGTTGCCAGCGGCGATTGCATCGCATAAGCCGCGCGCCGCCAAAGGGCTTCGCTCGGCATGATCACGCTGGTTACAATGCCCAGCAGCACTGCTTTCGGTGTTCTAGTCACAGCGCCGGCCTGTTCCACCCATCCGCCCAGAAATGCCAAGCCGTGCAAGCCCAATACCGCTACGCCGCTAGTCAATGTTGAGCAGAAGGTCCCGAACAGAAACGTCACTGCCAGCAATAGCAGGCTCTCCATCCAGATCAACGCTAATCCCTGCGCCAAATGGCGCACCACTACGCCCGCCATTACCTGCGTTACTGCATTCACCCCCAGCGCCATCAGCAAGATGTACAGCGTCAACATGCCAGCAAATCCAAACCACTTACCTAGAATCAACTCCGCTCGGCGCACCGGCTTGGTCGCTATCGCCTGAATAGTGCCCGAGGCAATCTCGCCCGACAAGGTATCTACCGACACCAGTACCGTCATCACCACCACCAGCATGTTCACCGCATACAAGCCCATCAGCAGCATTCCGTTCATTAGTTGAGCTCTCGCAAACAATGGCAAATGCTGTTGCTGCCAAGCCGCGACTTGAAAGTGAACAGCAGTTGCAAAAAGGGCCAGAAACGCCATTCCCGCCAGCAGCGCAAACAGCAACAGCTTCTTCCGCGCCGCTTCCCGAAACGTGACACTGGCAATCAAGCCAATTCGTTTCATAACCCTCCATCCGTCCCTAGGATCTCGAGGAATCTGTCTTCGAGTGACCTGCGCTGAGGAGTAAACGAGTAGATACGCGCTCCGCTCTCCACCAGGTAACGCAACACCTGAGGAGCGTGTTCGGCATCCTTTAGCCGCAAGCGCAACTCGGTCCCGTTCTGCTCCAAGTGCGTGGCCCAGACGTGCAGGTTATTCAGGATTTCCGGTGTCAATCCGCAGACCTGGGCAACCACGCAGCCGTGCTCCGCATCGAAGTCTCGAACGCAACGCACTTCCATCACCTCCCCACCCTTGATGAAGGCCACCCGATCGCACGTCACTTCCACTTCGCTCAATAAGTGCGAATTCAGGAAGACGGTTGCGCCGCGGTCGCGCTGCAAACGAATAATTTCGCGGACCAGCCGCCGTCCAACTGGATCCAGACCCGACGTCGGCTCATCCAGAAAGAGTATCTCGGGCTCATTGATCAGCGCCTGCGCCAACCCGGCCCGCTGCAGCATGCCCTTCGAATACTGCCGGATTTGCTTGCTGGCGTGTGATGCCAGCCCTACTAATTCAAGTACTTCCGGCACACGCTGACGCAGCACTCCGCGCGTTACCCCGCTCAGTTCGCCATGCAGGCGAACCAACTCAGGCGCTGTCAGCCATTCATAGAAGCGAAAGTGCTCAGGTAAAAATCCAACTTTCGCCCTTGTCTCACGATGCCTTATGGGGAAACCGAGCAACTCAGCCGAACCGCTCGTTGGCGCAACTAAACCGAGCAGCATCTTCAGCGATGTACTCTTCCCTGCTCCATTTGGTCCAAGGAACCCAAACACCTCGCCGCGCTGCACTTCCAACGTTAAATCACGTACCGCGACCTTATCGCCAAACACCTTGCGCAAGCGTTTTGTCGAGATCGCCAGTGAGGTCGCCACAAGCTAACGGAGCGAGCCGGCCGCGGCCATCACTCGATTGGTATCGGCAGCGTACAGCGAATACACCAAGCCATCTTTCACCCAGACCAGTCCTGCCGCGTCGGGATTTGCTTTCCCGTGTTGCACTTCAATCAACGTTCCGTTCACACCATCCACGGGCACCGTCCGATACGTGCTGTGCCCCTGCGGAATCGGAATCACCAGCGTGGAAGTCCAATCCACGCCTTGACAGAAAGCTCTTGCCTCTGCAGCACCCATGCCGGCCACCTGCAACGCAGCCCCGGCGAGAGCGGGCATGTCCAGAGTCTTCGGGACACTCACCGTCGGAGTTGGTATTTGCGAAAACTGAACGTCTCCGTAAGACAACCGGGCCGACTTAGGAACGTACACCGCCACTGTGCTGCCGTCCAGCCCGCTCGGAACACTGATGTCCCCTCGCCCTTCTGCGTCGAGTAATGCTTGCACCCGGTCTCCGTTCAGCGTCATATGGAACGCCGCCGGTCCAGAGACCGAAATCTTCGAAGCATCCGCGCCCGGCAGCGGCCTGACAGCGAAGCCAGCCAGCGCGCTCGCATCCGCAACATTCGCCGCAACCACTGGTTCGCTAGGCTTCAGAGTGACCACCACGTTGTCCGACAGGAACTGTGCCACCAGTTTGCCCCGTCCGCCATCATTGGGCAGGTCCGACATGTCAACAGGAACAACGGCAACGTTTTGTACTCGCAGCATCTCCAGCACGTGCTGCGCCCATCCTCGCGCTGGCGCGAACATCGCTGCAAAGGTCAACGCACAGGCGGCCGCCGCCATCCCCGCCCACATGTGGCGCGGCATCGCAAATGGCCAATGCATATGCGGTCCGCGCCGTTTTTGGCGAAACGCCTCGTATGCCGCCATCACCGGAACCGCTTCTTCACTGGAAACGGGCGTCAGAACATGCAGAAGTCCGTTCACAGTGGCGGCACTATCGGCCGATGCCTCCACCTGTAAGCGGCAATCGCCGCAAGACTGCAAATGCCGGGTCACCTGCTCCGACTGGTCAGCACTCAGCGCGCCGTCGGCGTAAGCCTTTAACACTCCCTCGCCTGCACACTTCATTGGGAATCCCTCCGTCCCCGCACTCGTGCGTATTGCTTCCTGAACTCTGCCTCGGCCCGAATCAATAACGTACCCACACTCCCCACCGAAACCGCGAATGCTTCGGCGATCTCGCTGTATCCCTCTCCCTCTGCTCGCATCAGGAGAATGCCGGCCGGCTTCGGTTTCATGCGTCCAAGCGCCAGCCTTACCCGTGCTGCTTGCTCCTCGCGGATGGTATCGGCCAACGGACCCGGCCCGCTGCTCTTGGCGGCGGATTCGTCCCGCAATGCCTCCTGCTCACGCTTCCGCTGCCGTTTCTGCGATCGAAGGAAATCGATCCCTGCATGTGTCGCCGTCCGGTACAGCCATCCGCCCACATTGTTTTCCAGAAGCCATGTCGGGCTTTGCCGCGAGAGCCGCAGGAACACTTCGCTTGCCAGGTCCTCCGCATCTCCCGCGTTCCCCGTCAACCGAATCAGAACGGCAAGCACTCGTTGGTAGTGCGCCACAAAAACCGCCCGGAACTCCCGGTCTTCGCAGACCGCAACGGTGTCCGGCTGCCGAAAGGACAACGAAGATTCCCTTGTTTCCAAAATGCCTGCCCGTCCACGGTTCACATACATAAAAACGAACCCCGAGCGCGAATTATGACAGGAAAATTAGATCGACACACAAGCGAACGGTTCGTTTTGACCGTCGTCACCGCCTACAATAAGCCCATGCTTAGGTCGCCGTGGAACCCACAATGGAGAACCACACTCCTCCGAGCGTCGCTGGTAGCTACCTTGGCTACCGGCCTTCACGCACAGGCGATAGCGGGCGCTTCGCCGCAAACCACCGTGTCCGGACCGGAAGGGACGGCAGAGCAAGCGCTGTCAATGGTAACCGGCAGCGTTCGCGACGCTCACGGAACAGCGGTCGCCAATGTGCGCCTGACCCTGGTCGGACAGGACAACTCTTTCCGTCAAACAACTATCGCGGACAAAGAAGGTACTTTCACGTTCCGCGACGTTCCGGCGGGGAGCTACACAGTGAAAGTGGAAGGCGGCGGCATCGAGCCATTCACTTCCGACGCAACCGTCGTCACTGCGGGCGAGCAGCACTCACTTACTTTGCAAGCGGTGCGGATCCCAATGAAAACTACCACCGTGGAGGTTTACGGGTCGATTGAAGAACAAGCGAAAGCGCAGGTGAAACAACAGGAGCAGCAGCGCGTCCTTGGGCTTCTACCCAATTACTACACCAGCTACATCTGGGACGCCGCACCTATGTCTCCCAAGTTGAAGTTCGGAATGGCCCGGCGCACCGTTTTCGATCCGGTTTCAGCGATGGTGGTAGCTGGCATTGCCGGAACGGAGCAGTGGCACAAAACGTTCCCCGGCTACGGACTTGGCGCCCAAGGCTATGCCAAACGCTTCGGGGCCACCTACGCAGACACCTTGTCTTCCCGCATGTTCGGAAGCGCGATTTATCCCACGATCTTCCATCAGGATCCTCGCTACTTCTATCACGGCTCGGGCTCGGTGCGTTCCCGGCTTCTGTACGCCATCAAATTTACGTTCGTCTGTCGAGGAGATAACGGGCAAATGGAACCGAACTACTCGCACATCTTGGGGAGCTTCACAGCGGCAGGAATCTCAAACTTGTACCGGACGCCGCAAGACCGCCAGGCCGGTCTTACATTTCGAAATGGGCTTATCATCACGGCCAGCGGTGCTTTCGTGAACGTGCTGCGTGAATTCGTCTCCCGACAGGCAACGCCGAATGTACCGACTTACGAAAATGGCAAACCGTAGCCGCAAAATGCCGGCAATCACCCTCCTGTGGTACAGGAAGGCAGTTGCCGGCAACCGGTTCACTTGGCGCCATTCATGGTAGGAACAACGCGAGCAAGGAACGATACCCTCTGCTCCTTCTTGGGCTGAGCAAATTGCAGCCCCATCGCCGTGCTACCCGACCATACCTGCCGCAATTGGCAATCCTCGCCATAGCACTCGAATACCAATCGGCCCGGACCTTCCGTGCCTTGCGTCGGCTGCGGATGAACGAAGATAGCGCCCCCTTCCGCGCTACGTCGAGCGATCAATAACCGTTGAGCCGAATTCATATAAGTGAAGTCGTAATCGCCGGCCGGCAGAGTCTGGTGTTGCACCGTGAATGCGAACGGCACGTGAGCGCGTACAGGTTCGCTGGATTGCGCGTTCGCCGCCGAGATGGTCAGCAGACCGAATAGGATTGTGGAATAGATCTTAAGCATTGGGGTTCTCCTTGAACTGTGTTGCCGAAACTCCCGGAAGCCCCAGACCGTCTCAGCACAAACCAACTTTGGCTGCTTTCGGCCCCGCTGTCCATACGCTGCTCATACGTTGTTTCTCCCCTAATTCTCTCTTCATAAGTCCTTTGTTCATGGCGGTTTGAGAGCGAGTCTCCATTGCTGCCCTCCCCCGGAAAGTGGTTCCGCAACAGCTGATGCTATAGTGAGATCCCATCAAGCCTGCCTATGGACGGAGCTACCGCGCGAAGTCGACTGGTTCGCTTCTCCGTCTTCGAAATCGATCTCGACTCCGGAGAACTATTCAAGCAGGGCCGCAAAGTAAAACTGCAGGGACAGCCTTTTGAACTTCTTCTCGCCCTCGTGGGACGGCGCGGCGAACTTCTTACGCGTGAGCAACTGAAACAGGCGATCTGGCCGGCTGACACCGTCGTCGATTTCGATCATGGCTTGAACCGTGCAATCAATAAAGTTCGCGAGGCGCTTGGCGATTCAGCCGAGAGTCCCCAGTTTATCGAGACGCTGCCGCGCCGAGGCTATCGATTCATCGCGGCCATCACAGAACGGAGCAGTGCTACTGCTGCCAATGCGGTCGAACCACCGCCGACAGCAACTCCATCCAGCGGGCGCCAACTCGAACTAGGTTTCGGGGTCGCCGTCTTGCCTTTCAAGAACAGTGGCCGTCCCGATCTCACGGCTCTTGCTGAAGGACTCACCCAGGACATCGTGACCGGGTTGTCGCGCTTCTCCTATCTCCGGGTGCTGTCGCGTAACTCGACCGGAGAAAAAGCGTATGAGACCGGCGATGTCCGTGTCGCTGCCAGGGAGCTTGGGGCGCGCTACATCATGGACGGAAATGTCCGGCAGGCGGGAACGCGATTACGCATCTCGGCACAACTTCTCGACGCCGCAACAGGCGCCCATCTTTGGGCCGAGTCGTACGATCGCCCCTCTCGCCCCGATGCCCTCTTCGACTTGCAGGATGACATCGTCCCTTTAATCGTCTCCTGTGTTGCTGACGCCCAGGGCGTGCTGCCCTCTAGCATGAGCGAGGCGCTTCGAAATCGGCGTCCAGACGAACTGACACCGCACGAGGCTGTGCTCCGCAGCTTCGCTCATTTCCGCCGCTTGAATGCCACCGAGCACGCCGCGGCAAGGGAGTGCCTGGAGCGGGCAGTAGAACATGCCTTCGCGCCTGCAGACTGCTGGGCCATGCTCTCCATGCTGTATCGCGAGGAATACGCCCACGACTTCAACCTTCGCCCCGATCCTCTCGGGCGCGCCTTATCTGCGGCGCAGCATGCCGTGGAGTCCGCACCCTCCAACCATCTTGCCTATCACGCCCTGGCCTCCACTCTGTTTTTCAAACGGGAGTTGCAGGCCTTCCGTAGCGCTGCGGAACGTGCGCTCGTGCTCAATCCGATGGATGGGTTCGCAGCTGCCTACCTGGGTTTCCTCATCGCCTATTCGGGCGATTGGCGGCGTGGCACCACCCTGGCCGAGTACGCCATGTGGCTCAATCCCCAGCATCCTGGATGGTACCGGTTTCCCTCTTTTTTGACGCCTACCGCGAGGGCGATTACGCGGGCGCACTGGAACTTGCGCAGCAAATCAATATGCCAGGCTTCTGGCGGGCCAACCTCGCGCTCGCCATCAGCTACGCACAGTCGGGTGATGCTGCTAAGGCGCGTATGGCATTGCAGGACCTGCTGGCATTAAGGCCCGATTTCGCCACCGATCCGCGCCGGGAACTCGAGAAATGGTGGAATCCCGACCTCATCGAGCACCTGCTTACCGGGCTCCGGAAAGCCGGCCTCGACTGTATGTAACAGATCAAAAGTGCCCGCTTGTGAACCGAATCTCGAAACCGGCTACTTCTTCTCCGTCTCGTGCAGAAACCGCACCAGATCGTCCTTCCATACCGCCGCCTGCGTGTGCGTTCCATGGCCGCGCGTCGCATCTGAGATGGGAATGAGAATGAATTGGGCGTGCGGCATCTTAGTGACTAAACGTTGCGCTATACCCAACTCCGGCGGATTGATAAAGTCATCGGCCGAGTTAATCCACAGTACCGGCGCCGTTATCGTACTCAGTTTCGGTTCAGGATTGTAATTGCGGGAAGCATTAACGTAATACAGGAAGTCGTTCGCATCCGTATGCGCATCCAGTGTTTCCAGTGTTCGATTAATATAAGCCTCGGCAGCGGCACGCGTCGGATAGTTCTTCTGCATCTGCAGCGGTGCCGAGCCGGCAATCACAATCAGATCGTTCGCCCCGCGCAGTCCTTCCAGTGGCTCCGTCTGGTAATTGCCCTGCTGCCACGCCGGATCGTTGCGTATCATCTGCATCGCCATATAGCGCCACATCCGGTTCCGTCCTGCCAGTTCCACCGGCAGACAAGCAAAAGGCGCCAGTGCATCGGAAAATGCCGGGTACGTTTCGCCCCAGACGAACGACTGCATGCAGCCCATTGACGTTCCCAGAATCAGGCGGAGATGATCCACATGCAGCCCGTCCAGCAACATCGCATGCTGCGACGCCACCATGTCGTCGTAATCATACTGAGGGAAATGCATACGCAAGCCGTCCGACGGCTTACTCGATTCGCCATGGCCGATATCGTCCGGCAGAATGATATAGAACTTCGTGATATCTAGCGGCTGACCAGGCCCGAACAGAACCTCCGAGAACACTGGGTTCAATAGTGAATGTGCGCTGCCTCCCGTGCCATGCAACAGCAAAACCGCATTGTCGGTGTGCCCTGACGCATCGCGATGCGGCTCACCTAGCGTCAGATAATGCAGCTTCAATTGCGGCAGCGCCTCACCGCTACCGAAGTGGAAGTTCTGAACGACGAAGGTCCCGTCTTTCGTGGGCCAGACGGTGTGCGGCGTTGGTGTCTGAGCACGAAGGGCGAGCGCCGTAAGAACTGTAAAAGCGATAATGCTGACGGCCAAGAATCTAGCGCCCGGAATGCCCGTGTTCTCATTCATACGTCACTCCGGTCGGCCTCAACGATCATAAATTCGCTCCAGTCGTGCCCGTTTGCAGACTTCTCTCCTATCCACGTAAAGTGCATTTGGGAGATGTTCGTGTAAGTAGCACGCGTATAAGCGTGCGCGGCCAGCGGCTCCTTGAAGGCGAAGCTGATGGATGAACCATCAAACGTCACCCCGCCCATTTCATCCGATCCAAGCTCGGTCCACGTCCCAGTGAACGCGTTTAGCCATCGAATGTGCCATGTCTGATTCGCAGCGTCGAATGTGCGGAAGTTCGTACCAAGAACAATCAGGGCTCCAGATGAGTCTGTCATCCGGTATTCGTCCGCGATTGCATAGCCGTCGAGGATAAAGCGGCCTAACCATCTTGCCGCATACTGGAGCCATTCCCCACCGGGCGACTTAATCCTGGCCTCGCATCGCCATCTGCCAATCAAAAAGGCAAACCGGGCAAGCTCCCGCGGCGCATTTGCGTGCAGTTCGCCAAAGGTCTCATGCTGCTGGTTCATAGATGCGACCCTACCGCAGCAGGTACGGTCTATTCGCACTCAGTTGCAGAATCAGTTCGCCAAACAAGGAATTCGCCCAGGCAAACCACGTACGTGTGAACTCCTTCGGATTGTCTTGCTGGAACGATTCGTGAATGAAACCGGTGCCCGCATGCGTTGTCTTTATCCACTGAAGGCACTGCCGGATCTCGGCGTCATCGGTGCTTGTCAATGCTCGAATCAGAATCGACATCGGCCAGATCATGCGCAAGCCTTCGTGGGGACCACCAGTCCCCTCAGCCGCTTGGCCGCGGAAAAAGTAGGGGTTCTGCTCGCTCAGCACGCGTTTCCGTGTTCGTTGGTACCGTGCATCGTCGGCTTGACAGCACCCAAGATAGGGCAGTCCTAACAGACTCGGCACGTTCGCGTCATCCATAAACAGCTGGTTTCCGAACCCATCTATTTCGTAGGCCCAGTAATCGCCCGCCGCATCGCGAACCACGCCGTCACGCTCCACCGCTGTCTGAATCTCACCCGCCAGGATGCTTGCCTGCTGCGCGAAAGCATCGTCGTGCAAGACCAAGCGCCCCATCTCCGCCAATTGCCGCAACGCCTTCGCGGCAAACAGGTTGGCCGGCACAAAAAGCGGGTACACGCACGCATCGTCAGACGGCCGGAACATGGAATGAACCATGCCGTTCGGGCGAGTTGGATTTCCATATCCGCCCAGGAACTGCGTTTCCGTCGGACTGGTGGACTCTCGCTGAAACTTGTAAGGCCCAACCCCGGTTTTCCGTTGTTGCTCTCGAAACGTATCGATGATCAACTTCGTCGCGCGCACCCAGTCGGCATCGAAAGGCGCAACGTCCCCCGTCGCTTTCCAATAGCCATACGCCAACCGAATCGGATAGCACAATGAATCGATTTCCCATTTGCGTTCTCCAACGCCCAGCTTCTTTTCCGTGTGGTCCTTCACCGCCCAGGGCAGCGGCTTGGCATCCGGACTCCGCATAAAAGCATTGGCATATGGGTCAATCAGCACGCATGCGGTCTGTCGGCGGATGAGCCCCTCCAGCATTCGCCTCAACTCCATGTCTTCTTTGGCGAATGGCAAATAAGGCCATACTTGGGCCGAGGAGTCTCGCAGCCACATCGCATCGATGTCGCCTGTAATCAGGAACGTATCGGGCTTGCCCGCAACCACTTCGAAGGTAACTGTGGTATCCAGCGTGTTCGGCAGGCAGTTCTCAAACATCCACCGCAGTTCACCGTCGCCTATCTGCTGCTGCACACGCGTGATAGCTGCGTCCACAGAACGGCTGACGAATTTGCGCTCAGAGGCTGCCGGCCGCTTCGACACAAACGGCCCATGCTCCGCTGCTTTAGCAATGGTTGCGTCCCGGCTCGTCACCGCTGCCATGAGACAACCGTCCACAAACTGGCGACGCGAAATCATATGCGGACGAGTTTACTGCGCGGACGTTGCTGATTCGTAGAACTGCCCAAGGTCGGTCCTCAGCTGCCGCAGCGCATCCACGTTGAGATAAATCATGTGCCCGGAAGGATAGTACGCAAACGAAACGTTCGACCTCAGCTTAGGCTCAAGCTCCATGTGCGATAAATCGAACTCCGTCTTGAAGAACGGTGTCGCCAGATCGAACAGTCCATTCACCGAGAAAACCTTCAGGTGTGGATCTTTTCGCATCGCATCCGCAAGATCGCCCGCCACATAAGGCTCGTGCAGCGGTTGCTCACTCGGGCCTCCCGGGGGCCGATGGTTCCAATCCCATGTCCGGATAATGTCCTGCCCGCGCGTGAAGTATGGCTCCTCAGTCGAGTACTTCAAATCGTGCCCGAGATAGTCGTGGAACGCCGAGACGAACGCCGTCGTAATGCCAGTGCTCGACGGATCGTACCCGGGCGTGTCGCCCGCTGCATCCACATCGGAGCCTTCGAACCGGGCATCGTAGCGGCCCAGAATCTCGCGCTCTCCTCGCAGCAACTGCTTGCGAAAGCGCGACGGGGTGATGCGCAAATTTGCTTCTTTCACATAGTCGGCGCTCAAACCCGTATAGGCACTAACCTTGGCGGCAATTGCGTCCACCTCCGCCGCCGGCAGGTTGTCGCCTTGCGCCAACGCTTCTGCATATGAACCACGCGCGAAGTTCCGAACCTCCTTAAGATATGCCTTCAGGTCTTCCGGCCGGTTAGCGATCTTTTTGAAGTGCCACGCGATCGCCGCATAACTGGGCAAGTAACCAATGAAGTCATTGTCGAGTCCGGGCGACCGCGCAAAATAATTGAGCACGCTCGACATCAGGATTACCCCGTTACACGCAATGCCGTCGTTCTCCAGCGAGTCGACCAGCGCTGCCGATCGCGTTGTTCCATACGACTCTCCAAACAAGAACTTCGGTGAGTTCCAACGCTGATTCACAGTGATGTACCGCGTCACGAACTTGTTGAACGCCACGACATCCTGGTCCGTGCCGCTGAAGTTTTTCGCAGTTGCGGTCCCCACCGCACGCGAATACCCGGTCCCCACCGCATCCACAAACACCAGGTCTGTTTTGTCCAGCAAGCTGTACTCGTTTGACACCACTTGGTACGGAGCAGCGCCCGTCGCCTCCGGACTTGCCGTTAGCACCCGAACCGGTCCCACAGATCCCATATGAAGCCATAGGCTCGCCGATCCTGGACCGCCGTTGTAAAGGAAAGTAAGTGCCCGCTTACGGCTATCCTGCACCCCATCTTCGGTGTACGCGACGTAGAAGAAGCTGCCGTAGGGCTTGTTCTCCTCACCCTGAACCAACAAAGTTCCGGCGGTGGCACTATAGTGCACCGCTCGCCCATTCAGCGTTATGTCGTGATGTGTCACGCTCGTGCGCTCGGGTGGAACTGGCGTTTGCTTTTCTTCCTTCGGCGGTGTTACCGGAGTTGCGTCGTTGTGCGGCACCTGTACCGGGGCAGCTAGTGATGACGCCAGCAAGAACAGGGCGCAAAACAATAGGCGAGAAGGCAAGGAACGCAAGGGAACTCCTGCGCGAATTGTCGCACGCTCTTTTCTTTAAAGCTAAAGTAAAAACCTATGCGCCGCCTCGCCATTGTAGCCCTCATCGCCCTGCCACTGCTGGCGCAGACTTCGCCCCCGCCGCACTTTGTACGCGCGTCAGGCGAGGCCATCGTCAACGCCAAGCCCGACCGGGCCTTGATCGATATCGGAGTAGTTACCCACGCGGCAACCGCGCAGGCCGCGTCCACCCAGAATGCCGCCCAAACCACACAAGTCCTCAACTCCCTCCACCAGCTAATCGGTAGCGCAGGCGAAGTAAAGACCTCAAATTACTCGCTCGCTCCTCAATACGACTACACCGACGGCCACCCTGCGCGCCTGACCGGCTACGACGCGAATAACACTGTTCTCGTCACGGTGGATGATCTGCCCCTGCTCGGCAAGATCATTGACTCCGCCGCCAGCAGTGGCGCCAACAACATCACCGGTATTTCCTTCACATTGAAAGACGACACCAGCGTTCGTGGGCAGGCACTTCGCGAAGCGACAATCCAAGCCCGCAGCAATGCGGAGATCATAGCCAGAGCACTGAATGTCCAAGTCCTCGGAATTTTGCAGGCCGAACCGAGCGACGCGGTCGTCCGGCCCGTCATGAGACCTATGATGATGGCAGCAATGCGGAAAGCCGAACCGACTCCCATCGAAGCCGGAAATCTGGAAATTCATGCAACGGTCACAGTCACTCTCGAAGTGCGTTGAACCCGGAAACAAGTCAATGAAACTGCAAACCGCGCTCCTGCTGCTGACGTCGCTTATTAGCCTTCACGCGCAAAAACTCGCGCATGCAGTCGGCGCTGTCCAAACTAAACAGGTCACTCTCGGGTACGAAACATTCGGGGAAAACCGCAGCGTTACGCCTATCATCGCCGTAAATGGTGGCCCCGGTCTGTCGCACGCCTATATGTTGCAAAATGACATGTGGCAGAAGGTAGCCCAGCACAGGCTCGTAGTCTTCTACGATCAGCGCGGCACCGGCGCATCAAAACACGTGCAAGCCGGTGCGCCCCAAACCATGGACGCCCAGGTCGCCGACCTCGACGCGATCCGCGCTCATTTCGAACTGGACAAGTTTGCCTTGCTTGGCGATTCCTACGGTGGCATGCTCGCCATGGCCTACGCGGCCGCACATCCCGAGCATGTTGCGAAGCTCATCCTTTCTGATTCCGCAGCGCCGTCCTGGGACAGTTTGGTTCACCTGCTGCCTCAGACTTTCCCCGACATCGAACAACAAGACGCGGCTGAAATGAAGAAACTCGGCAGCACCACCGACGCCGCAGCCCAGGCAAGTCTGCGCAACCACTTCCGCATGATCTTCTACTCACCTGCCAAGCGCGATGCGTACTTGGCGCATATGGACAATCTCGGGTATGAACCTGCCATCGCCCAAGCCATCTCCAAAGCGACGGAACACCTCGATCTCACCGCGAAGCTCCCCGGCTTTCATTTCCCGACCCTCGTTATCAATGGCCGGTTCGACCTGAACGTCGCCCCGCTCACTGCCTGGCGGATGGCACATGCCATTCCCCATGCCCAGATCGTTTTCTTCGAAGAAAGCGGCCACTTGCCGTCTTACGAGGAACCTGTAAAATACCAATCTGTCCTTGAATCCTTCCTGAATCACCAGTAACCACTTAAAAGGAACAACATGAAAACTATCTCTCTAGACGCTGCCCTTCGTGCGCAGAAAGCCCTACGGGACGCGGCCGGCTTGCCCCCTGAGATCTTCCCCGTCGAGGCTTTCGTCGGTATGATCAGCGACGAGATCGAAGCGCTGCGCAAGCAAGGCAAGTCGGACGACGAAATCGCGCGAGTCATCTCTGACTCCGCCGAGACGTCAGTCTCAGCCTCAGAAATCGACCAATACTACGCGCCGCCCGAAGCTCGCCATCCCCCGGAAGAGTAACCTCACTTCAGCGCTGTTACCCTGGGCTCATATGCGCGCGTTCCTCAGCGCCACCGCAGCTCTATTACTCACGTCTTCGGTGTTTGCGAGCGGTTGGACCGACCTGAACGGCGTCAGACACGACCCATTCTCAACCGCCGCTCGTACCCACGTCTTCATCTTTCTCCGGACCGATTGCCCGCTTGCGAACCGGTATGCCCCGGAACTCACTCGTATCGCAAAGCAATGGAAAGATCAATCCGTTGATTTCTGGCTGATCTATCCCGATCGTTCGGCCCAACACTCAGCCATCGCGAAACAAATCGCAGACTTCGGTCTGGTAGGCACTCCCCTTCTCGATCCCGCGCAGACCCTTGTCCAGGCGGCCGGGGCCACCGTATCTCCCGAAGCCGCCGTGTTCGATGGCAACCGCCGCCTTACCTATCTGGGCCGTATCGATGACCAGGTCACCGGGTTTGGTGTCTCACGCCCTGCCCCGACTACGCACGACCTTGAGTCAGCCATCCGTCAGACGTTGGCAGGCAAGCCTGTCGCCGCACCTCATACCCGCGCTATCGGTTGCTACTTGGCTGACGTGAAGTGACGGCCCGTTTGCTCCTCCTGGTCCTCGCGGCTTCGCCCCTATTTGCTGCGACACCGAAACCGCCGACTTACTCCGCCGACATCGCGCCTCTCGTTGCTAGTAAGTGCGCACCTTGTCACTATCCCGGCGGCCCCGGACCGTTTGCCCTTACTTCTTTCGAGTTAGGGAGGAAGCATGCAAGGCAAATTGCTTCCGTCACCCGTAGCCGTTACATGCCGCCTTGGCTCCCGCGCCGCAACATGAGGGGTTCGCGGACCAACTTCGGCTTTCTGCCGCTCAAATCCAAACCTTCTCTGACTGGGTGCAGGCAGGCGAGCCCGAAGGCGAACACTCCGCAGCTCAACCGGTCCCATCCACTCAGCAGGAGTGGCGTCTCGGCCCGCCCGATCTGGTTTTGCAAGCGAACCGCGCGCTGAAGGTCCCGGCGGAAGGTGGTGATGTCTTCTGGAACTTCATCCTTCGGCCCCAACTAACAAAGCAACGCTATGTCCGCGCGGTTGACATTCGCCCGAGTAACCCGAAAATCGTCCATCATGCCAATCTCATCATCGATCGCACTGGCGCACTGCGCGCTCGAGAGTCGGTCTCGGGCACAGGCTTCCCGGGAATGGACGTCACCGTCCTCCGCAGCCCTCTCGACCTCGATGGTCACTTTCTCTTTTGGAAACCCGGCTCCATTCCATGGAGCGAGCCCGATGGCCTGTCGTGGTCGCTCAATCCCGGTAATGATCTGGTGCTGAATGTCCATCTCCAAACGTCCGGAAAAGTGGAATGGGAACAGCCCACGGTCGCCTTATACTTCACTGACCAGCCGCCTACCCGTTTCCCATACCTGCTTCAGTTGGAACATGACGGCGCTCTCGACATACCGGCAGGAACCCGCCACCCCGGCGCGTCCAGGGCGGCAATCAGGCAACCGACGAAATGGGCCATCTCTGGCTTGAGGTACTGCCGGAACACGGCCGCGACGCTCGCCGTCTTTACGCCGAAAACTGGGCTAGGCACCAGCTAGAAAAATACCCGTCGAATTACGATGCCGATCTCACCCTGGGTGCCATATCGCTTGCGCGCCTCCACGCGCCGCAGGCGGTTGCCCCTCTCGCCGAAGCAGTAAAGCTAAAGCCGAACGACGCTAGTCGCACACAACCTGTATGGTTCCGCGCTTGCGGCCTCGGGTCGTTCCGCTGAAGCCATCCAACAATTTCGAGCGGCCATTCAGTTTGACCCCGGCAACGACAATGCGCGCTTTAATCTGGCGCATGCCTTTGCCCGCAGCGGCAACACCGCCCAAGCCGTCGTAACGCTTAAGCAGATACTGGCTCATACGCCGGAAGACCACGCCGCCAGCGACTTCTTGCGCCAACTGAACGAAAGTCCGCAGGCTGCTCCGCAATAGTCGGCACACCTCGAATCACTGCATCGCAAGTTTTCGAGTAGGCCCACGCCGGTCCCTCTCATTCATTGCTCCGTCATTTGCGAATGCTAGCTTCGTCGCTACAGCCTCATGCGATTCGTTCTGCTCCTCTCATCACTGTTACTTCTCCCCGCTTTCCAGCTCTCGGCCCAAGCGCCTCCAAACGCGCCGGCCTGCAACGGCGACCTCGAGCACATCCGAATCTCGGAGATAAAACCCGGTGGCACCATGCAAGGCTTTATGAATGCCGTCGATGCCCATCGTGCCTGGTATCGGGCGAACGGCATCACCAGCGACGAAATCTTTGCCGTGCCTCTGCGGATTCGCGACGAGCAGACGCACGAGTGGAAAATCTCCGACAAGCAGGCCATGAGCTTCCACATCAACCCTCCTGACAAGAATCCCAATGAGGGCAACGAGTCGTGGAAGGCCTTCGTCAAGCAGTACCAGGACAACTCGAAGGTAATCTCCGAGTACACAATTTGTATGCCGAAGAATCGCCAATAGCTCCGTCCCTCATCAATCAGCTTGTATATCCTGAGCTAGGGACTCTCCATGCTTCCTCTTTCCGTTCGCCGCGCTGTCCGACGGACCAATCGCCTGTATCGTGAGACCCGTGTTGTGGGTCGCGCCCTTCAGTCAACTCGCCATCCCGTACTCGCGCACCTGGTAGTCATTCGCAAGTGCAACCTCGCTTGCACTTACTGCAGCGAGTTCGACAACTTCTCCAAGCCCGTGGCCACGGCAGAGCTTTTGCAGCGCATCGACCATCTTGCTGCTCTCGGCACAACCACCATTACGCTCACTGGCGGTGAGCCTCTGCTGCACCCCGATATCGAGAACGTCATTCGCCACATCCGCACTCGCGGCGTGATGGCAATTCTCGTCACTAACGGCTACTTCCTGAATGCCGAGAAGATCAATCGCCTGAACGCAGCCGGGCTCGATCGCATGCAGATAAGCATCGACAACGTCCGGCCCGACGATGTCTCGAAGAAGAGTCTGAAGGTCCTCGACCAGCGCCTGCGCTGGCTATCGGAGTACGCCGAGTTCCCGGTCAATATTCATTCCGTCGTCGGTGCCTGCTCCGACCATCCCGAGGACGCACTCACCATCGCGCGGCGCGCCAGGCAACTCGGCCTCATCAGCAGCGTCGGCATCGTTCACGATTCCGGAGGGCAACTGCAGCCTCTGAATACGGAACAGCAGCAGGTGGTCGAAGACATCGAGAAACTATCGAAGCCGCTCTTCTCATTTACTCGCCACAACCCCTGGCGCAAGAACTTAGCGCGCGGATTACCGAACGAGTGGCACTGCGCCGCTGGGGGCCGGCATCTCTATATCTGCGAAAACGGATTGGTCCATTACTGCATGTCACAGCGGGGCTACCCTGCGATTCCGCTCGCCCAATATACGCAGGCGGACATCGACCGCGAGGGTAAAGTCAAGAAGGGCTGTACATCCTACTGCACCATCTTCTGCATCCAGCGCATCGCAATGGTCGATGAGTTGCGCGACAACCCAGCGAATGCGCTCCTCAAGCTGTTTCCCGGTGACGGCACTCCCGGTGCACAGCCCAATCTTCCGGTCCCTATTAAACTACTCACCGCTCTGTTCACGCCCGGACGCGGCTCGTCCTATAGCCGCTTTTTCACCCGAACCGCCTCCCGCATCCTAAACTTGCCTCAAGGGTGACCACACTCAGCCAACCCGACTTCAGCTAGTGATACCGGTTGAATAGAAGCGAATTCAAATCGGGTCGCTCCGCTAGTGCGTCGTTCGGATAATATGCGTCCACGTTCTGCTTCGTAAGCAGTGTGTGCTTGATAAAAACCGCTGGCGAAACTGACTCCCGATGCAAGATATTCAGCGCAATCGACATCAGGTGCTCTCCATACGTCTCCGGAAAGAACCCAACCGATCCAATCAGCCGGCTATTGGGTTGCCGCAACTCCGCCCGCGCCGCAACGGTGCCATTCTGCCCGACGACAGCGCAATGCTCCGACCGTCCTGCTTCTGCAAACGCCCGCACCGCGCCTAGCGCCACCGAGTCATTCACACACCCAACCAGAATGTGCGAGTGCTTGGAACGAGTCAGGTGTTTCATCACCGCATCCATCGCTTCCGCATACCCGCCCTTGACATCCACCTCGAACACCTGGGAGGCGTCGATATTAGGCAGCGTCTCGCTTATGCCCGCCGCAGTCCCAGTCAGCCGCGAGTTCGTCAACGGACCCGCCGCCGAATGCCCCAACAGAAGCACGGCGTCCACCTTGCCTGCCCAGGCCACAGTTGCCCACCGCGCTAGCGCGCGTCCCGCAATCCGGCCCGCTAGGTAGTTGTTTCCTCCAAAGAAAACTGCACCCGGATGCGGCGTATGAATGGCAATCGCCGGGATACCTGCTCGCGAGAAACTGGCCGAGATCTCCGACGCCACCTTCTGGTGAACCTGAAACTCAATCACTAAATCCACGCGATCGCGAATCAGTCGCTCTGCGTTTTGGATCGCGACCCGGGCACTCAGCTGGTTATCCATCTCGATGAGTTCAATGTTTTTCCCGGCCGCCGCCAACCGCAGGCTATTGCTGATCTCCTGTGAAAAAAGAGAGTTGCCCGTCATCGCCGCATAACCGATTCGGAACTCTCGCGGCCGGCACGGTGTCATCAGGCAGCGGTACTCATCGCTGCCCACTCTCTCCAGTAACCCCCCCGCTACCAGACTTTGCGCTGCCCGAAATACCGTGGTCTTATTTAGCCTCGTCCTCGCTACCAGTTCGCACAAGGCCAGCGATTCGGTTGGCGATCGGAAAGCCTTCAAAAGGTCGCAGGCCCGGAGGATCGGTCCCACAAGGTAACTGCTTTTTACCCCTTTTGTTCCCAATGTCTCCGCTTTATTCAAAATGTGTCCCATACGCTGGCTCTTCTGTGGCGTTTCGTCCCACGAAACGAAATCGCCTCAAAACGAAACCTCACGCCATCACGGAGTGTATCCTAACAGCAGTCAATTCAAACACTTGGATGTTAGCTTGGCGATCTTGCCGTTTCTCCTGGCGAAACAAAGAAAAAGCTGCAACAACCTTCGTCGCAACACTCCCAGGTCAGTTACGTTGACTCAAATAGGTTACTCGCAGCCCAGCCATTCGCTAGTCGAAACACTGACCGCTCCCGCAGCTAAACCGGCGTTTAGACCGCAGAACGAGTTGGGCCAAAGGAGAAGAATGAAATCCGTTGAAGAAGTGACCACGTTGGTCCAGGCCACGGTTGCCAAAACCACGCGGTTAAAACAGGTTGGGCTCAGAGCGGTATTGCTCGGCCTCTTAGCTGTTATTGCGATGTACGCGCAAAGTAATCGCGCCCAGATACAAGGGTTGGTAACCGATAGCAGCGGTGCCACAGTGCCCGGCGCAACCATCACCCTTCTAAATGTGAAAACCGGTATCAACGTAGTTCGGAAAACCAGTGATACCGGCTTGTATGTCTTTGATCTTGTTGACGCCGGAAACTACAGCGTAGAGGTCGAGGCAACTGGCTTCCCCAAGTTCACGCAAACCAACATTCAGGTTCAATCGGGCGGCGACGTCACCGTCAACGCCGTCTTGAACCCTGGGGCTCTACAGCAGTCGGTCACGGTAAACGAGTCTGCCCAAGCCGTAGAGTTCAACACCTCGAACGACGTCTTGACCATCGACACCAAGATGGCAAACGACACCCCTCGTCTCGACCGCAATCCGTTCAAGCTGACGTTAATCGAACCGCAAGCCGTCAACACGCGGGGCGAAGTGCAGCCCTACAACTCCTGGTCAGCCAACAGCGTCGACCTTGGTGGCGGAACGAATTTGAAGAACGAACTTGAGCTCGACGGTATTCCGCTGGGCATCGGACAGAAAGTTGCCTACGTGCCGAACACGGACGACGTTCAGGAGAGCCTCGTTTCAATCAACAGCGTCGAAGCCGAATCCGGACACAGTGCCGGCGGCACCATCGACGTGACAACCAAGTCCGGCACTAATGAGTGGCATGGCATGGCCTTCTACCTGGGCCGCTACCCCTGGCTCAGCGCCGTCCAGGACCGCACAACGAACAACATCAACTCCATCCGCCAGAACATGTATGGCGGCACATTCAGCAACCCCATCATTCACAACAAACTGTTCAACTTCTTTTCCATCGAAGATTGGCACGTCAACTCGCCTGGCTCGCTGAACTTAACCGTCCCCACAGCGTTGGAAAGAACCGGCGACTTCTCGAAATCACTCAATGCGGACGGTAGTCTGCGCGTGATCTACGATCCCTACAGCACCGTCATTAATCCCACCACCGGAGCGGTCACCCGCACGCCCTTCCCCGGTAATAAAATCCCGGCCAGCCGCTTCGATCCGGCTACGCTGGCCCTCATGAACGATTTCTGGGCGCCTAACAATCCAGGAACTAACTTGAGCGGAGAGAATAATTACCAAGCCTCCCAGCCCAACCTGTTCAGTTACTACAACATCATGGACCGCATGGATTATGCCATCAACGACAAGTTGCGGCTGTCCGGTCACTACTCTCGTTACAACACCAGCAACACAGGCGGCAATCCCACCCCGAACGATTCGTTCCTGATCCAGCCAACCGGGTCTATCCGCGGAGGAAATCAGGCTGCCGCCGATCTCGTTTGGACCGTCAGCGCTACAACCGTGGTCGACGTCAACGGCGACTGGCATAATTTCAGCGACTCCTACACGGCTCCCAACCTGGGTCCAAACGGCTACTCCAAAATCTGGCCCACCAGCAATTGGTACGCGCCCTACCAAACAGCAAGCAATAACTTGCCTGTGTTTGAACCCAACCTTAATATCGGCGGCACATCGGTAGGCGGTCCCGGTTTCTACTGGTACCAACAGCCGGCAGCCGAATCCTTCAGCACCACCATCGCGCACCAGCACGGCTCGCACTATTTAAAGACGGGCTTCCAGTGGCGTCGCGAAGGCGGCATCACTTACGTCAACAGCGCCAATAACTTCAGCTTCCCTGCCTCACTCACGGCTAGCACGTTCAACAACCCCGCCGCCACCGAAGGCGATGGTTTCGCGACCTTCCTGCTGGGCTCGTTGGATGGTAGTTCCAGCGTCTACGGCGGACCGGCGCCCACCCCGCAGTCTAGCTGGTTCGGTCTCTTCATCCAGGACGACTGGAAGGTGACTCCAAGAATCACCATCACTTGGGGCTTGCGCGACGAGTATGAAACCGCCATCAGCGATCCAAACCACCTGCTTTCGCAGGGCCTCAACCTGAACACTCCCATTCCGCAGTTCCAGGCCAATCCGCCGCAAATGCCGGCACAAGCACTTGCCTTAGTCGGTGGCAGCGGATTCTACAAATACGATGGCGCTTGGAACTTCACCAGCGGCAGTCATCCCGGCATGTGGAATGCCCAAAAGCTGGCTCTAGCGCCCCGGTTCGGCGTCGCTTACCGGCTCAACGATAAAACAGCGCTCCGCGTCGGCTACGCTCGCTATGTCCAGCCCATTTCCCTCGATTTTGCCCACGCCCCGCTGTCCGGTTTCGAAGACATCAACATCTTGGAACCTCCGTTTTACGGGCAGTCCGCTAATCAGAACACGTTGGGCCTCCAGAATGGAATTCCGCAGCAGACCTTCTCCAATCCATTCCCAGCTAACGTGAATCCGCTCGCTCCCATTCAGGGAAAGACCTATGGCGCCGCTACTACACGCGGAAGCACGGCCGGTGTTCTCTGGTACGATCCGAACTCGCGACAGCCCCACAACGACCGCATCAACGTCACCATCCAGCACGAGTTCCCAGGGCAGATCACGGCCTCGGCTACTTACTTCTCTAACTTCGGCGACCAGCAATATAATAAGGAACTCAATGCCGTCAACCCAACGCTCGCCCAGACCTTGGGTGCTGCGGGCCTGCAGCAAAGTGTCGCGAATCCCTTCTATCACTACCTGAATAATCAGAGTCTGCTGCCAGGCAACTTATACAATCAGCCCACCGTCCAGTTGAGCCAGTTGTTAGTCCCGTATCCGCAATATGGGCCGCTTTTTGAGATCGGTGTCCTGGGGGCGTCCGAACGCTACAATTCAGGCACCTTCCAGATTCAAAAGCGCTTCAACAAAGGCTATAACTTCCTCGCCTCTTACGTCTACATCCGCGAGAAGGTACAGAATTTCGCGAACTCTCTGGACGAATACAACAACGTCCTGAGCTACCAAAATGGCGACCAGCCTCACCACCGCTTCAACGTGGCCTTCACTTACGAATTGCCCTTCGGCAAGGGACGTACGCTCTTAGCCAACGCGAATCGGGTGACCGACGCTCTCATCGGGGGTTGGCAGCTTACGGCCTTGTCCACCTTCACCAGCGGCGACTATCCGCGCTTCAACAATCTGAACAGCGGTGCGTCGCCCATCAACGCTCCCGTGACCATCAACGGAAATGCCTGCGTGAACAATCCCACGCCTCAGCACTACTTCAACACTTCGGCCGTACCCCTCTCATCGAACGCCGAAGCGATCGTACCCTATAACGTGCAGTTCGGATGCTTGGTCGGCCCCTCATTCTGGGACGTCGATGCGAGTCTCATCAAGAACTTCAACTTCACAGAGCGCATTCATGGCCAGCTCAAGATTTCGGCCTATAATGCGTTCAATCGGCTGAACCGGGGCGATCCAAACCTCAACCCCACAGACCAGAACTACGGCACTGCCCTCTTCCAGGGTGCTCCCGGCGGTACTTACGGTGCCCAGGATGCCACCCCAGCCAACGTGACCGGCCGTCAGATGGAACTCGGGATGCGAGTCTTCTTCTAAAAGGCCGCATTCGGAGGTGAAGCAACATGTTGCTTCACCTCCGGCTCCAGTCCGGTACCGTTCCGGCTGGCGCTTGCGCCACTGCTTCCTTCAACGCTTCTCGTATCGTTCCATTGCCTGGGTCACGCTCAAGCGCTCCGTGCAGTTCATTCAATCCATCTGTCCAATGCCCTAACCGTAACAGCGCAACCGCATAGTTCACCCGCATCGGCACATTCTCAGGAGCTAGTGTCACCGCCGCGCGATACTTCGTTAGCGCACTGGCCAAATCTCCCGACTTCTCCAAACGGGCGCCTTCATTATTAAGACTGGTCGCCGTCACGGCGTTCTGATTGGCTACGTCTTTCTTTTGCAGATACTCCGCAAGCTTAGCCTTAATCTCGTCTGCTTCCTTCACCCGGCCTTCTTGCCGCAAGCCCTTCTGCAAAGCATTGAGAGTGGATTGGTCCTCCGGACGAAGGCGATACGCCATCTCCAAATGTTCCACCGCCAGCTTTGGTTTGTCGGCATCCAAGTACGCCGCACCCAACCGATACTGCGCCACCGAGTCATCCGGAGCTAGCTGCACGGCGCGTTCAAAAGCGGCCAACGCTCCCGCGTCGTCCAGCAAAGTCTTTCGCGCTTGCCCCAGATCCGACCAGGCTTGCGGGAACGCGGGCCGAATCGCAACTGCCTGCTGCAATTGTTCCTGCGCTCTCGACGAATCATCACGCTCCATGTACACCTTGGCCCGCAAGTAACGCGCAGAAGCAGCATCGTCGCCATGCCCTAAAAGCTTGATGGCCCGATCTAGATGTTCCGCCGCCAAATCCAAATCACCTGTATGAATCAGCGCGTCGCCCAAATTCATCTGCGCTACGCCGAAATCAGGCTTGATTTTGATGGCACTCTCAAAGTGCGGCCGCGCCGCTTGGTAATCGTCCAAGGCGTTATACGCCTCGCCGAGAGCATTCTGCGCATCTGCTGAATGCGGTCGCAACTTCACCGCTTCAGTTAGTTGCGCAACCGCCTCCGGCCCGCGACCCGCCTCCATCAGCAAGCTTCCCAGAAGGAGTCGCGCCTCGGCGTCCGCGGGCTTCGTCGCAATTGCCTGCTGCAAAACAGCAACCGCCTGCTCCCGCTGCCCATTCGCAGCCAGCTTCCACGCCAGCGCAACAGGACCACTGTCCTGGCCCAGCAACAATCCTCCAGCGCAAACCAGAAGCAAAGGAAAACGCATCAGGCAAACTGCTGCTTCTTCGTAATGCCCAGACCTTCTGTTACCTCAATTAGCTGGTTTGCCGCTACCCCGGCAATCTTTTCCGCTTCGCCCGACGGCCACCGTATCTCGAGATCAATCACCTTCACATCACCCAGCCCAAAGTGCAGCCGCCTGTCATTCACCGACAAGTACGAGGCTTGACCAAGCACTTCCTGTGCCTGCACCTTTCCGCCATAGTGCACCGTCACTCGGCCGCCAATCGCACTCCGGTTCGATGTAACACCCTTCAATTGAACCTTGATCCAGCAGTTCTTCCCCTTCACGTCATTGCGCAGCAACGAAGGCGGCTCATTCTGATTCACAATCAAAATGTCCACGTCGCCGTCGTTATCGAAATCGCCGAAGGCGCATCCGCGGCTGCAGTGCTGTGCCTCTACCCCTGGCCCAGCCTCGCCCACCAACTCTTCCAGACGCCCGTTGCCCAGGTTGCGGAACACAATTCGCGGACCTCTAAACTGCTCGTCTGCCTTCTCTGGATAAACGCCGCCCGTTACCCAGAAGATGTCCGGACTCCCGTCATTATCTAAGTCCGCGATCCCCACACCCCAACTGATAAATCGCGTCTCCGTTCCTAATCCGCATCTCAATGCATCATCCCGGAACTCGCCTCCCCCGTTGTTCACGTAAAGAGCGCTCCGATCGCCAGCGTAATGCGTCTTCACAATATCCAGGCTGCCATTCAACCGCAGATCTCCTAGCGCTACGCCCATGCCCGCCTGCTCCATCCCATCCTCGCTGAGCGCTACGCCGCGTTCCATCGCTTGCTCCACGAACGTTCCGTCGTGCTTGTTTTGAAACAACAAACTGGGTGTAGAGTCGCAGGCCACATAGATATCGGGCCATCCGTCATTATCAAAGTCGGCCGCAACCGCCGTCAGGCCATAACCTCCAGCCGGCTTCCCCAGCCCGGCCGACACCGTCACATTCGAAAACGTACCGTCGCCATTGTTCCGATAGAGCGAATGATGCCCATACGGCAGCCCGCGCGGCCCCACAAACAACTCGCCCTCGCGCGGAATGTTCTTCTCCGTGAAGGCCACATAGTTCGACACGAATAAGTCCAGCCTGCCGTCGCGGTCGTAATCCACAAACGTGCATCCGCTGCCGAACCGGGCGTCGGCGTTCAGCAATCCCGCTTCTTTCGTAACCTCGGTGAACGTCCCATTCCCGTTGTTGCGGAACAGCGCGTTCACCGGCCAGCCTGTTATGAAGATGTCCTCAAAACCATCGTTGTTATAGTCGCCAACCGTTACGCCGAACGAGTAGCCGCTATGAAACAGACCGGCCCTCTCCGTCACATCGGTAAAGGTGCCATCCCGATTATTCTTGTAGAGCCGGTTTGACGCGTGGGCGGGCGGGTCGCCGAACCGTGACCCCGAAAGCACCAGCACATCCTGCCAGCCGTCATTGTCATAGTCCAGGAAAGCAGCGCCGCACCCCATGGCCTCAATCACGTAATCCACCCGATTCGGGTGCCCACCTACGGTGATCTCGTGCAGGCCCGCCTGCGCAGCCACGTCCACAAAATAAGCGTTGAACGGAACTCCCGATCGCTTCGGCCGTGGAGCCGCCTTCACATGACGCGAACTCATGCCTCCAGCGTGTATCCGCCTGCTGCGCCCCCAGTCGCGCGGCAACAGCTGTGAAGCCAGAAAGAATACTGCGCCGGGTTAAGAGACTCACGCCCACCTAATCAGCATCGTATTACGGCGTTTTTTACTCCTTGAACACTAAGCCTGGAGCGAGCTACGCGCAGCCTCTTCCAAATAAAGGAGCTTGCGGATGGCAGGTTGCGAGAAGCGCGTGTGCTTCTCTTATTCGGGCTCTAACCGTCGGGAGCATTCTTTTGGGAACGTACACAGCATGCTGCCTTGCGGCTCGTCAAATGGTCACTTTTCCCCCAAAACCGCCTCCCGCATCGTAAAATTTCCCTAAGTTCAGAAGGGCCAACTTAGCCGGTCAGTTTAGAATACGGATTAGCCGAATGGCAACAGAATGGAAAGCGCCGCTTAACTTCGATCTCGAAAAACATCTCGAGTTCGTCGACGGCTGCCTCTTGGAGCGTCCTTTGGGAACAGGCCCCCACTCCGACCTTCAGTTCACCATTACCCGCTTGCTCAAGCCGCTCGCCAAGCAACACGGTTTCATCGCACGCCAGGAATACACTTTCGCGCATGGAACCGAATGGCTTGTCCCCGACGTTCTGGTTGCGTCCCAACACCTGCGCGAAGACCACCGTGGCTACCTGGTGACCACCCCGCATCTGTGCGTTGAGATCCTTTCGCCAGGGCAAAACGAATCCGAGCTCTTTCGTAAGTGCCGCCGTTACCACGCCTGGGGCGTTCCCCACTGCTGGGTCATCGACCCCGCACCAAGAGCCTGCTTCGAGTATCACGGCGGTACCAGCTTCAGCCTCGTGGAACCCGACGGAACTCTCTCCGCCGAGCCCCTTCATCTCTCGGCCGCTGAACTTTGGCAGCCTGAATAAAGATGGTGATGGCAGTTGTCCGCGTTGCCCGGCGAATGGCCAACCGCGAGTCCGAAGCAGCTTCACCATCAACTTTGTGCCGCCGAAACTGAGCCACCCGCAACCTCCTCTGAATGAAGAAGATTGCGGGTGGCAGGTGCCAGAGGCGCGAATGCTCCTCTTGCTGGGTACCTAAGCTGTCGGAACACCTTTTTAGAACGTGTACCGCAGGCTCCCCTGCATTACACGCGCCGGATAGGCGCTTTGGAATTCGCCGAAGATCGCCGGATTATTCACATCCAGACTCGGATTGTAGAAGTTCACGTGGTTGAAGGCGTTGAATGCCTCGCCCCGGAACTGTAGCGAATGTCCTTCGAAAGGCATCTTGAAGCTCTTCATAGCAGCTATGTCGAAGTTCGTGAAGCCGGGCAGCCGCGCAATCGCACGAGTTCCCGTCGTGCCGCCCGCCTGCTGGAAGTAATTGCCGGCCGCAGACGTATTGTTGAACATGCTCGGCACGCCGTTATTGTCGATGAAAACGCCGTAGTTGTTGGTCGCCCCAGGTATCAGATTGGTGATCGCGTTGTATTCGTAGTTGGTTGGGTACACGCCGCCTGCTCCAATGGTCGTCGGAAGACCCGAGTGGTAACGCGCGATGGTCGACACCTGCCATCCTCCAATCACCGCGTCCACATACTTGTTCGCGCCGCTCGCAAAGGTGCGGCCCTTGCCGAAAGGCAGCTCATAAGTCACGTCCGCCGTGACGTTATGCCGCATATCGAAATCCGAAGAGCCCCGGAAGGAACTGGTATTGAATGCATCCTGTAAGATCGCGCCGCCCGTTCCGGCACCCGATTCCGCGCCCGACGAGTTATCAATCGAGTGCGAATAGGTGTAATTGACATCAAATGCAAAACCGTGCGACAGCGGATGGCGGAAGCTGGCCGTCAGTGCGTGGTAGTTCGCAAAAGCCGCGTTCGTCCACGTGGGGAGGCCGGCAAACTGCAGCGGGTAGAAGGTGTTGCAACCCGTCCGTGTGTAACAGGTGTTGGTGCCCTTAATCCTCTGGCGGTCGGACAGGTTCAAATTATCCTCATCGCTCAAACCGTTCTGCACCACCCAGCCGTTGTAATAGTTTTGAGTCGCGCTCCCAGGCACATAGGCATTTGCCAGGCCAGGAAACATGTTCTCAATAAAAGGAATATTCGCTACCGGGCCATAGGTCTGCCCTGCTGCCAGGTAATCCGCGTGCAAGATCTGCGCCGCTTGCGACCACGTCATGCCCGATTGGGGATCTTTGAACTGTGTCAAAGGCTGGTCGAAATCCTGCTGCAAAAGGCCTCGTCGATACAAGCGTCCCGAATACCCGACCTCAAAGGTGTAGTTTCCGGGAAGTTTCTTGTCGTAAGCAAAGTTGATAATCATCGAGTACGGCGCTTTCAGATTAGAAACAACACCCACGCCTTCATTGAATCCGCCCGTAATTGTCTCGGGAGTGAAGGGGAATCCGCCTGCCGGTGCGGCCGGTAGCGCCGGCAACGAACCCAGTCCGTTATAACGGGCAGAAGTCGTAAACGTCGTATTGATGGGCTGTGTCACTGTGCTCGCCAGTCCCGGCGAACCGCTCTGGTCGATGTTGTACACCATGTCGCTTCCGTACTGGTCGTACACCAGCGCGAAACCGCCGCGGAACACTGTATCCTTGCCCAGGAACTGACTCCACCAGTGCCCGTTGCTGTCAGGCGCATACGCGAACGAGAAACGTGGTGCGAAGTTCAAATTGTTCCGCTGATACCAGCCCGGCTTGCCATTCGCGGCGCCGCCCAAGGTGTAAGTAAGCGCCGCATCCGGTATCGCCGAATTCGGTATGCCAGATTCCATCGCGCCCACTCGTTCCGCGAAGTAGTTTTGCAGGGGAGTGGTCGTCACTACTTCCGTTCCGTGTACTTCCCACGGCACCGATGGATTGCTGTATCGCAAGCCGGCCGTGATGGTCAAGTCGCGGCGAGCCTTCCAGGAATCCTGGATATAGCCTTCATAATCGTTCACGGCGTACTCGCGGGTCGCTGGGCTACCGAAGGGAATCACGCTGCCCGACTTGGTAAATTGATAAGTCGCAGAGTACTCGTTGATGAGCCCCAGCAGGTTGCCAAGACCGTCTTCCGCCGCGGTTGGATCGGCCAGCGTCACACTGCTTCCTAGCTTCTGGTCTATATAGGCAGTCATGAAGGTATTTGCATCACCGCCTAGGCCCTGCAGCGTATTGTGATTGAACGAGTAGGAGGGAAATGAATTCTGGAAGTTGGTATGAGTGTTTCGTATGAACCGGAAGTTCAAGCCTGTCGTAATTGTGTGCCGTCCCTTATTCCAGGTGAAATCATCTGCCAGATTGTAAGTCGGCATAATCTGGATCGACGGACGGTAGGTGTAGTTTTGGAATGAACTGAGACCAGTGAAACCGAGCGAGGTTCCCGTCGTCCCCGAATCGTTCAATCCCAGGCGTGTCAAACCGAAGGTCAAGGAATTCACCATGTCCGGCCGGATCACATAGCTGTACTTTGCCGAGATTCCCTTACTGTTATCCAGCAATTGCTGTGCCGCTGATTGGCCCGGAAGCTGAGCACCAACCGTATCGGTTTTCCCGTCGTTCAGAGTGCCGCGAATCGCCAGCGTGTGTTTCCCTCCGCTATCGATGTTGTAATCCAGCCGCGCCACATACGCCGATTGGTCCAGATCCTGAGGAGTATTGAAGCGCAAACCAGTGAAGTTCAAGCCGTTGTCCAGTCCATGCGTCGGATCGTTACCGGTTGGATACGCATTCAGGTACTGCCGCATCGCGTTGCTGAAGCCTTGGTGAAGGGGATCCATAGCAGCAACATCGGCAGGTGACAGCACTTGAGTTGTGCCGTCTGATAACGCCACCGTGAGATTACCGTTCCGCAGCGCTTGCGACGGCACCGTCGCAGTCTCAGACGTCGAACTCGCATCGATTCGGCGCTCCCAGTTGCCGAACAGGAAGAGCCGGTTCTTGATGATGGGGCCGCCCAGTGAAACGCCAAACTGGTTGCGTACCAGTGCCGCGCGTGGAATGCCGGCCTGATTGTTGAAGAAATCGTCTGCCGCCAGCAGCGTGTTGCGGTTGTATTCGTAGAGCGATCCGTGTATTGTGTTGGTCCCGCTCTTCGTAATCAGCGTCACCTGCCCGCCCGAAGATCGGCCCTCTTCGGCGCCTTGTCCGGCCACCGTCACGCGAAACTCCTCAACCGAGTCCAGCGGGATGGGGATCGCCGCGTTGAAGCCCGGCGTGTTGCCTAAACCTGAGTTGCCCACCGAAGCCGACCCGTTGGTCTGCACGTTGACAATGCCGGCGTTCTGGTTGTTATTTACGTCCACGCCGTCCAGCGTGATGTTGTTCTGGTCGCGCCGCGCTCCCAGCACCTCACCCGTTTGCGTGACACCCGGCTGTATGCTCAAAAGCTCCACTACGTTGCGGGTCTGCAGTGGCAGATCTCGAATCTGCTTCTCTTCAAAGGCATTGCCGACCGATGCATCCACAGCATTCACCGTGCTTGCTGCCGCCGTTACGTCCACCGTCGTCGCCACCGAGCCAAGCTCCAGTTGGCGATCGAGAGTCGCCGGCGTACTAACTTCCAGAGTCACTTCGTTGGTCATCGAAACCGTGAAGCCGGGCTTTTCCACCTTCAGCGTATAAGCACCGGGAGGAACCTGCGAAAATTCGTACTCGCCCGTTTTGCTGGTCAGAGTCGAACGGGTGAAACCGCTGCTGGGGCTGTTCAGTGTGACTGCGGCCTCAACAATCGCCGCTTTCTGCGCATCTGTGACAGTGCCGCGCAGCGATGTGGTCGCTTGGCCCCACGCACTCGGCGAAACGCTCAACACACAAGACAAATAAAGGAAAGCTAACGCGGAATGGCGTAGCACACGGAACATCAATACTTTCTCCTTAGAGCTAGATCAACCAGATCCGCGGCTAGGCGGAAGTTCTCGGCACGGAGAAAGACAATGCTGAAATTCAAGCAAGGGAAGGACGGATTGGCGGTGCTTCCTTCGCTTGCAGAAAACCTGGGGGTCGTTACACTAGCGAAGCCAGCAAAGCCAACGGACGCCAGACTGGGGCGGGTATGCGAAAGACAACAGCGGCAATAGAAGTCAACTTGGGCTCAGCCAAGAGATTTACCAAGTTAACTAGTAGGCGAAGGTTAAGTCTACAATAGCCGCCCAAATGGTAGCAAGACTCGGGAGTCCCAACGCCTTACAAATTCTATGAATGAACACGTGCGACAGTACTCTGTACTAAGGGACAGCTGACGTTCCCGTACTCGTACAAACAGTGTTCCTGGTAAGGGAAAGCTGCAGCACCATGGCACGGCCACTATGGCGCCAAAGGTGACTCGTCGTAGTGCGCCAACAGATCCGCCGGATCGCGGTACACCGCAATTGCGCCTGCTTTCCGTAACTCTTCTTCCGAGGTACCGCCGCAAACCACACCTACACTCCTGAGCTTGGCCCGTTTCGCGGCCTCTACGTCGTGCGTGGTGTCACCGATCACGATTGCCTGGCTTGCATCGATCCCCTTCAACCTCTCAAGCGCCGCTTCGAAGATGTCCGGATGTGGCTTCGACTTTTCCGCATCCGCCGACGATGTTTCCACCTGCACAAGATCGTCAATGTGGGCAATCTTCTCGTATGTCTCCAGCTCATCGCCTTGCGCCGAAGAGGCGAGTGCCACCTTCTGGCCGTGCTTTAACGCATGCTGGAACAGTTCGCGCACCTTGGGAAACGGCTTCACTTGCGACAGGAACTTATCCTTGAACAGCTTCGACCGAAACTCTTGAATCGCCTTTCCCTTCTCCTTGATCTCCTCTTGGGACAGAAACTCGGGCAGCAGTTGATCACCGCCTTTCCCGATCTGTGACCGGATTCGTTCGAAGGGAAAATCGTACCCGAAATGGAGAAAGGCCTCTCGCCATGCTGTCGCATGCAGATCAACCGAATCCAGCAAAGTGCCATCGATATCGAAAATTAAAGCTTCAGCCATTAGTCCTGCTTAACGGACGTGGGACGATGAGCGATTCAGTAGTGTTTCGCCCATAACCTGCATCAAAAGTGTATGGCTTCGCCCACTGATGCTCTCGCTGCGCTCCCCGATGAAGTGAAATCGGCCAAAGCTGCTGGCCTGCGCTACGTCATCCCGAAAGGCCGCGGCATCCAGCGGGAACGCTCCGGAAACGGCTTTACCTACGTCGATGCTGACGGAAAACCAGTCGACGACGAGGAAACGCTCGCCAGAATAAAGTCGCTAGTGATTCCGCCCGCCTGGACTTCGGTGTGGATCAGTCCGGCTGCCAACGGGCACATTCAAGCCATCGGACGCGACGCGCGCGGTCGAAAGCAATATCGGTACCACGCGGAATACCGGAAAGTCCGCGACATGGTCAAGTTCGATCGCATGCGTGTCTTCGGCAAAGTTCTTCCCAAAATTCGCAAAACCGTCGAGCAGGACCTCAGCCGTAAGGGCCTTCCTAAGCGCAAGGTCCTGGCCTCCATCGTCAAACTGCTTGAGACCACTTACATTCGCATTGGAAACGAAGAATATGCGGAGGAGAACAACTCGTTCGGCTTAACCACCCTGCGTAATCGGCACGTCCACATTCTCGGTGATGTGCTCCAATTCAAGTTCCGCGGCAAAAGCGCCCAGAACCACGAGATCACACTTAAGGACCGGCGTCTGGCGCAGATCGTCAAACGCATGCGCGACATTCCCGGCTCTTCCCTGTTCCAATACATCGACGAGGACGGTCAGCCGCAAAGCATCGATTCCGGCGACGTCAACGAATACCTTCAGGAAATTACCGGCGCCGATTTCACCGCCAAGGATTTCCGAACCTGGGGCGGAACCTGTCTGGCCGCTAGTTTTCTGCTGGAGCGATGTGCCCAAACGGAAAGCAATCCACCCACCAAGGCAGCCTTGGTCGACGTGGTAAAGCAGGTGGCGTCAAAACTCGGGAACAAGCCGGCGACTTGCAAAAAGTACTACATCCATCCCACCGTAATGGCCTGTTATGAAGCCGGACACTTGGCCGATTTAGCCGAGAAGTACCGCCATGGCCACAGCGAAAGCCTCTACGAACGCATCGTCTTAGGTCTGCTGACACCCTTGAAACGAGCGCGCGCCAAAGCCGCCTAGGCAGCAGAAAGACCGCCCGATAGCCGATCGCTATCATCAAAAAGCCGTTACAAATGCCTGCCGTCCAGGTTTCCATTGTTATTGCCTGCCGTAATGAGCGCTCTTTCATCTCGGAAACTCTTCGCGCCCTTCTCAACGGCTCGGTCCGGGAAATTGAGGTCATTGTCGTCGACGGCCTTTCCACCGACGGTACCCGGGAAGAACTGTCCTACCTCCAGCAGCGCGACAGCCGCTTGGTCGTCCTGGATAACGAAGCACGCATCACCCCCGTGGCTTTCAACCTGGGCATCCGGGCCGCGCAAGGCGAGTACATCGCGATTTGCGGAGCCCACTCGCTGCCGTCCCGCGACTGGGTAGAACAAAATCTTCAATCCTTAGAAGCACATCCGGACGCAGCGGCAGTTGGAGGCGTGCTCGAAACAGTCGCTGTGACGCCAATGGGTAGGGTGATCGCCGCCGTCATGAGTTCCCGTTTCGGAGTGGGCAACAATCGTTTCCGCACCGGCGGGAAACCCGGCTGGGCCGATACCGTCGTCTTCGGCTGTTACCGTCGCACTGTCTTTGAAAACGGTCTTTTTGATGAAGAACTTGCCACCAACCAGGACGACGAGTTCAACACGCGGCTCCTGGCGCAAGGGAAACGTCTCTGGTTCGACCCCGCCATTCGCTGCCGCTACTACTGCCGTTCTTCCTGGTCGGCCATGCTAAGGCAGTATTGGCGCTACGGACGTTACAAGGTTTCGGTGTTCCGGAAGGCGGGACGGATCGGCGCTTGGCGTCAGTTGGTTCCACCGGCATGGGCTGCCTTTCTAGTAGCAGCCCTAGCAAGTCGCCGCGGATTGCCGCTGATATCGATCTATGGCGCTATCGCCGTTCTCGCCGGAACTCGGCACATTCGCGGGCTGCGCTGGAATGCAATCTTGTTTGGTCCGGTTGCTGCGTCGCTCCACCTGGCGTATGGGTTCGGATTTCTGGTCGGCCTGGCACGGGCGTTTTGAAAAACCAATGACGCAAGCCGAAGCCATTCGCTCCCGCTACGCCCGCCGCCGGGCCAGTCCACCAGACGTTTGCATTCACCAAGAACGTAACCGGCTGCTCGAGGAGATGTTAGCCGCGTTCAGTTCGAATGGCAAAACGGCGCGGGTGTGGGACGTAGGCTGCGGAAACGGCTTAGTACTGAAGCACTTACTGGAAATTGGGTTCGAATCGCAAAACCTCTCCGGCATCGACTTGCTCGAAGGTCGAATCGCAGCCGCGCGTCGCAACCTGCCCGCAGACCTTCGCCTCAGGTGCGGTGACGCCACTGCGCCCGAGTTCGATTGGCAGACGGCCGACATCGTGCTGGCCCTCACGGTTTTCAGTTCGGTCCTGGACAGTTCGTATCGCAGAAAACTGGCGGACCGCCTTTGGTCCGCCGTCAATCCCGGAGGCGGCGTTCTCGTGTACGATTTCCATCGCAACAATCCGTTAAATAAGGATGTACGCCGCGTCACGCTCGGTGAAATTAGAACGCTTTTCCCCCAAGCCGAAATTCACATGCGCCGTCTGACGCTCGCCCCGCCACTCGCCCGTATCGCGGAACGATTGAACCCGAAGCTGTACAAACCATTGAGCCAAATCACGTTTCTCAGGACGCACACGCTGTACTGGCTCGGAAAGTCCGTCGCATGACCCCGCCTATCGTTGTGCCGTTTACCCGTCCCGACTACGGCGAGGAAGAGGCCGAAGCCGTCGCCAATGTCGTTCGTTCGGGCTGGACCACCACCGGTCCACGTAGCGCCGAGTTCGAACGGCAATTTGCTGCTTACACCGGCGCACGAAACGCTTTGGCTTTGAATTCCGGTACTGGGGCCATGCACCTGCCGCTGGTCGCTTTGGGCATCGGACCCGGCGACGAAGTCATCACAACTCCGCTCACCTTCGCCGCCACCATTCAAGTCATTTTGCAGGCAGGCGCCACTCCGGTACTGGCCGACATCGGTCCAGATTTGAATATCGATCCCGTTTGCATCCTGCGCGCGTGCACGCCTCGTACGAAAGCCATTTTGCCCGTCCACGTCGGCGGCTTACCGTGCGACATGCCTGCCATCTGGGCGATCGCGCGTCAACGCAACCTGGCGGTGATCGAAGACGCCGCGCACGCCGTGGGTGCCGCGATTGGCGAGCAGCGGATCGGCACCGGAGCCTCAGACGCGGTGGCCTTTAGCTTCTACGCCACCAAGAACTTGAGCACCGGCGAAGGGGGAATGGTCACCACCGGCGATGCCGGCCTTCACGAACGGATGCGCTTACTGGCTCTTCACGGCATAGATCGTGACGTCTGGCGGCGCGGAGACGGCAGCGATTCCTGGCGCTACGACGTAGCGGCGTGCGGGTTCAAATACAACCTGAGCGACTTGCAGTCTGCCCTCGGGCTGGTCCAGTTGCAGAAGCTGGAACAGATGCAGGCACGTCGCGCCGAGATTGCGGCTCGCTACACCGCCGCCCTTCAGGACATCCCTGGTCTGACGGTCGCCCCCGAGCGCGCCGGCACCACGCACGCCTGGCATCTGTACATTGTCCGTGTTGATGAGTCCGTCCTCGGCATTTCGCGGAACCAGTTCATCGCTGAAATGCGGAGTCGCGGAGTCGAGTGCAGTGTTCATTTCATTCCCATCCCGGAGCACTCTTATTTCGCTGCCCATTTGGAAATGCGCGACCCATGCACTCGGGCGCTCGAGGCAGGTAGCCGAGTTGTTTCGTTGCCGCTGTACTCCGCCATGCGGAACGAACAGCTTGAGCACGTCGTCGCCGCCATACAGGAACTGACCAGCGTGCACGCATGAAACGGTTGCTCGACGTTGCCCTGAGCGCTGTCGCCTTGTTGGTGACGGCACCGGTTTGTTTGGCAATTGCCGCTGCCATCCTTCTTGACTCCGGTCCACCCGTCTTGTTCATTCAGGTGCGGGTTGGCCGCGGCTTCCGCTGCTTTCGGCTGGTCAAATTCCGAACCATGCGTGCCGGCCAACCGGGCCCGGATATCACGGCCGCTACCGATGGGCGCATCACATCCGTCGGTCGCTTCCTGCGCCGGACCAAACTCGACGAACTGCCCCAACTTTGGAATGTGCTCTGCGGCGATATGAGCCTGGTCGGACCCCGGCCTGAAGTCCCTCACTACGTGCAACTCTTCCGTGACCGCTATGCGAACGTCCTGGCGGTGCGCCCCGGCCTGACGGACCCGGCTACCTTGGCCTTCTTTAACGAGGAACGTTTGCTTGCCGGATCCGGAGATCCCGTTTCGTTTTACACCGGAACCGTACTCCCGGCCAAACTCGCCCTTGCCGAAGGCTACGTGCAAACCCACTCCCTGCGAACGGATCTTTCCCTTCTTCTAGCGACCGGGAGGGCCATCCTCCGGTGGTAAGGGCGCAATCCATCCTGATTACCGGCGCCGCCGGATCCATTGGTTCCGCCCTGCTGCGCCGCCTGGTTCACGAACGGGTGACTGGCATCGATCTGAGGCCCGGCAACGGCCTTCGCTGCGCCGACATCCGGGACCGGCTCACGCTCCGCCGCATTTTCGAGCAAACCCGCCCAGACGTTGTTTTCCACGCTGCCGCACTGAAGCACGTTCCCGACCTCGAAACGGAGCCCTTCGCCGCCGCTGAAACGAACATCTTCGGTACCGTTAATGTGGCCTGCGCCGCCCGTGAGGCCGGTGTCCGCACTGTTGTCCTGCTCTCCACTGACAAAGCCGTTCGCCCGGCCGGGGTTATGGGCAAGACCAAACGAGTGGCGGAGGATGTTTTTACGGCGATTGAGTCCACGGCCACCGCATACATCACCGTTCGCCTGGGCAACGTTTTAGGTTCGAGCGGCAGCGTTCGTCCTCTCTTTGAAGAACAAATCAGGCGCGGCGGACCCGTGACGGTCACCCATCGTGATATGGAGCGCTACTTCCTCACCGCGGACGCTGCCGTCGATACGCTTATCAGGGCAGCGGAGATCGGCGCTCACGGCGACATCATCGTCCCGCAAATGGGCGCTCCTCGTTCCGTTCTCGATCTGGCCAAGGAGATGATCGGCGACCGCAACGTTCCCATTTCTTTCATCGGTATCCGCCCGGGAGAGAAGTTGTCGGAACAGCTTTGGGATGGCGACCGCGAGGAACTCGTCCGCACCGAACTCGACTTGTCGATCTATCGTCCGCGCGTCATTCCCGAAGACACTTGGGATCGCCTCGACGCCATACGCCGCTGCTGCGCGATGCGGGACGAGGCCGGTTTGCTCGCCCTACTCTCAGATAAATCCTGAGAATTAGTTCCATGGCGGGACACTGCATCAGCAGGTCGCAATCCCTGCATGCGTAAGCTCGCTTTTTTTCTCTTCACTACCGTTCTAGGCGTTCAGGCCGCTGGTTCGGTATACGTACCGTTAGATAGCTGGGTCTACCCTGCCCTGTACCGCTTGGCGGCACTCGGCTTCGTGCCGGACCAAACCTCTAATCTGGCGCCATGGACAAGACAGGAATGTGCGCGTCAGATTTCCGAAGCCTCAGCCATCTACGCAAAGGATGTTGCCAAGGACAAGATTTCGAGTGCCGACACGACTGCCCGCAAGATTATTGCCGATCTGAAAGCCGAATTCCTTGAAAAGTCCGACTCCAATGGACTTCGTTTGGAATCGATGTACACGGAAAATCGCGCGATCGCGGGTAAGCCGCTGACGGACAGCTACCACTTCGGCCAGACCATCACGAACGATTACGGTCGACCCTATGCGCAGGGGTTTAGCAACAACACCGGCATCTCGGGTTACGCAAACTTCAATCGCTTTTTCGTTTATCTGCGCGGGGAATCGCAACAAGCCCCTGCCACACCCGCCTACAGCTTGCCGGTCCGGCAGTTTCTTTCCTCGGCCGACAGTAATCCGCTCCTGCCAGCAGTTTCGAGTTCTACTCTCCGTTTTCAACCGGAAGAGATGTATGTGGGCGCCCAAGTCGGTCCGGAAAGCATCTCCTTCGGCCGTGAAAACCTTTGGTGGGGTCCCGGCGGCGACAGCGCCTTTGCCTTCAGCGACAACGCCGCGCCGTTTTACATGCTGAATTTCCGGCAAACACAACCCTTGGTGCTGCCGGGCTTCCTAAAACACCTTGGCCGTATCCGTACGCAGTTCATTTTCGGCGAATTGTCAGGCCATGCATGGCCGCGTAAGCCGCTGCTAAACGCACAGAAAGTAACATTCGATCTCACCGACGACTTCGAGTTAGGGTTCACACGCTCGGCCTTCTGGGGCGGCGTGGGCCATCCGCTATCTTTCACTTCGTTTCGCTCGAGCCTTGTCAGCACCAGCAGCACTGGCTGCGGCTTCCAATACGCGGATTTGTGCGATCCGGGCGACCGCCACAGCGGATTCGACTTTCGCTGGCGCGTTGCAGGCCTGCAAAAGTATTTGACCATCTACTCCGATTCCTATGCTGACGACGATCCTAGCCCGCTCGACAATCCTAAGCGCTCCGCCTGGGCGCCCGGCATCTACCTGTCGCACATTCCGCATGCGAGCAAGATCGACTTACGATTCGAGACCTACTCAACCTGGATGTATCGCCGCGATCAGGGCGGGCAGTTCGTGTATTTCAACAACCAGTATCACGATGGTTATACCAACGATGGGCAACTGCTCGGAAGCTGGATTGGCAGGGATGCCCGTGCCTATATCGGCTCCGTTGGCTACTGGCTTTCAGGACGCTCTCGCTTCGAAGCGCAGTTTAAACAAGTGAAGCAAGGGCCGCAGTTCCTGCCCGGCGGCGGCACACAGACCGATGGCTCGCTCAGAATGCAATGGGCATTCAGCCCCGAACTGCTGCTGGCCGGCTCGGCCCAGATTGAGCGCTACGACATTCCGGTACTTGGCCCCACCCAGCACGACACCGCACTTACCGTGCAATTCGTGTACGCGCCGCGCAACGCCGTCATTCGTTAGCGGTCGAGCGAGGCTTCCATCCGGCGCAGGATGCCATGCGGTTCAGCTAAACCCGCGGCAACAATCGCCTCAGCACGTTCCAGGGAATCGGCAACCGCATAGATTCGCAGCTCGTCGGCATTGCCCGAAGGCCGCAAGTGCGCAATCTCGCCGTCCTCGAACGTGATCCGAACGCCATCCACGTAATTCAGTCTCGAGATGTTTCCGAAGCCATGTTCCGCCGTAAAGAATTGCTTGAGGTCGGAACAGATGAAGCGCAGATCTTCGCCGGCAAACTCGCCGGGCCCTTTTTGGGGCGGCGAGAATCGATCGATAATCCGCTGGGAAACCGAGCGGGGAAAGTTTTTCAGAAGTCCCGCCCGGCTGTAACGTGTCGCCACTCTCGCAAATAAGTCGATCAAGGAAAGACCTTTGCGCTTTGCGCTGTAGAGCGAGGCCAGAAGCGGCAGGAACGCATCGCGAGTGGGTAAGGCATGAAGTATCTTGCCATCGCGTTCAACGCCGGACCCAAGCAGGAATCCGCCGTTTGCCTCCCACCCGCACACCACCTTCTTGCCGTTACGCTTAGCCTCTTCCATCCCCGCGATCACGAACGGCGAGCCAATGCGAGTCTTTGGCTGCAGCTTGCTGGCGAGCGCTCCGCGGTCGATCGCGTCGTTGCAGCTGATCGGCACCACCACCGCATCGACGCCCAGATACTCGGCAACGACCATACCGACTAGATCGCCGCCAAAGAACCGGACCTTGTTGGCATGATCGACACCCAGAATCAAAGGCCGGTCACTATCTCCGTCTGTGGAAAGAACCCCATCAATCCGCCCGTACGAAGAATGCGCTGCATCAACCAGACCCTGGATGATGGCCAATTGAGCCGAATCGATGTTCTCGGTGTCGATTGGGACAAAATCGGTGCTGCGGCCGGCCGGAATCACTTCGGCACCAAGTGCTACCAACATTTGAACCAGCAGATCACGGCCGACCGCCGAATGCTGATACGCGAGGAGGCGCAAGCCCGCCAGCGACGAGCCTCCGAAGAAATCGAGGTAGCGTTGGAAGAAGGCAACACCCGCCTCGGGGTCCGGTTCCGGCAATGCTGCTGCGCCAGACTTAAAAAAACCATTTTCATCGAACAACGATGTTTCGAATGACTGGTTATACAACCGTTCGCGTTCGCGCCGAACCGCTTCGTTGATAGGAGCCTCATGCTCCTTGAGCAGTTCACCCACTGCGGTATTCAGCTTGTAGCCATTGCGATCGAAAGGAATGTGACTGCCAGTCACCATGATGCTGCCCCTGCAATGTTGCAGCCCGAAGTAGCTTAGGGCTGGGGTCGGAATACATCCCAGGTTCACCGGCCGCATGCCGGAGTCGGCGATGGCGCGGTGAATCGTTTGAGCAATCTGCCCGCGCCCACCCCACTCCGGCGCGAACTCGGTTGAACTCGGCCGGAGATCGTACGCGTAGTAGAACTCGTCGCCCTGTTGTATGCCGCCTTGTCGGGGCGTCAACTGCTGCAAGTATTTCAACTCGGCCAGAGCATTAAGGTAGATCTCCAGCTGAGTCAAATGAACCAATTCGCCCCGTCTGCCGCTGGTGCCAAAGCGCAGTTCGCGGGGTTCGAACGTCAAGCGATGAACAAGCTTGTCAGTGGTCTGGTCGACATGTGGTGACTTCATTGAGCTTGAGCGGATAATTTCCCTCCCATCGTAGCTTGCAATGCACTCAGGCGGCTGACATCTATGTAGCTTCAAGCTAAGCTGAAGTGTTTACGAGGTTGCACAGGTTGAAGCTCACAAATGAAGAAGTGGTTGTATGCGGTGCCGGTGGATTCATCGGCGGTCATCTGGTCCGGGCTCTTCTCGAACAGGGAGTGAACGTCAAGCGGGCTGTCGATATCAAGCCGTTGGACGAGTGGTACCAGACCTCCAACGATGTAGAAAACCTGTCGCTTGACTTACAGGACAAGGGAAACTGCGTTCGCGCCGCCAAAGACACCAAAATCGTGTTCCAACTTGCCGCCGATATGGGCGGCATGGGCTTCATAGAAAACAACAAAGCTCTTTGCATGTTGAGCGTCCTGACCAACACACATATGTTGATGGCTGCACGTGACGCGGGTGTCGAGCGCTTTTTCTACTCGTCCTCTGCCTGCGTCTACAATGGCGAAAAACAGAAGAACGCCCAAGTAACTCCGCTCCGCGAAGAAGACGCGTATCCGGCGCTTCCAGAGGACGGGTACGGTTGGGAGAAACTGTTCAGTGAGCGAATGTGCCGCCACTTTCAGGAAGACTTCGGCATGCAGACGAGAGTGGCGCGGTATCACAACGTGTACGGCCCATTGGGAACGTTCGAGGGCGGCCGCGAGAAGGCCCCGGCCGCCATGTGCCGGAAAGTGATTGAAGCGAAGCTTTCCGGTTCCGGCGAGATCGAGATTTGGGGCGACGGCAATCAGACGCGAAGCTTTATGTACATCGATGACTGCACCAAGGGCACGCGAATGATATTAGAGTCTGACATTCCGGAACCGATTAACCTGGGCAGCAACGAATTGGTAACTATCAATCAGCTGGTCGACATAGTGGAAGAGATTGCCGGCGTAAAGTTGAAGCGCCGCTACAATCTGGGCGCGCCCAAGGGCGTTAACGGCCGGAATAGCGATAACACGAAAATCAATCAGTACCTTCACTGGGAACCATCGATCCGGCTGCGCGAAGGCATGGCAAAAACGTACGCCTGGATTGAGAGCGAGATGCGGGATCGGATTCCCGAATCCGTATCACGATAGCTTGGCGATTAAATTCGTTGAGCTAAACCCTTCGATGGTAGGCACCACTTTGACCCGGCCTCCCCAGGAACGCACTTCGGGCGCACCCACGATTGTGGACTCCGTATAGTCACCGCCTTTCACCAGAACATCTGGGCGAATGGCCTCGATAAGGTCGATGGGTGTCGGTTCGCCGAAAAGCACCACTGCATCCACAGCGGCCAGCGCCGCTAAGACCTGAGCTCGCTGAGCTTGGGCAACGACCGGACGTGAAGGTCCTTTCAGCATTTGCACAGAAGTGTCGGAGTTCATGCCGACAATCAGCCGGTCGGCTTCGGCGCGCGCCTGTTCAAGAACTTCGATATGGCCCACGTGCAACAGATCGAAGCAGCCGTTAGTAAAAGCAATCTTCTGGCCACTGGCACGCCATCCGGCGACGCGGCCAATCAGGCGGTCAAGCGAAAGCACCTTGTCCGCTCGCTGCGAGGGGGCGCTAGACGAAAGGGCCGCCAGAAGTTCTTCCTTCTGGATAGGCACGGTGCCGATCTTGCTCACAACTACGCCAGCAGCAGCGTTGGCGACCCGTACCGCCACTTCAATAGCAATTCCCGAAGCCAGACAAAGCGCCAGTACGGAGATGACGGTATCACCCGCACCCGAGACATCGAAGACCTGACGTGCCACCGCAGGCGCCATGAAAACGTTGTCTTCGCGCAGAACAGCAATGCCCTTCTCCCCGAGTGTCGCCACCAGGTACTCAAGGTCGAGCTCGCGAACGAATTCCCTGGCACTCTGGAGAATGAAATCGAGGTCGCGCCCAGTCGTCTTCAAGGCCGCCGACAACTCCGCTAAGTTCGGACTAATCGTCGTTGCACCGCGATACCGGTCGAAGTTTAAGTGCTTCGGGTCGACCAGCGCAGGGCAGCGGTGCCGTCGTGCCGCAGCAATCGCGTTCCGGCACACTTGCTCGGTCAGCGCTCCTTTCGCGTAATCCGAAAGGATCAGCGCATCGCTGCCGTCTAGCCCTGCTTCGATCGCCTGATCGAATTGCGCCGCGAGATCTTGCGGTACCGGGAACCCTCGCTCCACATCCAGCCGCAGCATCTGCTGGCTTCCCGACGAGATGCGCAGCTTTGAGATTGTGGGCACGTTCGGAACTGCAAACAACGTGGACCTCACGTTGGCTTCGTGCAGCAATGCCCGAAGGCGCTGGCCGTCCTCATCTTCAGCCGCAAAGCCTATGACATGAACTTTCGCGCCCAGGCCGGCTAAATTCATGGCGACGTTCGCCGCGCCGCCCGGCTGCTGGCTGTGGCGAACAGCGCGCACGACGGGTACGGGTGCTTCCGGCGAGATCCGCTCGACGTCTCCCCAGATGTACTTGTCCAGCATCACGTCGCCCACTACCAGCACCCGGCGTTGCGGCCATTCCCGGTCAATGAGTTCGAGAATCTGGTCCAAGTCGGAAATCGACTGCTGCGCGTTGTTCAGTGCTGGCTCCTTGAGGCTAGGATAAAGCGTTGATGGACGAAATTCAGTTTGTCTTCCTGGACCGAGATGGCGTAATCAACGAGAAGGCCCCGGAGGGCGACTATGTTTCTGAGTGGAGCAAGTTCCACCTTTTACCCAGGGCTGCGGAAGCGATCGCGGCGTTGAATCGAAGCGGCCGTAAAGTGATCGTGGTAACCAACCAGCGCGGGATTGCTCTGGGGCGCTACAGCAAGAACGACCTTGCCGAAATGCACACCCGCCTTCGCGAGCAGCTTGGCCAACACAACGCATACCTGGATGCAATCTACGTTTGTCCACATGACAAGAATGAATGTGAGTGCCGCAAACCCAAGCCAGGATTGTTTTTGCAGGCTTTCAGCGACTTTCCTGGTGCGAAAGCGGAGAACAGTTTGATGATTGGAGACTCGTTGTCGGACATTGCGGCCGCTCACGAGCTGGGCATGCGGAGCTTTTTCATTCGCGGAGTGGCGGAAACACAGAAGACGGGTTCAGAGGAAGCAGCAGCAGCGGCCAACGCAGCCTTCGACTCACTCTTTGAAGCAGTAGCCGCCATCGACTAGTTTGCGCTCGGTAAGCGGGTGCGCTTGTTACGATTGGGATGGCTTCCCTTTCAATGGCGCTTCGCTTTTACAACACTCTCACGCAAAGTGTAGAGGAGTTTCAACCGCAATCTGACAACACAGTCCGGATGTATACGTGTGGACCGACTGTGTACAATTTTGTGCACATCGGCAACTTCCGCACTTTTACGTTTCAGGACATTCTGCGCCGCTGGCTAAAGTATCGCGGTTTTCAATTGAATCACGTGATGAACGTCACGGACGTGGATGACAAGATCATCCTGAACGCCGCTAAAGAGAAGAAGTCTTTAAGCGACTACACCGCCGTTTACACCAAAGCATTCTTCGACGACGCGGCCGCGCTGCGCTTAGAAAAGCCGGAGCATGTTGCCAAGGCCACCGACCACATTGGCGAGATGGTGAAAGCCATAAGCGATTTGCAGAACCATGGCAGCACCTATGAGAGCGATGGTTCAACTTACTTCCGCATCAGCACGTTTCCTGAATACGGAAAGCTGTCGCACAACGATTTCAGCGGCATTCGAAGCGGTGCCCGTGTGGATGTTGACGAGTACGACAAGGCGGATGCGCGAGACTTTGTGCTGTGGAAGGGGCGCAAAGGCGACGAGCCCTATTGGGAAACGCCGTTCGGCGATGGCCGGCCCGGCTGGCACATTGAGTGTTCTGCTATGGCGATGGCGTACCTGGGGCAAACGCTCGACATACACGCCGGCGGCGTCGATCTGGTGTTTCCGCATCACGAGAACGAGATTGCGCAATCGGAATGCATAACGGGTAAGCAGTTCTCACGCTTCTGGCTCCACTCGGAACATCTACAGATTGAATCGCAGAAAATGTCGAAGTCGCTTGGGAACTTCTACACTTTGCGCGACCTTCTGGAGCAGGGTTACCAGCCGGAGACCATTCGCTACGTCCTGGCATCGGTGCCCTACCGCAAGAAGCTGAACTTTACATTCGAAGGCCTGAAAGGTGCGGCCAAATCGATTGAAAGACTGCGCGATTTCCAGTTGCGTATCGCGAGTTCCAAGCTGGAAGCGGGATGCAACCCGCACTTGACGGAGCGGGCCGACGAGGCAGTCCGCCAATTCGAAGACAGCATGGACAACGACTTGAATACCGCGGAAGCACTGGCCGCCGTATTTGAATACGTTCGCGCCATGAATACGGCATTGGATGAGGGTCGTTATCTCGAGGAAAACCGGTGGGAGTCGGCGCGAGTACTGAAGCTTCTGGACGACATATTCGACGTTTTGAACCCCACGGAGGCTGCAGAACCGGAGACGCCGGACGCTGACGTCGAAAGTTTGATTGCCGAGCGCAATCAAGCCAAGAGAACGCGCAACTTCAAGCGCTCGGATGAGATCCGGGCACAGTTGCTGGAAAAAGGCATTGTGCTCGAAGACACGAAAGACGGAACTCGCTGGAAAAGGAAATGAAGTTCGAATCGCAAGTTGTTCATGCAGGCGACCGCAAGCGCTCGTCCTGCGGACCGGTACCGTCAACGGTGCCCATCCATTTAGGTACCACTTTTTTCTATGGTTCCGCGGAAAAGCTGGACCGGGTGATGGGCAACGAAGAGCCCGGGTTCAGCTACGCCCGATACGGCAATCCGACAAATGAAGCGCTGGAGGAACTCGCCGCTTCACTCGAGTGCGGCAAGGGCGCTTTGGCGACCGCATCCGGCATGGCAGCGATACAACTCGCGGTACATGCTGCTTTGATGGATCGCAATCATTCCATCGTGGCGTCTAACGCTCTTTACGGCGCAACCATCAAGATGTTCGACCAGGTGTTTGCTCCCTTTGAGGTAGACGTTACATATGTGGACACATGCGACTTGCCCGCTTTGGAGAAGGCAGTCGAGAGCAAGAAGCCGGGCGTGATCTTCATGGAGAGTATCTCCAATCCGCTGATGCGTGTCGGTGATGTGGGTAAGATCGCGGCCCTGGCACGTGCTAACGGGGCAGCACTGGTGGTGGACAATACATTCGCCACACCAATGCTGGTGAGGCCGCTAGAGCACGGTGCTCACATTGTGGTTCACAGCGCGACCAAGTATCTGGCTGGACATGGCGACGTTCTGGGTGGATTGATTGTCTGCGATGAGGAGCATAATGAGGTCGTTCATGCACTTTCGCGGACCATCGGACCGGTACTTGGCCCGTTCGAGAGCTACCTTACGATGCGCGGCATTAAAACTCTCGCGCTGCGGTTCGAAAGGCAGTGCGCCAGCGCGGAGAAGGTTGCCGGCTGGCTGAAGACTGATGCCCGGATTGAGAGGGTGAACTTCTGCGGCGACCCGGCACATCCGGATACGGGCGTGATTCGCAGTACCTTCCGACCGGGGCTGTACAGCGCTATTCTGAGCTTCGAGATCAAGGGCGCAGACCGGCAGAGCGTGCTGGCGTTCATGGATCGCCTACGGATGATAGTGCCCGGGACGTCGCTCGGCGATGTGCACACCCTGCTGCTCTATCCCACTATGGCGTCGCATCGGGACATCGCTCCCAAAACTCGCGAGCGAATGGGGATTCGCGAGAATCTGGTGCGGCTGGCGGTAGGCATCGAAGCCGTTGAGGATATCCTGGAAGACTTGAACCAAGCGCTATCCGCTTAAGAGTGCCCGGTGTTTGCGCATCATAGAAGACGAATTCGTCTGCTGTTTGCCGTTGCCGAAGGACTGATTACTTTCGGTTCCTTCGCAGCAGCGTACTACACCCGCACACGGCTGCACTTCAGCAAGCTGTTTTTTCTTACGCGCGAGACGTACATAGTGCTCGCGCTGTTCTCGATCGCGGTCTGGGCTGTTCTTGGTGCGCGCAAGCGTGTGTTTGAAGCGGTAGAGGGCGGTCGCTCCCTGTCCATTCTGGCCGAGACCATCCGGCAGTGCTTACTGGGGACGGTGTTGCTGGTCCTGTTTCAGTACCTGATCAATCTGGGTCATGAACTCAGCCGCACTTTCCTTGCTTTTTTCGGCGCCTACACACTAGTGGCGCTGGCACTGTTTCGCAGAAAGGCGCCCGCACTCGTAGGCGCTTTTCAACGGGAATTCGGGCGACCTTACTGCGTTGTACTCGTAGGCGCCACGGAGAAGGTAACGCGACTGCAAGAAGAGCTGGTCCGGCGTTCTCCGTTCCGCATTCAGATCTCGGCCATCCTTTCGCCGGAGGAGTGCGTGAACAGGATCCCGGAACTATTGGCCCGGCACGTGGTGGACGAAGTGATATTCGGAGTGGAGACACCAATGCTGTCCACGCTTGAACCCGTCTTTCTTCAATGCGATGAGGAGGGTGTGCGAACGCGTGTCGCGCTCGACTTCTTCCCGCATGTGAACAGCGAAATCACTCTGGATCGCGTTGGCGATTGGCCGCTGCTGACATTTTCGGCAGCGCCGCTGGAAGACCTGAGCCTGCTGGCGAAACGCAGCATTGATTTGGTTCTGGCAGCGGTTGCCATTGTCGTGCTGCTGCCTGTGTTCGCCCTGATCGCGTTGCTCATCCGGGCGACGTCTCCGGGAGCGGTGATTTTTTCGCAACGCCGGTGCGGGCTGAACGGCCGGCAATTTACGCTATATAAATTCCGCTCTATGGTGCAGGAGGCGGAGGCATTGAAACCGCAGCTGGAACCATTTAGTGAGCGCGAGATCGCATTCAAACTGAGGAAAGATCCACGCGTGACGCCGCTAGGGCGGTGGCTGCGCAAGTATTCACTCGACGAGTTACCGCAACTATGGAATGTGGTCCGCGGGGACATGTCACTGGTGGGACCTCGGCCGCCACTGCCGGACGAAGTCGCCCGCTATGAGCGCTGGCAGAAGCGGCGCTTGCGGATGCGTCCGGGCCTGACATGTTTATGGGCTGTGATGGGACGCGACCGCATGGACTTCAATACCTGGATGAGAACCGATTTGTCCTATATCGACAACTGGTCGCTTCAACTGGATTGGGCCATCCTGCTGAGGACCATCCCGTACGTGTTGGCAGGTAAGGGCGCCAATTAAAAACTCGCATAAGGATTCCATGAATTTGATTCCGACAAACGAAGAGGTGATCGCCATGCTGCGAGAAACCGGCGCGCTCCGGGACGGCCATTTCGAGTACCCGACCGGCGTTCACTCCGACGAGTACCTGCAAGTGGCGATGGCGTTTCGATACTTCGAATACGCGAAGATGCTGAGCGTGGGTCTGAGCCGGCGCTTGCGGGCGGATTCCGAGATCCGCGCCATGATCAAAGAACTCTCCATCGTTTGTCCCAGTACCGGCGGGCTTCCGGTCTCGTTCGGCGTGACAGAAGCCTTGCATGCCCGCCAAGTGTATTGGGCCGAGCAGGAAGGCGAAACCTCGCCCATGCGCCTGCGGCAGTTTGTGGAACCACAGCCGGGCGAGAAAGTGCTGATGGTGGACGACATTTTGCGTTCCGGGCGACGATTTACCCAGCTGCGAGCGCTACTGGAAGGCAAGGGCGCCAAGGTGGTGGGGCTGGCGGTCGCGGTGTACCAGCCGAACCCCGACATTGCGAGCTTCGGTGACCTGCCGCTGTTCTATTTGGCGAAGATGGACGCGATGTATTACCGCGATTCGGCCAGCTGCGATCTCTGCAGACGAGGTGTCCCGCTGGAAAAGATCTGGATTTACTAGAATCCGAGAAAAACACCGCAACCGCCGCACTCCCGTTCTGAGACGGTTCTTTATGCGGCCCTTTGTGCTTGTTCTCATTCTGGCCTTCTTCGGCAACAGCGTTATCGCCTCGCGGAACGGAGCGCGAGTGGAGTATCTGGGCGGCACGCGCGGCGATATCCCCTCCAACAAGAATGGCGAGATCCGGATGACGGACGATATCTTCTTCCTTTTCCTGACCAGGAAGACAGAGGTCAAGATTCCATACGACCGCATCAACCTTTTGGAGTATGGACAGAAGGTGAATCGCCGCTACGTCGCCGCGGTTGTATTTTCGCCGCTTTTCTTAAATGCGAAGAAGCGGGAACACTATCTGACGGTTGGCTTTCAGGACGATAACGGGCGCCAACAAGCCATGATCTTTCGGGTGGAGAAAGATGACGTACGGGTAGCGCTGGTCTCCCTGGAGGCGCGTACAGGACAGAAGGTGGAGTTCCAGGACGAAGAAGCCCGGATTGCGGGCTTGGGATGAGGTGCTGGCTGGTTATTTTGCTTTGTGCCTGGCGCTGTGCCGGGCAGGAGACGCCCACCACTTCGGCGGCCCCCCCGGTAAGAACTCTACTGCAGGTAAAGCGCATCTACGTGGATCAATTGACGGGCGATGCAGGGTCATTTGCTTTGCGTGATCTGCTGATTGCAGGCATCAATTCGACAGGTATATTCGTGCTAACCGAGAACCAGGACCGGGCCGACGCGGTTCTGAGAGGCGCGGCTGATGATCACACCTTCGAAGATGTATTCGATTTGAGCGAAAGCGGGAGTTCGCACGAAAACGCCGGACGCTCAACTAGCGGCGGCAGCGGCAGCGCTCTCGTCTCGAAAGGTCGCGGGCTCTATGGAGGTGCATCGGGATCTCAATCCGAGTCACACCATAGCAAGGAACGGAAGCATGAAGCCTTCGCCGCCTTACGTCTATGCACTCGCGACGGGGATGTTCTGTGGTCAACCACCCAGGAAAGTGTAGGTGCTAAGTTCAAGGGGGCGGGTGCCGACGTCGCTGCAAAGGTGTCGCGGCAACTAGCGCTTGATTACGACCGCGCACGGCGTGAAAGCTCCCTGCCGGTAGCGCGCCAATGACCCTGGTCTTTCGATCCCGCTGACTCAGGCGGGTTTGGAACAAACCGTCCTGAGCAACTCTACTAAGGTATTGGAAGGCGAGCCTTTTTCCAGCACTGCATCGGCCTCTTGCAGTTCTCGCGCGCAGCGAAGACGCTTAATGTTGGTGCCAGTTAGAACTACAACGCGCGGCGGAAATGGCAACCCCCGCAAGGAACGAAGTAGTGCCAGGCCAGCCGCCTCTGTGGGCAGGTTGAGATCCAGCAGCGCGCAATCGGGGCGTTCCGCTTCGGCTAACGCGAAGGCTGATTGAGCATCTCCGGCGGCCAGTGTCTGGAAGCCGCGGGCCTGCAGCAAGAGTTCGCGGACTGTCAATTGATCCAGATCGTCGTCTACGATCAGGATCCGGCTCCGATTCGCCGTTGTCATTTCTCAAACTGAATTTGAGCGATCACCAGGTTCGGCATGCCCTGGTTCCAACTGTCAGGCAAGTTGTCGAACGGGAGTTCGAAAGTGCGTGTCTGGCCGGGAGCGAGAATACCACCGGTATTTGCCTGCACAGTCTTTGGCTGCACAAGGGAGGCACGCTCGCGGTAGACCTCGGCACCGCTTACGTTCTTAAACAAGCAGTAAACATCCAGGCGTGTGATGGACCGGCCGCCGCCATTCGTGATCTTGCCGTCGACATAGACAACCTGCTGTCGCATCAGGTTGTCGGCGGCTTTCACCGTCTCGTCTGTGATATGAAGCTGGGGGAGATAGGCAAGAGCTTCAGGAGATGGCCGCTGCTGGTTGATGGCGGGTGCAGGTCGCCCCAGATACCAGCCGCCAGCCAAGACTAAGATGATCGTGATGATCGCAGCGATGAGGACGGCAGGGCTGACTTGCTTGCGAGTAACAGGGGAAGTCGCCATCGCCTAACCTCAGTTTAGACCAGCATAGGCAGTCTAGAACAATGAGGGCAGCTTAAAAACAATGAGCGCCGAACCGGGGACGAGGGGCGCGTGCGATGATCGACGCCCCTTGCCGCTGGTTGACCTTAGCGCCGTTTCCCCGTGGATTTCTTGTTTGGACCTCGATCGCCAACTCTCTTCTTCGCGACGGCCTTCTTCGGCGCAGCTTTCTTAGGCGCAGCTTTTTTCGGAGCAGCCTTTTTCGGTGCTGCTTTTTTCGGTGCTGCTTTCTTTGGAGCAGCTTTCTTAGGCGCCGCTTTCTTGGCCGGTGCCGGTGTCTTTTTTGCCGGGGCGGCGGTTTTCACGGCTTTCTTTGCGGGTGCTGCCGCTTTCTTTGGTGCTGCGCCTTTAGCCGGGGCCACAGTTTTCTTAGCAGCGGCTTTGGCCGGCTGCTTGCTGGCCGTTTTCTTCACCGGAGCTGCCGTCTTTGTAGCAGTTCCGGCAGCGGCGGTTTTCTTTGCACCCTTGGAAGACCGTGAGCTCGCCTTCTTTGCGCTTCCATGACTGCGCTCCTCGCTGGCCTCCGCTGTGGCAGCGCTTACCAGCTTGTTGAAGTTGCTTTTTTCGCCCTCTGCTGTCTCTTCCTGATACAGCAATGAAAGATTCTGTGCGTCGAACTTCTCGAAGAACTCGTCCCAGCTGATCTCTTCCAAACTGCCTTCTCCGCTAAAGCCGGGAAAGTCAATTCGAAGGATGCCAACATCGTCGGCACCCCCGGTGCTCTTCACGTGCGACGGCTTGCCACCGCGCTCTTCCGCCCAGTTCCTTATCTCGTCGTGATCTTGCGTTGTCTTACTCTGACTTGCCATGATTCTCCCTTCTGGCACTTCTGAGCACCTACGATACCAAAAGAACGCTGGTCGCTGTATCTCTGCCGCAAGGCTCTCAACGCGCGGCTACCGCATGAAATGCGCATGACGAAATTTCGCTGCCTTGCAAATTGTGCTTTCTCTTGTTATGCACACGGCAGCAAAGGAAGCACTCCCGCCCAGCTATTTACAAACGTCCTACCGAATGCGCTACAGCGGCTTTCGGTGCTGTTTCCACGGTTCCGATCCGCATGCGATAGAAGGATCTCCACACGAAGTACATGGAGAGGAGAAGGAACACAGCGGCCAAGGCTCGACTGAAGAGTACGCCCTGCGCGGCCGTTAACGAAGTGGCTAACTCAACTGCAAGCAGGCCGAAGAGCGTAGAGAATTTGATGATCGGGTTCAAAGCGACTGAAGCGGTGTCTTTGAAAGGGTCGCCGACCGTATCGCCCACCACCGTCGCAGCATGCAGCTCCGTGCCCTTCTCTTTCAGCTCTGTTTCGACGATCTTCTTCGCGTTGTCCCAGGCGCCGCCCGCGTTGGCCATGAAGATGGCCTGGTAGAGGCCAAAGAGGGCGATGGAGATCAGGTAGCCGATGAAGAAGTAGGGCTCCACAAACGCAAACGCCAGGGTGGCAAAGAAGACGCACAGGAAGATGTTGAACATTCCGCGCTGTGCATAACGGGTGCAGATCTCCACCACCTTCTTGCTATCGCTGACAGATGCTTTGGTGACACCCTCCAACTGAATGTTGGCTTTGATGAACTCCACAGCGCGATAGGCGCCCGTGGTGACCGCCTGGGTGGAGGCACCGGTGAACCAATAGATCATGGAACCGCCCGCAATCAGTCCCAGCAGGAATGGCGGGTGCAGGATGGACAGGTTCGAAAGCAGGTCGGGCCGCAGGCCGTTGGTAAGTGCCACCACGATAGAAAAGATCATGGTGGTGGCGCCAACCACCGCGGTGCCAATAAGAACTGGCTTCGCCGTGGCTTTGAAGGTGTTTCCAGCGCCATCGTTTTCCTCCAGGTTCTCCTTCGCGCGCTCGAAATTCACGTCGAAGCCGTAGGTGCGTTTGAGTTCGCCCTCAATCCCGGGGATCTGCTCAATAGTGGAGAGTTCGTAGACGGATTGGGCGTTGTCCGTCACCGGGCCATAGGAATCAACGGCAATGGTCACCGGGCCCATGCCAAGAAAACCGAAAGCAACCAATCCAAATGCGAACACGGAGGGAGCCATCATCAGTTCGCCCAGGCCGGCAGTGCTCACCGCATATGCGGCGGTCATGAGCAGGAGAATGGCCATTCCCAGCCAGTAGGCGCTCATATTCCCGGCGACGAAGCCCGACAGAATGTTCAGCGACGCGCCCCCCTCCCGGGAGGAGGAGACCACTTCGCGCACATGGGTGGATTCAGTGGAGGTAAACACCTTGACAAGCTCCGGAATGACGGCGCCGGCCAGAGTTCCGCAGGTGATCACGGTCGAGAGCTTCCACCAGAGCGAGTTGTCGCCGCCGAGGTCGGGCACCATCAGATACGAGACGACGTACGTTGCCAGGATGGAAACGATCGAAGTCAGCCAGACCAGGCTTGTCAACGGAGCCTCAAAGTTCATCTTGTCGGCTGCCGCATAGCGGGCTCTTCGCCATAGCGCCGTTCAGCCAGTAGGAAGCGGCCGAGGAGACGACCATCATCACGCGCATGGCAAAGATCCAGACCAGCAACTGGCTTTGGACTAGCGGATTGCGAACCGCAAGCACGATGAAAGTGATGAGGGCAACGCCAGTAACGCCGTAGGTTTCGAACCCGTCGGCGCTTGGCCCGACAGAGTCGCCCGCGTTATCGCCAGTACAGTCAGCGATCACGCCAGGGTTACGCGCGTCGTCCTCTTTGATCTTGAAGACGATCTTCATCAGATCGGCACCGATGTCGGCGATTTTCGTGAAGATGCCCCCGGCTACGCGTAAAGCAGCGGCACCCAGCGACTCGCCGATTGCAAACCCGATGAAGCACGGACCCGAGTAATCGTGCGGAACAAACAGCAGGATCACGAACATCAGCAGCAATTCCACGCTGACCAGCAGCATGCCAATGCTCATCCCGGCCTTCAAAGGAATGTCATAACAGGGGAAAGGCTTACCCGTGAGACTGGCAAAGGCCGTGCGGGAATTGGCGAAAGTATTTACGCGGATGCCAAACCACGCAACGCCCGTGCTGCCGCAAATGCCGACGATGCTGAACAAAAGAATGATTAGCACGCGGGCCGCCGAGAAGTGCTCCAAAATTCCGAAATAGAAGATGATGATGACGCCAATGAATGCTTCGAGAACTGCCAGGAACTTCACTTGCGTGACGAGATAGGTCTTGCACGTCTCGTAAATTAACTCCGAGACTTCGAGCATGGACCGATGCACGGGCAGGTTTTTCAACTGCCGGTAAATCACTAAGCCGAACGCGAGGCCAAGGAAAACGAAGATCAAGCTATCCAGCAGAAGTGATCTCCCGTTGATGGCACCGCCAAAGAAGGTGGCATCGCTGAGTTCAGGCAGGACTAGGTTCGCTTCCCCGCCCGCCTGCGGTGATGCCTCTTGTGCTTTGGCCATCGCCGGCAGCACGACCGCAGCAGCGGCGCATACAGCCAGATATGGGCGGAACAGTCGTCTGGCGAACGACCCGGAACATCCGGTTGGAACTGCTGTCAGAACGTTGCGATCGGTACGATGCACTCTATTCCTCCTGGTCAGCACTAAGTCTCTGATGCGTTAAGCACGGGCAGAACGAGTGAAAGATATCACGAGTGAGAAGGGCATTTCGCCCACCGACGACCCTGGCGAACGCTTTCACAGGAAAAGAGGTTCGGTGGAAGCAAGAGGAGCGCCGAGTACGGCGGAGACTTTTCCCCGCCCCCTACCGTGAAAGTTCCCTTTCAGCCTTGAATTGCTTAAGGACAAAGACGCGGTCGGGAAACCCTGCGAAAACATGTAGAAACAATGAAGCCCAGCATAGCCGCCGAATGGCAGAGCTGCGTCAACATCGGACGTTGCTTCGCAGCCAAAAGCTTGCATACTGCCGAAGACCGCGTTGAGAGCGATAGTGCGGCACATCTGTTCGCTCAGTTTGTCATCGGCGATACTGAATGAACCGATTACGTTTACCAGGAACATCGCGCTCAGCGATTGTTACTCGACACGTTCGGCACCAACATACTATATGCACCGGCCATACCTTTTAACTCTTGCGGTCATGCTTGCCGCAACCTGCTCTAGCTTCGGCGCGACGACGGTCGCGTGTAGCAACCAATTGACCGATGCGTCCGCAATTCAGTCCGCAGTAAACGCGGGAGGAACAATCACCCTTGTTGGCGTCTGCAACATTGGAAGTACCTCAATCCTTATCGGCACCGGCACCACTATCCAGGGTTCTGGTGCACATGCTCAGCTGTATGAGTCGACTGACACAGCACGACAGTTTCCCTATGGCGCGAACAGCAACACAGTTGTCCATTATTCGGGTGGTGCAGATGCATTCGCATCATCCGGGGACAACAACGTCATAAGCGGGTTGACGATTGTTGGCCCGGGCAGCAACGGCGTCGGCGTGCATTTGACAAAGAACGACATTTCCGGCCTTACGGGACAGGTCGGCTGGACCATCTCTAACAACGAAATCTACAACTTTGGCGATGGGGTCCGCATAGAACACGTAATTGGGCGCGGTAGCAGTTCTGAGACGCACTCCTACATTGCTAACAACTACTTTCACAACTTGAGCGAGTGGGGCATCTATTGGGGCAGCGGTATAGACGAGACTACTATCGACTGCAATTTCTTCACGTTGATAAACGCCAATCCAATCAAGGGGTTTAATGATTGGTTTAACGGCCAATATAATCCATACACCGCACATCACGTTTCGATCACCAACAATGATATGCAGCAATATAGCCGCATAGCCATAGAGAATCAGGGCGAATCAAACAGTGTCTATTCCTGCCCGACAAACTCGAGCGGGGGCACCGGCGAGTGCCAGGGCGGGAATCACTGGATTGTTGGCGCGGAGATTTCTGGAAACATCGCACATAACCTCATCATGTCTTTCAACACTTGGTGTTACTCCAATTTCTGGGGAGATGCGACGCTGCTGATTAACAATACTTGCATCAATGCGCAAACCGGGGGTACGACGGCGCTTAATCAAGCGAACGAATGGGCTGGGTTTGATAAGAGCGTATTTCAAGGCAACGTTGTAAAGAGCAAGCTTCTCTCGCAGACCGTCAATTCGAACGGCTATGCGAGGGGTTTTAACCCGCCCGTTACAACAGGTTATACATCGCTTCCGTTAGCAAGCGCCACCGGAGCATGTCTCCTCTCCACTTGCACCATTACATACCAAAACAATGTCTGGGAAAATGACCAAAATCCAAATTCCGATTACAATCATGGCGAGCAAGACGTAAATTGGGATCAAGCCAAATACGTAACACAATATGACTACTCGGACGATAGCCCGGCTACTTTGAACAATGTCTCGGAAACTAGCGCTTTACAAGTAGGGTCCATCAGCGTTTCGGCGAATACATTCAGCACCTATGTGATTTCAAACCTTGCCGTTCGTTGGGTGAAGACATATGTCGACGGAACCTTGGTAAATACGCAGAAGCTTCAAGATGTGAATGCAAACTTCTCTAGTGACCAGAAGTGGCAATATCACACAACAATCAACCCTTCGACATATTCCTCTGGCTCGCACACGTTAACCATGACCGCGACTGACGCGAAGGGAACGACCCAAAGTCAAAGCGTGTCGTTCGGCGGTTCAGGCTCGTCTGAGCCGGCGTTGATCTACTCACTGTCTGCCGTTCCAACAGGAGGTGCGACTGTCCCTCCGAATCCCTCCTTACAGCCTGCCGCTATTACGATTGCTTCGTGGGTGAATGGCTCGTCCACCCAATCGGCCATTCCGCCGTTCGTCTCTTATGGCATCGACGTCTCGACGTCCCACTCTTATGTCACCGGAGCAGCATCCATAGACGGTAACCATTCAGCAGATTTTTACTTCCTTACCGGCAGCGGGACCGTAACGCATATCTCCGGGACCACTAAGCTCGTTCCGGCGACCTGGTATTTTGTGGTTGGCACCTACGACGGAGTCCGAGCGGAGCTTTACGTTAATGGCAATCTGGAAGGCTCTGCCTCTGTTCCTGGCGCAATCTACTATCCAGCGAGCATAAGCGGCATCGAAGTAGCACGGCAGGTTTCTTCCACTGCGGCGAATGGACTCACCGGCGTGGAATCGGGCGTTCAAATCTTCAACGGTGCGGAGCCTGCGTCGTGGGTATCGTCCGCCTATGCAGCAGGCCCACCGCCAAGTCTGCCTGCAGTACCAACCGGCTTGACAGCCATGGCATCTTCCAATGCAGAGATCGACCTTGCCTGGACTGCGGCCGCGCCGGGCATAACCTACGACATTTTCAGGGCGCCCACATGCGGCGCTCTGACATCCCCAAACGTTCAACCAATCGCGACCAACGTTACAGCGTATGCCTATCGCGACACTGCACTCACTGCCACGACATCGTATTGCTATGAAGTGACCGCTCTGAATACATCCGGAACATCTCCGCCCAGCGCGCAGGTCTCAGCGACGACAAAGGTGCTGCAGACATCGCCGCCGAACGTCGTCGCGACGTACGCCACCCCGGTAACGAACCCGGCACCTACAGTGACGAATTCGATCAAGCCTTCCGCTAACCCTGTAGTTGTTTCATCTACTAGTAGCGCTGGTACCCCAGTAGCTCCCGCTCCCGATGTGGCACCTACAGTGACGAATTCAATCAAGCCTTCCGCTAGCCCTGTACTTGCTTCATCCACTACTAGCGCTGGTACCGCAGTAGCTCCCGCTCCCGATGCGGCACCTACAGTGACGAATTCGATCAAGCCTTCCGCTAACCCTGTACTTGTTTCATCTACTACTAGCGCTGGTACCGCAGTAGCTCCCGCTCCCGATGCGGCACCTGTGTTTCAGCAGCTTTTGTATCCAATCGGGTACGCCATACCAGCAAACACGGTCCTTCAGCCCGCTACGTCTTTCACGCTTACTGCCTGGATCGAGTGCACGACACCGATGACGAACTATCCCGTGTTCATCAGCTACGGACAAGACTTGGTCGCTCCATATGAGACCTATGTCTTACAGGCGAAGAGCTGCGACGGAAACAACCCCCTCGATCTATATCTCACGACGAGCAATGGTACAGCGAATCAGCAGCCGCAGGTTTACGGCAGCACACATCTTCAAGCCGCGACGCCGTACTTCATCGCCGCTACCTGGGATGGCGCCACTGCCCGGCTCTATGTGAATGGTGTTCTGGATGGTGCCGCTCCGGTTGCCGGCACGTTGTCATATCCGACGACCGGCATGTATGGACTCGCAATCGGAACGAAGTACCTGGTCGACACCAATCGCTTCTACGGTATGGAAGAAGATGCCCGCGTGTACACCGTCGCTCTCCCGCAATCACAACTCGAGACGATGTATAGCGCCGGTCCGGCCATGTTATCGATAGCACCGGCGGAATGCGGATCTCCGGGCTTCGGTGGAGGATGCGCAACGTCGGAGCAATAAACAGCCGACCGCTTCTGAATTGCCTGATGAATTAGAAGGATTTGGAGCCGACAGAGGGACTTGAACCCCCGACCCGCAGTTTACAAAACTGCCGCTCTACCAACTGAGCTATGTCGGCCTGAATCGACGACCAGGGCTGGCCGATTTGGAGCGGGAGACGAGAATCGAACTCGCAACCAACAGCTTGGAAGGCTGTGACTCTACCATTGAGTTACTCCCGCCAAAGTCAACTTTCCTATTTTGACAGACCGCAACCCCAGCGGTCAATGCTCGCATCACCGAGGGTATCGGCTGAGGCATCGATGCAGGGTTGTTACGCTGAAGCAGGCGTCCTGTTTTGTCTCATGTAGCCGTTCCTGTTCGCCGGTCACGTCTCGTTCGAAGCCCCTGGTTCCTATTTCACCTGTGCGATCTGGACGCCCCTGCGGTTGCAGTCGTCTGGCAGTTGCTGTTTGCTCGAAGTTTTTCAGTGCCTACTCGCCTGCCTGCCGTTTTGGCTCTGGCCTTAGCCGTATGGCTGATTTATGCGTCGGACCGCCTGCTGGATGTGCTGCGAGCGAGCGTTCAGCCCGAAACAGCCCGACACCGATTCCACAGTTCGTACACGAAACGCTGGTTTACTTCGGTTACCATCGTGACCGCCGCTCTCACGGCAGTTTGCTGTTTCCTCCGCCCTCCCGTGCTCACCGGAGGATTGCTTCTGGGATTCGGCATTGCGCTCTATATGGCCGCCGTTCATATCCTGCCGCGCGCCGTGCACTGTGCCCTTCCCAAGGAACTACACGTCGGCGTTCTCTTTGCAGCTGGCACCTGTCTCGCGCCCCTTTGCAATGGCGGCTGGACTGGACAGTTTGTGCCCGCGGCGGTCTTGTTTGCTGCCATTTGCTGCCTGAACTGCTGCGCCATTGAAGTCTGGGAGTGGGACCCCATCCGCGGCGCGCCACCGCATGCGATTACCCGCTGGTGCGTCCGAAATTTAGAGCCGATCCTCTGGTTTGTTGCCGCGATTGCGACAGTTCTGCTGCTGGCGCCCCGTTCCGTCCACGCGCCGGGCCACGAACAGTTGTATGCCGCCCTGATCCTCAGCTGTCTCGGGTTTCTTGCGATCGCTAATCTACGGCTCCGGATCAGCACGGAACTAGTGCGCATGCTGGTGGATCTGCCGCTCCTGAGTCCGATTCTGTTCCTCCTGATTTCTTCGAAATGAACTGCGATACGCTGGCGGGTTCGTACCGCCTTTTCGAATATGTCGCTTTCGGCAGACGCCTTCAACGGCATCGTTCGTTTTTCCTGCCGCACTTGCAGAGAGTGGGAAACGTCCTTGTACTCGGTGACGGCGATGGCCGCCACTTGGCTGCCCTAGCAAACGCTTATCCGCGCCTGAACATACACTGCGTAGAGAACAGTTCGCGCATGATGGCGGAGAGTCGGAAGCGTTTGGAAGGTCGGCGCGAATCGTATCGAGCTCAAGTCACAATGCACCTGGCTGACGCGCGAACCTTGCCGCTAGCGCCGAACTATTTTGACCTGGTGATTTCTCACTTCTTCCTGGACTGCTTCACCACGGCCGATGTAGAGCGGCTGAGCCGCCGGATTGCGGAGGCCTGTCGTCCGGAAGCCCGGTGGATTATTTCCGAATTCCAGCAGCCCGCGCGAGGATGGCGCGCCTGGCATGCACGCCTCTGGCTAACAACGATGTACGCGTTCTTCGCCCTGACGACGGGTCTCCAGACACGAAGCTTGCCGGAATATGCGCCCGCCCTGCACCGTTCCGGATTTCAGCTCGACCGTCGGCACACTACCATGGCCGGCTTGATCGCATCTGAACTTTGGGTCATGCGCGGGGGCCAACAAGCTCCGGTGAAAGAAACAGTGGCGCAAGCCGGTCTAGCAGATGTACTCACACTGCATGTTTAGGAACAGCTTCTTTTGTCCGCGCTTGATTTCCTGTTAGGCCGTCCGCTTGCCACCTCCGAAGAGCGCGCAGAGCAGATTGGCGCTCTTCAAGGCGTGCCCATTTTCGGCTTGGACGCCCTTGGTTCCGCTGCTTATGGCCCGGAAGCCGCTTTGACTCTGCTGATTCCGCTGGGCGCCGCAGGGCTTAGCTATATTCTTCCTCTCACCGGCAGCATCATCGTGCTGCTACTCGTCGTGTACTTTTCGTACCGGCAGACAATCGCGGCTTACCCGCAGGGAGGCGGCTCCTATACGGTGGCGCAGCAGAACCTGGGCGCGTTCGCTGGCCTTCTGGCCGGGTCCGCACTGCTGATCGACTATGCGCTGGACGCAGCAGTCGGCATTTCCGCGGGTATCGGCGCACTCACCTCTGCTGTGCCCTCCCTGCACCCGCACACACTGGCGCTTTGTTTAGGGTCACTCTTGCTGCTAGTGCTGGTAAACCTGCGCGGCAACCGGGAAACCGGGCTGGTCTTTACCATCCCCACTTATCTGTTCTTGGCCTGCATGTTGGCTCAGATCGCAACGGGATTGGTGAAAACGATCTTGGCAGGCGGCCGTCCCATCCCGGTTGAAACACCTCCGGGCGCTCACGCCACCGCCATGGCATTTAGTGCGTGGCTCGTGCTGAAAGCTTTTGCGAGCGGCTGCACAGCCCTCACCGGTGTCGAGGCGGTGAGTAATGGAGTACGCGCCTTCAAGGATCCGGCGGTGAATCATGCCCGCCGATCGCTGACCATCATCATTGCCGCACTTGGCATCATGTTGGGCGGCATCGCGTACCTGGTTAGGGCATACCACATTGTTGCCACCGATCCCAACGGCCAGCATTATCAAAGCGTTCTTTCCCTGATGTTTGGCGCCATTGGCGGGCGCGGTTGGTTTTATTACTTGTCCATTGGTTCCGTGCTGCTGGTGCTTATTTTTTCGGCCAATACGGCCTTTGCCGATTTTCCGCGCGTATGCCGCGTTCTTGCAGAAGACGGCTATCTGCCGACCTCCTTCGCGAATCGCGGGCGCCGGCTGGTTTACTCGGAGGGCATTGTTGTCTTAGCCATCATCACGGCCGCGTTGCTCATAGTATTTGGAGGCATTACCGATCGATTGATACCGCTGTTCGCGGTGGGTGCATTCCTAGCCTTCACCATGTCTCAGGCCGGCATGGTCGCGCACTGGAAACGCAACAAAGAGGGGCATGCGCGGAAGAACATGCTCATTAACGCTATCGGGGCAGTAGCCACGGGTATCACCGTGGTGATTATCGTTGTGGCTAAATTTTCAGAAGGCGCTTGGCTCACCGTTCTCGCCATCCCGCTGATGCTTGCGCTTATGTACGGAGTGCGCCGGCACTATGCCAAAGTCGGGCACGAGATCGCGACCGATCAGCCGCTGGAGGCAACCAATGCATTGCAGCCGATCCTGGTGGTTCCGGTTCAAAGCTGGAACCTGATCACGAAGGAAGCGCTTCACTTCGCTATGACGCTGTCGAAGGACATCAAAGTCCTACATGCAGCCGAGGAGAGCAGCAAGGACAACTTCCCCGATAAATGGGTTAGGTATGTCAAGGCTCCTGCTGAAGGCTGCGACCTGCCCGTTCCGGAACTGGTTTACGTCAAATCGCCTTACCGCTTCGTGATTTCACCCATTATCGATTACGTGCAGCAACTCGCCGGTGATCACCCCACCAGACGCATTATCGTCGTCATACCTGAATTGCTGGAGCCACGCTGGTACCACTACTTCCTACACACGCAGCGCGCGACACTGCTGAAAACACGCCTCTTGATGACGGGGAACGACCGGATCTCGGTCTTGAACATTCCCTGGTATCTCAAAAGCACGTAGCATCACTGCTCCCTAGTCGAAGCGAAGCGCCACCTCAGAGCCATACCGGCGGTAGTTTGTGAAGGCGATCTCGTTCCATTCGCGCCGGTTATTGCCTAGATAGGTGACTGAGTATTCCGCGGTGGCAGGCAGCAGCCAGTCCCGCCCGAGCATAGGTACAGGGTGCAGATTCAGATTCCAGCGGATCTCCGAGATGCCGGTGGCCACCTCGGGCTTCGTCGCCGTTCGTTCCACGCGGACAATTTGCGCCCCGGCATCTTTTACCCAGAACTCCGTATGGAATGCCAGCCGGTATGTTCGGCCTTCCATCACCAGTTCCCATGGGCTGTCCTCGCTGGGAACATCGAAAGCGTAGACGGACGCCGGTTCTCCATCCCAGTTGACCGAACGCCGGAATGAGACAGCTTCAACCTTCGTCAGTTGCGTGGTTTGACGGAGCAAAGTACCGAACTCGCCTTCCGACCAGGCGCCGTTAAGATGCGAAAGGCCCCTCAGAGTCTGCAAGTTCTGCCGAATGGAGTAGTAGTGTTCGGCACCATTTTCGAAAGAGAGCGATGCCGTCACTGTGTCGATGTTGTGCGCTCGCGACCCGTCGAGTGCGCCGCGGTGGCGGTCGATGCTTTCCTCGCACACGAAGGACTTAAGCTCGCCAAAGGTAGTCTCAGTCGCATTGCGTACGCGCTCGAGTGTCGCCGCAGTGTCGGCGCTATCGGATGCGCCACACCAGGCAGCGCTAGATAACAACAGAACTGGAATGACACGGGCGAAGCGCAAAGCCGACCTCCGTAAATGCCGCTGAACCGCGGCAAATTACGTATCGGCAACTGAGGCGAAGCTTACGACTTGTTCTTCTTAGGAAAAAACCGAATGAGGTAGACCAAGCCGATAATCAGCAACACCAAACCCCACCACAGGGGAGCGTGCAGATTACTGAGCACTACGTTGGGAGGCGGCGTGTTGTAGTTGTATATCCCGGAACCGGTAATCAAGATTCCGTAAGCCGTTAACAGAAGGCCGATGAAGAACCAAATGGAAAGTGTGCCTTTACCGTGCATGCTGTTGTCCCCTACCAGAAGATCACGTTTACAATGACTAACACCACAGCAACGATCACTGCCCAAAATACAGGACGCTGATATAGCGCCAGGTCACCGTCGTCGGGAATCTCAGTGGCGCCGTACACCAGCCCCACTAGTTCGCTGTCCGGCTTGGGACGGGTGAGCAGGCTGATAATCACCGTAACCGCGACACAGATAAGCCACGACCAGAGCGCCCGGTACATGTTCTCGGCCATATCTTTTGCCTGCGGAGAAAGAGCAATGTACCGCAACGCCGACGGATCGGCTTTCACCCACGCCCACATCGCGACGGATGAAACAGTTCCGCACAGCAGACCCCAAAATCCGCCGCTTGGAGTCGCCCGCTTCCACAACATTCCCAGAATGACGGTCCCGAAAAGCGGCGCAATAAAGAAGCTGAACAGAGCCTGGACGTAGTCCATGATGCTGGCGAACTGCATCACCAGGTACGCCGCCCCGATACTGACCAGAACGCCAATAAGGGTCGCCCAGCGGCCAACCGCAACGTAATGCGAATCGGTGGCAGTCTTTCGCAGAAAAGGCCGGTAAATGTCATAGGTCCAAACCGTAGCGAATGCGCTGACGTTGCCGGCCATACCGGACATAAAACCGGCCACCAGTGCGGTGATGCCCAAACCCAGCAAGCCGGGTCCGCAGTAGCGGGCCAGCATCAGGGGCAAAACCTCGTTATAGGAATGAGCGCCGGTCGCCGCCGCCTGCGTCTCCCCTACCAGATGTTCCGGCAGAACCGCCAGGCCAAGCAGGCCGGGCAAGATCACAATAAACGGAACCGCCATCTTGAACGCCGAGCCGATGATGGGAGCCATTTTGGCGCTACGCAAGTCTCGAGCGGAGAGAACCCGCTGCACCACCAGGAAGTCGGTCGTCCAGTAGCCGAACGAGATCACGAACCCAAGCCCGAAGACGATCCCGATCCAATGTATGCCCATCGGGTTCGTTGTGTATGATCCGAGTCCGCGCCACATGTGCGTATAGTCCTGGCCCGGGAAATTGGTGTGAATGCGCTGGACCATGCCGCTCCAGCCCCCGGACTCGATCAACCCCAGCACCGATACGACAATCGCCCCTAGCCAAATCAGGAAGAACTGCAGAACCTCGTTGAAGATGGCCGACAGTAGACCCCCGAGAAAGACGTAGGCAGCGACCGTAAGAGAAGAGACCCAGATGCTGAACCCGATGTCCCAGCCCAGGATGATTTTCATCACCAGGGCCATGGAGTACATATTGATGCCGCTCATGAGCACCGTCATGAACCCGAACGTGATTGCCGAGAGCGCGCGGGAGGGTTCGCCGAAGCGTAACTGAAGGTAACCCGGCACCGAATGCGTCCTGGAAATGTAATAGAAAGGCATCATTACGATGGCAAGAAACAACATTGCCGGGATTGCGCCTATCCAGTACCAGTGGGCCGCGAGAATGCCATATTGGTAGGCAGATCCCGCCCAGCCCATTAGTTCAAGCGAGCCGAGGTTCGCTGCGACAAAACTCAGGCCGGCCACCCAAGACGTCATATCGCGACCGGCAAGGAAGAAGTCTTCGCCTGTCTTGGTGAATCGCTTCAGGTATAACCCGATGCCGAGCACAACAACGAAGTACAGCCCGATGATCACAAGGTCAATCGGGCTAAGAGTTAGTAGTTTCCCAGGAGTGGTGTGCAACCGTACGTTATATCATGCGGCCTTGTAGCGGTAACCGAAACGTCAGCGCGGGAGCACGAGAGGGGCCAAATGCTTGAGATAATTGACTTGAATACATGGGGAGCCAGACACCTGTGGCACTAGAGCCGCACCCGACCGAAGCACAACAGACGAACGTCCGCCAGCCTGCATTTTCGGATGTAGACCTGGAACGCCACCCCGGAGGACGGAGCTACTGGTGGGTATGGCTGCTCGTCTTTGCTGGTATCGCGTATGGCTGTTACCGGCTGTACACGTTCGAGAACGGCAAACAGGCGGAACGCGGCGGAGCCAAGATGGCAGCCATGCGGCCGCACAACCCATCAGTGGTCGTTGCTGCTGCGCAGCGCGGCAACATGCCGGTCTACCTACAAGGGCTCGGCACCGTGACCGCATTCAATACGGTTACCGTCCGCCCGCGAGTGGATGGGCAACTCATCAACGTCACTTTCCACGAAGGCCAGAACGTCAACAAGGGCGACCTGCTGGCGGAGCTCGATCCGCGTACCTATTCAAGTAGCGCTGGATGAGGCCCGGGGCGCACTGGCGCAGGCCAAAGGTACTCTGACGAAAGATCAGGCGGCGCTTCGGGATGCTCAGGTCAATTACCAGCGCGACCAACAACTCTTTAAGGATCAGATCATCGCGCGTCAGCAACTGGATACACAACTGAGTTCTGCCGACCAGGTCCGCGGGTCTATCGCTGCCGATGAAGCGGCCATCGCCGCCGCCCAGGCCAACATCGACAGTGCGAAGCTGAACCTGACTTACACGCACATCACGGCGCCCATTAGCGGACGGATTGGTCTTCGCCAGGTAGATAGCGGCAATATGGTCCACGCCACCGACGCGACTGGCTTGGCCGTGATCACCCAGCTGCAGCCGATCGCCGTTCTGTTCACCATTCCGGAAGATCAGCTGCCGCAAGTTCTGCGCAGCCTGAATAGCGGGGCGCAAGCTTCGCGTGGAAGCGTATGACCGGGATCAAAAACAGAAACTTGCCGAAGGCACACTGCTGACCGTCGACAACCAGATTGACCAAACCACCGGCACCTCTCGTCTGAAGGCCGTATTCCCCGAACCGCGACTATGCGTTGTTCCCCAACCAATTTGTGAATGCACGGCTTTGGCTGGACACCGAAAAGAACGTGACCATCGTCCCCGCGGTTGCTATCCAACGGGGTCCTACCGGAACGTTCGTTTATCTCGTCCAACCCGATAACGCGGTCACCATGCGGCAGGTCCGGAGTCGGTATGTCGCAAGGCGATGACGTCTCGATCGAGGATGGATCTGCAGCCGGGCGATACGGTTGTGGTCGATGGCGCCGAGAAACTGACGGATGGGATGAAGGTGACCGTGGCGACGAGGCTCTAACGGAGGCAAGCGAGGGCAGTCCTAATGAGTCCATCGCGGCCGTTTATCCTCCGGCCGGTTGCCACGTCGCTGTTGATGGCGGGCATCCTGATTGCCGGCGCCATTGCCTACCGCCAGTTACCGGTTTCCGCTCTTCCCGAAGTCGATTACCCCACCATTCAGTGTTTGACTTTTTATCCGGGCGCAAGCCCGGAGGTAATGTCGTCGTCTGTAACCGCGCCATTGGAACGGACCTTTGGTCAAGTTCCCGGCCTGAAACAGATGACCTCCACGAGTTCCTTCGGCAGTTCCGTCATCACACTCCAGTTCGACCTGGGTCTGAACATCGATATTGCCGAGCAGCAGGTCCAAGCCTCTATCAATGCAGCCGGCACTTATCTTCCGCCGGACCTCCCCAACCCGCCGATCTACAGTAAAGTCAATCCGGCCGACGCGCCGATTGTCACGCTTGCGCTCACGTCCCGCGTGGTTCCGCTCACCAAAGTGGAAGATCTGGCCGATACTACGCTGGCCCAGAAGATCTCGCAGTTGCCGGGCGTGGGTCTCGTTTCCATTAGCGGCGGCCAAAAACCGGCGGTGCGCATCCGCGCCAATCCCACGGCATCTGGCAGCCTACGGCCTAAGCCTGGAAGATGTTCGAACCGCCCTGAACCAGACCAATCAGAACTCAGCGAAAGGTAACTTCGACGGTCTACGCGCAGGCCTACACCATAGGCGCAAACGACCAGATCCTGACCAGCGCCGGGTATAAACCAGTCATCATTGCCTATAAGAACGGCGCGCCCATCCGCCTTCAGGACGTTGCGGAGATCATCGACGGGCCCGAGGATACTGCATCAGGCCGCTTGGATGAACACCGTTCCGGCCGTCATCATCAACATCCAACGCCAGCCCGGCGCCAACATCATCTCGGTGGTCGACCGCATCAAGGCGCTGTTGCCGCAGCTGAAATCTTCGTTGCCCGCGTCCGTTAACCTAGCGATCCTTACTGACCGCACTACCACCATTCGCGCTTCGGTCGAAGATGTTCAGTTCGAACTTATGCTGACCGTCGCCCTGGTGGTGATGGTGATCTTCCTGTTCCTGCGCAACCTGGCCGCTACCATCATCCCTAGCGTGGCTGTTCCGCTCTCCATCGTGGGCACGTTCGGCGTGATGTACCTGCTCGGTTACAGCCTGAACAACCTTACGCTGATGGCTCTGACGATCTCGACCGGCTTCGTTGTCGATGACGCCATCGTGATGATCGAGAACATCTCGCGCTATTTGGAGGAAGGCGACACGCCGATGCATGCGGCCCTGCGAGGCTCGGCGCAGATCGGTTTCACCATCGTTTCGTTGACCATCTCACTGATCGCGGTTCTGATCCCGCTGCTGTTCATGGGCGATATTGTTGGGCGGCTATTCCGCGAATTCGCCATCACGCTCGCCATAACCATTCTGGTGTCCGCGTTTGTCTCGCTGACGCTCACGCCCATGATGTGCGCCAAACTTCTGCGGCATAAGCCGGAATCCGAGCAAGGCTGGTTCTATCGCAATTCGGAGAATGCCTTCAACTGGGTCATCGCGCGCTATGGCACGACATTGCAGTGGGTGCTTCGGCATCAACCGCTGACCCTACTGTGATGACCGTGGCGACCCTGGTGGTAACCGTGCTCTTGTTCATGGCTGTCCCGAAGGGATTTTTCCCGGTGCAGGACACCGGCGTCATCCTCGGTATTTCGCAGGCGCCCCAGACTGTCTCGTTCCATGAAATGAGCGACCGGCAGCAGCAACTGGCGCAAGCGATCCTGCAAGACCCCGCAGTGGAAAGCTTGTCTTCCTTCATCGGCATCGACGGCATCAACAGCACTTTGAACAGCGGCCGTATTCAAATCAATTTGAAGCCGTTGGCGGAACGGGCATGCCGATGCGGGAGAGATCATCCGGCGTCTGCAGCCTAAGCTAAGCTCGATTTCCGGAATTACGCTTTTCATGCAGCCGGTGCAGGATCTGACTGTGGAAGATCGCGTCAGCCGCACGCAATATCAGTACACGCTGGAAGATGCGGATGCCAACGAACTGACGGCCTACACGACCAAGCTGGTGGATAAGCTTCACACCATTCCCCAGGTTGCGCGATGTGGCGGACGATCAGCAGAACGGCGGCGCTTGAGACAACGCTGGTGATCGACCGCGATACTGCTTCCCGCCTCGGCATCGGCATGCAGCAGATCGACGACACGCTCTACGATGCGTTCGGGCAGCGTCTTGTCTCCACCATGTTCACTCAGCTCAACCAGTACCACGTTGTTCTGGAAGTGGCACCGGAGTATCGCAATAGCCCGCAGGACCTGTCGGACATCTATTTGCACTCGTCCAGCTGGGACCGAAGTTCCACTTAGCCTCTTTCGCGCACTTCGAAGCATTCGAACACCTCGCTAACCGTCAACCATCAAGGCCAATTTCCGGTGGTTACCATCTCTTTCAATCTTGCCGCCAGGCGAGTCGCTCGGCAACGCGGTAAACGCCATCAACACGCGGAAGAGCAGATGTGGACTGCCGCTCAAGCATTCACTCCAGCTTCCAGGGCACGGCAGCTGCCTTCCAGAATTCGCTCTCGAACGAAGTCTGGCTCATCATCGCGGCGCTGGTGGTCGTCTACATCGTTCTCGGCGTCTTGTACGAGAGCTATATCCATCCCATCACCATTCTTTCCACCCTGCCTTCGGCGGGAGTCGGCGCGATTCTTGCCATCTACATCTGCCACGAAGATTTCAACATCGTGGCGCTGATTGGCGTCATTCTGTTGATCGGCATCGTCAAAAAGAACGCCATTATGATGATCGATTTCGCGCTGGAGGCAGAGCGCGAAGGTGGCAAGCCTCCCCGCGAGGCCATTTACCAGGCCTGCTTGCTCCGCTTCCGTCCCATCATGATGACCACCATGGCGGCGCTATTTGGCGGATTGCCGCTGGCTTTGGGAACAGGCGTCGGATCGGAACTGCGCCGGCCTCTCGGTATCACCATCGTCGGCGGTCTGATCGTCAGCCAGGTGCTTACGCTCTACACGACACCAGTCGTGTACCTCTTCTTCGATCGGCTTGCGAAACGCGTCTCTCGCAGCCGCACACAGGTCGTCTCTGAACACTTTCCTCATGCCGTGCCCGCGGAGTAACCAGTCGTGAACCTCTCCGCTCCATTTATCAAGCGCCCGGTCGCGACGGCACTGCTTACACTCGCTCTTGCGCTCGCCGGTGTGCTTTCGTTCCGCCTGCTGCCGGTGGCCCCGCTTCCTGAGGTCGATTACCCGACCATTCAGGTACACGCCAATCTTCCGGGAGCCAGCCCCGAGACCATGGCCTCGGCCGTGGCGACACCGCTGGAGCGTCAGTTTGGCCGCATTGCCGGTGTTACCGAGATGACTTCGTCCAGTCAGCTCAGCAGCACCGGCATCACGCTGCAGTTCGATCTCGACCGCAACATCGATGCGGCCGGCCGCGACGTACAGGCAGCCATTAATGCGGCGCGCGGGCAACTACCGGCCGATCTGCCGGGTAATCCCGGCTACTGGAAAGCCAACCCGGCCGATGCGCCCATCATGATGCTTGCGATGAACTCGGATGTCTACGACCGTCCGCACATGTACGACATCGCAGATTCCGTGCTGGCACAGAAGATCGCTCAGATTCAAGGTGTCGGCCAAGTAGAGGTGTGGGGCAGTTCGCGCCCTGCGGTCCGTGTTCAGGTAAACCCCGGGCTGCTGAATTCGTTCAACCTCGGCCTTACAGATGTGGCGAACACTTTGGCTGCCGCCAATGCGCATCAGGCAAAGGGCGCCCTGGCCAACAACACCACGCGCTGGCAGGTAAATGCCACTGATCAGCTATTTCACGCCGACCAGTACGCACCGTTGATCGTGAAGTATCAAGCGGGCGCGCCGGTCCGCCTTCGCGACCTTGGCCTGGTTCTGGATTCGGTGGAAAACACCCGCAACGACGGTCTCGATAACGGAAAACCTTCCATCATCATTCCTATATTCCGGCAGCCCGCGGCCAACATCATCGACACTGTCGACCACATTCGCGCCGTTCTGCCTCAGCTACAAGCTTCCATTCCGCCTTCCATTCATCTGCACGTTGCCCAGGACCGCACAACCACTATCCGCGCTTCCGTGCACGATGTAGAACTAACGCTGCTGTTGTCTCTGGGTCTTGTCGTGTTGGTGGTTTTCGTGTTCCTGCGCAATGTGTGGGCCACCGTCATCCCGGGCATCTCGGTGCCGCTCTCCATCGCGGGCACGTTCGGCGTCATGTATCTGCTCGGCTACACGCTGGACAATCTTTCGCTGATGGCACTCACTATCGCCACCGGCTTTGTGGTGGATGACGCCATCGTCGTCATCGAAAACATCTCCAGGCACCTTGAAGACGGCGTCCCTCCGATGCAAGCCTCCTTGCAGGGAGCGCGGGAAATCGGCTTCACAGTGCTATCCATGAGCACGTCGCTGGTTGCCGTCTTCCTCCCGATTCTTCTGATGGGCGGCATTGTCGGCCGTCTGTTCCGAGAATTCGCCGTCACGCTATCGGTTTCCATCCTGGTTTCGCTTGTTGTCTCGCTCACCACCACGCCTATGCTCTGCGCCAAATTTCTGCGCGCTCAGCACGGACGGCAGCACAGTTGGCTGTACCGCGTGAATGAGTCGGCCTTTAACGCCATCCAAACTGCCTACGGCAAGAGCCTGGCCGTTGTTCTTCGGCACCCGCTGATGACCATGCTTGTGCTTTTCGTTACCGTCGCCATCAACGTTTACCTGTATGTCGAGGTTCCGAAGGGTTTCTTCCCGCAACAGGACACCGGGCGCATCGGCGGCGTGATTGTGGCCGACCAGGATATTTCGTTCGCCGCCATGCGCGAGAAACTCCACCAGATGATGGCCATCGTCGGAAAAGATCCAGACATCGACGATGTGGAAGGCTTCACAGGTGGCGGAACGCTGAACGTAGCCAGTGCCTGGTCGCAGTTAAAGCCGCTCGGGGAACGCAAGGCCTCGGCGGAAGCGATCATCAACCGGCTGCGTCCGAAACTGTCGCACATCCCCGGCGCCACGCTCTATATGCAGGCGGCGCAGGACATCCACATCGGCGGGCGAGGGGGTAATTCGCAGTATCAGTACACGCTGCAATCCGACAACCTGCGCGACTTGAACCAGTGGGCGCCGAAGTTGCTGGCCAAGTTGAAGACTTTGCCCCAGGTCATGGACGCTAACAGTGATCAGCAAATCCACGGCCTGGAAAGTGAGTTGATCATCGACCGCAGCACGGCTTCCCGGCTCGGCATCACGCCGCAGGACATCGACACCACTCTGTACAGCGCCTTCGGGCAGCGGCAAGTGTCAACAATGTACACGGGCATCAATCAATACCACGTGGTGCTGGAACTCCTTCCTGAATTCCAGCAAAGCCCCACCGCTCTCGATACTTTATACGTTCGCGGCAGCAACGGCACGGCCGTCCCGTTATCGGCCTTTACGAAGCGCACCACAGTCCTCAACTCGCTGACGGTAAACCATCAGGGCCAGTTCCCTTCCATCACCCTTTCCTTTGCACTGGCGCCTGGGTCGGCCTTGAGCGATGCCGTTGACGCAGTCCAGCGCGCCGAAGACGAGATTGGAATGCCCGGCAACGTGCATGGCGCATTTGCCGGAACCGCCCAGGCCTTCCAGGCTTCTTTGAAATCGCAACCGCTGCTGATTGGCGCCGCGCTCATAGCTGTTTATATCGTGCTCGGGATCCTGTACGAGAGTTTTATCCACCCGCTCACCATCCTTTCCACTTTGCCTTCGGCCGGCGTGGGTGCCCTCTTGGCGCTTTTGATTTGCGGCACCGACCTCACCGTGATCGCAATGATCGGTATCATCCTGCTTATTGGCATTGTCAAGAAGAACGCGATCTTGATGATCGATTTTGCGCTCGAAGCCGAACGCAAATACGGACTGTCTCCCAAACACGCTATTTACGAGGCCTGCCTGCTTCGCTTCCGTCCCATCCTGATGACCACCATGGCCGCGCTGCTCGGTGGTTTACCGCTGGCGCTGGGAACGGGGACGGGCGCCGAGATGCGGCGTCCTCTTGGAATCACCATCGTGGGCGGACTGATCGTCAGCCAGATTCTCACCCTGTACACAACCCCGGTTGTCTACGTGTACCTGGCGCGCCTGCAACTCTTCTTCGGCAAGAAGCCGCAAGTGGCGCCCCGGCTCCAGACCGCTCTCACTGACGGCATCGCCTAAGCATTCTGCGTCTGTTTCGCCCGCCACAGACGAAACGCGTGCAGATGAACAAGATACGCGGCGATAGCCACAATCCCACCCTCGGTGGTCGCTAAGATTCGGTGCCAGGCCGAAAGAATCTCCGGCTGTTTGCCAATGGCCAGATCGAACGCGATGTAGCCGGTCAGCATCGCGATGTAGGCCGCATAGTTGACGTTCTGCAACGCGTACGAAGCCCACATGTAAATCAGGACCAAAGCAATCAGGGCTGGTGCATGGGGACGAATCACTGCCGCCAGCAGCGTCGCCACTCCGGCGCCCACAATTGTGCCGGCAATGCGCGCTACATCTCGCTGCAGCGTGCCTTTCATATCGGGCTTCGGCAGAATCAACGCCGTCATCGGAATCCAATAAGCATTCGGATACTCCCAGAAGCGGTAAACCAGGATGGAGACAATCGCAATCGCCACCAGCCGAAGCGCGAAACGGAAGATGGGCGATTCGATCGTCAGGTTGCAGCGAATGGCGCGCAACCGCCACCCGGGTGGGTGCGTCTCCCGATTCTCATCGGCCGTATCGGCCGGCGGAAAGTAATGCCACAGTAGTTCAATCACAAGGAATTGCAAAACGCCGCCCGCGAAAACGCCGGCCCCTCGCCACAACGCCTGCTCCACCGAACTAGGAAAGGCGCTGGAAACTACCAGGAACGTGCAACACTGCTGGCCCACCCACTGTGCGGGCGAACTAATGGCCCCTGCCATGCCGTACAGAAACGCACAAACCGCTGCCACCAGTAGCAGCAGCAGCGTATGTTGGGCCAGCAGGCAACCGAGTACTGCAGAAACAGCCATGCCCAAGGTGGCAAACAGGACGGGGCCGCCGCGAAAGAACAGCGGCTTCTGAAAGGCGCCGAAGCCGGCGCTCTGAGCGCCGCCTCCTGCTACCATCGCAGCCCCGGGATGTCCCGCCAGCACGCCCACCGAAAGCGCGATAGCAATGGCCGGCAGTGGCAGCAACGCAGCTCGAGGGTCGTAGTGGTCCCAAGTGAAGCGGCGGAAGGCCTCTCCCAATTCGTTGTCACGCGCGAACTTCGGCTCGGAGATGTGCAATCCGGCTGGCATCGGCTCCTTCAATAGGCATCAGGGACAAAGCACGCGAAAGCCCCCGAGTGTGTTCCAGTACACTTTGCTTCGCACACGCTTTGTCAGAAGTTCAGGCGAGCATGCGTCTATAGGGTACATGCGACGCATACTCATTATCCTCGCTGCTGTTGTTGTCGCCATTGTGATTCTGCTGGTGGCGGGTGCAAGCCTGATCAACGTAGATCGCTTTCGGCCCAAGATCCAGGCTGAGCTACAAAGCAAGCTCGGCCGGCCCGTAACCCTCGGTACTCTGCATCTTCACCTCATTCCCTTTTCCGTGCAGGTCGACGGACTTACTATTGCTGAGGCTTCCCAATTCAACTCGCAACAGCCCTTTGCGCAGGCGCAGCAAGTCTTCGCCAGCGCCGATCTCTTCTCGCTAATCAAAGGGCAACCCGAGATCCACGAACTGACCTTGAGGCAGCCAAAGATTGAACTTATCCGCGATGCAGCAGGCCAATGGAATTACTCCACGCTGGGCAACCAGGCGGGCACATCCGCTCCCGCTAGCTCGACTGGCACCGCCAGCAATCAGCCTTCCGGACTCACGCTGAGCGATCTGAAGATAGAGGACGGCCAGGTGGCGATCACCGATCAACGCGCCCACGCGCGGCGCACCGTCTACAACCACATCGATCTCACACTGACAGGGTTCGCCCCCGGTAAGGCTTTCGACATCGATGCCGCGGTTCATTTTTCAGGTCCAGGCAAAGAGCTCCTCAGCTTCCGCGGCAAAGCCGGTCCTCTAGCCACCAGTTCCAGCCAGCTAACGCCTGTAAGCGGTCATGTGTCACTCGATCAAATCTCGCTGGCGGGCATCAACAGTGTTCGACCTGATACCGTGCCTGCGAACACCGATGCCTCGGCCTCCGGAGCCGCCGATATCGCCTCACAAAACGGGTCCATGACAGCCCAGGGCAACCTCACACTCGCGGATGCCACCTTCCAGGGACAAAAGGCTGCTTACCCCATCACCGCTCGTTACGACTTGGCCATGACTCAAGCGAACGACCTGCTGAATATCCGCAGCGGCACCATCGGCATGGGTCCTACTAACCTGGCGTTGGCCGGAACAGTCAATCAAGGAGCAAGCCCGGCGGCCTTCAATTTGAAGGTCGGCACCAAGAACGCATCCATTGCCGACCTGTCTCGCATTGCCAGCTTGTTTGGTGTGGCGTTCGATGCGAACGATCAGATCAAAGGCGATCTGAGCGCCGACCTGGCCGTTACCGGCAATGCGTCGCTGCCGCAGATACAAGGTGTTCTCTCGTCCAGTCACTTGCAAGCGCAGGAGATTGCGCTCACCAATCTGCGCGCCAACGCCAGCATGAAAGACGGGGTGGTCCAACTGGCGCCCGTAACCGCTGGAATCTTCGGCGGGCAGGAGGACGGAAATATCACACTGCAGACCAAAGCGGCGCATCCACTTTGCTCCGTAAAAGCGAAGCTGACCGGAGTCGACGCGAATGCGCTCCTGTCCTCTGTTAGCTCCGTGAAGAATACTCTTTATGGCAGCCTTGCCAGCAACGCCGATCTCAGTTTTGCCATCGACTCCAGCACAAATCTGGCCGGTACCCTTAATGGCACCGTTGCCTTCAACCTGGCGAACGGTCAATTGAAGAACGTCAATGTGCTGAATGAAGTGTCGCGTATCGGCAAGTTCCTGAATGGTTCGGCGGTGCAACAGGGTCCCAACACGCAATTGCAGAAGTTTTCAGGCACGCTCGACATTAAACAAGGCGTTGCTTCGACGAACAATCTGGTGGCTGTGGTGCCGGAGGGAAGCCTGTCGGCCGCGGGCACTATCAACCTCGCCAGTCAGGCGCTCGACATGCACCTCTCGGCGGTGTTGTCGAACGGCGCAAGCAAGAGTGCCGGCGGAAATGGGGTTGGCGGCTTCTTGAATACGGCTCTCGCCAATGGCAACGGCGAACTGGTCGTGCCCGTCATTGTCACCGGAACGGCCTCGCACCCGGCATTTGCGCCCGACGTACAGGCCATGGCGAAAATGAAGCTCAACCATCTGCTGCCAACCACCGGCAATCCCACTACCCTGACCAAAGGGCTTCTCGGCGGCGTCCTGGGTCAGGCAACCGGTCAGAACACAGCGCAAGGCAAAGACAATGGACAAGCGCAGCAGAATCCCTTGAACTCCATCCTCGGTCAGTTCGGCAAGAAAAAGCATTAACGCCGCCGGGCCCCGAACCGTCCGATGCTTCAGTTACATCGAAGCATTGTGGCTGATTTCGAAAACGTTCGCTACTCGGTTCTTGACCTTGCTCCAGTCAAGCAGGGCGCAACCATCGCGGAGAGCTTCGGCGACACCCTAGCGCTGGCGCGGCACACCGAACAGCTCGGCTACACGCGCTTCTGGCTGGCCGAGCACCATAACATGGCCGCCGTAGCAAGCGCCGCGACGTCGGTGCTCATTGGGTATGTGGCCGGTGGCACAGCGCGAATTCGCGTTGGCTCCGGCGGCATCATGTTGCCGAACCACTCGCCGCTGGTCATTGCGGAACAATTTGGAACGCTGGAGACTCTCTATCCGGGCCGGATTGACCTAGGGTTGGGTCGGGCGCCCGGCACGGATGGTCCCACTTTGCGCGCGCTGCGGCGCTCTCCCGACAGCGCTTCAGATTTCCCGGACCAAGTGGAAGAGCTCCTTGCTCTGCTCGGCGATGCCACGCCGGGACAGCGGCTGAAAGCGGTTCCAGGCTCTGGCACGCATGTTCCTGTTTGGCTCCTAGGCTCAAGCACCTTCAGCGCCCAACTGGCGGCACAACTCGGTCTCCCGTTTGCATTTGCCGCCCACTTTGCTCCACAGCAGTTACATCTTGCCCTTCATCTCTACCGGGCTTCGTTCCGGCCCTCCGCGTTCCTCGACCAGCCGTACGCTATGGCTTGCGTGCCTCTCATCGCCGCCGAGACGGAAGCCGAAGTGCAGCGGCTCTCTACCACCATGCAAATGAAGTTCCTCGACATAGTCCGCGGCAACAAAGACACGCTGCTGGCGCCGCCGGTGGCCACCATGGAAGGACGCTGGAGCGAGCAGGAGAAGCACTTCGTCTCCGGCATGTTGGCGGAGCTGATCGCAGGCGATGCCGCCGCCGTTCAAACGCAGCTTGCCGCCTTCCTCGCTAATACTCAGGTCAACGAAGTCATGTTCAGTTGCACCGTCTTCGATCAGACCGCCCGCCAACGTTCTTATCAGATTGCCGCACAAGCGATCGAGCGTCTTCGCGCCCCGGCTCCGTCGGCTCCTATGGCGGCTGCGGTGCCCGCTCACCAGTGATGCTGCTACGCTGAAGGGAACTTCCCCCGGCGCAACCACAGATCAGGTCTTTGACCCTAAGCTCGGATGACGTTCGCCGAACAACTGAAATCGCAACTCGACATCGTGGATGTCATCGGTGGCTACTTGCGCCTGAAGCGTTCTGGCGCGGCTCATCGATACGTTGGCCTGTGCCCCTTCCACTCGGAAAAGACGCCTTCGTTCTCCGTCAACGCCGCCAATCAGTTCTACTACTGTTTCGGGTGTCAGGCCACTGGAGACGTCTACAAGTTCGTCCAGGAAATCGATGGGCTGGATTTCCCGGAAGCATTGAAGAGCCTGGCCGAACGGTATGGAATCGCCATGCCGCAACGCCCGCGCTCGGACGATCCTGAAGCACAGCGCCGCGAAGCTTTAATGGAAATGCACGAGATGGCAGCGGCGCAGTTCCAGAACAATTTGCGCGCTGCCAGCGGCATCGAAACACGCCAGTATCTGGCCTCGCGTGGAGTTGCCCCGCAAACTATCGACGAGTTCCGTATTGGTTTATCGGATGCCTCTGGCCAACAGCTTGTGCCTCTTCTCAAGCGCTTCGGTGCGGAGTTGATGGAGCAGTCGGGATTACTCAAGCGGCGTGAAAACGGCGGTTTCTACGACGCATTTCGTGGGCGCTTGATGTTCCCCATCCATAACGAAGCGGGCAAGGTCATCGCCTTTGGCGGGCGTGCGCTGCGGCCCGATGATGTGCCGAAATACCTTAATTCACCTGCCACTGCGATTTACAACAAATCGGCTGTGCTCTACAACATGCATCGTGCGAAGTCCGATGCCCGCAAGCACGACCGGATGATCTTAGTCGAAGGCTATATGGATGCCATAGGGATCTCGGCGGCAGGCATTCGCGAAGTCGTTGCGGTGTGCGGCACCAAGCTAAGCAACGACCAGATCCGTTCTATCAAGCGTCAGATCGCGCAAGCGCAGGCGCATACGGGACAAGTGATCTTCAACTTCGATCCCGACGCGGCCGGCGCCAACTCGGCCGAGAAGTACATTGCCAGCGTGCTCGCCGAAGGCCTGCGCGTCCGGGTGCTTCATCTTCCGGGCGATCTTGACCCCGACGAGTTCATTCAGAAGCATGGGGTGGACGCCTATCGCGAATGTCTGGACAAGGCGACTACTTACTTTCATTGGCTGGCGGAGCGCACCCGGGAACGCTTCGATATGGAAACGGTGGAGGGTCGTGTGGACGCCTTCAAGTCGATGCTGCCATCCATTCAACAAGTTCACGATCGTCTGGAACGCTCTGCTCTCATCGGCGAACTTTCGCAGTACTTCAAGCTGGAGCGTGAGACGATTTCGCAACAGCTGCGTCAGACCCAGCCCTCGCCTACCGCGAGTGCCCGAGCCACCAGTTCCACCGCTTCCGTGCCTCCGAACGAGTTACTGTTACTCACCTGTATCCTGTTCAGTCACGATGCACGTGAGGCGATTAAGCACTATCTGGCCGGCAGCACGGTTCTGTCGGCGCTCGAAACAAAAGAGATCTTCGAGGCCGTTCTCGCGCTCGACCGGGAGAACCTTCCATTCTCAGTCGATGCCGTCGCTGCACGCCTTAATTCCCGGCACCAGCGCCTCATCGCCGACCTTAGTTTTTCGTCTCTTGCCATTGCCGAAGATGCTGCCGCTCAACAAGCGCTACACTGCCTCCGGGCGCTTGAGGAGAAAACGTTGGACCTGAAAGGCCGCGACCTTCGCCGCCGCATTCGTGAATTCGAGCAGCAAGGAAACTTCGAAGCCGCGTTCGGTCTCATGACTGAGTTAGATCGCTTAAAGAAACGCGCCTTCGAGGCTTAAATCGTGTTGTACTATGAGGAGTCGAGAAACTTTCCCAGGGGTCTCGATGGCTAGTTGGGGAATTTTCGAGCCGTAGCGTTTGGCTTCTCAACCCAAACGCGCGACACTCTGTTGAAGGCGGTTCATGCAAGACAGCGACAACAAGAGCTTTGCTCTTTTCGACGATGTCGCCAGTGTCGTCGGTGACGATCTCGCGAGCACCAGCGGTATCACGGATCTCTTCAACGATCTCGACGGATCGCCCGACGAGTTCCTCGATGAACCCAAAGAGTTCTCGCGCAAAGAAGACGAGCCCGACGATTTCTCCGACCTGGATCTCTCCGCCGGCACACTTGATAAGAGCAACGATTCGGTTCGTGTCTATCTTCGCGAAATGGGCATGGTGCCGCTGCTGACGCGAGAGGGGGAAATCGAACTCGCCAAGCGCATTGAACATGGCGAAGCCGCCGTACGCAAGGCTCTATCCCGCTCCCGCCTCATTCTGCACATCCTTCTTGAGTTGCGCCAGCGCGTCGAGGAAGGAAGCTATACGCCGCTCGAGGTTCTGCAGACACCCGACGCGGTCAACGAAGAGGGAGAAGATGTAGTCTCTCCGCAGCGCGAACAGTTACTCGAACTCCTGAACACGCTCGACCGTCACTATCGCCGTTCCCAGCAACTCGATCAAAAGCTGGCCAGCATGACGCGCAACATCCGCCCCAAGCCTTACCGCAAACTTCGCTACGAATACATGCGGTTGCTGGTCACGTTGTCGCGCCACGTGCGCACCATGCCGTTTTCCAGCCGCTTCCAACGTTCCCTGACAAAGGAATTGAAGAACGCCGTCGATCAGTTGCGACCTCTGGAACACGAAATCGCGCGGTTGCAGCGCAAACTCGAAAATCCGGCGTTGGAGAAATCGGTTGCTGCCGCTGGCGTGCGCAAGGAACTGAAAACGCTCGCATCGCAAGTGGAATCTTTAGAAGCGCGCTGGGGCTCTTCGGCAGCGAGCTTCGCCGGACTCTGCAGATTGTCGAGCGCGGCGAAGCGGAAACCGAAGCGGCGAAGAAGCGGCTCATCGAAGCCAATCTGCGCTTGGTTGTCTCCGTTGCGAAGCGTTATACCAATCGCGGCATGCAGTTCCTCGATCTGATTCAGGAAGGCAACATCGGCCTGATGCGCGCGGTGGATAAGTTCGATTACAAGCGCGGCTTCAAATTCTCCACTTACGCCACCTGGTGGGTACGGCAGGCTGTGACGCGCGCCATCGCAGACCAGGCGCGGACCATCCGCATCCCCGTGCACATGATCGAAACCATCAATAAGCTGATCCGTTTGCAACGGCAAATGCAGCAGGAACTCGGCCGCGAACCAACCACGGAAGAACTCGCCGTTCGCATGGAACTCAGCCCAGCAAAGTGCGCCGCGTGATGCGCATTGCGCAGGAACCTATTTCGCTGCAGACTCCAGTCGGCGAAGAAGAAGAGTCTAACCTAGGCGACTTCCTGGTGGACAGCCGTATGGTCTCTCCGTCCGACGCTGTCATCAACCTGAATCTTGCGCGAGCAAACGGCGGAGGTTTTGAAAACGCTGAGCCCGCGCGAAGAAAAGATCGTGAAAATGCGCTTCGGCCTGCAGGACGGCAGCGAACACACACTGGAAGAAGTGGGCCAGAATTTTGCCGTCACTCGCGAGCGCATCCGCCAGATCGAAGCCAAGGCTTTGCGGAAGCTTGCGCCATCCCAGCCGCAGTCACCGCCTGAGAAACTTCCTGGAGCAAAGCGCCCACAGACTAACAACGCGGCTAGGCACACCGCCTCCGTTGCGCGCACTACCAAGGACCGCGAACGCCTTCGCACTCCACTGACGCCTCAAAACCAACCGAGAAAGTACGCGAGCAGAACGATCGACCAGGACCAAGCCAATGCCTCCCGAAGGATAGTATCCCCAACCGCGCGAATACGGCCAAGCGGGTACGGCACCAATTAAGACAACGAGCAAGACTACGAAAAGTATCAGGCTCATACGTATGTTTGACGGTATCCCTGGACGCGCAACTACACGTCATCTCACTTAGCGCTTCAGCCACAGGGAACGGAGACGTAAGCCCGGGATTCGTCCTGAGAGTGCAGCGCGCGGCACTTCGGCGGCGCCGGTCCGCCTCTCCATTGCTTCCGCCCATGTGTCGTGCAGGCTGAACGATTGAAACCATCCAAATCCTTGCAGCACCCAGTACACGTAACCCAGCTCCGAGCGGGTTTGCCGGATGGTGAAATAGTGTAGACGGCGGGACACGGCGGGAAGCGCAACGGCATCGTCGCTGCCGGAGCGCACGTCCGCACGACACGATTGTCGGCGAACCGTCAAGACCTTCTCAACGCCTCCAAGCACGGCAGCCAACCCCGACAGCACAACCATCCGCTGCGCGTTCGCGCCAACCCCTCAATCATTCGTTTCAATCTCATCCCAACTCTCTCCGGTTCCAAGCCGCGTTCAAACGTACGTGCTTTCCAATACATGTACTGCGAAACGGAAGAAATTGCTCGAAGTATTTCAATGGTCCGTCGCACGGGGTTGCCCGACTCAGGCTTGCGATTCCAATCTCCGGCCATTGATAGACTGGGACGAGCCTATGAAAGCGCCTCGCACGTCCAAGCCTCCGAGCACCAACAAGCACCTGATTCGCTGGGTGGAGAAAATGGCCGAGCTTGACCCGGCCTGCGACGCATCCATTGGGTGACCGGGACTCGCAGAAGAGAACGACGCACTCTGCGCCGAGATGGTTCAGCAACGGCACGTTCATGCAAGCTTGAATCGACGAACTCTGGCCCAACTGCTTCTACTGCCCGCTCGGACCCCAGCGACGTCGCCCGCGTCGAAGATCGCACCTTCATCTGCTCGCTCTCGCAGGACAACGCCGGGCCGACCAATAACTGGGTAAATCCCGTTCGAGATGCGCCGCAAGCTGAAGGACCTCTTCCGTGGTTGCATGCGGGGCCGGACCATGTATGTGCTGCCGTTCAGCATGGGTCCCATCGAGTTCGCCCATGTCGCAGATCGGCGTCCAACTGACCGACTCGCCCTACGTCGTCGTCAACATGCGCATCATGGCGCGCATCGGCCTGCCCGTCTTCCGCGAGATCGATAAGGACATGAAGCGCGTCGTGCCGTGCATGCACAGCGTGGGCGCGCCGCTCGCGCCCGGGCAGAAGGACGTGCCGTGGCCCTGCAACTCCGAAAAGTACATCGTGCACTTCCCGGAGACGCGCGAGATCTGGTCGTACGGCTCCGGCTACGGCGGCAACGCGCTGCTCGGCAAAAAATGCTTTGCGCTGCGCATCGCCTCCAACATCGCGCGCGATGAAGGCTGGATGGCCGAGCACATGCTGATCCTCGGCGTCGAGAATCCCGAAGGCGAGAAGACCTATGTCGCGGCCGCCTTCCCCAGCGCTTGCGGCAAAACCAACTTCGCCATGATGATCCCGCCCGAAGGGTTTCGAAGGCTGGAAGGTCTGGACCGTTGGCGACGACATCGCCTGGATCAAGCCGGACGCGAACGGCCAACTGCGCGCCATCAATCCCGAGGCCGGCTTCTTCGGCGTGGCGCCGGGCACCTCGCCGAAAACCAATCCAAACGCCATGGCGACGCTCTCGCGAAACACCATCTTCACCAACGTCGCCCTCACGCCGGAGGGCGGCGTCTGGTGGGAAGGCCTGACGGAAGAGCCGCCTGCCGAATGCCTCGACTGGCAGGGCAATCGCTGGACGCCGGATATCGCGAACGAAACCGGCGCGCAAAGCCGCGCACCCGAACTCGCGCTTCACCGCGCCGGCTTCGCAATGCCCCACCATCGATCCGGATTGGGAAGCGCCCGAACGGCGTGCCGATCAGCGCCATCATCTTCGGCGGGCGCCGCGCCACACACTATCCCGCTCGTCTACCAGGCCTTCAACTGGAGCGCCGGCGTCTACATCGGCGCCACCATGGGATCGGAAACCACCGCCGCCGCCGCCGGCGCCGTGGGCAAAGTGCGGCGCGATCCCATGGCCATGCTGCCCTTCTGCGGCTATCACATGGGCGATTACTTCCGCCACTGGCTGAAGATGCAGCGCGGTCTCAGCGTCACGCCCAGAATCTTCCACGTGAACTGGTTCCGCAAGGATGCGAAGGCCATTTCATCTGGCCAGGCTTCAGCCAGAACATGCGCGTGCTGCAGTGGATCGTGGACCGCGCCCGCGGCCGCGTAGCCGCTCGCGAAACCCCCATCGGTTGGATGCCCCGCTACGAAGACATCGACTGGGACGGGCTCGACTTCTCGCGCGAGGCGTTTGACCGAACTGCAAGCCTTCGATCCCGCTGGCTGGCGTAACGAGGTCATCGGTCACGAAGAATTGTTCATTGATCTACATGACCATCTGCCGCCAGAAATGATCTACGAACGAGAGCTTCTGATCTGTCGAATGTAGCGATACAACGTATTCGCTAGAGATCTTCCTAATATCTGGTAGACTTAAGAAAGTTTAATGTGAACTTCAGGACTCCTTCACCCCAATGATGCGAATATACTCATTGAAAGCACCCAGTGCTATCAGTAAGTTGTTTATAAGGAGATATCTCATAAAATGAAAAAAATCATGATCGCCGCCCTTGGCCTTTCGCTGCTTGTCCGGTACGGTTGTTTTCGCGCAGAACACCACCTCTTCGGACTCCACCAGCACAATGAAGAAGAAGATGAAGCACAAGAAGATGAAGGGCACCAGCACCGATTCTTCGATGTCGTCGACCACTTCGACCAAGTAACTGGTTCGCAGCATTAGCTGCAGCTATTTCTTTTGAAAAGGGCTCCGGGTCTTTTAGGCTCGGAGCCCTTTTCGTATTGGTAGCTTGCCATGCGGCTATACTCGAAAGAGCACTAAAGTGCTTTTAGTTACATAAGAAGGAACCATTAAAAATGAAAAAACTCATGATCGCCGCCCTTGGCCTTTCGCTGCTCTCCGGTTCGGTTGTTTTCGCACAGAACACATCCACCGATACCTCCAGCACCATGAAGAAGAAAGTTAAGCACAAGCGCGGTAAGAAGGGCGAAACCAGCTCCACCGAATCCACCACCGCAACCAAGTAGTTGGGGTTTTCGGTAATGGAAGGGCCTCGAAAGTGAATTCGAGGCTTTCCATCTCTGCGGAGTTTTTGTAACACGTGCAACAGTCGCGGAGTCCACTCGGCAGGTAGGCTCACATGAAGAAGTCTTTGATGGTTATCGCGATGGTATCTTTGCTGACTCCCATCGGTTTATTTGCACAGAACACGTCCAGCGGCGGATCGGATTCCAGCACGTCAGGCAAGAAGCACCACAAAAAACATAAGGGTTCGATGGATACATCTTCAAGCACGCCAGGCAGCGGTTCTGGCAGTGCGGCCGGTTCCACCCTCCCTAAATAAGTCTCGGCTTTTCACCGGACGCAAGGCCTCTACTTTGCGTCCGTATTCCACCGCAACAGCTCACCCACGATTGGCTTCTAATGCGTGTAGACTCCAACTTGGGCAGGATTTTAGCGATTGACCAGCCTCCTCGTACCCACTGAACCTCCCCACATCCGTCCGGCTCGCAGCAGCGAGCCACCGTCCCATTCCAGTCCGCTTGAAATTTCGGTCGTTCTGCCGTGTCTGAACGAAGCGGAAACTTTGGCTGTTTGCGTTCGAAAAGCGCTAGCTGCCATTCGAGAAAACGGCTACGCAGGTGAAGTGATTGTGGCCGATAACGGCAGCAACGATGGCTCGCAGGCTATCGCGTTGGCCGAAGGCGCGCGCGTGGTCGATGTGCCCGTTCGCGGTTACGGTGCCGCGCTGATGGCCGGCATTCAGGCCGCCCGAGGCACGTTCGTCCTGATGGCCGATGCCGATGACAGCTACGAGTTTGCGCATCTGCCGCGATTCGTGGAGGCACTGCGTTCCGGTAGCGAGCTTGTTATGGGCAATCGCTTCCGAGGCGAGATTAAGCCCGGCGCTATGCCGCCACTCCACCGTTATCTGGGCAATCCCGTCCTGAGCTTCCTGGGAAGGCTGTTTTTTAAAGCGCCCATTGGCGATTTTCATTGCGGCATACGCGCCTTCAGCAAAAGCGCGATTGAGCGTTTGAGTCTTTCCACCACCGGCATGGAGTTCGCAAGCGAGATGGTGGTGAAAGCCAGTCTGATGGGCCTGTCCATGTCGGAAGTGCCCACCACGCTCTTTCCCGACGGCCGTTCGCGTGCGCCCCACCTTCGAACTTGGCGCGATGGCTGGCGGCATCTGCGCTTTCTGCTGCTTTACAGTCCGAGATGGCTGTTTCTGAACCCAGGTCTGCTGCTGATGACCATTGGCATTTTGGCGGCGGCCTGGCTGATTCCAGGCGAGCGCGCCATCGGCAGCGTCCATTTTGGCATCGATACTTTGGCTTACGCTCTCGGTTGCATCCTGGTCGGCTTTCACGCTTGCGTCTTCGCCATCAGCGCAAAAATCTTCGGCATGTCGGAGGGCTTATTGCCGAAGGACCCGAAATTCGACCGCTGGTTTCGTTACGTCAGTCTCGAGTCCGGTGCCATTGCTGGTACTCTACTCTTGATAGCTGGCATAACGACATCCATTTACGCTGTGTTGATGTGGTATCACAGCGGCTTTGGTAATTTAACGCCCACGCTGGCCTTACGCTTTACTCTGCCCGCGGTAACGGCGCTGATGTTAGGCGTCGAGATTATCTTCACCAGCTTCTTTCTGAGTCTGCTTGAACTGAAGCGTCGTTGACGCGGTTTGCGAGCATGGCTCGCCATCGCGCCCAATGAAATGACTTCCTACCTTCTGCTCTGTCTGTGGTGCACTTGCATCGCAATCTCTTTCTATGGCTTTGGCAGGCTACTGTTGCGCGTCTGCCGGGTGGAGCAGGCCAGTTGGCCGCTCGCCTCCATCGTGGGCGTTTCCGTCCTCACTGCGGTGGGCGGCGTTCTCAACCTTCTGCACGCAATCACAGCGCCGGTTCTTTTCGCGGTAGTGGCCGCCGGCGTTGTACTGGGCATCGTTCTCTTCTTTCGCGATGAACCATCCTCGCGCCCTGGACAGGCAGAGAGTGGGCGCTTTTTGCTCTGCTTGCCATTGCGCTCGCCGCTCCCGTGCTGGGAAATATAAAGGCCGATCCCCGGTCGTTCAACGTTTACGACGATCTGCCGGCCTACCTCACCATTCCCGCGGAAACACTTCAACTGGGTACTCTGCCCGCCGACCCATTCAATGAGCGGCGTGTGACATCCTGCCTGGGCGCACCCTATTTTCTTCAGGCCCTCGTGCTTGTGGTGGGCACTCCATTAAGCCTGGCCATGATCGATATTTCCATTGGAAGCATTCTCTACGCGGCGCTGATCGTCACCGTCGCCCGCCGCCTCACACTGCAGCTATTGCCTGCGCTAGGACTGGCGTTCCTTACCATTGCCGTTCCTGTCTTCCGCATCAACACTACCTTTGTCGCACTGCCGGCCGCCGCCTTTTGCGCCTTGTTCCTGATTCAGGTCGGCGAGCGCGAAGGGCCGCGCTGGCGGGCGGCCTTGCTCATGGCCATTGTGGCTTCGGCCGTCTGCGCCTGGAAGTCCACCTATCTACCTGCCGCGGTACTCGGCTGCGGTTTGTATTACGGGCTTCGATTTGTGTTTGAGCGCCGCGTGATTGTTCTCTTTCATGCACTTCTATGGGGCGCGCTGACGCTGCTGCTATTGGCTCCCTGGATGTTTGATTTACATGCCAAGGAAGGCACCTACCTGTTCCCCTTGCTAGGCCGCGGCTTCGATGCCAGCAGCTACGGCGTCATTCCATTGCCGAATGGCTCGCACCAGAGTGTCGGCGTGGCCGGATTGTGGGTCTGGCTCACCGTACTTCCCATGGCCGGCCCTCTCGCCGTGGCCGCTCTCGCGGCAGTTTACGTGTGGCGAAAACATTGGGAAGAACCGCGCTTCGTCATCCCACTGATCGCAACCTTGTCTGCGGCTGCCTTGTCCATTGCGGCCATTTCGTCATCCACCGCCGGTGAATCGATGATGCGTTACAGCCTTCCCTTTCAAATGCCGGCGCTGCTTACGTTTTTCGCTTTTCTGCTTCGCTGGCGTGGCACAATCGCGCCCCTTCCCCGCTGGCGGCGTGCCGCATACCTTTCTAACCGCGCTGTGTCTTGTTGCTCTTGGCGCCCTTATCGGCATCAAGCATTTGCAGTACCGTGTACTGCTGGAAGACGCGCGGCTGCTGACGCCTCCCGCTCGATCGTGGTTCAACCCGGAGGCGGAACGGAAGCGATTGCAGGCAATGCAGGCCGCTATTCCGCCGGGCGAAGTGGTTTTGGAGCGTTTGTTTGTTTCGTATCCGCTCAACTTCCGCCGCAACCGTATTTATGTCGCCGACTACACCGGCATGGCGGGACTGCCGCCTGGCATGCCCGTTCATGAAGGCGCTGCAGCTTTGGGCCATTATCTTCTTTCGAAGGGCATTCACTATGTCGCCTTCGATCACGTGCGCACGAAGCTGCACGACTACGATCCAGACACCAGCCTTGATACCGTGCTGCAATTTCCACAGAAGTACGGGCGTCACGGCTGGCTGTACATGCAGGTGAAAGTGTCGAATCACGAAGGCGACACCATCGCTCAACTCGCGCAGCTTTGTCCGCATGTCTACGACGACGGCACGGCGTACGTTCTCGATTTGCGGCGCCTTGAGAAACCCATTCCCTGATAATGGAAGAGTGGATACCCTAGCAACCGTTGCCACCGCGAACGGACACGCAAAAACCGCCGCCCTCGAAGAGCGGCTGGACAAGCTGGCCGAAGTCGCAGTCCGGGTTGGATTGAATCTCGCTCCCGGGCAGGAACTCGTCATGACAGCTCCGCTCGACGCGCTTCCGCTCGCACGCCGCATCACGGAGCACGCCTATAAGGCCGGCGCCTCGCTGGTGACCACGTTGTTCACGGATGACGAAGCAACGCTGGCTCGGTATCGATATGCGCCCGATGAGAGTTTCGATAAAGCTCCCGTTTGGTTGATGGACGGCGTGGCCACCGCTTACAAATCCGGTGCCGCGCGCCTTGCCATCACCGGAGCTAATCCCGCCTTGCTGTCTTCACAAGACCCTGAAAAAGTTGGCCGCGCTAACAAGGCCTTGTCAAAGGCCATGCGCCCCGCCCTCGACATCATCACGCGCCACGAGATCAATTGGACCATCGTCGCCTCGGCCACCCCGGCCTGGGCCAAACTCGTATTCCCGCACGAAGACGAGCACACCGCGACAGAGAAGTTGTGGGACGCTATTTTTCAATCCACGCGGCTGAACGTGGCCGACCCGATCGCGGGCTGGAAGCAGCATGCGGCCAACCTGCAAGGGCGTGTGAAACTGCTGAACGATAAGCGGTACCACTCCATTCACTTTCGAGGCCCCGGTACCGACCTGCGCGTGGGTCTAGCCGACGATCACCTGTGGGCAGGCGGCGGTTCTACTGCCGGCAATGGCATCTTCGGGATGGCCAACATGCCGACCGAGGAAGTGTTCACAACTCCGCACGCCGAACGTACGGAAGGAACCGTCACCAGCAGCAAGCCCCTGTCACACCAGGGAACACTCATCGAGGACATCCGCGTTCGCTTTGAAAACGGCCGTATAACGGAAGCAAATGCGTCGAAGGGCGAAGCCGTCTTGCGGCGCATGATCGAGACCGACGAGGGTGCCCGCAAGCTGGGCGAAGTAGCACTGGTGCCGCACTCTTCTCCCATTGCCCAGAGCGGCATTTTGTTCTGGAACACCTTGTTCGATGAGAATGCCGCCAGTCACGTTGCGCTGGGGCAGTCTTACAGCACCTGCCTGAAGGGCGGCGAGAAAATGCCGGCCGAGGAGCTCGCTAAGCGCGGCGCCAACGAAAGCTTGATTCACGTGGATTGGATGATTGGCTCAGGCGCGATGAACGTCGATGGCATTTTCCCGGACGGCTCCGCGGAACCGCTGATGCGAAACGGCGAGTGGGCCAGCTAAAAACAGTTCCGCGCATTGGCATTCATACATTCACCGGAGGCTCGCTCGAACGCGCTGCGCTGAAGGCGCACGAAGTGGGCGCGAACGCCTTCCAGATCTTCTCCGCAAGCCCAAGAATGTGGCGCACCAAAACGCCCGATCCGGAGCAGATCCGGCTACTTCGGGAAGCGCGCCAGACATATGACCTGGCTCCGCTTGTGATCCACGACAGCTATCTCATCAATCTTGCGTCCCCGCCGGGCGAGATCCGCGAGAAATCGATCGAAGGCTTCCGCGGTGAGATTGAGAGGGCGCTCGCCATCGGCGCTGATTACCTAGTGGCGCATCCTGGCAACTACAAGGGGCTGTCAGTAGAACAGGGAATGCTGAATGTCGCCGAAGGCATCGCTCTGGCCTGGCGCAGCGTCCACCCGGATCTGGCGAAGAACGCTCAATTAACTTTGCTGCTTGAAAATACCGCTGGCGCCGGAGCGCAGTTAGGGGCCAAGCTGTCCGAACTCGCCACGCTTCGCGAGTTGACACAGCCGTATGTCGATATCCGGGTCGGCTTTTGCCTGGACACTTGCCATTGCTATGTCGCAGGCTTCGATCTCGCAACGGAAGAAGGCTTTCATGCGTTCATGGCCGAAGCGAAAGATACTCTTGGTTTCGAGCATGTGCCGGTGATGCATACGAATGACACCAGGATGAAGCTCGGATCCCACTGCGACCGGCACGCGAACATAGGTGCTGGTTATATTGGTTTGGAAGGCTTTCGGCGCATTCTGAATCACCCAGAGCTTCGCACTAAAGTCTTCATTCTTGAAACCCCGGTAGATGAGCCCGGTGACGACCTTCGCAATGTCACCGCGCTAAAGGAGTTGGTATCCCCGAGAGAGCGTTCGACTTCCAAGAGATCGAGCAGAAGTGGCACCAGCGCTGGAAGGACGACCCGTCGCTCTATGTAGCGAACCAGCCGGAGCGGCCCAAATACTATGTGCTGGAAATGCTGCCCTACCCAAGCGGCAAGCTGCACATGGGACACGTTCGTAATTACGCCATCGGCGATGCACTTGCACGTTACATGTGGATGCGCGGCAATAACGTGCTCCATCCCATGGGCTGGGACGCGTTCGGTCTGCCGGCTGAGAATGCAGCGCTAAAACGCGGCATTCATCCGCGCGAGTGGACGGTCAGCAATATCGCCACGATGAAGGCGCAAATGCAGCGTCTCGGTTTTGCGATCGACTGGAGCCGCGAGATTGCCACCTGCGAGCCGGAATACTATCGCTGGAACCAGTGGTTCTTTCTCAAGATGTACGAGCGCGGCTTAGCTTACCGCAAGGAAGCGCTGTTGAACTGGTGCCCTGAGTGCGGCACTGTGCTGGCGAATGAACAGGTGGTAAATGGCTGCTGCTGGCGGCACGAGACGACGCCCGTGGAGCAACGTGCCATGCAGCAGTGGTTCTTGAAAACCACCGCATACGCGGCCGAACTGCTGGACGACATGAAGCAGCTGGAAGGCGGCTGGCCGGAACGGGTTCTCGCCATGCAGCGCAACTGGATCGGGCGCTCCGACGGCGCCGAAGTCGATTTCAAGCTGGCCGACTTCGACGACAAAGTTCGGATCTTCACTACCCGCATTGACACCATCTACGGCGCAACCTGCCTGATTCTGGCGCCGGAACATCCGTATCTGGAGCGCTTGGTCACGGACCAGAACGAGCGGTTGAGGATCAAGGAGATGATCGACAAGACCGCGCGGCAGGATCCGGGCAACATCGAAAAGGTGGGCTTGCCCACTGGGCGCTTCGCCATCCATCCCTTCACCGGAGAGCGAATTCCTATCTGGATCGGCAACTTCGTTTTGATGGGCTATGGCACGGGCGCCATTATGGCAGTGCCCGCCCACGATGAACGCGACTTCGAGTTCTGCACTACCTATGGAATTCCGATCAAGCCCGTGATCCGGCCCGAGGCGGGAAGCCTGGAGAGCGCCGGCAGCATGAAAGCGCCGTACCTTGAGTACGGCATCGTGGAAGATTCCGGGCAATGGTCCGGGCTCGACAGCGCCGAAGCGCGCAAGCGCATGGCGGCGTACGCGCACGAAAACGGCTTCGGCGAACAGTCGACGACGTATCGCATCAAGGACTGGGGAATCTCGAGGCAGCGTTACTGGGGCACACCGATTCCGATGATCCAGTGCGCTAAGTGCGGTTTCGTCGCGGTGCCCGAGAAGGATCTCCCGGTGGTGCTGCCGCTGGACGTTGAGATTACAGGCAAAGGCCGCTCGCCGCTCGAGAATGTTCCGTCGTTCATGAACGTGACCTGCCCTAATTGCGGCGGCCCCGCCAAAAGGGAAAGCGACACCATGGACACCTTCGTGGATTCCTCCTGGTACTTTTATCGTTACTGCGATCCGCGCAACGACGGCGCTCCGTTCGATTCAAATGAGATCGCCCGCTGGTTTCCGATTGACCAATACATCGGCGGTATCACGCACGCGATCCTGCACCTGATTTACTCGCGTTTCTGGACCAAGGTGATGCGCGATCTTCGGTTGATTAGTAATGCCGAACCGACGCGCAACCTCTTCACGCAGGGCATGGTGTTGAAAGACGGGTCCGCAATGTCCAAGTCGAAAGGCAATGTTGTCGATCCCGACGAGATGGTGGAGAAGTACGGAGCCGATACCTGCCGTTTGTATACGCTGTTCGCTGCGCCTCCCGAAAAGGACATGGACTGGAACGAGTCGAGCGTCGAGGGTCAGCAACGTTTCCTTGCGCGCGCCTTCCGATTCGTCACTCGCAATCTGGATAAGGCAGGCACTGGAGAACTCACGCCAGACGACCGTGCAGTGCTTCGCAAGCTGCATCAGACCATCGAAAAAGTATCGAATGACTTCGACAGCCGGTGGCACTTCAACACGTCGATTGCGTCGTTGATGGAACTGGTAAATGAGTGCTATGCGCTTGAAGCCAAGCTCTCCCCTGCCCCGATTCGCGAATTGTGCGAGGGGTTGACTCTGATGCTGGCTCCTTTGGCGCCGTTCATGTCGCAGGAGCTCTGGGAGTCGCTGGGACACAACACGCCGGTGTTCCGCCAGCCGTGGCCGAAGTTCGATCCCGAACTTGCGAAAGAGGATCTGGCGGAGTTGCCGGTGCAAGTCAACGGCAAGCTGCGCGGCCACCTGCGGGTGCCCTTCGGAACGCCCAAAGACGAACTGGAACGACAGGCTCTGGCGCTCGATAAGGTGAGAGCCTTCGTAGACAGCAAGCCGGTGGTGAAGATAATTGTTGTTCCAGATCGGCTGGTCAATATCGTCGTAAAGGCGTGAGACAGAATCGCTGCCTCGTTATTCTCCTTCTGGTTGCGGTGGCGCAGGCTTTTGCTGCGCCGCCGACCGCACCCGCCGTTCCGGCCGACCCTCTTAACCGGCTGAATCCGCGCTCCTCCCTTACTGCGTTTCTGCAAGCCTGCCACTCAGACGATTACGGCAAAGCTTCGCAGTACCTGGATTTGGCTAAAATTCCGGCAAAGCAACGGGCGGAGAAAGGCCCGGAGATCGCAAAAGATCTCGAGTCGCTTCTAAATTCGGCGAGCCGGTTCGATGTGCTTCGGATCAGTCAGGACCCGGCGGGGAATTTGAACGACGATCCGGATCCCGCGATTGAGCGAGTGACGGACATCACCAGCAACGACCAGACCTTCACTTTGGAGTTGCAGCGGGTACAGTCGGGAACCGGTCCTGCAATCTGGCTATTTTCGGCGAACACAGTTGCAAAGGTGCCTGAGCTTACGCCCGTGCCCAGCACCGAGTCGGCCATTGAAGCAAGACTGCCGCGATTCCTGGTCACAACGCTGCTGCTGGAGACACCGCTGTGGAAGTGGATTGCTCTGCTTATTCTGACGGTGGCGCTATTCGGCGTCTTCCGGTTGCTGGTTCAACTGTCCGATGCGTTTCGAACCTCCATCAACGCACGCCTGGGAAAGCATGCAAGCGGACTCATCTGGCTGCAGGCGATTGTTGATCCGCTGATCGTGCTTTTGACCGTTCTTGTATTCCGGATTGTTGAAGAGTTGATTCGGCCGGCCGCGTTCACAAGGGTCTATATCGGCCGGGCACTGTTGCTGGTGGTTGTGGCGTCGCTCGCGTGGGGCTTGATCAACCTGCTGGACTACCTGGTGGTTCGCTTCGACCGCACCTTGAATTTCAAGCAGCGCCTGGTGTCCCAATCCGTTATCTATCTTGGCCGCCGCACGCTGAAAACTGTGATCTCGATCTTCGCCGCCATCCTGGTTTTCGACAACTGGGGATTCAACATGACGACGATTATCGCGGGCCTCGGGGTGGGAGGCATCGCCGTCGCTCTGGCCGCTCAGCAGACGATTGCGAACGTATTCGGCGGTGTCTCTGTAATTGGTGACGCCCCGGTGATGGTTGGCGACTTCGGCAACTTCGGCGGCGTTATCGGAACCATCGAGGACATCGGTCTGCGTTCTGCTCGTGTCCGCACGTTGACACGTACGGTGGTCAGCATTCCGAACTCTGCCTTTGCGGGGATGAACCTGGAAAACTATACGGTGCGGGATAAGATGCTGTTCAATCCCACCTTTACCATTAAGCGGCAAACTCCGAAAGAACAGGTAGAAAAGCTGATGAGCGCCTTGCACGACATGCTGGCCGGGACAAAGAACGTCGCCATTGGACCGGTACCGGTACGGATAACCAACTACACGGCGGCTTCCTTCACCATCGAGCTTTTTGCTTATGTTCTTACGTCCGAGGTCGATGAATACTACAAACATCAGGCGTCGCTTTATCTCGCGATGGAACAGGTAGTGAGTGCGTCAGGCGTCGAACTGGTTTAGCGCCACTTGATGTTGCAGCCGAGGCTTGGCGTCTGGTTCGGATCGACAGGCTGGTCGTTGAGGACTGCATCGATGGCGGCGCGCAGGTCGCGACCAGTCACAGGATTGTCGTTGCGAGGACGGCTGTTGTCGAGCTGGCCGCGGTAAACGAGTTTCTTACTGCCGTCGAAGAGGTAAAAATCCGGCGTGCAGGCAGCATCGTAAGCGCGCGCTATTTCTTGCGACTCATCGTACAGATACGGGAATGTGAAACCCAATTCGACTGCCTGTTCGCGGAGACGCTCGGGTGCATCATCGGGGTATCCGATGGCGTCGTTCGAGGAGATGGCAACAATGCCCAGCGGCCTGCCGCTGTAATCCCGTCCGAGCTTCGCGAGCTCATGTTGCACGTGCTTGACGTACGGGCAGTGGCGGCAGATGAACATGACGAGCAGGCCCTTGCGGCTTTCGAAATCGGCGAGCGACACAGGCTTTCCGCTTGTCACATCGGGCAGCTGGAACTCTGGAGCCAGCGTGCCAAGAGGAAGCATTGTCGATTCGGTGCGCGACATACATCTTCAAGCTAGCAGTCGCGCTACTTGTGCGTGATCCAGGTCCACTGTTCGGGCGTGAGCGGCACAACCGACAGGCGACCTTGCCGCACCAGCGGCGAATCGCTGAACACGTGATCCTCCTTCATGGCGGCAAGCGTTTTGCCGTCGGGCACCGCCTTCCCTGCCCGGAGTTTCACCGTGGGCGTTTTGCCATCGACCTCCACAGAGAGCACGGTGGCAGTGCCGACAGCCCGCTTCTCGTCACCAGTGTGATAGATCACGGCGTGGTCGCCGGACTTCATCTCGCGCAGATGCTTCATGGCGGTCGGGTTGGTAACGCCGTCCCACACGGTTTCGTGGTCGCGCACGAGGTCGTCGAAAGAGTATGCGGATGGTTCGGTTTTCAGAAGATAGTGCATCGGGCGTAATCTTACAGCAAAGCTGGGATACTCGGAAGTTAGCGATGTGTCCCGACGATGTACTGCTTCACTCTGATTTGCCGCTGCCGCTTCGCGCTCGAGGGAAAGTGCGCGATGTGTACGACCGCGGCGAGCAGCTTCTTTTCCTGGCGACAGACCGCATTTCAGCCTTCGACTGCATTCTAGGGAGCGGCATTCCGTGCAAAGGGCGCGTGCTGACGCAAATGTCGCTGTTCTGGTTTGAGTATCTGCGCGATCTGATTCCTTCGCATTTGATTACGGCGGATGTGGACGAGTATGGCCCCGACTTACAACCGTTTCGCAAGCAACTCACGGGGCGGTCGATGCTGGTGCAAAAGGCCGAGATGATCGCGGTGGAGTGCGTGGCGCGCGGCTACCTGGCCGGTTCGGGATGGAAAGAGTATCGCGAAAGCGGGACCGTGTGCGGCATTCGGCTGCCGGCCGGGCTGCGCGACGGAGACCGTTTGCCGGAGCCGATTTTTACGCCCGCGACCAAAGCGCAGAGTGGGCACGATATGAACGTTGCTTTCTCAGAAGTAGTGAACAGCCTCGGGCGTGACCTGGCGGAGCGGCTGCGCGACTTGACGCTGACAATCTATTCGCGGGCCGCGGCCTACGCATCGGAACGCGGCATTCTGCTGGCGGACACTAAGTTCGAATTTGGGTTTGTCGGTTCGCAGCTAGTGTTGGCGGATGAAGTGCTTACACCTGACTCGTCTCGTTACTGGCCGGCGGATTCGTACCGGCCGGGTGGTTCGCAGTTGTCGTTCGATAAGCAGTATGTGCGGGACTATCTGGAGACGCTTCCCTGGGACAAACAGCCGCCCGGGCCGGCACTGCCGGATAACGTGGTGCAGAAGACAAGTGAAAAGTACCAGGAAGCGTACGAACGGCTGACGGAACGGAACTTATTCAACGCGCATTCGTAGATACAATAGCCTCAAAAATGCCTTCGTTTACCTGGTTTGATATCGTTCTCTTCCTGGTACTGCTGAGCTCCATTGTGAGCGGCCTGCGGGCCGGAGTGGCGCGCGTTGCGGTTGGGCTTGTGGCGACCGTGGCGGGCATTGTAGCCGGCTTCTGGTTTTACCGGATGGTAGCGGTTCAGCTGACTCCGTACATTGGCCAAAACATAGACCTAGCAAACCTGCTTGGCTTCCTGCTGATCTTCTCGGGCGTGTTGGTGCTTGGGGCGATTGTGGCGGCGATTCTGTCGCGCCTGTTTGCCTGGGTAGGTCTTTCGTGGTTCGACCATCTGCTGGGCGGAGCCGCAGGCATTGTTCGCGGCGTACTTGTAATTGCCGTGCTGGTGGACGTGATTGTGGCGTTTGTGCCCGCGCCGACACAGGCCTTTCTGGACAACTCGCGGGTGCTGCCGTACACCAACCAGCTTTCAGGCTGGCTGATGGACATTGCGCCGCGCGAGCTGAAGGATTCCTTCGAGCAACAGATGAAGGGTATGCACGTGTACCCGGGGCATACGCGCAGCCGCTCCAATGCGGCCGAAACAGAGATCTAAGCGATAAGCACAACCTGCCAGGGACGCTAACCTGGAAGCAGTGCTGCTGATTTTTGACCTCGACGGAACGCTGATCGATTCAAGCCAGGACCTGGCGATTTCCATGAACGCCACGCGGGAACACATGGGGCTTCCGCTGCTTGATCCGGCATTGATATTTTCCTACGTGGGCAACGGTGCAAGCGTACTGGTGCGGCGCGCACTCGGGCCTGACGCGTCGGACGACGAAGTGACAAGGGCTTTGGATTTCTTCCTGAAGTTCTACCGAAAGCATTCGCTTGAACACACGCGCCTGTACCCCGGCATTGAGCAAGCGATCGGACAACTGGCGGCCGATGGACATACCTTGGCAGTCCTGACTAACAAGCCACAAAAGATAAGTGCCGACATCCTCCGGGCGCTGAAGGTAGCTGACAAGTTTCAGCGGGTACTGGGCGGAGATTCGCTGCCGGTGAAGAAGCCGGATCCGGCCGGCATTGTGTTGTTGTTGCAGGAATTGGGCAACTCCGCGACCGAGACGGCGATGATTGGGGACAGTGCCGTGGATGTGCAGACGGCCCGCAACGCAGGGGTGGCGGCATGGGGCGTCACTTGGGGATTTCAGCCCGAGTCTTTTCGAGCCCATCCGCCGGATGTTCTTCTCGAGAGCGCCGCTGACTTACTGTCTGCACCAAGGCAATCGTCAGTTGATGCCAATGGTGGAGTAAGTCGCGTTGGTTCCGCGCACTAACAAGCCGAACTGACCGGAGGAAAGCTGAAAGTGACGGCCAGCGAGAACGCCTGATCCGGACAAGCGATCGAACCAGAAGGTGAACGCGTCGGCCATCTTGTTGCACTCCAGATGATGCGGGATTGTCGGGTCGAAGTTGGGAGGCAATGGATGTTCGCGCCACGGTTGCTCTAGTCCGGCAACAACACCGTGGGTGGACAAGGTGTGCTTCACCAGATCGATGACGGCTTCGGCATGGTTGTCTTTGTCCTCATAGAGGCAATACAGACCTACCTGCTGATCAGGAGGCGGATTGGATTGCGGCTGGATGAGGACGTCCATATGAACGGAGTAATTAGGCTCAGGGAGGTCGCGTTCGCGAAAGATCTGGTTCCAGCCGGGTTGCGCGGCGGTGAGAGCCACGTTCAGCGGAGACAGATCGGTAACCGCCTGGGCCGGTAACGACCAGTCGCCGCTGACGGTGCCGGCCTTGACGCCTTCCGCCAAGTCGCCCCATGCGTTGCCCCAAGCAGGGTTCAGGATCTCAGGTTGTGGTGCGACGACGCCATGCTCGGAAGAAGGGTCGGCGATGGGGACGCCGGGGTCGTAAGGAAGTCCCAAGCACGGGCGATCCGGACTCAGTGAAATGCATGGGCTGCATTCGGATGTCGCGGCAATTATAGGCGGGCGTGCAGTCGGTACGTTCGATGGCGTGGTAGAAGTTCCACATCTGTTTGCCATCGGGCGATGGTACGAAGACGACACTGCCGGGGCCATAGGTTCTGCCGTGGTTGGCAAAGATAGGCCCGGTTTTGGCCCAACGCTCAGGCGCGAGTAACTCGTTGGAATCGTTTGTAAGTAGACCGACCGAGTAAGTGTCCGCCAACCAGCTACTGCTGGCCGAGTAAGTGATGAACGTCTTGTTATTGCGGGTGTAGCCGACGGGTCCCTCCTGGATAGCGGCGCCCTTGATTTCCCAGGATTCCAAGGGGGTGGAGATTTGTAGCGGGTTCGTTTCGAGATGCTCTGGGTCTTTCAGGCGTGCCAGGCAGATTCGCTGAGGGAAGCGGGAATCGGGGTAATTGGTGCACGACCAAGTGAGGTACAGATTCCCATCGGCAGCCGTGAAGACATCGGGATCGATGGCCCAACGATCGTTTACGCGGGCCAATCCTCCGTGGGGGAGCCCGGTCTCGCCTTCGGTGTACTCTCCCATTGGATCGCTGGTGGCGGCACGGAGAACGAAGACTCGATGCTGGTTGTTGTCGCGGTTCGGGTCGGCACAGTAGTAGATGAACCAGTGGCCATTGACCTTGTGAATTTCAGGCGCCCAGATTTCTTCGCCATTAGGATCGGCGGGACTCTTGGGGGCCCAGACAACCTTCCAGGGCGCGTCGATAAGACCGGTGAGCGTAGGAGCAGACTTGAGGCAGATGTCCTGGTGACCGTCACAACTAGTGGCCGAATAGTAATAGACGTTGTCTTCGTGAGTCACCCACGGATCGCCGCCCGGGAACAAGGGATTTGTGAAAGTAGCCGGCGCGGTGGAAGCGAGAGCGGCTGTTACGGCTAAAGCCGCAAACAAAGGCATTCGTGGGCATTATCGCGTACGGGGGTTTCAAGTCCGAGACTGCGAGACGAAGCCAATTGGGATGGCGGCGCACGGGAAAAGGCGCCCCTTAGCTGGGTCCATTGCCATTCGGCCGGCGTTGCCGGGTAGATTTGGACGAAGGTGGGGTACTGCTGCGGTCTTGCCTGATTCGGTTGTCAAACATCTTGCGCCTTTGGGCGCGCTTTATGCGGCTATTTCGATGCAGGCGGCGGTTGCTGGCGCTGCCGGTTCCGCTGTGGTGATTGGCACCGTGGCTGGCATGGGCACCGGTTGTGCCGAGTGTTGCCGAGGCGTGGATTTTGCAATGCGAATGGTGTGAATCTCTTCCTTACGCTTCTCGTTCTGCAGCTTTTGCAGTTCCGCTAAGCACTTGTGGAAGGCCCGGTCGTGGTGGGCCTGGTAGCGCATGTATAAAGCCAGTTGCTGCATGAGGCTCTTGTTTTCGACGGCCGGACCAAAGTCGAGGTGGAAGCACATGTTCTGGGCACGGACGGCGCGCTGGCCAAGCCAGTAATGCTGGGCCATCTTCAGCACCAGCGTGCGTTCGATCAGCGTTTGCGGGTTCAATTCGGCGTAGAGGTCAGAGGCGTAGGCATCGAAATCGGCCTGGGATTCGCTCGGCAGCACTTCGAAAATGAGAGATGTGAGGCCGAGTTTGCGATTGTTTTGCGAGGAAATGGCTTTTCCTGCCGGGGTGAGCGGCCCGGTGGAGTGTTGGGCATTGGCGCGGTTGGCGGCTTGCTGGCGTTCGCTGGACATGTCTGATTCCTTCCGTTGAAAAGGCAAAAGGCCGGTTGCTCCACGACGGGAACACCGGCCTTTGCTTCGCGACCAGTATCGCATAGCTGCGCAAGCGATTCGGAGTTAAACCATTTAGACAGTTGTGTTTACGTGTTGTGACTGGGTTTCTAATGAGGGTGCTTTTTCAGTCGAGGATGTTCATCGGTGCTAGCCAAAGCGCGATGGGATACCTTGCAATACGCCATTCTTGCTGCTGGCCGATTTTGTCAGCGGCAACTTCTTCCACGTACCTCGGCGTGAAAGCTGTCATCACCATCTTGCCGTGGCGGGCAACGATGCCGCTGGCGATAACTAGCAAAGGCCAGCGTCATCCACTGCAGAATTCGAAGCGGCTAACCCCACTGGTCCAACATCGCGTGCGCGCCCTGCGTTGCCGGAACGAGCCGCAAGTGCTCATGCGAGAGTTCGCGAAGATAATCGTCCGGCTGTGCTCCCTCGCTGGCTGAGTTCCTGACGCACTGCGGCTCGGTAGACGGGTTGTAACTGGGCCTCGGCTGCCGCGGGTGGCACGTTGCCTGGTAAGCGAACGAAGGTGTTGAGCCAGCGGAGACTCCAGTCATGTGCGCCGTTCCATCCGGGATTCACATCGGCGAAGGAAGTGACCGGGAGGTAAAGTTTCGGAGCTTCACCGGCAATTAGTCCGTTGAAGCCTGGAGCAGCTACTCCAATGATCTGGAAGGGAACACCGTTCACGCGAACAACGCTATTCCAAGCGCTCACCTGGCCGCCGTATGCTTCCTGCCAGAAGCTGTAGGACAGCACCGCGGTCAACCGGTGGTCCGATTGGTCATTTAAAGGGTGGATTTGAAAATAAAGATGGCGCTATTAGTACGGAAGATCTAGAATGCAGCCGTAAGGAATTTTACTGGGTCTCAAAACCCTTTCCTTATCAAGGAGAATAATTATGAGCGTTGCAAACAGAAAGAGCGTTACGGTTCATACACCGAACAACATGACGCTGGAACAAGCGCAACACGTTTTGGCTTCGGTCCTGGGCAAGGTAGGGTGCCCTACCTGTTACTCAGGCTTCAACATCAGTTTCATCAATATGGGTGATCCCGCACCACTGGTGATGAATGTGGAGCATGGCGGCACGAAGGTCATTCAGGTCGGTGAGTAGCTTTCACCGGCATGTTGTTTAAGCCACCGCGGCTCGGCCCTGGTGCTATCTATCTTCGGACTCTGGACAACCTCATCCGAGCGAACGGAGACCTGATCAAGGTAGCGGAGATCGAGCCGCAAATCTTTTGGACGAAGCCGACGGCGCCGGGCGCGCGCGCTCGCGGCAGTGCGGTGGAACGACGCCGGATAGCAGCGCTTCCGCAGCGGATTTTGACTCATGGGGTCGGTTTTCCGGTGGGCGGTACGATTTGCGATCAAGCAGAGCATACGGCAGAGTTCCGCGTCTGGAACCAAGAGCTGCAGTCGCCCTGGACGAGCGAGCACCTGAGCATTCTGACGTTACCGGGCACTGCCGGTCCGCAGCCCTGCGGGTTTTTGATGCCGCCGCTGCAAACGGATGCAAGCGCCGGGCTGGCTGCCGATAACATTCGCGGCCGGGCTGCGGAACTGGCGTTGCCGTTTGCGTTCGAGACCGGAGTGAACTACCTGCTGCGCCGCCCTTGCGAGATGCCGGATGGCGAGTTCTTTGCGTCTGTGGCCGTCCAAGCGGATTGCGGCATTCTGCTGGATCTGGCGAACCTTTGGAGCAACGAGAAGAATGGACGCTGCACGGTTGCCGAGGTGGTGGCGCAACTGCCCCTGGAGCGGGTCTGGGAAGTGCATCTGGCGGGGCTTGAAGTGGAACGGGGCTATTGGGTGGACGCGCACTCACGGGGAATCGATCCAGACCTGGTGGCGCTGGCTGGAGATGTAATAGCCAGCCTGCCGAACCTGGGCGCAATCATCTTCGAACTGGCACCGGACCGAGTGGCCAGCTTCGATTCCTTGGCTTATTTGCAGCAAATGGAGACGCTGAATCGATTGTGGGAACGTGCGCCCACAGGGCCAGCGACGGTGAAAGACAGTGCGTCCGGGACGGTGGTGAACACGGCGCGACCGACGGCTGAGGCCACACCCGAAAGCTGGGAACACACGATTGCACAACAAATGCTTCCGGCATCCAACAGGGCTCTGACGTCCACCGACACACTTCCACTTACAACCGACGACGCCGAACGCTTCTCCCTGTACAAGCATTTGGCAGGGTCGTTCCGCACCGGAGCATTGGCCGAGCTACTGGGGAGCAGCATCCGCCTTTTACTGATCGCCATGGGCAAAGAGGGAGTGAGTAAGCTGCTGGCGCGCTATATCGCGGCGACTCCGCCGGTTTCATTTCCGACGGATGAAGCATTGCAGTTCCGGCGGTATATGGACGCTCATCCACTGGGGACGCCGGTGCCGGGATTTGAAGAGATGTTGCGGTTCGAAGCAGCCCTGATTGCGGCGGCGGCCGATACCACTCCCGTTCGCGCCACGTTCACTAAGAGCATCGATCAGATGCTTGCCGACATAGCGGCCGGACTATTGCCCGGAGCCTCTTCGGACTGCGCGGCCACGGTGCTGGAGATCGGGGTCGAGCCCGTTCCGTACATTCGCGTGTGTGAGGAGAGCACAGCGGACTGCGTCGGGAACTAATCGACCCGGAGAGTGTGAACCGCTGAAGCTTTAGGCGGCGTCGGACAAGATCCACTCGTCCTCGCTGACAACCAAGTCCTTCAGGGTAGCGAGCATCATTTCGCCGGCGCCGTCGGCTTTCGCGAAGACCGACTCGAAAGCGGCGGTGGCGGCGGGCAGGTCGTTCGCGTTCTTGCCGCCGGTGAAGGCCATGGACCATTCCGGGAAAGCGCGTTCGGAAGCACGGCCGCAGTGCACTACAGTGACTTCGCTATGGCGGGGATCGCGCTGAATGCGTTCAAACACCCGCTCGATGGCGGACAACGGGCCTTCGAGAACCTGAGCGAAGTTACCGGCGTTGTACAGCAATGCACCGGTCACGCCCTCGGGAGGGTTGTTCTTCCGGGAGCTGGCAAGTATGCCGTGCAACTCGGCCGTTACTTCCTGATGGGTTCCGGTGATGCGATTCCGGCTGCAATAAACGAGCTGATATAGGTTTTGTTCCATGCGAAGGTGCCCTGAAAGAGTGTCAGCTTACTTTCGAGAATTTCTCCAGAATTTGATTCAGTTGACTGGTCGGGACGGGCCTGCTGAAAAAGTACCCTTGAACGGATGTGCAGCCGTCGAGCTTCAGGCGTGCAAGCTGGTGCTCATCTTCGACGCCCTCGGCTAATGTGTCTACGCCGAGACTCTGTCCGAGAGCCGTAATGGCTCGAACAATGGACCGTTGTTTCGGGTTATCGCCGTCGAAGCCGGCCAGCGAACGATCGATCTTGATTTTGTCGAAGGGGAAGCGCGCCAGCTGACTCAGAGACGCGTAGCCGGTTCCGAAATCATCCATCGCGATCCGGACATTCATGGCCCGCAGCTCATGCAGCGTCTTCAGGACAGTTTCGTCGTTGCGAAGCATGATGCCTTCGGTAATTTCAATTTCCAGGCGATCGCCCGGAAGACCGGTGGTGGCAAGGGCGCGCTTGACGCATTCGGCAAAGTTTCCTGCGTCGAACTGCAGCGGCGAGGCATTTACGGCGATAGTGATGTCGGCCGGCCACTTCGCTGCTTCCCGACAAGCGGTGCGCAGGACCCAATCTCCAATAGGCACGATGACGCCAATTTCCTCGGCGATGGGCAGAAACTCTCCCGGGGGAATCATGCCGCGTTCGGGGTGACGCCAGCGCAGCAGTGCCTCGAAACCGACGAGGCGGTTGTTGACGGTGTCGACCTGCGGCTGGTAGAAGAGTTCGAGTTGGCGCAAGGCCAAGGCACGACGCAGTTCCAGTTCGCTGGTGCGGCGCGCCTGTGCACGACGCTCCATGTGGTCTTCAAAGAAATGATAGGTGGCGCGACCTGAAGATTTGGAGTGGTAGAGAGCCAGATCGGCGCTTCGCATGAGCGGGGCGTAGTGGTTGCCGTGTTCCGGGGCGTTTGCAATGCCGATACTGGCACCGATATTTACCAATTGACCTTCAATCAAATATGTCCTCTGTATCAGGTCGAGGACACGGTTAGCGATGGCAACGGTCTCTTCAGCGGTAGTGGCCGGATGAATGATGACGGCGAACTCATCGCCGCCTAGCCGGGCGACGATATCGTCTTTGCGGACGGCAGCTTTCAGGCGTTCCGCTACCAAGCGGAGCAAAGCGTCACCGGCGGGATGACCCAAGGTATCGTTAACGGCTTTGAAGCGATCGAGATCGATCAGGAACAGCGTGACGGGCTCTTCGGGCCGGCGTGCGCACAACTTGCCGACGATGTCTTCCAAGTATTGACGGGAGGCCAGGCCGGTCAACGAATCGCGGAGAGCAAATTCATTGACCTGCACCGCTTCGGCTTCGCTTCGAGGAGCAGGCTCAAACAAGGCGACGCGGTAGGCCGATCCGACCGAGCGCAGCCGCATGCGTAGGGATCGCCGGCCGTCCTGCTGTTCCTGCTGTCGAGCAGCTTGATGCAGGAGGATGGGAGTACTCGGTTCGCTGGGGTTCCAGGCTTCAATCTGCTTGGTGGCGGCATGAACAGACTGTACGTCCAGGCCTGAGAGCGAGAGCAGATCGAGAACGCTAAGGTCCTCGATGAGTGTTTGCGTCTGCCAAGCGAGAAGACGGGGTATTTCGCCGCTAACGTGCTGCACACGCAGGCCGTCGTCGAAGATGATGAGACCGATATCGGAGTCGTCGAGCGCGGCGGACAGGAGAAGAAATTGGATGGCGGGGGCAAGCGGCGCCGTGGCCAGTTCAGATACCGAGCTTTGATCCGTGGCACTGGGCTGTATGAATGCGCTCATGCTTCCTCAGTGGACTTATCGCTGCTGGCGCAGGCAATTCTGCCTCAGATTGGTCTGAGTGGTGGCAAGCAGGACACAGGCGCCTTCGCGATGTTCAATCCTTGCCGGAGGCGGCGGCGGTTGAAGACAAGCCCAGATATTTGTCGTACCAGTTGAACCAGCGCTGGTAGCGGTCACGTATGAAGCTGGGCCGCGTGAAGCCGTGGAACTGTCCTGGATAGACGACCAGTTCGGCGGGTGTTCCCACACTTTTCAGGGCCTGGTACATCTGTTCGCCGCCGGCGAGAGAGACGTTGAAGTCTTTGTCGCCGCCCATGAACATGGTGGGCGTTTTGATGCGGTCGGCGTGGAAGAACGGGTAGGAGAGCTTCATATAGAGTTGCGGGTTCTTCCAGGGAGGACCAAGCTCGTTGTCGTATTGCAGGATGTACTCATCGATGCCATACATGCCGAAGAGATTGCCGGTGCCGGCGCCACTGGAGGCGGCTTTGAACTGCGTGGTGGAAGCGATGGTGTAGTCGGTCAAGATGCCGCCGTAGCTCCAGCCGCCAATGACCAGCTTGTCGGGATTGATAGTGCCGGTGGCGACCGCGGCCTTGACGACGGCGAGCAGGTCGGCGACTTCTTTGTTGCCCCAATCGGCGGCGATGGTTTCGCTGTAGGCGTGCCCGCGTCCGGTACTGCCGCGATAGTTCACGTTGAGCACAGCGTAACCATGCGCGGCAAAGAGTTGACGGTCGGCGGCGAATCTGTGTTCATCCTGGCCGGTGGGTCCGCCATGAATGAAGAGCAGCATTGGCGCCTTGGTCCCGCTCTGGTAATTCAGCGGCATGGTGAGCAGGCCGTGCACATCGGTACCGTCCTTACTTTTTCCGGCGATGTCGCTGGTGGCGGCCAGGCGGAGATCGGCGAGCACAGCGTCGTTATGTGAAGTGAGTTTGCGCAACTGGCCATTGTCGAGCGCGTAGATTTCGGGCGATGCGGCATCGGTAGACCAGAGCAGCGCGGTGTGGCCGGCCGCCGTGGAAAGACTGTTGGCCACGCCCTTTTCTGCGGTGAGGCGCTGCACGGGGCCGCCGGCGAGCGGGACTTCGGCGACGAACTCCACCTGGTCTTCGGAAACGGTGGTGAGCAGGGCCGCACCGTTGTTGACGAAGACGGGTGGGCCGACGTTGTTGTCGACCGCTGTGGCTTTCAGCTCGGCTGGGCCGCCCTGAGCGGGAACAACAGCGAGGCGGGTTGCTTCATAGGCGGTGTAGCCCGGCGCCAAAGTTTGCCGGTATCCGATGTGCTGGCTGTCGGGACTCCAGACGAGCGGCCCGGTATCGCTGCCTGTGAAGGTAGTGAGCTTGCGCGGCGTGGAGCCGGGTTTCGCGTCCACCACAAAGACATCGTCGTTAGCGGTGCGGTCCGGGTCGGGCAGGTCGTGGTTGCTGATGAAAGCAATGTAGCGGCCATCGGGCGACCATTCAGCCTCGCGCTCTTCCGTTTGCGAGTCGGGGAGTAACCTGGTCAGTTTGCGGGACGCGATATCGAAGAGAAACAGGTGGTCGCGCTTGTCGGTGAGATAGCCTTCGATGTCCTGTTTGAAATGGTAGCGGTCGATGACGATGGGCTTAGGCGGCTTGGGCTTGGCGCCTTTTTCGGGCTCCGGCTCGTCTTTTTCACGCAGGCTTAGAAGCAGTTGCTTGCCATCGGGCGACCAACGGAACTCGGAGAGATTCTCTTTGACGTCGGTGAGTTGTTGGGCTTCCCCGCCCCGCCGGTCGAGCGCCCAGACCTGCGTGCCTTTGGCCTTACCAGGACGATCGGCAGTGAAGGCGAGATAGCGGCCATCGGGACTCCAACGGGGCGAACCGACGGAAGATCCTTCGGCGGTGGCGAGGCCGAAAGTGAGTTGCACATCCTCCTTGCCGTTCCAGTTCACCATCCAGAGATCGGAGACGTTTTTGTCTTCGGCCGTGTCCACGTGGGACACAGTGTAAGCGATCCAGTTTCCGTCGGGTGAGACCTGCGGCGCACCTACCCTGACGAAACGCGCTAAGTCATCGAGAGTCATTCCGTGTTTCGCTGTTTGCCCTAACGTCACTACGACAGAGGAGAGAGCCAGGACCGACGCGCGCACGGCCCAGTGTTTCCAAACCATGGCAGAAGTCTAGCAGTCGAAACGAAGCCGGATGGCTGCGTCCTGAAGAGCGCACCGGAGTATCAGGAATAGTTCGAGGCCTGTATAAGCACGGACACTTTCGCGTGCGGTGCCTCTCTATATACCGGAGCGAGCTTGACAGTAGTTCGCACTTGTTCAACGCCTTGATGTTGGCGGTTGCAGCGGATTCCGAACCGTCCAATTACCCTGATTTACTCCAATTTCTGTGTGGCTAAAAAAGCGTCCGTGCTCGTGGCTTACGAGATGGAGAGGCTTGTAAGAGAGGCGCGACGCTTAGGCAAGGACGACGGTCGAAAGTAAGCAAGGAACGGAAGCGAGGAATGATGAAGAAGACGATTGTAGGGCTATTTAGCAGTGCGGCACAGGCACAGACTGTAAGGGATGAGCTGGTGAGTGAAGGCTATCCAGCGAGTGACATTCGGGTGGTGGCTCAAGACGGTTCAGAAGGGGCCGTGGAGGGTTCGAATGCGGCCAGCGAGGATACAAGCATCGGAGCGAAGATCAGTCACTTCTTTCACTCGTTGACTGGCGCGGATACGGAAGACACGGAGCATTACACGAGTGGAGTTGCCGCAGGCGGCGCTTTGCTATCGGTGACCGTTCCCGAGGAGCGGCAGGAGATGGTTATCTCGTTGCTTGAGGCTCACCGCGCGCAGAATATCGAAGGCGAAAGTTCGGAACCGAGCACCGGCACGGCTCCAGCGGCGGCAAGGGCAACCGACGGCGTTGCAACGGCCGGGGCGGCGATTCCCGTTGTCCAAGAGGACATTCAAGTAGGTAAGCGGCAAGTGCAACGGGGCGGCGTGCGGGTGTACTCGCACCTGGTGGAAACGCCGGTATCGGAGAACGTGGTGCTTCGCGAGGAGCATGTGCATGTCAACCGGCAGAACGTAGATCGTCCCGCGACGGAAGCGGATTTCGCCGCTTCGCAGTCTGGCGCAGTGGAGCTGACGGAGACAGCGGAAGAAGCGGTGGTTGGCAAGCGAGCCCGCGTAGTGGAGGAGATTGTAGTGGGGAAGACGGCCGCCGAACACACGCAGACAATCAGCGATACGGTGCGGCACACGGAGGTTGAGGTGGAACAACTGGGCGATGGCGAGGACTCCGGCGTCGCAGGGCAATCGAAGCGAAAGTTCGCTACCTCGTCGGAATAGGCAGAGTCTGCCCCCGTGCTTCCCCGGACCAGTCGCTTGCCTTAGAGCTTGCGATAACTGATAACTCATTTCGTAAGGCAGCAGGAAAAAGAAGAATATGGCAAATACAACGGAAACGACTCTCGTGAGTCTCTTTAATACGGACGAGGATGCGCGGTCGGCAATGAACGATCTACAGCGCGCAGGCATTACAGCGCAGTCGGTGCAAACACTCGGGGGCACCAGCGCAACTTCGGCACCGGAAGCGTCCTTGTCGACGCTGCAGGGTTTGAATTTGCCGCCGCAGGATTTGCAGGTTCTGGCCAATGGTCTGAAGAGTGGCGGCACGGTTCTGGTGGTTCGCGCAGCGGCCGGTCTAGCGGATAAAGCGGAAAGCATTTTCGAAGCCCACAGCGCCGGCAAGGTGGATGAGCTTCGTGCGCGGACTGCGGCAGCAACCAGGGCAGCACCGGAGCCATGGCGGAGGAACAGGTGATCCCCGTTGTGCAAGAAGAGCTGGTGGTGGGCAAGCGGACCGTTGAGCGCGGCGGTGTGCGGGTGTTTACACGGTTGGTGGAAACACCGGTGGAGGAACAGGTGTCGCTGCGCGAAGAACACGCGACGTTTGAGCGCCATGCGGTTAACCGTCCGATCTCGGAAGCGGAACTGAGCAGCCTGCAGGACCAGGCGATTGAGATTCGAGAGATGGGTGAAGAGCCGGTGGTGGCTAAGACGGCACGCGTGGTGGAAGAAGTACACATCGGCAAGGACGCCACAGAGCGAACAGAGCAGATAAGAGATAGCGTGCGCAAAACGCAGGTGGAAGTGGACGAGATTGCCGCCGATAGCAACACCGATGCGACGCGCCAGAGCGCGATGAAAGCGAAGACCTCGTAATGGCATAAGAGACGATGCAGGGCGCCCCGGGTGAAGAGTTTGTACCGGGTTACCATTGGCTGATGTCCGACGCTGCCTTGGCCTCACCCGATGTTCTTGCCCGCGCCCGCCGAATCAAATTGTTCCTTATGGACGTGGACGGCACGTTGACGGATGGGGGTGTCTGCTTGATTTCGACCACAGCGGCCGACGGCACAAATCCGCCTGCGGTGTGGGAGATGAAAGTGTTCAACGCGCAGGACGGCCAAGGGCTTTCGTTGGCGCATACGATGGGCATCCAGACAGGCTTTATCACGGGCCGCCGGTCGCCGGCAGTGGCGAGACGCGCCGCCGAGATGAAAGTCACCTTCGTCTACCTTGGGCAGGCGAAGAAGACGGAGGCGTTTGAGGAGTGTATGCACAAGGCGGGCGTCACGGCGGAAGAAGTCGCGTATATGGGCGACGATCTGCCGGACATACCGCTGGCACAGCGGGCCGGGCTGGCGGTTTCGGTAGCGGATGGCGCGCCCGAACTGAAGGCCGTCTGCCATTACACGACGCACCGCTTAGCGGGGCATGGAGCAGCGCGGGAAGTGGTGGAGTTGATTCTGAAAGCGCAAGGACGTTGGGAAGAAGCCGTACCACAAGCTTTGGCCTAGCGCCGGCCTGTTGATCGCTACAGCGAGGGGAAAATGGAGTGGTACGAAGCCGAGGTGCGAGCCTTAGCCGAGCATCTGAAACGAACACCGTTGCCAGAGCAGCCAACGGTGTTCTATGGCAGTTCCTCGATCCGGTTGTGGGCGGATCTGACTACCGACCTTGACGATAACCGGGCGGTGAACGTCGGGTTTGGCGGGTCTACGCTGGCGGCCTGCGTTTATTTTTTTGAGCGGCTGGTGGCGCCGGTGCATCCGGCTTCCCTGGTGGTGTATGCGGGCGACAACGATCTTGGCGACGGGCGCTCGCCGGAAGAGGTTTTTAGCTCATTCCGGTCGCTGGCGGCACTGGTGAAGGAATGGCTTCCCGCGATACCGTTCGGATTTCTATCGATTAAACCCAGCCCAGCACGACTGGGGTTGCGAGAACGCATTGCGAAGACCAATGAGCTAATTCGGAATGACATCGAGCACATTTCAAATGCGTACTACGTCAACGTTTACGATTCCATGCTCGACGCTAAGGGTCTGCCTCGGCCGGAGTTGTTCTCCGAGGATGGCCTGCACTTGAGCCGAGCCGGGTACCAGCTTTGGGCGCGGTTGTTGCAGCCATTTAGAGATCGAATTTTCACACAGTTGTTGCCCCTAAACTCCGCCAAATAGTTTACCCTCGGCGGTAAGTGAATCGTGAATACCACAAGTGGTTCAGTCCGCGGCTGTGGCGCGACATGGAGTTACTGGTGTTCGGGCACGCGGGGGCGCGGGTGCTGGTGTTTCCTACCAGACAGGGCCGGTTTTACGATTATGAGAACTGGCGCCAGGTAGACGCGGTGAGGGATTCGATTGAGGCCGGAGCGATGCAGTTGTTCTGCGTCGACAGCGTGGATTCCGAGAGCCTTTACTGCCACTACTCCCCGCCGCAGGTGCGCATTGCACGGCACCGGCAGTATGAGGAATACATCCTGAACGAGGTGATTCCCTTTACGGCCTGGCGCAACTCTTCGCCTGAGTTGGTGGCACACGGGTGCAGTATTGGTGCTTACCACGCCATGAACATCGCTTTACGGCATCCCTGGCTGTTTCGAAAGGTGGCTGCCTTTAGCGGGCGCTACGATTTGACGCGCGCGGTGGGCGTATTTCCGGATCTGTTTCAAGGTTATTACGACCAGGACATCTACTTCCATACGCCAACGCACTTTCTGGCGAACCTGCAGGACGGTTACATGCTGGAGCAGATGCGGCGACTGGACATCACGATGACCATTGGCGAGCACGATCCGTTCCGGGACAGCACGTACGAGTTGAGCCGGCTGTTGCACGAAAGGGGCATTTGGCACCGGGTGTTGACATGGCAGGGAGAGGCGCACCGGCCACGATGGTGGCGGCACATGGCGTACTTATATCTGAACGGCAAAGGGTACTGAAGCAGGAACGGGGCTTGCGGCCTATGGGCACAAGACAGCGGTATTGAACCAGAAGCGATACAGGGTGCGAATCATGTCGAGCGAGGCATGAAAATCACGGGGCTTGGTTATGTATGCGTTGGCGTGATTGGCATAGCATTGTTCTACTGCTTCGTCGCTGTCGGAAGTGGACAGGATGATAACCGGGATGGCCGAAAGGGCGGGATCGGCTTTGATGAGGCGGAGGACTTCGCAACCGTTGATGCCAGGCATGTTGAGATCGATTAAGATCAGCTGAGGACGAGGCGCGTCCTGGTACGGAGCAAGGCGGTGAAGGAAGGCGAGCGCCGCATCGCCGGTGAGCACGAAGTGACAGCGCAACGGGAGCTGAAGTTCCTGGAGCGACAGTTCGAAGAGACGCAACTGCTGCGCGTCATCGTCGACCATCAGCAGATCGCACGGATAGCTTCGGTTGAGTGTTGACATGAGGCGGTTGAACCTTCAACAACCGGAACGAACGGGACACATATTGGACACGGGGAAGGCGACTAAGTGTCACCCTTTCGACAGTCCTATACTTGGGTTGCGGGTGTTCAGACTTTTGTCGATTGCCGGCGTGTTTTCGTAGTGTTACGAGGAGGTCCGAGTGGAGAACCACAGCTCTACTGCAAATTCAAATTCCCACAACCACCCCGATCCGGCCATCGTAACCGACACGGACTATAGTCCGCCGCGCGGCTTGCCGTTTCCGGTGGTGGGGATTGGTGCATCGGCGGGGGGTCTGGAAGCGTTCGTACAGCTGCTGGACGCGGTTCCGGCGCAGTCTGGTATGGCGTTTGTGCTGGTGCAGCACCTGGATCCGCAGCACGAAAGCCACCTGGGCGCCATTCTGGCACCATCCACCAAAATTCCGGTGCGCACGGTAGAGGACGGGATGGCGGTAGAGCCTGACAATATTTATGTCATTCCGCCGAACCGGACCATGGAATTGACCGACGGGCATCTACGGCTGGCGACGCGCGCACCGGGTCTGCACTTACCGATCGATATTTTCTTCCGCTCGCTGGCGGAGGTGCAAGGAAGCCGCTCCATCGGCGTGGTGCTGTCTGGAAACGCTTCGGACGGTAGCCTAGGGGTACGCGCTATTAAGGCGGAGTGCGGACTGACGTTTGCGCAGGACGAGGTGACCGCGAAGTTCGGAGGAATGCCGCGAAGTGCGGTGTCCACGGGCGCGGTGGATTATGTTCTTTCTCCCGGTGAGATTGGGCGAGAACTGCACCGGCTAGCGCATCACCGGTTTCTGATCACACCCGAAAATGGGGTCGCCGAGGCGGAGACACTGCCGGAGGGCGATGTTGAAATTAAACGCATCTTCGGCCTTCTGTATACCGCGACGAAAGTAGACTTTTCGCAGTACAAGCCGACAACGATGCGAAGGCGCGTAGGGCGGCGGATGCTAATTCTACGGCTGGAGACGATTAGCGAGTATGTGACGTACATACAGCAACATCCAGCGGAGTTACGGGAGCTGTATAAGGACTTACTCATCAGCGTAACGAGTTTCTTCCGCGAACCGCAGAGTTTCGAAGCGCTGACCCGCGCGCTAAAAGATGGTTTAGAAGAGCGAGCAGGGAAGAACGAGGCGGTGCGGATGTGGGTGCCCGGTTGTGCGACCGGAGAAGAAGCATACTCGCTGGCAATTTGCCTGTACGAACTGCTGCAAGACCGGCAGCTAACCGTGCCGGTACAGCTTTTTGGAACAGACATCAGCGAGATTTCGCTGGAGCGCGCGCGGCAGGGTATCTACCCGAATGTGATTTCAGAAGATGTGTCGCCGGAACGACTGCGGCGGTTCTTCCTGAAAGTAGACAGCGGTTACCAGGTAAGTAAAGTGATACGCGAAAGCTGTATCTTCGCGCGCCATGATGTAACGAAAGATCCGCCGTTCTCGATGCTGGATGTGGTGAGCTGCCGCAACGTACTGATCTACCTGGATGCCAAGACACAAAAGCGCGTGCTTCCAACCTTTCATTACGCGCTGAAGCCGACCGGGTTATTGATGTTAGGCAGCGCCGAAACGACGAGCGCTACCGCAGACCTGTTTTTTCCAATCGATAAGGCAAGCCATATCTACGGACGTAAGGCGACGGCAACTCGGATGGTGCTCGATTTACCTTCGTCGCCGCCCGCGGCTGAGGCGCTGTTCGGCCCAGCGGCGTTGGCGCCTTCGCCGGCAGTAGAGCTGCAGCGGCGGTTGGAGCGGGTAATTCAGAATAAGTACTCGCCTGACGCGGTGGTGGTGAACGGAGAATGGCAGATTGTGCAGTTTCGCGGGCATACGAGTCCGTACCTGGAGCCGGGCCAGGGCGAAGCGAGCTTGAATCTTCTGCGGATGGCGAAGGAGCACATAGTGGTGCCATTGCGTCGCGCAGTGCAGCGGGCAGCCGAGGAGAACTTGCTGGCGAGGGAGGCGGGGCTGACGGTAGAGATTCTGGGGCGCAGGGAGGAAGTGGCGATAGAAGTGACTCCGATACTGGGCCGGACGGCAGCGGAGCGCTTGTTTCTGATCGTGTTTACACGTGACACGAAAATTCAACCAGCAGGTACGGGTCCGGCCTTAGCTAATGGGGACTCACCCTCGGATGCGCAGCTGCAGACGCTACAGCGCGAACTTCTGGACGGACGCGAGCACATGCGCGATTTGACGGAGGAGTACGAAGCGCATGCGGAGGAGTTACGGGCGGCGAACGAGGAGGCACGCAGCGCGAACGAGGAGCTTCAATCGACCAATGAAGAGCTAGGAACCACGAAGGAAGAGCTGCAGTCGGCGAATGAAGAGTTGACGACCGTCAATGAGGAGTTGCACCACCGGAATCAGGAACTCGCCTCAAGCAACAGCGATCTGCGCAACTTTCTGAGCGCGGTGCATGTGGCGGTCATCATGGTGGACCATGACTTGCGTGTCAGGCGCTTCAATCCGGTGGCGGAGAAGCTGATTGAGCTGAGTGCGATTGACATTGGCCGGCCAGTAGGACACATTCGCGGGCGCATCGACACGTCGCGTCTGGAACAGCAGATTAAGACGGTGATCGAATCGCTGCATGTAAGTAGTGAAGAGGTTCAGGATGTGGACGGCCGCTGGTATTCGATTGCGGTGCGGCCGTACCGAACCGTGGACGACCGCATTGCCGGCGCTGTAGTCACGTTCCAGGACATAGACCCGCTGAAACGGGGCCTGCAGTTGGCGGAGGAAGCGCGAGAATACGCCGAGGCGCTGATTGAGACGGTGCGCGAGCCGCTGGTAGTGCTGGATGGCGACTTACGCGTGCAGCACGCAACGTCGTCTTTTTATGAGACGTTCATGGTCTCGCGGCAGGAGACAGAAGGCAGGTTCCTTTACGACCTGGGCAATGGCCAGTGGAATCAACCGCGACTGCGCGAGCTGCTGGGCAATGCACTGTACCGCGGGGCCCCGTTCCATGACTTCGAGACGCAGCACGATTTTCCTACGATCGGCTGCCGAACGATGCGATTGAACGCGCGGCGGATTCCACGACGCGATCCCAAAGACCGGATGCTTCTGTTGTCGATAGAGGATGTGACGGAACGCCGGGAGATGGCGGAGATCCGTTTCCGCCGGCTGTTTGAGACGGCCAAAGACGGCATTGTGGTTATCGACGGAGAGACGGGATTACTGGTGGACGTGAACCCGTACTTCCTGGAACTCACTGGATTTGAACGCGAGGATCTAGTGGGCAGACCGGCATCGCAAATGGGAGAGCTGCTGAAGTGGCCGCAGGCGGGGGATCTGTTGGAGCTTTCGCGGGAGTCAGAGGTTTTCCGTAACGACGACGTTCAACTCACGCCGAAGAACAAGCAGCAGATCAGCGTGGACGTCTTAGGAAACCGGTACATGATCGGCACTCAGCCGGTGATTCAGTTGAACATCCGGGATATCTCGGCACGCAAGAAAGCCGTGACGGCACTGGAAGCAAGCGAAGCGCGGTTCCGGCTACTGGTGGACAGCACGCCAGATTATGCGATGTTCCAGACGGACGAGAATGGCACCATTCTTACCTGGAACCCCGGCGCACAGCGATTGCTGGGATGGGATGAAAGCGAAGCATTGGGTCAGCGTTCGGCGCTGATATTTACGCCTGAAGACCTGCGAGACGGTCAGCCAGAACAGGAAATAGAAAAGGCGCGAAAGAACGGGCACTCAGAGGATGAACGCTGGCATTTGCGGAAGGATGGTACGCGGTTTTTTGCTAGCGGTGTGATGACTTCTCTGCGCAACGACAAAGGGGGCTTGCTAGGGTTTGCCAAGATCATGCGCGACATCACGAGCCGCCGGGAAGCCGAAGATCAGCTACGCCAGTCGCTAGAAGACAAGAACACACTGGTAAGAGAGATTCACCACCGGGTGAAAAACAATCTGCAGATGATCAGCAGTTTGTTGAGCCTGCAATCGTCATACACCAATGATCCGCGAGTGCTGGCCGCCTTTGAAGAGACGGAGGGGCGGGTGCGAGCGGTGGCGAGCATCCATGAACGGCTTTATGCTTCGGACGATCTAACCATCGTAGAGTTCGGCGGCTATCTGTCTGAGCTGGCGCGCGAACTGGTGGGTTTACATGCGACCGTTCCGCAAGGAGTTGCGCTGGAACTGGACGTAATCGATATGGCGTTGCACATCGAACAGGCCATGCCGCTGGGACTGATTGCGAACGAGCTGATTGTGAACAGCATGAAGCATGGGCTGAAATCCGGCACCGGTAAGCTGCACGTGTGCTTACGTTATCTTCCCGGTAGTTTCAGGCCGGAGGAAGGTGAGACGGTAGATGATGGATGGGCGAAAGTCTGTGTACAAGACGATGGCCCTGGTTTGCCCGAGGGACTGGATCTGTCCCAGACACGCTCGCTTGGTTTTCGATTAATCCACTTATTGATTCGGCAGCTGCGAGCCAACCTGGAGATCATGCAAGGGCCGGGAGCGGGGTTTACGGTGACTTTCCCGCTCAAGTACAAGTAAGGGTAGAAATAGGGAAGACGGCGGCGCAATGCGGATATTAGTGGTGGAAGATGAGCAGATCATCGCAGCCGACCTGGAGATGAAGCTGACGGGACTGGGCCATGAAGTGGTGGGCACGGCTGTCTCCGGGGAGGAAGGCATAAAACTGGCGGAGCAGTTCCTTCCGGAACTGGTGCTGGTAGACATACAATTGCAGGGCAAGATGAGCGGCATTCAAGCGGCGGAAGAGATGCAGAAGAGAACCGGTGTTCAAATCATCTTCGCCACCGCTTTCCCCGGAGTGTTTCTGAACAACCCATCGCAAATGTCAGAACCTGGTTTGTGCCTCAGCAAGCCGTATTCGAAGTTTCAACTAGAGGCTGCCCTGAAGGCCGTCCAGACAGCGGCGCGCCGACAACGGCACGCGGATACAGCGCGGTAGAGACGATTCGAACGGTTTTGACTATCGTTGGGGCGGTCGATCGTTGAATAAAAGCGGAAGATTCAACGGCGCCGGTTGATTCGCCGAAGCGGTTTGAAGGAGCGGCGAAACAAGATGGGTCAAGCGCCGCGAGAGCAAATCTGCGAATAGCGCCTGCCCGGCCGCATTAGGGTGCGTGTCGACGGGAAAATAGTACTGGCTGGGGTTCGCTATATCCCGAAAGCCCTGCAGTATGTCCACATAGGCCGCACCGTGCTTACTGATGATTCGATTCACCTGCCGGCCGAACTCATACGGGTCGAAGCCGTCGGGCCAGTGGCGCTCCGCAATCAGGGACGCTTCAATGCGCGGGGGCAAAACGGTGACAATCACGGGAACATGTGCTTGCCGCGCTTTGTTGAGAATGTCCGCAGCGTAGGCATCGAAGCTTTGCAAGCGGGATTGCCAGTCGCGATCCGGTCTGGCTTGAAGGAAGCCTAAACCTTGGTTTCTGCAAAGATACTCTTTGACATACTCGTCCTCATTTTCGAAAACAAGGTGCCGTATAAGGAAGGTCGATTTGGGAAGGATGGCGACGAACACGTGCCTGGTAATATCGCCTGCCACCTGAGTTATTGACTTACTGCGCACGCCCGCAATGATCTCCTGCCATGCACGGGCGAAATGATCATGATGGTAAGTAACAGGCTCAGCATGTGGAGCGACAAGCGACGAATTTTCTACATCCCACTTAGTAACTGCCCACAAAATGATATCCGGATGAGCGGCGAGAACCTGCTGGAAATTCTGATCTATGACGTGGGGGCTTTCCCACTCGAGCGCCTCGTTGTAGACTTCGATGTTGCGGCCAGTTTGACGAGAAAGCAAGAGCGGAAGCTGGGCCGCCAGTGTTCGATCCAAGGGCACGTGCAAACCCTCGGCCATGGACGTGCCAACTAGTACAAAACGATAAGAGCCGGGCGGTTTTGGACCGCTCTCGCTGCCGGTGCGAAAACCGGAGCTATTGAACTGGTATTGAACCGGGTCGCCTTCCGGAATTTTGTAGGAGCAGGAGCAGTTAGGAAGGGCATGGGCACCGATGCGGGGGTCTGACAAGACCATGCACGGGAGCGAATCGGCCTTGGACGCGGTGAAAACGAGACTGGACAGAAGCTCAAATCCGCATAAGGTGAAGCAGGCGGACAACGCGCTTATCAGAAGCAGGAGGAAGCAATCCCGCCGCGAGAGCGTGGAGCATGTGCGCTCGTTTTGATAGTTCATAGCAAACTGAAAGTTCGGTCACGCTACTCGACGTCGGCATATAAAAGGCGTTTACCTTCGAAGGAAAGTTTCTGATTGAGGAACTTTCATTGCAGGCATTAAACGAGAGAAGAGATGCTTCGGCTTTGGCCTCGTTGGTCTGGGGACACTGCGACGTGCCGGAGGCTGTTTGAGTTTGTCTACGTTACCACGCTTTGATCCACGATGGGGAGGAAGTGGTTCATTAATGTGCGTTGATGTGGGTAGTTAGAGCGCTATGGACGCTGGTGTTCTAAAACGCGAAGCTCTGTTACTAACGGCAGGTGATCAGAGGCAACTAGTGATGTGCGGGTGCGATGTAATTCCGTTGTTTCAAGACGGAAAGACGGGTCGTAATAGATGCGGTCGAGCGGTAACACCGGAAAGAGGCCGGGATAAGTAGTCCGTTCACCAGCACGGTGTGTGTGATGGGCACTGCTGAGGGTCTGCCGGAAGAGCCGGGTTACCAAGCCGGGGAGCCACTCGTTGAAGTCACCCGCCACGATACGGGTTCCCGCGAACTCAGGGCGGCAAAGGAAGTCGGAAGCGGCAAGGAGATGGGCCTGTTGACGACGTTCGCGAATACTGGTTCCCAGGTGGATGTTGAAGAAATTTACCCCGCCGGCTTTCACGCGAATGCACTGCCTGGGTTCCCGAGGGGCGATGGTGACGTCGAAGCACTCGCTGTCTTCGGCCGGCAAGCGAGTGAACGTTGCGTTGCCGTAATCCTCACCGGCGTGCTGGCGAGCGGTACCGAACCAGTACGGGAGCGCCAAGTCTTGCGAGATCAGGTCGGCTTGGCTGCGCAGAATTTCCTGGGTGGCGAGGATGTCTGGCCACACTTCCTCAATCACGCGGCGGATTCTGCCTACGCGCGTGCGCCCGTCGACACCGCGGCACTTATGAACGTTGTAAGTGGCGACACGCAGGCGACTCACTCCTGCCGCTCCAAGACAGAGAAGATCCGTTCGGCCAAGCGGAAGCGGCTTTTGCGGCGCCAATCGTTGTAATTGATTTCATGTGACTGACTTAGATCGCGGCGGAAGTCATCCGTCATGCGGCGGCTGATGTCGCTGTCAAGAATCGCCAGGTTGACTTCATCATTGATGTTGAAGGACCGGTAGTCGAAGTTGGTGGAGCCGACAACGGTCCAGCAATCATCGATCATCAACGCTTTGACGTGAATCATGGAGGGACGGTACTCGAAGATGCGGACGCCGTGCTTCAGGAGTGTTCCATAGAGTTCCCGGCTGGAGGCACGGGTGAGCTTCTGGTCGTTGTTGTCGCCGGGCGTGAGGACGATGACTTCGAGGCCGCGGTCACGGACAGCGCGGATGAGGACGCCACGGGCGCTACGGTCCGGGAGGAAGTACGGCGAACTGATGTAAACGCATTTCTTGGCGGACGCGATGAGGGTTTGGAAAAGGATGCGCGCTTGCGTGGAACCGGCCGCGGGGGTGCTTCCGACGACGAGCGCGGGCTTGGATTCCGTACAGGAAGGAAATTGAAAATACCGTTCGCCGGTGAGGATCTCGCCGGCCACGCGCAGCCAGTTTTGGGCGAAGACAGACTGAAGGGCTGAAACGGCGGGTCCCTCCACACGCAGCACGGTGTCGCGCCACCGGTTCCCGTGGACACCGTCGCGTTCCCACCAATCGGCAATGCCGGCGCCGCCGATGAAAGCGGTTTGGCCGTCCACGACCAGCAGTTCGCGGTGGGTGCGGTTGTTCAGGTCGAGAAGCGAGTCGAGCCGAAGCGGGTGGTACCAATGCAGGCGGCCGCCGGCCTGCAACAGTTCGCGGAAGTAGGAGCGAGGCGTGCTGAAACTCCCGATGTAATCGACCGTCAGTTTGACGGGCACGCCAGCACGAGCGCGCTCGGTAAGCGCCTGCAGGTAACGGCGGGAGACATCGCCTTTGTGGAAGATATAGGCTTCGAGGTTGATGGAACGCCGGGCGTTGGCAATGGCTTCTAATTCGGCCTGGTAGAACGCTGGCCCATTGACAAGGACCTCCACCTGGTTGCCCCCTTGCAACTCCGCCTGGGTAAGAGCGGAGAGCAAGTCCCTAAAGTAGGGGGCGTCGAGTGGTTCTTGGGGCGGATCTTTGACGCGATAGGCGAGATCGGGCCCGAAAAGGGAGAGGTACAGGCGCAGAGTTTCGAGCACCAGGGCGACAAGCGCCAGGACTATAAAAACGGTGTTCAAAGCAAGGAACGGGCGCTCTGGTGCTGCTGGCGCGGAAGCCTCCGATTTAGAGACAACCTGGAGGGGCGGTTCGGAACAGGTTGATTTCAGAAGAGAAGATCAGGGGGTTTTCGGAGCTACAATAGATGAGGAGTTCCCTGCCCCTTGAGCCTGTCTAGTTTTGTGCGTTTGCTAACGCATACGCAGTTATTGCCTATTTTGGAAAGCGGCGAAGAAACGACCCTGGTTGGGGGTCAAGCCGTGATGGAAGGTGTGATGATGCGATCGCCACACAGCTATTGCGTGGCGGTGCGGAAGGCGTCGGGCGAGATTGTAACGGAAGAGAGTCCGCTGCCGCGGCTCTCGGACCAGTATCCGATCTTCAAGCTGCCGGTTCTGCGCGGGTTGGGCACTTTAGGCCAGGCGATGTGGCTGGGCATGAAAGCGCTTCGATTTTCGGCGAGCTGTGCGTTGGAAGATCAGCAAGGCGTCGAAGCGGCTGCCAAGAAGAAGGAAGTGGGATCGTTCAGCATGGTGCTGAACATCGTCTGTTCGCTGCTTTTCTTCCTTGTGCTGTACAAGTTTGTACCGCTGTTCCTGGCGACGAAGCTGGGGCATGCAGTGCCGGCCGTGGGAAGCCGGTTCGCTATCAACATGGTGGATGGCGTGATTCGGATTGCCATTTTTCTCGGCTTCCTGAGCCTGCTGTCCCGAATGAAGGACATTCACCGCGTGTTTGAATACCACGGTGCAGAGCATAAGGTGGTCTTCAACTTTGAATCGGGGCAACCGGTGACGGTGGACAATGCGCAGCGATTCGTGACCTGGCATCCGCGCTGCGGCACCAGCTTCCTGCTGGTGGTAATGGTAATCTCGATGATCTTCTACGCCTTCCTTCCGATAGATAACTTCGCTTTGAAGTTAGTGGCGCGCATTGCTTTACTACCGGTGATTACGGGCGTGAGTTACGAACTGATTCGCTTTGCGGCGAAGCGGCAAGAGGGGTTGATGTCGGTCCTGACGCGGCCAGGTTTGTGGCTGCAACGCGTGACGACGCAGACGCCATCGAATGAACAGACAGCCATTGCCATCGTTGCCTTGGAACGCGCCATGGAGTTGGAGCGCGTGCAGGGCGGCGAACTGGTGATTGCCTAAGAAAGGCGCGGCGCAGACATGCAATATCGCGAAAGATTAGACGAATCAGAGAAGCGGTTCAACGAGCTGACGGCCCGGATGGCGGACCCGGCCGTGATCAACGACTCAGAGCAGTACCGGAAGACCGCTAAGGCGCAATCGGAGCTGCAGGACGTGGTTGCTAAATTCCGTGAGTGGAAAAAGGCCAACCAGGAACTGTCGGATGCGCGGATGATGCTGGACGAGACGGACCCGGATCTGCGCGGCATGGCGGAAGCTGGAAGTGACACGCCTGGAACCGCAACTGGTGGAAATTGAGCAAGAGCTGCAGGTGCTGCTGTTGCCGAAAGATCCGAACGACGAAAAAGACGTGGTACTGGAAATCCGAAAAGGCGCGGGCGGCGACGAAGCATCGTTGTTTGCGGCGGAAGTGTTCCGGATGTATACGCGGTACGCCGAAGAGCAGGGCTGGAAAGTGGAGATCACGTCGCTGAGCGAGTCGTCAGTGGGCGGACTGAGCGAAGTGATCGCGCTGATTAGCGGCAAGCGGGTGTACAGCCGACTGAAATACGAGAGCGGCGTGCATCGTGTGCAACGTGTTCCGTCAACCGAAACACAGGGCCGCGTGCATACCTCGACCATCACGGTGGTGGTGATGCCGGAAGCGGACGAAGTAGATATCCAGATTGATGCGAAGGATCTTCGGATCGACACGTTCTGCTCGTCCGGTCCAGGTGGACAGTCAGTGAATACCACTTACTCGGCGGTTCGTATCACTCACTTACCGAGTAACACAGTGGTTTCTTGCCAGGACGAGAAGTCGCAGATCAAGAATCGCTCGAAGGCGATGCAGGTGTTACGCTCCCGGCTGTATCAGATGGAGCTAGAAAAGCAGTTGGCTGCGATTGGCGCGGAACGCAAGAGCATGGTGGGTACGGGCGACCGCAGCGAGAAGATCCGGACGTATAATTTTCCGCAGAATCGCCTGACCGATCACCGCATTGGATTGACTCTGCACCAGTTGGATTTGACGATGCAAGGCCGTCTGCAGCCTGTGATCGATGCGCTGACCACCTTCTATCAATCCGAGCGTCTGCGGCAGCAGGGCGGCGAGCAAGCCGCTTAGCCGGTGAACATACAGACGGCTCTCCAGCAGGGCACGGAAGCACTTGAAAGCGGCGATGTCTCCGTGCCGCGGCTGACGGCCGAGGTATTGCTGGCACATGCCCTGCACAAGGACCGCACTTACCTGTATGCGCACGGCGAAGACGAACTGAGCGAGCACGAACGCATTCACTATGGCCGGTATCTGACCGAACGGCTGCAAGGGCGGCCGACGCAGTACGTGACGCACTTGCAGGAGTTCTACGGACGTGAGTATTACGTGGACGAGCACGTGCTGATTCCCCGCCCTGAGACCGAGCACATGGTGGAGACTGCGCTGGAGCACATAAAGACACACGCGCCCCAGACGATTGTTGACGTCGGCACTGGTTCGGGGGCGATTGCGATCAGCATTGCGCTCGAAAGCGGGCGCGACGTTCTGGCAACGGATATTTCGGAGCTGGCGCTGCGGGTGGCCGAGCGGAACCGGCGCAGCTACGGAGCCAGAGTGCATTTTGCGGTAGCAGATTTTCTTTCGCCGGTGCGGGAGCGCAGCGTGGACTTGCTGGTTTCGAACCCACCGTATGTACCGGGCGACGACGCGGCACATTTACAAAAAGAGGTTCGAGATTGGGAGCCGGCGGTGGCGCTATTCGGCGGCGAAAGCGGATTCGACATGTACCGTGTTCTGATTGGGCAGGCGGAGCAGGTGGTAAAGCCTGGCGGACGCCTGATGATGGAAATGGGATACAAGTCACTGGACCGGGTGAGCGAGATGCTGGCGCCGCGCTGGACCGACCTCAACGTGGTGCATGATCTGGCGGGTTGGCCGCGGCTGATTCAAGCGACTTTAGTGTAACGGGACTTCTTCCCGTTGTAACGCGATTGCCGCACGCTCGTGTTCAAATGATTTAAACAATGTCGATCTTCTACGTCATTATTCTTGCGATTGTTCAAGGCCTGGCGGAGTTGCTGCCCGTGTCAAGTTCCGCACACGTTGTGGTTGCCGAAAAGCTAATGGGGCTAGACCCCTCCTCGCCACAGATGACGCTGGTTCTAGTGATGCTGCATACAGGGACCATGTTCGCGGTGATTGTGTACTTCTGGCAGCAGTGGAGGAACACGTACTTTCGCAGTGCCGAGACTTTCAAGCGAGCTGCAGTGCTGGTAATACTGGCGACAGTGCTGACGGGGATTGTTGGTTACGGCCTGCAGAAGATTATCGAAAAGAACAGCGTTCAAAGGTCAACCAAAGGCGGAGATCGAGTTGTTGTTCAGCCACCTGGAACTGATTGCGCCGGCACTGGCGGCGGTGGGCATCCTGATCCTGATTGCCGGCCTGCGTGAGAATCGAATGCTGGCCGCAGGGCAAGAGGATACGGCTGAATTAACGACGCAACAGGCTGGCGTAGTTGGCATTGTGCAAGGGCTGGCTTTGCCGTTCCGCGGATTTTCGCGGTCCGGCTCTACGATTTCAGCCGGAATGCTGGCGGGTGCGGGGCGGCGGCGCGTGGAGTCGTTCAGCTTTGCGCTGGCGGTGGTTCTGACGCCGCCTGTGATTCTGCGGGAGGTGCTGCGGTTGAAGGCGGCGCAGCATATCAGCACGGGTACGGGGATGGCGTCGGCAGCAGGGCCCGCGCTGATCGGAGCGGTGTTTGCGTTTATCGCCGGGCTACTAGCGCTGCGCTGGTTAAGCGGCTGGCTGGAATCGGGCCGCTGGTATATCTTTGGCATTTACTGCTTAGTGGCATCCGTGGCGGTTTGGATGCTTCACATGAACGGCTACTAGGTTCGTCCCTTATTGGAGTTGGCGCGTGACTCCGCTTATTTGCCATGTCGACATGGATGCGTTCTTCGTTTCGGTAGAAGAACTGTTCGACCCTGCGCTGAAAGGCAAGCCGGTGGTGGTTGGGGGTGAGCGGAATCAACGCGGGGTGGTGTCGGCGGCTTCTTATGCGGCGCGGAAGTTCGGCGTGCACTCGGCGATGCCTCTGCGGACTGCGGCCCGGCTTTGTCCCCAGGCGATCTTCGTGCATGGTCACCCGGACCGGTACCGCGATTATTCGAAGAAAGTATTTCGCATCCTGAACCGATTTTCTCCCGCCGTGGAGATGGCTTCGATAGATGAAGCGTATCTGGATTTAAGCGGGACAGGGCGGTTGTTCGGGCCTCCGCTGCGGGTGGCACACTTGCTGCACGAAGCGATCGGGGCGGAGACGGGCCTACGGTGTTCGCTTGGATTAGCAACATCACGACTGGTGGCGAAGGTGTCGTCCGATCAGGCGAAACCCAATGGTGTGCTGTATATTGTGCCGGGGCAAGAGGCCCGGTTTCTGGCGCCGCTGGAAGTGCGCAAGATACCGGGAGTCGGCAAGAAGACTGAAGCCTCGCTTCTCAAGTTGGGCATCCGGCGAGTTGGTGATTTGGCGCGGCTGGACGAATCGTTTCTCGCTTCGCATTTCGGGCGTTGGGGGTTGGCGCTGGCCGGCAAGGCGCGGGGGCAAGATGCGGGCGGATGGTTCGACACCGTGGTGGGCGAGGAACAAGGGCCGAAGTCGATCAGCCATGAGCATACGTTCGGTGATGATACGGCTGACCGGGAGACGCTGGAAACCGCGCTGCTGAAACTTTCGGAGATGGTGGCCAAACGGTTGCGCGAGCAGCAACTACACGCACGGACAGTTCAGTTGAAGCTTCGGTACGAGGATTTTTCAACCTACACGCGCGCTTGTACGTTGGACCACGGGACGCAGTTAGACCGCGAGATTGCGGGAGCGGTGATTCGATTGTTCCGCCTGGCTTGGGATGCCAAGACGCCGGTGCGTTTGCTGGGCGTGCATGCCGGATCGCTGCAGGCGGTGGAAGGCCAGATGAATTTGCTGGAGGAGCCACAGACGGCGAAGCTGCGCGAGGCATTCCGGTCGATCGATCATGTGCGGGACCGCTTTGGCGACTCCGTGGTGACGCTGGCGAAGACCATGCATGCCGGTATTCGCGAGCGAGTGCATGAGAACCCGTTCGGGCTGCCGGGGAAAGAACCAAAGAAGCGAAAAGAAGAGCAGTAACAGGCGAGGCAGTCGTCACAGGAACGGACTTCGGGCCACTTCTTCAGCGGGGCATTTTCGACGATAGCCTGGGACGATCCATGAACGAGACAGTAGACGCTCACTTACCCGGCCGCCAGATTGCATCCGGCTTCCAGGTGGGCCTAGCGTCTTGTTGCGCCACCTGGTAGCCGACGTCCAGCAAGACTTGCAAATCCTGCACCGCGCCGCTCAGGTCCCAATCGGGTTTCACTACGTCGGACGGTTGGTGATAATCCTTGCCGATGTATTCGGTTCGCTTCTGGGCGCCGTAACCGGAAGGCTTTCCAACGTAGTCGATGCCCGGACTTGTTTCGATGGACGGAACGCCTGCGCGTGCGAACTCATAGTGATCGGAGCGGAAGTAGAAGCCCTGCTCGGGAGCGGTGTCGCCGGTAAGGGCTCGACCTTGACGCCGGACTGCTTCGGCGGTGAGATCGTCGAGCGTGGAGTTGCCGAGACCGACAATGCTGAAGTCGCGGGTTTGGCCCCATCCCCAATTGCTGAAGTAGTCGAGGTTGATGTTGGCGACGGTCTGCTGCAGCGGATAGAGCGGATGCTCGGCGTAGTATCTGGCTCCGAGCAGTCCTTTTTCCTCCGCCGTTGGCCAGAGAAACAGTAAGGTGCGCCGCGGCGCCGGATGCATTGTTCGAAAGGCGCGCGCCAGTTCCAGGACACCTGCCGTACCGGCGGCGTTGTCACTGGCACCATGGAAGATCTGATTGCCTACCTGTCCGTGATGATCCCAATGACCGCTGTAGATCACGTACTGATTTCTTAGCTGCGGGTCGCTGCCCGGGATCTTGGCGATGACATTGGCGGAGTCTACTTCCCTGACTTGATTTGCGATCTCGAATGAGGCCTGGCCATTGAGGGCCACGGCATGGAAGCCCGGCTTGGCGGCGGCAGTCCGCAACGCATCGAAGCTGGTGCCGGGTAACGAGAACAATGTTGTCGCCCTGTCGATGCTGAGGAGCGCTTGGGCTTTCACTCGAGCTCTTTCTTGTGGCCCGCGCAGGATCATGTTTTCGCGGCTATAGTTCTGAAAGAGGTTGGCTCCGGCCTGGCGCACGGAATAGAGGAGGATGACGGCGGCTGCCCCTTGCTTGTAGGCGGTTTCGAGCTTAGTGCCGGTGCGTCCGTAAACGGTGAGCGCCCGGCCCAGAAACATTTTGTCGTTTAGCTTGGTGGCGTCGCTGGGGTCTGTGACGGGAGGATCTCCGCTGAGCAGAACGACTGTTTTGCCGTGCACATCGACGCCAGCATAGTCGTTCCACCGGTACTCTGGAGCAACCACTCCGTAGCCGGCGAACACGAGGCCCGTGTTGGGCACGTTCACGCTGGCGTCGGGCATCACGGACCAGGCAACATAATCCTTTCCTGCTTCGAGGACCGCTTCTTTGCCGTTGGCGCGAATGTGTAAAGTGCCGTGGGAGAGCATGCCCCACAGCTGAACCATCTGTGTCCAGCCACCGTTTGGCGTTCCGGGCGTGAGGCCAATCTGCTTACATTGAGCGATCAAGTAGGCAACGCTTTTCTCCTCACCCGGGGTTCCCGGGGCGCGTCCTGTATAGGCATCGGATGAGAGCTCTTTGATGTGACGCAGCAGGTTTTCTGAAGTGATGGATGCCTCAGCACGTTTGAGCGTAGCTACGTCGGAGCCGACTGCGCCGAGCGCTAAAAGAAGGGCAACAGAACTTAAGAGTGTTGGCAGTTTCAGATGATGTGCTCCAGCGGGTGATGCTTCTATTCAGCTTACGAGAGAGGGTCAGCCGGGGTGCGAAGTGAGTTGTTTATAGAAGACCGTGGTGTCGCACCAAGTTCCGTCAGGGTAGAGAGCGTAGCGCGGGATCACTCCGACTCGCTGCCAGCCTAAACTCTCGTATAGCTTTTCGCCGACGCCTCCCGTGACGGTATCCAGCACGAGGAGACTTTTCCCGGCGAGGGTCGAGACCTCCTCGACATGTTTCATCAACTGGGTGGCGACGCCTTGTCCGCGAGCTGACCTGTGCACCAGTAACTTGGCGACATCCGCACGATGCGGTTGGTTCGGAGGCATGCCTGTCCGGACCTGAACGGTACCGATTAACTCCGCATTGCGGAAAGCGGCCAGCAGAATACGCTCGCCGCGTTCGACTTCTTCCACGATTTTCGCGAAGAACGCTTCGGCTTCGTGCTTCGAGAGTGAGGCCATGAAGCCGACGGACGCCCCTCCGGCGACACAGTCGAGCAGCACCTGAGCGAGCGACTCCAGATACTCGCTTGCTTGAGCCGCTGTGAGTTGTTGAATCCGAATCACGCGGACTGGACGATTTTGTAGAAGGACTCGGGATCGAGGCTGGCTCCGCCGACCAGCACGCCGTCGATTTCCGCCTCACGCATCAGGCCTTCGATGTTGTCGGGCTTGACGCTGCCGCCGTAGATGATCCGCAACGGCGGCGCCTCGTCGCCGAAACGTTTTTCGGCTTCCCCGCGAATGAGCTTATGCGACGGAGCGGCGATTTCAGGCGTTGCCGTTTTGCCGGTACCGATTGCCCAGATCGGTTCGTAAGCGACGACGATGCGCGCGAACTGCTCCTCCGTCAGGCCGGCGATCCCGGCCGCGAACTGGCGCACCAGAACCTCGTTGGTTTTGCCGCCGTTGTGCTCTTCCAGGCGCTCGCCAAGGCAGACGATCGGATTCAGATCCGCCATCGATGGCGGCCTGCGTTTTCTTCAGAACTTCGGCGTCGGTTTCGTAGAAGCAGTGACGCCGTTCGCTATGTCCGACGAGCACCCAGGTGGCGCCGGCGTCGAGCAGCATGTGCGCCGGAAATCTCTCCGGTGTAGGCGCCTTCCTTGCCCAAGTGGATGTTCTGCCCGCCGACATGCAATGCCGGTTCCGTGTGCGCGCCACCGCGGCCGGGATGCATAGCGCCGTCGGAAAATCAGAATTTCGCTCGCACTTCGACGCCATTCGACCAGTGGCTTGAAACGTTCAAGAAAGCTGTCGTGTCGGCGGCGGTTTTGTACATCTTCCAATTGCGCCGCCATGATGCGCCGTCTAGTCTCATCTGAACTTCTGGTTCTTGATCCTTTCGAGATTTCGGGCAGGAAACTGGTGCCCGCCGGGATCGACGCTGCCGAAGTTAGCTGCGACCGTCTGGCCGATATCGGCGAGCTAGCCCGCGTATCCAGATTGCACGCCGGCCTTACACGTTCCCCATATACCAACAGGGGCGTGTATTCGCGGGAATGATCGGTGGAGGGCGTGGTGGGGTCGCAACCATGATCGGCGGTGATGACCACCAGGTCGCCTTCCGCAGCGGAAGCGATGGCAACCACGCATCCACGGCTTCCAAGGCCCGCGCGTAACCCTCGACATCGTTGCGGTGGCCGTACAGTTGATCGAAATCGACCAGGTTGACGAAAATGAGTCCCTCGGTGTTGCTCATGGCATGGCAGCGACGGTCTTCTGCATGCCATCCTCGTTGTTTTTGGTCTTGACTGAATGTGTGATCCCGCGGCCCAGAAAAATGTCGGAGATCTTGCCGACGGCGTAAACGGGACACGGCGGCTGCGGCGAGTTGATCCAGCAGCATGCCGCACGGGGGCGGAACGGCCAAATCATGCCGATTGGCGGTTCGGGTGAAAGCGCCTGGCGAGCCGATAAAAGGCCGCGCAATCACGCGGCCTACTTCGTTCGGTCCGTTGAGCAGTTCGCGGGCTATCTCGCACATGCGGTAAAGCTCCGGGACGGGTATGACCTCTTCGTGCGCGGCGATCTGGAAGACGCTGTCCGCCGACGTGTAAACAATGGGCTCGCCCGTGCGCATATGCTCCTCGCCGAGTTCCTTGATGATCTCGGTGCCGGATGCGGCCTTGTTGCCGAGCGTTCTGCGTCCGATTCCCGCTTCGAACTGGCTGATTATGTCAGGCGGAAAGCCGTGCGGGTATACCGGGAAACGGCTTGTCCAGTATGATGCCCGCCATTTCCCAATGACCGGTTGTGGTGTCCTTGCCGGGAGAAGCAAAGCGCACATTTCCGAAAGCGCCCGCCGGATTCGGCGCCGGCGCAAGCCCGGCTATAGGGCCGAATGTTTGCCAAGACCAAGGCGGCTGGGCAGAAAGCGGGCGGTGCAATCCGGCATGCGGGCGATGTTGCCGAACGTATCGCTGCCCTCGTCGCCGTATTTCGCGGCATCCGGCATAGCGCCGATGCCGACGCTGTCGAGCACGAATCCAGAATCACGCGGCGAAAGGGCAGGTGCTCATCGACTGCGGCTTTTGCGCGGCCGCTGGCTGGCGGCGGCAGGATCGGGATCGGGCTTGGTGCCGCCCTCGAAATCATCACGCAGCCTGGCAGCCCGGTCGCGCGCCAAGTGCATGTACGTTTCATGCGAGGCGATTCGATTGAGCAAAGGGATGAACTGGCGCGGCGCGGCCAATTGCTTGCGCAACCACAGCGATTCTATTTCGGCCAGCGCGTCGTTGACGCCTAGTTTGTCGAAGTGAATGCGCGCGATCCAGATCGAGTAGAGCCCGCTCGGACGGAGCAGATCTGCTCCAAGCGTTCGAGCAATTGTTGCGCCATCGGGTTTGAGCGAGTAATTGAAAACGGCTTCTGTGCCGGTACCGTGCCATCTTCATAGCGGAATGTTTTTTTGCCGGTGTTGGCCACCTTCAGGCCCGATTCCAGCGGATCTCTGAAATAGTTCAGCTTCTCGGCCATCGCGAAGAGCGTCGAGGTGTCAGCGTCGCTGAGCTTGGCCGTGACCGGCTGATCGTCCGCAGCGACTTCTCTATAGCTCGAGAGCGCCAGTGCGTTCGACACTCACGGACTCATACGCCGGTTCGCTGCCAGGAAAGCTTTTGGTGAAGATGAGTTTCGGGGGAATGCCCGCCCATGTGCATACCGTGGAAGCGAAGAGAAGCAGCAGAGGCGCTGCGGCTCAGTTTCGAACGACTGGCTCCGAGAAGGGCGGAGTGCTGGCCTGGGTACCGTGGCAGATGGCGACGGCAAGAGCATCCGTGGCATCGAACGACTCGAACTCCTGGTCAATGCGAAGCAGCGAGCGAACCATCATTTGCACCTGCTGCTTCTCGGCCCGGCCATAGCCGACCACGCTCATCTTGACGGAGAGTGGGCGAATATTCTTCCACCGGCAATCCCGCTTCTGCCGCAGTAAGAAAAGCAACTCCGCGAACATGCGCCAGTTTCAGTGCCGACTTGGTGTTGACGGAGTGAAACACTTCCTCGACGGCAATAGTGTCGGGAGGAAGGTGCGGATGACATCGCGGAACTGGGTGGCGATGGTTTGAGCCTCGTTCGGAGAGGTTCGGCTGCGCGCGTTCGGACGATGCCGGCGTCACGAACTGATGGCGATCGGCCATCGGTGTCGATCACGCCGAAACCGGTTTTTTCGGTCCCGCAATCGACTCCCAGGATGCGCATGTCGCAGACTCAGGCCGGCCATGACGCTTAAGCCAGCATCGTCTTCCTCGTCCATTTCGTAGTTGCCATAGACGTTCTGGACGTCGTCATGCTCGTCCAGCGCGTCGTAGAGCTTCTGCATGGATTGGGCGTTCTTGCCTTCGAGCTTCATCGTATTTTTGGGAACCATCGCAATTTCAGCGGCTTCGTGTCGGGATCCCTGCCTTTTCGAGAGCTGCAAGACGGCCTCGTGCGCTTCCGGCGGTGACAATGATCTTCCCACGCGCCCCCTTGGTCGCGAATATCGTCGGCGCCGGCTTCGAGAGCGAGATTCATCAATCTCGATCTTCGCTGACCTTTTCGGCATCGATGATGATCTGGCTCTTGCGCTCAAACATCCAGGCGACGCTGCCCTGCTCGCCCATGTTGCCGCCGTTCTTTGAGAACATGTGACGGATCTCGCTGACCGTGCGATTGCGATTGTCCGTAGCGGTGCTCACCAGCACGGCAGCGCCGCCGGGACCGTACCCCTCGAACAGGATTTCGTCAATCTGGCCGCCTTCAAGTTCGCCGGTGCCGCGCATGATGGCGCGTTTGATGTTGTCGGCGGGCATACTGACGGCTTTGGCCGCGAGTACAGCGGTGCGGAGACGGGGATTGCCATCGAGGTCGCCGCCGCCCCGGGCCGCGATCATGATTTCCTTGATGAGGCGCGTGAAAACCTTGCCGCGCTTGGCATCCAGGGCCGCCTTCTTGTGCTTGATGGTGGCCCATTTACTATGTCCTGACATTGAAACCTCTATTGTGCTTTAACTTACGAGGATATCAAAGGCGAGCTTCGGCGGTGATGTGGTTCGACTTCCATGCAGACCCCGGCCGAGTGACCAACATGCCCTCCGCCGGGTAAGGACTGATCGCAATTGATGGTCGGCAGCATTCCGCGGTGGCAATAGGTAGCGGTGCAAAACAGAAGAGATCTCGAGCTGCAGCTTGATGTTCTGAAAAGGATCAGGATGTTGCTGGCGGAGAGAGAGGGATTCGAACCCTCGGTAGCGCTTTTGGCACTACGACGGTTTAGCAAACCGCTCCTTTCGACCACTCAGGCATCTCTCCGCTGGTCTCTTGCCAGAGTAACACGAGCAACGGACATTGGAGGGCGGCTAGAAGCCGCGTTCCATGGGCATGGCGAAGGGCGGTTCCACCAGGAAATCGGCGCTGAGGATTTCGGTAATCGCCTCGCGGATGGACTGTTCGCGCGCGGGTTCAGTGGTGACCACAAAGGGAAGGTCGCGCCAGTTTTCGGAAGGCAATTGCAGGACCGCGTCGATGCCGATTTTGTGCCTGGCCAGGATGGTAGCGAGAGTGGCGATGATGCCGGCCTTGTCTTCGACCCGGAAACGCAGGTAGTACGGCGACTTGTAGGTATTGATGGGCAGCGGCTTATAAGGACCGAGGCGGTCGTGGGCGAAGGGACTGACACGCTCCGGGCTGCCGAAGCGGATCTCGCGGGCAACGCGCATAATGTCGCTAACGACGGCCACCCCGGTTGGCTTGGAACCGGCGCCGCGGCCGTAGTAAAAGGTATCTTCGCCATAGCGCCCGCGAATCCAAATGGCGTTGTAAGCGCCGCGCACTTGTGCCAGGATGGCTGCCTGCGGAATCAGGCTGGGGCGCACGGAGAGGATAAGCCCAGCTTCGGTTTGACGGCCCACGCATAACAGCCGGATGGTGTGTTTCAGTTGATGGGCGTAGGCGAAATCGACCGGCATGATTCGCCGGATGCCTTCGGTATAGATGTCGGCCGCTGTCAGGCGCTCGCCAAAAGCTAAAGCCGAAAGAATCGCAAGTTTGGAACGCGCGTCGAGGCCATCGACGTCGGCTGAAGGATCGGCTTCGGCGTACCCCAGTTGCTGCGCTTCGGATAGCACGCTTTCGAAGGCTGCACTGCTTTTCTCGATCTCGGTCAGGATGAAGTTGCTGGTGCCGTTCAGGATGCCGTACAGTTCCACCACACGATCGCCGGCGATGCCCTCGCGCAACACCGTATGAATAGGGATGCCGCCCGCAACGCTCGCTTCCATGGCCAAATTGACGCCGCTTTGATTGGCGCGGTCCCACAGATCGGCTCCGCGCAGCGCCATCAGTTCCTTGTTGGCGGTAACAACGGACTTCCGTTCGCGGAGTGACTCCTCAATGATGTGACTGGCGGTCGCCGTACCGCCGATGACCTCAACTACGATGTCTACTTCCGGATCGCACACCACCTTGCGCCAATCGGCCGTGCGCACAACCGAAGGATTGAGCCCCGACAGTTCCTTCGTTTCTACGGAGCGGCTGCAAACCGCTTTTACGGTAAGCGGGAAACCGAGCTTTTCTCGAATGGATACCGCATTGTTGGTCAGGATGTCCAGCGCACCCAACCCTACATTGCCAAGGCCAATAATGCCTACGCCTACTTCCACTCCAGGATGTCCTTACGCAGCGTGCAGCGGATCATAAGTGGCTTATCATAGCAACCGTATGAGCCAGGGACCTACATATACCCGACGAGTGGCACTAGCCTCGTTGTTAGGGTCCGCAACGGTCGCTCCGGGCGCACAGGATCCCCTGGAACAAGAGCCACATCGGCTGCCGTTACCGAACACGCACGATCATGAAGACGACAGGCTACCCAATGGCAAGTCACAGAAGGACGCCATCGCCGAGTCCGATCACAAACAAGCTATAAAAGATGCGCAGAGCCTGGTGGAGCTGGCAAATGAGATTAAGGCCGACTTGGAGAAAGCGGGTAGCTATGTGGTGCCGCTAGGAACAGTAAAGAAGACCGAGGACATTGAAAAGCTTGCGAAAAAGCTCCGGTCCCTTCTGAAGGGGTAAAGTAGCAGGTCTAGCTTTTCTTTTCTGGCTCATGTTCCTGCTAACACATACCTGGCGCACCTGGAAACACGCACCTGCGGTAGCAGTGCTGGCGATTGCAGCGCTGGCAGTTGGAGTGACCGCCACAACGGCCATCTACACCTTCATCCAGGCGATACTGCTGAATCCGCTTCCGTTTGCCAATCCGGATCGCTACCTGTTGGTACGCTCCACCTACCGCGGTACAACGCTGGAAGGGTCGTGGTCGTACCCAAATTGCGTGGACTTTGAAAAGCGCAATCGCACGCTGGCAGTGTTGGGCTGTGTGTCCTATCGGGGCGCCAACCTCACGTTCGACAGGCACACGGTTTTTGCGCAAGGCATCGGGGTGGCACCGGCGTTGATCCGTTCTCTTGGAGTGCCGCTGGAGCGAGGATCGTGGTTTACGGACTCACCGACAGACTTGCATACGGTGGTTCTTTCGGACCGGTTGTGGCGTAAGTTGGGTTCGCCAACGGACATCGTAGGCAAGAGCGTGACCGCCAATTCTGTCGCTTATGTGGTGGCCGGTGTTGCGCAACCCTGGTTCCGCTTTCCCATTAACTTCTCCGGTGATATTTGGTCTCCGCTCGATCTCTCCCCTGAGACCCGGAAGGCGCGTGACAATCACACGCTCGGCTGCTTCGCCAAGATGAAGCCGGGCGTGACCGTTGCGCAGGCGGACGCCGACATGCGGCGGATTGCAGCAGAACTGGAGCATGAGTATCCGGATATAGAAACGAATCACACCGCCGGGGTGCTTTCGCTTCTGCGCGCTGCTACGGATAGAGTGAGGCCAACGCTGCTGCTGCTGTTTGGCGCGGCAACGGTACTGCTTCTGATTGCCTGCGGCAATGTGGCGAGCCTGCTGCTGGCCAGGTCCGTCGGCCGCACGCGCGAAACAGCTATGCGCGTGGCAATTGGAGCAACCTCATGGCAGCTGGCTGCGCAGTACATAGCCGAAGGTTTGTTCGTGGCCGTAGTGGGTGCCGGTTTGGGTTTGTTGGGAAGCGTTGCCCTGGTCAGGCTCGTGCTCCGCTTGGCGGTGACTCAGATTCCACGTGCGGATGATGTACATCTGGACATTAACGTCCTGTTGGTGACACTGGGGAGTTCCATCCTATGTGGAGTGCTGTTTAGCCTGGCGCCGTTGTGGCAGGCCATTCGCACGTCTCCAAATGCCGTACTGACAAGCGGAGTGCGCGCCAGTGCAAGCTCAGGCGTGCAGCGGTCACTGGGAGTTTTTGTCACGGCTCAAATCGCGCTCAGCTGCGCTTTGCTCACTGTCGCGATCTTGTGCGTACAGCGGCTCGGCTACTTGTCCAACATAGATATCGGCTTCGACAGCAGGAACGTCACTACCTTCTTCACATACATACCGGCGGCCCGATTTTCGACAGAAGATGCACGCGCTGATTATCAGACCAGGCTGCTGCGCGCCCTTGAGCAGGCACGCTTAGCACGAACGGTCGGGTTTACGTCGACGCTGCCGTTCACAAACTTCTCCAGCGATACTATCATCAGCCCGGACCATAAGGACGTCAGCCATGTTTCGTTCTTGGAGATGATAGAGCGCTATGACTACCAGTTTCGGCCCGTGAGCCCTGGTATCTTCCCGGCGCTGCGCATTCCACTCATTACGGGACGCTACCTTTCTGAGGCAGATGCTCATCCAAAGACGTTCGGCATTGTCATTAGCGAAACGGTTGCCCGGCGTGTGTGGCCGCATCAGGATGCGATCGGACATACGATTACCTTTCCAGGCGAGGAGCCGCTAAGGACGGCCACGGTGGTGGGGGTTGTCGGGGACGTACGGGATCAGGTGAACAAACCGTCTCCAGGGCATATCTACGTTCCTTACCAGCTGTATTGGAGCTCGCTGTTTGCTGCAGAATGGGCGCTTCGCACCAATCCCGGTGCACGCCCATCTTTGTCTGTCATCCAGAACGCGATTCATTCGGTAGACCCCGAGCTTGCGGTCTACGATTTCGGCACGATGGAGAGCCGGAAAGAGGAGTTCCTAGGGCAGGACAAGCTGCAGTCGGATGTGATCTCGCTGTTCGGGGCGGCGGCGCTGTTGCTGGCAGTGCTTGGGGTTTTCGGCGTGGTCGCCTATACGGTGCGGCAGAGAGTTCCGGAGATGGGCACCCGGCTGGCGCTGGGAGCAACGGGCAACGGAATTCTTTATTTGGTGCTCCGGCAGGCGCTGATACAAGCAGCGATTGGCGGGGCCATCGGTATTGCGCTTGTCTTTGCTTCGCTTCCGCTGTTGCACAAGCTAGAGGTCACAATCGACAACCCAGAACCTTTCATTGCTGCACTCCTGCTGGTGCTGTTCCTGACCTTGATGGCGGCGCTGCTGCCGGCGTGGCGTGCAAGCTTACTCTCGCCGATGATCGCGCTGCGCGACGCACCGGAGTCATTCTGGAGGCGGGCGCGGAAAAGCTATTCTCGCGTAACGCACTCGGTGGGTTCGCTGGTTGGCCAACCGGCGGGCGGGGCGACGAACCATGCGGAAGCGGCGCTGCTGGCCGAGATCGCCGAAAGTACACGGCAGGCAGATTCTTTCACCACCGCCATTCAAACAGCACTATCCATCCTGACGGAGCGCATGCCGGCACATGCGGCGGCGCTGCTGGTTCGCCGCGCGCCGGACCAACCGTTTCGTTGCATCAGCGCCGTGCCCGAAGCCACAGAAGACTGGTCGCTGCCGTTCGATTCCATGCTGCTGACGCGATTGGCGCACTACTACCCGGCCCTGCCCTTCTCAGAGCAGGATCTAGAGGTGCTTCAGCGCTGGGCGGAAGAGACGGGCAGCCAACATCTGTCCGAGATAAAAACGCTTCGCTCAATCGGTCCGGCTGTGGTGGTGCCGGTTTCGGTAAAGAGCGGGATCTCGGGCATTCTCTTCGTCATGCCGCCCACAGGCGTGGCCGGTTTTAACGGCCAAGTGTTGCGGCTGATCCGGAGCGTTGCCTCGCAATTGGCGCTAATGATTGAGAACTCGAATCTGACCGACCGCATTGTGGAGCAAGAGCGTTTACGTCGCGAACTCGCAGTGGCATCGGAAGTACAGAAGCGTTTGTTCCCTGAGCGAGCGCCAGACGTCCGCACTGCCCAATTGGCCGGCTATTGTCTGCCCGCGCGGGGAGTGGGCGGCGACTACTATGATTTCCTTCGCATCGGTTCCGACCAGTTGGGCCTGGCGCTGGCCGATGTAGCTGGGAAAGGAATTGCGGCAGCATTGGTGATGTCGGTGGTGCAAGCCTCCCTACGAAGCCTGACCGACGATCCGGCTATGCCGTTGGCACAGATTACCAGCAAACTGAATCGCTTGCTCTGCCGGTCCACGGGGCCCAGCAGTTATGCAACTTTCTTCTACGCCAAATTCGATGAGAACACGCGCTCCCTCTCATATGTAAATGGCGGACACAATCCGCCGTTCGTGTTGCGCAATCACGGCACCGGCGTTGTAGAAGAACTCTCCACGGGAGGCATGATCATCGGCATGTTTCCGTTCTGCCAATACGAAGAGGGCAGCGTGCAGCTTGAGCCTGGGGACGTGCTACTGCTGTTCACCGACGGCGTTTCCGAAGCCCACAACCCGGCGGAAGAAGAGTACGGCGAGACCAGGCTGAAGGAAGTTCTGCGCCGGTATGCACACCTGGCGATAGAAGAAATGTCGGCATCGATTTTGGAAGAACTTCGGACGTGGATGTCGGATGCTCCACAGCACGACGACCTCACATTTGTGTTGATGAAAGTGAGCTAGGCGTCGTGTTAAGCTGCGGGACAGTATTTGTTGGTTCGTTACGCTGATCGCATACTGATGGCTACCGTTCGCGAAAAGAAGCAGTTGATGAGTTCCTCCGAGATAGACCGTACGCTGGTGCGGCTTGCTCATGAGATTCTCGAAAGAACTTCCGATCTAAACCGCCTTGCCTTTGTCGGCATCAAACGCCGCGGCATTCCACTTGCGGAACGCCTGGCCAAAAAGATCAACGACCTGGAAGGTTGCAACGTTCCGGTGGGAACACTGGACATCAACTTGTATCGCGACGATCTGTCCACGGTGGGCGAGCGGCCGGTAGTGACGGCGAAGCAGATCGATTTTTCTATCGTCGGCAAAGATGTTGTGCTCACAGACGACGTGCTCTATACGGGGCGCACGATCCGCGCCGCACTCGACGCACTCTTCGATCATGGACGGCCCGCCCGCGTCCAGCTCGCGGTGTTGATTGATCGCGGTCACCGGGAGCTACCGATTGAGGCTCGCTATGTCGGGCGACTGGTACAGACTAGCCAACGCGAAATCATCGAAGTGAAATTTCAGGAGATAGACGGCCAGGAACGAGTGCTGTTGGTGGAACGAGTAGAGGATTCTGCGCAGCAACCCGCGTAGCGCTGCCAGCCATGGGTCGCGGATTACTGGACATTGAATCGCTGGATCGCAGCGCAATTGAATCCATCATCGCGCGTGCGAAAGACTTTCAACCAGCGCCGGGTGCACCCTTCGGCAGATTCGACCTCTTAAAAGGCAAGACCATCGTCAACCTTTTCTTCGAAGCCTCCACGCGGACGCGTACGAGCTTCGAAATCGCGGCGAAGCGGCTGGGCGCCGAGACGTTATCCATTGCGGCTTCCAATTCCAGCGTGTCTAAAGGCGAGTCGCTGGTGGATACCCTGAACACTTTGGGCGCTATGCGTCCGGACGCCATCGTGATGCGGCATTCGGCTTCGGGTGCGCCGCATTTTCTGTCGCGGTATCTTCCCATCCCGATTGTCAACGCGGGCGACGGAACGCACGAACATCCCACACAGGCATTGCTGGATGCGCGCACGATTCTAGACCGGAGGCCTACGCTTGAGGGCCTACGAGTGGCGATCATCGGAGACATTGCCCATAGCCGGGTGGCCCGTTCCAACATGTATTTGCTTTCCAAGTTCGGGGCACAGGTTGTGCTGTGCGGTCCGGCGTCGCTGCTGCCCGTCGAGATGGGTCAGATTACGACCGGCATCTCGCTGACGAACAATATGGAAGAAGCCATTCTGGGCGCAGACGTGATCATGATGTTACGCGTTCAACTGGAACGGCAGCACGAACCGCCCTTGCGGCCAAGCGAATATTTTCAGTTCTACGGATTGCGACCTGAACATATGGAATTGGCACAGCCGGACGTTATTGTGATGCATCCGGGACCGATCAACCGAGGCCGCGAGATCTCTTCCGAAGTGGCGGATTCACAGCGTTCCGCGATTCTCAATCAAGTTGGCAATGGTATTCCTGTGCGCATGGCAGTGCTTGAAAGGGTGCTGGCAGGATGAGGCTAGTTTCTAAGTGAACTCAAGATTGGCGCATGAGTAAGTTAGTCATAAAGAATGGCCGAGTCATCGATCCTAGCCAGGAAATTGACACCGTAGCCGATGTGGCAATTGAAGACGGCGTCGTTCGAGAGATTGCGCCCGACATCAACACGATAGGAAGCCAGGTCTTCGATGCCTCCGGGACAATCGTTGCACCGGGTTTCATCGATATGCACGTTCATCTGCGGGAGCCGGGGTTCGAGCATTCGGAAACGATTGAGACGGGTGCGCGAGCGGCGGCGGCCGGCGGTTTCACGTCCATCGCTTGCATGCCGAATACACAGCCGGTGAACGACAGTGCGACCGTCACAAGCTACATCATGGAGCGCGCGCGCCGGTTTGCTGCCGTAAACGTGTACCCCATTGGCGCCATTACCAAAGGCAGCGCCGGCGAAGAGTTGGCCGCCATTGCGTCTATGAAACAGGCGGGCATTGTTGCGGTTTCGGATGACGGCAGACCTGTGATGAATGCGCGCCTGGTGCGGCGAGCCATGGAGTTCGCGCGTTCGCTCGACATCCCGCTGATTGAACATTGCGAGGACTTGAACCTGAGCGCGGGCGGCGATATGCACGAAGGTCTTACGTCGGCGCGGCTGGGCTTACGCGGCATTCCGCGCAGTTCGGAAGACGTAATGGTTGCACGGGATCTGATCCTGGCCGAAGTGACCGGCGTGCGTTATCACGTAGCGCATATTTCGTCGCAGCACTCGGTGGCAATGGTCTCTTTCGCCAAAGAGAAAGGGCTGCGTGTTACTTCTGAAGCCACACCGCACCATTTCGTCCTGGCGGATACGGACATGCGTCCGTATGACAGCAGCTACAAGATGAAGCCGCCGCTGCGCGAATCGCCCGACGTCGAAGCTGTCACCGAAGGGCTTGGTGAATGGTGTGATCGACGCGATTGCAACCGATCACGCGCCGCATCCTGGCGACGAGAAAATGCAGGAGTTTGAGCGTTGCCCGTTCGGCATCATTGGCCTGGAGACAGCGCTCGGCCTGGCGCTTGAACACCTGTACGAATCCCGGCGCATGACGCTATCTAATATCGTCCGGACGTTCACTGCCAATCCAGCCAAGATACTTTCGATCTCTCGCGGCACGCTGGGCGTTGGCGCGACGGCAGACGTCACCATCTTCGGACTCAATCACGAGTGGATCTACGACGTAAACAAGTCGCCCTCAAAAAGCCGCAATACGCCGTTTCACGGGCGCAAATTTCGCGGCGGACCGATCGCAACGATTGTTGGTGGACAAATTATCTGGCGCTGCGACTAATTAACTGGCGGCGGCGCTGAGCACAGCGGCGATAAGGGCGTTCTCTTCGCTGTCGGAGATCGTGCGCATATCCAACAGGACAAAATCTTTCTGAACACGCGCAATCACCGGAGTGGTTGCGCTGCGCAAGCGACGCTCCAACGCTGCCGCTGAGGTTGACTTTAAGCGGATGACGACAGTGGGCAGGCTTTGGTCGGGAGTGGAGCCGCCGCCAATAGGTGCATTCTCTTCGGCGACTTCGGCTACCAGCGACCCGAGATGAGCGGAGATTCGTTCTGCCCGCGCTTTCAATTCGCCGAGCGATGAGAAGATCATGCGCAGTGTGGGAATGTCCTGCCAGCGCTCCCGTAACACTGAGCGCAGTGTGGTCTCAAGCGCTTCAATGATGAGCTTATCGGCACGAAAGGCGCGATACATGGGGTTGCGGCGAATGCGTGCGACCAGAGCCGGGTCGCCTGCGATGATGCCGCTCTGCGGACCGCCTAGCAGCTTGTCGCAGCTGAAGGAGATGATGTTAACGCCGGCTTCAAAGCTTTCGGCCACCAGCGGCTCATGCACGCCTTGGGCGCGCAGATCGACCAAGCAGCCGCTGCCGAGGTCCTCATAGACAGGAATGCCGAGAGTGCTTAGCTCGGCTAACGAAGGGCGGTCGGTGAATCCAGCGATATGAAAGTTCGATGGGTGGACGCGCAGAATCAGCCGTGTCCGTTCGTTGATCGCGTTCGCATAATCGTCCAAACGGGTGCGGTTCGTGGTGCCCACCTCGCGCAGAACAACCCCGGAACGGAGCATAATGTCCGGGATTCGGAAGCCGTCGCCAATCTCAATTAACTCGCCGCGCGAAACGATGACTTCGTGCCCTGCCGCAAGTTCGTTCAACACCAGGTAAACGGCGGCTGCATTATTGTTCACCACAATGGAAGGGCGACCGACAATTGCTTCCAGCAGTGCCGCCGTATGCGCGTCACGCTTGCCGCGTTTGCCGGTGGTTAGGTCATACTCCAGGTTCGAGTAGCCGGCGATGGGTGTCCAGGAGGCCAGCGGAGCACGGCCCAGATTGGTGTGCAGGATCACGCCGGTCGCGTTGATCACGCGGCGCAAGGAAGGCTGCAGCAGTCGTTCCAGGCGCAAGCGCACTTCATCTTGAACGCTGGCCGGCAAAGGTTGACTTCCAGAACGAAGCTGCTCGCGACGCTGCTGCAGCACCGCACGAATCTCATTCCGAAGCACGGTCCGGGGCACGCCCACGTCAGCCAGCTCTTTGAGAACTGCATCCACTGAAGGCAATGCCCGCAGGGTGGAACTGGACTCAGGCAATGGCACGTTGCGCCAGCGCTTGCTTCAGATAGGTGCCGGTATGCGATTCAGGGTTTGCGGCAATGGCTTCCGGGGTTCCCTGCGCGACAATGCGGCCGCCCGCTTCGCCGCCATCCGGACCCAGATCAATCACCCAGTCCGCCGCCTTAATCAGGTCGAGATTATGTTCAATCAGCAGAATGCTGCCGCCGTTCATGATCAGGCGTTCGAAGGCTTGCAATAACTTCGCGATGTCTTCAAAGTGCAAGCCGGTGGTCGGCTCATCGAAGATAAATAAGGTACCTTCGCAACTCGCCTGTGCAAGATGTGCGGCGAGTTTGACGCGCTGGGCCTCGCCTCCGCTCAGCGTGGTTGCCGACTGTCCCAGACGCAGATAGCCCAGCCCGACATCCTGAAGAACTTTCAACTTATTCGCGAGCCGGGGCACATCGGCAAAGAACGAGAGCGCCTCACGCACCGTGAGTTGCAGGACTTCGTGAATGTTGAGGCCTTTGTACCGAATCTCAAGCACCGAAGCTTTGTAGCGGGTACCCTTGCATTCCTCACAAACGAGTTCTACATCGGCAAGAAACTGCATCTCGACCGTGACGGTACCGTCGCCTTGGCAGGTCTCGCAGCGGCCGCCCGGGATGTTGAACGAGAAATGGCCGCTGGTGTAACCGCGCTTTTCGGCTTCCGGTGTGCAGGCAAACAGGTCACGCATCAGGTCGAACGCTTTGACGTAAGTAACCGGGTTGGAGCGGGGCGTGCGTCCGATGGGCGATTGATCCACCATTACGGCACTGGTGAGTAAGTCGGCGCGCTCCACGCGTTTAAGCGCAAGCTTGCGAGCCGAGGCCGCGCTTTCCACTTCATCGCGCTTCTTGTCACGCTCCTTGTTGACTTGCAAATCGAGCGCGCGAAAGATGACTTCGTGGACCAGACTCGACTTGCCGGAACCCGAAACTCCCGTGACCGCCACCATCATGCCCAGGGGGATGTCGACATCGACATTCTTCAAATTATTAGCGCGGGCGCCGAAGAAGCGGATGGAACGCTTGGAGTTCACTTTGCGCCGTTCCCGCGGGCGAGAGACCGAGATTTCGCCTCGAAGATAACGTCCGGTCAGGGACGATAGACCGCCCTCTTTCGCCACCGGTGAAAGCAACTGGCGATAAGACCCGGCAAAAGTAATACGTCCGCCGTGTTCTCCTGCGCCGGGTCCCAGATCGAGAATGTGGTCCGCTTCGGCCATGATTTCAGGATCGTGTTCCACCACTATGATGGTGTTGCCCAGCTCTTTCAAGTCTTTCAGGATGTTGATCAGGCGCGACGTGTCACGGCTGTGTAGACCGATGGACGGCTCGTCCAAAACATAGGTGGCGCCTACTAGCCGGGACCCGAGACACGTGGCCAGTTGGATGCGCTGCGCTTCCCCGCCCGAGAGCGTGGCCGAAAGACGGTCGAGCGTCAGATACTCCAGCCCCACGTCGTTCAAAAACTTACAGCGCTGGCGGATCTCCACCAGGATGCGCTCCGCAATGGCGCCTTCTTCAGGACTGAGCTGGAGGTTCTCGAAGAAGTGCTGCGCGCGCGCGACGTTCAAGTGTGTTGCTTCGGAGATGTTCAGGTCGCCAATGCGCACCCACAACGCCTCCGAGCGCAGCCTTCCGCCGCGGCAGGCGGGGCACTCCGTATAGGCGCGGTACCGGCTCATGAAGACGCGCACGTGGACCTTGTACTTCTTTCGCTCCACTTCAGTGAAGAAGCGGAGCACGTGCTTTCGGACGAACTCTTTCTCGGTGCGATTGAGATCCGCGTAGGGAACGTTCAGGCGTACCTTGCCCTTAGCTTTGGAGAGGAAATCTTCGTCGTAGTACCAGCTGTATTGCGGCTTTGTCCACGGATCCACGGCCCCGTCCTGCAAGGAGACGGTCGGGTCGGGAATGATGAGATCCAGATCGTAATCGACGGTGTTGCCAAAGCCCTGGCACACCGGGCAGGCGCCCATCGGATTGTTAAAGCTGAACAGCGTGGGCTCCGGCGCGTTGGCGGCCAAGCCACAGACGTTGCAGGCAAAACGCTCGTGGAAGTGTTTCGCAATCGGATCGGCGGTGGCCGCCTGCTCAAAGAAAATTTCTCCGGTTTCGCGATAGCAGATCTCCACGGTGTCCACCACGCGTTGATGCGAATCCGGGCGAATTACAAGACGGTCGGCCAGAATGAAAAGCGGTTTTGCGAAATCGATTTCAAGCAGCGATTCCGGCGTGGAAAACTCGAACATCTGGCCGCCCTGAAACAACCGGTTAAAGCCCCGCTTGCGAAGGTCGAACAGCTTGTCACGAAGCGCGGCCGCATCGGGTGCTTTTCCCTCCGGCATCTCCACACGCACGGGGAACAAGCGCATACCAGCGTGAGCCTTCCGGCTGCTGCAGCATCACTTCCGCTACCTGATCTACCGTGTCGCGCTGGATACGCGATCCGTCGTTCGGGCAGAAGATGCGCCCCGCGCGTGCCCACAGGAGACGCATGAAGTCGTATAGCTCCGTGGCAGTGGCTACGGTGGATCGCGGGTTCCGCGTCTGGTTTTTCTGTTTGATGGCAATGGGCGGCGCAATGCCCAGGATTTCGTCTACGTCCGGCTTTTCCATGCGCTCCAGGAACTGCCGCGCATAGGAGGAGAGGGACTCGACATAACGGCGTTGTCCCTCGGCGTAGATAGTGTCGAATACCAGGGACGACTTGCCGGAACCCGACACGCCGGTGACCACGGTGAGGACGTTGTGCGGTATGTCGACACTGACGTTTTTCAGGTTGTGAACGCGCGCGCCGCGAATGGCCAGGACGGGCTCAGACGCAGTCGCCACTTCCTGCGAAACGGCGTTTTCGCAAGACGCTAAGCTTATGTTTTCCGGCATTGTTGACAGAACTGCAGCCGTGGAAGGAATCGACGGGGGCGTACCCACTAGTATAGGATGCAAGCAGCCACTGGCCGGACGTTTCAGAGTTGTCTTCTCGATTGGTTCCACGCGCAAAAGCGCGATCTGCCCTGGCGCCGTACACGCGACCCGTACGCGATCTGGCTTTCGGAAATCATGCTGCAGCAAACGCGGGTGGCCGCCGCCATCCCGTACTATCAGCGCTTCCTGCAACGCTTCCCGAATATCGCGGCATTAGCAGAAGCGCCGGAGCCTGACCTGCTAGCACACTGGGCTGGTCTTGGTTACTATTACCGGGTTCGCAACATGCAGAAAGCCGCACAGTTCATGGTGGCGAACGGCGGCTTCCCGCACACATATGAAGGCATTCTTGGCCTGGCGGGCGTGGGCGAGTATACTGCGGCGGCGGTGGCGAGCATCGCGCTCAACCTTCCTCATGCGGTGGTGGACGGGAACGTGTACCGTGTGCTCAGCCGCGTCTTTGAGGATGGGACGAACATTGCCAAATCGACTGCGCGAGTGCATTTTTCCGCTATCGCCGAAACCCTTCTTGACCGCCAACAACCCGGTGATTTCAATCAGGCTTTGATGGAGCTTGGTGCCACTATTTGTCTGCCCAAGAGTCCGCAGTGTCTGCTCTGTCCGGTACAGCCATACTGCGGCGCACAGCGGAACGGAACGCAGCGCCACTTTCCAGTAAAGATTAAGCCAGCGAAGCAGGTGACCGAACAACGGATTGTCTTCTGGATGGAGCGCGATCAGCACCTTCTTCTCTGGCAGCGGCCTTCCGATGCCAGCCTGATGCCCGGATTCTGGGAACTTCCCGAACCCGAACACGTCCCAAATGCCATGGCAGGCGAAAAGCTCGGGTCGTTCCGGCACGGCATCACTTTCCACGATTACCGTTTCGATGTTTACGCCGCTGTGCCTTCCGCCGAGATGGATGCTTGCCAGTGGATACGTCTGGAGCAACTGGACTCCATTCCGGTAAGCACAATCGTGCGTAAAGCGAGGAAAACGATTTCCAAGTAGGATGTATAGACGAGAGAACCCCGTATGCTCCAGAGAGTGGTACTGACTTTGTTGCCGGCGATCGTTCTGTTCGGCCAGAACTCTTCTACGCAGCCGTCGAACGGCTTCAAGCATCGAACGGCAGCAGCCGGACCAACCGCAACAGCGGCAGGGACGAGTTACCAGGTGGATGCCGGCACGCACGTGCTGCTCAGCATGATCAATAGCGTGAGCACAAAGCAGGCGCAGGTGGGTGATCGGATTTATCTTCAAACGGCGTTTCCAGTGGTTGTAAACGGCAAAATTGTGATTCCGCAGGGAAGTTGGGTGAACGGTACAGTCACCAGCGTTCAACGCCCGGGCCACATGAAGCAAAAGGGCGAACTGCAAGTTCGGTTCGACAGCCTGACGCTGGCTAACGGAACTACCCGGGATTTCCATTCCGACCTGGGTGCGGTAGATAGCGACAGCGGCGAAAAACTCGACCGGGAGCACAGCGGAGTGGTAGCCCCGAGCGACCGAGGCAAGCGTGCGGGAACAGTGGCGACTACTGCCGGAACCGGTGCCGCCGTCGGCGCCGGAGTGGGAGCAATTGGCCACTCGGCGGTGGGTGGTGCACTGATAGGGGGAGCAGCAGGTACAGCGGCGGGGCTGATCGGCACCATGTTAGCGGGCCGGCCGGACGCAGTGCTGCCGAAAGGAACGACCGTTGAAATGGTGCTGGATCGCGCGATCACATTCAGCAGCGAAGAAGTGCAGCCCGCGCAGGGACGATGAACACCCTCGAAGGCGACGAAGAACCCGTCTCTATCCCAATCACAGATGTTTTCGACCTGCATTCCTTCGCGCCTCGCGACATTCCTGCAGCAACGGAAGCGTACCTGGAGGAGGCGCAGGCATTAGGCCTCAGGCATGTCCGAATCATTCACGGGCGCGGCATCGGGGTGCAGCGGGCCTGTGTGCGCGAGATTCTGGCGCGTAAGCCGTTCGTCGTGAGCTTCTCCGACGCCCCGTCTGAGGCAGGCGGTTGGGGCGCCACTCTGGTGGAATTGCGGCTGCCGCCCGAGTAGATGCTAAACGATGCCTTGCTGAATCGCGTAACGAGTCAACTGCGCCGTCGTGTAGAGATTCAGTTGCTTCATCAGACGGGCTTTGTGAAACTCGACGGTTTTCAAAGAAACTGCCAGGGTATTGGCGATTTCCTTGCCCGACTTTCCTTCCGCGACTAGCTGAAGCACTTCGCGTTGCCGTTGAGTGAGCTGGGTGCGGAACAAAGGTTCGGTTAGGCCGGTGTCGCTGACCAGACTAGTAGCGCTGTCGGGTACAATCGCCGGACTGACATAAAAGCGGCCGGAACGCACGTCGTTCAAAGCCGATAACAACTCAAGAGGTGCGGATTGCTTCAGGACATACCCGCGAGCGCCCGCTTCGAACGCTGCCGCAACGTAGGGCTTCTCACTATGCTGCGTGAGTACAATTACCATCACGCGAGGACGAACCTTCTTTAATTGGACTAAAGCTTCAACGCCGTTTAAACCTGGCATTGAAATATCCATCAGAATTAAATCGGGATCCTTCTCAGTTGCTACACGGATCAACTCACGCCCGTCCGGAACGATACCGGCTACTTGATATTGGTTCTCGATGAGGCGCGAGATACCCGCCGCGACCAAAGCATGATCATCCGCAATCAGAACTGTAGGCTGGCTGGAACTCATCACCATCTTTACTGTAACTCTTATTGCGCTCCACAAAAAAAAAATCGTCTGCGCATCATTTTGGTGATTTGTTACACGAACCGGTCCCGACCTACCGTGCGTAGGCGAAGGCTAGCGCATCCAGAGTTAATCGGAGTTAGGCGTTAGGCGACGCTAGGTTCCGCCGCCACTTCGAGCGGATGCTTGTATTTACACTCGGCGTTAGGACACTGAGCGAACGCGCCCGCCTTCAGATACTTCTCGATCAAATAGCTGCTGCCGCAATCCGGGCACTTTTCCGGAATCGGCTTGCCCCATGCAACGAAGTCGCACTCGGGGTACCGATTGCACCCGAAGAAGGTCTTGCCCCGTTTGGAACGCCGCTCGACAATTTCACCTTGCGAGCAGTTGGGGCAAGGTACGCCGATGGTCTTCTGCTTGACGAACTTACATTTGGGGTAGTTACTGCAAGCAACAAATTCCCCATATCGTCCGAATTTCTGGACTAAGTTGCTGTCGCATTGTGGGCATTTTTCTTCCAGCGGAACGTCTTTCCGCTGCTCACCGCCAATCTGCTTGGTGGTCTTGCAGTCGGGGTAGCCAGAACAGGCAAAGAACTGCCCGAAGCGGCCTTTCTTTAGCACCATGGGACGGCCGCAGTTTTCGCAGTACTCCTGCTCGTCCTGCTCTGTAAGACCAGAGCCATCCTTTTCCGCATCCGGCAGCTCGACTGTAACTTCGCGCGTATTGGTGCACTCGGGATAGCCCGTGCAAGCAATAAAGCTGCCGTGCTTACCCCACTTAATGACCATGGGTTTGCCGCATTTCTCGCACAACAGATCTGTTGGCTTTTCCATGCGCTTGATGTCGGTCATGGTGCGCGCTGCGTTTTCCAGATCGCGATTAAAGCGCTCGTAGAAATCGTGCATCGCGCGGCGCCATTCGAGTTTCCCGTCTTCGATCTCGTCCAGCTCTTCTTCCATGCGAGCCGTATACTTCACGTCGAAGAGATCGTTGAAACTCTCGGTTAGCAGGTCGGCGACCACCATCCCAAGTTCGCTGGGAATGAACTTACCGCCTTCCTTAGTGACATATTCGCGATCCTGAATGGTGGAAAGAATGGAAGCGTAAGTAGAGGGCCGGCCTACGCCGTCTGATTCGAGTCTCTTGACCAACGTGGCTTCCGTAAAGCGCGGCGGCGGCTCAGTGAAGTGCTGTTCAGGCTTAATTTCCTTAAAGCGTAGGGACTCACCCTCGGTGACGGCCGGAAGCTTATGCTTCAGTTCGTCGTCATCCTCGTCCTTCTGGTCCTTGCCTTCTTCATAGACCTTCAGATAGCCGTCGAATTTAGGCACGCTGCCAGTGGCACGGAACACATAAGCGGCTTTGCTTTTGCCGGTGGTAGCTATGTCAATCGTCGTCTGATCGAAAACGGCAGGAGTCATCTGGGACGCGACGAAGCGCATCCAAATCAGACGGTAGAGCTTCAGTTCGTCTTCCGCGAGCAGCTTTTCGAGCGACTCTGGAGTCCGCAGAACTGATGTCGGACGGATCGCTTCGTGAGCATCCTGCGCATCTTTCTTCGTCTTATATACGTTGGGCTTTTCGGGCGAGTACTCGGTACCGTAGCGCTCATTGATAAAGCCACGCACCTCGGCCAGCGCATCTTCCGATACACGCGTGGAATCGGTACGCATATAAGTGATGAGGCCGACGGAGCCTTCCTTGCCGAGTTCCTTACCTTCGTACAGGCCTTGGGCCAGCATCATGGTGCGCTTCACGCTGAAACGCATCTTGCGGGCGGATTCCTGTTGCAGCGTGGAAGTGATGAAGGGAGGCACGGGATTGCGCCGCTTTTCCTTCGTCTGAACCGACTTGACCGAGTACGCGGCGCCTTCAAGATCCGCCAGAATCGCGTCCGAGGACTGCTGGTTCGGCAGCGTCGGGGTAGCATCATCCTTTTTGTGCAACCGAGCCGTCAACACCGGCGGCTTCTTTGCGTTCAGAGCAACATCGATCGTCCAGTATTCCTGCTTCTGGAAGGCGCGGATTTCCCGCTCGCGATCGACAATCAAACGTAAAGCGACCGTCTGCACACGTCCCGCGGACAGCCCGCGGCGAACCTTATCCCACAGCAGTGGCGAAATTTTGTACCCGACCAGGCGGTCCAAAACCCGGCGCGCCTGCTGCGCTTCCACCAGGTGAACATTCACGGCCATCGGCTTGTCGAAAGCCTTTTTCACCGCGTTTGCCGTGATTTCGTTGAACATCACGCGGAAAACTGCGGGTTTGCCCGCTTTCTTCGGTTCGAGTTCTTCCTTTAAATGCCAGCAGATCGCCTCGCCTTCGCGATCGGGGTCAGCCGCCAGATAGATGGAATCGACGTCTTTCGCGGCTTGTTTCAGCTCCGCAATGAGCTTCTTTTTGCCCTCGATGATTTCGTACCTCGGGGTAAAGTCGCGATCTACGTCCACGGCTAGATCCTTCTTAGGAAGGTCCTTGATGTGACCGAGCGAAGCCTTGACGATGAACTGCTTTCCGAGATATTTTCCGATTGTTTTCGCCTTCGCCGGAGATTCAACGATGACGAGAGATTTGGCCATGACTGTGACTTACCTAACGGGTAACAGGAAAGCGCTTGGGAGAACCTCCCTGAACCGCTACCCTTTTACCACACCTTTACAAAATTCTTTCCTGGAAGCTGCCGAATGAGACCGGACATTTCCAGGTCAAAAAGGGCGCCGATCAACTCAGATGAGGAGACACCCTTCGAAAGATTCAAGCAGTGTCTCAAGTTGTTGAGGGACATCAACTTGCAGTGCACTTAGCAGCTTGCGGGCCACCAGTTTCTGGGGCTCGCTCTCCCCATTCCCGGCCGGCAGCAAGGGCTCGCCAGCCTCTTCAAGCACCTTCTGCTGTGCACGCGCGACCAGCTCGCGGCGGACTGCGGCTGGCAGTTCGTTGGTGATGTCGCTCCATTCCTGGACCAGCTTGGCCCCTTGCTTTATCAACAGGTTGGGACCCCAACTCATTTTCGAGGTGATGTTGCCTGGCACGGCGAACACGTCACGCCCCTGGTCCATAGCCAGTTTGGCCGTGATGGAGGAGCCGCTATGCTGGGCGCCCTCGATGATCAGTACTCCCAACGAGATCCCACTGACAATACGGTTTCGGATAGGAAAATTCTGGGGGAACGCCGGAGCGCCCATCGGAAACTCAGAAAGCAGCAGGCCCTTCTTTGCGATGTCGCTGTACAGCTTACGGTTGTCAGCCGGGTACAAGATATCGACCCCGCAGCCAAAGACCGCAATGGTATCGCCAGCCTCGGCCAGCGCGGCTTTGTGAGCGGCGGTATCGATGCCGCGGGCCATGCCGCTGACAATGGTGAGCCCGGCCCTGGCCAGATCTGCCGTTAGCCGCTCGGTAGCCGCCATGCCGTAAGGACTAGGACGGCGGGTGCCGACCACCGCGATGGAGGGCGACCGCAGCAGTTCGAGGTTGCCCAGAGCAAACAGGATCAGCGGCGGATCGAAAATCTCGCGCAGACGCTGCGGATAATGCCGGTCCTGCATCGTCAGCAGCTGTGCACCGGCATTCATCATTCGCTGCTGCTGGTCCACAGCATCTTCGAAAGAACAGCCGCTTGCGAGGTTGCGGGCTTGCGCCTGACTGAGGCCGGCATGCTTCCAATTCGCTGGCGGATGCGCGGAAGACAGCTTCCGGTGATTTGAACTTTTCAAGAAGCCGGACCGCCGAAAGCGTTCCTATTCCCGGCACCATGCGAAGCGCGAGCCAGTGGAGGGTTTCTTCTTGCGTCAGGACGGAAGCGGACATGTTGGATACGTGGCCCACCTTCCGCTTGGTTCTCACACCCCCTTGGGATTAAGCAGATCAGACCCGACCCGGTGCCCCGTACTCTTTCGTTGCAGGATCTCCCATTTTCTCTGGGCCGAATCTATCGAGGAGGCGTGTTCATGCCGATAGAGAAGTAGGGACGCCAGCGCCAGTGTGGGTTCCGCGAACACATGGATCGCACAGAAAAACGACTATGGATCTTCGTGGCAGCGTTTTCGCTGGTAGTTGTGACTGGTCTAAGTGTTCTCGCCATACACATAGAAAGCACAAAAAAGCCGTTAGAAGGAGCCCATTTGCGGCAAACGCAGACACGTCTTTCCGCTCCGCCTCCGGCCCGCGGCCCGCAACACTCGGAAGAGTTCGATTCGCCTTTTTCGGAGGCGATTGACCGATTGAATCACGCGTTCAAAGATCACCGAACAATGACTGCGGAGCAGATGATCTCCAAGGCAAACAAAAGCGTTCCTGCCGGCGGCGAGCAGCCGTGCCCCCTTTCCTGGCACGACAACGAAACGACACTTTCAGTTCGGAGCGACCGGCTCGACATGCTTTCCCCAACGACTGCCATTCAAACCTGTGCCGAAGCCATTGAAAAACTTCCCTAGGCGGCGCGACGTCCCTGCCCCGCTCTTCACGCTCGGACCGCTGGGTCCTTTCGTTGCGCAAACAGCATGGCGCTCCAGGAAGGATCAACGGAACAGACTTTGTAGTCCACCAACCCAAGTTCAATTGCAATCTCGCGGATGAGCGTTTCTGTCACCCCGGCAGCGCCTCCAGCCGACTTCTTGCGCCACAAGAACCATAATTTGGTTGTCGCGGCCATTCCTCTCAGCCGCGATATGTCGGCACGCACATCGGCGTTTTCGGTGAGGAAACACAAGAGTTACATCCCCGGCCTGGTCGACGAACTCAGCCCCCGCCGGCAGTGGCCCGAGAATTTTCGTGCAATTTCCGGGCGCATGAAAGAGGGCGATTCTGCTTCCGTCCCGAATTCCCAGCTTCTGCGCCGTAGTTCTCGCTCCATACCGGTTCATCATGTCTGTCGGCTTCACCGGATCGGACAGTGGCCGCAAGTGCCGCACGGCAGCAAGGAGATTGGCATCCGCACAGTACGTGGCATCCGGCAGGACGGAGCGGATGAGGGCGACCTTCTGCTCAGCGCCATTGCAAAAGACAATGGGAACGGACCGTGTTTTAGGGGATTGCCGCAGGGCGATGGCGATCTCACGCCCGTGCGAAGGCAACCGGGACAGGTCAATCACAAAGAGATCTGGCGGCGATTGGCGCCAATTTTTCATCAGACTGGTCTCGAAAACCTCGTCGTATTCAACCGTCCAGCCACCGTCATTCAGAAGGCGGATGAGCCGTGCAGCTTCGATGGCCTTCCAGTGCAATAGGCGTGCTCGCGGCATACGGGATATTGTAAGAAGAAACACGAGTACCCACGTGGTACGGTGGACCTGGGAATGAGATTATCCTCCGCGTCAACGGCATTGCCGCCCCACTACTATCCCCAAAAGGTATTGATCGACGCCTTCCGTAAGCATTGGGGTGGACGGCTGGACCGGTTCAGCGTGCTAGAAAAATTGCACGCGGCGACACAGGTAGATGGACGATATCTGGCACTCCCCATCGACAAGTACCCCTTCCAGAACTGGGGCGAGGCGAACAATCACTGGATTGAGGCGACGCTGAAGCTGGGTGAGCAGGCGGTGTGCAGGGCCGTGCAACAGGCGGGGATACGTCCCGAACAGATTGGCGCTTTCTTCTTTGTCTCCATCACGGGCGTTTGCAGCCCTTCAATCGAGGCCAGGCTGATAAATAAGATGGGGCTGAGTCCGCGCATGAAGCGGATTCCAATCTTTGGCCTGGGTTGTGTGGCGGGCGCGGCCGGCATCGCGCGTGCGGCCGACTACGTCCGAGCGTTTCCGAAAGAAGCCGCCTTGCTGCTCTCGGTGGAACTGTGCTCCCTCACCGTTCAACCGGACGACCTTTCTCCCGCAAACCTGGTGAGTTCGGGCTTATTTGGCGACGGCGCAGCAGCCGTGGTCGTAGCCGGCGAGGAATGCGAGGGTGCCACGCCGGGACCTACCGTGGTCGCCACCCGCTCCACGTTTTATCCGGAAACGGAGTACGTGATGGGGTGGGACATCTCCGAGAAAGGGTTCAAGATCGTGCTCTCGCGCGATGTTCCCGACGTCGTAGTCAAGAATCTGGGCCGTGACGCCGAAGAATTCCTGGCCGACAACGGCCTACAGCTGTCCGACATCTCCTCCTGGGTGATTCACACCGGCGGACCGAAAGTGCTGGAAGCAACCGAGCAAGCGCTCAATTTGCCTGAGCATGCACTCGACACGTCGTGGCAGTGCTTGCGAAAGACCGGGAATCTTTCCTCGGCGTCGGTCCTTTTCGTGTTGGAAGAGACAATGCGCAACCGGCGGCCCGAGCCAGGCAGCTGGGGCATTCTGGCAGCCATGGGGCCGGGCTTCTGTTCGGAACTCCTGCTGCTTCGCTGGTAACCGCAACCGGCAGGGCGCACGCCCCATCTAACGAATTCATGCGCACGTTGTGTTTTGTCGCCTGTTCCGCTCTTTTTTGTGCAGCGGCGTTCGCGCAGTATCCGGCTCCGAGCGATCCTCCACGCAGTGGCCCACCCAGCGGTTATCCGCCAGGCGGTTATCCTCCTGGAACCACGCCGCAGGCACCCACCACCGGGAGAGAGCAGACTTGGTCCAAACACGGCAAGGATAAGAAAAAGAAACATCAAGAAGACTTGCCGACGATCAGCGCCGAAGGCCGTACGCTCTCCAACGATGGCAAGAAGCTGGTCGTCAAAGTCGACGATGGACGAACGCTGACAATGGCCATCGCGCCCGAGACCAAGTGGCTGCGAGCCGGGGCGAGCATGGAGCCGACCAAGATCGTACGCAACTCCATGGTGAAAGTGACCGCGGCCGAAGAAGACAACTTCGATTTAACGGCGACTCAGGTGGAATGGGAAAAGGATGCTGCGCCTGTCACAACGGCCGAGAACACGGCGGGCCCTAGCGCCGCGCCCGCGAAGCCGAACACCTCAGAGAGCGCCAAAGATGACGACGCAGAACTCACGGGAAACCAGATTTTGCATGCGCCTGACGCTCCCGACCATCCGACGATGCGCCGCAACGCGGGCCGAAAATCCGGGCTGGCGTCAGTGCATGGAAATAATGCCGGCAATGACGAGACGAGCGACGGCACGGCGAAGGTCGAGGGGAAAACGGTGAACGTCGCGGCAAAAAAAGACGGCGATCTGGATTTCAGCATCGATAGCGACAGCCCGGCGCCGCCTAAGCACAGCTTCGGAACGGAACTGTTAGACCGCACCATGGATTGGACTGGCAGCTTCATGCAGGGCTTGCCCAACTACACGGTGGAGCAGAACACAACGCGCTATTCGCAGCAGGGCCGCGGCGACGATTGGCACCCTCAAGACGTGATCTCAGCCAAAGTGATTTACGAAGATGGTCACGAAACGTACAAAGACATCCAGCAAGACGGCAAGAAGACGAACAAGACAATGATGGAGCTTGGTGGGCAGACGTCTACCGGCGAGTTTGGCGGCATGCTGGCCAGTCTGTTTCAGCCGGTTCGCAACACGGAGTTCAAGTTCGAGCGCTCCTCCACACTAGGCGACACCGAGGTGGTGATCTACAGCTTCCATGTGGCGCTTGCGAACTCCGATTGGCAAATCGTTCTGGGAGGACAGACACTGCTGCCTGCCTACGACGGCAAAATCTGGGTAAGCAAGAAAACCGCCGAGATTCTGCGATTCGAACAGGATGCGAAAAACATTCCCAAAGACTTTCCCATGTCGAGCGTGGAAACGGCGGTCGACTACGAACCCGTGAGCCTGGGCACCACCAAATATTTACTGCCCGTCCATTCGGAGAACATCGGCTGCCATAAGGGCATAGAGCAGTGCAACAAGAACGTGATCGAGTTCCGTGATTACCACAAGTACGCCGGAGAAAGCACCATCATCTTCAAGTAGCCGATCGCGGTTGTCCGCTGCCGTCAATCCGTTTAGGGACGGGCGAGCCATTTCTGATACTCGCGCGTGTGGCGCGACTCCAGCGATACGGGCTTGCCGGCGATGAACATCTGCTGGATGGATGTCTTAGCTTCCAGCGGGTCTCCGTCCGTAAGAATCAGATCTGCAAGCTTACCCGTCTCGATGGAACCGATGCGGTCCGCCACACCCAGGATCTGGGCGCTATTAATCGTAACCGCTTTCAGCGCCTCGTCACGCGGGAGGCCGAAGGCTGCTGCTTGGGCCGCCTGAAAGCCGACATTGCGAGCGAATTGCACATCGAAGGTACCGAAACAGATCTTTACACCAGCCTTGTAGAACTCGTTAGGAAGCGTATACGGCGCATCGTAAGGGTCGTCGTCGTGGGTGGGCAGGCGGAACGATTCGCCTAGAACCACGGGAATGCCCTTCGCTTTCAGCATTGGGCCAGTGGAGCCGATCTCGATCGGATCCGCGAGAATGATTTTGATCTTCTCTTCATCTGCGAACGCAATCGCGTCCTTGATGGTCTGTTCACGAGCGGCACGCACGAAGAGCGGTATCTTTCCTTCCACCACCGGGATCATCGCCTCCAGGCGGATGTCGCGCTGGAAGTCCGGTTGGCCCGCTTGCTTCGCCGTCTGGTACTGCCGAACGTGCTCGAAGAATTCGTGAAATTGGCGAACCTGTTCCTTGCGTTCGCGGTCGCGCTCCGTGAACGAACGGCCCCGCAAGTTCAAGAACGCCGCCAGTTGCGGCGGAATGCTCTCCACTTCAGGAAACAATACGTCCATCACCGCGCCCGGCTTGATTGCCATCTGTTCCCACGTCCACCCGTCCAGGTGCATCAGGGCGCCCTGGCCGGTGACAATATTGCCTCCGCCGCGCGGATTGCGCTCGCCGCTGCCTGGCAAGCTGACAACGCTGGTGATGCCGGCTGCACGGGTCACGGGAATGTGTTCGCTCGACGGATTAAAGGCGATTTCGGAGCGCAGTTCGGGATTGAAGGTGCCGATTTCGTCCAAGTCCACCGTGTCGCGAAGAGACTCAATCTCCTCCAGCCCCACATTGGTTGCGGCGTTGATGAGTCCGGGGTAGAGATGCAGGCCGTGACCGTCGACCACCTTCGCGCCGCTAGCGCCCGAAACACGCGTACCGACTTGTGCGATCTTGCCGTCCACAATCAGCACCGAACCGTTGGAGATGGCGGGCGCAGTCACCGGGTGCACGGTCACGTTCCGAATCAGAATGCTTTGGCCCTCCGCCACCGCCGAACACAGCAGGATGGTAGAGCAAAGTGTGGCGCAGACACGAGCAAGTGTGCCTCCCATCAGAGTTCCCCTTTCGGCGGCTTCGCTTCCGTTTTCTTGGTCTCGGCCTTCTCTTTTTCCATCAACGATTTTTTCTTCGCTTCGAATGCTGCCCTCGCTTGTATGTCCTGATCGCGGTCGAAGTACTGATGACCGTCGATCCACACTTTCAATACTTTCGAGTAATTCGATAAAGGATGGCCGTCGAACAAAACCAGATCGGCCGATTTACCTACTTCGATAGAGCCGACCTTGTCATCGATACCAAGCTGTTTGGCTGGATTGATGGTGACCATGGCAAGGGCTTCGTTCTCGCTCAAGCCGCCATAGCGAATTACCTTCGCGGCCTCCAAATTCAGGTGTCGCTGCAGTTCATCGGAGTCGGAGTTAAGAGAGACCACAACGCCCTTGCGCGTCATGATCGCAGCGTTGTATGGCGTGGCATCGAAGGCTTCGATTTTGAAGGCCCACCAGTCACTGAACGTGGAAGCGCCCGCGCCATGAGCAGCAATCTCCTTTGCGACTTTATAGCCTTCGAGCACATGCTGAAAGGTGCGGATTTTGAAGCCGACGTCATCGGCCACGCGGATCAGCATGAGGATTTCATCCGAGCGGTAACAGTGAGCGTGCACGTAGCGAGTGCCTTCCAGGACTTCCACCAGCGGCTCTAAACGCAGGTCCTTGCGCGGCGGAATGGGATGATCTCCGTGCGCTACCTGGTCTTGGTAACGCTTCCAATCGGCCTGGTAAACCTTGGCTTCGGCAAAGGACTCACGAAGCACCTCCTCTACGCCCAGACGTGTACCCGGATAACGGCGTTCGGAAGTTCCGGGAGCACTGAAGAGATCGGCGCCATAACCCTGCCGTTTGGGGTTTTCGCCGAGCGCAAACTTGATGCCCGGCTTCGCTCCTTCGAGCGGCAGTTCGTCAGCGCGCTTGCCCCAGCGAAGCTTAATGACGACCGTCTGTCCGCCGATAGCATTGGCGCTTCCGTGCAAGACATTCGATACCGTCAAGCCGCCGGCCAAAGCGCGATAGATATTGACATCGGTGGGATTCAAAACGTCCCGGATGTTCACCATCGAAGAGTCGGACACGCTGCCCTCGTTAACACTGCCTTCTACCGCAGTGTGCGAATGGCAATCGATGAGCCCGGGCGTGACATACTTGCCGGCTGCGTCCACCACCGTTGCATTGGCGGGGGCGGGCACATTTTGACCAACCGCCGCGATTTTGCCATCTTGAATGAGGACGCTGCCATTCGCGATGGTGCCTTTCGTGACCGTCAGCAAGGTGGCGTTGCGAATCAGAATCGTCTCCGCATGCACCACCGGCAGAAAAGCAAGAGCAAGCGCCAGTAACGTCCGGCTCATTCCGAAACCTCCTGCGGCGCGGGATTGGATGCAGTGGCAGCGGCGCCCGGCCGAGGCGCGGGCGGCCCCTTCTGCGTTTCTTCCGATGGCCGGAACTCGCGACCGTCGATGAAGACGTATTGAATATTCGGTTTGTCCTCGAAGATGTCGCCTTTGGTCACGACAAGGTTCGCAATTTTGCCTTTCTCCACACTTCCCATGCGATCGGCCACGCCGTAGATCTCAGCCGTGTTCAGTGTCAAAGCCTTCACTGCATCCGCGGAACTCAGGCCCGCATCCAGCGCCTTTTTCACTGCTTTTTTCAGCTCGGGCGCCGTCGCCAGGCCATCGCTGAAGAAGCCGAACTTAACACCTGCTTTGGCGAGCAGGCCTGGAACGGCGGGCGCCTGGTCGCGCAACAGCAGATCGCGATAATTCGGAACCTCATGCGGGTCGCCGTCGCGCGGCTTTTCGGGCCACTTCAGGCTTATGAATATCGGCACTTTAGCCGCTTTCAATTCATCCACACGCCGGAACGCTTCGTGCAGCCCGTACAAAACGACTGGCGACTTCAGTTCCTGAGCGAAGGCAAGCATGCGGTCAATTTGCTGCTCCTCATCGGCCGGCAGTAAAAGGCGCGGCGACTCTTGGAGCGCAGTTAGGTTGTGATCGTACTCAGGGCGCTCTGTTCCCTGCGGATGCGCGGTGTAGATTTTCTGCGCTTCGGCTGCTTGTTGCTCGTCCAGATGGAGCTGGCGGACGTAAGCGATATTGCCCATCAGCGACGCAGGAAATCCAGCACGGCCGCTTCCGGTACGCAGTACGATCTGTTCGCCCAGTGGCTGCGCCACCACCATGTCCCGTCCGTGTTCCCCTGCAAGATCGACCATCGCGCCGAGACCTTCCACAATGCCTCGGTTTGGGAATGTGGCCGCACTGGTGAAACCGGCCGCGCGCGCCGCCTCCAGACGGCTGTCCGTTGGAACAACCAGATCGGCTGCGCGCTCATAGGCGTACGTCTGTGGGCGGTCTTCCGGTCCATGAGCGCGCGGCTGCGCGGGTGTCGCCGGCTGTGGCGATGGAGTTTGAGGTGAAGCGCTTGCACCGGTATTCGTTGCGGGCGGCGGCGCGGCGGACGCAATGCCCCAGGTGCTCACCCCGTCGATAAAGCCCGGATACACGGTGAGTCCCGTGCCATCGATGATCGTTGCGCCGGGCGGGATGGCCGCCGTTGCTCCCACGTCTTCAATCAGTCCATTCCGCACGATGACGGTCCCTGCCGCCAAATCGGTGCCAGTACCAGTGATGACGTGAGCGCCCCTGATTGCAATCACCGGCCGAAAGGCCGCCACCGCCGGAAGCGTAAGGGCCCACGCCAGAAGCCAGACAGATTTCTTCATGTGTGTTGAACTTTACTTCCAACCACAAGAATCGCCTGCGGTTACGGAACAGCAAGCCTCCATTGCGGCCATGATGGAAACCAATTTTTACACACATGCCGTAGAGGTTGTGCTTATACCAACGAGGGTAGAAATTAGCCCCGTTTCTGTAAAAGAGTGCCTTGGATAAAACCTGCTACTGTTTAGTACAAAGAGGGCAGCTTTACAGTAAGACAAGAATGTTTATTGCTAAAGCGGATCTCTTAGCCCTTCGGGGTATATAATCGCGGATTGGTTTTAGCCTGATCCGCAATCCGTACTGTCCATATGGCACAACTGTTTCCACCGTCAGCGAATACTCTCGCCAGGGTAGGCATCGTCTCCAGCCTGCTTCTGGTGCTGTCGACCATTGCGGTCGCCTACATACTTGACCGGGGTCCCTGGAATACTGGCGTTCGCATAGCACCAGAGCAGCCGATCGAGTTCAGTCACAAGCACCACGTCAAGGACGACGGCATTGATTGCCGCTACTGCCACACGAGCGTTGAAAACTCTGCCTATGCCGGCATCCCGCCCACCGAGACGTGCATGAGCTGCCACTCGCAGATCTGGGCCAACGCCACAGTGACGGCACCGATTCGCGAAAGCTGGGCAAGCGGCAAATCCATTGAATGGGTACGCGTGCACGACTTACCAGATTACGTTTACTTCAACCACAGTATCCACTTGAACAAAGGCATTGGCTGCTCCACATGCCATGGCCAGATTAATGAAATGCCGCTGACGTACAAGGTAAATACCTTGAATATGAACTGGTGTCTGAACTGCCACCGCGACCCGTCGCGTTACATCCGCCCGCGGTCGGAAGTGTTCAACATCAACTATCAATACCCGGCCAATCAGCGGGAAGTAGGCAAGAAACTGGTAGCCGAATACCACGTGCGTAGCCTGCAGGATTGCACCACTTGCCATCGATGAGAGACGCCGTGAACAACAAGTCCCCATTTGTTTCGCTTGAATCGCTGCTGGACACACCGCGCAAGCGTGTCACCGACCTGGAGGCCTTACGGACCAAGTTGGCGTCCGGCAAAGGTCCACAGTTCTGGCGCACCCTTGAGGAAGCAGCCGAAAGCGACGAACTTCGTGAGTACATTACGCAAGAGTTCCCCGGATTGTCGGGCCAGATCCCACAGGGAGTGGATCGCCGGGCACTGCTGAAAGTGATGGGCGCCTCGCTGGCCATGGCCGGCGCTGCGGCATGTACCAAGCAGCCGAAGGAACTGATTGTCCCTTACGTGCGCCAGCCCGAAAACGTGATTCCTGGCATGCCGTTGTTTTATGCAACGGCAATGCCGGTAAGCGGCTATGCGCGTGGACTACTGGTGGAAAGCCATCTGAACCGGCCCACGAAGGTAGAAGGAAACCCGGACCACCCGGCCAGCCTGGGCGCGACCGGCATCTTCGAACAGGCCTCCATTCTTAATCTGTACGATCCGGACCGCTCACAGACAGTGATGCAGACCGGCCGTATCAGTACCTACGCCGACTTCACCGGGACATTCAGCACCGAAGCGCAGGAAATCGCCACCCGCAAAGGCGAGGGTTTGGCGATTCTGACAGGGGTTACCACTTCGCCATCGCTAATCGCGCAAGTCCAAGGTTTGCTGAAGCAATGGCCTACCGCAAAGTGGTATGTCCATGAGCCTTCGGTGAACCCCGCCATCGCGAGTTCGGCTCGAAAGATCGCTGGCCGCGGCGCGATTATCACTTATGACCTGTCGAAAGCCGACGTGGTCGTCAGTCTCGATTCCGATTTTCTGAACGAAGGTCCGGCATGCATGTTGTATGCACGGCAGTTCTCGGCGCGCCGTGCTGTCGAGGGCGACAACCAGCGGAATCGTTTCTACGCCGTGGAGTCCGCTCCCACGGTAAGCGGCACGCTTGCAGACCACCGCTTCCCGGTGAAGAGCGGGCAAGTGCCAGCACTCGCCTACCAGCTTGCAAAAGCTTGCGGCGTTTCCGCTCCCGATGCACCCGGCACCGCTCCGGAATGGGTGCAGACCGTCGCCAAAGACCTGCAGGCAGCTAAGGGGAGATGCGTCGTAATTCCGGGAGAGTTTCAGCCGGAACACGTGCACTTGGCCGCCCACGCGATCAACGCAGCGCTCGGCAACGTGGGGCAGACAGTATCGGTTCTCGAAGGGGTGGAGCCGGAAGGCACGCATTCGCTCGAAGAGCTGACGAGTGCCCTGAATAGCGGGCAGGTGGAGACGCTTGTCATTCTGAGTGCGAATCCGGTGTACACCGCTCCGGCCTCCCTCAACTTCAAAGACGCCATTCGTAAGGCGCGGCTGGTAGTGCGATTGGGCCAGATGTTCGATGAAACGTCGCTGTTCAGTCACTGGCACGTGCCCGAAGCGCATTACCTGGAGACCTGGTCTGATGCGCGCGCATTCGACGGAACCGTCACCATTCAGCAACCGCTGATTGAGCCGCTGTACGGTGGCAAGTCTGCCCAGGAAATCATAGCGATTCTCGCCGGGCAGCCTGACCAAAACTCACACGAACTGGTCAAGACGTACTGGCAGCAGCAGCATACGGGCACGGACTTCTCGAGCTTTTGGCAGCGCTCGCTTCACGACGGATTCGTAAACGGCCCGAAATCGGCGGCTGTTTCGGCGGGCGGCAGTGTTTCGCTGCCAGCGCTACCCGCGTTCGATGCGAATGCAACGGAGGTGATATTCCGTCCGGATTCTACGATCGGGGACGGCGCCTACTCCAACAACGGCTGGCTGCAGGAGTTGCCCAAGCCGCAGACCAAGATGACCTGGGACAACGTGGTGCTAGTCAGCCCGCGCGACGCTCAGGCGCTTAAGATCGCAGCCGGTGACATGCTGGAACTTACCGTGAACGGCAGGAGCGTCAAGGGCCCGGCCTGGATCTCGCCCAGCAGCGCGCCCGGCTCGTTTGTGGTGACGTTTGGATACGGGCGAACAGGCTCGGGACGGGTTGGTAACGAGATCGGTTTTAACGCCTATTCTATTCAGGACGCCGCGAACCCGTATGCGGCTCCAGGAACCATAAAGAACACGGGTGTTCATTTCCGGCTGGCGAACGTTCAGGAAACCCAAGTGATGGCGGGCCGCGAACCAGTCCGCGCCGCCGACATGAGCGAGTTCAAGCAACACCCCGATTTCCCGACGCTCGAGAAAGAAAACAAACGCCCCGGCGAGGACGAAAACGCCTATAAGCTGTGGCCATACGAAGGCTACAAGTGGGGCATGACGATCGATCTGAACGTCTGCACCGGCTGTAGCGCCTGCATCATCGCCTGCCAGGCCGAGAACAACATTGCCGTAGTTGGCAAAGACCAGGTCGCACGTGGGCGCCATATGCATTGGATCCGGGTAGACCGCTACTATCACGGCAACCTGGACAACCCTGAGATCTACAACCAACCGGTGCCTTGCATGCATTGCGAACAGGCCCCTTGTGAAGTAGTTTGTCCGGTCGCGGCAACCACGCACAGCGAGGAGGGACTAAACCAGATGGTTTACAACCGCTGCGTAGGAACCCGCTACTGTTCGAACAATTGCCCTTATAAGGTACGTCGCTTCAACTTCTACCTCTACTCCGACTGGAACACGCAAAGCCTGATGGGCATGCGCAACCCGGACGTGACGGTGCGCAGCCGCGGCGTGATGGAAAAGTGCTCCTATTGCGTGCAGCGGATCCAGGAAAACAAAATCAAGACCGAAAAAGAAAACCGGCGCATTCGCGACGGCGAGATTTTGACAGCTTGCCAGCAGGTATGCCCGACCGGAGCAATCACGTTCGGCGACTTGAACGACAAGGCCAGCAAGGTGACGAAACTGCAAGCGGTGCAGCGTAATTACGGATTGCTGGAAGATCTGAATACGCGTCCGCGAACCACCTACCTGGGGTACGTTCGCAACCCGAACGAAGCGTTGAAGGGCGAAGCGACGAGGAGTTAACGTGGCACTCACAGAGAAACTCGAGAACCGGGAAAAACTGGAGCTACCGGATCCAGGGGCACAGCGGATCTTAGGCCCGGGCCATGATTACACGTCGGTCACGCAGCGGATTGCCGGCGTCGCCTATCTGCCCTGGAAGCAATCACCGAAGAAGTGGTTGGTTGGCGCCTTCCTTTCTTTCTGTTTGGTGAATGTATTGGTGCTGGCCGTCTGTTACCTGTTCCTGCGGGGCGTCGGCATCTGGGGCATCAACATACCGGTCGCCTGGGGATTCGCGATCATCAACTTCGTTTGGTGGATCGGTATCGGCCACGCCGGCACCTTGATCTCGGCCATTCTCTTCCTTCTAAAACAGGACTGGCGAACATCAATCAACCGCTTTTCGGAGGCGATGACTTTGTTTGCCGTCGCCTGCGCGGGCATGTTCCCGATCCTGCACTTGGGTCGACCATGGCTGGCTTACTGGCTGCTGCCTTATCCGAACTCGATGTGGTTGTGGCCGCAACCGCGCAGTCCGCTCGAGTGGGACGTGTTCGCAGTCTCTACCTACGCCACGACCTCGGTTGTTTTCTGGTACGTGGGTCTGGTTCCAGACTTAGCGACGATGCGAGACACCGCTCCCCATCTTTGGCAGCGGAAAATCTACGGGGCGTTTGCTCTCGGCTGGCGCGGTTCGGCTATTCACTGGCACCGATACCAGAAGGCTTACCTGCTGCTGGCGGGTCTGGCCACACCGCTGGTGCTATCGGTTCACACCATCGTTTCCTTCGACTTCGCGGTGGCACAGTTGCCCGGATGGCACACCACCATCTTCCCGCCGTACTTCGTTGCGGGCGCTGTTTACTCGGGCTTTGCAATGGTCTTGACGCTGGCGATTCCGCTACGCAAGTGGTACAACATGAAGGACCTCATCACCCTGCGCCACATCGATGCCGCGTGCAAACTGATGCTGGGCGTCGGGTTGATCGTGGCTTACGGTTACGGCCTGGAAGCGTTCTTCGCCTGGTACAGCGGCGACAAGTACGAGAGCTTCATGTACTGGAATCGCGTGACGGGGCCATATGCCTGGAGCTACGCCTTACTGATTGCCTGCAATATCGTTATCCCGCAGGCGCTATGGTCGGAGAAGGTCCGGCACAATATCGTCCTGGTTTGGATCATCTCGATCGTAGTGAATATCGGCATGTGGATGGAGCGCTTTGTCATCGTTATCACAAGCTTGCATCGCGACTTCCTTCCCTCCTCCTGGGGCATGTACGTCCCGACGAAGTGGGACTGGATGACCTATGCCGGCACCATCGGATTTTTCATGCTGTTGATTTTCCTGTTCGTGCGCACTCTGCCGACGATTTCCATCTTTGAAGTTCGGGAAGAGATTCACCACGACCGGTACGACGAGTTGCCCGTTGAGGAGCATGTATGAGCGACACGCTTCAGCTCAGTCCCCTCCCGACCATCCATGGAGCGATGGCGGAGTTTACAACCCCAGAACGTTTGATTGCTGCCTGCCATCGCGCTCGCGCTGCTGGCTACCAGCGTATGGATGCCTATGCGCCAATGCCGGTGGAAGGCTTGGCCGAGGCGATCGGTTACAAAAAGAATTATGTCGCCGCTTGCGTGCTGACGGCAGGCCTATGTGGTGTGGCGTTCGGTTTAGGGTTTCTCGAGTGGATCTCGAATGTGGCTTATAAGCACAACATCGGCGGGCGTCCGGCCAACAGCTGGCCGTCTTTCATTCCGATCACCTTTGAGTGCATGATTCTGTTCTCGGCGCTGACTTCAATGATCAGCATGTTCTACATGAACGGGCTCCCCAAGCCGTATCACCCGGTCTTTAATGTGCCCGAGTTCGAACGTGCATCGATCGACCGTTTCTTCTTGTGCATTGAATCGAGCGATCCGAAGTTCCGCACCGAAGAGGTGCTTGAATTTCTCCGCGGCATCGGGGGAAGTGAGGTAAGCGTTGTCCCAGCATAAGATCGTCTGGACATTGCTGCTGGGCGCGAGTGCGCTGCTCACCGGCTGCCGCCAGGACATGCATAATCAACCACGTTATAAGCCGCTCGCGTACACGACGTTCTTTGGCGATGAACGTTCGGCGCGCCCTTCGATTGAGGACACAGTGGCGCGTGGTCAATTGCACATCGATTCGGCGCGCTACACCGGCAAAGTGGATGGAAAAGATGTCGACACCATTCCAATTCAGATCACCAAGGCCGATCTCGAGCGTGGCCAAGACCGATTTAATATCTACTGCACACCGTGTCACGGCCGGCTCGGCAACGGCCATGGCATGATCGTGAGCCGCGGTTTGCGCCAGCCGCCCAGCTACCACGAAGAACGCTTACGAACGGCCCCGATTGGACACTTTTTCGACGTTATGACGAATGGATACGGATCCATGTACAGCTACGCATCGCGCGTGGCGGTTGACGACAGATGGCGCATTGCCGCCTATATTCGGGCGCTGCAATACAGCCAGAACCCCGAGGGCACGGCTGCTAACGCGCAGGCTGCTGCTAAGAATCCCGCGGCTGCGGGCATGGCAGGAGGGCAACAATGAGCGGCCACGGACATCATCACGACGTTCCGGTCCCGGATCTTCAGCTAGGTTCCCGCGCGGCCGGAGTGGAACGCATCTCAGGCGTCATCGGCGGTCTCGGCCTGCTGCTCTGCATTGCCGGTTTCTGGCTGGATAAGACACACTTCTTTCAGTCGTACCTGTTTGCGTTTCTGTACTGGTCTGGCTTCGCATTAGGCGGGCTCGGCATTCTGTTACTCAACAATGTCGTGGGCGGACGCTGGGGTGTAACCACGCGCAGCCTGTATATCGCTGCTATGCGGACGCTGCCGCTCATCTTTATCTTTCTGTTGCCGCTACTGTTGTTCGGCCTTAAGGACGTTTATCCTTGGACCCATCCGGATCTGGTGGCACACAATCCGTATCTTGCGCACAAGCGCGCTTATCTCAACGTGCCGTTCTTTGTGGCGCGTGTGGTCATCTACTTCGCTATCTGGGTGTTCTGGGGCTTCCGGGCGATGCGAATGGCGGATGCTCAGGATCGCGACGGCGACATGAGCTGGCCCGTGCGTATGCGCAAATTCAGCGCGCCCGGCCTGCTCGCGTTCGTCCTCTGCATCTCTTTTGCTTACATCGACTGGATCATGTCTGCAGACGCGCAGTTTTACTCGACGGTTTATGGCGCCATGGTCATGATCGGCGACGTTCTGCAAACCTTCGCGCTGACAATCGTGGTGCTTCTGCTGATTTCGAAGGCCGATCGCTTTGGCGGCCGAATCAATTCGTCTTTGCTGCACGATCTCGGCAACCTGATGTTCGCGTTCACGATCTTCTGGACTTATCTTTCGCTGTCTCAATTGATCATCATCTGGCCGGCCGATCTGCCGCAGGAGATCTCCTGGTACGTGCTGCGCACCAACGGCGGTTGGCGCTGGGTGGCGGCGTTGATTGCGCTTGTCATGTTTGCGATTCCTTTCCTGGCGCTTCTTTCGCAGCAGCGCAAGCAGACGCCGAGCCGGTTGATCAAAGTTGCTATCTGGATCCTGGTGGCACGCATTATCGATCTGTTCTGGATTGTGGAACCGACATGGCGCACCACTGGCTTGTCGGTTTATTGGACCGATTTCGCTGCGTTCGTCGGTATCGGCGGTATCTGGGTTTACGCCTATCTCGGTTACTTACGTAAACGGCCGCTGCTGCCGCTGCACGATCCACGGATCATGCCGCCTATGACCATTCCGGAGGCCGTTTGATGGCGGAATCCACTCACGACAAATACATTCAACACCACGGGCCGGTGAACTCCGACCCGCAGATGGGTGACCATGGCACGCACTTCGAAAAAGTAGATGCCAGCGTAAAGATGGTGCTTGGTTCGCTTGCGATCATCGCTTTCACCCTAGTAGTGACGGCCTTACTAACCGTGCCCATAGAGAATCTTTTGAAGCGGACCGTGCCCACGAGCACGCTTCCCAGCCCGCTCGCGCCGGCACGCGTAATTCCGAAAGGACCGCTGCTACAGGTTCACCCTTGGAATGAGTTGCCGCTGATGCGAGCGACAGAAGACAAGATGCTTTCGAAGGGCGGAACGGATGCCCAAGGACAAAAGCACATTCCGATAGACAATGCGATGGCCGCTGTCATTCCGCAGCTGAAGGTGAGGCCCGACGCCAGCCCAGGACTGATGGTTCCCGGTGGGCAGGGTCGCGACTTCGCCGGCAGCCTAGCGGCAATGCCCTCGGCCTACAAGAGTCAGGGCACCGTGGAAGCAGGCCAGACTTCGTCTAAAGAACCGCCAGTAATTCGAGGAGAAATCCGCAAGAATGCGCCGAAGTAGTACCGCTTTGCTCTGCGCCATCGCCGCCTGCGCACTGGCGCTGTCACCTTCCAAGATGACGGCACAGTATGCAAGGCCGAAGATCGCGGCGGGCGTGGGCATCGACCAGAAACTCGACGGGCCGGTGCCCCTCGATCTCAGTTTCCGCGATGAGAATAATCAGCTGGAGCCTTTGCGCACCTGGTTTGGCGACAAGCCGGTTGTGATCGAGATGGTGTACTTCTCGTGCACCAGCGTATGTCCGATGACGCTGATGGAATCGGTGAACAGCCTGAAGCGCGTGGCTCTTGAACCTGGCCGCGATTATAACGTTCTGGTGGTCAGCATCGATCCGCACGACAATCCGCAAACGGCGAAACAGAAAAAGGCGGAGTACGCCGAAATGTTCTCGAAAAAGCCAATTCGCAATGTCGCCAACTTCGAAGCCGGCTGGCACTTCTTAACTGGCACGCCCGATGCAATTGCGAAGCTTGCCAGCGCGGTCGGCTTCCGCTATCGCTGGGACGACGCCACCCAGCAGTTCGTTCATGCCGGCGGCATTATGGTGGCAACACCCGAAGGTAAACTCTCGCGGTACTTTTTCGGCATCCAATATGCGCCACCCGATATGCGCATGGCTTTAGTGGATGCTTCTTCGCACCGCATTGGTAGTCCGGTCGACTACATCACCCTGTTTTGCTTTCACTACGATGCCGCGCAGGGCAAATATACTCTGGCCATCGTCAATCTTCTGAAGCTGGCGGGGGGCATTACCGTGGTTGGTTTAGCTGGTCTCTTATTTTTACTCATGCGTCAACAGAACGAGGTACGCCATGCTCGATAACTTGTGGGAACATCTGCCGCTGGGGGCGATCCCGCTATTCCCCCCGACAGCCTCCGAGCAGGCGACTTCTATCGATTATCTTTACTTCTTTATCAGTTTCGTCACCATCGTGATGACGTTGCTGATCTTTGCGGCTATTGCTTTCTTTGCTTACAAATACAGGCGTTCGGTTCACCCCCATGCCACTCAGATTGAAGGTTCCACGAAGCTGGAGCTTTTCTGGTCCATCTCGCCGTTCATCGTCATGCTGATCATGTTCGCCTGGGGCGCGCAGATCTATTACGCTGCGCAGAATCCTCCCAAGGACGCGATGGAGATCTTCGTGACGGGCAAACAATGGATGTGGAAGATCCAGTATCCAAACGGTGGCCGAGAAATTAATGAGCTGCACGTGCCCTCGGGCCAGCCGGTGAAGCTGACGATGGCGTCGGAAGACACAATCCATAGCTTTTCCATTCCGGCCTTCCGCGTCAGGCATGACGTGATGCCCGGCCACTACAACAGCCTTTGGTTTACAGCGACGACACCCGGCGACTACCATATTTTCTGCACAGAGTACTGTGGGTTGTGGCACGCCAAAATGGTGGGCACGGTTCACGTGCTCGGTCAGAAAGAATGGGCGAACTGGGAGAGCGGCGGCGGTTCGCAAGGAACGCTGGCGGAACAAGGGCAAAAAAACTTTCAGCAGCAGGGATGCGCCACTTGTCATTTGCTTGACCAGCAGGGCCGCTGCCCGAATCTGCGCGGGTTGTATAACAAGCCGGTGCAACTCAGTGGCGGACAAACTGTGATTGCAGACGACGCGTATCTCCGGGAGTCCATCCTGAATCCGAACGCTAAAATTGTGGCGGGATTCGAGCCCAATGTGATGCCGAACTTTAAAGGGCAGATCAGCGAGGAAGGCGTCATCCAACTCATCGCGTTTATCAAGTCGCTTGGTACCGGCGCAGGAACAACACCAACAGCAGGCGGTCCTGCACCCGGCGTTCTCGCAACCACGGGAAGCCGCTCTGCGCAGCAACCAAGCGTCAAGAAATCAAGTAAGTAGCAGTCATCGAGGGAAATAGCACGAATGGCAACCATCGCACAAAGCACTCCGGTCCCCGAGATAGCGGAAGAGGTTAACTACCTCAACGTCGAGCACGGCTGGAAAAGCTGGCTCTTCACAACGGACCACAAACGAATCGCAATCCTTTACCTGATCTCCATCACGCTGATGTTCTTCGTCGGCGGCTCTTTCGCCGTTTTGTTCCGCATCAATTTGTTGTCGCCCGATGGCTTGTTTGCCCCCGAAACCTACAACCGGTTTTTCACCATGCACGGCGTGGTAATGGTGTTCTTCTTCCTGGTGCCCTCCATTCCGGCAACGCTCGCCAACTTTCTGATTCCGATTATGATCGGCGCCAAAGACCTGGCGTTCCCTCGCATCAATCTGTTGAGTTGGTACATCTACGTCGTCGGCGCACTCTTCACGCTATACGCGGTGGTGCGCGGTGGTGTCGACACGGGCTGGACGTTTTACACGCCCTATAGCAGCACTTACTCCAACTCTTACGTTCTCGCAGCCGCATTCGGTATCTTCATTGCAGGCTTCTCATCCATTCTGACCGGCTTGAACTTTATCGTGACGGTGCACAAGATGCGCGCACCCGGCATGACCTGGGGCCGGCTTCCGCTGTTCGTCTGGTCCAACTACGCGACGGGCCTTATCCAGGTGCTCGGCACTCCGGTGCTTGCCATCACGCTGCTGCTTCTGGCGTTCGAACGCATTGCCAAGGTCGGTATTTTCGATCCGGCAATCGGCGGCGACCCGATTTTGTTTCAGCACTTGTTCTGGTTTTACTCTCACCCCGCCGTGTACATCATGATTCTGCCGGGTATGGGCGTAATCAGCGAACTTGTCTCGTGCTTTTCGCGCAAGCGCATCTTCGGCTATAACTTCGTCGCCTTCTCAAGCATGGCTATCGCGGTTCTCAGCTTTGTGGTCTGGGGGCATCATATGTTCCTTACCGGCGAGAGCATGTACATCAGCGTGGCATTTTCTCTGCTGAGCATGATGGTGGCGGTACCGTCCGCGATCAAAGTCTTCAACTGGACCGCAACCATGTACAAAGGCTCGGTGTCTTTCGAAACCCCGATGCTTTACGTGTTCGGGTTCATCGGCTTGTTCACTATCGGCGGCCTGACTGGCTTGTACCTGGCGTCGCTTGGTACAGACGTTGCCACGCACGGCACTTACTTCGTCGTGGCACACTTCCACTACGTCATGGTTGGCGGCATGGTGATGGCATTCCTGGGCGGCGTACACTTCTGGTGGCCCAAGATGACCGGGCGCATGTACTCGGAAGGCTGGTCGAAGTTTGCCGTACTGATCATCTTCCTCGGCTTCAACCTGACATTCTTTCCGCAGTTCATCCTCGGCTACCTTGGTATGCCGCGCCGCTATCACAATTACCCGGAGGAGTTTCAGGTTTTGAACGTATTGTCGACGGCCGGCGCTTCGGTTCTCGGTATCGGATACCTGATTCCTATGGTCTACTTCATGCACTCGCTTTTCTTCGGCAAGAAGGCCGGCAAGAATCCGTGGGGCGCAGCAGGTCTGGAATGGCAGATTCAATCGCCGCCTACCACCTTCAACTTCGATGAGACGCCCACTGTGACGGAAGAAGCTTACAATTACGGTCCCCTGGAGGATGTCGTTGGCTGAACTAGCGCAAGTTGAACACGCGGCCGTCGAAGCCACTCACCTTCGACACCATTTCGCATCCTCTGAGCAGCAGCTGGATGCGGCCATGCTCGGCATGTGGACGTTCCTGATCACCGAAGTGTTGTTCTTCGGTGGTATGTTCACGGCCTACGCGATTTACCGCAACATTTACCACGATGCGTTCGCTTCCACCAGCGAATACATGGACGTCATCCTGGGTGGAACGAACACAGCCGTACTGATTTGCTCCAGCTTGAGCATGGCTGTCGCTGTTAGGGCGGCACAGTTAGGAAAACATAGTACGCAGGTAATTTCTCTTCTGCTGACCATGTTTTTCGGCACGATCTTTCTTGTCATCAAAGGCTTCGAATACCACAACAAGTGGGTTGAAGGCCTAGTGCCCGGCTTAAACTTCAACGTCGCTCACTACCGCGCTCCGCAGTACGCCCACGAAGCACAAATCCTGTTCTTCCTGTATTTCTGTATGACAGGCATGCACGCCCTTCACATGATCATCGGCCTTGGGTTGTTGACTTACCTGGTCATCAAGGCGCGCCAGCAAACGTTCCATGCCGGCTATTACACGCCGGTCGAAATGATCGGCCTTTACTGGCACTTTGTCGACGTCGTCTGGATCTTCCTGTTCCCACTGCTCTACCTGATTGGACATCGAACATGAGTTCACATATCACCTCGCACATACCCTCGGTTAAAATTCTGGTCGGGGTCTGGGCGGCTCTGATTTGCCTGACCTGGACAACCGTTGGCGTTTCTTACCTGGAGCTCGGGGAGTGGAACGTCATTGTGGCTCTTGCCATTGCGCTGATTAAGGCTTCCCTGGTCGCCTGGATCTTTATGGGCGTCCGGTTTAGCGCACCCATGACGCGGCTGTTCGTGGTAGCCGGTTTAGTCTGGCTCACTATCATGATCGTGATCACCAGCGGCGATTACACCACTCGGAGCGGAGACTATCATCCCGCCCCATGGAGTTCGGATCCCGCCAACGGACCGGCCCAAGCGCCGGAACGCTAGATAGAGCAAGGTCACGCTCGCCGACCACCCTCAACGATCTGCTGCTTCGCTACGTTGAAACTGTGGAAGACATCATGAAACAAGTGTTGCGCGCCTCTAACGGGCCGCCACACTGTCATACTGAAGTTGTCTGCGCGATCAGGCAATCGCCGGGTGCTGCTTTCGGGCAGCGCCGGGAGGAAAGTCCGGTCTTCATAGGGCGGCATGCCGGTTAACGGCCGGGGGCGTACATCGGAAGGCGTACGCTACGGACAGTGCCACAGAAAAGATACCGCCGGGCGCTTGCGCCAGGTAAGGGTGAAAAGGTGCGGTAAGAGCGCACCGCAGTTCGAGCAATCGGATTGGCAGGGAAAACCCCATGCGAAGCAAGACCAAATAGGGGAGGAGGAGTGGCCCGCTCCGCTACCACTTCCGGGTAGGTCGCTTGAGCCTTCCAGTAATGGCAGGCCTAGACGAATGATTGCCGCCGCTTTCGGGCGGAGACAAAAACCGGCTTATCGACCGCGCAGACATTTTTCAACTCTCCTCATCTACTTCTTCCCATTCTTCAACCGCCTCCGAATAGCGTCGCAGTCCCTTGAGTGTCTCCCCGGAGCTGAAGCCCGCCATCCGGAGCCGCCGGTACACGCTGTTCATGTTCTTCGGGTCTTTCAGATGTTCACGCAAGTCCTTGCCCCGATACTTGCGCTCGAGATACTTCGCGATCAGCTGCGATTCATCGGTACTGGCATAGGCGCTGTGAACGGCCTGCTTGGCCACAGTCTCCGAAACTCTCTTGGCACGGAGATCGCGGAGCACTCGTTGCTGCCCGAAGCCGTGGCTCTGCAGCCGTACGGCGGCGAAGCTCTCCGAAAATTTCTGGTCGTCGGCGAAGCCATACTCGCGTAGGCGCGTCAATACTGCGTTGACGTCCGCCGGTGCAGCGGCCCGGCGTAGCAGCTTTTGACGGATCTCGGAAACGGACTGCGCTCTACGGCCTAAACTCTTCAAAGCGTAGTCCCACAGCGCCTCTCCATCCAGCTTGACTGGCGTTGAACGGTTTCCCATGGACGAAACGTTTGCCACTGTACCATGCTCTACAAGGTGTAGACTTCTGAAGGATGGCCATTCTAGCTGGCCTGTAAAACACTCACAGAGAGGGGTAGTTATGGAAGAGAAAAGCGGTTTTGGTTATTTTTTACTGGGCCTCGGGATCGGCGTCGCAGCCGGCATCCTTTGGGCTCCACGCGCGGGGGATGAAACGCGGCAGCTACTTGCTGACAAAGCGGGTGAGGGTGCCGATTATTTGAAGGCGCGAACCGAAGACGGCAAGCAATATGTTCTTCAGCAAACTGAGACTTTGAAAGGTTCGGCGAACGACCTGCTCGACAAAGGGCGCACAACTGTGACGCGCCAAAAAGAAAACCTGAGCGCTGCGGTAGAGGCAGGCAAACAGGCCTATCGCGATGCTGTTGGTGACATAAAGTCGGCCACGGCCGGTGCTCCCGGAAGTACGTCGGAGACCGTCTAGCACTCGACAGCTAGATCTGTAAGTAAGCCGCCATGGACCAAAATACGCTGCTGATCGTTCTCACCGTCTTCGTTGCCGTTGCAGCTATTGCTCTTCTGCTGCAGCTGGCCACTCTACTCGGGTTGTTCCTGGTCGCCCGGAAGTTACAGGCGCAGGTTTTACATGTTTGGCCCCAGATTGAGGCCATTATTGGAACGACTCGACGAACAGCCGAGGGTGCTGAAAAACACATCCACAAGATCGGCGAGACAAGCACCCAGATCTTGGATGTGACCAAGCAGCAGGTAACGAGGATCGATGAACTCCTGAATGATGCGACGACTCGCGCCAAAGTCCAGTTAGAACGCGCGGAAATGGTGTTGGATGACACTATGGGCCGGGCTCAGGAAACAGTATCGATCGTCCAGCGTAGTGTCCTGCGGCCGGTGCGGGAAATCCATGGAGTAATCAGCGGTATCCGCACCACTATTACTCATCTTGGACGGGGAGGCCGACCTACCGTCGACCATGCAACCTCGGACGAAGAAATGTTCATTTAAATCAACCCCTAACTAGCTTCCGCTTATAGTCAATGTGGGCCCGATTCGCTAGCGTGGATCGGGCTTCTCTTTTGTCCGAGCATGTTCGGCGTAAATCGGCGGGACATCATTATTTCCAGATGCCTCTTCGAACTCTAATGCGCTTCGACCCAATGCGGACGAGGTACTTCAGCCATCCCTAACGGAAGCTGAAGCAACAGGCCAGCAGTGACTTCTAGAGGCTAAGGGACTGCAAGCTCGGAAGGAGTGCGAACCTCTGCGCAACCGACGCGATTGATTCTCCCCGCTGTTGAACCTCGAGCGTTCTGCCGTCTCGCCGCGCCGCCAGCTTTAAATATCCGATTTTGGCTGGATCTATGCGCATAATTTCACAGCAGGTGGTATCCACACTGGGCGGGTGGGCGCCAGCCACAATTAGGCCCATGTGCTTGGACGTACCAAGGATGGGGCCATTTCCTTCCATTGCTTCGATGCCATCCACCAGGCAGAACTGATTTGGGAATAGCGAGTGCAGGTCGGCCACCGATTCGTGTATGCCGGCCCAGTGCAAAGGGTTTTTCGGCCAACCGTAAACCGCGCCGGGAACTACACCAAAGAGATTCTTCATGGAAAGGGTTGCGCCTGCCCAGTGATGCGTCTTTAGTTTCGGGAGTGATACCAGGAGGTCGCAATCGAGCACGGTATGGGGTAGATACAGTTCCCTGAACGATGAGAATGGCTGCTTTAATTTGACCGCACTCACATCATCGAGGTTGAGATCTGTAAACCGCGACTCGAATTTGGAAATGGCTTCGAAGTATCCGGCCCCTTCCGCCATGTCCAATGTCATCCGACGATGCCCAGGTCCTTCCGCGATGCGAACCTCCGTTGCTCCCAGCGATTGGAATGCCTCAGCGACGGCGGCGACAAACACGGGATTGGTATTGATGGGCGTCTGCGGATGGAACTCGACTAAATTGGGCTTAAGAACCACTCGTTTTCCGCTAACGTTGACCCGGTGATCCAGAAGGATGCGCCGGATCGGGTCATGGAGTTCCCCGCCGTACGCGCAGTTCTTGATGATCGAAACGCTCTCATGCCTGGTTTTAGCCGAAGGCACCGACGGGCGGCGACATGCGGCCAACGAGAACGCCAGAGTTCCGAAGAAAAAATGACGACGGCTGATACTGCGGCTCATGTAGTTTTCACTACGAACGGGTGTCCGGAATTCTTGGCTGCATCCGCGAGCAAACGCAAGCTGGTCTCACGGACGGTTCGGCAAGGAAAACGATTCGCATCGTAAGCTGCGCAGGAGCGACCATGTTTCGTTAGCGCTATTCGAAGCCATGACTGCGCTTCCCCAGACTGCGGCGAAGCTAGCATCCCCTCGGCGAGCGCGAGGTCATTCGAAACCAACGGCAACTCCGATTCATCAAAAGCCAACAACGCCAAGCCTGTCATTTCCGGGTAGGCCGGCGCTGTTTCACTGTAGACTCGACTTCCGCCATGGTTCCAACCGCCGCCTTGGCAACGCCTGGAGAGAAGATATTGCTTTCCTTGGGCGATGATTGGCGTAAGGTCGTGCCGACCTTGCTTACACCTTGCGTCAGCAAGGCAGAGAACCGACATCACGGTCGGTGCAATCCAAGCCGCGGTGCCGGGAAACCACGGTGAGCCACCCATTACATTCTCGGCGCTTGGCCGCCCCTGCCACCAACTTCCAATGCGCTCACCTAGCGTCAATTGGGGCTTGATGTGACGAAGCATCCAATCGATACCACGATGTGCGGAAGCCTTGGGACCTAGGTCGCTGAGGGCAAGCAGGGCATGGCTTGTCACCGCTGTACTCAGAGGAACTTGCGCGTTCGGCGGCCAGCCTCCGTCCATCCGTTGTTGCGATGCCAGCCACTGGCAGCCACGCTCATACGCTGAACTCAAGACACTACATGAAGCCAGAGCCAAAAGCGCGAGCGCTGTTGGCTCTGTCCACGAAGTAGAACCCTGGTAACTCCAACCACCATCGGCTTTCTGCGCCTGCAGAAGGCTGGAGGTCAGATCAAAATCACCCATCGACCGTTGCGTGCCTATGGCACCATTTTCCGGCTGCGGCGACGCTTGAGGTACATAATCAACAGTGCTCCAGCGGCGATCCAAAGAATTGCCTGCATAATTGTTCCATTCATAACGCTGTCCCTTTCTGAAAGGCGGAAGCCTCGTAGGGAAAGTGCCTTCCGAGTACTTTTATTCGCACTTTCCTTTGTTGCTTTTCTTGTCGGATCTAGCGCGCTAATGCATATTGGCGTGCGCCATCGCCGGAAGCAGGTTCGTAAACAACTGCAGCATGCCCGGGCCAGCGGTCACAACCACCAGCGAGGGCATACAGAAGAAAAAGATCGGGAATACCAGCTTCACGCCGACCTTCCCCGCGCGTTCTTCCGCTTCCTGGCGACGCCGGATCCGAAGAAAGTCCGACTGGGTGCGGAGAGCCTCGGCCACACTCGTGCCAAAGCGATCGGTTTGAATCAGGATCGCGACCAGCTTTTTCAGCTCTTCCTCGCCGGTTCTTCGCGCCAGATTGCGAAGCGCGTCGGCCCGGCTCTTGCCCGCCATCACTTCCATGTTCAGCAAGCCAAGTTCATCCGCGATTTCGGGGTGAACCGATTTCATATCACGGCTAACGTTCATGATGGCTTGGTCCAAACCGCAACCGGCTTCGGTACAGATGACCATCAAGTCCAAGGCATCCGGCAGTCCAAAACGAATGTTCTCCTGACGTGTCTTTAGCTTTCGGCCCAGGATGAATGCCGGAAGAGCATAGCCGGCTGCGCCAGAAGCAATAGGCATGACCACTTTCAGGACCGGGTTTGCCACGTGACTGCGCAAAGCAGCTCCGAGCAGCACAAACACTGCGGCCGCGGCAAACTTTGTGCCGTAATAGACGGTGACTGCGGAGGACGAGCGGAAACCGGCAGCGCTCAGTTCTTTCTTGGCAACGTTGGCGTCCTGAGGCGAAACCGGGACCATGCTCCCGATGGACGCAAACATCTCCGCCAAGCCGGACTGCTGGCCTTTTTTCGATTCAACGATCAGAGTCGGCAAGGCTTCCGAGGTACTCGCCGTGAGTTGGTCGATCAGCTGCGCTGGACGGACATAATGTCTGTAACCAAACGCAACGATCACACCCGTTATGAAAAGAAACAGAACCGCGGCTATAAAAATGCCCATAATTCAAACCTTGATATCGATGATCTTCTTGATCACAAAATACGCGACAATTTGACCGCCGATGGCACCGTAGATCATCATGCGTCCCAGCGGTAGCAGCGTCATCTGCGTTAAATAACTCGGGTTCGTTATCAACATGAAGCCCGCAACGCCTATGGGCATGATTAGCAAAACGAAGCCCGTTACACGCCCGTGCGCGCTGACCGCTTTGACTTGCCCCTTCAGTCGGAAGCGCTCCCGAATGATGTAAGCAAGCTTGTTGAGAATCTCGCCCAGGTTGCCGCCCGTTTCCTGCTGCAGAATCACGGACGACACGAAAAAGCGAACGTCCACCAGCGGCACGAGGATCATTAGCTTGCCAAGCGCCACATCCAGCGGCGACCCGAGTGCCGTATCATTCGAAACCCTGCGGAACGCTCGCCCCAAAGGATCGGGAACGTCCGTCGCCAGCATCTCGAGAGCTACTGAAAATCCATGCCCCGCTCGCATAGAGCGCGAGAGGAAATCGAGAGCTTCCGGGAACTGCTCCTCAAAGTCGGCTATGCACTTCTTCCGCTTGTGCAAGAGCATCAGGAATGGAAGAACGAGGCCCACCAGTGCAGCTACAGGGCTCACTACGCCGGCCGGAAGCGAAAAGTGGAACTTACTTCCGAGCACTCCGCCCACAATGGCAGCGATGACACAGGAGAGAAGCAACTTACTAGAGTTCGAACTAGACCCTGCCTGATCGATCATCAAATCGATCTGCTCCGTAATTCGGAAGCGGTCCAGCAGTCTTGCTAATGCATCGGCTCTGTCCGGAGGCAGAAGTAGCTCGGGATTTCGCTGTTCGGCGTCGGTCGCTTCGGCTTTGCGCAGCATCGACCGAAGTTGCTGCGTCTGTTTGCGCTTGAAAAAAGAAAACCCAAAGCCGACGCAGACCCAAACGATCACGAAAGTGAATACGAAAAAGCCGATGATTAGGGTCACGGATCAGCGCACCTCGACAGCGTTCTGGAACAGGTGAGCTGGCAGTTCAATGCCTGCTGCCTTTAGCCTCTCACTGAATTTCGGGCGGACGCCGGTTGGCTTGAATCGCCCGAGGACTTTGCCATCCGACGATACGCCTGTGCGCTCGAACACAAAGATGTCCTGGGTAGTGACCAGTTCCCCTTCCATGCCCACGCATTCAGTGATATACGTGACTTTTCTGGTGCCATCCCCAAGCCGTGAGCATTGGATAAATAGATCTACCGCAGACGCTACTTGTTGGCGGATCGAGCGAACACTCAGGTTGCTGCTGGCCATGCCGATCATCACTTCCATTCGGCTGATGGCGTCGCGGGGCGTGTTGGCGTGGATGGTCGTCAGCGAACCATCATGACCAGTGTTCATGGCCTGGAGCATGTCGAGTGCTTCCTCGCCACGGACCTCACCGACGATGATGCGGTCTGGACGCATACGAAGCGCATTGATCAACAGGTGACGCTGCAGAATTGCGCCCTTGCCCTCTACGTTGGCTGGACGCGTTTCAAGACGGGCCACGTGAGTTTGCCGTAGCTGTAATTCAGCTGCGTCTTCGATGGTGACGATTCGCTCGTGGCCGGAATGAATCCCGACAACATGTTCAGGAAGGTCGTCTTACCGGCACCCGTACCGCCCGAGATGATCACATTCAAGCGAGCCTTCACGGCGCCTTTCAGCAGTTCGAGCATTCCTTCCGTGAGCGACAGATTACGCAGCAGATCCGCGGGTTGAAGCGGATCGGTGCCGAACCGGCGTATCGACAGTAACGGCCCGTCCACAGCCAGCGGTGGAATAACGGCATTGACGCGCGAACCGTCCGGCAATCGAGCATCCACCATGGGCGAAGACTCATCGATACGGCGGCCCACGCGCGAAACGACGCGTTCGATGATTCGCAATAAGTGCGCGTCGTCCTTGAATTCGATCGGTGTTCGCTCCAGCCGCCCATTTCGCTCGACGTAGATCAAGCGCGGCGTGGTCACCAGGATGTCCGAGACTGTGCGGTCTCGCAACAGAGGCTCCAGCGGTCCTAGCCCGAACACTTCATCGAGAACTTCCTCAATGAGTCGATCTTTCTCGGTCAGACTGAGCGGCGTCTTCTCCTCATTCACCAGCTTGGAGATCGAGGGACGAATCTCCTGGCGAACCCGCTCACCCGAGATGCCGTGAACAACCTCAAGGTTGATTCGGTCGAGGAGTTTACGGTGGATCGAGAACTTCAGATCCTGATACTGAGCATTGCCCAGGTCGCGGCTGCTCGTTGGCAAACGAGGATTCTCGTTTGCCTTCGAATCGTTCTTCAGTAACTCTGTAGGCGTCATACGAAGGTAGTCCCGAGTTCCCTATCCAAAAAGAGCGAAGCGCTTCTTTTGCTTCACCGGAGTAGTGCCGGCTATCTTAGCCGCGAACGAAGAGAAATGCTGAGCCAACTTGTTGTTCGGATCGAGTAAATTGCCGCTCGAATACGACTGATACAGGCTCATGTAATCGTTTGGGAGAGCCGTATACACAGAGCGGCCGAGAATTTTCTCGAGCTCTTGCATACTGATGTCCATCATCTTTGGAGTGCGATTCAAAACCAGCTGCAGCTTTTCACCTTGTTCGAACAAGCCGTGTACAATCGATTTCAGTCCGTGTAAGGCGACCACTTCCAGCGTGGAAACGAGAAAGAGCTGATCCACCTCTTCGAGCACGGCAGTGGCAATGGAGTTTAAGCTTCGTCCAAGATCAAGCACAATCCAGTCGTGCTGTGTTCGCATGAACTGAAGCAGTTCCCGAAGTTGTGCTTCGTCGGGATGATCCCAGCGTGAATACGAAGCCGGCGCCGGGATAACAGCCAGATCGGGTCGATGCTCGACAATCAGAGCCTTCCAAAGACTCTCGTCTAAGCGAGTGATATTTTTTAGTCCATCCAGGATCGAGTACGAGCTCGGCGTCTTCATCAGGAAGCCAACCAAGCCGGACGTCAGATCTAAATCAGCAAGCAGGATTTTCTTCTTGCTCAGGCGCTGTAGTTCGGTCGCCACGTGGCAGGCCAAGGTAGTCGCACCGCAGCCGCCCTTCGCGGACAGGAAAGCAACGACCTTGCCTCGCGTCGCCGGCAAGCCAGCTTCATCAGAAGCAGCCAGCAAACGCTCCACAGCGGGCAGCAATGTCTCCTGCATGGGCGAGTGCAGAAATTCGTGCACCCCCGCACGCATAGCGTGTAGAATAATCTGCGAATCGGCGCTATGATGCAACGCCACAACCCGAAGCCGCGGACTATAGTGCCGAAGCTGGCGAATGGCAATACTCAACTCGCCCGGAACAGCTTGAAGGTCGAGCAGAATGAGTTCTGATTTCGCTTTAACAATCCTTTCCAGTAGACTGTTCCAATCCGAGTCATGGCTGTCGAAGGACAGGTGCGGCTCGGCATCCGCGAGAATCTGCTTTACCTCGTAGCGGAGGCTCTCGTCTTTAATAAACAGAAGCAGGCTAGCTGAGCTCATGGTTTGTCACTTATTGGGATTCGTTGCAGTTGGTGTTACTGGGCCGACGGCAGGAATATTGCCGGCTTGCCCGCTTACGCCGTTGACGTTCGGCAGCTGAGGCCCTGCAGGAGACTCGGCACTCAACATAGCTTTCATCTCCTCGATCGTTAGCGTTTGCGACTGAGGCAAATTCAATGACGAAGGAAGGTTCCCTAGCGCCGGCGGAATCGCGCCTGGCAGAAAGGGCTTGTCGTAGTGAATCGCCGGCGCTTTATCACCAGCCGGGATCGGGTTGACTAGCTCCGGAGTTACAATTACCAGCAATTCTGTGTGGCTCTTACTTGTAGAGCGGGATTGAAACAACTTACCGAGTACCGGAATATTGCCAATCCCAGGCATTTTGTCCACGGTTTCCGTCAGCTGGTTATTGAGTAATCCGGCAATCGCAAAGCTCTGGCCGCTAGCAAGTTCCACGTCGGTAGTCACACGACGAGTCGAGATGCCAGGAACCGTATATCCGCCCACAGTTAAGCCATTCGAGTAGTCAAGCGAGCTTACTTCCGGCATGACTTCGAGATGAACCGTGCCGCGAGGCGTCACTGTGGGGACAAAATTGAGTCGGATACCAAATTCTTTAAACTGAATGGTGATCTGCCCTACCCCTGCGGCACCGCCCTGGATGGTGGGAAACGGGAATTCCCCGCCGGCTAGAAAGCTGGCCGGATGCCCGCTCATGGCGAGCAAATCAGGTTCCGCCAGTATTTGAAGAGCGTTCTTGGCTTCCAGGTCCCGAAGCACAGCACCGATGTTTAGATCCGGGCGATAAAAAAAGATATTCATGAGGTCGGTCAGCGTAGCGCTGGCCCCGCTAGTCAGACCAGAGATGGCCGGGTTTTGACCGAACTGTCCCGTTGTGGAGGTCCCAATTCCTTTGAGACCGTTAATGCCGAACAGGTTGACACCGAGCTGATCCGACAGGGAACGGTCGACATCGGCGAATCTGACTTTAAGGAGAATCTGCGGATCCCCAGGCGGCACGGTCACGCGCAGCAGGTTTACCACCTTGCCGGACGGATAGGCCGAAGCAATACTAAACGCGCGATCCGCCATTACCGCGGAATCAACTGTGCCTCGCAAGAAGAGGCTGGATCCCTGCGATGCAACGGTAACGCCTGGTCCAATCTCCTGCGTTAGCTGCGATCGGATAATATTCATCATTGCTTCATCAGGGAGCACTCGGACGAGATAAGTGCGGCGAACGCCCTTGCCGTCCCAGAGGACCAGGCTGGTTTCGCCGGCCGCCTTGGCATTTACGAGTACTTCCGACAAGCTGACTGCAACTGCCTCGGCCACGTCACCGTTAGCAACGGAAACGCGCTTGAAACCGTTTGACTGCTCGATTACAGTGGATCTCCCGATCTGCATCTCGATCGTTTGTGGACTGGTCGTCTCCGCCGTGGAAGCGGGACCCGGACTCTGCGCCAGCAGGCCCGTAACGACGCAAAGCGCTAATACTAACCTCATCACTTTTTCTCCATCAGCGTCTGCTCGCTTCGTTTAGTGCCGGTGAAAACTTCCACAACCGACGCAGTAGCGGGCGCACTTACTCGTGCCAGCGGGCGGTAGATTGCGGGTACGGGCGACGGAAAGGCAACGGCTTTCACACCGAAGAGAGAGGCCATCGAGGTGCCGTGTGTCTCCGATTCCCTCGTGTCCATTGGATTGCGGAGAACCAGTTGAACCTTCGTCTCCGTACTCGCCAGGTTCAGCACTTCCGCCTGATCAGGCGTGACTAACAGATTCACAACCTCAGCGGTTTCGGGTTTACCATCCAGGCTTTTATCTATCTTCTGGCCAGCGGAAAGAACTTCGATGTTTTGCAACACGGTTCGGCATCGAACGCCGTTGCTTTCCGAGCCCGGGATCGACCCGGCGATCAGCACGTCTACACGCATGCCGGGAAGAACGAATCCTGCCAAACCGACGACCTCATTTACTCGCAGCGCGACAGCACGTTTGCCGACCGGAATGGTTGAGGCAAGGCCCGCACCCGCACCCTTGGGCGCCAACCTACGCTCCGTAATGGGCTCACCCTTGAAGACATTTGCGATTACGCCACGACCTACCAGGTCTGTCCGAAGCTTGAACGACTGGTCGGGTACACCTCCAGGCCAGTTCGCGTCTGACAAATCGTCGTCTGAGATCAGCGCTCCTACCTGCAGATCGTGCGCCGCCACTACCACTTTGTTGGCCGGCACAGTCGATTGCACCATTGGCGTCCGTGCGCGCAACAACAGCAGCCGGTACACAATGGCGCTTGTCGCGGTCGCTACCACCAGGGCAAAAGTAAAAACAGCTATCAATCGGCGATTCATGGTTTTAAATTCGAATGCGTTTGTCCAAAAACGTTGTAAGTTGATATTCGCGCCGCTCCGTCAGAGCTGAACCGGAGCGGCGCAAGGCCTGCACTTACGATGCAGCCGACGTTGACGCCGATGTCAACGAGCTGTTGATTCCCGTAAACAGGTTCTTGATCGTATTGCCAACGTTGCCCAGAACTGCAACGGCAGCCAAAGCGATAAAGGCCATCAAGAGCGAGTATTCGACCAGATCCTGGCCGTCCTCTTCTACCCAAAATGCTTTCAATGCTGATGTCATGCTTCAAATCTCCTTTCCTATTACGTTGTTCTGCACTTGAAAGCCAACTTGGCCTCAAGCCTGTTTCCTCCGTTCCGGTTAGGAACGGCTGAAAGTTTCTAAGCGCCTCGTAAGATCGGGCCTGCCACACGGGGTTGCAGACCGAAGACGATCAACGATTTGTTGTCGAACACAACACGCCACCGGCTCGAGCGCTTTAGCACCGTCGCGATCGGCGTGTCTGGGGTCACAACGACCATATCGACCGAAAATCGATTTAGATCGTTCTCCCAGTCCCATCGGGCACTCAAAATATGTCCACAGCGCTCCAAGAAAGAAGCGCCATAGAAATCGCTACGTCCATCGACGAACACGCGACTGCTGGGATACAGCTTGTAAGTCAGATAGTCGCCCCATTGATCGGTCGTGAAGATCCGCGTCGCGTGCAATTTCGCAATCGAAGGCAACGCAGCTTCCGGGAAGCGCTTGGACGGAAAGTTCACATCGAAACCGGGCAGCTTCGCCGCGAGGCACAACCCGACACAGAGACACGCCACGGCGGAAAGAGCATAGCAACGTGGCATGCGTTCAAAAGGAAACAGCTGACTCTGCACGGTTGCAAAGAATGGGCCAGCTTGTGGCCAGATCGGCTGCAGCTGATTTGTGAATACTTCCTGGAGCATCACGGCAATAAATGGACAAACGACAAAGACGAACATGGGGATGTTACGCGCTGCCAGCAGCGAGAAGTGCATCCACGCAATCACCGCGAAGCAGCCCGACCAATAACGCTTTTGACAACACCAGAGAATCGCGCCGCCGGCTGGCAGAAGCAGCCAGCCGAAAAACACAGAGGGCCCGTGATGAAAGCTGGTCGACTGGAACTCCTGAATAGAATCCAGCAGCGCAGAATCATGAATGTACTGCCAGATGTGTGCGTGAACGTGCCACGTGTATGGGTTCACAAATGTTACGGCCCCACACACGACGGCGCACAGCCAGAAAGGCCGTGATCGACGCCATGCGCCCATCCAAAAAGATCCCAGTCCGCTTTGTGAAGGAAGGCACTGCGCCAAGGCACTCAGCGCAATCATGAACACGCCGAGAAAGAACGACCCATGTACGTTTGTCCAGAACAACAGCAGCACCGGAAGGCACCACAACTGTTTGATGTCGCCGTTTTCCGCATTCCGAAGTACACGTAGCAAGACCAGGAAAAGCAGCCACGACAGTAAGTGCGGCCGGGCCAACCAATGGATGACGGAGGCACCCAAGCCCACCGTGGTTACCGCGAATGCAAGCAAATCGTTACTGCACATAGCCCTTACTGAACGGAACAGCAAGGCAGCGACAAAACAAAGCAGCAAAAGATTGACGAACACCAGGCCGGCTAAACCGGTGAACGAATGAACCAGCGCAAACAGCACGTCCCATCCCCATTCCCAGGCAAACCAAGGTTCGCCGAACCGTGTGAACGAGAAGATGTCGGTGTGCGGAATAGTGTGGTGCGCAAGAATCCATTCGCCGGTGCGGATATGCCAACCCGTGTCCCCGTCGCCGAGAAGCGTGCTTAACCCGCCAGGAAGCAACCAGACCAGCAGCACAACAGGAATCAGGAACGCAAAGTCTGTAAGCGACGGCAGCCAGCGAACAATCCAGCGCTGGTCGTCAGCGCAGTCCATCGGAAGGGTTGGTGTTAGGGTTGCGGCCATTGGAGTTACCAGCTCCAATTCCCTGCCCGCGCGAGCAGCATGCTTAGCATCGCTCCACTCGCGATAAGAGCGCCGTGCGGCATCTTGAGCGCACGTTCACTTCGAATATCGAGCGAATTATCGAAATCGGTCGGCTTTCGCCGATTCGCGACAGCGCTCACAATGGTGCTCATACGCATGTAGGTTTCCCCCACACGCTTCTTCACTGCGACCAAGGTGAAAGCGGCCAGCCCACCCAATAACGCGGTGGCTAAGAAGATCGCGATCCAACCAGAGGGCCCGGCCAACGCACCTACCGCGGCCATCAACTTCACATCACCAGCCCCCATGCCCCTCAATGCGTATAGGGGAATGTAAACCACAAGCGCGCACGCCATGCCAGCGAATGCGATCAGGCAACCATGCGTTTGAAAAATTGCATTACCGGCAAAGCCCGCAATCACGCCCGACACCGTCAGCCAGTTCGGCACACGCCTCATGCGGAGGTCAAGCCAACCGGCCGTTATGACGAAGGCAAGCAACAACGTCTGGATCTCCACAGGCATGGGCAATAAACTCTTTGACTTCTGGTCCTGCAGCTTGAGTGTTTCTAGCGCGCTTGAAATCTCAAGTGGTCATTGACCTTCGTACGACTTCGGGCAATTGCACCCGCTTCGAGTTCTAAAACGGAGTAGGCAGAAAGGGAAACAGAGATACGGAACGGCTTAAGCGCCGAAATCAGCTTTGTGACGCGAAAACGACGGTCGAGAAAAATGACGTCGATGGGCAGCTTCATGCCAATCGTGTGCACCGCTTCACAAGGGGCAATCCACAGACCGCCACCGGGTGCAATGTGTTCTATCCCGAGCAGCCCTTGCTTTCGCGAGGCACTAGTGCCGGCAATGGTGACAGCGCCTGCAACCAGGACGTCACGTTCGATGTTACTGACGGTGTATTCGCTTCCCAACTATGGAAGTTGTTTCCGTCGGCGCTACCCGCTCCATCAGATTTATCCGAACAGGAAGAAAGCCGGCTAGCCGACGACGGTCGCCGCGGGAAAGGGAATGGTGAAGCAGAAAGTGGAGCCCCGGCCGACTTCGGAATCGACCCAGATCTCGCCTCCGCTTCGCTCGACGATCCGCTTGCAAATAGCGAGCCCGATGCCTGACCCCGGGATGCTATCGCCATGCAAACGGTGGAACATATCGAAGATTTTTTCGGTGTGCTCCGCAGGTATGCCTTGCCCGTTGTCCCGCACGCAAAAGCGCCAGTGGTCGTCTTCCACCGCGGACAGAACAGTTATACGAGGTGCTTCCGTACTCCGATATTTGATGGCGTTGCCGATCAAATTCTGCAGTATCTGACGTAGTCGTGTTGAGTCGTAGGTAACCACGGGTAATGGCTCCCAGGTAATAGCAGCGCCCGAATCCTCGATCAGCGCAGCCATGTCCAGCAGAAGCGCTTTCAACAGAGCCTCCGCATCGATGCGCTCCTGCCGGCTCTGCTGCGTAGTTGCCTGCGAATACTGCAGCAGATCCTGAATCAGCACGTGCATCCGCTTTGCCGCACCCTCGGCGAAGTCGAACATCTCCAGTTCATCGGTAGTGAGCCTGGTTTTCAGCCTTCTGCGCAGAAGCTGCAGGTACGTCGTCATCGTCCGCACCGGGGCCTGCAGATCGTGCGAAGCCGCATATGCAAACCGCTGCAGATCCTCGTTCGACCGCTGCAGAGCTGCCGTCAACCGCTCGTTTTCCGCGTTCTTAAGACGTTCGCGGTCACGCAGGCGCTTCTGTTCCAGCGTCGACGAAAGGCGTGCATGTAACAGCGTCGGGTCGAAAGGCTTAATGAGATAATCGGCAGCCCCGCGTTGGATGGAGTCGGCCACTGCAACCAGATCATCCGAAGCCGAGATCACCAACACCGGCAGGTCGCCCAAAGCCGAGTCGCTCTGCAGCGCATCCAGGACACCGAAGCCGTCTAGACCGGGCATTACCAGGTCGAGCAGCAATCCATCGAACGGCTCAGTCCGAAGGCGCACCAGAGCCTCCTCGCCACCCGCCGCTTCGTGAACCTCGTATCCTTGCCGCTCAAGGTGCCTGCGGAGAACATCGCGATTGCCCTCATCATCATCCACCACCAACAATTTCGCACCTGTGCTGACGGCTGCGAGCCTTCTCTTACCGACCCGGGGCATGTATTCCGGCGCCAGACTACGGATGATTCCCGATTCCGAAAACGCCAGCAGTTCTGCCGTTGCACTGCCCATGCGCTGTACGTCGGGATTCTGGTTTGCGTCCAGCGATTGGAGACAACTCTGGATGCGAAGAATGGGCTCGTGTATACGCGCCCTCAACTCTACAATCTCGTCCTCGAAGTGCTCGGGTTCCGCCGCGTTTCCAAGGCTTTGAACAACGTCACAGATGTGCTGGGCCTCGGCCAGAATGGAATGGAGAATCTGCTCATCCCGATCAATGTGCAGATCGGCGGCGTCTTCCGCCAGCATCTCCGTATAGCCAATGATGTGATTCAAAGGCGTTCGGAGTGCATGCCGAAGCTGAGACAACGTCTCAGCGGCGGTCACTGGTTCGTTCCTCAATTCGGCCGTCCCGCCAGAGTCTCAATTTTCGAAAGAAGGCGCTGAAAGTCGACCGGCTTCGTCTCGTATTCATCGCAACCGGCCGCGCGGGCTAGTTCGCGGTCGCTGTTCAGGGCGTGAGCTGTCAGTGCAATAACAGGAATGGCCGCGGTCGCCGGATTGCGTTTCAAGGTTCGTGTCGCGTCCCAACCATTTATGCCAGGCAAGCCCACATCCATCAACACCAGATCCGGATGCTGCTGCTCGGCCAGGGTAACGCCCTGCTCGCCATCCAATGCGAACAAAACCGTATGTCCCTTCCGCTGCAACCGACGCGACAGCATGTCGCGATTCATCTCGTTATCTTCCACAAGCAGAATGCGCATGGGCTGTTTTGTATGACGTTCGCCCTTGACAAAAGATTTCCAGCCGGTTTTGACCGGCACGCGCCTCGCAGCGACCTTAGGAAGGCTTCGTCATCTCCTCCGGTTTGACGTAGCGGTCGAACTCTTCGCCCGAGAGGTACTTGAGCTTCAGCGCTGCTTCCCGCAAGGTGGAGTGGTCTACATGCGCGGTGTGCGCGATCTTGGCAGCCTTGTCATAGCCGATCACGGGGCTTAGTGCCGTCACCAGCATCAGAGAGTTCTGAACGTCATGCGCCACCTGTTCGCGATCAACCTCAATGCCTTGCGCGCAGTGTTCTGTGAAGCTATGACAGGTGCCGGCCAGCAGACGGACAGAGTGCAGGAAATTGTGAATGATGACCGGCTTAAAGACATTCAATTCGAAGTTACCCTGCGAGCCGGCGAACCCGATCGCAGCGTCATTGCCGAACACCTGCACGGCCACCATGGTCATGGCCTCGCACTGGGTGGGGTTGACCTTTCCGGGCATGATCGACGAGCCGGGCTCGTTTTCCGGAATGGTCAATTCACCCAAACCGCAGCGCGGCCCAGATGCAAGCCACCGTACGTCGTTTGCAATCTTCATCAGTGAAGCCGCCAACGTTTTCAGCGCACCACTGGCGGCAACGAGTTCGTCGTGAGCCGAGAGTGCGGCGAATTTATTGGGATGAGATCGGAACGGCAGATCGGTCAGTTCCGCTATCTTGGCTGCGGTGCGTTCCGCAAACTCCGGATGTGCATTCAGTCCTGTACCTACCGCGGTTCCGCCGATCGCCAGATCGTACAAACCATCAAGCGCGCGCCGCAGCCGGTCGATATCGCGATCCAGCAGCGCCACCCACCCGGAAAACTCCTGCCCGACAGTAATCGGGGTTGCATCCTGCAGGTGTGTTCGACCGATTTTGACGATATGCGCGAATGCCCGCGATTTGCTCTCCAGGACATCGCGCAGTTCCCGAACTGCCGGCAGCAAGGTACGCTCCACCTGCTCGGCGGCCGCAATATGCATGGCTGTCGGGAAGGTATCGTTCGAGGACTGCGACATATTCACGTGATCGTTGGGATGAATCGGCTTCTTGCTTCCCTTCGTGCCGCCGGCGATCTCGATCGCACGATTCGAGATGACTTCGTTGGCATTCATATTGGTTTGCGTTCCGCTACCGGTCTGCCAGATTCGCAAGGGAAATTCGCCGTTCCACTTTCCGGCAATCACCTCGTCGGCCGCTTTCGCAATCAGCCCTGTTTTCTCCGCGTCCAGCTTCCCCAGATCATGATTCACCAGCGCGGCGGCTTTCTTCAGCACCGCAAAGGCTCGAATGAGCTCTGGCGGCATCCGGTCATCACCGATATCGAAGTGATGCAGAGAACGTTGCGTCTGCGCGCCCCAATAACGGTCCGATGGCACCTCAATGCTGCCCATGCTGTCCGATTCCGTGCGCGTTTCTGTTCCTGCCACCGGAACCGTACCTGTCAACGAAGTCATACCTTCATTGTGTAACGCGGTGGGGTTCGTGAGAGGCCCGCAGCGCCGATGTTTCCTTCGGCGCGACGCTCCGGCCCCGAGCCTTGTCTTCCAAATTGAGCACTGCGCCTGCTGCGGCAAACCTTACCGCGTCGTTGTCATCCAGCATCAAATCCACCGCCGTGTCCAGCAGCCGCTGGTCGCCGCGTTTGACAATCGCGTTCGCAAGCGCAGCGCGCACCTGCCACTTCGAACTCGCTGCACATTCTTTCAAGGCATCCAGGCTCTTCGGATCAGGATCGCTCGCCAGTTTAAGAACGGCTGCAGCCAAAATCCCGGACGAGTCATCGCGCGTGATGGTTCGCCAAGCGTCCATGCCCATGCTGGCGTAAGGCACAAAACCGATACCCGTTTGAAACGCCATTTTTTCCAGCGCTTTTCTGTCGTGCAACGTGCTGAGTTGCGATTCAATCAAGCCACCGCTGGTCTTACGCTTGCCTGTAATCAGCGCGTAGTAGACCTGATATGCCGCACGGTCATGCATACGGTAAAGCGCATCGGCTGCCGCGAGCGCCACTTTCAAGTCCTTGTCGTCCAGCAAGGCCATGAGCTTCCTTCGCGCTTCCGTTGCATGCATCTCACCGAGAGCGCTTGCCGCTTGCGCCCGGACCTCGGGACTGGAGTCATCAAGCGCACGCTCAGCCAGTACCCGAGCCCGGCTGTTATGCCCGATGAATCCTAGGGAGTGCGCGGCAGTGGCCCTTCGATCGCTCGATTTATCCTTCAATCCGCCATCTAGCAGCGACCACGCCTTCTCCACCGGTTTTCCAGTGAACAAAGTTCCCGAAGCGTACGCCAATAGGACAAGAATGGATAGCATCGCCCTCAATAACAACATGAAAATTACGAGACGAACTGCCCGTGGTTACGTGCGCGTCGCCGAGTGGGAACAAATAGCGAGCCTACTTGCTCAGTTATGCGATACCAGCGCCCTGTACGTCGACATATAGCGAATACAGGGATTGACTGGCGGCCATGAACAAACGGTTGCGGCGTGGTCCGCCGAAACAGATATTCGCGCAGATTTCCGGTAGGGCGATGCGGCCAATCTTCTCGCCATCGGGCGCTATGGCATACACTCCGTCGCCAAGTTCCCCGCCCTGCCCGATGCCTGCCCAGATGTTGCCATCGCGGTCCGCACGGATGCCGTCGGCCAGTCCTTCATAACGCCTCCCGCCACTTTGCCAGGCGGTCTCAAGGAACGTACGGCTATTGCGAAGTGCCCCGCCGTCCACGTCGTACACGCGTATCTCGCGCCGGGCGTTCGGATAATGCGTGGCGCCGGTATCGCAAATGTAAAGCTTCTTGTAGTCCGGCGAAAAGCAGATGCCATTCGGCTTCGCGAGCTCGTCCGTCACTTTTGAAATCTGGCCCGTTTTCCCGTCGATTCGGTAGACTGCTTCCTTGAGCTCAAGCGGGAAGCTTCCCCCTTCATAGATGCTGGTTCCGCCATAGCCCGGGTCAGTAAACCAGATATCGCCATCCGGATGAACTGTGATGTCGTTAGGCGCATTGAACAATTTGCCTTCGAATCTCTCGGCGACCACTGTGATTTCTCCGGTTTGTTCATAGCGCACGACACGCCGGCTCTGATGTTCGCAGGACAGCTGGCGGCCGTGCCAGTCGAAAGTGTTGCCGTTGCTGTAGTTCGACGGTTTGCGGATTTCCGAGACATGGCCGTCCTCTGCCAGCCAGCGCATCTGGCGGTTGTTCGGAATATCGCTCCAGACCAGGTAATTGCCTGCCCCGTTCCAAGCCGGACCTTCAGCCCAGCGAAAGCCGGTACAGAGCCGCTCCACAGCGGCCGCATTTATCCGGTAAGGCTTGAACCGCTTATCCAGCGTGATCACCGCCGGGTCCGGATAACGAATAACCGTGTTGCCGGACCAATCACGCTCCGGAGCTGCGGTCTGAGAAAAGGCACTGTCCGCGGAAATCGCCATCACGCCGATTTTGCCAAACGTGGACAGCAACTCGCGGCGATTCTTCAGAGCAAGGGTGGTCTCGACAGGGGGCATCGTCCGCGAATCGTATCACGAGAGCACAGCAGGTCCAGTGAAGCGCGGCCCCTGCTGTCAAAGCAAAGGCCGCTCCATCATGCCGCACTAATCAGAAGTAAAACTTCAAAGCCAATTGCAATTGCCGAGGCGTATTCAGCAGGTCGCTGCTGCTGGTGAGCTTGCCAAAGTTTTGATCCTGCAAGTTCAAGTCGCCCGTGCCGAATCGAACTCGGTTCAGGAGATTGAATGCTTCCGCACGGAACTCGAAGCGCAGCTGCTCGCGAATGACAAACGTCCGCGCTACTGAAATATTCTCATTCAGGTTCGGAAATTGCCGAACTTTCGGGTTATAACGAGTCGAGTTGCCGAAGCCGATGTCCTGGCCGTTGGTGATGTTTCCCTGTGCGGGAAAGGGCCCGGTACATGTGAGCGAACTGCCGCATGATGGCACCAAAAATGAGTCGACGGAGGGATCGAAACTGCCGTTCCACTTCGGCTGCCATCCCGTGTACGACGTGACATACGGTGCGCTGCGACCGTTGGTTGTACCGTACAGAGGAAGCACGTAGGAAGAGGTTACGCCAACCGGAAGTCCGCTAGCGTAAGTGAGGACGCCGTTGACGCCCCAATTACCCAAGAACCATGCCGCCGGGCCATGCGTTAGAAATTGACGCCCCTTGCCGAAGGGCAAGTCGTACACGAATCCGGCTTTGAAATCGTGAGTCACGTCGAATTGCCCAATCGATTTCTCCAACCTGCGATTATATTGATCTTCGGCAACACAGCAGCCGCCACCCCCGCCGGAAGCACCGGTGGGAATCGCATTGCCCCAGTAGCTATCTGCGTCGGTAAGTAATTTAGAGAAAACGTACGATGTCTGTAAGGTCAGCCCGTTGCCATAGCGCTTTTCTAAACGCACCATCGCCGAATGATAGCTGGAGTGGCCGCTGTGGTCGCCTTGGCCTCCATACGTGTCGATGTAAGTGTATTGCGGAAACGGCCGAAGCGCCTGCTTCACGGTGCCTTTAAAGCCGGGATACGGCGCAACAATGCCGTGCTGATTCGCCAAAGCTGATCCAACTTGGCTGTTTAGTACTGCCGTGCTTTGGGCAATGCTGCCAAACGCGGTAAGTAACGCCGGGTTGTCCTGATTGTAGTCGAGTAACTGCGCCTGCAGGTGTGAACCAATTACCCCGTTATACGCAGACTCCAAAATCACGTTCGATCCCAGCTGCCGTTGAATGGAGAAGTTGAAATTGTCGGTAGTTGGCGGATGCGTAGTCTCCGCACCTTGCCACCAGGTAACGCTGGTTCCGTTCGAGACCGCCGGGTTAATGAATGGAGGCACGTTGTAGGCCGGGAAGCCTTGCCCGAGCAGAAAAGTCGGTTGAATGCCGTTGGTTTGATTCGTCACCGTGTCCGTCAGGGTGAAGCCCATGTTGTGGGCGGAACCGGATACCGCCATGAGCGGAGCGTATGAGCGAGCATAGGAGCCGCGCAGAACCGTCTTCTGGTCCCACGAGTAAGCGAACCCGATATGCGGGCCGAAGGCGTGGAAATAGGAATCGGCGAGCGTGCGAGAGCCTTGGCGGCCGGTGCCGCTACCCGCGAAAATGACTGCGCCGGGGATGCCTCCGGCGCCTGGGTTGGGGGTGGTAGGAGAGAAGTCGCTCCAGCGATTGTCCAGGCCTGTTGGCGGCAGATTCGTTTCCCAGCGCAAACCGAGATTCAAAACGAGCTTTGGCGTAACACGCCAATCATCTTGTGCGAAACCGGCAAAGTAAGGAAACTGCTGCCCAATGAAGCGAGGTGTATCGATCTGGCCTGAATCGGCATAACCGAGCAGGAACGAGGCGAACGCGTTACCGCCTTGGTTCGGATCGGTGACACGCGGCGCGCCCGTTTCGGTGTAATTGAAACCCACGCAGCCTGCCTCACACTGCCGCCCGAAACCGTTGTAGTGATTGATCTGATAGGAACCGCCGAACTTAAAGCTGTGCGGCCCTCGCACCCACGTAAAGTCGTCATTATAGGAGTACACCGTGTTCTCCGACCCGTTGTCCGCCTGGCCGCCCCAGGACGTATACGGGTTACCAGTGCCGCTATAGAAAAGCTGAACCAAATTCTCGTTGCAGTTGGGTACGTTGCCAAGGCAGAACTTGTTTTGCCAGTTCCCTATGTACTCTTGTGGCGGCTTATGGTCCTGCCGCCAGTTATTGCCACCGGCATAGAAGTGGTTGAACTTCGTCGGGCTGAACGTCCAGTCCCAGCTGAAACGAACAACATCGGAAGACTGGCGTAGGTCGTTGTAGTTTGAGTAGATGCCCGGCAAAGTCGCCGGTCCATCTGGGCCCGCAATCGTGGATTCCCTGTCGTATCCGTAGTAGCCGGAGATGCGCTGCTTATCGTTGAAGTTGTGATCGCCTTTGACGCTGATCTTATTGATCGGCTGAACATTCGATCCGTTCGCGATGATGTAGTTGTTGTTGACGTAAGCCGCGGTTCCCGGTGTCGCTCCCGTGTTGGGCGTCAGGGCGCCGCCGGATTGAAAGACCTTCAGCGCCTGCACGGCCGCGCCACTAAACATGCTGGCGGGGATCTTATTGCCGGGGAATTGCTTGCGTGTCACGCTGCCGTCGGCATTCACAACCTGTGAGGTTGGATCGTAAATGGGAATCTGTTTGCCGGTGGAAGTGACCCAATTGCTGAAGTCGCCATTGTACATTTCGGGTGTGGGTACGGTGGCGGTTGCGTTAGTGGCGCCGTTACGATTTCGAAAGCCTTCATAAGAGAAGAAGAAAAAAGTCTTGTTCTGTCCCCGATAGAGCTTCGGAATCCAAACCGGTCCTCCTACCGTTCCGCCGAAATCGTTCTGCTTGTATATCTGACGCTGCCGCCCGGCGCGATTGCTGAACCAGTCGTTCGCGTCGAAGTCGTTGTTCCGGAGGAACTCATAAGCCGAGCCGTGGAACTGATTGGTTCCCGACTTTGCGACGAACATCATGACACCGCCGCCGGCATGACCATACTCCGCCTTGAAGCCGTTGGTGTCGACTGTGAACTGAGTGATCGCTTCCACCGACGGAGCGTTAGAAGCCACCCAGTTCTTTTGCAGGGCGCGCGACGTGTTCACGGATACTCCATCGAGCGTCGCCTGGTAACTATCGGCCTGCCCACCGCCTAAAGCAAAGCCAGTGAACGAACCGGTGTTCTTTGCCTCTGGCGTGAGTGCGGCCAGATCGAATGGGCTGCGAACCGCGCCGGCCACCTCCAGCGGCAACGTATTCACGAGCGTCTGATTGACGGTAACCGATGTTTTCGAGTCCTCCGTGTTCAGTTGCAGCGCGGAGGCCTCCACCTCGACCACTTGCCGCGACTGCCCAACTTCCAGGCTCATATCGGCGCGCGCCGTATCACCTGCGTCTACGTTGAGATTCCTGATCTCCGAAGGATGGAACCCTTCCTTCTCGGCCTCTACGTTGTACCCGCCCACCGGCACTTCGGCCGCGGTGTAATCGCCCGTTCCGTTGGTAACCAGATTGAACTTTTGGCCGGTGGCGACGTTGGACACGGTCACCTTCACCCCGGGAACCACGGCCCCCGAAGTATCCCGGATGGTTCCCGTTATGGTCCCCCGGCCGGACTGCGCCAACACCAGTCCGTGCAGCCCAACCAGCAGAATAATGCAGACAAGTAGCCGTCCGAAGACGGCCGACACGAAGTTCATAGATGCCCCTCTTGCGGTTATTGAAACCGCTCCTTACTGGAAAGGCATTATATGCAACCCGCAAATGATGCGCTAGCAAGAGTGCGTACTTGGGGGATCAAATTGGCTGTTACTGCAAATGATTTCCGACGACGCATTGGGCACACTCGAGCCGTTGCCGCCAGACCGCGACGCTCGAACTCAATGAAGTACGAACAACTAGCAAATGTGGGGCAGCCCAGTTTTGAAAACTCTTCCGGGGCTGGGTTGGGCTGTTTCGTATGGAGGTATGCACGCTGCCCTTCCGCCAAGGTCTCTGGGCAGCCTTCAAGCCGCGATAACAACAGTCCCTTAACCGATCCCGATGCCAGATTGCGCACGCAACATCAGCAGTTTTGGCCATTTCGCTCGGGTGCAAAAAAGTCGGTCACAAAAGTAGTCAGATTTATATTTGCTTTAGTATCAATAGTTTGCGCAGCTTTTTCCCGGCCAAAATGAGGGTCTCCAAGGCTAGTCTCGTGTGCGAAAGGGACTTAGCCAATGCACATTCTCAGCTTCCTCATCTCTGGTGGACACTCTCCCGTAATCGTCGATCCTTTTGTTCAGGCCATCCTGGCCCTGTTCGGATTCTAAAATCCGTTCAGCCTTTCTGAACGCTTCACAGCGCTCTTTCGGGAGCCCGCTGAGCAATCAGGTAATAAGTTTAGATTTTTCTCATCCAGCAAGTAAAAAATACTTGGTATTTAGGGAAACTGGATGGTAGAGTACCAGTAGAAGACATAGGACTACTCTGCTACTCTTAGTTCGGCGCGGAACGACAATGGCTCTGTTGCTCGTTTCGGCCCTGCAAGCGTCATTCTTGCTGCAGTTCCTTAGCCCCGCGAGAGTATCTGCGAAGCAGTCTCAACCTGCCTCCACAGATGCTCGGGTTCTTTTGAACCAGGCGACTGCACTTCGTGCAAAGGGTCTTATTGCAGAAGCAGCATCGAAATACGAAGCTGCGGTCCGAGAAGCAACTACAACCAATGATGAAGTCTCCCGCGACCAGGCCCGCATTCTCGCAGCAGGCTGCTACATCCGCCTGTTCCGGTATCGCGAAGCTCTGGTCGCAGTCGACTCAGCCTTTCAAAGTGCTATCACGGCTAACAATTCCGCTCTGGCCGGTGTAGCAGCAGCCAACAAGTCCACCTTATATCTTCAGTTAGGTGATCTTCTAGCCGCCTCCCGTGCCGGCGATCAGGCCGTTCAGCTGCTTCAAAACACATCCAAGAAACGCGCGCTCGCGCAAGCTTTGCTCATCAACGGCGACATCAAAGCACAATTGGGGCGAGCGCAAGAAGCAAAACAGAGTTTCGAGCACGCCATTGCCGTCGCCCATCGGGCTAATTTGCCGGATGTAGAAGGTTCGGCTGAGGAGTACCTTGGCGATCGACTTCTGGACGGCGGTAAAACTGTCGAAGCAGAACAGGCATTAAAGGAAGCCAAAGCACTATTCACCGCGGCAAACGATCGTGATGACCTGGCGAAGGTGACCGAGGATTTCGCTGAACTTGCATTAGCGAAGGGGGAGTTGACGGAAGCCCTGCGCTCGGTAAATGAAGCGCTCGCTACTCCCGATCAAAATGTACCGGCATTTTGGCCACTGCTAACCAAAGCCAACGTGCTGCGCGCGATGGGAAGGCCGGAAGCTGCTTTGCAAGTGCTTTCGGACGCTGTTTCACGGGCAGACAAATGGCGCAGCGACGTCCTTCCGGGTGATGCTACCCAGACCAGAACGGCCGCTTCCCTTGCCGGTGTCTATCAAGGTTATGTGGAAATCGCGGGCGACATGGCCATTCGCCACCATGATCGTCTGCTGGCTCGGCGCGCGTTTGAAACGCTCTCCCGAAATCGCGTCTGGACCTTGCGTGAGCAATTTCTGTCGCAGTTACGTCGCGATCTTAAACTTCCTCCTCACTACTACGAGTTGCTGACCGACCTCAAGTCGAAACAGGCGCTAGTCACCTTGGGCACTGACGTAAAGTCGCACCAAGCCAACGAGAAGGCTCTCCAGGAGGTTCGTCTCGAATTAACAGACCTTGAGAATAAATTCGGCTTAAATAGCGAAAAGTTTGCGGTTGGGGACGAGAAAGATTCTCATAGGACTTCACTTACTCGCTTACAACAGAGCCTTACGGACGAAGATTTGCTCCTGAGTTTTTCCTTAGGAGAAAAGCGGTCCTTTGTTTGGGCCATGACCAGGAATCAGCTTGATGTATATGCGTTGCCCGCAGCCTCCGTTATCTCTCATGATGCACAGGCCTTCGCTCAAACCGTTCAGCAGGGACAAGACTTTCGAGCGTCAGGTCAGCAGTTGAGCAACGATATCTTTAGTGCCCTGCCAGCCGGGGCGAGGAATCATCGCGACTGGTCGTTAGTAGCGGATGGTGCGCTTCTCAGCGGCGTTCCCTTTTCCGCTCTCCCCGATCCGGCGCAGCCGCAACCGGTACCGCTGACCGCGCATCACACCATTCGTCTGCTGCCCGCGGAGCTACTTCGCATCGCGCCCAGAGGCGTGCAACCCGAACCATCCTTCGTAGGAATCGCCGATCCTATCTATAACGCTGCTGATGCACGGCGCCGTTCAGATGCAGTGAACCTCGTCCGTGTTGCCCGAAATCCCTCGGCAATAAGCTTGGGCCGCTTAGTTGGAAGCGACCGCGAAGTCCACGCCAGCGAAGCCGTTAGCGGCTTACCTCGCGCTACCTTCCTCACAGGCCCGAACGCGTCCGGCTCTATGCTCGCTGCCACCCTCGCTACTCAGCGGCCGGAGGTCATTCACTTTGCGGTCCACATCGTCAGTCCGGAAGACGCAGGCTCCGGGAAAAAGGCGGCCGGCGAGGCTGCACTAGCCCTCAGTCTCACTGCCGGCAACATACCGGAACTGCTGACGAAAGAAAATGTGGCCGCCTTCCGAGTTCCCGGCAGTCTGGTTATCCTTAGCGGCTGCGCCTCACAACAGGGTGATGTACTTCCAAGCGCCGGTCTTGTGGGTTTGAGCCGTGCCTGGTTGCTGGCTGGCGCGGCAGCCGTCCTGGTCACCGCCTGGCCGACGCCCGACAATTCGGGAGCGTTCTTTCAATCTTTTTACGCCCATCTTCGCAACGCCACTGGCTCCCTGGGAGAACGTGCCGCGGTGGCGTTGCGCGATGCGCAGTCCGACATGCAAAACAGTCCCGGATACCGGGCGGAGGCCCGCTTCTGGGCGGCCTATTCTCTGATTTCCAAGGAGTAATCCATGCTAGCGACACAAGAAGCACTTCAACCCCAGCCGCCAAACGACGCTAACGAGGGCGCAGGCCGGTCGGGGCCAGCCACTGTTGATTGGGCTGCCCTGGTCGATAAGGTGAAGGTCGGCGACGACGCGGGTATGGAGCAGCTTTATAAGCTGTTTAGCCGCGGTATTCGCTACTACCTGTGCCGCCAACTCGGGCCACAGGAACTGGAGGACAAGGTCCACGACACGTTCTTAATCGTTGTAAATGCAATTCAACGCGGCGACCTTCGGGAACCGGAGCGACTGATGGGCTTTGTGCGCACCGTCGTTCGTCGGCAGGTCGCGGCTTACATCGAAACCGCCGTCCATACGCGTCGTGAGCAGACCGATCTCGAGTCGGGTATTACCGTGGCTGACCGCAAGCAGAACCCCGAACAGGAAGCCATTGTTCGCGAGAAGGCTGAATTGATGAAGAGCGCCCTGGAAGCTCTGTCCCAACGCGATCGCGACATCCTCATCCGCTTCTATCTTAAAGAGCAGTCGCAGGAGCAGATCTGTCAGGAGATGTCGCTGACCGAAACGCAATTCCGCTTACTGAAGTCCCGTGCCAAGGCTAAGTTCGGAGAGATAGGCCGGAAAAAACTGACGAGTAGCGGAATTTTCTCGGTTCTGGTGAGAACTCAGAATGGCCGCTAGCACTAAGAATGCAGGAGAAAGGACCTTAGGTCCTTACACAAATGAAGAACTACTTGGAACATCCTGCCGACGAAGTTCTCGAGCGCTTTCTTCTTCATGGATCGGATGAAGAAGAAGTGGAGGTCGTCGAGACACATGTTATGGCGTGTGAGTCTTGCGTGACTCGCCTCGAAACCCTGGAGACCGAAATAGCAGCCACCAAACTTGCACTGCAGAATGTCCGACTCGACGAGGCCGCACGTTCGACGGCCCCTCAGACCGCAAACTGGCGCAGTTGGTTCAGCATGCCAAAGCTGTCTCTCGCTGGAGCCTGCGCGGCCGTAGCCTTAGGCGTACTTATCACTCCTGAGTTTCTGAGTCACTCGGCCCCGGTTGCCCAAGTCAGTCTGGTCGCCTACCGCGGCCTTGAAACTCCGGTGTTGCCGAAAGATCGTCCGCTGCATATCAACCTCAACGCAAGCGAACTGGCTTCCAACGCTGTCGACGTGGAACTCGTTAACGCCGATGGTATCCGCAACTGGCGTGGAACTGCTGCCATCCAGGAGAACTTGGTTTCGGTGAATGTGCCCCGAATCAAGCAGGCTGGCCAGTACTTTTTCCGCCTATACTCGCCTTCGAGCAATGGCGAAAGTGAGTTGTTGCGAGAGTTCGCAGTCCAAGTAAAGTAAGACCCCACCAGGGTCGTTCGAATGGCCACGCTCGTGAGAGCGTGGCCCTTTTTCATTTGGGGGCGCTTTAAAAGACTCGTCGGTGTAGCCGTTCAATAGTGAACTTTGCCGTGTCCGCGACCGCCATCACCGCCATGACACCGGCTTGCACCGGATCCGTCACTACCAGATCCGAGGCCTCGGGCACACTGCCCGCCATGTTTAAGCTGATGACCAGTAATCCCTGGCTACGCACTTCGCGGACAGCCGCCTCGATCTCGCCTCCCATCAACGAACCCGCTAGAACCAAGGCCCGAACCCGCGAGAGACGGGTAACGGCTCGAACCGCCGCCGCCAGCGTATGCTCGCCAACAAGCGGAATTGTATCTACCGATATGTGCTCGCCGCGAATGTTATGCCGGTCCGCCTCCGAGATCGCACCCAGAGCCACCTGCCCCACCTGCGCGCCTCCACCCATAATGATGATTCGCTTCCCGTAGATTTTCTGCAGGGTTTGCACAATCGTGACGGTTCGCACCACGGGGAGTTTCTCCAGGTCGGCAACAAGATCCTCGATCGGTCCCGGGAGGTCCATTTCGAAGTACGTTCTCGCCTCCGACCGCAGGTCCTCAATGATAGAAACAGAGCGAATGTCGCCGCGATGGCCGGCGATCACCCCCGTAATATCGTGGAGAACCCCTGGCACGTTATCGGCAATGACGACCACGCCAGCCCGCGCGTCGGCCTTGAGCTCCGGCAACGGACTCTCGCCTGCCACTTAGGGCACTACCTCATACTTTCTGAGAAGCAGATCCCAGGCGCCCCGAGCCCGCAACAACAGTTCGACAACCTCCCGCACAGCACCGGCCCCGCCCGTCGCGTCAGTAACCGCATCGGCAGCGGCCTTCGCTTCCGGACGGGCGTTTCGGACGGCAAAAGAGAGGCCGACACGGCGAAAGATGACGACATCGGTCAAGTCGTCTCCCACATAGGCAACTTCGTCCTTGGATACGTTCGCCTCCGACATGATCGTTTCAAACAGGGGTACCTTCTCGATGTGGCCTTGGCAGATCCACCGCATGTCTACCTCACGGGCCCGCTCGGTAGTAGCCGGTGAATCACGGCCGCTGATTACGCCGGTTTCAATGCCGTACCATCGCGCCCATTGCAGCGCAATGCCATCCTGCGCGTCGAATCCCTTCGTTTCAACCAGCCGTCCCGTGCTGTCCGGGAACAAGTAAACCTTACAATCTGTAAGGACACCATCCACATCCATCAGCAGAACTTTCACCTTGGCGGCGCGCCGGTGCAGCTCTTCTTCAGAAATGGAGTGGTGCGGTTGCATGGCTTTGGCGGGGAGCTCCGGGTTACCCACGCGCCTGCCACATACAATGGCCTATTGGCGGAGTCATTGGTCCATCGGGTGGCGGAAATCCTCACTCGTTATAGCATGCTACGGCCTGGTTGCCAGTTGGGCATAGGTGTCTCAGGCGGTGCCGATTCCGTCGTACTGCTTCATCTGTTGCACCGGCTTCGTGGCCAGTTTGGTTGTTTCCTCACGGTCCTGCACGCCAATCATCATCTGCGCGCATCTGAATCGGATGCCGACGAGCACTTTGTCGGCAAACTGGCTGAGTCACTCGGGCATCGTTTTCTGGTAGCCCATCTGCGCCCCGGCGAAGGCAATCTGGAGGAAGAGGCTCGCGAGTGCCGCCAGCGCTTCTTCTCCGAAATGCAACGCGAACACTCACTCGATCGCATTGCGCTCGGACACACACGCAGCGATCAGGCGGAAACCGTGCTGTTCCGCATTCTGCGTGGCACCGGCACATCGGGCCTTTCGGCCATGCGCTTTGTCTCCCCGACCGGCCTCATTCGCCCTCTGCTCGACACCAGTCGCGACGAGGTGCGAAGCTGGGCCCGTTCGGAAGGCATTGTGTGGCGGGAGGATTCTTCGAACGACAATGTTGCCTTTACCCGCAACCGGCTCCGGCTTCAAACATTGCCCGAGCTTGCCCGTGAATACAACCCGAACCTGGAGGGCGTTTTGGCGCAAATGGCCCGCGTTGCTCAGGACGAAGAAGAGTATTGGGACATCGTCTGCGCGGAGCGGGGAGAGATCCTGCCGCAGCTAACCAGGCTCGGACTCGAAATCCCGACAGCCAAACTGATCACTCTTCATCCGGCCGTCCAGCGCCGCGTTTTGCGCTCTCTTATAAAGAGGCTAAAGGGCGACCTCCGTTCTGTCGATTCGAGACATATTGACGCCATTCTGGCCATATGCCAAAGTGCCGCTGGCCACGACCGCGTGCTGGTGCCAGGAGTTGACGCGTTGCGTTCGTTTGAAACTCTGTTGCTCAGCCGTCCCGGTGCGCTTTCTGGAGACCAGCGAATGTACAAGGTACCGATTGCAGAGGGTGAGCAAAAAGAACTGCCGTACGGGGCGGGATCGCTGGCGCTCTTTCGTGCGGCGTCGGACTGGTCTTTTTGTGCTAATTTCAAGGGAACACCAAATCTCCGGTTCGAGACAGCTGCCTTCGATGAAGATCTTTTGTTTGCGAGTGGTCCTCATTCCATCTTCGTGCGCAACTGGCAGCCCGGTGACGAGATCTTGCGCCCGGGGCATCAGCGGCCCGAGAAGCTGAAGGCCCTGTTCCAGGAAGGGAAGGTTTTGCTTTGGCAGCGCCGACACTGGCCCGTGCTTGTGGCCGGCACAAACATCGCTTGGGCACGCCGCTTCGGCTGCGCCGCTGGATTCCAGGGGCATCCGAACAGCCGCAGCATCCTTCGGCTGGCCTACAAAGATACGGAGGAGTCGTCATCTGTATCTAGGGATTGAATCGAAACGTGCTCAATTGACGTCTTTAGTAATGGAGTGTTCACAACCATGGACTGGGTACGTCTTTGTACCTTTCTCCGTGAGGTGGGTCTGGAAGGTTAAGTTTTCATGAGTTCAAATGTAAAAACGGCAGTGTTCTGGGTCGTCATCATCTGCGCCATCGCGCTGGTGTACATGGCGGTCAAAACTGGCCGGGGAGCGCCTCCGCGCAATCTGACCGCATCGGATTTTGTCAATGCCATCCAAGAAGGCAAAGTCAAGGATGCGACGATCACGGGAACAGACGTACAAGGAACGTTGGCCGAGCCTAGCGGCAACACCCAGTTCCATACGATCATCCCGCCGAACTGGCCCGACATCTACAAGATGATGAAAGATAAGGGCGTTAACTTCAGCTTCAAAGATACTTCCGGAAATAGCTGGGTTGGCCTCTTAATTAATGCGGTGCCCATTCTCATTCTGCTGGGCTTATGGATCTTCATGATGCGCCAGATGCAGAGTGGAGGAAACAAGGCTCTGAGCTTTGGAAAGAGCCGAGCCCGCCTTCATTCATCGCAGCAAAAGAAGGTGACATTCAAAGACGTCGCCGGCGTTGAAGAAGCGAAGGAAGAGCTGCAGGAGATCATCGAATTTCTCCGGGAGCCACAGAAGTTTCAGAAGCTCGGCGGACGTATCCCCAAGGGCGTGTTGCTAATCGGACCTCCTGGCACCGGCAAGACGCTGCTGGCACGCGCTATCGCCGGCGAAGCGAATGTTCCGTTCTTCTCTATTTCGGGTTCGGACTTCGTAGAAATGTTCGTGGGCGTCGGCGCCAGCCGCGTGCGTGACCTCTTCGAACAGGGCAAGAAGAATGCCCCTTGCATTATCTTTATCGATGAAATTGACGCCGTCGGTCGCCATCGGGGTGCGGGCTTAGGCGGTGGTCACGACGAGCGCGAGCAGACCCTGAACCAGTTGCTGGTGGAGATGGACGGTTTCGAATCAAACGAAGGCGTCATCCTGGTGGCCGCGACTAACCGTCCCGATGTGCTGGATCCAGCTCTTCTTCGCCCCGGCCGTTTTGACCGCCGGGTGGTGGTAGATCGGCCTGACGTTCGTGGCCGCGAGAGCATCTTGAAGGTTCATACCAAGAAAACTCCACTTGGCGATGACGTAGACCTGTCAGTGATCGCCCGCGGAACGCCGGGCTTTGCCGGCGCAGATCTGGCGAATCTGGTAAACGAGGCCGCCCTGGTGGCGGCGCGTCAGAATCGCAAGGTCGTGACGCAGTTCGATTTCGAACTTGCCAAAGATAAGGTGCTGATGGGCGTTGAGCGCAAGAGCATGATTATCAGCGACAAGGAAAAGCGCATGACTGCCTTTCACGAAGCGGGTCACGCGGTTGTCGCAGCCCTGCTGGAGCATGCTGATCCGCTGCACAAGGTAACCATCATCCCGCGCGGGATGGCGCTTGGCTTGACCATGCAGCTCCCGATCGATGACAAGCTGTCCCATGACAAGAAGTACCTGGAAACGCGCTTGGCCATTTTGATGGGCGGCCGTATCGCCGAAGAGATCTTCCTCGACCAGATGACAACCGGTGCCGGCAACGACATCGAGCGCGCTACGGAAATGGCCCACAAAATGGTGTGCGAGTGGGGCATGAGCGAACTTGGACCTTTAAGCTTCGGCAAGAAGGATGAGCAAATCTTCCTTGGCCGTGAGATTGCCCAGCATCGCGACTACAGCGAGGAGACGGCGATCAAGATCGACCAGCAGGTACGCAAGCTGGTTGAAGACGGTTACGAAGTAGCCAAGGCTGTGATCACAGAGCGTCGCGAAGCAATGGTCAAAATTGCCGATGCCCTACTGGAACGTGAAGTTCTAGACGGCGCGGAAGTGCTCGACCTGATCAACGGCAAGCCGCTGAAACCTCTTCCCAATGTGAAGACAACTACAACCAACTCAGACAATACGGGCGGGACGGTTATTGCGCCGCATCCGAGCCCGCTGCCAGGTCTGATTGGCGGGGAGAGCCCTCAGCCGGCGTGAGCCGCGTTCCCCTTTTCGAAACTTACCTTTTCGACGTAGACGGCACCCTGGTTGACTCCGCAGCAGACATCTGCGGGGCCATCCAGGGTGTTCTCGCATCTACTCACAGGTCTGACGTTTCCGATGAGTTCCTGCGTGGCTACATCGGGCGGCATTTACTCGACCTGTTCCAAGACCTCTTCCCTGAGTATTCGACCGAACGTATTGAGCAGATGATCGAGCACTACCGGCAGATCTATCCGGCCCGGAAACACTCGTCGACGCGGGCCTATTCGACCGCGAAGGACGTTCTTTCACGCTTGCCGGGGAGGAAATCGACGGCCACTACCAAGGGAACGCCCACCACTCGGACCGTGCTCGAGATCTTTGAGCTGCTGCCGTTCTTTCATCATGTTCAAGGGACGGACGGGTTCCCGGCCAAACCGCACCCCGATGTGGTGTTTAAGGCGCTGGAGGGCTTGGCCGCTACTCCGGATGGTTGCTTGTTCGTGGGTGACTCCGCGGCAGATATGGAAGCCGCTAAGCGGGCCGGCGTACGTTCTTGCGCCGTGACCTACGGCTACGGCAAGCGGGAAGACCTGGCACGCTGGCAGCCCGACTACTGGATTGACGATCTATCCGACCTGTTGCCCGAGGTCGAGGCTCAGACCATCAGACGAACCGACGCCGTTCTGCCCGTATCGTTATCCGACTAGCAGCGGCGGATCAGCTGCGGCATTTCCCCACTCCAGATACAAATTGGCTAAGCGGTCCCCGATGCGGGTCCAGTCATACTCCGCGCATACCCGCTTCCGCGCTGCTTCGGTGATGCGTTGGCGTGTCGCTGCATCCCCGGCCAATTGCACTGCCCTCAGCCACTCCGCCGGGTCGTTCCCTACTTCAAAGCAGTCTTCCCCGCTCCGCACGTTCAATCCCTCAGCGCCGAGCTTTGTTGAAATCACGGGTACCCCCGCGGCCATCCCCTCCAAGACTTTCAGACGTGTGCCGCCGCCCGTTAATAAGGGAACAATCGCCGCCAAGGCTCCCGCATAGTAGGGACGGACATCGGGAACCGTCCCAGTCACCTCCACTCCTTGTTCGGAGGCCAGTGCACGAACTGCCGGTCCGGGATCCGATCCGACGACGGACAATGTCAACCCCGGCTGCGCGGCACGAAGCTGCGGCCAAATTTCTCGCACGAACCAGAGCAGGCCGTCGGCGTTTGCGTGGTACGACATCTGCCCCACAAACACCAGCCGGTTCGTGAGCGGCGCCTCGGGTTCGGGGCGGAAATAATCAGTGGCTACGCCGTTCTCAATTACAGCGATTCGGGCGTCGGGAGCTCGCTCGTGCAATGACATCTGTTCACGCTGGCTACACACAAGGTGACCGTAACTTTTCTGCAAGAATGCGGATTCAAGGCGACGCAAGCGATTCGCGGTCCAATCTGCGTAGTAGCGGTGGGCGACCGAGGCCGCCTGCGAAGCATACCGCGCCAACAGCTCCGACTCAATGTTGTGCCAATCGAGAGTGACCTTTATTTGAGGGGCGAGTTTCGCAATCCGTTCTCCGTAGGCCGCCAAGTGAATGCTATCCAGGTGCACCAAATCAAAGGGAGTGGCTAGAATCTCTCCCTCGATAGCGCTCATCATGCTCGAGGCGGTATAATTTTCGATAGGAAGAGGGCGCCCACCGATCAGGCCTCTGGCAATCTTCAGAGGTGTATATTTCTTCGGCGCACGCACTGCGTATACTTTCCGCGCCCCCGTTATCTGCTCCGGCAACTGGCTTTGTTCTGGTGCCGTCGAGAAATACAAATAGACCAAGTTGGTCTTTTGAGCAAGGGCTCTTGCAAAATATAGGTCACGCAAGCGCGATCCGCTCTTCGCAGGCCAAGATTCGCGCGGAGACAGGTACAGGACGTGCACGTTGTTCCTAGTATCGGAGAGTCGGAAGCGGATTTCGGCATCTGGCGTCTAATAGTGACATTTGTCTCGGCTGTCCCGTGGCACTCGGGTGGCGAGATCCCTGGAGGCGCTTGTTCCAAAAAACTGCCCGTTGGTTTAGCTGTTCGCACCCCACATTCTTAATGACAGGTTTACGCTCTTACCTTCGCTTCGGATTAGTCTCTTTCGCTTTAACAGCGGTCGCCCAAACACCGAGTGGCGTTCCGACAACGGTCGACGCTGTAGCCGGATCGTCTTTTTCGAATGCCGGGTCGCCGGCGGCTAACGTGCCCGCAACAAATTCGCCGGATACCAATCTGCGGCCAAGAGGCGCTGTGCAACGAATCGGAGCGGACGATTTGCTGACTGTTGCGGTTGCCGACTTGCCCGAGCTCTGCCGAAACTTCCGAGTCTCCGCCGACGGTACCCTCTCTCTGCCGATGCTGAGCGAAAAAATTCCTGTTTCCGGCAAGTTCACACCAGAAGTCGAGAAGGAAATATCCGAAGCGCTCGTCAACGAACAAATTCTGGTTCGCCCCGTCGTTGCAGTCTCCATTGCGGAATACCGCAGCGCCCCCGTAAGTGTGCTGGGTTCCGTCAGAAACCCCATTACCTTTCAGGCTTTCGGTGACATTCGACTTCTTGATGCGGTGACGCGCGCCGGCGGTTTAACAGACCAGGCCGGTCCGGAGATTCTGATCACCCGCACAGATGCCAATCCTGGCGGTGACAGCGGCCCGCTGATCCAGCGCATTCCCGTCAAAGGTTTAATTGACCGGGCCGATCCCAACCTGAACATTCGACTGTATGGTGGCGAAGAAATTCGAGTGCCGGAGGCAGGGCGGGTTTATGTGGTTGGCAATGTTCGCAAAGCCGGTGTTTTTCCCATCAACGACAACGGCGATGTAACCGTTCTGAAGCTTGTCTCCGAGTGCGAGGGCCTCTTACCATACGCCAGCAAGAAAGCGTTCATCTATCGCCGCGAGTATGGCCAGGAGATGCGAACCGAAATCCCGGTGGATGTGCCGGACATCCTGAAACGCAAGACGCCGGATGTTCGTCTGCAGGCAAACGACATTCTTTACATTCCCGACGAGAAGGGCAAAAGAATGACGGTCCAGACATTGGAAAAAGCAGCCGGCTTCGGTATCGGAACCATCTCCGGTTACTTGATTTGGCACTAGAGAGCAGATCTATCTGGCGACCCAAATGAAATCCATCGACCGAGCATCGTCCGAAGACGAGCGCCGTTTTTTGCAACTACTTACCGGCGGCCAACCCGAACTTGAGGTCGCCCAGCCAACGGTTTCGCCAACTCACTACCTGTGGGTGATCCTCCGGCAGAAATGGAAGATCTTAGGCTTCGTTGCCATTGTCGGCTTGGCGACTTACCTGTATTCCGCGCGACTAACCCCGATCTACGAAGCGACAGCTCTCATTGATATCGATCGGCAGATGCCCGGGTTGCCCTTGGGCCAGGAGGCTGCTCAAACGTTGGCGGCCGAGGATTCTGATGAGTTCCTCGCGACACAGACCGAGATCATCCAATCGGATGCAGTGCTCCGTCCCGTAGTGATGAAGTTCGACTTGCTTCGCAAGGAGAACGACCTGGACAAGCTGCCCACCGAGAAGCGAAAGAAGCCCACTAACTCGCCGGTGTACCTGCGTCACATGGGCGTCTTCCGCGATTTCAACACTTACATCCTGCGCATCACCTATCGTTCGTCCGATCCGAACCTAGCGTCCGATGTGGCGAACGCTGTGGCGGAAAGCTACCTGCGGCATAGCTTTGAGATTCGTATTCGCTCCTCGATCGCCATGTCGCATTTTATGGAGCAGCAACTGGATGAGTTGCGCGCCAAGATGGAGCGCTCGAGCTTAGCGCTTGGAAAATTCGAACGCGAGATGGGCGTCGTCAACCCTGAGGAACGCACAAACATCCTTTCCTCTCGTTTGTTGCAGTTGAATACGGAATACACCGCCGCGGAAGCAGATCGGGTGCGAAAAGAATCGGCGTACCGTGCCATGGCCGACGACACCTTAGCCGCCGCGCAGATTTCCAGCCAATCAGGGGAGCTCAACGCTCTCTACGATCGTCTGAATGGCGCCAAGCAACGATTGGCGAGTGTCTCCACCATCTATGGCCCGGCGCATGCCGAATATCGTAAGGCCGCAAACGATCTGGCGGAACTTCAGCGGCAATTCGACGAGATGCGGCGGGAAGTGAAGCAGCGTGTAACGAAGGAGTACGAAGAGGCAGCGTCGCGTGAGACCATGCTCAAGCGCACCGTAGACCAAACTAAGGCTGAGTGGGACGAGCTGAACTCACGCTCATTTCAGTATCAGCAGCTGAGGCGCGATGCCGATGCGGACAGGGCCCTTTACGGTGATCTTGACAGGCGTGTTCGCGAAGCCGGCATCAACGCCGGTTTCCAAAACAATTCCATTCGCATCGCAGATTATGCGCGGCCTCCGGCAGGCCCCATCCTTCCCCGCATTTCTCGAAACGTCACCTTGGCAGTGGCAATTTCCTTGTTTCTTGCCATGTGTGCGGCCATTCTCGTCGATTTGTTGGACACCACGATCCGCGATCCCGAACAGGCTTCGCGCGCGCTCGATGTCAGTGTAATTGGCGCATTGCCGCGAGTGAAAGACATGCGGCGGCTCACCATGACACCGCGCGTGATTGAAGTGGGCGAAGACGCCGGCAAAGAGGGCGCAGGTCGCGCAAAGTCCAGCAGTCTGGTTCTTTACGGTCCGCTCGAGAAAACGAACGACTCGGGCGAGAAGCCCCGTGAGCGCAAACGTAGTAACTCGCCGAGTTCCGCCGGTGTGGCTTCCTACGAAGAAGCCATACGGACGTTGCGGCACTCCATCTTGCTTCCTGACCTTGATCGCGAGGTCCGCACCTTGCTTCTTACCAGTGCAACACCGGGCGAGGGGAAGTCGACGGCGATTCTTCATCTCGCCATCGCTCACGCCGAAGCAGGAAAGCGCACGCTGATCATTGATGCTGACATGCGTCGCCCCAGCATCAGTAAGAAATTGAATATCGATGTTCCCCTGGGTCTTTCCGACGTGCTGCTGGGCAAGCGGCACTGGCGCGAATCGATCGTGACCAGCGATATGTGGAACGAACTCGACGTTCTTCCTTCCGGCCAAGCCTCCCGCCGAGCTTCTGACTTGGTTGGGCCGGCAATGGTGGACATTCTGGACGAAGCGGCCAAAGACTACGACATGATCTTCGTCGACGCACCTCCGCTGCTCGGTTTCGCAGAGGCGATGCAAATTGCGACCGCAGTGGATGGCGTGGTGGTGATTGCGCGGGCTGGCCACACCGGGCGCAGAGCCGTCGCCACTGTGTTCGCGACGCTCAAGCGGCTGCGGGCCAACGTGGTGGGCCTGGTCCTGAACGAAGTCGACAAGAACACCAGCCACGGATATTACTATTACTACTCCGATTACCGAAAATACTACGCCGAGTCCTCGGCGAAGAGTTAGGACGAGCGCGGATGGCATCTCCGCACTTGCAGAGTGAGACGCTCGAGGCGCCTCACTCGCGCTCGCTCCCTGCCCTGATTCGCAAGCACGGCCGCGTCCTGGTGGATGTTGCTTCGGTGTATGGTGTCCAGTTCGGAAACTATGTATTTCCGCTGATTACCATACCCTATCTGTCCCGCGTATTGGGACCCGAGATGTGGGGCCTGACCGCCATGGCAGGCTCATTTGGCATGTACGGCCACATCATCGTCGAATACGGATTCATCTACTCTGCGACGCGCGATCTGGCTACGTCCACAGACCGCAGGCACACCGAAAACGTCCTCGCTGGAGTCACTGGCGCGAGATTGATTCTGGCGACCTGCGTCCTCCTCGCGGCCTTCGCCGCGCAGGCGTTTGTTCCCCTCTTTCATGAGCATCCCCTTTTGCTCTGGGCTGCCGTGATCGCAGAAATCTTCAAAGGTTCGCTGCCGAATTACTACTTCTACGGCATCCATCGAGTAACAACTGCTTCGTTTCTGGACATAGCGGCCCGGGGGTTCGCTATGGTGGGTGTGTTCTTTCTGGTAAGAAAGCCCGCTGATGCCTGGATCTTCTATGCGCTGCAGGGCCTGGGCGCTTTGACGGCCATCCTGGTCGCGCATTGGATGATCTACTCCCAATACTCGATGCGCATGCCGCGTTTGCGGGATGGACTCCGCATGTTGCGCGAAGGCGCGTCGATGTTCTTGTTCCGGAGTTCACATAACCTGTTTGTCCTCGGCAACGCCTTCATCCTTGGCCTGTTTGCCCCGCCCCAGGCAGTGGGCTTCTATGCCGGAGCTGAAAAGATAAACACTGCTGCCGTGAACATGCTGTCGCCGGTGACAACGGCACTATTCCCACGCGCCGCCAGCATGGCTAAATCGTCGCTCGGCAAGGCAGCACAACTCACAAACGTAACGCTCTTTGCCACCCTCGCCTTCAGCGCGCTGTTATCGGTAGTGATGTGGTTTGGGGCGCCGATCATCATTCCGCTCATTCTCGGCCCAGGGTATGAGCCCTCCATAAACGTGATGCGCATTCTGGGGCTCCGCGCACCCTTGGTCGGCTGGACATTCGTATTGGGCTTTCAATGGATGCTCTCGCTTGAACTTGAGAAGCCGTTCCAGATCGTTACGCTTCTTGCCCTGGGTTGCAACGCTCTCCTTGCCACCGTATTCGCTCCTCATTTTTCCTACACGGGCATGGCGTGGACCGTTGTGGTCTCTCACCTGGTTGCGGCTGTAGGAATCTTCTACGTCCTTCGCAAGCGACGGTTGCTGCCGTTTGCCTTAGGCCCACGGAGTGCGAATGCTTGAGCAAAGGTCGGTCGCCACAAGCGCTGTACCAAATGCGACCGTCTCTCCTTCCTGTGCCGTCTTGGTTTGCTCTTCTGACGGGTATCAGGATTTGTGGCGACCGTTCTTCCAACTGTTCTGGCGCCATTGGCCCGATTGTTCCTACCCCGTGTATTTGGGCAGCGGGTTGAAAAAATATGACGATTCCCGCGTAGTAACGCTGCACAGTTTCGATAGAAACTGGACGGCGTCCTTCCGCCAATATCTGGAACAGATCCAGTCTGAATATGTGCTGGTTCTGCTCGAGGACTTCTTCCTGAACCAGCCCGTTAACTCGGCTTCCATTCAGGCACATCTCGACAGCTTGCACGCGCTGAACGGTTCGGTTTTGCGCCTGGTTCCGAAGCCTGGGCCTGACATCCTGCTGCCGTCGCATCCAGGCGTCGGGCGCCTTCATCGCGACGCACCCTATCGCGTATCGCTGCAAGCAGCATTCTGGAACCGTATGGATGTGCTCGCGCTTCTACGCGACGGCGAAAGCGCTTGGGAATTCGAGTGGAATGGTACGGAACGTAGCCGCGTCTTCCCGTCGCTGTTCTTGGCGACCGAAAAGGCGGCACTCGGTTATGAACACGTGGTCGAGCGCGGCGAGTGGTTTTGGTCCGCTGCGCGAAAGTATCGCCGCGATTTGGCGGGCTGCGATTTCGAGTCGAGACCTGTGATGAGCGCGGCCACAGCCGCCAGAAAGACACTGAATCGACTGCGTAAAAGGGCGCTGGATGCCATGCTGCCGCCCGCACTCAGGAGACGTCGGTGAGTGGTGCTGCCTCGCCCTCGAGGCAGCGAGGCGCAGAACCGGAAGACAAGCCGCTTGGGCGGGTGGCATTTCTCACCAACATACTGCCTCCCTATCGCCTGCCGGCCATCCGCGTCTTCGCGCAACACTGCGGTGCCCTGCGTATTTTCCTCTCCACTGTTATCGAACCTAACCGTTCCTGGGACCAGGAGTGGGCCGAGTTCGATGTGGTTGTGCAGAACACCGTCACCATGTCCCGGTTATGGCGTCATCCGCATGGCTTTGAAGATCCGCTGTTCGTTCACATCCCTCTTGACACCATGCAGCAACTGCATAGGTTCGCGCCGGATGCCATTCTTTCCGGTGAAATGGGGTTCCGCACTTTGCTGGCCGCCGCTTACCGCAGACTTAGGAAAAATACGGTGCTGCTGATTTGGGCCGATGTCTCGGTCGCCACCGAACAAGGCCGTGGACTCGCACGCGCCTTGACGCGTCGCCTTCTGCGGACCGCGGCCGATTGCTTTATCGTCAATGGCAATAGCGGCCAACGCTATCTGACTAACATGGGCGTTCCAGAGCAGAAGATTTTTCGGGTTCCGTTCGCAACCGATCTGCAACATTTCTTCTGCAAAGACGTGCAGCGCAGCCCCGCCATTGCCCGAAAGCTTTTGTATGTCGGGCAATTTAGCAAGCGCAAGGGACTGGCGCCATTCATAGGCGAACTGGCACAATGGTGTAAGTCCCATGCCGGACAGCGTGTTGAGTTTACGTTGCTTGGGGATGGGCCGTTGCGCCCAGAACTGATACGGATTCCGGTTCCGGCCAATCTGCAACTTACTTTCCTTGAGCCGCTTCCATACAGCAAAGTTGTGAATTCATATTTGAATGCCGGCATCCTGGTACTGCCAACCCTTGCTGATACGTGGGGCTTGGTGGTGAACGAAGGAATGGCTGCGGGTCTGCCTGTGCTGGGCAGCATCTTTAGCCCTGCCGTGGAAGAAATGGTAGACGACGATGTCACGGGCTGGACGTTTTGCCCGGGCGATCATGCCTCCCTGCAAAGTGCGATTGACCGTTGCCTCAGCATGCCTGCGGACGAGTTGGAACGAATGCGAGTGTTGGCGCAGGCCAGTGCTATGCGGCTGTCACCAGGCCACGTTGCTTCTCTATTGACTCAAGCGATTCGTGAGTGCACACACACGGCAGGCGCCAACTCTAATGGCGATCACAGGAAAGCCGACGCGTGATCATAAACCTGGTTGTCATCATCTGGGCATCGCTGGTTCTCGCGTGTCTCTTCGCCCCGATGAAGTGGAGCGTCATTGCTTTCCTGGTCCTTTCCACTGTTGACTTCGGGGGCGGTAACGGAACCTTTGCCATTTATAACGTTTTCAAAGGCATAGGCTTACCGATCTATCTGTTGTACCGATTGCGATCCTACGCAGGTCATAGCCAGACCATCTTGGCGCCGTTTGCCTGGGTTCTATTGATGGCCTATGTGGCGGTCGCTACCATGTGGTCACTGTTCCCGCAATCAGGGTTCAAGTTAGTCGGCCATATGGCCGGGTCTTTACTAATCGTATTGTTTCTTACTCGAGCGACCAAGGGCGGCTTTCTCACTGTTCAGGCTGTGATCCCGGTCACCATTGGCGCTCTTACGCTTGCCTGCATCTGCAAATACTACTTGCATGGATGGGGTGACGATCCAACACGTCTTACCAGCTTTATGCCTGCACAGGCGTTTGCTGCTTTTCTCGGCGCGCTCTACTGCATTGCTCTTTGCGGCAAAGGACTGCAAACACAAACACGCGTGTGGTTATGTTCCGCTCTTGCCTTGGCAGTGGTCATGAATGGCAGCCGCATTTGGTTCACCGGCATTCTGCTCGCCACCTTCGGCACTCTGGCCCTGGCGCATGTCAAGTTCGGATGGAAGCTTCTCGCCACGGTGGCCAGCGTGACGCTGTTCTTCATATTGTTGGCGGGGGCCGATCGATTGGTGAATGCCATGGGCGGCCCCAATGCGAATCGCATCGCCGCCGCACTCTCTGCGTTCTATCGAGGCGACACGTACGCCACGGGCCTGGGTACTTTCAACTTCCGCAAGGAAATCGATCAGGTAGCCATCGACAGTCTGGAGAACTCAAGTCCCATCGAGTTTGTCTTCGGGCGCGGCACCTGCAACGGCGCCGTCATCACGGGGTCAATGTTCACCGTGTACTCCAGCTACTCCGATCCGAATCGCATGTTTCACAACGAGTGGTTGCGTGTTGCTTATGAGTGGGGTGTCATTGGATCGATTCTCTGGCTCGGCATGATGGGTTCTCTGCTGCTCTATGCTTACAACGGCTGGCGCCTGGACCCAAATGGCAATGCAAAAGTGTTGCTGGTTTACTTCCCATCATTCATGATTGCTTTATCGGGCGAAAACATCATCGCTGGAGCCGGCAGCGCCGTCAGCGTCGGCTTCTTGTGGGCCATTGCGTTAACAACTATGTCTTATCGCGAATACGCACGACGGCGAATATTTTGGACAGCTCGTTCTTTGTTCCTTTTCGGCAAGTGGCAGCGTCTACGGGAACAGCGGCAGAAGGAGAGCGATTGGTCTCCAGCGCCGCAAATGTGAGTGCTGCTCCGTCTGAAATGAAGATCCTCCAGGTTCACAACTACTATCAACAGCGCGGCGGCGAAGACTCGGTGTTTCACTCCGAATACGAGCTACTGCAGAAACACGGGCATCAGGTGTTTCGCTACACCGCTCACAACAACGCTGTCGATCATATGTCGCGGCTGCGCGCTGCCTGGACAACTGTGTGGAATACCAGTTCCTATCGGGAAGTTCGTGCGATCTTAGCCGAACAATCGATAGACGTCATTCACGCGCACAATACTTTTCCCCTCATCTCGCCTTCCATCTACTACGCGGCGCAGGCGGCGCGAGTGCCGGTCATTCAGACACTGCACAATTACCGGTTGCTCTGTCCGGGTTCTACGCTGTTTCGCGAAGGCAAGATTTGCGAAGAGTGCATTGGAAAGATCCCGGTGCGGGGCGTGATGCATGGCTGTTACAGGGACAACAAAGCGGCGAGCGCGGTCGTTGCCGGCATGTTGACTGCTCATCGTGCCATTGGTACGTGGAGAAGCAAGGTGCACACGTATATCGCTTTGACGAGTTTTGCGCGCGACATCTTCGTGCGCGCCGGTCTGCCAGCGCAGCGCGTGACGGTGAAACCGAACTGCTTGCCACAAGATCCCGGCCCCGGTAATGGACAAGGCGGGTTTGCTCTATTTGCAGGCCGTTTATCGCCCGAGAAAGGTATCCGTGAATTGTTGGAAGCGTGGGCGCTTTTGCCACGCCTATTCCCTCTAAAAATCGCTGGCGACGGAACCATGCGGCAATGGGTCCGCGACCGAGCTGCCTCCATTCCGGGTGTCGAGTATATTGGCCCGCGCTCGCACGAACAGGTGATCTCCATGATCAAGGACGCCACGTTTGTGGTTCTACCGTCCTCCTGGTATGAAGGTCTACCGATGACTATCGTCGAGGCCTTCGCCTGTGGTACTCCTGTTATTACATCCCGCTTGCCTTCGATGGACGACTTGGTTCAGCATGGAGTCAATGGGCGGCGTTTTGTTGCTGGTGATGCGGCCGATCTCGCGCACGAGGCCAACGAGTTTCTGCAGCAGCCGGGGCGATGGTCGTTAATGCGTGCCGCCGCTCGCGCCAGTTACGAAGGTAATTTCAGCCCGGAACAGAATTACAGTGTGTTACGGGCCATTTACGACCGAGCCGTTGCTTCGTATGCCGGTGAAACCATCCCCGAACGTGATGGACTTAGTGCGATCTTGTCAACTCGCGAGAAGTTTTCTAATGACGGTTTGATACAGATTCAAAAGCAGTAGTCCTTACCGTATTTTCGAAAAGGAAACAGATTTAGAACTGTCGTTCTCAATGAAGGATGCACCTTCAGAGCGCCCCAACTACTTTGGAAGCTGAAGCCTACTCATGAGTGCAGCCGCCGTAGAGCCGATTCGAGCAGTCGCTGACATACCGCAGCGCTCCTGGTCGACCATCATCATCGTGTGTCTGGACATCCTGGCACTCGAGTTCTCTTTGCTGCTTGGATGCGTTGTCCGTCAGGTTTTCTATAAGTTCTTCCCCATCAGCTTGGCCGCACCTCAATACACGGGGCTCGTTCTTGGCATGCTGATTCTGCCGCTGGTTTACTTCTGGGTTGGACTGTATCCGGGCTATGGCATGGGGGCGGTGCAACGTCTGCGCGCGCGGGTCTACGCTACCACGACAGTGTTCGTCATCCTCCTGACATGGAATTACGTGTTTGAGGATCGCCAGTGGTCGCGCGGTGTTTTATTCATTACGTTCCTGTTTGCTCTTGTTATTCCGCCTGCAGTTGAGGCATTGCTGCGCAAGAATCTAATTGCAGCCGGGCTATGCGGAATGCCCGTCGTGATTCTCGGCGCCGGCAGAACCGGGCATCTTGTCGCACGGCAGATACAAAAGCAGCCGGACCTCGGCTTTGTTCCCGTAGCGGTTCTGGATGACGATCGCAGAAAGTGGGGCACCAAAGTTCACGGTGTACCCGTCGTTGGTCCGCTCTCGATGGTGGAACAATTCGAAGGGCGAGCCCGCGCCGTACTGCTCGCAATCCCCAGCCTCCACCGCGATGCGCTCACCGATCTTGTCCACACGCTTTCGTTCCCGAACGTTATCGTTGTGCCTGATCTGTTCGGCATGCAAAGCTTGTGGATTACTTCCCGAGACCTGGGCGGTGTGCTTGGCCTTGAAGTCAGGAAGAACTTACTCATCCCGTCCAACCGCTTCTTGAAGCGAGTGCTCGATTACATGCTGGCGCTTCCTATTGCCCTACTAACCGTGCCCTTCGTCGGTTTTTGCGCGCTATGGATCAAAGCAGTTAGCCCCGGCCCGGCACTCTTCCGGCAGGAGCGCGAAGGAAAGAACGGTAAGCGTATCACGGTCTTCAAGCTGCGTACCATGTACCCGGATGCGGAGCGACTCCTTGGGCAATATCTCGACCAACATCCGGAAGAAAAGTTGATGTGGCTTCGCTTCTATAAGCTGAAGAAAGATCCGCGGGTTATCCCTGGCATTGGTTGGTTCCTTCGGCGTTATAGCCTCGACGAGTTACCGCAATTGTGGAATGTCATCCGCGGAGACATGAGTCTGGTGGGACCGCGTCCGTTTCCGTACTATCACCTCGACAGTTTTCCCACTCCTTTTCGTTCGCTGCGCGCAAGCGTTATGCCTGGTCTTACTGGATTGTGGCAAGTATCGGAACGCAGTGACGGCGATGTCACCGTACAGCAATCCGAAGACACCTACTACATCCGCAACTGGTCATTGTGGCTGGACATCTTCATCCTGCTGCGCACCATTCAGATCGTCCTCATTCCGCGCGGCGCTTACTAATCGTCGCTCGAGAAGAAGCTTCCCAGATCGCCTCTCGCTATTGCGCTCAAGGGATTACGTTCTTCTCCCTGCGTACTGTGCGTATTAGGCGATAGCTCATGCCGTAGCCGCTCCAGCGTCATGCTTTGCAGAATCACACGGCCTGGCCCAGTCAGCGTCGTAAGAAAGAGCCCTTCGCCGCCGAAGATCGCGGTGCGGATACCGCCCACAAGTTGTACATCGTAGTTCACCGAGGGTTCGAATGCGACCAGATGGCCTGTCTGCACCTGCAAGACTTCTCCCGGTTGCAGCGTGAAGTCGACATGGTCGCCGCCCGCATGAACGAAAACCGTACCCGGCCCGGTCAGCTTTTCAAGAATGAAACCTTCACCGCCCAGCAATCCGGCCCCTAGTCGCCGTACCATCGCAATGTCAATAGTGACGGAACTCTGCGCAAATAGGAACCCATCGCGCTGTACCAGAATCGTTTGCCCCGCGACCAATTCGAACACTTGAATCTTCCCCGGGAAGTGGCCCGCAAACCCAACTTCGCCCGTCACTCCGTTCGACCGAAAGTACGTGAAGAAGAGCGATTCACCCATCAGCTTGCGCTTGAATGCGCCCAGAATTTTCTGCCCGAGCGTTTCGCCCGACATCCTCGTCTGCCAATCGACAGCCGCGGACTTATAGATCATCTTGCCGGCCTCAGCGTAGATCTCCTGACCGGGTTGCAGATGTACGCGCGCAATTTGGAGGTTGTGCCCCTCGATGTCGTACTTCAGGGGTTCCACAGCCGGCGCAGGCGGATAGGACACGAAGGGTGTTCCGGACCCTGCAGCCGATGGCACGCCCGGTCCACCGGCGGGTGTGCCGCAGTTAATGCAGAACTTCGAGCCATCGCTGAGGGATGTACCGCAATTTGTGCAGAATGCCATGGTTGTTCCTATCAGGTTACGCAATCTGCAATGAAAATGTTCGCAAGGGGAACGAGGAGAGTGGTGAGCCGGGCGGGGCTCGAACCCGCGACCACCGCATTAAAAGTGCGATGCTCTACCAACTGAGCTACCGGCCCGATGAGTCGCAGTGCAGAGATGCAACGGCGCTTCCTTCTCAGAATATCATTCCGGGTTTCTCAAAGCCGGTGAGAAACGTTTGAACAACCGTTGAATCCTTCCTATCGGGGCTCTCGTGGCGGCCTGTCATGTCTCAGGCAGGTAGTGGCCGCAATGTGCAGACCCAGTCGAAAGGATCGGCCCAGTTATGAATGAATTAACCAGTGCATCACCGACCGCACCGAATCGCTCTCTTCCCTGGATCGCGGCTGCCGGTCTTTCTGCCGCCGCCTTGTTCGCGGCCAGCAAATTTGCTTCGCGTATTCGCCGCAAGCCAGTCCAGCTACAAGGCAAGATCGCCCTCATCGTTGGTGCATCGCGTGGACTCGGTTTGGCACTCGCCCATGAACTCGGCGACGCCGGCTGTGATATTGCCCTGGTGGCGCGGGATGAACAGGAACTGGCAAGTGCCCTTTCGGAGTTGCGCTCGCGCAGCATTCAAGCCGAGTCGTTCCCTTGCGATATCACCGACGCTGCGGCAATCGGAAGCCTGATCAGCCGGGTGCTGGAGCGCTTTGGACGTATCGACATCCTGGTGAATGACGCCGGCATCATCAAAGTGGCACCGCTGGACAATGTAGAGCGTAGTGACTTCGACGAAGCCATGAATTTGATGTTCTGGGCGCCCGTCAACCTTACCTTGGCCGTGTTGCCGCATATGCGTCGCCAAGGCGGTGGACATGTCATCAACATCACTTCCGTCGGCGGACGCGTTGCCATCCCGCATCTCTTGCCTTACTGCTGCGCCAAATTTGCTTTGGTCGGGTTCTCCTCCGGTCTCAGCACTGAGTTGGATCCCGAACACATCCACGTACTGACCGTCGTGCCAGGTCTTATGCGAACAGGGTCTTACCTCAATGCTCGTTTTAAAGGTTCGGCACAGAATGAGTTCGCATGGTTCGGCTTACTTGGGAATCTCCCTGGTATGTCCATCTCGGCCGAGCAATCTGCACGCGAAATCCGTGAGGCTTTGCAGCGCAGAGAACTGCACTGTACTATTTCGCTGCCCGCGCAAGCGTTGATCTATAGCGATGCGCTACTACCGGAGGCCACACGCTCCCTTCTTCAAGTTGCAAATAGTGTCGTGCTACCCAAAGCGGGAGCACAAACCGAAAGCGTTCCCGGAAAGAATCTCAACTCAAGATTCGGACCTTTATTTCAAGCGCTTACCTCTCTCGGCCGCATGGCCGCTGGTTCGTTAAACGAGTAACAGTACGTTCCCATGTGCAACCTCCGCGTAACGAAAACAGCTACTCAGTTATCTATATGTCGCGGAGGTTACAGCAATTGATGTGCTCTCTCTTCTCCGTGCGTTCGCGCATCCAAAACTGCGCACAGGCGGTCAAGGAAGAACGTTGCGCACGGTAAACCGGTTATTTCAAAGCTTCTTACAAGCGGGTTTCGAATGCTCAACACACTGGAATCGAAATGGCAAGCGACTGGATTTATTAGCGTCCACGCAGCACGACTGCTTCGCCGCTGAAGACTTCGATCGGGTACGGGCATTCGGCCTTTCTACTGTTAGAACCTCGCTGCGTTGGCATTTGATTGAACGAACGCGCGGAAGTTACGACTTCAGTTCTATAGAGGAGGTACTAAACGTTGCAGACGCAAAAGGGATAGAAGTTATTCTGGACATCTTACATTTCGGCTGGCCCGATTTTGTTGATGTGTTCTCGCCAGAGTTTCTGGATGACTTCAACCGTTTCACTTTTGCCGTTGCTCGCTATCTTGCCCGGCGCGGCACACCATTACCGTATTTGGCGCCCGTAAATGAGGTTTCCTACTTATCCTGGGCTGGCGGCGAGAAGGGCTGCATTGGGCCATTCGAGACCAATAGGGGCCACGAATTAAAAAAGATCTTGATCTGCGCTGCGGCGAATGCTTGCAAAATCCTGCTTCGTGAGTTGCCGGGAGTTAGGCTCTTGGCTCCTGAACCAGTCATCCACATCGTCGGAAATCCCGCAATCCCCGGTGATGAGGAGGAAGCGACCCGCTACACCTATGCCATGTATGAGTCCTGGGACATGTTGTCGGGCCGTATGGATCCAGAACTCGGCGGCAGACCGGAGTATCTTGACATCATTGGCGTGAATTTCTATGAACGAAATGAGTGGATACATAACTCGTTGCCGATCACGCGAGATCATCCGCAGTGGCGTCCGTTCCGGGACATTCTGATTGAAGTCTGGGAGCGTTATCGTAGGCCGTTGATGGTTTCAGAAACAGGGACAGAGGACGATGCACGTCCGGGCTGGCTTCATTACATTTGCAATGAAGTTCGGGCAGCTATGCGCCACGGCGTTCCCGTGCACGGCATTTGCTTGTATCCCATCTTGAATCACCCGGGCTGGGATGATGACCGGCACTGTTGTAATGGCCTCTTCGATTACGCGGACGAGGTGGGTAATCGCGAGGTCTATCAGCCGCTAGCTAACGCGATCTTGGCAGAACAACGAAACTTTAAGCTTTTCTTTGAGGAAGGTATGACACATAAACCGGAGTTGGACTTGATCTGTTTGTCGCACTTGCGGTGGAGTTTCGTTTTTCAGCGGCCGCAACACCTCATGACGCGCTTTGCAAAGCAGCGCAGAGTCTTCTTCGTGGAAGAACCGGTCTTCGAGAATGGCCCTTCTTATCTCAGGATCTCGGTTTGCGAGAAAAGCGGTGTTCGTGTTTGCACCCCTGTTCTGCCATTTGGACTCACTCCAGAGCAAGCAATCGAACGGCAACGAATCTTCCTTGAGTCGATCATCGTCGATCACGGGATCTCCAACTTCGTCCTGTGGTACTACACACCAATAGCACGCGAATTCTCTCGCCATCTAAACCCAGCTGTCACTGTTTATGACTGCATGGATGAGTTGTCGGCTTTTGCCGGTGCTCCTACGTCCATGCAAACCAACGAGCTCGACCTGTTCCGCCATGCGCAAATTGTATTCACCGGCGGAGCCAGTCTTTTCGAATCGAAGAAGCGTCAGCATCCCTCGGTTCACTTATTTCCTAGCAGCGTTGATGTCGCTCACTTCGGACAGGCACGCGCGTCTCAAGTGGACCCGCTGAACCAACAGCAAGTGCCGTTCCCTCGGATAGGATACGCCGGTGTACTGGACGAGCGCCTGGACTTGGATCTGCTGCGTGAAGCCGCTCAGCTACGGCCCGATTACCACTTTGTGCTTATCGGCCCTATCTGCAAGATAGACCCGGCGTCACTACCGCAAGCGCCCAACATTCACTATTTGGGAATGCAGAACTATGCCGATCTGCCGGCTTATCTTTCAGGCTGGCAAATCGGAATGCTGCCCTTTGCGCTGAACGAGTCCACACGCTACATTAGCCCGACAAAGACGCCTGAGTATCTGGCGGCAGGCCTGCGCGTGATCTCCACGCCCATCCGCGACGTCGTCACGCCTTACGGTGACTTAGGCTTGACCGAAATCGCAAGTACGCCTGCAGAATTCGTAGAGGCGGCAGACTACTTGTTACAACATCAACATGATGCGGATTTCCGGGCACAAGTTGATGCTTTCCTTTCTAAATCATCCTGGGACAAAACATGGAGCGCTATGAACGAATTAATAACGAAGGTAACTGGCCCTGCAAATCCGGACTCGGAGAAGCGGCAGATTTTGATGGCCGAGGGCCTCGCCCATGTATGATTATCTGATCGTCGGCGCTGGCTTCGCCGGTTCGGTAGTGGCGGAACGCATGGCGCGCGTTCACGACAAGAAGGTGCTGGTCGTCGACCGGCGCGATCATATCGGCGGCAACGCATACGATTTTCACAACGAAGACGGCGTACTTATCCATCGCTATGGTCCGCACATCTTTCACACTAATTCCGAACAGGTCTTTGATTACCTGTCCCAATTCACCGCCTGGCGTCCTTACGAACATCGAGTCCTGGCCTCGGTCGACGGCAAACTGGTTCCAGTGCCGATCAACCTCGACACCGTGAATAAGCTCTACGGGCTCAGTCTCACGTCGGCTCAGTTGGAACAATTCTTCGCCGAGCGGGCTGAGCCTCGGGCTACCATCAAAACTTCCGAAGATGCTGTCGTAAGTAAAGTGGGCCGCGACCTCTACGAAAAACTGTTCCGTAACTACACGCGCAAGCAGTGGGGCAAGGATCCGTCCGAGTTGGACGCCTCCGTTACCTCACGCATTCCCGTGCGTACCAATCGCGACGATCGTTACTTTACCGATAAATTCCAGGCTATGCCTCGGAACGGTTATACCAGCATGTTCAAAAACATGCTGGACCACCCGAACATCCACATCGCACTCAAAACGGATTACCGCGACCTCGCTCACAGTGTCGATTATCGCGAGTTAGTATATTCCGGTCCTGTTGACGAATACTTCGACCTACGGTACGGCAAGCTTCCGTATCGGTCGCTCCGCTTCAAGCATGAAACCGTCAGGAAAGAGGTGTTCCAGCCTGCCCCGGTCGTCAACTACCCCAATGAGCATGCGTACACGCGCATAACTGAGTTCAAATATCTAACTGGCCAGAAACACAAGAGTACAAGTGTGGTTTACGAGTTTCCGTCGGCGGAAGGTGATCCATACTATCCGGTACCAACGCCTGAAAATGCCGCTCTCTATAAAAAATATGCAGAGCTCGCAGCCTCTGTAAAGAATGTTCATTTTGTAGGAAGGCTCGGGACTTACCATTACTACAACATGGATCAAGTAGTGGCCCAAGCACTCACTCTCTGCAAGCAACTAGCCGCCGCGCCCACTTTTGTGCCGGCCAAAGCTGCTGCCGCTGCTAGTGCCATTTCTGGGCGATTCCCCCTGCCGGCTGTGGGCTTCTAAGCCGGGATTTGCCCCCACAGTGCAGACGATTGCGGTTTTGTCTCCGCATCGCGATGACGCTGTATTTTCGTTAGCGCACACGCTGCGCTACTGGAGCACCCGCTCCGTAGCGCCGCGCGTCATCAACATCTTCACAACCAGCAACTATGGGCCCCACGCTGTCTCAAGCACCAGCCGAACCGTTGCGGAACTCTCTGCCTTACGTAAAGCAGAGGATCGGCGAGCCCTTCGCAGAGTAGCGCCTGCCGTACTTCAACACGACTTGCATCTCTTAGACGCGCCGCTTGCCTTCGACGTCGGTGCCATGTCCGTCAGTGGTCCGAAAGCGATTCTGCCCGATGGACAAAGCGTGTGTAAGCTTGCGATGTTACTCGGTCCGCTTCTCCGAGCTTCGCTTGTCCTTGCGCCGCTCGGATTAGGGAACCACATCAATCACTTGATGGCAAAACAAGCCGCTGTACGCTGTGTTCCACCGGCCCGGCTTGCCTTCTATGAGGATCTTCCATACGCAGACTGGGCAACGCAGCAGGAATGGAGCGTACGACTGAAAGAAGCCAGCCGTGATGGTGAAGTCAGGCTCGCATCCTCAATTATGCGGAGTTCACACTCGGTCCGCTGGAAGCGAGAAACCGTCCGCCTTTATCGGACACAAATCGACGACCGCGAAGCCGACCTAATCGCCTCGTTCGGACGTCGCTATGGCGCAGGCGAGCGCTTATGGTTCCCTCGGCACTCGCTTGCCTGGCGGACTGTAATCAGCCGGTCTCTCCCACTTGCCACAGCACTTCCGCGAACGGCCATTCCTGGTCCACCCATTCACCGACAGGTATGAAACCGCTTCCCTGGGCAAACTCTTCCAACTCTTTCAGGAAAAATTTGTGCGACGATTCCGTCCAAATGCTCTCGCCGGCCGCAAACGTGTACGACTTCTGCAGCGAATCGATGTCAACCGTCTGGCTGCGTCGCGAGACCAGGTGCATCTCAATCCGCCGTTCCGCTTCATTCCAGCGCGCCTCGTGTTCGAAGCTGCGGAGATCGAAATTCGCGCCAAGTTCCCGATTCATTCGGGCCAGTAGATTCAAGTTGAAAGCCGCCGTTACGCCTGTCTCGTCGTCATAGGCCGCTCGCATCACGTTCTTGCCTTTCACCAGGTCGGCGCCAAGTAAAAAGAAATCGCCCGGCTGCATCTGCTTTCGTAGCATTGCAAAAAACCCTGGCATCTCTTGGCGCGAGAGGTTCCCTATCGAACTGCCGAGAAATAAAAGCAGCATCGGATCTTCCGAAGTGCGGCAATGCATCGCCTGCTTCAGACCATCCGTCCAAGTTCCGCAAATAGGGTGGACATCGGCGACGGCGCTCAGCTCGCGACGGCAGTCTTCCAGCGCGGCGGAGGACACATCGATCGGACAGTAAGTGACGCTCCCTTGTTTCTTCGCGGCGGCTTCCAGCACTAGGTATGTCTTTTTTCCACTTCCGCTGCCAAGTTCAGCTACCAGCGAGAGCTTCTCAGTTCTCTCCAATAGTTCCGGCGCTAATACACGCAGCACTCGCTCGTCGGCGCGCGTTACCCCATACTCCGGCAACAACGTAATTGCCTCAAATAGAGCACTACCCAGGTCGTCGTAGAAGTAAACGGGCGATAACTGCTTTTGCCCCTGACGTCCAAGGCCCTCTGCTACATCCAAAGCAAACTGTGAAAGACCGACGGCGAGAGCGGCACACATGTCGTTTACGCTATCTCCACACAGCGAAATTTCGAATACATGTAAGGATAATCCTTGCGGAACCAGTTTCGAAAGGACGCACGTAACAACCGTGCTGCCGTTTGCGGCGACCCGCCCTTCATCACATAATGCTCGCCGTCAAAGAAGTTAGCAGAGTAGCCGGGATAACTGGGCCGCGGCGCAAAGCCTGGAAATGGTCCAAAGGCCGTACTGGTCCACTCCCACCCGTTTCCGACAAGATCGCTAATGCCCCAGGCGCTTGTACCTGCCGGATGGCTATCTACCGCCGTTGGATCCCACTCACGAAAATCGAAAGTCCCGTGAACTACCGAGGGTGGCTCTTCCCCCCACGGATAGCTGCGCGTACGGCCATCGGGAGTGCCGTAAGCTGCCCGATGGAATTGCGCTTCGCTCGGCAATGCCTTTCCTAGCCAATCCGCATACTGTGTTGCTTGTTGATGCGTGACATAAACCGGGCCATCCAGAGGTAGCGGATATTCCTCAAACATTCCACGCCAAACGAGCGAATCCCCACGCCTGCTCCAGAAGTGAGGCATGGGACCGCCCTCCTTCATGAACTCCAGCCATTGGCCATTGGTCACACTGAACCGCTGCATACGAAAAGCTGGGACTGCCATCGTATGCGCTTCGTATTCGTTATCCCACGCAAATGAGCCGTCCTTTGCTGTGCCAAGATACGCAGAGCCGGCATCCACTTCACACCAGGAGTTCGGGACGTTGCGGCCCGCGTCACGTCTCGTCACGCTTCTATCCGGAGATAACTTCAAGCTGTAATCGAAGTTATGAAACATGTACGCAAGAGTTTCTAAGTGCATCTGCCGGTGTTCCACCGCCATATGCACTGTCTCTTCCGGAGCCTCTCCAATACAGCGATCCACGTGCTCCCGGCAATAGCGCACGTACTCATTCAATTGCTTCAGACTAGGCCAGTCCCGAGGTGTATCTTTCGGCAGTGAACCGGAATCGGGATCGATGCCGGCTTGAAAAAGTGAATCAAACTCGGTGTGGGCAGAATGAACACCTGCGCCCTCCCGGCAAATCTGGATGGAATCGAAACCGTCTAAATGGCCGATATAGAAGAGCACTCGATGCCGCGCATCGATCGGCCGGTCGTAAAGCGCCTCAGGCTTGATGCTCCCAAACAACCGATCGCTCTGCGCACGTGCAGCCGAAAGGTCGCTCAATAGAGATTTCGCAGGGGAAGCAAGAACAGGCATCCGCAGCAATCCTTCCTTGCAGCTCACTACGCCGCAAAGCATTAAGACGCCTAAGTCATGCCTCAAGTGGCAAGTTTTTTGCCGGCGTCCCGCGGTGGCGAATGCCGAAGTACGTTCTTCGCAATCGCCAAAGCTTCCGCTTTAGTACTAATCTCACCCTCCAATTGGGCAGTCTCCACCGCATGTAGGGCCTCGCTGAAGAGAGGGCCTGGTTCAAATCCCTCTTTAATCAAGTCCCGTCCGCTTAAGAGACGGACAGGACGTAACTCCTCCTCACTGTACTCGCGTAACTTTCTTTGGACAAACTCATAAGCCGTCGTATACCCATTGCTCGCCAGGCAGTCCAGTCGATGTAACTCCAGATGCTCCTCGAAATGAGGCAAACAGAGAAATCTTTTCAAAGTGCTTGGACGCATCTGCAAGACATCTTTGAAGCGCATGTGGTTTGCCACCAACGATGTCACCTGGTCCGAATCATCTTTCGGAAAACGTAATCGGGTCAAGATGTCCCGTGACATAGTAGCGCCTACTTCCGCGTGACCGTCAAAGCGGATCCGGTCCGCCACTCGAAACGTAGGCGGCTTGCCCACATCGTGCAGCAGCACGCCCATGGCAAGCGTTGGCGTCGCATGCTGCAACCACTCCAGCATCATCAACACATGTGTCCACACGTCACCTTCCGGATGGTACTCCGGCGGCTGCTCCACGCCTTGGAACGCCTTCACTTCCGGCAAGATATACGAAAGTAGTCCCGCCTGATCCATCAACTCGAATCCGCGGCGCGCTTTGCCCTCAGTCAGAATACGGACTAACTCTTCTCGAATGCGCTCCGCAGAAATGCGTTGAATGCAAGCAGCAAGCTCCTGCATAGCCGCCATCGTTGCCGGCTCGATGTCGAAGTCCAGCCGGGCTGCGAATCGCACTGCGCGCAACATCCGCAAATGGTCTTCCCTGAAGCGAGTTAAAGGATCGCCGATGGCACGAACAACTCTGCTCTGCAGATCGGCAACGCCCCCAACGTAGTCATACAGGCGGTCCTCCAGCGGATCGAACATCAACCCATTGATCGTGAAGTCGCGCCGTGTCACATCCAGCTTAGGATCAGTCTCGAAGGCAACTTGCTCGGGGCGCCGACCGTCCGCGTAAGCCCCCTCGCTTCGAAAGGCGGCAACTTCCACATGAACCTGCGAATCTCGCGCCACTAGCACCACACCGAAATGCGCACCTACGGTCTGGGCGCCGGGGAAGTATTGGGTAAGCAAATCCGGCGTTGCGTCAGTGCTTACGTCGTAGTCTTTCGGCGTAATCCCCAGCAGCTTGTCGCGTACGCAGCCGCCCACCAGGAACGCCTGGTGTCCACGCCGTTTTAATTCAATAATGATTTCGCGGGCAAGTGCTTGTCGCCGTTCGGAAACGGTTGGGTCCATACGCAAACACCGATGGCTCCGCTCAATGGCTAGAGATGTCGCCTATGCCTGAGTGCCGGAAGCGGTAGCAGCGGCTTTCTCTTGTTCCGGATTTTCGACACCCGCTGCAGCGGCCGCGGCGGCTGCTGCATCTGCCTCAAGCTTCTTCAATTCTTTTTTGGATGGAGGGGCCTGTTCATGACGATAATCGTGATCGTGATAACAGGTTCGGCAACGAACTTTCGCCGCCTGTTCTTCCACTAGTGACACGATCGAATGATTCGTCAATCGGCGGCACTTTACACAGAAATCGTCGATGACATCTCCAAGACGCTTTTCGCTCATTTTCGAGTCCGACAGTTCGGAGTATATCAATATTGCGGCCTTCCTTTGCGTCGGCGCGACGCTCCCAAGTACCAGTTCAACATTCAGGAAACTGCTAAGGTCTTCCTACGAGCGTGCCGTTTGCGGCTCAGCAGCGGCGTTATCACCCGGACGAAAAACCGCGTCCACGACGTGGATGAAGCCGTTCGTACACGGGATGTCAGCGCGCAGTAGTTTTGCCTTGGCAATGCGCAGTCCGTCGTTCTCATGTTCCACTGGCAGGCTTAGCCCACCTTGTGTCTTCACCTCTTTGCAAAGCCGCAGGTCGCTCACTTCAGATCCGCCGGCTAGCAATTGCTGAGTAAGGAAAGCCTCTACGTTCTGAGCCGTCACGCCTTCCAGGGCAGCGTCCACGGGCGCAAACAGGGTGTGCATTCCGCTGCGATTCAAAAGGTAAGCCGCACCGGCTTGCGCAACCAGTCCTGCCAACCGGGAACACTCCGGCAATTGATTTAACGTGTCCCCAATGCTGTGCGTTTTTAGCTTTTCATCCAGGCCAGGATCCACCATCTGGTCTTGACTAATGCCTTCTTGACTTGCCACGATCGTTACCTCTCACAGTAAGGACCCTGGTCTGAACCCATCGGTTTCGAGAAACGGTCACCAGCGCGCGGATCGCACGGGCGCTGCTTATGCAATGGCCGCCAGAATGGGCTCTCTTACGCTCACGCCGCCGTCACTTGTTTGCGCGCCGTCAGCGCTAGCTTGCCGGTCAGCGTAGGTCTGTATGATTCGAACACCCGCCCGGCCGCATACACAAGTCTCGCTCTCCAAGTGACGGCTCAATCCCGTTCGCACCGCCGTCTCTGAAGTCTTCTGAAGCAGCAACTCGCCTTGGTACACCGCGAAGCGGCAACCGCTATCAACGTGCCAACCGCTATGGGCCTCGCACTCGTAAGCCAGCACATTGCCAACGCCATCGGTGTACACCTCGAATACAGGCACACCGAACCGCTGCCAAAGCGCCGCTCGGAGAACATCGGTCAACGGTTTGTCACCGATTTCGGTAACCACGAAAATTGAATGATCCAGCGTCTCTATGCGAACCGTTCGGAGGTCAATTCGTTCCACCAGGCGCTGCAGATCCGCGGAAGATCCCACCAGCACGTGCGGCGCGTACCGCTGAATTTGCGACCAGCGCTCCGGTGCGAAGACCTCAGCGCCGTCAAAGGGGTACCCACTGTGTAGCTGTGCCACGCGTACCTTCAACGTCCCTAGCAAGGGCAGTCGAGGCCGCCGGAGTCGTTGTACGTTCACGGGCATCATACCGGAGAAAGCGCCGGAGTAGCAGCTTTCCCCAAGGAAGTGTCCCTGGCGCCCCAACTTTCCCGTCAGAAATATCTGAAGGAGAGGATAGTGTTCGGCTATTCCAAACGATAGTTTGGTGCTTCCTTAGTGATAATAACGTCGTGCACGTGGCTTTCCCGCAAGCCCGCCACTGTCACCCGTAGGAACTTCGCCCGGACCTGCAGTTCCGGAATGGTGCGCGCCCCGCAATAGCCCATACCTGCACGCAGTCCACCCACCAGTTGGTAGGCGAGCTCGGATGCCGGCCCTTTATACGGCACCCGGCCTTCAATCCCCTCCGGCACCATTTTTCCCCCAGCCGTCGCAACTGTGGCTTGTGAGTAGCGCTCCGCACCGCCGGTTCCCTGCATCATGGCGCCCATAGATCCCATCCCCCGGTAGGTTTTGAAAGTTCGTCCCTGGTACAGAATCGTTTCGCCCGGGCTTTCATCCGTGCCCGCGAACAGACTGCCAATCATCACGCAGTCGGCGCCCGCCGCAATGGCCTTGGTGATATCGCCGGAAAACTTGATGCCACCGTCCGAGATCAGCGGGATTCCCGCCGGCCTGGTGGCCTTTGCACACTCGGCAATCGCCGTAATCTGCGGCACCCCAGCGCCGCTCACTACGCGTGTCGTACAAATTGACCCGGGTCCAATGCCAACCTTTATGCCATCCGCGCCCAACGCAATCAGATCGCGCGCTCCTTCGAAGGAGGCGACATTGCCCGCCAGCACCTGCACATTCGGAAGCGCATGCTTCAACGCCTTCAAAGCATCCATCACGCGTTGGCTATGCGCATGCGCCGAATCAATCGCAACCAGATCAACTTTCTTGCGCACCAGTTCCTGCGCTCGCTCAATGAAGTCGCCCGAAGACCCAATTGCCGCGCCTACACGCAACCGGCCTTGGTCGTCCTTCGCGGCTTGGGGATACTTCAGCTTCTTCTGGATGTCCTTAACCGTGATCAGGCCTTTTAGCGCATAATGCTCATCCACCACCAGCAGCTTTTCCACCCGATGCTTGTGGAGAATGGCCTCGGCATCTTCCAGAGTCGTGCCTACCGGAACAGTGATGAGATGGTCCTTCGTCATCACATCCGCAATCGGCAAATCGTAGCGAGTCTCAAAGCGCAGATCTCGATTCGTCAAGATACCGACCAGCTTGCCGTGTTTCGTGACCGGGACGCCCGAAATACGGTACCGGCTCATCAGGTCCAGGGCCTCTGAAATCTTGCGCTCGGGCTCAATCGTGACGGGATCCACAATCATCCCGCTTTCACTGCGCTTCACCCGGTCGACCTCTTCCGCCTGCTTCTCAATCGCCATATTGCGATGGATAATGCCAAGGCCACCCTGCTGCGCCAGCGCAATCGCCATGTGCGACTCCGTAACGGTGTCCATCGCCGCACTTACAACCGGAATGCGCAGCTCCAGTTTGGGCGTGACCTTGGTCCGCGTATCCGCCTCTGAAGGCAACACTTCGCTGTGAGCCGGTTGCAACAGAACATCGTCGAACGTCAGGCCTTCTGGAATTACCTCGGGAATCATGCGGGAAATCTCATCGTAACAAGCGGCACATCTTATAAGTGGTCCGGAACACACGCGACGCACCCCCGCTCGCGCCGGCATCAGGTCGCATGTATCGAAGCGGCGGCCAGTCGCATCAAAATAGATTGAATGAGTTTTCTCGACAGTCTTGAAAATTCTCTGAAGAGCTTCGAAGCCCAGGAGGAACGTAGCTCAAACGAGGGTTCGCGTCGGCAAGGTGACCGGTCGCGGGCGTTGGCGGTCGCGCCTTGGGCGACGCAGCTGAAGACATCCGCCTGGACCAGCCAGCTCTTTGAGCAGTCCGCTATCGCCGGCCACCGGATTCGCGCCAAGATTTATATAGCCTGGTTCGAAACCACGTTACGCCTTGAAGTGCGCGGACGCGCCCTGGAACTGCTTCCCACGCCTGAAGGCATTGTCGCCCATTACGTTACTCTCGAAGGCGATACGGTAACCGAGCCAGTAGACCTGAACGGCGACCCCGACCAGTTACTGGCCAAGTGGCTCGCGGGCGAAAAGCCGCTGACAAGGCAACCGGTGCCGGTCGACGATCTAGATCAAGTCTGAATAACACCGAACGGAAACGGAGATCCAGAGTGAGCAACCAAGCAATGTCGGTATCGAACGGAACCGATTTACAAACGTACGCCGGCGCGACAGTGGCCGGAGCGGTCGCGGGACTGCGCTCCATGACAGCGCCCGCCCTGATCAGCCGCCTCGTCCAGTCGGGTCGTCTGCCCATGGCTAGTTCGGTGTCCACAATCTTTCAGCACATGTCCTCCACCAAAATTTCTACCGCGCTAGCGGTTGGTGAATTGATTGCTGACAAACTTCCATTCATTCCCAGCCGCATCAGCACGGGTCCCCTGATCGGTCGTGCGATTACCGGTGGCCTGAGTGGTGCTGCCATCGCTAATTCCCGCCGCCGCTCGCCATTACTGGGCGCAATGCTCGGCGCAGCAGCGGCTCTCGGCGCGGCTTACGCGGCCTATCAGCTCCGTAAGAAAATCACAACCGATTGGCACATTCCCGACACTCTGGTCGCTCTCGCGGAAGATGCCATCGCCGTTGGCGTCGGATATTCTGCATTGCGCAGACTCGGCGTGGAAGAAGCCGCCGCTTAGTACGTTCAAACGTTGCGCCTGACTTATCCAGGTACGGCGGGAAAATCCTTTCCCGCCGTACCTGTTTGTTGTGAATTGCTGTTAGGATTGCGTCGAACGGCGCCGTCGCAGTGACAGCAGGCACAGGAGACCACCCGTCCCCAGCAGCGCCATGCTAGCAGGCTCAGGCGTTGCCGAGGTCAGTGAGACAGAAGCTGTTCCAATTGGGATCCCAGCGCTCAAGCTGGTTCCAAAGGTGCTGTTGACGGCGCTTGCCAGACTTGCATCCAGCGTCAGCGCATTACCGGCCCCGATGTCGAAGAATGTCAATCCGGAGGCGACCAGGCTGGATCCGGCATACACATCCCCAGTCAACTTGTCCGTATTCAGGTTGATTAGAAAATTCTCGATATCGACGGTCGTCGTTCCTTGCGTGAACGACAATCCGCCGCTATGAGAAATCATGGTGCCCGTTGTATCCAACGATGTAATTGGAAAGGTGGCGACAAAAGGCGGGCCGCCCGCCAGAGTTCCAGGAGCGACCGCGCCGGGGGTGAGACCGGCACTGACAAGTGCGACCACCGTGCCTGTATTCAAATCAACAGTGGTGGTACCAAGAGTTGCGGCCTGCATGGCGGCAACCCCAAGAAACGAAGTGAGACTAGCGACACCCAACAACCGTGCGCTCCAGCCGAAGATCGACCTCATCGACATTGATTCCTTTCAACTTGGAAATCCAGGTTTGAAATGCGTGTTTTGAACTGCACCGTTTAGAGTGAACCGGAAGCGCGCGGTTCTACAGCGCGAAGAAGTCGATTCACCTCCGATGAAATCCCGAGCTACTTGTTTACCCCTGCGCAAGCCAACACGCGTCGGGCCCAAATGCACGGCCTCCCCCGGCAGAAAGACCGCCTTACAGCGTCGTTTTGAGACCTGTTCTGCCGTGATTCATCTAACCTAGTAGTAGCTCCTGATGTCAGCAGAAGTCTTGGATGGGACTGAGGTCGAGTCGCTCTACCGCAGCCTGGAACATCGCGTCCGCGAAGTACGCCCTACTGAGGACCTCGCGCCGTTGCGTCGCGCCTTCGAGTTTGCGTCCGAACGCCACGGCCTGCAAAAACGCAAGTCCGGTGAACCCTACATTACACATCCCATTGCAGTTGCCAACATCCTGCTGGACATGCAGATGGACTTGGTCTGCCTCCAAACCGGGTTGCTGCACGATGTAGTCGAAGACACGGGCGTCAAGTTAGAAGAGATCCGCGAGAAGTTCGGCGATGATGTAGCTCGCTGTGTGGACGGCACCACAAAGCTCAGTAAAATCAGCCTCGCCAATCGGGAAGACCGCCAGGCCGAGAGCTTGCGGAAGATGCTTTTGGCGATGACCGGTGATATCCGCGTCATTCTCGTCAAGCTTGCCGACAGGCTGCACAATATGCGCACCATTCAGTCGCTCTCGCCTGAGCGCCGCAATGCTATCGCGCAGGAAACCATCGATATCTACGCGCCTATCGCGCACCGTCTTGGGATGGGCAAAGTACGCGGCGAACTGGAAGATCTCTCCTTCGCCGTTTTGGAGCCCGAGTCCCACAGCGAACTCATGCGCGAAATCGACTTCAAACGCGAGCGCAACGAGGACTTTCTCGGCCAGATTCAACGCGAGATCGAAGAGAAGCTGGCCGCAGAAGACATTCCCGCACGGGTCCAGGCGCGGGTGAAACGCGCTTATTCGGTGTACCTCAAGCTGAAGCGCCAGAAAATTGCGCTCGATCAGGTCTACGATCTTCTGGCCGTTCGCATCATTACCGATTCCGTCAAAAACTGCTATGCAGCGCTAGGCGTCATCCACAACGAATGGCATCCCATCCCGGGCCGGATTAAAGATTTCATCGCCATGCCGCGCCCCAATCTGTACCAGTCGCTGCATACGTCGGTCATCGGGCCCGGTGGCCATTCCTTCGAAGTACAGATTCGCACCGAAGAGATGCACCGCATTGCGGAAGAAGGCATCGCTGCGCACTGGAAGTACAAAGAGGGCAGCAAAGGAATCGAAAAAGAAGATCAGCGCATTGCCTGGATGCGCCAGCTCGTGGAATGGCAGCGAGATATGCGCGATTCCACCGAGTTCATGTCCACCCTGAAAGTGGACCTGTATCCGGAAGAGGTCTACACCTTCACGCCGCGCGGCCGTGTCATTGTCCTACCGCGGGGCGCCACCTCCATCGACTTCGCCTACGCCATCCATAGCGACATCGGCAACACCTGCGTCGGCACGCGCGTCAACGGCGGCATAAAGCCGCTTAAATACGCGCTGCGCAACGGCGATGTAGTCGAGATCATGACCCAGCCCGGTCATCAGCCTAGCAAAGACTGGCTCGCCATCGTCAAGACTCCGCGGGCTCGCAACCGCATCAAGCACGTTATCAACGCCACCGAACGCGCCAAGGCCGTCGAAATTGGCCAAAAGTCACTGGAGAAAGAAGCGCGGCGTCTCGGTGTCAGCTTGGGCCGCATTTCCGCCGACGATCTTGAGTCCGTCGCCTCTGAATACGGCGTCAGCAAGACCGAAGATTTGTACGCTGCCCTTGGCTTCGGCAAGTTCTCTGCCCGCCAGGTGCTGCAGAAGGTGGCGCCCGATGAAGTGAACGGCGCCGCGCCCTTGCCTTCCCTGCCCGACATCTCTGCTCCTCCCGTCAAGACCGGCGGACAACTCGGCGATGGCGATCTCACCATTCACGTGCGCGGCATCGACGATGTCATGGTTTACCGGGCCAAATGCTGCAACCCGATCCGTGGCGAGCAGATTGTTGGCTATATCACCCGCGGCAAAGGAGTCGCCGTTCATTCCGTGCAGTGCCCAAACGTGCAGAATCTGATGTACGAGGCGGAGCGCAAGATCGATGTCGAGTGGGCGCGCAGTGGCAGCCAACCGCTTCCAATCAAGATCACCATTCGCACCGACGACCGGCCCGGCATTCTTCACCAGCTCACGTCCATTCTGACGAGTGAGCAAAGCAATATTCGAACACTGGAGGCCCGCGCCGATAGTGGACGCACCGACGAGAGCGCTATCGTCGACCTCACCATCGATGTTCGCGACAAGAAGCAAATGGAGCGGCTCATCAATGCCTTTCGCCGCATACCCGGTGTGCGCGACATCGAACGGGTCCTCACTACCTGACCCGCCACTGCCTAAAGGAGTTCCCCATGCAACAGCAACGTGCAAAGCAAATTATCGCCGAGCCCGAACACATCGCCATCTCCAAATCATCTGGAATTAAAATCGATTGGCGCGATGGTCACCATAGCGACTACTCACTTGCCTATCTTCGGGACCATTGCCCGTGTGCGAGCTGTACCGGAGCTCACGGCACAGAGCCGCAGCCATCAAACTATTCAAACCCGAGCCCGTTTCAGATGTTCAAGCCAGCCCTTAAAATGGATTCAGTGGAAGCGGTGGGTCAGTATGCCGTTCGCATCTACTGGAACGACGGCCACAGCTCCGGCATTTACTCTTTCGACCATCTGCGGGAAATCTGTCCGTGCGAAAATTGCCAGGTGTTAGTTCGCTAACTAAGACAAGTCTGTTCATTACGCTTCAGTTGTTGTAGATTGTTAATACCCTCAAGAATCCGTGGTACCGAGACGAACCGCTGCGTCTTCTCGCCACATATTACGTCGTCGCTTCGACATCCGGCTGTCCACTGTCACGTGAATCCGACCGCATCGCTATGCCCCCAAGGCGGAGGCTCTGTTGTTCGATCCACTTCGCACGATGGCTCTTAACAAAAACGATCGGAGCCAGCAGGAACTGCTGGCCGCTATCGTAGATTCGTCCCAAGACCCGCTCGTCAGTCTCGGCGTGGACAATTGCATCGTGGCGTGGAATCAGGCAGCGCAGCTGTTGCTCGGCTTTAGCCCGGCGGAGGCTCTCGGTCAGCCTTTTGGATTGATTGCCGAACCCGGAACGCAGTTCGACGTTGCCGCCCTCACCCAGCCCAGTGAGGATGGGGAACGCTGCAATTACCTTTCGGGGCAGTTGCGTAGCAAAGACGGAAGCAGCCTGAACGTTTCGCTTCAGCTTTCGCCACTACGCTCGCCGTCTCGCACTTTTCTCGGCACCCTGATCGCCATCAAAGACTTCGTGCGTACCGGCCGCGCCGAGCAGGATTTGGTTCTGCTGAACGCCCAATTGCTACAAAGCGAGCGGCGCTTCCGCACCTTGGCCGAAACGCTGGCGGACATGCTATGGTCCGTGGACCCACATGGCGTGGTTCCCCGCTTTCTCAGCCCGAAGTTCGGCCGCTATACCGGCTTGGCAGCGGACGCTCTCACCGAGCAGATCTGGCTGGAACTTCTGCATCCCGAAGATCGGCTGGTTGCGCAAATGGCCTGGAAACAAGCGCGCGCCACTCGGGAGCGTTTTCAGGTCGAGTTCCGCCTCCGGCGGTCGGATGGTGCCTTCCGCTGGTTTATCGCGCGCGGCATGCCCGTCTGCGACGAACGGGGAGAGATCGTTCAATGGCTGGGAACCAACACCGATATCGACGATCTCAAACGGGGCGAAGAGGCGCTACGCCGTTCCAATGAGGAACTCAAGCAGTTTGCCTACGCCGCTGCGCACGACCTGCAGGAACCCTTGCGCAACGTCGCCACCTGTGTGGGCATGCTTCGCCGTCATTACGAAGCAAAGCTTGACCCGTGCGGCATGGAGTGGATCGACGCCAGCATAGAAGGCGCCCACAGGCTCTACGCCATGGTGAAGGATCTCCTTACCTTTTCCACCATCATCGACGACGAACCACGGCCCGTGGAAAGCGATTCTGTGCCATGTAAGGCGGCGCTGGAAACCGCCCTGATGGAGCTTTCAACCGAAATCGAGCAGGCTTCACCAGACATCCGAATCGCCGACCTGCCAACGATCGCCGTCCAGCGCATGCACGCCGTTCGTCTCTTTCAGAACATCATCGGCAATTCACTGAAGTACCGGAGGACTGGTGTCCGCCCGGTGATCGAGATATGCTCTCAACCGGCCGGCTCCCAATGGATCATTTCAGTGAAGGATAATGGCATTGGCTTCGACCCGGTGTACGCAAATAAAATCTTCGGCGTGTTCAAACGCTTGCACGCGCGAGAGCTGTATCCGGGGAACGGCATCGGACTGGCCGTCTGTGAGCGCATCGTAGCTCATTACGGCGGCCGTATTTGGGCCGAAGCAGTCGTTGACCAGGGCGCAACTTTCCATTGCCGCCTGCCTGGAGTCTCCTCGTCCCAATGATCATCGACACTGTCGCTTCTGCCGCCAGGTTGCTGGTGGTAGAGGACAACCCGGTCGATGTAAGGCTCTTGCGTTATGCCCTGGAGTCGGAAAGAACCTGGCAGGTGCAACTCTCGGTCGCAGAGGATGGAGAAAAAGCAATTTCGTTATTGCTGCAGGGCCCCAAGCCCGAGTTCGTCATCCTCGATCTCAACCTTCCGAAACGCAATGGGACAGAGGTCTTAAGGGTGATTCGCGATCACGACGTCTTAAAGGATTTGCCGGTCGCTATTCTCAGCTCTTCTCCCATGGATGTCATTCGCGGAAAAGTCACCGACGCTCACGTGGAAGCCGATTGGTATTTCACCAAGCCGATGAGCATCGACGAATTCGTAGCGCTGGGACAGAAACTGCATCACTGCTACAACGAATCGCAGCAAATGTAGAGAGAAGGCGCGTCGCCAGAGGTTGACGCGCCCCGCTCGCAGACGCTTACAGCAAGCGGAAGTTCACTTCCACCGTGGCCTGTGTCGCCACCGCGCGTCCCGCCTTCATACCCGGCCGAAAGCGCCAATGCGCCACCGCTTCAATGGCTTTCTCGTCAAGTCCAAGCCCTAGCGGGCGAACCACTTTAATGTCGCGAGGTAGGCCATGTTCGTCCACAACAATCGAGAGCATCACCGTGCCGGAATACTTCGCCTTACGCGCTTCTTCCGAGTACTCCGGTTCCACTTTGCTCAGAATCTGTGGAGCGGACACATCGCCACCGGGCCGATAGACACCGCCGCCCTGGTTTCCGCCACTGCCCGGTCCGTACCCATCGCCGTTGCCGCTTCCGAGTCCACCGCCTGAACCTGCGCCCAGTCCGTTGGCGCCCGATCCGCCAGAATTCGGCATGATCTTGCTCAGCGGATCGCCATAGTTGTCAGCCTGAATCTGGGGAACCACAGCCGTGATTGCCGGGGGTGCCGGCAACTTGGGCTTCGGAACCGTAATCGTTGGCGGAATAAACGGCTTGGGAGCAAACTTCGGAGCAGCACCGTGACTGACGGGAATAACCTGATGCATTCCGCCGCCACCGCCGCCGCCTGCCTTCTCCGGAGCCATCGGTGCCTTTGGCTTGTAAGGCGGAACGTAGTAAACGTCCACCACCTTTTTCACCATCTGCTGCACGGGCCGCGCCTGGAAAATCAGGAGTATCAGCGCCAGCGCCGCGATATGTACGCCAACCGAAACCGCCGCAGACCGGCTTTGCCCGCCGCCATAGGCGCCCCAGATACTCTGAACTTCGACCGGTTGCGACGTTACTTGCAGCGGTTCCAGCTTCGGTGGGTTAATGGCGTCCCTGATATTTGAAATCAGCGACTTATACCAGGGCTGCTCTACTTGATCCAACCCGCCCATTGTGGCGCCCTCAACCGGCCGCGAGGTCAACTCAAGCGGCGCGACCTTCGTCGGGTTGAAGACTTCACGCAAGCTGCGGCTGAGCGATTTGAACCAGGGTTCCTCCAGCTCAGGCTGGACGAACAGTTGGTTGCGATGAGCATCGGACGGGATACCTTCCTGCTGCTCCATGTTCCCCTTGTCTAACTCGTTGCTAATCACGCGTACACACTCCGACCGCACGCCCCTGCCCGTTGCTATTCTTTTTCTCCGACGCAACCGAAAATGTTACGGTTGCAACAAAGATCCACCCAGCGTCCGCTCTGTTCCCACAGTTTAGCATCGATTTTCGAAGCTCAATTCCAGCACGAACTCCTTCGAATCCTGCCATATACGATCAAGTACGTCCGTCAACTCATGACCGGATGGAAGCGCCGTCAACTTTACGTTCGCGTGCTCCGCAGCAAAACGTTCCGAACGCTCTAGCGGCACCACCTTGTCCCGGTCTCCATGGAAGATCAGCGCCGGCTGCTTAAACGAAGGAAAGGCAGGATACATTTGCGCATCCTCCATAAAGTCCCAGTTCAACTGCAGCTGTCGACCCGCTTCGTAATGAAAGACGTTGATTGTGCCATTTTGCTTCCACTCGGAAAGCCGTTCCGGGCCCAGGGATTCGGCCCACAGTTGGGCAAATCCAAAGGCCGGCGCCAACAGAACCAGCTTTTGTACCTTGGAGTTTCGGCCGGCCGCCAGACTTGCCAGGTAGCCACCCATGCTGGAACCGATCAGCACGGTCTCACGACCGCCGATAGCATCTTCCACTACTTGCAGCTGCTTGGTCACAGTAGAATGCTCAAAGTCATTCGCGTCCAGGTCGGGAACTGCAACACTGCGCCCAGCCCTACGTAGCTGGTCCCCAATGTAAGTTGCCTTCCGTGACTGCGGGCTCGATGCGAATCCATGCAGGTAAAGAATCTGCGGCGCCATGCTCAAAACAGTAACCTACCAAGCTGTGCGCTTACATTGAGATAGTCGTTCCCTGCGAAGCTTCTCTCATTGCGGTCGCTGCCCCGAATTGCTACAACTGATGAAGGACCGTTAAACTCGTTAAGAATCGTCAAGCGGAACGAATCCCGCCGATCCACGGCTCCGCATCCCCCAATGTTGTAGCTTTAAATGGTTGGACCGGGCAGCCTGTCGGAGTGCGGCATCCGTTTGTGAACACAGGAGATATTTTGGAAATGTCGGTAGCAGAGAAGGTTAAGCAAATCATCGTTGAGCAATTGGGTGTCGACGAGAACCAGGTCGACCCAAGCGCTTCGTTCGTCGATGATTTAGGCGCAGACTCCCTGGATATCGTGGAACTTGTCATGGCCTTCGAAGAGGCATTCGATCTGGACATCCCGGATGAAGACGCCGAGAAGATCAAAACTGTGAAAGACGCTGTCGATTACATCGAGGCAAAGAAAAAGTAATTGACGCGCCGGCGCATCCGCCCCGCGGCAAGCTGTCGCCAGCGCCTTCAGCCGTTGCCCGCAACGCCTGGAACCGCATGAGGATCGAGTTTTGGAACGCAGAGTAGTTGTCACGGGCGTAGGCCTTTTAAGTTCCGTCGGCATGGGAACGGAGCAGTGTTGGACCGCCATTCAGAGCGGTACGAACGGCATTGGCCCCATCACCCAGTTCGACGCCGCTAAATTCGATTGCCGCATTGCCGGAGAGGTGCAGGGCTTCGACCCGCGGCAGTTCGTCGAGAAAAAAGAAGTAAAGAAGATGGGGCGGTTCATCCAGTTCGCAATCGCTGCCTCCGATTACGCAATGCAATCCGCCGGCTTTCAGGTGACCCCGGAAGAGGCCGAAACAACCGGCGTCTACATCGGCAGTGGCATTGGTGGCTTCGAGGTCATCGAACGCGAACACCGGGCCTACCTGGAACGCGGCCCCAGCCGTATCTCCCCCTTCTTCATTCCGTCTTGCATTGTGAACCTGGCCAGCGGCTTCGTCTCCATCCGCTACGGCGCCAAGGGCCCCAATTCAGCTACCGCCACGGCGTGCACCACCAGCGCTCACTCGATTGGCGATTCGTATCGCCTGATTCAGCACGGCGACGCCGACGTGATGATTTGCGGAGGCAGCGAGGCATGCGTGACACCGCTTGGCGTGGGCGGGTTTGCGGCCATGAAAGCTCTTTCCACCCGCAACGACGAGCCCTCGAAGGCCAGCCGCCCTTGGGACCGCGAACGCGACGGTTTTGTTGTGGGTGAAGGCGCGGGCATCCTGGTGCTCGAAGAACTCGAGCACGCGAAAAAACGCGGCGCGACTATTTTGGCCGAGCTCATCGGCTACGGCATGAGCGCCGACGCCCATCACATCACCTCGCCGCCAGAAGATGGCGATGGGGGCTATCGTGTAATGCGGAACGCCATGCGGGACGCTGGGCTGGACCCAACCGCTGTCCAATACGTAAACGCCCACGGCACCTCCACCGGGCTTGGAGATCGAGCCGAAACCATCGCCATCAAACGCGCCTTCGGAGAACATGCTTCCAAGCTGGCGGTGAGTTCCACCAAATCGATGACGGGCCATCTTCTCGGCGGTGCTGGCGGACTGGAAGCTGGCATCACCGTATTGGCAATCCGCGACCAGATCGCTCCGCCAACTATCAACTACGAGTTCCCGGATCCTGAATGTGATCTGGACTATGTGCCTAACCAGGCACGCCCCATGCACATTGAGTGTGCGCTTTCGAATAGCTTCGGCTTCGGCGGAACGAACGGATGCTTGCTCTTCCGCCGGTATAGCGAATAGCGGCACCTTGCCGCGGCTTGCGCTGCCATCTTTTCTGCAACACATTCCGGAGGCTTTCATCCACAGGGAGGAAATCTTATGGAACGATTAGACGAATTGAAGCAGAAGTACAAGAGTGCTCTCGACACAATTAAAAACGAGGGCGTGCAGCTCACCCATCTCCACGTTCAAGACAACAAACTTTTCATTCAGGGCGCTGCGCCTTCTGAAGACATCAAGAACAATGTCTGGAATCAGATCAAGGCAGTGGACCCCAGCTACAGCGACCTCACCTGCGACCTGACAGTGGACGCTTCCCTGCCCCAGCCCCAACGGGCGCAAGCTGCTGCCGCTGCGGGCGGTTCCAGCCAAACGTATCAGGTGCAGCCAGGCGATACGCTTTCGAAGATCTCGCAGCACTTCTACGGAAGCGCCGGCGAATACAATCGCATCTTCGAAGCGAATCGCGACAAGCTGAGCAACCCGAATGAGATCAAAGTCGGTCAAGAATTGGTGATTCCGAGTTAACTCTATGTCTCTTTTCGATATTGCAAATACCCTTCGCTCGTATGCGAATGTCGACCCCTCGGCTCCGCCCGCCAACGTCCAACAGGACTTTCAGCAGGTAGCCCAGAGCGCGCCCCAGCAACACGTTGCCACGGGCTTGTCGCAAGCGTTCCAGTCGAATCAAGGCGGCGGCTTTCCCTCCATGTTGTCGAACATGTTCAGTCAGTCCAACGGCCAACAACGCGCGGGCATCCTCAGCGAGCTGCTCGCAACGGCCGGCCCGACGTTGGGCGGCGGTTTGCTTCAGCACTTTGGGGGCTTGGGCGGAAGTACGCAGGTAACGCCGGAGCAGGCTCAACAGATTTCCCCGGAAGCCGTTCAGCAGTTAGCCCAGCACGCCCAACAGCAGGACCCTTCCGTGGTCGATCGCGCCAGCAGTTTCTATTCACAGCATCCGCAAGTGGTTCAGGCTCTCGGGGCCGGCGCACTGGCAATGGTGATGTCGCATCTGTCGAGGCAACAGTTCTAAACCGACAGCTCCTGCAACTTGTATCGGTCGGTATCGGCCTGTTTCAGTCGCAATCCGAATCCGGGTTGCGACTGATCGGGTTGTAGATTACCGTCCTTCGCCTGTACCGCGCCGTCGAAGAACATCTGTTCTATTCGAACGTGGTCGAAAAAATACTCGACGTTCACAGCCGGTACGGCAGCACAACAAAGCGTGGCGTGAATAGAAGGCGAGGTATGGGCAGAGAGCGGCAGATGATAGCTTTCGCAAACGTCCGCTATCTTCAGGAAGTTAGTGACCCCACCACATCGTGTGACATCGGCCTGCATAACATCCACCGCCTGAGCCTCGATTAACAACCGGGCATCGTCCAGGGTGTAGCTGTACTCTCCTGCCGCAATATCCATCACCGCCGGTGCGCGCTCGACTAGTAAATGTAAACCGAGCCGGTCATCGGAACTGACAGGTTCTTCAAACCAAACCACTCCCAGATCACCAAACTGTTCCGCTTTGTAGAGCGCCTGTTTGCGCGTATAGGCCCCATTCGCATCCACGTACAGCTGCGCACGGCCTGCAAGCGCCTTAACAACTGCTGCGGCGCGCGGCACGTCCTGTTCGGGATGACGGCCGATCTTCATCTTCACAGAGCGAAGGCCTTCTGCCGCCCAGCACGTCATCTGCTGAATCAGTTGTGCTTCCGAGTACGAGGTGAAACCTCCGCTGCCATAAGCCGCTATCGACGTCCGCATCTGACCGAGCAGCTGAATGGTTGAAACTCCCAGCAGCTTGGCCTTTAAGTCCCAGAGGCAAATATCGATGGCCGAAATGGCCGTCGAAACAAGCCCCGGCCGCCCGGTGTTGCGGGTTCGAATGTCCAAAGCAGAATGGATGTGTGGAATGTCGAACGCACTCTTGCCGATTACGTCCTTTGAGACTAAGTCTTTAGCGATTGCGGAGGCGGCGGGATCGGTATACGAGAAACCAATCCCGCTCTTACCGCCGGCACTAAGCTCTACGACAACTACTCCGGTATGGTCCCAAGTGGCAGTGCCGTCCGACTCATGCGGTTGCTGACCGGTCGGTACTTGATAGACCGTGATCTTACCGGAGGTAATCTTCACGTTAGACCAACTCGCGCACCCGGTCTTTTGCGATGGTAGCCGCGATTTTCTGCCAGTCCTTGGTGCCGCGTGCCATTGACTCTGCAAAGTGAATAGCTTGTGTCGACTTGATCTTGGCCGGCATCGGCGGCTCGTTCTCATCGACGGTGCATTCAATCAGCGCCGGTCCCGGAACCGCCAACGCGCTATCGAGTACGTGGCCGCATTCGCCAGCGTACTTGATAGAGAAGCCGGGAACGCCGAACCCCTTCGCCACAGTTACAAAGTCGATTGGCTGTAAGTCGCAGACATACTCCGGATTGCCGAGAAAGACCATCTGTTCCCACTTGATTTGACCCAATGAGTTGTTCTTGATGACGATGATCTTGATGGGCAGCTTGTACTTGACGCAAGTTGCCAGTTCGCCGATCAACATCGTCAAGCCGCCGTCTCCGACGAATGCAAACACCGGGCGGTCCGGATGAGCTACCTGCGCGCCAATAGCGTAAGGCAAGCCCGGCGCCATCGTAGCTAGGTTGCCCGAACAGGTATGCAGTTGCCCTTCGAGAGAAGGCACATAGCGCGCCCACCAGGTTGTATTCGTTCCGGAGTCGCCGGTAACAATTGCGTTCTTCGGCAGCCTCTTCCCCAACTCATAACCGACCACTTGGGGCTTCATTGGAAAATCTGTGGCAGTGCCGCGCGTCTTCAGCAGTTCGTTCCAATCCTTCATGCGATCCTGCGCCTTCTCCAGGAACGACTTGCTTTTCTTCTTTAACAGCGGAAGTAGCGCATTCAACGTTTCGACTGAGTCGCCCACCAGAGCGACATCGGCCGGATAGCGAAGCGAGATCCTGGCCGGATCGATGTCAATCTGCACACATTTTGCCTGCCCCGGCTTGGGATAGAACTCGATGTAAGGCAAGCTGGTTCCGATGATGAACAGGGTGTCGCATTCTTCCATCGCATCCTGGGACGGCAGTGTTCCGAGCAGACCGAGACCGCCAGTGGTGTAGGGGCTGTTATCGGGCACACACGACTTGCCAAGCAAGGCCTTGATGATTGGCGCACCCAGGATCTCAGCGGCCTGCTCCAGCTGTCTACCGGCTCCCAGCGCGCCGCGGCCCGCCAGAATAGCTATCTTCTTCCCGCTATTCAGAATCTGTGCCGCCTCGTTCAACTCCGGTGTTGTCGGGCGGCGCGCACCAATGGCGAACTCGGCATTGACGTGATGCGGCTTGTTGCGCATCGATCGCTGATCTTTATCCAACGTCTGGTCCTGAACGTCGGTTGGCACCGTGATATGTGCGACGCCCTTGCGCGCAAGCGCGGTTCGAATCGCCAGTTCTGTAATGTTTTCTGCCGCAGCGGCACCCATCACGCGCTCGTTATAAACGCTGACATCCATGAACAACTTGTCGAGCGCGACATCTTGTTGGGTGTGCGTTCCAATCAGGTCGTGAAACTGGAGACCAGTAATGGCGAGCACCGGTTGGCCATCCATTTTCGCGTCGTACAGGCCATTCAAAAGATGAATGCCGCCTGGGCCCGATGTCGCGATACATACGCCCAGCTTGTTCGTTGTCTTCGCGTACCCCACCGCTGCAAAGGCGGCAGCTTCTTCATGACGCGTTTGGATAAAGCGAATCTTATCCTGTGACTTTCGAAGCGCTTCGATCAATCCATTAATTCCATCGCCCGGAATGCCGAAGATGGTATCCACACCCCAGTTAATGAGTGTCTGAATGATAATCTCGCCCGTCGTGATCGCCATTTTAAGCTCCACAACTAAGACCACTGGGCTTACTAAACGTAACGACCCAATCTGGCAACGGGTCGACTGTATCGCATGCCTGCTGTGAACATTGGCAGCGTGAAGTTCTCGCAACACTTCGGGCTTTCGATCGTCTAGGCTATGGATTGGCCTAAGCTCCCCACTGCATGCAAAGTCATTCGGAAACTTCTCTGGCGCCTTGGAAACAGCTTGCGGATACCACGCTCGAGCACATACGGGAAGGACGCTTCCAGAAGTCTCTGGCCTTCGTAACGGCTGGTTCCAGCCTCGTGAGCACGCTGGAGGTAGGCTACGAACACTACAAGGGAAGTTACAGCAATCCCATCATGTACACGCCTGTCTTGCTTGGCGGCGTGCTGACGATTGCTGCCTCGGCCGGGGTGGTTAGTGAGAAGGCTGCCCGGACCTTTATGCGCTCCGTTTCGTTGATCACACTAGCCGACGGTGTGATTGGGTTCGGATTCCATATTCGTGGCATTTACCGAAAGCCGGGCGGATGGCGATTGCCCGTAACCAACATCATCATGGGTCCGCCGATCTTTGCCCCGCTGCTATTCGGCACCGCAGCCTATCTGGGTGTCATGGCTTCCTACCTGCGGGTCGAGAATGCAACCGCAGATCAGCCGATGCTGTACCAATCAGGATGGCGTCGCGAGTTGCACGAGGGCAAGTTCCAGAAGCACCTTGCGGTTGTGTCTGCCCTTTGGGCTGTGTTCTCCGGGTTTGAAGCGTGGTACTCGCATTACAAGAGCGCGTTTCGAATCTGGGCGCAATGGACGCCGGTGATCCTGGCGCCCATTCAGGTGGCGGCATGCGTTGCCGCAGTGTATAGCGAGCGCGCAGCGAAAACGCTTCTTCCTGTTTCATCGGCGCTTGCAGTGGTAGATGGCGCGGTCGGCTTTGGTTATCACGCAAGGGGCATCCTGCGCCGGCCCGGCGGCCGTAAGACCTGGCTTTATAACGTCCTGTATGGTCCGCCTATCTTCGCGCCCCTGTTGTTTGCTGCGTGCGGGGCGCTTGGATTACTGGCGAGCGCCTTAAGACGGGAGGATGGCAAGTGAAACAAGTGAGGCAACCGGGATACTATCCCGGCTACAGCACTCTGAAGCAGAAGAAGTTTTGGGACGCTGCAACGCGAGAGCTTGTGGAGAAACGTGTTGCCAACACGCCGCCCATTCGTTTCTTCACGGAACAAGAACTGCCCACCATCACCGCCATTTGCGAGCGCATGGTACCGCAAGACGACCGCCTTGCCGAGCTGCCGGATACCCATTGTGAATGTCATCGACGAGCGCTTGTTTGACGGTCGCATTGAGGGGTACCGCTATGAAGACATGCCGCCCGACCGCGAAGCTTACCGGTTAGGCATTCGAGCGATCGACGAGACCGCACGAGCCATTCACCAGCAACCCTTCGCCTCGCTCGATCGTTTGAAACAGGAATTCATTCTCAAATCGATCCATGATGGAAAGCAATTAGCGGCCCACGAGATCTGGTGCCAAATGGCCATGCACCGCTTTTGGGAGTTGCTGATCGGGGACTGTGTGACCGCGTATTACGCGCATCCTTGGGCGTGGGATGAAGTCGGCTTCGGTGGTCCGGCCTATCCGCGCGCTTACATGCGCCTGGAGGGTGGCTTACCGGAACCGTGGGAAGTGAATGAGAAGCGTTACGAATGGCAGGCGCCGGTGGATTCCATCTCGGACGTCTTCGAGGAGCATTCCGGTAGCGGCGAGCAGAGCCATTCCGGTCAAGGAGGCACACATTGAGCGCGCGTGCACCCATCGGCGGCGAGTTCGAAGCACCGCACGAGCACAAACACATACTTGGGCCACTGCAGCGCATTAAGCGCCCTCCCGGGCGCTTTGGCGAGAGCGAATTGGTGGACTTCGTGGTTGTGGGCGTTGGTTCTGCCGGGGGTGTATTGCTACAGCGGCTCTCTAAGGCGGGGTTCAGCGTCGTGGGCCTGGAAGCAGGCCCGTTCTGGGATACCGAACGCGATTGGGTAAGCGATGAAGCCGGTTCCCACCAACTGTATTGGAACGACCTGCGCGTGACTGGCGGGAAGGATCCGCTCAGCCTGGGAGCAAACAACAGCGGCAAAGGCGTAGGCGGCGGATCGGTACACTGGGCTGCATTTTGCCCGCGCTTTCACCCGTCCGACTTTCGCGTTTACAGCCAGGACGGTGTTGGTACAGACTGGCCACTCGCTTACGAGGAGCTGAAGCCGTATTACGAACTGCTGGAACGCGAGATTCCGGTAGCGGGCCCGGCGTATTTTCCGTGGGGAGACCCGCACGGCTACGCGTATGGGCCGCATCCGATGGGGGCCGTGGGGGACGTGTTGGTGGATGGCTGCACGAAGCTTGGCATTCGCGTATGCGCCGGAGGACCGGTGGCTATTCTTTCCGGTTCGCACGGGGATCGCCCACATTGCATCTATCGCGGCTTCTGCATACAAGGCTGCAAGGTCGGGGCGAAGGCCAGCACTCTAATCACACACGTTCCGGAAGCACTGGAACACGGTGCGGAGATCCGCGACCACTGCATGGCGTTCCGCATCGGGATGGAAAACAAGCAGCGTGTAAACGGAGTGCATTACTACGATCGCGACGGACACGAACACTTTCAACGCGCACGGGCGGTTATTGTTTCAGGCTATGCCATTGAGACACCTCGTCTGTTGCTAAATTCGGCGTGTCCGGGACACGAAAACGGGCTTGCGAACTCGAGCGACACCGTGGGGCGCTACCTTATGGCGCAGGCAGGAAATGTGGTGCTGGGACGATTTGAAAACCTGATCCGCATGTACAAAGCACCGCCTGCGCACGCGCTGACGGAGGAGTTTTACGAAACGGATTGGCGCCGTGGATTCGCTCGGGGATTCGCCGTTCAGACGGTAGGTCCTCTCCCGATTGCCTTCGCCAAACAAATGGCGGCGGCGAAGGGTGCCTGGGGCTGGGGCATGCGCCGCGTAATGATGGACTATAACCACTGGGCGGCACTCGGAGTGCTTGGCGAAATTTTGCCTTGGGCAAACAACCGAGTGACGCTGGCGGAAGACAAAGACCGGTTTGGGATTCCTGTCGCGAAGGTGAACTTCGATCTATACGACAACGATAAAAAGCTGATTGAATACGGCAAGAACAAGGTAATGGACATCATGCGCGCCGCCGGTGCGGAGGAAGTGGTGCAGGAGTCGCGCTACGCCCACCTGGTAGGCGCCTCACGCATGGGCGCGAATCCCGAAACCTCAGTGGTAGACAAATTTGGCCGAACTCATGACGTGGCCAATCTATTTGTTTGCGATGGCAGCATTCTCCCGACTCAGGGTTCGGCGAATCCAGGGCTGACCATTCAGGCTTTAGCGGCACGCACGGCGGACTATCTGATCTCACAAGGCCAAAAAACGTTCGCTTCAGAAGAACGGGACATGACGCCGCCACCGGTGCGCCGGTCACTAGCCGTGGCCGGCACGTTTTCGCATGGCGTACCGCGCATGTAGCGGCGTCATTTCTCCCGAGCCTGGCTTACTTCTTGCTGGCCGACCCCGGTGCGGATTGTGCGGCATGTGCTTTCGCCACCAACGGATCAGGCAGCGCATACCCGGCGGCAGCCATAACTTTGTTCTTCAGAGCACCGGTAACGACGTGATCCTTCCCTGCCATGAGTGCTTCAAAGCCTTCTTTGGCTACCTCTGCCGGATCGTCCTTCTCGCCGGCACCGAGCTTGGTATCGTCCGCCCCTGCGCGATGGAAGAAGTTGGTTTCAGTGGCCCCTGGCATGAGCGCCGTTACAGAAACTCCGCTGTTCTTCAACTCTTCGCGCAGGCTTTGGGATAAAGATCGTACGAATGCTTTACTGGCGCCGTAAATAGCCTCGAACGGGGTCGGCATGGCTCCAGCAATCGAGGCAGTAAACAGAATGCGGCCGCTGCCACGGGCGGTCATTTCCTTGGTGATGAACTTCGCCAGATGAACAGTAGAAATCACGTTCAAGCGAATCAGCTTTAACTCTTCCGCCAGGTCTGTCTCGACAAACGGGCCGCTGACGCCGACGCCCGCGTTGATGGCGATGGCATCCACCGGGCGACCGGCCGCTTGGATGGCCTGCTGCAGCTTGTGGACACCGTCGTGATCGGTCAGATCAGCCTGAACCGCTTCTACATGGGCGCCTAAGCGGCCGATCTCTTCGGCGGCCAGTTGAATGCCGTTGTCTTCGGAGACGATAAGCAGATCGAATCCATTCTGGGCAAATTGCTTAGCAAGTTCGTAGCCGATTCCGGTGGACGCACCGGTTACCACTGCAAATTGTCTGTTCCCGTCCGGTGACGGATTTGTGTTAGTCGCCATGAGTCTCCTCGTGTGGAAGACGCCCACCAAAGGAACTGCTCACCATTGCGAGACCACGTAAGTACAAGTTCTGGTTCGCTGTTAGCTGAGCCACCAGCATGCCATCAAGTAGCGGCGCTACTATCGAGCTGCGACGACGCGGCGGATTGAACGTCCGGTTCCCGCGGGGTACCCGGACTGCCATCGCGTTTCAACTCTGCGCGGAGATGCGGCAGGCTAGCCGGGTACTGCTGCTGGAGGTAGCGGATGAGTGCTTCGCGAACGTAGCAGCGCAGGTCCCAGGCCTTGCTGGAATCGGCGGCGCTCATCAGGGCACGGAGTTCCACGCTACGATCGGTCGCATTTGTGACTTGTAAGTTCCAGACTTTGCCATCCCAGAGAGTTGTGCTTTGCAACACACGATGCAACTCCGTGCGTAGCTCGTCCACAGGAGTTTGGTAGTCGGTGTAGAGAAAGACGGTGCCAAGCAGATCAGAGGAAGTGCGCGTCCAGTTTTGAAACGGTTTCTCAATGAAGTACGAGAGAGGCACCAACAGCCGGCGCAGATCCCAAATCTTGACCACAACGTAAGTGGTGGTGATCTCTTCAATGTGGCCGTACTCGCCTTCGATGATGACTACATCGTCGAGACGAATGGGACCAGACAACGCGAGTTGCATGCCCGCGAGTAAGTTAGCGATCACCGGCCGCGCAGCTAAGCCGATGACCAATCCTGCGAGGCCAGCGGAGGCGAGCAGACTGGCACCGACCTGGCGAATGCCGGGAAAGCTCATAAGGCCGACCGCAAGTGCAACTAAGGAGATGAGAACGACCAGAATGCGGCGGAGCACGGCGGTTTGCGTTCGAATGCGCCGGGCAGTAAGGTTGTCGGGTACATCGACGCTGTAATGCGAGGAGACGAACACCTCCATCACGGTGACGAAAGCAATCGCCAGCCATGCGACCGCCGCGAGCAAAAACAAACCCAACACGTGGCGCACACGGTCTTCCAGCCGGTCTGGAAGGAACAGCGTGGGCAGTACCGACAGCACGGCGGCAATGGGCAGGATGAGCTTCATGGGGCCGTGCAGTTGATCTACGACGGTGTCGTCGAGTCTGGTAGCGGTGGTGAGCGTGAAGCGACGGAGAAGGCGAAAGAGAATCGCATCGAGGAGCATCCCGATGGCGACGGCGCCGCCAAGAACGGCGCAGGTATGGACGACGGCTGGCCAGGTTGTGAAAAGGTCAGTCATTCCCTTCGATGGTAGAACTGGAAACGGTAAGAAGAGGCCGCTTCTGTTCTGCTCAGGCGGCTGTGTCGAGGCCTTCCCATGGCGCTTTATGTGCCTGCTGCGATTTAGGATCGCTACCTTCCGTCGCTGCAAATTCGAACCCAGCAGCAGCAGCAGCGGCCGAAACGGATTCCGCTGGAGCCTTGGAGCCAGCGGCGTTGGCAGCAATCCCGGCTTCTGCTTCCCTGCGCTCCGCTTGCGAGGCCTTGAGTTCGGCTAAGTCCTGCTGAAACTGACGACGGAGACGCCCTTCCTGAGTGTGCAGATTCTTGAGCTGTTTGGCGTACGCCACGAGTGTTTCGGCATCGACAAGAGCACTTGCGAGCGCTGGCTCGTGCGCAGCGAATTTCTCGGCGAACTCTTGACGGCCGCGGGCGAAGAGGGCGAACTCGAGGGTAGGAATACGGTTCAGACGCCAGCGGGTGTCCGCAAGATTCTGCACAAGCTGACACTCCGGCGGGTTTGCCGGCTGAAACTGCTTAACAAAAGTGGCGACCATGGCTTCGTAGGCAGCAGCGTCGTCACTCGGCAGGAGCACGGTCTGCCCGGTGAGGCCAGTTTTGACCGCATTCAAGGAGGCGATGCGCTTGCCGGCGTCGCTGGTTGGTCCTGTTGAAAGCTGTGCATTGGCGCGATTGGCAGCCAATCGTAATTCAGAGATCGATTGGGGACAGGTGGCGGCGGCGCGCTCGACGGAACGGATTCTCATGATGGTGGCTACTCCTTTGGGCAGGGTGACAGTAGCATGCGGTCGAGCAAAATCGGGTGGGGCCGCGGCGCAAAACTGCAGGTAACTGTTTGTGAGGGTGTGAGTTAACTTTATTTTGCTCGGCTGTGATTGCACGAGAACGCGGCCCTAAGTTCGGCCGATTTGGAAGACAGTTGAACACATCGCCAGCTCGCGCGTACTGGGAAGTGGTTGCGCCTAGCAAACGGGTGGAGGATGGCTTTTCCATGGCTGAGGCCTCACAATCAACAGCATGCGTTTTGTGCCGCTTTGCCTGCTGCTGGCCGTGGTGGGTTGTCTGCTATCCCCCTTTTTGCTGACCGCGTGGTTGCGGGAGCTTCACGGGGTAGACATTACCGGTAAGGTGACCCGCAAACAGGAAACAGTCTGGCATTCGACGTTCGAGAACGACATTACACGGTCCACGATGGTCACCGTTTCGTACTTCCCTCCGGGTCGATCGTGGTCTGCATTGGGGACGGTATCGCTACCGTTGGAGCGCTACGACGGGATCAATCGCGGCGATGTCCTGAGCATGCGGTATCTGCTGGAAAGGGATCTGCCGAACATTCCACTGCTGCATTCTTTGTACCGGTCAGGCTTCCTGCCGGTAGCGAGCGTGGACGGGCGAAACATCTTTACGCTCTGGCGGGACCTACTTCTGAAGATACCGTCGCGCTTGGTGTGCGGTGTCGCGGCATTGATTATCGTGCTGTGGCTTTGGTACAAACTGCGGATTCCTGGCGGCGTCTTTGCGATCCTCATCTGCTTAATCGGTATGGTTGGCGTCCTCAGCTTCTGGGAAATCCCGCGCCCGATGCCTCCGCTGCAAGGTGCCGTCCTTCCGGGGAGAGCAACGGTGCAGAACGAGTGGACTATCGATCAGGTGTTTTTCGACCGGAAATCAGGCACCTCATTGGGCCTGGAGCTGCCTGTTCAGTACGTTGCCTTCGAGTTCGTTCCAGAAGGCCGCCGCGAGCCGGTGGTAGCGGCGGACAATATAGATGCGGGGAGCATCCCGAAACTGACGGCAGGTCAGTCCCTGGCGGTTCAGTATGAACGGGCCCATCCACGGAATGCGAGGCTGGTGGCGGGAAGCCGCACCTTCTGGGAGAAGAACTTGCACGGGCTGGCCATGAGCGCTCTGTTCTCGATTGCGTTGTGGGGCTTGGCGCTGCTGTTGTGGTTCTTCGTTTTCCGCGGGCGGTTTCGTCCTAACAGGAGTCTGAATCGGTAGGAAGCCACTGCCGATCTCCTATTGACATTCTATAGGTGCCATCTGTAGAATCTCGATACGAGTATGCTGACACCCGTTTCGTAAAGCGGCATGATGATGAGCCGCATCAGCGAGGCTCTGGCGCAACCTCACCGGCAAGAGAGAAGTCGAACATCGAGCTTGATGACGAAATTCGTTCCTACGTTGACCTGCTGGAGGCGGAGAAAATCAACTCCGGCTTAGCGCCCGCGCGAGCCCGCCGCGAGGCTCTTCTGGAGGTGGAAGGCATCGAACAAGTGAAGGAGCGGGTTCGTGACGTGCGGATCGGCCGCAAGTTCGAAATCCTCGCGTCCGATTTGAATCAGGCCTGGCGCACTCTCGGAACATGCCTTTGACAACGGCCGTCGTGCTGCTCTCGCTGGCGGTCGGAATCGGCGTCAATACGGCAATCTTCTCCTGGATCCAGGCGGTGATTCTTCGAGCCGTTGCCCGCCATTGCGCAGAGCGGCAGTTACCAGAGTGTCGAGACGCTTGCACCGATACGGGAAATTATCCGGGGGTCGCCTGGTCCGAATACAAAGACTTGTGCGATCGTGTTTCTTCTTTCGGGGCCTGTTGGCTTTTCGAATGGTTCCCTTCTATGTCGGCGAATCGGGAGCGGCCGAACGGACTTATGGGCTGCTGGTGTCGGGGAACTATTTTCCGCTGCTGGGACTGCAGCCCGCACTCGGGCGGTTTATTCAACCGGAGGACGTTTCACGCGCCGGGCGTGAGCCTGTGGTCGTTATTTCCTATGCAATACTGGCAGACGCGTTTTGACGGTTCACTGAATGCGGTGGGCCAAAAGATCCGGGTGAATAACTACCTGCTCACGGTGGTGGGCGTCACACCAAAGCGATTTCAAGGCACGGTTTTGGGGCTGGATTTCAGCCTGTGGACTCCGGCCACGCTGGCGCCAGTGCTGCTGAGCGGCTCGACGGAGCTGGTGGACCGGTCGCAGCGGGGCTACGCGGTTATGGGACTGCTGCGGCCGGGACAATCGCACACGGCGGCACAAACGGAACTGAACCAAGCGATGAAGGAATTCGCAAGCAAGCTATCCCGAAACGAACGCGAATGTCCGGGGCGAGATACTTCCGTTCTGGCGTTCGCCCCACGGCCCGCAACGGATGTTGGCTACGGGCTTGGCGGTGCTGCAGGCGATCATGCTGCTGCTGCTTCTGGCGGTGTGCGGCAATACCGCGACTTTGATGCTGGCGCGAGCGACGGCACGACAGCGCGAGATCGGCGTGCGTCTGGCGATGGGGGCAGCACCATGGCGTGTGGTGAGCCTGCTATTTACCGAAAATTTCCTGCTCGCCTTCCTTGGTGCAAGCGGGGGCGTATTGCTGGCTATGTGGGGCACGCGAGCGTTACGCGCGGCGCCGATTATCAGCAGCTTTCCGATACGATTTCAGACGAATATTGACGGCCTAGGCGTTGGTTTTGCGCTGGTGCTGGGATGCGTATGCGGGTTGCATCTTTGGAATTTTTCCCGGCATGCAACTGGCACGCATCGACCCGCAAAGCGCTCTACGCGCTGATGGCAGCAACGTCCATGCGCAGTCGGTGCGCAGCATCCTGATGGGCACAGAAGCGGCGCTTGCATTGATGGTGCTGATCGTTGCGGGCTTGTTCCTGCGCAGCTTCAACGAAACCCGAGCGACCGACCCGGGCTTTCGCCGCGAAGGAATCCTTCTCGCCTCGTACGATCTGACGGGACGCAATCGCACGGCTGGCGCAAGCGCGCGACTTCACTGCACGTCTGCTTGAACGGCTGCGCGGGCTGCGAGGAGTGGAACAAGCGTCGATCGCAGTTTCAGTGCCGCTGGATATTCATGGCATGCGCATGCGACTCGTTCAGCGTCGAAGGCCGCGCCCGGGCGAGCGCCGCACCGGACCAAGCTTTAACCAATACCGTAACGCCGGGCTACTTTCAAGACGATGGGTATTCCCATCGTTGCGGCGGCACGACTTCACGGATTTGACGGACCAAACTGCCCCGATGCAGGCGGTGGTTAATGAAGAATTTGTGCGGCGGTTTATTAAAAACGGAGAAGCCATAGGACGTCGCATCCAATCCCGCGACCGCACTTATATTATTGCCGGCGTGGCCCGCAATGCGGTGTACGAGAGCTTTGGCGAAAAAACGTCGCCGATGCTCTACCTGTCGTATCGGGACCGCCCGTTGGTGTATCGGCGAAATCCATCTGCGAACCCGGCCGGGCGGCGAGATGCTGCTGGTCTCTGATGTGCGGCGCATACTTGCGCGACTTGGACCCGACTCTAAGCGTTTATGATGCCCGAACGATGAGCGAACACCTGGAAAGGAACGCGTTTCTGCGCCGCATCCCGGCGCAGATGTTTGTGGTATTAGGACCGCTGCTGCTGATCCTCGCCGCCATTGGCATTTATGCTGTGGTTTCTTACTCAGTAGCGCGGCGAGTGAAGGAAATTGGCGTCCGGCTGGCTCTTGGCGCAACGATTCATCGGGTGGCGATGCAGATTGCGAGCGAGACATTATGTATTGCGGCGAAAGGGATATGCGTCGGCTGGGTGGTCACGGTAGTGGTTGATGTTCATCTGAACCATGGCGTTCTGTATGCGCCGGTATTCTTTGGCGTACCGTTCCTGCTACTGTGCGTCGCGGCGCTTGCGTCCTGGATGCCGGCGTACCGGGCCGCGCAACTGGACCCCATGGCTGCTCTGCGCCAGGATTGACGCACGACGTGGCCAATCTGAGCTTTGTATCTGAACAGATAACTCCCTTAGCGAGAACTTTCTCTTTGAACGCCTGCCCCCCAAGCTTCAGGCAACATTCATGATGCTCAGAGCTAATCGGGGCGTAGGTGCCAGGCTACCTTCGGTGCGGTAGGCAGTTCCTGTTTCTCTTTGCCTGTCGGGATCGACAGCAGGAGGAATTTGTTGAATGAAGACCTACATGTTTAAAGCGTTTGTCATCGCCAGCGTACTTACGATGGCGGCCCCTTTTGTTCGCGCCGATACGTGGCGGGGCACGGCGCCATTCTGTGCCGGGTCGTGTCTGAGCGGCGAAGTACAGAAGGGCGTGAGCGATTCGGGGGACGGAGCCCACTGCGTGACCGGACACAAGGTGTTGTGCGGCAACAGCGCACCCAGTTGCCCGGTTCGCGCGACGAATACGAGTTGCTATGGGGTGGTGCTGATATGCGACAACGGCTACTACGAATCGCCAACACAGAATTGGCATAGCTGCGGAAGCTATGCCTGCGGTGCTTGCCTGGGCATTGACAGCGCGCACGGAACAACCTTCTCGTCCGACACTTGCCGCCAGGGGTTCGTGTGGAGGGAGGCGTTACGCGACGATCATGTCTGTGTCCCACCTGCGACGCGATCGCAGGCGGCGAGCGATAACGGGCTAGCTGCGGGGCGACGCTCACCCAATGGCGGACCGTCGGGACCGGACACATGTAAGCAAGGCTTTGTGTGGAGGGAGGCAATGCCTTCGGACCACGCTTGCGTGACACCACAGACCAGGACAATGACAGCCTCGGATAACAGGATGGCCGCGGGACGGAAAGCGCCTGCACAGCCCTACGGCCCCGACACCTGCAAGCAAGGCTTTGTATGGCGGGAAGCGCTGAGGAACGACCATGTCTGTGTGACGCCCGCGACGCGATCACAGGCGGCCAGCGACAACGCGATGGCGGCAGCGCGCCGCTCTCCTGATGGCGGACCTTCGGGACCGGACACCTGCAAGGCGGGCTTCGTCTGGCGGGAGACTGTGCCTTCAGACCATGCGTGCGTTGCGCCGCAAGCCAGGGCTGCGGCCGCCGCCGATAATAGCCTGGCAGCGCAACGCAGAGCCGGCCTATGACGCTGCAGCCCCCGTGAGATGCGGGTGCCGGTCCGCTCAGATGTTAGCGTTGGCCGGCACCGCAGTCTGGAAACGATCACCGGCGTTCTCGCGCACTAGCAAGCCGTAGGCAGCGAGGCCGAGCGCAAGGACGACGAGGATGGCCCAGCCGGCTGCTTCGTAGCCGCCGGTCTTGTGTTTCAGCCAGCCGGTGATGATGGGAGCGACGATGCCGGATAAGTTAGACGCGAAGTTCTGGATGCCGACCATGCGGCCGACGGTGCTGGCCGGGAAGATGGTCTGGGTGAGCGCCCAATAGTTGGCGGTGGTGAGCCCCAGGCCGGTCAACGAGAAGATGGCAAAAAAGAGCGCGACGTTGTTTGAATGCGAGAGCATGCCGATGAGTTCGGTTCCGGCGACGACGAAACCGGTCATGGTGAAAAGACGGCGGATGCGGATGGGGTTTGCGCCGCGAGCGATGAAGCGATCGGCAAGCCAGCCGGCGAGGATGCCCACGATTGCCATGCCGCCGAAGCTGAACATGGTGTAGAGGCCCATGGCACCGGGGGAGAGATGGCGTGCTTCGCTGAAGTACGCGGGCAGCCACGTGAGACAGAAATAGATGAAGTAGTTGTAGGCGAACGTGCCCAGCAAGATACCCCAGATGGCGGGAGCGGCCAGGAGCGCGGTGATGCTGACACGTTCGCGCGATGCTGTTTGCGCCGTGCGAACGACCGCGGATTCTTCGCGCACCGAGAGCAGCCAGGCGAGGAGCCACAAAGCTCCACTGACACCCGAAAGAATAAACATCAAGTGCCAGTTGAAACGGAGCACGAGCGCAACGGTAAGGGGTACGCCGATGGCAGCGCCGAATTTAGTGCCGGCAAACAGAATGCCGGTGGCCATGCCGCGTTCTTTCTCAGCGCAGTTCAGACGGATCCAACGAAGACTGGCGGCGGTGCTGACGGATTCGCCGACGCCGAGCACGAGGCGGGCAGCAACGAGTTGCGTCATATTCTGGACCATGCCGGTGGCGGCCGACGCAAGGCTCCAGAGAGCGATGCCTAGGGCGTAGGGCCGCTTAGAGCCGTAGCGGTCGACCAGCCAACCGGCAGGGATCTGCAGCAGCGCATAGGACCAGAAGAAGGCAGAGTTGAGCAGGCCGCGTTGATTGTCGTCGAGGCGGAACAAGAGGCGGAAGCTCTTCATGCCGAGAACCGCCGACAAGTTGGCGCGATCGACATAGGCGATGACCATGCCGAGCGCGAGCAGGATGATGATGCCCCACTTGCCCCGAGCCTGCGTCAAGCTTGCACCGCTTGCAGAAGTCCGCGGATGTAGCCGAAGGCAAACGCGAAGGCTTGCCGGCCGCCGGTATCGCCTTCGATCACGGGCACGTGGTCTGGCATGAGCATGCCGTCGTAGCCGACTTCCATGTAGGTGCGGAGGGCGGCAACCATGTCGACATCACCGGCATCGGGGAAGGTTTCCTGGAAGTTAAGGAAGCCGCCGCGGATGTTACGGAAGTGGACGTTGAAGATTTTCTTGCGGGTGCCGAAGTAGCGAATCACGTCGTGGATTTCGGTGTTCGGATCGCGGAGCATTTCGGATACGGTGCCCTGGCAGAAGTTTAAGCCGTGGTACGGGCTGGGATGAATGTCGATGAAGCGCTTCAGGCCAGCGACACTGCCCAGCACGCGATGAACACCGCGGAAGCCTTCCGGCTCCTTCATGCCGGGATCGTGCGGGTGGCAAGCCAGGCGAACCTTCGCTTCTTCAGCAACGGGGACAACGCGCTGAAGAAAGTAGGTGATGCGCTGCCACATTTCACCGGCACTGACGGGACCGGCTTCGGTGAGCGGCGGATCCTGCTTGAGCTCGTCGTAATTGAAGGTGCTGTACTTCGACCCGCCGCGGCCGGGCGTGGGCGGATTGCGCACCACGCCGAGGATGGTCAGGTTGTACTTAACGGTAGAGATGCCTGCCTTCCCGCAGTTGCGGATCATAGTGCAGATGTCGTCGATCTCGCGATCACGCTCGGGACTCTTGCCGAGAATGATGGCCGGGTTTTCGGCCTTGGCTATATAGAGAGAGCTCATGGGCAGCGGTACAGCCTCGAGATGGATGCCGTAGGATTCGACGCGTTCGCGGAGTTTATTCAAGCCCTCGACGGTCCAGTTGTCATCGAGTTTTGCCGAGGGCACGGCACTACAGATCTCAGTGACACCGAGGGCGGCGAGCACTTTAAGACTGGCGTCGTCGGACCAGTTCTGGTTGCCCAGTTTGATTTTGCCCTGGCGGGGCGTTACGGGTGCGGCAGTGGCATTGAGGCCGGGGTTGAGAGCGAAAGGGATGGCCGCCAGTTTGGCGAAAGTTCTACGCTGCATAGTGAGCCCTCATGAGGATATCTGAGCTGAAATTACATTCGATAGCGATTGCGGATCCGCCGCTGCGCAGTTCTTATGGTTTGCATGCGCCGTGGGCGTTGCGAACGATTGTGGAGCTAGAGACAGACGATGGCATTCGCGGCGTGAGTGAGACGTACGGCGGCGATGGGCCGCGTGCCGCACTGGAGGCGATTCGCCCGCGTGTGATCGGCATGGACCCGTTCCGGCTGGCGGGGCTTTGGAGTGAGCTGAGCGGTGACGGTACCGGGGCCGATGTGGCCGTGCCGGGCGGGCGTTCGCAGACCTGGCTGGTGCCGGGTGAGAACCCGCTGGATCAACACGCGCGAACGTTTGCGGCAATTGAGATTGCCTGTCTGGACATTATCGGCAAAGCGGTGGGCCAGCCGGTTTGCGATGTGTTGGGCGGGCGTGTGCGCGACCAGGTTGCGTTTTCGGCGTACCTGTTCTACAAGCATGCAGGCGGCGGTGGGGAGGGTTATCCGGACGAGTACGGCGAAGTGTTGAGTCCCGAGGCGCTGGTGCGCGAGTGCAAGCAAATGGTGCAGCAGTACGGATTCCGCGAGATCAAGCTGAAGGGTGGCGTGTTGGAGCCGGAGATGGAGATTGAATCCATACGCGCGCTGCGCCGCGAGTTCGGTCCGGCGATGCCGCTGCGCATCGATCCGAACTGCGCCTGGTCGGTGGACACGTCTGTCCATGTGGGTGAGGCGTTGAGGGAGGAGTTGGCGGATGGCGGTTATCTGGAAGATCCGTGCGCCAGTTTAGAAGGAATGGCGGAGGTGCGGCGACGGCTGCTTGCGAGCGGGATCAACACGCCGTTCGGGAGCAATGTGGCGGTGACTTCGTTTGGGGACGTGCCGCGCGCGAAGGCTCTGGATGCGGTGCAGATTGTATTGTCGGACCCGCACTACTGGGGCGGGCTGAGGCAGGTGCAGTCGCTGGCGCATGTATGTTCCGTGCTGGGAATGGGACTCTCGATGCACTCGAACAGTCACCTGGGCGTGAGCCTGATGGCGATGACACATGTGGCGGCGGCGTCACCGAACCTGACGTTTGCTTGTGATACGCACTATCCTTGGCAAACGGAGCGGGATGAAATTGTGGTGGGCGGGCGGATCGCGTTCCGCGATGGATGCGTGGTGATCCCGGAACGGCCGGGCTTGGGTGTGGAGCTAGATTATGACCAAGTAGCGCGGGGGCGGGAACGCTACGAGAAGATCCCGTTTCGCAAGCGCGATGACGAGGCAGAGATGCGGAAGCATGTGGATGCGACGTGGACGCGCGTGCTGCCGCGGTGGTGAGGAAGAACGGCTAGTCTGGTCCGGCAGCAGGAAGGGCAAAGAAAAAGGTTGCTCCGTTGCCGGGCCTGCCCTCGGCCCAGAGTCGCCCGCCATAGCGTTCGATGATGCGCTGGCAAATGGCGAGACCTAGACCGGTGCCGGGGTATTCGTCCTTATGCAAGCGCTTGAACAGCCCGAAGATGCGCTCGGCATATTGGGGTTCGAAGCCGATACCGTTATCCCGAACCGAGATGACCCAGTGTGTTCCGTCGCGTTCGGCAGAAATGCAAATTTCGGGCGGCACTTCCGGAAGGCGATACTTAAGCGCGTTCGAGAGCAGATTCTGGAACACCTGTCCCATCTGCTTCGTCTCGCCGCGCACAGCGGGAAGTATAGGAGCAGTGATGGCCGCCGCGGTTTCGGCGATGCGACTATCCAGAACGGCCACTGCGTCCTGAAGGGCGACCGAAAGGTCCGCCGTTTCCACCGGCGCCTGTTCCTTGTGTATAACGCGGGAGTACTTCAACAGGTCGCGGATGAGCCCATCCATGCGCTTCACCCCTTGCTGCACAAAGCCCGCGTACCCTTCGAGCGTGCGCCGATCGCCCGCCAGGTCTTTAACAATCAGCTGCGTGTAGATGTTAACCATGCGCAAGGGTTCCTGCAGGTCGTGGCTGGCTACGTACGCGAACTCCTCCAATTCGCGGTGCGAATGGCGCAGTTCCTGTTCGGCTTGCTTCCGCTCGCTGATATCGCTGAAGAGTATGGCTACCTGATGCAGGTCTGGCTCGCCGACGCGGAACGCGTACACATCGTAGAAGCGACCCATCGCCTGAGCCTGATTTTCGAAACGGGCGGGCTCGCCCGTGAGCGCCACCTTTCCGTAGGTTTCAAACCAGTGTGTCTCGTGGCCAGGGACGAGTTCGCGGATGGTTCGGCCGATTGCATGCGGGAGGCCAGTATCCTTGTAGAAGGCCGGATTGATTTCGAGGAAGCGGTAGTCGTAAGCATTCCCTTGGGAGTCAAACAATACGTGAACGAGGCAAAAGCCCTCGTCCATGGACTCAAACAAGCTGCGGTACTTGGCTTCGCTACGGGAAAGGGAAATCTCGGCCCGAGCCCGCTCGACGGCCTCCCAAGTGCGGGCGGCGACTTCCTCGATGAGTGAAACCTCTTCGGGCAGCCAGGCGCGGACCTCCCGCTGATTGACAAAGAAGCCGGCCCGGTAGCGCCCGTCGCGAATCAAGGGAACCGAGACGAACGACCGAGTCTCGATAGCGTCCCAAGCTGCCAAATTGTTGGAGGGATTGGCGCGAACATCGTTATGCACCACCGTCCGCCCCTGTCGCTGCAGGGCGTTAGCTTCAGCACCAAAGGCGTCCAGTGGATACGTCCCTACGATGGGCGCCACTCCATCAACGTAGCTGGTCTGCAGCAGGATGGTTCGATCGTCCGGCTGCACCTGGCCGTATCCCACGCGACTGGCCCTTAGATGTCGTCCCAGTAAGTGGACGCTGGCTGCAATCGCCGCCTGGGGATCGGCCAAAGAACGCAAGCGGTCGGAGAGTTCCAGCAGAAATGCCTGCCGCGCGTGCTCGCGTTTTCGATTCGTGATGTCGCTGAAGACCCCGAAGACGCGCTCGGCTGGACCGCTGGGCCCGAGAGCGAAACCGGAAACACTGAGGATATTGCGAACCGAGCCGTCGGGCAGTCGAATGCTGTACTCAATTTCTAATCGCGATCTTTCTTGCCGGGACGCTTTTGCCTCTGCCAGCACCCGGTCGAAGTCGGCCGGGTCGATGCGATCGAAGATTTCCTGCGCACGGGTGCCTTGGCCTTCCTCAAAACCGAAGATGGCGCGGCTTCGCTCGTCCAAGGCGACGACATCCGTTCGTAGATCCCACTCGAAAGTGCCGAGCTGGGCGAAGAAAAGCGTGGCGCTTAAGCGTGTCTGAATTGCCTGCAGAGCGCGCGCGGTGATATCTTCGCGCCGTTCGGCCAGAACTTTCTCTGTAATCTCTTCCACTGCTTGCAGAAGATAAGCGATTCGACCGTCGGCGCCGACGAGAGGAGTATTGAGGGCGCTCCAGTGGCGCTCCTGGAACTCCTCCCCCGCCGCGCCCACAACCTTGACGTCATAACGCTGGTTGATTCGGTCCGGTGCTCGTGTCGCGATGGCGCGACGCAACGACGAGCGCACAGCCTGGCTCCCGTTCTCCCCCAGTTCTGGATTATCGGGAAAACTCTGGAATAACCCGGAGCCGAGAAGGTCGTCGCGCCTGGCGCCTGACACTTTGAGGTAAGCATCGTTGACGGCCACAACGGTAAAAGCCGGGTCGTCGGGCAGAACGACGATGAGTGCGCCCGGTGCGGCCTCGAAGAATAGGCGGAAATCAAGCGGCGGGGAGGAGACGATTGCCTGCCGTTCAGTGCTGGGAGAGGCGCTCATGCTTCGGCACTGCCCTTCCTAAGATCGCTTGGGTTAGTCAGGAGAACAGGGAGCTCAATTGTTGTGACCACGGAAGCACTCGCAGAACTGAGCAGAATCGGGTTTCGCTGCTGCCGGAGGGAGGAGGATTAAGGCCATTGATTCCATTCCTTATTAAATCCGGGGCCAACGGGAAATCGCATCTGGGTGGGCACCAGGAAGGACCGGCCGCAACGGGTGTTCGGGGGCTGACACATTTGTAGCATAGATCCTGGACAAGCTGCCGGGTTTGACTTGGGTATTGGCGCGTTGCCGCATCCATCAGATACAGAACTATTGATCGAGTTGTAGCCGAGCCTTCACTTTGAGGATCGAGATGAAATCGGCCGCATTGATAAGCGACTCATATTCCGAGCGTGCTAGCGCAGTGAGATGCGATAGGCGTTTACGGAGTAAGGACGCAATCGCGCGGGGATGGCGCCTGATTCCAATGCAAGAGAGGAGGTCTCCGGGGCTATGGCTTGGGGATGGTCGAAACTGTTCTCAGCCTGCAAGTCAGGACTTTGCAGACTCGTCAGTTTCGCCGTGGCGGCTGCGGCAGGAACACCTTCGAGCCGGATGCGAACGGTCGAGGCATGCGGTTGTTGGTTGATGACTTTCACGATCAGTTCGTGTGTTCGTTCGTCCAACGACGCGCTGGTGAACAGACCGCCTGATGCCAAGGGGGTCACTGGGACGACGCGGGTGCCGACGTTATTCGCGAACAGGGACTGGACATAGTAGTCGGGTGTGCCGTAGGAGCGCAAGTTGTCGAACCAGATGGCGTCGGGCGTCCATTGCCAAGCATCGACGTGCGCCATGAGAGGCGCATACGACGCCATGCGCACCACGTCGCCGTTGCGCTCGAGACCGGTCATGAACACGGCTTCGGAGAGCGCCGCGTTCCAATTGTTCCGATTGTCAGGCTTGGCGGTGCCGGAGGTTTGGGCGGCATACTCGCCCGCAAATACTTTTGGTCCCGAGCGGTCGTAGTGGTCGTAGCGTGTGGTGTTCGTGAGGAACCATTCCGGGCTCATGTAATAGTGTTCGTCCACGATGTCCGCCTTTAATTGACGCCAGTTCGACCACATGGTCTGGAACGGTTCACCACTGGGGGCAGGCCCGGCGCTTACGATCAGCTGGATCTCGGGATGCTTTGCTTTTAAGGCAGCGGCGAAGACTTTGTAACGTTCGAGGTACCGCGGCCCCCACTGCTCGTTGCCGACGCCGAGCATCTCCAGGTGAAATGGCGCGGGGTGGCCCATCTGTGCGCGCAGCTTGCCCCAGGGAGAGGTGACGGGGCCGTTGGCGAACTCGATGAGATCGAGCGCGTCTTGAATGTAGTCGCCGAGTTGGTCCAGGTTGGCCGTTTCGCTGGAGTTGAACTGGCAAGCCATACCGCAATTTAAGATTGGTAACGGCCGGGCTCCGATGTCTTCGGCCAATTGGAAGTATTCGTAGAAGCCGAGACCGAAAGACTGGAAGTAGTCGGGCGCCGGTCGGTGGTCGAACTCGATATTCCAGCGATTGATGATGGTTTTGCGCTCGGTGATGTCCCCGACCGTGGTCTTCCAGCGATAGCGTGTGACTAGCTGCCGGCCCTCGACGATGCAGCCGCCGGGGAAACGGAGGAAACCCGGATGCATGATCGTAGAGGAGCTGGACCAAATCCTTGCGCAAGCCATTCGGGCGGTGGTTCCAGGTGTCGACGGGGAAGAGCGAGACCATGTCGAGATCGACTGAACCCTTTTGGTCGACGAAGAAATTCAACTGCGCGTGCGGAACGGTGGCGGTGGCACGGAGGATGGCCTCATACCGCTTCCATTTGCCGTCGAAACCTGCCAGCGTTGCCGCTCCGAGTTCGCGGCCGCTTCCGTCGGTCAGGGTGGCGCGAAGGTTTGCCGGTCCGTTGCTACGAACATAAGCAGAAAAGCGGTACTCTGCGCCGTTTTCGACGCCCATGCCGCGAAAGCCGGAGTTCCAGAAGCCGTAACCGCCTTGGTAGACGCGCGCCCGCAGGTAGTGAGGGTTGGCGGCGTTCAGCGGGTCGTCGGTGCGAATATCGAGTTCGCCTTTCGGGGTCTCCAAGCCGTTCGCATTGACGGCCAAAATCTCGTGCCAGCCCGTGAGAGGTTCGTTGAATTCAAAGGATCGATTCTTGACGAGTTCGGGGTAGAGCCCGCCGTCGGCAGCGAAGTTGATGTCTTCGAAAAAGATGCCGAACATCTGGGGCGAGATGGCCGCGCCGGGGTGAGCAACGTCGACGTCGATGAGAGTGGCGCCCTGTTGTGCGTCGCCCCGAGTAAGGACCAGAGCAAGACAAATGAGCAGCACGGCGCGGCGAAGATAAGCGGACATAGGGGTGGGACCCATTATAGTGGCGTGTACAGGGAGGGCTTGCGCAGGCTTATGAGCATCCAGGACAATCAACTCTCACGGCGCAGCATACTGCTTGGAAGCGCGGCTGCTTTGCCGCTTGTTGGTGCTAACGGGGACCAGGGGAGGCCGGCTCTGACCGCGGGAATGGTGATTGAACGGATCAAGACGAGTATCGGGATTGCCTGGCGACAGCAAACAGTCGACAACCTGATCGCCGGAGCGCCGGATACGCCGGTGAGAGGAATTGCCACGACGATGATGGCGACTTTGGATGTATGCAAGCGGGCACATGCGGCGGGGAAGAACATGATCATCACGCATGAATCCACATTCTTTTCGCATCAGGACGCAGTCGAGCAATTGCAAGGGGACGAGACCTATCTTTGTAAGCGCGACTTTCTGAACTCGGAACGGCATGGCGGTATTTCACTTCCATGACCACTGGCATGGACGCCATCCGGACGGCATTGCGGCAGGGATGGTACGTGAGCTGGGATGGGAAAAGAACGCAGACCCGAATGATTGAAGATGTTGAGTTTTCCAGGAACACCGCTGGCACAATTCGCGCAGGAGATGGAGACGAAGCTAAGCACCCGCACCATGCGCGTGCTGGGCGATCCGAAGCTGTCCGGTGCAGGCGCGTGGTCACGAGTTGGGGGTATATCGGCGCAGGAATTCCTCTGATCTCGCGCGAGGGTGTGGAGGTGGTGGTCTGCGGCGAAGCACGTGAATGGGAACTGGTGGAGTATGTACAGGACATGATTTCGTGCGGCAAGAACAAAGCATTGATTGTGCTTGGGCATGTGGTTTCCGAGCAGGCGGGCATGAAGCTTTGCGCGGAATGGCTTCGGCCGCTGGTGCCGGAAGTTCCGATGGAATTCATTGCGGCGTCCGAGCCATTCTGGAGTCCGCTCAGCCCCGCTTGATTGGCTGGTTGAGTGACGAGACCGCCATATACTGATCGCTGTGTCACACCGGCAATTTGCAGCTTCGTTGAAAGGTGTTTTTGGTTTTCCGGTTACGCCGTTTCGGGCTGACCTTTCCTTAGATCTCGAGGCGCTGGCGCGCAATGTGGATGAGATGGCGTCGTATCCGTTTTGTGCCATGGTGGCGGCGGGAGGGACCGGGGAGTTGTATTCCCTGACGCCGGACGAAGTGGAAGCGGTGGTGCGGCGGACCGTTGAAGTGGTGAACGGGCGCATGCCGATTGTGGCGGGAACAGGGATGAATGCCGCGCTGGGTGCGGAGATGGCGCGGCGGGCGGAACGCGCGGGAGCACACTTCATTCTTATTCTGCCGCCGTATTACATTGCCGCGCCGGAACGCGGATTGTTCGCTTACTACAAAGCCATTGCCAATGCCACGACGCTGCCCGTGATGGTGTATAGCCGCGATTGGGCCGTGTTCACGCCGGAGATGGTGGCGCGGCTGGCAGAAGAGATTCCCAACCTGGTGGCCTGGAAGGACGGGCAGGGGGAGGTGCGCCGGCTGCAGCGCATCATGAATTACAACGGCGACCGCCTAGCGTGGTTCGGCGGCCTGGGCGATGATTGCGCGCCGGGCTACTTTGCCGTGGGCGTGCAGGCGTATACGTCGAGCATTTCTAACATTGCGCCGCAGGTCTCGCTCGACATAGCGGATGCAGGGATGGCCGGTGATTTCGTACGCCTTAACGGCTTGATGGAGGAGTATGTGCATCCGCTGTATGCGCTACGGGAACGGGCCCGTGGGTATGAGGTAGCCGCGATGAAGGCGGCGATGGAGATGCTGGGCCGGCCTGCGGGCCCGGTCCGGCCGCCGCTGATGGATTGCAGACCGGAGGACCTGGAAGACCTGAAACGGCTTATGGAGGTCTACCGGGCCGTGCAAACACCCAAGCTTGCACATTCGCGATGAAGTCTTTCCTGCAGGTGCACCCGGCGGACAACGTGGCGATTGTGCTGCCGGCGGAAGGCATTCGCTCAGGCAGCGAGTTGATTCCGCAAGCCCACAAGATTGTGGTTACCCCGATTGCGGTTGGCGAGCCGATTCTTCGTTACGGGCAGACCATCGGGCGGGCGAATCGGACCCTAGAGCGAGGGGTTTGGGCACGCGAGGAGTACATTGATTTGCCGCCGGCTCCTGGGTTGGATAATCTGTCGCTGGCGACGGCAGTGCCACAGCCGCAAGCGCCGCTTTCGGGTTATACGTTTGAAGGCTACAGGAACCCGGATGGCAGCGTGGGCACGCGCAATGTGCTTGCAATCAGCACGACCGTACAGTGTGTGGCGCCCACGGTGCAGTACGCGGTGCGGCGCATTCAGGCCGAGGTGTTGCCGCGCTATTCGAACGTAGACGATGTGATTGGGCTGACGCACAATTATGGTTGCGGCGTGGCGATTGATGCTCCCGGGGCGGCGGTGCCGATTCGCACGCTGCGTGACATCAGTTTGCATGCGAATGCGGGAGCTTGGCCATTAGTGGTGAGTCTGGGCTGCGAGAAGCTGCAGCCGGCGCGGATGTTCGATGCGCGTTTACCGGTGCTGGAAAGCAGCAACGTGATTCGGCTGCAGTCGGAGACGGGGTTTGCCGCGACCGTGGCGGCGATCATGCGGGCGGCGGAGACAAGGTTGGCGTTTCTGAATGAGCGCCATCGAGAGCAATGTCCCGCGGCGGCTTTGGTGGTGGGCTTGCAATGCGGCGGCAGCGACGCGTTTTCCGGGGTGACCTGTAATCCGGCGGTCGGGTATGCAGCGGATCTATTTGTGCGGGCGGGTGCAACGGTGCTGTTTTCCGAAGTGACGGAAGTGCGCGACGGCATTCACTTACTAACTCCGCGGGCGGCGACGCCTGACGTAGGACGCGCGTTGATTCGTGAGATGCGCTGGTATGACGAATACCTGGCGGGCGGTGGCGCGGACCGCAGTGCGAATCCGACGCCCGGCAATAAGCGCGGCGGCTTGGCGAACGTTGTCGAGAAAGCGCTGGGCTCGATTGCGAAGGCGGGCAGCAGCGCCATCGAGGCTGTTGCCACCCACGGCGAGAAAGTAAGCGCGCGCGGGTTAGTCTTCGCGGCTACCCCGGCAAGCGATTTTATCTGCGGAACACAGCAACTGGCGTCGATGAACCTGCACATATTCACAACAGGCGAAGGGAGCCCGTATGGACTGCCCATGGTGCCGGTGATAAAGGTGTCTTCCCGTACGACGCTGGCGGAACGCTGGCCGGATTTGATCGATCTGGATGCGGGCCGTATTGCGACTGGCGGGGCGACGACGGAAGAAGTCGGGTGGGAGATCTTCCGGCTGTCGCTGGCGGTGGCAAGCGGAAAAAAGACATGGGCGGAGCACTGGGGTTTAGCAAACGCTTTGGCACCGTTCACGCCTGGGCCGGTAACGTAACTTGTAAGAAAATAAAGTTGTGACCGGCGTCAGGATGGATAAATGGCTGTGGGCGGCGCGCTTCTTCAAGACGCGTGCGCTGGCAGCAAAGGCTTGCGATTTAGGCCGGGTTGAAAGCAATGGGGTGAAGGCCAAACCAGCGCGCGAAGTTCGGGTGGGGGATCTTCTGCACGTGAAGAACGATGCCGGAGATTTCCAGATCAACGTAGTGTTGCTGAGCGAGATGCGTGGTCCGGCGGCGGTGGCCCAAACGCTGTATTCGGAGACAGAAAGCAGCAAGGAACTGCGGCTGAAGGTGGCTGCGGAGCGCAAGGAGATGCGGCGAATGGAACTGATTCCAGAGAGTAAGCCCTCTAAGCGCGACCGCCGTGAGTTGGAACGGTTCCGTGGACGCCTATAGCGCTGCCGCGCCTACGGTATTTTCGCGGCGAAGATGACCGTGTGTCCGTTCGGTTCGCTGACACCGATCTCACGTAAGTTGTAAAACGTGACACGCTCCGGCATCGTGATCGGATAGCCTTCTAAACGCCGTTTCACGTCTTCGAAGTCATCCACTTCGATGAACAGGCCACATCCTTTGGTGACGAGCCGGTCCGGAGCAAATCGGGGCTCGTCTTGACGCACGCTGGAGATCGTCTGCAGCATCAACTCTGCCCCGTCTTTCACCAGAATGACGAAGCCCAACCGGTCTCCCTCCGGAACCGCGACGGTTTTCTCAAAGCCCATCCGGTCGACCCAAAACGCCAGCGACTGCTCAATTTGCTCAACGATCAGAACGGTGGTGATCTTCATGACTGGCACTGTAGCTGAATGGCGCGTGGTTCGTATTGGAAGAAACGGACATAGGGGTAGTTCCGGCGAACTCGCGAAAATCCCGGATGAGATGCGCTTGATCGAAGTAACCGGCGTCAAGTGCGACCAAGCTCCAGGGCAGGCCTAGACTTCCCAGTGCGCAGGCGCGCCGGAAGCGGAGCACGCGGCACAACTTCTTAGGCGTGAGACCCGTTTCCATCAGCAAGCGCCTCCGAAACTGCCGTTCCGTAATGCCGGTTAGCGAGATGAGCGATGGCATATCCGACTTGCCGTGGCCAGCAGTAATTGCCTCGACCGCGCGCTGGGTGTGAGTTGGTTGCCAATCCGGGCAGGCTAAGGCGCCGGTGAGAATCTGGCACGCATGATCTGCGGAGTTGCATTCGCTAAGCCGCGACTCCAGCGCCCGCGCCGGAGAACCCCACAGGTCCTCTAGCGCAACAGCTGCGATCGGTTAACTCTTGCGCCGGAATGCGCAGGAGCGTGCTGGCCATACCTGGCCGGAAGCGTACACCTACCGTGAGTGTTTGCGCCGGCAGATGGAAGCGCCTCGCACGCGTCATAGCGCCGATTACTTCCAGGCGTGAGGACGGCGAGTAAACGATGTCAATGCAACCATCGGGAAGAACTGGGTAGCTCCGAAGCTCCTGGTTTGTCTGAAGTGACCAGACACACTCAACCCAGCGGTCGAGTGCAGGTACCGGTCGTTCTCGATATTGCATTGAAGGCTAGTGTAAGCGAAACGGCAATTGCGCGGTCTGCTTGGTTGAGAAATATATGGCTTTATAGCCACAACGCTTTATACTTGCCGAAAATTGCTCGTTCCCGACCTTGGAGGTTGCGGGTATTGGTCCTGCTGGCACTGACCTTGGCCGGGGGACGACCACTACCGGCGCAACCGCTTCCGATACTTACATCGGCTGCACAGGTGCGTTCGCTTTCAGCGGCAGAGGCGAAGAGGGCGTATCCTGTCCGGTTGCGCGGCGTAGTCACGTACTTCGACACCATCATTCCGGATTTATTCATCCAGGACAAATCTGGCGGCATCTGGATTCAGTGGTCGCCGAAGATGCCAAAGCCGCACTTTGGGGACGTGCTGGATGTGCGCGCTGTCACAACTCAAGTGGATTTCGCACCGGACTTGGCGAAAGCTAGCTGGACGGTGACGGGCAAGGCCGCGCTTCCTTTACCCAAGCGTGTGACCTATCAGCAGATGGCCAGCACGCACGAGGACGCGCGCTGGGTGGAGACCGACGGCGTGGTACGCAGCATGGACTACCTGGAGGCGTCGCAAGGACGGGTTCTGAATGTGAGCGTGGTTTCGCCTCAAGGCGGCACGTTGCACGTGGTTGTCCCCTGGAAAGGCGGAGTGCTACCAACCAGATTCCTGGATCGATACGTTCGTATGCGCGGAGTATGCGGAGCCGAGTTCACGGCAAGGAATCAAATGATCGGAGTGTTGCTCTACCTCCAAAGCTTCGAGCAGATGAAAGTTCTTGAGACGCGGTCAGATGCAATGAATGGAGTAAAGCGGGCTTCGATTGACAGCCTTCTGCGCTTCGGCTTTCAATCGACGGTGGGCAGCCGAGTGAGCGTATGGGGAACCGTAGGAGCGGCCCTGAGCGATCGCGATGTTTATATCCACGATAACGGGGATAACGAGGCCGGGCTGCTGGTGCAACTTCGGGAAGCGACTGCACTGCGACCAGGAGATCGGGTGGAGGCGACCGGTTATCCGGAGTCTGAACATGGACACATTCAGCTGAACGACTCAATCATCGGAAGGAAGACAGAAGGCGTGTTGCCGGTTCCGGCATCCATCACCACCAAGCAGGCACTCAGCGGAGAGTTCGATTCGGCGCTGGTGCGTATGCGCGGTGAGTTGGTTAGCAAGTCTTACCTGCCAAACCAGCAGTTATTTGTGCTGAAGGCGGAGAATCTTGTCTTTCCTGTTGCCTCCAGCAATTTGCGCCAGATAGACGTGCCAGACGGCAGCCTTCTGGAGGTAACGGGCATCTGCGTTGACGAGCTGGATAAACAAAACCGGCCCATGTCGTTCCGGCTTATTGCGCAGTCGGCGGACGATATCCGAGTGCTTCGGCGCCCTTCGTGGTGGACGCTGCAGAGACTGGTGATGCTGCTGACAGTCGCCATTACGGGCGGCTTAGGAGCACTCGCCTGGATCGCCTTTCTGCGCCGCAAAGTGGGCGAAAAAACAGAGGCATTGCGGGCCACGCTGGAATCGATTGACGAAGGCATTCTGGTAGTGGATTCCGCCGGCCGGACAGTCACTTTAAATCAGAAGTTTCTCGAAATATGGCGTCTGCGGGAGGACGATCTGCCGGCCCTATCTCCCCTGCAGTTTTTGTCCGAGGCCGTGACCGACCCAGGTCAGTTTTTAAGCAGCATTGAGCAGTTGAAGCAGCTTTCGCAGGGGCAACTGGACGATGTTGTGGAGTTGAAAGACGGCCGAACACTGGAGCGCCACTCGGAGCCGCAAGGACGGCGGCGACGAGATGGAGGGCGGGTTTGGAGCTTTCGTGACGTAACTGAACGCAGGCGCGCCGAAAGAGAACTGGCCGACGCGAAACAGGTGGCTGAGGGTGCCAACCGCCTGAAAAGTGAGTTCCTGGCAAACATGAGCCATGAGATCCGGACACCGATGAACGGCATCATCGGAATGGCGGAACTGGCGCTAGACACTCCCTTGACGCAGGAGCAGCGCGAATATCTGGAAGTGATCCGAACTTCGTCCGACTCTCTCCTAGGGATCGTAAACGACGTTTTGGATTTCTCGAAAGTGGAAGCCGGCAAGCTGGAATTAGAGCCAAGCGAAGTAGACCTCCGAGTGGAGTTAGACCAGGCTTTGAGGACAGTGGCCATCTCTGCCCATCGAAAAAAGCTGGAGCTGGTAAGCCGCATTGCCGCCGATGTTCCGAGGCGTGTGCTGCTGGACCAGAATCGGTTGCGCCAGATCTTGCTGAATCTGTTGGGCAACGCGATCAAGTTCACAACCCAAGGCGAAGTGGAGTTGCGGGCAGTAGTGGAAGAGCGCAATGCCGAGGAGGTGACGCTTCGCTTTTCAGTGCGAGATACCGGGATCGGCATTGACGCGCATCAGCTTCCCCTGATTTTTAATCCCTTCGTGCAAGCCGATGGGTCTATCACGCGGCGTTTCGGAGGAACTGGCCTGGGGCTGAGTATCTGTTCGCGGTTGGTGCGATTGATGAATGGTGCAGTGAGAGTTGAGAGCCAGCCGGGTGAGGGCAGCACTTTTTCTTTCACGGTGGTTTGCAGATGGGTGGAGAGCGGAGACGACGCCAGCCAATATTCCACATTTGCCGGGCAGAGGGCGCGGTTCCTGGTTGTGGATGATAACCGAACAAGCCGTGAAGTCTTACGGGAGATGCTGACAAATATTGGTATCGCCTGCGACCTAGCCACCGATGGTGCGGAGGCAATGGAACATCTGCGACGCCTCCGAAGCGAAGCTAACGTCTACGACGGTCTTCTTGTTGATGCAGATATGCCGGGCGAAAGCGGATTCGACCTAGCGTCCAGACTAGCGGGCAGCGCGGATGCTTCGGTGCCACGGATTGTGCTGCTGAACTCGCCGGACTTGGGTATCGGCGAAACTCACGCGCGTAACGGATTGATTCAGGGCTATCTAAAAAAGCCGGTGTCGCCGGCGGACTTAGACGCGGTAGTCACTTCCCTGCTTCATCCCACTGCCCTAGCAGCAAAGTCCCCTCGGCTAGGAAAGCAGCAAGAGACCACGCTCCCCAGCCATGCCTTACGAGTGTTAGTGGCCGACGATAACCCGGTAAACGCAGTGCTGCTTTCGAAACTATTGGCGAAAGACGGCCATAGCGCGGAAGTGGTATCCGATGGCGTTCAAGCGGTCCGGAGATACATGGAAGGCGGAGTATCGCTCGTCTTGATGGACTTGCAGATGCCCGTGATGGACGGGTTTGAAGCGACCGCAGCGATCCGCAAGCAAGAGGCGGAGACGGGCGGTCGCATTCCGATCATCGCGCTAACGGCGCACGCCGTTACGGGGTACCGCGAACTCTGCCTCGAAGCCGGAATGGACGGCTATCTAACGAAGCCGATTCGGTTCGAGGAGCTGCGAGCAGCATTGCGCAACGTCAGCCGTGATTTACAGGTTGTTGAATAACAGCGAAGCCACATGGCTGCGTCACACTTGCAGCGTTGCAATGTCCACGGTGGATTGGTAACCCTCAATGACGACGATGCCGCTTTCGGTGACGTGGTATTTCTTGCGGTCGGCTTCCAGGTCGTAACCGATCTTGGTTCCTTCCGGGATTTTGCAGTTCTTGTCGAGGATGGCCCGACGGACGCAGGCATGGCGGCCGACGTCGCAGTTATCGAAAAGGATTGAATCTTCGACTATGGCGCCGGTGTGCACTCGAACACCGCGGCCGAGCACGGAATTCTTGACGGAGCCGCCGGAGACGATAGAGCTGCCGGCAACGATGGAATCGATGGCCATGCCGCGACGCCCTTCCTCATCGAAAACGAACTTTGCAGGTGCGTCGAAATACCCAGCGGTGCGCAGCGGCCATTGGCGGTTATACAAGTTTAGTTCGGGAGAGACCGCGCGCAGGTCCATGCTGGCTTCGTAGTAAGCATCGAGGGTACCCACGTCGCGCCAGTACTGCGGCGAGCCGATGGGGTCGCCCGGGATGACGTTGGTCTGGAAATCGTAAGCGTACATGTCGGCCCGGCCAATCAGACCAGGCAGTATATTCTTTCCGAAGTCGTGAGCACTGTTCTCGTTGCGGGCATCCTCATAGAGCTCGCGCAGCAGCAGGTCGGTAGAGAACACATAGTTCCCCATGGAGGCGTAGACGCGCGTGGGATCGTCGGGCATAGTGGGAGCATCGGAACGCTTTTCATGGAAGCCGACGATGTTGCCTTCGGGCGTTGTCTCGATCGACGCCGAACTCGGACGCATACTCCTTCTGCACGGGGATGGCAGCGACAGTGACGCCGGCACGCTTTTCCACGTGGTACTCAATCATCTGCCGGATATTCATGCGGTAGATGTGGTCGGCGCCGAAGATGACGACGACATGCGGGTCGGCCTGTTCGATTAAATTGATGTTCTGGAAGATGGCATCTGCCGTTCCGCGGTACCAATCTTCCTGCTGAGAACGCATCTGGGCCGGAACGGGAATGATGAAGTTGTTCTTCAATAAGCCGCTGACTTCCCACCCCTCGCGCAGGTGCTGCAACAGGGACTGACTCTTAAACTGGACCAGCACGTAGATGGAAAAGATGCCGGAGTTCACCAGATTGCTAAGGACAAAATCGACGATGCGATAGCGGCCGCCAAAGGGCACCGCCGGTTTGGCCCGCTCTTTGGTTAAGGGGGAAAGGCGTGTACCTTTACCACCGGCCAGCACAAACGCCAGAACACGAAGCTGCATGAAGGCGACCTCCGCCGATTAGCATAACCCGAGGGCCGCTTAGCCCCGAAAGCTAGACGTCCGTCTGAATGGATGATTACTGTTTCCCTTCGCTCCAGTGTGTCGCCAAATACACGAAGGAACGTACCGCAACACCGGTTGGGCCCTTGGAGAGCCAGGGCTTGGGATCGTCGAGCCAGGCGGTGGCGGCAATGTCGAGGTGAACCCAGGGCGTGGGATCGGCAAATTCGCGCAGGAACCAAGCGGCAGTGATGGAGCCGGCAGCGCGCCCACCGATGTTGGGCAAGTCTGCAAACGCGGATTTGAGGTACTCCTTATAGTCTTCCTCCAGGGGTAACTGCCAGACCTTTTCGCCTGCGCCGCGGGCGGCGGCGTGGAAACGTGCCAGGAAATCGTCGTTGTTCGTAAACGAGCCGATGTTGTATTGTCCGAGCGCCACGTTGATGGCTCCCGTCAGAGTGGCAGCATCAACAATGTGAGTTGCGCCGTTGCGATTGGCGTAGGTGATGGCGTCTGCGAGAATCAGGCGGCCTTCCGCATCGGTGTTCAGGACTTCGATGGTCTTGCCTGCAAGGGAGGTGACAATATCGCCGGGCCGCTGTGCGTTTCCGTTGATCATGTTTTCCACCGTCGGAATGTAACCGGTAACAGCGATGGAGGGCTTGAGTTGCGCAATGGCCCTCATGGCCCCGATGACCGCGGCGGCGCCCGCCATGTCGTACTTCATCTTCTCCATACCGTCGGCCTGCTTGATGGAAATGCCGCCAGTATCGAACGTGACGCCCTTTCCGACGAGGCAAAGGTGGTCGGCCGATGCCGGCGACTGCGGACGATATTTGAGAACGATAAGGAAGGGCGGACGATCGCTGCCTTGCGCGACACCCAGCAGCGCGCCCATCCCGAGCTGTGCCATGGCATCGCGATCGAGGATTTCACACTCGAGGCCGCTTTCTCCGGCCATCTTCCGGGAGGCCTGCGCAAGGTCTTCAGGATAGAGTCGATTGGCAGGCTCATTCACCAGGTCGCGCGTGAGGTTCTGTGACTCGGCCGTGATGCGTGCGGCTTCGATAGCGGACTGAAGCGCAGCGGCATCACCGTTTTCGACTACTACGGTGAAGGTGTCGACGAACTTGTCGTTCTTCTTGGGATCGGTTCGATACTTATCGGGTTCCCAGGCGGCGAGGACGGCACCTTCGACAACAGCAGCGGCGACTGCGGCAGGGGCGAGTTCAGCGGTGGCACCTGCGAGAACCAGGGCGACGTGACGGACGTTTTTGGGTTTGAGAAAGCGGACGAGAGCGCCGGCTACTCGACGCGCCTCGACGGCAGTGAACTTGGCACGTTTGCCGGCGCCCGCGACAATCAGCCGGCGCGCACGCAGTCCGTCCGGGCGCGGTAACGTGAGGAATTCATAAAGCTTGCCGGTGAATTCGCCGCTAAGACGAGCCTCAGCAAGCCAACCGGCCTGATTCGCAAGGGGCGAGTCTTCTGCCTGTACGCCGGTCTCGGGTTCGAACGCCAGGATGGCGAGAGCGTCCGCTTCCACCTCTGCCGGCAGCTTCGTTTGCAACTGAATTTTCATAGCGATGCTTTCTTCTTTGAGTGTCCTATCCGATTGTGAACGGACGCGTCCAACGGGGGAACCATGACGGGATGCGTGTTGTACGGCAAAGCCGGGGAACCGCTTTGCAGGCTGGAACGTCGTAAGTGGCACGGCGCTTCTGGCGGGAAAACACGACGAGGCTACTGGCGAGCACGGCGGGCCATCTCCGCTTTCGCTTCGGCTTGCATCTCTTTGGCTTTGGTGGCTTCACGCTTATCGTGGAACTTCTTGCCCTTGGCGACAGCGATCTCTACTTTGATTTTTCCGCCCTTCAGGTATAGCCGAGTGGGAACCAGCGTGAGGCCTTTTTCCCGTGTCTCCACCTGGAGCTTTTCGATTTCAGACCGGTGGAGGAGCAGTTTGCGCTTACGGACAGGCTGATGGTTCATGATGTTGCCGTGCGAATACTCGCTGATATGAGCGTTCATGAGCCAAGCCTCGCCGTCCTGGACCTCGGCATAGCTTTCTTTAAGCTGAATTTTGCCGGTTTTGGCGGCCTTGACTTCGGTGCCGGTGAGGACCATTCCAGCCTCGTACCGATCGAGCAAATGAAAGTTGTGACCGGCCGACCGGTTGTCGCTAAGAAGTTTGATTTCGCTTGGCTGGTTCACAGTGCGTACGTCGATGCTGCTTTAATAGGTATTTCAGCCATTCAATCTAAGCGGTTTTCTTACCGTTATCTATTCCTGTGTAGGAGAGGAATACGTCTAGAGAAGAACAGTTTCTCTAGGGCTACGGGATCGAGTGCCGTTTCGGTCCGTTGTGGGGCAAACAGCCGTCCTGCGACCCTAAGTTTAACATAAGCTGGTAGCGTCTAAAGTGAAGTTTTTCAAGAGATTACAGCGATTTTCAAGCCTCGGGTGCCTCCTTTTGCTGGCGCTCGGAACCATAGAAGCCAAGAACCATAAAGGCGATAAGTTGTTGAAGCTGGCGCAGAAGGCCGAGCAGGCAAAAGATTGGGACATTGCCGTCGACGACTACGACCAGGCGCTGGCAACCGAGCCGCAGGAGCCGAGCTATCTGATGGCAGACCGGCGCGCCCATTCCGCCGCTTCGCAGTGGCATGTGGAGCAGGGCCGGATTGACCAGCGCGAGCAGCGCTTCAATGAAGCGCTGGTGCAGTTTCAGCGCGCGGTGCTGCTTGACGCTTCGGCGGTGGCGTTTCAGGAAATTCGCGCCACTAACGAGATGCTGCGGAAGCAGAAGGAATCAGCGCCGGGCACTCAGATTCTGACACCGGCGCAGCAGGCAAGGCAGGATTTGGAAAAGCGCCTGAACTCGCTGGAATCGCCGCCGCAGCTGCGCCCGATCACCGACATGATGCGCAATGTCCGCATGAACAACGAGCCGGTGCGCATTCTGTACGAGACAGTGGGCAAACTGGCCGGTATCAACGTGCTGCTGGATCCGACGGGGGTTGAAGCCGTTCCGGGCAAGAATTTCAACCTGGATTTAAACAACGTCACGCTGGAAGAGGCGCTGAACTATATCGCGCTGGAGACGCACACGTTCTGGAAGGCGATCAGCCGGAACGCCATTTTCGTCACCCAGGAAAGCGAGCCCAAGCGGCAGGAGTATCAGGACGAGATTGTGAAGGTGTTCTATGTGCAGAACTCGACTTCACAGGCCGAATTTACGGAAATTTTCAACGCTGTCCGCACGGCGTCAAAAATCAATCAGGGCCTGTTTCAAGTGCAGAACCAGAATGCGATTGTGGCGCGAGGAACGCCGGATGCTTTAGCGATCATCGAGAAGCTGGTCCACGATTTGGATAAACCGAAATCGGAAGTGCTGGTGGATGTGGTGATTATGGAAGTAAGCAAGCTGAAGACGCAAACCATTGGAGCGGCCTTACTGGGACAGGGAGGCTTGAGCTTACCGGTGAACTTCACTCCGCGCAACCCGGTAACAATCGGCACCGGCAGTGGTTCGGGCACAACAACGACGACCACTGGCACGACCGGGACCACGTCAGGTACGACGACGGGCACCACAGGCACGACCACGACTACTGGAACCGGCACCACGACCTCGGGTTCGACGAGCGGAAATTCTTCCTACTTCACGATCGCCAGCCTGGGCCACATTTCATCGGCCGACTTTTCAACCAGCCTGCCTTCAACTTTGCTGCAGGCAATCATGTCGGATGCGACAAGCCGTATCCTGCAGCGTCCCCAGGTCCGGTGCACCGATGGCGGCAAAGCCGAGTTGAAGATCGGCCAAAAGATCCCGTATGTGTCAGGATCGTTGAACTCGGTTGTATCGACCGGCACAACGCCTTACTCCACGACGCAATTCCAACAAATCGACGTGGGCGTGAATATCACATTGCAGCCGCACGTGAATGGTCCGGAAGACCTCAGCATGCACTTGAAAGTGGAGATTTCAAATCAGGCGACGCCGGTAGTGATTGCGGGAATCCAGGAACCCGTCATCACCCAGCGCTCAAATGAGGCGGACATCCGCATGAAGGACGGCGAAGTGGGCTTGCTGGGCGGATTGTCCGATCAGGAACTAAGCACGACCAACTCCGGATTTCCCGGGTTGACGAACATTCCTGTACTGGGGTACCTATTCGGGTCGAAAGAAAAGACCAAGTCGGACGATGAGATTCTGATCGCGCTGATTCCGCACATTGTGCGGGGTCCGGATTACAACAACGGACCCGAGGGTGGCGTGTATGCCGGGTCGGAGACGCGCATTCACGTGATGCGGCGTCCGGATGGTTCGCTGGACGTAGTGGATGGGGCAGCCTCACAGGCCGCGCCGAACGCACCGATAGAGGTGACGCCAGGTTTAGCGACAAATCCTCCCGTACCGCAGCCAGCGCCCGCGAACAACACTGCACCGGCCGTTGCGCCTGGCCAACAGCGCGGTAATCCCGTTAATCCGTATACTGTGCCGCAGTCACAGCGCAACCTGCCCGTACCGTCAGTAGTGCCGTCCGCGGCGCCTCCACCGGTGCCTTCTACGGCACCGGCACCTTCGACACAGGGCGCGCCTCCAACGCCGAAGCAGACTCCGCCGCAGCAGTAAAATGGAGCTTTCATCGTCCATGCCGTTCCGCCGCAAAGCCGGCGCTACCGCGCTTGAGCGCCGGCGCCGTACGCAAGCCGGGCTAACTTTGGTTGAGTTGATTGTGGCGTTCACCATTCTGCTGGTGCTTTCCACCATGGCTGTTCCCATGGCGCGCTACCAGGTTCGCCGTGCCAAGGAGAAGGAGCTGAACAACGACTTGCACGAGATGCGCCACGCGATCGACAAGTACAAAGACATGTGCGATACGGGCAAGATCGATCCGGGCAGTCCGGAGGGCTACTGTTACCCGAAGACGCTGGACGTGCTGGTGGACGGCGTCAAGATGCAGAACACCATTTCTGTGGACAGCCACCAGACCGGGAAGATGCGATTCCTGCGCAACATTCCTAAAGATCCGATGACGGGCGACAAGGATTGGGGCAAGCGCGCCATGCAGGACGAGCCGGATTCCAGTTCCTGGGGCGGGCAAAATGTATTCGACGTGTATTCGAAAACACTGGACAAAGCCGGCGACGGGACGCCGTATTCGGAGTGGTAATGCAGAGCAGCAAGAAGCGATGGCAGCGCGGCTTTACACTTATCGAGCTAATGGTGGTGATGGCCATCATCTCGGTGCTAGTGGCCATTTCGGTGCCAATCTATCAGAAGTCCGTGATTCGCGCCAAAGAGAGCGTGTTGCGCAGCAATCTGTTTACGTTACGCAACATGATTGACGAGTACACGGTGGACAAGCAGCAAGCGCCTCAGAGTCTGCAGGATCTGGTGTCGGAGGGGTACCTGCGGCAGATTCCGCAGGACCCGATGACCGGGTCGGATCAGACGTGGCGAGTGGTTATGGAAGAGACCGCGGTTAGCGGCAGCACTGGGACGCCGGGCGTGTTCGATGTGAAGAGCGGGTCTGAAAAGAACAGCTTGGAAGGCTCACCTTACTCGCAGTGGTGACGTCTCGCGGGACCCGTGTGCAAGGTGTTCAGGGCGACTTGTTAGACTGATGAGAGTTGCCGTGTTCACGACGCAACGCTCCCCGATCGTCTAACGGTAGGACAGCGGCCTTTGGAGCCGTTAATCGTGGTTCGAATCCATGTCGGGGAACCAAGGTCTCAATTTCAGTAGTTTAGAAGCAATCCCCATAAAACTCTGTACGCACATCCGTACACGGATCTGCTACCCTGGCGTCAAGCTTCGACTCCATTCGTACACAGAGCAAGCAGAATGCGGACTCTAGAGACCCTGGTTCTCTATAAGCGCCACCTGCGATCGTGCCGTGCCGGTCTAGAACTGACACCCGAAGCCCCTAACTATCTTTGGGATTGTGGCTGTCCCGTCTGGATCAGGGGCAGACGCCTGATGGTCAGAGTGTTCCCCGACAGTCCACCGGTACGACTACCCTGCCCCCTGCGGAGGCGTTTCGGCAGAGTCTCATCATCCAGCACACGCCTAAGATAGCGGCACCCACCGAGAAAGGTCTGGCGCTGTCCGATGCAGCACGCCTGTACCTCGCGTCGCGGCGTTTTTTCCCCGGCAAACGGGTGCGAACCAAAAAGCCAAAGCTCACAAAAGTATTCTTGAGTGATGCCCTGAAGGAGGCGATCGATCACTGCCAGTGACTATCACCCCAATTACCTTTTCCTACGACGACAAATCGCCGAAGTACCTGGGGGCGCAAGTCTACGAAAGAATGCAGAACCTGGGCGATGGTATCGGAGTACCGGACTGCCGACCCCGCCGCCTACGCGACACGTTTGCGGTTCGAATGCTGCTCGGTGGTGCGCAGCTTGAGGATGTTTCGCGGCTTCTGTCGCACAGCTCGATAGCCGTCACGGAGAAGTATTACGCCGCTTGGATTGTTGACCGTGAGGCCCGGCTGGAGCGGCTCGTTGCAGGTATTGTGCAGGCTGCGCCTGCCATCAACGCGGTGGCGCTCGTACACTGATTTGGCCACACTCTCCGGGATGCGGAGAGAACTCTTCTTAGTCGCTTTTCGCTTGTGTACTCCTGGTTCTTCGCGGAACCAGTCCTGTATGGTGCGCGTGCTGTAACCCCAGAGCTTCGCTAGATCTTGAGGTTTGAAGTGCGGCTCCAAGAATGAGTCAGCGACACTGCGCTCAGGCACCGCATGGATTCGCATGTGCTCCGGCGTAGGAGCGGCCACCATCTGCGATGTTAGATCTGCTTTTTGTCATAGCGGCTGATACTCACCGCCAATAAAAAACCTGGTTTCAAATAAAAAATCCCGACCTCGCCATCTAGGCGAAACCGGGATCGATTTAGGAGTGCGAACTGCGGGCGGATTTTCTCGAATGTGACCGGCACATCCGCTAGCGCGGGCTCTTTGACCCTCGCTGTTATTGGAAGAGGCTCGCCATCCTTCGTAGGAGTGATCAGGCGAACGGCGACAAGCTTTTCATTCGTCTAACGCCGGATGCTGGCTTGGGCTTGATGCAATGCGGCTATTCGTAGGCGCTCCTGAGTGCTTACCGGAGCACTCCAATGCGACCTAAGCTGGGGCCGCTATGTGTACCAAATCTCTTCCAGCGCTGCATAGGCGGGCCGTGGAGCCGCCGAACGCAGAATCGCGCCGTCACTTACAAGCTGTCGCAAGTCCGCTGGAGGCGCTGGACCTATCGCGGCCCGATGACGCGAAGCGCTCGAGGAGAGCGGCAGAAGAAGTGAATAGGCAACCCCTCGACGTGGTCGATATCTTCCACGCAGCAGGTAGAGAGTTTATGGACAAGAGCAGTCGCCGGCTAACTTGGCAGCACCTGAAGGTTCTTCGTGCGATCGAACATTGCCGGCTATCCCAGACTACACGTGGTCGACCTCACCGGAAACGACAGGCGGGGCCGCTGGACAACCAACGTGCACTCGCCGTACGCCAGCGCGACCCTCCGGGAATTGGTACAACGCTGCTGGGACAAGCTCTCCGGACAGCGGAGTGGTCAGCGACCGAGAACGCTAGCTTAATTGCAGCGCTTATTGACGAATGTGTCAGAGCCATGGTCGTTTTGAGTATTCGCGGGAGCGGGCATTCGCTGCTGCACATCTGCGAGGCGTTCGGCGACTTGGCCCTGCGGTATGCTCTCGAGCCTGATGATGTGGATCGGAACGCAGGCGATCCCTACGCTCCAGTTTGAGAAGCAGCTGCTGTGCCTGAACTACGGACGCAGAGCCGCCGGTTAGCTATATCGCGGTAGGTTTTACAATCCGAAGAGCTTTTTCCGCATATTTCGCCGGTCCACTAGCTGGTTCCAGCAGGAGTACGGTCGAGTGAATATCGTTGGCATAGAGCAGAATGAGTTCTTACGAAAGCTGCGGGATTCGCCGAACTTAAAGAGGGAGTAAGTGCTCACGATCTCATTCACGAAGGGCGTGTGTGACGGACCAGTATCTGCAACTCACGGCGACGTTGATCAGCGAGTTTTCTTTTACGCTGCGTGAATACTGAGTCTTAGGTAAGACCATACCGGCATGTAAGGATCTGACCGCCTTCCGAAAAGAGTGGCCGAAGGACGCGATGTCGTGAACCGCCCAGCCCGTCATAAGGCCGCTTCAAGATTTGGACCATAAAGTTTCCCTTGTTCCGGCCACGCGTCTCGCGAAATGCTGATCCCGTTAACTAGCCTCCGACCTTCTCCGCAAGGCCTTTGCTTCCATGCTTTTCGCGAAGAGCGGAGTTTCTTGCGCATTGTGGGCTGCCGATGCAATGTCCTGCGCTTGGCGTGCGACGTCAAATGGCACCCCGCTCTTGCCGAGATGTTCCCAATACTCCGGCGTTGTCTTGCCGATCACATGATTGGTTAACTCACAACTCTGAGCGTCCAGTGCTCTTACCGTGAGTTCCCAAACTACTCCGGATTTCGTGCGTCCCGAAGGCCCAATCACGTCAGAGGTCGAAAGCAAACGGACATGATGCTTATCGGCTATGTCTTCGACGTAATGCTGCACCATCAAATTGCCACCAATCGTCTCGACATTCAGCGACATGCGCCTGCCCTCGTCGCTGGTAGTGAACCCCGCAGCGATGTGCGCGGGTGAACACCTTTGGTATTCAGCATCGGGAAGCGTAAACACCCAATCAGCGATATCGACCAGCTCGATAGGGGCATTAATGATGGCGCTGGCGGACGATTCTGTGATAACTGTTTCGTTCATTTCGATTCTCCTAATTTGATTCGTGTGATCCTACACCGCTTGAGAGTGCCGCAAAAGCAGTAGTATGCGAGTGCTCGCGAAGCGGGGTTGCCGCCGTCCGCCCTAAGCGGGCCGAAACGGGATCGCCGCTTCCGAGGCTTGACTTACGCCCTCGCTGCTAGCTCAACCTGATTCCGCAAGGGCGCGATGTGGGCATCTGGAGTCTCGGACCCACTGTCCACCTTCCAGGTTGAATCCGATTGAATGAAAGTCACGTCCGTCACTCCAATGAAACTGAGAATCTCGCGGAGGTACGGCTTCAGCGTGTCGAGTGCTTCGGTGGGCGCCCCTGGTAAGTAGTCGCCAGCGCTCGCAATGATGACCGTCGCACTCTTGCCGACCAGAAGCCCTGTGTAGCTGCCGTCGGGATTCATCTTGAAAGTGATACCTGCGCGAACGACATGGTCGACGTAGGCTTTGAGCTTGGCCGGGATCCCGTAGTTGTACATCGGTGTTGCTATCAAGTAGTGATCTGCCTCCTGGAGTTCGCCGATAAGGCGATCGCTGAGTTTGAGAAGTGCTGCTTGCTCAGTGGTCCGGGTTGAAGACTTGCTGCCATTCGCTGCGATCCAGGGAAGCTCCATGAACGGAAGTTCGGTCGTGGCGATGTCGCGCTCAATAACCATTTGCTCAGGGTGAATCTGTTGCCATTGTTCCAGGAACAATGCACTCAGCTTCCGCGAGATAGACTGTGGGCCTCGGGGGCTCACGTCCACTTTTAATAGAGTAGGCATGACGGTTTCGTTCCGTTCTCAATTGCTGTGAGCGGTGACGAGTGCGTCTTTGCTCTGCTCTTTAGCTGGCATTTGCGTCGGCTCAGGCAGCAGCTTCAGCAACTCATCAGTAGTTACTTCTGCATGAGCGAACAGTTTGGCGTTCACCCGCGCGGCTATCATTCCCTCCGGGTTGAAGGCAGCGGTCGCGTCCTTTACCAACGTGACGTGATAACCCAGTTCCATGCCGAAACGTGCAGTCGCCTCGACACACGAGTTCGCGATGAAGCCTACCAGAACTATATTTTGAATGCCGTGCTGTTTGAGTTGGGCATCGAGATCAGTGTTGGCGAATCCGTTCTGGGCCCAATGCTCTAGAACAATGACGTCGCCCGGCTTGGGTCCGAACTCAGGATGAAATTCGCCGCCCCAAGCGCCGTCTTCGAAGCACGATTTGCGCTTGGTGTCCTCTTGTGTCGGATTCACGTGCAGCCAGTTATCGAAATCCGTGGGGCGTGTGCGGTGATGCGGAACAATGAACACCTGGATTCCAGCAACACGGATCGCTGGAATTAACTTGCGCATATTTGCATAGAACCCGACGGCATCGGCTGTCGGTTTCGTAACGTTATAGAGTTTTCCGCCCTCGCTCATGAAGTCGTTATAGGGATCCACGACGAGTAGCGCGGTTTGTTTCTGTTCATAAACTGCTGTAATCATATTGCTCCTTTAGGGTCTGTCTGTAGAATGTTTCGGGATGTAAGGGCCGCTGAGAGGATTCAACTCGCTCCGGAGTTACTCCCCGCCTGCGACGAGGATCAACTCTCCGCTAATCCAGCGTGAGTCGTCGGAAGCCAGGAAAACGACAGGGAGCGCCACGTCATCCGGTTCTCCCATGCGGCCGAGCGGTGTGAGCTCGACATAGTGCTTTTGCATCGGACTATCGGCGAGACCGGCTGCGACAAATCCTTCCGTGGTGATGACACCTGGATTCAGCGAGTTGACACGAATCTTCCGTGGTCCGAGTTCCTTGCATAAAACCTTTGTGATCGCGTCCACGGCAGCCTTGCTGGCTGAAGAGATCACTGAATTGGCGGGTGCAACGGTGTTTACTCGCGAGCCGATATTTACGATGCTGCCGCCCTCAGCCGGAAACAGCGGGAGTGCTGCCTTCGTCGTCAAGAGCAACCCCAGTACGTTGAGATTGTGCTCGTGATGGTACTTCTCGGCTGTGACGTCCTCGAGCGGACCGAAAGCGTAGACACCGGCGTTGTTTACAAGAATGTCCAGCTTCCCGTAAGTCGCTTTTGTTTGAGCGAACAATTCGGTGATCTCCTTTTCGTTGGAAACATCAGCTCCGATGGCCATCGCTGTACCGCCGGCCGCCACGATCTCTGAAACTGTCTTGTCAGCGCTCGTCTTATCGCTGTGGTAGTTCACCACCACCGAAGCGCCTTCTGCCGCTAGCCGCTTCGCTGAGGCAGCTCCGATCCCCTTTGATCCGCCCGTTACCACTGCTACTTTGTTCGTAAGCTTTCCCATATCTATTCCTCTTTCGCATTCCCAGTTGTTTGTGAAATTCATCCATTCAGGGACCCTCAAGTTGCGGTCCCCATTCACGGCTTCGTGCTGACCTTCGCAGTCGTATGCTTGATTTTCGATACTGGCTAACGCCAAGACCGCAGACACGATACGCTCATCGAGTTCGCCGCCTTCGATCTGAAGCAATTGCGAACATTGGTCGCGGGGAAGACCGAGGAGCAGACGTAGAACGAACGCCTGCCGATCAGGTTGTGACAGACGCATCACTCGTCTCAGTTCGGGCGGCAGCCATGATACAGGTGTCTCCGGCTCGCAAGTTCGTTCCTCGCCGTCAATTATTTCTGGCTCGACCGCAATTCTGATTGCTTCCTCAAGGACTGCCGACATTAATCCGGGACACGGTATCGCCGTTCCGATCGCTTTCACGACTGAGTGCTCTGCACGAGTGCAACTTCCAGTGAGGAGAATCGCTGCGACGAATATTTCGTCGAGACATTCGCTCACGCTGTTGGTGTCCCGCCTGCCAATTGCATCTTCTTGATGGCTTCTGAGAAACTTCATCGCACGAAACCCTCCCTTCGGTAAGTCCTGAAGATCACCGTCGACTGCGCTTTTATCTCATGTCCACTTTCTCGGCCGCAAGTCGTATAAGATCGGCAACTCTCTCGGGAGCAGCAAGCATTGCTAGATGGCTTGTCTGCACAGTGATTGTGGTCGCGTTCATCCTTGTTGCTTCGTTTGCCTCAAGCTCCGGCGAAACTGTGCGATCGTGGGCTGCAATCACAAACCAGGTCGGTTTGCTCTTCCACGATGGTTTCGTTGCAGGCTCGCCTAGGGCGCCGCCGGCCGTGGGTCCTTGGGTGGCAGTTAGGAGTATCTTCTCGAGGTCTGACAAATCCTGGCCAAAGTCCTCTGCAATCCCAGTCGCCGTCAACTTTAAGAAGCCGTTAGTGTCAGGTCTGATCTCGAGACCGATTGGCGTGGGGTTTGCTGTCGCGAGCGACAAGGATGACTCTCCCTCGTCCGGTGCATAGGCGGCCACAAAAACGAGGCCAAGAACTTTCGGATTGTTGCCAGCTTCCGTGATTACCGCTCCGCCGTAGGAATGACCGACGAGTAGGACTGGGCCGTTCGCTAGCGCGATCGCTCGTTCCGTGGCAGCGACGTCATCGCTCAGGGAAGTCAATGGCAGATTTACTGCAACGACGTTTAGGTGTGCAGCGGTGAGTCGCGGGATCACCTTCGACCAACTGGATGCATCAGCCCATGCGCCGTGGACCAAGATGACAGTTTCAGCCGCAGTTTGACCCGACGCCGCCGTGGCGACTCCGGTAAGCGGAAGTAAGCTAGCCGCCCCGAATAGGGCATGGTGCAACAGTCTCGAAATGTTCATGTGTGTTCTCCTTAAGAACGACCTTGGGTTGTTTGGCATTTGTGGGCGCACTGCGCGTTATCGCGACATCTCTATGCGCCCTGAACAAGCACGCATCGAGTCTCAGCACCTTTAAATCGGTGCTCGCGCGCTTCGCGGTAGGCTGGGCTGTCGTACCATGCTTTAGCCGCTGCCATCGTTGGGAACTCGACAATGACAACACCCTCGATCGGCTCGCCCTCAAGCACTTCCTGCCGTCCAAACGCGACCAGTATTTTGAACTCGAAAGCGTCGTGAGTGGGACCGACTTCCCGTTGGTATATGGCTAATTCGCCTGCGTCCAATGTCTTTTCTCTCGTAAACACCATGTAAGCGCTCATCTTTCTCTCCTTCGTGTAAATGGATAGGCAAGTTCGGGCGGTTGCTCTGCGCGATGCACTAGCGCGGAGATTCAGATTCGGATTCATGCGGGGCCCTGAACCGTTCCTGTGCAATCCAGTCGTTTATGTAGGGCGAGCCATGAACGAGCGTGATCCCTTCGGCCTGACACGCTCCGAGGAATCGAACCACATCGACATCCACCAGACTGACTTCCTCGAGATCCAGTACAACTGCCGTTGCCGATCCTTTGATCTGCGCGTTTAGCTCTTCCAAGAGCTCAGCTCGTATTCGGCCAATCAGTCGGATCATCGTAGTTGGCCCGTCAGGAACTTTCTCGATCCTGAGTGTCATTTACGACTGGCCTCGCTTTGCACGCAATAACTGAGATGCAATAGAGGGACCATTCGCAAGTCATAGACAATAAACAGCCCTGGTGGTGGAATAGTCGCTACGTTTTCGGCATTGCCGCGATTTTCGGCATGCACTCTCGGCGTCTGATGCGAAAAGAGAACTGATTCACGGAAAGAGCGGAAAAGCGAACGAGGAAAGTGTTGGAACCACCAGGCACTTGCCCCAACCTGTAGAGCTCAGTTGGTCTTAAAGCTCTGCCGGTCAATTCCCAACTTTTTTATTTTGGATTCCAGGGTCTGCCTTGCAATACCCAGCTTTCGAGCAGCGCCTGTTGGACCAGAAACCTGGCCCATAGTCTCGCGCAACGCATCCTCAATCATTTCCTTTTCACGCCCGGCAAGATCAGAGAAGAGAGGTGCGCTTGAACGCGGTGTCTTGGCAGCAGTTCCTGAAAGCCAAGCCGGATCTACTCTAAAAGTGTCAGCCTCGCACAGGATGACAGCCCGTTCGATGACATTCTGCAACTCACGAATATTACCTGGCCAGCCGTAAGTCTGGAAGAGAATCAAAGTGTCCTTGCTGATATTGCGGATTCGTTTGCCGGCTTTTTGAGCGTAACGATCGACCAGGTATTCGACGAGTAAGGGCACGTCCTCAACACGTTCACGAAGGGCCGGCAATCGAATCGGGAATACATTCAGCCGATAGAAGAGATCCTCTCGAAACGTTTTATCAGCGACCGCCGCCGTCAGATCCCGATTGGTGGCGGCAAGGACTCGCACATCAACGGAAACCGTTTGGCTGCCGCCCACGCGTTCAAATTCCCGTTCTTGAAGAACTCGCAGGAGAGCGACCTGTGTCTCAAGTGGAAGTTCGCCGACTTCATCTAGGAAGAGTGTCCCCGCATCCGCTGATTCAAAACGCCCCAGCCGCCTCTGAAGCGCTCCGGTAAACGAACCCTTCTCATGTCCGAATAACTCCGAAGCGATAAGCGAGGGTGAAATTGCTGCGCAGTTCACACGAATGAAAGCGCGACTGGAGCGCTTAGAGCGATTGTGGATTGCACGAGCAATCAGCTCTTTCCCGGTTCCAGTTTCACCCAGGATCAGGACTGTCGAATCTGTCGGAGCCACCTTCGAAACCTGCACCAATACTCGGCGCAGCGCTTCGGAAGATCCCACGATCTCCTCAAAAAGGGAAGACCGGACTATGTCTTCGCGCAACGCGACATTTTCGTTGCGCATCTGCTCCTCGGATCGCTTGCGATCATCAATGTCGGTACCTGTCGTATACCATCGCACCAGCCGGCCGTCCGCGTCATGGAACGGGTTGTAACGGTGAAGGAACCAACGGTACTTGCCGTCTTTTCCTAAGACTCGTTGTTCATTCTCAAAAGGGGCGCCGAGAACAAGGGAGTTCTTTCGGGATTCGCGGACTCTCTCAATATCTTCGGGATGGAATACGCGCGAGCGGAAGTCTGAAGATCGAGCTTCCGCTAGCGACAAGCCCGTATAGTCAAGCAGAGCTTGATTCGCATAGAGACTTGTGCCCTCGGGATTCATCATTACGACCGCATGCGGAATGGCATCCGGGATGCGGCGAAGTTCTTCTTCGTCTTGGGAGAGTCTTATGTGAGCCCGTTTCAGGTCATCAATATCAGTGTTTGTACCGTACCATTTGACGACACTGCCGAACTCGTCCCGAAACGGCTCGACGCGGAACAAGAACCAGCGATATTCTCCGTCATAGCGCCTCAGCCGCGCTTCGAGCTCACCTGGTTCCCCTGCATCCAGTAGCTTTCGCCATATAAGCATTAAAGGCTGCAAGTCTTCGGGGTGAAGGGCCGCCTGCCATCCCCAACCGTGCGCTTCTTGTGGAGAAAGACCGGTGTAATCATGCCATCGTTGGTTTAGGAATTCGTTCGAGCCATCCGGGAAGTTGCACCACGCGAGCGTCGGAATGGTATCGATGGTTTGCCGGAGCGTCGCTTCCGAGTCTCGGACGTCAGCGAGCGCTGTTCTCAGAGCTTGCTGGTAGTCGCTCACGTTCGATGGCAATACGAGCAATGTTCCCGGCTGCTTCGATCAGTTCAATATCCCGAGCGTCTGGATTTCGTGGCACCGCGTAAGATACGCAGAAGGTTCCGAGAACCTCTCCGTCCTTCGAAATGAGTGGCTCGGACCAGGCCGCGCAGACGCCGCATTTCCATGCCACCTCTCGAAGATCGCAGGGCCATTTCGCATCGCTCGAAGTATCCGGGATGATCACTCGTTGTTTCGTGAACGCAGCGGTGCCGCATGAGCCTCGGTTGGGCCCAATCGGAAACGGGGTGATCGCCGACGTAAAAAGAGTCGGAACGTGGGGTCCGGCACATGGCCGAAGTTGCTTGCCGTTGGCGTCCATCAAGCAGACAAACGAAGTTGAACCAGGGGACCGGGCTTCGATCGCGGTACAGAGATCGTTCAGGATTCTGGAGAGCTCGACATTGTTAGCGATCATCTCCAGCAAGCGCTTTTCAGCATCGTGGAATAGCGCGGTCCGTTTTAGACCTTCGATATCGGTGGCGGAGCAGCACCACCTGACGAGTTTGCCGGCTTCATCCCGAAGCGGTTCGATCCGAAAAAGGAACCAGCGAAAGAGGCCATCCGAGCGACGGAATCGAGCCTGAAATTCACCCAGCGTTTCAAGCTCGCTGAGAGTTTTCCACTTCGCCGTTAGATCGGCGAGATCTTCCGGATGAAGGGCGATCCTCCATCCTCGTCCGTTTGCCTCTTCCCGGGAAACGCCCGTGTAATCAAACCAGCGTTGGTTGATGAATTCGTTGGAACCGTCCGGGAGATCGCTCCATACCAACGCAGGAATCGTGTCAATAATCTCTTGCAGGCGATCCTCCGAATATTCTCGATTTATTGAGCTCTTCCTTCAGGGCGGTTTGGCAACACTCGTTTGAACCAGGGCCGCTTTCTTGGGATCTTGGAAATCGCCAAGACCACTTCACACTCAGCGATGCTCGGCGCCAGCGCCAAGTCTGTTTCGTGATGTGGTTCCGTGACACGCATGCTCCGCGACGGGCGATTTTCATCAGACTCTAGAATTTGGTTTCAACCCTTAGGTGATCCGCCGCCATTCCAGAATTTGGGCTCTAAGTACTTGCCTTCGATCCATACATTGTCCCTCTTTCCTGTTTTGCCCTAGTTACAGCTCTGGTGTACTGATTTCCCGATGAGCACCGCATCTTCTAGTCCGACACAGAGTTCCCGATGCAAGAGCGTGCCGCAGTCTGACTAGCCGTGAGCCACTAGCGCGTCATGCTGAAGCGCCAAGTAGCGGTGGAGGTCCGAAATGAAGAAGGATTTCGTCCACCGCCGAAGCTAGACGTTTCACAGAGGCGGTTCTCACATCGCCGACCGCTGTGACTCCGGCTTGAGCAACAGTCAGAAGCTCGCAGAAACTGCCCGCCCGAGCGTGTTCTTCATATCGACCACCTGTTTGCGCGCATGCAGCGTCTTAATACATACGAAGCAAAGACGAACGCCATGACGAGAATCGGATCAAATTTATCCCAAGTACTGCCACCGCCATTCAGTTGTGAATAGAACGCGAGTAAAAGATTGATCGCGAGACCAGCATAAGCCCACTCAGTCAATCGAGGCACATTGGGAATCAGAAGGCCCACGCCACCAAGGATGTGGGTCACGCCAATCAGAGGAATGATATAGAGCGGGTATCCGAGCTGCTGATTGGCGATCCTCCATTCGTCGGGATCGCGAATTAGATATAACCTTCCGAAGTACGCCCAGACGAAGGCGACAAGGCCGGTTATTACCATCGCGGCAATTTGAGTTGCTCGACCTGCCCGCGCGGGTTTATCTATTGTGTGTTCAGCGTTCATATTTAAAGCGACCCTTCTTTCTTGCGGTTTGAGTGGTTGGAACCGCTCTGGAATGAGTCGGTTCTTGTACGGACGGAAATCAAGGCGCTGCATGGGCGAGAGGGCCTCCGGGTTGTGCATAAAACGAGGGCTTTCTGCACCCGTCACCAGAGGAGAACAGGTGAGGGTGCGCTCGTCACGAGCATCGCCCTCGATCATGTCTGCTCCCGGCGTATCGGTGCTCGCCTGCGAGCGATTCAGCTGGCTCCGGACTTACGCCTTGACGGCGTTCTGTGCAGCCGCAAACACATCGCGTGCGGAGGTCTTACCCGCTACGTGCTCCGTACCCTTGATTCCGAGGTCCATCCATCCCGCGTTAACGCTCTCAAACATTTCTTCGGCAGGTCCAGTGTGGCCCTTCGGGACACCAAACTGCTGGAACGCTTCCGCCCACCCTGCACGCGGGACTGCAAAGGCTTTTACGTCGCGCGTGAGGACTTCACCCAATTGTCCGGCCACTTCATCCGCGCTGATCATCGAACCCAGCTCGATGACGCGATGCCCTGACCACGCCGCCCCGGTCAGAAGCGTTGCCACCTCTGCGCCGATGTCATCTGAGGCGACCATTGTCGATTTCCGGCTTGTAGGATTGTAGAAGACCGGTAGTGTTCCGCCTTGGGCGGCCTGTAAGCCGAAAAGAAAGTTTTCGAAAAAGCCGCCTGCGCGCACAAATGCGACCGGAGATGGCAGGCTGCGAAAGCCTTGCTCAAAGAGTGATAAGGCCGTGATCATCCCCACCCCGCTTGTTCTATCCGCGCCCATCGACGAGAGCGCTACCACCCGCGGCGGCACTACCTTAGTCAGCGCCTCCACATAGTTCGCAATCACGCCCTTTGCTTCTCTGTAATCAGGCGAGGGTGCCCATACCGCCGGCAACATAACAAACGCGCCCTCGACACTTTTGAGCGCAGCCGCTATCGCTGTCGCATCGTTCCAGTCTCCATCGACCAGCTCCACGCCTTGGTCTGCCCACTTCGCCGCTTTCTCGCGATCGCGCACAAGTGCGCGCACCTCTTTGCCTTGTTTCAGCAGATGCCGCGCGGTGGCGCCCCCAACATTTCCAGTAATGCCCATGACTAAATACATGCTCGTTTTCTCCTTGTTTGGCCACCCATCTAAATGAGCGACCTGACCATTAGAGGCGCATACTAACCATTGGTTGCAAATTAAGCGGCGGTTTTTTACCGATGGTTATAAATCAACATTCGGTCGCAACAAGCCTCAAAACGGACTAAGCTATTGAAGTGACATCCACATCACCAAGTCGACGGGTAGAGCGCAAGGAGAGGTTGCGGGGCGAAATCCTTGCGGCTGCCAGCAAAATGTTTGCCGATCGCGGCTACGAAGCCGTGACGCTTCGTGAGATTGCTAAAGAGATCGGCTATACGCACGCCGTGATCTATCAGCATTTTCCCGACAAGTGGCACATTCTTGTTGAGTTGAGCCGCGAGACGATCGGGCTGATGGTTCAGAACTTCGACGCGATTGCCGCTAAACATCTTGCACCGAAAGAGCGTCTTTTTGCGACTTCACGCGGCTTGATTCAATTCTGCATTGCCCATCCGCAACAGTTTCGTAACGTCTTCTTCGGGCCTGAGAACCGCAACGGCGTCCGCGCTGGACAATATATCAACGACATTGGCGCGCCGTTGTTCGGACGTTTCGTGCAGCTCTTTTTCGATGTTGCCAAAGAAGAAGGATTGCCAAACAGGGATGACATAGTGGTAGCTCACACCTGGTGGTTTTCGATCTTTGGTCTCGCCACACTCATGGTCATCCAAGGGGTTGTGCCTGACCTGCCTGACCAGACTCTCGTGGTAGAGCAAACGATCGCCACGCTTTGGGCGGGCGTTCAGACCGTTCCGCGATTGCCGAAGAGTGCACTCTCTAAGCGATCCGGCCGATCTAGTGCCTCAAAGCAATAACAGCTTCTGTCTCCTTAGGAGTTGTTGGAGGTACGCCCGTGGACTAACAGGAGTCAACCACTTTTCAAATGCCGTAGCCCTTCTGGTGGGACGAGAGGCCAATCAAGCTGGAGACTTTGGGCGAAGGAAAGTCCGTGCAGATGCCAGCCGAGCCTCCTGAAGTCCATTCCCAAGCACCCACCTCAAGACCAATTCCATGTTCCTGCAGGTACCGAGGGAATTGCACGGTGGATTTCGGCGCATCGGCGTCACAGAATACGCTCCGGAAATCCACTCGGTGATGATGACTGGAGTTCTTCCCGAGAAGTTCCCGAACTTGGCTTCCGATCGGTGCATACGTTTAAGGTTGTGCCTGCGCGCTTCCCGGAGGCGATGATGGCGCTCTTCGCGGCGGCGCCTTGCGGGGCTGCCTCAGCCAACACTCTCTAAGAGTCACGCCTCCAAAGGCTTCTCGATATCTGGTTTGCCGGGTCTAACCCAGCGCGGAACACGGCAGTTCCGCTAAATGCGCACCTCGCCGGGAGAGTCCTCGTCTTACGGCCAGACCGCAAAGTCTGTGATCGACAGGTTCTGGGCGAACGAGGCGCGACGCGTACAAGGCTGCCAACCGGCTTGGTTTCGAAAAGGGTAGTCGAGAGTAAGGGCCAAGGTTTTAGCCTCCGAGGTGAATCTTGTGTTGTCCGCGACGGGATCGATAACCGCGACCGCGTCGGATGGTGCATCAGATACCCGGTTCTCGGAGACTCACCGCTGAAGAACGGCATTGCACTTGTCTGACACCGAACTTTCGTCCAGTACCGTATATTGTGTCCGAATCGCGCGTGATCCCTGCGCAACTCGGAAGCTACTGTCCGGGTCGATACCTAAACACTGCCGGACTACCGCGGAGCGTCGTGTTTGCACCTCCCAACGATCGTGCATGTTTCATCACATGAGAATTCCGAGTCCGATCCCGACGCGGAAGCTATGTCTGTGGCGTGTGCCCTCGCAAACTTGAGGAGTCCGGATTCACTGACGCCCGCGACAACCAGGTAACTTTGTTCGTAATTCCGCAGTTATCGTTGGCGGCGAGAAACAACACTGGGCGAGAGACCACGTGTTGTGTCTGATGCCGTTTCAGGCAATGGTACCGGATGACGTCGGAATCCCTCGCTCCTCCCCATAGTCACTCTTAGCAAAGCTTTTACAACCCCTTAACATCCAGCGCTCTAAGTCGACATAACCTTGCCATTGGCGGGGTTGCGAATCCGCCGAATCAGACTGCAAAAAAGGACTACTATGAAAAAGATTTTTCACTCGAGAGGCACGTGGCTCTCGGCATTGGCCGTAAGTAGCGGGCTCGCATGCCTCGGCCAAACTCACACGCCGCTCGCCGACCCCTTACCCGCGCCTGGGCAAAGCAACAAAGCAATCAGGCTAGAAGAAGTGGCCTCGGGCCTGTCAGTGCCCGTCTGGGGCACCTCCGCGCCGGGGGACGATGACCACTTATATGTGATCGACGCGAGCGGCAAGATTTGGGTCATCGACATCGATGACGATCATATTGGAAACAAGCGCCTGTTTTTGGACATAAGCAGCAGGCTTGTCAAACTGGGCATCTTCGGCGGCTACGACGAACGGGGACTGCTGGGCATGGCCTTCCACCCGAACTTCCGCAGAAATGGCCTCTTCTACACATACTCATCTCAGCCCGTTGCCAGCAAAACTGATTTCAGCACGATGCCGCCAGGCGTTGCGCCCAATTGCCAAAACGTACTCACAGAATGGCGCGTCATGAACGTGGATCGAGACAGAGATGGCGATGGCGACATGGAAAGGCGGGATATGGACAGGAACGACGACGAGGCTCTCGTTGTCGATATGTCGAGCGCTCGTGAACTGATGCGAATCGACAAACCGCAGTTCAATCACAATGGCGGCACCCTGACATTCGGCCCCGACAACATGCTCTACATCTCAACCGGTGATGGCGGAAACGCAAACGACCAAGGTGTCGGCCATGTCCCCGGCGGTAATGCCCAGAGCCTCACCCCAGGCAATGTGCTTGGCAAAATCTTACGCATCAATCCCCTGGGTCGGAACTCGGCCAATGGTCAGTACGGGATTCCCCCTGACAATCCGTTTGTGGGCATGGGCACAGCACCGGGCGAAGTGTGGGCGTACGGCTTCAGAAACGTTTATCGTATGTCCTTCGATTCGCGCAGCGGTAAATTGTTGGCCGCCGATGTAGGACAGAACGACATCGAAGAAATCGACGCGGTGGAGAAGGGCCGCAACTACGGCTGGCCGATCAAGGAAGGCACCTTCCTCTTTTCCGTTGATACCGCCGGAACGGGCTTCGTTTACGCGAACAGCCCGGGAACTCCCAGCGAGCTCATTGATCCTATTGCCGAATATGACCACAAAGACGCTGGAGTTTCTCAGCGCATTGCGATCGTTGGAGGCTTCGTCTACCGAGGCCACGATCTGCGGGGGCTGCGCGGCCGCTATATCTTCGGAGATTACTCGAGCGCGTTCGCTAAACCACTCGGTCACGTGTTCACGCTGGACGCCTCTGGACGTGAAGTCGAATATTTGGATACACCTGGATTAGCTGTGTTCGGATTCGGTGAGGACGCCCGAGGCGAGTTGTACTTATTAGGGAACGGCTCGGGAATATTCGGCGATGGGACCGGCAAAGTCATGAGAATCGCCAGGCCTGACCGGTAGGCCCGAAAAGGCGGGTCTGCACAAGGCCCGCCGTATTGATCAACTCCCGATGAGTCCAGCCTACTGGCGGGATCGGTGTCAGCTGATTCTTCGGCGCGCGTATTCGTATTTGAATCAGCTCGGAGCCCTTGCCACAGACTTGGCAAGTTGCACCAGGACACGTCGTTATAGCCTATCGAGCCGGTTCGTGATCAGGTTCGAGGGGTCAGCGTAATCGTGACGGCAAAAGGCGCTAACTCGTTCGGCGGATCACTGCAGCGACGAACTCGCAAATTCTTGTTAGCGCCTTCAAGATGCCGGGCTTCGTTACCCTAGTCAGGATTACTCGCTCCTGACGGCGATGTGGCGAGTAACCCACCTCAGGCAAGATTCGAACGATTACTTGATAGTTGGGGACCCGGATAAGTTTTCCCACAAGGCCGTTATCCTGGGAGTTTCCAGAGTGCGCACTCGATCCTACATGGTCTGTCCGGCGAACGCTGCGTTTCGAGCCTACGGTTGCTATCTTGAAGGTTGAACGTTCTGGAACCGACCAATAATTGATGCAGCATTTTTCCGAGCTCAATCTTTGCTCCGCGTTGCAGCACAACCTCGATAAAAACGAATTCGTCACTCCAACACCCGTCCAGGCGGAGGCGATCCCGCCTCTCCTGCAAGGCCGCGACGTCGTCGCGACCGCGCAGACTGGCACAGGCAAGACTCTGGCGTTCTCGATTCCGGTGATTGAAGCTCTCGCCGCTGTTCCTCGCACGAAAGCAATAAAGGTCCTGATCCTCAGCCCCACACGCGAACTTGCCATTCAGATCGATGCCGCATTTCGCCAGCTCGCCCACGGGATGCACATCCGCACCGCCGTGGTTGTAGGCGGCATGAGCGAAAGTAACCAGTTGCGCGATATCCAGGCTGGGGCCGAGGTGGTGATCTCGACGCCGGGCCGTCTCTGCGACTATCTGGACCGGGGGCTGATCAATCTTTCCGGCGCCGCCACTTTGGTTCTCGACGAGGCCGATCGGATGCTCGACATGGGCTTCCTGCCCTCATTACGGATCATCCTCGATAAGCTTCCGGCGAAACGCCACACCATGCTTTTCTCAGCGACGATGGAGCAATCTGTGGCGGGGCTGGTTGCAAGCTACGTGCACAATCCAGTGCGAATCGCGGTGGAGGCGTGTGTACAAACGGCCGGTCGGATCGATCTCTTCTGCTACGAGGTCGCTCAGGGCTCGAAGTTTGATCTCCTCGAGCATCTCCTGAAGAACGAGAAGGGTTCTTTCCTCGTGTTCGTGGCCACCAAAGAGGGCGCCGACAGGCTCACTAAATTTCTGGAACGAGGAAAACATAAGGTGCACTCGATCCACGGCGACCGCTCACAGGGCCAGCGGAACAAAGCGTTGCAGGACTTCAAGGATGGTGTTTGCCGTATACTCGTCGCCACCGACGTGGCGGCGCGCGGCATTCATGTCGATGACATCGCCCATGTCGTGAACTACGATTTGCCGCAGGAGGCCGAATACTTCATTCATCGCGTCGGACGGACGGGCCGCGCCGGCGCGCGAGGTGCCTCCTGGACCTTTGTGACGCCGCTCGAACGCTCCGAGCTGCGCAAGTATGAGCGCACGCTGGGAATTCAGGTGCAATATCGCGAACTGCCGTCATTACCGCGGCCCATCGGGCTCGTGGCCGATGTGGATGCATTTTTGGCTTCCATGAGGACCAGTCAGCAGTCGGCTACGGGCCAAAGCCGAGAACGACAAAAAGCCTCCGGGGTCGCCGCCGACGCTGATTGTGTTGTCCCCAAAGCCCCTTCGGAGAAGTTGTAGATCACTCGAATCCAGAGATGATGATCGTTGTTACGTAGGCATAGCCCCGGTTGAGCACGTCGCTTGAGTGTAAGCTATGGCAAATCTGCGGCCGGCCAGAATGTTTTTTGCGATCCAATTCGGCGCTGGGCGGCGTTGGTCACGGATAATCCGCAGCGCGCAATCTCGTCCGCCAGACTGGCCGTGCATCAAGTGGGCTAGAAGTCTGGTTCTGGAAAGCTTCGTTCGTTCTGTGACTTTGTCGGTTAGGCCGTGAGTGACGGCGCAGTGATGATGAGAATGCGGCCTTTGCTCCTGCCAAATCGCTCGGCGATAAGGGCCAGCTATTCGCTAATGGGAGGTGCGCCGAACTTTCAAGTCCATCATTTTCTGCGGCGGGCGGTCGCCGATGATCAATTCCCATCCTCGGTCCATTCACCGTGTTCACTGATCCGCAGCACGGTGGCGGTCTTGAATGCGTCGAGTGCAAAGCCCCACGAGGTCTAATTCTCTCCATCGGCCGATTTGACCTCGGTTTCAAGCCACCGTCCATCGTTGAAGGCTCTCATCTCATAGAGTTCCTCGTCGAAGGAAATCAATCCGAGGGCTTGAAGCGAGACACTCCCGTCGGTCTTGGTTCGACCAACACCTTCGATCATCAGCATAAGTCCTTCCAGCTTGAACTGCGCCGAATCGGTCTGCGCCATCTCGACAAATTGACCAGGTCCCCGCAGAACGGTGGCATCGCCGACCAGTCGCCAACAAGGAATTCCAATCTCTTCATGGCGGTCCGTTGCTCCTCAACGTTTGGCGTCCTGGGTGTTTGTGCCATACAGACGGCTCCTAGGAGGGCCCGCTAGTAGGCAGAGAGCGATGGTGCGGACCATGGAAAGATTAGGTACCAGTTGTCCCGGAGAATCCAAGCTGATACGGGTCAATCCGCCCTGATGGCGCGCGCGGTTTAGTGACCGCGTTGTTTCTGATTTGGAGGTGATGATCGAGTCATCAAACTTTCAAGAACCCAACGCTTAATGGCTCTGCCCTCGCGCCCGCAAGAACAGGGGCCTCCGGTTTCGGGAGATCCCCTCCCGCTTCGCTCCTTCCCCGAAAAGCTCCGCTCCCCGATCTTGTCCGGTTCCTACCCCGCTCTCGAAGTCCGAAGAAAAGGCAGGGGAGTCTTCCTCCGGCTGTAGGTCAGGAATGATGGATACATAGGTGCTGAGAAGGTGGAATGCACCGTCGAACGCCTCCGCTTAGACGGAAAGCCCGTCAGCTACTTCTTATCGGATAAATCTGCGCTGGTCCCACACCTGGGAATTCGATTTGGAGACCCTCAAAGGCCAACGCTTCATCGACAGCACTAACTGGTCGCCAATCAATCCGGGAAGGGCCCACTATGTTGACTTTGGATTCATTTCGAACCAGGGTCGGACGTTATGAACGAATGAATGACGGTCCGCGCGGAACGATTCTCAGATCAGATCTATCCGCACCCCCGTAAAACGCACTTATCTGCGATGTAAGCCATTCGCACAAGCCACCTTGATCGACATCGTTTGGCTCACCCACCTTGTCGGTTCCTGACCGGTGTGAGGAAGCGGTCTCAAGGACATGGCTGACCGTCATCGAAGTGTGACTTGAAGTGGGCTACGGCGTCCACTTCCGTGAGAAACATCGCAGAGGAAAGACTTCTGCAAATTGCAAGATGGTCTGCAAAACCTTCATTCAGCGGTTCGAATCCGCTCCGCGCCTCGAACAACCTGCAGCGTTTTTCACAATTGGCGGGATTGACGCACCAATCCGGCACGTCAGCGGGACATACTTAAAGGGTCGATGAAATCAGTCGGGCAACGCAAACGTATAGAGGACGTTCGCCGATGAAACCGCCACGTACTGCTTGCCTTCCACCGAATAGCTCATTGGGGAGGACGGAATTGTGGCGCCCGCTCCGAACCTCCACAACGCTTTTCCCGTTTTAGAATCCAGTGCCATTAAGTTCCCCTCCGGTGAGGCTGCGAACAGGAGCCCACCGGCCGTTGAGAGCACACCCGGCTGCAGGCTTCCCTCCGGTAGTTCAAACCGCCATCGCACTTTCCCACTTTCGGGGTCGAATGCCAGGATTCCAGTTGAAGGAGGCGCCTGGCCTTTCGGCTGCGGAACCGACCAATCACTCGAGCCGCTTCCCTGGTACATCTTGCCCGGTTCATAAGGGGCGGGTCCGCTTGTGTAACGGCCCGGGCCGTCATAGTAAACGATGTACATGAAGCCGGTTTGCGGGTCATAGGACGGCGACTGAAAGTTGGTGCCGCCGCCCAGCGATGGATACACCGTTGTTCCAGTCTCACTGGCGCGCCAGTTCTCGGTGGTAATCGGCAGCCCCGCTGCATTCCAGCCCTTCACCCACGTGGCGCGCACAAACGGGGACGCGGAAAGAAAATCTCCGTTGCGGCGGTCCAACGCATAAAAGACACCGTTGCGATCGGCATGCAGAAGCAGCTTGCGCTTTTGCCCGTGCCATAGGCGGTCGACCAGCACCAGGTCCTCGGTTGAGTCCCAATCGTGGGTGTCGTTAGGCGTGAACTGATAGTGCCACTTACGAAGGCCGGTGTCCGGATCGAGTGCGATGACCGAGCACGTGAATAGATTGTCACCCTTACGAACGTCGCCATTGAGGTCGGGTCCTGGATTGCCAGTGGCCCAGTAAAGGAGGTTCAACTCCGGGTCGTAGCTGCCGGTGAGCCAGGTTGGGCCGCCGCCGCGCTTCCAACTATCTCCCTCCCAAGTGCTGTTGCCGAATTCACCCGCGCCCGGGACCGAATACCACCGCCACTGTCGCTTGCCCGTGGTTGCATCGTAAGCGTCGATAAATGCTTGTACACCGAACTCGCCTCCGCCAACTCCCGTGATGATCTTGTCTTTCACGGCGAGCGGGGCGGAGGTGATGCTGTACCCAAGCTTCGTATCGGCGACCTGAGTCTCCCAGAGAAATGCTCCGGTCCGTGCGTCCAGGGCGACTAGGGCGGCATCGAGCGTCCCAAAGAACAGCCTATCTCCGAGGATTGTAACGCCCCGGTTCACCCGGTTAATTTCATAAGGGTTGGTGATTTTCTGTTTCCGTTCGTAGCGCCAGATCACTTGGCCCGTTTTGGCGTCAACCGCCAGCACCTGAGCCGTGCCGCCGACCGGACCAGTGGTGTACATGATGCCATCCACGACCAACGGAATTGCTTCAACAATCCCGTCGCCCGGCAATTGCAGCGCCCACTTCGCCTGAAGGTTCTTTACGTTTGCAGTGTTGATTTGATCGAGTGCCGAGAAGCGTTTCCCGCCGAGGTCACCCCAGTAGGTCAGATAGTTCTGCGGTTCCTTTTCCGGATGCCGCAGGCGGTCCCAAGTCAAGCCGGAGTCTGGAGGCAGTCTGGAAGGGCCTGGGCCATTCAGCGTTTTCAAGTAGGCAATGACATTTTCCACGCCCGTCTCGGTCAGGCGCTTGCTGAAATCGCAGGGCATCAGCGATATCGGTTCTATTTTGAGAGTAGCGAGCTGCGCTTTATCGAGGGAGTGAAAGTGTCCCGCTGTATCGATCATCTGCACCGAGAAGGAATCGAGCCCTTTGAGTACCCCCCGATATTCTTTGCCCTCACTTGTTTTCGCAATGACAGTGGCAGGACTGGGGATGCCCCAGCCACGCCCCATTTGTCCATGAATCTGGCTGGGATTCACAATCTTCGCCCGTAGCTGGGCCGCTGTTTTGGATCCTACCGCCGATAGATCTGGTCCTACCGGTATGCCGGCGCCATTTACGACGTGACAGCCGAGACAACCGCCTGCTCCCTCGAAGATCAATCTTCCGGCTATCGCGTTGGCTGGGGCAAGTTCGGGGCGAGTCTTGTCCTCACCGATGCCGGCTAAGCTTCGAAGATAAGAGATGACTTGCCAAGTCTGTTCGGTTGTGAGGAACGAAAAAGATGGCATTTGGGAGCCCGCGACTCCACTGCGAATCGTAAGAAAAATCTCGCCATCGGCGCTGCCGTGTTTCAGGTTGCCGTCCACCAGTGAGGGGCCCCGACCGCCGCGCGCATCGGAGCCATGGCAGCCGACGCATGCCTGGGTGTACAACTTGTGGCCAGCCGCAATCGCCTGCGCATCCTCGGCGAATGGATTTTTTTGTGCTTCGGCGCGGTCGCTCTGCGCAAAGCACACGCAGGCCGTGGAAAACAACGCGATAAGAATTTTCAAGCCTTGCCTATAGTCCCGTACTGAAAAGGAGCGGAGCGAAAGCGGCGAAGCTTTCGCGCCAGACCGGCCAGGTGTGGGCGCCAGAATACGTTGTAAATGTCTGGTGAACACCGGCCTTGGTGAGGTCGCCCGCCCAACTCTTGACTCGCTCGTACTGAACGGTTGTATCCTGATCGCCGCAGGAAATCCAGATCAGACCGGGTTGCGGGCCGTTCATCTTCGAATCGACTTGGCCCAGGCCAGGACTGAAGATACCAAGCGCACTAAAGTCTTCAGGATGGTGGAAGCCGGTGTAGATGGTGTGTGACCCGCCCATAGACAGCCCTGCTAACGCCCGGTTGTTGGCTCCTGTTCTTATTCGATAAGTCTTTTCGATAGTCGGCATGACTTCAGTCGTGAGATAGCGGTCGAAAACTTCACTGTTGCTGGCCGACCCTCCGGGTTTCGCACCGAAGGGAACGGCATGGCCCGCCGGCATAACGACAATCATGGGGTTTGCTTTGCCCTTGGCAATCAGATTGTCCAGGATGAGATTGGCATGCCCAACGCTGGTCCAGGACTCTGGAACGTCGCCGCTTCCGTCTACCAAATAGAGAACCGGGTACTGCTGTTTGGACGTTTCGTAACCAGGCGGTAGATACAAAACAACACGCTCGGTTCGGTTCAAGACCACTGATTTCAGCCATTGGGTCAGCACGGTCCCATGTGGGACATCACGCAATTCCCAGACTGCCGGCGGCGTGGCGGGAACCTCAACCAGACTCGCCGAGGTGCGCTGCCGGATCTTAATGGCTGGATTGACCGGATCGGCAATGGCGAGGCCATCTAGATTGAACCAATACAAGTGCACGTTGGGCTCAAGCGATGCAGTGGTCAGACTCCAGACGCCACCCGCATCCTTTCTCATCGGTTCGGGTTTTCCGACGGGCATCCAATCCCCATAAATCGTAACCTCTGTTGCTTTAGGCGCTCGGATCCTGAACGTGACGGTGCGGTCGGCGTGGATCTCGGGTGACACAATGCCATCGGGTGGCGGGGTCTGACCGAATGCAGGTTGAGTCAACAGCAGAACGCACCATCCAGTCCAGATGGCGGCGGCCTTCACAGTTTTCACCAGGAACCTTTCCAATAATCGCAAGTGTTGGAATCGAGCGGCTAATCAACTCGCATTCACTAACTCGTGCCATTGTTTCGTCTGAATCAAGAATTCGGAGAGCCAGCTAAGCAGCGGCGGAGTCTTCGCTCAGTATGTGCCAGGACACGCCTCCATTCAACTTTGTTGGCACATTTTATTGCACTCATATTTGCACTTATCTTCAAGGCCCTATCCCTGGATAGGTGCTTCTGCCGTAAGTTTTGTGATAGTGTCCTACGTAACAAGCTTCAAAGGCCGACAAAGAACGCAAGAGGCGATGAGGTCTTCGCGTTCATCTTAACCGTCTCCGAATAAAGAGCAGGAATGGTACAGGGCATTGACGCGTCCAGTTTGCCTGAACAGCTTACTGGAGTACCGGCGAAAGCGGCCGAGTTGAAGGTTTTAGGGTATTCAGTTCAAGAGCGCAGGGGGATCACAATGTTTGTTGATACGATTTCAAAGCTGAAAATGCGACGTGAAGCCACACTGGCGTTGCACACGCGCCGAGCGCGGCCGTTCCTCTTTCTAGCGATCGCATTGGCCGTCTTCTTGTGTGCGGCCGTAAACGGTCCGGCACAGAACACCAACTCCGGTGACATCCGTGGCACCGTGACAGATGCCTCGGGGGCGGTTGTTCCTGGTGTCAGCGTAACCCTGCTAAACACCGACACTGGCGCGTCGAAGCAACTTACGACGAACGCGGCCGGCCTCTATGATGCAGTGTCGATTCTGCCCGGACACTACACGATCACGTTTGTCAGGCAGGGTTTTGACCAAGTAGTGCGTAGCGGAATCACGCTCGAAGTAGGACAGATTGCCGTTGATGCGCAATTAAGTGTTGGCGGAACTCAGCAGCAGGTTCAGGTAACCGAAGACGTGCCGCTTCTGACGACGGAGACGGCGGAGCAGTCCACCACTCTGCCGGCGAGAACCATGGAGGCATTGCCAAACGTTGGTCAGAGTTGGGAGAACTTCCTTAGATTGCTGCCGGGTTCTTCGGGCACTCCTGCCTCGAACGCCGGCTCAGTGAATCCGGGTGTTGGTTTATCGATTAATGGAACCTTACCGTATTACACAAACTTTCTTGTGGACGGAGCGTCCATCCGGCTCCCGCATAGCGCCAACATCGACGATGCCGCGCAGGTTTCGGAAACTATCTCCGAAGTGCAGGTCAATACGTCCACCTTTTCGGCCGCGTACGGCGGCGGCGGAGCTATCTTCAACGTGATCAGTAAGTCCGGTGCAAATCAATGGCACGGCGCTGCCTATGAGTACTTCGAAAATGATGCTCTCAACGCGAGGAGCTTTTTCGACGCCCAGAAAGCGCGGGTACGGTACAACAACTTTGGTGGGTCGGTGGCGGGACCCATTCTCAAGAACAAGTTTTTCTTTTATTTCAATCAGGACAAGATCGTAAACCCGAACTCAAGCACGCAGACCACGACCGTGCCAACGAGCGCGATGAGGCAGGGCATCTTCGACCCGGCACTCTTCGGGGTTATTCATGATCCGACGACAGGCGCGGCATTCTTGAATAACCAGATCCCGGCATCGAGGATCGATCCGGTAGCGCTTGCCATACAGAATTACTATCCAGCGGCCAATCTTCCCGGCATCACCAATAACTATCGATACTTACAGGTCGGGAACAATCCCGCTACCCGGGACTTCGGACGGCTAGACTTCAACATCAGCGCTAATAATCGTCTTACCTTCTCGATTACGGAGCACAGCAGCCACAGTGTCTCCGGTGGGACGAGTTGCCCCGTGAACTGTCAACACAGCACGGCCGGTGCATATGAATCGCAGGTGTCCGATGTTTATACATTTAGCCCGACGGTTGTGAATGAGTTTCGGTTCGGATTTGCCCGGCAGGGGAACTGGTTTTCACCGGGAAGCCTCGGCTTGGGATATCCGGCAAAGATCGGCTTGCAATACGCGAAGGCGGATGTTTTCCCCAACATCAATCTGACTGGAACAGCGGGTAACGACACGCTCAACCCGCAAACCTCCGCTATCTACATTGAGAACTCCTTCAATCCGTCCGACGTGGTCACGATGATCAGGGGTAAACACATTCTCCATTTCGGAGGCGAATTACTTACCTATCAGGACAATTCCACTCCTTGGGGAAATCTGACGTCGGCGAGTTTCACATTCAACGGCCAGTTCACGCAGAGCAATGTGGGTTATGCGGACTTCCTGTTGGGGCAAGCCCAAGCCTGGAGCGCACTCAACCAAGGAGAAGCTGGCATGCGGTCCAAAAATCCTTCGCTCTTCGTCCAAGACGACATCAAGCTTCGTCCGAATCTTACGCTAAATGCTGGTCTGCGCTGGGAAGTTCATGGCGGCTTTAGTGAGGTCCACAACCAGGCGGGCAGTTTTGACCCGACAATCATAAATCCAGTAACGAACACCCCCGGGGCAATTTGGTTCGCAGGTAACAACGGACGAACCAAGGTGATGGCGACGGATTACAAGGTCTTCTTGCCACGAGTGGGCATTGCCTGGGCTCCGAAAGATGTCTGGTCGGTTCGGGTCGGCTTTGGCGAGTATGCCAGTTTGTGGAGCATGGACGTAGACGGATCGCCGATCGGCTTCGGCACGGCAAATGGCGGCAGCATTTCCGCTAATCCGGGGCAGCCGCCCGTGACCACTCTTTCAGGGTCGGGTGCCGGTTTGCCATTTGTTCTAGCCTCTCGGGATCCAGGCGCTTATAACGGGCAAGGTGGCGGGAATATTCCTTACATGCCTTATCACACACCTGTTGGACGCATCTATCAATGGTCTACGAGCGTACAGCGGCAGTTTGGAACCAGTCTTGTGGCGGAGGCTGCTTATGTCGGCAGTCACGCAAACGGCTTAGAATTTCAATCCGACATCAACCAGGTTCCAGCAAACAGGCTGGGGCAAGGACAAGCTGCGCGGCCCTATCCTCAGTACCTTGGTATCGGCCCCAGCGTTCCTGGGGGCTTAACTGGTTCCTTTAACAATATTTCGAATTACGACTCGCTTCAGCTATCCGGCCGAAAGCGTTTTGGCCACGGGCTGAATGCCGAGGTCAACTACACTTGGGCGAAAATGCTCGATGACCAGGATACGTCGGGTTGGGGCAGTCACTATGGAACCGCGCCCTATCAGGATGCCTTCCACCCCTCAAACAATTACGGGCTCTCGAATTTCAGCATTCCGCAGGCGGTAAAAGGATTCGTGGTCTATGACGTTCCGCTTGGCAAGGGACATACCTTCCTCAACAATGGCGTAGGCGATGCGATCCTTGGCGGCTGGCAGGCATCCACAATATTCGTTGCGCAATCCGGTGCTCCATTCACGGTCACAATGGCGTCCAGCACCAATTCCGGCGCGCTGGATGGAGCCTGGTACCCGAACCTGGTTGGCAATCCGCACATTGCAAACCAAACCATCAACCAATGGTTCAATCAGCTCGCCTACGCGACACCGGCCACCAACACCTTTGGCAATAACGGCCGAAACACGCTACGTGGTCCAGATCTAACCAGTATCGATTTGTCGCTCGCGAAGACATTCCGGATACCCAAGTTCGAACGCGGTGGGCTGCAGCTACGCATGGACGCGACCAATATCGTGAACCATCCAAGCTTTGGTCAACCGAATGCAGCCTTGACTGCGCCTGCCCTCGCTTCGGGTGTTCCGAACCCGAGCGTGGGCCAAATCACCACGACCACGGTTCCCGGAAGATTCTTCCAACTCGGTGCACGATTCTCGTTCTAGCCACCGCCGCTGCCGACGAACATGCGCCATAAACGATGAGGCTTACTCCTCCGCTCCTCTTGCTGCTTGGCCTTGCGGCTTTGATGCAAGCACAAATTCCGCAAGATTACACCGGTAAGCCGTTCCGGGATGCAACCCATACAAGCGGGCCGCAAGTGATTCCGGGACGGCTCCAGGCTTCGCTCTACGACTTAGGGGGCGAAGGTGTCGCGTACCACGATGTGGACACCGTTAATCACGGGAGTGGCGAACTGAACTACACGAAGGGACATTGTGAGCAGGGCGTTGCGGCCGACATATGCCACTTCCGCGAGAAGGAAGGTGTGGACATTTCCTACGTCAAGAAGCTTGCCGATCTGAACCATCCAAGTCCGGTTACGCCGGAATGGCAGCAGCTCTATATCGGTTGGGAAGAAGACGGCGAATGGGTGAACTACACGGTGGACGTGAAGAAGGCAGGCGCTTACAAGATCAACGTACTGTACTCACACGTTCCGCAGACCATTCAGTTTTCACTCGATAATAGACCGGCTGCGGACTGCACGCTTCCTCTGGAAACCGGCAATCTCTATCCGGAGCGCCACGATCCGGCCTGGATGGTCTTCCACACTTGGAACAAGGTGGATTGTGGCAAGATTGCGTTCCCCCAAGCCGGACTCCACCTGCTGACACTGCACTACAAGAAAGGGAACAATCTGGCATACTTCGAGTTCGTACCGACTCAGGACTAGAGTCACGGCGTTCGCACTCTCAACGCTATTCTGATCACCATGGCCGTACAAGCAGTTATTTGCGCCATCGCAGGTCTAATCCTTTGCGCTCACGCTTCCTTCGCGCAATCAACCGCGACTTCGCAGCAGATTCAGGCACACACGCGCGAAGCGCAAAGATATCTGGCCGCCAACAGACCCGACTTGGCCATCGGCGAACTGAAGGCGATTTTGGCGTTGGACCCAGATAATAACGCGGCCCGCGGCGATTTGGGTACGCTGCTGTACTTTCATGGCGACTATGCGGAAGCCGTCACTCATCTACGTGCCGTAGTACAGAGCCAGCCCACGCTCTGGAAAACTTTAATGCTTCTCGGCATGTGTGAGAAACGTCTCGGTAATTCGGTGGCGGCCCGAACCGATCTGGAGCAGGCCTTCCCAAAACTGGAAGAGGACAAGCTTCGCGTGCAGGCCGGTATGGAGCTGACGGAGGTCTACTACGCTTCGCGCGATCTGGACAAGGCGTCAGAGATTCTGAGCGTGCTGCGTAAGCTTAAGCCGGACGACGCCGGGATCTTGTACACCGCTCATCGCATTTACTCGGAACAAGCAGACGAAGCTGCCTTAGGCGTGGCCATGCTTGCGCCCAACTCCGCCTGGATGCATCAGCTGATTGCGGAAGAGATGATGGCCCAAGGCAACAACGAAGCGGCGATCACGCATTACCGCGAAGCGCTCAAGATCGACGATCGGAGTCCCGGCTTACATTTCGAGTTAGGAGAGGTCTTGAGCACCGTCTCGTCCGCAAGCGAGAAAGACTTGGCGGAGAAGGAATATCAAGCCGCACTTGCTCAGAACCCGTTCGATGAAAAGTCTGAATGCCGCTTAGGCAAAATCGCGCTCGGGCGTTCTGATCTCAAGACCGCGTTCGCTCACTATTCTCGTGCTTTAACTTTGGGGCCCGAGGACCCGGACGCCAATCTTGGTCTCGGAAAGGTTCTTCTCGCGATGGGCCAGCCCCAAAAGGCTCAACCACTGCTGGAAAAGGCCGTTCGACTGGATCCCACGGATTCCGTCGCTCACTATCATTTAGGAACGCTTTACCGCCAAACTGGACGCGTGGACGATGCGCGGCGTGAACTCGCCGAGTTCCAGCGGCTGAAGCAAATGAAAGAGCAACTGAAGGACGTCTATAAAGGAATGCGGCTTCAAACAAGATCCGGTCAGGAAGAGGCTGATCTTCCGCAGTAACGGCTACGGTTCATGGATCGTGACGATCTGATTCGCCTTGACTCCCTTTAAGACTTGAACGGAACTTGACGGCCACCGGATTTCAAGATCCGCAGTCTCGGCGTGACCGAGCCCGAAGTGGAGGCGCGGATCATTCGACGAGTAAAAGCTAGATTGGGCAGTTAGTTCTTGTGCCTGCCGCCTGCCCCCATAAGAACACGTGACGCGAGTTCCAATCGCACTTCGGTTTGACTTTGTCCCAACCAGTTTCACCTTGAGCCATCGATTGTTGCCAGCTGAGATCGTTCCGCAGCAGGGACGGAGGCTCATTCAGATTCACGATTAGAATGTCCAGGTCGCCGTCGTTATCGAAGTCTCCAAACGCGCAACCCCGGCTGCAATGCGGCGTGGAAATACCTGGACCCGCCGCTTCAATCATTTCTTCGAACTTGCCGCTTCCCAGGTTCCGAAATATCACGCGTGGCGTCTTGAGCGGATAGAGAGCGTTGTTGCGTTCGACTTCCGGATACATGTTACCGGTCGCATAGAAAAGGTCCGGCAGGCCGTCGTTGTCAAGGTCGACAATCGCCGCTCCCCAGTTCACAAAACGTGTTTCTACGCCCAGGCCTGCGGTTGTTGTCTGGTCTTCGAAGTAGCCCCTTCCGCTATTTACGTACAGAACGTTCGTATCGTCCATGAAATGCGTTTTGAAAATATCCAGGTTACCGTCCAGGTTGATATCACCCACTCCAACGCCCATTCCCGCCTGATCCACACCATCGTCACTCAATGCGCAACCGGCAACCAATCCAATCTCTTCGAAGGTTCCGTCATGCTTGTTGTGAAACAGAAGACTGGGGCTGGAGTCACAGGCGACATAAATGTCGGGCCAGCCATCGTTGTCGAAATCCGCGGCGACGACCGTCATGCCATAACCGGGACGGACGCTCGAAATGCCCGCTTCCTGGCTGACATCTTTAAACACGCCGTGGCCGTCATTCCGGTACAGGGAATGGTGCGAGTACGGCAGCCCTCGGGGACCGCAAAGCACCGGCACGCCCTTCCAGGTGCAGTTCGCGCTGGAGCCGGGCTTTCCGGCGCGGCTCAAATCGAATCCGACATAGTTCGAAACGAAGAGATCCAGGTGACCATCGCGGTCATAGTCGAGGAAAGAACATCCGGCACCCCAACGCGTCTGGGCATCCAGCAGCCCAGCGTCTTTTGTCACATCTGTAAAGGTGCCGTCGCCATTGTTTCGGTACAGCACGTTCTGCCCATAAGCAGTGATGAACAAATCCTCAAAGCCGTCGTTGTTGTAATCGCCTACTGTGATGGCAGAAGCCCACATCTTACGGAGTAAGCCAGCCTTTTCGGTGACGTCAGTGAATGAGCCGTCCCGATTGTTTTTGTAAAGCCTATTACTTGCGTCATCGTTGCTGCCGGTGGCACGCAGACCGCTGAGCACCAAGATATCCATCCAGCCGTCGTTGTCGTAATCAAAGAACGCGCACCCGCAGCCGATTGTCTCGATGATGTAATCCTTATGATCCGGCGCCCCGTAGATGGTGGGATGACTCAGCCCTGCCTGCCGCGCGATGTCGGTGAAGTGAGCATGGAACGGAATCCCAGAAGGCTTAGACCGTGGGGTGGCTTGAACGTTGCGCGATGCCGAGCCCTGGCTTCGTGCCAGCAGAGGCGCCGCGAGGATGCCTAAAATTTCACGTCGATTTAGGTGTGCAGAGATAGCGCATCACTCCCAAAAGTATGCCGCTCAGCTCGCACCACGGCGAACGAGCCGAGTTAGATTTCAATGATTCCTCTCTGCGCGGCGACAATCACCGCCTGCGTTCGGTCATTGACGTTGAGCCGCCGCAGGATGATATTGAGATGCCACTTCACTGTTCCGTGCGTAATGCTGAGTGCATCCGCGATCATCTGGTTATTGTGTCCCTTGACTATCAGGCGCAGAATGTCAACTTCGCGCGGGCTCAGCGCGGGCCGGTTTACTTTTTCTGGAACGCTACGGCGAATGCTGACCGGCAAATATTGGTTACCGGAAGCTACGCTTCGGATGGCCTCCAGTAGCTTCAGGTGTGACATTCCTTTGAGAAGGTACGCCTGCGCTCCGGCAGCAAGCGCCTTCCGGATATCCTCATCCCCCTGATACGTCGTTAGCACGATGACAGCGCTTTGAAGTCGCTCTGCGCGAATGGCAGCAATCGCTTCGACTCCGCCCATCTCAGGCATTCGCAAATCCATCAGGACCACGTGGGGTGAATGCTGCCGCGTCAGTTCCAACGCTTCGACGCCGGTTTTTGCCTGCCCAACGACCGTCATGTCTGGCTGCAAACCGACGATAGCCGCCAATCCGAGACAAACGACTGGATGGTCGTCAGCAATCAGGACCCGAATTAGGCGGGCGGTTCCGGTAGTGCTGGACTCAATAACGCCGGTCGTGTCAGCAGATGCGCGTTGCACAGAAATTCATTTTCGCCGTAGAAAAGGCACCAGGACTGAATTGTATACTTGTAGGCCCGAGACAGTCGCAACCAACGCCAATGTACGCACGCCTGCTAATCCGGTTCGCGTCCGGCGCGCTTTGGATCAGCCGAGCGCTCCTGTGCTTCCTGGCTTGTTTGGGCGTGACGAGGGCCACGGTGGTCGGCGGCATCCGTCCAACGGTCTCGACGGCCGTTCAATATGCCAGCCGGATCTGGCGGTCGCAAGACGGGCTACCCGAGAATCGCGTACAGGCGCTCGCGCAGACACCCGACGGCTACTTATGGGTGGGCACTTCGGGCGGCCTTGTCAGATTCGATGGCCTCCGCTTCGTAGTCTTTGCCCGTTTCAACACGCCGTGCATGCTGGATGACGATATCCACGGCTTGGCAGTCGCGAGAGACAGCTCGCTTTGGGTGGCCACTGACGGCGGCGGGTTGTTGCGGTACAGGGATGGCCTCTTTCGCGCTTTTGGCTCGAAAGAGGGATTGACCAACGATTTCATAAACACTGTGCTTGAAGACCGTCGTGGCATTATCTGGGCCGGCACGCAACGCGGGCTCTTCAAGTTCGACGGAGATCGATTCCAACGGGTCGATGTGGGTCTTCATCTTTCGAACATCTCTTTCACCTCGCTTTGGGAAAGCGCTGACGGCGTTCTTGCTGTCGGCCCCGCCGGCCTGTTCAGCATTGCCGCGGGAACCATGCATCGCTATGGTTCCCCCGATTCGGGCACTGCTTTGGGTGAGGTGTACCGTGTCCGGCAGACCACAAATGGGGCGCTCTGGTTGGCTACCAATCGCGGGCTCAAGGTAATCACAAGCTCGACCAAGGGTGCGAATGTGTCCAGCGTCAAGGGACATACGAAGATCCTGATTGACGCAATCACGGAAGATCATGCTGGAAATGTCTGGCTTGGGTCACACGGTGATGGGCTCTTCCTTCACAGCGGCGATCATGACATTGCGTTCCGCGCACCCGCGATCCTCCCGGACAACAGCGTTTCGGCCGTTCTTGAGGATCGCGACCAAAACATTTGGGTGGGCACGGCGGACGGTCTCGTCCGCCTGAGCAAGCCTGATGTGCAGATGGTGAATAGCCGTGACGGTCTCCCGGACGACAACGTCGCCACCATCTATCGCGACCATCGCGGGAAGATTTGGTTTACGACCGTCACAGGCAAGGTCTATCGGTACTCCGGAGGTCGTGTCGAACCGATCTACTTGCCTTACCCAGCCAATACTCTTGAGATTCTCGGAACGTTTGAAGATCGCAGCGGCGCCTTTTGGTTCGGCACGATGAGTGAAGGGGTGGTGCGGGTCGCTAACGGACGGGCAACGCGCTTTACCATGGCGAAAGAGCTCCGCAACAATGGGATCCAAACTCTCTTCGAGGACCACAGCGGAAACCTTTGGGTGGGCACCTCCAGTGGATTGAGCCGATGGAACGGCAGGCACTTCAGGAATTACTATCTCGAAGACGGTCTCTCTTACGGCTGGGTACGAGCTATAGCGGAGGATTGCAATGGGGATCTGCTGGTGGGCACGGACCGGGGTCTGAACCGCTTCCGTAACGGCGCATTCATACCCGATAAACTGTTAGCGCCACTGGCCCATGACCGCGTTTGGTCAATCTATCGGGACTCACAGGACACGTTGTGGATCGGGACAAGAGGCGCCGGTTTAGTGCGGATCAAAAATGGAGTCTTGTCGCGCATCACAACGCGCGAAGGACTACTCAGCAATTCCGTTTTCCAAGTGCTTGGCAGTGGTGACCGGCTTTGGATGAGCGGACCATCCGGATTGTCATCTGCATCGTTTGCCGAATTGAATGCGGCCGCGAATGGAAAACGAAACTCGTTGACGGTCCTTTCCTATGCAGTGGGCGGGGCTACCCAGCCGACACAGATGAACGGAGGATTCCAGCCGGCGGCATGCACCGGCCCAGATGGGGAGCTGTGGTTTCCCAGCATCAAAGGCGCTGTTCGTCTAGACCCGAAACGCCGGCCGACGACTCGGCCTTCTGCTGTTCGCTTCGAAAGCTTTCCTTGTTGACGACCAAATCGTACAGCCTTCGAACGAGCTCGTCATCGGGCCGGGAAGACAGCGCGTCGAAATAGAGTTCACATCAGTTGCATTGCGGGCTCCCGACCAGGTCAACTTCCGCTACCGACTCGAGGGATTTGAAGATCACTGGATGCCGGGCAATCGTCGTCGGGCTGCAAACTATGACAATCTTCCGCCTGGCCGGTATCGGTTTCGAGTTGTTGCGCAGAATCCCGCAGGCTCGTCCGAAGCGAGCATGGGTCTCCTTGTGCGGCCAAAATTCTACCAGACAAATTGGTTCTTGGCGATTGGCTTTGTTCTTGCCGCCATCTGCGCAGCCGGCGCGTTTGCGCTACGCGAGCGCCAGGCCCATGACCGCTACAATCTTCGACTTGAGGAGAGGACACGTATTGCGCGTGAGATGCACGACACCATCATCCAGGGGTGCTTGGGCGTATCGACACTCGTCGAAGCGGCGGTGGGTGCCGCAGGTGCTGATCAGGACCAAATGCTGGAATGTCTCGACAATGCCCGGGTGCATCTTCGACTGACCGTGGACGAAGCGCGACAAGCGCTCACGGACCTGCGTCACGGTTCATTTGAGAATGATCTGGAGGAGTCTCTGGCACAGCTCTGTGAGACATTGAGCTCCGAGAAAGGCGTTCCGATCACGCTCGAAGTGGAAGGTTCCCCGATCCCGCTGCCGAGAAATACTAAGCGAGCGCTCGTGCTTGTTGCGCGAGAAGCGATTCGAAATGCGACTGGGCATGGAGGGCCAACGAACGTGCGCGGGTATCTGCAATTCGGACCTCATGAGCTACGGTTGGAGTTTGTAGACGACGGCTGTGGCTTCAATATGGATTCGGACCGCCTGTTGCAGTCGGCTCATTTCGGAATCCTCGGCATGCGCGAACGAATGGAACAGATCAATGGATTGTTGGAAGTGCAGAGCAGTCGCGGAGCAGGCACGACGATAAGCGCTATCCTGCCGATTACCCGATCGGTACTTGTCAAAAGCTAACCCCCGTCGTGGTGAACATAGGAGCTTTATCGGTTGCCATTGCCGGCCGCCTCTTCTACAAAGAGAAGGAACTCTCTAGTTGGTTCATCGCGCTCAGCGCGATAAAGAGCGCAATGACGCAATCTGTCGAGTGACCTCGACGCACTCATAAAGGCGCAGATCCATGAATCCATGCTGGTGTGGACCGGATGTATTTGTTGATGCCCCCCTCGGTTCTCAGAAGGTCAAAGATACCGTCAATTGTGAAAACGAAACCCAACTCTTGCGGTCCGGCCATCTACGAGCGATGGCAACCCTGACAGGAAGAACAGGGCCGATTAGGCCGCCCTGATCAGATAATTTGGTGACCGGTTCAAGATATGCAGCGATGGGTCGGTCTGAGGCATCGCATTTGCAGAAGACCGGAGTGAAGCGCCCAACAAAAAAGATGAAGGCTTCCACCGCGACGCACGCGTGCCTCCTAGAACCACCGACTACTTCGCAAGCAAATGACATTCCCCTAGGGAACGCTTCTAGTCACTTGACCGTCAAGTCGGCAGGTAGACGCTAGGAGCAAAAATAAAATCCGAGTTGTCCGGCAAGCAATTGCTATGCAACTCATCCCGCCCATGACACGCATCCTTATCACAGTCACCCTGCATATCGGAACGTTTACCAAGCGTTGGAGGTGTCCGCTAAGCCATCGTGATTAGCGCCCATGCTCGCAAACCCGCCTGCCTGAGCTCCGATGAAATCGAATCCAGTGCGCAATTCCAGGTACGACGGAAGATCAGGGGACGCCGGCCGTTTGGCGCGATTCTATTGGCATGCCTGAACCTGAACCAAATAGGCTGCTGCACCAGCGACCGCCGGAGATTTTAAAATTGTGCTCCTTGGATATTGATCGAGTCTGGTTTTATATGCTGGAGCAATTGGCCGGAGGGACACCAACGTGAGGTCTTGCCGGTGTGCGGTAGTCTGTGATGGCATCTGCACCGAGCAGTGCTACTTCGAATCTCTCAGACACCTCGAGCGCATCCCGACAGACCTTCAAATAGTCGCTGGCGGAAGTCCGAAGATGCTCGTGAGTACGGGCCGTCAAGAAGGGAGAGAGAGGCCGAACAGTTGGTCCACGCATCGGCTGATCCAGACTTGCACTACGATGAGGTCTGGTGTGTGTCCTCGAGTGCACGAACATCCGTACATAGCAGAGCCAAACAACAGGCCTCTGATACCGAGTCCGTGTTCCGGTTTAGAACTCGAAGCACTTCAACCGATCTTGACCATCCCACCGCTCATCTGGTAAAACCGTAAGTCACACGTACCCCCAAACTCCCCCTCGATCCTCTAAGTCCGACTCGCGCGTTATCCAACCAGGTGGATACAGTCATGTTGCGCAAAGGGTAAGTCTCGGGCCGAAAACCGGACCATTGAATGTCGCTTGGCAAATTATCCGGCCAATTTTGCACACTACGTGGCGTAGTCTTCGAGTATGGACCAGTTCTCCGAAACGTTGTCCGACACAGCGAAACGAGCCGCCAACTACCTGCGACGGATCGGCGAACGTCGTGTCGCGCCCCCCACAGCTGCCATAGATGGTCTTAAGGCTCTGGCGGGTCCGCTGCCAGACTCGGCTGCAAGCCCAGACGAGATTCTTGCGTTACTTGACAATGTCGCTGCGCCGGCGACTGTTGCCAGCGCTGGCGGGCGATATTTCGGATTCGTGGTGGGTGGTGCTGTACCGGGGGCACTCGTCGCCAGTTGGCTGAACAGTGCCTGGGATCAATGCTGTGGACTCAGCGTCATGTCCCCAGTCGGAGCGCAACTGGAATCCGTCGCTTTGCAGTGGGTGATCGAAGCTCTTGGCTTGCCCTCCGGATGTGGGGGCGGTGTCGTTACCGGTTGTACCATGGCCAATTTTTCAGCGATCGCCGCGGCTCGATACGCGTTGCTTGAGAGGGCCGGTTGGGATGTCGTGAGCAAGGGGCTATACGGTGCTCCTGAAATAAAGGTCGTAGTGGGCGCCGAAGTCCATGCGTCGGTCCTCAAGGCGCTATCTCTCGTAGGCTTCGGTCGTGACCGCGCTCAACGGGTCCCTGTAGATGGTCAGGGCAGAATGCGGTCCGACGCGCTTCCTCCTCTAGATAAAATGACCCTTGTCTGCATCCAGGCCGGCAATGTGAATACCGGCGCGTTTGATCCTGCTTCGGAGATCTGCCGGCAGGCGCGTCAAGCTGGGGCATGGGTTCACGTTGACGGTGCATTTGGTCTTTGGGCGCATGCATCTCCCGGTCATCGACACCTTACACACGGCTTCGAACAAGCTGATTCATGGGCAACCGACGGACACAAATGGCCGAATGTTGGATACGATTGCGGAATCGTGCTCGTGCGCGAGCCAAAGCACCTTTGGGCGGCAATGAATGTTTCGGCAGCTTACTTCCCTGACGACCAGGGCCGAGAGCCATTTCAATACACCCCGGAACTTTCACGCAGAGCCCGCGGCGTCGAGCTTTGGGCCGCACTACGCTCGTTGGGAAGAGACGGTCTGGCCGATCTTATCGAGCGAACGTGTCGCTATGGGCGACGAATGGCAGACGGTCTTCATTCTGCCGGGTACGAAGTCCTTAATGAAGTGGTAATCAATCAGGTGCTGGTGTCTTTCGGTTCGTCCGAAATGACGAAGGCCGTGATCAGTCGGGTTCAGGAAGAAAGTATTTGTTGGTGCGGCGGAACTGAGTGGCAAGGCAAGACAGCCATGAGGATCAGCATCTCCTCGTGGGCTACGGACGAGCGCGATATTGAAATAAGTCTCGACGCCATCAAGCGTGCTGCAAAGGCGGTGCACGGCTAATGGTGGTTGCCTTTGGCGCCGTTGCAAAAGTCTAGCGCATAAAGTTTCAGCGGTGTTATTTGCTGCATTTCGAACACGACTGTTGCGGTGCCGCAAATCAGTTGCATGAGATGTCAGCGTGTCTTACATGATGATTCTGTCCGGCTTGCTCCTGTGTCACGGGCAATCCGGAAACTGAATATGCCAAAAGCACATAGATCCGCCCTAACGGCGAAGTACTTAGAACGCATTCATGTCAGCGATGCGCGGATAGCTAATGGGAAGTCGTTAGCGCCCTATCGGGGAGTGCCTCGGAGGGTACGGCACGGAAGCGGTCGGGAGTTGAATCCGAGGCAGTTTCGATAGGGCGACTTGGAGGAAGCCGCTGGTGTGGCGGACCGCGCTATGGAGCGACAAGCGTGTTTTGAGTGCGCCGAGGCGGTTCGTGCGGCAACTGCGTATGCGACATCGGTTCAGAAGACGTTGTTGACCGGATGATTCCAGTCGGATGGATGAGCAACTCAAGGACGTGCTCACTGCCTGAGCATACTTTGAGGTCCGTACAGACACACTTCTGCGTCTGCGCCATGTGGCACAGGGAGGCATCGACAGAAGTGGCATCGAGAGCGTAGCTGTAAGGCTGAGAGATTCGGCCCGATACGCATGGGTGAGTGGCAACGAGGACACTGCCAGGTGGAGTCTGGGTCGACCACTGCCCCTGAGCAGACTGCGACGGACGGCAGTCCAGCAGCAATGAGCTGACGTGCCACGGTTAACAGGGCAGCCCGCCTGGTGTTAGTTAAAAAGCCGAAGTGCCGGATGCGGACAAAGCCGCGAGGCAGGATGTGATGAGACAAACGGCGTAAGAACTCCAGGGCAGTAAGAGTCATTTCTTTCTGCTTGTTTCCGTGCGCGTAGTCTCTCCATCGAAAGGTAACGTCAGATGAGAATCCGCCAGATCCAGGTGGAACACCCTTAGCTTTACGCTATGCCGAATGGCGTAGAAGTTTGGTGCCCAATCGGCAGTCGCGCGTGGTGCTCAGGCAGCGCCAAGATGGAACCAGCGTGAGAACCGTATGAGCACACCGCCCGTAGAGACACCACGAAAGAAGAGACGCCGTTGGCCGATTTGGGCTGCTCTTCTCCTTATTCTGTGCGGCGGCGGCTATCTGCTGTCGCAGCGATCCAATAGCAGCGGCACGCAGAGCGGCCAAGCGGGACCAAAAGGCGGACGGCGCGGCGCAGGCGGGCCCATTCCGGTGGCGTACGCGAAAGTCACCAAGGGCAACATGGGCGTCTATATCAACGCTCTGGGCACGGTGACGCCGGTGTATACGGTAACCGTCGCCAGCCGCGTAACGGGCGAACTGCTGGATGTCCGTTACCGTGAAGGACAGATTGTAGAGAAGGGCCAAGTGCTGGCCGTAGTGGATCCGCGCCCCTACCAAGCCACGCTGACGCAGGCACAAGGCCAACTCCAACGCGACCAGGCATCACTCAAAAACGCGTTGATCGATTTGGATCGCTATCAGATGACGCTATGCGCAGCATGCCATCCCACAGCAGACGCTGGCAACGCAGGAGGCGTCGGTAGCTGCCGACCAGGGCTCAGTGAAAGTGGATCAAGGAAACCTGGACGCAGCGCAGATCAACGTTGATTATGCAACGATCCGGTCGCCGATCAAAGGGCGGGTCGGTCTTCGAACGGTGGATCCGGGAAACATCATCACGGCGAACGCAGCCACGGGTATCGCCACCATCACGCAGTTGCAGCCCATCACGGTCATTTTCACGATGGCCGAAGACTACATCGACCAGGTGGTAAGGCAGATGCGCGGCGGCCACACGTTGAAGGTAATCGCGCGAGATAGAAGCGATGAACACCAAATTGCAGAAGGCACGCTGCTGACCCTGGACAACCAGGTGGATATAACGACCGGTACCGTTCGTGTGCGCGCTACCTTCGCAAACACTCACTATGAGTTATTTCCGAACGAGTTTGTGAATACGCAGTTGCTGGTGAAGACCTTGAGCGGAGTCAACCTGATTCCCACCGCGGCGGTACAGCGCAACAACGATGTGGCGTTCGTGTACGTGATTGATGCAGCAACGAACACGGTACATTCCCGCAATATCCAGATTGCGGCGACCAACGATCTGCAAGCAGCGGTGACAGGCGTTGCCGAAGGCGAGACGCTGGTGACGGACGGGTTCGATCGATTGGTGGATGGAGGCAAGGTTGCGCTCGCCAGGCCGAACTCGAAGACTTCGAATGTGGGCGGCGCGGCTGGCGAATCGTCGGAACAGTCGCAGACCGCAGGAGAAGCAAATCCGGCCACGGCCGGCAACGCCAGGTCGACCAGCAACGACGATCACACGGGCGGTTCAGAAAGAACCGGGCAGCCGAACCAGGAAATGAGTGGCAGAGCGCAGCAGGGTCAGGCGAATACGCAAGTAGAGCCGAACGGGCAGCAATCACCGGGTACGCAGCGGACGGCCACACAGAATCCGAACACCCAGGGGCATGGCAACCACAAGGGCGGGAGCAATCAGTGAGCCCGTCGCGGCCGTTCATTCTGCGGCCCATCGCAACTTCACTGTTGATGGCCGCTATTCTGCTGGTCGGCATCGTCGCGTATAAGCAGCTACCGGTCTCGGCTCTGCCGGAAGTAGATTACCCCACCATTCAGGTGGTCACGTACTATCCCGGCGCGAGCCCGGATGTTGTCGGGTCGGCGGTCACGGCGCCGTTGGAACGCCAACTCGGTGAAGTGCCGGGGCTGAATCAGATGCTCTCGACGAGTTCGCAGGGCGCTTCTATCATCACTTTGCAGTTCGTACTGACGCTGGACATCGACGTCGCCGAGCAGGAGGTGCAAGCAGCCATCAACGCCGCACAGTCGTTCCTGCCGGCAAACCTTCCGATGCCGCCGATTTATAGCAAGACGAATCCGGCCGATGCGCCTATCTTGACGCTGGCGCTGACCTCGTCCACCATGCCGCTACAGCAAGTGGAAGACTTCGCCGATACGCGGCTTGCGCAGAAGATCTCGCAACTATCGGGCGTGGGCGCGGTGACCATCAGCGGCGGGCAGAAGCCAGCCGTTCGCATCCAAGTGAACCCGACCCAGTTGGCGTCTTACGGCCTCAATCTGGAAGACGTTCGCAATTCACTGACAGCGGCGAGTCTGGATTCGGCGAAGGGCAGTTTCGACGGTCCGTATCAGGCATACCAGATTAATGCCAACGACCAGTTGCTGAAGGCGGTTGACTACAACCAGGTGATTGTTGCCTACCGCAACAATGCGCCGGTGATGTTGAAGGATGTGGCCCATGCGGTGGATGGCGTGGAGAACTCGCACCAGGCGGCGTGGATGAATCAGACGCCCGCGGTGATTGTGAATATCCAGCGGCAACCGGGCGCCAATATCATTCAGGTGGTAGATCGTGTGCAGGCACTGCTGCCGAAACTGCGCGCCACCATTCCCTCTGCCATTCACGTGGCCACGTTGACCGACCGGACCGGTACCGTTCGCGCCTCTGTGAAAGATGTTGAATTCGAACTACTGCTGTGTATTGCGCTGGTGGTGATGGTGATCTTCGTCTTCCTGCGCAATCTGGCGGCAACGTTCATTCCGAGCGTGGCTGTTCCGCTGTCACTGGTGGGCACATTCGCGGTGATGTACGCGCTTGGATACAGCCTGAATAACCTGACTCTGATGGCGCTGACGATCTCGACAGGCTTCGTCGTTGACGATGCCATCGTGATGATCGAGAACATCATTCGCTACATCGAGGAAGGCGAAGCACCACTGGCGGCTGCGTTAAAGGGCGCTGAACAGATCGGGTTCACTATTATTTCGCTCACGGTGTCGCTGATCGCAGTGTTGATCCCGTTGCTGTTCATGGGGGATATCAGCGGAAGGCTGTTCCGTGAATTCGCCGTGACCCTGGCGGTGACCATTATCGTGTCGGCTATTGTTTCGCTGACGCTGACGCCGATGCTCTGCGCCAAACTGCTGCGTCACCAAGACAAGAGCAAAGAAGGACGGCTCTACCGAGCGTCTGAAGTCGCATTCGAAAAGACAATTGCCTTTTACGGGCGAACGCTCGAGTGGGTGCTGCGGCATCGCAATCTGACCCTGCTGGTGGCAGTAGCAACACTGGGACTGACGGTTTTCCTGTACGTGGTGGTTCCTAAGGGATTCTTCCCAGTGCAGGACACGGGAGAGATTATGGCGGTTACCGAAGGAGAGCAATCCATTGCCTTCCCGATGATGGCGAGCCTGCAGCAGCGCGCGGCAGCGGTTATCTTAAAGGACCCCGCGGTGGAGAGCCTGTCGTCGTTCATTGGAGTGGACAACACGAATACGACGCTGAATGCAGGGCGCATCCAGATCAACCTCAAGCCGATTGAAAACCGTTCCGGCAGTGCCTCTGACATCATCCGCCGGCTACAGCCCGAACTCGCCAAAATCGACGGCATTCAGGTCTACATGCAGCCGGTGCAGGATCTGACGGTGGAAGACATCGTCAGCCGCACGCAGTACCAATACAGCATTGAAGACCCAAATATGGCCGAGCTGACCACCTATGCGAATCAGTTCGTGGCCCGGCTAAAACAATTGCCGGAGCTTGTGGACGTGGCAAGCGATTTGCAGACCAATGGACGACAGACGTACCTGAATCTCGATCGGCGAACAGCACAGCGCGTCGGCATTACGACTCAGGCCTTTGACGATGCACTGTATGACGCCTTCGGGCAGCGCCAAATCTCCACTCTGTTCACGCAGCTGAATCAGTACCACGTGATTCTGGAGGTGATGCCGCAGTTTCAGACGCGGCCGGAGAATCTGAGCGACATCTACATCAAGCCGACTACGGGCAATGCCATACCTCTGAAGACGTTTGCAAACTTCAGCAATCGCTCTGTGCCGATTCTGATCAGTCACATCGGGCAGTTTCCGGCAACTACGGTTTCATTCAACTTGGCGCCTAATGCCTCCTTGGGCCAGGCCGTAACCGCCATTCAACGCGTGGAAAAGGAACTACCGCCGCCGGCGGCGATGCAGACCTCGTTTCAGGGTACGGCGCAGGCTTTCATCGCCTCACTGACCAACGAGCCACTACTGATTTTGGCTGCGCTGGTAACGGTGTACATCGTTCTCGGGGTTTTGTACGAAAGCTACATCCACCCGATTACGATTCTTTCCACACTGCCCTCGGCCGGCGTTGGCGCGCTGCTGGCGTTGCTAGTGTGCCACACGGAACTGACGGTGGTTGCCATTATCGGCATCGTTCTACTGATCGGCATTGTGAAGAAGAACGCAATCATGATGATCGACTTTGCTTTGGAGGCCGAACGCCACGAAGGCAAAGCTCCGTACGATGCGATTTACCAGGCCTGCCTGCTGCGTTTCCGGCCGATCATGATGACGACGATGGCGGCGCTGCTAGGCGCAGTTCCGCTCGCGTTCGGACATGGCACCGGAAGCGAACTGCGGCGTCCCTTAGGCATCACGATCATCGGCGGTTTGCTGGTCAGCCAGTTGCTGACCCTGTATACAACGCCCGTCATCTACCTTTTCTTTGACGAGTTTGCTACGCGGATTCGAAGTTGGCGCGAGCGGCGGTCGCAAGCTTTTGGGCAGACGCCCGCACCGGCGGTTGGAGACTAGCCGTGAGCCTGTCCTCGCCTTTTATCAAGAAGCCGGTAGCGACAACCCTGCTGACAGCGGCCGTCGCGTTGGCTGGCGCGGTGGCGTTCCGCTTGTTACCGGTCTCACCACTGCCCCAGGTGGACTTCCCCACCATCTCCGTCTCCGGCTCGCTGCCGGGCGCCAGTCCGGAGATCATGGCGTCATCGGTGGCGACACCGCTAGAACGGCAGTTCGGCCGGATTGCCGGCGTTACAGAGATGTCGTCCTCGAGTTCGCTGGGGCAGACGAGCGTCACTCTACAGTTCGATCTCAGCCGCAATATCGACGCAGCCGCGCGTGACGTGGAAGCGGCGATCAACGCGGCGCGGAGTTACCTTCCGGCGGATCTTCCGAGCAATCCAACCTACCGAAAAGTGAATCCAGCAGATTCGCCGATCATGATTATCGCGATGACTTCCGACAAGCTGCCGCCGCCGGCGTTGTACGACGCGGGCTCTACTATTCTGATGCAGCGTGTTTCGCAGATACGCGGTGTGGGTCAGGTAGTAGTGGGAGGAAGTTCCGCGCCCGCGGTTCGCATTGATGTCAACCCGACGCTGGTGAACCACTACGGCCTTTCGCTTGACGCGATTCGGAGTTCGGTCAGCTCGCAAACCGCCAATGAGGCAAAGGGGATGTTCTCCGACGGCCGGCATAACTGGATGCTGGGCGCCAACGATCAACTGTTCCATGCGGTGGATTATGAACCGCTGATTGTGCAGTACCGCAACGGTGCGCCGCTCGATCTGACCAAAGTGGCAACGGTCACGGATTCCGTACAGACGGTTCGATCCATCGGTCTATCGAACGGAAAGCGTTCGGCGCTGCTGATCATCTTCCGTCAGCCCGGGGCTAACATCATCGACACCGTGGATGGAATCCGGGCGGCGATGCCGCAGTTGAAGGCCTCAATCAATCAGGCCATTAACATGACGGTCGTGCTGGACCAGACGGTCACGATTCGCGCTTCGGTGCACGACGTGGAGCGCACCATGCTAATCGCGATCGTGCTGGTGGTGATGGTCGTGTTCTTGTTCCTGCGCGACTGGCGTTCGACGCTGATCCCGACGGTTGCCGTCCCGGTATCGCTGATCGGAACCTTTGGCGTGATGTACATGCTTGGCTACAGCCTCGACAATCTGTCGCTGATGGCGCTGACCATTTCAACTGGCTTTGTGGTTGACGACGCCATTGTGGTGCTGGAGAACATCTCGCGCTATCGCGAGCTCGGCATGACGGCACTCGAAGCAGCCTACAAGGGGGCAGCGGAGATAGGATCTACCGTGCTCTCGATCAGTATTTCGCTAGTGGCGGTATTTATCCCGATCTTGATGATGGGCGGCATCATTGGGCGTCTGTTCCGGGAATTTGCGGTGACGCTATCGATCACCATTTTGGTTTCGTTGCTGGTATCCCTGACGACCACCCCAATGATGTGCTCACGGCTGCTTGCCGATCATGGCAAGCACGGCCGCCTCTACAATTTCACCGAACGCTTCTTCACGTTCATCTTGTTTATCTACGAAAAGAGTTTGGGATGGGTTCTGCGGCATTCCGCGTTGATGTTGCTGGTGACCGTGCTGACCCTGGCGTTGAACGTGTTCCTGTTCATACGGGTTCCCAAAGGATTCTTTCCGCAACAGGACACAGGCCGCATGAACGGGAATTTCATCGGCGACCAGAGCATCTCCTTTCAGGCCATGAGCCGAAAGTTGGTGCAGCTGATAAAGATTGTGCAAGACGATCCGGCAATTGAGACAGTGCAGGCGTTTTCGGGAGGCGGCGGCGGCACCAGCACCAACACGGGCCGGGCCTTTATCACCTTAAAGCCGCTTGCGGAACGAAAGGTTTCGGCGGACGAAATCATCGCCCGCTTGCGGCCGAAGCTGGGCCGCATTCCCGGTGTCACGTTGTTTTTACAATCCTCGCAGGACCTTCGCATTGGCGGACGGCAAAGCGCGGCGCAGTATCAGTACACGCTGCAAAGCGACAATTTGCAGGAACTGATGCAGTGGGCCCCCACGCTGACGAATGCACTGAAGAGAGTGCCGATGCTGACGGACGTGAATAGCGATCAACAGAACCATGGCTTGGAAGCAGACCTGGTGATCGACCGCGATACCGCCTCGCGCCTCGGCATGACCCCGCAAGCGCTGGATGGCATTCTCTACGACGCTTTCGGTGAGCGGGAGATCGCGCGAACTTACAGCGCAATGAACCAGTATTTCGTAGTAATGGAGGTGGATCCGAGGTTCTGGCAAAACCCCGACGGGCTTAAACAGGTGTATGCCACTTCCGCGACGGGACAGCCGATACCGCTTGCGGCATTCACGCACTTCCAGCCTTCCACGGCCGCACTGGCGGTTTCGCACGCAGGCGTTTTCCCTTCGGTGACCATCTCGTTCAATCTGGCGCCGAACATTGCGCTGGGCGATGCGGTGACTGCCATTCAGGAGACCGAATCGCGTATTGGGATGCCCACCACCATCAACACGCAGTTCAGCGGAACAGCGCAGGCTTTTCAGGAGTCGCTGTCGAACGAACCACTGTTGATTGCGACCGCATTAGCGGCGGTTTACATCGTGCTGGGCATTCTGTACGAGAGCTACATCCATCCCATCACGATTTTGTCTACCCTGCCCTCGGCCGGAGTCGGCGCGATTCTGGCGCTGATGATCACGCATACGGAGTTGAGCGTGATCGCTCTTATCGGCATCATCTTACTTATCGGAATCGTGAAAAAGAACGCCATCATGATGATCGATTTCGCGCTGGAGGTAGAGCGGCGTGACAACAAGCCCCCAGAGGAAGCGGTGTTTCAAGCGTGTCTGTTGCGCTTCCGGCCAATCATGATGACCACGATGGCTGCGCTCCTGGGCGGGCTTCCCCTGGCGCTTGGCACGGGGACCGGTTCCGAATTACGGCGGCCGCTGGGTATCACGATTGTGGGCGGGTTGATTGTGAGCCAGGCTTTGACGTTGTACACAACTCCGGTGATCTATCTCTATATGGATCGGCTCCGGCTTTGGATAGCAGGGCTTCGCCCCCAAGCGCCGCAAGCGCCGGTCGAAGCAGTCGGTCCCGTTGGATAGGAACGACATGCAGGAGCCGTACAAGATTGTGCGTCAGTGCCGGCCGGCAGAGAACACGGTGCGCTTGCTGTTGAACGGAAAGTTCGGCGAGGACGACTTGCCCGAGTTGGACGAGAGCATCGCCGCCGCTCGCGACCAGCAGTTTCGGGTTTATCTGGATTTGAGCGAAGTCACGCTGGTGGATCGTAAGACGGCGCAGTTTTTTGGTGAGCGGGCGTCGCCCGACGTCCGGATTGTGAATTGTCCGGTGTACTTAAAGCGATGGATTGCGCAGGTGAGTGATGAATTTGATAGCTAATTTTTGTTCTATAAAGCGGCAACTGCTGGTGTTGGCGGCAGCGGTTGCAATGCTGGTGCTAGCCTCGTGCAATCCGGCGCCGAATTACGCCAAGCCACCTGCGCCGACCCCGAGCGCGTTTAAGGAAGCACCACCTGAAGCCTACAAAGAAGGTGCCGGATGGAAATTGGCACAACCCGGCGACGACAAAATAGGCGGCCAGTGGTGGACGTTATACAAGGATCCTCAACTGAGCGCGTTAGAGGAACAGGTTGCGGTTTCAAACCAAACCATCAAGCAGGCGGAAGCAAATTTCCGAGCCTCGCGCTCGCTGGTAGTGTCCGCCCGGTCCGCACTGTTTCCGACGGTGTCGGCGTCGCCGTCGTATTCGAACTCGCGTATTTCGTCCACGACGCGTGGAACCTATATTGTGGGAAGCGGCACGACCACTACGAGCGGATCGACCACCGGCACCACCGGAACAACGACGTCCTCCGGCGGAACCACGGCGGGAACAACAACGGGAACGACCGGCACAACCTCAGGCGGAACGACGACGGGCACAACTACGGCGGTGGGCGGCACTTCGACGTCGAGCATCATCAACACATTCTCGGTTCCGCTGGACATTTCGTACACGGTGGACCTGTGGCACAAAGTGCGCAACCAGATTGCCGCCAACTCCTATTCAGCGCAAGCCAGTGCGGCCGATATCGGGACGGCGGCGCTGAGTATTCATTCAACACTGGCCCAAGATTACTTCGAGATTCGAGCGCTGGACGCACAGCGTCAGATTCTGGAAGATACGTTGGCGAACTACCGCCAAACTTTAGAACTGACGAAAACGCTGTTTAACGCCGGCATCGACTCGGAGGAAGAGGTGGTGCAGGCCCAAACACAGGTGGACACCACCACGGCACAATTGACCGATCTGGGCGTGGCGCGCTCCACCTACGAGCATGCGATTGCGGTGCTGATAGGAAAGCCACCTGCGGAATTTTCGCTTGCTCCCGCGCCGTTCTTGCCGCAGCCGCCCGAGATTCCGCTGGCACAGCCATCGGAACTGCTAGAGCGACGCCCTGACATTGCGGCGACCGAACGCCTGGTGGCGTCTGCGAATGCCACCATTGGTGTGGCGCGGGCGGCGTATTATCCGAACCTGACGCTGAGCGCCTCCGGCGGCTTTGAAACCTCGCACTTCCTGCAATGGTTCAACTGGCCCAGCCGCTTCTGGTCATTAGGGCCGAGTCTGGCCGATACGCTTTACGAGGGCGGTGCCCGGCGCGCGGCGACAGAGCAGGCGGAGGCGAACTACGACTCCGCAGTAGCAAACTACAGGCAAACCGTTCTGACCGCCTTTCAAGCAGTAGAAGACAATCTCTCCACGTTGCGGATTCTCGCCGAAGAGGTACGGCAGGAACAGACCGCTGTGAACTCGGCGTCGCGTTACCTGGACTTGTCGCTAACGCGCTTCAAAGCGGGAGTAGACAGTTATCTCAACGTAATCACGGCTCAGAATACGTTGCTGACGAATCGCGAGACGGAGTTGCAGATCCAACTGCGGCAGATGACGGCCAGCGTGCAACTGGTGATGGCGCTGGGTGGCGGTTGGGATACGCGGCTGCCGAACGGGCGAGAACTGCTAGCGAAACCGCCGAAGTGGCAGCCTGCATCGGCGACACCGGCCGCCAAGGAAGGACCGAACGGCAGTCCGAATCCACCGCCGTTGCCGGCCAACTTTCCAGTGCCGAATGGACCGCAGGGAATCGCCAGTTCGCAGACCTCCACTGTCCCGGCTGGGAAATAGCCGTCGCGGAACTTCTGAACTTGCCGATGCCTAGCGATCTGTGATGTCGCCCTTCCTCAGAGGCACAAACGCATTTCGGTAGAACGTACGGCCGCGCTTCACGGTCATCAAGGTCGAACGAAGGTTGTTCAAATCGAGAAGTGGATCGCTTGCGAGCACGACCAGAACAATTCAGCGTGACGCTGATGTCGGGAACTGGCCGTTATGGGATTGGGCAGTAATCTGTGCAGCGTTCCACCACTTCCTCGGGCCAAACGCAGTGCGCAGGTGCTGCATGCAGCAGTGTAGGCAACACTACCGCGGTTCGGCGCCTGAATTAGCTGTTCTGATCGCGTAGAGGGACGACCGTGCACCGATGAACAAGGTTTTGCCGTCGGGTCCGCCCCACGTCAGGCTGAACCGGGGCGCTCCGGGACCTCGAGAACGCCGATCTGTTTGTGCTGCTTGTCGTAAATGAAGATTTGGCCGCTGGCGACGTAGAGGTTACCGGCGCGTATCCATCACGACCGAGCTGCCGCCACGTTCGAGGATCATCTCAGCCGATAACTTCTCGGGGGCCGTCATGGTGCCTTCGTAGGTTTTTTCGTCATCCTCGCTCGTGATCGGGTGCGATGCTCCGACCGGCGAAAGGCAGTAGTTGGGAGCTTTCCGGTAGCGGACGCCAGCGCCAGGCGGCGTACGGCTTATTGGGTTCGCCTCCCATCAGCGCTGTTTTGTTGTCGGGGGCGTAGTAGTAGCCGCGGTGCTCGGGGATCAGATCGCTGCGCGTTGCGGTGTTGCTGCCCAGGCGGTATTTGTAGCCGACGTGCTGCAGCATCCACTGCAGTTCCATCTCCTCATTGTGCAGGCCCGACAGGCAGCAGCAGGACGGTGCCGGGAGCTGCTGTTTCCGTTTCGTGGACTGGCGTCACCTGTCCTGTGATGGTGTCGACCAGGGAGACGGAGCGCTCCCAATTGGCAGCTAACAAGGAATTCGGCGCGACAAAACCCACCACTTGCGGCATTTGCTCCGTGCGCGCGAGGAGTTTGGAGGCGGAGTCCGCGTACTTATAGACGGAATGCATGGCGGAGTCGGTGAAGTAGATGGTGCCGGAGGCCGGGTCCGCGGTCAGGCCGGATGCGTTGCTGAAGCCAGAGGCGACTTGCTTTAACTCTGCACCTTTCGCGAATACAGGCGGGAGCGGCAACGGGCGCTCCTTTCGCGAGATGGCTGGAGAGTACGAAGTGCGCGAAGTGATGAGCGCGGACCTGGACTCCGCTGGCGATGTCTACCAGGCTGTTATCAAAGGCAAGGCGGGTCTGGCTGAAGACTTTGACGTTGGCGAAAGTGACGTTCTCGGCCCCATCGCCCATCGCGGCATAAAGCTTGGGGATGATGTTGCGCGAGACGCGATACATGTACGTGTTCACGAACAGAAGGTCATGCGAGTTGACGATTTCAAGCGCAACCGCGTCGGCGCCTTCCGGCTTTTCTTCTTCCGTTTGCAGGTCGTAGACGGTCCAGTTTGCAGCGTGGTCGAAGCGAACTTCACGCTGCATGTGGTGTTCGTTCGAGAGTTGGTAGATCACGCCGGGTGTGGTCGTGTTCTCGACGACCACGCCGGCTTTCGCGGTTCCGGCATGGGACCAGAGGTCGCGGAAGATGCCACCGCCGCCGTCGTGAATCCACAGGCTCGGGTACTGCGCGTCCACTTGGACCTGTACGCGCTGTTGCGGCGGGGCGCGGCATGGCGGGGCCGAAGAAGCGGCCGGCTTCGTCGTGACTTCGAATGAACTCTGTATCGTCCAGGAACGATTGCGAACCGCCGAGCCATTCGATGCCGGCCGCCCGCGGATTCAAATTTCCCGTGGAGATGCCGAATCCGGTGACGATTGTTTTACCTCCGCGTGGAACGCGTCAGCAGCGGGATGGCGTGCGCCGCTGCCTTGGAATTGCGGATCCGCATCGAGCAGCGTGAACTGGGTGGTGAAGGGACTGAAGCCAATCAGCACCGAATCGGGACGCAGGTGGATGGACCCGGTTAGACGGTACATGCCACCGGGAAAGTAGAGCACGCGATGTTGGTCGACTGCGCGTTGGATGGCTGCGGTATCGTCCACCCCGCCATCGCCCTTAACTCCGAGCGTGTGCACGTTGACCCACTCGGTCATGGGAGGCAGTGCGGGGATGTCGCTCTGAAGAGCGGCGCGGAGCGCTTGCGAGCGGTCCCTCGCGGTGATGGAACTCGATTCCCTGCTCCCGTCCATCCGGTCCGATGTAGAGCCCTTGCGTGTACTGCTCCTCCACATAGTTGCGTGACTTAGCATCTATGCCGGGCGCGAAGTGAGGCACGTCGGAGCAAGCGATGTTTACCAGCGTGATCTCATTGCGTAAGTTGTGGACATCGCCGGGTTCCAGCGCGAACTTTGAGATGTGGTCCAGATGTAAGTCGCGGGCATAGAGTTGTTCCACTTGTCCGTCGGGGATCTCGATTGCGACCGGCGCATTGGAGATGCGGTCGCGAATGAGAGTGAAGCCGGCTTCATGAGTGCTGATGGCCGCCTCGCTCTGGCCGTCGAAGGTGGAGTCGATGAGCAGGAACTGCCAGGCGGCTGATGTCTTGCCAGTGATAATGCCGTAGCGGCCGCCATGGACATGAATGTCACTCGCCTGATTCCCGATCGCTTCCAGGGCAGCTTTGGCCGAGCCGAGGTTGAAATCCGCGTGCGTGACGAAGCTGTGTTGCGCGACGTTGAAGCGGATGGCAACGGCGGCGGCGTTATCAGCGCCCAGTTCGAAATCGATGTTGCTGAGGCCGCTGTAGAACGTAAATTCGCTGGCGTCGGCGATGGATTGCGCGGGTGGCGTTCGCTCGTCGGTGTACCAGAGCATGTAGTGGTCCGGGCTGCTCTGAAAATCGGCGGAGTGTGGAGGCAGAAGGAAGACAGGGCGATGTGCGCCGTAGCCGATGAGGCGAATCCCGGCCCAGACGTGGACGGTATGCTCGATGCGGTAACGTCCTGCGGCGACGAAGACGACCCCGTGATGTGTCGTTTGCTGCAGGTGATCGATAGCGGCTTGCAGAGTGGAACTCTGGTCGGTGTCGGGCCCGGAAGGGGTTACATAAACGGCTTTCGGGTCGTCGGGACGGAGCGTGAAGACGGATTGTGAAGCCGCGATTTGGCAACTTAGGACCGCAATAAGTGCCAGCAGTGAGTGACGCACTTTGTGATGATATACGGCGCGGCGCGGGCCGTCAGTGCCCGGTCAAGAGGCTGTGTCCGTTCGCCTATCGGCTGGCTATGAACAATTCAGAGTGACGCTGATGTCGGGAACTGGCCGTTATGAGATTGGGCAGTAATCTGTGCAGCGTTCCACCACTTCCCGGCGGACCGGTGGTGTTTCCGCACCACTTGGTATTGATGGAGTGAAGGGAGCTTTAACGCACATGGCTGATTTCCTCCAGGGCAAGAAAGCGATCGTGACAGGCGGATCGCGCGGAATTGGGTTCGAAATAGCGAGAGCCTTTCTCGGTGCGGGCGCCGATGTTCTCATTTGCGGTCGCGACCAAAAGTCGCTCGACCACGCATCAACCGAACTGCAGCAATCCTCAAACGGTCGCAAGATCATCACGTATGTTGGTGACGTCGCGAAGAGCGCAGAGGTGGCGTCGCTGTTCGCGTATGCGGACCAGCAGTTTGGGTCGCTGGACATACTGGTGAATAACGCCGGCGTGGGCGTGTTTCGCGCGGCGGGCGAACTCACGGTCGAAGAGTGGGACCGCGTAATCCAGACGAACTTATCTGGCAGTTTTTATTGCAGCCGCGAGGCGATCGAGCGTTTCCAGCGCAATAACAGCGGCTTTATCGTGAATATAAGCAGTCTCGCAGGCAAGAACCCGTTCGCCGGAGGCTCGGCTTACAATGCCTCGAAGTTCGGTCTTAACGGCTTCGCTGAGGCAATGATGCTGGATCATCGTAACGACAAAATCCGAGTTTGCAGCATCATGCCCGGCAGCGTTGACACGGGATTTGGCGGTCAGGAGACAAAGCAAAAGTCCGAATGGAAGATTGCGCCCGAGGATATCGCCCAGATTGTTCTCGACATCCTGCGGTTGCCGGAAAGAACCTTGGTCTCTCGAGTTGAAGTGAGACCTTCGCGGCCTCGGTCCCACTAACTCGCCAAAGCTCCATTGAAACTAAAGACCGGGTCAAGCTCCCTTGTACGCCGAGCTGATTCTGATGCGGTCCCGTGAATGGAGACCTCAGGGTTTGGCAGGTGGAATGCTCTTTTTCCGGTTGCGGAAGAAGAGAATGAGGGCCAGAGAAGGCCACTCAAGATGCTGAAGGATTCAGCGGAGGCATTGAGAGGTACAGATATGGCGGGCCTTAGGAAAGTACTTGACCCAACGCGAACAGGCAGAGATGCCGAGACTTTAGAGAACACGCTGCTCAAGCTGGTTGTGGGCCAGGATGAGGCGGTGGAACAGATTGTGAACATCTACCAGATGCATGTCACAGGTCTGAACGCCCCTGGACGACCGGTCGGCAACTTTCTCTTTCTCGGTCCGACAGGATCGGGCAAAACCCGAACCGTTGAAGCAACGGCTGAGGCTCTGGTAGGCAACTCTCGATCGGTTATCAAGATCGATTGCGCCGAGTTTCAACACAGCCACGAGATCGCCAAGCTGATTGGTTCGCCTCCTGGCTACCTTGGCCATCGCGAAACACATCCGCTGTTGAGCCAGGAAGTGATCAACCAGCATCACACGGACACTATGAAGCTTAGCTTCATTCTGTTCGACGAAATTGAAAAGGCCAGCGATGCGCTTTGGAACTTGCTGCTCGGCATTCTGGACAAAGCGACGCTGACCCTCGGCGACAACCGAAAGGTAGATTTCTCCCGCGCCATGATTTTCATGACCAGTAATCTGGGTGCGGCAGAAATGAACAACCTGATCGCTCCCAAGCTTGGCTTTCACATGAAAGCGGACAGCGCTCAACCGGTGGAGATCACCGAGGAGATGAGCGAAAAGCTTTCGAAGAGCGGCATCGAAGCTGCTCGCCGTAAGTTTACGCCGGAGTTCATGAACCGCATCGATAAGGTGGTGGTGTTCAAGCCACTGGGCCAACCGGAACTGCGGCGCATTCTCGACCTGGAACTCGGCCAAGTGCAGCAACGCATCTTCCAATCGCCATCGGACCGGGCCTTCGTGTTCACGCTCTCCGAACCGGCAAAGAAGTTCCTGTTGTCGGAAGGAACCGATGTGAAGTATGGCGCTCGACACCTGAAGAGGGCGATCGAGAAGCTACTCGTTCATCCGGTATCGAACCTGATTGCCACCGATCAGGTGAAGTCGGGCGACTGGCTGTATGTAGATTTCGATGAAAACCGCAATCTGCTGGTCTTTACACAGGCGGAAGAAAATCTCGGGCTGACAGCCATGGGCAACATTCTCGGCGAAAGTGCGCGTATGGCCTCGGGCTTGGGCAGCACGACCGCCCTGCCGGAAACGGCTCGCGTAGCGGCCATGGGCAAGCCTCGCAAGTAAACCGCGACCCGGTCCCGTATTCGCACAAGGCGGCCCTTTCCGGGCCGCCTTTTCGCGTTTCATCGCGCGCAGCACTGCTCAGAATATTGGAAGGTCCAGAATGCGGCGCGTCACTTGGGACGGTTCGTTACAGTTCGCATCGATGTGGAAGTCAGCCCTGGCATACAGCGGCCGGCGCGCCTCATACAGTTCACGCATAAGTTGCCGATTCACCGAGAGTGGACGCGCCGGGTCGTGACTGCCCAGCCGGTTTTCAATCACCTCGAGGGAACAATCCAGCCAGACCGTGACACCGTTGTTTTCAACGATGTCCCAATTACGCTGTTCGCCGAAGGCGCCTCCGCCGGTAGCAACGACGCAAGGGTGACCGCCCTGGATGCGGGAGACAAGATGCTGCAGGGTGGTGGATTCAACTTCGCGGAAATGCTGCTCACCGCGGCTGGCGAAAACTTCGGCGATGGTGCAGCCTTCGCGCTTCTGAATTTCGGTATCCATGTCGAAGAATTTCCAACCAAGTTCTTCGGCAAGTACACGGCCCACTTCGGTTTTCCCGCTAGCCATGAAGCCGACGAGGTAAAGCCCCGGCGTACGCTTCAGCTTCAATGTCATCGATTTGCGATTTCATCTTAGCAACAGCCGATAATGGGGCATGGCCGAACGGATGATTCCGTTATTTCCCTTGTCTGTGGTTTTGCTGCCCTCGACGCCACTGCCGCTGCACATCTTTGAGGACAGATACAAACTGATGATGGACGACATACTTCCTGGCGACCAGGAGTTTGGCGTGGTTCTTGCGAAACAGGATGGCATTATGAGCATCGGTTGCTCCGCCGTAGTGCAGCGCGTGCTACAGCGCTATCCGGATGGAAGGCTAGACCTGATCGCCTTAGGGCAGCGGCGGTTTCGGATCGAGTCGCTGAATCAAGATAAGCCCTACCTGCGGGGAACCGTGGAATGGATGGACGATCTGGTTCAGGAAGACGCCCCGGACGAACTAAAGAACAAGGCATTTACAGCCTTTGAGAAACTGCGCGCTCTGGACTCGCCTTCAGTGCTGGTGGAGCCTTCGCTTGCCGATCCAAACCTTAGCTTTCTGCTGGGGCAGTTTATCCAGGACCTCGACAAGCGGCAAACGCTGCTGACGTTGCAGGCCGAGACGGAGCGCCTCCGCTTTCTGCTCTCTGTGCTTCCTTCCTATACCGAACAGCGAGAGCAGACTGCACTGGCGAAGCGTTTGGCACCACTGAATGGGCACGCCAAGCGTGTCCAGGCGCAAACAGACCAGTAACAAACACCTAAGTTAGCGAACGACAGAAAGCGCGATGCAATCTCAACATTTGATCCTGGACGCGGACGACACGCTCTGGGAGAACAATATTTACTTTGAAGAGGCCTTTGACCAATTTTGCGAATACCTGAACCATTCGTCGTTAACTCCCGGCCAGGTACGCTCGGTGCTGGACGAGATTGAAATCGTCAACGCCAAGGTGCATGGGTACGGATCGAAGAACTTTGCGCGCAATCTAAAGCAGTGCTTTGCGCACCTGGCGGAACGGCATGTAGCGGACGAGGATCTTGTCGCTGTGGAGAAATTCGCGCACGCCATTTTGGACAAGCCGATTGAGCTGATTGACGGCGTAGCGGAGACAGTTGCGGAACTATCGTCCCGCCATGACCTGACATTGTTCACAAAGGGCGATGTGGAAGAGCAGCGGCTGAAAGTGGAGCGTTCCGGACTCGGCAAATACTTTCAGCACACGGCGATTGTGAAGGAAAAGCATGCGCCTGCATATCGGCGGTTAGCGGAAGAGCGCGGCTTCGATGCCAGCCGGACATGGATGATCGGAAATTCGCCGAAGTCGGACATCAATCCGGCCTTGGCGGCGGGTCTATCGGCAGTGTTTGTTCCTCACCCTCGCACCTGGAGCCTGGAACATGAGGAAGTTCCGGAAGCGCATCCGCGGCTGATCCGGGTCGAAAACATCCGCGGCCTACTGCAGCATTTTTAAGATGACCAGGGCGAGTAGACCCGCCCTGGTTTGAGTCGTTGCTCCAGGCCGATCAGCGAAGAGTGAAGGCCGAACTGGAAGCGAACGAAAGCAGAGTGGACGGGAAAATGCCCAGCAGCAGAATGCCTAGAGCACTGGCCCATATTGCGATTCGCAGGCTGGTAGACGGTGCGGGCAGCTCCGCTGTGTTTTCGTTTGGCTCGCGGAAGTACATCGCGACAACAATCTTTAAGTAGTAATAGGCGGCAATCGCACTGTTGACCAGACCGACAACGGTCAGCCAGACCAAGTGCGCGTTGAGAGCTGCCTGAAACACGTAAAATTTGGCGAAGAAGCCGCCCGTGAGGGGCACGCCAATCAGGGAGAACACGAAGATAGCAAGCAGAGCGGCGATGGCTGGCTGTCTGCGTGCCAGGCCCGCAAAGTCGTCGATTCGGACGAATTGTTCATTGCGCGAACCGACGTAACTGATGACCGCAAAAGCGCCAATGTTCATGAGCGCATACGAGACCAGATAAAACATCGCGGCGGCAATGCCGATTTGCGAGTACGAAGTAAGCGCAACCAGTACATAGCCGGCATGCGCAATCGAGCTGTAGCCTAAAAGCCGCTTGATATTGGTTTGCACAAGGGCAGCAAAGTTCCCGATGATCATGGTTAACAACGCGCAGCCCCAGACCATGGGAACCCAACGCTCGTTCAAGGAGCCGAACGAGGTCATAAAGATGCGAAAGAACACGGCGAACGCAGCGGCTTTCGGGCCTGCCGACATGAAGGCCGACACCGGAGAAGCTGCACCCTGATACACGTCGGGCGCCCAGATTTGAAACGGAGCGACCGAGACCTTGAATGCCAGGCCGACAAAGATAAGGGCAGCTGCTAAGCCAGCCAGGATGGCCGGGCTCTGCGTATGATCGCCCAGATAGGTGCGTATGGTTTCAAGGTTGGTCGAGCCGCTCAATCCATAGATCCACGCGATGCCGTACAGTAGGAATGCCGTGGCAAACGAGCCCAGCAGAAAGTATTTGAGAGCAGATTCGCTGTTGCGGCGATCATCGCGCAGGAAGCCCGCCAGTATATAGGTGGCAATGGACGAGATCTCAAGGCCGATAAAGACCATAATGAGATCCGCCGCAGTGGCAAGAATGCATTGACCCACAATTGAGAACAGAATCAAAGCAAAGTATTCGCCGGTTTGCGCGTGTTCTCGCTGCAGGTAAGTGAACGAAGCCAGGATGCAGAGAAAGCCGACAACAAGAACCAGGCCACGGAAGAAGGTGCCGTAGCCATCAACCACTATCATGCTGTGAAATGCGGGCCCGGGGTTCAGGTAAGCCATCGCGTTGGCAGCGAAGGCCAGCGCAAGCCCAAGCAGGCCAAGGGTACCGAGAGCCGCCTTTTGGCGCTTCGACGTAACCGCTTCGAGCACCATTATTAGGATGCCGAACACGCTGAGGATAATCTCGGGCAGAAAGCGCAAGTATTCGACGGAACTCGGCGCTACGAAACTATCGGACATGGGCTGCGACCTCCGCAAGTTGACGTTGGTTCGCAGCGGGCACGCTGACGCGGTATTCTTCGCTCTGGTGGCTCTGGTCGAGCATATGTGCGTTGGCGGTGGAAATAGGCGGCATGAAGGATTGCGTATAGCAGCCGAGCCAGACCATGAGAGCGATCATTGGGAGCAGCGGCACCCAATCGCCTGTGGTCAAGTCGGGGAAATTCTTATTTCGTTCGTTGGTCTTGCCGAGAAAGGTTCGCTGGTACATCCAGAGCATATAAGCGGCTGAGAGGATAACGCCGATGGCGCCCCACACCGCCCAGGAGAACCTGGTGAGTGCCGCCCCTTGCAGAACCAGGTACTCGCCAATGAAGTTGCATAACGTTGGCAGACCGACGCTCGCAAAAAGCGTGATCATGAACGCGATGGCCAGTCCCGGCGCAGGCGTAGCCACACCGCCGAAGTCTTCGATTTCCATGGAGCCGCGCCGCTGCTCTAAATAGCCGGCCAAAAGGAATAGCGCTCCGGTGGAGAGGCCGTGCGCAATCATTTGATACACAGCGCCATCGGCACCTTGTTGATTCATGGCGAAGATGCCTAACACGATGAAGCCGAGATGGCTGACCGAAGAGTACGCGATGAGGCGCTTGAGGTTGGGCTGAATGAGCGCGAGCAATGCGCCGTAGATGATGCCGATAATGGCCAGCACGACGATCCAACCGGAACAGCGGTGAGCGGCGGCAGGAAATAGCGTGACCGCGTAGCGCAGCAGGCCATAGGTGCCCATCTTCGACATGACAGCGGCAAGCAGGAAGGTAGCCGGAGCCGGCGCTTCCGTGTAAGTGGCCGGCAACCAGGTGTGGAAGGGGACAATAGGAACTTTCACCGCGAAGGCGGCGAAGAATCCCAAGAACAGATACAACTGCTGTGCGGCCGATAAAGTCACTTGACCCGAGCCGATGCGGTTCATGATCTCGGCGTAGTCGAAACTGCCCACCAAGCTATGCAGGTACAGGATGGAACACAGCATCAGCACCGAGCCCAGCATGGTGTAGACGAAGAACTTGATGGCGGCTGGCGCGCGCCGGGTGCCGCCGAAGGTACCCACCATCAGGTACATCGGCACCAACGCGACTTCCCAGAACACGTAGAACGCAAAGAGGTCGAGGGCGGAAAAAACGCCAATAAGACCAAACTCAAATAGCAGCAGCAGCGCAAAGAATGTTTTCCGGCGGGCGGGGATCATTGATTGCGAGATCCACACGGCAATGGGAAGCAAAAACGCGGTAAGGACCAGCAGCCAGAGGTTAATGCCATCGACGGCGAGATGGAACCGAATCTGCATCCCGGTGCCAGTGACCCATGGCCAGTCGATCGTATTCGTGAACTGAGCGCCGTTCCCAAAGGCTGGCGAGATCAGCCCGAGCGCGGTGAGGAAAGTAGCGATCGTGGTGATGAGTGCAATCGTGAATGCGGTGGTCGATTCGCGCGGCAGTAACAGGATAAGGAAGAAGCCGGCCAACGGCAGGAATAATGTGAGTTCCAACATGTTGACGACCATGGTTAGCGGGTACCTCCGAAGAGGCCGATCATGAAGATGACCAGAAGCGAACCGGCCAGAACCCACGTGGCGTAGTTCCGTATGCTTCCGGACTGCAGTTGCCGGAATACAGTTCCCCAGCCACGCACGACCCGCCCAAGGCCGTTCACACCTAAGCTGTCGATCAAGCCCTCGTCGACGCCGCGCCACAAGATGAAGCGCGAGATTCCCTCGAGTGGCTGAACCACGACCGTGTTGTAAATTTCGTCGACGTAGTATTTGTTTGAGACCAAATCGTATACCGGGCCGGCCGCATTCTTCGCGGTCACTGCAAGCGCAGGCCGAATCACATAGAACAGCAACGCGAGCAGGATGCCTATGATGCCCATGGAGGCCGAGATAACCATGGCGGTCACATTCTCATGCTCTGCCAACGGAAACTGACCGGAGAGATAGCCGGGAATGTTGATAAAGCCGCCCACGGCAGACAGCACGGCGAGAATCATCAGCGGACCAGTCATTACCAGCGGCGATTCATGCGCATGGTGGTGCCCGCGGTAGGTTCCAAAGAAGGCCATGAACCAGGCGCGAAAAACGTAGAATGCCGTCATTCCGGCCGTAATGGCGCCCACCCAGAACATCCAGGGCGCGTGCGTGTAAGCCGCCGAGAGAATAGCGTCCTTGCTGAAAAAGCCTGAAAACCCGGGGAAGCCGGAGATGGCAAGACTGGCGATCAGAAGCGTCCAGCACGTAATGGGCATGGCTTTTCGCAGGCCGCCCATATGACGCAGATCCTGCTCACCGGACAATCCGTGGATGACGGAACCAGCGCCCAGGAACAAAAGCGCTTTGAAAAACGCGTGCGTCATTAGGTGAAAGATACTGGCGGAGTAAGCACCCACGCCAAGCCCCAGAAACATGTAACCCAGCTGCGAAACGGTCGAATACGCAAAGACCTTCTTGATGTCGTTCTGGGTAATACCGATGGTGGCCGCGAACACGGCAGTGAAGAGGCCAATCATGGCCACAACGGCCATCGCGCGAGGCGCGTGGTTGTAGAGGAACGAAACGCGCGCCACCATGTAGACGCCGGCCGTCACCATGGTGGCGGCGTGAATCAAAGCAGAAACGGGCGTCGGACCGGCCATGGCGTCCGGCAGCCAGACGTAAAGCGGAAACTGTGCCGATTTCCCGGTAGCGCCCACAAACATCAGAAGCGTGATCACTGTCAGCGTGCCGATACCTGTTTCAACAGGCATGGCACTCACAGCCGCTGCGATTTTTCCGAAATCGAGCGTGTGAAACAGCGCGACCGTGAGGAACATGCCCAGCGAAAACCCAAAGTCCCCGATGCGGTTTACGATAAAGGCCTTGTTGGCGGCATCGCTTGCAAACTGTTCAGTGAAGTAGAAGCCGACAAGCAGATAACTGCACAGACCTACGCCTTCCCAACCGACAAAGAGCACCAGCAGGTTCGACGCCAGCACCAGAATCAGCATGAAAAACATGAACAGGTTGAAGTAGCTGAAAAATCGGAAGTAGCCGCCTTCGTGCGCCATGTACCCGGTTGCGTAAATGTGGATGAGCAGACCTACGCCGGTCACAACCAGCAACATGACAGACGAAAGCCGGTCGACGGTAAGATCGAACCCAACCTGGAAGAAGCCGCTCTGAATCCAAGTGAAGTAGTGTTCCGTATAGGCGCCATGAATGGGCCACAGGCGCGAAACCACAAAGCAGACGTACGCGAACGAGCACGCGACCGAACCGATCGCAATGGCGGACACCACAGCTTTTGATAAGCGTCTGCCCAACAGACCGCTCAATGCGAACCCAAGCAGCGGGAAGAAAAGAATAAGCCAGAGGTTCAAATGCATGGAAAATGAATTACAGCTTCAAAGAGTCGACTTCATCGATCTGCAGCGTGCCGCGATTTTTAAAGATGGTCAGAATGATGGCGAGGCCGACGGCGGCCTCAGCGGCAGCGACGACCATCACGAAGAATGAATAGATATGACCGTCGATCTGCTGCAGCTGGTAGGAGAAAGAGATGAACGTTAGATTGACGGCGTTCAGCATCAGTTCGATGGACATGAACACGGTAATCACGCTCTTGCGGTACACAAAGCCCGCCACGCCAAGCGTAAAAAGGACCGCGCTCAGCACGAGATACCAGGAAAGGGGAACATGTGCCTGCATGCTAATCGATCTCCTTTTGCGCCAGCACCACAGCGCCTAAGATTGCAATCAATATCAAGATGGAGATGACCTCAAAGGGAAGTAAATACGTCGTGAATAGAAGGCGGCCGATGTTTTCGGCTGTGCCGCCCACCCAGCTTCCAAATTCGACGGAACGTAGACCGGGCACCGCCGTCCGAATGAGGAAAGCAATTAGGGCGACGAACGCCAACAGTAGCGGCAAACCTGCAATCTGCGCAAACCAGGATTTCGTGCTCGACTTTTCCGTGCCGGCGTTCAGCAACATGATCACGAAGATGAAGAGCACCATGATGGCGCCGCCGTAGACGATCATTTGTGCCATCGCCATGAACTCAGCACCGAGGAGAAGGTAGAGGACCGCCAGCGAACCCATGACGCCAATCAGTGATAGCGCGCTCGAGATCGGGTGCTTCTGAAGTACAAGGTTGAATGCGCAAGCGACAGAGACAATGGCGCAGATGATGAAAAGTGCGGTGTCCATGATTACGGATGTCCTGGGAATACGGCCACAAGAAAGGCCGTGACCAGCAGATTGATAAGCGCGCAAGGGAACAGGAATGTCCAGGCGAAGTGCATCAGCTGGTCATAACGGAAGCGAGGAAGCGTGCCGCGGATCCAGATAAAGACGAAGATCAGCGCGAATACCTTGGCAGCGAACCAGAAGATAGGCACCAGCACGAACTGCAGAATGGGGATGGCAAACAGCAGCGCTATGCCGAGGAAGGCAATGCCGAAGAGCGGAAACGAGACACGGTCTCCCCTTCGTCCCGGCTGCATACCTTGCAGAAACAATAAAGCTGCAGCCGCCAGAAACACCAGCGTCGGTACCCAGTTACTATAAGGCGCCGGGAACAGCGGATGCCAGCCGCCGAGGAACAGCAGGGTTGCGATGCAGGTAATGTTGACGATGTTCGCGTACTCCGCCATAAAGAAGGATGCGAACTTCATGCTGCTGTACTCGGTATGGAAGCCGGCGACCAACTCATTTTCGGCTTCCGGCAAATCGAATGGAATGCGGTTCGTCTCGGCAAACGCGGCGATCAGAAAAATAAGAAAGCCGAAGATCTGCGGGAACGGCATCTGAAAGATATTCCAACGCGGAATGAAGCCAAGATAATAACCCGCCTGCGCATCGGAAATGGCGCGAAAACTCAGATGATTGACCAGCAGCAACGGAGCAACAATCGCCAGCGTCAACGGCAGTTCATAGCTAATCAACTGAGCGCTGCTGCGCAAGCCGCCCAGCAACGAATACTTGTTGTTCGAGGACCAGCCGGCAAGAGCGACGCCATAGACACTCACCCCAGCCAGCGCCAGCGGGAACAGAATGCCGACATTTACGTCCGAAATCTGCATGTCCGTCGTCCACTGGAAGATCTTTACCTGTGGACCGAACGGGATGACAGATATGGTGATCAGCGCAAGACATACCGCAATGAACGGCGCGAGCAAATAGAAAAACCGGTTGACGTACGGCGGCAGCAAATCCTCTTTGGATAGCAGCTTCAGAACGTCTGCCAGAGGCTGCATTAAGCCATGCGGGCCCACCCGAAGCGGGCCCGTTCGGGCTTGAATGTGCGCTAGAACTTTTCGCTCAATCCACTGCAGATACGCCAGCGTCGTCATGAAGACGGCGAAGACCAGCGCCATTTTAATGAGAGTGAGAATAACGAAGCTCATTGCGGTGCCAGGTTCTCCGCCTGCACGGTACCTTCTGCGTCGGGAACAATCGTAGCGGTCTGCGGATCGTGGTACAAACGGCCAGGCGCTTCGATTACTGAGTTGAGCATATTGGAGTAGCGGCCCAGAGTGCCCGATGTGAACAAGGTGTTTTGCGCGGGGCGGATTAGGGCCGGGTTCGCCTGGAACTGAACTCGACCGTTCAGCGGCGAAGTTACCAGCGGCGCGCCGGTTTGCAGAATCGGGAAGGACACTCGATAGCCGCGAACGGCGCGACTGATTTCGCCGAACACCGCTTCCGGCTTGAAGGAGCCCAGATCGTCCCGCATTTCTTTCGCCAACAGCCCGAAGATTTCAAGGTCACTCTTCGTTCCCATTGTCTTGGCGCCGCGGCTGAGCTTTTGCACCTCGCCAGTGACGTTAGTAACGCTGCCGTTTTTCTCGTAAGCAGAAGACGCGGGTAGAACCACATCCGCCAGGCGAGCAGTCTCGGTGAGGAACAAGTCTTGGACCACCAGGAATGCGCCGGCCGTTGTCATGGTTTGACGGGAGGCCGGATTCGCACCCACCACCCAAAGCGCATCTAAGCCCGTACCTTGCAGCATCTGGTCGTAGTTGAGGCCAGGTTCAGAAACCGCGGCGTAGCCGGGACCGAGATCCGGCAGCACACCCATATCAGAAGCGCCGCGCGAATTAGAGTAGTCGACCAGGCAGACGTACTTGACTGGAATACCGAGTCCATCACCGAAGGCGACCAACTGGCGAATCGCCTCGCCCTTCACGGCGCCGCCAAACAGGATGACAAGCTCGGGCTCCGCAGCCAACTGTTCACGAAACTCAGCAAGCGCGTCGGCTTCTTTCCCAAAGGCAGCGCGAAAGGTTGCGGCATAGTTGTCTTCGCGCACCGGGCCAGGATTGACTGCATAGACCCGCGCCTTGTGATGCCGCCAGTTGGCGCGTAACTGGAACGCGATGAGCGGCTGTTCCTGGGCAAGATCGCTATGGATGACCAGCGCGGCTTTGCAATTGTAGAGATCGTCCATGGTCGCCAACGCATTGGTCCGGCCATTCAATGAATCGATCAGCGTCGCCACATCGCCAGTGCGGTGATGATCGATATTGTTGGTGTGCAAGAGTTGCCGCGCGAACTTCTGCAGCACATAATTTTCTTCGTTGGTGGTGTGGTTCGACCCAATCACGCCGAAGCGGCCATTACGGGCACGCAGCTCAGAGAATTTCTTCGCCACAGTTGCCAGCGCAATCGCCCATGAAACCGGCTTCAGTTCCCCGTTCTGGCGAACCAGCGGCGTCGTTAAGCGGTCAGGGTGCTCGTTGAAATCGTATGCATAGCGACCCTTGACACAAAGGAACTCGCCGTTCAAACCGGACCGATCGCGATTGTTCGCGCGCATGATCTCGCCGTTGCGAATTCCAAGCGTTGTTTTGCAACCGTTTGAACAGTGCGTGCAGACAGTGGCGACATGCTCCATCTCCCACGGTCGGGTCTTATACCGATACGTGCCACTAGTGAGTGCGCCGACGGGACAGATATCGATACACGCGCCGCACTCGTCGCACTCAAGATGGTCGCCGCGATTCGGCACGATCTCAGCGGCGGCGCCACGGTTGCCTACACCAAGAGCTCCGACACCCAGGCCTTCGCCGCAGATGCGAACGCAGCGATAACAAAGAATACAGCGCGGGGCATCGTAGAAGACGATGGGCGACCATTGCTTTTCGTCAACGTGGATTTTGTTCTCGCGATAGCGGGTCTCCCCTGCCCCATAGCGAAACACCATGTCCTGCAACTCGCACTCGCCGCCCTTGTCGCAAACCGGGCAATCCAGCGGGTGGTTGGTCAACAGAAATTCCAGCGTGCCCTTGCGCGCTTTGCGCACCACCTCGGAATCGGTATGGACCACCATGCCTTCCGCCACCGGCAGCGTGCACGCCACTTGCAGCTTGGGGGTTTTTTCTACTTCGACCAGACACATGCGGCAGGCGGCTTGCAACGCCAATCCGTCGTAGTAGCAGAAAGCGGGAATCGCAATGCCTGCTTCCTTTGCCGCATTGATCAGCAGAGTGCCCGGAGCAGCCTGCGCCTGCTGGCCGTCGATCGTAAACTTAACCAGATCAGCCATAAATACTGTTATCGAGCCTCATTCATAGTGCGCGGCTCTTAATGAGCCTCAATTGCGACGAGTTCCGGAGAGGCAGTTTCGAGCGAGTGCGTGCCCTTCGCGAGGTAAGCCTCGAACTCGTCTCTGAATTTCGTGATGAAACCAGTGGTGGGCATCGCGGCGGCATCGCCCAAGGCGCAAAAGGTGCGTCCCAGCATGTTGTCCGCCAGATCGCGGATCAGATTGATGTCGCTCTCCTGCCCGAACCCTTCATGGAACCGGCTCAAGATTTTCTTCAACCAAGTGGTGCCTTCGCGGCAAGGAATACACCAGCCGCAGCTCTCGTGCGCATAAAACTTGATGGTGCGCAGCGCCACGGCAACAATGTCGGTGTCCTCGTCCAGAATGACGATCCCGCCCGACCCGGCCATCGACTTCAGCTTGGCAATGGAATCGTAATCCAGCAGCAGTTCCTGCACCTCATCCGCCTTCAACACGGGCGCTGAGGATCCGCCAGGGATGACAGCCTTCAGCTGTTTACCATTACGCATGCCACCGCATACTTCGTTCAAAAGCCGCAGGAACGGAAAGCCAAGCGGCAATTCATAAACGCCGGGCTTGTTCACATGGCCGGAGATGCACAACAGCCGCGTGCCCCCGTTTTTGGGCGTACCCAGACCGGCAAACCACGCACCTCCGTTGCGAAGGATGACGGGCACTGCCGAGAACGTCTCGCAGTTGTTCAAGATCGTAGGTGATTGGAATGCTCCGACAACCGCCGGGAAAGGAGGTTTCAGACGTGGAATGCCACGCTTGCCTTCGAGCGATTCCAAGAGCGCCGATTCTTCGCCGCACTCATAAGCACCCGCACCGGTGTGCGTGTAGAGGTCGAAGTCCCAGCCCGAACCGAGAATGTTCTTGCCCAAGTAGCCGCGCTCGTAGGCTTCCGCAATTGCCCGATCGACAATCTCGATGAGATACCGGTATTCGCCGCGAATGAAGATATAACCTTTGTTCGACTTCACCGTCCAGCCGGCAATCAGCATGCCCTCAATCAGCTGGTGCGGATCGTTTTCCATCAGCAGCCGGTCTTTACAGGTACCGGGTTCGCTTTCGTCGGAGTTGCAGATGATGTACGCGGGCTTGCCAGAGTTGCGCGGAACAAAACTCCACTTCATCCCCGTCGGGAACCCTGCGCCACCGCGTCCGCGCAGCGATGAAGCTTTTAGCTCTTCGATGATCGCTTCGGGCGTCATCTCCACGGCCTTCTTGATCGCTACGTAGCCCTCGGTTGCAAGATACGTGTCGATCGATGCGCAATTGGGCAGCGTCCAGCGTTGCGAGATGATCTTGGTTTCTAGCGGACTTGGTTCGTTGTAAATCATTGCAGTTCGAGGTTGCTCCGTGCCCTCAGGACGCTTTCTGACTATAGGAGCCGTCGCGAATCGCCGCGATCAGTTGATCGAAACGCTCCGGTGTAACCCGATGATAAAAGTCGTAGTTGACCTGGATGGCCGGTGCCCAGGAACAGGCACCCATGCATTCCACTTCTTCGAGCGAGATAAGACCGTCGGCGGAGGTTTGTTTATTGTCGAGGCCCAGAGTCCTGCTGGCATGAGCAAACAAATCTTCGCCGCCCACCACCTGGCAACAGATGTTGGTGCAGATTTGCACGTTGAACTTGCCGATCGGTTTCCGATGCAGCATCGAGTAGTAGCCGATCACCTCGTCTACCTGCAGCGGCGTCACTTTGCAGCGGCGCGCCACCTCCTCAACCAGCTGCTGCGTCACCGCCCCAATTTCATCCTGCGCATACAACAGCATCGGCACTACCGCAGAGCGCGTCCGGCCGGGCGGATAGCTCGCCAACAGCTTTTCGAATCGTTGTTCCAGTTCCGGCGAAAACCTCATATCAGTTAGCGATCTACGTCTCCCAGAACGAAGTCCATGCTTCCCATTGCGGCGATCGAATCAGCGATCACGATGCCTTCCAACATTTCTCCCAGTGACTGCAGGTTTCCAAAACTCGGCGTGCGCATAAATACGCGATGCGGATTGGCCGTGCCGTCACTCACAACGTAGTATCCAAGCTCACCCCGCGGCGATTCAATCACCTGGTAAACAGAACCTTCCGGAACGCGATACCCTTCAGTGACGATCTTGAAGTGATAGATCAGAGACTCCATTTGAGTCTTCATCTTTTCGCGGTCCGGCAGCAGGATACCCGGCGCTTCCGCGCGCCACGGACCTGACGGCATGCCGTCCAGAGCCTGGCGGACAATCCGAATACTCTGCCGCATTTCGTCCATACGCACTTCGTAGCGCGCATACACGTCGTTAGCGGTGCGGGTCGGCACTTCGAAATCAAATTGTTCGTAGCTGGAGTAGGGGCAATCTTTGCGCACATCGATCTTCAGACCAGCAGCGCGCAACAGCGGTCCGGTAACGCCCAGATCGATCATGTCTTCCAGCGGCAGCCCGCCGACGCCTTTTGTGCGCGTCATCCAAATCGGATTAGCGGAGAGCAGTTCCTGATATTGATTGACGCCGCGCTCCATGCGGTCCATCAGGGTGGAGATCATCTTGTGCCAGCCGCGCGGTGGTTCCAGTGCAAGGCCACCCGGGCGTATGTAGCTGGTCATCATTCGCTGACCGGAGAAGGCCTCGAAGACCTTCAGGATCTCTTCCCGCTCGCGGAAGCAGTAGAAATACACCGACATCGCGCCTATGTCGAGCGCGTGTGTACCCAGCCAGACTAAATGGCTCGAGATACGCTGCGTCTCATTCAGGATTACCCGCATCCATTGCGCAAAGGCCGGGATCTCGAGATGCAGCAATTTCTCCACGGCCAACGCGTAACAGGTGTTGTTACAAAGATTCGCCAGGTAGTCCACGCGATCGGTCAACGGAACTACTTGCTGATACTTCTCCGCCTCGCATTGCTTCTCAATGCCGGTATGAAGGTAGCCAATTTCCGGGCGAGCGTTGGTAATTGTTTCCCCATCCAGTTCGATCAGCACGCGCAGAACCCCATGTGTAGACGGATGCTGCGGACCCATGTTCAGGGTCATGCGGCGCGCTGATGACGTAGGAAGCGCCTCTACATTGGACGGATCCGGAGCCCTTAGCTCCTGTTCCGCGTCCAATGACGCAAGCGGGGAATTTCCTTCTTTCATACTGTTAAACCTCGCGGGGGCTGCGGAGCAGATTATTCATCTTTATAGGAGTACTTATGGCCGTGAGTTGGGTAATCTTTGCGCAGCGGATGGCCATCCCAATCCACAGGCATCATGATCCGCTCCATAAAAGGATGGTTACGGAAGCGCACGCCAAAGAGATCGAACACTTCCCGTTCGTACCAGTTGGCGCCGCGCCACACCGGTGTCAGCGAGTCGATTTCTTCACCCTCACTTAACCGAACCGTCAAACGGCACCGCTTGTTGATTTTGATTCCGTGCAGCAGGTAAACAAGCTCGAAACGCGGCTCGCGGGGCCACCAGTCAACGCCCGTGACGGCTGACAGCCGCTCAAAGCCTGCACTCTCCCGCAAGAAGCGGCAGGTCGCCACCAATTGCTCCGGCGCAATCTGAATCACCGGCCCGTCCACCGTGACTTCGCCGCCGGCGATGGCCTGCGACAGATGCTGATCTATGGAAATAGCAATGTCGTAGTTGGCCAGAACCTCAGGCAGCATGCTTCTTCTCCGACGCATCCACACGTCGCTCTTCGGCCGACCAATCTAGAACACCCTTCTTCCAGATGTAGAAAAAGCCGCACAGCACAAGCGCAATAAAAAGCAGCATTTCAAAAAAGCCGAACCAGCGTAACTCGCGATAAACAACTGCCCACGGATATAGAAAAATAGCTTCTATGTCGAATAAGATGAACACCATGGCAACAAGGTAGAATTTCACGCTAAATCGTTCGCGAGCGTTGCCAATCGGGATCATGCCCGATTCATAAGGAGAAGATTTGACCGTGTCTTTTACCCGCCGGCCAATCACAGCGGAGGCGCCTATCATGCCGCCAGCTACTGCAATTGCTATCAGAATCTGAAGTAAGACAGGGAACCAAGTTTGAGCGTAACTTGTGGGCATGGGCAGACTGCTACCAGAGTAACAGCCGGAAAATACATTATAATGAGCGCAAGAAACCTTACTGGTTCTTCGCGCGCCTTCACGACGAACACCCGCGACAGCTCAAAAAACGCACGTGCAAATCATCGACGTCACAATCAACGGCAAAACCGAGCAGCTACCCGCCCCGCAAACCGTTTCAACCCTGCTGCAACATTTGCAGATCGCAGCCGACCGTGTGGCAGTAGAACTCAATCGCAGCCTGGTGCGTAAACGCGATTGGAATGCCACTCCCGTTCCGCCCGGAGCGGCGCTGGAAATCGTAGAATTCGTCGGCGGCGGTTAACTCGTCTAAAACAGACTTGACTCTTTTTGTAAGTCTAGTACAATCTGTGGAGTCTACCTGGTTAGAACGAAACCCGCGCCCCATGTTCAAAACACGGAAAGTTCGTCCTGATTTACAGCCGAATCAGCGTACCTATACCAGCACAGACGTGGCGAAAATTGCCCAGGTTAGCCTCCGTCAGCTGCAGTGGTGGGACGAGCGCAAGGTGGTATCCCCGCGGCATGAGGGTCACAAGCGCGTTTACCTTCCCGAAGAAGTCATTGAGATTACGGTGATCGCAGAGCTGAGGCGAAAAGGATTTTCGCTCCAGAAGATCCGGCGCGTTCTTCGGTTTCTGCAGCGCGAGATGGGGCGGCGTCTTGCCGACGTTCTTTCTATCGATGCCAAGCTTCACTTGTTGACCGATGGCAAGTCCATTTACCTTGAGGATCAACAAGACCGTATCATCGACTTGCTCAAGAATGCGCGACAGCCTATGTTCCTGGTGTGCGTGAGCGATCAGGTTCGCCGTCTGGATGAAGCGCCAAAAAAGTCGGTTCGGAGTGAAGGGCCAGCGCCGCGCCGTGTTCGAGCGGCCGTTTAACTCCTTATCTAAAGACCGGTTTGCAGAAACCTACAACCGTTCACCTGTCGATTAACGTCTATACTGGAAACAGTCCCGGAGGGTAGTATTTGTCGTCCCAGCGGCGCGTCTTCCTGTTTATCCCCATCTTTCTTGCTACTTGCGCCCTTGTGGGCGGACTTTTTGGACCCGGAGCACGTACTGTCTCCGCGGCTCAGCAAAGAGTAGCGGCCGTCACCGACGAAGACCTTAAGGCCAGCGTCGAATCATTCACCAAGGTCTATGACGTGGTGGAACAGAACTACTCGGATAAGTTGTCGCCGGATAAAGCGATCTATAAGGGCGCCATTCCGGGAATGCTGCGGACACTCGATCCACATTCCAACTTCTTCGATCCCACGGAATACGACAAGATGCGTGAGGACCAACACGGGAAGTATTACGGAGTTGGCATGTCCATCGGTCCGTCCCGGGCCGGCAAGATCATTGTGGTTGCTCCGTTCGGCGGCTCGCCCGCTTATAAAGCAGGACTGAGGCCCGGCGACGTGTTTGTAGAAGTGAATGGCCAGCGGGTGGACAAATCCACAACCTCCGACATTGCTTCCATGCTGCGCGGTCCCAAGGGAACGAAAGTCACTGTGGTGGTTATGCGCGAGGGGACGACGAAGCCCTTGAGCTTCGACCTGATTCGCGACGAGATTCCGCAAAACAGTGTTGACGAAGCGTTCTGGGTGAAGCCCGGGATTGCCTTTATCCGGATCAAGTCGTTCAACGAAACCACCAGCAAAGAAGTAGAAGACAGCCTGAAGCGTTTGGGCGAACAGAGCATTAAGGGTCTGATCCTGGATCTTCGCGAGAACCCCGGCGGTCTCCTGCAGGAAGGCGTCGCGGTGGCCGGCCACTGGCTCGACCATGGGCAGGTGGTGGTCTCCCACAAAGGCCGCGCCTACTCCGAAAAGCCGTACCTGGCCCGTGGCAGCCAGTATGGCGAAAACTATCCGATCATCGTGCTCGTGAACCGCTTCTCAGCGTCTGCCGCTGAGATTGTGGCCGGCGCTTTGCAGGACCACGATCGCGCGATTATTCTCGGCGATACGACATTCGGCAAGGGACTAGTACAGACTGTTTACCCGCTTAGCGACAACACCGGGTTGGCCCTGACGACTCAGCATTACTACACGCCCAGCGGCCGTCTGATTCAACGCAATTACTCAAATATCTCGTTCCTGGACTACTACTACGGGAAACGCGGGGACGCGAAGAACCCGACAGACGTGAAGCAGACCGACCTGGGACGGGTTGTTTACGGCGGCGGTGGCATCACTCCGGATGTGAAGTACGACGCGTCAAAGCTGGATAGCTTCGAAACCGATATGCTGCGCCGAAACGCCATCTTTGATTTCTCCACGCACTATTTTGCGAATCACGAAACAAAGCTGCCTGCGGGCTGGGTGCCGAATGAGGATGTGCTGAACCAATACCATGACTACCTGATGAAAGAGCATCTGCAGTTCACCGAAGCGGACTGGACTCGGGATCATGAATGGATTCGCGATCGCCTGCGTTCCGAGATGTACATTTCCGCTTTCTCTTACGAGGACTCGCTCAAGGTGAACGTGGAACAGGACCCGGAAGTGGCAAAAGCCATTGATGCAATGCCGCAGGCCGCGGATCTGCTGGCACGGTCAAAGCAGCGCTTCGAAAAGCAGCGCGCCAGCCGCTAACATCTCACGATTCGCTATGAGCGGCCCTGCCCTCCTGAGGGTCAGGGCCGCTTTAGCATGCGGCTAGATTCCGCAGCCTTCGCTGAAGAAATCGCCGCTCCACCTCATTCCCCACCAACTGCAGTGCCTCTCGATACGCAGTGGCTGCTTCTTGCGTGCGGCCCAGGCGGCGTAACAAATCGGCTCGGGCCGCGGGAAGCAGGTGATAGCGGGCCAAGTCACCAGCAGCGGATAGCTCGTCTAATAAGTTCAACCCTTGCACCAAGCCATCGCTCATGCCGACGGCGACCGCATGATTCAGACGAACTACCGGTGCATCGCTCCAGGCGAGAAGCTTCTCGTATAAGCGCCTGATGGTTGACCAATCGGTGGCCGAGGACTCAGTGGCAGAGGCGTGAATAGCAGCAATGGCAGCCTGCACCTGGTAAGGCCCGGGCTGACCATACCGGGCGGCGCGAGTTAACGCCTCGAACCCCTGCTGCATATCTTCGGAGTGCCACAACGCGCGATCCTGGTCCTCTAAGACCACCAGATCGCCCTGTGCATTCGTCCGGGCATCCCGCCGCGAATGGTGGAACAGCATTAAAGCGAGCAAGCCTAGATTTTCGGGCTCGTTCGGCAGCAATTGCGTGAGGAGACGTGCCAGGCGGATGGCTTCGGCAGACAGGTCCGTGCGCAGCAGTGCAGTTCCGTAGCTGGCCAGATAGCCCTCATTGAAAATCAGGTAAACCACTGACTGTACAACAGCAAGGCGCTCGGGCATCTGTTCGGGAGACGGGACGACATACGGAATATTGGCGTCTCGGATCTTACGCTTGGCTCGGACCAGACGCTGAGCCAGCACGGGCTCAGATAACAGAAAGGCCTTGGCGATCTCAACGGTGGCCAGGCCGCCCAGAGTGCGAAGGCACAACGCAATCTGCGCTTCCTGGTTGAGTGCCGGATGGCAGCAAGTGAAGATTAGTCGTAAGCGATCGTCAGGCCATGAAGACATGTCGCACGGACTCTCTGCATCTGCGCCGTCGTTTACCTGCGAGCGCACGATTTCGGGCAGGATACGTTCGCCATGAATCCGTTTCCGGGCGGAATCAATCAACTTGCGAGTCGCCGCCGTCGTAATCCAGGCTGCCGGATTGTTAGGAATCCCGGTACGTGGCCAGACTGCGATCGCTGTCGCGAACGCCTCCTGCAGCGCATCTTCAGCCTCTTCGAACGAGCCGGATCTGCGAATCAGCCCGGCCAGGATGCGGCCCCACTCGACGCGGAAAACCTCGTCGATGGCGACCGTAGAAGCGGACATGCCTTTTATCGGCTACTGGCCATTTCGGCGTCATCGGGCTGCAATGTCGTCGGAAACACCTGAGCCACCGGCCGGTACTCCACAACGCCCGAACATGAGGCGTCGGTAAGGCGTTCCGCCCAGTGCGCCGCGTCGGCTTCGCTTGCACAGTCAATGATCAGAAAGCCCGCTAGAAATTCTTTTGTTTCAGCGAACGGTCCGTCATGAATCGCCACCGTGCCGCCACGACGACGAGCGGTCTTGCTCGTCGTCGCGTCTTCCAGGCGGACTGCCCCTTCCAGAGTGCCGTCCTTCGCTGTCGTCTGGAGGATGGTTTGCATGCTTTGCATGCGTCGCGACACCTCCGCTTGAGGTGCACTGGCGAACACCTCCTCATCGCGATAGAGCAAAAAGGCGTACTGCATGCTTTTCCCCTTTCCTTTAGGAAAACACCATAATGGGACGCACTTCAATCGACCCCGTGGAGGCGTGGGGAATCCGCGCCGCCCACTCAATTGCCTGGTCAAGGTTTTCGCAATCAAGCACGTAATAGCCGCCCAAATGCTCTTTGGTTTCGGCGAACGGGCCATCCGTAGTGGTTCGTTTGCCGTCTCGGACACGTACGGTCGTGGCAGTAGCGCTTGGATGCAATGCTTCGCCGCCTTGGATGACGCCCGCCGCGCGGCCTTCCTGGGTGTAAGCGCCGTATGCGGCATACACTTGCTGGTTTTCTTGCTCGGTCAAGGCGGCGTCGGCTTTCTCGTCGCCATAAATGAGTGCCAGGTATTTCATCGAGTCTCCTTTTGAGAGAGCGTTCATCTGCTCTTCACCCTAGCGACGAATGAGGTAGCCTCCGATCGACATCGGCAGACAACTATTTTCAAACCCGGCGCGGTCGCTACACTGATGGTTTGTACGACACTTCCACCAGCGCTCCGGCTACTGCTCAGCCGCAAATCACTGTCCTCGACACCGGCGGCCAATACACTCACCTGATCGCACGGCGCGTCCGGGAACTGGGAGTGTACGCGGACGTTCAGCCCAGCGACATTCCGTCCGACCGGCTTTCTGGACGTAAAGGGATCATCATATCCGGTGGACCGGCCAGTGTCTACGACACGGGCTCGCCCGACATCGACCCTTCGCTGTTCGATCGAAAACTGCCGGTCCTCGGCGTTTGCTACGGGCACCAGCTGATTGCGCATCACTTGGGAGGAGCCGTGGAGAAAGGAGAGAAGGGTGAGTACGGGCTGGCGCATCTGACGGTCTCCTGCGAGGATGCCTTGTGGAAGGGCATTCAGGGGAGCCAGATCTGGATGAGTCATCGTGACATCGTAGCGACGGTTCCGCCAGGGTTTCGAATTACCGCTTCAACAGAGACCTCCGGCGTTGCTGCTATGTCGGATCCCTCGCGTAAGCTATTTGGACTGCAGTTCCACCCCGAAGTGGTCCACACGAAAGCCGGGCGGCAGATTCTGCAGAACTTCGTGTTTCAGATTTGCGGAGCAGAGCGGGATTGGGACGTTAGCCAGCGTGTGCCGGTAGTTGAACAACAGATTCGGGACCGCGTCGGCGCTCGCAACGTATTCTTCTTCGTCAGCGGCGGCGTGGATTCTACCGTCGCTTACACGCTTTGCATGCGTGCACTCGGGCCCGAGCGGGTGTTCGGCATTTACGTCGACACAGGCCTTATGCGGAAGGGCGAAACGGAGTTTGTTCGCTCGGCATTCCAGGAATTGGGCGCGACTCATTTCCTGGTGGACGAGGCCGAGCCTGAATTCATGGCTGCGCTTGCAGGCTTACACGAGCCCGAGGCGAAGCGACTCGCCATCGGTGAACAGTTCGTGAAAGTGCAGGAACGTATCCTCGCGACCGAGCACTTTCTCGACGGCCACTGGATTCTGGGACAGGGAACAATTTACCCCGACACCATCGAATCCGGCGGCACCGCCAAAGCGGACCTCATCAAGACACATCACAACCGGGTAGCAGGCATCCAGGCTTTAATCGATTCCGGCCAGATTATCGAGCCGTTGACCTCTTTTTACAAGGACGAAGTACGCGAGATTGGGAGGGAAATTGGCATTCCCGATACCTTCCTGTCTCGCCATCCCTTCCCTGGGCCGGGCCTCGCCATCCGCTGTCTCTGCTCAGCCATCGACGGAGTTGTGGTGGAGGACAAGGACGGCTTCGTTCTGCCGGTCAAGTCAGTTGGCGTTCAAGGCGACTGCCGCAGCTACCACGAAGTGCTGGCACTTCCTCAAGCTCCGACTCTGGCGCTGATTGAAGGCGCTGCACCCGCAATCACCAACCGGCGAACCGATATCAATCGAGTCGTAGCGCTGTGCGGCAGCACCGCACCGCTGCAAGACTTCCGCTTGTATCCGGCGGCCATCTCATCAGCAAGACTGAACCTGCTGCGTGAGGCGGACGCGATCGTCAGGCGATTCTCGGTTGATAGCGGCTTTGAGGCAGCTGTATGGCAATTTCCGGTGATTCTTATTCCCGTTGGCACGGACGCACGGCCTGAATCGGTTGTTCTGAGACCCATTTCCTCAGTTGACGGAATGACCGCCGAGGTTGTGCTGCTCCAGGCCGAACAACTGCAGCAACTCACGAACGAGTTGCTCAGCTTAAACAGAATCGCCGCGGTGTTTTACGATCTGACAAACAAACCGCCCGGCACCATCGAGTGGGAATAAGACGGGCGAGGAGTATCCTGCAAAGTGCAGCGATCGTGGGAAGCCATCGGCAGAGGCGATTGGCCCGATATCTTCGCTGCGGCGGGACTGTAGCGCTAGTTGACGACCAGCGTTTGCGGGAAGCCGCAACCCTCAATGATGCGCTGGGCCTCTTCAATGTTTTCGCAGTGACGGCGAAGCATTGTTAGACCTGAAACGAAATAGAACAGCTCTTTCGAGGCGGCTACAAACCTTGCGACTTTCATTTGGTTAACCTCCGTACTCTTTCGATGTGCGGGAGAACCCTAAGGTTCCAGCACCTAAATCACTTATCGGCGCGAACTTTGGTCCTCAATAGGGGGGATAAGTAGTAAAAATTGGTTCAGAAATTCCCTATATCCGAAGTGGAGTTAACCTCAGAAAAATCTCTAAATCCGGTGGAAGCTCTTCAAAATATCTTTTGTGCTGTAGCGCAGCGCGATGGGACGGCCGTGCGGGCACGTCATCGGATACTCGCATTGGGCAAGCGCGCGTAGAAGCCATTCGATCTTCGACGGTTCCAAACGCATGTTGATTTTTATAGCTGCCCGGCAGGCAATCGTCGCACAGACATTGCTGCGGATGTCCTGCAGCGACATGGGCCGGACATCGGCCTCTGACATGTCTAACACTTCGAATAGTATTTTCTCGATGTCAGTGGGTCCAATTGCCGCAGGCGCCGATTTCACACTGATGGTCCGGTTGCCGAAGGGTTCACATTCGAAGCCATGAGCATTCAGCTCGTCGGCAATCCGGGCATATTCGAACTGTTGCGAAGGCGTTAGCTGTAACACCAGCGGCATCAGCAATTGCTGAATCTCGAGATTGCCTTGCGCCCGCGCCCGCAATACCTGTTCAAACAGGACGCGCTCATGAGCTACGTGTTGATCGATGATCCACAGCCCGTCTCGCGACGCGGCGATGATAAAGCTCTCGTGCAACTGTCCAAGCGGTCGCAAGTCCGGAAGGGCCGCTAATGAATCGACCCGCTCCCAGTCGCTTGGCAAATGGGCGAACCCGGTGTGAGTGTCTGGCAGCCGCCGAATGCGCTCGGAAGGGATTACCACGGTTGTTGCCGCGTCCTGTTGAGACGGAGCGAACACCGGAGATCGCCGATCCAGCGGATGCGGCGGCGGACTGACAACCACCGTCGGCAATTCGGAATCGTCAGTTCGAATGGCAGTCTCAGGTTCGAACTGCAAATCCGCGGCAGTCCAGGTTTCCACGCGGCCTGAAAACTCAGAAAAGGGGAGATCGGCGGCCCGCTGCTCCGTCGCGCGCGCGCCCAAAACAACTGGCTCGAACGCAGGTAATACGGGACTGGTCGGCAATACCGGCATACTCGAAACGGGGCGGCGCTGCATCAGAATGTCGCGTACCGTATCGCGCACGAAATCGTGCACGGCCGAGCTATGGCGGAAGCGCACCTCTGTCTTCGAGGGATGCACATTGACATCCACTTCGCTGGCATCGCAGTTGAGAAACAACACCGCAAAGGGAAAGCAGCCCGGTGGCATCAGGTTGTGATAAGCCGCAGTTAAAGCATGCAGCAGGACTTTGTCCTTGATTAGCCTGCCGTTAACAAACAGAAACACAGAATTTCGGTTCTGCTTTTGAACGTGCGGTCCGGAGATCAGTCCTTCGAGTGAAAAGGTGGCATGCTCGGGCTCCGGGGGCGGTTCGGAATGAGGGCGGCCGTTAATGGGAACGTACGGCGGCGGTAATCGCACTTCGAACGTTTGCGGTTCGAAGTCGATCAGGTCTTCCATAATTTCCGAACCGAAAACCTGGAAGGCGCGTTCGCGCAGCGAAGCTACCGGAGTAACGTTCAGCAGTTCCCTGCCCTCGTGATGGAGCTCGAATCGCTTACCGATGTGACCCAGGCTGTAGTGAGTGACGAGCGAACCGATGTGCGCCAGTTCGGTCTGGTCGGAACGCAAGAATTTCTTACGCGCTGGAACGTTGAAGAAAAGGTCGCGAACTGGTGATTGTTGTCCCAACCGACGCGCGCGATCTCGTCGCAGCGCAACAGCTTGCCGCCGGCGATCTCGACCGCGGTTCCGGTTGCTCGTCAAGCGAGCGGGTTTCAAGCAGCAGACGGCTGACAGACGCAATGGACGGGAGAGCCTCGCCGCGAAAGCCAAGGGTTGCGATCGACAGCAGATCTTTCACATCGCTCAGCTTGCTGGTTGCGTGGCGCTCGAATGCAAGCAGGGCATCGTCGCGCAACATACCGCAGCCGTCATCCTCAATGCGGATCAGGCGCCGGCCGGCATTCTCCGCTTCGATTCGGATGTCTTGGGAACCCGCATCGAGCGAGTTCTCGAGCAGCTCCTTTACAACGGAAGCGGGCCGCTCCACCACCTCCCCCGCCGCGATTTTATTCGCGACATTGTCGGAGAGAATGCGGATGCGGCCCATGAATCGCGGGTGAGAGTGGCGTTACTCAGCCGCTCATAGCGGCCAGGAACTCGGCGTTGGAGCGCGTCTTTCCAAGCTTGTCGAGCAGCAGTTCCATGGATTCCACCGGCGACAGCGGATTCAGCACCTTGCGCAGGATCCACACCCGGTTGAGCTCTTCCCGGGACATCAGAAGCTCTTCCTTACGAGTACCGCTACGGTTGATGTCAATCGCCGGGAACACGCGCTTGTCGACAAGCTTGCGGTCCAGATGGATTTCCATGTTGCCCGTACCTTTGAACTCTTCAAAGATGACGTCGTCCATGCGGCTGCCGGTGTCGATCAGCGCTGTCGCAACAATGGTCAGCGAACCGCCTTCCTCGATGTTGCGCGCTGCGCCGAAGAAGCGTTTCGGACGTTGCAATGCGTTCGAATCCACACCGCCGGAGAGAACTTTACCCGAAGGGGGAACCACGGTGTTGTAAGCACGGGCCAGGCGAGTAATGGAATCCAGCAGAATCACGACATCGCGCTTATGCTCGATTAGGCGCTTTGCCTTTTCAATCACCATCTCAGCGACCTGGACGTGGCGCGCAGCCGGCTCGTCGAAAGTGGAACTAATTACTTCGCCGCGCACCGAGCGTTGCATGTCGGTGACCTCTTCCGGCCGCTCGTCAATCAGCAGCACGATAAGGTTCACTTCCGGATGGTTCTGCGTAACCGAATTGGCGATGTTCTGCAACAGCATCGTCTTTCCGGTGCGAGGCGGGGCAACAATCAGACCGCGCTGCCCTTTACCGATTGGAGTCAGCAGGTCCATCACACGGCCCGACATATTGTCGCGCGTGGTTTCGAGTTTCAGCCGCTTGTCTGGGTAGAGCGGCGTGAGGTTGTCGAAGAAGATCTTGTTGCGCGACTCCTCTGGCGGTTCGAAGTTGATCGCGTCGACTTTGATGAGAGCGAAGTAGCGCTCGCCTTCTTTCGGCGGCCGGATCTGACCGGATACTGTGTCGCCAGTACGCAAATCGAAGCGCCGAATCTGCGAGGGCGAGACGTAGACGTCGTCGGGGCCCGGCAGATAGTTGTACTCGGGAGCACGCAGGAAGCCGAAGCCATCAGGCAGACATTCCAGAACGCCTTCGGAGAAGATCAGACCGCTTTTTTCCGCCTGCGTTTGCAGGATCTTGAAGATCAATTCCTGCTTGCGAAGGCCGGCGGCACCCATGACGCCCAGATCTTTGGCGATCTGGTTCAGGTCCTGAATGCCCATATCCTTTAACTCGACTAAGTCGAGCGTCGTAGTGCCGTTGCGCTGCCCTTGCGGGTTGGTATTTCCAATGGAATGACGACCCCGGCGTTGGCCGTGGAAGCCGCCTTGCCCTTGGCCTTGCTGGCCTTGGCCTTGTTGTCCCTGTTGACCCGGGCTTTGCGCCGATTGCGGCGGTTGTTGTCCTTGCCCTTGCTGGGCGGGAGCAGGCTGCTGACCTCCCGTCACCGGCGCCGGCGGTTGTGCCTCGGGCGAGTGAGCTGTCATGGCACCTCCGGAGGCAGGTTTCTGCTCCGCTGGGGGCGCTGTCTTTGGTTCACTTCCTGGACGGACGTCTCCGCCGCGAGGAGGCTCGCCCGCATTGGCACGCGCGTCTCCTACCGGCCTCAGATCGGCAGCTGCTGCCTTCACTTCGCCAGCGGGAAGCTTTGCTTCCGGATTCGTCTTCCGCGTACCTTCCGCGGAGCGACTTCCATTGGAACGGCCCTCGCCTGTTCTACCTTCGTGAATCGGCTTGCTTCGATTCAGTGCCGGCTTCTCGTTTCTGGTTTCGACTGGCTTGGCGTCCGTAGACTTGCCGTCGGTGGCTTTCTGGTCCGCAAGTACAGCTTCGGAGTCGGCCACCGGTTGGGGCTCTGCAGTCTCAGTTGAGACCGATACTCCGTTGGGCGTTGCGAGTACACCGTTCTCGTCCTGTGGCTTCTCGGTGGGCTTGCCTTGGTTGGGTTCCGCTGGGGCGGAGGCAGCCGCGGGGGCTACTGCTTGTTCTTGATCTTCGAGATGATTTGCCAAATTTCCCTCACTCCCCGGCCATCAATGGCCGAGAACGGCACTGGCTGCTGATCCGGTACTTCCCGTTGAATCGGCGCCAATCCTGCCTTCAATTGGTTATTGCTTTTCAGTTTGTCAACTTTGGTCACAACGACCTGATATCGACGGTTATGGAATTCAAGCCAGGCTTTCAATTCCAGGTCCATATCCATCCAACCCCGCCTGGCATCGATCAGCAGAAAACAGAGAGCTAAACTCTCCCTCTTCAGCAGATAGGCTTCGATCAACTTACGCCAGCGCGCCTTCTCGTCGAGCGAGACCCGCGCGTACCCGTAACCGGGTAAATCGACAAAATGAACGGTGTCGTCAATCCGGAAAAAGTTGACCAACTGCGTGCAACCAGGCCTCGCACTGGTGAAAGCGAGTCCAGGCTGCCGCACTAACGCATTCAGTAAGCTCGATTTCCCGACGTTACTCCGACCAAGAAACGCTACCTCCAGAGAGCCGTCCGGTGGCGGGAACTGATCAGGTTCAGCGGCACTGAGGATCAGCGCCGGGCCAGTATCAGTCCCTACCATGGTTTCTCTTCAAGACGTAGCGGTCCTCGCGGAACAACCTCAATGCGTGAGATTATCTTCCGCCGGTCTACCCACAAGATCGGCCGCCGTGGCCGTGGGGGCGAGGGGTAGAGCGACAATCTCCCGCTCTAATGCGATCTTCAATACTTCATCCATGTACGACACGAAGTTGAGCTTCATATCCTTCCGGATGTTCTCGGGCACATCGACAATATCCTTTTCGTTCTCTCTGGGAAGTACAGCTTCCTTGATGCCCTGCCGATGAGCCGCGAGCAACTTCTCTTTCAAACCGCCGATCGGTAACACTCGGCCACGCACCGTGATCTCGCCTGTCATGGCAATATCACAGCGGACCGGGATAGCCGTCAGCGCACTACAAATACTCGTAGCAATTGTGATGCCAGCCGAAGGACCATCCTTCGGAATCGCACCTTCCGGGACGTGCACGTGGATGTCCAAGTGACGGTAGAAGTCTTTTGGCAAGCCCAGGTACTGCGCCCGCGACCGGACGTAGCTCATAGCGGCCTGCGCCGATTCCTGCATAACGTCGCCAAGTTTGCCGGTAGTGGTCAACTTGCCGCGGCCTTCCATAACCATGGCTTCGGTGGTGAGAATCGACCCGCCCACTTCCGTCCAGGCTAAGCCGGTAGTTGCGCCGATTTCGTTCTGCTTTTCGAGGTCGAGATCGCGGAAGCGGGCAGGGCCAAGCATCTGCTCGACGGTCTGCGGCGTGACCACGACTTTATCGATTAAGACCGCGGGCGGCGGTTCTTCGGCAACCTTCGCCTTCTTCTTGCCCTTTTTCAGGCCAGCAACAGGAGACTCAGATTTCTCCGAAGCTTCCACAGCGACTGGTTCGTCTTCGATCACTTCGATCGGCTGATCCACCCGGACAGTCTCGTCTCCGGCTGCGGCAGATTGCGCTTCCACGACCTTGCGCGCCACCTTGCGGCAGACGTTGCCCACTTCGCGCTCCAGATTACGAACGCCCGCCTCGCGGGTGTACGACTGAATCAGGGACTGCAGGCCGTCGTCCTGGAATTGCAGTGTCTGCTCGGAAATACCGGTATCCCGAAGCTGTTTCGGAACCAGGAACTTCTTGGCGATTTCCAGCTTTTCCAGCTCGGTATAGCCTGAAAGCCGGATCACTTCCATACGATCCTGCAGTGCCGGGGGTATGGTGTGCAGTACGTTGGCGGTGGCGATGAAGAACACCTGGCTCAGGTCGTACTCGACGTCCAGGTAGTGATCCATGAACGTGGAATTCTGCTCTGGGTCAAGCACTTCGAGTAGCGCGGCCGATGGGTCGCCGCGGAAGTCCATCGACATCTTATCGATTTCGTCCAGCATGATCACCGGGTTTTTGGTGCCGGCCTTCTTCATCATCTGAATCAGCTGACCCGGCAAAGCGCCGATATAGGTACGGCGATGGCCGCGGATCTCGGCCTCATCGCGCACGCCGCCGAGCGACAAACGGACGAACTTTCGTCCAGTCGCCTTCGCGATAGACATTCCCAGCGAAGTCTTGCCTACGCCGGGAGGTCCGACGAAACATAGGATAGAACCCTTTGGATTCTGCACCAGCCGCCGTACCGCGAGAAACTCCAGGATGCGTTCCTTGATCTTCTCGAGACCATAGTGATCGGTCTCCAGCACCTGCCGCGCGTAGACAAGGTCACGGATTTCCTTGGTCTTCTTCTTCCACGGCACCGCGAGCAGCCAATCGAGATAATTGCGCGAAACAGTGGACTCCGCGGACATAGGCGGCATTGCTTCCAAACGCTTGAGTTCGGCATTGGCCTTCTCAAATGCGTCCTTCGTCATGCCTGCCGTTTCGATTTTCTTCTTGAGCTCGTCGTACTCGCTCTTCTCGCCGCGGCCCAGTTCCTTTTGGATCGCTTTGATCTTCTCGTTAAGGTAGTACTCTTTTTGCGCCCGTTCCATTTGGCGCTTGACGCGGCCTTGAATGGTGCGGTCTACGTTCAGCTTCTCGATCTCGATATCGAGCAGTTCTGCAACGCGGGTCAGGCGATCGATAGGATCGAAGATTTCGAGCAGTTCCTGCTTCTCTTCGATCGTCAGTTGCAGGTTGGCCCCAACGGTATCGGCCAGTTTGCCGGGATCGTCCACGCGAATGGCGGCGATCATCGTCTCGTAGTTCAGGTTTTGGCTGAGCTTAACGTACTGTTCGAACAGGTTTGTAACGCGGCTGGTCAACGCCTCTAGCTGGCTACCCTGCTCCACTTTGAAGGAACTCGTCTTGACTACCGCTCGGAAATAGCCGTCTTCTTCACTGACAGAGACTACTTTTCCGCGCTCGACACCCTCCACCAGCACCTTGATGTTTCCATCCGGCTGTTTCAGGCTTTGCACGATGTTGGCTACCGTGCCTACCGAGTAAATTTCGTCTGGTCGGGGTTCATCTACCGACGCATCATGCTGCGTTGCGAGGAAGATTTTCTTATCCCCGAGCAGCGCTTCTTCCAGCGCACGCACGCTGGATTCCCGGCCCACCACGAACGGGGTCATCATAAAGGGGAAGATGACCACGTCACGAATCGGCATCATAGGAAGCCGTTTGGTATCCGTTTTGTCTTTCGTCGTAAGCATTTTCACTTTCTAGGCGGATTGTCCCACGAACGTGGATTGAGTAGAGGATCGAAGGGCAGCAAATACGAAGCCGCCGGAGCGGAACGCTCTCTTCAGGCTCAAGTCGTCTTGGGCTATCCGTAGCCCTGCAAACTAGCGGCTCGTCAGCCCGCCTTTTCGAGCACAGCCATGTTGATTTTCTGCGTCAGAACCATCTCCTTGGTCACTACAAATTCGCGAACCTTCTTGAATGTAGGGAGATAGTACATCAAGTCGAGCATCAGATCTTCTAAGATCATCCGCAGACCGCGAGCACCTACTTTGCGCTCCATGGCGAGCTGCGCAACTGCTTCCAGTGCATCGTCGCTAAACTTCAGCTTAACATTTTCGAAGTCAAACAGCTTTTGATACTGGCGGATGATCGCGTTCTTGGGCTTGGTGAGAATCTGCACCAGTGCCTCTTTCGACAAATCCTCCAGCACAGCGGTTACCGGCATGCGGCCAATGAACTCCGGAATGAACCCATACTTGATGAGATCCACCGGTTGGCACTGGATCAGTAGATCGGTGTCGCGCCGTACAGCATTAATGCCGCGCCGCGGCTGATCCTTATCATCGGTCTGCATAAAACCGATGGACTTCGTTCCTACCCGGCGCGCGATGACTTTCTCTAAGCCAACGAAAGCCCCGCCGCAGATGAACAGGATGTTGGTTGTATCCACCGGCGTGAACTCCTGGTGGGGGTGCTTGCGGCCGCCTTGCGGCGGAACATTCGCAACCGTGCCTTCCAGGATCTTCAAGAGTGCCTGCTGTACACCCTCACCCGACACGTCGCGAGTGATGGATGGGTTCTCGTCCTTACGGCCAATCTTATCTATTTCGTCGATGTAGATAATGCCAGTTTGCGCTCGCTGGACATCCCAGTCGGCGTTCTGCAACAGGCGGAGAATGATGTTCTCCACGTCTTCGCCGACGTACCCTGCTTCGGTCAAAGTGGTGGCGTCCACGATGGCGAACGGCACCTCAAGTATTCGAGCGAGTGTCTGCGCTAGCAGCGTCTTGCCCGTTCCCGTGGGTCCAATCAGAAGAATGTTGGACTTGGACAGCTCGACATCGCCGCCGCGCTGCTTGTTCATCTGAATGCGCTTGTAGTGGTTGTAAACCGCTACCGCCAGCTTCTTTTTGGTCGCTTCCTGCCCGATTACGTATTGGTCGAGGTACTCTTTTAGCTCCAGAGGGCGTGGAAGCTTACCGGGAGTGCCATAGCTTTGTTCATGCCGGTCATCCTCAATGATGGAGTTACAGACAGCGATGCATTCGTCGCAAATGTAAGCCCTGGGATAGTCGCTCGGCGACGAAATCAGCTTTCCGACTACGTCTTGACTCTTGTGGCAAAAGGAACAGCGAAGGGAATCGTCAGATCCGGCGCGTTTCAAGCTAGTTCTCCTAGAACGTCAGAGATCACAAGATCCCTTGCCCTGATCGGTTGGTTAGACACCAGTATACCAGCACTATTTTCAGTAGATGCATTTACGGGCATCTTATTCCGCTTTTGTCGGCGCGCCTAGTCCGCATAAGGAAAGTCTTAATCGGCTTGTTTTGCGGCTTGCTCGAACAGGAACTGCATCGTCTTTTCCGTTTGAATATGGCCGCGAATTCGGTCAAGCGTTCCTTCCTTTTCTAGCCGGGCTCGTAGCACCGGTACGGGTTCACGCTCCTGCCGGGAGAGACGATGTATTTCCTGATCGACCTCGTCGTCCGTGGCCCTGATACCTTCCGTATCGGACACCTTTTCGAGGATCAGCGAGGCGCGCACGTTGCGGAGCGCCTTCTCCCGCTGATTTTCCTTCACTTTCGACCAATCCAGGTTTAAGCTGTTCGGGTCCACACCCTGACCCGCCAAGTCGCGCAGCTGCATTCGGACCTGATTCTCGATTTGCCGGTCTACGTAGGCCGCAGGAACCGGGAATTCGTGGCGCTCCACTAGACGGTCGATTATTTCTTCTTTCGCCGTCTGGCGGGCAGCATATTCTTTCTCCTGGAAAATCGACTTGCGGACGGCCGCCTTCAACTCGTCCACGGTTTGGAAATCGCCCAGATCCTTGGCGAATTCGTCGTCGAGCGCAGGTAATTCCTTCTTGCGCAAAGTCTTCGGTGTTAATTCGAAACTGACGGTCTTTCCGGCCAAACGCTCCTGGGCAAAGTCCTCGGGATAGGTAATGTCCACTTGTTTCACGTCACCAGGTGAAGCGCCAAGCAGAGCCTCATTGAACCCGGCCAGGGTCTCCTGACTACCGACATGCACCTGGATCTCCTGGTCGATCGGTTCAGCCAATCCTTCCAGCGACTTCAACTGAACCAGCACATAATCGCCGGTCTCAATAGGGCGCGGATCCAGATTCACGTAATCGGCTTTGCTCTCTCGAATCGCCTCTATCCGCTTTTCCACCTCGTCATCGGCTACGTCGGGCTCCACGTACTTCACCGGAATCTGGCGATAATCCTGCAACTGGATGTCGGGTGCTACCTCGAAATCGGCTTTGAAGCGGATTGGCTGGCCTGGCACGAACTGCAGGTCGGAGACATCAGGAGTGCCGACCACCTTCAACCCGTGCTCTTCCACTCGCCGCCGAAAAGCTTCGGGTAGAAGAACTTCCAGAACTTCGGAGCGGATTTCGCTTTCAAAACGAGACTGGATAATCGAGAGGGGTGCTTTTCCGGGACGAAACCCGGGCAAGCGCACTCGCTGCTTGAGAGAACTGGTTACCCGTTCACGGGTCTTTTCCACATCTTCGAGCGGAATCTCAATCTCAAGCGAGCGCTTACAATCTGCAACTGTAGACACGGTCTATTTTCCTTACAACTCTGCTTCTATTCTCGCCGATAAACGGTTCAGAGCACGTATGCTTGTGCGAAAAGGCCGCAGTTTTCAGCGCCTCGCGTCGAGTGTTTGCGTCGCGTAAGCTCTGAACTGCGGCCCAGGTATCGGCTGGCGGATGGGTCTAGACTAGACGGCGGCGGAGGCCAGTTGAGCGGACTCGCGCAAAGCTTCTGCCTTCTCGGTCCCTTCCCAGGTAAAGCCCTTTAGATTTCGGCCAAAATGGCCAAATGACGCCGTTTGGCGGAAGATGGGGCGGCGGAGATCCAGGTATTTAATAATGCCGGCAGGCGTGAGCGAGAAGTTCTCGCGAACAATTTGCGCCAGGCGATGATCTTCCACTTTGCCGGTGCCAAAGGTATTCACGTTGATGGACACGGGCTCTGCCACGCCAATGGCGTAAGCCACTTGTACTTCGGCTCGCGATGCCAGGCCGGCAGCCACCAGATTCTTGGCAATATAACGCGCCATGTAGCAGGCGGAGCGATCGACCTTCGTCGGATCTTTACCGGAGAAGGCGCCGCCGCCGTGACGGCCCATGCCACCGTAGGTATCCACAATGATCTTCCGGCCAGTCAGACCTGTGTCGCCATGGGGACCGCCGATGACAAACCGCCCGGTGGGATTGATGTGGAACTTAGTCTGCGAATCGAGCATGTTCGACGGAATAACCGGGCCAATGATGTACTTACGCACATCGGCCGAAATTTGCTCGTTCGAGACATCGTCGTCGTGCTGAGTCGAGACAACAACCGCATCGATGCGCTTCGGCCTGCCGTCCACGTATTCCACACTGACCTGGGTTTTGCCGTCGGGACGCAGATAGGGGAGTTCGCCCGTCCGGCGCGCTTCACTCAGGCGTTGCGCCAACCGGTGCGCCGTCATGATGGGCAGCGGCATCAACTCCGGGGTTTCATCGCAGGCGAAGCCGAACATCAGGCCCTGGTCGCCCGCACCGCCGGTATCTACACCCATGGCGATATCGGGGGACTGCGACTGGATCATGTTGACGACTGCGCAGGTCTTCGAATCGAAGCCGAAAGCAGCATCGGTGTACCCGATGTCGCGGATGACTGAGCGCACGAGTGTCGGGACGTCCACGTAGGTTTTCGTGGTAATTTCGCCCGCGACAATGCAGATCCCAGTCGTCACGAGTGTCTCGCACGCCACTCGCCCGGACGGGTCTTCGGCTAAGACAGCATCAAGAACGGCATCGGACACCTGGTCGGCGACTTTATCGGGATGCCCTTCGGTAACTGATTCGGAAGAAAAGATATAGTTCATCGGCACGCAATCCACATAAGACCACCGCGGCACAGCGGCCCCGGCGTCAAGTTAACAGTGTAACAGCGAGACCCTCTCTGTGAAGCCGGTACCAAAACTACAAAAAGGTACTTCTGCGCGGAGACCACGGTCCGCGCGACCGATTAGATTCGCACTAACGGTGGGTGAATATCTCGATGTCGCCTTTTTGATAGACAAGTCGCGAGAAGCCGGGGATCGTTTCGTAGAGGTGCTGCAGGTTGACGTGAGTGTCGTCGAATGGTCCGGCGACAAAAACGAAATCGAAATCGTTCCCGATCAGCTTCTGTAAATCCGCCATGGTGAAGGTCTTATTCACTTTGGGGAACCGCTTCAGGGTTCTCCCGAAGGCATTGTGGGGCAGCCACTCCCGCCCTTGAGAAGTCAGGATGCTAGGGCGCTGGGCCAGATACGGGAACCATTCGCCGACGAAGTCTTCGGCCCAGACATCACTTCGCTGGTTAAAGACAACGAAGCGCGCCGAGACCGGCGTGTTGGTCTTTACCCAGTACATGGCGTCGACTTCGGACGGCACCAGCGTCGCCCGCTGATTCCACTCCAAGTTCGAGATGCGGTCATGCGGCATCAGATGATGATGCAGGAAATTCGCCGTCCAGAGCGCCGACAACACTAGACACGCAGCGGTGGCGCCCATCAGAGCGTGGCTTCGCCGGCGGAACTGCGCGCCCCCGAACTCGCTTAGCCGGAAGGCTGCGGTCGCCACCAGCCAACCGCCGAAAATCGCGATGGGAATCACGGTGTGGGTTGCACTGCTGCGGGCCACCAGGATATCGACGACCAGAACCCAAAGTATGAATGGCGGCTGGCGGAGGGCGGCCATCACTGCGGCAAGCGTCAGCCACGGCATTACGTCGCCGATTTTCAGGCCGAAGCCACTGGTGCCGTCGTATCCGCGCGTGCCAAACGCGGCTTGGAACGGCGTAGCACCGTAGGTTTTGAGTGCCCACAGGAACCAAGGCGCAATTATGAGGGCGCTAACTACGCCAGCAATCACCAGTAAGCGCAAGTTAGTTCGCCAACCCGAGCCAGCCACCTGCTTCCCAGCGCTGGCAAGGAACAGCAAAGACGCCACACAGAAAGTTCCGCCTTCCAGGTGAGAAAGTATGGCTAATCCCGTGAACACACCCGCGAGCGCGCCCAAGCGGTTGCTGTTCAGCTTTTGGCCGCGCACAAACAGCCAGATGGCAAGCAAGGCGAAAAGTTCGCCGGGCGAGCGAGTCAAGCCCCCGCCCATGGTCAACCACTCCGAACTACGCGGCAGAACCGCGTAAATTCCTGTGGCGCTCGCGGCGGCAAACGCCTCGCCGAGAAACTCCATCGCCAGCAGGCAGAAGACCGGCAGCGACAGCAGATTGAAAGAAGAGCGGCACCCAGCGCAGCATCTCCATGGAGGACTGATGAAAAACGGCACTCCAAATTGCACCGAAGTAAAAGCCGAGCGGCGGGTAGCATAACGGAATGTGCTCGAAGTTATAAGACGTCTCGTGCGGAAGCGCGAAGTGGTGGGCACGCAGTTCATCCACAATCTGCGCGAACATTCCCCCATCGTTCAGGGGGTAAATGCTTCCGGAAAAGAAAGGCATTCGGGCGGCGAGTGCTAACGCGGCGACGACGAGGGCCGTGACTGCCAAGGTGATTCGATACGTGGCTGCCACTGTGTTGACTTCGCTAAAAGTCCCCAAGCCTGTGGCGGCCAGAGCCGGCGCGGTCTTCGTCACAAAAACTCCTGAATGTAAGGATAAAGGTGCTTTTGGTTAGGACCCGGTTGCGCGCGCATGATTACCTGGGGTGTTCTACAGCATCAACTGGCCGCCATTCACCTCGATGGTTTCCCCGGTGACGTAGCTAGCAGCGTCGGAAGCTAGAAAAGCAATAACCTGGGCACACTCCGCGGACGTGCCCACGCGGCCCATGGGAATGGCGTTCACGAAGTTCCTCATCATCTCCGGCGTAGAGAAGACTTCATGGAACGGGGTGTCGATGACACCGGGCGAAACGGCATTTACGCGCACCTGATGCGCCGCCAGCTCTTTGGCCAGCGCCTTCGTGAACGTAATCAACGCGCCTTTGGCAATGGCGTAGGCTCCCGCGCCCGGACCGCCGCCATTACGGCCTGCAATGGAAACCACGTTGACGATCGCGCCGCGCTTTCGCTCGATCATAGACGGTGCCAGTACTTGCGAGCAGATCAAAGCGCTCTTCAGGTTCAGGTCCATCACCTGATCCCATCGCTCTTCACCGATCTGTAACAGCGGCACGCGCTCCAGCAAAGAGCCGGCGTTATTCACAAGGATGTCGACCGGTCCCAACTCCTTCGCGGTCTGCTCGGCCAGAGTCCTGGCACCCTCGCTATGGCGGACATCGGCCTTAAGCGCCAGTGCGTGCCCGCCGGCGGACTGAATGGCATCACGCACTTTCTCCGCGCCCTGCTGATTGTTGTTGTAGCCGATGGCAACGCGCGCGCCGAGTTCGGCAAACAGCTGAGCCGTAGCGGCACCAATTCCCGAAGACGCGCCCGTAATGAGGGCTGTTTTGCCCGACAAATTGCAAAGTGAGTTCACGCGCAGTTTAGGATATAACGATGCCGAGCGCGGCCGAACTCGCTGCGGAACTGGACGCCATCGCGGACCCGAAGATTGCGGCCGGTTCTGCCTGGTTCTTCAAGACGGGTAAAGGCCAGTACGGAGAGGGCGACATCTTTATCGGCATTCGCGTTCCGCGCTTGCGTAAGCTCGCCACAGGCTATCGCGAACTGCCGTTCCCCGAGCTTGAGGTTTTGCTTGCGTCCTCGATTCACGAGTATCGTTTCGTGGCGCTGGAGATTCTGGTCATGCAGTACGAACGAGGAACACCGGCGGAGCAAAAACGCGTTTGCCGCTTCTACCTCGCGCATACGGATCGGATCAACAACTGGGACCTGGTGGATACTTCGGCTCCCTACATCGTAGGCGAGCAAAGTCGTCAGCTGGGCTCCAGGCGTTTGCTGGAGCGCTTGCTGAAATCGAAGAATGTTTGGGAACGGCGCATCGCCATTGTGGCGACCTTTGCATTCATCCGGCATGGCCAAACCGAACCGACCTTCGCGATCGCACAAAGCTTGCTGACGGATCCGCACGACCTAATTCAGAAGGCAGTAGGATGGGCGCTGCGAGAAGCCGGCAAAGTGGACGAAGTGACCCTACTGCATTTCCTGAAAGAAAACTATGCGCTGCTAGCGCGAACGACGCTGCGCTACGCCATCGAACGTTTTCCACCCGCGCAACGCGCCGCCATGCTTCGGGGCCAGTTCGAATCGTAACTGCCGCGACGCGATCCTGGATCGTCGTGACCCACTGCACGCCCACTACAATGAAGTTTTCCTCCAGGAGTTCCGGTTGGCATTAGAAGATGATTTGCTGCGTCAGCGGATGGACCGCATTTCGCAGTTGCAGCAGCTTGGGTTTCAGGCGTATGGGCATCGTTTCGAAAGCACACACACCATCCCTCAGATTCTGAGCGAATTCGGTGAGAAAACGGCGGAACAGCTGGAAGCGCGCGTCGATGTGCAGATCGCGGGACGCATTCAACGTATCCGGCGCATGGGCAAGGCGGGCTTTCTCCACCTATTGCAAAACGGACGAAGCCTGCAGATTTACGTAAAGAAGGATGCGGTCTCCGAAACGGCCTACAAGCTATACGAACTGCTTGATATCGGTGACATCATCGGCGTGAAAGGCTACCTGTTCCGGACCAAGACCGGCGAGCTCAGCATTCATGTCGAAGACCTGGATTTCCTGTCGAAAATCCTGTTGGGATTGCCCGAGAAGTGGCATGGCCTGGAGGATGTGGAGACGCGCTACCGGCAGCGGTATCTGGATCTGATCGCCAATCCTGAAGTACGCGACACCTTCGTCACGCGATCGAAAATCATCAGCTCGCTGCGGCGGCAGTTGGATGCGCGCGGCTTTCTTGAAGTAGAGACACCCATGATGCAGCCGCTCTACGGCGGCGCAGCGGCACGCCCGTTCGTGACCCATCACAACACGCTGGATATCGACCTCTATCTGCGAATCGCCCCTGAGTTGTACCTGAAGCGCCTGGTGGTCGGCGGAATCGAGCGCGTTTACGAGATCAACCGCAATTTCCGCAACGAAGGCATTTCCACCCGGCACAATCCCGAGTTCACCATGCTTGAGTTTTATCAGGCGTACGCCGATTATCGCGACATGATGCAGCTGTCGAAAGAGCTGCTGCGACAGGTCGCCATCGACGCCACCGGTTCGCCCATAGTGACGTTCGATGGCCAGACAGTGGACTTCAGCGACTTCCGGCAGTTCAGCATGCGCGAAGCGGTAGTGGCCTTTTGGCCGGATGCTGATAAGCCAACGCTCGAGGATGTAAAAAGCCCGGAGTGGCTGCGAAGGCACTCGCGCGAAACATCGCCCGGGAACGCATTGGTGGATATTTTCGAGCGCCATGCCGAAGGCAAGCTGTTCCAGCCGACCATCATCTACGACTTCCCGGTGGAAGTGTCGCCGCTCTCGAAGAAGAAAGCCGATGAACCCGATTTCGTGGAGCGCTTCGAAATCTACGCCGCCGGTATGGAGATCGCCAACGCTTTCTCGGAGTTGAACGATCCGCAGGAGCAGCGCCGCCGCTTCGATCAGCAACTCGCACGCAAAGCAGGCGGCGACGAAGAGGCGCATGTCATGGACGAAGATTACATCCGCGCGCTTGCGTACGGCATGCCTCCCGCCGGTGGCGAAGGCATCGGGATCGATCGGCTGACCATGATCATGACCGGGTCGAAGTCGATTCGCGACGTCATTCTTTTCCCGCTGCTGCGTCCCGAAGGCGAGATCGGACTCGTCGACCGTCTCCGCGATCTGGACCGGTCTTAGTTTTCTTGTCCACACGCCATGTCCCGTTTCGAATGGATGGTTGCGCTCCGGTATCTGCGTGCCAAGCGCAAACAGGGCGTCATCTCAGTCATTACGGTTATCTCCATCCTCGGCGTAGCGGCCGGGGTGGCCGCACTCATCATCGCTCTGGCCATCAATAACGGCTTCCAAAGTACGCTGCAAACCAGTCTTCTCAGCGCCACGGCACACGTCAGCATCCTCGAAGCAAATCCCGAGTTCGGCATCGATAAGTGGGAAGCTCTGATACCAAGACTTCGCCGCTTGCCGCATGTGATTAGTGTCAGCCCTGGGCTCTACGGCCAGGTTGCGTTGAAGGGCCCGGTGGAAGGCGCAGGGGCCGTTCTGAAAGGAGTACCGTTGGGTCGCGGCGCGCCAGTGCCCGAGTTGTTGAAGCACCTGCGGGAGGGTTCGCTGGAAGCTTTCAACGGACCGGAAGCCGCGCGTTCGCTTGTGATCGGTTCGCGGCTGGCAAAAGCGGCCGGCGTTGAACTCCATAGCCCAGTCACCGTGATCAGCTTTCAAGGACAGCTGACGCCGCTTGGGCCAGTGCCTACCCTATTTCATTACCATGTGGTCGCCATCTTTGAATCCGGCTTGTACGATCTCGATTCCACCTGGGCATTCAGCACCTTGCCCTCCGTGCAGCGCGTGCTGGATTTGAACGACGTTGTGAACTCGCTCGAGATCCGGCTGGATGATATCTTTCCAGGCGCGAGCGGTAGCGGCCCAGGCGGAACCCATCATCGGTCCCAAGCTTGTGGCCAGCACCTGGATGGACCAGAATCGATCGCTGCTGAACGCTTTGAACCTGGAGAAGACGGTGAGTCTTATCACGGTCGCTTTGATTGAGCTGGTGGCCGCGCTCAACATACTCGTCGTCCTGGTGATGTTGGTGATGGAGAAGCACCGCGACGTCGCCATTCTGATGGCAATGGGTGCCCGCCGCACGCAAATCCAGCGCATTTTTGTGCTACAGGGATTGCTGATCGGCGTGACTGGAGTTGCCATCGGCCTGCTTGCCGGCTACGGGCTCTCGGCACTCTTCAATCACTATCGCTGGCTGCGGCTGGACGAGCAGGTTTATGCCATCAGCTACGTGCCGTTTCAAAGCCACTGGACGGATGCCATCTGGGTCGCAGGCCTGGCATTGCTAACCAGTCTTCTGGCCACCATCCATCCGTCCCGCAGCGCGTCCCGGGTAGCACCGGCAGAAGCACTCCGGTACGAATGATCGAGGAAACCGCGACAAGACAGCCGATATGGTAGTCATGATCAGTTCCATCTCCAGTTCTCTTCAGGCTTATTCGGCCATGCAGACGTCGAGCGCTGCCTGCACTACGAAGCAAGCCCCTGCTGCCGCATCCAAGCAGGCGGAGCCGGCCCAGGATACGGTTCACCTGAGTGCTCAGGCGTTGGCGGCATCAAAGGATCCAGATCACGACGGCGACGGCCATTAATATTCGGCCCCGCGGGCGAGGAATGCGATTCTATTTCTTCGCCTGCGACTCGGCTTGCGATGTTCCGCTGCCCTGCTGATAAGCAAAATCCCACACCATCAGCTGCAGATCCTTAGCTTCGCCATTATCATCGAACTCTACGACAGCATATTCGCCCGGCGTGATCGGTTTTTCCGGCCAGACTTTATATAAGTTGTCGGTCAGCTGATGCTGAAAGACCGGAATCTCATCCCGGTTCTGAAAACCCTGGTTCGACACCGGCACTATAGAAATGTTTTCCACCAAACGGTGGTTTTTCTTGGGTGTGACCCGAATGATGCCAAAGCGTTCTTCCCGCTCCGGGCGGAAGTAAAAGGTGGGGCGATCGTCATGAACGACAAATTTGGCATGCTCCCCGTCAATTACGACCGAGGCTTTCCCGGGAACCAGCGGGATGGGAGAAAGAATCTTTAACGTGGCGCGTTTCTTGTCGGTCACGATCTGGTATTGCGCTGCTTCCAGCTGTTTCACTTTGCCATCGGCATTGAAATAGGCGCCATTGTCCATCGGCACTGACGCAATTTCGCGCTGTTGCTCCCGCAAGGCCTGGTCCTCTTCGGCCTCCTGCCGCACCTCTTCCTTAGTTGCTTGTTCCTTGCCCTTCCGCTCCGTCTCCGTTTTCTTCAGGTCCACAAGGGTTAGCGGAATCTCTTCCCAATCGCCCCGCTCTGTGCTGTAGTAGCGCACCCGGTCGCCCTGGACCTGGTACTCCCGAACGATCTGATAATCGCCCTCTTTCAGGTACAGACGGAACGTCTGTGCGCCGAGAATCACACTTGAGAGAAGCAAAAGAAACAGCAGCCGCACGAACACGATTTTAGCGATTCTGCATAAGGGAGGACTTCAGAGAGTAATCAGCTATTTAGAATTGCGTTGACTCGCTGTTCTCGGAACGGATTCTGTGACCCTTTTTGGCACAAGCTACAGAGTGTGACGAACTGACACGGGCGTTCGCATCAGATACAAACAAGTCCGCGATACGATAACTGAGTCGCGGCGGCTTCAAGAGTGGAATAGTCCACCAAACCGGGCGCGATCGGGAGAAGAATGGCTACAGTGGAAACGGGTTCGGCGCTGGCAGGGCGGATTGCGGTCATCACGGGCGCGAGCCGCGGTTTGGGGAAAGCAATGGCGCTGTCCTTAAGCGAAGCCGGAGCGACAATCGCTTTGGTAGCTCGCGACGAAACCAAGCTGGCCGAAGTTCAGAAGGCCGTAGAAGAGCAAGGCGGCAAGGCGCGCACCTTCAGGGCAGACGTCACTGATGAACAGCAGGTCTCCGAGTTGGCGCAACAAGTAGCGTCGTCGCTCGGCAGTGCACAAATTCTCATCAATAGCGCCGGCATCAACATTCGCAAGAACTTAATTGAGTTCACACTCGATGAATGGACACGGGTGATGGATGCCAATCTCACCAGCGTGTTTCTTCTGTGCCGCGCTTTTGTCCCGGCCATGAAGGGCACCGGCTACGGGCGCATCCTGAACATGAGTTCCATCATGAGCCACGTTTCCCTGCCCGGCCGCAGCGCGTATTCGGCCAGCAAATCGGCCTTACTCGGGTTGACGCGTGCGCTAGCGCTAGAACTCGCCGGCGAAGGCATCACGGTAAATGGCATCAGCCCCGGTCCATTTGGAACCGAGATGAATCACCCTGTCATGAACAATCCCGAAGCGAATGCACAGTTCCTGGCAAGCTTGCCAGTGGGGCGCTGGGGCAAGGTGGAAGAAATCGGTTCGCTCGCGACCTTTCTCTGCTCCGATGCGGCCGGTTTCATCACCGGAACGGACATCCTGATTGACGGCGGCTGGACGGCGCGGTAACAACAAGGAGATCAAATCGTGAACCAGGCCGTGTCGCCTCCTCTACCTGCCGACGAGTTCGAAAAACGCACTTACTGGCGCGTAAGCCGCCGACTGATTCCGTTCCTGTTCTTGTGCTACATCTTCGCCTATGTCGATCGCGTCAACGTAGGCTTTGCAAAGCTGCAGATGCAGCAGGACCTCGGCATTAGCGACGCCGTTTATGGCGCCGGCGCCGGCATATTCTTCATCGGCTACTTCTTCTTTGAAGTACCGTGCAATCTGGTGATGCAGCGCATCGGAGCCAAGCGCTGGCTGGGGCCCATCATGATTGTCTGGGGCCTGACCTCTGCTTGCACCATGCTCGTCCACAGCACCTTCCAGTTCTACCTTGTCCGATTTCTGCTGGGCATCGTAGAGTCCGGTTTTTTCCCAGGCGTCATCCTGTACCTGACCTTCTGGTACCCCAGCAGCTACCGGGCCAAGATGGTGGCTGCCTTCATGACCGCCATTCCAATTTCCGGGGTAATCGGCGGTCCCATTTCAGGCTGGATTCTGGCGCGCGCAACGTCTTTAGGCGGTCTGCGTGGCTGGCAGTGGCTGTTTGTTCTGGAGGCAGTGCCCTCGCTTCTGGCGGGAATTGCCACTTTCATCGTTCTTGAAGACGGTCCGAAGAAAGCGAAGTGGCTGCAGGAGAACGAGAGAACGCTACTGCTCGACCGCCTGGCGGAAGAGGAACGCGCTAAGCGCGCACAATCGGGCAAAGGGCATTCATTCGCCGACGCCTTCCGCAGCACTCGCGTTTGGCTTCTTTGCTTTGTGTATTTCGGATTCGTGATGGGTAACTACGGTCTTGGCTTCTGGTTGCCGCAAATCGTCAAGGAGACAATCACGAAAGATCCTATTCAAATCGGTTGGCTCACTGCTATCCCATGGGCGGCAGCGGCCCTCTCTATGATTGTCGTTGGGCACCATTCGGACAAAACGGGTGAGCGATGCTGGCACATCGCGCTGACCGGGATCATTGGCGCTGCCGCATTTGCGTCAACGGCTCTGCCGGGCATCTCCGGTCCTCTTGGATTGCTGGCGTTGACCATAGCAACGGCAGGAATTGCTTCTGCTTACTCCACGTTTTGGGCGTTACCGACAACCATGCTCTCGGGGGCGGCTGCCTCCGCCGGAATCGCCTGGATCAACTCAGTGGGCAATCTCGCCGGGTATGTAAGTCCGTTCCTGGTGGGCAAGATTCGGGATACTACGCACAGCATGGCTCCCGCCCTTCTCATGCTTGCCTCTTGTTCGTTGGCCGCCGCTCTGCTGACCATTATCTTTTTCAATCAACGGCGGGTTGCAGTCAGCCAGCCGATCGCTAAGCCACAGACCGCCTCATGATTCGCCGGGATTTCCTTCGTTCCTCTCTTATGACCGCTGCCGCCTTGCCACTCGCCGCTGAGCGTTCTTCTGACGGACCCAAGAAAATGGGTATCGCCACTACCTCTTACATGATTGCCTGGCGTCCGAAGGACACCTATGAGTTTCTGGAGCACTGCCACAGCCTGGGAGCCGCCGGCGTTCAGTGCGCCATTAACGGCGATCTGCCGAAGATACGCAAGCGGGCAGACGACCTCGGCATGTACATCGAAGCGATGGTGCCCATGCCGAAGGCGAGCGACACGGCCGCGTTCGAAAAGGCGATCGAGGATGCCAAGGAAGTCGGCGCTGTGGCGGCACGCTCTGCTTGCCTGGGTACCCGCCGCTACGAAACCTTCAAAGACCTGTCCTCCTGGCAGGAACATGTTGCCGAGGCACACGCTTCCATTGAAGCGGCGCGTCCCATTCTGGACCGCTATAAGATTCCGTTGGGCATCGAGAATCACAAGGATTGGACTACCGACGAGCTAGTGGCGCTGATGAAACAGTACAGCACCGAATACCTGGGCGTTTGTCTTGACTTTGGAAACAATCTGTCATTGTTGGACGAACCGATGGGCGTAATCGAGGCCTTGGCGCCGTATGCAGTTTGCAGTCACATCAAGGATATGGCGGTGGAAGGAAGCGACGACGGGTTCCTGCTCTCCGAGGTGGTGCTTGGCAATGGGTACATCGACCTGCCGAAAGCAGTATCCACCGTCCGGCGTGCCCGTCCGGCGGCCCGCTTTTCGCTCGAGATGATCACGCGCGACCCGTTGAAAGTGCCCTGTCTGCTGGACCAGTATTGGGCGACATTTCCGGATCGCAATGGACTGTATCTCGCTCGAACCTTGAAGTTTGTGCAGGGACACCAGTCATTTGGCTCCCTGCCGAAGTATTCGCAACTGACGCATGAACAACACGTACGGCAGGAAGATCAAAACGTAATTGCCTGCTTGAAGTACGCGAAGGAGAGTCTAGGATTATGAATCGCCGTGACGCGTTGAAGATAACCGGAGCCGCACTAATGACCGCAAATTTTATGGACGCCGCACCAGCACAGACGAAGGGGCGGCTGAAACAATCCGTCGCTCGCTGGTGTTACAAAGACATGAGCTTAGACGACCTCTGTCGGCAAGGCGCTGACATGGGCTTGAGCGGTATCGATCTGGTTAACCACGATGAGTGGCCGACGGTGCAAAAGTATGGCCTGACACCGGCCATGACCCCGGGAGCAGGCACTATTCCGGACGGCTGGAATCGCAAGGAAAACCACGACCGTTTAGTCCAGGAAATGCAGACAAACATCGAGCGCGCAGCGGCCGCCAAGGTGCCGAACGTGATTACCTTTTCAGGCAATCGCCGAGGCCAGGCGGACGAGGAGGGCAAAGAGAACTGCATTCTCGGCCTGAACCGGGTGAAAAAGATGGCGGAAGATAACAACGTCACCATCTGCATGGAGTTACTGAACAGCAAGGTGAACCACAAGGATTACCAGTGCGACCACACGGCGTGGGGCGTTGATGTGATGAAGGGCGTGGATTCGCCGCGCGTGAAGCTGCTGTACGACATCTATCACATGCAGATCATGGAAGGTGACATCATCCGCACCATTCAACAAAACATTCAGTACATCGCACATTTCCACACCGGCGGCGTACCCGGGCGTCACGAACTCGATGAGACTCAGGAACTGCAGTGGCGTACCGTGGCGAAGGCGATCGCCGATCTGAATTACCAGGGCTTCTTCGCCCACGAATTTATACCGACGAAGGATCCCATGACATCGCTGCGGCAAGCGGTGCAGCTCTGCACGGTATAGATTGCCCATCTGAAATGCCGGAGCCTTTGTTGCTGTCCAACCACCGTCATGCAAATCGGTTTCGTTGGACTTGGCAAGATGGGCTCCGGCATGGCACGCAATCTTCTGCGCGCCGGCCACAAAATCACGGCGTTTAACCGCTCTCGGGACAAAGCGGAACAACTCACAAAAGACGGCGCCACCGTCGCGAACACACCGGCTGAAGCAGCGCGCAACGCAGACGCGGTTTGGACCATGCTCGCGGACGATCAAGCTCTGGAAGCTGTGACGTGGGGACCGGACGGATTCGGACCTGGGCTCAAGCCGGGCATTCCGCACATCTCGAGCAGCACCATCAGCGTCGCCTTCTCGCGCAAGCTCGCCGAGGAGCACAAACAGCGGGGGCAGCAATACATAGCCGCCCCGGTTTTTGGCCGTCCCGAAGCGGCGGAAGCGAAAAAGCTGATCGTCATCACGGCGGGCGACGAGACCGTCATTGGAAAATTCGCACCCGCGTTCGATGCCATCGGCCGCCGCACTTTTCATGCAGGCGCTGACCCGATACAAGCCAATGCCGTTAAGCTCTGCGGCAACTTCATGATCTCGAGCATGCTTGAGACTTTCAGCGAGGCGTTTACAACCATCTCCAAGACAGGTGTGGAGCGCCAAGCCTTCCTTGACGTCATGAACGAACTCTTCGCTTCTCCGGTTTACGCGAATTATGGCCGTAACATCGTAGAGCGTAAGTACGATGCCGCCAGCGGCTTTGCGCTGAAACTTGGGCTCAAAGATATTCGACAGGTGCTGGAGTTGGCAGGCGAGGTGCAAGCGCCGATGCCGATCGCAAGCGTTGTGCGCGACCACTTTGTATCCGCGATGGCAAACGGCCAGGAACAAATGGACTGGTCGAGTCTGGAGCTCGTTCTCGCACGCAGTGCGGGCCTGCCTGAAGCTTCAGCAAAGAAGCAATCGGCTTAGCTGGAGAAGCGGGTCACGGCCCAACGTTGGGTCGCCTTATCGTACGAGAACACGACACTGGCGTCGTACTCTTTGGGCGCGGGCCGGCCGCCGCAAGTAACGATATGGTCTAAGTCGATTTCCGTGGGCTGATTCGCCTGATCGGGCAGTTCCAGATGATATTCGCAAGCCGGATTCTTGCCCTTCACATACTCAATCCAGTTATGCGCTTTATTGTCGAACTGCAACATTGCTGAAGCCGATTGTGGCGTCAGGGAAGGCACATCGGGCTTGGGAGGCGTACAGGACCCAAGCATGAACGCACCAAGAACAAAGACGATCCTTTTCACGCCGCGATGGTACCACGGCCTACCGTTGCATGACGGCACTTTTGAGCACTGATCGTCAGCATTACTTTACGTTTGTGTGCGTCTTACACATGAAGTGCGTCGAGATCCAGAGTTTTTCGGTGAGGCGGAGCTGCCGCTCCTCTATGTTGCGAGACGGCTGTCGGACGCGCTGCGGTTAGAAGGGATTTTGGCGGAGGCCAACATAGATTTCCTGGTGGAAACAGGCGTGTACGCCGCCGGCTTTCTGCTGCGCCGGAATCTAACCGGCGCCTTCTTTTACGTCAGCGCTGCACAGTTGGAAACAGCCAGGCAAGTACTGCAAAGGAATCGTTACAAACCTATTCTGTCTGACCCACAACCGTGACTGGTTCGCAATTCCGCAACACCTCGGCCATATCTTCAGGCGCTGTGTCCGCCAGAAAGCTTCCGAAACCGGTCTCAATCGTTGCCAGGTACTTCAGCTTATTTGGACTGCGTTGAAGCGGCAAAAACTGGATGTGTAAGTGGTAGGGCGTTTGTTCGTCCTGCCGGAGCGGCGCTTGTTTCACCGGCATCATCAATGGCAATAGGAACCCGTAGAGGTTGTCGTACTTGCGCCGGATCACGCTCATGATTTCGGCCAGACTCGCGCGTTCGTCCTCATTCAGCTCTGGTAAGGTGCGCACATGACGCCGGGCGTAGAGCGAGATCTCCGCAGGAAAACGGGCCGCAAACGGAACGAACGCAACGAAGTGCTTGTTCTCTGCAACTACTCGAACTTGCGCCTTCCGCTCTTCTTCCATCACGCGACAAAAAACGCAAGCGCCCGCATTTGCATCTGCGAAGTGCTGGGCCGCTTCCAGCTCTTTCTTCACCGTGGGCGGCACAAACGGCATGGCGTAGATTTGACCATGCGGATGCGGCATTGTCACACCGACGGCTTCGCCACAGTTCTCGAAAATCGCCACAAAGGCGATGTCGGGATTGGCGACATGTTCCTCCGTCCGCTTCGTCCAAAGGTCCATTACCTTGCGCCAGTTTTCCACGGTTAGTTTGGAGGGCGGCAGGGTATGGTTCGGCGAATACAGCACCACATCGCAGGCACCGCGCGGACCCGCGGTTCCAAATAGTCCCGGGTGCGGATCAAAGGGCGCCGCTAGCGGAGAAAAACCGGGAAAGTCGTTGGGATAAAGGTAAACATCGTAAGAGTCAGGAACTTTGCCCGAGCCCGGATCGAACGGACACCAGTTGGCTGGCATCTGCGGCCGGTTTTGACGGTCTGTGTTGAACACCACCCATTGTTCGAGCAGGGGATGCCAGCGAAGCTGATGCATAGGGTTGTAGTCGGTTACTGTTTCTTACGTCGTTGATAGGTGGCGACCACCCGCGTTGTAAGACCGCCGCGAGCAGCGAAATCACCTTCCACGACGGCATCCACGGGATCAGTTGCCTTCACCACATCTGCCAAAAAACGATTCACTACATTCTCCTGAAAGATGCCGAGGTTGCGGTAGGCCAGCATGTACATTTTCAGGGATTTCAGTTCCAGGCAGTGCTTATTCGGCGTGTAGCGCAAGGTCAGCACGCCATGATCGGGAAGGCCTGTTTTCGGGCAGACCGACGTAAACTCCGGCATGCCGATTTCAATTTCATAAGCGCCGAACTGATTCGGCCACGTTTCTATGTCCGGAAGCGGCGCATCCACGCCTGCACTCGCGTGCTCATCCGTGTAATCTTTACTCTTCTTCATTCTGTGTTACTACGCTTCTAACTTTTTGGACAGTAACTCAAGGAATAAGCCGACGTCGGTCACAACGCCCACGGCCTGTCCTGTGCCGCGGTCACTTACTTTGGTGGGCACAGCGGGGTTAATGTCCACGCAGACAATCTTGACCCAGGCCGGTAGCATGTTGCCTGCCGCAATCGAGTGCAGCATGGAGCTCAGACACAGAACAACGCCCGCACCGCGCAGATGTTCCGCATACGCGTCCTGCGCTTCGTTCATGTCCGTGATCGTGTCCGGTAGCGGCCCATCGTCCCGGAGACTGCCTGCCAATACGTAGGGAACTCCCGCCTTCACGCACTCGTACATCACGCCACTCGTCAAACGTCCAGTCTCAACCGCCGCTTTGATGCTGCCGGCATGGTAAACCGCGTTGATCGCCCGCATATGGTTCCGGTGCCCATGTTGTTCCTGCCGGCCATCGGAGTTGCGAATCCCAAGCGAAGTGCCGAGTAGCGCCGATTCGATATCGTGAACCGCTAGCGCATTGCCTGCCAGCAGCGCATCGATCCACTTGCCGCGCACCAGTCGCGTCATGGCGGCGCACCCGCCTGTGTGCACCACCACCGGGCCAGCGACAGCCACAATCTTTTTACCTTCTGCGCGCACCTGTCGCATCAAAGCGGCCGTTTGCGCCACCGCGGTTTCCACCTGGCGTTCCGAGGAAATCTCGTTGCTCATGAACGCAAAGGCCAGCCGGTCGCGCTCCTTCGCCTCGGGAACAACTCGAATTCCCTTCATTCCCACCACTACCGGATCGCCCGCTTTGATATCGCGGAGCCGGCGGCAGATAGCGACGCCGTCGCGAACCACCACCATCGCATCCATCCGCTGGTTCTTTGCCTCTAACCATTGCCCACGCACCCGCACTTGTGTTTTCTGGTTGGTGGACGAGTAAAAATCTTCGGGAGCGCAGCAATCCTTCTCCGCCACCCGCAGTTCCGCATCCACGGAATCGACAGCGGTGCAGCCAAGGCCCAACAGCTCCGTCATCAGCAGGTCCATCTGGTCCTGGTTAACGGCTTCTACACGCAGACGCAACGACGAGGGGTCGCCGTTGGTGCGGCCAATAGAGAATTGCTCCACCTCGAAGCGGCCGCCGAACTCCACCACGGAGTCAAAGATGCGCTCCATGATATGCGAGTCAATCAAGTGGCCCTGCGCTTCCACAACTTCGCTAATCGGACCCTCCGCCGCCGCCGCGAAGCCGTCCGTTCCATTGGAACCTGAATACATGCGATTGAAACGCCCTATGCGTGGGTCAAGAACACCGGCAGTCCGGTTTTGTTGGCGTAACTAGGTCGATAGCGCTCTACGTTGTACATAGAATTGATGTCCACTCTCCGAGAGCCCAGTTTAGGATCGGGAATCCGCACCATCTGAAACTTGCCATCGGTGATTGATGCCATCAGACCGTGCTGATTCTGAGTGAGAGCGTCGTAAGCCATGGTGCCAAAAGTAGTCGCGACCATAGTGTCCAGGAAATCCGGTGCGCCGCTGCGCAGGTCATAGGTCAAGTCGCTGACTACGGTCTCGTCTCCAGTACGCTTCTTGATTGCATCGCTGAAGTCCTCGGCCACACTGAACTTCTTCCGGTGCCCAAATGCATCCGCATCACCGTACTCGCGAATTTCGTAACCCTCCCAAACCGCGCCCTCCGACATGATCAACAGGCTGTAGTTACTGGGATTGTTGTGCTTGTCCGTCTCCAGCAGATCGATCATCTTGTCGAGATTGAACTTGAACTCAGGAATGGCGCAGCGGATGGATGTGACATACGCGGTGTAGAGAGAGGTATAACCGGCGTCGCGTCCGAAAACGCGGAAGATGCCGACGCGTTCGTGCGAACCGACGGTTGTGCGCTGGCGATCGATGGCGTCCTTCGCTCGCGAAATCGCAGTTGAAAATCCAATGCAGTATTCGGTGCTGTGGACGTCGTTGTCCATCGTCTTCGGCACACCCAGCACTTTGAAGCCGGCCTGGTCCAGTTTGGCCGCGTAGCTGAGCGTGTCGTCTCCGCCAATCGCGACCAGATAATCCAACTGCAACTTCTCCAAATTCGACAGCACGCGCTTGGTGAGGTCGAAGGTTGTGCTCGTCTCGCCATTCTTCGTCGTCTGCGCGGACGGAAAGGTCTCGCCTTTCAAGAACTCCGGGACGTCTTTCATCTTTGAAGGATTGGTCCGGCTGGTGTGCAGGAAGGTACCGCCCATCCGGTCCACGGTGCGCGTATTGTCGCGCGTCAAGGGCAGCACGTAACGTTTCACGCTTTCGGCATCGTCGAAATTGAGGTGCGTCAGGCTTTCCCAACCACGGCGCAGCCCGGTCACCTGGTGGCCATCGGACGTACTGCGATACACGACGTTCTTGATGACGGCGTTCAAACCGGGCACATCTCCGCCGCCGGTTAATATACCGATTCTTTTCCCAGACATGGTTCTCCTGTTTGCGTCCTTGGTGTGAGTCAGTCTTATTGTATCGACCGGCTTAGCCCTGAGCGGTAGTAGATCAGCCGCCGATGGAATACATGGGACGTTGAGGCGCTAGGAACGAATCGCGGTTAATGGCATGCCCGGCCCACTTGTTCCAGACACAAGTGCGGATGGCCATCTCCACTGCGCTGGCAGGTTCATGCGAGCGTAGCAACTGACTGACATCGGTTTCGTCACGGGCGAACAGGCAGTTCCGGAGCTTTCCGTCCGAAGTCAAACGCAGCCGGTTGCAATTGCCGCAAAACGGACGCGTGACCGAGGCGATAAAGCCTACCCGGTCACCATTGTCGAAGGAGTACTCAGTGGCGGGCGCTCGCGGATCGAGGCCTGGAACTGCGGTGAGAGTGCCCAGTTCCCTTCGAAGCGTTTCGATCATCTGATCGGCCGTGATGACGCGGTCAAGCGACCAAAGCTGCTGCCCGTCGAGCGGCATGAACTCAATGAAACGAACCTGCATTTGACGCTCGCGTGCAAACCGAACCAGAGGCACAATGTCGGGCTCGGTGAGACCTTTCAACGCCACCGCGTTGAGCTTGATAGAACGAAAGCCGGCTGCCTGTGCTGCGTCCAGACCGCGTAGGACGCGGGCTAGATCGTCGCGGCGAGTGATGGCGCGGAAGCGTTGTCGATCCAAGGTGTCAAGGTGAACGTTGAGCCGGCGCAAACCAGCTTGGTAAAGCTCCGACGCTGCTTTCTCGAGCAGCACCGCGTTGGTGGTGAGCGCGAGATCATCGATACCAGGAACGGCGGCTATGCGGGCAACCAGCTCGTGGTAATCGCGGGCGCAGTAGCGGTTCACCGCCGGTAAGTCGGATCTTTCGAACCCCCAGACCCGCCGCGATCTGCACAAAGCGCTCCAGGTGTTCGAAGCTTAGCTGGTTGGCAACTGGAGCAAATACCGCGTCGTGCTCCGGCATGCAGTAGAAACAACGGATATTGCAGTGGTCGGTGACGCTAATGCGCAAATCGGAGTGAACACGGCCAAAGGTATCGACAATGGGTCCGGAGGCGGGCGCACGTTCGGCATACGATGGTGCTGGCGCCGTTAGTGCTGGCGATACTTGGATGAGTTGGCTCAAGGACTACCGTCTTTAATGATGCAACAAAGGCGAGGGGTCGTGCAGGCTAGCGGATGGCCAGCATGCGCTCCAGCGGCAGCCGCGCCCCTTCCAAGATGTCCGCTGGCAGTTCGATGCGCGGTTCAAGGCTTTCCAAGGCGTGCAGTAACTTCTCGGGAGTGTTCATCTTCATGTACGGGCACTCACTACAATTGCAGTTTTCGTTGGCCACGAAATAGAACTTCTTCCCGGGCGAGTCACGTTCCAGCGAGTAGCGGACGCCACTCTCGGTCATAATGATGAACTCAGCAGCGGACTGCTGGCGGCACCAGTCGACGATGGCGGAGGTGGACCCGATGAAATCCGACTGACGCAAGACGTCGGCGGGGCACTCCGGGTGCGCGGCCACCAGAGCATTCGGGTGCTCGGCCCGAGCAGCTGTTACGCGGCGTGCCGGAAAGGTCGCGTGGACGATACAGGCGCCCTGCCAAATCTGCATGTTCTGGCGACCCGTCTGCTTCTTCACGTAATTGCCCAGGTTGATGTCAGGCAGAAACAGAATCGGCTTTTCGGCCGGGATGGAATTCACCACAGCGACGGCGTTGCGGGAGGTGCACAGGATATCGCTTTGCGCTTTTACTTCGACGGATGTGTTGATGTAGCTAACGACGACGTGACCCGGGTTCCGGCGCCGGAAGGCCGCCACACCTGCTGCCGGACAACTGTCGACCAAGCTACAGCCCGCGTACAGGTCGGGCAAAACTACTGTCTTGCTCGGGTTCAGTACTTTCGCGGTTTCGGCCATGAACTTCACGCCGCAAAACGCAATTACGTCGCCTTCGAACTTTTGGGCGATGCGGGCCAGTTCCAGGCTGTCACCAACGTGATCGGCCAGTTCCTGTATCTCCGGCTCCTGATAGTGATGCGCGAGAATCACCGCATTTCGCCGGGTTTTCCAGTCGAGAATCTCTTCGGCGATGGTGGGGGCACTGACCATAGTTATTCGATGCAAACGGCGCCCGAAGGTCGCCAAAGGAAAGGGGCAAAGGCTCAACCGAAATGAAAACGGCCACGCCCCGGAGGGCGCGGCCGTTTGTTTAGGTACCGTGAACGGAGATTAGAAGATGAACTTCGCGACGAAAATCATGCTTCTAGGATTGCTTCCGAACACCGTTGATGGACGGTTGAAGGAAGAAGACGCCGGATTGAGGAACTGGCGGATGTCATTCCCCGTATACCCAATGCTGGTCACATCGTTCAGGTAGCCGCCGACATACTGCGGGTGGTTGAACACGTTCAAGGCTTGGGCTTGGAACTCGAGATGATAGCGTTCCCGGATCGCGATGCGCTTTACAGCGGTGGCATCGATGTCGTCAATGGGAGGCAATTGCAGAGTGTTCCTGCCCGCGTTGGGGAAGGCGCCCAGCTGAGCCTGGATGTAGCGAGCATTAGGATTAGTTGCCAAATAGCCGACCGTAGCGCCGGCCGCGTTCTTCAGTGCAGTAACGCCGCTGCCAACGCCATCTTGCCCGTTGGGGTTGACGATTACGCGGTCGCCGGCGGAATCACCGTTCAGGTTGGAATCGACCGTGCTCTGCACGGTCGCCCAGTTGCCCGATTGATAGGTGTAGATGGGAGCGATTTCCCAATTCCCGATGATGGTCTTTAGGAACCAGTTACTTTGACGGAAATAGGGAAAGTCGTAAACAACCGATAAGGTGGCGCGTTGGCGATGATCGAGAGCCGAGTCAGACCGCTCCGCTTGCAGGTTCTGAAAGTCTTGCGCGCGTCGCGGTGTGGTGTAGGTGCTGAATACTTCGGCTGTTGAGTCATCGATGTTGTGGCTCCAGGTATAAGCAGCGATGAACTGAACACCTTTCGAGAGCCGCTTATTCAACTGCAACTCGAGGGCGTGGTAGATGGAGTTGCCAACCGGCTCATACGCTGTGACGTTGCTGGTAAAGCCAGCGGCGCCAAATTGAGGAAGGTAGTGGCTTTCACCCTGCAACTGCTTAAGTGTCAGAGGCAGTGAATTCAACACCGCTGCTGACGGCATCGAAAGGAAGGTGGGCAGCGAGTTGGTGGCCGTCACCGGTGCTGCGATGTTGATTCGGTCCTGAACGGGGAGGTTAAGTCCACGGGTGCCGACATAACCCACTTTAAGCGTGTAGTCATTCGCGAAGACATGTTGCACTTCAACATTCCAGGTGAACGCTCTGGGTTGAATCTGGTTCGGGATGTATCCACCGGTGAGATTGCGAGCCACTTGGGGAGTGAGCGAAGCCGGTGAACCAGGGAGCCCGCCTTTTCCGAGGAAAGGCGCCGTCAGGTTGAGGTTCTCGACGTCGTTGGTCTGCTGAACCTGCGGCGGAAGCGACAGAATGTCGAGGTTATCGAACAGGGTGTCATAAGATTCGCCGAATCCACCGCGGAACGACGTCTTGCCGCTGGTACCAGGGGAATAGGCGAAGCCGACGCGAGGCGCGAAGTTAAATTGCTGGTAGGTCGGATTATTGAAGGTGATCAGACCAGGCACGTTGGCCTCGGCGTTCATCGACTGCAAGCTGGCAGCGGTGGGGGGCGTTTGTTCTTCCCAACGAACGCCCAAGTTCAACGTGAAGTTTGGCTTGACCTTCCATTGATCGTTGACATAGGCCCCGAGTTCCCACTGGTTTCCGTCGTAGAGAACATTGCCTGCCGACCGTTCTCCGAAGACGTCCGGAACCTGGTCTGTCAGGTAATTTTCGAGAGTGCTCCACTCATAATCGCCACGAACGCGCTGGGTAAAGGTCTGAGGCGAGATGAAGCGTTCACCGTTGAAACCGACTTGGAAGGTATGAGCGCCACGGATGTAAGTCAGATTATCGGTGAGCTGATAGGTATTGATGATGGTGCCCTGCGGAGCGTTCGGATCAGGGCCGACATTGACCTGGTATTCGTCGATAGTGAGGTTCGGGAAAGCATCCAGGCCTGGGAAGGTCGCGCTGCCCGCGCCGGTCGTGTTGTTGTAGCGATTGAATCCCAACCGAAATTCATTGGTGGTAGACGGCGAGAAGTTGTGGTATTCGCTGAGGTTCACCAGATAGTAACGGAAAGGGGTTGTCGTGTAAAACACCGGAAGCGCCGCATTGGTATCGATATTGTCGGTTTTGTTGTAGATAAACCGGCCGCGAAGCTGGTCCTTGTCAGAGATGGTGTAGTCGACTCCGGAGACACCGTAGTAGTTGTTGCTGAAATTCGGCGCGACCACAGGCAGGATGCCGGATTGAATGCTGACACCGCCAACAAGTGGATAGGCGCTGTTCGGCAATGTAGCCGGAGCGGCAGCGGAGGGTGCTGTACCCAGATATTGCTGCAGCACTTTCAGGTTATTTGCCGAAAGGCCAGGGATGGCGTTTAAGGCCGAATAACCGGCCGCGGTGGGAGCATAGAGCAGGCCGGGCGTAGCATTCTGCCCAATAGGGTTGTATTCAAAGGAGGTAAAGAAGAACAGCTTGTTTCTTAAGATCGGACCACCGAAGTTGGCGCCCAGGCGGTTGTTGTCGTAGCGCGGATTGCTGGTGACACCTTGAAGAGCGAGTATGTTGTCGATCGCATTGAAATTGCGATTACGAGCGTATTCGTACAACATGCCGTGGAACTCGTTAGTTCCGCTCTTCACAACGGTATTGAACTGTCCGCCGGTGGAGTGTCCGTACTCGGGCGAGAACTGATTTTGGAGAAGCGTAAACTCCGCCACATCATCGTTCGGGACTGTCACCAAGGGTCCAGTAACGCTCTTATTGTTGTTGTCGACACCTTCCAGGGTGAAGTTATTGTTTCGCGGCCGCTGTCCGCCGACGGAAGGACCGGTTCCGGCACCGACAGTTCCGGAAGTAGAAACTCCGGCCGAAAGCAGAGACAGATTCAAGACGCCAGCCCCTGTGCTGGTGGATGGCAGATCTGCGGCTTGCTTCGATTCGAAGGTGTTCTGGATCTGGGCGGTGGTGGTATCGATGGTCGCCGAGGAGGCAACCACTTCCACCGTCGTGGCGGAGCTGTTTAGGACCAGAGTCACGTTAGTGGTGACGGTCTGGTTCAAAGGAACATTGACACCTTTCACCTGCGCGGCGGCAAAGCCAGCGGAGGTGACGTTCAGGTTGTATGTACCTGGGGGCAGGTTCGAAATGCGGTACTCACCGCTGGATGTGGACACAGCGGAACTACTTACATTCGTTGCCTGATTCATCGCGACTACCGTGGCATTTGGCACTGTTGCGCCAGTCGGGTCGTAAACCACTCCAGTCAGGTTCCCGCTCGTTTGCTGGGCCAACATTGACGATGTCAGGACCACCAGCAGTAGAAGCAAAACGCTCACTGCGGACTTGCAAAATCTCATTTTTCCTCTCAATTTCAACGTGTGACGATCCGTGCAACACGAGCACCAGGCAAACGCGGCGTAGAGCTGTGATCTCCGCAACCAGATGACGTCGACCTATAGAAGGCAATTTGTTTACCAAACTGAAAACAAAGGCAAGCCTTTGATTCTAAGGCAATTTCGCCAGCGGCCAGCGACCGGAGATTTCGATTTCCTGTAGGACACCTTGCGGCTCTTCCGATATCGGTAGGAAAACTCCGAAGAGAATTGTTCCGGGCAGCAGGAAGCCGGCACCATAAGCAACCGAGGCCGGGACTACAAATAGAAAAGGCCGGGCTTTGCCCGGCCTTTTGACCATTTACCTACTTTAGAAATGACTCAGCTAGCTTTTAGCGGGCGGCGAAGCAGCGCCCGCAGATGGCGGGCACGTTCCGGAGAGCGGAGTTGCCGCAGCGCCTTGGCTTCGATCTGGCGGATGCGTTCGCGCGTGACGTCGAACTCCTGGCCGATCTCTTCGAGCGTGTGTTCGCGTTCGCAGCCGATGCCGAAGCGCAGCCGGATCACCTTCTCCTCTTTGGGAGAAAGCGTCTTCAGGATGTTGGCGGTTTCGTCGCGCACGTTCGAGTCGATGACGGCATCGACCGGAGAGCCGACCCAGCGATCTTCGATCAGATCGCCGAGCGCGGATTCGCCATCGCGGCCGACCGGAGTTTCGAGCGAAACCGGATCGCGCGAAATGGTCTTGAGCTTCTGGACCTTCTCCACCGGAATATCCATCCGGCGGCTGATTTCTTCGTTGGTCGGAGCGCGGCCCAGTTCCTTTTCGAGCTCGCGGGTAGCGCGCAGGAACTTGTTCATGCTCTCGTTCATGTGAACGGGAATGCGGATGGTGCGCGACTGGTCGGCGATGGCGCGAGTGATCGCCTGCCGGATCCACCACGTAGCGTAAGTGGAAAACTTGTAGCCGCGGCGGTATTCGAATTTATCGGCGGCGCGCATCAGGCCGATGTTGCCTTCCTGGATCAGATCCAGCAGGTGCAGGCCGCGGTTGACGTACTTCTTGGCGACCGAAACCACCAGGCGAAGGTTGGCTTCGACCAGATCTTTCTTGGCGCGCTCGGCTTCGATCTCGCCGTGGCGAATGACCGAAAGGCTCAGCTTCAGATCGGGAAGCGAGGCACCGGCGTCGCTTTCACGCTTCTTCAGATCGCGCTTGCAGCTCCTTGATGCGAATGGCCGTCGCCGGATTGTTCTTCGCTTCGAGCTTGCGGACTTCGGCATCCATTTGCGACATCTCCTCGATGGCGCTCTCAATGGCCCGGACAAACTCTTTCCAGCGAGCCAGGTTGAACGGAATGATGCGAAGCGACCGTGAAACCTCGACTTTGGCGCGGGCGACCTTGCCGGACCACTTCTTGCGCAGCTTTTTGTTGGCGACAGTGGCCGGCTGAGCGTTGAACTTGTCGACGGTCTGCTGGAGCTTCTTATGGGACGACAGCGTAATTGGTGAACAGTTCCGCAATCTCGCTGCGGCGCTTGACGTCGGCAGCGCTGCCCTCTTCAATGTCAGAAGGCCCGAAATCGACGTAGCTGTCCAGATCCTCAGCGCCCTTGCGAATCAGTTCGGAAAAGTCGGCCACCGTAGCCTGAATGAGCGGCGACCGGCTGATCGCCTTCTGCATCCGCAGCTTGCCGCGCTCCATTTTGCGGGCGAGCGTCACTTCGCCCTCACGGGTCAGTAGCGGGACCGAACCCATTTCGCGCAGGTACACGCGCACCGGGTCGTCGGTATAGATCGACTCTTCTACCTGCTGCGCGCCATGAAGATCTTCGTCCTGCACCTCTTCCGGATGGAAGAATTAGCCTCCTCGTCAAACGGAAGCGCCGAGCGGCTCATGACCTTCGGCTAAATATTGATCTTCGAATTGATCCACCTTACCTAATCACCTCTGCTTGCAAACACAAGGACACTACTTCTCTCTTCGGAACTGCCGAGACCTTACCAGAACGAATTTGCGACCAAGATTTTCCGTTAGACCTGTCGGGCTAGACTCAAGTGTTCTGCTGCCACGCGACACTAAGGCAGGGTGTAAGCGCCAACGATGTATTATTGTGCGCACTGATTATAACCGTTCCCGGGCGTGAATAGAAGATACTTGGGCGTCTTGAAACCCGCTAAAACTAAAAAGGAAAGCTACGGCTTGGTACACTTATAGGTCGTCGAGGGCAGGGTCGTACAGTCCTACTAGGCAATATTTACAACCGCCGCCTAATCCTTAGACTGCGGAAACTGTCACAAAGTTTTCAACTCGCTCAAGAATTCTCCGACATCCTGGAAATCGCGATAAACGGAGGCAAATCGGACATACGCGATCTTGTCGAGTCCGCGTAACCGCTCCATCAGTATCTCTCCAATACGAGTGGCCGGAAGTTCCCGTTCGGGGCTTTCCTGAACGGCCGATTCGGCCTCATTGACCAAATCCGCGAGCTTCCCCATGCTGACGGGGCGTTTTTCGCAGGCACGCACCAACCCGTTTAACACCTTTTGGCGATCGAACTTCTCTCGCCTTCCGTCTTTTTTGATGACCATGTAAGGAACTTCGTCGCAACGTTCGTACGTGGTGAAGCGGCGTTGGCAGGCCACACACTCGCGGCGGCGGCGAATCGAATCTCCCTCTTTGCTTTCCCGGGAATCGATTACCCGATCCTCGCGGAAACCGCAAAAAGGGCAGGTCATGAACGGATCCCTTTATTGTAGCGCAGTCAGGCAGATATACGAGCTAGAGGTACATAGAGTTAGGAGGCAACAGGTTCCGGCGGATGGACCGAGGAGGAGGGGGTCGTCACGCTGTCGGCGGAAATTTGCGGAACGAAGCCATTCTCCGTATAAGTGGTTTCCTCATCAACGATTTCGGACGGGTTTTCCTGTTCCGCCTGGAGCCGGAGAAGTTGAAGCCGTTCCAATTCCCGGAGGGCGCGGTAAAAGGCGCGTTCGGCTCCTGTCATCAGCCGGTAGATAGTGAACAGGGTCTCAGGTTCGTCGTAGACGCGCTCCGAGCCTTCCATGATGCGCGCTTCATGGCGGCGGAAGCGGAGGACGCGCCAGCGGGATTGCGCGAGTTCCTCGAGGAGTGCACTTTCGGTATGGCCGACCGGTTCATACTGCGCGAGAAGATCTTCCCGGAGGTCCTGGTAATCGGCAACGGGTTCGCCCTCGAGCACCGTCTGCGACGAGTAATGGCCGTGACGAAAGGAGTTCCGGCTACTGCGCGCTTTGCCTTGCGCCGTTTTGGGACCGGTGGAGTGTTGTGCGTTTTGACGGTTGACCTGGCGGCGATGCGCGCTGGCCTGGCGCTCGGCTTCGCGGCGCGCGGTGCGTGCGTCGGGTTCTGAGATCGCGTGCTGGTTCATGCTTTGCGAGGATGCCGGGATGGGTGCGGGACTGGTATTGAGTACGCCTTGTAAGTAACTGACCCGTGGAGATTTGCCGGAATTGGCGTGGCGGTGACTGCGGCACGCGGCGTGGTCTGGGGACGCTGCTGCCTACCGGACGCTGCTGGTTTTCCTACGTTAGCCCGCAACGTCCCCGGCCGGGCTGGGCAGGGGCGGCGGCGGTTCGCTACTCGGTTGGGGGTCCGACGATCAGCTGATTGTCGACGTCTTTCACGCCGTGGATCTTCTTTGCAAGCTTCGTGGCACGTTCTTTGCCCTTGTTGCTGTCGACTCGACCTTTGATGGTGACCACTCCGTCTTTCACCGAAACGTCGAGTGCCCCGCCCTTTACGTCAGGGTCAACGGCGAGTTTCATTCGCACCTGATCGCTGACACGGTCATCGGAGGCAGGCTTGTCAGCGGCCGACAGAACCGAGCCTGTGAGCAAGACGAGAAAAGCAAAAACAGCGGAGAAGCGCTTCATTGGGGTTTTTGGCAGGTTCAACTTTCTTCTGAGCCTAGCATTGATCGCCAGTCTACGGAGTTCAAGAAGGACGGGTCTTCGCGCCAGTCTGGCTTCACTTTCACGAACAACGACAAGAAGACTTTTGTATCGAGCATGCGCTCTAATTCGGTGCGCGCGGCTGAACCGATTTTCTTCAGCGTTGCTCCGCCGGCGCCGATGAGTATGGCCTTCTGACCATCGCGCTCGACGTGAATGGTGGCGGCGATCTTCGTCAGCTTCGGAGTTTCTTCCCAGGTGTCGATGAGAATGGCCGCGGCATGTGGGACTTCCTGACGCGTGTTGTGGAGAATGCGCTCCCGGATAATCTCGCCGGCGAGAAAGCGGATGGGCTGATCGGTCAGATAATCGTCAGGATAGATGGCGGGTCCAAGCGGCAGGTGCTGGACGATGGTACGCCGCAGATCGTCGAGTCCGTCGCGGTTGACTGCCGAGACAGGAAGAGATTCGACGAAGGGAAAGAGCGCGCCGTAGCGCTCCAGCAAAGGAAGCAGCTTGCGCTTGTCGTCGAGGCGGTCGATTTTATTGAGCACCAGAAGGGCGGGCGTTTCCGGCGCCAGCGCACTGACCGCATGCTCATCTTCTTCCACCACGCGCTTAGTTGCATCCGCGATGAACAGCACCAGATCGCGATCCTGCAGTGCGCCGCGCACGGTATCCATCATGCGCTTGTTGAACAGCGTATCGGACTTGTGTATGCCGGGAGTGTCGACGAACACGATCTGCGCATGCGGCATAGTCAGCACGCCCTGCACGCGAGGTGCGGGTGGTTTGCGCCTGCTCGGCGGTGATGGAGACCTTTTCGCCGACCAGTGCGTTGAGTCAGCGTCGATTTGCCGGCGTTAGGGCGTCCCACGATGGAGACAAAGCCGGCGCGTGGGGCGGCGTGTTCGCAGGCTTATGCGGCACGTTCGCTCATTTGCCCGCACCGATTCCGCAGACGGGGTACTAACGCGGGAGATACGGACCTCTTCCACCTCGCCGATCGTTGGCGGCCAGGACTTCCAGCCGTACGCCTTCGCGCTCCACTGTTTCACCTACTTGCGGAACGTGCCCAAGCCACTCTGTGACGAGGCCACCGAACGTGGTGGATTCAGTCCCTCTTCGGGACGGAACGCAAGCAAGTCGTGCAGGCGGTCGAGGTCCAGGCTTCCGGGAGCAACAAAGACAGCATTCGGCTTCCTGGCGTACGTCGCGATCGGGTTCATGCTCGTCACGAATCTCGCCCAGAATCTCTTCCACCAGGTCTTCCATGGTGACCAGCCCGGCGGTATTGCCGTATTCGTCGATGACTACGCGATATGCGAGCCCTCGCTGCTGCATGTCGCGCAGCAGGTCCGTAACCGGCTTGGTTTCGGGCACCAGGCGCATGGGGCGAATCAGATTCAGCAAGGGCTTGCTGTGCCGCGTCGTCGTCGTCCAGTTCGAAAATGTCGCGCACGTGAATGAAGCCTATGATGTTGTCGATGTTGTTCTGAAAGACCGGTATGCGCGAATACTGCTCATGGATGACGAGCTGGCGCAGATCTTCCAGCGACTTTGCAATCGGGATCGCGACGATGTTCGGGACGCGGCGTCATCACTTCGCGCACGCTCTTGTCGCCGAATGCCACCACCGAATGGATCAGCTTGCGGTCCTCCTCTTCGATGATTCCTTCTTCGGCGCCGGCGGTAATCAGCGCTTCTATGTTTTCAACCGAATCGGTGGACGGGCTCCTTTGCGCGGATCCGTTCCGGAATCCAATAGTGATTGGAAAGCGCGGACCAAGGCCGCGAGCGGGGCAGCAAGCCAGGCCAGCAGCACGACCAACGGCATCAGCCCCAGCAGCCATTTGCCCTTGGTGCGCCGATACAGAAAGGCAGGAATCAGATAAGCGGAAAGCAGCATTGCGAGGGCGGAAAACACGATCGCTTCCAGCACGCTCTGCCAGTGTGCGACGCCGGGCCGGACCAACGTACACAGAGAAGAAGACGCCGACCAGAGGCAGCGTCGACGTGCTTCAGCAGGGAGAAAACAAGAGAACCGTGCTCGTTGTCTAGCCCGATGCGGTCCGCCAGCTTTTCGCGGAAGAATTCAAGCGACGGCTGCTCGCGGCGGATGATTCGCAGCGACTCCAGGTAGAGCAGCTGCACGTAGGACACAAACGCCAGACAGCACCGTCAACGAGCAGCGCGAGGGCGAGACAGGCGAGGTTCATCGGGCAGCCTCCGGCGCGCGAACGCTGCGCTCAATGAGCGTCGTGCGGCAGTTCAGAATACGGTCCGCCACTTTCGTTCTTCCCGCGCCATCTTGCCGCCATCGCGCTTCATGGTCGTACCCGATCAGGTGAAGACGCCATGCAGCATCAGCATGCGGATTTCGTCCACCACACTGATGACCGAACTCACCGTGCCTGGCCTGCGCGCGTTCGATGGAGATTGCCAGATCACCGAGATACTGGCGGCCATCCGCCGACGGAAAGGAGAGCACATCGGTGGCGTAATCATGACTCAGAAATTCGCGGTTCAGCGCCCGCAGCTTGCGGTCGTCTGCTAACTCAGCAATGTGAAGGCGCGTCCTCTCGCAATGCTGGTCTGCGACACGTTCGCGCGCGAAACGATTTTAAGCGTGTCACCGCCTGTCAGGCGCTGGGGTACGCGGGTCAGCAAGGCGAGACTCCTCGGAGGTTGCATTGCAATGGGTGGGGTTCTGATGTTTCAGTGACCAACGGACTGAACCCGTTTTGACTTTACGCCAGGCTCCATGGTGCTACTCTACGCGAGGGAAGGAAATTCCGGGAATTTCCACGGCGGTTCTGGCGGGCGGCTCCGAGGCGGGTTCCTGCGGCGCGTCTTGACCCGAGCTTCAGCGCAAGTTGCCGGCCTGTGCCGATCATTTGGTCGTAGCGGTCATAGGCGCTGACGATACGCTGCACCAGAGGGTGGCGGACGACATCCTTCTCGTCGAAATTAACGAAGGCAATTCCTTCCACTCCGCGCTAGCACTTCAGCCGCGTTGCAACAGCCCGCTCTTCTTGCCGTTCGGCAGATCGATTTGAGTCTGGTCGCCAGTGACGACCATCTTCGAGTTGAAGCCTTGACGCGTCAGAATCATTTTCATCTGCTCGGCGTGGTGTTCTGCGCCTCGTCGAGGATGATGAAGCAGTCGTTGAGGGTGCGGCCGCGCATGAAGGCCAGCGGCGCGATTTCGATGTTGTTGCGCTCGAGCAGCTTTTCGACTTTTTCGGAGTCGATCATGTCGAACAGCGCGTCGTAGAGCGGACGGAGATACGGATCCACCTTCTCCTGCAGTGTGCCGGGAAGAAAACCTAAGATGTTCGCCGGCTTCCACAGCCGGACGCGTCAGAACGATGCGGCTGACGCGCTTATTCAGAAATGCCGAAACCGCCATCGCCACCGCGAGATAAGTCTTGCCGGTGCCTGCCGGGCCGATGCCGAATGTGAGGTCGTGGTTGTCGATGGCGTCGATGTAGCGGCGCTGGTTTACGGTTTTCGGCGCGAGAACTTTCTTGCCGAAGGTGCGCGACTTGCCGCTTTCCACCAGCCGGCGAAGCGAGATCATCCGGGTCGGTAGTCACGACGCGCATGTAGCTGTTCAGATCGCCGTTGTTGAAGACATGGCCGGACTTCACCAGGTCGACGTAGTCCTCCAGGATGCGTTCCGCTCGCCGTACCTGTGGCTCCTCGCCCTCGATTTCAAGCGAATCGCCGTCCAACAGCCGCGTCCGGAGACTCAGCTCATTTTCGAGAAGTCGGATATTTTCATCACGAGTGCCAAATAGCGACTCGATTCCGCGGGAGATCTGAACGGATGACTTCATCAAGTGGTGACTAGATAATGAGGGTGGAGTGGCGCAGAAGCGCTAACGATATTGGCTGGGTAGAAGAGGACAGTTTCAAAACTGAGGGACGGGCCGAAAATGCCATTACGCTCGTCCGGAGCCATCTGAACCCACAGGCGCGCACGCCGGAAGCTCATTCCATAAAAGTATATCAGAAAATAGACCGGTTCCCCGTTGCTTCGTGCAAGGGCCGCGAAGCACAGGCCGACCTGAGACCGGGCGCGCGACCCTGGGGTCTGGTAACTGAACTGGTTGTAACAAGACACCCTCCCGGCGCACAATTCGGGCAAGAGGTTCTTATGCGGTGTCTTCTCGCCAGCGGTATCGCCTGGTTCGCGTTGCTGTGCCTTTCCACGGCAGCCCTCCATTCGCAAGTGGTTTCCGGAAACATCATTGGCACGGTGACAGATCCGACGGGAGCGGCGGTGGCAGGAGCAACCATTGAGGTCTCTAACCTGGGGACCGGGAGCTCGGCCCAGACAACGACAAACGAGTCGGGCAACTACACTGCTCCGAATCTGGCGGCAGGGTCGTATACGGTGACCGTCACGAAGACTGGATTTCAAAAGTTTCTGCAGCAGAACGTGACGGTGGCGGTGGGCCAGTCGGCGCGTGTGGATGCGGCGATTTCCGTTGGCGAAACTTCGCAGGAGGTGACGGTGAGTTCGGCTCCGCCAGCAGTGGAAACGGACCGGGCGGAGGTACAGACCCGGCTTACGGCTGGCCAAATCTCGTCGTTGCCGGTGCTCAATCGCAACTTCACCAATTTAGCCCTGCTGACACCGGGATCGGTGCTCAACACGTATCAGCATGCGGCCAGTGAGAATCCGCAGCAATCGACGCTGGTCAACACGGGCGGGCAGATCTTTGCCGGGACCAATTATCAATTGGACGGGATGAACAACAACGACCAAGTGCTTGGGATCACGATGGTGAACCCGGCGGTGGATTCGGTGGCGGAGTTTACGGCTTCGACGAGTAACTATGACGCGCAGTATCGCGCAACCGGCGCCGTGATCAACGTGGAGACCAAGTCGGGAAGCAACCAGATTCATGGCAGCGCTTTCGAGTTTCTGCAGAACAACATCTTTCAGGCGCGTGACCCATTCACCCAGGGCCTGCATGCCCCTGGCACTCCGGCGCCTCCTAATCGCGGCATCCCAGAATTGCGGTGGAACCAGTTTGGAGGTTCGGTGGGTGGGCCAATCAAGCGGGACAAATTGTTCTTCTTTGGTGATTACCAGGGAACGCAACGCCGGATTGGCGCATCGGAGTCGCTGCGGGTGCCGACGGCGGCGGAACGAACGGGCAATCTGAGCGACCTCGGCACTACTATCTACGATCCGACCACGGGGACAGCTACCGGTGCCGGGCGGACCGCGTTCTTCAACGACACTATTCCGACCAGCCGCATTCCGGCGCCGGTGACGACGCTGCTGAACGCGTTGCCGCTGCCGAACGTGGCGAACGCGAACGCGGCGGCAAACAACTATGCGACCAGCGCGGTGGAACAGTATCCGGCGAACCAGTTCGATGCACGGGCAGACTACTTCGCCAATGAGAAGCTACGACTATTCGGAAGATACAGTTACCTGAACACGAGTGTGAATGCACCTGCGCCGTTCGGTCTGTACGGAGGGCCGGCGTTTGGATCGCTGGGCTTCGAAGGCATTTCAAATTCGCTGAACCAGAACGTGGCGAGCGATGCAGCGTACACCATCAGTCCCACGCTAGTAACGGACATTCGCATCGGGTTCTCACGCTATCAGGTAAACGTCAGTTCGCCCGACCAGACCACGGCGCTGGCAACACAGATTGGCCTTCCGGGTTTGAACATCGCGGGACGTGCGGATACCAATGGCCTGCCCGACATCAACATCGGGAACGGACCGATTTCGAGTAGCGGCGGCGGATTCAGCTTAGGCTACAACTGCAATTGCCCTTTAACGGAGCGAGAGACCTTACTCGATTACGTGAACGAGTGGACCAAGGTGGCGGGCAATCACACGGTGCGTTTTGGCAGCACCTGGGAGCAGGCCTGGAACCTGCGTTTGCCAAGCGACAACCATCGCGCCGGTGTTTACACATTCAATTCGTCAGTTACTTCGTCGCCGACCGACGGGAACAGCGGCTTGGGGCTAGCGTCGTTCCTGCTAGGGGACACGTCCACCTTTGCGCGATTTCAACAAGTGTCTACCAACCAGGAGGACAGGCAGAACCGGTCGTTCTCATACATCCAGGACACCTGGCGCGTAACGCCGAAGCTGACCCTTACATATGGACTGCGCTGGGATATCTGGTTTCCCGATTACTCGCTGCATGCTGGCCAGGGCGGGCGCTATAACCTGATCGGCAACATTGTGCTGATTCCAGGGGTGGGCGGCGTTTCCCTGTCCGCAAATTCCCAAACGCAGTGGCACAACTTTTCACCGCGCCTGGGCATTGCTTACGCCGTGAATCCCAAGACTGTGATTCGCGCGGGCTATGGACGAGGCTATTCGCAGGGCACGTTTGGCTGGACCTTCAACAACCTGGCCGCGGATGTTTATCCGACCGTTGTGAACCAAAACGTAAACTCGTCATCGCCATATTTTCCTTTGCAGAGCATCACCACGGCCCCGCCTGGCATCACGTTCCCGACTGTCCCTGCGAACGGGCAGTTGCAATTACCTAACGGGATTGGCGATGCTTACATTCCCGCCAACCAAAAGCTGCCCTATGTGGACATGTACAGCTTTACCGTGCAGAGTGAGATTGCTCCGCAGTTGACCTTTCAGATTGGCTATGTGGGGAATCTCGGCCGGCACTTGAATGGCGGCTTCAGTTTGAACTCAGCCATTCCTGGTCCAGGGGCGAATGTGTTTCTGCGGGAACCGCTGTATCAGCAATACGGCTTAACCCAGCAGATTATCGATAAGTGCGATTGCACCAGCAGTAACTACAATGCACTGCAGGTTCAGGTGAAGAAGCAGTTCACGCAGGCTTACTCGATTCTGATGAACTTCGCGTGGCAGAAGGCGCTTGACTACGATCAGGAAAGCGCACCGCCTCCGGGCAATCCGTACAACGTGAACAGCATTTACGGACCGGCTAACTTCGACCGGGAGTATGCCTTGACCATCGCGCACACGGTAGAACTTCCCTTCGGCCCAGGTCGCAGATTCCTGAACAATTCGAACGTGGTTGTGCGCGTGCTGGCAGAAGGATGGGCCTTCCGCGGCATAACCAGTTACTACTCGGGGCTGCCGTTCAATCCGACTCTCAACAACAGTTCGAATCTGAATTCCGATCCGAATACCAGCACCTTCCCTGAGCAAATTGGAAATCCGTACGCCGGCATCACCCAGAGCCGGAATCTGTGGTTCAACCCGGCGGCGTACTCGACCCCGCCGCTCTACACGTTCGGCAACGTCGGCCGGAACTCGCTTCGCGGCCCGAACTTCTTCCAGGCCGACTGGTCGTTGTCCAAGGGCTTCAGTTTTACCGAGCGGACCAAGCTGGAGTTCCGATGGGAAGTGTTCAACGCGTTCAACCGCACGAATCTGAACCTGCCTACAACGGCGGTGGATTCGGGCGCGGGCGGCGGCATTATCACGGACATAGTGACTGGACCCACGACGGGCATGCGCAACATGCAGTTCGGCGCACACCTGACCTTTTGACGCAAGACCCGTGGACGCAAACGCACTTGCAGTGCGGGGCATGAGACGATGCGGAGATGCGCTTTCGTTCATGGGCCTTAGCAGTGCTGGCATGCGGCAGTTTATCGGTTGCCGCGCTGGCACAGACAACTGCGGATTCCAGCTCCGCCGCCGAATATATCCGCACCGGAAAACTCTTCGACAGCCGCAGCGGCCGTTACACCAACGGTGCGGTGCTGGTGGTGGAAGGGCAACGTATTCGGAGCGTGGAAGCGCCAAATTTCGCCATCCCCAGCGGAGCGAAGACCATCGACCTGACGGACAGCTACGTCTTCCCGGGCCTCATCGATTGCCATACGCATCTGACGGTGCGCGCCGACCAGTACGCCGAGATCAATATGTTCAAAGACACGCCATTCATCTTCGCGATCAACGGTGTCGTCAATGCGAAAAAGACGCTGGATGCCGGCTTTACTACGGTTCGCGACGTTGGCTCAGCGCCGTTTGCTGCCGTCGATTTGCGAAATAACATCGACGAGGGATTCATCCCGGGGCCACGAATTGTTGCGTCCGGGCCGGGGATCTCGATCACGGGCGGTCATGGCGATCTGAATAACTTCTCGCCGCTGGTTCGACCCATGATGTATCCGGCAGACCGCGGCTTTGGTATTGCCGATGGCCCCGATGAGGTGCAGCAAACGGTCCGCGCACAAGTGAAGTACGGCGTGGACGTGATCAAGATCCTGGCCAGTGGCGGAGTTCTCAGCAAAGGCGACCAACCCGGGGCTCCCCAATACACGCTTCCCGAGCTGAAGATGGCTGCAGATACGGCGCACCAGGCAGGCCGGAAGATTGCAGCGCATGCGCATGGAGCACAAAGCATCAAGTGGTCCATTGAAGCCGGCATTGATTCCATTGAGCACGCGTCGCTGGCAGATGACGAAGCCATTCGCATGGCGAAGGAGCATGGCACGTTCTTCGTGATGGACATTTACAACGACGACTACATTCTGCATGAAGCGCCTAAGTTTGGCCTGCCCAAGGAGCAGATCGAAAAAGAGCGGGGTGTAGGAGAGAAGCAGCGAGCGACATTCCGGCATGCGGTGAACGCCGGGGTTAAGATGGCATTCGGCACGGACGCCGGCGTTTATCCGCATGGCGACAATGCAAAGCAGTTCCACTACATGGTGATGTACGGGATGTCTCCCGCGCAGGCGATACAGGCCGCTACGGTCAGCGCCGCGGAACTGATTGGCCGCTCAACCGACGTTGGCGAGCTGACCGAAGGCCACTATGCGGATCTGATCGCTGTGAAGGCCGATCCGCTGGAGCATGTGGAGGCGCTGGAGCACGTGGTGTTTGTGATGAAGGGCGGCGTGGTCGACCGGGACGATCGTTCCAAGTAAATCCTTAGCGCAGATTCCTTGACCTTCGGGTTACATCGGAAGCTGGCTGGAGCCTTGCAGATAGGCATCCATGTGATGCGCCGCCTGACGCCCTTCGGCGATTGCCCAGACCACCAGCGATTGACCGCGGCGCGCGTCGCCGGCAGAGAAAACGCCAGGCACGCTGGTCATATAGTTGTCGCCGGCCCTCACATTGCCGCGTGCATCGAGTTCGAACGGCAGTTGCTGGAGTAGCCCGGCGCGGGTGGGACCGGCAAAGCCAATGGCTACCAGCACTAAGTCGGCGTCGAGATAGAACTCGCTGTTAGGAATCCGTTCCAACGCCGGCTTGGGCCCGACGCGCACGCAATGCAGCTTGCGCACGTGACCGTTTTCGTCACCGCTGAAATGCGTGGTGAGAACGCTCCACTCCCGCTGGCCGCCTTCCTCATGCGCCGGTTCCACCCTCAACTGAAAGGGCCATTGGGGCCAGGGGGTGGAAGCGTGACGGTCAGTCGGGGGAGCCGCATTGATTTGCAATTGATGGACCGACACTGCTTTTTGCCGGTGTGCGGTGCCCAGACAGTCGGCACCGGTGTCCCCGCCGCCGATAATGATGACGCGCTTGCCGGTGGCGAGAATTTCTTCATCCGGCAGCAAGCTGTCTCCAGCAGACGCGTTTGTTCTGCTGGGTCAGGTAATCCATCGCGTAATGGATGCCCTTCAAATCGGATCCCGGTAATGCCACTTCGCGGGGCTGTTCAGCGCCTACCGCCAGAAGTACCGCGTCATAGTCACGCAGCAGCTGTTGTCCGCTGACGTCTTCTCCCACGTGTGACGCCGGTTCGAAACTGCACACCTTCGGCGGCGAGCTGATCGAGCCGCCGGTCTAAGATCTGCTTTTCCATTTTGAAATCAGGAATGCCGTAGCGGAGCAAACCGCCAATGCGATCCTGCTTTTCAAGCACCACAACGGTGTGCCCGACGCGGTTCAATTGTTGAGCAGCGGCGAGACCCGCAGGGCCTGAGCCGATTACGGCAACCTTTTTGCCGGTACGCTTTCGCGGCGGTTCCGGAAGCACCCAGCCCTCGGCAAAGCCGCGATCGATAATCTTCTGCTCGACGAGCTTGATGGTGACGGGATCGTCGTTGATGCCGAGCACGCATGCGGATTCGCAAGGCGCCGGACAGATGCGCCCGGTAAATTCGGGGAAGTTGTTGGTGGCGTGCAGCTGTCGCAGAGCTTCGCGCCACTTGCCGCGCCACACTAAATCGTTCCAATCGGGAATCAGGTTGTTTACCGGGCAACCGGTGTGGCAGAACGGGATGCCGCAATCCATACAGCGTGCGGCTTGATCCTGCAGTTTGGGAACCGGGAAGTCCTGATAAACCTCGAACCAATCGTTTACCCGTTCCAGAACAGGCCGGCGCTGCGGGGTCTCGCGCTCGTATTCAAGAAAGCCAGTGGTCTTCGCCAAGTTAGCGCCACCCTTCGCGAACGGCTAAAACCGGATCTTTCGCCAGCGGAGCGGCAGCAGCCTTTTTGTGCTCGCTGGCGCGCAGAACGCCCAGCACACGTTTGAACTCGTGCGGGAACACCTTGACGAAATGAGGAATCGACTGACCCCAGTGGTCCAACAGGCGCTGTCCCAGTTGGCTGCCCGTGTAGTGGACTGTTTGCGAAGCAACGTTTCCAGGCGCGCGAGATCTTCGCGCTCAAATAGCGGTTCTAAGTCGACGCCCGCCTTATTGCAGCGGGTGCGCGTGAATTCGCCGGAGGGATCGTAGATGTAAGCGACGCCGCCGCTCATGCCGGCTCCGAAATTGCGGCCGGTGCGTCCCAGCACCACGACAGTTCCGCTGGTCATGTATTCGCAACCGTGATCGCCGACGCCTTCCACCACAGTGGTTGCGCCAGAGTTGCGGACGGCGAAACGCTCGCCGGCCATGCCCGCGAAGAAAGCCTCGCCGCTGGTGGCTCCATAAAGGACCGTGTTGCCGACGATGATGTTATCTTCGGGCGCAAACGTGGAATCCTGCGGGGGACGGACAACGATCCTTCCGCCCGAGAGGCCTTTGCCGACGTAATCGTTGGCGTCGCCTTCAAGATAGAGCGACACGCCTTTCGCCAGAAACGCTCCAAAGCTTTGCCCGGCAGAACCCGTAAAGCCGATGCGGATGGTGTCATCCGGCAAGCCGGCAGACCCATGTCGACGCGCCACGGCGCCGCTCAACATCGCGCCTACACTGCGATGAACATTGCGGATGGGCATCAGGAACTCGGTGGGACGGGCGCGTTCGATGGAAGCCTTCGCATGATCCATCAAGTTGTGATCCAGCACCTCTGTTAATCCATGCTCTTGCGACAGCGTGCAGCGACGGCCCACACGTCCGGGCACCTGCGGATTATGCAGGATGGCCGTGAAATCGAGGCCGCGAGCCTTCCAGTGGTTCACAGCCGGAGACATTTCGATCATGTCGACGCGGCCCACCATTTCGTCAATGGTGCGGAAACCCAGCTGCGCCATCAGTTCGCGGACTTCCTCCGCAACGTAGAAGAAGTAGTTGATGACATGCTCGGGCGCTCCTTCGAACTTCTTGCGAAGTTCAGGATTCTGCGTCGCGATCCCGACCGGGCAGGTATTGAGGTGGCATTTGCGCATCATGATGCAGCCCAGGCCACCAGCGGCGCAGTGGAGAAACCGAACTCTTCGGCGCCGAGCAGCGCAGCGATGACCACGTCGCGTCCGGTTTGCAGCTTGCCATCCACCTGTACGCGGATGCGGCTGCGCAGGTCGTTCATGACAAGCACCTGCTGCGTTTCCGCCAAACCGAGCTCCCAGGGCGTACCGGCGTGCTTAATGGAGGTCAACGGCGCAGCGCCGGTGCCACCGTCGTAGCCGCTGATTAGAACGTGGTCGGCGTGGGCCTTCGAAACACCCGCTGCTACGGTGCCTACGCCTACTTCGGACACAAGCTTCACCGAGACCCGGGCAGCAGGATTCACGTTCTTCAAATCGAAGATCAGCTGCGCTAAGTCCTCGATGGAGTAGATGTCGTGATGCGGCGGCGGCGAGATCAACCCCACTCCGGGAATGGAGTGGCGAACCCGCGCGATGGTGGCATCCACTTTGTGCCCAGGCAGCTGTCCGCCTTCGCCGGGTTTTGCGCCTTGCGCGACTTTGATCTGCAGTTCGTCGGCGTTGACCAGATAATTGGTGGTCACTCCGAAGCGGCCGGACGCCACTTGTTTAATGGCGCTGCGCTTCGAATCGCCATTTGGCAATGGGATGAAACGCGCGTCGTCTTCCCCGCCCTCGCCTGTATTCGATCTTGCTCCAATGCGGTTCGTCGCGATGGCAAGAGTCTCATGCGCTTCGGCGCTAATGGAACCGAACGACATGGCTCCCGTTGCGAAACGTTTCACGATGGAGCTGGCCGGCTCCACTTCCTCCAGCGGAACCGGACTCGGCACCGCTCGCAGCTCCATCAAGCCGCGAAGAGTGCACAGGTGCTTGTTCTGCTGGTTGATGAGCTCGGTGAATTCTTGAAAGGTCGGGTAGCTGCTCTGGCGTACGGCATGCTGAAGCTTGCTGACCGAGAGCGGGTTCAGCATGTGGTATTCGCCGCGAACGCGGAAGAAGTAATTGCCGCCGATGGGCAACTCTGCTTCGGTATCCAGGATGGGACGGAAGGCGCCTTCGTGCTTCGCAACGGCTTCGCGCGCGAGCACATCCAACCCCACACCTTCAATCCGGGAGGGCGTACCAGTGAAGTACACGTCCACCAGTTCCCGCTTGAGTCCGATGGCTTCAAAGAGCTGCGCTCCGCGATAGCTTTGCAGTGTGGAGACGCCCATCTTCGAGAAGACTTTGAGCAGGCCTTTATTGACGGCTTTGATGTAATTCTTAATGGCCGTTTCGGCGCCGATGTTTCCAGGGATCTCGCCGCAATCGGCCAAGTGTTCGATGCTTTCAATGGCCAGATACGGATTGATGGCACTGGCACCGTAGCCGATCAGCAGGCAGAAGTGCATTACTTCGCGAGGCTCACCGGACTCGATGATGAGCGCAACGCCGGTGCGCGTGCCTTCACGAACCAGGTGATTATGGACCGCCGTAAGCGCCAGCAGCGATGGGATGGGAGCGAAGCCTTCGTCAATGCCGCGATCCGACAAGATCAACAGCGTGTAGCCAGCCTTCACCGCAAGTGAAGCGCGGCGGCACAAACCATCCAGCGCACGCTTAAGTCCGGCTTCGCCTTCGAGCGCGCTAAAAGTAGTGGGCAGAGTAGACGCTAGCAAGTCGCCACGCGAAACGCGACGCAGCTTTTCCAGATCGCGATTGGTGAGGAACGGATGCGGCATCTTCAACGTGTGGCAGTTCTCGGGCTCTTCCGCGAGAATGTTGCGCTCCGTGCCGATGTAGCTGGTCAACGACATCACCATGTCCTCACGGATGGGGTCGATGGGCGGGTTGGTCACTTGCGCGAACAGTTGCTTGAAGTAATTGAAGAGCAGTTGCGGCCGGTCGGAGAGACAGGCCAGCGGCGTATCGGTGCCCATGGAACCGATGGCTTCTTCGCCGTTGGTGGCCATAGGCGAAATCAGCATGCGCATGTCTTCGTCGGTGTAACCGAAGCAGCGTTGGCGCGCCACAATTGTTTCCAGATCGGAGCCTTGCACACGCGCCGGCTCGGGCAACGCGTCCAGAGTGATCTGATTTGCCTTCAGCCACTCGCCGTATGGCTTTTGCGAAGCCAGCTGGTGCTTAATTTCTTCGTCCGGAATCAGCCGGCCCTGCGTGAGATCGACCAGCAGCATCTTGCCAGGCTGCAGGCGGCCTTTAAACTCGATCTCGGATGGTGCGAACGGGAGCACGCCGCTTTCGGACGACATGACCAGCAGCCCATCTTTGGTCACCAGATAGCGCGCCGGACGGAGGCCATTGCGGTCGAGCGTGGCTCCTACTACGCGGCCATCTGTGAACGCAACCGCGGCCGGACCATCCCAGGGCTCCATTAACGACGCGTGGTACTCGTAGAAGGCGCGCTTGTCGGCGGGCATGGTGGCGTCTGCGTCCCAAGCTTCGGGAATCAGCATAGCCATCACATGCGGGAGCGAGCGGCCCGACATCAGCAGTAACTCCACCGCGTTGTCGAGCGCGGCGGAATCGCTGACACCCGCCTGGATCAGCGGATGCAGCTTCCTGATGTCGTCGAACAGCGGCGAATCGACCACCGCCTGCCGTGCATTCATCCAGTTCACGTTGCCGCGAACGGTATTGATTTCCCCGTTATGGCACAGGTAGCGGAACGGATGCGCCAGCTGCCAGGTAGGAAAGGTATTCGTGGAGAAGCGCTGGTGCACCATGCACAAAGCACTGGTGGTGTCGGGATCCAGCAGTTCGTTGTAAAACTCGCCGATCTGGTTCGCCAGCAGCAAGCCTTTATAGACGATGGTGCGGGACGAGAACGAGGGCAGGTAGAAGAAGTTCTTATCGCGCAAGTCGCTCTTCGCGACGCCGGACTCCACCCGCTTGCGGATGACGTATAACTTGCGTTCGAACTCGTCGTCGGTCAGGCCAGCGGGACGCGCCACAAACAACTGCTCAATGTAAGGTTGAGATGCCCGTGCCACTCGCCCGATGGCGTCCACGTTCACCGGCGCATCACGCCAGCCCAGCACCGTGACGCCCTCTTCGCGGCAAACCTTTTCGATAATGCCTTCGCACGCTAAGCGACCCTGCGGCTCTACCGGAAGGAAGCACATGGCAATGCCGTACTGTCCGGCTTCCGGCAAAGCGAAGCCGCATTTCGGTGCTTCTTTCGCGAAGAACTTGTGCGGAATTTGAATGAGCACGCCCGCACCGTCGCCCGTTTCGGCATCGCAGCCACAGGCACCGCGGTGTGCCAGATTCACCAGGATCTGCAACCCCTTCAGCACGATGTCGTGCGAAGGCTCACCTTTCACATTTACGACGAAGCCGAGTCCGCACGCATCATGTTCGTTATCAGGATGATAGAGGCCTTGTGGTGGTGGTAGCTGGTTCACAGAGTCGACTGGGTACACTGCGTCTCCTTCGGAAACGTACGGGGATACCGTTGAGTATAACGACCTGTTGCACTATTCGTCAAATCGAAACTATTGCTATGCAAAATCAGGTCTGCTTATGTTACGGTTATTACTAGTGACACTCGGCAATCTCCGTTTGATTCGCGACGTCGCACAGCATCGCAGCGTAAGCAAGGCCGCCCGCCTGAATAACATCAGCCAATCGGCTGCCAGCCAGCAGATACAAGAGGTGGAGCGGGAAATCGGCGCGGCGCTTTTCGACCGCAGCACTCGCCCGCTGGCGCTGACGAAGGCCGGCAAGTTGTATACGGACTACTGCCGTGACGTGCTGCGCCGAAGCGACGAGTTGCAGGTTTCACTCGACCGCCTATATAACCAGGAACATGGCACAGTTCGTCTCGCCGCGATTTACTCCGTCGGGTTATCGGAGATGGCTGAAATAGAGAGCCGCTTTCAGGATCGTTTTCCCATGGCGGAGTTGCAGGTGTCCTACCTGCGCCCGGAACGCGTCTGGGAAGCAGTTGAGCGCGACGAAGCGGACTTGGGCCTGGTCAGCTACGCAGAGTCGTCGCGCGACGTGATCGCCTTGCCCTGGCGCGAAGAAGAGATGGTAGTGGCCGTTGCCCCGACGCATGAGCTGGCGAGTTTGCGGTCCGTTACGCCGGCGGCTCTGGATGGAAAGCTTTTTGTCGGATTCGATGACGATCTTCCGATTCAAGACCACATTGCCCGCTACTTCCGCGATCATCGGGTGACGGTGGAGACCACCTTGCATTTCGACAACTTACAGATGATTAAGGAGGCGGTGGCGCATGAGGCTGGATTCAGTATCATGCCGCTTCGGGTGATGAACCAGGACATTGCCCAGGGCCGGCTGATTGCCTTGCCGCTGCACCCCCCTGAACTCTATCGTCCGGTGCGGATCATCCATCGACGCCGTAAGTCGTTCAACGAGGTGACCAATGGTTTATTGGGTCTCCTGCAAGAAGAGCAGACCGGCGTTGCCGCCTAGTTAACCGCAGTCTTTACCGCTGTCCGGTGATTGTACCGGGAAACGGAACCAAGCTTACAGCTCTCCTAATAGCGTGGCTGCTGTCTTGCGTGCGAGTGCCGGATATTGCATCCTGATTATTCTTTCCAGAATCGTCGGGCGACGCCCCGGGAAGCAGATGAGCCCCTTCGAATTCGTACTCATCTTCTTCGTGGGAGGGCTCAGCCTCACCTATATGGTGGCGGATGACCGTTCCCTGACGAATGCTATCTGCCAGATTGCAGCCATCGGGTTGACTCACTACGCCATCGTGCGGCTGCGTCAGCGTTTTCCACGCTTTGCACTGCTAACGGATGGAACGCCGGTTCTGCTGCTGGAGAAGGGCCGGTGGCAGTCGGATTCAATGGCGAACATGCGCATTCAAGACGACGATGTAATGGCAGCTGCCCGCGACAAAGGATTGCAGAGCCTGGCCGAAATAGACTACGCGGTGCTGGAACGAAACGGAGAGATTGCAATTTTGCCACGCAGCAAAGAAAAGACGCCCGGAGAGAGCGATGCCTAGCCAAACTGCCACGAAACCAGTTGAAGACACAGTCGCAAAGATCAACAATGAGCTAGCCGTCGGCGGCAATCTAGAGTTTCAGCGCAAATGGTGGAAGTTCGAACGGTCGGCGTGGATCGTGCTTACCATGATCATAATTGCCGACGTACTGGGCTGCTTCGGGCGAGGACCATTAGCGAAGGCCGAAATGGGCACCTCCGACGGTGCTGCGAAGATTCAATATGAACGGATTGAGCGCTACGGCACGCCCTCGGTCCTGATTATCCATTTCGGAGAAAGCGCCGTACAAAATGGCAAGATCCAACTTTGGGTGAGCGATAGCTTGATCGGGCAATTGGGAAACCAGCGAATTAGCCCGCAGCCGGAAACTTCCGTGCTGACTGACGACGGAATCCTTTATACGTTTTCGGCAACGAAGCATGCGGATTCGGTTCAGTTTGCGCTTCAGCCCGGAAAGCCGGGGATCTTTCACATTGCTTTCCGAGTCGTCGGGCACCAGACGTTAGAGCCCACCGTTTACGTGATGCCATAGGTGTAAGGCAATGCATACCGTCATTACCGCCATTCTGGGCTACTTCTTCATGTTGTTTGTGATTCGCATTCTGACGCGGAGGCCAGGTGCACAAATGACGATGTTCGAATTTGTTCTCGTGTTCTTGATTGGCGGCGTCATTATTCTCGCCACCGTGGGCGACGACCGCTCCGTTACTAACTGCGTGTGTGGAGTTTTGACCGTCGGCCTGATGCACCGTTTGGTAGCCCGCCTGAGACAAGGCTCCGACTTGCGTTCCGCTATCATCGATGGCACGCCCCTCGTTCTACTTGAAAGCGGGAAGTGGCAAACCGAGGTGATGAAAAACGCCAGCATCGATCAGACCGACGTGATGGCGGTTGCGCGAACCAAAGGGATTCGCGCACTGGACGGTATCAAATACGCCGTCCTTGAGCGCAACGGGGCGATCAGTATTATTCCGAAGTCGTAGCGAGTGCGGGAGACTAGTGTATCTCCTGCTTCGCACCCCGCAGCTTCGCTAGTTCGTCTTTGATGCGAGCCATCACAACGTCGGGAGAGTGTTCCTGTTCGCCAAGCAAGATGGCTGGCGTTGCACAGCACTCTTCGCCGCGTCCCCACTGAATCCAGAAGCACCAAGGGCCAAAGCCGCCGCCGCCTTGAACCCTTACAAACAACTGGCGCGGATCCTTCTCTAATTCCTCGCGAATGGCTTTCTCGATGGACGTTCGCGCATCCACACCGGGTACGGCCACCGAAACCTCCAGGTGCTTTTTTACATACGTTGTCTGGCCGTTAGGCAGAAGAGCAAAGGGCATAGCTGCGATTTTTTATATCACAAATCGAACAAGCAAAATCAGCTCGAACTTTTGCAGCCACAGCCCTGAATGGAGCCGCGCCGGGCGGCATCTTGCATGGGCGTCAGCATTCTTTCGGTAGACTGAAGCCAGTTCATGCCAGACCGCTACCTAGGAGAACGGCGGCAACGGCCAGCAGGCATTTGGATAGCGCTGGCCGTCGCTGTTGCCCTTCTTATTTTCTCGCGTTACATCGCCAGTACTTACATTGAATACGAGTGGTGGTCCGAAGTTCGCCAGCTGGACACGTGGCTTAACTTACTTCTCTACGGCACCGTTCCTGTGGCACTCGCGCTGCTGCTGTTTTGGGCGCTGTTCTATGGAGCTTTCTGGCTCGGAATGCGAGAAACGCCCGACCGTCCTTTGCTTGGCTTTCTACGGCGCCCCCTGGTTCTCAGGCTGGCCGTGGTCCTGTTCTTCCTCATCGCTCTGGTAGCCGCAAACGCAACCGTCGACAACTGGACAGTAGTCCGATACTTTGGCGGCCTGCGCCTGCCGCCATCGCCCTCGCTCTACATCGATCCGATCTTCGGCCGGCCACTGTCTTTTTACGTCTTCGGACTTCCGTTCTACCGCATGCTGCTGAACGTTGTTCTGGTGGCGGCGCTTGGCAGCCTGATTATCTACTGGCTAGCTTCGAACGCCCATCATCTCGGCAACCAGTTGCCCACCCTTGCCAGTGACGGACTTCACTTTGATTTCGAAACACCGCGTTTGCGCGGGTTTCTGGTAGGCTCTTTCGCGCGCTGGGCGCTGGCGGCTGCCCTGCTTGGCATTGGAGCGCACATCTACCTGGGCCGCTATGGATTGCTGCTTGAAGATCATGGCGCATTTCTTGTCGGCGTGGACTGGGTGGCGGAACATATCGTGCTTCCGTTGCAGTGGCTGATGATCGCCGGCTTCATCGCGGCGGCCGCATTGGTACTGGTGCAGCGTGCCCGTTGGGCTCTCGTGCTGCTGCTGCTTCTGCCGGTTCGCTATCTGCTTCCGGTGGCGCTGACGTCCTTGTACGTCCGTCCTAATGAACTAGCGCTGGAGCGTCCGTACATTCAGCACCACATCGATGCCACGCGATCGGCTTACGGCTTGAATAAGGGAGTAAAAGAAACAAATCTGGAAGCCAAACCGGAGATCCCGGTCGACTACGCCAAACATCGGGCACTCCTTAGCAACGTTCGGCTCTGGGACTGGCGCGCCTTTCACGACACCATCTCCCAGATCCAGCCGTTGCGTCCTTACGTGTACTACGACACTGATGTCGATCGTTATCAGATTGGCGGTGAACTGCGCCAGGTGCTGCTTTCCGCTCGTGAGCTGGACACGCGTCAACTGGGTGAAGCACGAACGCATTGGATCAACCCTCACTTGATGTATACGCATGGTTATGGTCTGGTGATGGCAGAAGCCAACCGGATTACTGCTGACGGTTTGCCGCAGCTGTTCGTTAAGAACGCGCCCCCGGAAGTAACTTCTCCCACGCTGAAGTTCTCAGTTCCCGACATTTACTACGGCGAGATTGCTCACGAACCCGTATATGTCGACACTTCGCAACAGGAGTTCGATTATCCGTCGGGATCGGAAAGCGTGTACACGCATTACGCGGGCAGCGGCGGCTTTCCCGCCGATTCGCCGCTAGTGCGCTTAGCGGCCGCCGTTACTTACGGCGATCTGAACGTCTTACTCACGAGTTACTTGAACTCGCACAGCCGCATGATGATCCACCGGCCCATCGGGGATCGCTTGTCCATGCTGGCCGGGTTTTTGAAATGGGACAGCGATCCTTACATCGTACTTACGCCAGATGGCCGGTTGATTTGGATGATCGACGGCTACATGACCTCCGACGCTCACCCATACTCCCGTGCCCTCGACTTCCCGGGTGGCGAGGCGAACTACATACGCAACTCGGTTAAGGCGACGGTGGATGCTTACACGGGCGAAGTTCGTCTGTACGTTTTCGACGAAAGCGACATTCTGATACAGGCCTACCGGCGTCTGTTCCCGGATTTATTCCAGCCCCTTTCCGCGATGCCGGCCGGCATTCGTCAACATGCGCGCTATCCGGAAGCGCTCTTTAGTGCCCAAGCGGAGATCTACCGCACTTTCCATATGCGCGACCCCGAGGCCTTCTATAATCGGGCGGATCTCTGGGATTTGGCGCATACCGGAACTCATCAGGCCGAGAGCGGCGCAGCCGATGTCTCTCCTACTTACGTCGTCGCTTCGCTGCCGAATGAGAACAAGGCGGAGTTTCTACTCATTACGCCTTTCACTCCTGCCAACAAAGATAATCTCATCGGCTTTATGGCTGCCCGTTGCGACGGCGATCACTTGGGCGAGTTAGTGTTCGAGCAACTCTCCAAGCAGAACATCATCTACGGGCCCATGCAGATCGACGCGCGCATCAATCAAGACCAGAATATTTCGAAGGATCTGACGCTGTGGAACCAGCAAGGTTCGCAGGTACTGCGTGGACAAACACTCGTGTTGCCCATCGAGAACAGCTTTTTGTACGTAGCGCCTATTTACATTCAGGCCTCGCAGGCCAGCATGCCGCAGTTGAAGAAAGTAGCCGTAGCAATGGGCAATCGCCTTGCCTACGCAGATACTTATGAGCAGGCACTGTCGCAGCTAATCGGGGAGCTGGGCGGTACGGATCAGGCGCAGCCCTCGGAAGCGCCGCAGCAGAGCGGTCCTTCGACAGCGGCGTCCAATCCGAGGCCCACGTCATCGTCGAACGCTGCCTCGCCCGAGGCGATACAGAAGTTGTCTGCTATACGAGATCATCTGGCCCGCTACCGGGAGCTCGGCTCGCAGGGCAAATGGGCCGAGGCTGGCAAGGAACTGGACGCCATCCAATCCCTTGCGCAGAAGTAACTCAGTCTCGTTCCACGCTACGGCTTGGCGGGAATCGGCGTGACAGCCGGGCTACGGTGGCCTGCTGCATCTACTGACTCAACCCCGAAGATCACGTTGTCCTTGGAAACCGGCAGAGTCAACGTCGTTTGGTTGGCGGTTTTGGCGAACTGCCAGTCCGGGGCCGTCGTCTCACGCCAGACCACTTCATAGGTAAGTCCAGCGGTCGCTCCTTCCGGGGCCTGCCAGTTTACTGTGGAATTATTGTCCAGGCCGGTGGTGACAATGCGGACGTCGCGTGGCTCACCAGGAGCACTTGCTAACGTCGCGAGTGCTGCCGCATTCAGCCGCGCCACTTCCGCCACATATTGGAAGTCAACGAATTGCAGCAAATCACCGTACTGCACCCCGTTTTCCACCCGGACATTCTGATGCTGATGGTTGAAGTCTTCGCGCCATTCGGTAAAGCGAACCGCCGGAAAGCCTTCACCATTGAACGACGTGTGGTCCCCTCCGCGCAGATAGCGATCGCGGCGTAGCTCAAGCACCGGGTTGACAGTCTTGTTAGCGGATCCGCTTGCGCCGTAAGTGCGTCCCACGTCGGTGATGGCGCGTGCCAGTTCGCGGGAAGCGCTGTCGCTTTCAGCGCCTAAGTTCTCCAGCCGTTTCGTTTCCTCGAGTGTCGCCACGGCGGGAATACCCTCTGAGAATACTCGGACCGCGCTCTTGTCCTGCAGCTGATCTCCGGGAGTGGTGTTGCCGCCAACGATGTCGTCGTCCAGCACTCCTTCCAGTTGCCAGCCCTCTTGCTTCGCGAGGCGCGCCAGATGCCGGCTTCCATTCAATCCCTGCTCTTCACCGGCTACTGCCACGAACACTAACGTGGAAGGAAACTTTTGCCGGCTTAAGACTCGTGCGCACTCCAGGCTGACCGCCACGCCGCTGGCATCATCGTTTGCTCCCGGAGCCGGGCCCGTAGCGTCCATGGTGTCGGAGTTACGCGAATCGTAGTGGCCGGTAACAAGGTTCATCCGGGCCGCCTGCTCGGCATCCGTTCCACGCAGAATGGCATAGACATTCGTGATGGTGGTGGGCCGCAGAATCCGGCGCTCCGGCTGCTCAGTAAACGTGTCGCGCTTGACTTCGAGGCAGTTACCGCAAGCAGCCGAGTAGCGTTTGAACTCAGATTCAATCCAGTCTGCAGCGGCGGTTGCTCCGCGTTTCGTCGCATCTTCGTTCATGCTGCTCAGCGTGCTGCGATTCCCGAAGTTGACCAGCGTCTCAATGGTATGGCGAATCTGGTCGCTGGAGACGTTCTTCAGCGCCTGTTCAATTGCCGGGTCCGGACGCGATGGCGCCAAAGCAGCACCGCCTTGCGAGAGATCACGGTGACTCTGTCCAGCAGAGAGCAGAGCCACCATGCTGATAAGGAGAAGACCTGCGTTCGCGCCTGGACGGCTGGGCAGATGTTTCGATGAAAGCATCATGAGCTTTCATCCTCGCATCGCGACCGTGCGGCGGGACCAGGGTCATACGGCCGGATGCCTTGACTAAGACGAAAGCTCGTCCAGCTTGCGGACGATGCAATGCATGGTCTGAGCCTGTTGCGTCAGCGCTTTTCCCGCCGACGCTGCATCACCTGCGATAGCGGCGGCCCTCCGCGCCAATTCAGTAACACGTGTCAATGCACTCGCGGTATCTCCGATTTGCCGTGTCTGCTGTTCACTGCGGCTATAAATCTCCTCAATCACCGCCTTTATGTCGGTTGTCCGCTGGGTTGCTACCGCCAGTGCCGCGACTACCCGCTCCGTACGTTCCGACGTACGTGCGGATGCCAACGTTGATTCCTGAACAACGGCGGCAATGCCGAGTGCCGCCTCTTGCGACCGTTGCGCCAGCACCTTAACCTCCTCTGCGACAACCGAGAAACCCGCCCCGTTTTCACCGGCACGGGCTGCTTCTACTGCCGCGTTCAATGCCAGCAGGCGGGTCTGGAACGCGATGGCATTTATGATTCCGACCGTTTGAGTGACTTGCGCACCGGCGGTTTGGATATCCGTCATGCCTTGCGCAAGTTCGGTCAACAAGGTGTTCGATTCCTGGATGTGGTGATCCACATCTCCGGCTAAAGCAACTGCCTGTCGAGAGCCGGCTGAACTCTGCTCTGCAAGACCGTGCAAGTTGCGTGCGGTATCGCTGGCAAGGCTGATGGTTTGCGCCTGCTCCGCGGCCAAATCCGATAACACTCCATTCTCTTCTGCGATCCCCCGGGCCGCTTCGGCCACCCGGTCCGATGCTGTTTCCAGATGCTCTTTAGTGAAACCTTGCGCTTGAACAGCCCGGCCGATGCGTACTGCGATGAAGCAACAAGGGACCGCTTCGAACACCACAAAGGCCGCGTGCAGCAAGACGATTCCCACGGTGACCTTGTAATTGAAAACGCTTGCTGGCAGAAAAATCCAGAACAGAAGATGATGCAAAGCGATTGTTACAGTGGCTGCGAGTACGGGCCAGATACTGCCGAAGATCAGCATAATGCCGATCCAGGTGAAGATGAGGAAATGCATCTCGATCATGCCTCGACCTAGATGAATCAGGAGCGCGGCTGAGCTCATGCTGGCAATAGCAATCGACAGTGAGGTCAGTTGCGAAGACCTTTGAAGCGCAAACAGGGCTCCAGGTCCGGCCAGCATCAAAAGGCTGACCCCCAGCGCCATAATCACGCCGGTATGAAAATAGGCAGCAACTGCCATGAAGATCGGCACTTGCGCCAGTAAGAGAAGCAGACACAATCGGTTTGCGCGGAATCGGTACTCGCGCTCGAACAGCGTCACATCGTTGCCTTGAGAATTGATAGTCATTTATTGTTCGTATTTCAGGGATAGCGGATCCATCCGCTTCTGCAGATGTGTTCCAATAGCGCAGCCAAAGACGGGAAGCGCGGCGGCAGATCGCCCCTCTTGCAAGGTGTGCAGGATGTGCACATCCTGCATCCCGGAAGCTGCCTGTATATCGCGTGCATAACCGCCCTGGTAAGCAACTCGTTTTGGGGGTGAAACCACCAGCAGCCAAGGCGCTCCGTAAAGACCATAGCGGTGTGCCAGTACATCTCCATTTGCGGAGCGTACGTCGTATCCGGCCGTGCGTAGTTCGCGAGATAACTCTGGGTCTTGCCCCACCAGCAAGATCCGTTCTTGCGCCTGAAGCAGCGGACCGCGCTCTATAAGGTGATGAGCTACACGCTGAGAGCAAGCGCACGAGGCAGACAGAACGTGGATGAGGTACCATCCTTGGCCCAAATTCAAATCACTGGCCAGTTGCGCGGTGCGGTCAATCGAAGACTGGAAAGGAACGTGGAACGAGGTGAGATTCGCGCCTAGGAAGACCGTGGCCAAGCCGCTGATTGCAAAGATGGCAATCGGCAATGCACGCCGGCGTGCGGCCGCCGGAGAAACTGGAGCCATGGTTCACATATCGGCTACAGGACTTACATCGTTTGGCTAGGATTTACTCTCCCTTGCTAAGCGCGCTTCTTCGTTCGCGAATACACCCACGAAGCCAGCAACAGCAGTGCGCCCAGGCCGAGGAAGGCGCTGATGCGATAAAAGCGATCGAGCCACCAGATGTCCCAGATATAGAGTTTGAGGATGACCAGGGCGACCAGCACCAGCCCTAGTCTTCGATTGACCAGGGATTCGCGCAGCATGCCGTAAGTCAGCAGCACGATGCCGTACACAATCAGCAGGACCGAATTAGTCTCGCTGATCACGCTGATTTGAACGAATTGCGCGGCGACGAACTGCATGCAGCCCAACAGCAGGCTGGTATGCCCGTTGACGTAAGCTTCGTTTCGAATCGCACCCTGGGTGCGCCACCATACCCCAAACTGAAACGCGGCGAGTGCTACGGCAAACGCGACGATCAGGCCGGTATGGTGCGATGACCAGAGAATCCAAATCGTCACGAGACTCAGCACGCCCGCTGCAGACACCAGGCCCCGCCATTGTTCGCGCACGGCAATAGCGAGCGCAGTCCCGTTCAAGAACAGAACAAACGCGAACTGGATTGCGGTTGAAGCTGCCTTATTGTCCAGCAGCAGAGGCGTTAGAATACCGCCCACAACTCCCATCATTGCGATCGCAGCACTGCGATTTCGGACCGACAAGGCGAATGCGGCGGCCGAGACCGCCGTCAGAGCCGCAAAGGCGGTAGCCTCCCCGATGAGCTTGTAAAAAGCGACTGCGGCATAGACCGAGATATAGAGCGATGCCAGTCCGCAGCCAGAGATGCCTTGTGCAAACACTCGTTGCTGCTGCCGACTCAGCCATTCGCCACCCCCGAGTAGGGCGAAGCCGAAAAGAATGCCGAGCATCACGCCAGACCAGGCACCAATCAGGTGCTCATCCACCGCATATTTAAAGAAGAAGATGATGCCGATGGCAAGCGTAACGGCACCCACGCGATTGATTACGGCGACGCCGAAAGCAGAAGATTCAGACTTGACCGCGGCAGTTGGCCGCAATACTTGCACTGCCTGCTCTAACCGAGTCAGCCGTGCGGCAATCTCATCCACTGCCGAACGGAGGCGTTCGAACTCGCGCTCGTCGACCGTAGTTACACCGTTACTGCAGGCACCGGTTCGGCCGCACCGTAATGCTGCGCCACATAGTTATCGAGTAGGTCGCGGAATTCGGCTACAATCCGGTCGCCGCGTAAGGTGGTCGCCAACTTACCGTCGATGTATACCGGCGCAACCGGCTTCTCAAAGGTACCCGGAAGCGAGATGCCAATATTGGCGTGCTTCGATTCACCAGGGCCGTTCACCACGCAACCCATCACCGCCACCTTCATGTCTTCCACGCCCGTGTAGCGGTCGCGCCATACCAGCATCTGTTCTCGCAGATAGGTCTGGATCTGGTCCGCCATTTCCTGGAAGAACGTGCTGGTGGTGCGCCCACAGCCTGGGCAGGCGGCCACCTGCGGGGTGAAGCTTCGCAAGTTCAGGGCCTGCAGAATCTGCTGGCAAACAATCACTTCTTCGGTACGGTCCCCATTCGGCATCGGCGTGAGGGAGGCGCGGATGGTGTCGCCAATGCCCTGCTGCAACAGAACCGACAGAGCGGCCGTAGTGGCGACGATGCCTTTCGAACCCAGGCCCGCCTCGGTCAGCCCCAGGTGCAGCGCATAATCGCCGCGCTCTGCCAACATCTCGTAAACATGCACCAGATCCTGCACGCTGCTGCATTTGGCGCTCAGGATGATTTTGTCGCGGTGAAGGCCGTAACCCTCGGCCGCCTCGGCGCTTCGAATGGCACTCTCCACAATGGCCCGCATGGTCACTTCCATCGCGTCCAGCGGCTCCCGGCTGCGGGAGTTGTCGTCCATCATCTGCGTCAGAAGCGAGGAGTCGAGCGATCCCCAGTTCACGCCGATACGAACCGGCTTATCGTACTCGACGGCCGCTTCTATCATGGTGCGGAAATTATCGTCCTGCTTGCGACCGATGTTCACGTTGCCGGGGTTGATGCGGTACTTTGCCAAAGCACGCGCGCAGCCAGGGTACTTCTTCAGCAGCAGATGGCCGTTGTAATGGAAATCGCCGATAATCGGTACGTCCACTCCAAAGTTCCGCAGGGTATCCACAATCGTCGGAACGGCCTGCGCGGCTTCATCGGTGTTCACCGTGACACGAACCAGTTCGGAACCGGCGCGTGCCAGTTCCATGACTTGGTTAATGGTGGCAGCCGTATCCGCGGTGTCGGTGTTGGTCATGGATTGGACGACGATCGGGTTCGATCCGCCAACCTTGACACCACCTACGTTGACGGCGACCGATGATCGCCGCTTGAGTCGAGCCATCCCTGGATTCCTCCGCTGCAGAACAGATTGAACCTCTATTCTATCAGCGAGTTAGCGCTTTTTCGCCAGATACGAGCCATCCGGGCGCGCTTTAGCTGTGGAACTTCTTCTTGGCATGCGGAGCAGTTGGAGAGACCGAACTGCTCTGCGAGCCAGGAGCTTTCCCAGTAATGGCGGCCACCTCGGCCAGCGCAACCGCGGTCTGCGCTTGGGCACCAGGCGCCAGCGGCGTCGAAGGAGTCACGGTGGAGTTTGACGTCTGTGTTCCGCTTCCCACAATCTGCAAACCATTCAGGGCCGGAGCGCTCTGCGTCGTTTTTGTTCCCGTTGAGCGAAGCGCCACCGTAAGCAGGTTATTGCTGACGGTTACGCTGGCGGTCCCGACGGCAGCGGTACGGCAGGTACTCTTCTCGGCCGCTGCCAAATCGAACGTGGTATCCACCCCATTCACCTCCAGCACTACCGGTCCTGGTGTCAGCTGGGTGTCAAAAGTTTGGGCAACATTGTAATGGCCAGAGCAGGCACCGCGGCCGAACAAGAACGAAACTGTATAGGACCCATTCGGCACTACGAAAGGCCCGTAAACGATGTCGTCGCCCCAGGTGTAATCGTACGTTTTGTAGATTGTGGCGTCCGTTGTGGTCCCCCAGCCATTAAGTGGGTAGCTATCGTTCTGCCGAGAGAACGCCCCGGTTTCAAACCCAAGCTCATCCGCCATCCAGACATTTCCCTTCGTATCGGTGTAGGCGTTCGTTGAACCAACGTCGATGCGAATGGCGCCGGAGGGAATTACCCAGCCATGAATGGTGGTTGATGCGGTGGGGTCTGCCACCGACGTGGCGACTAAGGTCAACGGTAACGGGCCGCCCACGGAGGCAGGCGGCGTATACTCGCCGCCCGGAGATACGCTACCGGCACTGGCCGTCCACGTGACCGCCGTGTTGCTGGCGCCATTCACCCAACTCTCTAATGCGAACGATTGGCCAGCCTGAACGATCAGGTTTTCGTATGGCGTTCCCACCAAGACCGGCTGCACTGCGACAGGAACCGAGATCGCATTGCCGCTGGAGTCCTTCGCACTAATGATTGCGTAACCGGAGACGGTGGCCGCTCCCCCAGGCTTTGCCTGATGCGATCCGACGCTCACCTCAAGACTCGACTCGTCAACGACCTCAAAATCGGTCACCGGCAGATTGGCGGTGGTAATCTCCTTCAGCGCGCTGGCCGCTTCCAGGTCCAAATTCACATCGGAATCCACTTCGATCTGATCGATCATGCCGTTGTCGGCCAGCATCATGCCGTACTGCTGCAGCGCCTTCAAGATCACTTGCGCTTTAGCGGAAAAGCCGCTCACGTTGAACGATGCCTTCAATCGCCACCGTGAACCCATGGGCGCAGCAGCCGAGGAGAGCACGCCCCCCGTACTGTACGTGGCCGGCCAGACAAACTTGTTGCTTATGCAACCCGTACAGGAAGTGAAGCGTAATGCGTGGTTCACGCTGCCGCTTTCGATTTCGCTCAGGTGCAATGTCAGTGGCAGCAATGGCAGGCCAGCAGCATCCGTTGTTCCACCACCGTCCAAAAGGCTCGGCTGGGTGTAGCTGGTGCTCGCATAGGTGTATCCACTTTGGGCCGTGGTTCCATTCACGCCCATCCCGTCCTGATAGGTCTCATAGAATTGGCAGGTCTGGTGGTTCAAGGACGTCATGTGATGATCGTTCGCCGAATCGAGCGTAAGCGAACCGGCCTCCCGTTTTCTCCAGGCGCCAGTCACTAACTGGAACGGCTGGCCGCTGATCTGTCTGGTGTAGTAGAAAGTTGGCTCAGTCACCGGGTACGAGTTGTCGACAAGATTTACACCCCACGGATCCACAAATGTCACCCCTACTGCTCCAATGGCGTGACTTTCGCCCACCCATGCGGCTGAGGAACTGTGCACCGGCAGTTTGTCGATCGGCGTGTTATACACCGAATCATTCGGCAACACCGGGCAACCCGCAATGCTGTTGTTCGCCCTAACACCACTGCTCGGTGGAGTAAATACGGCCTTCGTGGGAGAAATAACCTGCAAGGTGCCAAGGCTTCCTGCCTGCAGCGACCAGGTAACCGCACGGTCGGAGGTCACCGTCAGCGGACTGCCCTCGGTGGTGGTGAGTCCGGCGGGGGGCGAGCTAAAGGTCAGGTTGGCTTCAGTTCCGGCCGATTGCGCACCTGCAAAAGAGGTAAACAGAAGTCCGGGAAGCAGGAGAAGAAAAAGGCGCATCGGTTAATAATCCTTCACAGAGCCTAACCTTTGTACATGTAAAAACGCAACGGTATTTACGCAATTTTTACAGGAAAAGTTAAAGCGAAAGGAAGGGAGGGTGTATAAACTCTCTTGCACCTGAACGTTCTTAGGGTTACTCCTAACAGAGATTCAGGGTACAGAAAACGGCTTTTACTTGCAGTGAATGCGTTCGATAGCTGTCGCTTGGCCCGTCGTCGCATCAGCCCGCACCAGCACGCCGTGCAGTTCCACCCCGCGCTTCGCGGCTTCCATCCGTCCGTTTAAGCCGGTGAGGAACCGCCGGACAATGATGTCTTTGTCCACGCCAATTACCGACTCGTACGGCCCCGTCATCCCCGCATCGGTCTGGTAGGCCATGCCCCCGGGCAAGATGCGGGCGTCGGCAGTCGGGATATGCGTGTGCGTTCCCACCATGGCGGTGGCGCGCCCATCCAGATACCAGCCCATGGCCACCTTCTCGCTGGTCAGCTCAGCATGGAAATCGACAAAGCGAATCTTGATAGCGGGATCCAGCTCAGCCAGTAGCGCGTCGGCCTTTCGGAAGGGATCGTCGATATTCGACATATGTGCCCGGCCCTGCAGGTTGAGAACTGCGTAGAGCACGCCGTTCCGCGCCTTACCTGAGTACATTCCCGTACCCGGCAGACTAGGCGGGTAATTGGCGGGCCGCAACAGGCGCGGCTGATGCGCCATATAGTCGTAGATCTCCCGCTTATCGAAGCTGTGATTTCCGCCCGTGAGCACATCCAGTCCCAACCCCAGCAGCTCCTCGGCGATTAACGGTGTGATGCCGAATCCGCCAGCGCTGTTCTCCCCGTTGGCAATGGCCAGATCCACCTTGTAGTCGGTGATCAGACCATTCAGGTGATCGGCGACGATCCCGCGTCCGCCGGACGCGAAGATGTCACCAATAAAAAGAATGTTCATTGAGGAAACTGGCGGCGGCCGACGCTTGCGCGCGTACAGTCAACCACGAGAAAGGGAGAGCGTTCCCTGCGAGAGCCTCCGTCCCGATCCCCGTCATTGACCCCTCGAGATCAGGGGGGAATCCTCCGAGCACCTTCAGGCTTCTCCATGGCGTCCGAGAACACCGGAGCTTGCACACCAGCACTTCATTCGAGGCGGACTCCATGACATTGACTATCGGATCAATTTTTAGGAGACCAGGTGAGACAGCCCTCGCAGGCAACGCTCGAGTTCCAGAATACCAGTGAATAGGGAATTAGTGCAGGAAAAGCGAATCAGATCTTCCTGAGGCGGAATGAGCGATCGCGGCCGGCTCAAATTGGCTCTTCAACGCACTCCAATCAGACTGCTGCTGAATGCCTTCCACACTGGTGACCGTCACGCCGGACAGATGGGTGGCGAAGTAGCCGTTATCTCCATCCCCGGCAAACAGCGTTGCATTGCGCGTCGTCGGGTCGCAGCCCTTCCATTTGCTCTCCAGCACATGTTGGTAAGCCGTAAAGAAACGCGCTGCGTTTTCGGGCGTGTCCCACTCTGAGACGTACACCAACAGAGGCTTCCGCTCCGGCCCGGCGCCCAGAATCTCGAAATCGCCTCCCTTTAAATGCGGGGCCAGCGACTTCGCCCTCTGCTCATCGAAATACTGCCACAGCAGGAGTTCGTGATCGAACTCGCCCACATTCCCTTCACTGATCCGCTGTGCGCCCATGGCGACCCTCAGCTTCGGAAGCGTCGGAGCGGTCGCTTTCTCATGCTCGAAGTACCTTTCCGGATGAAGAATCTGCCCGGTGTCAACCGGCGGATCCCGGAACACCTCCGCAAAGGCCTTCTTGCCGTCTTTCCGGTACACCGAATCGAAAAACAACGTTCCTTCGCTGTACGGAAACAACAGCGATTGCTGGATATACAAAGGAGACGCTTTCAAGACCGGATAATTCGCCATGGACCCACCTGAATCGCTCTGGAATGCGTTCTCCAGCATGGCTCGGGTGGGCACGTCGGGCTGGCCGGACTGCTTCAGCGCATACGCCAGCATCAGCCAGGAGGCCTGCCCCTCGACAACGGCTGTACGCGCCAGATTTGCATCGTCGTCCTGGCTGGTGTCGTCCATGTACTTCTGCAGATCGAAATGCTGGTCCGCAAGCGCATGCGAGAGCTCGTGCGCCAGGGTCTCGGCCTCAGCCGAAAATGAAGCTTCCTCCAGCAGGAACAGTTTCTTCTCGTCGTAATCGTAAAACGCCGCCGCTTGTTCGGTCAGCAGGTCGATCGTCGACTTTTTCAAGTCGAACTCCTGCGGTACCAGTCCGAACATCTTCAGCGCGAGTTCGTCTGCCTTGATCTCTTCGGGCCGCAGCGTCTTCTTTATACGTTTAGAAAGAAAGCGCCGCAGTTGCCCCTTGGACATTCGCCCATAGGGAACCGGATGCGTTTCCGGCAACCCGGAAACATCGGCCAGCGTCTGCACGATAGCGTCGATCTGGTTGAAAACCGCGTCGTGTCCGCCGCGCAGCTTTGCCGCGCGGACTGGCGCGACCAGCAAGAGGAGCGGGGCCACCAGCGCGAGCAGTAGAAGTGGGCATAATTGACTACGGCGCATGAAATAGGAAAGGCAGCGGCGCGGGCCACTGCCTCTAGCCTAACGGATGAGTGCGATTCCGGCCGCTACGTCGCCTTTCGCCAGTAACGACTAGAGAACCCTGGCGCTGGCTTCGTCCAGGTCGGGCATCTCTCCACCGGCTACGGCCGCCAGCAGAATCGCCGCCACTGATTCCAGCCCCTCGCCATCTTCCTCGTCGAATCGACCGGTAACCGGGCTGTCGAGATCCAGCACCCCCATCAGTTTGCCCCAGCTCACCAGGGGCACCACAATCTCCGACCGGGAGGCGACATCGCAGGCGATATGGCCCGGGAAGTCATCCACATCCGGAACAATCACGGTATTTTCCTGCTCAGCGGCTGCGCCGCAAACGCCCTTGCCCACGGGAATGCGCACGCACGCCGGCTTGCCCTGGAAGGGGCCAAGCACCAACTCCGTGCCCTTCAGGAAGTAAAAGCCCGCCCAGTTCACATCCGGCAGTAATTGAAACAGCAGCGCACTCGTATTTGCTGCGTTCGAGATAAAGTCGTTTTCACCAGCGAGGAGCGCCTGCAACTGCTCGCAAATATTCTGATAAAGCGCAGCTTTCGATACGCTCTTGTGTGCCGGGCTTGAACGTTCCATAAAATTTTTACTCTAATACCACTGTCACTAATGTGGGGCCGGTTGTGCAAATCTCTCCTGCCATGACCGATAGGCACGTCGGGCAGCGTCCGAAACCAGGGGATTTGGATGCTGAGTCAGAGCGCGTAGGGGCTGTTCCATCTCGCTCTGCCCAGTATTGCCCATTGCAATGGCCACATTTCGCAGAAATCCTTCGTATTTTGCCCGCCACACCGGTGACCCGCGAAACAATTCCCGGAATGTCTCACGGCTGAGCACAGCAAGGTCTTCCAATTGACCGGGCCGCTCCGCCGCCTGAAATGCCTGGTCGGCGGTGACAGGCGCTCGCCCATTCCACGGACAAACCTGTTGGCAAATATCGCAACCGAAGACATGCGTTCCTACCGATGCCGCCTCCTCAGCGCCTAGTGGTCCGCGCTTTTCAATGGTCAGATACGAGATGCATCGCCGCGAGTCGAGTGTCCAACCGCTTTCCCCATCGGGCACCAGCGCTCCGGTCGGGCACGCGTCAATGCAGCGGCGGCACGTTCCACACCGGTCCGGCGGCGCTACGTCGGCGGCCAGCGGAAGAGAAACCAGCAGCTCGCCCAGGAAAAACCATGACCCGCTCGCCTGATTGATTAAGCAGGTATTCCGGCCGATCCAGCCGAGCCCGGCGGCCCGCGCATACGAGCGTTCCAGCAGCGGCGCAGTGTCCACGCAGGCGCGCCACTCGAACGGCTCGCCATGAACGGTCGCGATTCTCTCCGCCAGCTGAGTAAGTCCAGCCCGCATCACTTCGTGATAATCTGCGCCGGCCGCGTACTGCGAGATGGGTTCGCCAGGGCCCATCTGTGTTGTAGAGCTTGCCCACGCAGATCATCGAAACGGCCGAAGCGAGCAGATTGGTCGGATCGGAGCGCAGATCTCCACGATGGTCGGTCAGATACGCCATCTCGCCTGCATGTCCCGCAGCACGCCATTTTTCGAAACGCGCCAAATCGGCAGTCGGCGCCGCTGCCGTAATTCCGGCCAGTTCGAACCCGCACTCGCCGGCCAGTTGCTTGATCTGCTGCGCCGTGACCGGCAATGCTAACCTCTCGTGTAAACCCTTCGCGTGGCCTTCGGCGGCCGTTGCCTTTTCCTATTTTGACTCTTATCGATTTTCAGAACGTCTGCGTCCAGCGCGGTGACCGCCTTGCGCTCGACCATGTTTCACTTCATATTGAAGCGGGCGAACATGTAGCCATCCTAGGCCCGAACGGCAGCGGCAAATCCACGTTGATAAAAACCATCACGCGCGAGTGCTATCCGTTGCTCCGCCCGGAAACCCGGCTCGAAATCCTCGGACAACAGAGTTGGGATATATTTCAGCTTCGCGCCCATCTGGGTCTGGTGAGTAACGATCTGATGGCGCAATGTACGCGCGACATCACCGGCCGCGAGCTTGTTCTTTCCGGCTTCTTCGGCGCTATCGGCCTCTGGCCGAACCACCACCTCACGCCGGAAATGGAAGCGATCGCGGCAGAATCCATGCAGCAACTGGATGCGCTTCACCTTGCCGATCGCTGGCTGGATGAACTGTCGTCCGGCGAAGCGCGGCGGCTCCTGATCTCCCGTTCACTGATCCATCGGCCTCAGACGCTCCTGCTGGACGAGCCCACCACCAGCCTCGACCTGTTTGCGCTGCGGGAAGTCCGCGATCATCTGCGCAGACTCGCCCAAAGCGGCGTCGGCTTGCTGTTGGTGACTCACCATTTGGACGACATCATCCCGGAGATCGAGCGGGTCGTGCTGATCCAAAGCGGCCGCGTACTGGCGGACGGTCCTAAAGCCGAAGTCTTGACCTCCCGGCGCCTCTCAGAACTCTTTGCGGTCCCGGTGGATGTCATCGAACGCAACGGTTTCTATCACGCCTGGTGATCCGTTCCGCTGAAACCTCCGCCATGGCTTCCTGGTCTCCGAAGAGTACCCGGCCCAGCATGGAACAGAACCGCAGCGCAGCATTGGAGGATCTTTCGCAAGTTCTTCCGCCGCACGCACGGCAGCACGAATCGACAACTCCGTCGAGCGCACAAGCGGATGCCCGCTACGCTCGGTACTGCTTTCTTTTGATCCTGTTGGCTCTGGGCGGGTTGTTATCTGCCATTCCCGTCGCGCAATCGGACTGGTTCATCACGCTTCCCTTCGGCAATCCTTTCTTGCAGAACCAGGAAGGCGCATTCCGGCTGAAGCATGCCAACTGTGACGTACTTATCTTTGGTGACTCCTCTGCCGTTACCGGTCTGGCCCCCACTGAGATAGCCGAGCGGACTGGGCTCAAAACCTGCAACATTTCGCAGCCGCTGGGAGTGCTAACGGTTGCCGGAACCACGCCGCTCGACGCCTACCTTGCCAATAACAATCCGCCGCAGTTTCTGGTTGTCGCGTTCTCACCCGAGAACTACGTTGGTCAACTGACGGAGTGGAACAAGGTGATCTTCACAGAAGGTGTTTTGCAGCTCATGCGGCACAGCTGGAATGCGCACGCTTTCGCGCTGCTCGCCAGCCATCCTCGCGGAGCGCTCGTCACCCTAAGTTGGATCTGGCTTCAAGTCGTGGATGGCGTTTACCGGAAGTTCATTGGCGGCCAACATCCGGTGCGCTTCGATAACGGCCAGTTCACCTTGCCGGTTCCTGCACAGACATCCTGTGTGGGCAACATGGCTGAAAAGTACATCGTGCAAGACCCGGCGGCTGCGCTAGTCCACGATTGGACAACACGCCTGCGCCGGAGCTATCAACGGAACGGCACGCGCGTTTTGTTCGTCAGTTCGCCCGTGCCGGCCTGCACTCCTGACATTGGCCGCATTCAATCCGCTGCTGCAGCAAAAACAGACATGCCGCCCCAGACCTTTCCGTTGAATCTGTTCAACGACGTGGACCGCCACTTTACGCCCGCGGGCGCCAGGCGATTCTCTGATTCTGTGGCGGCTCTCATCCGCAAGCAGCCTCGCTAGAGCCGCCATGCTCTTTAACTCGTTTGAGTTTCTGTTCTTCTTTCTCCCGGCAGCATTGCTCGGCTATCAGCTGGCGTCGCGCTTCGGCGGGCGCGCAGTCGTCAGTTGGCTGGCACTGGCCTCGCTCGTTTTCTATGCGCGCTGGCGTCCGCTATTTGTCGTCTTTCTCGTCTTTTCCATTCTGTTGAACTACACAACTGCCGTGCTAATCCAGCGGGCCAAAGAAAACGAGCACTTACAGAAAATAATCTTATATACGGGCATCGCCATCGACTTACTTCTGCTCTGCTATTTCAAGTACCTCTTCCCGTTCCTGAACTTCCTCAATCAAGTCGGATGGACAACGCACAGCTGGGAACAAGTCGTCTTGCCGCTGGGCATCTCATTCTTTACGTTCACGCAGATCGGCTACCTGATTGACTTACAGGAAGGACAGGCCGAGCCGCAGGACCTGATCGGCTACACGCTCTTCGTTACCTTCTTCCCGCATCTGATTGCCGGCCCCATCCTGCACCATCGCGAGATGATGCCGCAGTTTTCTCGTACCCGGAGGTTCAGCCTCGCCTGGAACGACTTTTCCATCGGCCTTACCTGGTTCGTTCTTGGTTTATGTAAGAAGGTTCTACTCGCAGACCGTATCGCTCCGGTAGCCAACTTCGCCTTCGCCCATACCCATTCGCTGTCCTGGTTCGACGCTTGGGTAGGCGCGCTCGCGTATGTCATTCAGTTGTACTTCGACTTCTCCGGTTACTCAGACATGGCCATCGGATTAGCGCGCATGTTCGGCATCCGCTTTCCCCTGAACTTCAACTCGCCTTACAAAGCGCCGGACATCATCAACTATTGGCAGCGCTGGCACATGACGTTGACGCGCTACCTCACGATGTACTTATACAACCCGATCTCATTGAACATCAACCGCCGGCGTATGGCCGCGGGAAAGAAAACATCGAAGAAAGCCGTGGCTACTCTGCCCGGGTTCCTGAGTATGATCGCCACGCCCACGCTCACCACCATGTTCCTGGCGGGAATATGGCATGGTGCCGGGTTAACGTTCCTCATCTTCGGCGTATTGCACGGGTTTTACTTGACCGTCAATCATGCCTGGCGCATCTTTCAATCGCCGTCCGGTGTGCTGACCAGGCTGCTGGCCTTCCGCCCGCTCAGCATCTTAGTAACGTTTGTTTGCGTCGTGATCAGCGAAGTCTTTTTTCGCGCCACCAACACGGCCGACGCCTTCGCGTTACTTGCTGCCATGTTCGGCATTCCGGTGTCGTCCGCAGCGCCCAGCAGGGTTCACGGCTATGGCACGGCGGACTTACTCTTTTTGGGTGCACTGCTGATTGTGGTTCAAACATTTCCAAATACCCAGGAGATTCTGGGCCAGGTGGAACCCGCGCACGGCAGCGAGACGCTTCGCGTGCCCGATGTTCGTTGGCGTCCCACTCTGGTCTGGAGCGCCGCCTTGGGCTGCCTGCTCGTCCTGGTTTTTGCCTACATGACTAACAGTTCAGCCTTCCTGTACTTTCAGTTCTGAGCGAAGCGCCTTTTCAGCGCATCTTGCTCTCGATCAGACCGACCAGGCTGCCCACATTCGCCAGCGCCTCAATCTCGGCCGTCTTGAACTTCACCTTGAACCGCGCTTCGGCCGCAACAATCAGGTTGATGTTGGTGAACGAATCCCATCCCTCCAGGTCCTTCGCGCTCATATCCGGGCGGAGCACGATGGAGTCGTCATCGAACACATCGCGGAAGAGCTCAGTCAGGCCGGCGTAAATCGCAGCTTGGTCCATAACACTCCTCTACCACGGCCGCGTATGTCGAACGAGATCGCTCTGTAGCGGGCTTCGCAACCGCCCGCCGACACCTGTCTGCTAACCGCTGCTGCCGAATGTAAGTCGCTGAAACTGCAATGCTTGGGGTACTCGAAGCGAATCTGTTCAGTGCTGATTGCTTCCGGTCAACCGCTAATCGTTGCAGTTCACGTTTTCTCCGTTCTCTCGCCCTTTAGGCCGCCTCTATACTGGGCATAGTCTGATGGAGGAGTTCAGTCAGACGCAATTTCTGTTTGAGACTGAGGAAAAACCAAGAGCAAATGCCCAAACCTATTAAATTTGTAGAGAAGGCCGTTACAGTCGGCGCCAACATGGCCTGGCAGGTATTTGACCGTCTCAACCAGATCAGTCCCAACCCTTCGTTTACGCCGAAGTGGTCCGATAAGCCGCTACTGAAGAGCCACCAGAAAGCCAAGCCGCCGCTCGGTTGGCCTCGGGAGACCGACTCGCTCTGCCCCAAGTGCATCCCTGAGATTCGGCAACGGATTGTTGATGGCGAGGTGGACCACCGAATTCTTCTCAACGAGCCAGTGGGCGAAATCAAGGCGAAGATCATCGAGCGCGATGGCAAGATCCTGATGGTCAAAGAATGCGCCATTCACGGCCAGTTCGAAGACCTGATGTCGATCGATCCGGCATTCTCAAAGCACCTGGAAGATGTCTTCCCCGGCCGCGACATTCGCGCCCACAACGACGAGAAGCTGCACAACCACGGCTCCAGCACCATCACACACGGACGCGGCTCGGTTCTTACGGTTGATTTGACCAACCGTTGCAACATGATGTGCGACCCGTGCTTCATGGATGCGAACCAGGTCGGGTTCGTTCACGAGCTGAGCTGGGAAGACATCAAGACGCTGCTGGATAACGCGATTTCCATCAAGCCTCGCCGGCAGATGTCGGTTCAGTTTTCGGGCGGCGAGCCAACGCTGAGCCCGTACTTCTTGGACGCTATTCGTTACTCCCGCAAGGTGGGCTACAACAGCGTGCAGGCAGCAACCAACGGTATCGAGTTTGCCAAGCGCCCTGAGTTCGCCAAGGAAGCCGCCGAAGCCGGTCTTCGTTACGCCTACCTGCAGTTCGACGGCATCGGCAACGAGGCCAACTCGCACCGCGCGGTCGGCAACTTGTTCGACGTAAAGCTTCGCGCCATTGAAAATCTCTGGTCGAATGGTGTCGACATCGTCCCCGTTATCACCATCATCAACGGCATCAATAACGAGCAGGTCGGTCGCGTCGTCCAATTCGCGCTCGACAATCCGAAGAAGATTCCGTTCCTTTCGTTCCAGCCGGTTTCGTTCACCGGTCGTGACGAAGCCGTGACTCCAGAGCGACGCGAAGCCCAGCGCTACACGCTTTCGCACCTGGCACACGACGTGAAGAACCAGACGGGCATCGGTGAACCTGTGCGCGACTGGTTTCCCATTAGCTTCATGTCAACCTTCTCCGATTTCGCCGATCTGGTGCACGGACCGAACGCCGACTGGGGTCAGTTGAGCTGCGGCTGCCATCCGAACTGCGGTATCGGGATGGCGGTGATGTGCGACAAGGAAACTAAGGAATACGTTCCGGTTACCAAGTTCCTACACGCCGACCAGCTCGCGAAGGACATCGCGCGCATCAACGATGGTGCTCGCGGTCGTGGTCTCTCGGTGCTGGGCGTTACGCTCGCGCTGCTCCGCAACTACGATCCCTTCCAGGCGCCGACTCATTTCAAACTGAGCGACCTGGTCGCCAAGTTCGACAAGTGTTTCGGTATGTCGAAGAAGGCGCAGACCGGCGGTTACGGCAAGGTGACGGGCGACCGCACCATGACCGACATCGTCAAGCGCCGTAACGACCGTTGGAACTTCCTGTTTATTGCAGGTATGTGGTTCCAGGATCTGTTCAACTACGATTTCCGCCGCACCGAACAGTGCATTATTCCGTACGCCACCCAAGAGGGCGAAATCTCATTCTGCGCGTACAACACCGGCGTAGGCTGGCGCAACATCATCGAGAAGATGCACATGACCGCAACCCTTACCAAGTGGTACGAGGAAAAGGGCCGTCACGAGATTTTCGCCGGCAACAAGGCTGTTCCGCTCTCGACCAAGGAACACCATCTGGTGCTGAACGAAGAACACGTGAACGCGGGACGTCAACACGATCTCGACGACAAGGGCATCGCCAAAACCGCGCGTGAAGAAAAAACTCGCGCTCGCGACGAAGCGCTAAAGAAGAAGATCGAAGACGAAAAGATGGCGCGCCTTTATCGCGAACACGTACTCGGCGAGAAGAAGATCGAAGGCTTCGTGCCTCTCGACGGTCTACTCGGCACCGTCAAAACAGCCCCGAAACCAGCCGCTGCTCCTGCTGTCGAAAAGCAGGAAGAAGTCGGCGCGATGGGCGACTAACTTTTCCTTATAAACACCCTTTTGAACCCGCCAGTGCCACAAGCACCGGCGGGTTTTTCTTTGCCTGACGTATACTTCTCTTCACTTCTCCGCGAAGCGAAGCCGATGGCCGATATCCCCATCACCGATAATCTGAACGTTTCTGCCGATCTAAAGCTGGCTGACAATGCACCTTTCGCCAAAGCCAAGCTGAGTCACATATTCTCCACCAACGGCTCGCTGCTGGCACAATTGGGAAAGCCCCTCGATCAAGTGGAGATCGCTGAGCTTTCACTCGGTTTCTCCGTGACGACGCCAGCGCAGTTGGTGGACAGCGTCACAACTTTCGCCGTAAAGGCTGGCATCAACGGCAATCTTAAGATCCTGAAACCCGAGAACAAAACAGTATTTCCAGACGACGGCTTTGGACCCGCTTTTTCCATTGCACCGGGCGAGTATTGGATGGGCGTTGAGATCGCTTCAGAGGTGGGCGCCAAGATTGCCGCCACGGTGAATGGATTCGGTGTCTCCGTCGCCGACAAATCGACGATGAAGAATGGAGTTTACACAGCCTTCTCGCCGGAAATTGGCGGGTACCCTGTTCTGAAAAGCTGCCTCCAAGACGCGCTGAATAACTTCCGTGTGTTGCACAGCGCCGCCGATATTCACGCGCAGCCCGTCAAGAATATCTATGTTTCCGAAATGGTTGGCACCGTCAAGTTTAAAGGTTCATACACGTTTCCAACCGATGTGAGTGCGTTTGCCTCGGCCAATTTGCCATTTAACTTCAACGTGAACCTTGCGCCTTTGCCTGCTGTCACACTAACTGGCGAAATCGCGCTATCCGGATCCTTCCGCATTCGCTGCCTCAAGCTACCCGGCAACATCGTTCAGCTTGCGCTCTACAAGGAGAAAGGCACGGAGCTTGACGTGACCTTGAGTTTGGATGCCGGGTTGGGTGTTTACGCGGGAGAAACCGATTTGATTTCTGCCGTTTTTGGTTCTGCGTTACCCTCCGTCGATCTCAAGACTGCGGGTCTCTCCAAAGAACAGCAAGCGGAAATCGGCCCCGTCTTAAAGGCCAGCTTTGATCGCAGTCTCGCCCTGTCCATCAACACACTTTGCTCCGCAAGTGTCACGGACGAAACGGCCGTCGCTTATGAGATTCGTCTCGGGTCCGGAGATACGGCTGCTACCGATCGGGCACTTGGGTTGGCTCTCGCAGGCGACTGGACCGCGCTTGGTGCGCTCGCGAATGTGACGTGTCTCCGCAACGTGGTCGCTCGTACGGAGGAACACAAATTCCGCCTTAACATCAATCTCCTTGGCTTTTACAATGCATCGTCTGTAAGCGACTACCTGAAAGCCTGCACCGTGTTGCACGATGAAAACGGCAGGATCTTGGTCACCGACAAAGCGACTGCGAAGCGCCTGGCGACTGCGGCCAGTCCTTATCTGGCGGCTGCAGAGCGTTTGGACCGGGTGCTTGCAGAAACCATGCTCGCCTCCATCACGTATGCGGCAACAGCGTCTCATCTCAGCGCTGATCTCAAAATCACGCAAAGCTACCTCCGCTACGCCAAGAACGCAACCGGTAAGGATCTTCATGCGGAACTACTGCTGGGCTTTGCACTCGAATTGATGCAAGACTCGGACGGGCAAGCCGTCTTAAGTGCCTGCGGCGACATGCCACGTCATCTCCGGGTAACTGCCGCTGCTGAATATGGCACCTCCGGGGCACTCTCGGTATTCCTTAGCGATCCCCTTCGCCGCACTTGCCGCACTACGGATGAACTTACTCGGGCCGCCCGGCGTACGCTCTCCGCCTTGATTGACGAAGACGATTCGGCTGGAAAGGTGCGCCGCGGCATCCTGGCAAACGACACGGTGTGGTCTGAAATGGATCGGACAGGAAACATGAACATGTTCGCGAGTATCCCGGAACTGTCGCGCTTTCCTCCAAGCCTGATCGGAGCCATTGCCGGAGATTGGTCCACCGTTCGTTGGTGGGTCAATGCAGTGTCGAGACTTGGCCCCAAGCTAGTCCAGGTTTTGAATGCAGCAGATCAAATAACGGGACCGGATCCCACCGCAAACTCCCAACTTACAAAGAGCCGTCAAGAACTTCTGAGCGACTTGCTGGCAGTGTCACAGGCCTCGCACGCGCCCTTCGCTGAAGGCTGGGGCATGGCCGTTCTTTACGCGCTTGCACAGAGGAAACCTAAGCGGTCGATGGAGTTCAGCTGGAACCGGCAGACGTTGCACTTCGAAAAGGACGCAGCGCCAGCAGCGAACAGCGCTCCTGGCGGCTCCTAATCTACGGAAGCGAGTGCTGCAGCACTGGCCGCAATTCTCGCACTAATGTTTCGCGACGTCGGCGGCGGTCTGTCGCCAGGCATAACTCAAACATGAAGCCGGTCGGTTTTCGGTTGGATGGCGACGCAGCCGACTCACGTAAATGTTCAAAAAGCGAGGCTCGGATATCGGTCGCTTCGCCGATCAATAACCACTCGCGGGAGTTACAAAGGCCGTAAATACCAGCCGCCTTCGGCGCATTGTTCTGAATGGAAACGTGTGTAAACGATCGCGCGCCGCCCTCAAACGGCATTTCGGCCCGAGTTTGCTCCCTGGCTCAACACAAGGTTTGAAGTAACAGGCGGCTTGCGGTACGCGCTGCGATAGCGGCGCTTCATTTCCTTTTCGGCTTCGCGTTTCTCGCGTTCGACCAGGATGGGTCGCAGATCGTCACACACCACAGCGTACTTCTGGAGCTTCTCGAGAGAAACCGCCCCGGTTAGCAACGCCTTCGTTAGCAGGTCCTGACAGAACAATGGACCTTCTTGGACCGATAGGCTGTACTTGCCCAGCATTTCCAGATTTACTTCGATGAGGAACTTCATTTCCGGTTCGCGTTCATTCACACCAAGAAACGAAAAGTATCTTCGGCAACCATCCTGCGTGAAACCCTCATAGACGAAATGCATGTTCACCTCTTGCAGTGCTCAGGTCGGAATGAGTCCGACTGCCGGCTTAGATGCGGGCGTTTCTAAGGAAGGAATTTCAGTTAACTTGACTTAGTTCAAGCTATCTGAAGAATGGGCTGGAATGCCCAGACTTACATATTATACCGCAGTGCTCCTGAGCGCTGCCGGCCGGTAGGTGACGAGCACGCCTGGCCATCCGCTCGATCCGGCAGTGTTATTCTGGCCGCAAAGTCCTATACTTTCTATGCCTTTGCGTTGCGCGCTTTTGGCGACCCTGGCGAGCCTTCTCCTTTTGGGCGCGGTGCCTGCTGCCCTACCAACGCCCGATCAGGAACTGCTTCCCACCGACCCGGGCAGTGTCGGCAAACGTACCACGCGCAAGATTCAGGAACCTGGCAGGTTCCGACAATATATAGGATGGGAATACGAATCGTTTCCGGTCCCGCCGGACTATGAACTGCCAGGCGAGTGGACCTTTGCGCGCTTCATGTACCGTGCCGTCCCAACCTGGCGCGGAAGAGGGCCAAACTGGACCATCGATTACCCCCGCTCCGACCGCCACTTATCCGCCGCAGTACGCCGCCTCACCCGCATTCAGGCGCGCTCCGTGGAAGAGCCAGTGGCCGCCGAAGATGGCGATGATATCTACAACTGGCCCTGGCTTTACGGCGTCGAAGTGGGCCACTGGGATCTCACTGACTTGCAAGCGGCGAAGCTGCGCGACTTTCTTAACCGGGGCGGTTTCTTCATGTGCGACGACTTCCACGGGACGGTGGAATGGAATACTTTCGTCGCCAGCATGTCCAAGGTCTTCCCGGATCGGCCGATTGTCGAAATCCCAAACAGCGACGCCATTTTTCACACCGTCTACGATTTAGACGATCGCTATCAGGTACCCGGCGAACAGTTTGTCTACAGTCATAAGACTTACGAGAAGGATGGATATGAGCCGCGCTGGCGCGGTATCTACGACGACAAGGGACGGTTAATGGTGGCCATCTGCCACGACATGGACCTGGGTGATTCATGGGAACACGCCGATAATCCGGAATATCCAGAACAATATTCGGCGCTTGGGTTCCGCATCGGAGTCAATTACCTGGTGTATGCGATGACGCACTAGGCCGGTCCCCACACGATGTTCCAATTCCTGTTCAAGTATCCTGTCTCGGCTTTCTCAAAGGGCACGCTTGTGTTTCTGGCAGCCTGGCCTAAGTGGCTGCTGCTGCTGGGCGTCCTCGGCGTTGCAGTTGCATTCGCGTGGTTGTTGTGGCGGAGTCCCCTGGTGCGCTCGGTCAGCAAAGCGCGGGCGGTCACTCTCTGGCTACTGCAAACCGCAACCGTTGCCGTGCTACTGCTCCTGTTATGGGAACCGGCCATCAGTCTCACGGCGCTGCGCCCCCAGCAGAACATCGTCGCAGTTGTGGTGGATGACAGCCGCAGTATGAGCGTCACTGATGCCGGCATAGCGCGCTATCAGGCCGCGGCCGACCTTCTTCACTCCCGCCTGCTGCCCGACCTGCAGCATCGGTTTCAGGTGCGCCTCTACCGTTTGACGAACGGGGTTGCGCGTGTTCCGAACAATCAGCACTGGTCCGCCAACGGTAGCGCCACCCAGATTGGGACCGGCTTGCAGCAGATTGCCGATGAAGCCGCGACACTCCCCATTGGTGCCGTGGTGCTGCTTACGGACGGCGCGGATAACTCGGGCGGCATCGACCTGAACACTCTGAATGAACTGCGACGACGTCGGCTGCCAGTGAACACAATCGGGTTCGGGCAGGACGACTTGAAGCAGGATGTCGAACTGGACAGTCTTGATGTTCCCGCGCAAGTACTCGCCAACTCTCGCGTGCAGGCCAGGGTAGCCATCCGCCAAAATGCCTTTGGCGGTAAACACACGAATCTGGTGGTAACTGCCGACAACCGCGTAGTGGCCAGCCGCGATATCGCCCTGAGCAACGATCGGGAGCATACCGAAGTCGTCGAGTTTAACGCCGGCAAAGCAGGCGTTCGCCGCGTGGAGGTTCGGCTGGATCCGGTCTCCGGCGAGACCAACCTCCAAAACAATCGGCTGAGCCGGGTGTTGAATGTCGACGGCGGCAAGCGCCGCATCTTATATGTAGAAGGCGAACCGCGTTGGGAATACAAGTTCCTGCGCCGTGCGGTGGAAGACGATCCGGCATTGGAGATCGTCTCGATGCTCCGCACCACGCAGAACAAGATCTATCGCCAGGGCATCGCGAATGCAAACGAACTGATCGACGGCTTTCCTACCAAGCCCGAAGACCTGTTTCAATACCAAGGCTTGATTCTCGGTAGTGTTGAATCGGGGTTTTTTACCGCGCCGCAACAGGAGGCCATCAGGCAGTTTGTCGACCGCCGCGGCGGCGGACTTTTGTTTCTGGGCGGCCGCGCTTCGCTTGCCGATGGAGACTACAATGCTGCTCCGTTTTCCCAATTGCTGCCCGTCATTCTGCCGAAGCGCAAAAACACGTTCCAGCGGCAGTTTGTCGCGGCCGAGCTCACCGATGAAGGCAAGCGGAGCCTGATCTGCCGCATCGAGAACAATCCAGACGACAGCGTGAACCACTTCAATGTGCTCCCCTATCTCGCCGACTATCAGGACCCAGGTACGCCCAAGCCCGGCGCAGTGGTGCTGGCTCGCGTGCAGGTGGGCAGTAGCCATCCTCCGCTACTGGTGACGGAAAACTACGGCCGTGGACGCACCGCTGTTTTCGCCTCCGGAGGCAGCTGGCGCTGGCGGATGCAGCAACCGGTGGGCGACACCAGCCAGGAAACATTCTGGCGTCAGTTGCTCCGCTGGACCGCAGGTGGAACCCCGTCGCACGTGGTTGCATCCACACTCAATGCACAACTGGAAGATACGGGCAAAGTGCAGCTGCGGGCCGAGGTGAGGAACAAAGACTACAACCTGGCGAGTGATGCCAATGTGCATGCCAACATCATTGGACCCGATGGCGCGTCGCACACCGTACCGCTGCACCCGGAACCGCTGACACAAGGAATCTATGTAGCCGATTGGGATGCCACTCAATCCGGTTCTTACATTGCCGAAGTGGCAGCCGGTCAAGGGAAAACAGATTTGGGCCGCGACGTCATCACGTTCCAACGGGAGAACGGCGTTGCGGAGAATTTCCATCGCGAACAGAACCGAGATCTGCTTCAGAAGCTAGCGGAAGAGACCGGCGGCCACTACTACACCCCGCAAACAGCGCGGCACCTGCTCGACGAGATTTCTTTCTCCGAAGCCGGCGTGACGGCGCACGAAACACTCGACCTGTGGAACATGCCTGTCATCTTCTTTCTGCTGCTTGCATTGCGCTCTACCGAGTGGCTGCTGCGGCGAAGATGGGGCACCGTATGAGACTCATCTATGCGTTGCTGCTGAGTGCTTGGAGCCTGCATGCGGCGACTTACTACGTCACCATTGCCGGCTTGGGCGGCACACCCGAGTACGAAACACAGTTCCAGAAGTGGGCCTCCGACCTGGATGCGAAACTGCGCCAGAACGGGCCGGAGGCGCATATTGAGACCATCAGTGGCGCCGCGGCAACCCGGCAGCATATACAAGACGTTTTCGCCCGCTTGGCAACGGAGACAAAGCCCGAGGATGCGGTGGCTGTCTTCCTGATTGGGCACGGCACCTTCGACGGAGTCGATTACAAGTTCAATATTCCCGGCCCTGACATGACGTCGGCCGATCTGGCGGCTGTTCTCAATCGCGTACCGGCAGGGCGGCAATTAGTTGTGAACATGACCAGTTGCAGCGGAGCCTCGCTTGCCAAACTCGCGCGGAAAGAACGCATTGTGATTACAGCGACGAAATCCGGCAACGAAAAGAACGCGACTGTGTTCGCTCGCTACTGGGTGGATGCGTTTCAGGACCCGGCGGCCGATACAGATAAGAACGGCACCATCTCCGCTCTGGAGGCCTTTCGATACGCCCAGCAGAAGACCACCGGTTACTTCGAGACGGAAAAACTGCTGGCCACCGAGCACGCGCAGTTCACGGACACAGGCTCCTCGAATGCGGTGCGCGATCCCAAGCCCGAGAACGGTCAGGGACTGGTTGCCTCCGCCTTTCCGCTGCTTCGTCCGCCCACGGAGAGCGTGGCAACTGCAGCCAATCCGGAGAAGCAAAAGCTGCTGGGCAGGAAGCAGCATCTCGAGGCCGAAATCGATCAGCTGAAATACCGGAAGGCCTCGTTGCCGGAAGACGAATACAAGAAAGAAATGGCTGGCTTGCTGCTGCAATTGGCGCGCACCCAAGCCGAGATCGATCAATGAATCGCCTCAGCCTCTTCTTTCTGGCAATCTCGGCCTTCGCGCTGCCCGGCGATGAGTGCCGCACGCTGCAACACCACGGCAAAGGGAAGGAAGCGGCTGTCTGCTTCACTGCGCTGACGCGCTCGTCAGACGCATTTAGCCGCGCGGAAGGCTATCTGGGACTGCAGCAGTACGATCAGGCGAACCAGAGCTTCCGGCAAGCGCCCGACACGGCGCAAGTGAAGACCGAATGGGGCCGCATGTTCGCAGAGCACTCGCAGCCGGCCGATGCCGGCAAGCTCTTCGAAGAGGCAATGCAGGCCAACCCGAACTATGCACCGGCCTATCTGGGCCTTTCTCGAGTGCTGTCGGAGAACTTCGACAAAGGCGCCGTTGCCTTGGCCCATGCCGCGCTGACGCACGATCCCAAGCTCTTCCAGGCGCATGAGTTTCTGGCCTACCTGGCGCTGGAAGACAGCGACACTAAGCTGGCGCAGGAGGAGGCACAGAAGGCGCTCGATCTTTCGCCGGAAGCACTGGATGCGATGGCCGTGCTCGCGTCAATGGACTGGCTGAGCGGCAAACAAACTTCGCCCTGGATGGATCGCATTTCTAAGATCAACCCCACGTATGGCGAAGCCTACCAGACCGGCGCCCATTTCTTTGTCATCAACTATCGCTACGAGGACGGCGTTGCGTACTATCGCAAGGCATTGGCGCTGAACGACGGCTTGTGGCCGGCACGTTCGCAGCTTGGCATCAATCTGATGCGGCTCGGCTTCGACGACGAAGCAAAGCAGCAGCTGGAGCAGTGCTACAACGCGCATTTCCGTGACCCCGAAACGGTCAACTCGCTTCGGCTGCTGGACACGATGAAGGAGTACCAAAACTTCAAGAGCGGCGACTCTCAGCTGCGGTTAAACCAGAAGGAAGCGGCACTTCTTCAGCCCTATGTTCAACCGGAACTCGAGCGGGCGATCGCCACCTACGCGCGTAAATACAAGGAACACATCAACGGCCCTGTGCGGCTTGAACTGTTTCCGAACCACGAGGATTTCATTGTCCGCACAACCGGCCTTCCAGGACAAGGCGGATTACTGGGCGTCACATTCGGCAGCGTAGTAGCAATGGACAGTCCATCGGCCCGGCCGCCCGGTCACTTTGGCTGGGCCGACACTATGTGGCACGAGCTGAACCACGTTTACGTGATTCAAGCAACCAACCATCTGGTTCCGCGCTGGTTCGCGGAGGGCGTCGCCGTCCACGAAGAAGGCTTGGCATCACCCGACTGGGGCGATCGGCTCACGCCCGACATCATCGCGGCGCTAAAGGATAAGAAGTTGCTTCCGGTGCTGCAGTTGGACCGCGGCTTCGTACGCCCGCAGTTCCCCAACGAAGTTCTGGTCTCGTACTACCAAGCCGGCAAGATGTTCGACTTCATTGCCTCGAAATGGGGCGACTCGGCCATTCTTGGAATGATTCACTCGTACGCCGACCACGGAACGACGGCCGAAGCCATCAACGCCAATCTGCACGAAAGCCCGGAGGAGTTCGACAAGCAGTTCCTCGCCTGGCTGGACAACAAGACCGCGAACACCGTGCAGCACTTTGACCAATGGCAATCGGCGATGAAGAAGGCCAACGCTGACATGAAAGCGGGGAAGAAGGATGATGCCCTTCGTGAGGCCCTAGCGGTACGAGACTTCTATCCTGATTTCGTCGGTGGAGGAAACGCCTACGAACTGGTCGCCGACGTATATGAGGCGACGGGGAAGAAGCCGCAGGCCATTCAGGAACTGGAACACTACCGCGATCATGGCGGCAGTGACATCGAGCTGCTGAAGAAGTTAGCGCAATGGGAAAAAGGCGCATCGCAACCAGCGCAAGCGCAAAACACGCTCGAGAAACTCAACTTCATTTACCCCGAAGACGAGGCTCATCACCGCGATCTGGGATCGCTTGCCCTCCAGACAAACCAGCCGGCTATTGCAGTCCGCGAGTACCAGGCAATTCTGGCGCTGCACCCGGCCGACCTGGCCCAGGCGCACCTGGATCTGGCACAAGCTTTGAACGCAGCTCACAAGACGAATGACGCAAAAGACCAGGTTCTGATGGCGCTTGAAGCCGCGCCTGATTTTAAGCCCGCACAGAAACTACTCCTTCAGCTCAGCCAATAACGAAATGTCCACAGCCATACAAACTCCTGCCGATGTGAAAGACCGGGTCGCACGGTTCCGAGACACGCACAGCGCGATCAAACGCGAAGTACGAAAGGTGATTGTTGGCCAGGAAGAAGTAGTTGAGCATCTGTTGATCTCGCTCTTCGTCGGCGGACACTGCCTCCTCACCGGCCTGCCCGGAACTGCCAAGACGCTGCTCGTTCGCACCGTTGCGCGCGCACTAGGTCTGCAGTTCAACCGTATTCAGTTCACCCCGGACCTGATGCCGTCCGACATCACCGGAACCGACATTATCGAGGAAGACCCGACCACAGGCCGGCGCGTGTGGACTTTCGTTCCGGGACCGATCTTCGCGAACGTGCTGCTGGCCGACGAGATTAACCGCACGCCGCCGAAAACACAATCGGCGCTGCTGGAAGCAATGCAGGAAGCGTCGTGCACGGTACGCGGCAATCACTACCGGATCACACCTCCCTTCATTGTTCTCGCGACACAAAATCCAATCGAGTTGGAGGGCACCTACCCGCTTCCTGAAGCCCAACTCGACCGGTTTCTCTTCAACTCGGTCCTCGACTACCTGACGGCAGAGGACGAACTGAAGGTAGTGGACCTGACCACGACCACTTCCCTGCCTCAAGCCGAAACGGTGACAACGGCCGAAGACATTCTGGAATACCAGAATCTGATCCGCATGACTCCGGTTGCGGAATCTGTGGCTCGTTATGCCGTGGATCTTGTGCGAGCGACGCGTCCGACCAGCAGCGACGCTCCTGACTTCATCAAGAAGTACGTCAATTTTGGCGCCAGCGTACGCGCGGTGCAGTTCCTGGTGCTTGCGAGTAAAGCGCGGGCATTGATGAACGGACGCTTCCATGTTTCCTATGACGATTTGCGGGCTCTGGCTGCGCCGGTGTTGCGCCATCGGGTGCTGCTGAACTTTCATGCAGAATCGGATCGTGTCACCACAGACGAGATCGTACGCCGGCTGCTTGGACTTGAAAGCTGCTCCGCGGGCGTAGGAGATTTGCCCCATGCCGGCAATCGCACAAAACCGTTTTCTGGATCCAGCGGTGCTCGCCGAACTCTCGAATCTCAACCTGATCGCGCGCACGGTTGTGGACGGCTTTGTCGCGGGCCTTCACCGCTCGCCCGATTTCGGGTTCAGCCAGGAGTTTGCTGAGTATCGCGCCTACACGCCGGGAGACGATTTGCGGCACGTGGACTGGAACGTGTTCGCGCGCACCGAAAAGGCATACCTGAAGCGCTACCGCGGGGAGACAAACACAGAGATCGCGATTCTGCTGGACGCTAGCGCCAGCATGAATTTTTCGTCGGGCGCAGTTAGTAAGTTTGCCTTTGCAAAGTATTTGGCCTCCTCGCTGGTGTACCTAGCGCATTTGCAGCGCGACAGCACGGGCCTTATTGTGTTTCATCACGACGTTGCCAACGTGGTCACGCCCTCCAGCCGACAGGGACAGATGATGCGGCTGATGCACGCCATCGACAGCGCCACGACGGGCACGCGAACCGATTTCGAAAGACCGTTTGCGCAGCTGCAGCAGTTTCAGAAACGGCGCGGCATCACGATTCTGATCTCTGACTTTCTGGTGCCGGTTCCGACACTCATCAAGACCGTCGAGCCGCTGCGCTTTCGGGGCAACGAACTCATTCTGTTTCAGGTGCTCGATCCGGAAGAACTTCATCCACGGATCAAGGAGCCGGTTCTGCTGGTCGACATGGAAACGAACGACTCGCTTGAAGTGTCGCCCGAGTATGCGCGCCGCGAGTATCAGTCGAAGATGGAACAGCATCTTGCTTTGTTGAAGGCTGAATCAGAGAAAGCCGGTATCGATTACTTTTTCCTGCAAACAGATCGTCCTCTCGACGCCGGATTGCGTGAATACTTCAACCTCCGGCAGAGGAAGAATTGATGGGGCTCTTCTCCCCGTGGTTCCTGGCCGGACTCGCCGTGCTCGGGCTTCCGCTGTGGCTGCATCTCCTCCGGCAGTTCAAAAGCCGGCCGCAGCCGTTCTCTTCGCTCATGTTTTTCGAGCGGAACATTCAGAGTTCAACTAAGCACCGCCGCCTCCGCTATCTGACGCTGCTGGTGATGCGACTGCTGTTGCTTCTGCTGCTGGTGCTGGCATTTGCCAATCCATTCATCAACCGGAGCGAAAGCACCGGGACCCGGCGCGGGATGACTGTGATTGCCCTCGACCGGTCGTTCAGTATGCGCTACGGTAAACACTTCGCCGACGCCAAAGCGCAGGCTCATAAGATCATCAATTCTCTCCGCCCGAACGCTCTGGCGCAAGTAGTCGCGTTCGACGCGCATGTGGAAACATTCAGCGGTCCGGAGCGTGACAAGGCAGCACTGCACGCCGCGATCGACGCCATTCAGGCCGGAGATGAAAGCAGTTCGTACGGCGAGTTCAGCCGGGCGATGCGCATTCTGGATCAGACGACGGGGATGCAGATTGACGCACGCATCGTCACCGATCTGCAGCAGACTTCCATGCCGGCCGCGTTCAGCGATCTGCAGTTAGGCCCGCATACGTCGCTCAAGATTCACTGCGTCGGCAGCAATACGGAACCGAATTGGGCCATTGACACGGTAAACGTTCCTGCACATTTCTATGACGTTGCCCACACACGCCTGACGGCGACAGTCGCCAGTTGGCAATCGCAACCTACTTCAAAGCGTGTTTCGCTTTTCTTGGACGGCCATCTGGCCGGATCGAAAGACGTGAACGTACCCGCCGGCGGCCGCGCAACAGTTGAGTTTACGGGCTTCGATGTTCCTTACGGTGCGCATCGCGGAGAACTGCGCATGGAACCCGCGGACAGCCTGCCGAATGACGATCACTTCTTCTTCAGCGTAGAGCGATCGGATCCGCGACCGGTGTTATTCCTGTACAGCGGGAACCATGCACGCGAGGCTTTCTACTACCGGTCGGCACTGGAGGCATCAAAAGGGACGGGCCTTCGGATGGAGGCCGCGCCAATCGAGAGCGTGGCGGGAGAGACTTTCAAGAATTGTGCGTTCGTTGTGATTGAGAATCCGGGAACGTTAGAGACGGCTCAGGAACAGGCGCTGCGGGAGTATGTGGAACGCGGCGGAGCAGCACTTATCGCGGTGGGACCAGCCACCGCGCATATTCATACGGTGCCTCTGGCCGGCAACGAAGTGGCGATAACAACGACAACGCAAGGAGCGGGCACCGTGGATATACAGTCGCCGGCGCTCGGCGGATTGCAACCGTTCCAGAACGTGCAGTTTGTGACGACGCCGCGCATTACGGCGGCCAGTACCGACCGGCTGCTGGCAAGATTCGCGGATAATTCTCCGCTGCTGATTGAGAAGCGACTGGGCGAAGGGCGGCTGCTGTTGTTTGCGTCTGCCCTGGATAATTCCACCAGTGACTTTCCGCTGCACGCATCGTATCTGCCTTTCGTCGCGCAGACGGGGATGTACCTGGCCGGGTCGGAAGACGAACCGTCGAGCCTTCCGGTGGGTACGCCGGCGTCATTGCGACAAGCAAAAGCGCAGACATCTGCAGCGGACGTTATCGGCCCTGACGGGAAGCATGCGTTAGCGCTGAGCGAGGCAGCTAAAGCATTGACCTATACGCTCGACAGGGAAGGTTTCTACGAGATTCAGCGCGCTAGCGGCCAGCGGATTCTATTGGCGGCGCATGCGGACCGGCGTGAATCGGACCTGACGAAAATACCTGCCGATACGCTCGCGCTTTGGCGCAATACTGGGACAAGCGCAATCGAGACAGGAGACAGAAGTACGCTACAGACGGTCCGCTGGAGTCTGTGGCGCTATCTGTTGACGCTGGTGTTGCTTGCGGCGATCGTGGAGTCGGTCTTCGCGGCTCGTTATCTGAAGCAGGGGAGGCAAACTTCTTGACAGCCCTTCAACAACTGGATCGTTACCTGAAAGCGCTGGAGCGCAGGCTGCAATTGATTGCTGCATCGCAAGGTGCCGCGGTCAGCGCAGCTCTGGCGCTGGGGCTCACCGTCCTACTGGTTTGGATCAGCAATCGATACAAGTTCGCGCCGGCCCTGCTGCTTCCGTTTCGTGTGTTGCTGTTCGGTGCAGTTTCGGGGGCCATTGTGTTCGCCCTCGGCCGCCCGGTGGCGCGGCTGAATCGACGCCATGTGGCGCGGCTGGCAGAATCGAAGATCCCCGACCTCCACCAGCGGCTGCTGACGGCGACGGAGCATCCAGACCCGAGTAACCCATTTAGCGAGTTGATTGCGGAAGATGCGCTGCGAATCGCGCGATCGCATTCCACCGAGCACTTGGCATCCTCACGGCTACTGTTTGGATCGATGGCCGCAGCGGTGGCGTCAGTAGGGGTTTTGGTGTGGATGATCGCGGCGGCGCCGGGTTATTGGGGCTACGGTGCAGGCTTGCTTTGGACAGGCGCGCCTCGAGCGGGCACTCGTCCGCTGTACGACATTGCGGTACAGCCGGGGGACCGGCGCATCCGGCGCAAATCGGACCAACTGATTTCGGCCCAGCTCATGGGCTTTTCAGCAAAGAACGTGGTGCTGCATGCGAAGTACTCGGCGGCTCTGAAGTGGGAAGAACTGCCTATGCAGACCGAGCCCAGCGGCAACGGGTACCAGCTACTGTTTCCCGGGTTATCGGACTCGCTTGAATATTGGGTGCAAGCAGGCGATGCGCAATCGAAGCACTTCACAATCGCGGTGAAGGATCTGCCGGGAGTGAAGCGGGTGCGGGTGGCGGTTCATTACCCTTCGAACATCGGGTTGGAAGACGTGGTGGATGATCCGGGTGGTGACATTCGCGCGGTGGAAGGCTCCAGAGCCGACGTGTCGGTGCTGACGGACAAGCCGTTGGAGCATGGCGTTCTGGTGCTGGAGAACGGCAAACGCGTTCCGCTGACGGCTACGGAAGGCAACTGGCTGAAAGCGACTTTGCCAATCACCAAAGATGGGTCGTATCATGTGGCGGCACTGGACGAAGGCGATGCCGTGCGCATCACGGACGATTACTTTATTGAGGCGAAGAAAGACGAAGCACCGTCGGTCCGCATTGTGAAGCCGGGGCGCGATCCGCATGTGAGTCCGATTGAAGAGGTGCCAATTACGGTGGAGGCGGCGGACGACTTCGGCGTGAAGAGCCTGGAGCTGCATTACTCGGTGAATGGCGGGCCAGATCAGACACTTCCGCTCGCAAAGGGAAAGTCCGGCAAAGAGGCGCAGGGCAAGACCACACTCTCGTTCGAAGACTTCAAAGTTGCCCCTGGCGATCTGGTGAGCTTCTATGCCACGGCGCGCGATGCTACGCACACGTCGCGCAGTGACATCGTAATGGCGCAGGCCGAAGCATTCGACTACAAGTTTCGACAGTCGCAGCAATCGGGAGGCGGCGGTGGTGGCGGCGGCGCCGGTGACCAAGGCAACAAGATCTCCGAGCGGCAGAAGGAGATTATAGCGGCCACCTGGAACCAGCTGAAAGATGGCGGCAAGGATAAGGCCGCGCTGGCCGAGAATGCACGGTTCCTTTCGGATCTGCAGGGCAAGTTAGGGGAGCAGGCGAAAGCGCTGGCTGAGCGAATGGCGAGCCGTGAACTGCAAGGCACCAGCCCGGAGTTCGAGCAGTTCTCGAAATCGATGCAGGAAGCTTCGGCGGATATGGGTAAGGCCGTAGACCAGCTGAAGCCCGCGAAGTGGAACGATGCATTAGGGCCGGAGCAGAAGGCGCTGCAATCGCTGCTAAGGGCGGAATCGATCTTCCGCGACATTCAGGTGGCGTTCGGTAAGCAGCAGGGCGGAGGCGGCTCGGGGTCGAGCGGACAAGAGGGCGAACTGGCGCGCTTGTTCGACCTGGAACTGGACACGCAGAAGAATCAGTACGAGACCGGGCAGTCTGCGAGTCCGGCAGGCGGCGAAGCGCAACAGAAGAGTCTGGACGAGGCGATGCAGCGGCTGAAGGATCTTGCGAAACGGCAGCAAGAACTGGCGGAGCAGCAGCATTCGGCGCAACAACAGTTCCAGCAGCGATGGGAAGAAGAACAGCTGCGCCGCGAGGCGGAGCAACTGCGACAACAGCTGCAGCAACTGGCGCAGAACCAACAAGGACAACAGGGATCGCCATCGTCGTCACAATCGTCGTCCTCCTCGTCTTCGCAAGGGCAATCGTCCTCTTCTTCACAGGGCTCTTCCTCGTCCCGGCAATCCGGTCAGGCGGGGCAGTCCGGACAATCGCAGCAGTCGATGCGGCAGGCGATGGAGTCCCTGCGACGAGCGGAAGATGAGATGCGCAATGCGGTGGGATCGAAGGACACGACGGCTCAGCAACGGGCAGCGTCGCAACTGGCGGCGGCAGAGAAGGCGTTGAACGATCGCATGCACCAGCAAAGCGGCGATGCGTTATCGGGCTTGGCACAAAAGGCCGAGCAACTGGCGCATGACCAGAAAGAACTCGCTGACCGTGTGAAGGATATGTACGGCGCCAAGGGTGTGAATACGGCGCGGGCAGAGGGGCAACCTGGTCAGGATGGCGGGAAGCCGGTGATGCCGGAGATGAGTGGTCCTGGCTATCAGGGCGGGTATTATCGCCGGCGTTATTTCCCCGAACCCGAACGCAACGCGACAGCAAAAGAGAAGTCGCTTGCGGCCGAGAACGACCGGCTTTCGGAGCAAATGAATCAGCTGCAAAAGGAGATGCAGCAGCAGGCGCAAGGCATGAGCGGGGAACAACCCGAAGCGGCCCGGAAGCTGCGGAAGGCGCTCTCCGAAGCGGAGCAGGAAGAGCTAGCGGTCCGGATGCAGAAGAATGGCGATTGGCTGCGCAGAGGGTACGGTTCGCAGATGTGGCCGATGGAAGACAGCGTAACCGCAGGAACCGAACGATTGCGACAGCAAGTGCAGGAGGCGCAACAGACGGCAGCCAACGGCAAGCAGGGCGCGGATGCGGCAGGGGACGACAAGATGGCGCAAGCGCTGGCCCAAGTTCGTTCGTTGCGCGAGCAGTTGCAGCGACAGAGCGGGCGGCCGGGTTCGGAGCAAGGTTCCCAACAGGGTTCGCAACCGGGACAGGCGGGGGCGCAATCCCCAGGCCAGGGCACATCTGAAAGTGCGCAAGGCGGACAACCCGGCCAGCGCGGCGGTTACTCTCCGCAGGGCGGCGGGCAGCAGACGTTCGGCGGAGGCGCCGGGCAGACGCAGGATGCAGCACAGGCGCTCTCGGTTTTGCGCTCGCAGGTGGGCCGCGGCGACCGCCAGCTCAACAACTCGTTCAACGACGCTATAGGGTACCTGAGACATGCGCCCGGCCAATCGGGACTTTTGGATGCTCGCATCAATGAGGACGCAGTCACGAGTCTCGAACGGCTGGAACTGGAGCTGATGCGAAGGGCCGGGCAGCAACAGGCAGGCGCACGAACGGGTGCGCCCGAAGCCGCGCCGGAGCAGTACCGAGATGCGCTCGCGGAGTACTTCCGGACGCTGAGCAAGTAAGATGCGAATGCGCAACAGCGCCGGTTTTGTTGTGATGGGACTCCTGTTTATTGGTGCGCTGTCTGCAGTCCAGCGGCAATTACCGTCTCCGTTCCGCGAGTATCCGGGCGTGGAGTACAGAGAGAATGAGCTGCCGATGCCGCCCGACGGCAGCATCAAAACCGAATGGACGTTTGCGCGCCTGATGTTTCCGCCAGGCGAGAACGATGGCTACCGGTGGCGGTTCGGTAATCAGGACTGGCGCGAAGGCTTGTCGCTTTGGACGCAGGATTACCCGCGAGCCGATCGACATTTCGCGCTGGCTGTTAGGCGGCTGAGCCGAGTGGATACGCGTTCGGTGGAACAGCCGGTCAACCTGGACGACGGCGACGATGTTTACAACTGGCCGTGGGTGTACGCGGTGCAAGTGGGCGAATGGGGCATCACGGATCAACAAGCCCATAAGCTGCGCGACTATTTACTGCGCGGCGGCTTTTTCATGGCCGACGACTTTCATGGCACCACGGAGTGGGCTGTCTTTCAACAGAGCATGGAACGGGTATTTCCGGACCGGCCCATCGTCGACATACCGGATTCGGACGCGATCTTCCACACCGTGTACGACCTGGATAACCGATACCAGATTGTGGGCGCTGAGCATTTGGACGCCGGGCACAAATCCGATGGATACGTCGCGCGCTGGCGCGGCATATACGACGACAAGGGCCGCGTGATGGTGGCGATCAGCTTCAACTCCGACGTGGGAGACGCCTGGGAATGGGCGGATGAGCCGCGCTACCCCGAAAAGTATTCTGCGCTGGCGATTCGACTAGGCGTCAACTACATCGTGTACGCCATGACGCATTGATCAGGCGGCTTCGCTGAGTTGCATTGGCGCTGGAAGCGGCAGGTTGGACGGCAGCTGATCCCCAGTTGTAAATTCGAAGCCAACGTTGGAATCTGAGACGGCGGTGTATGTGATACGCGGGATTGCGTCGGATTGCGCCTTTGCTTCCTGTTCGGCTTCTTCTCGCTCGGCCAGCAGAGCAGTTAAGGTAGCCAAGTCCTTTGCGAATTGGCGGCGAAGGCGGTTTTCCTGCGTGTGGAGATTGCGTAATGGCTTCTCATACACGACAAGCGTTTCGGTGTCCATCAACGAGGCCGCAAGGGATGCGTCGTATCCGGCGAACTTCTCCGCAAACTCGATGCGGCCGCGAGCAAAGAGTCCGGTTTCGAGGGCCGGTATGCGATTCAGACGCCACTGCGTGTCGGCAAGAGACTGCACGAGTCGACGTTCCTCCTGGGTGACGGGCTCCCATTGACCGACAAAGGATTCAACCAGCGCTTCGTATAGAGCTACATCGTCCGAGGGCAACAGAACTGTCTGGCCGGTGAGTGCGCTTTTGACAGCATTCAGCGACGAGACACGCTTGCCGGCTTCGCTGCTGGGGCCAGTGGAGAACTGCGCATTGGCACGGTTGGCAGCGAGGCGCGCGGCGGAGACTTTTCCAATGGTTTCGTCCGTAGCAGGAACGCTGAGTGCGGCCGGAGGCACGACGGGGCAGGCTTGTTTGGCAGCAGTACGGGCAGCGGCGCGGCGAAGGGAACGAGGGGACATTTTGTTCGGGCTCCTTTGACGGACATTACGGTAGCATCGCGGACGGCAAAAACGGTTCGGGGGTGTTCGTGAAATTGAGCCTAAAGGGCTGCAACCAAACTGACTTGGCTTTATTTTCAAGGCTTGTGAATGGCTCACCGGCTGGGTGCCGCTCTGAGCTGTCGGAGTTGGGTACGCATGTGGCCGATAAGGGGATCGATGTACATCTGTCCTCAATGCAACACACTGGTTGCGGATCCGGATTACATACCTCCACCGCCCCGTTGGCGCCGTTTTCGTGGCGGCCGGCGCAAGCCCATGCCCATCTGCCCTGCCCGCCACCATCTGCGGAGCCAGGTTGTCGGCGACCTCACGGAGATTTCGCTCGCCAAAGCGTCGTTGCAAGGCTTTGCCTTTTGCGCCACTTATCTGCTGGTCGGCATCATGGAGGACGCGCGCCGGGGGCCGCTTGCCACTAACCACGTTCCCCTGATGCTGATGACGGGACTCACTCTCATATTGGGCACCCTGGCATTAGCTGACGCCTGGACGTGGGCCGGCCGAAGCGAGCCTGCCTATCGGCTGACCCGGCGGGCCTTTGGCAACGCCGTTGGATTTCTACTGCCCGCCCTCATAGCCGCCCATGCCTTGTACTTTCATTGGATCGGCCCAGTGGAGAGCGCCTTTTACCATTCCATGTTTCATCTCGGCGAAACCATCATTCACTCGCGGCTCTAGAACAGCCGCTTGCCTATTGGGTACGCTCAGGTGTACCCCTGTTGCCGCGCAATGTATTAGAGATACGCGACCATGAGCCTCGACCTCTCCATCGTCCTCACACCCTGGCTTACCTCGCTTGCGGCTGTCTTCTTCATCGTCGATCCGATTGCGGCCACGCCGACTTTCCTCGCCATCACCGCCGGCTTCGAACGAACCAAGCGGCGTCACATGGCCCGCAGTGCCGCGCTCACCTGTTGGGTGCTGCTGAGCACCTTCGCGGTGATCGGCAAGTACGTCTTCCGCCTGTTCGGCATCACCATGCCCGCCTTCCGCCTGGCCGGAGGGCTGCTGCTGTTACTGGTCGCGCTCGACATGCTGCAAGCCCGCCAATCCCGGACACGCGAAACGCCCGAAGAGCAGCACGATGCTCAGGCTCATGAAGACGTCGGCATGGTCCCCATGGGGATGCCGATTCTGGCGGGACCCGGCTCACTATCAACAGTGATGGTGCTGGTGGGACAAGGCCGCACCTGGCTTGAAATCGCACCGGTGCTGCTCAGCATCGCCATTACGGCCGCCGCCGTCTACGCCATTCTCCGCAGTGCCGACCACGTGGAAGCCGTCCTGGGCGAAATTGGCATTCGCGTCCTGACTCGCCTGATGGGTCTGATGCTCACGGCCATCGCGTTCCAGTTCTTCGTCAACGCGCTAGTGGAGATGCACCTGATCGCGCCCGTGCCGCTGCCCTAGATTCGTTCTCAAGTGCTAGGCGGTGGCCGGTGAAGCCGTTGGGATCGGAGCCTTCCGCAGGCGTTTAATCGGCGCGGAACGCCTTCATCGTGTCGACTCGCGCAGCACGGGCGGCCGGCACTAGCGACGCTATGAGGCGCGGAGGCAACGACAACCGCTGCCGATCCTAACAAGGGTATCGGGCCGGGAAGCTGCAGCTCCGAAACGTAATTGCCGGCCAGGCGCGACAATCCCCAGCCCACCAATCCGCCAACCACGATGCCAGTTGCAGCCGTGGTTGCCCCCTCGATCAGCACGCCGCTCAGGATCCAGCGGGGCTGGGCGCCGACGGCGAGCCGAATGGCGAACTCTCGTGTGCGCCAGCTGACCGAAAAGGCCAGGACGCCCGCGACACCCACCACAGAAATCGCTAGCGCGAGGATGGCAAAGCCTCCGAACACAATGGCATTCACGCGGTTGTCCGCCAGAACTTCGGTGCGGACGTCTTCGAGTGTACTGGCGTGCTCCACGGGTTGAGTGGCGGCCGCGGCGCGAATGGTTTTCGTGATCGCCGGCACCAGCGCAGTGGGATTTTTGCTCACGCGGACGAGCAGGCACGCCCCGAACAATGGCCCCTGCACAAACGGCTGGTAGATGGTCAAATTGCGCTGGGGGATGATGTCGGCATCGTCGACGTCTGCCAGGACACCCACGATTCGGAAGGGCTTGGGACTGATGTCCGCGAACTTGATGAGGGAATCGGTCCACTTGATGTGTCGATTGAGGGCGTCTTGTCCGGGGAACAAGTGCTGGGCGACGCTCTTACTAACGACCGCGACCAGTTCAGACTGTTTCGTATCAGCGTCCGTGAAATCACGTCCTTCTATCAGTGGGATTCCCAAGGTGGCAAAGTACCCCGGGGAAACGAACCGGAACCGGGCACGCAGATCGTCCCGGCCGCTGTCACTCTTTCGACCCTCGACTGCGAACTGGAAAGTGAAGCTCAAAAAACGCCGTTCAAGCCACGGCGGCCACATGGCAGTGGCGGCACCATTCACCCCAGGCAAGATGCTGACTCTGCGTTGGGCTTCGTTGTAAAACTGGGCCACTTGTTGCGGCGTTCGGCCATCGGAAATCAAGGGCAAATTTGCAATCAGAACGTGCTGGGTTTCAAAGCCCGGCTGTGCTGTTTGCATTGAAAGTAATGTGGTGAGCAGCACGCCGGCGCCCGCCAGCAGCAGGAATGACGCGGCAATCTGAACAACGGTGAAAATGCGAATCCGGCGACGGCTGCCGGTTACTCGGCCACCGCTGCCGGTGAGCGCAGGTCCGCGCGAACTCTCTTCCGAAGGCAGGCGCGGAGCAAAGGCAAGAAACACCGCCGCGGCCAGCGCCAACGCTAAGCCCATCCAGAGCAAGCCAAAATCAACCGTCAGATCTGCGGCCCGCACGGAATAGCGCAAAGCGTAACGCGCGAGGATGGTCACCATAGGTATGGCCACCAGCACGCCGGCCAAACCTCCGCTGCCACAGAGAATCAGGCCTTCTGCCAATAGCGTTCTGCGAATGGCCGCAGTGTTGGCTCCGAGCGCGGAGCGGAGCGCCAGTTCCGATTCACGACGAACAGTCCGGGCCAGGATCAGGTTTGCGACGTTCGAGCACGCGATGACAAACAGCAGGCCAGAGGCGCCAAACAGCAGCCAAAGGATGGTGCTGGCGTCTGCGTTGATCTGGTCCCGCATCAATCGCGCACTGATCTGGAAGTGATACTTCGGCTTATAGACGTCAGGGTGAGCCGCCAGCATGGCTGCGTACACGGTGCGAAGTTCTGCGCGCGCGGCGCCAAGGCTCGCCCCAGGCGCCAAGCGCCCAAACATATCCGTCATGCGATGCTCACGGCCCTGAACCATGGTTGCCGAAAGATGGTGCGGACTGGTGACGATGTTGGCTAGGAGCTGCGTTTCCGCCGGATACGGCACGGAAGGCTCCAGAACTCCGACGATGGTTGCTGAACGGACTTGCATCATGCTGCCGAGCCGTATCGCTTTTCCGATTACCTTCGGGTCGGAATGCAGTACGCTGGCCCAGAACTTGTGCGTCAGCACGACGGCACCAGCGGCATTGGGCCCATCGTCGCGCTTGTCGAGCAGGCGTCCTAATACCGGCTTCAGCCCCATCACCTCAAAATAGGCGCCGTCGACCACTCCGGCGTGGATTTCACGCGGCTGGCCGAGGCCCTCCGCAGAGAAGTCGACCGTGGAAAACGTACCGACTTTGCTGATGGTTTTTAAGTGCGGGTCGATGTCACTGATCTCAGGAACCGAGAAGGTGGCGTTGCTGACCTGCATGCCAGGGGCACTCTGCTGGATGTAAATCAGCCGATCCTCATCGCGGTTCATCAGCGGCCGAAACAGCACGCCACGCACGACGCTGAAAATGGCACTGTTCATGCCAATGCCCAAGGCCAACGTGAAGGCGACCGTGGCCCACAACGAGGGCACCCGCGCCAATGAGCGAAGCGCCACCCTTAGCTCTCCCCACAGCCCGTCCATATAGCTGAGGACGCGCTGAATTCCTGCCACTTTGTGTTCGGATGGGTTCATTGTGGAGTTCCTCACGCTGTGTCTCCTTGGCACTTTTGGCTAGCGGTTTGAAGGCGAGTTGGCCATGAACATCATGCGGTTGCAACTTGCTGGCCACTGCTCGCAGGTTGGTAAAGCTCGGAGGAATGAGGGGCGGCGCCTGTATCGGCGCGCTTTGTGCTTGCCGCCCGCGTCCGATTCCAGTATTGGGCTTCCCGAAACCGAACACATGTTTGAAGCCGGGCATGCCGTAATTTGTAAGAGTGCCGGATCAAGTAGGAAGACCCTCACGCGGGCCCGATTGGGGCGAAGACCAATGGCGTTTGAACGAGCTTCTGGGCTCGCTGGATGTTGGTATCTGGTATTGCGACTTGCCCTTCGACAAGCTGGTTTGGGATCGGCGGGTGAAGGAGCATTTCTGGCTGGGGCCCGAGGTGGAGGTCACCTTCGAGCTGTTTCTGCAAGCGCTTCATCCGGATGACCGGCAACGCACGCGGGAGGCGATTGACCGTAGCATTGCCGAACATACCGACTACAACATTGAATACCGGACGGTGTCGCCCGACGGCCGAATCCGAAGCGTTCGGGCGATTGGACGAGGTTTTTACGACGGGGACGGAAACCCTGTCCGGTTCGATGGGCTCACGGTGGATATCACGGCCCAGCGGCAGAGTGAGGATGCTTTGCGGCAGGCGCAAAGCGAGTTGCAAACAACACTACGACGATTGCGCGCGGCGCTAGAAGCGTCGTCGACCGGAACTTTCCACTGGAACATCGTGACGAACGAGTTGGATTGGGACGAGAGTCTTGACCAGCTGTTCGGGTTGACGCCGGGCCAGAGCGTGAGGAGCTTGAGCGCGTTTCTCCAAAGCGTGCATCCAGAGGACCGGCAAGGCGTGGTGGAGGCGTGTGAGAGGTGCGCGACGGACGGCGCGGACTTCGAACGGGAGTTCCGCATCGTGCGTCCGGATGGGACCGTGCGCTGGTTGTACGACCGCGGTAAGACCTATCTGAACGCCGCGGCGAGGCCGGCCAGTATGTTGGGCGCGTGCGTGGACATCACGGAACGGAAGCAGACGGAAGTGGTAATTCAGGAGAGGGCGCGTTTGTCCGCGCTGGCGGCCGATGTGGGAGCGGCGATGACCCGAACCGAGCCGCTGCCTGTGCTTCTGAATGCTTGCACAGAAGCCATAGTGCGGAATCTGGGCGTGACGTTTGCCCGCATCTGGACTTTACCGGAGCAGGAACAGGTGCTGGAGCTGCAGGCGAGCGCGGGGCAGTACACGCATGTGGATGGTCCGCACGCGCGGGTGCCGGTGGGCCAATACAAGATCGGCAGGATCGCCGCAGAACGGCTTCCGCATGTAACCAATGACGTTCAACATGACGATCGGATTAGTGACCCCGAATGGGCGCGGCGGGAAGGGCTGGTTGCGTTTGCCGGGTTTCCACTATTGATCAGCGACCGGGTGGTGGGGGTGGTGGCGCTATTTGCACGCGAGGCGCTGCAGCCAAATACCGTGGCCGCTTTGTCCGCGATTAGCAACACCATCTCGGTGGGCATCGAACGAAAGCGTAGCGAGCTGGCATTGTTGGAAGCAAAGGAAGCGGCGGAAGCGGCAAACCAGGCAAAGAGCGCTTTCCTGGCCAGCATGAGCCATGAATTAAGGACGCCGCTGAACGCAATTATCGGGTATGGCGAGATGCTGCAGGAAGAGGCCGAAGAACTGGAAGCTTCCACGCTGGTGCCGGACCTGAAGAAGATTCATTCCGCAGGGAAACACCTGCTGACGCTGATCAACGACATTCTGGATTTGTCGAAGATTGAGGCCGGGCGGATGGAGGTGTTTGCGGAGACATTCTCGGTAGCGGAACTGGCGCAGGAGGTGGTGCATTTAGTGGTCCCACTGGCAGAACGAAACCGCAATACCCTGGTAAGCACGATTGCGATTGACGCGGGGGAGATGCACAGCGATGCCGTGAAAGTGCGCCAGAGCCTGTTCAATCTGCTTTCGAACGCTGCCAAGTTCACCAGTGGCGGCGAGATTGAATTCGAAGTGGCGGCGAAAGCGGACGCGGTGGTATTCCGCGTGACAGATAACGGGATTGGCATGACGGCGGAACAGGTGGCAAATTTGTTCCAGCCCTTTCAACAGGCGGATGGCAGCGTGGGCCGTAAGTTCGGCGGCACCGGTTTAGGCCTGGCGCTTACCAAACGGTTTGCGACGATGTTGGGCGGCGATGTGGAGGTGGAGAGCACGATCGGCAGTGGATCGACCTTTACGCTGCGCTTGCCGCGGTCGTTACCGGCGACATCGGCCGAGAGTTCGATTGAGCGCACGGATTTACCACTTCTGGGAGTGGAGGGAGGCTCAAGGCGAACGGTGCTGGTGGTGGACGACGACCCCACGGCATGCGACTTGATTAGCCGGCTGGTGGCGAAAGAAGGTTTCCATGCAGCGATGGCGTTGAACGGCGAGGAAGCGCTGCGTTTGGCACACCAACTGCATCCGGCGTTGATCACGCTAGACGTGATGATGCCGCGAATGGATGGCTGGACTGTTCTGAACGCGTTGAAAGCCTCGCCGACGCTGTCGGAGATTCCGGTGGTGATGGTGACGATGGTGGACGACCGGTCACTTGGGTATGCCCTGGGCGCCTCAGAATACCTGAACAAACCGGTACAGCGAGACCAGTTGGCCCTGGCGCTGCGCAAACACGCCTGTGGTTCGCCGCCTTGCCTGGCATTACTGGTGGATGACGATGAGGCGGGGCGCGCGGTGACGCGGCAGTTGCTGCAGCGCGAAGGCTGGCGGGTGGCGGAAGCGGGCAATGGCGTGGAAGCACTGGAGCAGCTGGCACAACAGACACCGGCGGTGATCTTGTTGGACCTGCTGATGCCGGAGATGGATGGTTTCGAATTCTCGGTGGAACTGCGGCGGGACAGCCGGTGGCGGAGTGTGCCGATTGTGGTGCTGACGTCGAAGGATTTGACCGAAGAAGACCGGCAGCGGTTGAACGGACGGGTGGAGCGCGTACTGCAAAAGGGTGTCTACACGCGCGACCAGCTGCTGTTGGAGTTGCAGAGAACGGTCCAGACTTGCCGTCCGGCTTGAGGCAGTTTAAAACGGGCGCGCCGCAGAGGGAGCCAAAAGTCGCGATATTCTTGTCCCACATTTCACGTCTACGCAGCAGGAGAGTGGCAAATGAAGAAGTTCGTGGCGAGCAGCTTGTTTTCCTGCGCTTTGCTGGCACTGCCGGCAATGGCGCAGAGCAGCGCTTCGACAAGTGGCAAGGGCGGAACATCTGACCAGGCGTTCGTCGACCTGGCGGCACAAAGCGACATGACGGAGGCGCACCTGGGCGAACTGGCGCAAGACAACGCCGCGTCCCCGGCAGTGAAGGAGTATGCGCAGATGCTGCGCAGCGAGCACACGGCCGACTACACGAAACTGACAGCGATTGCGACGAAGGCCGGCTTAACCGTTCCCAAAGGTCTGGACGCGAAACAGACCAAGTTGATAATGCCGCTGGAGAAGTTGAAGGGTGCGGCCTTCGACAAGCGGTTTGAGCATGAAATGGTTGCCAGCCATGAGACCGCCATCGCGGCGTATGACAAAGAAGGGAGAGAGGGTCAAAACCCCGATCTGCAGGCGTATGCGAAGGCGACTCTGCCCAATTTAGAGAAGCACAAGAGCAGCGCCCAGGACCTGATGAAGGCAAAGAAGTAGATGAGCCTGCGCGGGTGTGGAATTTCTGATACACTGAGATTGTTCCTGCCCGCGTTCGTCCTTCGCTTTAGTAAGCGTTTTCTTACTCATCGCGAATTTCCTCGGTAGTGCTTCACTCCCGTTTTAGTTCATGAAGGACGGCCCACCGGTACACGGCGTTACTCGTCCTTTTTATGAACAATTTTTCTGAACTTACACTACATCCCTGTCTGCAACAGAACCTGACGCGCAATTTATTTGTGCAGCCGACTCCTGTGCAGGCTGAATCTATCCCGCCAGCATTGGCCGGTGGCGACGTTATTGCCACCGCACAAACGGGCACTGGCAAGACACTAGCCTTTTTGTTGCCGATCTTGAATCAGTTGCTAACTGCACCGGCAGCCGCAACGACTACAGAATCCCGGCGTCCACAGCCGGTACAGGCCAAGGTGCTGATCTTAGCGCCCACCCGAGAGCTTGCGCTGCAGATTGCCGAAAGCTTCGGCAAACTGTCGGCTGGTTCGTCCATGCGCGCAGCCGTCGTGGTTGGCGGTTTAAGCGAACAAACACAGTTGCATGCGCTTCGCCGCGGTGTGCAATTCGTGATTGCAACACCGGGCCGCCTGGAAGACTTCCTGACCCGGCGCTTGATTGATCTGTCGGCCATCTCGCACGTGGTGCTGGACGAAGCGGATCGCATGCTTGACATGGGCTTCCTGCCTGCTATCGAGAAGATTCTCTCGACATTGCCTAAGACACGGCAGAACCTGTTCTTCTCGGCGACGATGGATAGGACTGTGGAACGGCTGATCCAGCGGCATTCGAAAGATGCCGTACGAATTGCCATCAACGGACCCAGTGTCCGGCTGCCTGAACAGGTGAATCTGCACTTGTACGAAGTGGAAAACGACCTGAAAATCGGGCTGTTGCGGCACATGCTGAACGAAGAAGAAGGATCTTTTCTGGTTTTTGCCAGAACCAAGCATGGAACGGACCGCCTGGCGAAGAAGCTGTCGGCTGCGGGCGTACGTTCGGTAGCGATGCATGGCGACCGGACCCAAAATCAGCGCAATCAGGCGCTGGCTGGTTTCCGCGAGGGCCGGTACCGGGTACTGGTTGCAACGGACGTTGCAGCGCGCGGTATTCACGTGGACAGCGTGGCGCACGTAGTTAATTTCGATCTGCCACAAGCACCGGATGACTTCATCCACCGGGTGGGTCGTACCGGGCGCGCGGGTCAACAAGGTTCGGCACATACCTTCAGTTCGCGTTCGGAGCGCGGCGAAGTGCGGCGTATTGAGAAAGAGTGCAAGGTCCAATTGGTCCGGCGCTCGGTGGCACCGGAGATCATTACCGCACTCTGTCAAATTCCTGAGCGTGAAATCGGGGTGAGACAAGCGTTACCAGGTGAAAGCTTCGCACCGCAATCCTTCGACAGGGACCGGCCCATGGCGGAACGCATTCACCATAAAGCTCCTGCCAGCAAGAAGTTTGAACCCCGCGGTCGCAAACGGTTTGGCGACAAACCAGCTTCTGGCGCGAAACGCTTCTCGCGGCCGCAAGCCTAATCTAAATTACTGTTTTGTTTCAAGGGCGCTGATGGATCTCATCAGCGCCCTTTTGCGTTTTTGTTACAGTGCAATCGACTAAGGTAACGGGTTCGTACTGCCCGGAAAAACTTACTCTCGTGTAAGTAGCTGTCGCATTCCCTTGTGCGTGTTCGACATCCAGGGATCTAGCAAAGTCTAGGGTTTACGGATGTAGGTATTGGAGTGGCATGCTCCGTGCTTTAGAAAAGCCGGGCAAGAAGAACATGCTTACTCACTACACACGAAACGCGTTTTGCGGCCTGACACTGGCTATCGGGCTCTCGCTTTGCCCATTACAGGCAGCACAGAACAGCCCGCAATCTGACAACACTAAAGTCAACAAACACCAGCACGACGGGATGCAACCCACGGCTGACACTGCGAAAAACAGCATGTCAGACCGCGAGATTATGGCTCATATCCGACGGGATGTTGTAAAGGATAAATCGCTGTCCACTTATGGCCACAACGTAAAGATCATCTCTGAGCATGGCAAGGTCACCCTGAAGGGACCAGTTCACTCAGACGACGAAAAGAAGGCCATTGAGGCCTATGCTCAACGGTATGCCGGTGATGGCAATGTCGACGACCAGATTACGGTCAAAGGCGACAAGAAGTAGTCAGTTTTAGAACTGAGAAAGAGAAATTGAAAACATGGCAAAGAACACAGTAGCTTATGGCATTTACCGGACGCGAATGGACGCGGAGAACGGCGCAGACAGATTGCTCGCCGACGGGTTCCGGAATGAAGATATTTCGGTGTTGATGCAGGACAATGTGGGCACAAAGGACTTTCGCGCACGAGAAGCATACCAAGGCTCCGGAAGGCACCACCACAGGCGCAATCACAGGTGGCGCAGTGGGCGGAACGTTGGGCTTGCTGGCAGGAATCGGCGCGCTCGCCATACCGGGCTTAGGACCTTTCATCGCGGCCGGTCCAATTATGGCCACTCTGGCTGGTATTGGTAGCGGGGGAGTGCTAGGCGGCGTGATCGGCGCTCTCGTTGGAATGGGTATCCCTGAGTTCGAAGCGAAACGCTACGAAGGCCGCATCAAAGAGGGCGGCATCCTGCTCTCAGTACACTGTGACAACTCCGAGTGGGTGCGTAAGGCGAAGGATGTTCTGAAGCAAACAGGTGCAGATGACATCTCCTCTACTGGCGAATCATCGGCCGACTTTGCTGAGACCGATACGCCAGCAACTCGTACCACACGGACTTACTAACCAGAAATTTCACGGAAGATTCGATAGGTATAACGGCCCGCGGTGTTCCCGGAACACGGCGGGTCTTTTGCGTCCCGTGCTGCGGAAATTCAGTAATCGTTAGGTACAAGGCTTGTGCGTTTGTGCATCTAGGAAATGAGCTTCGGCTCAGCCAGCTACATTTCTATGAATTCATCGTCATCACGCGTAAGGGAAGGCTCACCGTATCCGCGCGGAGCAACTTGGGATGGTCGGGGCACTAATTTCGCTCTGTTTTCCGCACATGCAACCAAAGTAGAGGTCTGCGTATTCGACGCTTCGGGAGGAGTGGAAGAGGAACGTTTCACACTTCCTGAGTACACGGATCAAATTTGGCATGGATACATTCCGGATCTAACGCCCGGCACGATCTACGGGTATCGTGTTCACGGTCCGTACCAGCCAGATGCGGGACATCGCTTTAATCCCAACAAACTGCTGCTTGATCCATACGCACACGCTACTTGCGGCGAGCTGCGTTGGAATCCAGCTGTTTTCGGCTATGTCATGGAATCGGGTGATGACCTGACGTTCGACGAGCGGGACAGCGCTCCCTTCATGCCGAAGGCCACGGTGGTGGATGCCGCCTTCGAGTGGCGGTCGCCAACACGCCGGCAAGCCGGTTCCGTGGGATGACACCGTGATTTACGAAATCCACGTCAAGGGTTATACCAAGAAAAATCCTGCTGTTCAGGAACGGCTGCGCGGTACCTACTCAGGTTTGGGCACTAAGAAAGTTCTCGACTATATCAAGTCGCTGGGGGTGACTTCAGTAGAACTTCTGCCCATTCACACGTTCATAAACGATAACAATCTGCTGGAAAAGGGACTGACTAACTATTGGGGCTATAACTCGATAGGCTTCTTCGCGCCGGACCCAAGATACGCAGCCGAGCGCCAGGATAGTTTGCGCGAATTCAAGAAGATGGTGGCCCGCTTTCATGAGGTCGGCCTGGAGGTCATCCTCGACGTTGTATACAACCACACGGCAGAAGGCAATGAGAAGGGTCCGACGCTTTCCTTCAAGGGAATCGATAATGCAAGTTACTACCGTTTGTTGCCTGACCTGCCACGTTATTACATCAATGACACCGGCACTGGCAACACGCTGAATCCGAGCAATCCGCGCGTGATCCAGATGGTGACAGACAGCCTGCGTTATTGGGTAGAGCAAACCAACGTGGACGGTTTCCGCTTCGACCTGGCGACTGTGCTGGCGCGGGAACCGAATGGCTTCGATAACCAGAGCGGCTTCCTGAAAGCGTGTATACAGGATCCTCTGCTCCGAACGGTTAAGTTGATAGCTGAGCCGTGGGACATTGGTCCCGGCGGTTACCAGGTCGGCGGCTTTCCACCGGGATGGGCGGAGTGGAATGGCAAGTATCGCGACGTAGTCCGCCGTTACTGGAAGGGCGATGTCCCGGTGTCTGAACTGGCGCCGCGGCTCTGTGCATCAGGGGACATTTTCAACTTCCAGGGGCGGCGTCCGTGGGCATCCATTAACTTCATCACTGCGCACGACGGCTTCACGTTGAACGACTTAGTAACTTACAACGAGAAGCATAACGAGGCAAACGGCGAAGACAATAAGGACGGAAGTTCCGATAATGACTCCTGGAACTGCGGGGTGGAAGGGCCGACGAACGATCCGGAGATCAACAAGCTTCGCGAACGGCAGATTCGAAACATGCTGGCGACTCTGTTGCTGTCGCAAGGCGTTCCCATGTTGCTGGGCGGTGACGAGTTTGGCCGAACACAGGGCGGGAACAACAATGCCTACTGCCACGATGACGACATTGGCTGGGTAAATTGGAAGATCGCCGACAAGGGAAAGTCGCTGATCAAATTCGTTAAGAACTTGACCAGCCTGCGCCATCGTTATCCGATCCTGCGCCGCAATCGATTCTTGACCGGTGAAGAGATTGAGGATTTGGGTGTGAAAGACGTCACGTGGGTCAACGCTTGTGGCGACGAGATGAAAGCAAACCACTGGGCCGACGCGGGAATGCGCTGCTTTGGCATGCTAATCGACGGGCGGGCGCAGCCGACGGGCGTAAAACAACGAGGGCATGAGGCAACTATGCTGATTGTCTTCAATTCGCATTACGATCTGGTGCAGTTCACGCTGCCCGTGGCTCCTGGCGGCGACAGGTGGGGATTGTTGATCGATACCAACCAACCCGAAGTGCAGCAGGATCTAAGCTTCGCCAACGGAACGGTCTACGACGTGACTGGCCGGTCGCTGCTTCTGTTCACGATGCTGACAGAAAGCTCGTCAGGAAACATTACTGAGGCGTAGTAGGCAAAGGAGCAGCAGCGGCTGGAATCTGCCGCTGCTGCTCGAAGCTTGCCCTTGGATCGCGAGCAGATGCTTTACCGGCGTAGAACACGCCGAAGCGGAGGCAGAGGCTGGCTGCAGATCCGAGAAATCCGGCAATGGCCCTTTTCGCTCGGCCTTTTCCAGGCAGCAGGGAAAGAACAGCGCTGGAGATAGTTAATACTTTCGATGCCTGCCAAAGCGCGCCGCTGAGGCCCTCATGAAGCGGTCGCCCGACGCGTTCCAGATGATTGGCTTCGCTTTCAAAGGTGAGCGCGGCCGCAAGTTCCACGGCCTTACCCATGATTCCGAAGCGCTCCACGGCCCGCGCTTCCTGCTGGTTCAGCGGCAGGAACTCAAGGAACGATGCGGCTGCGGCCGTACCGGAAGCCAGAAATAAGACGGGCAAGGTGCGGTAAGTCTGTTTCCAAACGGGAACGGCGGTTTGCGCCAGCAGCACGCCGGTGTAACCCGACAAGCCGAGACCCAAAGCCCCGGCCAGCACGCCGCATACTCCCGCAAGCGGACGGAAGAGCTTTGGGCCAAGCGGCAACACAGCCGCACCACCCGCGAAGGTGGAGAACGCCGAGAGGATCCAGGAACCCATGCTCATGGGCGACGTGACGCGGAACACGCGCAGCATGTTAAGAAAGCGTTCGGGGCGGCCAAGATCGTGAATCAGCAAGGCGGCACTCACGGCGCCGCCGACAGTGGCAATCCAGCGAGTTTTGACGACCAGAGAACGCATTGCTTCGGGAGCAGTGAGTTGAACGGCGGCGCCCAAGGTGGCACTTACGCCGGCCACGCCGCCAACGTAGAAATAAGCCGGAATGGACCAGATCCACACTGGCTGCTTCAGCATTGGATAGTCGTAGTAAGACGGGCTGTCGGTTTGCTGACGGCTGGGCACGTAAGGATATGCCTGCGAGTGCAGTTCGACATCGCGGCGGGTGGCGAGCGGAACCTGCTGCGAACCCTCGCCCTGAAGGATGCCCAGCTGTTGGTTGATGTTCCGTCCGTTGTCGTCCGGGCGCGGCACTTGTGCCCCGTCCGCAACGAACGCCCGGTTATCGAGCCTTTCGCTCATTGCGCCTCCGTTCGCCCGTGACTGTTGCGGCCATTGCCGCTAAGCAATGACGAAGCGAGTGCCAGTGCGGTCACTCCGACGGCAGCGAATCCAGCGGCGATCCAGCTCTTGTTGCCACGAATGGTGGGCACTTCGGGATCGGGCGGCAAGTTATAAACCTCGGGTTTATCCATCAGCAGAAAGAATGCATTGAGGCCAGCAGTACCCGGTTGGCTGGCGGCATCCTCGCCGTAAAGATAAGCTTCTTTGATGCCTTGCTCATGTAACTGCTCCACCCGAGCGCGGGCGTGTTCGCGCAGTTCGTCCACGTCGCCGAACTGTATGGAACGCGTGGGGCAGGCTTTGGCGCAGGCAGGCTGCATGCCATCGATTTGGCGATCGTAACAAAGCGTGCACTTCCACGCTCGGCCGTCTTCGTGATTGCGATCGATGACGCCGAACGGGCATCCGGAGACACAGTACCCGCAGCCATTACAGATATCCTGCTGCACGACAACCGAGCCAAACTCGGTTCTGACAATCGCGCCGGTGGGGCAGTTCTCCAGGCAACCGGCGCGTGCGCAATGCTTGCAGACATCGGATGCCATCAGCCACGAGAAGTCCGTTTCCTGCCCGGTCAGCGGCACCGGCCGCTCTATAAAGCTGACGTGACGCCAAGTGGAAGCACCCAAATGCAGGGTGTTGTCGTACGACATGCCGGTGAAATGGTAGCCGTCGTCCGGCAGCTGGTTCCATTGCTTGCAGGCCACTTCGCACGCTTTGCAACCGATGCAGAGCGTTGTGTCGGTAAAGAATCCGTTTGCCATGGCTATGTTTGAGGACCTTGCTTTGATTGCGGCGCGTGTACTCCGTGTTTGCCCACCGGGCGCAGCTGCGCGGACGGAAGATCACGGAGTAATTCGTCAGGGTTATTGTCGATATTGCGAGGAAGCTGCCGGGTTCGATCACGGCGACCGGCGCGAATGTTGCCGGTGATCGCCTTCGACTCCATGATGGTGGTGTTGCCGTCGGCGCCGAAGGCGAGCAACTCGTTCGTAGAGTCGCCAGTAACCAGGCCGGTGCTGCCCCAGTGATAGGGCATGCCGATCTGGTGAACAGTGCGGCGGCCCATTTTTAAAGGCTTCATGCGTTGCGTAACCAGCACACGTGCTTCAATCTCTGAACGCGCAGAGCTGATGACGGCCCAGTCGCCATTGCGAAGCCCTTTCTCGCTGGCCAGTTCGGGAGAGATCTCGCAGAACATTTCGGGCTGCAGTTCGGACAGCCACGAGAGCCAGCGCGACATGGCGCCGGAGGTGTGGTGCTCGGTGAGCCGGTACGTGGTCAGCACGTAGGGAAAGTCAGGATCGGCGTAAGGGCGCGCGATTTGGTTATCGCGCCGGTCATACTCAAAGCGCACCGGATTGCATTGCTGGCCATAGACGGCATTGCGAACGGGAGACTCCAAAGGTTCGTAATGCGACGGCATTGGACCTTCCTGTAATCCAGTAGGCGCGTACAGCCAGCCTTTGCCATCGGCCTCCAGAAGAAACGGATCGTCGCCGGAAATCGTGTCGAGGCCTTGCGCGTCTTCCGGAGCGCGGTAGTCAGGCCGCTTGGGCTTCATGAAATCGGGCTCGTCGTAACCCGTCCACTTCTGCGCGGCTTCGTCCCACCACACCAGAGCTTTGCGGTCGGACCATGGCTTACCTTCTGGATCCGCGGATGCGCGGTTGTATAAAATGCGTCGATTGGCTGGCCAGGCAAAGCCCCAATCGTGACCATAGTTGTATTTGTCGTTGGCTTTGGCGCGAGCGTTCGCGCGATTCACGCCGCCAGCGTAGATGCCCGAGTAGATCCAGCAACCGCACGCCGTGGTGCCGTCTGCCTTCAACTCGGTGAAGCCTCCAACGGGTTTCCGATCGGCAATCGTATATCCATTGATCTCGGCGAGAACGGCTTCGGCGCTGGGCTCTTGTATGGCGCCGTGCACCGGGTAGTCCCATGTCATGTCGTGAATGGCACGGTCTTTGGGATCGGCAGAGTCTGCGTACAGCTCTTTCAGCCGCTTGCCGAGATGATAGACGAAGTGCAGTTCGCTGCGGCAATCCTGCGGCGGCTCCACAGCCTGCTGATGCCATTGCGCCAAGCGCTGGGTTTGTGTGAAGCTGCCTTCTTTTTCGACGTGCGTAGCAGCAGGAAAGAAAAACACCTCGGTGCCGATGTCCTCCGCACGAACTTCGCCGCGTTCGTGTTCGGGCGAATGCCTCCAGAACTCGGCGGTTTCAATCAGCGAGAAGTCACGGACCACCAGCCATTCCAGGTTGCGCAGACCCTTGCGCTGCAGGCCGGCGTTAGGCGAACCAACGGCCGCATTTTCACCCATGACGAAGTAGCCCTTCACGTCGCCGTCCGCCATGTTCACCACCGTGGTCATATGCGAATGGTCCCCAGTCATGCGCGGGACGTAGTCGAAGCAGTAGCCGTTTTCTGCCGTGGCGGCATCGCCGTACCAGGCTTTTAGCAGAGAGACCGCATACTTGGGAAACTCGGTCCACCAACTGGAGCGCGGTGTGTAGTTCTGCAGGTACTTCTCGAAGCTGTCATCGTCTTCCGCCTTGGGCATGGGCAGGTAACCCGGCAGCAGATTGTACAGCGTAGGAATGTCGGTGGAGCCTTGGATAGTGGCGTGGCCGCGCAAGGCTAGAATGCCGCCGCCCGGACGGCCAATATTGCCTAACAGCAACTGCAGAATAGAACAGGCCCGAATCATTTGCGCGCCAACCGAATGGTGGGTCCAGCCAACGGCGTAGCAGAATGCCGTGGTGCGATCGCGGTTGGAGTTGGCGCAAATGGTCTCGGCGATGCGCAGGAACTGGTGCGGCGACACCCCGCACACTTCTTCCACCATCTCCGGCGTGTAGCGCTGGAAGTGTCTTTTCAAAATCTGAAAGACACACCGCGGATTCTGCAGCGTATGGTCAGAGTGCTCGGCTTTAATCCGGGCGCCGGAGTAATCGGAGGCGCGTTCCACATGCGATTCCGGGACGCGCTGGCCTTCCTGCATGCTGCTCTCCACGCCCTGGTAGGCCCAAGACTTGGTATCGTACTGACCATTCTCGTGCTGCCAACCGCTGAACAAGCCGTCCAGATCTTCGGTGTCCTTGAAATCTTCCGATACCAAGGCCGACGCGTTTGTATAGGAGACAACATACTCCCGGAAGTATTTGTCGTTCTGAAGGACGTAGTTAATGAGACCACCGAGAAATGCGATGTCGGTACCGGCTCGAATGGAGGCATGGATGTCGGACACAGCGCTGGTGCGGGTGAACCGCGGGTCGACGTGAATCAGTTTCGCGCCGCGCTGCTTGGCTTCCATCACCCAGCGAAAACCCACCGGATGGCACTCCGCCATGTTTGAGCCTTGAATGACGATGCAGTCGGCGTTGGCCAAGTCCTGCAGCGATGTTGTGGCTCCGCCTCTTCCGAATGAGGCCCCCAGACCGGGGACCGTGGAAGAGTGTCAAATACGAGCCTGATTTTCTATTTGAATAATGCCTAAGGAACTGAACAGCTTTTTGATTAGATAGTTCTCCTCGTTGTCGAGAGTCGCGCCGCCTAAATGGGCGATGCTGAGCGTCCGATTGAGAGGCTTTCCATCCTCGGAGCTTGCTTCCCACGCAGAGTCACGAGTTGCTTTCACGCGCTGCGCGATCATCTCCATCGCCTGCTGTAACGGAATGGTCTCCCACTCAGTGCCGTGGGGTTTACGGTACTGAACCGTCAGCGTTCGTTGTTGGCTGGTGACAAGTTGAAAGGTGGCCGACCCTTTTGGACACAGGCAGCCTTCCGAGACCGGCGACTCCGGATCGCCCTCGATATTGACGATCTTATTGTCCTTCACGTAGATCAACTGGCCGCAGCCTACCGCGCAGTAAGGACAGATGGACCGCGCGATCTTATCAACGCCGCGCGTACGCGGCTGAAGAGATTTGATGCGATCGGAGTAGGCGGTTTTGCCCAGCGCCTTTGCATCCTTTTTCGTTATCTGGCGGACAACTGGCCATTCACCGAAATCGCTGACGTTCATACTTGCTTCCTCATCGTATCCCTCGCGAGTACCAATACCGTTGATGCGTTCTTACGGGCGTACAATTTCAGTCCGCGATGCATTTCGTTCAAAATCACCATCCAACCAGCCGGAGAGTGCTTTGACAAACCGGGTAGAGGCTAACAAATAAGATGCCAACGACGACCAACCGTTGGAGTATTGCCGTAGCAGGCATATTCATGCAGATAGCTTTGGGCGCGGTCTATGCCTGGAGTGTTTTTCGGACACCTTTGTCCAAGCAGTTTGGCTGGAGCATTTCTCAGGTCACTCTTACATTCACCCTTGCGATCTTCGTCCTGGGGTTCGCGTCGTTCTTCGCCGGTCTTTGGCTTACAAAGAGCGGGCCTCGCGTAGTTGCGATGACCGGTGGTTTGTTGTACGGGCTGGGCGTATTCCTGGCAAGCTTCAGCGATCACAGACTCTGGTGGCTTTATTTGACCTATGGCGTGATTGGTGGCATCGGCTTGGGCTTTGGCTACATCGTGCCGGTTTCGGTCTTGGTGAAGTGGTTTCCGGACAAGCGTGGGTTGCTGACCGGTATCGCTGTAGGGGGCTTCGGCGCCGGCGCGCTTATCACCGCTCCCATTGCCACGCGCCTGATTCAAAGTGTAGGTGTGCTGCACACGTTCGCCTACCTGGGTATCGCGTATCTGGTCGTAACAGTGGCGGCGGGGTACTTCATGCAGAATCCGCCGGCAGGGTATCAGCCGCAGGGCTGGACGCCGACATCGACACAGGCCGCACAGCGTGCAACCCATGAATACACCCTGAGCCAAGCGTTGAGAACGTGGCAGTGGTGGGCGTTATGGCTGCTGCTGTTTCTGAATACGTCGGCTGGTATCTCTGTGATCTCGCAGGAAGCACCGCTGTTCCAAGATTTGACGAAGGCGAGTGCCATCGTGGCAGCCGGTATGGTGGGCATCGTCTCCATTGGAAATGCTCTGGGCCGCGTGTTCTGGGCCTGGGCATCAGATCTGCTGTCGCGGCGTATGACCTTCGTCATCATGTTCGCAATTCAGGCGTTGTTGTTCTGGTTCTTCCCAGCGCTGCACGTGGTAAGCGCCGTCACCCTGGTCGCGTTTATCGTCCTGATGTGTTACGGCGGCGGGTTCGGCATTATGCCGGCCTTTGCTGCGGATTACTTCGGGCCGAAGAACGTGGGCCCGATCTACGGGCTGATGTTGACGGCCTGGGGATTTGCCAGTGTCTTCGGGCCCATCCTGATGGCGCGCCTTCGCGAAAGTACCGGCAACTACGGAAGCGGCCTCCATATAATTGCGGCCGTGGTTTTGGTATCCATTGTGCTGCCGCTTCTGGTGCGCCCGCCACGCGTGTAGAGCTGCAATTGGGATGGTTGCCGACGTACCCTGGTATTCCCTACTGACCTGTAATTCACGCTGGTAACGGCGCTTCCTTCAAAAGCAACTTACCTTCCAGGCTATGGCTTGGGAGGTTTGTTGTGAGACTGTTTGAATTTCTGCGTACCTGCAGACCCGGACGAAGCGCCGCGCTGGCGAAACTGTTTATTACGTGTCTTCTTCTTGTGCCATGGTGCGCGTGGGGCCAAACCAACCGCGGTTCTATCACGGGGAGCATTAATGACCCGACAGGCGCGGCGGTTCCAAATGCCGCCATCACCGCAAAGGAGACAGCGACCGGCGCCACTTACACAACTAACAGTTCGGCGGACGGCAATTACACTTTCCCGCAGGTACAAGTGGGGACTTATGACGTGACAGTACACGCCTCCGGCTTCGGCGATACGACCAGAACCGGCGTGGTGGTCCAGATCAATACGCCCACTGTCCTGAACGTTGGGTTGCAACTAGGGCAACAGGCCGCCACAGTGACCGTGGAGGCCGATGCGCCCACGGTGGAATCCACGTCTTCCGATGTGGGGGCCGTAGTGACGCCGCGGCAGGTGGAACAGCTTCCGTTATCGCTGGGAGGCGTCGGCGCATTCCGGTCGCCGGAGGCCTTCGAATTCCTGCTGCCCGGTGTGGTTGGGCCCGGAACCAGCAATAACGCGAACGGCATTTACATCCAAAAGACCAGCGGCGGCCAGAACTTTGGGGACGATGTGATTCTGGATGGCACATCCGCTGCGCGGCCCGATAACAATTCGACTTTCGATGAGACGGCGCCCTCGGTGGACGCGCTGCAGGAGTTTCGCGTGGAGACCGCGACACCGCCGGCACAGTACGGCCGCACCACCGGCGGCGTCCGAAGCTTCACCACCCGCTCCGGCACCAACAGCTTCCATGGCACTGCCTTCGATCTGTTCCGCAATACCGACCTCGACGCGAATACATACTTCAACGGTCTCAATCGCGACCTCTGCACCACGGCGCAATGCCGCTCAATTTACGCCACGCCAAAAGATATAAAGAACGACTACGGCGTCACCTTCGGCGGACCAGTAATCATTCCGGGGTTGTACAACGGGAAGAACAAGTCGTTCTTCTTCTTCGCGTGGGAACAACTGCAATGGCCGCGCGGCGCGGTGAATACCAGCACCATCCCCACGGCGGCGGAGATAGGCGGCGACTTCTCGGCCGTTCTCACCACTAATCAAATTGGAACGAACCCGTGCACCGGTCAGCCAGTGTTCGCGGGACAAATATTCGACCCGAGATCGACGGCGACAAGTGCGAGCGGAACACCCTGCCGCACGACAGCTTTCGCGAACAATCGAATTCCGGTCACGCTTTTAGATCCGGTGGCGCTGGCCGCCCTGAAGTATCTCCCGAGTCCCACTACGCCCGAGTTGCAGAATAACTTCAGCTACTCCAGCAGCTTCCCAACGAATAACACCACTTACTCAATTCGAGTTGATCAAAACCTGGGTAATAACGATAAGCTGTTCGCGTCTTACGACGCGCGGCAGAACACTCTACTCACCGGAGGAACGCCGGCGCTTCCACCGCCACTCGACCCATCGACCTGGAACCAGGATTTTGTGACTCATTACGGACGCGTCGGGTGGGACCATACCCTTTCGCCCACGTTGCTGAACCATCTGAATCTGGGGTTTGATCGTTGGAACAGCTCAAACTACTCGGCGGCTGCTTCGCAAGGCACGGACTGGCCGGCCCAGTTGAAGCTGACCAATGCTAACGGGTTGTCGTTTCCGCAGTTCAATCTGAATAGCGGCTTTACCTCCTTAGGCGAGGCACGCGCTGATGACACGGTGAGCAACGTAGCGGACGTGGCGGATACCTTCAGCTGGAGCAAAGGCCGGCATACGCTGACGTTGGGCGGTGAATACCGTTTTATAGAACTCAACAACCTGACGCAAGATGCCGCGAGCGGTATTTACAACTTCTCCAATGCTGAGACGGCTTCGGGGCCGGGCCAGTTGGCAAACCAGGGCGGCTTTAGTGTGGCCAGTTTCCTATTGGGTCAGGTGGATAGCGCCTCGCTTACGGCTTTTGCGCATTATCCAAGCTTTCGTTCCAGCTACTACGCGCTGTTCGTACAGGACGATTTCCATGTCAACGCGCATTTAACGTTGAACCTTGGTCTGCGCTGGGATGTGGATCAGCCAAGAAAAGAAGAAGTGAACTACACGTCGAACTTCGATCCGGCATTGGTAAACCCGGCTGCAGGAGGCCGTTTGGGAGCGCTGCAATTTGCCTCGAACTGCAGTGGCTGTAACGTGCGCTGGGCAAACACCTTCTACGACAACTTCGGCCCGCGTGTCGGGTTCGCTTACTCACCGGGAAGCAACGGCAAGACCGCCCTGCGTGGAGGGTACGGCATCATCTACGGGCCGCTTTACTATGCCGACTTTGGAAACTCAATGAATGCCGGCTATGCGTCATCGCCAAACCCGGTGTCGCAGAACGGGTTCTCGCCGGCATTCACACTTGGCACTGGATTTCCGGCGTACCCTTCAGCTCCGACGCTGAATCCAAGCATTCGCAACAACCAGAGCGTCGACTACATAACCCCCGGCTTCGGCAAACCACCAATGGTACAGAGCTGGAACCTTCAGCTGCAACAGCAATTGGCAACCGACTTAATTCTGAGTGTCGGATATGTCGGCAATAAGTCTCAGAATCTTCGGTCGGCTGCTGCCAGCGGTTCGTACAACAACTTTCCGCTGCAGGATCTGGCGCTGGGCCAAAACGTCCTGAGCTCCGCAGTGGGTTCGCCGGCTGCGGTCGCCGCAGGCATTACCGTACCCTACACCGGCTTTACTGGTGCGGTCGGAAACTCGCTGCGGCATTATCCGCAGTACCTGCGCTTCAACACGGATTGCTGCCTGGAGAACGACGGCATGTCGACATTCGAAGCACTGGAAGTATCTCTCACCAGACGCTTCCGGAACGGCCTGAACCTCCAGCTTTCGTACACATGGTCGAAGACCTTGACCGACGCCGATAGCCTGCAGCCCGGAGCGAATGCGGGCGGTGGACTTTATCAGGATCCATACAATCTATATCTGGAGAAGTCAATCAGCGCGCAGGACATCCCCCACAACTTCGTCGGAAGTTTCATTTACAACTTGCCGATTGGCAAGGGCAAGGCATTCCTGAATCGCGGCGGACTTGCGAATGCGGTATTCGGTGGCTGGCAGGTGGGCGCCATTCTTCGCTACGAAAGCGGCCAGCCGCTGCCCTTCTATTGCGCGTCGGGCGTTCCCGGTTGGGACAACTGCTTCCGCTTCAATCCGGTGCCCGGACAATCGGTTTACAATGCGGCGAGCAGCCTCCCGAATTTCAACCCGCTTACCACTCCCTACCTGAACAACAACTACTTCGTTGATCCCAACACCAACCCCAATGGGCCCATCCAGTTTGGGCAGCTTTCGCGCGTGACGAGCTTCCGGATGCCGAACTTCTACAACGAAGATGCGAATCTGATGAAGAGCCTCAACATTACCGAGGCGGTACATCTGGAGATTCGGGCCGATGCATTCAATTTATTCAATCGGCACATCCTGGCGGAGCCCTATAACTTGAATCCGAATCCGGGCAATCCTACCTCGAATTTCGGATTCGTGAATGGAACCGTAGATTCACCGCGCGCTTTGCAGCTTGAAATGCGGCTGCGTTTCTAAAGACAGTTATGTGGACCGCCGCGCCCCTGAACCTCATCGGTAAGTTGTATGCCAAAGAAAGTTCAGTTTCATCAGCTCGGCGGTCCCGAAAATCTGAAGATCGAGGATGTGCCCGTTCGCGCTCCTGGTGAAGGAGAGGTGAAATTGCGCGTCAAAGCCGTGGGGCTGAACCGCGCAGAGTCGATGTATTACCACGGACAATACCTGGAAACGCCGCCGCTGCCTTCAGGCCTTGGTTACGAGGCGGCGGGAACGGTGATTGAAGTAGGGCCGAATGTCGATCCTTCGCTCGTAGGCAAGGAAGTAGGCACGATTCCGGGCTTCTCCATGAGCAAGTACTCTGTGCTTGGTGAAGAAGCAACGGTGCCGGAAGAGGTTGTCACCGAGTACCCAAGCAACCTGTCCGTAGTTGAAGCAGCAGCGGTTTGGATGCAATACACAACCGCTTACGGCGCCCTGGTGCACTACGGGCAAGTCTCCAAAGGTGATTTCGTATTGATTCCCGCCGCCTCCAGCAGCGTTGGCTTAGCGGCGATCCAGATCACCAAAGCGCAAGGTGCCATTGCAATTGCAGTGAGCCGAACATCAGGCAAAAAGCAGAAGCTGCAAGAACTGGGCGCGGATCACGTGATCGTCAGCGACGAAGAGGACCTGGTGAAGCGAGTGCAGGAGATCACGCATGGGGTGGGTGCGCGAGTGACATTCGATCCGGTGGCTGGTCCGTTTATCGAAACGCTGGCGGAAGCGACGGCTCTGGGCGGAATCATTTTTGAATATGGCAATCTCTCGATGCAACCGACGCCGTTCCCCTTATTCGCATCATTGAGAAAAGGGTTGACGGTACGAGGCTACACGCTGCACGAGATCAATCGGGATCCGGTTGTGCTGGAGCGAGCAAAGCAATATATTTATGAACGGTTAGCGGACGGACGCTTTAAACCTGCGATCGCTAAGGTTTTCCCGTTCGAAGACACCGTGAAGGCGTACCAGTATCTGGAGTCCAACGCACAAATCGGAAAGATTGTAATTACGCTGTAAACGTGAGAAGGCCCGTCGCGAAGAACGACGGGCTGTCTTTTTGTTATTCGATGTCGCGGGGGCGCTTTTTGCGGTTGCGTTTCCGGGCGAGGGCTTCTTTGGTGCGGCGCTTTTCACCGGGCTTCAGGTAGAAAGAGTGACGCTTAATTTCTTTTACGATGTCTTCCTGCTGAACCTTGCGCTTGAACCGGCGCAATGCGCTTTCCAGAGTCTCGCCATCTTGCAGATGGACTTCAGCCAACTAAAAATTCACCACCTTCCGGACACACCTCTCGCGCCGTTTCGGACGCGGGGCTACTCGCCTAGTATAACGCAGGCTAATGGCTGGTCGCGCCGGCAGTCTTCATCGCCATCGCCAGATCCCAGTCCTGCTTCCCTCGTTCTACTAACGCATTGCGGTCTTCCGGTAAAAGCCAGCGCTGCTGAATCAACCGGTCAACCGCTGCTGTGTACTGCTGCAAATAGTCGCTCTCCGAACGGTACCGTTCAGCAATGGAGGGACGCGGGTCGTGGCTTGCTTCACGCTCGGCTGCTGAGCGGGCGAAGGGAATGTACGAACCTTCAAAGGAGACACGCTGCTCAGGAGCTCCGATGGAGGGATCGCGAAGGTTCCAGCCAGTGTACGTGGCAAGCGGCACCTGTTCTTCCGGCAAATGAATGCCGGCCAGTTCATTTCCGTCACTGTTCACTTTGGGCACGAACACAGGAAAGCATGCGCCCATTGCTGGCGGCTCTATTGTGAAGATGCCGTGCGCAGCCTTCGGACCGAAATCGAAATGGCACGCCCGGTTGGCCTCGTGCGGTTTAGAAATGTGCGGCAGTTCCGGGAAGCTGTAATGGTCGAAAGCGACCAGTGTGCCATCGGCAAGTTTCGGATAGGTGCTGGGCGGCGGCTGGGTGGAGGCGCGTACCCACGCGTCCATGTTCCCGATCATGGCGCGCCAGAAGAAACGAACCGGCAGTGGCGATTCCGGTTGCTGTCCGAGTAAGTCAGCGGTGCCGCGTGCCGGTGGAAATGGTCCCGAGAAGTGCTGCAAGCCTGTGAAGTAGTACACGCGAACATCGGGCGAGAGCGTAGCGTCCTGCTTGCCGTCCGCTGTGATGTGGATTAGGGACGCTGCCCGGCCCCAGTACTCATAAGATGTGTTCGAGAAAAAGATCTTCGGCACGACGTGTTCAGCGGCGGCACGGTCCAGCAGTCCGGCGCGTTTGCCAGTGGCCGGGTCGGTTTCAGGCTGATCCGTAAACGGGAAGATGTCAGTTGGAAAATCCAACGAGGAAGTCGGTTGGGCATCGCGTGACGGTTGCGCGAAGCGAGCGTTGAAGCTGCCGCGCCCTGCTCCGGCGACATGCGCCAGCACGCCATCCAGGGCCATGCGGCCTTGTTCGTCGGCGTTGAATCCCTGGTACAAAAAGTCTCGCAAGAAGCGGCCGTTTTGTGAAATCCCCTCGCCATAGACTCGCTTCACGGGAGCGATCGCATCGGGATCGTGCTTCATATACGACGCAAAATCGCGCACGGCAGCAAATGACAGACCCGCCACTACGGGATCAGCCACCACGTACACGTATTCATATATTTTGCCGGGCTGAAATCCGGCGTCCAGGTGAATGCCATTGTGATCCGCGGCAAAGTGCCACCGCGCGCGAGCGATTGTAGTGCGGGGAGAGTAGGGCGTATCACGGACCGTAAGCGTGTTCCGCGGGTCGTCAGCATCGGCCACCTTATATTCTGATCCGCCGATGTTTCCGATGATGAAGTGTCCCAGCGGCAGATCGTACATTACGTGCGATGGCATCACGTCACCATGCAGCAAACCGGTGATGGTCTTGCCGTGGTCTTTAGCGACCGGTGCATAGAAATGAAGCGCGCCTGCTCCGGTCGCATCCCACTGCCAACCTAAGGACGCAAACGTGAACCCGTTCCGTAGCAGCCAGCCGTCACCGGCACTTTTTGCAGCCGTGGGGTCGCCGCCATCCACCAGGGCGAGTATGTGCGTTTGCCCGCGATTGGGATTTTCCAGCAGCATGCTCCCGTTGCCCTTCGCATTGTCCTTGGGCCGCAAGGCAACAAAATCAGCCGAGAACTCCACTGTGTCGCCCTGACGATTGACGGCGTTCTCCAAATCGACGATCGCCTGGTCGTGCACATTGCTGACGGTGACGGCGAAGTACACGCGGCCGGTCAACCGTTCATAAACGCCGGCACTTCCAAAGGGTTGGCCGTCAAGGACGTCAGCGCGCGAGGCAACTTCGACCCGCGTCACGCGCGCCTGCAGGGCACAGCAATACAGCAACAAGCAAAAGAGAGCGGACGAGAACGCAAGCGGTCGTGACATGCGAATGGACAGATTATTACTCATTGGTGTTCAGTCATTCACGGCGCCGTATTCCGATGTAAAGAATTGTTACCATCCGTGTAAAGTCCCGGGCGCGCCTGTTCCCGCCTGCGACGTGTTGCCCCCGCCGAGTCCGCGGGATCGAAATCTCAGTTTGGAGCTTCAGGGAAAGTTATGAGTAGAATTCTGCGAATTGCAGTGGTTCTGATTGCCTTGTGTCCGTTCCTGGTTCAAGCGCAGGACGTTACCGGGAAAGTGGTGGGGGTGGTCCGCGACCCCAGCGGTAGCGTGGTACCCAGCGCAAAGGTGACTGTGACAAATGCGGGCACTCAGCTGACGAAGGAAGCAACTACCGACGCGAATGGAGCGTATCAGGTCATCAACCTGCCCGTCGGCGATTACCAAGTGGCGGCCGAGGCGCCGGGGTTCAGCAAAGTTGTCTCCGCAGGACACAACACGTTGGACATTAACCAGACGCTGCGCGTCGATCTGCAACTCCAAGTGGGTCAAGTGAGCGAAACCGTCTCTGTGGAATCGCAGGGAAGCACCGTTGAAACGGAGAATCCGACGGTGGGCGGCACTGTCACCGGGCGCGCGATTTTCGAGCTGCCGCTGAACGGCCGGAATGCCCTGGACCTACTATCGACACAGCCCGGCGTAACGCCAAGCAATCCGGACAACACCGGCCAAGCCGGGGGCTACAGCATTGGCGGCGGTCGTACCGATTCGGTGACGTTCCTGCTGGACGGCGGCAACAACAACAATCTGCTGAACAACTCTTACGTATCGAACCCGAACCCGGACGCCATTGCCGAGTTCCGGGTGCTGCAGAGTAATTACACTGCCGAATACGGCCGCAACGCCGGCGGCGTGGTCAGCGTTGTGACCAAGAGCGGCACTAACGAACTGCATGGCACTGCGTACGACTATCTCCGCAATCAGGATTTCAACGCGAACGACTTCTTCTCGAATGAACTGGGGCAGCCGCGCAATGTTCTGAAGCGCAACCAGTTCGGTGGAACCATTGGCGGACCGATTGTCATTCCGAAGTTGATCAACGGGCGCAACAAGCTGTTTTTCTTCTTCTCCTACCAAGGGCAGCGGCAAAATTCCGTCGCACAGGAAGGCAATGCGAACGTATACACTCCCGCGGAAGCCCAAGGCAATTTCTCCCAGGCCTCGGCTGCAGATAAAGCTCTTGTATCGAACTTCCTGCTGGCAAATCCGCAGTTCCAATCGAATCCGGCGTTAGCGGCGCAAGGCATCATCGATCCTGCCCGGATCGATCCCGTTGCCGCAAACTATCTGAAAGCAGGATTGGTCCCGATAACGCCTTCCGGACTTCTGTTCGCACAGGGTGCCGCCAAAGACAACATCGACGAGTACCTGGGGCGCTTCGATGCAACGCTCACAACCAAGGACAGCATCAGCGGGACCTTCACGCAGCACAGCGAGACTGTCTTAGAACCCCTCTTCAGCTTCGCTAGCGGCCTCGGATCGAATGTGCCCGGCTTTCCGGATACACGCCTGCCCGTCAGTTACTACGGCGCCGTGACATATACCCACATCTTCACGCCAAGCTTACTGAACGAGCTGCGCGTCACGGCGCAAAGAAATAATCTGACGTCCTATGTGCCCGTCGGCGGCAAACCGACGCCGAACCAGCTAGGCATTGGCATTACATCGGACCAGCCGACCGGTCCCACCATCTTGGGTTTATATGGAAGCAACGACCAGATTGGCTACAGTCCGAACGGGCCCACCAAGCTGATCGACAACACCTATGCGTTCTATGACAACTTGTCGTGGACCAAGGGAAAACATAGCCTGAAAGGCGGGTTCTACTTCTCGCCGTACCAGGACAACACCGCATACGATTACTACATCAATGGCCAGTTTTCCTTTTACGGCCCCAGCACCGGTGTCGGCTCTGGCTACGATCTGGCTGATTTTGTGCTCGGTCTCCCAGACGAGTATTTCCAGTATCCGCGCGCCCCATCGAACATTCGATCGAATTCGTATGCGGGTTACTTCCAGGATGGCTGGAAGGTGAATCGTCAACTGACATTGAATTTTGGCTTGCGTTACGAGTATTCGCAACCGAAGTACGACACCCAGGGCCGCTCCTTCTCGATCATTCCCGGCTTGCAATCCACGCGTTTCCCTGGTGCGCCGACAGGCCTGGTGTTTCCGGGCGACCCAGGTGCGCCGCGCGGCTCGAATTTCGCGGATAAGAACGACTTCGCTCCTCGCTTCGGCTTCGCCTATGACGTAATGGGCAACGGAAAGACCAGTATTCGAGGTGGTTTCGGCTTGTTTTACGACGTGTTGAAGGCGGAAGACAACCTGCAGTTCAACGGCCAGGTTCCCTTCTTCGCATTCACCGATTTCAACTTCCCGGCACTGGCGCCTGGAGCGTTGCCCAACTACCTGGAACAGCCGTTCCAGGCCGCGGGCGTAATCAATCCATTTCCGTCGAAGCCGCCCTCTAGCAGCCTGAACTTCGCTGACGCTGGTTACCTTCCCATCGGTGGTGGCGGCGTTTTCTATGTCGATCCGCACCTGCGCACGCCCTACGTGTATCAGTACAACCTGTCGATTCAGCAGGAACTCGGCACCGGGCTCGTGACGGAGCTGGGCTACATCGGAAGCGATTCCCATAAGTTGACCGGTCTGGTGGATGTCAATCCATTTATCCTGGGCACGAACACCCGCATCAATGGACCGAATTTCAGCTATCTCGACGAATTCCAGAACATCGGCAAAGCGAATTACAACGCCTTTGAAGCAAGTCTGACCAAGCGCGTCACCAACAACAAATACCTTGGCAACACGTTCTTCACGCTGGCGTACACCTGGTCGCATTCCATCGATAACGAATCCGGATACCGGCAGCGAAATAGCCAAGTGCCGTATTACAACCATGATGAGTTCCGCGCCAGCAGCGATTTCGATCTGCGCAATTCGCTCAGCTTTTCAGGCGGCTGGGATCTGCCCTTCGACCGGCTGTGGCAGAGCGGCCCGAAGCTCCTGACAAAGGGCTGGAGCTTGTATCCCATCGTGACCTGGCGGAGTGGCTTTCCGCTGGATGTAACGGCACGACTCTCTACGCATAACGGGGATCCAGGACCGGCGGGCGACGGGCAGGCGGGACTGGTTCGCGCGGATCTGCTTGGCAGCACCGTGCCCACCTACGATCCCCGCAACTTCCAGTACCTGAATGGCCAGCCAGGGAACTTCTACTTCAATCCTGCAGTCTTCTCGAATAGCCGGGAAACGGCGCTCGATCAGCAGTCGCAAGTTGATGCGAGCACGTTACTGGGACAGTTCACCTACGGATCGTTCCCACGAAATGCTTTGCGCGGACCTGGTTATATCTCAACCGATCTCTCGATTGCTAAGCACATCTTCTTGTTCGGCGAGAAGCTGGACACTGAAATCCGCGGCGACGCATTCAACGTGTTCAATCACACCAATTTCGCTAGCCCGGATACCAACATCAACGACAACACCTTCGGCACCGTGTCTCAGGTGGTGGGGGCGAACAGCACCACTAACCCGACCGGGCCGCGCATTATTCAAGTGGCTGTGCACCTGCGCTTCTAATGCATAAGGGCGTGGAATCCATTCCAAAGGATCTCCACGCCAATGCACAGCAGGATGAACGAGGCGAGGCGGACGATGACATTCATCGCCGTCTCGCCAAGAACGCGCGCCAGACGCTCGGCAAACATATAACTGAGCAGTACACAAACCGCCACCAGCGCCGGACCGATCAGCGCCGTCACCAGGCGTTCAATAGGCCGAACATGAGCCTGGTTCGCTCCGAGTGCAATCGCAATAGAGATTGAGCCTGGGCCTACCGTCAGCGGCAAAGTAAGTGGATAGAACGCCCGCGCGGCAATGTCTTCTCTGCTGATTTTGCGTTGAGCGGTTTCGCGTGCCTGCTCCGGTTCGCTGTTCAACAGCTTCCACGCGCCGGAGATAACAACCAGGCCGCCGCCGATCTGCACCATCGGGACCGAGATGCCGAAGAAGTTCAGAATGTGCGTACCGATCAGCATCGAACCCGTAAGAAGCCAGAAGCTGTTCAGTGCGACCTTGCGCGCCAGGATTATACGCGCCTGGCTGGAATAACCGGGCGTAAGGCTCAGGAAGATGGGAGCATTGCCCAGCGGATTCACAATCGGGAACAACGCCGTCAGGACAACGATACAGCTTTTTAGGACCTGTACCACCGCGGCAGCCGGCATGCCCTTCAGCATACAGGCAGCTTCGGCCTAAGGAAGAGAGCCCGGAATCTAGATTCGCTTGACTGTCACCAACCAAGCCGATACGCCGTTGTCGTGGTGCCTGGTCTGAATGCGGTCCGATTCAATAGCTACGATGTTCCATCCGCTGACGGAGTTGAACGCCGCCTTCAACTCTTCCTCACGGACCGGGTGCGGGCCAGTATCGGGACCAACGTCACTGAAGCACAACACATACAGCGTTCCGTTTGGCTTGCACACCGCTGCCAGACTCGCCACGTACGGTGGACGCTCGTCGTTTTCAAAGGTGTGGAACAGTCCGCAGTCCAGCACGGTATCGAACATGCGGCCCAAACGGTCGAGATGAAACGCGTCAGCCGCTGCGAACTGAACCTCAATTCCGCGTTCGCCGGCCCTTTCCCGGGCAATCGCCAACGCCGTCTCTGCCACGTCCACACCCAGAACCGGCAATCCCAACGAAGCAACCAGAACCGCGTTCTCACCGGTCCCGCAGCCCGCATCCAGCACCGTTCCGGAGAATTTGCCTTCGGATGCCAAACGCACGATTGCCGGCTGCGGCTGGCCGATGTCCCACGGCGCACGCCCGTCCCGATACGACGCATCCCAGGGCAGACCCGTCATTCGTTCATGACTTGTCGGGTGCCGATCGCGCAGTGGACCGCCCGCAAAGCTGGCTGATTCTTCCGGCAATGTGACCCCCTTCTGCACCTGATCGCGCCCAATCATGGTAGCGCCATCGTCCCTTGCTCGCGGTGGAGAAAATAGGGCGTAACCACCCCGGCAGACGTTATAATAAGAAGAGTTCCCCTCCCCACCGCTTTCATCCCCATGGATTTTCTTGCAGGTCTAAATCCGCAACAACGGGAAGCTGTTGCGCACGTAGAAGGTCCGTTGTTACTGCTTGCCGGCGCCGGAAGCGGGAAAACGCGCGTCATCACGCACCGCATTGCGCACTTGGTTGAAGGCCACCATATCCCCGGCCCGGCCGTGCTTGCCGTCACGTTCACAAATAAGGCGGCGGACGAGATGCGGCAGCGCGTGAACAGCCTGCTGACGAATCAGACGTCCGGCCACACGCCCATGGTGTCGACATTCCACTCGTTCTGTGTGCGAATGTTACGGCGCGACGGCGGCACCCTCGCCGACATCCGGCCCGGCTTTACGCGGCAGTTCACCATCTACGACGACGACGACCAGGTTTCGCTGCTCCGCAGCATCTACAAGGGACTCGGGCTGGACGACAAGTTCATGCCGTACCGCGCCGCGCTTTCCCGCATCAGCCATGCCAAAAGCCATCACGAGACCCCGATGGACTGGTACAAAGCTGCCACCGATCCGAAGCTCACGCGGCTGGCCAAGATCTACGAGCAGTACGAAGAGCGGCTGAAGCAGGCGAACGCCTTGGATTTCGACGACCTGCTGCTGGAGTCCGTGCGACTCCTCAAACATGACGAAGTTCTGCGCGAGCTGTACAACCGCCGCTACGAGTACGTCATGATCGACGAGTATCAGGACACGAATCGTAGCCAGTATGAGTTGATGCGCCTACTCACGGAACGCCGCCACAACGTGGCCGTGGTCGGTGATGAAGATCAATCGATTTACGGCTGGCGCGGCGCGGACATCCGCAACATTCTCGACTTCGAAACCGATTACCCGGATGCCGCGGTCATCCGCCTGGAGCAGAACTACCGCTCCACGAAGAACATTCTGGAAGCGGCCAGCGCAGTAGTTGCCAATAACAAAGAGCGCAAAGGCAAGTGGCTCTGGACGGATTCGGACGCCGGTGCCAAGATCGGCTATTACGAAGCACCCGACGGCGAAAACGAAGCGCTATTCATCGCCGATACCATCGAGAAGCTTCTCGCCAAGCGGCCCGATGAGCGCGTTGCCGTGCTCTATCGCACCAACTTCCAATCGCGGCAGATAGAAGAGGCGCTGCGCCGTTACGGGCGCAAGTATCTGGTCGTGGGCGGCTTTAGTTTCTATCAGCGCGCCGAAGTGAAAGACCTTCTTTCGTATTTGAAGTGCCTGCTGAGCCCACAGGATTCTATCGCCTTACTTCGCATTATCAACACCCCGGCGCGCGGCATCGGCAAGGGCACAATCGAGCAGATCGAACAATATGCGCTCGAGCGCAATCTCAGCCTTTGGCACGCGCTCCCGCAAATGCTGGAAGAGCGCGCATTCCCCACTCGCGCAGAGTCGGCCATCAAGTCTTTCTTGAAGATGATGACTGAGTTGGGGGACTCGGCTCGCGAGAAACCAGTGCATGAGGTGCTGCGCGAAATCCTGGCACAAACCGGGTATGAGGCGATGCTGAAGGCGGATCTTTCCCCCGAAGCGGAGTCGCGCGTCGGCAACATCGAAGAATTGGTGAACGCTGCCATTGAAGCGGCCGAACGTGGCGAAACGGCGGCGGACTTTCTGGACCATGCGGCTCTGGTGGCCGACAGCGATGTTCTGGATGCACAAGCGGCGGTCTCGCTGCTCACCATCCACAACGCCAAAGGCCTGGAGTTCCCCAACGTTTTCGTCGCTGGGTTGGAAGAAGGAATTTTCCCTCATAGCCGCTCCCTGACATCGGAAGCAGCCATGGAAGAGGAACGGCGGCTTTGCTACGTCGCCATGACGCGCGCCGAGAAGCGGCTTTATGTCACCTGGGCGCGGTATCGCCGTCGCTTCGGCGGCGGGCAGGCAGAAGTCTGTTTGCCTTCGCGTTTTCTGAACGAAGTGCCTCCCAGCCTGCGCGAAAAGCTCTCGCCGTATAGCGAGCCGAAAGCCGAAGAGGTCGATCTCTACAGCGAGCAGTGGGACGTCCGCGAATCGGTGAAGAAGAATCTGTACACCGGACGAACCTACAACTCAGTCGACAACATCGCACAGTTTTTCGCCGAACGCGGCATGCCCATGCCGAGCGGGTTCACGCGAACGCCTGCACCACCGCCGCCGAACCCTGGGACTGCGCATCCCCCGGTCGCAAAAGCAGCGCCGCCCCCGACGCCAAGGCCCGCGACCAATCAGCCGCCGGTTCCAACTCGCACCACCGCGCCGTCGCCCGCCTCTCAGCTGCCTCAGTCGTCCCAACGAGTTCCGCCTCAAGTCTCCGGCCCGCGTCCGCCCGCGCTTGCCCAGGCATCGTTGCCAGGTATGGGCGCTGCCGCACGGCCAACGGCACCCACGCGCGCCGTCACCCGGGGCGTCAAGACCGGAATTCACGCCGGAACCGTCATCATTCACCCTAAATACGGGCGTGGGACCGTTCTCCGGCGCGAAGGCGATGGAGAAGATGCGAAACTAACTATTAGCTTCCCGGGTCACGGGCTGAAAAAAATTGTTGAGAAATACGCAGGAATTCAAGTTAACGAATGAACACTAAGCACGTTGAAGATAAAGCAGAACGCAAGACACTGAAGCGCGCCGCACGCAAGAAGGCCGCACCCAAGGCCAAGCGAGCATCAGGCGAGGCGCGCGGATCCAATAAGCGCAAAGTCCAGAAATTAGCCAAGGGTCAGTCGCGCAAGCGTTAGTCAACTGCTTCAGGCGTGGCGGGCGCCGGTCTTCATGGGCCGCACCGCTACGCCGGGTGTTGACAGTTGGAACCCTACGCGGTCCATGGCGGACTGCACATATGGGTTGCGCATAAACCAGCGCCAGACGTTGCCGGAGACCAGATTCTCCATACTCAGCAGCGAAATACCAACATCGATGCCGATGACATCCTGGTTCACCCACATCTTCTTGTCCTGCCAGTTCGGATTAAACGCATCTGTGAAGCCGTAGCGGCGATAGATTGTCTCGCCGTATGTCTTCAACATTTGCTTCAGCACTGGCAGACAAATATCCGGAGCAAACATCACCGAGCCCGCGGCGGCGCACGGCACCAGCGTTCCATTGATGGGTCCTGCTTCGGGCGGCCCGCCCCAGGCAACATAGCCCAGCGGACTGTCGGAGGCCGTAATGCCCCACATATCAGGTTCGTAATCCGCGTATGTCTTCGCCAGGCTCATGCAAAAGTCGCGGTGCGCGTACGTCGCTACTTGTGAGTTGAAGAAGTAGTTCGTGTACGACGGATCGCCGTCCATCTGATGACGAAAATCAACCCACGCGTGCGAGTACTGGTGCGTAAACAACGGTCCGCCGCTGATGAACTTCCAGTCGTCGTACGTCACCTCCGGGCGCAGCCACGCATACCAACTCTGGGCCGGAATCGGGTGCTTGGGTGAACCAATGGCGAGTAGATACAGCGCAGAGGCTTCGCTGTACACAGCCCAGCGCGAGTTCAAGAAGCCGGAACCGGGCATGACGCCGTGCGACAGCAGATGCGGATCGCCGTTCAGCATCCAGGTGTAATCTACACGCTCCGCAATTTCCCTCGAAAGGGTCTGAATCTCGCGATCTGCCTGAAAGTAGCCAGCCGCCGTCAGAACGCCGCATAGTAGCAACGTAGTATCGATGCTCGAGATTTCGGAGTTCAATCGCCGCTCGCCGGTGTTGCAATCCAGAAAGTGGTAGTACCAGCCATGATCGTGAAAAGCATGCGCCCAAAAGTAGCGCAGAGTGGTCAGCACACGCATTCGGGCTTGATCTTTGGGCATCCAGCCACGTTCTGCCGCAATACACAGAGCCGTCAGTCCGAAGCCTGTCGCCGCCGTGCTGCCAACCGTGCCGCGGGCCGAACCGTCCATTCCAGCGCGATCTAACACAATGCCGGTGTGCGGATTCGCCTGCTCTAGGAAGTACATCGCGCAGCGTTTCGCATAGTCGTCCAGGAAGCGACGATCTTCCGGTTTGATGGAGGGTGAAGCAGCCGGCACCGGCCGTGCAAAGCCTAGTGGCGCAAGCGCGCCGGCAGAGGCGGCAGCTAACAGAAAGCGACGGCGAGACAGTTCCGGCATTTCACGACCCAAAAAGGCGAAGCTCGTGCACCGACAACAAACAACATCGCACCAGCCTTGCCGCTGGAAAAACCACTCCTTGCCATTCGATGCAAGTCGACGGTCTTCCGGTTGCGCCGTAACGGACCCGAATCAGCTTGTTTGGTACCTCGATCGTACGCCCATTAACGTGCCTGGCGCAACCGGGTTTTCTCACGGAACATCGCGGAAGTTCCTCCTGTGGAAAGAAGGGCCTCAGTGTAGAGGAACGAAAGCGGAGGCAGGGTGCGCCTGAAGAATCGTGTTCGCATTGTGCACTCCAGGTGGCACTTCGATCCTCATATTGCTTGCGATCACACCCCGAATCGCCAGATCCGTTTGCTGCAGCGACGTCACCAGCGAGCTTTTGGAAACATTGCGAATGATGGGATCGGCGATGAAGCGTACTGCCGTCGGCACGTCCCGGCTTAGAGCAATAAACTCCACTTCGGTATACACGCCCCGATCCCGCTCTTCAAAGCGTGCCACGCTGTAGAGCTTCCATATGTAGCCGCTTCCTTCGCCCTCCGGTATGCGCTCTTCCTGCACACTGCCGAAAGCTTTGATTTCCTGTACTCGCGTGGTTCGGGATTTCCGGTACAGTCGATGGTCGTCCACGCTTACTGTCTCAACATCGTAGTCGGCGGCCAAGGCTGCTTGCAGGAACAGGGCCTTATTCATCATCACCATCGAGACTTTATCGAGGGAGTGGTCGCGTGACACTACTTTCGAATCGATAACCGTGGGCCGGTAAAACTCTTTGTAGCGCCCATAATCGCTGGTAACTTCCGCCACCTCGCTTAGGGTGACATGCGGCAGAAACATGGCCCCACCCCAGTGGTGAATCAGGCCTCCAGCAATTGGCAACGGATCTTGCTTCGCCATTCGACCTACCACAATTTCGCCGCGGCGTACGCGGACGGCCCGTTTCGCGTCCTCGAAGGTCCACAGAAACTCACTGCCTGGCAGCGCCCGCTTCTGCAGCTTCGCATTCTCTGCATCCAAATAGCTATCCCAAGCCGCAACGGTGGCGGGCGTCAGGCTTGCGCCTTCCGCCTTCAAAGAAACCGCAATCATTGAAACCAGCATCAAGAGAGATCGAAAACGGGCTTTATGTGCCAGCACGAATGGAATGTTCCTCGCTTCAATAGGAACGATGGGAAGAAGCAAAACCAGGATGCAGAAAAGGGTATGAACTAACTTACGTTGCAACTAAGTAAATACCAGGGATCGTCTCTTAGATTCTGCTGTCTTTCATGAGAGGATGCAATCACTACGTTGAAATCTACTATGTGTGTCAATCACGGCCGCTTCGCAATCTGTTGGTCGCGTCATAGCGTATTAGCCGGCGTCGCGCTTGCTCTTCCGGCCTTGCTCGTCGCACAAGCGGCCGAGTCCCGCCGTGACACTTTGCAGGATTTTAACCATTCCTTGCAAAGCTTAACCAAACAAATTGCACCCAGTGTTGTGCAGATTCAAACGACTCGCTTTGGGTCTTCAGAGAGTACCTCCACTGGCGAGGCCGGGTTAGTGGTCAGCAAGGAACGCATTATCGGCTCGGGCGTGCTGGTCGATTCAGCAGGATACATCCTCACCAACGCTCATGTCGTGGAAGGAGCGGAGACCATCCGCGTCTTAGTGGTACCGCAGGCGGCAGACACCGTACGTAGCGTGTTATCCCCCACCCGGAGCATGGTTCGAGACGCCAAGCTGGTGGGCATCTACAAGGAAGGCGACTTAGCGCTTTTGAAAATCGCGCCCGGCAACCTTCCTCCTGCACTGTCGTTTGCGGATTACCGCAACACCCGGCAGGGCGATCTTGTGTTCGCCTATGGTAGTCCCGCGGGTCTACAAAATTCAGTCAGCATGGGTATCGTCAGTTCCATCGCGCGCCAGCCGAATCCCGACAGCCCTGCTTTCTACATACAAACCGATGCGCCTATTAACCGTGGCAACAGTGGCGGTCCGTTGGTCAACATTAACGGCGAGATCGTCGGTATCAACACCGCGATTTTGAGCGAATCCGGTGGTAGTGAAGGCATCGGCTTTGCTATTCCCAGTTCGGTAGCTCAGTTTATTTATCGCGAGCTGCGCGAACACGGGCACGTCCACCGAATCGAGATTGGGCTCGGCGTGCAGGCCATCACGGAGCCCCTCGCGCGAGCTCTCGACCTGAGTCGTCAATGGGGAGTATTGATCACCGACGTTGCGCCGGGAAGCCCCGCCGAGGGCGCCGGTTTGCTCGTCAACGACATTCTCGCTTCCGTGGATGGCCAGGATGTCGATACCGTTGTCGCCTTTCAGGCAGCCATCTTCCGCCACGGCACAAATCCGCATCTGCAAGTTACTGTTCTGCGTGGCGACAAGGAATTGAATTTCGACATTACGGCCACCGAGGCGTCCCATGCTATCGATCGCATCTCCGACTTGGTAAGCTCCGACCGGAACGTGATCGCGAAACTCGGCGTGCTGGCGTATTCGGTGGATGAAAACACTCGGCCGCTGCTCGGCAAGCTGCGCCTTGATTCGGGAGTGGTGGTGGCGGCGCGAACCGAGACTCAGGGGCTCGCCGGAAGTGGTTTGCAGACCGGCGATGTCATCCACACGGTCAACGGACAAGTGGTGGCGAACCTGGATGCGTTACGAAATGCCGTACAGTCGGTAAAACCCACCGACCCGGTGGCGCTCCTGGTTGAGCGCGCCGGCAGCCTTCAATACGTGGTCTTGGGCGGCGAGTAGCAGCACTGGCAGCTATTCGTCGCCGATCAGTCGCCTCATTGGCCTGCTGCACAGCGCCAGAATGGCGCCCACAACCAGCGCAGACAGCCCCACGGTACCGAAGAGTTTCGGCAGTGACATCGTGTCGTAGATGGATGCGAGTCGACCGCTTATGTAATCGCCCACCGAGATTGAAACGAAGAAAATACCCATGATCAAACTGGCAATTCGCCGGGGGGCTAGCTTCGTCATGGCGCTTAAACCGACCGGACTTAGGCATAGCTCACCTATCGTCTCGAGTAAGTAAGTAAGCGTCAGCCAAATCGGACTTACTCCCGTGTGTCCTGAAATTGGAACCAGTATTAGAACTCCCAGACCCGCAAAACACAATCCGAAGGAGAACTTCATGGCGCTTGAGGGATTACGTCGACCAAGTTTTACCCAAAGCCAGGCGAACACGGGAGCAATGGTAATGACGAAGAGCGGCGTTAGCGACTGGAACCAGCCTGCCGGAAATGGCGAGCGCATCCAGGCGACCTGCCGGTTTGTGTTGCGTTCAGCGAACAAGTTCAGTGTGGACCCTGCCTGCTCATAAATCGACCAGAACAAGGAGGCAGCAGTAAACAGAATGAAGATGGCAATCAATCGGCGTCGTTCCTGAGGGCTCCACTTTCCAAACATCAGCATGCCGCAGAAAACAATCAGCACGAGCACCGTCAGCATTACGCCGAAGCCCGAGGAGAGCATCTGAATGGAGAGCGTTCCGTCGAAGGCCAGTCTTCCGCACACGCCCAGAACGGCAACAAACAACACCACTCCTATCAGGAACTGGCGCCGCTCTCCAACTGTTGCGGCAGGCTTCGCGCCCGCACTGCCAAGTGTCCGCGCTCCCCAGGCATACTGGATCACGCCGACTGTCATACCCAATCCCGCCAGAGCGAAGCCATAGTGCCAGTTGATCGTTTCGCCTACGTAACTGCAGACGAGTGGCGCGACAAACGCTCCCAGATTGATACCGACGTAGAAGATGGAAAAGCCGGCGTCCCGCCGCGGATCGTGTTCCGGGTAAAGCTGTCCCACCATGCTGCTGGCGTTCGGCTTTAGCAGGCCGGTGCCGGTCACAATCAGCACCAGTCCAAGGAAGAAGGTGCTGACGCTTGGAAGCGCCAGGCAGAAATGTCCCAGCGCGATGATGACGCCGCCTACGAAAACGGCGCGCCGGGCGCCCAAAATCTTATCTGCAATCCAACCGCCCGGCAGAGCCAGCAGGTAGACCATCCCCGTGTACAAGCCATAGATTGCGCCCGCGTCTACGGTGGCTAATCCCAAACCGCGGCGTGCAACAGGCGCTGTCATAAATAGAATCAGCAACGCTCGCATGCCGTAGTAGGAAAACCGTTCCCACAGCTCTGTCAGAAACAGGGTCCGGAGACCCAGCGGATGGCCGAAAAACGTACGTTGCTCACGGACTGCCTCAATCATGTCTTTTTGCTATCGTCGCAAGTCATCGCTCGGCGTCACTCGTACACGGCACGAGAAACTCAAAGCAGCGCACGAAGTCTAACCGGATAGGAAGGCGAAAGGCCTTCTCGAGAGATCAAAATGGGTTTACTTACACCGAACGAGATCAAAGATTTTCATGCCTTATACGCGCAGCAACTCCGGTACTTGCTTTCCACGGAAAACCAGATTGTGAAAGGTCTGGAAAGCATGATCAAGCATACGAGCGAGTTACAGCTGAAACAGGCGTTTCAGTCTCATTTACAGGAAACGAGAGTTCAGGCCACGCGGCTGGAACAATTGATAAGTGAAGTGAACGACGGCGATGTGGCTGACAAGAAGGACCTGATTACCACCGCCCTGATTGGATCCGGCGAGAACATCGTGAGCGAGTCTAAAGAAGGGCCAGTCCGCGATGCCGGGCTGCTTGCCACCGCTCAGAAGATTGAGCACTATGAGATTGCCTCCTACGGATCGGCGCGCGAATGGGCGACGACCTTGGGGCTTACCAAACACGCCGAATTACTGCAAAAGACCTTGGACGAGGAAAAGCACGCCAACGAGCTTCTGAACTCGATCGCGCAACGGACAAACACAGTAGCCGCAACGGCTTAACGGCAGCAGCGCATCACTGTGGTTCCGCACTGGTCCAGTAACCAGCGCGTGCGTGGATGTGAAAGTCCCTGGGCTGCCGCAGGCTCACTTCGAGAGCATGGTAGCCCAGCGCTTGTTGCTCCGGCGGTACGAAAGTAAGGGTGTAGCGATTGTGAATCTCGGTTCCCACTTCCATCAGGTCTCGTTCCAGAAACTTGAGCGTGGTGAATCTTTCGTGGCCTCCTCCGCTGGCGCGGGCTAACGCTTGCGCCGCATTTACCTTCCCCAAACGGGCCAGTTCCATCGGAATTGCCAGCAGTGGAATGCCGCCTTGGTTATGGGGATCGTAGGATCCGATTTCATCCGGCGGCTGGCGTTCCGACGCCCGCTGGGTAAAGGCGGTCGTATAGGCAGAGTACGAGAGCGAGTAAAGAACCGCATCCGTGCGCTGGAGTTTGGTGACGACGTCTGCAAAGTGAGACTTGCTTTGACGGTCTCGTGACTCCGCAATCAGAACAATAATGCGGCGGGCCGGCTCCCGCCTGGCGGTAAGCAGGTCACAGGCAAGGCTGACTCCGTCAAGTATTCGGCCCGCGCCGCCACTCGCCTTTAGCTTCCCGAAGACATCGCCTAGGACGTCAACATTTGTGGTGAACTCCTGGACCACTTGCACCTCGTCGGAAACTGCAACCACGGCCGCCAGACTGGGCGTACTCAGTCCCATGTCGTTTGTGATGTAAGTGCTGACCACCGACGCCGTCTTTTTGATCTTCGCCAGGGCAGCCGCGCTTGCGTCGTTAGTCTGCAGAACAACTACGGCGTGAATGGGCAGCGTAGCGTAATCACGTGCAAGCATCCGTACGGCCTGGGGCTGGCCGTCGCTCAGCACCACGAAGTCGTTCGCGTTCAGACCTTCCACTGGCTTACCGGCCTTTGTTGTGACTGAAACAGGCACAACCACTTCATGCGCCCGCGTTTGAAAAGTGGGCTGTTGCGCAGCACCAATTTCTGCAAACAGCGAAAGGAGCGCTGCCCATTTCATTCGAGCTGGCAGACGTGCTGGTTAAGGTTTTCGTTTCGATACTACGCGTTCAACCTGCGTTGCAGATGATCTAGGACATCGTGCAACAGCACGTCTTCTGTGGCGCGCGTACGGCGGTCGGTGAACTCCACCTTACCTTCGGTGATCTTCTTCCCTACCGTGATGCGATATGGAATACCGATCAGATCCGCGTCTTTGAACTTCACACCAGGGCGTTCATCACGATCGTCCAGCAAAGCGTCGACGCCAGCCTCGGCACAACGGGCGTATAGGAGGTCCGCGCTTTCGTGTTGCAAAGCGTCTTTATAATTCACCGCGGTAATGACTACCGTGAACGGAGCGATCGACGCTGGCAGCATCATGCCATCTTTGTCGTGGAACAGTTCTATGGCGCAGGTGAGAACGCGTTCAATCCCGATTCCGTAGGAACCCATTATGGGCGTGAACTCTTTGCCATCCTCGCCCAGAACACGCAGGCCCATGCTGTCGGAATACTTGTAGCCAAGCTTGAAGATATGGCCGATTTCGATGGTCTTGACCACCTCCAGCGGTGAGCCGCATTTCGGGCAGGCGTCGCCGGCCGCGGCTTGGCGAAGGTCGAAGTATTCGGGATGGAAATCTTCGCCGGGAGTAACGTGGCGCAGGTGATAGTCGTTCTTATTCGCGCCTGCAATCATGTTGCGGCGGCCTAGCAGAGCGTTATCTGCGAGCACCCGCATATTCTTCACGCCGACCGGACCCAGCGAGCCTGCACTGGCGCCGAGTAGTTGTTCGATTTCGGCGGGATGGGCCGGGCGCAGTTCCTGCGCTCCGACGACGGACTGCAGTTTGGTCTCGCTGAGTTGATGGTCGCCGCGCAGCATCACCAGCACCGGCTTGTTGTCACCCGCCATCACCAGGCTCTTCATCTGCGATGTCTCCGGCAGGTTGGTAAATGCGGAGACCTCGGCGATTGTCTTAAAACCGGGTGTATGAAACTCCTCCGGTTCAAGGTCTCCCTCCGGGTCGTGCACCGAAGGCGCTTGTGCGGCGGATTCAGCCTTCTCCAGATTGGCCGCATAGCCGCAGTTCCTGCAATGAACTACCAGGTCTTCGCCGGCATCGGAGGCGATCATGAATTCGTGCGACTGGCTTCCACCCATGGCCCCGGAGTGCGCTTCCACGATCATGTACTCAAGGCCGCAGCGGTCGAAAATGCGGCAATAAGCGCCGTGGTGCTTTTCGTACGCAATGTCCAGGCCGGCGGCATTCGCGTCGAAGCTGTAGGCGTCTTTCATCAGGAACTGACGCACGCGCAGAAGTCCTGATTTGGGCCGCGGCTCATCGCGAAACTTGGTCTGAATCTGGTACCAGATTTGCGGCAGCTGCTTGTAGCTGCGGAGTTCGCCGCGCGCGATCGATGTGACGATTTCTTCGTGCGTCATTCCCAGGCAAAGGTCGCGGCCGAAGCGATCTTTCAGCCGGAACATGTTGTCGCCCATCACCTCCCAACGGCCCGATTCCTGCCAGATCTCAGCCGGGTTCAGCGCGGGCAGATAGAGTTCCTGACCGCCGATCGCAGTCATCTCTTCGCGCACAATTTGCTGCACTTTCAACAGCGAGCGCTGGGCGAGAAGCAGATAGCTGTAAATGCCAGCCGAGAGCTGGCGGATGTAGCCGGCACGCAGCAACAGCTGGTGACTAATGACCTCGGCCTCTGCTGGCGTTTCACGCAGGGTCGGGATAAAGAGGGTGCTCCAACGCATTTCGGTGTCATTCGATTATCCGCCATGGCGGGCTTCCGCTCATTTGTAAGACAATTGAGGTATTCCAGCTATGAACGAACAGCAACGTATGTCGCGGCCACTGTCCCAAGTTGATCCGGAGATCTATCAGGCAATTCAGCATGAGCTGGAACGGCAAAATAGCCATCTGGAACTGATCGCCAGCGAAAACTTCACTTCCGACGCGGTGATGGAGGCCACCTCCAGCGTATTTACCAATAAATACGCCGAAGGCTACCCGGGCAAGCGTTACTACGGCGGCTGCGAGGTCACCGACATCGTCGAAAACCTGGCGCGCGACCGTGCAAAGAAGCTGTTCCATGCCGAGTACGCGAATGTGCAGCCTCACTCGGGCTCGCAAGCGAACGAAGCGGCCTATGCTGCGGTGCTGCAACCCGGTGACACCATCCTCGGCATGAACCTGGCGCATGGCGGGCATTTAACGCATGGGCATCCGCTTAACTTTTCGGGCAAGCTGTATAAGGTTGTTGCCTACGGGGTGCGCAAAGACGACGAGCTGATCGATTACGACGAGGTTGCACGTCAGGCGGAAGAGCATAAGCCGAAGTTGATCATTGCAGGAGCGAGTGCGTATTCGCGCGTCATCGATTTCGCGAAGTTTCGGGCGATTGCCGATTCGGTGGGTGCGGTGTTCCTGGTCGACATGGCGCACTACTCGGGATTGATTGCAGCGGGCGTTTATCCGAACCCTTGCGAGCACGCGGACATCGTCACATCCACAACCCACAAGACTCTTCGTGGGCCGCGCTCCGGCATGATTCTGGCGAAGGAGAAGTTCGGCCCCGCCATCGATAAGGCAGTATTTCCTGGGGCACAGGGCGGACCGCTGGTGCACGTGATTGCAGCGAAGGCCGTTTGCTATCTCGAGGCTGCTTCCGACGAGTTCCGCACGTATCAAAAGCAGGTGGTGGCGAATGCGCGGGCGCTGGCGCAATCGCTGCAGAAGGAAGGCTTTCGCGTGGTGGCGGGCGGTACCGATTCGCACATGTTAATGATCGACGTCTTCGCGAAGGGCGTGAAAGGCAAAGAAGCCGAGAAGGCCCTCGACGAAGCGTACGTCACGGTGAACAAGAACGCGATCCCATTCGACACGAACCCGCCTTTGAACCCAAGCGGTATACGCCTGGGCAGTCCGGCAGTGACGACGCGCGGCTTCCGCGAAAGCGAGATGCAGGAAGTGGGCCGCGTGATTGCGCACGTCATCCAGAATGTGAAGTCGCCGGACGCGTTTGCCGAGGCTCGGCGACGAGTGACTACGCTTACAGAGAAGTTCCCGCTTTATGCCTGGAAGCACAAAGCGGAACCGGTGACGGTCTAATCCCGTTTAGGAGTGCCCAAGCACGGGATGCGGCTTGTACGGCTTCTCTAGTTCTGCAATCTCTTCATCGCTAAGTTCGACGTTCAGCGCCGCCAATGCATCATCCAGATGGTGCGGCTTGCTGGCGCCGATAATGGGCGCCGTAATACCCGGGCGTGAAAGCACCCAGGCGAGCGCCACCTGCATGGTTGGAATGCCGCGTCTTTTGGCTACTTCGGCTGCGCAGTCGGCGACTTCGTAGTCATCGTCGGTGTAGAGCTTCTTGGCGTAATCGTCCGTTTTGGCGCGCGTCGTCTCGCGCTTGCCAGCGAGGAACCCGCGTGCGAGCGGCGACCATGGGATGAGACCGATGCCCTGATCCAGGCAAAACGGAATCATCTCGCGCTCCTCTTCGCGGTAGATCAAGTTGTAGTGGTTCTGCATCGATACGAAACGGGTCCAGCCGTGTAGATCGGCCGTGTACAGCGCCTGAGCGAACTGCCACGCAAACATGGAGGAGGCGCCGATGTAGCGGGCCTTCCCCGCCTTCACGACGTCGTGCAACGCTTCCATGGTTTCTTCGATGGGCGTGTCGTAATCCCAGCGATGGATCTGGTAAAGGTCAACGTAATCGGTGCCCAGCCGCTTCAGGCTGTGGTCGATCTCGGTCATGATGGCCTTGCGAGACAGACCGCGGCCATTCGGATCCTTTCGCATCGGGTTGAAGACTTTGGTAGCAAGGACCACTTCGTCGCGGCTGGCGAAGTCGCGCAAAGCGCGCCCGACGACTTCTTCGCTAGCGCCATCTGAATACATATTGGCGGTATCGAAGAAGTTGATACCAGCTTCTAGCGCGCGCTTGATGTAGGGCCGGCTGTCTTCTTCGTTGAGCACCCACTCGCGCCACTGGCTGGACCCGTAGGTCATGCAGCCAAGGCAGAGGCGAGACACTTTCAAACCTGTGTTGCCTAGATTGACGTAATCCATGCTGTCCGCAGTGTAACCTGCAGATGGGTTGGATGAAACGCCAATAACTTACAGCTGAACCTCAGAGGCTTATCAGTGGACGACCGTGGCGAGTTCGGTTCGGCCCACGGTTTTTTGGCGGTTAGGAACAAGACTCGCAAGCAACTCTGGATACTCTCGTTTGCCGACCTGAAACACGGCTCCACCCTGATGTCCTTCGCCGTCCCACCGCAGGCCTATGAAAAGCCTACGGGACTTGGGCTCTGGCACTACTCCCGCAATTCCAAGCGATACGGAGGACAGGCCTACGGCACTTCCGACCTGGCGGACGTCGGGCCCGTTCTGGAGAGTGACCACCGCCGAAACCGGAACGTCGACAATGCGCGTGTCGTCATGAATGATGCGAACACGATCGTGATCCACCGAAATGGTCAACTTCTCTCCGCCCTTCATATCGGGGAACGTGCCGCCTGCATAGGTCACGCGGAAGTCATCCTCGCCCGCAACGGCGCAGAGGCTGAATACGATGCATAGACATACAGCAGCAACCAGGCGCGAAAAGATAGAGCGCAACAATTCCTCCTGCCGGGAAACATAAAGACGTGATAGTTAGACTACGGAATATTGCGAGGGGTTTCGAAGGAATGTAGATGGTAGCGCTAAGGGGAATCGAACCCCTATTTAAGCCTTGAGAGGGCTCCGTCCTAACCGTTAGACGATAGCGCCACGCGGCGAGCGATAGTATCACTCGCGCCGACAATAGTCATTGTACCCGAGTGCTATGTGCCTATAGAGCCATCGGCATTTTGAGGCCGGACTTGGCGAGGGCTTTGCCCAACAATGTAATAGCGTCTGGCTCGCTGAGTGATTTTGCGACGGAAGTTTCCAACACGATCATGCTGCGTGCCCGTTCGAGCATCTTCTTTTCGCGGAACGACAGCGGCTTCGACATCTGAATCATCACTAAAGCTTTAAACACTTCAGCGATTTCGATCAGACTTCCATTGGCCATATGCTCTGAATTCTCTTTAAACCGATCTTTCCAATCGGCCGCACAGGTGGGCCTTCCGGCAGCACAGATAATTCAAAACGCGACAGATTTCGCTTGATTTGGTGACTTTACGTAGGCCCACGTCGCCCACGTGAGAAAACGGCACCATCACTGTCAAGCAATTAGGCAGCAGCTTCAGCAAGTAAAAGCGCTCTTGCTGAGTGCCGAAGGAACGGGAACTAATGTTCTCAATCGTACCGACACCGTGGTTCGGATAAACCACTTTCTCACCGACCTGGAAGGTCATTCAAGGACCTCTTTCCTAGTAGAATTTGAGGAACTACAGACAGCTCGCTTTAGGGATATTAAACCGGGATTCACCTTGCGGTCAAGGAGAAAATGCACACCCACACCTATACGAGTGGTGTACGGGACAATATCCCTAAGCTATTGAGCGCCAATACGTTCCTGAATGGCTACACGTGGCAAGGGTGTTAAAAGATACCGTTACGGATGGGGAAGGGCTTGCCGGAGGCAGGCCCGGGCTTAAACCTGAGCGATTCAGGACGATAACCCCCGAATTAATCACAGTATCGTCGCAGACCAACTTTCGAGGATCGACTTTACTTTCTGGCAGAACTGATCCGCCAACGCGCCGTCGATCAGACGGTGGTCGAAGGTCAGCGCGAGGTGTGCTTGTGAACGGATCGCGATCGCGTCGCCCTCAACCACGGCCGGAACCTTCTCTACCGCACCGACGCCCAGAATGGCAACCTGCGGCTGGTTGATGACGGGTGTAGCGAAGATGCTGCCGAAGCTGCCGAAATTAGTGATGGAGAACGTTCCGCCCTGGACTTCTTCGGGCTTTAGTTGGCGCGAGCGGGCACGGGTAGCCAAGTCAACGATTGAGCGCTGCAGTCCGGCGACGTTCTTCTCGTCGGCGTTGCGAATGACTGGAACGATCAGACCGCCCTCGAGCGCGACAGCGATGCCGATATTGATATCGCGATAGTAAACGATGTTCTTGCCATCGATGGAGGCATTGAATATCGGGAAGGTGCGCAAGGCTTCGGCAGCGGCGGCGGTGACGAACGGCAGAAACGTAAGGGAAAAGCCGTTGCGCGCCTGGAACTCGGTTTTGCTTTTGTCGCGGAGCTTCGCGACCTTGGTCATGTCCACGCGATGAACAGTGGTGACGTGAGCAGAGGTGCGTTTGCTCATGATCATGTGCTCGGCGATCTTCTGCCGCATGGTGCTCATGGGCTCCACGCTTCACCCTGGCGGATTCCGCCAGCGGCAGGCGCGTGGGCGCCTGCCGGAGCAGCTGAGGCGCTGACGGGCATGGGACGAGCAGGGCGCCTCGACGGGGCGCACTGTATGTCTTCGCGGCTTGCGAGGACATATACGCCTCCACGTCCTGCTTGGTGATACGTCCGCCTGCGCCCGTGCCGTTGATCTGGGCCAAATCGATGTTGTACTCACGGGCCATCTTGCGCACCAAGGGCGAGAGAGGGCCCTGGTTTTCATCGCCGTCGGGTTGGCGTTCCGCAGCGGGAGGAGCGGCGGCCGTTGGCAATGGGGGCGGTTCGATGGGATACGGGCCTGCGGACACAGCCTGGGGAGCCGGCGGGGGCGCTGGAGCAGCGGCCGGAACCGGTGGGCGGAGGCGGAGGCGGCGCTGCCACGGGTTGTGCGCTGGAGGCGGCCGCAGAGGGACCGACATCCGCCGGCTGGGGCTTCGCGGGTTCGGAAGCCGCAGCAGCAGGTGCGGCCGGAGCGCGAGTTAGCTCCAGAAGCGCCGTCCTGGATGCGCGCAACAACCGAGTTGATGGCGACCGTTGTTCCTTCCTGGACCAGCACTTCGCCAAGAGTGCCGGCGACGGGCGACGGGATCTCGGTATCCACCTTGTCTGTCGAAATCTCAAACAGCGGCTCGTCGCGCTCGACCTGCTCACCTGGTTTCTTCAACCATCGCGTCAGGGTTCCCTCTACGATGCTTTCGCCCATCTGGGGCATGACGACGTCAATCATTGAATCTCCTGCAGAAATGCCTGCAACTCCTCTTGTTGTGCCGAAACGAGTTCGTAGCCGAAAATTTTCGCGAAAGAGGCGGCGATACGCTGCTTCACCTCTTCCGCCGGGACGCGTGATGGCCGAGGCTGCGCAATGAACACACCGGCTTAGTTAACCCGCACGGAACGATATACTCGAAAGTAATTGAGGTCGGTGTCGACGTTCAGCGCAAAACCATGGGACGTGATCCAGCGGCTGATGTGGATGCCGATGGCGGCTATCTTCGCGCCGCTGACCCAAACTCCTTCGTAACCGGGCTCCGGGTTCCGCTCGGCTGAGATGCCAAGGCCGCTCAAGCGCATCGATCAAAGCGTGTTCGACGCCGCGGAAATAGGCGCGTACATCGCGCCTCCATTCTCGCAAATCCAGTATGGGATACCCGACCACTTGGCCAGGACCATGATACGTGACATCGCCGCCGCGATCTGCTTCAAAGAGGTCGATTCCGGTGCGCGCGAGGATCTCCGGGCTAGCCAAGCACGTTCTGTTCTTTGGCGTTGCGGCCCAGCGTGATAACGTGCGGATGCTCCACAAAGAGCAAGGTGTCGATGCCCCGCCCCTGTTTGCGATCGTCGATGAAGCGCCGCTGCACCTCCAGAGCATCCGCGTAACGCATGCGCCCGAGATCGATGACCTGAAGCGGCCTCATGGGTGTCCGTGAGACTAGATGTTGATGGCGAGCCCGTAAACGTTGTTGAAGGCTTCGCCGATGGCTTCGTAGATGGTGGGATGGGCGTGAATGGTGTTCATCAGAGTGTCCACGGTGGCTTCGGCTTCCATGGCCGTGACAGCCTCACTAATCAATTCGAAGGCTTCCGGACCGATGATGTGAACGCCAAGAATTTCGCCGAAGCGTCTCGTCAGCAATCACCTTGACGAAGCCTTCGTGCTTGTCGAGGATGGTGGCTTTGCTGTTGCCGACAAAGGGAAATTTGCCGACCTTCACCTTGAAGCCTTGCGCCTTCGCCTGCGCTTCGGTGAGACCGACGCTGCCGATGCCCGGATCGGTATAAGTTGCGCCGGGGATGCGGCTGCGATTGATGGGACGGACCTGTTTGCCGGCGATGTGACCGACAGCGATCATGCCCTCCGCGGTGGCGACGTGCGCCAATTGCGGCGTTCCGGCGACGATATCGCCGATGGCATAAAGGCCGGGCTCGCTGGTGCGCTGGTAGCCATCGACCTTGACGAAGCCGCGATCGAGTTGAACCTGCGTGTTCTCGAGTCCGACTTTTTCGGTGTTGGGCTTGCGGCCGACGGCGACCAGCAGTTTGTCGAACTCCATCTCCTCTTTGTTGCCGTTCGCAAGCGTTACACTCAGACTGACGCTGTTAGCATTTTTGCGGATGTTTTCCGCCTTGGCGCCGGTTTCGATGCGAATGCCGGTTTTCTTGAAGTGCTTTTCGAGTTCCTTCGAGATTTCCTCGTCTTCAACCGGAACGAGGCGCGGCAGCATCTCGAGGATGGTTACTTTGGCACCGAAGCGATTGAAAATGGACGCGAATTCGACGCCGACTGCGCCGGCACCGATGATCCCGATGCGAGCGTGGGACGGCTGGCATATCCAGGATTTCAATATTGGTGAGAATCAGGTTCGGGTCGGGCTGAAGCCCGGGAATCATGCGAGCTTCCGAGCCGGTCGCCACAATTATGTTCTTGGCTTCGACGGTTTGGGTACCTTTGTCGGACGCGACTTCGATGCGTCCATCCCCTTGCAGCCGCGCATCACCCTTGATGACGTCGACTTTGTTCTTGCGCATGAGAAAGTCGATGCCCTTGGAGTGTTTGGTGACGATCTTGTTCTTGCGATCGAGAACGCGGAGTAGTTTAGTTTGGGGTCGCTCGCTTCGATGCCCTCGGCTTCGGGATTCTTAAAGTATTCCCAGACATCGGCTGTGTGGAGCAGCGATTTCGTCGGGATGCAACCGACCAGCAGGCATGTGCCCCCGAGCCTAGGCTGCTGTTCGATCATGGCCGTTTTTAGGCCGTATTGCCCTGCCCGCACTGCCGCAGAATAGCCGCCGGGACCACTCCCAATCACCACAACATCGTATGTCATTTACGCCCTAATTGTATCATTCAGCCCTTATTTTTCAGCGATTTCGAGACACTTCGAGTGATGTACGGAAGCCGGTACGCGCCGCCGTTCTGAAGCGGTTTCTGGCTATTGCGATTCAGACTGGAGCGCTTCGGCGGAGGGTTTGAAATCTTCGGTGTTGAAGACTCGCCACGTCCGCTCGCCAGGTGCAATCACGTCCAGGATCAGAGCCACCTGATATCTCGGTCCCTGATAATAAGGAACTCGCATTCGATGGACGCCCGAAGCAAGTGACACAGAGCCCTCTTTGCGAAGCGGTGGATGTTGCCCGTCGTTGTCGATGATTAGCCGGTCATCTATGTACAGGTCCGCAGCATCGTCGGCTTCAAGCGAGAAATGGTACACGCCCGGGGTGGTGACCCAGAACTTTGTCTCATAATCGATGGCAAACCATTCAAAGCGTTTGGTGACGCCCGGGAAACCGCTCGTGAACTGCTGGGGCGGCACGTTCAACACTTTCGTGTAAATTTCGCCGACAGGCTTCTTATTCTCTAGTTTTGGGAGCGTTTTGGTCCAGTGCCGGATGTGGAAGATCTCGCCGTGGAAACCTGTGGTGCTGAAGACCGTGGTGCCGAAGTGCGCGACTTGGTCATCTGCCGGAGGAGCCGTGGGCTGTTGGGCAATGGAAAGACTAGCCAACCCCAGTAGAGGAATGACGAGAAAGCTGGACGTTGTCCGCAGCACCGCCGCAACTTTAACATGAGCAGGGGTGCCGTAGCTGTTTAGCTGTGTCATGCAGTGCCGCGCACAGTTTTGCGATTCAAAGTGTCCGCAGGCAAGCCGGGTTCGGGAGTGGCGCGAGGAAGCGTGACTTTGGATTCGGCGATGGCTGACAAGGGGCGAGGCATGTAATGGGCTATTTGCGGTGGCTGCGATTCGAACTCCGTTAGCCCGGTGCTGCCTTCCTCTTGCGAGTTGCGGCCGGATTGCGATTCGAACTGGCGACGCTCCTCCCGAAGCGTTGCGAGTTCACGCAGGCACTTGTAAAAAGCGCGGTCGTTCGTGGTTTGGTAGCGCAGGTAGAGCGCGAAGGTCTTCTCGTTGCCATTGAGCAGTTCGTCATCCTGCAGGCGCTGGGCACGTTGGGATAACCAGATGTGTTCGGCCATACGATCGACCAGCAGCGTCTCGGTGAGAGTAGCCGGAGCATGTTCGGCGCGAAGGCCGTCCCGGAGTTCGTCGAAGAGCGCCTGCGATTCGAACTCGAGCACCCGGAACGTGCCGGTGAGACCGTGCTTCAGGCGATTCAAGGACGAGATGGCTTTGCCTTCGGGGCTGGTGGGGCCGGTGCAGCGACGCAGGGGTTGCGGTGGTAGGGGCGGCTCGGGTGTTTGACGAAGGGATTGGTGCTGCTCCGCAGCCTTCTGCTCGGCGATCGCCATCTCGGCGAGTTCCCGTTCGAAGTCGAGCATGAACGCGGAATCCTCCGCGTTCATGCCGGGGATCAGTTGAGAGTTCGGAGCAGGCGGGGTGGAAAGCGATTCGGCCGCGTGTTGCCGCTGCTGCTTGCGGGCGACTTTGGCGGATTTGCGCTCGGCGGCGCGACGGAGAGAACGTGCGGTCATGATGCGACCGTTATCGCGCGAGGGGCGTTCCGGCGAGAGGAAAAACCCGGCTAAGTGTCTGAGGAGAATCAGTCGATTTTGATCGGGTTTTTGTGAATGATCGGTAGTTGGGTGCGGTGCCAATCAAGACAACCTATGAGCTGTAGGGTCTGCCTGCACCGAAAGTATTCAGGGTATGAGGCCAGCTATCCGCAAGGTGGCAAACAGGTCGAAGAAGCTGTCGTCGGTGGCCTGGTAGTCGAGAAAGCCCAGCTTGCGGCTCTTGCTCATATCCGTCATCACTTCAAACGGCCGGCCGAGGTCGGCGTCCGTATGCCAGGCGGATGTCAGGACGTGCAGGTTCTTCTCCGCGAGGTGATGCCTGGTCGCGATCTCCTCCCATATTGGGCCAGCGTCGGCGAGCTGCTGCTCGAGTGGCGTCACTTTTGGAGGAAATGGCGCGGCTTCGATGCCGAACCACTGAGCGATGCGCGCCCACATCCAGCTCCAGCGAAAGATGTCCCCATTCACGACGTTGAAGGCCTGGTTACGAGCGATGGGCGTGGTGGCAGCCCAAAGCAAGTGACGTGCAAGCAGCCGAGCATCGGTCATGTCGGTGAGCCCGTGCCACTGGGCCTCGCTTCCAGGAAAGAGGAAAGGACGGCCGGTCTCGCGGCAAAGGGTCGCGTACGCGGCCAGCGTCACGCCCATGTTCATGGCATTACCAACGGCGTAGCCGATGATGGTGTGCGGACGGTGCACGCTCCAGCCGAACCCTTGACGCTTTGCTGCTTCAAAAACCTCGTCCTCCTGCGTGTAGTAGAAGTTATCCACATCCAGGCGCCCCTGTTCCTCACGGAAAGGCGTAGGCGGCATTTTGCCCTTGCCATAGGCTTCAAACGGCCCGAGGTAGTGCTTGAGTCCGGTGACCAGGGCGACATGTTCCACCGTGTTCGCATGCGAAATTGCGTGGAGCAGGTTGCGCACCATGGCGCCGTTCACCGCGATGTTTTCCGCCTCGGTCGGCTGGCGCATCCACGTAGTAAGAAAGACCGCGTTTGGCCGAACGTCTTTGAGGGCAGCGGACAGGCTCTCCGGCTGTAAAAGATCGGCCGCTACCGGGTGAATGTCAGGAGACTTGGCCGGCTTGCGGGCCAAGCCGAATACAGCCCAATCCTGCTGTTTCAGGTGTGCTGCAAGGTTCAGGCCGACGATGCCGGTGGAACCTGCAATCAATGCTGTTTTCCCTGTCATGCAATCCTCCTCCCAGCAAACAGCGCTCTCGCCCCGCTATGGCTTCGGCGCGCGCTGGTTGACTTACGGAATACGAAGTCAAAGCATACAGTTCTGATGAGGTCTGCTACTAATCGGAGAAGTCACAGCAATGTTGCTAGCCGACTGCATAGGCGCCCCTTGCATGCGACCGCTTCGCTATTCGATTAATTTGACAGTGGACGGATGCTGCGATCATCGTGAGCAATCGCCGACGACGACTTGTTTCAAAGCGCATCGCAGGCTCAACGGGCCGATGGGCACAGGTCTTTGGCCGGGTGATTTCGAAATATGGAGGCATACTTAAAGCTCGTGGGCCGGGTGGAGTCAGGCTCGGGAGCGGTGGCGATGCGGCATGAGCCGAGAAGATACCCATCGGGCTGGTTAGGCCCTTGCAACGCACCGCCCCTATTCGCTAATGCATGTGAGCCACAACGAACCAAATCACGATAATGAAGCCGGGAACCCCTAACAACCATGCGGCAAGATATTTCATGTTTATCCTTTCCTATGCATGAACTGCTCTCACCTATGGACATTACTGGGCCGGGAAGGCTTCGGTCTGGTGAGTAATGAGAGTACTTCGATCGCGGTTTCTTAGTGCCAGCCCTGCACGGTGAGTCCGCCAAAGATGCTGCGGTTGACCGCGTCGGAAAAGATGGAGTACGGATTCGAGAGTTCTAGCGCGCTAGCCTGGTTGAGCTTATCCGTTTGTTCGGGGGATACCGTAAGGGAGAGCGACTCCAGGTTTTGCTGAAGCTGATCTGTGGTGCTGGCGCCGAGGATCAGCGACGTTACCATCGGCTGTGCCATGGCCCAAGCGAGCGCTATCTGGGCCATGGGCTTTCCAGCGTCTACGCTCACCGTGCGGAGAGCATCGAGGACGCGCCAGCTTCGTTCGGTGAATAGCTGGAAATTAGCTGCTTTATCTAAGCGGCTGCCCTGAGCGACCGCCTTACCGTTTGAGTCGCGGGTGTACTTACCAGTCAAAAAGCCAAAGGCCAGTGGGCTCCACGGTGTGATGCCGAGGCCTAACTCCCGAGCGGCGGGAACGAACTCGAGTTCAATGGAGCGCTCGGCTAAGGAGTACGCGAGTTGCATGGCGATAGGGCCCGGAACGTTGTAGGTTTGCGCCAGCGTGACGGCGCGTGCTGTGTACCAAGCGGGCATGTCGGAAAAGCCGAAGTAGCGAATTTTGCCGGCACGGACCAGATCACCGAATGACTGGAGAATCTCTTCAACAGGTGTGACGCGGTCCCAAACGTGCATCCAGTAGAGATCCACGTAGTCGGTTCCCAGACGGCGCAGGGATCCTTCGAGCGCGCGATACATGTTCTTTCGCCCATTGCCACCGTTGAAGCTGAACTTAGTCGCCAGCACCACTTTGTCGCGGAGGTTGCGTTGAGCGATGTAAGTTCCGACGAGTTCTTCACTGCGACCGCCGCTGTAGACGTCGGCGGTGTCGACGAAGTTGCCGCCGGCATCGATATACATATTGAAGATTGCGGCGGATACCTCATCGGAGGAGCCCCAACTCTGGTTGCCGAAGGTCATGGTGCCCAACGCTAGAGGACTGACAGGGAGGCCAGAACGGCCGAGCGTTCGGAGGTTAGAAAGCTGCATAATCAGACCGCGTCGATTGCACCATCCACCAACGACTCGGCTTCCGCGACAAAGCTGAAGCTTCAGATACGACGGTCTTGCTGGCGCGTATGAAGAGGATACCGAACGTTCCCCGCGTGCAGTCGATCTCAGCGAAAGTGCGTTTGAAATAGGCGGGATGAGGCGGGCGCTACCGGACAGCTGCGCAATCGGCGGAATACCTGAAATAAGCTTCAGGTTTATCATTCCACTATGGCGACCATTTCTGCGAAATCGACCGAGCGAAGGAAAGTGCCGGTACAGGAGCGGTCGACGGCGACGGTGGAAGCGATACACGACGCCACGGTGCAAGTGTTATTGCGGCTGGGAGTGGAACGCTTGACGACGGTGCGGGTGGCGGAGCGCGCCGGTGTTTCGGTAGGAACCCTGTATCAGTATTTCCCTAACAAGCAGTCGCTGCTGTTTGCGGTATTGGAGCGGCATCTGGGCCGGGTAACGGAGGCAGTGGAGGGCGCCTGCGCAGACAATCACCACAAGCCGCTGCGGACGATGGTGGAGAGCGTGGTGGAGGCGTTTGTCGATTCGAAGCTGCAACATCGGGAAATCTCCATGGCGCTCTACCGCATTGCTTCGAGCGTAAATGCGGAAGCGATTGTGCGGAAGAAAGGCCAGCGATCGCGGAAGGCCATTACTGAGATGTTGCGGACCGCGCCCGAGATGGCCCAGGTGCGCGTAGATTTCGCCGCGTCTCTGTTTCACGCTGCCTTAGCGGGGGCGATACGCGTGGTGCTGGAAGAGGGGACACCGGCTGGGATGCATGCAGAGTTGCGACGTCATCTGGTGCTACTGGGACATAGCTATCTGGCGAGCGCCGCAGCCGCAGCAGATTAAGCCAAGGCGCAACGCAGACGGGTTGCGCTACGTATCATGAAAAGGAAGTATGCGCTCTCTTTGCGGCCCGATTTCGGTGTGTTGGTTGGCCCTGTTGACGGCTGCTTGCTTGTGCGGACAGGAAGCGAGCACGGCGAAGAAGAAGGAGCCGCCACCGGGAACGATCCATTCCGTGACGGTGACGGGCAATCAGCGGTATCCGGCGGAAGCGATTGTGAAGGAGCTGGGGCTGGTGCGTGGACAACACGTAAACACCAGCGTGATTGAAGCGGCCCGGGTGAAGTTGCAGAACCTGCAGATCTTCAGTTCAGTGGCCGACCGATACCGGTTCACACTGAATCCGGTGACTTATGACATCACCTTCGAGGTGAAGGAATTGGAACAGGTTTTCCCGGTGCGCTTTGAACGGCTGAATGTGTCTTCAAGCGAGCTGCGCGAGTACCTGATGAACCACTTGCCGTTGTACTCAGACGAGATACCCGGCACGGAGGCGGTGCTGAACCGGTATCGCGAGGCGGTGCAGACGTTTGTGAGCCATGCGGATCCGGCAGTGAAGGTGCGGGTGTCGGTGAGCAACGAGGACCCGCAGAAGCTAGCAGTGGTGTTCGCGCCGGACGCGCCGGTGCCGACCATTTCGCGGGTGATTATTACGGGTAACGACGCGGTGGACACCGGAACGCTGCTGCGATCAATCAACCTGGTGGCGATTGGCGCCCCATACACGGACATTCGCATGAAGCAGATTCTGGATGGCGCGGTGCGGCCGGTTTATGCGGCACGCGGCTATGTGGCGATTTCCTTTCCCAGCGTGGAAGCGGAGCCTTCGAAGACAGACAAGGGCGTAGTGGTGAAGCTGCAGATAAAGGAAGGGCCGCTGTTCAAGTTCGGCGCGATCCGGTTCCATGGCAGCGGGCTGGAAGAGGATGAAGTGCGGTCGGCCATTCCCTTTAAGCCCGGGCAGAGTTACAACGCGGGGCAGGTGGACGATTTTCGTATTGACCTGCAGCACCGCCTGCGGCGGCGCGGCTATCTGGATGCCAGCGTGCTATTTCAGACTCAACCCGACGAGGCGCACCGGGTAGTGAACGTGGTTTACAACGTGACGCCTGGCTCGATCTACACCTTTGCCAAGCTGGACGTGAAGGGGCTGGATATTACGACGGAACCCGTGATTGAGCAACTGTGGGGCGAAAAGCCCGGCAAGCCGTTCAACCCCGATTACCCGGATTTCTTTCTGAAGCGAGTGCAAGAAGACAAGGTGTTCGACCACCTTTCGAACACGACGTCGGATTACACCGCGGATGAGGCCTCACATTCGGTGACGGTTCACCTTTACTTCAAGGGCGGCGAATCAAAGGACGACAAAGAAAAGAAGAAGCGCGAGGATGAGGAGCGGAAGAAGGCCGACGGCACTTGGTCTCCTTATCCGTAGTAAGGACTCATTCGCCATCGATGATGCTACTGCGTTTCGGTGCCGCGACGGTTTTGCTTTGAGCACTGCTGCGGGCTGGACACTGCCAGATAGGTAGATCCAGCCCGCAATGTCCGCGGGCCGTAATGGTGCGCTGGACTTAGTCTTCGGTGACGGAAATTGTCACGGTGTGATTGATGCTGCCGCTGGTGGCAGTGACGGTCACGCTGCCCGTGACGGGAATTACGTTGGTGTTTCCTGACGAGGAACTGCTGCTTCCGCCACCGCAAGCGGTGAGAAGCGCAAAGCCGCAGACGGCCAAGGCAGGGGCCAGAGTGCGCCTGCGGCGGAGAAGCAGAAGCAAGCACGCGGCTGCTAATACCAGCGCAAGAGCGGACCATTGCCAATTACCACTACCGCCTGAGAAATGTCTGAACGAGAGCAACGGAAGGGACGCCACCGCGCCGCGCTTCAGTGACACGGTGGTGGTTCCGCTGCCGGTGACCGTGGCTGGGATGGAACAGGTGGTATTCGCGAGTGCAGCCGACACACTGCAGGTAAAGGCCACGGTGCCGGAAAAGCCGCCTTGTGAGGTGACGGTGAGAGTGGGCGCGGCAGAGGAATTTGCGCCCGTCAGCGTCAGGCTGGTGGGATTTGCCGTGACGGAAAAGCCGGGCTGCCACTCATCGAGCAAGCGGGTTGCGTCGACGGAGCCTAGTCCCGTGGTCTGGTCGTAGCCTGTACCGGCGGTGAAGCCCATTTGGCCGGAGGTGGGGCAGTTGGGCGTTCCTGCGGTACACGGCACTTGATTGTTGCCACTGGTGATGTCGTGAAAGGCGTCAGTAGAGCTAGAAGCGAGCGCGTACAGACGAGGATTCATGTTGCCCTGAGACCCGCCATACAGCTGGTTCAGCAACGCGACGATGCCAGCAAAGGATGGCGAGCCTACCGACGTTCCGCCCACTGCATCGAAGTCTGAGTTAGCGTCGCGCAATCCATTCGTGCAGTCCTGAATCTGGAGTTGGCCGCTAATTGTCTGCGTACCATCGCTGGCGCACACCAGGTATTGATCGTGCGTGATGGAGGCATTCAGAGCAATGTCGGGAACGTCGCGTGCGTTGTCGCTGGGCACTCCCGTTCCGACCTGCCAACTCGGTTTCGTGTAGATGGTGCTGGCGCCGCCGCCGGTGGCCGATAGCGTGCCGGCGGCCACGGTATCGTTCCACACGACCTCCGGTATATAGGAGAGAGCCGAGGATTGGTTGCTGCCGTTGGTGGATGACCAATAATTGCCTGTGCCTTCGGCGAACGCTGTACCGCCGACGCCGGTGACGAAGGGACTGCTGGCCGGGAAATCGACCGCTAGACCTTGCTTGGCGCTGGTAACGTTCTGGGAGGGCGTAGTTCCGGAGTCGCAGTCGGCTGCGCCCGTATCGCCTGAAGCTGCGACTGACGGTCATGCCTTCCGCGTTGGCCTGTTGAAAGAGCGCGTTCTCGGTAGTGGTGCTGCCCTGCTGCGCTTCGCAAAGTCCGTAGGTGATGCTCAGGACCGGGGCGAGGTTATTGTCGATGGCGTAAACCTCGGAATCGAATACCTGCTTTGAGTTCACGAAGATGATGGTGGCGTTAGGAGCGATGGCGCCGGCCCATTCGACATCGAGGTAAGCCTCAATCTGCTCGTCGGCCACGACGCCGGGATCGACGCCGTTGACGATGACCTGTGGCGGGTTTACGCTGAGGCCGAGATTGGAACGGAAGGTGGCGACTTGTGCGAGGTTGATGTCGGTCTCGCCGACGATGGCAATCTTCTGGCCGGTTCCGTTGATGCCCTGGTTATAGAGGGACTGCAGATCGTAGATGGTGGCGAAGTCGCCCGGAACCATGTAATGGTTGCCACTGAGTGCGGACGTCAGGTGTGGATGTTGATGGACGGCGACGTGCGACCGCAGGTGGAAGTTATTCAAGCCGGAGATGCTGGACACAAAGCCGCGCAGGGCAGCAGGCAGCACAGGGTCGGACACGTTGGCGAAGCGCACGCCGGTAGCATCCTGGAAACGGTGGATTGTGGTCTGAAAGGTAGCCTCGGCTTGAGCCGCAGTACCGGAGGCGCTAACCGAGGAGCGGGAGCGGGCCACTTGCACATTGGTAAAGCCTTCTTCCTTGAGCCAGGAAGTGAGCTTGGCGATATCGGCTGTGCTGGCGCCGAAGCGGTCGGCGAACTGTTCAGGGGTAAGCCACTTGTGGTACTGAGCGGAGCCGGTGCGTTGCTGCTCGGCAAGCAATTGATCGAGCTGCGTCTGCTGCGCCGCCGAACGTTGTAGGTGGATTGTCACCCGTTCGAGCGGAAGAGAAGCCGAGGCCGCGCCAAGATCGCTGGCAGTGGCGATGCGGGGATGGACGTTGCCGGTCAGTTCGAAGGTTTGGCCGTCGCGCAGATTGGCATGCAGCCGGCTGGGCGCCTCTGCCAGCAGCAGAGAGCAGCAACCAAGGGCAAGGATGAAACTGCGCTGCCAGGACTGGTTGCGACGCCGCGCACGCCCGGTTTCAATTTGAATGGAAGCCAGGCAAGAGTCTTTGAGGAGAGATGTTTCGACCAATGTCAATTGTCCTAAGCTACCAGCGACGTTGGAATGCGTAAGAAGGTTTAAAGATCTTACAAGAATTTACAATTTCGTTCCATGTTTGAGAGGCAGGCGGGCGCATATGTGATTGCTAGACTGACCTTAAGCCTGCATCAGGATTGACGCCGGGCGGCAGGCACAACGGTGTCTCACCCGCTTGTTTTCTGCGGCGCGGAAGGCGTTCTGGAGCCGCGGACTCTGGCGCGCGTCGATCTTCAGACCACGTCGTCCGACTATCCCAGGCAGAGGAGACACTGTGGCATTTGTATCGGAGACAGCGCCTTTGTCGCACGACCGGGAGCTTTTTCGCTATATCAACCTGAAGCTGGCGGCGCTAGGGTTCCCTACCAGCGTGCATACGCGGGACGAGCGCGCGCTTGAGATTGCAGGCCCGCTGCTTCGGAATTTTTACCAGAAGGATCAGCTGCTGGGTTCCCGTTTTTGCCCGGCGGATGCGCGCGTGCAGACTTTTCTGAATGCTTATCTCGGCGACGTGATGCCGGAGGGAGTGCCCCGGCTGCCGCATAAAACGCTGGTACTGGATCGGCCCGGGCTGGCGCGTGTGATGTCGCTACCGACCACGAAAGACAGCCTGGCGTCCCCGTTCCTGCATTCGTATCGCGTTCCTCAGGGAATGCTGCACAATCCGAAAAGCGACCGGCGCACAACCAAAGGAATCTTCCACATTATTGAGGGCGGCTTCCCGATACCCGCAGATAAGGTAGCGGTGCCGAAGCTAGCCTTTGGGCGGCTGCTGGCGGCGGCTCTGCAACCACCGGCGGATGTGCTGGCGCTGCCATTTACGGCCGATCAGCCGGATGCCGTGGCGACCTGGGTTTCGCTTTTGCTGCGGCCGCTGGTGTGCCCCGCAACGGAGGCCGAGCCGGCGAAGACGATGGAGACACGGTTCTTCGCGCCTGCCAGTCTGGTGAGCAACCTCGATTTCATTGAGAGGATTTTCGGCAATGCCGGCGACCCGTACCTGCCGGAAAACGATTCGGCATTGGATGCGTTCCACTGGACGGGGCACACGGGTTGCGTTATCCTGGCGCCGCATCTGGTGGGCTTGAAGAAGACGGATGTCGGCCTGCCGCACATCTCTGAAGCAACGGAACGGCAGCGGCGTGAAGGTATGTGCTGGAGCGACGAGGCCGAGTTGTATAACAACGGCGGGGCGTTCAAGCTGGTGTGCCGCGATCATCGCGGTGTGATGGTGACCGTTATCGCCGACAGCTATTTCGGCTACTGCAAGAAAGAAGTAAAGACACAGATCAGCTTCGCGGCAAATCTGTACGGTTCCTGCGAAGAGGAGCATGCCGGCGGTGCGCTGGCGTTTCCGGCGTATGTGCTCGGCCAGGAGTTTTATGCCGGCCGGACCGTGCTAACGAAGCAAGTGACATTTTCGGATGCGATGCGCTGGCTTAAAGGCCGCGTGACGATTCACGAAGAAGGGTATGCTTCCGACAACACATACCCGAATGTGTTTTACGTGCCTGAAAATGCCGAGTTTCTGGTGCGGGAGAGCTGCGTGCAGTGGAAAGCTTCGGATGGCGAATTGCATTCGCTGCGGCTGCGCCATGGCGTGAGCTATGTGCTGCCATGGGGAACGAAGATCCGTTTAGAGAAGCAGACAGGCGGAACGGCGTGGCGGCTGGTGGCCTCACGGGCCGATGCCGTTCTTTGCCATAAACCGTGCACGGTCTCGGGCGGCGGCAAATCTGAGATTTCGAAATCGATTGGCAGCATTATTCTCGCGCGGTCCGATCTTTGTGAGCGACTTCGAGAATGAACTCGACCAAGTGCAGACAATTCTGCAGAAAGATTTTTCGAACGTCTACCGCAAACCGGGTAGCAGCGGGACGGGCGAAGCGGCCGATTCTGAGTCCGGAGCGTTCGCTTGGGTCAGTGATCAAGCTGCTGACACCGTCACCCGAGTACACGGAAGAATATAACGACTGGATTGCCACGGTGCCGCCGACCGTGCGCCAGTTGCTGGTGGCCGTGAAGCGCTACTATCGACCCGATTGGGGCGAAAACTGGCGTGCACGCTTCAGTGTGGACCGCATTAACGGCATACTCGGCAACGAGCTGAAGTTCGATAACCAGAAGCTGGTGGCAAATTACATGCGGGTTGGCTACGACCCCAGCGGCACCTGGCGCATGTGCAAGCTGCGGCCTGATTTTCACCCGGCGGATAAGGTGCAGGTAGAAGACGACATTACGGCGTCGGTGGTGCTGCCGCGCGAAGCACTTCACAACCTGGATGCGGAGTACAGCAACCCGAGCGTGAAGCTGGTGCAGAACTGCGAGAGTCTGCTTTTCCAACGGCCCGACGACGCGATTATTCCGGGGTTCGATCGCGATGCGGAACGCGATCTGGCGGATACGGGAACGTTCATTTCAAACTTCGAGCCACTCACGCGCGCGCAAGTGCAGCGGATTGTGGACGACGTGGTGGAGTTTGATAAGTTCACGGATCCGATGAAGGATTTGCTGACGAACTTTCTGGCTTCGGAGCGGCCGGAGTTCGCGGTTTCGTCCGCGCATCCACGCATTGTGGACGGCGGCCCGTCGAAGAATCCGCGGTACTTGCAGAAGCGCCCCGATGTGGAACATCCGTGCGATGTTCACCTGGCGGAGATTGGGACGCGTTTGGCGCGGGAGATTCCCCCGGATGCGCCGGTGCATTTTCCGGTGAATGCAGTTCTGTGCGGGCGAAGAAATAATCCTCCCGACCTGAAGCTCGGCATTCCTCCACTGGCCGTTTATAACCCGATTCACTACCAGGAACTGCCGGAGTTGTTTATGGACTTCATCTGCAGCCTGACCGGGAAGTCTCCTTCGACAACAGGTTTTGGAAGCGAAGGCGCATTAACGAAAGGACCATTCAACGCGCTGCTGCCGATTGTGGACATTAACAACGCGTTGGTGTCCGCCATTCTGACGGGCTATGCAGGGTTTACGACGGCGGCCGGCCACATTGGACCCGCAGTATCGGGTGGACCACGACAACAGCATGCTGGTTCCGGAGTTGTGGTGCCGGTTACGGGTGCATGAGCGAGATCCGAAGTATCTGATTGATAACGGGTATCTGGAAAAGGTGCCGGAGTTCTGTTTCGAGGGCCGCACCATTCAGGCCAGCCGACTGGGGTACCGCATTACCGCGCTGTTTGTGGATCACTTCCTGGCGCGTATGTTCGAGGTGCCGCACGCGGTGTTTCCGCCGGAGATCCTGCGGCCGGAGGAGCAAGACTTATCGGTGTTCTGCGCCGGTGTGGATGCCATTGTGGAAGCGCAGCGCACGGTAGCGATGAACTACTTTCAAGACGGCAGCATTCGCTACGCTTGTCCACCGATTCGAGCGTTGCTGCACATTATGGCGTTTGGCGAATACGAAGGATGGAAGGCTGGCGACGAAGCGCTGCTGGCGCTATTCAACCGGGAAGCGCTGCTGGCCAGCGACTGGTACGCGGAACGGCTTCGCGCCAAGCAGGCCATTGATGTTGCGCTTTGGACGCGGCATGTGGAGGCACTCGAAAGCTTCCTGAAGGGTGGGATGCCGGCGCCGGGGCTTGGGATTGCGGAGCGCCTGGACGGAGCGCGTTTGCAATTGGAACGTGTTCGCGCCAGCGAGTATCTGGCGGAACTGGTTGGCACGATTGGCGCTGATCCTTCGATTCTGCCTGCAAACTCCGTGCAGAGTGGACGGTCGGAGTTGGTGCATGCACTGGGGTTGGTTTGAGGCAGTGAGGGGCAGTGAATGTGAACTGCTGCGAGCCGGACCCGATGAATGGTGGGATCCGGCCCGCAGTATGGGCGGGTGCCAGCTGAGGTCAGGCCTTCTGGCGCTTCAGTCTGACTGCTGAAGCGAGAAGAAGGACAGCACCTGCGATCAGCAGGGTGGCCGATGCGGGTTCGGGAACTGGTGACGCATCTAGAGATTGCGCCATCTGTTCCGAGCCGGTGACCAGCGGAGAACCAGTGGTGGAGCCGAGTGTCGTCCCCTGGTAGAAGCTGGCCGTGGAACCGTTTAAGACAAGGGTGAGGAAGCCAGTTGCGTCAGGAGCGCTGAGCGTAAAGCTGGGGTCGGCCTGCGCGGTGCTAGTTAAGGAACTGAAGTACACCAAGCCGGTGTTTTGCAGGTTGGTCTTGCCATAGTTGACTACGCCTACGTTCTGGGTGGTGCCGAGATCGAACACAGAGAACGCGAGGGTATCCACCGGTGCCGCGAAGGTTTGACCAGCGGCGTTCGACCCATGGCTGGTGTTGGCAGTGGTTGGATCAACGAAGAAGCTGCCATCGGTAAATAGGTCGGTACCCGTTGTATTTGTAAGTTCGAAGGAAAAGTTATATTGCACCTGCGCCGCTTTTGAAGGAAGGGCAGCAAAGAGAAGGAACCCGGAGACGGCAAAGGTTGTGATGAGTTTACGAGTAAGTTTCATGTAAGTATTCCTGATAGTTACTGGACTGGTGTCGGGAGTGTGCCTGGCCGGGGATTGAAGTCGGCCGGAATGACCGTTTTGATGCCGGCCGCCTGATCGGTGGGCACAATGCCAAGAGAAGAGCAACCGTATCCGGTCGTTTGGGGCAAGGTGAGAATGGTTGACTCCGGAATCTGCACGTAACTAGCAGGTAGCGGCGCCACCTGGCCGTTAAGGCGTGCCGCGCTGAAGCCATCAAGCAAGTCGCTAATGCCTGAGTTAGGGCCGTCTTGGGGGCCGAGGTTCGCCTGTTTGAGATTGCGTAGTCCAAGAACAAGGCCGCGTTCCTCGTCGGGCAGTGTTGCTAAGGGGGGCAGGTTGAAGATAGTGTCGATCAATCGGATAGCCGAAACCTGCGTACCCACGCCCTTTGAGATGTAGTTGGTTTTGCTGAACGGCGAGATGAGAATGAGGGGCACGCGCGGTCCTTCGGAGACGACTGAGCCATCGGGGCCGACGCTGCGAACGGGCGGAGGAACGTGATCATAGTCGCCTTCGGAATCATCCCAGGTGACGATGATGGCGGATTGAGACCAGTAGGGACTAGCCGCAATGCGATTAATTCCTTCTGCAACCATGGCTTCGCTGATCTGCGCGTCGGAGTAGGCTGGGTGATCGTCGTCGCCCTTGAAATTCTTTTGCACGGTGGGATCAGGATCGGCGGGGTTGAGGTTGAAGATATTGGTAAAACCGCCTTTAACCCAATAAACGCCGCCGCCTGCGGGCAGGGTTTTATTTGTCACGGCGGAGAAGAAGTCTTCAAGTCCGTGCAGGTTCTGAGTCATCTGCGGATTGTTGGCGATGTAGCCGAAGTATTGCGGTCCGTTGTGATGGGTGATGTAAGAAGCGTGAGTACCGCTGGAAGTCATTGGCCCAGAAGAGTCGCCATCGGTGGGCTCGAGATCGAAGCCCTCCTCAAACCATCCGAAAGGCACGGTAGGCTGGCCCAGGTTGGTAATGAAATTAACGTCGTTACTCACGTCGGCTAAGTCGGTGGAGGCGTTGCGGTCGGTCTGGGTGACGTTAGACAAACTGCCGCCCATGAGAGTTAACGGGAGCGTAGCGAACGTAAGGTTGAATTGCGGAGCCGCTGCCGGGGGGTCGGCGGGGAGCTTTAAGCCAGCCGGGGTGGTGTCAGGGACGGAACCCCAGAACGGGTCGGCATCGTTAACAACGGGAACGCCGGGACCGGACGCACCGGTGCCAGTGTAAGCCTCGTTGGGATGTAGTGCCCACTGCGTTTCGCCAGCTTGCCCGGCAATGATCGCGATGTTACCCGGTGTGGAGGGACCAGTGAAGTATTGGAAGACGTGGTCGAACAGGGTGAAGCGATTCGCGTACTGCCAAAGAAGGGGAACGGTGTCGCAATCCTCATACGCCATGGTCAGCTCGCCGTACTGCTTGGCTTTCAGAGAAGGAGTTGCGCCGGTGGTGTACTTCGCTTCCTCTACGGCGGCGAACTGATCCATTTGCGCGACGCCGCCCTTAACATCCATTTTGGCGGCCATGCGTGGGTGCGAATGATCGACGTCGTCGGTGTCAGCAGCGAACTGAGCAGGGCCGATGCGGAACGGGCTGATTGATACGGGTTTGCCAGTGGTATCAGTAAAGGTCTGAACGAATCCGGGTGTTTGTGCGGCGGGCGAGCTGTATATCCCTTCAGCCCCCGGGAAGGTTCCGAAGTAGGAATCGAACGACCTGTTTTCCTGGTAGAAAACAAACACGTACTTTACCTTTTGGCGAACCAGCGCGATAAGTTGGTCGCGCGAGAGTTGCGGCTCGTTTGAAGGCGGATTGTAGTACTGCTGGATGATTTGTTGGTTTGCATTCGGCTGTTGTGCAACCAGCAGCCCTGGAAGTTGAACTGAGAGCAGTAAGGCGAAGCCTGCTCGCAGTCGTGGACGTAAGCTTTTCAGCATAGGAAGACCCTCCTCGCGATTTGCGATCCAAGCGCACCCAAGTCTGATTGAGTGGCTAGGGAACCTCATCATTGATGATCATTTGAACCGGAAGAGACCTAGTCCTTTTGCTGGGTAAGTAAAATTGTTTGATTTGTAAGTAAGTGCGGCTATCTTTAGTTACAGAGTGATTTCAGTTAGGGTATTTATTCACCAAGTTGTAACTGCCATGCTATGTCGATCGTTGCGGTTAGGGGGTGGGTGACAACTCGCACGTAGAATTGTGCCCCTGTTGTGCAGCGGAACGCCCAACACGAGGGGTCAGAATTAAACGTAAAACTTGTTCGGATAATTGAAAGATGCGCTTCGCAATTTATTGTGCGACTGGTACGATTCGTTCGATGCGGTCCGGCTGATTGAGCACGACGTATAGAGCACTATCCGGGCCAATGACTATGTCCCGCACACGTCCAATGCCCTTGAACAGGATTTCCTGATGCACACCGCGGTCGCCGTCGAGGACTAGACGCAACAGCTCTTGCGCGGCCAGTGAACCGAGCAAGAGATTGTTCTTCCATTGAGGAAACTGGTTTCCTGGTATAGAAAGCAAGCGCGCTTGTGGCGATAGAAGGCACCCAATAGGCCACCGGTTGATCCATGCCTTCGTGAGCCAGATGATCGGTGATCGGGGTTCCATCGTAGTTCATCCCGTACGTGATGACTGGCCAACCATAGTTATGGCCGGGATGAAGGATATTGAGTTCGTCGCCGCCGCGGGGACCGTGCTCGGACTCCCACAGTTCTCCTGTAAGCGGGCTGAAGGCAAGACCTTGGGCATTCCGATCGCCATAAGTCCAGATGCTGGTATCGCACCCTGGTGATGAACAAAAGGATTGTCCTTCGGGATGCTGCCATCCTCGTTCACGCGATGGACTTTGCCATTCGGCTGTGACAAATCCTGTTCGTCCCCAGGACAGGCACGGTCTCCGATGGAGAAGAAAAGATGCCCCTTGCCGTCAAACAAGAGGCGCGACCCGAAGCGCTGGCCGCCAGCACGGTACAGCGAGTCATCTGCTTTGAAAATCTGCTGTTGATCGACCAACGCACCATCGCGCAAACGCCCTCGGATCACGGCTGTCATCGCAAGGCCGCCGGGACTTCGATCACCGTAGGACAGATAAATCCAGTCATTGCCCGGGCGCGAGTAACTGGGATGGAGAGCCACATCCAGCAGTCCTCCCTCGCCTCCAAAAACGGCGGGAACACCGCGCACCGGCTCGGGCATAAGCTTTCCGTTTTCGATGATGCGTAACCGTCCGGGGCGTTCGGTCACTAACTGGCGACCATCGGGCAAGAACGCAATGGCCCAAGGCGAATCGAGTCCTGATTCGATGACAGGCTCGAGCTTGAACGAAGCCTTCTCGCTCTGCACGGTGGTGCCTGGGACGGGAGCATTGTACTTGTGTGCTTTCGGTCTGAACGCCGGCGGCTTTCTCGCGAATGTATATGACCAGTCCTCGGATTTCGGGAGCGTCCAACTGCTTTTCCATTGCAGGCATACCGGCCTCAGGGTGACCGCTGCGAATGCTGGCTGCAATGCTGGTGTCGTCGCCGCCAAACCGCCACTTCCCGTCGACGAGACTCGACGCGGAGCCACCGGACATTTCCTTTCCATGGCAACTCGCACACTTCTCGGCGTAGAGCTTTGTGACATCGCGGCCTCGACTGGGCGGGTTCTGTTGGGCAAAGCATGCCGGGACCGCGATGCTCAAACCGATTGCGATTAGGGCCTTGGAACGCGAAACCGCGCTCACCCTTTTTGTTTCCATACGGACGGGTTGCATCTCACCTGTATGTTTGCATCTCACGCGGCCGACGCCCGCCCGCGCTTCGGCGAGTGTTACTCCGTTCGCAAAGCCTGCATGGGATCGACGCTGATGGCACGGGAGGCAGGGAGCAAACAGGCGATAGCCGCAGTGAGGACGAAGACAGCTGCCACCGCGCAAAGTACAAGCGGTTCTCTAGTACTGCTATCAGTCCAGCGATAGACAGTGTTGCTCAACAGCAGAGCTAACACGATGCCTGACAGAAGTCCGAGCGCCGTGGTGCGGAGGGTAGCTGTCAACAGAACAGCGAGGACGTTCCATCGCTGAGCCCCGAGTGCCATCCGAAGGCCGATCTCACGGGTACGCTGTTCCACCGTGTAAGCGATGACGCTGAACAGCCCGGTTGCGGCCAGGCCAAGAGCCACCGCTGAGAACAGACTGAAGAGAATGGACGTGAAGCGTTCATGCGACCATACGAAATCCGAAAGAAACCGGGCGTACGGCATGGCTTGCTCCAGAGTCTGGCTTCGGTTCAAGGTAAGCACACCGGAGGCGATGGCGTGAGCTAGTTGGTTCGGATCGCCCTCGGTCCGCACAAAAACGCCTTGATCCCATGGCAAAGCAAGCGTAAACGGGACGTAAAGTTGCGGCTGTATGGGACGATGCAAACCATCGTTCCGAACGTCGGCAACGATTCCTACGATCTCGAGCGGGCCAGAACCCGGCGCATGCAATAGATTCGGCCATTCGCCTGCGAGCTCTGTGGGGTCGATGCTATTCCCGATGGCGTGGTTGCCGCCGAAGAATCGATCGGCCAGCATCCGGCTTACGACCGCGATACGAGCGCCGCGTAACACTTCCGCGCGTGTGAAAAGCCGTCCTGATTGTAGCGGGATCTCAAGCGTACGGAACAGGTCTGCGCTGCTGAGGATCACGCCAGCGCGCCGGCTTCGATCGGCGGGCCGGCCCGATATGTTTACCGCCTGTATCCAGTTACCATTGGGGAAAAAAGAACTTACAAAAGCGGAACTCTTGACCCCTGGCGTGGCACTCACTTTTTCGAGGATGGAATCGAAGTAGCGGGCGCGTGTCTCCCACGTGGTGTATTCGCCTTCGGGGAGCGGCATGTCCATGCAAAGCACATGGTCGGGATTAAAGCCGAGATGAGCTTCGGCGGCTTGTACAAAGTTACGTATCGCGGCGCCGGCACTGGCCAGAAGCAGGACAGTGAGAGCGATCTGGCCTCCCAAGAGCATGGCCTGTGCAGGTATCTGGCGCATAGTTGTGCTGCGAGTGGACCCAGATTGGATGAGGCGTGCGAGCCCTGGCCGCGAGAAGCGAAGAGCCGGGGACGTGCCGAACAGGATTCCGCAGAGGACAGAAGCCACCGTGGCGAACAGCAGCACCGGCAGGTTGATGGCGATGACCACTTCGTGCGGAATGGCGTATTCCGGCATCAGTGATTTGATAAGGTGGACGCCCAGAAAGGCAAGGCCAACGCCCAACACTCCACCGGAGACAGAGATCGCAACGGCCTCGATAAGTAGTTGTTGTATCAGGGAGGAACGCGAAGCGCCCATGGCCGTTCGCATGGCAAGTTCCTGCTGGCGTGCTGTACCGCGTGTCAGCATCAAGATGGATACGTTGCCACAACCAATCAGAAGCAGTACTGCGACGGAGGCGAACAGCAGTAGAAGAACACCCTTGAAGCGCCCCAGCAGATAGTCGTTGAGGTTCTCGAGTTGCGTCCAGGACCTGGCTTTCTCGAACATCTTCGGATGTTCTCGGTTGTCCTGTTGAATAAACGGGTCCAGCTGCTGGGATGCCGACTTGAGGTTGACGCCCGGACGAACGCGAACGAGTACCTGGAACCGCTCGTCGACGGGCTGTGGGGGCATAGGAAGGTACACTGCTCCGTCGCCCCATGTGAAGCGACGCCCCATCACCCCGATCACGGTGTACTTGCGCCGATTGAGCTCAAGCGTCTGTCCAACGATCTCGGGTCTTCCGAAGAAATGCGACTGCCAGAACAAGTAGCTGACCACCGCGACCGGTGGCGGGTCTTTACCCTCGGGTGCTTCGCGTGCTGTGAAGATGCGCCCCAGCAACGGCCGGTCACCCAGAAACTCCAGTTCGTTCGACGTCGCTTCTCTTACATTGACAGTGACCGGCAAAGTGCGGCTGGTCTCGAGCATGGTGAGGGAACGCTGGGCGATAACGTCCTCGATAGGCGGAAGCTTGCGTAATTGCTGAATCTGGTGGAGAGTTAGCGCACGCTGACCGGACTCGAGCTGATTCTGCCAATGAACCGTGATGAAAGCGATGCGGTCCGAACTGCGATAAGGATAAGGATCGAGAAGAACGCCGTAAAGAACGCTGTATACGGCAGCAGCGGCGCCGATGCCGAGCGCCATAGACAGGATGGCAGTGATTGCATAAGTGGGGTGCAGCCTGATTTGACGAGCAGCGAACAGCTAAGTGGTGGCGTAGCATAGCGTGCGCTTTCGACGTGGCTAAGACGCTAACAGATTCTGCCGGCTAGCGGAAACTGTGAAATTCTGTCGATCTGGCAGCGGGAGTATCGCGACCTGGCAACGGTCAATCGTGAGACCCGCATGCGGTTGCTGGAGCCTACCACTTGCCCTTTGCCCGGCACATCAGTATAAACACTGGGTACTATTCACTTCCCCGTTTGGAGTTCAGAACTATGTCGATCGTTTCTCCGCTTCGGGCCACCTGTCTCCCTGTGGTCTTGGGTTTTGCGCTTAGCGCGTCCGCGGCAACTTTGTGTGTAAACCATAATGGGAGCTCAGGCTGCTCCCATTCGATTCAAGCCGCCGTTTCCGCGGCGAAGGCTGGCGACACCGTTCTGGTCTCGGCGGGCACGTACCACGAAGGCGTGAAAATTTCGAGTCCGCTGAGCTTGATCGCGGACGGTTGGGTAACCATTGATGCGAGCGGTTTGCCCAACGGAATCTTTCTGGACGGCTCCGGGGCTGCTTTAGCCCACGTGGTCGTGAAGGGGTTTACGGTGCAGAACGCAAAGTTCGAAGGCATTCTCGCCGTGAATGGATCGGGTCTCACCATCGCCAATAACGTCGTCGTCCACAACGACTTGAATCTGGATATCGCGGCCTCCGCTTGCCCGAATATTCCCACTTGGGAAACGGCGGAAGGCGAGGATTGCGGGGAAGGCATACACCTTGTGGGTGTTGCAGGCTCGATTGTGATTCACAATGTGGTCACGAAGAATGCGGGCGGGATTCTGCTTAGCGACGAAACCGGGCCAACCCACGACAACTTTGTCTCGGAGAACACCGTCAACGACAACCCATACGACTGCGGAATCACCCTGGCTGGGCATCCGCAGGCAGTCACCTTCGGCACGCCGCTGGGTGTGTATGGAAACGTGGTGGACGGCAATCGCTCCACTCACAACGGCTACCAAGTGCCGGGAGCAGGCGCGGGTGTCGGGATTTTTGCCTTTATCCCAGGGGCGAACATGAGCGGGAACGTTGTTTCCAACAATGTGCTGCTGAATAACGGCATACCCGGCGTAACAATCCATCTGCACGCACCCGATATGAATTTTGACAACATCAAGATTGTTCACAACTTTATTGCTGGAAACGGAGCCGACAACGATCCGGACGCAATCACGACGGGCACCACGGGAATCAACATTGGCGGGTACTCCGTAATGAACAATTTGATCATTTCCAAGAATCAAATCTGGGGCGAGCAGTCGGACGTAGTGATCAATGTCCCGGGGCCGGTGCTGCTGCGATTCAACGACCTTTCAGGGAATGGCTTCGGGGTTGAAAACAACGGCCGCGGAACCGTGGATGCCGCTGCGAACTGGTGGGGATGTGCCGGAGGACCGGGCGCCGGGGGATGCTCGAACGCGGGTACCGCCGTTGCTGTCAAGCCTTGGCTCACAGCCCCGGTGAATCGCGAGTCACGCGAGGACCAGTGACGTCCGTCGCGTAGTTATGTATTGGCTCCCCAACATCGCTGGTCAGATGTGAACGAGATCAGCGAAGCGCAATCGGAGGGCGGACCTCCCCGCCCTCTGCGCCTGTTGCACATTGCTAAACTCGATAGAAACATGGCCATCAGCGAAGTGTTGCTGGAGTTCCTGGTTTGCCCCGTGTGCAAGGCCGCCCTCGAGCTAAAGCAGGACGGTAGCGGATTGAAGTGTGTCGAGTGCAAGCGCGTGTATCCCATCAGGGACGACATACCAATCATGCTGGTGGACCAAGCCAAGTTTGACGCATAGGGTTTTCTGCCATGACTGTGCTGGAGCAATTGCCGGAACGCGCCCGTGTTTGCGTTGTGCGGCTGCGTTCACTGGGCGATTGTGTTCTGACGACGCCGGCACTTGACCTGCTGAAGGCGACACGGCCGGACGTGCAGCTAGGCGTAGTGGTAGAAGACCGATTTCGCGCTGTTTTTGAAGATCAGCCCGCGGTGGATAAGACGATTGGCGCCAAGTGGCAGGAAGTGCGGCGGTTCCGGCCATCTTTGTGTCTGAATCTGCATGGCGGAACGCGCAGCCAATGGATGACGGCGCTCTCCGGCGCAGCCTGGCGAGTGGGCTTTTCGCATCACACGATGACTTGGGCGTACAACGTCAGGATCCGGCGCGCGCAGCAGCATTTTAGGGGTGCGGCGCACGGTACATACAGCAGAACATCTGGCATCGGCGGTGTTTGCTCTGGGCGTGCCTCTGCAGCCGGTGCCGAGAGCCCGATTAGGCAGCGGACCATCGCCGCTCGAAGGCAAATACGGGGTACTGCATCCGTTCGCTTCGGCGCCGGAAAAACGATGGAGCGCAGAGCGTTTTTGCGAGCTGGCGCGCTACCTGCAGTTGTGGAATATAGAGCCGGTGTTTCTGGCGAGCCCCGCCGATGATGTGACGCCCTTTCAAGCGCATCGGGTGTTTCAAGGAACGCTTGCTGAAGCCAAGGCAGTGCTGTCGAAAGCGTCATTGTTTGTGGGCAACGACAGTGGTCCCGCGCACATTGCAGCGGCATTTGGCGTGCCGAGCGTGGTGCTGTTCAGCACGTCGAATCCGGCGATCTGGGGACCATGGCGCACCGAATCTGAGATCGTGGTGGGACTGGATGGATTGGAGCAAGTGAGCGTTTCGCGAGTGATCGCGCGCGCTGGAACGATTGCGAACGCTTGAAGAGGCGCACGCTTGAGCGAGTCTGTACCGGATTCTACGGTATGCCAGGCCGTACATTCCCGCGCTACTGCTATCGGTGGTTCTGATGGCGGTGGTGGGCGCATCGCAAGGCCTGCTACTGGAACTGATCCGGGTGGTCTTCGACCGCGTGCTTGAAACCCGGCACGTCCGATGCACCCGCGCTGCTATTCACGGTCCCGTCGTTCACCTGCACTGTTCTAGGTGAACGACCTGATTCCGTTCGCACACCGGATTTGGACGCATGCTGACGATTGCGATTTTGCTGTGCTTCCTGGCCAAGGGCGTGTGCGATTACCTTGGCAACTACCTGGTGAACTGGGTGGGCGTAAGCGCCGTGATGGACCTACGGCAGGAAGTCTTCGACAAAGTGCTGCGCCAGGATTCGCAATTCTTTGAGGACCAGTCTACCGGGCGCATTATGTCGTCGATCATGAACGACATTGCGCGGCTGCAGGAATCACTTTCGAACATGCTGGCCGACTGGTTGCGGCAGATGTTGACCGCGACTTTCCTGTTGATGGCGATGGTTGGCATGGACTGGAAGCTTTCGCTGATCAGCCTGCTGGTGCTGCCCGTAGTGGCGTTTCTGACGGTGCGACTGGGGCGAAAAATTCGACGCACAACACGGCATGCGCAGGACATGGCGGCCGGACTTGACAGAGATTCTGCAGGAGACGATTACCGGGCACCAGGTGGTGAAGAGCTTCGGCGCGGAGGATGTACGAATCCAAGCGTTTCCGGGTGGCATCGCAACGCTTACGGAAGGGGACGCTGCACTATGTGGCGCAGCAGGCGCTTCCCTCCCCCATCATTGAATTCTTTGGCGCGGCGAGCGTGGTGGGTTTGCTAACGCTGGCACGGATGCAAGTGAAGACAGCCGCAATGACACCGGGACGATTCAGCGCCTTTGTGCTGGCGCTGGTGATGCTGTATGAACCAATCAAGCGCTTGACGGGGATCCACAACATCTTCCAGGGCGGAATTGGCGCGGCACAGCGGGTGTTCGGTTATCTGGACCGCCACGAAGGCGTGATGGATAAGGCAAACGCGGTACGGCTGACGCGCTTCGAAAAGCAGATTCGATTCGAGAATGTGCGCTTCCACTATCCGAAGGCGGACCGGACGGTTTTGGACGGCATCAGTTTGGAGTGAAGGCCGGCGAAGTGGTGGCGCTGGTGGGATCGAGCGGCGCCGGCAAGACGACGCTGGCGAACCTAGTGCCGCGATTCTATGACGTGACGGACGGGGCGGTCACGATCGACGGACGCGACGTGCGTGATCTGCAGTTGAACAGCCTACGGGAAAACATCAGCATTGTGGCGCAAGAGACTTTCCTGTTCAACGACACGGTGTTCGACAACATCGCCTACGGTCGGCCGAACGCGAAGGAAGAAGACGTGATAGCGGCGGCGCAGTCGGCGCTGGCGGATGAGTTTATCTGCGCTTTGCCGGAAGGCTACCGGACGATTATTGGCGAGCGCGGTATGAAGCTGAGCGGCGGGCAACGGCAGCGGCTGGCGATTGCGCGCGCGCTGCTGAAAGACGCGCCGATCTTAATTTTGGATGAAGCGACATCGCACCTGGACACGGAATCGGAGCGACTGGTGCAGCAAGCGCTGGCGGTGCTGATGAAACGCCGGACGGTGCTGGTGATCGCGCACCGGCTGTCGACCATCCGGCAGGCAAACAAAATTATCGTGCTGGAGCAAGGGCGCGTAGCCGAGGCGGGAACCCATGAGGAACTGCTGGCGGCACGAGGTGTTTACCATAGGCTGCATGACCTGCAGCATGCAGATTCGAATGCAATTGTGGGGTAGGACGTTGGACGGTGGGCTGTTGCTGGAGCTATCACAGTGACCGGTACGGATACGCCGGCGGCGACGGGACGGTCTGCCATACGCAGCATGACGGGCTTTGCGACCGTGCGCCGGGAGACCGAGGCGGGCGAACTGAGCCTGAGCCTGCGCACGGTAAATCATCGCGGTTTGGATTTGCATTTCCACCATGCGCCGGAGATGGCGCAGTTCGAGACGGCGATGCGGAGTCTGATCAAGTCCGGTCTAGCGCGCGGGCATGTGGAGATCAGAACGTCGTTGACGAAGAACGCCGCGGGCGAAGGCACGGGTTTCAATCGCGAGGCGCTGCTGCGCTACGCCGATGCTTTCCGGCAGGCGGCGCGCGAGTTGCGGATGGACGTGGAACCCGACCTGAACGTATTGATCGGGCTGCCGGGGGTACTGGTGAAAGCGGAGGAGAACCGCCGCCTGGAAGCGGGCTTCATGGCCGAGATTCAGCCGGCCTTAACGGAGTGCATACGTGAACTGAATGCGTACCGCGAACGTGAGGGCGCAGAGCTGACGGCGCACATTCGCGAAGAACTGGATGGCATAGAAGGAAAGACGAACGAGATCCGCGCCATTCGCAAACAGGCAACGACTTTGTTTCATCAGCGCCTGGCGGAGCGGCTGCGGGATCTGCTGCAGGCTTCAGGGGTCAGCGAGGGCCGGATGGTAGAAGAAGCGGCGATGCTGGCCGACCGCAGTGACGTGCAGGAGGAAGTAACTCGGCTGGCGGTACATGCGAAAGAGCTTCGATTGATGCTGGCGGGTGGGGGCGAGATCGGCAAGCGGCTGGATTTCCTGCTGCAGGAGATGAACCGGGAGGCGAATACGGTGTTATCGAAGACATCGGGGGTAGGCGACGTGGGTCTGACGATCACGAGCCTGGCACTGGCGCTGAAGGCGCATATCGATAAGATTCGCGAGCAGGCGTTGAATCTTGAGTAGGGGCTTCTTGCGTTGCTGGGGCAAGGGCTAGAGCAGCGGGGGCATGACGAACATATTTATTATCTCGGCTCCTTCGGGGAGCGGGAAATCGACGCTGGTGGCCAGATTGTTAGCAAGCGAACGGGATTTGCACTTTTCCGTTTCGTACACGACGCGGAAGCCGCGGGGAAACGAAGTGCCTGGCGAGAGTTATGTGTATATCTCGCGGCAGGAGTTCGAGGAACGGGTGGCGGAGGGGGAGTTCCTGGAGCATGCCGAGGTGTTTGGGAACTACTACGGAACGCACCGGAGCGTACTAGACCAGGCGCAAAGGGACGGAAAAGATCTAATACTCGACATTGATGTCCAAGGTGCGAGACAATTAAAAGACCGTATTCCCGAAGCGGTGAGCGTATTTATTCTGGCTCCCTCTCGGGACATCTTGGAACAGCGGCTTCGGGCACGTTCCGAAGACTCCGAAGACACGATCCAGCGCAGGCTGCGGGAAGCAGCGGATGAAATCCGTAATTACGGCCAATACGACTTTCTTATCGTGAACCATCAGGTAGAGGAGTCGGTTGGTACGTTGGCAGCCATTGTCCGCGCGGAACGGGTGCGGAGAATGCGGATGGAAGAGAAGATACGGCCGATTCTGGACAGTTTCGCGCCGCGTTTACACGAACCGCTGAGGCGCTAAGAAGCAACGCCGCAGGGCAAAGGGAAGCAGGAGATCAGCATGGCAGACAAGTTGAAGCCGAACGCGCAGTTTGCGATTCCGGACGATCCGGACGGCAGCACGTACCGATTTATCATTGTGGCGGCAAAGCGGGCGCGGCAGTTGCAGAATGGGCAGCGGAGCGTGTTGCCGGCAGTTAATAAGAAGCCGACTGTGCTGGCAATGGAAGAAGCTCGGCGCGGGCTGGTGCCGTATGAGGATTTGGTGCGCAGCGAAGCAGAAGCAATCCCAGCAGAATAGGCGGCCGTGATGCGCATCGTTCTTGGTGTAGGAGGGGGCATTGCCGCTTACAAGGCGGCGGAAGTAACGCGGCTGCTACAGCAGGCCGGGCACCAAGTTCAGGTGGCGATGACATCATCGGCGCGCGAGTTTATACAGCCGCTGACCTTCGCGAGCCTGACGGGCCGCAAGGTCATCACGGGTTTGTTTTCGAACGACAGCCCGGCGGACACGCTATCGAGCGCGGTAGAGCACATTGCGGTCGCCCAGGACAATGAAGTGCTGGTAGTGGCGCCCGCGACCGCGGATTTACTCGCGAAGTTCGCCAACGGCATCGCGGACGACTTTCTATCCACGCTGTACCTGGCATTTCGCGGACCGGTGATTCTTGCTCCAGCCATGAATACCGCGATGTGGGAGCATCCGGCGACGCAATCGAATCTAGATACGCTGCGCCATCGAGGCAACTACGTGGTAGATCCGGACGAGGGCTGGCTGGCGTGCGGATCACTGGGTGCTGGCCGCCTGGCGGATCCGGTGCGCATTGTGGACCGGGTTCACTCAGTTACGAATGGCAAGCGCGATTTCGAAGGCGAGAAGATTCTGATTACAGCGGGACCGACGCAGGAAGCGCTGGACCCGGTTCGCTACATCAGTAACCGGTCGAGCGGCAAGATGGGGTATGCGCTGGCGGAAGCGGCCTCACGGCGTGGGGCAGACGTGGTGCTGGTCTCTGGCCCGGTACACTTGAACACGCCTAACCATGTCCGCGCCATCCCAGTGCGCACGGCGCTTGAGATGCGAGACGCCGTGTTTGCCGAACTGACGGACGCGACGATCATCATCAAGACGGCAGCGGTGGCGGACTACTACATAGCACACGTACCGCAGCAGAAATTGAAAAAGACGGCGATGCGTTTGTCGCTTGAGTTCGAGCCCACGCCGGATATCCTGGCGGAAATCGGGCAGCGGAAGGGCGATCGAATCCTGGTGGGGTTCGCGGCAGAGACGCAGAATCTGCTGGAGGAATCGCGTCGGAAGATGGTCTCGAAGAACTGCGACATGCTGGTAGGCAACCTGGTGAACCAGGAAGGCACAGGCTTCGAATCAGACCAGAATGAAGTGGAAATTGTGACGCGTACAGGGGCTACGGTGCACGCCGGTCCGGCGGACAAGTTGGATGTGGCAGATAAGATTCTGGACGAGATAGCGATGCTGCGGCTGGCTGTACGGACCGCGGAACCGGCGGCGCGTGAAGCCCTGTCATGACGCGGGCGGAAGCGCTTGCCCAGCTGCGCTACTATCGCGACCTTGGTTTTGAATCGGTCTACACCTGGCCGCAGAGTGAAGCCGTAGCAGCACCCGCTGCCGAAACCCCGGCGACCGGTGCACAGTTTATTCCTGCTACGGTGGCGGAGAGCGTGGCACCAGTGACAATAGCCTCGCTACCGCCGCTAGCGGCGCCCACCGACACACTCGATTCCATTCTCCAAGACATTGGCGACTGCCGCCGCTGCCGGCTTTGCGAACAGCGCAACAAGATTGTTTTCGGTTCGGGAGATCCGGCGGCCAAGCTGGTGTTTGTGGGTGAAGGGCCGGGTGCGGATGAAGACGAGCAAGGTCTGCCATTCGTGGGACGCGCGGGCCAATTGCTAACGCAGATGATCGACAACACGGCGGCGAAGGAAGGAATTGCCATTCAGCGTTCGGACGTGTACATCTGCAATGTGGTGAAGTGCAGGCCGCCGGAAAACCGGACGCCGCAGCCGGACGAGATGGAGATCTGCGGGCAGTTTCTCTACCGCCAACTGATGACCATCAAACCGAAAGCCATCTGCGCACTGGGCGCTACCTCGATGAAGGCGCTTTTGAATAACAAGGAAGGCATCACGAAAACGCGCGGCAGCTGGCGCAAGTGGAACGACATTCCGCTGATGGTGACGTACCACCCCTCTTACCTGCTGCGGCAATACAATCAACAGGCACGGCGCGAGGCTTGGGAAGATTTGAAGGCACTGCTGCATTTTGTGTATGGGTGAAGCGCGGCGCGGTCTGTTCGTCACTTTCGAAGGAACAGAAGGCAGTGGGAAATCGACACAAAAGCGGCTGTTGTGTGAGCGATTGCGCGCGCAAGGCCTCGCCGTGGTGGAGAATCAGGAACCGGGCGGAACAGCGATCGGCAAGCAGATACGCGCGATTTTGCTGGATCCCGAAAATGCCGACATGGCCCCGATGACCGAACTGCTGCTAATGTTCGCATCGCGAGCGCAGGCCGCCAAACAGGTGATTTTGCCGGCGCTCCAGCGAGGCGATGTGGTGGTGAGCGACCGCTATACGGATTCTACGCTCGCCTATCAAGGCGAAGGGCGCGGCATCGGATTCGGTGCGGTGCGGCGCGCCCACGAGCTTGCGCTAGGCACACTGTACCCCGATCTAACGCTCTGCATCACGGTCGACGTGCCGGTAGGACTGCAGCGGGCACACCAACGCAACGAGCGGTCGGCAAACGGGGCGAAAGAGGCACGGATCGATCAGCAGGAAATGGACTTTCATTGTCGCGTCCTGCAGGGATACCGGCGCATTGCGGCCGAAGAACCGCAGAGGTTCAAGCTGGTAAGTGGCGAAGGCAGCGTGGCCGAAGTGGCGGAACGTGTTTGGAGCGAAGTCACTGCGCTGCTGCGCTGCTCTATGCGGAGTAGTTCATGTTGATGAGGTCCTGAATCAGCCCCGGCCCGGTCGGCTCCCATCCCAGCGTTTTGCGGGTCCACTCGCTCGAAGCCGGCATATCAAGCGCTACGAAGTGTGTGAACCATCCAAAGTGCTCGCCAGCCTTTTCCGGATCAATGGACACGACCGGAACTTTGAGGCCGTTGCCAAGCGTCTCTGCAATCTCGCGCAGCGCTATTCCCTCTTCTTGTACGGCGTGGTAGACCGTCACGCCTGGACCGGTCTTCTCGACCGCGAGGCGGTAGAGGTGAGCTACATCTTTCAGTGGAGCGGCAGCCCAACGATTCGCGCCATCGCCGACATAGGCCGAAACTCCCCTCTCGCGAGCCATTTGAGTAAGATACGGCACAAGCCCTTGCTTGCGCGTGTCATGTACCTGAGGCAGGCGCACAATCGCCACATGCACACCCCGCTCTGCCGCGGCTCTTGCGGCCTGTTCAGGCTGTCGCGGTATTTGGGCCGAGCTCATTGGCAGATCGCTTTCCGTGCGCATATGCCCGGGTCCGCCACTCGCCAATCCCGTCCCGGAGGTCACAACGAGGAGCTTGCCTGGCGCTAAGACGGAACCTAGCGCCTCAATCGCTTTGCGTTCGTCTTCCCCATTCTGTGCAAACTTTGAAAAATCGTGGTTGAACGCCAGGTTTACCACCGCATCCATGCCGGTCGCTCCGTTGCGCAGGCTTTCCAGGTTTTCAAGCTCGCCGCGATGCACTTCGGCGCCTGCTGCCCTCAACTGCTCGGCACCGGCGTCGCTCCGTGTCAAGCCGCGCACCTGGTGTCCAGCCTCGATCAACTCTTTCACCAGTTCTGTACCGATGAATCCCGTTGCTCCCGTTACGAAAACTCGCATCGACTTTCCTCCTTTTCATTGCTGGCGCAGCCGCGAAAGTGCTGCGCCAGGATCAATATCCGTGTAGAACTAAAAGTGGAGACAATCTCCGGCTATAAGATAACCGGAGGCTGTCTCCGGTTGCAAAAATCTGCAACGAAACTCAGGTATGCCGAAAAAGCAATCCTCGCCACCTCCGGTCGCGCGCAAGCCTCGCGCGGATGCGCTGCGCAACCGGGAACGCATTCTAGAGGTTGCCCATGCCGCATTTACCCAGCACGGAGCCGAGGCTTCGCTCGACGACATCGCCCGGCGCGCAAACGTCGGCCCGGGCACGCTGTACCGTCACTTCCCCACGCGCGACTCACTGATTGAAGCCGTGTACCGCAGTGAGGTGGAAAAGCTAACCGCGTCCGCCGAGCGCTTCTCCGTTACGATGCCGCCGCTGGAGGCGCTGCGAGCCTGGATGCTTCTCCTGATTGACCATGTGGCCGCTAAGAGGCTCATTCTTCCGGCTATGGACACCGTTCCGGGAGGCTCCGTGCGCCTTGTCGAAAGCACGAAGGGCGTGGTCCATGGCGCCTTCCGCGCTCTGGCTGAACAGGCCATCGACAGCGGCGATCTGCGCGCAGATACCGATCCGGATGACTTTGTCCGTGCCCTTGTCGGCGTTTTCCACACCATGGCTGTGCCGGGCTGGGAGCCGAGCGCCCGCCGAATTGTCGACATCCTTATTGCAGGCTCGCGCTCAAAAGAAGAACCGCGATAATGGGACCGAGCGCATGGCGGATTTTCCTGGATTTTTTGGCAACGCAGCGGTCACGCATACGTTGGCACAGATGGTGGAGCACGAGCGCGTGCCGCAGACGATTCTTTTGGGCGGCCCGGAAGGAGTGGGAAAAGCGACTCTCGCCAGACACTTCGCTGCCTCGATGTTAGGCAGTCCGGAGAAGATTGAACGCGACGATTTAAGTCTTCCGGCGAACGTCAGTGCGATAGACGAGCGCGATAAGTGGACTTCGGACAAGCGCGGCGACGACCCGCTGCTGTTTTCAAGCCATCCTGACTTCATTACCTTTCCGCCGGATGGGCCGCTGCGGCAGATAACCATGCAGCAGATGCGGACGCTGCGCGAACGGGCGCAGTTGAAGCCGCTGCGCGGATCGCGCCGGGTGTTTCTGATTGACCATCTGGAGCGGGCGAACGAGCAGTCCGCGAATTCGTTGTTGAAGATATTGGAGGAACCACCGCCGCATCTGGTGATCGTCGCGACAACGGAAAACCTGTACGATTTGCTGCCGACAATACGTTCGCGGTCGGTGGTGTTTCAACTGTGCCGCCTGGCCGACAACGAAATGGCGGACTTTGCGGCAGCCAAGGGCATGACAGACGCTCCGGCGCGAATCGCGCTTGCGGAAGGCTGTCCAGGCATTGCTGCAACCATTGACCTCCAAGGCTTTCGCGAGCGGCGGGACCTGGTCTTATCCGCGCTGGAGTGCGGCGCGGGCGTGACAACATTCGCGGACTGGGTGCAAAAATCGGAGCCGTTTTCGGCGCGCCGGTCGGAGAAACTGGACGCCTACCTGCGACTGAGCTACGGGGTATTGAACGATGTGCTGCGTTTACTTTGCGGCGAAAAGGTGAGGACACACCGCGATGCAACGGAACGAATCAGCTCCATTGCGAGCCGTGTTACCTTTTCATGGGTAGAACGGGCGGTCCGGCAAATCGACGAGCTGGTTTTGATGGTGAGACGGAATATTCAGAAAACCTCTGCTTTGGACGCGTTCGTGATATCTTTGCGTAACCCTGCAAGCGGCATCAGTACCTCTGCATTTCCCGGGTAAACCAGGTACCCGCTTGCGAACACTGAGGCGACATGATAGACGAAAGGCGCATCGAAGCCCTGACGAATAAGCCGAGCCGCAGTACCGCGGCTGCAGGCAAAGAACCGATCCGGCGACCCGCTATGGCAAAGAAGAGCACACCTCCCGACCAGACAAACGCCGAGCAGTTCTATTACTCGAAGCAGATGCAAAGCAAAACAGCGATGACTGTGATACTGACCGACGGCGAGCAGTTAGAGGGGACGATCGAGTGGTATGACCGCGATTGCATCAAGCTGAACCGGGACGGTGCGCCCAACTTACTGCTGTATAAGCACTGCGTGAAATATATGTACAAATCGGGCGGCGAATAAGCAGCCTACGGTTTTCGTGAGTGTTGGCCTTCGGCCGTGCGCGCGCGGAAAGCCAAGCGATACGAGCGACGTTCGGCGGCCTGTTCGTAGCGCCGTTTCTCGTCTTCGGTCTCCGGCGTGACTTGTGGCAGCACGACGCGATTACCGGCTGTATCGAGCGCAACAAACGTGAGGTAAGCCGACGAGGTGTGGCGTACTTCGCGGGTGTGAAGATTCTCCACCCAAACTTTCACGCCGACTTCCATAGAGGTCCGAAAGACGCGGTTGACTTGAGATTTCAGGATGACCAGTTCGCCGAGTCGCACGGGATGGAGAAAAGTCATTTGATCAACGGACGCAGTGACGACGGGACAGCGGGCAAGACGGATGGCGGCAATAGCGCCGCAGAGGTCGACTAAGTGCATAACGTGCCCGCCGAGCATGTTACCCAGCGTGTTGGTGGCGTTGGGCAAGCATAGCTCCGCGTATTCAGACTGGGTCACGCGGATGTTTGGCGCCTGATCGGCGGCGGACGAAGCACTTACAGTTTCTGGTTGGGACATCAATTAGCTGGCGAAATGCTGGAGATAACTGCGGCAAAAGGCGGCCGCTTGCGCGCGCAAACAGACATCGCCGTCAGCGGGTTCCAGAGATGCCGCGGCCACAAGATAAGTAAAGCGCACCAGGCGGCCGGGACGATGTTCCACTTCCTCGATACACAGCAACTCAAGCACTTCGGCAGTGCGCTGCGTGACGTGATAGCGAAGAGCTGTGAAGGGCTGATGGGCGGGAAGATGCGTGCACTCACCGCGCGAATAGCCGTGATTGCAACAACGAAAGCGGAGGTGGGCCGGAGCGGGAGTTGAAGGCTCCAGGGCATGGCACACGCCATCGTATTCGTCGATCAAAGGCAGGCGGGCTTCGGCGTGCGACGGAACCGCGGCGATCCGGAATGGTTCAAAGAAGGGACAGGGCATTGCTTCAACAAGAGGGTAATTCGCCGCGCTTGCGCCGCCGCGACCACCACCACCAGTTTGCCTGATCGGCAGGCAGGTGAGGATCCCTGGCCTGCGCAACAGCACACCGAAAGGTATCGAGGACGCACGGGTCCTGGCGCGTTACCGTGATCTTGCAAAGACGCTGATACAGTTCGTCGCCATCGCTTGCCGCCAGAGCGGAGACGCTATCGACGGCGAGACGGCGAAGATCGCGCTCAATGGACGGACCAACGCCCGCAAGGTCGCGCAAGCTTCGCTCGGCGGTTGCGGCTGCCGGACGACGCACGACTTTTTTGGACGAAGCGAGTTTAGTTACTGCCACCTGTTAACTTCCGGGAAGGTACCAGTTCGCGGACGACATTTCCGACTTCGGCGAGGAACTCGTAGAGGTCGGCGGGCTTTTTCAGATAGCGGTTCGCGCCCAGCCGAGACGCCTCGCGCTGCTCATCCGGTGCAAGCGATGAGGTGAGCACGAGAATGGGAACACCGGCGAAGGCGGATGTCTGCCGTATCTTCTCCAGGACTTCCAGCCCGCTAATGCGCGGCATATTCAGATCGAGGATGACAAGATCGAAACGGCCATCGCCAGGATCGGGGTTGTCGAGCCGCAGAATGGCCTCTTCGCCGTCTCTCAGATGAACGATGTCGAAAAGGATCTCCTGCTCGCGCAGCGCCTCACCGATCAGCATGACATCGGGGGCATTGTCTTCTACGACGAAAATCCTGATGGCTTCGCTTTCAGACGTTAACTGATTCATCGTGCTCCACTAGACTGCCGGTTGAGCCGTCGGCTTCGGCCGAAGGCAGCGAAAAGAAGAACGTCGAACCCTTTCCGACCTCTGATTGTATCCAAATCTTTCCGTTGTATTGTTCGACAATATCTTTGCAGATGGTCAGGCCGACGCCACTGCCGGGCAGTTCCCTGCCGTGCAGACGGCGGAAGGCCACAAAGATGCGCTCCGTGTACTCCGGGGCGACGCCAATGCCATTGTCCTGGACGCAGAAGACTGCTCGGCTGCCCTCCCTGTAGCTGTGAATTCCAATCTGCGGGGGTATGCCGTGCTGCCGGTACTTGATGGCGTTGCTAATCAGGTTTTGCAAGACTTGTTTCAAGTGTGTAGGATCGGTGCGAACCGGGTGCAATTCTCCAATTGAGATGACGGCGGCGCTCTCCTCGATGGAATGTTTCAAGTCGCGCAACACTTGTTCAGAAGCGGCTCAGGCTGTACTGCTTTGATATCCCGAGGAGCGCTCTCATCAAGTACGCGTGCGTAGGTCATCAGGTCGGAGACCAGGTTTTGCATCCGGTCGGTCGCCTCGACTACAAACGTGAGGTATTGATCCGCTTGGACGTCCAACTGACCCCGGTACTGACGGGCCAGCAGTTGATTCATAGATTTGATGGTGCGGATCGGTTCCTGGAGATCGTGCGAGGCGATGTAAGCGTAGCGCTGCAACGCCGCGTTCGTCCGCTTCAGAGTGGCGGTACGCTCGTCCACTCTACGTTCGAGATCGGCATTCAATAGGCGCACATCGGCCTCGGCCCTCTTGCGCTCGGCCACTTCCGTTCGCAGCAACTGCGGGCTGGGAATCTGGAGAGCCAGCGGTAACAGGCGAAACAGAATGACAGCCGTCACAATGGAGGCAACACCGGTAATCGCTTTCACCACGCCTTCCAGGCGGTAAGCCGAATGCCAGATGTCCCAGACGTTCATGAGGTGAGTCATGCCGCAAGACAGGATAAAGATGCCGAACATGACAAACATCCAGTGAAAGTCGAGGTCAGGCCGCTTTCGAAAGAGCTGGGCCAATGCAAATGGGATGAGAAAGTAAGCGAGCGCGATCAGCAAGTCGGAACTTACGTGAAGCCAGACCAGGCTTGGTTGCCAGAAAAAGCAGTGGCCGTGGGGCATGAAGTCGGAGACAAACAGCCGGCGAAAAAAATCCATGGTGGTCCTTTGGTCGCTGTTGGTGCGAAGCGCGATTACGTCGGGCGGCAGGTGGCACTCCGCGACGGAAACGCAACGTCCACCCTCCTAGCTTAACGATTCAACCAGCGCTTTCGGCGCAAATGCTGGACCAGGACAACGCCCGGCAGCAGGGTGGAGCAGTAATCCAGGATGATAATCGAAGCATACCTATGTTTGTCCTCCATGTGCATTTAAAGGTGAAGCCAGAGTTCGTCCAAGCGTTTCTCGAGGCAACCAAAGACAACGCACAGAACAGTGTGCAAGAGCCGGGCTGCCTCCGGTTCGATATCCTGCGCGTGAAAGACGATCCAACACGGTTCGTTTTTAACGAAGTGTACCGGCAGGCCAGCGACCTTGACCATCACCGCACGACGGAACACTACCAACGGTGGCGCGATGCGGTGCCCGAAATGATGGCAGAGCCGCGGCAAGCCTTTCAACTGGAGAGTCTGTTTCCTTCGGACGAGCAGTTTCGGTAAGCGCCGGCCGGAACATAGGCATGCAGTTTGAATTTGCAACGGCAGGGCGGATCGTGTTCCGGGCAGGTGCTTCGAAGGAAGCGGCGCCCGTTGCCCGTGAGTTTGGTTCGCGCGCTTTGGTGGTAACCGGGAAAAGTTCCCGGCATGCGCAGGCCGTGGTGGAGAGTCTGCACGTGAACGCGGTTGCATCCTGCTGGTTCGCGATTGAGGGCGAGCCGACGGTGGATCATGTGCGTAAAGGCGCCCAGCTCGCCAGGGACCAGCAGTGTGAGGTTGTGATCGGCATCGGTGGCGGCGGAGCGCTGGACGGAGCAAAGGCGATCTCGATACTTGCGACCCATTCCGGTGAGCCCCTCGACTATTTGGAAGTGGTAGGGAAAGGGCAGCCCTTTGCACAAGCGGCGCTGCCGTGCATTGCGATTCCGACTACGGCCGGCACTGGAGCGGAGGTCACACGCAATGCCGTGCTTGGGTCGCCCCAGCACGGTTTGAAGGCGAGCCTGCGCGGCGCAGGTTTGCTGCCCAAAGTGGCGATAGTGGATCCTGTGTTAACGCTTTCGCTGCCGCCCGACGTGTCGGCGTACACGGGGATGGATGCATTGACGCAGTTACTGGAGCCTTACGTTTCGGTGCGCGCAAACGCGCTGGTAGATGTCTTTTGCGAGGCCGGACTACAGCGCGTACGACATGCTCTGACGCGCGTTGTGGCAAATGGAGATGACCTGGCGGCGCGCGAAGATATGTCGTTTGCCAGCCTGCTGAGCGGACTGTCGCTGGCAAATGCCGGATTAGGGGTGGTGCACGGCTTCGCAGCACCGCTGGGAGGCATGCTGACCGCGCCGCACGGCGCGATCATTGCGGCGGTTTTGCCGCATGCCGTGTCGGTCAACATCGCGGCGCTTCAACAGCGCGATCCGACTGGTCCGGGCCTGCGCCGATATGCCAAGGCAGCCGAGCTACTCACCGGACATGCGGACTTGGAGAGCTTGCCGCAGTTCCTGCAGGAGCTGTTGCAGCGCTTCGGTCTGTGTTCCCTATCGGCACTCGGGCTAAAGCGCGAGCAAAGGGACGAACTGGTGGACAAGGCCGCGCGTGCGAACAGCATGAAGGCAAACCCGATAGTGCTGACCAGGGAAGAACTGAGCGAGATTGTGGAGCGCGCCTTCTAAATCGAGCTTAGGATCGGCGCAGTAGAACGATACCGCTCAGGATCAAAGCAACGGCACAAATTCGAGCAACGCTGAGCCGTTCACCCAGCAGCCAAACACTGAGCGCCAGCGCAGCGACGGCTTCCAACCCAAGCACGAAAATATAAACAACGCCCATGTCGGCGCGCTTCATAGCGATGCTTTGCAGGCTGGCCCCGGCACAAAAGAGCGCCAGAAAGGCCGTGCTCGGGGCGAGGCGCGTCATCCCGCTGGACCACTTCATAAAGATGCCGCCGACCGCAAACAGCACGGCGGCCAGGGAAAGAAGTAGCAGTTGCATGCTGTCCTTAGGGGTAGCACGGGTTCAAGCGCGGCGTGGCACCATCTAAGATGTGAAGCGTTCGGGCGTTGCTGATCTTCCGTTACATGGCGGGCGTGTGCCGCCCTGGCTGGCGGAACGCATGCAGCGGATGGGCCCAGCGATTGCGGAAAGCATTGTTTACCACTACGGTACGGGCGAGTTCCTGTCGCGCCTGAGCGATCCATTCTGGTTCCAGGCGTTCGGTGCCGTGATGGGCATGGATTGGCATTCTTCCGGCATCACGACATCCGTTATGGGCGCGTTGAAGCGGGGACTGAATGAGCGGGCACACGAGCTGGGTTTGTTCATCTGCGGCGGACGCGGCAAACAGTCTACGAAAACACCGGCGGAGCTACTGGCCATCGCAGACAAGCGCGGCTTTGACGGCGCTGCCTTGGTACGGACCAGCAGGCTGACGGCGCGCATCGATAACAACGCGGTAGGGGATGGATTTCAGATTTATCTGCACAGCTTCGTGCTAGCGGTGGATGGCGCGTGGGCTGTTGTGCAGCAGGGGCTGAACGACAGCAGTGGACTAGCGCGGCGTTATCACTGGCACTCGGCGCAAGTCCGAGATTTCACTTGCGAGCCACACACCGGAATTGTGGGCAGGAACGAAGGAACCATCCTGAACCTGGTGGACCACCGCGCCAGGCAGGCGCAGAGCGCTTTGCTGGCCATTGCGGCGGATGACCCGCAACGCACGCTTGCTGAGCTGCCGAGGTTAATGCTGCCGCGGCACCACGATGTGCAGGCGCGCGATGTTGACTTGAAACGATTAGGGGCGGTGCTGGCGGTAAGTTACGACCGGCAGCTTCGAGATTTCGCCTCGCTTCTGTTGCTTGAGAATTTGGGCCCGAGAACGTTGCAGACGCTGGCGTTTGTAGCGGAAGTGGTGCATGGTGCACCGGCGCGGTTCGCCGATCCGGCGCGCTTCTCTTTTTCGTTGGGTGGCAAAGACGGGCATCCGTTTCCGGTTCCGTTGAAGACGTATGACGAGTCGCTGGCGGTGCTGCGCCGTTCACTGGATGCGGCGAAAGTCGGCCGAAGCGAGAAGCTGGACGGTTTCCGGCGGCTGGACGGTTTGGTGCGAACCGTAGAGCAGCAAGCGGCGCCTATCGCCGACTTTGACCGGGTGCTGGCACATGAACGCGCAATCTCGGCTGGGCTGGACGGAAGGTCGGTATCCGGCGCAGCGCGCTCCAAACCGAAACGAGCGCCGGACCAGATGCGTTTATTCTGAGGGGAGAAACACCCATGTCCACTACAGGCGTAATGCCAAGCGCGTTGCCGCAACACACATTGCTTACAGGCGGACCGGTCGTGCGAAGTTTCGACGATCGGGTTCGCGACGGAGTTGCTTCGTTACTCTTAGCGGGTTTAGCAGGGTTCACCGTAGTGCGCTTTTTTATCGTGAAACGAAAGAAAGCGCGGACCGGTGAACGAGCAGGTGTGAGCCGCGAGCTGGCAAAAGCCGAGACGAAGCCACAGGCCTCGCCTCGGGCAGGGGCCAGAAACTACGCCCAGTTATAGCCGCTTTTGTAGAGCGGAATCTCCCGGACGCGATCACCGGTCGCCGCAAAGATAGCGTTTGTGACGGCCGGAATCAGCGGCGGCAGAGCCGGCTCGCCGAGACCCGTTGGCGGATGATCGGTCTTGAGGAAGTACACCTCAATCTCAGGCGTTTGACGCATCCGGAGTAACTGGTGCGTGTTGTAGTTGTTTTGCACCACTCGGCCGGCTTCGAGCGTAATCTCCTGATGCATGAGTTCACTGAGACCGTCGATAACGCCGCCCTGCACTTGCTGTTCGGCGCCGCTGGGGTTAACAATCTGGCTTCCGACATCACCTACTACCCAGACCTTGTGCACTCGAAGGCCTTTTTGCTGCGTAACGCTGACCTCAGCGACATGCGCGAAGTAGCCCTGGAAGCTGTAATGAAACGCGATACCGAGCGAGTGCCCTTGCTCGAGCTTGCGCTTGCCCCAGCCCGACTTCTCAGCCACAAGAGTGACGGCACCGCGCATCCGATCCACGTCATAGGCGACTTGCTGAGCCGCGCGCGCCTGCGGAACGTGCTCGTTTTCCACTTTGGGTTTGGCGGCGGCCGCTACGTGTTCCTTGCCGGGCTGCTGCAAGAGACCCAGGCGAAACTCGAGCGGATCCTTGCCGGCGGCATGGGCCAATTCGTCGATGAACGACTGCATGACAAAGCACTGCGAGTTTGCTCCGGGTGCACGTAAGGCGCCCGTCTTCAGCACCAGCGGCATGACGGACGAGTACATGGAAAAGTTCGGCACGAAGCCGGAGGGAAACTCGTTGGGCGAGATAGCCGCGGAAGGAGCGAAGGTAGTGCCTTCACCGAAACTGACAAAATGATTCTGCCAAGCCACCATCTTGCCGGACGCATCCACTCCGCCTTTAAGGAAATGGAAGCCAGCAGGGCGGTAGTAGTCGTGCGTCATGTCGTCCTCACGCGACCACAGAAGCTTGACCGGCACGCCGACCTTCTTGGCGATATAGCCGACTTCGACCATATAGTCGTTGGTCAGGCCGCGACCGAACGAGCCACCGGCTCGAAGCAGGTGAATGATGATGTCGTCCTGATTGAGACCAAGCTGCTTGGCGACCAGTTCACGGCCGCGGCCCGGTTGCTGTGTGTTGCTCCAGAACTCGAGCTTGCCGTCATGGAAGTGAGCATTACAACAACGGGGCTCCAAGGGTGCATGCGAGATGAACGGGTAAGTGTAAGCCGCTTCGACTGTCTTGGCAGCGCTCTTAAGCGCGCCGTCCACGTCGCCATCGTTCTTCAGTTCGCGTTGCGGTTTGCCGCTATTGAATTCCTTGGCGCGCTGTGCGAATTCGGCCGAGCTCTGCTTGGCGCCGGCGCCTTCGTCCCACTTCACCTGCAGTTTCTTGCGTGCGGTTTGGGCCTGCCACCAGGTGGAAGCCACGATGGCAACGCCGGGCTCCAGACCCGGATCACCCTTTAACGCACTTGCGGTATCGAAAGGAATATCAACCGCGAAAGCGTCGTGCACACCGGGCATGCCCTTCACTTCGTCTAAGTTCGCACTTACAACCTTGCCGCCGAACACCGGACACTTTTCATACACGGCGTAGAGCATGCCGGGGCGGGTAAAGTCGATGGCGTAAATCGGCTTGCCTTCCACGATGTCCGGGACGTCCACGCCGAGCGTGCGCTGGCCGATGATGGTGTACGACGAGGGGTCTTTCAGCTTGACCGAATTCAGGTCGGGCACGGGCATGTCGGCCGCCTTAGCAGCCAGTTGCCCATAACCGAGAGCACGGTCGGTGGGCCGATGAATGACGCGGCCATGCGAGGCATAGCACTCATTCTCCGGGACGCCCCACTCCTTGGCGGCGGCGGCAATCAGCATCTGCTTGCCGGCGGCGCCCACTTGCTGCATGGGGATAAAGTTGTTCGACGCGGCCCGGCTGCCGCCCGTCCATTGAATTCCCAGCTTCGGATTGAAATCAGGTGTTTCGACTTTAACGCTCTTCCAGTCGACCTCAAGTTCTTCGGCGATCAGCATGGGAAGCATGTTGCGGATGCCCTGCCCGATCTCGGGATTGCGCGACATCAGAGTGACCGTACCGTCGGACCCGATTTTGATGAAGAGATTGGGATCGAGCGGAGGCTGCGCGGGTTGCTGTTGAGCCCCGAGCTTGGTTTCGGCATGGATGCCGAGCATAATGCCTCCACCGGCCAGAGCGGTGACGTGGAGGAAGGACCGCCTGCTAACTGCCATGACTTAGAGCCCTTCCGTTTCGTTCGCGCCGATGGCCACCAGAGCCGCGCTGTTTGTAGATGTGTGGGTGCCGGCAGCTTTGTGAATTGCTGCGCGTACGCGCAGATAGGTACCACAGCGGCAGGCATTGCCACTCATGGCCTCATCGATTTGCGCGTCGGTGGGCCGGGGTGTTTTGGCTAACAGAGCCGCCGCCGACATGATCTGGCCGGATTGGCAGTAGCCACACTGGGGAGCATCGACCTCAATCCAGGCTTTCTGGAGAGGATGAAGCCCATTCGGAGAGAGCCCCTCGATGGTGGTGATAGATGCTTTGGCAGCGGCGGAAACGGGCGTTACACAGGACCGGATGGACTGACCATTTAAGTGAACCGTGCATGCGCCGCATTGCGCGATACCGCACCCATACTTGGTGCCGCGCAGGTTGAGCACGTCCCGAAGCACCCACAATAGCGGGGTGTCCGGCGGAACATCGACGGTGGAGGACCGCCCGTTGACTTTCAAATTGATGGCCATAAGCTCATTAACAAAGATACCCCCAGTTACACCGGCACTGCTGCGAGGAGAAAAGCGAGGCACGTGTTATTGATGATTGACAACGGGAGCGAACGTGGAGCCTCAACCGATTTGGAGCTTCCTGACCAGTGTGGGCTGCGGCGCTGGTCTGGGAGCCTTGGTGGGACTGGAGCGGCAATGGCGGTCGAGCGTTGCGGGTCTGCGCACCAACACTCTGGTCTCGCTGGGTGCGGCCTTGTTCGTTTCGATTGAGGCGAGTACAGGCCAGCCGCAGTTTCGCATCACGGCACAAATTGTGTCCGGCATTGGCTTCATTGGAGGCGGTGCCATTTTGCGGGAAGGGTTCACCATTCGTGGCGTGAATACGGCAGCAACGTTGTGGTGCTCCGCCGCGATTGGCAGCTTATGCGGCATCGGCCGATTGGGGCAAGCGGCCGCGGGAACGGCGTTCATTCTGGCGGCGAATATTGTGCTTCGACCAATCACTTACCGGCTGGCAGAAGGCAAGCGATGGCGCGCTTACGAAGAGACGCATTACTCGCTTACGGTTAAGTGCAATTCCTCAGAAGAGCTGCCGGTGCGGCAGGCGATAATTGGCGGCGCGGACAGGCAAAAGCTGATGATGCGCTCCCTCCGCAGCGGCAGCGACGGTCCCTCAAGTGCAGTAACGGTGACGGGCATGCTGGTGAGCGCAACCAGAGCGGATGCTGTGGTAGAAGCGATCGTCCAGGAGATTAAGGCGAAGGCCGACATAATCGCCATCGAATGGGGCATCGCCGGGCAGGGCAATGAACTGGAGTAAGGCGGCGACCAGCTACCACTTGAGCTCTTCGCGAATTTCCGCGGCTGCCTGACGGGCTTCGCCCACGGCGCCGGTCGGGAAACTGATAGCGCCGACTTTGGCATGTCCACCCCCGCCATAACGCTCGCAGATGGTGGCGAGATTGTGGCGGAGCGGTTCGCGCACCCAGGGATTTGAACCGACTGAGACTTTGGTACGAAAGCTGGATGTGGAGACCGAAACGGTGTAGGCGGAGTCGGGAAACAGATAATACGGGATGAATTTGTTGTAGCCGTCGATGCCGTGATCCACCAGGTCGAAGTAGATGACGCCGTGATCGCACGATCCCGCGTTTCGAATTACGTCGATGGTGCGCAGATGCTTCTCATACAGCTTCTGGTAGGTTGCCTGGATCTCCGGATCGGCAATGATTTCAGACAACGGTTTCGTCTGCATGGCGCAGATTACCCGCTGAACCAGAGCCGGACCCTTGCTGCTCTCGATCACCAGGGTCAGCTTCATGGCGGGTGCATCCATCTCCACTGCTGATTGAGCGCTTTCGTATAGAGCGCCGTCGACGATATCGGCCCACGTCACCAACTGTTCAAGATCGGGCGCTTCGAATCCGAAACGCTCGCGGGCGATGGTGCTGATGAATTTGGTGCAGGAGCGGTAACTCGGATCGAAGAGTTTTCGGCCCGAGGTGTCGTGACGGAAATGTTCGGCGTCTTCCGGACTGAGGAATGCGCTCTGGTGATGGTCGAACCACCAGGTCAGGTTGGGGTTGGTGGCGTATTTGAAGTCAACGATGACGTTAGCGTCGCCATCAAACAGGCTGTCTTCGAAGAGCTGATCCGCCCGATGGGCCAGGCCAGTGTAGTCAAACCGGGCGCCGGGATAAAATTTACTCTGCAGAAATCGTGTTACATAGGCTGCGGACGCCGCGCCATCGAAGCAGTGGTCATGATAGAGAACTCGCACCTTCATTTCAAACAGAGGCTCTCCGAAAACCTTTTAGATTGCCTGACAAACACCGGAAAAGCAAGCGATAGGAGATAATTACTGAGGCGGCGGACGAAAAAACCTAAAGCAAGAAAAACGGGAGTCCCCCAAGGTATGGTTAGATTTACCCGCTTACCAGCAGACGATTAAACATGCTTTTAACCAAAGAAGAACGCCTGGCGGATCTGAACCCACAGGAAACCGCGGAATGGCTTGAGGCACTGGAACAGGTTGTGGAGGAAGCTGGCCCGGAGCGGGCTGCTTACCTGCTACAGCAGGTGTTGGAACGAGCCCGCAGCTTTGGAGTAGCCGCGGACACGAAAGTGACCACGCCGTACGTCAATACCATTCCTACCTCGGAAGAAGTGGCGTACCCGGGCGACCGAGCGTTGGAACGTCGTATTAAAAGCCTGATCCGTTGGAATGCGGCGGCGATGGTGGTGCGCGCCAACAAGTACGACGCCAACATCGGCGGCCACATCTCCACCTACGCTTCGCTGGCCACAATTAGCGAGGTCGGCTTCAATCATTTCTTTCGCGGCAGCTATGGCCAGGAACCGGGCGACCTTGTGTATTACCAGGGCCACGCGTCGCCGGGGGTGTATTCGCGGGCGTTCCTGGAAGGGCGGCTGACCGAACAGCATCTGCTGAATTTCCGCCACGAATTGCGGGACCATCCCGGTCTGTCCTCATATCCGCACCCGTGGCTGATGCCAGACTTCTGGCAGTTCCCCACCGTGTCGATGGGGCTTGGCCCCATCAATGCTATTTACAACGCGCGCTTCCTGCGCTATTTGGAAAATCGTGAAATTATCGCCAAAACCGATCGCAAAGTGTACGCCTTCTGCGGCGATGGCGAGATGGACGAGCCGGAATCGACCGGCGCGCTGCACATTGCGGCGCGAGAACAACTGGACAACCTGATCTTTGTCGTGAACTGCAACCTGCAGCGGCTGGACGGTCCGGTTCGCGGTAACGGCAGCATCATTCAGGAACTAGAAGGCATCTACCGGGGCGCGGGCTGGAACGTTATCAAGGTTCTGTGGGGCGGCGACTGGGACGAACTCTTCGCCCGCGACACGTCGGGCTTGTTGTTGAAGCGCATGGAAGAATGCGTAGACGGCGAATACCAGAATTTCAAAGCGCGCGGCGGCGCTTATGTACGTAAGGAGTTCTTCGGCAAGTACCCGGAACTGCTGAAGCTGGTAGAAGACAAGAGCGACGAAGACCTGGCACGGCTGCGGCGCGGCGGCCACGATCCAGTGAAGGTGTTCAACGCGTTCAAACGCGCCAACGAGGCGAACGGACGGCCCACCGTGATTCTTGCGAAGACCGTTAAAGGATACGGTCTTGGCGAGGCGGGCGAAGGCAAAAACATCACGCATCAGCAGAAAAAGCTGAACGAGGACGAACTTTTCTACCTGGCAAGCCGCTTCGATCTCGAATTGACACGTGAGCAGATTCAGCACATTGACTTCGTAAAGCCGTCCAACGAAAGCGCGGAAGTGAAGTATCTGCACGCGCGGCGACAGGCGCTAGGCGGCTATTTGCCGGAGCGAAAGCCAAAGCCGATTGAGCTGAAAGCACCAGCACTCGAGATCTTCCAGGAGGCAATTGGCGGTTCGAGGGGACGCGAAGCTTCGACCACCAGTGCCTTTGTTTCGGTGCTGAAAGCTTTGTTGAAACAGCCGGAACTGAGCAAGTACATTGTGCCGATCATCCCGGACGAAGCACGCACGTTCGGTATGGAATCGATGTTCCGCGAGCGAGGCATCTACGCTCCGCACGGACAGCTGTACACGCCGGTGGATAGCGACGTTCTGATGTATTACAAAGAAGCACAGAACGGCCAAATTCTGGAAGAGGGTATCACCGAAGCGGGCGGACTGGCTTCGTTCACCGCAGCGGGAACGGCATATGCCACGGTCGGCGTGCCGATGATCCCGTTCTTTATCTACTACTCGATGTTTGGCTTCCAGCGTGTTGGCGACCTGATCTGGGCGTTTGCCGACTCGCGCGGAAAAGGCTTTCTGGTGGGTGGAACGGCAGGACGGACGACGCTATTGGGCGAAGGCCTGCAGCACGACGATGGGCACAGCCATGTGTTCTCGAGCGTGTACCCCACCTGCACCAGCTACGACCCGGCATTCGCTTACGAAATCGCGGTCATTGTGCAGGACGGTATCCGCCGGATGTACCAGAACAATGAAGACCGCTTTTACTACCTTACGGTCTGCAACGAGAACTATGCCCAGCCTGCCATGCCACAAGGCGAACAGGTTCGGGAAGGCATTCTGCGCGGCATGTACAAATACAAAGCTTCGGAACACGGCGCGGCACAAGTAACGTTATTTGGCAGCGGCTCCATTCTGAACGAAGCGTTGAAGGCGCAAGCGTTACTTGCGGAGAAGTATGGCATTGGTGCGGACGTCTGGAGCGTCACGAGCTATACCGAACTTCGGCGAGATGCGCTGCACGCGGATCGCTGGAACCGGCTGCACCCAACTGAACCAGAGCGGAAGCCGTATCTTCTGGAGACGCTTGGCGATGCGGACATGCCGATCATCGCAGCTTCGGACTATCTGAAGATTGTGGCGGACCAGATTGCGCCATGGTTGCCGGGACGCTTAACCGCGCTCGGAACAGACGGTTTCGGTCGCAGCGAGAATCGCGAGCATCTCCGCCGCTTCTTCGAAGTCGACGCTAACAGCATTGCGGCGGCAGCATTGTCCCGTCTCGCGCGCTGGGGCCGATTCGATGCGGCAAAGGCGAAGCAGGCGTTCGTGGATCTGGGCCTCGAAACCGAGAGCATCGACCCCGCGCTCGCGTAAAACAGCTAACAAGTGTACGGAGGATGAGGGCGGCCCGAATCCTCCTGCAAGCTAGAATAGTGCCAACGATGGGGTTTCGCTCGCTCGGCAAGCACACCTTTGTTTTTGTTCTGACAGCTAGTGTCGGTTTCGGACAAAACGCCTCGCTTCGAGGGTTCCTAACAAAAGACGTAGATGCGCAGCGGCGGCTGGAGCAGCAGGCGCAACAGGTGCCTGACACGGCAGCGCTGCGCAAAGACCTGAATTTCATGGCGGGGCAGCCGCACAGTGCGGGCTCACCGCGCTCGAAGGCGGTGGCCGAGTTCATTCTGCAGCAGCTTAAGGAATATGGCCTTGACGCGCACATCGAAGAGTTCGAAGCGCTGATGCCCTATCCAACCTTCCGCTTAGTGGAGGTGGTAGCACCTAAGCACTTCATCGCCAAATTGAAAGAACCTGCCCTTCCGCAGGACCCGACCAGCGGGCAACCGGACCAACTGCCGACCTACAACGCGTATAGCGCAAGCGGCGACGTCACGGCGGAGGTGGTTTACGCCAATTACGGATTACCGGAAGACTACGACTGGTTAGCGAAACAGGGGATCAGTGTAAAAGGCAAGGTCGTGTTGACGCGCTATGGCAAGAGCTGGCGCGGTATCAAGCCAAAGTTGGCGGCTGAGCATGGCGCGGCGGCCTGTTTGATTTACTCCGACCCGCATGAAGACGGGTATTACGGCGGCGACATTTATGTAAAGGGTCCAATGCGTCCCCCAGAAGGGGTGCAGCGCGGCAGCGTATTGGACATGCCGGTGTATGCGGGTGATCCGCTGTCGCCGGGCTGGGCTTCGGAGAAGGGTTCTAAGCGGCTCTCGATGGCTGAAGCCAAGACGTTGATGAAGATTCCGGTGATGCCCATTTCGTATGGCGACGCGCAGCCGATTCTGGAGCAGCTCGCGGGTCCGCTGGTGCCCTCGGAGTGGCGCGGTTCGCTGCCGTTGACTTATCATGCCGGTTCTGGTCCGGCGCGCGTTCACATCAAGACTGATTACGACTGGACGACGAAGCCGCTTTATGACGTGATCGCCACGGTCCGCGGTTCCGAATCGCCAGACGAATGGGTACTCGCCGGTAATCACCACGATGCCTGGGTGAACGGAGCCGATGACCCGATCTCCGGCACTTCGGCTCTCCTTGAAACGGCGCATGCACTCGGGACTTTGCAAAAGGAAGGCTGGTCGCCTAAGCGAACCATCAAAATCGCGTTCTGGGATGGGGAAGAGTTCGGATTGCTTGGCTCGACGGAATGGGCGGAAAAACATCAGGACGAGCTGAGGCAGAAGGCTGTCGCCTACATGAATTCGGACAACACTGCCAAGGGGTGGATCAACATTGCAGGTTCACACACACTGGAGGCGTTCGCTACCGAAGCGGCGGAGTCGGTCACGCAACCGGGAGCGAGCGCGAGCTTAGTGGACTATGCTTTGCACCACCCGAGTGCGGCAGATCAGCTAACGCCGCCCGCGAAAACCAATAAGTCTTTCACCATCGGCGCGCTTGGGGCAGGCTCCGACTATCAGGCATTCCTCGATTATCTTGGCATTGCGAGTCTAAACGCCGGCTTTGAAGGCGAGACACGCAGCGGCATCTATCACTCTATCTACGACTCGATTTACTGGTACACGCATTATTCCGATACGACCCAAGTGGATGGCCGTGCACTTTCGCAATATACGGCGACAGCGCTGCTGCGATTGGCAGACAGCTCTGTGCTGCCATTTGAGTTCGACCACTTCGCGAATACGGTGAATACTTATCTGGACGAGATTCAAAAACAGAGCGAAGCGGACGGCCACAAGATGGAGTTTCCGTCGCTCCGCCGCCAATTAGAGTCGTTGAAGCAGAGCGCGCAGAAGTATGATGCGCTGCTGGAAGCGGCAGAGATGAAGCCGACCATCGACACGGTCCGGCTGCACCAATTGAACGAGTTACTGATGCGGACGGAACGTGTGCTGACACGGCCTGATGGATTACCGAACCGCCCTTGGTACAAACACCAGATTTACGCGCCGGGGCTGTACACCGGTTATGGTGTGAAGACGTTGCCGGGAATTCGCGAAGCCGTGGATAACAAGAACTGGACGCTGGCGCAGCATGAGGCTGGGGTAGTGGATGATTGCCTTACCGATCTCAACCAGGTAGTAACGCAAGCGATCGAGGTGTTATCGGGGTTTTAGGGCAAGACTCAAATCACCAAATCAGCCGCAGTCCTTATTCTAGCTACATATAGCTAAATCCTTAGTGCTTCGCTCTGAACGAGAACTCCCCCGCTAGCGAATGCGGAAACTTGAGGTGCTTTCTACCTCGGCATCCTGCTGCTCCACGCCGCGCACTTCAGAAGCACGTGGACCGATGTGTAATGCACCGGCAAGTGCATTCAACTGGTCTTCAGACCCGACAGCGTACACTTCCACGCGACCGTCGTCCAAGTTGCGGGCCCAACCAGTGACACCGATGGAGCTCGCTTTCGCCTGGACGAAGAAGCGGAACCCGACTCCTTGTACTGTTCCGCTGATAAACCAGCGCTTCGCCAGCTTCTTCATGTCCTTTACGATGAGAGTAGCAATGCCCTTCCCTACTCATCGCCTGCGTCGTTTACGGACGTCTGAGGCGATCCGCTCGCTGGTGCGGGAAACCCAACTCGCTCCCTCACAGTTCATACTTCCCTTGTTTGCTTGCCCCGGAGAAGGTATCCGCAAGGAGATTAAGTCCATGCCGGGGCATGCGCAGCTTTCGGTCGACCGCATTGTGCAAGAGGCGGAGCAATGCCAGGCGCTTGGCATCGGCGGCGTGATCTTGTTTGGCATCCCGGAGACGAAAGATGAACTTGCGTCCGGAGCGTATGCCACTGACGGCATCACGCAACAAGCAGTGCGCGCCATCAAGCGTGCCGTTCCCAAGCTGTTGGTGATGACCGATGTCTGCAACTGCGAGTACACCAGCCACGGCCACTGCGGCTTTGTCGAAAACAACGACGTATCGAATGATGAAACGCTGAAGTGGCTGGCCAAGACTTCGGTCTCCCATGCCGAGGCGGGCGCGGACATCGTCGCACCGAGCGACATGATGGATGGGCGTGTCGGTGCCATTCGCGCGGCTCTTGACAACGCAGGCCATAGCAACACTCCGATACTTTCCTACGCGGCCAAGTATGCGTCTGCCTTTTATGGGCCCTTTCGCGAAGCCGCCGAATCGGCGCCGCAGTTTGGCGACCGGCGCAGCTATCAAATGGATCCCGCCAATGCTCGAGAGGCAATGCGCGAGATCGAACTGGACCTGGAAGAAGGCGCAGACATGATCATGGTGAAACCAGCGCTCGCTTATCTGGACATCCTCCGCGAAGCGCGCCGCCGGGTTGAGGTACCCGTTGGCGCCTACCAGGTGAGCGGCGAGTTCAGCATGATCATGGCTGCCGCGGCAAATGGCTGGATTGAACTGGAACGCACGATGTTCGAGACGTTGACAAGCATCCGGCGCGCCGGCGCAGACTTCACGCTGACGTATTTCGCGAAGGACGCTGCCAAACTCCTTAGCTAATCGACTACTGCGATGGCAGTCGGCCCGACAGATAGAAGCGGCTGGGTGGTGTTTTCCTGCCCGCTGTGTCGATGCTTCGCACGATGTGGACAGCGACGGGTGCACCCGGCTTCAGAGAGTGCTGCATCCGAAGAACATCTTCCGGTGCTGCCACCGGCTGCCGATTTATAGCGATGATGGCGTCGTTCTCCTCAAGCCCGATGTCCTCGGCGAATGAGCCTGGATCGACACTGACGATACGAACGCCTGCCTTCGGATCGATCTTCAAATCTTCGCGTTCTTTTTCCCGAAGATTGGTGATAGTAATGCCGAACTTCACTTCGGTCGGAGCCGCCGCTTTTGGTGGTTCGGGAATGGCGGGAGCAGGATGGCTCTCGGCCAACTGGGGCGAATCTTTCCACACTTGCGATCGATCTTCAATGCCGATCTTAAAGTCCATCCGCTTGCCGTTTCGATCGACGGTGAATAAGGCATTGGACCCAATACTCAGGTCGGCAACCCGATTCACGAGTTCATCCCCGTTCTTCACCGGATGATCGTTCATGGCCAGGATGATGTCGTCCGACTGCAATCCGGCACGACCGGCCGGTCCCTTGGGTGCGACGGTCTCGACTAACACGCCGTGATCTAAGCCCAATGCTTCCAAAGTGTCGTTCTGGCTGCCCTGCTTCGACCACTGGATTCCAATAGATCCACGCACTACGCGGCCGTCGCGGATAATGTCGTTGTACACCTTAGCGGCCATATTCGAAGGCAACGCAAAGCCGATGCCTTCATAAGAGCCACTGTGAGTGGCAATCATGGTGTTGATGCCGATCACTTCGCCGCGTACGTTCAGCAAGGGCCCGCCGCTATTACCGGGGTTGATGGCAGCATCGGTCTGAAGGAAATGCTGGAATTGACCGGAGCCCAGGTCGCGCCCGGTGGCACTGACAATTCCGGCTGTGACGGTTGCCTGCAAACCAAAGGGCGAGCCGATGGCGATCACCCAATCACCGACCTCCACGCCGTCGGAATTTCCCACCTGCACCGGGATGAGCGGCTTGTTGGCCTCGATCTTGACAATGGCCACGTCCGTTTCAGCGTCCGTACCGACCACGCGACCGCGATACTTCTGGTCTTCGCCGTTAAGCACCACCGTGATACGGTCGGCTTTGTCGATTACGTGATTATTGGTAAGAATGTAGCCGTTCTTATCCACTATGAACCCGGTGCCGGACCCTTCAGAGCGGTAGGAACGAGGCTCCTGCTTCCCAAAGAAATGTTTGAAGACATCCGACGGATCGCCACTAGGCGCATTGTTCTCTTCGTCATCGCCGTCGGCATGCGACTTGTGTTTGCCAGGCTTGGCTAGATAGTCGGATTCAATGTATACGACCGAAGGCTCCAACCGTTTTGCCAGCTTTGTGAACTCATTTGAGAGCGGTGTGGCTTCAGGTATCACCAGCGGCGTGGCGTCGGGAGCGACCGGCGAGTTTTGCCGTTGTGCTTTGACGCCCGTATTGAGGATGGTTCCGATAACCACCCCAATCAGCAGCGTGCAGACGAGCAAAGCGATGCTAAGGACCTTGGGCTGCGAGATCTTTCGGGGCAAAGGCATTCGAGCGAGACCTAAATCGTCCAGCGCTGCGGAGCACGGGGAACGGTAGTATTCAGTATAGAAATAAAAGCCGCAGATACCGGCGCAACTCGGAATTTTCCGATACCTCGCTGGATGTCACGCGCCGACGGCGGGTTTCAATTGATTGCTCGAAGCGGGAGCGGCCTTTGCCGGCCTGCACTCAACCAGTACGATGCCGCCCAAAATTAAGCCGCCGCCAACGACAGAGTAGATTGTCAGGCGCTCACCACCCGCCAGCACCGCAGTGATCAGTGCGAATACGGGTTCGAGCGCAAAGATGAGAGCGGCGCGCGTAGAGGACGTGTACTGCTGCGCCCAGGTTTGCAGCGCGAACGTGAGGGCTGTCGCGAAAAAGCCCGTTCCCAGGATGGCGAGCACGAGGCCGGTACTCCACTTCGCTACTGGCGGCTCAATTACGAGGGCAAGGGCGGAAAGCACGGACGTCATCACGATCTGGCCCAGCGCTACCGCCTCGAAAAACTCTCGCTTCGAGACGTAGCCAAGAGTCAAAAGGTGAAAAGCGTATGCCACCGCGCAACCAACGGTAAGCAAGTCGCCGCGGTTCATGTGGAAGTTGCGATCGAGCGACGGCCATGTCAGCAGCACCAAACCGGCACCGGCAATGGCAATGCCCGCCAACTCCGGGAGCCGCGGCCACCGGCGAAAGAGAGCGGCGCTAAGAAGCGGCACCAGCACAATGTAAAGCCCGGTAATGAATCCGGAGTTGCCTGCTGACGTGTAACGCAGCCCGTTGGTCTGGAACGAATAGCCCGCCCAGAGAAGAATTCCTACCAATGCGCCGGCGCCGAAGCCGCGCCAGAATACGCGCCGGGGTACGCGCCGGAGTGCCCGTTGAAACAGCACCAGCATGCAAAGGCTGCCAAACGCGAAGCGAACGGCGATGAAGTACATCGTCGACATGTCGCGGATGGCGCCTTTAACAACGACGAACGTGGTGCCCCAAAGCAAGGCAGTAAGAGCGAGCGCGGCATCGGCTTTCCATTGCGCTGGAGCTGACGAGCGATGGGACAGAGCAGGGACGGAACCGGCGCTCACGCCTCGCCTTCGACCGCCTCGGCTTCAACCGGCTCGCCCGGGCGTTGCTCCTGTAGGGCAGCCAGAATCAAGAAAACACGCCGCAACCCGAGTTCGCGGCCATCGGGCTGATACCACTCGTTGCTGGTATGCGCTCCTCCGCCCTGCCCGCCAGCGCCAATAGAGATTGCGGGCAAACCCATGGACAGCGGCACATTGGCATCGGTAGAAGCACAATCCACACGGGAACGAATGTTGAGGTGGGCGTCCACCGCGCGAACGGCTTGCAAGAGAACGGCATCGTGCGGCAACTGACCACCGGGCCGGACTCCCAGGTCGCGGATTTTGGCAGTGAGCCGCCCGTTCCGTGCCGAGCGATTGGCCAATTCCAGCGCGCGCTCTACAGTGGCACTTACCAGCAGCGCTAATTCATTCAGAAGTGCGCTGGATTCGGACCGAATGTCCAGCTTGGCCCTTGCTGTAGCGGGAATCGAATTGATACTGGTTCCGCCCTCAATGATGCCGAAATTGTAGGAGGCGGCTGTTCGCCGCGACTCACGGACCACGCTGTCGGCTTGTTGCACAAAGGAGCTGACCGTGGCACTGAGTGCGTGAATGGGGTTGGGCGTCCCATGGTCGTTCCAACTGTGTCCGCCGGGGCCGGCAAAGACAATCTCGTAGCGTTGACTGGCCAGCGCCTGAACGGTGATGTGTTCAACCGATGGCCCATCCAACACCAAGATGGCTTGCACCCGCTCGGGTGTGGCAAAGTGCTGGCACAGGTAGCGCATGCCGTTGAGATTGCCTTCGCCCTCTTCTCCGATATTCGCCACCAGGATCACGGAAGCGGCCAAAGAGTGAAGCTCCGGATCAGACGCCAAGACACGCGCTAGCGCCAGTAGGGCGGTAAGGCCGGATCCATTGTCGGACGTGCCCGGACCCATTAGCCGTCCGTCGGGGCCATAGCGTACATCTTCGGGCCGAGCGGGCGCATAAACCGTATCCAAGTGTGCCGAAACTACGGCAAGCGGCCCCCCGGAATCATTGCCAAATCCGGCTAGCACGTTCCCGGCACGGTCGATCCGGGCATCCCAGCCCAAGGCCGTCAGTTGCGCCTGGAACCACTCCGCACGTTTCTGCTCGAAAAAGGTGGGCGCCGGTACGCGGCACAACTCCAGGTGCTTTTCGTTCAGCCATTGGCGTTCCCGAACAAACCACCGTTCGGCGTTCGCCACCGCGGTTCGCTGTGCCAATTCGCGCACCAGCTTTTGATCGATACTCGGGGTCGCGGGGCGTAGGGATGGCTTGGGTAAGGTCGCCAAACTGGAAATCCGTCTCTTCCTAGGGTACCGTTGCCGTCATCTGGCCACGAGCGACCGCTGGTTAACGAAGGCCGCGCGCCCTTACATCGAATGCGATTCCACTACGGATTCCGATGCCTGTTCGTGCGCTGCCAAACGCATCAGTTCCAAGCGCAACGCGTCGGTTAGCGCGTGCCAACTGGCGTCGATGACGTTATCGGAAATGCCGACCGTGGCCCAACTGCGGCGGTGGTCGCTCCACTCGACAAGCACGCGCACTCGCGATTCAGTGCCGCCCTTAACGCCCAAAACGCGCACTTTGTAATCTGTGAGGCGGACATCTCGAATGGCCGGAAAGGCCGGCGCCAGGCATTCTCGCAGGCAGATATCCAGGGCGTGCACAGGCCCGTGACCGACAGCCGTATGCGTTCGAAACTGGCCCTGCACTCGCAGCCGCACCGTCGCGCTGGTAACGGTCTCCGGACCTTCCGCCGCATCTAAGCTGGTGGATGCTTGGTAGCCCATGATGTCGAACGGATCGAAGGCGGGGCCGGCCGCTTCCCGAACCAGCAGTTCGAACGTGCCTTCGGCCGCCTCGAAATCGTATCCCTCGTGCTCCATCTGCTTGATGCGGTCTAGAAGTTCGCGCCGTGAAGCTTCGGTTAGGTCTTGCCCGATGGCGAACTGGTTCAGTTTGTAACTGATGTTGCTGCGACCGGAAAGATCGCTCAGCAGTACACGCTGCCGGTTGCCGACCATCTCCGGCCGAATATGCTCGTAAGTGGCAGAATCCTTCAAGACCGCACTGACGTGGATGCCGCCTTTGTGAGCGAATGCGCTGGGGCCAACGAAAGGCTGTTCGCGACGCAGTGGCAGGTTCGCCAGTTCAGCTACAAAGCCAGCGATGGTGGTCAATTGCGTTAACTTCTCCCGGCCGATGGTGGTGTGCCCCAGTTTGAGTTCCAGGTTGGGCAGCACCGAGCATAAGTTCGCATTGCCCGTGCGCTCGCCATAGCCGTTGATGCAGCCCTGCACGTGAGTGACGCCGGCTTCCACTGCCATCAGGGTGTTCGCCACCGCCAGATCGCTGTCATTGTGCGTGTGAATGCCGAGGATTCCGTCGAAGCGAGTTCGAATATCCGCGACAATTTCAGCCAGCCGGGCAGGAACAGTTCCGCCGTTGGTATCGCACATGCAAAGTACGTCAGCGCCGGCGTTCTTGGCTGCTTCCAATGTTCGTAGGGCAAAGCCCGGGTTGGCTGAATAGCCATCGAAGAAGTGCTCCGCGTCATACACCACTTCGCGGCCATGCGCCTTCAGATAGCCCACAGTCTCCGAGATCAGCTTCAGATTCTCTTCCTCCGTGATGCCGAGTGCGCGCTGCACATGAAAATCCCAGGTCTTGCCGAAGATGCTGATGACCGGCGTGCCCGCCCCAAGCAGCGCTGCCACGTTCGCGTCAGACTGCACGGAGTTACGCGCGAACCGGGTGGCGCCAAAGGCTGTCAGCTTGGCATGCCTGAACCGCACCAGTTTGGCCCGTTCAAAGAACTCTTTGTCTTTTGGATTCGACCCGGGCCAGCCGCCTTCGATGTAATCGATGCCAAGATCGTCCAGTTTCTCCGCAATCTGCAGTTTGTCGTCTACAGAGAAGGAGACAGACTCGCCCTGAGTGCCGTCCCGAAGCGTCGTATCGAAGGTGAAAATTCTCATGTTGTCGAACTCTGACTTATGCCGTGAAATAAGAAAGGCCATCGGCTGGTGGTAGCACCCGCCGATGGCCTCTGAATCTTACGAACGCGAGGTCTCAGGCGGGGCTGCTAATCGCCACGCGAATAATAATGCCGATCTGAATACCGATAAGCATGAGACTCGCTAGTACGCTCCAGTATACGTCACTTAGCGGTGAGCGCCTTGAGATAGAGATAGTAAAACTGAACGCCGTCATAGAACGCATTTACGCGAACACGCTCGTCCTTGCCGTGAGCGCGAACGTCGCCGCGATCGATGGCAACGCCTGAAATCCCGTAGCTTGGAATGTCGGCGGCCATCGTGTAAATGCTGTCGGACGCGCCCGGCTCCATGATGGGAATGGTTGGAATCACGCCCCAGATGTCGGGCACTACCGCGTGCAGCGCGTTCATTACGTCCGGCTGCAATGGCGGTGGCGCAAACGACTTCTTGTCGGGCGCGGTGGCAGAACGCTTGTCCGTCAAAGCGGCAATGTAGGCGACGTCCACCTTGGCATCGGCAAAAGTGCGAACCAGTTGCTGGCGAACTTCCTCCGGAGAATGCCCGGGAAGAATGCGGCAGTTCACGATGGCCTGCGCCGTTTGCGGCAGCGCATTGTTTGCATGGCCGCCGCTCAGGCGCGTAGCAACACATGTGGTGCGCATGGTGGAGTTATAGCGGGGATCTTGCGACAACCGTTCCACGGCAGCTTCATCCGGCGGCGAGGTCAGGATCGCCTTCATGTCGCTTGCACTCTGCCCCTGCTCCAGCTTTGACATAGCCTCGAAGAAGGCTCGGGTGACGTTGTTCAGTTCGAACGGAAAGGCATAGTGCTCCAGCTTGTCGAGCGCATCCGCAATGTGGTAGATGGCATTATCGTGCGTCGGCAGCGAGCTATGCCCACCCGGGTTTCGTGACGTCAGTTCGTAATCGGCATACAGCTTCTCGGTGGCCTCGAACTCCATGGCAACCGCCCGGCCTGCATCCACCTCCACGCCGCCACTATCAGGATTCAGAGCGAACTGCGCATCCACCAGCTCTCGATGGTTCGTCAACAGCCACTCCACGCCATTGCTGGTACCGCCTTCTTCATCCGCGGTGAGAGCGAGGATGATATCGCGGTTAGGACGAAACCCCTCCTTCTTCAGCCGTATCAGGTCGGTGACGATGATAGCGTCGGCACTCTTCATATCCTGCGTGCCGCGGCCATAGAAATAGCCGTCCTTTTCGATGAACACGAAGGGGTCGGTCGTCCAATCTGAACGCTTAGCTTCCACGACATCCAGATGGCAAATGATGAGGATGGGCTTGAGCCCCCCGGCACCGGTTCCGCGAAAGCGTAACACCAGGTTGCCCTTTCGGTCGTTAGGCCCAAGTACCGCCATGTCACTCGCCGCGAAGCCAGCGTCCAGAAAGCGCTGGCGCATGGCTTGGGCCGCGACGGTTGTGCTGCCGACCGAATCGGTAGTATTGATCTCAATCAGCTGTTGGAAGACATCACGCGACAAGCGGCGGGTTGCGTCGTCAAGCGCGGCGGCATTCGTTTCGGAAACAATCAGGAGCGAAGCGAGCGCGAGTGCAGGAAGCGACTTCAGGGAGAATCTCCTTTGTGAGCAATTCGGCGGAATCAATCGAGATCAGACTGGCAGATGACCAGTGCCTGCTCGAAGCGTTCCGAATCGTAAATCAATATTATGAGGCTTTCCAGGTTATCGAACGAGAAAGCCTGGAGGACTTTGCATCGCACTACTTCGGCGAACGGAATGGCTTCTGGTTGGCCACGGCTGGCACTGAAGCCGTGGGCTGCATTGGCTTGCGCGAACTTATCGCGCTGGCGGCGAGTGGCGAGGTGAAACGGCTCTATGTGGTGCCCAACTACCGCGGACTTCAAGTCGCCGGTCGCTTGCTGCAAGCGCTAGAGGAAAGGGCGAAGGCCGTCGGCTTCGAATGGCTATACCTGGACACCAACGAAAGCTTTGTGGAGGCCCTGCAGTTCTATCGCAAGCGCGGCTACAGCGATTGCGAGCGCTACAACAGCAATCAACAGGCCACCATTTTTATGCGGAAACGCTTGTGAGGGGGTCAACTGCTCATGGCTGCGGCAACCAATTGCTGTTCCAGCGTTTCCTGTGTTGCCTCACAGAGCTTTTCGCCATTTTCGGTCACATAAAACACATCCATGGCTTTATGCGCCTCGGTGTCGATCATCACCACTTCGATGTTGCAGTTGTGCGTATCCAGGGTAGTCGTCAGGTCGTAAAGCAAGCCGGGACGGTCTTCGCCGATGAAATCAATCAGTGTGGCACGGTCTGACGCTTCGTTGTTGAAACGCGCCCGGGGCAGGATCTTGGCGCCGCTGCTGGGCAATCGTTGTGGGCGCCGCCGTTTTAGCAAGTCCTTCACGTCGATAGACCCGCGCACCACGCATTGCACGGTCCACTGCAGGCGCTCGGTTTCGCCCGGGTTCAGTTCCAGCGTTCGCGTAGGATCCGCGAAGCGAAACACGTCAACAGCCATCCCAACTGCGTTGGAGAATGCCTCTGCTTTCAGGATGGTCATACCAAAGCTGGCCAACGCGCCACACAGAGAACTGAAAAGTCCGGGCTGATCGTCGGCCAGAACAGTCAGAGTATAGGCGCCTGCTTCGCGGACAACCTCCAGGGCTACTTTGTCTTTCAACGCCGTCCGGTAGAGGTCGAAGTGACGGTCGATCTCATCACGGCTATGGGTCCGCAGGTAACGGGTGGGCAGGCCGTCCAGAAAAGCCGCCACTTCGGGGCGCACCGCCATGTTGTCTTCTTTATGGATGCGGTCCATCACTAAATCGCGGGTCAGTTGCTCCACTCCAAGCGTGTAAACGCGCCACAACTGCTCCAGACGCCACGGCGTCATTGCCGTTGGGTTGACGGCGCTGATATCGGCAAACGTCAGCAGAGTCAGTTGCCGCAGCCGTTCCTGTGTGCCTACACGTGCAGTAAGGAAACGCGCGGTGGCTGGGTCTTCCAGGTCGCGCCCGTTCATGATGAGCGACAGATCCAGATGGTGCTGAATCAGAAATCGAACAGCATCCTGCTTCGGATGCGGCACCCCAAGCCGCTGCATAATTGCGTCTGCCGCCAGAAGTGAACCTTTGACATGATCCCCTGGCAGAACGCCTTTCCCGATGTCGTGCAACAGAATCGCAAACCGGAGGACAGACGAATCGTCCTCTTCTGCAGCCAGGGCACGGAAGCGAGCGGGTGTATTCTCCTTGCCCTGCATGAGGCGATCGATTGTTTCTACTGCTACCAGGGAGTGTTCGTCGACTGTATAGCGGTGATAAAAGTCACGCACCACCAGGCTGTCAACGGAGTTCCACTCCGGGATGACGATGGCCAGAAAGCCCGTCTCCTGCATCTCGCGTAAGGCAAGCGCCGCATGGGGTTGAGCCAGCAGTTCGCGCCAAAGCAGGCGACCAACAGGCTGCTCTGCGAGAGACCTTTCCAGTTCTTCCTTCGCCGCAGGAAGACGCCGCTGCGTATCCCAGGAAAGCGGGATTCCGTGACGTGCCACAAATGTAAAAAGCCGGAACACGGCCTCGGCCGAGTGGACAATCTCGGCTGGGTTACGCAGAAACACGCGATCGCGCGACACCGTAAAGTCGGCGGTGGAGAGTTTCGATCGCATATCGCGAAGCTGCCGGAACAGCGAGGGGTCGTGGTTTTCTATCTGGTCGAGAGCACGCAGCGCCGGTTGGTAGACGCGGCGAGCATGCCCGTAATACAAACGCATCCATGCGTCAGGCTCAGCCGGCACTTTCGGTAAAGCGGCTGCCACACGGTCCTGCAGTTCGAACGTCAGCAGGTTGTTGTCGCGGCCCGTCTCGATATGGAGAAAGCAGCGCAAAGCAAAGAGAAAGCATTCAGCGTCATCCAGGTCCTGCAAACTGTCGCGAACGATTTCCTGGTTCGGCAACAGCTGAGCCAGCCAACGAAGGAGATGCAGGTCGCGGACGCCACCCGGCGCCTCCTTGATATTGGGCTCCAGGTGGTACACCGTGTCGTTGAACTTTGCGTGACGCTGCCGGGCGAGTTCCGTCAGCCGCTTGGCCATAGTGTTGGCGTATTTCTGATTGAAGGCGGGAAGTTTGGCCGCAAGGTCGTCGAACAGCACCCGATCGCCGCACAAATAGCGAGTGTCCAGCAGACTGACATGCAGTTCTGTATTTTGTTCGTTCAGCCGCACACACTCGGCCACAGTACGCACGGACTGACTGACGCGCAGGGCCGAATCCCAGAGCGAGCGAAGAAACGGAGCCAGCGAATCTTTGGCCCGCGTAACATCCTCTTCCGACTCAAACAGGATGAGCAGGTCGACGTCCGAATAAGGGAACAGCTCCGTCCGTCCATAGCCTCCAACAGCAACCAGACTGTAGCGGACCGGGACCACTCCATGCAGATGTTCTTTGTCAGCCGAGAGGACAATCTCGTCGACAGCGGCGGTTCGGGCGGTGAGAAGTTGGTACGGATCTCGATCAGTGAGGAACTGCTGGAAGATGGCGGCCATGGGTGAGCGCGCCGGAGAGGGCGGCCGGGGGGCGGAAGCAACAGGTTGGGGCGTAGCAGCCGGAAGATCGGGCACAATTACAACGCTGCCTCGCCCGTGTCGTCGTTCCGAATGCGAATCGCGTCCATCACATCGTAGATGAAGATCTTGCCGTCGCCAATTTTGCCCGTTCGGGCGGCGGCCGAAAGAGTGCGCGTCACTTCGTCGAGGCGCGCGTCCGGCACGACAATCTCAAGCTTGATCTTCGGCAGAGTGTCGATCTCGTACTCCATGCCCCGATACACCTCGCGATGACCCTTCTGCCGTCCGTGACCGCGCACATCCGTGATGGTGATGCCGTCGATGCTGATCCCCTTCAGCGCTTCTTTCACCTCATCCAACTTGTGAGGTTGAATGATCGCCTCGATCTTTTTCATTAGATAAATACTATCGTTCGCACCGGGGCAACGCTGCTCTCCCTGCGTTAGCTCTCGAGGTTGTAGCCTTCTTCGCCGTGCATGGAAACGTCCAGACCGGTCATTTCATCTTCCGGGGAAACTCGAACGCCGATCGTCGCATCGACGACCTTCAGAATGACAAGCGTGCCTGCAATAGCGAGTCCGAATGAGATAAAGACGCCGATGGCCTGATTCAGCACCTGACCCGGATGGCCGTCTATCCAGCCTAGCGGCATCAGGTGGCCTTGCGCGTCCTTCAGGCCGTCGTTGATTACGTTTGTCGCGAAGACTCCGGTGAGCAAAGCTCCCAGCGTTCCCCCAATCCCGTGCACGCCGAAAGCGTCCAGCGCGTCGTCGTACCCGAAGCGGCGTTTCACGGTGGTGACCATATAGAAGCAGAGCAATCCGGCAAAGAAGCCGATAATCATCGCGGGAAAAGGCTGCACGAAACCGGAGGCGGGAGTGATGGCAACCAAGCCAGCAACCGCACCAGAGATAGCTCCCAATGCGCTCGGCTTTCCATGCCGAAGCCATTCCGCGAGCACCCAGCCGAGGGTAGCAGCGGCCGCCCCAAAATGGGTGGCGACAAAGGCGCTTGCGGCCAAACCGGAAGCAGCCACTGCGCTTCCCCCGTTGAAACCGAACCATCCCACCCAAAGAAGCCCCGCGCCAGCAACGCTCAACGTCAGATTGTGAGGCTTCATGGATTCGTTCGGATATCCAACACGCTTGCCGAGCCAAAGCGCGCACACCAGGGCACTCACCCCGGAAGTGATATGGACAACCGTGCCCCCGGCGAAATCAAAACAAGGAATGCGCCCGCCCAGGAACGCATTCAGCAGACCGCCCTTACCCCAAACCATGTGCGCCATCGGCACATACACGACGGTGGTCCACAAAACCGTGAAAAGGAGCATGGCGCTGAACTTGATTCGTTCCGCATACGCGCCGGAGATCAGAGCCGGCGTGATGATGGCGAACATCAGCTGATAAATCATGTACGTCTCATGCGGCACCGTCGCGCCATAGTCCGCATTCGGCGCGGTGCCCACTCTATGGAGGAACACATAGGCGAAGCCGCCGATGAACGGATTCCCTTCCGAGAAGGCCAGACTGTAACCGTAAATTGCCCAGATCACGGTGACAATGGCCATGCAGATGAAACTGTGCATCATCGTACTAAGCACGTTCGTCCGCCGCACCAGTCCGCCATAGAAGAGAGCGAGCCCCGGCGCCGTCATCATCAGCACCAAAGCCGCGCTGGTCAGCATCCAAGCGTTGTCGCCCGACAGCTGAGCGGATTTAGTGGCCGCATCCAGCGCGGCAACTTTTTGTTCTAGCGTTTGAGCACCCAATATTGCAGGGCAAACCAGGGGAAGAGGAAATAGCCACTTAAGTCGAATCATTACGCAAGGAAAAGCTTTAGCTTCAAACCTCAGGCTAGCAATGGTGAGAAGTCAGCTAGCCGTTTATTTTTCTATAGTTAGCATCGAAATCTTCGATTTACAAATCGATGACGGCAGATGCATGGCACTCCCCGGGCGAAACCTGCCGGGAGTGGGACGATCTTACCTTTTCGAGTTTCCTTCTTATCGGATTTCATGCCCGATTCACCAGACACTTCTGCCCAAAACCGGCCGCCCGGCGTTAATCCTTGGCTGATCGCTGTCGCCGTTGTTCTGCCTGCGTTTATGGAAGTCATCGACACGTCGATCGCGTCGGTCTGCGTGCCCTATATCGCCGGCAGCCTCTCGTCCTCAAACGATGAGGCTACGTATGTTCTGACCTTCTATCTGCTGTCAAACGCGATTCTGCTGCCAGCCAGTTCCTGGTTCTCGCTTCGGTTCGGGCGCAAGCGATTTCTTATCAGTTCCATCATCATTTTCACGATCGCCTCGTTCTTCTGCGGCGCGGCGAACAGCTTGGTTATCATCTTGATCGCTCGCTTGATACAGGGTGCTGGCGGAGGCGCGCTGCAGCCGCTTTCGCAAGCCATTCTGACGGAGAGCTTTCCGCCCGAGAAGCGGGGGTTGGCGATGGGAATGTTCGGGCTCGGCGTTGTCGTAGCGCCCGTATTGGGGCCTACGCTGGGCGGCTGGTTGACTGACCAGTATTCGTGGCGCTGGGCTTTCTACATCAATATCCCAATCGGCCTGCTTGCCATCTTTCTGATTTCCCGGTACGTAGTTGACCCGCCGTACATTAAGAACGCAAAGCCCGGCAAGCTCGACACCATCGGACTGGGTCTATTGGCAGTTGGACTAGGCCTGATGCAAATCATCCTCGACCGCGGGCAGCAAGACGACTGGTTTGGCACCAACTGGATCCGCTATGGATTCGTCATCATGATCGGCTGCCTGGTCGGATTCGTGATCTCGCAACTAACACGCAAGAACACGCTGGTGGATCTCACCATTTTTCGAAACCGGAATTTCACACTCGGCTGCGTTTTGATTTTCATGTTCGGCGCAGCCATCTACGGAGCGGTCACCCTGCTGCCTCTCTACTATCAGGAAATGATGGATTATTCGTCGTGGTGGGCAGGCTTGGCCGTCTCTCCGCGCGGACTTGGCTCTATCGTCGCCATGCCTCTTGTGGGCTACATGGTTTCGAAGTTGGATACCCGTGTGATGGTTTCTTCCGGCTTCCTGATATTCGGGATCTGCAGCCTGGTCTGGAGTAATCTAACGCTTCAGATTTCGCCCTGGTCTTTGCTTTGGCCAGTGATCATTAGCGGATTTTCCCTCGGCCTGGTCTTCGTGCCGTTGTCCACCACCACGCTGGGTGCCCTGAAACCCGAGGCTGTCGGCAATGGCAGCGGTCTTTATAATCTGTTGCGAAATATTGGCGGCAGCGTCGGCATTTCCATTGTGGAAACCGTGCTCGCGCGTCACGAGCAGGTACACCGGACCGACTTATCCCGCGATCTTGGGCCCACTCTGCCGAGCTTGCAAAATAGTCTGACTAACTACGCCCACATTTTTCAGGGTGCTAGCGGAAAAGTCGCCGCACAGCAGCAGGCTCTTGCGCAAGTGGGACAGGAGCTAACTCGACAGGCGCGCTTATGGTCATATGTGGACGATCTTCGATATATGGCGCTTGCCTGCTTCGCTTGCGTTCCGGTGGTGTGGCTCCTGAAGCGCGTAAAAGGCAAAGCAATCGCAGGACACTAGCGCAGGTCCGCGCTATTGCGCTCCGCGGCTCAGTAACATCACTTTCACGGTGTGGAAGATGATGTAGAAGTCTAATGCGGCGGCCACATGTTTGATGTAGTAAAGGTCGTACTCCAGCTTGATCATGGCGTCGAGCGCAGTGTCCCCATACTTATGGTTAATCTGGGCCCAGCCCGTGATGCCCGGCTTGACGGCAAGCCGCTGACGGTAGTACGGGATCTGCTGCGCTAGTATCTCGACAAACTCGGGGCGCTCCGGGCGCGGCCCAACGATCGCCATGTCGCCGCGAACCACATTCCAGAACTGCGGCAGCTCGTCTAGCCGCGTCTTGCGCAGAAAACGGCCGATGGGCGTAATCCGCGGATCGTCCTTCTTTGCCCAGACCGCGCCGGTGCGCGCCTCGGCATCCGCGTACATGGAGCGAAACTTGAACACCGTGAAGACCTTGCCATTGATGCCCACGCGCCGCTGTCCGTAGAAGATTGGGCCTTTGGAGGACAGCCTGACAAGAAGCGCGGTCAGCAGCATCAGCGGCGAACACGCTACCAGACCTACCAGCCCAATCAGGAAAGAGTAGACGTTCTGAATGGCCAGCGCTTTCGGGCGTGGGCCGAGTTGCGAGGTAAAAATCAGCTGAGACGGTTGAATCTTGCTGCTGCAAACCCGCCGCAGGGCCATTTCGTAGGTGTCCGCCGCATCTTCAATTAGCACGCCCCCAAAGCGGATCTCCAGCAGGTCCTGAACAGGAAGCCGGTTTCGCCGTTCCGACATGCCAACCACGATCCGCGACGGCCGGTACTCTTCACAGACCCTTTTAAGTTCGGTCACGTGTCCAAGGCACGGAACCGGAAAGTCGGCGGCATCTTCTTCGCGGAGATAACCGACCAGTGTGTACCCGACTTCCGGTTTCGAGAGGACCGTTTCCGCCACCTCCGCCAGAATGCTGGAATTGCCTAACAGCAGCACTCGTTCGGAACGCAAGGCCGCGACGATGTAACGCCAGTAGAAAATGCGCCAGAGCGGCAGCAGCAGCACCGCCGCGAAACTGCCCACAATCATCAGCCAGCGGCTGAGTAAAATCTCTGGTCGCAGGTAGCCCATGAAGGCCACAACCAGCAGCGCGGAACCAACTGCCAGGCAAACCTGTTGGACGGTGAGGACTCTTGACACTACCCGAAGGTCGGTGTAAAGGTCTTGGAAATACATCCCCGCGATCACCAGGGCAGCCACAAGTAGTAACTTCCACCAGTTGAACTCGACGAACAAGTAGTCGTACGGATCAAGATAGGTGGTGAAAAGGGCCGCAAACGCATAGCAGGCGACCAGGAGCACGAACTCCGAGACTAGGAGCGCGACAACGCTGGTCGGTATGAAAACTCGGAAAAGTCGAATCACGTTAAGAATTTAGGAACTGGGGGGCGAGAGCCTTGTACAGGGCTTGCTGCGGTGATCGGCGAACTGGGATGGCGCCGCGCTGCAAGAGCCCTACACTTTCCGACGCCGCCCGGGTGGGGGCAACTTTCCGGCTGACGAGACAGCAGATAAAGTTTAACCCAAGGCTCCGGGGCATGATATAACCAAGTAAGATCTCATCGGTCGTAGTTCCAGCGGTTGTTGCTTGTACCCAATCGTTCCCCATTATGCTCAGACTTACAAAGAAGGCTGATTACAGTCTGATTGCTCTCAAACATTTCGCGGCTAAACGCCGCCAGATGGTTGAGGTTCTGAGCGCGAAAGAAGTGGCTGACGATAGTGGTATTCCGCTGCCGGTCCTCTCAAAACTTCTACAACGCCTGGGCAAGACGGGTTTTCTGGTTTCGGCGTACGGAACGAACGGAGGCTACCGGCTGGCGCGCGACCCGAAGCGTATCTCAGCTTTAGAGGTGATCCGGGCCATCGATGGGCCCATCGTCCTGGCAAACTGTTTCACAAGCGACACAGGTTGCGGCCATGCTCCGGTTTGTACTGTGCGGCGTCCGCTCCGGCGCATCCACGAAGCGATCTTGCGACTTCTGGATGAGGTCAGCATCGAAGATATGTTGGACGATTCCGCCGGCGACGCATTGCCTCCGCCACAGTCCCTTATCCCGCTTCAAATTCCAGCATTGGCCTTAGCAGGCAGCGGTACTCGTTCTGGGTCCATGGTGAAAACGGGACGAGGTGCAACCGCACTCGAAGACGAGCACTCCGGCTTAGAACTGCAGGGATCTTTAAGGAAATAGAAATGAAACTGCCGATTTACCTCGACAATCACGCAACAACGCGGACCGATCCGCGGGTTCTCGACATCATGAGCCCGTACTTCACAGAGTTCTTCGGAAATGCGGCCTCCCGGAATCACAGCTTTGGATGGGAAGCCGAAGAAGGCGTGGAGCGTGCCCGCAAGCAAATCGCCGATCTGATTGGCGCAACCCCCAAAGAGATCGTCTTCACCAGCGGCGCTACCGAATCGAACAACCTGGCCCTGAAGGGCATCGCGGAGATGTACGCCGAACGCGGCAATCACATCATCACGCAAGTTACCGAACATAAAGCTGTTTTGGACACCTGCAAGCACCTTGAAAAAGAGGGTGTCCGCGTCACCTATCTGCCTGTTCGTCAGGACGGGTTGATCGACCTCGACCAGCTACGCGACGCCATCACGGATAAAACTATCCTGATCTCGATCATGTACGCGAACAACGAAGTCGGCGTGGTTCAGCCCATGGCGGAAATCGGCAAGATCGCCAAAGAGCGCGGCATTCTGTTCCACTCGGATGCAGTGCAGGCGATTGGCAAGATTCCGGTGAATGTGCAGACCGATGGCATCGACGTGCTCTCGTTAACGGCGCACAAGCTGTATGGTCCCAAGGGCGTCGGTGCGCTCTATGTTCGGCGCCGCAGCCCGCGCGTTCAAATCACCTCACAGATGGACGGCGGCGGACACGAGCGCGGCATGCGTTCCGGTACGCTGAACGTTCCTGGCATTGTGGGTCTTGGTGCTGCCTGCGAAATCGCGCACAAGGAAATGGCCGAAGAGAGCAAGCGCCTCCGGTTCCTGCGCGACAGGCTGCAGGCAAGACTGACGTCGGAATTGGACGAGGTTTACATCAACGGCTCCATGGAGCACCGGTTGCCCCATAACCTGAACATCAGCTTTGCGTATGTGGAAGGGGAAAGCCTTCTGATGGGCATCAACGACGTGGCGGTGTCCAGCGGTTCGGCTTGTACCTCAGCAACGCTTGAGCCGTCGTATGTGCTGAAAGCGCTTGGTGCGGGCGACGACATCGCGCACTCCTCCATCCGCTTCGGCATCGGCCGATTCAATACGGAAGAAGAAATTGATTACGTGGGCAACAAAGTCGTCGAGGTCGTGCGAAAGCTTCGGGAGCTGTCTCCGCTTTACGAGATGGCCAAAGAAGGCGTCGACTTATCGAAGGTAGCGTGGGCGGCCCATTAGGCATCTGAGTAGGAAGGAAGATACATGGCATACTCTGACAAGGTTCTCGACCATTACAACAATCCGCGGAACGTGGGTTCTTTGGACAAGAACAGCACGGATGTGGGCACCGGCATGGTAGGCGCTCCCGAATGCGGCGACGTTATGAAGTTGCAGGTAAAGGTCAATCCGGAAACGGGCGTAATTGAAGACGCGAAGTTTAAGACCTTTGGCTGTGGCAGTGCGATCGCCAGCTCTTCACTCGCCACCGAATGGCTGAAGGGCAAAACAGTAGATCAGGCGCTCGAAATCAAGAACACAGACATTGTGAACGAATTGGCTTTACCGCCTGTGAAGATTCACTGCTCGGTTCTGGCGGAAGACGCCATTAAGGCTGCCATCTCGGATTACAAGCAGAAGAAAACTGCCGTCGGAAAGCCCGAGACGGTTGCTGTTCACTAAAAGGGTAGGCTGACGCATGGCTGAGTTGTCTCCAGTGGAAACGGCTGTGCCCGCTGCTACCGCCGCACCCAAACAGGTATTCGTTACCCCGAAGGCCGTTGATAAGATCCGGCAGGCGTTTGCTCGGGAAGGTGTCTCGGGCGGGCTGCGGCTGGGTGTTTTGGGCGGTGGCTGCTCAGGCTTGAGTTATCAGTTCAAGTTTGCGCCAGCGCCGCGACCGCACGATCAAGTGTTCGAGTTCGAAGACGTTAAGGTCTTTGTCGATCCGAAGAGCATGGTCTTTCTGGATGGAATGACCCTCGATTGGAAGGATTCCTTGATCCACTCTGGCTTTGTGTTCGAAAATCCGCACGCCAAAAAGAGCTGCGGCTGCGGCACTTCGTTTTCAGCGTAATCTCACGATCGTTTGTTCAACGGGCGGCTTGACCTTCGTGGGTTAGCCGCCCTTTCTTTTTCTCATGCCAACGTTATCCCGCGACTACTACAAATTCTTTGGCTTTGACCGCAAGCTGACCATAGACGAGAGCCATCTGCAGAAGAGGTTTTACGAATTGAGCCGCCAGTGGCACCCGGACCGCTTCACTCGCAAGAGTGCCGAAGAGCAGGCGGACGCTCTGGAAGCGACCTCCATTCTGAACGATGGCTACCGCACGCTGCGAGATCCGGTGAAACGCGCCGAGTACCTGCTCACGGAGGAGGGACATCCCATTGGCGAACAGCGCTCAAAAGATGTGCCGCCGGAACTGCTGGAAGAGGTTTTCGAACTCAACATGATGCTGGAAGAGCTGAAGAGCGGTGACGAAGACGCGAGGCCACAGCTGGAATCCGCAAAGCAAAATTTCGTGCATATGCGCGGGGAGATCGATAGTGAACTGCAGAGCCTGTTTGCGCGCTACGACGCATCCGACGCCGAAAGCGAGACGGCCAAACAAGCTCTGCAAGAAGTGCGCGGCGTCCTGAACCGCCGTCGCTATATAGAGAACCTGATTCGCGATGTGGATCGAGCGCTCAATCCGGCTGCGGCTGTTGCAGAACCGGTGGAGGATCGTCTGTAAGACGGAGAGAGTAGCATGGGCACTTTTCAAATTGACTTTGGCGAAGATCGCAAATCGAAGATCGTCGGTATCGACCTGGGGACCACCAATAGCCTGATCGCGTACCTGGATTTAACCGGGCCCAAGATCATTGAGGATGCGAACGGACACAAGATTGTGCCGTCCATTGTCTCCGTTTCAGAGCGTGGCGAGTTGATCGCTGGCGAAACTGCCCGTGAGATGTTGCTGACGCATTCCGAGCGCACTGTGTATTCAGTGAAGCGGCTGATGGGTCGCGGCGTTGCCGATGTGGCAGAGGAGCGCAAGCTGTTTCCCTTCCCGATTGCGGAAGACAGCGAATCTGTTATTAAGCTGCGTCTGGGCAACCGCACGTACACTCCGCCAGAGATTTCAGCGGCCGTTCTACGACAGTTGAAGGACAATGCCGAAGCGGCGCTCGGGACCCCGGTGCGCGAGGCCGTTATCACAGTTCCTGCCTACTTCAACGACGCGCAGCGCCAGGCAACCAAAGATGCCGGTCGGCTTGCCGGCTTGGAGGTCCTACGCCTGGTGAACGAGCCGACTGCCGCTTCGCTCGCCTATGGCCTCGATAAGCGCAAAGAAGGCGTAATCGCGGTGTATGACTTCGGCGGCGGAACGTTCGACGTTTCGATTCTGCGGCTTCACGACGGCATCTTTGAAGTTCTCGCAACCAACGGCGATACGCATTTGGGCGGTGACGACATTGACAACCTGCTACTCCGGATCGCGATTGAAGATCTTCGTTCGGAGTGGCGGACGGACTTCTCCCACGACACAGAAGCTGTGCAGCGCTTGCGCCGTGCTGTGATCACGGCAAAGGAAGAGCTTTCGTTCCAGCCCCAAACGACAATTCAGTTGGATTATCACGGCCAAAGCTACAATCGCTTACTCGACCGCGAGTTATTCGAACGCCTGATCGCGCCGATTGTAGAACGTACGCTCGAGCCTTGCCGGTCCTGCTTAGCGGATGCAAAGCTATCCCCGGAACAGATCGACGAAGTGGTGATGGTCGGTGGATCTACGCGCATCCCGCTGGTCCGCGCCGCTGTCGAACGCCTATTTAAGTCAAAGCCCCACACCGAACTGAACCCTGACGAAGTGGTGGCGCTGGGCGCTGCTGTGCAGGCAGGCATACTCGCCGGTGAGGTAGAAGATCAACTGCTGCTCGACGTAACTCCGCTGTCGCTTGGCCTTGAGACTATGGGCGGCGTTGTCTCAAAGCTGATTCATCGCAACTCCACCATCCCCGCCAGCGCTTCGGAGCAGTTCACCACAGCTGTCGACGGGCAACGTAATGTTCTTATTCACGTGCTCCAGGGTGAGCGCGAACTGGTAAAAGACTGTCGCAGCTTGGCGCGGTTCGATCTGAAAGACATCGACCCGGTACCGGCCGGCTTTGCCCGGATTGAAGTTCGATTTCTGATTGATGCTAACGGCATTCTCAACGTCACCGCGCGTGATGCGCGCACCGGCAAAGAGCAGAGTGTCGAGGTGAAGCCATCATACGGCCTGACGGACGAGCAAGTAGAAGCGATGATCCGCGAATCATTCGAGCGAGCCGAAGACGATCTTCGCGAGCGCCAGGTTCGGGAAGGGCGCGTGGAAGCCGACAACATTCTTGCCGCAACCGAGAAAGCTCAGAAGAACGAGGCTTGGTCAACGCTCACTGCCGAAGAGCAGCAGGCGATTGAGAACGCGAAGCGCGAGGTTCTGGCGGCTTATCACGGCAACGATCATCACGCATTGAACGCCAAGCTCGAAGCGCTGAACCACGCAACCATGAAGCTTGCCGAGAACATGATGAATACTGCCGTGGGTAGCGCGCTCAAGGGCACCAAAATCGATTAACCGCCGCGTCTGGGCGCCTTTCGCATCCGGTTTTCTTCCTGCTTCCTGAACAATGGCAGCAGCGTAGTTTCAATCCACTGAAAGGCAGCTTGCAGCCCTTTTTGCTGGTAGATACGGCCCAGTTCGGCTTCCACCTTGGTCGGTTCGCCGCGCGTGCGCAGGAACTGATTCGATGTCATGCGGACGCACTTTGGGCCATCCACCTTTAAGTCTTCCTGCAGAATCAACGAGCGCGCATAGAGAGTAAGGACAGCATCGCCGATCCAGGCTTCCTCCTCCTGCTTACCAGTTAGTGATCGATCCATCGGGCCGGAAGTAGGTTTGTGCGCGGGCGGTAACTGGTTCAGTGATTGTCGTCAGGAGTTTCAGCTGGCCGAAGTCCACCGTGACACCCAGGCCCGGCCGCTCGTTGGGATAAAGCTTTCCTTCCTTGAAGTCCAGGCACTCTGGCAGATATGGCAATGGGTGGCCCTGAAAGTTATATTCCATCAGCAATGGACCGGAAAACGTACCGAGGCAATTGACCAGCGCGGCTGTGGCGATAGGCCCTGTGAAATGGGGCACTATGCCAACCATGTGCGTTTCGCAAATAGCGGCAACCTTCATCATCTCCGTTATGCCTCCAACGTTGGGAAGGGTGGCCCGCACATAATCGATGTCGTGCGCCTCTACTAGTTTATTGAAATCCCACTTGTTGCCCCATTCTTCGCCAGCCGCTAACGGCACGTCCACTTTGCGGCGCAAAATGGGCAGGTCCTCGTTGAACGCCTCGGTACGCACTGCGTCTTCCACGAAGTAAGGAGCAAGATCGCGAATGCCGTCACAGGCGCGAATGGCATCGCTCAAATCGAAGCGCTGATGGAAGTCAATGCACCAATCACCGTTTTTGCCAACACCTTCTCGGGCATCCATGCAGTCCTGGATCAACTGGTTCACACGCTCGTGGCTGTTGAACGTGGAATAGATGGGCAAATCCGCGGCGCCCATCCGGAAAGCCCTGTAGCCCGCAGCGATCGTGAGATGCGCGCGTTCCTTTATGCCCATCCCGGGCTCCACACCGGGAATGCTTCCTGCGGTGTTGTAACACTCGCAGTGGTCGCGCACCATGCCGTTCAGCAGTTCGTGTACAGGCAGTTTCAGAACTTTACCCTTGATGTCCCACAAGGCAAGGTCCAAAGCGCCGATGCCATCCTCCTTCTCGCGTCCGGCCGGGTAGAAGAACGCGCGCGACATGTCTTGCCATAGGCGCTCGATGTGCTGAGGGTCTTTGCCAATTAAACGACCGGCCGATTGCGACACGGTATCTGGTGAGCCGCCTTCGCCGATGCCCACAATCCCTGCATCGGTATGCACCGCGATCACCAGGTCGCTCTGGTTAAACAGCGGATTCGGATGCGGAGGCGCGTAGACCTCCACCTTTGTCACCTTCATCTTGGGCACGGAAGCATGAAGGTGTTTTGTCGTCAGAAGGCCGGCACCTGCCATGGCGCCTAAAAATGATCTGCGATTCATGATGGGTGGTCGAGTGAGGGCAGCGCTCTCGCGAGCACCGCCCCCGCGCTTCCTACAGTTTGACCGTAACGGTCTTGACCTCCGAGTATTGCTGCAGTCCGTACTCACCGAGTTCTCGTCCTATGCCCGACTGCTTAAATCCGCCAAACGGCGCACCGGCATCGAAAACGTCATAGCAGTTTACCCAAACCGTTCCGGCACGAACGTTGTTCGCCACATGCAGCGCCTTGCCAATGTCGCGCGTCCAAACGGCAGCGGCGAGCCCATAGATAGTCTTATTGGCCCGCTCCACCAGTTCATCCATGTCTTTGAACTTCATCACGCTCATCACAGGACCGAAGATTTCTTCCTGCGCGATCTTCATTTCGTCTCGGACGTCGGTGAACACCGTTGGCGCAACGAAGTAGCCGCGGTCGCCCACCCGCTCGCCGCCACACAGGAGCTTCGCGCCTTCCTGCTTGCCGGATTCAACGTAACCCAGAATCTTATTAAACTGGTCACTGTCCACCTGCGGGCCCTGCTCGGTTTTTGCGTCGAAAGGATCGCCTACGGTGCGATTCTTAGCGCGTTCCACGCTGCGTTCCACGAACTCGTCGTAAGCTTTTTCTTCCACAAAGACGCGCGAACCGGCACAGCAGCATTGCCCCTGGTTAAAGAAGAGCGCAAAGTGCGAACCTTCCACCGCTTGCGTCATATCGGAATCGGCAAACACGATGTTCGGGCTCTTACCGCCCAGCTCCAGCGTCACCCGCTTCAGGTTGCTGTCGGCTGCGGCCTTCATAATCAGCTTTCCCACTTCGGTAGAACCCGTGAACGCCACTTTGTCGATATCCATGTGATTGGCGATCGCCGCGCCCGCGGTGGGACCGTACCCGGCCAGGATGTTCACCACACCCTCCGGGAAACCGGCTTCGACAATCAGTTCGGCCACGCGCAGCGCACTCAGCGGAGTCTGTTCCGCGGTCTTCATCACCACGGTATTGCCGCAGGCGAGCGCTGGACCCAACTTCCATGCCTGCATCAGCAGCGGGAAGTTCCAGGGAATAATCTGCCCAACAACGCCCACCGGTTCATGACGCGTGTAGCAGAAGTAATCACCGTTTACCGGAATCGTCTTGCCCTGAATCTTGTCGGCCCAGCCCGCGTAGTAGCGATAACAGGCGATCACTAGCGGCAGATCGGCCGCCATCGCAACGTGGCGCGGCTTACCGTTGTCGAGCGATTCAAGCGTAGCCAGTTCCTCAATATTCTTCTCAATCAGATCTGCCAGACGGTTCAGCAGTTTTCCGCGTTCGGAGGCAGACATGCGACGCCAGGGAGCTTTCGAACCGAACGCTCGCCGCGCGGCCTTCACCGCCAGGTCGACATCCGCAGCATCGGCCTCCGCCACTTTGGCGAGAACCTCGCCCGTTGCGGGATTTATTGTGTCGAACGTTTTGCCTGACACACTATCGACAAAGCGGTTGTCGATCAAAATTCTTGTTTGCTGAATAGCGGCTTCAGCAATTTTCGGATCGGTAAGAACGGTAGCCATGGTTCTCCTTACGGGAACATCATATGCCCTCGGAAAGCAGTCGCAAGCGCGGCCACCTCCATTACCGAGCGGCGCCCGAGCGACAAAGTTAAGCCAAGGGCGCTGTGGGGCAAATTAATACTCCCTTGCATTCTCTTGCACACGTGTGCATACTAGACCCGAGAGGTGCTTTCTCATGTCCGCTGTTGTGCACGACCAGCCGCTGAAAGAACTCGACGAGTGGGACGATTTCGTCGCGACCCGTTACGAAAAAGGGAAAACCGAAGAGCAGTTTCGAAACTACCAAGCCGACGCTAATCCGGGCGTGACCGCGTTTTACCGCCAGAACCACGCTGCGCAAACGCTTGCTTTCGTTCTTGAGAAGAAGGCTGAGTATGGTGCCCTGACACGCGGCAAGCGAAGCATTTGGGACATGGCGGAGTACCTGAACACGCTGGTTGATGACAGCGATCCCGATACCGACCTGACCCAGATTGAGCATCTTCTGCAGACTGCCGAGGCGATTCGAAAGGACGGCCACCCGCGCTGGTTCGTGTTGACAGGACTAGTGCACGATCTTGGCAAGGTGCTGTGCCTGTACGGTGAGCCGCAATGGGCTGTTGTGGGCGACACATTCCCGGTTGGCTGTGCGTACTCAGACCAGATTGTGTTTCCAGAGTTCTTTGCCACGAACCCGGATTCGCAGGATGCCACCTACCGCACCAAGTACGGCATCTACCAGCCGAATTGCGGGTTGGACAATGTGCATCTGTCATGGGGGCACGACGAATACATCTATACGGTGACCCGTCCTTACCTGCCCGTGGAAGCGCAATACATGCTGCGCTATCACTCGTTCTATCCCGCGCACAGGCATGGTGCTTACAAGCACTTGATGAATGCTGAAGATGAACGCTTATTTGCGGATGCCGTGCAAAAGTTCAACCCTTACGACTTGTATTCGAAAGGCCGCGAACGCCCCAATCTGAAGCAAGTTCTTCCCTATTACCAGGACTTGGTCGCCGAATTCTTTCCCGCGCAGATCGACTGGTAATTAGCGGACACGCGCGCGAGAAGGAGGCGCAGCGGTGGATCCGCGGATGACCAACTCGCCCTTCAGAACTATCTCGCGATCCGGGAGTTCCTTGCCCGACATCAAATCGATAAGTAATTTCATTGCTATTTGGCCCATTCTCCGTTTCGGCTGGCGAACGGTGGTGAGTGGCGGGTCCAAATACGGCGTGAAGAACAAATCATCGAAACCGCACAGCGATAGGGCTTGCGGGAATGCGGATACCGGCATGGCGGGCCGCCTCGAGCACACCCAGCGCAGCCATGTCGTTATAGCAGAAGATGGCGGTTGGCGGCTCCGGTAGCTGAAACAGAGCTGCCGCCGTTCGGCAAGAATGTTCCGGCGTTCCATCATCACGCACCGTCAGACCCACCTCGTGGCGCACGCCTTCAGCCAACAAAGCCTGTTCAAAACCCTGGCACCTTTCCACATCAGTCTGCATCCCTCCGTTGTTGCCAAGATAGGCGATGCGCGTATGCCCCAATTCGATCAGATGCCTGGTGGCCGCCTCTGCACCTTGAACATTGTCGATGTGAACCGAGTATGTGAATTGACCGGGTGCCTGATTGTTCAAAAGCACGATGGGCAAGCGGAGATCGCTGAGGCGTTCTAGATACGGTGCGCCAACGCGAGACGAGGCGACGATCAAGCCATCTACACGGCGCTCGGCAAAAGAGCGCACAAGGGCCATTTCACGTTCCGGGTTCGCCTGCGACGTTGCGAGAACCACGGAGTAACCGCTCGCGTTTGCCGTCTCCTCCAGCCCGCTGACCACTTCGCCGTTGAAAGGGTCGGCGATGCTTGTGACCACCACACCCACAGCTTGCGTTCTCCGGGTAACTAAGCTGCGCGCAATGGCACTGGCAGAATACCCCTGTTCCTGCGCGATCTTCTGAATCCGTTCGCGCGTGGTTTGCGGAATGAGCGGACTGTTCCTGAGTGCACGCGACACGGTGGAGTGCGAAACTCCGGCCATGCGAGCGATGTCCTTAATGGAGAGACTCATGCAGCGGCGCTCCTAAACAATACTCGACTCGCGGGTCAGGAGGCGGTCGTCGTTCGCCGCGTGACCGTAAAACGGGAATCGAGATCCGGCATCAGTTCGCACCCAAGCCCGGGACCCTCGGGCACCGTCACGAATCCGTTCTCCACCGTGGGGACCGCCGTCATCACATCGTTGTACCAGCCGCGGTGAAATGCGCGCACGGACTCCTGAAGAAGCGCATTGGGCGCGTTCAGCGAAAGGTGTGTGGAAGCGGCGAAGACCACCGGTCCCGTGCAATCGTGGGGAGCAATAGGCAAATGCCACGCTTCGGCCATCGCTGCAATCTTTCGCGCTTCGGAGAGGCCGCCGCACCAGGCAAGATCGAGCATCACGACACCGGCCGCGTTCGTCTCCAGCAAATCGCGAAATGCCCAGCGTGTGCCCAGCGTTTCGGACGCACATACCGGAGCGGGCGATAAGGCCGCATAGCGCTTCAGACTGGCCAGGCTGTCCATCTTAATCGGATCTTCGTGCCAATAAGTGCCGTATGGGGCCAACGCTTGCGCAATGGCGATAGCAGGCAGCAGTTGCCACATGGAGTGGAATTCCACCATGATGTCGATTTTGTCGCCCACTCGTTTGCGAATTTGCTCGAAGGGCATCAGCGCCCGTTTGAGCTCTTCTTTCGAGATATGTAGACCCTGGTTCGCTTCCGCCGCGGTGTCAAAAGGCCAGATCTTCATCGCCGTGATGCCCTCCGCTAGCAGTGATTCGGCGAGGTCACCGGCACGCGTCAGAAAATCGTTCAGGTCATCGAAGCCGGTCACCTCGGCCTCGCTTTGCTGCGTCGTCAGACCCCAGTTTGCCGAGGACTGCGTTTCGGCGCGCCGCATATATTGTGCGCCCGCACACGTGTTGTAGGTGCGAATCCGCTGCCGTGTCCAGCCACCGAGCAATTGCACTATTGGCTGATTGACGGCCCTTCCGAACAGGTCCCAGCAGGCGAGATCGATTGCTGACGCAGCTCGCATCTCGACTCCCGTGGAGCGGAACCCAAGATACCCCACCAGGTCGCGGGCAATGGCATCAATGGCGAGCGGGTCGCGACCGATTAGCCGTGGAGCCACGTCATCGTGGATATATGCCTCCACTGCGCCCGGACTGAAAAACGTTTCTCCCAGGCCGACCAGACCTTCATCGGTGTGAACCTGCACCCAAAGCAATTGCGGAAACTGGCTGATTCGGATTGTCTCAATGTGGTCGATTTTCACCAATAGGAACCTTGCGCCATACTACGACGCACGGCCTCCACCTGCACGGCCTTAGAGGCCGTTTAGGTCGCGCCCGAAATCGCTTCCCCATCCAAACTGCGCGAGCGTTTCAACCAACTCGCCACGCGGACCGCCGCAGCCGAGTGTTCGGGCGGGCAACGGTCGGGAAAGGCACGCGCGTCACAACACCGTTGAAAGTAGGACAGCTCCGCAGTGTACGGATCCACTTCATTCATTTCGATCGCATGCTGATTTCCGCCTTCGGTCGGATAGCAGCAGACTGCTGGAACGAAGTTCGAGTTCTGCCGCCGCGGCACGAACCTGAAAACTCATGGAGAATGGCGTACCTGGAGCAAGCCACCCACCCTGCAGCCGCACCTCCGGCCCATTCGGGTACAGCAAGCTGGCCGTGATTGCGTCCAGGGTTCCGAGGCCCTTCGCACGGACAGCAGTCGGCATGCCAAACAGCCGCAAAACCTGATCGATGTCATGAATCAAAAGATCCAGAATCGCTCCGCCACTCTGCGCTTCATCCGCCAACCATGGGCTCCATTCCGGCAGGCCACACATCCGCGTAAATGTCGCGGAGCGCACCGGACCATAGCGGGCCGTCGTCACGAATTCGGCAAGCTGGTCATAAGCCGGCCAGAAGCGCAGCACGTGTCCGATCATCAACACTCTGCCGGCCGCCTCAGCGGCAGCTATCATCTCGTCACATTGTTCGCCGTCGAGTGCCATTGGCTTTTCACAAAGAACGTTCTTGCCTGCTGCCAGCGCCGCTTTGGCAACCATACTGTGCAGGTTTGTGGGCAAGCAGATATCCACCGCGTCAACATCCGGGTCTGCCACAAGGTCCTGCCAGCGCCCGTACTTTCGAACTTCGCGCAAATCCACCATCGGCAGAATGCGCCCGAGATTGCCGCCTATGCTGGAGAAGTCTCCGCTAAGCGCGCGTTCGTTCCTGGAGGCGGCTGCTTTCACTACCACGTCCGGCAACTTCAGCAGCGTTGCAAGATGTGTGGCACCCATAAAGCCAAGACCGATAACACCTATGTTCACAGCAGTATTGTGAACACACGAAGCATCCTGTGCAATAGCATGGGAGGGAAGACTTCATGAAACTACGTCGTTTACTGTTCGGAATCGTGTGGGCGGCACTCGCGTGGGGAGCCCAACAGCAAGCAACTAGCCCTGCCCCGCCCCCGCCGCAACCTCCCGCAGGAGCAGCTAACGGTCCACAGCCGGGGCCCGCGGTGAAAACGCCTGGACCGGGCGAGCGCACTAGCGAAACGAAGTCGTCAGCAGCCTCACCTAACCAGGAGGCCATGCGCAACTTCCTCGCGATCGGCGCACCGCCCGACCCGGAAGCCGTGAAGCGCGGCCAGGCATCTTTGTCGCCACCTGCGGGTTCTGCCACGGTTCCAACGCCAACGGCGGCGCCAGCGGGACCCAGCCTGGTCCGTTCCGTCCTGGTGCTGCACGATGCGGGCACCGGAAAGAAATCGCTCCCGTCATCCACAATGGCCGCGCCGCGAAAGGTATGCCCGCTTTCCCGAATTTGACCGATGCGCAAATACACGACATCGCGGCTTTCTTGCTCAGCCGGACCCAGGCGGCTGGCGAATCGCATGGAATACAAGATCCTAATATCGTCACCGGCGATCCCAAGGCCGGGTGAGGCCTACTTCGCGGCGCATTGTGCCGAGTGCCATTCAGCCGACCGGCGATCTGGCGCACGTCGCCGGCAAATATGAGCCCGTCGCGTTGCAGGGCCGCTTCCTCTATCCGAAACCTCAGAGCTTCGGGCATGGCGCTCCGCCGCCAGATCCCAAGCGCAGAAAACCGTGTACGGTCACCCTGCCTTCCGGCGAAAGTCTACTCCGGCCCGCTGGAGCGTATCGACGATTTCAGCGTGGCCATGAACGATTCCTCCGGCGACTATCACTCCTGGCCTTTGACGACGACGACGGGCATCCGGGTAGAAGTGCACGATCCGCTTGAACGCACATGCGGAGCTGCTGCGGCAATACACCGATGCCGACATGCACAACATCCTTGCTTATCTGGAGACCTTGAAGTGAAGCTCACAGCCCTGCTCTGCTTCTTATATCTCTGCTTATCGTTTGTGCGCGCCCCGGCACAGGGCCTCGATCCGTCGGCAATCGTGCATCACCCGCCCGGATATGTGGCCCACTTACAACGGCGACTATTCAGGGCGGCGCTTCAGCCCGCTCGAAGCAGATCAATCGGGCAGAACGTCAAAGATCTGAAACTGGCCTGGCTGTATCACGCCAACACAGGGCCCGGGCGGAAGTCCCTTCGGCACCGCAGATCAAATCGACTCCGCTGGAATTGGATGGCGTGTTGTACTTCACCGTCCCCGATCATGCCTGGGCTATCGACGCCCGCACCGGCCGCGAAATCTGGCACTACAAGTGGGAAAGTAAGGGCGGAATTCATACCGGCAATCGCGGCGTCGGCATCTATCACGATTGGGTGTTCTTTGAAACGCCGGACGACCACCTGATCTCGCTCGATAAGAACACCGGTAAGTTCCGCTGGGCCGTCGAAATCGCCGACTTGGCGCAGGAGTATTTCTCCACCCCGGCGCCGCTCGTCATCGGCAATCACGTCATTGTTGGCGTGGGCGGCGATTCGCTCGATGTTCCCGGCTTTCTGGAAGCGCGCGATCCGGAAACAGGCGCTGTCCAGTGGCACTGGAACACTGAGCCTCGGCCGGGCGAACCCGGCAGCGAAACCTGGCCCAATGAACAGGCCATGGCGCACGGCGGCGGCATGACTTGGCTCACCGGAACATACGATCCCGAACTGAACCTGCTGTACTGGGGCACCGGCAACCCCAACCCCGTGCATGCGCGGACAAAGCCGCAAAGGCGATAACCTCTGGACCTGCTCCATCGTCGCGCTGAATCCCGATACCGGCAAGCTCGCCTGGTGGTTTCCAGGCCTCGCCGCACGACACCCACGATTGGGACAACGTCGAAGAGCCGGTTCTGTTCGATGGCGAGATCAACGGGCAGACGCGCAAACTGCTGGCACAGGCCGCGCGCAACGGCTACTTCTTCGTTCTCGATCGCACCAATGGCAAGAGCGTAGTTACCGCGCCCTTTGTCGATGTGAACTGGTCGAAGGGCGTCAACTCGCAGCGGCAGCCGATTCCCAATCCGGCCAAAGAACCCAAAACAGACGGCGCGCTGGTGTATCCCCGCCTCCGGGGGAGCGACCAATTGGCCGCCGCCCAGCTTCGATCCGCGAGACCGGCCTGTTCTACGTCACCGCCTCGCCTTCTTACAGCGTCTACTACTTGACCGACACCAGCGACACATCCGGAAGGCTATGGCGGCCGAGATAGCGGCGTCTGGTCTGAATCGGTGCTGGTAGCGCTCGACTACAAAACCGGCAAGATCAAATGGAAGCACGTGTTTCCCGGGCGATGGTGGCTCCTTTCGGGCATTCTCACCACCGCGGGCAAGCTGCTGTTTACCGGCGATCCATCGGCGAATTTCATCGCCTTCGATCCGGAGACGGCAAAATCCTCTGGCATGCCGGACTGACTTCTTCGGTCAGCAACGGACCGATGACGTACTGAGCTGGACGGCCGCCAATATCTTGTTGTGGGCGCCGGCGATATGTTGTACGCCTTCAACGTTCCGGAATAACGACGGAACCTCACATCTGAGGGCTAAACAAGGAAACAGGCGCGAACTCGACGATCTTCCAAGAGTTCGCGTTCCTTGCTAAGCGCACGTGCACTTCTTGACGCCGTTGAACGCTTTGGTCGCTCGATTGGCTGCGCAAAGTCAGCGTCCAATCCAGCACCAGCGTTGTCTGGTTCGGCTTATCGACCTCATCCATCACGTCGGCCTCGTTAGTAAGCAGGTAAGACGCGACTAAGTTCGATAAAGCATTCGACAGGTCGTTGTACTGCGGGCAGCTAGGGTCGAACACGCTCATAGCGCCTGCGGCATCGTTATCGCCCAGCGCTGAAGTCATGCGCCCAATCACCTGCAACGCATCTTGCGCCTTATCCGCGCGAAGCTCAAAGCCCAGCAAGATCCGCCCGCCAGGAAAGCCCTACGTCCGATAACTGCCATTGATCTGGACATAGCCTTCCGTCAAGTCACACCCAAAGAAGCGGGCCGACCCTTGCCCCTTTCCCTTGTGAACCACGCGGATACGCACCTGCGGCTCGTCCAGGCGGCGCTTTAGATCGGCTTCATCGTACTCACCCGCAAGCCCTGCACGGCAGACCGGCTCGCTTTGGAGAAAGATGTCCAGATTGGACGGATCGAACGCAACCCCGGCGTAACCAGCCGCCGAAAGAATCCGGCCCCAGTTCGGATCGCTGCCGGCAATTGCCGTCTTCACCAGCGGCGAATTCGCTATGGAACGCGCCACCTTGCGGGCATCCTCCGACGTCTTGAACCCTTCCGCATGCACCAGGATGAGCTTCTTCGCTCCTTCGCCATCGGCCGCGACCTGCATGGCGAGGCTTTCCAACACGCGTCGGATGGCATCCTGCACAAGCGGGCGTTCTTTGGATGTTGGCGCTACGCCGGATGCACCATTGGCCATCAGCACCAGCGTGTCGTTCGTAGACATATCGCCATCTACCGTTAG
>CAVWGO010000001.1:0-354741 GCA_963754595.1 uncultured Acidobacteriaceae bacterium | reverse complement strand
GGATCGACCCGAAAGGGACCGAACTCGTAAAGCTCTTTGCCCGTGGGGCTTTCGATAGCAGACATTGGACGCACTCGGACTTGAAGAATCGGGACCGTAGTGTAGCATCATTGCGGAGTTGGGAAGCGATCAGTCGCTCTTCGACTCAACTGATCTGTTTTCTAGTTCTTAGCTGGTTCCAAGAAAGTCCAAGAAACTCCAATCATCCTGCGAAGGACATTTCCCACCTCATTCAGGCAATCTGTTGTCGGTTCTGTCTCGCAAGCCGGATGAACGGATGAAAGGGGGCCCGGTGGCAAAGCAAACGACGATCACAGTTGAAACAAGTTCCTTGTTGATTCTGCAAGGCCGGATTTCGCGCCGCGCATGGTGCCCGCAGTGCGCTGCCGAAGAGGACATGATCGCGGTGGAGAACACCCGCGAGATTTCTAAGCTCGATCAGCGTGCACTCGAACGATGGCTCACCTCGGGGGAATTGCATCGGACCAACGCCCCTGATGGGTCCTCGGTGATTTGCCTGAATTCCCTACTGGCTTGCCTGCGGAACACCAAACCGGCTAACAGCGGCCTCCCGCAGTTGCCAAATGCAGAAAAGGAGATTACATGAAATTAAAATTGCTTCGAAGTTCAATGGCTTTGGCCGTTCTGGCGATCCCGGCGGGACTGGCTATTCCAGTACCCTTGATGGCGCAGCACCCAAAGGAGACAGGCGCAACCATTCGCTTCCCGCGTTACGCCGTTCAAGACCTCGGAACACTGGGCGGCCCGTACAGTTTTTCTTATAACTTAAATGACGAAGGTGTCGTCACCGGAGGCTCTGCCACCTCTACGCAGAACGGCGATCCCACCCAAGCCGTCAACAATGCGCCGCAAACAGCATTTTTCTGGGAGCGCGGCCGTCTTCGCAATCTCGGCACCCTCGGCGGACCGGACAGCGCCGGCGCCGCAACCAACCTGTTCAACCTCTCGGTCGTGGACTCGGAAACGGCAAACCTCAGTCGCCAAGGGGAGGATGTCTGCGCATTTGGCACCAACCTGCAATGTCTGGCGGCCACCTGGAAACACGGCCGGCTCACGGCGCTCCCGCTTCTTCCCGGCGGTAACAATTCTTACGCTCTCGATTTGAATGATCGCGGTCAGGCGGTAGGCTTCTCCGACACGGACGTCTACGATCTCGACTGCGCTGCCGCCAGAACCGCGGGCTTTCAATTTCAGGCTGTCATTTGGGAACCCGATGGCCGTGTTCGTCAGCTCAGGCGGTTAGATGGTGATACCGTAGCCAACGCGTTCGGCATCAATGACCGTGGCCAGGTCGTGGGGAACTCTGGCGTCTGCGCCAATACCACTCCGCCTCCGTATGTCAACTCCCCTCACGCTGTTCTTTGGGAGCGCGATGGCACGCCCATCAACCTGGGATCTTTGGGCGGTCCTATTTCGGGCGCCTCCGCAATCAATAGCCGTGGCGATGTCTCAGGAACATCCACCACTGCCGACGGTTCTACTCGCCCGTTTCTGTGGACGCCGGAATCCCGCACGCTTGTCGAACTGAACCCTCCGCCCGGCTTTCCCTTCGCCGTCAATGGTTGTTGCAAAACCATCAACGACCGCCGGGAAATCGTGGGCTTTATGTTCAATGCCGATTTCACCCAGCAGCACGCGTTCCTGTGGAAGGATGGCGTGATGGTCGATCTGAACGACCTGATTCCAAAAGGCTCGCCATGGATTCTGCAATCGGCCGCGGGGATCAACGCCTCGGGTCAGATCGCCGGGCAAGGCCTGATCAACGGCGAAGTGCATGCCTTCCTCGCCACGCCCTGCCACAGTTACGAAGACCGTGGCGACTCTTGCGAGAACGACGACCACTAATCCACTTCTGCAACCAACGTGGGCCGGAGACTGCTCCGTTCCGGCCTATCCCATTACTTCAGAAACAGGCTTCTCCTTTGGCGCGATAGCTCCTAAAAGTCAAAGATTTCGAGCGACTTGACGAAAGTTTCCGGATAGCTCCTCAATAACGGGCAACCCGGAAACTAGGTTTTTTCTACGTGCGAATCAAGATGAGTGACACGAGCGGAATCCACTTTGACCCATAGTCGGCATCTCGCTCCAACGGGCAACTTGCTACGGCTCGATCCCGATGCAATCGTTCACGGCTCCGCGGATTCGTTGCTTGCAGCCGAGATAGCGTTCGGTTGTCTGCACGGATACATGCCCGAGCAAGAATTGAATCTGGTCCAGTTCTCGGCCTGCCGAATGGCACAACTTGGCACAGGAGCGGCGAAGATCGTGCGGAGCCAGACCAGTGAGGCCGAGTTGAGCCGCGTACTGCTTTACTACATGCCAGACTAGCCGCTCAGTGACGCCGTCGCCCCAGTGCTTGCCCGCTCGGCAGACACATCTAAATACCTGCCCTTCGGACAGACCGGCCGCCGTAGTCCAGATATCCACCGTTGCCTTCACCCATTCTGGTACGGGCACGGTACGGATATGCCCACCCTTGCCGACGAGGTCGACTATGGCCCAGTGTTCCTCCCGCCGTTGTAGGTGCCGAAAATCCAAATCGGCCAGCTCACGCCTTCGGAGCCCGCATCCAAGCAGGACCGCAAGGATCGCGCGGTCTCGTTTACCTTTCAGAGTCTCCGCGTCCGCTGCTTCGTAGCCAAGGCGCCGAACAGTAGCGAGCAGTCCGTTGACCGTTCCTGCCGCGAGTCTCGATTTTCGAGATGAACCTGGTACCGGGTGATCATGCTATGTCGAGACCACGCTGAGACTTCATGCGATCGACGTTTGCCTGAGTAAACGCGTTAGACGCAGTCGAAGATACTGCTGAAGCCAGACGGGATACAGGTTATAAAGTACATTGATCACGATCAGAGTGGTGAACCACATCAACTGCATCCGCCATAAAGCGACGCCCACGCAGAACGCGCAGAAGACAAATAGTCCGAGATGGAATCGTTCCCGCATCCATGTGTCTCGTATCGTGCGAGCGATCGCCTCGCGATCACGGGAAATACGCTTCTCGACATCCCCGCTCAAATGACGGAGCCAAGGTGCGTCTTGAGTCAGCGTCAACAGCAGCGGAACCCGCAACCGACGATAAACTCTCGTTTTTGAACTTAATTGAATCTGCTGAAGAACGGATCTCGGAAGAAAGGCTGACAGCACTCCAGCGACTGCGAATACGTAAAGGGCTCTCTTCGGAACGTGTTGCGCGCAGTAGACGTAAAGAGGGCTCAGGAAGAGCGCAGTCCAAAGCACAGACGGTATTGCGTTAAGGAGGTGTAGTCGGGCGCTCAACGGTTTAAGGAGATAGTACAGCGCTGATTGCGGACCTAGGATCTCTATCATGGTCATCATTGCCGCAGGACAGATCTGGGGCCATCGCCTGAGGCCGGAGGTTCTCTGGGAGATCGTGAAGAGAGCGGCTCAGGGTGACGGGACCGATAGCTGGCACCCCACAACGCGAGGCGTTTAGGATGTATGTTTGTCCATCCAGACGTCCCAGGTAACCCGACCGATTACCTCATCTTCGAGAGCTTGGCCGCCTGCTTTCAGGGCGAGTTTGATCTGGCCGTGGTGGTAGCCCTCATGCCAGATCATGTGCTGAAGGAACAAGAGCGGGTGGTCATAATGCACTTCCGTCTGACGCCCAGAGGCGATCAGACAGCGTATGCCGTTGCTAACTGCAGCTGCACTGAGATCGAGTTCTTCCGCGAGGCGGTTAACGTCGAGTTCTTCGACCCACTCACGTTGAGGAACTTCGATTGCAAGGTCGGGCGCGTCTTCGGAGAGGAAGATAAGGCGCACGAAATGCATGTGCGTGAACATCTCGGAAACCGTGGGGCTGTTGGGCAGCGCCCGAAGCGCGAGCCCGCCCGAAGGCAGCGCGCGCAGCAGGTTAACAAGGATGCGGTTGTTGCGGTTCCAGGAGTCGAGAAGCAGGTCAACGAGTTCGTCGCGTTCAGAGGACATCTTTGCCAGTGTATATGTGGTGAAGGTCTATCAGCTTGCAAAGTCTATCCTTCCCAGTTGCTCGTTCGTGGCCGTATTTGGCGATCTTTGCGGCCGACGTCCGTGTCTCAAATAAGCAAAAGTCCAGTATCTACTCCCCAAGGTTGGCCCTGCACCGTCCGCGTCCCTAAACTGGATGGAAATCCCGCCACGGAGCACCACTGCTCCCCGTGTAGCGCGTTTTACGGCAAAGTGACAGTTGCGGGACTCTGGATGACTTTACAGGAATGGTTCTATGTGCGAACCTGAACACGCCTCCGGAGGGATTGGACCGATGTTTTTCCGTCGTTGTGCGTTATGGATTTTGTTCTGCGTCTTGAGCTCCGTGTGTGGTCAACGTGTCTCAGCTCAGAACCGATTTACCATTCTGAATGACGCTTTTGGTGACCGCTCAAATCTCGAGCAGGACTGGGGCTACGCCGCTTTGATCGAGTTCGAAGGAAAGCGCATTCTTTTCGATACAGGCGACAACATTGAGGTTTTTCGCAAAAACGTTGACTTAATGCATGTAGATTTGACTCGATTGGACATGGTTATCATCACGCACGCTCACGGAGATCACACTTCCGGTCTGCGCTATGTGCTCACGAAAAACCCAAAGGTGAAGCTATTCGTTCCCGACGACCAATTCTTTACTGGGTCGGTTCTTCCTCCTACGTTCCTGACAACAGACGCGCGTCCTGAACTGCCAGCTAAGATGCGCTACTTCCGCGGCGGAGCACGACCAGAGCCGAAAGGATGGCTCGCGTGGAGTGATACGAGTATGACCGCCGTGAACGATTCCATCGCGATCGCACCTCATATGCGTTTGGTCTCGCTCGTCTCAGAAAAGTTAGCGTTTAAAGGTTTGCGTGAAATCTCACTTGTGCTCGATACGCTAGCTGGTCCTGTAATCTTCGTGGGATGCTCGCATCCAGGGATCGAGCGAATTATCGCCGAGGCGACAGCGCATAGCGCTGACAAGCATGTCTCGATGATCGTAGGTGGCCTTCACCTTCTGCAGGACCCTCCCGAACAGATCGATGCGACTCTAAACACTCTGAAAGACAAGTACCACGTTAGGACGATGGCGATCGGTCACTGCTCGGGGGAACTCACAGTCGAGAAAGTTCATCAACGCTGGGGAAAGCAGAGTGAATACGCCGGACTTGGCGAAACCCTGACGTTCTAAAACGTACGGTTTAATCCGACGGATGCGCTAGCCTCCTCGGATTCCCTGGACGTACCATCCCAGTAACAAAGGGAAGGGTGGTTCGCTGCAACGCGCAGCCTGCCTATTGCGGAATCAGCCTCAGCTTCAATGGGCTGTCCAGCGTTGAGCCTTGGCTTAGTCTCGGTCGAGGAGAATCTTTTGCTGCCGTCAAGAAGTGGGTGAGTGTGATTGAAGTGTCCGGTCGTCACTAATCACCCCACCATCTCGAATCCTGCTAGACTAAGCCCTTCAACAAACGACTAAGATCAACTCAAGCCGCCGGGTCGCCATGCATAAGTCATTATTAATAGCAGCTATTTGTTCTGGTCAGGTTCTGTGCCTGGGGGAAGGAATTGATTTATCCGGGGTCTGGAAATCGATGACGACCCGAATGGCGACCCGGACGGTGCCGGTGAGTGGCAGCGTGATGGAGATCAGGCAAACGAACACGACTATCTCTCTCCGTCCCGTTACTCCGGGTTCCAAATCCGATGAAAGATGGTGGATCGTCTATCCCATTGACGGGACCGTGCTTTCTAAGAAGAGACGCGGACATATGGCGACTCGATTCTCTGGCCATTGGGTTGGTGACAGATTGGTCCTGGAAACCAGCGGGGAGGGAAATCTGCCATGGCGACGAAGTAAAACGACTCAGATCCTTTCGCTTTCGGAGAACGGAAAGATTCTCACGATCAGCTTTCGGCTAAACGCCCCGGAACTCAACTACGACGTCGTACTTGATAAATGGGAGAAGTAAGTCTTCCGGCGAGAGTACGGTGGAATAGGATTAACCCAGACCGAGAGCCAATCCTACTCGTAAACACTCAGCCGAGCTCGATCACGCTTGGCAAGTATTCTCGAAGCGTAACCTTCCAGAGCGCTAACATCCTTGCATGAAGCCAAGCGGTGAGGGATGAAGATTCTTAACTGTGTGGTGATGTCGCTGCTCTGAATGAGAACAGGAGCGCCATCTTGTAGGCAGGCTGTGCTAAGTATTGGATATTGCCAGCTCTTGCGAGTTCGTCGAGCGCGGACTTGATGCCAGTACGTGCTCTGTTTCACCTCAGTCGTGAATTCACCGCGCTGCCCGGAAAGCTCCGTCAGGTCCGGCCATAGAGATTTGGTTTTCGTCCGGACTGACGGTCACTCGCCGTGGGATTTCTGGTGCGCAGCGCTCACGACTTCAAGATCATGGTTTCCAAAATTTTCAGGTCGACACCGGCAAGACTTTTGATGTGCAAACAAGAACCTTGCAGCTTACATTTCCCTAGCTTCGCAGTCAGCTCATTCGCTTCTGGAAAGTTGCTCATTCGGTAGATCACAATTGCGGGTTTGCGTGGCGAGAGGCGACCAGTGGCATATCCCCTTCCCGGCCGCTCTCGTATTCATAATGAACGCTTCCGAAACCTACGATAGGCGACCCGACATTTTAGGTTTCTCGCCGGTGAGTCGCTGCATAAGCTTGATCAGCGTTTTCGAATCGGCTCGCTTGCCTTCTTGGGGTAGCGCCTCGATGTAGTCGCTGACGCTCACGCTCGTCGGTTTTGTTTTATTCTCCGCCATGTGGACGTACAGGAGATTCTAGCTCACCTAACCCTAGGTAATGCTCGGTGGTTTGAATGGCGACTTGTCCCAGATGAAGTCGGATTTGATCCAGTTCGCTACCTGCAACGTGACACATCGCGCACAGGTTCGACTGAGGTCGTGTGGTGCGAGCTTTTGGTATCGCTGGTTCGGTACTCCAAGTGTGGGCGCAAGCCGCGGCATTGATACACTTGCCCACTTACTAGTTTTTCGCTGAATCAAGATACACGTCGCGGTGCTCAGCAATCTACTGATCAACGAGGTCAGCGGTACACCCCAAGCACGTGTGGCGCAATGTCGACCTTGTAGCCCTCGAGATTGTCCCTGACATGACTCATCACGACGCCGGGTTGATACCGCTAGCAAGTGCGTCTTCTTCTGATAATGAGCGAACTGAAACGTTACGGCCTGTGCCGCTGTTAGCTTCTCTGCTACCTCTTTCATCGTCAACGACTCACCAGCGAGGTCAATCATGCGGCCTTGAAGCGCGCCGATCGTCGAGGCGGAAACCATAAGATCAGATTCGACCTTACCCACATAATTGGTCCCTCCTTCATTCCCCCTATCAGCGCTATACGCGCCGCTCCGAGCAGATCCATCCACTCATGCTTTAAATTCGATTTCGAATAGATATAGGAATTTGATATCATCGTTCGGAGTTTATGGCACGAACCACCTCTGGACGCGCGAAGATTGCAACGGCAAAGACACCGCGTACCTACCATCTCCACCGTGACGCCAACGGCGACGCATCCTCGACGCCGCGTCCCGCCTCTTCGATGAACGCGGGATCGACACTACGACGTTGGCTGAAATCATCAGCGCCAGCGGCGTTCGCGCCTCTACTCTCTACGAGTACTTCTCCAACAAGGAAGACCTTGTCTGGGCCATCTTCAGCCAGTTGATAGAACACGATAAGTCCGTCGTCATTCCTGCGCTCGAGCGGCAGAGTACCGGTCTCGCGAAGATCATAACGATGCTCGAGTACATGGCCAGCGAACTAGCCAACAATCGGCCAAGAATTCGCTTCATGGCGCAATTCGATGCGATGTACGCGCGCAATTGGCCAGTGAAAGCCTCCTCACTCTTCTGGGTCAAAGCCCCGAGGGCGGTTTGGAGAGCTTCAAGGCCATCATTCGCGAAGGCATCGCCGACCGATCCCTCCGCCCTGACCTCGATCCCGACGTTACCATCCACGCCGTTATGAACGCTGTCATAGGAGCCCAGCGCCGCCTCGCCTCCCTTGGACCAAAGGTGGAGATCGAGTTCGGCCAACCCATCGATCGCCTTTTCCGGGAGACGATTCGCATCATCCTTCTCGGCCTGCGCGCGCCCGATCCCCCAAGCAAACCCGCGCCATCCGCCGCTCCACGAACTCCAGCAAGACCAAGAAAGAAGACCTCATGAAGATTCCCGTCCGCCTGCTATCGCCCGTCGCGATAGTCCTAGCGTGGTCCAAGCGCGAGTTTTCCGCCTCCATCCTCCGCCGTCCAATCAGAACACCCGAAAAATCATTCGACATGCATCAAAAGATTGCCCTCGCTCTTCTCGCGCTCGCTTCCGTCGCCACAACCACGGCCCAGTCCCTCACCCGCGACGAAGCCGAACAGCGTGCCCAAACCCTGCTTCAGCAAATGAACCTGGATGAAAAGGTCGGCCAGCTCAATCAGTCGGCGGGCATCGTCATGCCAATGCTAGGCTCCCGAAAGCCGGATGAACTCATCGCTCAGGGGCGCGTCGGGTCCATCTTATGGCTTACGGATGCGAAAGAGATCAACCGCCTCCAGCACATCGCAGTCGAGAAGTCCCGTCTGCACGTGCCTGTCCTCTTTGCGTTCGACGTTATCCACGGTTACCGCACGGTGTTTCCTGTGCCGCTCGCCATGGCCTCGTCCTGGGACCCGAGCGTCGAAGAACAGGCCCAGCACGTCGCGGCGCAGGACGCCAGTGCTGCCGGCATCCGCTGGACTTTCACGCCAATGGTTGACATCGCACGCGACGGCCGCTGGGGACGCATTGTTGAGGGTGCCGGTGAAGACCCCTACCTCGGCTCGGCCATGGCGCGCGCGCAGGTTCGCGGATTCCAGGGCGACCAACTTGGCCCCGACTCCGTCCTGGTCAGCGTCAAGCATTTTGCCGGTTACGGCGCAGCCGAAGGCGGCCGCGACTACGACTCGTCCTACATCCCCGAGGAACTCTTCCGCAACATTTACCTTCCGCCGTTCCATGCCGCTGAACAGCAAGGCGCCGGCAACTTCATGTCGGCTTATATGGACCTGAATGATGTTCCGGCCACCGGCAATCACTGGCTCCTTACAGACATCCTCCGCAATGAGTGGGGTTTCAAAGGCTTCGTTGTTTCTGACGCCTTCGCCGTCGCCAGCCTACAGGTTCACGGCTATGCGAAAGACTCCTCAGACGCTGCCTACAAGGCGTTCACGGCCGGCCTCAACATGGACATGGCCAGCCAGACCTACACCAAGAACCTTGCCCAACTCGTGAAAGATGGCAAACTCACCGAGGCGCAGATTGACGCTGCCGTCCTCCCCATCCTCACCGCGAAATACCAGCTTGGCCTGTTCGATCACCCCTACCTCGATGAATCCAAAGTCGAAGCCACGCTGAACCGTCCTGAAGGCCTCGCCCTCGAGCGCAAGCTCGCCGGCCGCTCCATGGTCCTTCTCAAAAACGAGAAGCACACGCTCCCGCTGAAGAGCTCCATCAAGAAGATCGCGCTCATCGGTCCGCTCGCCGATTCCACCCAAGACATCGAAGGCGGTTGGACCGTTGAAAACCTCTTCGGCGGCGGAGCCAAGGGCCATCCCGTAACCGTGCTCGCCGGTCTCAAAAACAAGCTGCCTGGCGCGCAAATCAAGCTTGTCGCCGGTCCTGAGATGTCGCGCATTTTTCCTGGACTCCTCGATCAGCTTGCCGGCAAAAAGGTTCTGCCGCCACCCACGCCGGAACAGACGGCCAACTGGATCGCCAAGGTAAAAGCCGCCGCGTCCGATGCCGACCTGGTCGTCGCCGCAATGGGCGAAATCGCCAGCATGAACAGTGAAGCCGCGTCTCGCGCTACGCTCGACCTGCCCGGTATCCAGCAGCAGATGTTGCAAGCCGCTGTCGCGACCGGGAAGCCGGTCGTGCTCGTGCTTCTCGCCGGCCGTCCGCTCGATATTCGCTGGGCCTCTGAGCACGTGCCTGCCATCCTCGAAGCCTGGTATCCGGGGACGCAGGGTGGCAATGCCATTTCCGACGTCCTGTTCGGCGACGTGAACCCTGGCGGCAAGCTGCCTGTGAGCTGGCCGCGCGTCGCTGGCGCCGAGCCACTCTACTACAACCACAACCTCACCCACGAGCCCGAAGACCGCCCCCAGTTCACCTCGCGTTACTGGGACATCCAGTCGAAACCTCTCTACCCCTTCGGTTACGGCCTCAGCTACACCACGTTCAAGTTCGAAAATCTCAAGCTGAGCCAGCCCAGCATCGGCACCAATGGCAAAACGGAAGTTTCGGTTGACGTTACCAACTCCGGCTCAGTCGCTGGGGATGCGGTAGCCCAAATCTACATCCATCAGCGCTACGGCTCAGCATCGCGTCCCGTCCGTCAGCTCAAAGGCTTTGAGCGTGTTGCCCTGCAGCCCGGCGAGACCAAAACCCTCACCTTCCCGCTTGGCAAGGATGAGCTGGAGTTTTGGAGTCCTCAGACCCGGAAGTGGGCCGTAGAACCCAGCACCTTCGACGTCTGGGCTGGAGAAGACTCGACCGCCACTCTCCACGCGGAACTCACCGTCACACAGTAGCTGACTTTTTCCACTGCGCGCCCGCATTCGAAACCAATGGTGGAGAGCGCTGGCGGTAGCGTCGCGAGGGACACTCCGTAGCGCAAGCCTCGCAGCTAGTTCGGACTGTCATTACACCTCTTTCATACACAACGTGGCATCGTTCCGGACTCCGACTGCGTGAAAGAGGGATGCCGGTGCCTCGAATACTATAAGAGGGCTCTCGCCTCGTAAAAGGAGTGCGGTGAAGCTTGACGGCGAGTGACCTCTAGGGCGACCCGTTACGCTCCCATTGGACGGATGGCTGACCATCTACCCACATCCGGAAAGTAAACGCTAGGCCGTGAGGGCGGATCTATCCGTTTCAGGTTCGATCTACTATTGATGTTTGCATGGTCCGCGCCAGATTCCTTTTCCTCTTAGCGGCTTTGTTAGGAGGTCCATGTATGGCACAAGCAGCGAAGACGCCGAATGTTGAGGCGCAACGGACCGCGATGAAAAGACTTGAATTCCTTGTTGGCGAGCGGTCTGGTTAGGCCACCGTTCTACGGGGACCTGGTCAATTTGTCGACATGGCGCAGACCGAGTCGGCTCACTTCAAATTGAACGGACTCGTCTTGATGATTGAAGGTGGTGGTCGAACCAAGACCGACGGGAAGATCTCGCTTCAAGCCCCCAGACCAATTTTATTTGACGACGAAGCGGGAGCGTACAAGATGCGAGCGTTCAACGATGGACGGTGGCTCGAAACTGAGGTCAAGGTAGGCGATGCCGGCAACTTGATGTCTTGGGGCTTTGCACTCGGCCAGTTAAAAGACGGCCACAGTACTGCGCATCAATGAGAACGGTGAGTGGACTGAGCATGGGGAAATAACCATCGGCGAGCGCTCACCGCAGAAGATGATGCATTTGAAAGTTCGACGCATCGTCCGCTAGCGAACAGCTCGTGCCTAGTCGCTGATAAGGCTTTGAGAACTAGCTCGCCTGTCCGGTTGCCGGACCACCAAAACCCATGGCCGTTAGCGGCGATCTATGTGCGCCTAAAGACCACATGAACGAGAAGCGCGTTACACGTCAACTGACTGCTCGTCTCTGAACATCGCGCTTGCTAAGTACGCTCCAGTCCTTACTTCTCGTGTCCTCAACTAACGGACCGGTCTATTCATCGGCACGGATTTACGAGAAGACGAACCATGGTAGTTTATTCAGTTGTTTGGCTCGGCTGTGTATTTGAACGAGCAGAACTTGTCTCTTAATGCCCGAGTTTCTCCCGTACGACGTCTTCCTAAGCCACAGCTCCAAGGACAAGCATGTTGTCCGCTCCTTGGCTGAAAAGCTTCGCTCCGACGGCCTGAGGGTCTGGTTCGATGAATGGGAGATACTGCCGGGAGATAGCATCCCCGCGAAGATCGAGGAGGGATTGGAGCGCTCTCGAATCCTGCTGCTTTGCATGTCGGCCAATGCTTTCGGTTCGGATTGGGCACAGTTGGAAGCGGGCACGTTTCGCTTTCGCGACCCACTAAACAAAGATCGCCGCTTTCTGCCCCTGCGACTGGACGACACACGGCCGAAAGGCTCACTCGCTCAATTCCTGTACGTTGATTGGCGAGCAGACAGCCGTGGGCAGGAGTATCCGAAGCTTTTCGCCGCTTGCCGTCAAACGTCTATGGTTGCTGAGCGCACCCACGAGTCTCAACAGTCCAGCGGGCTGAAACGGTCAGCCATTTCGCTTGGCCACTCGGACAGTGTCTTGAGCGTGGCCTTCAGTCCGGATGGACGACTCGCGCTGTCAGGGTCCTCGGACAACACGCTGCGGCTGTGGGAGGTGGAGACGGGCCGTTCGGTGCGCGTGCTGGAGGGCCACTCGGCAAGTGTCTGGAGCGTGGCCTTCAGTCCGGATGGACGACTCGCGCTGTCGGGGTCCGCGGACAACACGCTGCGGCTGTGGGAGGTGGAGACGGGCCGTTCGGTGCGCGTGCTGGAGGGCCACTCGGACAGTGTCTTGAGCGTGGCCTTCAGTCCGGATGGACGACTCGCGCTGTCAGGGTCCGCGGACAACACACTGCGGCTGTGGGAGGTGGAGACGGGCCGTTCGGTGCGCGTGCTGGAGGGCCACTCGGACAGGGTCTGGAGCGTGGCCTTCAGTCCGGATGGACGACTCGCGCTGTCGGGGTCCGCGGACAACACGCTGCGGCTGTGGGAGGTGGAGACGGGCCGTTCTGTGCGCGTGCTGGAGGGCCACTCGGACAGGGTCTGGAGCGTGGCCTTCAGTCCGGATGGACGACTCGCGCTGTCGGGGTCCGCGGACAACACGCTGCGGCTGTGGGAGGTGGAGACGGGCCGTTCGGTGCGCGTGCTGGAGGGCCACTCGGACAGGGTCTTGAGCATGGCCTTCAGTCCGGATGGACGACTCGCGCTGTCAGGGTCCGCGGACAACACACTGCGGCTGTGGGAGGTGGAGACGGGCCGTTCGGTGCGCGTGTTGGAGGGCCACTCGGACACTGTCTTGAGCGTGGCCTTCAGTCCGGATGGACGACTCGCGCTGTCAGGGTCCGATGACAACACGCTGCGGCTGTGGGAGGTGGAGACGGGCCGTTCGGTGCGCGTGCTGGAGGGCCACTCGGACACTGTCTTGAGCGTGGCCTTCAGTCCGGATGGACGACTCGCGCTGTCAGGGTCCTCGGACAACACGCTGCGGCTGTGGGAGGTGGAGACGGGCCGTTCGGTGCGCGTGCTGGAGGGCCACTCGGACAATGTCTGGAGCGTGGCCTTCAGTCCGGATGGACGACTCGCGCTGTCAGGGTCCGAGGACAACACGCTGCGGCTGTGGGAGGTGGAGACGGGCCGTTCGGTGCGCGTGCTGGAGGGCCACTCGGACACTGTGTTGAGCGTGGCCTTCAGTCCGGATGGACGACTCGCGCTGTCAGCGGCCAGCAACGGGATCATTCGGATTTGGGACTGGGCAGCTGGGCTCGAAACCGAGAACAAGCAAATGGAGCAAGTGGAGTATGCCAATGCGAAGGTCCTTCTTGTCGGCGACTCCGGGGCCGGGAAGACCGGGCTTTCCGTGCGCCTAGCCAAAGGAGAATGGCGTCCAAGCGAATCGACTCTCGGCGCTTGGGCGACACAGTGGCCCATGGTTTCGGCGGGCGGTGGCGAGCGCGAAATTTGGTTGTGGGATTTCGGCGGGCAGGCGGACCAAAGGTTGATTCATCAGCTCTACATGGACGCGACAGCCGTGGCGGTGCTTGTCTTCGATGGTCAAAAACAGGATGTCTTTGACACTCTGGGGCAGTGGGATCGCGATCTCACCCGGGCCTCACGCCGCCCGTTCCGTAAGCTGCTAGTAGCCGGGCGAGTAGACACCGGCAGCATTCTGGTAAGCCGTGGCGAGATCGAGAAATTTGCGACAGACCGCAACTTCCTCGGCCACGTCTTCGAGACTAGCGCGAAAACGGGGGAAGGCTGCCAGGACCTGAAGGAAGCCATTGTCGAGGCGGTCCAGTGGGACGAACTTGCGTGGCGCACCTCGCCCCGCCTTTTCAAGCGGCTCAAGGTTGAAATAGTCCGTCTGAAGGACGAAGGCCGCGTGCTGATGCGCTTCAACGAGCTTAGGGAAGTGCTTCTTCTCCGTCTGGCCGGCGAAGAGATCGCCTTCACGGATGAAGACTTCAAGGCTGTTCTGGGTTTGCTGGCTGCTCCCGGAGTGTTGTGGCAACTGGACTTCGGGAATTGGATTCTGCTCCAGCCGGAGTTCATCAACCTCTACGCACAAGCAGTGATTCAAACGATGAGGGCCGACAAGGAAGAGCGCGGCTGCATTTCGGAAGAACAGGTTTTACGGGGTGAACTGAAGTATCCCTCCGATCCGAAGCGGCTGGCGACCGACGACGAGCAGTTCGTCTTGTTGGCGATGCACCAGACCCTGGTGCATCGAGGGCTGTGTTTTCGCGAACGATCAGACAAGGGATGGTTGCTCATTTTTCCCAGCTACTATCGTCGGGAGCGGCCGCAATTGGTGGGGCACCCGGCTGTCCTAGTAAGTTACCAGTTCAATGGATTTCTCGATGAGGTTTATGCGACGTTAGTTGTTCGTTTGCATCACACGGAAGCCTTCGAAAGACATAGGCTTTGGCGCTATGCGGCCGATTTCAAAACGCTGACGGACAAGCCACTTGGCATCAAAATGACGCGGCGAGCGGAAGGCGCCGGCGAACTAGAAGTGTATTTTGACCCGTCGATATCTGATGGTGAGAAAATCGTCTTCGCCCGCTACGTTCATGAGCACCTGAGGGAGAAAGCTCAAGACCTAGTGAGGCTTCGTCACTACGTTTGCCCGCATTGCTGCACGCCGGTCGGCAACCGCGAAGTGGCGATGGAAAGACTCAACGAGTGGCTCAGCGGTAAGAGAACAACGGCTGCCATCACTGGCGTCAGAAAGAAAGCGTCCGGGGGCGCCACCACGCCATCGATCGTGTGCGCCAAGTGTGACAAGCGTGTGCCGCTGTGGGACGAGTTAGAGGCGCGGTTTGCCAGCGAGGAAGTGCAGCAACGCGTGCGTGAGATGGGGGAAGACTCGTCAACAAAGCTGGATAATGAGAGCAAAGAGCGGGCTCTCGTAGGCGAAGTGATATCGACGGTCGCCCTGGCTGGCCAGATCTGCCGTGAATTCAGCATTAGCGACCACGGTATTGATATGGAGATCGAGTTCAAGCATGATTCAGGCGAAGCGAGCGGCCGTAAGCTTTATTTGCAGCTGAAGTCGGGCGACTCTCATCTGCGCACACGGGAGCGTGACGAAAGCGAGATCTTCACTTTGAAGGATGAGCGACACGCCCGATATTGGATTGCGCAAGCCTTTCCTGTAATGTTGGTCATCCGCTCTTCCGCTGGCGAGACTCGCTGGATGGAAGTTGGTGAATGGCTGAAAGAGAAGACGCGTAGTGCGCAGGCGCCGCCGAAGCAGATTCCCTTCCGTGGAGAGCGGTTTGATGTGATGAGCGTTAGGAAATGGCGGGAGCGGATTCTTAGAGGCTAGGCTTGGGCGCCGGTACGAGCTCCCAATCATCGATCCGCTTATCGAGTGATTCACCTTGACGTGTAATCGGCTTCTCGGAGAAGTGGTCGAGGAAGATTAGCCGCGAGTATTCGCAAAGGGTAGAGGAAAAGGTCTGAAATTGGGCGCGGCGGATTACCAAACGCTACGCCTTTTCTCACGGATAGTCCGGACTAGCCCAAGTTGCGGAATGGTGCACATTCCGCGGTTCAAGGCACGTCATTCGTTAACAAGGCCGATTTCGTTTCCCTCGGGATCGTGCAGCGTCAAGTGAACGATCCGTTGCTGCGCGTCCCTTTCTATCCGCACATCTGTTCGTTGCGCAACAAGGTATCTATAGGCAGCCTTTAGATCCGGAGTGTTGAAGACCAGATGAAGCCACCCTTGCTCAAGACGCCCCGTCATCTTCTGATGTCGAGACGATCCCATCTGCCATACGAGATCGATGCGGATTCCCGGCATCGTCATCTGATACAGCCCGAAGTCTTTTCTTCCACCAACTAGCTTGCTCCTGTGAAACCCCAGAACCCGCTCGTACCATTCAGCCTCCAGTTCCAGATTGGCAACGGAAGCAGTCATGTGATTCGTCGACAGATTGAGTGGGTTTGCCTTGCTAGATTGCCCGGAAGACTTCTCCCATGAACCAAAGGCAAGGGCCAGCAACAGCAGTCCCCCGATACCGCATCTACTTATAAACATCAATGTCTCCTAGGGGTGTTGTCAGTGTCGTCCTTCGCTCCGAGAACTCGCGCTTTGAGCGCCGATCATTGAATCGGCTGGTTAAGACCACCCGGGTCATCGGCTAAACCGGCGCATGTCAGAACCCAGTTCTATAGAGTTGTCTCCGGACTTCAGAATGTTGGTAGAGCTCTTGTTGTGCCTTCAGCCTCGTGTTATCCGCCTTCACTGCCCGAGTGAACTTCACCAGGCTTGTCTACCGCGAAAATCAATGAGAGCTTGACCGCGAACTGGGGCACCGGCAGCATCGCCGGAAAACCAGTGAGCAGTTTCCTCATGGCTCCGGCTGGTAGCTGGTTCCCATTGCCCTCCTTGACCTGGTTGGCTCTCCAATCCATGCCCCGTCGATGGTGGGCTAGCGGATGTTTTTGCAGCTGGCACTTCGGATCCGCCGATCGAAGACCCATCATCATCTGCAAACCTTAAAAATTTCTGAAGAGAGAATGTCGTGTTTTCATACAGCTTTAAGGTTGCGCGGTAAGACTATCACGTGGGGTACAAGCTCTGTGTTCAACACGGACCGAAGACCAATGAAACATTTACCATTGCGCCTGTTTAGAAGCTTCTTTGCATTAGCTCTATCGCTCAGCGCCGTCGCAAGCGCCTCGGCTGCTCTTCGCGTTGGAGCGGCACGGGTGGATATTACACCGCATGCTGATCCCAACAATCCTCCAGGCGGCAAATACGAACACGAGCGACTTTATGTTCGCGCCATTGTGCTAGAGAACGGGCCGTCTCGGGCTGTGCTTATCGGGGCTGATCAGTCGGGTCTTTCCGAACAGGCTTGGGCATTCGCGTCCAAGCAAATCGCCTCCGAACTCGATTGCCCGGTGGCGAACATCCTGATGTCGGCGACTCACACGCACAGCGGTATGGCGGTCGGCGATGTGCCGGGGCGCGGCGGATTTGCGCCGCCCGACCCGAATGCTCCCCCGCCGCCCATTGTTGCTCAGATGGTGGAGGCGGTACGCCGGGCAAACGCAAATCTGCAGTCCGCACGGATGGGATTCGGCACTGGTTTTTCTTACCTGAACGTGAATCGGGATGCAATCGATCCAGAAACCCACCATTGGACGCAAGCGCCGAACCTGAACGGACCATCGGATAAGACCGTGGCTGTTCTGAAATTTGAGACGCTCGACGGAAAGGCGCTCGCGGCGTACATCGACTATGCAATGCATCCGACAAACGGCTATCTCGCAGGCTTTACGAGCGCTGATTTCGCTGGTGCCACGTCCCGCTACGTCGAAGAGGCGTATGGAGGCAACATGGTCGCCGTCTTCGCGCAGGGGGCATCGGGAGATCAAAATCCACTCTATATGCGTGCGGGAACAAATGACTTGGCTTCTCGCAGCGGAGTGCCGATCACCGGTAACGTCCTCACACGCGAGAAGGTGGAAGAACCCATTCGTGACAACAAGGTCGACGCGAGACCGCCAGATCCCAAGGTGCGAGACACCCTTGAACGAGTAATGGATAGCGAAGGAGTGCTGCTCGGGGAAGAAGCCATCCGAATCATGACAAATACGACTCGAATGAGCGCCAACCCGGCTATCAAGGCCGAACAGGAGATGATTACCTGCCCTGGACGCAAACGGCTTGATAATGTCCGGGAAGGCAGTCCCGGCGTTTACGAGGATGGTGATCCGGTGAAGATCCGTTTGGGCGTTCTCCGGATCGGAGAAGTGGCGTTCGCGAGCATAGATGCCGAGATCTACACGTCTATCGGACTGCGTTTGAAAATGGAATCGCCGGTTGCCGACACAATCGTCGTTACGCTCGCGAACGGAAGGGCTAACTCCGGCTACATCCCAAGTGACACGGCGTTCGGCGCTTACACGTTCCAGGTGCTCGGTTCACATCTGAAGCCGGGATATGCGGAAACTGCCATCGTAGACGGACTGCTCAACCTGATCGATAACACCGAGAATTAGCTGCGCCCGGCTAGACCGGACGATAAGACTGACCGGGCGAGCCTCCCAGCGCGTACCGTTGCGCACACCCAGATAGACCGCAACAAATCCACTGTGGTCGGGAAGGGTCTACTAATATCCAGCGGAGCTTCCGGTAGCCCGCTCTGCTCCGCGCAATAGATCCGCTTCTCTCAACTTAATGACAGCTGACACTGCACTTACGAGTAGAAAATCGCTGCTTACAAATCGCCGGGCGATGTCATTGCTCTATCCGCCACGGAGAGATGTTTGACCAGGTCTTAAGCTCCTGAGTCGCCCAAGCTGAGGACTGGCTTCTATGACAATCAGTGCAAGGGTTCGGAACTTTGTACTTGTCTGTCATTGCTGGGCTTATGAATCGGAACGTGTGACTGCGGACGTTCACATCTGCAATAGTTTGTTCGATCCGCGGCATGTGACAGGCCACGCACTCATCGCCTGCACTTCCAACTTTGTGATGCGTGTGTTCCTCAATCGTGCGTACGTGTGGACCATTAGGCGATCCAGGACCGTGGCATTCGAGGCACATGACGTTTGCTGGTTTGATCAACAGAGCGTCGTTATCGGTGCCGTGGACGTCGTGGCAACTGGAGCACTTTACACCGCGCGTATACATAACGCTTTGAACAAAATCGTTTCCCTGCATTCGGTTCTTATGCGCTGTACCTTCCGCAAAATGAGTGAATGTCGTCTCGCCTAAGTTGTGTTCCTCGAGCTTCCAGTGATCTTGTAACTGTTCGCCGACATGGAATCCGACCGGCCAGTCATAATATTTGCCTTGAATCGGATTCTGGAGGGGCTGCCCTTGCGAGTGGCACTGAATGCAGGTATCGTTCGCCTGAACTGGGTCGAGACGAGCGGGATTGATGATGTTCGTCCGGGACGGACGGGCCACATGTTCGCTGCCTGGGCCGTGGCACTTTTCGCAGCCTACGTTCCATTCTGTTACCGTCTTGTTCTCGATGTTGTAATTGACCGAATGGCAGCCATCACACAGCGGGCCGGTTGGACGTTTCATGTTGTCCGGCGGATACAGAGCGGCCCACCAGTCGGTTCCATTCTTGACGAAATAGGGCCGCCAGATCTGATGCGTTACATCCCATTGCGCCGGCAGAACGAAATAGTCGTCGCCAACTTTCTTAAAGTAGCGCTGTTTCCACCGACTTCCGTACACGAATGCGATGTCATCTTTGCCGAACGTGAGCAGACGGTCAGGCTTGGAGAGGTCGGGCAGGATTGCGTCGGGATGTTCTTTCGGGTCGCGGACTACATTGGCCATACGAGTCTTCTCCCAGCGCGCATAGATCTGGGGATGACAGGTTTTACAGGTCTGCGATCCGACGTAGCGATGCGACATCGCCGTCGGCTGCGAAGTGGGACTCGCCGTCTGCCCGAAGGCTACGAACGGAGTACCGGCAAGGACTAGGGCTACGACTCGAATCGAGAAATAGTTCGACGGCATGATCAGACGCGCTGTATGGTTGTGAGTGTACACAGCAAACCTGACAGATTGCTGGCTGTGGATTTTTAATCCGTGGGTCGCGTACTCGACGAAGCTGTCAGCGGAATTCAGAAGTAAGCGCCACCCTCGCTTAGAGGTGCCCATTCGTGCGGGTCCTGATTATTGAGGACGAGAAGCGCATGGCGTTATCCAGAGGAGAAATGCCGAAAAAGAACCCGCAAGTATACCCAACCTCATCGGCAACGATCCGTCAACGTCCAACTTGACTAGCCAAGGGCCAATTGCACAAACTTCAGAGCCCACAGATACAAGATCGGTAGGAGCAGAGGCGGTAAGAATAGGGCCATCGCCTTAAGCAGAGTCGGCGGATGCATTTTGACACGTAAGAACGGAGTTCCTAAGCAGATGAGAGATGTGATGTGCTCCAAGGAAGTCTGGTCAGAGAGCGCTCGCATAGCGACGGATCCACCGTGGCTATGGGCTATTAGGATCTGCGGCTGATCAGAATGCTTCGCCGCGACGAGTAGTCCGGAAGGGTTTATCAAAGCTGGATGATTCACCGTTGAGCCTGGATGAGGGGCCACCCGGAAAGTGCACGGTCTTTAAATAGGTGCATCTCACGGCCCGGCATGCAGCAGCGTCCACATCCCTCATCACCCATAGCGCGCTTTCGTTCGCCTCGCCCTGGCTGCTGTGATGCATCAGTGCCACGAGAGCTCAGCAACGACCACAGAGGCCGTTCACGTCCAAACAAACTATATTTTTTCCGGCTAATTCCTTCTCCGCCAGGAATTTAGTCGCCTCTTCAAAATCGCCATAGTTCGTTTCGGCCCACTGCCATGCTACCGTCAACCAGGCTCAAGCCAGACCCAACGGTCTCGCTTGGGCCTTTTGCATTTCTAAATGACCCAGGAGCAGAAACCATGTCCACCAGCACCGCAAAAGTCAAACCCAATCGCGCCAACGCCAAAGATTCCAGCAAAGACTCCAGCAAGGATGACAGCGCGGTTCTCAGCGCGCCGAAGATTCAGGCAGCCACAGGACTTACCGGCCGCACTGTCTTACTGCCGACCGAAGATATCGCCGCCTACGAATCCCTGATCGCCAGTATGGTCGCCAACTGGCAGCCAGCCACACCCGAAGAACAACGCCTCACGCAGGCATTGTGCGACACCGAATGGCGCTTGCTGCGCATTCCGGAACTCGAGTCCGGCATCTACGCTCTCGGCTTCCGCGAGCTCGCCAACGAGTTCGCTGACATCGAAGACGCCGCCGCTCGCCGCAGCGCCATCTGCACCCGGATTTATCTCACCCACATTCGCCAGCTCAACAGCCTGGGTACGCAAGAGTCCCGTCTGCGCCGCCAGCGCGAAAAGGACAGTGCCGCACTCAAACATCTCCAGGATGAACGTAAAGCAGAAGTGAATCGCCGCCTCGACGAAGCCGCCCAACAGTACATCCAAGCCTTGGAGAACCGAAGCGATGAAGACGGCGAGGATCCAGCGCCCAGCGCATACGATGAGGAAACTCCGCTCTGCGCGATCGCCGAAAAGTTTGGCTTTGAATTTTCAAAATCCCAAATCGAGCTGCGCGCCCTCGACATTCAGCCAGATCTGTTCGACGCCTGGTTGGACACCCACGCCGGCGAACTGGCCGCGTAAATCAGCCCGCGGCCCTGACGACACATACACGTACCATGTGCTTAATGGCTCTTGGAAGCATTCCTCGTAATTGCAGGACATTCATATTCTGTCGATGCGCATTTCTCCTTGCGATCTTTTTGTGCGTGCGAGCGGGAGCACAATCAACGCCACCCCCGGCTTCTTCTCTTGGATTGTTTCAGGAGCAAAGCGATATCGGTACTGTCGTGCACGAAGGAACCGGCCAATACGACGCAGCTGCGAAGGCCTACACGGTCACTGGCAGCGGCGAGGATATCTGGGCTGCGAATGACGATTTTCACTTCGTCTGGACCAAAGTGTCTGGCGACGTCACAATCTCGGCCGATATCGCGCTTATCGGCACCGAAGGCGACGGTCATCGTAAAGGTGTTCTGATGATTCGCCAAAGCTTGGACGCCGATTCGCCTTATGCCGATGCCGCCCTCCATGGCGACGGCCTCACCGCGCTGCAATACCGCGAGACGAAAGGCGCTCCGACGCATGAGATTCAATCGAATCTTTCCGCTCCGAAACGGCTTCGCCTTCAAAAGCGGGGCGACCGATTCTACTTATCGGTCGGCAGCGACGATCAAAGCATGACCTTCGCCGGCGGATCGGCCAAGGTGGTTCTCACAACACCCTTCTATGTCGGTATTGGCGTTTGCGCGCACAACAAAGACGCCGTTCAGAAGGTGTCGTTCAGCAACGTCGACCTAAATGCCGCCGCTCCCGCTAACAAGCCCGCCACTTACAGCACCATTCAGACCATCACTGTAGCGTCTACCGACTCCCGCGTAGCACTCGTTTCGTCGGACCGCTTGGAGTCGCCGTCCTGGAGCAACGATGGGCTCTCCATTCTCTTTGCGAATAACGGAAAAACATTGCAAGTGCCTGCAACGGGCGGCACTGCACAAGCAAGCGACGCCGAACTCGACGAATCGTACGGGCAAGATCGTTCTCCGGACAATCGGTACATCTATATGGGTTCCAACCGCAGCGGCACAATGCAAATCTGGCGTACCGCCTCGGGCGGTTCTAACCCGGAGCAGATTACTCACGACGACAGCAATAACGCCAATCCACATCTCTCACCCGACGGTCATCAGATGCTGTTTGTGTCCTACCCTAGCCGGCTGATGCTCCTGCCCGACAACACCGACATCACCTTGAAAGTGATGAACCTCGCTGACAGGAAGGTAAAGACGCTGATAAACCTGGTCGGCGGCAGGAACACTTTGGGAAGCCATCCGTGGTCACCCGACGGCAAACAGGTGGCGTTCATTAGTAATCAGTCAATCGCACCCTAACGCGCGCTTACTCGCCAATGTGGATTCGATGATTAGTAAACCGTAAATAAGGGCCAAGCGCTACCTGCCGCATGTGACAGGGCAGACAGTTCTGTTGCGTGCGCCTTCGGCAGAGCTTAACAGGGCGGCTGTCACCTGTATGACACTGGACGCACTTGCGTGTGTAACTCAAATCGGCGCGATCGTTCGCGTTCTCATGCGGGTTATGGCACGTCACGCACGAAAGCTCTTTGCTCTCCCGAAAGCAACGGCTCGCTAGTAATCCGATGGGAGCGAAACGCACCGTCACCGGATCTTCCAACTCGGGTTCATCACCCATATCGGGTCCGGGCAGGCGGTGGCACTGGCCGCACACCGCAATCTGCGCCTTCGCGGGTAGCCTTCCCGGGTTCATCACTTCCCGGCGAATCGCTTCCGTCGACCCGCCTTGCCGGGCTAACTGCACATGCGTGCTACCCGGCCCATGGCACCGCTCGCACTGCACACCCGGCACCGCGCGGGCCAAGTCGGGCCCATCCTCGGCCGATGTCACCGCCGTGGCATGGCACCCGAAACACTTGGTGATCGTTCGCCCGTCCTGCAAAACACCCATCTCTGCAACGGCGCCGGTCGGTTTCGGCGGGTGCCCGAACGTGGGTGCGAAGCCGCGCAGTCTTGCATAGTAAGAAAACTGGTGCTCGATAAACTGCTCTCCAACTCGACCCACCGGCGTGATCCCTTGTGCGCCTGCTCCGAAGGCCCATTGCAGAAGCGACGTCTCCGGATCTCCACGCCCCCGAACGATCACGCCACCCTCACCGGCCGCATACTGCAGAAGGTGGTCCGGCGATTGCGCCGCTTGCAGCATCGCTTGGGCAATCGCGCTGTCTCTTATCGGACGTAGCGCTTGCGCATGGTGCGTCTGCGACTGCAAACGGTACTCCGTTTGGTGACAGTCGCCGCAAACTGCACTCCCCACGTAATCAGATGCTAGTCCAACAGCCGGAAGACCCAGGGCTACAACAATCAGGAGAGCAGCAAGCGTAAAACGATATTTAGTTCTCCCGAACCACATCGACGCCCTGGCCCTTTGCCGCCTGTATCTCGCGGACGCGCTTAAACTCCGCATTCGCCTCCGCCGTTCGGCCCAGGTGCGAATAGATGGCAGCCAGATGGTAATGCGCTGAGGACTCGTCCGGCCGCAGCCGCACCGCTTCCTTCAGTTGTGCAATCGCATCGGGATAGCGTTTCTCATCTGCCAGCACTATCCCAAGCCGCAGGTGCGCCTGCTCGTTCGAAGCATCGCAGACCAGTGCGCGCTTGTAAGAACGTTCTGCGTTCGGATACTGCTTCTCGCCGCGCGCCATCTCCCCAAGATAGAAGTTCGCCAGTGAGTGGCAACCGTCCGCCGCTTCCTTTTCAAACCAGGGCCGCGCATTCTCAAAATCCTGCTGTCGCCAATACAGATAGCCAATCGAAAAGTCCACATTGGGGATGGTGCGGTCCGCCTCCAGCGCCTTTTGATACTCCGCGATCGCCTTCCCAAATTGCTGTTGATCCTCATACGCGTTGCCCATCAACAAGTGAGTCCAGCCAGATTCTGGGAAACGCGTGATCAGGTCGTGAAAAGCAGCCTTGGCCTCTTCCAAATGGCCGAGTCGGCGGTTACTTTCTTCCACAATGTAGAGCACGCGCTCGGCATGCTCGGAATCTTCCAGCCCCTGGCATTCTTCCAGCGCATGAGCGTAGTCACCCCGTTCAAACGCATCCGCGCCCAGCAGAAAATCCGCTTCGTCCTCAAGGTCTGAATCGTTAGAGGCGCGCGTTAACGGTGCAATTGCCTCCTCCAAGCGTCCGCTTCGCACTAGCGCCACACCCAGGTCCAACTGAATTCGCAAGTCATCGGGGAAACGCTGGCTCGCCGCCTGCAACTGTGTCAAAGCAGCGCTCACGTGTCCCGCAGCCAGCGCAGCCCTTGCTTGTTCATCCACCTGCCCCGCGCTTGGGAGAGTTCCGGCAAGGGAACATCTCCCGGCGCTGATCAGAAGAATCGGAACAAGAGCCCTCCGCCGCTTAAAAATAGAGGCGCAGCCCGAGTTGTATCGTGCGCGGGTCTCTGGCGGCGATAGCTTGTCCGAAGTTCGAGGATCCAAAGGTTGTGCCGAAACTGCTAAAGTTCGTGTGATTAAAGATGTTATAAAACTCCCCACGAAATTGCAGCCCACTGGTCTCTACTTTCAAGATACCCGGGAACGTTCGGAACAGTGAGGCATCGGTGTTGTTGATGCCCGCAGCGCGCACCACATCTCGTCCTGAGTTGCCGAATGCCCCCGGCGCGGGTTGGGCGAATGCTGCCGGATTGAACCATACTTGACGGCTTCCACCGCCAATGGCCGGGTCGCCTATCAGGTCGGGACGATACGGCGCACCGCCGATTCCGGCATTGTCACCCGGCAGAGTGATGTTCAACGGGATCCCGGTTTGAAAACTGCTGATGCCCGACAACTGCCAGTGCCCGAGTATGGCTCGCAACGCGGGTTGGCTGAACGGCGCCGGGATGTTATACACATAGCTCAGCACCAGCATCTGCGTCCGGTCAAACGCGGAGTTGCCGCGCTCCAGATACGCTCGATAGGCATCCTGGTGCGCATTACCAGGAACGTCCCCGCTGACATCATCAATCGCATGCGAATACGTGTAGGAGGCCTGCAGAGTCAAGCCGTGAAATTGGTCAGACCGCAGGCTCGCCTGCAGAGCGTTATAGATGGAATTGCCGCCGTTGTAGTACTGGTTGATACTCGCGTAGCCAGGGTACGGGCGCACTTGATTCACGTTCGCCGTTCCGGCAAGCACTTGGGCTGCTCCATTGGCGAATGGCTGGTTGATGTTCCGCGTGTCTGAAAGATGAGTGCCCTTTGTGCCCACGTAAGAAACGTCAGCAACCACGCTGCGCGCAACCCTACGCTGGATGCCGACGTTATATTGATTCACCGACGACGTCGGATACGCTGGATCATAAACCGTCAAGGCCGCCGGCAGCAGTGCGCCCGCTCCGCCGCCCGGATTACTCAAACTGGTATTGAAGATGGTTGCCGTACTGCTGAAAGGCGGATTCGGGGCCACGTTGTAAATATCGTTTCCCTGCACCCGTTCGTAGTAGATGCCGAAGCCCGCGCGAAGCACCGTGTCGTCGCCGAATGGCCGCCACGCTAATCCAACCCGCGGCTCGAAGATAGCCCAATGATTTTCGACCAGGCCTCGTGGAATCCCGCCTTGGCCTGCAACGCCGATTCCATCCAGTAGATTGCCGCTATTCGGAACGATTCGCCCCTGCGCTGTGATCTGAGGGGCTGTTGCCCGGTTGTATAGGTTCGGGTAAAACGACGAGACCTGATTGTTTGCCTCATACGCATGCGGAAACCCATCCCATCGGACGCCCAAGGTGACCGTCAATCGCGACGAAGCCTTCCATGTATCGTTCGCCCAAACGGCCCCGCTGCGGCTGAGGAAGTTCGGCTCAGTCTGCCGTTGCAACTGCTGGAATTCGAACGGAGAACCCAGCAGCAGATCCGCGAAATCGTTGCCGCTGTACTGGCCCGTGAAAGTGAAGGCCCCGTTCGTTGGCCCGAACAGATCCTGCTGCTTGTTGAAGTGCATCCACAGTCCGCCTATGGTCAGCGTGTGGTCTCCCCGGGTTAACGTCAGGTTGTCCTGGATCGTCCAACTCTCTAGTTCATTCACCCACGGCCAGGAAGCCAGATCGTAGTTGACCCCGGTCTGCTGCAGAAAGAGATTTGGATTCTTATTCGCTGTGTTCGCGTCCGGATACACCAACGGGATGTTCAGGTTTGGTGATCGCTGATAGTTTCCGTTCAGATGCAATTGTAGTGGCTGATCCAGATACCCCAACGATGCTTCGTTCAGCGTCGTTGGAGTGAAGGTGGATGTCAGCTGCGCATAATACAGCTTCGGCTGATTGATTCAGCAACGTCGTTGTGGTCGGATAGCTACTGCTCGACCAGAGATTATTTGTGAAGTTCTGTGCGTTGCTTTCCTGAATGTAGCGAAAGAACACCTGCTCCTTATCTGTGAAACTGTGGTCAATGCGCACAATCTCTTCGCGCAGATCAGTGGGCACGCTGAACGATTGTGTGAAGTTGCCGTTGGGGTTCGTCGGCAGCGGAAACAGATAATTCGGTGCCGCCAGTATAAGGGCGTTCGGATCCAGCCGGCTTGCTGGAATAATGTTCCCCGGAATCGGCAGTCCCGTTGTCTGGATCTTTCAACGGCGTCTTCGGCAGCAACGCGCTGAAGTCGCCGGTGCGTTCCGCCAGCGAGGGCGTTGGCACGTTGAAGATAGAAGACTGTCTCAGCTTGCGCCACTCCTCATTGAAAAAGAAAAAGGTCTTCGACTTGCTCTTCGGGTATATCTTCGGAATGAATACCGGACCGCCCAGGTTCCATCCGTAGACGTTGAACCGCAGAGGCGGCTGCGGCTGTCCGTTCAGATTCGTGAAGTAATTCTTGGCGTCAAAGTCGTTATTGCGCACATACTCCCAGGCTGTCCCGTGATAATTGCGCGACCCGGATTTCGTCGCCACGTTGACTTGCCCTGCATCGCCAAAGCCAGCTGCTGACTGCCGAGTCCGCTGTCTCTACTTTGAATTCGCTGATGGCTTCCACCGACGGCAACACCGCCACACAACCGCCGCAGCCCCGATCGTAGTTTTCCTGACCGTCCATGCGCCAAACGTTGTTGCTTATGCGCATGCCGTTGAACGAGATGCTGGTATTCGAAGTCACTCCCACCGGGGTGTTAAGCGATGGCTGCGTGGAGGAAGCACCGGGCACCAGCGCGGCCAGCGAAGTGAAGTTCCTGCCATTCACTGAAAGCGCTTCCACCTGCTGGCCGTTCACCACTTGTCCAACGGTGGCGTCTTCGGCCTGCACTTCCACCGTGTTCGCCTGCACTTCGACCGTCTGCTGCACATTGCCGAGTTCCAGCTTGGCGTCGATGCGAAGATTATCATTCACGTTCACCGGGATGTTCGCCTGCCGGTAACTGGCGAAGCCCGGAGCGGTGATGTCCACCGTATATTTACCGATGATCAGTGCAGGGAAGTTGTAATTACCCGATTGATTGGTGACAAGATCACGCGTAAAACCCGTCTCTTCATTCGAAATCCTGACTTTTGCGTCAGGGATAACGGATCCGGAAGCGTCTGTCACCAGACCGGAAATCGTACCTTGTTGCTGCGCCTGCAGCGATGGCAAGCCGATGAAAAGAAAAGCTAAAACTGCAGCCGCGGGCGCTACCCTCGATGAGCGCGAGCGGCGGCATGCGGGAATAAGCGCCTTCGAAATAGACATACGAAGTCTCCTCAAACACCAAAGCACTGCACGAGTGTGCTACTGGTTTTGAAGTATAAAGCCGTTCTGCAAGCGCTTGCAAGTACTTTGAATATCGTCGTGAGTTCACGCAATTTGCGTGAGCGCTTCCGTCCTATTCTGCGACTGCGGGTTCGATCAACGCCTCCAGCACCATGCCGTATACGACATGCGCCGCCAACGCCGAAGCATGCGAGAACGCCGCCGTCTCCGCCGGATTTTCTAACCCCGAAAGCGTCACTGCCAATTCATCACCCACCAGCCACAGCATCGCTCCGAATACTGTTCCGCGCCCTGTCCGCAAAGTGGGCAGCGAAGAACTCGCCGCGGCATAGGCCGCTCCCGCAGCGATCGAAAATCCGTAATGCATCGCCCCGCCGATGCGTTCGGCTTGGTCCTCACTCAAACGCGCCCGCCCCATCCGTCGCCAAACCTCATGCGCCGTCCGGGCGTCGGTACGCGCGCTTAACCCGAAGGATTGCCGGTCGAAACATTCGACAAACACTTTCATCACCAGCCCGCCAAGAGCTCCGCCTATTGCACCCAGCCAGATCTGCTTCGTCATCGTTACATTGATGCAGAGCTGACCCTGCCGGATGGGAGATCGCAGCAAACAAAAAAGGGAGCAAGTGGCCCTGGGCCAGTTGCTCCCTACTCCCTACAAGACAGCGCGCTGGCGTTACCGACCCCGAGCATCCATTGAGATCTCGGCTAGCTCCACCCCGTGGTACTGTTTTTCCAGTTGCTTCTGCCGAGACTCAGTCAGGACGTTCTGGCCGTTGTTTGAGTGGGCCTCCCAGAGGTTAACCAGATAATAAGTCGAGCCGAACCGTTTGAAGTCCAGGGTAGGATTGCCTTTGGCAACCGCACGAGACAACGGCATGCTCAGACGTATCGTTGTTCGACTATGAACGCGATCGCTCACAGTCACAATATGATCTCTTGAGCCGATCGTGTAGTCTCCGGCGGGCATCACAGAGTCTCCCACTTGAAAGGGGAACGGAATGTGAGCTCGGGCCGAAGTGGTCTGCGCGCTGGCGTGGAAGCACGTGGCAGCCGCGCTAATAAGGACGAGATACAACAAACGTTTCATAATGGCCTCCTGGTCAGCGCATTCTGCTTTTAGATTCTTGGCTTACTTGCGCCTCATCCTGACAAGCGGAAGCTTGACAACTTCTCCGCCAAAAAAGAATGCGGGTCGCTGTCGCGTGCTAAGATCAGAGCCCTAGTAGGCGGGGGAATGCCGGACGATGCGGGTGAAATCACGCGTTTGTTGCGTGACTGGCGCGAAGGGGATTCTGCCGCTGAAAACCAGCTTTTCGCTCTGGTTCACGCCGACCTGCAGCGCCTGGCCCACCATCGCATGCAGCGGGAACATCCGGGCCACCTGCTGGAAACCGCAGACTTAGTCAACCAGATCTATATCCGTCTTGTCGCTGTCAAAGATCGCGATTGGCAGAGTCGGCAGCACTTTTTCGCTATTGCAGGTAGAGCCATGCGACGATATCTCATCGATTTGGCTCGTGCTCGCCCGAAAGGCGAGTTTTTTGAGCTAGGTGATTGGGAGAACTTACTTCCGGCAAGCAGCCAGAAGATTGATTTTGCCATCGGGGTCGGGAATTTACTCGATGAACTCGAAAAGGTGAACCCCGAGTGGTGCCGCCTGATCGAAATGAAGTTTTTCCTTGGTTTGACCGACGACGAGGCCGCGGATGTACTTGGGCTCAAGCTCCGCACCATGCAACGCATGTGGCACGAAGCACGGCGCTGGATGTTCGAACGTTGGGAGCATGCTCATGGAGAACAGGTCTAAAGCGCAACACGCGGACGAACGGACGATGAGCCTTGTCCAGATGGCCCTCAGCCGCCCGGAGGACGAGCGCGAATTCTGCCTGCGCGATGCTTGCGGCACCGACGACAAACTGTTTGAGCGTGCCTGGGATTACATCAAACGTGAGAAGGAGATGCAGGGGTTCCTGCTCGATCCGGTTAAAGTATTGCCCGAAGAGGACGCCTTCGTCCCCGGCCAACTGCTCATCAACCGGTTCCTTATTGTGCGTCGCGTTGCCCAGGGCGGCATGGGCATTATCTGGGAGGCGAATGACCAGAAGCTCGATCGCCGCGTCGCGATCAAATGCGCGAAAGCTGGCTATGGCAAACATCTTCCGCCTGAGGTTCGTCATGCTCGCGAAGTAAGCCACCCCAGCTTATGTAAGATCTTCGAAATCCATACCGCCTCCACCCCGCACGGTGAAATTGACTTTATCAGTATGGAGTTCCTGCAAGGGGAAACATTGGCCCAGCGTCTTCGTGCCGGACCGCTGCCGGAACGGAAGGCCCGCGTGATCGCCGAACAGCTATGCGCCGGCTTAGCGGAAGCACATCGCAATGGCCTTATTCACGGCGATCTGAAACCGAGCAACGTTATTCTTGCTGCAAACAGGGAGGGCGGAACCCGCGCTGTTATCACCGACTTTGGTCTGGCGAGAATGGCGGAATCGACAGCACGCACTATGGGCGGCACCCCCGCCTATATGGCGCCCGAGCTGTGGAAGGAGAAAAAGCCGTCAACCGCCACCGACATTTACGCCTTGGGCGTTATGCTGTGGGAACTTCACGCGGGGCTCGCGGTGAGCCAACTCGGGACTGCCTCCTCTACGCTGCCGCTGGGCACGTACATCGCTCGGCAACCGCCCCGCGGCCGCAAGCCGTGGCAGCGCATCATCGCGCGCTGCCTCGACCCCGATCCCGCACAGCGCTTTCCTGACGCCGCGGCCATCGTCCAAGCCCTGGAGCCCTCGCGCAAATTGCGAATGATACGGATCGGCGCTGTAGCTGCCTTACTCGCGGTCGCTTCTGCGTTCGCGACTCGTTTGTGGATGACGGCTTCCAAAGAAACCGTGCGGTTGGCCCTTCTGTCTACATCGCCTTCTCATCTTCTTGTCGCGGCCACCGCGGACGAACTTGCACGTCTGCAAGGCACTGAACATACTCGATTTAGATTTATTTCGCCGGGCACAGTCAATCGGCAGCGCGTTGCTACCACCGAAGAGGCATCATCGAAATTGGCCGCAACGCACGCGTTACAGATCTCAGAAGAACCCAGGAATGGGTCAATGTGGGTGAGTGCCAACCTCATCGATCTTACTTCCGGAATCAAGGTCCGAGAGTGGAAGGCGGAATACAAGACCGCTGAGCTACGCTTCGCTCCAGTGGCAATCGCAGCAGTGGTCACCGAGACTCTACACCTTCTGCCCCCACACGAGAATTCCGCTGTAAGTGAAGTTGCTAGACGTGATTACGACGATGGCTTGGACGCACTCCGACGTGATCAAACCGTGGGCGATTCGCTTGTCCCTTTGCAGAAAGCCGTGGCCGCCGACGCTGACTCAGCTCTAACCTGGGCAGCACTGGCTGAAGCGCAAAGGGGTCGAGGGAGCATCACGGGCGAGAAGGAGGGGCTGCGGCAGGCAACCGTTTCTACCTACGAAGCTCAAAAGCGGAACGGGGACCTTCCGGAGGTTCATTGCGTTGCAGGTCTACTCGATTTCGATTCCGGGCGGTACGAGCAAGCGATTCAGCACTTTCGCCGAGCCATCGAATTGGCTCCGGAGAATGATGATGCCTATCGGCGACTTGGCAACGCTTACGAGGCGAGTAATGACCTTGAGCGGGCGCTGAACGCGTTTTTCAAAGCCATAGAATTTGGCCCAAAGCATTACAGAAATTGGCGACAACTCGGGGACTTCTACTTCCTTCGAGCAAACTATCCAAAAGCCCTTCCATTCCTTCAGCGAGCAAGAGAACTGGCGCCGGAAGAACCCGAGACGTTGTATGGCTTGGGCATAACTCACTTCGAGTTGGGCCAACTCGCCTCCGCCGAACAAGAGTTACGCTCATCCATCGCGCTTAGTGAGACCGCTACCAGCGATGTCGGTTTGGGGCTCGTTTTAACTTACGAAGGAAACGATCGGGCAGCCATTCCATACCTCTTACGTGCGTCTCGATTGAGTCCGCAGGATTACTTAGCGTATTTAACTATCGGCGCACCGTACCTCCGTCTGAACTTGAAAGCCAAGTCAGCTCAAGCATTCAGACAAGCTCTCGTCCTCATTGAAGCCGAGATAGCACGCAATCCTCGCGACGGTACTAACCGTGCTTATCTGGCCTATCTTTGTGCACGAACTGCAGATGAGAGCAGATCGCTGTTCGAACTTGGCCAAGCACTTCAACTCGCACCAGAGGATAACGAGGTGCGCTTAACAGCGGCGCTGACTTACGAAGTGCTTCATCGTCGTCAGGACACGCTCACTTTACTCAGCTCGACAGCGCGACCAGTACTGGAGAATCTGGGACGGTGCCCCGAAGTGGCGGATTTGCGCCGGGATCCACGCTTTATAGAGTTGTTGGCGAAATAAAAACCAGGGGAAATTTTGACAGATGTCGTTACGTTACACCGTTAACATCACCGGCACCGACGTGATTGTTGCTCCAAATAACAATCTGCCTCCAGAGCAGCCTGTTGATGCGCAGAGTGGTCTCATTGTGGTTACCCGTTCGAAAGAGTCGCATCATCGCCGTATTAAGCTCGGGATAGAAATCACCAGTAAAGGTGTAATTATCGCTCCCGAAGGTGATCCAGATTCAGAGCTTGCCGTCGACAAGCAAGAGGGCCCGGTGGTAATCGTTCACTCGCCAGGATGGCCGGATGGAACGATTCAACTCGGTATAGAAATCACCAGCGCCGGAGTGACCGTTACCCCAGGCAGCGGTCCGGGTTCAATCTGCCCGGGGCCTGGGCACGGTGGCCCTGTGGTCTTTGTTCGCTCTCCAGGGTGGCCGTACAATTAGCCAGCACATACCGTAATAACGCCTGTATTGCCGAGTTTTAGAGACTCGCAATTTGCACGTCCGCTACATCTCGCGGGCGCTCAGCTTATCGGAGAACGGATTCTTCGGCAAGCTTTATCGTTATGCTTCAGCATCGCGCTGAATCTAATGGAGGCATGCAAAAAGTAAAGCTCGGTTCGCAAGGTGCAACCGTGTCCCGCATGGGGCTCGGTTGCATGGGCATGAGTGAGTTCTATGGCGACCGCAACGATGAAGAATCGTCCGCCACGCTACTGCGGGCGCTCGAACTCGGGATCACTTTTCTGGACACGGCCGACACTTACGGCATCGGCGATAACGAAGAACTCATCGGACGCACCCTGCGGGGTCGCCGCCAAGACGTCTTCCTGGCTACAAAGTTTGCGAATGTGCGTAAGAAGGAAGACCCCACCTTTTGGCAAATCAGCGGCAAACCGGCTTACGTACACGCCGCCTGCGACGCCTCGCTGCAACGCTTAGGCACCGATCATATCGATCTTTACTATCAGCATCGCGTGGACCCGGAAGTCCCGATTGAAGAGACTGTGGGCGCGATGGCCGACTTGGTAAAGGCTGGAAAAGTGAAGTATCTCGGACTCTCTGAAGCGTCACCCGCCACTATCCGCCGAGCCCACAAGGTTCACCCCATCACCGCCCTGCAGACCGAATACTCCTTGTGGGAACGCCACGTCGAAAAAGACATACTGCCGGTGGTTCGCGAACTTGGCATCGGCTTCGTTCCTTACAGCCCACTCGGCCGAGGCTTTCTGACGGGGACCATCACCGATGTCAAGGACTTGGGCAGCAACGATTTCCGCAGCACGCGCTATCCACGTTTTGCTGGCGAGAACTTCGATAAGAATCAAGTGCTGGTCGGTCGTGTCAAGCAGCTGGCCGAAAAGAAGGGCATCAAGCCGAGCCAGCTGGCTCTGGCCTGGGTACTGTCGAAGGGCGAAGATTTAGTGCCCATTCCAGGCACAAAGCGACGGAAATATCTGGAAGAGAACGCCGCGGCCGTAGCTGTCCATCTCACACCGGAAGAGATCAGCGAGCTCGAGGCGGCAGTGCCTGAGCATGAGATCGCCGGTGACCGCTACCCCGCTGCCAGCATGAAAATGATCGACCGTTAGTGCGTTTCCAAGGAACCTGAATTAGTGATATAACTACATCCAACAAACTAGAAATAGTTCTGTATAGGAGGTAGCCAAATGACCAGGTTGCTTGCCGGCGCCCTGTTGCTCGCCGGTTGGAGCACGCTTTCAGGGGTCGCGCTCGCTGCGCCTTCCAAGCACGCCGCGCTGATCGGCAGTTGGAACATGGACGCGGCCAAAAGCCAGGTAGCCGACGGTCGAGACGTCAGTCTGACCATTGATTTAGCGGGCGACATCATGAAGTTCGCGATGACGGCCAAGAAGGGTGGCGCTTCCACCACTTCGCAATTCGCCTGCGACACCGGCAGCGGTGCCGAGTGCCCCTTCGAAGAGGCTGGTCACAAATCCAAGATCTCCGTCTATTTCAACGGCGATGTTCTAAACATTTGGAAGAGCGACGGACCCGCGGGTGACGTGTCGGCGCAGTGGAAGGTGGAAATCTCGCCCGACGGCAAGGTGCTCACTGCAACGGTCTCGCACTTAGAGCCTGCCGCAAAAGACGAGGTCCTGGTCTTCGGCAAATAAGCTATTTGGACAACAACGGATTAGTCCAGCGCAAACCGGGAAATCGGGCGAAGTCCCGATCCGTTGTGTAAAGCACGCCGCCATGCTCCATGGTGAGGGCCGCTAGCACGGCGTCACTCACCAGCGCTCCACGAATCTGGCCGTCCACAATCGTTTTGCGCAACGATGTCCAGTGCGCTTGCTTAGACATCAAGATCTGAACATGGGGAAGTTCTAGCCATTCGTTGACGGTCGAGAGCGCTTCGTCCATCGGGAAACGGTCACCCGGCAACCGCGGATCTGTTGCTATCCGCAGGAAGCCGTAGATGGTATGCCACGTAAGCCCGACTGGATCATCACTCGACAGTACTCCAGTCAACCAACTCTGCGCCGATACGTACAACGACGACTGCGTATCGTGGGCGTAGAGCAGTATGTTGATGTCAGGAACGATTATCGCCAACGATCCGGGCCATCCAGGTAGTCGAAGATCTCCTCTACCTTGTCATACGTGAGTCCCAGGGGCAGCCCCATGGCTCGCGCTTTCACCTCGAATGGTTTGCGCTCCTTCGGCTGTTCTGAAGCATGTAGTCCCAGCCGTAACAGCGAATTGACAGTTTCTTTGAAGCTGTTACCCGTGCGTCGAGTTTCCTCTTCCAGGCGAGCCGCCACATCGTCGTCAATAGTCAGTGTCGTCCGCACATCATGATGCTATCAGAACAGGCATCATGATGTCCAGCCTAACCGCGAGGCCTTCGCTTCGTGTCGCTGGCCGTGCGCTTCACTTCGGAGCGGGTGGTTAACGTACTAATCTGAATTACCGGCATTAGCGAGGTCATGTTGTGCTCCTGTACGTGAGCAGTTCTCTGGGACAGCTCTTGATTCAGGTTTTGCACAAAGCTTTCCATCTGCTTCTGCATTGCCTCCATCTTCTCCCGCATGTTGAGAATGATCTCCACGCCTGCCAGATTCACGCCCAGCTCACGCGTGAGTTTCAAAATTACTTCCAACCGCTCCAGGTCTTCGTCCGTATAAAGCCGCGTGTTGCCCTCGCTGCGGGAGGGAGCGAGCAGTCCTTCCCGCTCATACAACCGCAGCGTTTGGGGGTGAATCTCGTACCTCTCCGCCACTGCGGAGATCATATAAGCCGCTTTGCTCTTGTTCTTCGTCATAGGTTCTCTTTACGACGGCTGAACTTTACTCCAAATGTCGGCCCGCACGTCTTCGGTCTGCACCTGCGCTAGCTCGCGCAGTAATTCACGCGTGCGTTCATTATGCACATTCGGCGCATGCAGAACTACCTCGACAATTTCATCACCGCGCGAACTCTTTCTGGAGTTGAATATTCCTTTTTCCCGCAGTCGGAACTTCTGTCCATTTTGCGTCCCTTGAGGAATTTTCAAAAGCGCGCGGCCATCAATGGTAGGAACTTCTATTTTTGCGCCGAGCCCGGCTTCCGTCACCGTCAACGGCACCTGCACTTCGATGTTGTCGCCCGCCCGCTTGAAGAACGGATGATCCTCCACGCGAATGGTGATGTACAGATCGCCATCGCCACCACCGTTTACGCCCGCATTGCCTTTACCGGCCACCCGCAGCCGCGCTCCTGAATTCACGCCCGCCGGGATCCGCACTTCCACCACGTCGGGTCGCGCTTGCACGCCTTCCCCACGGCACGCCGGACACGTGTTCTTTAGCCGGCCAGTTCCGCCACACCGCTGGCAGGTCAGGTTAAACTTCATCGCACCTGCCATTTGACTTACTTGGCCCGTACCGTCACAAGTGGGACAAACCGCCGCGTTGTTGCCGGAAGACCCGGTTCCATGGCACACCTCGCAGGTCTCCTGGCGTTGAATGTTCAAACGCACTTGTGTGCCGCGAATGGATTGCCAGAAATCAACGTTCAACCCATACTCGAGATCAGCGCCTCGCTCGGGCTCGGGATCTGCCCGTTTGCCGCGAAACAGGTTTTCAAAGATGTCGCGGAAACCGCCGCCGCCAAATCCGGTACCTCCGGCTGCACCGCCGCCGAAACCACCAGCCCCCGGCGCCCCAGACGCGCCGCCAGTTGCCTGTTGCTGGCGCAGATATTCGTTGAAATCGAAGCCGTCGAAATTCATCCCGCCCGGTCCCGCGTTAGTTCCTGGGCCCCCGTTCGGCGGAATGTTGTCGGAATAAAAACCGTATTGGTCGTAGACTTTACGCTTGTTCTCGTCGCTCAGAATGTCATACGCTTCCTGCACATTCTTAAAGCGGTCCTCCGCTGCTTTGTCACCTGGATTTAAGTCCGGGTGGTGCTTGCGCGCCAGCCGACGATAGGCCTTGCGAATCTCCTCCGCATCGGCGCTTTTTGGTATCCCAAGTGTCTCGTAATAGTCTTTTTTCGCTGCCGCAGCCATAATGCAATCGTCCCGCTCACCTGAAGCAAAGCGAGGGGCCTCAAAGCCCCTCCATTGCGCCCTGCTCAATACTCAACAAGAGGAGGACCGAAGTCCTCCTCGCCTACTTACTTACTTACTTACTTCTTGTCGTCAACGTCGACGAACTCGGCGTCCACAACATTGTCTTTTGGCTGTTGCTTGGCCCCGTCCGCCGCGCCCGGACCAGCGCCCTGCGCGCCCGGTTGTCCAGCGCCAGCGCCGTTCTGTCCCGGAGTCGCCTGCGTGGCATACATCGCTTCGGCAAGCTTGTGGCTGGCCGCCGTGAGTTTGTCGGTTGCAGAATTGATTTCTTCCAGCTTGCCATCGGCGATGGCCTTCTTGGTATCTTCAATCGCAGTCTCGACTTCCTTCGCGTTCGCGTCCGAAATCTTGTCGCGGTGATCCTTCAGCATCTTCTCCACGTTGTACACAAGAGAGTCTGCCCGGTTACGCGCCTCAATCTCATCACGCCGCTTGCGGTCGTCCGCCGAATGCGATTCCGCATCCCGCGCCATCTTCTCCACTTCGTCCTTGCTCAGGCCCGACGAAGAAGTAATGGTGATCTTCTGCTCGTTGTTCGTCGCCCGATCCTTCGCCACGACATTCAAAATGCCGTTCGCGTCGATATCGAACGTGACTTCAATCTGGGGCACGCCGCGCGGTGCCGACGGAATGCCTACCAACTGGAACACGCCCAGCATCCGGTTATCCCGCGCCATCGAACGTTCGCCCTGGTACACCTTGATCTCGACCGAGGTCTGGTTATCCGCCGCCGTCGAGAACGTCTCGCTCTTACGGGTTGGAATCGTCGTGTTGCGTTCAATCAGCTTGGTCATCACGCCGCCCAGGGTTTCAATACCCAGAGAAAGCGGAGTAACGTCCAGCAACAACACATCCTTCACTTCGCCGCCCAGTACGCCGCCCTGAACCGCCGCGCCTACCGCGACCACTTCGTCCGGGTTTACCGTCCGGTTCGGGTCTTTACCGAACAGGTCGCGAACAATCTGCTGCACCTTCGGAATACGAGTGGAACCGCCGACCAGGACTACCTCATCGATGTTCTGCGGCGTCACCCCGGCATCCGTTAAAGCCTGCTTGCAAGGTCCGATGGTCGATTGCAGAATGTCATCGATCATCTGCTCGAACCGGCCGCGGGTCAGCTTCACGTTCAAGTGCTTCGGACCGCTGGCATCCGCCGTCAGGAATGGCAGATTGATCTCAGTCTCAAGTAGTGTCGAAAGCTCGATCTTGGCCTTCTCCGCCGCTTCCTTCAAGCGTTGTAACGCCATCTGGTCGCGGGAAATGTCTACGCCCTGGTCCTTCTTGAACTCTTGAATCAGCCAGTCGATAATGCGCTGGTCGATATTGTCGCCGCCCAAGTGGGTGTCGCCATTGGTCGACTTCACTTCCACCACGCCGTCGCCGACTTCCAGGATGGACACGTCGAAGGTGCCGCCACCGAAGTCATAGACCGCAATTGTCTCGTCTTTTTTCTTGTCGAGACCATAGGCCAGCGCTGCCGCTGTCGGCTCATTGATGATGCGCATCACTTCAAGTCCGGCAATCTGCCCGGCATCTTTGGTCGCCTGGCGTTGCGCGTCGTTGAAGTAGGCTGGCACGGTGATTACCGCTTGGGTCACCTTCTCGCCCAGATAGGCCTCAGCCGCTTCCTTCAGTTTCTTCAGGATCATGGCCGAGATCTCGGGCGGAGAGTACTTCTTGCCTTGGATCTCTACACGGGCGTCGCCGTTGTCGCCAGGTACAACCTTATAAGGGATGCGCTTGGTCTCTTCCGATACTTCGTTGAACCGGCGGCCCATAAACCGCTTGATCGAATAAACCGTATTCTCTGCATTTGTGACAGACTGGCGCTTGGCTACCTGCCCTACCAGTTGTTCGCCGTTCTTTGTGAAACCCACCACCGAAGGCGTTGTACGGCCGCCCTCCTGGTTAGGGATGACCGCAGGCTGTCCGCCTTCCATCACGGAAACCACCGAATTGGTGGTGCCCAGGTCAATTCCGATAATCTTTCCCATAGCTTGTGTTCCTCTAATCCTTAGCCCGACCGCACATCGCCCCTCCAACTGGGAGACGGCGCGTTTAGCACAACTCAAGTATCTAATATGAGTCGAACGTTGTCAACTCTGCTTGCTATCTTTTTAGTGGGATTTTGCTGCGCTCGTGCGGCACCCCTCTCTCCCCTCGTCATTGCTGCCGCTTCCGATCTCACCGACCTGGAACCAGCCCTGGAGAGTTCGTTCCGCAAGAGCCATCCCCAGATCCAAATCAAATGGGTGACCGCCGCCAGCGGTGTCCTGACGCAGCAAATTCAGAACGGTGCTCCCTACGACCTGTTTCTGTCGGCTAACGCCCAGTTCATCGACCAGTTGGGTTCAGGTCGCAAAGTTGTGCCTGAGACCATCGCGCCGTATGCTGCCGGTCGCCTTGGGATCCTCTGGCGTGATGGCAAACCACACAAACTGCAAGACTTGCAGGCAGATTGGGTGCGTTTTGTAGCGCTGCCGAACCCAAAGCTCGCCCCTTACGGAGTGGCGGCTGTGGAGGCCTTGAAGCACGAAGGGCTCTGGCCGGCGGTAGAAAAGAAGGTCGTCTACGGGGAGAACGTACGCCAGACACTCCAGCTGTTTGAGTCCGGTAACGCTGACGCGGTCCTCACGTCCGACTCTCTCCTTCAGGGCCGCCACCCGGATGTGATCCCTGAGAGTTGGCACGCCCCGATCATCCAGAAGGCCGGCATCGTCGCTACCAGCTCGAATCAGCCGGCCGCCCACGACTTCATGAAGTTCCTGTCAAGTGCAGCGGGCCAGTCCGTGTTCGCCCGGTTTGGCTTTGCGCCTAATGGCCGACAACCGGCAGCCAAACCGCGCTAGGCGCCTCGGCCGAGCGGTACACCGTTTCTGTCGCCTTCACGTAATCCGGCGGCTTGGCAAAGAAGATGTTGTCCACGAACGACTGCGGATTCCGATCGTAGAGCGGAAACCAACTCGATTGAATCTGCACCATGATCCGATGCCCGGGTAGGAAAACGTGGTTGGTGGTCGGGAGAACGAACCGATAGCGCTCCGGCTGATTCGCTGGGATTGCCGACGGTTGCTCGAAGCTGTCGCGGTAACGGCCCCGGAAGATATCCATAGAAATAGCGAGTTCGTACCCGCCCATCTCGGGCTGGCTCGGCACCTCGTCCGGGTACACGTCGATCAGCTTCACCACCCAGTCCGCATCGGTGCCTGAACTGGCGGCACGCAAATCGGCAACCGGCGCTCCGCTCACCCGAACGGGAGCGGTCAGTACCGGAGTTTGGTAGGTCAACACGTCGGTGCGGTCGGCCACCGAGCGCTGGTCGGAAACCAGCCACGTTTTCCAGCGATCCGAATCGGCAAACCGGACTGGGCGAGGAAGATACGGGACGGGCTTGGCGGGGTCGGACACGTATGCGTCGGACCCATTGCCGTCCGGCTTTTCAAAGCCCAAACCGAACCCCGATTGCAGGTACAACGGCTTCATCGGCGCAGTCGCATTGCTCCTCACAGGCGAGCGGCCACTTGGGAAGCCGGTCCCAATGGTTCTCGCCGGTGTTGTAGATAAAGACAGCCGGCGTCTCCGCTTTCGGAGCATCCGTCCTTCAAGTACTGATCGAAGAACGGCTTCAGCACATCGCGGCGGAACTGGAGTGCCGTATCGCCGTCCCATTTCAGCGGCCCCAAACGGTCGCCCTCGTAATTGACTTGGCTGTGCCGCCAGGGTCCCATCACCAGATAATTGTGATCCACTTGGCCCTTGGCCTTCAGCGCCAGGTAACTGTGGATGGCTCCCCACATGTCTTCCTGGTCCCAAAGCCCTTGAATCCACATGGTCGGAACGTTCGGGGGCTTTTGGGCAATAAGCTTATCCAAAGCCTGGCCCTGCCAGAAGGCATCGTAGGCCGGATGATCCATCATTTTCTCGGCCCAGGGGAGGTGGTCAAGCCCGTGCTCGCGCGCGTAGTCTCCGGCCGACACCGCGTCCCGGAAGGCCTCGTAGTCGTCATATGCGCCGCGGGGCACTTCCTCTCCCGCACCCGTTTTTGTAGTCTGGCTGGAGGTGTAGTCGAAGTTGGTCTGGCGAAACGCGCCGTAGTGAAACCAGTCGTCGCCCATCCAGCCGTCCACCATGGGGCTTTCCGGAGCCGCCACCTTGAGAGCCGGGTGAGGCCCGAGCAGCGCCATCACCACCGTAAAGCCTTCATACGAGGACCCGATCATTCCTACACGGCCATTTGACTCCGGCGTGTTCTTCACCAGCCAGTCAATGGTGTCGTAGGCGTCGGTGGTGTGGTCCACCTTGGTGCGGTTCAGCGGCCCGATGACAGGGCGCGTCATTACGTAATTGCCTTCCGATCCATACTTCCCGCGGACATCCTGAAACACGCGGATGTAGCCGTCGCGGACAAATACCTCATCGCCTTCCGGCAACGCCGCCAGCATGTGCGGGCTATCGTTGCGAGCCACTCGCTTGGATGCGTTGTAAGGAGTGCGCGTCAGCAAAATCGGCGCGTCCTTTGCGCCCTTTGGGAACGACGATCATGGTGTGAAGCCGCACGCCGTCGCGCATGGGAATCATCACTTCGCGCTTGCTGTAGTCGTAGCCTTCCAGCGGAGCCGAAAAGCTCTGGGGAATGTCGCTGGGTGCAGCCGAATGCGTCTGCTCCGTGTCTTTCGCCGGCGCCTTGTTGCCCGGCGTAGCCAGATTCGAATCTTTTGGAGGAGCCTGCCCGCAGAGCAGCGATTGCCAACCGATCAAGAGTACCGAGGCCGCAACGCCCAATGCCCGAAATGCCATTAGCCAATTCTAGACGGGCACACCTTGAACAGCCTCGATTGCTCTTCCATGCGGCCGCGTGCGGAACGCCCTTCAGCCGCCCATGTGGTAGAAGAATTCTTCCTCCACCACTTTGCCGCCTTTCACCGTGTACAGCGCCGTTTCGTCCAGCGTCATCCGTTTCCCCGCCATTGGACCCGCCTTGCCAGTGATGTCGTATTTGAAGCGAACAATGAAACGATCGCCATGTGGCCACGGCCCTTCCGCTTCGGCGCTGTGAATCTCATGGTTCTTCAACCACCAGTCATTCTTGCCGCGAATTGCTTCAATGCCCTCCATCCGTGCCGGCATGGAGGGACTTCCCATGGCCTCAATACTCACCACGTTGGGGCTATATAGCTCATCCACCGCTTCCATGTTCTTGCCTTCGCGACATAAGTCGACAAGCCTCTGCGCCACAGCCAAAGTGTCTTCCATCCTGGAGTCTCCGGATGGATTATATGTCAGGATCGGCGTTTCTGGGCGGCCAATTACGCCTTCGGGTGAGATCGATCGTAAATAGCTTGTAACTCGGTTAGCGTGACTTGCGTATATTTCTGCGTCGTGGAGAGCCGCGCGTGCCCCAGCAGTTCCTGAATAGCCCGCAGATCGGCGCCGTCACTCAGCAAATGTGTCGCATACGCATGTCGAAAGCTATGCGGGTGTACGCCGGAGTCACCGGTTGTTAACACGGCATACTTCTTCACCAGCCGTCGAACTTCGCGGTCACCCAGTCGCTTTCCTCTCGAGTTGATGAATAGCGCGGGCTCCTGCGAAGTCCTAACCTGCAGGTACCGTTCAATGGCAGCCACCGCAGTTGCGTTTACAGGAACCTGACGTTCCTTGTTCCCCTTGCCGAGTACCCGCAGCCACTGAGACTTCAGGTCGACATCGCCCAGATCAATGCCGACTAATTCGCCAACGCGGATACCGCAACCATACAGCAGTTCGAGAATCGCCAGATCGCGTTCTTTCGCGAGCTCGACCGAAGCATCAATCAAGTGGTTAGTTTTTTCTGCCGACATCACGTCGGGCAGTCGCTGCTTCACCTTCGGCGTTCGCAACCGTGCCGCAATGTTCGTTTCAAGCACTCCCTCCGTGCGTAGGAATTTATACATTGCGCGGACGGCGGCCAGCTTGCGCCGAATGCTTGTAGTTTCCAGACCGTTTTCAAATAAACTCCCGAGCCATTCGCGAAGCAGCGGCAGATCGAGCGACTCGAGTGGCGGCGCACCGGCACCGGGCGGTGCGAAGTAGCTCTCGAACTGCGCTAAATCGGACCGGTAGTTGCGCAGGGTATGTACGGAGGCACCGCGCCGCTCCAGTTCAGACAGATACTTCGCTACGCACTCTTTGATCGCTGGCATGAAGGTACTCAGTCAGTGCTGTCTCCGCGCGCCGGCACACTTCGGCATGTCGCGCTTTCTTATCGTGTCGAAACCTGCGTTTTGTCTCTTCGTCGAGAGCGGGCAGCAAATCGAAGGTAATGTTCGCTGGCTGAAAGGTCTTGGTGTCAGCTTGAGTGATGTAGTGACACAGACTACCCATCGCAGTCGCGCGCGGTAATGGTTCTGGTTGTTGTCCCAAAGCCAACGCCGCAGCGTTGCGCCCGGCCAGTAATCCCGTTGCGATCGACTCCGCGTACCCTTCCACACCAGAGATCTGCCCCGCGAAGAAGATGCGATCGTCACTCTTCAACTGCAGCGACGGCAGTAGCAGGGCAGGGGAGTTGATGTAGGTATTGCGATGCATTTGCCCGAAACGTAGAAACTCGGCATTTTGCAATCCCGGAATCATCCGAAACACGCGCGCCTGCTCGCCATATTTCATGGAAGTCTGGAACCCGACCAGGTTGTAACTATCGGCACGTTGGTTTTCCTGGCGCAATTGCACCGCGGCATAAGGCCACCGTCCCGTTCGCGGGTCGTCCAGGCCGGACGCTTTCATTGGACCGAACCGCAGCGTATCCCGCCCGCGGCGTGCAATTTCTTCAATCGGCAAACAACCCTCAAAGAATGGGCACTTATCTTCTGGAATATGAGGATCGTAGTGTTCGGCTTGGAGCAGCGCGTCCACGAATGCGTAATACTCATCTTTCGTGAACGGGCAATTGATGTAATCGTCGGTTCCATCCAGCGATTTACCCCAACGCGAGGCCCGAAAGGCGACCGACGTGTCAATTGCATCAGCCGACACAATCGGGCTGATGCTGTCGTAAAAATAAAGACGGTCCGAACCGGTAACGCGAGCTACGTCTTCGGCCAGTGCGTCGCTGGTAAGCGGCCCACTTGCAACGATTACCACTCCGTCTCGGGGGATTGTGGTCACCTCGCCTCGCTTCACTTCAATCAGGGGATGATTGTCGATGGTCTTCGCAATCTCACGCGAGAACACCGTGCGATCCACCGTTAGCGCATGACCTCCCGGTACGCGCGCACTCTCTGCCGCACGCATCAGCAGCGAATCGAAGCGCCGCATTTCCTGTTTTAATAGCCAGGGCGCGGAGTGGAGTTGCTCGCTCTTCAAGGAATTGCTGCAAACCAGTTCGCCAAAATCATCCGTCTTGTGCGCCGCGGTGCGCTGCAGGGGACGCATCTCGTGCAGCACCACGGGCAGGCCCGCTTCCGCCGCCTGAAATGCCGCTTCGCATCCGGCCAGGCCGGCACCGATGATTTGTATGGAGTCCAAAACCTATTTTAGGTGCTGTTTTCAAGACGCCTATCGCCCTTGGGTTTCAAGACACAAGTTCTTCGGACATCCTCGCGCGCTCGTCACAGAAAAGGAAAAAAATTTATCTGGCTTCGAATGAATAACTTAAGCAGATTTTCGGCGGCCGCGTAAGCATCGCCCTGAGTTAGCTTGAAAGCAACCGGGAGCGATTCAACGGGTCTCGCTCCCAGCACTGCCAAAGTATGTGATCTCCGCTCACCCGCGTTGCGGCAAACGCGGCGGACACCGACTGGACACCGGCGTTCTATTGAGCGCACATACAGCAGTGCCATGCAGCGCGTGACGGGCATCACGCGAAGTGGGGCGCCTCCTCTCGGCGGGGGAAGCGCCTCCCTGCTTCAGCATTCGTGAAGATTCTCCTTTCTGTGATGATTAGCCTCCTTGCTTAACCGGGACAGTCGTGAAACAGTAACGGGTTGTACCGCTATTCATCACGGCTGTCCTGGTCTTTTTCCACCAACCCCCTTACCAATTCGTTGCAAACGCTGCGGCTTCGGGGCGCACCGATTCTCGACCTCACCGTTTCCAACCCCACCGCCGTTCTCCCTCACTATCCGCATGCGGCGATTGCGGGAGCCTACTCCGAAATCGAGAGTTTTCAATACCATCCCGATGCCTCCGGCTCGGTGGAGGCTCGGCGCGCCATCACCGCCTATTACGGCGAACTTGGCATTGCGATAAGCCCGGATCAGGTGCTGCTCACCGCAAGCACTTCTGAAGCCTACGCCCTGCTATTCAAACTCCTCTGTGATTCCGGGGATGAAGTTCTCATTCCAGTTCCTTCCTATCCTTTGTTCGAATATCTGGCAGCACTGGAGTCAGTCCGAACCGTTCCCTATCATCTGCGTTTTGACGGCAGCTGGTTCCTTGACGTGAGTGAGTTGGAACGGCAACGCTCGAACCGCACACGTGCCGTTGTGGTTGTAAGCCCACACAATCCCACCGGCTCGTACCTGAAAGCGGATGAGGCGGCGCATTTATTAAATTGGGCTCAAAGCCATGGCCTGGCAGTGATCGCCGATGAAGTCTTCCTGAACTACAGGCTCAGCTCGGCCATTGAGATTGTTCCCAGCCTCGCGGTGCATCAGCAGGCGCTTAGCTTTTGCCTCAATGGCTTATCCAAGTCTGCGGGCATGCCGCAAATGAAGCTCGGCTGGATCGTGATCAACGGCACACCAGAAGAACGAACATCCGCTAAGGCTCGACTGGAATTGCTGCTCGACACCTATCTATCTGTATCGACACCGGTGCAAGCAGCTTTGCCACAGTTGCTGCAAATTGGAACAGCCATACGTAGCCAGCTTCAGGCCGTCATCGAATCGAATCTTCTGCACGCACAAGAAGCGTTTGCTCAATCGGCGGCGACTCCGCTCCACGTCGAAGGCGGATGGTCGCTCATCGTGAAACTGCCGGCCCTATTTTCTGAAGAACAATGGACCCTCGCGCTGCTCGAAGAAGAACACTTACTCGTTCAGCCAGGCTATTTTTTCGACATGCCCGCGGAACCGTTTATCGTACTCAGCCTAATTACGCCCGCAGATACCTTCCAGGCCGGCATAGAGCGCATCGCGAACCACGTTGATCGCGCCTGCAAGGTTACTCGAGCATAAACGCTCGTTTGTACGTGGAGGTCCGGTGAGAGAGGACGTCCTCCACCGTAAGAACAATCGTGTACTCACCGCGTAGATTGTTTGCCTTCGTAAGCACATCCGCACGTTCCGGCAGAAAGGCAGCCGGATAGAAACTAGAGTCCGCTACGTCCGCCGTCTCCGTGGATGCCAGGAATGGTTTTCCGTCTGGACCTTGTACGGCGATGCTGTAGGAGACGTGGTATTTATTGCCAGCGGCTCGCGAGAAACCGACGATATCGAAGGCGCTGTAAACAGTGTCGCCGGGACGATAGGCGGCAACCGCCAATGGCTGTCGACTGTCCTCATGCCGGAGGAAGCGAAAGTTCTCCACTCGAACCTCATCCGAGGCCTCCACCATTTCACCCCCGATGCGGAACGGAATGTCCGCCGTGGCCTCCACGCTGCCTAGATCATCTTTCGCTGCGAGATGAATACGGTACTGCCCGGCCGCTACCAACGTAGGAACGATGAAGGTCGCTCGCCGCTTCGGGATCCAGCTCTTATCTTCCGCGCCTAATTGCTCTTTGATTTCGCCGCTCACAGGTTCTTGCATGAGTACACCGGCCTCGTCCTGCATTGCAGCCGTGTAGTTCAACGCGATCTGCTTCGCCTCCGTCTTCTCGTCGGTTTTTACCTTAAACCCAGAGATCGCGAAGGTGAGGTAGACCGAGTCCCCGGGCAGAAATTTATAGTCCGTAGTGACAAACGGCGCATCTTCCGTCGAGGAAACGCCAGCGTTGATAATGGCCAGTGACTGTTCTTGTGCCTGCAACCCTATGGGCCACAATAGATTCAATGCGAAGCATAGCCGAAGAAAATTCAGCCTTCGCTTCGGCATAGGGCTTGTCCTCTGCCGCTCCATCTACAAGCAGCGTAGCAGTCCTGGAGCCACGTACTGACGTGAATAGAACGCTTTCTCCTGCGGTGATCAGCCGCTATATCGATTTCGACCGCGACCAGTGGAAAAGCCTGCGCGCACACACGCCGCTGCTGTTGGAAGAAACAGAATTGGCTTCGCTGCGCGGCATCAACGATCAGGTCTCGCTGCGGGAAGTGGAAGAAATCTATGTGCCTCTTTCGCGGCTTCTTAACTTGCATGTAGCCGCCGTAGGTCATTTGCATGCGGCGCGGCGCGAGTTCATGGGCGAGCCTGCGCCGCAGCGCGTGCCGTATATCGTCGGCATTGCCGGAAGCGTCGCGGTGGGTAAGAGCACGTTTTCGCGCGTCCTGCGGGCTTGTCTGGCACGCTGGCCCGACCACCCGGCCGTGGATCTTGTGACCACAGATGGCTTTCTCCACCCCAATCGACTGCTTGCCGAGCGCGGCTTGATGAGCCGTAAGGGTTTCCCGGAAAGCTACGATCAGCGCCGTCTGTTGCAGTTCCTGGCGGAAGTGAAATCGGGCGTTCCCACCGTCACTGCTCCCGTTTACTCGCACTTGCATTACGACATTGTTCCCGGCGCGGAGCAAACCATTCGCCAACCCGACATCCTCATCATTGAAGGACTAAATGTACTGCAGTCCCCGATAGGGGCTCGCGGCACCTCGCGTGTCTTCGTGTCCGACTTCTTTGATTTCTCTATCTATCTGGATGCGGATCAAACCACCATTGAAAGCTGGTATGTCGAGCGCTTTTTAAAGTTGCGCGAAACCGTCTTTCAGAACGCCTCTTCCTATTTTCACCGCTTCGCCGAACTCACCGAGCCGCAGGCGGTAGAGACTGCACGCAACATCTGGCGAAGCATAAACCTGGTGAACTTGCATGAAAATATCCTGCCAACGCGGGAACGTGCGCACCTGATCCTTGAGAAGGACCACGCACATCTAGTGGAAGCAATTCGGTTGCGTCGAGTCTAGGCTGCACGCGATAGCGAACACCATGCGGGCTGAAAGAAAGACGCTGCTGAAAACGGCTTGTGTGGTGGTTTGGTGGACCTGGACGGGTTCGAACCGTCGACCTCTTCCATGCCATGGAAGCGCGCTCCCAACTGCGCCACAGGCCCACAACTCAGCTGTTCTTTTCGAGAATAACATACGGTCCGCAGGGCCCTAAAACCCTCAGTACCTCGAAAACCACGAACCCGAAACTGACATGTCTTCGTATAGAAAAACCATTGACACACGCCCGGATCAAAGTCACAATCAGACGACATTAACAGTTTGCAACCGGTCGGATCCCTAGCGACGGTTTTGTCTCCTTCTGACTCATGGCGCAGTACGTGCTTACACCAACGCCGGCCTCCTCGACAGTGGCAGTTCCGGACAGAGGTTCCGTTGCGAACCAGCACTCCAACACGATTGACGAGTTAACACACGAGCTAAGGCAGCCGCTCAGTATCATTGAGGCGCTTGCGTATTATCTGGAGTTGACGACCACAGACGAGGCAGTCTCGGGTCACCTTCGCCAAATCCAGGCGATGGTTCTCCAGGCTAATCGCATCTTGAGCAAGGCCTCGAACAGCTAATCGGCGTTCTCGTCTCGTACCCGGCGTTCTTCCAGCGCTTTCATACGGCTCTCTAGACTTCGAAGTTCCTGATGCATTTGAGGGAGCTTCGAGATATGGGCCAGATTCCGCAGATGTTGCCGCAAAGGGCGCGCCGGTATTCCCCAGACCGGCTCGCCTTTTCTGACGCGTTGTCCTGTGATGATGCCGGCTTTGCCCCCGACAATCGCCTCCGCATCGATCTTGCCCTTCTCGCCGATGCCGGCTTGCCCGCCAATGGCAGCGAAATCGCCGACCGTGACACTTCCGGAGAATCCCGTCTGTGCGGCAACCACCACATGCCGGCCTAGTACGCAGTTATGCGCGACATGGATTAGATTGTCTAGCTTTGTGCCTACGCCGATGCGCGTGACCCCCAAAGCGGCCCGGTCCACGCATGTGTTCGCACCGATTTCAACATCGTCGCCGATCTCTACCGTTCCGACCTGCGGGAACTTTTCGTAGTGACCTTCAGCGAAGGTGTAGCCAAAACCATCAGCACCGATCACGCATCCCGCATGCAGTATCACGCGTGCGCCAACGGTGATGCCGTCATACAGTGTCACGTTCGGTCTCAGAATAGATAGCTCGCCTAAGCGCACGTTCCGCCCGATGCGGCAACCGGCTTCGATAGTGCAGCCTGCGCCAAGCACGGTTCCGGCACCGACGGTGACGTAAGGGCCGATAGAGACGCCTTCGCCAATGCTCGCGGCGGCGTCGATGATGGCAGTAGGATGCACGCCGGGCAGCGCCATGGGTGCTGGGTACAGGACCCGCAAGAGGGACGCGAACACCACCCTTGGATTGGCCACACGCAACACCGACCACGAACCCTGACGATCGAAGTCGGATGGGGCAACCAAGCAGCCGGCCGAAGACTGTGATGCTTTGTCGAACGCCTTCGCACTGTCGCAAAAGGCGAGATCGTCCGCAGCCGCGCTTTCTAGTGTGTTTGCGCCGTTGATGACACGCGACGGGTCACCTTCGGGTTGCGCGCGACATAAGGCGGCCAGTTCGGCGACGGTAAACGACGGCATCCCTCATAGTTAGCACCTCGGGGTAGCACGTCGGCGACAATCGACTTTGAGTGCCTGCCCATTCATCCGCATACGTAGCTCCGACCGCGCGTGTTCATCCCGAGGCGACCATCGGCATTGGCACACACATCGGTGAGTATTGCGTCATTGAATCCGATGTCACCATCGGTGCCAATTGCCGGCTTGAGCCGTATGTTTATGTGAAGCGATGGACCACGCTGGGAGAAGCGAACGAAATTTCCGCAGGCACCGCGCTTGGCACCGATCCCCTGGATAAGGCGTTCACCGGCGCGCGCAGCTATCTCCACATCGGGAGCCGCAACAAGATTCGCGAACACTTCACCATCTCACGCGGAACGAAACCCGAATCCGTGACCCGCATTGGCAACGACAACTACATCATGACGTCCGGCCACATTGCTCACGATTGCCAGATTGGCAACGGAACTGTTATTGCAAGCTGCGCTTTGATCGCCGGCCATGTTGCCGTTGAAGATGGAGCCTTCATATCCGGCGGCGTTGTCGTCCATCAGTATTCGAAAATCGGAGCTCTTGTGATGGTCGGCGGAAACTCGCGCGTGAACCTCGATCTTGCGCCGTACTTTCTCTACTCAGGTTTCAACGCAGCGCCGGTAGGACTCAACAGCGTCGGCTTGCGACGTGCAGGCTACGCCGCTGAGGATGTACGTGCGCTCAAAAACGCCTATCGCACATTGTTTAAGCGAGGGCTGAGACTGCCCGATGCGCTGACCCGACTAGACACCGACGCGTCTCCACTGGTTCAGCATTTGGCGGTCTTTATTCGAAGCAGCAAGCGCGGTATCGCCCGGCCTGGTTCCCAGACCGCAGAAGACTAGCGTGAGCCCGCGCGCGCGAGTTCCACATGACTGAGTGTGTTTGCATAAGCGGCCACGCCCTTGTAAAGCGCTTCCGCAATACGCTGCCTTTGATCGCTCTTGCGCATCAGTTTCTCATCGTGGCTGTTTGAAACGAATCCCACTTCAGCCAGAATCGACGGCATCGTAGCTCCAATCAAGACCACGAATGGTGCCTGCCGCACACCGCGATTTCTGGCTTGGTTATTCATCTTCGACGACATCACCCATAACGATGACTGAACTTCTTGCGCAAACTGCCGTGATTCTTCCAGCTTGGTCTGCAGCACCGCACGATGCAGCAGATCGTTCAAATCGGAGATCGAACTGGAAGACATCGCGTTCTCGCGGCTTGCCAGATCAACGCTCGCCTTATCGGTCGTGAAGTTGAAAAAGTACGTTTCCACTCCGGTAGCGCGAGGTTCGGGCGACGAGTTGGCATGAATGGAGAGGAACAAATCTGCCTTCTGTTCATTCGCTATCTTGGTTCGCTGCTCAAGCGGTATGAACACGTCTTCCGACCTGGTGTAAACCACTTCCGCCCCAAGCTGCTTTGTGATCAAGGCGCCCAACCGCAGCGCCACGTCCAGCACCAGATCTTTTTCCAGTAAGCCATCAGGGCCGATCGTCCCCGTGTCGTGTCCGCCATGTCCGGCGTCAATCACGACTTTGCTTAGTTTCAGGCCGAAGACGCGCACCAGGGAGCGGTCCGCTCCGGCCGTTGGTTTTGCGGGGGCCACGTCACCGTATTTGATCATCGGCGGAGCCGGAAGGCTAGGCGATGTCGGGATCGATGCCGGCGGAACGTTCAGAGCGATTTGGGAACTCGATGCACTCGTGACTGGAACAGACGCTGAAGCAGAAGCAGGAAGCGGCACCGGCTGCTGGTGTGCGGGAGACGATGTTGCCGGTGTGTATGTGGAAGTGCGGGTAAGCTCCGAAGTTGCCGGCTGAACTGGGGTTGTTTCTACGTGCGTCGGCTGCGGGACGCTGAGGGAAGGCGGAAGAGCTTTCACTGACGGCGCGGGTGGATTGCTTGGAGCTTCCTCCAGCCTGTGTAAGCCGGTGGTGCTGCGCGCGATCAGAACCTGTGAGAGTGGTTTCTCCTTCGGTCGGATTTCGATCATCAGTCGATCAGGGTTTACCAGCTGCGAAGAAACAATCTCCGCTGGCGCCTCCAGATCGAAGACCACGCGGGTGGCATTGCCGGAAAGCGGTGCAATGCGGATTTGTTTTACCCGGCGATCGTTCACCGAGATGGTTTCAAACCCCCGATGGGCCGCGGAGGGCGGCCTGAGCCCGCTGAGATCGAAGAATGCTCTTGCTGGATTATCGATCTGATCGTGTGAGAGACGATACAACCCTTGCGTCTGGATGGCAATGCGCGTCACGTCGCCGAATGACCAGTAGCGTACGGCCTGTACGCGACCATCCACAACAACCTGCGGCTGCAATGGAAGAGCCGAAAACAGGTAAGTTGTTACCAGCAGAAGCGGATGGGTCCGACAGGGGAGGCGGAACATGTTTCTCACAAACAGTAACGCCGGAGCAACAAGTTCCTAATCACTTCTGTCGCCCGGTATTCTCTTCTGCTCCGGTCGGGCAAGTCACAAAATGCACCCAACTTGTTTTCCAATTATAGCCGGATTTCGATAAGCCGGATGCTACTATTTGGGCATGCAAAGAGCCGGCTTTGTGCTCGTAGGGGGTCAAAGCACGCGCATGGGACGGGATAAAGCTTTGCTTCCCTTCCACCAAGCACAGGCTCAGCCAAATGTTCTCGTGGAGCACGTTGCATGTCAGGTGGCAAAGGTCGCCGGCAATGTCGCACTGATCGGTTCTCCTGAGCGGTACACGCACCTGGGCCTGGAGTGCATCGCCGATCTTCAGCCCGGCTTTGGACCGCTTTCTGGCATTCATGCGGCACTCAGCCAGCGGCGCGCGACACTCAATCTTATTGTGGCCTGCGATATGCCTCGTCTCTCATCAGATTTGCTCGCATCTCTGTTCGAAGTTGCAGCCGCCAGAAGTTGCCTTTGTGTCGCGGCGGAAGATGACGTATCGCTCCAACCCCTGTGCGCCATCTATCACACCGATGCCTTGCCCATCATAGAACGGGCGATGCGCGCAGGACAGTTGAGATTGACAAGCTTGCTTCGCGCGTTAGACGCTTTCCCCGTGCACCACACCAGTTCGCTTCCCAACTGCAATACGCCTCAAGAGTGGCAGCAGATTCAGACGCTTGTTGTGCCCTAAGCGGAGATGGCAATAGACGAATTCCCACACTACATCGAATTCCGGAATGTGAATAAGAGTTTTGATCGTCCGGTGCTGGTGGATGTCAGCTTCCACGTCGATGTAGGACAAACGTTAGCGATCATCGGCCGCAGCGGTGTCGGCAAGTCCGTCACACTGAGCAACATCATGGGCTTTCTGCGGCCCGATTCTGGCCAGGTGATTGTGGCGCATAACGACATTACGCACATGCCGGAAGTGGAACTGCAGCACATTCGAAGACGCGTGACCATGGTCTTTCAATCGGGGGCGCTCTTCGATTCGCTTACCGTAGGTGAAAACATCCTCTTTTCTCTTGAGACCCGTGAAGATTACAACGAAAAGAATAAAGAGGACGTTGTCGACGGCCTGCTAAAGATGGTGGACCTGCAGCAGGTTCGAGACTTATACCCGGGCGGTTTATCCACCGGATACAAACGCGCGGTTGCGATTGCGCGCGCTCTTGCTGCGCAACCCGAATGTATTCTCTATGACGAGCCCACCACGATGGTAGATCCCATCATGTCCGATGATCTCGGAAACCTGATGTTGCGGCTTAAGCGGCAGCTTGGGCTGACCTCCGTTGTGGTCACGCATGACCTGGACCTTATGCGCAAGGTCGCCGATTCCGTGGTCTTTCTGTATAAGGGTAAGGCGATCTATTTTGGGCCTGTCAGCCAACTGGAACAGTGCGATCATCCCCATGTTAAACAGTTTCTGGCCATGGATCGCGTGGAGATCTCGGGGCATTTGGAAGAAACTTAGTGCTTCGGCGACAACTTGCGTTGGAAATTAGATAACCAATCCTTAAGCCAGCGGGACCTGCCTTGTGGCGCCGCTTGCGGACTCCCATTGCCGGCACTCGGCGGCAGTTGACCATCAGGCGTAACAGGCTCCTTGCCTGTTAAATGAACCCGGACGCCATCGAACTCGTACGAGCGCTGGTACAGCCGCCCATCTTCGTCCTTCATGATCAGCTGGAAGATTCGCCTCCCTGCGGTCCCATCGGCAGCATCGACATGAACCGGGAAATAACCTTCCACGTCCCGCTCACGGTACGACGTTTCATACCGGTGCCTGCGACGGTTCCAAAGAAACACGCGCCAACTGTCGAAATCGAAGTCCTCCTGGCTGGCGGCTGTGGTCCAAAGCCAGTTGTTCTTCAGGCCCTTCTCCTCATCCTGTACTTGCCCCAGCGAGAAGTAAGAAGTGATGTGTTTGCCCTCGGCGTACTGTGCCACTTCGTCCGGAATCGACATCATCAAATTCCGCGATAACACCCAGCCCACTTGCTGGTCTTTTGTTCGAATAAGCGTCCAACTCTCCAGGGCGACCGGTGCTGCGGCAGCGGCGGGTTTCGCGGCCGCGTGCACCGGCTCCTCCACGCGGCCCCTGGAGAGTTCGGCCAAATTCGGTGGTGGCCCGGGCGGCGCAAGCCTGGGCAGTGGGAACGTTACCTTCACTTCCTTTTTCTTCCGCTCCCGCTTCGTGGGCTGTGGACGCTGCACCGTAAACGTGGGAATCTTGGCTGGTCCCTGCGCCTTTGGCACCAGTTTGTGTGCAAGCACATCCACCGATCCGCCCTCAGGAATGCGCGCAAACGCCGGCGATACTCGGCTGGGATCGATGTGAACGTTCAGGGCTTCAAAAACGCCCGCCGACCCTTCCGATGGAAGCGCCAGTTCTGTCGCGGTGTCCTTGCGGATCTGTGCCATTTCTTCCGGCGTAAGCAACTGCGTTGCATCCACCCAGCCTTCCGCGCCGGTCCCGGTGCGCACGCGCACAAACCGGCGTCGCGTGTCCAGGATCCACAGCCGCTCGCCGTGATGCGGCGACAGCCACAGTGGCATTCTTTTCGCGGAGATCGTGGCGCACGTTCAGCGTGGCAGGTGCAACATACGCCTCGCTCAATGCATCCCCGGGTCTCGTATTGCAGGATGAAACGAATAGGCCTGAGACCAAGACCGCACCGGCCGCAAACCGACGGAAGCGATGCGGTGATGCTGAGTGCGCGTTCACGTCGATGTCGTCCGGCAGCTGTTCACTGAAGCAGACGCGCCATTTCCTTCAGGATGCAACGATCCATCACGACCGGGATGCCCGCCGCTTTCGCGCGAGCAGCCGCTTCTTCATTCACTACGCCTTCCTGCATCCAGATGCAGCGGATGGAACGGCCGACGATGGCATCGACAACCTCCGGCACTCGCGCCGGACGGCGAAAGATGTTGATCACATCGACGGGATCGGGAACATCCGTTATGGAAGGGTAGGAGCGTTCTCCCAGTACTTCAGTCTCGTTTGGGTTTACCGGAATAATGCGGTACCCCTGCCGTTGCAGAAAGCGGGAAACACCCAGACTTGGGCGCATGGGATTGCTTGACAAGCCCACTACCGCAATGGTCTTCATGTCACGGAATAGCTGAGCGATTTCTGCGTCTGACATCATCTTCGGTTCCGGCCTTGCTCCCTGCGCCTTCGTCCTCTTCTAACTTCAGCAGTTTGCGAAAACGAGCAACCTCCGCCCGTGTCAGCGTGCGGTAAGCGCCCGGCTTCAATTCACCAATCTCCAGAAAGCCAATCTTCACTCGTTTCAGCTTTTCCACCAGAAAGCCAAAGTGCTTGAACATCAGGCGTATCTGGTTCTGGCGTCCTTCAATCAGGCGTACTTCGTACCAGGGATTTAGTGTTTTGCGCAGCAGTTTGATTCCCGCTGGCGCTGTTCGCCGCCCGTGAATGGGCAAGCCGCGGCGAAACTGCTCTTCCTGTTCCGGCGTAAGCGAGCCATTGGCTTTTACCAGATAGGTCTTTGTCACATGGCTTGCCGGCGAAGTCAGCGCATTCGCAAAATCGCCGTCGTTGGTCAGCAGCAGCAACCCTTCACTCGCGTAATCAAGCCGGCCCACCGGATAGATACGCTCGCGTAAGCCTTTGAAAAACGACATCACGGTTTCGCGTCCTTGCGGATCACGCACTGTGGTTACTACGTTCTTGGGTTTATGCAGCGCGATATAGACATGGTGCTTGGGCGCGCTCAGTACCTGACCGTCGACCTTCACTTTGTCGACCGAGAGGTCGGCCTTGGACCCTAACTCCGTTATGGTTGCGCCATTCACAGAGACCCGGCCTGCCAAAATCAGGTCTTCGGCTTTCCGGCGGCTGGCGATGCCGGCGTTCGCAAGTATCTTTTGTAGTCGCTCCTCAGGCATCTGTGGGCGTCGTCTCCGTTTCGTTCATCTCGTGGAGGTTGCTGGGTGGTTCTGCCAGCGGCTGCGGCTCCGCCCGAATGCCCCCTTCCATCATCTCTTCCTCAGGGCCAGCGAGCGCCAAACGACCGAGCTCCTCGAATTCTTTCAGAGTCGGCAACTCTGCCAGCGAACTCAAGCCGAATTGGATCAGGAACTCACGGGTCGTCTTGTACTGCATCGGCTTGCCGAGGACATTCTTCCGTCCTGCCGTTGCGATGAGCTTACGGTCGAGCAGGGTCTTGAGTACTCCGGCGCCTTGCACGCCGCGCACTTCCATGATTTCAGGCCCGGTAATCGGCTGCTTGTAAGCAACCACGGCCAAGGTCTCCAAGCGCGGCAAGCGATAGCTTCAAAGGCGGCTGCAGATTCTTTACGAATTGCCGGATAGCCTCATGATGTTCGGGCTTCGTCGACATCTTATAGCCGCCTGCCAGTTCGCGTACCGAAAGACCTCGATCGGGAGCGGCATACTCCGTCACCAGTTCCCGCAGGATGGCTCTCACTCGCTCGAGTGGCTGGGCAACCGCGGCTGCAATCTGTTCAGGCATCAGCGGTTCGTCGGTGATGTAGATCGCCGCTTCGATGATCGCCTTCAGCGAGGCGAGGAACTCCGGGGCCGCCGCATCGTCCGTGAATGCTTCCGCAATGACAACCTCGTCGCTGTCGGTGCCAGCGGCGGGCTGATAAAAGGACTGGTCTTCTTCAAGCGCCGGCAAGTCGTGATTGATTTCCGATTCGCTCATGCTTTCGGTTACTGGTACTCCTCGTCCACTGCGGCAAACTCGGCAACGGGGTCGCTGGTGGCATCGAAGCCGGTACCTTTTGTCAGGCCGATATCTCCAAAGGCTTCGCCCTGGGTGAGTTCTACGGCTTGGCGCTTCACAAGCTCCAGAATTGCTAGAAAAAGACAGATCATGGCGCGGCGAGTCCGCTGCTGCTCCAACAGTTCCGTCGCGGAGATGGCGGCCCGTGCACGCCCAATCCGGAGTTGCAGCATCTGCATCATCTCGGGGACGGTGACATCTTCCTTGTCAACATCGAAACTCGGCCGCGTCTTTACGCGTTCCAGCACTGTCTGGAAAGTACGAACAAGGTCGAATAAGCTAACCGCCAATCCGGGCCCTTCATCCTCGGCCAGGAATCGTGCGATCTGCGGATTCGACCACATTGCGTCTTCAATCACGCGCTTCTGCTGCAGCATCTCTGCCGCATTCTTAAAGCGTTCGTGCTCAATCAACTGCTCTACCAGTTCCTGGCGCGGATCTTCTTCGGGCGCCATCTTTTCGAGTTCCGGATCGCGCGGCAGCAACAGCCTACTCTTGATGTGAATTAAGGTAGCGGCCATTAGCACAAACTCAGAACTGAGTTCGATGTCCAATTCTGCCGCGCGCTGCATGTAATCGAGGTACTGCGCCGTGATCTTCGCGATAGGAATGTCGTAGATGTTGATCTGCTGTTTACGGATCAAGTCCAACAGCAAGTCTAGCGGCCCATCGTACTGCTCCAGATGAAAGTTCAAGGCCGAAGACACTAGCTTCACAGTAGCAAAATAGGCGTTATTCCTAGCTTCTCGCTGCTTTTCGGCGCTTGTGCGGCAGGGGGAAACATTCGCGCCCGCCAGTACGCCCTTCTGCTAGGGCACAAGAGGCCCAGAGGAGACAAATCAATGAAGAAGCGAAGTGTCTGGCTATCAGGTGCGTTGCTGCTATGTAGCCTTCCAATGCTTGCTCAGCATGATGGCGGCGGCCATGGTGGAGGTGAAAACCACGGTGGAGGCGGCCCCGCGCAGCACGGCGGCGGTGAGATGCACGGTGGCGGCGCCCCCGCCCAGCGCGGTGGGTTCGGTGGCGGCTATATCCCGCAACGCGGCCCCGAAGCGGGCGGTGGCTCTCATGGTGCGCCGGCGCAAGGGCATGCTGAGGTCCGCGGAGGAAACCAAGGCCACCCAGATTTTCACGACGCGGCGGGCCATCCCAATGCGCCGCACGTTGACCCTGGCGGACGCTGGGTCGGTCATGCCGGAGGCGGCGCGGCATACCATCTGGATCGCCCCTGGCAGCACGGGCACTTCCCGGGCAACATCGGCAACAGTTATGTCTATCGACTGGGTGGAGGCGGTCCCAACCGGTTCTTCTTTAATGGCTTTTACTTCGGCGTTGCAGGGCCCGACCTGACGTATGTGAACGGTTGGGATTGGGCTAGCGACGATGTCGTTTTGTACGACGATCCCGACGATCCAGGCTACTATCTCGCTTACAATCCCCGGCTCGGCGTCTACGTGCACGTCCAATACCTAGGTCGCTAACGAGGTACCACGTTGAACTTGTCTTTCGGGATCTTGTCGAGCAGCAGCGACAAGACCCGGAGGCGGTTCGTCTTGATCTGGGAGGCGTTCGCGCATCACCACCACTGAAGAGGGTGCGCCAAAACTTCTCCCGCAGCAGGTTGCTCTACGAGGATATTGTCCCGAGGGCAAAGCCAGCAGAGCCAATCCCCCTTATCTAACTCACGTCCAGGCCGATAGCGACTAGGAAGGTTGTCGCGAATAAAACCGCCAATTATCACTTGCCCGTGTGGCTTCAATACGCGCTTGATCTCCGGAGCCAAGGCATCAACTGCTTTCTTGCTGATGTTGGCGAACACCAGATCGGCAGACGCAGTCGGAAGAGCATCTGCCGAACCCAGAAAGACAGGGAACTCGAACTGGCTTCGAACGGCGCGAATTGCGTTTTCATCGATATCGCACGCCACCACATGAACCGGTGCAAGCAGGCGCGCCGCCTCGGCAAGAATACCGGAGCCGCAGCCAACGTCGTAGATGACGTCGCTTGCCCGCACTACTGTCTCCAGTAGTTCCATCACCATCTGCGTGCTCTCGTGACGGCCAGTTCCAAAAGCGGTTACTGAGTCAACAACGATGTGCAAGCGTTCCGGAACTGCGGAAACGGCAGCAGTGGTAATGACGAAACGGGACCCGACGTAAACCGGCTCATCGTCCTCCGGCAGCACGGGCAAGAACTGAACGGGTTGTTCCTCCCGCGTTTCAAGCAGGATTTCCGGCCATCGATTAACGACGCTGGTAAGGCCGTGGCGATCTTCAAAGTAAGCTCGCCAGCGATTGGCTTCCTCTTCCAGAATGCCCGAGGTACCCAGGTCGAACAGAGTACCCAGAATCTCTTCTGAGCTTTCGTTAGTGACGGCAAGTAGAACCGAATACAAATCTAAGTGTAAGCCCCTAATTACTGTGTATTACTAACTCCGAGAATTGCGAGACAGTCTTGTCTTGTTGAAATAACGCTTCTTGCGGTGTATCCAACGTGCAGAATTAACCCTTGAGCCCAGTTGCCAGGCGATTCGTTGATGAGGCTCTATGTCATATATCGGGGGAAAGACTTACGCGTGCGCGGCATTTGCTGCAGCATGCACGGTAGCAATGCTGTCGCCTTCAACGGCCAGCGCCACAAACGCTTCCCGTTCCGAAGCACCATCGGCTTCGGCCGCTATGCTTACGCGTGAGGCCGTTGAGGCATTCAGAAATCAGGATCTGTCGTCGGCTTTGAAGTACAGCGGTGAAGCGCTGTCAAAGTCCGGGCAATCGTTGTCGAATGAAGACGCTGGTGTCGACGAGTTAATTGTGGCTAAGTACGACGTCTTCCACGGGCAGCGAGAAAGCGCAGTCTCGCACTACGAGCAAGCCCTAGCGCATCTGCGGAAAAGTGGAGCGAAGATGAGTACGATGCTTGCGCTCAGCTACGCCGAAGCGGCGCTGCTGTATATGGCCGAAGGGAGCAGCCGGAAGGCTCAGGAGTATATCGGCCGCGCCCAATCGGTGGAGGCGGAAGTCCCGACTTGGACCGCCGAAGAACGAGTGTACCTGCGAGATATGCAGATTCATCTGCAATGTCTGGCGGGGAGACTGACGGATGCGCGCAAGACCCTGCGCGACACACTGGATCTGTTCCAAGCGGACGCCGGACTCAGTGGCCACTCGCGCGCGCATCTGTATCGTGACTATGCGCAGATCAGCTTCACTTCGGGTCAGAATGAGGTGGCGGTTGAATACCTGCACCGAAGTCTCGACGCTTTAAAGACTGAGCCGGAACCGTGGCGCGACTTGATGTTCACGCTGACGATGATAGCTGAGTACCAGGCAGCGCAACATCAACAGCACGAAGCGGAAGCAAGCTATGCGAAGGCGGTGGAGCAAGCGCGTCATCTCGAGGGCACGTTCCCGGGCGAGAGCGCTCGGGTTTTCGCCTCCTGGAGCTACTATCTTTCACTTCGAAATCGCTGGCGCGAGTCGCGCGACGCAATGCAGCGGGCCGCGTCGTTGACGGACGGCATGCAACTGGAGGCCGCCAAGAACGTGGAGTACTGGCATTTTCTGGCCAAGATAGACCGCCATCTTCATGAGCGCCACGAAGCCGCGGAAGCGGAACAACGGGCGCAACGCGAAAGCATCTCGGCCAAGGCCGAGAAGCCTTCGCAGCAGATGACGGTTGACGTGCTAGCTTTGCAAGCTTCGCGATAGGAACGCCGAACGGCAACAGGGTTCCGCGATACTTTGGAACCATGGCAACTGGCCCTGCTGACGTAACAGCCTACTTGGAGGACTCTTCCGGCTATCGGGGGCAAGCCGACCGTGTTGTCGTGCCCTCGGACAAAGAGGAGGTGAGCGAGATTGTTCGCCACTGTGTTCGGGAACAGATACCCCTGACGGTGGCTGGGGCAGGCACGGGTTTAACAGGCGCGCGGGTGCCGCGTGGCGGTTGGGTGCTCTCGCTTGAGAAGTTCCGCCATCTTGAGATTCAGCCGGGGCGGGCGATCTGCGGTTCCGCCGTGACGCTGGCAGACCTACAAGCAGCCGCTGGAAAGACGAAACAGTTCTTCGGCCCGAACCCGACCGAAACTTCGGCGTCGGTGGGCGGCATCATCAGCACCAATGCAGGCGGCGCGCGCAGCTTCCACTACGGGTCCGTTCGCCGTCATGTCCTGGCGCTGGAGGCGACGTTCATGGATGGCCGTACCATGCGCGTCCGCAGGGGCGACCGCCTCGACTTCCCGGTAGATGCGATTCACACTCCGGCGACCACCAAGAATGCAGCCGGCTATGCGCTGGAGCCGAACGGCGAGTGGGTAGATCTCCTAGCCGGCAGCGAGGGCACGCTGGCAATCATCACGGAAGCGGAACTGCAGTTGCTGCCCGAGCCGCCCGAGATCCTGAGCGGCGTGGTGTTCTTTGAGGACGACGACCTTGCGCTGAACGCAGTGGACGAGTGGCGCGGATTGGCCGAACTTCGGCTGCTGGAATACATGGATGCTCCGGCCCTGAATCTCCTACGGGCTGCTTACCCCGAGATTCCTGATGGCGCGAATGCCGCGCTTCTGGTGGAGCAGAACGTGCTGACCAAGCCCGACACAGCGGTGGATCTGTGGGCCGACCTGCTGCAACAACAAGACGCGCTGGCGGAGGATTCGTGGTTCGGCTTCAGCGCGGCGGATCGCGAGCGGTTCCGGCAGTTCCGCCACACACTGCCGTCGATTGTAGTGGAGCGGGTGAGGCGGAACGGCTATCCGAAGTACGGCACCGACTTCGCGGTTCCTATCGACCGCCATCGGGAGCTTCACAGCTTCTACCGCCGGCGCTGCGAAGAAGAGTTCCCGCAGCAATACACGATCTTCGGCCACGTCGGCGACGCGAATAATCACGTGAACCTGATGCCGGGCACTCCGGAACAGGCACATCGGGGCGAGGGCCTAATTTACGAGTTTGCCGAGATTGTTGTTTCCTTAGGTGGGACCGTTGCGGCCGAACACGGAATCGGGAAGAGCAAGACCGATTTGCTGGGGCTGATGTATACGCCGGAGGAGATTGAGGCGATGCGCAAGGTGAAGCGCCGGCTGGATCCCAATTGGCTACTCGGACCTGGCACGATATTCGAGATGCCGGCCAAGTAAATCGCGTCATTGAGTTGTGCCTGATTCGAAAACCCAAAAGCGACCGCTGCGCCTCGGATTCCCGGTGAAAGTCTTAGGCGTGCCCGGGCTGAAGAGTGACGATTCCCGGCGCTGGCAATCGAATCCGAGCCTGGGCGTGTCGCTCGACTACTTGGATAAGATCTTCGATTACCTGCAGGCAAGCGGCATTCGGATGTACCGGATGTCGTCCGGGCTGGCACCCTATGCCACTCATCCGGACCTGCCACAGTTCCACAATCAGGTTGCGCAGTTTCAGAAGGAACTGCGCGCCACCGGGCAACGCGCAAAGGCTATGGATCTGCGGTTGTCTTTTCATCCTTCGCAGTTCATTGTGCTGAACAGTCCTGACGAGGCGGTTCGCGAACGAAGCATCTGGGATCTGCGTGTGCAGGCGGAGATCCTGGACCAGATGGAACTCGACGACGAGGCCGTGATGGTGATCCACGTGGGCGGGGCGTACGGTGACACCCGCAGCGGGATTGACCGCTGGTGCACGACGTGGGAAGCGCTACCGGAACGCGTTCGTGCGCGGCTGGTTCTGGAGCATGACGACATCCGCTTCAGCGCCGCCGATGTGTTGACCATCCACGAGCGGACAGGCGTGCGCTTGATCTTCGATGTCCAGCACTTCTGGTGTCTGAATCCAGAACAACTGCCGTTCAAGGAGACCTTTGCGCGCTACCTGAAAACTTGGCCTTCCGGGCTGCGGCCCAAGATGCACTTTTCCTCGCCGCGCACCGAGATGCGCGAGATTACCCGAACGAACAAAAAGACGGGCAAGAAGAAGGCGGTGCTGCAGGCTCCTATTTGGACCGGCCACGCTGCCTTCAATCACCCGTTCGAATTCATCTCGTTCATGCGCAGCATGTCCGATCTCGAATTCGACGTGATGCTGGAAGCGAAAGCAAAAGACCTGGCTCTGATGCGGCTTCGGCAGGACATGATCCGCTTTGCGCCGGAGGTCGCGGAGCGGTTTGGCCTAACGTCGGGCAATATCGGCAGTGATGTGCCCGATGAGATCGTGCTGGACCCGGCAGAGTTAGAGGCTGTGTAGCAGTGGGAACCGCTAGCTAGACTGGCAGAGGCGGCGCAGGCTGTCGTCGAATGGGGCGCGGGCAACGCCGCGTTCGGTGATGATGGCTGTGACGTAGCGGTTTGGAGTGACGTCGAAGGCCGGGTTGGCGACTTTGATGTGCTCGGGGGCCATGTGGACGCCGTAGACGTGAGTTACTTCCTTGGAAGCGCGTTCCTCGATGGGAATCTGTTCGCCGGAAGTTAGTGTCAGATCGAGCGTGGAGATGGGGGCGGCGACGTAAAACGGCACGTTATTCTCCTTGGCGAGTACGGCGACGCTATACGTTCCTACCTTGTTTGCGACGTCTCCGTTGGCGGCGATACGATCCGCACCTACGACGACGCAGCCGATGCGGCCACTTTTTAAGAAATGACCGGCCATGTTGTCGGTAATGAGCGTGGTTTCGATACCATCGCGCTGCAGTTCCCAGGCGGTGAGGCGGGAGCCCTGCAGAAACGGGCGCGTCTCATCGGCAAACACATCGATCGTTTTGCCGGCCTGTACCGCGGCGCGAATGACCCCGAGAGCAGTGCCAAAGCCGGCGGTGGCGAGCGCTCCGGCATTGCAGTGCGTAAGAACAGTCTTGTGATCGGGGACTAAGTCCGCACCGTGGCGGCCGATGGCCTGGTTGATGGCGATGTCTTCTTCGCGGATGCGGCGCGCTTCTTCTACCAGGCGTTCCTGAATCTGTGCCCGATCGAGGTGACGCAGTGACAGATATAGGTTCCGCATGCGGTCGATGGCCCAGAACAGGTTGACCGCGGTAGGCCGAGTCTTGGCGAGAGTTTCACAAATGACCGGCATATCGGCTTCGAGATCGTGCGACTGCAGGGCACCGATAGCAACCCCCATGGCGGCAGCGACGCCGATGGCCGGTGCTCCGCGGATGATCATATTGCGAATGGCGTCGGCCACTTCGGTATAGCTGCGGCAGGTGACGAACACTTCTTCGCGAGGCAACCGAGTCTGGTCGATCATCACGACCCCTTCGGGCGTCCACACGATGGTTTCGATGGTCTGTTGAACAAGAACAGTGGGGGAACTCATGTCAGTTTGGAGAATTTGGTTAAGAACAAGCCGATGACAGAAACGCCGTTGAAGGCGGCATGCATGAGGGTGGAGGGGATGAGGGATCCGCTCCAGGCCCTGGCCGCACCCAAAGCGACGCCGACAATGCTGATGGCAACGGCGTATTGCCACGCACTCTGGTATTCGCTGAAATGCAAAGCGCCGAAGAGGACGGACGTAATCAGGATTCCGACAATAACGCCGAAGGTGCGGCTGAGAAGGGGCTGCAAGAAGCCTCGGAAAAGTAGCTCCTCGAAGATGGGAGCAGCGATGGCGGCGAGCAGAGCCACAAGGATCAACGACAGCCGCGACTTCACCAGAATGTCGACCGGGGACGGGACCTCCGGTGCGTGCAGCAAATATATAAATCCGGCCACCAGAGCGGAGAGTAGCAACCCACAGAGAATGGCAACAGCGGGTGGAAACGTGCTGCGGTGCCAGCCTAACGCCTGGAAAACGGGGCGGCCCTGGTAACGAATGCTGAAAATGACCTTAAGCGCAAGATAAATGGAAAGATACAAGGCCGCCTGTGACGCCAGGCCAAGGAAGAGGAAGCTCTTTGCAAAGCCTATGTGCGCGAAGTTTAAGGCGACGATTGGAGAGCAAAGCACCAGGAGAAAGACGAATCCCAGGCCCATTAACATCAATAAGTCAAGATAATCCCAGAAAGGAACGCGTTCGACGGCGGGAACTGACGCTTCGGGCAGGAGCGGCTGCGGACTAACTGTGTCGTCGAGAAACTCAGGCTGCATTGGGCGCCTTGACGTATTTGCGCATGGCTTGGGCGGTGTGACTACGCCGATTCTGCATTACCTCTTCCGGGGTGCCTGTGACAACGATTTGTCCGCCGCCTTCGCCGCCTTCAGGACCCAAGTCAATGAGATGATCGGCGCTCTTAATCACGTCGAGATTGTGTTCAATCACGACCACAGTGTTGCCTAGATCGACCAGGCGCTGTAAGACGTCGAGTAAATGCCGCACATCCTCAAAGTGAAGGCCGGTGGTGGGCTCGTCGAGTAAGTAAAAAGTGCGGCCGGTCTGGCGCTTACTCAGTTCTTTAGCCAGCTTGATGCGCTGCGCCTCGCCGCCGGAGAGAGTTGTTGACGATTGGCCCAGGTGCAGATAACCAAGCCCCACTTCTGCCAGCGTTTTCAGCTTGGCGTGGACTTGCGGAATGTTCTCGAGCAGTTCCAAAGCATCGTCCACGGTGGATTCGAGCACATCGGCAATGCTCTTGCCCTTGTACTTCACCTGCAGTGTTTCCTGGTTGTAGCGGCGGCCACGGCACACATCGCAGGTGACGTAAACGTCGGGCAGAAAGTTCATCTCAATGCGTTTAAGGCCATCGCCCTGGCAGGCTTCGCAGCGCCCGCCCTTGACGTTGAACGAAAAGCGCCCCGCTTTATAGCCGCGCTCGCGCGATTCGGGCAACATGGCGAAGATCTCGCGTAACGGGCCGAACAAGCCGGTGTAAGTGGCGGGATTCGAGCGCGGGGTGCGGCCGATAGGGCTTTGATCGATCTCGATGATTTTGTCGATGTGCTCCAGGCCGCGGATGGCGGCGTGTGCTCCTGGTTGCGCGCTGGATCCATACAGCTCTTTAGCCAGCGCGCGGTAGAGGATGTCGTGCACCAGCGTTGATTTGCCGCTGCCCGAGACGCCGGTAACGACAGTAAACGTTCCCAACGGGAAGTCAGCCGTTACATCCTTCAGATTGTGTTCGGTGGCGCTTTGGACGGTGATCTTCAAGCCATTGCCGGCACGTCGAATTTTGGGGATGGGGATGGCAGCACGTCCGGCGAGGTAATCGCCCGTGAGTGACTCCGGGGCGGTCATGATCTGCGCGGGAGTTCCCTGCGCCATCAAGCCACCACCAAGGCGACCCGCGCGCGGCCCCAGGTCGATGACATAGTCGGCTTGCTCAATCGTTTCGGCATCGTGTTCGACGACGAGAACCGTGTTGCCGAGATCGCGCAGGTGATGCAGCGTCTGTAATAAGCGCTCGTTATCGCGGGGATGCAAGCCGATGGACGGCTCATCGAGCACGTACAGGACGCCGCGCAGCTTCGAGCCAATTTGGGTGGCAAGACGGATCCGCTGCGCTTCTCCGCCGGAGAGAGTGGCCGAGGAGCGGGCCAGATTCAGATAGTCGAGGCCAACGGCGCAAAGGAACTGAAGGCGGTTTTGGATTTCTTCGACCACGCGTTCGATGATCTGCTTTTCACGAGCGGACCAAGCCCAAGATTTGACCAGAGGCAAGGCACGCTGGAGCGGCATTTGAGTGAATTCCGCGACCGAGATGCCTTTTACCTGAACGGCAAGACTGGATGCCTTCAGACGTTGCCCATGGCACTCCGGACATTCGGTAGGCGACATGTATTCCATGAGCCACTCGCGGTAGCCTTCGCTGGAGCGGCTGTATGTATCGTCCAAGATGGCCAGGATGCCTCCGAACTGGGTGTTGCCGTTCAGCAGGGTTTGCCGGGTTCGCTTCGGCAGTTCTTCGAATGGCTTCGAGATGTCGATGCGGAGCGTTTCGGCCGCGTCGGTGAGTGCCGATTGCATGCCGGAGGAAGTGCCGCCAGGTCCCAAGCCGCCCTCGAGCAAAGGCTTTGAAGGATCGGCGACGACTTTCACGGGATCGAAGGCCCACGTGCTGCCCACGCCTTTGCAGGTGGGACACGCGCCGTAGGGACTGTTGAAGGAGAACGAACGAGGTTCGAGTTGCGGGATAGAGGTGCCGTCGTTCGGACAGGCGAGCTTTTCCGAGTAGAGGCGCTCTTCGCCATCGATAACAGAGATGAGAACGAGACCTTCCGACCATTTGAGCGCGGTTTGAATGGAAGCTTCCAGGCGCTGCTCAATGCCGGGCTTCACGACGAGCCGATCGATGACAACCTCAATGGTGTGGTTCTTGCGCTTATCTAGCTTGATGGGCTCATCGAGGGTCAACATCTCGCCATCGATGCGAGCGCGGAAGCCGGCTTTGGCGATGGCTTCTAGTTCCTTTTTGTACTCGCCTTTCCGGCCGCGGGCGATTGGCGACATTATCATGATGCGCGCGCCCTGGTGCTGGGCGAAGACCTGCTCCAGAATTTGGGCCGGCGACTGGCGCGCGATTTCCGTTCCGCAGAGCGGACAGTGGGGCACGCCGACAGAGGAGTAGAGCAAGCGGACGTAATCGTAGATCTCGGTGACGGTGCCGACGGTGGACCGGGGACTGCGCGTGGTGGTCTTCTGCTCGATGGAGATGGCGGGGCTGAGGCCGTCGATGGCGTCGACTTCGGGACGCTCCATCTGATCGAGGAACTGACGCGCGTAAGGAGACAGAGTTTCGACGTAGCGGCGCTGTCCCTCGGCGTAGATGGTGTCGAACGCGAGCGAGCTTTTGCCGGAGCCGCTAAGACCGGTGATGACCGTAAAGGTGTTGCGCGGGATTTCGACGCTAATGTTTTTCAGGTTGTGCTGGCGGGCGCCGTGCACGGAAATGCGGTCCAACATCAGATTTTTGGCGGGAGCGGGTGTCCTACTCTATTGTCGTTCATGGACCTGAAGACGGCTATGCGGCCACTTCGTGACGGCCTTTGGGGCGGCGGAATGGGTTGTTCAGGCTTGGATAGAGGTGGATGGCACGTGCTTCGATTTCGCCGATTGAAAATTCAAAGCCAAGGGGTGTGGGATTCCACTCGTGTTGCTTGCCGGCTTCAACGGCCTGGCTGTAAAGGCGCGCGGCTTCGTCGAGTTTCTTGCGAGCGGCCGTGCGGCGTTCGGACTGAAGCTGAGTGAGGGCGGCGGTGTCCTTTTCACGCTGGCGGCGGAGGCGGGACTCCTGAGTTGCCAGATTGTTGAGCTGGCGGGTGTAGGTGATCCAGACCTTGGCGTTCAGGGCGCTGCGTCGGGCGTCGGGGTCTTCGATGTCGGCGAATTCGTGGGCGAGTTCGCGGTAGCCAAGAGACAAAATGCCGGTTTCGAGGCCGGGTATGCGGAGGAGACGCCATTCGGTGTCGGCGAGGGCTTGGGTGAAGCGCTGCTCTTCGGGCGTGGCGGGCTGCCACTTCGCCGTCGCTTCGGCGATGAGCGCTTCGTAGGCGGCGACGTCGTCGCTGGGCAGCAGGACCGTGCGGCCGGTCAAACCGGTTTTGACTGCGTTGAGAGAGACTTTGGCTTTGCCTTCGGCGGACGTCGGGCCGGTGGAGAACTGGGCGTTGGCTTGGTTGGCGACGATTTTGGCGGCGCTGGTGGTTGTCGAGTTGGACATTGCTGGGCTCCTAAAATGCAAAACGCTGAAGCTGGACCGCTTGGCGGTCTGGCTTGGATCTACATGCAAAAAGGCTCAAACTAGACCGGTTGGGGTCTTGCTTGAGCCTGGTTCACCGTAGCATTCGATCGGGCGAAAACGAACCATCCGAATTTGGCTAGGACGGCGAAGTAGTTACGATGCAGGAGCTTAGGCTTCTTAAATTTAGTTGCAAAGCGCGTGACTGGGATTCTAGCCTTGCATGATTGGCGGGCGCCGGCCGAAATCCGGACTTTACAACGCGGTGGCCGTGTCCAGAACGGCGGCATTCGACGATTGGCGCCGGAAGCTTTGTTTTGGGTCTGCCGGGCTTGCCTGGGCGCGTGGGGATTCCCAAGCGGCGTTCGAGTTCTTCGCAGAAGTGCGTGTCTCCCAGCGGGAAGCCGGAGTGCGTCGCCTCGCGCAGGCGTTGTGCGTAAGACTCTTGGGTGAGGCCTTCGGCCAGGCACTGGTTCCAGCGGGTTGCATCGTAACGGGTGCGCCAGCGGAGGAGGTCCAGGTGCGTGGCGGGTGCCAGGCCGAGATGTGCGCGTGCGCTCGACCAGCGCCAGTCGGCGGCGTGCGCCACGAGACCTGCGCGTAGCGGATTTTGCTCGACATAAAGCAAAGCTGTCCAGAAATGGTTTTCATCGAGCACGGTGGAATGAAAACGAGATTGCCACAGGTGCCCGGTTTGCCGGAGGCGCAGGTGCAGGGCGCGGGCGTAGTCGCTGTGGACACGTTGCAGGGCGGCGGATAAACCTTTTGTGTCGTGCGGAGTTGCAATTAGGTGGACGTGATTAGTCATGAGGCAGTAGGCCTCGAGTGCCACGCCATAGTGCGGAAGGAACTCGGCCAGCATCGCGAGATAGAGCTTGCGATCCGAGTCGCGGTAGAAGACCTTTTCCTGGTGGTTTCCGCGTTGTGTGATGTGGTGCGGAAGTCCTGGGGCAACGACGCGGTTGATTCTTGGCATCAACGATTTAGTGCGAGGCACTTGCCTGTTGTCTTGTCAGGAAAACCTGTAATGAGGTCTTTGACCCCGATTTTCCCCCGATTTCCCCTCGACCCCGATTTTCCCCGATCCCGATTTTCTCCTCCGATTTTCCGCCCGATTTTCTCGAATTTGCTCTTTGACTCCCGATTTTCTGTAATGAGGTCTTTGACCCCGATTTTCCTCGACCCCGATTTTCTCCCGATTTTCTCCCCCCGATTTTCTCCCGATTTTCTCCCCGATTTTCTCCGATTTTCTTCCCGACCCCGATTTTCCTCCGATTTTCCCTCGATTTTCCCCCTTGACCCCGATTTCCTCCCTCCGATTTTCCCCGACCCCGATTTTCCCCCGATTTTCCTGGGATTTGCCGATTCGTAAGGGAGCCGGTTTGCTGTCAACGTGCTTCGAGCAGGGAGATGCCGTGTGAGTTGTTTTTTCGGGTCAAGGCTGGACCGGAGTATTGGTAGATGGTGATTTCGGCCAGGTATAAGACACGACATCCCTTTTCAAGGTGACCACCGAATGCGCCCTTATCGGGGCTGGAGAGTGTGATGTGAATGTGCGGTTCTCCCGCGGCAATTAGCCCGCCCGCATTCAGGATTTCGAAGGCGCCTTTGATGGTTTTATAGGCATTGACTGGATCGAGCGCAGCGGAGGTGACGTAATGGTAGGTGCATTCCTGTACCGAGCCTGACGTGACAAAGACTTCGCCATCCTGGATGTTCTTCTGATGAATGACATCGATGATCGACTCGAGCAAAAGTGCGTTGCGATCGAGCAGCACTCGATAGACCTGTTGAACGTGTGCCGCGCCGAAGACGCGAGGCGGAGGGGGTGGTGAGATTGAGTCGGCGGCCCAGGAAACGAGCTGTGTCAAAAATGCGGAGCAGACGAGGACGAATAACGATGGTAGTTTCACGACGGCTGTACGGCTTAGATTATCGAAACGGCGGGATACACATATGAACACCCCCAACTTGGTTGATGAGAGGCTGCGGCAACTGGGGATCGAACTGCCCGAAGCACCCACGCCCATGGCGAATTATGTGCCGGCTGTTCAAACAGGCAACTTGCTGTACCTCTCGGGACAGGGGCCTCGCGTGTCAGCCCACGATTTTAAGACGGGCAGAGTGGGTGAAAGCGTAACGCTCGAGGAGGCGTACCAAGACGCTCGACTGGTAGGCATTCAGCTTCTGGCGGCCGCCAAGCAGGCGTTAAACGGTGATCTGTCACGCGTGCGCCGGGTTGTGAAACTTCTGGCCTTCGTCAATAGCACGCCGGAGTTTGCGCTGCAGCCCAAGGTGATTAACGGCTGCTCCGATTTGTTTGTGGAAGTGTTTGGCGAAAAGGGCAGACACGCTCGCTCTGCGCTGGGAGCCATGCTGCCAAACAACATCACGGTGGAGATTGAGGCAATCTTTGAAGTGGAGTAAGCTACCGAGCGAACAGCGAGGCATCGTAGAGAGGCATAGGATGACTTCGTAAGACCTTTCCCGAGCGAAGCTTCGCTTTCGTTCCATCGTCATAGTGACATGATGAGGAACTCACAACCGGGACTTCTTGCCCTCGTGCTGCTGTTTTGCTCGGCGCCCTCGTTTGCGCAAAAGGTGGATTTTTCAACCGGTTGGACGTACGAGGGTGCCGACCAAACAAACGGTTACGCCAACCTGAACGGCTGGTATGGCTCACTCTCGTACAACGTGTTACCGCGGATGGGGCTTACGTTCGAGCACGAAAGCTTTTGGGGCGGATACCACGGCAGCAGCATGAATGAACACGTATGGCTGGGAGGGGTTACCTGGAAGCTCGCCAACAGCGAACGGAAAGTGATTCCGTTTGTCCAGCCGCTGGCGGGTGACACTCGCAGTTCTTCCGGGAGCATCCAGAACTCTTTCACGTTTCAGTTAGCGGGCGGCGCTGATATCAAACTCAAAGGTCCGTTCTCGCTCGAGTTGGTTCCTGCGGAGTATGTGTTCACAGACCAGGGCGGGACGCCTACGAACAGTTACTCTGCTGCGGTTGGCTTTCAGTTCTCATTTGCGAAGTGAGGCTACTCCGTCAGATCCAAATATCATTCTGAGCTGTGCGATCAGTTAAGTCCTCGCCGGTGTTCAGTACTCCGCGCGGTTCGATGAGCATCAGCTCGACTTCTTGCTCGGCATACGGCTTGTGTTCTCGACCCTTCGGCACAACGAACAACTCACCAGCACCAACGTGAACCGACTCGTCGCGAAAGTCGATGCGAAGTTCGCCACGAATGACCAAGAATGTCTCGTCGGTATCCTTATGCTGGTGCCAAACAAAGTCACCAAGCAGCTTGACGACTTTGAACTGGTAGTTGTTCATCTCCGCTACCACTCGCGGGGTCCAGTGCTCGGTCAGCAGGCTTAGCTTCTGTTGAAGATTGATGACGGTGCAGGCCATTACTTACTCCTTCGTCGATGTTCTAGTATCGTTTGAAGCGTTCCGGGTTCGCATGAAGGGAGACAATCCAAATGAAGAGCCTGTTCGATGTTGCGCTGGCAAATCAAGTAAAGCAGCGTGTGGATAGTCTTCGAAGCGACAGTGAGCGGCAGTGGGGCAAGATGAGCGCGGCCCAAATGGTCGCCCATTGCGCGTCAGGGTTGGAGATGGCCGTGGGTGAAATAAGACCACCGCGCGCCCTGATCGGGCGGCTGATAGGCGCAGCAATTAAGCCCAAGGTTGTCAGAGACGATGAGCCGTTCCGTCGCAACTCGCCTACCGTGAGGGAACTTGTGATTGCTGGCCAAGTCGACCTCGACGCTGAACGCGCGCGGCTCCGGTCGCTGATCGACAGATTCGTTTCGGGCGGAGCAGCGGTCTGCAGTACCCACCCACATCCCTTCTTTGGCCCTTTGACACCGGCGGAATGGGCGATCTTACAGTACAAACATCTGGATCATCATCTTCGGCAATTCGGAGTTTAGAGCGGGTTGCCTGTGTCGGTGTCGGCATCTTGCGGTGTAAGGTCCGCAATCCTGGTAGCTTCCTTGCGATGCGCATGCTTGCGACCAGTACGATGGCCGCTACCGCGCTTCCACTTCTCCAGGCTGGGGGGCGCCAGAGCCGTCGATTGATCCCAAGCCGGCCAACCAGTGCTCCGCTCAGCAACGGCGCGGGCAGCGGCTTTGGGCGAGGCAAAGGTTTTTAGCTCAATATTATCGATGCCTAGGCGGACCCGGTCGGCGGGCTCGGGCCGGATCCAGAATGTGCCTGCGTCGGTGGCCAAGGTGTAAAGGACACTCTTCATTGGGTATCTTCAATTCACGTCATCAGTACGGGGTGCGGAGGCCGTGATCATCACCCAGTGCCCCTGGTCTGTGATGCGCTGAATCTGTTCCGACGTAGTCCAGACCGTTCGGCTTTCTTCGCCTTTGCCGAGGAAGTAGTCCTTATACTCGATCTGGTCCGGCGCTCCCGCGAGGACATTGGCTGCTTCATACATGGTCTTGAATGTGATCTCGTCGTGGTCGCGACCGTTCACGATGACCCAGTTGTGGCCTTGCTTTCTGATTTGTCCGATGGCCTGTTCCGGGTCGCCCGTAATTGAAACGGCGAGGGTGTCGCGATCGCGGGTGGTCCAGATGCTCGGTGTGGGTTCCATTTGCGTTGTCCTTCGAATGGAGATGCAGGAGATCGGCAGGAGGTTTACCGGGAGTGTTCCGGATACTGGCGGTAACGCAATGGGCTCCGTCGTATTCCAACGGCAGGAGTGCAAGATTTCGAACTGCTGGAACACCCGGCGGACGTTGGGTTTCGCGCGCACGGCCGGACGCTTGCTGACCTCTTTGCGAGCTGCGCCGCGGCTTTGCTCTCCATCATTCTGGATGCTTCTCACGCCCAGCAGTCAGGAGTGTGGCGACTGTCGGTGGAAGGCATCGATTTGGAGTCGCTACTGGTTAATTGGCTGAACGAGGTTCTCTATTACGTTGACGCGAAGCGCATTGTCTTCTCGCGGATGGAAATCGACGTGGGCAGCAAAGATGTTCAGGCGATCTGTTATGGCGAAGCGTTCGACATTGAGCGCCATCCGACGCGCGTTTTGGTGAAGGCCGTTACTTACCATCAACTCCGAATCTTTGAATCGGACGCGGGCTGGACGGCAGAGGTTTTCGTGGATGTCTGAATTAAAACTCGAAGCGCTGGACGAGTATCGGTACCGTATCTCAAGCGATCAGATGCCGGGGATGCGGACTGGCGTGCTTGTGTTTTCCAGTTCGAAACTGATTGCACACGTGGTGAAAGACGGATCGTTAATGCAGGCCGCGAATGTGGCAACGCTGCCGGGCATCGTCGGCCCTAGCCTTGCGATGCCCGACATCCATCAAGGCTATGGTTTTCCCATTGGAGGCGTGGCGGCCACGGACATGGAAGAGGGCGTGGTCTCACCCGGCGGTGTTGGCTTCGACATCAATTGCGGTGTCCGGCTGGTGCGCACGTCGTTAACACGGGGGGATGTAACAGGGCGGTTGAAACCGTTGCTGGACCAAGTTTTCCGGGACGTGCCTTGCGGAACGGGAACGCAAGGCCGGGTGAAGCTGAAGCGCGGCGAGATAGATGACGTACTGCAGCAGGGCGCGGGGTGGATGGCCGAGAACGGGTACGCGGAAGAGGGTGACGTGGAGCGCGCCGAAGCTTCTGGAGCGATGGAGGACGCTGTTTCCAATAAGGTGTCCGCGCGGGCAAAGGAACGGGGGGCTCCGCAACTGGCGACACTGGGCAGCGGAAATCACTTTCTGGAAATTCAGTATGTCGATCGAGTGCATGATGTGCCGGCTGCGACGGCGATGGGCATCGAGAAAGATCAGATTGTGGTTCTGATTCACTCCGGGTCTCGCGGGCTGGGGCATCAGGTCTGCACGGATTACGTGGCGCTGATGAACCAGGTGATGCCCAAGTACGGCATTACGTTGCCGGACAGACAACTCGCGTGCGCGCCTATTGGATCGGCGGAGGGGCAGTCGTACCTGGGCGCAATGGCGGCAGCGGCGAATTTTGCGTGGGCGAACCGGCAAGGCATTTTGCATTTCCTGCGCGGATCGTTCCGACGCGTGTTCGACGATGGTGTTCGCCTTGAGCTTATTTATGACGTGTGCCACAACATTGCGAAACAGGAACAGCATGTTGTCGACGGACAGAGCCGCCGCGTGCTGGTGCATCGGAAAGGAGCAACCCGCGCCTTTCCGCCCGGCCATCCTGAGTTGCCGGAGGTGTATGAAGAGATCGGGCAGCCGGTGTTCGTGCCCGGAAGCATGGGGACTGCTTCGTGGGTTCTGGTGGGACAGCCAGGAGCCATGGCGGAAAGCTTCGGCAGCGTCTGCCACGGAGCGGGGCGATTACTGAGCCGTACGGCGGTGCGCAAAGGCAAGAATGTTCAGGAGGAGCGAAGAAAACTGGAGCAGAACGGAGTTCTGGTTCGAAGCGAAAGCCGCGACGGCATCCTGGAAGAACTGCCTGAAGCGTACAAGGATGTGGATGAAGTAATTGAGGTGGTGCACAATGCGGGGCTGGCGAAGAAGGTAGCGCGACTGCGGCCATTGGCGGTCATCAAGGGCTGACAAAGGAGGGCTGATGGTGATTGGCTGTGGTCCATACCAGTGTGCCAATGAGCGCCGATCTTCGTCTTACGGGTATGACAAACGAAGACGACAAGTTTCGCGCAGAGCCGGATCCTAATAACCCGATGCGGCTGCAGCCAAAGAAGGGACCCGATAACGACGCCGCGGCGATGCAACAACAGCCAGCGAATGATGATGGAGTGGAAGCACCTCCGGGTATCAGCGAAAAAGATCAGACATCGGGGCCGTTCCGCCGCCACGGCGCCTGAGTCTGCTGCATTTCCGGAGACTGCTGAATGAACGCTATCTGCGTTACGTGTGGCACGCAATTCGGAGAGACGAGCGAAGCGCCGCAGAGATGCCCCATTTGTGATGAGGAGCGGCAGTACGTCGGCCTGAAGGGGCAAGCGTGGACCACTCTGAATGACTTGCGGGGCGAGCATTGCACGAAAGTCGCTGAAGAAGAACCGCAGCTGACGAGCTTTGCAATGGAGCCGAAGTTTGGCATTGGCCAGCGCGCGTTCCTGATACAGAACGCCGAAGGCAACGTGCTTTGGGACAGCATCAGCCTGCTGGATGACGCTGCGATTGAGCATATACGGAAGCTGGGCGGGCTGGCAGCGATTGCAATTTCTCATCCCCATTACTACACGAGCATGGTGGAATGGAGCCGCGCCTTTGGAGGAGTTCCTATCTACTTGCACGGTGACGATCGGGAGTGGGTGATGCGGCCTGACGAGTGCATCCGATTCTGGTCAGGAGAAACACTGGAGATTGCGGGTGGACTGCGGCTGATCCGGTGCGGCGGCCATTTCGATGGGGCGTGCGTTCTGCATTGGCCGAAAGGAGCGGGCGGTGCCGGCGCGTTATTGACCGGAGATACGATTCAAGTGGTTCCCGACCGCAGATGGGTGAGCTTTATGTACAGCTATCCCAACCTCATTCCGCTGAATGCGCGCAGCGTCCAAAGGATTGTTGCCGCGGTCCAACCGTTCGCGTTTGAGCGCGTTTATGGCGCCATTGAACATATGACAGTGTTCAGTGACGCTAAGAATGCGGTGGAGCGCTCGGCAGAGCGGTATCTAAATAAGATCCGAGAAGTCTAAACGCGAGCGAGATCTGCCGGCGCGACCGCGAGGAGCGTTGGTAGGCGCTCCATTTTGGAGAAGACGCATTCGGCGCCGGCGGCGAGCAGACGTTGGCGGAGTTCGGGGTTGGCGTGGCTTCCGCCGTCGAAGCCGAAGACGCGCATGCCGGCCCGGACGGCGGAGGTGACACCGGCGACGCTGTCCTCAATGACGACAGTATTCAGGGGCGAGACGTGCATCCAGCCTGCTGCGTAGATGAAGACGTCGGGCTCGGGTTTGCCACGGGCAACCGTGGTGGCGCTGATGACATTCGGAGCAAAGCGCTGGTAGAGGCCAACGACTTCTAAACCGAGGCGAAGCTTTGCAGGAAAGCTGCTGGAGGCAACGCAGACCGGCAGTGAAATCGAGTCGAGTGCCGAGAGCAGGCCCGGCATAATTTTCAGTTCGGAGCTATAGGCTTCTTCGGTGCGCGCGTTCACAGCGGCGGTATAGTCGTCGGGCAGCGGCCGGCCCCACTCGGCTTCGATTTCGGCGCGCATTTCACGATCGGGACGACCGGCGAAGCGCTGGATGACCTGCTCCGTGGTGATGGGGTAGCCAAGGCGCGTCAGCTCTTCGGCAGCGATGCGACAAACGACGATCTCGCTGTCGATAAGCACACCGTCGCAATCAAAGATGACCAGTTCAGGGGTCTGCATGCGTCAGGGATGGAACTCCTTATTGCGAAGCTTATTTTCGATATCTTCGAGGCTACAGCCTGCGGTCTCTGGGACGAAGCGGAAGATGAAGAACATGGCCGCTACATTGAGGAGTCCGTAGATCAACATCACTCCACCGGTTGTGACCAACTGAACGAGTGTGAGCGCGGTAGCGGTGACCAGCAGGTCGGAACTCCAGACCATGGCGGCCTGGGCGCTGGTGCCGGCGCCGCGGGCGGAAAGCGGATACATCTCGGAGCCCGATAGCCAGCCCACGACCTGGATGCCACCGGCGTTGAAGAACATGAAGGTGAGCAAGCAGGTGACGATCATCCAGGCGTTTTGTTTTTTGTCGAGGTGAAACGCAAAGATGCCGGCCAGCACAAGAAGGCTTAGAGCAGCCCCAGGCAACATGGAAAGAGACAGGCGACGGCGACCGATACGGTCAACGACGAAAAGGCCGACGGCAGTCATGACGGCGTAGACAATGCCTAAGCCGAGGCTGGCTTTCAGCGCGGCGGTGTGTTGAAAGCCTACGTTCGCCAGCAATGTTGGGGCGTAGTAGATCATCATCTCGATGCCGGTTAGCTGAGTGAAGGCGGCGATACCAAGCGCTGCGATTGCGGCAGGGCGCACCCATTTTTGTCCGAGGGCGCGCCAGCCCTTCACGGGTGTGTTCTTCTCTTTTTCCGTGATGGCCTGAATGTCCTTCAACTCCCGATCGATGGCGGATTGATCGCTCCGCACGCGCTCAAGTTGCTGCCGCGCTTCATCCTGCTTGCCCTGTCCGACGAGCCATCTGGGGCTTTCAGGAATTTTCAAAGTACAGGCGAGGAGGATGAGGGCGGGAACGACGGCTCCGCCGATCATCCAGCGCCAGGAGATGTGATCGTGCAAGGTCAGGCTGACGACATCGGCCGTTAAGATGCCGATACCGATGGCGACATTGAAAGAAGTAACGAAGTGGCCGCGCTTGTCGGCAGGCGCAATTTCCGCCACGTAGACGGGACCGGTTTGGGAGGCTCCACCGACGGCGAAGCCCAGAAGAATACGGGAGAGGGCGAGGGTGATGGCGTTGGGCGAAAGACTGGAAGCCAATGCGCCGGTGGCGAAGACGCAAGCGATTAAAGTCAGGGTATGCTTGCGGCCGAGGCGTTCGAAGATCCAACCACACGCCAGAGCGCCGCACACTGCACCGACCAGAATGGCGGAGGCGACCACCTCCTGCATGGTGTGCTGAAGATGGAACTCGTCCTTGATGGGCAAGAGCGCACCGGAGATGATACCGGTGTCGTAACCGTACAGGAATGCCGCGATGGCGGTGACACCGGTGGCAAACACCAGAAAGCCCTTGGATCCTGGTTTGGCATTGGCTTTGGTATCTTCGGCCCGCTCTTTGACAAGTGGCACAACGATCTCCTAAGCGGCGGCTGTATCGACGAAAGTTCCGGAAGCGAGTAGCCTGCAAAGGCTGATCAGGCCGTGACTGGTGGCGGGTGGGTCCACTCCCTTTTCCGCTTCGTAAGCAGCGATAGCTGGATCGACGCGATCGAAGAAGCGCTTGACGAAATTTTCGATGGTGGCCGTTTCATCGGGTGAGGGACGGCGAAAGCGGGCCAGAATGCGCGCAATGGAATCCTCGGTACCAGAGAACCGACGCAAGATTGCGTCGGCGGCACCCTGCAAGTATTGCCGCGGTGGGATGTCTTTGACGAAGTCCGCATACTCAGGCTCTTTGCAAAGGATGAACTCAATGCCTTCGGCAATCTCCCGAATTACCTGCCCTGCGAACTCGGTCCGGTCGGGGTGTTCGGCCAGATATTGATTTAATTTCAAGTCGGTATTGCCTTCGCTTGCCTGGAAGGCCGTAAGAGCAATCAACCAATGCGTCCCGTTCAGAAGCCAGCCTTTGATCTTCTTTTCGACATCGAGGTGCTTGCTCCATTCGATCCGGCTGCCTTCGCACATTTGACGCAGCGCTTCTGTTTCGGGCCGAAGTTCGAGTTTCAGCGAGCCGTATTCTTCGGCGCGGACAAGGACCGTAGGTTTGGAGATGGCCGGATCCGGGCCATCATATTCTTCGAGGCCGACACACATGCGGTCTACCAAGGCGTGTACTGGCCGGCTATGTTCGCACACGGAAGGCAACATGACCTCGCGGAATATGTCGGCCTGATACACCTCGTGAGCGCTGACTGTGTTCTCACAAGCGACAAGGAAGATCTCGCCGATGCCGCCGTTTTCCTTTTTGGCTTCGCAGATGGAATTCAGGGTTTTAACAACTGGGTGGTAGTGAGACAGATTCAGGACCGAGGCAGTGACGATGACGCCTTCCTGTTTGCCGCTGGACTGCTGTAAAACGTTCTGAACAACCTCTTCCAGATTGTTGCTGTCGTAAGTTTCAAACTGTTTGTATCGAACTGTCTCGCGAAGTGCAGGTGGCGCGCCGGGCGTTTGCAAACCATAAAGATGTTCCGGTTGTTGCCGCAGCAGGTCGGCTTTGCGCTGCGGAGTAAGTCCGGTGTCGCCGGTTTCGTTTTTCGCTGATTGCGCACGATTCAGCAGGACTAGCTCCGAGCCTGGTTTCTGGAAGAAGGGAGCCACTAAGCCCATGCCTAGTCTGCCAGCGCCAAAGTGGATTTGTAACATTCGTATTCGCTCCGAGGAAGTGCTGGTAGGAGTCTCTGTCGTACTCGTCTAGCGATAGTTTGATGCCTTACTGAACAATCAGCGCACCTGTGCTGATCACGCAAGTTTTCGTCCGAGGTTTGGTGGCAGCATTCGTTAGCGCTGCCCAGGGTTCGCACTGCTACTTGTGGGCCGATGCGACGAGCGTCACGGGAACATGCTCTCGCTACCATATTTGTGTTCGTTTATGCGCGAGCGAATCGCGCAAGAGCATCGAACTCATATGCCCAAAGCTTTCAAAGATTTGACGGAACGCGAAATCCTGGGGCTGGCCATCACGTTGGAAGAAGAGGATAGCCGGACTTATGGCGAGTTCGCACAGAGGCTGCGGGAAGCGTATCCGGCGACGGCGCGTGTGCTGGAGGAGATGCAGGCGGAGGAGTTAGAACACCGCAGACAACTGTTCGAGCTTTACCGATCACGCTTCGGGAACCACATTCCTCTGATTCGGCGCCAGGATGTAGGCGGGTTCGTGTCCCGTCCGGCTTGGTGGATGGCGGAGTCCATTGGTCCGGCAGCGGTGCGGCGTGCGATCGATTCGATGGAATCGGAGACGCATCGCTTTTACATCATGGCGTCGAAGAAAGTGACGGACGACGGGACGCGCAAACTGCTGGTGGATCTTGCAGAAGCGGAAATTAAGCACTCCGCAGTAGCGGACGACATGCAGAAGCAGTTGTTTACGGACGAAGTGCAGACGCAGGAGTCGGAGGCGCATCGCCGAGCCATCGTGTTGCAGTACATTCAGCCTGGTCTAGCGGGCTTGATGGACGGGTCGGTATCGACGTTGGCTCCGCTGTTCGCGGCGGCTTTCGCAACAGGAGAAAAGCTGGGACGCGTTCGTGGTCGGACTGGCGGCTTCAGTGGGGGCGGGCATCTCCATGGGGTTCGCAGAAGCGTTGTCGGATGACGGCTCACTCACTGGACGCGGCAAGCCCGTTGTTCGCGGCGTGGTCTGTGGCGCGATGACAACGGCCGGCGGCATTGGCCATACGCTGCCATATCTGATTGCAGACTTTCAGGTGGCTACAGGCTTTGCCATTGCCGTGGTGGCCGTTGAACTGGGTGTCATCAGCTGGATACGGCATCGGTTCATGGAAACACCGATACTTGCGCGCAGCGGTGCAGGTGGCAGTGGGCGGTATTCTTGTGTTTCTTGCCGGGCTGTTCATCGGCAAATCATAAGGAGGCCTGTGCCACCGCTGGTTGAATACGAGGATGCGAGCCCCGACGTAAGAGCGATCTATGACGATATCCGCTCGACGCGAAAGACCGACTACATCAACAACTTCTGGAAGGCGCTGGCGCAGCATCCGGAGACACTGCGGCGCACCTGGGACAGCATTAAGCAAGTGATGTCGCCGGGCGCGCTCGATCCATTGACGAAGGAGATGCTTTACCTGGCCGTCAGCATGACGAACCAATGCGGATACTGCACGGCATCGCACTCCGCGGCGGCGCGCACAAAGGGAATGACGGAAGAGATGATGGGCGAACTGCTGGCGGTGGTCGGGCTGGCAAACCAGACGAATGCGTTGGCGGCCGGCTATCGCGTTGCCATCGATGAGCAGTTCCGGTAGCGGTTCAATGCAACTGAGCCGAATGGTTGATGCCTCCAACCGAATAGGCGCTACGCCGAAGCGCTTAGCAAAAATCGACATCCTGGCTGATTTGCTGCGCGGATTGAGCCCCGAGGAAGTTGAGATTGTCGTGGCTTGGCTGTCGGGTAGCAGCCGGCAAGGCAAGATCGGGGTCGGGTACGCCACTATTCGCGCCGCGATGACAGCGCCGGCGGTAACGGGCGATCTGGTTATCGCGGATGTGGATCGCGTGTTCACGGAAACGGCAGCGGTACGGGGCACGGGTGCGGAACAGCGCCGCCGCGAGTTGTTAGCGCGCTTATTCGAACGCGCGACTGAACCGGAGCAACAGTTTCTGGTCGGCGTGCTGGGTGGCGAACTGCGGCAAGGTGCGCTGGAGGGCATCATGCTGGAGGGACTGGCGAAGGCTTCGGGCGTTGCGGTGGAGAAGATTCGGCGGGCCGCGATGATGGCCGGTAACATCGCGCAGATGGCGCATGCGGTGTTGGAACGCGGTGAGGCCGGACTGGCGGGCTACGACGTTCAGTTGTTTCGACCGGTGCAGCCGATGCTGGCGCAGTCGGCTGAAGATGTCACAGAGGCATTGACGGAATTGGGCGATGCGGCACTCGAGTACAAGTTTGATGGTGCCCGCGTTCAAGTGCATAAGTCGGGCGACCAGGTGGCGATTTTCTCGCGGGCGCTGAATGACGTGACAGCTGCTGTGCCGGAAATGGTGGAGGCGGTTCGCGCGTTGCCGGCGCACGATCTGATTCTTGATGGTGAAGTTTTGAGCTTGGACGCGGCGGGGCGGCCGCAGCCGTTCCAAGTTTCGATGCGGCGCTTCGGACGCAAGGTGAACGTGAGCGCGCTGCGAGACGAATTGCCGATGACGCCGTTCTGGTTCGACATCCTGTACAAGGATGGCCATGAGGTGATGGACGAAGCGCAAAGGGAACGCTTCGCGGAACTGGCGCGGCTTGTTCCCGCGGAGCAACTGGTGCCACATCTGCGAACTGCTTCGCCCGCCGCTGCAGAAGAGTTTGTCGCCAAGGCCATTGCGCAAGGGCATGAGGGAGTGATGGCGAAACTCGCCGGGCCTCCGTATCGGCCGGAGCCCGTGGGCAAAGTTGGTTGAAGGTGAAGCAGGCGCGCACGCTGGATCTGGTGATTCTTGCCGCGGAGTGGGGGAACGGGCGGCGCAAGGTTGCCTGAGCAACCTGCACTTGGGCGCGCGCGACACCGAAAAGGGCGGGTTTGCCATGCTGGGGAAGACGTTCAAAGGTCTGACGGACGAGATGCTCGATGGCAGACGGAAGAATTCCAGAAGATTGAGATCGCCCGCGACCAGTATACGGTGTATCTGGAGCCGAAGATCGTAGCGGAGATCGCGTTCAATGAGATCCAGGTGAGTGCGCGGTACGTGAGCGGTCTGGCGCTGCGCTTTGCGCGAGTGAAACGCTATCGCACCGACAAGGCGGCAGCGTGAGGCGGATACTTTCCAAACGGTTCAACGGATGGCGGGTATCGTTATCCTAATCTCGAAGTCTTTTCTTGCGTGACCTCGGTAGGTAGAACAAAAGGCGAACTGTTTGAATTTACGCTCGACTTTGGAGAAGCGCCGCCGGTGGCCGTGCGTCAGGCTCCTCGATTGAGGTGGTCGCGCAACGATTTGTGCAGTTGATGGAGCCGAGGGCTCGCCGTTCGCGCGGTGAGGCATGCGCCTGCGAAGGCAGCGCAATTCGGCCCCTTTCCCAGCAGATGAATCCGCGCTTCCGCCGCGCATGAAGCAACGTGGCATCGAGCAGCTCTATACCACCAAAGTGCCGCAGCGTGGAACATGCGCATGGCGGCACGCAATGCGGTAGTGGTGACGCCTACGGCGAGCGGCAAGACGCTGTGCTACAACCTGCCAGTTGTGCATGAACTGCTGGCAGATCCAGCGGCTCGGGCGATTTATCTTTTCCCGACGAAGGCGCTGGCGGAGGATCAACGGCTGGAACTGCAGCAGCTAAATGAAGCCGTGGGCGGCGCCCTTTCCTGCCACACCTACGATGGCGACACGCCCTCCGATGCGCGCCGCGCGATTCGCGAGAAGGCCAACATCGTGATGACGAATCCCGATATGCTGCACACCGGGATTCTGCCGCACCACACCAAGTGGGTGAAGCTGTTCGAGAACCTGAAGTACTTCGTCATTGACGAGCTGCACTTCTACCGAGGCGTTTATGGCAGCCATCTGGCGAACGTGTTACGGCGGTTGAAGCGGGTGTGCGACTTTTACGGTTCGAGCCCGAGATTTATCTGCTGCTCGGCGACGATCGCGAACCCGAAAGAGCTGGCCGAAGCGGTGACGGAACAGCCGTTCGAAGTGGTTTCGGAGAACGGCGCGCCTTCAGGCGAGAAGTATTTTATCTTCTATAATCCGCCGGTGGTGAATGCGCAACTCGGCATCAGGCGCAGTTACCTGCATGAAGCGCGGCGGATCGCGATCGAGTTCATCAAGCAGCAGCAACAGACGCTAGTGTTTGCCAACAACCGGCTGGCGACGGAGATACTGACCACCTATCTAAAGGACGCTTGCGCGCACCTGCCGTTTTCGAATGAGGCGATACGGGGGTACCGCGGCGGGTATCTTCCCAAGGAGCGGCGGCAGGTAGAAGAGGGACTACGGACGGGGCGCATTCGCGGTGTGGTCGCGACCAATGCGCTCGAACTCGGTGTGGATGTTGGGTCGCTTGATGCGGTGGTGCTGGCGGGATACCCGGGCACGATTGCGTCGACGCTGCAACGAGCGGGCCGTGCCGGTCGCCGCCAAGCTGCGTCGGTCGCGGTGATGGTTGCATCCAGCGCGCCGCTGGACCAATATATTGTGGAGCATCCGGATTACTTCTTTCAGTCGTCACCGGAAGGGGCGCACATCAATCCGGACAATATCGAGATCTTACTGAGCCATCTGAAGTGCGCCACGTTCGAGTTGCCGATCAAGGACGGGGAGCAGTTTGGGAAGCACGACACGGCGCAGTTATGCCGGTATCTGGAAGAGGATCTTCGGCTGCTGCACCGGTCTGGCGATTCCTGGCACTGGGTCAGCGATAGTTACCCCGCCGATACGGTGAGTCTGCGTGCGGTGACGAGCGACAACTTCCTGGTAGTGGATATCACGAACGACCACAAGATTATTGGCGAAGTGGATTTTCCTTCAGCGCTGACCACGTTGCACGAGAAGGCGATTTATCTGCATGATGCGCGGCAGTATCAGGTGGAGAAGCTGGACTTCGATGGCCGCAAAGCGTATGTACGGCACGTCGACTCCGATTATTTTACGGATGCGATTGTCTACACGCAGGTAAGTGAGTTGGCAGAGTTCGATGGCACAGCAACGGGCGAAGCACGACCGGCGCACGGTGAAGTGCGGGTGAAGCGGCAAATTGTCGGCTTCAAGAAGATCAAGTTTTACACCTTAGAAAACATTGGCTCGGGGCTGTTGAATCTGCCGGAGCAGGAGATGCACACAACGGCGTTCTGGCTGCACTTCGCGCCGGAGTTCTTTCAAAGCTTCGCGGGTTTCAGCAAAGTGGACTTGCAGGATTCGGTCCGTGGGGCGGGGAATGTTCTCCGGACGGTGGGAACGGTGCTGCTGTTGAGCGATGCGCGCGATCTTGCGGTCTCTGTGCTGGATGATTCGATGGAGATGCGGAAGGAGTTTGCGCCCGACATAGTTCTGTATGACAACTATCCGGGCGGCATCGGGCAGAGTGAGCCGCTGTTTAGACGCCGGAACGAATTGATTGCGGCTGGGCTGACACTGATTCAAGGGTGCGGCTGTGACACGGGTTGTCCGAGTTGTGTGGGACCGCCGAATGAGTTGGGGCCGAAGGGGAAAGACGGGGCGCGGCGGATACTGGCGGACTTGTTGAACGAGTGAGTAGTGTTCGGTGGGGAAACCGCTCGGGTTTCGCGGTATGGCGGGGAAGCGCTTATAACGGTTTTTCGTCAGCGTCTTCCGGGAAGACGGCGTAGCCGCTGGGGGCGGGGTAGAACGACTTCAGCAGATTCAAGCGCTTTCTAAGATAGCGGCTGGGCAGTTGGCGAGGGCCAGTTTCGATGTCGATGTCGCAGCAGATACCGTGCAGATAGAGCGTCAGCGTATCGATGAAGGACTGGCGGACGTATTCGTGGAAGAGCGGACTGTCGCGCTTCATGTTGGTCTGACGGCGCAGCAGGTTTTGCTTGGCTTGCCAGCTATCGTCGTCGACTTCGCCGTGAACGCTGGTAGAGAGTTCTTCGCGTAAAAGAGCCGTGTAGGCGGAAGAGGCATCCGCGTGACCAATGATCGGCCACGATGGCGGCGAGGCGGCGATAGAAGCGGTAGTGATACTCGGCTACATCCTGTTCCTTGAGAGCGAACACGAGTACGGTTTCGTTATCGAAGCTGACTTGCGACGCCCAGGACTGCTTGCCTTCGGCGGGACGCTCAGAAACAACGAAATCAACCTTCTCGCCGGTACGCCGGGTGCGCTTTGCGGCCTTCGGCTGGGCCTCGCTGGAGCGCTCCAAGTAGGGAACTAAGAGGATGGAAATCTTGGGCAGCATCGCGGCGATAGAAGGAGGCAGTGCGGCGACGGGCTCTTCCAAATACTCTTTGACCAGCTCTTCGCTCATGGGCACGGAAGCGCAGAAATAAGCGAAGGTGCTGCTGAGGGGGATGGCTTCTCCGCGAAAACGTTCCGCGAATTGCCCCACGCTGACCTTAGCGACGGCAGCGGTAATCGGGGCGGACGGACTCGTTTCTCGTTGGCTGGACATCTAGCGGGGGTTCGATCCTGATTCTAGCAAAGGGGGCTGCCCCCTCTGCGGGTTTCACGGGTTGCCAGCGCTGGGAGAAGGTGCTTTGACTGTTACACTTAAAGCTCTCACCGTGCGGGTTTTGGTTTCTGCCGGCGAGGCATCCGGCGACCTGTATGCCTCCGGGGTCGTCGCTCATCTGCGTTCCAGGTGGCCCGATGTCCAATTATTCGGATGTGCCGGGCCGAGACTGCAGGCTTTAGGCGTGGAGCCGGTTGTGGATGCGGGCAGCCTGGCAGTGGTCGGGTTAGCCGAGGTGGTGGCGCATTTGCCCCGCATCTATGGCGAGTACCGCAAGCTGGTGCGTGCGGTGAAAGAGAACCCGCCGGACGCAGCGATCCTCACGGACAGCCCTGATTTTCATTTAAGGCTCGCGCGGCATCTGAAGCGCCTCCGAATTCCGGTGTTCTATTTAGTGGCGCCGCAGGTGTGGGCCTGGCGACAAGGCCGAGTCCGAAGCATTAGCAAGTTGGTAGACAAGCTGTTTTGCTTGTTCCCGTTTGAAGAGCGCTGGTTTCGCGATCGCGGCGTGGACGCAACCTATATAGGGCACCCGCTGGCTTTTTGCGTGAAAGCTGGCTCTAGCCGCTCCGACTTCCTGGCACGCCACGATTTGCCGGCAGGCCGGAAGACGGTGGTGCTGCTGCCGGGCAGCCGGTCGGGAGAGGCGAGCCGTCACCTGCCGGTCCTGTTTGAGACGGTGCGCCTGCTGCAACAGCGAATGCCGATTTCGTTTCTGCTAGCAACACCGAAAGGCTTCGGGAGCCGCCATGTGCTTGCGAGATTTCGGGAACCCATCGCGTCGTTGGCCATCAAAGTGATAGAGGACGAAACTTGGGACTGTATCGCACACTCGGACCTGGCATTGGCTGCCAGTGGAACGGTCACCGTGGAGTGTGCGATTCTCGGCACGCCGATGGTGACCTTTTATAAGGTGACGCCGATGAGCTGGTATGCCGGTCGCCACCTGGTGAAAGTTCCTTTCCTGTCGATGGTGAACCTGATTGCCGAACGCCGGATTGTTCCTGAACTGATTCAGAACGAGATGACGCCAGAGGCGCTAGAAGCCGCCGCTTTCGAACTGTTGTCGAGCGAGGCGAAAGCGGAGATGATGCGTGACGAACTGGCAGGTGTGCGGCGGATGTTGACATCGGAGGGCGATCCGCTGGAGCGTGCAGCGGAGATGATTGCCTGCAGCAGCAGAACTGCGCTGGAAGCACGTGCGTAGCGCCTGCTGTCCGTATTAGGAGAAGATTTAGGTATATGAAGATGCGCGCTTTCGACGCGATGCTACTGGGCTTGGCACTGGTGTGCAGCGCCACGGCACAGAACGGTGCGAAGCGGCCGCGCATCGAACTGGAGAAGTACACGATAGATGCGGACGTGAATCCGCGGACGCAATCGATTGCCGCCACGGCGAAGATCAGCTTCAAGCCGATAGACGATACCAGTGACGTGATTTTCGAGTTGAACAATGCCCTGAACGTATCGAAAGCGGTGGACGGACGCGGGGCACCATTGGCGGTAGCCCGCAATGGGCAGGATTTCACAATTAGAGTTTCGTACCCCTCGTCGCTTCCGAAGAACCAGGAGGCGCAGGTTTCGATTACCTATGACGGAAAGCTCACCGGCGACGAGGATAGCCCGGTATACGGACTGAAGTTCGCGGCGCTTCATCCAGACTATGGATATCTGCTGTATCCGGCCCGCTGGTTCCCGGTAAGCGGGTACACGACCGATCGCTTTGCGGCTGCGTTGAATATCACGACACCCAGCGAGTACCGGGTGGTGGCGAGCGGCGACTTAAAGAAAGGAACAGCGGCGGGCGGCAAGGCCCTGTTCAGCTTTCAATACGATAAGCGCAGCTTTCCCGGGAGCATTGCGCTTCTGAAAGGCGATCCGGCCCACGTTTCTTCGCAAGGAATTAATACCCAAGTCTTCTTTCGCGACCAGCAAGCGGGCAGCGCCAGTGCGTATGGGGAAGAGACCGGCAAGGTGATGAGCTTTCTGACCGGCGAATATGGGCTGGCGCCGCAAGCCAATCTGACGCTTGTAGAGACCGAGGCAGGGGCGGTGAATGAGTACGCGGCTCCGGGCCTGCTGTTCCTTTCGCCCGATTCCATCACGGCCAAAGTGAACACGGCGGTGCTGGTGAACGGATTGTCGCGCCAGTGGTGGGGCATTCTTGTCTCGCCCACGACCCGGAACCATCTGTGGCTGGAGAATGGGCCGGCGCGATATTCGGAGATGTTGTACACCGAGCACACGGCAGGCCCGGGTGCGATGGAGTCGGAAGTTCAGAACACATATATTGAGGCCTTGACGGTGAAGGATCCTCCGGTGCTGCAGGCGGCGCGGCTGGAAGATTACTCGCCGGAGTACTGGGCGCTTACCGCCGCCAAGGGCGCGGCTATCTTGAACATGCTGCGCAGCGTGGTGGGTGAGGACAACTTCAAAAAGGGCATGCACGCCTTTCTGGATAAGTACGCCTGGCAGTCTGCTACCAGCGACGATCTTCGGAAAGTGATGGAGCAAGTGGCGAATCAGGATCTGCGCTACTTCTTCATTCAATGGCTGGAATCGAGCGGCGAACCGCAGTTCAAACTGGACTACACGGTATTGCGAACGCAACAAGGCTTTCGAATTGTAGGAAAGATCAACCAAGATCTGGACACGTTCCGAATGCCTGTGGATCTGCGGATTGAGACTGAAGGCAACCCGGAGACGAAAAGGGTGGAAGTAACAGGGACATCGTCGGAGTTCAGTTTGGACACGTTCGGTAAGCCGCGGCGAGTGTCGATTGACCCCAATCACGTGTTGCTGCGTCTGGATCCTAAGATCCAGGTGCAGGTAGCCATTAAACGCGGCGAACAGTTCGTGGAGATCAACGATTTCCAAAACGCCCTGCGGGAATACCAGAAGGCGCTGGATGTGAACAAGACCAGCTCGCTTGCGCACTATCGCATAGGGCAATTGTTCTTCAAGCAGAACAACTTCCAATCGGCGGCAAACGAGTTCCGCTCCGCGATCAATGGCGATCTGGACCCGAAGTGGACCGATGTCTGGTCGCATGTGTACCTGGGCAAGATCTTCGATGTGACGGGCCAGCGCGACCGCGCGGTGAACGAGTACAAACAGGCGATACGAACGCACGACAATACGGGCGGAGCACAGGGGGAGGCGGCGAAGTATTCCTCGAAGCCTTACGAACAGGAAAGCTCTGAACTGAGTTCCCGGTAGGTTATCCGCAGACGGTAACTGCGAGTGGGTAGCTTAGACCTGAAATCTATGCCAGCTCCGAGCAAATCCTAGACCAAACTGCATCAAATAGACAGTGCGCGTCACGCTGGTAATCCCACTATGTTTCAGGTGCACATCACTCGCTTTTGGCAGTTAACGTGGGAGCCGTTTGGGAATCGGATGGGTGATACCCTGAAATCACCTGGGAAAGAGGATGCCTTGGACGATAAATTGAAGGAGTTGATGCAGGAACTGGGTAACGCCATCAATGAGTCCCTCTCTGACTCCGACCGCATCGCAGGAGCAATCGGCGAGATCAAGCGAGCTGGTTACGACGTGTTCTTAGTGTTGGAAGCGACTATCGGCTTCAACAAGCGGGACGAAGACGCGGACGAGGTGGACATAGAAGAAGTGGACGGTTCCTCCGAAGCTCCGGTGCGGTACGAATCCGCGGGTAAGATCAAGCTCACCACCCAAGATCAGAAGTTCCTACGCGCATTGAAGATCTCCATCGAAGAAGATCAGAAATCGTAGTTCCCGCTACAACAACTCCTGATAGGCGTTGTAGGTTAACTCGCAAGTCCGATCCCAGCTGAACATTTGAGCCCGTTCCCGGCCTAAGCGGCTAAGCTTGTCGCGAAGATCGACATCGAGAACCAAACGGCGGAGAGCCTCCGCAAGTTCTTCCCCCTGCTCAGGATCAACCAGTATCGCGGAATCACCGGCTACTTCCGGCATTGCCGAACGAGCCGATGTGACAACGGGCAGACCGTGAGCCATTGCCTCCAGGATGGGCATACCGAAGCCCTCATCGAGCGAGGGGAATGCGAAGATGGCACTCGTTTGGTAGAGCTTCAGCAGATCGTGATGGGGCACATAGCCGGTGACTTCGATGCGGTCTCGTGCCGGGCTTGACGCTATCGCATCCAAAACCTCATTAGCAGCGAACCCAGTGGGCGCGCCGGCGAGCACGAGCCTCCAGCTATCCGGCAGGGCGGCAAAGGCTTGCACCAGCCGGGAGACGTTCTTGCGCCGTTGAAGTGCGCCGACAAACAAAATAACTTGCTGCCGCGACTCGACAGGCAAAGGCGGGTGCGGCGGGGGCGAGACACCATGTGGGACCACCCGAATCCGTTGCTTGGGAACTCGCAGCAGCGTTTCGACTTGATGCGCAGTGAAGTCAGAGACGGCAAGGACCAGATCAGCGTTCAACGCCGCCTGACGTGCTTGCTTTTCGAAGCGGGCGCGGAAGCCGGGGCTTGAATACTCGGCCGTGAGTACGAAGAGATCGTGAAAGGTGGCAACGACACGGGCGGCGGGGCGGCGATCGACGCGTTGATTTAGCGCGTGGAAGAGATCGGCGTGAAAGGTTGGCAGCGGAGGCAGCAGAAGGCGACGCTCTACATTGGCCTGCGGCGCTTGGTTGGCCTGCGGCGCCTGCTTGGCCCGCGGAGGTTCGGTTACTGCCCGCCATTGCTTCCAGCGATAACAGTGCAGGAAGCGATCGGATGGATGCGCCGATGCCAGCCCGTCCATAAGCTGGCGAGAGTAGACGGCGATCCCGGAGGGATGCCTGTCGACACTGTAAGTGGCATCCAAGGCAATCCGCACGTACTTACTTTAGCCGGGCGGGTGGCTATGTTGACGATCTGAGATCGGGTTAGAGACCGTACTCCTTCAATTTGCGATACAGCGTGGTGCGGCCGATTTCGAGCATGGCGGCGGCGAGGGTTCGATCACCCTTGGTGATTTCCATAGCTTGCAAGATGGCGCGCTTCTCGACTTCTGCCAAGGGAAGAACAGCTGGCTCACTGCCACCGAAGCTTGGCGAGGCGGAGACTGATGCCGGACTCACCCGCTGCACGAAATCATGCTCGCGGCCTGCGTTGACGACGGTGGACGGCAGGTCGGCCTTCGAGATCCATTGCCCGGAGTTCATGGCGACCATCTGCTGAACCGTGTGTTCCAACTGGCGCACGTTGCCGGGCCAGTCGTAGTGCATGAGAGCTTCCATGGTGTCGGTGGGCACGCGATGACCATTGCCATAGCGGTCGAGGAAGTGTGAGATCAACTCAGGAATGTCTTCTTTTCGCTCCCGCAGCGGAGGCAGCCGAAGCTTCATGACATTCAAGCGGTAGTACAAGTCCTCGCGGAACTTACCTTTTTCTACTTCGGCGGTGAGATCGCGGTTAGTGGCGGCGATCACGCGAAAGTCGGACGTTCGCTGCGAGAGGCCGCCAACGGCGCGAAATTCTTTCTGCTGGAGGACACGCAAGAGCTTCTGCTGCAAGTCGAGAGGTAACTCGCCGATCTCGTCAAAGAATGCGGTACCGCCATTGGCGGCATCGAGAAGACCCAGTTTCTGGACGTGTGCACCGGTAAATGCGCCCTTGGCGTAGCCGAACAGCTCGCTCTCCATGAGCGGGCCGACCAAGGACGAGCAATCGACCACAACGAAGGGTCCACGCGGCGCGGAGTTGTGAATGGCGCGCGCAATTACTTCCTTACCAGTACCGGTTTCGCCGAGGATCAATACCGGAAAGCGCGACTTGGCCATGCGCGAGACGAGCCGGCCGACCTGCTGCATTGCCGTGGAGTTGCCGACGAGCGTGGCGAGAGGCGAGTTGTCCAGAGAGGCGTGCGCAGTCACAGAATGATGAGGGAGATGTCCCTCGACAGATGAGTGCGCTCATTGTGTGCAAAGTCTCGGATGCAATTTATTGCGGCGGCGGCACCGTTGGGTTTGCGGCCGGCATGGGGGCTGGGATGGTATCGTCCAGGCGCACAACAAAGACGGGCTGGCCATCGCCGCCGAGGGTAACGGCGAGTTTCTGCGCAGCGGCCATAGAAGACTCGCGGCCGACCAGCACGCGCCACAGCGGTACGACGCCTTGCTTCAATGCCAATTGCGCAACGCCGTACTTCTGCTCGTACCCTGCACGGAGCCGCTCGGCATTGGCCTGCTGCGCGAACGCGCCGACCTGAACGGCGTAGAAATCATCAGACGGATTGTCGACCGGCGCTGAGACGACCTCGAGACGAACCCTGCCGATGCCCGGGCCGAGCAGTTCGATGTCACGCGCGGCGGCTTTCGAGAGATCGAGGATGCGCCCGCCGATAAACGGACCTCGATCGATGACGCGGACATTCACTGCCTTGCCATTGGCAAGGTTGGTGACCTTTAGCCAAGTGTTGAAGGGCAGAATACGATGCGCTGCGACGAGTTTCTCCATGTCATAGATCTCGCCATCGGCGGCAGGCCGCCCATGGTACGGAATGCCGTACCAGCTGGCAACGCCTTCTTCGGTGTAGCCGAGCGGCACCGATCGCATTGGTTGTTGAGCGGTTTGTTGCCGAGCCGCTTGCGGAGGGTGAGGCACACGCGCGGTGTGGCCGTGATGTTTGCCGCAAGCAGAGACAAGCAGGTACGCAAGCAGTGCGGAAGCGACTCCGGCGTTGCGACGGATGGTGCGGATGGGCTGAGTTGTGTTCCCTTTCAGTGGCATTCTCGTTGTCTGAGGTCGTTGTTCGATGGACGCAAAATTCTCTTCGAAGAGTAAAACAAAATCGCTTGATACGTTTTTAGGTTCGGATAGAGTCTCAACATCATTTTTCTCTTGACATCGTTTCGGAAGCAACTTATATATGAATCACGCTGCGATCTGTATCAGATTGCAAATCTACGTTAGGGAGAATCACTCGATGAAGAACGCAACCAAAAAGGCAGCCGCAAAGTCGACCGCAAAGAAGGCGACCAAGAAGGCTCCTGCAAAGAAGAAGAAGTAACTGAGTCCGCTCATAGAAGCGGGACCAAACACAAAGTTCGCCCTCGAGCAATCGAGGGCGTTTCCTTTTTAGGGGCACTTTTCTGGGGGCCGCCGTGCCAGTTGGATGACGTGAAAGGCCTCGCCCATACCGAACGCCAGCTGCTTCCACTGCAGGCGCCATCTTGTATCCGCCCTGTACCATCGCTGTTCCAACTCCTCCGCAGTCCAAACCTCCAAGGCCCACTCCCGTAAGGTACGAATTGACTCCAGTTTGAAACCGCAGTGCTCCGCTTGCTCGATAAGGGCAGAGAAGTTGACGTGCGCCGTGATGTCGCATGTGCCTGGCGACTGGAGGATGTCAGGTAGCGCGACGTGATGGCGATAGGACATCAGCGTTCCGCCGCTTAAGCGGGGCAGTTCCCCTGCCTGGTAGCCGTAGTCGAAGATCAGAAGAGTTCCCCATCGAAGGCGAGAGCTTAGATCCTGGAGCCAGCGGCGGGCAGTCTCGTTCACCTCCAACATGCTTCCAGTGGGAAGAGCGGAGCCGTAACGATCAACGTATATGTGCAGGTCCTCGGGTAAGGGCCACGGCGCCCGCGTCAGTTGGAAGCGGCCCTGGTAGTCGTCGACCGCGAGTTCACACCATCCATCAGGGTCCCGGCGCAGCACTCGAACCGGCAAGGCATCGAAGAACTCATTTGCCAGGACCAGGCCTGAGATTGCGTCGGGCAAATGTGGCTGATCCCAATCGAGCGCGGTGTATCGCCAAGGTCCCAAGGCATCGCGAAGGTCTTTACGACCAGCGCCGAGTTCCAGTACGCAGAATGGCTCGGCCGCACCCTCCGCTGCGCAGGCAAGCGATGCGGCGACGGTAGCGAGCAGGTCGCCGAAGGGGTCGAGTTGTTCCGCGGTATAGAAGTCTCCGCGCGCGCCGAATGGGTCGCGGCCTCGCCGGTAGTAGCCGAGTTGTGGATGATAGAGAGCCGCTTCCATCCAGCGCGAAACGGGGATGGGCCCATGCGCGTGAATCTCGGCGCGGAGCAGGTCAGCAAGAGTCTGAGCCGGTTCGGAGGCCACGGCCTCATTATGGCGAGTCAGCGCCGGTAAATGAAAAAGGCGTCGGACGAAGCCGACGCCTTCAAGTGCGAAAGAGAAGCAGGCAGCCCGCTAAGGCAAGTTGTAACGAACGTTGACGTAGATCATGTTCGTGTGTGCCTGACGCGGCGTGCCCGCGGGTTCGGCCCAGGGCTCTCGGAAGACATACGAATACTGGTTGATGAGAACCAAGCTGCCGTAGTTCTTGCTCTTCCAGAGTGTTTGGACGAGGTCGGCTGTGATTTCCTGGACATAACGGTTCTGGCCGGCGCTGGCGACCAGCGTAGCCGGTGAAGCCCCCATAGCCGTAACCAACGTAGAGCGGGGTTGCCGTGGCGGTGCCGCCGCTGCGCACGGCACGAGGATCGAGGAAGACATCGCGCTGCGTATAAAGGCCGCCGTAGTAGAGATCGAGGGCAGTATTCTTATTCAGCTGAAATTCAAAGCCATCGACGGTGGAGTGGGTATGGAGAGGAGAGATGGAGCCGTCGGGGCGCACGGCGAGATCAGGTGAGCTGCCGAACACGTAACGACCCGCACCGTCGCTGAAGAACAAATTTTCGATGACCGTGACCTTCTTGGTAAGAGCCAGGTTCATGTTGACTTCGCCGCCGTAGCCGAAGGCGGTGTGCGATCCTGCTACGACGCCACTGCCGGCAGTAGCGACGGAGCCGAGGATGTAGTCTTTGTAGCCGCTTACTACGCCGGCAACTTCAAAGTGGAAGTTGTGGTCGCCGGTTGGATGCGTATCGACGGCCAACTTCGCTTGAATGTCCGGCATGAAGTTAGGAACGTTCGTGATGCTGTTGGCTACGTTAAGACCGGGGCTGTATTGGAACTGTCCGATGATGCTGGAGAGAGCGTTCGGCAGGGTGGAAGCGGCGGAACCATTGCCGCCGCCGAGATATTGTTGCGGATTCTCAAGCGCCAGGCCAACCGCGAGCTTCTTGCTGGGATGGAGGATGAAGCGGAGTTGGGGAGCACGGGTCCAGATGAGGCCGATTTGGTAATTGGTGTCCTCATTCTGGGTGTAGAAGATGTCACCGGGGATCGGCGATAGTCCTTTACGATTCGGAGTCAGCATGCTCCAGTCCTGGCCGCCCAAGAACTCGTACTTGCCGTTGTTCACGTCGACGAAGTAGTTCCGAAGACGCATGCCCGCCGAGTTGCTTCCGATCTGGTAGCTGTTGGCGTTGTTGTTGAACAGGAAGTCAGCCTCGAGGTAGCCGAGAACATTCCAGCCCATATATTTCGAATCGACGCGCATGCCGATGCGCGAGTTCTGTGCCGAGAAGTTATTTTCCGATAGCTTTCCGGCGGCTGCGTTGTTGTACGGAACGCCGGCGAAGTTGGTACCGATGCCACTGCCCACGTTGCTGGAGCGGAAGAAATACGTGGCGTCGACAAAGCCCAGCGGAGTAAACGTTGCGGCTCCGATATTGAAGCCGAGCGGCGAGGAAGTCTCCGGCTTAGCCATCTCATTCGGGGCCTGGCGGTTGCGTCCGCCCGCAGCCGAGACGTTCTTGTATTGAACGTCTTTGTTCGAGGTGTTTCTTGCCAGCTCGTTGGACGTATATTGCTCGTCGCCGTCGCTGTCCGGCTTAGACTGTTTTTCTTTTTCCGCCTTGGCAGATTCCTGCGCCGCTGCCGCTTGTTGCGCGGCAGTGGCGTCCTTCGCTGCCTGTTCGGCGGCGGCTGCCTGCTTGGCCTGCTTCTCTAATTGTTGCTTCTGTTCCGCAAGACTCTGCTGCAGCTGCTTTAGTGCTTCTTCTTCTTTTGCGATACGATCCTGCAGATCTTTGAGATCTTGCGCGCTTGCGGGTTGCTGCGCTGTCGGTGCAGTGTTGCCGGACGTAGCCGGGCCAGCAGGGGCTTGCGCCCAGGCCTGCATCGACAGGACAGACGCGCAAAGCACACCTAATGTCCTGCTTCTCTTCATAGACTCCCTTGATGCGAAAGTTTTCACGCAGACACATGCCCACCACGGCATGTGTCACCACTGAAACGACCTTACGTTACAGGACAACTGTTACGGCCAAATTACAACAGCGTTAATCGTGAAAAACCGGGGGCGTACGGGCTTATAGGTTGAGACCGCTAAACTAAGAGGAAACAACGCATGTCCGAACGCCCGTTCGTTCACCTTCACTGCCACACCGACTACTCTCTGCTGGATGGCGCCTGCGACATCAAGAAGCTGATGTCGATTGCGAAAAAACAGAATATGCCGGCGGTGGCGATGACCGACCACGGCAATCTTTTTGGAGCCGTCGAGTTCTATAACGAAGCTTCGGCACAGGGCATTCACCCAGTGATTGGCTGTGAAGTGTACGTATCGCAGCAGGGCCATAAAGTTCGCTCCGATACGGACCGCTACAACCACCTGGTTCTGCTGGCGGAGAACCAGGAAGGCTACAAGAACCTGATCAACCTGGTGTCCACCGGTTACATGGAAGGTTTCTACTACAAGCCGCGCATCGATAAGGCGTTGCTGGCAAGGCATTCGAAGGGCCTGATTGCGCTGTCGGCCTGCCTTCGGGGCGACGTGAACGAAGCGATCTTGAACGACAAGTACGACGAAGGACGGCGGCTTGCGAACGAGTACGTGGACCTGTTCGGGAAAGGCAATTTCTTTCTGGAGTTGCAGGACCACGGTTTGGACCAGGACAAGATTGTTATGCCTGCGATCCGCCGGATGGCGACCGAGACCGACATTCCCCTGGTGGTGACGAACGACGCGCATTATCTGGGGCATGACGACGTGCGCGCTCACGAGATACTGCTGTGCATTCAGACCGGCAAGACAATGTCGGACCCGAACCGGATGCGTTTCAGCACGCCGGACTTCTACGTTAAAACCCGCGCCGAGATGATGAAGCTGTTCGGTGAAGTGGAGCATGCGCTGGATGTCACCTGGGACATTGCTCAGCGTTGCCACGTGAAGCTGGAGAAGGTAAAGGACCCGTTTCCGAAGTTCGACGTTCCTGAGGGGCACGATACCGATAGCTTCTTTGCCTATGTGGCGCGCGAAGGTTTTGAGAAGCGCCGGCCGCGCCTGGAAGCTTTGCGGCAGCAAGGGCGGCTGAAGTTCGATCTGCCTGATTATGTGGAGCGGCTGGAGCGCGAGATCCGCATGATCCAGCAGATGAAGTTCCCGGGTTATTTTCTGATTGTGTGGGATTTCATTCGCTTCTCCAAGCAGAAGGGTATTCCGGTGGGGCCGGGACGCGGATCTGCTGCCGGGAGCCTGGTGGCGTACGCAATGGAGATCACGGACGTTGATCCCCTGGAATATGGGCTGCTGTTCGAGCGCTTCTTGAATCCGGAGCGCATCAGCATGCCTGATATCGACATCGACTTCTGCACAAATCGGCGCGGTGAAGTGATTCAATACGTCACGCAGAAATACGGCCGCGAACAGGTGGCGCAGATTATCACATTCGGTACGCTAGCGGCCAAAGCGGCGATCAAGGATGTCGGGCGAGTGCTCGACATGAGCTTCGGCGAAGTGGACCGCATTTCGAAACTGGTTCCGAAGACACTGAACATCAAGCTGGAACAGGCGATTGAAGATCCTGAACTGAAGGCGCTTTCCGAACGCGAGCCGCGGGTGAAAGAAGTGCTGGAGGTGAGCCTGAAGCTGGAGGGGATGTCCCGCAACGCCGGCATGCATGCCGCTGGGGTGGTGATCTCGTCCGTGCCGCTGCGTGAGTTGGTGCCTATCTACGTAACCAACAAGCAGGAACTTGTTACGCAGTACGACATGTTGGGGCTGGAGAAGCTGGGCCTTCTCAAGATGGACTTCCTGGGCCTCACCACGCTGACCATTATTGAGGACGCGCTTCGGTTAATCAAAAAACATTGTGGGGAGTCGATTCGCATAGAAGATCTGCCGCTGGATGATGAGCAGACATATAAGAAGATTTTTCACGCAGGTCTGACCAGCGGCGTTTTTCAGTTCGAATCGGCGGGCATGCAGGACATTCTGCGGCGGTATCAGCCGGACCGCGTGGAAGATCTTTGCGCCCTGAATGCGCTTTACCGTCCTGGTCCCATCCAGGGCGGCATGATTCCGGACTTCATTGATCGCAAGCACGGCCGCAAGCCCATTGTGTACGACGTAGCGGATCTGAAAGAGATTCTGTCGGAAACGTACGGCGTGATTCTTTACCAAGAACAGGTAATGCAGATTTCGAACAAGCTGGCCGGCTACTCGCTGGGCGATGCCGATATTCTGCGCCGGGCGATGGGAAAGAAGAAGCTGGATGAGATGGCGAAGCAACGCGAGCGCTTCATCACCGGCGCGACCGAGCGTGGCTATCCACCCAAGAAGATTGCGAAGATCTTCGATCTGATGGAGCAGTTCGCCGGGTACGGCTTCAATAAGTCGCACTCTGCGGCCTATGCGTACCTTGCGTACGTCACGGCCTACCTGAAGACACACTATTCCGTTGAGTTCATGTCGGCCCTTCTGACGTCGGAATCGGGCAACACGGACAAGATTGTAAAGTACATCAACGAGTGCCGGGAGATGCAGATTCCGGTGCTGCCGCCCGACGTGAACCAAAGCGATTTGACGTTTACGCCGGCGGGTTCGGCGATTCGCTTTGGTCTTGGTGCGGTGAAGAACGTCGGCGGAGGCGCCGTGGAAGCGATAGTGGCGGCGCGGGAAGTGGAAGGGAAATTTACATCGATCTTCAATTTCTGCGAACGCGTGAACCTGGGTGCGGTCAACCGGCGCGTGATTGAGAGTTTGATCAAGGCCGGCGCTTTCGACTCAACCGAGGCCAACCGCGCGCAACTGACGGAAGCGCTGGACCGGGCCATTGACAGTGGCCTGCGCATAGCGCGCGACCGTGAGATGGGACAGCACGGCCTGTTCGGGATGTTAGCGGACGAGGTGAAGAGCGAGCAGCCACTCGCGCCCCTGCAGGACTGGACCATGCAGGAGAAGCTTGCGGGAGAGAAGGAAGTGCTTGGCATCTATGTGTCGGGTCATCCGCTTGACCGTTATAAAGAGAAGATCGCCGACCTGGCGACGCATTTTACCGATCGCTTAGAAGGGCTGGAGAAGAACACGCCGGTGGCGCTGTGCGGCTTGCTCACCTGCCTGGTACGGAAAACGAATCGTGAAGGAAAGTACTGGGCCGCCCTGAAGGTAGATGACGGGCACGGCACTATAGATGGGATGGTATTTGCCAACCGGTACGAGGAACTGCTGGGATCCATTAAGGAGGATGCAGCGGTGTTCATCCGGGCAATGATTCTGACGGAGGAAGGAGGTCCCCCGAAACTTTCCATACAGGAGCTGGTCTCCCTGGACGAGGCTCGTGTAGACCTACCTTCGCTGATTGCGATTCGCGTGTTTCTGAAAGATGAAAGCTCAGCAGAAAAGGCGGATGCATTGAACCAACTGTTTGTGCGCAAGACGGGCAATACGGAAGTCCGGCTGAAACTTGAGAAACCGCGCGATTTTTCCGTCATTATGGACGTCTCCACAAGGGTTCGCTGCGATCGCGAGTTCCGGTCGGAACTCGAGAAGATTTGCGGGCCGGAGTCCATGGAAGTACTGGCTCGCTAAGACATGACTGAAATCGAAAACCCCGACGCCGCTCCGATTGGCCTTATCGAAACTGCTGCTGCTGTTCCGTCCGCAGCGTCGAACCCCAGCTGGGCTCGCGTTCAACTGGCGCGCCATCCCAAACGTCCGCAGTCGCTGCAATATATCGGCGCGTTGATAACGGGCTTCCAGGAACTGCATGGAGATCGTTTTTTCGGAGACGACAAATCGATCATCGGGGGGTTCGGGCTGTTCGAAGGCCATCCTGTGATGATTGTGGCCCAGCAGAAGGGGCGCGATACCAAAGAGAAACTGCTGCGCAACTTCGGCATGCCGAAGCCGGAGGGCTATCGCAAGGCACTTCGACTGATGCAAATGGCAGCTAAGTTCCGCCGCCCGATACTGACGCTCATCGATACCCCAGGGGCGTACCCCGGCATTGACGCAGAAGAGCGAGGCCAGGCCGAAGCCATTGCGTACAACCTGCTTGAGATGTCGCGGCTGGAGACTCCGATCATCAGTGTGGTGATAGGAGAAGGCGGTAGCGGCGGTGCGCTCGGCATCGGCGTGTCCAATCTGGTCTACATACTTGAGAACGCGTATTACAGCGTGATCTCGCCCGAGAGTTGTGCCGCAATCATATACCGGGATGCGGGTAAGGCACCGGAGGCAGCCGCCTCGCTGCGCCTGACTGCGACAGATCTGCTAGCGATGAAGATAGTGGATGGCATTGTGCCGGAACCGCCGGGCGGAGCGCACTGCGATCCTGAAGGGGCGATTGAAGCGCTCCGGGTCACACTGCGCGATGGTCTTTCACAACTGGCGCCGTTGTCGGGAAAAGAGCTGGTGGAGCGAAGGTATCAGAAGTTCCGCACTATGGGAGACTCCTTCACCGAGGCTGTTCTTTGAAGATAGGCGTGGTGCTGGGTGGGTTCTTCATACTATTGCTGGCGCTGATCATCATTTCCAGTCTCGGCAAGTCGCCCTATCGGGTGAAGCTTTGTATGACGTTTAACGGGCAAAGCGCCTGCAAAACTGTTTCAGCCAAGACGGAGCGCAACGCCGTGGAAGCAGCCGTCACCGGAGCTTGCGCAGATATAGCCTCTGGCGTGACGGAAACGATGAGATGCAATCAGACCGAACCCGCCAGTACGGAGTGGCTGAAGCGGCCCGCGAAGTAAAGGGTAAAGACCTATCGGCCCGCGGCGGCTGCGGCTGTTCGATAACGCCGCTGGCGTTTGGCGGGAAACCGGATGGGTTCTGATCGCCAGCGCTGGCGATCGCCGAAAATGATTGCCTCGGCAATTTGGAGCAAGCCATGACCCGATTCTCTGGCGTATCTTCGCAACAGGGTGAGCGCTTCGCCCTCTGAGATATGATGCGTGTGGATCAGAAGCGCGATGGCGCGATGGATGGCCTTGCGGCGGGCGACAATTTTCGCGAACCGTTCTGTCTTTCGACGCAGCGACTCTCGCTCTGACAAAAGGTGAAAGCGGACCAAGGCGCTTCCAATCTGTTCCGCCAGGAAGCGAGCAAACCGCAATGCACTTTCAACCGGAACGGGTTGAAGCTCAAAGTGGATGCGCAGCTCGCCCCACTTTACTTTGTTGGAACACTAGCTCTGTAACGGCGGATCCCACCGTGTCAGCTGTTGGTTGGGCGCACATGAAGATAGAGCCGCTTAGCACGCGGCGCAAAGCTTGACTAGGCGTGAGATGAACACGAGCGATGCCACTGACCAGCAGCGCCGCTTTGTGAATGCCGTGCAAAGCTTCTTCGAGTGTGGCGGCGTGAGCAACGATGTGGCTGATCTGGTAAATGGCCTCGAGCTCGCTCAGATTGCGCCGGCTGCGAATAAAGAGATCGTTCTGTGTGAGGACGACAGCACTCATAGGCTGTTCCTGTTTTACAGCTTGGTTATTGCAGGGTGATGACCGCTATGTCAACGCTGCTTTTCGAGTTCTGCTACTCGCCGTTCCAGGACCCGCACTGCCCGTAATAGATCGGGTAAGCGGCTGAAGGAAGCCGAAGCGCGTAACCACTCTCTTGAATCGAAGGCGGGAGACCCACTCACGATTGCGCCTTCGGGAACATCGTGCCCCACTCCGGACTGCGCCCAGACGATCGCGTTTTTGCGGATGGTTAGATGGCCTGAAGAACCAGTTTGTCCGGCCATGATGACGTTTTCTTCCAGCACCGTGCTGCCGGCTAATCCTGTTTGTCCGCAGATGATGTTGTCCTCGCCGACAACGCACGCATGTCCGATTTGGCAGAGCGAATCGATCTTGGCGCCGCGCTTTACCCGAGTCTCACCCATGCTGGCGCGGTCAATGGACGTGAGGGTCTGCACCTCCACATCATCTTCAAGTACGGTGATGCCCGACTGCATGATCTTAAACTGCCGGCCCTCGGGTGCTTTCGCAAAGCCGAAGCCGTCACCGCCGATCACCACTCCGTTGTGCAACGTCACCCGGTGGCCAAGGCGTGAAAACTCTCGTACAGAGACATGTGAGTGTGCAGTGAAGTCATCGCCGATGGTGCAGCCTTCGTAGATGACGACGTGGGGATGCAAGGTTGCATTTGCGCCAATGGTTGTGCCTTCGCCCACAACCGCATAAGGACCAATGGCAGCGCCGGGCCCGAGACTGGCCGTGGCGGCAATGCAGGCAGTCGGGTGAATTCCGGGCTTCGGTTTCGGTGCCGGATAGAACAACGCCAATGCCCGAGCATGATCGTAGTAAGGATGAGCCGACACCAAGGTTGCAGCAGAAGTGCCGGCCAGGGGCTCCGAGGCGAGAATGGCAGCCGCGCGAGAAGACTTCACCTTAGGTGCGTATTTCATGTTGGCGAGAAAGGTGAGGTCTTCGGGCCCAGCCTTTTCAAGCGTGGAGACGCCGGTGATGAGACGTTCGCCGTCGCCGTGCAGTGCACACCCAAGCCGCTGAGCCAGTTCGCTTAACGAGAAGGAAGCCATTTCTCCATTGTGAAGCGCGGCCCGCAAGGGAGGTTACGAAACAGCGACCTTGAACAAGCGGCTGCCGTTTGTCCAGGTAATCTGGCGGAAAACTTCAGGTTCGGTCAAGCCTTGAAGTAACGTCAAGGTGGCGCGCGCGACGCACTTGCCGGCCAAACGATTCGCCTCGGGATTGTTGTTTTGCGAGACGCCGGATCCTTTGCCATCGGAGCAGCTGCAGTCACTGCCGAAGATCAGCTTGCTGCGGTGGCGCACAATGAAGTCGCGTGAAAAACCGGGATCCCGCGATAACGCGTTATTGCCTGAATTGGCTGACATATCCGCATATAGATTGGGATAGTCGGTGAGAAATTTGTCGGTGACGCCTCCCGGCTTGACAGGACCGGAAGGATAACCGCGGTCCGTAGGCACGTCGGCGCTGATGTGTGCCCAAAAAAGATCGCCGTGACCGACGAAAATCGCCTTTGGGTATGCGCGCAGAATCTTATCGAATTGCGGATATCCGGTGTTGTAGGGCATTTCTCCCGGAAAGTGCGGAAAGTTTTGAATGTGCATCATCACCGGCACTTGCATGTCGGCTGAGATGTCGTAGACGCGCCGCATCTCAGGCGAGTCGAGAGCGAGGTGGTATTTCAATTCACCAATGCTGACTGCGCCTTGCGAGAGAGTTTTGCGCAGGATATCGTCTGCCCCGGGCTGAGCGGGGTCGGTTGCTACGGAACGCACAAAGTGCCCCGGCCGCCGCTCCATTTCCTGTTTGGCGTTTGCTTCATCGACATCTCGCGTTAAAAGAACGGCGTGAGTGACACCGCAGCCCTGCATATGTGTGAAGCACTGATCGGGATCGCGCCGCAAGTGCAAGTGAGTGTCCAATACTGGCCCGCCCCAGAGCATTGGCTGTTGTGACCAAGCAGCCGGTACAACGGAAGCAATGGCTGCCGCTTTGAGGAAGGTTCGTCTCGGTATGGAAGTGAAGCTCATGAGGATTTTTCTTGCTTCAGACTATATCGAAGAGCGGCGCAAGAGCATGGGCCGACGGACGCTAGCCTGCATTTCCTGCAGCCAATGGAACGAATGGAGACCAAGGCGGCGCGCCTGCGATCTTCATGCGCCGTTTATAAACATGCCCCTCGCTTACCGCGAACAGGGTGCGAAAGTCGGGATCACCGAAGCACACGCTTGTCACCGGCTGTTGACCAGGAAGAGGCAGGATGGCAGCCACGCGCCCATTGCGATCGAAGACCTGCACGCCCATTGATGTGGCGGCATAAGCGCGACCCTCGCGGTCCATGGCGATATCGCTAGCCCCGCTGTTGTCGGCCCAAGTGGGAACATAGAAATCGTAAAACGGAGCTTTTGCGTCGAGCGTGCCGTCGGCCTTCACACGATAGCTGAGTCCCTGGCGTGAACCAGATTGCGCCACAAAAAGCCAGCGGCCGTCAGGCGAGAAGGCCAGGCCAGAAGGCTGATTTAACCCACTGTCGAGTTGGGTTCTGCGCCCGTTGCCGCGCACCAGCCATAGTTCACCGACGCCGTCTGGCGTGAGCGCCGTGGCGTAGACGTCGCCATTCGCAATCACGGTGAAGCCCTGCACACGCATGTTGCGAAAGGCAAGACTTTGACGGCCGCCTGCCGCCGTAATGAGGTCGGCGCCATCGTTTAAACGCCAAAGCGCATTTTCGGGCGCAGGCCCAACTGCAAGAGCACCCGCATCGGACGTTTGAATCTCGCCTCGAGCATTGGCGGCCAGATGTCGAACTCCAGCGTGCTCCGCCGTGCGCTGCCAGTCTTCGCCCCGAGTAACAATGGCCTGGAGAACCGGATTTTCAGACACGCCTGCCTTGACGGGCGTGGGCCAGTCTCGCCATAACCACTTCATAGCGTCTGGGAACAACGACGAAGCATGCGCGTCGTTGTGCGTACCAGCGCCCCAGGCGTGACGGACGTCATAACCGGCAAAGGTGAGCGCCCGTTCCATGGTCTGGTTCGACATCCACCAATCACCCATCTCCGGGCCGCCCGGCCATTCGTCGTGGACGCCGTCCTCCAGAAAAATGCGCAAAGGCTTGGGTTCTGTTTTGCGAACCAGCACGTAGTAACTTTCTCCTCCGCGCATACCGACATAGGTCCCGATGGCGCTGAATACCCTGCTGAAGGAATCCGGACGCTCCCAGGCTATGGTGAAAGCGCCGATGGCCCCTGTACTTGCGCCGCCAATGGCGCGATTGTTGCGATCAGGGGAGAGACGGATGGGATGCCCATCAGGTGTTTGATGCTGCTCTACAGCAGGCAGCACTTCCTCCAGCAGAAAGCGCGCAAGACGGTCGCTGCGGCTGTCGAATTCGAAGCTTCGGTCGAAACGAGGATTGCCGGACTCCTGCGCCGATGCCACCACTCCTGACGAGAGCCCAACGCCAATGGTCAAAGGAATGGCGTGTTGCGCGATCAGATTGTCGAATACCGTGGCGGCGTGAAAGCCTAATCCGTCGAGACCCACATAGAGACAAGCGGGCTGGTCGCCGGTGTACGACGCCGGAACGTAGACAGTTATAGTCCGCTTGGTGCCTGGAAAGATTTTCGAGTCGCTTAATTCGAAGCTGAACGACTTGCCAACCGGAACTCCGGGCTGGGGCTGTGAATCCGGAGTGAGAGCGTATTGGTCGAAGGCGGGCGGTACCGTTTGTTCAAAGGGCGGCGGCGCACTTGCCGGCACAGCTGCCTGCCTGCTTTGTGCACCCCAGAATAAGCCAGCAATCAGCAGCAGGGGCGCGATTTTTAACGGGAATGGCATGCAAAGTCGATCGCTTCGACGTTGACGGTATCACGAAGGCTGGGTTGAGGTTGGAGATGACTAGGGAAGCGCCGTTCGTATGCCGGTCATGACAACCCGCTTCATGATCCGTTTCCAGGCGGGATTGGGCCTGGGATCGCGCAGCGGGAGCCTGAGCACGTCTTCGTAGTAGCCAACCAGGGTTGACGTCGCTTCCGCCCAGCTCCACCGTTCTGCTTGCTGGCGAGCCTGCCGACGGATTTGCTCGAGGTCGACGTCGGTTCGAGAGCAAATTTGTTTCATCTGCACGGCTAAATCGTCGGGCTTTGCAGGATCGAACAGGAATCCGGTCTTGCCATCGCTCACAATGTCGGGTATGCCGCCGGCGCGCGCGCCAAGGACAATTGTGCCCGCAGCCATTCCTTCAATTAGAACCAGACCCAGGGTTTCGGTTTGCGACGGCAGGACCAGTGCATCCGACGAGGCAACGGCGGCGGCGAGGTCTTCCCCATGCAGGTAGCCGACGAAAGACACGGGCAGGCCAGCGAAGTATTTTTCAAGCGCGGCCCGGTGCGGACCTCCACCTACGATGGCGAGTCTCGTATTGGGAACGTGGTCTAAAACGCTCTTTAGGCGCTCGATGTTTTTCTCAGGGGAGAGCCGGCCTACATAAATCATCAGGCGGCAATCGGAAACACCTTCGCTCAAGCGGGCGCGCATCGCTTCGGAGCGTAGTCCCGGATGAAATAGGTCAGTGTCTACGGCCGGCGGCCAAAGTTCCACACGCTGAATCCCGTTGTGTTTGAGTTCGTCAACCATGGCGCCGGAAGTACAGAGATTCAGCTGCGCGCTGTTGTGGCGGAAACGCATTAACTTCCAGACAAGCGGCTCCAGAGAGCCCAAGCCGTAGTAGTGGACGTACTTGGGAAGGCGTGTATGGTACGACGCAACCATCGGGATATGCAGAACGTCGCTGTAGTAAATTCCGGCAATTCCTAAAGCGGCGGGATCAGCGGTGTGAATGATGTCGGGCTGAAAAGCGAGCAATTCACGCCGGATGAAGGCGCGAGGGAAGGCGACCGTTAATTCCGGATAGAGCGGAAAGCGCCGGCCTGGAATACGAACCACGCGAGCTCCTCCGTACTCTGTACAGCCGCTTCCAGGCGCAAAGACCAAGACTTCGTGTCCTTGCCGGACTAACTCGGCCACGGTAAAACGCAGGCGAGTTACGATGCCGTCGACCTTCGGGAGGAATGTTTCGGTGAAGAAAGCAATCCTCATGCGCGACAGCCCGTGCTCACGGCCAGAAAACAAGCTACGCCGCTGCTATCCGTGATCCCCATGCGCAACGATCTCCCCTACCGCAATCGACCTCGCCGCCGCTTCCCCTGAATATGGCGTTCGGTGTTCGTCCCTTAAGTTTACGTTCTGGCGCTCTCCGCTCTGCTGTTGCGGAGTAGGACAGCGCCGTTTATGCTACCGTTTATTCCTTGCAGGCGGCGATCTGCTTTGAACGCTAACCGGCACCATATGAGATGAAAAAAGCCATCGGGTTTCTGCTGATGATGAGTGCGTGGCCGATTGCATTAGCGTCCGTCTCACTGCTTGTATCAGGTCCCGCCCAGTTTGCTTTCTTGCTGGCCGCGCTTGCGATTCAGTCAGTCGGGCTAGTGTTCGTTGCCCGATCGTTCCTGCCGAACCGGGGCCGTGAACGTTGATCTCGAGCGACGTGAACTCGCCGCCTCTGACCGCAGCGCTATGTATCTGTTTTCTCTTGATAACGCCGCTGGCGGTCGCGGGCTTGGTGTTAATCAATGCGGGATTCAACCGCACGTCTGCTGTTGCGCATGCGCTGTTTTCGCCGCTGCTGGCCATGGCGATTGCGGCATTCGCGTATCTCTCGGTTGGCTTCGCGTGGCAGGGGACGCCGGCGATATCGGGACATAGTCTGCCGCTATTCGGCAGCAGCTGGAATTGGATTGCAACCGGGCCCGCGTTCCTGGCCGGGGTGAATCTGGAGGGCTCCGCGACGGCCTTGTCCGCCCTCTTCGGTCTTTTTTCGGTTGCACTGTGCGTGGCTATCCCGGTATTCGCCGGCGCCGAACGCTGGCGCCTGGGCGCTATCCTTGCGTCCACTGCGATCCTGGCGGCAATCACCTTTCCGCTGTTCGCACATTGGGTTTGGGGCGGAGGGTGGCTGCATCCCTTGCCGGTTCTAGCAGGAAGGCCGGCACGGGGCTTTGTGGATAGCGCTGGCTCCGGATGTATACACGCCGTAGGCGGATTGTCCGCCCTCGCAGTTGCCTGGCTGTTAGGGCCCAGGCGTAATAAGTTCAACTCGAACGGTATGCCCACTGCTACGCCCGGGCACAACAGCGCGTTCATCCTGCTGGGATGCTTTCTGGCGCTTCAGGGTTGGCTAGGCCTTAACGCCGCAGGCGCTTTATTGAACGCGCATACGGATCTGCAAAACACGGTACGAGTAGCGTTGAACACTCTATTTGCTGCCGTCGGAGGGGTCATCTCCTCAGCCTTCATCACCAAGGTCCGATTTCAAAAACCCGATGCATCCCTGTGCGTCAACGGCTGGGTGAGCGGCCTGGTTGCAAGCAGCGCGTCTTGTGCCTTCTTGAAGCCGGCTGAATCGATGCTGATTGGACTCATCGGCGGCACCCTGGTGGTTTTCTCGGTTGAGATCTTGGAGGTTCACCTGAAGATCGATGATCCCGGCGGCGCGATTTCTGTTCACGGCTTGGGAGGTATCTGGGGACTGCTGGCGGCCGGCTTGTTCCTCGGCTCCGATCAATTGGTGGTGCAACTGGTTGGCATTGCCACCCTCCTCGGTTTCGTGTTCCCGGTCACCTTTGGATTGAATGCGGCGCTCCATCGAGTTTTGCCCTATCGCATTGCTCGGGAAGGGGAACGGCAAGGCGCAGATCTTTCAGAGTTAGGCGCAGGCGCCTATCCCGAATTCATGATTCATCGCGACGACTCGCCGGTACGCTAGCGACCCACGCAAAGAGCCAAGAGTGTGACGCTATGCCGGCAATCGAAACTTTCTATTAGCTTGCTTGCTGGTTGAGCACTTACTATATAGGTTCCTTACTCCCCGTTGGAGCGTTAAGTGCTGCGGTCCCCGTAAGACAAGATCAAGTTCTTAGGAGAAAAAACTCATGGCAGATTCCTCGCCCAAGATGAATCAGACGCTCGGTCTTACCGGTCTGACCATGAACGCAATGGCGCTTATTGCTCCTGGTGCGTTCTTATGGCTGACCTTCCTGATTCAAGCTACGGCCGGCAACACCGCACCTTCCATGTGGATGGGAATTGTGCTCGCGCTGCTGCTGTGTCTGGCAACGGCAGTTTGCTACGCCGAAATGGCAAAGCTGTATCCAGGAACCGGAAGCTCCTACTACTTCGCGGAGCAGTCATTCCTTAATCACCAGAAGGCATGGCGCTATGCCCGGTTGTCTAAATTCGTCGTAGGTTGGGGCTCGCACCTGTATTACTGGATCTATCCGGGCGTCATGGTGGCGGTTATGGGTCAGTTGTGCGGTTATCTGGTGGGGACTATCTGGCCAAACTTCATGAGCGCTTCGAATCCGGGGCCGGCCTTCATGGCTGTGATTGCGATCGTGTTTTCGTTCGGTGTTGCCTATATTGCATATCGCGGCGTGAATGGTGCAACGTCTGTCAACATCGCAATCAACGTGATTCAGATATCGGCGCTGCTGGTGTTTTCGGTGATGGCGCTTGGCTACCGTATGAACCACCCGCCGGGGACGGTTGCTTACCAGTTCGATTCCGCTTCCGGAGAGGCGTACACCTACCAATTTCACACCACGAAAACGACCGCGAACGGCCAGACTACGGAGACCATTGATCGCGATGCCGGTGGGGTTCCAAAGCCACTTTTGGATACCGCCGGTAAGCCCGTACCGTTTCGGATTGCGTACCCAGAGCACGACGAGAAAGGCGCATTTCTGGCTCATCCGAGCGGAGCTTCAGTGGTTGGCGTTCACAACATTTCCTGGGTGTTTGTTCAAGCAACGGTGGCTATCCTGATCCTAGTCGGCTTTGAATCGGTGACGGCCATGGGTGGTGAGGCTATCAATGCCAAACGCGATGTGCCTATTGCGGTGATTACGTCGCTGCTGGTGCAAGGTGCATTCTGCTACCTGATTGAGTATTTTGCAGCAAACTATTTTCTAAACAGCGGGTACACGATGCAGACGTCAACCGGGTCTGCCGCGCCGCTGGGCGACATGATGATTATGATCGGCGACGCGATCTTCGGCCAGGGGCACGGGCGCATCTTCATGTTGGCGGAAGCATTCACCGTTTTCCTGGCGATTATTGGAACCACGCTCTCATGCATGAACACCGGCGCTCGGGTTACGTATGCGATGGGTAAAGACTCGGAGCTGCCGGATCATTTCGGCGCTTTGCATGGGGCAAATCTCACGCCGCATCGAGCCATATGGACTTTGGCCGCGATATCCGCAGTGGTGGGTGTGATTGGGGTCTCGAACGTATTCGGCGATGCGGGTGCTCTTACGGATGCGACAGTAGCGGCGCTTCCCCATGGATTCTGGTCATCTTTCGGCTATCTTAGCCACGATAAGATGGCGGCGCTTCCGAACTCCATCCTGCTGGTTACGCTTTGTTCGAATTTCGGAACCTTTCTTCTGTACGCGCTTAGCTGTGCGGTTTGCCTGGTGGCCTTTCATAAGCACCCAAGTTACAATCCGCTGAAGCACTTAGTGATTCCAATCTTCGGGCTATTTGCCAATCTGGCGTGTATGGCTTTCTATTTAGTTGGTCCTTTCATTGGCATAGGCACCAAAATGGAGCCGCTACTCGCTTTGGGCGTTGCGCTGGTCTGGGCTCTTTACGGCGGCATTTACTTTGTCCGATCGTCCAAAATGACAGGCCGGACTACGCTGATCAACCAGGCGTTAAACACCAAGGCCGTTTAGGCCTTGCTGCATGGGGATGTCTTCGCATCCCCCTACTCGATGCTCGACATTCAGTTCGCCCAGCTTTCGGATTCTGGTCTCGTGCGTGGCCACAACGAGGATTCACTTGGATTCGTGTTGCCTGACGGTCCGGAAGAAGCACGGGAAAGAGGGTGGCTGTTTGTGCTCGCCGATGGCGTTGGCGGTCAGGATCGAGGTGAAGTCGCCTCAGAGATGACGGTGGCTGCATTAGCGAGCGGGTTCCGCCTCGCTCGTCCAGGAGAGCCGCTCTCCGCCATTTTGCCGAAGCTCATCGAGAAAGCAAATTTGGCGGTTTACGAAGCCGCTATGGCAGCGGCCCCTGGCGGAAGTTCAATGGCGACAACTGTGGTGGCCTGCGGCCTGCGGTACGATCGTGCCTTGATTGCGCATGTAGGCGATTCCCGTTGCTATCTGGTGCGCCGGGGCCGTGCGACCGCGCTCACAAAAGACCATACGGTTCCCGCCGAACAGCTGCGCATGGGTTTGATTACCGCTCAGGATGCGGCCAAAGCAGGGACTAGCAATCTGTTGAGCCGCTCCGTGGGAAGCGGTCTGTTTGTCAATGTCGACGTCGACGAACAGCAGGTTTATGCCAATGATGTGCTGGTAATTTGCTCCGATGGGCTGCATAACTCCGTACACGAGGCCGACTTAGCCGAGGCGTTACACAACGGAACAGACCTGGACGATGCAGCAAAAGCGCTGGTGAATCTAGCCAAGCAGCGGGATGGCCGCGATAACATCAGCATTCAACTGATTCGCGTTAACCATGTGGAGCGCGTGGGGATGTACCGCGGGCGGCAATACAAAATCCGTTAGTCTGAACGCTGGACCATTCTTCTTCATGACCCCACTGCACCCCGGCGAGCAATTAGACAATTACCGAATTGAAGCTCTGGTCGCACGCAGCGGAATGGCCTCAATATTCCGGGCAACCGATATGCGTACCGGCACGCAAGTGGCGCTGAAAGTTCCTCATCCGGAAGTGGAATCCGAGCCCGTGTTTTTCGATCGCTTCCGGCGCGAGCAGGACATTGGCACGAAGATGGACCATCCGGCTGTAATGAAGGTCTTCGACGACAAGAACCGAAGCCGTGTCTATATGGCGATGGAGTGGATTGACGGCAAGCTGCTTCGCGACATTATTCGAGACGAAGGCAAGCTGCCAGAAGAACGCGCTATTCGATTGACGATTGCCATCTGCGAAGCCCTTGAGTACATCCACAGCCGGAATGTGTTCCACCGCGATTTAAAGCCCGAGAACATCATGGTGGACGCGGAGGATCGGGTAAAGCTAATTGACTTTGGCATAGCTGGCCAGGAAGGAGCGCGCAGACTGACTTTTGCAAAGCTATCGAACGTGATGGGAACGCCCGACTACATCTCACCGGAGCAGGTGAAGGGCCGGCGTGGCGATAGCCGAAGCGACATCTATGCGCTCGGCATTATGCTTTACGAGATGTTGACCGGGCAAACACCGTTTAAGGGTTCGAACGCGTTCGCAATCATGAACGATCGATTGTTGAACAACCCAGTCCCGCCGCGCGAAGTGAACCCGCAGATTTCGCCTCAGCTGCAGGAGGTTATCTACCGGGCGATTGAGCGCGATCCTAAGAACCGCTATGCGTCAGCGCGCGAATTGGCGAAAGACTTAACCAGCCTGGATCAAGTGGGTATCACGGAGCGGGCGGAACTTACCGATTGGAAGAAGCGACGGTCTCCGCTGCATCGTACGGTTTTGATGTATGTGATGATCGCGCTAATTCCTGTGGCGGTCTTCTCTCTATTGATGTACGTCGCGCGTAAGTAAACCATGAACCGTTATGTTGCGATCTCTATTCTTGCCGCTGCTGCTCTTCTTGAAGCAGGGGGCGATGCCATTGTCCGGGCCGGCCTGAAAAGCAATGCAGGTCCTGCGCGGATCGCACTGTTTGCGCTGGCCGCCGTGGTGCTGTTTGCCTATGGGTGGGTTGTGAATGCGCCACCTTGGGACTTCGGGCAACTGCTGGGGTTGTATGTTGTCTTCTTTTTTGTAGCGGCGCAACTGATTTCGTGGCTTGTTTTCGGGCAGCCTCCAAACACTATGGTGTTGATTGGCGGTGCGCTGATTGTAAGTGGCGGAGTGGTGATAGCGTTTGGGACGGGAAGCCTGTAGAGTTACAAGCGCAAGTAAGTGCGGAACCCGATGACAACCCCGCTACGCCGGTTCGGGTTGCCCTCGAGTGTGGCGAAGTACTGTGCCACAGGCTGAAACACAAGCCATGGTTTAATCTGCGCACGGTAATTCAACGTGTACGCCTTCTCCCATCCCAAGGGGAACCCGAGCAGCAGTTCATTATGCGCGCTCGCGGTGGCAGAGTTGCTGGTGAAGACCGAGCCAAAGTCGAGCTCGTCCATCACGCGGCGAGGGATGATTCCGTGATACCGGCCGCCCCAGGTCACCATGGAATTCTGTTGCGTGACGTCGTTCGGGCTCCGATCGTATCCGAAGGTAAGGTCAAGGCCGCGTAACGATCCTTCCTCCGGCCGGTATATCGCTTGGGCCGCCTCGAAATACCAGAGATAGTTGCCTTTGCTGGGCACCTCGGTCAGCGGGTTAGTGAAGATGCCATTCGGGTTCACTACGCCGCCGAAGCGGTAGATGCCTGGATAGAGCTTTCCACGCTTAGGGAGCGGCCACGCGGAAGACTCAGTGCCGCGGAAGACAAAGCCCACCTCGGATGCACTGACGGGCGAGTTCGCGATTCTAAAGTGCAGGCCCGTCGGATCCTGCACGTACGGGTTCTGGTTGCCGGAGAAGACACCCGATTTAAAGTAAACGCCCGTCACGGGCTTCTCGTTGTTATGCCGGAAGGCGTCGACGCGGACTTGGGCCGCGGGCACACCCGCTGGGTTGTAAGTCAAATACGTGTTGCTGAAGATGTTTCCGAACGCATAGTTCAGCGGTTCGATAACGAATGCTTCGCCAAACTCCTGATTGCCGTAAAAATCCCAACCGGCCATTTGCCCTCCGCGAAAGGTAAGGCGTCCATCGGCGAGACTCTTTTCGAACCAGTAAGAGTCCATACGGAAAACGTGCACGCTGCCGATACCGCTCGGGTTAGCGAAGCTGCCGAGCTTGTCGCCCACGTTGACGCCCGTCTGCCACATCCCCGTCGCGTGGAAAGCGAGGCCTTTGGTATGCGTCAGCTTTTCAAAATCGACGTCGATGGTTCCGCGGATACGCGTCCAGGGCGCAGCCTGATTCGAAACGCCGCCATGGAGGACGAACAGGGAATCCGTGGTGCTGGAGATACGGAAGGTTACGCCCCGCTGCTCGAGTTTCGAACGATAGCCGCCCCAGTCGCCAAAGAAGTTCGGCCGTTCGTTTTTCGGGTTGGGAAAGCGATAGTTATCCTGCGGATCTTGCGCAAAGGCAACGGCGGCGAGCAGGAGGTAACAGGAGCCGTGAATGGCAAGCGAGGCGTTGATGCGCATGGAGTATGTTTCCAGCTAACTAACTGGACCACGAGCGCCGTTTCGTATTACGCGATATTTGGAACCGTGTTAGTACGAGGTGGGAACGTTGATGGGCGGACCGTCTTTAGAACCGAGTGACCCATGCCGCAAATGAACTCTTCTGACCAGCAAGAAGCCTCACACGACCGCCCCGCAGGCGTGCCGCACCGGCGCTGGTTGATTGCCTTTGTTCTTGCCTTCGGAGTGCTGGTCAACTATTTCGATCGAGTGAATCTCTCGGTTGCGAAGGAGGCACTACAGAAAGAGTTCCATATGTCGAACATTGCGTTCGGGTATTTGCTAAGCGCCTATAACTGGACGTACGCTGCATTGCAACTGCCCAGCGGCATAATGCTTGACCGCTTTGGCGTGCTAGCGGTGGGCCGCATCAGCGCGTTGATCTGGTGTCTCGCGTGCTTTGGCGGAGCATTCGCGCCGGGTCTTAAATCGTTCTTCGGCTCACGGCTATTGTTGGGCGTCGGCGAAGCGCCTACATTCCCGGCAAACGCAACGGCGACTGCACACTGGTTTCCGCGTGGTGAGCGCAGCCTGGCTACAGCGGTATTTGACTCCGCAGCCAAGTTCTCCACTGCGGTTGGAACGCTGGCCATCGGCATCATCGTAATCCACTTTGGCTGGCGCTTCGCCTTCGGCATGACGGGTGTTGCCAGCTTCCTCTACTTTCTTGCTTTCTTCTTTGTGTACCGCGATCCAGCCAAAGACAAGAAGCTATCGGCGCGTGAGCGAGACTATCTGGCTAAGAATGGCGCGATCTCGGAGCACAAGCAAAGCGGGCGAACGGCCTCAGTTCTGTACTTGGTGAAGCAGCGAAAAGTGATTGGGCTGTCGCTCGGGTTTGCGGCTTATAACTATTGTTTTTACCTATTACTCACGTGGCTGCCAAGTTACTTTACCGGGACTTTGCACCTGAGCCTGCATCAGTCCGTAATCTACACTTGCATTCCGTGGCTGTTTGCCACCGCCAGCGACCTGCTATTCGGCGGCTGGTTAGTCGATTGGCTTGTCAGGCGCGGCAAGAACGAAAGTTTGATGCGGCAGGCTGTGCTTATCGGGGGAATGATTGTGGGGCTTGCGCTGTTGGGCCCGATTTTTACGCGAACGCCTGTCACGGCTGTCTGGTGGATCAGCCTCTCGCTTAGCGGTTTGGCGGCTTCGGCGCCGGTTGCCTGGACCTTGCCCGCGCTGATTGCGCCACAAGGCAGCGTTGGCACCATTGGCTCCATTATGAATTTTGCAAACCAAGTGGCTGCCATCGCAGCGCCTGTGGCGACAGGTTATCTGATTGGCAACAGCAACGACTTCTCGCGCGCCTTCCTGGCGGCCGCGGTTGCGCTGGCGGTGGGCATTGCCGGTTATGCCTTCCTGCTGGGAGAGATCTCGCGTGTGCGCGACCCTAATGCCTGACAAGAGTTCGGCATCGGATAGAATGCCTGCACTGTGAAAGTGGACGGACATTTAAAAAGACGAGATCTGATGAAGGCTTTCGCGGCGGCGCCATTGGCTGCTTCGTTCAGCAGAAGCGGCGCGCAAGGCATCGCTGGAGCGAAACATTACGAAGCAACCTGGGATTCCATCGACAGCCGGCCCATACCCGCCTGGTATACCGATGCAAAGTTCGGCATCTTCATTCACTGGGGCGTCTACTCGGTTCCTGCATTCGCGCCGCCCAACGTGAAGAACGAAACTCCGTACGCGGAGTGGTACTGGCATTCGCTGGAAGAAGGCAAGAAAGCGACCGGTTCGGTGGGAAACGGGGCAAGCACGTGGAAGTATCACCAGCGCATGTACGGTGCTGATTTTCCTTACTTCGACTTCGCACCCCAATTCCATGCCGAATTCTTCGACCCTGACCATTGGGCGGACCTCTTCGTTCGTTCCGGTGCAAAATATGTCGCGCTCACATCGAAGCATCACGAAGGCTTCACCTTATGGCGCAACGAGCAGGCTAATCGCTCCTGGAACCGCCCCTGGAACAGCGTGGATCTCGGTCCGAAGCGGGACCTCCTGCTGGACCTGATGCAAGCGGGCCGCCGCCGCGACCTGCACATGGGCATTTACTATTCGTTATACGAGTGGTTTAACCCTCTCTGGCTGACAGACAAGCCGCGCTACGTAAGGGATCACATGATTCCGCAGTTCAAGGACGTAGTGAACCACGCGCAGCCGGACATTATCTTCTCCGACGGTGAGTGGGAACTGCCGAGCACCGATTGGCATGCCACCGAGATCCTTTCATGGCTCTACAACGAGTCTCCGGTTCGCGACAAGATTGTGATCGACGATCGCTGGGGCAAAGACACGCGCCATAAGCACGGCGGCTACTACACCACCGAATACACGTCCGGCATGCAGGCAGCCAATCATCCATGGGAGGAGAGCCGCGGCATGGGTTTCTCGTATGGATACAACCGCGCCGAGACCCTTACCGACTACCACTCCGAGCGCCAGCTGATACTGATGCTGATCGATATCGTCAGCCGAGGCGGGAACTTGCTGCTGGATATCGGGCCGCGTGCGGACGGCCAGATTCCCGTGATCATGGAGGAGCGGCTGAACCAGATAGGCGAATGGCTGCGTCCCAATGGGGAGGCGATCTACGGCACAAAAGCCTGGACGCGCCCCGCGCAATGGAGCGAGGGCAGTAAGCCGCACATGGAAGAAAAGGAGTTTAGCGGCGAGTACGACATCACGAAGCTGGTGGACTCGCCCGCTTCGGGCAACGCGCGCATTGACGCGTTCTTTACGACCAAAGGCGACTCCTTATACGCGATTCTTCCGCGTTGGCCCTCCGATCAGCTGACCCTGGCCGTTCCGGCGCGCGCCGGAGTCCGCGTGAGCTTGCTGGAAACAGGCGAACAACTCCGATCCGAAGCCACTGCGAACGGTATTGCCGTTTCTTTTCCGGCCAGCCTGCGTGCCAAGCTGCCGTTTCGCCATGCGTACACGCTTAAACTTTCGGGCGCATTAGCTTCTTAAGGCGTTGTCGTCCTCGCTAAACGGGTGCGAAGCTGTACTCTCCCGCTACAATTGATCGTGGAAAAGCGAAGAATGTGCCCGAATTGCCGGGCATTTATCACCGTCAACGATCGCGTGTGCCCGTACTGTGGCATGCAGCTCGGGCCAAGAGCAGTTGATCTTCGCGCCACGCAGCTGACAGCGTCGTTCCTGCCCAGCGCCAACACTGCGAGTGTTGCGCTGCTGGCTATCAACGCCTTCTTTTTTCTGCTGGAACTCTTAGTGACGGCCCATCTGGGCGGCGGTCTCAGCGTGATGAATATCCCGGTTCCGGTAATCGTCATCATGGGTTGCAAATACCGTCTGGTCTTTGCAGGCCAATGGTGGCGGCTGATCACGGCGGGCTTTCTGCATGGTGGTTTGATCCACATACTGATGAACTCCTATGCGCTCTGGATTCTTGTTACCGAAGCGGAGCAGTTCTATGGCACGGCGCGTTTCGTAGTTGCGTACGTAACGTCCACGTTCACGGGTTTCCTGCTGAGTGCCCTGATGAGCCCGGGTGTGCCCTCCGTAGGCGCCTCTGCAGGCGCCTTTGGACTAATCGGGATGATGCTCGCCATGACGCTGCGCCGCCGTTCCGATCCAATGGTGCAGATGATCCGGTCGCAATATATGCAGTGGCTGATCTTCTCGCTGGTGCTAAGCTTTTCGGGACAGATTGACATTTGGGCACACGTAGGGGGCTTGGCCGGGGGGTTCGTTCTTGGCTTGATTGCAGGCTTGCCGAGCCTTCCCAATACTCCGCGAGAAACGTTGTGGAAGAGTCTTGCGGGAGCCTCGGTTTTACTGGTTGTTTTCTGTTTTTTTCAGGACTTTCTGTCGTACCGTCAATTCCTGCAACAACTGCGCTGATTACAAGCTTCTTCGTAGTAAGATTGAGCGTTCGCTGCTATTTCGAACACGTTTTCAACAGCAATCCCACAAACTTGTCACAACTCACCCTGCTCCATGGGGCGCGCCAACTGCTTACGTTGCGTGGCCCTCACGGCGCGCGACGCGGGTCGGCTCTTCGTGATTTAGGCGTAATTGAGGATGGATCGATCCTCATCGAAAACGGAGTTATCAAAGCGGTCGGGCCAACACGACGGTTGGAGAATTTAAAGGCCATTCGTACTGCGACGGCAATCGACGTCAGCGGCAGCATCATTTTGCCGGGTTTGATAGATCCAGACCTGCGTTTCACATTCGGCGAGGCGAAGGGCGGCAGGGACCGGCGGGTATCGGTTGTGCAGGAAAGTGGGGCATCGTTGCTGCGGTCCTGCCTGCAGCATGGTACCCTCACAGCCGTGCTGAACGTAAGCGCTGAAGCGGAAGATCCGCGCGCAGACCTCAGCTTGTTGCGTCAGGCAACGAAGATCACGGGTAATCCAGTCGACATCGTTCGAAACTGGCACATTCCCGGTCGGCCGTCCGCAGCGAGCGAACTATCGTTGTGGCATCACTCGTTGCAGACCGTTGTAGCAAAGCGCTTTGTCGATGCCGTCACTATCACGTTGGGTTCGGATACGGCGGTCGCGCGCGAATGGCTCTCGGCAGTTCTCGAAATGGCAGTCCCCGTCACTTTGCGATGGAACGGAGGTGACTTCGCTGCTCTTCGAAGCGCGTTAGAGCAGATCAGACCGCGGTCCTTCTATCTGCCTTCCGTGCTGAAGGACAGCGAAGTCGAGTTGCTGGCGGAATCGCCTGGGACCGCTGTTTTTGCGCCGAGTGCGCAAATTCAGCCGGGTACAGAAGTGTCGATGCGGAAGTTCGTGGATGCGGGGGGCGCCCTGGCACTGTCTTCCGGTTACCATCCGGTGGAATCTCCAGGATTTAGCATGCAGATCGCGATCTCGCTCGCCATCATGCAAGGGCAGCTGACGGCGGAAGAAGCAATCAGTGCGGCCACAGTAAATGGGGCGCATGTTGCCGGGCGGGGACATGTAACAGGCACTCTTGAGGTAGGGAAGCGCGCCGATCTTGTGATTATGAGCGTTCCTCATTACCGGGACATTGCGCGGCAGTTTGGCATCAATCACGTGGACACCGTGCTGCGAGATGGAGCCGTTGTTTACAACCGCGGGCGTTGGAAAATATTGGCGAATGACATCAGCCCTGGTAGAGTGCGTTCCCAATCTGTCGGAAGGTCGTGACCTAAGGGTTCTCGAGATCTTCGCCGCTGCTGTTGTTGGCGTTCCAGGTGTCACGTTGCTTCACAAGACGAGCGATGCCGACCACCATCGCTCGGTTTTGACGTTTGCGGGTCCGCCTGAAGCGGTGCAAGAAGCCGCGGTACGGCTGGCGGGCGAAGCGATTCAGCACATCGATCTGACAATTCACAGAGGCGTTCACCCGCGCTTGGGCGCACTGGACGTTCTTCCATTCGTTCCTCTTCGCGGCATTACGCTGGACGGCTGCGTAGACCTTGCACACCGGACGGGCGAGCGTCTTTGGAACGAACTCGGTCTGCCCGTTTACTTCTACGAGGCTGCTGCTCGATGTCCGGAACGAAAAAAACTGGAAAACGTCCGGCGCGGCCAATTCGAAGGCTTACGAGACGTTGTGTTGCACGACATTGATCGACAGCCTGATCTCGGCGGTCCAGGGCTGCATGCCACGGCTGGCGCTGTGATCGTCGGCGCCCGCAAGATTCTCATCGCGTTCAACATCAATCTACAATCAAACAACCTGGAGGTAGCGCGTTCCATTGCGTCCCAAATTCGGGAGCGCAACGGCGGTTTGCCTGGCGTGAAAGCGCTCGGTCTCCCTCTTCTTACGCGCGATCTAGTTCAGGTTTCCATGAACATCACCGACCACGAGATCACCCCTATACATCTTGTGTACGCCGAAGTGGAGCGCCTGGCCGGGGGCTATGGTGTCGCGATTGCAGAAAGCGAACTGATTGGACTGATGCCACGAAGCGCCTTAGAAACCGCTGCTGTCGGCCTTCTGAAAATGACCAACTTTCAATCCGGCAGCATCATCGAGAACAGGCTGGAGGCAGAAGTTCCCCACGTCTGACATGCTGAAGGGATGGGGGTTGGTTTAGACTTCGGCACCACAAACAGTTCCATTGCCATCAGCGACGCGGACGGTCGTGTTCGCCTGGCACGTTTTCCTTATAGCGGCGGCACAACTGAATCTTTCCGATCACTACTTTACTTAGAACGTTTACGGGAAAATACGCGCCTGGTGATCAAGTCATGGAGCGGCCCGGCGGGCGTTGACCATTATTTGCAGTCGGATGAAAAGGGACGATTGATGCAATCGCTCAAATCGTTCCTCACCAGCCGCAGCCTTCAATCAACGGAAGTTCTTGGTCGGCGCTTCAAACTGGAAGACCTTATCGCGCGCATTGTCGGCGATATTCGGAAGGGCTATGAAGAACAGTTCGGGCCGCTGCCCGAGCGCCTGGTGGTAGGGCGACCGGTGCGCTTCGTTGGATCCGAGAGCGAGTCCGACGACGAGTACGCGACAAGCCGCCTTCGTTCTGCCCTGGAGCAGGCCGGCTTTCGCGGTGTGGAGTTCGAATACGAACCGATTGGTGCTGCCTACCACTACGAATCAACTTTGGACCATGACGAGCTCGTGCTAATTGGCGACTTCGGTGGCGGCACTACCGACTTTTCGCTGTTGCAAGTCGGCCCTTCGTCACGTAACAAGCCGCGCGAGATTATCGGCACAGAAGGCCTGGGCATCGCCGGAGACTCCTTCGACGCCAAGATCATCCGCCATCTGGTCTCACCGGCGCTCGGGGCGGGAAGCATGCTGCGGTCGGGCGACAAGCTGCTACCGGTGCCGAATTGGGTCTACTTCAAGCTGGAGCGCTGGCATCATCTGTCTTTCCTGAAGTCGAGCGAAACGCTGAACATGCTGCAGGGTGTGGCAGCGCAGGCGATCAAGGGGGATGCCGTTCGAGCACTTATTTACCTGGTGAAGCACGATCTGGGTTACCATCTCCACCGAGCCGTTCAGCGGGTGAAGGTTACGCTTTCCCATGCGCACCAAACCCACTTTTCGTTTTCGGACGGAGATGCGCAACTGGAGGCGGAAGTAACGCGAGCCGAATTTGAGGATTGGATCGGGGAGGAGTTACAGGAGATTACCGAGCGGCTGGAGGCACTGCTGGCGAAGACCGGGACTGCCGCAAGTTCAGTCGATCGAGTTTTCCTGACGGGCGGTTCCTCCTTCGTGCCGGCAGTCCGGCACATCTTCGAACAACGCTTTGGGGCGGAGAAGATTCGAGCGGGCGACGAGTTCACCTCAGTTGCACAAGGCCTGGCGTTGAAAGCGCAAGCGGCTTAGCGGCGCTGCGTCAACACCAACATCACGCGTTCGGTAAGTTCGTCAATCATCATCGGCATCGCGCTGTCCAACGCTAAGGTAACGGCGGCACGTACAGAGTGGCGGTCAATGCCGCCGACCGCCTTGTCTTCCTTCTCGGAACGGGCTGCTTTGCTTTTTTCGATGAGGGGCTGTAGCGCCTGAAGCAGGGAAGAGGCTTCGAAGGGCTTCCGAACGATCAGATCCGCACCGGCGTTCTTTGCATCCTGCTCGTCGAATTTGTCCGCTGGACCTGCGGCAAACACGACCGGGATATGCCGGTATTGCAGTTGCGAGCGCATGGAACGAACCAGATCGAAGCCGTTCTGCGAGGGAAGAAAGACGTCGACGATCAGCAAGTCGGGGTCGACATCGGCCAAGCGGCGAAGCGCCACAGCTCCATCCGTGACGCTTACCACTTCCATGCCCTGACTGCGAAGAATTTGCTCGCCTAACCGCAGCGCCTGCGGACTATCGTCCGCGAGCAACACCCGGCTCATTGCGGCTGCTGTTGCGGATTCGAGTTTGCGGCCGGGTTGCTTACTGGCGACGTGGCTACCGGGCCCTGCGAAGGGGTGTTCAATGACTGGCTTGCAGGAGCCTGACCGGGATTGCCAGACGCTTGGGCCGGTTGTTCATTGTCGCTGCCCTTCTTTTTCTTCTTGTCGATGGCAGCCTGTCTCTTGGCGCGCTCCTTAGCCATACGCTGCAACTCCTTATCGCGGTTAGTGGGAAGCGGCGCCGGGGCCTGCGGAGCAGTGGTTTGAGAAGTGGCACTACGCGCATCTGCCTTGGTATCGAGCGCGGAGTTGGCACCCACGGTGGAGGCGGTAACCTCGGTGGTTCCGGTCGCTGTGCCCGCGCCGCCTTCGGCCGTTGCATCCGGGTTTACAGGAACCGGGATGCTGGCGGGGATGGTCCGCTTCGGATCGGTCATCGTTGGCTGACCTCCCTTGGCCGCATGACTCACATCAGGTCCGCTGTGCAGTAATCCAGTCGTCCGCGCCATCAGGCTCGGCTTGTGGTAGTTTTCCTGCTCAAACTTCATACGCGCCATAGCCGTTTGGTCGGGCTTTGGCACAGGCATTTCCAGATCTTCCAGACGCCGTTTTGCATCGTCCGCTCTTTCGCCCAGCGGATACTCTTTCACAATCCGCGCAAAGTCGTTACCAGCCTTTGCCCGGAAGCGGGGACCCATTTTGGTGTAGGCATCGCCGGCCTCAAACAATGCTTCGTCCGCGCGGCTGTAAAGCGGGTATTGATCGACCAGCGCGTCTAACCGATTCGCGGCGGCCGGATTCATCTCGCGCTTCCAATAGAAGTTGCCTACCACGAACTCATGCTCAGCCATGCTCTCCTGAATATTGCGCAAGCGCTGGGCGGCCTCCGGCGCAAACTTGCTGTTTGGAAACTGCACCAACAGCTGCCGGCACTCGTCCTCGGCCCGTATGGTTTGCGTGATGTCGCGGTCGCTCCTATCCATCTGCTTCACATGGATTTCACAAACGCGGTTCTGCGCTTCGGCGGCCTCTTCCATATTGGGATAAAACAGGATGAAGTCTTTGTATTCGGCCTCTGCCTGCGCCATGCCCGACGAGCCACCTTCGCGGAACCAGCTGTCGGCCACGGCCAGCTTCGCTTTGGCCATAAATTCGCTGGATTCGTAGGTGTTCATCAGCGTCTGCAGCGAGATGCGGGCGACTTCGTAGCGTCCATGCTCAATATCGTGCATCGCCGAATCGAACAGTACCTTGTCCGGCTGTTGCGTGTTCTTCGCGATCGGCGTTTCGTACTTCTTGTGTATGCACGAGGCCAATAAGGCGAGTGAGCAAGCCGCAACGAGGGCCCGTCTGGAAATGTGAGTAGCTAAAAACATGTGCTCTATACCTTGACGGAGGTGGCTTCTTGTGCCAGTTTCTCCATTTCGCGAACAGCTGCTGCCGGGTCCGGCGAGCGGAAGACAGAAGATCCGGCTACGGCCCAATCCACACCGGCGGCGGCGATTTCAGCGACATTTTCAGGACCAACGCCGCCATCTATTTCGATTTTGAAGGAGAGCTCGTGATCTCGGCGATAACGTGCCAGCTCACGGACCTTCGAAAGTGTCTCCGGGATGAACTTCTGTCCCCCATAACCCGGGTTGACGCTCATTACCAGCACGTAATCGGTAAAATTCAGAACATGGCGCAGCAATCCGGCATCGGTATGGGGATTGATAACAACGCCGGCCAGAGCGCCCAGTTCCTGGATCATGCGCAAGGTTCGGTTTAAGTTCCGGCACACTTCGTAGTGAACACTCACGCAGTCTGCGCCGGCCTTGATGAAGACTGGCGCATAAGTGTCCGGATCTTCAATCATCAGGTGGTGGTCGAGCTTGAGGTTGGTGAAGCGGCGGAGCGACTCCGTAATCGGCGTGCCCATGGTGAAATTGGGTACGAAATGCCCGTCCATAATGTCTACGTGGAGCATGCTGATTCCGCCAGGCTCAGCGCGCCGGATTTCCTCGCCTAGACGGACAAAGTCTGCCGCGAAAATAGAAGGGATAATCTGCAACACTCTTCTCTGCTCTACCCTCTTCCCAGTCGAAGGCAAGTCGTCCCAAATTGACCCCGTTCAGATACATCGGCGACTCGTGAGCGCTTGCCGAGGCAGGCAAGCATCAGGAGACCTGACCTGCTCGCGGATCCGATGAACGCAGTCTTTGGAACCCCTAAATAATACCATGCAAAGGCCCATTTCAGCTCAAAACAGCCGCATAAAAGCCGTCGCCCGGCTCGCGTCCAGGCAGCCGCAGTAACTCCCGCTCGCAACGTACTTTCGGACGCACCGCCAGAACTGCCCGGACCACCTGCTCGTTTTCTTCCCCTTCTAGCGAGCAAGTGGCATATAGCAGTTTGCCCCCAGGCTCCAGATGATGAAGAGCCTGGAGGACAATTGCCGTTTGCTTTTCCTGGAACCTGGAAAAGTCTTCGGGATGGACGCGCCACTTGATCTCCGGGTTCCTGCCAATTGTGCCCGTGCCCGAACAGGGCGCATCGACGAAGATGCGGTCAAAGCTTCGCCGGAAGGGCAGCGGCTGCGTGGCGTCCAGAACAACGCGCGGGAAGACCGGGGGAACGGTGGCGAGCCTACGCAGGCTGACGTCGCACGCGACACCTAGGCCCAAGGAGGTCTCGGCGGCCTGCAGTGTTTTGTTGCCCGGGGCGGAACAAACATCAAGGTAGCTTTGACCGGACTGCAAATCCAGGAGGGGCAGAATTGCTTGCGAGCCGATGTCCTGGAACCGGAACTCGGCCGGCCCCGTGCGTTCCGGTGCTTCTGGAAACAGGCGGTAACAACCGGGGACTTCGGTTTGTTGGTAGGCGCTGGCGTTGACCGGCTGACCCGGTGGAATGCGGACGAACGTTTCCGGTTCGGCGAGTGCGGCTCGGGCGATTTCGCTTGCTTGCACGTCGCCAAACTGGCTGGCCCATCGAGCAATCAGCCACTCCGGGCACGAGAGTTCTACCTCACGAGAGGGCCACGGGACGGGGTCGCGGTTTACCTTGCGAAGCACGGCGTTTACGAATCCTGAGGCAGAACGGGCAGTTTTCTTTACGTACTCTACGGAGTCATTGACCGCCGCATGTGGGGGAATACGTTCGAGGTAGCGGAGTTGGAAGAGGGCGGCCCGAAGCGCCAGAAGCACGGGCAAGTCTAAGGATTGAGGGCGTTTACCGGAGTAGTGCTGGAGCAAGAAATCTAGTTGAGCCTGATAGCGTAAACAGCCGAATACGATCTGCGACGCGAGCCCAGCGTCCCGGCTGGTCAAAGAACGGCAGAGCTCAAGCAGAGTGTCGGAAGCATAAGCTCCTTCGGAAACGCTCTGAAGAGCAGCAAAAGCGGCACGCCGTGCAAGAGAAATCGAGCGCATCGAAGTGGCAGTCACAAGCATCTCAAAATTGTGCTAGCCCTTACGGAGCAACGGATTACAGCATATTCGCTGTTTACGCGCTTGCATCGTATATGCTAGTATGCTAGTAGCCTCCGGGTGGAACCCCCGCGAGGTGCGCCTCGTACTTCCCCACGGAGCACCAAACACTTACTGATGAGCTTTACCGTTTTCCTCGGAAATCTCCCTGTCTGGGTGACTGCCGACGATATCAAATCGTGGCTATCCTCAGAAAACCTAGTCGCAGACGCGATCAAGGTCATACGCAACCCAGAAACCCAAGAATCAAAGGGTTTCGCATTTATCGAATCGCCGAACCAAGAAGAAATGAACGCGATCATCCGTCGTTTCGATCGCGCGCCTCTCGAAGACCGCCTGCTGCGAGCGAATCCGGCGCAACCGCCGAAGTCGGGCAGCAAGAGCGCTGTCAAGCCGCCGGCAGCCGCCGCTTCCGGGCTAATCCCCGAGCGAACTCGTCGTCCTGCCGGTGCCTCTGCCTCGCCTACCACCACGGCAGTTAATCCTGCTGCGAACGGAGGAGCCGCACAGCTTCGCCGAGCCGCCGGGAACGCCCGCCGCAGTAACACTCCCTCACGCCAAAGTGCATTTGCCGAGGAACTCGCGAAGGCTCTCTAGCCCGCGAGTTCCTCTTATTCCTCCCCGTTTTCCTAGGGCATGTTACGGTCAGAGTGGACGTGCGTCCGGTTTACAGCCGCAGATATTTTGCCCGCCTCAGATTCGTCGGAAACATCAAATAAGTCCTCGGCGCAGATCCGGGAGCATGGCATTCATCGACTTCGCCAGCGCATCCCGGGAACTAGACCTTCGCAGCCAACCCAAGCTGCGGATTTTCTTCGTGTTCATGCGAACGACGGGGACATCGCCTTTCCATCCACGATTGCCTCCGGTGTACTCGAAAGCCACCTCATCTAGCTTTAGTCCGAGGCAATCGACCGCAATGCGAGCAATCTCAGCGACTGTGATGTAGTCGCCCGTCGCGACATTGTACGTGGTGAATGGCTGTTCCGCTTTCCGGTATGCCATCAACACGGCCTCGACGACGTCTTCCACATAAACGTAAGACTTGCTTTGGGTGCCGTCGCCAAGGATCCGCAGCTTGCGAGGATCCTTTAACAGCTGCCGCAGGAAGTCGAAACCTACTCCATGGGTTTGTCGCGGGCCGACCACATTGCCGAAGCGAAACGCGCAGCAGCGTGTGAAGTTGAACATTATGAGTAGGAAGCGATCAGGGCCTCGCCCGCAAGCTTGCTCGCACCATAGGTAGAGATTGGCAGCAAGGGACAGTGATCCTCGCTTGCCTCGGTTTCGCCAAGGTCACCGTAGACCCCGCTTCCGGAGGCGTAAAGCATGGTGGCCGCGCCACACCGCCGCATCGCTTCAACGACGTTGTTTGTGAGGTAGGTGCCTTCCCGGAAGTCGATGTCCGGCTCAACGGCCGCCCTCGCAATGTCCGGGTTCGAAGCGAGGTGGATAACAACCCCGTGGCCGGCCATCGCGGTCACGAGTGCATCCAGTTCCTTAACATCATCCCGAACCACCTTAAATCGCGGATCGTCTGCGTGCTGCTGGTAGTGCCACTCACGGCCGGAAGAAAAGTTGTCGAAGAGTGTAACCCGACCGGTAGCCTGATCGGCTAGAAGCCGGTCGGTGAAGTGGCTGCCTATGAATCCAGCGCCGCCGACGATGAAAAAGCGCTTCAAGTTAGTCATTCTTGTGTTTGGAATCGGCTGCGGTGCAGGCAGCAAATGTGTTCAGGCCGAACTTGTGCGAAAAGCACCGGATGCCGCTCGGGCGAAAGCCGGCCCTGACCAACAACGGCCAGAAGTCGCGGACATCGTAATAAGCCTTGTGGTCGTCCATCTCGTCCCTGGGACTTAGGCCCAAACGAAACGCAGAATACTCCAGAAACGATTTGCCTCGCCAGGATGGAACGTTAAACAGGCACACGCCGCCAGGACGAACAATGCGCGAGCATTCCCGCAATTGGGTCAACGGATCCCACAGATGCTCCAGCACCGAAATGCAGAGAATCACGTCCAGGCTGGCGGTCGGGATTTGCTGTGACGAATCCGGCAGTATGCCCTCGATCGCCCTACTTTGGGGTTTCGCTCGCAGGTCCGGTAGCCAATGCGCAGTCCACAAGCACGGCCTTCTCAATGGAGGGCAGAACCGAACGGATGAAAGTGGCCTGATACCCGCATCCGAAATCGGCTACCGCCTTGTTAGTGCACGATCCCGCGTACTTGCGGATCTGCCGGGCCGACAGCCAGACACCGAATCTGTCTACAATTGTCGGCCGGTAATCCTGGCCGAAGGACTGTCCCTGTGCCCTCTCTGCAGCTACCTTATCGTTTGTCTTGACGTTAACGGCGACGGCATGAAGGACCAGCGTAAACGTGAAATTCATAAATCCCATTACCAGGAACAGCAGTCCGGTCACGGCCATGTGATTGGCGGGGAAGGCTTCACCGGGCAATTGAAACCCGGATCGAAGATAGATTGTCCCAAGATGGAGCAAACAGAGACACGCCTGCTACCAAAGCGATTGCACTTAAAAGAACGGATCGTGTGTAGGAAAACATGCGCAGCCATTGCTGCCGTTGTTGTCCACGCCAATCGAAGAATATTCGCGCGAGACAGCCGACATAGAATCCGTGCAAACCAAGAATGGAAAGGGTGAGGCCCACCAACATCCAGTAAAGCGAGAACGCTACCGGCCCTACTCTTACCGGCCCGAATGTAACAGGGAGCGTAAGCAGCAACCCGATTCCAGAACAATCAAACCCGGGCGGAACAGAAAGAAGTCGGCGCCATAAACGAACATGGCCCTGAAGTTGATCCACGCAGCCTGCCACGGGGAAAACCATCCGGCTCGCTTGTGATGGCTAAATCGCCCTTCCTGATCTTTCAGAAAACGAACTGGCACTTCGGTCGTTTGCAAATTCATGCGGACGGACTTGAGCACCATTTCCGAAGCATATTCCCACGATTGCGAGTGCAGATCCATGCGGCAGAGGGCGTCGCGGGTGATTCCGCGCATGCCACAGTGAATATCAGAAAACCAACTTGCGTTCAGGAAATTCAGAATCCAGGTGGTGACCGGAGTACCCATATACTGGTGCAAAGGCGGCATGGAACCTGGTTCGATGTAGCCGCGAAATCGGGAGCCCATGACATACTCGTTGCCGGCACGAAATTCTCGATAAACGATCCGAGTTCCCGAAAGTCATAGGTGCAATCGGCATCGCCCATCAGAACGTAGCGGCCGCGAATAAACGGGATCGCGTCGATGTAAGCTCTGCCCAAACCGCGCTTTGGAACTTTCAAGACTCGTGCGCCTTTCAACAGGGCGATTTGGGGCGTAGAGTCCGTGGAGCTGTCTATGATCAGCACTTCACCGCAAACGCCGGCGCTGCCCAGACCCTGCTGGCACCAATCCACGAATTGACCAATGGTGACTTGTTCATTCAGCGCCGGAATGACAATAGAAAGTTCGGGCTCCGCCACATCATTGGCGGGAACTAACAACTGGACGTCGCCGCTATTGCTCAACTGTGGCCCGGACCTATCAAGCGCAAAGGAAGTGCTAGCCATAACAAGGGGATTCTATAACTTGTATCCCGATCGCTCGGCATCCCGGTGGAACATCTTGACAGTTTCTAGCGAGTAGTCGTCCAGATCTTTGCCCACGGTGTCCAGCTTAGAAAGAATCGTATCCGTGACTGTGATGATGTGACAACCGATATCATTCGCTTGGAAAACATTCAGCAGTTCGCGCGGGCTGGCCCAAAGCAGCTCGAGATTCGAGTATCTCGAGATCGCTTCGAGGGCGCACCGCATTATGGGTACCGGGTCACAACCTGTATCGGCGATCCGGCCCGCGAACACCGAGATGACAGAGGATGCGCCGCCTCCCAAAGCGGTGGCTGCTTCGCGCACCTGCTCCAGCGTCATCACGGCCGTGACATTCACCTTCAAGCCAGAGTGTGCTAGCCGGTGAGCGAGATGCATGGAAGACTCGCGCCTGGTATTGGTCACCGGGATCTTGGTGTATACATTCTCGCCCCAGCTGGCGATCTTCCGCGCCTGCCGCTCCATTTCGGAAAAGTCATCCGCGAACACCTCAAAGGAGATTGGCTGTTCCTTGATTAATTGAGGACTTCGCGAGCGAACGCCTCATAGTCACTCACCTTTGCCGCGCACATCAAAGTGGGATTGGTGGTGAAGCCTTTGATGAGCGGATTGGCCCGAGACAGTAGAATTTGCGCGCGGTCAGCACCGTCAGCAAAAAGCTTGATTTTCAGTTCGGAGATACTTCTCATGCGGGCTCTTGTCCAATAATCCAGTTCACTGCTTCGCGCAACGAGCGAACGCGGGCGTCGGGAACGGCCGAGGGCGACCTTTCCGGATAGTTGCAGTCGATCCAGATGGTCTTGCAGCCCGCGTTAGCGCCGGCGTCGACATCACGCCAGCGATCGCCGACCATGTAACTACCGGTCAAATCGACACCGTATTTGTGTTTCGCCGTCACGATAAGACCAGGTTGAGGCTTGCGGCACTCACATCCATCCGAGTCATCGTGAAAGCAAGTGAGCACGTCATCCAGCGGCAACCTCAAGCGTAGCTCATTATTGATTTCGTCGACTATCTCGCGCCGCTGACTACCGCGCGCAACATCGGGTTGGTTGGTGACCACCAGCAACAAAAATCTTAATTGCTTTAACTGCTGCAGCGCTTCGGCTGTTCCCGGAACAATGCGAAGGTCGCCGACATTGGGCGGAGGATAAGGCAATCCGTTCCGCAGCAGGGGCTCATTCAACACACCATCACGATCCAAAAAAACGGCGCGCGACAACTAGCTTCTCCCGAGCGACTCCCACTTGGTGCCCGACTGCTGCAGCGCAGGATGGGAAACAAGTAAGTGCCAGACAATCGCCTGAAATGCCTCGGAGTGTGGAGTGATGCGGTCGGGATGCACGGTGGGGATGACAACACAAACATCAGCGACGCGAGCAGTATAGCCACCGTCTCTGCCTACGATGCCGAGGATTTTGCTGCCGATGAATCGTGCATAGTCGAGAGCAGCCACAAGATTGGGGCTGACATTTTGTTCCACGCTTCCGCCGCCCACCGAGAGCACCAGTAAGGCGTCACGCTCCTGTAAGTGACTGACCCGGAGCCACTCCACGAAAACGGTAGACCAACCCTCATCATTTACACGCGCAGTCAATTCAGAGACGTTATCTGTAGGAGCATACGCCTCCATGCCGACCAACTTCCGGAAGTCGTTCACCGCATGAGAGGCATTACCGGCGCTACCTCCGACTCCCAGGATGAACAAACGTCCGGAACTCTGGCGCACTTTCGCCAGCGTGTCCGCCATTCGCTCTATAACGTCGGTCTCGAGCCGATTGGCGACTTCGGTCACTTCCGCGAGAAATTGAGCTGAGAAGGGCCGTGAGCTAGCGGTCGTAGAGAGCCCACGTAAACTGGAATTTTCTGGCTGCAAACTCGCAGTGTAACATCGACGACAACTCAATCGCCGGTAACGGCCGGCTTTGATTTCCGGCTCTCCAGGAACATCGTTGTCTCCTGCAAACCGGTACGCGAGCCAATCTCATAAAATCGTTCCTTCACCTCGAATGCAGCGAGACGACCAGAGCGAAGTAAGTCCTGATAAAGGGCTGCCAGGTCGCACACCTCAACCGCGGGCAGCATCGCAAACACACTCTGGTTGAATACACCCAAACCATAATCGATGTGCTGCATGGCCGAGGTCAGATCCTGCTTGTCATAACAAAGGATACGGGTTCCGTCGAATTCAACATTGCTGGTGTCGAATAAACCCTCGTTGCGGTAAACCGTCATGAGTGCAGGCAGTCCGCTTCTTTCAAAGGCAAGCTGGATACCGTGGTAATCGCACTCCAGGTAGGAATCGCCGTATAAGACGAAGAAGTTCTCTGGAAGAGAAGGCAAGGCCTGGCGGATAGCACCCGCGGTCCCGAGCAACTTGGGCCCGTCAAACGAGTAAGCGATGCTAAGCCCCAGTTCCGATCCGTCGCCAAAACGTTGCTGGATCATTTCGCCCAGAAAGCCGACGGCCAAAACGATCTTGCGAATCCCATGCCGCTTCAGAAGACGCAACTGATGCAAAAGGAAAGGCTCGCCGGCAATGTCGAGCAGGGCCTTGGGAATTCGCTCTGTCAAGGGCCGCATGCGTGTGCGAGGCCGCCGGCAAGGATGAGGGCCGGAAAGAGTTCAGCGGAGCTATCCATGTTTGACCTGCTTGCCGCGATTACTCGTACGACACAACACGCGTACCTTCAAAGTCAAAGCGAAAGCGGACTTCCTTCAGGCCCTGCTCCCTCATGGCATGCCGAAGCTTCGTTTTGTTCCCGGCGTAGAACATTAAGAAGCCTCCCCCGCCAGCCCCAATCAGCTTGCCGCCTAATGCTCCGTTCGCCATCGCGTAGTCATACCATTCGTCAATCTTGGAACTGCTCATTCCCCCGCTGCGCCGCTTCTTCGACTCCCAATGCACGTTCATCAGCCGGCCGAACTCCGCTAAGTCACCGGCTTCCAGTGCGTTCCTACTCGCATACCCAAGGTCCTTAATAAAGTGGAGATTCTTCGCCATGTCCACGTCGTCATGTCTGCTCTTCTGGTCCTGTTCACGCAGAATCGCCGAGGCCGAGCGCGAATATCCAGTAAAGAACAAGAGCAGGTTGTCTTCCAGGTTGAACAGCGTCTCTTCCGAGATTGCAAGCGGCCAAGCCTTCACCGAACCATCCTGCATAAATTCAAAACAGGTAATGCCGCCGTACGCGGCTATATATTGGTCCTGCTTTCCGATGGGCTCGCCGAGCAAATCAATCTCTACGCGACAGGCCTGTTCCGCAAGTTCGCTTGGATGCACAAGATTCTTCCGGTACGCATGAAGGCCTTTCAGAAGCGCTGTGGTGAAACTGCCCGAAGACCCGAGACCTGTGCCTGCCGGGATATCGGCCATGCTTGTAATCTCAAGATTTTTGTTCTGGATGCCAATCATCTTCAGAGACTCGCGGATGATCGGATGCTGAATCTCATCGATGGAACTAACTTCTTCTAATTGGGAATACTTCAGAAGAAAGGATTCTACGAAGCGCGAGTGGATGTTCAGGTAAACGTACTTATTTATGGCTCCCGCCACTAGAAAGCCGCCGTGTTCCCGGTAGTACGAAGGAAGATCGGTGCCTCCTCCACCCAACGACACACGCAGCGGCGAACGCGTAATGATCATGCTTTAGCAGTCAACGATTACTCGCAACGGTGCGCGATTCCAGCGAGTAAGAAACAATGTTCGAACGAAAAGGACCGAAGCCAATACCTGAAAAAACCGTCCGAGCCGATCGCGCATTGGGATACATGCGGCGCAATCGGTGTGCCCAGACGTAATTCAGGTTCTCCTCGCGCGCATGGAAGGACATTCCCACCCTGCGGAGGAATGCACGGAACAACGCCTTCGGCAGCCAGTGCAGCAGCGGAATGCCTGTGTGGACTTCCACCGGAAAGAGCCGGTTCGGAACGGCAATAAAGACCTTCTTGCCTACGCGGCATGCCTCATTCACAAACTGCCGTTGCGCTTCTTCTGAGCCTACGTGTTCCAGGACGGCATTGCTATACACAATGTCGAATTCACGTTCCGCAAACGGCAGCGGACTGCCTGGAGCGATTCGGACGTAGCGGATTCCTGGATAGGTGCTTTCGAGCGCGCCTCCGTCCGTAATTCCCGCGCATGTCAGGTTGTGCCGGTACGGATAAAGCTGTTCCAGCATGTTGGCGGCTGAGGAGGACTCCAGATCGTCCGTAACACCGATGTCGAGTACCTTGTTATCGGGCAAGGGCTTCATCAAATCCATGAACAAGGCATACATCTTTTTGCGAGCGATGTAGCCGAGACGGTCAGCCAGCGGAATCACACGATTGTGCTCATGGTAAGCACGGTCGGCTGACGATTGAGGTAGGCCTTGCAGGCTGGGTCTCGATTTCACTGACAATCTCTCCGACGATAGCAGGTCAAGGCAATAGGTAGTTCTTTACCGTGGACGCAAGAATACGTACAACTGGTAAGCATCGTCGAGCGATCGATCAATACCTGCAACGCGCCACTGTGAGAAGTTAGTTTCAATCCACTCTATGGTCATGCTGGTGTCTCCGTATGTCACGTCTCCGTCCACCGGCGGCCGGTTGTGAGGCGAAAACGCAAATCCATCGCGAGCGTGCGCTTCGCGGGGTTTCGTCGTATCCGAAAGACCATGGACTGACACATCGAGTGACCAATACTCGATCGGTCGAATTGTAATTAGTAACAGCCCATCGTCGGAGATATAACGTCGGCAAACATCAAAGGACTGTCGTGTTGCTCGACGTGACAAATGCGTAAACACCGAGAACGCGTAAATCAGGTCGAAGGCTTCTTCGCCCCGACCGGCAAATCCTTGGGCAGATAATCGGACACGCGGAAATTCTCGCCCAGCCCACAATCGTGACAGATCGCAATTGACCGCTCCCAAGGATCAACGCCGTACAGCCGCGCCGGATCGCTGAAGTAATACATCAGACGCGCTAAACGCCCGTAACCGCACCCATAATCAAGGATCGCCGAACCGTCCAGCGGACGGCTCGTGAGTCGATTGAAATGATAAGCCGCCGAACGAACAAAGTTGCAGCTCTGCTTCAGCAGCGTAAGGCCGCTGGATCCGGTCCACTGCGTTTGTACCTCAGCAGTGGCCATCCGGGGAAGTGCTTTAGATAGTGTCGGGAACTCCCTATCGGGCATCGAGAACATAACCTCGCCGAAATCATCTAGCCCGAGACCTTGCCGTAATGGCGGAAGCGCTGAGTCCAGCGAAGGTTTAGACAAAGAAGCGTCAATACGCTGCAAAACGCGACGTGCATAAGTTAACATTGCCCGCGATCCCCGACTCCGCCTTCCGAGTCGCGCAGCTTTTCTTCTTTAATAGTGGCGTAGCACATGGAAATGGCTTGTATCTTGGAATGTCACTAACTAGTCTACAGGAGGGCGCTTAAGTGACCGGTCGGCACTTTAGCCAAATGAATTTGGCAAACTCAGAACCTAACTCTGGGGGCCGGTTCACTATGGCAACGGTACAGATTGCATTAGAGAAAAAGAACGGCCCATCTAACTCTGCATTGGTAGCGGAGTCGGAGGGATTCTGACCAATTTGTTGTTGGCCGACGACTTTCGTCGCCACCAATGCTTGCTTCCGAGATCACTTGATGTATTCACGATGCCCGGCTGACTCTATCCCGCGTGAGCGGGCCCTCACGCTATTGCTCGACCGTTTACGGCCTAACTGGCGATGGCTAAGCATTCACGAAAGCTCGCCTGCCGCCCGCCGTGTTTCGCTTCGGCTTGAGCGCGAGTGCAAGGATTATGTTGCGACTCAATTCTATCCCGGTGTTTGTAGCGGGGCAGTTTCATCGCGGCTTCCGTTGTGAGGACATCGAGGCTCAGACATTCGGCAACCAAACGTTCGACAAGTCGTGACTCAGGACGTCATGGAGCATGTGTTTCACCCAGACCGGGCGTACAAAGAGATCTATCGCACTCTGCGTCCTGGCGGACTTTATATCCACACGGGACCGATTTACCCCGAGAAGGACCGCAGCGAGAGATGTGCGACTTGGCGGAGGACGGCAATGTCGTTCACCTATTGGCCCCGGAGTACCATCGCAATCCGGTGGATGAATCCGGTGCCTTGGTGACCTTCCGCTATCGGAGAGATCTGACCGACGTGATCTCCGAGTGGGCTCCCTTTTCCCTCGAAGTGGCACGGTTCAACGACCGATATCACGGCATCGTCGTCCTTCACCGAAGTTGTTGTCTGCACCAGGCGTTCAACATCAGATTGCTAAGTCGCGGCTCCTCTGCTAACCAGCACTTGCGCCTCTGTTGCTGATAACGAGGTAACGCTGCCGTTCGCCGCAGAGGCAACCGCTTCGAGCCAACCATGGCCGAAATCGCGGTCCGGTTCCAGATATGTTCCTTCCGCCCATTCATTCCAGGCATTGATGAACACGGCGGTTTCCGTTCCCTTTGCCTCGGCTCGCGCGTGTTCAATCGCAGCCCGCAGCCAACGGCGGAAATTCGTGGGCGTGGCGCCGTGAAACGCGTTCGCATGCACACCACGCCGAGGTGTATTGTCCCAACCTGCCATCACGCCACGATAACGATGGCCGTTTGTCAAGCCGGCGTAGTAATCAATTGTGGCGTCAACGGTGGCGCTGTAGTCATAGAGATGCGCCGCAAAGCCGGGAATCCGCTGTGCCGGTTCGACACCCATCTTCTGTACCGGTATGCCATGCGGCGGGAATTCGAAATACGCGTCAAGGTTTACTTCTTCCGGCCGGGCGGGTAATGACGGATCTGCACCGAGCTGCAACCAGCCACCAATCAGGTGGACCTGCGGCATTCCCTCTTCGGCCAAGCTCGCGCGAAGACGAAACATCGCGGTCGCCGGGTCAGGAATATGCATAACGCGATAGATCGCCACTACTGGCCGCCCATTCAGACGGATGTAGCGAGGATCGCGCAACAGCGGGGCAATGTCGGCCGCAAAACTCTGTTCCCACCCCGGCTCATAATCTTGCGGCAGTAGTACTTCTTTGGCCAATCCCTCCCAATTGCGCGTCCACGGTTCGTTGGCCCAGCAGATCATGAATGGGAAGTCTGGCCTGCCAGAGGCTAGCACCTCATCAAGCGGCAGATTCAACAGACGCCGCCCATTAAACCAGTAATAGTAGTACGAAAAGCCCGTAACTCCGTACTGGCGGGCGAGATCCGCTTGCGCCTGTCGCACCGCTGGCAAGCGCAGATCGTAGAAGCCAAGATCGGCGGGCAAACGCGGCTGCCGATGGCCGAGAAACAGCGGTCTCGCTCCGGTCACGTTCGTCCATTCCGTGAACCCAGGCCCCCACCAAACGTCGTTCTCCGGGATGGGATGGAACTGCGGGAGATAATTTGCGATCAGCTGCACACGTCGCTGATCTCCTGCGCTGACCCCGGGCGCGACCACAACATTTCTCGTTTCTTCGATTCTCATACCGGCGTCCTGGCACACCAGGCTAATAAGCCGCTCGACCGCATGCGCGGTAGTTCCGTCGCTGCCGATCGGCTCGGGGTCGAAATCATCGAAGCCGAGACCGAGTGCGTCGATGGTGCGCAAAAGGAAGGGCCGGATCCAAAAGATACTTCCACCGGCAAAGCTCTTTTCAAAGCTGTTTGCCTTCAGGCCGATGGTGGGGAAGAGCTCCAGGAGCCTCGCCTCGTTTGAGGCCCAGTAATCGCGGCCATTGAATAACTGGTGATCGGCGACAACAAGGCCCAGATCCGGATCGGAATCGAATGAGCCGAGAATTCGGCCGACCGTCTCCCGGCTGCCGAGTACACCGCCTATCAGATGCTGCCTCCACTCGTTGCCACCCTCCCGCCACGGCGTGCGTTTGCTGTGCAGCTTGCAAAGAAGCTCGTATTTAAAGAGCACGCCGCAGCGAACGAACTCCAGAAACGGAAGGATGTCCCGGCCGTGATTATCGACTGTCACGATAACTGCTTGCGGGAATGCAGCTCGTATTTTGGGAGCGACGTCGCCTTCGGCGCCCGAAACGAGCGTGACAAAAAGGTCGAAGGGTTCGACGATATTGAGAAGCGCCTGGGACATCTCTTGCCATAGATCGGTGTAGTAGAGATGCATCACGACGGCAATGCGCGCCTGCGGTTCCCTGGTGCGGAGATGGATGAACTCAGGGCGTGATTGCGGCTGGACCCAATCGGGTTTTGCCGAACGAAAGACCTCCGACGGAGGAGCCGGCTTTTCCGTCGCCACAGCCGCAGTTTGCGTGGGTGGAGCAACAGTGGTGGCAGTTGTGGGCGCTAACGCAATTGGCAACGGCTCTGGTTCTGCCTCCAGTTCCTGCTCTGGCGAAGTCTGCCCACGAAAAAGAGGTTTCAACAACCGGCGGTACTGGCGTCGTCCGGCGGAAGGCAGATGGGCGACGGCCGTCCGAAGAGGAGCCGTCACCTTCCAACTCGCCGAGGTGAGAACGCCGTCCAGCACGCCCGAAAGGCGCTCCTTTTCTTTGCGCAACTCAGCGGTGAGCGCCTGCTCCGAACGCAATTCGGTATTGAGCCGCGAGATGAGCTCCTCGCTTCGTCGTCGTGCTCCCTCGAGTTCGTTCCTTAGGGCCGCGATCCTCTTTTCCGTGTTGGAGCGGAGACTTTGGTTCTCGCGATTATGTTGTTGCTCGGCAACAAGGGCCGTTACTTGCTGCTTGCTTTGCGCGAGAGCGCTCTCTAACTGCCCGGCCTGCGCACTTCTTTCTGCGAGAATGCTCTCTAACTGCCCGGCCTTCGCGCTTCTTTCCGCAAGAGCGTTCTCTAGCTCCCTAACGTGCTCGCTCCGTTGCTCGAGAACATTGGACAGCTCGGAAGCCTGTGCGGTGAGCGACCGCTGGCATTCTTCGAATTGCGCCGTCCGTTCCTCAAGCGCCTTGACGGCCCGCTGGCGCATTTCCTCAACGTGGTAGAGCGGGGCAGGGTTGTGGAGCATGCTCGAGCGCACTTCCGGCAGCGTTGCGTCCGAGGCAAGCGCAACGAAGAAAGGAGGATGCGGCGTGCCGTTTGTTCGTTCGAATACCCCATTCCCGCGCCACAGGAAACCTTCTGGTTTGCCGACCGGCTCGTCCTGCTCGTTGCCGATGACCGAGCCAATAAGCGTCCGCTGGCTGAGCAACTTAACATTCGAAAAATTTCCGTGCAAGAACGCCACGAATTCATCGCGGTCAAGCTCGCGCAGATGGAATTCGTTGTGGTAGTTCGCTTCTTCCGTGTAAACCGTGCGATTGGGCGACGACATCACTAGCAGGCCCTCTGGACGCAACACACGGCGTATCTCGCGGGCGAAGAGTTCGTGTTCAACCAGATGCTCTAGGGTTTCGAAGCTGACGACGACATCAATGGACTCGCTCTCAATGGGCAGATCCTGTGCCTGGCCTTGCCGAAATGAGACCCGGTCGTTCATGTAGTTCGCATTGGCGAAATCGACGGCCTCCGCGTTTGTATCCACGCCAATAACACTGCGGGCTACCTGTCCAAGGCAAGCGCTACCATAGCCCTCGCCGCTCGCAACGTCCAGCACATCCTTGTCGTCGCAAAACGCCAGCGCCAGGAGATAGCGATGATAGTGCTCGTTTTGTATGTCCCCGACGAGACCAGATACATAACGTTCCCCGTCATAACGCAAAGGAACTGCGGGGGTCGGGAAGCGGAAAGCGGATCGATTCAGGCTTTTCATTCCGGCAGAGTGTATTCAAGCGATAGGGCAAGGCTCGAAGTGTGACACGGTACAAGGTTGGTGACCATGCGCTTGAACTATTAGCCTACTCGATCATGACCGTCAACGGAAAACCTTCGGTAAAGCTCTTCTTGTCAGCCGCAATAACCCGGATCGAAATCGCGTGCTTTCCCTTTGGGAATCGTGCAGCGTGTAAGACAAAGGAGAATCCAGATTTTGCGTACCCGGTACCCTGATAGCTTTGGCGACATCCGGCCGATCGACGCCGTATTCAGCTTTGTAAGGAGATCCGTCTATCGCTACATCCACGCCTCCGGCCAGGGACTCCGCCTTTCCGTCGACCGCCCAGCCGGACATTGTGATATCCGCCGGTGGGATCGCAACATCGGTGTTTGTAAAGGGCTGGTACCCCACTTGGTCCAGATTTCCTACTACGAGCTGGTGCGAAGCTTTCAAGTTTAGGCTCGCTCCGTCCGGCCGCACGGAAGGGCGCTCTGAAGGTACGGTGGAACTGGAGCAGCAGTATAAAATAAAAAGAAAAGGCAGCGTGAGCGCTCGGGCCCAATGTTTTGTCATGAATTTTGTAGTAGAGCGACCGATAAGACTTCTACTGCCCGTTCGCCTACATCGGAATTCTAAACTGTTCAGCAGAATCGCGGCAATCTCCATTGGACGTACAAACCGAGGTTAAGCTTGGAAATGAGGTTTCGCTCGCCTTGCCCCAATCGAGCGACTTGATCAAAATTCCAATTACTTCTACGTGGTAACTCTCGTAAGCACCGTCTTTTACCTGCTTATCTACCTGAACTTACCCACACTTTTGTTTCCGGTTTGCTCACGACGACGGCTTGTACATGATGCGTATTCGATTGTCTCCGGCCATTGGCTTGGTCGGTACAGTCAATTCACGTTGATGAAAGGTCCCGGTTATCCGCTCTTTCTGGCGTCCATTTCCTTGTTTAGAATTCCTGTGCAGCTTGCACATTCCATTCTGTGGAGCTTTTCAGTCTGGCTTCTTTCCTACGTCACGCAAAAGATATTCCAATCCGTCATTTTTTCCCTTGGTGTCTTTGAGGTCCTTCTTTGGAATTTCGGTCCCCATTCGATGCGGGTTGTTCGGGACGAGATCTACACGCCGCAGATTCTCTTGACGTTTTCTTTCTTTTGGCTCTCTTTGTCACCTCGAGATATAAAGTGGTGCTATATGCATCGCTATCCGGCTTGGTATTCGGCTGGTGCTGGATAACTAGAGAGGATGGAATGGTCGCCGTGCCTCCATTTCTGATTCTCTTGACATGCGCTTTTCACAAGGGGTTCCAGACCCAACGTTCCTTCAAAGGGCCGCTCAAGGTGCTGCTTACAGCTGTCGTTTCGTTTGCAACTGTATTAGTCACGATTGCAGCGGTGAATCGGGCTGTTTATGGCACGTTCGCAATTGTTGATATCAAAGGTGTCTTTGAAGACGCATTTGAATCTCTTGAATCAGTCGTACCCAACGTTGACTTGCCCTACGCAGCCGTCTCAAAGGGCGTGCGAAACAAGATATATCGTGTGAGCCCTACCTTCGCTGAATTGGGCCAATACTTTGATATGCCGGGCAGTCCTCTGGAGGGATACAAGCAGCCTAGTTGTAGCTTTTACCCGAGTCTCTGCGGCGATTACGCGACAGGATGGTTCATGTGGGCTCTCCGAGATGCGGTGGCCTTACGCGGAGGCTACTCAACCGCGCGTGCTGCTTCGACCTTCTACTCGAAGATGCGCAATGAGATCAAGCGCGCGTGCAATTCAGGCACTATCTCCTGCTATCACAACCCTGTGCCATTCATGCCGCGTTTCGAACCGGGCGAAATCTATAGAATCCCGCGTCCTTCGAGTCCGCGAGTAAGGAGTTGTTATTCATTATTCCTCCATCTCAAGATAACGCCAATTCGATAGGTCTTGAGGATCAGATCCGGAGCGCTTCCTCGTTTCTGAAAGCGCCGGATCACACCCCGCCGCCCCCTATTCCGGAAGCCGCAATCGATCATCCAGCAAGTGACTTTGCTGCTAAGGTAAGAGCGTTTGTGATTCGGAAATATTCGAAGTTGTCGCTGGTACTCGTTCTTCTTGGCCTCTGTTCGGCTGTCTTACTCGCATTTCGCTGCGTCCGTTCGCGGGCGTATTCCACCGGTGTAGCCATCTGTTTGGCGGCATGGATTGCGGTTGCGTGCCGATTGGGTGTCCTTATCTTGGTCGATATCTCGTCATTTCCTGCGATATTCCCCTTGTACATTGGTTACGCTTACCCGCTTGTGTGTTACGCATCATTGCTGTCTATCTTTTTACTTCTTCGATCGAGATATGAGATGCGCCGGGCGGATCATGCGAAGTGAGCACACGCAACAAAGCCGAAGCCGATTGTCTCTGCAAAAGTTGGCCGGCTTGCCTTCGAGACGGCGAAGCTATGGGCCGACAACAAAGGCGTCGACTATTACATAGCCACCAGCAGCCTGAGAGTCATGAGTCCCCAGAACCGTCACCGTGATCGTATGAGACGTATTGGCAAGTCCGGAGAAAGTGAGTTTCTGCTGTGGCACTAGCGACGCTGAGTATTGGTCCAAGTCACCGTAGACCACGGTTCCGTCGATACTGATTTGAGCATGCCCAAGGTTGGCTTGCATGTCAAAAACGTAGCTCACTTGCGTCCCGGTAAAAGTCAAACTCGCCGAATCGCCGCCATTCGCGGAGAAGGACTGAGTCCCGTTGTAACGCCCCACATCCGTGTTGCTCATCCAGCCTCCGGCATAGACAATCCCCGGATCGGAGTCGTCATAAACGCCTGCGGGCCTGGGACCCCGACGAAGGCGTCTACAATTACATAAGAGTCGGCCGCTGCAGGATTCTTTGTTCCCAAAGCGGTAACCGTGATGGTGTGTGTTGTATTCGACAGGCCTGTGTAGACTTGTCGCTTTTGTGCAACGAGCGCGGCTGAGTACTCGTCGATAGAAGACAAAACGACAGTTATACTTCACCCGGGCATATCCGAGATTAGCCTGCGTCTCGTAAACGTAAGCGACCTGGGTTCCGGTGAATGTAAACGACGCTACATCCCCAGCATTGTGAGTGAAGCTTTGCGTGCCGTTGTATCTGCCGACATCGGTATTGCTGCCCCAGCTTCCGCTATAGACAATGTCCGGATCAGAATCGTCGCAGATACCAGCTGTCGGTGGCCCTACTATGAAGGCGTCCACGATGATGTACGAACCCGTCGAGCCGCTCGAGTGCCTGCCCAAGACCGTTACCGTGATCGTGTGTGGCCCGTTCGCCAATCCCGTGTAAACAACCCGCTTTTGCGCCATCAACGTGGGTGAGTACTGATCCAAGTCGCCGTCATCGTCAGGCCGTCAATGGCGATCTGTGCGTGGCCAAGGTTGCTTTGCATCTCATAAAGATAAGTAATCTGCGTTCCCAGATGAAAGCGAAGCTGGCAGTACTGCCCGCGACATTGGAAAAGCTTTGCGTGCCCTGGTAGCGGCCTGTATCGGAGTTGCTGCCCCGAGAACCGGCATAGACTATTCCGGGATCGGCGTCGTCATAGACACCATTCCTGCGCGGGCCCACCACAATGGCATCCACGATCACATAGGAGTCGCTTGCCGCTGTATCCCGATATCCTAAAACCGTTATCGAGAGAGTGTGATCGGAGTTCGCGAGGTTGGAAAACGTAATTCGCTTTTGAGCCACGAGAACGGAAGATACTCGTCCAAGTCGGCTACAACAAGATTGCCATCGATGCTCGATTTGTCCATGACCGAGATTCGATTGCGCGTCATAGACATACGTGACCTGGGTCCAGTTAAGGTGAACGTTGCCGTGGAACCCGCATTGTGCAAATAAGTTTGCGTACCGTTGTACCTGCCCACATCGCTGTTCGAACCCCAGGTACCCGCATACACAATACCTAGGTCGGAATCGTCGTAAATACCAGCAGGACGGGATCCGACCACAAACCCGTCCACGATAACGTACGAGTCCGTAGCCGCAGGACTGTGCGTACCCAACACAGAAACGACGACGGTATGCGCTCCACTGCCAAGTCCCGAATACACCATCTTCTGCTGGTATTGCGGCGTTGCCGAGTATTCATCGAGATCCGGCGTGACAACGACACCATCGATAGTGACCTTTGCGTGCCCTAAGTTCACCTGTTTCGCGTAAACATATATGACTTGCGTCCCGACGAAAGTGAGCGCCGCGCTCTCTCCTGCTATGTTTGAGAACGTTTGTGTTCCCTGAAAGCGCCCCGTTTCTGTGTTGCTGGGCCAAGACCCGGTATAGGAGATGTGTGGATCCGCGTCGTCGTAAACGCCGGCACTCGCAACTGAGCCGCTGGTAGCCGATGCCGAGCCACTGAGCGCACCGGAATATTGGGCGGACGCGCTGATGGTCAGGGTGCCAGTCCTTTGTCCCGCTCGAAGCGGCGCGAATTGTAGGCTGATGGTACAAGTACCGCCTCCGGGCAGTGCCCCGGAACACGTACTTCCAGTGAGTGAAAAGTTGGATAAGCTCACCGCGGTCGAAGAGATAGTCTCCGGAGCCGTGCCTTTGTTGACGACCGTGAGCGTTTGGCCCGCGCTCGTCGTGTTGGGCGCCTGGTTACTGAAGGCGACCGCGGGATTGGAGATAACAACTTCGTAAAGCAGAGCGTCCCCCGCGTCGGCGATGTAGATGTTCCCATTACCGTCGCGGCCAATTCCTTCAGGTCCGCTCAGCGTAAGGCCTGCGAGAGCAAGGGTAGAGATAGTCCCAGCAGGCGACACTAGACGTATGCAGCAAGTTCCGCTGTCGAGGATAAACAGGTTGCCGGCCGGATCAACGACGACGGCGTTGGGACTCATTAGCGCAGCACTGGTAGCGCCGCCGCCATCGCCCGAATAGCCGTAGTTGCCGTTCCCCGCCACTGCGACGATTACACCCCCAGCAACTTCACGGACCAAAGAATGCCCGGTGTCGGCAATGTAAAGGGAGCCATAAGCGTCCAGCGTTATTCCGCTTGGTGAGGCCAATTGCGCCTCGTACGCGGGCCCTCCGTCACCAAAGCCGTCTATACCCGTGTTGGTTCCTCCACCGGCGACAACGGAAATAATGCCCGTCGCCGCTGCCACTTCTCGTACCAGCCCGTCGTAGGAATCACAGATATACAAGTTCCCGGCAACGTCTACGGCCAAGCTCGCGGGACCGTTGAGACTGGCCGAGGTCGCGGGTCCTCCGTCGCCAAGGCCGTCGGAGCCCGGATTAGTTCCGCCTCCGGCAACTGTGGTGACAATCCCCGATACCGCGTCCACCCGCCGTACCCGGTTCGCATCTTGATCGGCAATATACAGGTCGCCGCTACCGTCAAGTGCTATGCCAGTTGGAGCCGAAAAGCTTGCGGCCGTGGCGACACCGCCATCGCCCGCGAACCCCGATCTGCCGCTGCCTGCAACAACAGTGACATTTCCAGAGACCGGGTCAAACCGGAGTACCATCGCGCGTACGGCATCTGCAACATACACTGACCCTGTCTGGTCCACGGCGATTCCTGCCGGATTGGCTAGCGGTTGCGACCAGGAGAAACTTCGAGCAATCCCCGTGGCAGGGAAGAAACCCAATTGGGACCCTATGCCCTGCGCATGCAGAAAAACGGTCGCGAGAACAGTTCGCGAACTGTCCTGGATTATCAATCCGTCTTGCCGTAGACCTGGGTGTTGAGGCGCGAAGGCCACGATCGCGGAACAAGTGGTGGTACTTGTGCTCGGAAAGCAACTCGCCGATATGAGCTTGAACTCAGTTCCGTAATGCAAGTTCACCTGAACGCCCGCAAGAGCACCGGGCAAGGTGACGGTCAGCGTCGACGGTTGCGAAGTTGATCCAACAGCCGCTTGCGCAATCGCAGCCGAAGTGGTTTGTGCAGCGCGAAGTGAAAGTGTGCAGAGTAGGACGGCGAGGAACCTGGTCCCAAGAAATCCGCCGCGGATGCCCTTGGCGTAGATACGCTCGAAACGATAGACTCCGCCCCCCCGATGCATCTAAGAAAGGAGTGCGCGTTGGTTTCTGCTTCTCTGATAAAAAGAGGCCACAACACGCTTCCGATTGCGCCTATTCCGATATAGTGCAGGGCAGGTAACTCATCAGTTGTTGAATTCGCACTACCTCCGCTAAACTAGCTAGGAACGAGGTGTCCCATGGCGGATCCCTCGTCTTCTCCGTCCGAACCCTACCTACGCTCCGTCAGCGCGGGACCAATCAGACTTCATTCGAAAACTGTCGAGGTTCGGCGTGTCTCTACGCGGTTTCAAACAAGCGGGCCATTTTCCTACGCTGCTGTCAGCGTTCCTGTACTTTGACGTCAGCTTCATGGTGTGGGTCATTCTGGGGCCGCTGGGACCGTTCATCGGCGACGCCTACCACCTGACCGCCACTCAAAAAGGCCTGCTTACGGCCATTCCGCTCCTTGGCGGCTCGTTTTTCCGCCCCATCCTCGGCTGGAGCACCGAACGGTTCGGCGGCCGGAAGACCGGGCTGTTCGGCCTCGCGCTCTCGTTGATACCGCTCCTGATTGGCTGGCAGTTCGCCCACAGCTTTAGCGCCTTTCTCGGCATGGGGCTCCTGCTGGGCGTTGCCGGCGCAAGTTTCGCCGCTGCACTTCCGCTCGCCAGCGGCTGGTATCCGCCGGAGCATCAGGGTCTCGCCATGGGCATCGCCGGCGCAGGCAACTCGGGCACTTTGCTGGCGACTCTGTTTGCGCCTCGGCTCGCCCGGGCCTTCGGCTGGCGCAACGTGTTCGCTATGGCCGCCGTTCCTGTGATTGCTGGTCTGGATTCTATTCTTCCTCCTTGCCAAGGATGCTCCGGGTTCACGTCCCGTCAAAAAATGGAGCGACTACGCCGCCGTCCTGCGTGTCGGCGACACCGGCTGGTTCTGCTTCCTGTACTGCCTGACGTTCGGTGGCTTCAGCGGTCTGGTCAGCTATCTTGTCCATCTTCTTTCACGATCAATACCACTTGACCAAAGTGCAAGCCGGAGATTTCACGACCTTCGTTGTCCTCTTCGGCAGCTTCCTGCGGCCCATCGGTGGAATGCTTTCCGACCGCCTAGGCGGGTATCGTATGCTTCTGGTCCTTCTTGTGGGCGCTTGCCTCTCCATCCTGGTCGTGTCCACTCTGCCGCCGCTCGTGTTAGCCGTAGCGGCTCTCTCGCTCGCCATGAGTTGCATGGGCATGGGCAATGGCTCGGTATTTCAACTGGTGCCGCAGCGCTTTCCCGATCGCGTGGGCATCATGACGGGCCTGGTGGGCGCGGCCGGCGGCTTTGGCGGATTCCTGCTTCCCTCCATGCTCGGTTTCCTGAAAGATCAGACCGGGTCCTTCGGCATCGGCATGGGCAGTGCTTGCCTGCTGCTACCTTACCGGCGCGGTGGTGTTGTTTTACCTCAAAGGAATCTGGGCGCGCACGTGGCCGCTTGCTGCCGCACAGCGTGCAGGCCTTCTGCCCGTGCTCGACAGCTCTGCTGTAAAGACGTATGCCGCCCACCCTTAACGCGGCTGCGGCGCTTGCGCCACTTCCCGAACCATCAACCGTTCGAACCGAAACGCACTGCCCGTACTGTGCCCTGCAATGCGGAATGACGCTTGTCACCGGTGCGCAAGGAACCACCGTTCAAGCGCGAGACTTTCCTACCAACAAGGGCGGGCTCTGCCAGAAGGGCTGGACAGCGGCGGAACTGCTCAATCACCCGGAACGGCTGCGAACGCCGCTGGTGCGCGACGGGAAAGGCGAACCGCTTCGATACGCTACCTGGGACGAAGCACTCGACGCGCATCGCGGCGGCTATTCGTTCTGCCCAAGGCCAGCACGGTCTCGACGCGGTCGGCGTCTTCGGCGGCGGCGCACTTACCAATGAAAAAGCGTACGCTCTCGGGAAGTTCGCCCGGGTAGCGCTTCGCACTTCGCAAATCGATTACAACGGCCGTTTTTGCATGTCTTCGGCCGCGGCGGCCAACATCAAAGCCTTCGGGCATCGACCGCGGCCTTCCGTTTCCGCTGGCGGACATTCCACAGGCGGAATGCATTCTGCTGGTGGGCAGCAATGCCGCCGAAACCATGCCGCCCATCATGCAGTATTTTCAGGCGCAGCGGGCTAATGGCGGCTCGCTGATCGTCGTCGATCCGCGCCGAACGCCCACCGCCGCAGCTGCGACACTGCATCTGCAAATTACGCCCGGCACGGATGTCCGCGCTTGCGAATGGACTGCTCTATCTCGCAATGAAGGCCGGCTATCTCGACGAGATCGTTCATTGCCGAACGCACCACCGGCTTCGGATCGCGTCCGCCGCACGGTCGCGCGCTACTGGCCCGACCGCGTGGAGCGCATCACCGGCATTCCCGAAAAGTCAACTGATCGAAGCCGCACGGCTGCTGGGCGAAGCGAAAACGGCCATGATTCCTAACCGCGCGCGGCCCGGAGCAGCAGAGCAAAGGCGTCGATAACGTTCTCGGCTTCATCAATCTCGCGCTTGCGTCTGGGCAAAGCCGGCAAACCCGATTGCGGTTATGGCTGCCTGACCGGGCAGGGCAACGGGCAAGGTGGGCGCGAGCACGGGCAGAAGGCCGATCAGTTGCCCGGCTATCGCAAAATCGACAATCCCGAACACCGCGCCCACATCGCCGAGGTTTGGGGTGTGCCCGACGAAAGTCATTCCGGCCCCGGGGCGCTCCGCCTACGAAATGCTCGATCAGCTCGGGACTGAGGATGGCGTGCGCGCGCTTCTGGTGTTCGGTTCCAACCTGGCGATCTCAGTTCCGCATGCCGGTCACATCGAGAAGCGCTTGCAGTCGCTAGACTTCCTGGTCGTCTCCGACATCTTCCTTTCGGAAACCGCTGCAGCTTGCCGATGTTGTTCTGCCCTGCGCGCAATGGGCCGAAGAAGAAGGCACCATGACCAACCTGGAAGGCCGCGTCCTCTTGCGCCAGCGCGCCGTGCTTCCATCGCCCAACGTACGTACCGATCTTGAAATCCTGAAGGCATTAGCGGAGCGCCTCGACGCGGGGCAGCACTTCTTCAGCAACGCCGCCGAAACGCTGGAGGAACTGGGCCGCGCTTCCGCCGGCGGTGTAGCCGATTACGCCGGCATCACACACGAACGCGTCAGTGCCGCGAGACGGCGTTTTCTGGCCGTGTCCCTCGCCGACCCATCCTGGGACGCCCCGCCTGTTTCTGGACCGCTTCGCCACCCCGGACGGCCTCGCCCGCTTCCATGCTGTCGAATATCGGCTGGCCGCCGAAGAGCCCGACGAAGAATTCCCGCTTTACCTGACAACTGGTCGCGTGATGCAGCACTATCAATCCGGCACGCAAACCAGGCGCGTTCGCGCGTTGCAAGATTCTGTTCCCGACTCGTTCGTGGAAATGCATCCGTCCATGGCGGCTTCCTACGGCATTCTGAACGGCGACACCGTTCGCCTCACCACGCGCCGCGGTAGCGCAATCGTCAAAGCACACCTGACGAACACCATCCGCATGGACACGCTTTTCGTTCCGTTCCACTTCGGCGGCACTGGCCGTGCGAATCTGCTGACAAACCCGGAACTGGACCCCGTTTCACGCATGCCCGAGTTTAAGGTCTGCGCCGTCCGCATCGAAAAAACAAAAACATGTTAGAAAAGCCAACCTTCCTGCAAGGCGTTTATTCATTCACCGGCGTCGGTCTCGACAATCCGTCCGCGCTGACCCCGCACGTTTCCTACCAGGTTCCCTTTGATAAGCGGGCGCAGCTCGTTTACTTCCGTGCCGGGAACCCCACCGGCGACCTCATTTATCTCGTGTTCCTCCGCGATGGCAAACCTATGCGCTACTTCCCGGTGGGAGCGAAATCAGGCGTCCACGTGGAACTTGCCGTGGTCGAAGATCTGGAAGCCGACACGGTACTTGAAGTCTTGGTTGGCGCACCGGTGGGATCCGCCCATTCGCTGGTGCTCGACATCGGACTCGTCGAAATCTAAGGAGGCACCCATCTATGAAAAAACAGAGTCTGGTTGTCATTGGGAACGGCATGGCCGGCGCCCGGGCCGTAGAGGAGATTCTCGCGCGCGGCGGCGCGGATCAGTTCAACATCACCATGTATGGTGACGAGCCCTACGGCAATTACAACCGCATTCTGCTCTCGAACGTTCTCAATGGAAGCCAGGAAGAAAGCGAAATCTTCCTCAACCCCCTCGAATGGTACGTCGAGAACAACATTACGCTGCATGTTGGTGTTTACGCCGAATCCATCCTGCGTAAGTCGAAATGCGTGCTCGGCCAGGACGGCACCATCGAGTACTACGACAAGCTGATCATTGCCACCGGCAGCCGGTCCTATATTCCTCCTCTGGAGGGCGTCACGGCGGCCGACGGTTCCGATAAGCCCGGCGTTTTTGTCTTTCGCACGCTTGGACGATTGCCGCGAAATTGCTGAATATGCCACGGGTCGCGGCCGCGCTGCGGTTATTGGCGGTGGCTTGTTGGGTCTTGAAGCCGCTCGCGGCTTGCAGAGTTACGTCGGTGCAGGTGGATGTCGTCCATCGCAGCCATCACCTGATGAATCAGCAGCTTGATCCGCAAGCCGGCGCCATTCTTCGCACCACCATGGAACAAATGGGTGTCGGTGTGCACCTGGGCAAGAACACCGTTGCGGTGCTCGGCGACGAACGCGTCACTGGCTTGCGCTTCGCCGATGGAAGTACGCTCATGTGCGACATGGTCGTCATCGCCGCCGGCATCAAAGCCAATGCCGAGATCGGGCATCGCTGCGGGCTCCGCGTACAGCGGGCCATCCTCGTCGACAATCAAATGCGTTCCATGGACGATCCCGACATCTACGTTGTCGGCGAGTGCGCTCAGCATCGCGGCCATGTTTATGGCCTGGTGGCGCCGCTATGGGAGCAGGCAAAGGTGCTGGCCGATCACATCACGGGCAAGAATCTGAATGCTGCCTACCATGGCTCGAAGGTTGCCACCAAGCTGAAGGTCATGGGCGTCGAAATGGCGGCCATGGGTATTACCGAGCCTGTGGACGACCGCGACGAAATCGTCCAGTTCACTGAGCCCAAGAAGGGCACTTACAAAAAGTTGATTATCCGCGATGGACGTCTGGTTGGCGGCATTCTCCTCGGCGACATAAGCAAAGCTGCGTACCTCATGCAGGCGTTTGATCGCAACACGCCACTCCCGGAAGAGCGCCTCACCTTGCTCTTCGATCTTGGCGCGCCGTCGAAAAAGGTCACTGTCGAAGAGATGCCTGCGGACATGCAGATCTGCAACTGTAACGGCGTTAGTAAGGGCGCCATCGTCTCCTGCATCAAAGCCGGAAAGCGTAGTCCCAAAGCGGTGATGGAAGCGACTCGCGCCGGCATGGGCTGCGGTTCGTGCAAGACCATGGTCAACGAAGTGGTCGAGTGGGCCTGCGGCGGTGAAGTGGAAGAAGACCCTTCCGTTCACTATTACGTGCCCGGCGTCCCGCTGAGCAAGCCCGACCTGATCCGCGCCTGCCGCGAGCAGAACTTGAAGTCTGTCTCGGCAGTGTTCCAGGTGCTGGCGGGCGGCAACGAAGATGCGGGAAGCAAGCCCGGCCTCGCCTCGCTGCTCAACACCATATGGGCGCACGAATACATTCATGAGCAGGACGCCCGCTTCATCAACGAACGCGTCCACGCCAACATCCAGAAGGACGCCACGTTCTCGGTCGTCCCGCAGATTGCAGGCGGCGTTACCACGCCCGACCAGTTGCGCCGCATTGCCGATGTTGCGGATAAATACAAAGTTCCGATGGTAAAGCTGACCGGGGGCCAGCGTATCGACATGCTCGGCATTAAGAAAGATGATCTACCGAACGTCTGGCGCGATTTGGGAATGCCTTCGGGTCACGCTTACGGCAAGAGCTACCGCACCTGCAAAAGCTGTGTCGGCACGGAGTTCTGCCGCTTCGGCGTAGGCGATAGCACCTCGCTCGCCATCAAGATCGAGAACAAATTCAAGGGCATCGATTCGCCCGGCAAGATGAAACTCGCCACCGCCGGTTGTCCGCGCAACTGCTCGGAAGCGATGGTGAAAGACCTTGGCGCAGTCGCTGTCGAAGGCGGCAAATGGGAAATCTATATAGGCGGCGCGGCCGGTGCGCATATCCGCAAAGGCGACCTTCTCTGCACCGTCAATAGCCAGGAGGAGGTCATCCAGATCAGCGCGCGCTTTATGCAGTACTACCGCGAAAATGCCAAATATCTCGAGCGTACCTACGCCTTCGTCCCGCGCATTGGCCTCGACAAGATTCGTGCCATTGTGGTTGACGACAGCGAGGGCATCGCTGCCCGGCTTGATGCGGCTATGGAAGCCTCCATCGCTGCCTACCGTGATCCTTGGGAGGAAGCTTACACCGCAGCCCGCCCCACAGAATTCGCCACGATCCTTCCGGTGATGCAATGACGATGAGCCCCGCTACCGATCTGGAACTGAACCTTGGCCCTGTCGACGCGATCCCCATGGGACAGGGCCGGAATTTCAACATCGCGGGAGATCTGGTGGCCGTCTTTCACACGCGCGCCGGCCAAGTCTTTGCCATTCAGGCCCACTGTCCGCACCGAAATGGTCCGTTGGCCGACGGATTGATCGGCGGCAATACCGTGATTTGTCCCTTGCATTCCCGTAAGTACGATCTCGCAACCGGCGAGCCTGTGATGGCGGAGTGCAAACTTAAAAGCTATGCGGTCCGTCTGAACCCCGAGCGGCAGATCGTCCTTACGCTATCCGTTCCTGCAACGGCGGCGGTCAACCAGTAGAAGACTGGTATGTAACGGTTGTGCCGCCATTGAATCCAACGAGTGCGAGGAGACCCAGGTATGGAAAAAGAACACATTACCGGAAAAGTTGACGAATTAAAAGGCAAAGCCAAGCAGGGTGTCGGCAATGCTACCGACGATCCTGGTTTGCAGGGCGAAGGTATGTTGGACGAGGCGAAGGGTAAAGTCAAGCAGGCCTATGGCGATGTGAAGGATGCCATCAAGGGCGCTGACCATACGGCTGGTTCCGACATCAACAACAAGTAGTATTCGGTGGAGTCGGCGGCATTGTCCATTTGGGAAGTGCCGCCGCTCGCTGAAGGCAGCAGGGTTACTCGCAAACAGCTGGCAAAGAGCGATCTTTGGCGAGTTCAAATAACATCGAAAGCTGGCCTGGTGTGATCCTTTCAAGCGACAACTCCAGGGAATTCAATTCTTCCTGTTTGAACCATCTGGCCCCCGACGTCTCAGCAGTCTCCTGCGCCAGTTGTCCCCCTTGCACTTCGCAGTCAATGAAAACTTTGTAGACGTACCAGGAATGCGGCGGGTGGCCTTGCCTCTGTTTATCAAGCAGCGCCAGCAGTCGAACGGGCTTCACCAGTAACCCGCTTTCCTCGCGCGCTTCCTTAGCAGCAACCTCGAACGGCGTCAGCCCGATATCAGCCCACCCGCCCGGAACCGTCCACCGGTTTCCGTCCATCTTTTCCTGAACCAGCAGGATTTCATCGGCGTTCCTGAAGATCACCGCGCGAACATCTACTTTGGGCGTCTGATATCCACTGTCAGACGCGAACACGCGCAGTATCTTCTCGAGAGGTTCGTCCGTCAGCTCTTGCAGGATTCGCGCGCTTAGCGAGCGGATTTCTTCATACCGTTCCCGGTCGTACGAATTCGTGTTGTAAACGAGGCCGGTTTGGGCGAGAGCCTGTAGTTGTTGCGCAATCAGCAGCAGGCGGGCCGCCTGTTCGGTTCCGTCCATCTTTACTCATCGACGATACCTTAGGCACCAATTGATACAGGCCCAGGGCAAACTCCGGCGTTCTTCATTTTTCATTGGCCGCCCTCCGATTGCAACTGATGCAAGCGCAGCAGGTTGAGCTGTGCACGAACCTGACTCGCTGTAAGCTGCGGAAATGCGGATGGCGCGAACTTCAGCCACGCATTCTCAAGCCTGTCGTAAAGCGCCTGTGTTTTGTCGATGCCTTCGGGCTTGACGGTGCCGTACTGCCACGTGCTAGCGGGAAGTGTATGAATCTTCGCGAGTGCTGTTTGCACCTGCTGATGAAGACCAGCCGCATCGTCGGCGGTCGTCTCGGGAACATCGCCTTTCGCAAAGCGCTGCAGATTGATAAGGAATTGATCGTGCAACCGTCCCTGCTCTTCTAATTCGAACATCGCCCGGGCCGTGCCGGAAAGATCCACTTCAAAACGAACGCGTGCCTCCTCAAATGCTTTCTCCGCGTTGTGTACGGCTTGGAATTGCCTTTGCGTCGTAGCATTCCAGTGCTGGGCCGCAACGAATGACTGCAACGCCTGGGCACGCTTGTTGTCCCCAAAGCTCTGTGTCACGCTCTCACAGGCGCCCATCATCAGCCCGCTAGTTGCGTCGTTACACAAATCAAACCGCTTCGCGTCCGGGCCTTGTGCTTTCAGCTGCTCCAAATGACCGATGCGGTAAGCCATCTCCGCATCGGCAGCCCAGGTGTTCTCACACGCGAAATGGATGCTTAGATCGTAGTCGCGGGCAACGCCGTCTCCATTTGCGTAAATCATTGCCAGCACGCCGGGACCGGCGAACGGATCTCCACGGGTGGGATCCGCGTGGTCTCGCTGATAAAAGGCGCACTCCCGCGCTGCGGCATAGTCTGGTTTGTGCCCGTAGCCGTAGTACAACGCTTCGGCATTGCAGGCTCTCAACCAGGCTTCGTCATGCGTGTAGCTCGCCAGCGGCAATGGAGTAGCCGTCGCTTTGCCGCAAACGACGCGCCAGTCCTTCTCTTCTGGCAATGGCAAGTCCTGCGCCCACACAGCTGACGCAACTGCGGCCACCATCGCAAGACGAAGCCAACCCATGTTCGCCCTCCAAACCCGGCTGCTATTGTCTGTGATCCTGCCTCCGTAAGCCACGGCCCGGGTATCCAACTGGCTGCACTGCGCCGTCCTTCACCACCAGCACGCCATTCACAAACACGTAGCGCATCCCGACAGAAGCCTGCGCTGGATTTTCGTAAGTCGCGCGATCGCTCACGCGCTGCGGGTCGAATACTGTGATGTCGGCGTCGGCACCCACTGCCAGTGTTCCTTTACTCTGAATGCCCAGCCTCTGCGCCGGCTCGTAGCTCATTTTCCGAATCGCCTCCGGAAGTGTCAGCGCATGCTCCTCCCGCACATATTTGCCAAGCACGCGGGCAAAAGTCCCCGCCGCCCGCGGATGCCCCTTCCCATGCTCCAGCAGGCCATCGCTTGCCACCATGACGAACGGATCGTGCATGGCCATCCGTGCATCCTCTTCGGGGATACTGTGCACTGCCACCATCCCACCTTGCGAGCGAAACCGCGCGAATGTCTGTTCCGTTAGCCGTTCACCGGTGAGCGCCCATTGCAGATCATGAAACGAAATGCCGCCTTGCCGCTGCTGCCATCCCGGCGCAAAGATAGCGGACGAGATGTCCGTCATCCCAGCCGTGTACGGATACGCTTCGGTGCTGACATCCATGCCGCGTGCATGCGCCTGCTCCAGCATCTGCAGGCAAAGCGGTGTTTCCCGCAGCCCCATGCTGGTGATATGCACCACGTGCAGCGGCGCACCGGTCACTGCGGAGTCCGCCAGCACCTCTTGTAACGCGTCCAAAACGCCCGGCTCGATCGGCCCGCCATTGCGGATATGAATATACAAGCAAAGACGGTACGTTGCTCCCATTCGAAACAGATCCAGGATCTTTTGGCGGGGAATCAGCGGCGTATAGGCGATCCCCACTCCAATGCCAAGACCGCCGTCGTTAATGCCCTCTTTGATATGGGCAAGGGCCTCGTTCCACTCCTGCTCAGTCGGAGCTCGCTCTACTGCCGCATCGCGGGGAAGTAGTTGTCCGGTATCGTGCATCACCGCCATTAGTGACGGCAGGTACCCAGCCGATGCGCCAAAGTTGATGAGCGCCTTTCCTTCACGCGCGGAATACCAGCGAGGCATGGGCCACACGCCCACCTCCATCTCGAGCGCTGTTGTTACCCCGTCCTGCGCCTTCAAAGCGTAGTTCTCCGGTGTCTGCCCATGGGAATGCAAATCGATGAAGCCGGGCGCGATTACTAATCCCTGCGCATCGATGTCAACTCGCCCATGCAGCGGCGCTTCCGAGAGGGCCGCGATCTTGCCATCCCGTATCGCCAGCGAGCGAACGGCATCTGTTCCCGACGCGGGATCGACCATCCGCCCGCCATTCAGAACATAATCAAACTGCTGTGCCCAGACGGGCGCTGCCAACAAGAGCGCAATCGCAAGTCGCATCGGCTGTAAACGAACCTAACACTCCCTTGGAAACTCCCGACAATAATCAGGCCGAAACGTGAATGTCACGATGCATTGATTTCCGCCGCATAGTGTTTCCCCAGCCCTTGGAGAACAAAAAGAAATGAATCGATCTCTGTTTAGATTCACGGCGGCAGTCTCACTCCTGTCGACAGCCTGCGTTTTGAATGCCGCGCCCAAAGAAGATGAGGATCACGGGCCGCGTAAGATCAAGCACGTCTTCGTCATCGTGCTCGAAAACGAAGGCTATGACACTACCTTCGGCTCTGCGTCTAAAGCGCCCTATCTTTCGAAAACGCTGCCGACCGAGGGAGTGCTTCTGACGCAATACTATGGCACTGGCCATGCCAGTCTAGACAACTACATCGCCATGATTAGCGGCCAAGCGGCTACGAACGAAACTCGCAACGATTGTCAGACGTTTGCCGATTTCACGCTGACCGGGATCACGGCGGACGGACAAGCCATCGGAAGCGGATGCGTTTACCCGGCCAACATTCTCACCATCGCCGATCAACTCAACGCGGTCCACAAGACGTGGCGCGCCTACATGGGCGATATGGGCAACGACCTCAGCCGCGAATCGGCCACCTGCGGCCATCCCGCGCTAAACACCATCGATCACACCCAAATCGCTGAAGCGCCTTCCGGCTCCGTGCCGCTTGGTGATCAGTACGCGACGCGTCACAACCCGTTCGCCTATTTCCACTCCATCATCGACTCGCCGGAGTGCGGCAGCCACGTAGTCAATCTGAACCAGTTGGCGACAGACTTGAAGGCTCGCTCCACTACACCCGATTTTGTTTTCATCACACCGAACCTCTGCGATGACGGCCACGACGGACCATGTGTCACCGGACAACCGGGCGGCCTGGTCTCGGCGGATGCGTTTCTGCAGAAATGGGTACCGCTCATCCAGCAATCGGCCGCCTACCGGCAGGACGGACTATTGGTCATCACTTTCGATGAGGGCGGCTATACGCTCGGCAAGACCGAATCCGGCGGCACTCTGATCGACTTCGTCGGGCAATCCTGCTGCAGCGAGCAGCCCGGCCCCAACCTTGGATCTTTCCCGCAAACCAGTGCGATCGGTGCTTACACTTTGACGTTCGGAAGCTACGGCGGGGACCGTACCGGCGCTGTTCTTCTTTCTCCGTTCCTGAAGCCGGGAACCGTTTCGAATACGCCGTTCAACCACTACTCGCTGCTTAAGACCTTGGAAGAGGTTTTCAAAACCGACGGCTATCTGGGATACGCCGGCCAGCCAGGACTGGTCAGTTTCTTCGGCTGCGTGTCGTCCGACATAAGCACCCACACCTCCGACCAGTTTGCTTCCTGCGAGCAGCCGAACGCCTGGTAGGTAAGGCTGAGGGCTTACTGCGAGGCATTCACCAGCTTCCCGGTGCTGTCTCGCAGTTCAATGCCGCCTTCCCCGAGCTTCTTCAGGCCGGACTCGATCTTCGCTTTATCGCCAACCGCCACAATCACCATTTCGCTGGGATGAACGTGGTCCCTAGCCGCTTTGTTCACCGCTTCCGGCGTGAGCGAGTCGTATTGGCCGGGCAAGGTGCGATAGTAATCCACCGGCAGCGAGTAGACAAAAAGATCGCCAATCAATCCAGAGGTGGTTCGAACCGTTTCGAACTGCCCAGGCAGTGACTGCAACTCGTAGTTCCTTGCTAGTGCCAGTTCGGCAGCGGTAGGTGGGTTGTCCGCCAGATCCTGCAATTCGTGAACCAGTTCGCCGGCTGCCGGCCCAGTGACATCCGTTCGCACAAGCGCCGCTGCCATGAATGGTCCGGCGCCGCGCCGAAACCGGTAAAAGGAAGACGCACCGTACGTGTAACCATGCTTCTCCCTTAGATTCATATTGATTCGGCTGGAAAATAAGCCGCCCAGAATTGAATTCATCACCTCCGTGGCGGCATAATCCGGAGTGTTTCGCGGCAGGCCGATTCCCATCGCGACGAGCGCCGTTTGTGGTGCGCCAGGTTTATCGACGATCACGATACGATGTTGAGGCGTCGCAGGAGTTAGCGGTATCGCCGAACTTTTGCTATCGGGGCTGCCTTTCCAACCGGAGAAGTAGCGCTCTGCCAAGTCTTTTGCCTGTTGAGCCGTAATGTCGCCTGACAACACCAGCGCTGCGTTTTGCGGGCGGTAGTAGCTTTTCCAGAAGCTTGCCACGTCGTCCCTCGAGATCGCTTGAACGGCTTCCACGGTTCCTGTTGGCCGGTAGGCGTAGGGCGAATCGCCAAACACCACTTTCTGCGCCACCCGAAGCGCCACTGAAAAGGGTTCATCCGCTTCCTGCATGATGTTTGCAAGCTGTTCTTTGCGGACACGATCAATCTCCTGCGGATCGAAACGCGGATGTTCAACGATGTCGCTCAGCAACTCCAGCCCGTCCTGCGTATAAGTGCTGAGCATACCGATACTCGCCGTAGTCTTGTCCTCGTCTGCACTGGCTGTCAGGTGAGCGCCGATCAGGTCGGTGTCATTGGCAATTTGCGTTGCCGACCTATGCTCGGTTCCCTGGGTCAACATGCGCGCCGTGTAGTCGGACAGTCCCGGTCGATTCAAAGGATTGGCTTCGCCGCCAGCAAGGTCGAGAATCGCCACATTGATCACCGGTAACGAGTGATTCTCCACGAGGTACAGTTTCAGGCCATTCGACAGGGTCGTGACGGTCGGTACTGGAAGGTTCAACTTTGGTGTTGGGCCGGCCTTAGGCGGAGCGTCACGCCACTTTTGCTGTGCTTCGAAATCCGCGCTATAAGGGTTAACGACCTTCGCCTCCGCGTCGGTCGAGTCCGGGCTGCGCGGAACGTCATTCAAGACCTTTTTCCCCGCGACCGTGTAGACCGTGACGCGCTGGTTCTGCATAAAGCGACTTTCCGCGGTACTCTTGACGGAAGCCACCGTAACCGCCTCAAAGCGCGCTACGTCTTTCGGCAGGTAACCCGGATCCCCCAGGTATTGGTTGTACAAATCCAGCGTGTCCGCGATGCCGCCGAATCCGCCCAGCCGTTGCAACTGTGTGATCTTGCGAGAAAGAATGACATTACGGGCACGCTCCACCTCTTCTTCCGTCGGCCCGTTGTTTCGCAGTTGTTCTAACTCCTGGTTCATGGCGGCTTCCAGATCTTCCGGCTTCACCTGCGGCCGTGCGGTCACATCGCATGTAGATACGGACTGAAGTGCCAGCGCATCGGTCTCACAGTGCACATCTTGCGCGATTTGCTTCCGATAAACGAGGCTCTGATAGAAACGGCTGGAATGGCCGCCGCCCAGGATCTCGCTAAGCACTTGGGCTTCCGCGTCACCGGTCGCAAACGCCGGCGCAGTTAACCAGGCTACGCTGATTCGCGGCAACTGCACGGTATCGGTTACCGTGGCCCGCCGCTCCGCGGTGATGGTCTGCGCCTGGATGTTGACCTTCGCAACTTCTGGTCCGCGTGGAATAGGTCCGAAGTACTTCGCAAGCAGGGGCTTTATCTTGGCCGAATCAAAATCTCCCGCAATCGCAATCGTCGCGTTATTCGGTGTGTAAAACTGCTGATGGAAATCTCGCACCTCAAGGAGTCGCGCTGCCTCGATGTCCGCGTGCGAGCCAATCACCGAGGCGTAGTACGGATGATCCTTCGGGAATAGCAAGTGAAACTCTTCTTCTTGCGCCAGCTGATAAGGCGTTCCTTCTCCTTGACGACGTTCATTCCGGACCACGTCTCTCTGATTCGTCAAGCGTTGGCGGTCCAGCGACTCCAGCAGGAATCCCATTCGGTCGCTCTCCAGCCACAAGCCCATTTCAAGCTGATTGCTAGGCAACGTTTCGAAGTAGTTTGTGCGATCGAAATCCGTGGTTCCATTCACTCCCGTGGCGCCAACGCCTTCCAGATAGCGAAAGTGCGCCTTCTCGCCAACGTGCTCCGACCCTTCGAACATCATGTGTTCAAACAGATGAGCAAAGCCGGTGCGCCCTGCCACTTCGTTCCTGGGGCCCACGTGGTACCAGACATCAAGCGCCACCAGGGGCAGACGGCGATCCTCATGCAAAATCACCTCCAGCCCATTGGGCAAAGTGTACTTTTCATAGGCGAGAGGCGGCACGTGCAGAGGCCCATGATTAGCGGCAAAGCTACCGGTGGCCAGCAGGCAAAAAAGTCCAAGACTCCACAAAGTCGATCGGATCATACGAGGTTCCCGACTATAGCGCATTTCCATCGGTGATACGGAGTAAAACCTGGTAGCGCGTCCGATATGGACAACAGACTTCCTTGGTACATGGCTTTGTACCTGTCTGCGAATTTAAGCAGGAGAATACTTTGACGTTCAGCTATCCGCCGTCGGCAAACAGCGATCGCACCTCCAGAGGACGCTGTTGAGCACGATAGTAATAGGCATCGGAGATTGTCAAATCTCCAATAATCGTGAATCGTCGCTTATCACCTATGCCTTAGGTTCCTGCATCGCTGTTGTGATTCACGATCCAGTTGCCGGCGTGGGTGGATTGCTTCATTTCCAATTGCCGGAATCCAGCCTGGATCCGGCGAAAGCAGAGCGCAACCCTTACCTTTTCGCGGATACCGGAATACCCCTGTTGTTCAGGAATGCCTATCAGCAAGGCGCCGAGAAGAAGCGCTTATCCGTTGCTGTGGCGGGCGGTGCTCAGATGATCGATACCAATGGCACCTTCAACATTGGAAAGCGGAATTGTCTCGCAATGAAGAAGATCCTGTGGAAGGCCGGGGTGCTGATTCAGGCCGAGCATCTGGGTGGAGCGGTATCGCGCACTGTTCGACTCGACATTAACAACGGACAAGTCTCGCTCCGCGAAACCGGACCTGCAAATGAAAAAGTGGTCGTGGCTGCGTCGGGCATAAGGAAAGGGTTCTAAATGGGGTTCACTGTTTTAATCGTCGACGACTCGCCGGCTATGCGCACTTTCGTCAGGCGCGTTCTTATGCTGTCAGGCTTCGAAATGAGCACGTGCCTGCAGGCCTCGAATGGCCGCGAAGCTCTAGACCTGCTCAAAGGCGAGTGGGTGGACGTCATCCTTACCGACATCAACATGCCGGTGATGAATGGCGAAGAATTTCTCGAGATTGTAGCCAGCGTCGACGCTTACCGTTCCATCCCGGTCATCGTGATCTCCACCGACCGCACCGAGGATAGAGTACGTCAAATGATGTCTCTGGGTGCGAAGGGCTACGTCAAGAAACCCTTCCAACCCGAAGAACTCCGCGAAATGCTCGAGCGCGTAATAGGAGCGGCCTATGTTGCTGACTGATGTACAGGAAGTTTTCTTGAGTTCGGCTTCCGAAGTACTGGAAACTATGTTTTTCACGGGCGTCATGGAACAGGAAGCCACCGAAGACGGTTCTCCGGTGGTCGCTGCCGAATTGACCTTCCGCGGAAAGCCCTCGGGTCGCTTCGGTGTCCGTGTTTCCTCCGAAACCGGTCGCGCCATCGCCGTTAACTTCCTTGGTTTGGACGACGTTTCGGAGAATCAGGTGGAAGAAGTAGTCGCCGAGCTCTCGAATATGCTCTGTGGATCCGTCTTGAGCCGTCTGGAGGCGGGTGTTCGCTTCGAGTTATCTCATCCAGTTTTGCAGGTCGATTGCTCATGGGAAGAGCACTCCGGCAGCATCGGTCACACGTTCGGGCTCGAAGAAGGAACCCTGACAATGTGGCTCATGTTTGAAGAAAAATCAGCATCAAGTGTCGCGAACTAAGCAGTCTGTATGTCCAGGCTATGCCCGAACTCTTCCTACTCAGAACAAACTGATTCGGATTTCCCGCCTGCTTCAGACACGTAAAAGATGTCCGGGAGAAGCCGTAGGCCGACTCCCAATAAGAAAGTGCGCTCATCACCAGAGCGCTTGTCAAGGAGAGCACATGTCAACCTCAGTCATATCCCAGCCCGCGCGTCAGGCGGCTGCCGCAGTCGATACCAGATCCGGCAAGTATCTGGTTTTTGAACTGAACGGCGAAGAATGTTGCATTCAGGTTCTGAAGGTACGAGAGATCATGGGCGTTCAGGACATCACTGCCGTCCCGCAGACCCCTGCCTACGTACGTGGCGTCATAAACCTGCGCGGCAAGGTAATTCCTGTTGTTGACCTGCGCCTGAAGTTCGGCCTGCCCGAGACCGAGTATACGCAACGAACCTGCATCATCGTTGTTCAGGTGGAACGCGAGAGCGGCTCCATGATGATGGGCATCGTCGTGGACAGCGTTGCCGAAGTGCTCAATATTTCTGCAAGCGACGTCGAAGATACCCCGAACTTCGGCCAAGGTGTGTCGACGCCGTACTTGCTCGGCATGGCGAAGGTAAAAGGCCGGGTAAAACTCCTGCTCGACATCGACGAAGTTATGACCAGCCAGGAACTCCATGGGCTCGATTTTGTAAAGAAAGGCGAACTGCTCTCCGCGTAAGCGGTATTTGCTGCGCTTAGGTAGAACTCATGACAATCGGCAAGAAACTCTCACTCTCTTTTGGTGTTCTCGCGGCATTGCAGATTTTTGCGATGGTCGGTGTGTTCACCTCGTCCGGTAAAACGACGCCGGCGGTTTTAATCGCTGTAGGTGTTTGCGTCTGCGCTGCTTTGGCTCTTTTTGCCAAACAGTCCGTCACCTCGAATCTCGGCGTCCTCGTGGAAGAAGTGGCGCAGGGCGCGGAACAAGTTCGCTCCGCTGCCTCTCAGATCTCCAGCGCCAGTCAGTCGCTCGCCCAGGGGACCTCTCAACAGGCTGCTTCACTCGAAGAAACCTCGGCGTCCACCGAAGAAATCAATTCGATGGCACGGCGGAATAGCGAAAATTCGCGTGCGGCTGCCGACCTCGTCAAGCAGTCCGATCAGCGCTTTGAGGAAACCAACAAGTTTCTGCGCGAGATGGTGACGGCCATGAGCGATATCAATGCCTCGAGCGACAAGATTTCTAAGATCATCAAAGTCATTGACGACATTGCGTTCCAGACGAATATTCTTGCGCTGAACGCCGCCGTTGAAGCTGCTCGTGCTGGCGATGCCGGAATGGGCTTTGCCGTCGTCGCTGACGAAGTGCGCAATCTGGCCCAGCGCTCCGCCCAAGCCGCGCGCGACACCGCTGTGCTGATCGAAGAATCCATTGCCAAGTCCAACGAAGGACAGCGCAGGACGGAACAGGTGGCAAAAGCCATTCATCTCATCACAGAGCAGTCTCAGCAGGTACGTACCCTGGTTGATGAAGTTCATCTCGGCAGTCAGGAACAGACCCGGGGCATCGACCAGATTGGTAAGGCGATGATCCAAATGGAGCAGGTCACACAGCGGGCCGCTGCCAGTGCCCAAGAAAGCGCCTCCGCTGCGGAAGAACTGACTGCGCAATCTGCCGGCCTGCGTGATGTTGTCGAACGCCTTAGCCAGGCGATTGGTACACAGGCCTCATCGTCTGCGAAGCCGGCGAACCGCACCAGTGCTCTTCCTGCGCCCCGCAACAGCGCAAAGAGCGCTGGCTCTCAGAGTCTTTCTGCTTTGTCCTCGGCTGTGGCACGCAAGCCCGCCAAAGCCGTCGAACCGCAGTCTCCTGTCGCCGCCGGGAAAGATGCCTTTCCCATGGACGATAACTTCATTGAATTCTAAACGCCTCGCACTCAACTGATTATGTCTAAAATGGCCGATCAAGCCGAGCTCGGATCTCAGCTGCGCCTGCAAGTGGACGAACTTGCGACAGCATTCCTCCTGAATGGGCCGGATACTCAACTGGAGAAGAATTTACAGCAGTTGACCCAGCTTGCTGCCCAGGGCGACTTCTCCGCAGTCTTGGAGACCGCCGGCAGGCTGGCTCAGGCGATCACGACTCGCGAACCAAAGGAAGCCGAAGCGATCTTGCGCGTGGGGATTGGTCAGCTGCAGGAACTTCTTACGAGTTCCGAATCGACTGCCGCGTCCGCTACAGCATCGGCAGCGCCGCAGAGCGGCGCAATGAATTCCCTCGCCCAAGACCCTGAACTGGTCGGCGACTTCGTCACAGAAGCTCGGGAGCATCTCTCATCGGTGGAGAGCAACATGCTCCGCCTCGAGCAAAATCCCGAGCAGCTTGAAGCTGTTCACGCTGTCTTCCGCGGTTTCCACACCATCAAAGGACTCGCAGGCTTTCTCGAGTTCATGCCCATCCGCGACGTTGCTCATGAAGTGGAAACCCTCCTTGACCTGGCGCGGAATGGCAAGATTTCCGTTTCGGGAGCAGTGGTCGACATCGTTCTCGAAAGTGTCGACTACCTGAAGGGGGCCATTCAGACCGTTGAACTTTCCCTGAACGGCGGCACTGATGCGCTTTCGGCCGACGAAGCTCTCATCGTACGCATTCAGGCCTGCATTAACGGTGACCCCGCAGCAGGCCTTTCGAGTGAAAACGAACTCTCCGAGCCGGACTTCCCGTTGGCGGATGTAGTGGTAGATACCGCGCCAGCCCTATCGAAGCTGGCGGAGGTGGTGGCGCAATCGCAAGAACCCGTTTCTGAGCCTGCCCGGATCACTCCCCCGGAGGCCCAACCAAAAGACCCTGTTGCCAAAGAATCCGCCCAGAAAGATGGAGCCACAAAGGTTGCAAAGAATGCCGAAGCAGCCTCGGTCCGCGTTCAAACGGCAAAGCTCGATTACCTGATGGACATGGTGGGTGAGATGGTCATTACCCAGTCACTCATCCGGCACAACCCCAGTCTCGGTTCCATCCAGAACACCAAGCTGATGGCTCATTTGTCGCAGCTTGCGCGCATCACCAGCGAAGTGCAGCGCACCACCATGGGCATGCGCATGATCAATATCGGCCAGGTGTTCAGCCGCAGCAGCAGACTGGTTCGCGATCTGTCGCGTAAAGCAGGGAAACAGATTCAGCTGGAACTCAGCGGAGAAGAAACCGAGCTCGACAAGACCATCGCTGAAGAGCTGAGCGATCCGCTGCTACACATGGTGCGCAACTCGTGCGACCACGGTATCGAAGATCCGCAAGTGCGTATCGCTGCGGGGAAAGATCCCGTCGCCCGCATCAAATTAGCCGCTTACCACGAAGGCGGGCAGATCGTAGTCGCCATATCGGACGACGGCCGCGGCCTGGACCGTGAGAAAATCCTCGCCAAAGCGATCCAGAAAGGGCTCGTCGAGCCCGGCGCGACCCTGTCCGAACAGGAAATCTTCAACCTGATCTTCGAGCCGGGGTTCTCCACTGCCGCGCAAATTACGGACATTTCGGGACGTGGTGTCGGTATGGACGTTGTTCGGAAAAACATCCAGAAGCTGCGCGGCCGTATCGATATTCAATCGAAGATCGGGCAGGGAACCACGTTTCTTCTGAAGTTGCCGCTTACCTTGGCCATCATCGAAGGCTTGGTAGTGGCCGTCGGGCCGCACCGCTACATTCTGCCCATCTATGCCGTCCGCGAGTTGATCAGCCCCAAACCCGGCAGCATCTCTACCGTTCATGGACGCAACGAGATGGCGATGGTACGCGATCACGTTCTCCCGGTGCTGCGTCTTGCGCGCCGTTTCCAGGTCCAGCCGAAATCCGAAGAAGCTTCGGAGAGCATCCTCATCGTGACTGAATGTCAGGAACAAGTATTCTGCCTGCTCGTCGACGAAGTTCTTGGAAAGCAGGAAGTCGTCATCAAGTCGCTGGGCGAAACACTGAAGAATATCCCCGGCATTGCCGGCGGCGCCATCCTCGGCGATGGGCGCGTGGGTTTAATACTCGACTTGGATGGGCTATTCCGCACGGGTAAGTCATGAGTTCCGCGCCCCCTCCGGACGTGGAAATGCGGCCGCTCACTGCGGACGAGTTCGACCAGTTCCGGCGTCTTGCCTACGATCAGTTCGGCCTCGATCTTCGCGAGGGCAAAGAACAACTCGTCTCCGCACGCCTGAATAAGAAGATGCGCGAGCTGAAGCTCCGCACTTACAAAGACTACTATCGCTACGTGGTGGAAGACACCACGGGCGCGGCGCTTGTCTCGCTAATCGACGCGTTGACCACTAACCATACAAGTTTCTATCGCGAGCAGGGCCACTTCGACTTTTACCGGACCACCATACTTCCGGAACTCGCATCGCGCGAGCAAATCTCTATTTGGAGCGCCGCTTCCTCCACCGGCGAGGAGCCCTACACCATAGCATTCACGACCCTCGAGCAGCTGGGAATGGGAGCTCTGCCCAAAGTAAAGATACTGGCGACGGATATCTCCACCCGTGTTCTCGAAACGGCACGGAACGGAGCCTATCCGTCCGAAAAGCTTCGTGATTTTCCACCCGAGCAGTTGCGCAAGTACATGCTGCGTGGCGACAGGAACTGGAAAGATTGGTATCAGGTGAGGAAGGAGATACGGGCGGCAGTGACCTTCACGCGCCTCAACCTGATGGAGCCCTTCCGTCACGGGCAAACCTTCCCGCTGATTTTCTGCCGGAACGTCATGATCTATTTCGACCGGCCCACGCAGCAGGACCTCGTGCGACGTCTCGCCGCTTGCCTTGAACCGGGCGGGTACCTGTTTATTGGTCATGCGGAAAGCCTGAACGGCTTGGATGTTCCGGTCAAATATGTCAAACCTGCTGTCTATCGCCGTCTCGACGGCACCAGGACGAGTTCCACGCAAGGACTGACCAAGTGACCAGCACGGGCAACCGAATCAGAGTCTTGGTTGTGGATGACTCCGCGATCGTCCGCAAATTGCTAAGTGAAGCCATTTCCGCCGACCCCGAACTGGAAGTCGTCGGCACAGCGCCCGATCCCTACATCGCGCGCGATAAGATCCTAACGCTCAAACCGGATGTCCTCACCCTGGACATCGAAATGCCGCGCATGGACGGTATCACTTTTCTGCGCAAGGTGATGCAGTACCATCCCATGCCCGTCATCATCATTAGTTCACTGGGGCAGGCCTCATGCCAGGTTGCACTGGACGCACTTCGAATCGGCGCCGTGGAAGTGCTGGCCAAGCCAGGCGGCCCGTATTCGGTGGGTGAACTCCGGTCGACTCTGGCCACTAAGATCCGCGCCGCCGCGGCCGCAAAGGTGCACCGGGCCGCTCCGGTTGCCCAGACCATATCCGAGACGGCTGCATCCAGCCGTACCAGGCAAACCGCCGGCGTAGTCTCCTCAATGGCTCCCGCCCCCGCCGTTCTGCAGCACCATCGGGCCGAATATAGCTCCTCTGCGATCATCGGCATTGGCGCCTCTACCGGCGGGACCGAAGCCATCAAAGAAGTCCTGACCAGGCTACCGAACGGACTTCCGCCCATCGTCATCACACAGCACATTCCGCCGGTCTTTTCGCGTGCCTTTGCCGCCCGGCTCAACGAAATGTGTGCAATGGAAGTGAAGGAGGCCGAGGACGGTGACATCGCCAGACCCGGATGTGCCTTCGTAGCGCCGGGCAATCTGCACATGCTGCTGCGTAAGGTTCATGAGGGTTATCAGATTCAACTGAAGGACGGACCCCAGGTTTGCTATCAAAAGCCTTCTGTGGACGTGATGTTCAGTTCGCTCGCGGATGTCGCCGGCAAAGAGGCTCTCGCCGTGATACTTACCGGGATGGGCTCTGACGGTGCGCAAGGAATGCTCCGGATGAAGCGAAGCGGCGCACGCACGATCGCGCAAGACGAGGCAACCTGTGTTGTGTTTGGCATGCCGCGAGAAGCCATTCGGGCCGGTGGTGCAGATCTAGTTAAACCGCTGCACAACATCGCGAGCACTATCTTGGCTGAACTCCACGCTCTCGTTCACGCCTGAATCCTTCCGCTTACTCGAACGCCGCCTTCTTACTGAAGCATGTACCGGCGCGTCTGTTGAAGCCGTTCTTTCTGGCTCACGATTTCCGTGATGCGCACACCATAGTTCCCGTCAACTACTACTACTTCGCCGCGTGCAATCACGCAGTTATTCACCAGCAGTTCCACCGGGTCGTTCAGTCCTCGGTCGAGTTCAATCATCGATCCGGTAATCAGCTTTATCGCGTCCTGCAATTTGATCGTTGTCCGACCAAACGAAACACTCACCGGAAGCTCTACATCCAGCAACAATTCGAAAGTGCGGCTGCCCAGAGTGCCGTCCGAAGGCAAAGGAGCCACCTCTTCCGGACGCGTTACTACCTCTGCCTGCCGTCGTTCAGCAGTCTCGATTGAGCGTGCCAGGTCGTCCGCTATCACGAGATAGAGCAGCACCGTCTTGGCTGGAAGCTCCGTCTCAATCTGGAACGATCGCTTTCGTATTTTGCGCGGCGCCGACTCCGCCCCTTTTGCGGATGTCACTTCGGTCGACATGCGCGCGCCGATGTCTTGCGCAATGCTGCTCATTGCCTGGCGCACAATCTCCAGATAAGTGCTCTGCATTTCCGTACTGGCGCTGGCTTCCACGCCCGCCGCTTCCAGAACGACTTTGCCGATCTCGCCCCAGGCTTCCTCGGAGGCCCCGGTCCAGACCGGCCCATCCGGCGCACAGCTCAAAGGCTGTTCCCACCACAGCAGGTCCGGCTGCAGGGCCGATTCTTCCATGTGGCCCACATGCATTTTGGGCTGCACATCGCCCATCGTCAGCAAGATCTCGCTGAAGCGCGAGGTCCACTGCGCAACCAGCCACTCTGCAATTGCGCCGCTCAACTACCGCCCCCTCGTGGTGGGCCACTGTTCCGCCACAAACGCGCGCAAGCGCAGAATGGACGTCGTTTTCAATTCCGAAACACGCGACACCCGCAAGTTCACAATCTCGCCGATCTCTCGCAGTGTCAGCTCTTCCTGGTAATACAACGCCAGAATCAGCTTTTCCGATTCGGGCAACTGGTCCACTGCCCGCGCAATCAACCGTTCCAGTTCAAGGCGCTCAACAGTGCTTGATGGCGACTCGTCGCCCGAAGGAATTAACTGCAGCAGTTCCTGACCGTTCTCGTTGCCGACGGTCATCTCCAGGCTGCCCAGCGTCAAACCCTGCACCTCCACCAAGCGTGCGCGGTACTCGTCCACTGTCAGATTCAGCTCTTTGGCAATTTCCTCTTCCGTCGGCGGCCGGTACAGCTTCTTCTCGGCAGACGTGATGGCGGCTTCAATCTCCTTGTACTTCTTTCGCCGGTGGCGGGAGGCCCAGTCCATGCCGCGCAAGCTGTCCAGAATCGCTCCGCGAATCTTGTACTCCGCGTAAGTTTTCAGCTTCACCGCCTGCCGGGGATCGTAGTTGTCGATCGCCATAATCAAACCCACAACGCCGCTCGAGATCAGGTCATCTAGACACACATTTCCCGGCAAGGTCTCGTGAATCCGACGCGCAATCAGCTTCACCTGAGACATATGCTCAAGAATCAGCTGCTCGCGTTCTTCCGCGGTAAAACCGTAATTTTCGGCCTGTTGACGATACGCCAGCATTAGCAACCAACCGCCCGGCGCTCTAGCGGATACTCAGACGAGTCGCCCGAAAGGGACGAGATGAACGCCAGTTCCGCTGCCGTGGGTCCTCCGACTGATATTGGTGCAACTGGTTGCGCATTCGCGGACAGCGGACCGGCGGTGCGCTCGCCCACGGCAAACACGGGGTGCATGTCCCGTCGTTTTGAAATCACGACTACCTTTCCGTTCGGCTGCGGCGCGACCGGTTCGGCGGGAGCGACTTCCAATGCAACCAGCGAAGGCGTGACCGCAAGCGTTGTCAAGGGCTCCGCAGCGGCCGCAATCACCGGTTCTGCGGGGGTAACAACCGCCTGCGTTGCTACTGGCTCCGCCGCCACCGGCTCAAGCACAGCCGCGGTGGGCACACCGGGTGCAACGGCGGTTGGTGTTCGGGGACTACGCTTGCCGATCGAACCCTCCAACATACCCATAATGGCCCGTGTCAACCCGGCTTCAATGCCAAGCTCAATCAGGGTGAATCGAATCTGCCGCAGCTTCTGCGCTTTTTCTTCTTCTACGGCCGGCTTAGGCGCGACGGCCTGCAGTAGCGTCTCCTGGAAGGCCGAAAATGGGGCCGGTGCTGCCGCGGCCGGTTCGGCAATAGCCACCGGCGTCGTAGCTGCCGCAGCCGTTGGCGTTCCAAGCGGTGCACTGGTGGCTACTGCCACTTCCTGCGCGGCTGGTGCCTCCGACTCCTCTACGTCGAATACCACTTCGTACTCGCCCAACTGACGGGCGTCCGCAGGAGCGACATGCGACGTCACCAAGGTGATCTCATCGCCAAATTCCCTTCGCGCCATTCCGATGGCGGCCTGCACAGACGGAGCGAAGTAAGATTTGAGTCTCATTCCTGATCAACCCTTTACGTTTGAACTAAACCAACCGACCTACTGAACCGAACCCAGATTCAACACACGCACTTCAGGCGGGACCTCGTTGTGCGACAGAAACACCAGATTCGGAATCGAACTCTCTACCATTTGCCGCATAAAGTACCGCGTTCCTGAAGACACCAGCACCGCCACCGGACTCTCCGGCTTAGGTATCGTCTTCTCTAAACGTGCGATTACCTCGCGGATCATCTCGGGCGGCGCCGTCAGATGGCTATTCTGCTCGGCATGCTCCACCTTGCTCTCAACCGCCCGCTCCAGTTCAGGATGCAGGAAGTACGCCGGCAAGTCACCTTGCCGGTTCAGATACGGCTTCACCACCGCACGCCGGATCGATTGCCGTACATACTCCGTCAACAAGACAGGGTTACGGCTGGTCGACGCCGCATCGCTCAACGCTTCTAAAATAGAGGCGGCGTCGCGAATGGATACCTGCTCCCGCAGCAGGTTCTGAATAATACGTTGCAACGTACCCATGGAGAGCACTTTCGGGACCAAATCTTCTACCAGCTTTGGCTGCTCCGCCGTCACGCGGTCCAGCATCTTCTTCAGATCGCCGCGTGAAAACAGCTCATGTGCATACCGCCGCACAAATTCCGAGATATGTGTGCCCATCACCGTCACCGGATCCACCACGGTGTAGCCGGCCTTCTTCGCCAGCTCTGCATTCGCACCCTGAACCCATAACGCTGGAATGCCGAACGCCGGCTCCTTTGTCGGTGTGCCAGGCACCTGCTGTTGCACCGGGCCTACCGATATCGCTAGTTCACAGCCCGGTGGCAATTCAAAGGACGAAACTTGCACGCCTTTGATCGATATGGCATATTTATGAGCCTCCATCGACAGATTGTCTGTGAGCTTCAAGGGCGGCAGCATGTAACCCAGATCGGTTGCCAGCTGCCGCCGGATGCCCGACACGCGACGCAACAGCGGTGAGTTCGCGCCGCCTTCCACCAGCTTCACCAGCCCCAGGCCTACCTCGATCGCGAGCGGCTCCACCTTCAGCAACGTCTCTACGTTCTCCTTGGCCGGGGTGCTCGCCGCGTTCTGTTCATTTTTCGTCGTCTGCGCTTCAACGGCACTGTCGAGATCCCGACGTTTCCGGGTCTGCCAACCCAACGCTGCCATGCCGCCGCCGACGGCAAGGAACGGAATCTTGGGCAAGCCGGGCAGAATGGCAAGCGCCAGCAGGATACCGCCTGCCAGCAGCATTGGTTGATAGGCCGTGAATACCTGCGCTCGAAACGCATTGCCAAGCCGGTCGCTGGCACTCGCACGCGTCACAATCATCGCGCCCGAAACCGAGATCATCAGCGCCGGCACTACCGTCACCAGTCCATCGCCGATGGTCAGGATTGTGTACGTCTGAATGGCGCGCTTCATGTCCATGCCGTGCTGCAGTACGCCAATCAGAAAGCCCGCAATGATGTTGATACTCGTGATCAGAATGGAAGCCATGGCATCGCGCTGTGTAAAGCGCGAGGCGCCGTCCATCGATCCGTAAAATTCCGCCTCTTCCGCGAGTTCTTTCCTGCGCTGCCGTGCTCCCGCTTCATCAATCAAACCGGCATTCAGGTCGGCATCAATCGACATCTGCTTGCCGGGCAAGGCGTCCAAAGTAAAACGCGCCGTGACCTCTGAAATACGCACCGCGCCGTGGTTAATGACGATGTACTGAATGGCAATGAGGATCAGGAAGATAACAACACCGACGACGTAATTGCCGCCCACCACAAACTGACCGAACGAGGAAATCACATCGCCAGCGGCCGAGGTTCCCGCATTGCCGTTCAGCAGGATCAGACGCGACGAAGACACGTTCAACGCCAGCCGGAATAAGGTCAGGATGAGAAGGGTTGTGGGAAAAACGCTAAACTCGGTCGGCTTCTTGATGTAGATCGAGACCATCAGGACAACCACCGAGAGCATGATGTCGACCGCCAGCAGGAAGTCGAGCAGCAGCGCCGGCATCGGCGTAATTAGCGCCACAATGATTGCAAGAATTGCAATCGGCACCGCAAAGTCTTTTAGGCCTGAGAGGAACTTGAGGGAAAACGCACCGCCGCTGGGACTAGAAGGCGCAGAAGACACTGCGAGTGCTTGTGGTGTAGCTGCCATGCAAGGAGTCGAAGACAGCTAGAGCACTCGGAATGCCAATATAGGGCTGCGGAAGAACTAGCCGTTCTTCGATAACCTAGGCGCTAGCCAAGGGAAAAGTTCTTAGCGGTTGCAGTTCGCTTGGCATTGGTGTGAACAACTGTGCTCTGAGGAACTTGAGCCGATATTCACCGAGGCAGGCAGCTGGGAAGCGGCGGCCAACCTACCCTTACAAGTACCGGCCACTAGCGCAGTACTCTAATCTGCGCTCCGTACTGTGTTCATCGTACAAATCCGAGCGTCTATCAACTGAGATTGATGCACAGTCCTCAACTTTTCGTAAGAAGTGAGATGGAATGAAGCGCGTTGCAGCGTCCCGTCGGGAATCGTCCGGTCTTCTCCTGCTCGCGTCCGCCGTCGTCACCATTGCCGCTTTTTATTTCGGCCGTGTCGTTTTCATTCCGTTCGCCTTCGCGCTCCTGTTTTCTCTTATACTGACGCCCATCGTTGCCTTCCTGGAGAAGCTGAAGTTCCCTCGCTTGCTGGCGATCATTACCGTGGTCCTCGCGCTGCTTTGCCTGACAGGGTTGATCGCGTGGATCACTTCCCAGCAGTTTATTGAACTCTCAGACCGGCTTCCCAATTACGCCCAAGCCCTGCAAGCCAAAATCAATTCCAGTAAGAAGGTTCAAAGCGTCCGGTTGACCAGACTATCCGGCACCTTAAAGCAGTTAGGCCAGGAATTAGCTGAGGCAATCCCCGGCGCTTCACCCCAGGCAATCAAAACAGGTGCACGCTCCACCCCCGGATCATCCGCCGCCAATCCCTTGGCTGTCACGATGGTTGCTCCGTCAAACCCGCTGGAATCAGTTGAGGGCATGTTGGGTCCCCTCGTCAACGTGATTGTTGTTGCTGTTTTTACTATGTTTATCCTCGTTGATCGTGAAGACTTGCGGGATAGGCTCATCAAGTTAGTCGTTGGCGGCAGACGATTGAACACAATGACCCGAGCCTTGAGCGAAGCGACGCAGCGTATCAACCGCTATCTTTTGCTCCAGTTGGTCGTCAATGCGTCTTACGGTCTTGTCATTGCGATCGCCTTATCGTTCATTGGTGTCCCGAATGCTTCGCTTTGGGGCATGACGGCCGCTGTGCTTCGCTTCTTGCCCTACGTCGGTCCGCCGTTATCGGCTATGATGCCGATCTTAATCTCAATCGCTATCTTCCCTGGCTTTCTGCATGCTGGGGCTACCGTTGCGCTGTATGTGGTCTTGGAGTTGATCGTAGGAAATGTAATCGAGCCGGTGCTGTATGGTTCGCACGTGGGTCTATCGCCGCTCGCGATCCTGGTTGCCGCTGTTTTTTGGACTCTCATTTGGGGCTTTCCGGGGCTGCTACTGTCTACGCCCCTCACCGTTTGCCTGGTTGTGATCGGTCGTTACTCGCCCAGCTTGGCGTTTCTTAACACCATTCTTGGCGACGAACCGGTATTGCCGCCGCACGCTCAGTTTTATCAACGCCTGCTAGCCGCAGACCAGAACGAAGCTCGTCAAATCCTCGAGCGTTACCGGCAAGAGCATTCTCTCGAAGAAACCTATAGCGCTCTGGTCTTGCCGGCCCTCGGATTGGCTGAGCAGGATCGGCATCGCAACGGACTCGATGAAGATTCGCAAAGTTTCATTTACCAAAGCTCGCGAGAGTTAGTGGATGAATTAGGAGATGAGTCCGACAGTGCCGCTGAGTCTGCATCGAACCTTCGCACTAACCTCACACCCAAAGTAAAAGTGCTGTGTATCCCAGCGCGGGACGAGGCGGACGAGATCGCGGCGCTGATGCTGTGTCAGCTACTCGTGTCCCGAAGGTTGGGAGGCCCAAAGTCTCGCAAGCCCGATAAGAGCTGGACTGGTTCGGCGTGTGAATGCGATTGAGCCTACCGTAATCTGCATCTCCGCGCTGCCTCCTTTCGCGATAAACCACGCCAGAGCCATCTATACGAGACTGCGCCAACACTTTGCTGAACTGCCGGTGTTTGTTTGCCTGTGGCAGTTCGACGGGGACATTCAGAAGGTGCGGACGCGTCTCAGACTCCGAGTCAACGACCGCCTACTCACAAATTTTGCGGACGTGATTGCTGAAAGTGAGAAGGATGGAAAGGGGGAAGACGTCGAGCAAGCTGCAATCGGAGGCTCGGCAAAGTCGACGACCATTCCTCAGGGACGAGATAGCTTGCCGGTTGGAGATTACGGAGCGGCTTAGTCGGCTTTAGCGGCGGTCGAGAGAGCCATGTGACATCACGTCCGCAGAACGGCTAACCTGTGTTGCGTATCGCAGAAAGTCGTGTGGCCGGTAAGAGATTACCGGCCACGTTGCCAACTGTTTCAACTCAGACGATTGCAAGTAAAGAGTCGAGCCACTCTCGTGTAAGGCTCTTTAATCGCGAGACTTCTACGATGCAGCTTTCTTTAGAAAGATGTTGCTATCGCACGCTGATGAGAGGCTGCGCCGCGACGCCTAATAGTGCAGCTAGTAAATTGCGTCCCACTACCGAGGGATGGATATCGCATCGGGATGTGTCGTAAGGCGAAGGAGGAAGTGGGATTAACAATCCTGCTGGGCACGCGTCACCACCAAACGACTTCGAAGCGATTTGGAAAGGCGTAAACGCATCCACAATCGTGATGGGAGCGAAACCGGGCGTGGCGGAGACCGCCGTAGCCACTTGGGTCATCGTAGCGTTAATCGCCGCGGTGAAGCCGTCAAGCGCGGGAGCAGGCGAGTAGTACGTCATCAACAACAGCGGCCCCTGGTACTGTGAACGAATTCCAACCAGGATCTGTCCAAGGTTTTGCGCATACGTCGCTAAGGCCATTGGCAGATTTATTCCCACGCAAGTGGTGTTGCCGCCGCACTGCTCGAACACGAGCAAGCCGTCGTTCGCACCAATGCTCAGCGTAACCAGGTTGATCTTCTTGTCTTTCTGTAACTCGGATAGCGCAAAAGCCATCTGTGCGCCGGTGTACTTTGTATGCAATCCGATGGTCGGCTTGAACGGGGGTATTGTTACCACTGGATAGTTTGGTGCAGCCGGAGGCACAAAATGCGGACTATTACACCCGTTATCTACCACTGCGGTGTTCAGAAAGCTGCCGCTCGTTTCGCCAGGGCAGGAGGCATTCTTCTCTACCACCTGCGTTGCTGCCGCGAAGGCTTCGGGATACCCGATGAATTGGTCAGGTTCGGGCGTCTGCTGAGAGTAGGGAGGGAGCAGTGTGACGTTCATGCCAAAGGCAACGGAGTCTCCCAATGCTAAATATGTGTAGTTCTTATTGTCCGCAAAGACAGGCGCGGCTACCATGGCGAGGACAAAGCAAGCGAGTGCGATAGTTTTCATGCGACTTTCAGGTTTGTTTGTGGGATTTGGACTAGGCTTAGTCTTGTATGTAGATTAACAGTTCTTTAGGACTTTTGGATTAGGTTTGTGATCAAGCACAGATGATCTTCAACCTGATGCCCCAATACGTAGCCAAACACTGCTAAAACTCCTAGGCTGCCACGCTGCGGAACCCCGAATAGGTCATTACTGGTGTGTCCTCATGGCCTTCTTGCGCCGTTGAGGAAAACAACGAGTGAGCGAACCAGCGCCCGCGGAAACGCTCCGTTACCGTGACGGTTTCGTCTGGTCTAGATCAACGCCAAGTCCGCTTCTCAAGATACCGAAGAGGCAGCCGAATCACTTACGCGACCGACACTATTAAATACGAGCTTTTTCTTATTGTTGCCACCAGCAACATTAGAAAACTGCATCGTCAACGACTTGCCGTCTGAAGATAAGGTGAAACTGCGCTCGGTCGTCTCGCGATCCCTTGGGCCGTCGGTCTTCAGCATGACCAGCGACGAACCGTCGTACCACAAGCTCACTTTCGAGTGATGTTTGCCTTCGGTATAGTCACATGTAACTCCTCCGATCGCGCATGTGAAGGAACTTTCTTCCAGTTGCCCGTCTCGCTCGCGGGTCCACTTCTTGAAGCTGATTTGGTTTCCCTGCTGATCGATGACCACCTTGGTTGCAGCACCCTCGAAGGTCTGACTCTGGGCAGCATTGACCTGCCATGTTCCTGAGAAATTCAACTCTGATGCAAGAGCTGGAAATGAGCTTGTCAGAAGCAAGGTTCCAGCAAACAGAGTAAATGACAAACAACGCATAATACTTCTCCTAATGAAATATTGGAAGTTCCCTATTAGGCGTTGTCGACATCGCCACTAGGTGGCTTCGATATCAAAGTAAATCCAATCCAGAGTTCCTTCAATAGAAGCTTCTTACTACGGCGTGGTTAAATCCTGTTAGTCCAATAGCAGAACGTGATCGATTTCTCAAGTAAGCAAGACTCGCGGCAAATTGCACCCGCACCGGTCGCCTAACAAGATCGCGTTGATAAATTTCAAAGAGCTGAGACTCGTTGTCGGTGGAATGCAACACGCAACGCGAATGGACTTAAGCATCTCTGGCGTCGGTACGTCCTGGGATCCAGGACTAAGTCGGTTCCGCCCATGTCTCGCCTAAGGCTGCCGCGCCCTTTACAAGATCTTTTTTCCCATCGCGGATGTGACCAGTTCAACGGCCAGCAACGCAGTCCTGTTAGCTTGGTCCAACACCGGGTTCACTTCCACTACTTCCATGGACAGCATGCCCCGGCAATCGCAAACCGTTTCCATGGCAAGATGTGCCTCGCGATAAGTGATGCCGCCCCGAACGGGAGTACCCACGCCGGGGGCTTCGTCGGGGTCTACGGCATCCATATCGAAGGAGAGGTGGAAGCCGGCAGTCCCTTCGGAGGCGATGGAGAGTGCTTGTTCCAGCACGGAGCGGAGACCACGTTCGTCGATGTCACGCATGGTAAAGGCCGTCACACCCCACTCGCGCACATACTCGCGTTCGCGAGTGTCCAGGTCACGAATGCCGAGTAAAACGACATTGCGGCTGTCGACCTTTGGCCCCCAATCGAAGAGATGAGTGAGTTCACGTGGACCGTGGCCTACGCAGCAGGCGAGCGGCATACCGTGCACGTTTCCGCTGGGACTCGATTCCGGCGTGTTCATGTCAGCGTGGGCGTCCACCCAAATGACACCAATCTTCTTTCCGGATTTCTGATAGTGGTTCGCAACACCGGCCACCGAGCCGACCGCGACGGAATGATCGCCCCCGAGCACGAGCGGGAACGTACCATTGCCGACCGCGCCGTTTACAGCTTCCGCCAGGTTCCGGCAGGTACCTGCAATCTGGTGAAGATAGCGCGCTGCGTTAGTGCCCGTGGGGGTGCTTTCCGGCTGCTCCACTGCGACGTTGCCCAGGTCATGAACGTCATAACCGAGGCTCTGAAGCTTAGCGTTCAGGCCAGCCAGGCGGATGGCCGATGGGCCCATGTCCACACCGCGTCGAGCTGCTCCTAAATCCAGCGGAGCGCCCAGGATAGCGATTTCAGAGTGCCGCATCAGACCTTCGTCAGGGCCGCGTTCGATAGAGCATGCGCGGATAAGGGATAGTTTCGCGCACGTGTTCGAGCCCACACATCCAGGCCACGAATCGCTCGACCCCCATACCGAAGCCCGCATGGGGAACGGTGCCGAAGCGACGCAGGTCGAGATACCATTCGAATGCTTCGCGCGGAAGATTGTGCTCCGCCAAGCGCTTTTCCAGCAAGTTCAGGTCGTGAATTCGCTGGCCGCCGCCCACGATTTCGCCATAGCCTTCGGGCGCAATGACGTCCACCCCTAAAGCGACTTCCGGGCGTTCCTCATCGGGTTGAAAGTAAAACGCCTTGATCTCGGTGGGATAGCGGTCCACGATCAGAGGCCGGTCGAGATCTTCCGTCAGTAGCGTTTCGTCGGTGTTGCCGAAATCGCCGCCCCATTGAATCTCGCTGCCTTTGGCCTGCAGGATCTTTACCGCTTCGTCGTAACTCATGCGCGGAAATGGCTTGGCGATGCTTTCCAGCTTCTTCGTGTCGCGCTCCAGTACCTTCAAATCCTCGGCGCGCTCTTCTAACACGCGCCCGGCGACATAAACGATCAGATCCTCGGCAACCCGCTTTACATCTTCGAGCCCGGCGTATACCATCTCGGGCTCCACCATCCAGAACTCGGTCAGGTGCCGGCGTGTCTTTGATTTCTCCGCACGAAATACCGGACCGAAGCAGTACACGTTGCCGAACGCGATCGCATTAGCCTCGTTATAAAGCTGACCCGACTGGGTAAGATAAACCTTTTCGTCCTCGAAGTAATCGACCTCAAATAAGGTGGTGGTTCCTTCGCACGCAGCGGGCGTGAAGATCGGAGTGTCCACAAGCGTGAAGCCGTTCCCATCGAAGTAATCGCGGATCGATTTGATGACCTGATGGCGGACGCGCACGGCAGCATGCTGTTTGCGGCTGCGGAGCCACAGGTGCCGATGGTCCATCAGGAAGTCGACGCCGTGTTCTTTGGGCGTGATCGGGTAGGGATGTTCCTCCGACACGCGCTGGATAATGTGCGCGCCCGTGACGTCCAGTTCGAACCCGCCGGCCGCGCGCGGTTCGGCGCGAACCGTGCCTTCCACGATGAACGAGCTTTCCTGCGTCAAACCTTTCAGCGCCTCAAACACGTCCTCCGGTAAGTTGCTCTTCACCGCGACGCATTGCATCATGCCGCTGCCATCGCGAATGATGGGGAACACGATTTTCCCAGATTTGCGGAGATTGTACAGCCAGCCCTGGATCTGGACTAACTCGCCAACGTGCTTCTTCGCTTCAGCAATACGGATCTTTACCGCCGTGGACGCCTGTTCACTACCGCTGCTCATGTTCTTCGATCTCGTTCAGCTTCTCGGCTGCTTTCCTGGCTTCGAGTACGGTGTGCTCCATACCCTCGGGCTCCTTCAACTCCAGCACAAGCGACGGCGCTTGCGAAAGGCTGCGCAGGAGTTTCATCCCCAGCTTCCAATCAATTGTGCCCTCTTGGGGGAAGCAATGCTCGTCCTCCTCGCCATTGTTGTCATGGATGTGCGTGGAACGAATGCGATCCTTCATCAGCTCGAATTCTTCCTCCAGACGGCCCGTCATGTGGGCGTGACCGATATCGAAGCAGTACCCCAGCTTCAAGTGCGTCTCGTTGAGGAAATAATTCAAGCGTCGCGCAGTGGAGAGATCGTTCGGAGTGTTCTCCAGCAAGATCTCCACCCCGCGCTGTCCCGCGAACACCTTCAGCTCTTCTAGTGATGAGAACGCAGCTTCCAGGCGGAACTCGTCAAACTCCTGGCCGGTAACACCCAAATGCTGAACCATGTATTTAACCGGAAGGACGTCGGCAACTTCCAACGCTCGTTTGATTTCGTCCACCATGGCCATGCGTTTGGCCTTCGAGCGTTCGGTTATGTCAACAATCGCCTGGGGTCCCGAGCGTCCCCACACATCATCGTTGTACATAGGCGCGTGAATGGAATGCAATTGCAATGGTGCATCGCGAAACCAGTAACGAAGCTCGTTTATCTGCGCTTTGTCGCGGTAATCGAAGTGTTGGCGGGCGCAAAAGATTTCTACGGCGGGGAAGCCTGCGTTCCACACCCGGTCCAGCCAAACCGTCGTCAGTCGATGACGCACAAAGAGGTGAGTGGACAAAAGTGTGTTCATAAATTGTGAGTTGGTCAAGGCTGCGGATGAATCAATATCCGGCGACTTTGCCGCCCCGTTCGCGTCCGTCGGTGCCGCCTTCGAGAACTCCGTCATGAGAGACGATGGCCTGTACGCGCGCTGTAAGCGGGTTTGGGCGTAGGTCGTAGCCCATGGTTGTTAGCGCGTGAGTCGTAGCAGGCGGGAAGCCGTCTTCCACGTACAAAACATCGGGTTTCCACTGTTCATGCACCCTTGGCAGATCGATGGCAGCTTGCGGGCTAAGGTGGAAGTCAATGATGTCGAGCATCACTGTGAATACAGCCGTGGTGATGCGTGAACCCCCAGGAGCGCCCAGCACGAACGCGAACTTGTTGTTGCGAAGCGCGATGGTGGGTGTCATCGACGACAGGGGACGCTTTCCTGGTTCAATGGCATTCGCGTCACCGCCGGTAAGCCCGAACATGTTAGGAGACCCGGGCTTCGCGACGAAGTCATCCATCTCGTCGTTCAGCAAGAAGCCTAGACCAGGGACGGTGATGCCGTTCCCAAAACTGTCGTTCAATGTGTACGTGACCGCGACGGCATTGCCGGTCGCGTCCACCACGTTGTAATGCGTGGTTTGCGGGCCCTCTATCCAGTCCACGCGGGCGTTCTCGATTTTGGGCAGTCCGGGATGTACCGCATCGCTGGGTGTCGCCGCTTCAGGCGCAATAGTGCTGCGCCGCCACGCCAGATACTTGGGGTCGAGAAGCTCTTTCACCGGAACATTGTAGTAGTCGGGATCGGCCAGATACTCGCTCCTATCGGCGTAGGCGCGGCGCATGGCTTCGGCTTCATAGTGAAGCGCTTTGGGAGAGGTAGCACCGCCGTCCTCATAGCCCGTGCCTTCAACCATCGTCAACATTTGCAGAAGGCCGACTCCGCCCGCACTAGGAGGGGGCGCCGTGATGATGTGGAATCCGTGATAATCGCCCTCCAGCGGCGTCCGCTGCTTTACACGATAGGCGCGTAGATCGTCTGCCGTAATCAGCCCGCCGTGCGCCGCCATTTCGGCCACCAATCGATCGGCCGAAGCGCCTTGATAGAAGCCTTCGGCGCCCCCTTCGGCAATTCGTTCCAGCGTATGCGCCAGTTCCGGCTGTCTCCAAATTGTTCCGGGACTCAGGGCGCGCCCTTCCGGCAGATAGATGCGGCTCGATTCAGGATCGGTCTTTAGTCTTTTAGTCTGACCGATCTCGTCCGCCAGGGGAGCGCCGACCGTAAAACCATCCCGCGCTAAGCGAATGGCCGGATCCAGCAAGTCTTTCCAGCGTTTGCTTCCAAACTCTTTGTGTGCTTGCGCCAACCCCGCCACTGTGCCGGGTACGCCGGAAGAACGCCAGCCCGAAACACTGTCGTGAGTGACTTGGCCATCGGGGCCCAGGTACATGTCCCGGGAAGCGTGACCAGGAGCCGCCTCGCGAAAATCGAGAAAGGCGGTTTTGCCGCTGCTGAAGCGGACCAGCATGAAGCCGCCGCCGCCAATGTTCCCGGCGCTCGGATGGGTCACCGCCAGTGCAAAGCCGACGGCTACGGCTGCATCCACGGCATTACCGCCATGCTTTAAGACTGATATGCCCACATCGGCAGCTAAGCCTTCTTGCGCGACAACCATGCCGTGCTTGCCGGTGAACGAGGAGTTCTGCGATGGGGGAGCTCCGGATAATGCCGCTACGTAAAGAAGTAGACACACGAGGGGCGTGTGGAGCTTGCGCATATGCCGGTCAGTCTAGCAGCCGATTCTCGGTGGAGGACAGCGCACTAAAGGGAGGCGAGGGAGGGCAGCGCTAATTAAGCGGCAGCTAGCTTCTTCAGCCGCAAGGATAACCTGCTCTTATAGCGTGCCGCGGTGTTTTGCTTGATGATGCCCCACTTTGCGGCGCGATCCACCAATGAGAATGTGGCAGGAACGTTCTTGGTTGCGCCTTGCACATCTTTCTGCTCAAGCAAGCGCCGCATGGAACGGATCCCGTGCCGTAACCGGGTCTTTCTCATACGATTTATCGTCGTGCGACGCTCAGCGATGCGGACGCGCTTCAACGAAGAGACTGTATTTGCCATGAACCTACTGACCTAATCCTTTAAACAACCTAATTTCCTAGCATAACTGAAGCCGAGGATCATCGCAAACCAGCTTGCAAGGGGAGACAGACGCGGCAAAGCGCGCGTCTCATCCACTGTACCAATTTCCGAAACCTTATGTTGCTTCAGCTTGCACGAATGCCGGTTATCACCTGCGCCGCCTGGCGAAGTGGCCTGGATCTTTTGCGTGGCATCTGGCCTCGCACTCCCGCCAGCGTAGCCTTCCACACCTGCTCGCGATCTAAGTGATTAAGTTATTTTTGGCGACATATCGCCGGAAAAAGGGCACAATAGAGAAAGTTTGGTTCAAACAGATTTGCAGGAAAATGATTAGAAGTTTTTTTGTGGGTGGCGCGGCGGTTGTTGCTGTAGCGGCCGGTGCGTGGGGGCTCTCGGCGCCGGTGGACGATTGGAAGATCGCAGGACCTTTTGGCGGGACTGCAACGACGGTGGCGGTGGATCCGCAGAGTCCGAAAACGGTGCTGGCAGGCGCCATGAATTCGTTGCTGTATCAGAGTCAGGATTTCGGAGCGACCTGGACGGCACTCGATCTGCCCAAAAGGAATCTGGGCGAGGTTGCGGCTGTAATGGTAGACCCGCAGAACTCCGATCATTACTTCGCCGGTGTGCTGGATGCCTTTGGCGGAGGGCTATTCGAAACAATCGATGGCGGCAAGGTCTGGACGGAGCATCCGGACTTCAAGAATGTTGGCGTACGTGCGCTGACGGCGTCCTCCAGCAATCCGACCGAGTTTGTCGCGGGTACCTTGAAAGGCGTGATGATGACCACCGATTCCGGCAAGAGCTGGAAGCGGATTTCGGATTTGAACAATCTTGAAATGCGCGGCATCACCGCGGTTGCCATCGATCCCAAAGATCCGAACACCATCTATGCCGGTACACCGCACCTGCCGTGGCGCACCACTGATGGCGGACAAACGTGGTCGTCCATTCACAGTGGAATGATCGACGATTCAGACGTCTTCTCCATCTATATCGATCCTAAGTCGCCCAGCGAGGTCTTCGCCAGCGCGTGCAGCGGGATCTACGCAAGTAAGGATCGCGGCGAGGGATGGCGCAAGTTAGCTGGCATTCCGAATACCTCGCGGCGGACACACGTCATTCGCGAGTCCCCGGATCGCGAAGGGACCATTTTTGCAGGTACCACGATGGGGCTTTTCCGTTCTCCGAACGGTGGCACGAACTGGAAGGTACTTACTGATACGCAGGTGAACTCACTGGCCTTCGATCCCACAAAGCCGAGCACCATGTACTTAGCAATGGAGTACGACGGTGTGGGGAAGACCCTCGATGGGGGCGACACCATTAACCTGACAGACGACGGCTTCGTGGATCGTCAGATCAGCGCGATGACGCGCGCTGGATCTGCGCTGGTTTCTGTGGAAAGCTCGGATGGCGAAACCTCGGGCGTTTTCGTCAGTCACGATGATGGCTCCAGTTGGACCAAGTTGCGCTCCTCGCGCTCGCTTGGTGGCGTGCATCTCCGCTCCATAGTCGGACATCCGACGGATGAACATAAGTGGATCGCTGCGTCGCCGCGCCTTCTTTATAAAACGCTGGATGGGGGCGCAACCTGGCGCCCGCTCGCCGTCAAGCTGATTGTGACTCCGGCGAAGACCGAAGAGGTTTCTAGCTCCAGTAAGGTGAGTTCGTCGCGAACGCATGCCCAGAGCCGGTCAACCACCAGCCATACCAAGCGGGTGATCCATACCAAAGCCGTTACTAAAGTGTTGCCGGCATCCGAGGTCTATGGGCTCTACGCCATTGCTCATGGAGCAACCAATCTAATTGCCGCCGCAACCGAGAGCGGACTCTTGCTCTCTGACGATTTTGGAGAGACCTGGACGAAAGCGGACCTCGGCACGGACACGCCTGTGTACGGATTGGCCTCGTCGTCGGGTAACGACGGCCGCTTGTCCGTCAAAGCGCAGACTGGGCTGTATTTATCTAAGGATGGCGGCGCGCACTGGGATAAGTCAGCATTTCCGCTGCCCGTTGGGGACATCAATGCCATGGCGCTGGCGGCCGACGCGAGTGCGCCCATCCTGGTCGCGACGCGACTGGGGCTTTACTCTTCACCAGACAGTGGTGTGACTTGGAATGCAAACGCGTCCGGCTTGAATGCCTCAACTGTTAATGCCGTCACTTACGCCGCTGAAGGCAGATCCGCCTTCGCAGTCGAATACGGGCAGTTGTTTCGCTCCGAAGATGGCGGGGCCAGCTGGAGTCGGCTGCCAACTTCGCTTCACTCTTTACCCATACGTCAGCTCGCAGTTTTGACTAATAAGCCTTCAAGGCTGTATGCAATCACGTCGGGACTTGGCATACTCTTTCGTGATTAAGCTATTTGCGGGTAAGATAATGTTACTCCTGTGTCGTAATTTTCTTCAGGAATTACGGCTATCTTGGTTCGTATTTACCCCAGTTTGGTAAGCGAGACGAAAATACAGGTTGCTTTCGGCCATCGTCTGTCGCCGCCCGACGCGGCAACGGGCTTTTAAGCTGGATAATCAGGCGCTGGGACGTACGGCGGCTCCCGCGTCGATAAAACAATTCGATAGCGAATGGGTTTTTGGCGGCTGCGCAGAACAAACAGGAATACTTGCTGATAGTTCGCTCAAAATTGCGCGCCAAATTGGCAACCTTTGTAATGAAAGAGGCGTGTAGTACATCAATGAAGAGGTTAGATGACTCGTTTGGAGGAGAAGAATGAGTATTCGGCTCAGATTTAAGCCGATTGGCCCGGCACTCCTGAGTGCGGCTCTTTGTGTAACCGCAGCCTATGCGCAAGACACAACGCCCGCACCAGGCACACCGGCGACGACGAACACTGCATCCCGAGGATCGGGTGCGGATGAACATCCAGATCTGGTGGAAGTCGATCCTTACGGTGGAATCAGCATTTTTGGTTCAGTCAACCGGGGGTTAGGCGAACGATTCGCGGACGGCGGTGTTGGCGGTCTGCGCGTGGCCTGGAATCCGAGCCGCTGGGTCGGCATCGAAGGCTTCTTTTCGTATGCGCAGAACAATGTGGAGTTTAAGCTGTCAAGCGGAAGGTACCCAGCAGGCCTCGCGCTTCCTTTTAACAACTTGGCTGGCACGCCGTTGCCAACCTACTCGTTTAACGATCGCGTTTATCAGTTTGGTCTGAATCCGGTCTTCAACCTGCGTCCTCGCGGGTCGAGAGTTCAACCTTACCTGACGGTTGGCATCGGTGGCGCCCAATTCACACCGTCCTCCACCGCCAAGGGCATTGCAAGAAATTCCGCTACCAACGCTCTTTACTTTTCAGGCAATCTGAATGACAACCTACAGCCGCAAGTGAATTACGGCGGCGGTGTCAAGTTCCATTTGAGCGACCACTTCGGGCTTCGTTTCGACGCGCGTGCTTTTACCTCATACAACCCCACGTTCAACTTGCCGAATTATCCGGACGGCGGCCTTTATATCCCCCGCCGTAACGTGTTGACCGGGGTACAAGCCACGGCTGGTCTGGTGTTCTACATCGGCGAGAAGAAGTGCCCGCCGATGCCGGCCCCGCCGCCGCCTCCTGCTCCGCTGACACAAGGCGCCATCACCGGTGCTGAAGGTCAAACCATTTGCCAAGGCAAGCCGGTCAGTCTCCACTCGACCGCCAGCGGTCCTGAAGGTCACAAGTTGAAATACGCCTGGACCTTGAATGGCCAAGCCTCCGGCAGCGACAGTGCCGATTTCAGCTTCACCCCCAACAACACGGGCGACTTCCAAGTGGCAGTTACTGTTAGCGACACCACGCCGCCGCCCGCTCCTATGGAACGGCCAAAAGAAATCCCGGTCCGTTGCTGGGTTCAGCCGACCGTGCCGCCACCCGCTGCTCCTGTGACTGCTTCCACCACCGTTACGGTGAACGACGCACAGCCGCAGATCACCAGTGTCTCGGCCGGAACGCCGACCTTGTCCTGCGCAGCCGATACCAAGGGCACCCACACCACTCAACTCACCGCACAAGCGACAGCCGGAGCCTGCGGTGGCAATCTTACATACAAGTGGACCGTGAGCGAAGGTAGCGTCACTGGCGGCGACAGCGCCAACGCAACGTTCGATGCTTCTACCTTGAACTTCGAAGGTGGCGCACAGAACCAGACCAAGACGGTCACCGCGACCGTGACGGTTACCACCGAAACCGGTAAGACCGCTTCGCAGACAACACAGATCACTGTCAACTGCCCGCCGCAGTTCGTGCGCCTGGCCGATGTGGTCTTCGCTAAGAACAACGCCCGTGTCAACAATTGCGGTAAGCGCGTCCTGATCGACGAAGCTGCACCGCGAGTAGCCAACGGCGACTACGACATCATCTTGGTCGGCCATCGCGATAACGACGAGAAAGAAAACGCTGCTGCTACCCCGACCAAGGGTCGCCGCCGCGCCAAGACACCGCCAACGGCTCTAGACGAAATGCGCGCCCTGAACGCCGCCGCTGTCCTCAGCGGTGGAACTGGTACCTGCGCCAAGGTCGATCCGTCCCGCATCAAGTACGACTTTGTGGGAACCGATCAAACCTCCGATCCGCAACCCGGACTCTGCGGTACGTCCAACCTGCCCGAGCAGAAAGAACGTAAGGGCTCCACGGTAACCGATGCCGACAAGAGCCGTCGCGTCGAAGTCTACCTGGTTCCTCACAACGGCAACAGCATGCCGCCGGCTGTGAAGAATGCCCGTCCGCTGCCGGACGACAGAATGAAACAGCTCGCCTGCCCTAAATAAGCAGCTAGCGGTTTCAACACAAGCGAAAGGGCCGGATGGTTCGCCATCCGGCCCTTTCTGCGTTTAACGGCTACTTCGGCGCCGGCCGATCATATACGCGCACGTAATCAACGGTCAAATCTTGAGGAAAACTCGTTGTTGCGTCGGGGTTGCGTGGCCACGCACCGCCGACAGCCAAATTCAGAAGAATGAAAAACGGATGGTCGAACACCCACTTCGTTCCCGGCGGAAGCGCTGCCGGCGTTACAGTCGCGTAAACGTGCTCATCCACAGAGAATTCAATCCGGTTGGGTGACCAATCGGCGGCATACACATGAAAATCGTTGGCAAGGGCCGGCGACCCCGGCAGCTCGTATTGCGCACTGATGCTGTTCTTGCCGGAGTAGCCGGGACCATGAATTGTTCCGTGCGCAATGCTTGGTTCACGGCCCAGGTTTTCTAAAATATCCAGTTCGCCGCATTCGGGCCAAGCCGCCGTCCCGATATCGGCGCCCAGCATCCAGAAAGCCGGCCACATGCCTTGGCCGTGCGGCAGCTTCATGCGCGCTTCCACTCGCCCATAGGTGAACGAGAAAAGTCCCTCCGTCTTCAGCCTGGCCGAGGTGTAGTGGCCGGTCTTATCCTTCTTCGCGCGGATGACTAGATGCCCCTCGCCATCGAGAAAAGCGTTCTCAGCGTGGTCGGTATAGTCTTCGAGTTCGTTGTTCCCCCAGCCGTTTGCACCCAAATCGTACGTCCACTTGGTGGCGTCTGGCCGGCTGAGCGCGGCACCGTTGAACTCGTCGCTCCAAAGCAACTTCGCAGGCGCTGCTGAAGCCCATCCGGAGGCGCTCAAAAGCCCGATGCCCAAACACAGTCGAATCGAAATCATGCCTGCATCGTACAGCCCTGAGCCTCTACGCTCTCCTGTCGGGGCCGTCGCCCTCTGATCGCTATATTGGGGAGGCATGCTCCGGAAAACGCTCCTGTGGATGTCTGGTTCCCGGCGCTTGCGCCATTGGATGGAACAGTCCCGACTGTCGCAGCAAGTAACCGGGCGCTTCGTCGCCGGAAGAACGCTGGCAGACGAAGTGCTTGTCTTGCGGAAGCTTGCCGCCGAAGGTATTTCCTCCAGTGCTGACTTCCTCGGTGAGAACGTCCGGTCTCTAGAAGAAGCGCAACACTCGCGAAAAAATTATCTGGATGCGCTAGACCAGATCCGGGATCTTCCGGCGACGGTTTCGATCAAGCTGACGCAATTTGGCCTCGATTTCTCAGCCGACGCCTGCTTCGAGAACGCAAGCACGTTGGTCGCTCGCGCTGCTCAATCGGGCACACGCGTCGAGGTCGACATGGAATCGAGCGAATACACCCAGCGCACCCTCGACGTGGTCTGCCGGCTGCAGCAGGCCTTCCCGGGACACGTGCGCGTCGCTATCCAGGCGTATCTCCACCGCAGTGAGGACGACATCCGGCTGCTGGGAGAGCGGCGCATTCCGGTGCGGCTCTGTAAGGGGGCCTACCGCGAACCTTCCTCGGTCGCGTTTGCGCGCAAGGATCAGGTAGACGCCAACTATCTGAAGCTCACTCGGCTATTGCTAGATGAGGGAACATATCCCGCCATCGCCAGCCACGATGAAGCGGTTATCCGCGAGACCCTCCGTCACGTCACGGAACGTCGGATCGCCGCAGACTGCTTTGAGTTCCAGATGCTCTATGGTATTCGCCGCGACCTGCAGCGGGAACTTGTGACCAAAGGACACCGTCTCCGTCTGTATGTTCCGTACGGAGACGCGTGGTATCCGTACTTCATGCGCCGGCTGGCGGAGCGCCCGGCAAACGTACTGTTTATCGCCCGCAATCTGGTTCGGAAGTAACGCTGGCCGGGGACCGGAACCCGCTCCCTTGCGAAGGAGTCTAATAGATCTCATGAAGTATTGGGCCTATCTCGCTGGTAAGCTCGTGCTGATTGCGGGCTTCCTGTACGGGCTACAGGCCGTGGTGGCGAGCTTGTTTCCGCCGCCGCCAGTCACGCGATTCGGCAGGGTGCAATCTCTTTTCCTCTACGACATCTGGTATACATTCGCCATTCTGGGTGTCTGGCTGGTAGGCAGCGGATTGTTTTCTCTGGCGGTAAAGGATCAGCGCCGGCGCTGCCGCACCTGTCTTCGAGTGCTCATCATGCCCGTGCCCAGCGGTTCCTGGGGCAATATGCTGCGCCTCGGCCGCCCGAAAACGGAGTGGATTTGCCCCTTCGGACACGGCACTCTGAAGGTGAACGAGCTCCACATTACCGGCAACGAAACCCCCGACTGGGAAGCGCATACGGACAACATCTGGAAAGAGTTAGAATCGTATGACAAGGCCGAAAAATCGTAACTGCGCATTCTTCGCCGCGTCCACTCTGTAGGAAACCCTAGCACCACTCAGGCCAACATTTGCCCGTACGCATCAAACTACCCTCCAAGTCGGAGTCTGGCGCCCACAAGCCGTCGGCAACCTGGGTCAAAATTCGAAATGGCATCGCAATCACGCTAGGCGTTTTCGTTATTGCCACGGCCATTTTTCTGAGCTTCTCCTATGAGAAGTATGCGCGTCTTACGGACGCCAAACTGGCACATGGGCCCTTTCCGAAATCGTCAATGCTTTATGCGGCTCCGGAGGTCGTCGGAGTCGGCGATCCAGGCACGCCACTGCGGTTTGCGTCCCGCCTACGAGAGAGCGGATTGGCCGAAGACGCACGGACGAACCCAATCGGCTGGTATCACCTGCGTCCCAACGCTATCGAAATATTTCCGGGCGCCGATGCCTTTACGCATGGCGATCCCGGTGTTCTGCATTTCGAGAACGGCAAGATTTCGTCCATCATGAATCTGAGCGACAACTCCAGCCGAACGGAGTACACGCTTGAACCGCAATTACTGAGCACGCTCTACGACAAAAACCGCGAGAAGCGGCGGATCGTGAAGTATAACGACATACCGCCGGTGCTGGTTCACGCGTTAATCTCGGCCGAGGACAAGCGCTTCTTTCAACACTCCGGATTCGATCCAATCCGGGTTGTCAAGGCCGTGCTGGATGATCTCGGCCGGCACAAGTACTTCGAAGGTGCCTCCACGCTGACGCAGCAACTCTCGCGCATGTTGTGGCTGGATAACCGCAAAACCATCAGCCGCAAATACGCCGAGCTGATGATTACGCTACACCTGGAACAGAAGCTTTCAAAAGAACAGATCCTGGAGTATTACTCCAACCAGGTGCCACTGGGACAGCTGGGATCGTTCTCCATTCGGGGATTTGGCGAGGCTTCCCAGGCCTACTTCAACAAAGATATTCGTCAACTGACACTCCCTGAAGCGGCTACGCTCGCGGGCTTGATCCAACAGCCGAGCTTTCGTAATCCAGTGCGATGGCCCGAGCGCGCACGGAAACGGCGCGACGTTGTGATGCGCATGATGTTGGACAACGGCTACATCTCGAAACTGCAGTACGAAGATGCCCTGAACACGCCCATGGTGACGGTGAAGCAAGGCGCTGAATCAGCCGATGCCCCCTACTTCGTCGACCTTGTCAACGAACGGTTGTCGGACGAGTTCCAGGATAAAGATTTCCAGGAATCAGGCTCTCGCATCTACACCACGCTTGATCCGTTGCTGCAGCGGGACGCGGCCGAGGCGGTGGTTGTCGGCATGAAAGAAGTGGACACCATCCTTGCCAAGCGTCACAAAAATGGTACGCCGTATGAAAGCCCGCAGGTGGCGCTCATCTGCCTCGATCCACACACGGGCGAAGTGAAAGCTCTGATCGGCGGAAAGAACTACGGCGTCAGCCAGTTCGATCATGCTGTCGCAAAGCGGCCATCGGGCAGCATCTTCAAGCCGTTTGTTTACGCGGCCGCCCTGAATTCGGGGCTGTGGGATCATCCAAACGCCATAACGGCCTCCACCATCTTGCAGGACACGCCGCAGACGTTTACTTATGACGGCGATAAGTCTTACGAGCCGACCGATTACCACAAGGGCAACTGGAAGGGTGACGTTACCCTGCGTGAAGCATTGGCTGATTCTCTGAACGTGCCAGCCGTGGAAGTGGCGGAAAAGGCGGGTCTCGGAAACGTAGCCGACCTCGCACATAAAGCCGGTCTCACCGAGATCAAGGCCACTCCTGCCGAAGCCTTGGGCGCGTACGATGTCACGGCTATGCAAATGGCGGGCGCCTACACATTGTTCGCTAATAACGGCGTGATGGTACAGCCGCGGCTGCTTTCCAGAATCGTTGATAACACCGGAGATGCGGTGTGGCATTCGGAGCCCGAAACGAAGAAGTTGCTGGATCCTCGCGTCAACTTCCTGATGGTCAGCCTGATGCAGGAAGTGCTGCGGTCCGGAAGCGGTGCTCGCGTGGCCTCGTACGGCTTCAACCTGCCCGCTGCTGGCAAAACAGGAACTTCGCACGACGCCTGGTTTGCCGGCTTCACCAGCAAATTGCTTTGTATAGTCTGGGTTGGCCTGGACGATTATCAGGATCTAAAGGTGGAAGGTGCGCATGCGGCTCTTCCGGTATGGGCCGAGTTCATGAAGCGCGCCCACAAACACCGTGAGTATCGCGACGTCAGCAACTTCGCGGTGCCCGATGGCGTTGTAAGCGCCCAAATCGATCCCGACAGCGGAGCGCTCGCCACGACGGCCTGTCCGAAGGTGATCACCGAGTACTACCTCATTGATACTCAGCCGGTGCAGTTCTGTCCGCTTCACCAGGGCGGATCCACGCAAATAGCTTCCTGGGGTGCGCCGCCACCCGTGCCGAGTAATGGTTCAGTGCCCGTTCCGGTGCTGCCGGCCGGCATGCAGCCGCAGACTCCAGCGCCCTACGGCGTAGCTCAGCAGAACTCGCCAGTGCCTCCTCCGCCCGCAGATCAAAGGAAGAAGAGAGGCGGCTTCTTCGATCATTTGAAGAGCATCTTTCACTAGACCTCCATCCGCGCTCAATTAACGGAGTTATAGTAGAAGGCCAGGGAGCGTTATGGCCCTTTGTCTACGTTCGACTATCCTTCTACCCTTTGCCGCGGCTGGCCTGTTTTGCTCGCCTGCTACAACTCAAAACCTGCCCGCGGACCACAACCTGAGAGCGTCGCTGACCGCTCCGGAAACGCCCGTTAAGCCACCTATTGTTGTCACCCCGGAACTGCGAGGCGACATTTTCATGGCTCGCAAGATGTACCGCGAAGCCGTCGACATGTACCGTCAATTGCCGGACTCGCCTGTGATCGCAAACAAGATTGGCATCGCCTTTCACCAGATGCTGCAGTTCCCGCTCGCAAAGAAATATTACGAGCATGCCATTAAGCTGAACCCGCAGTACAGCGAGGCCATCAACAACATGGGAACCGTGTTCTACGCCCAGAAGTCGTACCGAAAGTCGATCGTTTACTACAAGCGCGCGCTTCGCTATTCAGAGCCGACAGCGCCGCTGTACGCCAACCTCGGCGCGGCGTACTTCGCGCGCAAAGATTTCGTTCATGCCTCGGCCTACTACGAAGAAGCACTAAAGCTTGATCCTGACGTGTTCGAACACCGCGGCGGCTTCGGCACCTTTATGCAGGAGCGAACGGTGTCGGAGTTGGCCACTTTCCATCTGTACCTGGCGAAGAGTTACGCCAAGCGCGGCGATAATGTACGTGCTGTCAGCTATCTGCGAAAAGCTTTCGAAGAGGGCATAAAGGACCGCGATAAGATTCCCCAGTTACCGGAGTTTGCTCAACTAAGAGGAGACCCAGGGTTCCAGCAGCTTCTGGTCGAAAATCCAAAGCCGCTCTAGGGGTTCATTCCGCCTGCGTATAACATCCTTCGCTCTTGTTCCTTTGGCCTGCGTGCTGCTCCTTAACAGCTGTAATAGGCCTAAACAGTCAACCTCGCTGCAACGCATGGCGTTGCTGCCAGCCAATGTTCTTCTGCCAACGTCGTCGTCTTGGCTGGCCGCCGCCGTGCCCTTGATATTGCAACAGGATCTCGCGTCAGATCCATCCGCCTATGCATTTCCGGTACCGCGGAGCTCGTCCGGCTATGCAGCGCAGGCCACCGCGGAAGTTCAGGTAACAATCGAGAACGCTCCGAAGCTTCGTTACACGGTCGATGTGCGCGATCTTTCCACGCAGCAGAATGCCGAAATCTTTACCGCAGATTCGCTGGCAACTGTAATCGCTTCGGTAGACGCGATCGCCAAGCGCCTGAACGCCCAGGCGTCCGCCTTTTCTACCAGAAGCGACCAGGCTCTTCGCGCTTACACGCAAGCGCTGCAGAGTGGGGACATTCCAGATCGAATGGCGAAGCTGCACCAGGCCATGGAAGCAGACCCGAGCTTCGGGCTGGCATATTTAGCACTCGTTCAAACCGAAGCCGAAACGCAGTCGCCTGAGCTCCAGCCAACAATTTCTGCGGCCCGGGCACACCAGGCGACCTTCTCCCCGTACGATCGGGCTCGCCTCGATCTCTTGTTGACTCATTTCCCACGCCGATCGTTGCCAACAGTTGCCGATGCTGCCAGTGCCGTGGTGAAATTGGCCCCGCACGATGTGAACGCACTGGCGGAACTGGGAACGGCGCGTTTTCTGCAAGGCAATGCGGCTGCGGGGCAGCAGGCCTTGGCCAACGCAATCGAACTCAATCCGGCCGATGTGCAATTACACGAGCAACTGGCAACAGGCTTTCTTGAAACACGGCAGTTTGCACGCGCTGAACAACTTTGGAATCAGACCTCACCTCGGTCGGGTTTGAACACAGGCACAGCCGTCGCCGCACTGCTTGCCGGAGAACGCGATCGGGCCTCGGCCGTGGTCGAAAAATCCCTTCCGCCCCGCGCCGGTGAGAATCCTTTCGCCTCCATAGTGCGGGCCCAATGGGCTTCCATCTGCGGGGCCGACGTGAGCGCTGGACCGCAGCGCGGCCTGGCCACAATCCAAACGCAGGCGCACTTAGAAGGCGACGTCGCCGCTTCCGCCGCACTGCAAAGCGCCATTTGGTTGTTGCAAACGGGCGATGACGCAGGTGCACGCGCTGCCACACTGCAGGGATTGCACTCGGCCGCAAGCCCGGCCTTGAAGCAGACTGCCGAGGCCGTCTCATTAATCGTCCAGGCCGGGTCTGCGCCTGCGCTGCGTTCCCGCATTGAGCATTTGCACGCCGATGGCGTGAGTAAGAACTTCGTGCTCGGTTACGGCTTTTTCCTGTATCGCGATTACGCGGCGGCAGTAGAACCCTGGCGAGCTCTGGTGGTGGCTACCGGAGATACAGATCTACGCAGCCGCGACATGCTGGCGACTTGTCTTCACCGGGCTGGCAACAACCAGGGTGCCTTCGGCATTGTCGTTCAGCCGTTCGTTCCGAATCTCACTGGTACCGATCCGTTCGCGACGATCGCCTTCAACGAAATGCGTCAACTGCTGCGCTTATAGCGGTTCCTGCGTGTTCTTGGTATGGGGAGCGACAATGCGATTGTCCTTCTTCTCCCAAGGTTTGGGCTGCTGGCCAGAATCGCGTTTGAATACCCGGTCGTACATGTGTTTCTGGCTGGTGGTACCCAGCGACGTGTTGTAAAGGCTCACTAACCCCAACGCTTCCTTTACGTCCTCTTCAAACTCATGCAGGTTGTGCAACTGCTCCGCGTTGGCCGGAATCCGCCCGCCATTCGGCAATTCGAGAAACAACTGGTATCCGGTATTCAGCAGCGCTACTATGTTTCCGCCAACCAGGACGCCGGCCTTTTCGATTTGCGCCTGGTTCTTGCCTTCGTCGCCGATCAGCGCACCCACGCCATGCTTGCTGATACGGACACGCCCGTCTGCTACGTTCTCGGTTGCGAAGCCTGCCTGCTTTAGTAGACTCACACGTTCCGCAAACGTCGGCACTTTGGGTCGGTCACGGCGAAAGAACATACCTCTAGTATAGAAATCGCAGCACCATGCCCTCCTTCGAACCTATTTTTCCTCTGGCCGCCATCACTGACGAGTTCTCGCCCAATCTGGCCGAAGCGTTACCGGTCATGAAGGAAATCGGTATGACTGGCGTCGAACTGCGAACCATCGGCGGCGTTAACATCCTCGATCTCGACATCGACACGCTGAAACGAACGCGCAACCAATTGCAGGACGGCGGCATGCGCGTAGTCTCCATCGCATCGCCGCTCTTGAAGTGTATTCTGCCGGAGGCACCCGCCCTCGACGAACGCTTTCAACAAGACGCCTTTGCATCCCGCCATACCTATGCCGATCAGGACCGCCTCACCCAGCGCGCCTTCGAGATCGCAAACTTCTTTGAGGCCCCACTCATCCGCGTCTTCTCCTATTGGCGCACCATCGCACCGGAGCAGTGCCACACCGCGATCGTACAGGCGCTATCACGGCTGGCGGAACTGGCTGGGGGAGCTAACCTGACAATCGGACTGGAAAATGAGCATGCGTGCAACATCGGCACGGGAGCCGAAGCCGCACGTTTCCTCGATGCAGTTCCCGACCGGCGGCTGCGACTGGTATGGGATCCCGCAAACGCACTGGTAGCTGGCGAGCAAGCGTTTCCGAACGGGTACAACCTGCTGCCGAAAGATCGCATCGCACACGTGCACGCTAAAGACTGTCACCTGGAAGGCCACACGCCTGTATGGGGACCGCTTGGCACACGTCATGTCCCTTGGAAGAAGCAGATTCGCGCGCTGCGCCAGGATGGCTACAAAGGCTATCTCAGCTTAGAAACTCACTGGCCGGGGCCAAATGGAAACAAGTTGGAAGCAAGCCGGATTTGCGGATGGAATCTCCGCGGCCTAGCTGCCTGTTAAATCCGGTTCGTCGCCCAAGTGCCTGCCCGGCAGCAGATAGCCTGTCACGTAATCACTAACTGCCTCTTGCAGGCTGCGGAAGGGCTTCGTCCAACCCGCCGATCGAAGCTTGTCGATGTTAGCGCAAGTGAAGTATTGATACTTCGGCCGCAGATGCTCGGGCATATCTACAAAGTCAATCTGGGGCTCGCGATCCAAGGCGCGAAAGATCGAGCACGCCAAAGCCACCCAGGTACTAGGTTGTCCTGACCCTACATTGAACAGGCCGCCTCCGTCCATGTTCTCGGCAAGAAAAAGCGTGGCATCCACCGCATCCTTGACGTACAGGAAATCGCGTTTCTGTTCGCCATCCCGATACTCGGGCCGGTAGCTCTTAAACAGCGACATGCGTCCGGACGCCTCAATCTGCGCGAACGCTTTGTTCACCACGCTCCGCATCTCGCCTTTGTGATTCTCGTTCGGTCCGTAGATGTTGAAGTACTTCAACCCTGTTAACTGCTGCAGGATGCCCGCTCGCTCCGCATACTGATCGAACAAGTGCTTCGAGTAGCCGTACATATTCAGCGGTCGCAGCGACGATAGCGGCACCGATTCCGTCACTTCGTGAGCAAGTGCGCCATAGGTCGCCGCCGACGAAGCATACAGAAAACGACCGCCCCGCTGCAGCGTCCAATGCGCCATCGTTTTCGTGTACTCAAAGTTATTGCGAATCAAGTACGCCGCATCGGTCTCTGTGGTGGCCGAACATGCGCCCAGATGGAAGACGGCCGCGAACCGGGGCAGGGCATCGGCACTGCCGTTCGCGCGCTCTAACAGTTCATCCGCTTCCAGGTAATCGGCGAACTTCAGCGGCGCCAGATTTTTCCATTTTTCGTCCGTGCCCAGATAGTCTGCAATCACGATGTCCGTGATGCCGCGCTGGTTCAGTTCCCAGACAAGAGCGCTGCCAATAAAGCCGGCGCCGCCCGTGACAAGAATCTGGCCGCTTGCCAGATCGGTCATGCCTTGTCTTCTCCCGGTTTTCTCACAATCAGTAATGGCACACGCACACGATGCCGAACCGCGTTGATGGTGGTTCCAAATAGCAAGTCTTTCAGTCCCTGGTGCCCGTGCGACGCCATGATGACAAGGTCCGGCTGAAGTTCATGAATGGCGCGTGTGATCTCTTGCGCCGGTCTGCGCCCATGCCGTACCACGACATCCACCGGAATGCGTTGCTCGCGCAGAGACTCAACCAGATTACTCAAGTAATCCTGCCCCTCGGTGATTTCCGCGGTGGACGACTGCGCACCGAACATTTGACTGGTGACGCCTTCCTCAACGTGCAGCAGAATCAACTTCGAGTGGTGCATGCGTGCCAGCGAAACAGCATTCCCGAGCGCTTCCTCATCGGCAGCGCTATGGTCAAGCGACACCAGGATGCGTGCATACTCGCGGGCCGGAACGATCGGGGCCTGCTGGGGCGATGCTCCTAAAACAACTGAAGCCGGAGCAACCGCTCGAGGCCGCAGCCACGGTTTCAGGGAAACTGCGCCCAACAGAGCGAAGAATCCAACGGCCAGCAGGATGGCCGTGCAAAGCAGCAACGGACGAAACCGTCCGCTATGCGCGAGTGAATCCGTTAGCTGATCGTAGAGCAGCCAAACGTTGAGGACAACGATGAACGCTGCACAACCCCAGGCGCCGAGCTTCAGCCAAAGGCCGTTGGCGAAAACGCCCATCCGCTTTCGGTCACTGGTAAAGTGCACCAGCGGAATTACCGCGAACGGAAGCTGCAGGTTCAGAATCACTTGGCTCAGCACAATCAGATCCGTTGTGCCTGCATTGCCAAACCAGTAGATGGTCGCCACCGCTGGCGCGATCGCCAGTAGCCGCGTGATGAATCTGCGGATCCAGGGCTGCATACGGAAGCGCAGGAAGCCTTCCATCACAATCTGGCCCGCCATCGTGCCAGTCAGCGTGGACGACTGGCCGGAGGCCAGCAGCGCCGCACCAAATAAAACACTTGCCGCCGTAGTCCCCAGCAGCGGAGCCAGCAGCGCATGTGCCTGTTGAATCTCCGTCACCACGATGTGGTGCGCAAAGAAGACCGCCCCCGACATAATCAAAATCGCGGCATTTACAAACAGCGCTCCATTCAGAGCCAGCGCTGAATCGAGTAAGTTAAAGCGGCAGGCACGCCGCTTTTCGTGTTCGCTTTCGCCAATCTGCCGCGTTTGAACAAGCGCCGAATGAAGGTATAGGTTGTGCGGCATCACCGTTGCGCCGAAGATGCCGACGGCCAGGAACAAGCTATTCGAGTTCAGGCGCGGGATCAAGCCCTTCACAATATCGGGAGCACTCGGGTGCGCCAGCAGAATTTCGAACCCAAAGCAGCCGCCGATGATCGCAATCAGTCCCAGCACGAACGCTTCAATCACACGGATGCCCAGGCGGCTGAACCAGAGCACCAGCAGCGTGTCCGCCGCCGTCAACAGAACGCCAATCAGCAGCGGCAAATGAAACAAGAGATTCAGGCCGATCGCCGCCCCCAGCACCTCTGCCAGATCGCACGCCACAATCGCGAACTCGCATAGAAGCCAAAGCGAGTACGCCACTGCTCGCGGATACTCGTCGCGGCAGGCTTGCGCCAGGTCCCGCCGGGTCACAATGCCCAGACGTGAACTGAGCGTCTGCAGCAGCAGCGCCATCAGGTTCGAAAGCACCAGCACCCACAGCAGACGGTATCCGAACCGGGCGCCGCCTTCCAGGTCGGTGGCCCAGTTTCCAGGGTCCATATATCCGACGCTGACCAGATAAGCCGGGCCCGCGAAAGCGAACAAGCGCCGCCAGAAACCGCTGTGTTTCGTGGCCACGCTCTCGTGGACTTCAGGCAGGGAGTGGCTTTGCGTGGTCGCCGGTCCGTCAAGCATAGCCATTAGTCAGTATGGCACCCGTAGAAAAGGCAAAAGCCCCGGTCATCGACCGGGGCTCTCGAATGAAATGACCGTTCTCCTTAGAACATGTTCCAGAGGAACTGGTTATAAACTTCGTGATGATACTGCACTTCAGGCGCCTTCACGAAGGTCCCCAGCAGCCTTGGACAGCGGTCGGCTGCGTTCTTCTTCAGCTCCACAAAGCGTGCCTTCACGTCTGGTCCTAGCAGCGTCGTCGTCCACTCGGCCTTGTCGAAATTCTCCATGGCGTCGTAGATGTTGTCCGGAAGGTACCGCTCCGCTTGCCGAAGGTTGGCCTCTTTATGACCTTCAAGACCAGTGCGGAACACCGAGTAAAGAGTCAGATAAGGATTTGCATCCGGAGCCACTGAACGCACCTCAACTCGGGAACTGCGCTCGTTACCGATGGGAATGCGAATCATGGAACCGCGGTCCACTGCCGAAGCCTTCAGCTGGTTGGGCGCTTCGAAGTGCGGGTCTAACCGGCGGAACGCATTTACGCTCGAGTTAAATGCCAGACAAATATCGTTTCCGTGGTAGAGAATGCGATCCACAAAATCCCAGGCAAACGAGCTGATCTTTTCTTCCCCTTGCGGATCCCAGAAGAGATTCTTGCCTTCTTTCGTAATGGAAACATTGGTGTGCATGCCGCTGCCATTCACGCCCACCACCGGCTTGGGAAGGAAGCTGGCTGTGTAGCCCATCTTGGTCGCCAGCTGGCGGCAGATCAGCTTATACAACTGAATCTGATCCGCAGCGGCAACCACTTCGCCGTAACTGTAGTTGATCTCAAACTGCGATGGCGCCACTTCCGGATGGTCTTTCTCGTTCTCAAAGCCCATCGCGCGCTGCACTTCCGCGGCTGCATCGATGAACAATCGCAGCGGATCGCCAGGCAGGGAGTGGTAATACCCACCCGTGTTCACATAGTCAAACTTGCCCGTTCTGTAGAACTCCTGCTCCGCATCCACGCCCTGGAACAGAAAGCCTTCAATCTCATTGGCCGCGTTCAGGGTGTAGCCGTTCTTGTCGAACTGCTGCTTCGCAAAGGATTTCAGAACGCCACGGATGTCGCCGACATAGGGTGAACCGTCTTTGTCGATGACTTCTCCAAACACCAACACTTTGCCGGTGCCGAATACGTCAGCGGGGGCATAGTAGAACGACCCCCAGTCCATGCCCAACCGAAGATCGCTCTCACGCTGTGCCGTAAACCCGCGGATGGAGGATCCGTCGAACGTCAGGTTGTCCCAGCTCTTCACCAGAAACTTCTTGTCGTAATCCAGCATGTGCAGGCGGCCTTCAAGGTCGCTAAACAGCACGGTTACGGCCTTGATTCGGTTCTCGTCCGTCAAGTACTTCAGCCGCTCTTCCTGAATCTGGTGCGGCGCAACGCGGTTTTTCCGTTGCTCTTTTACTTTTAGGTTCAGCTCTTCCAGTTCCGCGTAGCGCAACGACAGACGTTCAGTTAGTTCGTTCAACATTCCACTCCTTGTAGGCTGTGCCAACGGGTCGACGAGCGGAGTTCCGCACTGTCCGGCGATACGCGCCAGCAGACCTGATGGTTGTTGCCGCGGAACCGGAAAGCTTGTCGCCTTAAAGCCCAATTATCAACGACAAGCTCCCGGCAACAAAGATTTAACCCGGTTTTGCCTATGGAATGTTTTTATGGGGCCGTTCTTAGGAATCGATACCGGCCCGTCTCCGCTAGGCGCGAACCAGTATCTGACCGTTTTCTATTTTGACGTCCAAGACCGGTTGTGGATGCGTTGCCGGGCCATCAATCACGGCACCGTCCCGGAGACAAAACCTCGATCCGTGCCAGGGACAAACCACCGTGTCCCCTTCGATCTTCCCCTCTGCCAACGGTCCGCCCAAATGCGAACAAATGTTCGCCAGTGCGTGAATAGCATCACCTTGTTTCACCAGCATCACGGGCACGCCCTTCACATCCACCACCTTTGGCTGATTCTCGGTCAGGTCCGACTCAGCGCCAACGGCCGTGAAGTCGTGCGGCAGTTCCTTGTCTGGGTCCGGAGCATGATTCACGCCGATCTTCTGCGTATACGACAAAGCGCCGCCCAGCCAGGCGCTTGCACCCACCGCGGCGAAGCCAACGAACCCCAGCGTGCGCGCCGCACCGCGCTGCCCAGTCTTCCGCAACACCCACGAGGTCCCATAGAGTAAAGTCGCCCCGATGTTTAGCAACCCGTGCATCGCACCCAGCCGCTGTGGCTTCCCGTGTGTATCGCTCCAGTCGGCGATTCCTGCCAACGCCGATCCCAATGCCCCTACCAACCCGACCGCAACCGCCGCGTCTGCACCGGGTCCGTACTGCTCCTGCCCACTTGCTTCCAATACATCTAGAACCGCGGCCGCTGTCCAACTGCCGACCGGGATATCTGTTATTGCGGCGTGTAACGGATGGCCCAACCAAGTCCCGTGCAGTACATTTTTGATCGCCTGGCCGGATTCGCCTGCGGCTTCGAACGCCTCCTTCACCAGCGCTTCGCCTTTTTCTTGAATTGGAAGAAGCCAGTCCTGCTGATCGACAAGGGCCAAAATCGGGTTCTCGCTCATGTCCTTATAGATCACCGTTGTTCGCTTCGGTGTTGAGGCAAACGGGCCATCCCGTCGTTCCGCGGTCTGTTAGCATCGCCTCAGTGCAAGAGCAAGATGTCTATACCGCGCTGGGCGAAGAGGGCTTCCAGCGCTTAATTGCGGCGTTTTATCACCAGGTTCCGTCCGACACTGTTCTGGGTCCGTTATATCCCGCCGACGATCTTGCAGGCGCTGAAGAAAGGCTTCGCGATTTTCTGATTTACCGCTTTGGTGGACCGCCCCGGTACTTGGAAAATCGCGGTCATCCCCGTCTGCGCATGCGCCACGCGCCGTTTCCGGTAGGAGAACAGGCGCGCCTCCATTGGCTGCAGTTGATGCATCGTGCTCTCGAGATCACTGGTGTGCCCCCAGAACCGAAGCAAATCTTGTGGTCTTATTTCGAGTCCACCGCCGAAGCAATGAAGAACCGGCCCTGATCCTCTCAATCTTACGAGTGCGATGGTAGTGGCCCTGCTACATCCCATCTGTCAAGGAACGACGTGAAATCAGGAATTCTTCTGCACGCAAACCATTTCAGTGCCTGGCCCACGAAACTGCCCGACGAGCAATGGTCCATTTACCGCGAAGTCCTCTCGGCAGTGTCGAAGGCCGGCATCCACTTTGCCGTCGGCGGTGGACTCGCCTCTATGGCGTACGCCGATCAGGTTCGAGATTGCAAAGATCTCGATTTGTATATCGAGCCTGAATCCTGTGACGTCGTAGTGGACGTCCTTGCCGCGCTCAAGTTTGTCGATCTCTTCAATGAGCGGCCGTACGATCGAAAGTGGATCCACCGTACCCACCGCGGCGAAACGATTGTTGACGTCATGTGGGCCATGGCGAATCAGCGCAGCTTGGTCGATCGCAGTTGGCTGCTGGGGCCAATCATTCCGGTAGATGGCCTGCAGGTTCGATTGCTTCCGCCCGAAGAGACGCTCTGGACCAAGCTCTACGTCATGCAACGCGACCGCTGCGACTGGCCTGATGCGCTCAACATGCTATCGGTAGTCGGTCCCACCATGGACTGGAACCATCTCATCGCTCGCATAGAAGACGACGTCAATCTTCTTGGAGCGCTTCTTTGTGCCTTTCGCTGGCTGTGTCCGGACGATGCGAACCTTCTGCCGGGATGGCTATGGGACCACCTGCAGCTGTCGAAGCCTGCCACCGTGGAGGGTACCGATTGTCTGCAGCGGGCGAACCTGCTCGACTCACGCCCTTGGTTTACTCCCACTATCGATAACGAACATCGCCTCAGTCGCGCGGCCGGTAGGCACTGATGATCATCGGCACTATGAACCATCCGGAGAAGCCTCTACTCGAGGAAATCGAGTCGATGGCTGCTATCGGTATGGAGTTCATTGATCTTACTCTCGAGCCCCCTGCGGCTGCATCCTGGAATATCGATACCAAAGCCACCCGCGCAGCATTGGAGCGTCATGGCTTGCCAGTTGTAGGCCACACTGCATGGTATTTACCTATGGCAAGCTCAATCGAGGAGATTCGGCAGGGCGCAGTGGCTGAGCTCCGTCGCTGCTTGTACCGCTTTGCCGAAGTGGGCGCAAAGTGGATGAACATCCATCCCGACCGTCACACGCCCTGGCATAGCCGTGAGTTCTTCATTCAGCGGAACATCCAATCGCTGCAGGAACTGCAACCCGATGTGGAGAAGACGGGCGTCGGCCTCATGATCGAGAATCTGCCGGGTGACTATAACTCGGCTCCACAGTTAGGTGATTTGTTGGATCGTATTCCCACTTTGGGCCTCCACCTTGACATCGGTCATGCCAACTTACAGGTGCCGCACAACACCACGGGTGAAATCCTGCGCGCCTATGGCCATCGCTTGAAGCATGTTCATCTGCACGACAACAAAGGTGGACACGCCGACCTTCATCTGCCTTTAGGCACCGGGACCGTAAATCTGGAGGAGGCCGTTCACCTTCTGCAGAGCTGCGGCTACGACGGAACTATAACGCTCGAGGTCTTCACTCCCGACAAACAACACCTGCTCTACAGCCGCGATCGGCTCCGGTCAACATGGACGCAGGGTTTGTCGCACGCGCGGGCGAAAATAGCAGGATCGTAAGGCTCAGGTACTGCCACAATCCATGGTGGCCCTAGGACTTGCCCGTTGTTTTCCTAGCCCCTCCCGTGCGGAAGGTATGCTAGATCGCGCGCACCAAAATCTATCGTTGTTGCATCGAACTAAGCGACATGACACGCGAAGCTCAATTAATCCAACAACGTTACGACGCTCTCATGTTCGCCAAGTCGCAGGATGAAGCCCGCAAAGCAGCTCATGCTCTTGCGCAGGCTGTTCTCGGCGAGGATGCCGGTGGTCTCTCTTTGCAGGAATCACTTCGCCGAACCTGCCAAAAGATACGCCCCTCTTCTGACCCACGCGAACAACAACGCTTCGAAAACGAGTTCATCGAATTAGCGACCGCCCCCACCGGTTGCTCCCATACCATCGCTGCCTAAGCCATTGCCTTCGGCAAGTCTGGCCAAATCCTTTCCATACCCAATTTAAAAAAACGCAGCGGCCCAATCTGCTCATGGACCGCTGCGTGAGAACAGTTTCCAGTTCTCGAAACTGAACTCAACCAGCTATTGCGCCGTTGCGAACGACCATTTTTGGTTGTCGGTACCTAGACAGGTCCACTGCCAGACTTCTGCTCCGTCCGCTACCGACACCCCAGAAACATCCATGCATTTGTTTGTGCTCTCGGGCGAAACGGTGAAGTAGCCGTCAGCCGTGGGCTGAACGTTCCAGGTTTCATTGGCGCCGCCCCAAAAGGGCCACTGGATAACCGCGGTGCCGTCGCTCGTGCCTTGGCCAAACACATCCAATTGCAACCCGCTGTTCTTCGCCGTGATCTTGTACCCAGCTGTGCCGCTGACCGGTGTCAGTTCAAAAGACTGATTGGCTGCTCCGGTGCACGTCCACTGGTCGAGCCCAGCTGCTGCTTGCGTTGCCCCAACCCCTCCGCGAACCTCGAGACATTTACCGCTGTTCTTCGAAAGCACGTGGACCCACGTGTTGGTCGGGACGGTTGGCGCAGGCGTCTTGGATGATCCCGGCTGCACCGCTTGGCCCGAGTTTGAATCCATAACCAGACTCGACTCATCCACCGCTTCCAGGTTCGAGCCGGCTATTTGTGTCAGCGTGTCCAGGTCGTTATCGTTCCAGCGCGTATCCGAGATCCCGGATACAAACCACGGCCCACCGTTATCCGCCAGAATCATTCCGTACTGCTTCAGAGCCGTTAGAATCACCTGCATTTGCGGAGAAAAGCCGCTGATATTGAAGCTGCTCTTCAGCCGGAACCTTTGCCCCATGGGCGAGTACGCGGAACCCAGCAGGCTGGAGGCATCGTGCCTGGCGGGCCAAATGTAAGAAGCCGCTGAAACCGGTGCGGTAAACCGGAGGGCGTGATTGATATGACCGCTTGCCACTTCGTCGTAGCGAATCAGGCCTGGGATGACAGGCAGGCCGGCGGCGTCGGCGGACGTCCAGCCAGCAGGCCGCAACGTGTTCGAGTTGAGGTGATACACCGCACCGGAGCTGGCGTGCCAGGTGCCATTGCCGTTCGACGTCGCATTGTAAACCTCATACAGAATGCAGTTACTCGTATCCACCAGCAAAATGTGGTGGTCGGAACCGCCTTCTATCTGCACGTTCGCCGGAATCGGATAAGGACCAGGGTCGCTCTCGCTGGCGTAGCCGAACGTGATTGCCACCTTCGGCTGGTTGCCTGAAACTGCTGTAACCGGCAAGCCATACGACAGGTTTGTACTAAAGTCTGGGTGGATAACCGCGCCCGAACCGATTGTGCTCACCAAAGCGTTCGAATTTGCCGCGACGGGCAGGGAATCGACCCGTGTATTCCAAACGTTATTAGCCGGGAACACCTGGCAGCCATCGAGGGTCGGTGTTTGAGCAGGCAGAACGGACGCGGCAGCCAACATGCCTATACAGGCAACAAACAGATCGGATTTCAAAAGGCTCCTTACGAAGGCAGAAGGGCATGGCTGTCGTTCGGACACACTTCTCCCTCCCTCCTTCCTGCATGATTAAGAAATATTTATGCGGCCAGAGTACCACTTCTTGGTGCGCGTAGCTAGCAGTTCCTCGCAGGCTTTTGTACAGATACTAATTTCACGTGATCGCAACGCCCCGGCAGGCGGCTACGTCCCAAGCGATTGTTATACTTGGCTGTTCCTGGAATATTCATGAAGCGTTCCCCGTTGTCTGCGCTGCTGCTTTGTGCCTTTGCAGCTTGCGCACCCTCCCTTTTGGCTGCGAATTTCACGAATGGGCAAGCCGCAAGAGCCGAATTCGGTCAGTATTTCTTCAATGCAGCGCAAGGCGGTCCCAGTAATCAGGTTTTAGCCGGTCCGCAGGGCATCGCGTATGCCAATGGCACGTTGTACGTTGCCGATGGAAACGTGCTTGGGGCCAACGACGGCGTCGATGGCTTCGGCAACCCAGTGACAGGCAACCGCATCGTCACGTTCTTCACGAGTGAGCTGCCTGCGCCCAATGCCGACCTCTCGCAGGGTCCGGTGTCCAACACTCTTTGCCCGGTGTGCGGCTTTGCGGCCATCAATGTTCTGGGCCAGGAAGACTTCAACTCCTACCTGCCGTCCTCCTACAAAACGAGCACCTCGCAGACCGGCTCGAATGCGGGCGGCCCGGCGCAGGCCGGACACTCCGATTCGGCCACCGGCACGGCTCTAAACATCAGTTCCATGTGGAATCCCTCGGCGGTTGCATCCGACGGACAGGTTCTCGCGGTTGCCGACACCACGAACAACCGCGTCCTGATTTGGAATCCACTTCCGACTACGCCGAACGCGCCGGCCACCTTGGTCGTCGGTCAGCCGAATTTCACCACACTGCAGTCGGCCTCCAAGACCGACCAAACCACCATGCGCGGGCCGCAAGGAGTGTGGCTTCAGAATGGGCAGCTGTTTGTCGCCGACACTGGCAACAACCGCGTGCTGGTGTGGAATCGGATCCCGACTACTAACGGTCAAGCGGCCGATTACGTCCTGGGTCAGCCTAACTTCAACCAGGTCATCTCCCCAAACACCACGAACCCGGTGGCGGCCGCCAACTCTCTGTGGTCTCCCACTAGCGTGACCTCCGACGGGGTTCACCTGTTCGTTGCCGATCTGGGCTTCAATCGTGTTCTAATCTGGAACACCATTCCAACCCAAACGCAGCAACCGGCAAATGTCGTTCTCGGCCAGCCAAACATGACGGCCGCTACTGCCGACAATGCGGCCGGCCTCTGCCCATCTAACGGCGTCGACACCAACAACAAGCCCACTTATCCGGCGCGCTGTGCTAGCACGCTGAATTTCCCACGCTTCGTGCTGTCAGATGGTTCGCGGCTGTTCGTTGCTGACGCGGGTAACGACCGCGTGCTGATTTACAACCAGATACCCACCACCAACGGCGTTAGTGCCGATACCGTGCTCGGACAACCTGACTTCGCCAGCGACGTCGCCGTGGCGCAGGACACCAGTATCGTCAGCACCAGCGTGGATAACACCGGTAGCAGCGACACCGTCGGCACGCCGACTTCGCTTGCGTTCGATGGCACCAACCTATATGTCGCTGATCCATTCAACCGCCGGGTTCTGGTATTCACGCCTGGCGACCTTCCATTAGCCCCTACGGCCACTCTTAATGCGGCCAGCGAGGCCCGGCGCCAGGAAGGATTTGTGACTCTAACCGGCACTGTCGTTGCGAAGGATACGGTCACCATCACCATCAACTCGACTAATTACACCTATACAGTGGTTACCGGTGACACGCTCGATACCATCACGGCGAATCTTATAAAGCAAATCAACTCAGCCAATTCGAACGCCGGCGATCCTAGCGTGCTCGCCTTATCCGGGTCCATCCCGGATACGGTCTATCTGAGCTCTAAGGGCATAAACCTCGGCTTCGACACCATCACTTTGGCTGCGTCCTCCTCGAACACTGCCGATGTGAACCCCATCACGAATGGCGCCTATCTGACGGGCGGCAATGCCGGAACCGTTGCCCCGGGCATGATTGCCGAGATCAACTACAGCCTCACATCGCCCACCGCGCAGGGGCTGGCGGATAGCACGGTGAGCTACGACCCGAATAGCGTCGCTCCTTTCAGCGAGAGCGGAAATCTTCCCTTAACTCTGGGCGGAGTTCAGGTGTTCATCGATGGCAACCCTGTGCCGTTGTTCTACGTTTCTCCCACTCAGATTAAATGTCAGATCCCGTTTGAGTACGCGAACAGATCCACTGCCAGCCTTTACGTTCGTACCGTGCACAGCACCGGGGTTACCACCACTACTGCTGTGCCGCTGATTATTGCCCCTGCCAATCCAGGTCTCTTCGCGGTGCCTTCGCAATCGAATCCGCGGCCGGCGTATTCGCCGCAGCACCAGTCAGGCAATCCGTCGGCTACGTTCACCGTTGGCTTCACCAGTGCACAGGCAGGCGATGTGGCGACGGTCACCATCAATAGCCGCGCCTACACCTACACGGTTACTGCCACAGACACCCTCGCCACCATTACCAACGGAATCATAAGCGCGATCAAAGATCCCCAGGTCACGGCCGCCTCCACTGGTGCTACCGGAACCGTAACGCTTACGGCAGTGCAGGGCGGTGCCGCGGGATCTGGAATCCCCGTTTCGGTGGCCACAACCCCGGTCAAAGGCCAAACCGCAGCCCAGATCAGTCTCAGTAGCAGCAGTTCCAGCACGTGTTGCAGCGATAACAACACCGGGGCAATTACCTCACTCAATCCAGCCCAACCGAACGAGACAATCACCGTGTACGCCACGGGCCTGGGTGTCATCCAGGATTCGAATAGTAACCCCGCCGCCGTGGTCGATGGTGCACCCTACAAAGGGGTCCAGCCGAATAGCGCCGCTAACAGTGTGGTGGCTACCGTCGCTGGCGGTGGCGGAACAGTCGTCAATGCCGGTCTCGCTCCTGGAGGCATCGGCGTGTATGCGGTCCAGATTCAGCTGCCCTCTAGCCTGACATCCAATGCCGCTACACCCGTTTACATCGCTCAAAATGCGTTCATCAGTAATACGGTCACCATTCCCGTTGGAACGCCTGCGGGGACATTGGCCACGCTGAACGCCACGCCCAACCCCATCCCTGTGGCTAGCGGCCAACTCGGCGTGACCACGCTGTCGTGGAATACCGCCGCCACCAGTTCGGTTCAGGTTCGGGTCGGCAGTCCTGGCGGCGCGCTGCTCGCCACGGGGCAGGGAACCGGCAGCGCCACTACCGGTGCATGGGTAACGAACGGCATGACTTTCTATTTGCAGGACGCCACGAATGCGGATCCAGGTTCATCGGCCGCGACGCTCGCCACCATTACCGCAACCTTGACCACAGCTAGCGGCGCAACTGGCGGCGGCAGCGGCGGTGGCACCGGCACCGGCACCGGAACCGCCGCCATCTTCCCAAGCTATTGTCCGGCTGCCGACGGCAATGTGTGGCTCGCGAACTCGAACGTCAACTTCAGCGCCCAGCCCACCACCATTCAGGTACCCATGGGTACGTCCATGGGCCAAACAACTTTCAATTGGGTGTTGCCCACCTCTGTCGCTACTTCGGCGAACCTGTATGTCGGTCTCGGTTCGGTCCAGCTGCTCAGCTCAAACGTCAACGTCGGGCTGGTTCAAACCGGAGGCTGGGTGACAGATGGAATGGTCTTCTGGCTCCAGAGCAGTTCCAACGGCTACGACCAGACAACCGCCAACACACTGGCGTGTGCTCGGGTAGCAGTGCAGCAAGTGAGCACTCCGGTGCAGGGCCGGGGTACCCTAGCCGCCTCGCCGGCCACTATCATCACGTCTTCTACCACCGGGCAAACCACTCTCAATTGGACCTGCCCCACTTGCGCTTTTACCCAGGTGCGCATTGGTTCTCCTAGCGGTCAATTATTTGCGGCTAATGCTTCGGGCGGATCCGCTACCACCGGCAACTGGGTGACAGACGGCATGACCTTCTACTTGCTGGACACGACAAACGCTTCCAGTCCGAGTACGGTCGCCATGTTTACCGCTCACCTGCAGGCGCCGTCGGCGTCGGCGGGCACCAGCTCCGCTTCCAGCAACGGCGTGATCACAGCGACGCCAAACCCGGCGTTTTATGCCCCCGGTTCGCTCGCCCTGGCGCAAACTAGTGTCTCCTGGAGCTGTTCCAGCTGTTCCTCAACTGAGATCCACGTCGATAGCCCGGGTGGGCCGCTATTTGCCACCAGTTTTGGCGGTAGTGGAACTGCTACGACGGGCACATGGGTCACTGACGGAACCGTCTTCTACTTGCAGGACGCCTCCAGCGGCAACCCTACTTCACCCTCCAGCACTGTAAGTACAGTCACGGTTGCCGTACAGCAAAGCGCCCCCGTTCCGCCTTCTACATCGAACGGTGGCACCATCACCGCTACGCCAAATCCGATCCTGGTCACTAACGGCGAGGGCCAAACCACGCTCAACTGGAGTTGCTCCACATGTACAGCGACCGAAGTTCACGTAAACGCGCCCAATGGTCCTCTGGTGTCCGCGTACGCGGTCGGGTCCGGTTCTGTGACAACAGGCTACTGGGTTACTTACGGTACAGTGTTCTATCTCCAGGACGCCTCTAATGGCAACGCCGGCGATCCGAGTAACACCAAAGCAACTGTAACCGTCTGGACACAGTCGCAGTAATCCGACCGGCTGTTCGTCAAATGAAACAAAATGGGCGTCCTCGAAAGGACGCCCATTTTGTTATCCTGAAGGTTCTTCTAGCTAGTTGCCGGTTCCATGATGTGCCGACGTACTCCTCGCCACAGGCCGGCTTCCGGCTTTCAATCTCCGCATGTACATTAAGAAACAACGTCTTCTGACGCCCGGCCCCACCCCTCTCCTGCCTGCCGCTTTGCACGCGATGATGGGATCGGACATCCACCACCGGACCGAAGATTTCCGCAATCTCTATAAGCAAGTCCTTGGGGACCTGAAAATTGTCCTGAACACCTCGAACGACGTGCTGGTCCTGGTGGCGTCAGGTTCAGGCGGCTTGGAGGCCGCGACCCAAAATTTCTTTTCTCCCGGAGATGAGGTCGTTGTTTGCTCCGCCGGCAAATTCGGTGAGCGTTGGGTCGAAATCATGAAGGCCTGGGGCATCAAGGCTACCGTTCTCAGCGCGCCATATGGCGACGCGGTGCAACCGGAAACTCTCGAGAAGACGCTTGCCGAAAACAGGAACATCAAAGGCGTCTTCGTTCAGGCTTCGGAAACCTCCACCGGTACGCAGCACGACGTGAAGCGCATGGGCGAGATTGTCAAGCGGACCGACGCCATCTTCGTGGTCGACGCCATCACTGGTATCGGCACCATGCCGCTCGATATCGAAGGCTGGGGTTTGGACATTGTGATTGGCGGCTCGCAGAAGGCATTCATGATTCCTCCGGGCCTGGCGTTTGTGGCCATCAGCCCGAAAGCCTGGGCCTTGGCTGACTCGTCGAAAGCGCCCCGCTTCTACTTCGATCTGAAAAAAGAGAAGAAGAATGCGGTGAATGGCGAGTCGGCATGGACGCCCAATATTGCCCTTTTGCTGGCCCTGGCGGAGGCGCTGAAATACATCAAGTCAATCGGTATGGACAAGGTGATCCTGAACGCGCAACTGCTGGCCCGCGCCACTCGCGAAGCCTGCCAGGCGCTTGGATTGCAACTGTTCTCCACCTCGCCCGGATCCTCGGTAACCGCGGTCCGTCCCCCGGCAGGCATGGACTCAGGCGTCATCATCAAAGAGTTCCGCAACCGCTTCAACGCGATCATTACCAATGGCCAAGGCACGATGAAAGGACAGATCTTCCGGCTTGCCCATCTGGGGTACTTCGATTTTCACGATCTTTTCGCTGTGATCGCTGAGCTCGAGCTGATCCTGCACGCCGCCGGCTATCCCGTGCAGTTTGGTACCGGAGTCGCCGCAGTTCAGAACGTTTACGCCGAAGTCGCCCTGCCCAAACCGGAACCGGTGGCAGTCAGCTAACCCGAACTCACATGAAAATTCTTATCGCGGAGCCGCTTGCGCCTGCGGCTGTTGACCTCCTACGTGCCCAATCGGGTTGGGATGTGGTGGTGGCGGATCCCAAGACTTACGAACCTCATCTGGCCGATTGCGAGGCGCTCCTCGTCCGCAGCGCGGTCAAGGTAACCAAAGATGTTCTCACCAAGGCCCCCAAGCTGCGGGTGATCGGCCGTGCCGGCGTCGGAGTCGATAATGTCGACCTGCCGGCGGCAACCGAGGCGGGCGTCCTGGTGATGAACACACCGGGCGGTAATGCCGTCTCCGTTGCGGAACACACATTGGCTCTCATGCTGTCCATGGCGCGTTCCATCCCGCAAGCCAGCCTCTCCACCAAGGCCGGCAAATGGGAGAAAAAGAAGTTCCTCGGCAACGAACTCCGGGGCAAGACACTCGGCATCGTCGGCTTAGGAAGTATTGGCCGCGAAGTGGCCCGTCGAGCAAAAGCCTTCGAAATGCGTGTTCTCGGGTACGATCCGTACGTCAGCTCACGGACGGCCAACGACTTCGGTATCGAGCTGAAGACTCTGGCCGAACTCTATGCGGAAAGCGACTACCTGACCTTACACGTCGCGCTGACCCCCGAAACCGACCACATGCTGAATGCCGAAGCTTTCGGCAAGATGAAGCCTGGTATTCGAATCGTAAATTGTGCTCGCGGGGAACTAATCGACGTGGCCGCGCTGGCGTCGGCCTTGGAATCGCGAACGGTCGCCGGTGCCGCACTCGACGTGTTTGAGAAGGAGCCTCCAGGGGAAGATCCGCTTTTTCGATTCGAACCCGTTCTTGCCACTCCCCATATCGCAGGGTCCACCGAGGAAGCACAGGAGATTGTCGGCATTCGTATTGTCGAGCAGATGGTGGAGTATCTGAAAAATGGCGTTGCCCTGAACGCGGTCAATATGCCGGCCATGACAGCCGAACAATACCGTGTTCTGGGCCCCTACGTCGACTTGGCGGAGCGAATGGGCACCTTCCTGGGCCACATCGCCACCGGCAATCCAAACACAGTCCGGCTCACCTATTCCGGCCGTTTAGCGGACCAGAACACCCAGATTCTGCGGAATGCCGGAGTCGCGGGCGTTCTGAGCCGCTCCGTGGAGCACCGCCCAAATGTCGTGAATTCCATGCAACTGGCCACGGATCGCGGGTTGCGAGTGGTGGAACAGCGTGAGGCTGGCGCGGCGAGTACCGATTCCATACGAGTCGATCTGGATACCGATGCCGGCAGCTACTCAGTGGTGGGAGCGGTTGTTCTTGGGAAATCAAGACTGCTGCAAGTGGAAGGAATCGCTTGTGAAGTCACCCTGGATGGCAACCTGATGTACTCCAAGAACGATGACGTGCCCGGTGTGATCGGCTTCTTCGGCAACGTACTCGGCAAGAACGGCATTAACATTGCCAACTTTGCCTTGGGCCGCCAGGATACGGCACGAACCCCGCGCACGGCCATCTCCATTGTGGAAACCGACGAGCCGGTATCTGAAACCGTAATCGCGCAGCTCTTCGAGAACAAAGCCGTCCGCTATGTTCGTTCCGTCAGGTTTTAGGGCTTAAAACAAGCCGAAGGGAATCCCGAAACACGGGATTCCCGAAATGTCGTCTGAGGAACGGACAACCCCGCTCCTGCCTTCCCCGTTAACCGATTGCGCCCCAGATGCGCGAGAAGAAGGCCAGAATGCAAAAGGTAAAGAACAATAGATCGTTGTTCCAAAACACAAATGCCGTCGCTAGGCACAAGAAAGCTAGCTGGGTCCGTGGATCAAGAGACCAGTCAAACATTTGAAGTGGCTGAATCTCTATAGTGCCAGACTTCGCTAGCGTTTCTTGTTTTTTTGCTGAAAATTTTACCGGGAAAATTTCTACGGTTGCGATTTGTCTACCCTACGGCTGCTTGACGATAATTGGCAAGCATCTCGTTCATCTGGTCCTTCAGGTGCAGTTTCAACTTCTTCAGGCGCTGCTCCTCAAGTTCGTCTTCCTCTGTCACGTGAGGTTTGGCTTCAATCGCCTCTACTTCCCGCTTCAATCGCGCATGCTGTTCGACTAACGAACGGAAGCCTTCGTCCGTCGTCGCCAGATGCGCCTTTAACTCTTCGTCTTGCGTGTGATTCTCCATTAGGGATTCTCCTTGCTGGGTGACCACGCCGAGTCTGCATGCGAGATTCTTTTAAGAATCTGGCCCGGTGGGTTGAGTGTACATATTCACTCTCGGGCCGGTCGCTCCGCTAGACTGCGAAGTGCCGACCGTACCCAAAAGTTAACACCGTTTCACTCGCATAACAATAGCGGTTTCATCTGGTAACCGGTAGTAGTTTGGCCGCCGGCCCACCTCTTCGAAACCGAGGCTGCTATAAAGCGTTCGCGCTGCTACATTGCTCTCGCGGACTTCCAGGAAGTAGATGCCGGGTGGCTCTAACTGTGCCTGCAACAAAGCCCGTCCCAGCCCCAGGCCGCGATAAAGCGGCAGCACGGCCAAGTTCAAAATCTCGTACTCAAAGTCTGCCTCGCCGCCTCCGAATACGACGTGCTTTACCGCAAAGCCCACCACGGTGCCATCCACTTCTGCCACCGTGCTTTCGTATTTGGCGAAGTCGTCAGCGGTCCAATGCGGATTCGAGAAACACTCCCGCTCAATAGAGGCAAGCAGAGGTTCATCCTCCGCCGTCGCTCTGCGCAGAACGACTTCCATGGTCTACTGCAGGCGCAGCGATAGAACCCGACCGGCCGTGTGGTTCGGTTCGTCAGGCTCTGCCGCATACGTAACAGCGATGCGATGCCCGTTCTGCTGGGCCCCGCACGACAAACCTGCCGCTTTCCAATCGCGTACGCTCAACGGAACCACCTTGCCGCCTTTGTCCCGAACTAGAATGCGTGCGGTTTGGCGCCCGCAAACCACACTCGTCAATACGCCGCTTAACTTCCGTTGAGGGACAACATCCTCCCACGGCACAACCTTAGCCGGAGCATCGCCGCTGGCATTTTGCGACAGAGACTCATTTGCTTTCTGCTCTGCCGCGTGTATCCGATCGTTCTCCGCAGCACGCGCTCTCTGGTCTTCCCGATGCGCCGCCTCGCGTTCATCCGAGCGCTCTTGGTCAGCTGCATTCAGCCGATCCTGCTCGCTTTGCTCATGCAGCTTCCGAATGCGATCCCGTTCCGTCTCGTTCGGCGCCGAATCTTCCGCCCGCAGCCAACTGCTCTGCGCCTCAATGGCGTGGCCGTCGCTTGCCTGCAACTGCGCCAGTTCCAGCCAGTAGGAAGTGTTTCGCGGGTCCAGCGACGCCGCTTTCTTCAGCAGCGTCTCCTTCTCGGCCGGATCGGAGGCTGCCTCGGCCTCCGCATACACGGGGGCGGCCCACCTCGGGTTCAGTTGAGCCGCTTTCTTCAACAGCGAGAGCGACTCGGGAGCAGGTGTATGAGTGCCATCCAGGTAAAAGACATAAGCCGAGGTGTTTCCCGCTTTGATGGCATCTTCCACAAACGGCTTCGGGTCGGCTCCCGTCAAGGCAGCGGCCGTCGCCAAGCCAGCAAAGCCGGCCGCCCGCGCCGGACCCCCTGCTTCAATGGCGGCCTTGTACAGCGTCTCAGCAGCCTGATGATTCTCCGCTAGCTCCGCGTCGCCCAAATACGTTCCCGCCAGATTTCCATCAATGCTGTGCTCGCCCAAATCACGTTTCGGGTCCAGCGGGCGTCCGGACACGGCAACCGCCTCCCAGTGACCGGCTTTCCACTGAGCCTCAACTTCCTTTTCCAGCGCTTCCGGGTCACGGCCAAAAGCATTCCGCTCGGCCACCCGCAGAGAACTGCCGTTCTTAAGCGAGTTCACAAAAACATGAAAGCTTGCTTTGTACTCGAACTTCGTAGCGAAAAGCTGCATGCGGGCAAATGCCAGACTCGGTTGACCGCCGGCCGGCAAAGGCCCTCCCCAACTGACGCGGCTTCCGTGAGCCTGTAATGTGCTGAACAGATCGCGCAAACCTTGTTCAGCCTCGCCCGGCAGTCTGGGAGTGTTCTGGTCCAGCAGAAGGCTCGCTACTTCGCCCACCGGCAACGGTGCGGAAGGCTTTAGCACCAGAATCGTATTGCCGTTTTGGGTGACAAACTGTCCAGTTGAATTGCCCCCCTGCGCGGTCAGAAGGATGCGGATCGGCCAAACGGTCCGGAGATCCTGAATCTCCAACAGCCCACCCAGAACCCAGCGAACCTGTTCCAATTGAGCGAGATCGTCCCGTGCGGCTGCTTCACCGCCGTCAGTGTCCACGTAAAAGGGACCGATGTTGTATTCAGACCAGCGGTCTCGCGCAAGCGCCAGGTCAGGAGCTAAAAGGCTCCAAACGGCGATAAAAACGCAGACGCCGACCCTCGTCGCATTAAATGCGCGGGGGCACCGTGATGACGATCGCCTTACAAAGTGTTTCGGAGTAACCGCAATAGGCATGAGCTTCGGAGGCATCGAAGTAGACGCTGTCGCCAGCCCGCAAATGGTACTGTTCCCCCTGATAGCTTATCGCGAGCATTCCTTCTAAGACGTGAATGAACTCAGCGCCGTCGTGGGCATGTTCCTGCCGTTCCTTCATCTCGGCTTTGGCAAATTCTGCCAGGTACGCCGAGAGGTTCTTCTGCGGTGTACCAAACGCCAGCACTTCGAAGAAGTAACCGGGGACCGGATTCTCGGCATTGTCCGGGAATCGTAGGCGGTCCTCCGCGCGTACTATGTGAAAAGTCCGGCGCTGCCGTTTGTCGCTGAAGAAGTGCTCCAGACCGACATCGAAGACCATGGCGATCCGCGCCAGCGTTGGAAGCGTCGGAATCAGCTTGCCGTTTTCCAGCTGCGACAGCATCGAAGCCGAAAGGCCGGTGTGCTTGCCCAGGTCGGTGAGAGCGATCTTCTTCCTCAGCCGAAGCTGACGCAGCTTCGGCCCAATGTCGTAAGTCGCAAGTGCCCGCCGGATCGTATCGTCCTGATTTTCAGCTCGCTTTAAGATCGTTTCATCTACGATAAGCACTTCCGGAACTTTTTCTGCCACACTAAAAGCACTTTCATTGCCGTCTACGAGAGTGCCAAATTCCGGCTTAAAGTCATTCATAGGAGCGTCCCTTCATGGATTCTGCCGCCCGACGACGGATGCAAAACCAAGGCCGGTATCAAGGCCTGACTGACACTGATTTGGTAGATCTTTGCCAAGCCGGCGACGAAGCCGCGTTTGGCGAACTAATGTTACGGCACCAACCGGCAATCCTGAAGGTGGCGATTTCCATACTCCGGGACCGGCAGGATGCCGAGGATGAAGCTCAGAATGCTTTCTGGAAGGCCTATGAGCATATCGGCCAGTTCCAGCGCGAAGCGAAGTTCTCCACTTGGCTCACGAGAATCGCCGTAAACCAATGCTTGATGAGACTACGGCAGATTCGGCGGGCCAAGATGATGTACATCGAAGAGGCGGTCCGGAACGATGACGGCCTTGTGCTCGAACTACCCGACAACCGTCAATCTCCGGAACAGGAACTGGGTCGGGACGAGGTCTCGGAAGTCCTGAAACTCGAGATTCGCCGGACCCCGCCGTTACTGCGCAATGTGTTTCTGTTGCGCGATGTTCAGCATCGGCCCATGACCGAAGTAGCTGAGCAGCTTGGCATCTCTGTTGCCGCTGCAAAGAGCCGCCTGCTTCGTGCACGGGCTGAACTGCGGGCTCGCATGCGCCGCCACTATGGCGACATTGGTCCGGCCACGCTGATGGCCTAGCGCCCGTTGAACCGATAGCTTTTCTCCAGGCTCCAAAAGCCGGCGAGGTATCGCCAGAGGCAAAGACCTACTCCTTGCATATTGAACGGAGCGAAGGCGGCCTGGAGTTTGCCCATGGTGTACTTGGCTTCGTCCGGTCTCACCTTGTTTTGGATGGTTACATGCGGTTGGAACCTCTGCTGATCCTGCCGCGTCAGCCAGGGCTCGAAGGCGCTTGCTAGCTCGCTTCGTAGTGACAGTAATGGCGCCGATTCCAGGCGATAAGCCACTCCACGTCCCAGGCTTCGCAGACCCGCTGCACGCACATTGATTACGCCGCAGCACAAACTTTTCGCATGCAAAACGGCGTCAATTTCCTCCCGTTCCTCACCGGGAAGTTGATGGAAAAGACTCACGTGCGCGGGAACCCGGTTGAGCTCGGCCGGGAAATAAGCGCGTCGCTCCGCCTCCAAACGATGGAAGGACGCCCGATCCAACCGTAAGGTCAGAACGAAAGGGTCGGCTACCAGCCCAGGCTCCCGGGTCCGCCTTTGAACGGTCCCACCACATCCGGAGTTATCCAGCCGCCATAAAAGCCACCCGGCTGAGCAAGCACTCGTTTTTCGTCTATGAAGCAATCTAAAACGTTCGGGTAAAACGAAAACGAGTCTCGGATCGCCTCGAACTGGGTGGTCGGATCCTCGTACGACCAGGCGATGTTGTCCAGCTGCTGACCGCCTAGCGAAAGAGAATAGTAAGTCGCGACGCCTTTCCATTCACAGTAAGATCGCTTGGCTGTCCTGGTGAAGAGCTCAAACCGGACGTCGTGGCGCGGAACGTACCAAGAAGGAGGATGGCTGGTCTCCAGCACGCGGTAGCTTCGTGTACTTTGCGCAATGAGTTCGCCAGCGAACTCAACTCGAACACTTCTGGAGGAAAGCTCGACTCTGGGTGGTCGGGGATAGTCCCATACGGATTCCTGCCCAGGACCCGGCAAAACTTTATTCACGGCGATTCGATGCCCGAACCACCAAGATAGATGACAAACATCAGCCCACGCTGTGAGGGCCGATAGAGACCCTTCTTCTATCCGGTTGCATATAATGCACTTGACTTAGTTTCCTTCCAGCCGTACAATCGCACATCATCCCCCACTACCGCTGAGTCGCGGCAGATCTCCTGTTCGATTAAGAAGTACACGGAACGACGGCACCTGCCCTGTCCATGGGTGCAAAGGTCGCAATGCGTTTGGACAAATGCATTTATGCAGCAAAACTGACTTACTTGACGCTTATTGAAAGGGACAGCATGAAGCTTTCGAAGCCAGCACTTTTGGTAATTGCAGTAAGTACGCTCCTGCTTTTGGGCAGTGTTTCTTCGTTTGGGCAGTCGGCCACGGCCGGCACGGTACAGGGCTTGGTAAATGACCCCCAGGGTGCGACGGTATCGGGAGCAGAAATTAGACTCACCGACCGAAGTACCAACACCGATCTCACGACAAAATCGAACAGCGACGGACGTTACCTCTTCGTCAATGTCCAGCCGAGCAAATACGATGTGACGTTCACGATGGCTGGATTTTCCACGCGTAAGGTGGTGGGCCAGGACGTGCAGGTCGGTGAGGTTCTGAGCGTGAATGCGGTGTTGGAGATCGGGCAGGTAAGCAGCGTGGTGGAGGTGACCACTGCGCCCGGCGCCGAGTTGCAGACCGTAAACGCCACAGTAGGAACCACGGTGCTGGGAGCGTCATTGACCTACCTGCCCATATTCGGCTCAGACTCGTCAAGTCTGGCGCTGCTTCAGCCGGGAGTTACACCCGATGGGGCGGTTGCGGGCGCCATGTACGACCAAAACACCTTCCAACTGGATGGCGGCAATAACTCGAATGATATGGACGGCAGCATGCGAGATTACACCGGCAGTTACGGGCACAACGCGTTTGCAGGAGCGGGCGCGCCCCCCAGCGGCGTGCTGCCGACACCGCCCGATACGGTGGAGGAATTCAAGGTCAACACGGCCGGACAAACAGCCGATTTTAACGGATCGAGCGGCGCTCAAATACAAATGATCACGAAGCGCGGCAGCAACGATTTTCATGGCACCGCTTATTGGTATTACCACTCGTCCGATATCGGCGGCGCGAATACATGGGACGACAATCACACGGCGAGCGGCAATTTAAACTACACACCGATCCCCATCTCACACGATAACCGCTACGGCGGTACCGTGGGCGGCCCCATGCTGCCGACTTTACTGGGAGGAAGAACTTACTTCTTTTTCGGGTATGAAGGGTTTAACTTCCCGCAAAGCCAGATTGTTACCCGGCAGGTCCCGACAGATACGTTGCGCGCGGGTGTTATTCAAATCAATGAGGGAGGAACCTGGGTTCCTTATAACCTGAACCCGTATGCGGTAACAGTGAACGGAACCACTTACCAACCTGCTGCATGCAATGGAGGACCCTGCGACCCGCGTGGGATCGGAATCAATCGCCTTGTTCAAACGCTGTGGACACAACAAATACCCCAGCCGAATAACTTCAATGCTGGCGACGCACATAACGTGGCAGGGTTCCAGGGTCAGATTTCGTTGCCGACCACCTCGAAGTTTCTGGTGGGCCGCATCGACCACGATTTTGGCGATAAGTGGCGGTTCTTCGGTAGTTATCGATACTATGCGCTGAGCACACTGACGACGAACCAGATCGATATTGGCGGGGTGCTGCCGGGCGACAAACTGGGCGTGCCGTCTTCTCGTGCTCCGCGTCCGCAGAAGCCCGACTTCCTGGTGGGCGGATTGACAACCACCATCAGCCCCACCATGACCAACGATTTCCGGATTAACTACACCAGAATCTGGTGGCAGTGGGCGACTTCGGCGGCTCCCCCACAACTGCCCGGATTGGGTGGGGCGCTCGAAATCGGCGGCGAAAGTGCTAATGCGCTGATTCCCTACAACATCAACAACCAGAATACGCGGCAACGCTTTTGGGATGGGCACGACACCTTGTTCAAAGATGACGTCACGAAGATCTGGGGCGATCACGTGTTGCAGTTCGGCGGTAATTTCCAGCGCAATTGGGACTACCATCTACGCAACGACAACGGACAGGGGATCAATACGTCGCCGGTGTATCAAATCGGCAACCAGGTGGCAGGCACAGCCTTCACGAACGTCACTCAACCGGCGGGTTTGCCAAGCAACCAGGTGAACACTTGGAACAAATATTACTCCGAAGTGCTGGGAATTGTAGATCAGCCGCAACAGTTATTCACGCGGGCAGGATCGCAGCTTAACTTGAATCCGGTGGGAACCCCGATGTTCGACCAGGACACGATTGATTTCTACAATCTGTACATCACCGATTCGTGGCATGTGAAACCGAGTCTCACAGTGACTTATGGCCTTGGCTATCAGATCGAGATGCCGCCCGTAGAGCAGAACGGCAAGCAGGTGGAGTTAGTAGATACCTCCGGACACCCAATCGGCTTCGACAATTACTTCAACACCAAAGCAGCAATGGCCACGCAAGGGCAGGTGTATAACCCAACGCTGGGTTTTGCAACCATCGGCAACGTTGTGGGCAGCAGCCATAAGTATCCATTTAATCCTTTCTACGGAGGGGTGAGTCCGCGTGTCGCAGTGGCGTGGAATCCTAAATTTACCGATGGCATTCTCGGCAAAGTCTTTGGTAACGGGCAAACTGTCATTCGCGGCGGCTACGGCCAGATTTACAGCCGCTTAAACGGCGTGGGATTGGTGCTGCTGCCGCTGTTGGGCGTTGGCCTCGGACAGCCCGTGGCTTGCGTCGGCGCGAACACCGCGGGCCAATGTCTGGGAACCGGTGCAGTAACACCGCTGACGGCCTTTCGAATCGGAACCGACGGCTTAGTTGCGCCCATTCCCGCGCCCTCGCCAACGCTTCCACAGCCTTACTTCCCGGGTACAAACGGAACACCGGCAGCGGGCGCCGTATCGGTGATAGACCCGAATTTCCGACCCGCGACGACCTATAACTATAACTTCAGCATTCAGCGACAAATCGCCTCCAAAGTCCTATTTGAAACTGGATACATCGGCCGGCAGATCAAGCATGAGTTTCAGCAGCGCGATCTCAACGCCATCCCCACCATGTTGACGCTGAACGGAGAAAGCTTTGCGTCGGCATTTGCGAACACCTACTTTGCAGTGGCGGGGGGCGGCGCGCCGGCGGCACAACCATGGTTCGAATCGGCGTTGGGCGGCTCCAACTCGGCTTTCTGCAAAGGCTTCTCCAGTTGCACCGCCGCGGTGGTCGCCAACCGCAGCATGAATAATTTCATCTCGCTGACGCAGGTCTTCCAGTTGTGGTCGGCCTTGAGTACCACCAAGTCATGGACGCTCGGGCGCACCATTCCCAGCAGTGTCGGGTCCGGCTTCCCGTCGGGCCAGGCCGTCGGCATCAATGCCGACGACAGTTCGGGTTCAGGCAACTACAACGCGCTTTACACGACCTTCACCATGCGGGACTACCACGGCGTCACGACCACGTCGAATTTCACTTGGGGACGAGCACTGGGTACAGGCAGCGAATCGCAGGCTACGTCGGGCTACACTACGCTGAATCCTTACAACGTGCGGCAATCCATGTATGGCCCGCAGTTCTTCGATTACAAGTTCATCTACACGCAAAGTTTCCTCTACTCCGAACCATTCTTTCGCGGCAAACGGGGCATCCTTGGTTACGCGCTCGGCGGATGGAGATTTGGCGCCATTCTGACCGCGCGCAGCGGCGCCCCTTTACCCGTGGGTACCATCAGCGGCGACAGCTTCGGCGAATCGTTTGGCGAAGGCCAGAATTCAAACACGATCGAGACCGCCACGTTCGGGCAGGATGGCGCCGTTCTGGCCGGTCCCTATACCGGCGGGAATTCGGCTCACTACAACATCAACGTCCCGAATGCGGCATCCGGCGCGGGCGCAAACAGCAATGGAAACAACGGCGGAAACAACATCAATTTGTTCGCAAACCCGGCCGCCGTTTACTCGGAATTCCGGCCTTGCGTTCTGGGTTATGACACCAGTTGCGGATCGCAAGGACAGATTCGCGGAATGCCCAGCTGGAACATGGATGCTAACTTCGCAAAGGACTTCAATATCTACGAACGCGTGTCGGCGACGCTGTCCTTCCAGTTCACCAATCTCTTTAATCACGTGGTGCTTGCGGATCCTTACCTGGATCTGAGCGATCCAGCAAACTTCGGAGTTCTCGGCAGCAACAATCCGGCGAACCCAACAGCGGGCCAGGGTCAGAGCAACAACCCGCGCCAGATCACCTTCAACTTGCGAATTAGATTTTAGAACGGAAAGCAAGAGTCATTCCACCTGCCGGAGTGGCCCAGTTCGTCTTGCATGGCGCCGTCTATTGAACAACAGGCGGCGCGTCAAATCGCCCTCGCCTATGGGTGCTCCGTACCAACAGATACAAAAGAAAGCCGATAGGGCCGAACAGGAAAGTAAGTATGAGGGACGGCATCGTCCACCAGTGTGAAATCCGCGAACGCTGGGCGTCGCGAACCTCCCACGCTCCGACAAACAAATCAAATGCAAGATAGTGGACCCATCCAGCAACCACCAGCCAACGGTCCCCGAAGAGTTTTTGCACATCCGAGACGGAACTGAAGCCGCCTTGGTGGCCCGCCCAGTGACTGAGAATCACCGCAAGGTAGACGGCGGATAACAGGCCCGGAACGACATACTTACAGACCGTCGAGGAAACCGATCTCGCAACGCCGTTTACAAGAAACCCGGCTGATAGCAACGAAAGCCAACTGAGCCCTGCCGCGATATTAGCCAGCCGAAAGACCAGATCGGGATTCATGCGATCGCCTCTGTTGGGCCGCCGCGCACAATGTCTTCACGGCTGCCCGGACGACGCGCGGCGTACAGAAACCCCACAACACTGAGCGAGGCCCAACTTACCCAGACAATCGTAAACACTTCTGCATGGCTGGTTATAAGACGCGCCAACAGAGCTTCGGTCAGAGCGATAAGGAAGAAACTGCCATAACTGACTACCGCTGCAGCGACGAGTCGGGCCGCTTGCCGCGAGGGCACGCGACGACGGCTCAGCGCGAGAACCAGCAGCGCCAGTACCTGCAAACCGTGCAGGCCCGCAAAGTGAGCCACCCGAAGGTCGCCATGCTCAGTACTCCAGCCAACCACCGGAAGTCCTTTGCCGCCGTCTTTTCCTCCGATGGTGTGAGAGCCAGAAACAGTCATGTGGTGCGTCTTCCGGGCGGCGTCCAGCTGAGTATGGGAATACAACCGTTGAGCAAGGAATCGAAATTGCGCTGATTGACCCGCTCGAAATTCTTGGTTGCAATTCGCTTAACAATGGCGTGATACATAGTACTTTCTCCTTTCGGTTCTTGCTTGCGATGGACTGACGAAGCTGACTTGAATTCGAAGATCACAAAGCTCCAGCCGGCTTTCGGTTCAACTGCTGAACGGTTCCGGCCGCGAGACGAAGGATCATGTTTCTGGGCATTAGGCGCGCTCCCCAGGTGCCCAGACGGACGATAAACTTTCCCGGGATCACAACTCTCCTCCCTTTGGAAAATGCGTGCAGTATCTGCCTGACGATGGCTGCAGGTTGGTCCATTTGCTTCGGCTGTAGCCGCGGATTCATTCTGGCGAAGAATTGCGTTGCGACTGGACCTGGGCACGCCGCCAAGACGTGAACATTGCTCTTTGCGAGTTCGAAGGAAAGCGCTTCGCTGAAGAAGAGTACAAACGCTTTCGAAGCCGCGTACACGTCAGCGCCCGCTAATGGCTGAAACGCTGCGCTGGAGGCAATGTTGATCACGCCGCCGCGGCGGGCATGCACCATAGCGGGTGCGAATGCGTGAGTTAATTGCACCAGAGCGCGCACATTCAAATCAACTTGCTGCATCTGCGTTTCGATGGCCGTGTCCAGGAAATTCTCGAAGACGCCAAGTCCGGCATTGTTCACTAATAGGTCTATCTTGAGATTGCGATGCTTCACCTCATCGATAACGCGCGCGACTCCTTCGGTCGAAGCCAGATCGGCGGCGATAACCGTAACCTGTGCCTTGCAGCTTTGCCTCACCGCCGCAGCGAGCTGACTCAGTTTGCCCTCCGAGCGGGCCACCAGAACGAGATTGCAACCCTGGGATGCTAGCTGTTTGGCAAATTCCTCGCCTAATCCGGAGGAAGCGCCCGTGATGAGAGCGGTCATGCCGTTGAAGTTCACTTGGTTTCTCCTGTGGTCTGATGTAAACATCATTTACATTGGTATGGATGCTGTCCTCAGAACAGCAGCCATCTAAGCTTCTGCCGGACTCCGTGCGTCGGGACTTCTGCGTGCCTGACCTCACTCAGCAACAGCAGAATCTCGCAAGCTTCAACACCGGTCACCGTCCTGAAGGGAAACTGATGCGAGCGGCTGCATGCTCCCGTTAGCTTCTGGCACTCAGGCCGTAGCAGGTTGCTCGTTACGAGGGACCCCGCTCCGTACTCGCCGCCCTTGAGCGCACCGGGCTTGGTGGCGAATGCCGAAAAACGAGTTGCGTAACTGAATCTCAATAGAGATAAAGCACGCGAACGAGCGCAATCTGCACGTTATCGCGCCTGCGCTTAATCACCTGCGAAACGAGTGCCCGCCCAATACATCTATGACCGGGGGAACTTAGGGAGAGTGCATCAGTTCTAAGTGATAATTAGGCCTGACACCGGAGCATCGCTTTCCAGCGTGGCGCGACCAGGTTCGCGAATCGCCGTCTCCGGTTACAGCAACAGCGGGATGAATGTTCCGACCGTTGTGGATGCCCAGACCATCACCCTCGATGAACACTCATTGAACGTGGGAGGGCCGGCGGCTGAACCGGGCCCTATTACTGACGCGCCACCACAGCTGCCAGGACGGGCACAACGCGGACCCTCCCCTCCGTCCGTCTCCGGCAGCACCTCCCGTCCCCCCACCAGCCGCGCAGCGATGAGCCGAGGCTATCTTGCCTGACGAAATTCAGCCCTCATCGCTCAGTCTGCGCGGCCTCGACTGGCTCAATTTCTTTCTTGCAGATGTGCAGACCGGAGTCGGGCCATTTCTTGCCGCCGCGCTCACCACACGCAAATGGAACCCGGAGCAGGTCGGCATCGTGCTGACGGTCGGAGGGTTGGTGACCATTGCGGTGCAAGGCCCAGCGGGTGCAGCGGTTGACGCGCTCCGAAAAAAACGGACGCTGATTGCAGTGGGCATCGTGGGCGTAGCAGTCGCGGCTTTGGTCTTTGCATTGGCGTCGAGCATGCCGTGGATTCTCTCCGCCCAAGTCCTGCTCGGCGCCGTAGCTCCTTTCGCTGCATCCGCAGTAACGGCAATTACGTTGGGCTTAGTTGGCAAGCAGCTGTTCGACGTACGCCTGGGTCGAAATAACAGCTTCAACTCTGCGGGTAACGTATTCGCCGCGCTGTTACTTGGATGGGTGGCCTGGCAATCGGGCGATCGCGCGCTCTTTCTGACCGTACCGGTGCTGGCCGTCCCTGCACTGATATCGCTTGCTTTCATTCGCCCGCAAGAGATCGACTACCTGCGGGCGCGCGGTGCAACAACAGACGGCGGGCCGGGAAAGGTCTCCGGGTTCCCATTCCTTCTCAAAGATCGCGTGCTGATCGCATTTGCTTGCGCCTGTTTTCTGTTCCATTTTGCGAATGCGGCCATGCTCCCGCAGCTGGGTGAAATGCTGGCCCACGGACGCAGAAGAGCCGCCGCGCCATTTATGTCAGCGGCGGTCGCGGTGACACAAGCCGTGATCGCCTTGACTGCCGTGTGGATAGGCAAGGCGGCAGGCCGGATAGGTCGCAGGCGCTTGCTCCTTTTCGGCTTCGGCGTCTTGCCTATCCGCGCCCTTCTGTACACACTGACCAACTCCGTTCCACTCCTGGTCGCTATCCAGATCCTCGATGGCGTGGCGAACGCCATTTTCCTGGTGGTTTCCACATTGGTCATTGCCGATCGAACCAGCGGGACAGGGCGGCTGAACGTAGCGCTCGGCGGGCTGGCCATGGCGGTTGGAGTTGGAGCAGCACTCAGTACCGTCGTTGCCGGATCCATCGCACAGAGGGCTGGTTTCGCCGTTAGCTTTCTCGCGCTCGGCGCGATTGCGCTCCTTGCCTTCCTGACAATGCTGATCTTTGTGCCCGAAACCCTGAAGACCCCAGACCGACCGCCGCCCGACTTCAATACCGACGCGAAAGGATCGCTCGTTGGCGAAGCGTAATTGCCGGGGTACCAGCCTCGTCGCCCCCAAATTTCGTCGTCCGCTTACTGGCCTGTCGATGTTCGCTTTTCGTCAAACGCCGCCAGCGGCAGCGTGGATTTGAACGGCTAACGGAGTGGCTTAACGCATGCTAGGTATCAGCAGGACGATGAATGCCCAGTTATCTGCAGATCCGGAACGCCTCAGTTTTGTGCATTTTGGCGATCTTCACATCCGCACAGCCTCCAACGAGAACTACGGAGACCTTCAAGATCTAATTGCGGAAGTGAACGGTCTAGCCGGTCGCCCGGACTTCGTTTTCCTACCTGGCGACAACGCGGATGTGGTGCGGAGCGACATCTCGGTCAGTGCCCAGGTGTGGGACCGTGAGACCGTTCGGTCGGTCGTTCTACTTGCTGGTCCGAACGAAAACGGAACCAAAGGACCGTGGCCGTCCTGGAAAAAGGCGAAATTTCTAAGATGAATGAGGCTGCATCTGCCGTACCGTGGCACTCCGTTTTTATCTGGACGATCGCGCTTGCATCTATCGCACTGGTATTGATACGCCCTAAAGGGCTGCCGGAGGCGTGGTGGGCCACGCTGGGTGCGGTCATGCTCATCGTGTGCCGGCTCATTTCGCCGGACACCGCAATGACGGCGATCAAGAAGGGACTCGACGTCTACCTGTTCCTCATCGGCATGATGATCATGTCCGAGCTGGCCCGCCGTGAGGGCGTGTTCAACTGGGTTGCTGCACAAGCCGTTCGCGCTGCTAAGGGATCGCGCACGCGGCTCTTTATGCTCATCTACTTCGTGGGCATTGTCGTCACAACCTTTCTTTCGAACGACGCCACTGCGGTTGTTCTCACGCCGGCGGTTCTTGCCGCCGTCAAGGCCGCGGAAGCCGAGCCGCTGCCCTATCTGCTCATTTGCGCATTCATCGCAAACGCCGCCAGCTTCGTACTTCCCATTTCCAATCCAGCGAACCTGGTGGTGTACGGGCACAATTTGCCCGCACTCGGCCCCTGGCTTCTGACGTTTGCGTTGCCATCTATCGCGTCGATTCTCGTAACGTTCCTGGTCCTGCGCTGGCTTGCTGCCAAATACCTCGATGGCCCGGTCAAAACGGAGGTCGAGGCTAAGCCGCTTTCGCCAACGGGCAGAATGACGCTGTACGGCATTGCGTTCCTGGCGACTCGTGCTGATGGTTGCTTCAGCACTCAAATTCGATCTTGGGGCGCCCGCCTGCGTGGCCGGCCTGCTGGTTGCCGCATTGGTTTCCTTGCGCGACCACCGTACTCCGCGGGACATCGGCAGGGAGATCGCTTGGAGTGTGATTCCGCTGGTTGCAGGTTTGTTCGTCATCGTCGAAGCGTTGAATAGCGCTGGTGCTCTGCAGGCCGTTGTCACCGCGTTGCACCACATGCAGACATGGCCGTCACTGACCAGTGCTTTCGTATCCGCCTTCAGCGTCGCACTGATTTCAAACTTGGTGAACAATCTTCCCAGCGGGCTTATTGCTGGCACCGCCGTCCAGGCTGCCAAAGCCACCGGCGTACTTCGGCATGCTGTTTTAATCGGTGTTGATCTCGGCCCAAACCTGTCGGTCACCGGCTCGCTCGCAACCATACTGTGGCTTATCGCGATTCGGCGCGATGGTCAGGAAGTCGGATTTTGGAAGTTCCTGAAATGGGGCGCCTTCGTTATGCCTCCGGCGTTACTGCTCGCCATTGCGGCGGTCCTGTTTAGCGGCGGCAGGTAATGCCGTCCGATCGGCCAGGCGATGGCGCCGGCGATTGTCTTATTGGAGCCAACTGCCTTTTGCGGTGCGAGCAGTCCAACTCTTCACACAGAACCCGAAGCAAGGCGAGGGGCAGCCTCACCCGCCTTGCTTCGGGAATGAATTCAGGCGGTAGTGTTAGCTAAGTCTTCGTGCATGCTCTGTACTGATGAAGGCAGTGGTTGCAATCCCATCTGGCTTCTACCAAGGGGCGTGAGATCGGCTTCCGTCGCGCGCCCACGAAAGTCGACTTCGAAATCGTCCGGGGCGAAATCAGGCGGTGTTCTGCCGGCAAGAAATGCGGGCGCCTGCTTTTCCAGGTACGCGCTGTTCTTTTCGCAACCCACAGTTGCGGCAATGTACATCACGTTGCTATAGCCGGTTCCTTTGTGTTCGTTCTCGACCGCGTGTACAACGTCTGAATGCCAGAACACGGTATCGCCGGGCTGCATTACGGGGATGGACGTGAGAGCTTCCAGCAGGGGCGCATGCCATTCAGGTTGAACCGAGAGAGCCCGACCTGGTTTTGCTCCGCACAACTCTTCTTCGGGAACATCATCTTGTAAAGCCCGCAGCAGCATGTACACCATGCCGTTCGCAATCGGTATAAGTTGCAACGTGCCGTCGCCCTGACCTTGTTTGGTCAATGCAGTCCAGCCCTGAAATGTTCTGAACATCGAACACACGGCGGGTGAGGGGAATTCCTGCGCCTCGGGGCGCCACGCTGCGTCGAAGGCGTTGTACTCGCGCCAATTTCCCGAAAACACGTGCCGGTAGACGTTGCGGAAGTTCGGCTCCAGCCAGCGCTCGACGGAACCGCCGTCTACGTGAGGAGACAGTCCGAGTGAACTCGATCCTGGTGGTCGCCGCCGAATGCGATCCGCGTACGCCGGCACCTGATCGGGATCGAAATGACGACGGCCTTCGCTTTCAGCTAGCCACAACCTGTTCAGAAAGGTGCGGACGCGGGTAAGAGACTCCGCTTGTCTTGCCTCCACTTGCGGACGTGACCAATAGACACCGTAGATCTGGGGTTTGGCAGCCGCTAAGTTCCCGAAGTACTTGTCTTCCGCTGCATTCACGAGTTTCTGGTAAAGACCGTTGTCTTCTACGTATCGTGCCAACTCGTCATCCCAGGCTCGAACTTGTTCAGCGGGGAAAGTCTGGCGTATAACGCACGCGCCGCGATCTCTGATCTTGGAAATCATGGCCGGGGTCACTGAACCGGCGGCGATGTCGGCGTACTGCAAGACAGGAATGACTGCCTCTCCTGCTTCGCGCTCCTTCACGATCTGGGCAACCTTGCTACGCATCTCGTTCTCGACATCCTGAAAAACGCTTTTGTATGCGGGCAGTTCCCGCCGTAGTGTTTTCTTGGCTTCCCGAATCGCTTCGGGTAAATTCTCCACCTGGAACGGCATAGTTCTCGTACTCCTTGAGTGATTTTTTGAAGAGCCGTGAAGGCCGGCGCCGTAGGAAGCGGCAGCGAGGTCGATTCACGCTCTAGGAACTTGCGGGGGCTTACTTGCACCGCATGAAATGATCTTAAGCAGCCAGCGGAGGTCGGGATACCGCAGATAGGCCAACAAGTGATACTATCCAGACAATCAAAAAGAAGCTCGCTTCCCATGTAAGCGAGCGGCTAGCACCGATGAGACCTCAGTTCGAGCACGTATCGATCCCGAAGGGCTGCTCCATCCGAGTCTTCAACCGGCAGATACCCGAGATCCCGTTTGAGTGGCATCACCATCCGGAATGCGAACTCACTTTGACCCTGAATAGTCACGGGCTGCGCTTCATCGCGGACCATATCGGCGCCTATCATTCTCACGATCTGGTTCTGTTGCCATCGGAGATGCCGCACACTTGGGCGTCCACAAAGGCCATCGATGATTCAAGCCCACACGTGGCGATTGTCCTGTGGTTCACCGAGTCATGGGCTCACCAACTGGCCGACGTTTGCCCGGAGTATTCTTGCCTGCGCAGACTGCTGAAGCGGGCTGTTGGTGGCCTCAGCTTTCCCACCCGCGTCGGAGAGTGGATGGAGTCTCGCTTACCGGGGTTGCTCTCCGATTCCTCGCGTGAACGGCTTCGTAGCGCCCTCGACGTGCTGACCGAGCTGTCTGAACAAGAGGGCATCGCTCTCGCGACACCCCAGAAGTCGGCGCCGATCACAGCCGACGAATCCGCTCAGCTGAACAGGATCCTCACTTTCCTGCATAAGCGTTTCGCTGATCCAATTCGGATGCAGGACGTCTGCGGGGTCGGGAACTTATCGGAGCGGTCGCTGCACAGGCTCTTTATCCGCCATCTGGGCGAGAACCTGACGGAATACCTGGGGCGCTTAAGGCTTGGGCGTGCTTGCATGTGGCTGGTGGAGACGGATCGGCCGATCAGCCTTATTGCCGCCGACGCTGGCTTCTCCAATTTGTCGAACTTCAATCGACGGTTCCGCGCGGCCAGGCACATGTCACCCAAGGAGTTTCGTAGCTACTACGCGAAACATGGCCGCATGCCGGATGTAGAGGCCTTCGACCTGAAAAAGCGCTCGCCGTCTTTAGAGAATCCGAAAAGGCCAACTCCTCGAACGCAAGCCGTCTCAGCTTCTGCAAGCCGTCTCAGCTTCTGAACGGTCCGCGCTTGTCGAAATCTTCAACGTGACATCCGCCTCTTTTCGCCCTCGAGCGTCAAGCCGCTTCCGGCGCCTCCCTTCAGAGGCCGGACGATGACACGCGCACAAACAAAATCGACCGAATAGCGCCAACAACTTACGGCCGAATTTCAATGGAAGCGAACGCTCCTCGCGCGATAACGGTCGGCAGTATGAGTCCACGTTCTATCCGCCGCGCCGCTGAGCGCAAAGCCGAGAAACTCGCTCGTAAGCAACCGCAGCCCATCGAAAACGCCGCCTCCTTCGCGGCGCCTCCAACCGAATCCTCCAGCGGTCGTTCCACCGGCCCAAGAACCCCGCAGGGCAAAGCCGTTTCATGCTTGAATCACTGGAAACACGGCCTCACCGGCATCTTCCGCGTGCACGCGTCCGAATCGCAGGAACTGTTCGACGAGTTGCGCGACGCTCTTCGGGCCGAACACGCGCCCACCACTCCTACTGAGGTGTTGCTCGTGGATCGCCTGGCCGAACACACTTGGCTGTCGCAGCGCGCCGGGCGCATGGCCGATGTCGCCATCAACAACGGAAGTGAAGCGGGGTTGGCGCTCATGCTCCGCTACGGAACCACGCACGACCGTGCTTTTCATCGGTGCCTGGCCGAACTCCGTGCCATGCGGTGTGAACGGCGCCAGGTAGACGGCCATAAGGGAGCAAGCCGGCAGTTCGAATCGCAAAACGCCGCTTCCGCCATCGTGGCTGCTCCGCCGGCACCAGAAACAACGCCGCTATCTGCGTCTTCGGCTGCGTGCCCCAGCCAATCCGAGCCTGGGCCAAGCTCCATCTCGCGGCAGCATGCCGGGTTCGAATCGCAAAACGCTTCAGCCGTCCAACATGGGACAATGAATGCTTCGTGATACAGGACAATTTGGTGCAGATTTCTGGGGCAGCGTCGCCGCGCCTCCCGGAATGGCTCCGCAAAAGCCGCACTCATTTCCAGTCGGTCCACCAGCTCAAAACCGAACTGCGTCAGCGCCGTCTGCATACCGTCTGTGAGTCCGCGCGTTGTCCCAATATCCATGAATGCTTCCATCGCGGAGCCGCCACATTCATGATTCTGGGCAACCTATGTACACGCGGTTGCGGGTTTTGTTCCGTACCGAAAGGTTCGGCGGCCAAGCGCGAATTCACGCTCGATGGCGACGAACCCTTTCACGTCGCCGAAATGGCGGCCGAAATGAAGCTGCGCTACGTCGTGATAACGGCCGTCAACCGTGACGACCTTGCTGATGGGGGCTCACACCACTTCGCGGAAACGGTGGTGCAGGTGCGAAAAGCGCTTCCGGGTTCGCAAGTCGAGGTGCTCACGCCCGATTTTTGTGGCGATCTCTCTGCTGTGGCTCGCGTTCTGGACGCCGGCCCTCACGTCTTCAACCACAACATGGAGACCGTTCCGCGTCTTTATAGGCGTGTGCGCCCACAGGCAAACTACCGCCAGTCTCTCGAGGTACTTCGATTCGCAAAAGCGTATCGGCCCCAGGCGTTGACTAAGTCGGGGCTGATGGTGGGATTGGGAGAAAAGCCGGAGGAAGTACAGCAGCTTTTGAACGATCTGCTGGCAGCTAACACCGATATCGCCACCATCGGCCAGTACCTTCAGCCGACCCGGCGCAACCTGCCAGTCGTCGAGTTTGTCACCCCGGCCCAGTTCGATTCGTACCGCGAATACGGGTTGGCCGCAGGCTTCCGGAACGTGTTTAGCGGACCGTATGTCCGCAGCTCCTACATGGCCGATCTAGTCAGCGAATCCGCTACTCATTCAAGTGAAGTGCTTCCCGAGCGCGTTCTTGGATGAAATGATCGGGATGATCGTCGAACCGCCGCTTGCATTCCGCTGAACAGAACGGGTACGTTTTCCCGTCGTAATCCGAAAAGTAGCGCGAGTCTTGTTCCACGGCTTGGCGGCAAACGATGTCTTCGTTCGGTGACAACAAGAAGGGCCGCCCTTTCGGCTTCGAAGGAGAACGAATGAGAACTAAGCGATCGGAGCTTTCTGCACCTTACCGTTGCGAATGCATGAGGTGCAAACCCGCATGCGCTTGCCGGCGCCCTTCACAACCGCATGCACGGTTTGCAGGTTTAGGTTCCAACGACGCTTCGTCACATTGTGGGCATGGCTGATGCGATGCCCGAATTGCGGACCACGGCCGCACAGTTCACAAACTTTTGCCATAGAAAACACACCACCGCCCCCATCTCGCCGGGCGGAAATACCACTATAGCAGCCCTCAACTATAGGTGCCACGGACGGGGTCCAAAACACCTTCGCTACGCTGGTAAATCCACCGAACGCCCGCTTCCGCCAAATGAAACTACTATTCAAGTTCAATTTGATTTTCTTGGTTGTGTTCGGATTCGGCATGATTCCGACCGGTCTTCTCGCTTATCAGTTTCTACGGTCGGAGGCTCGCGACCAAGTAGTGGCCCAGGCGCGGCTGATGATGCAGGCTAGCTTGTCTACACGCTGGTACACCCAAAACCAGATCAAACCGCTGCTGGAAACCAGGAAGGAGCTTCGTCAGACCTTCATCCCGCAGACCGTACCTGCTTACTCGGCCACCGAGATCTTCGGCCATCTGCAGCAGGTTTACCCCGACTACTCATACAAGGAAGCCGCGCTCAATCCGACTAATCTCAGAGACCGGGCCCAGGATTGGGAAGCCGACATCGTCTCTTACTTCCGCAACCACCCTGCCGTCAAGGAGTCGGTTGGAGAACGTGCCACGCCAGCCGGCCAGTCCCTGTTCTTCGCCCGCCCGATTACGATCAAGGACGAGGCCTGTCTTCAGTGCCACGACGTGCCTGATCGTGCTCCCGTCTCGATGGTCCGGCGGTATGGTTCCAATAACGGTTTCGGTTGGCATCACAATGAGACGATCGGTGCACAGATCATTTCCGTACCCGATTCGCTGCCTGAAAGTATCGCCCTCCAGGGGGCCCGGCGGTTGGTGGCTTACTTGGTATGTATTGCGGTCCTCACACTCCTCGTCCTTGATGCCGCTCTATATTTCAGCGTGCTCCGGCCCGTCGCCCGCCTGTCCACCATGGCCGATCAGATTAGTCAGGGCAACCTGGAGGTGGACGAACTTCCCGTCCGTGGGAAAGATGAAATCGCGCTGCTGGCCGGCGCCTTTAATCGCATGCATCGCAGCCTTGCACGGGCCATGCAGATGTTAGACCGCGACGACCGCGGCTCGCTGTAATCTCAACGCGGGCAGCTCGCAAGAAAGCGTTCCCGCTCCCGTCCTGCCGGAATCTCGGGTGCCAGTTGCGAATAAAGTTCCTGCCAGGTTCGAGATCGTTTGGCCGCTCGATCAACCAGAAGCTTGGCCATGGGTCCAATGTGCTTCGCCAGTTCTTTGCGCAGCCGATCCAGCCCAAGCGGGTCGAACTGCATGGCGCCAGATAATGTTGGCGGGGTACCCGACCCGGGCGTGGGCGTCTTGATGTCCCGCGCTTCTGCGCCTGCCAAAGAAGGTGAGATCGCAACCGTCTCACCGGGATTCGAAAGCGCTGCTCCCACCAGCATTAGAGCTTCGCGGAACTCTTGAGCGCTGTCAAATCTGCGCCCCGGCACCTTCTCCAGGGCCCGCATCGTAACACGCGACAGGTCTTCTGGTATGCCAGGATTCACTTGTCTGGGGGCAACAGGCACTTGGTGTCGCTGCGCTTCCAGCACTTCCGCCGCGGTCTTGCCCTGAATCGGACGCTGACCGGTCAGCGTTTCATAGAGCGTCACACCGGCCCCATAAACGTCCGATCGCCGATCGACAGAGACGCCGTCTACCTGTTCCGGAGACATGTAATAGAGAGATCCCACGGCCGCGCCGGCGCTCGTCAGGCTGCCCCAAATCGCTGCGTCGTTCCGGGCGATGCCGAAGTCCATCAGCTTCACCCCACCATGCCGGGTCAGGATGATGTTCGAAGGCTTAACGTCTCGATGCACGATGCCGCGTGTGTGCGCATACTCGAGCGCTGCCAGGGTCTGCACCAGAATGTCGATCGCCTGTCCAACCCGCAGCCTCTCGCGGCGATTCACGTCTGCCAGTGTCTGCCCATCCACGTACTCCATCACCATCACCAATCGGTCATCGATCCGCATTGCATTGTGAAGCGACACGATGTTTGGGTGGTTCAAACTTGCCTGCAGCCGGATCTCGCGCATAAAGCGTTCCGCCGATTCCGGTGTCGCCAACAGGTCGGGCAAAAGGACCTTCATCGCCTCCATGCGGTCCGAAATCAGATGGCGAACTTGATAAACCGCACCCATCCCGCCGGCGCCGAGCAAGCCGACCACTTCGTAATCGCCGATCCGTTCACCAAGACGAAGGCTCAATGAGAATCTTTCCAAACCAAGGATAGCTATGAGGATACCTGTACATGCCTTGTGCTTCGGAGCAGCGTTCCCGTACGCCCTGTTATCTAATGACTCCATGAAATGGTTCCGTGTGGCCGCTTTTGTCCTTCTGTCCGCGTCCGCTTTCGCTGCGTCCTCCTCCTGGCAACAGACAGTGAACGAAAGGTTGCCGCTCTACGGGCACCGCAACTGGATCGTCGTCGCCGATGCAGCCTATCCCTCGCAGTCTGCTCCCGGAGTCGAGACCATTTACGCCTCCGAAGAAGAGTCTCAGGTGCTTACCTATGTCTTGCATGCGCTCGATAGCAGCCGCCATGTGACGCCGATTGTGTTCACAGATCGGGAACTCAGTTACATCCCCGAAGCCGATGCGCCCGGCGTCGGAAGCTACCGGGAAACGCTGAAGAGTGTCTTAGGCAATCGAACCGTGAATGTACTTGGGCACGAGAAGTTGATTGCCAAACTCGCAGAGGTAAGCCACGATTTCAACGTGCTGATTATCAAAACCAAGGCCACGATTCCATACACGACTGTGTTTCTGCAACTGGATTGCGCGTATTGGTCGCCGGATGCCGAATCGCGGCTGCGCGCCACCATGGCAGCGAACCGTTGAACAGAGACCTTAACGCACGTGGCGGTACTCAGGCTCGAAGCCCAGGCCACGGGCGACGTCCAGGATGCGATCGAACTGCAGGCTGATGGTCGCCCCGGCCTTCTGCGTCACTTCGTCCTCGATGGGCAAGTCGAAATCGTCGGCACCGTACTTCAGCCCTTCTAAGGCACGCTCATTTTGCGTGAGTACAGAGGTTCGCAGCCTCGGTACATTGTCCAGATAGATCCGGCATAACGCCAGGTGCCGCAAGTACTCCGCGGTGCTAACCTCTATCCCGCCCAAGTGTGTAAAGTAAGGCTTGTAAGTCCAGCACAGAAAGCTGGCGAGTCCGCCCGTTTCGTCTTGAAAGTGTCGCGTTCGACGAAGGTGCTCCAGACGCTCCTCGAAGGTTTCGTCGAAACCGATCACCATCGTGGCTGTTGTCTTCAGCCCCGCATCGAGAATGGCGCGTTGCGCTTCGAAATATTCCTCGACTGTGTATTTGAATTTGCTGTGCCGGCTGCGGAAATCTTCGGTCAGGATCTCGCTTCCGCCACCGGTTATCCAGCGCACGCCGGATGCCTTCAGACGCTCTGCGGTCTCGGAGTAACTCAGCTTGCCGTGGTCGGCCAGATACATGAATTCGGCCACCGTCAGCGCATAGAACTCGAGCCGGTCGCCGTAGCGTGCGCGGATTGCGGCAAACAGTTCGCAGTAGTAGGCCAACGGCAAATGTGGATGAAAGCCGCCATTGAATGCCGCCAAATCGCCGCCTAGCCGCAGTAGTTCGTCGAGCTTGTCAAACACCTGCTGCTGGCTCATTACATAGCCTTCCGCGTGGCCCGGGCAGGCGGTAGAAGGCGCAGTAATCGCATTGCGCCACGCAAACGTTGGTGTAGTTGATGATGCGCATCACCATGTAGGTGCATGCCCGCGGCGCGTGATACCGGCCGCGGACGCGCGATGCGATTTCACGCAGTTGCTGGTCGGTGGCCTGCGTCCAAAGGCAGCGCGCATCGTCGTCATCGATCCGTACACCTAGCGCGACCTTCTCAGCGATATCCGGGATCGAGCTCAGAGCGGTCGTTGCCACCTCTTCAGTGTAGAGCGGGAACGTCCACCGGCTTAGCAACCTCGAACTGAGTGAGTGCCTTTTCAAGGTCCATCAGGTCGACAAACGTCTGGTTCGATTCCACGCCCGCTTCGAACAAAGCCTGGACGCAGTCGCCGTCCAGCGCCCGCGGTGCATCCTTGCGCAGAATGTCGAATACTTTTTCAAGCGGCATCCCCTGCCGGTATGGACGGTCGGCGGCCAAGGCGTCGAAAATGTCCGCAACGGCCAGAATCCGGGACTCCAGGCTCAGGTGTTCCGCCGTTAAACCGCGGAAGTAGCCGGACCCATTCAGTTTTTCGTGGTGCGACGCAGCTACTTCGCTGAGCTCACCAAACCCCGGAATCCCGTTGAGGATCTTCCACGTGTAGTAGGGATGCCGCTGGATGGCTTTCCATTCCGCTTCATCCAGCTTCGCCGGTTTCTCCAGGATGGCGTTCGACACGCCGAGCTTCCCAAGGTCGTGCAGCAGTGCCGCATGACGGACGAAAAGAACTCGATCACGCGGTAGGCCGAGGCGCCTCGCAATGGCAACGGCGGCATTTGCCACCCCATTTGAGTGCTTGTAAGTGAACGGCGATTTCGCGTCGACAATCTGAGCGAAGGACTGGCAGATGGCGTCCAGCGAGAGGCCTCCCTCCGTCGTGAGCTTCTGCTTCTTCGCCAGCGTGAGTACCTTGGCATAGGCCGAATCGTCGCCGATGTCTGGCCAGAGCTGGTTGCGGGCAGCAACCGATTGAGCCGCGCGTACGATGGCCGGGTCGAACCAGCGTCCACTACGTTGAGTAATTACCGCTAGAGCGTTAACGGGCCCGGCAGTCTGATAAAAGACTTCCAGCGTTTGCGCCAGCAACATGAAACGCGATAGGAGCGGAATTTCCACGTGCCGTAGGCCGTCTGGGTTTCCCTGCCCATCCCAGTGCTCGTCGAGTCCCCCAATGGCATCCGCCGTCAGCTCGCTCAGGCCAATCAGGCGCGCCATCGTTGAGCCTCGTTCGCAGCGGATCTTCGTCACCGTCTTGTTCTGTTGGCGGCTGTTTCGCGCCACCCGTGCCACGGCCGCCATGCGCTCGAGAAACGGCTTGCCGGGAGCAACATGGGATAGAACGTAACGGAGCGCCTCCAGGCTCGTCCTGGTCAGGTCGGCGGTTTTCACATCACGTTTCGCTTGCAGGTCGTCGGAACCAAGCGCATGGAAAAGAATCGTCGCGTTGCTGCTGCATCCCGCGTCTTTCAGCAGGGTTGCATAAAACAGATCTTCCGTTTGCGAAGTCGGCAGACCGTATTCTGCAGCTATGCGCATAGCCAAGAGGCAGGTGCGGACCGAATGTCCCACCGGTTGGCCGGTGCTTAAATCCAGAGCATGCGACAGTACCGACACCACTTCCGAGAGGAGGGCTTCCCGATGGTGGATGCTGCTCCAGTCCGGAGCAGGCCAGGTCGGCATCTCCGCCATGTTGTTTCCGGCGCTCACATGGTCCTTATCGGACCGGTCGGGGATTCTTGCGGCTCAGAGATGCCAAAGTCGCAATCGCTACCATGGGTGTTCCGATGATCTCTCAAATTGCACCTGCTCGCGGTTTGCATGGAGTCATCACCGTTCCGGGTGATAAATCCATCTCTCACCGCTACGCGATGCTTACTTCGATTGCGCAAGGCGAATCGCAGATCTACAATTACTCCACCGGCGCAGATTGCCAATCGACGCTCGCCTGTATGGGTGCCCTCGGTGTGGAGCATGAATTCAAGACCGTCGAGGAACGGCGCGTTCTGGCAGTTCGCGGCAACGGTACTCACGGGCTGAAAGAAGCAGCCGGCCAACTCGACGCCGGGAACTCCGGTTCGACGATTCGAATGCTATCGGGCATTTTGTCGGCCCAGCCATTCACAACCCGGATCAGTGGCGACGCGTCCCTTGTAAATCGTCCTATGCGGCGAATCATGGCGCCGCTTGCGCAAATGGGCGCGCAGATTGAAGCCAGAGATGGACAGTTCGCGCCGCTCACCATTCGCGGCGGCAGCCTGCATGCAATTGACTATGAGTTGCCTGTTGCCAGCGCCCAGGTGAAGAGTGCCGTCCTCCTGGCCGGTCTCTACGCCAAAGGGCAGACAGTGGTGCGCGAACCGATTGCTACCCGCGATCACACCGAATTAGCGCTGCGCGAGCTAGGTGCCGACATAGATATGGAGCCGCGAGTGGCGCGCGTTCGCGGCGGTGCTGAACTGACTGGCAAAACGCTGGTGGTGCCCGGTGATCTATCCTCCGCGGCGTTTTTCCTGGTGGCGGCGCTGATTGTTCCGGATAGCAAACTCATCCTCACAAACGTGGGGCTGAATCCGACGCGCACTGCGTTGCTCGATACGCTGCGTTCCATGGGCGCGGACATTAAACTGCTGTCGATAGAGCAGGTGAATGGTGAACTGATCGGGAACCTGCAGGCGAGCACGTCGCGAATGCGCGGCGGCACTATTGAAGGCGCCACAACGGCTGCAGTGATCGACGAGATTCCCATTCTTTCCATTCTCGGAGCCGTTAGCCAGAACGGGCTTATTGTGAAGGATGCGGCCGAGTTGCGCGTTAAAGAGACGGACCGTATCGCCGCGATTGCGCAAAACCTGGGGGCGATGGGAGTGACAGTGCACACCACCGAAAGCAGCATCGAGATCCCGGGACAGCAGCGCTTCCACGCCGCAGAGATACAATCGCTAGGCGACCACCGGATTGCGATGGCATTTGCGATTGCCGCCCTGCTTGCGAATGGTCCGTCCGACATTCATGAAGCAGAGGCCGCCTCCGTCTCGTTTCCGGAATTTTATTCGATTCTCACCCAAGTTTCGCAATCCTGATTAGAGCCGCATGGACGACGCGCCCGAAGCCGATCTCACCCACGAAAGCCTCGTGCACGATCTCAACAATGTGTTTGAGACGATCACCGAAGCGGCAGAGTTGCTTAGCGCCGACAAGCACTGGAAACAGCTGGCGGCAACCTTGAGCCGTAGTGTGGCGCGCGGCAAGCGCCTGCTGGGAGCGCTGCCAGACGGCTCGCCCGATCTGCGCGCCGTGGTGGAAGATGCCATCCAGTCGGTTACTGACTACTGCATTGCAACACGCAAGCCGCGTTTGCGGCTGGTGCACGAGATACCAAACGGCGTTCATCTTCCGGGTAACGCAAAAGATTGGGAACGCGTGTTTGCCAACCTGTTCGTGAATGCTGCGCAGGTTATGCAGAAGCCCGGGCGCATTGACGTGGCGGCACAGAAGAACGCCGAAGGGCTTGCCATCACAGTTTCCGATAATGGCCCCGGAATTCCGCCGGAGATACTGCCACGCGTTTTTCGTCCGCACGTTTCAACGAAGACGACGAGTGCGGGTAGATCCGGTCTCGGACTGCACATCGTAGCTTCTATCGTGAAGACGTACGCCGGGCGAGTAACGGCGGCCAATCGAGAGCGTGGAACGGGCGCGGTATTTACCATCAATCTGCCTTCTGCCTGACTTTGTCCGTAAATCTATCTACACTGAAGAAGTCTCGATGAGATATGTCTGCATTCACTCTCATTTCTATCAGCCGCCGCGAGAGAATCCGTGGCTCGAGCAGATTGAACTACAAGATTCGGCGTACCCGTATCACGATTGGAACGAACGCATCTCCGCGGAGTGCTATGCTCCGAATCTAGCGGCACGCATTCTTGATGACGACCAGCGCATTACTCGTATCGTCAACAATTACTCGAAAATAAGCTTCAACTTCGGACCCACGTTGCTCTCGTGGGCGGCCGAGCATGCGCCCGATGTCTATCGCGGCTTGCTGGAAGCAGACAAACAAAGCCAGCGCTATTTCAGCGGCCACGGTTCGGCCATGGCTCAGGCCTACAACCACATGATTCTGCCCCTGGCGAACAGCCGGGACAAGCGAACTCAGGTTCGCTGGGGCTATGAAGATTTCGTCAGCAGATATGGACGCTTACCGGAAGGCATGTGGCTGGCCGAGACCGCCGTCGATCTGGAATCGCTCGATCTGATGGCGGAAGCGGGAATCACCTTTACCATCTTGGCTCCGCATCAGGCAAAGGCGATGCGTCCAATTGGTGTTGCCGATGCACCGTGGCAGGACATGACGGGGTCGAAGATCGATCCGACGCGTGCTTACCGGCTGAAAACACCTTCGGGCCGTTACATCAATCTGTTCTTTTATGACGGCCCGGTATCGCAGGCGGTCGCGTTCGAGAAGTTGCTGAACAACGGCGAAAAGTTCGCAACCCGCTTACTGGGCGCCTTCTCCGACGGCCGCACCTGGCCGCAGATGATGCACATCGCGACCGACGGCGAAACCTACGGTCACCACCATCGCCACGGAGAAATGGCGCTTGCGTACGCGCTCGAGTACATCGAGACGAAGAAGCTGGCGAAGATCACCAACTATGGCGAGTTCCTGGAACTCCATCCTCCGGAATGGGAAGTGCAGATTTACGAAAACACTGCATGGAGCTGCGTGCATGGAGTGGAGCGCTGGCGTAGTAACTGCGGGTGTAACTCGGGACGACTGGGCTGGCATCAGGAGTGGCGGCGTCCGCTAAGAGAAGCGTTGGATTGGCTGCGCGATGCGGTGAATCCTCACTTCGAAGAATTGGGAAGCACTTTACTGCGAGATCCCTGGGCGGCTCGTGATGCCTATATCAGCGTTGTGCTCGACCGCTCACCCGAGGTGAGGCAGCGTTTTGCGAACGACCACTTCCTGAGGCCACTGACTCACGACGAGGAGGTGGTTGTTTGGCGCTTGCTGGAACTACAGCGGCACGCCATGCTGATGTATACGAGCTGCGGCTGGTTCTTCGACGACATGTCGGGTATTGAGACCGTGCAGGTGGTGGAGTATGCGGGGCGCGTGGTGCAGCTCGCCGAACAGCTATTCGATCAGCAGTTTGAGGAGACGTTCCTGCAGCAGCTGGCATTCGCGCACAGCAACCTTCCCGAATACGGCGATGGCGCCGCTATTTATCGCAAGTATGTGAAGCCTTCCATTATCGACCTGGAGAAGGTGGGGGCGCACTACGCCATCAGCTCCCTGTTCATTCCATACGGCGATCGAACGGACATGTTCTCCTATTCGGTGAAGCGGCAGGACTATCACACGCTGGAAGCGGGACGGATGCGCATGTCTCTGGGCCAGGCGCGATTCACTTCGAACATTACACAGGATTCAGAAGTGCTGACGTTCTGGGTTGTCCATTTTGGCGACCATAACGTGGCTGGCGGGGTGCAGCCAACGGCGGAAGCGACCGGCTATCAGGACCTGCTGGACAAGATGAACGATTCGTTTGCGCGAGTGGATATTCCGGAGGTGGTCCGGTTGTTGGACAAGCGCTTCGGGCGAACATACTCACTCCGCTCGCTGTTCCGCGATGAACAGCGGCGCATCGTGCGATCGATTTTGGCGTCGACTGTGGCGGAGGCGGAAGCCGCATATTTGCAGCTCTACGAACGGCATGCGGCGCTGATGCGCTTTATTTCACGCCTGGGAACTCCAATGCCGCGCGAGTTCACGGCGGCGATCGAGTATGCGATCAACAGTCTGTTGAAACGCGCCTGCGCCAGTGAAGAGCTGGACGGGGAACGTATCGCGAATCTGCTACGAGAAGGACAGGCGAGTAACATCTCGCTTGATAAGACAACGCTGGAGTTCCTGCTGCGGGGCAAAATCGAGACCTTAGCCAATCGGTTTGCAGCGGATCCTTCGAACCTGGACAAACTGGATGAGCTACGCAAGGCTTTACAGATTGTGAAGTCGATGCCATTCACGGTGAATATCTGGAGCGCGCAGAACCATGTGTATGCCATTCAGAGCGGCCTGTATCAGCGCACCAAGCGACGGGCGCAGCGGGGCGATGCGCGAGCCAAACCCTGGGTAGAAGCCTATCTACAACTCAGCGAGTTACTCGCCATTTGCGTACCGTGACGGCGGCTGCTTTTTCGGCTTACGAGCTACACTAACCATTGGCGTCCGGCTCCCGATCGTGGGGCCGGAACCCTCGCGCATCTATGAAAATTCACGAGTATCAGGCAAAGGCGATTCTCGCCAAGTATGGCGTGCCGGTGCCGCGGGGCGAAGTGGCCTATACGGTGGAAGAAGCCGAAGCGGCCGCCAAGAAGATCGGCGGCAGTGTGGTGGTGAAAGCGCAGATTCACGCAGGCGGACGCGGCAAAGGGGGCGGCGTCAAGATTGCGAAGGATGCAGCCGAAGCCACCGAGATTGCTAAGAAGATGCTGGGCATGACGTTGGTGACGCATCAGACGGGTCCGGAAGGTCGCGTGGTGCAGCGGCTTGCTGATAGAAGAGACGCTGCCCATTGAGCGTGAACTTTATCTAGGGATCGTGTTGGACCGCGCTATTGGGCGCAATCGGTCTTCATGGCATCGAAAGAGGGCGGCGTCGAAATCGAGGAAGTAGCTGCAAACACGCCCGACTTGATTCTGAAAGAGGCTCTTCTGCCGGGGCAGCCGCTGCAGCCTTTCCAGGCGCACTAAGCTCGCGTTCGGGATCGGAATACCGGCAACCAGCGTGCGGGCAGCGACGGCGGCCATGATGGCGCTTATCCAAAGCTTACGACGCCATTGATGGCTCGCTGGCGGAGATCAACCCGTTCATCCTGACAAAAGACGGCAGCGTGTATGCGCTGGACGCAAAGATCAACATTGATGACAACGCGCATGTACCGGCATAAGGATCTGCTGGAACTACGGGATCTGAACGAGGAAGATCCGCTGGAAGTGGAAGCTTCGCGTTTCGGCTTGAACTACATCAAGCTGGACGGAAACATCGCCTGCATGGTGAATGGCGCGGGTCTTGCCATGGCAACCATGGACATCATCAAGTATGCCGGCGGACAACCCGCGAACTTCCTGGATGTTGGCGGCGGAGCCAATGCAGAGCAGATCAAGAATGCTTTCCGCATCCTGCTGTCCGATCCGAGCGTGAACGCCGTACTGATTAACATCTTTGGCGGCATTTTCGCTGCGACACGCTGGCAACCGGCGTGATTTCGGCGGCGCGCGAACTCGATATCCAGATTCCGGTGGTGGTTCGGATGGAAGGCACAAACGTAGAACTCGGGCAGAAGATGCTGACGCGAATCGGGATTAAATTTCACTGTGGCGGACGGGATGAAAGACGCTGCCGAGAAGGTGGTGAGGCTCGCACAATGAGTGTTCTGGTTAACGAAACAACAAAAGTTTTATTCCAGGGCTTTACGGGCCGTGAAGGCACGTTCCACGCCGAGCAGGCGATTAAGTATGGAACCAACGTAGTCGGTGGAACGACTCCCGGTAAAGGCGGGCAGACTCACTTAGGGCCTCCGGTATTCAATACCGTTGAGGAAGCCGTGAAAGAAACCGGGGCGAACGCCACCGTGATCTTTGTGCCACCGCCTTTTGCAGCCGACGCCATCATGGAAGCGGCAGATGCGGGATCTTCCCCTGGTCGTTTGCATCACCGAAGGCATTCCGGTAAATGACATGGTTCGGGTTTGGGCCTATCTGAAGACCAAGCCTGAGACGCGACTAATAGGGCCGAACTGCCCAGGCGTGATTACTCCGGGTAAGTGCAAGATCGGCATCATGCCGGGCCACATTCACAAAGAAGGTCACGTCGGTATCGTTTCCCGGTCGGGTACGTTGACTTATGAAGCGGTCGGACAGTTAACTCGCCTGGGCATTGGACAATCCACATGTATTGGCATCGGGGGCGACCCGATCATCGGAACGAGTTTCACTGACGCAATCGCCTTGTTCAACGGCGATCCCGATACGCACGCCATCATCATGATTGGCGAAATTGGCGGCAGCGCGGAAGAAGCCGCCGCTGAGTACGTGAAGCAGAACGTACGAAAGCCGGTGGTCGGCTTCATTGCCGGGTCAGACCGCGCCTCCAGGACGCCGCATGGGTCATGCGGGCGCCATTATCTCGGGCGGTGCCGGAAAAGCCGAAGACAAGCTGGCCGCAATGGAAGACGCAGGAATTGTCGTTTGCCCTTCGCCTGCGGTTCTCGGCGAGAAGTTACAACAGGCAATGGCCGTAGCCAAAGCTTAGCTATTCAGCCTCAGTCATTTCAGCCTCAGCAGTTAGGATTTTACAAATGTCCCTCGAACGAACTTTTGCCATCATCAAGCCCGATGCCGTCAAGAATAATCATGTCGGCGATATTCTCAGCATTGTTGAACAGAACGGCTTCAGCATCCTGGGAATGAAGATGCGCCGTCTGGCCAAGCATGAAGCAGAGGCGTTCTACGCTGTTCACAAAGAACGCCCGTTTTACTCCGGTCTTGTTACCTTTATGACGGAAGGACCTGTTGTCGTGCTAGCGCTGGAGCGTGAGGGAGCAATTGCGAAATGGCGTGAAGTGATGGGTGCAACCAATCCAGCCAATGCAGCGGAAGGAACCATCCGAAAGCGCTTTGCCGAGAATATTGAGCGCAACTGTGTCCATGGTTCCGACGCGCCTGAAACCGCCGCGCAGGAAATTCCATTCTTTTTTAGCGGCGCAGAGCTTTTGTAGACCAGGCAGGCAATCAATGAAAAAGCGGGAGTAAGTTCAGATAGAACTTACTCCCGCTTTTTGCTGCTAAATAACTGCTGACCAGGCCGTCTCTCCGAAGTCCGGCCTGACCTGCTCTACAACTAAGCGACTTTGGCTTCCATGCCGGCCGGCATATCCAAAGCAGTCGCCAGGGCTTTGCGCGTCTTTTCCGCAAGGCTGCGCAGCCGGGCATTCTTCGGACGGCTCAGGCGTTTTTCCACGCTGCGACGTGCTCTCAACAAGACGAATGCGAACCGCGGTTTCAGACCAGCCGTGCTGGCGGGCGATCTCTTGAACCTTGTATCCCTCAATGTAGTGACCTTCGAGGACGACACGATCATTAGGCTTGCAATCACTGAGAATTCGCTTTACATCAATCGCTGCCACATTCATCCTTGGCGGTGCCTGCAGTTCGGGCAATGTCAGCGTTTGCGGCTCACGGCGCAGATAAGTGCGGTGAATATTCAGCGCAATGCTGTTCGTCCAAGTTAGGACAAGATTCGGGTCGCGAAGCTGTTCGCGTCTCTCCCAACCTTTTGCCCATGCAGCCTGTGCGGTGTCTAGCGCGGCGTCGTAGGACAGACCACGCGATACCAGAAACCGGACTGTGAGATTGAAACCCTTTTGATATGCCTTACCGTACTCTTCAGTAGTCATTTAGCTTCACCGCTCCTGAAACTTCGCTTATCGTTGCGTGCTCCGCAATGTCATTTCCACAGAGCTTCTATTCTTCGAACTTGGTCGCGAACTCCTTACTGCCGGTTCGCGTACGGTCTTGAGTAGGCAGTTCAGTGGCCAGAGAATGTGAGCTCGCAGCCGTTTCCAAGGTATGTTTCATATCTCCTGCATTTGCAAAGACATACGGGACCCGACTCGTTTCGAAGCCGTAAGAGCGGTCTTTACTGCGACGGTTGGGTCGCCGCAATTCTTGCGCTGATGGTGCAAATTTTTCGCGGCTATGCGAAATGGCTGCAGAAGATTACAAGAAACAACGCTAGGAGTATCACTAGTCGTGAAGGCGAGGCGTGCTGGGAAGGGATCACGGTCTCTCAACCTATTCGAAGTTGAGGTACTTGAAGCTAGGGTTGAACAGGCGTCGACTTGTCGGAAGGAGTTTCCGTTGAGGTCTGCGGCGGTGGTGGGGGCGTAGGATCCTCTTGCGCGGCTCGCAGGCTTTCTTTGAAGGAGCGAAGACCTTTGCCGAGCCCTTGACCGAACTCCGGCAGTTTCTTGGGGCCGAAGACGAACAGGGCAACGGCCAAGATGATCAACAAGTGCTGTGGGGCGAGCAGGCCTTCAAACATAATCTTTGCGGACAGAACCGCCGCTTCATTATACGAGACAAACTACTGCTAGGACGTTTACCCGTAAGTAACGGAAACCGAAACGTCCGATCTTACGATTGGTTGCATGCTACTCGAGATACCGAGCGACACTGATTCCGCCGAAGTGGCGAGTGGCAGCAGTAAGATCGCGCTGACAAATCTCGGAAAGGTTTTCTGGCCGGCGCTGGGCAAAACGAAGCGCGACCTGCTGCTTTATTACGCCGGCATTTCCGACGTTCTGTTACCGCACCTTGTGCAACGTGCCATGGTGATGAAGCGCTATCCGAACGGCATTGAGGGCAAGTTCTTCTTTATGAAGCGCACGCCGGAGCACCGGCCGAGTTGGCTAGAGACTTGTTCGATTGAGCACGGATCGGGCAGCATCATCGATTTCCCGATTGCCAACGACCTCGCTTCACTCCTATGGATTGTCAATCTGGGGTGCATCGACCTGAACCCGTGGTACTCCCGTTGCGACGACGTCAATCGGCCCGATGTTCTGCACTTTGATCTTGACCCGGTACCGCCCGCGGGATTCGAGCAAGTGCGCACAGCCGCTCTGCTGGTAAGGGACTATTTACATCAGCGCCAGCTATCCAGTTACCCGAAAACGACCGGTTCACGGGGTATTCATATCTACGTGCCCATCGTGCGCGGTCCGCTCCAAAAACAGGTCTGGACAGTTGCGAAACGAATGGCAATTGAGCTGGCCAAGCAGCATCCGGCGATCCTAACGGCGGAGTATCGGATTGCGAAACGGCCTGAAGGACGCGTGTTGGTGGATTACAACCAGAATGCCTGGGGACGCACATTGGCATCAGTCTATTCGGTGAGACCCAAACCAAACGCGACTGTGTCTGCGCCGGTATCGTGGGACGAAGTGGAGCAGGGAATCGAACTGGACGCCTTGACGATGGATTCAGTGCCGGCCCGCGTGGCTGAGCGAGGCGACCTGTTTTGGCCGGTCGTGGCGCCGGATGGCCGCTGCTCACTGGAGAGACAACTATGAGCCTTCCTTTGCCGATTGATTATGCCGTGATGGAGGCAGAAACGGCGCGAGAGATTCCAAGCGGGCCCGAGTGGCAGTACGAACCGAAGTGGGATGGCTTCCGCTGCCTGGCGCTTCGCGATGGAGCGGACGTACACCTTACGTCTAAGTCGCAGGAGCCGCTGGCCCGCTATTTTCCGGAAGTTGTGGACGCCTTACGGCACTTGCAAGCGGAGCGATTCGTGCTGGACGGCGAACTGATACTTACGCGCGAACGCACGCTCGATTTCGACGCCTTATTGCAACGTATCCACCCCGCAGAAAGCCGTATTCGAAAGCTCGCGAAGGAGACGCCTGCCACTTACGTCGTGTTTGATTTACTGGCGGACGACCAGGCAATAGACCTTACGTCGCTGCTGCTAAGAGAACGACGTGAAAAGTTGGATGTCTTTGCGCAACAGTACTTCCGCGATCAAGCTATCCGGCTTTCTCCCTACACGTGCGATTTCGCCGTCGCAAAGAGTTGGTTTCACCGAATGGCGGGGCCGCTGGACGGGGTGATCGCTAAACGCGTGGATTGCCCGTACCAATCGGGCGAACGTGCAGGCATGCTGAAGATCAAGAATCTGCGCTCAGCAGATTGCGTGGTGGGTGGGTTTCGCTACGGTACGAAAGAAAAGATCGTTGGGTCGTTGTTGCTGGGCCTTTACGACGAAGAAGGCAAATTAAACCATGTCGGCTTCAGCTCCGGATTGAGTACTGCCGAGAAGCCGGCATTGACGAAGAAACTCGAAGCTCTGATTCAAGCGCCCGGCTTCACGGGAGCAGCACCGGGCGGTCCCAGCCGTTGGAACCGAGAGCGAAGTGCCGACTGGCAGCCGCTAGCGCCGGAGCTAGTGGTGGAGGTGCAATACGACCACTTCTCCGGTCACCGTTTTCGGCACGGCACCAAGATTCTGCACTGGCGTCCCGACAAGCGACCCTCCGACTGTAAATTGAGTCAGGTGCGACGGGAGAGCGAGTCGGCACTCACCCTGCTGGACTGAGGCTGCGGGCTGCTGCGCGCCGGTCACCCCGCCGTGCTTTTCGTGATAGGCTTCTTTCAATAATTCGACCATTCGCTGTTCTGCACACTGGGCTGATTCAGGCGCGTGGTCGCGAAATCGGAGGGGTTAGTCCATGAAGACAATGCGGGCTTTGTGTGCCTGGTGCGTCCTGTTGTTCTCCATTCCATGCGTTGTGTGGTCGCAAGCGGTTACCGGATCTGTTCTGGGAACGGTGACCGACAGCTCTGGCGCGGTTGTTGCCAATGCGACAGTGACGCTGCGCGAGACGCAGACGGGTGTAATCCGTACGTCGCAGAGTAATGGCAGCGGGAATTACACTTTCTCGAATGTTCCAGAAGGCGCATACTCGGTGACGGTTGAGCTGCAAGGGTTCAAGAAAGATGTGCGCGAGAACGTCGCAGTCAGCGTAAACGAAAGCGCGCGGGTGGACGTACAACTGCAACCGGGTAACCTGTCGCAATCCATCGAGGTAACAGCGGCAGCTCCGCCGCTGCAGACGGACCGGGCGGACATCGAAACCAGTATCTCGGTGAAAGAAACCGCCAATTTGCCGACCGGCACCAACCGGAACTTTCAGGGCTTGCTGAATCTGGTTCCCGGAACGACGCGGGCGACCTTTCAACATTCACAGTTTTTCAATGCGCAGAGCTCATTGCAGACCGAAGTGAACGGGCAGATGCGAATGGGCAACAACTACCAGATAGAAGGCATTGACGATAACGAGCGGACGGGCTTGCTGCAGATTCTGGTGCCGCCGATTGAAGCCATACAGACAGTGGACGTATCGACGGCGAACTTCGAGGCGGAGTTAGGGCGGGCGAGCGGCGCCGTGGCGAACGTGATTTTGAAATCGGGTACGAACCAGATTCACGGGGCCGCCTATGAATTTTTTCAGAACAGCGATTTAAATGCGCGCAGCTTCTTCAACCCGTCGGTTGGGCATCTGAGCTACAACTATTTCGGCGGGAACGTGGGCGGACCCATCATCAAGAACAAGCTGTTTTATTTCGGGGACATTTTGCGCGTCAGCGATCACGAAGCAAACACTAACCTTCTGACGGTGCCTACTCTTGCACAGCGGAATGGCAACCTGAGTGCATCGGCAACGAAAATTTACGATCCTTCCACTGGTAATCCGGATGGCACTGGACGCACGCAGTTTCTGAATAACGTGATTCCGTCGACGCGTATCGACCCGATAGCGGCGAAGATTCTGGGTTTAGTACCGCTTCCGAATCTGCCGGGCAACGCCGGGACGAATAACTTTTTCTCGTTGCTGCCGTATCACAAGGACACAACTTCATTCGATACGAAGGCGGACTACGATCCAACCGACCAGGACCGCATCAGCGTGCGTTTCAGTTTCCAACGGCCTCTGGTGTTCCAGGCACCCATCTTCGGTTCGGCCGGCGGAGCCGCACAAGGTGCGTTCGCAGGCACGGGCCTGCAGCGGACCTACAGCGCGGGTATCAATTACGATCACGTTTTCGGACCCAAACTGGTGGCCGAGTTTCGCGCCGGCGTCGCTTATTACAACAATGTGGCAACTCCGGCAGACTACGGACAGAATCAATCCACGGCACTTGGTATCCCGGGTGTCAACCTGGACCTAATTACCAGCGGGATTGTTGGCGTGAATATCGGGTCGTTCTATTCGAACCCGCTGGTGGGCTATGTTGCCAGCCTGCCCTGGACGCGCGCCGAGGCGAATATCGATTTTGCGAATACCTGGACGAAAATCGCGGGCAATCACACCATCAAGTTCGGGGCCGATCTACGACGCATTCGCGATTCACTGTTGCAAGAACAGACGTTCAGCCCGCGGGGCATTTACACCTTCGCCAGTGGACAGACAGCGCTGAATCTGGGCAACAGTGCCGCGTCGAACACAAGCTACTACAACAACTTCGCCAGCTTCCTGCTCTCGCTGCCAAACCAGGCGGGACGTGATTTAGCGACTTACTTCCCTTCGTACCGAGCCTGGGAGCTGTTTTCGTTCGTGCAGGATAAGTGGGTAGCGACGCCGAAACTGACGCTGGATCTCGGATTGCGTTGGGAGTTTTATCCACCAGCGACGCCGCAGTTCAAGGGCGGATTCTCCAACTACAACCCGGCGAACAATACGCTGGTGGTGGCAGGTGTGGGCGGCAATCCCAGTAATCTCGGAATGGAGACACGGTACAAGTATTTCGCGCCTCGCTTTGGCGCCGCGTACAGGCTGTCGGATTCCACGGTGTTTCGCGCCGGCTTCGGTATCAGCTACACTCCATTCCCGGACAACACGTACGCATACAACTACCCGGTGCGCTCGAACAACGAATACGATTCGTTGAATAGTTTCGTCCCGGCGCTGCTCTACACGGGGCAGGTAGCGTCATTTGAGAATGGGTTTCCGCCGTCGGTGAACCCGACGGTTCCTGCCAACGGCATTATCAACATTTCGCAATCAGGAAGCAAAACGCTCTTGAACCAGACGTACTTCGACATCAACACGAAGTTCAAAAATCCCTATGTGGAATCGTGGAATATCGCTGTACAGCAGGCGCTTCCGGCTAAATTCACGCTGGACATCGCTTATGTTGGCAATCACGGTGTCGACTCGGTTGTGAATTACAACCTGAATGCAGGTTTCATCCCGGGAGCCGGTGCGAACGGACAGCCGGAATACGCGGCGTTCGGCCGCACCGCGACCACGAATCTTTTCTTCGCGCCGTACTCAACCATGTATAACGCCCTACAAGTGAAATTAGACAGGCGGCTTGGGGGTAATCTGACGCTCACCACGTCGTACACCTATGGACGCGGCATGGGTTTTCAAAGCAGTGATGATGGCGGCCTCTTGTTCTACACCAACCAAAGGCGGAATTACGCGCGAAACGACTTCGATCGCACCCACACCTTCGTGCAGAGTTACATGTGGAACTTGCCCTTTGGTCCCGGGCAGCGCTGGTTACATGCCGGAGTTTTGAGCAACGTTTTCGGTAACTGGCGAGCGAATGCAATTGTGACGGCAATGACCGGTTTGCCGTTCACGGTGACGGCTTCCGGCACGTCTCTGAATATGCCGAGCAACACTCAAACCGCGAATCAGGTGGGGCCAGTGAATATTCTCAAGGGCATCAATCAACAGCCGTGGTTCGATCCGAGGGCGTTTCAATCACCCACCGCCGCTGGGCAGTTTGGGAACACGGGACGAAATATTTTAAGTGGCCCGGGTTTGTTCAATCTGGACGCATCGTTATTCAAAGTGGTCTCGTTCCGTGAACGGTACCAGCTTGAGTTGCGCGGCGAGGCATTCAGTATCAGCAACACACCGCATTTCGCCAACCCGAACAGCAGCCTTACCAGCAGCAGTAATTTCGGCTATGTCACCGGGACGGTAAGCGGCGATCCGGGAGCAAGAACAATGCAGCTTGGGGCTAAGTTCAGCTTCTAATCGGGCCAAAACTACAGCTTCCCGAAGCGTTTACAATTGTGTTGCAGACGGCCGGAGACTCTACGTCTTGCGGCCGTTTTTCGTTTGACTATGTCAGAAATAAAGCCAGTGAACAAGCGGGAGCGGTTGCATTTCGGCCGTCTTGAACGCAAGAGGGCGGGACGGTCGGCACTCGCGAAACTGCATCCCAAGAAGCGCTTGTTCAACCCGATAGATCTGCTGCGTTCCACGCACGAGGGCCGGATTCTGAAGCTGCTGCCGATCAAGTATCAACGGATGGCGGCTTCGCCCTTTGCATTTTTTCGGGGCTCTGTCGGGTTGATGGCGGCGGATCTGGCTGCGCTTCCACACACCAATCTTTCTGTGCAACTGTGCGGTGACGCCCACGTGCAGAACATGGGCTCGTTCGAAGCGCCGGATGGCCGCATTGTCTTCGACATGAACGACTTCGATGAGACCATCATGGGGCCGTTTGAGTGGGACGTGAAGCGGATGGCGACAAGCCTAGTGCTGGCGGGACTCGAATCCGGGCATCAACGATCGGAGTGCGCTGGGAGTGTTCGCTCTTTCGTAGGTAGCTATTGTGCCCTGCTACAGGAGCTTGCTGCTGAGCCAGTGCTGGTGGCGGCCCGGCATCAGATTCGGCGTCCTCAGAAGGTGCAAGCAGTTTCGGCGGCGCTGAAGCAGGCAGAGCGGGCGACGCCGGGGGATTTAGTGGCCAAGTACACCGAGCTGAGGGACCGCAAGACCCGGGTGTTCAAACACGTGAAGAACGTGCTTTGGCCGGTGGAGAAGGCGCGGCGGCAGCAGGTGATTGAGGAGGGCTTGGCGGTCTATCGCGAATCGCTCTCGCCGGACCGGCTCCATCTGCTCGACTTCTTTCGCCCACTAGACGTGGCGTTCAAGATTGTCGGAACGGGAAGCGTCGGCCTACGCGATTATGTGGTTCTGCTGGAGGGCAATGGACCGGATGACGCTCTGTTCCTGCAGTTCAAGCAGGAAGTGCCTTCGGCGTACGCGGCGTTTTTGCCAAGCGAACAGTTTGCTCATCAGGGGCGACGCGTGGCAGAAGGTCAAAGGAAGATTCAGCCGCTGTCGGATCCGCTGCTGGGGTGGGCGCGCATTGGCGGGCATGACTACCTTGTGCGTCAGCTAGATGACCATAAGGGGTCGATCGATTTAGGGAACTTGGCGGGACGCGGGCTCACCAGTTTGGCAACAATTGCCGGCGAATTACTAGCGCGCGGACACGCACGGTCAGGCGATCCGGTGGTTCTGGCTGGGTACATTGGCGCAGCGGAGCGCATGGTGGAAGCAATGGAGAAGTTTGCGCTTGCCTACAGTGACCAGGTCGAGGCAGACTTCAAGATGTTCCAGAAGGCAATCCATGCTGGGCGGCTTCGGGTGGCTAACGACGGTTAGAATCCCTAGCTTGTCTATCGACAACTTGACATATCCCCGTTATTCACCTATTGTCGATAGGAAATGGTAGGTTCACGCCTTGGTAGCGCTGTGATTTGTCTTACTTTGGGCTTTGTGGGTTCCGCTTGGGCTCAGCAGAGCGCCAGCTTGGGCGGCCAAGTACGGGATTCCAGTGGAGCCGTGCTGCCGGGTGCTGCGGTCACGGTGGAAAGCGCGGAGACCCATGCACAGCGAGATCTTCTGACGGACTCCGCGGGCCGCTACTCCGCGCCTGCTCTCCCGGTAGGCGAGTACCTGGTTACAGCTGCAAAATCCGGCTTCCAGACGACTTCGGTGAAAGGGATCAAGCTGGTAGTGGGGCAAGCGGGCACGGTTGACCTTTTGCTTCCGGTTGGCGAGTTATCGCAGACGGTGACGGTTCAGGAGAGACCGGAGTCACTTGCCGTGTCGACGGAACAAACGGCCGGATTGGTGAGCGAGAAGCAGGTAAAGGATCTGCCGCTGAATGGCCGCAGTTATGACGAACTACTGCTTCTGAACCCTGGCATTGTGAACTACTCGTCGGAGAAGTCGGGCGGCGTCGGGCAGTCACAGTCGGCGGTAGGCAACATGTTTTCGGTGTCGGGCCGGCGGCCACAGGAGAGCATTTTCCTGCTAAACGGCATTGAGTATACGAGCGCGTCGGAGATCAATTTAACTCCTGGCGGTGCGAGCGGGCAGTTACTCGGCGTGGATGCGGTGCGGGAGTTCAACGTCATAACGGACGCATATGGCGCGGAGTACGGGAAACGCCCGGGCGCGCAAGTAAACGTAGTGACGTCCTCCGGGACGAATCAAATCCACGGGACAACGTATGAGTTCCTCCGCAACAGCGATCTGGATGCGCGCAATTACTACGACCAGAAGAATATTGCTCCATTCGAGCGCAATGAGTTCGGGGGTGCGCTAGGCGGTCCAATTCAAAAAGACAAGACTTTCTTTTTCGGAAATTATGAGGGATTCCGGCAGCGTTTGGGATTGAGCGATGCAACTCTGGTGCCGGATAACTGCGCACGCAGCGGCTATCTCTCGAACTCGGCCGGCGTGTGTACCACGCGCGTAGGTTTGTCGCCATTATCATCGCAGCTGTTGGGTCTGTGGCCCCGGGAAAATGGGCCTGAACTGGGGGGTGGCGTGGCCTATTCTTACAGCAATCCGCTGCAACACATCCGCGAAGATTTTGGAACCGCGCGCCTGGACCATGTGTTCTCGCAGAAGGATACGGTGTCGGGCATCTACACGGTGGATGACAGTGGGGACACGACGCCGTCGGTGAACCCGTTCACGCATCTGTTCGAGTCGCTTCGGGAACAGGTGGCCAGCGTAGAGGAGACGCACGTATTCTCGTCGCGGCTGGTCAACGTCGCGCGCTTCGGCTTCTCGCGTGCGACCTTTGCTTTTACCAGCGACGCTCCGGACATCGGTTACTCATTGATTGCCGGTCAGCCTATCGGCGCCATTGTGATCGGCGGCAGTACGGCGAACAATGGAGCTTCGCAGGTGAGCGCTGGCGGCAACAACTCTGCGGCCGATACGGTGGCAGTGCGGAACCTCTTCACCTATGAGGATCAGGCGGATTGGACATTGGGTGCGCATCATGTGCAACTCGGGTTGTGGCTGCAGCGGATTCAATCGAACGATAACTTCGCGCAGGCACAACAAGGGCAAGTGACGTTCAGCAGCGTGAGTAATTTCCTGCTGGGCAATGTGGGTACGTTTACAGCAGTTCCGGATTCCACTGAGCTTGGTTGGCGCTCACTAGAAGCCGCAGAGTATGTGCAAGATACCTGGAAAGTGTCGCCGCGCCTGGAAGTGAAGCTGGGACTGCGAGTGGAATCCACCAATGGCTGGAACGAGGCGCACGGGCGGGCTGCGAACTATCAGTTTGCTAATGAAGTGTTGCAGACGAACCCGCAGATAGGCTCGTCTGCCTTGACCGTGAACCGGGCTAAGTTTTTGCCGGAGCCGCGTATTGGTCTTGCTTGGGACCCGTTTGGTAAAGGCAACACAGTCATCCATGCCGGCTTCGGGATTTATCATGGCCTGCTGGACGACTTAAGTTACCGGTTGGACCAGAACGCGCCGTTCAATACGACGGTGACGTTGAAAAATCTGCCGCTCTCCAGCCTAAACATTGTTCCTGGTGCAGCACTTCCGACGGGAGGCGCGATCTCGCCGGCGGGCGTGCAGCCCGATATCTATACGCCGACGATCCTCAGCTACACCTTCAAGGTGGAACAGAAGTTGACGGCTTCGACGGCGCTGGGCGTCGCTTATGTCGGGTCGCACGGCTACCACGAAATTCTGTCGGTTGATGCCAATGAGCCTTTCCCTACATATGTGAACGGCGCTCCGTTTTATGCCGCGGGTGCAAAGAATGCGAACCCGCAACTGGCCAACAGCACAACGTGGCTATCGGAGGGCATCAGCAGCTATAACGCGCTGCAGGTGGATGTGAACCATAGATTTGGCGGTGGATTGCAGTTGCGCGGCGCTTATACGTGGTCGAAGAGCATGGACGATGGGGACAGCCTGGCCACTGCGGTGGGTGCCAATGCGCCGGCGTTTGTGATGTTCCCCTCGAATCCCAAGATTGATTACGGGCGCTCTAATTTCGATGTCGGTCAATTGGCAACGGTGAATGCCACCTATGAGCTGCCGGTCGGCCGCGGTAAGCGGTTTGCAAGCGGCCTTCGTCCGTTCTCGAACCGTGTCATCGGCGGGTGGTCCGTTGCCGGTGTGATGACCACGCAAACCGGTTTTCCTTTTACGCCTCAGTTGGGTTTCAACCCGACGAACAACGGCGACACCCGGAACCCAATACGTCCGTCTTACAACCCGTCGTTCCAGGGGCCCGTCATTCTCGGTAGCCCAGCCGAGTATTACAATCCCAATGCCTTCTCGGTTCCTGCCAACGGCTTCTATGGGAACGTTGGCCGCAATGTTCTCACCGGTCCGGGCATGACGACCCTCGACTTTTCGGCACTGAAAGACTTCACGGTCACGGAGCGGGTGCGGCTCCAGTTCCGATCGGAGTTCTTCAACATCCTGAATCACACGAACTTCGCCACCCCGAATCCGGTTGTCTTCACGGCTGCAGGCGCAACGCCCTCCAGCAGCGCCGGACTGATCAGCGCGACTTCCACCACGTCGCGCCAGATCCAGTTCGGCCTGAAGTTGCTTTGGTAAGAATTTCCTACGATTGACCGATCGAGATCGGCCCGTCGCCGGTGTGGATTGACAGTTCCGGCCCACCGCCGTTCAGCTTGCCCTGAAGGTTGTGCTGGGTTTGTTGGCCGACGGTGGTGAGATGGAGATTGTTCGAAATGGGGCCGTCGCCCGAGTGCAGCACCAGGTCCGCGCTCAACGTAGAAGGCAGTTTTATATTGACCGGACCGTCACCGGTATGCAGACGCCAGCCGTTCCCGATACGCGATCCAGAGTCGGCCGTCACATCAACGGGACCGTCGCCGGTAGCAATTTGCAGATCACTGAAGCTGCCGCGCAGTTTCACAGGCCCGTCGCCAGTTTGCGCGTCCAATGTTCCGTTGAAGCCCTCCACAAGGATTGGGCCGTCGCCGGTTTGAGCGTGCACGTCGCCATGGATGTTCTCAAGCGTGATAGGACCATCGCCCGTATGCAGGGAGGCTGCTAAAGTCTGTGGGACACGGATATCCACTCGAACTGACCGGTTGTGCCAACTGAAGTGCTCCTTCGGTAACCGGACCTCCAATTCAACGCGATCCCCGTTCTGCCGCGCATCGATCTGCACGCCGGAGTTACCGATGGCCACGCCTTCGGTTTTGACGGAAGCATCAATCCCAGAGCCGGAGCCGGCATGGACCCGGACGGCGGCATCGCCCGCGTTGACACGCAGTTCCGGCTTCCCGGTGACATCGAAGTGCTTGTTCCAATCGTCGGCGAAACTGAGTGTGGGCAGCACGAACACCAGCGCATACAGGGCAAAGCTACTTTTCATCTTGCTCTCCTGTGGAACAACTACGAATGCGCGAGCGGCACAGTTCCGCGAATCGCCGGGAAGTTGCATCCTCGCTATGTGGATTTCAGCGCCTTGGTGTGTGTTTGCTGGTGGTTGGTCCGCAGTCGTAGTACGCGGCAACGTGGCCGCCCTTGGCTGAGGTTATCGGGTTCGTTGGTTTCGGGGACGAAACGCCCGTTCCAGATTCACGATGGATTGCGGGCCGTCGCCGTCCAGGTTTGCCAGCAGCCCTTGCCATACACGGCTGAGCCAGGTTGCTGGAATGCGCCGGTGCCGCACGTTCTGCAGGTAATCGAGCGCCGCCACCTCCATGCCGGCGTCGCGACCCAAGTGCTCACTGAGGAACCACTTGTGTTGCTCAATGGCAGACCAGTTCTCCGCGACATCGTCGACACTAACGCCGGCGGTGCGCGCGACGGGTGCAGACCTCTGACGGTTGTGGTAAACGGTACTTAATTGCTGAATGGTGTCGTCGCCGACGAACGCCAGCGGAGTGTTTCTCATCAGGCAGCCCTCCGCTGTTGCTGGGTTTGCCCAGGCGCTGAAACCATACCTACAAAGGGGCGGCCTCCGCGGGCGGTGTACTGTGCATTTGCGAATGCTCGCACCCCGTGGGTGGCCGCTAACCGTTCCAGCAACTGCAGAAACCAGTGCGTTTTTTCTCCGGCGTCGGGTTGGGGTTGTACGTTCAGGCGGTAGTCCAATGCAGCCACTCGCATGCCCACGTCGCGACCTAGCCGTTCGCTTAAAAGCCACTTGTGCTCTGCAATGGCGCGTTCTTCCGCCGACCGCTGCCGGAGCTCGGCTTCAGGTCGTGAAGTGACAGAGGTGAAGGAAGTTTTAAATGTTTGTGTACTCATGATTTATCTTTCCGTTCGGACTTGCACCGAACTTGTAATATCAGCTTCCGTAACACCGCCAACTTCGGGGTAGGCGATTCCTGGCTACAGATCTATTTTCTCTTGTCTGATGGTGGCAGTCCACCACATGTTGCCGGTGTAGAGCAATAACCTGTAATATCAGGTTATGCCGCTGGTTGGTTTTGAACCTCGCTACCGACAGATCATGCAGTCGCTGGAGGCCGATATCAACGCCGGGCGCTTTCGCGCCGGGCAGAAGCTTCCAAGCGAGGCGGCCTTGGTAAAGAAATTCGACACATCCCGGATCACAGTGGGGCGTGCTTTGCGGGAACTGCAATCGCAGGGCTTGATTGAGCGCCGGGCGGGTTCGGGAAGTTTCGTCAGGGAGGCTGTGCAGCCAGCGCCCTCGTTGCTCTTCGGGCTGTTGATCCCAGACTTAGGCGAAACCGACATCTTCGATCCTATCTGCCATGGTCTGGCCAGCGCTCCGGAGACTGCAGACCACGCCTTATTGTGGGGGCATACGGATCGCCGTGACCGGTCGAAAGAAGAGCAATGTTGGCGGCTTTGTCAGCAATTCATTGCGCGGCATGTTTCCGGAGTGTTCTTCGCCCCGCTGGAGTTTGAGGTCGGCGCAGAACGTTCGAACCGGCGCGTATTGGCGGCGTTGAAGGAAGCGGAAGTACCCGTGATCCTGCTGGATCGGAAGCCGTCCGCTGTTCCGGCAAAAACCCGCGCCGACATTGTAGGTTTAAACAACCGGCATGCCGGCTATGTTGCCACTGAGCACCTGATACACCTGGGCTGTAAACAAATCGGCTTTCTGGCAAACCAGGGCGCAGCCTCAACCGTGGCCGGCCGGATGGCGGGCTATTACGACGCACTGCGCGACAACGGCTTGGGCGATCACTTGACGGAGTTTGTCCCGGGGGGCGGTGCGAGCGCGGACCCACTCTCGCGGTCGGGCAACAAAGAGCTAGAGGCCTTTGTGTGTTTGAACGACCAACTCGCGAGCGTGTTAATGCAAGCTTTCCTGGCGCGCGGGATGCGCATTCCAGAGGACGTGCGTCTGGTGGGCATAGATGACGTACCTTATGCCAAGCTACTTCCGGTTCCCTTGACTACTGTGCGGCAGCCGTGCAACGAGATCGGGCAGGCCGCAATGCGGGCCATGCTGGAACGGATCAGACAGCCCGGCATGCCGGCGCGCGAGATTCTGCTAGAAGGGGAACTTGTCGTTCGTAAGTCGTGCGGAGCCTCGTTGGCGTAAGTCAGCCAACAGCAATAACAGTTCGCAACAGTTGGAGGCATTGCACCTTACAAACTATCCGGCGATTAGGTTGAATACGTACTGCAAACCTTCGCCCCGATGATCCGTTGCACGTAGCAACGTCGTACATGCTTCCAGGGACGACGCAGCAGGTAAGTGTCGCTCATCTCCTTGGAGGAACGAAAAGTGATTGACCAACTGACCGCACCGACGAATCCGATGACCAACCCGGCACGCCGAGCATTTTTTAAAGGGCTGGGAAAAATCGGCGCAGGTGCCTCCTTTATCAGCCTGATGGGCGGCACAAAGATGTTCGCGGCACTTACGGCAGGCGCCTCAAGCGATACCGCCAACCAGATCTTCCAGGCGGCTGTGATTGCGGAAGATCTGGCAACCACCTTCTACTACAACGGACTGGTTGGATCCGTGATTACGGACTCCGCACTTGCGGGACAGGGTGGATCGGCGACCAGCGGAACGGGTAATGTGGCGAACGTAGATTACCTGCGCGCTGCGCTAAGCCAGGAAATTGAACATGCAAACCTGCTGCGAGCGGTAGGAAACTTCGGAGCCAGCTACACCATAGATCCGTTCCAGACCTTCTACTTTGCCCCGGCTACTTTTTCTGACCTGCAAACGTTCATTGCCACCTTGTCTGCTCTGGAAAACGCTTTCATCGGAGCGTACCTGAATGCTATTCGAGAGTTCGCGTCCTTAGCTTCCCGCAGTGCGGAGCGTGGTGTTGCGGATGGTCCGTTCGGAGGTCCTTACAGCGCCGGGCAATTGGAGTGGTTCTCGGAAGTAGCGGCGTCCATCATGGGCGTGGAATGCGAACATCGCGTGCTTGGCCCAGTAATCTTGAACGCAAACCAGCCGAACAATCTGTACTTCGAATCGACCGATGGTTTGACGAGTGTGTACCACGGTAGCGCCTCTGCGGTTGCGGCACTTACGCCGTTTCTCAGCCAACAAACGGGAACGATGGGCTACTCGCTCGCCACGGCTGTGAACGGGGCCACCGACGTCGGACTCGCCTCTACGGGCAGCTATCCCGCTTACTAAGGACAGACAGAGAACCAGAGACAAGAACATGAAAACACTTTTGCGCGTTCTTCCGTTGGCTTTGTTTATTAGCGCTGCGGGCACACTTTCGGCGGCCTCCGTCTGTCCGTCTACGCCCTTTACAACTTCTGATTGCAACTTTCTGGTGACCATCGGCGCCAGTGGAACCGCGGCCGTGAGTACTGTGCCTGGCTCTTCCGCGTTCAATGGCCCGCAGACCTTTGTTGACGGCAGCACCGACCCGGGTAATGACGGATCGCTGGTAGGAGTTATCAATAATTCGTCGCAGGCCCTCAGCAGCTTTACTCTGCTGGGATCGGGCACCAACGCAGGTGTCTTCGACTTTTCCTTCAACGGCATTTGCGTGTATACCAACAGCTCGTATTGCAGTACCGCATCGACTGGGTATGAAGGACCGACCACAACATTCAGCAATTTGACTTCGACAGTGCTGTTCGAGACCACACAGGCAACAGTTGGTTTTGCTCCTTCGCTGGCGGCGGGCGGTTCAACTTTCTTTTCGATTGAAGACAGTCCGTCGGATATCGAGGCAAATGGCGGTTTGTCCGTTTCCGGTCTTGCTTTCGCGTCGAACACGGCAGTGCCGGAACCGGCTGACGTTGCACTAGTGTCTGCCGGTTTAGGCGTTCTGCTTTTCCTTCGGCGCAAGTCGCGGGCTGGCGCTTAGCCGCCATTCCCCATGAGGGAGTAACGAAAAGAATCGCTGCCGCGCACACGATTGCTGCTGCGGGGGTTTCAACAACTCGCGTTGCCGGTGCTGCGATTCTAGGAGGACATGAAGCGAACGCTTCCAGTCCTCCTCTGCTCCCTCGTGGCTTGTTTCGCAAGCCAGACCGGGACGGCGGCGCAGCCGCGCTTTGAAGTTACCGGTGCGACCATTGCCAGTACGCAAGCCGCCATCCGGGCCGGCCGTACAACTTGCCGGGCCGTAGTTGAATCCTACCTGCGACGCATTGCCGCCTACGACCAGAAGCCATTCGAGGAGCACCGGCTCAATTCCATAGTTACCCTGAATCCCGACGCACTAAAAGAAGCGGACGCGTGTGACCGGAGTTTCGCTGCCACTCACACGCTGCCTCCTCTCGGCGGCATCGCGGTGCTCATCAAAGATAATTACGACACGCAAGGATTGCAGACCACAGGCGGATCGCTCGCCCTGAAGGGCTTCGTGCCCGGCAACGACAGCACCATGGTGAAACGCCTGCGCGCGGCGGGCGCCATCATCCTGGCAAAGACGAATATGGCCGAGTGGGCATTTAGCCCATACGTAACGGTCAGCTCCATCGCGGGGATCACACGCAATCCGTACGATCTGGAGCGAGTGCCGGCCGGCTCGAGCGGTGGAACAGCGGCGGCGGTTGCGGCCAGCTTAGGGGAGTCGGGCTTGGGCACAGATACCGGCAACTCCATCCGCGGACCTTCCTCGCACAACGATTTGGTCGGCATCCGGCCCACCATTGGATTGACTAGTCGCGCCGGCATCATTCCGCTGTTCGCCAACAACGATGTCGGTGGTCCTATGGCGCGGACGGTTGCTGACGGGGCGGCGCTGCTGACGGTCGTCGCGGGACCGGATGCGGCCGACCCCGTGACGTTGCTGGACACGCAGCATCCGGCCGTCGATTATTCACGCTTTCTCGACCGGCACGGCTTGCGCGGAGCGCACATAGGTGTGTTTCGCCAATACTTCGAAACAGCCACAACCGATCCCGAGGTGAAGGCGCTGACCGAAGAAGCGCTTAAAACGCTCACCGCGGAAGGTGCCGTGCTCACAGATCCCTTTGTGATTCCGAATGAGGAGGCACTTGAGAAGAAACTCTGGTGCGGCGACTTCGAAGCGGACGTAAATGCGTATTTATCGAAGCATGGGAATGCGCCGTACCACGACCTGAAAGCGATCGTCGCTTCCGGTCTTTATCTGCCCTATATCGGCGAAGAGATTCGGGGCGCGGTGGAGCCGCCCAAGGCTGACGATCGGCGGACGCCGTGCCCAGATGTTTATCACGATGGGCCGAAGGTTGCCTTTCGGGAAGCGCTGCTGACGGCGATGGCCGAACGTCATCTGGATGCCATCGTGTATCCCACGTGGAGCAATCCGCCGCGCAAAGTCGGCGATATGAAAAGCCCCGCCGGCGACAATAGCCAGGTTCTTTCACCGCAAACCGGGTTTCCGGCCATCACCGTCCCTATGGGCTTCACTCATGGCACCCTGCCTGCAGGCCTAACCATACTCGCGCGCGCGTTTGCAGAGTCTACGCTCATTGGCTATGCGTACGACTTTGAGCAGACGAGGCAGCAGCGGCGTGATCCGGCACTCTTTCCTCCGCTGCCCTGAAGGATTGCAAAGTATCTATGAAACTCATTTCCTTGATTTCGCTTGCACTATCGCCGTTGCTGCTGGTCGCCCAACCCAAAGTCGACGAGCTTCAACCCGTTGAACACTCATTCATCCTGCACGACTTCCATACGGAGAGCGGCGTCACGCTGCCGCAAGCAAAGATTGTCTACGGCACATTCGGCACGCTGAATGCTGCTCACGACAATGCGGTGCTGTTGCCTTCGCACTACATGGCCAATATGCACGGCTATGGTTGGCTGATTGGCCCGGGTAAGGCGCTTGATCCGACACGGCAGTTTCTAATTACTTCGGAACTCTTCGGTAATGGGCGATCTTCTTCGCCCAGCAATACGCCCGAGCCTTTCCATGGTCCGCGGTTTCCGGTGATGACGATTCGAGACAACGTGGAAGCCGTACACCGACTGCTGACGACGGAACTCGGAATCAAACATCTGAAGGCCGTTATCGGGTTCTCGATGGGCGCTCAGCAGGCGTTTCAATGGGCGGTGTCGTACCCCGATTACATGGACCGCGTTGTGGCCACCTCGGGCACGGCGAAGACTTATGGTCATGGGATTGTGCGGCTGGAAAGTGAAATCACCGCTCTGACGACAGACGAGTCGTTTAAAGGCGGCGACTATGTTGCGGAACCGGAACGGGGGATTCAGGCATTCTCTCTGGTGTGGGCCGCGTGGTTGTTCTCTCAGGAGTGGTGGCGGCAAGAATTGTGGCGAACGGAAGAGCCGGCCGGCACTACCTTCGCACAGGTAGTGGAGCACTATCGGACCCGCTTCATTCCGGGTGCAGACGCGAATAACTTGATTCTGCAGATGCGCACCTGGGAGCGGCACGACGTCGGCGCCACGCCGGGCTTCGGCGGTGATGAACAAAAGGCACTGCGCTCAATCAAAGTGCCATTTCTGTATATGCCGTCAGCGACCGATCTGTATTTCCCTGTGACCGACGCGCGCTATGAGGCACAGTTCATGCCGCATTGCACGCTGTTACCGATCCCCTCGCTATGGGGACATCCGGCGGGAGCCGGCGCCAGCCCAGAGGATGCAAAGTTCCTGAACCAGCACATCGCGGCCTTCATGGCCGGCAGGCAGTAGCGGCGAGGCGCAACAAGTGCTTAAAGGTCGGTGGCACCGACAAAAATTGTGCGGCCGGATGGAATGCTCGCGTCGCTGGCTGCCATGCAGATCGCGTCGGCAAACTCGTCCACGGTGGGCAGCTTCTGCCCTTCGTCGCGCGTTGCCAGCACGCCGGGATTTTTCCGTGCCAGCAAGCGAGGGGTGATGGTGCCCTCAATCGCGTCCCCACTCACGACCACCAGCGATACGCCCGATCCCGGAAGCCCGCTCACGTAGTCGCGCAAACCCTGTTCGCCGGCGTGCTTGCTGCGCGCTACAACCTCATAGCCAGCCATCACCGGCTTCTCGCCGTAGAAGTGTGCCCAGTGACTTGTGACGAAGACGATGCGTCCGCCTTGCGGAAACAATTTCGTTGCCAGTGTGGCAGTCCGCAACTGGGCTGTATGGTTCAGGTTCATGGCGTAGTTTTCTTCCTTGCCCTTCTCCAGTCCTCCGCTTGCATTCAAGATCAAAACGTCAAGCTGGGGGAAGCTCCGTTCTACGGTCTGCATCATGGCCTGCAGCTCTGGCTCCGCTGTGAGATCGGCCTGAACGGCTAAGTGCCTTTCTGCCCAGGTTTGTAATCTCAGTGCAGACTGCCTCTGCACGCGCATTCTTGCTTCGATAATTCACCACCACGTCCGACCCGAGCAATGCTAGTTTGACCGCGGTCGCGGCTCCGATTCCTCGTGAAGCTCCGGTGACAAGAGACACCTTTCCAAGCAGCGGCAAGCACATCGAGACCAGCATACCGGCCGGGTTCGCGAGAAGGCGATCACGTACGATTGCATAGTCGAAAGGCTGTGGGTTTGGCAAGCAAGGCAGGTCATTTCGTCTTTAGCGCGTTAGTCTTCTCGTTGGCCGTGGCACCGTCGCTTGTGGGAGCGCCTCCTGTCACCATCACCATAGATGCGGCTCACCCCGGCCCTGCGGCAGCGCCCGTCTGGAACTACTTCGGATACGACGAACCGAATTACACCTACACGGAAAATGGCCGCAAGCTGATCCGCGAGTTGGCGGAGTTAAGCCGCCCGCCCGTCTACCTTCGTACGCACAATCTGTTCACAACGGGCGACGGCAGTGCTGCTTTGAAGTGGGGCTCCACCAACGCATACACAGAGGATTCGTCGGGCAAGCCGGTCTATGACTGGTCGATCACGGATAAGATTCTTGATACCTACCAGAATGCCGGCGCAAAGCCAATAATCGAAATCGGGTTCACACCGAAGGCTCTCTCGCCGCATCCGGATCCCTACCGGCACAATTTCCCTCAGGGCAGCGTTTTCACGGGCTGGTCTTACCCCCCGAACGATAACGGAAAATGGAGCGAGTTGGTGCGCCGTTTCGCTACGCATTGCGCCGAGCGTTACGGCAAATCGGAAGCGGAAAGCTGGCAATGGGAGGTTTGGAACGAGCCTGACATCGGCTACTGGCACGGCACTGCGCTTGAGTACGACACGCTGTACGACTACACCTCGGCCGCTATCAAGCATGTACTGCCGAAGGCGCTTGTGGGCGGACCTGCGACTACCGGACCGGCGAGTGGAAAGGCCGCTGAATTTCTGCGACAGTTCCTGATCCACTGCGCTTCCGGCAAGAATGCCTCGACGGGCAAGACCGGCGCGCCGCTCGACTTCATCAGCTTCCATGTAAAGGGCCACCCCGAGGTGGTCGAGGGCCACGTGGTGATGGGACTTGCGCACGAGCTGCGGGACGCCGAGGCGGGTTTTCGCATTGTGCGCGCGGCGCCGCAGCAGTTTAGAGAATTGCCCATTGTGCTGACCGAGGCCGATCCGGAAGGCTGCGCCGCTTGTTCCGCGCTCACTAACCCGAACAACGGTTACAGGAATGGCACGCTGTACCCGGCCTATACGGCAGTCGCTACGAAAGCCTTACAAGAACTCGCCCGTCGCGAACACGTTCATTTGCAAGGAGCGCTGACCTGGGCTTTTGAATTCGAAGGGCAACCGTACTTCGCCGGCTTTCGTGATTTAGCAACCAACGGCGTGGATAAGCCCGTACTTAACTTTTTCCGCATGGCCGGTATGATGCAGGGCGGTCCGTTGCCGATCCAAAGCACCGGCGCAAAACTGCTGGATTCATTGGTGAGCGAGGGGGTCCACACAAATCCCGACGTAGATGGTCTAGCGACGCGTTCCGATCGAACCGTCGCGGTGCTGGTCTGGAATTACCAGGATGAGGATGGTGCCGAGAACCCGGCGAATATCCATCTCAAGACCGTTGGCTTGCCTGAGGGAATCAACCGGATTCTGGTGCAGCAGTATCGCCTTGACGATCTTCACAGCAACGCCTTTACGGCATGGAAGAACCTGGGATCGCCTGAGAACCCAACGCCTGCGCAACAGGCTTCACTGGAAGCTGCCGGACAGCTGCAAGTCTTCGGCTCACCCGAGTGGGTGAGCGGTCAACACGGCAGTCTCGAGCAGGAGTTTTCCCTGCCGTCACAGAGTCTTTCCTTGTTTCTGCTGACCTGGTAGACCGGCGTTTGACAAGCCCGGCACCTGATTTCGTAACGTGAATGTATGCTTACACGAACTCCGGCTCTGGTGTTAGCCCTCGCTGTGTGTTCAGCCTTGGCGGCTTTCGGTGATGTCACGGTTCCCGTTGGAACTGAGATTCAATTGCGCCTGACCAAGGAAGTGAGTAGCGACAAGGCTTCCGGGCAGCCGGTTTCGGCGGTGGTAATTGCGCCGGTGATGGTGAACGGTTCCGTCGCCATTGGTCTTGGCGCCGAAGTAACGGGGACCACGGCCGATGCGCACGCGAACCAGCCGGCCGCCAACGGAACAGAAGAAAAGCCCGCCACGCTGCGCCTTGTGCTAACGAACATCAGGTCCAAGGACGGTCCGTCGAAGCCCATCGCGTGTGTTGTCGAAGGCATAGACAACGCGCGAGAATCCGTCGATTCATCCGGCCTGGTTACCGGCATCAAGGCTTCGGAGACATTTTCGGCTCTAGCCGACCAGGGCGTCACAAAGCTTGCGTCCAAATACGGCGAACTCGGTCAAATTGTCTCCGGGATCAAAAGCGCATCTGTCAAAGAAGCAGACCCGACGATCGACTACAAGCCAGGTGTAGAGTTCACAATCAAACTGACGAATGCGCTTACCTGGACGCCGGCGTCGACGGCAAAACTGCCCCCCAGCATCGCGCCTCTGGATACGCTGACTGCGCTCGTTTTGCAGCAGCCTTACCGTACTGCCGCGTTGAAGCCACCCAGTCCTTCTGACATGACAAATTTGATGTTCATCGCGTCCAAAGAGACTCTCGAAGCGGCCTTTAAGGAAGCGGGCTGGTTTGCTTCTGATCCGCTGGGACGGGCCTCCACCACGCAAACGGCACAGGCCATCATCGAAAATCGCGGCTACAATGAAGCACCGATGTCAGTGCTGACACTCAATGGCAAGCCGCCGGATATGACATTCGAAAAACAAAACAACACTTTCGCGTCGCGCCATCACATCCGCCTCTGGCAGGCGACACAGACATTCGACGGCAAGCCGGTGTTTGTTGCCGCCGCGACTCACGACATCAAGATCTACTTTTCAAAAACGAGCAAGTCGATCACACACGGCATCGATCCTGATATTGACAAAGAACGCTCAAAGGTTACCGACGATATGCTGTTCACGGGACGCGTGGAGGCCACGGCGCTTATCGATCGGCCGGGTATCCCCAAAGACATCTCGAACGCAACGGGCGATCATCTGCAAACCGACGACAAGATAGCGGTTCTGGAATTCAAAGCCAAGTAGGGCGATGGCAGCTAACGTGACCGGCCCGGACTTCGACGCGCATTCGCACCAGCGCGGGTTCAGCCGAACGCGAGTGGTAGGCAGTGTGGTGCTGCTGGCGTTGTTCGTTGTTTTTATTGCTTTCTCATGGTGGACGCGCGACGCGCTTGCACATGTGCCATCGGGCGCAGGGCAAAAGGGAGAACGCGGTACTGGCCCGGGTTCAAACGCGATAGTCGATCTGAGGCCGTGGCAGACTGCTCAATCGCTGGCAGCCTTGGCCGTCACCGCCGAAGAGACCGAATATGCGCGTGAAGCGGAGCGCTTGGCGGACCATGCTGTTGACCAGGCCTTTGCGTCTGCACTACGTCAGGCCACCGCACAGCACACGGTGCTCACAGGGGCGGCGCTGAGCCTGGCAAACAAGGTGCAATCTCTTCAGCAGTTGGTGAAAGACGATCAGGCACGAGTCCGGACGCTGACAAAGGCGGGGGGGCGCGACCCGTCGCCTGAGCGGAAGGGCGCTGCTGATCTACCTGCCTTGGCAGTCAATGATCTTGACGTAGCGCAGGCTCAGCTAGGCCTCGATTCGGACGAGTTGACCGACGCTCAGCAGGACCTTGCTCGCGCTGTGGGCGATCAACGGGGCAAGATTCAGCAGGAACTTGCGGCGCATGAAGCGAGCATGCGCAAGTATGACGCCAGCGTTGGGAAAGAAAACCCGCCTGCAGTGCTCTCGACGCAGCGGTACGGCACGTTAGCCAGACGACTGCAAGCATGGGTGGATCAGCGGTCGAGACAGCAGCTGTTGCAGCAGGCGATCACCCAAACCGAGGCCGACGTCCGTGCGCTTACTGTTCAACACAACATGCTGCTGAGCCAGGCCAATGCGGCAATCCCGGCTACTGCGAGAACTGCATCGCCATCGGCGACCGACGCTTTGGGCAGCGCCCCGGACAGAGCGGCTGAAGTCGACTCAATGCATAAGCAAGCGGCGCAGCGCCAGTTGCTGAGTATTTACGACGACCGCATTCAGACCGAGCAGCAACTGGCGGCGGTCTACGGCAAAGTGGGCGGAGCAGGTGATGGTGCAACATCGCATCCTGTTTCACCTGATCCTGCGGTCCTTGGCTGTGATCCCTTCATCCTGATCTGCGTCGTGCTGGTGGATGCCGTGCTGCAACGGGTGATGGAGCGGCCGACGCTGGACAGCCGCCGCACGCAGACGCTGCGCAAGATCCTGCAACTGGCGGTCCAGGTGGCCGGCGCGATCCTATCCTGCTGGTGGTGTTTGGCACCCCGCGGCAGATGCCCACTATCCTCGGCTTGACGACCGCCGGATTGACGGTGGTGTTGCAGGACTTCATCATTGCGTTCTTTGGCTGGTTTGTCCTGATGGGCAAAAACGGAATTCGGGTCGGGGACTGGGTGGAGATCAACGGCGATCGGCGGCGAAGTGACGGATATCGGGCTGTTCCGGACCACGATGCTTGAAACCGGGAACTGGACGGACAAAGGACACCCGACCGGGCGGCGAGTGACCTTCATCAACAGCTTCGCCATCAGCGGCCAGTACTTCAACTTCTCTACGACAGGTCAATGGATGTGGGATGAGATCACCGTTACTATGCCGCCCAATGAGAACAGCTACCGCATTGTCGAACTGATTCATAAGGCGGTTCTGAAGCAAACGGAAAGCGATGCCCGCCTCGCCTCACAGGAGTGGCAGCGGCTGACCCGGCGAAACAGCATGGGACAGTTTGCGGCAGCATCTTCGGTTGATATGCGGCCCGGCGTATACGGCATCGACCTGGTGGTGCGATACGTGACGCGCGCGTCAGAACGTTTTGAGGTGAGGAACCGGCTTTATCAGTCGGTTATCGATCTTCTGCATGCGTCCGTGGCGCCGCGCACTCCACTTGGGGAATTAGAGCCGAATCCTTCTCGCGGGTAACCATTACTTTTCAAGTTTTCGACCTTTTAGTCGGCAAGCAAAGCCAACGTAGTTTGCTGTATACTTTCCAGACGGCGCGGGCGCTGCGAGACTATTTTCGCCGAACAGGAGACTTGCTGATGCTTAAATCCATCGCGGTTGTACTTGGCACTTACTTACTTTCCATCGTGCTGGTTCTGGCGACGGACCCCCTTCTGTCGCTTGTGTTCCCGGGTGATTTCGTTCGAGGTCGTATTCCAACGAACGCCGCTCTCATCGCCAGCACGTGTTCTTTCGTGCTGGTCTCAATCTTTTGCGCCTGGCTGTGTGCCCGGTTAGCACCAAGCCCTGCTTCTCGGCACGTGTTTTGGTTTTTTCTTCTCGGACAGATCATGGGTATCGCCGCCGCCATTCCCAATTGGGGCAAAGGATGGCCGCATTGGTACTGGTTATCTTGGCTGCTGACCTGGCCGGTGAGTTGCTGGATTGGTTGGCGACTATCCTCCAACCGAATGCATGCTTCCGGTATGCCAACCCCTGAGCCGTCGGACGCTTAGCCTAGCTGGCGTGGCCGCCCGTACCCGCCACTCACACGCACTGTCTCTTAGCGCCTGGCACTGGCTCAGCTCTTTTTGCCGGATCTCTTGCGCGTTGCCTTTACGTTCTTCTCCGTTCGCAGCTTCCAGGCGGTGTGGAGTGCTCCGGCCAATACGTCCTCAGACGCCAGAGCGAGCCGGATGTGTGTGGCGCCCATGCGTCCCCATCCAGCGGCAACCGGCAGAAAAAGATCAGGCGCCTCGGCCACGAATGCCGCCTGCTGTTCCGGCGTGAGCATCAGGTTTCCGTAGCCTTGATCTTGGGACGCGAGGGTAGCGAAGATTCTGCCGCCGACGCGGAAATCCACCGCTCCCATGTGCGAACCCTCTTGCGCGCCTGGCAGCTGCAAAGCAAGCCGGCGAAAGTCTGCCGCGTTCATTCCCGATCCGTCCGTTGTAAGGAGGCTATCACCGCCGGCTCTCAGGATCTCTGCCCTGCCTGCAACCGCATTACCCGCGTTGTGAAAATTCTTTTCTCAAGGTAAGAATTCAGGTACTATTGCCAGAGTCAACGTCGCATCACAGGGGATAGAAATGAGCAAGGTTCGATTACTGGTCGGCACTCATAAAGGAGCATTCGTTCTGACCGCGGACGCAAAGCGTGAGCAATGGGACGTGAGCGGCCCGCACTTTGCCGGCTGGGAAATTTATCACATGAAGGGGTCATCTGCGGACCCGAATCGGCTGTATGCGTCGCAGTCTAACGGTTGGTTCGGCCAACTCATTCAACGCTCTGACGATGGCGGGCAAACCTGGCGGCCGGTAGGCAATAAATTTGCGTACGATGGCATTCCCGGCACTCACCAGTGGTACGACGGAACACCCCACCCCTGGGAGTTCAAGCGCGTCTGGCATGTGGAACCCTCGTTGACCGATCCCGATACCGTGTACGCCGGCGTGGAAGATGCAGCGCTCTTTCGATCCACCGATGGCGGCGAAAACTGGACCGAGCTTTCCGGGTTGCGCGGCCACGGCACGGGCCCTTCCTGGCAACCGGGTGCTGGCGGCTTGTGTCTGCATACCATCCTGCTGGACCCTCACGACCCCAAGCGCATCTTCATTGCCATTTCCGCGGCCGGAGCGTTCCGTACCGATGATGGCGGCATCACATGGAAACCGATCAATCGTGGCCTCTATTCGAAGTACATCCCCAACCCGACCGCAGAAGTGGGCCACTGCGTTCATCGCATCGCCATGCATCGCGAGAGACCCAGCCGCCTGTACATGCAGAAGCATTGGGATGTGATGCGCAGCGATGATGCGGGCGATTCCTGGCAGAAGGTCAGCGGTAACTTGCCGACCGACTTCGGCTTCGTCATTGACGTCCATGCACACGAACCGGAAACCATCTACGTGGTGCCTATTAAGAGCGACGCGGAGCACTATCCGCTGGAAGGCAAACTGCGGGTGTATCGAAGCCGCACGGGCGGCAACGAATGGGAGCCGCTGACGGAAGGGTTACCGCAGCAGGATTGCTACGTGAATGTCTTGCGGGATGCGATGGCAGTTGATTCGCTTGATTCCTGCGGAGTGTATTTCGGAACCACTGGCGGGCAGGTTTATGCTTCGGCAAACGGGGGCGATGCCTGGACATCCATCGTACGCGATCTTCCTGCTGTGTTGTCTGTGGAAGTCCAAACACTGGCATGATTCGTGTTGTTTTGCCTGCGCACCTGAGGACGCTGGCGGGCCTAAGCACGGACGAGATTCAGTTGGAGGTGCCATGTCCGGCGACTCTCGATTCTGTTCTCGACTGTTTGGAAAGTCGCTATCCGATGCTGCGTGGCACCATTCGCGACCATACAACCCACAAGCGCCGAGCGTTTGTGCGCTTCTTCGTATGCGAAGACGACTGGTCGCACGAACCGACGTCTCTGCCCCTTCCAGACGCGATTGCAAATGCAAAAGAACCGCTGCTGATTATCGGCGCGATTGCAGGCGGCTGACGCGATAATAGGGAGGCATGTCGGAATCCCTGGAAGACGAACTCATTCATCTCCGCTGCAGCCAATGCGGACAGATTACCAGCCTGAGCCTGGGCCAAATCCATCACCAAGGGAAACCTGTTTGCAGCGTCTGCGGCCAACCGTTGCCGGTCACCGATGCGATGGCGGAGTCAGACGCGCTCCGTAAGTCGCAGGAATTGGACGACGCCGCCGACGCCCTCGGATCTCACGAGTAATTCGCATAAGCAAGCAAGTGGGGCTCTATTTCGTTACCGTCGCCTCTGCCATGTTCAGAAAGACACGATGCAGACCGTCTGTTCCGCCATCTGAACGCTGAATCAGAAGGATCGAGATCAGATTGTTCTTCGGATCGATCCAGCCCTGGGTACCGAAAGCTCCACCGTGGCCGTACGTTCCGATGGAGTGGCCATCCAACTCGCCCAGTGGGCTGTCGACGACTTCCCACGCCAGCCCATAACCGGAACCCTGCATCCAGCCAACCGGATGTATAGAGCCCGTGTGTACTTCCGTCATGAGATGAACCGAGAACGGCGACAGATATCGCCGGCCTTCGAAGACGCCTTGGTTCAGCATCATGCGATACAAGCGCAACAGGTCTTCTGCGGTGGAATACATGCCCCAACCAGGCGCGGGGAACACTGCGCCTTCGCGATGCTTAGATGGATCGCCACCCAGAATAGTGGCGGGCGCCCGCACTAATTGCTCGCCTGGCCGCGCGTACACCATCGCAATACGCTCCACTTTGTCGGCCGGCGGGAAGAAGAAACTGTTCTTCATGCCGAGTGGCTTTAAGATGCGATCCGCAATAAACTCCTCATACTTTTGCCCGGAACAAACCTCGATGATCCGTCCCAGGATTTCAATGCCGGGGCTGCTATAGCTCCACTTCGTGCCCGGCTGGAACAGCAGCGGCTGCTTTGCCAACTGACGGACGACATCCGCCAGTGGCACGTTCATCATTTGCGGATAATCGTGAATGGCGGCCGGCGCGGGATCTTGAATTCCCGCCGTATGCGTCATCAGATCGCGGATGGTGATCGCCCGCTCAGGTATGCTCAACTGCGCAGCGTTCCAGCCCGGGTCCGCTGCGACTCGCTGATTATGGAACTCCGGCAGATACTGTTCCACAGGATCACGCAACGAAAGCTTGCCCTCCTCGGCCAGCATCATAATGCCGATAGCAGTGACAGGCTTCGTCATCGACATTATTTGAAAAATAGTGTCCTTCTGCATGGGGCGCTGCGCCTCAATGTCGGCCATCCCGGTCGCGTCGAACTCCACCACTTTGTCGTCGTGGAAGACCAGCGTGACGGCGCCTGCCACCGTCCGTTCCTCGATGAAGTGCTTCATTTGCTGGGGAATTTGGGCTACGATCTGCTGATTCACATCGGTATCGCGATCCGCCGCATACACTCCGCTGCACATAACCGCCGTCAAAAATAATCGAAAGGGACGAAGACGCATTGGTCGTCAGCATAACGTAGGAACGATACGATAGCGATTCCGCATGCAAATCAAACTTCTATTCCTGACCGCGCTGATCTCGTCGACTGCAATCGCGGGGGAGAATCCGCATTGGATTGGCACCTGGGGCGCGAGCCCGGCGCCGCAACTCGCCAACCCCGCCCAAATGCTGCAAAGCAAGCTACTGTTTGCGAACCAGACCATTCGGGAAATTGTTCACATCAGTGCCGGCGGCGATGCGGTGCGCGTTCGTCTCTCGAATACGTATGGCCGCGATGCCGCCATCATCGGCGCCGTACATGTCGCCTTACGGGACAAGCTGTCCGCCATCGTTCCGGGCTCCGACCATGCGGTGACCTTCAGTGGCCAATCGTCTTTCACAGTTCCCGCCGACGCTCTGATGCTGAGTGACCCCATTCCGATGACAGTGCCCGATTCGGCGGACCTCGCCGTCAGCATTTATCTTCCGAAGCCCACGGCCGGCGCGGGCATTCATTATTCCGCCCAGCAGACGGCCTATATCGGCTCCGGCGACCTTACCTCCGCTGCAACCATTACGGATCCAGCGACCACTACCTCCTGGATCTTTCTTACCGGAATCGATGTGACAGCACCTGCGAATGCCGGAACCATTGTTGCGTTTGGCGACTCCATTACCGATGGCGCACTATCTACCGTCGACGCCAACCACCGCTGGCCCAATTTTCTTGCAGCGCGCCTATTCGCGCAGGCTAGAGGTTCGAAGCTGGGCATTCTGGATGAAGGCATTGGGGGCAACCGCATTCTGCATGACCCCGCTACCGAAATCCGCTTCGGTGTTAATGCTTTAGCACGCTTCGATCGTGACGTCCTGGCCCAACCTGCCGTGCGCTACATTATTGTGCTTGAAGGCATCAACGACATCGGTCATCCAGGCGAAGGCGCGCCGCTGAGCCAAACCGTGACAGCGGAGCAGATCATTGCCGGCCTGCAGCAAATGATCGACCGCGCGCATGAGCGCGGCATTAAGATCTTTGGTGCAACGCTGACGCCGTTTGCCATCACCACTATCCGCGGCTACTACTCGCCTGAGAAAGAGGTGAAGCGCAGAGCTGTCAACGATTGGATCCGCACCAGTCACGCCTTCGATGGTGTTATCGACTTCGACAAAGCAATGGAAGATCCGGCTAATCCCACTCATATGCGTCCCGCCTACGATGGCGGAGATCATCTTCACCCTGGTGATGCCGGCTACAAAGCAATGGCGGATGCGATTGATCTCTCACTTTTTGAATAATCTATGCCTTCTTTGACCAAAACGCTTTGCTGGTTTCTGCTGTTCAGTGCCGGGGTGGCCGCTGCCGCACCTACGCCGCGTACTGCGCTGCTCGTTCTGTCCAAGGCCGATCATACGCTCGCCATCGTCGATCCGAATACGCTTCAAGTGGTTGCTCGTATGCCCGTAGGAGAAGATCCGCACGAAGTGATCGCTTCCAGCGACGGAAGGTTTGCTTACGTATCGAACTACGGATTCGGGGCTTACCACACACTGGCACTCCTCGATCTCGTTCAACAGAAGGCGTTGCCTTCCATCGACCTCGGTCCCTTGCGCGGCCCACATGGGCTTTTCGTTGCCGATGGAAAGGTCTGGTTCACTGCGGAAGGCGCAAAGGTCATCGGCCGCTTTGATCCTGCAGCGAACAAGGTGGACTGGATCTTGGGCACCGGCCAGAATCGCACACATATGATCTGGCTTTCGCCCGACCGCCGCCGCATCGTTACCACCAACGTGGCGTCTGCGACGGTCACCATCATCGACCAGGTAGAACGCCGATCGCCTCCGCCACCGCCGGGTGCCGCGCCGCATCCTCCTATGCCGTCCGGACCGCGTCCTCCTATGCCGTCCGGGCCTGACTGGAATGAAACCGTCATCCCCGTCGGCCGTGGATCCGAAGGGTTCGATGTCTCGCCGGATGGCAGGGAAATCTGGGTTGGCAATGCCGGAGACGGTACCGTCTCCATCCTGAACATGGCCGACAAGAAAGTGGTCGAGACACTGAACGCTGATGTCAGCGGAGTGAATCGCCTGAAGTTCTCCCCTGACGGCAAGCAGGTCTTCATCTCATCGCTCTCGAAGCCCACCGTCGCCGTCTTGGATGCCGCCACGCGCAAGGAAGTAAAACAGATCAACCTGGGGGGCGGCGCCGCGGGTATCCAGATTCAACCCGATGGAACACGCGTCTATGTAGCATCCACGGCGGGTAACTACGTCGCCGTGATCGACCCCAAAACGCTCGCCATCATCGGCCGCATTGACGCCGGACCCCAGCCAGACGGCTTGGCTTGGGCGGTGCAACAGTAATCGCGTCGTTTACATTCCTTTACGAACCGGATTGGAAGGCCGGACGTCGAAGGGGAAAATGAGCTTCCGGCCTTCCAAAGTCCTTCCTTGGTTATGCGTGTGGTTTGGTGCCGCCCTTCCATCAACACTGGCGCAAACACCTTCTTCGCCCCCGCCAGGACAGTCGTCGGACACCAGCGCCGCGCCTGTACAGCAGCCATCTGCTCCTTTGCGCCAGAGCGTTCCCTCGTCGCCGCAACAGTCCACGCCGGCACCTAACACCCCGGTGACACCAAAGGATCCGTACATTCTGGAGGACGGCGGCTACTCCATCCAGCCGGTCTATTGGTTGAACCACGCGCAACCGAATCTCAACACTGGGTCGACAGCAACGGCCGTGACTAACTTCGATTACACCGGCAACGCCAACTACTCGGTAGGCGGAGAGATCGGCGTTCCTGCCGGCCCGCAAAACACGTTGCGCTTTTCGTATTTCCGCGTGCAAGGCAATTCAAATACAACGCTCAGCCAGGCCGAGACGATCTTCAGTGAGGCATACTCCACCGGCGATTATGTAACGGGCGGCTATCGGCTGCAGAACTTCAAACTGACTTGGGACTACCTGTCTTATAACTGGTACAAGAAGCCCGGCACGCTACGCCTGAAAACGCTTTACGAGTTGCAGTACACAACCATTTCCGGTAACTTCGCCGCGCCGTTCAAGGCAGTTACGACCGACTCGAGCGGCAACACTGACTTCAACACCGCAACCGGCTCGAAGAACCTGATCTATCCCACCTTCGGTCTCGAGTTAGAGCAAGCCATCGGCCATCGCTTCCGATGGGAGGCCAGAGCCAGTGGCTTTGGTTTGCCGCATCGAGCCGCTCTCTGGGATGCCCAGGCAACACTGGCCTACCGCGTCGGAAGAAGCGTAGAAATCATGGCAGGCGAAAAGGCGTTTCACCTGAAAACATCTCCAAGACAGGATGCCTATTTCGCGGATACGCTGTCGGGCGCTTACGTAGGTGTTCGCTATTACTGGAATCGAACCGAATAGCTAGCGCTCCATTCCGCAATATCGGAGAGCCGCATATCGAGCGAATCCCGCTATAATTTCCTACACCGATGCGTTCTCTCGTCGCTCGATCTGCTGCCCTCGTCATCCCGCTCTTTCTTTGCATTCTGCCAGCTTCGGTTCCGGCGGCAAGCGAACACCTGCTCTTGCGCGATCCAACCGTCAGTAAGACTCAAATTTGCTTTGAGTATGCCAACGATCTATGGATTGTAGGGCGTGAAGGCGGTGAAGCTCGCCGCTTGACAACCGGCGCCGGCAGGGAAGCGTCCGCACATTTTTCACCAGACGGCACGCAGATAGCGTTCAGCGGTGAATACGAAGGCAATGTGGACGTCTATGTGGTTCCGGCCGCCGGAGGTGTTCCGCGGCGTCTGACTTACCATCCAGGGCCTGATGTGCCCGTCGGCTGGACCTCGGATGGAAAGCGCGTTCTCTTCAACTCGCGCCGGGATAGCTTCGCGGATAGCGGCCAGCTTTACACGATGGAAGCTGAAGCTTCCGTTGTTTCCTCCGCAACGGCGTCAAAGACTGAGAGTCGACTACCGGAAGCATTGCCGCTGCCAATGGCCGAAGACGGTTCTTACTCGCCCGACGGCACGCACATCGCATACGACCCTGTGTTTCATTGGCAGGAGGCGTGGAAGCGCTATCACGGCGGACAAACGCTAAAGATCTGGCTGGCCGATCTACACGACTCCAGCATCGTCCCGATCCCACGCGAGAACTCGAACGACTTCAATCCTATGTGGGTTGGGAACAAGGTTTACTTCTTGTCCGATCGCAACGGCAATGTGAGCCTTTGGGCATACGACTTGGCTTCCAAAAGAGTAACCGAGGTTGTGCCAAATGGGGGACTTGATTTCAAATCAGCCGGGGCCGCGGACGATGCCATTGTTTACGAACAGTTCGGCTCTATTCACTTATTGGATCTGAAATCCGGCAAGACACACCATGTTCCAGTTACGCTTGCCGCAGACCTTGCCGAGGTCCGTCCGCGCTTCGAAAAGATTAGCAATCGCATGATCCAGAACGCGAGCATCTCGCCCACCGGACAGCGGGCCGTTTTTGAGGCGCACGGCGAGATCCTTACCGTCCCCGCCGAGCACGGCGACATTCGCAATCTCACTTCGACAACTGCCGTCGCCGAGCGGGATCCCGCCTGGTCGCCAGATGGTAAGTCCATTGCGTATTTTTCCGACGAGTCGGGCGAGTACGCGTTGCACATTCGGGCGCAGGATGGGCTTGGGCCAGTGACAAAAATCAATCTGGGTACGCCGGGCTCCTACTTCTACGCCCCGGTTTGGTCGCCCGATAGCAAGAAGATTGCTTACTTCGACAAACGTCTGAACCTCTGGTACGTTGATCTCGAAAGCCCGACGCCGGTTCATGTCGATACGGATCGCTATGACAGCCCCGCTTACGACTTCCGCCCGCAATGGTCGCCCGATGCAAAATGGCTGGCCTACGCGAAGCAGCTTCACAATCATCTGCATGGTGTGTTCATTCGCAGCTTGGCCGATGGCAAGAACACACAGGTAACAGACGGGTTGAGCGATGCATCCGCGCCCGCCTTCGATAAGAGCGGCAAGTATCTCTACTTTCTTGCCAGCACCAATGTTGGTTTGGCTAACGGCTGGATCGACATGACCAGCATCGGCCGCCCGGTTACAAGCGCTGTTTACGTAATGGTGCTGCGCAAAGATTTGCCTTCACCCTTGGCCCCGCTAAGCGACGACGAAAACAAAGACACAGACAAAGATAAAAGTGCTGACAACGAGAAGAGCAAGGACAGAGAAAAAGAAAAGAAGCCGGAAAGCGCTGCCTCGGACAAAACCAAAGATGACAGGGCAAAAGACGAAAAGAAGGTAGCCGACGTCCGGATCGACTTCGAAAACATCAATCAGCGCATCCTCGCCGTGCCCATTCCGGAGAAGAACTTTTTCGCCGTGACGCCCGGGAAAGAAGGCGTCATCTATGTCCAGGAACGTCCCGTCGTTGAACTTAATCCAGGTCCGCCGCAACTAATTATCAGCAAGTTCGATTTCAAGACGCGTAAGACTGACACGATCGTGGGTGGCGTCAACTCGTTCGTGCTTTCCGCGAATGGTGAAAAGATGCTTTATCGGCAGGGCGAGCAGTGGTTCATCACCGGAGCGGAAGCGGCTGCGAAGCCAGGCGACGGCGCACTGAAAATGGCCGAGATGGAAGTCTTCGTCGACCCCCGCGCCGAGTGGAAGCAGATGTATCGCGAGACCTGGCGCATTGAACGGGACTTCTTTTACGATCCGCACCTTCACGGGCTTGACATCAAAGCCGCGGAGACGTATTACCAACCGTGGCTGGAAGGCCTCAGCAGCCGTAACGACCTGAACTACCTGTTTACCGAAATGCTCGGCAATATAAACGTGGGGCACATGTTCATTCGCGGCGGCACAGAACCAGAAATCCCGCATTTGAAGGTTGGTCTTCTAGGCGCTGACTATCAGGCCGAAAACGGCCGTTATCGATTCCGTACCGTTTTCAATGGCGAAAACTGGAACCCCGAGTTACAGGCGCCACTCACTCAGCCAGGCGTGAACGTGCATGAAGGTGAGTATCTGCTGGCGGTTCGTGGGCGCGAACTTCATGCGACCGACAACCTTTACAGCTTCTTCGAGGAAACAGCCGGCAAAGCCATCGTTCTGCGCGTGGGTCCTAACTCCGATGGCACGGGCGCGCGCGACGTGACCGTTGTCCCTGTAGAAAGCGAAGCGCAACTTCGGCATCTCGCCTGGGTGGAGGGCAATCGCCGAAAGGTGGATCAGCTTAGTGCGGGAAAACTCGCTTATGTTCACCTACCCGACACGGCGCTCGGCGGCTACACGAGCTTTAACCGCTACTTCTTCGCGCAGATCGACAAACAAGGGGCGGTGCTCGACGAACGCTACAACCACGGCGGCGACATCGCCGATTACATCATCGAATACCTCAGCCGCCGCCATCCTATGGGAATGATCGCCACGCGCGAGGGCGAAGACATCACCGATCCCACACAAGCCATCTACGGCCCGAAGGTGATGATCATCAATCAATTCGCTGGCTCTGGCGGAGATGCGATGCCGTGGTACTTCCGCAAAGCAAAACTCGGTTCACTGGTCGGCGAGCGCACGTGGGGTGGCCTCGTCGGCATTGGCGGTTATCCCACTCTTATGGACGGTGGAACCGTCACCGCTCCTCGCTGGGCCTTTTATGGGGTCACTGCTGAATGGGAGGTCGAGAATCACGGCATAGCTCCTGACGTCGAAGTGGAACAAGACCCTAAACTTGTTCGGGAAGGCCACGACCCGCAACTCGAACGCGCTGTTTCCGTCGCTTTACAGGAACTGAAAGAGAACCCGCCCGCGACTTACAAACGTCCGGCTTATCCGGACTATCATCCCACCCTAAGTGGAATCAGTCAGTAGCGTTCCGTTTTCTTTTGACGCCGCTATGGCTTTCGAGTACAGTTGAGTTCCCTAAAGGAGAACTCAACTGTCCGCATACCTTGCTGAGTTTATCGGAACATTCGTGCTGGTTTTCGCCGGATGCGGCTCAGCCGTATTAGCGGGTGACAAAATCGGGTTCTTCGGCGTTTCATTCGCCTTTGGCTTGTCTTTGCTGGCAATGGTCTACACCATTGGCCATGTGTCGGGGTGTCACATCAATCCTGCTGTGTCGCTCGGCTTATACATCAGTAAGAAGATGGATCGAAGTCACTTACTGGGTTACTGGGCGGCCCAAATACTGGGCGCTATTTTTGCGTCTGCCTGCCTACTTATTATTGCCAAAGGTGGGCCCAATGGATACGATGCATCAGCAATGGGATTTGCGGCCAACGGCTACGGCGCTCACTCGCCTGGCCAATACGGACTCGGCGCAGCATTGCTGGTGGAAGTGATTCTTACGTTCTTGCTTGTGCTCACTGTGATCGGGTCAACCGACCTGAAGGCACCGGCGGGCTTTGCCGGTATTCCCATTGGACTTGTTCTAGTGCTGATTCACCTCGTCGGCATTCCCGTAACAAACACGTCTGTGAATCCGGCCAGAAGCATTGGCCCGGCACTCTTCGTTGGCGGTTGGGCACTGCAACAGCTGTGGTTGTTCGTTCTCGCCCCGCTCACCGGGTCCGTTCTGGCGGCCGTCGTGTATCGCAGCATCGCCGTACCAAAACTGACGGCGAAAGAAGCCGAACAAGCACTACCAAGCGAACAGGAGCAACGGCTCAAAGGCAGCGCTACCGTCGCGTAGGCCGCGATGCCGTTTCGAGTGCGGTGAATAGCGTGGCGAATTTCTTCAGTCTGTGACCCTCGGCTTAGCGCATTCGGCGGTTCTGTGATTGCTAGGCCAGAACCGCCGAACGGTTGCGTTTTTGCTCTCGGGGCCCACCGGCAGGGCACCGGGGTAAGCTCAGTTTCGGTGCAGATCCGCCGGCGTTGAGCCAATAGCATCAAGCTGGGCGATGACATCAGCAGGAACTTGCAGCGTCGCCGCCGCGAGATTTTCGCGAAGGTGCGCAATTGAAGAGGTTCCAGGAATCAGTAGCAGGTTAGGCGACCGCTGAAGCAGCCACGCGAGAGCAAGCTGCATGGGCGTGGTTTGAAGAGACGCTGCTGCGGTGTCGAGTGTGGACGACTGTATCGGGGTAAATCCTCCCAGGGGAAAGAACGGCACATAGGCGATTCCTTGGGCGGCGAGGTGGTCGACAAAGCTGTCGTCGTTCCGATTGGCCACGTTGTATAAGTTCTGAATACAGACGATCTCGGCAAGCGCCTGCGCTTCCGCCAACTGTTTCGGAGTGATATTGCTGAGTCCGAGATGGCGAATAAGGCCCTGCGCCTTCAGTTCCGCCAGTGCGGTGAGCGGTTCTTCAATGGATCCCTCAGCGGGCCCTGAGGGCCGTCCGACGCGCAGATTCACTACCTCGAGTCTCTCAACGCCAAGATTGCGGAGATTGTCATGAACGCCATCGATCAATTGCTGTTTTCCAAGGGCAGGCAGCCATGCGCCGTTGTTTCCACGGCGAGCGCCGACCTTAGTAACGATCACCAAGTCATCCGCATAAGGGTGAAGAGCCTCCTTTATGATCTGGTTGGTGACGTGCGGGCCATAAAAATCCGACGTATCAATGTGGTTCACACCGGCGGCGACAGCTTCTCGCAGAACTGCGACGGCAGCAGCTCTATCGCGCGGTGGGCCAAATACCTGCGGACCCGCCAATTGCATGGCGCCGTAACCCATGCGGTTTACAGTGATTGATGTTTTCGGCAGCGTGAAGGTGCCGCCCAGTAGTGTTGATTGTGTCATCTGAATTTCCTCTCGTCGCTCGCTTCAAGCGGTCGCGCTTACATGTCTTTGGATGACAGAAGCCGTCAATTGGCGGTTCGCATTTGCTTTGAATGCTCATCGCGCTCTCGAAGGACCGTGGTTAGCGAGTTATCGAGTACTTTCTTCTAACGGCGGCCGCCATTATTGAAGGAACATTCAGGTTTTGATCGGCCGTTTGCGGCTTGTTAGCCGTTCAATTTCATCTACAACCTGCGCGGTCGTTCGTTGACGGGCATAGCCTTTGGTGAGTCGCAACGACCAGTCGTGACGATCCTGACTGAGCGTGGCGCAAGCGTCGGTGACGGTTGTCACAAGGTAGCCGAGATCGCAGGCGTCACGAACGGCCGAGTCAACACACTGGTCGGTCAAGCAGCCGGCAATCATCAGAGACTTGATGCCCAGACAGCCCAGAAGGTAATGAATGTTTGTGGACATAAACACCGACGAGGATGTCTTGCCTAAGACAATCTCATCTTCTGCCGGTTTGAGTTCGTCGATGACTTGCGCATCCCACGAGCCCTTGGGAACATCCAGGCCGCTGATTTTGTAATCCAGTGAGCGGTCGCGGCCGTCTCGGGTGGCGTTTTCGATGACCGTATACAGTACCTCGATCCCGCCTTGCCGGCAGGCTTGTTGCAGCCTGTGCATGTTGGGTACCGCCTTACTGCGAAGCGTTTCGAAGAACCAGCCGTACTCGCGCTGCACGTCCTCGGGCATCATGGAGCGAAACTCACCGCCAGCCGCCGTCGCATTGTAGTTCTGGACGTCGATGAACAGCAGTGCAGCGCGTTCGGGTACGATCTCGACCTCTCGACTAAGTGGCTGTGTCATGTTTTCTAAAAGATCGCAGCGTAGCGATCGCAGACAGTTGTTGCATCTTGCCCGGCGAGGGACTGCTCTTCTTCCTGCTTCAAAGTGAGATAGAGATCTAGAAGTGGCGAGCCGAACCACCCCGGGGCCGCTGACGATTGGCGGAGGAGATCGAGTGCTTCGCCCAGTGTGCGCGGCAACGGCTGCATACCGGTTTCACGGCGCTGCGCACTCGCCATCTCTGCAAATGGAACCGCGGGCGCGGTCGGCAGGGCCAGTCCGCGTTCCACGCCATCAACGCCTGCATGAACCAGCGCGCCTAAAGCCAGATAGGGACAGGCAGTAGCATCGGCGACGCGGTATTCCAAATTGAACCTCTTTGCGGGGCCCGGACAGACGCGTAGGCTGGCCGCACGATCCTGCAGGCCGACGTTCGCCCAAGTGGGGGCCCAGCGGTCTGGAGTGAGCCGGTAAAACGAGCAAACAGTTGGAGTGGTGATGGCGGTCAGCGCAGGCGTTTGGTCCAGGATGCCGGCGGCGAAGTGCTCTGCCATTTCCGACAAGCCGTAGGGGCGACCGGGTTGGTGCATAACCGCGTTCCCTGCCTGGTCACGCAGACTCAGATGAATGTGTGTCCCATTGCCGACGCCATTCGGCTCCAGCATGGGCGAGAAGATAGCACGGTGACCGGCGCGGGCAGCGAGGCTGCGGGCCAGTTCGCGCAGCATAACGGCATCGTCGGCGGCCCTTAGTCCAAGCGAAGGCGCTACCGTGACCTCATATTGACGCGGCCCGTACTCGGCGAGGAAGGAGTCAGGCGACATACCCGCGACGCGAAGCGCTGCCAGGAACTGAGATCCGAAGAGGCCCTGTTCGCGAAACGAATCGAGCGCATACGCGCGCCTTGGTTCGCCAGATGCGCCGGTATACACGAACTCCTGTTCGAAGCTGACCAGCAAACGGCAGCCAGTGGCGCTCTCCAGCCGCGCTAATGCCCGCCGGAGAAAATGACGAGGGCAAAATTCCCATGGAGTACCGTCTTGCGCGAGGATGTCAGCAAGGCAAAAGTGCTCCGGTGCACCGCTTTCGAAGGGAATGTGAACCTCCGTAGTGGGATCGGGCCGCAGCGTGATGTCGCCGATGGTTCCGAACGGCGTGGAGCCAATGTTGCCGAATGCCGAAAGCGCGATATTGGCCGGTGTGTAGCCGACGCCCTGTTGCAAGCGCATTGCAAAGTCAGAGGCCGGAACAGACTTACCGCGGACCTGGGCTGCGAGATCGCAGACGCCGATAAAGATCAGATCTTCCGGTATTAGCATCGGCTTCAAAGTCCCTCAGGTAGTGGCTCACGCCCTAAGGCAGGCCTCGCCAGCAGAAGGAAACCGCCACAGACAAGCCATACCAGTAACAAGAATGGCCAAAGGTTGTCGGGGTATGCAGGCATTGGATAGATGCTGTTGCCAAGCGGCCATAGCAAGAGCACTACGCCTGCCAAGCCGAACAGCGAACCGAGGCCGCGCCATTGTCTGCCAGCATTTCTCGCCTGCGCCCATGCTACTCCCATGTACACCAGAATGATGGCAAGCGTGCCGATGGTTCCGGTTGCGCCGTAGTAGAAACCCGGGCCAGTGTGCTGTGCCCAGACTAAGAGGCACAGCAGGAAAACGATACCCGTGATCAGAATGGCATTGGCCGGCGTGCCACGTTTGGGATCGGTTCGTCCCGCGATGGGCGCCAGACCTGCCCGTCCCAGAGCGAAAAGTATGCGTCCCGCCGCGCTTAGAGATCCAAGGACGCAGGAGAAGCTTCCGAGCGCAGCAGCCAAGTCGAGCGCAACGGCATAGCCGCGCGAAGCGTAACGTACCGCGAGCGTGTCTAGCGGCGCCGAATCTTTGGCAAGTGCCGCCGTATTTTCCAAACCAAAGCCGATTACCTGTGCATAGGAAACCACAACGAATAGCGCGCCGGACACCAGCAGGGTGCCTAGCAGAGCAATTGGAATGTTGCGGCGCGGCTGGTCGGTTTCTTCGCCAAGAGTGGCCGCCGCTTCGAAACCTGCAAAAGACAACACGGCAAAGACCAGACCGTAGCCAACGCCTGCCCAACCGTGGTGGTTGGCCGAAGGAACGAAAGGCCGCAGCGACAGCGGATGCCGCGCCGAGATTTTGATGAGGATGAGCAGCGAAAGCACCAGCACAGCAAGCAGCGAAATGGCTTGGAGCGCGAGCATGGTTCTGCCCGCAAGACGCATATTGCGACGAGCCAGGAATGTGGCCAACAAAATGCCGCCCCCGCTAACCGCCAGCCAGAGATTCGGCGTTTGCCATCCGCAGGTGCGCGCGGCTGCTTCCACGAAGTTGCCCACAAGCGCACTGGCGCCTTCCCCAAACGCAACGTAACTAAGCAGCAGCGCCCACCCCGCCATGAAGCCCCAGCGCTTCCCAAAAGCTTCGGCGATAAAGCCGTAGGCGGAGCCGGCATGCGATAAGCGCCTGCTCCAGGCCGCGAAGGAAACGCCGACAACAAGTACGACGCACGTGCCGATGGCAAATGCTAACGGTGCCGCCGGTCCAGCGACTTGGGCAGCGAGAGAGACGTTGAAGGCCATTCCCATGGTGGGGCCAATCAAAGCAATCGACAGACCGACGGCTTCCAGCAGACCGAGTCTCTTGTGCAAGTGTTGGATCACTCGTTCCTTCCGGTGAAATGACTTCCAGCCGACAGGAACCTGGTCAGCAACGCGTATTCTATGGCAAGCGATTGACTCGCGAGTAGTACCGGCGGCGAGCGTGGCCGTTTCAATATGATAGCCGCTAGCGCCGAGCATTCGGACTTTGCGCGTACGCCTGTCGGTTGCCTGCCACTTTATAGTGGTAAAGAGTCCATGTCGAAACGCGAATTCCAGACAGAAGTCAGTCAGCTACTACAGTTAATTGTTCACTCGCTTTACTCGCATCCCGAAATCTTCCTACGCGAGCTTATTTCAAATTCATCGGATGCGCTGGATAAGTTGCGTCATCTGACGCTCACCGAAGAGCCGTACAAGTCTCTCCCGTTCGACCCACGGATCGATCTGGAATTAGACGAGGAAAAACAAACTCTTACGGTCAGCGATACCGGTATTGGTATGAACGAGGAGGATTTGATCTCGCACCTGGGGACAATTGCGCGCTCCGGGACCAAGAACTTCCTGTCACAGCTTTCCGGTGATGCGAAGAAAGATTCGAATCTCATCGGGCAATTTGGTGTCGGCTTTTACAGCGCCTTTATGGTCGCAGACCGCGTGGAAGTGGTTTCTCGTAAGGCAGGCGAAGAGCAGGCGTGGCGCTGGATCAGCGATGGTAAAAGCGGCTTTGAGATTGAGCCAGCCGAGCGTTCGGTCGCGGGTACCACGGTCACTCTGCATTTCAATGAGGAAGGGAAGCCATACGCGAACAGTTGGCGTTTGCAGCAGATCGTCAAGAAATACTCCAACCACATCGCCTTTCCTATTTTTCTCACCTACGACAAGAGCGATTGGGATGAGACCGAAAAGAAGTCTGTAAAGACGCGCACAACAGAACAGGTAAATGCCGCGAGTGCGCTTTGGCGCCGTTCGAAGAGCGAGTTGACAGACGACGACTATAAGGAACTCTACAAGTCGATCTCGGGCGACTGGGAAGATCCCTTGTTCTGGTTTCACACCAAGGCCGAAGGCAGCCTGGAGTACACCACTCTCTTCTACGTTCCGGCGAAGGCTCCGCTGGACCTTTATCAGGCTGAATACAAAGCGGGCGTGAAGCTCTATGTCAAACGCGTGTTCATTATGGACGACGCGAAGGAGTTGCTGCCCCAGTACCTGCGCTTCATCCGCGGGATCATTGACAGCGAAGATTTGCCGCTGAACGTAAGCCGCGAGATTCTTCAACAGAACCGCATACTGACTAACATTCGAACCGCCAGCGTCAAGAAGATCTTGGGTGAATTGAAGAACATCGCGGCGGACAAGCCCGAGCAGTATTCAACTTTCATCGCCGAGTACAACCGGCCGTTGAAAGAGGGACTCTACGGAGACTTTGCGCATCGTGAAACGCTGCTGGATCTGGTGCGCTTCAAATCAACCAAGGTAGAAGGTATGACGAGCTTGGCGGATGTGAAGTCGCGGATGAAGGAAGGTCAGAAGAGCATTTACTTCATTAGCGGCGGCGCCGAGTCGTTGCTCCGCACTTCGCCTCTGCTTGAGATCTACAAAAAGAGAGATCTGGAAGTACTGATCCTGGATGACGATATCGACGAAATCGTTTTTTCCGGGATTGAGAAGTACGGCGACATCGACCTGAAAGCTGTCAACAAAGCAGCCACTAGCGAAGACTTGAAGGACGAAGCGGAGCCCGACAAAACGGAAGTCCTCCGGCCGTTGCTGGACAAGTTGAAGGCAACGCTCGGCGAACGCGTGAAAGATGTACGGGCATCGGTTCGGCTTGCGGACAGTCCGTCCTGCATTGTCTCCGAGGAAGAAGAGCCTTCCATGAGGATGCAGCAGATGCTGCGTGCCATGGGCAATAAAGACGTGCCGGCGTCGAAGCCCACCCTTGAGATCAATCCGGATCACGAGATCATACGGAAACTGTTAGCGAGCCCGGAGGACGCTGTTGCTCAAGATGCGGCATGGCTGCTATTGGAACAAGCGCTTCTGATGGAAGGCGTGCCGCTTGGGGATCCTGGCGCGTTCGTGCAACGTCTGAACCGAGTACTAAATCGCTCAATCTAAACGTTTAGACCGGATTCGTTTCCAACTCGGGTTGGCGATGGCCGCTAGTGCCGGCTCCGGCATCGGGCGCAAGGCTGAGGCTGTCGAAGACAGGACCCAGCGCGAGCAGTCCCATCAGGAAGATGGCTAGGTGAAAATCGGCCAGTTGCGGCACGGTGGCGGAGTGGCCGTGAGCATGGGCGACGGAGCGGAGCGTAATGGCACCCACCGCAACGCCCATGCCCATGCTCAACTGCATCACCGCGCTCAGGAAGCCGTTGGCTCGGCTCATGCGTTGAGGCGGAACTTCGGTATAGGCGAGTGTAGTCATGCAGGTGAACTGCATGGATCGCAAGGCTCCGTGTAAGAACAGAATCGCCAGCGTGATGAGGATTGGTGTGGCGGGACTGAGTGTTGCGCATAGAACCATGGATGCGGCAGTCAGAATTCCGTTCACGATGATGATGCGGCGGAACCCGAAGCGGCGCAGCACCTGAATCACGAAGGCCTTCATGCTGAGGTCGCCAGCGAACAGCACCAGAAGGTATAACCCCGACTGGAAGGCACTCAGACCGAATGCGATCTGGAACATGAGGGGTAGAAGGAAGGGCAGCACCGCGACTGCCACGCGGAAGGCGCTTGCACCGTAAATGGAAAGCGAGTAAGTCTTGTGTTCCAGTGATTCGAAATCAATGAGCGAGGCGGCTGGTTTGCGGCGGGCAAGTGCGATAGCGAGCACGCCGCTAAGCAAGCTAAGAACGAGGATAGTGGCCGGAGTCTGCCAATTACCGGTCTCGCCACCGAATTTCTCCATGGCGTACACCGTCCCGCTGGAGGCGATTCCGGCAAGCAGAAACGTCGGCCAATCGAAGGGATGCTGCTCACCGGCGCGGACGTTCTCTACCCAGAGCAGCGTTAAACAAAATGCCAGGATTCCGAGCGGCAGATTAATGAAAAAGATCCATTTCCAGTTCGCGTAAGTGGTGATGAAGCCGCCCAGCGCAGGGCCGAGGACCAGGGCTGTCAGGCCGGGCCACGTCATATACGCAATCGCCTCAGTCAATTTGTCTTTCGGCGTGTTTCGCAATACAATCAGACGGCCGACAGGCACCATCATGGCTCCGCCGAGACCTTGCAGGATGCGCATGAGCGTAAACTGCGTGAGCGTGTGGGAGATGCCGCACAACAGCGACGAGAGTGTGAAAGTGGCTACCGCCGCAGCAAAGACGGAGCGTGCGCCGAATCGATCGGCAACCCAACCACTGATGGGGATGAGGACGGCGAGCGTGAGCAGGTACGCTGTCATTCCGATATTGAGATTCACAGCGCCGACATGAAAGCTGCGCGCCATCTGTGGAAGCGCCGTGGCGATGATGGTGCCATCCAAATTCTCCATGAAGAAGGCACCGGCGATGAGTGTGGTGACGTAGAGCGGGGAGCGAATCGCCCTCATCCATCCAGTTTACGGAGAGAGCACTCCACCACCGGTGGTTCTAGGTAACGACCCGTTTCCTAAACGTCCGGTTCCCGATCAGGAAAACCACCGCTACGGATGTCAGTAGCGCGAGCAGAATCCAGAACAAAGGTAAGGTTGGAAGATCTCTTCCACGTATAGCGGGAACCATTGCGTACCGAAGTCCCTCGGCCGCATAGGTCAGCGGGTTGAACAAGGTGAAAACCTGGAACCAACGTATGTTGCCAAGCGCCCCCCACGGATAATACGTGCAGCCGGTAAACAGCAAGGGCGTAAAGATCAGCGTGAACATCAGGCTGATCTTGTCTGGCTTGATGATAGTGCCCATCAAAAGGCCGACGGTTGAGCCCACCAGTGCTGTCAGCACGACCATGGCAACGAGTATGCCCAGACGGTCGGTACGCACGTGATAGCCGCTGCCGAGGATGAGCCAGCCAAGCGGGAAGATAACAGAACTGGCGATCGCGCCACGGACCGCACCAAAGAGAACTTTTTCCAGCGGGACGAACCAGACGGGCATAGGCGCCAGCAGGCGATCGTCGATTTCACGCGCAAAGCCGAGATCCAGGACGAGCGGCAACGTCACTCCCTGCATGGCTGCAATCATCCCGGTAAGTGCGACGATGCCCGGCAGCATGAGAGCGGCGAAGTTTGGAACCGCGAGCCCAATGCCGGGCAGCACCTTGCCGAAGATGAACAGAAAAAAGAGCGGCTGCATCAGCGCAGTCAGTAGAAATGGAATGAACTCGCGTCCAGTGACAACCAGGTCTCGGCGGAAGGTGGCCGCAAAGGCATTGAGGGCGAGCGACGTGCGCCCGGCCCGATATTGCTGATCTGTTTTCAACGCAGATGCCTCCCGGTAAGAGACAGGAACACTTCCTCAAGCGACGGTTTCTTTACGCTGACGCTGCGGACTTCCGCGCCGGCTTCCGCGATAGCCTGGGCGGCGCTGCCAATTAGCGATTGCACATTCTCTCCAAACAGCTTGTGCGTATACTGCCCAAGCTCTTCGGGCGCCGTTCCGGTTGGGGCAGTGTCTACTTTTGCGATGCCCGGAAGAGACGACAAAGCCGAAGAAAGGCGTTGATTCGAAGCTGCATGATCATTGCCCGCTGTGAACGTGAGCAGTTCCAGCGCGCTACTGCCGGGCAGCGTTCGCTTCAGTGCCTCCGGCGTATCGTTCACAAGGATTTTGCCGTGGTCCATAACGGCGATGCGATCGCACAACTGATCGGCTTCCTCCATATCGTGCGTGGTGAGCAGGATGGTGAGACCGCGGGCGTGCAGTTCCCGGATGCTCTCCCAGAGAAAGAGACGTGATTGCGGATCGAGGTTGTTGGTTGGTTCGTCCAGGAACAGTACCTCGGGTTCGTGCATAAGAGCGCGCGCAATCATAAGGCGCTGGACCATGCCGCCGGAATACTGGCTGACCTTCTCGTTTTTGCGTTCTCCCAGCCCGAGTTGATCGAGCAGGCTGTCGGCCCGCTGTTCCCGCTCGCGGCGGGTCGCGCCGTGGTAGGCCGCGTGAAACGTGAGGATTTCGCGTACCTTCAAACTTCGGTCGAGGTTACTCTGCTGCGGGACCACAGCAATGCGCTGCTTGACGCCGATGGGATCGAGCGCGACATCTACTCCACAGATGGCGGCCGAACCCGACGTAGGTACGATGGCCGTTATCAGGATGCCGATAGTAGTCGTCTTGCCGGCGCCATTGGGCCCGAGAAGCCCGAAAATCTCACCCCGGCGTACGGAAAACGAGACGCCATCGACAGCGTTTGTTTTCCCCTTGGCGTAACGTTTAACTAGGTTCGTTACCGTGACGGCATCTGTTGCACGGACTCCGTTTAGGACGGCGGGTGGGTTTGCGATACCTGTCACAGTTGTCAGCAAACCATTATGCACGTCTGGCGTGATTTAAGCATTAACTTCCGGCGGCGGAGTGAGAAAGAACGCGAAGCCTCACGGTATTATTCGTACTGAAACCTACATCCATGTCGATTTCCAGACGGGACTGCTTCGCTATTGCAGCTGCCGCCTTCAGTTCAGCTTGCGAACGTGCAAAGGGGACAGGTTTTCCAGGCTATGCGCTGATCGCCACCGCCGGTGAGACCAGCGTTGCGGTCATGGATCTGTTGGACTTCCGGCTGATAAAACAGATTGCCCTGCAAGCCGCTCCAACAGCCGTAGTGCCTGGGTCAAATCCATCCCGTACTTATGTGCTGACCCCCGCTTCGGGTTCGATACACGCGATTGATCAAGGGCTGAACCGGGTGGCCACCGGCAAGTTCGCGGATGAACTCTCGGAGCTGCGTCTCACTCCTGACGGCAACACGCTGGTCTCTATTTCCGCAAGCGCACGCGAGCTTCTGTTTATCGACGCTGGCAGTTTTAAGTTGCTGCGCCGGATGCCTTTCGAACATATGCCGGTTAGTCTGGATATCGCCGCCAATGGGTCGATTGCAGTGGCGCTGGGAGCAAGCGGCGATGTCCATCTGGTTCAGCCCGGCGGGACGGTGGTGCGCACGCAGTTGGAGAGTGAGGCGGCTGCGGTCCGCTTCCGCCTGGACAGCAAACTTCTGATTGTGAGTCGGCCCAAGGCACGGGCCCTTTCCGTTCTTAATGTTCCCGGTCTCCAGGTGCTGGCGGAACTGCCGTTGGCAATGCAGCCACAACATCTATGCTTCACGCCCGATGGCGGCCAGTTATTCGTGACAGGCCAGGGCATGGACGCTGTCGCCATCGTGTTTCCGTACAACACTCTGGAGGTGGAGCAGACCGTTTTGGCAGGTCGGGATCCCGGCGTGATGGCGTGCTGTGATGATCCGCTACTGCTGTTTGTGGGGAACGAAACCGGTTCTGATTTGTCGATTCTGGATGTGGATAGCCGAAAGGTGATTGCGCTGGTAGGCGTTGGGACGCATCCGCGCTTCATCGCGATTACCCCCGATACTCAATACGCGCTGGTGATGAATGAAGCCTCCGGCGACGTTGCCGTCCTGCGGATTCCGGCCATTCATCGCAATCGCGCCAAGAATGGCGCTTCCCTGTTTACACTGGTGCCGGTGGGCGCTCGGCCAGTGCATGCGGCAGTGATTCGGCGGGCCTGATGGCAATCGCTACAGCTGCTTGCACAATGGCGAGAGCACTGATGGCAGCAGTTTCGGCGCGCAAAATGGCAGGTCCGAGACTGCAGGCCGTCCAACCACGCCTTGCAATCTCGCGGCGTTCCTCTTCGGTCCAGCCCCCTTCGGGCCCTAACACAATTCCGATCTCCTTCGTTGCGCTGATGTCGCTCCGTAACGCCTGCAGGATGGGAGGAGCAGCCGGATCCTCGTCAAGTACCATTACCAGATCAGTGGTTGGCTTCAGGTGGTCGAGAGATCGTAATGCCGATTCAATGCGCGGAAGGTGGTCGCGACGTGATTGCTGACTTGCTTCCAGGCCGATCCGGCGCCATCGCTCGACGCGCTTTCTTGAAGCTTCCACTAGACCCTGCTCGGTCCGGGTCGCCGCAAAGGGCTGTATCAGTGAGACACCGAGTTCGGTCGCCTTTTCCACCAGCCATTCGAAACGGTCGAACTTAATTAAGGCGGGGTAAAGCAATAGCGGCATCGATTGAGGTTTAGCCGGTAACTCCTCATTAATCCGAAAGATAACGGAGTTTTTGCGCGCGCTCTCGACCTGTGCAAGATAAGCGCGCTGGTTGTCCGACAATTCGAAGATCTGCCCGGCTTCCACCCGCAAAACGCGAACGAGATGGTCGGCGTCAGCGCCGGTGATCTCAGCGACGCCTCGCCGCACCTCGAGCACAAAGAATCTTCTTCTCGCCACTAGCCGGATTTTAACCAAAGCTCGAGTGAAGATTTGGCCGGGGTGAATTAGCGCTAGTGCGTTCCTATGTGCTAGCGTAGCGAGACGTGGGCTTGGAAGTACTGGTAGTTGGGGAGGGGGTTTGGCAGAGTTATTCACACTTTCCGCCCGTTCATGCTCACTAAAAATCTCCGGGAGGGCGCTTTCATGCGTGTGATTCGAAATGTGGCTTTGCTGGCCGCGACTCTGTTGTCTTCAGGACAACTCATGCCGGCTCAAGGCACAATCCAGACAGTAGGGGTTCCCGAACAGACGAAAGCGGTGGAGTTCGGGATCTTTCTACCATCGCAGAACCGTGAGCAGCTCGACCGTGCGCTGACTCAAATGCACAGCGAGGGTTCGCGCCAATATCGGCACTGGATGTCGCCGGCCGAGTTTCAACGGCAGTTCGGGCCGAAGCCATCAGACCTCTCGGCAATCAGAGACGAGTTGGCGGCCTACAACATTCAGGTGCTTAACACGCATGCACATGGTCTGCGCGTAAGAGGTACGGTGGCAGACATTCAACGTGCATTTCACACTCAGTTGGCCACTGGGATCACGCCGGGCGGGCAAGAGAAACTAATTGCGACAACGCCGCTTACCTTCCCTGGGTCTTTGCAAAGCGCCCAGGCTCTCGTGCTGGCATTTTCATCGAAGATTCGGGTGCACCCCCATGCCGTCCTTGGTAATGCGGTCCCTGAGAATCGACGATCGCCGGTGGGAGCTTACTGGTTCGACGACCTGAAACAAGCCTACAATTTCCCGTCGGTTCAGTTGTACAGCGGTGTTGGCCGAACTATCGGCATCCTGATGAGCAACGATTTCTCAGATAAGGACATGGCAGACTATTTTGGCCATGAAGGGCTGCCTGTTCCCACTATCATTCGAGAACCGGTGGATGGCGGCGCACCCTTTGCGTTTCCGGACTCATTTGAGACTTCACTGGACATACAGCAGGCAGGCGGGATGGCTCCTGGCGCCACGATTGTGCACTACAACATTCCCGATCTGTCTGATCTCTCGATCTTCGACGGACTAATTCAGATCCTGTCCGACAACACAGTGGACGTCGTTAACATGTCTTTCGGCGGTGCCGAGGCCTTTTACACTCCCGATTACAACAACGGAATTGACCACACGTCGTACCTGCGACTGTTAGACGACATCTTCAAGCAGGGTAATGCTCAAGGCATAACGTTTGTGGCGAGTTCCGGTGATTCGGGCGCACTTGGCCGTCCTCCCGTCAGTTACGTCACCAGCAATCCTCAAGATCCCGCGGCCGTTGTAGGCGATTGGCAATTGGGCGTGGAAATTCCAGCGGCGTGCCCGCATGTAACTGCTGTGGGCGGAACAAACCTGGTGACGAACTATGTTCCGGGTAGTTTGGATTCCACGTACGTGCGCGAGAATGCCGACTCTGATCCGCAGATGCCAAGTGACCCGTACGGCTACGGCAATCTGGTCGCGAATGGTGTTTGGGGTTCCGGCGGCGGTATCAGCGATGTGTTTACTAAGCCGAGTTATCAGCGGCTGGTGAACACCGGTTCCAATATGCGGACCATTCCTGACGTCTCCATGCACATGGGCGGCTGTCCTGGTGGCTCTATCTCATGCGACGGCGACAGAAGTGCCGATTACGTTCGTTTGGCAGGCGGCTACTACGGCGTAATCGGAACCAGCGCATCATCGCCGGATTTCGTGGGCGTTTTGGCGCTAACGGAAGAGAGCCTCGGCGGCTATCGTCTGGGTAATGCGAACAACCATATCTATGCGCTAGCAGCCGCTCAGAACTTTGGGATTGTAAATGTCTTCCATCAAGGCATTCCTGGTTCGAATGGTTACTATTTCTCGCAAGCAGGTGTGCCCGGTTACAACCTGGTGCTTGGAAACGGAACCGTGTCAGTGCGAGATTTTATGTTGACACCGACCGTGCCACCGGCGGGCCCTCCCCAGTCTCCGTCCAATCCCTAACTGGAAGGCCACAGATCGATCCAGAGTCCGCAGAAAACCTTTTTCTGCGGACTCTTCCGTCTCTGCCTATGCTAGTCGAGCGTTCGCCCGCACCGCGACCGGGAGTTCATCCGCCAGCATGCGGTCAATCACCTCCATCACACCTCTGCCATGGTCGCCGGCAGTTGTCCAGTCAGCCCGAGCTTTGAGAATCGGCAGCGCGTTGGCAACGGCAACCGAGTAACCGCACGCCGACAGCAACGCCTGGTCGTTCTCTGCATCACCAATGCCAACCATTTGGGAAAGCGGAACGTTCAAGCAGCGTGCGACTGCCGCCAGCCCACTGGCCTTATCAATACCGCGCGGAAGGAACATAGCCGCACCTTTGTTGTAGATGGCTTCTAAGTCCAAACCAAACTCTTGCGCGGTTTCAAGAACCGCAGCCTCGTTTACCTGGGCGGTGGCAAACATCACGTGGCCCTTATAAAGAGGACCAATACGCTCTTCCAAGGTTTGAACGAATTCGTCCTGTGCGCTCGCCGCAAGCAACGTTTGCGTGCCACTCTCGGGGTGGAACAGCAAGGCGCCGTTTTCCGCGACGATCCACTCGGACAGCCGGTAACGCGGAAACAGGCGAAAGATGTCGGGAAGAATTCGGCCCGTGACCAACACCAGGTGACCGCCGTTGTCGCGTAGCCTTTCTAAGGAGTGCATGGTTTCAGGGGCGACAATCCCACGCGAGGCAAGAGTGTCGTCGTAATCGCTGGCAAGGACGCGAAATCGCATTCTCCTCTAGACTGCCATGTATATTGCCTTGGCAAATGAACAACGGAATAAAAGAAAAGCCGCCCATGTTATGGGCGGCTTAAGAACGCTTGGATACTGCTTGTTTGTTGGTTGCTTGCTACTGTTGCGGAGTCGGGGCGGGAGCCGCTGGGGTAGCGGGGCCGGATGCCGGCATCGGTGCAGCGGAGCTAGCGGTGGGAGGCGTGCCGATCTTTACGCCAATCACTTCACCCGAAACCACAATCTGCACGCGGCGGTTCATCGCGCGGCCAGACGCTGTATCGTTTGAAGCCACTGGATATTGATCGCCATAACCGATGGCCGTGGTCGTATCCGGGTTTATGCCTTGTGTCAGAAGATATTGCCGTACGGTGCTCGCACGTTTCTCAGAGAGCTTCTGATTGTAGTCTTCGCTCCCGACGCTGTCCGTGTAGCCTTCCACTCTTAAGTTAAGACCAGGGTGTGACAGAACAATACCGGAAAGCCGAGCCAGTTGTTCGCGGGTGTTCTCTTTAACGGTGTACTTGTTGAAATCAAACAAGACATCGCTCATATTGATGACAAGACCGCGAGGCGTTTCTGTGCAAGGCATAATGGCGTTGAACTGCTGCAGCAATTGAGCGCGCAACTGTTCTTTGTCGGCGACAGCCTGGCCACGTAGACGGTCTGCTTCGGCCGCAGCTGCTTGCGCCTTCTGTGCTTCAGCAGCCGCTTCCGCACGTGCTGCATCGGCCTCGGCGCGAGCTTTATCGGCCTGCGCACGGGCCTCCGCCTGTTCACGCGCCTGCTGTTCCGCTAGCTGCTGCTGCTGGGCAGCGGCGGCAGCTGCTTGCGTCTCTTGCTCGGCACGCGCTTTGGCCGCAGCTTCACGCGCCGCTGCTTCCTGCCGTTCCTGATCCTGCGCCATCTGCTGCTGGCGCCGTAGCGATACCAGCCGCGCATCTTCCGCCTTCTGGACAGCTTCTCGGGCAGTCATAATGGCGGGCTTCCATTGCTTACGGCGTTGGTAATCTTCGGCTTGATTCAATAACTGATCTGCCGCCTGGTACTGGTCGGAGGCGAACTGGTCGGCCTTCGCATATTGGTCGATGTAGATTGCATTCATCGCCTCGTACACTTCCAGCGGGTTTTTCTTGTCAGAATTCAGATCCACCGTTTTCTGCTGTGCTTCAGGCACGTGGTAGGTGTATGTGCCACGGGGCATCAGCTCGTACTTGGCGTCAATCTCCTCATCTTTGCCCACCGTGTCGGGACGAATCACGTTCTCCATGACGACCACGTCGCTAGGAGCGCTCACCGCGAAGTAAGGCTCAGCGGTAATGATCAATCCGAAAGCCTGCAGGTCCGTGCTGATGCTATCAGTGTTGTAGTTGCCGTGGGAATCCACTACTACCTCGGACAGGTTTTGCGGGTGGCCGTCGGGCGTAATGGCCCATACGACATAGGTCAGGAACTGGCGGCCAAATGTCTGCGGAGAAGGAAGACCCTTGACGTCCAGCTTCACTTGGGCATGTCCCAACCGGCTATTCACGTCGGCGGTTCCTTTCGATTCAGGCGCCAGGCTGGTGCCCTTGAAATCGACTTTGGTCCAGCCGCTGCGGTGACGATAGCTGACCGCCTGGATATTGCGAGAAACAACGGTTACTCGGAATATGGGAGTGGAGTTGCCCGCACCAGGCTGTACGTTGGTCTGGGTAGGGTTTGTCTCCTGCGCCGCCATCATGAACGGCGAGGCTGCAATCAGAGCGAAAGCAACAGTTCTCATATCGTCTCAATTAGGTGCACGAAGCTTGCCAAATGGTGCAGCTTTGCTTTTCTTTTACTTACAAGTGATGACACGGGCGCTGTGTCGGTAGTAATTACAGGGACACGGCAAGGAAGGGCTGCCCCGCTAAGATTTAAGTGTGCCCTCGCAAGTGCCAGCCGGCGATGTGAACCGCCGCTCGAATCCGCTCCAATCGCCACTGCTACCGATCTTCCTGATCGTGCTTGTAGACGTTTTAGGGTTCACCATCATACTGCCGTTGCTGCCGTTTTACTCGGAACGGCTGGGGGCCACCCCCACCGTTGTTGGCACGTTAGTCGCAACTTATGCAGTTTTTCAGCTAATCGCGGGGCCTATCCTGGGGCAGTTGTCCGATCGTCACGGAAGGAAACCGATCTTACTGGTGAGTCAGGCCGGCACCTTAGCAGGCTTTCTGATGCTCGCCTTTTCGCGCCATATTTGGATGCTTTTTCTGGCCCGGGCCATCGACGGAGCGACAGCGGGCAATCTGACTATTGCTCAAGCCTACATCAGCGATGTCACTAAGCCAGAGAATCGTGCCAAATCGTTTGCGCTGATTGGAATTGCCTTCGGCTTCGGGTTTTTAGTTGGTCCAGCTATTTCCGGCTTCCTTGCGCATTACGGGTACGAGGCGCCGATTTTGGCTGCGGCTGCACTTTCGTTTACCACCATCCTATGTACCGTGTTCCTACTGCCGGGCCGCGTGCCCGCCGATATCCAGGAGGCAAATGCCGAGGAGGCGAGCGGTCCTGGCGGACGGCGCCTGTCACTAATTTCCTGGGGCGAGTACCGCAAATACTTCCGCAATAAGGCCCTGGCGCGGCTGCTGATTCAATGGCTTTTGTTTGCATTCTCGTTTTCCACATTCATTGCGGGGTTCGCTCTTTTCGCGGAGAGGTCTTACCAATGGCACGGCCGGCCGGTAGGCGTTCGGGAAGTCGGATACCTATTTGCATTTAACGGATTCCTCGGCATGATCATGCAGGGGGGGTTGGTGGGCCGCATGGTGAAGTGGCTTGGCGAACGCAATGTCATCCGTTTAGGGTTTGCGGTTTCGGCCATCACCTATGCTGGGATTGGCTTTACCCATACCATCTCGCAGTTGCTTTGGCTTATTGCATTCGGAGCCCTTGCCTCCGGATTACGCCCTACACTGACGAGCTTAATCACTCAGAAAGGCGGACGCCGGGAACAAGGAGTTGTGCTCGGGCTCGCACAGTCACTAATGTCGATCGCGCAAATCACCGCCCCAATCATCGCGGGACTTCTCATCAACCGCGCCGACATGCATGCCCGCGGTGCCTCTGAAGACCACACCTTCCTTACCCTTTGGGCCTGCTGGGCCGCCCTACCGGCAGCGCTGGCGCTTCTCTTTGAAGGACGAACAGGCGAAGGACCAACGGGCGAGAACACGCCCCTGCCGCACAATGCAGTGGTTGAAACTTCGCGCGCCTGAGTTCATCCTGGTAGGCTACTTCGCCTACCTTTGCATCCTGGTTCCATTCTTCCCCGCGCGTGCACACTTGCACGGATTCACTATGCCGCTGGCGCTGCTGGCCGTGTTCTTCAGCTGCAGTCTTCTGGCAAGGTTAGAGCAAACGCCTTGGCGAAACGCCGTCAGCCGTTTCCGTGACTTCTTCCCTATTGTTGTGACCTTCGGAGCTTTCCAATCGATGGAACGCTTTCTGCCGCGCCATTATGACGAGACCAGCGAACAGGCCTGGATTCATTGGGATCGTGTCGTGTTACAAAATTGGCATCTGCAGTCGCTAATTGAGAGCTCGGGGGCGGTGCTTCCAGCCATTCTTGAACTCTCCTATCTGCTGGTTTACGGACTGCCGTTCTATTGTCTGGTCCTCATTTACCTCGTGCTGAAGCGACGGGCGGTCGACGGCTTCCTTAGCGTGTATCTGGTTGGCACGTTGAGCGCCTATGGCTGCTTCCCTTTTTTCCCAACCGAGCCCCCCAGGCTCGCTTTCCCTGGCGTTGCTATGCCGACTGTGAATACGTTATTTCGACAGGCAAACCTGGCTCTTCTGCACGCTGGCACCATCCATGTCGGAGTATTCCCCAGCGCCCATGTATCCTCTGCCTTCGCCGCCGCCTTCGGGTTGTTTCTGGCGCTGCCTCAAAAGAAGCAGTATGGGTTCGGCGCACTGTTGTACGCAGTGTGTGTTTCCGTGGCTGTGGTGTACGGCCGCTACCACTACGTGGTTGACGTGGTTGCCGGGTTTGTCATCAGCCTCATAGCCGGTCTTGTTGCTCTCGCGCTCTACCAGCTTTCGCGTTCTCGCAGACTGCGGACATGAGCAACGTGGTGCGCGCCGTGCCAAGCGTAAAGGCCGGCGGTAGCGTCTAAGCGCATTGCGCCGCGTTCGGAATGCTGAAATGTGCGAGCCCATTGCTCGTCTGTGAGATGCCGGAGCAGTGCGCCCCAGCGTTCGTGAATGCCGGTGAGAATGGCAAGCGAGCTACGAACAGGCGCGGTTTTTGCGTCCGGTAACTCGGCCCAGGCATTCTCGTCGTAGCCGCGGATAGGAGGATTGTCTTCGGTAAGCGCCAAGCGGAAGCGCGCATAGCTATTAATGTGGCTATCCGCGACGTGGTGTACCAGCTGGCGCACCGTCCAGCCCCCCGGTCGATATCGGGTGTCCAGTTGAGCTTCGTTTAGATCGGAAACCGCCGCCGTAAGCGCAATGGGGAACTCCTCGATTTTTTGGATCCAGGCTTGCCGGTCTGCCGCTGTCACGTGTGCTGGCCACTGGAACCGGCCGATTGGATAACGTAGTTCTACAGGTATGTCGTCGGCGGATACTGTGTGGGGTTTCGTGCTCATGGGTAGTTCCCATAGCGTAGCTTGTTAGCTGAATCTGCCGCTTACGCCACCTCGCTAAGCAAATAAGGGAAGCCAAAAAAATTATGCAGCACTACCGGAAAAAACCTGGGCTTACGTGTTTCATGATCAAAGCATGCGAGACAGCAGGCCACAAGAGAGACATCCCCAACCCCAAGTGCAACTCCCCAAAGTCTCTCTTGTGGTACTTGCTGAAAATTGTTTCAGCGTCGTTCTTTCCCCGCCGCCGCTCGGCTGAAGCTGGAGCCTGGCATGCACCGGTATGATGCCTGGGCACTGCGGGCCGTATCTCTCGAGTCGCAGAGCTTGGAAGAAACGCCAGCAGCAAAAGTGGTTCTTGCGCTTTACGACACGGAGCGCATTCCGCTTACTCGATATTTGTTTTTCCTGGGCATGGACGCTGATACCAGTCGCGATCTTGTTCATGATGCGTTTCTGAAACTGCACGAACACGTAACTGGCGCCGGCGATCGCTCGCAGCTGCGCGCTTGGCTGTATCGTGTGGCGCACAACTTGGCGCAAAACCGGCGCCGCGGTTTGGGTGGTTCGCGGCTGCAATCGCTTCAGGCAAGTGAGGCACATCAGATAGCCACGTCCGACGATCCGTCGCCGGAAGACCTGGTGCTCGGTCGCGAACGCGATGCGATGCTGGAGCGGGCCATGCACCTGTTAACACCCACGCGCCGCGAATGCCTGCTGTTGCGGGCACAAGGGTTTCGCTATCGCGAAATTGCCGACATCACAGGCACTTCCACTTCCACCGTGGCCGAGAACGTGCAAAAGGGCATCGAACAAATTAAGCACGAACTTACTAAAGGATCGACAGGAGTATGAGGCAACCGGGCACAGAGCATCTGTCCGTGGACGAGCTTGTACGAACCATTGATGATGAATGGACCGGCACCAACGGGTCGCAGGCGGAAGCACACTTAGCTGCCTGTGAGTTGTGCCGTGCCAAGCTCCATGAGCTGGGCGTACTTTCGGTACGGCTGGAAGCTTGGATTGCAAACCGCACTGTCCCAGAGGTCGACGGACAGCGAGTGGCTCTCATTGCCGAACTGAAATCTCGCGATCAATTGATCGCCCAGTTGGGAGAAGGCGCACGAACCGAGCGAACCCGGCGGTTGAAGGGAGCTGCCCTTTGGCACTGGGCTGCGTCTGCGTGTGTGGCAGCAGCGGTAGTGTTATGCGCCATCCTCTCGCCAGGGTTCCGGTCGCTTCGGCAAACAGAATTGGCGAAAACGGGCTCGGGGGAATCGGGCATCTCCCGCACCGAGTTTACGCGCGGGAAAGGCATAGCGGCTGTCCAGACTTTCCAGGTTGCCGGTGAGACTTTCGTTGCTTTGCCGTTTTCGAACGGCGACCTGCCTGTGAGCGCACCCAACATCGTGCAGATGGAGGTTCCAGTGACATCGCTGGCCGATGCGGGAATTGTGTTTGAACCGGTATCGGTTGAGCAGGCGAATCCCGACCGGGCCGTACTGGCAGACGTGCTGCTTGGAGCAGACGGCGAACCCTTGGGTGTACACGTGCTCGCCGGTGAGTGAAACAAATTTGGTGGAGTTGGCTCGGTAGGAGAACGAACAATGAGTGATAAGAAGATCAATAAGAAAGTGTTCTTTCAAATGGTGGCCGCAATCGCCTTAAGTTTGCCGGCGTTCGCCCAGGGAGGTATGCCGCCTGGTCCTCCGGGCGGCGGCCCCGGCGGAATGCACGGTGCTGGCCCCGGCTTCGGGCCTGGGTTTGGGTCTACTCCTGGGATGTTCGGTGGCATGGGCATGGGACACGGCAAAGTGATCACCAGTGCGCCCTATTCAGCGACACTCTCCAACACCATGCTGCAGCACCTCGCGGATGGGAATACCATCACGCGTAGCACCACCGGCCAAGTCGCACGCGATAGCGATGGCCGCACTTTCGAACAAGTGACGATCACGGGCGGAGCGATGTCCGGCCCGGGAACAAAGTCGCTGACGTTTATCTCTGACCCTGTTGCGGGTTACTCGTATGTTTTGGACAGCGCTAACAAAACAGCTGTACAGCGGCCCTTCCACGCTAAGACCGGTGCCGGGTCGATGGGTCCGGGCGGCCCGAACGCATCAGGTGATGCGACGCGTCCACAACGACCCAACACCACCGAGGCTACCTTGCCCGCTGACAGCAGTTCCGGTGTCATCGCAGAAGGCAAAACCATAACCAGAACGATTCCTGCTAACACCATGGGCAATGCACAGCAAATCGTCAGCACCGATCAGGTGTGGTACTCCTCCGACTTACAGATTGTGGTAAAGTCCGTGCGCAGCGATCCGTTCTTTGGCGAATCCACTTATGCCCTGACAAACATTGTCTCAAAGGAACCAGATGCATCACTGTTCAAGGTTCCGGCAGGATATACGGTGACCACGGCTACTGGACCGCAGTCTTGGCACGGTCGCGGCCAGCGTCCTTCACCCGCCAACTAGATACTCCAAATCCTAGTGTTCGGGCCGCAATCAAATCTAATTGGTTGCGGCCTTTTTTATTCCTTCAGGAATCGTTTCGACTCGCCGACCCACCTCAGATACTCCACCATTGAAAAGCGCTCCCGCCAGAGCAAACGAAAGAAAGTCGACGCATCGATGGATTCAGCAGGTACGCCCGTGTAGGTCTCAAGCCGCCATCGCAGGTAGGGCGATTGCCAGGGCATAGTTCGATAACCGCGAGAAGCCAACCAGAGAAAGGCAAACATCTAGGAGCCGGAAGCCGCACTTTGCTTTGGAGCCTCCGAGTCCGGGGTGGCAAAGTATCCCGAGCGCGTTCGCACGGCCGGCTTGCCGGGTGCATCGACAGTAACCTTGACTTGCCGGTAGCTGCCGTCCAAAGCCTGCACAGAAGGTTCGTACGCAATTGTATATTGATTGCGGATGTCGTGAGCGACCTCCACCGCGAGCTCTTGTACTTCGCCCACTTCCTTGGGATAGAAGGCAAGACCGCCCGTTTCGTCTGTCAATAGCTTCAGAGCGCGACGAGCCTTGGAGGCTTCGTGTTTCTCCTCATCGGTGAACAACCCAATGGCGTAGATCAACGTGTCACTTTGGTTCGCCCGCGAAACTACTTTCTCCAGCGGCATGGTGCTCGCATTGTCGTTTCCGTCGGTTATGGTTAAGAGAACTTTCTTGTCGCGCTTGGCATTCTTGTTGATGTAGTCGAGCGACATCATAATGGCGTCTCGCATAGCCGTACCGCCGCGCGAGTCGATGCGAGCCAGACCTTGCTCCATCTTGTGAATATCGCTGGTGAAGGGAACGTCCAGGAATGCGTCGTCGTTGAAGTTGACGACGAAGACTTCGTCTTCAGGGTTGCTGGCGCGCACCATCGCAAGCGCAGCCGCCTCTACCCGCGCACGCTTGCTCATCATACTGCCGCTATTGTCGATAATGATTCCAAGCGAAACCGGTATGTCCTCGTGGCGAAAAATCTTAACCTGCTGCGGTTGGCCATTCTCGAAGACCTTGAACGAGTTCTGGTTCAGATTATTGACCAGCTTGCCTTTGTGATCGGTCACGCTGGCATGCAGCACAACCAGGCGCGTGTCGGAGCGAAACTGGGCAGCCAGCGGCGAGGCAAGTACCGAAAACAGCACGCAGCCTACGAGCAGCACACCGGCCAGCGCTGTTCCACGCGCTGAACGGCTATTGAGTGGGAGCATAGTATCCAAGTCGGAAATAGGCTTTCAGGGGCGGCAGCCCACGAGGTTGATTCAGTTTCACTTGTACGCGCCGGTATTTGCCATCCCGCTCACGGTTTTTCGGTGTATAGCCCAGAATGTACTCGTTGCGCAGCTCCACGCCAATCTTTGCCGCGATATCGGGCAACTCCGCTACGTTTTCTACCGCATAAGCGCGACCGCCGGTCTGTTCCGAGAGTTCGTTCAGCAAGCTAGGTCCTGCGGCTTCTTCCGGTGTTCGTCCGCGGCCGGATAGGGATTCATAAATACCAATCGCAAATATTTGGACGTCGGCTTCCCGTACCGCGTTCTTGATTTCGGTCTCCGTGTACCGGCTGCTGTTGTCGCCGCCATCGGAAATGACCAGCAATGCTTTGCGCGGATTATGGGCCTTCTTCATTTCGTGCATAGCCAGATACACGCTATCCAGCAATGCCGTGCGTCCGCGCGATTGAGTGAAGGTCAGCGTACTTTGGATCTTGTCAGTGTCGTTTGTGAAAGGAACCGTTAGTTCCGGGCGGTCGTTGAATTGCACTAGGAAGAACTCATCGGCCGGATTTGCCGTTTTAAAGAACTCTGCCGCCGCTTGCCGGCTTTTCTGCAGCTTGGGGCCCATGCTGCCGCTGGTATCGAACACCAGCCCAATGGAGATTGGCGCGTCCTCGCTCGAGAACTGTGAAATCTCCTGCTCCACTTTATCTTCGAAGAGCCGAAAGTGTTCCTTCTCTAAACCCGTTACAAAGCGATTCAACGGATCGGTAACGGTTACGTTGATCAGCACCAGTGTCTTGTCGACGCGGATGTTAGCGGGGCGGGAATTTACCGTCGGTTCCGCCGACGGTACTTTGCGGGAAGGTATCTCTACCGGCGCGTCAGGAACGGATTTCGATGGAACGTCTTTGGGCGGGTCGTTGGAAAGATTTCCCTGCGCATCCGCCGGACTGATACACAAGCACAAAGCAGCGAGCAGCAAACCATACCAAAAAAAGAGACGAACCGAACCACTCCTCCGAGGAACGCTGACACTGGTACCGCCCGACGAGAATCGCGTCCGCATGAGAAAAGCTGCTTTCTTGTCACGATCATAGCATCGGGTTTTCGTGACAAATCCGACAAAGGCAGCAAGGCGCACGGGGGCCGCGAGCTCGCTGGCATGCGACCCCTACTGTCAGGTTTACGGGCAGACTACCGTTGTATGCGGGCGGAGCCGCCGCTCGCCAGTGCTTTCACCTGTTCCACGGTAGTCATGGTGGTGTCGCCAGGGAACGTGGTCAGAAGCGCCCCATGCGCCCAGCCGAGGCGCACTGCTTCCTCCTCCGAAGCCCCCGATAGCAGTCCATAGATAAATCCCGCCGCATAGCCATCGCCGCCCCCTACACGATCGATGACGTCGAGTTCCATCGTGGGTGCCTGGTAGGTCTTACCGTCGATCCAGGCGACGGCGCTCCAGCTGTGGCGGTTCGTGGAGTGTACCTCGCGCAACGTTGTCGCCACGATTTTGACTTTGGGGAACTTGGCCGTGACGTTGTCCATCATGCCGAAAAAGGCGCTTGGATCCAGCTTCGATTTACTGTGTACTTCCGGTCCCGGTATGCCGAGCCCCATCTGCAGATCTTCTTCGTTGCCAACCAGGACATCGACATTTCGCACAATTCGCTCAATCACCTCGACCGCACGGTCATGCCCGCCCTGAATGGCCCACAGCTTGGCACGGTAATTCAAGTCGAACGAAGTTACCAGTCCGGCGTCTTTGGCCGCCTGCATTGCTTCCACCACCAACTCCGAGGTGGTGTTTGAAAGCGCAGCAAAGATACCGCCACTGTGGAACCAACGCGCGCCTTGGCCGAAGATTGCCTTCCAGTCGAAGTCGCCAGGCTTGAGCATGGCCCCGGCTTCGTTGCTCCGGTTATAAAACACTACGGGAGCGCGTACACCCTGCCCACGATCGCTGTAAACGGTCGCCATATTGGGGCCGTGCACACCGTCGTGCTTGAACATCTTATAGAACGGACGAACGCCCATGGCGCGAACGCGTTCGTTGATCAAGTCGCCGATCGGGTAGTCCACCATGGCGGAGGCCACCCCGGTTTTGAGCCGGAAGCAATCGGAAAGGTTTGCCGAGACATTAAATTCGCCGCCGCTGACGTGTATCTCGCAGTGGCTTGCTTTCCGAAAAGGAATGATTCCCGGGTCGAGGCGGTGGACCAGTGCGCCGAGCGAGACAAAGTCCAGCGAGCCTTCTTTGCTAGAGGGCTCAGGTATGTTGAGACCGTATTTCATATTGTTCTCCCAATTTTCAGGCCGTTACCCTTGGCGCAAGCGGATGGCGCAAACCAGGCGAGCGGCCGGACGTCAAGCGTTATAGGTTCCCGAAGAGACTCGTCCGCCGCGGCCTGTCCAGTTCGTATGAAAGAACTGGCCGCGAGGCTTATCCACACGCTCAAAAGTGTGCGCGCCGAAGAAGTCGCGTTGCGCTTGTAGCAGGTTCGCAGGTAAACGCTCCGTCCGATAACCATCGTAAAAGGCAAGTGCTGTCGAGAATGCCGGAGTGGGCACACCGAAGCCAATTGCATGGATGATGGCGTTGCGCCACGATTTCTGATAATTATTCAGCGTGTCCGAGAAAAAGCTATCCAGCAAAAGATTAGTCAGCTGCGGATCGTTGTCGTAAGCCGCCTTGATCTTCGCCAGAAAACGGCTACGGATGATGCAACCGCCGCGCCACATAAGCGCGATTCCACCCATGTTCAAATTCCAGCCCTGGTCTTTTCCTGCATCCCGCAGCAGCATGTAGCCTTGCGCATAGGAAATGATCTTCGAGCAGTAAAGGGCACGCCGCACGTCTTCAATGAACACCTTCTTGTCGTGCGAATCCTGCGAAAACTTCGGGCCCGTTAATACCTTTGACGCGCGAACACGTTCATCCTTAATTGCCGACAAGCAGCGAGCGAATACAGCTTCTCCGATAAGCGTAACTGGCATGCCAAGGTCCAGCGCACTAATGGCGGTCCATTTGCCCGTCCCTTTTTGACCAGCGGTGTCGAGGATTTTGTCTACCATCGGCTGACCATCCTCGTCCTTCTTAGAGAAGATTTCAGCTGTGATCTCAATCAGGAAACTGTCCAACTCGCCCTTATTCCAATCGGCGAATACCTCGTGCAGTTCCTCCGCGCTCAAGCCGAGCCCGTCCTTCAACAGTTGATACGCCTCGCAGATCAGCTGCATGTCGCCGTACTCAATGCCGTTGTGGACCATCTTCACGTAGTGGCCGGCACCGTCCTCGCCAACCCAGTCGCAACACGGTGTGCCGTCCTCAACCTTGGCAGCAATAGCTTGAAAGATGTCTTTCACGTGCGGCCAGGCATCCGGGTTGCCGCCGGGCATGATCGACGGTCCTTTGCGCGCTCCTTCTTCTCCGCCCGAGACTCCGGTTCCGATGAACAGGATTCCTTTCTCGCGCAGCGCTTTGGTACGCCGGTTGCTATCTGGGTAGTGAGAATTTCCGCCATCGATCACGATGTCGCCCTTCTCCAGATGCGGCAGAAGCTGCTCAATCATCTGATCCACCGTATCGCCGGCTTTCACCATCAGCATCACGCGGCGTGGGCGCTTCAACGCGCTAATCAGTTCTTCAATGGAGTGGGCGCCAACAACTTGTGTCCCCTTGGCTTCGTCCTGCAGGAAGTCGTCTACTTTGGAAACGGTTCGATTGAACACGGCTACCTTGAAACCGTGGTCGTTCATATTCAGAACCAGATTTTGGCCCATCACAGCGAGGCCGATCAGTCCGATATCACAAGTGGCATTTTGCATGAGTTCTCCTGGCCGATAGCTTTGCCCTCAAAGCGCGTCTGCATCGCACGTAGGGAAACAGGGCCGCACAAGCAAAGAATCTAGATCATATCGCCTCGCATGTTTAATCACGCTCGAAGGCATTCTGTATGGGTTCAACGAAAAAGGTCTGCTGTTTTTGTTGCGAGGTGCTGATCAAGGGTAAGCCGCGTCCCACTTGCAGGAGTTCCCACGAAGGAGACCTATCAACATGGCTGAAAAAAACGAACAAGGCACCGGAAAGCATCCGCACAAAAGCTCAGAAGATCCGCGTCCTCATCATGAGGCTGCCGCTGCGAAAGCCGGGCACGAAGGCGGAAGTCACTCCGGATCTGAAAGCAAAGGCGGTCAACACGCCAGCAGCGGGTCATCGAAGGCCCAAGGACAGACGGACTCGGCAGACTTGAAGAGCCGTGAGTATACGGATGCACAAGGAAACGTGCACCATCACACGAAGGCATACGAGGAGCAACACAAGGGCGGTAAGTAGCTCCTGCTATCTCATAGGCGAGGCTTAGCCGCCTCGCCTCGTCACTTAGTAACCCTCGCGAAAGCCATTCCAGCTGCAGCAGTTTGCGCGCTGTTCAGCGCTTCTATTTGTTTCTCAACAACATCCACCACAGCTTTATCGCCAACGCCGGTATTAATCATTAAGTGATATAGCTCCCGCGTTGGCCAATTCATGTTGTGGTACTTCTTAACGAACGCGATGCGGTCTTGATCCACCGTCTGCAGTAAGTTCTCCGCCTCTGCCCTGGTCCGCCCGCACTGTAGAGTGCGACGCATTTTCTCCTCCCACGAGGCATAGAGGAACACGTGACAGACGTCGGTTCGGTGTCGCAAGAACCACGGTGCGGCGCGACCGATGATAATGCACTTTCCGCGGTCGGCGATTTCGGTAATCACGTCCTCGAATAACTTCGACAGCCCTTCCGCGTCCAGCATCTCGAAGCCAGGCGTGCCGGTTCTATCCTCATAACTCCCGCGCATAAAGGTTTTAACCAGCCGGTAATACGTGGGGTCGGGGCGCTCTTCGCGCTGCTCCACCATGCGCACGTCGCATTTCAAACGCTTGGCGACCGCCTCTGTTATGCCTTGATCCCAAACACTAAAACCAAGTCTCTCTCCTAACTCACGCCCAATGGCGGCAGCACCGCTCCCGTACTCGCGTTCGATGGTGACGACTCTAATCACGCTGGACCTCCCGGCACGGATATTTTACGGGAAAACTGCGACACGTTGTTGCGCTATTTCAGGCAAACATGCCACGCGCCACTCTCCTGTGCTCCCACCGCAAGGGCAGCCCCCAGACCCTGCCAAGTGTCGAGAGATCGGGTAGAAGCCTTTCAATAGGGCTACAAGTCTTATTCCGAAGATGCACGTTCTGAGCGCACGGAGGTTTCCGTTTGCTTCTTGATGATGACCGTAGCTTATGGGTGACGCGTCTGTTGCTGCTTCGGGGCACTGGCTCCATTTGTCTGATCGCCTTCCTGGTAGCGCTGAACCAGTTCCGGCCTCTGCTGGGAGAACGTGGATTGCTGCCGGTCCCGCTGTTTGTGAAGCGGGTGCCGTTTTCCGCCAGTCCCAGCTTGTTTCATTTCTTGCCGCGCGACTGGGCTTTCACTGCGGGCGCTTGGCTGGGCATCGTGCTCTCGGCTTTGGTTGTACTCGGTCTCTCGGAACGTCTGGGCACCTGGGCGAATTTGGCAATCTGGGCAGCGATTTATCTGCTCTACTTGTCGTTCGTAAACGTCGGTCAGACCTTCTACGGGTTTGGCTGGGAATCCATCCTGCTCGAAACCTGCTTCCTGGCAATGTTTCTGGGCGGCGTCGATTCCATACCGCAGAAAATTCCCGTCTGGCTTTTCCGCTGGCTGTTGTTCCGCATCATGTTCGGCGCGGGGTTAATCAAGTTCCGTGGCGACGCTTGCTGGCGCGATCTCACTTGCCTGGATTACTTTTACGAGACGCAACCGATGCCGAATCCAGTGAGCTGGTTCGCACACTGGGGACCGCGCTGGTTAGGACGAGGCGGCGTGCTATTCAACCACTTCGCCGAACTGGTCGTTCCGTTTTTTTTCTTCCTGCCACAGCCGTTCGCAGGCATCGCAGGCATTATCACCATCGTCTTTCAACTGTCGATAATCATCACCGGCAACTTGTCTTGGCTCAACTGGCTGACCATTGTGATCGCCTTCTCGACTCTGGACGGTAAATTCCTTTCAATCGCGGCCAAAGCGCCGTGGATGCGCCCGCCCTCGCCCGTTTTCGTTGCTCTCAATGTTGGCTTAGCTGCCATCGTCGTCATCATGAGCATCCCGGTTGTGGCCAACATGCTTTCGGCGCGACAGATCATGAACACCAGCTTCAACTCGTTGCACCTGGTTGGTACTTACGGAGCGTTTGGCAGCATCACACGCCCACGCTATGAGGTGGTAGTGGAAGGAACGGAAGACAAAGCCATCACCGCTGCGACGCAATGGCGCGCCTACGAATTTAAAGCTAAGCCTGGTGATCCTGCCCGGATGCCGCCACAGATTGCGCCCTATCATTTGCGCTTGGATTGGCTGATGTGGTTTGCCGCCATGGGCAGTTACGAGGATTATCCTTGGTTTGTCAACTTACTCGCGAAACTGTTGCAGGCCGATCCCGACTGCTTGAGTCTGCTCCGGTCAGATCCTTTCGCCGGCCGTCGTCCGCAATATGTTCGCGCCGAGTTATTCGAGTACCACTTCACAACGCCCGAAGAGCGCCGCCGGCTTCACACTTGGTGGACCAGGAAATACACCGCGGAGTACTTTCCGCCGATTTCGCTCGACAACCCAGGATTCCAACGCGTGCTGCGCGCCCAGGGCTGGCTTCCCTAAACGCTGCGTTTTCGAAGGTGCTGCGGAGAATCGAGATCCGGCAGGAACATTGTAAGTAAGCCGATAAGCGGCAGATAAGCGCAAACCCGGTAAACGAACTCGATGCTGGTCCAATCCGCCAGCTTCCCCAGGAAAGCAGCACCAATGCCGCCCATTCCAAAGGCGAGGCCGAAGAACAGGCCGGAAATCATTCCGACCTTGCCGGGCAACAACTCCTGCGCATACACAAGAATCGCCGAGAACGCTGAGGACAAGATTAGTCCAATGATCACGCTCAGGATGCTTGTCCAGAAAAGGTTCGCGTACGGCAGCGCCAGAGTAAACGGCAGCACGCCAAGGATCGATACCCAAATCACGTACTTGCGCCCGACGCGGTCGCCTACAGGACCGCCAATCAGCGTGCCCAGCGCAGCCGAGCCCAGGAATAGAAATAAATAGAGTTGTGCCGCGCCGACACTGACGTGAAATCGATCAATCAGGTAAAACGTGTAGTAACTGCTGAGACTGGCGAGATAGAAATACTTCGAAAAAATCAGCGCAATCAGGATGAACAGACAAAAGGCAATTTGCCGGCGCGATAAGTTGACCGCCGCCAGCACCTCAGTTCCCTTTCTTTTCGCGCGTTCACTTTCGTGATGCTTGTACCAGCGCGCTACCTTTAGCAGCAGAAACACAGCCAGAAGAGCCGTGATGCTGAACCAGGCGATACTGTGCTGGCCCCGCGGAAGGACAATGAAGGCCGCAAGCAAAGGGCCAATAGCAGCGCCGCCCGTGCCGCCCAGTTGGAAGACGGACTGCGCCAGCCCGTGCTGTCCACCCGACGCCATACGTGCCACACGCGACGACTCCGGATGAAATACCGCCGACCCCACGCCTACCAGGGCGGCCGCAAAAATCAGCAACCAGAACGTGGGAGCAATGGCCAGCAGCAACAAACCGGCTAAGGTAAACGCAACGCCCGCCGGAAGCGAGTACGGCATCGCGCGCCGGTCGGTGTACATCCCGATAAACGGTTGCAGCAGCGAAGCGACTAACTGATACGTAAGCGTCATCAGTCCCAGTTGGCTGAAGTTCAGGTGAAACGATGATTTCAGAATCGGATAGATCGAGGGGATCAGCGATTGCACCATGTCATTCAGCAGATGACAGACGCTGATGGCGATCAGAATGTCGTAGATCGGCTTACTTTGTGGAAGCTGGGCTAGAGCATTTGGCTGTGAACTCTGGAGAGTGGCAGACATCCCGTCTTCCCAGTGTAGGGGCTAAAAGAAACAAGTAGCGCTGGGCGCGGTCCACAGTGGCGGAGGGGTTTATGAAACTCACAACCGCAGCGCTTGCACTCGCGCTTGCCTTCCCGGCAGGCTTGGCCTGGGCGCAGGGCAATCCCAGTCCCGATACGCAGCAGGAGAAAAACAGCCAGAACGATCCTTCTGCGAAAGCCCATGCACCCGGCACCGGCAGCAGCAGCACGGCTACGTCCCAAAGTCCAGATCAGCAACAGGGCGCGGCCGGCTCGCAAGACAAAAGCACGGGGCAGAACAGGAAAGGGCGCAATAACGCGCGGCAGGCTCACGGCACGCCGAAGCCAGCGCCGACAACTACTGACAAGTAACGGTCAGTGCTTGCCGCCTGAAATCACTGCGCCGATGTCCGGCTTGCGGAATAGCTCCGAGCTTAAAGGCTGGTTCTGCTGAATATGCGAAAACTGCAGTTTCCCCTCTTCTGACCCTGGCTCATCGGAGTTGCGGACCAGCAGGGTGGGGATCTTCACACCATCGAAGGTTTGGTACTTCTCGAAATCGATGGTGTGTTTGTAATAGGCGGATTGAACGCCGAACTCCTCAATCCGTACCAGCAGGTGGGTCTTGGCGTCAAAGAAGAACTGCGTCGCGCCGATTGCATTAGGTGCCCGCAGCACGTCGAGAGCTTCGCCTTCGAGCGAGGCCGGCGCCGCTACTTCCAGATCGCGGTACAAGTCTCTCAGGTGAACGAAGCGGATGGGATTCGCGTCGGTTTCTAGTTCGTCTTTCCTTGCCGGAGAAAGCTTCTGTACGCGCTTTCGCTTCGTCTCGTACCAGCTTGTGCTGCCGTCGAATCCTTGCCGTTCCGGTCCCTCCACCCAAAGAACCCGGTCGGGCGCCTGCCATGAAAGGTGTGCTTTCCGGTGCCCTTGCACTGCCTGGAGTTCACGGGTCGTAATGCGCGCAACAGCCTCACCGCCGCCCACTGCCAACAGGTACGAGTTGACAATTTCGTCTACCGATTTGGCCGGGGGTTTTTCCGCCGGGAACGCTATCGCACAGAACGCAAATGCGCATACCGAAGCCGCGGAAACACGTTGAAACGGATCCAAAACTCATCATGCCAAATGCCAATCGGCTTAACGGGTTGCCCGTACTTTCGCGTGCTACACTCAGATGTGCGGACGCGGATTCTCGGTGTTATTCCCGCCCGATTTGCCTCCTCCCGATTCCCAGGTAAACCTCTCGCCTCGCTGGCTGGAAAACCAATGGTCCAGCACGTCTACGAACGTGCCAAAGCCACCCGTTATCTGGACGATGTGCTGGTGGCAACCGATAACGAACAAATAGAAACCGCCGTTCGCGGTTTCGGCGGCCGTGTGCGCCTCACCAGCCCGCATCACCCCACCGGGACCGACAGGCTGTCGGAAGTCGCCTCTGCGGAACCAGCCTCCCTCTTTGTCAATATTCAGGGCGATGAGCCGCTGATCGATCCCGAGGCAATCGACGCATGTGTACTCTCCGTGCTGGGTGACGAGGCCGTCGCGATGGGAACCTTGAAGAAGAAAATCGTCGACCGGTCTGAGATCGGCAACCCGAACGTGGTGAAGGTTGTCACCGGCTTTCAAAACGACGCCATCTACTTCTCGCGCTGTCCCATCCCCTTCCAGCGTGAGACCGGCACCGACGCAACCACCTATTACAAGCATGTGGGTCTTTACGTGTATCGCCGGGAGTTCCTTCTCCGTTACCCTGATCTGGATGTGGGCCCTCTGGAAACAGCAGAGCGCTTGGAACAATTGCGCGCGCTTGAAAATGGCTACCGCATCCGGGTGGTGGAAACGGATTACGAGTCCCTCGGGGTAGATACGCCAGACGACCTTGAGAAAGTAAATCGATTGTTTGCAGCGGCTGCGGCGACGCTTCGCTCTGGGGCACAGGAAGTGCAAACTGACCCCACGATGAAGGGAGTTTATCCAGGAGATTGATGCCTAAGTACATATTCGTTACCGGTGGTGTTGTTTCGTCGTTGGGGAAGGGAATTGCCGCTGCTTCGATTGGATGTCTCCTCGAAAGCCGTGGGCTGCGAGTCACGCTGCTGAAGTTCGATCCTTACCTCAATATCGACCCGGGTACGATGAGCCCCTTCCAGCATGGTGAGGTGTTTGTCACCGATGATGGCGCAGAGACCGATCTGGATCTCGGGCACTACGAACGCTTCACGCACGCACATCTGACCCAGAGCAACAACCTCACCTCCGGCCGGATCTACGAAAACATCATCACGCGCGAGCGGCGGGGCGATTACCTCGGCAAGACCGTCCAGGTGATTCCGCATGTCACTAACGAGATCAAGGCAGCCTGCCGGAAAGTTGCGGTTGACGTGGATGTGGCCATCATCGAAATCGGTGGCACGGTCGGTGATATCGAATCGCTGCCGTTCATCGAAGCCATCCGGCAGATGCGGCATGAGGAAGGGCGTGAAAACACATTATTTGTGCATCTCACGCTAGTGCCGTGGATTGCTGCGGCGCAGGAACTCAAAACCAAACCGACCCAGCATAGCGTTAAGGAACTTCGTGCTATTGGTATTCAGCCCGATATTCTGCTGTGCCGCAGCGAACGGGCTTTGCCGGACGAAGTCAAAGACAAAATTGCTCTCTTCTGCGACGTGGATGTGAACGCTGTCATCACGGCGAAGGATGTGAAGTCGGTCTATGAGATCCCGCTTGTGTTTGCGGAACAAGGCATCGATGCAACCATCCTGAAACTGCTTCACATGACAAGTACCGCCGCGCCGAACCTGACGAAATGGACGGATATGGTCGCGCGAATGAACAATCCCACGCGCGAAGTCAACATCGGCCTGGTCGGCAAATACGTCGAGTACGAGGACTCCTATAAGAGCCTGAAAGAGGCTCTGCTGCACGCGGGCATTGCCCATCAGGCCCAAGTGAATATCGAGTGGATCGAATCCGAGAGAGTCGCCTGGCCGGACTGCCGCGCCGAGATGTCCCGCTTCGACGGCATTCTTGTTCCCGGCGGCTTCGGTAAGCGCGGAATAGACGGAATGCTGGACTCGATTCGCTGTGCCCGCGAAGAGAAGATTCCTTACTTCGGCATTTGTCTAGGCATGCAAACCATGGTCATTGAGTTCGCGCGCAACGTGTGCGGACTTGCCGATGCCGACTCCACCGAGTTTAACCAGAATACGCAGCATCGCGTGATATACAAACTTCGCGAACTGAAGGGCGTAGATGAACTGGGCGGCACTATGCGTCTGGGAGCCTATCCGTGCCATCTCGCTGACGGCAGCTTCGCTCACCAGGCTTACGGCACTTCCGATATCAGCGAACGGCACCGTCACCGTTATGAATTCAACCGCGAGTTCGAGAAAACTCTGACCGAACACGGGTTGAAGCTGACCGGGCAGACACCGGACGGCATGTACGTCGAGATCTGCGAGCTGGAAGGCCACCCCTGGTACCTTGGCTGCCAATTCCATCCTGAGTTCAAGTCGAAGCCGCTGGAACCGCATCCCCTCTTTACCGCGTTTGTCGGCGCGGCTCTGGCCCGTCGCGAGCAGAAGAAAGCTGTCGGGACGGAGTCGCCGGTTCACGTGCCTGAGTTTTCGCACGCTGGATGAGTGTTTCGTTCTCGGTGGGCGCTGGCGCAGGCGCCGTTCACTTCTCGAATGAATCTCCGCTGGCCTTCATATGCGGGCCATGCGTAATTGAAAGCGAAGAGCATGTGCTCTACATGGCCCAGGCGCTTCGATCCGTCTTGGGCCCATACGTGTTCAAGGCTTCCTTCGATAAAGCCAATCGAAGCAGCGTCCACTCCTATCGCGGACCCGGCTTGGTGGAAGGATTGCGGATCCTTTCCGAAGTACGGCGGCTCCAGATTCCGGTCTTAACCGATATCCATACCCCTGATCAGGCGGCTGTCGCAGCCGAGTCCGTCGACATTCTGCAGATTCCAGCGTTTCTATGCCGCCAGACCGATCTTCTGGTCGAAGCCGGCAAAACCGGACGTGTCGTCAACATCAAAAAAGGCCAGTTTGTCTCACCTGGCGACTTCATAAACGCTGCCGAGAAGGTGGCGAGCACCGGCAACACGAATATCATTCTCACTGAGCGTGGTTCTTCCTTCGGCTACAACAATTTGGTGGTCGACATGCGCGGATTGCGCACTATGGCCGAGACCGGCTATCCAGTCGTTTTTGATGCTACTCACAGTGTGCAACTTCCAGGCGCGGCCGGATCTTCCTCTAGTGGGCAGCCACAATTCATTGAGCCCCTGGCTCGTGCTGCCGCAGCGGTGGGGCTTGCCGGTGTGTTCACCGAAGTGCACGACCATCCTGATCGCGCTCTTTCCGACGGTGCCAACGCTCTGCGTCTCGAGATTTTGCCGTCGTTTGCCCAGCGATTGAGGCAGTTGGACCAACTCGTCAAATCTTTCTCAAGCGCCTGATCGCGCTCGCGACGTGTGGCCTTTGGACCTCGTGCGCTTCCTACCTTAACCACACTGCGTGCGTCGTATGATGGTGAATTACGGTATCCGCAATATGACGAGTAGTGTCCGCCGAAATCGCCGCAACCAGCGTGGCTTCTCGCTGATTGAGTTGCTGGTTGTCATCGCCATCATTCTTATCATCCTGATGTTTGCGGTCCCGCAATACAACAAGTCACGAATGAATGCGAACGAAACCGGTGCGATACAGGCGCTGAAGACGATTTATACGGCTCAGATTCAATATCAATCGCAGTTTGGTGAGTTTGCTACCAACTTGTCCCAGCTCGGTCCGCCACCGTCCGCAGGCGCTGCCGAAGGACCCCAGGCCGCAGGTTTGATCCAAGGTTCGCTGCCGGGCGGAAACGCTTCGGGCTATGTGTTTACCATGACCCAGACTCCCACCGGCTACGCCGTGACTGCGATTCCGAAGACCTTCGGAGGCACCGGGCGACGCACCTTCTATGCGGACGAATCCGGGGGAGTTCATCAAAACTGGAGTAAGGATCCAGCCACTTTGACCAGCGAAATGCTAAAGTAGGGCGCCAGTGCCCCGGCTGCGAAGCGGCGCTGGAATTCGTTCACGCTCTACACGGCCACCATTGGCATACTCTAAAGCCATGTTTCGGGCTGCATTGGCCTTCGTGCTTTCACTGGGCTGCGCGCCTGCAGCACATAGCGCCTCTGGTGAGGCGCAGCCCACCGCCGCTCAAATTGCCCAAACACTCCGCACACTGTCTGTCGATCCTGACCAGAGTTTTCGTGTCCGCGACCTTCATCTCCGTCGCGGCGATGTCTCTTTCTATCTGAACGAAGGGCTGCTCGTGTTTGCGCGGCCCGTGAATGGTCGCGGCATTGCGGCGGTCTTTACCACCGTTGGCGTCGAAGCGGGCGACGCCGAGATGATTGTCATGCCGTCCCAACCTGCGGAACGGGCTTCACTCGCTTCGTACACGGAAACGCCCAATCTCGACGAGCATTTCGACCTGGCCGTTCTGTTCTTCGAAGACGCCACGCGGGAGGAGATCCTTCGGCAGGTGGCCTCCGAAGGCGAACGGAAAGATCCGGACCTGGCGAAAAGTTTGGAAGATAAGTTGAACCTGTTACTGCGCCGCCAGGGAGCGGGGATCGAAACCTACCTGGTGCGCGGTCTGTTGGACGCCCATCCGCCCGAAGCCGGCATGTTCATCAGTACGGTAGTCGGCCGCCAGCTTGGTCCGTTTCAGTTTCTCTATCAACCGCATGAACTGGAACCCGTCGCTATTGGCCGGGGCATCTCAAACGCTGGGGGCGATGCGCAGAGATTCCAGCTCTGGACCGCTTACCGGCCCCGATCACTGCCGCCGTACCAGTTGCCGCAGCCCTCCATTTCGGATTACCGGCTGGACGTCGCACTCAATACGGAACTTGGCATGAAAGCAACGGCGCAATTCACATACCGCGCCACTGCGAGTGATGGCCGGGTAATCCCACTCAATCTTTCCCCTTTGCTGACCGCGACCGCGGCCACTGTGGATGGACAGCCGGTAGAGCTTGCCCAGAATCCCAACTCCACTTCCAATGACGACCGGCCCGTACTTATAATCTGTCCGCAACCGCTCAATGCAGCCGCGCTCTACCGGGTGGAAGTTCAGTTTGGCGGCAGCGTAGTGAAGCAGGTCTCCGCCAATACTTACCTGGTGCAAGATCGCAATCTGTGGTATCCGCATATCGCGCCCATGCGCACCATGTTCGATCTGCAGTTCCAATGCCCCGAACGATTCCGCCTGGTTGCAACGGGCGAGCCTATCGACGAGCATGTGGCGAACGGCATCCGCTTCGTGCATCGGCATACGCCCACCCCGGAACATCTGGCCGGCTTCAATGTCGGCGAGTACACCTCAGCCGAAACCACCTCCGGCGCGTATCACATTGAGACTTATGCAGATCCTTTGGCTAGCAAAGGAAACAACAAGGTACCCGAAGATGCAGCGGCCATCGTGGCGCAGTATACAAAGCTTTGGGGTGCCTTGCCCATTCACTCGCTCGCCGTAACTCCGGTCCCCGGCTACTTTGGGCAAGGCTTCCCTGGGCTCATCTATCTTTCCAATGTGTCGTACATGCGCGCGAAGGAACGTCCGCAGCAACTGCGGGGCCAGACTCTGGACGTCTTCTTCTCCCGATTCCTGCTGTCGCACGAAATTGCTCACCAATGGTGGGGCAACCTGGTGACCAGCGCTGATTACCGGACCGCTTGGCTGATGGAAGCGATCGCCAGTTATTCCGCGTTGCAACGGCTGGAGCAACAAGACGGGGCGGCGGTGTTGAACGACATATTGGGCCAATACCGGGAAGACTTGCTGGCCGTTCAGGACGGTAAGCGAACAGAGGTCAACGGCCCCGTGGATTTTGGTACTCGCTTATTGGATACTGCCGGCGAGCGCACCTGGCACGTCATCATTTATGAGAAGGGCGCATGGGTGCTTCACATGCTTCGGTTGCGTCTGGGTGACGCGCACTTTCACCAGCTACAACTCGCCATGCTGCACAACTTTACCGATAAGCCAATTGCGAACGATGATTTCCGCCGGCTTGCTGCAAGCTTCCTGCCGGCAAACGACGCCGATCCAACGCTGGCGAAGTTCTTCGAAACCTGGGTCTATGGGACCGGAATCGCGACTCTGCAGACTAAGCGTTCAGGCAACACTCTTACAGTGATTGCGTCCGGTGTAGACGAATCCTTTAGCGTTCGTCTTCCCCTGCGCTGTCGTGAGTCGGGCGATCGGGACGAAACGCGGTGGCAGACCGTTAGCTCTGGCGAGACCACCATCGCTCTGCGCGCCAACGAACGCTGTCAACTGCCGAGGCCCGAAGACTTCCTATATGTGCCGAAGTAACCGTTCCCTTTAGAGTGTATTGGTATTGCTGGCAAGGTCCTTTGCCGGCTCCGCTTGCTGGGCCACAGAGCGTCGCTTTGTTCTCCGAAGGCGATACCGATCATGCACCTGCTCTTCGAACCGGACTGACAGAAAGAAGCGCGACTGGCATTCACGACAGCGGAACGGTCGTAAACCGAACGGACGCAAGAGTCGATCAAGCAGCCGCTTCGTCTTCGAAAGGCTCACACGGTCAGAAAGGCATCGCGGGCACATGGCGGCGCTCTTCATTACACCCGAATGTAACCGAACCGAAGTTGCCACGGGGAAACTAGTTCTATGCAAAAAGTTCTAGAACCGGCGCTTGTGGCACCAAAAAAAGAGCTGCTGGAGAGATCCAGCAGCTCTTTTGTCGATAGGCGATGGGCGCCTTTACTTACCCGGCAAGCGCCAGCGAGCCGAGCTTCAGATTCGGTATCAGTAGGCTCAACACCTCTTCCACCCGGCTTACGAAGTGGAACTGCATCTCCTGCCGAACATGGTCCGGCAACTCACGCAAGTCCTTCTTGTTTGCCTGTGGCAGAACCACGCGCTTGATGCCCGCCCGTCGCGCTGCGAGCACCTTCTCCTTGACGCCGCCGATCGGCAGCACCAAGCCAGTGAGCGTAACTTCGCCTGTCATTGCCGTGTCGCTCCGTGCCGGTAATCCGGTGTAGAGCGACGTCAGTGCCGTGGTCATCGTTACACCGGCAGAGGGTCCGTCTTTGGGGATCGCTCCCGCCGGGACGTGAACGTGAACGCCGCTTTCCTTGATCCGCTCGGGATCAACGCCGAGACTCTCGGCATGCGACCAGATGTAACTCTGAGCGATGCGCGCAGACTCCTGCATCACCTCACCCAGCTGGCCGGTCAGTGTGAGCGCACCCTTGCCGGCTGGCAGCAAGGCGCTCTCGATGTAAAGCACGTCGCCCCCGGTTTCCGTCCAGGCCAAGCCTGTAGCAACGCCAGGCGACACATCCTTGCGCATCTCCTCCGGGGAGAAGATCTCAGGTCCAAGCAGGTCGCCCAAGCTGTCGGGAGAAATCACAACCTTTTCGGTCCGGCCTTCCACCAGTTGCAGGGTGACCTTACGTGTCACTCGAGCAATGGCGCGTTCCAGCCTTCGCAAACCCGCTTCCCGCGTATAGCCGCGAATGATTGCCTGCAAGCCCTCCTCTGTAAACTCGAGCTCAAGCTCGCTCAAGCCGGCCGATTTCAATTGCCGCGGAATTAAGTAACGCCGCGCAATCTGCATCTTCTCTTCTTCGCTGTAACCCGAAAGCCGCAAGATCTCCATGCGGTCGAGCAGCGGTTGAGGAATCGTATCCAGCGAATTCGCCGTCGTGATGAATAGCACCTTCGACAAGTCGAACGCCAGGTCGAGGTAGTTATCCCGGAACGATTTGTTCTGTTCCGGATCCAAAACCTCCAGCAGCGCGGCCGCTGGATCGCCACGGTAGTCGCGTCCCATCTTGTCAATCTCGTCGAGCAACAAGACCGGGTTCTGCGCACCGGCGCGCCGCATAGCTTGCAGCAAACGCCCGGACATCGCGCCGATGTAGGTCCGGCGATGTCCACGCAGTTCCGCTTCATCGTGCATGCCGCCCAAGCTGAATCGCTCGAATTTGCGGCCGAGAGCCTTCGCGATCGACTGGCCAAGCGACGTCTTTCCAACGCCTGGAGGTCCAACGAAGCACAGGATCGGTGCTTTCGCGTCCGGATTCCGCTTCAACACACTCAGCTGTTCCAGGATGCGCTCTTTCACTTCCTTCAAACCGAAGTGATCGTCATCCAGGACTTCGCGGGCGTGCGCAATATCCAGGTTGTCATCCGTGAGCGTACTCCACGGCAAATCAAGCATGAACTCCAGGTACGTCCGCGTGACATGGAAATCCGGCGAGGCAGCAGGCAGCTTTTCTAGTCGCCCCATCTCCCGCTCAAATTCCTTCTTCGCGTCTTCCGGCAGCTTCACCTTGTCGGCGCGCTCACGCAGCAGCTCCAACTCTGCTTTCTCGGTGTCTTTCTCGCCCAGCTCTTGCTGGATGGCCCGCAGCTGCTGCTTCAGAAGGTACTCGCGCTGCTCCTTCGACATCTCGTTGTGTGCCGTGGACGCAATCTTCTGGCGCAGTTCCAGCACCTGCAGCTCGTGTGCCAGATAAGAGTGAATCAGCCGCAGCGCGTCCACGCGAGTGTCCGCCTCCAGCAGTTTCTGCTCACGCGCAACGTCCAGACTGAATATGCTTGCCAGTACGTAGGCAAGCTTCAGCGGATCGTCGCTGCCCGCCAGCATACGGTTCAACTCGGATGCCGATTGCGGCTGTGCCAGCGAGATCGCCTTACCGGCCAGTTCCAACAGCGCACCAGACAATGCTTCTACTTCCGAGCCGCCGTCTTCCGGCAGCGGGAAAGCTCGGTATTTGGCCGTGAGATAAGCCTCGGCCTCAACCTTTACAACAACAACCCGCTCTACGCCAAGAACCAGGATTTCCAGCAAACCTTCCGTTGGCCGGGACGACTTGCGGATAACTGCCTTGGTTCCAATCGTGTATAAATCGTCCTGCTGCGGCGAATCCTGTTGTGGATCGCGCTGCGCAATAAGAACAATCTCTTTCTCCTCCGTTTTCAGGGCGGCTTCTACAGCTCGTAACGAGCTATCGCGACCCACGGAGAGGGGCAACAGCAATCCTGGAAACAGGATCGTGTTCTTCAGCGGCAGAGCCGGCAGAACCTGAAATTCGGTGTTTCCCATTTTCATTCCTTACAAGATTAAGATGCAGCACTCCAATGGAAGGCTGCGATTTTGTGCGCTCGCCTGACTCAGATTTAAGCAGGCCAAAAAAATGCCCGGGAAAGTGCTGCTACACTTCCCGGGCTTCTCGCTCAGTATATCCGCGTGAGGACTCACCCAGACTGACGTGCCTCCCGGCACATCGGTTTACAAGGAACCTACTTGCCGGCGGGCAAAACCGTAAAGGCTGTCTGGCCGCCGCTCATCACCGTCAGCAGGACCGACTTGTTCTGGTTCTCGTTCATCAACCGCTTGAAGTCGTCCACGGTCTTTACCGGGTGTCGTTCCACGGCCGTGATCACCACGCCACGCCCCACCACACCAGCCGCCGTCGATGCCTGGTCGACATCGTCAACCACAACGCCTTTTGCCGTCTCGGGCGCTTGCACCTGTTGCGCGAGCTCCGGTGTCAGGTTTTCTACCGTGATGCCACGAACCGTTACATTGCCGTTGGCATCCGCCTGATCGTCGCCGTTCTGGTTGTCTTCGCCCTGCTGGCCCTTCTTGTTCCAGTCCAGCGTATTAGGACGTTGACCCAGCGTAACGTCCACCTTCGTCGGTTGTCCGTTCCGCACCACGTCCAGGGTCACTTTGCTACCCGGTGCGTGCGAAATAACCGCCAGCGTCAGCTCGTTATAGTCCTCTACTTTGCTGCCATTGATACCGGTCACCACATCACCCGACTGCAAACCAGCCTTCTTGCCGGGGCCGTCTGGAGCGACGTCTTCCACAACCGCGCCGTGGGTATCTTTTACACCCAGTTTCTCGGCCAGTTCAGGCGACAGCGCGCCGAGGGTGACGCCCATGTAACCGCGCGATACTTTGCCGGTCTTAATCAATTGGTCCATCACGCTTTTCGCCAGGTTCACCGGAACGGCAAAGCCAATTCCGACGTTTCCGGCTTCACCGCCGAACGAGTTTCCGCCCGTGATAATGGCCGTATTCATTCCAATCAGCTGGCCACGCGCATTGATCAACGCGCCACCCGAGTTGCCAGGATTAATAGCGGCATCGGTTTGGATGAAGTTCTGAATGTGCGTCTGGCCTTCCAGAGACCGGCCCTTTGCGCTCACGATGCCCATCGTCACCGTATGGTCGTAACCGAACGGGTTGCCGATGGCGAAGCAAAGATCGCCCACCCGGGCAGCATCCGAATTGCCCAACGGCAGCGCCGGCAGGCTTCCACCCGCGTCGATCTTCACGATCGCCACGTCGCTCTGCGGATCGGCGCCAACCACCTTTGCGGTAAATTCACGCTTGTCCAGAAGCGTCACTTTCACCGTGGTGGCCTTCTCCACCACGTGGTTATTGGTCAAAATATAGCCGTTCGGATCTACGATTACGCCCGATCCCAGCCCTTGTTCGCGCTGGGCATGCGGACGTTGCGCGCCACCCTGCCGGCCGCCAAAAAACTGCCGGAAGAACGGGTCGGATGAAAGCGGGTTCTCGCCCTGCTGTTGCTCCGACGCCTTGATTACTCGTGTCGATTGAATGTTGACGATGGCCGGCGAGGCCTTCTCAATTACATCTGCAAAGGAGTTCGACAACCCCTCCAGCTTCTGATTACTGGTGTCCGCCTTCGCGGTCACGTAAACCGGCGAATTCGTGTGTGTCGCTACTGCCAAAGCCGCGATCAAACCGCCGCCGATCGATGCTGCTACCAGCGTGAGAATCGCCGTAGAGCGCCGAAATTGTACTGTATTAGGCATTCCCTTCAAAACCTTTCTTTCTTCAGGCGGCTCTGAATTCTGGATCGCGGCCGCTTTCCTTTTATTTGACGCATCAGGTGAATTTTCGATTTACACCGGCCCTTGTGAGATTCATTCGGCGAATCCGATGGCTCAGTGAAAAACGACGGGCAAGCTGGCCCAGCGCCACCCTGCCCCCGTATTGCACGTGCTTTTACGCGTGCACCTCTATAGGACGCTGTTCCGTCCGAAACGCTAGGCCTTCCGGACCCACCGTTACGAACACTGTCTGTCCTTCTCGAATCTCGCCGCCCACAATCTTGCGCGCTAAAGGAGTTTCAATCTCCCGTTGAATGGCCCGTTTCAGCGGACGGGCGCCGTAGCTTGGGTCATACCCCGTTCGCACCAACTTCGTTTTGGCTTCGTCCGATAGCGTCAGCTCGATGCGCCGCTCTGCTAGCCGCGCCCTCAGCCCACTCAGTTGGATCTCCACAATCTCTTTCAACTGCTGCTCTGTTAGAGCATGGAAAACGATAATTTCATCCAAACGGTTCAGAAACTCCGGCCGGAACACCTGGCGAAGTTCACCGGTCACCGTGTCCTTCATGCGCCGGTATTCTTCGCCTTCGAACGCGCCGCGGTAATCCAGAATGCGATGGCTGCCAATGTTGCTGGTCAGAATCACAATCACGTTCTTGAAGTCCACGGTCCTGCCCTGGCCATCCGTCAACCGGCCATCGTCCAGCACCTGTAACAATGCGTTGAATACATCCTGGTGTGCCTTCTCAATCTCATCGAAAAGGACCACCGAGTAGGGCCGCCGCCGCACCGCTTCGGTCAATTGGCCGCCCTCGTCATAGCCGACGTATCCCGGAGGCGCGCCGATCAGCCGTGAGACCGTGTGTTTCTCCTGGTACTCCGACATGTCGATCCGAATCATCGCCCGCTCGTCGTCGAACAGAAACTCCGCCAGCGCACGCGCCAATTCGGTTTTGCCCACGCCCGTCGGACCCAGAAACAGAAAGCTGCCAATCGGCCGCTTCGGATCCTTCAGCCCGGAGCGCGACCGGATCACCGCTTCCGCCACCGCCAGCACGGCTTCGTCCTGACCGATTACCCGCTTGTGCAGCTCATCTTCCAGCTGCAACAGCTTCTTCATCTCGCCTTCCAGCAGCTTCGAGACGGGCACCCCGGTCCAGCGGCTAACCACTTCCGCAATGTCTTCCTCGTCCACTTCTTCTTTTAGAAGCCGCGTGCCGCCCTGCTTGCCTGAAACACGCTCCTGCTCGGCGTTCAACTGACGTTCCAGTTCGCTCAGCCGGCCGTACTTCAGTTCCGCTGCTTTGTTCAGATCGTACGCTCGTTCGGCTTGCGCAATTTCAACCTTTGTCTGGTCCATCTGTTCGCGCAGTTGCCGCACCCGCTGCACGCCCTCTTTTTCGGTCTGCCATTGGGCCTGCAATGCCGAGGATTGCGTCTTCAGCTCAGCCAGTTCCTTTTCAATGCGCGTCAGCCGGTCTCGGGAAGCGGTATCGGTTTCTTTCTTCAGTGCCTCGCGTTCAATCTCAAGCTGCATGGTCCGTCGCAATATCTCGTCGAGTTCCTGCGGCATCGAATCAATCTCGGTGCGCAGTTTCGCTGCCGCTTCGTCCACCAGATCGATTGCCTTATCGGGTAAAAAGCGATCGGTAATGTACCGGTTCGACAAGACCGCCGCACCCACCAATGCCGTGTCGCGAATACGCACGCCGTGATGTAGCTCATACCGTTCCCGCAAACCACGCAGGATCGAGATGGTGTCTTCCACGGTTGGCTGGTCCACGAACACAGTCTGAAAACGCCGTTCGAGCGCGGCGTCTTTTTCGATGTATTTTCGGTACTCGTCCAGCGTCGTCGCGCCGATGCAATGCAATTCGCCGCGCGCCAGCATTGGTTTCAATAGGTTGCCGGCATCCATGGCGCCTTCGGCCTTGCCTGCGCCCACCACCGTATGCAGCTCGTCGATGAACAGAATTACCCGGCCTTCCGACGACTGCACTTCTTTAAGCACCGCCTTCAGCCGCTCTTCGAACTCGCCGCGGAACTTGGCGCCCGCGATCAACGCCCCCATGTCCAGCGAGACAACTTGTTTGTCTTTCAGTCCTTCCGGCACGTCGCCCCGAATGATCCGCTGCGCCAGACCTTCCACAATGGCGGTCTTGCCCACACCGGGCTCGCCTATCAGCACCGGATTGTTCTTCGTGCGCCGCGAAAGCACCTGAATCACGCGCCGGATCTCCTCGTCGCGCCCGATCACCGGGTCCAATTTGCCTTTTTGCGCAGCTTCGGTCAGGTCCCGGCCGTACTTCTGTAGCGACTCGTAGGTTGCCTCGGGGTTCTGGTTAGTCACGCGCTGGTTGCCGCGCACCTCCACCAGGGCCTTCATCAGACGGTCCGGCGTGGCGCCAGATTCGCGCAGCATCTTGCCGGTCGCGCCCTTGTCTTCCGCCGCCGCCAGCAGCAAATGCTCTACCGAAACGTAATCGTCCTTTAACCGCTTGGCCTGCGCTTCCGCCTGTGTAAACAGCTGCGAAAGGCGCGGCGCCAGGTAGATCTGGTCGGCGGCGGTGCTGCCGCTAACCTTTGGAAGCTTTTGAATCTCTTGCAGTAAACGGGAGTGCAGCGCCTGGAGGCCAACATCGGCCCGCAGCAGTATCGAAGGAGCCAGTCCACCCTGCTGCTCCAGCAGAGCCGCCATCAGGTGCTCCACATCCACCTGCTGATTGCCGTATTCGCTCGCCTTCGCTTGAGCCTGCCGGATCGCCTCCTGCGATTTCTCGGTCAGCCTGTTGAAATCCATCTTGAAATACCTCTTACATGCTTACGATACAGTATGAGTCATCGTGGATGCAATAATGTGAGTGAAAAACACTCATGTCATCCGCTGCCGGCGTCTCGCCATCCACGATACAGTAGAAAGCTGCCGTCATGCGACGTCCTCTTCCTCTCTTCCTCGCCACTCTTCTTCTCTTGCCTTCTCCGGCCTTCTGCTGGTGGGAAACCGGACATCAGGTAGTCGCGCGCGTCGCCGCTGCCCATTTGACGCCGGCCGCCCGTACCCGTCTCGCCCGTATCTTGGACGTCGACGATTCACCCGAAACCGTCAGTGATGCCTTAGCTGTCGCGTCCACCTGGGCCGATGAAACAAAGGCGCAAACCGGAACCGGCAACTGGCATTACACAGACCTGACTTTGGAGGACCATCGCAGTGACCTGCCGAAACGCTGTCCGGACGGCAATTGCGCCCCGGATCGCGTCCGCTTCTTTGTCCACGACCTGCGTCAGCATCCGCAAAATGCCAAGTGGAGTGAACTCGATGCGGTTCGCTACGTCGTTCATCTTGTAGGCGACATCCACCAGCCGCTGCACGACATCTCCGACGCCGATCTGGGCGGAAACTGTGAACTGCTCAATCCGCCCATCCATAAAGCGAAGAATCTGCATATGCTGTGGGACGAAGGCATCATCGACGCGCTGGAAATGAATGATAAGCAACTGGCCAAAAGCCTGGAGCAGCAGCTGGTCAGCATGCACGGCGACGCGAGAGAACATCTTGCCGCCGGTACGGCCCTAGATTGGACCTGGGAAGGCCATGAGCTGGCAATGGAAGACGTGTACCACAAGCTGCACGTTCCGGTAGAGCCGGCCATCTTCCCCACCAGCTGCGCCCAGGCTCCCGCGGCGATCACCAGTTTCAAACCGGAATTCGACGAACTCTACATCGACTCCATGAAGCCCGTCGTCCGCCAGCAACTCCTTCGCGCCGGTCTGCGGCTGGCTAAGCTGTTGAACGAGTCGCTGTGACGACGGGACTTCGCTGCTTCGGGTTCCTTGAGCCAAGCTAGTGTTTCAGTTCAGCGCTCGGACCAGGGCTTCCGCTCTGCCGGAACACCCGGGGGACCTTCGATCATCAGGTCAGCAACAGCACCGGTAACGAATGCATAGACGCCCTTGTGCAGAAGGTCAATGGCCTGCTCGTCAACCGGCCAGGTCCAGGGCAGTGCGCCCACGCCGGTTGTGTTTTCGAGTGTCTGGTCATTCAGCAGCCGCAGATTCATATATAAGAAGGAACCGACGGGTCCACGGATTCCGTGCTCGGCCATAAGGCCTCTTGCGGCGCCAAGAAGGATGCCTTGCCCCCAGTGCATGGTCCAGTTCAACGCCAGATGTTGAGCGTCAGAGGCCGGCCGCGTACCAGTTAAGGCCTCCAGTGTGCGGCCCGGAACATCGGAGTTGGGGCGGCCCGTCAAGAGCTGCTCCAGCTTTTCGCCCAAAGTCATAGCTGCAACTCCGGCCGCGCCTGCCACGAGTCCGAGTCCTATCGATCTCAATTTCATTCGTTGCCCTGCTGAATCGACGTCGCCTCAGCCTGTTGCTGTTCCTGGGAGAGTTGCGGTTGCAGCTTCTCTAGGCCCTTATCATTGAACCGTGTCTCTCCCTCAGCTAGCGAACACGCTCGTCCGCAACGGTCGGGCCGGAGTCTTGTCCACTCACTCGGCTCAGTGCCCCGGCTTCCCCTTCGGCTCCGTCGCACCCTACGCGGCAGATGCCGGTGGTTCGCCCATCTTCCTCCTCAGTAGTCTGGCGCTGCACACGCGCAACATCCGCAACGACTCCCGGGCAAGCCTATGCATTCAGCAGGAAAATGGCTCTGCCCGCATGACCATCCTCGGAATCGTGGAACCAGCAAGTGCCGGCCAAGTCGCGCAACTCTATCTAGGTAGGCATCCAGACGCCCTTCAATGGCACGAGTTCGCTGATTTCGCCTACTACCGCCTGACTCCCGCCCAAATCTATCTGGTGGAAGGCTTCGGCAGCATGGGCTGGATCGCCGCGGAAGAGTACCGCGCCAGCAGCGCCGAAAATGTCTGACTACTTGATTCTTGGCTGCGGATACACTGCGTGTCGGGTGGCGCGGTGTCTTGTCGATTCCGGCGAGTCTGTCATCTGCACGAATCGACAGCGGGCAGAAATCGCGGGCGCTGAATGCCTCGCCTTCGACACGATTAACCAGACAAGCCTTTCCGGATTACGTCGGCATCTCAAGCACGGCATGATCATGCTGCATTCCATTCCTACGGCCGACGGGGTGCAGAACCTACTCGACGTACTGCGGCCTTTCCAGCCTCAACGTCTTGTATACATCTCCACCACTGGCGTTTATGGTGCAGCCGAGTTTGTCGATGAACGCACTGCCGCTGCACCCGACACCGAGCGCGACGCACAGCGCCTCCGAACCGAGCAAGCCCTCTCGTCTGGTCCATGGTCCTCGTGTGTCTTGCGACCCGCCGCCATCTACGGACCCGGCCGAGGCGTCCACACCTCAGCACGTCAAGGAATCTTCCGTCCACCTCCCGGCGGCAATCGCGTCATCAGCCGCATCCATGTAGACGACCTCGCGGACCATATCCTGGCCGCCCTTCGCAGTAAACTCACCGGCGTGTTTCCGGTAGCCGACGAAGAACCCTGCACATCACGTGACCTAGCCGAATGGGCCTTCGCCTATTTAGGTATCCCCTTCAAAACCGGAGAACGCCAGCCAACCTCTCGCGACGAGCAGAAGCCAGATCGCCGAGTCGACGGTTCCGCTTATCGTCGTGCACTACACCTGCAACTCCGTTACCCCTCCTTCCGCCAAGGCATCCCGGCTTGTCTGGAGGCCGAAGGAATCGGAGAATTGCGTTAGCGCTTCGTTACGATGGCCTTTGACCAGATCGCTCTTGCTTGCCCTGTCTCTTTTGTTAACGAGCTCCACCCTTGTTCGCGGCTACTCGGTCTTCACGCATGAACACCTCATCGACCTGACATGGAACTCCGCCATTCAGCCATTGCTGCTGAAGCGCTTTCCGCATTCCACCGCCACCGACTTGAAGTCTGCCCATGCTTACGCGTATGGCGGTTCGGCCATTCAGGATCTGGGCTATTACCCATTCAGCAACGAATTCTTCAGCGACTTGGCGCACTACGTTCGCAGCGGCGATTTCATAGTGGCTCTGCTGCGCGATGCACAGACCGTCCAGGAATACGCGTTTGCGCTGGGCGCGTTGTCCCACTATGTGGGAGACAACATCGGCCATCAGGATGCCGTGAACGTGGCGGTGGCACAGGAGTTTCCGAAACTCGAAAAGAAGTATGGCCCTTCGGTGACGTATGACGAAAATCCTCACGCCCATGTGCGCACCGAGTTCGCTTTTGACGTCGACCAGTTAGCCAAACATCACCTGGCGCCCAGCGCCTACTTACGCTTCATTGGACTCCAGGTTCCCCAGCGGCTGCTGGCGCAAGCGTTCACTGAGACATATGCGCTGCCACTGCACAGAATTACCGGCAGAGCAGAACCATCGGTTCGCAGTTACCGGTGGTCGGTCCGAAGTTTCCTGCCGCGCATCGCCTACGCCGAGACCGTACTGCATAGGAATGCGCTTCCACCCGAACTCGACACTGCTGCACTCCAACACTACCAAGCGGATCTCTCCCGAGCCGACTTCGAAACGACGTGGAATCGCTTTCGTAAAAGCGCAGGATTTAAGACTCATCTGATCGCCTTGCTGATCGAAATAACGCCCAAGATCGGAGTCGCTTCTGACCTCGCGATAAAAGTTCCGAATGCTCACACTCAGGATTTGTATCTGGCGAGTGTCAACCGGGCGGTTGCTGCGTATGAAGCCTGGCTGCGGCAGTTGGGAGATAGTGCACAAATCACCGCCATCCCGAACCGCGATCTCGACACAGGCGAGAAGACAAAGCCGGGCGCGTACCCGTTAACGGACGAGACGTACGCCAAGCTACTGCGAGAACTTACGGCAAATCCGCACAAGGTTGTTTCCTCCGGGCTGAAAGAAGACGTGCTGGCCTACTACAGCGATCCGGATGCGCCCATCACGACGAAGAAAAACGCCAAAGCCTGGCAGCGCGTGCAAAGTAATTTAATGGCCTTGCGGCAGATGGGGACACCAGCAGCCAATTAGGGAATCACACTCTGCATGAAGGTGAGAAAAGCATTCAATTTGGGAGTCATGCTTAAGCGGCTGGGGTAAATAACGAATAGTTCGACAGGGCTCGGCTTCCAATCAGGGAGAACCGTTACAAGCTCTTTCTTGCTGATGCGGTCCGCAACCAACCAGTCCGGCAATATGGCAATTCCTGCGCCATCCAGGCACAGTCTGCGATGAATGACAGGATCGCCGACCGACACTCTGCCCCGCAGGCGAACCTCCTGCACCTTTCCCTCTTTGTAAAGTCTCCAGATGGTTCCCTCACGCGCCGATGTCAACGTCAGGCAGGAGTGGTGCAGCAGATCTTGCGGCACATGGAGCGGGGAGTTCGCCGCTAGGTAAGGGCGGCTGGCGTACACCCCCATTTGGACGGTGACCATCCGCTTCTGAATCAGTTGCGAGTCGACTTCGGGCCGGGTGGTTTGAAACACTACATCCACTCGCTGAGCAATAGGGTCGATCTGCCCGCCTTTTAAAGTTATGTCAAGCCTGACTTCCGGATAGGTCTGTAGAAAGCGAGTCAGCGCAGGCGCTACCGAGGATTGCGCAAGAGTTACGGGCATGGCAATGCTTAGCGTCCCGCGGGGCCGGTCGGCCAGTCTGGAGACTGCGGCCTCGGCATCTTCTGCTTCCTCCATGGCACGCCTCGCATAGGTGAGATACGTCTCGCCAGCTTCCGTGAGTCTTAAACGCCGGGTAGTGCGTTCGAAGAGCCGAGTGGCTAATCGACTTTCTAAGCTGGCGATGGCCCTGCTAACAGCCGCCTTCGAAATCTCAAGCGCCGTCGCGGCTCGCGTGAAGCTCATCTGCTGGACGACGAGCGTGAAGATTTGCAGCTCGTTGAGGTCCTTCATTGTCTCAGTGTAGAAACAAAGCGTTTTATAGGGAGTGTTGTATCGCGCCCAGCAAGAGCGCAGAATCGAGACAGCGGTATCAACAAATGAAGATTCTAGTGACTGGAAGTACCGGTAAGGTGGGTTCGCAGGTCGTGAAAGAGTTGCGCAAGCGAGGGGCCAGCGTACGCGCGCTGGTCCGCAAGAAAGAGAACGCAGCTAATACCGAAGGCGTAGAACTGGTGGAAGGCGATTTGCTGGATCCAGTCTCGCTCGCGCAGGCGCTAGCTGGAGTAGACAAGCTCTATCTGCTGAACGCCGTGGTCGCTGATGAGCTCACGCAGGGACTGATTGCTTACGATCTGGCAAAAAAGCTGAAGATCAAACACGTGGTCTACCATTCGGTCTTCAAGGTGCATGCGTTCAAGGACGTTCCTCACTTTGCGTCGAAGCTGGCCATCGAAAACGCAATCCAACAGTTCGACGTTCCTTTCACAATCATGCGTCCGAACTACTTCTTCCAGAATGACGAAACACTGAAAGATGCTCTGATGAAAGCCGGCGTGTATCCAATGCCTTTAGGAACGCAGGGCATTTCGGCGGTGGATGTGCGAGACATTGCTGAGGCGACAGCGATAGCACTGACGGGCGATGGCCATGAAGGGCAAATATACAATCTGACCGGTCCCGAGGTGCTGAGCGGTCCGAAACTCGCGTCTCTCTGGAGCGGCCTGCTAGGAAAGGAAATCCGTTACGCGGGAGACAACATGGACGAGTTTGAGCAGCAAATGCGGCAACAGGCTCCCTCATGGTCGGCGTTCGACATACGGATGATGTTCCAAGGCTACCTGGAGCGGGGTTTTGCGGCTGGTGAGAACGACGTTGAGAACTTGACGAAGCTGTTGGGACATGCGCCACGCCGCTATCAGGATTTCGCGCGGGAAACGGCCCAGATGTGGCAAGCAGACCGAAAGGGCGTAAGCGCGTAACGCCCATCGGCGTGATGCCATCAGGAGACATCAATTATGAACAGCATTCCAGCGGATGATCTTAAGCGCAGCCTCAGCTTTGCGGACGCCAACGCGGAAGGACAAACGCACATCGGCCTGGCAGGGGATACTTACACGATTCTGCTGACGGGCAAGGATACGGCCGGACGCTACTGTCTGATCGACATGTACATTCCGCCGGGCGGAGGTCCGCCGCCCCACAGGCATAACTTTGAGGAGTCGTTCACCGTGTTGGAGGGCGAGATTGAAGCTACCTTCCGAGGCGAACGCTCGACCGTTCGCGCCGGGCAAGCTATCAATATCCCCGCCAACGCGCCTCACCAGTTCCGGAACGAATCGTCGCAACCCGCGCGGCTGCTCTGTATCTGCTCACCCGCTGGACAGGAAGAGTATTTCGTGGAGGTGGGTATCCCGGTTGCGACAAGGACCAGCCCGCCGCCCGAACTCGACCAGGCGACTCAGTCATCTATAAGAGCCAAGGCGGAGGCACTTGCGCCCAAGTATCTGACGGAGTTCCTGAAGTAGCTTCGTCGGCTTGATCGCGATACGTTACAGGCTAATCGGCGCCATAGGGCAGAACCTTCTCTATGTGAATCGATACCGTCTTGATGCGTTGCGCTTTGGCATAGTGCAGCCCGAAAGTTTGTATAATTCCAGACGTCCCGGGACGGCCCTCTAATTGCTATATTCCCGCCATTTACGAATTTACTTCGGCCTTCTGCACAGACTGCCCGGCTCGAGTAAGCGTACGTTATGTTGGCTGGGAATGATGGCCCTTTGGGCGACTGCGATCAGCACCTCGACAGCGTCAGGAGCGCGACAGAAGAGTAGTGTCCGTGCAAGCGCGATGCCTCTTCCCCAATTGCTCATCCTCTCCCAGCAACTTGCTTCCTCTGACAAATATCTGGGCAGAACTCGAGTAGTCATTAAACCCGGAAAGCTGGTTCAACTTGATATAGCGCCCGATCAAGCTGCTGTGCTCGAACCAGAAGACGTAAACCTCCGGTCACTGGATGCCCTAATCCGGACTCGTGTGCTTGATCGTGACTTAGGAGCTGTATTTCCCGATGAGAGCTTTTGGCGGCATCGTCTGCAGCACGTCGACCAGATAGTTTCTGATGCCATAAGCGGATATGAGGGTTCACCTGCTGGTGAAGAGAGATTTAAGAAAGCGATGCTGAGCGTCGAAGGTGAATTTAGGAGTTTGCAGACTGACGTGCTGATGCAGATGAAGAAAAAACAGCTCGACACTGATTTGTCCCGTGAGCGAGTTCCAGGTTATAAGGTTGCCATTAGCATCGATCCCCCCAAAGCCAGAGTTCGCTATATGCCATTTCTCTCGTTCCTTCTCTATCGAAGCGCGCGTGGTTCACTGGACGATCACTGGACTGATTTGTCTGCCGGCACGCGATACTTAATCGGGAAGTATCACTACGTTGCCGACTGGCCGGCCGAATTACACGGAACGGTTGAGGGCAATTTCGAAGTTCGTGAAGATAGCGCAATCACTTTCATGCCAATAAGTAAGTGAGCATCCATGATTAGCGGCGGCCTTGAAGATTTCAAGCAGGTGGCAGCCGATTTCACCGACGTCGGTGCAATCGCGTTGAAGCTCGCGGTTGCAGCCCCGTTGCTGGATTACGCGGTAAAGTTTGGGCCACCTCCGGTACACTCAATCAGTGCTCTGACTTGTTTATCGGAGCTTCTGGTACTGCTTTGGAGCTTTCACTTCTGGAGCCGGCTAGACCGCGCGCTTCAGAATCGATTGATGAAGCGTGCTCTTCTGTGCTTTTGTCTTGGGCTTGTCGGTTCCCTTGCGTTAATCGAGCTTCTAACGTACAGTCCGGGCGCTGATCGCGAGAGAGTAGTCGAAGGTTTTGTTCTCCAGCCTTCGACTAAAGCTCTCGCAGCACAAGGAGTTTCTCCGGAAGAAGCGCTTCGCGGCGCCGAGTTCGATAACTCAGCTATTTGGGCTCAATGGTCAGTTGTGGCCGTTCACATCACATTGATTGCGTTCTGGGTAGCCACGTTCGCTGGACTGGCGGCTTATATTTCGTTATTCGTCATTGTCCATCGCAGTCACCCTCCGGAGCCTGCTCCGGCAAGCTCCGGATAAAAGACCAACGCCTGAAGTCAGGACAGACTATTGCGAAGGAATCCGCGTAAGCGGGACGTCCGTTGAGGCACCCCATTGCCTCGAGGACGACGACGTTGGAGTCGTGCTGGGCAGGATGTACCACGTGCCGGTGCTGCGTCTCCAGACACCAAAGTCGATCTTTCCGTCACCGTCGTAATCAGCAGGAATGGGAACATCGCCTGGGGCGCCCCACTGTTTAGATGTGTAAGTGAAGGGATTCGTACTCGGAATGACGTACCACGTCCCGTTTACCGGTCGCCAAACCGCAAAGTCAACCTTGCCATCGCCGTCATAGTCCGCTGGAACGGGGACGTCGCCTGGGGCGCCCCACTGTTTAGATGTGTAAGTGGAGGGATTCGTACTCGGAATGACGTACCATGTCCCGTTCACCGGTCGCCAAACCGCAAGATCAACTTTGCCATCGCCGTCGTAGTCTGCCGGAACCGGAATGTCGGTTGGAGCTCCCCATTGCTTCGTAGTGAACGTCTGCGGGTTGGTACTTGGAATGACATACCAGACGCCGGTTGACGGCCGCCAGACCGCTATGTCCGTTTTGCCATCGCCGTCGTAGTCTGCGGGGACAGGAATGTCGCTCGGCGCTCCCCACTGCTTTGAAATATACGTGGTTGGATTGGTACTTGGAATTATGTACCAAATGCCCGTAGAGGGGCGCCACACCGCGACGTCAATGATGTGGTCCCCATCGTAGTCTCCTGGAACCGGGACGTCACCGGGAGCTCCCCATTGGATTGTCGCGGGAGACAACGGCGGAGCAAGATACCACGTTCCGTTGTCGGGCCTCCACACCGCGACGAAGGGATTGGGGAGCGAGTTGGTCGCCGCAGGCGTCACCTGAATCGAAAATTCGACTGCTCCGTACCCCGATGACTCGAAATGAAGAATAGTCGATTCACTTTGTTGAACCAAGCTGGGGTCGACCTTCACGGTGAGCTTTTTTGGTCAGGCGTAGCCGGTAGATCGTACGCCGAAGGCGAAAGCCAGTCGGGTTTTGTTGCCGCCGTAGGGCTGATCGAGATCGGAAGGTGCACGATGTTCCCATTGTTGTCCACCGCAGACACATTCAGATTTAGAACGCCAGATTGTTGAAATGGATATGATGCTCCGCTTGGGATGAGGGTGTTCCCGTTAAAGACTTGCAGATATGCACCCGGGGTGATGGTGTATCCGACCGGAACGATGGTTGTCCCCGCCTGGGTTCGGAACGTCAGAGTTCCCGCCAGGACGGAATTCCCGGGCATAGGTGCTGCAACGACGCAGATCGTCTGACCCTGCGACTCGGATGGCAAGCTAAATCCGACGTCCCTGGAATAGGTGGAGTCGCCAATGTTCGGGCAGGTGTCGGACGCGCTTGCCCGCGATACTTGCAGCCAAGGGGTATCTCCGAACGTTTGGGCGGAGACGCTAACCTTTGTTGAACCGGTTAGAAGAGATGATACGTGCAGCCCAAGGGGACCAGCACCACTTGCGGGGTCCGTCGGCCCGAATGTTACCGTCTGCCCTTGTAAAATCCCGGTGCTGATGTTGGTATCCTCGGTCAGGTTAAGACCGGCTCCGGGATCGGCAGCCAACAGCAGTTGAGCTCCGAGAAAGATCAATAGTAGCGCGGAACATGTAAGCCTTCGCGCGCGATTTGGCTGCCCGATCAATCTTGAAAAAATGCGACCTTGAAAAGAACGAGAGTTTTTCATATACTCCGTAGCACCTTTGCCTGACGATGGCTGACGGTCAGCGATGCATATTAGTGGCCGAAGTCGCGGTTTGTTAAGTTTCTGCCTTCTGTTATTGGGAACGCATCTCCGCGCGCAAACAACGCAAGGGATTATTGATGGCCGAGTTCTTGACGAAGTTACGTCTCGAGGAATAGCAGGAGCCGAAGTTATCGTATCCGGGGGAGTGGAAGGGTCAGGAAGCGTTCGGTCGATTACCGATAATCAAGGCGCTTTCAGCTTTGCATCGCTTGATCCGGGCGTCTACAATCTCCGAGTTACCCACAGCGATTATAGGGCCTCAGAGGTACGTGAACTAAGTTTGCCAATATCCGGACTGGTTTATAAGACACTTCGGTTGCGACTTCTTTCAGACCTTTGGCAGACGGGACTTTCGCGGTCCGTGTTTACGGGCCAACAATCGTCGATTGTTCCGATCTACGGACCTGACATCGATCTGTCTCGTTCAGCCACTATAGAGCGAGCGCCGGCAACGACCCTGGATCTTGCGCCATCCTTATCTAAAGAGATAACTCGAGAAGATATGTTTTATCTTCCGCTGGAGGGACGCGACCCCTATGCCTTGATTGTTCTGCAACCAAACGTCACTCATGATGTAAGCACGCTTCGAGGCCTCGGCGTTTCTGCAAACGGACAGCGGCCATCGTCAACGGAATTTCTGTTAGATGGCTTTGAAAATAACAATTATCTTTCAACCGGAGTGTTTGCAGTGCTTCCGCCTGAGGCGATTCAGGAGTATCGCGTATCTATCAACAACTTTTCCGCTGAATTTGGCGGGACCTCAGGTTATCTCGCGAACGTTGTGACCCGTTCGAGTACCAACGACCTGCGGGCGGAACTGTACGGCGACTTAACGAATCAAAGCTGGAACGCAGTCGACTTTCAAGAAAATCTTACGGGTGGGCCGGCACCTTCCCAGGCGTCGTCTGCGGGCGCTGTGTTTGGTGGTCCGCTTCGGCGAGATAGGATCTTCTCGACGAGTAGCCTGGGCATCGACAGAAGCAGTGGTTCTGCACAAGCCGGTTCTTTTACGCTGCCGACTCAAACACTTCTTGACCAGCTTCAACAGTCGGCGAGTCCCGCCGGAGGTCTTTATAAACGTTTTGCTGCTCCGATTGCCGCGGGCGCTAGCGGGTTCGGTGAAGTGGTGATCCGGCCGCCTCTGAAGATAGACCATATAAGCGGACTCGAGCGGGTGGACTTCGCTTCGAGCAGTGGAAGAAGACATTCTTTCGTAAGAGTGCAGGAGGACCGGCTTTCGCAGCCGGATTTCATCTGGTCTCCCTACCCGGACTTTACATCGGGCTTGGATCAGAGCCTCTCGGGATTTGCTTTCTCCACAGTCGTTTCGAATTCGCCTCATCTTACGGAGGAATTTCGAGCGGCCTTCACGGCCGACAAACTCGGTTGGAACCGCGCCCATCCCGAGATCCCCGCCATCAGCGTTCAAGGTACCGACGTTCGAATGGGGAGCCCCGCCAATTATGGCTTTCAAAATAGCGGCAAGACTGCGGAGTTCTCAGCGAATTGGAGCTTCACCCGTGGCGCCCATGCTACGAGATGGGGCCTATCCTACTTACAACGCTATACCGCCTCGAGCATCTCTTCGATTCCCGTTGTCGATTACATCTACGACTCGGCGGAGGATCTGGGCACGGGAGCATCCGGCAGTGTTTATTTTCCAGCTTCCTACTCCGCTCTATTTGATAGCGGAAGGGTAGTGCCGCCAGATAACTCGCGGCACTACCGATATTGGCGCAGCTCGTCTTATGTGCAAGACAGTTATCGCTTGAGCGATCAAGTCGTCATAAACTTCGGGCTTAGATACGAGTATTTTGCTCCTCCGGAAAGCGTCGGAAGTAACCCAGACACCGTGCTGCGCTTAGGGTCGGGCTCCTACATGCCAGAGCGGATAAGGAATATAGAAGTGGTGTCAGGTAAGCAGGTCTTCGATTCAGACAACCTTAACTTCGCCCCCCGGATCGGATTCGCCTACAACGTCAACCATTCGGGCACTCTTGTTGTCCGAGGTAGTTACGGCATTTTCTATGATCGGCCATTCGACAATCAATGGCTGAACGTCAGTCTGAACGATGATCTACCCGCCTCGATCGATCTGTCTGGCCTTTTCCTGAACCCTCTAAGCAATCTCAGCGAAAATCTCGAGAAGCTCTTTCCAAATGGGGTGACTCGACCGGGCTCCTGCTATACGATCACGAGCAGCAGACTGACTCCGAATTGTCCCTCTGCGGATCAGACACTCTTTCAACCTGGATTGCGAACTCCTTATGTACAGAGTATTTTTGGCGGTATACAGAAAACGTTTGGGAAGTCAGTTTCCGCCGATCTCGATTACGCAGGTTCACTCGGCAAGAAGCTACTGACGACTGACATTGTGAATCGAGAAGTTGACCTCAAGCGGTTTAACGAACAGCTAGGAGACATCAATTACCGCGCTAACCAAGGCTACTCAAGTCACCATGCGATGATTGGCTCTCTCGGTGCGCCGGAAATCCTTCCTGCTGAATGCGAATTACACCTGGAGCCACACAATCGACAATCAAAGCGAGCCATTAGCCGGGTTCACCATCAATCTCGCGCGGGCAAGCTTATTCAGTCAAACCATCTCGTCCTATCAGGCTGCGTTTACAAGGCAATTCGACAGCAATTCAGATCGGGGCAACTCCGACTTCGATCAACGACACGTGTTTAGCTCATATGTCACCTGGTTTTTGCCCCATACCGTGAACCAGTCCATAGTCAATAGGCTGACCCGAAACTGGGTGGTGACTGCACTGGCGGCGGTAAGGAGTGGTTCCCCTTTCACGGTATACGCGACTCAGGACACTGGTTATGGACTGTACAACAATCGGTCGAACTTGCTGGATCCAGAGCATGCGCGCACCGCTTTACCCTATACCGGCGGTGAGATCATCCTCAACGACCGTGCTTTCGAAGAGCCTGCTGACGGCGTGTTGGGTACCTCCGGCCGAAACGCTTTCTACGGACCCGGTGCTTACAATCTTGATCTGTCGATTGGAAGGACCTATGCCGTGCTGCATCGCGAGTGGTGGCGATTGACGGTTCGTTTGGATGCCTTCAACGTTCTCAATCATGCGAATTTGAACAATCCCACGGGGAGTAGCAGCACGTGCTGCTCAACGTTCGAGACAACTGGTTTGGCGTTGTATGGGCGAACGAATACGAATGCGGGACTGCCTTTAATCGTACCTTTGGCTGAAACGGCCCGGCAGTTGCACCTGATTGTCAGGATGACGTTTTGACGATGAGTTTAGCAGCATTGACTGGAATGGCGACAGTCTTCGCATGGACTGCACTGGCTGCGGCCGCGGACGCGCAAGCGCTGCGGGCTCCGCTCTACCTGATTGTCTCTGGCGACGATGCGATAGTCACTGGCCCGAGTTCAGCTTTGCCGCGGCGGGCGATTGCGGGCACCGAGATCTTTGGAGGCGAAACTCTGAAGTCAGACACTAAGCCGGTTGTTTTCGCATTCTGCGGCGCTAAGAAGGGACAGCCGGGCATTTACTCGCTCGCCGCTCACGCAGTGATCCAGGCAGAAGAGCTATCGAGTCGCCGAGTCACTGGATTGCAGCTGCTTGAACCTATACACCTATGCGAGTATCCGAAAGTCCGCGAGGCGCCTGTTGCGAGTACCATTGATGAGCCGAGCACCCGCTCCGCCTTTATCCCCCAGCTCGAGGAACAGATTGCGCGCTTGCCCTCTGAAGAACAAAGCCAGATAAGGGACCGATTAGCGCAGTCACAGCTGTTAGTGGACGGCAAAGCTTACGCTCTGATTGGATATGCTACTCGGGCCGCTACGCTTGAACGATTCGGGCTGATCGATTTAGCCCTCGTTGCATTGCGGGTGGTCAAAAGTAATTGGGCCGGCGCTACCTGGACGCGCGACGTGATCTCGCGCCTCACCGAGGAGAGGATCATTCAGCCAGATGTCAATTTCGATAGTGACCCTGGCGCAGGAGTTTCCGTAGTTCCCCTAACCGCCACCGTGCCGCCTCTCACGGGAGAGACCTATGCTTTACTCATTGGCATCTCACATTATGACAACGGCGGGATTCCGGCGCTGCATTTTGCGGACAAAGATGCGGAACTGTTCAGGGACTACCTGTTGAGTCCACGCGGTGGTCAACTGAAGCCAGCACAGATACAGCTTCTGCTGAACGGCGACGCTACTCGCGAACGTATAGAAAATGGCATTGCGCGTCTCGTTCGAGGTAAAGCGAACCGTAACAGTACCTTGATCGTATTTGTTGCTGCACACGGCACAATGCTTTGCGCTCACTCATCAGGCTCTATTGACACTAAGGCTCTGCAGTGTGAGGAGCAAGCTGAGCAACCATTCATTCTGACTTTCGATTCAGATCCGTCCGACGGCAAAACCACTGGTATTTCGATGGGCGCTTTCCGTGATCTTGTTACAGCTCGTGCTCGGGACTTCGGGCGGGTGCTTGTATTCGTAGATGTTTGTCACGCGGTCGAATCGCGGCGCTGCCGCCTCAAACACAATTATCCTCACAAGGGCTGAGCTCAACCTTCCAAGGTGGTTCGGGAATGCTCGGGATCTTGATGGGTAACTCGGTAGCCCGATCACTAGATGACGAACTTACCTACGAGCGGCTCTCGATGGGCCATGGGATATTCACGTATTACACATTGCTCGGATTAAACCAAGATGTAGCCCCGACCGATGGAAAAATCTACTTCGATGACTTGGGCCAGTACGTGTTCGGACAGGTACTGAAAGCAACGCGGCGAAAGCAGCGTCCATCCGCGTTTAATCTGGAGTCAAGTCTGATTGCGGTGGATGATGCGACAAAGGCGGGCATTCAACTGGCGCAAGTGACGGAGTCGGTGGGCGACCCTGGATCACCTCGCGACGTATCCGTACTCGTGAGCCTCAGTTCAATCTGCGGGAGCAGGTGGCGAACATTCTCGAATACGGGTACCCGGTTTCGACCGCACTTGCCAAACCGGGCGAGGTTGCCGGATTGCGTGTTGCGCTAGAGGAGGGCGGACAAGCAATCATTCTCAAGTATCTGAAGGGCGATGAAGTCTCGCAGACGGAAACTGATTTTGTCACCGGGGCTCGCTATTTCAAAGCGGCGCTCGATCTGGCGCCGGATGCATCATTCGACGAGAGCCGGTACCTGTTTTGCAGGGGCCGAGCGGAACTGTTCGCAAAGCGCTATGACGCGGCCGAGCAGGATCTTACTACCTCTATTCGAATCGATCCCGGTCGAGCTTATAGCTACAACGCTTTGGGAATTGCATATCTTGAGCAGATTCCAACCGGACGCGTCGGCTTCGACGACGCAATCAACATATTTCAGATAGCAATTCGAATTGCGCCGTACTGGGCGTATCCCAGGCACAACCTTGCGCTCACATATGCGGAAGCGGGACGCTTTGACGACGCTGTCCGGCAATACCAGTTAGCATGGCGTTTAGCTCCTGAATTTTCCTACCTTCCATACAACATGGGACTGCTCTTCCATCAAATGGACGATCTGGGGAATGCAAAGCAGGCGTATGCTTCGGCACTGTCGATTGCGGAACGAAATTGCTCGGCACAAAGTCTGGCCTTGTGTCCGGCTGCGGCCAGGGTTCATACGGCGCTGGGTGCTCTTGCCGAGACGAACGATAAAGAGAGTATGGCCGAGAGAGAGTATACTTTGGCGTTGCGGGCCGACCCCAGCCAGATGGATGCGCGACATGATTTGGCTGTGCTGTGGAGCCGAGCCCCTAAAACAGTGCCAGCAGCTGAACGTGCCTGGCGCGATATCTTGCACGATTCTCCTGACTACGTTCCTTCACTGGTCGCATACTCAAACCTACTCCGGCGGCTGAACCGGCTTTCCGAAGCTTTGCCGTTATATGAGGATGTAGTCCGGCTTCGGCCACAGTATGTGCCTGCGATCGTTGAGCTTGCCGGCCTCCGGACTCGGGTTGGAAGAGCGGGTGCTGCTCTGAAGCTTCTGGACGATAAACAGTCAAGCGCGAGCGCCAATCCCGGGTATTGGTTGGAACGGGCGCGAGCCGATATAGCACTGGGCGACCGCGTTTCCTCGCAGAGAGACTACGCAGAAGGCCTGCGCCTCACATCGATTCGGTCGGAGCAGCATGCGATTCGGAAAGAGATGGCGGGCGTAGCGCGTTAGCGGGCGCCTGAGTGGGACGCTTATGTTGCTGTCGCGAGCGCGTCGAACGTTTTGAGCTTCACTTCCGATCCGCTCAGTGCCGGCGTGAACTTTGCATTAGACGCTCGCCAATGTGGTCGGCCGCGATCACGCGCTTCCAACACCAGCCAGAGACTTGACTTCGCGCTTCCGAGCGATACAACAACCAGCAAACAAAATCATCCTCTCGCCAGCGAAACGCGGTGTCTCGTTCTTTACAGGTGCGGCTCTTCATTCCGCAACTGGCCAGAAAGAAGCTTCAGACGTGCTGCCCGGACGGCAACGCTCCCACTGCGCGGTCGGAGACACCCGTCAGAGCCGCCAGGTGATCGACGATCGATTTCAAGCCCTCCGCGTCTTGCCACAGCTTGTCCCCCGTCTGCACGCTACTCTGTGCCTTGGCAGCCGTTTGCTCCGTCAGTTTCTGAAGGCGGGCGATCGAGGTGGCGATAGTATCGATGCCGCGAGATTGCTCCTGCTCGGACTCACTGATTTCCACGATGAGATTGGAAACGTTCTTGGAGCCTTTCGCGATGGTTTCGATTTCCAAAACGACTTCCGACAGCTTCGCCTCACTTGCTTTCGTTCTGGAAATCGAGGTCTCAATTAGGCCCGCAATGTCCTGCGCCGAAGCACCGCAATTGCGAGCCAAACTGCGGACTTCATCGGCGACCACGCTAAAGCCCAGACCGGCATCGCCTGCCCGGGCGGCTTCAATAGCAGCATTAAGTGCAAGCAGATTCGTTTGATTCGCTATCGTTCGAATCACTTCGACGATGCCGCTGATTTGCTTGTTCGAACTCGAAACCTCCTGCATACTTGCATTCAGGCTGCGTGCACTCTCGCGCAGGGTGGTGACCTCGTTGGCGATCTCTTGCATGAGAGTCGTCGTCGACTTCACCTGTGACGCGTTTTCGCGCGCAAGAGAGTTGATCTGGGAACTGGCCGATATCGTTTCCTCTAGCGACCACGCCTGTTCCCCCGCGGAATCTGACAACCACTTCGCGATTTCGCCGTTCTCGTTGCCCGCCACCAACAATCGTTCCGAGCTGTCCTTCAGTTCGTGTTGAAGCGCTGCCAGATCTCGCCGTAAGTGACGGATGCTGAAGAAAGCGAATAAGCCTGAGCAGAGAATCGCCACCAGCATGCCCCCGGAGCCCTGGGCGAGAGTCCGGTAGCGGTTCGCAACGCGCGCATCCAGAAGCCGATCTAATTCCTGTATGGAGGTGCCTTCCAGCGCATAGCTGTCTGAAATTGTCTGGTCGAGGGCGGCTTCTAGGGCGGGCAACGTACTTGAGTCGCCAGCTTGAACAAGCTTGTCCAGCGTGACGAGAAGGGACTTGTTGCTTTCAGCGTAGTGGGCCCAGGCGCCCTGAAGATTCGCCTTCAGGGTGGGACTTGTCCCGTTGAAATTTGCGTCTTCCTTGAAGTTGGTATCGAAGTCTCCACTCATGCGGTCCACATCGGCTTCCTTCAACTGCGCCGCGTACAGCGCGATGTTCACCCGCGCCTTTGCATCGAGAGATTTGGACTCTTCTAAGCCGCGTACGACGTTGCGAAGCTCGCGTAGGCGTGTCTGGGTCTGGGGAAAGGCGACCAGAGTGGTGTCCATCAGGTAGTAGCTGTCCAGATCCGGATCGAGAATCAAGCCCGAGGTGTTTCCTATGTGTGCGATCAGCCCACGCACGTCAGCCTCGAAAGCGGAGTACAGCTCCCCACGCTTGGACGCTGAGGGAGGGCCATGCTGAGGGAGGGCCATTTGGATTGAATCGCCTTCCACTCGGCCTCCAGATGCTCCGGCGCGAAACTGTGGCGCTTGCGGCTGCCGAGTCCTTTCTTGGTCACCTGGAGGTCGGAAGCGATGCCGGCCAGCTGCTTATGCAATTGGGCCAGGCCGGCGGTAACCAATTGACCACCTTCCTGCTCCGTTGCGTTATTCCTGGTCTTAGGATCGAGAGCTGAGGTTGCGCGCTGGCGAACAGCGATCCCCGCATGATCTGTTCCAGCGCCCGACGAAGGAACCGCCGTTTTTCGGCGTACCTGTGGCAATCTCGAAAGCGTTCAGAGTGTCATCGTTGTCTGGCCAAAGCTGGGGTTCGGTGCCTTGGCATAGACGTGCTACTCTGCGCATCGAAGGCAAGGTACTAAGGATTCCGAGCTCTGGTCCAGTGTTCCGAGTGTGAAGATGGGCGTCAGTTCGCATATGATTGTCAGGCGCGCTCAGGAGGCGTGCCGACATGCCGAAATACATGTGCGAAGCGAAGTACAACGCCGAAGGTAAACGCGGACTGCTCAACGACAAAGCTTCAGCAAGACGCGATGCTGTGGAGAACATCTTTTCGATGCTGGGCGGAAAGATGGAATCGATGTACTTCTGCTTTGGGGATTCCGACGTCATCATTATTGGAGAATTTCCCGACAACGCCTCCGCGGCGGCGGTATCTGCGGCCGTGGGAGCATCGGGAATGATCGACGCCAAGATCATAGTTCTGCTAACAGTCGCCGAAATGGATCAAGCTCTCAGCATGGTGCCCGCGTACCGGCCACCAGGAGCATAAGAATACAAAGGCTCGCAAACTGCGTTGTGCAAGGCGAGGCAAGAAACGACACCATCCTCTCGCCTTTCATGTGTGTGCTTAACGCTGAGGCCAACTCGGTCCATGTATTCGCGACCGGATCGAACATCTCTGCCGAACCCTTGGGACGTTGGTGTGCTCACCGCCGGAGACGAACAGTTTTCCGCTCGGGAGCAAATCCGACTGCATGTAGAGGGGGTCGTACTCCATAGGTGCCAACTGAGTCCACGTTCCGTTCACGTAGCTACCGTTGCTGTCGGGTGTCAACCGGTACCAAGTGTTCTTACCTTGCCCGCTGGCTGCTACGGTGCCATCGGAAAGCAAGCATCATCAGGCCGACTTGCTCGGGCGCCGGGTTGGCTAGCGGCGTCCACGTACCCTCCCCGATCACGGTCACTGAAGTTGAGGCAGTCTCGTTCGGATTCAGCTAACCCGCGGCAGCGGGTAGCGTGATGATAATGCAGTGAGTTGTCGAACGCCGTCTCGTTGAACTCGGTGGCAACGTCTTTTGCGCCCGGGCCGCGGGCTTTGACCCCTTAGGCAGTGATCACCTGGTCGCCAGATGCGATCTGTTGGATAAGCCGTAAGACGAAAGTGGATTTCATGAGTAGCTAGCCTGGCTTAGCTACTCAAAGAGCCTTGTCCAATTACCCCAGTCACAACACAGATCTCTATCAATCGAGAAGAGTTAACCCCAAACCGCTTGCGGCGCCATGCGATACTGATCTGCGATAAGGCCGGTGCTCCACAACAGGAGCCACCGGCCTTTTCCATTTCGCATCTAGGAGCGCATCACATGATCAACCGCCGCGATCAGGCGAACCGCATGAACGCCCTCAAGTCCACCGGCCCGCTCACGCCGGAAGGCAAAGCTGCCTCTTCCCAAAACAACCGGAAGCACGGCTTGGCCGCCAACATTTTTGAGGTCTTGCCCACCGAATCGCAGGACGACTTCGAAGCCTACGCCGCCGAACTTGAAGCTGACTTCCGCCCCAATACCCTGCTCGAGAGGACCCTCGTCACGCGCATGGCCCAGCACTACTGGCTGGCTCAGCGCGCTATTCGCGCCCAAAACGGCTGTTTTCTCCTCCCGTTCGGCCCGGTTATCGAGAACAAGGTCCTTATGCAGTCCATGAGCCTTTACATGCGTTACCAGTCGCTACACGACCGGGCTTTTCACAAGTGCTTGGCCGAGCTGCAAAAGCTGCAAGCCGAAAAGCGTCGCGAACAGATCGATACAATTCGCCTGGAGAAGGCGAAAGCCGTTCCCGTGAAAGCGAAGCGTTGGTCTCCGGCAATCGCCACAACGGCGCCATCAGCCACTGCCGCCCCGGCCAATGCTGCAACCGCCACTGAAATAGCCGCCTAAACGCGTCCAGCGGACGCAAGATCTTTGACAACCGAATATCGCAACACCCGGTCCTGCCGTAGGTGTATCTGAACCAACCCGCCCCGGCTTACGTGACACGGAAGCCGAAGCAAAGTCAGGCGTAACGAACGCTCGCGTCCACCCGAAATTGGCTTCGTCCTGCAAACCTGTGTCTAAGCCAACTCAACGCCCGACAATCGCCGGCATTCCGCCAACAGCCGATCCTGCAATGCCACATCCCGCGTCGCCGCCAAAGGCTTCCGCTGCTTCTGGTGATAGAAATATTGCCCGGTCACCGTAGCCTCAGGGTCGTCGCTCACCGCCAGCCAAGCCTGCGTGCGGCACCCGGCCTCTAAATCGTCGGGCGCTCCGGCACCACCCATCTTCGTCGGCACCCAACCCGGTTCGAGCGCATTCGAGAGCACGTCAGGCCAGCGGTGCGCCACGCCGAACGCCAGCAGCACATCATGGAACTTCGTATCGGAATACGCTTGCTGTCCTTGCCACGGCCGATGCTCCCACGTCAAATCTTCCAGGCTGGTATCGCCGCTTTTGTGCAAACCGGAACTGAGATACACAAGACGCTGCGGCCGATGAATCAGCGCGGTCAGAATATACGGGGCCAGCGTGTTTACCGCGAACACATGCGGAAGCCCGTCTTGCGTGGCGATCCGTTTCGGCTCCTGGTAACCCACGCCCGCGTTGTGGATCACGGCTTCAAACTGGCCAAGCTTGTTCACCTGATCCGCTACTTCGCGAGTCTGGGCGATGCTGGCCAGATCGCCAACCACCACCGTCTCCGCTCCTGGAACACCAGCCATGGCTTCCCGGCCTCTAGCCTCGCTGCGGGCATGCAGAACAACCGTGTGCCCCTGCTGCACCAGTCGTTGAGCCGCCATCCGGCCAAGCCCGTCGGAAGAACCTGTAATGAATACACGCGCCATATCTACAATTGTGGCGAACGCCAGATTCCGCGACTGCACGGCGTGGGATATAGAATGAGTTCGCTCTACGCAACTTATGACTAAGTGGACTCGACGAAGTTTTGTAGGATCGCTGTCGGCCGCCGCAACAGCGGCATCCCTCGCAGCTCAAGATCGACGCAGCACTCAACCGAAGGTCAAGATCACCGACCTGCGATGCGCCATCATCGGCCGCAATCCCGTCATTCGTATCGTGACGGATCAGGGCATCTCCGGCTATGGGCAGGCCGAATCGTCCAAGCTCTACCTGAAACCAATGGTTCTCTTTTATAAAGACTACCTGCTCGGTGAAGATCCAACCGACGTTGAGCGAGTGATGCTGAAAATCCGCAGGCTAGGCGCCTTCAAACCATGGGGAGCGGCTGTGAGTGCGATCGAGATTGCCTTGTGGGACATTGCAGGCCAAGTCGCCGGAGTGCCGGTCTATAAGCTGCTCGGCGGCAAGATTCGAGACCGTGTCCGCATCTACAACGGTGGCTTCCGGCCGCCCATGACCGGGCAGATGCCGCAGGACTACGCCGCCAATGTTCAGCAGATGAAAGAGGCGAAGGAAGGCTTCACGCTGATCAAGATGGCCGTCGGCTTTCATAACCCTGGGATGATGGGTGCCATCCCAGGTATGTGGTACGACGAGCCGCGCAAAGGCGCCTCCCATCCCGACCGCGGCCTCATGACCGAAGAAGGACTCGATCATGTCATCTCTTGCGTCGAGGCAATGAAGAAAGTCTTGGGCCACGAGGTCGGGCTTGCCCTCGACTGCGGCCCCGGATGGATGATCAAGGACGCCATCACCTTCGCGCGAGCCTGCGAACCCCTGCGCATTACCTGGATTGAAGATATCCTTACGGGCGACTACACTCCGTACCCCAACGCAGAACTCTTCCGTGACCTGAAACAGGCGACCTCGGTGCCCATCCACACCGGTGAAGAAATCTATCTCCGGCAGAACTTTAAAGACCTGATCGAAAAACAGGCAGTCGACGTAGTGGGTCCTGACCCCGAAGACGTAGGCGGCATCGCCGAACTCAAATGGATCGCGGAATACGCAGACATTCACGGCATCTTAGTCGCTCCACATGGCATCTTCGATGGCCTTATCGGGCTCGCTGCACACGTCCACATGGCGGCCGCACTACCGCAAAACTATATTGCCTTCGAGTACCCTTTCGGCCAGCCAGACTGGTGGTACGACATCGTCGAAGGCCTGCCCAATCCCATTGTGAAAAAGGGCTTCATCGATGTGTGGGACCGTCCAGGGCTCGGCGTCACGTTCAAAGTAGCAGCAGCGAAACAGCACTTGGCGGATGACGACCGTCAGTTCTTCGACTAGCTCGCGCCCAATCAGTTTTGAACTGAAGTTTCGTTGGCCGCTATTTCGGGATCAAGCGTTCCACTTGGAGCAATTTCTGTCGCCAGCAGTCTGGCCATGTGAGCCGCACCGGTGTCCGTGAAATGAACCCAATCGGCGAAGAACTCATGCTGATTCATACGCGCCTCAGCATCGATCAACTTGATCTGGCGAGCGGCCGCCTCCTGCCGGATCACAGCGTTCATTCGCTTTTCAAAGTCCAGAAAACCCGATTCCGCAAGGGTGGGTTCCATCCGGCGCCAGGCGATCAGCCTGGGGCGTTCATCGGGATCCACCGAGTCTCCAAAGTAAGTGGCGTGAGTGACTAGCACACACCGGATATTGTTTTCCTGCAATTTGTCAAGCAGGTTAACTAAGTCCTCGTGAAAACGGGAAACGTTGGCTTCAGGAACTTGCTGACGAACCGGCCTATTCCGCACCGTCTTCCAAATGTGGTATTCGAACCGCAAATCGTTTACAAACGGCGGCAGGGTGTCCATCAGATTCCAGAGTTTAGGCCAGAGCCGGGACTGAAAAGACGAGTCTTGTTTCACCCAATCGACAGGTTCACGACCGTCCGCGGGAGGATTGATATAGGGGAGGAAACTGGGGTAGACAAGCGCTAACTCCGGCTGAATTTCGTCAGCGATCTGGGGTACCCTCCCGCCGGCCGCATTTAATGATTGCCCTGCGAAGGCGACGTTTTGTACCTGGTATCGGTCACTGCCCGCGCGAGCATTCAACTCTCGTTCGAGTTGGCGCGGATACTCCTTGCCTTCCGACTCAAATAATCCGAATGTTTCCGACGCCCCAATGGTAACGATGCGCTCCCGGTCGGCGCGAGGCTCCGGGCTCCGGTACCCAAGCTTGTTGAGCTTGTACTTCAAGTAACGCCCATGCGGGCGGCCTATGACGCCGATGTCGTCATAGGTGAGCATGGTGGACATATCATAACGGCCAAACAGAGGCGCGCCGTAAGTGAGTGCCTGGTCTATCCGGACGCACATTTCCCATGCTCCGAAAAACAACACGACGCAGAGCGTACATCGCAAAATCCTTCTGAGAATGCTCATATCAGAATTGGAAGTAAATGAACGATTCGGGAAGGCCACCACGAAACAGAACCAGGTAGAGCAAAGCCGCGTAACAAACCACCCGAACCTCGACGATTCTCCAGGCGAACCGAAAAACTGCGAGCTGATTCGCGAAGTAAACGATCAGCGGCATGGCAATCACTGGCAATGCAAACAAGAACACTCGACTGGCTAGAGCGTAGTCAAGGCCTTGCAACGGGTGCAGTAGTGCCCCCGTCATCTGGGAAAGTTGGCCCAATGAGTTGGCACGAAAGATAAGCCAGCCGAAGCACGTTAGCTGGAAAAACAACGCTACGCGCGTCCAGTAAGAAACGGTGGACCATACCGGCGATCTTGGCACCTGACGCTGCGGCAGCACTTGCTGGACGCCACGGTGCACGGCCAGCAGGGCGCCGTGATAGAAGCCCCACAGTACAAAGGTCCAAGCGGCGCCGTGCCATAGACCACCGATGATCATGGTCAGCATCAGATTGCGGTACGTCTTCGCGTTGCCTTTGCGGTTACCGCCCAGAGGTATGTAAAGGTAATCGCGCAGCCATGTGGAAAGGCTGATATGCCACCTGCTCCAGAAGTCGCTAGGGTTGGTTGCAAGATAAGGCAGGTTGAAGTTCAGCATGAACTCAAAACCCATAAGCTTGGCCACCCCTCGAGCAATATCCGTATAGCCCGAAAAGTCACAGTAAATCTGAACAGCGAAAGCATAAGCGCCCACAATCACATGGAAGCCATCGGCCGTTGGTTGAGCGAAGATCTGATTAACGATAGGCGCCAGATTATCGGCAACGAACACCTTCTTTACATAACCCCATACCATCAGGTTCAGCCCGGCTCGGACCTGATCGGCCGTTACCCGCCGCTTATTCACAACCTGAGGCAACAGGTTGTTTGCGCGTTGGATCGGTCCGGCCACAAGATGGGGGAAATAAAGAACCGCTAGTAAGAAGTCAGCGAAGCTCCGGGTCGCGTGGAGTTGCCCCCGATAGACGTCGATGGTATAGCTCAATGCTTGAAAAGTGTAGAACGAGATCCCGATTGGGAGAATGACGTTAAGCGTCCACAAGGTCGGGTGCAGGCCTATACCAGCCAGAAGGTCATGAAGGCTCCCTGTGAAGAAGTTGAAGTACTTGAAGAAGCCAAGTAAACCAATGTTCGCGACCACGCTTGTTACAAGATAGGGTTTACGCGCTGACTTCGGTTCGCCCGCTTCTACAATCTGCTCCATGCGTTTGGCGCACCAGTAGTCGATAGAAGTGGAGACTAGGAGCGGCGCAAGGAAACGCCAATCCCAGCAGGCATAGAAGAAGCAACTCGCTGCCAGCAGAAACCGGTTCTGCATCGTGTGCGACAGCCGGTAATACACGAGCAAAACAACAGCGAGGAAGCAGAGAAAGTTGAATGAGTTAAAGAGCATCAGCCAATTGCAACTGGATTGACTTAAGATTCATTACCCAAAGGGTTACCAGTTTCACTAAGACAGGCGGCAATAAGCCGACCCCTCCTGTTAAGCGCTACTGAACAACCAAGCTGAAATAGTGTAGCACGCGGGTAGTGGAAATCCATAGCGCTTGGGGTGCGGAGACTTGCATAGGTGGGAGTGCAATGTGATCGTCATCTTCGTCCGACATACTGTCAGCTGATGTTACGTTCTGCGCTGTCTCTGTTCTTGCTCTTCTGCCTTGGACATGATGTGTCCGCGCAAACAGCCGCTATGCAGTACATGAACGACAATCGACCGGTGGCCGATGCCCATAATTGCTACCCGTACGACGGCCGCTGGAACGACCGGGTCGATCGCGCGCTTAAACTCGGCTACCCCATCGCAATCGAACAGGATCTGGCGTGGTACCTGGATCCTGCCTCCGGCAAAGGCCGGGTAGTTGTGAGTCACTCCGAAAAGACCAGCGCTCAGGATCCCGAGGAACGCCAATACTTCTTTGAACGCGTTCGGCCGCTGATCGAAAAAGAGTTAAAGCAGGGCGACCCTGCGCGGTGGCCCATCATCATTCTTCACTTCGATTTCAAAGATCTGCAAACCCCTCTGCTCGAAGCGGTCTGGGACTTGTTGGGTGACTATGAACCGTGGATCACGACAGCGCTCAAAGGTACCGACCCGCACCAGCTTGCCGCCTTCGATCGCAAACCGATCTTGGTTTTGACGGAAGATGCCGATGCGCAAGAGAAGGTGTTCTTCGATAACGTTGCGGTCGGGGCACGCCTTCGGGTGTTCGGCTCCGCGCACACCAATACTCCGAAGACTGAGAACCAACAGCAGCTGATTCACTTGGCGGCAACTTTGCCCCCCGACCAGTTGCTGACGGAGCGCCCTACGAACTACCGCCGTTGGTGGAACAACTCCTGGTACGAAGTGGAAGAGGGTGGCCAACCAAAAGCCGGCGCATGGACCGCGCAGGACATGACTCGTTTGCGTGCGCTGGTAGATCATGCACATGCTCTCGGCTTTTGGATTCGTTTCTACACGCTCGATGGTTTTACACCGGAAGAAGGCAAAGCAAATGGCTGGCTCGCAGGCTACAATTTCGGTTCTAAAGCCGCCGCCGAAGTGCGTTGGCGAGCTGCCATTGCCGCCGGTGTGAACCTGATTGCCACGGACCAATACGAGGATCTGGCGGCTGTGGTGAAATTGTCCGCCAAGTAGCCTCATCTTATCCGGCGTGAATACCGGTTCGGTCCGTCACCACACAGCTTACGTAAACGGAATCAAAATGCATTACGTAGAGGCGGGCGAAGGGCCGCCCGTGGTGCTGCTGCACGGCTTTCCGGAAACCTGGTACGCCTGGCGCCGCCAGATCCCGGTACTCGCCTCGCGCTTCCGTCTGATTGTGCCCGACATGCGCGGCTATGGTGAAACCGAGAAGCCGTACGGCGGTTACGACAAGCGCACGATGGCGCAGGACATCTACGAGCTGATGCGCCATTGCGGAATCGCCCGCGCGCCCATCATCGGACATGACCGCGGTGCACGCGTGGCTACACGCTTCGCGAAAGACAAGCCCGAAGTGGTGGAACGCCTGGTGGTGATGGACAACATTCCCACCCGCATCATCTTCGGACGCATGAATGCGGAGATCGCGCGCGGCCACTGGTTTTTTCTATTTAATAACGTGCCGGACTTACCGGAAGCCCTAATCGCGGGCAGGGAAGAAATCTGGCTCCGCTTCATCTTCTCCAGTTGGTGCTACAACCCTGAACTCTTCACTGACGAAGAGATGGCCGTCTATACGAAGGCATACTCGCAGGCCGGGGCACTCCGAGGCGCTTTCTGCGACTACCGGGCCGCCCGCGAAGACGTCGCGCAGGATGAAGCAGACATGAACGTGCTGATTGAGTGTCCGACCCTTGCCATCTGGGGAGAGGACTTTGTGAGCGGCGGCAAAATGTGGGACTTTCACGAATCTGTAACATGGCGCGGCACATGAGTTACTTATCCATCCCGCAATGTGGGCATCTGCCCCACGAAGAAAAACCGGATGCGGTCAACGCCTCGCTGCTGGCCTTTCTTGATTCCTGGCACGGCAACAAATAGGCACGCAGCAAGAGCTACGATTGCACCGCTACTGGCTCCACAGGCACGGCCACTTGCCCCAACGGAAGCAGCACTTCGAATCGCGAGCCTTGGCCGGGTTCACTGATCACCCGAATCTCGCCGCCATGCGCCTTCACAATCGCAGACACGAAACTGAGGCCGAGACCCAGACCCTTTTGCGGATTTGGATCTGGCACCCGGTAGAAGCGATCGAAGATGTGCGGCAGGTGATCGGGCGGAATGCCAACGCCAGAATCCTCAACCACCAGTCTTGCCGTGCCATCCGTGAGCTCGGCAAAGGCTCCCACCCAGCCGCCTTGCGGCGTGTATTTCATCGCGTTTGCCAGCAAATTCGTGATTCTCTCCCGCTCCACCTGAGTGCGATCAATCTCGCACAGCACCGGGTCTGTCAAAGGTTTAGTCAGCCGGATGCCTTCCATCTCAGCGGGAATCTGAAACTGATCCACAAGATCGGTGACCAGCTGATTCAAATCCAGAACATTCTTGTTCATCGGAATCTGGCCCGACTCGGACTGCGAAAGTAGCAACAGCACTCGCGCCAGGGTTGGAAAGTCGCTCCACATCCTGCAGCGCGTTCTCCACGGCTTCCTGAAGCTGTTCCTTTTCCTTTGCGGTGAAGAGCGCCACTTCCAGCTGCCCTTGAATGGCGGTTAAAGGCGTCGCAGTTCATGCGAAACGTCCGTCGAAAACTGACGTATCTGATCGAAGGATGCCTTCAAGCGGCCGCTCATGGCATTGAATGAGTCGATTAACCGGTCCAGTTCGTCGTCCGCGCCGCGCTTCGGAATCTGCAGGCCCAGATTGGACCCCGTAATTCCCTGTGCTGCCATGTCCACCTGGTGCAGCACCTTCAAAGCAGTCCCGGTGCTGTACCAACTCACAATGAACGTAGCGATCAGTGCAATGGGCAGGAATAAGAGGAAGTTCCGTTCGAATCCATACAGCACCTTGCGGTCTTTGATGAGGCTGCGCCCCTCTGCCAGATACCACTTCTTGCCTGTGTCCGGGTCCGTAATAAGGGTATTCGAGAGTAATTGGTAGGGAATCCGGTTGTGTCCAACAACGGTCCGGATCACAGGCTGGTGCGTGATGGCCATCTGCTGCAGATCGGCCTCGATCGAAGGCCTGCGGATCAGCAGTTCGTCACTAGGGGCGCCCTCTTTCGGTTCGCCGCGCTCATCGGCAATCTCGTAGACGCTCTTCAATGCGCCGACGGTCGCTTCCTCTTCGGGATCGGAGT